>CAVVJF010000001.1:0-150458 GCA_963748485.1 uncultured Candidatus Rokubacteria bacterium
CGCGTTCTCGACTCCGTCGAATCCAGCCTGGCGGTGGCGTATCGTCAGCTACTCCGGCGAGCAGGTCGAGGAATCCCGCGAGGAGTTCGTGTCGATCGGCGCGGCGCTGGCGAAGGGGTGGAAGCGCTTGCGCGAGCTCAACATCGTGGACAGGACCGTCGCAGCGCCGGTCCATCGCTCCTCCCGGGGTCGCTGAGCTCCTCGACTCTCGACGCGTAGCGTTCCCTTCCCGGCTGGACTCAATTCAGTAGCGCCAGCGGTTCCTCGATCAGGTCGGCGAGGGCACCCAGGAACTGGGCGCCCCGGGCGCCGTCGAGCGCGCGGTGATCGCAGGAGAGCGTCAGTACCATGGTGGGCTGCACCGTGGGCTGGCCGTTGACGGCGACGACACGGTCCGCGATGCGGCCGACAGCCAGGATGGCCGCCTGCGGCGGATTCACGATGGCGTTGAAGGCGTCCACGCCGAACATGCCGAGGTTGCTGATGGTGAAGCTGCCGCCCTGGATGTCGGCAGGGCGGAGTTTGCCGGTCTGAGCGCGCGCGACGAGATCCTCGCGGCGGGTGGCGATCTCGGCCAGCGTCAGCGCGTCGGCGCGGTGGAGCACGGGGACGACGAGGCCGTCGTCGATGGCCACCGCTAGGCCGATGTTGATCTCGGGCTGGCGGGTGATCGTGCCGCCGGCCCAGGACGCGTTGGCGGCGGGATGACGCGCAAGCGCCGCGGCCACGAGGCGCACGAGGAGATCGGTGTAAGTGATGCGCGCGCCGACTTGCTTGCCCGCGCGCTCCCGCCAGGCGATCAGGCGCGCCACGTTGACCTCGCGCACGAGATAGAAATGCGGCGCGGTGGTCCAGGACTGCGTCATCCGGTCGGCCATGATGCGCCAGATGTTGGAGACGCCCATCTCGCTCCCCCTCACCCTGGCCCTCTCCCCCTCCGGGGGCGAGGGTATAGAGGCGGGGAGGTCAGCGGTGAGGATTGCGCCGTTGGGGCCCGAGCCGCGCACGGTGGCGAGATTCAGGCCGCGCTCGGCGGCGAGGCGGCGCGCCTTCGGCGAGGCGGCGTCGAGGCGGGCGGCGGCGCCCATGGGCCGAGCCGCGACCGCATTGCCGGCGGCGCGGCGCTCCGCGTGGGCGAGCACGTCGGCCTTCTCGATTTTGCCGCTGGCGGTCTTGATCTGGGCGAGATCGACGCCGTGCTCGGCGGCGAGCTTGCGGGCCAGGGGTGAGGCCTTGATCTCGCGCGTGGGCGCGGCGCCGTCCCCTTCACCCCGAGGCCCCTCATCCTGCCCTCTCCCCTGAGGGGACAGGGGTTCACCAACGGCGTAGATCATCGCGATCGGGTGCCCGACGGGGATCACGTCGCCTTCGTGGGCGGTCACGTCGCGGAGCACGCCGGCGGCGGGGGATTCCACCTCGACCGTGACCTTGTCGGTCTCGATCTCGACGATGGGCTCGCCCTTCTTCACGGTGTCGCCGGGGGCCTTCATCCAGCGCAGGACCTTGCCGGTCTCCTGCGCCAGCTCCAGCGCCGGCATGATGACGGTGGTGGGCACCGGTCAGGCCTTGCCGCAGAGGGCCTTCGCCGCCTCGAACACGGACTTCTCCGAGGGCACCGTGAGGTCCTCGAGGACGGGGGAGAAGGGGACGGGCACGTCCATGGCGCCCATCCGCTTCACCGGCGCGTCGAGATGGTAGAAGGCGCCCTCCGCGATGACGGAGGCCATCTCCGCGGTGACGCCGTAGCGCTCGTAGCCCTCGTCCACCACGAGGGCGCGCGAGGTCTTCTTCGCGGAGTCGATCAGGGCCTGCTTGTCCAGGGGATAGGTGGTGCGCGGATCGATCACCTCGGCGCTGATGCCGACCTCGTCCAGCATCTTGGCCGCGCCCAGCGCCACCGCCACCATGCTGCTGGTGGCGACGATGGTGATGTCCTTGCCCGCGCGCTTCACCTCCGCCTCCCCGAAGGGAATGGTGTAGTCCTCGGCGGGCACCGGTCCCTTGACCCGGTACATCATCTTGTCCTCAAAGATGACGACGGGGCTGTCGTCGCGGATGGCCGTCTTCATGAGCCCCTTGGCCTCGTAGGGCCCCGACGGCAGGGCCACCTTGAGCCCGGGGATATGGCTCACCCAGGCATGCAGCGACTGCGAGTGCTGCGCGGCGGAGCGGCGCGTGGCGCCCAGCGTGGTGCGGAAGACGATAGGCACCTTGATCTTGCCGCCCGACATGTAGTGCACCTTGGCCGCCTGGTTCACCATCTGGTCCATGGTGAGCGTGATGAAGTCCCCGAACATCACGTCCACCACTGGGCGCATCCCGGTCATGGCCGCGCCGACGCCGATGCCGGCATAGCCGGGCTCGGAGATGGGCGTGTCGATGACGCGGTCCGTGCCGAACTCCTGCACCAGCCCCACCAAGGTCTTGAAGGGATGGCCGGCTTCCGCCACGTCCTCGCCGATGAGGAACACGCGGGAGTCGCGGCGCATCTCCTCCGCGATCGCCTCCTTCACCGCTTCGCCGTAGGTCAGCTCGCGATCACTCATTCTTTGACTCCTCTCGGTGAGGGCGGAGGCACGACCAGCCGCCGCTGCGGCATGGTCACATTGCGCAGGCCGTCCAGGTCGACGGCGGGCATGTCGAGGTCCAGCGTGCGCAGCACGCCGTTGGCCAGCTCGGAGTAGCGGCTGAAGGAGCGGCGGAGGCGGATGCGCCAGGCCTGCATGCCGCCGTTGGCGTGCAGCTCGAAGGCGGACTCGCGGCCGTCCAGCGCGGAGCTGACGTGATCGGCGGCGAGCTGGAGGAGGGCCGCGCGCTGCAGGGCCGTGTACCCGCCGCCGCCGAACGATTCTTCCAGGCCGGCCGAGACTTCCGGGGCGGCGAGGTCCTTGTCCGAGGGCGCGACGACCATGGACGAGCCTGGGAGGATGCGCAGGATTTCCGCCATGCGCTGCCTCGCCTTCTGCATGGCGATGCTCCCGGCCGCCACGTGCCCGCGCCCGGGCACGCAGAAGCCGTCCTCGGTGACGTCGGGGTCCAGCTCGGCTGCGGCCTGGCAGCTCCGCACCGTCTGGACGTCGATGACGAGGTCGACCAGGTACTCCAACGTCGGCTCGTGCTCGCGCAGCCCCATGGCGTGGGTGCAGGCCAGGGCCAGCCCCAGCGTGAACTCGGCCTTGGCCAGCCAGGCATACAGCTGATGCCAGAAGCACCAGGCGGCGATGGGATCGGGCGAGGCCTCGGTGAGGAAGATGCGCTCCCACGGCACTAACACATTGTCGAGCCAGAGCTGTCCGTCCAGCTCGTCGAAGCGGCTGGACAGGGGCGCCAGGAAGGCGTTCGGGTGGCGCGCGGACGCCTTGCGGCAGAGTATGGTCACGCCGGGCGCGCTCACCGGCACCGCGAAAGTCGCGCGATGCCCGCCCCAGTCCACGCCCGAGTGAGCGCCGATGTACACGTCCTCGGCATAGGCCGGGCTGGTGTGCATGCCCACCTTGCCGCTCAGGACGAGGCCCGCATCCGTCTCCCGGTTTATGCGGAGCGCTGCCCGCTGTTCCGGGTCCTCGCGGAGGCGGTAACCGATGGTGGCGGCGCCCGCGCAGAACGTGAGGAAGCGCCCCGTGCCCGTGATGAGGTCGCGATAGCGCGTGGCGATGGCGAGCTGCTCCGCCGAGACCTTCCTCTGCAGCACGACGTCGCGAATGCCCAGGGCGATGAGGTTGCCGTAGCCCGGCGTATGCGTCATGTTCCCCGCCGTGGGAAATATGGTCGCCGCATAGCTCCGGCCCATGGCGCGGAGATCGGCCGGGCTCCGCGGCGTGGCGAAGGCCCAGGGCGTGCGCGCGCCCGCCGCGTCCGGAGGCCCGAGGAGCATCTCGTGCCAGGCGGGGTCGAGGTGGCGGTCGTACCATGCCACGTACTCCTCCACCATGGGCCGGGTGAGGGGATGCAGCGTGACATCCTCGACCAGGCCCTCGCCGAGTATCCAGACCCGGCGGCCGTCGTGCAGGGACTCGCGGTACTCGCCGCCGGTTCTCAGGGACGTTCCTCCAACGGGAGCTCCACGTGCACGGTGAGGCCACAGTCAGGATTGGTCTTCGCGTAGATGCGCCCGCCGTGCGCCTCGGCAATGGAGCGGCTGATCGCCAGCCCCATCCCGAGCCCGCCGGGCTTGGTGGACACGAAGCGGTCGAACATCCGCTCCGGATCCAGATGCTGGCCGCCGACGCCCGTGTCCGCGATCGCCACCTCGACGAGGCCGCTTGCCGGACTCGAGGTGGCGACGGTGATCTCGCCGCCGCTCCGCTCGGCGCGCCCGATCGCCTCGCTCGCGTTCATCAGCACGTTGAGGAAGATCTGCTGGAGCTGGATGGGGTCGCCGGAGATCACCGGGGGCTGAGGCGCGGGGATCCGCCGGACCCGGATGTCCTTCCGCACGAGCTCCTGATGGAGCAGGGCGAGCACCTCGTCGATCAGGTGGTCGAGGTCGAGTCCGCTCTTGGGCGTGTGCTCCTTGCGCGCGAGCGCGCGGAGCCGGTCGATAATGTGGCCCGCGCGCTTCGCGTCGCTGGCGATGTCGTCCAGCGCCTCCGCCGCCGCGGGGGCCTGCGCGGGGCCCCCCGCCAGCAGCGCGCGCATGGCGCAGGCGTTCATGACGATCGCGGCCAGCGGCTGATTGATCTCATGGGCGAGCGAGGCGCCCAGCTCGCCCAGCGTGTTGACGCGCAACGCGTGCGCCAGCTCTTCCCGCTGGCGCTGGAAGCGCTCCTCGCTGGCGCTCGCCGCGGTCTCGGCGCGCCGCCGGGCCAGCGCGGTGGCGAGCACCTCGGCGAGCAGGCGCATGCGGTCGATGCGCGCGGTGGGCCATTCCCGCCCCGCTTGCCCGGTCGCGCAGCTCAGGACGCCGACCAGGGCGCCGTCGACCATGAGGGGGATAGCGAGCAGCGAGCGGGTGCCGAGGGCCACCATGGCCCGCTGGTCCGTGTCCGCCTCGGGGGGAAGCGGGTGCCCGGGGGTCACCGCGACGACCTGGCCCGCGCCCACACGCCGGGAGATCCACGGAAACTCCGCCCAGCGGACGGAAGCCGGCCGAGGTGGCAAGCCCTCGCGCTCCCAGATGTGGGTGATATCCGCGGCCTGCCGCGCCACGTTGCGTTCCGCGAGCAGCACGCGGTCCACGTCGAGATCGGCGCCGATCAGGGCGAGGGCGCGCTCCACCTGGGTGTCCACGCCACCGGCCGGACGGGTGATGAGCGTGGCGAGGACGTCGGAGACGAGCGTTTCGAAGCGGAGCTGCTCGGCGAGCGCCCGCTGCGCCTTTCGGCGCTGGGCGCGGCTGATGAGGAGGCGGGCGATGAGCCAGCTTTGCAGGACGAGCAGGAGGGCTCCGCCCACGAGATAGTCTTGGTAGGTCTGCCAGAGAGACGGCTCGTCGAACAACACGACGCTCCCCGCCGGCAGGCGCTGCGCGTCGAGGCCCCAGCGGCGGAGCTGGCGCGCGTCGAATCGATACACGTTGGTGCCGTCGCCGTGCGGAGGCGGCCGCTCGCCCTTCAGCATCCTCGCCGCGAGCTCGGCCTGGCGCTGCCCCTGGATCTCGAAGCTCACGACACGGCCTCCCACGACGCCGGTGCCCAGGGCGCTGTCGAGCACGCTGTAGACGGGCACGGAGGACGCCGCCGCCAGCCGGGCCGCCGCGAGGCGGGGTTCGGTGATTTGCCCGGCCCCGTCGCGCCCGATCGGACCCAGCAAGACGACGGTCCGGGGTGGGAGCGCCCCAAGCTGCTGGACGAGGGTGTCCATGGGCAGACCGCCGAGGTAGGTGATCGGGATCGGACGCTCGAGCCCCGCGAGCTGGGTGTGCGCCGCCCCCTGCCAGACTCGATCGACGCCCAGGGAGCCCGTTACCACCACTGCCCGCTCGGTGTCCGGCTGTAGCCGCCGAGCGGCGTCGAGCGTGCCGGCCCAGTCCATCGAGAGCCACACCCCCGTCACGTCCCCCTGGGGCTCGATGCCGGCCGCCTCTTTGTCGACCGCGGCGAAGACCACGGCCGCGCCAGGGAAGATCCGCGCGCGGTGACGGACCACGAACCGCAGCGCGCGGCTGCTCGTGACCGCCACCAGGTCGAGCTTGACGCGGAAGTATTTGGCTCCGAGATAGGTGGCGAGCTGCTCCTCCAGGAGCGCGTCATCGTCGAACTCCGTCAGCTCCAGATACTCGGCGTGGATCGTGGGTGGCTCGGCGACCGCGCCCCTGAGGGTGGCCCGGAACGCCTGGTCGAGCCCCAGGATCGCCGGGGTCATCCGACGTGTCATGTGGAACACGAGCACGCTCGAGCTGGGCGTCGGGGCGGCGATGGTGGTCGGCCCGTCGCTGTCCGTGACTGGGCTCTGCCCGAGGGCTGCCGTGGCGTCGGCCGCCAGCAGCCACACCATGGCAATGACCAGGATCACCCAACGCCCCGGCCCGGTGAAACGTGTCGCGTCGTCGTACAGCACGCTTTGCCCCCTCGCGTTGGCGGTTCCCGGCGCATATCCTATCCCAACGGCCCGAGCCACGCATGACGCCGCCAGCCCCGGAAGCCCCCCCGATCTCCCCCGCGCGGAAGTGGGCCATCACACTCACCGTCATGGTGGTGGCCTTCATGCAGATCCTGGACACGAGTGTCACCAACGTGATCCTGCCGCATCTGCAGGGCTCGCTCTCGGCGGGGCTCGACGAGGTGTCCTGGGTGATCACGTCCTATCTGGCCGCCAATGCCGTGGTGATCCCCGCCACCGGCTGGCTGGTGGGGATATTCGGACGCAAGCGCTTCTTCCTGATCTGCACCGTGCTCTTCGTGGCCAGCTCGTTCCTGTCCGGGGCCGCCCCCGACCTCACTACGCTGATCATCGCGCGCATCTTCCAGGGCCTGGGCGGCGGCCCCATCATCCCGCTCTCCCAGGCCATCCTCTGGGAGATCTTCCCGTTCCACCAGCGGGGGCTCGCCATGGCGGTGTGGGGCGTGGGGTTCATCCTGGGGCCGATCCTCGGACCCACGGTGGGGGGCTATCTCGCGGACGAGTGGTCCTGGCGCTGGATCTTCTACATCAACCTCCCGGTGGGCGTGCTGGGCTTCTTCATGGCCAGCGCCTTCCTCTTCGATCCGTCCTATCTCCGCAAGGCAGGGCGCGTCGACTGGTGGGGGCTCGGCTTGATGGTGGCGGGCTTCGGCTGCCTGCAGCTCGTGCTCGACCGCGGCGAGCGAGAGGACTGGTTCGACTCCACGCTGATCGTGACGATGAGCCTCGTGGCCGTCTGCGCGCTGGCCGGCTTTCTGATCCGCGAGCTCACCGCCGAGGACCCGATCCTGGACCTGACCGTCTTCTCCGACCGCAACTTCGCCACCGGCGCCGCCCTCATCTCCATCGTGGGCTTCGGCATGTTCTCGGGCATGCTCCTCGTCGCCGTCTTCACCCAGAAGCTGCTCGGCTACGACGCCTGGACGTCGGGGCTCGTGCTCGCGCCCGGCGGGCTCGGCAATATCTGCTCGCTCTTCGCGTCCGGGATCGTGACGCGTGTGGATCAGCGCTGGATGCTCGCCTTCGGTTGCCTGCTCAACGCGGTGAGCCTCTACATGATGACGTCGCTCACCCTCGGCATGGACTACTGGGCCCTGGCCCTGCCGCGCTTCATCCAGGGTTTCGCCATCGGCTTCATCTTCGTGCCGCTCTCCACGCTTACCCTCGCCACCATCGAGCGCGAGAAGCTCGTGAACGCTACCGCCGCCTACGGGATGCTGCGCAATGTGGGCGGCAGCGTGGGCATCGCGGTGGTCACCACGCTGCTCGCCCAGCGCAGCCAGTTCCACCAGTCCACCCTGGTGAGCCACATCAACGTCTGGGATCCGGAGACGCAGACGCGCCTGGCTAGCTGGACCCGCCACTTCGTGAGCCTGGGCGCCGATACCTTCACTGCCGAGCGGCGGGCGGTGGCCATGCTGTATCGCGAGACGGTGGAGCAGGCGCAGCTCCTGGCCTACGCCGACGACTTCTGGCTGCTGGCCGTGATGTTCGCGCTGATGACGCTGCTCCTCCCTCTCATGCGGCGCATCCGGCTGCAGCCGCCCGCCGCCGCGCCCGGTGGGGGCGCGACGACGGACCGTCCGGCCGCGCACGTCGCGGAATAGGAGGGGACATGGATCTCGAGCTCAAGGACAAGGTGGCGATCGTGGGGGGAGCCAGCAAGGGGCTGGGGCGCGCGTGCGCCCAGGTGCTGGCCGCGGAGGGCGCCCGGGTGGCCCTCTGCAGCCGCTCGGCGGGCGAGCTGGACAAGGCGGCGCGGGAGATCCGCGATGTGACCGGCGCGGAGACGCTGGCCTTCCCGGGCGACCTCGACCGCCCCGAGACCGCGCGCGACCTCGTCGCCGCCACGGTGGAGCGGTTCGGCCGGCTCGACATCCTCGTGAACAACTCGGGCGGTCCCCCGCTGGCCCGCGCGAGCAACGCCACCGAGGAGCAGTGGGCGACGGCCGTGCAGCGTTCCCTTCTGTTCTTCGCGCGGATGTGCCGCGAGGCGATGCCCCACCTGAAGCGCGGCGGGGGCGGGCGCATCATCAACATCCTCGCGAGCACGGTGTATCAGCCGATCCCCAACCTCGCCCTGTCCGGCGTCACGCGCATGGGCGTGGTGGCGTTCGCGAAGAGCCTGGCCGACGAGGTGGGGCGCGACGGAATCCTCGTCAACAACGTATGCCCGGGGTCGATCCTCACCGAGCGCATGCTCGCCAACGTGACCGCGCGCGCCCGCGAGCTGGGGCAGACGGTGGAGGAAGCGCTCGCGCATCGGGCAGCGGAGACTGCGGTGGGCCGCATCGGCGATCCGATGGAGATGGCCTACCTGGTGGCCTTCCTCGCCTCGGGCCGATCGAGCTACATCACGGGCACCACCATGCTCGTGGACGGCGGGCTCGTGCGGTCGGTGCTGTAGGGTACGCTAGAAACATGACGACCGCGCGCGTGAACGCCTGCATCGTGGGCGGCGGGCCGGCGGGGCTCATGCTCGGCCTCCTCCTCGCCAAGCGGGGCGCCGACGTCCTGGTGCTGGAGGGCCATGAAAACTTCGACCGCGAGTTCCGGGGCGAGGTGCTACAGCCCAGCACCGCCCATCTCCTGGACGAGCTGGGGCTGCTCCAGTACGTGCTGGCTCAGCCTCACTCCTTGCTCGACGCGGGCCGGGTCCGGCTTAACGGCCGCGAGATCGGCGCGTTCTCGTTCAAGCGCATCTCGCCCGAGTATCCCTACGCCATCTGGATGCCCCAGCCGATCTTCCTCGACGCCCTGCTGCGCAAGGCGCAGCCGTTCCCCTCCTTCGAGTGCTGGATGGGAGCCAAGGTGACCGAGCTCATCGAGGAGGAGGGGCGGGTGGTCGGCGTCAAGGGCCGGCGCCACGGCCGCGAGCCCTTCGAGGTACGCGCGGACGTGGTGGTGGGCGCGGACGGACGCTACTCGGCGATGGCCCGGCTGGGCGGCTTCGAGACCGAGTACGAGCACCACGACTTCGACGTGATCTGGTTCACCATCGACCAGCCGCCCGGCTGGTCCAGCACCTTCTACGTTTCGCTTGGCAAGGTTCGCGGCCTCATGCTGCCCAAGTACCCGCAGCAGATACAGGCGGGGATTCTCCTCCCCACCGGGGAGTGGCGGCGCTGGCGAGAGGACGGGGTGGCTGCGGTGGCGGCGCGGGTGCGACAGTTCGACCCGATCTTCGCGCCGTTCGCGGCGAGTCTGAGCGACTTCAAGCCCTTCTTCCCACTGGAGGGCCTCATCCGCTTCGTGCGCGATTGGGCGCGCGACGGCCTGCTCCTCATCGGGGATGCCGCGCACACCATGAGCCCGGTCGGGGCCATCGGCGTCAACGTGGCCATCGCCACCGCGGCGGTGGCGGCGCAGGTGCTGCTCCCCGCGCTGGGCCGGGGGCCGGTTCCGCACGATACGCTCCGGCAGGTTCAGCGGCTGCGCGAGGAGGACGTGCGCACGCTGCATCGCCTCCAGCTGGGGGCGCAGCGCGCGCTTCTGGGGCAGGGGAGCGCGAATCCACTCGTGCGCTGGGTCGTGCCGCGGCTCCTGCCGCTGTTGCTGCGGTCGCCGTTCTTCCCGCGGATACAGCGCCGCATCTTCTTCGGGGCGCCGCTGCCGCCGCTGGACCCGGCGTTCAGCTTCCGGGAGCGCGCGGGGGCGCCGGCTCCCGCCACCTCATAGCTTCGGGATCACCCGCTCCGCGAACTCGCGCATCGTCCGCTCCACCTCGGCGCGAGGCAGCATGGCGCCCTGGTCAAACCAGGCGATGATCTGCGAGAGCCCGAAGTCGTCGCGAACGGCCTGCAGCCGGTCGATCACCTCGGCGGCGTCACCGAACACGCCCTGATCGCGGCAGAACTTCTCGAAGGGCAGGTTGGCGAGCGTCTCCTCGATGATCTTGAGGCGCGGCAGATGCTCGCCGTACGACTCGGGGATCTGGGAGAAGATGGCCTGGAGGTTCTGGTAGTACCGGCGCACGCCGGGCCGCATGGCTTCCCGAGCGGCGACGCCGGTGGAGCCCAGGTGAATCGGGAGCATCAGCGCCATCTGGTCGGGCTGCCAGCGGTGGCCGGCGGCAGCGAGCCGCTCACGATAGCGGGCCATGTACTCGCGTAGCTGAGGCAGCGGCGTGGTCGTGGTCCCCGAGTAGATGGGCAGTCCCGTGTCGCCGATGTGGGCGAAGCTCTCCGCGCTGTGCACGGCCACGCGGATGGGCGGATGCGGGCGCTGCACGGGGCGCGGCACCACCGCCAGCTCCTCCACGTCGTAGAACGTGCCCCGATAGCTGAAGCGCTCCGCCGTCCAGGCGAGTCGGATGATCTCCAGCGCCTCGTCGAAGCGCGCTCGGTTCTCGGCCAGGGGCACCCGGAAGCCGTGGAACTGGCTGGGGATGGAGCCCCGCCCCACGCCGAACTCGAGCCGGCCTCCGGAGAGGATGTCGGCGATGGCCGCCTGCTCCGCGCAGGCGAGGGGATGGTGGAGCGGCAGGAGGGTGACGGCGGTGCCGATGCGGATGCGCGGCGCCCGGGCGGCGATCGCGGGCACGGCCATCAACGGATTGGACAGGAGCGAGAAGGCGCCGCCGAAGTGCAGCTCGGCCAGCCAGGCCACATCGAAGCCCAGCGTGTCGGCGAGCGCGATCAGATCGAGCATCTCCCCGTAGCGGTCCGCGTGCGACCGGCCCTCTGCCGCCGACGCCTGATGGAAGACCCCGAAGCGCATGGCGGAGATTCTAGACCGGGCGCGACGGCTGTGGTACGGATGTTTCCCTATGAGCCAGGCGCTGACCGGCATTCGGGTCGTGGACGTCACCAACAATCAGGCAGGGCCGTCCTGCGGGCAGATGCTGGCCTGGCTGGGCGCGGACGTGATCAAGGTGGAGGAGCCGGGCAAGGGTGACGTGGCCCGCTACTCGCAGCGGGACCGCCCGGACGCCGACGCTCTCTTCTTCCTCGCCTTCAACGCCAACAAGCGCAGCCTGACCCTGAACCTCAAGCACCCGCGCGGGCAGGAGGTGTTTCGGGCGCTGCTCAAGTCGGCGGACGTCCTGCTGGAGAACTTCGGCCCGGGCGTGATCGAGCGCCTCGGCTTCGGTTACCCGGCCGTGCGCGCCCTCAATCCGCGCCTGGTCTACGCCAGCATCAAGGGCTTCGGCTCGTTCGGGCCGTACGCCGACTACAAAAGCTACGAACCCATCGCACAGGCGATGGGCGGCGCCATGAGCGTCACCGGCTTTCCCGACGGCCCCCCGACGTATGCGTGGCCGTCCATCGGAGACTCCGGCACCGGCATGCACTGCGTGATCGGCATCCTCGCGGCGCTCATGCAGCGGCAGTCCACCGGCGAAGGGCAGGCGGTGGAAGTCTCCATGCAGGACGCGGTGGTGAACCTGATCCGCGTGAGCCTGCGCGACCATCAGCGCTACGGGCGGGTGATGGAGCGTACCGGTAATCAGCTCGGCGCGGGCGTGCCGGGCACGACGTATCGCTGCCACCCCGGCGGGCCCAACGACTACGTGTTCATCTTCGTACAGCAGCAGATGTGGCACCCGCTCCTCCGCGCCATCGGCCGCGAGGACCTGATCGGCGATGCCCGCTACGAGACGGGGGAGGCGCGCTGGAAGAACCGAGAGGAAGTGAACGCCCTCGTGGAGGGCTGGACGTCCACGCGGGCCAAGCACGAGGTGATGAAGATACTCGGCGGCGCGGGGGTGCCCTGCGGAGCGTGCCTGGACACCGGCGAGGTGCTGACTGACCCGCATCTCCTCGCCCGGGACATGATCGTCGAGGTGAATCATCCCGTGCGCGGACCGTTCCGCACGGTGGGGAATCCCATCAAGCTCTCGGCCTCACCCACGAGCATCGGCCCGTCGCCGCTGCTGGGGCAGCATCGCGAGGAGATCTTGAGAGAGCTCGGCTACAGTGACGCTGACATCGCCGCCCTGCTGAAGGACGGCGCGACTTAGATTACCGCGGCGGGCGCGCGCGGCGTGCCCTTCCACTGGTCGGGATCGTGGCCGTAGAACATCGTGGCGCCCCCCTGGTCCCGCAGCTTGCGCAGCGCCGCCAGCGACTCCCGCATGACGCCCGGGTCCCAGAGGATATTGGGCAGCACGTCCCGGTCCATGTTCTCCCGCGTGTAGCAGGCGTCCGAGGCGCAGACCAGGTGGGCGTCCTTGCCCGCGCGCACGCGCAGCGACTGATGCCCCGGGGTGTGGCCGTAGGTGGGGATGAGGACGACGGAGCCGTCGCCGAACACGTCGTACTCGCCCTCGATGAGGCGATAGTCGAGGGGATGGTCGAAGTCGATTGGGCTCGGGCTGTACTTCGGCACGAAGCCCGGCTTCCGGGCCGCCTCGAGCTCCGGCCGCTGCACGAGGAAGGTCGCCTCGGGGAAGAACTCGTTGCCGCCGCAGTGGTCGAAGTGCAGGTGCGAGTTGGCCACGTAGCGCACGTCGTCCGGCGCGAGCCCGAGCGTGGCGAGCTGCGGGACCACGTCCTCGCCTTCGTTCGACTTCACGGTCAGGCGCTTCATGCGCTCCGCGCCGAGCCGGGTCAGCGGGTCCAGCCGGGCCTGGCAATGCACGCCGGTGTCGAAGAGCAGCCGCCCACGGGGATGGGACACGAGGAAGCTCAGCACCGGCACCGTCCAGGGCTGGCCGGCGGGCAGATCCGACAGCATGCTGGCGCGGTCCAGCTCGATGGACCCGGTGCAGAGAGCGTGGACGCGGACGTCAGGCATAGACGTCTTCGTCCACCTGGCTCGCCGCGGGGTAAGGGGCGGACAGGGCATACTCCACGCCCTTGTCGATCTCGGCCTTGACGTCGGCCTGTATGCGGTCGAAGACGGCCGCATCCGCGCTCCCCTGCGCGGTGAGCCGCTCCGCCAGGGTCTGCAGCGGGTCGTGCGTGGTCATCCACTCCTTCTCTTCCTCGCGCGTGCGGTAGTCGCGGTTGACGTCGCCCACGTGATGCCCGTAGTAGCGGTAGGTCTTGCACTCCACGAAGGCCGGGCCTTCTCCCCGCCGGGCCCGCGCCACCAGCCGCTGCATGGTGGCATTCACCGCCTGCACGTCCTGGCCGTCCACCGCCTCGGCGTGGATGCCGAAGGCGCGGGCGCGGGCGAGGATCTCGCCGGCCACCGTCTCGCCGCACGGCGTGTACTCGCCGTAGAGATTGTTCTCGCAGACGTAGATGACGGGGAGCCTCCAGAGGGCGGCCATGTTCATGGACTCGTAGATCAGGCCCTGGCCCAGGGCGCCGTCGCCGAAGAAGCACACCGCGACCTGGCCGCTGCCGCGCATCTTGGCGGACAGCGCGGCGCCGGTGGCGATGCCGGCGGAACCGCCCACGATGGCATTGGCGCCGAGATTGCCCGTCTCGGGATCGGCGATGTGCATGGAGCCGCCCTTGCCGCGGCAGTAACCCGGCTCCTTGCCGAGGAGCTCGGCGAACATCCGGTTCACCGAGGCGCCCTTGGCGAGGCAGTGGCCGTGACCGCGATGCGTGCTGGTGATGAAATCGTCGCGGTTGAGGGCCTCGCACACGCCGACCGCCACCGCCTCCTCGCCGACGTAGAGATGCGCGAGGCCCGGCATCTTGGCGCCCTTGTAGAGCTCGTTCACCTGCTCCTCGAAGGCGCGGATCTTGGCCATCTGGCGGTACATGTGGAGATGCTGCTCGACGTCGAGCCGTGGGTCGGTGGCCTGGGTCGTCATCGAATCCTCCGTGCGTGGTGGCAGGCTCGCGGTGGGTACTCGCGAAGATTGCGCCAGGCGAGGGGGCCGAGTCAAGATAGACGCCGTGGACTGGCGAGGCGTGGCGCTGGGCGTGGCGGTGCTGGTGTGCACGTCGGTCGGAGCACAAGCGCAGGAGATCGAGCCGCGGGCCTACTCCAACATCCCCACCGGGCTCAACTTCCTGGCCCTGGCCTATGTGTATTCGCAGGGGGATCTCGACACCGATCTCCCGCTGGATGATACGAGCCTCCGCGTGCACGGCTCGGCGGTCGCCTACGTGCGGTCGTTCAGCTTCTTCGGGCGGTCGGCGAATGTCGCGCTCGCTTTACCGTTCGCATGGGTGAAGGGCGAGGCCACCTTCCGGGGCGAACGGCGGGAGCGAGAGACCGTCGGGATGGCGGATCCGAGGGTGCGGCTCGCCGTGAATCTCTACGGCGCGCCCGCGCTGACGCTGGAAGAGTACGCGGACTATCGCCAAGACCTCATCGTCGGGGTCAGCCTGACCATGAGCGTGCCACTCGGCCAGTACGAGGACGACAAGCTCATCAACATCGGGACGAACCGGTGGGCGTTCAAGCCCGAGGTCGGGATCTCGAAGGCCTGGGGCCCGCTCACCCTCGAGGTGGCCGCCGGGGTGACCTTCTATACCGCCAACGACGACTTCCTGGGGAGCCGGACCCTCGAGCGTGCGCCGCTCTACTCGCTCCAGGGCCATCTCATCTACAGCCTGCCGTATGGCATCTGGCTCGCGCTGAACGCGGTCGGCTATCGAGGCGGGCGTGTGACCGTCGATCACGTGAGAGGCGAGAGCCTCCAGGAAACCCTGCGGGGCGGCCTGACCCTGTCCTTTCCCGTCACCCCCAACAGCTCGATCAAGCTCCACGGCAGCACCGGCGTCTTCTCCCGTACGGGGGGCACCATGCACACCGGCGGGATCGTCTGGCAAGTGCGCTGGGGTGGAGGACCGTAGCCGGCTACCAGACCGTCGGCACCGTGGGGCTCGCCCGCAGGCGCCGGTTGCGGCTCACCAGCACGGCGCCTTCGACCCGGGCGACCTCCCAAAGGGTGATCGAGGCGATCGCGAGGACTTTACCGTGGCTTCCGGCGCGGGCGGGTCCTGCGGGGCCGGTGAGTTCTCTTCCCCGGCGCTGTCGCGGCCCCCGCGGCGACGGTAGCGAGAGGAGCCTCGACGTCTCCCACGATTCGCGCGGTGCCCACCATGCAGCCGATGACATCGGTGGCAGGCGCGCCCGTGGGCACGAGCTTGGCGACCCGCCGCCCCTTCTTGGTGATCACGCCGGACGTGTTCTTCATTGTCTCCTCCCCACACTAATGATCACGACGACGTGACTATGGTAACCGGGCTCGTGGACCGTCGCGCGAAGGCTCAGGAAGAGGCGCGGGGCCGCCACCCGAGCCAGTCGCAGACGGCGCCGCCCATCACGAGCTCCTGGTCGCGGCCGGACAGCCACGGCAGCTCCTCGGTGAAGAGGGTGACGCACTGGCGCCACGAGCACGGCATGCGGGTGATGTCGGTGCTCCAGAACAGGCGCGTGGGTCCGAAGGCGTCGTAGATCTGCCGCAGGGGGTCGTGGATGTTGCGGTAGGGGTAGGGCTGGCTCGAGTAGCTGGGGGCGCCGGTGGCCTTGACCGCCACGTTTGGATACTTGGCCAGCGCCAGCATCTCCGGGAGGCTCGCCCACGCCGCCTCGTCCTTGGTGCCCGAGGTGCGCCCCAGGTGATCGACGATCAGCTTGAGGTGCGGATGCCGCTCGGCGACCTGACCCACCGTGGGCATGAACAGGGAGGCGTGGAGCGCGACGGGCAGTCCCGCGCGCTCCGCGGCCGGCCACAGCCAGTCGATGGTGCCGTCGGTGGGCCAGCTCCGCTGATGGGGCTGGAGGAACACGAAGCGCAGGCCCACCATGCCGGCCCGGCTTTTCCACCCGTCGATCAAGCCGCGGCTTTCGGGCCGGTCGAGCGGGAAGTTGCCGAGGATGGCGAACTTGTCCGGATGCTGTCGCGCCGCCTCGACCGCGAGCTCGTTGGCGTTCGTATCCCAGGACGCGGGCGGATGGATGATGGCGGCGTCCACGCCGGCCGCGGCCATCTCCGTGAGAGCGTCGTCCTTGGAGTAGACCGGCACCTGGCGATGGGTGAGGTTGCTCGGCTTGCCGCTGCTCCAGATGTGGATCTGGGCGTCCACGATCACCATCGCGTCCTCCTCTTCACGGGGGCCCGAAGAAGCCGACGTAGAGGCCGCCGGCGTGCTCCGGGGCGACCAGCATGGCCTGCTCGCCGGTGTTGCGCACGCCGCGCGCGGGGCGCGGCAGGCCCCGGCTCGTCATCCAGTCCGCGGCGGCGTCCAAGCTGCGGGCGCGATAGAGCACCTGGAAGGGGCCGGGGCCGCGCCGGGCCAGCGCCTCCGCGGCGGGGCCGGGCTCCGCGGGCTGGGCGATGCCGAGGCCGGTAGGCCCGAGGTCGAACACCGCCATGTCCGCCTTGATGACGCCGCCGCGCTGCACGGGCGGCACGGGCAAGCCCAGCACGCGACCGTACTCGATGGCGGACGCCGCGACGTCGGGCACCACGATGTAGGCGCGCTGTGCGCCGACGGCGCCGTTGGGATGCTCGCCAGGTCGCGGGACCTGCCGCCGACGCTCCGCCAAGGGCGTGAGGTGCTGAATGAAGAAGATGGGCAGGGGATTTTGCGGACCGAGCGCCGCCGCCCGCCAGCGGAGCTCCAGGCCGGCCGGGGTCGTCCGCGCGCCGTCGGAGGGCTCGCTCACGTCGACGCCGCGGCCGCGCATGGCGGCGACGTCGCCCCCCAGATCGTCGCTCTGGATGGCGATGTAGCGCAGCCCGCCGCCGCGGGCCAGGAACTCGGCGAGCCGCGCCTCCGAGCTGCCCGGCACGGGCGGCGTCACCCGGGGATCCGCGCGCAGGCCCAGGAGCTCCAGATAGTCGTCGGTGAAGAAGGCGATCGCGTTCTCGGTGCTGCGGCCCGTGTGGGCCCCGCCGGGGTGGACGTCGAACCCAATGCGGCGATAGGTCTCGATGCCGGCGGCGAGGTCGGGCACGCAGATCATCATGTGATCGAGGCGCGTGAGCATGGGGGCCTCAGATCAGGAAGGCGAGGTTGGGGAGGGGCTCGGCCGCGTTCACCAGCACCACCGTCTTGGCGCTCATCCGCAGGACGCCGTCCACGCGGCGCAGACGATGGGTGGCGCGACCCACCCACCAGTGGAGCTCCCGCCCGGCCTGCACCGCCAGCTCGGCGAGGATGAAGTTCGACCCGGCCACCCATTCGCCCGCCGCCGGCGCGGTCACCTCGATGTTCGAGATGAGCCGGCGCATGCGCGAGGCAGGCTCCTGACTGTAGCGGTGACCGGTCTGCAGGAGCTTCACGCGGGTCTCGATGCGGGCGCGGTTGTCGTAGATGTGCGAGAGGTGGCGCTCCGGGTCGGCGCCGGCCTCGGTGGTGGCGGGCACCCAGTAGACGCCGTCGTCGGTCCACAGGGCGAGCCACTCGGCGTAGCGCGCCTCGTCGGCGAGGCGGGCTTCCGCGTAGAGGAAGTCGGTGACGGCGCGGGTATCGACGTCGGAGACCATCAAGGAGACGTGCGCGCGCCTAGGACTCCGTCATCACCGCGCGGAGATGCCGGAAGAAGCCGCGATTCGTTGTCTCGTCGGTGACATGGGAGACGATGCGCCCGTCCGCGTCGACCGCCTCACGGTTGAGCCCGCGCTCCAGCAGCAGCCAGGGCGCGGCGCGCGCGTGCAGGCCCAGCTGATTGCGAGCCGCGATGATGAGGTCCTCCGGCATCAGGAACGAGGCGGGGCCCATCCCCGCCTCCGCCATGCGGAGCATCCGGCCGTTCAGCTCGGGCGCGCCCTTGAGGAACATGGGTGTGTGCCAGTGCACACAGGTTTCCACGCTCAGGGGCTGGACGATGGCGATGTTGGTCTCGCCGAGGAAGAGATTGGGGAAGATCAGCGCGTGGGCGGGGCCCTCCATGAGGCGCCGTGCCGCCAGCTCCGGCCCGTCGCGCCGCTCCAGAGCGGCCGCGAAGTCGGCGACGGCGGGCCCGGCCGCGCCGCCCAGCCACTCGAAAGGGCGCTCGTAGCCGGGCGACCAGTCGATCTCGATGTGGCCGCCGCCCCAGTCGCGCACCACCGCCTTGATCGTTCGCTCGTCGCCCACCACGCGTTGATACTGGGTGCGGATGGTCCGGAAGAGGGCGAGATGGACGAAGCCCAGGTGATAGCCGTCGCTGTCGTTCTCGGGGAGCATCTTCCAGTTCGCGGCGCAGTGATGCTTGACCCAGCCGGCGGACAGCTCCACCTCGCCCGCGGGCGCGAGGTCGCACGAGCGGTCGATGAGCCGGGTGGCGGCGCCCAGATGCTCGGCGAGCGTGATGCCCTCGGGGCTCAGGCTCGCGAAGACGAAGCCGCGATACGCGTCGACGCGCGCCGCGCGCGTCAGCCCGTGGGCGGCCTTGTCGAGGGCGGCATAGCCGCCCGGGTAGGGGACGCCGAGCAGGGTCCCGGCGAGATCGTAGGTCCAGCCGTGATAGGGGCAGGTGAAGGCGCGCGCGTGGCCGCGATCGGCGGCACACAGCATGGTGCCCCGGTGCATGCACCGGTTGACGAGGACGGCGACGCGCCCGTTCCCGTCCCGCACCATGATGACGGGCTCGGTGCCGACGCGCCGGGTGACGAAATCCCCCGGGCGAGGGACCTCGCTGTCGTGGCCGACGAACACCCAGCCGCGATGGAAGATTCGCTCCATCTCGTCTGCGAAGATGCGCGGGTCGGTGTAAAGCGAGGCGTGGATGCGATCGTCCTGGACCAGCAACTTGTAGTCGATGGCGGGCGCGTCTGCGTCCGGCATGGACGGTACTGTACCCGGGACGGCTTGACATCGGCAACCTCGGTCCGTAGGGTTCGGGTGTCCATCCACCCCCAGGGAGGAACGCAATGAGGCGCATCGGGCTGCTCGTGGCCGTCTTCCTCGCCGTCGTGTCTTGCGCGTCCACCCAGGAGCGAGGTCAGGCCCTCGTGACGCGCGCCATCCAGGAGGCGGGCGGGGTCGACGCCCTCGCCGCCGTCAAGACCGTGTCCACGAAGGGCACGGTCAAGCAGTGGGAGCCCGAGCAGTCGCAAACTCCCGGCGGCGAGCCGCGCTATGCCGGCGAGTCCACCTTCACGTCGGTGTCCGACGTGGCCACCGGATCCATGCGGATTGACTGGGTGCGCAACTTCGCCTATCCGGCCCCGCGCACGTTCACTTTCACCGAGATCGTCACGCCCGACACCGGCTACGTGATCGGTATCGACAGCAATGGCCGCAACAAGCAGAGCCTGGAGTCGACCCCGCCCGCGCACTCGATGTCCAGCCTGCGCCTCGCCACAGTACAGCGGGAGCTCCGGCGGAGCTCGCCCGGGCTGCTGATGGCGATGCAGCGGAATCCCGAGTGGGTGACCGCCGTCGACGACGTGACGGTGGGCGGCGTCAGCTATTCCGCGGCGCAGTACTTTACGATTGGCCGCCAGGCCCTGATCGCGATGTTCGAGAAGACCTCCGGCCGGCTCGCCCGCGTCCGCAGCCTCGACTACGACAACATCTGGGGCGACGTCACCTACGATCTCGTGTTCTCGGACTGGACGGTGGTGAACGGGGTCCCGGTCGCCACCACTCAGAAATACGAGCTGAACGGGCGCGTGGTACAGGAGACCAAGCTCACGGAGGTCACCATCAACGCGCCGGTTGCGGCGGACCGCTTCGCCATCCCTGATGCAGTGAGGGCGACGGCGGCCAAGCCGGCCACCGTCGACGTGCCCTATCAGTGGGTGCTGCGGCGCCAGTTCATCGGGGTCTACATGGACTCGGAGTCGCCCAGCTGGGACGCGCGGGCGGCCACGGGTCTGCGGCTGGCCGAGCTGGCGCCCGGCGTGAGTCACGTGGTGGGCGGCACCCATCACAGCCTCATGGTCGAGATGAAGGACTACGTGGTGGTGTTCGACGCGCCCATCAGCGACCGGCAATCGAACATGGTGCTCAGCGCCGCGCGGGCGAAGTACCTCCGCAAGCCGGTGAGGTACCTCGTGCTCACGCATCACCACATGGATCACGCGGGCGGGCTGCGCGCCTACGTCGCCGACGGCGCCACCCTCGTGGTGGGCAAAGGCGCGGCCGCGCACTATCGGAAGATCCTGGCGGCGCCCTACAGCCGCAACCCCGATCTCACCGCGAAGGACCTCAGCGGCGTCCCGATCATCGAGGTGTCCGACAAGTGGCTCCTCAAGGACGACACCCGCGAGGTGCAGGCGTACCTGCTCGAGAACCCGCATGCCGACTCCACCCTGATGGGGTACGTGCCCGGCGCGCAGCTGGGCTACGTCACCGACATCTGGAGCCCGGGGGGCGCGCCGCTCCCGGCAAGGCCGACCCCGCCCCTCACCGCCATCATCAACGGGGTGAAGAAGTACGGGATCACGCCGACCAAGTTCGCGGGCGGGCACGGGTCGGTCGCCGACTACGCCCCGCTCGCCGAACTCGAGGGGAAGTAGCGGTCGCCTTCGGGCGCCCCCGGCTCCGACCCGTCATCTTGGCGGCGGGTGTGGTGGTCGAAGCCTTGCTCCTGGCTCCGGCCGCCGCGCCGGCCTGCTCCCGGCTGTGACGCGTGGGCTGGACGCTCGCCGGTCCACGACCTTCCGCGCGGCGCTCCTCTTCGCCGCCATCGTGGCCGTCACCGGCGTGCGCTTCGTCGACGTCGACAGCCTGGTCGCGGTGCACACGCACCCGCTGCGCCTGCTCGCGGATTCTCGCTACCTGCACGGCTCCCTCGTCAGCGTCTTCCTCGGCCACGCACTCCAGGCGGTGTCCCCGCGCCGCGTCCAGGCCTTGTACCTGGCCGCGGCGCTCCTCGCCCTGGCCGCCATCCTTCTCTACGGCCACCGCGCGATTGCCGATCCCGCCGAGCGCTGGACATTCTTCCGGCTGCTCGCCATCTCGCCGCTCATCCACGTCCTGCTGTTCTGGGTGGGGAAGTCCGACCCCTTCGTCATCGCCGGCTACTTCCTGCTCCTCCTCTCGGGCCATCCCCTCGTGGTGGGAGCGCTGTCGCTGGGGATGACGCTGGCTCACCCCGAGCAGGCCACCGTCGTCCTCGCGGCCCACACGGCCCTCCACCGGCCGCGCCCCGCCCTGCTGCTCGCGCACGTGGCAGGTTGGGCGGGCGGAGTCGCGATGTACCAGGCCTACCTGGCACAGCTCGAGATCGCGGGCTCGCCCCGCGTGGCCTGGCTGGTCGACCGGTTCGACGTGCTCGGCCGCACCAATTTCGCGAGGCCGGTGTCGATGCTCTGGTTCTCGTTTTCCTGGTTCTGGATCCCCATCCTCACCTACGTCACGACGCGGCGCGATCGGTTGGTGCCCCTGCTCGCCGGTGGGTGCTTCGTGGTCGCCGCCCTCGGGGCCGACTTCACGCGGATCTTCACCGTGGTGTCGCTTCCGCTCGCCGTCCACGTCGCCCGGGAGCTGGCACGCGACGACGGCGGCGTGCTGCGCGGCTGGGTGAGGATGCTGACCGGGCTGGCCTTTCTCCAGGTCGAGCTGGCCATCGGCCGCATCTGGGACAACGGCTGGGTGCTGATGCTGCTCAGGACCCTCGGTGTGCGCACGCTCTGAGCCGCGTCATCGGCTCATCGGCGAAGAATCGAGAACTTCGGCGCTTCGGACCGCGACGCCCGGCAAGGTACGCGCGCGCGCGGGCTGTCAAGCCGGCCCGCGTCCCCTCAGTGGCGGCCGGGGCACCGGGATCGGCTCGCCGCGCTTCAGGCGCCGGGTCAGCAGGGCTTCGCGCTCCTGCTCCAGCTGCTCGATGGCCTCCACCGCCGATTCCGCCTCCGCCGCGCAGCCCGGCAGCTCGGGATACGTGGCTCGACGCCACCAGGAGCCCGCTCGCTCGATGGTCTCGACCACGAGGAGATAGGGTATCGCGCGGTAATACGCGAGATCTTCCATCACTAGACGAACGGCACCCAGGCAATGGGGACGCCCGCGTCGGACTGCCGCGCCTTCTCGGTGGCGGCGAGCCAGCTCTCGCCGTCGGGCAGGATCACGGAGGCGGGCCGCACGCGATAGAGAGCGGTGTCGTCCACGTTGGCGGGGATGGTGCCGTGATCCCGCAGCGCCTTTGCGGCGTCGAGCAGGAGGCGACGCGCGAAGATGACCATGGCGTCGGTGGTGCCGAGATGCTCCTGGGTGCGGTCGTAGATCGGGCCCATGGTCTCGGTCATCGCGCGGTCCTGAAGGTTGCCGAGGAACGGAATGCCGAGGTTCAACTCGGTGCGCTGAAGCTCATAGTCCTGCAGGTAGTCGTTGTGGAGGTTGGCCTTCGTGTAGAACCGCCGACGTGGGTCACTCCCGCCGTCCAGATAGCCACCCCAGGACTTGAACGGGTCGCGGATCTGCCGACGCTCCTCCTCGGTCACCGGCCGGTCGAGGCGGCCGCGCATCACGAACTGGAGATTCTGGTGGTCGTCGAGCGGTACCCACGCGCGCGCGGAGACGATGTGGGGATCGCTGGCCGCGATCATCGTGAAGAAGGGCAGGATGAACTGGGTGATGCGATGCCAGTAGAGCCCGTCGGTGTCACCGCGCCGGCGCGCCGAGTAACAGGCGCCGTAGTCCGTGCCCAGCACCTCGAGGCGCGGGCGCTTGTCGCGGTGGAAGGTGCCGCGCTGCGAGCTATCGGCGCGGAGCTTGCCGTGCACCCAGTCGATGTGGGCGGAGTCGATGTCGCCCTCGAGGGCCTGCATCCAGTTGCAGTCCTCCAGCATCATGAGCGGCGGGTACACTTGCTCGGCGGGCAGCGTGTTGATCTCGAAGGTGGGAAATGGCGCCGGGGTCTGGCGCGTTCCCATGTACGTCCAGATCACGCCGTTGACGTCGCGGCACGGATACGCGCGGGCGCGCACCTTGTCCTTGAAGGTGCTCTCCTCGGGCTCGCTCGGCATGTCCACGCAGCGCCCGCTCACATCCCACTTCCAGCCGTGATAGGCGCAGCGGAGCCCGCAGTCTTCATTTCTCCCAAAGAAGAGGGATGCCCCGCGGTGGGGGCAGTTGGCGCCGAGCAGGCCGATCTCGCCCCGCGTGTCGCGGAAGGCCACGAGGTCTTCGCCCATCAGCCGCACCTTCTTGGGCGGGCCGTCGGGCGCGGGCAGCTCCGACGCGGGGAGGGCGGGCATCCAGTACTGCCTCAGCAGGTCCCCCATCGGGGTGCCGCGTCCCACCCGGCACAGGAGCTCGTTGTCCTCTCTCGAGAGCATGGCGTCTCCCTTCAATCCCACACAGCGAAGGCCATCCCGCAGCCGGTGCCGGCCTCGGAGCGATAGCACGGCACATAGTCCACCAGGCGCATCGAGAGCCCCTCGAGGGCGCCCGCGGCCGCGATCCAGTTGCGGATCTCGGAGTTGCCGGAGTTCAGCCGGTCCAGGGGCAAGGCGGCGATCGCGTCCGCGTCCCGCTTGGCGAGGATGTCGAGCACGTGGCGATCGAGCGCCTCGTCCACCACGAAGTGGCTGAGTCCGCCCGAGCCGAGCACCCCCACGCGCCGCCCCTCGGACCACGCCTCGATCGCCTGTCGCAGCGCGCGGCCGAGCTGATAGCACCGCTTCGGCGTGGGCTGATTGGGGGGGTAGTAGGTGTTCAGGAGCACGGGCACGATCGGCACGACCACCTCGCCCATCAACCGCTGGTGGATGAAGCTCCAGGCGTGCCCGAATGGCGCATGACGCGGCTGCACGCGGATGTGGGCCAGGTCGAAGCCGTGCTCGCGGGTGAGCGCTTCGATGAGATGGCGGCCCAGGGCCGCGTCCACCGGGTAGGTCCGGTTGACGCCGTCGCCGTAATAGCCCCAGTAGGCCAGGCGCAGCGAGGGGGCCATGCGCTCCACCTGCGGCGGGAGATTCTCCACGGTGTCACCCCAGTAGATGCAGAGGGCTGGCTGGCTGTCGGGGCTGAACCACTCGTTCTGGTCGTCGCCGATGATCACCAGGGCGTCGAGCGCGGCCTCGGCGAGGACGGCGCCGACCTGCGCGATGGCGGTCTGCGTGGCAGCGTGGCGGGCGGCGGTCAGGGCGGGCGCTAGCTCGGTCGCCATCCGCGCGGCGTTGTCTCGCGCCAGCGCGGCGAACTGCGGGACGCGCTGCTGATCACGCTCACGGTGCCCCGCGAAGGCCTCGTGGGGCGTGCTGAGCATGGGGCTGTGCGAGGTGCCGATGCCGAGGACGATGTCCGCCATCCCTTTCCCTCACCGCCGGCCAGGGCGCTGCGTCGAGCGGGCTCATGCTAGCACACGTGTCGCCGCCCTTGCTCCACGTGGCCGCCCGGAGTAGAAACGTGGGATGCGACGCGAGGGATCATCGCTCGGGCTGCGCGGCAACGGGTCCGATGTGACGCTCACCGTGGTGTCGCCGCGCATCGTCCGGGTGCGGCTCGAGACCGAGGGGGCGGCCGCCACACCGTCCTACGTGGCTCCTCGTGTGCCAAGCGCCGTCCCATTCGAGCTCACGGACGGAGAGCCCGCGCTCCTGGCCACGCCGCACCTGCGGGTCGAGATCGCGACCGCGCCGCTCCGTCTCGCCTTCCTCGACGCGCGCGGCGAGTGGCTGCTGCGCGAGCCGCCGGACGGCGGCATGGCCAGCGAGATCGCGGACACGGGCGACCGGCGCCGTTTCCGCGCGAGCTTCACATTCTCCGGCGAGCAGCACTTCTATGGCCTGGGGCAGGGCGGCAGCGGGCTCGACCGGCTCGGCGTGACCCGCCAACTTTGGAACAGTCACTTCGGCCACGGGCCGGGCACCGACACCGGCATCCCCCTCCTCGTCTCCTCGCGCGGCTGGGCGCTCTTCTTCGACAATCCCGGTGACGCGACGCTGGCCGTCGGACGCTCGGACAACGGCGTGCGCATCGCGTACACCGCGGAGGCTGGCGCGCTCACCTGGTACTTCCTCATGGGGGGCAGCTTGCGCGGCGTCATGCAGGAGATTGCCGACCTGCTGGGGCGGGCGCCGCTGCCGCCGCGCTGGGCGCTGGGCTTCCTCCAGTCGACGCGTCACTTCCACGACACGGAGGAGCTACGGCGTCTTCCGCGGACCATCCGGGAGAAGCGGATCCCCTGCGATGCCCTCATCTATCTCTCGAGCTACGGCGAGGCGCTGGGGTGGAACCGCGGCGTGGGGCACCTGGAGTTCCAGCCGGCCCTGTGGAAGGATCCCGCGGCGCTGCTCGGCGAGGCGCGCGCGCAGCACTTCGAGGCCATCACCCACGAGTATCCGGTGCTTCACGAGGCGTCCCCGCTCTTCGCCGAGGCTCAGGCACACGGCTATCTGATGGACGCGGGCTACGAGCGGGGCGAGGGCATGGGCGCGACCTACCGCCAGGGTCAGCGCTACCTCGACTTCTCCAACCCCGCCGTCGGCACCTGGTGGTGGGCTGCGCACCGCGAGCTGGTGAAGCTCGGCGTGGCCGGCTGGTGGCTGGACGGCGGCGAGGGCCCGCCCGCGGGGGCCACCCTCCGCGGCGGCGATGGCCGCCTGCTGCATAACATCTATGATCGCTTGCGCCACGAAGCCTTCGCCGCCGGCGAGGCCCAGGACCGCGCGGAGCAGCGGGTGCTCCTCCTCTGTCGCTCGGGCGCCGCCGGCATGCAGCGCTTCGGCTCGGCCACGTGGACGGGCGACGTGAACAACGACTTCGCCACGCTGGACGCGCAGATCCCGCTGGGTCTCAACACCGGCATGTCGGGTGTGCCGTACTGGGGTAGCGACATCGGCGGCTTCTTCCATTCCGTGCCGGAGACAGGCGAGCTCTACGCGCGCTGGTTTCAGCTTGGCGCCTTCAGCCCGCTCTTTCGCTCCCACGGCTGGGTATGGCGCGAGCACGTGCCGTGGGCGCACGGGCCGCGCGTGGAGGCCATTTGCCGCGAGTACGCCGAGCTGCGCTATCGGCTACTCCCGTATACCTACACGCTGGCCTGGGAGGCTTACCGTGACGGCCTGCCCCTCATGCGCCCACTCGTGCTCAACTACCCCGACGACCCGCGCGTGTGGACGCTGGGGCATCAATACCTCTGGGGCGACGATCTCCTCGTGGCTCCGGTCACCCGGGAAGGCGCGACGTCGTGGCCGGTCTATCTCCCCGCCGGCGTCTGGTACGACTTCTGGACGGGCAAGCGCCACGCGGGTCCCGGGGGCATCACGGTGGAGGCGCCGCTCGAGCGGCTCCCGCTCTTCGTGCGCGGCGGCGCCATTCTCCCCATGGGGCCGGTGATGCAGCATACCGGCGAGCGGCCGCTGGACGACCTGACGCTGCGGGTCCATCCGGAAGGAGCTTCGCGCTTCGAGCTGTACGAGGACGACGGCCGGACCCAGGCCTATCGGGCGGGGCGCTATGCGCTCACCGCCTTCGAGTGCGCGGTCTCGCCGGGCGAGGTGGTGATGCGCATCGGCGCGGCCACCGGCGAGAGGGAGGTGCTGCCCTCGCGGCGGCGCTACCGCCTCGAGGTCGGCGCGCCCGCGCCGCGCGCGGTGACGGTGGATGGCCACGCCGATCTGCCGCGGCGCGACGGTCCAGACGGAACGGGAGCGGGCTGGTGGGTGGACGCGCGGGGCTTTACCGGCGTCCGCCTCCCCGACCAGCCCGCTCCCCTGACGGTGCGGCTCAGGACTTGAAGTACCAGGTCTCCGTGTGAGCGACGTGGGGGTTGTCGCTCACCGCGCTGTTCCACAGGCGCTCGGGGACATTCCCCATGTTCGTCTTGATCACGCGGACGCCCTGCGACGCGGGTGAATTGGAAATGACCGGGATCATCCAGAGCTCGTCGAGTACGATCTTCCACACGTCCTTGGCCATCCGGACGCGCTCGGGGTCCTTCACGCCGAGCGACTTCCGGTACTTTTCCATGGCCTCCCGCATGCGCGCCGGCGGGGTCTTGCCCTTCGCGCCCGCCGAGGCGTACCAGACGCCGTAGAGCGGGCCCAGGGGAGAATTCAGCTCGGCGGGGAAGATCCACGGGCTGTGCCCGTAGATGTTGTCGGCGCCCCACTGAGTCTCGAAGTAGATCTGATGCTCGTTGCTCTGCATGCGCGCGGTCGCCGCCCCGCGCTCCAGCTCCTGGACATCGCCGCGGATGCCGATGCGCTTCCAGTGCACCGCCACCATCTCGGCGATCTGGCTGAAGGGGAGGAAACCGAGGTAGGTCGTCAAGGAGAGCCGCAGTCGGCCCCCGCCGTCCAGGCGCAGGCGATAGCCTTCCGCGTCCTTCTTGGTGAGCCCGAGCTTGTCGAGCATCTCGTTGGCCTTCTTGATGTCGAGGCCGGTGTGCAGGGTCTTGAACTCGGGGCCGGGGAAGTAGAGCGTCCGCTCGCCGGGCGCCCCCGAGCCCGTCTGGCCGAGGCCCAGCACGAAGGTCTCGTTGATCTGGGCGCGGTCGATGCCGTGGGAGAGCGCGATCCGGAAGTCGCGGTTGCTCAGCCACTTCGCGATCTCCGCGTCCCGCTCGTAGGACTGGTTGCAGAAGAGGCCGACGTCGGCGCCCTGATCCGAGGGATCGAGGTGCACGCGGTAGCCGCCGCGCTGCTGGTTCTCCAGGAGCACAGGCAGCTTGCCGATGTCGATGTGGCGCGCCTGCGAGTCGTACTCGCCGGCGATGGCCCGTAGATTGATGACCTCCAGGTTTTCGCCGAGCGTCATGCGGATGCGGTCGATGTAGGGCAGCTGGTTCCCGTCGGTATCCACCCAGACGCTGTACGGGTTCCGCTCGAGAATCCACGTGGGGCTGGTGATCGGGGACGTGGTCTTCCAGGGCGTCACCACCGGCAGATCGGCGTTCCGGCAGGCGTCGTTACGGTTCTTGAAGAGGGTGACCCAGCTGTCGACGTTTTGCTCGGCGACCTTCTTGCCGAGCTCGTCCGCGGAGACGTACTTCGGGAGGAACTGCTTGAGGTAGTGGGCGGGCGCGAAGCCCCCCAGCGCGGAGCGTCCGAAGCGGGCATGGTGGCCGATGCCCCATACCGAGGCCAGGATGAGGGGCAGCGCGTAGTAGGGCTCGGGCGACACGAAGCGGATGGTGCTCGCATCCACCTTCTCCATCACGAGCGGCTTGCCGCCGACCATCATCACGGCTAGGGGCGTGGGCAGCAGGTCCTTGTTCAGATACACGTCCTGGTACCAGAAGATGAAGTCATCCGCGGTGAAGGGCTGGCCATCGCTCCACCGCATACCCCGGCGAAGGAGCAGCGTGGTGACCTTGCCGTCCGGGCTCACCTCCCACCCGCGCGCGATGTTCGGGACGAGCTTGGTGCCCGTGTAGTCGTAGTAGAGCAACTTGTCGTTCTGGGCGACGCGGTGGCCGTTTGAGGTGTCGAAGGGCCCGGTAAAGCCCCGGCGCCAGGTGCCGCCGTACTTGCCGATCTCCCGCAGCGGCTTGACCACGAGGGGATCCTGCCCGATGCGCTGTTGCACGGGCGGCAGTTTGCCGGCCTTCACGAGCTCGGCGAGCTGCGGGGCCTCCTTGAAGGTCTTGGGGAAGAGGGCGGGGTCCGTGATGACCTCCGCCCCCTCGAGCTTGCCGATGAGGTTGGCGCCGAGCTTCATCGGCGTCTGCGCCGTGCCGGGGGCGGGGAACGCCACGGCCCCCTGCGCCGCCGCCGCCGTCAGGACACCGAGCCGTAGCAGGTTCCGCCGCGTCAGGCTCAGGCGCTCGTCCTCGGGCTCCGCCCGTTCCACTTCGTCGTGGTCGCTCATGACTGACCTCCTTGTTGGGGCGCAGTATCACATGGCGGAGGGAAAGCGCGGAGGCCGCTTCTCGCGAATCGCCCGCGCGCCCTCGCGGACATCCTCGTCCATGAACGTGAGCATCTCGAGGGCGATGGACTGGTCGAAGATGGGTCCGGCCATGCGCAGCCAGTTGTTGAGCGAGCGCTTGGTCCAGCGGATAGCTTGCTGGGCGCCGGTGCCGAGCTTGTCGGCGACTTCGAAGGCCTTGGGCAGCACCTCCACCGCCGGTACGCAGAGGCTCACGAGCCCGATGCGCTCCGCCTCCTTGCCGTCGATGAAGTCGCAGGTGAGGAGATAGTACTTGGCCTTCGCCATCCCGCAGAGGAGCGGCCACACGATGGCGGCGTGATCGCCGGCCACCACGCCCAGCCGGGTGTGGCCGTCGGTGATGCGGGCGGTCTCCGACATGATGCTGATGTCGGAGAGCAGCGCCACCACCAGTCCCGCGCCCACCGCGACGCCGTTGATGGCGGAGATGACGGGCTTGTCGAGGTTGATCATGTTGTAGACGATGTCCGAGGCCTCGCGGATGGTCCGCGCGAGGCGCTTGGGATCGCGGCTGTTGGCGTCCACCATGTCGAGATCGCCGCCCGCGGAGAACGCGCGGCCGGCACCCGTCACCACCGCGACGCGCGCGGTCGCGTCCGCGTCGAGGGTGAGCCACACCTGGGTGAGCTCCCAGTGCAGGCGGTCGTTGGTGGCGTTCAGCACCTCCGGCCGATTGATGGTGATGAGCACCACACCGTTGGGCCGGCGCTCGAAAAGGAGGTGCTGATAGTCGGCGTAGTCCATGAGGTGGGGCCTCCGGTGACGAGATTCGATCGCGTTCCGGAGGCTAGCACATGTTAGAAGGAGGGCATGCTCATTCCCGGCCGGTTCGACGGCAAGGTCGCGGTGGTGACGGGTGGGGCGAAGGGATTCGGGGAAGCCATCGGCCGCCGCTTCGCCGCCGAGGGGGCTGCCGTCGTGCTCGGCGATGTCGACGCGGCCGCCGGCGAGGCGGTGGCGGCGAGCATCACGGCCTCCGGCGGCCGGGCACGGTTCCGTCGCTGCGATGTGGCGGTGGCCGCGGACGTCGAGGGCCTCGTCGCGGCGGCGGTGGCCGGACACGGCGGGCTCGACGTCATGGTGAACAACGCGGGCTTCGCGCATGCGAGCATGCCGCTCTGGGACCTCTCCGAGGCCGACTTCGATCGGCAAGTCGCGGTGAACCTGAAGGGAGTCTTTCTCGGCTGCAAGTACGCGGTGCCCGCCCTCCGCACCCGCGGGGGCGGCGCCATCGTCAACACCGCGTCCATCGGCGCCCGGCGGCCGCGCCGCGGCGTCACCGTCTACAACGCCACCAAGGGCGCTGTCCTGACGCTCACCCGGGGCCTCGCCGGCGAGGTGGCGCGGGACAAGATCCGGGTGTGCGCGGTGTGCCCGGTGGCCGCCGATACCGCGTTCATGCTGACCGCGCGCGGCGGGACGCCGCTCGACGACCGCACGCGGGCGACGCTCGTGCGCGGCATCCCCCTCGAGCGCTTGTGCACGCCTGACGACGTGGCGGGCGCCGTGACCTTCCTCGCCTCCGACGATGCCGCGTTCCTGACCGGCGTCTGCCTCGATGTCGACGGGGGCCGCTCCATCGAGTAGCATGGGCTTCCCATGGACGTCGCTCCGAGCCCCCGGCAACGTGAGCTGATCGATCTCGCTCGCCGGCTGGCGCGGGAGCGCTTCGCGCCGCGCGCGGAGCGCCACGATCGCGAGGCTTCCTTCCCCTTCGACGACTATGCGGATCTCCGGGCCGTGGGCATGCTCGGCCTCTGCGTCCCCGAGCGTCATGGCGGGCTGGGCGCCGACTACGAGACCTATTGCCTCGTCGCGGAGCAGCTTGCGCAGGGGAATGCCTCCACCTCGCTCACGTTCAACATGCACTGCCTCACCATGCTGATGATGGGGGTGATCGCCGACACCATGCCGATGGCGTCCGCGGTACGCGAACGGCACGACAAGCTGCGCGCCGCGAAGTTCCGCGAGGTCGTCGAGGCCGGCGTCTTCTACGGGCAGCCTCACAGCGAGCCGGTCGAGCAGGGGCAGACCGACACCGCACTCAGCGTGGGCGGGCGCCGCTTCGGCACCACCGCCAGGAAGGTGGACGGCGGCTACGTGGTCAACGGCCGGAAGTTCTTCGTGTCGCTGGCCGGGAGCGCGCCCTACTTCGCCACCCCTGCCATCCGCCTCGGCGACGAGCCCTGGATCGAGCGCACCCTCTACCTCCAGGTGCCCAAGGACGCGCCCGGCGTGTCCTTTCCCGGGGAGTGGGACCCGATGGGAATGCGGGCCACCGTGAGCCGCGACATGGTGCTGAAGGACGTGTTCGTGCCCGACGATGGCGAAGTCCTGCCGCCGGGGATGTTCGGCGCCATGTACAACGCCTTCCCCCACCTCTCGCCGCTGACGTTCAGCGCTACTTTCCTGGGGCTCATGCAGGCCGCGTACGACGGCGCCCTCGCGTACCTGCGGGGCGAGACGGCCGGCTCGCCGGGCTTGCACACGGAGGCGGCGGTGAAGGGGCACGCGGTGGCGGAGATGCTCTTCACGCTGGAGGGCGCCCGGGCGCTCTACTACCGGGCGATCTCGGAGGCGCGCGTGGGTGCGCCCCCGGACGCGGTGCAGCGCGCCCGCGCCGCCCACGTCACGGTGCAGCGCTCGGCGGTGACCGTCACGCAGGAGGCGATTCGCGTGTGCGGCGGCCGGGGGCTGCTCAAGCGCTTCCCCCTCGAACGCTACGCGCGCGATGCGCGGGCGGGCGCCCTGATGCGGCCGTGGACCCAGGAGATCGCCACGCAGCAGGCGTGGGAGACCGCGCTCGGCCTCGACGGGACGAGTGGCAGGCAATGACGGCGGCCACGCGCCTCGAGCCGGCGGGCGTGCACCTCATCGGCAGCGTGCCCATGTCCGACGCCGAGTCCGTGTTCCGCACGGTGGCGGGCGCCCTCGGCCCGCATCTCCGCCGCATCCCCGACGGCGAGACGGGCGAGCGGCAGCGCTGGATCTTCTTCCAGAACCTCATGCTGCGGAAGCATCCCGACATGGAGGAGGACCCGACCGTTCCGCCGTTCGCCCTGCGCCAGTGGGACGGCAAGCTCTTGCGCGAGATGTCGCTCCTCCGCTTCCGCGCCGGCGTCGATCCGGAGCGCGTCCGCTTCGAGACGGGCTACGCGGCGGCGGCGCGCGACTCCTACGCAGTGTTCACGCGGCTCCAGACGGAGGGTGTCATCCCGGCGCGGCTCCGCTTTCAGGTATGCCTGCCCACACCGATGGCGAGCGGCTACATGTACGTAAGCCCGCGCGCTCGCGACGCCTACCTGCCCGCCTACGAGCGCGCGCTCCGCCGTGCGCTCGACGACATCGTGGCCGCCGTCCCGGCCGCGCGCCTCTCCATCCAGTGGGACGTGTGCCAGGAGGTACTGGTATACGAGGGCTTCTTTCCCGACCGCCCCGCCGATTACGCACGGCAGATCGAGGCGGAGCTGGCGCGGCTGGGCGACGCGGTGCCCGCCGAAGTCGAGATGGGCTATCACCTCTGCTACGGCTCGCCCGCGGACGAGCACCTCGTGATGCCGAAGGATCTCGGGGTGCTGGTCGAGATGACGCGTGCGCTCCGCCGCTCGCTGCGGCGCCCCATGGACTTCCTGCACCTCCCCGTGCCGAAGGATCGCGCCGACGACGGTTACTTCCGGCCCCTGGAGCGACTCGACGGCCTGGAGTCGACAACGCTCTACCTGGGCCTCATCCACCATGCCGACGAAGCGGGCGATCTGGCCCGGATGACCGCCGCGCAGCGCTTCGCGCCGGCCTTCGGGGTGGCTTCCGAGTGCGGCTGGGGACGCACCGATTCCGAGCGGGTCCCGGGGCTACTCGCCAGTCACCGCCGGGCGGCCGAGCGCCTCGCCGGGTCCCGCGCCTGATAGCGCGCGCGCAACAGGCCGAGAAGAGCCCGCCGGCCCCCCGCCGTGACGGGGCGGACGAGCTCGAGCGAGGTCCAGCCCTCGGGGCCCTTGACGTCGGCGCGGCGGCGCGCGCCCTCGATCAGGTGGAAGTGCAGGAACGGCTGCCGGTGGAGATAGAACACGCCGCGCGACTTCTCGACCACGCCCGGCCACGTCCGCACCGCCGCGAGCACGTCTGCGAGGTCATCCAGCAGCGCCGGCGGGCAATGCGCCATTCAGCTACGCGCGAGCTCACCTGCGAGCAGGCTGGCCCCGCTCATCCCTGCCGGCGGCCGACTCCCCAAGAGCTCCACGACGGCGGGGACGACGTCGAAGGCCGAGCGAGTCCCTCGATCACCCGGCTCGATGCCCGGCGCCGCGATATAGGCCATGCCGTGGGGCCCGGTGTGGCCGCCGGTGCGTCGCAGCGCCACCGGCCCGATCAGGCCCAGCCGTGGATGCTCGAGCGCGGCCGCGGTGCCGCGCCACACGACGAGCAGGTCGGATTCGGAGCCGGCCAAGGCCAGCGGATCGCGGGTCGACGCTCGCTCGATGTCCGCCACCGCCGGCTCGCCCGTGCGCGGATCGCGGCACTGGCGGAGTATGGTCTCGAGGACGCGGCAGGTCTCCTCGTAGTGGGAGGGGTCCACGATCCCGTCGCGCTCGCGGCCGCGCAGGTTGATGCGAATGCGCCCGTCGTAGAAGGACGGCAGCGCGAAGGCGGTCATGCGTGGCCAGTGCTGCTCGTAGCGGGCGGCCGGTTGCCAGTCGAGATCGCGGTGCCCGGTGGGTGCGGCCGGTGACCGCCAGCGCGTCACCCCCGCGCGCGCGCCCTTGAGCGCCGCTCTCACCGGCGTGGGGAGGCGGCTCGCGAGAGCGCGGAGTGTCCCGGCGCCGCGAGGCTCGGGTGGTGGCGCCGGCCGCGGCACCCACCGGGATTCCTGCCAGCTCTCGGTCTCGTCGAGGATGGGCACGAGGCCCGGCGCCGACGACCAGGCCGGCGGCACGGCGAGCAGGGCGCGGCCGAAGGCGTGACGGTAGAGCAGCTCCGGCAGGAGGGCCATGGACTGCGTATCGGAGTGGTTGGGACCCATGCCGCCCATCGCGAACGCGACGACGGAGGCGTCTCCGGCCGCTCGCGTCAGCTCGCCCACCATGCGGTCGAGGGCACGATGCACGTCGAGAAGCGCGGTGGCGGCCGGACCCGCGGACGGGTGGCCGTGAAGAGGATGCGAGGGGTCGACGCCGTGCCACAGCCCCTCCACGGCTCCGTGCACCTCGCCGGCCACTGCGATGAACAAGTCCCAGTCCGGGAGCCGCTCTGTCATGAGCCAGCGTGCGGCCCGGGTGCGCACCTCAAGGGCATGAGTGAGCGCCTCCCCCATCGCCCGTGCCCGAGCCGGCGAGGGCCAGGGGATTCCGTAGGTCCACCGTGCCGCCGGATAGCGGCCGAATCCCTGTGTGAACTCGGTGAGGACGGAGTCGGGACGACCTGCCAAGGTCGTGCCCGGGTCGTGCGCGCCCCACGCCACGATCCCCCGCGTCTTCGGCGTGCGGCGAAGGTCCACGTACGGGGTGTCGAACACGACGACGCGGCGATCGAGAGCCTCCCACCACGGAACGAAGCGGGCGCCCTCCTGCCACGCGCGATAGCTGGCAGGATCGAACTCCACCGCGGCCCAGCGACGGGCCGCTTCCGGGGAGAGCCCCGAGGCGACATGCTCCCAGGCCAGGCCCGTGCGTTGCGCGGGGCCATGGTCGAGCAGGAAGCGCGCGGAGCGGCGGCGGAGCTCGGCGAGCGCGGGCATGTCGCCCGCGGCCATGAGCCGCTCGGCCAGGCTCACCTCGAGACCATCGAGCCCGATGGCCAGCACGCGACGACGTGTCATCCTCGGTCCCTCCTCGTCACCCAGTCTAGCGCACCCGTGTTCCACCTCGACTGATTCGATGGACGTCTCGGTCGTTGTCTGCACGTACAATCGCGCCGCCTCACTCGGCCTGACCCTGAAGGCCCTGGAGGAGCAGGTCGTGCCTCCGGCCCTGGCCTGGGAGCTCGTGGTGGTCGACAACAACTCCACCGATACCACCCGCGAGGTGGTGGGCGCCTTCGCCACCACCGCGCGGATACGCGTGCGCTACCTATTCGAGCCGCGGCAGGGCTTGAGCCACGCGCGCAATGCCGGCGTGGGCCAGGCCGGCGGCGCCATCGTGGCCTTCACCGACGACGACGTGCGCCCGGAGCCGGACTGGGTGGCGGGTGTGCGCGCCATTGTCGACGAGACCGGCGCGGACATCGTGGGTGGACGGATTCTTCCGCAATGGGAGCATCGGCCGCCACCCTGGCTGGCGGCTCGCCCTGCCATCCGCGGCCCCTTCGCGATCATGGACCAGCCCCTGGGCGGGCCCCTTCTCGAGGCTCGAGGGAAGCCCAATGTCTGGGGCGCGAACATGGCGTTTCGACGCGAGGTATTCGCGCGGGCGGGGCTCTTCGATCCGGGACTCGGAGTGACGGGCCAAAAGCTCTATCGCGGGGAAGAGGTTGACCTGGTGCGGCGCGCCCTGGATGCGGGCTGTCGCGTGGTCTACGATCCACGTCTCGTCGTGTGGCACCGCATCCCCGCCGGCCGGATGAGGAGGCGGCACGTGGCGCGATTCTACTTCGAGCAGGCCGAGGGAGATGCGCTCGCCCAGGCCCCGCCCCGGGGACGGCAGCTGCTCGGCGTGCCGCTCTTTATGTATCGGCAGGTCGCCCAGCGGATGGCCGGCTGCCTGTGGGCGGGGATCCGGGGCCGTCCCGACACCCTGGATCGGTGGTTCAGGGGATGCGAGGCAGCCGGGGGCGTCTGGGGGTCGTGGAAGCGGCGCTTCGGCGCGCGCTCGCGATGAGTCGCCTCTAGCGCGCCGCCGGCGGACGCCAGGTTCGGTGGACGGGGCGCATCTGCGGGGTCAGGACGTTTTCCCAGCGGGTGTGCATGACGCGCTCGATCCACAGCTCGAAAACGACCTCGGACGGGTCCCACATGTGGCGGGAGTCGCGGAACACCGCCTCCCGCGCCGCCTGATCGTCGATCCTGACGGCCTTGCCCGTCACATAGAACTCATCGCTGCCGGGCTTGGGCTGCGGGAAAGTCTGGAGGGCGTAGCGACCGTCGCGCTCGAGGTCGAGTCGCTTGGGCGATCCGGGCATGATGAGCACGAAGAGCCGGCCGCCGGACACGACGGGACAGACGGGATGCAGGCGAGGCCCCCCGTCGCCGCGGACCGTGGCCAGGAACGCCAGCCCCACGCCCCCGAACTGCTGTAGCAGGGCACGGCCGCTCTCCGCGAGGTCGGACGCCGCTGCCACGAGGCCGCTCCACGGGACCATGCCGCCGATAGTCGCGCCGGCGCGTGGCCGGCGTCAAGCCGCCTCAAAAGCCGTGCAGGTCCGAGACCGCCACTTTCGGCTCGCGGCCGAGTATCCGGGTCAGGGTGCGCGTGATCGTCTCGCGATCGTTGTCGAAGCACCCGTGTGCGGCCGGAATGGGCTCGCGCCCGTTGGAGACGGTCGGCGTGGTCAGCTCGCGCGGACGCGCCGCCGCTCCCCAGAACGCGAGCCACTTGTCGACGTCGCCGGTGAGCTCGGCGCCGCCTATCGCCTCGGCCGCGGCCGCGTCGGCAGGCTTGCGCGCCCAGACATGCGCCATGCCCAGAATGGGCGTCTTGTGGTGATCCTCCAGCGCGCGGCTGACGAGGTAGAGGAGCGACTTGCCGTAGGGGCCGACCGAGTCCGCGAGCTCGCGCTCGTCGCTGAGAATATCCAGCGTCACCGCCTTGCGCCCCAGCACGCCGCTGTCGATGGCCGGACGGTAGTGGTCGAGCGCGAAGCGCACGGAGCAGGCGGGCGCGTAGAGCGAGCAGGTTTGCGCCGACAGCGCGACGGCCCGGAGCGTGTCCAGCAGGTGCCCCAGGAGGATAGCGCCCGCCGAGTGCCCGATCAGATGCAGGCGCCGCTCCGAATCCTTGGGAATGAGGGTCCGGAGGTGCTCCGCGGCGAGCCCCAGCGTGGGGCGCGGCTCGTGGGCGGCGGCGTAGGCGTTCTGCTTCATCTGGGTCCACACCGCGCGGACCAGCATCTCCTGGCAGGCCACCTCGATGGAGCGGTCGCGTGCCTCACGCGCCTGCTCCTTGATCGCCTTCCAGAGGTCGCTCCAGACGCCCTGCGACGGGACGCCGCGGATCTCGTCGCCCACGATGCCGGCGAGGCTGTCGACGACCCCGGTCTTCCAGATGAAGAAGATAGGATAGATCCCGTTGGCCTCGAAGTACGGCCCGAGGAGCCGCGCGCGATCCAGCGCGCCGGCCTCCGAGTTGAGCCCCCCGTGCGCGTACACCACGACGTGCTTGCCCCCGTGCTCGGCGAGCCAGGCCTTGGGCTCCTCCACCACCGCCTGCCGGAGCGCGTCGAGCGCGTTGCCGGCGGTGAGGCTCCGGTTCAGCACGACGCCGTTGTTGCCCATCACGACGGCGTGCGCATAGGCCTGCTCGGTGGTCCACGCCGGAATCTCGCGCCGAGACGGGACAGCCACCGCTTCTTTCGTGTTGAGCGACACCACGCGAAGGCCCTTGGTGGTGCCCTCCTGCAGAGCCACGGGGACGTGGTAGCGCGGCGCCGTCGCGCCCTCCATGGGCGAGCCCATGACCGCCACCCACGCGTCGCTGCCGCGCTCCACCCAGTCGGTGTAGGGGAGAATGGCGAAACCCTTCACGCCCCAGCCGGGCCCCCATGAGTTCTGGATGATGAAGCCCTCGCGCGTGAAGCCGACGAGGGCGAAGGCGTGTCCGCCCACATTGGCGCGATCCTCCGGCACCTCGATCACGGGCAGACCGATGGGCGCCATGCGCCCGACGGGATCGAGGAACCAGCCGCGATGCACGGTGGACGACGCGTAGATCGCGCCCACCTCCACCAGCGCCGCCTGCATGTCGCTGATGGAATCCTTGTCGATCCGGTAGTAGGCGCCCAGCGGCCGTGTCGCCGCGTCCTTGTCCCAGCCGCGCGCGGGCGGCATGAAGGCGACGGTGCCGTCGGCGTCACGGTACCGCCAGTGGGCGGCGTCGCAGACCCCGTGGCGCTGCCAACCCTTCATGGCGCCGCGACAGCTCGACCCCTCGTAGTCCTCGCCGGACCACTCGTCGTAGAAGCGCGCCAGGTGATAGAGCATGCGCTCGCTCACCTTGTCGGGCGCCTTCTCGCCGGCGTCCACTGCCTGCTTCCAGCGCAGATAGTTGATCACCGCGGAGAGCCCGAACCCGGTGCAGGCGCCCTCGCGTCCCTGGTCGAGGATCATCCCGTCCTCCCCGTACCGCGTGAGGTAGCGGGCGATGTCGACGGGGGGCGGGTACTGCAGCGGCAGCGACGTCAGTCGCGGCTGATAGCGGCGGTCGCGGAGGTCGACTCGGTCGGGCCGGGCGTCCAGCGTGCGGTCGGCGTACGTCGTGGTGGGCATGTGAGCCTCCTTGCCCGCGGGGGCGCTGCCCGCGGAGGGGAGCAAGTCCGGGACCAGGAAGGGCCCGCCACTTCGCCGGCAGGATTTTCAGCAGCTTCGGCCCCGGCCGGTCGGTGGCGCCGGGCGGCGCGCTGCCCTCGGCTCGGGCAGGGACCGCGAGTGCCGGGTCGAACGCCCGTGCGCCCTGCTCGAGGGCTGCGGCCGCGCAAGGCGTCCCGATCGGGCGCCCAGGCCATGGATGAGTGTGCCACAGGCCGGGAGCGCGGCCCGTCAGCCGGTGTTCTGCAGCCCCGCCGCGATGCCGTTGACGGTGACCACGATGACCTCGCGGAGGCCCTCCGCCTCGGCGCTCTCCCCGTCGGGCAGCGCGCGCAGCCGGCGGAGCATCTCGACCTGGAGATAGTTGAGCGGGTCGACGTAGGGGTTGCGGAGCTGGACGGAGCGCTGGATGACGGGGTCGCCGTCCATGAGCGCGGCATGCCCGGTGGCGGAGAGCACCGCGTCGCGGGTGCGCGCGTACTCCGCCGCGACGCGCGCATACACCGACGCCGCGAGCGCGCGGTCGGGCACGAGGTCGGAGTAGAGCGCGGCGATGCCCATGTCCGCCTTGAGGAGCGAGATCTCGGCGTTGTCGAGGAGGGCCCGGAAGAAGGGCCACGCTTCGTACATCTCGCGGAGGCGGGCGCTCTCCACGCGGGCGAGGGCGGCGCCGAGGCCATACCATCCGGGCAGGTTGAAGCGGCTCTGCATCCACGAGAAGACCCATGGAATGGCGCGGACCCCCGCGCGGCTGAGCGCGCCGCCGCGCCGGGCGGCCGGCCGCGAGCCGAGCCGTAGCCGGCTGATCTCATCGATGGGCGTTGCCGCGCGCCAGTAGTCGAGGAAGCCGGGTGTGCCGTCCACCAGCGTCAGGTATTCGGCGCGCGCCGCCTTCGCCATGTCGTCCAGGGCGGCGCGCCACGCGGGGGCTGTGTCGCGGACCGCCTCCGCGGAGGCCAGGAGCACCGCGCTCGCGATCTGCTCGAGGTGACGGTGGGCGAGGGCGGGCTCGGCGTAGCGCGAGGCAATGGTCTCGCCCTGCTCGGTGAGGCGGAAACGTCCCCGCACTGTGCCCGGGGGCTGGGCGCGAATAGCGCGGCTGGCCGGCCCGCCGCCGCGCGCCACCGTCCCCCCGCGGCCGTGGAAGAGGGTGAGGGTCACGCCGTGATTGGCGCACACGCGCGCGATGGACTCCTGGGCCCGGTAGAGGGCCCAGCTCGCGGCGAGATAGCCGCCGTCCTTGTTGCTGTCGGAGTAGCCGATCATGACCATCTGCTCGCCGCCGGCGGCGGCGAGATGCGCGCGATAGTCGGGCAGGGCGAACAGCGCCTCGAGGATGCCCGGGGCGGCGTCGAGATCATCCAGGGTCTCGAAGAGCGGCACGATGGCGAAGCCCTCCGCGCATCCCGTCCACCGGCCGAGCAGGAGCACCGCCAGCACGTCCGCGGGCCCGCGCGTCATCGAGATGATGAAGGGGCCGAGCGAAGCGCGTCCGTACACCGCCTGCGCGCGTGCGACGAGGCGGAAGAGCCGCCACATCTCGGCGGCCGACTCCTCCCGGGCCGCCGCCAGCACGTCCGCGGGCTTGGGTGCTTCCGCGGCAAGCAGGGCGCGTAACCGTTGGGTGCGGGCGGCGTCGCCCTCCGGGGCGCTCGTCGTGGCGTGACCGAGCCCCGCGAGAATGCCGTCGAGGGCGGCGGCGATGCGGCCGGAATCCTCTCTGATGTCCAAGCGCGCCGCGTGGAGGCCGAAGCACGCCATCTGCGCGCGTAACGCGCCCAGCGCATCGGCGGCGAGCTCCGGCGGCAGCGCGCCCGCGATCAGGTCGAGCACGCGCCCGATCTCGGCGTCGGCGGCGCGTGCCTGATGGGGCGCGTCCTCGAGCAGGCGAGCTGTCATGTCTTCCTCGGACGCCGCCTCGAGATCGGCGGCGAGCAGGGACAGCGCGAGGCGATAGGGCTCGTTCGCGTAGCGCTGCTCGAGGTAGGCCACGCGCGGCGGGAGGGGCCGGCGCGCCTCGAGCCAGACGACGAGAGCGGGTGGGGGCGGGCAGCGCCGGCCGCTCACGCTGAGGCGCCGGGCGGCGTCCCGTAGGGATCGGCGATGCCGCTCGACGGCGAGACCGCGATGCAGCCGCAGCGTCTCGGCGGTGACCGCCGTCACCACCGAGGGGTTGCCGTCCCGATCGCCGCCGATCCACGAGGCGAGGGTCAGCCAGCGCGGCGGCGGGGCGAGGCCCGGATAGTGCTCGCGGAGGGCGTCCGCGAGATCGACGCCGAGGCGCGGCAGCGCGTCCCAGAAGATCGACGCCACGAAGTAGAGCCCCGTCCGCACTTCGTCGGTCACCGCCGGCCGGGTGGTGCGGGCCCGGTCGGTGAGCCAGAGCGCGGTGACTTCCGCCCGCAGGGCGGCGACGTCCGCGGCCCGCTCGTCGAGCAGACGCTCCTCGTCGTCGAGCCGCCGGAGGAGCTCGCCCACGCGCTGAAGCTTGGAAAGCACCGTGCGCCGCTTGGCCTCGGTGGGATGGGCGGTGAGCACCAGCTCGATGTGGAGCGTGGCCAGCAGCTCGCGCATGCGGCCGGCGCTGACGCCCTGGGCCTTGAGCCGCGCGACGGCGGCCCCCACCGACTCCCCGATGGGACCGGGATGACGGGCCCGCCGACGCTCGCGCAGGGCGCGGATGCGATGCGACTCCTCGGCGAGATTGACGAGATCGAAGTAGACGGCGAACGCGGCCGCAGTGGCGCGCGCGGCGTCCACGGACAGGAGGGCCACCGCGTCCGCGAGGCCGGCCCCTGCCGCGGGATCGCCGGCACGCCGCGCCTTGGCGAGCCCCCGGACGCTCTCTTCCGTCGCGAAGAGGGCGGTGGATTCCTGGGCCCGCAGCACCGCGCCGAGGGTCTCGCCCAGCAGATGAATGGTGGCCGGAAGATCCATGATCCGCGGAAGTGGGGGCTTGGGTCTTCTTAGCGCCCGCGCGCGCGGGAAGTCAAGAGCGGCCCGCCGCCTGCTGCGGGTCCAGCCAGTCGCGGAGGCCGTCGGCCACCATGTTGAAGCCCAGCACGGCGGCCATGATGGCGACGCCGGGGAAGACCACCATCCAGGGCGCCTGCACCATGAAGCCGCGGCCGTCGGCGAGCATCAGGCCGAGCGACGGAGTGGGAGGGCGGACGCCGACGCCCAGGAACGAGAGGGACGCCTCGACCAGGATCGCGATGGCCATCAGCACGGAGGCCTGGACGAGCACCGGCGTGGCGGCATTGGGCAGGATGTGCCGAACGACCAGGCGGGCCACCGGGGCGCCCAGCGCGCGGGCGCCGTCCACGTAGACCTCGACCTTGGCGGCCAGCACGGCGGCGCGCACCACGCGCGCGACCACTGGCGTGTAGACCACCGCGAGGGAGGCCGCCACCAGCGCGACGCCGGTGCCGAACACGCTCATGAGGGCGATGGCGAGGAGGATGGCCGGGAAGGACATGAGCACGTCGAGCGGGCGCATGATGATCTGGTCCACCACGCCTTCGGCATAGCCTGCCATCAGCCCCAGGGGCAAGCCGACGGCGAGCGCGAGGGCCACCGATGCCACCGCGACGCCCAGCGAGACGCGGTAGGCATGCACCACCCGGCTCAGCATGCTGCGGCCCAGATCGTCCATGCCGAAGGGCTGGGCGAAGGTGGGCGCGCGCAGCGCCTGGTCCCGGGCGATCTCGGTGGGGCTCCCCGGCACGATCCAGGGCGCGAGGACCGCGGCCACGGCGAGGGCGCCCACGACGAGGAGCCCCGCGATGGTCACGCCGCCGTGCCCGGGAGGCATGAGCCGCCGGAGCCGCCCGCCCCTCATCGCCGTCTCATCCGCGGATCGATCAGGCCGTAGAGCACGTCGGTGACGAGATTGACCAGCATGAACATCGCCCCGATCACCAGCACCGTGCTCTGCACCACCGGATAGTTCCGCTCGAGCACGGCGTCGAGCGTCATCCGGCCCACTCCCGGAAGCGTGAAGATCATCTCCACGACGATGGCGCCGCCCAGCATGTAGCCCACCTGTAGCCCGAGCACGGTCACGATCGGGATGGCCGCATTGGGCAGGACGTGGCGGAAGAGGATCGCCCGCTCGCCGAGACCCTTGGCCCGGGCGTACTGCACGAAGCCGCGGTGCATGGTGTCGAGGACGGCGGCGCGGGTGAGCCGGCCGAGCACGGCGGCGCGAGACACCGCGAGGGTGAAAGCGGGCAGCGCCAGGTGGAAGAGGTTCTCGAGCGGGCTCTCCACGAAGGGCACCCAGCCGGCGGAGGGGAAGAGGCCCGCGCCCAGCGAGAGGCCGAGGATGAGCATGATGCCGAGCCAGAAGTCGGGGATGGATACTCCCACGAGCCCGACCGCGACGGCGGCCCAGTCGGCGGCGCCGCCGCGCCGGCCGCCGGCGAGCAGCCCCAGCGGCACTCCGATGAGAGCGGTGCAGACGGCGGCGAGCAGAGTGAGCTCGAGGGTGACGGGGAGGCGGTCGAGGATCATCTGGCCGATGGGCTCGTTCTGGCGGAAATCGAGCCCGAAGTCGCCGCGCGCCACCCCCCAGCCAGCGCAGGTACTGCTGGACCACGGGCTCGTCCAGGTGAAAAGCCTCGCGGAGGGCGCGGACGCCCTCGGGCGTCGCCTTGTAACCCAGCACCACCACCGCGGGATCGCCCGGCACCAGGCGCATGAGCACGAAGACGAGCACACTCATGCCGAGCAAGAGCGGCACGGCGAGAGCGAGCCGCCGTGCCGCGTAGACGAGCATGGAGTGGCGTCAGGCCAGCCAGGTGTCCTCGAAGCGGAGCTCGAGGGACGAGAGGGGGACGGAGCCCTGCACGTTGGGCTTCATCCAGTAGCGCTGTATCTCGTTGCTGAAGATGACGAGTGAGCCCTCTTCCTGGAAGAAGCGCACCAGGTCGGGGTACATGCGCTTGCGCGCGGCCGGATTCACCGTGGAGCGGAAGGCGTCCAGGCGCCGGTCGGCCTCCTCCGACTTGAAGCCGGTGAAGTTCCAGCCCGACGAGGAGTGCTGCATGGGGTAGTAGAACATGTCGGGATCTACCGTCACGCTCCACCACGCCGCCGCGATGTCGTACTTCTTGCCCACCAGCTCCTCGAAGTACTGGCCGGACTCGAGCGGCCGTACGTCGAGTGTGATGCCGACCTTCTTGAGCTGCTCGCGCAGGATCTCGCCGGTCTTCACCAGCACGGGCACCTGCGACTTGACGAGGTAGGTCAGGGGGAGGCCGCCGCCCTTGCCGGCGTCGGCGAGGAGCTGCCGGGCGCGGGCGAGGTCGGGGCCGCCCTTGTGGGCGTTGACGCCGGTGGCCCACGTGCTCGGCTCCGGGGTGGGCTCGGCGGTGATGGTGTGGGAGTCGAAGTAGACGAGTTTCACGATCTCGGTGCGGTCCAGCGCCCACGCGATGGCCTGGCGGAGCCGCTTGTCGTTGAGCGGCGGACGGCTCGCGTTGAGCATGAGGAAGAAGGGGAAGTACGGCCGGCCCGGCGAGGAGCGCATGTCGCGCCCCCGCTCCAGCTCGGGGATCCGCTGCGGCGGCACCGTCTGGATCCACTGATAGCGTCCGGTCTGCAGCCCGGTGAGGCGCACGGTGTCGTCGGCGGGCGCGTAGAAGATGACGCGGTCGAGGTAGGGCCGCCCCGGCCGGTGATACTTGTCCCAGCGCTCCAGCGTGATGTGGTCGTCCTTCACCCACTCCACGAACTTGAAGGGCCCGGTGCCGATGGGGAAGAGCTTGGGGTCCTTCTCGGCGAGGGCCTTTTCGTTGACGATCTCGGTAGCCTGGGCGAGCACGGCGAGGAATGGCCCGTAGGGCCGGCTCAGGTTGAAGCGCACCTGGTGTGGGCCCAGCGCCTCCACGCCTTCCACCGGCGAGAAGAACACCCGCATGGGCAGCTTGTTCTTCGCGTCGAGCAGCCGGGTGAAGGTGAAGACCACGTCCTTCGCGGTGAAGGGCTCGCCGTTGTGGAACGTGGCGTTGTCGACGAGATCGAAGGTCCACGCCCGCTCGCCGTCCTGCTTCCAGGCCTTCGCGAGGCCGGGGACGAACTGGCCCGCGTCGTCCACGTAGACGAGCTTGTTGTAGACGTTCTGGTAGACCTGGAGCGAGGAGTAGAGCTGCGCGTAGCCTGGGTCCATGTTCACGGGCTTGTCCACGGTGGCCACGCGGAGCGTGCCGCCGCGCTTGGCCTGATTCTGCGCCCAGGCCGCGCGCTGCACGCCGGGGGCCAGCAGCGAGCCCAGGCCCGCGCCGGCGGCCAGCGCGCCGGTTTGCTTCAGCCATTCACGCCGCGTGGTGTCGCTCGTGGTTTCGCTCATCGTCGATTTCTCCTTATTGAGTCTGGGGGGAGCGAGCGCCGCTCCGCCCCAGACCCCCCACCGCATCGAGCAGCTGCGTTGCGTCCAAGTCGCTTTGGATCATGCCGCCCTTCATTACCTGGCGGACTTTCTGGAGGTCTTCGATGTTCTTCAGGGGGTTCCCTTCGATGGCGATCAGGTCGGCGCGCTTGCCGGGGGTGAGCGTGCCCAGGTCGGCGTCTATCCGGCACGCTTCGGCGCCGCCTCGGGTGCCCGCGATGAGGGCGTCGTGCGCCGAGACGCCCAGCCGCACCAGCGTGGCCATCTCGAAGGCCATGAGCCCGTGCATGCTGTCGGTGCCCACCGCGATGCGGACGCCGGAGGCGAGGTGGCGGGGGAAGCTCTCCGCGACGACACGCCGGGCCCAGCGCACCTTGTCCATGATGGCGGAGGTCCGGCCGTCGCCCTGCTCGATGCCGGTGGGGTGCATGAAGATCGAGAAGGTGCAGACCAGCCAGACGCCCCGCTCCTTCATGAGGGCGATGTCGTCGTCGCTGGCGAGCACGCCGTGCTCGATGGTGGACACGCCCTCCTCCACGGAGAGGCGCAGCCCTAGCCCGCCGTGGGCGTGGGCGGCCGCGTACTTGCCCACCCGGTGCGCCTCCTCCACCGCCGCGCGGATCTCCTCCCGCGAATAGACGCTCGCCTGCAAGGTCGTGTTCGACGAGCTGACGCCTCCGGTGGCGAAGAGCTTGACGTGATCGGCGCCGTGCTGGAAGTTCTCGCGTACGCCGCGGCGGATCTCGTCCACGCCGTCGAAGGCAGTGTGAGCCCGGCCGTGCCCGTTGCTGGCGGTGATGCCGCGCGTCGCGCAGAGGAGCCGCGGGCCGGGAATGACCCCGGCGTCGATCGCGTCGCGCACCTGTGCGTCCAGAAAGTGCTCCTCAGCCATGACCCGCATGGTGGTGGTGCCGGCGGCGAGGTCGCGGCGCAGATTCGCCGTCGCCCGGAGGGCCTGGGGCACGGGCGCCTGGCGGAGCTGGCCGATCTGATCTCCGGCGCCCGGCACGATGGAGATGTGGCTGTGGGCGTCCACGAAGCCGGGCATGACGAAACGGTTGGTGAGGTCCACCCGCTCCGCTCCGATGGGGATCGGCGTGGTCACGCTCGGACCCACGGCGGAGATACGGCCATCCTCGACGAGCAGGGTCGCGTCACGCGCGGGCGAGGCGCCGGTGCCGTCGAAGAGCGTCCCGCAGCGGACGGCGCGAGCGGTGCCCATGCGGCGGCCGGCGCCTTACGCGCTCCCGCCGGCCGCGCCGTAGTCCCGGCGCGCGGCCTCGGCCGAGACGTAGCCCTCGCGCACGTCGCGGCGCACTGCCTCGGGATCGCGCTCCGTGGGCGGGCCGTACCCGCCCCCGCCACCGGTGAGGATGCGTACCCGCTCGCCCGCGCCGATCGGGTGCTGAGTCGCCTTGCGCACGTGCCTCACGGCGCCGTCGGGGGCGGTGATTTCCACGCCGTTCACAGCCCCGTCGCGCCCCCCCTTGAGCCCCCACGGGGGGTCGACCTTGCGCTCGAGGCTGAAGGTGATGAAGGCGGGCGCGAGGAACTCGTACACCCGCTCGATCCCGAGGCCGCCGCGATGCGTGCCTGCGCCGCCCGAGTCCGGGCGAAGCGCGTAGCGGAGGATGCGGATGGCGGCGTTGCGCGACTCCACGACCTCCACCGGATTGTTCCGCGCGGTGGAGCCCGCGAAGATGATCATGCCGGACTCGCCGTCGTAAGCGGGGCGCGCGCCGGTGCCGCCGGCGTTGAGGTCGCCCTGGATGAAGAGCCGTCCCGTCTCGGGGTGCGTGCCGAAGGCGATGGTGGGCATCTGGTCGCCGTAGGAGCCGGCCGGGATACGGCCCGGCATGGCGTCGGACAGGGCGCGCAGGCCCAGGTCGATGAGGAGGTTGATCGGCACGTAGTAGCGCGCGGTGGGTGCCGGCTCCTGGGCGGCGAGGACGGAGCGCGCCGGGATGCGCACGGTGAGGGGGCGGAAGCAGCCCTCGTCCACCGGGGTGAGCGGCGTCGTCAGGCACTTGATGAGGAGGCGGCAGGCGCTGATGGTGATGGCATCCCCGCAGTTGAAGGGGCCCGCCACCTGCGCATTCGAGCCCTCGAAGTCCACCGTCATGCCACTGTCGTCCACGGTGATCGCCATCGCCACGCGCACCGGTTGGTCGAGACTGATGCCGTCGTTGTCGAAGTGGGCGATGGCGCGATAGGTCCCCGCGGGAAGCTTCGCCAGCTCCGCGCGCGTCCGACGCTCCGACTGCTCCATGTAGACGCGCGTGGCCTCGAGCACGGTGTCGCGACCGTACTTGGCGAGGATCTCGCGGAAATAGGCCTCGCCGGCGCGGCAGACCGCGATCATGGCCTGGATGTCCTTGAGAGTGCCGCTCTCCGTCCGGATATTGGCGCGGATGATCCGCATCACCTCGTCATTCAGCTCGCCCTGATGGAACAGGCGAACGGACTGGAAGCGCAAGCCCTCCTGGCGGAACTCACGCGAGCCCACCTGCATGCTGCTGGGCACCGGGCCGCCCACGTCGCTCCAGTGCGCCTTTACCGACACGAAGCCGGTGAGGAGCCCGTCCCAGAACACCGGCGCGTACATGGCTACGTCGTTGAGGTGATTGCCGTTCCCCGAGTACGGATCGTTGTGGATGAAGACGTCGCCGTCCCGCAGCGAGTCCACGCCGCGATCCCGCAGGGTGGCCTCGATGGGGAAGCCGAGATGGCCCTGGAACACGGGCAGCCCGATGCCCTGGGCGATCATTTGCACGTCGGCGTCGAAGATGGCGCAGCCGAAGTCCAGGCTCTCGCTGATGATGTGGTTGTACGCGGTCTTGATCATGGTGATGCGCATGCGCTCGGCGGCGGCGTTCAGCGCCGCGCGCACCACCTCGACGGTCACGGCATCCAGCGGCTGATTGCCCATCAGATTGTTTGACGTCGGGGGGAGCGAGCGCCGCTCCTCCCCGACACCCCCCACCGCAGCAGTCGGCCCTTCATGTGATGACCTTCGCCACGTCGATCACCAGGCAGGCGTTGGGCTCTACGCGGAGGCGGTCGCCCGGCTCGAGGAGCGTGGTGGTGCCGGCTTCCTCGATGGCGGCGGGCCCCTCCACCGTGTCGCCCGCCCGGAGCGCCGCGCGAGTATACACGCGGTACTCGAGACGATCGCGCAGCAGCGTCGAGTAGATCTTGCGCGTCTCGAAGGCGGGCCCGCGGCCGCTCCTCTCCTCGAGGGTGGGCAGCCGCGGCCGCTCGAGCGGATAAACCACCGCCAGCCGCAGGTTGAGCAGCTGCACCTCCACGTCGGGGGCAGCGTAGCCGTAGGCGCGCTCATGGGCCGCGTCGAACCGGCCCCGCAGCGAGGCCCAATCGGCGAGGCTTCCCACCTCTACCGTCACGGTGTGCTCCTGGCCGAGGTAGCGGAGGTCGGCCGCGCGATGCCGGAGGGGCGCGCCCACCGGGGGCAGGATGGCCTCGATCTCGCGCTCCATCTCGCGGTAGCGGGTGTCCGCCCACGCGGCGTCGGTGGCCTCGAGGGGCTCGAGCACGGTGCGGACGAGGTCGTGCCGCAGGTCGGTGGCGAGCATGCCCCAGGCCGAGAACGTCGAGGGCGCGGGCGGCACGATCACCCGCGGGATGCCGAGCTCCCGCGCGATGGCCACCGCGTGGAGCGGGCCGCCCCCGCCGTAGGCGACGAGCGTGTAGTCGCGCGGGTCGAGGCCGCGCTCGGTGGTGATGCTGCGCACGGCGAGCGCCATCTTCACGTCGGCGAGGCGGATCACCCCGGCCGCCGCATTGTCGCGCGTCAGCCCCAGCGGGACCGCGAGTGCGTCCTCGACGGCGCGGCCGGCGGCGGCGGCATCGAGGGGCATGGCGCCGCCGAGAAAGCGCCCGGGCGCGATGCGGCCGAGCGCGACGTTGGCGTCGGTGACGGTGGGTTCGACGCCCCCGCGCGCGTAGCACACGGGGCCGGGGTCGGCCCCCGCGCTCTGCGGCCCCAGGGACAAAGCCCCGCCCGCATCGATCCACGCGATGGTGCCGCCGCCCGCGCTGACCTCGGTGATGTCGATCACGGGGATGCGCAGCGGGTGGCCGTCCACATGGTACTCGTCGGTGGTGCGGACGAGCCCGTCCTCGACGATGGCGCACTTTGCCGTGGTGCCGCCCATGTCGAAGGAGATGAGGCGGTCAGCGCCCAGCGCTTGGGCGAGGCTCGCGCAGCCGACGGCGCCGGCGGCCGGCCCCGACTCGATAGTGTGCACGGGCTTGGTGGCGGCGGCGGCGATGGAGAAGGCGCCGCCATTCGACTGGGTGATGAGGAGTTGGCCCCTAAACCCCCGTCCGGACAGTCCCTTCTCGAAGTCGCCCAGATACCGGTCCATGATGGGCCGGACATAGGCATTCACCACCGTCGTGCTGGTCCGCTCGTACTCGCGCCATTCCTGGGTGATGTGATGCGAGAGGGAGATGGCAGCGCCGGGTAGCGCCTCCGCCACGAGCTCGGCGGCGCGCCGCTCATGCGCCGGGTTGCGGAACGAGAAGAGGAAGCAGATCGCCACCGATTCCACGCCCTCCTCGGCGAGGCGCCGCGCGGCGGCGCGGACGGCCGTCTCGTCGAGAGCGAGGAGGACCTCGCCGCGCGCGGTTAGGCGCTCCGGCACCTCCAGGCAGCGGCCGCGCGGCACCAGGGGCGCGGGCCGGCGGTACAAGACGTCGTACATGCGCAGGAAGTTGCCGCGGCCGATCTCCAGCACGTCGCGGAAACCCTCGGTGGTGAGGAGCCCGGTGCGGGCGCCCTTGCGCTCGAGGAGGGCATTGATGCCGATGGTGCTCCCGTGAATGGCCAGCCGGCAGTCGTCCAGGCGCGCGCCCGTCTGGTCCACGCAGCGCAGGATGCCCTCGAGGAGATCCCGCGGGGTGGTGAGCGCCTTGGTGTCCGCGACGGTGCCGGACGCCTCGTCGAGCACGACGAGGTCGGTGAAGGTACCGCCGATGTCGATGCCGATTCGCAGAGCCAATTCACGCGGAGTATAGGGCGCGCGGCGGAGGCCCGCAAGCGCGTCAGAATTCCCAGCCCACCGCCAGGATGTAACGCGTGTCGGCCTTCTCGCGGCCCGGCGCGGGCGTGCTGTCGTAGACCCACTCGATCCGGGCGTCGGCGAAGAAGCCCTTGGTGATCTTGACCTTGGCGCCGGCGGTGAGGTTCAGGAGGTAGTCGCCCGTGAAGTCCTCGAAGCTCGGGATGTACTCGAGCGTGTGGTAGAGCTTGAGCACCGGCACCGGGCTCCAGTCCACCGCGTAGGCAAGGCGGGGGCCGAGGAAGTCCGTGGCGTCCTGCCGCTCGTACTTCTCGTAGACGTACGCGAGGCCTACCTCCGTCGCGAAGTTGAAGGTCGGCCCCTCGAACCACTGATAGCCGACGCCGATGCTGGGCGAGAACCGGATCTCGAGCTCGGCCACCCCGTCGCGCTCGACCTTCGCGAGGGCGTAGCCGTAGAACTTCTCGGTGAAGAAGTGGTCGAACTTGGCGGATGCGAAGCCGTAGTCGACGGTGGTGGTCTTGTCCCCGGTGTCGGGATCCTCCTGGCGCCCGAAGTTGTAGGCGGCCAGGAAGGTCACGCGCTCGGTCTCCCAGCGCTTCGCCAGCGACGCCGAGAAGCCGATCTGCTGGGTCTCGGAATTGCCGGTGGTGAGGAGCCCGTTGAGGGCGAACGATCCGTGCCAGGCCGGCTCCGGATCGATGACGGAGATGTCCTCGATGGGGACGGGCTGCGGAGCGGCGCCGGGGGTGATCTGCGCCTGGACCTGGCCATCCGGCCCGGCGCCGACCTTGGTGCTCACCTTGGTCTTCTCGCCCACCTTCACGACGCGGGGCTCGTCGGTGGAGAAGGTCTTGACCTTCGACATGTCGATGGTGATCTCGCCGGCGGCGTCGGTCTTGAAGACCAGCTTGCCGCCGGCGGCGCTGACGACCTTACCGGTGAGGCGGTCACCGTTGAGGAAGATGACCTCGTCGGCGAGAGCGGGCACTGCCAGCAGGCTCAGCGCGGTGGCGAGCGCGATCCGAATGGTCCACATGGGCTCCTCCTGGCCTCGGCGTTCTCAGCGATGAGACAGGGGGACGGTGACACGGAGGGGGAAGGCGCTCAATCAGACCAAAGTCTCAGGTCCCCGGCGGTTGGGGGCCCCGGGGAGCCGCGCCTCAGACGACGGGATGCTCCTCCGCGACCCAGACGGGCGAGCGCGCGAGATCGATGAAGCGGCGCTCGTCCTCGATCAGGCGGCGGCCGGCGGCTCGCCCTTCCGGCGTGGCCCCCGCGGCGGCGAGCGTCTCGAGGCTATCGAACCAAAGCTCGGCCACGCCGTCGTACTCCTCGGGGCTTCCGCGCCCGCGCCGCAGCCCGTCGTTGAGGGGGCTGGTGAGGGTGTGGACCTGGACATAGCGCCGCACCCCGAGGGCGGCGGCGGCCTCGCGCACCAGCGGCGCGTGCTGCTCGCGCCAGTAGCGCTGGAACTCCTCGCGGCTCAGCGGCGGCAGGCGCGTGACGCAGAACACGAGCTTGATCATCGCCGGCTCGTCTCCCCCAGGAGGAAGGGCACCTGCGTGCGCTCTGCCACCTCGCGCAGCTGCGTCATGAGGTCGTCGGGAACGGGGACGCCGGCCTCCAGACGCTGCCGCCGAGTGGCCAGCTCGGGGTCGCCCGCGACGAGCACGGGCTGGGCGGGGTCGGCGCGGCGGGCCCCGTGCAGCACGTCGATGACCTGGTCCAGCTCCTCCTCGAACTCTCCCTCGCCGCGAAAGGCGCGCGGGTCGATGGCGAGGAAGAAGTGGCCGATGTCGTGGGGATCGGACGGACGCTGCGTGCGGTTGCGAAGGGGCGAGAACGAGGCCCCCGACAAGGTGCCCGCGAGGATGTGGACGAGCACCGCGAGCCCGTAGCCCTTGTGGCTGCCCAGGTCGCGGGTGCCGCCGAGCGGCGAGATGCCGCCGTCGGGCCGGTCGAAGACATAGCCGAAGGCCTGCTGCGCGTCGGTGACGGGGCGCCCGTCGCCGTCCACCACCCAGCCCGAGGGCACCGGCTTGTGGTTGAGCTTGTGGACCTTGACCTTGCCCGCCGCCACGGTGGTCGTGGCCATGTCGAGCAGGAACGGGTCGTTGCGCCGGGCGGGCGCGGCGAAGGCGATGGGGTTGGTCCCCATCACCGGCTCGGCGGCGAAGGTCGGCACCATGGTCACTCCGCGGGTGGCCGAGGTGACCAGGCCGATCACGCCCCGCTCGGCCGCGATCTTCGCGTAGCAGCCGGCGGCGCCGAAGTGATGCGAGTTGCGCACGGTCACCGCCGCCACACCGGTGACCAGACCCTTGTCCACGGCGAGGTTCATGGCGTGCACCGAGACGGGGTGCCCAAGGGAGGCGTCGGCGTCGATCAGCGCGAAGGCCGGCCCTTCCCGGACCGTGCGGAAGGTGGGCGTCAGGTTGAGCCGCCCCGCGCGGTACTCGCGGTCGTAGGTCGGGAGCATGGAGATGCCATGGGAGTCCACGCCGCGCAGATCGGTCTCAACCATCACCTCCGCGGTGGTCTCGGCGTGGGGCGCGGACATGCCCCAGGCCTGAAGCACGGAGACGAGCTGGCGATGCAGGGTGTCGGCGCGGACGGCGGCGGCCACGAATCCGCTACGGGGTCACGTGCCCGAGGAACTTCGCAGGCGGGTCGGAGCCCCACTGGCTCACGAAGCCCTCCTCGGCGGAAAGCAGGTTCGAGCCGCTCCGCGCGTTGAGGCGGTCGGTGTCGGCCCAGCGCTCGTGTACGCGGCCCCAGGGGTCAGCCCAGTAGTCGTAGACCTGGCTCCCGAGGAGATGCCGGCCCACGCCCCACATGTGCTCGTACTTTCCCAGCCCGGCGATGTACTCGTGGTCCTTGAACACCGCGTCCACGTCGGGCACCTCGAAGGACATGTGGTTGAGGCCGGCGCGGTCGTTGTGCACGCAGAAGAGGGTGTGGTGGTCCACGTACTCGTCGCCGCAGTCGCAGCGGTTGAAGGAGCCGATGACGTTGTCCTTCGACCCCACGTAGACGTCATCGGAGCCGATGAAGCCCAGCGTGTCGCGGAACCACGCGACCGTCTCCCCGACCTTGGGGGTGCCGAGTACGCCGTGGCCGATGCGCTTGATGGGGGCGGGGGACTTCGCGAGGCGCAGCACCCGTCCCGCCCGCTTGAGCGGCTCGTTGCCGGTGTTCATGGGATCGCGGGGCACGGTGATCTCCGGTACCGCCGCGATCCCGTGCACCACCTCGATCTGATAGCCGTTGGGCTCGCGCAGCCGCACCCGCTTGCCGCCGCCGGGTTCGTCGATCGGCTCGATGCCGGAGGCGCCGGGCGCCTTCGCCACCTTCGCCAGATCCTCCTCGCTCGCCGCGAGATAGGCGAAGCCGATGAAGCCGGCGTCATCGGCCTTCTGCGTCACGTGGATGTGGTGGCGCGGGCCGGTGCCGCGCATGTAGAGCGCGGTGGGGGTGCGCGCGGTGCGGATCATCCCGAAGTGGGTGAGGAACTCCTCCATCGCGTCGAGGTCGGGGGCGCGCAGGCGACCGAATGCCAGGTCTCGCACCTTGATCACGGCCATGGGATCCTCCTCAACCGGCGAAGGTCCACCGGGGGTCGGCGGCGGGAATCTCCACCTCGGGCAGCTTGAGCTCGCGGCGGACGATGTTGGCGCCCAGGTTGATGCTGACGGCCTTGTAGAAGGCGATGCGGCGGGCGAGGCCCTCGCGCCCGAAGCCGCAGTCGGTGGACAGGATGAGCCGCTCCGGCGGCACGTGCTCGAGGGCCTTGCGGATGAGGTCGGCCACGAACTCCGGCGGCTCCACCGCCGCGGTCGAGTGGTTCACCACGCCGATGGCGATCTTCTTGTCGGTGCGGTGCTTGCCCAGCAGCGGCAGATCGCGGCCGTTGGTGGACGCGCACTCCAGCGTGATGACGTCTGCCTTCGTCTCGAGCAGGTAGGGCAGGGAGCGCTCGTAGCTGGGGCGCTCCCAGTGCAGGGGCTGCTGATTGGGGTTGCCCCAGCAGGTGTGGAGCCAGATCTCCGTCTCCACGCCGGCGATCTCGCGGTTCACCGCCTCGGTGTAGAACTCGAGATCCTTGTCGCTCGCGCCGGCGGCGCCCATGATGTGGTGCTGAGGCTCCTCCACCTGGATCACACGGCAGCCCGCGGCGGCGACCTTGCGCAGCTCGGCGTTGAACACCTCCGCGAGGGCCAGGATGAGGTCCCGGTCCTGGGCGTAGTGGCGGTTGACCAGCATCTTGGCCAGCGACTGGGCGGTGATGGCGCCGAACTTGAGCGGCCGCGCGGTCATCCGTTGCGCCACTTTGAAGAGGGCGTCGTACTCGAGGGCGCCACCCGCGATCGGCTCACCCACCACCGCCGGCTGATAGGCCTCCATCACTTCGTAGAGGATGTGACCGGGACGGAGCGAGGTCCAGCCGCGGCTCGCCGAGCGGTCGACGTGCCCGGTGATGCCGCGCAGCCGCTCGATCACGTAGTAGAACCACGACTTTCCCCCCACCGTGAGGTCGAAGCGCGCGTCGCCGTCGGTGACGATGTCGAGCCCCGCCGCTTCCTGCTCGCGCACCAGGCAGGCCACCGCGTCCAGGTACTGCTCGCGGAAGCGCGCGTCCCCGAGGGCGTCCTTGAAGCCGCGCCCGCGCAGCTCTTCGGTGAACCAGTGGGGGCGTGGGTACGATCCGGTGATGGTGGTGGGGAGCATCGTATCCCGCGTGGCGTTGAGCATGGCCTGACTCTGAAGGCGCGGGCCGCGGCCTGTCAAGCCCGGCGCCAGCATTGACATTCGGCGGCGAAATCCCTACTGTTCGCCCACGATCGTTCTAGGGGAGGCACGCATGGATCACGTTCGTGGGATCGGCCGCCGCGGAGTTCTTGTCGGCCTGGTGCTGTTCGCTTCCGTGGCGACGGCGGGGGCGGCGCCGTCCGGGCCGCCCGTCCGCATCGGCGGAACGCTCGCCCTCACCGGGCCGCTGGCGCCCACCGCGCTCATCCACAAGATCGCGGGGGAGATCTACGTCGACGAGCTGAACAAGGCCAACGGGCTGCTCGGGCGGCCGGTCGAGTGGGTGCTGCTCGACGACCAGTCCAAGCCGGACGTCACGCGGAGCCTCTATGAGAAGCTCATCACCGTGGACAAGGTGGATCTCATCATCGGGCCGTACGCGACCGGCGGCATCCTGGCTGGGATGGGCGTCGCCGAGCGCTACCAGAAGATCTACGCGCACCACTCGTTCGGCATGCCGCACCTCGCCAAGTACGAGATGCACTTCCCGACCGCCGCCTTCGGCCCCGAGCCGAACCGAACCGTTCCCACCACGATCTTCGACGCGCTCGCCGCGACCTCCAAACCTCCCAAGACGGTCGCCATCGTCACCAGCAAGTTCCCGTCCGCGCAGTTCCTGTCCTCGGGCGCCAAGGAGGTCGCGGAGAAGCGCGGCCTCAAGGTGCCGCTCTACCTCGAGTATGAGTTCGGCACGCGGGACTTCGGCGCGATCGCGGCCCGCGTCAAGGACGCCAACGCCGACGTGCTCTGGGTTGGTGCCCTCGGTCTGGACGGCAATCAGATGCTGGAGGCGATGAAGAAGCTGGACTACGTGCCGCCCCGCCACTTCCACCTTTTCCCGGCCCCCGGCCCGCTGGCCTTAGCGCCCGACGGTAAGCTCGCGCTCTCCACCACGCTCTTCGAGGAGCACCCGCCGTTCACCGCTAACCCGGGCGCCGCCCGCCTGCTCCCCCTGTTCCGCGAGCGGGCCACCAAGGCCAATCTGCCGTATCCGTACGTGGACACGCAGGCGGCCGGGTCGTTCGCGGCCTGGCAGGTGATCGAGGCCGCGGTGACCGCGACCAAGAGCCTGGATGACAAGGTGCTGGGCCAGTGGCTGCGCAAGAATCCCGTGACCACGCTCATCGGCCGGCTCCGCTTCGACGGGCCGAACAACTACGGGGACGACCTGTTCAAGGTGAAGCAGGTGCAGGACGGCAAGTGGATCGTGGTGTGGCCGCGCGAGTTCACCCCGCCCGGCGCCCGTCTCTTGCCTCCGTGAGCGCTTGCCGAGCCTGACCCTTCTCGGGCAGGCGGTGGTGTCGGGGCTCCTCGCGGGCGGCCTCTACGGCCTGCTCGCGCTCGGCCTCAGCCTGTCCTGGGGCCTGCTCCGGCTGGTCAACCTCGCCCACTTCGCCCTCGCGCTGCTGGGCGCCTATCTGACCTATCAGCTCGGCGCCGCATTCCACCTGCCGCCCTGGGCGGCCGCCGCGGCCATCGTGCCCGCGTTCTTCCTGCTCGGCGTCGCGCTGCACGTCGTCTTCGCCTACTTTCGCGTGACCGAGTTCACCTCGCTCCTCGTCACCTTCGGGCTCACCGTCATCCTCGAGGCGCTGATCCAGTGGTTCTGGACGGCGGACTTCCGTCGCTACGAGACGCCCTACGCGTCCACCTCCCTTCGTGCGGGCCCGCTCTTCATCCCGGTGCTCGAAGGCGCCGCGTGCCTCACCGCCTCCGTGCTCGCGCTGGGTACCTGGGCCTGGCTGCGCTTCACGTACGTGGGGAAGGGCCTGCGCGCGAGCGCGGAGGACCCGGGCATGGCCGCCGCCTTCGGGGTGAACCATCGCGCCCAAGCGCTGCTCCTCTCGGGCGTCAGCGCGGCTTACGCGGGGATCGCGGGGACCTTCATCGCCCTGATCTCGACGCTCGCCCCCGCGCAGATCTGGGCGTGGGTGGGTGTGGTGTTCGCCGTCGCCATCATCGGCGGTCTCGCCAACCCTGTGGGCGCGCTGCTCGCGGGTCTCTTCATCGGCGTCAGCGAGTCGGTCACGATGGCGGTGGTGGCGCCGGCGTGGGCTCCGCTCGTGTCCTTCTCCGCCCTAATCCTGCTCCTCGTCGCGCGTCCGGGACGGACGTGAGGGCCCGGGGCGGCCCCGTCACCGTCAGCCTCGCGGCAGCGGCGCTCGGTTTGGGCGCGCTCGCCACCGTCGGCCTGCCCGCCTTCTACGAGTCGTTTCTCTACATGATCTTCTCGTGGATCGCGCTCGCCACCAGCTGGAGCCTGCTCAGCGGGTACGCGGGCTACTTCAGCTTCGGGCACGGGGCCTTCTTCGGGGCCGGCATGTACACCACCGCCACCCTGACCACCGCGCTCGGCTTGCCCTTCTTCTGGACTCTGCCCGCGGCGGGCGCGATCGCCGCCCTCCTCGCCGCCGGCATCGGCGCGGTGGTGTTCCGGGTGCGCCGGCTCCGCGGCGAGCTCTTCGGCCTGCTCACGCTCGCCATCACCTTCGTGCTCGCGACCATCGTTTTGAACACGCGCATCGACGGGGGGCCCGGCGTGTACCTGAGCGGGGTGCCCCTGCCGCGACTCGTGAAGTCGCCGACGGGCACCCTGTACCTCCTGGCCCTCGGCCTCGCCCTGGCCACGATCGGGCTCGCCTTCGCCGTCTCCCGCTCGCGGCTCGGGATGGGGCTCTACGCCATCCACGACGACGAAGACGTCGCCGAGGTCGAGGGGGTGCCCACCTACCGCTACAAGCTGCTCGCCTTCGCGCTCTCCGCGGGCATCGCCGGCGTCGCGGGCGGCATCCACGCCATGTACGTGAGCTACATCACGGTGGGGGAGACGTTCGCCATCACGGTGCCGCTCTACGTCGTGCTCATGAGCGTGCTCGGCGGAGCCCGTCACTGGCTGGGTCCGGCGGTGGGGGCGACCCTCATCGCGTCGTCGCTCTACGCCTTCACGGGAGGCGCCCAGGCCATCCTGGGCCGGGCGGTGGTCGCGCTCGTTCTAGTGCTGGTTATCCTGCTCCTGCCCGACGGCATCGTGCCGACGATTCGACGGCGCTTTCAGGGCCGCGCGGGCGCGACGGTGACGCCGGTGGCCGCGGCGCCCCTCACCCTGCCCTCTCCTGTCGGGGGAGAGGGTCGGGTGGCAGGCGGGGACGCGCGGGCGCTCGAGTGCCACGACGTGTGGAAGGCCTTCGGCGGCATCCAGGCGCTGCAGGGCGTGAGCCTCGCCGTGGGCCCCGGCGAGATCGTGGGCCTCGTGGGCCCGAATGGCTCCGGCAAGACCACGCTGATCAATGTCATCAGCGGCCACTACTCAGCCGACCGCGGTCGCGTGACCCTGGGCGACCGGACGCTCACGGGACATCCCGCCCACGCGATCGCCGGCCTCGGAGTCTCGCGTACCTATCAGATTCCGCGGCCCTACGCCCACCTGAGCGTGCGGGACAATGTCGCGGTGGCGGCGATGTTCGGGGGGGCGCGTCACGGCGCCGCGGAGGCGCGCGACGCCGCGCTTCGCTGGCTCGACTTCACCGGGCTCGCCCGCCGCGCGCACGACCTGCCCGAGGCCCTGAACCTGCACGAGCGGAAGTTCCTCGAGCTCGCGCGGGCGCTCGCGGCCGAGCCTCGGGTGATCCTGCTCGACGAGGTCCTCTCCGGCCTCAACCCCACCGAGATCTCCAGCGCGGTGCGTCTCGTGCGGGACATCCGCGCAAGCGGCGTGAGCATTGTCTTCGTCGACCATCTCATGCGCGCCGTCCTCGAGCTGGCCGACCGGGTCGTGGTCCTGAACGAGGGCGAGGTGATCGCGGCGGGCCGCCCTCGCGACGTCATGGCCGACCGGAGCGTGATCGAGGTGTACCTGGGGAAGTCTTATGCCGCTTGAGGCGCGCGGGCTCTCCGTGGCCTATGGCGACGCCACCGCGATCTGGGACGCCACGCTCCGGGTCGGCGACGGCGAGGTGGTCTCGGTGATCGGGCCCAACGGAGCGGGCAAGACCACGCTGGTCAACACCATCGCGGGGCTTCAGCGGGCGCGGGCGGGCACGCTCGCCTTCGACGGCGTGGACCTGGGGGCGGTGCGGAGCCATCTCGTGTGTCGCCACGGCATCGCGCTGGTGCCGGAGGGCCGGCGGCTCTTCACGCGGATGACGGTGGAAGAGAATCTCGAGATGGGCTCGTATCGCGGGGAGGCGCGGCGGTTCCGGGCGGAGTCGCTCGCCCGCGTCTACCGGCTCTTCCCCATCCTGGACGCGCGGCGGCGGCAGATCGCCGGCTCGCTGTCCGGCGGCCAGCAGCAGATGGTGGCGATCGGCCGCGCCCTCATGGCTCGCCCGCGGCTCCTCTTGCTGGACGAGCCGTCGCTCGGCCTCGCTCCCGCGCTGGTGGACCACATGTTCGAGATCATCCGCGCGATCCATGCCGAAGGGGTCGCCATTCTCCTAGTCGAGCAGAACGTCGCCCGCGCGCTCGAGATCGCCGCCCGCGTCTACGTCCTCGAAGAAGGCCGGACGGTGGCCGAAGGCCCCGCCGCCACCCTTCGGAACGACCCGCGCATCCGCCAGGCGTATCTGGGCCTCGCCGCCGGCTAGTCCGGAGTTTTCGTCTCGAGGGTCCGCGCGACCACGCGCAGGTCCGCGATCAGCTGCGCCATCGCCTCCTGGCGCGCCTTGTCATCCGGCATCCTGAGCACCGCGGACGGATGCGCGGTGGCGAGCACCTTCGCGGGCAGGGGCGAGGTCACGAACCGGCCACGCTCGCGGCTGATGCGGAAGGCCGAGCCGAGGATGGCCTGAGCGGCGGTCGCTCCCAGGGCCACCACCACCTCCGGCTTCACGAGGTCGAGCTCGGTCTGGAACCACGGCCGGCAGGCCTCGACCTCGCGCGCGGTGGGTTTCTCGTGGATGCGTCGCTTGCCCTTCGGCGTCCACTTGAAATGCTTCACCACGTTGGTGACGTAAGCCTCATCGCGCGCGATGCCGGCCTCGCCGAGCGCGCGATCGAGGAGCTGGCCGGCGGGGCCCACGAAGGGCCGGCCGGCGAGATCCTCGTCGTTGCCCGGCTGCTCGCCCACGAGCATCAGCCGCGCGCGCCGGGGGCCTTCTCCGGGCACACCCTGCGTGGCCCGGCGATACAGATCGCATCCCCGGCAGGCATTGATCGCGTCGCGCAGCGAGTCGCGGGTCGGATGCGGGGGAATGTACGAGGCTGCCGAGCGCTCCGGGCTGATTCGTCCCGCCATGCCGCGTCCTTTCTACCGAGTCGATGGCGACGTGGCGACGTCTTCGCCACCGACTCGGCGTCGCGTAAGTCCCTCCATCGAAAACGCTTCCGCGGCGGGCCGCGGGGGTCGCGGCCCGCCGCCATCACCAGGTGCAAGACTCGGGCACGGCGCTTGCTGTCGCGGAGTTACAGGAGGATCGAGCATGGAATCGAGCGTCTGGTGGGGGCTGGCCGCGGGGGCGACGGTGGTCGTGTTCTTCGGATCGGTGCTCGCGCTGCTGGGATCGATGGCGGGTACCCTGTGACGAGGCGCTGGCGCGGTGCCACCCTGTGGCTTGGGGTGGGCCTCGTTGCCGGGCTCGGTGCTGTGGCGTACGCCCAGGACGTAGCCCCGCCCTCGAGCTACGCGCCCGTCGTCATCCGCGAGAGCTTCGCCCAGGTGATGGCGCGCATGAAGGCGGCGAAGGCCGACGTGATGCGCCGGCACGAGACGCTGCTGACCGCGCGCTACGATCTCGCGAACCGCCCCGCCGCCGGGGTCGCCATGGCGCGCGGCAAAGCGGTGCAGGGGGGCGTGCGGGTGAAGCTGCCCGCCGGAGTCACCTGGGCCCAGCTCGGCCAGATGAGCCCGGACGAGATACGGAACCGCGACGCCTTCCCGCCGGGATTCCTCCCGCTCCCCCACGCCAATCACCCGGAAGGGGGCATGGTGTTTCCCCGCTTCCTCATCGACGAGATCCGCAAGCAGGAGGGCCGGGACCTCACGCGCTTCGATCTGGACTTCGACCTTCCCGACCATTTGCTGCCCGAGTTCCCCCCGCCGATGTTCCTCGCCTCGCGTCTGGATCTGGGCGACGTATCCAAGGGCCAGCTCGTCACCATCGACAACTTCTTCGACCTCTTCAACGGGATCCTGAATCCGAAGCAGCTCGAGGGCCTGCGTCTACTCGTGACGCCGTTCCCTCAGCAGCAGTTCAACCAGACGGAGGATCGCCGGTCCGAGCGGCCCAGCCGCGGGGTGGCGTGCTTCGATTGCCACGTCAACGGTCACACGAACGGGGCCTTTCACCTGGTGGGCGACATCCGGCCGCAGGAATTCCGCCGGCGAATCGAGACCACCACCCTGCGCGGCGTGAACATCCAGCGGCTGTTCGGCTCGCAGCGCGCCCTGAAGACGGTGGAGGACTTCACGGAGTTCGAGCAGCGCGCCGCCTACTTCGACGGCGACCCGGTCATCGCCACCAAGAAGGGCGTGAACGTGCTCGAGCGTGGCAGCCAGGTGCACTTCATGGCCGAGCTGCAGGCGCTGCTCGACTTTCCGCCCGCGCCCAAGCTGGGCTGGGACGGGCGGCTCGATCCCGCCAAGGCGAGCGAGGAGGAGAAGCGGGGTCAGGCGGTGTTCTTCGGGAAGGGCCAGTGCGCGGTCTGCCACACGCCTCCCTGCTACACTGACAACCTCATGCACAATCTCCGCGTCGAGCGTTTCTATACCCCGCGCACCATCAACGGCCGCCGCGCCGCGATGGACGGACCGATCAAGACCTTCCCGCTGCGCGGGATCAAGGACTCGCCCCCGTACCTCCACGACGGCCGGCTCCTCACGCTCGAGGACACCGTGGAATTCTTCAACCTGGTGCTCGGCACGCGGCTGACCGAGCCGGAGAAGCGAGATCTGGTCGCCTTCCTCCGCGCGCTCTGAGGGCGCAGAAGCTGCGCGGCGTGCCCCTGGGCGTCCACGCGGGGTGACGGCGGCCGTCAAAACCGAGCCGGGGGGGCGCCGTGTAGACAGCTGATGGAGGCCCATCTTTCCAGCTGTTTAGCGCCATGAAACAGACCAATGGCACATCGCTTGCTGCTCAGGCCCCCATGGCTCTGGCGATTGTCCCGACCCCACCGAGGTCCGGCCGCCGGCCGCGGCGGCGGCGGATCGCGCTTGATGCCGGCGAGGCCGCGGACGCGGCACAGCTGCGCTACGTCTCGGACTCGCGCCCAGGCGTACAGCGCCTCCGGCATGGCCGCGCGTTCCGCTATGTGGGCCCGGATGGCCAAGGAGTGCGTGACCTCCCGACGCTCCGGCGCATCCGGAGCCTCGCGATTCCCCCGGCGTGGACCCAGGTGTGGATCTGTCCTGTTGCGCACGGTCACATCCAGGCAGTCGGGCGCGACGCGCGCGGGCGGAAGCAGTATCGCTACCACGCGCGCTGGCGCGCGGTGCGCGACGAGGCCAAGTTCGACCGCGTGCTGCAGTTCGGCCGGGCGCTGCCCGCCATCCGCGAGCGGGTGGGGAAAGATCTTGAGCGTGCAGGGCTTCCCCGCGAGAAGGTGCTGGCGAGCGTCGTCCGGCTGCTCGAGACCAGTCTGATCCGCGTGGGCAACGCGGAGTACGCGCGTGAAAACGGTTCGTACGGCCTCACCACACTGCGGAGCCGGCACGTCACGGTGGAAGGGGCGCGGGTGCGCTTCGAGTTCCGCGGCAAGGGTGGCAAGCCGCACACCGTCGACGTGAGCGACCGGCGCCTCGCCGCCGTGGTGCGACGCTGCCAGGACCTGCCCGGGCACGAGCTCTTCCAGTACCTGGACGAGGACGGGCAGCGTCAGGCGATCGATTCCGCGGACGTCAACGCCTATCTGCGGGAGATCGGCGGCGAGGAGTTCACCGCCAAGGACTTCCGTACCTGGGGCGGGACCGTGCTCGCCGCCTTCGCCCTCGCCGGCTCCGGCGAGGAAGGGGACGCGCGCCGCCGGCTCACCGCGGCGATCGGCCAGGTGGCGGCGCGGCTCGGGAACACCCCCACGATCTGCCGGAAGTGCTACATCCACCCCGACGTGGTGGCCGCCCACCTGGACGGCTCCCTCGAGGCGGGCCTGCGGGGGCGCCCAGGCAGCGGCCTGAGTGCGGAGGAATGGGCGGTGCTGCGCTTCTTGGAAAGCGCCGCTCGGCGCGCCTAGTCCGCCTCGACGCGGTACCCGCGCGCGTCCGTCTGTCTCCCGTCCGCGTAGTTCACGATCCGCCGAGGCGAGACGTGGGTGCCCAGCAGACGCATCGGCTTGTCGCCGACGACCCGGAAAGAATGTAAGGTCTCCGGCGGTATGGCGATCGTGTCCCCGGGGCCGAGCTTCGTCGGATGAGCTTCGCCCCCTTCCAGCCATGCCTCCGCCTGACCCTCCAGGACGTGCAGGATCTCGGTGTACGGATGCGAGTGCAGGGGCGCCACGTAGCCTGGCTGCGAAGTCTGAATGCCGGTGCGGACGGGGAAGCGCTCCTCGGCGTCGCCGAGAATGGGTTGATAGGTGGCGTTGGGGCCGAACGACACGACCTCGGCATCCGCCAGGTACACGACCATCATCGCCGTCTTGGCTTCGCTCACGCTGTCGCTCCTCTCTGTCCGTGCCGATGACCGTCGCTCATGCGGGCCTCGCCGTCCTCGTGGCCGTCCTCTGGGGCCTCGCCTTCGTGGCCACCCGGATCGGACTCGACTCGTTCTCGCCGCCGGCGCTCGCCGCCGTCCGCTTCCTCGTCGCCGCGGTGCCCGCGTGCATGCTGCCGCGGCCGCCCATCCCGTGGACCTCGCTGATCACGGTCGGGCTCTTCCTCTTCACGGGCCAGTTTCTCTTCCAGTTCTTCGGCATCGCGTGGGGGATGCCCGCGGGCCTGGCCGCCATCGTCGTCCAGACCCAGGCGCTCTTCACCATCGTCTTTGCCGCGCTCGCCCTACGCGAGCGCCCCACCGCGCGGCAGGTGGCCGGCACCGCGGTGGCATTCGCCGGGCTGCTGCTGATCGCGGGAACCGTCGGTGAAGACCTCAGCAGGGTGGGCCTCGCCCTGACCACGCTCTCCGCGATCAGCTGGGGCGTTGGCAATGTGCTCCTCAAGCGGCTGCCGGCCGTAGAGCCCCTGAACCTCGCGGTGTGGCTGTCTCTCGTCCCGCCCATCCCCGCTCTCGCCCTCGCGCTCGCCATGGATGGCCCCGTCGGTCTCGCCCGCTCGGTCGCGACGGCCTCCTGGTCCGCCGTCGCCGCGGCGCTCTATCTGGGGCTGGTGGCTACCGTGATCGCGTACGCGATCTGGGGCCTCCTCCTCCGCCGCTACCCCGCCGCCGTCGTCACACCCTTCGCGCTCCTCGCCCCCTTCGTGGCGGCGGGGGCCGCCGCGCTGATGCTCGGCGAGCGCTTCGGCCCCCTGCGCGTCAGCGGGATGGCCCTGGTCCTTGCCGGCCTCGCCGTGCTCGTGCTTCCCGTCAGGCCTTATAGAACGGGCGATCGCCCTTGACGGTCACGCGGTGGCCGTGGCGCCGCTGGGGGTAGTAGTCCCACATGGCGTGGTGCTGGGCGCAGCGGTTGTCCCAGAAGGCGACGGAATTCACCCGCCACCGGAAGCGGCACTGGAACTCCGGCGTCTCGATGTGCTGGTAGAGCAGGCGCAGGACGCCGTCACTCTCCAGGCGGCTCAGCTGCACGATGCGCGTGGTGAAGGTGCGGTTGACGAAGAGCGCCTTGCGCCCCGACACGGGATGGGTGCGGATCACGGGGTGCTCGGCCTCCGGAAAGACCTTGCCCTCGTCCTTCACCCCATAGCGTCCCCGATAGACGTGCTCGCCCCGGTGAATGGCGGTCATGCCCTCGAGGAGGCCCTTCATGGGCTCGGACAGCGTCTCGTACGCCGCGTACATGCTGGCGAACAGGGTGTCGCCGCCCACCGAGGGCAGCTCCTGCATGTAGAGAATGCTCCCCATCGGGGGCTCGGGATCGCAGGACACGTCGGAGTGCCAGTTTTCGCCGGCCACATGCTTGGACTTCTCGTCGGCGTGGATCACGAGGATTTCGGGATGGCCCTCCACGAGGCCGGGGGCGGCGGGATGCACGGCGAGGTCGCCGAAGAGCCGGCCGAACCCCTTCTGCGAGTCGGGCGTCAGATGCTGGTCGCGGAAGAAGATGACCGAGTTCTCGATGAGGGCGTCGTGGACCTGCTTGAAGGTCGGCTCGTCGAGCGGCTGCGACAGGTCCACCCCGAGCACCTCGGCGCCGATGTGGGGCGTGAGCTTCTCGATCCTGATCTCGGACTGGGGCATGCGCGCCTCCTCTTTGCCCGATCCTGCCCCGAGGGCTTCACCGCGTCAAGATGATGATGGCGGCCCCCCGCCGCTCCCGCCCACCGGCTAGCGAAGGAGGACGCGCAGCGCTTCGACCACGGCCCCGGGCTGCTCGCGCGGGAAGAAGTGCCCTGCGCCCGCGACCACGCGCCGCTCGGTGCCGGCAGGGAACTTCGCCAGGTCGCGTGCGGCCGGCGGGTCCACCCGGTCCTCCGCCCCGTGCAGCACCATGCTCGGCACCGTGATGGGCGGGCGCTCAGCCAGGCGCGCCTCGACGGCGTCGAAGCGCGGATCGCCGGGGGCATTGCCGTGCCGGTGCCGATAGGAGTGGATCACCACGGGGACGAAGTCCGGGTTGTCGAAGGACACCGCGGTGGCCTCGAACGTCGCGTCGTCGAAGCGGTAGCCCGGAGACCAGTCCTGCCAGAGGAGCCGGCAGATCTCGCGGCGATTGGCGGCGAGCCCCGTGCGGCCGCGCTCGGTGTTGAAGTACCACTGGTACCAGAACGCGCGCTCCTGGCGGGCGGAGGCCGGGCGCGGAGGGGCGAGGGTGTTCTGGACGTTGTAGCCGCCGATGGTGACCAGCGCGCGCACGCGCGCCGGCTGGAGGATCGCCGTGATGCAGGCGGCGCGTCCGCCCCAGTCGTAGCCGGCCAGCGCGACGGAGGGGATGGCGACGGCGTCCAGGAAGTCGATGAGGTCCTGGCCGATGGCCGCCTGCTGGGCCATGCGGGGCGCGTCGGCATCGAGGAAGCGCGTGGGGCCGTAGCCGCGGAGATACGGGACGAGCGCGCGATAGCCGGCGGCGGCGAGGGGCTCGACGACCCCATCCCAGGCGCGGGCATCGTCGGGGAAACCGTGGAGCAGGACCACCGGGAAGCCGCCGGGCGCGCCGGTCTCCTCGTACGCGATCTCCAGCGTGGGCGTCCGCGTGAGGCGCAGGGCGCCCATGCTACCTCGGCGGCGCCACTGGCGGCGCGAGGTGGCGTCCGAAGAACGCGGCGACCTCGCGGATGCTGTCCTCCCAGGCCTCCGGATTTCCTCCGGTGGTGGCGCCGCGTCCGGTCGGCGCGCTTGGATTGATGCGCGTCGCCACGTAGCGCACGGGATTCGTGCTGTCGAAGGAGTGATGCGCGCCCGGATAGATCTTGATCGCCACCGGCTGCCCGGCGGTGCGGGCGGCCTCGGCGAGCCGGCGGCAGGGCTCCGCTGGTGTCCAGTCATCCAGCGCCCCCGTCAGGATCAGGAGCGGCGCGGTGGCGCGATAGACGCCGCTGCCCGTCGCCCCGTTCCACCCGCCTATCCGGAAGCCACAGGCGGGATAGAGGGCCACCGCGGCGGAGAAGCCGGCCTGCTTGGCGGGGCCGAGCGGGTCCGCGGCGTCCAGGGGCGCCGCCATCGCGCTCAGGGTGGTGGAGCCGCCGTGCGAGCCCCCCATGACGGCCACGCGTCGCGGATCGACCTCGGGCAGCGAGCGCGCATGGGCGAGCGCGGCGTAAGCGTCGTACGCCCGCCGGCTCGGCGCGACGTCGACGCGGTTCGGAGATGCATCGGTGCAGACCCCGTTCGGGAACCCGCGCGTGCTGAAGCTGTCCGGCATGATCACCACGTAGCCGCGCGCCGTGAGCTCGCGGGCCCATCGGGCGGGAGCATGGCTGGAGCGCGGGCCGAGCCCGCTGCAATCGTGCAGGACCACCACGGCGGGGAAGGGACCGACGCCGCTCGGCCGTGTCACCGTGACCGGGACGCGCTCGACCGCGCCGTTCGGCGCGCTGGTGGCCATGCTCGGCGCCACGGCCATGCTCGAGCCGGCGGCCGCGCAGGCGCCCGCGGCGCCGGCGAGAAGGGCGAGCGCGAGCACGCGGGCCAGTTGACGGGAGGCCATACGGAGGGGATTGTAGTCCGGAGGAGGAAGGTCCCGTGAGCGAAGACATCAGCATCCAGTTCACCCGCTTCTCTGCCTTCTACACGCCGCTCATCGCGACGATCGCGGGCGGGTTTCTCGCCGCGGAGGGCTTCCGCCCGCGACACTCAGTGGCGCCTCCGGGCAAGTCGGCGATCGAGGGTCTCGTCAACGGCACCGTGCACGTGTGTCAGTCCGCGCCCTCGCAGGCGTTCGGACCGCTCGAGAAAGGGCAGACGCCCCCCGCCGCGCACTTCGCGCAGATCAACGAGATGGACGGATTTTTCCTCGCCGGCCGACAGCCCGATCCCGCCTTCACGTGGGAGCGGCTGCGAGGCAAATCCGTACTGGTGGACCACGGGGGCCAGCCCCTCGCCATGTTCAAGTACGCGTGTCACCGGCGCGGCCTGGACTACGCGGCGATCCGCGCGCTCGACGTCCCCAGCGCCGAGATGGCGAGCCGCTTCGCGAAGGGCGAGGGCGACTACGTCCACCTGCAGGGGCCGGGGCCTCAGCAGCTCGAGCACGAGGGGAAGGGACACGTGGTGGCGTCGGTCGGGGAGGCGATCGGGCCGTGCGCCTTCTCGAGCTTGGCCGCCACCCGGGAGTGGCTGCGGACGGAGGCGGCTCTCCGGTTCACGCGGGCGTATCGTAAGGCTCGCGCCTGGGTGCTCGCGTCGCCGGCCGCCGCCATCGCCGAGGCAGAAGCCGGTTTCTTCACGGATGTGGACCGCGGCGCCCTGACCGCCACCATCGCCGCCTATCAGCGGCTCGGCTGCTGGACCCCGCACGTCGAGATCATGCGCCCGGCGTTCGAGACGAGCGTCGACGTGTTCCTGCACGCCGGGCTGATCACGCGGCGACCCCGCTACGAGGAGGCGGTGGCGGCGCCCCCCGCCGCCACCTGACCCCGGGCCGCCGCCCGGGCCGCGGCGGACTACTTCACCGGCCGGGCCGGCATCGGCTCATCGTCGATGTCGTCGTCATCGTCGTCGAGGTCCTCATCGTCGTCGTCGAAGTCCTCGTCGTCGATGAGGTCCTCGTCTTCGTCGGTGGCAATGGTGCGCCCCTCGTCCTTCGGCCGTTCTTGCTCCTCGCGCTGGCCCGGGCCGGGTCGCAGCGTGTCAGGGCGATTCGAGTCGGGATACCGGCGTTCCGGCTCCTCGCTCGGCTGTCCTGGTGCGTCCGGGCGATCATCGGCCGGTCGCTTGGGCTGCTTGTGCTTCTCCATGAGTGTGTCCTCCTCTTAGCGCCCGATGCCCAGCAGGAACAGCACGATCAGCAGGCTGGCGGGCACACCGAGCATCCACAGCAACAGATACGGAAGAACCCGTCCGTTCTCATTCATGCTCATACCCCTCGTCGGTATTCGATGGGTTGTTCGCGGGGGGCCTCCAGCGGGTCACGACGACCGAACCAGGGCCGCCACGCGGCTGGATGCATCGGGAAGAGCACGCCGAGCATGGCCAGCGTGGCCAGGAAGTTTCCGACCAGGATCGCCCACCAGGGAATCGGATCGAGCGCCCATTCAGCCGCGATCTTCAGCGCCGCGATGAAGGCGACCTGGAAGCAGCAGAGCAGCATGAACACGGCGAAGAGCACGGCCGGCTCGCGATCCGCGATCGTGAAGAGCCCGGCCACCGCCACGCCGAACAGAGCGAAGAGCGCGAAGTGCACCAGCGTATACTTCATGACGAGCGACGGCGATGCCGGACCCTCGAGGGGTGGGGCGCCGCCGCCGAACAGGATCTCGCCGAGAAGGCTCGGCGTGCGGAACGGCATCCCCGCCGCGAGGAGGTCGTAGGCGAGAAACCACGCCGCCACCACGACGGCGCCGATCACGCCCACGATGAGACCTTCGCCGAGGACTCCCAAGCGACGATGAATGGATGGCATCGTGTCCTCCCTGCTACCCGGAGGCTGCCAAAGCCGTGCCAGTGTTCCGAGGGTAGGAATAGCCGAGCAGGAACTACTCGTCCGGTAGCGAGAGTCCGGCACGCGTGTTGCTGTCAGTCGCACGGGAGGATCTTGTGAGCATAGCGACAACCACGCCGCGAAGCCCTTGGGACCAGGAGTACGAGAAGACTCCGCACTCGTATGTGTGGGGCACGGCGCCGTCCGCGCTCGCGCGCGAGTTCGTCGCCGTCCTGCCGGCCCGCGCGCGAGTGCTGGATCTCGGGTGCGGCGAGGGGCGGGACAGCGTATTCTTTGCCGCCCACGGTCTGGACGTGACCGGACTTGATCCCTCGCACGCCGGCCTTCGGAAGGCCGAGCGCCTGGCCGCCCAGCGCGGCGTGCACGTGCGGTGGATCGAGTCCGCCCTGCCGGCGTTGCCGCCCCTCGGGGACTTCGATCTCGTCTATTCCTGCGGGAGCATCCACTACGTGGCGCGCGCGGATCGACCCGGCCTGTTCCGCCGCCTGCGAGAGATGACGAAGCCGGGCGGCCGCCACGCGCACATCGTCTTCACCGACCGCTCGATCTACCGGGAGCGCGGCGAGGTCGTCGTGTACTTCCAGCCGGACGAGCTGGCGCGCTTGTTCACGCCGCGGGAGATCCTGCGGCGCGAGGAGCGCCTGATCTCCTGCGCCCAGGACGGGCGGCCCCACGAGCACAGCGTCGAGGTCTTGGTCGCCATGCTGGGGGTGGGCCTGTAGTTCTTACCGGGAAAGAAGTACCCGGCGCGTCGGCAGCGGAGACGGCTAGAAGTCGGTGAGGTAGACGCGGAGCCCGACCGAGAGGAAGACGGGGTTCAGGTTGGCGTCGTGCTTTTCGCCGCCCGCGAGCTTCAGCGTCATTCCGCTGGTATGGAGGTACTTGGCTTCGGCCCCCACCGCGACGTGCCGTGTGACGAGGTACTCGAGGCCCGCGCCCACCGTCACCGCGAGCCCGAGGCCGTCTCCGCGGACCTCCACCCCGACGCCCTGCGGCTTTCGGTCATTGACCTCGCCGGCCGCCACGCCGACTCCGGCGACGAGATAGGGAACGAGCCGCCCCTCGAGGAGCGGGTAGCGGAAGCGGGCCTGCGGTACCACCCCGTAGACCGCGTACTCGGTGACGCTGCCCTTCCCCTTGAGCTCGATCGTCGTCTCGTATCCTTCCAGGGCGAGCTCGACGCCCCAGTAGCGGCCGATGTCGAGGCCGATCGAGGCGCCGAAGTACTGGTTGAGGGGCCCGATGGCGGGCGGCTCCGGCCGTATCTCGAGCTCCGAGGAGACGCTTGAGTCGGTCACGATGGCGCCGCCCAGGCGCAGGCCCAGGTAGAGGCGCCGGGGCGCGTCCGCGCGCGGCTCCACTCCCACGCCTCCCGGCCGCTCGGGGTAGAACAGACGCATCGTGAAGGAACCGATGAGCGAATCGATGGATGTGGAGTACTTCACGCCGTCGATCTTGACGTTGTGGTCACCGGCGATGAGGTATTTGACCTCGACGCCGACCGCGACGGAGTCCGACAGGAAGTACTCGATCCCGCCCCCCACCGTGCCCACGGGCAGCGTGGTATCGGCGTCCACCGAACGGCCGAAGGCGCCGGCATGGCGGTCGTTGAACTGAGTGATGGCGACGCCGGCGCCGGCGAGGAAATACGGGACGAGGCGGCCGTCGAAGAACGGGTAGCGCAGCCGGATCTGGGGCACGATGGCGGTGATCCCCAGCTCGCCCACCGAGGGGAACTCGTCGATGTTGATCCGGCGCTCGAAGAAGTCGCCGGAGAGCTCGGCGCCGAGGAAGCGGTTGATGTTGGCGCCCACGGAGGCGCCGTAGTAGTCGCGCACCCCGGTGCTGGGATTGGAGCCGAACGCCCGGATACCGAGGTACGCGCGCGGCTCATCGCCGTCGCGGGCGGTCGCGGGGGCGGGGAGAACGCCGAGCGTGAAGGCGATGCATGCCGCCGCGCCGATGCGAACGGCTCGCACGCCGGATGGGGTCATCCGACCGGGTTCGCGCTGATGAGGATGAAGGCGACGAGGCAGGGCGCGTCGCTGCGGTTGGCCCACGCGTGATTGGTGCCGCGCTGGACGAGGCAGTCGCCCGCCTTCATGAGCGTCTCGCCCTCGTCCATGAGCGCCCAGATCTCGCCCGAGAGGACGATCGCGTAGTCGACCGTGCTGGTCTTGTGCATGCCGGGATGGCGCCCGGCATCGGGATCGAGGGCATGGTCGGCGCCCATCGCGGCGAAGGCGGCCTTGCGGTCGAACGCGGCGCCCGACCGCTCCGGTGGGAACTCGACCACTCGGAAAATCGTCCCGTTGTTTGGCGGCTCCAGCACGACCGGCCGGGCCGCGGCGTCCGCCTTCCCCGCGTTGCTTGCGGGCGTGGCGTCGGTCACCCAGAGATTGGTGAGGGCGAAGTCCGTCCGCCCGCCGATGGTGAGCACGTGAGGGGACGGCTCGTCGCTGGTGAAGATGGACCGGCCGCGGGCATCGTGGCCCGTGACGATACGTCGGATCTTCCGCACCATGTCGCGTCGGTCCTCCGTTCGCGACACTATAGCCGCCCGCGTGCGGTCTCCGCAACGTTCGGGACGCGATCCCGCAGGAGCCGTCCGAAGCCGGCGACGGGGGCGTGGTGGCCGAGCCGGTGGAGGGTCATCCAGATGCTGGCCTGGTTGGAGGTGACCACCGGCTTGCCCGTCCGCTGCTCGATCTCCTCCACGGCTTCAACCGAGCGCCACGCCGTGCACGAGCAGAGGAGCGCGTCGGCCTCGGGCCGGCAGGCGCGCGACGCGAACTCCACGATGCGCGCGGGGTCCTGGTCGTTGATGCCCTGATTACCCGCCCGCGCGGCCTCGGGCTCCGCTTCGAGGTTCAGCACCTCGAAGCCCTGGGCGGCAAGATACGCGCGCAGGCGCTGGTTGTTCCACTCGGGGTAGGGCGTCGCCACCGAGATGCGCCGGGCGCCGAAGGCCCGCAGCGCCTCCACCACCGACGGGCTCGTCGCCACCGCGGGCACCCCGGCCGTGTCCTCGATGAGCGCGAGCATGTCGCGGTCCCAGCCCGGCCCCTTGAAGAAGCTCCCGGTGGTGCAGCCGTAGGAGATGGCGTCGACCCGCGCGGTGGCGAGATAGCGCGCGCCGCTCTCGATCTCCGCGTTCATCCGGACCATCCCCTCCTCGCCGAGGGCGTCGTTGGTGAGCCATAGCCGCTGGCCGTGCACGGTGAACGTGCGCGGGACCACCATCTGGAAGTCGGCCTCGCACGTGGTGTTGGTGGACGGCACCATCACTCCGATCCGCTGTCTCGTCGCCATTCGAGCCTCCCTGCGGCGGCGATAGTATACAGTCTCGAGAAGGAGGGGACAGGCCATGACCGTGCTCTTGACCGATGACGGGGAAGTGACGCTGGGGGCCGCGCGCGCGGAGGGGGAGCGGCTCTGGGTCGACGGCGCCGGCCTCGAGGCGGCCACCGGCTGGTCGCTCCGGCCCGAGGGCCTGTGCCGGGGCGCGACCTGCGTGCCCATCCCGCCGGGCCGCGCGGAAGAGTTCGTACGCGGCGACCGTGTGGACCTCGCGGCGGTGTGGCGCCATCTGGGGAATTCATTGGCGCACGACGAATCTGGAGCCGTCTGGGCCCTGGGCGAGGGCGCGTCCGAGCGCGCGGCGACACTGGGCTCCCTCGACGCCCCCGATTTCACGCTGCCCGACGTGGCGGGGCGCCCGCACTCGCTGTCGGACTATCGCGGCAAGAAGGTCCTGCTCGTCTCCTGGGCGTCGTGGTGAGGCTGCCGGCGTGACCTGCCCGTGTGGCAGGAGCTCTACGAGGGCCTGAAGGATCGCGGCTTCGTGGTGATTGCGGTGGCGCTGGACAGCCGGCCGGCCGATCCCCTGCCGTGGATCGAGGCCGCCCACCCCACCTATCCCTGCCTCATCGACCGCGACCACCGCCTGGCCGCGCTCTACGGCATGGTGAACGTGCCCCAGGCGGTGTGGATCGACGAAGCGGGCCGCATCGTGCGCCCTACCGAGGCCGCGGGCTCCTTCGAGGGCTTCCGCAAGATGAACCGGGCCACGCGCGAGATGCCCGCCGAGGTGGCGAAGACCACCGCCGACGCGAAGACGACCTACGTGGCCGCCATTCGAGACTGGGTGGAGCGCGGCGCGGCGAGCGAGCACGTGTTCGACCACGCCGCCGCGCGCGCGCACCTGCCCGCCGTCACGGAGGACGTGGCGCGGGCGCACGTCGCGTTCCGCCTCGGGCAATATCTGATCCGTCAGGGCCGCGCCGCCGAGGGAGACCGGTGGCTGGCCGAGGCCAGCCGGCTGCACCCCGACTCCTGGTGCATGTGGCGCCAGCGGGCGGGTGTCAACGAGCTGGGGCTCGCCTCGCTGCCGGACTTCTGGGAGCGGGTGGACGCGCTAGGGACGAAGCGCTACTACGCGCCCGTAGACATGAAAGGCATGCCCTAGCCCGGGTTACTTGGGTTCGCGGCGGAGGTGCCCGATGAACTCCCCTCGACGATCGATTCTCGTCCTCTTCTGCGCCCTGCTCCTGACGGGAGTGGCCGCGCCCGCGCCCGCCCAGCCCATCCGTCCCGAGGGCGAGATGCGCTGGGCCCTCTACATCACGCTGTCCCCCAACTGGTTCGATCCCGCCGAGGCGGTGGGGCAGCTCACGCCCTTCTGGGTCCTCTACGCGCTGCACGACGCCCTCGTAAAGCCCATGCCGGGCAATCTGCTCGCGCCGAGCCTTGCCGAGTCCTGGACGGTGAGCGCGGACGGCAGGACCTACGAGTTCAAGCTGCGCGAGGGCTTGAAGTTCCACAACGGCGACGCCTTCACCGCGGAGGACGTGAAGTTCAGCTTCCAGCGGGCGAAGGCGCGCGCCATCCAGGAGCGGGTGCGCGAGGTCGTGGTGGCGGGCCCGCACCGGGTGCGCTTCGTCCTGCACGAGCCGTGGCCGGACTTCCTCACCTACTATGGGAGCCTGGTCTCCGGCGCCGGCTGGGTGGTGCCCAAGCGCTACGTCGAGCAAGTGGGCGCGGACGGCTTCAAGCGGCATCCGGTCGGACTCGGCCCCTACCGCTTCGCGAGCCACAATCCGGGCGTCGAGCTTGTCATGGAGGCCAACGAGCACTACTGGCGGAAGACGCCCTCGGTGAAACGGCTCGTGTGGAAGATGGTGCCCGATTCCAACACGCGCGTGGCCATGCTCCGACGCGGCGAGGTCGACATCGCGCATCTGGTCGACGTGCCGCAGGCCCAGGAGATCAAGCGCGATCCCAACCTCCGGCTCGCGTTCTCCGGCGGCATCGCCGTCTTCTACCTGGACTTCTTCGACCAGTGGGACCCGAAGTCGCCCTGGCACGACCGCCGCGTGCGGCTGGCCGCGAACTATGCCATCGACCGGAAAGCGCTCAGCGAGGCGGAGACGCTCGGCGCCTCCCGCCCTGCCGGCAACTTCGTGCCCCGGAGCTTCGAGTTCGCGCTGCCCATCGAGCCCTATCCCTACGACCCTGTGCGCGCCAAGGCGCTGCTCGCCGAGGCGGGCTTTCCGAACGGCTTCGACGCGGGAGAATTCCACCAGCTGCCGCCGTACTTCTCGCTGGGCGAGGCCATCGTGAGCTACTTCCGCGCGGTGGGCATCCGCACGCAGATGCGCCCGATGGAGCGTGCGGCCTTCCTCGCTGCCGTGCAGTCGAAGAAGCTCAAGGGCGTGTGTGTGTGCTCGAGCGCTCTCTACGGCAATGCCGCCTCCCGCCTGTCCGAGGTGCTGCCCAGCGATGGCGCCTTCGCCTACGGGGGCTATCCGGACCTCGACGCCCTGTTCAAGCAGCAGTCGCGCGAGCTGGACCGGGGGAAGCGGGAGGCCCTCCTGCACCAGATCCAGCGCCAGATGCACGAGCGAGTGCGCATGGGACCGATCTTCGAGTACATCTGGCCGAGCGGCGTTGGACCGCGGGTCGCCGAGCCCGCGCTGATGCTGATCGATCCCTATCCGTGGTCCGCGCCCCTCGACGACGTGCGGCTGAAGAAATAGGCCCCGCGCGGGCGGCGGCGGTGATGGCGCGGCTCGAGGCCCGCGCGGCGCGGGCGTCGACGCCGCTCGTCGCGGGCGCGATGACATGGCGCGTGTGGGGGCGGGGCCGACCCCTCGTGCTGCTCCACGGGGCGAGCGGGTCCTGGGCGCACTGGATCCGGAACATTCCCGCGCTCGCGCGGCGGGCGCGCGTCTACGGCGCCGACATGCCCGGCTTCGGCGATTCGGACATGCCCGCGCCGCCCCATACCGCCGACGCGCTCGCGGACGCCGTCGCCGCCGGCATCGAGCGCCTCGTGCCGCCGCCCGCCACCCTCGATCTCGCGGGCTTCTCGTTCGGCGGCATCATCGGCGGGCTCGTGGCCGCCCGGCTCGGCCCGCGCCTCGAGACTCTCGTGCTGATCGGCGCGGGTGGGCTCGGGGTGTCCCCGCCTCCGCTGCCACCGCTGGTGCGGTTCGACGGCGCCATGACGGCGCAGGAGGCCGCGCGAGCCCATCGGGAGAACCTCGGCCGGCTGATGTTCGGCGACCCCGCCCGGGTGGACGACCTCGCGGTGCTGGTCCAGACCGAGAACCTCCGCCGGGCGCGCTTCAAGTCGGGCACGATTCCGACGTCCAGCATCCTCCGCGACACGCTCCCCGCCGTGCGCGCGCGCGTGCGGGGGATCTGGGGCGGGCGGGACGCCTTCGTGGGCCCACACCTGCGCTCGTACCGCGACACGCTCGTGGCGGCCGCGCCGGGGGCGGAGTTTCGCGTGATCGAGGGCGCGGGGCACTGGGTGATCTACGAGGCGGCGGCGAAGGTGAACGCGGCCGTGCGCGAGGCGCTATAGCCGGGCTTCGTCGACCGGCAGCCCCAGCCAATGCCGCCCCACCAGCTCGTAGTGGGCGAGGCGTCCCTGCAGGTGCTGGCTGATCACGTGGATGTCCTGGAACTGGCGCTGGAGCAGGGCGCCGTCGTAGATGGCGGTGACGCCGGCGGCGTTGTAGACCGCGTCCACCACCGACACCGCGAGTCGGATACCGTGGGTGGTGGCGAGACGGAGGGCCGCGCGCTCGTCAAGCGTGAGCGTCCCGCCGCCGCTCACGGTCGCCCACACCGCGCCGACGGTCTCCACGAGGAAGGCGCGGCCCGATCGGAGATCGGCCTCGGCGTGGCCCAGCATGCTCTGGACCATCGCCTGGTCGCGAAGCAGCGCCATCCCGCGCGGGCTCTTGTCGCCGGCCAGGTCGATGAAGGCGTCGAGGCAGGCGCGGGCGACGCCCAGCGCGGCGGCGGCGTCGCCGGAGGCGAAGAGGAGGGTGCGCGGGATCCGGTAGAGCGCGCCCTTCTCGTAGAGCGGGGGGTTCACCGAGAGCACCGTGCGCGCTTCCGGCACGAAGACGTCGGTCACGGCGAAGTGATGGGTGCCCGTCCCGCGCATGCCGCGCACCGTCCAGGTGTCCAGCAGCTCACCCTCGGCCACGGGCACGAAGAGATAGCGCGCGTCCGGCTGCCCGTCGGGAAGCCGGCGCGCCTCGCCCCTCTCCATCACGGTGGCATGCGCGGCCAGCCACGCGGCATGCCGACAGCCGGTGCTGAAGCCCTGGCGCCCCGTGACACGATACCCGCCGGGCACCGGCACCGCGACGGCGGTGGGCGCGGGGGTATTGGCCACCACCGCGCGCGGAATGTCGATCCAGATCGCGCGCGCGGCGTCGAGGGGCATGCGCGCCGCGTAGGTGGCGTACACCGCGCCCTGGTTCACCGCCCACGCGGTGCTCGCGTCGGCCTTGCCGAGCTCCTCGATCACCTGGATGTAGGTGGGCGGGTCCATCTCGCGCCCGCCGAGCGAGCGCGGCACCAGGAGGTGGAACAGCCCCGCGTCGGCGAGCGACGCGAAGAGCGGATGCGGCAGCTCCCGCGCGGCCTCGATCTCCGCCGCGCAGGCGCGGACGCGGGGCGCGAGCGCGCGCGCCGCGTCCAGCGACTCCGTCACGCCCGCGGAACCCGGAGCTCGGCGGGGGCGGTGTGGGTGAGGCTCACGGGCGCCTTGGACTCGAACGGATCGGCGAGGCCCAGGCTGTTGCCGATCTCGCGCACGGCGGGGAGCACCTCCTCGCCGAGCAGCCGGATGCAGGTGCGCGAGTCCGCGTCGCTCACGAAACCGTCGCTGCCCCAGAAGCCCACGATGGAGGGGCGCGTCTCCTCGAGGAGCCGGCGCAACTTGGGAATGACCGTCTTCGGCGTCCCCGCGATGATCTGCTGATCGGCGATCTGGTCCTCGAAGGCGGCGGCGCGCGGGTTCGCGCGGCGGCCGACCGCGAACTCCACGAAGGCGGTGCGGTTCGACGGCGAGAAGTAGCCGGAGGGGCTGGACCACACCGGATGGGCCAGCCCGGTGAACTCGCCCTGCATCCACATGAACTGCCGCGCGTTGGCCTGCGCCTTTTCCTCGGAGTCGGATACGTGGATGCGCTGCAGGTACCCGCGGTTCTCGGGACCGGCCACGTAGCCGACCTGCGCCGCCGCCTCGTCGTAGAGCTGCCAGATCTTCTTGGTCGCGGGGATGGCGGTGGAGAGCGCGATGTACGGGTAGCGATGCTTGGCCGCCCAGATCACGGTTTCCTTGCTGAGCACGCCCGGGATCCAGATCCGCGGATGCGGTGTCTGCAGCGGCAGGGCCCAGGGATTCACCACTCGATGATGGTAGTGGTTGCCCTCCCACCGGAACGGGCCGGTCTGGGTCCACGTCTTCACGATGAGGTCGTGGGCCTCCTCGAAGCGCTCGCGGTTGAAGGCGGGGTTCACGCCGGCGGCGAGCTGCTCCTGACCGCCGCCACGCACGAAGCCCGACACCAGCCGACCCTTGGAGACCATGTCGATCATGGCCAGCTCCTCGGCCAGGCGCAGCGGATCCTCGGACAGCGGCAGTGGATTGCCCAAAAGGACAATCTTTACTCGATCAGTGATGGCGGCGAGGATGGAGGCGAAGACATTGGTCTTGGCCTGCATGCAGAAGGGCGCGTTGTGGTGCTCGTTCAGCATGATGCCGTCGAAGCCCACCGCCTCGGCGAGGCGATAGTGCTCCATGTACTGGCTGTAGAGCCGGCTGCCCGCCACCGGGTCGAAGTGGCGGTTGGAGAACATGAGGGCGGTGGCGCCGAACTTCCGCCCCTCGTCCTCGGGGTACGCCGACATGGGCTGCTCGGTGAAATACATGAGGTGCATGGCCGGCTCCTAGGATCCCGCGAAGTCGATGATGGCCCGCGCCACCTCGGCGGGCCGCTCCATGTCCACCAGATGCCCCGCCTTCTCGATCACCACGAGCTTCGCCGAGGGCATCGCCTTGGCGTAGCGCTCGCCGCACTCGAGCGGCACCACGCGATCCTCCGCGCCCCAGAGGACGAGGGTGGGCGTCTTCACGCCGCCGAGCAGATGCGGCAGGCTCGGATTGAACATGTACGGCCGCCACGCGATCCGGAAGGTGGTCTCGCGGTTGACGTCCCAGCGCTCGAGGAGCGGGGTGGGCAGCTCGGTCCCGTAGGCGCGGTCGAGCGCGGCCGGGTCGTGGAAGCCGGCGCGGATGTACTCGATGTAGCTCACCAGCGCCTGGTCCATGATCTCTCCGCGCTCGGGCTTGATTCCCATCGCGCCCACCAGCACGAGGCGCCGGAGCTGCGCGGGCGCCATGGTGGCCATCTCGGCGGCGATCCAGCCGCCGAAGCCGAGCCCCACGCAGGTGACGCCGGTGAGCCCGCGGTCCGCGAGCAGCGCCTGGTACATGACGGCGATGTCGCGCACGTTGCGGAGCCATGCCGGCCGCTCGGATCGGTCGTAGCCCGGGTGCGCGGGCGCCAGCACCGTGAAGCGCGCGGCGAGCGCATCGTGCAGCGCGGGCTGGTCGGGGCTGCCGATGTCGTGGTGCAGGACCAGCAGCGGGGCGCCCGTCCCGCCGGTGCGGAGATGCAGGGGCGCGCCGGCGACGGTGATGGTTTCTTCAGACCACTGAATTGCCTGGGGGCTCATGTGGGGCTCCCGCGCGAACGGCCCGCGCCGTTCCGGATTGCGAACGCGATTCCCGAATCTGCTTCTTGAACCTTACTTGATACCCCGGATCATGTCACGGGGCAAAATGTCGACATGGCCTCCGGCCCGGACATCGCGAGCGCGCTCGATGACCTCCTCCGTCCGATGCTCGGCACGCTCGAGCGCGTGAGCTGGGTGCAGCGGCACCTCTTCCCGCCCATGGCGGCGCAGCTCGGCGAGGTGCTGGCCCCCCAACGCGAGCCGCTCGCGGCCGCCCTGCGCGCCTTCGAAGCGTTCGCGTGGCCGGGCGAGGTCGCCTTCATGCGTGACCGGCTCGCCGAGACCGCCCGGCAAACCCTGGCCCTGGTCGACGCCTTCGTGGCCGCCGTCGCCGTCCCGGACGACCCCATCGGCCTCTACCGCGCGCTCCGTCGCTTCGCGCCGCTCCAGGAAGGGCTCTACCCGCTCGCGCCCGCCCTGGAGCCGGTGAGCCGATGGTTCATGGAGCCGGCGCGGCGCGGGGACGATGCCCTGGTGGCGCGCCTGCGCGCGGCCGCGCTGCGCGATGATGAGCGGGCGGTGGGCGTGCTGCACGCCGACAACGAGCGCGCCCAGCGCGGGGGGTTCTCGCTCTACGTACCCGAGGACTGGGACGGCCGGGCCGCGATGCCGCTGGTGGTCGCGCTCCACGGCGGGCACGGGCATGGCCGCGACTATCTCTGGGTGTGGCTCCGCGAGGCGCGGGCCCGCGGCATGCTGGTCCTCGCGCCGACGTCCCGCGACCGCACGTGGTCCATCATGGGCGGGGGCGATGTGGACGCGGAGCCGCTCGCGGCGATGATCGAATCGGTGGCCGCCCGCTACCCGGTGGACCGTGCGCGTATCCTCCTCACCGGCATGTCGGACGGCGCCACCTACGCGCTGCTGCTCGGGCTGAGCGCGGACATGCCCTTCACGCACCTGGCGCCCGCCTGCGGCGTGCTGCATCCCTTGCTGCTCATCGACGGGCGCCTGGGACGCGCGCGCGGGCGGCCGATCTATCTCGTGCACGGCGCGCTGGATTGGATGTTCCCCGTGCAGACCGCGCGGATGGCCGCCGAGGCGCTCGAGGCGGCCGGCGCCTCCGTGGTCTACCGCGAGATCGCGGATCTCTCCCACACCTATCCGCGGGATGAGAACCCGGCCATCCTGGACTGGCTGGCCGCCTAGCCCCGAGGGCGATCATGGACACCTGCTGCGCCGTCATTCCCGACGTGACCCAGAAGCAGCGGCGCGCGCTCCGCGTCGTCCTCGCCTTGAACGTGGCAATGTTCCTGCTCGAGCTCGGGTCCGGGCTGCTCGCGCGCTCGACCGCGCTGGTCGCCGACTCCGCCGACATGCTGGGCGACGCGGTCGTGTACGGAGTGAGCCTCTATGCGGTGGGGCGAGGCCCGGCGTGGACAGCGCGGGCGGCGCTGCTCAAGGGCTGGCTGATGGCTGCCTTCGCGGCGGGCGTGCTCGTCCAGGCCGCGCTCACCGTGGCCCGCGGCACGGTGCCCACTGCCGAGACCATGGGCGTGGTCGGCGCTATCGCCTTCGGATCCAACGCGCTTTGCCTAAGCCTGCTCTGGCGGCTCCGCGATGACGACGTCAACATGCGCTCGGCGTGGCTGTGCTCGCGGAACGACGTGGTCGCCAACGCCGCCGTGCTGTTGGCCGCCGGCGCGGTGCGTGCGACGGGCTCGGGCGTGCCCGACCTCGCAGTCGGCCTGGCCATCGCCGCGCTGTTTGGCGTCTCCGCGGTACGCGTGCTTCGCGACGGCCTACGCGAGCGCCGCGCCGCCTCCGCTACTGGATCGGCGAGCGCGGCGTCGCGGTGAGCCGCGTGACCTTGTCCTACTTTCCCCGCTACTGAATCGGGGAGCGTGGGGTCGCGGTGAGCCGAGTGACGCTGTCCTTCTTTCCCCGCTACTGAATCGGGGAGCGTGGGGTCGCGGTGAGCCGAGTGACCTTGTCCTTCTTCCCCGCTACTGAATCGGGGAGCGTGGGGTCGCGGTGAGCCGAGTGACCTTGTCCTTCTTTCCCCGCTACTGAATCGGGGAGCGTGGGGTCGCGGTGAGCCGAGTGACGCTAATCTTTTCGCGGTCGATCATCGTGGGCACTTTCGGGGAGATCTCGTTCTTCCAGTGGTCGCTCTGGTACACGAGGTCATAGAGGCGCTTGCGCTCGGCCTCGCTTTCGAAGCGGCGGATCCAGACGTAGACGGACGCGTCCTCCTCGCCCACGAAGCTGCCGAGAATGACCATGCCCATCTTCACCTGGAAGGGGATGATCTCTTCCTCCATGCACTTCACCCAGCTGGCCTGCTGACCCGGGCGGATGTGGTACTGGCGGAGCTCGAAGAGCATGGGACTCTCCTTATCGGCCGCCGAGGCGGCGGGTGGCGAGGGCGGCGCCCTCGCTGAGGGCGCGCAGCTTGGCCCAGACGACGCTGGGCGCGCACATTTCCGAGCCGGCGAAGGTGCCGAAGCCGCAATCGGTCGAGGCGATGACCCGGGCGCGGTCGCCCACCGCTTCCACCGCCTGGACGAGGCGATCGGCGACGACCTCGGGGTGCTCCACGTAGTTGGTGGTGGTATCGATGACGCCGGGCAGGAACAGCATACCGGCGGGGAGGCCCAGCCGGGCGATCACTCGATGCTCGTGCTGATGGCGCGGGTTGCCGAGAGGCAGGGACAGCGCGCCCACCTTGGCGCGGACCACGAGGGGCAGCACCGCCTCGAGGGGCACGTCGTGCACGTGGGGCCCGTCGTAGTTGCCCCAGCAGAGATGGAGGCGGATGCGGTCAGGCGGGATATTCGCGGTGGCCCGGTTGATGGCCTCCACGTGCAGCGCCACCGCCTGCTGGAAGCGCTCGAGCGAATCCCCCTGGAAGAAGCGCGCGCGCTCCATGGCGAGGTCGGGGCAGTCGAGCTGCAGCACATAGCCGCGGGCGTGAATCAGCTCGTACTCCTTGCGTAGCTCGTCCGCCAGGGCCATCACGTAGCGCTCGTGGGAGTCGTAGTGGGCGTTCAGCAGGATGGTGGCGGCAGTGCCGGGGGACACCGCGGTCATGAAGCGCTCGGTGAACGGCTTCGGCGCGGCGGTGACGGCGCGGTCGAAGAGGTCGCACTCGCGCTCGGCCTCGCCGAGGTCGTCGTAGGACACGGGGCCGACGGCCTGGGGGGCGTCGCCGATGCGCGCCGCGGCCGAACGGCGGCGCTCGAGCATCGCCGCGTAGTCGGGGAACTCCGCGAACTCCTTCGCGGGGAGGCGGCGGCTGGCCCCGCCGAAGCCCCGCATGCGCCGCGCCACGTAGGTGGAGAAGCCTGCCCGCGGCTGCTCGCCGTCATTGCCGATGTCGATGCCCGCGTTCAGCTGCCCCCGCACCACCTCGCGCACCGCCGCCTCCGCCTCGCGCGCCAGCGCGGCCTCGTCCACCGCCTCGCCCCGGTCCTGGCGGACGAGCAGATCGCGCAGGGTGGGATTGCGCGGGATGCTGCCCACGTGGGTGGTGAGGATGCGCTCGACGCTGGCTCTCATGGGGTAGCGGGGGGGAGTCTAGCAGCACCTCGAGGCGGCGTCGAGCCGCGAGCCGGTCACTCGTAGGCCCACGCCGTCACGCGCCGCTCGATGACCGCGAAGAGCCCGTAGAGCGCCACCCCCATGACGGCGAGCACGAGCAGACCGGCGAAGGCCAACCGCGTGTTGAAGTCGGATGCGGCCACCGCCATGAGATAGCCGATGCCCGCATTGGAGGCCACCGTCTCGGAGATGACCGATCCCACGAAGGCCGACGAGATGGCCACCTTGAGCGAGGCGAAGAAAAGCGGCATCGTACGGGGCACGCCGACCTTGGCGAAGACCTGCCATCGCGAGGCGCCCAGCGCGCGCAGCACATCGCGCAGCTCCGTCTCGAGGGTGGCCACGCCCACCGCCACGTTCACCGCGATGGGGAAGAACGCCAGGAGGAAGGCGGTGAGCGCGGCGGGGATGGCGCCGATGCCGAACCACATCACGAGGAGCGGCACCAGGGCCGCCTTCGGGATGCTGTTGAAGCCCACGAGCAGCGGGTACAGCGTCTCATGCGCGATCGCGGACGCGCCGATGATGAAGCCGAGCAGGAGCCCGAGCCCGACCGCGGCGCCGAAGCCGATGAGGGTGGTGGAGAGGGTGTGGCGGGCGTGGTAGAGGATGGGGCCCGCCGTCGAGATCAGGGTGCCGGCCACCGCGCTGGGGCGGGGCAAGATGATCTGCTGAACGTCGAGCGCGACCACCAGCCCCTCCCAGAGGAAGACGAGCGCGGCGAAGGCGGCGCCGGGAAGGACGAGGCGGCGCACCCGTCCCGGCCTCACGCGGCCTCCCGCGCGGGCCGGATCTGCTCGCGCATCAATCGAATGAGGTCGGTCGCCTCGGGTCCATAGGCCTGCGCGAGCGTGCGGGGGAAGGGCAGGGGAACCTCGTGCACGTGCGCGACGCGTCCAGGCGACCCCGCCATGACGCAGATGGTCTGGGCGAGGCAGATCGCCTCCCGAAGATCGTGAGTGACGAGCACGCTGGTGAAGGCCCGGCGCTGCCGGAGCTGCTGATGGAGCTCCCACATTTCCTCTCGGGTGAAGGCGTCCAGCGCGGCGAATGGCTCGTCGAGGAGGACGATCTCCGGCTCGTGAACGAGCGCCCGGCAGAGGCTGACCCGCTGGCGCATACCCCCCGAGAGCTCGCGCGGGTGCTTGCCCTCGCTGCCGGCCAGCCCGACGGTGCGCAGGAGCTCCGTCGCACGCGACTCCCAGAGCGCGCGCTCGGGCACGCGCGCCTCGCGGTGCCCGCGGAGGATCTCGAGCGGCAGCAAGACGTTGCCGAGCACGGATCGCCAGGGGAGCAGCACCGGATTCTGGAAGGCCATGCCGACATTGCGAAGGGGGCCGATCACCCGCACGTCGTTCACGAGGACGGTCCCCCGGCTGCTCGTGATCAGCCCCGCCATCAGCTTGAGCAGGGTCGACTTGCCGCAGCCGCTCGGCCCGACGAACGCGACGGTGGCCCCGAGCGGCACGCGGACGGAAACGCCCGCCACCGCGCGCGTGGCGCCGCCGGGAGTCGGGTAGTCGAAGTCGACGTCGCGGAGCTCGACCGAGATGACCGGGCCCCGGAGCCGCCGCTACTCGAGCCGCCGCGCGGCCGCCGGCGGGAGATACTTCTCGGTGAAGACCTGCGCCACCGAGGGCGTGGAGGGCAACTCGAACGCCGACACGAGCTGGTCGATGGCCCGCCGCATGCGCCCGGGATCGATGGCGAGGAGGCCGTTGCGCCGCACCTCGTCGTTCACCATGTTGGCCCTGATCGCGAGCTCGAGCCGCCGGAGTTCGAGCGCCTCGTTGGCGAGCGGCTCGGCCGCCTTCACGTGCACGATCGCCTCGCGGGGATTCCTCAGGGTGGCCTTGAAGCCGAGGGTGAACGCGGCGAGGAAGCGCCGGAGGGTCTCCTCGTTCTGCGCGAGCCAGGTCACCCGCACCAGTACCGCGTTGCCGTAGAGATCGATGCCGTAGTCGCTGTACTTGAAGGCGACGATCTCGCTCTCCGGCACCTGGAGGCCGTCGGCGAGGTTGAGATAGCCGGTGAAGTAGAAGCCGGAGATGGCCTTGACGTCGCCCCGGACCAGCGCGGGCTCACGGAGCGGCGGCGCCATGTTGGCCCAGGCCACGCTGTCGGCGGGCACCCCGGCGTTTCGCGCGAAAATCGGCCAGAGCCGGCGGGGCGCGTCGCCGGCGGGGGCGCCGATGGACGCGCCGCGGAGGTCGGCCGGGCGCACGATCCCGTACTTCTTGAGCGAGAGGAGCGCGAACGGAGGGGTGTTCAGGACGATGCCCACCCCGATGAGGGGGTTCTGGGGGTGCTTCGCGTTGTACTCGACCATGGAGTTGATGTCGCCATAGCCGATGTCGTAGGCGCCGGTGGCCACCTGCTCGATGGTCTTCTGCGAGCCGGTGCCGCGATCGATGCTGACGTCGAGTCCCTGGGCGGCGAAGGCTCCCATCGCCTTCGCGGTGATGAAGGGAGCTTGCGGGCCCTGGATCTGCCAGTCGAGGACGAGGCGCACCCGAGTCTGGGCGTCGGCGACCGGGACGGCCACGAGGCCGAGGGCGACGAAGGCCATAAGCGCCCGCCATCGGTTCAGCATGGCGCTACGTTAGAAGCAGGAGCGCGGAGCGTCAAGCCCCCGGGATTCGGGTAGAATCGCCGGGAGGAGGGCCGCCATGACGACCGAGGAGTGGTACGACGCGTTGACGGCCGAGCTGCTCGCGCAAAGTCCCTTCCGCGAATCGGAGTACTTCAAGCGCTTCGCCGCCGGCACGCTGACCCGCGAGCAGGTGTGGGGCCACATGAGCCAGCACTACCTGATCATCGCGTGGTTCCCCCGCATCTTCAGCGGCATCCACACCCGGTGCGAGGACCTGGAGGTTCGCAAAGACTGCGCCCGGCATCTCCTGGTCGAGGACCTGGGCTACTTCGAGGGCCGCGTGGGGGGCACGCCGGATCACGACGAGCTGTATCGGCGCATCGGTGACGACCTCGGTTATGGCCGCGAAGTCTATGCGCGCATCCGCCCGGTGTCCGAGATGGCGGCCATCGTGGACTTCTTCCGCCGCCTCGCCCACGAAGTTCCGTGGAGTGCGGCCCTCTGCGCCACCGCGCTCCTGGAGGAAGAGGTGGTGGAGATCGCGCGGACCGTTGGCAAGGCGCTGGTCGAGCACTACGGGGTCCGGCCCGAGTGGGGCGGCGCCAACTACACGGTGCACGAGGCGGTGGAGGCCGAGGAGTCCGGCGAGACCAAGGCCACCATCCTCAAGCACCTGACGACCCCCGAGGATCGGCGGGCCGCGGAGTCGGCGATGCGGGAGATGCACGACCTCCTGGAAAAGTACGCGGCCGGGCTGACCCGCCACTGGCTCGGCTGACGATGCCGCTGGTCGCGGCCGTCGCTTGCCCGCACACGCCGCAGCTCCTCGTGCGTCCGGACACCGAGGACCGAGACCTGGTCCTTCGTGTGCACGCCGCGTACGCCAAGGTGAAGCGACGGCTCGCGGAGACGCGCGCGGAGGTGATCTGCGTGCTGGGCGGGGACCATATTGAGGGCTTCTTCCTGAACGCGGTGCCCGCCTTCGCGGTGTACGCGGGGGCCAGCGTGTCGGGGCAGTTCGGGCGCTACGCGTACACGTTCCCGGTGCACGAGCCGCTCGCGCGCGCGATTCTCGAGCAGGGGATCGAGCGCGAGTTCGACCTCGCCTACAGTCAGGATGTGCGGCTGGACTACGCGTTCTACGTGCCGCTGCACTTCACCATGCCGGAGCCCGCGCTGCCCATCGTGCCGCTCTACGTGAACGTGTACCTGCCGCCCCAGCCGACGCCCCGGCGCTGCTACGCGTGGGGCACGGCGCTCCGGGCCATCCTGGACGCGCGGCCGGAGCGGGTCGCCCTCATGGCCTCCGGCGGGCTCTCGCACTACCCGGGCACGGATCGCTACGCCTCGCCCGACTTCGACTGGGACCGGCAGCTCCTGGCGAGCCTGGCGGAGGGACGAGGCGCCGACACCGCCCGGCTCAGCGGGGAAGAGCTGGACAAGGCCGGCAACGTGGAGCTCCGCACGTGGATCACCCTGCTCGGCGCGGTGGGGCCGGCACGCGCGGACGTGATCGCGTACGAACCGTCCTGGCACCATGGCAATGCGGTGGTGGCCTGGCCCCTCACGGGCGGCGGGCGATGAGCACCCACTACTTCTTCCCGCCCGCCCGCGCCTATCCGCTTAACCGCTGCCTCTTCCAGCTCAAGTCCGACGCCGACTACCGCGCCCGCTTCCTCGCCGATCCGGAGGCGGCGATGGATGAGCTGTCGCTCGGCGCCGAGGCGCGCGCCGCCCTGAGCGTCTTTGCCCGCGATCCGCTCATCGCCCTGGGCGCGCATCCGTATCTCGTCTTCATGGCGGATCTCCGCCTCAACATGGAGCGGAAGCCGGCGGCCTTCGAGCACTTCTGAGATGCCGCCGCCGGCGGGGACACCAGTTCCGATAGGACTCAATGTCTGGTCCCGGCTGGTCGAGCACACGTTCCCCTATCTCGACCAGACGGCCGCGCCGTTCGACTCGCTCTGGTTCCCCGACCATGTCCAGTACGGCGGCCACAAGGTCGCGGAGGGCTGGACGCTGCTCGCCTATGCCCTCGCGCGCTATCCCGACAAGCTCTGCGGTCACGAGGTGCTCTGCAACAGCTTCCGCAATCCCGCGCACCTCGCCAAGATGGCCGCCACCGCCCAGGCTCTGTCCGGCGGCCGCGTCGTCCTCGGCATCGGGGCGGGGTGGAACCAGGAGGAGTACCTGGCCTATGGCTGGCCGTTTCCGCCGGCGCGGGTGCGCATCGCTCAGCTGGGCGAGGCGATCGAGCTGATCCGCGCCATGTGGGCCGGCGCGCCGGCCGCCTATCGCGGCGCGCACTACCAGATCGACGGCGCGTACTGTGAGCCGCGCCCGGCGCCGATCCCGCCGGTGATGGTGGGCGGCTCCGGGGAGAAATATCTCCTCCGCGTCGTCGCCCAGCACGCCGACTGGTGGAACTATACGTATCGAGGCGCGGATGCGTATGCGCACAAGCGGGAGGTGCTGAAGCGGCATTGCCGAGAGGTGGGGCGGGACTACGACGCGGTCCGGCACGTGATCAGGGTGGGCATCCTCATCGCGGAGACCGAGCGCGAGATCGAGCGGGTCAAGGCTCGCCCCGATACGCGCCCGCTGGACGACATCCAGCTCGTCGGCACGCCGGACCAGGTGACGGAGACGCTGCGCGACATCATCCGGCAGGGCGCGCACCGGCTCACCGTCAACTTTGCCGACGTCCCGCGCCCCGAGGGGACGCGGCTCTTCGCGGCCACCGTGCTGCCGCGCCTCGCATGAGGATCCGGCAGCAGATCCGTCAATGGCTCTACTGGCGGGGACGTCGCCGAGCCCAGCAGGCGCGCACGGCGGCGATGGGTGGACTGGAGCTTCCGCCGGGTCGGCTCTGCCCGTTCGATCGGCTGCTCAAGACCGACCAGCATGCCTTCCTCAAGGCGGCACGCCGGTGGGGGCCCATCTTCAAGACGGTGTGGAACGGCCACTGGTTGACCTATGTGGTCGGCCACGGGCGCGCCCGCCGCCTCCTGCAGGGCAACGAAGACCGGCTGTTCTCGTGGACCCCGGATCTCAGCCCCCTCTTCCCGGGCGGGGCGATACGGGGCATGCAGGGCGAGACGCATCGCGCCTATCGACGCGTCTTTCAGCAGGCGATACAGGCGACGCCACTGGAGGCTCACGAGGCGCCGATCCGCGCGCTCATCCACGACGGGCTCCACGCATTGACTGTTCGCTTCGCCTCCGGGCCGGTGCCCCGCGAGGCGATCAGCGAGGCGCTGCGGCGGATCAGCACCCGCATCTTTCTCCGTCTGCTCCTGGGCCTCGGGCCGGAATCCTCACGCGTGCCCGAGATCGAGGCGGCGTATCGGCGCTTCGGACCGGCGGCGCCCGCGTATGCGATCCACGAGGAGGAAGTCGCGGCCTTTGCGGAGATCCGAGCGCTGGTCGAGCCGCACGCCGAGGAGATACGGCGCGATCCCGCCCGACATCCGCCAAGCGCGCTCAAGCACCTGGTGCTGGCGGGGAGCCTGGACCCGACCGCGTTCGGCAATCTCCTCTACATGCTCGAATCCTCGAACCACGACGTCTACAGCCTCTGGCGCTGGATCGTGAAATTCCTCGTCGGCGGCCCGGCGGTGGTCCAGCGGCTCCGCGCCGGGACGCCGAGCTCCCCGGCTGCCCGCCGGCTCGCGGAGGCGGTGGTGCTGGAGACGCTACGGCTGGCGCAGAGCGAGGTGCTGCTGCGCCGGGTGACGGCCGACATCGCCTTCGACGGCTATCTCGTGCCGAAGGGGAGCGTCGTCTGGGTCGGCATCTGGGAAGGCCACAAGGATCCCGCGGTGTTCCCCGACCCGTTCCGCTTCGACCCCGACCGGTTCCTGCGGAGCGAGTACGAGATCGACCAGTACACGCCCTTCGGCATGGACCACCGGCGCTGCCTCGGCACCGAGATCGCCCTTGGTACGAGCCGCCGCTTCGTGGAGGTGCTGGCGCGCGACTTCGACTGCGTGGTTGTCGCCGACGGGCCGGCCATGCGGGGCCCGTTTCACTGGGAGCCGAGCCAGGACTTCGCGATCCGGATCGCGCCGCGCGCGTCCTAGCCGGCGTGGTGGTGGTGCCCGCGCTCGTAGTGCGCGCGGAGGAGATCCAGGCCGAAGTCATTGCGCGGGTCGTGCCACACCGAGTGGATGTGGTTGGCGTCGTTCTGCGTGTTGTCGTACTCAATGAGCAGCGTCGGGCCGTGCAGGCGGTAGTAGTGCGCCTTGCCCGGCTCGAGCGCTCCCGCCCAGGCGAAGTGGAGCCGCTCGACCCCCGTGTCACGCAAGCGGCGCAGCTCCACGTCGGCGATCTCCGCGCGCATGTTCCGCGCGTACTCTTCCACCAGCCGAAGCGCCATGTCCCGCTGGTCGCTCGTCATCTCGCCGAGCGGCAGGCCGGCCGGCGTGGCGAGGCGCTCGCCACGCCCCGGCCCGCTCACGATGTCGCCGAGAGACTGGCCGCCGATGAGCAGACGCGGCCGCTGCCGCGCGTCCATGCTCTGGGCGAGCGCGCGCGCCAGATCTTCTTCGCGCGCGAGGGTGCGCAGCCCTTTCTGCGGCCCGGCCCGGACCTCCGCGGGATTGGCGCCCAGGAAGGCTGGCGTCACCGCGATCGGCTTGCCTGGCACGAGGGTGAAGTTCAGCGACAGGTGATGCCCCTCGAGGCGCCAGCCCCAGGGCGCGCCGGCGCCGGGGGTGCCGAAGACGGTGAGGGCGTAGTTCTCGGGATCGCGGAGGAGACCACCGAAGGTCTCGAGCCGCCGCAGCACATCCTCGAGCAGGATCACGTTGACCGCCTTGCCATAGCCGGCAGCGCTCAGGCTCACCTTCATGAGCTCGTGGGCGGCCGCGCGGGCCGCGCGCGGCATCTGCTTGAAGGAGATTCCTTCGCGCGAGCGTGGGACGTAGTGCCAGTTCTGCCGCTCCTTGTCCGCGAAGGGAAACGTGGCCTGGCGCTGGTCGTCGGTGGGCAGGCTCCCGAGGAAGGCGGTGGCCGCCGCCGCGATGGCCGCGCGGCCGTCCTCACCGACCTGGGCGAGGGCGGGCTGCGCGCGCGGGTGAAGGGCCGCGTGCGCCGCCAGCCCCCCCACCACCTGGTGGAGCAGCCGGCGGCGCGTGAGCGGCGCGTCCATGCCGTCAGGCGTACTTCACGGTGCAGCCGTAAGCGCGCGTCACCGGTGTCTTCACTGGCTCGCCGGCGGCCACCGACTGCAGCGCGGCGCGCACGTAGTTGTTCGCGCCCTGGACGTCGGACTTCCGGCTGGTGGGCCGATCGTCGATGGCGCCCGCATAGGCGAGCAGACCCGCCTTGTCGATCACGTACATGTGGGGCGTGTTGGTGGCGCCGTAGAGCTTGCCCACCGTGCCCTTGGGATCGAGGAGCACCGCGGTGGGGGCGGCCTTGCGGCTCGAGGTCAGCTCGTCGGCCTGCGGCGGCGTCACATAGCCCTGCGTGCCGGGCGCGGAGGAGATGAGGGTCAGCCACACCACGCCCTGGCCGCTCGCCTCGCGCTGGAGCGCCTGCATGTTGCCCGACTCGTAGTGCTTCCGCACGTACGGGCAATCATGGTTGGTCCACTCGAGCACGACGATCTTGCCGCGGAGGTCGCTCAGCGTGTGATTGGTCCCGGTGGTGGCCGGCACGGTGAAGGCAGGGGCGGCGGTGCCGACCTTGGCCTGGGTCGAGGCCTCGACGCGCCCGGCGACGGCGAGGCCGCCGGCGGCGGCGAGGGCTCCGAGTCCGGTGTCGGCGAGGAAGCGGCGGCGGGTCACGCGGCGATTCGGCATGGCGTCTCCTTTGTAAGCTCGGCTCACAGCTTCTCGATCGCTTCGAGTATGGTTCCCTCGGTGAGCACGGGTGTCAAGACGATCGGCTCGGCGCGCGGCGGGTACAGCACGTAGAGGGGCACGCCGCTCCGGCCGAACCCGTCGAGGGCGGCGGCGATCTCCGGGCTGCGGTTGGTCCAGTCGGCCTTGAGGTACAGGACGTTCGTCCGGCGGAAGGCGTCGGCGATCGTGCTCGAGCGCAAGGCCACCCGCTCGTTGACGAGACAGGTGATGCACCAGGCCGCGGTGAAGTTGACGAACACCGGCCTGCCCTCGGCGCGGGCCTCGGCAACCCGGCGCGGGCTCCACGGCTCCCACGGGACCCCGCCCGCCGCCGCGGTGGCGGGGGCCGGGGCGGGCGCGCCCAGGCCGACGAGGGCGCCGACGGCGAGCGCCAGGACGACGCTCGCCCCCGCCGTCGCGGCGGCGAGACGCCGGCGCCGCCCCTGGGCCGCCCGCGAGATCCGGCGCATCCATACGGCGAGCGCGATCAGCACGAGTCCCGCCAGCACGGCGGTGGTGGCCGGCGGTCCGGCCTGCTCGCTGACCACCCAGACGAGCCAGCCGACGGTCGCATAGAGGGGCAAGGCGAGCACCTGCTTGAGCCGTTCCATCCAGGGGCCCGGGCGCGGAAGCAAACGCCGCCAGGTGGGCGCGACGCTCAGGAGGAGATAGGGCAGCGCGAGCCCGAGCCCCAGCGCCAGGAAGACGGCGAGGGCGCTCGGGGCCGGCTGCGTGAGGGCGAAGCCGGTGGCCGCGCCCATGAACGGCGCGGTGCAGGGCGTGGCCGCGACCGCAACGAGGGCGCCCGTGAAGAAGGAGCCGACATAGCCGGGCCGGGCGGCCAGCGAATGCCCCACGCCGGCGAGCCGCCCGCCGAAGGTGAGGACGCCGGATAGGCTCAGGCCCATCGCGAAGAAGAGATAGGCGAGCAGGGTCACCACGATCGGCGACTGGAGCTGAAAGCCCCAGCCGATGCCCATCCCTCCCGCGCGAAGCGCCAGGAGGGCGCCGGCCAGCGCCGCGAAGCAGACCAGCACGCCCGCGGTGTGCGCGAGCCCGTGCCGCCTGAGCGCCGGCGCCGACGCGTCGGCGTGCCCCAGGAGCGCCAAGACCTTGACCGACAGCACCGGGAGCACGCAGGGCATGAGGTTGAGGAGCAACCCGCCGAGCAGCGCCAGCCCGACGGCGGCGGCCAGGGAGAGGGCGGACGGGGCGCCCTCGTTGCCGGACGCCGGGCCGCTCGGATCGCCCCGAATGACGAAGGCCTGGCTCGCCGTTCCGCCCTCGAGCCGCTCCTTGATCACGAGCACGCCTTCGACCGGCGCCGCGGCGGCGGCGGGAAGGGGACCGCGCGCCATGACGAGCGTGAGACCGTGGGCGTCCACGCGCGCCTCCTGTGGGGCGGCATGCTCGATCAGTCCCCACTGGGCCGGGTAGAACCAGACATCCGCGATCGCCCCCGCGCGCAGCTCGCGCGCGGCGAGGGTCAACACCACGCGCTCCGGCGACGCCGAGACGGTGGCCGGCCAAGGGCTCTCCTCGGGCACGGCCCGGCGCGCCCGCGCGATGAGGGGGGCGTCGGGTGACGCGGGCGCGCGGCCCGCGATCACGGGCAGGACGAGCTCCACCCGGGCCTCCTCGGGGATGCAGATCTTCTCGCAGACCAGCCACGCGGCCCGGCCGCCGAGCGTGACCGTCCCGGGCGGAAGATCGGGCGGCGCGGTGACCCGCGTTAGCAGCACCACCTCCCCCGTGTAGCCGTGGCTCATGGCGGGGCCGACAGGAAGGCGCTCGGGATGAGGCCAGACGATGGGGCCGGCGGTGAAGCCCGGCGGCAGCGTCCATTCCATACTCAGGGGCTCGCCGGAATCGCCGGGATTGGTCCAGTACGTGTGCCAGCCCGGGGTGATGCGTTGCCGTATCCCGATCCAGACCTCGCCACCGGGGACGATGCCGGCCTGCTCGCTCAGGAGATCCACGCGGACGATGGGCGCCGGCTGCGCGCCTCCCACCGCGACGGCGGAGATGGCGGCGAGCAATCCGAATGCAAGGAGGCGGGCCAGAGCCATCGCGCCCACCATTGTCCCACAGGGGCCCACGCGCCCCGCTTCCGGAGCGGGCGCCGCCCGACTAGAAGCGGCGGCAGGCCTTCTGCAGCGCGGCGAGGTCGGCGGGAGCGGCGACGAGGGCGCTGATGGGCTGGCCGCCCGCCACCGCGTGCATGACGGAGACGGGATCGTCGACGTGGCGGATGCCGAGGGCATGGCCGAGCTCGTGGGCGAGCAGGAGCACGAGGTCGCGGCTATCGTGGAACTCGAACACCGCGATCTGGCGGCCGTCGAACTCGCCCTTGTGGAACTGGCGGGGCCCGCCGTAGAGCGCGTTGAAGGTGGCCACGCTCTGATTGTGCGTCTGGGCGATGGTGTTGCCCTTCTCGGCGAGCCCGCTCACCGTCGCGGCCAGCTCCTGCAGGGCGGCGCGCTCCGACTCCAGGCGCTGGCGCATCTCGGCGAGGCGGCTCCGCTCGGCCTCGAAGCTGGCCCGCGCGTCCGTGGGCACGCCGCCCCGCGCGTTCCACTCCTGTATCCGGGCGCTGAGCGCCTGGGCCCGGCTCTGATACTCGGCTTGCCCGTCCTTGAAGTCGCGCAGCCGGCGCTCGTAGGTGGCGCGCCACTCCTCGTAGGAGCGGCCCACCGACGCGTGGGAGACGCGCGTCTCGGTCATCGACCCGCGCAGTCGGTTTCCGGTCTGAGTGCGCTGCTGACGCTCGTCGTAGTGGAAGTTGACGGCGAGCCGCGCGGTGGCGGTCTCCACGAAGAGCTCGCGCCCGTGGGGGCGCTCCCAGACTTCCTCGGCCTGACGCAGGGCCTCGCGCAGCCCCTCGCGGCTCACCCCGAAGCGCTCGTCGAACTTGTCGATCCGGTAGGCGAGGGGCCGGGCGCAGGGGCCGGGCCGCAGCACCAGGATCAGCGCCACGACGGCCAGGAGCCCGAGGAAGCCGAGGGAGAGCGCGCGGCGGGCATGACGGACCTGGTTGTGCCAGCGCCATGCCAGGCCACGACGGTTCGGCGGGACGCGGAGTTACGCGGCGCCGACGCTCACGCGGACGGACACTCTTCGACAGCGTTGCCGTGACGCGTCAGCCGGGCGGGCTATCGCGTGACGGGGGGCGGCGGTGGTGGTGGAGGGGGTGGGGGAGGGGGTGGATGTGGGGGAGAGGGAGGAGCGGGCGATCCCGGCGCGCGCGTCGCCGCGCAGCGGTAGATCTCGGCCTGGACGCGGTCGAGATCGTCGACGCGGAACGAGAGGACGGCGGTGTCGCCGCCCGTGCGCACGATCTTCCGGCGCAGGTCCTTGAACGAGTCGTCGCTGGCGAAGCCGATACGGGTGCAGCCCCTGGCGATGGCGGCGTCGGTGCTGAAGCGGAGATTGGCCATCATGAGGTTCTCGGGGTCCTGCGCCGAGGCGGGCGGAGCCGTCGAAAGCGCGAGCCCGGCGAGGACGAGGACAGCGGGGGCGAGGGCACCGAGGCGGAGGACGCGCATGGGGTCGACTCCTAGAGAGGGATGGCGAGGAGGGTATCGATGCGGCTGCTGTCGCACACGACGACGCGTTCGCGGAAGCGGAGGGCGCCCGTCTCCTCGACGAGAGCGTCCACGTAGCGCCCGGCGGCGAAGAGGGCCATGCTGCCGTCGCGCACGGTGCGCACCACCAGGAACGGCGTCTCCGCCCGCATCGCGCCGCCGCGCTCGCCCAGCAGGGCGGGCAGCCCCACCACATGCCGGTAGGTCTGGCGCTCGAAGACATTGGCCTCGCGCAGCGCCGCCACCCGATCCTTGAGCATGCCGGCGGAGTCCGCGTAGATGACGCCGGCGGGCAGCCCGCGACGGTGGTTGTCGGCGGACGTGATCGTGTAGAGACAGGGATCGGTGAAGAAGGCCGGCCAGTCCTCGAGGCGGTCGTCGTCGATGGCGCGCGCGTACTCGGCATTGAGCAGGGCCACGCGCTCGAGCATCGCTAGTAGCCCATGTACCCGCGATAGGCCTTCCAGAACCCGCGCACCGCCGCCTCGGTGGCGCGGGTGTCCTGCGACTCCGCGCCCTCGCCGCCCATGTTCACCACGGACAGCGTGTCGCCCGCCGCGGCCACCCCCCGCTGCACGAAGCCCCCCACGCAGCCGTCCTCCATGGAGACATAGCCCGCCGGGCCCACGAGGTTGGCCTGGCGGAGGCGGCGGCGGCGCATCTCCGGGCTATCGTCGGCGAACCCGAGGTAGGTCCAGTGGAGCTCCATCGCCTCCGGACCCTTCGGGAGCACCTGGCGCACGGCGATGGCGTTGTACACCTGCTGCACGACGAGGCTCGGGAACACGGTGAGGATCTGCAATTGGATGTCGTCGCCGAACTCGTTCACCGTATCGAGCAGACTCGGATCGGCGAGCCGGTACTGCGCCTTCTCGGAGCGGATCTCCTGGTCGCGATACGCGGTGCTTGCCCGATCGTCGCCGCGGTCGATGGTGGAGCTGGCGTGATGGGCGCCGTCGGGGCTCACCAGCACCCCGCCTCCCTGGGTGAGGCGCGTGATGTGGAAGGTGCTGAAGAAGGTGTGGAGGAGACTCGCGTGATACGTGTCCTTCACGTTCTCGACGTAGAGCTTCCAGTTGTTCGGCAGGGCCTGCACGAAGCGGCCCAGCACCTCCACAGGGCGGCCCAGCACCCGCAGGAGACGCGCGCGCACCGCCTCGCCCAGGTAGTCCTCCAGCGGCGGCGCGGCCGGGGACAGGGAGGCGAAGACGAGCCCGCCCAGCGTGGCGGTGCGCAGGCGGCGCGGCCCATGCTCGGCCTTGCGGAAGGACTCGGGCATGCCGCCGCGGCCGTTGGCGCCCTTCTCGAAGGCCACGCTCACGAGCCCGCCGCAGAGGTCGTAGCTCCACGCGTGATAGACGCACTGGAAGCGCTTCCCGGTGGAACCGCAGTCGTCCAGGGCGATGAGGGCGCCCCGGTGCGCGCAGCGATTCTCGAAGGCGTGGATCTCGCCCGTCTCGCCGCGCACGACGATCACCGGCATCTCGCCCATGAACGTCGTCCGGTAGTCGCCCGTCCGCGGCAGGTCGGATTCGAGGGCGACGTAGTTCCACACGGGACCCTCGAAGATGCGGCGGAGCTCGTCGCGGTAGTTGCCATCGTCCTGATAGACCCAGTAGGGCACGCGCGCGAGCGTCGCGCCGGGCCATTCGCGTCGGGGGACCGAAGTGCTCATGCGGATGCCTGAGGGCGAGGATAGCACGGCGCGCCCGCGTCAGAGGGGCGCGCCGCAGAACTTGCAGTGGGTCGCGTCGGCGTCGTGCCCCTCGGCGCCGCAGGCAGGGCAGGCCTGGTGGGAGATGATGTGACCGGTCCTGGCGAGCTCCACCGACACGATGCCGGTGGGCACCGCGATGATGGCGTAGCCGAGGATCATCAGCACCGCCGCCAGGAGCTGGCCCAGCGGGGTCCTCGGCGCGATGTCGCCGTATCCCACCGTCGTCATCGTCACCACCGCCCAGTACATGCTCGTGGGGATGCTGGTGAAGCCGTGCTCTTCCCCCTCGATGAGGTACATGAGGGTGCCCATGATGACGACGATGGTCACGATGGCGCCGAGGAACACGGTGATCTTGCGGCGGCTGGCGCGCAGCGCCATGAGGAGCTCGTGTCCTTCGCCCAGAAAGCGGGCGAGCCGGAGGATCCGGAACACACGCAGGAGCCGGATCGCGCGGATGACCATCAGCGATCGCGCCGCCGGCAGCATCAGCGACAGGTAGGTCGGCAAGACGGCCATGAGGTCCACGAGCCCGTAGAAGCTGCGCGCGTAGCGCCACGGGTGATCCACTGCCACCAGCCGCAGGACGTACTCGATGGTGAAGGCAATGGTCAGTGTCCACTCCACGGCATGAAGCATCCGGCCGTGCTCGCGCCGGATGTCCGGCACGCTCTCCAGCATCACGGCGACGACGCTCACCAGGATCGCGACGAGCAGGCCCACGTCGAAGGCCCGGCCGGCCGCGGTGTCGGACTCGAAGATCACCTCGTGCAGGCGAGCGCGCCAGGAAGAACGGGAGGTCAGCCGCTCCGCGGGGATCGCCACGCGCCCATCCTAGCGCGAGGGGATGGCTCACGCCGAACTCGGTGTGGAGCCCTCGCCTCGGCCGCCCGGCCGCCACGCCGCGACCATCCCGGCCACGCCGTCCGGCATGAGCCGCATCGAGAGGACGAGGAGGGCCCCGAACACCGGGAGCACCAAATCGCGGGAAACCGTGCCCGCGATGTCGGGCCAGAACTGCAGAAAGAGTCCCCCGACCAGCGCGCCCCAGATCGACGTCATGCCGCCGAAGACCGAGCCCACCAGCAAGAGAATCGAGAGCCAGTAGGTGAAGCTCTCGGGCGCGATGAAGTCGAGGAGCAGCGCGGCGAGCGCACCGGCGATCCCGGCATAGGCGGCCCCCACTGCGAAGACCGCGGCCGTGTAGTGGGCGAGGTCGACGCCCGCGACCTGGGCGGCGGCCGGATTGTCGCGCATCCCGCGCACGGCGCGGCCGACGCGGCTTACGACCAGGTTGCGCGCGATCCAGAGCAGGAGACCAAGGATGCCGCAGGTGACGAAGTACCACCATTGATCTTGGTCCACGGGCAACCCGAACGGCGCGCTCGGTCGCTCCAGGTAGAGCCCCTGCACGCCGCCGGTCCACGGGCTGAGGTAGCTGGACTTGAGCGTCTGCGGCATGGCAAGGGCAAGGGCGAAGGTGGCCAGGGCGAGATAGAAGCGGGCGAGCCCCGCCACCACGCGCCCGAAGAGGTACCCGGCGGCCAGGCACATCAGCGCCGCGACGAAGATCCCCGCATAGGCGGACATGCCGCCCTGGCGCATCGTGACCGCCATGGTATAGGCCCCCAGCCCGTAGAACGCGCCGTGCCCGAGCGATATGAGGCCCGCCTGGCCCGTGATCAGGTTGAGCCCGAGGATGGCGATGGCGTGCGTCGCCGCGAAGGCGAGCTGGTAGGTCCGGAAGCCCCACAGCATGAACGGGAACGCGATCGCGCACGCGACGAGCGCCACGACGGCGAGGCGAGGTGGATGCATGGCGCGGGCGCCGGGGCCTCGCGCCGAGACGGTGACCATGTCGTCTTGCCGGACGATAGCACGTCTGCTACGTTTGCCGCGCAGCCGGGCACCTCATCGCAGAGCGACCAAGGAGGATCACGCATGGCCCAGGACGCGGACGACCGGAGCGGACGGCGCACGATGTCGCGGCGCGGACTCCTTACCGCCATGGGGGCGGCGGGTGCGGCAGTGTTGGCGCCCGGGCTCGCGCGCGGGCAAACGCCGCCGGCGCGGCCGATGGCGCCGCCCAGCACCGTGACGACGCCGCCGCGCGACTTCGGACCGAACGCCCCGCCGAACGTGTACTTCACGGATCCCGACGTCCTCACCGTCGAGCCCGAGTTCGATGGGCTGCGCCAGCCGAACGCTCCCATCCAGCGCCTCTGGACGGGCGCGCTGTGGTCGGAGGGGCCGGCCTGGAACAGCCAGGGCCGCTACCTTGTCTGGAGCGACATCCCGAACAATCGCCAGATGCGCTGGCTTGAGGACAACGGGCGCGTCAGCGTGTTCCGGCATCCGTCGAACAACAGCAACGGCAACACGTTCGACTTCCAGGGGCGCCAGCTCTCGGCCGAGCACCTCACCCGTCGCGTGGTCCGCTACGAGAACGACGGCTCGGCCACCATCATCGCCGAGCGCTTCGGCGGCAAGCGCCTGAACTCGCCCAACGATGTGGTGCCGCATCCAGACGGCAGCTACTGGTTCACCGATCCGCCCTACGGCGGCCAGCTCTACGAGGGCACGCCGGACGCCGCGGGCGGTCCCAGTAACCGCGCCGGCCGCCTGAAGAACCGCCTGGGCCAGCCGCCGGAGATCGGGACGGCCGTGCGCGAATTGCCGACGGGCTGCTATCGTGTGGACCCGAGCGGGCGGGTCGATCTCGTCATCGGTGAGGACCTGGTACCCGATCCCAACGGGCTCTGTTTCTCCCATGACTACAAGCGGCTCTACGTGGCGAGCACCGGCAAGGGCCCCGGCGATACCGGGCCGGGCGGCAAGGGCGAGATCTTCGTGTTCGACGTGACGAGCGACAACAAGGCCACCAACGGCAAGGTGTTCACCAATTGCATGGTGGACGGGGTGAAGTGCGGGCCCGACGGCGTGCGCTGCGACGTGGACGGCAATCTCTGGGCCTCCAGCAATGCCGGGCGCAACGTGGGCTACAGCGGCGTGACGGTGTGGAACCCGGCCGCCAAGCTCATCGGGCGCATCCGGCTGCCGGAGATCTGCGGCAATGTCTGCTTCGGCGGACCAAAGCGGAACCGGCTCTTCATGGCCGCGAGCCAGTCGCTCTACGCGCTGTACACGGGCACGCAGGGCGCCGCGCCCGGGTAGCCGAGGGCGCGGCGCCCGCGCTCATGGTGAACGTCCTTGTCACGATGCCGTTCGGCGAGGCGCTGCTCGAGCGCTTGCGCGCGGTCTCGCCGGAGCTGCGCGTGACGCACGGGGAGGCGGTGTCGGCCGACTACGCGCGCGCGGAGGTGCTCTACGCGGGCGCGCCGCCGCCCGATCTCTCGCGGGCGCGGGGCCTCAAGTGGGTGCAGCTCCACATGGCTGGGGTCAATGCCCTTGCCGCCCATCCCCTGTACACCGCCAGCGCGATCCCCCTCACGACGACGAGCGGGGTGCACGCGGCGGCGATCGCGGAGTACGCCATCACCGTGCTCCTGGCCCTCGCCCATCGCGTGCCCCGCATGGTGGAGTGGGGGGCGCGTGGGGGCTGGCCCGCTGACCTCGACCGCTGGCCGCTCTTCGTGCCGGTGGAGGTGCGCGGCGCCACGCTAGGCATCATCGGCTACGGCAGCATCGGGCGGGAGCTGGCGCGCATCGCCCGCACCGCGTTCGGCATGACCGTGCTCGCGTGCAAGCGCGACCCCGCGCGGCGAGCGGATCCCGGCTATGCACTGCCCGGCACCGGCGATCCCGCCGGAGAGATCCCAGCCCAGTGGTTCGCGCCCGAGGATGCCGACGGGCTCCTCGCCCGCTCCGATGTCGTCGTCATGTGCGCGCCCCTCACGCCGGCGACGCGCGGGATGATCGACGCCCGCGCGCTGGCGCGCATGAAGCCCCCCGCGTTCTTCATCAATGTTGGGCGAGGCGCCACCGTGGACGAGGGCGCGCTCGCCGATGCGCTGCGTGCGGGGCGGCTCGCGGGGGCTGCCGTCGACGTGTTCGCCGAGGAGCCGCCGCCGGCCGGGCACCCGCTCTACGGCCTCGACAGCGTGATCGTCTCGCCGCACGTGTCAGGCTTTCTGCCCAGCTACGACGACAAGTGCGTCGATCTCTTCGCGGAGAACCTCCGCCGCTTCCTCGCCGGGCAACCTCTGTTGAACCTTGTCGACCGCTCCCTCGGGTACTAAGCCGTGCGCTGGGAGGTGGCGAGCGCGAAGAAGCCCCAGCTCGCGAGGACCACGGCAGGGGCCACCCCGAACGGCAGCGCGTAGGAGCCGGTGAGGTCGTACATGAAGCCCGCCGCCGCCGGTCCCGCCGCCGCGCCCGAGCGCCAGCCGAGCGTGAGGACGCCCATGATGGCGCCGATGGCGCGCACGCCGAAGAGATCGGGGACGACCTTGACTACCATGGTGTCGGTGGCCGCGAAGCCCGCGCCGAACGCCACCAGCGCGGCGAGCAGGAACGCGTGCGAGGGCGCCCAGCGGAGGCTCAGAAGGGCGAGCGCCGTCACAAGATAGGCTCCGCGCTGCGTCGCGAGCGGTCCCACGCGGTCCGAGATCGCACCGCCGAGGAGCCGGCCGCCGGCGGCGCCGAGACCGTAGGCGGTGAGCGTGAGGGAGGCTCCCGTGAGGCCGATGCCCGCGTCGCGTGCGAACGGCACGATGTGGACGTTGATCATGAGGGCGAGGCCCCCCATGAGGAGCCATGACACGTTGAGACACCACTGGCGGGGATCGTGGAGCGCGTCGCGAAGCGTGGCGCTGGGCGCGGCGGGAGCGTCGGGCGGGCCCGCGAGACCGGCGGACACCGGCGTTCGAGCCTCGGCGCCCCGCGGAAGACGCACGGTGAGGGCCGCGAGCACGGTGAGGAGGCCGCAGCCGCCGCCGAGGATGGCGTAGGCGATCCGCCAGCCGTGCGCGTCGATGAGCCACGCCGCCAGCGGCCCGCCCGTCACGTAGCCGAGGTTGAAGCCTACGAGCACGAGCGCCAGCGCCAGCCCGCGCCCCTCGACGAACCAGTGTGTCACCGTCGCGGCGCCCAGCAGATAGAAGCTCGACATGCCGATCCCGCCCAGGACGCCAACCAGGAGATAGAGCTCCCAGAGGGCGTCCACGGTTCCCACGAGGGCGAACGCGGTGCCGGCGAGAAGCACCGTGACCACGAGCATCACGCGAGGTCCGTGTCGGTCCGCGAGCGCGCCGATGATGAAGCCCGCGACCCCGCCCACGAGCAGGTTGAGGGACAGCGCCGCGGAGATGGCCCCCCGACTCCACCCGAACGTCTCGGCCAGGATGGGAAGGAAGACGCCGTATGCGGCGAGGGGAGTGGAGATGCCAAACGTGACCGCGAAGAGCGCGGCAACTATTAGCCATCGCCTGGCGGGGAGCCACCGCCGGGCGGGCCGCCCGCGGCGAGTGAGCGAGCGCAGCGAGCGGTCTAGCGCGGGGGGCCGCCGCCGGCCTGGCGCTGCATGGTCGCCAGGTAGGCGTCCAGCTCCGCGATGCTCTTGAAGATACTCATGTCCGGGATGGCGCGGAGGATCTCGAAGGCCTTGGCCACCGGCGGCTGGAGATTGGCCATCAGGACCACGCCGCCGCGTCCCTCCATCTGCTTGCGCGCGGCGAGTACGACGCGGATCCCCGAGCTGGAGACGAAGGTGACGCCCCCGAAATCGAGCACGAGCACGCGCTCCGTGCCCGCGAGGATGGGAGCCAGCTCGCGCTCGAGCGTGGTCGCGGTGGTGCTGTCGAGGCTCCCGACGGGATGGACCCGTACCGTCCCGCCACCGGCATCGTCCTTGCTGACCTGTATCACCAGGGGCATGGGCTCCTCCTCGTCGTTGATCGTCGCGCCACTATATCACCGGGACCGCGAACCCAACGACCGGATCAGGCGCAGCCGGTTCCGGCCCTCCACCCGCTCGTACTCCATGGTGTCGATCACGGAACGGGCGAGGTAGAGGCCGAGGCCGCCCGGCGGCCGCTCGTCCGGGTGGACGTCGAGATCCGGTGCGGCCGCGTCGAGGGGATTGAAGGGGGGCCCCTCGTCGTCGATCTCGAGGCTCACGGCCTCTCGCCCGACCTTCACGCGCACCGCGATTCGCCCGCGGGCGTCACCCCGATAGCCGTGACGGATGATGTTGGCGAACACCTCGTCGAGGCCGAGCAGGAGATCCTCGGCGGCTTCGCGTGGAATGCCGCGCGTCTCGCACAGCGCGCGCACGGCGGCGGCGGCCCGTCCCAGCTCCTCCAGAGTCGCGTAGAGCTCGAGGGCGAGGTCGTCCCGCGGGCCGGCGGCTGCCCCCCGCCCGTGATAGCGCACGGCGAGGATGGCGATGTCGTCGGCCTGCTCCGCGGAGCCCGCGAACTCGCGCACGCCGGCCAGGATGCCGGCCACCGCCGCATCCGGCGTCTCGTCGCGCACGCGGTCCAGCAGGGCGCGAAGGCCCGCCTCGCCGAACAGCGCGTCCCGGGGGTTCTTCGCCTCGGTGACCCCGTCGGTGAAGGCCACCAGCAGGTCGCCCGGGGCCAGGGTGAGCTGGCTAGTCGGATACGCCAGGCCGGGCAGCACGCCGACGAGGGTGCCCTCGCTGACGAGGGCCGGCCGCGGCGGATCTCCCGGGCGGACGAGAAAAGGGGAAAGGTGCCCGCCGCTGGCACAGGTGAGTCGCCCTGTGTCCTCTTCCAGCACTCCGCAGAACAGGGTCACGAACATGCTGGAAGGGTTGTCGGTGGAGAGCGCCTCATTCACACGACCGAGAATCTCGTCAGGACGGCCACTTAACCTCGCAATGCCGCGAATCAGCGTGATGGTCATCACCATGAAGAGCGCGGCGGGGATGCCCTTGCCCGACACGTCACCGATCACCAGGCAGAGACGGTTATCGTCCAGACGGAACACGTCGTAGAGGTCACCGCCGACCGCCCGCGCGGGCTCGAGACAGGCAGCGCAATCGACGGCGTCTGTGCGGAGAGAGGCGAAGTCCCGCGGCACCAGGCCGCGCTGTATCTCGCGCGCGACCCGCAGCTCGCTCTCCAGCAGCTCGCGCACGGCGTCCTGATAGGCCTTCGCGCGCAGGAGCGCCCCGACCCGCGCCTGCACCTCCAGGATCTCGAAGGGCTTGGTGATGTAGTCGGCGGCGCCCGCCTCGAACCCGGCCGCCTTGTCCCGACCCTCGTCGAGCGAGCTGAGGAGGACGATGGGAATATCCCGCGTGGCGGGATCGGCCTTCAAGCGGCGGCAGACTTCGTAGCCGTCCAGGCCCGGCATCATGACGTCGAGGAGGATGAGGTCCGGCGGACGGCCGAGCACCTCGCGCAGCGCGGTCTCGCCGTCGAACGCCACCGAGAGCCGGTAGTGGCTCTTGAGCGCGCGTGCGAGGAGATCGACGTTGGACCGCACGTCATCGACGAGGAGGATGCGGCGGTCGGCCAGCTCGCCATCCGGGGGCGGGCTCGTGTCGCCCGCGGGCGCCGTGCCCTCCGCGAGGCCGGCGATGGCGACGAGCAGGGCGCGGCCTTCGCGCGCGACCGTTGCGAGGGGCGCGGCCAGATCGGCGGCGCCCGCCCGGGCGGCGTGCTCGAGCGCGCGGGCGGCCTGGTGCAGCGCGGTGGCGCCCAGATTGCCGGCGGCGCCGGCGAGGGCATGCGCCTCGTAGAGCGCGGCGGCGGTGTCGCCGGCCTCGCCGGCCTGCGCCAGGCGGGCCAGGTGAGTCTCGGCCTGGGGCGCGAAGGCGTGGAGGAGCTCCGCGAGCTCGCCCGGCGCCAGGCCCAGGCGTGCGCTGGTGGCGGCGAGATCGAGGCCGGCGGCGGCCGTCGGCCCCGCGGTGCCGTCGAGGGCGCGGAGCAGCGCCTGCGGGTCGACAGCCGTGCCGGCCAGGGAGACCAGCGCTACCGTCCGCGTCTCGGGGCGCGCGCGGAGCGCACGCGCCAGGCTCTCGACGCCCATGCCGGGCAGATCCGCTCCGAGCACGATGAGCCCGAGCGCGCCGGGCTGCGTCTCACGCGCGATTCGCATCAGCGCTTCGGGACCCGAGCTGGCGGAGTCCGTCGTCAGGCCGAAGCCGTCAAGCTGAGCGGTGACGGAGTCACCCGCCGCGGGGTCGCGCTCGACCACGAGCACGCGCCGACCTCGGAGCGCCTCGACGAGCAGGGCCTGCGGCTCCATGGCTTTGCATGGTAGCCCGAAACCTCAATTCTTCGCTTGCCGGGGGGCGACGGTTTGCCTACTGTGGGGCCATGACGACCAACCCCGACGACATCCGCCATCTCTGGACGCATAAGACCCAGGACCACCCCTTCCTCCGCGACGATCAGCTGGTGATCGACCGCGCCGAGGGGGTGTGGGTGTGGACCGAGGGGGGCAAGAAGCTGCTGGACGGCTTCGCCGGCCTCGCCGTGGTGAACGTCGGGCACGGACGGCGAGAGATCGCGGAGGCCATCGCCGAGCAGACGGTGCGCCTCGCGTACTATCCCACCACCCGCCAGTTCTCCAATCGGCCCGCCGCCGAGCTCGCCGCCAAGCTGGCCGCGCTCACGCCGGGCGACCTCCGCTACACCCTGTTCGCGGTGTCGGGATCGGAGGCCAACGAGCGCTCCATGCAGATCGCGCGGCAGTACTGGATGGCGCGGGGGCGCTCGGGGAAGTACAAGGTCATCTCGTTCCAGGGCGGCTATCACGGGGCGACGGTGGGGACGTTCGCGGTATGCGGGCTGCCGCAGCTCGCCGCGCCGTACGCGCCGCTGCAGCCCGCCGGCTTCGCCAAGGTGGCTCCGCCGCATGCGTTCCGCGATCGAGGGACGGGTACCGACGCCGAGCTGGTCGCGCGCCGCGCACGCGAGCTCCGCGAGGCCATCGAGCGGGAAGGGCCGGAGACGGTGTCCGCGGTGATTCTCGAGCCCATCCTGTCCTCGGGCGGGTTCATCATTCCCCCGCTCGGCTGGCTGCGCGCCGTCCGCGCCGTCTGCGACGAGATGGACGTGCTGATGATCGCCGACGAGGTTATCACCGGCTTCGGGCGCACCGGCCGCTGGTTCGGCTGCGATCACGAGGGCGTTGTGCCGGACCTCATGTCGGTGGCGAAGGGCATCACGTCGGGGTATATCCCGCTGTCCGCCAGCATCGCGCGGCCGCATCTGGCCGCGGCGTTCCCCGACGACACCACGCAGGAGAACGTGCACCCCAACACCTACGCTGCCCACCCGGTCGCCTGCGCCGCCGCGCTGGCGAACCTCAAGATCATGGAGCAGGACCGTCTGATCGATAACGCCGAGACCATGGGCCACCGGCTCCTCGAGGGTCTTCGCGGCGCGGTGGCGGACCTGCGCATCGTGGGCGAGGTACGCGGCCGCGGCCTGATGGTCTGCGTAGACCTGGTCGATCCCGATGGCTCAGGCCGGTCGCTAGATCCCAAGCGCGTGGCTGACTTGGACCGCGAGGCATGGGATCGCGGCGCCATCGTCTATGCCCGGGGCAGCGTCCTGCGCCTGGCGCCCCCGCTCTGCATCACGGCGGCGGAGACGGATCAGCTCGTCGGCATCGTTGCGGACAGCGTGGAAGCGCTGGCTAAGTCCGTCGGCGGGTAGCGTCAGGGCACGAGCGCAGTCGGGCCGGGGGGCGGGCGGGGCAGGCGTTCGCCTACTAGGTACAGCACTCGCCGCGAACGCCTGCCCCGCCCGCCCCCCGGCCCGACTGCGCTCGCCGCCGCGCGTTGTCCGCGCGACTAGCAGCGAGTCAGCAGCGATTTGGGTCGGTGATCGTGAGGCGCAGGGCGCCGGTCGACGGGTCGTAGTCGAAGTCGCCGCCGGGGCACTGGAATCGCGGTGGGCCTGCCATGAGCGCGGCGACTGAAGGTTTGTCGGGCGGCAGCTTGCCCTCGTTGGTGGCGCGATAGGTCTGCAGCGCGCCCTGCATCGAGGCCAGGGTGGCCTGGTCGGCGGCCAGGCGCGTGTGGACGAGGGGCCGGTCTTCCTGGAACTTCTCCACCTGCTTGGCGGTGGAGCCCACGTAGCGATAGAGCAGCGAGCCCACGATCGCCACGATCACCAGCACGATGGCGATCTCGATGATGCCCAGGCCCCGCTGATCCCGCGAGAGACGTCTCATGCCATCGCCAACGCGGCGCGCGAGAGGCGGAGGCCGTCTCCGCCCCGCTGCATCCAGTCGGCCTGCTGGAACGCGTCCGAGATCTTCTCCAGCGGATACACGTGGGAGACGAGGCGCGCGAAGGGGAAGCGCGCCTGGCCGCGCCGCAGGAAGGCGAGTGCCTCGGCGAGAGCCCACGGCGAGTAGTTGGAGGTGCCGACCAGCCTCACGTTGCCGCGCACGAGCGCGGTCGCATCGAACGAGAAGGCGTTGCCGGGCGCGATGGACCCGACCTCCAGATAGCAGCCGCCGCTCCTGAGCATGCGGATGCCCTCGGGTACCACGTCGGGGTAGCCGACGAAGTCCGCCACCACGTCGGCGCCGAAGCCGCCGGTGAGCTCCTGCACGGCGGCGATGCGCCGCTCCGGCGTGGTCAGCTCTTCCAGGCTCAGCGTGTGGTCGGCCCCGAAGTCGCGCGCCAGCGCCAGCCGCGCGGGCACGCGATCGACCACGATGACGCGATCGGCGCCCATGTCGCGCGCCACCGCGACGGCGTTGAGCCCGAGGCCGCCCGCGCCCTGCACGACCACGGTGTCGCCCATGCGCACGCCCGCGCGCGTGAGCCCGTAGATGACCTGGGCGAGCGCGCAGTTGGCGGGGGTGGCCATGTCGTCGGAGACCTCGTCGGGGATGCGGAACACCCAGCCGCCGGGCCGCAAATAGTAGTAGTCGCCGTACGCGTTGTTGAAGTAGGGCGGGGTGCCGGCCACCCGATTGGCGCGACCCTTCCGGGGGCAGGCGCCCATCTCGTCGCGGATGCATACCGGGCAGCGGCCGCAGGGGAAGAAGTAAAGAAACGTCACGCGGTCGCCCTCGCGCAGCGGCGCGCCCGCGGAGTCGCTTGCCACGCCCTCGCCCAGTCGCTCCACCCGCCCACACATCTCGTGCCCGAACGTGAGGTCACGGGGCGGCGAGCCGTACACCTCCTTCATCTCGCCGCGCCAGATGTGCAGGTCGGAGCCGCACACCCCGGCGCGGGTGAGGCGGATGAGGATGGCGCCCGGCTCGGGGTCCGGCACCGGGTACTCGCGCAGCTCGAAGTCGCCGCCGTAGGCGGGCAGCACCGCGACCCGTCCCTTCATGGCTAGATCACCTTTCTCCGGCGCAGGTCGGCGATGGCGTCGGTGCCGTACCCCAGCTCGGCGAGGATGGTGTCGGTGTGCTCGCCGAGCGTGGGCGCGCGGTGGCGGAAGCGGCCGGGCGTCTCCGAGAGATCCACCGGCATCGGAGCCAGCGGCGCCGGGCGCGGCAGCCCCGGATAGTCGGTGTCGCCCAGCAAGCCGGCCGCCCGGATGTGCGCGTCCTCGAGGGCCTGCTGCGGAGAGTAGAGCGGGCCCGCGGGAATCTTTGCCGTCTCCAGCGCGGCGAGCGCCTCCGCGGTGGTTCGCTCACCCGTCCACTCGTTCATGCGCTTCGAGATGATCTCGCCGTGATCGCCCCGCGCCAGATCGTCGGCGAAGCGCGGGTCGGTGAGCCAGTGCTCCTCGCCCATGAGCCGTGCCCAGCGCTTGAACATGGGGTTGCCGATGGCGTAGGCGATGATCCACCCGTCCTTGGTGCGGAACAGATCCGAGGGCGCCGAGGTCTGGCCGCGGTTATGGGTGGCGATGCGATTGGGCCGTACCACCTGCTGCTCGACCAGCGTGGGGTTGTTGAAGGCCACCGCGGTGCGGAGCAGCGCGCCCTCCACCTTCTGGCCCCGGCCGGTCTTCTTCCGCTCCATGAGGGCGGCGAGGGTGCCGAAGGCCGCGAGCGAGGCGGTGCCGCAGTCCACCCAGGCCACCGCGGCGCGATACGGCTGCTCGGGGGTGCCCGTGAGATACGCCGAGCCGCACATCACCTGGCCGATGCCGTCGAAGCCGTGCCGGTGGCTCCAGGGACCGCCCGCGCCGAAGGCGGTGACGGTGGTCAGGATGATATCGGGCTTCACCGCGCGGAGGCTCTCCAGGTCGAGGGCGAGCGATCGCAGCACCTCGGGCGGCAGGTTGGCCACCACGACGTCGGCGGTGGCGACGAGCCGCCGCACGATCTCGCGCCCCCCCGGCGAGCCCGGGTCGAGCGTCATGCCGCGCTTGTTGCGGTTCATGACCACATACATCGCGCCCACGCCGTCCTCGCCTACCGGAGCCACCCAGCGGTCCTCACCCCCGTCGAGTCGCTCGATGCGGATGACGTCGGCGCCCAGGTCGGCGAGGAGGGCTGCGCAGTAGGGGCCGGCGATGTAGCGCCCGAAATCGAGGACGCGCACCCCCGCGAGGACACCCGAAGTCCCAGATTGTGAGTCGCTCACCGGTCGGTCTCCTTTCGTGACGGGGCGATCTTCGCCGATTCGCCGCGGAATGGCAAACGGGCCCGGGTTCGCGGAGAGGCGGTATCATTGACGCCATGGCGAAGCCCACCCTCGCGCGCGCGGTCGACCACCTCGCCGCCGGCGACTGGCAGCGGGCGCACACCATCGTCCAGGCGGAGGACTCGACGCTCGCCGCGTGGCTGCACGGGATCGTGCATATGCTCGAGGGCGATCTCGACAACGCCCGCTACTGGTACCGCAAGGCGCACCGGAAGTTTCCCGGTCCCGAGGCGGTGGCGGCCGAGCTGTCGGCGGCGCGGGCCGCCCTCGACGGCCAGGAGGGCGCCTAGGCCCCCCCGGCATTGACGACGGTCCCGCAGCGGTGCCATCCTGCCTCGGGGCAGCGGGATGTCGCGCCCGTCTTCAACCGAATCCCATAGTGGAGGTCACGTCCCATGGCCATGACCGTCGCCCAGCCGCTCGGCGGCCCCGCCGCCTGGCGGGGAGAAGAGCTGGCCCGCACCACCGACTGGATCTGGCTCGTCTCCGACGCGGCCGCCGCGGAGCTGGACGCGGCGCTGCGGGCGGTGAAGGCGCGCGGCCTCGCCTGGCGCGACATTACCCGGGAGAGCTTTCCGCTCCCTGACTTCGGCCGCACCCTCGTCGCGGTCCGTGACGAGCTCGAGGACGGCCGCGGCGTCGTCCTCCTGCGGGGGCTGCCGGTCGGCCGGTACTCCGAGGACGAGCTCCGCGTCCTCTATTTCGGCATCGGCGCCCATCTGGGGACCGTGCGCTACCAGAACTCGCGCGGCGAGCTGATCGGCGAGGTTCGCGACGAGGTGCGCGTGTACGGCGAGGTGCGGCAGCCGGCCATGCCGACCCGCGGCGCGGACGCGCCGCCGACTTCTAGATATAAGGCGAGGTCTTCTGGGCCCCTGCGCTTCCACACCGACCGCACCGACGTGGTGGCGCTGCTCTGCGTCCGCCAGGCCCGCGCGGGCGGGAAGAGCAAGGTGGTGAGCTCGGTGGCCATTCACGATGCGATGCTGGCCCGGCGGCCGGACCTGCACGCCCTGCTGCTCGAGGACTATCACCGCAGCCGCGAGGGCGAAGAGGCCGGGGGCGAGCAGCGCACATTCGCGCTGCCCGTCTGGGGCATCCGGGACGGCCGCTTCACGAGCCAGTACTCGCGCACGTTCGTCGAGGCGGCCCAGCGGCTGCCCGGCGTGCCTGCCCTCACCCCCGCGCAGGACGAGGCGCTCGATCTCCTCGCGGAGCTGGCGGAAGCCCTCTGCTACGAGATGACGCTTATCCCGGGTGACTTGCAGCTTCTCAACAGCCACGTGACCTATCACGCGCGCACCGCCTACGAGGACGACGCGCCCTCCGGGCAGGATCGGCTTCTGTACCGCCTGTGGCTCTCCATGCCGAACAGCCGGGCGCTGCCGCCCGGCTTCGAGGTGCTGTGGGGCCGCATCGAGGCCGGCGCGCTGCGCGGCGGGATCGACCAGGTATGAGCCGGGCGGGGTGGGGGATCGCGCTCGGGTGCGCGCTCGCGGCCGCCGCGGCGGCGGGCGGGTGGCCGGCGGGAGCGGCCGCTCAGGCCAAGCCGGAAGGGGAGATGCGCTGGGCGGTGTACGTCTCGGTGGTGCCGGCGTGGTTCGACCCCGCCGAGGTGGTGGGCGTCCTCACGCCCTTCTGGATCCTCTATGCGCTGCACGACGCGCTGGTCAAGCCCATGCCGGGCAGCCAGCTCACCCCGAGCCTCGCCGAGTCGTGGACGGTGAGTCAGGACCAGAAGATCTACGAGTTCAAGCTTCGCCAGGGCGTGAAGTTCCACAACGGCGATCCCTTCACCGCGGAGGACGTGAAGTTCTCGTTCCACCGCGCCAAGGGCAAGCTCCTCCACGAGAAGGTTAAGGACGTGGTGGTCGTGGATCCCTTCCGCGTGCGCTTCGTGCTGCACGAGGCCTGGCCGGACTTCCTGACCTTCTACGGCACCTTCGCGTCCGGCGCGGGCTGGGTGGTGCCGAAGAAGTACGTCGAGCAGGTCGGGCCGGAGGGCTTCAAGAAGGCGCCGATCGGGCTTGGTCCCTACAAGTTCGTGAGCCACACCCCGGGGGTCGAGCTGGTGATGGAGGCGTACGAGGGCTACTGGCGCAAGATGCCCGCGGTGAAGCGGCTCGTCTACAAGAGCATCCCCGAGGCGACGACCAGAATGGCCATGGTGAAGCGGGGCGAGGTGGACCTCGCCTATCTCATCGACACGCCCATGGCCGATGACGTCAAGCGCGACCCCAATCTCAAGCTGGTCTTCTCGGGCGGCATCGGCACCTTCTATCTCGACTTCCTCGAGATGTGGGATCCGAAGTCCCCGTGGGCGGACAAGCGCGTCCGCCAGGCTGCGAGCTACGCGATCGACCGCCGGGGCCTGAGCGACGCCGAGACGGTGGGCGCCTCCCCGCCGACCGGCAACGTCGTGCCCAAGGGCTTCGACTTCGCGTTGCCGATCGAGCCGGATCCCTTCAACCGCGCGCGGGCGAAGCAGCTTCTCGCCGAGGCCGGCTACCCCAACGGCTTCGACGCGGGCGACCTCCACCCGTGGCCGCCCTACACCTCCACCGGGGAGACGGTCGCCAACTACCTGGCCCAGATCGGCATCAAGACGCGCGTCCGCACCATGGAGCGCGCCGCCTTCTACCAGGCGCTCGGCTCGAAGAAGCTCAAGGGGCTCTGTGTCTGCATCAATGCCGTGTACGGCAACGCCGCCTCTCGCCTCTCGGAGACGGTGCCGGCCGCGGGTGTCTACGCCTACGGGGCCTGGCCCGACATCGAGGCCCTCTACGCCCAGCAGGCGGGGGAGACGGACCGGAAGAAGCGCGAGGTGCTCTTGCACCGGATCCAGAAGGAGCTGGCCGAGCGCGTGCGCTTCGCGCCCATCTACGACTTCATCTGGCCCAGCGCGATGAGCACGCGCGTGGCCGAGCCCGCACTCATGCTCATCAACCCCTACCCGTGGTCGGCGCCCCTCGAAGACGTGCGCCTGAAGAAATAGGAGGCAACGCGATGCTCGCGATGTGGGTGAAGGTGCGGATCAAGCCCGACCACCGGAAGAAGTTCCTGGATGCCATCGAGGCGGACGCCCTGGGCTCCGAGCGGGACGAGCCCGGCTGCCTCCGCTTCAACGTGCTGCAGGACGAGAAGGACCCGAACGTCTACTACTTCTTCGAGGTCTACAAGGATCAAGCGGCGCTGGAGGCCCACCGGACCATGCCGCACTACGCGACGTGGCGCGCCGCCGCCGACACCCTCGACGGGCCCAGCGAGCCGACCCGCTGCCAGACGGTGTTTCCGTCCGCCCGGGCCTACTGGGGCAAGGTCTAGCGCCTAGCGTTGCCCCATCGCCCGATTGGCGACCTCTACGGTCTGCTTGTCGACGTCGAAGCGGTTGGTCTCCTTGGTCTCGACGTCGCCGCCGGTCACGCGGATAAAGATGGTGTCGTCGCCGAACTCGATCGAGTGGATGTCGCCGACCGCGAACACCGCCGCGTGGCCGGGCTCGTTGAGGAACTCGCGCTGGAGCTCGAGCCGCGCGTGGCCGACGCGGCTGCCGTCGTCCAGCCGGCGCCAGCGGCGCATGCGCGTGGGATTCCGGTAGTTCCCGTAGATCACCCAGCAGGGCCCGTGGTCGTGCACCGAGGACTTGCCCGCCTTCTCTCGCCCGTGCACCAGCACGTGGATGTCCGTCTCCGGGTCGTGGGCGATGGTCGCCCGCTCGGTGTAGGGGACGGGGTTGCCGAGGTGCGTGGTCAGGAGCTCCGGGTTGTGGAGGAGCTTCTCCAGGTGGCCGCGGACTTCGGCCAGGCCCGATGGGACGCCCTTGGCCCTGATCGTCGCGCGGGTGTCGGCGAGGAAGTCGTCGAGGGAGTAGGTCGTGGTCACCGCCATGGCGGTCTCCTTTTCGATGCTCCGATGCCGATCATAGCAGAGGGGCGTCAGGGCGCGGAAAGACCGCGCCGGGTCAGCTCGCCCATCAGATCGAGCGCGCGCGTCGGCGCCGGGACGCCGTCCGGCCGCGTCCAGAAGATCTCGAACTCGAGGCCGTCGGGGTCCTTGGCGTAGAGGGACAGGCTGACGCCGTGATCCGACGATCCCACCAGGGCGCCTGCCTCCACGAGCCGCTGCTGCGCGGTGACCAGATCGGTGAGCGCGCCGACCTCCCACGCCGAGTGGTACATGCGCGCGACCCCCTCGTGGGGCGCGGCCACGCCCGCCTGCTCGAAGAGGCCCAGGTGGTGATCGTCGTGCGTGCCGGGGATCTTGAGGAACGCCGCGCGCGGGCGACGGTGCTTGACCTCGAAGCCCAGCAGGTCGCAGTAGAAGCGGACGCTTCGCTCCACGTCGGACACCCACAGCACGAGATGCTGGAGTCGCGTGAGCCCGATGCCGGTCGTGGTGGTTGTCACGACGCGGCTCCCTCCGGATAGTCCACGCTCACCGTGATCGCGACGCAGGCGATGAGGGTATCGGCGCCGGGCACGCGCAGGCCGCCCAGCACCGGGTGCACGGTGACCTCGCCGTGCGGCAGCTCGCGTCGCACGCGCTCCACGTCCACCTTGCCGGGATCGGGCACGCCGACCGTCACCGCGACGAGCATGCGACCGCCCCGGACGCGCACGTCCTGGAACAGCGGCAGGCTCGAGTGACGGATGGCGTCGGAGACGCCCCGGCACGCGGCCTTGGTCACGTCGTTGCCGTGCACGTCCACGCCCATCCCGAACTCGAGGACCATCGCCTTGGCGCTCATGCGAGCCATGGTTCCCGATGGCGGGGCCGCTGTCAACCGGGGAAGGGGGGCGTGTTGTATAGTCGGGGCCTCGATCCCCCGGCATCATTCCTCGCGGCAAAGGAGGGCGGCGTGAAGATCCTCTTCTTCGACGAGTTCCGGCTGGGCGTGCTCAAGGGCGATACGGTGGTGGACGTGTCCGAGGTGACCCGCGATATTCCCCGGCTCCAGCCCCAGGACCTGATGCGCGGGCTCATCACGCGCTTCGACGAGTACCGCGGCCGCCTCCAGGCCGCCGCCGACAGCGGCAAGGGCGTGCCGGTCGGCCAGGTCCGTATCCGCCCGCCGCTGCCGAGCCCGGGGACCATCGCCTGCATGGCGGTGAACTACATGGAGGACGGCACGCGCACCGAGCCCGCCCCCATCAACGCCTTCCTGAAGTCTCCCGGAGCGGTGATCGGGCCCGACGACACCATGATCCTTCCCGACGTCCCCGCGACGATCTTTGAAGGCGAGGCAGAGGTGGCACTCGTGATGGGCGCGCGCGCGGCGAAGGTGCGCGCTGCGGACGCGATGCGCCACGTCTTCGGCTACGTGAACTTCATCGACGGCTCCGCGCGCGGGCTGCTCCCGCCGGGCAATACCTTTTACCAGATGAAGAGTCGCGACACGTTCGCTCCCATCGGGCCCTACATTGTCACCGCGGACGAGATTGCCGACCCGCATCGGCTCCAGGTGCGCCTCTGGGTGAACGGGACCCTGATGCAGAACTTCAACACCAGCGACATGGCGCACAAGATCCCGCGCTGTGTGGAGTGGGTGACCTCGATTCACGCGCTCGAGCCGGGCGACATCCTCGCCACCGGCACCAATCACCGAGGGCTCTCCGGCTTCCAGGACGGGGACCGCGTCGAGCTGGAGACGGAGGGGCTGGGCCGCCTCCGCTTCGGAATCCGCGACGACCTCAAGCGGACGTGGTCAAGGGAGACGCGGCTCGACCGTCAGCAGAAGGGGCAGGAAGGGACCACGCCTCAACTCAGCGGGAAGCACGCGCCAGCCGGGCGCTAGACGCGCGCGAGCGCGGGCGCGTCCGCCTCGATCGCCTCGGTGAGGACGCCCGCGCGGATGAGCTCCACCACGCGCTCGATGTCCGGGCGCAGCTCGCGGTCGAAGTCCACGAACGGGGAGACCTTGCGCACCGCCGCGTGAACGCGGCGGGTGCCCTCGCCGAGCCGGTCCGCCCCGCGGAGGTCGGCGGCCTGGCACAGGATGAGGAGGTGGATAGCCACCACCTGCTGGGTAAGGTTCACGACCTCGCGCGCCTGCCGCGCCGCGGTCGCGCCCATCGAGACCTTGTCCTGGTTGTGGCAGGCGGTGGACCGGCTGAACACGGTCATCGGCGTGCACGCGTTGAGGGCCTCCGCGGTCAGCGCGGAGATCGCCAGCTGCATGCCCTTGAAGCCATGATGCGTGCCCGCCTCGGGATGGTCGTCGGGCAGCGGGTTGGTGCAGCACATGCCGAGCCCCATGTTGTACTTCTCGTCGTTGAGGAGCTCGAACTGCCGATCGAGGAGATCGGCCACGCTCGCGACCGCGGTCTTGAGCGTGTCCATGGCGAGTGCCACGTGGAAGCCGGAGAAGTTCCCGCCGCTCCGTACCGCGCCCGCCTCGAGGTCGTAGAGCGGGTTGTCGTTGCTGGAGTTGAGCTCGACGGAGAGGATGTCGCGGCCCCACGTCACCACGTCGTGGAGCGCGCCCACGCACTGGGGCGCGCAGCGGATCGAGTACTTGTCCTGGATCTTCGCCTCGAGCCGTCGGTACCCCTTGTCCAGCGTGCCCAGCTCGCGCACCAAGTCCGCGTAGTCGCGCGCGAGACGGCTGCCACGGAGGAGCCGGCGAGTGCGCGCGGCGGAGGCGATCTGGCCGGGGTGCGGCTTGGCCGTGTCGTGGAGGAAGGGATCGAAGGGGCCGGTGATGCCGGTGAGGGCTTCGGTGGCCATCGCCGTGCAGGCATCCGCGATCACGGCCAGCCGATGCGCGTCCTGTAGCGCGAGCACGCCCACCGCGGTCATGAAGTTGGTGCCGTTGACCATGGCGAGCCCCTCCTTCGGCTCGAGCGCCATGGGGGCGAGTCCCGTCTCGGCGTAGACGTCGGCGGTCGGGCGGACACGGCCGCGGTGATGGACGTCACGCTTACCCATCACCACCGCGGCGATGTAAGACGCGGGGATGAGGTCGCCGCTCGCGCCCACCGAGCCCAGGGCGGGAATGCAGGGGATGATGTCGCGATTGAGCAGCTCGATGAGGCGCTCGATCAGCGCGGGGCGCACCGCGGAGTAGCCCCTGGCCAGGCAGTTGACGCGCGCCAGCAGCATGGCGCGGGAGTCCTCCACTGGCATGTACTCGCCCACGCCGCAGCCGAGATACGAGATCAGGTTGCCCTGCAGGCGCGCGGCCCGGTCGAGGCCGATGTGGCGGTCCACGGAGTCGCCGAGCCCCGTGGTCACGCCGTAGATGGGCATGCCGCGGCCCATGAGCTCCTGGTTGAGGGCGTAGGACCGGGCGATCCGGTCGTGGACGTCCGGTGCACCGTGCAGGCTGACGCGCGCGCCCCCGCGCGCCACCGCGTCCACGTGCTCCAGGGTCAGCGAGGCTCCGTCGAGGGCGATCGTATTCATGCGGGGTCGTCTCCTTGTCGCAGGATCTGCTCGAGCCGCGCGGCGAAGGCGCCCACGTGGCGCGTGATGCAGGTGAGATGCTCGCCGGGGATCACCCCCACTTCGAGGTGGGGGATCAGCCGGGCCCAGCCCAGATCCGGTCGGTACGCGGGATCGTCGGCCGCACGGAGGAGGACCACGCGCCCCTCGTAGGCTGCGGGCGCGTAACGGCGAAAGGAGCCGCGATACACGTGGCGCCGGCCGAAGGTGGGGGCGGCGGCGTCCGGCGAGCCCGCGGCGGCGTCGGCCGCTCCACGCCTCGCCCCCGGACGAACCCGGCCCAGCAGGTCGCGCGCGGCGGAGACCAGCGCCCGGCCCACGAGACGCGGCCGGCTGTCCTCGGTGGAGCGCCACCGTCCCTCGTAGTAGCGGGTGAGGTGCGCAAGGCGGGTCGAGGCGTGGTCGAGGCGCGCGGACAGGTGCGCGCGGGCGGGCTTGGGAATGCCGCGAAGCGCGCGGACCAGGTCGGACGCGCTCTGGAGCGTGCGTTGTCCGCGCACCGGCGCGTGCGCCTCGACCAGCACCGTGATCGCGACGCGCTCGCCCTCGGCCCGTAGACGGCGCGCCATCTCGAGGGCGACGAAGGCGCCGTTGCAGTAGCCGCCCAGCAGATACGGCCCGCGGGGACGCGCGGTGCGCAGCGGGACGAGCCGCTGTGCCGCCATCTCCTCGATGGTCTCCGGCACGGGGCCGCCGTCGATCCCGTGAGGATTCAGCACGAAGAACGGGCGCTCCGGGTCGAGCCCTCGCGCGAGCGCGTGGCAGTAGAGGCCGCCGCCGTTGTAGTCGCCGTGCAGGTAGAAAAAGGCCGTGCGCGTCCCCTCGGGGCGCAGGGGGACGATGGGCGCGCCGAAGACCGACTTCTCGCGCATGAGGGCGGCGGCGACCTCGGCGACGGTGCTGCCGGCGAGCAGCGCGGAGGGCGGGAGCACACGCCCGCACGCCCGCTCGAGGAGGGCCACGAACGTGGCGGCGAGCAGCGAGTTGCCGCCGAGGTCGAAGAAGTCGTCGGTGGCCCCGATGGGGCGGCGGTCGAACAGCTCCTCCCAGATCGCCGCGATCTGGTGCTCGAGCGGATTGCGGAGCCTGACGAACGCGCCGGCGCGCGCGTCCTCGGCGGGCGCGGGCAGGGCGGCCCGATCGATCTTGCCGCTGGGCGTGACCGGGAGCGCATCCAGCGTCACGAAGCTCGCGGGCAGCATGTAGTCGGGCAAGCGCCCCTGGAGAAAGCGCCGCAGCGCCACCGGCGAGGGCGCGGGCGGTCGCTCGGGCACGACGTAGGCGATGAGCCGCGTGCCTCCGCTGCCCTCGTCCAGACCCACCACGACGGCCTGGCGGATCTCCGCGTGCTCGAGCAGGCGGCGTTCGATCTCGTCGGGATGCACCAGATAGCCGCGGACCTTCACCTGATGATCGAGCCGGCCGATCAGCTCGAGGCAGCCGTCGGGCGAGAGGCGGCCGAGATCGCCGGTGCGATAGACGCGCGGGGTGTCGCCCGCCCCGTCTCCCAGGAAGAGCGCGCGCGTCCGGTCGGGGCGGCGCCAGTACCCGGGCGAGAGATAGCGGCTGCGGACGGCGATCTCGCCCGCCTCGCCCACCGGCAGGGGGGCTCCCGCCTCGCCGAGGATGAGGATCTCCACGCCGTCGAGCGGGTAGCCCGCGGGGACGCGGCCGGGCGGCAGCGCGGCGTCGGGGCCGATGCGAAACTCGACGATCCCGCTGGCCTCGCTCGCCCCGTAGCCGGCCACGACCACGCAGTCCGGCGCGAGGCGCGCGCGCAGCCGCTCCACGTCCTCGCGGAAGAGGGCCTCGCTGCCCAGCCGGACGATCCTGATGGAGGGGAAGCGTCGCTCCGCGGCCAGGCTGCCCAGGAAGTGGCGAAGCGTCGTGACCACGGCGCAGAGCACGGTGATTCGCTCACGCTCGATCCAGTCGGCGAGCGCGGCGAGTCCGGCTCCGCGCACGTCGAAGGGCAGAAGCGTCGCGCCGCCCAGCAGCGCGGCGAGCACGTCGCGCAGCCCCGCGCCGAAGGCGGGAGAGTGCAGCGCGCTGACGCGGTCGTCCGTGCCGATCCCCAGCGAGCCGACCACGCAGCGCGCGCGGTGGAGGAGATTCCGGTGCGTGCGCACCACGCCCTTGGGCTCACCGGTGGAGCCGGAGGTGTAGAGGAGACACGCAAGGGAATCGGCGGTGATGGCCGGGCGGGACGGAGCGGCTCCCGCGTCGAGGTCCAGCGCGTTCATGCGAAGCACCCGCCGCCCTCTCACGTCGAAGGCCGTCTCGCCGGCGGTGACGACGAGTCCCGCCTCGGCGTCGCGCAGGATCTCCGCAAGCCGCGCCGGGGGCAGCGTCGGGTCGAGGGGCACGCAGAAGCGGCCTGCCTTCCACGTGGCGAGCATCGCCAGGATGGTCGCCGTGGGCGTGGGCGCGTAGACCGCCACCGGCACCTCGTCCGCGCCGCCCGCGGCGTCGATGGCGACGGCGAGTGCATTCGACCGGCGGTCGAGTTCCCGATAGGTCAGGCGCTCGCCCTCGGCGACGATGGCGAGCGCGTCCCCGCGCGAGGCGGCGACACGGGCGAAGCGGGCGGGGACGGAGCCCTCGACCTCGGCGGCGGGAAAGGCGCTCACCGCCACGTCCGTCAAGCGGATGCGCTGGCGTACTGGACGAGCGCGGCGGGCACGGGGCAATACGAGAGGCACTCCGCGCAGCCCGTGCACTCGTGCGACAGCACCTCGAACCGGTGGTGGATGTCCTGCATCCGGGGATGCACCGCGCCGTCGGGGCATGCCTCGCGGCAGAGCCCGCAGGCGATGCAGTGGGCGTCGTCGATTCGGACCTTCACGCGCTGCCCTCCCGCCGCGCGCCGAACGCGGGGTTCATCTTCGTGGCCCAGGGCTTGAGGAGGAAGTCGAAGGCCTCCTCCACCGGACGCTGCTCCTCGGGGGTGAGGGCGTAGGCGTCGAGCTGATACTTGCCCTCCATGAAGTGCATCAGCTCCTCCGCCTCCTGGCTCTTCATCTGATGGCGGATGAGCGGATCGTCCACCGCCTGGAGCGTCGCGGTGATGCCGAGACAGGCGATGGCCTCCACGAAGTAGTTCTGGGCAGCGCGGGCCAGGGGATGGAGATGCGCGAACATGGAGGTGAGGCCGAAGTACGCGAGGTTGTCCTGGGCGTTGGCCTCGACGCTCGCCATCAGCTCGTCCTCTCTCTTGATGCGCCCGCCGCGGAGGAGCACGTCCGCGTTGAGCTGCCCGTGCTTGACCTCATCCCAGATCTGGCGCGCGCGCATGCGCTGAAGGTCGATGTAGCGCGCCTGCTGGTCCATGGGCACGGAGAGGAGCTGGGTGGACATCTGCTTGATGGACATCTGCGGACCTTCGAGCGCGTACCCGGCCAGTGCCCGCTCCATCTTCCAGTCGTCGCCGGTGGCCCGCCGGTCCTCCTCGCCGCCCTTCACGGCGCGCGCGGTGGCGCCGTTCCAGATCGGAAGGCAGCGCGCGGTCATCCGCATGCGGAACTCGACGCCGGGGCCGGCGAAGCCGGTGGGGGTGACCCAGGCGTCGAGGAACTGCTGCACGAGCGGATGATTGGGGCGCGGCATCAGGCGGCGCCTCGGGCGACGCGCCGGTCGGGCGTCCACACATCCGGCGGCGGCGGCACCAGCGAGCGGCCGCTCGCGACCTCGACGATCGACTCGGGCGCCGGACAGTACATGAGGCACGCGGTGCAGCCGGGATAGAGGCAGCGACCGGGGTCGATCTCGAAGCGATGCAGGGAGTCGGCCGCCACGTACACGGCGTTCAGGTCGATCTCGCGGCAGACCACGTAGCACATGCGGCACTCCGTACACGCGTCGTGGTTGATCGCGATGGCGATGGTCTGGGCGGTCATCGGCGCGTCAGTCCTTCGGCACCACGACCTCGCCCTTGGACTCGGCCAGCCCCAGGGTGGCCGCCGCGATTTCGTCGAGGGCGAAGAGGTAGTTCTGGCGGACGACGCCGTGGTCGATGCGGGCGAGCCCCTCGTCCACGGCGCTCGTCACGTAGCGCTCGACGATCAATCGCCCCATCAGGACATGGCTGCGAGTCTCCGCGGCTTGGCCGGCGAAGAGCGCGCGGAGGGCGGGATCGGGAAAGTCGAGGCCGAGGCGCTCGAGCCACGCCAGCTCGATGACCTTGGCGCCGAGGTTGAACGCGGCGATGCGGATATTCTGCCGGTAGTTGGTGAGGGCGCGCAGGGCGAAGACGAAGTAGGCGAGCCGGGTCGCGGGGACGAACGCGCAGTAGGGATGCTGGAACGCGGCGCGCTGGGTCGGCGCCCAGCCGCGGCGCAGGATCTCGTCCACGTACTGCATCTCGTGGGTGGAGTCGTCGTAGATCTGCTTGCCGAAGAGATAGGCCACCGTGGGCGGGAACTCGTTGACGTTGAGCCCCATCGCCCACGCGCCGTAGACGTAGTACATGGCGCGCTTGAGCGTCCACAGGCGGCCGAGCAGGCGGAAGCCGCGATCGTCGTCGACCTCGCCGCGGTGGGCGGCTTCCAGAAGGGCGTCCATGGGGGTGCGCCGCGCGTCCGCCTCGGCGAGGGCGCGCAGCTCCGCGGCCAGCGCTGCGCCCATCGCCTGCTTCACCGTCTCCACCTGGCCTCCATGCGGTTCGCGGACGAGAGTCTCCGCTTGCTCAGTCTATCCCATGGCTCGAGTTAATCCGCGCTTTGGGCGCGGCGATGCTAGGGGATGTCGACGATGCGCGCGTGCCGCAGGGCCTCGATCCGCTCGGCGCTGTAGCCCAGGTCGCGCGATAGCACGTCCCGGGTGTGCTCGCCCACGCGATAGGCGGCGGGGCCGCGCGGGCCCAGGGGGCGGTGATCCAGGTGATAGGGGGTCGACGTGATGCGGACGGACCCTCGGACGGGGTGCGGCACCGCGGGGAAGAATCCCCGCTCGGCCAGGTGCGGCTCGGCGACCAGCTCCGCGGGCCGCAGCACGGGGGCGCAAGGAATGCGCGCCTGCGCGAGGGCGGCGAGCGCCGCGTCCACGCTGGGGTAGGTTGCCTGAAGCCACGCCACCACGATCTCGCGCAGCGCCCGCCAGTGGGCGCGCCGATTGTCCGCGGTGTCGAAGCGCGCATCGCGCCCCAGCTCCGGACGCTCCATCAGCGCGAGCAGACGCGGCCAGAGCTCGCCCGAGCCCACGAACTGCATGGCGAGCGACCGGTCGCCGATGGCCGCGACCACCATACCGGGTCGCGGATTGCCCGCTTCCTCCCCGCCGTTCAGGACCGCGGCGTAGGTGACACTGTCGGCGCTGATCAAGGCTTCGAGCATCGAGACGTCGAGATGCGCGCCCTGGCCGGTGCGGCCGCGGCGGAGGAGCGCGCCGACGATGGCGCCCACCGCGTGCGTCCCGGCGAGCACGTCGGCGGCCTGGAGATTGGAGGCACGGGGCGCCGGCTCATCGCCCTGCTCGAGGTGCATGAGCCCCGACGCCGCGTTGATGATGTGGGCGAAGGCGGGCCGGGCGCGCCACGGGCCCGTCTGGCCGAAGCCGGAGATCGAGCAGTAGACGAGGTCGGGCTTGAGCGCGCGCAGCGTCGCCTCGTCGCAGCCGAGCTTGGCGGCCACGCCGGGCATGAAGTTCTCCACGAAGACGTCGGCGCGACGGGCGAGATCGTGGATGACCGCTCGGCCCTCGGGCTTGGCCATGTCGATCGCCACGCTCTCCTTGCCCGCATTCACCCGCATGAAGTAGCTCGACTGGTCGGTGCGGCCGGGCTCGAGCTGCATGTAGTTCCGGCGCATGTCGTCGCCGTCCACGGGGCGCTCGACCTTGATGACGCGCGCGCCCATGTCGGCGAGGATGCGTGTGCAGTACGGACCGGCGAGCACGCGGGTGAGGTCGAGGACCGTGTAGCCGGCGAGCGGGAGCTCGTCGGCGAGGCGGGACGGGGAAGTCACCTCAGGCGACGAGCGCCTCGGCCTGCGCGCGCGGGAGGCCGAGGGCCTCGCCCGCGGCGAGCATCTCTTGCCAGGTCGTCGCGTCGACGTCGATGCCGTCGCGCCCCCGCGCGGCGCGTGCTTGCCGCTCCGGATCGCCGGGCACGAGAACCGGCGCGGCGGCTGTCGCGGCCGGCGAGCCCTTCACGTAGTCCACGAAGCCGTCGAGCTCGCGGCGGAACCAGTCGATGCCGGCCAGCCGGGCGGGATCGAGAAGCACGCAGAGCATGTTGTTGACGATGCCGCCCAGCCGGGCGTTGTTGGGCTGTATGCTCGGGCCGCCGGTGAGCGCGGTCGCGAGGATCTCGGTGACCACCGCCAGGGCATAGCCTTTGTGCTCGCCGAAGGCGAGGAGCGCGCCGGACGGCTCGCGGTACATGACGCTCGGATCGCGGGTGGGCTGCCCGGAGGCGTCGATCAGCGCGCCCTGGGTCACGAGCTTGCCCTCGTTCTTCGCCACTCGGACCTTGCCCATGGCGATGGCGCTGGTGGCCATGTCCAGGAGCACCGCGGGCTGGCGGTCGGTGGCGGGTAGCGCGATGCAGATGGGGTTCGTGGAGAAGCGGCCGTCGGTGCCCCGGAACGGGGCCACGAGCGCGCGGTGATCGGTGACGTTGACGAAGTGGAGCGAGACGAGGCCGGCGCCGGCGGCGAGCTCGCCGTAGGCGCCGACCCGTCCCACGTGATGCGCGTTCGCGAGCGTCGCCACGGCGACGCCCGTCTGGCGGCACCGAGCGATGGCGGCGGTCATGAGCTCGCCCCCCACGCATCGCCCGTAGCCGCGCTGTCCGTCCATCATGACGATGGGTCCATCGTCCTTCACGACCTTGGCCCGGGTATTCGGGACGACGAGGCCGGCCTTGAGGTTGCGGACATAGGTCGGCATCATCCCGACCCCGTGGCTATCGTGCCCGGCCAGGTTCGCCTGGACGAGATGATCCGCCACGAGCTCCGCTTCCTCCGAGCCGCTGCCGCCGGCGCGCAGCATCGCGCTCGTGAGCCGGCGCAGCTGCTCCGCCGTCGCCCGCACGGTACGTCGCGCTACTTCTTGTCCGGGGGCAGGAGCCCCAGACGGGTCGCCAGCACCTGGCGCACTTCCTTCACCGCCTCGCGCCACGGGCTATTGGCACCTTCGTGCAGGGCCTGGTACTGCTTCCGGAACTCCGCTGTCGCCGCCTCCTGCTGGTCGGCCGGCGCCACGTCCACCGTCTTCGCGCGCAGGCCGATCATCTTCTGGGTGGCCGCGCTCGCGCGCTCGATCCAGTGGCCGATCTCGTTCCAGTTCTGGTCGAAGAACACGATGACCGGGATCGAGCGATAGCCGTTGTTGAGATAGAGGTCGGTGATGTCGAGGTTCTGGTCGCGGAAGAACACGCGGAGCTCGCAGTTCGGCATGGCCTCGCAGATGTGGGCGAGGAGCGGCGAGTTCCGGTGCACGTCACCGCACCAGTTCTCGGCCAGCATCAGCGCGTACTTCACCTTGCCCAGCGCAGGGCCCTTGAAGAAGCCGCGCTCCTCGTCGGTGAGCGTGGCCTTCGTGTAGTTGTCCTCGGTGCGGGCCCGCGTGTCACCCATCTGGGCCATGTAGTCCTTCCAGGAGAGACCCTTCGCGAAGCGGGCGGCATCGAGGGGAACGGTGAGTTGAGCCATGGGCGGATCTCCTTGCGTCGGAGGTGAGAGGTTGGGGTTCGAGGGGATGCCGAAAAACCGCCGCCCAGCATACCCCAACTGACGGCCGAAGGGGAGGCCGCCCCCTTGTCGGCGCCCTTTACGTTCGGCATCGCGCAAAGCCTTCGCGGCCGTTAAGTCACTGCGATCTCGTCCCGGAAAGGGACTCCTCCCCGTTGGCATGTCGCCTGCTGTAGGTGAGGGTCATGTGGCGCCTCGAATCCAGGCGGTCGATGACCATCGGAAAAGCGCGACGATGATCAAAGCACCGGCGGCGGCGACGGCAATACCCATGGCTTCGCGGACCCAGGTGCCGGGCGCGGCGCCGATCACCTATCTCGGCCTCGGCGTCATCGGGTCGGCGGCCTTCCGGTACGGCCGCTTCTAGCCTCCTCGCGTGGACGCACCGACGGGCGGCGTCCCCACGGAGGGGGCGCCGCCCGTCGCGTTTTGCTCGATCCAATCTGCTAGCGCTTCTGCCAGTAGTGCTTGACCGCGATGTCCATGGGCGGAGTCATCCGCTGCGCGTGGGCCACCGTCTTCTTGGCGTACTCGCGCTGGGCGGTAAGCACCTTCGCGAAGAAGGGGTTCTTCTGCGACTCCGCCTCGAAGGCCTTGTCGATGCCTTCGAGCTCCGCGCGCAGCACCTCGTCGGGCGTGCGCAGGATGTTGACGCCGTGCTTGGTGGCCAGCTCCTCGGCCGCCTTCGCGTCCTGATCCACCGTGTAGGCGGAGAGGCGCGTGATCTCGGCCATCGTCGCGTACTTCACGATGGCCTGGAGGTCCGGCGGCAGCTCCGCCCACTTCTTCCCGCTGATGATCAGCTCATGGAACGTCGGCGGCTGCCGGAAGCTCGGCATGTAGTAGTACTTCGCGGCCTGCTGGAAGCCCATCACGATGTCGCGGCTCGGGATGGCCCACTCGGCGCCGTCGATGACGCCCCGCTCCAGCGACGGGACGATGTCGCCGCCGGCCATGCCGACCGTCGCGATCCCCATCCGCTTGAACATCTCGAGCCCGATGCCCGACGAGCGGAACTTGAGCTTCTTGAGGTCGTCGAGGTTCTTCATCGGCTTCTTGAGCCACCCAAACGCCTCCCAGAAGGGCTGGATGGTCGTGAAGTGCGCCACGACATCCATCTTGAGCTCCTTCTGGAGCAGCTCGTTGTAGAGCTCCTGCCCGCCGCCGGAGAACGGCCAGGCGGTGAACTCGTTCTGCCCCATCCCGAACGGCCCCCCGAGCGGAGAGCCGAAGAGCCCGGCAGCGGAATTCTTACCCGCCCAGAGGCCGGGCCAGGTGAGGCCCCCGTCGAGGGCGCCCCGGTTCACCGCGTCCAGCACCTCGAAGAAGCCGACCACCGCGCCCACGGGGAGGGGCTCGATCTTGAGGCGCCCTCCCGACATCTGCTCGATGGACTTGGCGAGCTCCACCAGCGAGCGATGCGGATAGTCCGTGACGGGGAACGAGCTCTGGACCTTCCAGACGAAGGTCTTCGGCTGGGCGGGTGCGGGCGTGAGGGTGAGGGCGGTGACGGCGACAAGCGCGACGATCGCGGCGGTCAGCGCGAACCAGGTGCGTGCTCTCATCTCGGTCTCCTTTTCGGAGTGGGGGCTAGGCCTCGTTCAGGAACTTGCGCACGGTTTCGAGGAACACGTCCAGCCGGTCGTGGTGCAGCCAGTGGCCGGCCCCGTCCACGCCGACCACGCGGGCCTGCGAGAAGTGGCGCGCCCGGCCGTCCGCGGCGGGGTCGCCGGAGCGGCTCTCCTTGCCGTAGAGGAGCAGCGTGGGGCAGGTGATGCGGCTCCAGAGCTGCTGGATGTCCTGGCCCCGCATGTCGTAGGGGAACCAGGTGCGCACGTAGTTATCGAACTTCCAGCTGTACGTCCCGTCTTCGTTCTGGTTCACCCCGTGCTCGGTGAGGTGGCGCGCCTGATCGGCGGTGAGGTGCGGGTTCTCCTCCTGCATGCGCCGGAATGCGTCTTCCACGGATGCGTAGCGCCGCGGCAGCCGACCGGCGAGCCCGCGCTGCTCGCGGATCCAGGCGTCCATCCGGTCGGCGATGCCGCGGTTTCCGCGCCCGGCGACCATCTCGGGGGCCGGCCCCAGCCCCTCGATGGCCACCACCTTCGCCACCGTCTCCGGGTAGATGCCGGCATAGCGGAGGGTGATGGCGCCTCCCAGCGAGTGAGCGACGACGGTCACCGGGGCCAGGCGCTGCTGGTGGATCAGCTGGGCGAGATCGTAGATGTAGCCGGCCATCGTGTAGCTACCGTCGGGCGACCACTGGCTGTCGCCGTGCCCGCGCAGGTCCGGGGCGATCACGTGCCAGTCGTCGCGGAAGGAGGCCGCCGTCCAGTCCCAGTTCCGACAGTGATCGCGCCCGCCATGCACGAGGAGCAACGGCGGCTTGCCGGCATTGCCCCAGTCGACATAGTGCAGCCGCAGCCGCTGGGAGAAATACGTGTGCGACGCGGGACCCGGCATGCCGTCGGCGCGCACGACGGGTGCGCTCAGAAGGCGAGGAAGGCGCGAAGGGCGGCGAGCACGGCGTCGGGGTTGTCCTCGTGCAGCGTATGAATGGCGCGGGGGATCTCCACGAATTGACCGGCGGGCAGCGTGGCCGCCATGCGCTCCGCCACATCGCGGTCCAGCACAGTGCTCTCGGCGCCGCGGAGCACGAGGGTCGGGACGGCGATGGTCTTGAGCAGCGCCCACCAGTCGATGTCCGACTGCGTGCGCCGCTCCTTGATGCTGGGATGCCACTGCCACACGAGCCGGCCGTCCGGCCGCGCCTTGAGGCTATGCGAGGCCACCCAGCGGTAGTAGTGGATGCCCGGATACGGATTGCCGCGATGGAGATGCTGGGCGGCCTGCTCGATGCTGTCCCAGGTCTCGGGCTCGGGAGGGCCGGGCGGGGCCTGGGTAGTCTTCTTGCTGATCTCGGGCCCGATGTCGACGATGACGAGCCGGCGCACCACCTCCGGCCGGTTCGAGGCAAGGTACATGGCGTTGCGTCCGCCCATGGACAGCCCGATCACGTCGAGGGTCGTCAGGCCCAGCTCGGCGAGCACGCCGCCGATGTCGTCGAGGGCGACCACCGGGTTGTAGACCTCGGCGGGATCGCTCTCGCCGTGCCCGCGTTGATCAAGGGCATAAACGTGGAAGTGGGGCTGCAGCGCGATGCTCAGCGTATCCCAGGCATGCGCGTGGCCGGTGAAGCCGTGCAGGAGCAACAGCGGCGGCCCGTCCCCGCCCCAGTCCAGGCAGTGCAGGCGGAGCCCGCCGACGGCGATGTAGCGGTCGACCGGGCGCAGCGGGTTCATGGAGCCCAAGGGTAACGGCGCGCCCCGGGCGAATCAAGGGGCGCCGTGCTAGGCTCGATCCGACAAGGAGGTCCGTGATGCGACTGCTCAGCGACGACGAGCTGGCTCGTCTCCAACCCGCCGAGATCGCCGCCTTCCCCGGCCCCGTGCCAACCCAGGTGGTGTCGAGCGACGAGTACTTCCCTTCACCGCAGAGCGCCGAGCAGCGCCGCGTGGAGGCGCGCCTCGCGGAGCTGGGCGATGCTCAGGCGCGCCGCCAGGGGATGACCCGGCGCCGGTTCTTCCAGACCGCCAGCGGCATGGCCGCCGCATTCGTGGCGATGAACGAGGTGTACGGTGCCCTCTTCGACGCGAGCCTCGCCGAGGCCTCCGACAAGGAGATGGCGGCGGCGCGTGCCATGAGCCTCGCCGGCCAGTTCATCATGGACACCCATACGCATTTTCTCCGCGACGACACGCGCCTCGAGGGATTCGTTCGGCAGCGGGAGGCGGTGGGGCGCATGGGGTGGAACCCCGCGCTCGCGGGGAAGCCGCAGAGCCTCGAGGACCTGAAGTACGACAACTACTTCAAGGAGTTATTCCTCGACTCAGACACGAAGGTTGCGTTGCTGTCGGGCGCCCCGTCCGAGGTGCCGCAGGACTGGTTCCTCACCAATGACATGGCGGCGGCCGCCCGCGACAAGGTCAACGCGCGGCTCGGCGCGCGCCGGCTCATGAGCCACGCCATCTTCACGCCGGGCTATCCCGGCTGGCTGGAAGAGGTCGATCGCGCCATCGCCACCCTCAAGCCCGATTCCTTCAAGGGCTACACCATCGGCGACAACACCCACAAGGACAAGAGCCAGCACCCGTGGCGCATGGACGACGACAAGCTCGTCTATCCCGCCTACGAGAAGATGCAGAAGGCCGGGCTGGTCAACGTGTGCGTGCACAAGGGCCTCTTTCCGCCGTCGATGGACGCGCGATTTCCCAATCTGAGGCCCTACTGCGACGTGCGCGACCTGGGGAAGGCGGCGCGGGACTGGCCGGGGCTCAACTTCATCATCTATCACGGGGCCTATCGCTTCCCCGGCGGCGGCAATCCCGCCGATGCGCTCGCCCAGTTCGAGCGCGAGGGCCGCGTGGACTGGGTGACGGACCTCGCCGAGATCCCCGGCAAGTGCGGCGTGAAGAACGTCTACGCCGACCTGGGCCAGCTCTTCGCGCAGACCACCGTGGTGCAGCCGCGCCTCGCCGCCGCCCTCATGGGCACGCTCGTGCGCGGCATGGGCTTCGACCACGTGATCTGGGGCACCGACGCGGTGTGGACCGGCTCGCCGCAGTGGCAGATCGAGGGGCTGCGGCGGCTGGAGATTCCGGAGGACATGCAGAAGCAGCACGGCTTCGCGCCGCTGGGCGCCGCCGACGGGTCCGTCAAGCGCGCCATCTTCGGGCAGAACGTGGCGAGCCTCTACGGCTATCAGAAGAGCGCCGAGCTATCGGGCCCCACCGATCGCCTGGCCGCCTTCAAGGCCGACTACGCGGCCAGCGGCGAGGGCCGCTCGAATCTCCGCTACGGCTACGTCCTCGCCTGAGGCCAACCCCTCTCCCCCCTCGGGGGAGAGGGTAGGGTGAGGGGGCTAGTGCATCACCAGGCCGCCGGTGACGTTGAGGGCCTGTCCCGTCATGTAGGCGGCTCGATCGGAGGCGAGGAAGCCGATCACGCTCGCCACGTCCTCCGGCTTCTCCATGCGTCCCAGCGGCACCGAGGCCGCGCGCTGGCGCGTGAACTCCTCCGCGGACATGCCGAGCAGCGCGCCCTGCTCGCTCGCGACCTTGGCCCACATGTCGGTCTCCACGAAGCCGGGACACACGCAGTTCACCCGGATCCCGTCGGCGGCATGGGCGAGGGCCAGGCTCTTCGTCATGCTCACAACCGCCGCCTTGCTCGCGTTGTAGGGCAGGTTCGTCTTGCTGCCGATCTTGCCCGCCATGGAGGCGAGGTTGACGATGGCGCCGCGCTTCTGCCGGATCATGGCGGGGAGCACGGCCTGGCTGGCGAAGAACACCGCTTTCGCGTTGATGTCGAGCACGGCGTCCCAGTGCTCCTCGGTGATGTCGAGGGTCGCGGCCGCCCGATAGATCCCGGCGTTGTTGACGAGGATGTCGATGCGGCCTAGCTCGCCGAGCGTCCGCTCGACCATGGTGGCGAGCGATGCGCGCGACGTCACGTCGGTGGCGAGCACGAGAGAGCGGCGCCCCAGCCCCTTCACCTCGGCGCCGGTGCGGTCGGCAGTGACGCGATCCACCTCGGCCACGGCGATGTCCGCGCCCATGCGCGCCAGCTCCAGCGCGGTCGCGCGGCCGATCCCGCGGCCGGCTCCGGTGACGATGGCGACTCGCGAGTCGAGCTCCATGGCGATCTCCTTGCCGGGGCGCCTAGGCCGTGCCCGGCGTGATGATGGTCTTGGCCCCGCGCCCGGCCGCGGCGTGGGCGAAGGCTTCCTCGACGCGCGCGAGCGGGAAGCGCCCGGTGACGAGGCGCCGCGCGCCCAATGTGGGCAGCAGCCCCAGGGCGCGGCGAAACGCGGTGCCGCGGCCGTAGGCCCCGTGAATGCGCAGCTCGCGATAGTGCACGTCGTAGAGGTCGAGGGGGAGCCGGCTCCCCTTGGGGCTCACGCCGACCAGCTGCACGATGCCGGTGGCCTTCACGAGCGTCATGGCCTCGGCGACCAGCTCAGGCTTGCCCACGGCCTCGCAGACCACGTCCGCCCCGCGTCCGCCCGTCAGCGCCATCACCCGGTCGCGCAGGCTCTCCCGCGTGGGGTCCACCACCACGCTGGCCCCAAGCCGACGGGCGATCTGCCGCCGCTCCTCGAGGGGGTCGGACAGCACGAGACGCTTGGCGCCGCGCCGCTTTGCGATCGCCATGGTGAGAAGCCCCATGATCCCACCGCCGATCACCAGCACGGTGGCGCCAGGCGGCATCCGGTACATCTCGAGCCCGGACAGGCAGCACGCGGCGGGCTCGGTGAGCGCGGCGGTCACGGCGTCCAGGCCCCGCGGGAGGGGGTGCACGGAGGCGGCCGAAAGGGCGACCCGTTCGGCGAAGCCGCCGATGCGGCGCGCACCCGGGCACTGAGAGACACGCCCGGCCGCGCAGGCCGGGCAGGCGCCGCAGCCCTGCGACGGCTCGCAGGCCACCGCGCGGCCGACCAGCCGTGGGCTCACGCCGCGGCCCACCGCGCGGACCACCCCGGAGTACTCGTGTCCCATCACCAAAGGCGGCTGCCACGGGAACAGGCCCTGGGTGGCGTGAATGTCGGTGCCGCAGATGCCGGCGGCCTCGACGGCGACTACCACCTCGCCGGGGCCGGCGACGGGCTCCGGCGCGTCGTCCAGGGTGAAGCGGCTGCCGCCGCGCCACGTCGCGACTTTCATGGCTCAGACGGTGAAGCGGCGGCGAAACACGCGCCGGATGAGATACGGGTTGGCGCCGAGCTCGTAGAGGGCGCCGATGTCGCCTGTCCGGAGCGCGGCGCGCTCGGCGGGGGCGAGGTCGTGGCCGGCCATCTCCTCGTCGGTGAGGGCCTCTTTCATCTGATGCTGGCGGGCCACCGCGGTGAGGAGCTTGTTGAGCGCGTAGGAAACCCGGATCACGGCTGAATCCACACGGTGGCGCAGCCGGTGATCCACTCCGCGACGGGCTCATAGGCGAGCACCTCGGCCTTCGCGCCGGGCAGCGCGCCGAGCAGCGCGATCCAGTTCCGGATCTCCTGGCCCCCGTTGCCGCCGTCGCGCTCGATCTCGTCCCACGTGAGGCGGGCGAGCGGCTCCACGTCCCCGCGGGTGATGTGGCTGAGCACCCAGTGATCCCACTCGGGGTTGATCCGGCCGGTTTGCGGCGTCCCCACCCAGTGGGACAGGCCGCCCGTGGCGATCAAGGCCACGCGCTCGCCCGCGGGGCGCGCGCGGATGAAGTCGCCCACGAAGGCGCCGACCTCGCGGCAGCGGCGGGGAGCGGGCAACGGCGGCGCCGCGCAGTTCGTGTACACGGTGACCACCGGGATCTCGCCGCCGGGGAGGAGGAAGGACAGCGGGACGGACATCTCGTCCCAGCTCTCGATGTCGTACGAATATGCGAAATCGACGCCCGCCTCGAGCCCGGCTTCGAGCAGCGCCATCGCCCAGTCAGGTCGCCCGCGCAGCGTTCGCGGCGTCAGGCGCATGAGGGCGGCGCCTCCAGGGCTCGGCGCCTCGTAGCTCTCGGCCAGGCCCACGCAGAAGGCGGGGAGGTTGTCGTAGGCGAAGTTCTGGAGGTGGTCGTTCACGAACATGACCAGGAGATCGGGCCGCGCGGCGGCGAGGCGCCGGCCGAGCTCGTGGAAGCCCGCATAGAGCCGATCGCGCTGCTCGGGCCGCGCGACGTCGGGCCGGCCGGTGATGAGCGGGGCGTGAGCGGTGAGCGCGGCGGCGACGATGTCGGCCATGCGTGTGCTCGGGATTATATAATGACGCGCATGTCAAAGGACGGCGGGAGCGCGCACGGGCTGCGGCAGGTCGCCTACTTCGACTGCCCGGGCGGCGGCCAGGTCGTGGTGGATGGCACGCTCGCGTGCATCGCGCACATGAAGGCCCCGCACGGCACCACCCTCGTGGACGTCAGCGACCCGGCGGCGCCGCGCCCGGTCGCGACCCTCGAGGTGCCGCCGGGGACGCACTCCCACAAGGTGCGCGCGGCCAACGGCCTCATGCTCGTCAACCGCGAGGGGCACGGCGTGGAGGCCGCGAAGGGCGAAGGCGGGCTGATCGTGTTCGACGTCAGCGATCCGCGCCGTCCGCGCGAGCTGGCCTTCTGGCGCTGCGCGGGCGCGGGCGTGCACCGCTTCACCTTCGACGGCCGGTACGCCTACATCTCGCCGGAGCTGGACGGTTACCTGGGCAACATCGTGATGATCCTCGACCTCGCCGACCCCACGCGGCCCGAGGAGGTGGGGCGCTGGTGGATGCCGGGGCAGTGGACGGCCGGCGGCGAGACGCCGACGTGGACCGGCCGCCAGCATCGCTGCCATCATCCCATTCGTCTCGACGACCGTCTGTACGTGAGCTACTGGCACGGGGGCTTCGTCATCCTCGACGTATCCGACCTCGCGCGGCCCCGACCGGTCTCCGGGCTGGACTGGAGCCCGCCCTTCATCACGCCGACCCACACCGCGCTGCCGGTGCCGTTTCCCATCCAGGGCCGCCGGGTGCTCCTCGTAGCCGACGAGGACGTGGCCAAGCTCGAGCCGGGACCGCCGGCCTTCCTGTGGCTGGTCGACATCAGCGACGAGCGGCGGCCCACCCCCTTCGCGAGTTTTCAGCTCGAGGGCATCGACGGAAGCCCGCAGCCGGAGTTCACCGGCTGTCATCAGCCCTGCGAGCGGGTGACGGGGACCGAGATCCCGGTGGCCTGGTTCGCCCACGGCTTGCGCGTGGTCGATATCGCTCGCCCTCATGCGCCACGTGAGGTTGCGCACTTCCTTCCCCCCGTCCCGGAGGGCTCCACGCGGGTGTCGAGCAACGACGTGTGCGTCGACGACCGCGGCCTCCTCTACCTCATCGATCGGGGCCGCGGACTGCATATTCTCGAGCGCGTGTGAGCACGGCGGCGGCGCCGGACACCGGCGAGGCGCCGGTCGGAGCGGCCCGGAAATGGGCCATCACCGGCTCGGTGATGCTGGTGACGGTCATGCAGGTGCTGGACGTCACCGTGACCAACGTCGCCTTGCCGCACATCCAGGGGTCGCTCTCGGCGGGCGTCGACGAGGTGTCGTGGGTGCTCACGTCCTACCTCGCCGCGAATGCGGTCATCCTTCCCGCCACCGGCTGGCTTGCCGCCGTCATCGGCCGCAAGCGCTTCTTTCTCGGGTGCACGGTCATCTTCACGCTGGCCTCCGTGCTGTGCGGCCTGGCGCCGAACATCTGGGTCCTGCTCGTCGCGCGCATGATACAGGGCATCGGCGGCGGGCCCCTCATGCCGCTGTCCCAGGCCATCATGTGGGAGATCTTTCCCCTGCGGCAGCGCGGCATGGCGATGGCGGCGTGGGGGGTCGGCATCATGATGGCGCCGATCTTCGGCCCCACCCTCGGCGGCTGGATCTCCGACAACTGGTCGTGGCGCTGGATCTTCTACATCAACGTGCCCATCGGGCTGGTGGGAGTGCTCGCCGCGAGCGCGGTGCTGTTCGACCCGCCCTACCTCAAGCGGCCGGGGCGCGTGGACATCCTCGGGCTCACCCTGATGGCGGTGGGATTTCTCTCTCTCCAGCTGTTCCTCGATCAGGGCGAGCGCAACGAGTGGTTCGAGTCGGCCATCATCATCGCGCTCGCCCTCGTCGCCGTCACCACGCTCGTGGGGTTCCTCATCCGCGAGCTGATCGTGGACGAGCCCATCCTCGACCTCAGCGTCTACGCCGACCGCAACTTCGCCGCGTCGAGCCTGATCATGTTGGTGGTCATGATGGGCTTCTTCTCCAGCATGGTGCTCCTGGCCCTCTTCACCCAGCGGGTGCTGGGCTACGACGCGTGGACCTCGGGCCTCGTGCTGGCACCGGGCGGCGTCGGCAATCTCCTCTCGCTGCTCATCGCAGGGCGGCTGATCACCAGAATGGACCAGCGCTGGCTGCTCGCCTTGGGCTGTCTGCTCAATGCGTACGCGGTGTACGTGATGTCCGAGGTGACCCTGGGGATGGATTACTGGGCGCTGGCCTGGCCGCGCTTCGTGCAGGGGGCGGGGGTGGGCTTCATCTTTGTCCCCCTCAACACCATCGGGCTCGCCACCATCGCGCGGGAGAAGATGGGCAACGCCACCGCCGCGCTCAACGTTGTGCGGAACCTCGGCGGCGCCATCGGCGTTTCCGTCATGACCGCGGTCCTCGCGCGGCGGAGCCAGGAGCATCAGTCCACGCTGGTCGGCCACGTCAATATCTGGGATCCGGAGACCGCCGAGCGGCTGCGCGCGTGGACCCGGCATTTCTCCGACCGCGGAGTCGATGCCTTCACGGCGGAGCGGCAGGCCCTCGGCACCCTCTACAGGGAAGTCACCCGACAGGCGGAGCTCCTCGCCTTCGCCGACGACTTCTGGCTGCTCTTCATCCTGTTCAGCCTGACGCTGGTCCTGCTGCCGCTCCTGCGACGGGTTCGTATCGACGCCCCCGCGCGGGGCGATCAGCCCGATGAGCGAGCGCCCGCGCCAATCCACGCTGATTGAACCGGCAGTCCCGTCATGTAGGATTTACGTTGTCCCGTGGCGCCCCCGCCACGCCAGGCGATGAAGGCGTCGAGAAGTCTGCAAGTTTCAATGGTGAATCGGCGTCCCCCCGGCGTCCCGGACCCGTGGCACGTGCCTTGCTGACTCGTTTGAACCATATGACCCCCGCCGCGTGGACTCGTGAGGTCGCCGCCTCGATCGCACGCTTCAGGCAACTGCTGCGGGCGCTGGGCTACTTCCGTCCTGACGCCGGGCGTATCGGGCTTACTTTATCCCTATTGATCCTAAGTATCGGGCTGAACCTGCTCAAGCCCTGGCCGCTCGCCTTGCTGGTCGATAGTGTGCTTGGCTCGAAGCCCTATCCCGGGTGGCTGCCCGACGGGGTGACCGACTGGAGCCAGGCCGCCCAGATCACGGCTCTCGTCGGAGCCGGCCTGGCCCTGCACCTGGTGCATGCGGGCGCCTGCGCCGGCCACATCTATGTGTCGATCGGCGTGGGCCTGCGGGGCCTCCGGCGGGTTCGCGACGATGTGTTCGGCTGGCTCCAGCGGCTATCCCTTCGCTACCACCACGGCACGGAGGCAGGGGATATCATCTTCCGGGCTGGCACGGACACGTGCGCCTTCCAGAACCTGTTCCTCCACGGGCTCCTGATCTTCGTGAGCGCCACCGGCACGCTCGTGTTCATGACGGTGGCGATGGCGCGGCTGAACCTCCATCTCACCGCGATAGCGCTGGTGGCGGTGCCGGTGCTCCTGCTGTCGATGAAGGTGTTCGGGCGCGCGATGCGGCTGCGGGGCACCGCCGCGCAGCAGGCGGAGGGCAAGGTCTACTCCCTCATTCACCAGGGCATCACCGCGCTGCCGCTGATCCAGAGCAATGCGCGCGAGGGGCATGAGCAACAGCGCTTCACCGCCCACACCGAAGAAGCCCGGCAGCACAAGATGGCCCAGCAGGGCCTGGAGGTCTTCTACTGGGGCTCCATCTCCGTGATCCTGGGCGCCTGCACGCTCGGGGTGACCTGGGTGGGCGCGCAGCAAGTGCTGGCCTCGACACTCACGGTCGGGGAGCTGCTGGTGTTCCTCGCCTACGTGGCCCAGCTCTTCGAGCCGCTCAATCAGCTCTCGCAAGTGGGCGCCACCCTGTCGAGCGCGCGGGCGAGCACCGGACGGGTGTTCGAGATCCTCGACACGCCCGAAGAGGTGAAGAGCCGGCCGGAGGCGCGTCCGGCGGTGCATGGGCGGTACGTCGACTCCGCGGCTGGCCTGCCCACCTCCGCCGACAACATGTTCGCTCCCGCCGGCGCGCCCGCGGGCGCCCCATCGCCGCTCCCCGTGTACGGTAACGTCACGTTCGACGACGTGTCCTTCGCGTATCACCCCACCCGGCCGGTGCTGAGCCATGTCAGCTTCAAGCTCCTGGCCGGCACCTCCGCGGCCATCATCGGGCCGAGCGGCGCCGGCAAGACGACCCTCCTGAACCTCTTGCCGCGGTTCTTCGACCCCGCGGGGGGCGCGGTGCTGCTCGAGGGCGTCGACCTCCGCGACCTCCGGCTGGCGGATCTGCGGGCCCAGATCGCGCTGGTGCTGCAGGAGCCGATCATCCTGCCCACCACCGTGGCCGAGAACATCTCGTACGGAAACCCCGACGCGACCATGGCTGAGATCGAGGCGGCCGCCCACGCCGCCCGCGCCGATCAGCTCATCGAGAAGCTTCCCCAGCACTACCAGACCATCATCGGGGACGGCGGCGCGCGCCTGAGCGTCGGGGAGAAGCAGCGGATCAACCTGGCTCGCGCCTTCCTGAAGGACGCGCCCATCCTCTTGATGGACGAGCCGACCAGCGCGCTGGACGTGGAGAGCGAGTCCCAGGTGGTGGCCAGCCTCTTCGCCCTGATGCGGGGGCGCACCACCCTGATGGTCGCCCACCGGCTCACCACGATCCGGCGGGTCGACAAGGTCATCGTGGTGGACGACGGCCGCCTGACCGAGATGGGCGCTCCCGAGGACCTGCTCGCGCAGCAGGGCTACTACGCGCGAGTGGTCGGCGGTCAGCTGGACCTCTAGACCTCTAGGCCGTCAGCGCACGCCCCGCTCGCGCTCGCTGGCGGCGCGCTCTCGCTGCAGCCGCTCCCGCTCCCGGGCCGCCTGATCGTTCTGCCACTGCGCCCGCACCTTCTGCTCGTGCTCGAGGCGGGCCAGCCGCTCGAGCACGCCGGAGTGGGACAGGCCGGTCGTCGTCGACTCGGCGATCTCGATCGCGCGCGATAGGCTGCCGTTGGTGCGCTCCAGGTTCTGCTGCAGCGTGGCCATCGACTCGCGGTTCTTCCGACGCTCCACGCCGTCCGCCCGCCAGTCGCCCGCCCTCAGGATGCCCTCGGCGCCCGCGAGCCGATCCCGGCCGACCTTTTCGGCGCGCTTCTCCTGCTCGGCGCGGGCGCCGCGCTCGCGGGCCTCGACCTCGGCGCTACGGGGAGCCTGGGCCCGGAGGACGCTTTCCTGGCGCTCGCGGAGGATCTCCCACTCGTTGGCCTCGCCGGGCGAGCCCGGGAGCAGCGAGAGAAGGGCGCCGGTCAGGAGAGCGCGAAGGGGCGTGCTCATTGCAGGCTGCTCACCTTGCCCTGGATGTTGTCAAGCCGGCGCGCCAGCTCCTTGAGCTGTCCGGCCAGGGTGGCGGAGAGCTGGCGCACGGTCTCCTCCAGCTTCGCCGAGCTGGCGGCGAGATCCTGGCTGGCGGTGGCGACCTTTCGAAGGCCGCTCGCGTTCTCGACGGTTGCCTCGTGAGTGAGCCAGCCGACCTGGGCCGTCTGCAGCATGAACTTGCGCACGGCGGCCAGGTCGTCGGCGAGCGCGGTCACCGCCTTCTGCAGATCGGCGCGGGCAGCGGCCATCGACACGTCCGTCTCCTGCTTCTGCGCCGCCACCGCCGCGGCCAGCTCGCGCTGCACCAGGCCCAGCCGCTCCTCGATCTGCGCATGCGCGCCCCGCACCTCGGCGTCGAGGGTGGCCACCATCCGCCGAAGCTCCTGCTGCTGCTGGAGATCCGTCAGGGTCACCGCCTCCGGCGCCTTGGGGATGTCTGCCCGATGCACGAAGGTGAGAACGGACGGGGCGGATACTCGCGCGCCCTCCCCCTCCGGCACGGTCGCGTGGCGTCCCCAGGCGTCGCCCGGGCTATCGCCGGGGAGCACAACCAGCCGGCCATCGCCCGCGTCGAGGAAGGCCAGCGCCCCCGCGCGTCCGGATCGCCCGATGGCGGCGTGGATGGCCTCGGCGTGGGGGGTGAGCGCCCGCTCGCGCTGCCGAACCGCGGCTGCCTGCTTCTCGGGCATGAGGGACTGGCCGGCACACCCCAGAAGGGACAGGACGAGAAGCAGATGGACCACTCCGATAGGTGTGGACCGGCCTATAGGTGATACGGGTCTCGCCCCGTTCGTCGGTTGTCCGCCCATAGGCTCCTCGGTGGCCTGTAGAATCTCTCTGTGCGCTCTCACTATGGATCTTGCCACGACGCGTTTCAAGCGCATCCCTTTCTGGGAGCGGCAAGAGGGTGAGGTCCCGGCGACCGGCCGAGGACGAGCGCCCGGACGGCACGGCGCCGCCGCCGTCCCGTATCAGCCTCATCCGGACCGTCCCACGCGCTTGGGCGATGATCCGGCCCTACTGGTTCGCGGAGGACCGGTGGGCGGGGCGAGGGCTGCTGCTCGCCGTCGTGCTCCTCACGCTGGGCATGGTCTACCTCACCGTGCTCCTGAACCAGTGGAACAACGCGTTCTACAACGCCCTGCAGGACAAGAACGTGGTGGCGTTTCGCGCGCAGCTCCTGCGGGTGACGTACCTCATCGTGATCTTCATCTTCCTCGCCGTGTATCAGGTGTACCTCAACCAGATGCTGGAGATCCGCTGGCGGCGCTGGCTCACCGACCGCTACCTGCGCGCCTGGCTGACCGACGGCGCCTACTACCGCATGCAGCTGGCAGCGCGCCAGACCGACAACCCCGACCAGCGCATCGCCGAGGACGTTCACCTCCTCGCCGCGCACTCGCTCGGGCTCTTCACCGGAGGGCTGCGGGCCATCGTGACGCTGGTCACCTTCGTGGCCATCCTCTGGGGCCTGTCGGGCACCATGACGGTGCCGATCGGGGGCACGTCCATTTCGGTCCCCGGGTACATGGTATGGGTGGCGGTGCTCTACGCCGTGCTGGGTACCTGGATGACGGACTGGCTCGGCCGCCCACTCGTCCGCCTCAACTTCGATCGACAGCGGTACGAGGCCGACTTCCGGTTCAGCCTCGTGCGCTTTCGGGAGAACACGGAGGGCGTCGCCCTCTACCGCGGCGAGACTGACGAGTTCCGCTCGTTCCGCGAGCGGTTCGAGGACGTGGTCGCGAACTGGTGGGGCATCATGCGTCGGCAGAAGCGGATGACCTACTTCACGTCCGGCTACGGCCTGGGGGCGTGGATAGTCCCGTCGATCGTGGCCGCCCCCCGCTACTTCCGCGGCGAGCTCGGCCTCGGGGGTCTCATGCAGACGAACCAGGCGTTCCAGCAAGTCCAGGACGCACTGAGCTTCTTCGTGCAGTCCTATAAGGAGATCGCGGCGTGGTCCGCGGTGGTCGAGCGCCTCGCCGGCTTCGAGCGCGCGCTCGAGGACGTCCACCGGCAGTCGAAGGGCCAGGGGATCACGCGCGTCGAGGGAAGCCCCGACCAGGTGACGCTGAGAGGTGTCGACCTCTTCCTTCCCGGCGGCGCGCCGCTCATGGCTGGCGTGAGCTTCTCGCTCGGGCGGGGCGAGACGGTACTCCTCGAGGGCGCCTCGGGCACGGGCAAGAGCACGCTCATCCGCGCGATCGCCGGCATCTGGCCGTTCGCGCGCGGCGAGATTCACTTCCCGCCAGGCGCCCGCCTGCTGTTTCTTCCCCAGCGTCCGTACCTGCCCATCGGGACGCTCCGGGACGTCGTCGCCTATCCGATGCCGGCGGGCGGCGTCGACGACGCGGCCCTGCGCGAGGCCCTCGAGGTGGTGGGCTTGCCCGAGCTGGGGGAGCGGCTGGGCGAGGTCGCCCACTGGGCGCAGCAGCTCTCGCCCGGCGAGCAGCAGCGCATCGGCTTCGCGCGCGCCCTGGTCCAGAAGCCGGACTGGCTCTTTCTCGATGAGTCGACCTCGGCGCTGGATGAGGCGACGGAGGCGCATCTCTACGGCCTCGTGCGCAAGCGGCTGCCCGAGACGATGATGTTCAGCATCGGGCACCGGTCCACCCTGGGTGCGTTCCACGCGCGGCGGCTGATGGTGGTGGCCGGCAACGGCGGCCCCGCCTCGGTGGTCGAGGGGCCCCTCGCGGCGGGCGCGGCGCGCCCGAAGGGGGCCGCCTCCTAGAACCAGTGGGCCTTGTCGACCACGTTGCGCAGCGGCTCGCCGGCGAGGAAGCGACGGCTGTTGTCGAGGAGGATCGCGAAGCGCCGGTCGTCGAGGTAAGGTCCGTAGCCCGCGGTGTGCGGGGTGATCAGCACGCCGGGGAGCGTCCACAGGGGATGGTCGGCGGGCAGGGGCTCCTGCTCGAAGACGTCCAGCCCTGCGCCCGCGATCTCGCCGGCGCGTAGCGCGGCGACGAGGTCGTCGAGCCGCGTGGTCATGCCCCGGCCGATGTTGATGAAGAACGCGCTCCGCTTCATCCGCTGGAAGCGGGCCCGGTGCATGAATCCCTCCGTCTCCGGGGTGTGGGGCACGGTGAGAATGACGAAGTCGGCGAGCGGCAGGAGCGCGTCGAGCGCGTCCGGCCCGTCGAGCTTGCGTAGCCCCGGCGGCGGCTCGCGCCGACGGGCATCGACCCCCATCACATTCATCCCGAACTCCGCGGCCAGCCGCGCCGTCTCGGCGCCGATCCCCCCCACGCCGACGATGAGGGCGCTCGCCTCCGGCAGGTGGATGATGCCCGTGTCGAGCGATTGCGGCCGCCACTCGCGCCGCTGCTGCTGGGGGAGGTAGTGATGGAAGCCGCGCGCGAAGGCGAGCACGAAGGCCATGATGTGAGCGGCGATGTGGTCGTTGTAGATCTCGCGGAAGTTGGTGACCACGACCGGGTGCGCGACGAGGTCCGGATAGTAGTAGCCGGCGGGCGGGGCCGCCTGCGGGGCCTGGAGCCAGCGAAGCTTTCCCGCCCGCCGCAGGAGGGCGGGAGTGAGCGTGCCGAACGCGGCGTCGGCGTCCTCGATCAGGCGCGCGGCAGCCGCGTCGTCCTCGGCGACGATTACACGTAGGGTGGGGAGCGCTTCCGCGAGGCGCTTCGCCCAGTCCTTGGCGGTCGGCGACGTCGGCGGGAGCACGAGCAGGGTCGGAGCCATGGCGGGCGGGATTGTAGCACCTCGACCGATGCACAGCGATTAGCCACGTTGCCCAAAACGTAGGCATGACGAGGGACCGACAACCGAGATGTCGGGAGCGCTTTCCATAGAAAACGCCCGATTAGAGCCTGGTAACCCATGGCATGGGCGTTGCGTTTCCCTTCCCGGGCACTCGACCGTTCCCATCACCGCCGTCAAGGAGCGACAGATGAGCGAGACGACCCAGAACCCCGACCGCCGTGACGTCCTCCGCGGGCTCGGCGGCGCCGTCGCCCTCGCCGGCCTGGCGCCCTTCCATCCCCGCGCCGCGGCGGCCCAAGGCAAGCTCGTCGTCGGCGTGATCTACGTGGGGCCGCGCGACGACTACGGCTACAACCAGGCCCAGGCCCAGGCGGCCGCGGCGCTGAAGAAGATGCCGGGAATCACGGTGGTCGAGCAGGAGAAGGTCCCCGAGACCACCGACGTGCAGAAGACGATGGGCTCCATGATCGAGCAGGACGGCGCGACGCTGCTGTTCCCGACCTCCTTCGGCTACTTCGACCCGCATATCCTCCGCATGGCGGAGAAGTACCCCAAGGTGCGCTTCGCGCACTGCGGCGGCCTGTGGACCGAGGGCAAGCACCCCAAGCATGTCGGGAGCTACTTCGGCTACATCGACGAGTGCCAGTACTTGAACGGCATCGTCGCGGGGCATGCCAGCAAGTCGAAGAAGCTCGGCTTCATCGCGGCCAAGCCCATTCCCCAGGTGGTGCGGAACATCAACGCCTTCACCATGGGCGCGCGCAGCGTGGAACCCAAGATCACCACCACCCTCATCATCACCGGCGACTGGTCGCTGCCGGTCAAGGAGGCGGAGGCCGCCCAGAGCCTGATCGATCAGGGCGTGGACGTCCTCACCTGCCACGTGGACAGCCCCAAGGTGGTGGTGGAGACGGCGGAGCGGCGGGGGATCGCGGTGTGCGGCTATCATGCCAACCAGGCCGCGCTGGCGCCCAAGGGCTATCTCACCGGCGCGGAGTGGAGCTGGACCACGCCCTACACGACCCACGTCAAGGACGCGCTCGCCGGGAAGCCCATGGTCAACTTCCTCCGCGGCGGGCTCAAGGACGGCTTCGTGAAGCCGTCGGCCTATGGCAAGGCGGTGACGGAGGGCGCGCGCAAGAACGCCGACGCGGTGAAGGCGGAGATGATGAAGGGCGACTACGTCATCTTCAAGGGCCCGCTCAAGGACAACGCGGGGAAGACCGTCATCGACACCGGCGTGCGGCAGAAGCAGACTGATGTGGCGCTCGAGCAGATGGGCTATCTCGTCGAGGGCGTGATCGGCAAGGTCTGACGGACCAGAGCGGGAACGTGACCGCGCGCGCGGAGGTGGCGCGCCGGGCGGTGGAAGCGCTCGTCATTCCCATCGGGGCGCTGGCCGTGGCCCTGGCGCTGTTCGGCCTGTTCATGGCGGCGCTGCAGCACAATCCGCTGGAAGTGTACGCGCTCATCTATCGAGGCGCCTTCGCGAGTGCCTTCTCCTGGCAGAACACTCTTGCCCGGGCGGCGCCGCTCATCCTCACCGCGCTCTGCGTGGCCCTGCCCGCTCAGGCGGGCCTCATGGTGATCGGGGGCGAGGGCGCGCTGGTCCTCGGCGGGCTCGCCGCCGCGGTGACCGGCCGCCTGCTCGGTGGCGCGCCCGCCGTCGCGGTCATTCCGGCCATGGCCGCCGCGGGCATGCTGGCGGGCGCGCTCTGGATCATGCTGGCGGGCGCGCTCCGTCAGTTCCGTGGCGTCAACGAGACGATCTCGAGCCTGCTCCTGACCTACATCGCGATCGCGGTGTTCAACCACCTGGTGGAGGGGTCGCTCCGCGATCCGGCGAGCCTCAACAAGCCGTCCACCGCGCCCATCGGGGACGCGGTCATGCTGGGGCCGCTCCCGGGGCTCGACGTCCACTGGGGGCTCGCCTATGGACTCGTCGCCTGCCTCGCCGCCTACGTGCTGGTGCGGCACACCACGCATGGGTTCGCGGTGCGCATCGTCGGGGGGAACGCGCGGGCGGCACGGCTGGCCGGCCTGCCCGTGAACGCGCTGGTGCTCGGCACCTGCGGGCTGGGGGGTGCCGCCGCGGGCCTCGCCGGGATGGTGGAGGTCGCCGCGGTGCACGGCAGCGCCAACGCCTCCCTGATCGCTGGCTACGGCTACGCGGGCATCCTCGTGGCCTTCATCGCGCGCCAGAGCCCGCTCGCGATCGTCCCGGTGGCGGTGCTGGTCGGCGGCATCTCGGCGAGCGGCGGCATGCTGCAGCGCCGTCTCGACCTGCCCGACGCCACCGTGCTCGTCTTGCAAGGCCTCGCCTTCGTCGTGGTGCTCGCCAGCGAAACCATGTACGGCCGCCTCAACCTCTTCCGCAGAAACAATGCGGTGGGGGGGCATGGGGGAGGAGCGGCGCCGCTCCCCCCCATCTCCAAATAATGGAAAGTCTCGGTTACTGGGGAGTCCCGCTCGCCGTGCTCGGCGGCGCCATCCGCGTGAGCACGCCGTTTTTGTTCGTGAGCCTCGGCGAGTGCATCACGGAGAAGAGCGGGCGCATCAATCTGGGCCTCGAGGGCATCCTGGTGATGGGCGCGATGGCAGGCTACGGGCTCTCGCACGCGTCCGGCAACCCGTGGCTGGGCGTGCTGGGCGCGGCGGGCGCGGGCGTCGCGCTGGGGCTCCTGCACGGGTGGCTCTGCGGTCTGCCGCGGGTGAACGACATCGCCGTCGGTATCGCCCTCATGCTCTTCGGGACCGGGCTGGCGTTCTTTCTCGGTAAGCCCTACGTGCAGCCCAAGGCGCCGACACTACCCGCCATCCCGCTGGGCGCCTGGAGCGAGTCCCCGCAGGTGCGCGCGGCCCTGGAGGTGAACCCGCTGTTCCTCCTCGGCTTCGCTCTGGCCGTCGTGCTCGCGTGGGCGTTCCGCCACACGCGCTGGGGCCTGGTGGTCCGAATGGTCGGCGACAGCGCCGACGCGGCGCGGGCGATGGGGCACCGCATCCGCGCGGTGCGCACGCTCGCCACCGCGGTCGGGGGCGGGCTGGCCGGGATAGGCGGCTCCTTTCTCTCGCTGTACTATCCCGGCAGCTGGAGCGAGGGGCTCTCGAGCGGGCAGGGGCTCATGGCGGTGGCCCTCGTGATCTTCGCCCGCTGGCAGCCGCTGTCGTGCTTCTGGGCCGCGCTGCTCTTCGGGGGCGCGGGCGCGTTGGGGCCCGCGCTGCAGTCGGTGGGGGTCACGTCCGGGTACTATCTCTTCAACGCCGCGCCCTACGTCGTGACGCTGGCCATCATGATCGCGACCTGCTCCCCCCGCCGGACGCTGGCGGGAGCGCCCGGCGAGCTGAGCATCACCCGCAACGCCTGAGAAGGGACGACATGCTCTACGTGACGGCGGATCCGTATCCGTGGCCCTATGACGGCGATCTCCAGCCCGCCAACACCGCGCTCCTCGTCATCGACATGCAGACGGACTTCTGCGGCGTCGGCGGCTACGTCGACACGATGGGCTACGACCTCACCCTCACCCGCGCCCCCATCGAGCCCATCCGGGCCGTGCTCGCGGCGATGCGAGCGGCCGGCTATCACGTCGTCCACACGCGCGAGGGCCACCGGCCCGACCTCTCCGACCTGCCCGCGAACAAGCGCTGGCGGTCCCGCCGGATCGGCGCCGGCATCGGCGATCCCGGTCCCTGCGGGCGCATCCTCGTGCGGGGCGAGCCTGGCTGGGAGATCATCCCCGAGCTGGAGCCCCAGGCGGGCGAGGTGGTGCTCGACAAGCCGGGCAAGGGCGCGTTCTGCGCCACCGACCTCGAGCTCATCCTGCGCACGCGGGGAATCCGCAACCTGGTGCTGACCGGCATCACCACCGACGTCTGCGTCCACACCACCATGCGAGAGGCCAATGACCGGGGATTCGAGTGCCTCGTCCTTTCTGATGGCACGGGGGCGACGGATCTCGGCAACCATCACGCCGCGCTGAAGATGGTCACCATGCAAGGGGGCGTGTTCGGCGCCGTGGCGGGCTCGTCCGCGCTGCTCGACGCCCTCGGCAAGGCCGGCTGATGGCGATGGCCGCCTCCGATCTCCCGGCGATCGGGATCGAGATGCTCGGCATGACCAAGCGCTTCGGTCCCGTCACCGCGCTCGACGACGTGTCGGTGCGGGTGGAGGCCGGCGCCGTGCACGCGCTTCTCGGCGAGAACGGCGCGGGCAAGAGCACGCTGGTGAAGTGCCTGGTCGGCTACCATCCGCCGGACGCCGGGCAGATCGTGGTGGGCCAGCGCGAGCGCGAGGTCCGGACGCCCCACGACGCGCACGCGCTGGGGATCGGCATGGTGTACCAGCACTTCACGCTCGTTCCCAGCATGACGGTGGCCGAGAATCTGGTGATGGCGCGCGACGACGTGCCCGCGGTGGTGCGCTGGCGGGAGGAGCGCGAGCGCTTGGCCGCCTTCATGGAGACGGTGCCGTTCCGGCTCGACCTCGAGCGCCCCGCGGCGGCCCTGGCCGCCGGCGAGAAGCAGAAGGTCGAGATCGTCAAGCAGCTCTACCTGCGCCGGCGCTTCCTCATCCTCGACGAGCCCACCTCGGTGCTCACGCCCGCGGAGGCCGACGAGGCCCTGGGCATGCTCCGCGCGATGGCGGCGGGGGGCCGCCTCACCGTGCTGCTCATCACGCACAAGTTCCGCGAGGTGCGCGCCTTCGCGGGCGCGGTCTCGGTGCTGCGCCGCGGCCGTCTCGCCGGCGGCGGGCGCGTGGCCGACCTCGATACCGCCGCCCTCGCGGAGCTGATGGTGGGCGCGCGCGAGATTCCCCAGGCGCGCGCGCGCAAGGCGTCGGCGGCGGTGCCGCAGGACGGCGTCCCGCGCCTGGCCGTGCGCGACGCGGTGGTGGCCGGCGATGCCGGGGGTACGGTGGTCCACGGGGTCAGCCTCGCGGTGGCACGCGGCGAGATCGTCGGCATCGCCGGGGTATCCGGCAACGGCCAGCGGGAGCTGGTCGAGGCGCTGGTCGGGCAGCGCCGGCTCGAGGCGGGCGAGGTCCGCGTCGACGGACGCGCGTATCGCGCCCGGCGCGAGGAAAACCGCGCGTGCCGCGTCTACAGCCTGCCCGAGGAGCCGCTTCGCGCCGCGTGCGTGCCGGCGATGAGCGTGGCCGAGAACATGGCGCTTCGTAACTTTGACCGGCCTCCCATCGCACGCGGCCCGTGGCTGTCGCGCGCGGCGATGCGGGCCCAGGCCGGGCGGTGGATCGAGGCGTTCCACGTGGACGCCACCGGGCCCGACGCCCCCATCGCGGCCCTGTCGGGCGGCAACGTGCAGCGGGCGGTGCTGGCCCGCGAGCTGTCCGAGCCCGTCTCCGTCCTCATCGCGGCCAATCCCGTGTTCGGCCTCGACTTTGCCGCCGTCGCCGAGATCCACGATCGGATCCTCGCCGCGCGAAACGCGGGGGCGGGGGTGCTGCTGGTGAGCGAGGACCTCGACGAGCTGCTGGCGCTGTCGGACCGCCTCCTCGTGATGTTCAATGGGCAGTTCGTCCACGAGACGCCGGCCTCGCGCGCCGACATCGCGGTGATCGGCCCGTGTATGGCCGGGCACGCCCCTGCGGCCGCGGCGGGAGGCTGAGCGCACATGCCGGAGGTGGCCGCCCAGCCCTATGCCTACGCCTTCGAGCCCGCCTCGACCGCCCTCGTGGTCATCGACATGCAGCGGGACTTCATCGAGCGCGGCGGCTTCGGCGAGACCCTCGGCAACGACGTGAGCCGCCTCGCCACCATCGTGCCCACGGTGGCCGCCCTCCTCGACTGGGGTCGCGGGCTCGGCCTGCGCGTGATCCACACCCGCGAGGGCCATCGCGCCGACCTCGCCGATTGCCCGCCCGCGAAGCGCCGGCGAGGGGGCGCCGCGCTGCGCATCGGCGACGCCGGTCCCATGGGCCGCATCCTCGTGGACGGCGAGCCGGGCAACGACATCGTGCCGGCCCTGGCGCCGCGTCCGGGCGAGACCGTGCTCGTCAAGCCCGGCAAGGGCGCGTTTCACGCCACGTCGCTCGGCGACATGCTCCGCGGCTCGGGCACCACGCACCTCATCCTCGCCGGGGTCACCACGGAGGTGTGCGTGCAGACGACCATGCGGGAAGCCAACGACCGGGGCTTCGAGTGTCTGCTCGTGGAGGACGCCACCGAGAGCTACTTTCCCCATTTCAAGCTGGCGACGCTGGAAATGATCCGGGCCCAGGGAGGCATCGTCGGTTGGACCGCCCCCTTCGCGGCCCTCCGCGCCGCCACGTAACCGCGCGCCCCCGGCGCGCCGGGAGGACGACTCGTGCACATCGACCTTCGGGGCAAGGTTGCCCTCGTCACCGGCGCCGGCCGCGGGATCGGCCGGGAGATCGCCGCCACCCTCGCCGGCGAGGGCGTCGCCACCCATGTCACCGATCTGCGCCAGGACCTGCTCGATGCGGTCGCCGCCGACTGGGCGTCGCGGGGATGGCGGGGCAGAGCGCATCCCTGCGACGCGCGCGACGCGCGACGGATCGAGGCGGTGGTGGCATCGGTGGTCGCCGAGCACGGCCGTCTCGACATCCTGGTGAACAACGCGGGCGTCGCGCCGGGCGGGCCCGTCGAGGATCTCAGCGAGGAGGTGTGGGACCTCAATCAGGACGTCAACTGCAAGGGGACGTTCCTCGCCTGCCGGGCGGTGATCCCCGTCATGAAGGAGCAGCGGGCGGGGCGCATCCTCAACGCCGCGTCCTTCGCCGCCATCGTGCCCATCATGGGGGGCGCGGCGTACGCCGCGTCCAAGGCGGGCGTGCACTACTTCACGCGGGTGCTCGCCGGCGAGCTCGCCCCCTGGAACATCACCGTGAACTGCTACGCCCCCGGCATGATTCCCACCGAGATGAACCACTTCGCCGAGGCGCCCGCCGCGCATCAGCGCCGCCTGCTCGATACCCTGTCGATCCGCCGCTGGGGCGAGGCTCGGGACGTCGCGAACCTCGTGTGCTTCCTCGCCTCCGATCTCGCCGGCTACGTCACCGGGACCATGGTGGACGTGAGCGGCGGCAAGCTTGCCACCCAGATCCCGCGCCTGGCGTGGGAGGCCGCTGCGGCGGCCGGCGCGGCCTCCCTCGACTAGTCGGCGGCGCTAGCGGCGGCCGCGGCGGAGGAGCCGCTTGAGGAAGCGGAGCGGCGTGAGGAGGGCGCGCTTCACGAAGCGCCCGGTCACGTGGCGCAGGATGCCGAGGACGCCTCGCGTGGTACGCGGGTTCATGGCGAGGATGCCCCAGCGCTCGCGGCGGTGCGACATCCACTCGCGCTTGTACGCGTCGTCGCCCCCCAGGCAGTCCACCACCTCCACCCGGTCGACGTCGATCGCCCGGCGCATCATGTGGGCCATCAGGACGGTGCCGTCATCCGCATGGGGAGGACGGCGAGGGGCGCTCCCTCGGGGCCGCCAGCCGAGGCGACGTAGAAGAAGGTCTGCTGCCCGAGGCTCATCGCGTCCTGCGCGAGGAGCCGGTACCAGGTGAGCCCGCCGGGCGCCTCGGTGCCGACGGAATCGCGGAAGAGCGCGACGGCGGCCGGCGGCATGTCGGCCAGGCTTCGGTACACCGTGACGACCGGGCCGGTGGAGCCGACCATCGCGTCGCGCAGGCTCGGCTACTCCCGGCGCTCGCGCTCCCGCGCGGCGATCTCGGCGGAGAAGAGATTCAGGGTGAGCGGGCAAGGCGGCTCGTTGTTGTCTACGTACTGGCAGTCGGTCTCGCTGCACTGGACGTAGAGATCACCCTTGCCCAGCAGCGAGCGACGGCGCCGGAGGGACACGGTCACGTCTTCGGACACCACGTCGCAGCGAAACGGCTTCGAGGGAGATCGGTGCACGGGAGCGTAGTATACAAGACTCCGCCCCGCCGGCGTTCGAAACCTCATCGCGCGTGCTACCCTTGCCGCGGGAGGTGGGCCCATGCTGAGCCGAGACGACAACGAGCTCCTGACCCTCACCGGCCCGGGCACCGCCATGGGGGACCTGCTCCGCCGCTACTGGATCCCCGTCGTGCGGTCGGACGAGGTGGAGGGCGGCGGACGCGTCAAGCGCGTGGCGCTGCTCGCCGAGCGCCTGATCGTGCACCGGACCCCCGACGGGACCCCGGGCCTGGTCGGCGAGTTCTGCCCCCACCGCGGGGCCTCGCTCTACTTCGGGCGCAATGAGGTGGGCGGGATGCGCTGCGCGTACCACGGCTGGAAGTTCGCCCTCGACGGGCGGTGTGTGGACATGCCGAGCGAGCCGGCGGAATCGGCATTCCCCTCCAAGGTTTGCCACGCGGCCTATCCCTGCCTCGACAAGGGCGGGGTCCTCTGGGCCTACATGGGGCCGGCGGACACGATGCCCGCCCTGCCGGAGCTCGAGTGGACGCTGCTACCCCAGAGCCACGTCTTCGTGTCCAAGCGGGTGCAGGACTGCAACTGGTTCCAGGCCCTCGAGGGCGGTATCGACTCGAGCCACATCTCCTTCCTGCACGCGCCCATCCGGCACGACGACGATGAGGTCACCCGCGCCATGGACCGCGCCAGCTTCGGCGTGGGCGCGGCGGTGGAGACGGGCGACCGCGCGCCGCGCTTCGAGGTGGTGGACACCGACTACGGCGCGGTCATCGGGGCCCGCCGCGGGCACCCCGCCGGCTGGTACTGGCGCATCACCCAGTACCTGCTCCCGTTCCACACCATGCCGCCCGCCGACATCGACGAGCCCATCGTGCAGTCGCATATCTGGGTGCCCATGGACGACACCCATGTCGTGAACTGGATGGTCACCTGGCATACCGAGCGCCCCCTCACGGCGGACGAGATCGCGCTCCACGTCGCCGGAAAGGGGGCGCATGTCTGTGACTATGCTCCCGCCACGTCCGAGCCCTACGGCGACATCCGCACCGCCGCCAGCCGTGACAACGACTACCACATGGACTGGGAGTCGCACCGGAGCCGCATGTACTGCGGCATTCCCGGCTTCGGCGTGCAGGACCAGGCCATCCAGGAGAGCCAGGGGCCCCTCGTGGACCGGAGCCGCGAGCGGCTGGGCACCAGCGACACCGCCATCATCCAGGTACGCCGGCGCCTCATGGCGGCGGCGCGCGCCCTGCGCGAGGGCGGCACGCCGCCTCCGGGCGCCGATCCCGAAGCCTACCTCGTGCGCTCCACGTCCCTCGTGCTGCCGGCCGGCGCGCCGTGGGTGCAGCCGGCCATGGCCCGGATGATGGTGCGGCCGGGCCGTCCGCTCATCGCCTGAGCGCGGCCCCCCGCTGACATGCCGGGGCGAATGGCCGGACGGGTCTCGCTCGTCACCGGCGGCGGGGGCGGCGTCGGCGAGGCCACCGGGCGGCTCTTCGCCGAGGAAGGCGCGGCGTGGTCCTCGTCGACGCCGACGGGGCGGCCGCGGAGGCCGCGGCGGCGGGGATCGCGCGAGACATCGCGGGCGCGCGGGTGGCCGCGTTCGCCGCCG
>CAVVJF010000002.1:0-36772 GCA_963748485.1 uncultured Candidatus Rokubacteria bacterium
TGGTTCGCAAAGCGGACCCGGCCCCTGTTCGCCACGTAAGTGGCTGAATTCCCAGAAACCACTCCCAGCCCTATGCACGGTTCCGTGCACAGACGGTGCACAAGCATGCTAGGGTGGTTCTGGGGTTCCAGGAGGCCCTGCACATGGCGCAGCGTCAGGAATGGAAGGGACAGGTCGAGCCGGGCATCCGCAAGTACCTCGGCCGCGGCGGGCAGCGGTGGTATCGGGTCCAGCTCGGCAGCCGCGGCAAGGGCAACCGCAAGAGCCAGGTGGTGGCCACGCTGGAGGCCGCGGTGGCCCTCAAGCGGCAGTGGCTGGAGGGTGGGTTGCCCGTGGACACGGCCGCGCCAGCGGCGGGGGAGGAGGCCCAGCGCACCCTCGATGATGCCTTGCGCGAACGCGGGGCCGCGCTCACCACCAAGGTGGCCGCCCGCACGGGCAGCCCGGCGACGGTGAAGTTCTGCGACCACGTGCGGCGCACCCTCGCCAAGTGGGAGGAGCGGCTGGACGCCCGCCCCGTGCGCTCCGTCACGCTGGAGCACCTCGAGGCCTTCCGGGACTGGCGGCACGTGACGGGCGGGCTCAAGCCCCCGAGCGTGAACCGCGAGCTCCGCGAGTTGGCGTGCGCCGTGAAGCTCTACCAGCCCGAGTTCAAGGCGGTGGGCATCGAGCTGGACGAAGGCGATGAGGAGCGGGTGCGCTTCGTGCCCGACGACAAGTGGCACGTCTTCGATGCGCTCGCCCTGAAGTATGGCCCCCGGTTCGCGCGCATGGCGGAGATCCAGCTGCACTGTAGTTTCCGGCCGGGCGAGGTGCGGGTGCTTGAGCAGGCCCAGGTAAACCTGCCCGCACGAGAGATCCGCCTGCGCGCCGATCAGACGAAGACGCGCGCGGCGCGCACGGTGCGGTTGCCCAGGCCGCCGTCGAGCTCTTCGCGGCGCAGCTCGCCGACCCGGAGACGCAGGGCTCGCCCTGCTGGGTCTTTCCAACCCGCGCACCGGGGCGCCCTATTCCGACGGCTTGCTCTCGTTCCTCTGGCGCCGGGTGACGCGCAAGGCCGGGATGCCGACTTCCACCTCCATGACCTCCGGCACCATGTGCCGACGATCGCCGTCACCAAGGGCGCGAACGAGCGCACGCTGATGAAGCTGGGCGGGTGGACCAGCGCCCGCAGCGAAGCGCTACGCCCATGTCCTCACCGAGGCCGTGGACCACTATCAGGCGCTCGCTGGGGGGCCGGACTCACGCCCACAGGTGACGGGTTGAGTAGCGCCCGCACCTTGCAATAGCTCTCCACGGCATCCACGTACAGGCGCAGGGCAGCCTCGTGCTCGGGCGCCTCCGGGTGCGCGGGGTCCAGCTTGCGCTCGAGCAGGAGGAGCTCCAGCGCCAGCTGGCGCTCGATGCGGCGTAGTGGGGTCATGGCCTCCCCCCATCCTTTGCGGCCCGGATCCGTTGGCATCACCCGCGCCCTTCCATATATCGTGGCCGAGTTTGCCCTTCATGAGCCGATGATCTCGCTTGTCGGTGTCCTCGGGGTTATGAGTTCTCTAGCGCCTGAAACGTCGGCGGCTTCCAGCGTTCAAGGAGCATCACGTACCCCTCAGCCACACACCGCCAATCCTGGCGTACCAAGCCCGCTTGGATGGCCGCCGCGACAGTCACCGCGAGCTGTCGATCATCGCACTCACCAGGGGGCGCATACCCGGCTGCGCGCGCCGCGTCGTCCCGCTTGCGATTCCGCGCAATCGCCGCCCGGCACCGCGCCTCATACGCGCCTGGTCCGCCGCAGTCATACGGCTGTCCTACGCGGCGGTATTGCCGCGGTAATACCGGTGACACGACGGTGTCGGGCGCGGCGGATGGCGCAGGCCCGGCACTGGCGCATGCTCTTGTTCCTGAACGTGTAGCGGTAGACGTTATCCTCGGTCAGCGGGTGACCGCGCCCGCACGTCGTCTTGCGCGGAGCCGCCTGCGCCTGCCGTCGGAGATTCTCCACCTTCGCGACGGCCTCAAGGTGGGCGGGATTCACGCACCAGCGATTGCGGCAGAGGTGATCTGTCTCGAGGCCGGCGGGCACGTCGATGCCATGTGCGAAGCGATAGGCGATGCGATGCGCGAACTTCTTCCCGAGACGGCCGTACCCGCTGGACATGAGCTGGCCGATCCATCGATGGCACCCGGAAGGCAGTGGTTCGACCATCCGCGTGAACCTGACTGCGAGCGGCTCCCACCGCGGCATCCCTCAGAACCTCCGCATTCCCTGAGAACCCGCGAGCATCTGCGGCGGAATCCCGAGAGGCGCTTCCACGAGGGCCGGCGCGCTTGCGATGCTCAGCGCATAGAGCGCGAGCATGCGAACGAACACGGCGGGCTCCAGAGCGCGGGCGCGGGCCGCGAGGCAAATGGCCGACCACTCCAGGCTGTTGAAGCGGATGGAGTGCGGGGCCCGGCTCTCCATCGGAGGCATGGCGCCGGCCGGCTTCCGAGGCGGCGGCATGGGCCTTCTCGGCCAGGCGACGCTTCGCCTCTGCGACTACGCGCGCGTTGATCGACCGGCCGGCGAAGACGTGGCAGACGTGCTGGATGGTCACGCCCAGGGCATCGGCGATCTGTTGCTGCGTGACGCCGGCCCGTTGGCAGCGCTTCTTGAGCCGTGCTAGGTTGCCTTGGCTTGTCTTGCTCATTACGGGGGGCTAGGCTAGTACGGGTGTCCCGTAGTCGTCAAGCGGCAAATACGAGTGACCCGTAGGCCCCTATCGCCTCAGCAGAAACGGGCGTTGGGCGCGCGGATGAAGGAGTTGCGGAAAGCCGGCAAGCGCTCACAAGCCGCTGTGGCCGAGTTTCTCGAGCTCCCCAAGCCGTCCGTCTACGCTGGCTGGGAGCAGGGACGGAATGCACCACCCCTCTCGGCCCTCTTGCGGCTGGAGGGTACATACGGGACACCCGTAGACTTGCACTGGCTTCTCACGGGCGCCGCGCCACGTACTGGCCGGCTAGGCCCGTTACGACGATCGGATGCGGCCACGCCGGATCGTGGTGGCGCCGCCGCCCGCACGGACGCGGCCACTGGGCGGCGCGGGAAGGGCCGGGCCAGCTGATCCCTCGTGCCGTACATTCACCGGCTCAAGGCCGCACGCGCTCGGCGCCGGTCGTAGACTTCTCCCGCGCTAGACTGAGGCCATGCCCCACGCCGCACCGCGTCCGTGCGCCATCGCGGTGTGCCCGGCGGTAGTAAGGCCGCCGGCGCGCTACTGCCCGCAGCACGGGCCCCCGCTGGCGCCATCCCGCTGGCAGGCGAATGTCCGCGGCCCTCGGCCTGGCGCCGCGGCTATGACGCGATCTGGCGGGGCTGGCGGCGCGCGGGCTCTGCGCGAGCCGCTCTGCCGCGCGTGCGCAGGCCAGGGCCTCGTGGTCGCGGCCCGTGAGGTCGATCACATCCGGCCGCTCGCCGAGGGCGGCGTCCACGCCTTCGACAATCTCCAGCCCCTCTGCAAACCCTGCCACACGCGGAAGACGCTGCGTGAGCGCGCGGTAACTAGAGGGTTCTTAACTTACTCTGCGTCTGGGTGGCGCGCGGCCTCGATCTCGACATGCAGGGTCCCGCGCGCGTCAATGAGTCCACGCGCAGGACCTGTGACCCGACAGACGCGGACACGATGGAAGCCCCAGCCCGTCTGGACCTCGATACACGCCGCGCCTGCCGGAAGAACCCGCGCGAGCGCCGGGAGGCCACAGCCTCCCGACGCGAGCGCGACGAGGATCACGACGACGAGCGCGGCCAGCTACTTCTTCGCAGGCGGCGCTGTCGCGCCACTTGGATAGACGCCGCCGGGACCCATGTAGTACGGCCCGACGATCCCGACGCCCTGCACCGCGATGTGAAATTTCTGGATGCCCTGAGCCGCGTGCGGCGGCACCTCGCCGGGCGGATACGGGTTGCTCGGCGAGCCGGGCTCTCCGGGCGCCGGGAGACCGGGCGGCAGCGTCGGCGGCAGCGGGTCCGGCAGCACGATGGGGTGCGTCGGGAATCCGGGGCCCTGGGATGGATAGGGCGGCAGGTAGCCGGGGAAGCCGGGCAGGCCTGCGATGGGGTGCGTCGGGCGCGGGTCCGTTGGCCCCCAGATCCCGAGCGGCGGTTCGGGATGCGGGCGCGGCGGCGGACTCCCTGGGGAGAACCCCTCGAGGGGCACCACTACGCAGAGGTTCGGGTGTGACTCGTATCCAGCTGGGGTGATAGTGGCGAAGAAAGCAGGCATGCGCGCTCCTCCTTCGTGACCGTGACGAACGTTCACCGCATCGCCCGCGCCCGCGTACTCGTCTGGGACGGGGCGTTCCACTGTCGGGTCAGGTCTTGATGATGAAGTTGACGGCGAGGACCGCGTGTGTGTTGTCGATGGCCGCCCCGCTCCCGGTATAGCCCACACCAATATTCGCACCGTTCGCATAAATGCCGATACCCGTCGCCGCGCCGTAGATCCATATGCCGGTCCCGCGTGCGTCCGTGTTGACGCCCGTGACCCCCGATTGCGCCACGGGAGACGGTCCCTGACCCCCTTCCACGACAATCGGATACAAGTTTGGGATCACTGCCGCGTGCGCGTGGCCAGGATCGGCTACGCCATGCGTATGGGTCGGATCGTAGACCGCATGCGCGTGGGTCCCATCACTGACGGTGTGCGTGTGCGAGGGCATGTGCGCCACGGTGATGTACTGAAGATCCGTGCCATGCTTCTGGCCGAGCCCGTACGTGTGTTGCTGGCCGGAATTGCCGATGCCGACGGGCGAGCGCGCAGAGAAGTTCGGCAGGTGGAACGTCGTACTGCCATCGCCGGCGCCAAAGTATCCGCCGATTGCCGCGAAGAGCGCCGCATACGTCACGCGGGAGACCACTTCACCTCGACACCACAAGTACCCGACCGGGAGCCCCGCGCCGCCATACATGAAGCAGGTCGCCACCGGCACGTCAGGCAGCGCGATGTTGGCCTGTGCCTCCGCGACGGCGGCGAGGAGTTGTTCGAGCGCGACTTGGAACTCGCTCTCGCGGAGCGCGGGATTCGAGAACGTGCCAGGCGGCGGTAGTGCGAGGGCCATGTCGCTATCCCTCCTGCGTCATGCGGTCGAGGAGATCGAGCGCGGCGAGCGCGCGCCGCGCATCGCACGCGCGCTGCTCGCCCGTCAGGACGGGCGTGGCGACCATAACGAGCGCGCGGAACAGGTCAGGCTCGCCGCTCAATTCACCGCCCTCGCGCACCGGTATCCGCGCGGGCGAGCCGTCCGGCGCGCGCGCGGGGACGGTCAACGTATCGAGGAGCGAATAGACGTTGACGAGCGCGCGGAGCGTTTCACGCCCGCCGCCCATGCGCCGCTCGCCTTGCAAGAAGGCGTTGTAGATGTCGGCGAAGGCCTGCATGTCGCCCGGTGTGAGTTTCATGGCGCGGGCGGGATCGGCGGGGGCGGCGCGAGATTCACGCTGATGGCGACGGGCGGCGGCATGAGCGGCGGTCCCGCCATCGCAGGCTCGATGGCCTGCACGGTGAACGAGTACGAGAGTTTGTCCTCAGGACCCGATTCTACGGGCGTCAACCGTACCATGACCTGAAAATCGCGCGTGCCCGGTGCCTTGCCTGTCACCTGGTCTGGTGGGGCAAACTCCACCGCTGTCGCGCCACCCTGCGGCGTCCATTTCACGTCGGTGACACGGGCCGCGTCGATCCCCGCCATGTTCGGCATGAAGGTTAACGTGCCCGTTTGCCCCGTCTGAATCGTCACCGCCATTTCGTCCTCCCCTAGTAACCGCAGACCATGACGTTGAAGGTGCCCGCCGTGATGTTGACCACGACTTGCGTCGTATACACGGCATTGATAGAGACCCCCGTCGCGCCGGGCTCCGGCGTGATCACGACGCACGGCGAGCCGAGCCCATAGCCAAACGGAAGAACCACATAGCCGATCCCCGTCCTGCCGCTCACCGCCCCAAAACCACTGTTGGTGTTGTAGTAGGCGATGGGCTCCGACTGCGTCACGCGCGCGTAGAAGCGCACCATGTTGTTATAGCCGGGCAGATTCGTACCTGCATGGAAGGTGACGTAGCCATGAAACTCTGTCGCGCCGCCGAGGTCGTTGAAGTGATTGGTCGCGTTCCGACCGAAGTAGAGGTGCCCGTTATTCGCGCCGTGGCAAATGATGTAGCCGGTTGTTTCTTGGAAGTTATTCCCGCCACCCAGGTTCATGGTGGACATGGCGGTCAGCGGCCCGCGAAATGTCGCTGTAGTCCCCGTCGCGCAGACTTCAAGATGCCGGTCATACGCGATATAGACGTAATCATTGTTCAGGTGGCCGAGCAGATTGGCACCGTAGGATGATTTGATCCACGAATTACCGCCGAACGTGATTTGAGTGCCGACGTTGAGCGTACTGTTCGCTGTCAACGGGGTCTGTACCGTCGTAGACGGCCCGTTGGCGCCGAGATAGAGCACATTGTCAGCCCCGACAGCGACCCCGTTGACGTCGTCCCACATTAGCCACGAGCCCTTGGCGATTGTCGAAATACCGCGAACATTAAAGCCCGTGCCGAGGGTCGAGTACCCGGCGACGCTAAGCGCGCCGCCGACGTTTAACGCCCCGCCGACCCAGGCATCGCGCGTCCCCGGCGCCAGCGCGATATTCCAATTCTCCGGATAGGCGGCCCCGTGGCCGATGAGGAGGAAACTGTCGGCCGTGCGCGGCTGGATATACCAGGAGGTCGGCGCAGTCCCCGTCCGGTCGAGCGTGATTTGCGGGAGGTCGCGGGCCTGAAGATAGAGCCGCGCCTGCTGGTTGCTGCCGCCTGCGGAGCCGTCGTTCCGCGCGACCAGATCACTGTAGGCCGTCGTCCCGTCTGCTCCCAGATAAGGCATCGCATTCACCTGCCCGTCCAGGCGTAGGTGCATATAGGGAATCGCGGAGTCCGGCCCCTTCAGATGCGTCGAGCCCGCCGCGTCGAGCCAGAGGAGATTCTGCGGCACGCCCGCCGCGTTCTTGGCTTGCAGCGGCTGCATGTTGTTCAGGATCGGCAGGCCGCCGGTGCCCGCTTCGAGCGCGGCGACCACGGCGAGTTGCGCCTCAAGGCCTGCTTTGAATTCGCCCTCGGTGAGGAGGGGATTTGAAAACGTTCCGGGTGGCGGCAACGGCAACCCGGTAGCCAACGGCTCCACGCCCGGCGCGCGCGCGATGGCGAGCGGCGGCGGCCCCGCGCGTCGTACCACCACCTGCGGGCGCTCGCGCGTACGTCGGCGACCGCGCGCTCTCATGTCTTCACGATGAAGTTGACGGTTACGTAAGGCGCGAGCGCCGCCGCCGAGGCCGTAGCCGGACGAATATGTGTCATATAGGTTGTCCCGCCGCCCTGAAAGTTGGCTAGTAGACCAGACGCATCGCCAACATAGGTACCGTTAGCCTGCCATACAGGATCGCCCGACGGAGTCGTGGAAAAGTTGTGCGTATGAGTAAGCGCACCGCCCGTCTCGCCGAGCGTATTGAATTCCGCTTGCCCGGCATCCCGCCCCACCGTCATGCGACCCTTGAGATTGGGCAAGCCGAAGGTCGTACTCCCATCGCCCGCGCCGTAGGTCGTACTGAGCGCGGCAAACAGCGCGGCGTAGGCTGTTCGTGAAACCGTTGCACCGTCGCACAGGAGCCAGCCGCTCGGCGCGGTCGCCCCGCCGAAGGCACAGATGAGGCCAGCGGGAATTATCTCCGCGAGCACCGCGAGTTGACTCTCAAGCGCGGTTTTAAATTCGCCCTCGGTCAGCGCGGGATCGGAGAACGTACCGGGTGGCGGCAGCGGCATAGCGTCTCCTAGTACCCGCGCACGTGCGCGTCGATCACGCCCGCGACGCCGACGCCGTCGGAGAGGCGGACGAGTTGGACGAGCGGGCCGAGCGCGGCGTTCTTGTCGAGGATGCGGCCCGTCTTCGCAGGCTCCGCGCCCGTGTGCTGAACGGAGAGCAGGACCGTGGTGACTACGGTCATGACCGGCCCCGGCTGCGGCGCCAGCCGCGAGCCTGCCGCCGCGATGGGAACATCGGAGTAGTAATAGTCAATGTCGGGCACCTCGTAACTGAGGATGGCCTGCGTGATACACGAGCCGAAGCCGCCGATGAACGTCCAGCGAAACTCATAGCGCTGGAATCCCGCGAGGATCGCGCCGGGCCACGCCAGCCAGCGGCTGGTATTCTCCCAGACCATCGCGCTATCGACGGACCAGTGCGCGGCCTCGTCCGTGGTCCAGTAAAGCGAGTTCCCGCTCGACAGATATTCGAAGGTCCAGCCCGGCCCCGACGCGGCCCACCGCCACGCCATGATGGTCCCCGCGAACTCAAGCGGCACATCCACAATGACGTGGTAGGTGCCAGGGCCGTGCGTGGACTGCCAGACGTTCGCTGTCGGCGTCGTCCAGAAGAGCGGATCGGGCGGCTGCCACACGAGGGGATCATCCGAGGCTATCGAGCAGAGTTCCTCGGGCGGCGGCACGAGGTCGCGTCGGAGGTTCACGATGTCGCCGGGAAAGTCGTTCAGCGCATAGTCGGTCTCCGCGAGGACGTTCCACGGTCCCACGAGCAGTTCCGCGACGAGCCGTGCCGGATAGATGCTCTCGTTCCCCGACGTATCAACGCCCTTGACCATGAGCGTGTGCACGCCGTTCAGCGGCGGCAGATGAAAGCGTGTGTCCGAGACGAGCGAGTCGTGGAGCCGTTGCCCTTGCTCCCACGTCTCGACGATGCCGACCGCGAACCGCACCTCGAACCCGGCAAAGTCGGGCGGCGTGACGGGATAGAGCCAGCGAAGCTCGACGAAGGCGACGTCCAGCGTCAGACCTTCTGGCACGGGCGGCGGCGACGATTTACCAATGACAACGTGCGCCGCGACGATCGTCCAAGCCGAGGCCGTCGATGTCATCAGAGCATAGCTACGAAGCCGGATATCGTAGGCGCGCCCCTGCTCGACGGGGAGGACGCTTACATCGGTAGCGGGGAGCGTGACCGTTGGCACGTCGAGCCACGAGCCCGTGGAGTTAGTCGGCCTAAATTGCGCCTCGACGTGGGTCGCGAGCGCGGGCGTAGTCGCGGTAGGAATATCGAAGTTCACGAGGATACGCGGCCGGTCGCCGATCATCACCCACTCATCCGACCGTACGGTCACGATAGTCGGCTGCGGGGGAGCCGGACGGTTAAGAATCGGCGGCCGCGTGATGTGCGTATCAAACGGCGGGATCGGCCCCTGGTCGGCCTGGCCGATCGCGGGCGCGGCATCGACCAAGGTCAGCTTCGCGGACAACTCCGCGGCAGGCTCAATCGCCTTGATGATGCACGGGATTGTTTCTTTTCCCCACTGCCCGAGCATCACGAGGTCGCCGACCTGAAGACCCGCAGGCGTTTCCGTGACGCGTAACCGCGTCATGCGCTGGGCGAGGTCCGGCCATACCGTGACCGTGATCAGGAGGTTCGAGCCGCCCTGAAGACGGGCACGGAGCGCGAGCGATGTCGCGGGCGCGAATTGGTCGAGGAGTTCGTCGATGATGATGACGGTGCCGAACGGCACATCCGCTTCAATCGCGACGACGCGCGCCGCGGCGAGACCCCAGAGCGGGACGTCATGCGTGACATGGACAAGGTCGCCGCGGTTCGCGACGAGGAACTCCACATCGACCGTGAGTTCGTAGACCTCCGGCCGGAGCCGCATCGCCGCGAGCCAATAGCGGCCGTGCCGCCACGCGAGATGGGAACTCGTCACGCCGAAGAGTTCGAGCCCCTGAAACTTCGTCGCGTTATGCGGGCCGTACCCGTCGTCATAGACGAGCCGCTCATCCATTTGCCAATTCGCATCGGGATTGACGAACTTCACCTTGAGCGCGTGCGGGATATCGAGGAACGCCTTTTGCCCGACGAATCCCGACGAGTTACGCGGCGTAAAGAACTGAACGGGCACTGTCTGCGGGCGCTCGCGTACGACCGAATACTTCCCGTCACGGATCGTGAAGGAGGCACGCCCGATCGCGGCCACGAGCGAGAGTTGCTCGAAGAGCGTCCCGGCGCTATCGAGGACGCCATCGAACGTGTACCCTTGCGTCCGGCACTCATCCGCCCACGCCTGGATCTCGGCCCAGTCGATTTGCTCATTCGGGATCGGCCGCGCGTTCGCTGAGCCGCGGAGCATATCAAGATAAATCGCGGCCGGGTTACGAGATGCCTGCGTGACCCAGGCGCTGCCGTTCCAGTCCGTAAGGATCGACGTCGCGATCACGTTGAACTGATCGACGACGCCGGAGAGTTGGCCCGATGCCTGAATGACCAGACCCGCCTTCGCCATCCCCGGCACGGCGATCGGGTCCTGATACCGGAGCGAGCGGAGCGCCGTCCAGCCCGTCCCCCAAATCCATCGGAAGCGCGGCGGGTAGTTCCCTGGAATCCCCGGAAAGATTTTCTGAAGCCGGACCTCGTAATGCCCCCGATGCGGGAGGCCGTACCACCAGGAATACCGGAGCGTCTCGCGGCGGTTCTCGGCGAAGTACCAGTCAAAGACGTGCTGCCAATCTTGGAGCGGCTGGCCGAGGTCGTTAAGTTCGCGCACCCAGACGTGGATCAACGCTTCCATGTGGTACGTGCTGTTATCGTCGTCGTACCAGAAGAGCCCTTGCGGGAATGTCACTTCGAGCCCGATCGCGTCGGCCGTCTCGCGCGCGGCGTGCGCGTGGACCTCGTTCTCGCCAAGCTCGATCGCGAGCGGCTCCTCAAACTGAACGCCGGTCACGTTGGTAAGCGGGAGGTCTCCCCCCCAGCCCTCGCGCAGTTGGAGGTCGACGCCCTCATAGTCGTAGATCGGCGTCGTGCCGATCCGGACGTCCTCGATCGTGACCGGGCCGTAGCCGAGCGTAAAGACCTGGCTCAAGTACTGGTCGGTTAGGTGGCCGCGCGTCGTCGGATAGCCCGCGAGGGGTGGAAAGAGCCGGTGTCGCCCGTACACGCGCGGCACGGTCTGATACGGCGCCAGCGTATTGCGCGTCCCGGTTAGGGCATACGTCGGCGAGGCGCGGCCTGCGGCCGTCATCTCACTAAGCCTTGGAGTAGGTGGCGGGAGCAGCATGTTAATGGCGAGCATGCCGCCCGTCGTGAGTACGGCCGCGCCGATCAGGCCCCACGTACTGACGGAGAGGCCGAGGAGTGGGGCAGCCCCGGCGGCGCCGAGGCCCGCCGTCCAGACGGTGAGCGCGATCGCCGCGATGAGGACTACCACCATGAGGACGATGCGGAGCGTTTTATTGCTATCGCCCCCGCCGCCGCCGCGCGGCACCACGCGCAAGGTTACCCGGCGCCCGGCCTTCGGCGTAACCCGTGCCCAAGAGGCGCGCGGGAACTCCCAATCATCTACCCAGGCGCGCGCAGGCGCCCAAGCAGGAATGCCTGCGGCCTCGACGATAGCGGCCAGCGTTTTGCCCTCGGGCATTTCGAGCGTGATAGTTTCCGTCCGGAAGGCATGCCGAGCCGCGACCACGGTCACACCCGCGGGTGGCGTTACCACAGCGACGCCCTCGGGTGGCGTCCACACGGTAGGCTCAGGCGGCGCCAGCGTGCTGGTCATGCGCGCGCGGTCCAGCGATAGGCGCTAAGGATACGTGGCCGCCAGACGGGATTATCGAGACGCTGGCAGCACGTATCGAGGCCGTGGAGGACATGCAACATCGTCAGCGGCTCGGCCTCGATGACGAGGCCGACGTGGAGCGGGATGCCGCGGAGACGGAGGACGAGGACATCACCGAGTTCCGCCGCGCTGACGAGGATCGGCGTCCAATCAAGCCGACCCTGATCAATCGCCGCGCTCATGCTCGGCCAATCGGCCGCGCCGTAGGTCGGCTCATAGCGCGGGAGCTCGATCTGGAAGACGTCACGATAGATGCGATAGACGGCGCCGTAGCAATCCCACCCGCTGACCTCGCGGCCGCCCGAGCAGAAGGGGATACCGACGTAGGGCGCGACCCAGGCGGGGATCATGCCGCGAAGACACCCGGCCACTCCTGCGGCGTGAACGTGCGATAGGGAAACGGCTCATTTAGCACATCGAAAAAGGCGAGCGTCCCCGTGACCTGCTGCGCGTCGTACGTCGCGCTCTTGAGCGTGAACTGAAACGGCCCGGCCTCGACGATGTCGGGCGTCGAGGCGAGGACGATATAGAGCGTCAGCGTCGGCGGGCTCTGCATCGTGCGGATCGTTTCGGTAATCGCCGGGTGGACGTTATCAATCGCGAGTTGGACCTGCGGGAGGACGTCGCCGCGCTCCGCGGGAAGCCGCAAGGCAAACGGGCAGGCGAGATACTGCTGGGGCTCGGCCGACCCATCGGCGCGCGAGTAGGCATCCTCCAAGTTATTCACGAAACGCAGCACGCCGCCCTCGGGAATCGTGACGTGCCGGATTACTAGGAGCGCGAGAAAGACCTCGTCGGTCTCTTGGGCATACATCGCCGTCCGCGCGCGCTGCGATATCAGTCTCATGGCGACGACGGCGGCGCGTACTCGACGAGCGGCTCCGGTGGCGGCCACGGGAGCGCGGGCGGCGGCGGTCCTGGCGGCGGGAGTTCAGGACTCCCGCCCGGCTGCCGCGTGAGCGCTAAACGGACCGCCATGCCAGGCGGGAGGACTTCGAGCGCGACGACCGCCGTCCAGATATCGCCGCTGTACGCCGTGTATTGGGGCGCCTCGCGGAATCGCACCATGACGATCTCGCGGCGGCGCGGGTGCTCCCACTCGAACGGAATTGCACCGCCCGCAACGCCGTTAAAATAGAAGTTATCGAGGATGTTCATGAGATCGCGCGTGACGGTATAGCGGCAACTGATTTGCGAAATCCCCGCGGTAAAACGGCGGCGGACCTTCGGCGGTCCTGCGTCGATCGCGGAGCGCAGCGTGATCGTGGGCGCGGTCTCTTGGAAGCCCTCGACGAGCGGCGCGGCGGGCAACATCGGCGGCCAGATGACCGGCATTTACCGCGCCGTGCCGCGCCGCGAGAGGCCGAAACTGCCCGCGAGCGCTTGGTCGAAGACGCCGCCGCCGATCCCGCCCTTCACCACGTCCGTGATGAGTACGTCGATCTGCGGCTGTCCGCCCGCGCCGGTCGACTCGCGCTGCTCGACGTTGCCACTCTTGCGCTGGTCGATGATGTTGACGGTGACGCCGCCGCCGCCCAGCTCGCCCCAGCGGTCGAGCGGGATGATGGCCTCGGGCCCGCCCTCGCCCGTGACGGTCAGGGTCGGGGACATGACGATGCCGCCCGCGGCGGCGAAGGCCGGCCCGTACGCACCGATGTTGATGTTCTGCGTCGCCGACACGGGGGCCACGCCGCCGGCGCCGCGGAAGGCACTCGAGACCAGCCCGAGCGCCTTCTGGATGTTCTGCTGCGTCAGCATTTCCTCGAGCGCCTTCTGGACGGCCTTGATGCCGCGCTCGATTATCGTCTCGGACATGCTCAGGACAATGGACTGCGCCATCTTGTCGAAGGCATCGCTGACGTTCTGCGTGCCCTGGATCACGCCGTCCAGCGAGGTCCGGAGCGCATGCGTCGTGCCGCTGAAGAGGTCGCGCAGGACGTCCAGGCGCGCCGTTTCTTCCTGCGCCAGGCGGGCCGCCTCGCCCCGCTGAAACTGCTCGGTGAGGCGCGCCGTCTCGTCGCGGAGCTGTTGCTCGGCCAGGGCGGCACTGTAGGCGGCCTGGACGCGCACGGCCGCCGCTTCCTCGGCCATCCGCTGCTCGTTCCGGTAGTACTCCTCGGTCGCCCGCGCCGCCTCGTCGAGGATCGCCTGCTCGGCCACCGCCGCGTCGTGGGCGGCGCGTACCTTGGCGTCGGACAGCTCCTGCTCCTTGCGGGCCTCGTCGAGGTAGTACTTGTTGGAGGCCTCGGCCGCCTCGTCGAGGATCTTCTGATGCGCGGCGGCGGCCTGGGCGGCGGCGGCCGACACGCCCTCCGCGCCCCTGGTGACCGTCGGGGCCGCGCCCGCAGGCTTTCCCTTCGCCCGGTCCTCGGCGATCTTCCGCTCGTACTCGATGATGGCTTTGAGGCCCGCGATCTGTTGCTGGGTGAGGGCAATCGAGGTGCGCAGCTGCGTCTCCTGCCCGAAGAGGCGATTGACGAAGCCCCCCGCGCCCGTTTGCATGGTGGCGAGCTCGGCCTGAAAGATCTGCAGCTGCGTCTGCAGGCGGGAGAGCTTGGCCTCCGCGTTCTCGCCGATGAGGCCGAAGGCCTCGAGCGCGCCGCGGATCTGCCGGGCGAAGTTCGCGACGGCGGCGGCGGCATTGGCGATGGGCACGGCGAGATCGGCGAAGGCCACCACGAGCTGCGTCTGGATCACCTTGCTCAAGATGCCGAGCTGGACTTGCGACTCTTTGACCTTGGCAATCGTCGCCTCGTCGAGGACCAGGCCCATGCGCTTGGCGTCCTCGGCGAGTTGCTGGAGGCCCGCTCCCCCACCGCGCATGCTCTCGGCCAGCGCCGCGCCACTGCGCCCGAGGACGTCGTTCGCGAGCGTCGCGCGCCGCGCCTCGTCCGGGATCTGGGCGAGGGCGTCGATCACGTCGGTAAAGACGTCCTCCGTCGAGCGGGCCTGGCCGGCGACGTCGACGAAGCTCACGCCGAGGGTGGCAAAGGACTTCTGCGCGGCCCCCGGGCCTTGCGCCGCGGCGCCGATCCGGTCGGTCAGCGTGCGGAGGTTCGTCTCGAGCTGTTCCGTGCTGATGCCGGCGGACTGCGCCGCGAAGCCATAGACCTGCAGCGCCTGGGTCGAGACGCCGAGCCGCTGCGCCATGTCGTCGAGGGCGTCGACGGCCTGGAAGGCGTTGCGGAGGAGCGTCCCGAAGCTGGCCGCGGAGACGGCGAGCCCGATGCCGGTTAGCGCGCCGGCAAAGCTCGCGAGGCCGACGGTGGCGGTGTCGAAGCCCTTGCGGAGGCCCGTCCCCAGCGAGGCGGCCGCTGCCTGCGCCTCGTCAAGATCGGCCTTGAGGAGGGCGGTGTCCCCGGTGACGAGGACGCGGAGGATACCGACGACGTCGTTGAGCGCCATCTAGCGCGTCCCGTGCTGGTGGAGCCAGGCGGCGAACGCCACCGCCCCGGGCCCGCCCGCGTGCGGGGCCACGGCCTCCGGGTCGATCACGCGCGGCATGAAGTCCTCCGGGCGCAGGGCCTTCCCGCCCTTGCGGCGGTGGATGTTCGCGAGCATCGCGGCGCCGAGGCCCGCCCGCCAGTCCGCGCGCCGATCCGCGAGGCCGACGAGCCCGGCGTAGGCCCGCCACTCGGACAGCTCATGCGCGCTGATGCGCCGGAGCAGCTCGGCGACGGTCATCCCGCCGAGGTGGCTGGCGAGCTCGAAGTGGAAGCGCCGTTCGCGGTCGACGCGGAGTCTTTTCCCAGGCGCTCGGGTGCCCCCTGGTCGAGCCCGTTGAGCCGGAGGGCGGTGGTGAAGATCCGGTCGAGCGCCCGCGCGCTCTTCCGTGTGAGCTCGTCCAGATCCCCATCCCCGAACAGACGCTCCCCCGTCTCATCCACGACCGAGTACATGGCGACGAGCGCCCAGTGATTCACGGTGGGCCGGCCGTCCCGGGGCCAGCCCTGCAGCACCTTCCAGCGCGTCGCCCCGTCCCACGCCTGGACGCGCACCCAAGTCCCCCACTCGGGGATCTCGAGCTCCTCGATGGCCCGGTCGGGCGCCGCAAGGATGGCGTCGCGGGCGGCGAACTGCCGCCCCGACGTCACGGAGTCGCCGGCACCCATGCCGGCGCGCCCGTCAGCCGCAGCGTGATCGTGCCCGTGATCTTGTCGTCGGCGTTGCCGTCCGAGACGAAGCCCTTGACGACGGCGGCGAACGTGAACGTGCCGCCCGGGTCAGGGAACGTGACGGTGACCGGCTGCGCCGCCGTCGTGTCGAGCGCGTCCCAGATGGCCTTCTGGCCCGCGTCGTTGAGGTTGAAGTTCACGTCCATCGTGAACTCGCCGGCGTCCTTCAGCCCCGGAATGTACTCCTTGGCGTCGGACAGCAGGTGGGTCACGTCGATCTCGGCCCGGTCGTAGCGCGGGCCCGACCACGAGACGACGTCGCCGATGGGCGTCGGGACGGTGCCGATGGTGAACGTCGTGCCCTGCGTGGGCAGCGCCTGATTGACCGCCATGAGTTAGTCCTCCTCACACCACACGGAGTAATCCATCCGAAGCCACCACGTGTGCGATGGCTCGTCCTGCTCGTCGCTCTCGTCGAGGAACTTGATGCCGCGGAGGCCGCCGGGGGGACCCACATAGCCGTTGAGGGCCGCCCGAAGCGTGTGCCCCAGCGTCTTGGCCGCACCGTAGTCTGCGGCGAAGGCGTTGATCTGGATGCGGGCGTCCGTCAGCGGCCGCCGGGCGACGAGCGGCGGCGTCAAGGCGCCCTCGGTATTCACCGCATCGTTCCGCCGCTCGGCGACGCGCTGGTAGGTGAGGGCGGGGAGGGCCGAGCCCTGCGGGCGCACGTCGGGATAGATCCGCGTGCCCACGCCGAGCCCGACCGGCGGGTCGTCGACGACCGCGTCGATCGTCAGGATCAGCGAGCGCAGCAGCGGCTCGAGGATAACGAGCGGCATTCACGGCGTCCCCGGCGGCACGGGCGGCCGCCAGCGCTTGAGGAAGGCCCCGGTCGCGCTGATCGCCGCATCGAGGGCCCGCTGGGCGCCGGTGGCGAAGGCCGGCCGGAGCCACGGCCGCGCCGCCCGCGTGCCAGGGCCATACCCGTACTCGACGAACCGGCCATAGAAGCCATCGGGGTTCGGACCCATGGCCGCCTGCGCCTCGAGCGTCTTGGTCGCCCGAAGCTGCTGCACCTCGAGGCTCGAGGCCAGGCGGCCTTCGTCGCGCGGCACCGTCGTCAGCGCCTCGTAGAGAAAAATCTCGGCGGCGGCCATGGTAGCGACGGTCAGGCCCTTGTTCGTCAGCTCGGGTGGCAGGGCGCGAAGGTTCTCGCGCAGGGCCGTGACCCCGACCACCTCGATTGCGATGGTGGGCTTCGTCGTCCGGCTGCGGGTACGCCGACGGGTGGCCATCAGGGGGCCGCCGCCACGGCGGGATCGCGCCAGAGCGCCTCGAGCTGGAGGCCCTGGCGGCGGGGCAGCTCGAGCACCTCGCGGATGTCGAAGACGTCGCCCTCGTACAGGATGCGCATCTTCGGGATGATGTCGGTGCGGTAGCGAATGATGAAGTAGGCGTCAACCGTGGCGGCCAGCTGCGCGGCCTCGACGCGCTCGCTCCCCCGGAGCTCCCGCACCTGCGCCCAGACGGTGGCGAGCGTGGTCCACGCGAGCGTGACGCCCCCGAACTCGTCCTGCGTCTCGGTGAAGTGCTGGAGCTCGATCTGCCGGTCGAGGCTCCCGGCGTCACGGATGGCGGAGCGCGTCGTGCTCACAGGACCACGAGCCCCGGGCCGGTCTGGCTATAGGGCTGGATCAGCGCCTCGACGGTGAAGGGCAGGGTGGCCACGCTCGCCCCCACCGCGATGGGCGCCCGGTGGTCGTAGTACTGCCCGACGAGGAGGAGGATGGCCTGGGTCAGGGGCGGCTCGACCAGGGCCGGATCCTCGCCGGCCTCGTAGGCGACGGCGACGGCGGCCGGGGCGGCGGGCCAGCCGTCGGCGGGGGCCGAGACGAGTGGGCCGACGGCCGCCCAGCCCGTCACGGGCACCCGGTCGCCCTCGACGGGCACGGCCTCGACCAGGGTGACGGCACGCACGGGGCCCCAGGGCAGCGCGATGGGCTCGGTCGTGCCCGCCACGCCGCCCACGAGCGCCTCGTAGGGCTGGACGGCCAGACTCCGCGCGCAGTAGTGCTCGACGAGGCGGCGCGCGGCGGCAATGTATTGCTGGATCAGCGCGTCCTCGGCGGCCTCGGTGACGCGCAGATGCGCTTTCGCGGTGGGGAGCCCCACCGGCTCCGTGGTCGCGGGGCCGGTGGGACGGACGATGATGTGCGGCAGCGCGGGCTCGAGGAGCTCGTAGTCATGCAGCGCCCCCCCGCAGCCGCAGGAACAGAGACGGAAGTCCACGGCTAGGCGGCGACCCAGGCCACTTCAACCGCCGAGATCATTACGGCGCGGGAGCCAGGCCAGTGATTTTCCCGAATGCCTGAGGCCGGTAATACACGGTGGCGGCCCGCACCTCGGCCCGGATCGCGGTCGTATTCTTGATGAACAGGTCGGCGTGGCTGTTGGTCGCCTGGACCATGACGCCGCCCTTCCGGTAGAGCTGCGCCCCCTGCTTGAAGGCGCCGACCACCGCCGTCTCGGCCGGAATCGACGGCGAGGCGACGACCTTCATCCCCCAGAGCGTCGGCGCCGGGCCGGTCGACTGGATCGAGCCCGCGAGGTAGCCACCCGCGCCGGCCGTCTGCGTGAAGACCGTGGCCCACGTCGCCGGGCTCATCACCACCGCATCGGGCCGGAGCCGCGACAGCTCGTAGACGAGCGCCGTCTGCATCGCGATCGAGCCGGCGAGCGCGGCCGGATCGGCCGCGAGCGGCGGCGTCATGTTCGGGAGCGTCAGGAGGCCCTGCATCTGGCCCGCCAGGCCCGTCCCGTTGACGACCTGGTCTTCGAGCTTCTCGAGCACGCCCTGGGTCATCCGCGCGTCGATATGCGACCGGAGGCCTTCGATATCGTCGAGGAACTCATCGGGGACCGGGATCCAGTGCGCGATCTTGATAAGCGGCTGGTTGACGGCCTCGAACGTCAGCGTCGATTCCGGCTTGGTCCCGCCCACCGCCACGGGCGCGGCGGCGTTGGTCCAGACCTTCTCGCGCAGGTATTGGATCAACGAGCCGGAGAGCGTGCCCTGCGCGAAGAGCTGGAAGACGTACCAGTCCGTCGGCATCGGCTCGAAGGGTTGGATCATCATGCCGGGCGGGAAGGCGTTGGCGGGCGGCGCGGCCGGCGCGTCGATGGTCACCGCCGCGTTGAGTTCGAAGGGCGGCGACTGCCAGGAGCCGCCGCGCGGCATGGCGCGGATCTGCGCATACACCTCGTGCTCGACGAACTGCTGGCCGAGCGAGCGGGGGCGCGCCGGCGCCCAGCCGGCGTACGGCCCGAGCGCGGCGGGCGGCGCGGGCGCTGACCCGTTCGTGCCCTTGGGCATCAGGGTCGAGACCGTGGTCAAGAGCTCCGAGAATCCGGCGTCGCGCTGCCGCTTGTCGGCCAGCGTCTGCATCTTCGCCGTGAGGCCCTCGATCTCGGTGCGCTCGTCATCCGAGAAGTCGCGGTCCTCCTTGCGCGCGGTGGCCACGATGGCCGTCACCCGGTCGTGCGCCTCGCGCAGCTCGTCCTGAATTGTCTTGATGACGGGGGGCATGGGGGACTCCTATTCCGGGCGTCAGACGCCCACGAGGTGGCCGAAGGAATGCGCCAGCGCGGCGGCCTGCTCACGCGCCGGGGCCGGCCGCGGGCGCGGCGGGCGGATGGAGGCCGGGGGCTTGCTCGGAGTCGGCCGCGCGAGCGCGGCCGGGACGTGGGCGTAGGCGGACAGATCGAACGCGGCCGCGGCGCGGGCTTCGACGGGATCGGCCTCGAGCAGCGCGTCCGCGAAGCCGGCGGTCAGGGCCTCGGCGGCCGTGTACCACGTTTCCTTCCGCATCCATGTGCGCACCTCCGCGAGCGGGGCCCCCGTCTTCTCGGCGTAGACGTCGGCCAGGAGGCTGCCCGTCTGGTCGAGGAGGCCGGCCATATGCCGCATCCGCTCGGCGCCGCCGATGGCCACGCCATGCGGGTCGTGGATCATGAAGAACGAGGCCGGCGCCATCGTGACGGTGCGGCCGGCCAGCGCGATCACGCCGGCGATGGAGCCGGCCAAGCCCTCGACGAGGGTCTCCACGGTGCCGCCCGCCCAGCGCTTGAGGGCGTTATAGATCGCCAGGCCGTCGAAGACATCGCCGCCGGGGCTGTTGATGTGGACGCGGAGCGTGCTCGCCCGGAGGCTGCGCAGCTCCGTCACCACCTGGCCGGCGTTGATGCCGAACCAGCCGCCGATGATGTCGTAGAGGTAGAGATCGGCGGAGTCGTCGGCCTGGGCGCGGAGCTCCACCGGCGGCGGTGGCTGCAGCCGCGGCGCGGGCCCGCGCTCGAGCGCGGCGGCCGCGGCCAGGAGCGCGTCGAGCGTCGGCCCCGCCCCGGCCTGGCCGCACCCAGCGCACGGCGCGCCGGCCGACCCCACGACGGCATCCTCCACCGGGCCGGCCGCCTCGAACCGGCCGCCGTGGTCCTTGCAGTGGGCGCGGGCGGCGCGCGCCGTCCACGTGTCCTTGGGGTAGCGGTAGGCCTGCTCGGTCGTCGCCGTCTCGCCCTTGAGCTTGCCGATGATCACCGCGTAGGTCTTGCCCTCGTGCTCGCGCGTGATCCGGCGGAACGAGCCCTCGATGAAGCCGTCGGGATCTTTCACGCGGCAGGCATGCTCGGTGGGATAGGGCATGGCGGCCTACTCCTCTGCATCCGCCGGCGTGGGGGCGCGGCTCTTCGCGGCTTGGCCCTCGGCGACGTCCAGGCGCGTGACCGGCACGTCGAAGGCGGCGTCGTTGATCTTGGGCAGGTTCAGCCGGGCGCGGGCCTCGTTCCGCGACATGAAGGGGGAGCCCACGCCCGTCTGGAGCGCCTGGGCCTCCTCGTCGAACGAGCCCTGGAGCTTCTCGTTGATGTTGAACTGGACGTAGATATCCTCGGTGTCGGAGAACTCCGGCAGCAACTGGAGTTCGAGCTCGCCCTCGAGGAGGGCCACGTAGGGGCCGAGCGTGTCCTGGTAGAGCGCGCGGTGCTGCTCGCGAAGGGAGCCGTACCCCTGGCTCTCGACGATGCCGATCATGGCCGGCGGCACGTGGTAGGCCGCCGCGACCTCCTCGCGCGTGAGCTTCCGCGTCTCGATGAGCTGGGAATCGCGCGCGGTGGCGGTGACGGGGTTGAACTTCATGCCGTCCTCGAGAACCGCCGTGCGGCCGGCGTTCTTCGGCCCCTGGTAGAAGCGCCGCCAGTCCTTGCGGAACTGGGTCCGCTGCTCGGGCGTCCACCGCGGGGCGTCCTTCGGCCGCTCGAGGTAGCCGCCGAGGCGGGCGGCGTTACGCCAGAAGAACGCGCGGTAGTCGGTGGCGGCCTGCTCCTCGAGCAGGAGGTTGCAGAGCGTCTCGAGCGGCGAGAGCCCGACGATCGGGTTGTCCGGATGGTACTGGCGGAGGTGAAAGACCTCGCTCGGCAGGAGGCTCATGGGTTGCCCGCTCGGGAGCGTCCAGGTGTAGGCGCGTGGGACCAGGTCGCCGTGCACCGTCATCTGGGCGGCCGGTACGCGGTAGAGCTCGAGGCGATTCGGCGAGCGGGTCTTGATCGCATAGGCGTTGCCGAAGATGCCGTAGTCCATGACGAGCTCGGCGACCCAGCGATAGCGCGACGTGGCGGCGTTCGGGATCCGCAGGAGCTCGGCCAGGGGGTGGCCGTGGACGCGCACCCGGTCGGTATCGCTGATCCGCCGGTAGACGTGAATGCCGAGCTGGCCGAGCTGGGAGGCCAGGAAGTCCACGACCGTGCGCACGTGGGGCTGCGTGCGGTAGAGCTTGCCGTAGAGCTGGGCCCGGTCCTGCTCGCTGCCGCCGCCGCCGAGCCAGGGCGTCCACCAGGGCACGGACAGGGACTCGGCGGCGTCGCGGGCGCTGAAACGGAAGCGGGCGAGGAGTCGCTGCCACCAGCTCATGGGGCGGGCGACTCCCTTGGCCTAGGGGGAAGATCGTCACAACCGTCCCGACCGTCACGGGCTCGCGGGAGCCGCCCGGCCGCCGAGGCGGCCGGGCGGCCCAGCACGAGCAGGAGGACGGCCGGGCGGCCTTGCATGGCTGCTCCACTAGCAGCCCGGCTCGGTCGCGCTCAAGGGGGTTACCGCGTAGATGGGACTTGTTGGGACTGGATGGGACCTGATTCGTGGGACTTCCGGCGACCTCCCGGGACCTCCTGGGCCTCGATGAGACCCTCAGGAGGAACGCACCTGCCGCGGCCGCTCCTTGCTCCACCGGGCGCGCGCCGCGTGACGGGCGAGGGCCTGGCGCTCTTCAGGCGTGAGGCGCTCCATCCGCCGCCTGGCACCCAGCTTCCCCAGCGCTACCGCGGCGGGGTTCTTGCGGCGCCGCTTCCGATTCACTTGGCCCTACGGATCTCGGCCTTGAACGCGCGCCGCTCGGCGGGTGTGGCCGCGCGCCACGCGCGACGGAGCTGGTCGAGCGCGGTCGGCGCGTGGAGGATCCCCGCCGCCAGCGCGGCGGCGCGGGCGCTCTTGTACTCGCCGCGCGCCAGCGCCTTGGCGATGGCCGGGGCGTCCCGCTTGAGTCGTCGGACGAGGTAGGCCGCGCCCCTGCCTTTCAAGATATCATCACTACCTTGATCTGTTCGTACCCGCGCACTCCGTCGATCTCCACCAGCATGAGCGAGCGGCGGCAGGGCGGGATCCGCGGCGAGCGCGACGGCTCGCTCTCGGATCGTCTCGCGCGCCGACTCGCGCGTGATGCCGAGCTCGCCGCGGAGCATGGCATCGAGAGAGCCGTAAGGCGTCGCCGGCGGCGGAGGCAGCCGGTCGAAGATTCGATCGCGCTCGGCCTCGGCCAGGAGATCGTCCCATCGCTGCGCTTCCACCTGGCGACCCTGCCAGTAGAGCTTGATCAGCTCGCACGTCTGCCAGGCGTATTCCGCGGTATCGCGCCGCTTGAGAATGCGCGGGCCGATAGTCGCGCGCCGTTCGAAGTCGGTCAAGGGCGGCCGGCGCGAACGCCGCCGGCGCATCGTGCTCATCCGTTTACAGCCGCTCGCAGGTTGCGACGAGCCGGCGCATGAGCTCCAGGTTCTGGATGTCCTCGAGCCGCACGTGCGCCGCGATGCCGGCCGCAGACTTGGCGCGGTTCCAGAGGGCCTGGACGACCGGCGCCCACAGCTCCTTGTCCGCGCCGCCCTGGTACCCGCGGCCGTATTTCTGCACGAAGTCGCGTCGCGCATAGAGACGGATCCGCGTGTTGGCTTTCTCGCGCAGCCGCTCGAGCTCCTTGCCGGTGTCCTGGATCGGCACATCGCTCTCGTCCTCGGCGGGTTCTGGCGGCGCGGGCCCGAAGAGCTTCTCCCCCGCCTGGCCGAGCTCGGGATAGGAATAGAGGCCGATCAGCCCCGGCAGCGCCTCGAGCAGCCGCACCGCCAGCACCATCTTGGAGAACGGAATCCAGTTGCGCGAGGTGTCGCTCACGATGGAATCTTGCGTCGCGACAATCTCCGTGATCTCGTGCGGCGTCTCGTCCACCGGGATCTCGTAGCTGTCCACGACCTCGGCGGTGCGCACGTAGGCGCCGCCGTGCGCCTCGATCAGCTCCTCGAACAGCGCCTTGGCCAGGCAATCGTCCGGCGTGATGTAGATGGCGTGATAGACGCCGGCCCAGGGTCGCGTCGTGCGATTCGCGCGCTGGATGTACGGCCCCTCGGCGCGCTGCGCGGAGAGATCCAGCCCCACCTTCAGCCGGGGCGCGTTCAGGCCGATGGCGCCCATCTGCTTGACGATCAGCACGTCCCACTCGCTGGTCTCGCGGGAGAACTCTCGGAGCTGCGCGACGGCATCGGTGTCGAAATCGTCGTCCATCGCCATCGTGACGATCAGCGTCTTGAGCGCGGGAGCTTGCTGGCGGATCTCATCGCGAATGCGATTGGCATGCGCGTTCCGCTCGCCGGGCCGATCATTCACCGAGTAGACGATGGCCGCCGCCCTGGCCGTGCCCGGATTCGCGCGGCGCATCTCTCCCAGGCCCGTGATCATCTTGCGCACCCCGAGCTCGATGACTTGCGGATCGCGCACGATGGCGTCGAGCTGTTCCCGGACCTCGTAGGCGCTCAACGTCGAGAGCCACCGGCGCCGCGGCTCCGTCTCGCCTTCGCGGTAGGTGTCCAGCTCGACATCGAACCGCGGATTGGACATCCGGCAGAGCGCGTTCTCTTTCCAGGCGTCGTCGAACGTGACCGCGGCGATGTCCGGGGTGAGCTCCCATTCCTTGGCGGTCACCTGCAGCATCTCGACCAGGCGCGTGTCGGGCGTGCTGCCGGGACGCGTGCGCTGGGACGGATAGGAATCCGTGGAGAGAAGGCGCTTGTTCGTCCAGCCCCAGAGCGCGTCTCCGTCAGTGCGCCGGGGATAGGCGGTGCCGAGCAGGATGGCGGCGCCGGCCTGGCGGAGGCGATCCACCCATCCGGCCCACTGGTTATTGTCGGAGTAGCTCGTCGTCTCGTCCACGCCGACGTTGACCAGCCGGCCGCGCCGCGTCATGTAGTCGACCCACTCATCGAAACACCCGGTTCGAAGCAGCTGGATGTTGACCGACAGCATGATCTCGCCGTTGGCCGCGTAATCGACGCCGGGCCCGGTGAGGATCCGCTTGGTGATCGGCGTGGTGATGCCGTAGCGCCGCGCCCAGATGCGCACCTCATCATCATCGAGCAACTGATCGGCCAGGAAGCAATTCGGGGTGATGAAGAGAGTGCAGGCCGCTTCTTTCCGCACCCAGGCTTCATAGGCGACGCAGCGAAACACGTCGCTCTTGCCGTATCCCGTCGGCAGCACGAACGTAGTCCAGGGTTCCCGTCGCGCGAGACGCGGGAGCGCTTCGGTGATGACGCGGATCTGGCCGGGACGGATCTGGGGCGAGAACTTAAGCATCTCGAGCTCCCTTCCTGATGTTGCACTTCGGGCAGAGGGCCTGCATGCCGTGGACGTTCGTCACGGGATCCTTCGAGTAGGGCACCTTGTGATCGGCGTGGAAATCAGCGGCGAGCGGCTCGCCGCAGTCGGGGCAGCGCCCATCGACGGCATACCAGAGCAGGGCCCGGCGGCGGCGACTACGGAGAGTGCGACCCATCGAGCTACCTTTACCCTTCTGGAGCGCAGGGGAAGAACGAGGCGCCGAGTATAGTGCCGAGGGCTGGGCAGCGTCAAGGGGCTTCCCCCCGGGGGGAGGGGAGGTCAGCCCCGCCCGCCCCCAGGGCTCGTGCTTGATCAGGATATGCCCTCGGAGTTATAGTCCTTGTGTGGCATGGGAGGTCGAGTTCACGGCGGAGTTCGAGGCCTGGTGGGATGGCCTCACCGCTGACGAACAGGACACGGTGGACGTCGGCGTCAAGATGCTCATGGTGCACGGCCCGCTCTTGCACCGCCCCCATAGCGACACGGTGAAAGGAAGCCGCCACGCGAACATGAAGGAACTGCGCGTGCAGCATCGCGGCGCGCCGTACCGGGTGCTGTATGCCTTCGACCCGCGGCGGAGCGCGATCCTCCTGATCGGCGGCAACAAGACCGGGGATGCCCGCTGGTATGACCGGATGATCCCGGTAGCCGATGATCTCTACGACGAGCACCTGGCGACCCTACGGAAGGAGGGACTGTTCGATGGCTAAGCCCTACCGGCTCCTGCGCGAGAAGATGTCGCCGGAGCGCCGCGCCCGGAATGACGCGCGGGCGCAGGAGATCCTTGCGAATCTCCCGCTCGATGAGCTGCGGGAAGCGCGCGATCTCACCCAGGTGCACCTTGCCCAGATCCTGCACATGACGCAGGCCTCCATCTCGAAGATGGAACGCCGGACCGACATGTACGTCAGCACGCTCCAGGCCTTCGTGAAGGCAATGGGCGGGGAGCTCGAGATCCGCGCCGTCTTTCCCGAGGGGGCCGTCCGGATCACCCAGTTCGCGGAGCTCGAGAAGTGAGCACGACGCACCTGTCACCCCGCCCCGAATCGGCGATGAGCCCCCGCCCCGCGCCGCGCTCCCCCATGAAGCTCGAGCGCGGCTACTACCACTTCACCCCCCGCCCGGTGACGGCTCACGAGATCGTCGAGCAACTCCTCGCCGATGAGGAGTTGATGAAACGGTTGCGGACTTTACTCCGCAAGTCGCGCTAAGGATGGCGGATCGCTACGGGGTCAAGCGCTTGAGGGCCGACTCGGCCCGCCGTCTGCGGAGGAACCGGATCGGTATGCTCGTCGGCGTGGGCCTCATCCTGCTCTCCGCCGTCGGTGAGTGGCTCGGCTGGTGGGCATGGTAAAGCGGTTCTTCGAGATCGACTACTGGTGGTGGCTGGTGGCCTCTTCCTTGGCCTGGCGCTGCTGTTCGCCATCGGCGAATGGGCTGGGCGGGGGGCCGCGGTGATGCGCGCGCACATGGTGGGCGCCGGGCTGACACTAGTCGGGTTCGTGTGGGCCCTCATCGGCGTCGTGGCGTTCGTGATCGGCGCGCCGTATGCGTCCGGCGGCGGCGTCGCGGGGGCGGTCCTCTTTTACGGATTCTTTTTCGTCGGGCCCGGCGTCGGGCTGGCCGTGCTGGGGTGTGTCCTGGCGTTGCTCCCCGTGCGGGGTGACCGCCCATGACCACGCGCCGCCGGGCGGCGGCACCCATCGCCTAGCGGAGGCGCACGCGCACCCCGGTGCGCGCGGCCACGCGCGACACCTCGACCAGGCCGCGGTCGATCCACCGCCACACCGTGCTGCGCGAGACCCCGTAGATCGTCATGAGTTCGCGGACGCGCAGCGCGGGCGGTCGCGTGGGGCCGGCGGCGCGCGGCGTCGTTTTCACTCGTCGTCCTCGTCCTTGGCCCGGACGCGGACGCCCGTCCGGGGGGCGAGGCGCTCGACCTCGAGCACGCCCTTGTCCACCCACTGGCGGAGCGTCGCGGCGTCGATGGCGGCGCGCGCCGCGTAGGCGCGCGGCTTCTCCCACCGCCGCGCGCGCTCAGATGATGAGGAGTCGGTGATCGGCATAGCTGGAGGTGGCTGGCTCCTGGCCCGGGCCGTCGAGCACGCGCGTCAGCGCGGTGATAAGGGCCGAGATGCCGTCAATGCGGCCGGTGGACCGGGCCTTGTCGGGCATCAGGTTGCCCTGAGCGTCGGTGAGGAGGGCGAGGTTTCCGGCGTTCCACGTGAGGCACGGATGCGCCGGGTGGCGCACCTTGCCGGCCTGGACGAGGGCCTGGAACTGCTTGGTGGGCTCGGAGAGCGTCTTGTAGCCCTGCCGCACCTCGATCACCGGGAAGCCATCGGCTTGCAGGCGCGAGTTGAGCGCGGCAGCGTTCCACGGGTCCGAGGCCACCGCGGTGATGGCCACCTGCTCCGCGAGCTCGAGGAGGCGGCCGTAAACGAAGCTGTAGTCCGTGATGTTGCCGGGCGTCGCCGTCACGAGGCCCTCCCGCACCCAGACGTCGATGGGGATCCGGTCGCGCTGGACGCGGGCCAGGAGGTTGTCGGCGGGAATGAAGTAGTAGGGCAGGACGGAGATCCCACCGTCGAGGTCGGGGAAGACGAGGACGAGCGCCGTCATGTCGATGCGCGTGGCGAGGTCCAGGCCCACCACGCAGGGCCGGCCCGCCAGCGCCGCGAGCGTGAGCCCGGGCGTCGCGCCCCGCTCCCACCGGCCCATGTCGAGCGCGCGGCGATCGGGCTGGAGCCATTCGTTGAGATGCAGGCGCCGGAACGCCGTCTGATGCGCGGGGATCGCTTGGGCGGCCTCACAGAGGCGCCGGAGCTCCTCGAGCTTCACCGAGATGTCGAGGTTCGGATTGGCCTCGGCCCAGGTCCGCTCGCTCCGCCAGTCCGCCTCCGGGGTCGGGGCGGCGACGAATGCGAAGAAGGCGTCATCCGTCAGCGTGCCGGCGAGCACCTTCTCGCCATAGGTATGCTGCGCGAAGCAGACGGACTCCCGCTCCGCGCCTGCGGTGGTGATGTAGAAGATCAGGGGCTGCCGACGGGCGACGATGGCCGTGCGCACCACGTCCACCACGGCCGGCGTCTTGTGGGCGTGGAGCTCATCGAGGACCGCCCCGTGGATGTTGAGCCCATCCATCGAGTCGGCGTCCTTGCCCAGGGGCTCGAGCTTCTGGCCGGTGCCGAGGATCGAGAGCCCGGTCGCCCGCACCTCGATCCGCCGGCCGAGCGCCGGCCGGCGGAGCACCATATCCCGCGCCAGGCCCCAGACGATCTTGGCCTGGTCCCGCTTCGTCGCCGCGCAGTAGACCTGCGCCGCGGCCTCCTCGTCGAAGAACGCGAGCAGCAGCGCGAGGCCCGCCGCCAGCGTCGACTTGCCATTCTTCCGCGGCACCTCGATGTAGGCCTCGCGGAAGCGCCGGCGCCCATCGGCGCGGAGCCAGCCGAAGAGCGCCCCGACGATGAAGGCCTGCCAGGGCATGAGGACGAAGGGCTGGCCCGCCCACTCGCCCTCGGTGTGGACGAGATTGGCGAAGAAATCAATCGCCCACCGCGCCCGCGCCGGCGACCACCGGAACCCGCGCGCCTTCGCGGTGCCCCGATCCCCGAGATGCCGCCGACAGGCCGCCTGGACGAGCGGCCCCGCGATCACCGCCCCCGCGACAACGCGCGTCGCCCAGGCGGTGACCGGATCCGCCCCCGACTTAGCGCGGGCGCTTGCCACCGAGGAAAGCCTCGAAGGGATCTTGCAGCTTTGCCTGCCGCGCCTCGATGCGCGTCTGCGTGGCCGGCGTGAGCCCGAACTCACCGAGGAGCCGATTGATCAGGAGCGCCAAGCGCTCACTGCGCCGGAAGAGGGGGTTCTCGCGCTCGTGCCGCCGGATGAGCTGGCCCTTCCGGTTGAAGGTCTCATCCACGAGATACTGCTTGTGGCCCATTGCGTGGAGCTCCGTCCGTACGCGCGTGTAATCCGCGAGCGCCTCCGCCAGCATCCCGAGCGCCTCGCCGTGCGCGGTCGTGAGGACGCCCGCGGCCTCGAGCCGGTCGGCCAGGCGCGTCCAGTTGGCCGTCGCGAGCAGATCCGCCGCCAGCTCGGGCGGCATCACCGGGCGGCCACCCGAGTAGCGCGGCTCGTCCTTCCGCCCCTTCACCTGCGTCCCGCGCAGCACCTTGAGAGCCGTCGGCACCGGCCGGCCCCCGCTGCGCCACGTCCCCGCCACGGAGGATCAGGCCGCCTGGGTTGAATTCAGCTCGCTGAAGGGCCGCCGCGCCACGCAGAGCCCCGGTCGCCGCCGCGGCCGAGCCGACACCCGACCCCAGGCCGAAACGCTCATTTTCGGTCCTATTCCCTGTCTTTTTGACAGGGAGTATTCCCCTTCGGGGTCCCTGGGCCGGCCATCTGGCCCAAAAATGACCCTGGGGGGCCTACAAGCCGCGATGCATCGCGCTTGGTAGCTGACATCACAGCGGGGGCGTGGGCGGCGCTGCGGGTCCGCGCGGCGGGGCTTGGGGCCCAGGCGGCGGGAGCGGGGGCGGGACGGCCGGCCGCCCCCGTGTCACAGACCGCCCAGCGCCGCCGCGATCACGAACGCGCCCGTGATCGCCGAAGGTCACGGTCATCGCGGTGTCCGCCGGGGCGCGGGCGGGATCAGCGCGGCCCGGAGGCCGTCACACCAGCGCGGCAGGAGCTCGTCGACCAGGCGCAGCAGCACCGCCGGCGCGTCGGCCTCGGCGACGGGACTGCGCTGGCTCTCACGGTCCATCTCGTGGATCACCGCCTGGATCTCCTGGATCGCCGCGGCCCCGAGCGCGGGGCCGGTCACACGGCCTCCGCGTCGGGGTCGGTCTCGGTGTCGTCCAGGCCGAACTCGGCCAGCACTTCCTCGATCGTCTCCTGGATCCGTTCGGCCAGCTCGCTGACGCGCGCCGCGCGGTGCGGTGCCTCGGGCACGATGAAGAGCTCGGCGAGCTCGGCCACGCGGGCATCGGGCGGCGTCGGCGTCATGGCAGCTTGATCCCGAGCACCGGCAGGACGCGCAGGATGATCAGGATCACCGCGACCGCAATCAGGACTTGCTTGAGTAGCGGCGGCATCGGGATGTAGGTCACGAGCAGGTACACGACGAAGCCGAAGACCGCGAGGCCGACGAGCAGTTCGGTCATGGGGTCCGCACCTCCCGCCACCCGTCGGGGACTCCCCCTGGTAGCCGGGACGAACCTAGCACGCCACCGGCAGGGGTATCAACTGCTTCACGATGCGAAGAGTCCCTGTTGCGGCCCCACCTTGAACCCGGGCGGCGGTGCAAAGTCGCCGTCTGTGTGTGTCACGCGGCCCGGGCAGCGCTGATGCGCACCCCACCGCCGCCAGTTCATTCGCCAGCGGTCGATCAGCTGTTGTGCGTTCGGCTCATTCTCGAACACGCGCTTGGCGTTGTTGCAGGTCGTGTCGGCGACGCGCGTGTTGAGCTCGAAGGAGAACCCCAGCTTGGGTACGACAACGTCAATCGTCTGGTCGTCGAGCGATGCGAAGTGGCGGTGGCAGTACTCGCAGACCTTTGTCCGCTGCATGCGGTCGGCGATCAGCGGCGCAAGCCATCCCTGCTTCGCCAGGTCGTGCGTCGAGAGATTGAACCGGCTCGCGTGGTGCGCGATGGTCCGCCGCGCCGCCTGCATGAACCGGCCGTACTCCACTTTCGCCCAGTCGGTCGTCGGGGTCGGCCCCTTCCCGTCGTCCCGTTCCTTCTGCCGACACGCCTTGCAGATCGTGTCGAGCATCCGTCGGCGGGGTTGCATGGAGTCCCGCCGAGGGCGCGTCGACTCCTTGCGCTGGTAGAACGTCTCGTCGTCGAAGTCGAGTCCGCAGCGCGAGCAGCGATAGTAGGGGTGACAGAGCGCCCCTTGGTCCCCGCAGCGGCAGTACAGGCCAGGGCTCACGGCCGGCCGGCCTGCGGAAGATTCGTCACGGTGGCCGGGCCGAAGATCCGGCGGCCGATCCGCTCGGCCTCCTCCACGACCCACTGGGTGCCGGCGCTGGGCTGGGCCTGGGTCGACTCCTTGGCGATCAAGCCATCAGGAGGTTGACCGTCAGGAGACGGTCCTCTCTTCTCTTCTATATCCCATCTCTTCTGAGCACCGTTTTCCGCAGACGGTCTACCGTTTTCCGCAGACGGTCGGGTGACGGTCAGGAGACGGTCGGCTGACCATCTACTAAACTGCGTATATTTCAGCGAAAACGCCTCAAGAACCACGCGAGAGCTGCAATTTTCGACATCTTGGCGCACGGCGGCCAACAATCGGTCATGTTTCGGCTGCCGTTTGAGGTAGCCCTGGATGAACAGCCACCACCCATCGCGGATCAAGCGGCCGCGTGAGACGAGGGTCGATAGGTAACTGCGTACCCGCTTCAGCGGGAGCCCCGTGTCGGCCACGAGCTGATCGTCGGACACGCGGTAGATGCCCGACGGGCGCACCCGGTCATTCGTGCAGAGGTAGGCAAAGAAGCCCTTCGTCTCGAAGGTCAGCCCCTCGAGCGCGTCGTCGTTCCAGAGTCCGGAGTAGAGCGCGTGATAGGTCGCCATTCGGGACACTCCTCATCCTCGCTTCGGTGGTGCACTGTTCGCCCGTCGTCCGAAGGTCTGCCCGAGCCAGGCGAGCGCGGCGATGGCCGAGGGCAGGCTCGGCGGCCGGTCAACGTCCCACGGGTCGACGCGGGATGGCGTCGAGCCGATGCGCTGCGGGTGACAGCGACACGTCGTGTAGGGCTGCCGGGGAAGTGGGCGCCGTGCCGCGGCCAGATCGTCCTTCACGCTCTGGATCAGATGCGCGCGGCTCGACTGCGTGCGCACGCGGTCGGCGTGGCCGTTCTGTGTGAGCGCATGCCACTGCCGACGGAACTGGGCGAGTCGCCAGCGCATGACCTCCGCCATCGCGTCCGCCGGCCAGGCGTCGACGTGGTAGGGGTTCAAGCCGAGCAGCCGCGCGTACGGCACCCAGTCGCTCATGAATGCGCATACCCATGCGCCCGGACGCGGATGCGGCCGCCGGCGTCCCGCGCCACCCAGATCACGAGGGCCTGGCCGCAGGGGCAGCGAAACTCCCAGCAGAGCGGGTGCGCGAGATGCGGCCGCGGATGCAGGCCCGCGATCGCGTCCATGCGGGCGGCGGCGTGCGGCCGGTGGCGGTCGATCCACACGGTCCGGATCGCGGCGGCGTCGGCGACGAGGCGGTTGGCCTCCCCCCTCATGCCGGCGGCTCCACGTGCTGGACGACGGCAGCCGAGATCCGCGCGTCGAGATCCTTCAGGCGCTGCTCGAGCTCCGTCGACCACCCGCACGTGCAGCGGAGGTAGACGACGCGGAGCGACTCGTGCCGCGCGACGGTGACGGTATGCGCGACGGGCGTCGTCATCACCGGATCCGGCAGCGCTCGATCTGCCCGCAGCTCGCGCAGTGCCAGATCGGCCCGACGAGGTCGCGGGTGTCGAGCGTGCCGTCACAGCCGCCCCACCAGCAGAGGAGCACGCGGCGCCACCACCGGGGCCGCGTCATGCCGCCTCCGGCCCCTCGCGGCGGGCGCGGATGCGGGTGGCGATCCCGTTGAGCAGGCGTTCAACGTCTGGGCACCCCCACGTCCCCGGCTCTCCGCTGAGAGCCTTCTTGGGTCCGGTCAGCAGAGAGTCGATCCAGTTGGTGGGGATCTCCTTCGCACACGCCTCCCGCTCCTCCGCCCGCTGCGCCGCCCCGTAGGCGAGGAGGGCATCGGTGATGATGGCGATGTCTTGAGAAGGCCCCGTGGACTTGCAGAGGAGGGCATACATTTCCTCTGCCTCCACCCGCGCCCGGTCGTCGGTCATGGGATCTCCTCGACGCTGACGATCTGTTCCTGATCAGCCAAGCCCGTGAGCCGCTCCGACTCGATGAGATCGCGCACCATCTCCTCGAACGTCATCCCCGTGTCCACGAGATCCTGGGGCGCGCAGACATCGCGTACGATGTACGTCGCCGTGATGCGGGCATTCAGGAACTTGGGCTTCCGGCTTATCCGCTCGTCTGTCATGCCGCACACCAGCAACAATGCGCGGCCGTCGGCCAGCAGGGGCAGTGCGAGGGCTCGCCGGCCCGGGTAGTGGGATGCTTGCCGCGCGGCCGGGGGCACGGGCCATAGCGCGCGCAGACGCGACACGGCGTCTTCATGGGAAGAGCCCGATCTGCCCGCTCCGGTCCTCGCTCTCGGTCCGGATGGCCGCCGCCAGGCGCTTGATCGCCTTGTCGAGCTCGCGCGCCTCGGCCTTCATTTCTTCGCGCTGGTCCTTGTGCGCCTCCTCGAGCTGCTCGCGATCACGCACGCGCTGGGCCAGCTCCTTCGCGCGGGCGATGACTTCCTCCGTCGTGAGCGCCACGCGCGCGAGCTCGCTCATGGCGCCGGCCGCCGCTTGGCCGCGTCGACGGCATCTTTCAAGAGGGCCAGGTCGACGCGCTCGAGGGGCACGTCCCCGAACTTCTCGCGGAGCCACTGGGCGCGCGCGGTGGAGCCGAGCTTGCGCGTGTTGAACCAGGCGGTGAGGGCGCGGATCAGGCCCTCGCGCTCTTCGACAGCGGGATCGGGGGCCGGCCGCGTGGTCGACGGAGCCGGTTCGGGCTCCGGCTCCGCGGTCGGCGCGTCCTCCGATGTGACAGCCCGCGCGTGCTCGGCCGCGGCGTCCGTCGCCACCGGCGCCTCGATCTCGCCCGTCTCGTGGTCGACGACGATGCGCCGGGCACCGGGAATGTCCTCCACCTCGCTCTCGTCGGGCAGGCCCAGGCCGACGATGGAGAGCGTGACGCGCCGCTTGGCCTTGGTCACCGCCTTCATCACGGCATTGGCGCGGCTGAGCCCCACCACATCCTTGCCCTCCTTGTCCGTGAGCGCGACCACGCCCACGTCCGCGTCGGAGCGGCCATTCGGAAGCGAGGCCTCGATCTCGACGATCAGGAGGCCGGGCTCGAAACGAAGCGTCGGCTTGCCGATGCTGACGTGATGCGCGGCGCGGAGCTGATCGCAGGCATCCCGCGTGGTGTAGAGGGTGAGGCGCCCATCGAGGTAGAGGAAGCGGAAGGGCCACGTGAGCGGGTTCAGGCCGAGGCTCTCGCAGAGCCGGCGGTAGTAGACGATGCGGTCGGCCGGCGACAGCCGCGTGAGATCGTTATGGATGACGATGCGTTCGGCGAGCTCGCCCGCCGAGGCCTGGCGGGCGGGCGCGGTGGAGGTCATAGCCGGTCCTCCTCGAACGACGGCGCCTCGCTGACCGCGACGAAGCCGTAGGCGGTGGCGAGCAGGCGGACGACGCGGACCTGCTCGTCCCAGGGCAGGCCACTGAGGAGGTTCGCCACGCGGGCGGCGTAGCGGCACCGTTGCAGCGGGGTGAGGTCGTGCGGCGCGGCAGGGGCAGGGCGCGTGCCGTCGATCGCGTTCGGGACGGGCTGGGGCATGGGAGTGGCCTCCTCTCCGGGATGTGGGGTGGTGGCTCAGACGGCGCCGGCGGCCGGCGCGGGGATCTCGAGGAACTCGACGGCGATGACGAGGCGGCGCCGGCCGACGGGGGTGATCACCTGCTCGGCGTTGAGATCAATGACGTGGCCGCTCGTGACGCTGTCGTCGTGGATGATGCCGGCATCACGCAGGCCGTCGATGTAGGGCTTGAGGTCGAGGTTATCGCCGTCCATGCGCTGGCCCATGTACGCGCAGAAGGTGATGCGCTTGGGCGCGCGCGGGTCGAGGTGGAGGCTCCGCAGCAGGATGAGATCCCGGGCGGCGAGCCAGCTGGCCTGCCGCCGCACCTTGGTGTTCCGCGCCTGCTCCCAGCGGTTCTGGCGCCGGTTGCGCGAGAGCACCGGCACCGGCACGTGGACCTCGAGGCGGCGGAGGTTCATATGCGCGGCCGCATGCCGGCGCGCCGCCGCCGCCAACTTTGCGGCCCACCGCCAAGCCGAAACAATTCCATCCCTGGCAGGAGTTCCCACTCCGAGAGCGGGATCGGATCGAGCCGGACGCCGCCGACGAGCGCGTGGATCGGCGGCATCAGGACTTGGCAGGCACCACAGCGCTCGGCCTTGAAGTTCGGCCGATAGTTCCGCGGTCGTCGCCCGCGCGCGCGCCCGCGGCCCTTCGACGGCCGCTTCGCGCAGAAGTGGCCGCGCGGATTGAAGCGAAGCTCGCGATCGAGGAGGAGCGACGGCTCCCACATCACCGCGGGGGGCGGCGGTTCCGCCGTCCGCGGCTTCGGCGTCGGCCGCGGCGGCGGCGGACGCCGAAGCCCCTCGATTGCTTCCGCCATCGCCGCGCGATACGCCGGAGACGCTTGGTAGCGCTCGCGCGCCGTCCGCGAACGGCCGACGCGCGCCGCGTGTTCGCGGAGGACGAGATCGCGCGCGGCGCGCTCGCGTTCTTCGCGCGCGCGGTTCGCCGCCGCGAGCGTGATCGCGGCCGAGGCGTGATAGGCGTCGTAGCGGGCGCGCTCCTCGGGCGTTAACTCGGCGATCAGGATGCGAAAGCCGCGTCCGTCGCGCTCGATCTTCTCGATCGGCAAGTGTCGCCACGTCGAGTTGAGTAGCCGCGCGAGTTCCTCGAAGAGATCCTTCTCGTTCCAGGCGATGAGCCACCTCTCGACTGGCGCGGTCACACTCGAGCCCTCATCGCGTGAGCCACGCCCACCAGCGCCGCCACCGCGACGGCCGCGGCCGCGGCGCGCGCTGGGCGTACCAGAGCGCGGCGATCACGTAGCCCGGCACCTCGTAGCAGGGGACCCGGCGGCGCTTCATGCTCAACGCCGCCACCCCAGCACGGCCGCCTCGAGGGGCGTCATGTCCCACGTCGCGACCACGACAGCGAGCCCGCAGCCGAGCGGCTTGAGTAGCATCGGATCGCCGGCGCGCGGGATCGGCGACCAATCCGCTTCCCAAAGCAGCCGATAGTTGTCGAGGTGGTCAAGCGGGCGCAGACCCGGCGGCACGACCGGTATGAGCGCGGCGCCGTCGACCACGCTCGGCTGATGCGGCGGCGCGATCCAGCGTGGGAGCGTGTCCTCTGGGAGTCTGGTCCGTTCGGCGTGCGCTACCCGCCGCCAGTACCCGTTCTCGTTCGTCGTGAACAGAACGCCGCCGTGCATGTAGACGCGGACCCAGCAGCGCGCTGCGCCCGCACGCGCAAACGCCAAGCGCGGCAGACCGTGCGCCCGCCCGTCGCCATGGACGCCGCCGTGCGCGATGGCCGCGCGGATGTCAAGGACGCGGTGCCCGTGCGACAGGGCGCGGTAGCCGCGCATCAGCGCCTGGTCCTCATCGGTATGGCGGGCCCGCACCGCGCGGCGGTACTCGAGGAAGTGCTGCCGGGCTTCCAAGGCGGGCAGGGTGATCGTGGGGACCGTAGCCAGTGTCGTCATGGTGTCGCTCCTCTCACGGCGGGCCCGGGCAGTCGGGCGTCTGGCAGTCCCAGCGGTTGCGGGCGGCGTTCCAGGTGCACGGGCGAGCGCACCGCGGGCAGGCCGGGCCCTCCGCGCGGCGCACTGATCGCTTCCGCCCCGTGGCGTGCGTCTTGGTCTGTCCGGGCGGGCGAGCGCCGCGGCGATTCATGGCGTGGCCTTCGCGCGCGGGCGGAAGTGCACCGCCCCAGTGCAGTTTCCCCAGTGCGGCGTGTAGCCCTGGATGAGGCGGGCCCCGGGCTCCGCGGGACTGCATGGGCGGCCGCGGTGAGTCTTGCCCGTGAGATCGACGACTACGACCACGCCGGGGCCATTTGCTGGCCGGAGCCAGCCCTCGGTTGGCGACGCTTCCACCGGCATGTGCTTGCCAGCCGTCGTGGTGATGAAGCGGATCGGCGCGCGGCAGGCGCGGCAACCGGTGGGCGCGCTCAGGTCGCCCCGCATCACGCGGCTCTGGTGTGGGCCCGGCACACCGTGCTAAGGTCCTCGGTGCACACGAGGTGCACATGGGCACCGGAAAACGCGTTATAAATCGCGGGGGCTGTTTCAT
>CAVVJF010000003.1:0-29423 GCA_963748485.1 uncultured Candidatus Rokubacteria bacterium
GGTGCGGCCGTCGTTGAGGATGGTCTTGCCGGAGTTCGGCAGCCCCGCCTCGGCGAGATGCCCCTTGATCTCGTCCTCGGTGGCGCCGTCGAACACCGGGCTCGCCACCCACATGCCCAGCGCCCGGGCCGCCCAGCCGAGGTGAGTTTCCAGGATCTGCCCCACGTTCATCCGGGAGGGCACGCCGAGCGGATTCAGTACGATTTCCACCGGCGTCCCGTCGGGCAGGTACGGCATGTCCTCCTCGGGGAGCACCCGGGAGACCACACCCTTGTTGCCGTGGCGTCCCGCCATCTTGTCGCCCACCGAGAGCTTGCGCTTCACCGCGACATACACCTTCACCATCTTGATGACGCCGGGCGGGAGGTCATCCCCGCGCCGCAGCCGGCCCACACGCTCGTCGAGCATGCGCTCGAAGACCGCGATGTCTTCGTCCGCTGCTTCCTCGATCCGCCGGACGGTGGCGGCGAGGCCGTCGTCTTCCTTGATGCGCACCTTCTTGAGCTCGGCCCACGAGAAGTTGTCCAACTCGGGCCGGTCGATGCGGTCGCCCTTCTTGCCGACGCGCTCCTTGCTGGTGGGGTCCATCAGGTCCTGGACGAGGATCTTGCCCACGAGCAGGTTCTTGAGCTTCTGGTCGCGCTCGAGCTCGACGGTGGAGACCTCTTCCTGGTAGTCCTTTTCCAGGCCGGCGATCTCCTCGTCCTCGATGGACTTGGCTCGGTCGTCCTTGTCGATGCCGCGGCGCGAGAACACCTTCACGTCCACCACCGTGCCCTCGATGCCGGGCGGCACCGTGAGCGAGGTGTCGCGCACGTCGCCCGCCTTCTCGCCGAAGATCGCGCGCAGCAGCTTCTCCTCGGGGGTGAGCTGGGTCTCGCCCTTCGGCGTGATCTTGCCCACGAGGATGTCGCCCGCCTTGACCTTGGCGCCGATGCGAACGATGCCGGACTCGTCGAGGTCCTTCAGCGCCTCCTCGGAGACGTTGGGGATGTCCCGGGTGACCTCTTCCTTGCCCAGCTTGGTGTCGCGAGCCTGAACCTCGAACTCCTCGATGTGGATCGAGGTGTAGCGGTCGTCCTTGACCAACCGCTCCGACACGAGGATGGCGTCCTCGAAGTTGTACCCGCCCCACGGCATGAAGGCCACGAGCACGTTCCGCCCCAGGGCCAGCTCGCCCTGCTCCGTCCCCGGGCCGTCGGCGATGATGTCGCCGGCCTGGATGCGGTCGCCCTTCTTCACGATGGGCTTCTGGTTGATGCAGGTGTTCTGGTTCGAGCGCCGGTACTTGGTGAGCTTGTAGATGTCCAGGGGCAGATCGGCCACCGGGTCGGTCTTCTTCGACCGGCTCTCGACCCTGACGAGAATACGGTTGGCGGAGACGTACTCCACCACCCCCGGCCGCTTGGCCGAGATCACCGCGCCCGAGTCGCGGGCCACGATGTGCTCCATGCCCGTACCCACCAGGGGCGCCTCCGGCTGGAGGAGGGGCACCGCCTGGCGCTGCATGTTCGAGCCCATGAGGGCCCGGTTGGCGTCGTCGTTCTCCAGGAACGGCACCATGGCCGCCGCCACCGACACCAGCTGCTTGGGAGAGACGTCGATGTAGTGGAGCTCCTCGGGGGGCACCATCCGGTAGTCGCCGCCCTTCCGCGCCGACACCCGCTCGCTCACGAAGCGGTTTTTCGCGTCGAGCTCGGCGGTGGCCTGCGCGATGACGTACTTCTCCTCCTCGTGGGCGGTGAGGTACTGCTCCTTCTCGTCGGTGACGACCCCGTTCGCCACCCGGCGGTACGGCGTCTCGATGAAGCCGAACTCGTTGATCCGGGCATACGTGGACAGCGAGGAGATGAGGCCGATGTTCGGCCCTTCCGGCGTCTCGATGGGGCAGATGCGGCCGTAGTGCGTGGGATGAACGTCGCGCACCTCAAACCCCGCGCGCTCGCGGCTCAGGCCGCGCGGGCCCAGGGCGGACAGGCGCCGCTTGTGGGTCAGCTCGGCGAGGGGGTTGGTCTGGTCCATGAACTGCGACAGCTGCGACGAGCCGAAGAACTCCTTCACCACCGCCGATACCGGCTTGGCGTTGATGAGGTCGTGGGGCATGAGGTTGGCGATGTCCGAGATAGACATGCGCTCCTTCACCGCCCGCTCCATGCGGGTGAGGCCCACGCGGAACTGGTTCTCCAGGAGCTCGCCCACGGAGCGGACCCGGCGGTTGCCAAGGTGATCGATGTCGTCGGTAGGCCGGGTACCCAGCTTCACCTGCAGGAGGTAGCGGACGACGGCGCGGATGTCGTCGGTCCGCAGGGTCTTGAGGTTGAGGTCGGCGTTGATCTCGAGCTTCTTGTTGATCATGAAGCGGCCGACCCGGGCCAGATCGTAGCGCCGCGGGTCCATGAACATCCCGCGGAAGAGGGCCCGCGCCGAGTCCACCGTGGGTGGGTCGCCCGGCCGCAGCCGCCGGTAGATCTCCACCAGGGCCTCGTCGGGGTCCTTCGAGTGGTCACGGGCGAGCGTCTCGTAGATGGAGGCGTCCACCTTACCTGCCGTCACGACGAGGAGCTTGAACGGCGCCACCTTGCGGGCGGCGATCTGGCTCAGGAGGGTGGAGGTGAGCTCGGCATTGGCCTCCACGAGCACCTCGCCGGTCTCGCTGTCCACCACGCGAGTGCCGGTGCGCCGGCCCACCAGCGACTCCGCGCGGACGGGAATCTTCTCCGCGCCTGCCTCGCGAAGCTTCTCGATGAGCTTGGCATTGAGGGTCTTGCCGGCCTGGACGAGCGCCTCCTTGTGGCGCGGCGGCTTGATGTCGTCCGCCACCTTGATTCCGGCATGCGCCTCCGCGGACAGGCGGACCCACGCCATGCGGTCCTCGAAGGAGAGCACCTCCTCGAGGTCGTAGAACATGCCCAGGATCTCCTCGTCGCTGAGGATGTCCTGCGGCTTGCGGCAGCCGCGTTCCAGGAACCAGAAGGCACGCAGGAACGCGGTCGCCGACATCTTCCGCCGGCGGTCCACCCGGACGTGGAGCAGGTCGTTGGCGTCGAACTCGAACTCCACCCAGGAGCCCCGGTAGGGGATGACCCGCGCGGAGTGAAGGAGCTTGCCGGAGGCGACCGTCTTCCCCTTGTCGTCGTCGAAGAAGACGCCGGCCGAGCGCTGGAGCTGAGACACCACCACCCGCTCCGTCCCGTTGATGATGAAGGTGCCCTTCTCTGTCATGAGCGGCAGCTCGCCCAGGTACACTTCCTGGCCGCGCTGCTCCCGCATGGTGCGCGTCTTCGCCTCCTTGTCGTGGTCGTACACCACGAGGCGGAGCGTCACCTTGAGCGGGATGGCGAAGGTCATGCCGCGGTCGTGGCACTCCTCCACCGTGTACTTCGGGTCACCGAAGTGATAGCTGTCGAACTCCAGCTCGGCGTTGCCGTTGTAGTCCGCGATGGGAAAGACGGACTTGAACACCGCCTGCAGTCCGACCTCCGCGCGGCGGTCGGGCGCCTCGTCCTTCTGCAGGAACTGCTCGTACGACTGCCGCTGGATCTCGATAAGGTTCGGGATCTTGACGGTAGACGGAATCTTCCCGAAGTCCTTGCGGGACCTACGCCCGCACTGGATCGTGCCTGCCATACTCCCTCCGCGCTATGAGTTCGTCGCGCTCGTATCTAACGAGACAGTCGCTCTCCCGAGGGCGGAGGTTATTTGACTTCGACGTTGGCGCCGACCTCCTCGAGCTTCTTCTTCATGTCGGCCGCCTCCGCCTTGGCAACCTTCTCCTTCACCGGCTTGGGGGCGCCGTCCACCAGGTCCTTGGCCTCCTTGAGGCCGAGCCCGGTGAGCTCGCGCACCACCTTGATGACCTGGATCTTCTTGTCGCCCGCCGCGTTGAGCACCACGTCGAACTCGGTCTTCTCCTCGGCCACTGCCGCCGTCGCGCCGCCGCCGCCGCCCGCCGCGGGCGCGGCCACCGCCACCGCCGCCGCGGACACACCCCACTTCTCCTGCAAGAGCTTCGAGAGCTGGGCCGCCTCGAGCAGCGTCAGTCCGTCCAGCTTCTCGGCAATCTCTTCGATGTTAGTCGCCATTTCCTCAGCCTCCGTTGACTCTATTGGGTGTCGGGTACCGGACCGCGCTACTCCGCGGCCCCTTGCTTGCTTCTGGCCTCGAGCACGCGGGCGAGCTCACCCTGAACCGCGGTGAGCAAGGTGACGATCTTGCCCATGGGCCCCTGCACCGCGCCCACGACCTGGGCACGGAGGGCATCCTTGGACGGAAGATCGGCGAGTGACTTGAGCGCCGCCGGCTCGAGAACCTTTCCCTCGATCATCCCCACCTTGATCGTCAGGGCGGGGTTGTTCCTCACGAAGTTCTGGAGCGCCTTGGCCACCGGCACCGGATCCTTGCGCGTGTAGGCCACGCCGGTGGGACCGGTGAGGTGCTTGCCCAGACCGTCCAGGGGCGAGCCCTTGATGGCGATGCGGGCCAGGCGATTCTTCACCACCTTGTACTCGGCCGCCGCGCCCTTGAGCTGCTTGCGCAGGTCGGAGAGCTGGCGCACGGTGAGTCCGCGGTACTCGGTGAGCACCGCCGTCTCCACGCCCGCGAACCGCGCCTTCAGCTCCGCGACGCTTTCCGTATTCTGGGCATTTGCCACGATCGACTCCTTATACCGGCTTCTTGAACAGGCTCGCCACGCGCTGTACGTCCACCTTGATGCCCTTGCTCATCGTCGACGACACCGTGATGGACCGGAGGTACTGGCCCTTGGCCGCCGCCGGCTTGGCCCGGATGATGGCCTCGAGCAGGGCGAGCGCGTTGGCGGAGATCTGGTCCTTGGAGAAGGACCGCTTGCCCACCGGCACGTGCACATTACCGGCCTTGTCCACGCGGAACTCGACCTTGCCCGCCTTGGCCTCGCGCACCGCGCGCCCGATGTCGAAGGTCACGGTGCCGAGCTTCGGGTTCGGCATGAGCCCGCGCGGACCCAGCACCTTGCCGAGCCGGCCCACCTGGCCCATGAGGTCGGGGGTGGCGATGGCGGAGTCGAACTCGAGCCATCCGCCCTGCACCCGCTCCACGAGGTCCTCGGCGCCCACCACGTCGGCGCCCGCCTCGCGCGCCTCGCGCTCCTTCTCCCCCTTGGCGAACACGGCCACCCGCACCGCCTTGCCGATGCCGTGCGGCAGCACCACCGCGCCGCGTACCATCTGATCCGCGTGCTTGGGATCCACGCCCAGACGGAGGGACAAGTCCACCGTCTCGTCGAACTTGGCGCGCGGGAGCTGACCGAGCACCTCCATCGCCTCCTCGACGCCGAGCTCCTTGACGCCGTCGTACAGCGCGTTCGATGCCTTCTGGCGCTTCGTTAGTACGGGCATGTCAGACTCCTCTGCCGTCGGGCATCACGCTATGATCGCCATCAGCGGGGGCCTCGACATGGCCCCCGCTCTCCCCCTCGCGCGCCTGCGGCGCGCTAGACAACTTCAATCCCCATGCTGCGGGCGGTGCCTTCGACGGTGCGCATCGCCGACTCGATGGAGTCGGTGTTGAGGTCCACGAGCTTGGTCTGGGCGATCTCCCGGACCTGCGCCTTCGTGACCTTGCCGATCTTGTCCTTGTGCGGGACCGCGGACGCCTTCGCGATGCCCGCCGCCCGCTTCAGGAGGATGGCCGCCGGCGGCGTCTTCACCACGAAGGTGAAGGAGCGATCCTGGTAGATCGTCACCACCACCGGGAGGATGAGCCCCTCCTGGCTGTTCGTCTGGGCATTGAAGCCCTTGCAGAACTCCATGATGTTGACCCCGTGCTGACCGAGCGCGGGGCCCACCGGCGGCGAGGGATTGGCCTTCCCCGCCGGGATCTGGAGCTTCACCATCGCCTGAACCTTCTTCGCCATGTCTCAGAGCCTTTCGACCTGGTAGTACTCGAGCTCCACGGGCGTCATCCGCCCGAAGATGGCCACCATGACCTTGAGCTTGCCGCGCTCGGGGTTGAGGTCGTCGATGCTCCCCTGGAAGTTCACGAAGGGGCCCTCGATGACCCGGACCTTGTCGCCCTTCTGGAACGTGGACTTGAGCTTCGGCTTCTCCGCGCCCTCTTCCATCTGGCGCAGGATCCCCTCCACCTCTTCGGGCGGGAGGGGCACCGGCTTGTTCCCCGACCCCACGAACCCCGTCACCTTCGGCGTGGAGCGCACGAGGTGCCAGGTATCGTCGGTCAGATCCATCTCCACCAGGAGATAGCCCGGGAAGAACTTCTGCTCGATCTCGATTTTCTTGCTCTTGCGGATCTCCCGCACTTTCTCCGTCGGCACCACCACCCGGCCGATCATCTCGGACAGGCCGAAGATCTTGGCGCGAGACTCGATGGCCTGGGCCACCTTGTTCTCGAACCCCGAGTAGGTGTGCACGACGAACCACTGCTTCGGCTTGGTGGCGGTCTCGCTCATTTCAGGATTTTCTCCACGATGCGCGAGAGTCCGACGTCCACCGCGCCCAGAAAGAAGGCGAGGACGAACACCACCACCACGACCACCACGGTGGAATTCGTCACGTCGGCGCGGCTGGGCCATGTGACCCGCCGGAACTCCGCCGCCACCTCTCGGAAGAACTGCTGGACCCGCCTCAGGAACTCCATGTCCTCTCTTCTCGTCTACGCTCGCGCTTCAAAGCTGGCAGGCGTGGAGGGATTCGAACCCCCATCCCCTGGATTTGGAGTCCAGTGCTCTAGCCGTTAGAGCTACACGCCTCCAAGTCAGTTCGCTGGTCCCTACTTCGACTCCTTGTGCACCACGTGCTTCCGGCAGAACTTGCAGAACTTCTTCAGCTCCATCCGGTCCGGATGGGTGCGTTTGTTCTTCGTCGTCGAGTAGTTCCGCCGCTGGCACGTCGTGCAGGCGAGGGAGATGATGTCGCGCATGGGCTACTCCGTGATCTCCGCCACCACGCCCGCCCCCACCGTCCGCCCACCCTCCCGGATCGCGAACCGCAGCTCCTTCTCCATCCCGATCGGCTGGATCAACTCGATCGCCATCGTCACGTTGTCCCCCGGCATCACCATCTCCACCCCCCCCGGCAGCGTGCACACCCCCGTCACATCCGTCGTCCGGAAGTAGAACTGCGGCCGGTACCCGTTGAAGAACGGCGTGTGCCGCCCCCCCTCGTCCTTCCCCAACACGTACACCTCCGCCTTGAACTTCTTGTGCGGCTTGATCGACCCCGGCTTGGCCAGCACCTGCCCCCGCTCCACCTCGTCCTTATCGATCCCCCGGAGCAGCGCCCCGATGTTGTCCCCCGCCCGCCCCTCATCTAATAGCTTCCGGAACATCTCCACCCCCGTCACCACCGACTTCTTCGTCTCCGCCTGCATCCCCACAATCTCCACCTCTTCCCCCACCTTCACGATCCCCCGCTCCACCCGCCCCGTCACCACCGTCCCCCGCCCCGTGATCGTGAAAATGTCCTCGATCGGCATCAGAAACGGCTTGTCCACCGGCCGCGGCGGCGTCGGAATGGAGCTGTCCACCGCCTCCATCAGCTCCCAAATGCACTTGGCCGCCGTCGCGTCCTCCGGCTTCTCCATCGCCCCCAGCGCCGACCCCCGAATCACCGGGATGTCGTCCCCCGGAAACTGGTACTTCTTCAACAGCTCCCGCACCTCCAGCTCCACCAAGTCCAGAATCTCCGGGTCGTCCACCATGTCCACCTTGTTCATGAACACCACCAGGCTCGGCACATTCACCTGCCGCGCCAGCAGCACGTGCTCCCGCGTCTGCGGCATCGGCCCGTCGTTCGCCGCCACCACCAGGATCGCCCCGTCCATCTGGGCCGCCCCCGTGATCATGTTCTTGATGTAGTCCGCGTGCCCCGGACAGTCGATGTGCGCGTAGTGCCGCTTCGCCGTCTCGTACTCCACGTGCGACACCGCAATCGTGATCCCCCGCTCCCGCTCTTCCGGGGCGTTATCGATCGTCCCGTAATCCCGCACCGCCACCCCACTGAACTTCGTGTGCAACACCTTCGTGATCGCCGCCGTCAACGTCGTCTTCCCGTGATCAATGTGCCCGATCGTCCCCACGTTCACGTGCGGCTTCGTCCGATCAAACTTCGCCTTGGCCATCCCGCTGATCCTCCCTCGCTACCGACCTGTATTGATGGAGCCCATGTCCGGGATTGAACCGGAGACCTCGTCCTTACCAAGGACGCGCTCTGCCGACTGAGCTACATGGGCGCGTGTGCTGTCCCCGAAGTGCCTCCGAGCAGCGAGGCTGGAGCGGGAAACGGGATTCGAACCCGCGACCCCCAGCTTGGAAGGCTGGCGCTCTACCGCTGAGCTATTCCCGCCTGTTGTCTCGGCGCGCCCTGCCGTCACCCTGCAAGTGGTGGGGAGAGGAGGATTTGAACCTCCGAAGGCGTTCGCCAGCAGATTTACAGTCTGCCCCCTTTGGCCACTTGGGTATCTCCCCGCTCGTCGACCCAGGACTACAACTCCTTGAAGTTGCGGTTGAAAAGGCTGGCGCTGGCGGGAGGATTTGAACCCCCGACCCACTGCTTACAAGGCAGTTGCTCTGCCACCTGAGCTACGCCAGCAGTCGCAAAACTTCACTCTATTTATGAGGTATTGACAAGTCAAGGGGTTTTTGCTCCCGCCGTCCTCTGGCGCACCACTTCGTAGCAGAGCGCGGTGGCCGCCGCGGACACGTTGAGCGACCCGATTTTGCCCCGCATCGGGAGCGTGAGCAAGAGGTCACATGTGCGGGCAACCAAGGGCCGGAGCCCCTCCCCCTCCCCTCCCAGAACCAGGCAGAGGGGGCTAGTCAGGTCCACCGTCCAGGGATCGCGGCCCCCTTGAGCCGTCGCCCCCATCACCCAGATCGACTCCTTCTTAAGAATATCGAGCACTTGGACGATGTTCGTCTCGCGCGCGACGGGCACGTGCTCCGCCGCCCCCATGGCGGTCTTGGCGGCAGCGGGGGTGATCCCCACTGCCTGATGCTTGGGGAGCACCACCCCGTGCACTCCGGCCGCGTCGGCGCTGCGGAGCACCGCCCCTAGATTCCGAGGGTCCTGGACCCGATCGAGCGCCATGAAGAAGGCCGGTTCGTGACGATTCCCCGGGATGGCGAGGAGGTCGTCGAGGGTGGCATAGCTCGTCTCGGCCACCCGCGCCACCACGCCCTGATGGTGGGCAGTGCCCGCCATCGCGGTGAGCTGGTCGCGCGTCCGGTAGGAGACCTTCACCCCGCGCGACCGCGCCAGCGTGAGCAGCTCCTGGAGCGCGGGACCGCGGCCGTCGGCGAGAATGGCCACCTCGTCCACGGTGCGCGCGGCGGCGCGCAGGAGCTCGAGCACGGGGTTGCGCCCGAAGAGCGGCGTGGAATCCTCGCTCAACGCCGAAGCCTCCAGGTCGTCCCCTCACGCCCGTCCTCCAGGACCACGTTCATCTTGTCCAGCTCGGCGCGCAGGCGGTCCGCCTCCGCGAAGTCGCGCTTCTTGCGCGCTTCCTCTCGCAGCCAGATCAGCGAGTCGATGTGCGCCTTCAGCTTGCCGTCCACCGCGGGTGTGGCCTCGACGCGCGCCTCGAGGAGTCCGACCGAGCGCGACAGCGTCACCAGCTCACCCGCGCCCATGAGAAAGGCCCCCGCCCCCGCGCGCCCCTCGCCCACCTGGGCGCGCGCGCCCTGCAGCGTGCGGGCGAGGTCGAAGAGCACCCCGAGGGCCTGCGGGCTGTTGAAGTCATCGTCCATGGCGGCCTCGAAGCGCTCCCGCTCGCGCGCGACGTCGTCGAAGAGGCCGTGGTCGGGGCCCGGCGGCGGTGTGCCCCGTGAGGCGAGCCGGTCTGCCTCCGCCACGACCGCGCGCAGCCGGCTCAATGCCCGCGCCGCTTCCTCGACGCGCTCCTCCGCCCACTCGAGCGCGTTCCGGTAGTGGGTGCCGAGCAGGTAGAGGCGCAAGGCCTCGGGATCGTGCCGCTTCACCAGCTCACGGATGGAGAGCGTGTTTCCCAGCGACTTCGACATCTTCTCGGCGCCGAGATTCACGAAGCCGTTGTGCGCCCAGTAGCGCGTGAAGGGCTTTCCCGTGACGCCCTCCGTCTGGGCGATCTCGCAGGAGTGGTGCGGGAAGATGAGGTCGATGCCGCCCCCGTGGATGTCGACGGTCTCGCCGAGATGCTCCATCGCCATCGCCGAGCACTCGATGTGCCAGCCCGGCCGCCCGGCGCCCCATGGGCTCGCCCACGAGGGCTCTCCCGGCTTGACCGACTTCCACAGAGCGAAGTCGCGGGGATCGCGCTTGCGCTCGTCCACCTCGACGCGCGCCCCCGCGAGGAGCTCGTCCAGGTTCTTCCCGGAGAGGCGCCCGTAGTCGGGGAAGCGGCGCACCTCGAAGTAGACGTCCCCGTCCACCACGTAGGCGAGGCCCTTGCGGATCAATCCCTCGATGAGTTGGACCATCTGGGGAATGTGCTCGGTCGCCCTCGGCTCGACGTCGGGCGGCAGGAGGCCGAGGGCGGCCATGTCGGCCCGCTCCGCCTCGATGAACCGCTCGGCGATGTTCCGGGGGGTGACGCCCTCGGCGCTGGCGCGGCGGATGATCTTGTCGTCCACGTCGGTGTAGTTGCGCACGAAGCGGGTGCCGTAGCCGCGGAAGCGGAGGTAGCGCCGGATCATGTCGAAGACGAGGGCGCTGCGGGCGTGCCCGATGTGGGAGAAGTCGTAGACGGTGACGCCGCAGACGTAGATCCGCACCTCGCTCCGGTCGAGGGGGACGAAGTCCTCCTTCCGGCGCGTCAGGGTGTTGTAGATCTTGATGGGCACGCTCCGCTCCTAGCTGAGAGAGTTGACCTCGACGGCGACCACCGCCATGGCGGCGATCCCTTCCTCGCGGCCCAGCAGCCCGAGATGCTCGGGGCTCTTGGCCTTGACGCTCACCCGCCCCGCCTTCACCTGCAGGGTCTCGGCCAGCCGCGCGGCCATCTCGTCTAGGTACGGCGCCAGCCGCGGGACTTGGCAGATCACGGTGGCGTCCACGTTGACGGGACGACCGCCGTTGGCTCCCACCAGCTCCGTCACCCCGCGCAGGAGCTCCAGGCTCGAGACGCCCCGGTAGCGCGGATCGGTGTCCGGAAAGATGCGGCCCAGATCGCCCAGGGCGAGCGCGCCCAGCAGCGCTTCGCACACCGCGTGGGTGAGCACGTCGGCGTCGGAATGCCCGCCGAGGCCGCGCGCGTGCGGGACCGTCACGCCGCCCAGCACGAGGGGTCGGGCGTCCACGAAGGGGTGGAGATCGAATCCGAGGCCCGAGCGCACCAGGCTCACCGGCTGCGCCGCCCCGTCCACAGCCGGGCCAGGCGAAGATCGGCGGTCGTGGTGACCTTCAGGTTCTCCGCCAGCCCGGGCACCACCGCCACCCGGCCGCCGAGCCGCTCCACGAGCACCGCGTCGTCGGTGCCGGGGTACCCGTCGCGGCGCGCCTTGTCGTGCGCCTCCCACAGGAGGTCGCGCCGAAAGGCCTGGGGCGTCTGGATGAGCCAGAGGCCGCCACGGTCCAGGGTGGTTTCCACCATGTCCTCGCGCACGCGCTTGACCGTCTCGCGCACGGGGAGGCCACAGGTGGCGGCGCCGGTGGGACCGGCGGCGGCCAGCACGCGCGCGATCAGCGCCGCGGTGACGAACGGCCGCACCGCGTCGTGCACGAGCACCCACTCGGGCTGGCCCGCCGCCTGCAGCCCCAGCCACACCGACTCCTGCCGCTCGGCGCCGCCCGCGACCACGTCGAGCACCTTCCGCACCCGCGCCGCGTGGAGGAGCCGGCGCGTCGCCTCGACCCGCTCGCGCGGCACCGCCACCACGATGCCGCTGACGACGGCGGCGCCCGCCAGGGCGCGCAGCGTGTGGACGAGCAGGGGCGTCCGGCCGAGGGGTAGGTACTGCTTCGGCAGCCGGGCGTGCATGCGGGTGCCGGCTCCCCCGGCGGGGATGATCGCGACCGCTCGGACGGTGCGCTCGCGTGTCACCATGGTCGACCCGTCGCGCGAACAAGCGACGGGGTCACCGGATCGATTCCTCGGGAGCGGGGCGGGCGAAGATCATCCGCCCGGCGGTGGTCTGCAACACGCTCGTCACCGTCACGTCCACCATCTGCCCGATGAGCTTGCGCCCGTGGTCGACCACCACCATGGTGCCGTCGTCGAGGTAGGCCACGCCCTGGCCGGCTTCCTTGCCTTCCTTGACCACGTGCAGATGCATGAGCTCGCCCGGCAGCACCACCGGCCGCAGGGAGTTCGCCAGCTCGTTGATGTTGAGCACGGCCGCCCCGGAGAGCTCGGCGATCTTGTTCAGGTTGTAGTCGTTGGTGACGACCTTGCCGCCGAGGGTCTTGGCAAGCTCGATGAGCTTCCGGTCCACCTCCCGGATGTGGGGGAAGTCCTGGTCGTGGATGTGGACCGTGATCTTGGCCATCCGCTGGAGGCGCTGCAGCACCTCGAAGCCGCGCTTGCCGCGGTTACGCTTGAGCGCGTCCGAGGAATCGGCGATCTGCTGCAGCTCGCGCAGCACGAACTGGGGCACCACCAGGGTGCCCTCGAGGAAGCCGGCGTCGCACACGTCCGCCACACGGCCGTCGATGATCACCGAGGTGTCGAGCACCTTGTAGGCCTGTTTGAGGTTCACGGTCTTGGGGAAGAGCTTGGCCGACATGCCTTCGAGCTCCTCGCCCTTGGCGAGCGTCACCGCGCAGCCGAGATAGCCCAGGAGCAGGGCGAAGAGCCCGCGGCCGAGCGCGCCCGCCTCGGGCACGACGGCGCCGAGGGCGCTGCCCACGCCCAGCCCGAGGGCGACGCCGGCGATGCCGCCGGCCGCGCCCCAGAAGAGCCGGTCCACGGGCACGCGCCGGCCCTGCCATTCCAGGACCACCGCGAGCACGCCGCAAAGGAATCCGGCCAGGCCGAGCCAGTGGCTGGCCGCCTTGAGGCCGAGCGCCGGGCCGAGCGCCACCCCCGCGCCCGTCGCCACCGCCAGGACCGCCAGTCGCGCGATGATGAGCGTCATCACTACCCCCCGAGCAAGGCCTTGACGGCCTCTTCGACCGATCCCACTCCCTGCACCTCGAGCGCATGCGCCTCGCGGGTCGCGAGATTCGACTGCGGCACCACCGCCGCCGCGAAGCCGAGCGCGGCCGCCTCCTTGAGCCGCGCGCCAAGGCCGCCCACCGCCCGCACTTCGCCGGTCAGGCCCACCTCGCCGATCACCACAACGTCCCCGCGCACGGGCCGGTCGAGGTAGCTCGACGCCGCCGCGATGACCACGCCGAGGTCCGCGGCGGGCTCGGCCACGCGGGCCCCGCCCGCCACGTTGACGAAGGCGTCCTGGGTCATGAGCGGCAGGCCCACGCGCTTCTCCAGCACCGCGAGCAGCAGGCAGACTCGATTGTAGTCCGCGCCAATGACGGTGCGCCGGGGCGACCCGAAGTTGGCGGGCGCCACCAGGGCCTGGAGCTCGAGCAGCAGGGGCCGCGTGCCCTCGAGGCTCGAGACGATCACGGAGCCGGGCGCGCCTCGCGGCCGCTCGGAGAGAAAGAAGCCGGAAGGATTTGCCACTTCCACCAGCCCGCCCTCGGCCATCTCGAAGACTCCGATCTCGTTGGTCGAGCCGAAGCGATTCTTCACCGCCCGCAGCACACGGTAGGCATGGTGACGCTCGCCCTCGAAGTAGAGCACGGTATCCACCAGGTGCTCGAGCACCCGCGGCCCCGCAAGCGTGCCCTCCTTGGTGACGTGCCCCACGAGGAATGTCGCCATGCCCCGCGCCTTGGCCTGCACCATGAGGCGCGCCCCGCATTCGCGGACCTGGCTCACGCTGCCTGGCGCCGACTCCACCTCGGGCAGGAACATGGTCTGTATCGAGTCCACGACCAGGATCCGGGGCGCGAGCTGGGCGACATGCCCCTCGATGGCCGTGAGATCGGTCTCGGCCAGAAAGTAGAGGGCGTCGGCGGCGATGCCGAGGCGGTCAGCGCGGATCTTCACCTGGGCGGCCGACTCCTCGCCCGACACGTAGAGGATCGGGCCCGCGCGCTCGGCGAGGGCCCGGCTCGCCTGGATGAGCAGGGTGGACTTGCCGGCGCCCGGCTCCCCACCCACGAGGACTAGAGAGCCCTTCACCACGCCCCCGCCCAGCACCCGGTCCAGCTCGCCGATGCCCGTCTGCACGCGCTCGCCCGACTCGATGCGGATGTCGCCCAGCCGCTGCGGACGCGCTCCCGGCTGCAAGGCCGGCCGCGCCGACCTGGTAGCCTGGGGCCGCTCCTCGACCAGGGCCAGGTACTCGCCCTGCCGGGCGCAATCCGGGCAGGTGCCGGGCTTGGACGAGGCGAAGCCGCAGGTCTGGCAGCGATACACCGCGCGCTCGCGCGCCATCACTTTTTCTCCGCGTTGGTCGAGCTGTCGATCGAGTTGCGGATCAGCGTCCGGAGGAGGTAGCTCCGCTGCGCCCCTTCGAGGAAGGCGGCGAGATTCTCGTACACCGTCGGGTCCCCCAGCAAGGCGCCCACTGTGCCTTCTCCCGCCTTGAGACGCTCGGTGATGACGCGGAGATTGCTCATCGCGACCCGGAAGTCCTCGCCGGCTTCCCCCATCGGCCCGTCGCCCTTGTCGGTCAGGAGCCCGCCGAGGAATCCCTGCCCCGCGGCGAGTCGCTCGGAGATCTCCCGCAGGCTCTTGGCCATGGCCTGGAGATCTTGGGCCATGGGCTTGTACTGGGGGTCGAGGAGCAGGCTCAGGAGCGGCCCCACGTCGTCGCCGGGCCCCCTCGTCTTTTCCACCGCGCGGCCGAGCGACTCCATGGCGGCCAGGAACGAGCGCACCGAGCGCGCGCTGTCCGGCGCGAGGAGCGTGGCCACGGCGTTGTCGCCCGTGCGGGCCTGGACGAGCAGGCCGCGGGCTTCGTCGAGCAGGCCGTTGAGACGCTTGATCGATTCCGGCTCCTCGTAGACGAGGACGTGCAGCCACCCCTTGCCCTTCTCGACCTCTTCGACGACCCGCCGGGCGCTCTTCATGGTCGCGCCGAGGTCCTCGATGGCGCCGCTCTGGTCGAGCTTCTGTAGCGAGGCCTGGAGCTGATCGGCGAGGCGGTTGATGGTCGTCACCATGCCCGCCCCCGCGGAGAAGATCCGCCCCACCTCCACGGGATCGCGCGTCCGGATCACGTCGCCCGCCTTGAGGGCGGCCGTCGCCGGCGTGCCCTGGCTGATCTCGATGAGCTTGTCGCCCAGCAGACCCTGGGTGACGATCTGGGCCTCGGAGTCGGCGCGGATGCGCTCGGTGAACTGCCGCGACACGCTGAGGGTCACTCGCACCTTGCCGCCCACCTGCGGCGAGAGGACCACCTCGGTCACCCGCCCGATTTGCACGCCGGCCAGCCGCACGGTGGCGCCCTCGATGAGCCCGCTCACCTCGGTGAAGTCGGCGTGGAGATCGTACTTCCGCTCGAAGTAGCGGGCGCGGGCGCCGAGCAGATAGATGACCCCGAGGAAGACGGCAAGCGAGATCACGACGAAGGTCCCGATCCGGAACTGCAGGGCGAAGGTGCGCCGGTCGGGCATGCTAGCCCTCCCGCAGCTCGCCCGCGAGGAAGTCGCGGACGACGCGGTTCGCCGACCCGTGGATCTCGGCGGGCGTGCCCACCTCGGCGAAACGGCCCTGGTAGAGGATGGCCATGCGATCGGCCACCGCGTCCGCGAGCTCGAGGTCGTGGGTGACGACGATCGACGTGTCGCAGACCCCCTTTTTCAGCTCGTTGATGAGCTCCGCCACGAGCCTGGCGTTGGTGGGGTCGAGCCCGGCGGTGGGCTCGTCGAAGAAGACCACTTCGGGCTCCGTCACCAGCGTCCGGGCGATGCCCACGCGCTTGCGCATGCCGCCCGACAGCTCGCCGGGCAGCACGTCGTCGATGGACGGCAGGCCCACCAGCGCGAGGAAGTGGTGGACGCGATCGGTGATCTCGCCTTCCCCGAGCCGGTTGTGCTCGCGGAGAGGAAAGGCGACGTTCTCGAACACCGACAGCGAGTCGAAGAGGGCGGCGCCCTGGAAGACGTAGCCGGCGCGGCGCCGGAGCGGTAGGAGCCGCTCCTCGCGCATCCCGTCGATCCGGGTCCCGAACAGCCAGACCTCGCCGTCGTCGGGGGCGAGCAGCCCGTCGATGGTCCGCAGCAGCACCGTCTTGCCGGATCCGCTCCCGCCCATCACCGCGAGGGTGGTGCCCTTGTCGAGGGTCAAGCTGATGCCGCGCAGCACGGGCTTCTCGTCGAAGGCCTTCCACACCTCGCGCACCTCCACGATGGGGGCGGCCATCACCAGAACAGGATCAGCAGGAGCTTGGTGAGGAAGAAGTCGGAGATGATCACCGCCATGGCCACCTCCACCACGGTGTCGGTGGTGGCGCGCCCCAGCCCCTCCGTGCCGCCCTCGGTGGCGAGCCCGTTGTAGCAGCCGATGAGGGTGACGAGCAGCCCGAAGACCACGCTCTTCACGAGCCCGGTGAGGAAGTCCCGGATCACGACCCAGTAGGCGATGGTGTTCCAGTAGAGGTAGGGGTCCACGTCGCGGTCGAACACCGAGACGATCATGCCACCGACCAGGCCCACGAAGTCGGCGAGCACGGTGACGAGCGGAAAGACCACCAGCGCGGCCATCAGCCGCGGTACGATCAGCCGCTTGATGTAGTTGACGCCGAGCGCCCGCATGGCGTCGATCTGCTCCGTCACCTTCATCGAGCCCAGCTCCGCGGTGATGCCGGACGCGACCTTCCCGCCCACGAGGATGGCGGTAAGCACGGGTCCGAGCTCGCGGAGGATGGACAGGGCCACGACCGGCCCCACGTAGTTCTCCGCGCCGAAGCGCGCCATGTTCACCGCCGTCTGGAGGGCCAGCACCATCCCTGTGAACAGCGCCGCGGTGAGCGCGACCGCCGTCGAGCGCACGCCGATGATGTCGATCTGACGGGCGACGAGCGCGAAGTAGTGCGGGGGCAGCGCGAGATTGCGCCCGACCTGTATCGCGAGCAGGCCGAGCCCTCCGTACCAGGCGACGGACTCCCGGGCGTACCGCCGGGTGGCCTCGACGACGCCGTTCATCGCGTCGCCGCCGCCGGCAGAGCCAAGCTCTCCACGAAGGCCTGAAAATCGGCGCGCCCGGCCTCGAAGCCGTCCAGCGGCGCCACGTAGAGGAAGTCGTACACGCACGACCCATCCTTGAGGGACACCGCGTCCACCGCCACCTCGGCGCCGTCGAGTTGCCCGCGCAGCGTGGAGCGCGCGCCCGATCGCCCCCGCACCGTTACCGGCTCGGTGCGCACCTCGGAGCGCTGGGTGAGGCCGAAGACGAGGTAGCGCACCAGCGTCTCGGGGGAGCGCTTCGCCACCCGCTCGCCGCACGTCGCGTCAGCAAGCATGCCGCCGGGCGGCGCCGTCCGCTTCAGCTCGAGGTCGGCCTTCGAAGAGGGCGTCACCTGCCAGGCGGCGCCGGGCAGGCTCACCTCGTACCCCTTCTGGGAGTGGAACACACCGCGCTCGACGCGGTCTGCCGAGCAGGCGGAGGCGGCGAGGAGGGCGAGCAGGGAGATGCCTGCGCGCGCGGCGGCGCTCATGCGGCACCCCCCGGCTCCGGCCGGCCCGCGTGGCGCTGGGCCAGCTCGGCAAGCACGCGGCGCAGCGGGATACCGCGACTCGAGAGCAGCACGAGCGAGTGGAACCAGAGGTCGGCGACCTCGGCGACGACCCGATCCGGCCCCTCGCCGCCGAGCGCGGCAGTGACCACCTCGGTGGCCTCCTCGCCGATCTTCCGGCAGATGAAGGCGTCGCCCTTCTCGAAGAGGCGCGCCACGTAGGAGCCGGCGGGCCGGTCGACCTTGCGCGACTCGATGGTGCGCTCGAGCACCTCGAGAAACTCCGGCCCCGCAGCGCTCGGCCGCGCGCGCTCGGCGCCATCGCCCAGCCGCGTAAAGAAGCACGTCCGCGCGCCGGTGTGGCAGGCCACGCCCTCCTGGTGCACCTGCACCAGCAGCGTGTCGCGGTCGCAGTCGGCGTAGAGCCCGTCCACATGCTGGACATGGCCGGACGTCTCGCCCTTGCGCCAGAGGGCCTGCCGCGAGCGGGACCAGTAGTGGCCGCTGCCGGTTTGCAGCGTCGCGTCCAGCGCCGCGCGGTCCATCCACGCCACCATCAGCACCTCGCCGGTGGCCGTCTCCTGCACCACCGCCGGGATCAGGCCGCCCGCGTCCCACTTGAGCTCGTCGCGGACACTCATGACTCGATCCGCACCGGCACCCCCGCCGCGCGCAGGTACTCCTTGGCCTCGCCGACCCGGTGCTGTCCGAAGTGGAAGAGCGAGGCGACCAGCGCCGCGTCGGCCTTGCCGGCGGTGAGCGCTTCGCGCAGATGCGCCAGCGAGCCCGCGCCGCCGGACGCGATGACGGGGACCGTCACCGCCTCCGACACCGCGCGCGTCAGGTCGAGGTCGTAGCCGTCCCCGGTGCCGTCGCGGTCCATGCTGGTGAGGAGGATTTCGCCGGCGCCGAGGCGCTCCACGTCCCTCGCCCACTCCACCGCGTCGCGCCCGGCGGGGCGCCGGCCCCCGTGCGTGTACACGCCCCAGCGCGCCGCCCCTGCGCCGTGCTCGCGCTTGGCGTCGATGGCCACCACGATGCACTGGCTGCCGAACGCCCGCGCGGCCTCGGTAATCAGCGCGGGGCGCGCCAGCGCAGCGGTGTTGAGGGACACCTTCTCGGCCCCCGCGCGCAGCAGCGTGCGGATGTCACCGAGCGAGCGCACGCCCCCGCCCACGGTGAGCGGCATGTAGATGCCCTCCGCCGTGCGACGGACGACCTCCAGCATCGTGTCTCGGCCCTCGTGCGACGCGGTGATGTCGAGGAACACCAGCTCGTCGGCCCCCTGCGCGTCGTAGGCCTGCGCGGCCTCCACCGGATCGCCCGCGTCACGGAGGTTCACGAAGCGCACGCCCTTGACCACGCGCCCGTCGTGCACGTCGAGACAGGGAATCACGCGCTTCTTCAGCATAGGCTCAGCCCACCTCGGCGAGGGCCCGCCGGAGGTCCACCGCGCCGCTGTAGAGCGCGCGCCCCACGATGGCGCCCTCCACGCCCGGAATGGTCGCGAGCTGCCGGATATCGTCGAGCGACCCCACCCCGCCGGACGCGAGCAAGGGAATCCCGGCGGCGCGGGCCACCGCCTCCGTGCTCCACACGTTGGGACCGCTCTGCGTGCCGTCGCGGGCAATGTCGGTGTAGAGCACTGCGGCGGCGCCGGCGGCCGCCGCATCGCGCGCGAGCGCGGTCGCCTCCAGGTCGAGCACGCGCTTCCACCCGTCCACCGCCACTTTGCCGTCCGAGGCGTCGACCGCCACGATGATCTGCCCCTCGAAGGCGCCGCACACCTCGCCCAAGAAGGCGGGATCCAGTGCGGCGCGCGTCCCCACGACCGCCCACCGCGCCCCCACCCCCAGCACCTGCTCGACGGCGGCGAGGTCGCGCAGCCCGCCTCCCACCTGCACCGGGATGGTCAGCGCGGCGATGATGGCGCGGATCAGCTCGGTCTGCGCCGGGCGCCCGGCGAAGGCGCCGTCGAGGTCCACCACGTGCAGGCGCGGCGCGCCCTGCGCCTGCCAGCTCCTCGCCGTCGCCACGGGGTCGTTGGAAAAGACGGTCTCGGCCTCGGCCCGGCCCTGCAGGAGCCGAACGCAGCGGCCCGCCTTGAGGTCGATGGCCGGGATCAGGGTGAAGGCCATCTCAGCACCGCCGGCTCCGCACGAAGGCGGCGAAGTTCTCGAGCAGGCGCAGCCCCCAGCGCTGGCTCTTCTCGGGGTGGAACTGGGTGGCGAAGAGCGCGTCGCGCTCCACCGCGGCGGCGAACGTCACGCCATAGTCGCAGGTCGCGCGCTTGAGCGAGGCGTCGTCCGTCTCCGGGTAGTACGAGTGCACGAAGTAGAAGTGCGCCCCGCTCGGCACCCCGTCGAAGAGCGCCAGGTTGCCGCGGTGCTCCACGTTGTTCCATCCCATGTGGGGCACCTTGGACCCGGCGGGGAAGCGCCGCACGACACCGGGAATGACGTCGAGCCCCTTGACCTGGTCGAACTCCTCGCTCTCGCTGAACAGGATCTGATAGCCGATGCAGATGCCGAAGAACGGGCGGCCCTCCTCGAGGACCGCGCGGAGGGGATCGATGAGGCCGAGGCGCGCGAGACCGCTCATGACGTCGTCGAAGGCGCCGTCGCCGGGCAGCACCACCGCCTCCGCGTCGGCCACCACCTGCGGGTCCTCGGTGACGCGCACGGACATGCCGAGGCGCGCGAGCGCCTTCTTGACGCTCCCCAGGTTGCCCCGCCCATAGTCGACGACGGCGATCATGGCTTCCTCTAGAGGCTCCCCTTGGTCGAGGGGATGTCGGAGATGCGCGGGTTCAGGCGGGTGGCGTCGGCGAGGGCCCGGCCCACCGCCTTGAACGTCGCCTCCGCGATGTGGTGCAGGTTCTCGCCGTAGTGCATCGTGACGTGCAGCGTGATCTCGGCGTTGAACACGAAGGCGCGGAAGAAGTCCTTCAGCAGGTCGAGGTCGAAGCTGGAGATGCGCGCGCGCTGCAGGGGCACGTTGAAGACGAGATACGGCCGCCCCGAGATGTCCACGGAGGCGTGCAGCAAGGCCTCGTCCATGGGCAGGTACGACGCGCCGTAGCGGACGATGCCCCGCTTGTCGCCGAGAGCGTCCTTGAAGGCCTTGCCCAGGCAGATGCCCACGTCCTCCACGGTGTGGTGAAGATCGACTTCTATGTCGCCCCGCGCGTCCACCGTGAGGTCCATCAGGCCGTGCTTGGACCACGCCTCCAGCATGTGGTTGAAGAACGGGATGGTGGTCTCGACCTTGGAGGCGCCGGTGCCGTCCACGTTCAGCTGCAGGACGATCTGCGTCTCCTTGGTCTTGCGCTCGACGCGGGCCTGCCGCGGGAGCGCGGGCTCGGTGCCGCGGGCCTTGTCGGTCATGCCGTCCCTCCCTGGATGCGAACGCGGGCGGCCTCGCCGTGGGCGTGCAGCCCTTCGACGCGGGCCAGCTCGGCGAGATGCGGCCACGCCTCGGCGAGGCCGCGGGTGGAGTACTGGATCACGCTGAGCCGCTTCATGAAGTCTTCCGTCGAGAGCGCGGAGGCGAAACGCGCGGTGCCGCCCGTCGGCAGCACGTGATTCGGGCCCGCCACGTAGTCGCCCACCACCTCCGGCGTGTGGTGCCCGAGGAACACGGCGCCGGCGCTGCGCACCCGCGGGAGGAGCGCCTCGGGCTCGGCCACGGCGAGCTCCAGGTGCTCCGGCGCGAGCCGGTTCGCCACGTCCACCGCCTCGGCGAGGCTCCCCGTGCGCACGAGCGCGCCGTTGGCATCCAGCGCGCGCGCTGCGATTTCCCGGCGGGGCAGCAGCTCGAGCTGGCGCGCGGTCTCCGCTTCCACCGCGGCGAGCAGCGCGGCGGAGGGCGTCAGCAGCACCGAGCGCGCCATGGGATCGTGCTCGGCCTGCGCGAGGAGATCGGCGGCGACGAAGGCGGGATCGGCCCCCTCGTCGGCGATTATCACCACCTCGCTCGGGCCCGCCAGCATGTCGATGCCCACGTCGCCGAACACGCGGCTCTTGGCCAGCGCCACGTAGATGTTGCCGGGCCCCACGATCTTGTCCACGCGCCGGATGGTCTCCGTGCCGTAGGCGAGCGCGGCCACCGCCTGGGCGCCGCCCACGCGATACGCCTCGGTCACGCCGGCGATGCGCGCGGCCGCCAGCACCGCCGGGTTGAGGCTACCGTCCGGCGAGGGTGGCGATACCAGCACGATCTCCCGTACACCCGCCACCCGCGCCGGCACTGCGGTCATGAGCACGGTGGAGGGATAGGCGGCGCGGCCTCCCGGCACGTAGATGCCCACGCGCTCCAGCGGCCGGACCTCCTGGCCCAGGCGCGACCCGCAGGCATCCGTCATGCTCCACGCCCGCGGCAGCGTGGCGCGGTGAAACGCCTCGACGCGCGCGGCCGCGTAGCGCAGCGCCGCCAGGGTGGCCTCGCCCACGTCGCGCGTCGCCTTGTCGAACTCCGCGTCCGTCACCGCGAGCCCCGCCGGCGCCAGCGCCACGCGATCGAAGCGCTCGGTCAGCGCCACCAGCGCCGCGTCCCCGCGCTCGCGCACCGCGGCCAGGATCTCGGTGACCGTCTGATGGATGCTGGCGGCCACGCGCTCGGGGGCGCGGTCCAACGCGCGCGCCACACCGTCCGCGCCGAGACTCCGCGCGTCCAGGCGCCGGATGGTCATGGCGCTCACGGGGCCGGCCTCGGGACGGCGCGCGGTCCCGCCGGCGCCACCGCCGCCCGCATCGCCTCGATGAGGGCGTTCACGCGCGCGTGCGCAGTCTTCAGCGAGGCGCGATTGACGATGAGCCGCGCGGTGGAGGTCATGATCTGGGCCACCTCGACGAGACCGTTGGCGCGCAGCGTCTCGCCCGACTGCACGAGGTCCACGATGCGCTCGGCCAGCCCTACCAGCGGCGCCAGCTCGATCGAGCCGTCGAGGCGGATCATCTCCACCTGGATGCCCCGCTCCGAGAAGTAGCGCTCGGTGAGCGAGGGGTACTTGGTGGCGACCCGCACCCATGACCACTTGGCGGGGTCGTCGCGTTCCCAGAGGGCGCGCGGCTCCGCCACGACGAGCCGGCAGGCGCCGAAGCCCAGGTCCACCGGCTCGTACACGTCCGGCTCTTGCTCGGCGAGGATGTCCTTGCCCACGATGCCGAGGTCGGCCGCGCCGTACTCCACGTAGGTCGGGATGTCGACGGGCTTGAGGAAGATGAAGCGGAGCGCGCGCGCCTCGTCGGTGACGAGGAGCCGGCGGGAGTCCGCGTCGAGCCCGCCCATGCCGAGCCCGCCCAGGAGCGCCTGCGCGGGCTCGAGGAGGCGGCCCTTGGGCAGCGCCAGCGTCAAGGGGGCGCTCATGTCCGGCTCCGGGTGATGCGGGCGCCGAGGGTGGACAACTTGCCCTCGAGGCGCTCGTAGCCGCGGTCCAGGTGATAGACGCGCGAGACCGCGGTGGTGCCGCGCGCGGCCAGCCCCGCGAGCACGAGGGACGCCGACGCGCGGAGATCGGTCGCCATGACGGGGGCGCCCTCGTAGGCGGGCACGCCGCGGATCATCGCGGTTGAGCCGTCGGTGCGGATCTGGGCGCCCATGCGGACCAGCTCGGCCGCGTGCATGAACCGGTTCTCGAAGATCGTCTCGGAGATGCGCGACTGGCCGTCGGCGAGGCCGAGCAGGGCCATCAGCTGCGCCTGCATGTCGGTGGGGAAGCCCGGGTAGGGGCTGGTGATGACGTCGGCCGCCCGCGGACGTGCCGGTCCCACGCAGCGCACGCGGTCGCCCGTCACCGTGACCGCGGCGCCGCACTCCTCCAGCTTGGCGAGCGTCGCGGTGAGGTGCCGCGGCACCGCGCCCGTGACGGTGACGTCTCCACCGGTGATGGCGCCGGCGGCGAGCAACGTGCCCGCCTCGATGCGGTCGGGGACTATCTGATGGCGCGCTCCGCCCAGTTCCGGCACGCCCTCGATCTCGATGCGCTCGCTCCCCGCGCCTTCGATGCGCGCGCCCATCGCGGTGAGCAGGCGCGCGAGGTCGGTGACCTCCGGCTCCCGCGCCGCGTTCTCGATCACCGTGGTCCCCTCGGCGAGGGCGGCCGCCATCATGAGATTCTCGGTGCCGGTCACGGTGACCAGATCGGTGGTGATGCGCGCGCCTTTCAGCCGGCTCGCTCGCGCCTCCACGTAGCCGTTGGCAATGGCGATCTCGGCGCCGAGGCGCGCGAGCCCCTTCAGGTGCTGGTCGATGGGACGCACCCCGATGGCGCAGCCTCCCGGCAGGGCCACGCGCGCCACCCCCGCGCGCGCCACGAGGGGGCCGAGGACGAGGACGGAGGCACGCATGGTCGAGACCAGCTCGTACGGGGCTTCCGCATTGCTCACCGCCGGCACCTGAACCCGTGTGCTCCCGTCGGGCGCGTCCTCCGTGCGGCCGCCCAGCCGCTCGAGCAGCGCGCGCATCGTGCGTACGTCGGCGAGGACGGGGACATTGTCGAGGACGACGGGCTCGGCGGTGAGGAGCGCGGCGGCCAGCGCGGGCAGCGCGGCGTTCTTGGCCGCGCTCACGGGCACCTCGCCACGCAGCGGCACCCCGCCCTCGATGACGAGCCGGGGCGGCATCAGCGCGCCGCCTCGCGCGAGCCCGGCACGCGTCCCGCCACGTAGCGCTCAGCGCCCCGCAGGTCGCGCCGCGCGGCGATGGCAACGAAGCCCTCGGCTCCCATCAGCGAGGCCAGGGCCCCCGCCTGATCCTCGCCGATCTCCAGCACGAGCCAGCCGCCGGGACGCAGGGCGGCGGGCGCCGTCGTCACCAGCCGGCGCAGAGCATGCAGGCCGTCCGCCCCGCCGTCCAGCGCCGCGCGCGGCTCGAAGTCCCGCACCTCGCGCGGAAGCGTCGGGATCACGCCGCTCGCCAGGTACGGCAGGTTGGCGACGATCAGGCCGAGGGCGCCCCGCGCCGTGCCCAGCGGCTCGAGCAGGTCGCCGGCAAGCAGCCGCACGCGATCCGCCAACCCGAGCGCGCGCACGTTGGCGGCGGCCACCGCCAGCGCGGCGGGGGAGGCATCGGTGGCGAGCACCCGAAGATCGGGGCGCGCGCTCGCGAGGGCACAGGCAATGGCGCCGCTCCCCGTCCCGATGTCTCCCACCATCAGCGGGGGCCCAGAAATGGCCCCCGCTCTCCCCCAGTCGGCGGACATCTCGTTCAGCAGCTCCAGGGCCCACTCGACGAGGCCTTCGGTTTCGGGGCGCGGGATGAGGACGTCGGGGGTGACGCGGAGACGCAGGCCGCGGAAGTCCTCGAAGCCCAGCAGGTGCTGGAGGGGCTCGTGGACGGCGCGGCGCTGGACGAGGGCGCGAAACCGCGCCGCCGCCGCGGGGGTCACCGCTTGCGCGGGATCCAGGTGGAGCGCGAGGCGCTCCACGCCGAGCACCGCGCCCAGCAGCCACTCGGCGTCCTGGCGCGCCGTGGGCAGCGCGGCGGCGGTCAACCGCGCGACGGCCTCGGCGAGGAGCGGGCGCACTGCCGGGGCGGCGACGGCGGTGGTCACGCCGTGGTCTCTGCGAGCTTCTGACCCTGGTCCCATGCGGTCAGGGCCTCGATCAGCTCGTCGATGTCACCTTCCATCACGGCGGGGAGCTTGTGCAGAGTGAGCCCGATGCGGTGATCCGACACCCGCGTCTGGGGAAAATTGTAGGTGCGGATCCGCTCGCTCCGCTCGCCCGTGCCCACCTGGCTCCGGCGGTCGGCGGCGATGGCGGCGGCCTGCTCGTCCTGCGCGCGCTCGAGGAGCCGCGCCTTGAGCACCCGCATGGCCTTCGCGCGGTTCTTGATCTGGGATCGCTCGTCCTGGCACGTCACCACGAGGCCGGTGGGGAGGTGGGTGATCCGCACCGCGGAGTCCGTGGTGTTGACGCCCTGGCCGCCCGGGCCCGACGATCGGTAGACGTCCACGCGCAGATCCTTCTCCTCGACCTTGACGTCCACGTCTTCCGCCTCGGGGAGCACCGCCACCGTCACCGTGGACGTGTGGATGCGGCCGCTCGACTCGGTGGCGGGGACCCGCTGCACGCGGTGCACCCCGCGCTCGAACTTCAGACGGCTCCACGCCCCCTTGCCCTGGATGAAGAGGATGATCTCCTTGTAGCCACCCACCCCGGTGACGTTGCTGTCCATCACCTCGACCTTCCACTTCTGGCGCTCCGCGTACTTCGTGTACATCCGGGTGAGATCGGCGGCGAAGAGCGCGGCCTCCTCGCCCCCCGCCCCCGCGCGGATCTCCACGAAGACGTTCCGCTCGTCGTTGGGGTCGCGCGGCAGGAGGAGCGCCCGCAGCTCCTCTTCCAGGCGGGTTTGGCGCGCGCTCAGGGCCTCGACCTCGGCCTGGGCCATCTCCCGCATCTCCCGGTCGTCGTCCTCGGAGAGGATGTGGCGGGCCTCGGAGATCCGCTGGAGGATATCCTTGTACTCGCCGAACTTCTGGACCACCTCAGAGAGCTCGGAGGCGGCTTTCGCCGTGCGCGCGTACTCCGCCGTCTGGCCGATCATCTGGGGATCGGAGAGGCGCCGGGACAGCTCGGCGTACCGCTCCTCCAGCTGGCGCAGCTTGTCAAACATTGAGGCCCCTCAGAGGCGGCAGGGCAGACTGCGCCCGCGCCGCGTGTGGGGACAGGAAGGACGTCGAGGTGCTGCGGACGAGTGACCCAGGCCGCGGCTCGAGGCGCCGGCCGGCCGCGCTACGCCTCCCCGATCGGCTTTCTGTTGTACTTCCGCTGGAAGCGCTCGACGCGTCCTGCCGTGTCCACGAACTTCTGCTTGCCCGTGTAGAACGGATGGCACTTGGAGCACACCTCCACGCGGATCGCGGGGGCGGTGGAGCGGGTATGGATGACTTCCCCGCAGTTGCAGGTGATGGTGGTGTCGATGTACTCGGGATGAATGCCAGCCTTCACGGCGCACCTCCTGAATGAAGTACAAAGAATACCAGCCGAGTCAAGAAAAGGCAACAATTCCAATACTTGGCGGCAGTTGCCTGGCGAGCCGCAGCCAAAGGCGAGGCGAGCGGATAAGTAGTGGGTGCCGAGCGGAGCGAGGCCGGGCTGCCCGGCCGCAGCGCGCTAGGCCAGCTGGTTCATCTGGGACAGGAAGTCCTTGTTCGTCTTGGTCATCTTGAGCTTGTCCAGCAGGAGCTCCATGGCCTCGACGGGGTTCAGCTGGGACAGGGCCTTCCGCAGGAGCCAGACCTTTTGCAGCTCGTCCTTCTCCAGGAGGAGCTCTTCCTTCCGGGTCCCGCTCTGCTCGATGTTGATCGTGGGGAAGATGCGCTTGTCCATCAGGCGCCGGTCCAGGTGCACCTCCATGTTGCCGGTGCCCTTGAACTCCTCGAAGATCACGTCGTCCATCCGGGAGCCGGTGTCCACGAGGGCGGTCGCCATGATGGTGAGCGAGCCGCCTTCTTCCACGTTGCGGGCGGCCGCGAAGAAGCGGCGGGGGCGCTGGAGCGCGTTGGCGTCGAGACCCCCCGACAGGACCTTGCCCGAGGACGGGATGACGGCGTTGTGAGCGCGCGCGAACCGGGTAATCGAGTCAAGCAGGATGACCACGTCGCGCTTGTGCTCGACCAGCCGCTTCGCCTTCTCCAGCACCATGTCCGCGACCTGCACGTGCCGCTGCGGCGGCTCGTCGAAGGTGGACGAGATCACCTCGCCCTTCACCGACCGCTGCATGTCGGTGACCTCTTCCGGCCGCTCGTCGATGAGGAGCACGATCAGGTACACCTCGGGGTGGTTCTTGGCGATGGCGTTGGCGACGTTCTGCAGCACATCGTCTTGCCGTGCGCGGCGCCGCCACGATCAGGCCGCGCTGCCCCTTGCCGATCGGGCAGAGAAGATCCATCGCGCGCGTGGTGAGGTTCTCGCTGTCGTGCTCGAGCCGGATCCGCTCCATCGGGTAGAGCGGGGTGAGGTTGTCGAAGAGCGTCTTGTCTTTCGCCTGCTCCGGGCTCTCGAAGTTGATGGCCTCGACCTTGAGCAGAGCGAAGTACCGCTCGCTATCCTTGGGCGGCCGCACCTGGCCCGAAATGGTGTCGCCGGTGCGCAGGTCGAAGCGCCGGATCTGCGAGGGGGAGACGTAGATGTCGTCGGGGCCGGGTAGATAGTTGTAGTCGGGCGCGCGCAGGAAGCCGAAGCCGTCGGGCAGCACCTCGAGCACGCCCTCCGCGAAGATGAGCCCGTCCTTCTCCGCCTGCCCCTGCAGGATCTTGAAGATGAGCTCCTGCTTGCGGAGCCCGCTGAATCCCTGGACGCCGAGGTCCTTGGCGACCTGATTCAGGTCGGTGATGGTCTTGTCCTTGAGCTCCGGACAGATTCATCTTGCTGCCTCCATCCCCGCCGGTGGCCGTGGGGGTCGTGGCCGCGTCGGGGAGGACTCGGGTGGGTCGCCGGGGGGCGTGTTGCGCCTAGGGATGCGCTGCGAAATGGCGATCTCCGGGGGGTGTCACTGGGTGCTCGGGTACGGGGGAACCAACGACTCGACACGGCCACTGTCCCACAGGGGTCGGAATAACTGTCAAACTATTTTTGCGGCCGGCTCCACGGCTCACAGCCGCATGTCGATGATGGCGCGCTGACGGATCTCGTCGAGCCACTCCTTGAGTTGCACCTGGTAGCCTCTCCCGCAGGAGGATGTCGCGGATCTGGTTCCGCGCCTGCGTCAAGCCCGTCCCCGGTGAGCGCCTCCTTCGCGTCCAGCCTTGAAGAGGTGAAAGCCGACCTGCGAGCGGAAGGGAGAGGAGGTCTCGCCGGCACTGAGATCGAGAATGGCCTTCTCGATCTCCGCGAAGCTCGCCCCGCTTGAGACGCCGAGCGAGCCCCCGTCCTTGCCGGAGCCGTCCTGGGAGTACTCGGGGGCGAGGTCGGCGAAGATGCCCCCCGCGAGGATCTTCTCGTAGACGTCCCCCGCCCGTCGCTGCGCCTCGCCCCACCCGTCCTCGCCCCGATTGGGATCGGGAAGGAAGAGGATATGTCGCGCCGTGAAGGTGAGGCCGGTCTCGAGCTCCTCTCGATTCTGTTGCACGTAGCGGTCGATCTCACCCTCGGTGACGGTGACCCGGAGGTTCACCCGCCGGGGCGGCGCACTCGATCGACCATCATCTGGTCGCGTATCCGCTTCTTGATCGATTCGAGGGTGACGCCCTGCCGCCGGACCGCCTGCTCGAGCTCGAGCTCCGTCTTGACGTTCATCTTCTTCATGATGTCGGCGAGCTGCTCGTTCATCTCGACTTCGTCGACGCCGATCCGCTCGCGCTCGGCCTGCTGGAGCTGGAGGCGGTTGTCGACCATCCGCTGGAGGAGCCGGTTGCGCAGGGGCGGCGCGCGCGTCGGGAGCGGGCCGCGCCTCCTTCGTCTCGTAGAGGTAGTAGGCCTCCGCCTCGTCCAGCTCGAAGAGGGTGATGGCATCGTTGTTCACGACGCAGATGACGCGGTCGAGCACGTTTTCCTGGTCGACCGGGTCGGCGGTGCCCGCGGAGATGAGCGGCGCGGTGGCCTGCTTGGGGGCCGGCGTGGGCGCCTGGGCCACGGGCGGCTTCGACTTGCCGACGAGGGGCACCCACGATGGGATGGAGCAGCCTTCGAGGAAGGGGACGAGGATCAGGTAGTGACGCCGCCCACCGGGGCGACGGGTCACCGTCCCAGCTCCTGGAGCAAGGCCGCGAGGGCCGTCCGGACTTCCGGCCAGCTTCCCCGCGCGATCTGCGCTTCCATGG
>CAVVJF010000004.1:0-70601 GCA_963748485.1 uncultured Candidatus Rokubacteria bacterium
GTCCCGTCACCATGATGACCGGGATGCGGCGGGTCTCGCCGTCTTGCTTCAGCCGCCGGCAGACCTCCCAGCCGTTGAGCTGGGGCACCATGATGTCGAGGAGGATCACGTCGGGCTTGGCGTCCCGCGCGTGGCGCACGGCGTCGGCGCCGTTGCCCAGCACGGTGACCTCGTAGCCCTCCTTGTGGAGGTTGAAGCGGATCAGCTCCGCGACGTCCTGCTCGTCCTCGACCACGAGGACCCGACCCAGGCGCTCGCGGCCGGCCGGGGCGGCGCTCTCTCCGGCAGTCCGTCGACGCTGGGCGGGGGGCGTCATCTCTCCGGCCGCTCTCATCGGCACGGAGTGTCGCGGGGTGAGGTTACAGGGTGATGACGGCGGGGTAAACCTTGCGTGAACGGTTCCGCGCTACACGATGCGCTCCACGATCACGCAGTCTTTCCACACCCCCTCGAGCTGCCCGTGCTCTCGATACACGCCGACCTCGCGAAAGCCCACGGCACGGCACATGGCACGGCTCGCCGCGTTCTCGGGAAAGATGCGGGACACGAGCTTGTGCAGACCGGCCGCCCTTGCCGCCGCCACCAGCCCTTCGAGGGCGACTCGGCCCGCCCCCGCCCGTCTGCGCTCACGACCGACGTACACGGAGAACTCGGCGATCCGGGCATAGCAGTCGCGCGGCCGATACCCCGTGCAGGAGGCGAAGGCGATCACTTCAACGCCGTCCTCCACCACGACCACGGGATGGTTGCCATCGAACCACGTCCCGACGTCGTCCGCCGTGCGCGGCCGGGTCTCGAAGGTGGCGATACGGTCCGCGATGCCCTCGTTGTAGATGCGCACGATCGCCGCGGCATCAGCCCGGGTCGCCAGCCGGGACTTCACGGGGCCTCCGTCGGCAAGGTCATCGGGCGAGGGTCCGCGAGCCAGCCCTTGATCCGCGCGCCGATCTCGTCGCGAACGCGACGGAAGACGGCCACGCGCTCGTCCTCCGTCCCCATCGCGCGCGACGGGTCTTCGAAGGCCCAGTGCAGGCGGTCGGCACCCCGGCCGAACACCGGGCACCGCTCGTTGGCGTGGTCGCACACCGTGATCACGTGATGCCAGGGCTGGGCCAGGAAGCGATCGAGGGTCTTGGAGCAATGGCCTGACAGATCCACTCCCACCTCGCCCATGACCCGGACGGCCAGCGGGTGGACCCGCGTCTCCTCGGTGCCCGCGCTCTCCACTTCGAAGCGGTCACCGGCGAGATCCCGTAGGAATCCCTCCGCCATCTGGCTGCGCGCCGAGTTGTGCGTGCAGAGAAACAGCACTCTTCGCTTGGTCATTCCCCGGCTCCGGTGTAGTCTCCGCTGCGGATGATCGAGCCCGTGAGCTTCGCGCGACGACTCGTGGCGGAGGCCGTCGGCACCGCGCTCCTGCTCGCCACCGTTGTCGGCTCGGGCATCATGGCCGAGCGCCTGGCCGGGGGGAACATGGCGCTGGCGCTCCTCGCCAATACCCTCGCGACCGGCGCCGCCCTCGTGGCGCTTATCCTCACCTTCGGCTCCATCTCGGGTGCCCACTTCAATCCCGCGGTGACGCTCGCCTCCGCCTCGCAAGGCGGCCTGCCCTGGCTCATGGTGCCGGGGTACCTCGCGTCCCAGGTCGTCGGCGCCCTCGCGGGCGTCGCCGCCGCCCACGTCATGTTCGAGCTGCCCCTCTTCTTCGCCTCGCAGAAGGCCCGCGCCGGCGGAGCCCAGCTCTTCAGCGAGTTCGTCGCCACCTTCGGGCTTCTTGCGGTGATCTGGGGCTGCGCGCGGCTCCGCGCGCCCGCCATTCCCTACGCGGTGGGCGGCTACATCACCGCCGCCTACTGGTTCACCGCCTCCACCTCGTTCGCCAACCCCGCCGTCACCATCGCGCGCGCGGCCAGCGACACCTTCGCGGGCATTCGCCCCGCCGATGCGCCCGGATTCATCATTGCTCAGCTCGTCGGCGCCGCGGCGGCGACGGTACTCTTCGCCTGGCTCGTGCCCCCTAGTGCGAGGGCTTCCGGGCCCGGATGAAGGCACTCATGAACTTGCCGTCTATCTGCGGAGCGATGGTGTCGGCGTCCAGCCCCGCTCCAGCGAGGAAGTCGCGGGCGTCCTCCACGCGATAGACCCGCGTCGGCTCCACCTCGACGGCCTCGAAGCCGGCCTTGGCAAGCTTGCCCCGATACTCCCCGTCCTCGAGAGCCCCCGCCACGCAGCCGATCCACAGCTCGATGCTCCGGCGGATGTCCGCCGGAACCGCGCCTCGCACCACGACGTCGGAGACCGCAAAGCGACCGCCAGGCTTGAGCACCCGATAGGCCTCCGCCAGGACGCGGTCCTTATCCGCGGAGAGATTGATCACGCAGTTCGAGATGATCACGTCGACGGCGTTGTCCGGTAGCGGGATGGATTCAATCTCGCCCTTCAGGAACTCGACGTTGGCGAGCCCCGCTTTCCTTTGATTCTCCCGGGCCAGGGCCAGCATCTCATCGGTCATGTCGAGGCCATAGGCCTTGCCGGTCGGGCCCACGCGCCGGGCGGAGAGCAGCACGTCGATGCCGCCGCCCGAGCCCAGATCCAGCACGGTCTCGCCGGGCGCCAGCTGGGCCAGCGCGGTGGGGTTGCCGCACCCCAGCGATGCCGCGACCGCCTGGGCGGGAAGGCCGGACGTCTCCGCGGATGAATAGAGGTTCGAGGTGATCGGATCGGCCGTCCCGCACGACGAGCTCGTCCCGCAGCACGACGTAGCCCCTTCCGTCACCACCCGAAGGGCCGCCTGCCCGTACTTGTCCCGGACGATATCCTTGATCTCGTCCTTCGCCATATTCTGGTCTCCTTCGCGGGCCGCGGTCACTGCGAGCAGCAGGCGTTCTTCGCGAGGGTGAGCCCCGCGGCCGCCTTGCCGAGCGGCGACACTGTCTCGTCTTCGAGGTCGTAGTTGAGGTGATACACCTCCCACTCCGCCCCGTCGGGATCCACCACCCAGAACTTGTCCTGATTCGCGTGGCAGCAGTCGACCGCCATCTCCTCGCGAACGGGCAACCCGGCAGCCTTCACGCGGGCCAGCTGGGCCATGACCTCCCCCGTCGTCTCGAGTTGCACGCCGAGGTGATTCACCGGCCCCACTCCGGGGCCACCGCCCTGGGACAGCGCGAGGTTCACCGGCCCCCACTCGGGCAGGAACTTGGCGTAGCCCGGCTTTTCCTTGACGGGCTCGGCGCCGAAGAACGCGCGATAGAAGGCCCGGCTCTTGGCGAGATCGGACACGTGCATGTGGATGTGGACCTTGGCACTCATGGGCTCCCCTTTCAGCAGCAGGCGGTGAGCAGCCGGACCAGCGCGGTCGCGGTGTCCCGCCGGACCGAGTAGTAGATGTACCGCTCTTCCTTGCGGCTCTGGACGAGACCGGCGCGCCGGAGCGCGGCGAGGTGATGCGAGAGCGTGGGCGCGGAGATCTCCACCGCCTCCTGGATCTCGCCCACCGGCACCTCGCGGCACTCGCGGACGAGGAAGAAGAAGATCTGCAGGCGCGTCAGGTGGGCGAGGGCCTTGAACGCTTCGACGTGGGCCTCGCTGGCGTCCAGGCGCGCTGGGGTGAGGGGAAGACGCTGTTTCATATTTAGAGAATTATCTAAATATGGAACCGTGTCAAGTCCCATTTTTGGCGCCGAGGCCACCACGGTGATGCGGCCGAGAAGCCGGTGGACAACGGTGGATAACTCGGCCCGTAACAATTCTGCGATTTGACCCGCCTCCGGGCCTCATCGACACTGGACCCATGTCCGAGTTGGTTGCGCTGATCGACTTGGGCTCGAACGCCGCTCGCTTCCTTCTCACGCGCATCAACGAAGGCCGCTGCGCCGTCGCCGCCGGCTCCGGGGACTCCGGGTGGAGCGAGCGGATATAATGTTGGCAGGGGCGGTGGTAGTCGAGGAGCCGATGATTCTTGGCGGCTATAGAACCCTCACCGTCTGCACCCCCGGGGTGCGCGACGGCATCCTCTGGCGCGAGACCTTCAACGGACGGGCATCGACATGAGCGAGACCAACCTCATCAATCGCGAGCTCTCGTGGCTCGAGTTCAACCGGCGTGTCCTCGAGGAGGCTCAGGATCACACTGTTCCGCTCCTCGAGCGGGTGAAATTTCTCGCCATCTTCAGCTCCAACCTCGACGAGTTCTTCATGGTGCGGGTCGCGGGCCTCAAGCGGCAGCTGCGCGCCGGCGATACCGCTCCCGGCCCCGACGGGCTCGCTCCCGCCGCCGCCCTCGCCGCCGTGACGCGGAGAATCCACGAGCTGGTGGACGACCAGCACCGGTGCTTCCTGGAGGAGATACAGCCCCTCCTCGCCGCCGAGGGAGTCGCCATCGTCCGTCCCAAGGAGGCCACGAGCGAGCAGCGAGCCTTCCTCGAGGACTACTTCCGACGGACGCTGCACCCCATCATCACGCCCCTCGCCATCGACCCCGGACATCCGTTCCCCCATCTCGGCAATCGCGCCCTGTGCCTGGTCGCATCGGTGCGCGCCACCGCGCCCTCGCCGCTCCCACGAGCCACACTCGCGCTCGTACATATCCCCTCGCACGTGGTGCCGCGATTCGTGGCCCTTCCGGCCCAGCCTGACCAGTACGCGTTCATGCTCCTCGAGGACGTGATTCGCATGCACCTGCCATGGCTCTTCCACGGCTACGAGGTGGAGTCCTGTCACGCCATCCGGGTCACGCGGGACTCCGACATCCAGCTGGGCCGGGCGAGCGCCGCCGATCTCCTCACGAGCATCGAGGCGAGCCTGCGGGGACGCCGGATGGGCGACGCGGTGCGCCTGCAGTACGACGCAGACCTGCCCGACGCGATCCGGACCACGCTTGTCGACGAGCTCGAGCTGGAGACGGCGGACCTCTACGCGGGGGAGGGATTCACCGCGTTCTCCGACCTCTTCAGCCTCTACGCAGCGGTGGACCTGCCGCGCCTGAAGGACCGGCCTCAGCCCCCGCACAAGGTGCCCGCCTTCGAAGCCGCTCCCGACGTCTGGACGGCCATCCGCGCGGGGGACATCCTGGCGCATCACCCCTACCACTCGTTCGACGCGGTGACGCGCTTCGTCAGCGATGCCGCCGAGGACCCCCGCGTTCTCGCCGTCAAGATGACCTTGTATCGCGTGAGCCCCACTTCGCCGATCGCCCACGCCCTCACCCGCGCCGCCGAGAACGGTAAGGAGGTCGCCGTGCTCGTCGAGTTGCAGGCGCGCTTCGACGAGGAGGCGAACATCCGCTGGGCACGCGCGCTCGAGGAAGTGGGGGCCCACGTCGTCTACGGGCTGGTCGGCTACAAGACCCACTGCAAGGCCTGTCTTGTCGTGCGCCAGGATCCCGACGGCATCCGCCGCTACTGTCACCTCGCCACCGGGAACTACAACGTCCGGACCGGGGGAATCTACGGCGACCTGGGTCTCTTCACCTGTCGCGAGAGCTTCGGGGAGGACCTCACCGAGCTCTTCAATCTCCTCACCGGCTACACGCGGCCGCGGGGCTTCCACCATCTGGCCGTCGCGCCCACCGGGCTGCGGGACGGCCTCGTCGCGCGCATCCGGCGCGAGGCCGACCACGCCCGCGCCGGCCGACCCGCGCGCATCATCGCCAAGATGAACAGCCTGGTCGACCGCGATCTCATCGCCGAGCTCTACCGGGCCAACGCGGCGGGCGTGCAGATCGACCTCATCATCCGGGGCATCTGCTGCCTGCGGCCGGGCGTGCCGGGTCTCTCCGAGCGAATCCGCGCCATCTCCATCATCGACCGCTATCTGGAGCACGCCCGCGTCTTCTATTTCCAGAACGGGAGCGAGCCCGACTACCTCCTCGCCTCCGGCGACTGGATGCCGCGTAACCTCGACCATCGCGTCGAGGTGGCTTTCCCGATCCTCGAGCCGGCCCTCCAGCGGCAGGTCCGCGACATCCTGGAGATACAGCTCGCCGACACCGCCAAGGCTCGCCTCATCCGGCCCGACGGACGCTCGGAGCGCGTCACCGCCGGCGGCCTGCCCATGCTCCGCTCCCAGGAGCTTCTGCACGAGCTGACTGGCACGGGACACGCCCGCGCCGATCGCTGACCCCGCGCTCCGCTAAGCTTCCGCGGGCAGCTCCAGCCGGTGCAGCATCGCGCCGCCGCGGTCCCGGTGGGTCACCATCATGGCGCCCGTGCGCCCGTCGATGCGGACGTGGCCGAAATAGAGGCCGCCCTCGGTGGGCGGAGCATTCACGCGGCCTCCGGGATGCCGGGTGAAGACCACCTGCGGGCCGAACGTGTTGTCGAGCGTGTTGGGCCCGAAGCCCCCCGCGTGCAGGGGGCCGGAGACGAACTCGTAGAACGGCGCGAAGTCGGTGAACTGGGCGCGCGCCGGGTCGTAGTGGTGCGTCGCGCAGTAGTGGACGTCGGCGGTGATCCAGACCACGTTCCGGATCCCGCTGTGCTTGATGAACCGGAGCAAATCCGCGATCTCGAGCTCCCGCCCCGCCGCGGGCCCGTCGCCCTGGGCCACCGCTTCCGAGCCCCAGCGGCGGCCAGAGTCGTGGTGCACCACGAGGCCCAGCGGCATGTCGGCGGCGATCACCTTCCAGGTCGCCGAGGAGCCGAGCAGCCCGCGCTTGAGCCAGTCCGCCTGTGCGCGCCCCAGGATGCGGGCGTCGTCGCCCAGCGCAGTCTGCTGGTTCTCGCTGTTGGGCCCGCGGTAGGTCCGCATGTCCAGCATGAAGCCGTCGACGAGTGGCCCCCGCCGTATTCTCCGATACACGCGCTCGGGCTCCCGGGGATGGCCCACGAGGGGGGTGAATTCGAACATCGCCCGCTTGGCGCGGGCGGCGAGAAGGGCGCAGCTCTTCACCGTGTACCGCTGGTCCTCGAGCACGCGCTCGGCGAACCAGTTGTTGGTCACCTCGTGGTCGTCCCACTGGACGTACTGCGCGACCTCGCTGTTGAAGCGGCGGACATGCGCGTCCATGAGGTTGTACTTGTAGTTGCCACGGAACTCGTCCAGCGTCTCCGCGACCTTGAGCTTCTCCTCGATGATCTGGTTCTTCCACACTTCGCCCGTCGGCAGGCGCACCTCGGCCACCAGGGGATTGTCGGCGTAGATCATGTCCCCGCTGTGGACGAAGAAGTCGGGCTCGGCCCGGCGCATGACGTCGTAGAGCTTCATGCCGCCCCAGTCGGCATTGATCCCCCACCCCTGGCCGGCGGTGTCCCCAGACCAGACGAAGCTCACGTCGCGGCGATCGGCCGGCGCCGTCCGCAGGCGGCCCGTTGCGGGCGCGCTGAGCGTTTTGATATCGCCCAGGTCCTGAAAGGTGACGCGGTAGAAGATGTCCTGGCCGGCGGGGAGATCGGCGAGCGTGACCTTGGCCGCGTAGCCCGTCTCCGGGAGCGCGGCGGGGCCCCGGAGCCGGCGGGCATCGGCGAACGTGTCGGTGGTGGCCCAGTCGACCAGCATCCGGGCGGGCCGATCGGTGGCGCTCCACACCACTGCCTCGTGCGGACCCACCTCACCGCTCTGGACGCCGTAGGGTTGCCCGGGTCGCATCCGGTCCGACGTCTGGGCGAACGGCCCGCGGGCGAGTGGGGAGGGTAGAGCGAGCGAGCCCACGGCGGCGGCGGACGTGCCGAGGAAGCGACGACGCGTTAGCGAGTCGCGCGATCTGGTCGTCATGGCGAGATCCTCCCTGGCGCGTGCTCACGCGCCGATGATGCCCCCGTCCACCTTGCGGATCACGACGGTGGCCGAGCGCGGCCGCCCCCGCCTGCCCCATCCGGCCAGGCGCTCACCGCCTTCGGTGCGGCGGGATTGCTCCGCTCGCTCGCCGTCTCGCCGGGGTGCTGGATGTTCACGAACATGGTGGTCCCATCGGGGGTGGTGGTCACCCCTCTCACCTCGGCGCCGTTCGGTCCGGTGAGGAATCTTCGCGCCTCGCGCGTGACGGGATCCGCCGCCAGCATCTGATTGTTCCCCAGACTGGCGTAGTCGCCCTTGCCCAGGGCGCTCGTCGAGACATCGGTCTGTATCCAGAGCATCCCCCGCCGGTCGAACCAGAGCCCGTCCGGCGATCCGAACACATCCCCCTTGATCGTGCCGTGCTTGCCGGCGTCCGCGAGCGTCGGATTGCCGCAGAGGACAAAAACGTCCCAGTCGAATCGGGTGGCCGCCGCGTCACCGCCGCGCTCCCGCCACCGCACGATGTGGCCGAAGACGTTGTCCGCCCGCGGATTCACGGGGTCGGCGGCGGGTGCAGTTCCCTTGCCGCGGTTCGTGTTGTTCGTCAACGTGCAGGAGACCTCGCCCGAGTCGGGATGCACCGCCACCCACTCCGGACGGTCCATGGCGGTGGCGCCGACGCGGTCAGCGGCGCCACGCGCATTGATCAGCACCTCCGCCTGCGAGGCGAAGCCGGCGCCGGCATCGAGCCCGCTCCGGCCGTGAGCGAGCTCGCGCCACTCGCCGCTGCCGTCGGGATGGAAATGCGCGACCCACAACGTTCCCTCGTCGAGGAGGCGCAGGCCGGCCGCCCGGCCCATGCCGGGATCCCAGGCGGAACGGCTCACAAACTTGTAGATGTACTCGAAGCGCTCGTCATCACCCATGTAGACGACGGCCCGGCGGTCGGCGGCCAGCCGCACCGTGGCGCCCTCGTGCTTGAAGCGGCCCAGCGCAGTGCGCTTAACGGGCGTCGCCCCGGGATCGTAGGGATCCACCTCCACGACCCAGCCGAACCGGTTCGGCTCGTTCGGGTGAGCGGCGGCGTCGAACCTGGTGTCGTGCTCGTGCCAGCGATAGCCGAAGCCGCGCTCGTTGATGCCGTAGCGTTTCTGCAGTGGCGGCACCGAACCCGAGCGATTGACGAAGTAGCCGTTGAAATTCTCCTCGCACGTGAGGTATGTGCCCCACGGCGTGGGACCGCTCGCGCAGTTGTTGAGGGTGCCGAGCGCGGCGCGCCCGGTGGGGTCGGCCGCCGTCCGGAGCCACGGGTGTCCGGCCGCGGGCCCGCCGATCCTAATGGGCGTGGCGGCCGTGACGCGGAACGCGCGCGGCGACGGCCGCACCACGCTCCATCTCTCTCCGTCACGGCGCACCTCCACCACCGACACGCCGTGGGCCGCCTGGCTCTTCCGCACCTTCTCGACCGTCCACGGCTCCATCCCCTCCGGATGCAGGAGCCCGTCGTCCGTGTACTCGTGGTTCACGGCGAGGAGGCCGTGACGGGAGTCGGTCCCGCCAGCAGGCAGGGGGAAGAAGTGCAGGCCGTCGTGATGCATACCGGCCTGGGCCAGCTGCTCGTCCGTGGAGTTGCCGGCGTCGGGTCGGAAAGCCGGCCCCGCCGAGATAGGATCGCCCCACGCATAGAGCACCTCCGCCGTGTAGCCGGGCGGCACCGTCACCGTATCGGTCGTCGCGATGGGCACCCCCGTGAATCCGAGCCGGCTTCCCTGCGCGGCTGCCGACTGGATGGCGCCACGACCGGACGGAACCAGGAGCGCGGCGCCGGCGGCAACCAGCCCGCCGGAGAGAAGCTGGCGCCGGGTAAGCCGCCGGGCGAGAATGTTCGCGAAGGGCGACTTCGGCGAATCGTTCGCGGGGGGCTCGTCGTGGCAGTCGAATCCCATGGCAGGTCCCTTTCACCCCCGCCGGATGTCGGCGAGGCTCTCGTGGTGGGCGATGGGGTCGCCGGCGAGAAAGGCCAGCGCCGCGCCGCCCAGCCGATGCGGCTCGACAGGAAAGATGTCCGCCCCCGTGGGGTCGGTAAGCACGCCGCCCGCCTCCAGAAGCACCGGCGCCGCCCCCGCGATGTCCCAGAGCGAGGCCCCGTGGTCGTGGACGAAGGCGAGGGCGCCGGCGGCGATGTAGCAGAGCGCGAGCGCGGTGGAGCCGGGTCGCCGCAGCCGGTATCGGCCGAGCCAGCCCGCGACGAAGGGAGGCACGCCGCCCGCGTAGGGCGCGCGGATCGAAAAGAGCGAGCGCGGCCCGAGCACGGCCGGGTTCATGCGGATGGGCCGCCCGTTGAGCGTGGCGCCTTCCCCCGCGCAGCCCGCAAAGAGCTGACGCGCAAGGGGATCATGCACCACGCCCGCCTGCGGGCGGCCGTCCCGCAGCACGCCGATCGATACCGCGAAGCCGGGCATGCCGCGGCCGAAGTTGTTGGTGCCGTCGATGGGATCGACGATCCACACGTAGCGACCCGGGGACACCGGCTCAGCCAGCCCGCGCTCCTCCCCGAGCACGACGTCGTGCGGAAACACGCGCCCGATCTCGTGCACGAGGAAGTCCTCCACCGCGAGGTCCGCGTCGGTGACCATGGAGTCGTTGTCCTTCCATGCCACCCGCGCGCGCTCGAAGTGGCCCATCACCACGCGACCGGCGCGGAGCGCCAGGGACACCGCCGCCTCGAAGCGCGGCTCAGGCGATGCGCCGGCCGCCACGCCACCCCCCGCGCACCACCGGCAGCCCCTCGACTACCCGGACACGCAGGAGATCGGCGCGCCGGCCCGGCACGATCTCGCCCCGGTCGGGCAGCGCCACGCGCTCCGCGGGCGTCACCGTCACCATCGCGATCGCCTCGGGAAGCGCCAGCCCCCCCTGATGCAGCAGGAAGGCGGCGTGGAGGAGGCTCGCGGGGACATAGTCCGAGGACAGGATGTCCAGGAGCCCGCCCTCCGCGAGGTCGGCGGCCGCGACATTCCCCGAGTGCGAGCCGCCCAGGACGAGATTGGGCGCTCCCGCCACCACCGCGAGGCCGTAGGTCCGCGCGGCGGCCGCCGCCTCGATGGAGGTAGGAAACTCCGCGATCACCACGCCCATCTGCACCGCTTCCTCGACGTGTCCGAGGGTCGCGTCATCGTGGCTCGCCAGCGGGAGACCGTGCTTGTGGCAGAGCCGGACGATGGCCGCCCGGTGGGCCTCGCCATAGAGGGTCTGGTCCCGCCGCCGCTTGTCGATGAGCGCCGAGACCTCCACGTCGCTGAGCCCGTACTTCCCCTGGTTGTAGGCGCGGTACTTGTCCACCTGGACGTATTGCCGCTGCCCCGGCGTGTGGTCCATGAGGGACACCAGTCGGACGAGGGGGTCGTCCCCGAAGGGCGTGAAGTCGTCGACCACGTGCTCGGTGCTCACCTCGCAGCGCATGTGGAAGAAGTGCTCCGCCCGCAGGAGCCCGAGGTCCTGGGCGCGGCGCACCGCCTCCGCGAAGGGGCGCGGGTCCCGCGGTCGCGCGAGGGTGTCGACCACGTATCCCACCGCGAGCCCGTCGAGCACGGTGGTGATCCCGGCGGCGGCCAGCTCGGCGTCGTGCGCGACCACCGCCGCGAGCAGCGGCCACTGCACCTTCGGGCGGGGTACCGCGTGCTTCTCCAGCATGTCGGTGTGCAGCTCCACGAGCCCGGGCAACAGGAGATCGCCGTCGAGATCCACGGCGCCCCGCGCCCGCATGGAGCCCGACGAGACGTCGGCAATGCCACCGTCCACGACATGGACGGCGCCCTTGATGACCTCGTGCCGCGTGACGATCCGCGCGTTCTCCAGCGTCCACTCACTGCTCATGCCGCCATCTCCTCCAGGGTAACGACGCGGGTCGCGATCGCGGCCCGCACCGTGGGGTCGTGTGCGATGGCCAGGATGGCGGCGCCGCCCGCGCGCGCCTCCTGGATCAGCTCCACCACCGCCACGCGGCTCTCGGCGTCCAGGGAGGCGGTGGGCTCGTCGAGGAGCAGCACGGGGTACGTCGCCACGAAAACCCGCGCCACGTTCACCCGCTGCTGCTCGCCTCCGGAGAAGGTCACCGGGGATAGCCGCCACAGGCGCTCGGGGATGCGTAGCCGCGCGAGGACCGCGCGCGCCCGGCGCAGCGCCTCCTCGGCGCTCATCCCCTGGCCGCGCAGGGGCTCGGCCACGACGTCCTCGGTGGCGACGCGGGGAATCACGCGGAGGAACTGGCTCACGTAGCCGACAGTGCGGCGGCGGACGTCCAGCACCCGGCGCGGGGCCGCGCTGACGATGTCCACCGTCTCCGCCCCGTGCCGCACGAGGATCTCGCCCGCCTGCGGCTTGTAGTTCCCGTACACCGAGCGGAGCAGTGTGCTCTTGCCCGACCCCGAGGGATCGGCGAGCACGACGCACTCGGTCGCCGCTACCGCCAGGCTCACGCCTCGCAGCACGGGGAGCCGGGCGCCGCCCTGCACGTGGAGCACGAAGGTCTTCTCCACTCCGCGAATGGTCAGGAGCGTCATGGGTGGAGGACCGACGACACGAGGAGCTGCGTGTAGGCATGCTGGGGATCGTCGAGCACCTGGTCGGTGAGCCCCGACTCCACGATCTCGCCCGCGCGCATCACCATCAGGCGATGCGCGAGGAGCCGCACCACCGCGAGGTCGTGGGTGACCACGATCGCGGACAGGGCGAGCTCGGCGACCAGTCCCCGCAGGAGGTCGAGGAGCCGTGCCTGCACAGAGACGTCCAGGCCGCCGGTGGGCTCGTCCATCAGGACAAGCCGCGGGCGCGTCACCAGGTTCCGCGCGATCTGCAGGCGCTGCTGCATGCCGCCGGAGAACGTCGCGGGCAGGTCGTCGATGCGATCGCCGGCGATCTCCACCATGTCGAGCCAGTCCCGGGCCGTCTGGCGGATCCGGCCGTAGTGGCGGGCGCCGACCGTCATGAGCCGCTCGCCCACGTTGGCGCCCGCCGTCACCGTCATGCGCAGCCCGTCGCGCGGGTTCTGGTGGACGACGCCCCAGTCGGTGCGAAGCAGGCGGCGCCGCGCGGCCTCCGGCATGCGGAGCACGTCGACCGCGATCCTGTCCCGGGTCAGGAACTCGGCGGTGCCCGCGGTGGCCTCCACCGAGCCGGCGAGACAGCCGAGCACGGTGGTCTTGCCCGATCCCGATTCGCCCACCACCCCCAGCACCTCGCCCGGCCAGAGGTCGAAGCCGACGTCGAGGCAGCCCACCTGGCCGCCGTAGCGCTTGGTGAGCCCGCGCACTCTCAACAGGGGACGATCGCCGCTCATCGCGTGGTCCGCCGCTCGGCGCAGTGATCGGTGTCGGAGCAGACGTAGAGGCGGCCGCCCTTGTCGTCCACGATGATCTCGTCGAGAAACACGCCCGCGCTCCCGCACAGCGCGCACGGTTGCGCCCAGGTCTCCACCTCGAAGGGATGGTCCTCGAAGTCCAGGCTCCGGACCGGCGTGTGCGGCGGCACCGCGAAGATCCGCTTCTCCCGGCCCGCGCCGAAGAGGAGGAGAGCCGGGTTCCGGTCGAGCTTGGGATTGTCGAACTTGGGGATGGGCGAGGGCCGCATGAGATACCGGCCGTCCACGCGCACGGGGTAGTCGTAGGTCTGGGCGACCTTGCCATGGCGTGTGATGTCCTCGTACAGGCGTACGTGCATCACGCCGTACTCCTCGAGCGCGTGCATCTTCCGCGTCTCCGCCTCCCGCGGCTCCAGCCAGCGCAGCGGTTCGGGGATGGGCACCTGGAACACCAGCAGCTGGCCCGCCCGGAGCGGCGTCTCGGGGATGCGATGCCGTGTCTGGATCAAGGTGGCCTCGGCGGTGCGCGTGGTCGTGCGCACGCCGGTCGTGCGCTCGAAGAACTTCCGGATGCTCACCGCGTTGGTCGTGTCGTCGGCGCCCTGGTCGATGACCTTGAGGACATCCTCGGGGCCGATGAGGCTGGCGGTGATCTGCACGCCCCCGGTGCCCCAGCCGTAGGACAGCGGCATCTCGCGGCTCCCGAACGGCACCTGGTAGCCGGGAATGGCCACCGCCTTGAGAATCGACCGCCGGATCATTCGTTTCGTCTGCTCGTCGAGAAAGGCGAAGTTGTAGCCGCTCACGCGGAGGGTCTCGCCCCGGCCTGGGCGCGCAGGGTTCGCAGGAGCACCAGCTCCGACTGGAAGTCGACGTAGTGGGGAAGCTTGAGATGCTGGACGAATCCCGAGGCCTCGACGTTGTCGCCGTGGTAGAGGACGAACTCCTGGTCCTGGGACGGCGCCCCGACCTCCTCGCCCAGATCGTCCGCGCGCAGGGCCCGATCGACGAGCGCCATCGCCATGGCCTTGCGCTCGCCCTGACCGAAGGCCAGGCCGTAGCCCCGCGTGAACTGGGGAGGCGCGTTCGCCGAGCCCTTGAACTGATTCACCATCTGGCACTCGGTCACGGTGATGTCGGCGATCTCGACGGGAAAGCCCAGCTCCTCGGGAGTCAGCTCCACCGCCACCTCGCCGAGGCGGATCTCGCCCGCGAAGGGATGATTGCGGCCATAGCCGCGCTGGGTGGCGTAGCCGAGCGCGAGCAGAAAGCCCTCGTCGGCGCGTGCCAGGCTCTGCAGCCGGACGTCGCGCTCCGCGGGGAAGGTCAGCGGCTCCCGCGTGAGGTCCCCTACCCGACGCTCGTCGGGGTCGGGTGCCTCGCTCTCGATGAGCCCCTCCCGGTCGAGCAGGTCGACCACCCGCGGCAATAGAGCCGCGGCTGCCGTCGAGTCCCCTCGCGTCGCGGGCGGGTCCGCCGACGCGGGTACGCGCGGCACGTCGTCGGCGAGCGCGAAGTCGAGCAAGCGATGCGTGTAGTCGAAGGTGGGGCCCAGGATCTGGCCGCCGGGAAGGTCCTTGAAGGTCGCGGAGATACGCCGCCGCACGGTCATGCGCCCCGTATCCAGGGGCTGGGTAGCGCCGAAGCGCGGCAGCGTGGTGCGATAGGCCCGGATGAGGAAAATCGCCTCGACGAGGTCACCGGCCGCCTGCTTGATGGCCAGCGCGGCGAGGCGGCGATCGTAGAGCGAGCCCTCGGCCATCACGCGATCGACGGCCTGGCCGAGCTGCTGCGCGATCTGCTCCAGACCGATCTCCGGCACGCCCGTGTCGCCCCGCCGTGTCTCCGCCAGCAGCCGATGTGCCGCCTCGATCGCCGGCTCCCCCCTTTGACCGCCACGTACACGCTCAGGCCTCCCCTACGCTGGTGGTCCGCGGGAGCGCGACCACGCGCGAGTCGGCGACCAGCAGAAAGTCGATCCCCCGAGGGAAGCAGTCGTGATTTTCCACGCACATCGACCAGAATCGCTCCGGCATTCCTTGAACTTCGAGCCGCCGCTCGCCGTCGATGCCCGGTCCACGGAGGCGACGCCCCGTCCCGGCGCGAAGCCCGGAGACCTGGACGATGACCGTGGTCGACCGGTCCGGAAACTCGTCGGTGCCGGCGTCGAAGGCCTCCAGCCCAGGCAGGGCATCCCGGTCGGCGATGAGCGCGAAGGCCGCGCCCGCGGGCGTGGCGGTCAAGGGACATCCGCAGTGGAAGCGAAGATACTCGACCACCGGCTCGCAACCGGCGGCGGCGTCCAGCCACAGCGGGGTCTCGTAGTCGAGGAGGGTCAGCGCCACCGCCGCCGCCGCCGGCGCGAGCGGGGCGGGCGGCTCCGGCGGCGAGGGCACCACCACGATGCGCCCGGGATGCGCCTGCGCCTCCAGCACCCCACGGAAGATTCGCTGCGCATCGAGAACGGGATCCGACAGGCCGGGACGCATGCTAGTCCTCGCCCCGCACCATCGTGAAGAACTCCACGCGCGTCGGCGCCGAGCGGGCCGCCGCCGCCGCGCGCGCGGCCTCCCGGAAGGCCTGGAGCGGCTCGATGAGCCGCGCCGTGAGATCGGCCTCCCGGGCCTCGTCCTGCAGGAGGGCGTCGAACAGCGCCGCCAGCTCGGCGTGACGCGGGTCGCGCCCGCCCACATAGGCGTGGCCCACCGTGCCATCGTCGAGGCGGACCGAGCAGCGCGTGACCGGCATCTCGCCGAGGTTGAACCGCATGCCGCTCCCGCCCGCCCGGCCCCGTATCATCACGAGACCGACCTCGGGCCGCCGGAGGAAGATGTAGTCCGGCCTCGGGTCCAGCCGCGCCCAGGCCACCTTGAGGCTGCCGGGCGCGGCGGTGGCAAGGGCTGACATCCAGCGCCGGCGCCGCTCCACGTCGTGCTCCCCCGCCCGCTACTTCTGCCCCGCCAGCTTCCGGGCGGTGTCGTTCAGCTCGCGGATGACCTGGTACTTGGCGTCGTCGGCCGGCACGAAGCCGCCCAGCCAGGCGCCGATCTCCTTGAACACGTCCGCGTTCCGGTCCCGCATGCTCACCAGCGACTCCTGGATGGCGGAGCGCAGGCTCGCGGGCAGATCCTTGCGTACCACGATGGGATCGTTGGGGATGAGCTTGGACACCCAGATCACCCGCAGGCCGCCCCGCGGCACCTTACCCTCGCGGGTGAGCTGCTGGAGGTCCGGCAGATTCGTCGACGCCACGTCCACCTTCTTGTTCGCCACCGACAGGATCGACGCCTCGTGCGAGCCCGAGAAGGTCACCTTGGAGAAGAACCGCTTCGGGTCCATGCCCATCTCGCTCATGAAGAACGTGGAGGGGACGAGGTACCCGGAGGTCGAGTTCGGATCGTTGAAGGCGAACGTTTTCCCCGCCATGTCCTCGGGCCCGAAGATGTCCGAATCCGAGTGCACGATGAGGCAAGAGCGATAGCCGAGCGAGCCGTTGGCCAGGCGCAGCTGCGCGATGGGCTCAACGTTTGCATAGTTGTTGTTCGAGGCCTCGACGTACGACTTCGGGCCGAGATGGCCGATCTCCGCCTTCTTGAACTTCAGGGCCTCGATGCTGCCGCGGTAGTCGGTGGCGGTGGCCGACTTGACCTTCACCCCGAGGTCCTTCTCGAGCTGGGCGAGGATGGGGCCCCAGCGGCGGGTGATCTCGGCGGCGTTCTCGGTGGAGAGAAGCGCGAAGGTCAGCTCCTTGGGCCAGCTGGGATCGGCGGCGAGCGCGGACCCCGCGAGGGACAGCACGGCGAGCGCGGCCAGCGCGAAAGAGCGGAGCAAGCGCATGAGGCCTCCTATATCGTCGCCCGGCGTATCCGGGACGACACGACGTCCACGGCCATGACCATGGCCACGATGAGCAGGATCACCATGGCCGCCTCCCGATCGTTGAACGAGCGAATGGTGTCCCACAGGTAGAAGCCGATCCCGCCCCCGCCCACCATGCCGATGACGGAGGCGGACCGGATGTCGGACTCGAAGCGCAGCAGCACGTACGACAGGAAGTTCGGCATCACCTGGGGAACGACGCCGAAGGCGATCACGTGCAGGCGGGAGGCGCCGGTGGCAGCCACGCCCTCCGCCTGCCCGGGATCCATCGCCTCGATCGTCTCGCTGAGCAGCTTGCCGAGTATCCCGCCGGTGTGGATGCCCAGCGCCAGCATCCCCGCGAAGGGACCGAGCCCGACCGCGGTGACGAACATCAGGGCGAAGACGAACTCGTTGACGGCGCGCAGCAAATCCATGAGACGCCGCGCGGCGAGGTACACGAGGGGGTGCGGCGAGAGATTGCGCGCGCCCAGGAGGCCCAGGGGCACCGAGATCAGCACCGCCATCGCCGTGCCCCAGAGGGCGATGCAGACGGTCACCACGCACTGCCATGCGTACTCGCCGAGGTGGGTGAAGGACGGGTTGAGGTAGCCCCGCAGGAAGACGCCGATGTTCCCGGCGTCCCGGATCAGCTCGAGGGGCCGCAGCTCGATGACGCGCGCGGCCAGCGCCAGCACCACCGCCAAGGAGAGGACGGTGGCGAGGTTGCGGCCCGTCGTCGACGGACGGGGCGGCGCCGCGGGCGCGAGTCCCGCGTCCGTCGACGCGTATGCTCCACTCATACGGCGGCGAGCTCGGCGGCGGGGAGCGGCTCCGCGGCGCCCGCCTCGGGCTCTGGCCCGTCGGCGCCGAAGATGCGGCTCAGTGCCGCGTCGTCCAGGGCCGCGGACGTCCCGTCGAACACGAGGGCGCCCTGGCGGAACCCGAGGACGCGGTCCGCGTAGCGGCGGGCGTAGTCCACGTGGTGGAGCGTGGTGATCACCGTCACCCCCGCGTCGGACGCCACCCGGCGCAGCGTGTCCATCACGAGCGCGCCGTTGGCCATGTCCAGGCTGGCCACCGGCTCGTCGCCCAGGATGATGGCGGGCGCCTGGGCGAGGATCTTGGCGATGGCGACCCGCTGCTGCTCGCCGCCGGACAGGGTGTCGGTCCGCTGCCACGCCCGCGCGAGAAGCCCCACGTGGGCGAGCGCGCGACGGGCCGCCTCTCGATCGGCGGCGGGGAACCGCCGCACGAGCGTGGCCCAGCTGCGCCAGCCGCGCACGTGCGGGAGGCGGCCGACGAGGACGTTGTCCATCACCTGCAGTCGGCGAACGAGGTTGAACTGCTGGAAGATCATCCCGATCCGGGCCCGGTGCGCGCGTAGGGCGCCCCCGCGGAGCCCGGCGAGATCGTCTTCCCCGAAGCGGATGCGCCCCTCCGTCACCACCGCCGCGCGGGAGAGGCAGCGCAGCAGCGTGGTCTTGCCCGCGCCGGAGCGGCCGATCACGGAGACGAACTCCCCGGGGTGAATGGTCACCGACACTCGATCGAGGGCCCGGGTCTCGCCAAATGTCTTGCTCACTTCGTCCAGCTTCACGACCGGCGAGATCGAGTTCGGCATCACCGCCGTCACGCTACGGGATCGGCGTTTCACCACTACTGCGCCATCGTGAAGCTTGTGTGACGGCGCCGCCATCATGCGGACAGGGGCTCCATCGCCTCGTGCGCGATCCGGAGCAGCTGGTCGGCGACGGCGCGGCCGTTGGTCACCCGGGGCACCTTGTGCTGGTCTCCAAGCTTGCCCGCCTCCCGCATCCACCGGTGAAAGGTGCCGGGAGGCAGCGCGAGCACCCGCGGGGCGACCATGCCCACGTCCCGCCAGCGCTTGGTCCGGTAGTCCGTGTTCAGGGCCGCGAGCGCTTCGTCGAGCACCCGGGTGAACTCTTCCGGCTCGCGGGGCGGCATACGGAACTCCACGAGCCAGTCATGGCTGCCGCGGGGTTCGTGACCGTCGGGGTACTGCGGGGTCACCGTGAACTCCACGACCTCGGCTTCTGTGCGGCGGCAGGCGGAGGCGAGCGCCCGCTCCACCTCCTCGACGATGACGTTCTCGCCGAAGGCGTTCACGAAGTGGCGGGAGCGGCCGATGATGCGCAACCGGAGCGGATCGCGGGCGGTGAAGCGCACGGTGTCGCCGAGCAGGTACGACCAGAGGCCGCCCGGCGTCGACAGCGCCACCGCATAGGGGCGCCCGAGCTCGACGTCCGCCACGGTGTGGCGGCGGGGCCGCTCGCGGTCCAGATCCTCCACGGGAACAAACTCGTAGAAGGAAGCATGATCGAGGGTGAGGGTGAGGCCGTCCCGCACCTCCGTCTGAATGCCCACCCAGCCTTCCGAGGCGGGATAGACTTCCAGCCGCTCGAGCGGCCGCCCCAGCCATTCCGAGAAGACACCGGCGTAGGGCCCGAACGATACGCCGCCGTGGATGAAGATGCGCAGATTCGGCCAGCAGTGGACCATGTCCCGGATGGGTCGGCCCTGGGCCTGACGGGCCCGCGCGACGCGCTCGAACAGGACTAGCATCCACGACGGCATGCCGGCGAGGAGCCGGAGGTCTTGCGTGGCAGCCTGGCGCCCGATGGTCTCGATCCGCGTATCCCAGTCGGGGATGGCCGCGGCGGGCCCAGGCGCGTAGCGGCCCCGGATTACCGGCGGCAGGCGCCGCACCGCCAGCCCCGAGAGGTCGCCGACCAGCCCGCGCTCGCCTACCCGGCGCAGCGTCGTGCTGCCCCCCAGGAACAGCATCGGCCCGCCCAGCAGCGCCTCCGAGCCCACGCGCTCCACCGCGAGCAGCAGCGCGTCCCAGCCGCCCCGGCGATGCGCCGCCATCGCTTCGCGCGTCACGGGGATCAGCTTGTCGCCCGCGGTGGTGCCGGAGGTCTTCACCCAGTGCCGCACCTCCCCCGGCCACGTCACATCGCGCACGCCCCACACCGCCCGCTCCCAGAGCGGCTGGAACGACTCGTAGTCCCGGAGCGGCACCCGTTCCTGGTACTCGGCCACCGAGCGGATCCCCGCGAAGCCATGCGCGAGCCCGAACTCGGTGTCGCGCGCCGCGGTGATGAGCTGAAGCAGGCGCTCTTCCTGCACGCCGGCTGGCCGGCTCCACGCGCGCTCGAGCGCGCGTCGGCGCCGCGCCGCCCACCAATCGAGCGCGCGGCCGGCCGCCCGCGCCATCATCGCGCGGCCCCCGCCGCGACCATCGAGGGGTGCCGGCGTCCACGCGAGGCGCGCAGCCACCACGCCACCGCGGCCGCGAAGCGGTCCGGCCACTCCAGCATGGGTGCGTGACCGCAGGCGGAGATGTAGAGCAGCTCCGCCTCCGGGATGAGCCGGCGGAAGCGCTCCGCCACCTCGGGCGGCGTGATGCGGTCCTCGCGGCCCCACACCAGCAAGGTCGGCGTCCGGACGTCACCGAGCTGCTCCTCGACATTGTCCCGGCGCGCGGCGCGCGCGAACCGCAGGACGCGCCGCGCCGAGGCGGGCGTGCTCACCATCCGCCGCACCGACTCCACCCACTCCGGCGTCACGAGCCCCGGGTCGTTGAAGACCTCCTCCATCTTCTCCCGCACGAAGGTCGGCCGATGCGTGACCCCACGGCTGAAACCGCGCTCGAAGAGCCCGGACGACCCGGTGTGGACAAGCCCGGACACGCGCGCGGGCGCGGCGAGGGCCACGCGGAGGGCCACATGGCCACCCAGAGAGTTACCGCCCAGCACCACGCGCGGGAGCTCGAGGGCATCCAGGAAGCCGAGGACATGGGCGGCCAGCGCCTCGATGGAAGCCTCCGGCAGCCACGGCTCGAAGATGGGCAGCGACAGCGCCATAGGGCGGCAGGCGTTCCCGCCCAGGCGCTCGAGCGTGACGTCCCAGTGGTCCATCCGGCCCATCAGCCCGTGCAGAAACAGCACCGGCTCGCCCTCGCCGCGCTCCAGCCAACGGAACCTGCCGGCTCGCTCGTCGCTCACGGTGGCCTCCTGTCGCTCACGATGGATGCTTGTCATCGAGACCATCGTTCCACGCGGGTTGTGAACGGCGTACCGGTCTGCCAGTGAAGATTGCATGACGCTCGTTGCGGCGGCGTCATCGGGGCGTCATCACCGCGTGACACGCTCCCCGTAGGGTGAGGGCGCATGGAAGGCTGGCGCATGACGTGGGTGTGCACCGAGCTCCTCCTCCTCTGGCTCGGGCTCCCCCTCCTGCTCTGGCTCGAGGCCCTGCCGCCGGCTCTGCGCCTCGGCGTCCTCGCCGCCGCCGCCGGTTACGGGCTCTGGATCGTGCGGCGGGAGGGCGTGCCCTGGAATCGGCTCGGCTTCCGGGGCCGCCGCTTCCTCGTCGCCTCCCTCCGGCTGGGCCTGCCGTGGGTGGCCTTGGCCTGGCCGGCCCTCATGATCCTGGCGCGGTTGACGCGGGCCGTTCCGGCGGGAGACCCGGTGCCCGATGCGTGGTCGCTGCTGGCCGCGCTCGCCCACTACGCCGTGATCTCGGTCTCCAGCCAGGAATTCCTCTACTCGTCCTTCTTCTTCTGGCGCTATCGCCCGCTGTTCTCACCGGGCTTTCTCACCGGCTTCAACAGCGTGTCTTCGCGGTGGCGCACCTCGTGTACGGGTCCTGGCTCACCGTGGCGCTGGCCTTCGCGGCCCGGCTCGTGCTGGCGGGGATCTATCGCCGCTACGAGAGCTTCTGGGGGGTCTGGTTCCTCCGTCTCCTGCTCGGCGTGGTCGTGTTCGCGGTGGGCCTGGGCGGCTATTTCCAGCGGCCCCTTCGCACGTGATGGCGCGCGGGCTACGGTCGGACGCGTGATGGGCCGGCGCGCGCTCTTCCTCGACTGGGGCGGGACGCTGAGGCGCCGCTCGACTAGGCGGCCGGTAGCGTCACGCGGACCCGCGTCCCCTCGCCGGGCCGGCTCTCGATAACGAGGGTGCCGCCGTGGGCGGCGACCAGGTGCTTGACGATGGCGAGCCCGAGGCCCGTGCCACCCAGCTCACGCGAGCGCGCGCGGTCTACTCTATAGAAGCGTTCCGTGATTCGTGGCAGGTCGGCCGCCGGGATGCCCACGCCAGTATCCGTCACCGCGACCTCCACCAGGCCCTCGCCCACCACGGCTTCCACCGCCACGTGCCCGCCCCGTGGCGTGTACTTCACCGCGTTATCCACGAGGTTGATGAGGATCTGCGCGAGACGATCGCGATCCGCCTGGACGGCCGGCACGTCCGCGCGCAGACGTGTCTCGAGCCGCACCCCGCCCGCGTCCGCCTTGGGGCGAATGATGGCCAGCGTGACTTCGACCACCTCGGGAAGGGCCACCGGCCCCATGTGCAGCGACACCCGCCCCAGCTCGATGTTGGACAGGTCGGTGAGGTCGTTGAGCAGGCGCCCCAGCCGCTCGGTGTGGCGGAACACCACCTCGAGGAAGCGTCGCGCATGCGTGGGATCGTCCATCGCCCCGCCGAGCAGCGTCTCCAGATAGCCCTGGATTGCGGTCAGCGGCGTCCGCAGCTCGTGCGAGACATTGGCCACGAACTCCGTGCGCACCTGCTCGAGCTGGCGCAGCGCCGTGATGTCGTGGAGGACCATCGCCACGCCGGTCTCGCCGGGCCCCAGGTGGAGCGGCACGGCGTGCACTTGCAGCACGCGGACCACCGGCGTGGTCAGGCGCAGCTCCCGCCGTATCGCCGCGCCGTCCCCGACGGTGTCCGTCGCGGCCGCGCGCCCGTCGCGAAACACGTCGTGGAGATCGGCGTTGCGGATCACCTCCAGGAAGGGCTTCCGCTCCATCCGTCCCGTCCCCAGGTTGAATATGGCGCGGGCGCGCTCGTTCATCAGCAGGATGTGGTCGTGCCCGTCCACCGCGATCACACCCTCCACCATTCCGTCGAGGATGGCGGTGGCCTTGGCCTGCTCCTGGGCGAGGTCGGCGATCTTCTCGCGCAGGCGCGCCGCCAGCACATTCAGTGATCGGCCGAGGGTGCCGATCTCGTCGGGCGAGCGCACGGGGGCGCGCACCGCGAAGTTGCCCTCGCTGAGCTGGCGGGCAATGGCCTGCATCTCCACCACCGGCCGGGTCACCCGATCCGACACGAAGAGGCCGATGCCGAGCGCCACCGTCAGGGCCACCAGGCCGCCCACGAGCATGACGCGATGGACGCCCTCCAGCGACGCGGTCACCTCCGAGAGCGGGATGGCCAGCCGCAGCACCCCCACCAGGCGGTCCCCGTCCCGCGCGGGCAGCGCCACGTAGAGCAGCGGGGCCTCCAGCGTGGCGCTGGTGCGGAGATCGCGGCCCACCCGGCCCTCGAGGGCCGCGCGCACCTCCGGCCGCTCGCGATGGTTCTCCATCCCGGCGACGCCGGCCCGCGCCTCCCCAGACTCGGCCACCACCCGGCCATCCGGAAGGATCAAGGTCACGCGCGCGCCCGCCTCGCGCGCCGCGCGCATGGCAAAAACCTGCCGGCCGGACTCTGGGGCGTCCGCGCGCAGGAAGCCACGCGCTTCATCCTGAAGCACGCGCGCGACCGCCACCAGCCGGGCCTCAAGCGACTGCACCGCGAAGGCCTCGAGGGCGTGGTTCAGGTAGAGGCCGGCGGCGAGGGCGGCGATGCCGGTGAACCCCACCAGGGTCAGCGTGAGCTTCAGCGCGATACGACGGCGGAGGAAGAGGATGAGGGCGCGCACGCTCAGGCGTCCGGATCCAGCCGGTAGCCCACGTTCTTCACGGTGAGGATGCGCTCGCCCTCGGCGCCGAGTTTGGCCCGCAGCCGCCGCACGTGGACGTCCACCGTCCGGGACTCGATCTCGCCCGCGCGCGCGTACCCCCACACGCGATCCAGGAGATGCTCGCGGGAGAGCACCCGGCCGCGCGCCTCGAGGAGCGCGCGGAGCAGATCGAACTCCTTGGGGGTGAGCGTGAGCGGCTGCCCGCTGACGGTCGCCCGATGGGTGGCGCTGTCCAGCGCGATCCCGCCCACCGCCAGCGGCGCCCCCGTCGTGGGTGTGCGCGAGCGGCGGAGCACCGCGCGGACGCGCGCGAGCATCTCCTTCGGCGAGAACGGCTTCACGATGTAGTCGTCCGCGCCGATCTCGAGGCCGACCACGCGGTCCACCTCGTCGCCCTTCGCGGTCAGCATGATCACGGGCAGCCCCGCGGTACCCGCGTCGGCGCGGAGGCGGCGGCACACTTCGAGCCCGTCCATCTCGGGCAGCATGAGGTCGAGGATGACGAGATCGGGCGGGGTGGCACGGAGCTGGCGAAGCGCCTCCGCGCCCGTGCTGACGCGGGTGACGAGAAAGCCCTCGCGCTCGAGGTGAAAGGCAAGCAGGTCGCGAATGTCCGGCTCGTCCTCCACCACCAGCACTCGGCCCGCCATGCCGCGACTATCCTATCAGCCCGAGGCCTACCGGCCGCGGGCCTACCAGCGGCGCGTCTCGCCGATCTTCAGGATCCAGGCGCGCTCGGGCGGCAGCCCCCGGCGCGCCGCCGCCGCCCGCATGCGCTCGGGGGGCTCGGCGAGCGGCTCGTCGGCGAGGTCGAAGGTCCCCCAGTGGATGCCCATCAGAACCCGTGCTCTCACGTCCTCCGCCGCCTGTAGGGCCTCGTCGGGATTCACGTGGACGGGCCGCATCATGGCGACGGGCAGGTAGGCGCCGATAGCGATGGCAGCGAGGTCGAAGGGACCCAGCCGCGCGCCGATCTCCTTGAAGCCGGCGAAGTAGCCCGTATCGCCCGAGAAATAGAGCCGCCGCGAGGAGCCGACCATCGCCCACGTGGCCCAGAGGCGTGTGTTCTGATCCCAGAGCGTCCGCTGGGCGAAGTGTTGCGCCGGCGTGCACACGAAGGCGACGCCGCGGTGCTCGACGCGCTCCCACCAGTCGCGCTCCTCCACCCGGGTCATGCCGTTGTCCGCGAACCATGCCTTGAGCCCGAGGGGCACCACGAAGAGCGGATCGTGGGTGGCGGCGAGCCGCTGCACGCTGCGGATATCGAGGTGATCGTAGTGATCGTGCGAGATCACCACCACGTCGATCTTGGGTAGCTCCTCGAAGGGCAACCCCGGTGGCGACAGACGACGCGGGCCCGCGAAGCTGAACGGGCTCGCCCGATCGCTCCAGTTGGGATCGGTCAGGATCGTGAGGCCGTCCAGCCGGATCAGGAGCGTGGCGTGGCCGATCCACGTGATGGTGGGCTCTGCTCCCTCGCGCAGCCCCCGGCCCGCGGCCAAGCCCTCGGCGCTCTCGCGGGGGGCGTCGAAGCTCCTGGGCGAGAATATGCTCTGCAACGCCCGTCGAACGAAGAAGCTGACACGCACCCAGGCATCGGCGCGGCGAAAGTCGGGATTCGGGTTGCGGAAGCCGCCCACCACGTGATGGGCGGGCTTGCCGGGAATGGGCTCCGTCCCCACCCCCGCGCAGCCGCCGAAGACCGAAGCGAGGAGCAGCGCGAGGGGCAGCGTTCCCCGGAACGGCGAGGGCAGGCGCACGGTCACGGAGTGTACCCTGACCGGCGCCCGCCGGCCATACGCGGTCGCTACGCCTGAGCCGATCCGTTCCCGCTCGGCCCCGCCAGGAGGCCCAGCACCCGGAGCCGCTTCCGCAGCGTGTTCCGGTTGATCCCGAGCAGCCGGGCCGCCTTGAGCTGATTGCCGCCCGACAAGTCGAGCACATGCCGGAGCAGCGGCAGCTCGAGACGCGCCATGACCGCCCGATACAGGCGCCCGCGGTCGGCCGTCGTCTCCTCCCGCACGAGGCTGGGGAGTGCGTTCAGGACGAGCCGCTCGAGCTCGGAACCCAGCTGCCTTCCGTCCATGACGGCCTGAAGGAGCAAGGGGTATGCCGCCATAAGGTATGCAGGGAAATCACGAGGTTGTGCACTCACCCCTTGAGGAATTGCCCAAGGGATCAGCAGTCAGCCTGTATCTTGGGCAGCCGACCTACGGCGCCGGCGTGAAGTAAGAGACATGGGCGCTCACCACCCGCCAGCCGTCGGCGGTCCGTACCCAGGTCTGGCTCTGACGGCCCTCGCGGGCCGACTCCTCCCGGCGAAACTCGGTATTGGCGGTGGCGACGTCGCGGCCGAACGTCGTGATCACCGTGCGCGTGAGCGAGCGCTTGAGATCCACGTTGGCCCGGGCGCGGCGCGAGCGCATGATCGCGCCATACCCATAGCCGTTGTCCGCGAGCGCGTAGCGGATCACGCGCGGATCGTTCCAGAAGAGGCTGTCCAGCGTGGGCACGTCGTTGGCCGTGAGCGCCCTCTCATACCGGGTAAAGACGGCAGTGACTTCAGCGACGACCTCGGGGATGTTGATGTCGGCGGGACCCATGGCGACGTCCTTTCAGGCGATGGGGAAGGCGCTCACGCCCCGCCTCCCCCGGCGAGATAGGGGCGCCAGCCGCCCAGCGCGGTGATATCCCGGGCGCCCTCGACCGCGTGCGGCTCGCAGAGAAAGCCCTTCACCTCTCCACCGTCATCCAACCGTAAGGTTCCAATGGCCAGCGGCGGCGGAACCGCGGCCACGAACCTTCCGAACGCGGCCTCGTCGAGCTCCCACACCTCGACCTCGATGGCGCGGCCCTGCCCGGGCCGGACCCGGATCAGGCCCGGCTTCGCGGGGACGGTGCCCGCCAGGACGTAGAGACGATACTCGGGGGCAGTGTGCCCAGCGCGGACGAGGCGCGCGCCCCGACCAGTCAGCTCGTGATTGAGCGGCTGGCCCGTGAGATGCGCGCCCACCACCGCAACGCTGACAGCCCGGCGTCCGCTCGTCACCGTGAGATGGCCCTCCGCGAAGGCGTCGCCCAGCGCGCAGAGCGCCTCGTCGTGGAAAGCCGGCGCGATCAGCGATAGGCCAAAGGGAAGGCCGCTCGGACGAAGACCGGCAGGGACGGCGATGGCAGAGAGGTCGAGCAGGTTCACGAAGTTCGTGTAGTAGCCGAGATTGCCGTTGAGCGTGATCGGATCGGCGGCGATACGCGCGTGCGTGTAGATGGTGCCGGCAGTGGGGAGGGCCAGCACGTCCATGGCCTTCCACTGCTCGCCCGTCTCGCGGCGAAGCGCCTCGAGCCGGTACAGCCCCTCGAAGGCGTCGATCGCGGTGAGCCTCGTGGCGCCGCCGATGATGGAGCGAACCACCGGGTCCATCGCGTCGGCATGGCGCTCGAAGAAAGGCCGGATCGCGGCCAGGCGCTCGGCCACCCATGGACCCGCGTAGAGTAGCTCGGCGGCGGCCCGGAACGGCGTGAGGTCGATCTCGATCACGCGCCCACCGATCCCTTCGAGACGTTCGAGCGCCGCCTCGTAGAGATGCGCCGCGCCCTCGTCGCCGAAGAACTCACGCTGGGCGGGCAGGGGCGCCCCGACGCGGAACCCCGGTCCGAAGGGCGGCGCGGGCGGCCCGCCGGCCCGCGCATAGGGATCGGCCGGGTCGAAGCCGGACGCGATGGCGAAGACGGCGGCGGCGTCCTCCGCGTCGCGCGCGAAGATCGACACGCAGTCGAGCGAGCGGCAGGCCGGCACCACACCGGCGGTGCTGAGCAAGCCCCGCGTGGGCTTGAGCCCCACGATGCCGTTGAACGCGGCGGGGACGCGCCCGGAACCCGCGGTGTCCGTGCCCAGCGCGAAGGCAACCAGCCCCGCCGCCACTGCCACCGCCGAGCCCGAGCTCGAACCGCCGGAGATGTAGTCCGGGTGGAACACGGACGCGGGCGCCCCGTAAGGCGAGCGCGTGCCCGCGAGCCCGGTGGCGAACTGGTCCAGGTTCGTCTTGCCCACCAGCACGGCCCCCGCCGCCTGCAGTCGCGCCACGGTGGTGGCGGTGCGCTCCGCCTTGTAGGCGAAGGCAGGACAGCCCGCCGTGGTGGGCAGCCCCGCGACGTCGATGTTGTCCTTGACCGCGAAGGGCACTCCGAGGAGCGGGAGGGCGGCGCCGGCCTGGCGCCGGCGCTCCGCCTCCCCGAGCTCGGCGAGCGTCGCCTCCAGGGGCCGCACATGGATCCACACGCCGTCGGCGCCGCGCCGATCGATGGCGGCGTGAACGGCGCGAAGCGCGGCGGCGGGGTCCAGGCGTCCGCTCGCGTAGGCGGAGACGAGCGCGCGGACGCCGGCGACGGCGGGGGATGGCGGCATGGCGTCCATCCTTGCCTCGGGGCTAGAGCTTGCGCAAGCGGAGAGGAGGCAGGTCGAAGAGCCGGCGGCGACTGGCCGCCCAGAGTGCCTCCCCCGCCCCGATCAGGGCGGGCGCGGAGCGAGCGAGCACGCGCGCCAGCACGCCGCCGCGCCCGAGTGGGGTCACCCCCACGCGGGCGCCGCACGGCCGGGCGCCGAGATCCGCCTGCAGCCCTCGCGCGGCGGCCTCCCAGTCCGTGCGGCCTTCCGTCACCGCGAGGAACACCCCCGCATAGCTCATCCCCTCGGCCCCGCCGAGCAGGCTCCAGCGGGCATCCCCCTCGAGCCGCGCGCGCTCGTGACAGAGGGGACCACGGCCGTCGCGTATGTCGAGCCGGAGATCGAGCTCGGCGAATGCCCAGACCTCGCCCCGCGCCGGGCGCCCAGCCGACCACGCGTCCCATACGATGGCGGAGGCGCCCGCCGCGAGCGCGATCTCGGTGCTCTGATGGAGGCGCGCCTCCGGCGAGGGAATCAGGTGATCAGGGACATACTCGAGATAGGCGCCCGGCCCTACGGCGGCATCGAAGCGGTGCACCGCCGGCGCGCCCGCACTCCGGTACACGCGCGTGGCCGAGGGCGTGGTGAGGCAGACGCGGCTACCCGCTCCGAGCCTCACGCGCGTCTCGAGCCGGTCGCCCCCCAGGACGCCGCCGGTGGGATTGAGGAGCATGAGGGCGGCCCCGCCCGCCTCGAGCTCCATGACCTCGAGCGCCTGCAGGGGCAGCGCGTAGCGCCGCTCGACGAGCACGGTACGGTCGCCGCGCCGCTCGAACCCGAGCACGAGAAGGCCGTCGCGGCCTACGCGCGGGAGGGCCGGCTCAGGACTCGAACAAGAGCTCGCGACGTATCCAGTCGGCGACGGTCTGGGCCCCGTCTCCGTCGCGGAGGTTGGTGAAGACAAACGGCCGCTCTCCTCTCATGCGCCGGGCGTCCCGCTCCATCACGGCCAGGTCGGCTCCGACGTAGGGCGCAAGATCGATCTTGTTGATGACCAGGAGGTCGGAGCGGGTGATGCCCGGCCCACCTTTTCGCGGAATCTTGTCGCCCTCGGCGACGTCGATCACGTAGATGGTCGCGTCGACCAGCTCCGGGCTGAACGTGGCGGCGAGATTGTCACCGCCGCTCTCCACGAACAAGAGCTCCAGGCCGGGAAAGCGCCCCAGCAGCTGATGCACCGCCTCCAGGTTGACCGAGGCGTCCTCGCGGATGGCGGTGTGCGGACAGCCGCCCGTCTCGACCCCGATCACTCGCTCGGCCGGCAAGGCCCCCCGGCGGATGAGGAACTGCGCGTCCTCCTGCGTGTAGATGTCGTTGGTGATGACCGCCATGTCGTAGCGCTCGCGCAGCAGGCGCGAGAGGCGCTCCACGAGAGCGGTCTTCCCCGAGCCGACCGGCCCCCCGACGCCCACCCGGAGCGGGCGCGGCAGCGCGCGGGCCGCGATGGAGGCGCTCATGAGCGGAACAGCCGCGCGTCGAGCCCGGCATGCGCGATGCTGGCCAGCTCCAGGCCGGGCGCCCAGCCCCACATGTCGGCGGCATCGCGCGCCGCCGCCTCCGCCGCCACACGCGCGATCACCGGATGAAGCCGCCACAGCACGCGCTGGCCCTCGAGCTGGCCCAGCCGCATGAGCCGCAGCGCGGCGCTCACGAGCAGCGAGGTCGCGGAGTAGAGATAGCCCGTCGTCGCCGCCTCCGCGCTCACGTTCAGCGCGCCCGCCGCCATGCCGAACGCCAGCCCGTGATGGCCCGGCGCGCCGCCAGCCTCCACCCGCGCCAGGTACGAGGCCAGCGTCGGATGCGCCGTGAGGGCCGTGGCCACGCGGAGGGTCTGGCGCCCCATCTGCCGGCTCGCCTCACGCAGCTCACGGGCCGGCTTCATGGCCTCGAGCGTCGCGTCGATGTCCTCGCAGACGCCCGTCGTCCCCGCCACAAGAGCGCGGAGGGCGGCCGCCGCAGCGGTGGCGTCCGTCGGCCCGGCCGCGCCCTCGAGGTGCATCGTGAGGAACGCGGTGAGCCCCTCCGCATCCACCACGCGCCCGTCCTGGCAGTAGGTCTCGAGGCCGAAGGAATGCGCGTAGCCTCCGGTGGGGAAGGCGGTGTCGGCGAGATGGAGCAGCGGAAGCAGCGCCGGGTCAATCATGGTGGTGCCCGGCGTGGGCCTGCCCGTGAGTGTGGCCATCGAGCGGGCTCGTGCCCGCCTCGTGACGGTGTCCGCCCCCGCCGACCGGGTCGTAGACGGCGGCGCGGCGCTCCCAGGGCACCCCGAGCCGGGTGACGAGCTGCTCCATCGCGCTGTCGTCGGGCACGAGGATGATCTCGCCCTCGAGCGCCAGCGAGAAGTGGCGATTGCCCACGTCGAAGGCGATCCGGATGGCCTCCGCACGGGTACGCGGGAACACGGCGAGCACGGGCTCGGGCCGGCCCTCGACGACCAGGTACCAGGTGTCCTCGAGCGCGATCACCTCGCCGGGCCGAAGCACGCTGCCGGTGGGAAGCGCGAGGGCGATTTCACGCCCGGCGCTCGTGCGCACGCGCTTGCGCGTCCAGCGCCGCTCCTCCCACGTGAGCGCAAGAGTGTCCCGCTCGCGGCCGGCCAGAACCTCCGGCCCCACGTGAAGATGCGGCTCCGTGATCACGAGCACGCCGGCCCCCGCCCCGTCTCGACTGGCAACGCAGATCGTCCCGGCATCAGAAAAGGAAGTAGCGCTGGGCCATCGCCAGCACCGCCGCAGGCTCGCAGGTGAGGAGCTGGCCGTCCGCGCGCACCTCGTAGGTCTCCGCATCCACCTCCATACGTGGCACGTAGGCGTTGTGGATCATGGCGGCCTTGGTGATCCCGCGGCAGCCCCGCACCGCGCTCGCGCGCCGCGCGAGGCCCAGGCGCGTGGGCACGCCGTCTTCCAGGGCGGCCCGCGAGACGAACGTCACCGAGGTCGAGCCGATGGCGCGCCCATACGCGGCGAACATGGGCCGGTAGCGCACGGGCTGCGGCGTGGGAATGGAGGCGTTGGGATCGCCCATCGCCGCGGTCACGATGAGGCCGCCCTTGAGCACGAGCTCGGGCTTGACCCCGAAGAACGCAGGCTTCCACACCACGAGATCGGCAAGCTTGCCGGCCTCGATCGAGCCTACCTCGTGGGCAATGCCGTGGGAGATGGCAGGGTTGATGGTGTACTTCGCCACGTAGCGCTTGGCACGCTGGTTGTCGGCGCGGCCGTCGCCGGGGAGGGCCCCGCGCTGACGCTTCATCTTGTCGGCGGTCTGCCAGGTGCGCGTGATGACCTCCGCGATGCGCCCCATCGCCTGCGAGTCGGACGACAGCATGCTGATGGCGCCCAGATCGTGCAGCACGTCCTCAGCGGCGATGGTCTCCGCGCGGATGCGCGACTCCGCGAAGGCGAGATCCTCGGGGATCCGGGCGTTGAGGTGATGGCACACCATGAGCATGTCGAGGTGCTCGTCCATGGTGTTCACGGTGAACGGCATGGTGGGATTGGTGGACGACGGCAGGCAGTTCGGCTCGCCGCACACGCGCAGGATGTCGGGCGCATGGCCGCCTCCCGCGCCCTCCGTGTGATAGGTGTGGATGGTCCGCCCCTTGAAGGCGCGGATGGACGTCTCCACGAACCCCGCCTCGTTCAGCGTGTCCGTGTGGATGGCGACCTGGGTGTCGGTCTCCTCGGCGACGGAGAGGCACGCGTCGATCGCGGCGGGCGTGGTCCCCCAGTCCTCGTGAAGCTTGAGCCCGATGGCGCCCGCGGCCACCTGCTCCCGCAGGGGCTCCAGCCGCGAGGCATTGCCCTTGGCGAGGAAGCCGAGATTGATGGGCAGACCCTCGGCCGCCTCCAGCATCCGGTGGATGTTCCAGGCCCCGGACGCGCAGGTCGTGGCATTGGTGCCGGTGGCGGGGCCGGTGCCGCCGCCGATGAGCGTGGTCAGCCCGGCGGCGAGCGCCTCGTCCACGAGCTGCGGGCAAATGAAGTGGATGTGGCTGTCGATGCCGCCCGCCGTCACGATGCGTCCTTCCCCGGCGATCACCTCGGTGGAGGCGCCGACCACCATGCCGGGTGTGATGCCGGCCATGATGTCGGGATTCCCCGCCTTGCCCACCCCGACGATGCGCCCGCCCCGCACGCCGATGTCCGCCTTCACGATGCCCCAGTGGTCGAGGATCAGGGCATTCGTGATCACGAGATCCAGCACGCCCTCCCCCGACACCGCCCGGGCCGACTGGCCCATGCCGTCGCGGATGACCTTGCCGCCGCCGAACTTCACCTCGTCGCCGTAGACGGTGAAGTCGCGCTCCACCTCGACGAGGAGCTCGGTATCGGCGAGCCGCACGCGATCGCCCACCGTGGGGCCGTAGAGGTCGGCGTACTGGCGCCGCGGGATGCGGAGACTCATCGGCCGGCGCCCTTGAAGCCGCCCCGCGCCGCGCGCTCGAGTGCGGCGGCCCGGGCTCCCTCGTCGGTGGGCCCGTCGGTGAGCGCGTTGAGCCCGTGCACCTCACGCGCGCCGGCCAGCTCCACGAGCGTCACCATCTTCTCGTCGCCCGGCTCGAACCGTACCGCGGTGCCCGCGGGGATGTTGAGCCGCATCCCAAAGGCCTGCGTCCGCTCGAACGCGAGCTCGCGATTGGCCTCGAAGAAGTGGAAATGCGAGCCCACCTGTATCGGCCGGTCCCCGGTATTCGCCACCGTCACCTGCACGGTTCGCCGCCCCACGTTCGCGTCGATCTCACCCGCTGCCAACACGTATTCACCTGGGATCATTACCGATCTCCATCAGCGGGGGCCCAGAAATGGCCCCCGCTCTCCCCCATTGGCGGACAATGGGTCATCGTATTGGGCTATGAACCGTGACGAGCTTGGTGCCGTCCGGGAACGTTCCCTCCACCTGCACCTCCTCGAGCATCTCGGGGACGCCGTCCATCACGTCGACCCGGCCGAGGATGGTGGTCCCGAAGGCCATGAGATCGGACACCGTGCGACCGTCGCGTATGCCTTCCAGGATTTCGGCGGTGATCAGCGCCAGCGCCTCTGGGTAGTTGAGCTTGAGGCCGCGCGCGCGCCGGCGGCGGGCAACCTCGGCGGCGACGAAAACCAGCAGCTTGTCCTGTTCACGAGGAGTCAGATGCATGGCGTCTCGGAGCTACACGGTCAGGTGCTGGCGCACGGCGTCCTGGCGCAGGTCCGTGGTGGCGCCGCTCGCCACGATCGCGCCCTTGCGCATGATGGCATACGAGCCGGCCAGCCGCCACGCGAACTCCAGATACTGCTCGACGAGGAGCACCGCGATTCCGCGCTCCTTGATCCGCCCGATGGCATCCTCGATCTGCAAGATGACGTTGGGCTGAATGCCTTCGGTGGGCTCATCCATGAGCAGCAGCTTCGGGCGCGCGAGGAGCACGCGCGCGATGGCGAGCTGCTGCTGCTCGCCGCCGGACAGCACGCCGCCCTTGCGGCCGAGGAGGGTCCGGAGCTTCGGGAAGAGCTCGAAGACCTCGTCGTACTCGCCGCGACGGCCGGCGCCGCCGAGCAGGCCGACACGGAGGTTCTCCGCCACGGTGAGGTTGGGAAAGATCTCGCGGCCCTGAGGCACGTAGCCGATCCCGCACGCCGCGCGCTCCTCGGGCCGGCGCCCCGCGAGATCGACGCCGTCGAAGACGATGCGTCCGCCGCGAATGGGCAGGAGGCCCATGATGCTCTTGAGGAGCGTGGTCTTCCCCACCCCGTTGCGCCCCATGAGACAGATCACGCCGCCTGCCGGTACCGTTAGCGAGACGTCCCACAGCACCTGGCTCTCGCCGTAGGCCACGTCGAGCCCCTGGATCTCAAGCATGGTCCGCGCCCTGCTCGTCCCGGCTCCGGCCCAGGTAGACCTCGAGCACCCGCTCGTCGCGCTGCACCTGATCCACCGGCCCTTCGCAGAGCACGCTGCCCTCATGGAGGACGGTCACGGTGCGCGCGATGCGCCGGACGAACTCCATGTCGTGCTCGATGACGAGGACGGCCCGCTCCCGCGCCACGTCCTGCAAGAGCCGGCCTGTCTTTTCGGTCTCCTCGTCGGTCATCCCCGCCACCGGCTCGTCCACCAGCAGCAGCTCGGCATCCTGCACGATGACCATGCCGATCTCGAGCCACTGCTTCTGGCCGTGGGAAAGGCCACCGGCGCGCCGCTCCGCCTCCGCTTCGAGCCCGATGGCCTCGAGCGCGGCGTCGACGCGGACCCGCTGTCCCCCATCCAGGCGCGCGCGGAGCGTCGCGAGCACGGCCTTGCTGGCGCGGGCGAGGGCCAGCTCCAGGTTCTCGCGGACGGTCAGGTTGGCGAACACCGAGGGGGTCTGGAACTTCCGGCCGATGCCGAGGGAGGCGATCTCGTTTTCGCGTCGGCCGGCGAGGTCGGTGTTCTTGCCGAAGATGACGCGCCCGGCGGAGGGCTGCACCTTGCCGGTGATGACATCTAGGAGGGTGGTTTTCCCGGCCCCGTTCGGTCCGATGACGACGCGCAGCTCCTTGTAGTCCATGAAGAAGTTCAGCGCGTTCAGGGCCTTGAACCCGTCGTACTCGACGGTCACATCCTCCAGATAAATGATCGACCCTCGAGAAGCCGCGTTTGCGGTCATGAGCCAGGGCCTCGCGGCGGTGGGGGGGTCTGGGGGAGGAGCGGCGTTCGCTCCCCCCCAGCCTGATCAAATCGGATATCGCCGCGGACCTTCGGAGCGGGCGTCAGGAACCGCTGCAAGACCCGGTGAGCGGTGCCGACGACGCCGTCGGGGAAGAACAGGACGACGGCCACGAACATGCCGCCGAGGACCAGAATCCAGAGGTCGGGGTAGTGCGTGGTGAGGAGGCTCTGCAGCCAGTTCACGCCCACCGCGCCCACCACCGGGCCCAGCAGCGTCCCCCGCCCGCCCACCGCCACCCAAATGATCATCTCGATCGAGGGCAGCACCCCGATGCGGGCAGGCGTGATGATCCCCACCTGGCCCACGTAGAGGGCGCCCGCCAGACCCGCGAGCACGGCCGACACCGTGAACACGAACAGCTTGAAGGCGGCAGGCGAGTAGCCGCAGAAGAGCACCCGCGTCTCGCTGTCGCGGATGGCCACCAGCACCTTCCCGGCTGGAGAGCGCACGATCCACCGACACAGGAGAAAGGACAGGCAGAGGCAAACGGCGCTGGCGACGTAGAGACCGCGCTGCGTGGCCACTTCATTCAGTGGAAAGCCAAACATGGTCTTGAAGCCCGACAGTCCGTTGGTGCCGCCGAGGTTCATGGCGTTCCGGTTGAAGGTCAGCCAGGCGCAGAGCGCGAGGGCCTGGGTGATGATCGAGAAGTAGACCCCGCGAATCCGGCTGCGGAAGGTCAGGAAGCCGAACACCGCCGCCACGACGCCGGGCACCGCCATTACCGCCAGCAAAGTGAACGCGGAGCTGTAAAAGGGTCTCCAGAACAGCGGCAGCTCGATCACCTGATTCCACACCATGAAGTCGGGGAGCACGTTGCGGTACACGCCTTGGGTCCCGATCTCGAGCATGAGGTGCATGCCCATCGCATAGGCGCCGAGCCCGAAGAAGACACCGTGTCCCAGCGAGAGCACGCCGGCATAGCCCCAGATGAGATCGATCCCCAGCGCCAGGATGGCGTAGGTGAGGAACTTGCCGAACAGGTTCAGGGTGAAGTCGCTGACGTGGAGCGGCGAGCCCGTGGGCAGGGCATTGAGCGCCGGCAGCACGACCACGACCGCCACCGCGAGGATCGAGAGCGCCCTGCCCTCACGAGTCCGCATACCGGCCCTTCGCGGCAAAGAGGCCGGACGGCCGCCGCTGAATGAAGAGGATGACCAGGACGAGGATCGCGACCTTGCCGAACACCGCGCCGAGCCCGGGCTCGATGATCTTGTTGAGGCCGCCGATTCCCGCCGCGGCCACGATCGTCCCCGCGAGCTTGCCCACGCCTCCGGTCACGACCACCATGAACGAGTCCACGATGTAGTTCTGGCCGAGCTCGGGCCCCACATTGCCGATCTGGGTGAGCGCGCAGCCTGCCAGGCCGGCGAGCCCCGCGCCGATGGCGAAGGTGAAGGCGTCCACCCGGCGCGAGCGCACGCCCAGGCAGGCGGCCATGCCGCGGTTCTGGGTGACGGCGCGGATGCGCAGGCCCGCGTCGGTGCGGAAGAGGAGGAAGTACATCGCGGCCACCGCCACGATCGCCAGCCCCACGATGAAGAGCCGATTGAAGGGCAACTGCACCCCCACCATCACCGGCACGCCGCCGGAGAGCCACCGGGGGGCCAGCACGTCCACGTTGGCGGCGCCGAACCAGAGACGCAGCCCCTGCTGGATGATGAGGCTCACGCCCCAGGTGAGGAGCAGGGTCTCGAGCGGGCGGCCGTAGAGAAACCGGATCACGCCGCGCTCCAGGACGAAGCCCGCCGTCGCGGAGACGAAAAACGCGAGCGGCAGCGCCACGACGAAGTAGTAGTCGAAGGCGCCCGGGGCATGCGACTGGAACCAGCCCTGGGTGACGAAGGTCGCGTACGCGCCCAGCGCCATCAGCTCACCGTGCGCCATGTTGATCACGCCCATCAAACCGAAGACGATGGCGAGCCCCAGGGCCATCAGGAGCAAGATCGAGCCGAGCGAGAGGCCCTGGAAGGCGATCTGGATCGCCGAGGTGAGGAGTCCCCAGCGCTCCACCCGCTTCACCGCGTCCGCCGCCGCCTGGCGCACCGCCGGCGGCCCCTTCGGGTCCGCGGCGGCCTCCCGCAGCCGGTCGAGCGCGTCGGCACTGGCCAGCGAGCCCAGCGTGGCCGCGGCCGCGGCGCGCTCCGCATCCGTACCCGCCTTGAGCCGGATCAAGGCCATCGCCTGCTCGAGCTCGTACCGGACCCAGCGATCCGGCTCCTTCACGAGGGCCTCGGCGAGGGCGGGGAGGGCGCCGGGATCACCCGCGTTTCCCATCTTGGTGGCGGCGCCCTTCCGCACCGTCCAGTCCGGGTCCGCGAGGTGCGCGCCGCCGGAGAACGCGTCGATGAGAGGGCGGATGGCGAGACGGAGGCTTCGGCCGGCGGACACCTCTTCGAGCGTGGCGACATCTACGAGCAGGAGCTTGCCGTCGGAGCCGCGCAGCGGCACCCGACCGTAGGCGGTGAACACGGGAACGAGGGTCTTGTCGCCCTCGGTCACCTTGTCGCCAAGGATGATCGTTTCCTTCCTGCCGCCGGGCAGCGTGCGGACAGCCACGCTGCCCTCGCGCAGCGCTTCCAGCAGGGGGAGCACCTGCCGGTCGCCCGCCTTGCCGAGCGCCACCGCCGCCGCCTCCTGCGCCGCGCCATCGCTCGAGGCGACCTCGGCGATGGCCTTGGCAATGTCGGGAGGCGGCGCGGTGGCTGCCGGCGCCTGCGCCGCCGCCGGGGCGATCAGCCCCGACAGCAGCGCCAGCGCCAGCAGGAGATGCGTCATCACGCGCTCGATCCGTGACTCACGCCTTCTTCTGATAGGTGCCCTTCTCCTTCACCCAGTCGCAACCCTTGTCCGGGCTCGTGTACATGCTCCACGGCTCCGCCTTCACGAGGCCCTTGGAACGCGACACGACCTTGAACTGACCGTCCTTGAGGATCTCGCCGATGAGCACCGGCTTGTAGGTGTGGTGATTGGCTTCGTCCATCTTGATCTTGCCGCCCGGGGCCAGGAACTCCTGGCCGTACACCGCCTTGCGGACGGCGTCCACCTCGAAGGACTTGGCCTTCTCGACCGCCTGCTTCCAGACGTAGACGCCAAAGTACGCAGCTTCCATCGGATCATCGGTGACGCGCTTGTCGCCGCCGGGCAGGTTCGCCTTCTTGGCGTAGGCCTTGAAGGCCTGGACGAAGGTCTTGTTCTGCGGGGTCGAGACCGACTGGTAGTAGTTCCAGGCGGCGAGATGGCCCACCAGCGCGGAGGTATCCATGCCGCGCAGCTCGTCCTCGGCCACGCTGAAGGCCATGATCGGCGCGTTCTCCGAGCGCAGTCCCTGGTTGGCGAACTCCTTGTAGAAGGGCACGTTCGAGTCGCCGTTGATGGTGGAGAGCACCGCCGCGTTGCCGCCCGAGGCGAAGCGCTTGATCTTCCCGACGATCGTCTGATAGTCCTGATGATTGAAGGGCGTGTACTCCTCCGCGATCGAGTCCGCGGGGATGCCCTTGGCGAGCAGGAACGCGCGCAGGATCTTGTTGGCGGTGCGGGGGAACACGTAGTCCGTCCCCAGCAGGTAGAACTTCTTGTACCCGCCCGCTTCCTTCGACATCAGGTACTCCGCGGCCGGGATCAGCTGCTGGTTCGGCGTGGCGCCCGTGTAGAAGACGTTCTTGGAGCACTCCTCGCCCTCGTACTGCACGGGGTAGAAGAGCAGCCCGTTGTTGTTCTCGAAGACGGGGAGCACGGACTTTCGGCTCACCGACGTCCAGCAGCCGAACGTCACCGTGACCTTGTCCTGGAGGAGGAGCTGCTTGGCCTTCTCCGCGAAGAGGTCCCAGTTCGAGGCGGGATCCACCACCACGGGCTCGATCTTCTTGCCCATGACCCCGTCCTTGGCGTTGATCTCGTCGAACGCCATCATGCAGACGTCGCGCAGCGACACCTCGCTGATGGCCATGGTGCCGGAGAGCGAGTGCAGCACGCCCACCTTCACCGTCCCGCCCTGCGCCCGCAGCACCGACGGGAATCCGATGCCCGCCGCCGCGCCCGCGCCCACCACCGCCGCGGTCCTGAGGAAGCTCCTTCTCGTCACGTCCTGCATTCGCGACTCCTTTCACGGCAAGGATTGAAAAGCCACCGGCGGCGGTGCCGTGCCCGTGCCGACCGCGATGTCGTCACCGGGCTTTCCCGCAGAAGAGCAAGCGATGTGCCGGGTCCCACGGTGAATGATTTCACGTGATTACGATCAAGTGACCAGGCGGGAGGCTGCCTCGCTATGAGGCAGCCGGATCGGGGTGCCGAAGAAGTGGGCAGCGCGGGCGGCGCGGTTACCGGCCCGCGCGGCCCTGCGCCATCTTCTCGGTCAGGAGCAGGGCCTGAGCCACCTCGGACATCGGACGGCGCGTGTCCATGGCCGTCTTCTGGATTCGGCGGAAGGCATCCGGCTCGGAGAGCCCGAGCCGTTGCATCAGGATGCCCTTGGCCCGCTCCACGAGCTTGCGCGTCTCCAGCGTGCGCTTGAGCGTCTCATTCTCCCGCCGCATGGCGGTCAGCTCGCGGAAGCGCGAGACGGCCAGGTCGAGCGCCGGCCCCAGCTCCTCGGCGCGGAGCGGCTTCACCAGAAAGCCCAGGACGCCGGCGGCGATCGCCCGCTTCGACACCGCACTGTCGGTGTGGCTCGTGAGCAGCACCACGGGGCAGGCCCCGGATGCCATCACCTGCCGCGCCGCCTCGACCCCGTCACCATCGGGAAGGCCGACGGCCATGACGACGGCATCCGGATGGTGCTTGTCCACCAAGTGCGCGACATCCTCCATCCGGCTGCCGTTCCCCTGCACCTGCCCGCCCTGCGCGGTGACGGCTTCCGCCACCGCCACCCGGGACGGCGCATGATCATCCACGACCACCACCTTCCATCTGGGCTTCATGCTAGAAGAAGGAGTAGTAGAGGCTGAAGGAGATCGTGTCGAGGCTCTTGGACTGGGCGGTGACCCCCTGGGTCTGGTCCGGGCGCGACGTCTTGGCCTTGTAGACCTTCTCGCTGGCCGCGTCATGCCGGTATTCCACCCGGCCCACGAGTCCCTTCCAGATCTTGAACTGCGCCGTCAGCGTCGACGTCCAGTACACCACCCGGCTCCCGAACCCCGTCCGCGCCCCGTTCTGGTCCTGGAAGAACTCCTGCCGGAACGCCAGCCGGAACCAGTCCGTGAAGTCGTATGCCGCGTACCCCGCCACCCCCCACCACCGCGCGTCGTTGTCCTGCCGCGTCCCCAACCCCGTCAGGAACGCCTCGTCCTGCTCGAACCCATAGTCCACATTCAGCCCCAGCGTCGTGTTCTTGATCCCCGTGTAGTTCGCCACCAGATCCAGCACCACCCGCTGATGCGACGCGTTGTCGGTCTGCTCCGGCCCCACGATCCAGTTCAGGTTCACCGCCAGATCCTTCACCGGCACCGTCGCCACCTGCCCCGTAAAGCTCACCGCGTCATTGTTGTTCCGGCTGTTGTCCCACCCCAGCACCACCCCCGCCGTCACCGCAATCTGCTCGGTGAACGCGTACGTCAGCAGCCCCCCCGTGTGCGTCAGCGGAATCGCGAACTGGAACAGATAGCCCCGCGAGAAGTTCAGATTGTTCGGCGACTCGATCACCTCGTACCCCAGCAACGTCACGAACTTGCCGCCCTTGACGATCAGCCCCTCCCCCACCGGGATCCGCGCCGAGACGTAGGCCTCCTGCAGGTCCACCTTCGCCGTGTTCCGGAAGGGGAACGTGTCATCGTCGTCCCGGAAGATCCCCAGCGAGTGGTTCTTCTGCGCGTCCAGCCCCGCCGAGAGCACCAGCCCGTACCCCCACCAGTACCGCTCCGTCGGGTCCTTCTTGATGCTGAACAGCGCCGCATTGAACGTGTACCCCTCGTCGTAGTCGTAAAACCGCAGCTCGTTCGTCCCGCCCCGCCCCGCCCCCGTCAGATTGAACGTGTAGCTGTTCTCGATGTACGCGAACAGCTTGTGCTCCTCCCAGTAACTCTTCGGCTTCTCCTCCTCCTTCTTCTCGGCCGTCGCCGGCGGCGTCTGCGCCAGCGCGGGGACGACGCACCACAGCAGGGCCAGCGTGGTTACGGCGATCCAGCGTCCGAGGCGTCTCCTCATGCGATTCCTCCCTGGCGTCCGTGACGATCGAGTGACGACGGAAAGTCGGGCTGGGGAGACTGCCAGTTCGGTGCCAGGTCGCCGCTGATGGACGCGACGGGTGGCCCGCGAATGAATCCCGGGGGTTACGGAATCGAGGAGGGAAGCGGCGAAAGGCTCGCGCTGCTCAACAAGAAGTCAGCCGCGCCGCGCTGCCCATCGGCGCGGCACTCCCCCGCCCTGCCCGGGGTGGACAGGGCGGGGGGAACCGCGTACGGGCTAGATGTCGTAGTAGAGCGCGAACTCGTACGGGTGCGGGCGCAGCCGGATGGGATCGACCTCGTTCTTCCGCTTGTACTCGATCCAGGTCTCGATGAGGTCCGGCGTGAACACGTCGCCCTTGAGGAGGAAATCGTGATCCTTCTCGAGGTTGTCGAGGACGATGTCGAGGGCGCCGGGCAGCTGCTTGATCTTCTTCTGCTCGGCGGGGGGCAGCTCGTAGAGGTCCTTGTCCACCGGCTTCCCCGGATCGATCTTGTTGGCGACGCCGTCGAGGCCGGCCATCACGCACGCCGCGAACGACAGATACGGGTTGCAGGTCGGATCGGGCGTCCGGAACTCGATGCGCTTGGCGCCCTCAGCCTTCGAGTACATCGGGATGCGGATGGCCGCCGAGCGGTTCCGCTGGCTGTACACGAGGTTGATCGGCGCCTCGTAGCCCGGCACCAGGCGCTTGTAGCTGTTGGTGGACGGCGCGATGAAGGCGAGCAGCGCGGGCGCGTGCTTGAGGATGCCCCCGATGTAGTGGAGGCACGTCTTCGAGATGTCCGCGTAGCCGCCCCGCTCGAAGAAGAGGTTCTTGCCGTTCTTCCAGAGCGACTGGTGGGTGTGCATGCCGGAGCCATTGTCCTGGAAGAGCGGCTTGGGCATGAACGTGGCGGTCTTGCCCCACTTCTTGGCGGTGTTCTTGGCGCAGTACTTGTACCAGCACACCTTGTCCGCCATCTTGGTCAGGGTGTCGTAGCGCATGTCGACTTCGGTCTGCCCGCCCGTCGCCACCTCATGGTGATGGACCTCGACGCGCACCCCCACCGACTCGAGTGCCAGCACCATGTCGGAGCGGATGTCCTGGAACTGGTCCATCGGCGGCACCGGAAAGTAGCCCTGCTTGTAGCGCGGCTTGTACCCGAGGTTCGGCCGGTCCGCCGTGCCTTCCTTGCCGGTGTTCCAGGCGCCCGCTTCGGAATCGATGAAGTAGTAGCCGTGGTTGTAGGACTGGTCGAAGCGGATCGAGTCGAAGAAGAAGAACTCGAGCTCGGGCCCGATGAAGATGGTGTCGGCGAGCCCGCCCTTCTTCACGTAGGCTTCGGCCTTCTGGGCGACGTAGCGCGGGTCGCGGCTATAGGCCTTGCCCGTGACGGGATCCTTGACGTTGCAGATGAGCACGATCGTCGGCACCGCCGTGAACGGGTCCATCTGCGCCGACGAGGGATCGGGGATCAACAGCATGTCCGATTCGTCGATGGTCTGGAAGCCGCGGATCGACGAGCCGTCGAAGCCGAGCCCATCCTCGAAGATGCCCTCGCTGAGCTCGGAGATCGGGATCGAGAAGTGCTGCCAGAGCCCGGGCAGGTCGATGAACCGGAGGTCAACGATCTTGGCGCCCTTCTCCTTCGCCATCTTCAACACGTCCTTCGGGGTCATTCTCCTGCCTCCTTGAAAAAGTTTCGTTGGGACGAAAACCCGGGGGCCGGCGGAGCCGTCCTGGCCCCGCCGGCCTCAGACACTAGAGGCTTCCGGCGGCCTCGTCAAGCCCGAGGCTAGTGCGCGGTGCGGGCCTTGGCCTGCGAGCCGCGCATCGCCTCCTCGAAGGCGGCGCCTCCCATCGAGTACTCGCTACCGCCGCCCAGCGCATACGCCGTCTCGGAGTGCTGGGACAAGTCCAGGCCCGCCTGCTCGTCCTCCTCGCTGACCCGAAGCCCCATGATGCCGTCGAGCACCTTCAAGATGACGGTCGTCATCACGAATCCGAGCACGAGCGTGACCACCACCGCCATCGCCTGGATCAGGAGCTGCTTGGGATTGCCGTAGAGGAGTCCGTCGGCGCCCGCCTCGTTGACGGCCTTGGTGGCGAAGACGCCGGTGGCGAGCGCGCCCCAGGTGCCGCCCACGCCGTGCACGCCTACCACGTCCAGCGAGTCGTCATAGCCGATCTTCGTCTTGATGTTGCACGCGCTGTAGCAGATCACGCCCGCCACCGCGCCGATCACAATGGAGGCCATGGGGGTGACGAAGCCCGCCGCGGGGGTGATCGCCACGAGCCCGGCCACCGCGCCCGACGCCGCCCCCAGCACGGTGGGCTTGCCGCGCGAAGCCCACTCGGTGAACATCCACCCCAGTACCGCCGCCGCCGCCGCGGTGTTGGTGGTCATGAAGGCGTGCCCGGCGAGGCCGTTGGCGCCCAGCGCGCTGCCCGCGTTGAAGCCGAACCACCCGAACCAGAGCAGCCCCGCTCCCATGACGGTCAGCGGCAGGTTGTGCGGCGGCATCGGATGGTGGCCGAAGCCCCGGCGCTTGCCGATGACAATGGCGGCGGCGAGCGCCGACACTCCCGAGGAGATGTGGACGACGGTGCCCCCCGCGAAGTCGAGGGCGCCGAGGTTCCGCAGCCAGCCGCCCACGCCCCAGACCCAGTGCGCGAGGGGATCGTAGACGAGCGTCGCCCACGCCAGGATGAAGACGATGAATGTGGAGAACTTCTTCCGCTCCGCGAAGGCACCGGTGATGAGGGCGGGCGTGATCACGGCGAACATCATCTGGAAGAGCATGAACACCTGATGGGGAATGGTCGCCGCGTAGTCGGCGTTGGGCGTCTGGCCGACGCCGCGGAGCCCCAGCCACTCGAGCCCGCCGATGATGCCGCCCTTGTCGGGTCCGAAGGCGAGGCTATAGCCCCACAGCACCCACTGCACGGAGATGAGCGCCAGGATGATGAAGCTGTGCATGAGGGTGCCGAGCGCGTTCTTCTGCCGCACCATGCCTCCGTAGAAGAGGGCGAGGCCGGGCGCGGTCATCAGCAGCACCAGGGCCGTGGAGGTCAGCACCCAGGCGGTGTCCCCCGAGTCGATCTTGGGGGGCGCGGGCGCGGCGGGGGCCGCTCCTTCCGCCTTCGGCGCCTCCGTCTTCGGCACTTCCGCCGCCGGAGCGGCGGGGGCCTGCGCCCATGCCGTAGTCCCCGCAAGAACGAGCACGCTCAGGAACAGCACGACCGCGACGATTCGTTCGACTTTCCCCACCGTATCCTCCTTGGTCGCGGCCCTGGGAGCCGGGCTCGCGTGTATGACTCAGAGCGCGCTCTCGTCTCGCTCGCCCGTCCGGATTCGAATAGCCGTGTCCACCGGCGTGATGAAGATCTTGCCGTCCCCGATGTTCCCCGTCTTTGCGGCCCCGGCGAGCACGCCGGTCACCTTGTCGAGCAGGTTGTCGGGCACGACGACCTCGACCTTGATCTTCGGGAGGAAGTCCACCGTGTACTCGCCGCCTCGGTAGAGCTCGGTATGCCCCTTCTGCCGGCCGAACCCCCTCACCTCGGACACGGTCATGCCGATGACCCCGATGCCGGTGAGGGCCTCCTTCACCTCGTCGAGCTTGAACGGCTTGATGATCGCTTCGATCTTTTTCATGGTCGCCTCCCGGCGCGGCGAATTGCACCTAGCGTGCCCGCCGCGGGCTGGGAGGTCGAGGGCTCGAAAATCAAGGCGTTACGGCGGGGGTCGACCGGCGCACGGAGGCGCCGGCTGCCCATGGAATAGGCAGGGGCCTCGCAACTGCCTCGGCGCTAGGCAGGCTGGCGCCGAACTGGGCGGCTAGCGTCGGTCAGCGCGAGGACGCGCCACGGCGGGAACGGGCGTGGTCAACGCCAAGGCCTCGTCGACGGCGGCGCGAACGTCGTGGAGATCGGCGGTCTTGCGTGCGGCTCGCACGCCGGGGACGGAGAAGCCGCCGTCGTCGGGGACGAGCGCCGAGCACATGATGACCGGCGTCTTCATTCCCAACCGATCGAGGGGCGCGGAGGAAGTCCAGCCCGTTCATTCGCGGGAGCCGGAGATCGAGCACGATGAGATCCGGACGCGAGCGCTCAAGCACGCCCAAGGCCTCGAGCCCATCGTTGGCCTCGAGCAACTGGAACCGCGACTTGAACTCGGCGGCATAGAGCCCGCGCCAGGCTGGGTCATCGTCGACGATCAGCATGGTCCGCATCAGCCGGTCTCGAGCCCTCAACCAAGCAATAGGGCTGCCGAGTAGAGAAGATCGACAATCCGGACACTTGGGTGGGCGCACGCCGGGAGAGGGGTTAACGCCCTGACGTCATGCTGTCCGCGGGGGACAGTTACGCGCGACGCTGCGGGATGCCGTGCCGCCGCATCTTCGAGTAGAGCGTGGGACGCCGGAGCCCCAGCACCGCGGCGGCGGCCTGCTTGTTCCACCCGGTCGATTCGAGCGCCCGCACGATGGACACGCGCTCGATCTCCTCGAGGGAGCCCGACGACGGCTGGGATGCCGTCACGCTGCCGGCCTCGGCGCGGAGCGACTCGGGCAGGTCGGACAGCGTGATCTCCTTGCCCCGCGCCACCAGCACCGCGCGCTCGATGGCGTGCTCGAGCTCGCGGACATTGCCAGGCCACTGATAGGCGAGCAGGCGGCGGTAGGCCTCGGGGGCGATGCCCTCGACGGGACGCATGTGCTTCTCGCGGAAGCGCTCGAGGAAGGCCTTCGCGAGCAGCGCGGTGTCCGACCCGCGCTCGCGAAGCGGCGGCATCGACACCGTCACCGTGTTGATGCGGAAGTAGAGATCCTGGCGCAGCTTGCCCTCGCGCACCGCCGTCTCGGCGTCCCGATTCGTCGAGCACAGCAGGCGGAAGTCCACCGGCACCGTGCGCGAGCCGCCGAGGCGGCGTACCTGCCGGTCCTCGAGCACGCGCAACAGCTTCGCCTGCAGATCCATCGGCATCTCGGTGATCTCGTCGAGCAGCACCGAGCCCTTGCGCGCCTCTTCCAGGAGACCGGGCTTGTCGGTGGTAGCCCCGGTGAAGGCACCCTTGACGTGACCGAACAGCTCCGACACGATGAGATCTTTCGGCAGGGCCGCGCAGTTGATCTTCACCATGGGGCCGCCCGCGCGCGTGCTCTTGGCGTGCAGCGCGTTCGCCGCCAGCTCCTTGCCGGTGCCGCTCTCGCCCACGATGAGGACGTTGGCGTCCGAGCCGGCCACCGACTCCAGGAGGTCAAACATGCGCCGCATGGACGGCGAGCCGCCGAGGAGCTCGCCCAGCCCACTCTGCTCCGCGAGCTTCCGCTTGAGGTCCGAGGTCTCGGCGAGCAGGTGCCGGCGCTCGAGCGCCTTGGCCACGAGCGTCAGCATCTCGGCGCCGTCGAACGGCTTGGCCACGAAGTGGAAGGCGCCCTGTTTGGTCGCCTCCACCGCCTTGGAGATCGACGAGTGGCCGGTCATGATGATGACTTCGATGGCCGGGTCCTTGCTCTTGAGCTGCTGCAGTAGCGCGAGGCCGTCGCCGTCCGGAAGGACGAGGTCCACCAAGGCGAGCGAGAAATCTCGCTCCCTCATCTGCCCGATGGCGGAGACCGCGTCGCCCGCAACCCCGACGTCGTAGCCTTCGCCCTCCAGCACGATGCGCAGCCAATCGGCAATCGCGGGCTCGTCGTCGACCAGGAGAATACGAGGCTTCATGCTCCCTCCATTGCTCCTTTCCAGCCTAGCATGGGGAGGCCTTGTGTCACCAGAGTGACACTGAAGATTCCGACAATGACCACCACATCGCATACTTAGATGCAGGTATAGAAATGTTTACCCAATCCCAGGCCGGCCGAGGTAGGAGGCCGTCCCCCACCATCTATAAGAGCCCGCGTGCTTGACAGGCCTAGGGGTGGCGCGCAATATGGCGCCCATGCAATTCGGCTTTGCGCTGCAGGGCCGTGGGCCCCTCTCCAAGCCGGACATCCTGTTCAAGCTCGCTCAGCGCGGCGACCGCCTTCGCTACCATTCGCTGTTCGTCACCGACCATGTCGTGATCCCGGTGGAGATCGAGTCGGCCTATCCGTACTCGGCCAACGGGCGGGTGGCGGGTGACTGGAAGGAAGGCTACCTCGAGCCGCTGCCGCTCATGGCCCACCTCGCCGCGCTGACCAAGCGCATCCGCATCGGCACCAGCGTGCTGATCATCCCGTACCGCAATCCCGTGGTCACCGCGAAGATGCTTGCGACCATGGACGTCCTCTCCGGCGGCCGCATCATCCTGGGCGCCGGCGTAGGCTGGATGGAGGAGGAGTTCCAGGCGCTGGGCGCTCCCTCCTACAAGGAGCGGGGACGGGTGACGGACGAGTTCATCCGCCTGATGCGGGAGATCTGGTCGCGCGAGCCCGTGGACTTCAGGGGCCAGTACTACACCCTCGGCCGCGTCAGTGCTTTGCCCAAGCCCATGCAGAAAGGCGGCATTCCCGTGTGGACGGGCGGGCACACCAATCCCGCGCTCCGCCGCGCCGGCCAGGTGGCCGACGGCTGGCATCCCATCGGGCTGCGGCCGCCGGGGCTGCTCGAGCCGAAGGAGTACGCGGAGAAGGCGGCGGTGGTCCGCGACTGGGCGCGCAAGGCGGGGCGGGACCCGAAGGCGATCACGATGAGCTACCGCGTGCCGCTCGAGATCCGGCCGCGAGGGGCCAAGCCCACGGGTGGCGATCGGACACTGTTCCGCGGCACCGCCGCCGAAGTGATCGAGGACATTCGCACGTATCAGCGCCTCGGCGTCACCCACTTCGTCTGGGACCTCACGGCCCCCGACCTCAAGGGCGCTCTCGCCCTGCTCGACCGCTTCGCCGCCGACGTGCGGCCCAAGGTCCAGCGACTCCCGCGGTAGCGGGCCATGGCGGTATTGCCCGAGCGCGTCGCGGGCTTCATCTCCGCCGGCCGCGTGGGCCGCCTCGGCACCGCGGACGCCTCGGGGCAGCCTTTCGTGGTTCCCTTCTGCTACGCCTGGGACGGCTCCGCCCTCTACTCCGCTATTGACGCCAAGCCCAAGCGCCTCCCCGCGGGCAGCCTGCGCCGCGTGCGCAATATCCAGGACAACCCGCGAGTGAGCGTGGTCATCGACGAGTACGACGAGGACTGGAGCCGCCTTCGCTGGGTCGTCATCCAGGGCCGCGCCGAGATCCTGACCGGGGGACCGGAGTTCCAGCGGGGCGCGAGCCTGCTCCTCGACAAGTACCCCCAGTACCGGCGCATGGGCCTCGCGCGCGAGGCGGGCACCATGGTGAAGATCACGCCGGGCCGCATCAGCCACTGGAGCTTCACGGAATGAGCCTGATCGACCGCGGCCTCGCCCGCGCCGCAGCCGGACGGGCCCCCGAGGCGTCACAGGCCGAGGCCCTCCTCGCGACGCCGGACGAGCGCCTCCCCGAGCTGCTCGCCGCCGCCGGCGCCCTCCGCGACCGGGGCCACGGCCACGTCCTGACCTTCTCCGCGAAGGTGTTCGTGCCGCTCACCACTCTCTGCCGCGACTACTGTGGCTACTGCACGTTCCGGAAGGATCCGGGCCAACCGGGCGCCCATACCCTGACGCCCGACGAGGTGATCGCCCTCGTCCAGGCCGGCGAGCGGCTGGGCGCCAAGGAGGCCCTCTTCTCGCTGGGCGACAAACCCGAGGCCGCCTTCGCGGAGCATCGCGAGTTCCTGCGCCGCATGGGCCACCGCACCACCCTCGGGTATCTCCGCGCCGTCGCCGAGCGCGTGATCGCCGAGTCCTCGCTCTTGCCCCATGCCAATCCCGGCCTCATGTCGGAGCGCGATCTCTCCGCGCTTCGCGAGGTCAACGTGAGCATGGGCATCATGCTGGAGACCACGTCGGAGCGCCTGCTGGGCCCCGGCATGGCACACGATCGCGCGCCCGACAAGATTCCGGCGCGCCGGCTCAAGACCATCGCGCTCGCGGGCAAGCTGCAGATCCCCTTCACGACCGGCATCCTCATCGGCATCGGGGAAACGCATGCCGAGCGCGTGGACGCCCTCCTGGCCATTCGCGATCTTCACGAGCGACACGGCCACATCCAGGAAGTCATCGTCCAGAACTTCCGCGCCAAGCCCACCATCCCCATGCGCGGCGTACCCGATCCCACCCTGCCGGACCTGGCGCGTACGATCGCGGTCGCCCGCCTCCTCCTCGGCCCGGCCATGAACATCCAGGCCCCGCCGAATCTCGCCGACGCGGGCTACGGCGGGCTGCCCGCCGCCGGCCTCAACGACTGGGGCGGGATCTCGCCGCTGACGCCGGACCACATCAATCCCGAGCGCCCCTGGCCGCTCTTGCGGGAGCTGCGGCGTGTGACGGAGGAGGCCGGCCACATCTTGCGCGAGCGCCTCGCCGTCTATCCGGAGTACGCTAGACGTCCGGAGTTCGTGGATGGGCGCCTGCGCCCGGCGGTGGCCCGCCTCACCGGCCCCGACGGCCTCGTGCGCCAGGACCTCGAGCGCTGGAGAAAGTGGTAACTTCGAGACCCAGCGGGTTGCCCTAACCGATCGGGCCACGGTCAACATGCCAAAAGCATGGTGATATTCAATAGACAGAAATCGAGCACAACCGAAACCGCCAACCGAAACCGGCAACCGAAACCGCCAACCGGAGACACGACGTGAACACGATCAACCTCGACTGGGCGACACCGGATATCCGACGCATCCTCGGTGGGGCGCTGGACGGCGATGAAGTGAGCGTGGCCCACGGCATCCGGCTCGCCGAGGCGCAGGGGCGCGATCTCCACGCCCTCTGCCTCGTCGCCGACGAGATGCGACGCCGCCAGGCGGGCGACCTCGTCACCTACGTCGTCAACCGGAACATCAACTTCACCAACGTCTGCATCAAGCACTGCACCTTCTGCGCCTTCAGCCGCGACCACCGGGAAGAGGAGGGTTATTTTCTGCCCCTCGACGAGGTGGTGCGGCGGGCCATCGAGGCGTGGGAGATGGGCGCCACCGAGGTGTGCATCCAGGCGGGCCTGCCGCCCAAGCTCGACGGCAGCTACTACGTCGACCTGTGCCGCGCCATCAAGGCGGCGGTGCCGGAGATGCACCTGCACGCCTTCTCCCCCGAGGAGGTGCTCTACGGCGCCACCCGGGCGGGCATGGCCATTCCCGACTATCTCCGCACCCTGCGGGCGGCGGGCCTCGGCACCCTGCCCGGCACCTCCGCGGAGATCCTCGACCAGGGCATCCGCGACATCATCGCCAAGGGACGCATCACCGTCGAGCAGTGGCAGGAGGTCATCACGTCGGCGCATGCCTTGGGGATCCGCACCACGTCCACCATCATGTACGGGCACATCGAGCGGCCCGAGCACTGGGTGCGCCACATGGAGCTCCTCCGGGGGATTCAGAAGCGGACGGGCGGCTTCACCGAGTTCGTGCCGCTGTCGCTCATCCACTCGGAGGCGCCGATGTATCAGCGGGGCCTGGTGCCCGGCGTGCGTCCAGGCGCCACCGGCCTCGAGGTCGTGAAGATGCACGCCCTCGCCCGCCTCATGCTCGGTCCCACCTTCCGGAACATCCAGTGCTCGTGGGTAAAGGAAGGGCCGAAGATGTCCCAGCAGCTCCTCACCTGCGGAGCCAACGATCTCGGCGGCACGCTGATCAACGAGTCGATCTCGACGTCGGCGGGAGCGGGCTATGGTCAGCTCGTCCCGCCCGCGGAGCTGCGCCGGCTCGTGCGGGACGCCGGCCGCGTCCCCGCCCGGCGCAACACCGAGTACGAGATCCTCAAGGTCTACGCGACCGAGGCCGACGACGACGTATCGCCGCTGGATGCGGTGGCGGACGCCGAGGCGCGCTTCGGCTCCTACCGCCGTCTCACCGCTTCGTCGCAGTTCCGTTTCGTCCACCCCTTGAAGACGTCGACCGGTTGAAGTAAGACTTAGGGCGCCGTTTGGCCCGACCGATTCCCTAACCCTCAAGACGGAGGCGCTCCCCATGGCAAAGCAGATGTCCAAGTCCGCCATCATCGGCCACCTCGCGCAGAAGTCCGAGCTCAGTAAGAAGCAGGTGGTCGAGGTGATGGATCAGCTCCTCAATCTCGCCACGAAGGAGGCGAAGAACGTCTTCGTCGTCCCCGGCTTCGGCCGGCTCGTCCTCGCCAACCGCAAGGCCCGCATGGGCCGCAACCCGCAGACGGGCGAGCCCATCAAGATTCCGGCGAAGCGCGTGGTGAAGTTCCGCCTCTCCAAGAGCCTGAAGGACTCGGTGCTTGGAAAGAAGTAAAGCCCCCGAGGGGCTCGTGTACCGGGCGCTCCCCGATCCCGCGCGGGATGCCCGGGACCTGTTCGGATTCGTCGGCGCGTGGGCCCCGCCGGACACCGCGGTGGCGGCGGGTTGGGGCGCCTGGGACGGCGATCGGCTCGTCGGCGCCCTCCTGCTCGAGCGCGCGGGGCGGGCGGCTATGCTGTACGGCCCGGTCGTCGTCGCGTCGGAGTCGACGGATCCCGACATGCCTCTCGATATCGCCTTCCGTCTCCTGGAGCATGCCCTGAGCCTCGGCGAGGCTCAGGGCATCGAAACCCTCTACGTGCGCCCGCAGGGTCTCGACCGGATCTGGGTGCGCACCGGCTTCATCCCGATTCCCGAGGCCGATCTGCCGGAGGCGCTCCGCGGCCGCCCGGGCCTCGGCCTCTTCGGCTGGCGCGGCGGCTCCGCCATCTGGAGCATGGCGGGCCGTACAGCTGCCGCGCGGCAGGCTGCCGCTCCCGCCACCGCCGGGCGCCGCCGCCGCTAGTCGCGCGATGAGGATCGCGGCCCTCGCCGGTGGGACGGGCGCGGCCAAGCTCCTGCGGGGCCTGGCGCCGCTGCTTCCGCCGGAGGCCCTCACCATCATCGGCAACACCGGCGATGACACCGAGCTCTGGGGGCTGCACATCTCCCCCGATCTCGACACCGTCTGCTATACGCTGGCCGGGCTCATCGACGAGCGCAAGGGCTGGGGCCTGCGTGGGGAAACCTTCAACGCCCTCGAGCAGATGCCGCGCTTCGGCGAGCCCGGCTGGTTCGGCCTCGGCGACCGCGATCTCGCCACCCATCTGCATCGGACCCGGCTGCTGCGCGATGGCCGCGGGCTCGCCGAGGTGACGGCGGGCATCGCCGCCGCGCTCGGGGTCGGCGCGCGCGTGCTGCCCATGTCCGACCAGCCGGTGCGCACGCGCATCCGTGGGCCCGAGGGATGGATCTCCTTCCAGGAGTACTTCGTGCGCGACAAGGCCCAGACCGAGGTGCGCGAGGTTGCCTACGCGGGGGCCGAGACCGCCTCGCCCGCGCCGGGCGTGATCGAGACCCTCCGCGACGCCGGCGCCGTGGTCGTGTGCCCCTCCAACCCGATCACCTCCATCGGTCCCATTCTCGCGGTGCCGGGCATGCGGCACGCGCTCGAGAAGACCGCCGCCACCATCGTCGCGGTGAGCCCCATCATCGGCGGCGAAGCAGTGTCGGGCCCCGCGGGACGGCTGATGGCGGCGTCGGGTCTGCCGGTGTCGGCGGTCGGCGTGGCGCGCGCCTACGCGCCGTGGCTGGACGTCCTCGTCGTGGACGAGCGCGACGCGGACCTCGTCCCGGAGATCGCCGCCCTCGGCGTGCGGGCCGTCCCCGCTCCGACCCTGATGACCAGTCGTGAGGCAGAAGGCGCGCTCGCGCGGCGCGTCCTGGCGTGCTTGGCATGACCATCATGGCGGCGGTGCCGGTCAAGGATCTCGTGAACGCCAAGCAGCGGCTGGTTCCCGTGCTGGAACCCGCCGAGCGTCACGACCTCGCCGCCGCCATGCTGGAGGACGTTCTGGATGCGATAGCGGTCGCAGGCCCTTTTGCGCTGCGTCTCGTCACGCGGGATCCGGAGGTGCTCGCCCTCGCGGCCCGGCGCGGCATCGCCTGCCTCACGGAGCGTGTCAACCGCGGCCACACGGAAGCGGTGGCCTTCGCGCAGGCGGAAGCGGCGCGGCTGGGCTTCGCCGCATTCCTCACCGTGCCCGGCGATGTGCCGTGCGCGACGCCGGCCGAGGTGCGCGCGCTCGTCGCCGCCCTCGACGGCGGGCCGGGCGTCGCCTTCGTCCCATCGCTCTCGGGTTTCGGCACCAATGCCGCCCTGCTGGCACCGCCCGACGCGATGCCGCTCAAGTTCGGCGAGCCGTCCTTCGCCAACCACCTGGATGGCGCCCGCGGGCGCGGGATCGCGCCGCGCGTGCTCGCGCTGAGCGGGCTCGGGCTCGACATCGACGCGCCCGACGATCTTCGCCTCCTCCTCGCTCGCGGGCCGCACACGCGCGCGGGCCGCCTCTGCCAGGCGCGCGGCATCGGCGCCCGCCTCGCCACCGTCTGACGCGCGCGTGCCCACTCGCTACGAGGTGATCGGCGTCGAGGGCTTGCCCGAGATCGCGCCCCGCGTCGACCTGGCCTCGCTCATCGTCGAGGCGGCGCGGCGGCAGGGCACCCCGCTCGCCGCCGGCGATCTCCTCGTCGTCAGCCAGAAGATCGTCTCCAAGTCGGAGGGGCGCCTCGTCCGCCTCGACCAGGTCCGCCCCTCCCCGCGAGCCGCCGCGCTCGCCGTCGAGATCGACCGCGACCCGCGGCTGGTGGAGGTCATCCTCGGCGAGACGCGCCGGATCGTGCGCCAGGCCAAGGGCGTGCTGATCGTCGAGACCCATCACGGCTGGATCTGCGCCAATGCCGGCGTGGACCAGTCCAACGTCGACCCGGACACGGCCTGCCTCTTGCCCGTGGATTCCGACGCGTCGGCGCGCGGCCTGCGCGGTCGGCTCGGCGAGCTGACCGGACTCGGCCTCGCCGTCATCATCGCCGACACGTTCGGCCGCCCATGGCGCGAGGGGCTCGTCAATGTCGCGGTGGGCCTCGCCGGGTTCGAGCCGATCGTGAGCTATCTGGGGGAAACCGATCCCGCCGGCCACGTGCTGCAGGCAACCATCCTGGCGGTGGCCGACGAGCTCGCCTCTGCGGCCGAGCCCGTGATGGGCAAGCTCGACCGGATTCCCGTCGTCATCATCCGGGGCGCGCGCTGGACCCCGGCCGAAGCCGACAGCCGCCCGCTGCTGCGCGATCCTTCTCGTGATCTCTTCAGATAGGAGCGTTAAGATCCCATGAAAATTGGCATTCTTGGTGGAACTGGAAAGGAAGGCGCGGGCCTCGCGGTCCGCTGGGCCCAGGCCGGGCACGAGATCGTCATCGGCTCTCGCGATGCCGAACGCGCGCGCGGCAAGGCCGCCGAGCTCGCCGGCTCGAGCCCGGGTGCGCGCATCCAGGGCCTGGGCAATCGCGAGGCGGCCGCCGCCGCCGACATCGTGGTGATTGCCCTCCCCGCCGGCGGTCTCGCCGCCACCTTGCCCGAGGTTCGCGACGCCTGCCGCGGCAAGGTGGTTGTCAGCACCGTCGTGCCGCTCACCTTCGGCGGTGGCCGTCTCTTCACGCCGCCCCCGCCGGGCTCCTCGGCCGAGGAGGCGCAGGAGCTCCTGGGCGCTGAGGCACGCGTGGTCGCCGCCTTTCACCACATCGCGGCGCACGAGCTGTCCGCTACCGAGCACGACATCGAATGCGATCTGCTCGTCTGCGGCGGCGACGCGGAGGCGAAGAAGCAGGTGTCCGAGCTGGGCGCCTCGATGGGCCTGCGGGCGGTGGACGTGGGCGCCCTGACCAATGCCGGGCCGCTCGAAGGCATCACGGCCGTGCTGGCGACCATCAACCGCCGCTACAAGCTGAAAAACTCCGGGATCAAGATCACGGGGCTGCCTGGCTAGGACGCCCCTCGCCGGAGGCTACTTCTTCTTCGTGAGCGAGATCCGGCTATTCCCGAGGCGGGTGCTCGTCGACTGTCCCGTCATGGTCGCATAGCGACTCCTTTCAAGTTGGCTGTCAAGCGAGCAGCCGCGCCGCCACTGTCTCGACATCGGCGAAATCCTCGAAGAGGAGATCGGGCCCCAGCGCCTCCAGCTCCGCGTAGGGATGAAAGCCGGTGGCCACGGCGACCGCCACCGCCCCGAAGGCCCGGGCGCACTCGATGTCGAGCGGGGTGTCGCCGATCACGAGCACGTCCTCGGGTCGGAAGCCGTGGCCGGTCAGCGCCTGGGCCCGTCGGGCCGCCAGCGACGGCAGGCGGCGGCGATCGCCATCGTCCGATCCGTACGCGCCGGTGCGGAAGTACGGCCAGAGCCCGGTGGGGGCTAGCTTGATGCGCGCGCCCTCCTCGATATTCCCGGTCAGCAGCCCCAGCAGCACGCCCTCGGTGGCGTCGAGCCGACGCACGAGCTCCGCGACACCCGGCAGCACGCGGACGCATTGCCCGTCGCCGATCTCCTCCACGAGCCCCCGCGCGTAGGTCTCGAAGCACTCGTCGAGCCCGGCGCGTATCACGTCGGCGGCGAGGCCCGCCGCCGCCATCAGGTCACCCACGATGCGTGGGTCCGTCTTGCCGCGGAAGTCGTATCCCTCGATGGGCCCGGTGGCGCCGTACACGCGCTCGAGAGCGCACCCCAGGGCGCGGCGGCCCGCTCCCTTGGCAATCACGAGGGTGCCGTCGATGTCGAAGAGAACGAGCCGCATGAGGGAGGCGGGCGCTAGCGCGGCGTGGGCGCCACCGACAGCGCGCGGAGGCGCGACACGATGGCGGGGAGCCGGTCGAGCACGATGTCCACCTCGGTGGAGGTGCTCCAGCGGCCGAGGGTGAAGCAGAGCGAGCCTTCCGCCTCGGCGGCGGTACAGCCGATGGCGCGGAGCACGTGCGAGGGCGTCTGGGTGAGCGATGCGCAGGCGGAGCCCGACGAGGCAGCGATCCCCGCGAGATCCAGGTCGAGGAGCACGCTGTCCGCCTTCACGCCGCGAAACACCAGGCTGGCGTGATGAGGGAGGCGATGGGCGAGGGGGCCCGTCACGCGGCATTCGGGAATCGCCTCCAGCACGCCCTGCACCAAGCGGTCGCGAAGGCCGGCCAGGCGCGCCGGCTCGCCGTGGGCGCTCTCGCTTCGAATGAGATCGGAGGCTACTCCCAGCCCCACGAGGCCGGGGAGGTTCTCGGTGCCCGAGCGCAAGCCGGCCTCCTGCCCGCCTCCCAGGATCTGCGGCGCCAGCTTCACGTTCGGCCGGACCCACAGCGCGCCGGTTCCCGGCGGGCCGTAGATGTCATTGCCCGAGACGGTGAGGAGGTCGATGCCGAGGGACTCCGCGGCTAGCGGCGCACGCCCGACCGCGCCCACCCCGTCGACGTGGAGCGGCACGCGGGCGGCGCGGGTGACGCGGGCCAGGTCCGCGATCGACTGCAGCGTGCCGATCTCCTCATTGGCGGCGGCGACGCTGACGAGCGCGGTCTCGGGCCGCATCGCCCGGTGTAGCACGTCGGGATCCACCCGGCCCTCGCCGTCGACAGGCAGAAGCGTGACCGCGAAGCCCGCTTTCTCCAGATCGCGACAGGCGTTGAGCACGGACATGTGCTCGATGCACGAGGCGATCACGTGACGACTGCGCTCGCCCGCGCGGAGGGCGAGACCCTTCACGGCGAGGTTGTTGCCCTCGGTGGCGCCAGACGTGAAGATTACCCCCGAGGGCGCGCCGCCTACCAGCCGCGCCACCTTGATGCGGGCCGCCTCCAGAGATTCGCGCGCCTCCGCCCCCAGGGAGTGCCGGGCCGAGGGATTGCCGATTCCCGCCTCGAAAAACGGGCGCATGACGGCGAGGACTCGCGGGTCCACCGGCGCGAAGCCGGCATAGTCGAGATAGACCCGGCCGGGGGATTCTCCGCCGGCCTCCACCGCCTATCCCCTCTTCCGAACCATGAAACAGCCCCCGCGATTTATAACGCGTTTTCCGGTGCCCATGTGCACCTCGTGTGCACCGAGGACCTTAGCACGGTGTGCCGGGCCCACACCAGAGCCGCGTGATGCGGGGCGACCTGAGCGCGCCCACCGGTTGCCGCGCCTGCCGCGCGCCGATCCGCTTCATCACCACGACGGCTGGCAAGCACATGCCGGTGGAATCGTCGCCAACCGAGGGCTGGCTCCGGCCAGCAAATGGCCCCGGCGTGGTCGTAGTCGTCGATCTCACGGGCAAGACTCACCGCGGCCGCCCATGCAGTCCCGCGGAGCCCGGGGCCCGCCTCATCCAGGGCTACACGCCGCACTGGGGAAACTGCACTGGGGCGGTGCACTTCCGCCCGCGCGCGAAGGCCACGCCATGAATCGCCGCGGCGCTCGCCCGCCCGGACAGACCAAGACGCACGCCACGGGGCGGAAGCGATCAGTGCGCCGCGCGGAGGGCCCGGCCTGCCCGCGGTGCGCTCGCCCGTGCACCTGGAACGCCGCCCGCAACCGCTGGGACTGCCAGACGCCCGACTGCCCGGGCCCGCCGTGAGAGGAGCGACACCATGACGACACTGGCTACGGTCCCCACGATCACCCTGCCCGCCTTGGAAGCCCGGCAGCACTTCCTCGAGTACCGCCGCGCGGTGCGGGCCCGCCATACCGATGAGGACCAGGCGCTGATGCGCGGCTACCGCGCCCTGTCGCACGGGCACCGCGTCCTTGACATCCGCGCGGCCATCGCGCACGGCGGCGTCCATGGCGACGGGCGGGCGCACGGTCTGCCGCGCTTGGCGTTTGCGCGTGCGGGCGCAGCGCGCTGCTGGGTCCGCGTCTACATGCACGGCGGCGTTCTGTTCACGACGAACGAGAACGGGTACTGGCGGCGGGTAGCGCACGCCGAACGGACCAGACTCCCAGAGGACACGCTCCCACGCTGGATCGCGCCGCCGCATCAGCCGAGCGTGGTCGACGGCGCCGCGCTCATACCGGTCGTGCCGCCGGGTCTGCGCCCGCTTGACCACCTCGACAACTATCGGCTGCTTTGGGAAGCGGATTGGTCGCCGATCCCGCGCGCCGGCGATCCGATGCTACTCAAGCCGCTCGGCTGCGGGCTCGCTGTCGTGGTCGCGACGTGGGACATGACGCCCCTCGAGGCGGCCGTGCTGGGGTGGCGGCGTTGAGCATGAAGCGCCGCCGGGTCCCCTGCTACGAGGTGCCGGGCTACGTGATCGCCGCGCTCTGGTACGCCCAGCGCGCGCCGCGGCCGCGGCCGTCGCGGTGGCGGCGCTGGTGGGCGTGGCTCACGCGATGAGGGCTCGAGTGTGACCGCGCCAGTCGAGAGGTGGCTCATCGCCTGGAACGAGAAGGATCTCTTCGAGGAACTCGCGCGGCTACTCAACTCGACGTGGCGACACTTGCCGATCGAGAAGATCGAGCGCGACGGACGCGGCTTTCGCATCCTGATCGCCGAGTTAACGCCCGAGGAGCGCGCCCGCTACGACGCCTATCACGCCTCGGCCGCGATCACGCTCGCGGCGGCGAACCGCGCGCGCGAAGAACGCGAGCGCGCCGCGCGCGATCTCGTCCTCCGCGAACACGCGGCGCGCGTCGGCCGTTCGCGGACGGCGCGCGAGCGCTACCAAGCGTCTCCGGCGTATCGCGCGGCGATGGCGGAAGCAATCGAGGGGCTTCGGCGTCCGCCGCCGCCGCGGCCGACGCCGAAGCCGCGGACGGCGGAACCGCCGCCCCCCGCGGTGATGTGGGAGCCGTCGCTCCTCCTCGATCGCGAGCTTCGCTTCAATCCGCGCGGCCACTTCTGCGCGAAGCGGCCGTCGAAGGGCCGCGGGCGCGCGCGCGGGCGACGACCGCGGAACTATCGGCCGAACTTCAAGGCCGAGCGCTGTGGTGCCTGCCAAGTCCTGATGCCGCCGATCCACGCGCTCGTCGGCGGCGTCCGGCTCGATCCGATCCCGCTCTCGGAGTGGGAACTCCTGCCAGGGATGGAATTGTTTCGGCTTGGCGGTGGGCCGCAAAGTTGGCGGCGGCGGCGCGCCGGCATGCGGCCGCGCATATGAACCTCCGCCGCCTCGAGGTCCACGTGCCGGTGCCGGTGCTCTCGCGCAACCGGCGCCAGAACCGCTGGGAGCAGGCGCGGAACACCAAGGTGCGGCGGCAGGCCAGCTGGCTCGCCGCCCGGGATCTCATCCTGCTGCGGAGCCTCCACCTCGACCCGCGCGCGCCCAAGCGCATCACCTTCTGCGCGTACATGGGCCAGCGCATGGACGGCGATAACCTCGACCTCAAGCCCTACATCGACGGCCTGCGTGATGCCGGCATCATCCACGACGACAGCGTCACGAGCGGCCACGTCATTGATCTCAACGCCGAGCAGGTGATCACCCCCGTCGGCCGGCGCCGCCTCGTCATCGCCGTCGAGTTCCTCGAGATCCCCGCGCCGGCCGCCGGCGCCGTCTGAGCCACCACCCCACATCCCGGAGAGGAGGCCACTCCCATGCCCCAGCCCGTCCCGAACGCGATCGACGGCACGCGCCCTGCCCCTGCCGCGCCGCACGACCTCACCCCGCTGCAACGGTGCCGCTACGCCGCCCGCGTGGCGAACCTCCTCAGTGGCCTGCCCTGGGACGAGCAGGTCCGCGTCGTCCGCCTGCTCGCCACCGCCTACGGCTTCGTCGCGGTCAGCGAGGCGCCGTCGTTCGAGGAGGACCGGCTATGACCTCCACCGCGCCCGCCCGCCAGGCCTCGGCGGGCGAGCTCGCCGAACGCATCGTCATCCATAACGATCTCACGCGGCTGTCGCCGGCCGACCGCATCGTCTACTACCGCCGGCTCTGCGAGAGCCTCGGCCTGAACCCGCTCACGTGGCCCTTCCGCTTCCTCTACCTCGATGGGCGCCTCACCCTCTACACCACGCGGGATGCCTGCGATCAGCTCCGCGCCGCGCATCACGTCAGCATCGGCAAGCCGACGCTTCGTTTCGAGCCCGGCCTCCTGATCGTCGAGATCGAGGCCTCGCTTCCGAATGGCCGCTCCGACGCGGACGTGGGCGTGGTCGCGCTCACGGACAAGGAGGGCAAGGATGTGGTGGGGCTCAGCCGCGCCAATGCCGTGATGAAGGCGGTGACCAAGGCCAAGCGGCGCGTCACGCTCTCCATCGTCGGCCTGGGCCTGCCCGACGAGAGCGAGGTGGAGGACATTCCCGGTGCCCGGCGCATCGTCGTCGACCACGAGACGGGCGAGATCGAGGCGCCGGTGGCGACGGACGCCGCGGCCGAGCACGCGCGGGCTGTCACATCGGAGGACGCGCCGACCGCGGAGCCGGAGCCCGAACCGGCTCCGTCGACCACGCGGCCGGCCCCCGATCCCGCTGTCGAAGAGCGCGAGGGCCTGATCCGCGCCCTCACCGCCTGGTTCAACACGCGCAAGCTCGGCTCCACCGCGCGCGCCCAGTGGCTCCGCGAGAAGTTCGGGGACGTGCCCCTCGAGCGCGTCGACCTGGCCCTCTTGAAAGATGCCGTCGACGCGGCCAAGCGGCGGCCGGCGCCATGAGCGAGCTCGCGCGCGTGGCGCTCACGACGGAGGAAGTCATCGCCCGCGCGAAGGAGCTGGCCCAGCGCGTGCGTGATCGCGAGCAGCTCGAGGAGGCGCACAAGGACCAGCGCGAAGAAATGAAGGCCGAGGCGCGCGAGCTCGACAAGGCGATCAAGCGCCTGGCGGCGGCCATCCGGACCGAGAGCGAGGACCGGAGCGGGCAGATCGGGCTCTTCCCATGAAGACGCCGTGTCGCGTCTGCGCGCGCTATGGCCCGTGCCCCCGGCCGCGCGGCAAGCATCCCACTACCCGGGCCGGCGAGCCCTCGCACTGCCCCTGCTGGCCGACGGCCGCGCATTGTTGCTGGTGTGCGGCATGACAGACGAGCGGATAAGCCGGAAGCCCAAGTTCCTGAATGCCCGCATCACGGCGACGTACATCGTACGCGATGTCTGCGCGCCCCAGGATCTCGTGGACACGGGGATGACGTTCGAGGAGATGGTGCGCGATCTCATCGAGTCGGAGCGGCTCACGGGCTTGGCTGATCAGGAACAGATCGTCAGCGTCGAGGAGATCCCATGACCGACGACCGGGCGCGGGTGGAGGCAGAGGAAATGTATGCCCTCCTCTGCAAGTCCACGGGGCCTTCTCAAGACATCGCCATCATCACCGATGCCCTCCTCGCCTACGGGGCGGCGCAGCGGGCGGAGGAGCGGGAGGCGTGTGCGAAGGAGATCCCCACCAACTGGATCGACTCTCTGCTGACCGGACCCAAGAAGGCTCTCAGCGGAGAGCCGGGGACGTGGGGGTGCCCAGACGTTGAACGCCTGCTCAACGGGATCGCCACCCGCATCCGCGCCCGCCGCGAGGGGCCGGAGGCGGCATGACGCGGCCCCGGTGGTGGCGCCGCGTGCTCCTCTGCTGGTGGGGCGGCTGTGACGGCACGCTCGACACCCGCGACCTCGTCGGGCCGATCTGGCACTGCGCGAGCTGCGGGCAGATCGAGCGCTGCCGGATCCGGTGATGACGACGCCCGTCGCGCATACCGTCACCGTCGCGCGGCACGAGTCGCTCCGCGTCGTCTACCTCCGCTGCACGTGCGGGTGGTCGACGGAGCTCGAGCAGCGCCTGAAGGATCTCGACGCGCGGATCTCGGCTGCCGTCGTCCAGCACGTGGAGCCGCCGGCATGAGGGGGGAGGCCAACCGCCTCGTCGCCGACGCCGCCGCGATCCGGACCGTGTGGATCGACCGCCACCGGCCGCACGCCGCCGCCCGCATGGACGCGATCGCGGGCCTGCATCCGCGGCCGCATCTCGCGCACCCGCTCTGCTGGGAGTTTCGCTGCCCCTGCGGCCAGGCCCTCGTGATCTGGGTGGCGCGGGACGCCGGCGGCCGCATCCGCGTCCGGGCGCATGGGTATGCGCATTCATGAGCGACTGGGTGCCGTACGCGCGGCTGCTCGGCTTGAACCCCTACCACGTCGACGCCTGGCCGGCGGACGCGATGGCGGAGGTCATGCGCTGGCGACTCGCCCAGTTCCGTCGGCAGTGGCATGCGCTCACACAGAACGGCCACGCCGACCGCGTGCGCACGCAGTCGAGCCGCGCGCATCTGATCCAGAGCGTGAAGGACGATCTGGCCGCGGCACGGCGCCCACTTCCCCGGCAGCCCTACACGACGTGTCGCTGTCACCCGCAGCGCATCGGCTCGACGCCATCCCGCGTCGACCCGTGGGACGTTGACCGGCCGCCGAGCCTGCCCTCGGCCATCGCCGCGCTCGCCTGGCTCGGGCAGACCTTCGGACGACGGGCGAACAGTGCACCACCGAAGCGAGGATGAGGAGTGTCCCGAATGGCGACCTATCACGCGCTCTACTCCGGACTCTGGAACGACGACGCGCTCGAGGGGCTGACCTTCGAGACGAAGGGCTTCTTTGCCTACCTCTGCACGAATGACCGGGTGCGCCCGTCGGGCATCTACCGCGTGTCCGACGATCAGCTCGTGGCCGACACGGGGCTCCCGCTGAAGCGGGTACGCAGTTACCTATCGACCCTCGTCTCACGCGGCCGCTTGATCCGCGATGGGTGGTGGCTGTTCATCCAGGGCTACCTCAAACGGCAGCCGAAACATGACCGATTGTTGGCCGCCGTGCGCCAAGATGTCGAAAATTGCAGCTCTCGCGTGGTTCTTGAGGCGTTTTCGCTGAAATATACGCAGTTTAGTAGATGGTCAGCCGACCGTCTCCTGACCGTCACCCGACCGTCTGCGGAAAACGGTAGACCGTCTGCGGAAAACGGTGCTCAGAAGAGATGGGATATAGAAGAGAAGAGAGGACCGTCTCCTGACGGTCAACCTCCTGATGGCTTGATCGCCAAGGAGTCGACCCAGGCCCAGCCCAGCGCCGGCACCCAGTGGGTCGTGGAGGAGGCCGAGCGGATCGGCCGCCGGATCTTCGGCCCGGCCACCGTGACGAATCTTCCGCAGGCCGGCCGGCCGTGAGCCCTGGCCTGTACTGCCGCTGCGGGGACCAAGGGGCGCTCTGTCACCCCTACTATCGCTGCTCGCGCTGCGGACTCGACTTCGACGACGAGACGTTCTACCAGCGCAAGGAGTCGACGCGCCCTCGGCGGGACTCCATGCAACCCCGCCGACGGATGCTCGACACGATCTGCAAGGCGTGTCGGCAGAAGGAACGGGACGACGGGAAGGGGCCGACCCCGACGACCGACTGGGCGAAAGTGGAGTACGGCCGGTTCATGCAGGCGGCGCGGCGGACCATCGCGCACCACGCGAGCCGGTTCAATCTCTCGACGCACGACCTGGCGAAGCAGGGATGGCTTGCGCCGCTGATCGCCGACCGCATGCAGCGGACAAAGGTCTGCGAGTACTGCCACCGCCACTTCGCATCGCTCGACGACCAGACGATTGACGTTGTCGTACCCAAGCTGGGGTTCTCCTTCGAGCTCAACACGCGCGTCGCCGACACGACCTGCAACAACGCCAAGCGCGTGTTCGAGAATGAGCCGAACGCACAACAGCTGATCGACCGCTGGCGAATGAACTGGCGGCGGTGGGGTGCGCATCAGCGCTGCCCGGGCCGCGTGACACACACAGACGGCGACTTTGCACCGCCGCCCGGGTTCAAGGTGGGGCCGCAACAGGGACTCTTCGCATCGTGAAGCAGTTGATACCCCTGCCGGTGGCGTGCTAGGTTCGTCCCGGCTACCAGGGGGAGTCCCCGACGGGTGGCGGGAGGTGCGGACCCCATGACCGAACTGCTCGTCGGCCTCGCGGTCTTCGGCTTCGTCGTGTACCTGCTCGTGACCTACATCCCGATGCCGCCGCTACTCAAGCAAGTCCTGATTGCGGTCGCGGTGATCCTGATCATCCTGCGCGTCCTGCCGGTGCTCGGGATCAAGCTGCCATGACGCCGACGCCGCCCGATGCCCGCGTGGCCGAGCTCGCCGAGCTCTTCATCGTGCCCGAGGCACCGCACCGCGCGGCGCGCGTCAGCGAGCTGGCCGAACGGATCCAGGAGACGATCGAGGAAGTGCTGGCCGAGTTCGGCCTGGACGACACCGAGACCGACCCCGACGCGGAGGCCGTGTGACCGGCCCCGCGCTCGGGGCCGCGGCGATCCAGGAGATCCAGGCGGTGATCCACGAGATGGACCGTGAGAGCCAGCGCAGTCCCGTCGCCGAGGCCGACGCGCCGGCGGTGCTGCTGCGCCTGGTCGACGAGCTCCTGCCGCGCTGGTGTGACGGCCTCCGGGCCGCGCTGATCCCGCCCGCGCCCCGGCGGACACCGCGATGACCGTGACCTTCGGCGATCACGGGCGCGTTCGTGATCGCGGCGGCGCTGGGCGGTCTGTGACACGGGGGCGGCCGGCCGTCCCGCCCCCGCTCCCGCCGCCTGGGCCCCAAGCCCCGCCGCGCGGACCCGCAGCGCCGCCCACGCCCCCGCTGTGATGTCAGCTACCAAGCGCGATGCATCGCGGCTTGTAGGCCCCCCAGGGTCATTTTTGGGCCAGATGGCCGGCCCAGGGACCCCGAAGGGGAATACTCCCTGTCAAAAAGACAGGGAATAGGACCGAAAATGAGCGTTTCGGCCTGGGGTCGGGTGTCGGCTCGGCCGCGGCGGCGACCGGGGCTCTGCGTGGCGCGGCGGCCCTTCAGCGAGCTGAATTCAACCCAGGCGGCCTGATCCTCCGTGGCGGGGACGTGGCGCAGCGGGGGCCGGCCGGTGCCGACGGCTCTCAAGGTGCTGCGCGGGACGCAGGTGAAGGGGCGGAAGGACGAGCCGCGCTACTCGGGTGGCCGCCCGGTGATGCCGCCCGAGCTGGCGGCGGATCTGCTCGCGACGGCCAACTGGACGCGCCTGGCCGACCGGCTCGAGGCCGCGGGCGTCCTCACGACCGCGCACGGCGAGGCGCTCGGGATGCTGGCGGAGGCGCTCGCGGATTACACGCGCGTACGGACGGAGCTCCACGCAATGGGCCACAAGCAGTATCTCGTGGATGAGACCTTCAACCGGAAGGGCCAGCTCATCCGGCGGCACGAGCGCGAGAACCCCCTCTTCCGGCGCAGTGAGCGCTTGGCGCTCCTGATCAATCGGCTCCTCGGTGAGTTCGGGCTCACGCCGGCCACGCAGACGCGCATCGAGGCGCGGCAGGCAAAGCTGCAAGATCCCTTCGAGGCTTTCCTCGGTGGCAAGCGCCCGCGCTAAGTCGGGGGCGGATCCGGTCACCGCCTGGGCGACGCGCGTTGTCGCGGGGGCGGTGATCGCGGGGCCGCTCGTCCAGGCGGCCTGTCGGCGGCATCTCGGGGATCGGGGCACCGCGAAGGCGCGCGGGTTCCGGTGGTCGCCGGCGCGGGCGCGGTGGGCGATTGATTTCTTCGCCAATCTCGTCCACACCGAGGGCGAGTGGGCGGGCCAGCCCTTCGTCCTCATGCCCTGGCAGGCCTTCATCGTCGGGGCGCTCTTCGGCTGGCTCCGCGCCGATGGGCGCCGGCGCTTCCGCGAGGCCTACATCGAGGTGCCGCGGAAGAATGGCAAGTCGACGCTGGCGGCGGGCCTCGCGCTGCTGCTCGCGTTCTTCGACGAGGAGGCCGCGGCGCAGGTCTACTGCGCGGCGACGAAGCGGGACCAGGCCAAGATCGTCTGGGGCCTGGCGCGGGATATGGTGCTCCGCCGGCCGGCGCTCGGCCGGCGGATCGAGGTGCGGGCGACCGGGCTCTCGATCCTCGGCACCGGCCAGAAGCTCGAGCCCCTGGGCAAGGACGCCGACTCGATGGATGGGCTCAACATCCACGGGGCGGTCCTCGATGAGCTCCACGCCCACAAGACGCCGGCCGTGGTGGACGTGGTGCGCACGGCCATCGTCGCCCGTCGGCAGCCCCTGATCTTCTACATCACCACCGCAGGCGCGGAGCGGGAGTCCGTCTGCTTCGCGCAGCATACCTATGGCGAGAAGGTGCTCGCCGGCACGCTGACGGATGACGCCTTCTTCGCATTCGTCGCCGCCCCGACCCCGGAGGCGGACTGGCGGAGCGAGCGGACCTGGGCCGAGGCCAATCCGAACCTCGACATCTCGGTGAAGCTCGAGGAGCTCCGGCGCCTCTGTGAGGCCGCCCAAGCGATCCCCGCGCATCAGACGGCGTTCCGGCGCCTGCATCTCAACGAATGGCTCCAGCCCGATCGCCGCGCGCTCGACATGGGCCGGTGGGAGCGGGGCGCGACGCCCGGGCTCACGCTCGCGGCGCTGGCGGGCCGGCCCTGCGTGGTGGGCCTGGACCTCGCCACGCGCATCGACATGACGGCGCTCGTCCTCGTCTTCCCCGACCTCGACGGTGGGATCTCCGTCCTGCCCTACTACTTCATTCCCGCCGACAACCTCCTGGCCCGCGTCCAGCGCGACCGGATCCCCATCGACGTCTGGGTGCGGGAGGGCCTCGTGACGGCGACGCCCGGCAACATCACGGACTACAGCTTCGTTTACGGCCGCCTCCTCGAGCTCGCGGAGCAGGTGGCCATCACCGCGGTGGCCTCGGACCCGTGGAACGCTGCCGCGCTCAACTCGCGCCTGCAAGCCGATGGCTTCCCGGTGATCGAGGTGCGGCAGGGCTACAAGACGCTCTCCGAGCCCACCAAGCAGTTCCAGGCCCTCGTCCAGGCCGGCAAGGTGCGCCACCCGGCGCATCCGTGCCTCACGTGGAACGCCGGAAACCTCGCCCTCCTCACCGACGCTCAGGGCAACCTGATGCCCGACAAGGCCCGGTCCACCGGCCGCATTGACGGCATCTCGGCCCTTATCACCGCGCTGACGCGCGTGCTCGACGGCCCGGGCCAGGAGCCAGCCACCTCCAGCTATGCCGATCACCGACTCCTCATCATCTGAGCGCGCGCGGCGGTGGGAGAAGCCGCGCGCCTACGCGGCGCGCGCCGCCATCGACGCCGCGACGCTCCGCCAGTGGGTGGACAAGGGCGTGCTCGAGGTCGAGCGCCTCGCCCCCCGGACGGGCGTCCGCGTCCGGGCCAAGGACGAGGACGACGAGTGAAAACGACGCCGCGCGCCGCCGGCCCCACGCGACCGCCCGCGCTGCGCGTCCGCGAACTCATGACGATCTACGGGGTCTCGCGCAGCACGGTGTGGCGGTGGATCGACCGCGGCCTGGTCGAGGTGTCGCGCGTGGCCGCGCGCACCGGGGTGCGCGTGCGCCTCCGCTAGGCGATGGGTGCCGCCGCCCGGCGGCGCGTGGTCATGGGCGGTCACCCCGCACGGGGAGCAACGCCAGGACACACCCCAGCACGGCCAGCCCGACGCCGGGCCCGACGAAAAAGAATCCGTAAAAGAGGACCGCCCCCGCGACGCCGCCGCCGGACGCATACGGCGCGCCGATCACGAACGCCACGACGCCGATGAGGGCCCACACGAACCCGACTAGTGTCAGCCCGGCGCCCACCATGTGCGCGCGCATCACCGCGGCCCCCCGCCCAGCCCATTCGCCGATGGCGAACAGCAGCGCCAGGCCAAGGAAGAGGCCACCAGCCACCACCAGTAGTCGATCTCGAAGAACCGCTTTACCATGCCCACCAGCCGAGCCACTCACCGACGGCGGAGAGCAGGATGAGGCCCACGCCGACGAGCATACCGATCCGGTTCCTCCGCAGACGGCGGGCCGAGTCGGCCCTCAAGCGCTTGACCCCGTAGCGATCCGCCATCCTTAGCGCGACTTGCGGAGTAAAGTCCGCAACCGTTTCATCAACTCCTCATCGGCGAGGAGTTGCTCGACGATCTCGTGAGCCGTCACCGGGCGGGGGGTGAAGTGGTAGTAGCCGCGCTCGAGCTTCATGGGGGAGCGCGGCGCGGGGCGGGGGCTCATCGCCGATTCGGGGCGGGGTGACAGGTGCGTCGTGCTCACTTCTCGAGCTCCGCGAACTGGGTGATCCGGACGGCCCCCTCGGGAAAGACGGCGCGGATCTCGAGCTCCCCGCCCATTGCCTTCACGAAGGCCTGGAGCGTGCTGACGTACATGTCGGTCCGGCGTTCCATCTTCGAGATGGAGGCCTGCGTCATGTGCAGGATCTGGGCAAGGTGCACCTGGGTGAGATCGCGCGCTTCCCGCAGCTCATCGAGCGGGAGATTCGCAAGGATCTCCTGCGCCCGCGCGTCATTCCGGGCGCGGCGCTCCGGCGACATCTTCTCGCGCAGGAGCCGGTAGGGCTTAGCCATCGAACAGTCCCTCCTTCCGTAGGGTCGCCAGGTGCTCGTCGTAGAGATCATCGGCTACCGGGATCATCCGGTCATACCAGCGGGCATCCCCGGTCTTGTTGCCGCCGATCAGGAGGATCGCGCTCCGCCGCGGGTCGAAGGCATACAGCACCCGGTACGGCGCGCCGCGATGCTGCACGCGCAGTTCCTTCATGTTCGCGTGGCGGCTTCCTTTCACCGTGTCGCTATGGGGGCGGTGCAAGAGCGGGCCGTGCACCATGAGCATCTTGACGCCGACGTCCACCGTGTCCTGTTCGTCAGCGGTGAGGCCATCCCACCAGGCCTCGAACTCCGCCGTGAACTCGACCTCCCATGCCACACAAGGACTATAACTCCGAGGGCATATCCTGATCAAGCACGAGCCCTGGGGGCGGGCGGGGCTGACCTCCCCTCCCCCCGGGGGGAAGCCCCTTGACGCTGCCCAGCCCTCGGCACTATACTCGGCGCCTCGTTCTTCCCCTGCGCTCCAGAAGGGTAAAGGTAGCTCGATGGGTCGCACTCTCCGTAGTCGCCGCCGCCGGGCCCTGCTCTGGTATGCCGTCGATGGGCGCTGCCCCGACTGCGGCGAGCCGCTCGCCGCTGATTTCCACGCCGATCACAAGGTGCCCTACTCGAAGGATCCCGTGACGAACGTCCACGGCATGCAGGCCCTCTGCCCGAAGTGCAACATCAGGAAGGGAGCTCGAGATGCTTAAGTTCTCGCCCCAGATCCGTCCCGGCCAGATCCGCGTCATCACCGAAGCGCTCCCGCGTCTCGCGCGACGGGAACCCTGGACTACGTTCGTGCTGCCGACGGGATACGGCAAGAGCGACGTGTTTCGCTGCGTCGCCTATGAAGCCTGGGTGCGGAAAGAAGCGGCCTGCACTCTCTTCATCACCCCGAATTGCTTCCTGGCCGATCAGTTGCTCGATGATGATGAGGTGCGCATCTGGGCGCGGCGCTACGGCATCACCACGCCGATCACCAAGCGGATCCTCACCGGGCCCGGCGTCGATTACGCGGCCAACAGCGAGATCATGCTGTCGGTCAACATCCAGCTGCTTCGAACCGGGTGTTTCGATGAGTGGGTCGACTACATGACGCGGCGCGGCCGGCTGGTCAACGTCGGCGTGGACGAGACGACGAGCTACTCCGACAATAACCAGTGGGCCGGATGGGTGGATCGCCTCCGCCAGGCCGGCGCCGCCATCCTGCTCGGCACCGCCTATCCCCGGCGCACTGACGGAGACGCGCTCTGGGGCTGGACGAACAAGCGCCTTCTCTCCACGGATTCCTATCCGTCCCAGCGCCGCGTCCCGGCAGCACGCCCGACACGCGCCTGGTCGAGATGCTGCAGGTGACCGCCAAGGAATCGAGCTCACCCCGGACATCGCCGCGGTCACGTTCGACGACGCCTGGAAAGAGAACGCGCTCTGCCGGATGTCCGATCCGCAGTTCGATGTCGAGCTGGACACCTACCGCGAAGGCGAGACGGAGCCGCGGCGCCGGTGGCTCTCGACGTTGAGCGGCTACGAGGTCCGGGAACAGCTCGACGCCGTCGTGCGCGATCCGCAAGTCATCGAGCTCGGGGTGCGCAAGATGATCACGGGCCTGGAAGAGATGCGCCGCGCGAATCCGGGCACGGCCAGGGCGGCGGCCATCGTCTACTCGGTGAATGATCGGCCCAGCGAGCGGAACGCGCATGCCAATCGCATTCGCGATGAGATCCGCCAGCAAGCTCCCGCGCTCAAGACGCTGATCGTCACGATGGCGATGGACGACGATTTCGACACCGATGCCGTCGCGCAGCTCCGAGAGTTCTCCCGCGAGACCAGCGAGTGGGACGTGCTGATCGTCAAGCAGATGGGCGCCATCGGCCTGAACACGCCCCGGCTGAAGGTGGGGCTGGATCTCTCCGCGCAGCGCGCCAAGGGGCCGTACATCCAGCGCGCGAATCGCACGACGCGACCCTGGGCCGGCGTCTATCACGCCATCTACATCACGCCGGACGATTGCCTGGCCAAGGCGCTGTTCGAGGAGCTGATCGAGGCGCACGGCGGCGCCTACGTGCGCACCGCCGAGGTCGTGGACAGCTACGAGATCCCGGTGGACGAGACGCCGCACGAGATCACGGAGATTGTCGCGACGCAAGATTCCATCGTGAGCGACACCTCGCGCAACTCGATCCGTTCTCCAAGATGGTGCTGGCGGTGCGGCTGCTCGAGGCGCTGCCGGGGCTGATCGGCCTCTATTCCTATCCCGAGCTCGGCCAGGCGGGAGAAGCTCTTCGGGCCCGCGCCGCCAGAACCCGCCGAGGACGAGAGCGATGTGCCGATCCAGGACACCGGCAAGGAGCTCGAGCGGCTGCGCGAGAAAGCCAACACGCGGATCCGTCTCTATGCGCGACGCGACTTGGTGCAGAAATACGGCCGCGGG
>CAVVJF010000005.1:0-43271 GCA_963748485.1 uncultured Candidatus Rokubacteria bacterium
GCGTGTGCCGTATTCCATGGCGCGTCTCCTTTGCGGGGTTTGTAGTCTTGCCTCGCCGCTCTTGTCAAGAGGCCGCCGAACTGGTGTTCCTCGCGCGTCTATGGGAAGATTCCCCGCAGTGTGAAAAAGCCGCTCGCCGTGACCATCGCGATCGCCTTCCTGGGGGCCTTCGCCCCTGCGGCGTCCGCCCAGAACCTGGACGATGTCTTTCGCAAGGCCAGCCCCACCGTGGTCGTGGTGCGGGCCAAGGGGCGCGACGTCGGCGCCGCGGGAGTCACGCGCTTCACCGAAACGGGCTCCGGGGTCCTCATCTCCAGCGACGGCCGGGTGATGACGGCCGCCCACGTCGTCAACGGCAAGGACGAGATCACCGTCGAGGGCATCGGCGGCGAGGTCGTGCGCGCGAAGATCATCTCCGCCAACATGGCCGCCGACGTCTCGCTCCTCCAGCTCGAGCGGGTGACGCGGGCCATGCGGGTGGCCCGGACCGGCGACTCCGACTCGGTGCGGGTGGGCGAGCAGGTCATGGTCGTGGGCGCGCCCTACGGGCTCGCGTACTCGATGAGCGTGGGCTGGATCAGCGCCCGCTGGCCGCCCAACACGATCTTCCCCGACATGCCCCTGGCGGAGTTCTTCCAGACCACGGCGACGATCAACACGGGGAACTCCGGCGGCCCCCTGTTCAACATGCTGGGCGAGGTCATCGGCATCGTCAGCCAGAACATCTCGAAGTCCGGAGGCAGCGAGGGGCTGGGGTTCGTCGTGACGACCAAGAGCGCGCAGGCACTTCTCGTCCCCCGGAAGATGTTCTGGGGGGCCCTTCAGGGCATGCTGCTCACCGGCCGCCTCGCGAGCGTCTTCAACGTCCCCGCGCCCGCCGGCTTCCTCGTCAAGACGGTCGCGCAGGGATCGATGGCGTCCAACATGGGCCTGCAGGGCGCCGACGGGATCCTGACGATCGGCGGGAAGGAGATTCCCGTGGGCGGCGACATCATCCTCTCGGTCGAGGACATCCCGGTGGTGTCCGAGGACAACATCGAGATGATCCGCAACCGGCTGGCCGGCATCGCGCCGGGCGCCGCGTTCAAGATGAGCGTGCTCCGCGCCGGGAAGGTCATCGAGCTCACTGGCTCGGCCGAGTAGCGGGGCGCGAGCGTCGCGCTAGCCGCCAAGGTCGGCGCGCACGCGCCGCGCGCCCTCGCAGAGGGCCGCGAGCTTGTGCTTCACCACCCAGCGCGGTGTCTCCCAGAAGCCGCAGTCGGGATTCACCCACAGGCGCTCGGGCGGGATGTAGGGGAGGAACGCGCGGATGCGCTCGGCCACGTCCGCGGCGGTCTCCGCCTTGAACGCCTTGACGTCGATGACGCCCGCGCCCAGCTCCTTGTCCCGGGGGAAGTCCTTCCAGCGCGCCGGATCCGCCATCCCCGCGTTGGCGAACTCGAGCACGATCTGCGAGGCGCGCAGGTCGCCCAGCGTCGGGAACACGTTGCGGTAGTCGCGCACCGCGCTGAAAGGGCGGCCGTAGAGATTGCCGAAGCAGACGTGCACGGCGATCTTCGCGTCCACGCCCTCCACCGCGCGGTTGATGCCCTTGTTCACCTCGTGCACCGTGCCCGAGTACATGCCGTGATGCGGCTCGTCGATCTGGATGAAGCTCGCGCCCGCCGCCACCAGCGCGCGGCACTCCGCGTTGACGATCCCCACGAGGTCGGCGAGGAGCGTGTCCTTGTCGCGATAGGCGCCGCCGAGCTTGAGCGGCACGAGCAGGGTGTAGGGACCCGGCACGGTAGCCTTGATCAGCTTGTCGGTGAGCCCGCGGGCGAGGCGGAACTCCTCGACAATCCCCAGCCCCTGCGGCGCCGCGATCTTCTCCACGACCTCGAAGGGTGTGTTGGTGTCCCAGAGCGGCTGGCCGAGCTGCCGCGGCGGCGGCAGCGCGCGGATCCCCGTGATGCGCTCGTAGAAGCCGATGATGAAGCGCACCCGCATCATCTCGCCGGTGGAGATGACGTCCACACCGGCCCGCTCCTGGTCGAGAATGGCCAGCTGGGTAGCGTCTTCCATCAGCTCGCGCACGTCGAGCGCGCCCAGTCGGCCGGCCTCCATGGCCTCGCGGGCCAGCCACACCCAGCCGGGCAGGCCGTGGCTGCCCACCACGGAGGTGGGAAGGATGCGCGGAGTGGCGATGGGCGGAGTCATGGCATCTCCGGGCGCGCGCCCCGCGCGTCGCGAAATGCCGCCATCGCCGCCTTGTGCTCGGGGGAGTCGAGCATCGGCTCGAACGCCGCGTTCATGCGCGTGCGGAACGGGTCACGGTCGAGGTCGAAGGCGAGGGCGGTCAGCCGCTTGCTGGCGCGGACGGTGGTGGCGGGGAGCGCGAGCAGGCGCTTCACGGTGGCTTCCAGCGCGTCAGCGAACTCCGCCGCCGGCACTACGCGGTTGACGACATTCAGGCGCTCGGCCTCTCGCGCGGAAATGTTCTCGCCGAGCAGGATCAGCTCGCGCGCGCGGGCCAGCCCGATCATCCGGGGCAGGCGATAGAGGGCAAGCGAGGGGATGAGCCCTTCCTTCACCGCCGGGAGGCCGATCAAGGCGGCGTCACTGGCGAGGCGGTAGTCGCAAGCCAGCGCGAGCTGCAGCCCGCCGCCCAGCGCGTGGCCGTTGATACCGGCCACGAAGAGCGTGTTCATGTCCTCGATGGCCACCATCGCGTCTTCCCACGCGCGGAAGTCGGGGAAGCCGAACGCGCCGCGGGCGAGGGCGCCCAGGTCCACGCCGGTGCAGAAGGCACGGCCGGCGCCCGTGATCGCCGCCACGCGGACGCCGCGCGCCGCGCCGATCCGCTCGACGGCCTCCGTGAGGTCGCGCACCCACTCCCGGTTGCCCGCATTGAGGACGTCGGGGCGGTCGAGGGTCAGCCGCGCCACCTCGCCCGCGATCTCGAGCCGCATCGTGCGCATGCGGCCGGAATACTAGCACGGCGGCCGCCCGGGCGATCGGCGGGACGTTGGCGAACCTCGCCGATTCGGACTACCATTGCTCAAGTCGGCACGTAGGTGATGTCGGCGACGCTGACGCTCGCAGACGACCAGAGGAGGGAACCAAGATGGCAACCGAAGCGAAGTGCCCGTTCATGCACACGGCCGGCGGCGCCCGGTCGAACCGAGATTGGTGGCCCAATCAGCTGAACCTCAAGCTCCTGCGCGAGTTCGATCCCATGGAGCAGGGCTTCAACTACGCCAAGGAGTTCAAGAGCCTCGACCTGGCGGCCGCGAAGAAGGATCTCACGGCTGTGATGACCGACTCGCAGGACTGGTGGCCGGCGGACTTCGGCCACTACGGACCTCTGTTCATTCGCATGGCATGGCACGCCGCCGGCACGTACCGCATTCGCGACGGCCGCGGCGGCGCCGGGGCCGGCCAGCAGCGCTTCGCGCCCCTCAACAGCTGGCCCGACAACGTGAGCCTCGACAAGGCGCGCAGACTGCTGTGGCCGATCAAGCAGAAGTATGGCCAGAAAATCTCATGGGCCGACCTCCTGGTCCTCGCGGGCAACGTCGCTCTGGAATCGATGGGGTTCAAGACCTTCGGGTTCGGCGGCGGGCGTCCGGACACCTGGGAGCCGGAAGAGGTCTACTGGGGCTCCGAGGAGAAGTGGCTGGGTGACAAGCGGTACTCGGGCGAACGGAACCTCGAAGATCCGCTCGCCGCCGTTCAGATGGGACTGATCTACGTCAACCCGCAGGGCCCGAACGGCAACCCGGACCCGATCGCGGCGGCCACGGATATCCGCGAGACGTTTCGTCGCATGGCGATGAACGACGAAGAAACCGTCGCGCTGATTGCCGGCGGCCACACCTTCGGCAAGACCCACGGCGCCGGCCCGGAGTCCCATGTGGGGCCCGATCCCGAAGCGGCCGGCATCGAGGAGCAAGGCCTCGGCTGGAGGAGCACCTTCGGCACGGGAAAGGGCGCTGACACGATCACCAGCGGCCTGGAGGTCACCTGGACCACCACGCCGACGAAGTGGAGCAACGACTACTTCAAGCACCTGTTCGGCTACGAATGGGAGCTGACGAAGAGCCCGGCCGGCGCGCATCAGTGGAAGCCGAAGGGTGGCGCGGGCGCCGGTACGGTGCCGCATGCCCACGACCCGGCGAAGCGTATCGCGCCTTCCATGCTGACCACGGATCTCTCCCTGCGGCTCGACCCGGCCTACGAAAGGATTTCACGGCGCTTCCTGGAGCATCCGGATCAGTTCGCGGACGCCTTCGCGCGGGCGTGGTTCAAGCTCACCCACCGAGACATGGGCCCGCGCGCTCGCTATCTCGGCCCGGAAGTCCCTGCGGAAGAGCTCATCTGGCAGGACCCCATCCCGGCGGTCAATCACAAGTTGATCGATGAAAAGGACACTACCTCCCTCAAGGGCAAGGTCCTGGCGTCGGGGCTGTCCGTCTCGGAGCTGGTTTCGACCGCGTGGGCGTCGGCGTCCACCTTCCGTGGTACCGACAAGCGCGGCGGTGCGAACGGCGCGCGCATTCGCCTCGCACCGCAGAAGGACTGGGACGTCAACCAGCCTGCCCAGCTGGCGAAGGTCCTCAAGAGCCTGGAGGACATCCAGAACGAGTTCAACCGCGCGCAGGCTGGCGGAAAGAAGGTCTCGCTCGCCGATCTGATCGTGCTGGCCGGTTGCGCGGGTGTCGAGCAGGCGGCGAAGAATGCCGGTCACGCCGTGACGGTGCCCTTCGCGCCGGGGCGCATGGATGCCTCGGCGGAGCAAACCGATGCGGAGTCCTTCGCGGTCCTCGAGCCGGTCGCGGATGGCTTCCGAAACTACCTCGGGGGCAAGTACCCTGTATCGGCCGAGGAGCTGCTGGTCGATCGGGCGCAGTTGCTGACGCTGACCGCGCCCGAGATGACGGTGCTCGTCGGCGGCATGCGTGCCTTGAACACCAACTTCGGAGGGACGAAGCACGGCGTCTTTACCAAGCGGCCAGAAGCGCTGACCAACGACTTCTTCGTGAACCTGCTCGATATGGGCACGGAGTGGAAGGCGGCATCGGACGCCAAGGACGTCTTCGAAGGGCGCGATCGCAAGACAGGCCAGGTCACGTGGACCGGCACGCGCGTCGATCTCGTCTTCGGGTCGAACGCCCTGCTCCGGGCCCTGGGGGAGGTCTACGCAAGCTCCAATGCGCAGGCGAAGTTCGTCCAGGACTTCGTGGCGGCGTGGGCCAAGGTGATGAACCTCGATCGCTTCGACCTGGTGTGATCTCGGAGGATAGGCGCGAAAGGGGAGGGGCCATGGGATTCCTGATCACGAACGTTCGGATCTTCGACGGCACCGGGCGGGAGCCCTTCACGGGCACGGTACGGGTGGAGGGCGACCGCATCGCCGAGGTGCTGACGGGCGCGCCACCGGCCGCCAACGGGGCCACGCGGATCGACGGCGCGGGGCGGACGCTGATGCCCGGCCTGATCGAATCCCACGCCCACCTGGGCCTGGCCGATCTGGCCCCGCTCGACCTCGATCGCCTCCCGATCGAGGAGCAGATGCTCATCACCGTGCGCAACGCGCGGACCATGCTTGACTGCGGCTACACCAGCGCGTTCTCCGCGGCCTCCGCCAAGCCGCGCCTCGACGTGGTGCTGCGCCGCGAGATCGACGCGGGTCGCGAGGTGGGCCCGCGCCTGCTCGCCAACGGCCCCGAGATCACGGTGACGGGCGGGCTCGGCGACACCAACCTCCTGCACCTGCCGCTCTACGAGACGCCCACCTTCTCCTGGGTGGCCGACGGGCCCGACGCCGTCCGCCGCGTATGCCGCATGCTGGTCCGCGAAGGCGTCGATCTCCTCAAGTTGAACCTCTCCGGCGATCTCGGCACGTCCGGCTATCCGCCGGACCGCACCCCGATGACGGACGGCGAGGTCGCCGCCGCCATGGAGGTGGCGCGCGCGGCCGGGTTGCGGGTGGCCGCGCACTGCCGAAGCGCGGAGTCGGTGCTGCTGGGCCTGCGTCACGGCGTGGAGGTGATCTATCACGCCAACTACGCCGACGAGCGCGCCCTCGACGCGCTGGAGGCGGCGAAGGATCACATATTCGTGGGCCCGGCCCCCGGCATCACCTACAACCTGAGCCAGGCGGTGGGGCAGTGGGGCATCACGCCGGACCGGGTGCGCTTCTTCGAGCACGAGCTCGAGGCCACCGTGGATGTGATGACGCGCCTCCGGAAGCGCGGCGTCCGCGTGCTCCCCGGCGGCGACTACGGCTTCCCGTTCACCCCGCACGGCACCTACGCGCGTGACCTCTGGCTGTTCGTGAAGGTGCTCGGCTTCACCGCGATGGACACGCTGGTGGCGGCCACGCGGCTGGGCGGCGAGATCATGGGCCGTCCGGGCGAGCTGGGCGTGGTGAAGGCGGGCGCGCTGGCCGATCTGCTCCTGGTGGACGGCGATCCGCTCGCGGACATCTCGATCCTGCAGGACCGGAGCGCGCTGCGCATGATCATGAAGGGCGGCGCGCTGCACAAGGCGCCGGCGGGGCTCGCCCATGCCTGAGATCGCCGAGCCGGCCACGGCCCTCCGGCCGCTCTTCTGCGGCTGCGACCTCGCCCACCGCGCGCACACCCTCACGCGCGCGGCGGCACGTCGCTCGCACGGCGGCGGCGACCGCTCGCGCGGCGCCGGCGGCTCGGACACCGCCGGCGGGCCGGGCGGCACGAACGCGTCCGGCGCCGGCGCGAACACCGGCGTGCAGGGCTACTCGCCCCCTCCGCCGCTGGTGAGCCCTATCCGTGGCCTCATCGACTTCCACACCCATGCGGCGCCCGATGTCTTCGGCCGCTCGGTGGACGACGATGAGCTGGCCACGCTGGCGGCGGCGCGGCAGATGGAGGCGCTGGTCTTCAAGAACCACGTGACCATCACCGCCGATCGCGCCTGGCTCGCCCGCAAGCACGTGCCGGGCATCAAGGTGTTCGGCGGCGTGGTGCTGAACCGCGCGGTGGGCGGCATCAACGCCCAGGCGGTGGAGTGGATGTGGCGCATGCAGGGCGCCCACGGGCGCGTCGTCTGGTTCCCCACCTTCGACGCGGACAACCACGTGAAGCGCGCCCGAACCGCCGCCTCCGGCATTCGGGTAGTCGACGACCGGGGCGCGGTGCTGCCCGAGACGCGCGAGGTGCTGAAGGTGTGCGCGGCGCAGCGCCTGGTGGTGCACACCGGCCACGCCTCCGGCGAGCAGGCCCTGGCCCTCATCGAGGCCGCGCGGGACGCCGGCTGCAACCGCGTCGTGGTCACCCACGCCCAGTTCGACGTGGTGGGCATGACGGTGGCGCAGATGAAGGAGGCCGCGGCCCTGGGCGGAAAGATGGAGCTCTGCGCCCTCGGCATGCTCACGGGGCCGGACGCGCCGCTCGAGTTCCTGCGCCACTCGGCGCGGGTGGAGGTGGCCGAGACCGCGGCCGCCGTCAAGGCCGTGGGGGCGCGCCACTTCGTGCTCGGCACCGATCTGGGCCAGGCGGGCAATCCCACGCCGGTGGACGGCCTCGCCATGTTCGTGGCCGCGCTCCAGGCCAAGGGCGTGACGCCGGTGGAGATACAGGCCATGGGGCGGGAGGTTCCTGGCGCCCTCCTGATGGGCTGAGCGCAGCGGCTAGGCTAGAATAGTCTCCATGGCGATTACCCCGTCCTCCCGGCTCGAGATCGTCCCCTCCGTCTGCCCGCACGACTGCACCAGCACCTGCGCCCTCGAGGTGGAGCGGATCGACGAGCGCACCATCGGCCACGTGCGCGGCTCTCACCGGAACACCTACACCGACGGCGTCATCTGCGAGAAGGTCGGGCGCTACGCCGAGCGCGTGCATCATCCGGACCGGCTCCTCTACCCCTTGCGCCGCGTGGGACCCAAGGGCTCGCGCCGCTTCGAGCGCATCGGCTGGGAGGCGGCGCTGGATCTCGTCGCCGAAGCCTTCACCCGCCAGGCGAAGACCTACGGGCCGGAGACGGTGTGGCCCTATTACTACGCGGGCACGATGGGCCTGGTGCAGCGCGATGGCATCAACCGCCTGCGCCACGCCATGGGCTACTCGCGCTGGTTCTCCACGATCTGCGTGACACTCTCGGACACGGGCTGGGCCGCCGGCGTCGGCCAGAAGCGCGGCGTCGATCTCCGCGAGATCGACAACCACAGCGACCTGGTGGTGATCTGGGGCGGCAACCCCGTCAACACCCAGGTGAACGTGATGCAGCACGCGATGCGCGCCAAGCGGCGCGGGGCGCCGCTCGTCGTGGTCGATCCCTACCGCACCGGCACCGCGGAGAAGGCCGACATCCACCTGGCGCCCCGGCCGGGCACCGACGGCGCGCTCGCCTGCGCGATCATGCACGTGCTCTTCGCCGAGGGCTACGCCGACTGGAAGTATCTCCGCGCCTACACCGATTGCCCGGACGAGATGGCCGCCCACGTCCGCACGCGTACGCCGGAGTGGGCCGCCGCCATCACGGGCCTCACCGTGGACGAGATCGTCAGCTTCGCGCGCCTCTACGGGCGGACGAAACGCTCCTTCATCCGCTGCCACCACGGGTTCACGCGCTCGCGCAACGGCGCCGCCCAGATGCACGCCGTCACCTGCCTGCCCGCGGTGACGGGCGCCTGGCAGTACGAGGGCGGCGGCGCCATCTACGGCCAGACGGAGATCTACAAGCTCGACCGCTCGCTCATCGAGGGCCTGGACCGGGTGGACAAGTCCATCCGCGCCCTCGACCAGTCGCGCCTGGGCCCCATCCTGACCGGCGACCAGGAGGCGCTCCTGGGCGGCCCGCCGGTGACGGCCATGCTCGTGCAGAACACGAACCCCGCCATGGTCTGCCCGGAGACGCATCTGGTCCACAAGGGCCTGGGCCGCGAGGATCTCTTCCTCTGCGTGCACGAGCAGTTCCTCACCGAGACGGCCGCCTTCGCCGATGTGGTGCTGCCCGCCACCATGTTCCTCGAGCACGACGATTTCTACACGGCGAGCGGCCACACCTATTTCCAGGTGGCGAAGAAGGTGATCGAGCCCCCCGGCGAGTGCCGCGAGAACCACTACGTGATCGCCGAGCTGGCCCGGCGCCTCGGCGCCCAGCACCCTGGTTTTTCCATGACCGCGTGGGAAATTATGGACGCGACACTTCGGAAATCCGGCATGTGGGACGCCGAGACCAACTGGCAGCGCGGCGGCCAGGACTGCGCGCTGCCGTTCCAGACCGCGCACTTCCTCGACGGTTTCCCGACGTCCGACCGGCGCTTCCACTTCAAGGGCGACTGGAAGCGCTTCGGCGGCCGCTGGCAGGAGATGCCCGTCCTGCCCGACCACTTCGACGTGATCGACTGCGCCAGCGCCGACTATCCCTTCCGCCTGGTCGCCGCCCCCGCGCGCGGGTTCCTCAACTCCACGTTCTCGGAGACGCCGTCCTCCGTCGCGCGCGAGCGCCGACCCACCGCACTGCTGCACCCCGACGACTGCTCGAGTCTCGGCGTCAGCGACGGTGAGCTCGTGATCCTCGCCAACGCTCGCGGTGAGGTGTTGGTACACGCCAAGGCGCAGAGCGGCCAGCAACGCCGAGTCGTTGTCGTGGAAGGGATCTGGCCCAACGCTCGCTTCGAGGGCGCCATCGGCATCAACGCACTGACCAGCGCGGACCCCGGCTGGCCCAAGGGCGGGGCCGTATTCCACGACACGGCGGTGTCGGTTCGACGCGCGTAGCGCCCCCCGGCGAACAATCCGCGCAGTCACGATCGCAGCCGGGCGGCGGGCGGATTCGCTTGCTCAGTACAGCATTCGCCGCGAACCCGCCCGCCGCCCGGCTGCGATCGCCGCTCTGTGGGGTGTCAGCCAGCTGCGCGCGTCGAACCTTCGGCTATGGTTTGAGAATCACCCGCGTCGCGGCGGTTCCCGCGTTCTTGCCTTGCCACTCTGCCGCTTCGAAGGCCTGGTTTATGTCCTTGAGCGGGAAGCTGTGGGACACGAGGGATGACAGTGGATACTTGGCCTTCGTGCGCACAAGGAACTCCAGCGCGGCGGGGATGATCCACGGGTCGTAGTGGGTGGTGCCCAGCCACTTGAGCTGGTTGGTGATGACGAGCGTGGCGGGGAGCGTCACCGTCTGCGGGATGATGTTACCGATGTCGACGTATTTTCCGTTGAGGCGCACCATGTTGAGGCCTTCCACCGTGGCCGCGGCGATCCCGACCACCTCGACGACGATGTCGGCGCCGCGGCCGTCGGTGAGCTCCTTCACGCGGGCGATGCGCTTGTCCGGCGTGGGGTACTCGTTCATGTCGATGACGTCGGTGGCGCCGCACTTCTTGGCCAGGGCCAGCCGCGGGGCCTGGCCGTCCACCGAGATCACGCGCGCCGCGCCCTTCTCGGCCGCCACCGCCGCCGCGTAGATGCCGAGCCCGCCCGCGCCCTGGATGACCACGATGTCGCCGAACTTCATCTCCGCCGCCTCGAGCCCGTAGAGCACCTGACAGAGCGCGCAGTTCACGGGCGGGATGGCCTCGTCGGGTAGCTCGTCCGGCACCTTGAAGGCGTAGTGACCTGGCGGCAGGTAGTAGTACTCGGCGTAGCCGCCGTCGCAGTAGGGGTACTCGTTCAGCGTGAACTGATTGCTCTTGCGCTGGCGGTGCGGGCAGGCGTGATGCTCGCCGCGCACGCACCAGTAGCAGCGGTTACACGGGTTGAAGAAGGGGAACGCGATGCGGTCGCCTTCCTTCAGCGGCCGGCGGAGGGAGTCCGTCTGCACGCCCTTGCCCAGCGCCGCCACCACGCCGGTGAACTCGTGGCCGGGCACGCGGCGGATGTCGGGGCCGGAGTAGTTGCCGTCATTGCGCCAGTAGTGGAGGTCGGAGCCGCAGATGGCGGCGGCGGTGTTCTTGATGAGGAGGCCGCCCGGCTCGATCTCGGGCGTGGGGAGCATCTCGAGAGCGAGCGGCTTGCCCGGTTGCAGCAGGACGGCGGTGAGTCCTTTGGGCACGGTGGGCTCCTTGTCGGGTGCGGGCGCGCGGCTAGTCCGCGGGCTCGGGAATGGCTTCGGGGCGCGCCGCCGCCTTCGCGGTGGTCTTGGGCCCGGTCTGATCCACGCGCACGCGGCGCATGAAGGGGAGCAGCAGGATGATGCCGCCGAACAGGATAAGCAGGACCATGTAGGCGTCGGCGTAGGCCAGCACCTGGGCCTGCTCGGTGGTGTCGCGATAGAGCATGGCCACCGCTTGCCGCTGCGCGGTGAAGCCGTCGGCGCCCTGGGCGATGAAGTGACCTGTCCACTGCTTGAGGCGCGTGGCCGTCTCGGGATCGAAGGCCGTGACGTGGGCGCCGAGGGTGGACTGGTGGTACTGGCTGCGTCGCGCGAGCAACGTCGTGGCGAGCGCGATGCCCATGCTGCCGCCGAAGTTCCGCACCACGCTGTAGGCGGCGGTCGCGTTCGACAGTCGCGCCATCGGCACGGTGGCCAGGGCCAGCGTCTGGAGCGGCACGAAGGTGAAGCCCTGGCCGAGGCCCTGGACGAAGCGCGGGAAGGCGAGCGCCCAGTAGTCCATGCCGGTGGTGACCTCGCTCATGAGGAGAAAGGCGAGGAGATTGAACGCGCAGCCGATACCCAGGAGCAGCCGCTGGTCCATGCGCGCTACCAGCCGGCCGGAGATGAGCAGCGCGAGCATGTTGCCGATCCCGCCGGGCGCCAGCACCATGCCGGAGGTCCACGCGTCGTAGCCCATCACCTTCTGCGTGTAAAGCGCCAGCAGCACCGTGCTCGAGAAGAAGCAGAACCCGACCGAGGCCATGATCACGGAGCCGACCGCGAAGTTCCGGTCGTTGAACACGGTGAGGTTCAAGATGGGCTCGTCGGCGGTGAGCTCGCGGTAGAGGAAGGCCAGGATGGCGAAGACGGCGAGCACCAGGAGCACGGTGATGTCGCTCGACTCGAACCAATCGGCGCGCTCGCCCCGGTCCAGCATGAGCTGTAGGGAGCCGAAGCCTACCACCATGAGCACCGCACCCACCCAGTCCACCGAGGTGGGCTTCTTCACGTAGGGCGAGTCGAACAGGAAGACGCTCGCCATGAGGAAGCCGAGCACGCCGATGGGGAGGTTGACGTAGAAGATCCAGCGCCAGGACCAGTTGTCGCAGATCCAGCCGCCGAGGGTGGGCCCGAGGATCGGCGCCATCATGATGCCGATGCCCCAGACGGCCATGGCGAGCCCCCGCTGCTTGAGCGGGAAGATCTCCCACATGGTGGCCTGGGCCATGGGGACGACGGGGCCGCCGCCCAGCCCCTGCAGGATGCGCATGGCAACCAGGAACTCCAGATTGGGAGCGATTCCCGACAGGAACGAGGACGCCGTGAAGACGACGGTGCAGATCAGGAAGAGCCGCCGCCGGCCGAAGAAGCCGGTGAGCCAGGCGGTGGCGGGGATGATGATGGCGTTGGCGGCGAGGTAGGAGGTGATGACCCAGGAGGTCTCCTCCACGCTCGTGGACAGCGACCCCTGCATGTGGGGCAGGGCCACGTTCGTGATGCTGGTGTCGATCATCTGGGTGACCGTGACCAGCATCACCGAGATGGTGATCGCCCACTTGCGCGTGGAGGAGAGCGAGGTGGCCGGGTGTTCGGGATCGGACACGCGAACGGCTAGTGCGCGGCGGGAGCGGGCTCGGGGATGTCGAGCGTCGTCACCCGGCGCAGCTCGCGGCGGTGCCGCATGTCGTCGTAGGGCAGCCCGCGATGCATGGTGGCGCGGTTGTCCCAGATGACGAGATCGCCCACGCGCCACGCGTGCCGGTAGACGAACTGGCGCTGTGTGGCGTGCTCGATGAGGTCGCGGAGGAGCAGGCGCCCCTCGGGCACCGGCCAGTCGATGATGCGCGAGGCGTGCGAAGCTACGTAGAGCGAGCGGCGACCCGACCGCGGGATCGTGCGGATCAGCGGGTGCACCGCTCCCTTGAGCGCGTCCTGCTCCGTCTCCGAGAACTCGAAGCCCAAGGTCTGGCGCGAGTGCGCGATGGAGTGATGCACGCGCAGCCCCTCGCACGTGGCCTTGAGCTCGGCGGGCAGCGTGTCGTAGGCCGCGCGCATGTCTGCGTATTCCGTATCGGCGGGCACCGACGGGACGATCTTGGCCGACAGCATCGAGTAGCGGCCGGGCGGGTCCTGGAAGGACGCGTCGGTGTGCCAGAGGCGGTTGCCCAGGCTGTACATGCGCCGGCGATTGTCCGTCTTCAGGATCTCGCCGTTCTCGTCCAGGTTCGAGATGTCCCCGAGCGCCTCGTTGCCGAAGCGGTTCTTCTGGAGCGCGCTGATGCCGAGCTTGGTGTGGAGCACCCCGTCCAGGCGCTGGGCGAAGTCGAGCTGCTCGGTGTCCGTGAAAGGCTGGTCGCGGAAGACGAGCACGGCGTACTCGTCCATCCCGCCGCGGACCGCGGCCAGCGTGGCCTCGTCGGCCTTGCGCAGGTCCACCGGGCTCACCTCGGCGACGAAGTACGGGTTCAGCTTCGTGAACGTCAGGACCATGACGCGCGCCCTCCCGTCGGTGGTGAGACTCGAACCCAGACTAAGGCGGCCCCCGGCGGCCTGTCAACCAAGCCGGCCGCCTTGACGCGGGCGCGTGGGAGGCCCATGCTCGGGCCGACCGGGCGGCAATCACGTCCACAGAGGAGGCCCAGCATGCGACGGACACGCGCGGCATTCCTGGCAGCGGCACTCTTCGGGCTTCTCGCGGTCTCGCTCGCGCAGGCGCAAGGCCTTCCCACCGTTCGGCCGGAGCAGGTGGGGCTCTCGAGCGAGCGCCTGGGCCAGCTCACCGCCATCCTCAGGGCGAATGCGGAGAAGGGCGAGATCCCCGGGGCCACGCTCCTCGTGGCGCGCCAGGGCAAGGTCGCGTGGTTCGAGACGGTGGGCGTGCGGGATCCCGGCACCCGCGTCCCCATGACGCGCGACACCATCTTCCGCATCTACTCGATGACGAAGCCCGTCACGTCGGTGGCGGTGATGATGCTGGTGGAAGAGGGCAAGGTCGCGATCGGCGACCCCGTCTCGAAGTACATCCCGCAGCTCGGCGGCCTCAAGGTGGGCGTGGAGAAGAAAGACGCCGGCGGGGGGCAGCCCATGCTCGATCTTCAGCCCGCGCGGCGGGACATGACGGTGCAGGACCTGCTGCGCCACACCTCCGGGCTCACCTACGGGGTCTTCGGCACGGGCGTCGTGAAGAAGATGTACGAAGACGCCAAGATCTTCACCGACTATCCCACCAACGCGGATCTGGTGGACCGGCTCGCCACCTTCCCCCTCGTCCATCAGCCGGGCGCCGCCTGGGAATACAGCCACTCCACCGACGTGCTGGGGCGGCTGGTCGAGGTGGTGTCGGGGCAGACTCTCGGTCAGTTCTTCGCGGCGCGCGTCTTCGCGCCCCTCGGCATGAAGGACACGTCCTTCTACGTGACGGATCGCGCGAAGCAGGAGCGCATCGCGGAGCCGTTCCCCACCGATCGCAACATCGGCGTTGGCGCCGACCTCAACGACCCGCGCGTGGCGCAGAAGTGGGAGTCGGGCGGGGGCGGGCTCATGAGCACCACCATGGACTACGCGCGCTTCGTCCAGATGCTCGCGAACGGCGGCAACCTCGACGGCAAGCGACTGCTGAGCCCGAAGACGGTGGCGTACATGACCGCCGACCATCTCGGCTCCATCCCGCCGCTCTCGCCGGGCATCGGCTTCGGCCTAGGCTTCGCGGTGCGCAAGGACACCGGGGTGATCTCGCTGCCCGGCACGGTGGGCGAGTACTACTGGGGCGGCGCCGCCGGCACCTTCTTCTGGGTGGATCCGAAGGAGGAACTCTTCGTCGTCTACATGATGCAGTCGCCCAAGCAGCGGGTGCCCTACCGCGACCTACTCAAGAACATGGTCTACGGGGCGGTGGAGAAGTCGGCCGCGCGGTAGACCGCGCGCGCGGCTACTGCATCACCTCGAGCGGCGCCGACCCGCCCGCGAACGGCATCTCGCCCTCGTCGCCGCGCCCGGCCAGATGGCGCCGGTGCCAGGTGCCGAAGGTCAGGAGCAGGAGGAGCAACCACGTGTGGTTGGCCCCTCCGGCGAGGTGCGCCTCCAGCAGCCGCGCTAGCCCCGCGTGGTCGAAGAGGTCCGGAGGCAGCGCGTCCGGGTCGGCCAGGACCTTGGCGAGGCGGTCGGCGAGGACGGGCCGGTGCCTGATGAGCGCCGCCATATTGGGCCACGAGCGCTCGGAGGCGGCGGGGTCGAGAACGGCGGGCGCCCCCCCGAGGCCGGCCCGGCGGCCGAGCTCGCGAGCGCGGTCGCGCGCGTAGATGCGGAGGTGATGCGCGCCCGGCCGCATGCCCGTGTTCCCGTCGGGAATGCGCCAGAGGTCCGGCGCAAGTCGTCGGAAGGCGTCGCGATAGGCGAGGCCGTCCACCCGCACGCGCGGCGGCGTCGCCACGATCGCGTCGAGGAAGGCGTTGTCGATGGCGACGGTTCGATCGTCGAAGAAGTGGCGGATGCTGAGGACGTTCAGGTAGGCGGTGAATCGCCCGAACATCATGTGATAGGACAGTGCCTCGAACCGCGTGATGGGATCGGCGGTGCGGTCCCAGTGCGCGCGCAGCACGGACTCGAGCGTGTTGAGCAGGTCGGCCTTGATCGTGTCGCGATGCGGCTCCTGGAATATCTCCGCGAGCGGGGCGTGACGCCAGAGGCAGTGCGCCTGCTCGACAAGCGCGACCTCGGCGAGCTCCCGCGGCGAGATGCCGGCGGGAATGGGCAGCAGATCGTGCCGCCGCACCGGCCAGCCGCGCACGCGCCGCACCCGCTTGGGGATGGAGTTGCCCTTCATGAAGCGATCGAACGAGTACGCGGTCGCGAGCGTCGTGATCTCGGGCGGGAGCGCCGCGCGGAGGTAGGCGAACTGCGCATTATCGTAGCGATGGGCGCCGTCCCCGAGGGCCACCCCGAGGTCCACAAGGTCGACGTGATGGCTGGGGAGCCGCCGCACGAACGTGAAGGGGAAGCCCCGCGTGCCCGCGATCGCGCGGGCCAGCCGCACCTCGCCGTTCTCGTAGTCGGCGAGCGTCACCGCGGGCACGGGGCGCGGCGAGCAGGCCACGATGGCGCGGGCGTCGAGACCGCCGCTCAGAAGAATGGCGAGACCGCCGCCATCCCCCACCATGCGCCTGGTCGCGGCCACGAGCGGGTCGGTCAGACGATCGGCGTGAACGCGGACGCTCTCTTCCGCGTCGGGCGTGGGCCACCAGTGCCAGTAGCGCCGTGGGACCGGCGCCGGCCCCGGCGCCTCGAGGGAGGACGCGGGCGTGAGCGCCCGGACATCCGCCAGGAAGGTGCGCTCGTCGAGGATGGTCTGGAAGGTGAGGAACTCCTTCACGGCCATCGGGTCGAGGCGTTGGCGGACGAAGGGGAACCGGAGGAGCCTTCCGGCTTGGCTGGCGAAGGCGAGGACGTCTCCACCCGCGTAATAGTAGAGCGGGCGCGAGTTGAAGCGATCGGTGGCGATGGTGACGCGGCGGGTGCGCGCGTCGTGGAGGACGGCGGCGAAGCTTCCATCGATCTGGGATAGCGCCTCGTCTCGGCCCTCCCGCTCGTAGCGCGCGAGCCAGCTATCCACCGCGACGGGACCGGATCCATCGGGCAGGCGCGGATGGCCGTCGAAGAGTACGGAGAGCCCGCGGCCGTCGGTGCGGACGGGCCGGGGAACGGTGTGGTCATGGTGGACGCGCACAACCATGAGGCACTCGCTCTCCCAGATGTCGTGGCGGGAGACGCCCGTGAAGTCTAGGCCTCGCGCGGCGTCGCGTACGCGGCCGCGTTCGACGTCGGCCAGCGGGCGCGAGGCAAACAGGCCGATCAAGCCGGCCAAGTGGGCATCCCAAGGGGAAACATGACGGTAACTCATGATACACGGTCATGTGGCTTGATCGAAGGGTGCTAACATCGCGTCCGATGCCGCCCCTACGCCCGCCGTTTCGCGCCGATCATGTGGGGAGCCTGCTGCGGCCGCCGGCCCTGAAGGCCCTGCGGCTCGACCGCGAGGCCGGCCGCGCCAGCCCCGAGTCGCTCGCCGCCGCCGAGGACGCGGCCATTCGCGAGGCGGTGGCGCTTCAGGAAGGCGTGGGCCTCCAGGGCATCACGGATGGGGAGATGCGCCGGAAATCCTGGCACATGGACTTCCTCATCCAGTTCTCGGGCCTCGCCAGCGAAGGCAAGGCGCTGCCCGTCACCTTTCGGGGCAAGTCCGGCGAGATGTTCTTCACCCGCCCCGACCTGGCCGTCACCGCCCGCGTCACGCGGCCCCGCCCAATCTTCGTCGAGGCGTTCAAATTCCTAGGTGGCATCGTGAGCCGCACCGCCAAGCTGACCCTGCCGTCACCCTCGATGCTGCTCACTCAGGTCGGCCAGCCGAACATCGACGGTACCGTGTATCCGGACCTCGACGCCTTCGCCGAGGACACCGCCGCGGCCTACCGCGCGGAGATTGCCGATCTCTATGCCGCCGGCTGCCGCTACCTCCAGCTTGACGACGTGAGCCTCGCCTATCTCTGCGACGAGAACATGCGGGCGGAGGGCCGGGCGCGCGGCGACGATCCGGACGTGCAGCTGGCGCTGTCGGTGAAGATGATTCGCGGCGCGCTGCGGGACAAGCCCGCCGACCTCACCGTGTGTACCCATCTCTGCCGCGGCAACTTCCGGTCGTCCTGGCGCGCCCAGGGCGGCTACGAGCGCGTGGCGGAGACCGTCTTCACCCAGCTCCCGTACGACGGCTTCTTCCTCGAGTTCGACGACGCGCGCTCGGGCGACTTCTCGCCGCTCCGCCACGTGCGCGCCCCCGCGCGCGTGGTGCTGGGGCTGGTGACGAGCAAGACCGGCGCGCTCGAGCGCAAGGATGACCTCAAGCGGCGCATCGACGAGGCGGCGAAGTATATCCCCCTCGATCAGCTCTGCCTGAGCCCGCAGTGCGGCTTCTCCTCGACGGTGGAGGGCAACGACATCGGCGTCGAGCAGCAGCGCGCCAAGCTCGCCCTCTGCGTGGAGACCGCGCGAGAAGTCTGGGGCGGCCTCTAGGCCTTTGCGCCCTCGTCCTGCGCCAGTCGGCGCAGGCGCGCCTCGCTCGCGGCGTCGGCCGGGAAGAAGCACTCCACGCGGAGCTCGTGCAGGGTGATGTCGTAGGGCACGCCGAGTCCGGCGAGCAGCGAGAAGAAGGACAGGCGGACGTCCCCCTTGGCCAGCTCCACGGCGAGGAAGGGCGCGCTGGCGGCGTCGAGATCGAGCAGGCGCCAGTGGCGCGGGACATCTGGGTAGGACAGGAGCTCCTCGAGCAGGCGGCCCGTCTCCGGCTCGCCCACGCCGCGCATGACGTCGCGATGCAGCCACTGGATGAGCGCGGCGGCGGTGGCCTCCCAGTTCACGATGTAGGGCCGCATGCCTTGCGGGTGATAGAAGAGGCGCATCGCGTTGGGCGGGCCCACCGCGGCGGCCTCTTCGGGCGTGAGGAAGAGGCTCAGCAGGCGGCGCGCGCCGCCGTTGCTCATGACGATGTTCCAGCCCCCGTCGAGGACGAGGGCCGGGAAGGGCTCCTGCTGGCGCAGCATGAACTCCAGCGCGCGGCGCACGTCGGCCAGCTCCGGCGCCTCGAGGCCGCGCTCGCGGTAGATGGGCGCGAAGCCGGCCGCGACCAGCAGCTCGTTGCGGGCGCGCGCGGGCACGTCGAGCGCGCGGGCGAGCAGCAGCACCATCTCGCGGCTTGGCTGGGCGCGGCCCGTCTCGAGGAAGGAGAGATGCCGCGCCGACACCTCGGCGTCCACGGCGAGGGCGAGCTGGCTCAGCCGCCGGCGCTCGCGCCAGCCGCGGAGCAACCGGCCGACGGAGCTGGCTCTCGGGCTCTTCGTGCGCGCCCGCTGCATGCGCGGAGTCTACACCGCGGCCGGGGCATGAGACATTACCTGCCAGGTAATTGAGGTCCTGACCCCGCCGGGGCGACGCTGAGCCATCCCCGCGGCCCGGACCCCACGGAGGAGGAGGCGACGATGAGCGATGCTATCGACCCTCGGCAGATCGGTGAGCGCTGGAAGGGCACCCTAGGCGAGCTGCTGGGCATCGAATTCGTGGAGGCCGCGCAGGACCGCGTCGTCGCGCGCCTGACGATACGGGACGACCTGCGGACGGTGGGCGGGGCCCTCCACGGCGGCGCCCTGATGGCGTTCGCCGATACCATCGGAGCCGTCGCGACCGTCCTCAACCTGCCGCCCGGGGCGGGGACGGCCACGCTCGAGTCCAAGACCAACTTCTTCGCGGCGGGCCGCGCGGGCCTCGTGCAGGCGGAGTCCACGCCCCTCCATCGCGGCAAGCGTACCCAGGTGTGGCAGACGCGGATCACCGACGAGTCCGGCCGCATGCTGTCGCTGACGACGCAGACGCAGATGGTCCTGACATGACGCGACCGCTCCACGTCGCCTTCGTGGGGGGATTCGCCGCGTGCTTCGTGGATCCCGTCCGCGCGCGCCTCGGCGTGCCCTGCGAGCTGCTGGTCGCCGACGAAGGCACCATCGTGGGGCGGCTGCCCGAAGTCGACGTGCTCGTCGGCATGGCCTTCACCCCCGCGATGGGCGCGGCGGCGCGCCGGCTCCGGCTCGTGCAGGTGCCGGGCGCCGGCACCGACCGCATCGACCGCGCGGCGCTGCCGGCGGGGGCTGCGGTCGCCAATGCCTACGGCCACGAGACCGGCATCGCCGAGTACGTGATCGGCGCCATGCTGGCCTGGAGCCGCGGCTTCGCGCGGCTGGACGCGAGCCTCCGCCGCGGACGCTGGGAAGCGGCCTGGTCACACGACGCGCCCCCGCCCCCGCCGATGGCGGAGCTCGCCGGCAAGACGCTCGGGATCGTGGGCTACGGCCGCATCGGCGGTGCGGTGGCGCGGCGGGCGCGGGCTGATCGGCGCGCGGGAGCTCTCGCTGATGAAGCGGTCGGCCATGCTCGTCAACGTGGCGCGCGGCGAGATCGTGGACGAGGATGCGCTCTATGACGCGCTCGCCGGGGGCCGCCTCGCCGGCGCCGCCCTCGACGTCTGGTATCGCTATCCCGCCGCGCCCGGGCCCACCCTGCCCGCGCGCCGTCCCTTTCACGAGATGCCGAATGTCCTGATGACGCCGCACGTGTCCGGGTGGACCGAGGGCATGCTCGCCGCGCGCGCCGACGTGATCGCGGGCAACGTCGAGCGCGTCGCCAGAGGAGAGGCGCCGGTCAACCTCGTGTCGTAGACCCCTCACCCTGCCCTCTCCCCTGAGGGGAGAGGGAGGGGACGTGCTAGAGTGTCGGGCGCCATGGGCAAGCTCGACGGGAAGGTAGTCGTGGTCACGGGTGCGAGCCGGGGCATCGGCGCCGACATCGCCCGGCTCTTCGCCGCCGAGGGCGGCCGCGTCGTCTGCGCGGCGCGGACGCTGCGCGAGGGCGATCATCCCCTCGCGGGCTCGCTTGAGCACACGGTGGGAGAGATCCGCGGGGCGGGGAACGAGGCCACCGCGGTGGCCGCGGATATCTCCGAGCCCGCCGAGTGCGAGCGGTTGATGCAGGCCGCCCGCGCCGCGTACGGCCCCGTCGACGTACTCGTGAACAACGCCGCCCTGACCTATTTCATCGAGGTCAAGGACTACCCCGTCAACAAGTGGATTCGCTCCTGGGCGGTGAACGTGCACGCCCCCTTCGTGCTCGCCAAGCTCGCGCTGGAAGACATGATTCCCCGCCGGCGCGGCAGCATCGTGAACATCTCCTCGGGCTCGGCCATCGGGCCTGGGCGCGGCCCGTATCCGGAGCCCGAGCGCTACTCGGGCGGCACCTGCTACGGGGCGGAGAAGGCCGCGCTGGAGCGGTTCACCCAGGGCCTGGCCCGCGAGGTGTATCCCCACGGCGTCTCGGTGACCGCCCTCTCGCCGTCCCAGGTGGTACCCACGCCGGGCACCGTGCATCACAAGCTCGTGCGCAGCATGGACGACCCCCGCGGCGAGCCGCCCATCCTGATGGCCCGCGCCGCGCTGCTGCTCGCCACCGAACCGTGCGAGCGCATCACGGGCCGGGTGACCTACAGCCAGCAGATCCTCAAGGAGCACGGCTGGATCGACGAGGCGCGCGGGCGCGGCGTCGATACCAAGGGCAGCGGCTACTCCCAGATCTGAAGCGCCGACGACACCCGGTTGCGGGCCGTTGCATACTGGGGGCGTGAACACTCGGCTCGTGTACGGCCTCGCCCTCGGGCTGGCGCTGGGCGCCGGCGTGAGCAGCGCCGCCGATTCATCACTCGATCGCGGCCTCGCCGCGGTCCGGAGCATGGCCGGCTGCTTCCTGGTGGACTATAGCTTCGTGGAGGTCGAGAGTTTTCAACCCGGCTATAGCCGCGACGCCCGCGTCTACGACGTCAACCGCGACAAGTCGGTGAAGGAGTGGATCACCACGGAGATGGTGTCACCGAGCCGCATCCGCCTCCAGCGGGTTCTCTTCGCCGCCGATCTGGCGGGGCGCGTGAGGACGGAGAGCCTGCTGGGGCATCAGTCGGAGGACTGGGAGCACGACGCCCCCTTTGTGTACGACTTCGAGCGCCCCCAGGGCTGGCACGTGCGCGATCTCCGTGGAACCGCCGGGCTATGGACGCGCCGGATCACCAACCTGGACGATGGCCCTCGGTATCAGTGCGCGGCGGCGTGGGCGACGGGGACCGGCTATGCCGAGTGGTCCTGCGCGAACTACGCGCCGATCCCGGGGCGCGAGAGCCGGGACATGGGGCGGCGAGACTACCATGCCCTTCAGCGCCACACGCGCATCGTCAGCTATGGGGCAAGCTGGCTCGAGCGTCAGGACAACGTGAAGACCATCGACGCCGGGCACGGGCGCTCCCCCCTGGCGCGCGAGCTGGGGAAAACCTGGTACGTGCGCCTTCCGGACGCGGAGTGCGCGCCGGGCGAGGCCTTCGCGCGCGAGCGGCGCGCGTTCTGGGCGCTGAGACGCGAGGTGTGGGACAGCGTGCTGGTGGGCGATGCATCGTTTGTCGAGCGCACTCCGCCCGGCCAGCCTCCGCGCTTCGTACGGATGCAGGAGGTCGAGGACGAGTATGTGGGCCGTGATCTCTCCGACCCCACCGTGCGGAGCGCCGTCCGCGCGCGAATCCTACGGATCATCGAGGAATATCGCGTCCGCTGACGGCGAGGGCATAGCCCGACAGGACGAGAACGGGCAGCGCGAGCCCGGTCACCGTCCACGCCGCGCGTCCCGCCCAGCCGCCGACGTCGCCTCGATGCAGGCGCGCGGCCAGACCATCATCCGACGGTTCTGACGCGCGCGCCGCAGGCGGGGGCGCTGCCACGTGCTGCGCCGCGAGGTAGGCGCCGGTGAGCGCGAGGAAGAGACTGCCCGTTATGGCGAGCGCCCCCACCACCCGATGCAGCGGCAAGGCGACGCGGCCGGGCTCGCGGCGCGGCGTTGGCCACCAGAGCCAGAGGCCGAGCGCGCCCTGGACGGCGAGGGCCACTCCGAGCAGCGCCACGAGGAGGTGGCCCGCGCGGCCGAGATGCAGCGAGGCGTGCAGCGAGTGGACGGCCACGAGCACCGAGCGATCGGGGAGCCGTGTGCGGATCACCGCGCGTGTATAAGGGTCCACCCAGGCTTCCACACGGTCGCCGCGCCAGTCGAGGAGCACACGATAGGGCTCGTCGGCCCGCCGCGGGGCGCGTAGGCCGCGCGGCTCCGAGCCCGGGAAGCGGGCGCGCGCGATCTCCACCACCGCGGCCGGCGGCGCTGCCGCACCCGCCACGTTGACGGGCGGTAGTGCGCCATCCAGCACCGACTCGAGCCCGTCGCGTGCCATCAGCGCCACGCCGCTCAGCGCGAAGAGGACGACGGAAGGGGCCGGTGGCGAGTCCGAGCCAGCGGTGCAGGCGCCGCAGTCTGGTGCTCACGAGAGCGTCATAGTATCCTTCCTCGCCATGGAACCACGAACCCTCGGCCACAGCACGCTCCAGGTTTCCCCGCTCGGTCTCGGCTGCATGTCCCTCTCCGGCGTGTACGGCGCCGCCGATGACGCCGCGTCGGTGGCGCTGGTGCAGCACGCGCTGGACCGCGGCATCACCCACGTGGACTCGTCGGACATGTACGGGTGGGGCCACAACGAGAGCCTGCTCGGCCGCGCGCTCCGCGGCCGGCGGGAGCAGGTGGTCCTCGCCACCAAGTTCGGCCAGGTGCGCAATGCGGCCGGCGGCAATCTCGTCAACGGCCGGCCCGAGTACGTGCGCGAAGCTTGCGACGCGAGCCTCGTTCGGTTGGGCGTGGACGTCATCGATCTCTACTACCAGCACCGGGTTGACCCCGCGGTGCCCATCGAGGAGACGGTGGGGGCGATGAAGGGGCTGGTGGAGGCGGGCAAGGTGCACGCGCTCGGCCTGTCCGAGGCCGCGCCGGCGACGATACGGCGGGCCCACCGCGTCCACCCCATCTCCGCGGTGCAGAGCGAGTACTCGCTGCTCTACCGCACGGAGGCGGAAGAAACGCTCCGCACCTGCCGGGACCTCGGCATCTCCTACGTGGCGTACTCGCCGCTGGGCCGCGGCTTCCTCACCGGCCAGATCCAGAAGCCGGAGGATATTCCCGAGGGCGACCGTCGGCGCGACCACCCGCGCTTCCAGGAGGGTAACTTCGCCCACAACGTGGAGCTGGTGCGTCGCATCGAGGCGCTGGCGCGCGAGAAGGGCTGCACCGCCTCCCAGCTCGTGCTGGCCTGGCTGCTCGCCCAGGGCCCGGACGTGCTGCCCATCCCCGGCACCAAGCGGAAGGACCGCCTCGAGGACAATCTCGGCGCCCTCGCCGTCCGCCTCTCCGCCGCGGACGTCGCGCGCATCTCCGCCGCGGTGCCCGCCGGCGCCGCCGCGGGCACCCGCTATCCCGCCGCGGTGATGAAGGGCGTCAACATCTAGGCGGAGCGGATTACTTCCGGAGTCCCCGCACCAGCGCGGCGATCTTGTCCGCGAAGTTCACCTGGCTGTCGTCCGCAGGCTGATAACCGATCTTGTCCCGGGCGCTGGCGAGGCTCCAGAAGCGGTGGGTGTTCCCGCTGATGCCGTAGACGATGAGGAACGGGACGCCGTGCTCGTCGCGGATGTCCTCGGTCTCCACCATGCGAATGGCCTGCTGGACCTGATCGCGCGCGGAGAGGTAGGCGCCGAGTGCGCGGTGCATGACCGGCACGTCCCCCGGCTCCACGTGGTCGATGTCGTCGTCGCGCGGGCCACCGATCCGCCACTGCACGATCTCGAGGGCGCGCGGAGCGACCTTGCCGGTGGCGAAGACGAAGCCCAGTAGCTCGTAGGCGGCCTTGGACCACCCGTACCAGTTGTCGGAGCGCGGGGGCATCTCCGGCGTCACCATGTCGAGCCGGCCCGCCCAGACGAGGCGCTCGAAGTAGTCGGCCGCGTGATTGGAGCTGGCCACCACCACGCGCCGCACGCCTTCCTCGAGTGCGGTGCGGTAGACGTTGTAGGCGAGCGCCACGTTCTCGTACTCGGCCCAGAACTTGGCGTCGCTGTTGTCCTGCCAGGTCGTGGCGTCCAGGCCGGGGGCGCGCACGTACCCGCAGTGGATCACCGCGTCGGCGCCGCGAAAGTGCTGGCGGTACAGGTCCCGGTTGCGCTGCGTCAGGTCCGTGACCACGAGGCCGGGCACCGGCTGCCCGTCGCCCGCCGTCGCGCGCACGTCGAGGGGAACGAGATCCCAGCGCTCGGCGAGGGGCGCGAACATCCGCTGGGCCACGTAGCCGGCCGCCCCCGTCAGCACCACGCGCCGCCGCGCCATGCGAGGATGGTAGCATGCATGGAGAGCGTCGAGCCGTGCACCCGTGCCAGGAGGTCGACCCGTGAAAGCGGATCGTTACACCAAGGCTGTCCTCACCGTCATCGCGCTCGCCCTCGCCGTCATCGCGTTCCGTCCCTGGGTCCCCGCGCCCGACACCGCGCAGGCGCAGACGACGATCCCGAAGTACGACGTGGCGATCCCGAGGGAGTGGGGCAAGTTCGTCGCCTACAGCAACAACAACCTCCTCCTCGAGGGCTCGGACAAGGTCCTGCGCGTCGTGGACATCGAGGGGAAGGCGCCGGAGTATCCCAAGATCAAAGCCTTGATCCGCTGGCAGTGAGCGCACGGTCGCGGATCCATCGCCGAGCGCTCGCGGTCGGGACGCTCCTGACGCTCTGTCTCGGCGGGTTCTCGGCGGCCGCCGCCCAGGCGCCGGTGTCCGCGGGAATGGAGCGGTTCCGCGTCGAGGAGGATCGCGACGCGCCGACCCGCGGCGCCATCGCCGGATGGCTCTACAACGACGGGCGCGACACGGTCGGGCTGGTGCGGCTCCGGCTCGACGTGCTGGACGGGTCGGGCGCGGTGATCGCGGTGCAGCGGGGATGGGCCTACGGTAACCTGCGCGCCGGGGACCGGGCCTACTTCCGCATCCCGATTCCCGACCGCCCGGGCACCCGACGCATCGTCGTCGAGTCCTTCGTGGTCCAGTCTACCGAGTCGCCCTAGACGCCGGCCAGGCGCAGCGTGGCCTCGATGTTGGCGGGGGCGGGCTTCCGCGTCCCCGCGTCGATCTCGCGGACCACATCCACGATGGCGGCGGAGACCGGTGTCTTCACCCCGCGCTCGCGTCCCTGCGCCACCACGTGGCCGTTCATGTAGTCGATCTCGGTGGGACGGCCCTTGATCACGTCCTGCGCCATGGACGCGCGCCAGTTGCGTCCGCTTGCGGAAGCCGGCGTCAGCATCCGATCCAGCGTCTCCCACGTGTCGCGCTGATCCGCCTTTGCCCACGTGGCCGGCTCGGTGCCGCCGAACTTGGCGATGCGGTAGCCCGCGGCCAGGCCCACTCGAGCCGACTCCGACGCGAGGTGGATGGTGATGGCGCGCCCCACCTCACTCGACATGACCTCGAGGGTGCCGAGCCCTGTCATGGCCTGCACGGGATTGCCCATGGCGTTCTGCGACAGCTTGGCCCAGCGCTCGCCCCAGAGATTGTCGGTGGCCTTGGCCCCGTCGATGACGGACAGTATCTCGGCCAGCTCCGTGACGCGCGGGGTGATGCGCCCGTCGTGCTCGCCCGGGCGAAAGACGTCGTGGCCCTTGCCTTCACCCTTCTCCATGCCGCGCTCGACCTGCCCCGGTTTCCAGAGGGCCACGCCGATCTTGGACATGATCAGCCCCACCGAGCGGCCCGCGCCGGCCACCTCGGCCACCAGCGGGTCGGGCCAGCAGTTCTGCGAGGACACGACGTAGCCTTCGGGGCGGAGGTGACGCAGGGCCAGCTGGGTGGCCCAGTGGGTGTCGTACGCCTTCATGGCGACGAAGGCGATCTCGAAGTCGCGCGGGAGTCGCTGGGCCTCGTGCAGATGCATCGCCTTGGGGCGCGCCTCGAATGGATCGTGCGGCCCAGTGACGGAGATCCCGCGCTGGCGGATCGCCTCCACCTGCTCGGCCCACGGATCCACGATGGTCACATCGTGACCCGCCCGCGTGAGGAAGGACCCCAGATAGCTACCGATGGCGCCGCCGCCGACGAAGAGGATTTTTCGGTTCATGGCGGGCATTATGGCACGAGAACGCTAGGCGGCGGAGAGCGGGCCCGAGGGTGGCGCCGTGAGCGCGGCGGGCTCCGCCGACGCGGGCACGCCGGACTCCAGACCCTCGAGTGGATGCACGGCGATCAGGCCGGCGAAGCCCTTGGCCCGGACGCGGCGGCCGTGCCCGATGCGGACGGCGTCGCGGACCCGCTCGACCACCGTTGTGGACAACAGCACTTCGCCGCCGAAGGCCACGGACTGGATACGCGCGGCCAGGTTCACGGGTGAGCCGACCACTCCGTACTTGACCCGATCTCGGCTGCCGATATTGCCGGCCACCACCGGCCCCACGTGGACGCCGATGCCCATGGCCAGCTCGGGCAGGCCCAGGCGCCGGTTCTCCACGTTGAGCGCGGCCAGCGCGCACTGCATGTCCCAGGCGCAGCGCACCGCGCGCTCGCTGTCGTCAACGTGCTGGAACGGTGCGCCGAAGAGCACGAGGATGGCGTCGCCGATGAACTCGTTGATCATGCCGCCGTGCTCGTGGATCACGCGCGTCATGGTGGCAAGATAGCGGTTGAGCAGGTCGATCATCGCTTCCGGCCCCAGCCGCTCCGACAGCTCGGAGAAGCCGCGAAGGTCGGACATCAGGATGGTCACCTCGCGCAGCTCGCCGCCGAGGCGCACCGCGTCCGGGTCGCGCAGCACCCGCTCCGCGAGCTCGGGGCTGACGTAGCGGCCGAGGGTCTGGCGGACGAACTCGCGATCGCGGAGGGCGCGCACCATCTGGCTCATGGCGCCGCTGAGCACGCCGATCTCGTCATGGCTGCGCGGCCGCACCACCGCGTCGAGATGGCCGGCGCGGATGCGCAGGGCGACGCGCGCCAGCTCCTGGAGGGGCCGCGCCATCCAGCGCGCGGTAGCGATCCCGCACCCGAGGGCGACGATGACGGCGAGGGCGCCGAGGAGGAGCGCGCGGCGCGCCTGGGCGTTCACCCGGGCGGTGTAGTCGCGCTCCGGCACCACCACCTCCGCGCGCCAGCCGAGTCCGCCCGCGGGCAATGCCACCGCGCGCGCTAGGTAGCGCTCGCCGGCGTGGTCGAACTCGACGGTGGAATCCTCGTCGCGGCCTACGGGCAGCTTCACGAGGGCGGCATCCGGAATCGGGGGAGCGTCGTGGCCGTTGCGCCGCCGCTGCTCCACCAGCGGGCGGCCCTGCCGGGTGGCGAGGAACACACGCCCTCGGGGGGAGACCTCGACCTCGTCGAGGAACTCGGCGAGCCGGGTCACGGAAAAGTCCACCGTGAACACGCCCTGCACCATCCCGCTCCAGTCGAACAGGGGCATCGCGCAGGTGAGTCCCGGACCCCCGCTGGCGTAGAACTCGTAGGGGTCGGTCCAGGTGAGATCACGGTTCGCCGCGGCGACGCGGAAGAACGGCCGCTGGCTGGGCCGATAGCCGTGGTCGTCGCGGCGCTTCACCGGGGCGCGACTGCCGTCGGGCAGCATGCGATCCTCCTCGAGGCGTATGCGCCCGCCGACGGGGAAGCTGCGGTTGATGAAGAGCTGGCCGGAGGCGTCGCGCCAGGCGCCGACGAACCGATCGTCGCGGTCACCATAGCTCACCCAGGTCAGCTGGGGGTGGGCGCGCAGCACGCCCAGCACGAACTCCTCCACCGCGTCGAAGTCGTCGGCGTTGAGCCGGCCCTCGCGCACCAGCTGCGGGCCCAGGCGCGCCGACCACTCCGCGTCACGGAGGAAGCGCGCGGTGTGGGTCGCCACGAGCCGGGCGGCCTGCGTCATGGCGGCATCGGCTAGAGCCCGCGACTGCGCGCGCTGTTCGCTCCAGGCCAGCCAGCCGATGGTGGCGCCGGTGAACGCAGTCAACGCCACCACGAGGGCGACGAGCGCGACGGAAAACCGGGGACGCCAGCGGAGGCGCAGGAGTATCCTCGCGAGCGAGCGGGAGGTTGCGGGCATGCGAGAGCGAGGTGCACCATCGGTGCCACTCAGCAAAACACTGCGTTCCCGCGTATTTCGGCGCCGAGCGCCGACGGCAGGCGCCGTCAGCGTGCCCGAGTGACGGTCAGCCCGCCCGGCTAGAGCACCATGGGGAGACTTCTAGCCGAGCGGGCGGAGCCTCCGCGGGAAGGGCCTAGGAGAGGGTCACGTAGCGCTCGGCATTCTCTCGCCTGATCAGGAGCAGAAGCGGCGCGCCCTTGTCCTGCTTGTCCAGTATCCGGCGCAACTCCTCCACGCTGGCGACCGGCCGGCGATTGACCTCGACGATCACGTCCGCGGGCCGCAGACCCGCCTCGTCGGCCGGGCTGCCGTCGCGCACGTCGCGTACCACCACGCCCTTGAGGCCGCGCGGGAGCGAGAGCTCACGGGCGACATCCGGGGTGACGGGTCCCAGGACCAGCCCCAGGCGGCCCTGGGGCTCGCTCTTGCCGGCGGCGCGCGGCTCACGCGGCTCTTCGAGGCGAGCCACCGTGACTTCGAGCGTCGTGGGCTTGCCGTCGCGAACGACCGTGAGTTTCACCGGATGACCCGGCTCGAGGTTGGCGACCAGGGGCGGAAGGTCGGCGGAGCGGCCGACCGCGCGTCCCGCCACCGCAACGATCACGTCGCCCTGCTTGATGCCGGCGGTGGCTGCCGGGGAGCCCTCCGTCACCTGGGCGACGAGCGCGCCGCGCTCGTCGGCAAGCCCGAGGCTCTTCGCCAGCGCGGGGGTGATCTCCTGGATCGACACGCCCAGCCAGCCGCGCTCCACGCGGCCGTTCGCCGCGAGCTGGCTGAACACGCTCTTGGCGAGGTTGACGGGGATCGCGAAGCCGATGCCCACCGAGCCGCCGGTGCGGCTGAAGATGACGGAGTTGATGCCGACGACCTGACCCCGCGCGTTGACGAGGGGCCCGCCGCTGTTTCCGGGATTGATGGGGGCGTCGGTCTGGACGAAGTCGTCATAGGGGCCGGCGCCGATCACCCGGCCGGTGGCGCTCACGATCCCGGTGGTGACGGTCTGCTGCAGGCCGAAGGGATTGCCGATGGCCATCACCGGCTCGCCCACCTGCAGCGCGGCGGAATCGCCGAGCGCGATCACGGGAAGGCCCCGCCCGTCGACCTTCAGGAGAGCCAGATCGGTCTTGGGATCGAGGCCGACGATGGTCGCCGGGAGGTCACGGCCGTCGGAGAGCCTGACCTGCACTTTCTCCGCGCCCTCGACCACGTGGTTGTTGGTGACGACATAGCCGTCGGCGTGAATGATGAAGCCGGAGCCCATGCCGCGGCCGGTGTCGCGCCGCCCGGTGACGTTCACCACGGCGGGCTTAACGGCCTTGGCCAGCTCGACCCAGTTCGGCGCGGGAATGGTGCTCGGGCTGACGGCCACGGGCTGCTCGGTCCAGATGGGTGCGGCGGCCCGGGTCCAGGCGGGTGGGGCGGCGACGGCGATCAAAGCGAGGGCAAGACCGGCCAGGCCCGACGCGGGCCAGAGCCAGCGATAGCGGCGCATAAGATGGTTCATAGCTCCTCCTTGGCCTAGAGACGAGTGACCCGGGCGTATCATTCACCCGTGCCGCCGGAGGCCGATCCCCAGGACACCCTTCATGCCCGCGGCGTCACCGACGGCCTGCCGGTGGTGCCGCCGACGGCAGAGCGCGTCCGGGCCGCGGTGGCCGCGAGCGGCCGGGCCGGCGACGAGCTCATCGCCCTGGTGGCGCCGCGCCTGGGGCGGGCCACGGTGGAACGCGTCGCCGTCAACGCGGTGATGGCCGGCTGTCGCCCCGAGTACATGCCGGCGGTGATCGCCGGCGTCGAGGCCATCTGCGATCCGGAGTTCGCGCTGGTGGGTGTCTCCGGCACCACCGACGCGGTGGCGCCGCTGCTGATCCTGAACGGACCGGTGCGAGGCGTGCTGAACGTGAATTCGGGCGCGGGCACCTTCGGGCCGGGCTGGCGGGCCAATGCCACCATCGGCCGCGCGGTACGGCTCTGCTGGCTCAACATCGGCGGGGCCGCGCCGGGGGTCATCAGCATGTCCACCTTCTCCCAGCCCGGCCGCTACGCCTACTGCATCGGCGAGAACGAGGAGGCGAGTCCCTGGGAGCCGCTGCACGTCGAGCACGGCTTCGGAGCGGGCGAGAGCACGGTGGCGGCGATGGCGGCGGAGACGCTGCAGGTGGTCGCGGACACCCAGCATCGCACCGCGCGCGAGGTGCTCGCGACCATCGCCCGCAGCGGCTCGGTGATCGCGAGCGACGGCCATGCCGGGCTCACCGACACTTTGCTCGTGATCGGGCCGGAGCACGCGCGCACGATCGCGGGGGACGGCTGGTCCAAGGCGGACGTGCGGGAGTTCCTCTGGCGGGAGACGCGGGCGCGCGTCGCCGGCGAGCCCGTGGCCAAGTTCCGCGAGCCGCGGAACCTCCACCTCATCGTGGCGGGCGGCCCCGCCGGCCGCTTCTCCGCCTGGATCCCCGGCTGGCCTTTTCCGGGCGCGCCCGCTCGCCTCGTCATCAAGCCGATCCGCGGGGCTTGACGGGCGGCGAGAAGGGTCCAGCCGCGAGGCGGCGCCCGAAGGCCGGGCGCGAGGCGTAGCCTCTCTACGTTGAGCGCCCGGTCGAGGGCGCCAACGAAGCGGATGGGCCCTTATCGGCATCGCCGCTAAGATAAAGCGCCCGGAATCCGCGAGGGCTTGTGTGTACTGCCCATGAACCCACAACGACGGGGAGGGTCATGGGCAGAGCGCAAGGGGCGGCCGAGCGGGTTGACTTGCTCCACCTCGTGGACGTGCGGCAAAGCCAGGTCACCCCGGCGGTGTGCCGGGCGACATGCGGGGCGGTGCGGACCACCGAGCGGCAACGGGTCTGGACGCTGGAAGCGCTCGTGCGGTTCTGGACCGCCGTGGTGGTGCGGGCTCCGGCGGCGCTCACTCAGGCACTGCAGGACGCCCTCGATCAGCGTGACCCACTGTTTCCGCGGGTCGTGGCGAGTCCCGAGGCGTTCTTCCAGCGCTGTCGTGATCTCCGGCCGGCCTTCTTCGCGGAGGTGTGTGCGCGGGTGACGGCGCGACTGGTGCGGCTGCGGCCCCCGCGCTACGCGCCGGCGGTGGCCGCCGTGCAGGCCCGGTTCGCCGCCGGGGTGGTGGTGGACGGCTCCGGGCTGGCGGCGATCGCCCATCGGCTCAAGATGCTCTGGCCGGATCGGGGGGTGGTGCTGCCCGGGGCGGTGTTGGCCGTGTATGACCTCGGGCGGGGACTCTGTCGCCGCTTGCGGTTCTCGGCCGATGCGTTTGTCAGCGAGCTGCGCCAGGCGCAGGCGGCGGGGGCGGACCTCGCCGCGGACACGCTCGTCGTGGGCGATCGGGCCTTTGGCCACCCCGGGTTCTTCGCGCATCTGCAGCGGCACGGGGGTTGGGGCGTCATCCGCCGCAATCGCGTGGTGAAGCTCCAGCGTGTCGTGTGTCTCAGTCGCCCCCGGGGGGCCGACGGCGAGCTCACCGACTGGCAGGTGCGGGCGGGCACGGGGCGGGCAGTGCCCCCGCAGCGATTGCGCGGGACCGCTGGCGCCACGGCCGCACCGGCTACGAGGGGCTCACCAATGTCCTCGCCCCGGAGCGCCTGAGCGCGGCCGAAGCCATCGCGCTGTACCCCGCGCGGGGGAGCGTGGAGCGGATGTACTTCGATCTCAAGGAAGTGCTCAACCTGAATCGGATCTATGCTGCCCATCCCAACGCGGTAGCGATGCAGGTGTACCCGGCCGGCCTCGTCTCCAACGCCATGCGCGTGGCGCAAGCCGATGCCGCCGCGGCGGCCGGCCTGGCCCCGGAGCAACTCTCGCCCGCGAAGCTCTATCCCCGGCTGGCTGCCGCCTGCCACGTTTACCTGGGGGCCCAGCTCTGGGAGCGAGAGATGCGCCGGCTCAACCCCAGCCGACGCCTGCGCTGGATCGACTGGCGCCAGCAGCCGTGGGCCACCGTCCCGATCGCTGCCGTCCAGGTCGAGACACGCAGCGGCCCTCGGCGCCGCCGACGCTTCTGCGCAGCCCGCGCCTTACACACGTCGTTCACCCGTGTCCGCGGCGGCCGCCGCTTCCCCCGGTTAACTTAGCGGCGATGGCCCTTATCGGCGCCCGGCACCGGCGTCGAAGGCGAGGCCGATCTTCTTGAACTCGTCGAGCACGCCGGGGCCGATCGCCTCCAGCTGCTCGGCGACCATCGGGGGCAGCCCGATGTCGTTGCGGTCGTGCACGCCGCCCGTGATCACCGTCTGGAGCACGCTGTCGCGCGTGTCCACGTTGCGAAAACCGCGGCACCAGCCGGGCGGGCAGGAGAAGGAGTCCCACTTATTGAGGACGACGGTCTCCTCCCCGCGGTCGCCCACGTAGAACTCGAACTTGCCCTCGAGGACGGTGAAGGTCTCGAAGGTCTTCACGTGGGCGTGCAGCGCCGGCCCCTGGCCGGGCGGGCATACCGAGATGAACATGGTCATCCCGGCGGCGCCGTACACGGGGGCCAGGTTGCCGAACGGCGAGTCGGTCTTCTCTAGCACCACCGGCATGATCTTCCGGGCGAAGATGATGTCCTTGGCGGCCTGGGGGACGCGGTCGTTGTCCTTCATGGTGGACATGGGCTGCAGCCGGTCGAAGCGCGCGATGCGCTCGTCGATGTCGGCACGCGTGGGCTTGACGGTGTCCATGGGGCGTTCTCCTCCCGGCGAGCATAGCGCGCCCGCTCGCTCGTGATCAAGGGCCGCGCGGCGCGGGCAAGACGCCGTCGGCTCGTCGAGGGCCATCGGGCGCTTCGCCCGCGGAGCGCGCGCCGCCGCCGCCGTCCTCCCTCGTGCGCCACGGAGATCACGAGATGGCATCGTGCTTGCTCGACACTTCCCGCATGAGACTCAGAAGCTGGAAGGCAGCGGTGCTCGCACTCGCCTTGGCGATGCTCGTGGGCACGGCGCTCCTGGCCGCGCAGTCGCTCGACGCGGGCGCCAGCGCGCGCGGCGAGGGCGTGGAGGTCGCGCGCGGGCAGTATCTGGCCACGATCATGGATTGCGGAGGGCTGCCACACGCCGGGAGCGATAGCGGGACGCCCCGATCCCGACCGTGCGCTCGCGGGCTCGGCCATCGGCTTCGCGCTGCCGGGGGGCGGCGTCGTCTATCCCAAGAACCTCACGCCGGACCTCGAAACAGGCCTCGGTCGGTGGTCCTTGGAAGAGTTGGCCCGCGCCGTCCGTCAGGGCCAGAGCCGCGACGGCCGCGTCCTCTTCCCAGTGATGCCCTGGCCATCCTACAGCGTCCTCTCCGACTCCGACGCCCGCGCGATCGCTGTGTATCTCAAGACCGTCCCGCCGATCCGCTTCGCAGTCCCACGCGACATCCGCGCGGGTGAGAGGCCCGAAGCCCCGTACGTGACCGTCGTCACGCCCTAGCGGGAACGGCGATTCAGCGAGCGCAGTCCCGGGGCGGGGGCGTTCGCTTACTCAGTACAGCATTCGCCGCGAACGCCCCCGCCCCGGGACTGCGCTCTCCCGCGTGGCCGATTTGCCGTGGGCCTCCGGCCGCAGCTATGGAAGGGGCCGACAGCCGGGACGGTCGTAGCGGTGGAATTCACCCCGGGCGTTGATGGCGATGCGGATGCTGGGCTCGGTGCCCACCGGCTCCAGATGGTGCCAGCGGTTCTTCGGCCCGAACACGAAGTCCCCCGCGCGTCCGCGAATCGGCTTGGGCTCATCTTCAATGTACCAGTCGATCTCGCCCTGCAGCACCACCCACCACTCATCGTGCAGGTGATAGTGCGTGTCGTTCGGCTGGCCGGGCGGGTGGCAGATGATGAAGGCCTGGATGTCGTCGGTGAGGACGAGCGCGTCCGACCAGGGCGGCGCGCCCTTCCGGGCGCGCAGCTCGTCCACGCGGGCCATGAGCCGGCCCGTCTCCATCAGCGGGACGCGCACCGCCATGGCTAGCGCGAAACCTGCATCTCGGCGGCGATGAGGCGATAGTCCGCCCGCGGCTTGAACGTCACCCGCTGGGTGGTGCCGTAGACGATCACTTCCTGGAAGAGCTCCAGCCACGGCTTCTCGTCGTGCACGATCTGCGTCGCCTCGACGTAGAGTTGCTTGCGCCGCGCGGGCTCCAGCGAGTAGCGGGCCTGCTCCATCAGGTCGTGAAAGCGATGCCCGGGCTGGCTGCCCGCCCAGTACTTCCCATTGAGACCGGTGGGATGGAGCAGCCGCCAGAGGCTGCCGTCCGCGTCGAGGAGGGTGGACTGCGGATTGATGAGGAGAAGCCCCCCGACGGGGATCGCGCGATCGTTCACCATCTTCTGGCGGGCGCCCATCTCCATCATGGCGATGCGGGCGCGGATGCCCGCCTTCGCGAACATGTCCGTGAGCACCTCGATGAGCTGCTTGTCGTTGACCATCGTCCCCATCCCGGCATGCAACGCGACGTCGATCCCGTTCGGGAAGCCCGCCTCGGTCAGCAGCGCCTTGGCGCGCGCCACGTCGTGGGGATAGGGCTTGAGCGCCGCGTTGAAGCCGAAATCGGTGTCGGCCACCCCGCCCGAATACGGCTTGCCGTAGCCGGCGTAGATGCCCTTGATGACCGTGTTGATGTCGAGGGCGTAGTGCAGGGCCTGGCGGACCCGCTTGTCGGCGAGGGGCGCTTGGGTCGCGTTGATCGCGCAGGCGGCGGTCCGCGACGAGGGCACGCTCACGATGCGGGTGGTGCGCCCCTCCGCGATGGCCTTGATGCGATCCGGCGGCACGTTGGTGACGATGTCGGCCTCGCCCTTCTCGAGCGCCACCAGCCGCGGAAAGTCTTCCGGGATGGGCTTCCAGACGATGCGGTCCACGCCGGGCTTGCGGCCCTCCCAGCCCCACCAGTCGCGGTTGGCCTCCATCACGAGGCGCTCGTCCTTTACCCACTCCACGAAGCGATAAGCGCCGGTGCCCACCGGCTTGCGGGCCAGCTCCTTGACGCCCTCGTCGGTGGTGAGCCGCGCGGGCAGGATCTGTGAGCCCATCTGCGCCATCCGAACGGGCAGCAGGGGATCGGGCTTCTTGGTGACGATGCGGACGAGGCCGGGCGCGGGCACCTGCACCGCCTCGATGGTGGCGAAGCCCGCCGTCACCCCCGTCTTGCCCGGTACGAGGTTGCGCTCGAGGGTGGCCTTGACGTCCTCCGGGGTGAGGGGCGCGCCGTCGTGGAACTTGACGCCGGCGCGCAGGGTGAACTCCCAGGTCGTCTCGTTCACCGACCGCCACGCGGTGGCGAGCCCGGGCTGCAGCGCGAGGGTGTTGTCCCAGCGGGTGAGGGAGTCGTAGAGGTTGTAGAAGTAGTTGACGGTGAGCACCTGGGTGCTGCGCCCCGGGTCCATCGTCGTCGCCTCGGCGGGCTGGGCGATGGTGATCTGCACGCCCTGCGCGCGCGCGAGCGGGACGGAGCCCGCCCAGACCGCGAGCGCGGCAAGGCCGATGAGCGCGACGACGAGAACCCGGGGACGCTTCATGTGGCTAGGCCTCGTAGATCTTCTTGAGCTCGGTTTCCGCCCACTTCACGGCGTCCTCGGCCTTGGTGCCGGAGACGGCCTTGGCGTAGAGATCGGTGACGATGTACTTCGTGTAGGCCTCGGTGGCCTTGGCCGACGCCGGCCCCGGATGCCCGAACGCCCGCGTGAGGCGCGCGGCCTGGCGGAAGACCTGCAGCGGCTTGTCCACCTTCGTCCACATCGGATGCTCCTCCCACTTCTTGGTGGCGCCGACCGAGTAGCCCTCGTTCACCACGAACCACTTCTCGTAGTTCGCGTCCTGGTGCAGCCACTTGAGGAAGTCCTTCGCGAGCTTCTGGTTCTTTGAGTACTTCATGATCGAGTGCTGCTGGCCGCCGTAGAGGGCGAACTGGCCGGCCGGCCCCGCCGGCATGAGCGCGGCGTGCTCGATGTCCTGGAACAGCGGCTCGCCCTTGTCGTCCTTGAGCTTGTCCTTCTGGCGCTTGGCCACGATGTAGATGGAGGCACCGTTGAGGGTGGCGCTGATGTCGCCGGCGTGGAAGGCCCGGTTGTTGTTGGTGTCGTCCCAGGCCAGGCCGCCCTCGTCGCACGCGTCCTTCCAGAACGCCTGCATGAACTTGACTGAGTCGAGCGTGCCCTTCGAGTTGATGGCGACCTTCTTCCCGCTCTTGTCGACCTCGGCGCCGCCGAAGTCCCAGAGGAGCGGGTAGGCGAAGGTCGGCGAGTCTCCGAAGGTGTGGCCGAGGGTCTGGCCAATGGGCTTGCCCTTGGCCTTGAGCTTCTTGCCTACCTCACGGTACTCCTCCCAGGTCTTCGGAAACTCCCTGGCGCCCACCTCGTTGAACCACGAGCGCCGGTAGGCGACGGCGTTGCCGATGACGGCGTGTGGCACCGCGAGCCACTTGCCGCCGACCTTGGCCGCCGCATCGAAGACGTCGTAGAAGCCGCCCTGTGCCTTGCCGATGGGGTCGGCCACGTCCGAGACGTCGACGAGCCCGTTGGCGTAGAGCTGCGGCCAGTTCCACAGCATCTGGATGATGTCGGCGCCGCTGCCAGACTGGATCGCGGCGGTGATGCGCGGCTGGAGGTCGTTAGCGTTGATGAACTCCAGCTGTACCTCGGCGCCCAGCGCCTTGCTCGCTTCCGGCGCTTGGCGCTTCAGCTCGACGTCAGCCTCGGGGATGAAGTCCACCCAGCGCACGACATGCAGCTTGGTTCCCTGCGCGAACGCGGGCGCTCTCCGCGCGGCCAGGATGCCCTCGAGCCCGCCGGCCGCCGCCATGGTGGCGGCGCCGGCGATCACGGCTCGACGGCTGAGGTGGAGCCGATCAGAAGCCGACACGGACTTCGTTTCGCGCATGGGGTACCTCCCTTGCACTGGTCGGAAAGTGATCAGGCCTCGTAGATCTTCTTCATCTCGGTCTCGCCCCACTTCACGGCGTCCTCGGCCTTCATGCCCTGAACGGCCTTGGCGAACATGTCCACGATGATGTACTTCGAGTACGCCTCGGTGGCCTTGGCGGTCGACGGGCCCTGGGCGCCGAGCATCCGGGCCTGGCGGACGGCGCGTCGGAAGACCTGCAGGGGCTTGTCGACCTTGCCCCACATCGGATGATCTTCCCAGTTCTTGGTGGAGCCCACGCTGTAGCCCTCGTTGACCTGGAACCACTTCTCGTAGTTTTCCTTCTGGTGGAGCCAGCGGATCAGGTCCTTGGCCGGCTTCTGGTTCTTCGAATACTTCATGATGCTGTGCTGGAACGGCAGATAGAGCGCGGCCTGCCCCGACGGTCCCGCCGGGAGCGGCGCGGCATGCTCGATGTCGCGGAAGAGCGGCTCGCCCTTGTCGTCCTTGATCTTCTCCGCCTGCCGCTTGGCCACGATGTAGATCGAGGCGCCGTTGAGCGTGGCCGAGAGCTCGCCCGCGTGGAAGGCCCGGTTGTTGTTGGTGTCGTCCCAGGCCAGCCCGCCCTCGTCGCAGGCGTCCTTCCAGAAGGCCTGCATGAACTTGACCGCCTCGAGCGTGCCCTTCGAGTTGAGCGTGACCTTCTTGCCGGACGCGTCGGTCTCGGCCCCGCCGAAGGACCAGAGCAGGGGATACGACCACGTGGGCGGGTCGCCGAAGCTGTGTCCCAGCGCCTGGCCGACGGGCTTGCCCTTGGCCTTGAGCTTCTTGCCCACCTCGCGCCAGGCGTCCCACGTCTTCGGGAATTCGGTCACGCCGATCTCGGCGTGCCAGGACCGCCGGTAGGCCACCGCGTTGCCGCCGACGCCGTGGGGTACTCCGAGCCACTTCCCCCCCACCCTGGTGGAGGCGTCGAAGACCTCGTAGAAGCCGCCCTGGGATTTACCGATCGGGTCGGCCACGTCCGACACGTCGATGAGGGCGTTCGCGTAGAGATGGGGCCAGTTCCACAGCATCTGGAAGATGTCCGCGCCGCTGCCCGACTGGACCGCGGCGGTGATGCGCGGCTGCAGGTCGTTGGCGTTGATGAACTCGAAGGTGACCTCGGCGCCCAGGGCCTTGCTCGCCTCCGGCGCCTGCCGCTTCAGCTCCACGTCGGCCTCGGGAATGAAGTCCACCCAGCGCACGATGTGGAGCTTGGTGCCCTGGGCAAAGGCGGGCGCCCGCCGCGCGGCGAGGATGCCCTCGAGCCCCGCGATGGTGGACGCGGCGCCCGCCGCCGCCAGGAACGTGCGACGGGAGAGCGAGGACTGATCGGGATCCGGAGTGTCGACGCGGTCGGCCATGGGGGTCCTCGCTTCGAGAAGGGTTGGGGTCAAGCCTCGTAGATCTTCTTCAGCTCGCCTTCGGCCCACTTGACGGCATCCTCGGGGGCGAGGCCCTGAATGCTCTTGGCGAACATGTCGACGACGATGTACTTCGACAGCACCTCGGTGGCCTTCCGGCCGGGAGGGCCGGCGTGGCCGACCTGGCGCGCGTGCTGGAGCGTCTCCGGGAAGACGGCGGTCTTGGGATCCTTCCGCCAGAGCGGATGGTCCTTGTAGGCGCGGGTACCGGGAATGCCGAAGGTATCCATGGTCTCGAAGTACTTGTCGAAGCGCGCCCGGTCCATGTAGTAACGAATGAAGTCCTTCGCAAGTTTCTGGTTTTTGCCGTACTTCATCACGCAGCTGTTCCAGGCGGGGAGCCAGTAGAAGCGCCCGGCCGGCCCCGGCGGGTAGTGACCGTGGTTCGTGCCCTTGTAGACGTCGGGGAACTTACCGCGCGCCGCCACGTAGATGCTGGGGGCGTTGCCGGTGAGGGAGATCTCGCTGGAGAGGAAGGCGCGGTTGTTGTTGCTGTCGTCCCAGGCCAGCCCGCCCTCGTCGAAGCACTCCTTCCAGAGCACGTTGTTGAACTTGACCGCATCGACGGTGGCCTTGCGGTTGAGGATCACAGCGCGGCCGTCCTTCTCGACCTCCATGCCGCCCCACATCCAGACGAGGGGATAGCACCAGTTGTTGGGGTCGTTGATGCTGTGGCCGAAGGCCTGCCCGAAGGGCTTGCCCTTGGCCTTCATCTTCTTGCCGGTGGCCCGGAACTCGTCCCAGGTCTGCGGGTAACGGAGGCCTTCCGCCTGGAGCCAGTCCTCGCGATAGGTGATGGCCCAGGAGACGATGAACTGCGGCACCGCGACCCACCGCCCGCCCGCCAGGCAGTTGACGCGCGCGTAGTCGTGCCAGCCTCCCTGCTTGCCGCCGACTTCCTCGGCCACGTCGGAGACATCCGTCAGGGCCCCTTCGTAGAGCAGGGCGTGGTTGTTGGCCACGATGATGATGTCGGCGCCGGCGCCGCTCTGGACGGCGGCGGTCACCCGCGCCTGGAGGTCGTTCTGATTGATCCGCTCGGTGCGGATCTCCGCCCCCGCCTGCTTGCCGAACTCCCGTGCCTGGACGTCGAAGAGCGTGTCGGCGGCCGGGATGAAGTGGGACCACTGGAGGAGATGCAGCGTGGTGCCCTGGGCGAAGGCGGGAGCGCGGCCGGCGGCGAGGATGCCGGCGATGCCGGCGCCCTTCAGGAACTGACGGCGGGTCGGGCGGCGGCTCTTCATCCGCTGTCCTCCTTGACGGGGGTCACTGCGACGCTGGGCGGCCCCAGCGTACCCGCTAGGTAGCATGGGCGGCCCGCGGGGGCAAGGCCCGCGGTCAGCGCCCTGCCACTGCCTCGCGTGCGAAAGCGGCCACCGCGTCCAGCAGATCCGGGCTCAGCAGGACGTCGTTGTGGTGGCCGCCGACAATACGATGGAAGCGCTTGGACCCGCGTGCCGCCGCGAAGAGCTCCTCGCCCAGCTCGAAGGGCACGATCTCGTCCTGGTCGCCGTGGGCGACGAGCAGCGGCACGGCGAGGCGGCCGACCCGGCTCCGCGAGTCGAAGCGGCTGCCGGCGAGCGCGCCGAGCGGCCCGTAGTGGCGGCGGGCCACGTCGGCCAGGCGGGTGAACGCCGAGACCACCGCGACGCCGGCGCAGGGGCGACGCTCGGCGAGCGCGATCGACACTGCACCGCCGAGCGACTCGCCGAAGGCGACGATGCGGGCCGGCGCCGTCCCGCCGCTCACCAGATGGTCGAAGGCCGCCAGCGCATCGCGATACACGCCGGCCTCGCTCGGCTTCCCCGTGCTCCGGCCGTATCCACGGTAGTCGTAGGCGAGCACGCGCAGGTCGCGCGCGGCGAGCGCGCGAAGGATGACGGCGCGCCCGGCGATGTTCCCCGCGTTGCCATGCGACCAGACGAGGGTGGGCGCCTCGGCCGGCCCCCCCGCGTACCAGGCGTGGAGGCGCTCGCCGTCCTCCGTGGTGATGGACCGCTCCTCGACGCCCGGCGGCGGCGGGCCCACCACGCGGTCGGGAAAGAACGTGAAGGAATCGATCATCGTGCACCCCGTGAGCGACAGGGCCGCCGCCAGCAGCGGCACGGCGGCGCGCCCGCTCACGGGCTGAAACCGACGGATCGAGGTACATCCACCGGGGCGCCATGGCGGCCCCGACGGTGGGGCCACGCTCGTGCGCTAGCGGCCGTCGAGCGCCTTCTCGACGAACATCTTCGCGTCGAACTCCTCGGCCACGCGGCCGTCGTTGTCGAGCATCGCCTGGGCGTCCACCTGCGCGAACTCCATGACGCCCATCTGCTCGTACGCCTTTTGTACGCGCGGGCCCCAGAGGCCGATGTCCTTCACGGTGGGAACGATCCGGGAAAAGAGCCGCGTGCGGAACATCTTCATGTACTCGGACTTCTCCACGGCTTCCACGCACTCCTGGACGGGCAGCCCGAGGTTCTGCCACACCTCGCCCTGGTTGAACCGGTCGCGCATGTGGTAGCAGGCCTCGACGACGAACTCCTCGCGCTCGTCCCGCTCGGCGTCGCTCAGCTGCGGGTAGTAGTCGCGCAGGGCGAGCCGTCCGAAGGCCACGTGCCGCGCCTCGTCCTGCATGACATAGGCGTTCACGCCGGCGGCCAGCGTGTTCGTGGAGTTGTCCCGGATCCGCTGGAAGGCGGCCAGGGCCAGCCCCTCGATGAGCACCTGCATGCCGAGATAGGTCATGTCCCAGCGGCGATCGGAGATGGTGCTTTCGAGCAGGAGCGCGAGGGTCTTGGTGATGGGGTAGGCGAGCTTCACCTTCTCGTGCAGGAGACGGGCGTAGGCCTCGACGTGCCGGGCCTCATCCATCACCTGGGTGGCGGCGTAGAACTTCGCGGGCACGCCGGGCACGGTCTGGACGATCTTGGACGTCGCGATCAGCGCGCCCTGCTCGCCGTGCATGAACTGGGACAAGGTGTGCGCCTGCAGGTTGCGCCGGACATGGGCCTTGTCCTTGTCGGACAGCCCATTCCAGAGGGACGTGCCGTAGATGGCGATAGTGCGATCGTCGAGCCCCATGGGGTTGTCGGGGTCCACCGGGAGCGACCAGTCGAGCCGCTCGGCGGCGTCCCACTGCTGCTTCTTGCCCTTGGCGTAGAGCTTCAGGAGGTCGGCGCCGCCATCCTCGTATTCCCACGTGAAGGCGGTGGTGGTCTGTCCCTCAAATTTCCACTGCGTTTGCTCGACCGGCAGCTTGTACAGGAACTGGCTCGACATCGGTCCTCCCATGCTCTCTGAGGCTCGCTCCGGTCGCCATGACCGGGCACTATCCGTACGCGAGCATAGCATCTAGACTATCGGCATGCCTACCCCGTCACGCGACTCGCGCTCGGCCCTGCACGGCCGCACTGCCCTCATCACCGGCGCGGCCGGCGGCATCGGCGCCGCGACCGCGCGCCGCCTCGCCACCGACGGCGTTCGGCTCGTCTTGGCCGATCTCGACGGGCCGCGCGTCGAGGCGCTGGCCGCGGAGCTGGGCCAGGTGGCGATTCGCTCCGACGTCACGCGCGCCAGCGACATCGAGGCGATGGTGGACGAAGCGTACCGGCGCTGGGGCCGCCTCGATGTGCTGTTCAACAATGCCGGCGTGATCCGGGTGCAGCCCTTGCTCGACGTGACGCCCGCCGAGTGGGATCGCGTGCTCGACGTCAATCTGCGGGCGGTGTTCTTCGTCCTGCAGGCGGCGGCGCGGCGTATGGCCGAGCAGGCGCCCATGGAGGGCTCCGAGCTGCGCGGCAAGCTCATCCAGACGGCTTCCATCGCCGCCTATCGCGGAGCCAACCCCCTAGTGGGGCCCTACGCGGCGTCCAAGGCGGGGGTGGTCAGCATTACGCGGACAGCGGCCCAGGCGCTGGCCGGCAAGCGCATCACCGCGAACTGTGTGTGCCCGGGAGCGGTGGACACCGCCATGTGGGAGCAGATCGACCGCGAGTGGGCGGCCCTGGAGGGGTTGGTGTCGGGGGAGCCCTGGAAGCGACGCACGGCGGGCATTCCCCTGGGCCGGCCGGAGAGCGCCGATGACGTGGCTGGTCTCGTGGCGTTTCTAGCGGGCCCGGACTCCGACTACATGACGGGGCAGGCGATCAACATTGACGGTGGTCTCGTGATGGGCAACTGAGCGCTCTGTTGAGTAATCCATACACCCGCAAGGTACGTCTTTCTACAGGCGGCCCCTTAGCCCAGAGTTTTTCTTCGGCCGTCGATTGCGGGTCGCTGTCGCCCGCCTGTCCCGCTGTATCGCGGAGTTGGGAGTCCGCGCA
>CAVVJF010000006.1:0-114989 GCA_963748485.1 uncultured Candidatus Rokubacteria bacterium
ATCTGTTCCTGTGCTCGGACGAGTCGTCCTACGTGACCGGCGCGACCCTGATGGTCGATGCCGGCCGCTCCATCATCTGAGGCCATTCCGCGAGGAGGTCGCCCATGCGCGCCGTCGTCCTGCGTGAGCCCGGACCCGCCGACCGCCTGAAGCTGGAGAGCCTGCCTGATCCGACACCCGGCGCCGGCGAAGCGGTGGTGCGGCTCCGCGCCGCCGCATTGAATCACCGCGATGTCTGGATCCGCAGCGGCACCGGCGCCTACGCGGCGGGTTTCGCGCGTCCGGTCATCCTGGGCTCCGACGGCGCCGGCGAGGTCACGGCGGTGGGCGACGGCGTGGACCGCGCTCTCGTGGGGCGGGCGGTGGTCATCAACCCGAGCCTGGACTGGGGCGACGACGACCTGGCGCAGGGCCCCGGCTTTCGCATCCTCGGGCTTCCCGACGACGGCACCTACGCGGAGGACCTCCGGATCCCGGCGCGCAATGTCCTGCCCAAGCCGGCCCACCTGTCGTTCGAAGAGGCGGCCGCGATCCCCCTCGCCGCGCTCACCGCGTATCGCGCGGTGGTGAGCCGCGCGCGGGTGCAGGCCGGCGAGACCGTGCTGGTGACGGGCATCGGGGGCGGCGTGTCCACCTTCGCCCTGCAGATGGCCGCGCATCTCAAGGCGCGGGTGCTGGTCACGTCAGGGAGCGACGCCAAGCTGGCGCGCGCGCGGGAGCTCGGCGCGGCGGGCGGCGCCAACTACCGCACCGGGGACTGGGCGCGCGAGATCGTGGCGCTGGCGGGCGGGCAGGGGCCCGACGTGGTGATCGACAGCGTGGGCGGGGAGACCTTCGCCCGCGCCATCGACATCCTGAAGCCCGGCGGCCGCATCGCGACCTACGGCGCCACCTCCGGGCCCGTGAAGGACTTCGCGCCCCGCTCGGTGTTCTGGAAGCAGATCACCGTGCTGGGCACCACCATGGGCAGCCCGCGCGAGTTCGAGGCCATGCTGCGGCTCTACGACGGGGGCGGGCTCCGGCCCGTCATCGACCGGGTCTTTCCTCTCGCGGAGGCCGCCGCGGCCCATCGCCGCATGGAGGAGGCCGGGCAGTTCGGCAAGATTGTCCTCTCCATGAGTTAGGTTAGGGGGGTGGCGGCGACGGTCCGGCTGCTCTCCCTGGACGTCTTCCGCGGCATCACGGTGGCGGCCATGGTGCTCGTCAACAACCCCGGCACCTGGAGCGCGATCTACGCGCCGCTGCGTCACGCCGACTGGCATGGCGCGACGCCCACCGACCTCATCTTTCCCTTCTTCCTGTTCATCGTGGGCGTGGCGGTGCCGTTCTCGCTGGCCTCCCGCGCCGACGCCCGGGGAGCGCGGGCGCCCTTCCGCGGGTGCTCCGCCGCGCGCTCCTGATCTTCGCGCTGGGCATCCTGCTTCACGCGCTGCCGTGGTTTCAGTGGGAGACGCTGCGCATCCCGGGGGTGCTGCAGCGCATCGCCGTCGTGCTATCTCGTGGCCGCCCTCATCTATCTGGCGACCGGCTGGCGCGGGCAGGCCATCTGGGCGGCGGCGCTCCTGCTCGGCTACTGGGCCCTCATGACGCTGGTGCCGGTGCCCGGCCATGGTGCGGGCGACCTCGGCAAGGAGTGGAATCTCGCCGCGTATGTCAACCGCGCGCTGCTCGGGCCCGCGCATATCTGGCGCGTGTCGCGCGTGTACGACCCCGAGGGCATCCTGAGCACGGTGCCGGCGGTGGGCACCACCCTCCTCGGCGTGCTCGCGGGAGGATGGCTGCGCAGCGGGCGGTCGCCCGGCGCGATCGTGCGGGGCCTCGTCGGGGCGGGTGTGGCTGGGGTCGGGGCGGGATGGCTGTGGGGGCTCGCGTTTCCCATCAACAAGCCCCTGTGGACCAGCTCGTACGTCCTCTACACCGCGGGCTGGGCCCTGCTGGCGCTGGCCGCGTGCTACTGGGTGATCGAGATGCGCGGCCGCACGGGCTGGGCGCGGCCGTTCGTGGTCTTCGGCGTCAACGCCCTCGCCCTCTACTTCCTCTCGAGCCTGGCCGCCAAGCTGCTCGGCATGATCCGCGTGGGCGAGCCGCCGCGATCGCTTCAGTCGTGGCTGTACACGCAGCTCTTCGCGCCCTGGGCCGCGCCCATCAACGCGTCGCTCGCCTACGCGATCGCCTACCTCCTCCTCTGGTGGGCGATCATGTGGGCGCTCTACCGCGCGGGCATCCGCATCCGCGTGTAGGCTACTTGATCAGGCCGTAGAACTTCCCCGCGTTCTCGCAGACGATCTTCCTGGTCACCGCGGGCGGCAGGTGCCCGAACTGCTCGTCGATGTACCGCGGTGGACTCGGGCCACACGCCGTCGCCGTGCGGGTAGTCGGACCCCCACATCAGCGTCTCCACGCCCATGTCCTCGATGAGCTTGGTGCCGATGCGGTCGAACTGGAAGGTCGCCTTGCACTGCCGATGCCAGTAGTCGCTGGGCTTCATCTTGAGCCCGAGGTCATGGAAACGGTCCTCCCACTCGAAGTCCATGCGGTCGAGCGCGTAGGGGATCCAGCCGATGCCGCTCTCGCCGAAGGCGATGCGCACGTTGGGATAGCGCTCGAGCACGGCGGCGCCGATGACGGCGGCGAGGATGTTCACGAGGTTCATCTGGAAGCCCGACACCACCGTGAAGAAGGCCGCGCGGCGGGTGAGGCCGGTCTGCTGATCGAGCTTGCCGGGCGGGAGCGCGGGAAAGGTGTGGAAGTGCAGCGGCAGGTTGACGTCGTTGACGGCCTTCCAGATCGGCTCCCACACCGGGTGCCACATGGGCTCCATGTCCCACGAGCAGGACAGCTCGAGCCCCCGCAGCCCCATCTTCGCCACGCGGTGGATCTCCTTCACGGCGGCGTCGATGTCGCCGTAGGGCAGGCAGGCTAGCCCGATCTCGCGCTCCGGATAGTGGCGGCAGAAGTCCTGGAGCCAGTCGTTGTAGATGCGGAACATCTCGTTGGCCGCCTCGTGGTCGTTGAGCCGAGTGGCGGCGCCGAGAATGCCGTACATGACCTCCGCGTCCACGCCGTCGCGGTCCATGTCCTTGATGCGCAGCTGCGGGTCGCTCACGCGGCGGATGCCCTTCTTGCCGTCGTCATAGAGGCCGGTCTTGGCCATGACGTCGACCCGATGGTGCATGCCCGGGACGAACTTCTGTCCGGCCGGGCCGACGCCGTTCACCAATCCGAACGACTGGCCGTTGCGACAGGTCCAGAACGGGCCGTCGGGCCCCTCCTTCGTGAAGGGCATGCGCTCCTTCATGGTGGCGGAGGCATTGGAGGTGAAGAGATCCGGCGGCATCCAGGGCAGGTCGAGGTGGCAGTCGGCGGAGATGCGCCCGTAGTTCATGGATTCTCCTCGGCGTCGGGGTAGGCTGGCGCTGCGAGCGGTCCCATCCACATGCGGGAAATATAACCCTTGATCGGACGGAAGGGCAGGGGATTGACGGCGGGGTTGCTGCTCGCCCTCGGCGACCCCGCGGTGGCCGACGAGCGCCCGGGCGCGGCGCCGGCCACGCCGTGGGCCTGTCCGGCGAGCCATCCCATCAAGGGCTATGTCGCCGAGGAATACGGACGCGTCTTCTTCCGCCCGGGCACGCGCTACTACGAGGAGGCGAGCCCGGATCGCTGCTACGCGAGTGAGGACGAAGCTCGCCGCGACGGCGCCCGTCGGGCGCCGGATGACGAGCCGGCGGCGTCGCTGAGCCGGCGGCCGGCCCGCGCTTGACCGTGCACGGCGCGGGCCCTACGCTCCGACCATGGCCGCACGCAAGACGTTCGACGCCGTGGTCGTGGGAGGCGGGATACTCGGCATGGCCACCGCCTATCATCTCGTGGGCGCGGGCGCGCGCACGCTGGTGGTGGATCGCGAGGACGTGGGCCGCGCCACCGACGCCGGCGCCGGCATCCTCTCGCCGGAGACGAACAGCCGCGATCCCGAGGCCTGGTACGAATTCGCCATGGCCTCGGTCGAGTACTACCCCGCGCTCGTGGACCGCCTGCGCGGCGAGCAGGCGGGCGACACTGGCTATGCGCGCTGCGGGAAGCTGGTGGTCGCGGTGTCGGACGACGAGGTGGAGCCGTTCGAGCATGCCCGTCGCGTCGTCTTCGACCGCCGGCGGCGCCGGGACAAGCCCAGCGCCGAGAGCCTGCGCGAGATCTCGCCGGCGGAGGCGCGCGAGCTCTACCCGCCCCTCGCCCCCGTGCGCGGGGCGATCTACTCGCGCGACGCCGCGCGCGTGGACGGCCGGCTCCTCAACCGCGCTCTGCGCGCGGCCGCCGAAGCGCGCGGGCTCGTGATCCGGCGGGGCAGCGTGGAGGCGCTCGTGATCGCGAAGGGGGTGGTGACGGGGATCCGCGTCGGGGGCCAGACCTTCGCCGCCGGGGCCGTCGCCATCGCCGGAGGGGCGTGGTCGGAGGCGTTCGGCGCGCAGCTGCGCGTGGCGATTCCCCTCGCTCCGCAACGCGGCCAGATCATCCACCTCGGCCTGCGTGATGTCGACACCACGGACTGGCCGATGGTCAACGCGTTCCACCACCACTATCTGGTGGCCTGGCCGGACCAGCGCGTGGTGGCGGGGGCGACGCGCGAGACGGGCTCAGGCTTCGCGCCCCATACCACCGCCGCGGGGGTGCGCGAGGTGCTGGGGGAAGCGCTGCGGGTGGCGCCGGGGCTGGCGGGCGCCGAGGTGCGTGAGATCCGCGTGGGCCTGCGGCCGCTCACCATCGACACCCTCCCGGTGCTCGGTCCGGTACCGAGCACACGGGGAGTCTTCCTCAACACCGGTCACGGGCCGACCGGGCTGACGCTGGGCGCGCTCAGCGGCAAGGTCGTCGCCGAGCAGATGCTCGGCAAGCACCCGGATGTCGACATCGCTCCGTTCTCGATCGTTCGCTTTGCGCGAGCCTGATCAGCCGTCGAGGGCGGGCAGCGTGGCGGGGTCCGCGAAGGGCGGATCCGCGGTGGGCCCATCGCCCGCCACCGTCGTCCGCCGCATGATGCGCGGGTAGCGCGCGGAATCCCAGGGCCGCCCGCGATGCAGGACGCAGCGGTTGTCCCACATCACGAGATCCCACTGCCGCCAGGTGTGCCGGTACACGCGCTCCGGCGCGGTAGTCAGCGCCAGCAGCTCGTCGAGCAGGGCACGGCTCTCCGCGTAGGGCATACCCTCGATGAACCAGGCGTGCGAGCCGATGTAGACGCCCTTCCGCCCGTTCGCGGGATTGGCGCGGACCAGGGCGTGGCGCACCGCGGGAAGCGCGGCGGCCTGCGCGGGATCGAAGAGATCCTTGGCGATGATGCTGCGTGAATAGATGATGCTGTGCACGGCGACCTTGCCCTCGAGCCGTGCCTTGAGGTCGGCAGGCAGATCCGCATAGGCGTGGCGCATGCTGGCGAACTCCGTCTCGCCGCCCACCGGCGGCACCTCGCGCGCGGACAATGCCGACGAGTGGGCCGGAATCGGCTTGAACGAGCTGTCGGTGTGCCAGAGCTGATTTCCCGACTGGTACAGCATACGGCGATCGCTCCAGTCCATGAGGCCGCCGTGGTCGGGGTCGGCATTCGACAAGTCGACCAGCTTCGGATCGTAGCGTGCCTCCTGGCCGGGCGAGATGATGGTCAGCTCGAGCGGACCGAAGCGCTCGCTGAAGGCCTTCTGCTGCGCATCGGTGAAGCGCTGATCGTGGAAGACGAGCACCGAGTGCTCGTCGAAGGCGGCGGCGATGCGCCCGAAGGTCTCGTCGGGCAGCGGCGCCGTGAGATCCACGCCCTCGACGCGGGCGCCCAGGCAGGGATGGAGGGGCACGATGGTGAGGGGCGCGGCGGAGATCGCCATCCGTCTCTCCTCTGTCGTCACCGCGACGCGGCGGCGAAGGTGTCGCACTGGCGCACCTCGCCGGCGTCGAGGCCGGCGCGGAACCAGCGCACGCGCTGGGCGGACGAGCCGTGGGTGAAGGACTCGGGTGAGACGGTGCCGCGGGTCTGGCGCTGGATGCGGTCGTCGCCGATGGCCGCGGCCGCCTGCAGGCCCGCCTCGAGGTCGCCGGGGTCGAGGAGATTGCGCTGGCGCGCGTAGTGCCCCCACACCCCGGCGAAGCAATCGGCCTGGAGCTCCATGGCCACCGACAGCTGGTTGCCGCGGGTCTCGCTGACGCGCCCGCGCTGGGCCTGCACCTTCTCGGAGATCCCCATCAGGTTCTGCACGTGGTGGCCGATCTCGTGGGCGATCACGTAGGCGCGGGCGAACTCGCCGGGGGCGCCGAAGCGGCCGGAGAGATCCTCGAAGAACGAGCGGTCCAGATAGACGCGGTGGTCGCCCGGGCAGTAGAAGGGGCCCACCGCCGCGTTGGCGAAGCCGCAGGCGGACTCGACGGCGCCGCGAAAGAGCACGAGGCGCGGCGTCTGATACTCGCCGCCCAGGCGCTGAAACAGGCCGCGCCACGTGTCCTCGGTATCGCCGAGCACGCGGGCCACGAACTCCTTGGTCTCGTCAGAGGGCGCGGCGGCTCCGGGAGGGGAGCCGGATGGGGCCGGAGCGGGCACGGACGGCGGGCCCTCGCCCTGCAGTCCGGTGAGGACCTCGAGGGGATTGAGGCCGAGCAGGAGGCTCACCACCACCACCGCGATGAGGCCGGCGCCGCCGATCTTCATGCCGCCGCCGACCCCGCGGGCCGGGCCGGCGCCTTCCCGGTCCTCGATGTTGCCGCTGCCCCGCATGTCGCGCCATCGCATGGCCGGCCCTCCTTGCGCCCGAGCATACACCTCGGCTCGTGGGAAGGCGCGGGGTGCGGTAGGATCGTCCCCACATGAGCGCGAGCACCGCCGAGGTCGTCATCTGCGGCGCCGGGATCGCCGGCATCGCCGCCGCCTATCACCTGAGCGTCCGGCGGGGCATGAGCGGAGTCGTCCTCGTGGACGACCGCTCGCCGCTGTCGCTCACCAGCGACAAGTCCGCGGAGTCCTACCGCAACTGGTGGCCGGGCCCCGGCGACGCCATGGTCGGCCTCATCAACCGCAGCATCGACCTCCTCGAGGAGCTGGCCCGGGAGAGCGGCAACGTGTTCCGCATGAACCGCCGCGGCTACCTCTTCGCCACCGCGGACCCCGCGCGGGTGCCGGACTTTCTCCGCGTCGCCCGCGAGGCGGCGGAGCGCGGCGTGGGACCAGCGCGCATACACGCGACCCCGGGCGGCGAGTATCGCCCCGCGCCCGCGGAGGGCTTCGAGGATCAGCCGGTCGGCACGGACGTCGTCACCGACGCGAGCCTCATCCGCCGCCACTTCCCGTACCTGGCCGAGGACACGGTGGCGCTGCTCCACGCCCGCCGCTGTGGCTGGTTCAGCGGCCAGCAGATGGGTATGTACCTTCTCGAACGCGCGCGCGAGAAGGGCGTGCGGCTCGTGGAAGGACGGGTGGAGTCGCTGGAGCTATCGGGCGGGCGCGTACGCGCGGCGCGGGTGGTGGGCCCCGGGGGGAGCCGCAGCATCTCCACCCCGCGTTTCGTGATCGCGGCGGGACCCCACCTGAAGGAAGTCGGGCGGCTCATCGGCGTGGAGCTGCCCGTCTTCTGCGAGCGGCACGCCAAGGTCGCCTTCACCGACTCGCTGGGCGCGGTGCCGCGGCACGCGCCCATGATGATCTGGACCGACCCGGTTCGCCTCCCGTGGTCGGCCGAGGAGCGGGCGGTGCTCGGCGAGGCGGCGGAGACGCGCCGCCTCCTCGAGGAGATGCCGGCGGGGGTCCATGGCCGTCCCGAGGGCGCCGGAGACAGCCCCATCGTGCTGGGTGTCTGGACCTACGACGTCGAGCCGGTGGAGCCACGCTTTCCCGTGGAGTTCGATCCCTCGTACGCTGAGATCGTGGTTCGCGGTCTGTCACGGATGATCCCGGCGATGGCGGGCTACGCCGAGCGTCTCCCGCGCTCCTTCGTGGACGGAGGCTACTACACCAAGACGGAGGAGAATCGCCTCCTCGCCGGCCCGCTCCCCGTCGAGGGCGCATTCGTCCTGGGCGGCCTGTCCGGCTACGGTCTCATGTCCTCCAATGGAGCCGCCGATCTCCTCGCCGATCACATCACCGGCCGGACGCTGCCGCCGTATGCGGGAGCGTTTCAGCTCGACCGCTATACCGATCCCGCCTACCGGGAGCTTCTGGCCGCATGGGGCGACTCCGGGCAGCTCTGAAGCCGCACCCCGCTTCGGCCCGGTTCGGAGGAAGATCGACTCAACGCATTGAAGTATTGGACTATAAGTGTGTTTCTGTAGGCATCCGTGGACCAGGGTTTCACATCGACCGCCCCTCGGTGTCTCATGGGTAGAGTGATGGCTGACCAGGCGTTCGAGGCGGTGGTGGCCGCCCACCACGCAGAGATACATCGGTACCTCGCGCGCGTGACGCGACGTCCGAGCGACGCGGACGATCTCTCTCAGGAGACGTTTCTCCGCGCGTTCCGAGCGCACGCCGCGCTGCCGCCGGACGCGAATGTCCGCGCCTGGCTCTTTACCATCGCGACGAATCTGTGCCGGAACCACTGGCGCTCCGAGGCGCGGCGGCGCCGGGCGCACGAAGTGATGGGCAGTCGCCACGAGCGGGAGGACGCCGGGGGGCCGGAGGGAGAGGCCGTGCTCGAGCAGGCGAATATCAGGGTGACGGAGGTCGTCGGAGAGTTGCCGATGAAGCAGCGGCTGGCCTTCACCATGCGAAAAATTCACGAGCTTGAATACGCGGAGATCGGCGAGAGCCTCGGCTGCTCGGGGGAGAGCGCGCGCGCCCATGTATTCCAGGCGCTGCGGAAGGTCCGCCGGGCCCTGGGCGATCTCGCCATTGCCCCCCTCGGAGCGGGAGAGCCACGGGCATGACCACTTCAATTCCGACGTGTCGCGAGGTCGAGCCGGACATCATCGCGATGGCCGCCGCGGAGGCAAGCCCCGCCGCGATTCGCCGCGTGGAGTCGCACGTGGCGGGCTGCGAGGAGTGCCGCGTCCGAGCTGGGCCAGTATCGGGCCCTCGAGGGGATGGTGTCGGGGCTGCGCGAGGCCTCCGCTCCGGGCACGGGACCCACGCTCGCCCGCGCCGAGCTCGAGAATCGGCTCGCCGACCTTCGCAGCCGCCTCGTGCGGTTCGGCGTGTTCGACTCGTCCCTGGGTCCCATCCTCATCGGCGCCACCGAGCACGGCGTGTCGGTGGTGGAGTACCTGCCGTCGCGCGCGAGCGCGGGCGTGAAGCTCACGCGCGGGGGCGCGGACGCAGTGGAGGACCGCGCCCGCACGGAGGGGCTCTACCGGGAGCTCGCCGAGTATCTCGAGGGACGACGGAGTCGACTGGACTGGCCGCTGGACTTCCGGCTGGCGCGCGGCGACTTTCAGCGCCGGGTGCTCGAGGCCACCGCGCGCCTCCCCTATGGCGCGGTCGCCTCCTATGCGGGGATCGCGCGCGAGATCGGTGCGCCTCGCGCGAGCCGCGCAGTGGCCCAGGCCCTCCGCCGCAATCCGGTGCCCATCGTGGTGCCCTGCCATCGCGTGGTCGGCAGCGACGGGGATCTCATCGGGTATGCCGGCAACCGGGTCGGCCTCAAACAGCGGCTGCTCGCCCTCGAGGGGATTCGCACCGCGGGCGGGCGCAAGGGATATCACATCGAGCGTGACGCCATGTACTACCGTCACCTCGACGACGGCGAGTACTGCCTGCCCACGTGTGGCTCGATCAGCACCAAGCCGCTGGGCGAGTTCACGCTCTACGCCTCGCGCACGCGCGCGGAGGCGATGGGGCTGGCGCCGTGCACCTCGTGCCGGCCGGATCTGCACGCGCTCCCCGCCTAGCGGCACCGACCTCCCCTCCTTCACGCGGTTTCACGCGTTCCTCGCTCCGGTGTCTTTCCTCTGTGACAGGAGGAGAGACGACATGGAGACGATTCAGGCGTTGCGCATAGCGTTCGCGATCGGGCTGCTGGTCCTGGGCGCGCTGGCCATCGGCGTGGCTGCCCTGGCCGAATGGGCGCTGCGTCGCGAGGCTGCGAGGCCCCGGGCGGGGACGGTGACTCTGGCGGAGAGGAGGGCGTGATGGTGCTCGTTCAGGCGATTCTGGTGGCGGCGCTGCCGTTCGTGGTGGTGGTGGCGATCTTCGCGCTCACGAGCCGGCACGAGCGCCGGCGCGCGGCGCGCGTGCGGCTGCAGATCCTGGTGACCGACGCGATCCACCGCGAGCTGGGCGCAGTGGCCGCGCCCGAGCTGGAGCGGCGGCGGGGAGGCGGCTGGCGCGTGCGGATACGGGTGCCGGCGGGCCGGCCTGCGCTGATCGGGCCGCTGGTGCGGGTGGCGGAGCGCGCCCTCGAGGAGACGCGGGATCGACCGGTTCGAGATCGTGCTGCTGCCGCCCGTGGCGGCGCCCATGTCCGCGCGCGGCGCCCGAATGGGGACGCCGGCGGCGGCGCTGGCACGGTGAGGAGACGGGCCATGTACGCCAACACGTACGCGCTCGAGAAGCTGGCGGAGTCGAAGCTGGCCGACCTGCGCGCGGAGGCCGCGCGGTACTACCAGTACTGCATCGCGTCGCGGAGTATCCAGTCCAGGTCGGTTGCGTCCACCGAGCGCGGCGCGCCCGCGAGCAGGCGGGGCTGCTTGAGCGTGCCGTCGACGAGCGCGGGGATATCGCGCTCCGTGTAGCCCACCGCGGTCAAGCCCGTTGGGAATGCCGGTGTCGCGCATGAGGGAAATGAGCGCGCGCGGGCAGGGCCTCGCGGCGCTGCGGCCTCCGAGAGCCCGCTCACCGGCACGCCCATGAGCTCCGCGGCGCGGAGGTGGCGCTCCGGCGCCGTCGCGTAGGTGAAGCGGAACGCGGCGGGAGCGGACAAGATCACCGCCATGCCATGGGGCACCATGGCGTGCCGCGCGTGATAGCCCTGGGGCACGTAGTCGCGCACGAGCCCGGCGATGGGGTAGGCGAGGGCATGCGGGATGTGGACGCCGGCATTGCCGAAGCCGATGCCGGCATAGTTGGCGGCGAGCGCGAGATTCACCCGCGCCTCGAGATCGAGCCCGTTCAGCACCGCGCGGCGAAGGAAGCGCGCCACGTACTCGACGGCTTTCTCGCACCAGACGTCGCTCGCGGGATTCGCGCCGATGTAGGCGGGCCGGTCCGGCGGGTGGTGCTTGGCGCGGGCATTGTACGGGCGGGTCGTGTAGGACTCGATGGCGTGGGTGAGGATGTCGGCCCCGGCGGCGGCGGTGACCTCGGGCGGCGCGGTCAGGGTGTTGAGAGGGTCCACCACGCCGAGGGCGGGGCGTAGCAGGCGGTGCGACACCCCCGCCTTCACGTTCTGGTCGAGCACGTGCGTCACCGCCACCGCGGTGGTCTCGCTACCGGTCCCCGCGGTGGTGGGCACCGCGATGAGCGGCCGGAGCGGGCCCGGTACCGGGATGCCTTTGCCCACCGGCTTGTTGATGTAGTCGAGCAGCGGTGCCGGGTGGCACGTCAGGAGGTTGGCCGCCTTGCAGGTGTCGATGGTGCTGCCGCCGCCCACCGCGATGAGGCCGTCGAAGTCCTTGTTGCGTGCGTACTCGGCGGCGTCCTCCATCGAACGGTCGGTGGGCTCGACCTCGACGCCGTCGTACACGTCGGCCTTGACGCCCTGCTCCTCGAGGAGGCCGCGGACCCGCTCGGGGAGGCCCGCCGCCGCGAGGTTCCGGTCGGTGAAGATGAGGACCTTCCTGAGCCCCAGCCGCGTGGCGTCGAAGCCGATCTCATCGGTGGCGCCCAGCCCGAACTTGATGGGGGACATCTCCATCACAAAGACCGTCTCGGTCGGCAGCGTCACCCCGTTCATGCCGCCCCTCCTCCCAGGATCGCCTCGGCTACGCGCTTCACGTCGGCCGCCTCCACCTGACCCTTGTGCGTCTTCATGACGTCGCCGACGAGGCGCCCCACCTGCTTGGGGTCGGTGATCGCGAGGGCGGCAGCCGCTCGCGCACCAGCGCGTGCAGCGCGGCCTCGTCCATGCCGCGCGGGCAGGAAGCGCTCGCAGAAATCGATCTCGAATCGGAGCTGGGCGATCTGCGCGGCGCCGCGCTCGCCCGACCTTCTCGTACTCGGCGACCGCCTTCTGCAGCTGCTTGCGATACGCGCCGACGACATCGAGGACGAGCGCGTCGTCCACCGTGCCGGAGAACCCCTTGGCGGTGCGCCGCTCCTGCAGCTTGGTCTTCAGCATGCGCACGGCGTTGGCGGTCTGCGCGTCCTTGTCCTTGATGGCCTTGGTGAGCGTATCGCTGAGCTGCTGCTCGATTCCCATGCGCGCCATCCTACCATCCCGGCCGGCTCTTGCGCGGTGAGGGCGCGCGTGGTTACATCCTCGACATGCGTTTCGCTGGCGCGCTCGCGCTCATCACCTCTCGCGCTCGCGTCGCCGGCGGGCGCCGCCGAGTTCACCTTGCCACCCGGCTTCTCGGCGCAGCTGTACGTCACCGGCGAGGGCTTTTCCTCGGATTCGTGGCGCGGTCTGCCCGGCATCCCTCCACCTCCACGCTCGCGGTGGATGCCGACGGCGTCCTCTACCTCGCGCGCAGCGGGCGCCGCTACTCGGGCGGCGAGGCCGAGTACCTGTCCCGTCTCTACCGCATCCCGCCGGGCGGCGCGCGCCTCACGCCGCAGTCGGACGAGCGCTATCAGGTCGGCCCACCGCTGCCGAATCCGCAGGTGGGCGCGGTACGGAGCGGGCGCGAGCTGCTGCTGACCACGTTCGATCGCGATCGCTCGGTGGGCGTGCTGTACCTCATGCGGGATGGCCGCGTCGAGCTGCTCGCCGGCGGCACGCCGCCGCGGGGTACGCCGCCGATCCTCAAGCAGCCCGAGGGCGTGGTCGTAGACGCCGCGGGCCAGCTCCTCGTCGCGGACCGGCTCCAGGACGCGGTGGTCCGCCTCGACCCGCGGGGCGAGGTGCTCGATCGGGGCCTGGTGAAGGTGCCGCGGCCGCGCCTCCTCGCCGCGGGCGCGGAGCAGCTGTGGGTAGCCGCGGACGGCACCGCCGAGGCGCCGTGGCAGCGGGGCCCGGGCGAGCTCTGGCGCGTGGGCGCGAACGGGCAGGCGACGCTCGTGCTGCGGGGCCCGGTCGCCGCAGGCATGGCGGTGGGCCTGGCGGACTGGCTCCTGGTCGGCGGATCGTCAGGGGGCGCGCATCTTCGGGCTGAGTCCCGATGGTCAGCAGGTCGAGTTCGCCCGCTTCAGCGAGGGCGACGCGCCGCGCGCGCTGGCCTTCGCGCCGGTGACGCCGGAGACTCGGAAGGCCGGCATCGCCGGCGATCTGTTCGTGGTCACGGTGACCCGGGGCGCCTGGCCGGTGAACGAGGTCGTCCGGATCACCGGCCCCTTCGATCGGTTCATGCGCGAGAGCGACCGTCCGCGCTGAAGGCGCGGCGCGTCCTGCCGTCTCCCGCCTACCGGCGTGCGCTCGAGCTTTCCTTCAGCAGCCAGTCGATGATGGCGCCGGCGTCCTCTCCGCTCTCGCGCGCGGGTGCCGCTGCCGCGGCGCCCTCCTCGCTGCGGGCGGGCGGTGACGGTTCGGCGCGCGGCGCGGGTACGGTACGGGGCGGCGTGGCAGGCCGCGCGACGGCTGGCGGCGCCTCGACGGCGGGCCGGGTGGGCGGATCCACGTCGGCTGCGGCGGCTCGGCGGACGGATTCGATAGCCGGCCGCGGCGGGCGCGGGCGGCGGGAGCGCTGCGGGGGCGCGGCGACGGGCGGGGGGAGCGGGGGCGGCGACGGGCGCGGGTCGCCGCGGGCGGCGGGAGCGGGGCGGCCACGGGCGCGGCGCCGCGGGCGGCAGCGGGACGGGCGCGGGCTCGCTCGCGGGCGGCGGCGGCGGGGCGGAGACCGTCGTGGCCTCGGACCGTGGCGTTATCGCGCGCGGCACGCCGCGGGCTGCTCGGGCGAGCTGGCGACGAGCAGCCAGCTCACCAGCGCGACGCCGCCACCTACCACGAGCACGATGCCCACCGCGAGCGATCGTGCCCAGCTCGCCGATCGAGGTGACGCGGCGGCCGCCGCCGCCTCCGGCTGCGTCGTGCTCGAGAACGGGTTGACCTCGCTCCAGAGGTCATTGAAGAAGTCCGTCATGTCGCGATAGCGACGGGCCGGGTCGGACTCGAGCGCGCGCAAGACGACTCCCTCGAGCGCGCGCGTCACCTCGGGTCTGGCCTTGCGGAGGGACGGGGCACTGCCACGGCGGCGCGCCGACAGGGGCGCGCCGGCGGACGGCCCAGCAGCGCTTCGTACAGGATGGCGCCCACCGCGTAGACATCGCTCTGCGGCGGTTGCCTCGCCGCTGAACGCCTGCTCGGGTGCCGTGTAGGGCGAGCCTTCCACGCCGGCACCCGTGCCCGAGCGACGCGGACCGGCGAGTCGCGCGCAGCCAGTCGACGCCGAACTGGGTCAGCTTCACCGCCTCGTCCGGCCCCACCAGCACCACCGTACGCGGGGTCAGCGAGCCGTGAACGAGGCCGAGCATGTGGGCGGATTCGAGGGCCTCGGCGATGCGAATGGCGAGTCGTACCGCCCGATCCGGGGGCATGGGCGCATCGCGCTGCAAGGTCTCGCCCAGCGTGGAACCCGACGGATGCTCGAGGGCGAGGTAGATCCCAGCGTCCGCCTGCCCGCACTCATGAATGGCGGCAATCGCCGGGCAGCGGGTGGCGAGGGCGGTGACGCGTCCGGCATGCTCGCGCAGGGCCTCGAACAACGCCTCCGTCCTGCGCGCTCTCGTCCAGCACACGGAGCGCGACACGCGCACCCGTGCCCGTCGTCTTCGGCGAGGAGGAGTCTTGTCCTTCACCCCCGGCACGAGCGTCTCGACCGGCCGGTACGATCCGAAGGAGCCGGTGGCGGCGAGGTCGGCGACAGGCGTCGGTCCGGGGAGTCAGCGCGGCTTCGTCACTCGTTGAGAAGCTCCTTGATGGCATCCATCACCGGGTTGCCGCCGGACGACTTGACGGCCGCCGCGGGCTGGCCGGGCTTGCGGAGATACTTGGCGACGCAATCGTACTGCTCCCATCCCTTGAGCGGCGCGTCGAGGTCCACCGACTTCCACTTGGGGTGGCCGTTCTTGACGAGCCAGGGCAGGTTGGTCGACACCGTCTGAGCGAACTGACCCACGAGGTCGCAGTCGCGCCGCCGGAAGTCGAAGGAGATCAGCACCGCCTTCACCGCCACCGTGGACAGCACCTGTGGCTGCCAGGGATAGGTGCCCGCGGGAATCTCGGCGCGGGGATAGAACTCGGTGATGCTCTTGTTCGTGATTGGAATGAGGGCGAGGTTGTCGGCCGCCGTGACGCCCTCGCTGAGGAGCTTCACCGGAAATCCGGCAACGTAGAACATGGCGTCGATGCGGCCGGCCTTGAGCGCGGCGAGCGCCTCGTCGGTGTCGATCAGCACCATCTCCTTGGGCGCCACCTCGGACACCTTGAAGAGCAGCCGCGCCGTGAGATAGGTGCCGCTTCCCTCGCGTCCGATGGCCACCCGCCGGTCCGTGAGATCGTCGAAGTCGGTGATCTCCTTCCGCCCGAGCAGGTGAATCTCCTCGTTGTAGAGCGGGAAGACCATCTTGGTCTTCTTGGCGATACGCTTGAGGACGGGATCGGACTGGACCCGAGCCACGAAGGCGAGCACGTCGGACTGCACGATGCCCATCTGGGTGCCCGGCTTCTGATAGACCGCGTAGATGTTCTCGATCGAGCCCTTGGAGTTGTAGACGGCCAGGTCGGTGCCCTTCTCTTTGACCAGTCGCTGGAGGTTCAGGCCGAACTGATAGTAGGTGCCCCGCTCGCCGCCGGTGATGATGCCGAGCTCGCTGACGCCCGGAGCCGGCCCCGCGGATCCAAGGAGCAGGAGGAGACCGACGAGGATGACGAGGGTGACGCGGCGACGCATGGCGACCTCCGGACGAGACGGTTGACCAGGTCCTGGGAGTATGGAATAGGTCGGGTCAGTGGAGCAAGCCAGGAAGGCTGACACTGGGTCACCTACCGAGATCTCCTCACTCATGGGGACCTCCTTTCGTGGAGGGAAGGCCTACCGAGAGTGTCGAAAAGATTGACTCTTCGGCGATATGCATCCCCTGCATTGCGTTAAATGCGTGAAAATATACGTATTCGGATGTTTGCACGGAACGTGCATCTACAGGAGCCGACCGGGAGCTTATCTCTAACCGGGCGCCGCAAGTTGACAAGGCGGCGGCCGAGACCTAGTGTGACCGAGGAGAGCCTGAGACATGAGCGAAGACAAGCCAGGAGCGAACGAGGAGCAGGGCAAGCCCGCGGGGGACGCGAGCTCGCCCAGCCGTCGGCGCCTCCTCAAGGCAGCGGCAGCGGCGGCGCCCATCATCATGTCGATCAAGGGTCGTCCAGCCTTCGCGAACAACGAGAATAAGAACGAGAAGAAGGATAGCAACTCGATGTCGCACAACATGTCGCAGAAGCCGGGCAAGAAGTAAGAGGTAAGAGGGGAGTCCCTGGCCGTACCTGACCCGCCCGTCGCGCCATCCGCCTCAACGGTTCGATGGGAGCTCGCCGAGGGCTCCCGCCTCCACTGGAAGTCCTGGGATGACGAATTCGTGGTCTTCGACGAAGGATCGGGGGACACCCATCTCCTCGATCCCCTGGCCGCGGAGGTCCTGAAGGCCCTCGCGGACGCTCCCGCCGATCTCGCCACGCTCGTCGATCGCGTGGCCACCCGCTTCGTGCTCGAGGATGCCGAGGTCCGGGCGCATGTCGAGGCGACCCTCCAGCGGTTCAGGGATCTCGGGCTCGCCGAGAACGTCCGCGGATGAAGGTCGCCGCCCTCCCCGCTCGCGCGCTCGCCGAGGGCCTCGCACGGGGCCTCGACGTCGAACACCGGCCCGTTCGTCATCCGGATCGAGACGCCCATCCCCACGCTGGCCGAGGAAGTGCGCGCGCTCTACGGCGAGTTCCCGCTCGACGAGGGTGGCGGGCTCGCCGATTTTCACGTGGCGGTGCTGCGGCCGGCGGGCCCGCTGGGCCTGCGGCGCTGGTGGCGCCAGCAGGCCTCGGTGCTCCTCGACGAGGACCGGCCTTTCGAGCCCATGCCGGTGGACATGGCGGTCCCTATGCTGGAGTGGAGCATCAACTGGTGCGCGGCCACGCGGGCCAACCAGTACGTGATGATCCACGCCGCCGTCCTCGAGCGCGGCGGCCGCGCGCTCATCCTGCCGGGGGTGACCGGCGCGGGCAAGAGCACGTTGTGCGCGGGACTCGCGCATCGCGGCTGGCGGCTGTTCTCGGACGAGTTCGCCCTCATCCGGCCCGGCGACGGCGCGCTCGATCCCTGGCCGCGACCCATCAGCCTCAAGAACGTGTCGATCGACGTGATCCGTCGCTTGGCCCCCGACGCGTACATGAGCGCCCCCGTGCCGAACACCAACAAGGGCACCGTCGTCCACGTCCGGCCTCCGAGCGACAGCGTGCGACGCGCCGCGGAGCCCGCGCTTCCGGCGTGGGTGGTGTTCCCGACCTTCGCACGGGATGCCGCCGCCGAGCTCGCGCGCGTCCCCAAGGCTCGCGCGTTCTTCCGACTTGCCGATTGCTCGTTCAACTACGAGTCGCTGGGGATTCGAGGCTTCCAGACGCTGTCGCGTATGATTGACGAGTGCGACGCCTACGAGTTCAGGTACTCGAGCCTGGACGACGCCCTGACCCGTCTCGGCGCGCTGCCCCTGCCCACGCCGACCCGCTAGTCGCGCTCGCGCGCGGCGGGCCCGTCGCCGCGCGTCCTCGATGACCGTCGATACCGTCCTCCGCGTGATCCGGGATCCTGCGTCGATGCGCGCCCTGTCCCCGGCGGAGTGGGACCTCACCCTCCGCCAGGCGCGCCACGCGAGCCTGCTCGGCCGTCTCGATGCCCTTGCCGACGAGGCGGGGGTGCGGTCCGTGCTGCCAGCCCGCGTCCGGGCGCGCCTGGAGGCGGCGCGGGTGGATGTCGAGCAGCAGCACCGCCTCATCCGCTGGGAGGTGACGCGCCTGCGGCGCGCCCTCGCTCCCGTGGGCCTGCCGCTGGTCCTCCTGAAGGGCGCCGCATACGTCTTCGCCGAGCTGCCCGTCGCGCGCGGCCGGCACTTCAACGACGTGGACATCCTGGTGCCCGCCGAGCGCATCGGCGCCGCCGAGGCCGCGCTGGTCGCCGAAGGCTGGCAGACGGTCGCGCTGTCGGCGTACGACGAGCGCTACTACCGCGAGTGGTCCCACGAGCTTCCTCCCATGGCGCACCGGGACCGCGAGATCGTGGTGGACGTGCACCACAACATCCTGCCGCCCACGGGCCGGCTTCGCCCCGATCCGCGCGTGCTCCTCGCGTCGGCGCGCCCGGTGGCGGGGACGGACGTGCGCGTCCTCGCCCCCGTGGACATGGTGTTGCACGCGGCCTGTCATCTGGTTCAGTCGGGTGAGCTGCACAAGGGGCTTCGCGATCTTGCGGATCTCCACGGGCTCGTGCTGGCCTTCGGGGCCGCTCCCGGCTTCTGGACCGAGCTGACGGGCCGCGCCGCCGCCCTCGGCCTGGCGCGGCCGCTCTACTACGCGCTTCGCTTCGCCGAGCGCCTGCTGGGGATGGCCGTGCCGTCCGACGCCGCGCGCGCCCTCGGCCCGGCGGCGCCGCCGGTGCCGGTGCGGGCGGCCATGGACGCCCTCGTTCCGGCCGCCATCGTCCCCGATCACCCCGCCCACCCGCGGCGCCGCACCGGCGTGGCGCGGCGGCTCCTGACCGTGCGCTACCACTGGCAGCGCATGCCCCCGCTCATGCTGGCGCGGCACCTGTTCCACAAGGTGACCGCCCGCGCGCCGAAGGACAACGCCTGAGGGCGGCGGCGCCGGCCCTCGCCCTCGCTGTCGCTCTCATCGCGGGCGCGTGCAGCGGCCTGCCTTGTCGCTTCGGCGCTCGCGGAGAGTTCGTGTCGCTGGGACGGAATCCCTACGCGGCCGCCCAGCCGACTCCGGTGGGCCGTCGCCTCCATGTGCTGGCGGGTTGGCGCGGCGAGGTCTACATGGGCTACGGCGACTACGACGAGAACAACGGCCCCGTAGAGGTCTCGGCCTACAATCCCGGCCTGACCTCGTTCTCGAGCAAGCTCCGGTTTCCCTCCGAGGCCATCGAGCTCTACCGCGCGATCGGGGCTCGCCTGTACGCGCCCGCCATCGACCCGCGCGGTGACGGGCCGTCCGCTCCGGTGGCGGTGGGCGAGCCGGACGGTAGTTGGTACAATAATTGGTCGATCCACATGACGCATGCCTTCGACATCGCCACCCTGGACGGTGCGGATCTCTGGCTGGTGGGCTCGCGGCACGTCAACGCGGTGGTCGTCCGCAGCCTCGACGGCGGCCGGTCATGGTCGACCGCGCTGCAGGTGCCGCCCCGCAGTGGGCACGCGCAGGACTTCGCCCGCTTCCACTTCGTCTTCGTCCACGCGGGCCGTCTGTACGTGCAGGCCCAGGACTATCGGAGCGGGATGTTTCCGCGCTCCCAGGTGTGGGACGGCGCCGCGTGGGCAGACGGGCCCGACCTCCGTCCCGTTCCCAACGTAGGGGCCCGGCCCGTTCCCTTCGCCGGCCAGGTCGTCTATCTCGGCGACAAGGGTCTCGTGGCCTTCGACGGCCGGCAGGCGCTGGAGGCGCGCCGGGCCACCGTCCGCATCATCGATCTCGCCGTGGCGGGCGGCGCTCTCCACGTGCTCGACGGCCGCGAGGTGTCGGCGACCACGGATCTCGCGCGGTGGACGCCGGTGGCGACGGCCCCGCCGAAGGCCATCAGCATCGGCGTCCTCGACGGGTATCTCTATGCGGGCACCGAGGACGCCGAGCTGTTCCGCTATTGCCGCGCCCTCGGCCCCTGAAGGGGGCCGCACGCCGGTCCCCAGGAGCGCGTTGGCCGCAGTCTGGACCAAGCTGATCGCGCCCGCCTTGCTCGCGGAGTACGGCGTGCCACCCGCATTGGCGCGCAGCCCGGCCACCGATGCCGTGCAGATGATGGAGCCACCGCCCTGCCGCATCATGACGGGCGCGGCGTGCTTGATGAGCAGCCAGGGGCCGATCAGGTTGACGCGCAGAATCTCCTGCCACTGATCCACTGTCTGCTCGAGGAGGGGGACCCGCCCTCCGCTCACGCCGGCATTGGCGAAGACCATATCGACGCCGCCCCACTCCGCCATGCACCGCTCCACCGCGCCCGCCACCGCGGTCTCGTCCCCCGCGTCCGCGGCGAGGGTGAGCGCGGCGCCGCCCGTCGCGCCCGCCTCGGCCGCGGCGGCGGCGAGCGCGGCCGCGGCGCGGTCCACCGCCAGCACGCGGGCGCCCTCGCGGGCGAACAGGGTGAGCGCGGCGCGGCCGATGCCGCTCGCCGCGCCCGTGACGATCGCGCGCTTGCCGGCCAGTCTGGGCACGGGGGCTGGGCTAGGTGCGGGCTTGGAGAATGGCCCCGGCCATGAGGCGGGCGCCCTCGTAGCACTTCTCGGGTGTCTCGAGGCTGTAGGCGAGCCGGATGAACTCGTCGCCGCCGCCGTTGGCGAAGAAGGCCGGGCCGGCGGTGTACTGGACGCGCGCCTGCACGGCGAGGTCGGCGAGCCGCTTCTGGTCGGTGCCCGCGGGCAGGCGGATCCAGAGGAAGAAGCCGCCCGCCGGCTTACTGATCTCGGCCCCGCTGTCCGCGAGCACTTCGTGGAGCCCGCGCAACATGGCGTCGCGCTTCTTGCGGTACACGTCGATGAGCACGGCCACGTGGGGCTGGAGGTAGTCGCGCAGGAAGTAGGTGGCGACCCGCGATGCGAAGGGATTGACGCCGCCGCCGAAGAGGAAGCCCTGGAAGGCGGGGATCATCGGGGCGGGCGCGCAGAGCCAGCCGAGACGGAATCCGGCGCCGAGGATCTTCGACACCGTGCCCGCCCGGATCACGCGGCCGCCGGTGTCGAGCGCGTAAAGCGACGGCAGGTGGTCGCCTTCGAAGCGCAGCTCGCCGTAGGCGTCGTCCTCGAGGATGAAAGTGTCGAACTCGTGAGCGAGGTCCACCAGCTCGCGGCGCCGCCTGAGGCTCATGGTGGGCCCGGACGGGTTCTGGAAGTTGTCGATGGTGTAGATCAGCTTGCAGCGCGTGCCCTCGCGGCGGAGAGCCTCGAGCTGCTGGCGCGCCACCCGCGTGTCGAGCCCCTCCGCGTCGACGGGCACGTCGAGGACGCGGGCTCCGTGGCGCCGGATGGTATTCAGCGTGCCCGAGAAGGTCGGCGCCTCGCTGAGGATGGCGTCGCCCACGTCCACAAAGGCGCTGAAGGCGAGCGAGAGAGCATGCCCGGAGCCGTTGGAGATGATGATGTTGTCCGGGGTGACCTTGAGGCCCTCGAACAGCCCGTACTTGTGGCACACGAGCTCGCGCAGGCCGCGATAGCCCTGCGCTTCGCCGTACGTGAGCGCCTGCGCTCCCTCCGCCTTGATCATGGCGGAGCGTTGCCTCGACGATGCCGTCGTACGGGAAAGGAGCCGGGATCGGGATACCCGCCGCCGAAGTCATAGAGCGCGCTCGGCACAGGCCGCGCCGGCTGCGCGGCGGCGCCGGTTCCGATGCGGGCGCGCGTGGACAGAAGGTCCTCGAACCGTGGCACGGACGGCGTGGATGTGGTCATGGCGCGAGCATAGCGGGCGGCGGGCCCGCGCGTCAACGTTGCGCGGCGCGGGCGGCGAGGACCTTGGCGCGGACGAGATCGATGTGGGCGCGCAGGTGGAAGTGCGCCTCCGAATGCGCGGGCGGGATGGGGATCTGTCGCACCTGATGCTCCACGCCATCGAGCTGCTCGAGGAGGCGATCGAGCTCCGCGGCCGAGCGCGGCTCGCACAGCGCGACGTCGGTCTCGTGGACCTGGCGGTACCAGCGGTAGATCTTGCGCCGCGTTCGCCAGCGGTAGGTGGGCGGCACGATCTTGACGAGGGGAATGAGCAGCGCGGCGAGGGGCAGGAGCATGATCTTCAGACGGTCGAGCATGGTGGCCGCCCAGAACGGCAGGTAGCGCACGAGAAAGGGCGGGCCGTTCCGGTAGAAGCGGAGCGCTTCGTGGCTGAGGGGATGGTCGGTGAAGTCGGGAGAGGGGAACTGCCGCGGCTCGCTCGAACATGCCGCCGTGGCCGTGCAGCTCGGTGGCGGTCATGAGCAAGAGGTCACTGAGGGCGGGATGGAAGTCCGCCCGCACGACCAGGCCGGCGGACGCGGCGACGAGCTGCACGTCCTTCGGCGGGAGGTTGCGCTCGAGGCTCAGCGCACCCTCGGGAAGGGTGAGGCGGGAGAGGAAGGGAAAGCGACGGGCATAAGCCTCCGCCCGGGGGAAGCTCACGAGCTCGGCGTCGGGCATGGCGGCCGCCTCGCGCACCGCCGGGGAGTCCGGCCCCGCCACCAGGGCCACCGCATCCACCTCGCCCGCCCTCAGGGACCGCACGGCGTCCAGTCCGGTGAGCGGCACCAGCGTCGCCGTGTCCGTCCCGATGCCGTTCGCGCGCAGGAGGAGATCGACGAGGGCGCGCGTGCCGCTGCCCTCAGGCCCCACCGCGATGCGGCGACCGCGCAAGGTCGCGACGTCGGCGCCGCGCGTGGGGCCGCGGCGAAACACCCAGAGCGGCTCGAAGTAGAGGCTGCCGAGGGCGACGAGGTCGGCGGCGGGCGCCCCCGTGCGCACGCCGCTCTGGACGAAGGCGACACTGACGCCGCTCGCGGGGTCCGCGAGCAGCCGGAGGTTCTCCAGGGAGCCCTCCGTGGACCGCAGCTCCACCGTGACGCCTTCCCGCGCCAGCTCGGCCTGATAGCGCAGGCCGAACTGATGGTACGCCCCATCTGGGCGTCCGGTGGCGAGCACGATCCGGCGCGGCGGCGCCGGCTCCACGAATGAGATCGCGACGGCGAAGGCAGCGATGGAAACGACGAGCGCCGGCCCGAAGACGAGCAGGTGGTCGCGCAGCCGCCAGTGGCGCCACTCGCGCGCCCGCAGCACTACCGCACCGGCTGTCGTTTGAGGAGGTCGCGGATCTCGGCCAGCAGCTTCTCCTCGCCGGACGGGGCGGGTCGCGCCGGCGGAGTCTCAGGGGCGGAGCGACGGAGACGGTTGATCGCCTTGACGAGGAAGAACGTGGCGATCGCCACGCCGAGGAAGGTGACGATGGTGTTGATGAAGAGGCCATAGGCGAGCACGACGGCGCCCGCGTCGCGGGCGGCTTTCACGGAGGCGTAGACCTCGCCCTTGGGATTGCGCAGCACGGCGAACAGATTGCCGAAGTCCGGCGTGCCGAAGATCCCGGCGATGACCGGCATGAACACGTTGTCGACGAGGGATTGCACCACCGCGCCGAAGGCGGCGCCGATGATGATGCCCACCGCCATGTCGACCATGCTGCCCTTGATGGCGAACTCGCGGAACTCGTTGAGCATGGTCGCCTCCTCGACGCGTCGCTCGATCGGGTGGCGACATACTACTGCATGTTGACCGACTCCCACCACTCGGATACCCTGCCGCCATGACAATGCGCACGCTGTCACTCGTCGCCTCGTTCTCTGCTCTCGCGCTCCTGATCAGCGGTTGCCCGAAGCGTCCCGTCGTGCCGGCGGCGCAAGCGCCGGCACCCGCCGTGGCCGCGCCCGCTCCGGCAGCCCCGCCGCCCGCTCCCGCCCCCGCGCCGGTCCCTGCGCCCGCCGCGCCGGCGCCGGCGCCGGCCGCGCCCGTGCCGCGCCCGCGCCGCCCCCGGCCCCGCCCAAGGAATACCGCGCGCATGCCGCCCTCCGCGACGTACGCTTCGACTTCGATCGCGCGGTCATCCGACCCGGCGACGCCAAGGTGCTGGACGCGAGCGCGGAGTGGCTGAAGGCGAATCCCGGCCAGCTCGTGCTCATCGAGGGGCATTGCGACGATCGCGGCACCAGCGAATACAACATGGCGCTGGGGGAGCGTCGCGCCCGCGCCGCTGCGGACTACCTCGCGGGGAAGGGTATCGAGATCGGGCCGTCGCCTCCTCATCTCCTACGGCAAGGAGCGGCCGCAGTGCGACGACAAGTCCGAAGGCTGCCGCGCGAGCAACCGCCGCGCCGTCTTCCTGACGAAGGAGAAGTAGCGACGGAGTGACCTGTCCCGCCTGTGGGTTCGCGGCCGAGCCCGGCAGCCGCTTCTGCGGGGGCTGCGGGCGGCCCCTTGCGGGCAGCCCCGCCCCCGATTCCCGGTGGGCCTCGCCCGAGGCCTACACGCCGCGCCACATCGCCGAACGCATCCGGACCACCCGGCCCGCGCTGGAGGGCGAGCGCAAGCAGGTAACGGTGCTGTTCGCCGACATGAAGGGCTCGCTCGAGATGCTCATCGACCGCGATCCCGAGGAGGCGCGCGCGCTTCTCGATCCCGTGCTCGAGCTGATGATGGAGGCGGTGCACCGCTACGAGGGCACCGTCAACCAGGTCCTGGGCGACGGCGTCATGGCCATCTTCGGGGCGCCGCTCGCCCACGAAAACCATGCAGTGCGGGCGGCCTACGCGGCCTTCCGCATGCAGGACGAGGTGGCCCGGGCGGCGGGGGGGCTGCGGCGGGAGCACGGCGTGGACGTGCAGATCCGCGTCGGCCTCAACTCGGGCGAAGTCGTCGTGCGATCGATCGGCAACGACCTGCACATGGACTACACGGCGGTGGGACAGACGACACATCTCGCCGCCCGCATGGAGAAGCTGGCGCACCCGGGTAGCATCCTGCTCACCGCCGAGACCCGGCGGCTCACCGAGGGCTATCTGGTCACGCGGGGGCTCGGGCCGGTGCCGGTGCCCGGGCTGGCAGAGCCGGTGGACGTGTTCGAGGCGACCGGCGCGGGTCCCGCCCGCTCGCGCCTGCAGGCGGCGGTGGCGCGCGGCCTCAGCCGCTTCGTGGGCCGGGGGAGCGAGATCGCCTTCCTCGAGCAGGCGGTCGAGCGCGCACGCGCCGGACACGGCGGGCTGGTCGCGCTCGTGGGCGAGCCCGGGGTCGGGAAGTCGCGGCTCGCCCACGAGCTCGCGCGGTCGCCGCGCACGCGGGAGTGGACGGTGCTCGAGGGCCGGCCGGTGGTGTACCGGAAGTCGACCGCGTGGGTGCCGGTGCGCGAGATGCTCCGCGCATACTTCCACCTCGAGCCAGACGACGACGCGGCCGCCGCGCGCGACACGGTCGCCGCGCGGCTGGCCGTCACCGACGCGAGCCTCGCGCCCGCGCTGCCCGCGCTCCTCGCCCTGCTCGACTTGCCCGTCACGGACCCGTCCTGGCAGGCGCTGGAGCCTGCGCAGCGGCGTCGCCGCACGCTGGACGCGGTCGGCCATCTCTTCCTCCTCGAGGCGCGGCGGGCCCCGCTCCTCCTCGTGCTGGAGGATCTCCACCGCATCGACGACGAGACCCAGGCGCTCCTCGACGTCCTCGTCGACCGCCTGGCCGACGCCCCTCTGCTCGTGCTCGTCACGTACCGGTCTGAGTACCGGCACGGCTGGATGAACAAACCCGGCTATGCCCAGCTCCGGGTGGACCCGCTGGGTGCCCCGCACGCGGGACAACTCCTCGAGAGCCTGCTCGGCGCCGCGCCCGAGCTAGCGCCGCTGCGCGCGCTTTTGATCGCGCGCACCGACGGCAATCCTCTCTTCCTCGAGGAGAGCGTGCGCGCGCTCGCAGAGACCGACGTGCTCGCGGGTGCCCCCGGCGCCTACCGCCTCGTCCGGCCTCTCACCGCGGTGCCCGCGCCCACCACCGTCCAGGCGGTGATCGCCTCGCGCATCGACCGGCTCGTGCCGGACGACAAGCACGTCCTGCAGTGCGCGGCGGTGGTGGGCCGCGACGTCCCGTTCGGAGTGCTGGAGGCGGTGGCCGACGTGCCGGCGGAGGCGCTGCAGGCGAGCCTGGCGCGGCTACAGGCGGCGGAGTTCCTGCACGAGATGCGACTGTTCCCGGAGCGCGAGCACGCGTTCAAGCACCCGCTCACCCAGGAGGTCGCCTACGGAAGCCTGCTCCATGACGGGCGGCGGACGCTGCATGCCCGGATCGCCGACGCCATCGAGGTCCGCTACGCCGATCGGCTCGCCGAGCACATCGAGCGGCTCGCCCATCACGCGCTGCGCGGCGGCCTGGAGGCGCGCGCGGTGGGCTACCTGCGCCAGGCCGGCGCGAAGGCGGCGGCGCGCTCCGCTCACCGCGACGCCGTTGTCTTCTTCGAGCAGGCCATCGAGGCGCTGGATCGCCTGGCACCCAGCCCCGAGCACCTGGCCCTCGGCGTCGATCTCCGCTTCGACGCGCGCGCCTCGCTGGCCGCGCTCGGCGAGTTTGCGCGCAACCTCGAGCATCTCGGCCGGGCCGAGGCGCTCGCCGACGCCCTCGGCGATCCGCGCCGGCGCGGCTGGGTCGCCGCCTACATCGCGCAGTCGCACTACACCCTGGCCGATCATCGAGCGGCCCGCGCGTGCGCCCAGCGCGCGCTCGAGATCGGGGCCTCGCTGGGCGATCTTCCGCTGCGCGTCGTCGCCATCTGCGGCCTGGGGCAGGCGTCTCACTCCCTCGGCGAGTTCGCCCAGGCGCGCGGAAACCTCGAGTCCGCCATCACCGCGCTCGGGGGTGACCTGGAGCGCGAGCGCTTCGGGATGGCCGGGCTGGTCTCGGTGGCCGCGCGCATCTGGCTGGTCCATACCCTGGTCGCCCTCGGGGACTTCGACGCAGCCGGCGCCCGCGCACAGGAGGCGACGGAGATCGCGGAGCCCACCGGGCATCCATGGAGCGTGGCGGGCGCTCAGGTTACCCTCGGCTTCGTTCATCTCGCGCGCGGCGATCTCGACCGAGCCGCTCCCGTGCTCGAGCGCGGGCTCGCGCGGGCGCGCGAGCTGGACGTGAGCGCCTGGGTGCCCATGCTCTCGTGCCAGCTCGGCATCATCCATGTCCGCCAAGAGCGGGTCGAGGAGGGGATCTCGCTGCTCGAAGACGGGGTACGGCGCGCAACGGGCCTGTCCATCCTCAGCCGCCACGGGCTGCGCCTGGCGTGGCTGGCCGAGGCGTACCTCCGCGCCGGACGCGTGGACGACGCGCGCGCCGCCGCGCGGGACGCGCTCGATTCCGCCCGGGTTCACGGCGAGCGGGGCTACGAAGGATGGGGGCTCCGAATGCTCGGCGAGGTGGCTCTCGCCGCTGGCGACGTGGATGAAGCGATCGCGCACTATCGGGCCACCGTGGCCCTGGCCGGCACGCTGGGCATGCGCGCGCTGGAGGCGCACGGCTGGCACGGGCTGGGCCGCGCTATCAGCGGTACCGAGGGCGCCCGATGGCGCGAGGAGGCGGCCCGCCGCTTCGCCGCCCTCGGCATGACCGTCGGCGAGCCGGCCGCCGATACAGATTCCTAGAGGTCGGAGCCCGAATAGGAGAGGTTGAACGACTTGTTGCAGAGCGGAAAGTCGGGGACGATGTTGTCGAGCACCGCGAGCTCGAGCGCGGGCCAGTTGCGGAACGACGGGTCCACGACCTTCACCCGGCGCAGGGTGTCGGGGCCGGCCGCGCGCACCCAGTACCAGACGGGCCCCCGCCACGCCTCCACGCAGGAGAGGGCGTCGCCGCCCGCCGGCAGCGGAGGCAGCGGGACGCGGGTGGCGCCTCCAGGCAGGCGCCGGGCCGCGACGGAGACGAGGCGGGCGGCCTCGCGGGCTTCATCGAGGCGGACCATGGTGCGCGCCCAGACGTCCCCCTGCGGATACACGGCGGGCGCGACGTCCAGGTCGACATAGGCGGCGAAGGGCGCGTCGCGCCGGAGATCGGCGTCTACGCCGCTCGCACGCGCGACCAGGCCCACCACGCCCATCTCTCGCGCCGTCCTGGTGGAGAGCCGTCCCGTGCCCTGCAGCCGCTCGAGCACCAGGGTGTTGTCGAGGCACACGCGCGCGATCTCCTGAAAGGCGGCGGTCAGCCTTGTCACCGTTTCCGCCGCCTCGTCCAGGGTCGCCCCGGCGAGGGCGTCCGCCACCCCGCCGGGCACCACCGCGCCCCGCAGCAGGCGATGCCCCGTCAGGCGCGCATTGAGCCGCAGGAGCTGCTCGCGCAGCCGGAAGCAGTGGGCGTGGCCCCAGGCGAAGCCGGTGTCGTTGACGATCATCCCGACGTCACCGACGTGGTTGTACAGACGCTCGAGCTCGAGAAGCGCGACGCGGAGCCAGGCCGCGCGCGGCGGGATCGCGATGCCCGCCAGCCGCTCGAGAGCCTGGCAGTAGGCGAGGGCATGCGCCACGCTTTCGTCGCCCGAGACGCGCTCGGCGAGCTCGACGGTGCGGGCGAGGGGCAGGGTCTCGAAGAGCTTCTCGGTCCCCTTGTGAACGAAGCCCAGCCGCGTCTCCAGGCTCACGATCTCCTCGCCCTCGACGCTGAATCGGAAGTGACCGGGCTCGATGATGCCGGCGTGCACGGGCCCCACCGTGATCTCGAAGATACCGGCCCCCTCGACGCGCCGGAAGGGAAAGGGCTGGCCGGCGTCGACGAAGTCGTGCCGGGCCGCCACGTCGCGCCGGAGGGGGTGATAGCCTTCGGGCCAGAACTGATGCAGGGCGAGGCGGCGCGGCTCCGGATGACCGATGGGGGTAAGACCGAAGAGATCGTGGATCTCGCGCTCGAAGCGGCTGGCGGGGAACGAGCGAGTGGCAAGCGATGGGAAGTGGGGGGCGTCCGCGGGCACCGATACCAGCGTGACGAGGGGATGGCGCGGCGCGAGGGGGGCGAAGACGTAGGTGAGCGTGAAGGCGCCGGTCTCCGGTCGCGTGTCGGTGGCGGCGAGCAATTCCAGCGACAGCCCGAGCGCGGTGAGCCGGTCGGCGAAGGCGGGAATCTCCCCGCGCGGCAGCCGGCAGTGGACCGATCCGTCCCCACGCGCCGCGACGTCGGCGGCGCCGGCGGCCGCCGCCTCAGCGGCGAGGGCATCGGGCGCGGGCGCGCTCACTTCAGCCTCCTACCACGGCGGCGACGCGCGCGAGCGCGGCGGCGAGCCCCGGGGGCCAGGCCAGACCACTGAGGACGAGCAGCCCCAGCGCGGCTGCCACCGGCGCCACGCCCTGCCAGGTCACCGGCTCGCGGCCCGGCTCCGGCGCGGCCGCGCCGTAGGCCATTCCGTGCAGCGCACGCAGCATTCCCCCGAACGCGACGAGGAGGAGGCCCAGGGCCACCGCGGGCGCGACGACCCAGCCCTCCCGGAAGCCCGCGCCCAGGATCATCATCTCGCTGATGAACAGACCGAACGGCGGCAGGCCGAGGAGCGCGAGCAGTCCGAGGGCGAAGGCGCGGCCCGTGACGGGCATGGCCGCGATGAGGCCGCGGACGCGGACGATCTCGACGGTGCCGTAGGTGTCGCGGATGCGCCCCGAGAGCAGGAACAGCGTCGCCTTGGCGAAGGCGTGGTTGCCGACGTGGAGGATGGCGCCGGCGATGCCCCAGGGCCCCCCGAAGCCCAGCCCCAGCGCGACCAGTCCCAGGTGCTCCACGCTCGAGTACGCGAGCATACGCTTGAGGTGGGTGGGCGACCAGAGAAAGGCCGCGGCCACCGTCATGGAGGCGAGCCCGAGGAGGACGAGGAGCCGGCGTGCGAAGCCGGGGCCGGCGGCGAGGTCCACCACCGCCTTGAAGCGCAGCACCGCGTAGATCCCGACCGAGAGCAGCACGCCCGACATGAGCGCGCTGATGGGCGCGGGCGCCTCGCTGTGCGCGTCGGGCAGCCAGGTGTGCATGGGCGCCAGTCCCGCCTTGGTGCCATAGCCCACGAGCAGGAAGACGAAGGCCAGCTCGACCACGCGCGGGGGAAGCTGCGGGGCCCAGCGGAGGAGGGTGGTCCAGCGGAGCGCATGCGCCTCGCCCCCGAACTGCTGGACGTCGGCGAAGTAGACGAGCACGGTGCCCACGAAGGCGAGCGCGATGCCCACCGAGCAGATGAGGAGGTACTTGTACGCCGCCTCGAGCGACGCGCGCGTCCGGTGGAAGTTCACCAGGAACACCGAGGCCAGGGTGGTGCCCTCCACCGCCACCCACATGAGGCCGAGGTCGTCCGTGGTGACGGCGAGCAACATGGTGAAGACGAAGAGATGGAAGAGCGGGTAGAAGCGCCGCCCCGTCGGCCCCGACAGCGCCTCCAATCCGGCGAGGGTGGCCACCAGGGCGATGAGGCCGATCATCCAGGCGCTGAGCGCGTCGGCCCGGAGCAGGCCATCGAAGGCGGTCACCGTGAGGTCGGCAGCCACGCCGTGCACTACCATGGCGGCGGCGGCGAGGACGGCCGCGAGGGCGCTCGCGTGCACGCTCCGGGCCAGCGCCCCCCGCGCGCGGACGAGGAGCCCGGCGGCGAGCAGGGGCGCCAGGAGCAGCGCGACCAGGATCATTCGCGGAGCTCGCTCAGGCGATCGACGGAGAGCGAGTCGTGCTCTTGCCGGATCTGCATGACCACGCCCTCCATGAGGAGCACGATGACGAGAACGTCGAGGAAGACGCCCGCCTCGACGAGGCCCGGCAGCCCGTAGGTGGCCAGCACCGCGAGGGTGAAGATGCCGTTCTCGAAGACGAGGAAGCCTAGCACGTGCCCCAGCACGTCACGGCCCGTGACGCAGACGAATAGCCCGATGAGGGCCATGGCGAAGGCCAGGGGGATGGCGTCCGCGGTGGGCAAGGTGGCCGAGATGGTGACGGGCAGGATGATGACGTACGCGGCGACGACGAGGCCGCCCGCGGTGAGGAGCGCGACGCCGCTCGACCGGCCGGGGGACACCGGGCGGACGGGCGTACCCGCGGCCATGCGATGGAGGACGCGGGGGATGATCCACGCCTTCAGCGCGAGAAACACCGCCGCCACCACGACCAGAGCGGGCTTGCCCGCGAACCACCCCACCGTCGCCGCGAGCACGGCGATCACGACGGACTGGAGCACGAAGAGACGGAGCCGACCCGGCCAGCTTCGCCGCCACACGATGAGCAGAGTGACAGCGAGCCCGAAGAAGGCGAGGAGGTTCGACGCCGCCTTCACTTGAGCAACACCATCGAGGCCACCGACAGAATGGCGAGAGCGAACGAGCCGGAGAGGAGCTCGGGCACGCGGAATAGCCGCAGCTTGGCGATCGCCGTCTCCAGCACCGCGAGGGCGCCGGCGAGCACGACCAGCTTGCCGGCCAGGGCGAGAAGCCCCAGGAGCAACGGGAGCGCCGCGGTGTCGTCGGGGACCCACCACGGGAAGAAGAGGTTGGTGAGCAGGGTCATGAAGAGGAAGAGCTTCATCGCGCTCGCCCACTCGATCAGGGCGAGGGCGGGGCCCGAGTACTCCAGGATCATCGCCTCGTGAATCATCGTGAGCTCGAGGTGGGTGGCCGGATTGTCCACGGGCAGGCGGCCGGTCTCTGCGAGCATCACCATGAAGAACGCCACGAAGGCCAGGAGATGCCCCGGATGTGCGGCGAGCACGGGCTCGCTCCCGATCCGCTCGGCGACGCCGCCGAGATTGGTGGTGCCGGTACGGATGGCGAGCGCGAAGACGGCGAGCATCACGGTGGGCTCGGCGAGGGCCGCCACCATCACCTCGCGGCTCGAGCCCATGCCGCCGAAGGCGCTGCCCGAATCCAGGCCGGCGAGCGCGAGGAAGAAGGTGCCGAGCATGAAGAGGGACATGAGGAGGATGATGCCCCCCGCGAAGGACAGCGCGGGACGCGTGACGAGCACGGGCACGACCGCCGACGCCACCAGCATGGCGGCCACGAGCACGAAGGGAGTGAATCGGAAGATCCAGGAGGTGGTGGTCGAGACCACCGACTCCTTCCGGAGGAGCTTGACGAGGTCCGCGTAGGGCTGCCACGGGTCGGGCCCGCGGCGGCCCACCAGCCGGGCCTTGAGGGTCCGCACGAGGCCGACGAGGAGCGGCGCCGCCACTGCCACCACGGCCACCTGCGCGAGCGCCCCCAGGATCGCCGCCGTCACGCCAGCACCAGGAGGACGATCAGCGCAGCGAGCACGTAGATCAGGTAGAGGTTGGCGCTGCCCGACTGAATGGCCCGTACCCGGGCGGCGCCGAGGCGCAGGACGCGCAGGACCGGGGCGTAGAGCCACTCCTCGGCGAGGGCGCGGGTGGGATTGCCGTAGGCGATGCGCCGCACGAAGAAGCGGGAGTCCGGGTGTACCTCGACCTCCAGCCGTCGCTCGGCCCGGTAGAGAAAGTCGAAGATGCGCCGGACCGGGCTCGCGAAGGCGATCGCGGTGTACTCCATCCGCGCGGTCTGGAGCAGACGGCCGCAGCCCCACGTCTCGGACAGCCGCGGCCGGCGCGGCACGCGGGCCAGCCACAGCAGCGCCACGGGGAGACCCAGGCCTGCGGTGAGGGCGAGGCCGACGACGGGCATGGACAGCGTGGCGAAGTCGCCGGATACCGCGATGACGAGGAGATCGTCGCCCAGCCCCGGTGCCGTGTAGCCGATGAGCGACGCCGCCGCCCCCCCGAGGCGAGGGAGCAGCACCGTCGGGCCCATCGCGAGCGCCGCGCAGGCGGCCACGAGGAGCGCCATGCCGGCGCGCATGGCCACGCCCACCTCGTGCGCCCGAGCCGCCGCCTCGGTGCGGGGCAGGGCGAGGAAGGCGATGCCGAAAGCGCGGACGAAGCAGGCGACGGCGAGCCCGCCCGTGAGGGCGAGGCCGGCGAGGGCGAGCGTGAACACCAGATTCAGCTCCAGCCGCGGGATTCGCGCGTTCTGCAGGAGCGCCTGGAGGGTGAGCCACTCGCTCACGAATCCATTCAGGGGTGGCAGTGCCGCGATCGAGACCGCGCCGAAGAGGAAGGCCGCCGCCGTCCACGGCATCCGCTTGATCAATCCTCCCATCGCCTCCAGGTCCCGGGTGCCGACGCCGTGCACGACCGCTCCCGCGCCGAGGAAGAGGAGGGCCTTGAAGGCCGCGTGGTTCGCCGTGTGATAGAGCGCGGCGGCGATCGCGAAGACGGCGAGGCTCGCGAGCCCAGCGGCATGGAAGACCATCCCCGCGCCGGCCGCGACCAGGATGATCCCCACGTTCTCGATGCTGGAGAACGCGAGCAGCCGCTTGAGATCGCGGTCCACCATCGCGTAGAGGACGCCACCCACGGCGGAGAGCGTGCCCGCGAGAAGGAGGACGACGCCCCACCAGGCCGGACCCACGCCGAGCCAGTCGAGCCCGGCCCGCAGGAGGCCCATCACGCCCAGCTTCACCATGACGCCCGACATCAGCGCGGACACGTGGCTGGGCGCCGCGGGGTGAGCGGCGGGAAGCCAGACGTGGAGCGGGATCACGCCGGCCTTGCTCGCGAAGCCCAGCGCGAGGAGCGCGAAGACGAGATTCCTCGCGGGAGTCCCGAGCCCGGCGGCGGCCCCCGGCCAGTCGGCGAAGCGCAGGCTACCCGTCCAGGCGGCCATGAGGAGCATGCCGGCGAGGAGGCAGGCCAACCCCGCATGCGTCATGACGGCGTAGATCCACGCGGCGCGGACGGCGGCGGGATCGTCGCGGTCGTGGAGCACGAGCGCGTACGAGGCCAGCGCCATGATCTCCCAGGCGAGGAGGAAGGTGACGACGTTGGCGGCGAGCGGGACCACCGCCATGGCGGCGACGAATGCGAGATAGGCGCCGAGGCCTCGTCGCGCGCCGCGCGCGTAGTCCAGGGCGTAGAGCGACGCGGGAATGACGGTCGCGCCCACGAGGAGGAGGAAGAACCCGGCCAGGGGGTCCATTCGTAGCGCCAGCCCGGAAAGGGGCACGAGCCAGGGGACCTCGAACGTCCACGCATGGCCGAGGAAGCCGGCCAGACCCAGCCCGGCCGCGGCCACGCCCGCGACGCCGGCGAGGGCGAAGGCGAGGCTGGACATCAGCGCCGGCGGCCGAGGGCTTCGAGGAGGCCCGCGAGGAGCGCCGCCGGCGAGGGCGGACATCCAGGGATCACCGCGTCCACCGGCACGACGGCGGCGACGCCGCCCACCACGGCGTAGGAGCCCTGGAATATCCCGCCGTCCCTGCCGCAGTCGCCGGCGGCGATGACGAGCTTGGGAGCGGGTGTCGCGTCCCACGTTCGGCGAAGCGCCTCCGCCATGTTGAGGGTGACGGGGCCGGTGACGAGCAGGCAGTCGGCGTGACGCGGCGAGGCCACGAAGCGGATGCCGAAGCGCTCGACGTCGTAGTGGGGGCCGGCGAGCCCACCGATCTCGAGCTCGCAGCCGTTGCAGGAGCCCGCGTCGACCTGGCGGATGTGCAGCGACCGGCCGAAGAGACGCCGTACCTCGGCATTGAGCCCGGCGCCAACGGCCTCGAGGACCGGATCGGAAGCGGGCGGCTCGGTGACGATCCCTACGCGCAGCCCGATCCTCAGCTGACGGATCACACACGCCCCCGCGCCGCGCCGAGCGCCAACACGCTCAGGGGCCTACCGGCCGCCGATGGACGGACGACGGCATCCTCGAGAGCCTGCGCTGGAATGCCCGCTCGGAAAACGAGGGGCGCCGCTAGCGTCGGTAGCCGCCGCCCCCGCCGCCGCCGCCGCTGCCACCGCGCTTGGCGCCGGAGGAGGTCGAGCGCTCCACCTTCAGCTGGCGGCCGTCGACCCGCGCGCCGTTGAAGCGCGAGATCGCGGCATCGCCGTCCTCGGGCGTCGCCATCTCGACGAAGCCGAAGCCCCGCGATTGACCGGTCTGACGGTCCGTGACGACGGTTGCGGATTCGACGCGCCCGGCTTCCGCGAAGATCTCCCGGAGCCGCTCGCTCGAGGTGGAGAAGGAAAGACCGCCGACGAAGAGCTTGTCCGCCATGCGCGAGGCCCCCTGTATCTCGACCGTGTGACAGGGCGCGCGACGGTGCCGCGAGAGCGCACCGGGACGCGGTCTGGAGGGAGTGCGGGTCCCCGGGAACCGACCTTCGACCAGGCGCCGCCAAGTCTACACGAGTCGCCCGACCGTCGCCGGGATTTTGGGGGCGGAACGCTCCACGCTCAGGGCTGGCGGACGAGGGTCATCTGCACCGGCGGGATCCGATACCGGAACTCCCCGGAGGTGCGACGGAAGCCGCCGACCAGCCGGTCGCCCTCCGCGGCGAACTCGGCGGTGAAGCGCGGGTCGAACGCCCCCGCCTTCTGCGCCTCGCTGAGCATCATGGTGTTCCCCTCGACCTTGACCCAGACCGGCACGCCCATGGAGCCGGCCTGGCGGACGGTCCACGGCACACCCTCGACGGTCTCGGTGTCGCGCAGGGCTAGGCGACCACGCCCGTATCCATCGGCGTTCACGTCGAACTCGGCCAGGAGGGAACCGCCACGTTCGGCGCTGATTCCCCGGCCGGCCCAGCCTCCGGTCCAGTACCCGGCGATGGCGGCGGTCGAAGTGCCGCCCCCGCCGCCGTTCAGCATCCCGGTCACGCCGCGGCCCCACCACTGCTCCTTCAGGGCGGCGGCAACCTCATCGGGGGTGACCTTGACCGTCGTCGCGCCCGTCGTGCGCGTCGAGAACCCCATGTGCTTGCCGGAGGCGAAGTGCGTGGGGTGGGAGGACCACGTGCTGTAGTCCTCGCTCGCGCAGGCGGCGGTCATCAAGATCATACCGCCCAGCAGAATCGGCCGAAGACAATGGGTCATCATCACAGTCACCTCCAAAGGTAGTAGAGGTGCAAGCCTAGCACCAACCCCGCGGAGCAAAGAATCAATTGGTTGCGTGAGGGCGCGGTGCAGGCGTGACACGTCTCCGCGCACGGTGTCCGCCCGCTGACACTCGACGAACCGGGGCCCCTTGCCTTCGACGCCCGATCCGTGGAGTATTGGGCCCGGTACGGCCGCACGCTCCCCCAACCGCACGGAGGCCGCGCATGGAATTCGAGTACTCGAAGAAGACCAAGATGTACATGGAGCAGCTCACCGACTTCATGGGCAAGTTCGTGTACCCCAACGAAGCCACCTTCCGCCAACAACTCGATTCGTCGGCAGACCGGTGGACGGTGCCGCCCATCATGGAAGAGCTCAAGGCCAAGGCCCGCGAGCGGGGCCTCTGGAACCTCTTCCTGCCCGAGAGCGAGCGCGGGGCCGGCCTGACCAACCTCGAGTACGCGCCCCTCTGCGAGATCATGGGCCGCTCGCCCATCGCGGCGGAGGTCTTCAACTGCTCCGCGCCCGACACCGGCAACATGGAGGTGTTCGAGCGCTACGCGTCTCCCGAGCTGAAGAAGCAGTATCTAGAGCCGCTGCTGGCGGGCAAGATCCGCTCCGCCTTCGCCATGACCGAGCCCAAGGTCGCCTCGTCGGACGCCACCAACATCGAGTCCTCGATCGAGCGAGACGGCGACTCCTACGTGATCAACGGCCACAAGTGGTGGACGTCGGGGATCGGCGACAAGCGGTGCACGGTCCTTATCTTCATGGGCAAGACCGATCCCAAGAACCCCGATCGGTACAAGCAGCAGTCCATGATCGTGGTGCCGCGCGAGGCGCCCGGCATCAAGGTCGTGCGGATGCTCAATGTGTTCGGATACGACGACGCCCCCCACGGCCACGGTGAGGTGCTCTTCGAGAACGTCCGGGTGCCCGCGGGCAACCTGCTCCTCGGCGAGGGGCGAGGCTTCGAGATCGCCCAGGGGCGGCTGGGTCCCGGCCGCATCCACCACTGCATGCGCCAGATCGGCGTGGCCGAGCGCGCCCTCGAGTACATGTGCAAGCGGGCGCTCAGCCGCGTGGCCTTCGGCAAGAAGCTCGCCGACAACGACATCACCACCGAGCGCATCGCGCAGTCTCGTATCGAGATCGACCAGGCTCGGCTGCTCGTGCTCCACGCCGCCTATATGATGGATACGGTGGGCAACAAGGCGGCCAAGCAGGCGATCGCGGAAATCAAGGTCGCGGTGCCCAACATGACCCTGGGCGTCGTCGACCGCGCCATGCAGCTACACGGGGGCGGCGGAGTCAGCCAGGAGTTCCCGCTCGCGTCCTGGTGGGCGCACTCGCGGACGCTGCGGTTCGCCGACGGCCCGGACGAGGTGCATCGCCGCCAGATCGGCCGGCTCGAGCTGCGCAAGCACGCCTGATCGGCGGTTTTCGCCACGAACGCGGAGCGGCCCTCCCGGGCCCTCCGCGTTTTCTCTCTCTGCGCTCGAACCGCGCGATTCAAGTTCCGCGCCGTCATGTTCGGGCGTACTATCGTGACGAAGCAATGACGCGGAAGCTCTTCATGGGCCTGGCTGGGCTGGCGGTCCTCGGGGCCCTCAGCTATGGCGTGTACGCCTGGGTGTTCTCCCGTTCACATATATGGACGGATGACGCCTACGTCGAGGGAACCATCGCCCAGGTCAGCGCCAAGGTGGGCGGGCACGTGGCCGAACTGATGGTGGACGACCACCAGGCGGTGAAGGTGGGAACACTGCTGCTACGCGTGGACCCGCGCGACTATCAAGCGAAGCGGGACCAGGCGGCGGCGGCGGCAGCGGTGGCGGAGGCGACCCTCCGCTCGGTGAGCACCGAGGTGCCGCTGGCCCGTGAACTCACCCGCGCTCAGGCAGACGAGGCGCGCGCCTCGCTGGAGGCGGCCCGGGTTGCCGAGCGCGCCGCCGAGTCGGGGGTGGAAGAGGTGGTGGCGCGCGTAGAGTCGCGGCGAGCGGCGGTGGCGGCCTGGCGTGCGGAGGTGCAGGGGGCGGAAGGCACCGCGCGCCAGACCTCGCGGGAGCAGGAGCGCGTGCGCCAGCTCGCCAAGGGCGGCTATGTCGCCGAGCGCGACGTGGACCAGGCCGAGGCGGTGGCGACCACCTCCGCATCCGGCCTCGAGGCCACGAGGCGACGGCTCACCCAGGCCGAGCGTGAGGTGCAGCAGGCGGAGGCGGAGCTGGCCTCGCGCAAGCACGCGGTGGCCCAGGCGCGAGAGCGCGCGCTGGAGGCGCGGGCCACGGTGGCGCGCGCGGAGAGCCAGCGGCACACCGTGCCCCTCAAGGAGGCCGAGGTGCTGCGCGCGCAAGCCCGCGTGCGAGAGACCCAGGCGGACCTCGCCCTGGCCGAGCTGCAGCTGTCGCACACCGACGTACGCGCCCCAGTCGACGGGGTGATCGCCAAGAAGACCGTCGAGCTGGGTCAGATCGTCCAGATGGGCCAGCCGCTGATGGCGATCGTGCCGCTGCATTCGGTGTGGGTGGTGGCGAATTTCAAGGAGACGCAGCTCGGACGGGTGCGCCCCGGTCAGCAGGCCTGGGTCGAGGTGGATAGCTTCCCGGGCAAGCATCTCAACGGCGTCGTCGACTCCATCAGCGCCGGCACCGGCTCGCGCTTCTCGCTGCTGCCGCCGGAGAACGCCACCGGCAACTGGGTGAAGGTGGTGCAGCGCGTACCCGTCAAGATCCGGCTCGACGCAAAGGAAATGGGGAACCCGCAACCCTTGCGCGCCGGCATGTCCGCTGTCGTCACCATCAAAGTCAAGTAGGCGTGTAGGACCTCGGTGATTGACTTATGGGGGGGAGCGGCGGCCGCTCCTCCCCCATGCCCCCCCACCCGCTAAAGACTGGCCCATATCGGTGGACTCTTCCGTTCTCGCGACCCTTGAAAGCATTCAGACGCGCGTGCTGTGGCTCGCGACGTGGATGGTGCATCACGCCAACAATCTTCGGCCGAATGCCGAGGGGACCAAGGTCGGCGGGCATCAGGCCTCCTCCGCGTCGTCGGTCGGGCTCCTGACGGCGCTCTACTTCCACCATCTGCGCGAGGGCGATGTCGTCGCGCTGAAGGCGCATGCCGCCCCCGCCTTCTACGCCATCCAGTACCTCATGGGCCGGCTCGCCGCCGACGACCTCCGCGAGCTGCGCAGCTTCGGGCGCCTCCAGGCCTATCCCAGCCGGCGGAAGAACCCGGATATCGTCGATCTCTCCACGGGCTCGATGGGGCTGGGCGCGGTGCAGGCCACGTTCGGCGCACTCGCGTCGCGCTATCAGATGGACCACGGCGGCGCCGCGGGACCCCGACGCTTCATCGTGATGGTGGGCGACGCCGAGCTCGACGAGGGTAATGTCTGGGAGGCCCTGCTGGAAGAGCCGGTGGCCCGGCTGGGCAACGTGCGCTGGATCGTGGACATGAACCGCCAGAGCCTCGACCGCGTGGTGCCCGACTCGCGCCGGGGCCAGCTCCGCGACATGTTCGCGGCGGCGGGCTGGCGCGTGATCGAGTGCCGGTGGGGCGGCCGCGTCGAGGCCCTCCTGCGCGCGCCGGGGGGCGAGGCGCTCGCGCGCCGCCTCGCGACCCTCTCCAACGCCGAGCACCACGCCCTCCTGCGCCAGCCCGCGGCGGCGGCGCGCAAGGCGCTGATCACGGGGCGGGACGGCGCGCCCATGCCCGCGCTCGAGCGCCTGCTCGGCGGCCGCTCCGACGAGGAGGTGCAGGCGCTGCTCGGCGATCTCGGCGGTCATGACCTGGCCGCCGTCGCGGCCGCCTACGGGGAGGCCGATGCCGATCCGGAGCGGCCCGCGGTGGTGCTCGCGGACACGCTGAAGGGCTGGGGGCTGCCGATGGCCGCCGACCCGATGAACCACGGCGCGCTGCTCGCCGCGGGCCAGATCGAGACGCTCCGCGCCGCCTGCGGCGTGCGGCCGGGCGAGGAGTGGGCGGGCTTCCCGGCGGACAGCGCCGAGGCTGCCTTCATCCGGGCGCGGCCGCCCCTCTATCGGACGGTCCCACCCGCCGGCCCCGCCGTCGAGATTCCGGCGACGCTCAGCGACGAGCACGCGGGCACGAGCTCCACCCAGGAGGCGTTCGGCCGCGTGCTCGCCGGTCTCGGCCGCGTCCCCGCGGGCGACCGCGTGGTGACCGTCTCCGCCGACGTCGCGATCACGACCCATCTCGCCGGGTGGATCAACCGGAAAGGGGTATACGCGCACCCGGCGCGGGAGAATCCCTTCGCCGAGATTCCGCAGGCCATGCAGTGGCGCGAGTCACCTGCCGGACAGCACATCGAGCTCGGCATCGCCGAGCACAACCTCTTCCTGCTGCTGGGCGCGCTGGGCCTCACCCGCGCCCTGGGAGGTGACACGCTCCTGCCCATCGGCACGCTCTACGATCCCTTCGTCACCCGCGGGCTGGACGCGCTCTACCATGCGCTCTACTCGGGCGCGCGCTTCGTGGTGGCGGCGACGCCGTCCGGCGTCAGCCTGTCCCCTGAGGGCGGCGCGCATCAGTCCGTGATCACGCCGGGCATCGGCATCGCGCTGCCCGGCATCACGTACTGGGAGCCCGCCTTCGGCCGTGAGGTGGAGTGGATACTGCTCGACGGGCTCGCCCGCCTGGCCCGGGGCGAGGGCGAGAGCCTGTACCTGCGCCTGTCCACCAAGCCCGTGGATCAGTCGCTGGCGCCCCCCGCGAGCGCCGAGCTTCGCACGGCGGCGCTCGCGGGGGGCTATCGTCTCGTGGACGCGCGCGGGGCGCCGGGCTGGGACGCGGAGGACAACGCCGTGTCGCTCTTCGCGGCGGGCGTCATGGCTCCGGAGGCGGTCGCAGCGGCGCGTGCTCTCGCCGCGGACGGCATTCACGCCAGCGTGTTCCTCGCCACCAGCCCCGACCTGCTCTTCCGCGGCCTTCGCGCAGGACGCGGACACCTCGAGTCGCTGGTGGGCCCGGAGGAAGAGGGTGTGCCCGTCGTCTCCGTGCTGGACGGGCACTCGCACGGGCTGGCGTTCGTGGGGGCCGCGCTCGGCGTGCCGCAGATCCCGCTCGGCGTGGACGACTTCGGCCAGTCCGGGACGCGAGCCGATCTCTACCGGCACTACGGGATCGACGTCCCCGCCATTGTCGGCGCCGCGCGGACGCTGCTCGGCCGGCTCTCGCGCTAGGCGCTCGGCTCCAGGTCCTCGCTCCGCACCGTCGCGACCGCGCCGTCCACGCGGAGCGTCGCGTCCCAGGTGATGGCGATGGCGTCCTTCACGCTCTGGTGCGCGGGACAGCCCTGGGGATGAAGAGCCAGCGCCCGCTCGGCGCCCTCGCGGGCGGCGGCGGGCAGCGTCAGATCGTAGTGGACGTGAATGGACGCGATCCGGATGGTGCGGCCGATCCCCACGATGCGTCCCTCGACGGTGGCGGTGTACGCGGCGCGCTCGAACTCGATTTTGCGCCCTACCAGGGCGCCGCGCAGGGTGCCGTACATTCAGCCGGCCACGGCGGCGACGATATGGTCGAGCGTGGACGCGATGGGAGGGCCGTCCTTGACGCCGTAGTACTGCTTGAGGGCGCCCTGTACGCCGTAGACCACCGGCTCGGGCACCTCGCCGAGAAATGCGTAGCGATACCCGTCGCGGTACTCGAGCCGCGCGCGCGAGATGTACTCGAAGTCGTCGGGCATGGATTCCTCCCTCGCCCCGGATCGTCGCGCGCCCGTCGTGGCAGCAGCGCACGGCCGGGCGCCCTGCTCGGGGCCGCTCGGCCGAGTCTACCCCGTCCACCGGAGTGATCGTCAGGTGCATGACGCGACCGGAGGGACAGGGTGACGAGGGGGGCACGCTCGCGTACAATCCGGGAACCGTCCGCCACGCATGATCCTGCCCGCGGGGAGGCGAGTGATGAAAGAGTCCCTTCCACGAATCGCGCTGTCGTTCGTGTTTCTCGCTGGATGCGCTGCCGCGCCTCCGGGTCCAGGTGAAGTCAAGGCGGCGGGCCCCGCGGCGCCCCCGCCCGCTACGGGAGCTCCCCCTCCACCAGCCGCGCCCGCGCCCGCGACCCCACCGGTGCTGACGCCGCCCTCGGCTCCCGCGCCGGTGGCGCAGCCCCCCAAGCCGGTACCGGTGACCCCGACGCCCAGGGAGCGCCTCGCCATCAAGACCTCGCTGGCCAACCTGCGCGAAGGACCGGGAACCCGCGCCCGCATCGTCGACGTGCTCACGCAGGGAACCCGCGTCGAGGTGCTCGAGGCGAAGGAGCAGTGGTATCGCGTCCGGGCCGAGGACGGGCGCGAGGGCTGGATCGCGGAGTCGGTGACCTCCACCCCCGCGCGTTAGCCACCGTCTCCGACGCCCGGCCGCTCAGGGCTCGGCCAGCAGGCGCCGGATGATCTGGTCCATCTCCTCGTACGCGCCCTCGCCGATATGGGTGTAGCGGACGATGCCCTTCCGGTCCACGATCACCGCGGCCGGCCAGTAGCGATTCGCGTATCGCTTCCAGATGGCGAAGTCATTGTCCTGGACCACCGGATAGGTGACGCCTAGCTGCTTGGTCGCGGCCACGACCTTGTCGTAGGGTTTCTCCCACGCGAACTCCGGTGAGTGCACGCCGACGATGGTCAGCCCCTTGTCCCGGTACCGCCCGTGCCAGTCCCGCAACTGCGGGATCACGTTCTTGCAGTTGTATCAGCCGTAGGTCCAGAACTCGACGAGGATGACCCGTCCCCGGAGCGCGGCCATCGAGAGCGGCTCGGTGTTGATCCAGCGCTCGCCGGTGATTTCGGGAGCGGGCTGCCCGATCCGCAGGCTCACCGTCATCCCGGTGACGGGCCATGCCAGGACGAGCGCGACCGCCAGCCAGGCCGCGCCGAGCCCGCGCCCCACGATCGTCGGCCGTCCGCTCTCTTGAGCCATCGTGATGCCCCCATGCTGCGCCTCCCGCGCGTGATTGTCACGGGGGCATGAATTCTTCACGCCCGACGTGGACATGGACCATCGACTGGCGCATCATCGGCGCCCGGAGGTGACTGCCATGATGCATCGACCGCTCCAGGGGCAAAAGGCACTGGTCACCGGAGCGAGCTCCGGGTTGGGTGCCGCGGTGGCCCGCGCGCTCGGGGCCGCCGGCGCGGACGTCGTCGTCAACTACATCGGAAGCCCCGACACCGCCCAGGAGGTGGCGGCCGCGATCCGCGCCGGCCACGCGCAGGCGCTCGCGATCCGGGCGGACGTCTCGAAGGAAGGCGAGGTGCAGGCCATGCTCCGCGAGATGCTTGACGCCTGGGGCGGCATCGACATCCTGGTGAACAACGCGGGCCTGCAGCAGGACGCCGCCTTCACCGACATGACGCTCGCGCAGTGGAACACCGTCCTCGCCGTGAATCTCACCGGGATGTTCCTGTGCTCGCGTGAGGCGGCGCGGGTGATGATACGCCGCGGCGTGAGGCCCGACGTGTCGCGGGCGGCGGGCAAGATCATCTGCATGTCCTCGGTGCACGACCGCATTCCCTGGGCGGGGCACGTCAACTACGCCGCCTCGAAGGGTGGGGTGCGAGCATTCATGGAGTCGCTCGCGCAGGAGCTGGCTTCGGAGCGGATCCGCGTGAACTCCATCGCCCCGGGCGCCATCCAGACGCCCATCAATCGCCCCGCGTGGGAGACGCCCGCCGCCCTCGCCTCGCTGCTCACCCTGATCCCCTACGGGCGGATCGGCCAGCCAGAAGACATCGGCAAGGTCGCGGTGTTCCTGGCCTCCGACGACTCCGACTACATCCACGGCCAGACGCTCTATGTGGACGGCGGCATGACCCTCTACCCTGAGTTCGCCCGCGGCGGGTAGCGGATGGAGGCCGAGCGGCGCCGGATCGACGAGGCCGCGGCGCGCGCCGCCCACTGGAAGCGCTGGGGGCCGTATCTCTCCGAGCGGCAGTGGGGCACGGTGCGCGAAGACTATAGCCCCAACGGCGCCGCCTGGGACTATCTCCCCCACGACCACGCGCGCTCGCGCGCCTACCGCTGGGGCGAGGACGGGCTGCTCGGGATCTCCGACAACCATCAGCGCCTCTGCTTCGCGCTCGCTCTCTGGAACGGGCGGGATCCGATCCTCAAGGAGCGCCTTTTCGGGCTCAGCGGGAGCGAGGGCAATCACGGCGAGGACGTGAAGGAGTACTACTTCTACCTCGACTCCACCCCGACGCACTCCTACATGAAGGCACTCTACAAGTACCCGCACGCGGAGTTCCCCTACGCCGCGCTGCTCGCGGAGAACCGGCAGCGGGGGCGGGGAGTCCCCGAGTTCGAGCTGATCGACACGGGCGTGTTCGACGGCGACCGCTACTGGGACGTCGAGGTCGAATATGCCAAGGCGGACGTGGAGGACATCCTGATCCGCGTGGCCGTGACCAACCGGGGGCCGGCCCCGGCCCCCCTCCATGTCCTGCCCACGCTCTGGTTCCGCAACACGTGGTCCTGGGACGTGGCCGCCAAGCGGCCGCGGCTATCGGCGGGTGCGCGCGCCGACGGACACGTGACGGTCGAGATCGAGCACGCGACCCTGGGCGCCCGCCGGCTCTTCTGCGAGGGCGCTCCGCGCCTGCTCTTCACGGAGAACGAGACCAACATCGAGCGGATATTCGGCGCGCCCAACGCGACCCCGTACGTGAAGGACGGGATCGGCGAGGCCGTGGTAGCCGGCCGCGGCGGGGTGGTGAACTCCGATGGCGTGGGAACCAAGACTGCCGCCCACTATTCTCTCGACGTCCCCGCGGGCGGCACCGTCGCCCTGCGGGCGCGCCTCGCGCCTTCCGCATCGCCGGATGGCCCCTTCGGCTCCGGCTTCGACGCCGCCCTCGCGGCGCGGCGCGCGGAGGCCGACGAGTTCTACGGCGCGGTGCTCCCCGCCGACCGCTCCGCGGACTGCCGCCTCGTCATGCGGCAGGCGGCGGCGGGCCTCCTGTGGAGCAAGCAGTTCTACCACCTCGACGTCCGCCGCTGGCTCGCGGGGGATCCCGCGCAGCCCGCGCCCCCGCCGCTCCGGAAGGTGGGGCGCAACCATCAGTGGGAGCACCTTTACAACGAAGACGTCATCTCGATGCCGGACAAGTGGGAGTACCCGTGGTATGCGGCCTGGGACCTCGCTTTCCACATGATCCCGTTCGCGATACTCGACCCCGACTTCGCCAAGGCCCAGCTCGTCCTGTTCCTGCGCGAGTGGTACCTGCACCCCAACGGACAGATCCCCGCCTACGAGTGGGCGCTGGGCGACGTGAACCCTCCCGTGCACGCGTGGGCGGCGTGGCGCGTGTACAAGATCGAGAAGCGGCTCCGGGGCCGGGGGGACCGCGAGTTCCTGGAGAAGGTGTTCCACAAGCTGCTCCTCAACTTCACCTGGTGGGTGAACCGAAAAGATGCCGAGGGCAAGAACGTGTTCCAGGGCGGGTTCCTCGGCCTGGACAATATCGGGGTCTTCGACCGCTCGGCCCCGCTGCCCACCGGGGGGCGCATCGAGCAGTCCGACGGCACGAGCTGGATGGGCATGTACTCGCTGAACATGCTGGCCATCGCGCTGGAGCTCGCGCAGGATGATCCCGCCTACGAGGACGTCGCGAGCAAGTTCTTCGAGCACTTCATGTACATTGCCCACGCCATGCACAACCTGGGCGGCGAGGGCCGCATCAACCTGTGGAACGAGACCGACGGCTTCTACTACGACGTGCTCCACGCCGAGGGCCGCGCGCCCGTGTCCCTACGCGTGCGGTCGATGGTGGGGCTGATCCCGCTTTTCGCCGTCGAGACCCTGGAGCCCGAGCAGGTGGACCGGTTCCTGGGGTTCAAGCGCCGCATGCAGTGGTTCGTGGACAACCGTCCCGACCTGGCCGACCACATCGTGGAGGCGCAGCGGCTGGACGGGAAGATCCGGCGCCTGCTCTCCATCGTCACCCGGCCGCAGCTACCCCGCGTGCTGCGCTACATGCTCGACGAGAACGAGTTCCTCGCCCCGTATGGCATCCGGGCCCTGTCCCGCTTCCATCGCGCGCATCCCTACGTGCTCGAGCTGGACGGGACGCAGCACCGCGTGGGTTACGAGCCGGCGGAGTCGGCCACGCCGCTGTTCGGCGGCAACTCGAACTGGCGCGGGCCCATCTGGTTCCCGGTGAACTATCTCCTCGTCGAGTCGCTGCAGAAGTTCCACTGGTTCCTCGGCGAGGGACTTCAGGTGGAGTGCCCCACCGGCTCAGGCCGCCGGATGAATCTCTGGGACGTCTCCGTGGACCTCTCGCGGCGCCTCTCACGCATCTTCCTGCGCGGCGCCGACGGCCGCCGCCCAGTGTTCGGCGAGGTGGAGCGATTCCAGCGTGACTCGCACTGGCGCGACCTCATCCCCTTCCACGAATACTTCCACGGCGAGACGGGCGCTGGACTAGGCGCCAGCCACCAAACCGGCTGGACCGGCTTGGTCGCCAAGCTCATCGCTCAATCCGGAGAATAACGGAGCGGCGCGCAGCCGGGGGCGGAGGGGATGGGGTCGAGGGACCCGTCTCCCTGCGACCGGTGACGGACGCATCCCGCCCGGATGGAGCCCAGCCGCGAAGGGTCATGCGGACGCGTGCCTCGTGGTCCTCCGACCCCATCCCCTCCGCCCCCGGCTGCGCGCCGCGTGCCGCGACGACTACCGCCGCAGCTGGGCCAGCGCCCCAAGCCCGTCGTACGCCGCGTACTTGTACGTCTCCCCAAGGCTGGGGTAATTGAACACGGCGTCGATGAAGGCGTCGATGGTGCCTTCCGTCTGCAGCACCATGACGCCCACGTGGATGAGCTCGGCGGCGTCTTCGCCCACGATGTGCACGCCCAGCAGCCGCTTGTCCCCGGGATCGAAGATGAGCTTGAGCTGGCCGGCGAGGTCGCCCACGATCTGGCCGCGCGCGTTGCCCCGGAACTCGGCGCGCCCCACGCAGTAGCGCAGGCCCTTGTCGCGGCAGGACTCCTCCGTCTCGCCGACCATGGACACCTCGGGGATGCTGTAGATGGCGAGAGGCAGGACCCGGGAGACGCCCGTCTTGTAGCGAAACCCAAAAGCATGACAGACGGCCACGCGGCCTTGCTCCATCGAGGTCGCGGCGAGGGCGGGGAAGCCGACCACGTCGCCCGCCGCGTAGATGTGTGGGACACGGGTCTGGAAGTGCTCGTTCACCGCGATGTGACCCCGGTCGTCCACGGGGATTCCCGCGCGCTCAAGGCCGAGACCGGCGGTGTTGCCCAGCCGTCCCGCCGCCACCAGCACCGCGTCCACCTCCAGGGTGTCGCCGCTGCGCAGGACGAGGTGGATGGCATCGGGACCGGGGAGGGCCTTGATCACGCCGTTGCCCAGCGCCATGCGGACGCCGAGGAGCTCCATCTGCAGCCGAAGGCGGTCCGACGTCTCGCCGTCGAGAAAGCTCAGCAGGCGGTCGCGGCCATCGATCAGGTGCACGGCGATACCGAGGGTGGCGAAGACGCACGCGTACTCGGACCCGATGACGCCCGCCCCCACCACGGCAAGCCGGGCGGGCAAGCGGGTCATGGTGAGGATGGAGTCGCTGTCGTAGAAACGGGGATCGTCGCGCGGAAGGTCGGTGCCACGGTTGGGCACCGAGCCGGTGGCGATGAGGATGAGGGGCGCGGTCAGCCGCTCCTCGTCGCCGGGCCGCTCGCCCACCATCACCGTGTGCGAGTCGTCGAAGCGGGCGGTGCCGCGGACGAGGTCGATGCCGTGCCGGGCGACGTTCTTCTCCACCGCGCCGCGCAGCGTGTCGACCACGTCGCGCTCGCGATGCATGAAGTGGCCGATGGTGAGGTCGCCCCGGAGGGAATAGTCGACGCCATAGAGCCCGCGCTGGCGGATGCCCGAGTAGTAGAGCGCGGTTTCCCGCAGCGTCTTGGAGGGGACGGTGCCGGTGTTGACGCCCGCGCCCCCCAGGAAGGGCGCGCGCTCGACGAGGGCCACCCGCTTGCCGAAGTACGCGGCCTGCGCCGCACCCTTCTCGCCCGCGGGGCCCGAGCCGATCACGATGAGGTCGTACACGCGCGCGCTGCCCACGCCGTATGACTAGCACCCGGCCCGACGCCCCCGCAACACGCTTTTCTTGACCCAAGGGTAGGGGGAGCCGCATCCTGATTGGGTGACCTCCGTGCCACGCCCGCCCCGGGAGGTGTCGCAGCGCCTGGCCACCAGCATCGGCCGGGTGATGAAGGGCCAGGACGCGGCGCTGCGCAAGCTGCTCGCCGCGTTCGCGAGCGGTGGGCACGTGCTCCTGGACGATTTCCCGGGCACCGGCAAGACCACGCTGGCCAAGGCCCTCGCGCGCTCCATCGGCGCCCAGTTCAAGCGGGTGCAGTTCACGCCCGATCTCCTGCCGTCGGACATCCTGGGCGTGTCGATCTTCGACCAACGGGATCAGGCCTTCCACTTTCACCGCGGGCCCATCTTCACCAATATCCTCCTCGCCGACGAGATCAACCGGGCCTCGCCGCGCACCCAGTCCGCGCTGCTCGAGGCGATGGCGGAAGGGCAGATCAGCATCGACGGCACCACGTATCGGCTGGAGTCGCTCTTCTTCGTGATCGCCACCCAGAACCCGGTCGAGTTCCGGGGCACCTATCCCTTGCCGGAGGCGCAGATGGACCGCTTTGCCCTGCAGTTCGGGCTGGGTTACGTGCCGCCGGACGACGAGGTCGCGATCCTCCTCTCCGACCAGGAGCGCGGGCATCCCATCGACGAGGTCGCGCCGTGCGTATCCATCGAGGACGTGGTCGCCCTGCGCCGGCAGGCGAGCGAGGTGCGGATCAGCGCCGAGCTGAAGCGCTACGTCGTCGACCTCGTGCAGGCGACGCGCGCGGCCGCCGGGGTGTCCCTGGGCGCGAGCCCCCGCGCCTCGCTCGCCTTGATGAAGGCGGCGCAGGCTCTCGCCCTCCTTGACGGACGGGAGTTCGTCACGCCCGAGCACGTGCAGGAGATCGCGCTCCCCGTGATCGCGCATCGTATGGTTGTCGACTCGCAGGCGCGCTTCACCGGCGTCACCGCGCAGGGCATCGTGGAGGAGATCGTCAAGACGCTCCCGGTGCCCGCCTAGACGCGGCGGCGCGCGGCATGCGGCGTGTGCTCTTCCGCGCGTTCCGGTTGACCTGGGTGGTGCAGCAGTGGCTGGCCCGCCGGTTCACCCGGGCGGGCTATCTGGTGCTCGGCGGCATCCTCGCGGCCTCGGTGGTCGGGCTGGACACCAATCGCACCCTGGCCTATCAGGCCTTCGCCTTCCTGGTCGCGCTGCTCACCGCCGCGCTGCTCGCGAGCGTGGCCTTCCGGGGCCGCTTCACCGTGCGCCGATCGGTGCCGCGCTTCGGGACGGCGGGCGAGCCGCTCGCCTACACGGTGACGGTGGGGAATCAGGGGCGGCGCGCCCAGAGCGGCCTCAGCCTCCTCGAGGACACCGCCGATCCGCGCCCTTCGCTCGAGGAGTTCCTCGCCGCGCGCGAGCCGGGCGAGGAGCGCCGCAACTGGTTCGATCGCACGGTGGGCTACCCGCGTTGGATGTGGCTCATCGAGCGGCGCCGCGGCGTGCGCCTCCAGGAGACGACGGTGCCGACGCTCCTGCCCGGCGGCGACGCCGAGGTGCGGGTCGCGGCGCTGCCGGTGCGACGGGGGCGGCTGCGTCTGGTCGGCGTCACCCTGGCCCGGCCCGATCCATTCGGCCTCTACCGGGGATTCCTGCGCGTCCCCGCGCCGCAGTCGGTGCTGATCCTGCCCCGGCGCTATCCGGTGCCGGAGCTCGACCTGCCCGGCACGCGACGCTATCAGCATGGCGGCGTGGCCTTGGCCGCGTCGGTGGGCGACTCGGAGGAGTTCGCCTCGCTGCGAGACTACCGGCCAGGCGATCCGCTGCGGCGCATCCACTGGCGGAGCTGGGCCCGCGTGGGCAGGCCCATCGTGAAGGAATACCAGGACGAGTTCTTCGTGCGGCATGCCCTGGTGCTCGACACCTTCGGACGCCCCGGATCCCCGGAGGTCTTCGAGGAAGCGGTGTCGGTGGCGGCGTCCTTCGCGGTGGCCATTCCCAGCCAGGACTCGCTGCTCGACCTGATGTTCGTGGGGCCCGAGGCCTATTGCTTCACCGCGGGCCGCGGGCTCGCCCACGCCGACCGCATGCTCGAGGTGCTGGCCGGCGTGGAGCCCTGCGTGGGCAAGCCTTTCAGCGCCTTGCGCAACGCGGTGCTGGAGCGCCACGGCGAGCTGTCGGGGGCGATCTGCGTGCTCCTCGACTGGGACGCCGAGCGGCGCGCCTTCGTGGACGCGCTGCGGGACGCGGGCGTCCCCACGCTCGCCCTCGTGGTCACCCCCGCCGACAACGTCGCCCCACCGACCGAAGACGGCGACCCAGGCCTCGGTCCGCACCGCCTGATCGTCGGCCGCATGGCCGAAGGGCTCGCGCGCCTATGAGCTACCGGGCGGCGGTGGGGGGGCCTGGGGGAGGAGCGGCGTTCGCTCCCCCCCAGCCAAACAATCCGAAATCGGCGTTCGCGTTGCCGCCGCTCTTGTTGGCCGGGGCGCTCGTGTTCTGGGGGTGGCAGACGGGGCTCTGGCCGGCGGCGTGCATCATGGCGTCCATCCTCGAGGGCGCGCGCCTGGTGCCGTGGCGCTGGGATCTCGCGCGCTCGGACTTCAATCGGGTGTCCGATCTCTGCACCATCATCTTCGTGGGCCTGGTCGTCTATCTCGGCGCCACCACCGACGCGCCGCGCGTGCTCACTCTCGTGTTCCAGTGGTTTGCCCTCGTGGTCCTTCCGCTGGTGGCGGCGCAGGTGTACAGCACGTCGTCCGGGGTGGACGTCCGCATCTTCCTCTGGAGCCAGCGCAAGAAAGCCGACGCCGACGGGACGCCCGCCACCCATACGCTGGACCTGCGCTACCCGTACTTCGTCATCTGCATCCTCGCCGCGAGCGCGGCCAACGTTCGCGGAATCGGCTTCTACCTGGGCGCGATCGCGCTGACCGCGGTGGCTCTCTGGAGTGTGCGGGCGCGCAGTGTGCGGCCCGCGGTGTGGGCCGGCCTCTTCATCGTCGTGGCGGCGGTGGGCTGGGTGGGCCACGTGGGGCTACATCAGGCTCAGCGCGCCGTGGAAGCGGTGGCCCTCGAATGGCTGGCGGAGTGGGTGCGGCGCGACACCGATCCTTTCCGGAGCAGCACCGCCATTGGCTCCATCGGGCGACTCAAGCTCTCGGACCGCATCCTCCTGCGAGTGGAGCCGGGGCCGCAGACCCAGATGCCCCTGCTGCTGCGGGAGGCCACCTACAACGTCTTCGCGATGCCGGCGTGGCTGGCGGTGGACGCGACCTGGAGCCCGGTGCTGCCCGAGGCCGACGGCACCACGTGGCGGCTCGGGCCGGGCGGCCCCGAGCGCGGGCGCGTCACCGTGTCCGCCGCGCTGCGGCGGGGGCGGGGCGTGCTCGCGCTGCCGGGGGCGGCCTTCGAGATCGACCGCCTCACGGTGGTGCGCGTGGAGCGGAACCGCCTCGGGGCGGTGAAGGTGGACGAGGGGCTAGGGCTGGTGACGTACACCGCGCTGAGTGGGGCGCGTGGCGTCCTGGACGACGGACCGGGCGAGAGCGACCTCGCCATGCCCATCCCCGACGGCGCGGTGGCCAACCGGGTGGCGCGGGATCTGCGCCTCCACAACGGCTCGGCCGAGGACGCCGTGGCCGCGCTCCACACCTACTTCCGCGCCAACTTCCGCTATTCGCTCTATCGACAGGCGCCGGACGGCGAGGTCTCCGCACTCGAGGATTTCCTCCGACGGTCGCGGGCGGGCCACTGCGAGTACTTCGCCACCGCGACCGTCTTGCTGCTGCGCGCAGCGGGCGTGCCCGCCCGCTACGCCACCGGGTACTCCGTGCAGGAGTGGAGCCCGCTCGAGCGCACGTGGGTGGTGCGGGCGCGGCATGCTCACTCCTGGGCGCTGGCCTGGGTCGACGGCGCCTGGCGCGACGTGGACACGACGCCGCCGGGCTGGGGCGAGATCGAGGGCCAGCAGGCTTCCCTCTGGCAGCCGCTGGCCGACCTCTTCGCGTGGGGCGGGCATACCTTCAACCGGTGGCGCTACGGCGAGCGGCGGGGCAATGTCACGAGCTGGCTCGGGTGGCTCCTGATCCCGCTCACGCTACTCCTGGTCTGGCGGCTCTTCTTCCGGAGGCGGCAGCGGCGCGAGAGCGCGGCGCCGGGCGGCATCGAGGCAGCGCGCGTGCGCGCGGGAATGGATTCGGAGTTCTACGCGGTCGAGGGCCGGCTCGCCGCGCTCGGCCTGGGACGGCGGCCCGCCGAGCCGCCGACGGTGTGGCTGGATCGGGTGGGCGATCTGCCGCCCGTCGCCCAGTCGCGAGCGGAGCTCGACCGGCTGGTGGCGCTGCACTATCGCTACCGCTTCGATCCCGCCGGGATCCGCGACGAGGATCGCGCGCGGCTCCGCGCCGAGGCGGAAGCCTGGCTCGAGGCTACGCGAGATCGCGAAGCAGCTGTGCCGTCGTCCGGATCCCCTGGAAGAGGTGGTCCAGCTTGAGATGCTCGTTGGGGCTGTGCTGGCGATTGTTCGCGTTCGCGTAGGGGAGCACGAGGGTCGGGAGCCGGAGAATGTCGGTGAAGGCGAAGAGCGGCACGCTGCCGCCCAGCGTCGGCAGCAGGAGCGCGCGCTGTCCCCCATGCGCCCGCTCGACGGTGGCGATGACCTCACGACAGACGGGGAGGTCCAGGGCGGTCTTCGCCGGATCGTAGCCCCCCTTGCCGACCACCCGCACCACGCGGCCGCGCAGCGCGTCGGGGATGGGCTCGTCCGGCGACTCCAGGACGGTGAGGCCCTGCGCGCGGATGTGCTCGAGGATGCGTCGGTAGACGCGCTCCACCGTCTGGTTCTTCACCAGCCGCACGTCGAGCAGCACGGTGGCGCGGTGAGGAATGATGGTGTTGGCCTCCTTGCCGAGGAAGCCCGCGTGCAGCCCCCGTATCGTCAGCGTGGGGTGGAACATGAGCCGGTCGAGGAGATCGGCGGGCGGCTTCACACCGAGATCGCGCTCGAGCGCCAGCGCGTCCACGGGGATCTCGGCCATCAGAGCCCGCTCGGCCGCGGTGGGGAGAACCACGTCGTCCTCCAGCCCTTCGATGAGCGGCGTGCCGTCCGGCGTCGCCATGGAGGCGAGGAGGCCGTTGAGGCGCCACGCCGCGTTCGGCACCACGAAGTTCCCGGAGTGAACGTCGCGCCGGGCGACCTCGATCTCGAGCTCGAGCTTCATGTTGCCCCGCGCCCCGCCGGAGACGGTGGGACGACCGCTGTCGTGCTTGGGCCCGTCGGTGACGAGCACGAGGTCGGCGGCGAGTAGGTCGCGGTGCTTCTCGGTGAAGGCGCCGAAGTACGGGCTGCCGATCTCTTCTTCGCCGTCGAAGATGAGCTTCACGTTCACCCGAGGGGCCAGGCCCACGGCGTCCATGGCGGCGAGAGCTTCCAGGTGAGCCCAGATGGGGCCCTTGTCGTCGGAGGCGCCGCGCGCGTAGAGGCGATGCTCGCCGAGCGCCTCCGCCGGCACCGATTCGAAGGGCACGATGGGCGCGCCCGCCTCCGCGAGCCCGGCGCGGAAGACGGGCTCGATCGGCGACGGCTGTAGCCACCCTGCCGACGGGATGGGCTTGGTATCGTAGTGGCAGTAGATGAGGACGGTGCGGCGGGCGCCGGGCACTCGGCGCTCGCCGAACACGGCGGGGTTGCCGCCCGTCTCGATCACGCGGGGCTGGAGTCCCAGGCCCACCATGCGCCGCGCCAGCCACTCGCCGCAGGCCCGCACGCGCTCAGGCTCTTGGCTCACGCTCTCCTGCCTGAGAAAGTCGACGAAGCCTTCCACGTGCTCGCGCCGGCGCGACTCGCGGAAGCGATCGAAGGTGGTCCAGTCGGTCTCGGGAGGGGTGGTCATGGCGGAGAGGATACCCGGAAGCCTCGATCGCGGGTAGAGTGACGCGCATGGTCGAGCGGAAACCGCCGGGGAAGAGCTGGGACACCTGGATCGAGGAGCTGCTCCACGAGGCCCAGGCGGCGGGAGAGTTCGAGCGACTCGAGGGTGCCGGGAAGCCCATCCCCGGCATCACCGATCCCTACGATCCCGACTGGTGGGTGAAGAAGCTCCTGCAGCGGGAGAAGCTCTCGATCCTGCCGCCGGCGCTGGAGCTGCTGCGTAAAGTCGAGGCCGGCCTCGCCGCGATCTGGGCGGCGCGCCGAGAGGACGAGGTCCGGGCGCGGATCGGTGTGCTCAACTCCGAGATCGCCAAGGTCAACGCGCGGGTTGCCGAGGGCCCCGCGACGCGGCTCGCCCCCCTGGACACCGAGTCGATCGTGGCTGAGTGGCGCGCGCGCCGCGACTCTTCGGCCTAGCGCGATGCGCCGGGCAAGGCGTGGCGTGGTGCTCGCGGCCCTGATCGCCGGATTCTGGCTCCGCCCGGCGCCCGCGGGGGCGGTCTGCGAGCCGTCTGCCCAGCCTCTAGGCACCCCCACGGCGCTCGTGCTCTCGGGCGGCGGCGCCAAGGGCGCCTACGAGGCGGGCATCGCGCTGACCCTCGCGGCGCGCGGCGTGCCCATCCGGCTCGCCGCCGGCTCCTCGGCGGGCGCACTCAATGCCGCCGCGCTCACCGACGGCCGCCTGGACCGGCTGGACGCGCTGTGGCGGGGAGTCAGCCGCGAGCAGGTCTACGCCCTCCGGCCCGGCGTGTTCTTCGCGGGCCTCTTGCCGGGCTGGCTGACGCTGCTCGCGCTCGATGGCGCCGGCTCGCTCCTGGACCCCCGCCCGCTCCGCGAGTTGATCGCGGGCGCGGTTGACTTCGGCCGGGTCCGCGCCTCGCCCGTCGCGCTCCGTGTCGTCGCGACCGACCTCGAGCGGAGGGAGCGCCGGGTCTTCGACAACCAGACGGTCTCGGTGGACGCGCTCCTGGCTGCCTCGGCGGTGCCAGGCATGTTCCCGCCCGTCGCCGTTGACGGCGCCCTCCTCGTGGACGGCGGACTCGTCGCCCGCGCCCCTGTCCTGGAGGCGCTCGAGGGCGGCGTTTCCGTGGCGCGCGTCATCGTCGTGCTGAGCTACGCCGCGGACGAGCGCGGGCAGCGCGCGACGACGATGCGGCGGATTCTGGAGGAGGCCTTCGAGACCGCCATGGTCCACCAGATCCGGCGCGACGTGGATCTGGCGCGGCTCAAGCACCCGGCGGTGGAGGTGCAGCTCCTGACCCCGTCGGCGCCCCTGCTCCTCCGGCCCCTCGACTTCGACGGCGCGGCGATGGCCCGCGCGCTCGAACGCGGCCGCGCCGACGCGCTCGCGTGCCTCGACGCGTGGGGAGCGCGCTAGGGCTCAGCTCTCCCGCGTGGCGCCCTGTATGCCACGGAGCTTCGGGTCCAGGAGGTCGCGCAGCCCGTCGCCGAAGAGGTTCAGCCCGAGGATGCTCGCCATGATGGCCGCGCCCGGAAACAGGGTGAGCCAGGGCGCCTGCTGCAGATAGGAGCGGCCCTCCGCGAGCACGTTGCCCCAGGACGGGATCTGGGGCGGCACGCCCACCCCGAGAAATGACAGGGCCGCCTCGCCCAGCACCGCCGCGGCGAAGATGAAGGTGCCCTGAACGATCACGGGCGACATGCAGTTCGGGAGCACGTGCCGGGCGATGATGCGGCCATCGCCGATGCCGAGGGCGCGGGCGGCTTCCACGTAAGGCGTCTCCCGGATCACCAGCACCGAGCCGCGCACGATGCGCGCCACGCGCGGCACGTAGACCACGCCCAGCGCCAGGATGACGTTCACCACGCTCGGTCCCAGCGAGGCCATGAGCGCGATGGCGAGGATGATGCCGGGGAAGGCCATGACCCCGTCCATCATGCGCATGAGGATATTGTCGAGGGCGCGGTAGTAGCCGCCGAGCACCCCGAACGCGAGGCCGCCCACGAACGACAGCGCCACCACGGACGCGCCCACCACCATGGAGAGCCGCGCGCCGTGGATCACGCGGCTCCAGGCGTCGCGGCCCACATGGTCGGTGCCGAACCAGTGCGCGGCGGTCGGGCGGGCGAGGCGCGCCTTGACGTCCAGCACCTGAGGGTCCACGCCCGCGATGACGGTGGCGCCGACCGCCACCAGGATGTTCGCAGCGACCAGCACGGCGCCGATCACCGCGCTCCGCCGGCGGAGAAACGACCTCACCCCGAGCCACCGCGCCCGTTCGGGGTCGCGCATGGTTAGCGAAACCGGATGCGTGGATCAATGGCGAGATATGCCAGATCCACGAGGAGGTTGATGGCGGTGTAGGTCAGGGCAATGAGGAGGACCACGCCCTGCACCACGGGGTAGTCGCGGCGGAGCACCGCCGAGATGATGAGTCGCCCCAGACCGGGGATGTTGAATACCGTTTCGATGACGACGGCCCCCCCGATCAGGAGGGCGAACGTGATGCCGATCACGGTGAGGGTGGGGATGATGGCGTTCTTCAGGGCATGCTTGTAGATGACGGTGCGCTCGGTGAGGCCCTTCGAGCGCCCGGAGAGGATGTACTGCTCGCGTAGGACGTCCAGCATGCTGGAGCGGGTGATCCGGGCGATGAGCGCGGACTGGACGAGCCCCAGCGCCAGCGCGGGCATGATCAGCGAGCGGAGATTGGGCCAGAGCCCGCCGTCCAGAGGCACGTAGCCGGCCACGGGAAGCCAACCCAGCCAGACGCCGAAGCAGAGGATCATGAGCAGGCCCAGGAGGAAGTTGGGCACTGAGAGCCCGACCAGGGCGAGGGCCATGAACGACTGGTCCAGGAAGGAATTGTGGTGCCGCGCCGACACGACTCCGGCCGGCAGGCCCAAGAGGATGGCGATGAGCATGGCCCAGCCGGTGAGGAGCAGGGTGGGCTCGAGGCGCTCGTAGATGGCCTCGAGCACCGGCCGGCGGAGGAAGATGGAATCGCCGAGGTCGCCGCGGGCGAGGCGCCCGTACCACTTCACGAGCTGCACGGGCAGGGACTGGTCCAGGCCCAGCGCCTGCTGCAGCCGGCCGATGTCCTCGGCGGAGGCGTACGGCCCGGCGATCACGCTCGCAGGGTCCCCCGGGGCGAGACGGATCAGCACGAACGACACCGTCGCCACCACCAGCATCACGGGGATGACGGCGAGCAGCCTCCTGACTACATAAACTCCCAAGTCAGGCTATTTCGCCAGCCACGCGTTCCAGAAGTGGACGTAGGGCGAGTGGCGGAACCCGCGCAGGTCCTTGCGCGTGACCTGGAAGGTGAAGTAGTCACCGAACTTTACCCGGCCGACGTCCTCATAGAAGATGGCCTGGACGCGCTCGATCTGCGCCTTGCGCTTCTTGGGGTCCGTCTCGCGCAGCATCTCGGCGACCACGCGCTCCTTCTCCTCCTGGCACCACCAGCCCGGCCAGTTGCACTGGATGGAGGTGGCCAGCGGGGGATCCGCTCCCAGGGTGAAGCCGGTGGAGAAGATCTCGTAGAGCTCGGGCTTGTTGCGGCGCTGGACGAGGGTGGCCCAGTCGAGCACCTGGAGATCCACCGTGAAGCCCGCCGCCTCCATCTGCTGCTTGGCGACGAGCGCGGTGTTGTACATCCAGTCGTACTCCTTGGTGGTGATCCAGCGGATCGGCTCGCCCTTGTAGCCGGCCTCGGCGAGAAGCGCCTTGGCGCGAGCCGGGCTCTTCTGGTTGTAGCCGGTGACGCCGGCCTGGCTGTGGAAGGTGGGCTGCTCGGGGAAGAAAAGGGCGCCGTCGATGCGGTAAAAGGCCTTGTTGCCGATGCCCGCGGCCATGATGGGCTCCATGTCCAGCGCGGCGAGGAAGGCCTGGCGGATCTTCTTGTTCGCCATCATGCCTTGTTTGTGGTTGGGCACGGCGGTGATCCACCCATACGGCTTGACCACGCCGGGCTCCAGCGCGGGCAGGGACTTCACGCGATCGTACTGGTCGGCCTTGATGGACTGGGCGTAGTGATACTCACCGGTTTCCACGCCCGCCAGGCGCACCGCCTCGTCGGGCACCGGGATGAAGAGGATCTCCTCGGCATAGGCGACGCGGCGGCCGCCGTAGCCCCCGTCGGGCGCGTCCGTGCGCGCGACGTAGTCTTTGAACCGCGCCACCTTGATGTGCCGGTCCGGCTTGTGCTCGACGAAGCGATAGGGGCCGGTGCCGATGAACTCCTTGATCTGCCCCTCACCGGCGGCGGCGATGACCTCTTTGGGATAGATGGCGGCGGCGTTGTTCGGGCCGCCGAGACCGTACAGGAGCGAGCCCGACGGCTCCTTGAGGTGGATGACCACGGTGTAGGGATCCTTGGCCTCGACCGCCTCGACCGTCTTCCAGAGGGCCTTGCCGGAGGTGGCCATTTTCCCCCAGCGCTGAAGCGACGGCACCACGTCGGCCGAGGTCATCTCCTTGCCGTTGTGGAACTTCACGCCCTTCCGGAGCGTGATGGTGTAGCGCCGGCCGCCGTCGGCGACGGCGTGGCTCTCCGCGAGCATGGGCACCGGGGCGAGGTTCTTGTCGTACGTGTAGAGCGTCTCGTAGAAGTGCCAGGTGATCTGCTGGACGATGACGGCGGTGGTCCAGTGGATGTCCAGCGACGGCGGCTCGCCGATCATGGCCACCTTGAGGACGCCGCCCATGCGGGGCGTGTCCTGGGCACTCACGGGGGCGGCGGCAAGGGCCAGCACGGTGATGAGGGCGAGAAGGAACGCGGCCGAGCGCTTCATGGGGTGCTCCTTTCAGGAGACGCGCGCACGCCGGCCCTGCCAGAAGGGCTCGCGCAGCACGCGCTTGAGGATCTTGCCGGAGCCGGTACGCGGGATCTCCGCCACGAACGAGACCGAGCGCGGCGTCTTGTAGCCGGCGAGGTGCTCGCGGGCGAAGGCGGTGACTGCCTCCGGCGCGAGCGCGTGGCCCGCGCGGGCGACCACCACCGCGTGGACGCTCTCGCCCCACTCGTCGCTGGGGATGCCGAACACGGCGACGTCGGCGATGCCGGGATGCCGCTCCAGCGCGGCCTCGATCTCAGCGGGGTAGATGTTCATGCCACCCGAGATGATCATGTCGCTCTTGCGGTCGCAGATGTAGTAGAAGCCGTCGGCGTCCCGGTAGGCGATGTCGCCGACCGAGGCGAACTCTCCACGCTGGGCGGCGCGCGTGGCCTCGGCCGCCTTGTAGTAGCCGGTGAAGGTGTTGGCGCTGCGGACGAAGACCTCGCCGGGCACGTCCGGCTCGGTGATCTCCGTGCCCGCTTCGTCGTAGAGGCGGATCTCCACGCTGGGCAGCGCGCGGCCGCAGGAGCCCGGCCGCTCCCGGTGGTCGGCAGGCGCGAGCACGGTGTCCACGCCCAGCTCGGTGGACCCGTACACCTCCCAGAGCGAGTCCTCGCCGAAGTCGCGCATGTATGCTTCCTTGAGCGCCATGGACCAGGGCGCGGCATTGGCGACCATGCGCTTCATGCTCGACACGTCGTAGCGGCGCTTCACGTCGTCGGGCAGCGCGCAGATCAGGCGAATGGGCGCGGGCGCGGAGAACGTCATGCTCACGCGGTACTTCGCCACGAGGCGCAGCCAGTCCGCGGCGTCGAAGCGCCGCTGAAGGATGACGGTATTGCCGAGCCGCTGGCCCAGCCCCATGTACCCGAGCGGCCCGGAGTGATAGAGCGGCCCGGTCGTGATGTAGATGTCATCGGGTCGGTTGCCGCATACCTCGAGCAGCGGGCGTACCACGCTGGGGTCGGTGGGCATCCGCACCGCTCCCTTGGGCCGGCCGGTGGTGCCGGAGGTGTAGAGCATGCTGCTCGGGGTGTCGGCGGGAATGTCCACCTCGGGCTCGGCGTCCGACGCCATCGCGAGCAGGGCGTCGGCGGAAAGCATGCCCGGGCCCGCCGGCCCCCCGAAGACGACGAAGTGCCGTACGTGTGGGACGGCGTGGCGGATGCGCGCGAGAAGTCCGGCCTGCTCGGCGTCGGCGTAGACCACCACCGCGTCGGAGTTACCGACCACGTAGGCCGCCTCCTCCGGGGTGAAGCGGTAGTTGAGCGGCACCATGACCGCGCCGATCTTTGGCAAGGCGGCGATGCCGCACAGCACCCCCGGCGAGTTGGGGCCGCACCAGACCACCTTTTCGCCGGGCTTCACGCCGAGGCTCAGCAGGACATGGGCGAGACGGTTGGCCTGCCAGTTCAGCTCCGCGAAGCTCCAGACGGTGATGGGGCCGCCGGGCCGATCGTCCACCACAGCGGGCTTGTCACGAAAGGCGACCGCGTGATCGGCCAGATACGATCGGACGACGGGCATCAGCGATGGTCCTCGGCTCGATCGTCGGGGACGAAGCCGAGGACGGCGCGCGCGTGCCGGAGGTCGCGATACCCCCAGCGGTTGTCCGAGGTCGCGAAGAACACGCCGTGGCGGAGGTCGGCGGGGGCCTGGACCGCGCGCTCGAGGATCTGCACAACATCACGCTGACTGAGCCAGACGCTGAAGTCGCGGGCGGTGGTCGGTCGATCCTCGGCCTTGACGCGGCCGATGCGGATGGAGAGCACGGACAGCCCGTGCTCGTCCGCGTACTGGCGTCCCAGGGCCTCGCCGTAGGCCTTGCTCACGCCGTAGAGGGCAGCGGGGCGCAGGGGCGCCTCGTGGGTGAGCATGGGCCAGGAGGTCAGCCCGGCGTACTTGCCGGCCACCAGCGAGGCATAGGGCTCCTCGCGCTCGTAGCCGGTCACGGTGGCGCCGCTGGAGGCGAAGACCACGCGGGCGACGCCGGCGCGGCGCGCAGCCTCGAGCACGTTGTAGGCGCCGACGAGATTCTGGCGCAGGATCGATTCCCAGGGCTCGCCTCCGCCCGCGGCGGCGGCGAGGTGCACCACCACGTCGATGTCGCGGAAGGCGGGCTCGATGGCGGCGAGGTCGGCGATGTCGGCGCGCCGGCAATCGATGCCCGCGATGTCGCGCCGGTTGAGCGCGCGCAGCGCCACGCGCCCCTCCAGCCGCTTGCGCAGGGCGCCGCCGATGAGCCCGCTCATCCCGGTCACGAGGACGCGCGGCCCCGCCACGGCCACCCTCAGACCGCCACCCGGACGCGCTCCACGAAGTCGCGCCGGAGGGTGAGGCCGAGCCCAGGGCCGGTGGGTGCGAGGACATGCCCGTCCGCGAACACGATCTGCTCCTCGACGAGCTCGTTCAGGAGGAGATTCTCGCCGCGGGAGTACTCCAGCATGGTCGCGCACGGCGTGGACACGCAGAGGTGGAGGCCGGTGGCGAAGAGGATGGCGGAGCCCCAGAGATGCGGCGCCACCGTGAGGCCGTGGCTCGCGGCGAGGGCAGCGACGTTCCGCGTCTCGGTGATCCCGCCGGCGATCGCCGGGTCGGGCTGGAGCACGTCCACCGCGCGGGCGTCCAGCATCGCGCGGAACGCGAAGCGCGTCTGCTCGCTCTCACCGGCGGCGATGGGAATGTCGGTGGCGTGGCGCACCTCCGCCTGCCCGCTCAGGTTGTCCGGCGAGACCGGCTCCTCCAGCCAGGCGAGGTCCTGCTTCTCGACCTTCCGCGCGAAGCGCTGCGCCTCGCGCACGCTCCACGTCCCGTGGGCGTCCACCATGATGCCGACGCCGGGGCCGAGTGTCTCGCGCGCCTCCGCCACGCGCGCGGCCGAGTCGTCCACGCTGGCGTCCTGCAGCCCCACGCGCATCTTCACCGCGCGGTGGCCGCGCTCCGCGTACTGGAGCATCTGCTTGCCGATGCTTCCGACCGGCGCCCAGCCGCCCGAGGCGTAGGCCGGGACGCGATCGCGGTACTGCCCCCCGAGCAGGCGCCACAGCGGCACGTCGAGCGAGCGGCCGAGTATGTCCCAGAGCGCGATGTCCACACCGGAGAGCGCCGAGATCGTGATGCCGCGGCGGCCGATGGTGGGAAAGGTCCGCCCTTCACGGGCGGCATAGTGCGCGCGCGAGCCGTTGTAGAGGAGCTCCCAGGCGCCGGTGATGTCGCGGGGATCGCGGCCGATCAGGAGCGGCGCGAACTCCTCGCGGAGGAGCGTCACGATCGCGGCGTAGTTGCCGAGGTTTCCGACGGCGGCCTTGGCCTCGCCCAGCCCGGTGATGCCGGCGTCGGTGTCGATCTCGACCAAGCACATGTTGAAGGAGTCGTTGCGTCCGAAGTCGCTCACATGGGCGGAGGCGGCGGGGATGGGGGCGCGGAGCCAGGAGGCGCGAACAGCCGTGACTTTCATGGCGGAATGGGTGCGACGAGCCTAGCCGGGGCCCCCCGTCAAGTCAAGGCGCTGGCCTGCGGGCGGCGTTCCCGAGCGCGTCGGGCAGGACGCTGCGTTCCCGCTCTCGGGATCCCCTCGGGCGTGCCGCCGTTGGTGGCCAAGTAGGTGAATTCCGAGCGAACACCGAACTGGGAAGTGTTTGGCACCGATTGCGCAACCCGACGGTAGCCGGTGTTCTGAGCCGAGCTCCAGGGAGGTGATGCCCGAAGGCCAGAACGCTCCCCTTGCGCCGCCGCGGCGCCCTGCGTCTCCCTCCTCGGTACCCCAAAGGAGGACCGAGCCATGATGCACGGCCTCAGAGCCATTGCTAGTGTGATCGCCCTTATGGGGGCTCTGGCCCTCGCCCCTCCCGCCTCAGCCAACGAGGTCGTTCAGTGGAACGACACGGCCATGAAAGCCGTTGCCGCCAACGGGCAGAGCGCCGTCGTGTTGACGCGCACCCTGGCCATGACGCAGGCCGCCGTGCACGATGCCCTGAACGCGATCAGTCGCCGGTACGACGCCTACTACTTCGAGGGTCCCGCCGACCCCGCCGCATCGCCGGATGCCGCGACCGCGGCGGCCGCCCACACGGTCCTAGTCGGCGTGGTCAACCTCTACGGCACGCCGGCCCAGAAGGGGGCAACGCTCGCGATGCTCGACCAGGCCTACGCCGCGTCGATCGCCCGCGTCACCGACGCGTCCGCCCGAAACAAGGGCGTAGCGGTCGGCCGCGCGGCCGGGGCGGCGATCCTCACGCTTCGCAAGGATGACGGGGCCACGCGCGACGCGCCCTACACGCCGGCCATGGGGCCCGGCAAGTGGCGCCCGCATCCCAATCCCACGCCGCCCAACCCGCCCATCGCCAGCCCGGACCTGGCGCCCGGCTACCTGGCCTCGGCGGTTCCGGGCTGGGCGAACGTCACGCCGTTCACTCTGCTGTCGGCCTCGCAGTACTGGCTTCCCGGCCCTCCGGCATTGACGAGCCCGGCCTACACGCGCGACTACAACGAGGTGAAGGGCGTCGGCGGCAAGGTCAGCACGGTGCGCACCGACGACCAGACGCAGATCGCGCGCTTCTGGTTCGAGGGGCCGGGCGCGTGGAACCGGATCGCGCGCACGGTGGTTACCACGCGCGGTCTCGATGCCCGGGACAGCGCCCGGACCCTTGCCTTGATGAACATGGCGATGGCCGACGGGTACATCGCAGGCTGGAAGATCCGCTACGTCTACGACCTGTGGCGCCCGGTCACCGCCATCCGCGAGGGTGATAACGACGGCAATGACGCCACCGCCGGCGACCCGACCTGGGACAGTCATCAGAACACCCCGAACGTCTCGGACTATCCGTCCACGCAGAGCACCTTCAGCGGGGCCGCCGCGGTCGCCCTTGCCAGCACCCTGGGCGGTGACCAGGTCAGCTTCACGGTCCCGAGCGGTAAGCCCTTCGAGGGCATCACCCGATCCTTCACCAGCTTCTCCCAGGCGGCGCGCGAGAGCGCCGACTCGCGAGTCTATGCCGGCATCCACTTCCGCAGCGCCTGTGAGGACGGGCTCGCCCTGGGGCAGAAGATTGGACAGCGTGCGGCGACGCTCTATCTCCTGCCGGCCAAGAGGTAGAGCCGTGACGGGGGCCGCCGGACGACTCGCCATCGCGTGGCCTCTGGCGGCCCCGTCGGACGCTACGACCCTCCACTGGATTCTGCGCGTGGCCGTGGCCGCCTGCTTCATCGGCCACGGGGTCTTCGGCATCATCACCAAGGCCGCCTGGCTGCCGTACTTCGCGATCTTCGGCATTCCGGAGGCGTGGGCGTGGCGGCTCATGCCGATGGTCGGGATCGTCGACATCACGGTGGGCGTGTTCACGCTGTTCCAGCCGATCCGTGCGGTACTCCTCTATATGACGTTCTGGGGATTGCAGACGGCCTGCCTCCGCCCCCTCGCTGGACAAGGGGTGTGGGAGCTCTTCGAGCGCGCTGGCAACTACGGCGTCCCGCTGGCGTTCCTCATCCTGCTCGGCGGCGGTCGCTCGCTGCCCGATTGGTTCTCGACGCGGCCGATGCTCGCTCTCACCAAGGAGCGGGCGTCGGCGATGGGCTGGGTGCTCCGAACGACCACCGCGCTGGTACTGATCGGGCATGGCGGGTTCGACTTCGCCATGCACAAGGACTGGAGCGGCTATGCCGCGGCGATTGGGATCAGTCCGGCCACGGTCGCGGGTCACCCGCTCACACCATTGGCGGGATGGTTCGAGTGCGCCCTCGGGTTACTCGTCTTCGCGTGGCCGGCACGCGGCCTGCTGATCTTCGTCTTCGCCTGGAAGATCGGTACCGAGGCCCTTCGGCCGCTGGCCGGGGAGCCGATCTGGGAGTTCATCGAGCGGGGTGGCAGCTACGGTGCACCCCTGGCGCTCGCGTGGCTTCAGGGCGCCGCGGAGCTAAGGAACGTGCCGGGAGCCGGTCACCAGCGCGATCACGCCCGCCACTGCCAGCAGCGCGCCGAGCGTCGCCACGCCGACCACGAAGGGAAGGCCAGCGCCCCGTAGAGCGAGGGCAAGGATCTCGCCGCCCACGGTGAAGAGGGCGGCGGCCAGCGCGCCGAGCGCGCTCACGACGAGCCAGTGCCGCGCCTGAGCGCCCAGCACGCCGGCGCCGAGAGCCGCGCCCCGTGTCGCCCGCGCCAGGTGGACGAGGGCGAGCAGGAGGACGAGTCCCACGCCGAGCGCGGTCGCCATGATCGGATCGGGCTCCGGGCGCACGATGGCCAGGGCCAGGGTGTATTCGATGAGCGCGAGGGCGCCGCCCGCGGTGGCCAGCGGCATGGTCGCCGTCAGGGCGCCGGTGCCGCCGATGGCCAGGGCCAGCCCGGCGAAGGCGCCCAGGAAGGGCGAGGGAAGAATCGCCACGGGCAAGCCCGCCAGGATCGCCATCAGCGTCACCGCCACGAGGCGGGCCGTCATGCGCGGACTCCGCGCAGGCGCGGGCGCTGCCAGCCCGCCAGCGCCGCCTCGAGCGGCTCGACGCCGTCCCAGTCGATCACGGTCAGCCCGCTCCGTCGCAGTTCGTCGAGATAGGCGCGGCGCTCCAGGGCCCACAGGCGCGCAGCCAGGTCGACCACGGCGCCCCCTCGTAGCATTGCGCGTCCCGCCGCGACGGGGGACACCGCGACAACGAGGACGTCGAAGCCCCGCGCGGTGAGATCTCCCACCGCCTTCACGAAGCGTCCGTCGAGCAGCGGGCTCAGGGCAACCACCAGGGCCTGGGGCGGCAGGACGCGCGGCGGCAGCACCTCGAGATCGCGCGTCACGTAGGTGAACACCACGGAAGCGCGCGCGAGGGCGTCCAGCAGGCGCTCCCACTGGACGCGGCCGGTGGCCGGCTTCACCTGGCGCAGAATGCCCCCATACTCGACGAGCCCGACGCGATCCTTCCGGGCGAGATAGGCAGCGGCGAGCGAGGCCGCTCCGCGCACCATGTGATCGAGGGCCGAGGAGCCGGGCGGACCGACATCGGCGAGCGTGTCCACGAGCAGGACGATGTCGGCGTTCCGCTCCGGGTGATGTTGCGTCACGTGCAGCGCCCCGAGCCGGAGGGTCGCGCGCCAGTTGACGTGGCGGACCTGATCGCCCGGGGCGAAGCGGCGGATGTCGCCGGGCTCGAGCCCCTCGCCCTGCGCCCGCGAGACGTGATTACCGACGGAGGTCTGGGTCCGCGAGGGACGCGGCGGGCGGCGCAGCGGCGTCACCAGGGGGTACACCGCCACCTCGACCTGTGCCTCGCGCTGTCGCGTCTCGGCGGCGGCGAGGCCGAGGGGTTCCCACACCCGGAGATGCAGGTCCTCGAGGCGCAGGTGGCGACGCCCCGCGCAGGCAACCTCGAAACTCCACCGGATCTCCTCGCCGGCGCCGACACTGAAAAAGGCATGGTGGCGTCCGCGCTCCGTCCATACCTGGGAAGGCAGCGGCTGGAGCAGCTCGACGAGGGGGAGGGGGCGCGCGCTTCGGAGCGTCACGGTGATGGTGGCGCGCTCGCCTTCCACGAGACGATCCGCCGAGATCTCCCGGGTGAGCCGCCACGCCCCCGCGGGCGCCACCCAGCGCCGGCCGACGGCCAGCGCCACCGCGAGGGGGACCGCCGCCACCACGAGCTCGGCGCGGCCGGTGAGCACACCGAGGAAGAGCGCCCAGCCCACGAGCGTGACGACGGAGAGGTTCAAGGCGGAGGGATGCGCGATCACGCGGGCTCCGTGGCCGGCGCCGGCACCTGCCGGAGCAGGTTCGCCACCACTTGCGCGGACGTTACCTTGGACACCCACAGCTCCGGCCGCAGCACGAGCCGGTGGGCGAGCGCGGGCCCTGCCATGACCTTGACGTCGTCGGGCAGTACGAACTCCCGCCCGCGCAGGGCCGCCTCGGCCCGCGCCAGCTTGAGCAGGGCGAGGGTTCCCCGGGGCGACGCGCCGAGGGCCACGCGCGCGTCGGCGCGGGTGGCCTGCGTGAGGGCCACGATGTAGCCCTCGAGCGCGTCGCTGACGAACACGTCCTCCAGCGCCTCCTGCATGGCGAGGAGCTCGGCCCGCGACACGATGGTGGGCACCGCGGCGGCGTCGGTGCGCCGCTCGCGGCGCCGGCGCAGGATCTCGCGCTCCGTATCGGGGTCGGGGTACCCGACGCTCACCCGCATGAGGAAGCGATCGAGCTGGGCCTCGGGCAGCGGATAGGTGCCCTCCAGCTCGATGGGGTTCTGGGTGGCCAGCACCAGGAAGGGCGGGGGCAGCGGGAAGGTCTGCCCTTCCGCCGTCACCTGCGCCTCCTGCATGGCCTCCAGCAGCGCCGCCTGCGTCTTCGGGGTGGCGCGGTTGATCTCGTCGGCGAGGAGCAGGTTGGTGAAGACGGGCCCCGCGCGGAACTCGAACCGGCCGCGGGACTGGTCGTAGAGGAAGCTGCCGGTGATGTCGCTGGGCAGCAGATCCGGGGTGAACTGGATGCGCCGGAACCCGAGATCGAACGCCTGGGCGAGGAGCCGGGCGATGAGCGTCTTGGCCAGGCCGGGGTAGTCCTCGATGAGGACATGCCCGTTGGCGAGGACGCCGGCGACGATGCGCTCGATGACGTCGTCCTTGCCCACCACGACGCGCCCGATGGTTTGGACCACCTCGCGCGCGCGCTCGGCAATGGCGGCGACCTTCACCGCTGCTCCTCGATGGCGGCGATGACCGCCCGGAAGCCGGCCACGCTGGGGCCGCGCCCGCGCCGCAGCCGCGGCAGCGCAAGCGGGCGGGTGGCGAGCTCGGTAAGCCGGGGCCACAGCACCGTCTCGAAGTGGCGCCGGCTGCGGAGGCCGGCGCGCACGCTGGCGCGAAGCTCGACGAGGCGATGCGGCACCCCGGGCTCGACGGGCGGCGCGACGCGGGCGGCGTCGAGGGCGGACGCGCCGTGACGCGCGACCCGGCGGGCGAGGATGCCGCGCAGCTCGAGCAGGGCCACCCCGAGCAGCAGCGCGGCGGCGAGCCGGGGAACGACGGCGCGCCACTGCGGCTCGAGGTAGACATAGACGGGCACCGCCGCGAAGAGCACCACGCCCACGAGAAGGCCGTAGCGGACGGACGTGGCCAGGGGACGGGCGTCAGCGGGCATGCGCGGCCTCCTGCTCCAGGGCGTGCTTCACCGCGTCGAGGCAGTCGTAGGCAAGGGCGCGCGCGTCGGCCCCCAGGGGCCGCTCGCTGAACCGCGCCAGCTCGAAGAGCGCGGTGAGCCGTTCCACGGGGGCGGCGGGCAGGGGAGCCTGGGCGAGCGCCGCGCGCATGAACTCCGCGGGCGTCTGCCAGGCGGCGCGCGGCACGCGCGCGGTCGCGAGGGCCAGCTCGAAGCGCCGGTAGGCGCGGATGATGGCCGCGCGCGGGTCGCCGTCGGCGCGGAGATCCTCGAGGCTCTCGGCGACCGCAGCCTCGAGCGGGGGCATCGGCGCGGCGCGCGTGGGGCGGTCCCACCAGCGCAGCACGCGCTCGGCGAGCACCACCAGGAGCATGAGGGCGAAGGTGGCGAGGGCGACGGCGAGGGCGATCCCGGCCACCGCGTAGTCGAAGGCCGCGACGGAGGTCGGCGGCTTGCGCGCCTGCGACAGGAGGTTCAGGAGCCCGGCGATGGCGGCGAGGGGCGCTTCGAGGGGGTGCCCTCCATCCGGCTTCCAGTGCGTCCAGAGCAGATAGATGAGGAGCACCATGAGGAAGAGCATCGGCAGCGACGCGAGGAGGAACGAGCGACGCCGGGGCTCGCTGCGCTCGCCGAGAGCCGACTCGTCCTCGGGGGCGCGCCGGGGCCGCTGCATGGACAGGAGCAGCAGCAGCGAGGCTGCGAAGAGCCCGATCACTACCATCCAGATCGTGTCGGGCAGCCGGACCACCAGGCTCGCCCCGGGCTCGGCGCCGGGCGGATGCGACGGGCCGACGGTCGCGGCCACGGCAAGGACGAGGCCCACTCCCGCCACCGCGCACGCGCGGAGCGCGGTCACGCGTCCTCCCTCACCGCCGCCTCCGCCTGCTTCAGCCAGAAGCGCATGTCCATCTCGCGAAACATGGTCGTCGCGATCGTGAGATGCTGCCGCGCCTCGTCGGGCTTGCTCATCTGCCGGGCGCGCTTGCCCAGGCCGAGATGGCAGTGAGCGATGAGAGGCCGCATGCCGAGCCGTTCCGCGAGGACCAGGGCGTCGCGATAGTAGCCGTCCGCATCCTCGAGGCCCCGCGCCGACGCAACGTCGCCGGCGAGGCCGAGGGCTTGGGCCTCGCCGGCTCGCGCCCCGAGTCGGCGGGCGACGTCCAGCGCCTCTTGGGCGTGGCCCGCGGCCTCGGCGACGCGTCCCGCCACGAGGAAGGTAATTCCCCCGTACAGGAGAATCGGAGCCGCCCAACGGAAGCTCTCGCTGTCGCGGGACTCCTTGATGGCAGTCGTGGCCAGCGGAAGGGCCTCGGCGCTCAGTCCGGCCAGCGCCTGCGCGGTCGCGAAGGCCGCAGCGGCGATCGCCATGCCGGCGACGAAGTTCGCGGTTCGGCAAAGCTCGTGCGTACGCTGGAGGATCGGCATGGCGCGAACGACATCCCCGCGCCGCAGATGGGCGTGTCCCAGACCAAGCGAGCCCCAATACAAGCTCAGGGGATGGTCCGCTTCCTCCGCCGTGCGCAAGGCGACGGTTCCGTGCCGGATCGCCTCGTCGAACCGGCCCAGCTGGGACAGCGCGTCGGCGAGCAGCGTTCGCGAGAGCACCGACTGGATCACGGGCGCCCCGAAGCGCTCGTAGCGCAGATTGCCCTCGAGCGTGAGATTTCGTTCGAGGAGGGCGACGGCGTCGGGGAGCTCCCCCCGGCTGACGTAGGCCATGCCCAGGAAGGACGTCGCCACGACCGTGATGGCGGCATCGTCGAGCCGCTGGCCGATGCCGAGCGCTTCCCGCCCGAATCTGGCGGCCTCGTCGTACTCGCCGCCGCCCAGGCACTGGATCACCATGAACGTGGCGACCCGCGCGAGGCGGCGCTCATCGCCGAGCGACCTTGCGAGCCCTTCCGCCTTGTGGAGGTGCTCCGCCATGCGCGCCCGATCGCCGAGCGGCAGGAGGGCGTTTCGGAGGTCGATGTGCACGTCGACGGCGAGCTCGGTCGTCTGCCGGCTCTCGGGCAGATGTCCCATGGCCGCGCTCGCCTGGTCCAGGTGGCCGACGGCCTCTCGGTAGGCGGCCCGCCCCATGGCCCGGAGCCCCGCCTGGTGAAAGTAGACGACGGCCTTCTCCCAGAGCTCACCGCGCAGGGCGTGATGCGCCAGCCGCTCGGAGTGGTCGGTACCACGCTCGGTGGCGAGGCGCTCGATGGTCTCGGTGACGCGGGCATGCAGGGTCCGCTGCCGCTCGTGCAACAGTCCGCCGTAGGCGACCTCGTGCGTAAGCGCGTGCTTGAAGGTGAATTCCAGGTCCGGATAGATGCGAGTCTCGTAGAGGAATTCCGCGGCCTGCAGGTGGGAAAGCTCGGCGCGTACCTCGGGTTCTGGCGAATCCGCGATCGCGAGCAGGAGCGGCATCGGCACGTCCTTGCCGATGACCGCGGCCGCCTGGAGCAGCCGCTTCGCCTCGGGCGTCAGGCGGTCGATCCGCGCCGCCAGGATGGCCCGCACGGTGGCGGGGATCCTGAGCTCGGCGACGGGCCGCGTCAGACGGTAGGCGCCGCGCTCCCCGGCCAGGGCCGCCGTCTCTACAAGCGCCCGCACGCTCTCCTCGACGAAGAGAGGATTCGCTTCCGTCCGCTCGACGAGCAGCGCCTTGAGCGGGCCCAGGTCGGCATCGGTCCCGAGCAGGGCGTCGAGCAGTTCGTCGGCGCCCTCGGGCGGGAGGGGATCGATGCGCAGCTGCCGGTAGAAGGTCTTGCCGCCCCAGGCGTGCTGATACTCGGGCCGGTAGTTGACGAGTAGCGCGAGGCGCGCGGTGGGCACGCTGTCCACGAGACCATCGAGCAGCGCCTGCGTCTCGCCGTCGATCCAGTGCAGGTCCTCGAAGACCACGACCAAGGGCTGCACCTCGCTCTCGCGCAAGAGGAGATGCTTGAGGGCGTCGAGCGTGCGCTGCCGCCGCTGGAGGGGATCGAGCGCCTGCCACGCGGCATCGTCCGACGGCACATCGAGCAGCGCCAGCAAGGCGGGCACCGTGGGCGCGAGGGCGCCGGCGAGGGTCAGTACCTTTCCCGTGACTTTCTCCCGGATCCGGCGAGGGTCGTCGCGGCTGTCGATCTCGAAGTAGACGCGGAGCAGGTCGATGACGGGCTGATATGCGGTGGCCTTGCCGTAGGAGACCGACGCGGATTGTAGGATCAGCCAGCCGTGCACACGGTGGGAGTACGTGAGCTCCCAGAACAGCCGCGACTTGCCGACTCCCGGCTCCCCAACTACCGCGACCACCTGCCCCTGGCCGCGGCCCGCCCGGTCGAGGGCGTCGCGCAGCTGCTCCAGCTCGGCGCTCCGGCCGACGAAGCGAGTGAGCCCCCGCCGCGCCGCGGCTTCGAGACGAGTACGGGCGGCGCCCGCCCCCATCAGCTCGAACACCTCGACCGGATCCGGGAGGCCTTTGATCGGCACCGGTCCCAGGGGTGTGACCTGGATGAAGCCCTCGGCCAGGCGCAGCGTCTCCGGCGCGAGGCGAATGCTGCCCGGGGCCGCGAGCTGCTCCATGCGTGCCGCCAGGTTCGTGGTCTGGCCTACGGCGGAGTAGTCCATGCGCAGATCGCTGCCGACCGAGCGGACGACGACATCGCCCGAGTTGATGCCGACCCGGATTTGTATCTCGACGCCCTGAGCGCGGCGCAGCTCCTCCGAGTAGCGCCGGACCGCCTCCTGCATCCGCAGGGCGGCGTAGCAGGCTCGCACGGCGTGATCCTCGTGGGCGAGCGGAGCGCCGAACAGGGCCATGATGCCGTCGCCCATCACCTGATTCACGGTGCCCTCGTAGTGGTGGACGGCGTCCATCATGCGCTCGAGCACAGGGTCGAGGAGCTTACGCGCGTCCTCCGGGTCACGGTCGCCGAGCAGCTCCATCGAGCCCTTGACGTCGGAGAAGAGGACGGTGACCTGCTTGCGCTCGCCCTCGAGCGCGGCCTTGGAGGTGAGGATCTTCTCGGCGAGATGCTTGGGCGTGTACGTCGCGGGCGCGGCCGCCTCCGCCTCCGCGTGAATTCCCGCTGCATCCGCGGCGACCGGCCGGCCGCACTGCAGGCAGAAGCGCGCGCTCCCCGGGAGCTCGGCGCCGCACGCGGCGCAGGCGCGCGTCAGCGGAGTGCCGCAGCCGAGACAGAACCGGGCGTGAAGGGGATTATCCTGCTGACAGCGGACACACTGCACGCGGCGCGCCTCCCCATCGGCCGAACCGAGCCGGACACCTATCGTGGGACGGGTGGGCCGACCTTAGCCGGACTTCTCGCGAGCGTCAAGGAGCGCAGGCGCGCGCCCGCGGTTGACGCCTGCGCCCACGCGTGACAGGATGCCGACGCCATGGCGGACCCGCGGCCTCCGGTGGACGGCATTTTCTCCGCAGAGGACACGCCGCAGCGCCTCGCCGACGGCATCCATCTCCTCCCGCTGTTCGGGAATGCGACGTGCGTGGACACGGGCGACGGGCTCATCATCGTGGACACCTGCGTGCGCGGGCGCGGCCCCCGGCTGCTCGACATGATCCGGGCGCTCTCCGACGCGCCCATCCGGTACGTGATCTACACGCACGGGCACTTCGACCACGCCTTCGGCGTGTGGGCCCTCCTCGAGGAGGCCGAGCGACGCGGCCGGCCGCGCCCGGTGATCGTGGGGCACGAGGCGGTAGCGGCGCGCTTCGATCGCTACCTCGAGATGGCCGACTACACAGACCACATCAACCGCATCCAGTTCCGGGTCCCGCCCGAGCAGAAGATCATCGTGCCCGAGCGCTTCCACTATCCGGACCTGGTCTATCGCGACGAGCTGACGCTGCGGGTGGGCGACCTGACGCTGCGGCTCCGTCACGCCAAGGGGGAGACGGACGATGCCACCTGGGTGTGGATCCCCGAGCGCCGGACCGCCTGCGTGGGCGACCTCTTCCTCTGGTCCTGCCCCAATATCGGTAACCCGTTCAAGGTGCAACGCTACGAGGTGGAGTGGGCGGCGGCGCTCGAGGCCGTCGCCGCGGAGGCGCCGGTGGCGATGGCGCCCGGGCATGGGCCGGGCCTCGTCGGCGAGGGCGCCGTGCGCGAGGCCTGCCTGGACACGGCGCGGGCGCTGCGCTGGCTCCACGACGAGGTGGTGCGACGGCTCAATGCCGGCATGTGGCCCGCCGAGATCCTGCGCGCGGTCACCGCGCTCCCGCCCGATCTCGCCGCCAAGCCCTACCTGGCGCCCACCTACGGTTGCCCCACCTTCGTCGTGCACGGGATACTTCGCCGTTATCACGGCTGGTTCGACGGCAACGCGGCGCACCTCTTTCCCTCTCCCGCGGCGGAGATCGCGAGGGAAGTCGCGGCGCTGGCGGGAACGGGGCGCCTGCTGGACCGGGCGCGGGAGCTCGCCGCGAAGGGAGACGTCCAGCTTGCCCTGCACCTGGTGGATCTCGTGCTCGACGCCGGCGAAGCGGGCCCGCGCGCGGAGGCGCAGGGGCTCAAGGCGGAGCTGCTCGCCGCGCGGGCCGCGGCGGAGCCGTCCTTCATCGCGCGGAGCATTCTCAAGAATGGGGCGGAGGCCGCCGCCGTCGAGGCCCGCCGGGTCGGCGGCTGACATGGCGCTCGACTTCGCGCTGGCGCCCGAGCAGGAGACGCTGGTGCGGACCCTGCGTGCTTTCGCCCAGCGCGAGCTGGCCCCGCGCAGCGGCGAGTGGGATCGGTCCGGCGTGTTCCCCACCGAGGCCTGGCGCCAGATGGGCGGGCTCGGTCTGCTCGGCCTGCGGGTACCCGCGGGGCTGGGCGGCCAGGAGACCGATCTCGTCACCGTCGGCCTGGCCATGGCCGAGATCGGGCGAGGAGATCTCTCGTGCACGTACGGCATACAGCTTGCCGTGCTCGCCGCCGAGATCCTGGGCGCCAACGGCACCCCCGCGCTGCGTGAGCGCTGGCTGCCGCCCATGACGCGGGGCGAGGCGGTGATCGCCCTGGCTCTCACGGAGCCGGGCGCCGGCTCCGATGCTGCGCACCTGGTCTGCCGGGCCCGTCGCGAGGGCGAGGACTATGTCCTGACTGGCGAGAAGTCGGGCATCAGCCTCGGCATGGCTGCCCACGCCGCCATCGTCTTCGCCCGCACTGCTGCCGAGGGAGCGCGCGGGGTGTCCGCCTTTCTCGTGCCGCTGGACCTGCCCGGCGTGGCGCGAAGTCCGCTCCGCGACATGGGATCGCGGGCGATCGGCCGCGCCGTGCTCGCGTTCGACGGCGTGCGCATCCCCAGGTCGCATCGCCTGGGCGAGGAAGGCACCGGCTTCCACCAGGCGATGCGCGGCTTCGACTTCAACCGCGCCCTGATCTCGCTGGCCTGCCTCGGCTCGGCGGAGGCCTCGCTGGAAGAGACCATGACCTACGTGAAGGAGCGCCAGGCCTTCGGGCGCCCGCTGGCGCGGTTCGAGGGTGTCACGTTTCCGCTGGCGGAGGCGGCGACCCTGCTCGAGGCGGCGCGGGGGCTCTGTTTCCGCGCCCTCTGGCTCGCCGATCACGATCGGTCCTGCACCAAGGAGTCGGCGATGGTGAAGTGGTGGGCGCCGCGCCTGGCCGTGGACACCATCCACCAGTGCCTCCTGCTCCACGGACACTACGGCTACACCGACGAGCTCCCGTTCGAGCGCCGGATGCGGGATGTGATGGGGCTCGAGATCGGCGACGGCACCGCGGAGGTCATGAAGATGGTGGTCGCGCGCGAGCTGCTGGGCCGCGAGAGCCTGCCCTACTAGCCCCCGAGAGGAGACCTTCCCCCCATGACTCAGCATCCGTCGTTGCCCACTCTCACCGTGAGCCACATCGTGGACGGTCCCACGCCCCCCGCTGCTGCCAATGCCACGTGGCCGAACGTGCTGCTCACGCGCGTGCCCGAGCTGGCCGACCAGTTAGGCCCCGGCGTGTGGGCGAAGCGCATCATCGCCGACGAGCGGCAGCTGGTGACCCTGATCTCGAGCCCGGCGGGGACGGGCAACCGTCCGCACTGGCACCGTGACTTCGACGAGTGGTGGGTAGTGCTGGCGGGACGGCTGGCGTGGGAGCTGACGGGCGGGACCGTGCTGCGGGCGGCCAAGGACGACGTGGTGTGGGTGCCGCGCGGGACCGTGCACCACATCCGTACGGACGGCGCCGAGCGCTCGCTACGGCTGGCCGTGGCGATGCCGCCCGCCGTGCACTACTTCAGCCCCTGCGAGCAGTGCGGCTTCACCGACGAGGGGCCCCGGGAGTGGCGTGCCTGAGGTAGAGTAGGGCGCGATCTCGGGGAGCGCGTCGGACAGCGTCGTCCTTCACCCCCACACGGAGGAGCGGTCATGGCCACCCCACGGGTCCTCATCTCGCTTGCGTGCTCGCTCGTGCTCGTTGCCGCCGTCGCGCCCGCCGCGGACGCCCAGGCGCCGCCCCGGACGCAGTGGAAGATGCAGAGCAGCTGGCCCGCCGCCGATTTCCACCAGGTGAACCCCAAGGGGCTGGTGGAGAAGATCGCGGAGATGTCGGGCGGCCGGCTCCAGGTCGATCTGCAGCCTGCGGGCACGGTGGTGCCCGCGTTCGAAGTGCTCGACGCGGTCAACCGCGGCATCATCGACGCCGGGCACTCCTGGCCGGGCTTCTGGACGGGCAAGCATCCGGCAGCGACGCTGTTCGGTAGCGCGCCCGGCGGCCCGTACGGGATGAACTCCGAGGACTATCTCGGCTGGATCTATCTGGGCGGCGGCCTCGAGCTCTACAACGAGCTCCTGCAGAAGGAGCTCAAGATGAACGTGGTGGTATTCCCGACCTTCGGCGAGACTCCGGAGCCCCAGGGCTGGTTCCGCAAGGCCATCAAGTCGCCGGCCGACCTGAAGGGCTTGAAGTTCCGGGCCACCGGCATCGCCGCCGAGGTCTTCAAGGAAATGGGGATGGCGGTGGTCAGCATCCCGCCCGGCGAAATCGTGCCGGGGCTCGAACGTGGCGTGGTCGATGCCGCCGAGTTCAGCGACCCCAGTGCCGACATGGCGATCGGGCTCCACCAGGTGCGGAAGTTCTATCACATGCCCGGCATCCATCAGCCCACCGGCATCATGGAGATGCAGATCAACAAGGCCAAGTGGGAAGCCCTCCCCGCGGACGTCAAGTCCATCGTCAAACACGCCGCGATGGCCGAGGCTCTCCACTACACGCTGAAAATGCTCGACCGCAACAGCCAAGACCTCGTGACCCTCGTGACCAAGCACGGGGTCACCGTGGTCGAGACGCCGCGCGAGGTGTTCGAGGAGATCCTCAAGGCCTGGGACAAGGTCGCCGACCGCAAGGCCAAGGAGAACCCGTTCTTCGCCAAGGTCCTGGAGTCGCAGAAGGCGTGGGCGCAGCGCGTGGTGCCGTACCGCCGGTGCTGCCACCCGCCGTACGAGTTCGCGGCCGACTACTACTGGAAGGGCGTGAATCCGTACAAGATCGTTAAGCCCTGAGGGCCGGGCGGTCAGGCCGGCGTCGAGATCGGCCGTCCCGGCACGAGCGCGGCGCGCAGGGTGGGGTCGAGGGACTGGATGGCCCCGAGGAGCTGCCCCCACGCCGCGAGCACGTCGGGCCGATGCGCGAATACCTTGACGGGAAGGGAAGGCAGGAGGAGCCGACGCTAGAGCGCCTTCTCCATGAACACGCTCAGGGGATCCGGCGCGTAGTCGCCGAACGCGGCGATTTCCTCGAAGCCGAGGGCGCGGAAGAGGCCCAGCGCCTCGGGCTGATGAATGCCGGTCTCCAGGCGCAGACACGCGAGGCCCCGGCGCCGCGCCTCCGTCTCGACGGCGGCGATGAGGCGCCGCCCCAGGCCCAAGCCCCGGGCCCGCGGCGGCACGTAGATCCGTTTCACTTCGCCGTAACCCGAGGCATCCACGCGCAGCGCGCCGCAGCCCAGCGCTTCCCCCTCCCGCCGCGCCACGAGGAAGCAGATGTCCGGCCTGGCCAGCGTCTCGATGTCGAGCAGGTGATTGCTCTCGGCCGGATAGAGGCCCGTGAGGTAGGCGTCCAGCTCCTCCACGAGGCGCACGACCTCGGGCTGCCGCGGCGACTCGATGTCGATGGTGACGGTCACTCCGGGCGGCTACCGGGCGGTCAGGCCGCCGTCCACCGGCATGGCCTGCCCGGTGACGAACGAGGCTGCGTCCGAGCAGAGCCAAACCACAGCCTCGGCTATCTCTTCCGGCCTGCCAATTCGCCCTATTGGCTCGATGTGACTCACACGTTCCTCGAGCCCAGGATCGCGCGCCAGGAAGGGCGCCGTCATCCCCGTGCGGATATATCCGGGGCAGACCGCGTTCACGCGGATGCCCTCGCGCGCGTATTCGAGCGCGGCGGTGCGCGTGAGGCCGACCACCCCGTGCTTGCTCACCGTGTAGGCGACGTGCCGGGGGAAGCCCAGGAGCCCCGCGATCGAAGCGGTGTTCACGATGGCGCCGCCGCCCTGCGCGAGCATGCGCGGGATTTCGTGCTTCATGCAGAGCCAGACTCCGGTGAGGTTGACGGCGAGCACGCGCGCCCACGTCTCCGCGCCGTAGTCGGCGGTACGGGCCTGCTCACCGGGGACGCCGGCATTGTTGAAGGCGCAGTCGAGCCGGCCGAAGCGCCGGACCGTCTCGGCCACGAGGGCCTCCACGTCGGCCTCGCGGGAGACGTCGGCACGAACGAAGGTGGCCTCGCTGCCCTTGGCTTCAATGAGGCGCACCGTCTCTTCGCCCCCTTCCGCGGCCACGTCGGACACCACCACCCGCGCCCCTTCCCGGGCGAAGGCCACCGCGGCCGCCCGGCCGATGCCGGACGCCGCGCCGGTGACGAGCGCGACACGTCCCGCGAGGGAGGCCATCAGACCTTGTTCGCGCGCCCGGCCCAGTAGGGCTCGCGGAGCATGCGCTTGATGAGCTTGCCCGCGGCGTCGCGCGGGAACTCGGGGTGAAAGGAAACCTCGCGCGGCGCCTTGTAGTCGGCCACGTGCTGGCGGGCGAAGGCCATCACGGTGTCGGCGGTGAGGCGCGCGCCCGGCCGCGGCTGCACGGCGGCGTGCACGCGCTCGCCCCACTCGTCGTCGGGAACCCCGAACACCGCCACGTCGTCGATGTCGGGATGCCGGTGGAGGACGTCCTCGATCTCGGCGGGGTAGATGTTGACCCCGCCCGAGATGATCATGTCGCGCTTGCGGTCGCAGATGTAGTAGAAGCCCTCGGCGTCCACATAGGCCACGTCGCCCACCGAGAGCCAGTCGCCACGTTGCGTCTCGCGTGTGGCGTGCGGGTTCTTGTAGTACCCGTCGAAGACGCCGGCGTAGCGGCGCACGTAGAGCTCGCCCGGCTCCCCCACCGGCACGGGCTCGCCGTCGTTGTCCAGGATGGCCAGCTCGACGCCGGGGGCGGCCCGTCCGCAGGAGCCCGGCTTCCGGAGCACGTCCTCGGGGCGGAGGATCGTGTTCACGCTGAGCTCGGTGGAGCCGTAGAACTCGTAGAGGGTCGGACCGAAGTAGGCCATCGCCTGCTCCTTGACCCGCATCGGGCAGGGGGCGGCGGCGATGACGAGGGAGCGCATGGAGGACACGTCGTAACGGGCGCGCACCGCCTCGGGCAGGTCCACGATCCGCTTGACCAGGGTGGGCGCCATGAAGGTGCTGGTGCACTGATGAGTGTGGATCAGGTGCAGGGCCTCCTCGGGATCGAACTTCCGCATGATCACCACGCTGCCGCCGAAGAGCAGGGTGGTGCTGGCGAAGGAGCCGGGCGCCGAATGATAGAGCGGGCCGGCGGCCAGATGCCTGTGCGGCTCGTCCAGATCGAGCGCGTTGAGGAAGCGCATCGTCACCTGCGGGTCCATCGCGCCGCGAATGGCGCCCTTGGGCCGGCCGGTGGTGCCGCCGGTGTAGATCATGGAGCCGCCGAGGCCCAGTGCCGGATCCTCCGGCACGGTCTCGGGCTTGCCCTGCGCGATGACGTCCTCCAGAGAATGCGCCCAGGGGCGGCGCTCCGCGCCCATGGTGATCCAGTGGCGGACCTTGCCGGCCCCGGCGCGCACCGCGTCGGCCACGGGGAGAAAGGCGTCTCCCACGAACACCGCCGCCGCGTCGGCATTGTCGAGGATGTAGGCGACCTCCTCGGCGGTGAGGCGGTGGTTCATGGGGGCAGCCACGCCGCCCGTGGAGCGAACGGCGGCGGGAGCGACCACGCAGTCGAGGGAGTTGTGCTCGTAGACGATGACATTGTCGCCGCGGCCGATGCCGAAGCCGCGGAGCGCCGAGGCCAGGCGATTGCGGCGCTCGAGCAGCGCGCCCCAGGTCATGCGCCGATCGCCCTCGATGAGGGCGACCTCGCCGGGCTGCGTCGCGCCGTATGTCGCGATAAAATCCACAGGCTAGACGGTCTGCGCCAAGAACTCGCTCACCAGGCGATTGAAGACGTCGGCCCGCTCGAAGTAGACGGAATGTCCCGCCCGCGGCACGCGGGCCAGCCGCCCCTCGGGGAGGAGGCCAACGAGGGTCTCGATGGCCGGGGTGGGCATCACGATGTCTTCCTCACCGGTGATGCAGAGCACCGGCATGGTGAGCGCGGCCAGCGCCGACGGCGGCGTGTCGCGCATCGCCCAGAGGCGCTTGCGCGTGGCTTCCATGTCGAGCCCGGCGCGCATCCGCCCGATCGCCTGGTAGAGGTACTCCAGCGCGGGCTGCTCGCGGGCCATGGTGTCGCCGGCGGCGGGGGAGCTTCCGCGCGTCACCAGATCGGCTTCGGCGCTCCGCCACTCCGGCGCGGCGAGCACGCGATTGATGTCCGGATGGGACACCGTGCCCACCGTGCAGGCGAGCACGAGCGCGCGGACGCGGGCCGGTTGCCGGAGTGCGTAGCCGAGGCAGGTCCAGCCGCCCATGGACTGGGCCACCAGCCGCACGTTGGGCAGGCCGAGATGATCGACGAGGGCGCCGAGGTCGTCGGCGAATCCCAGCGGACCCACGCCGGCCGGCCCCGTCTCGGAGGGCGCGAATCCGCGATGGGCGAAGGTCACGCAGGTGTACTGGCCGCGGAAGTAAGGCACCTGCTGCCACCACGACAGGTGATTGCCCCCGAGGCCGTGGGCGAACACGATCGCGGGGCCCTTGCCTTCCACTTCGTAGTAGATGCGGCAGTCCGGACGGTCGAGGTACGGCATCGGGCGGACCTCAGGCGAGGAAGCGGCTCACGGACTCCGCGAAGGCCTCGGGGCGCTCGTACGGGAGCATGTGGCCGGCTTGGGGAAGGATCTCGACGGTGGCGCCGGGCACCAGCTGGGCCCACCGCCGCGCATAGACCGGCGGCATGAGGCGGTCCTCCGCGCCCCAGAGCACCAGGGTGGGCGCGGTGAGCCGGTACAGGCGCTTGGACAGCCGACGATTGGGAATGGGGAAGAGAATCTTGCCCGCCATGCCGAGACGGCGGGCGTTGCCGATGTAGAAATCCTTGAGCGCTTCCATGTCATTGAGATCGAGTCCGCCGGTGAGGAGGGCGGCGCCCCGGCCCGGATCGGCGAAGAGGAGGCCGGGGATCTCGAAGGGCAGCGCGGCGAAGAGATCGGGAATGGGATGCTCGTCGATCCACAGGCCGGCGGCGCTCGCGAGCACGAGCCGGCCGAGGTCGTGAGGCGCGAGGCAGGCCATCTCCGCGGCGATCATGCCGCCCATCGAGTAGCCCATGAGATGCGGCCGGCTCAGCCCCAGCGTCTCCACCACGTCCCAGCCGTGCAGCGCGAAGTCGAGCATGTCCTCGAGCCGCTCCTCGCCGGTGGACTCGCCGTAGCCCGGCCACTCGGGGGCGAGCACGTGATGACGCCGCGCGAGGTCGTCGAGGAACGGGTTCTCGCGGAGGAGCCCGCCCGCGCCGTGGAAGAAGACGAGGGGCGGGCCGCTGCCGGCCTCGAAGACGCGGCAGCGGATGCCGCGCCGGGTCTCAACCGTTCTCGCCTTCATGGGCGCGCGGGGGGCTTCGGTCCCACCGCCTCGCCGGATCCCACCGGCGGCAGGCCGCCGGGGCGCAGGCGGTCTTCCATGGGCTTGATCCACCAGCGGTCGTCGTGCGCCCACTCGGGCCACACGTCGCGGAGCTTGGGCATCACCTGCTCGGCGAAGAGCTTCGTGGAGTACCGCGTCTTCCAGTCGGGCATGTTGCCGTTATGGAAGAGGCAGAAGACGTGGCCGACGCGCAGCCCCTTGATGCACTCCTCCAGCTGCTGGCGCACGGTCTCGGGGCTCCCCGCGATGACGAAGCGCTCCTCCACGAGCTGCTTCCAGGTGAGGTTCTGGAATATCTGCTGGGCCTCTTGCCGGAGCTGGGAGAGCGCCCCGTACTTGAGGGTGTTCACGGTGCGGTAGCCCGGCGGGTCCGCGAACGGCGGGAACACGTGGAGGCAGCGGTTGAAGAAGTAGAGACAGTGCTCGGCGTAGAGGCGCTCCGCCTCGGCGTCGGTGTCGGCCACGCAGATGATCTGGGCGAACGCGGCGCGGTAGGGCGACTCGTCGCGCTTCCGCTCGGCCACGCGGTTCCAGTAGCCGTCCATGAGGGACTTGGCACGCAGGTAGCCGAAGAAGGAGAGGTAAGAGTAGTTGTAGTCGTGGTCCAGGCAGAAGTCCCAGGTCTCGATGGAGCCGCCCCCTGGGATGTAGATGGGCGGGTGAGGGCGCTGAATGGGCTTGGGCCAGCAGTTCACGTAGCGCAGCTGATTGTACTTACCGTCGAAAGCGAAGGGCTCGTCCTCGGCCCACGCCCGCATGATGAGCTCGTGGGCCTCCCGGTACTTGTCGCGGGTCAGCGAGGGGATCTGGCCGTAGCAGAAGTTGGTGTCCATGGACGTGCCCACCGGAAAGCCCGCGACGAGGCGGCCGCCCGAGAGCACGTCCAGCATCGCGAACTCCTCGGCGACCCGGATCGGCGGGTTGTAGAGGGCGATGGAGTTGCCGATCACGCAGAGCGCCGCCTTCGACGTGCGCCGCGTCAGCCCGGCGGCGATGATGTTGGGCGACGGCATGAGCCCGTAGCCGTTCTGGTGATGCTCGTTCACGCCGATCCCGTCGAAGCCGAGCGACTCCGCGTACTCAAGCTGATCCATGTACTCGTGGTAGACGTGATGCCCCCGCCGCGGGTCGTAGAGCGTGTTCGGAATGTCCACCCACACCGACCGGTTCTTCTCGCGAAAGTCGTCGGGCAAGTACGGCCACGGCATCAAGTTAAACCACGTGAACTTCATTCACGTGCTCCTTATAAAGGTCATCGCTTGCGATGACCGTAGATCAAAATATCCAGAAGTCGACGCCAACCGAGGCCGGCAACCGCTGCCGCGACGCAGCCTAGCGCATGCGGCCGGCGGCGCCGCGGAGCCTCGGGTCGAGGAGGTCGCGGAGGGCGTCGCCCAGCATGTTGAAGCCGAACACGGCGAGCGAGATCGCGGCCCCCGGCCAGATGGCCATCCAGGGCGCGGTGTACATGTACGAGCGGCCCGACCCCGAGAGCATCGCGCCCCAGGCCGGATAGGGCGGGGGAACGCCGAAGCCCAGGAAGGACAGGGCCGATTCCGCGAGGATGGCCCCGCCCAGCCCGATGGTGGCGAGGATGATGATGGTGGCCGCGACGTTGGGGAAGATGTAGCGACACATGATGCGGATGTGTCCCGCGCCCACCGCGCGCGCGGCCTCGATGTACTGGTTCTGGGCCACCGCGATGGTGGCGCCGCGGATGACGCGGGAGGCGGCGGCGGCGCCGAGCACACCGAGGGCGAGAATGACGTTCATGAGCCCAGGTCCCAGTACCGCCATGATGGACAGGATGACCACGAGGAAGGGAAAGGACTGCCAGGCGTCGACCACGCGCTGCACGCAGATGTCGTACTTCCCGCCGAAGTAGCCGCTGGTGATCCCGATGGTGGTGGCGAGGAAGTTCGCGAGGAGGACCGCGCCGAAGCCCACCGTGACCGAGACGCGGGCGCCGTAGACCACCCGGCTGAAGATGTCACGGCCGAGATTGTCGGTGCCCATCAGGAACTGAGCGCCGGGCGCCTTCATCCGCGCCCCGCGAATGGTCTCGTCGTAGGTGTAGGGCGCGATCCAGTGGGCGAAGACCGCCATGAGGATCATCACGAGCACGAGGAGCCCGCCGAGCGCACCCAGCGGCTTACGGCGGCAGAAGAGCCACGTCATCGCGAGCGCGCCGGGGCGCGAGGCGGGCCGGCCGAGCGCGGCGGGGGCGGGCAGGGTCTGAACGTGATTGGCCATGCGGCTAATACCGGATCCGCGGGTCGAGGAACGCGTACATCGCGTCCACGAGGAGGTTCATGCTCACGACGACCGACACGATGATGAGGTTGACGCCCTGGATCACCGGGTAGTCGCGCTGATTGATGGCGTCGAAGAGGAAGCGGCCCATGCCGGGCAGGCCGAAGATCTGCTCGAAGATCACGGTGCCGCCGAGGATCTGGGCGATCTGGATGCCGAGCACGGTAACCACTGGGATGATCGCGTTCTTCAGGCTGTGCTTGGACACCACCACCGCCTCGCGGAGGCCCTTGGCCCAGGCCGTGCGGACATAGTCCTGGCGCAGCACCTCGAGGAGCATGGCGCGAGTCAGCCGCATGATGGCGGCGGCGGAGGCGATGCCGAGGATGAAGGCGGGAAGCAGGAACTGCGATATGTGCGCCCACTTGTCCTTGGAGAACTCGGTGAACTGGATGGGCGGACTCCACCCCCACCAGATCGCGGGGAGGAGCACGACGAGGGTGGCGATCCAGAAGCCGGGGACGGACAGCCCGAGGATGGCGAGGCTCCGCGCGATGTAGTCCGAGATCGTGTCCTGGCGCACCGCCGCGAGGATGCCGATGGGTAAGGCGATGAGGACGGCGAAGAAGAGGGCGAGGAGCCCCAGCTCCATGCTCACGGGCAGCCGGCGCAGGAGCTCCTCGATTACGGGACGGCGCGTCCACAGGGATTCGCCGAGGTCGCCCCGGGCCACCCGCCCCAGCCACTCCCAGTACTGGATGAACATGGGGCGGTTCAGCCCAAGCTTCTCGCGCAGCTCCTCGAGGTCCTTGCCGTAGGCCTTCTCCTCGAGCATGAGCTGCACCACGTCCCCCGGCAGGAGCCGGGGAAGCGAGAACACGATCACCGACGCGATCAGCAGCGACGGGATCGCGACCAGCAAACGACGCAGGACGTACTTTTTCACGCGGCGCGCGTGGTTATTTGTCGAGCCAGGCGGCCATGAGGCGGCCGCCGTAGTCGTGGCCGATGTTGGGGCTGAAGTTCTTCACGTAGGGCATCCACGCCGCCACCGCGCTCACCGAGGCGCCATATGCGTAGTAGACCTGCTGGGAGACGACGCGCTGGATGTCGTGGACGATCTCGCGCCGCTTCTTCTCGTCGAACGTGCGGCGCTGCAGCTTGATCATCTCGGTGAGCTTGGGATCATTCACACCCACGGAGTTGAGAGGCTCGCCCGGCAGCAGCGGCGTGAAGTAGGTGTCGGGGTCCGTGGTGCCGCCGCGGAGGGTGAGGATCATCTTGTCGAACTTACCGAAGATGGCGCTGGTGACGAACGCCCCATACTCCTTGATCTTCAGGTCGCCTTCGATCCCGCCCGCCTTCCAGTTCTTGAGCGCGACCTGGACGGCGTCCATCCAGTCGGGGCCGTAGCCGGCCGTCGTCTCGACGGGAACCTTGATACCGCCGGGGTGGCCGGCCTCGGCCAGCAGGCGCTTTGCCTCACCGGGATTGGTCTCGTAGAGGCGGCGTCCCTCGGCGGGCAGCTGGTCGATCGGAATGGACCAGTCCTTGAGCGCGGCGGGAATCAGGGGGTTCGGCGCCCCCTGTCCCATGGACCAGGCATTGGTCTCGAGCGTCTCCCGCCAGTTGTCGGACATGGCGACGGCGCGCCGGACACGGACGTCTTTGAACGGATCCTGGTCCAGCTTCATGGCCGAGTAGCCGCCGAAGACGACGATGTAGTCGCGGGTGCCGAGGCCCTTGATCCGTGCCTTGGCGATGTCGAGATCGCTGCGGCGGATCACCATACCGTACTCCGGTCCGAAGTCGAACGCACCGGACAGGAAGGCGGCGAAGCCGGCGGCGGGGTCCGCCGAGAGGGAGATCTCCACACCATCCGCATAGGGGAGCCCGGCGACGAAGTAGTTCGGGTGCCGGACGAACGAGATCCGCACGTTCGGCTCGTAGCGCTGGAGCATCCAGGGGCCCGTGCCCACCACCGAGTCCGGCGACTTGAGATCACCGAACTTCTCCACGCACTCCTTGGCGATGATCCAGGTCGACGTGGACGCCAGCCGATCCACGAACCACGCGTTCGGCTCCTTTAAAATGAACCGGACGGTGTACTTGTCCGGCGCCTCGACCTTGTCCAGCATCTCGAGGATGAACTTGTTGCCATTGCCCTTGACGGTCAGGAACCGCTCGTACGTGTACTTCACATCCTCGGCGGTCAACTCCCGCCCGTTCACCGGGGGCTTGTTGTGCCAGCGCACGCCCTTCTTGAGCTTGAAGACGTACACGGTGTCGCCCTGCCGCTCCCAGGACTCGGCGAGGTCGCCCTCGACGGGCTGGCTGCCCGGCACCACCGAGGGGCCGGCCTTGACCTTGACGAGGCGGCTATAGGCGAGGGACAGCGGGATCATGGTCGAGAACGCGATCGTCTGCTGCGGGTCGAAGTGGACGGGAGCGACGTGTGAGCGTAAGCGGAACATTCCGCCGCGCTTGGGCGTCTGGGCGTCGGCGGGCGTGGGCCGCGCGAGGTCCAGCACGTGGGCGCCGGCGCCGACCGCCGCCGCGGCGGTGCCGAGCTTGAGTAAATCGCGGCGACTCAGGTCGCTCATCGTCCGGCGCTCGTCCATCTGTGATTCCTCCCTGAAATTGGGGCTGGTGTCTTGGTCTGGGTTGAGGTCTAGCGGTCTAGCCAAGCGGCGGTGAGGCGGCCGCCTTGGTCGTAGCCCAGGTTGGGCGAGTAGTTCTTGAGGGCGCCGTCCCACACGAAGATGTAGACGCCGGACGGCATCTGCACGTAGTACTGCTGCTTGGCCAGGTACTTCTGGATGTCGAAGATCACCTCGCGCCGCTTGACCGGATCCGCGGTGCGCCGTTGGCGGACGAGCATGTCGGCGACCATGGGATCGTTGATGAGCCCGTGGTTCTTGGTCTCGCCCGGATAGTACTGGCCGTAGAGGAAGTTGTCCGGGTCGAGGAACGGTGTCTGGGGGCCGAATGCCATCGCATCGTACTTGCCATAGAACGTGGTGGAGATGTAGGCCCCGTACTCCTTCTGGTTGAGCTTGGCCTCGATGCCCACCGCCTTGAGGTCCTTCAAGACGAGCTGCATCTGATCGACGAGAACGGTGGAGCCGTAGGTGGTGAAGTCCAGCGTGGCCGCGAACCCGTTGGGGTGGCCGGCCTCGGTGAGCAGCTTCTTGGCGGCGGCGAGGTTGTGCTTGTACCACTGGCCGCCCTCGCCGAGCTGATCGAAGGGAATGGCCCAGTCCTTGAGTGCGGCGGGGACGGGCGGGTTGTAAGCGCCCACACCCTCGAGGGTGTTGTCGATCAGGGCCTGGCGGTTGATCGCCATGGACATCGCGCGCCGGACGCGCACGTCGCTGAACGGTGCTTTGTCGGTACGCATGTAGATGTGGCTCATGACGTTAGAGGGCGACTCCAGCGTGCGCAGGTTGGGCCGGCGCCCCTTGAGCACATCCTTGATCTGCACCCAATCCACCCTGTTGATGGTGCCGGGGTTCTCCCAGCCGAGGTCGTACTTGCCGGCGAGGAAGGCGGCCATGCGGGAGGCGTTGTCCTCGTCCACCACTGCTTCGATCTTGTCGATGTAGGGCAGGCCGGCCACGAAGTAGGCGGGGTTGCGCACATAGGTGTAGCCCACGTTCGGCCGGAAGGAGTCGAGCATCCAGGGGCCGGTGCCGACGACGGCCTCCCACTTCTTGAGGTCGCCGAACTTCTCCACCGCCTCCTTGGCGACAATGCACGCCGCCATGGGATTGGCGAGCACGTCGAGGAACCACACGAAGGGCTCCTTCAACGTGAACCGAACGGTGTACTTGTCCAGCGCCTCCACCTTGTCCACCGACGCGAGCATGTAGGCGTTGGCGTTGCCCTTCACCGTGCGGAAGCGCTCCATCGAGTAGACGATGTCATCCGCGGTGAGCTCGCGTCCGTTGACGGGGGGCTTCGCGTGCCACTTCACCCCGCGGCGGAGCTTGAACACGTAGGTGGTCTCATTGGGCTGAGTCCACGACTCGGCGAGATCCCCCTCGATGGGGAAGGAGCCGGGCTGCACGGTCGATCCGGTCTTGTGCTTGACGAGGCGGCTGTGGGTGAAGGTCAGCGCGGTGTGCGTCTTGTAGGAGATCTGCAGCTGCGGGTCCCAGTGCGGCGGGTCCCAGAGCCGGATGGTGAGCGTGCCGCCCCGCTTGGGGGTTGGGGTCTGGGCAGAAGCGGTGCCGGGCAACGTGCCGGCGGCGGCCGCGGCGGCGAGCGCCCCTCCAGCCAAGCCGAGCCATTCACGGCGAGTTACCGCCGATTTCGTGGTGTGTACGATCCGGGGCATGCGAGCTCCTCTGTCAGGGGTCAGTGTTATCTGTCCAGCCAGGCGGATACGAGTCGCCCGCCGTAGTCGTAGCCATGATTGGGGCCGTAGTTCTTGAGGGCTCCGTCCCAGACCGCGACGTGGGTAGGGGACGGCATCTGCACGTAGTACTGCTGCTTGGCGAGGTGGCGCTGGATGTCGAAGATCACCTCGCGGCGCTTCGCGGGGTCCTGGGTGCGCCGCTGCCGGATCAGCATGTCGGCGACCACCGGGTCGTTGATGTGGCTCTGGTTCTTCAGCTCGTTCGGGTAGTACTGCCCGAAGAGGTGGTTGTCCGCCTCCTGGAAGCCGGTCTGCGGACCGAAGGCGAGCGTGTCGAACTTCCCGTAGAACGTGCTCGAGATGTAGGCGCCGTACTCCTTGGTGACGAGCTTGGCGTCGATGCCCACGTCCTTGAAGTACTTGAGGACGAGCTGCGACATGTCCACAAGCACGGTGGACCCGTAGGTGGTGAACTCCACCGTGGCCGGGAAGCCGTTGGGAACGCCCGCCTCGGCCAGGAGCTTCTTGGCCGCCGCGGGATCGTACTTGTAGTTGGCGAGCCCCTCGCCGAGCTGATCCATCGGGATGGACCAGTCGCGGAGCGCGGCGGGCACCGCGGGATTGAGGACCCCGACGCCCTCGTACAGCGAGTCGATGATGGCCTTGCGGTCGATGGCCATGGACATGGCGCGGCGCACCCGGACATCGCTGAAGGGCGCCTTGTCCGTCCGCATGGAGACGTGGCTGACCACCGGGGTGGTGAACTCCACGGTCTGGAGCTTCGGACGCTTGGTCTTCAGCACGTCCCGGATCTGTACCCAGTCCACCCGGTTGATGATGCCCATGAACTCCCAGCCGAGGTCATACTTGCCGGCGAGGAACGCGGCCATGCGGGAGGCATTGTCCTCGTCCACGAACACTTCGACGCGGTCGATGTAGGGCAGACCGGCGAGGAAGTAGCTCGGGTTCCGGACGAAGGTGAAGCCGACATTGGGCCGGTACGAGTCGAGCATCCAGGGCCCGGTGCCGATGAGCGACTCGTGGCGTTTGAGGTCGCCGAACTTGTCCACGCACTCCTTCGCGATGACGGGCACCGCGTGGGAGTTGGCCAGCATGTCGAGGAGCCAGACATAGGGCTCCTTCAGGGTGAGCCGCACCGTGTACTTGTCCGGCGCCTCCACCTTGTCCACCGAGGACAGCATGTAAGCGTTGGCGTTCCCCTTGACCGTGCGGAAGCGCTCGATGGAATAGACGACGTCCTCCGCGGTCACCTCGCGGCCGTTGACGGGGGGCTTGTTATGGAACCGCACCCCCTTCCGCAGCTTGAAGATGTACGTCAGCTCGTTCGGCTGACTCCAGGACTCGGCCAGGTCGCCCTCGACCTGGAAGGAGCCGGGCGCGATGGCTGGGCCGGCCTTGTACTTCAGGAGGCGGCTATGGGTGAAGGAGTGCGCGATGTGGGTCTTGTAGGAGATGGTCAGGTGCGGATCCCAGTGCGGCGGGTCCCAGGCCCGTACGTTGATGGTGCCGCCGCGCTTCGGTGTCTGGGCAGCGGCGGCGCCGACACCCAGATGCGGCGCCGTCGCCAGAGCAGCCATCGCCGCCCCGCCGAGCTTGAGCAGGTCACGGCGATTGACGCCGGCGTCACTCTGAGTCCTCATCGACTCTCCCATCGATCGATCCGGGATCATTAGGGGGGGCCTCCTGGGCGTCGTCACTGACGCGAAAAAGAAGCGGATGGCCGCGAAATTGCCGACACTTTGGCGGCAAAGGCCCTGGAAGTCAAGGGGGACCTTGGCCCCGGGAACACCCTCGGCTATGATCGCCGGGTGCAATCCGGTTACGGGCGTCCATTTCATACAGAAAACGCCGAGCTAACCCATGTGGGTCCCGGTACTCCGGCCGGGGAGCTGCTTCGGCGCTACTGGCAGCCGGTGGGGCTGTCGCCCGCGCCCGGCGACCCGCCGCGCCCGGTCCGCGTGCTGGGGGAGGATCTGGTCCTGTTCCGCGACGGGAACGGGCGGCCGGGGCTGCTCGGCGCACACTGCTGCCACCGGGGCACCTCCCTCGAGTACGGACGGGTGGAGGCCCAGGGGATTCGCTGCTGCTATCACGGCTGGGTCTTCGATCCGGAAGGCCGCTGCCTCGAGCAGCCGTGCGAGCCGCCCGAGAGCACGTACCGCGACCGGGTGCGGCAGCCCTGGTACCCCTGCCGCGAGTACCACGGCCTGGCCTTCGCCTACATGGGGCCGCTCGACCGGATGCCGGTCCTGCCCGAGTACGACCTGGTGGAGGCGGGCGAGGGGACCGTGATCGCCGACGGCAGCAGCTACGGCCTCGGGGGCGGAGAGATCCTGGACTGCAACTGGCTGCAGATCTACGAGAACGTGATGGACCCCTTCCACGTGGCGGTGCTCCACTCGGTGTTCAGCGGCGGCCAGTTCTCGGACGCGCTCAACCTGCGGCCGCGCGTGTCCTGGGAGGAGGCGCCGGCCGGCGTCCGCTCCACGCAGGATCGCGAGCTGGCGGACGGGCGACTGTTCCGCCGCGTCACCGAGATCCTGCTGCCCAACATCCGCATCGTGCCCAGCGTGGCCGCCGGCAATCCCGACGAGGGCTTCGAGCGCGCCGGCCATATCGGGTGGATCCTACCCATCGACGACACCCACACGCGGATGTACTCGCTGCTCCGGGTGCCCGTCCGCGACGGCCGACCGGTGATGCCTCCGCGGGCGCGCCACGGCGGCAAGCTGTGGGCCGAGCTCACCGAGGACGAGCATCACCGCATGCCCGGCGACAAGGAAGCCATCGTGAGCCAGGGCCCCATCGCCATCCACGCCAACGAGCATCTGGCCTCGACCGATCGCGGCGTGATCCTCACCCGCCGGATGGTCGCCCACGCGATCGCCGCCGTCCGCGAGGGCGAGGATCCCGCCGGCGTGCTCCGGGATCCCGCCCGCCGTCTCGTCACCACCGTCGCCGGCAACGCGGTGCTCGCCGCGCAGCCGCACTCTTGAGGAGGGACCGTGTTCCAGCGCTATAGCCCGACGATCTTCTTCGACTCCCTGTTCACCCAGGCCGTGATGGCGGGGTGGATCATCACCCTGCTCGGCGTGGGCATTCTGCTCCTTGCCGCCGTGTGGTGGACGATCAATCAGGACTCGTCCCAGACCAGCCCGCGCTCGGGCCTGTGGCGGGGGCTCTGCACGATCGGCTTCGCGACCTTCCTGCTGGGGATCGGCTGGCAGCTGGTCGGCTACGTGCGCTTCGGCGCCCTCAACTGGTAGGCGCGGCGGGCGGCGGCCAGGGAATCTTCATCGCGTCCAGCCGCCGCAGGCGATCCTGGCCGAGCGCCCGGTCGTAGACCTCAGCCAGCGCCTCGGGCGTCCACCCGCCGGCGCTGGTGGCGGTGCGGAGCGGCGCCGGATGCGAGAAGAGCGTGATCTCGTGGCCGCGCACCCCGATCACCTGACCGGTGACGTGCGCGGCGCGGTCGCTGGCGAGAAAGGCGACCACCGGCGCGATGGCCTCGGGAGGCGTGGCCACCGCGGCGCCGCGGCGCTCGTCGGGTAGCCGCTGGGTCATCCGGGTGTCGGCGGTGGGCGAGATGCAGTTTACCGTCACGCCGTACTTCGCCATCGCGAGGGCGGTGGAGCGAGTGAGCCCCACGATGCCTTCCTTGGCCGCGGAGTAGTTGGGCTGCCCGGGGCTGCCCTCGAGCCCCGCCGCGGAGGTGAAGGTGATGATGCGGCCCCGCTTCTTCTCTCGCATGTGTCGCGTGGCCGGCTGGAGCACGGTGAAGTGGCCCTTCAGGTGGACGGCGATCACCGCGTCCCACTCCTCCTCGCTCATGTTGAAGATCATCCGCTCGCGGAGTATGCCGGCGCAGCACACCACGATGTGCAGGTCGCCGAAGGCGCCGAGGGCCTTGTCCACGATGGCGCGGCCGCCGGCCATCGTGGCCACCGAGTCGGGGCTCGCCACGGCCTGCCCGCCCGCCGCCTGTATCTCCTTCACCACCGAATCGGCCGGCACGCTCGAGGGCTCGCGCCCGTCCACGCTCACGCCGTAGTCGTTCACCACGACCCGCGCGCCCGCGCCGGCCAAGCCCAGCGCGACCGACCGGCCGATCCCGCTCCCCGCGCCCGTCACCACCGCGACTTTCCCCTCGAGAAGAGCCATTGGGCGCTCAGGCGGGGCCGAAGCCGACGAGGGTCTCGGCGCCGATGACGAGAGGCCGGAACCGAACGGGGAGCCCTACGCGCAGCGCCTCCAGGGGCACATCGGTGACGCGGCCCAGCAGGGACACGCCCTCGGCGAGACGCACCACCGCCACCGCGTATGGCGTCTGGCCGACATGGCCGCGCGGAGCGACGCGGATCACCGTGAAGGACGCGATGATGCCGTGGCCGGCGAGGGGCACGGATTCCCAGGCGCGCTTGCCGCATGACGCGCAGAACTCCTTCGGAGGGATCGCCAGCTCCTGACACTGGGTGCAGCGGATCGCGGTGAGCCGCCCCGCGCGGACTTCGGCGAAGAAGTCCTTGAGGTTGACCACTTCGTCAGTCACGACCGAACAGGCTCACGAGTACGGTGGCCGTGTTGCCGCCGAGAGTGTGGGTGAGCCCGGTGCGGGCGCCGGACACCTGCCGCGGGCCGGCCTCGTCGCGGAGCTGGGTCACGATCTCCACGATCTGGGCGGCGCCGGTGGCGCCGATGGGATGGCCCTTCGACTTGAGCCCGCCGGAGACATTGACCGGGATCTTTCCTCCGATGCGGGTCCAGCCCTTCTCGGCGGCGGGCCCGCCCATCCCAGGCTCGAAGAGCCCGAGGCCTTCGGTGGCGATGATCTCGGCGATGGTGAAGCAGTCGTGGAGCTCGACCACGTCCACGTCCTCGGGGCCCCGCCCCGCCTGCCGGTAGGCCGCGGCGGCCGCGCGCTCGGTGGCGGTGACGCGCGCGAGGTCGCGCTTCTCGTGCATGAACATCGTGTCCGTGGCCGCCGCGCTGGCGAGCACCCACACCGGCCGGCGCATCCGCCGCGCCACGTCCTCGGAGGCGAGAATGACGGCGGCGCCGCCGTCGGTGAAGGGGCAGCAGTCGAAGAGCTTCAGGGGATCCGCCACGTACGGGCTCTTCAGCACGGTCTCCAGCGAGATCTCCTTGCGGAACTGCGCCTTGGGGTTGTGCAGGCCGTGCCGGTGATTCTTCACCGCGACATGCGCCATTTGCTCCTCGGTGGTGCCGTACTTGTCCATGTGGGCGCGCGCGATGAGGGCAAAGACGCCAGGGAAAGTGAGCCCGGTGGGCTGCTCGAACGACGCGTCGGAGCAGTAGGCGAAGTACTCGGTGGCGTGTTCGGTCGGCACGTGCAGGATGCGCTCGGCCCCGCCCACGAGTACGACGTCGGAGACGCCCGCGCCGATCTCCATCACCGCGTGCCGGAACGCGACATGGCTGGTGGCGCAGGCGTTCTCGAAGCGGGTGGTGGGGATGGTGGGCAGGCCCAGCAGCGAGGCGGCCAGAGGCCCCATGTGCAGCTGCCGCTCGCTCTCCCCGCCGGTGACATTGCCGTAGTAGAGGGATTGAATGGCGCGCGGCTCGATGCCGGCGTCGACGACCGCCTCGCGGGCGGCCTCCGCGAAGAGCTCCGCGCTGGTGCGGTCGTGCTTGCCGAACTTCGTGACGCCCACTCCGATGACGGCGACCCGGCGCATCCAGACCTCCTGGAAAGGGAATGATGTGACCGGCTTCGCTGCTTGGCATCGATATTACCGCGGGCCGGGGGCGCGTCGTGGGAATCCTGCGTTCCCCGGCGCGAGCGCGTGCTAACGTAGCGGCGATCACGGAGGAGGTGAGCCCGGCGTGAATACGGAGGAAGTGTTGATCTTCCTGCTGGCGCTGGCCTCCGGTCTCTCGCTCTTCGTAGGGCTCGCCCAGGCCCTCGACGGCCGGCGGGCTCGTCCATCCACCTGGCGCGCCCACGCAGCCCCTCCCGCACGCCGACAGCATGCGGCGGAGCCGCGTCTGGCGGAGCCGCGGGGCCACGGCGGCCGCATCTACGCCGACGCCGCTCCCGCCGACGCGAAGCCGACGGGGACCGAGAGCGAGGCCCTGGCGGCGCCCGCCGAGGAGCCGACACCGGGCGGCGCGCCCGTGCCCGTCCGGCCCGTGCCCGCGGCGGAGCCGCCGCCGCGTCCGGGGCCCCGGCAGATCTCCCTGCTGGAGCCGCCTTCCGAGGCCGTCACTGAACCCGTCAGCCAGGTCGTCACCGAGGTCGCGAGCCAGGCGGCGGCAGAGCCCCTCCCGATGGAAACTCCTTCCGCCGCGCCGGTGGCCCCGGGTGACCTGGTCGGCGGGGCCATGCGGCTGCTGCGGGCGGGTAGCCATGAGGAGCTGCTCGGCCTGCTGGAGCCCGTCCTGAAGCCCCGCGGCCGCGGCCGCGCTCGTCCGGCGCCCTCGCACGAGCGCACGCTGCTCTGGGCCATGGCGGGGCTCGCGAGCCGGGCGCGCGGCGACGAGGCGGCCACTCGGGCCGCCTTCGAGCGCGGCCTTCGCGACCTGCCGAGGGCCGAGGGGGAGACGCCCGACGGTCCGCTCATGCCGGCGGCGGAGTGGGTGGGTGGTCAGCTTCTGGCCGGAGCCGAATCTGCGCTCGAGGCATCGGCGTCGAGCCTGGCGGGCCTGCGGCTCTGCGTGGGCGTGCTTCGCGCCGTCGCGACGGCCCAGCCGGGGCAGCTGGACAGCGGCGCGGCTGGCGACATGGACCGCGCGGCCGGCGCCGCCGGCGCGGACGAGCTGCCCCCGTGGGGCAAGGCGCTACGCGCGCATCTCGCGGTGGAGCAAGCCAGGGACGCCCTCGCCACCGCCGCCGAGCGGCGGCTCAAGAGCTTTCTCGGCAAGCGGGACCACGTCGGCGGGTATCGCTGGCTCGAGGATGCGCTGCGCTGGAACGAGCTGGGCGAGCGGCGAAGCACGGTCGAGGACGCGTACTGGCAGTCCGTGGGGGGCGAGGTCGTGCGTCTCACCGGTGAGGCGCTCGCCGCCGCCGACGACCTGCCCGCGGCCACCGCGACGCTCCGGACCGCGGAGGTGCTCGTGCAGGCGCTGCCCGAAGAAGCCGCCCGGTCCTCCAAGATGGACGAGATACGTCGGCGGCTCTGGTGGAGCCAGACCAAGCTCGGGGTGCAACGCCTCGAGATGAACGACGTCGGTGGTGCGCTCGGGCCCCTCTACGAGGCGCTCCGCCTGGCCGGCGGCGACGCGGGTCGCGAGACCGAGACGCGGCACACGCTGGCCCAGGCGCTCGAGGCCATGGCCACCGACGTGTCCGAAGCGGTCGAGGAGCGCCTGCGCTCGGGAGATCGGGCCGCCGCGGAGGCGGCCGGCCGGGAGCTGTGCGGCGCGATCGACCGCGGGCTCGCCGAGGGCGTGTCGCAGGAGGAGCTTGCGGGCGCGCTGGCCATCCGGCAGCACGTGATGACCCGCATCGCCCAGGCCGACGGCGCGTGACGGACCTCGGCCCCGCCATCACCCTCGGCCGGATGCTGGACCGGGCGGCCGAGCGGTTCCCCGACCGCGAGGCGGTGGTGTTCCGCGGCGAGCGCGTGACATACCGTGAGCTGCAGCGCCGAGCGGACGCCTTCGCGCGCGGCTTGCTCGCCCTCGGTCTGGGTCGCGGCGACCACGTCGTGCTGTGGATGCCGAACTGCGTGGAGTGGAACGTCGCCAACCTCGGCATCGCCAAGATCGGCGCGGTGACGGTGACGTGCAACAGCCGGTATCGCGCCTTCGAGGTGGAGTACGTGCTGCGGCAGTCGGACGCCAAGGCCCTCGTCATGGTGGATCGCTTCGTCGCCGCCAAGGTCGACTACCTCGCGATCCTCGACGAGCTCTGTCCCGAGGCGCGGCGCGCGGGCGGCCTGCCCGCCGCGCGCTTTCCCGCCCTGCGCCACGTGGTGGTGCTCGGCGCCGAGGTGCCGGCGGGCGCGGTGGACTTCAGCGCGGTGGAGCGCGCGGGCGCCGGGCCGGGCGGCCGCGACCTGGGCGCCCTCACCGTCCGGCCCGACGATCCTGTCGAGATGCTCTACACGTCCGGCACCACCGGCGAGCCGAAGGGCTGCCTCCTCTCGCACGGGAACATGTACTACAAGTGCCGCGTCTACGTGGACCTCCACCACTGGACCCACGCCGACCGCTACCTCGTGTCGGTGCCCTACTTCCACATCTTCGGCTCCATGGGCGGCGTGGCCGCGAACTGCCTGGCCGGCTCCACCCAGGTGCTCATGGACGTGTTCGACGCGGGCGAGGCCATGCGCCTCATCGAGGCGGAGCGCGTGACCATCTTCTCGGGCGTGCCCACCATGTTCATCACAGTGCTGGGCCACCCCGCCTTCGGGAAGCACGATCTGTCCTCCCTGCGCACGGGCTCGATCGGAGCGGCTCCGGTGCCGGTGGAAATCATGCGGCGCATCCTGGACCGCGAGGCGGGGCTCGGCCTGGACGCCCTCGTCGTGTACGGGCTCACCGAGGCCACCGGGGGCACGCACTGGACGCGCCCGGGCGATCCCATCGAGAAGCGCGTGGCCACGGTCGGACTACGCACTCCGGAGCTCGAGGACCGCATCGTGGATCCGGCGACGGGCCGGCCGCTGCCGCCGGGCGAGGAAGGGGAGGTGTGCGTCAAGGGCCCAACCCTCATGCTCGGCTACTACCGGAAGCCGGAGGCCACCGCGGAGAAGATCCGAGACGGATGGCTGCACACCGGCGACATGGGCATACAGGACGCCGACGGCTACCTCCGCATCACCGGCCGGGTCACCGACATGATCATCGTGGGCGGCTTCAATACCTACCCGGCCGAGATCGAGAACTTCTACCTCCGCCATCCCGGAATTCTCGACGTGTCCATCGTGGGCGTCCCCGACCCCATCATGGGCGAGGTGGTGATGGCCTTCGTGATCCCCAAGGCCGGCGTCGCGCTGAGCGCCGAGGATGTGATCGCCTTCGCGCGCGAAAAGATCGCCAACTTCAAGGTCCCCCGCTACGTCGAGATCGTCGACCAGTTCCCCCTTACCGGCTCCGGCAAGGTCCAGAAATTCAAACAAAAAGCCCACGCCGTCGAGAAGCTCGGTCTCAAGGCGCCGTGAAGGTCCCCCCTCAGTCCGGGGGCGGGGCAGGGGCTCGCTTACTCAGTACAGCATTCGCCGCGAAGCCCCTGCCCCGCGCCCGGACTGAGGGGGGCCGCTAGTCCAGGGACTTCTGCCGGATCTCCTCGAGCAGGCTGAGAGGGACCGTCATGAAGCTGGCGACCACGGCGGGGTCGAAGTGGGTGCCGGCGGAGCGCTGGATCTCGCCGCGGGCCGCCTCGAATTCGATGGCCCGCGAGTAGGGGCGGTCGAACGTCAGGGCGTCGAAGGCGTCCGCCACCGCGAAGATGCGGGCGCCGAGAGGGATGTCGGCGCCCCTGAGCCCCTTCGGGTAGCCGGTGCCGTCCCACCGCTCGTGATGGTGGTAGACGATGGGCACCGCGGGGCGGAGGAAGGCGATCTGCTCCACCAGCTGACGGCCGATCTCCGGGTGGGTCCGCATGAGGGTCAGCGGGCCCGGCTTGAGCAGGATGGCGTCGGGAATGCCGATCTTGCCGATGTCGTGGAGGAGCACCCCGTGCTCGAGCACGCGCAGATCGGCCTCGGCCGTCATGCCGTGCGCCCGCGCGATGGCCAGCGAATAACCGCGCACGCGCCGCGAGTGCGCCTGGGTACCGAGGTCGCGGGTGTCGATGGCTGAGCCGAGGGCCTCCAGGGTGCTGCGGTACGTCTCCTCGAGAGCGCCCAGCGTCGCCTCGAGATCGCGGGTGGCCTCCGTCACCCGGCGCTCGAGCAGCCCCTGGTACTCGCGCCGCTCCATCAAGAGCGCCCGGTGCTCCAGCGCGCGCTCGGCGGCGTTCAGGAGCTCCTCCATGTTGACGGGCTTGAGGATGAAGTCGTAGGCCCCGTACTTGAGGCTCTCCACCGCGGTCTGGATGTCGCCCACGCCGGTGAGGACCAGGAAGGCCGCGTCGGGATCCAGCGCGCGGGCCTGCTTCAGAAACTCGACTCCGGTCAAGGCGGGCATCTGCACGTCGGTGACGGTGAGGGGCGGCCGGAGCTCCTGGAAGAGGCCGAGCCCTTCCTTGCCGTTCACCGCCTGCCGGCATTCGAAGCCTGCGCCCTCGAAGAATTCCGACAGCACCCGCCGGATCTGCCGGTCGTCGTCCACGATGAGGAGGCGGCGCTCGGGCGCGGGCTGGCTCATGGGGTCCCGCCTCCCGCGCGGGGGGCCACGTCCTCGAACACCGACACGCGATTCTTCCCCGAGCGCTTGGCGGCGTAGAGGGCCTCGTCGGCCGCCCGCATGAGATCGTCGGCGCTGGGGGCCACGTCCTCGGGCAGGGACGCGATGCCGAAGCTCGCGGTGAGCCGCCTTCCGTGCGCGAAGCGATGGGTCGCGAGCACCTGCCGGATGCGGTCGGCGTACAGCCGCGCCCCGGCCTTGGAGGTCTCGACGAGGAGCACCGCGAACTCGTCCCCGCCGTAGCGGCAGATCACGTTGATGCCGCGCGAGTACCGGAGGAGGATGTCGGACATGTCGCGCAGCGTGTCGTCCCCCGCGCCGTGCCCCAGGTCGTCGTTGACGCTCTTGAAGCCGTCGAGGTCCACGAGCACCACCGACACCGGATGGTTGAAGCGGCGATACCGAGAGACCTCCTCTTCCAGCCGAATGGAGTAGAAGCGGCGATTGTAGAGTCCGGTCACCTCGTCCTTGAAGGAGTACTCTTTCAGCCGCGCGTTGCTGAGCTCGAGGTCGCGGTAGGCGGCCTCGAGGCGATGGGCGAAGTCGCTGATCTCGTTCCCTTGGTCCTCGATGCGGCTCAGGATGCGCGAGAAGGCGCCCATCATGGAACTGACTTCCTGGGAGCCGACCTCCGTGGGCACGATCCCGGCGGCGGGATCCGCGGCCGTCGCCGCGGCGACGCTCGGGCGCGCGGGGTTTCGGCTGAGGACGAAGAGGGTGGCGAGGGCCAGCAGGGCCACCAGCACGACGAGGGCCTCCACCGTTGGCATGGCCAAGCCGGCCCGCCCGGGATCGTAGAGCGGGCGCACGCGCAACTCGATCACGAGCACGAGGGTGGCCGTCAGAAGGACGGTGGCTCCGGCGAACGCGAGGGCGAGAGCCCGGCTCAGTGCCGCTTGCATGGATGCGCCGTCGAGAATATCGGTTCTTCGCTCGGCATTCGCGAATATTCTTTCCCGCGCCGGACCCTCAAGCGAGACGACGGGCGGTTGCTTGACGCTCGCGAGCGCGGTGGGGTAGGGTAGACGCCATGCGGGAGGGGTCAAAAGTCGTCAATGTTGACAAGCAGATTGACTGCAACGGCCTCTTCTGCCCCATGCCGATCGTCAAGACCCGGGAGGCGCTTCGCGACATGGCCCCCGGTCAGGTGCTCGAGATGCTGTCCGACGATCCCGCCTCCGAAGCCGACATGAAGAGCTGGACCCAACGCTCCGGGAACGAACTGGTGGGACTGTCCCGAGACGGGGCGGTCTACCGGTTCCTGGTTCGCAAAGCGGACCCGGCCCCTGTTCGCCACGTAAGTGGCTGAATTCCCAGAAACCACTCCCAGCCCTATGCACGGTTCCGTGCACAGACGGTGCACAAGCATGCTAGGGTGGTTCTGGGGTTCCAGGAGGCCCTGCACATGGCGCAGCGTCAGGAATGGAAGGGACAGGTCGAGCCGGGCATCCGCAAGTACCTCGGCCGCGGCGGGCAGCGGTGGTATCGGGTCCAGCTCGGCAGCCGCGGCAAGGGCAACCGCAAGAGCCAGGTGGTGGCCACGCTGGAGGCCGCGGTGGCCCTCAAGCGGCAGTGGCTGGAGGGTGGGTTGCCCGTGGACACGGCCGCGCCAGCGGCGGGGGAGGAGGCCCAGCGCACCCTCGATGATGCCTTGCGCGAACGCGGGGCCGCGCTCACCACCAAGGTGGCCGCCCGCACGGGCAGCCCGGCGACGGTGAAGTTCTGCGACCACGTGCGGCGCACCCTCGCCAAGTGGGAGGAGCGGCTGGACGCCCGCCCCGTGCGCTCCGTCACGCTGGAGCACCTCGAGGCCTTCCGGGACTGGCGGCACGTGACGGGCGGGCTCAAGCCCCCGAGCGTGAACCGCGAGCTCCGCGAGTTGGCGTGCGCCGTGAAGCTCTACCAGCCCGAGTTCAAGGCGGTGGGCATCGAGCTGGACGAAGGCGATGAGGAGCGGGTGCGCTTCGTGCCCGACGACAAGTGGCACGTCTTCGATGCGCTCGCCCTGAAGTATGGCCCCCGGTTCGCGCGCATGGCGGAGATCCAGCTGCACTGTAGTTTCCGGCCGGGCGAGGTGCGGGTGCTTGAGCAGGCCCAGGTAAACCTGCCCGCACGAGAGATCCGCCTGCGCGCCGATCAGACGAAGACGCGCGCGGCGCGCACGGTGCGGTTGCCCCAGGCCGCCGTCGAGCTCTTCGCGGCGCAGCTCGCCGACCCGGAGACGCAGGGCTCGCCCTGCTGGGTCTTTCCCAACCCGCGCACCGGGGCGCCCTATTCCGACGGCTTGCTCTCGTTCTACTGGCGCCGGGTGACGCGCAAGGCCGGGATGCCCGACTTCCACCTCCATGACCTCCGGCACCATGTGCCGACGATCGCCGTCACCAAGGGCGCGAACGAGCGCACGCTGATGAAGCTGGGCGGGTGGACCAGCGCCCGCAGCGTGAAGCGCTACGCCCATGTCCTCACCGAGGCCGTGGACCACTATCAGGCGCTCGCTGGGGGGCCGGACTCACGCCCACAGGTGACGGGTTGAGTAGCGCCCGCACCTTGCAATAGCTCTCCACGGCATCCACGTACAGGCGCAGGGCAGCCTCGTGCTCGGGCGCCTCCGGGTGCGCGGGGTCCAGCTTGCGCTCGAGCAGGAGGAGCTCCAGCGCCAGCTGGCGCTCGATGCGGCGTAGTGGGGTCATGGCCTCCCCCCATCCTTTGCGGCCCGGATCCGTTGGCATCACCCGCGCCCTTCCATATATCGTGGCCGTGCTTGCCCTTCATGAGCCGATGATCTCGCTTGTCGGTGTCCTCGGGGTTATGAGTTCTCTAGCGCCTGAAACGTCGGCGGCTTCCAGCGTTCAAGGAGCATCACGTACCCCTCAGCCACACACCGCCAATCCTGGCGTACCAAGCCCGCTTGGATGGCCGCCGCGACAGTCACCGCGAGCTGTCGATCATCGCACTCACCAGGGGGCGCATACCCGGCTGCGCGCGCCGCGTCGTCCCGCTTGCGATTCCGCGCAATCGCCGCCCGGCACCGCGCCTCATAGCGCGCCTGGTCCGCCGCAGTCATACGGCTGTCCTACGCGGCGGTATTGCCGCGGTAATACCGGTGACACGACGGTGTCGGGCGCGGCGGATGGCGCAGGCCCGGCACTGGCGCATGCTCTTGTTCCTGAACGTGTAGCGGTAGACGTTATCCTCGGTCAGCGGGTGACCGCGCCCGCACGTCGTCTTGCGCGGAGCCGCCTGCGCCTGCCGTCGGAGATTCTCCACCTTCGCGACGGCCTCAAGGTGGGCGGGATTCACGCACCAGCGATTGCGGCAGAGGTGATCTGTCTCGAGGCCGGCGGGCACGTCGATGCCATGTGCGAAGCGATAGGCGATGCGATGCGCGAACTTCTTCCCGAGACGGCCGTACCCGCTGGACATGAGCTGGCCGATCCATCGATGGCACCCGGAAGGCAGTGGTTCGACCATCCGCGTGAACCTGACTGCGAGCGGCTCCCACCGCGGCATCCCTCAGAACCTCCGCATTCCCTGAGAACCCGCGAGCATCTGCGGCGGAATCCCGAGAGGCGCTTCCACGAGGGCCGGCGCGCTTGCGATGCTCAGCGCATAGAGCGCGAGCATGCGAACGAACACGGCGGGCTCCAGAGCGCGGGCGCGGGCCGCGAGGCAAATGGCCGACCACTCCAGGCTGTTGAAGCGGATGGAGTGCGGGGCCCGGCTCTCCATCGGAGGCATGGCGCCGGCCGGCTTCCGCTCAGGCGGCGGCATGGGCCTTCTCGGCCAGGCGACGCTTCGCCTCTGCGACTACGCGCGCGTTGATCGACCGGCCGGCGAAGACGTGGCAGACGTGCTGGATGGTCACGCCCAGGGCATCGGCGATCTGTTGCTGCGTGACGCCGGCCCGTTGGCAGCGCTTCTTGAGCCGTGCTAGGTTGCCTTGGCTTGTCTTGCTCATTACGGGGGGCCTAGGCTAGTACGGGTGTCCCGTAGTCGTCAAGCGGCAAATACGAGTGACCCGTAGGCCCCTATCGCCTCAGCAGAAACGGGCGTTGGGCGCGCGGATGAAGGAGTTGCGGAAAGCCGGCAAGCGCTCACAAGCCGCTGTGGCCGAGTTTCTCGAGCTCCCCAAGCCGTCCGTCTACGCTGGCTGGGAGCAGGGACGGAATGCACCACCCCTCTCGGCCCTCTTGCGGCTGGAGGGTGCATACGGGACACCCGTAGACTTGCACTGGCTTCTCACGGGCGCCGCGCCACGTACTGGCCGGCTAGGCCCGTTACGACCATCGGATGCGGCCACGCCGGATCGTGGTGGCGCCGCCGCCCGCACGGACGCGGCCACTGGGCGGCGCGGGAAGGGCCGGGCCAGCTGATCCCTCGTGCCGTACATTCACCGGCTCAAGGCCGCACGCGCTCGGCGCCGGTCGTAGACTTCTCCCGCGCTAGACTGAGGCCATGCCCCACGCCGCACCGCGTCCGTGCGCCATCGCGGTGTGCCCGGCGGTAGTAAGGCCGCCGGCGCGCTACTGCCCGCAGCACGGGCCCCCGCTGGCGCCATCCCGCTGGCAGGCGAATGATCCGCGGCCCTCGGCCTGGCGCCGCGGCTATGACGCGATCTGGCGGGGCTGGCGGCGCGCGGTGCTCTTGCGCGAGCCGCTCTGCCGCGCGTGCGCAGGCCAGGGCCTCGTGGTCGCGGCCCGTGAGGTCGATCACATCCGGCCGCTCGCCGAGGGCGGCGTCCACGCCTTCGACAATCTCCAGCCCCTCTGCAAACCCTGCCACACGCGGAAGACGCTGCGTGAGGCGCGCGGTAACTAGAGGGTTCTTAACTTACTCTGCGTCTGGGTGGCGCGCGGCCTCGATCTCGACATGCAGGGTCCCGCGCGCGTCAATGAGTCCACGCGCAGGACCTGTGACCCGACAGACGCGGACACGATGGAAGCCCCAGCCCGTCTGGACCTCGATACACGCCGCGCCTGCCGGAAGAACCCGCGCGAGCGCCGGGAGGCCACAGCCTCCCGACGCGAGCGCGACGAGGATCACGACGACGAGCGCGGCCAGCTACTTCTTCGCAGGCGGCGCTGTCGCGCCACTTGGATAGACGCCGCCGGGACCCATGTAATACGGCCCGACGATCCCGACGCCCTGCACCGCGATGTGAAATTTCTGGATGCCCTGAGCCGCGTGCGGCGGCACCTCGCCGGGCGGATACGGGTTGCTCGGCGAGCCGGGCTCTCCGGGCGCCGGGAGACCGGGCGGCAGCGTCGGCGGCAGCGGGTCCGGCAGCACGATGGGGTGCGTCGGGAATCCGGGGCCCTGGGATGGATAGGGCGGCAGGTAGCCGGGGAAGCCGGGCAGGCCTGCGATGGGGTGCGTCGGGCGCGGGTCCGTTGGCCCCCAGATCCCGAGCGGCGGTTCGGGATGCGGGCGCGGCGGCGGACTCCCTGGGGAGAACCCCTCGAGGGGCACCACTACGCAGAGGTTCGGGTGTGACTCGTATCCAGCTGGGGTGATAGTGGCGAAGAAAGCAGGCATGCGCGCTCCTCCTTCGTGACCGTGACGAACGTTCACCGCATCGCCCGCGCCCGCGTACTCGTCTGGGACGGGGCGTTCCACTGTCGGGTCAGGTCTTGATGATGAAGTTGACGGCGAGGACCGCGTGTGTGTTGTCGATGGCCGCCCCGCTCCCGGTATAGCCCACACCAATATTCGCACCGTTCGCATAAATGCCGATACCCGTCGCCGCGCCGTAGATCCATATGCCGGTCCCGCGTGCGTCCGTGTTGACGCCCGTGACCCCCGATTGCGCCACGGGAGACGGTCCCTGACCCCCTTCCACGACAATCGGATACAAGTTTGGGATCACTGCCGCGTGCGCGTGGCCAGGATCGGCTACGCCATGCGTATGGGTCGGATCGTAGACCGCATGCGCGTGGGTCCCATCACTGACGGTGTGCGTGTGCGAGGGCATGTGCGCCACGGTGATGTACTGAAGATCCGTGCCATGCTTCTGGCCGAGCCCGTACGTGTGTTGCTGGCCGGAATTGCCGATGCCGACGGGCGAGCGCGCAGAGAAGTTCGGCAGGTGGAACGTCGTACTGCCATCGCCGGCGCCAAAGTATCCGCCGATTGCCGCGAAGAGCGCCGCATACGTCACGCGGGAGACCACTTCACCTCGACACCACAAGTACCCGACCGGGAGCCCCGCGCCGCCATACATGAAGCAGGTCGCCACCGGCACGTCAGGCAGCGCGATGTTGGCCTGTGCCTCCGCGACGGCGGCGAGGAGTTGTTCGAGCGCGACTTGGAACTCGCTCTCGCGGAGCGCGGGATTCGAGAACGTGCCAGGCGGCGGTAGTGCGAGGGCCATGTCGCTATCCCTCCTGCGTCATGCGGTCGAGGAGATCGAGCGCGGCGAGCGCGCGCCGCGCATCGCACGCGCGCTGCTCGCCCGTCAGGACGGGCGTGGCGACCATAACGAGCGCGCGGAACAGGTCAGGCTCGCCGCTCAATTCACCGCCCTCGCGCACCGGTATCCGCGCGGGCGAGCCGTCCGGCGCGCGCGCGGGGACGGTCAACGTATCGAGGAGCGAATAGACGTTGACGAGCGCGCGGAGCGTTTCACGCCCGCCGCCCATGCGCCGCTCGCCTTGCAAGAAGGCGTTGTAGATGTCGGCGAAGGCCTGCATGTCGCCCGGTGTGAGTTTCATGGCGCGGGCGGGATCGGCGGGGGCGGCGCGAGATTCACGCTGATGGCGACGGGCGGCGGCATGAGCGGCGGTCCCGCCATCGCAGGCTCGATGGCCTGCACGGTGAACGAGTACGAGAGTTTGTCCTCAGGACCCGATTCTACGGGCGTCAACCGTACCATGACCTGAAAATCGCGCGTGCCCGGTGCCTTGCCTGTCACCTGGTCTGGTGGGGCAAACTCCACCGCTGTCGCGCCACCCTGCGGCGTCCATTTCACGTCGGTGACACGGGCCGCGTCGATCCCCGCCATGTTCGGCATGAAGGTTAACGTGCCCGTTTGCCCCGTCTGAATCGTCACCGCCATTTCGTCCTCCCCTAGTAACCGCAGACCATGACGTTGAAGGTGCCCGCCGTGATGTTGACCACGACTTGCGTCGTATACACGGCATTGATAGAGACCCCCGTCGCGCCGGGCTCCGGCGTGATCACGACGCACGGCGAGCCGAGCCCATAGCCAAACGGAAGAACCACATAGCCGATCCCCGTCCTGCCGCTCACCGCCCCAAAACCACTGTTGGTGTTGTAGTAGGCGATGGGCTCCGACTGCGTCACGCGCGCGTAGAAGCGCACCATGTTGTTATAGCCGGGCAGATTCGTACCTGCATGGAAGGTGACGTAGCCATGAAACTCTGTCGCGCCGCCGAGGTCGTTGAAGTGATTGGTCGCGTTCCGACCGAAGTAGAGGTGCCCGTTATTCGCGCCGTGGCAAATGATGTAGCCGGTTGTTTCTTGGAAGTTATTCCCGCCACCCAGGTTCATGGTGGACATGGCGGTCAGCGGCCCGCGAAATGTCGCTGTAGTCCCCGTCGCGCAGACTTCAAGATGCCGGTCATACGCGATATAGACGTAATCATTGTTCAGGTGGCCGAGCAGATTGGCACCGTAGGATGATTTGATCCACGAATTACCGCCGAACGTGATTTGAGTGCCGACGTTGAGCGTACTGTTCGCTGTCAACGGGGTCTGTACCGTCGTAGACGGCCCGTTGGCGCCGAGATAGAGCACATTGTCAGCCCCGACAGCGACCCCGTTGACGTCGTCCCACATTAGCCACGAGCCCTTGGCGATTGTCGAAATACCGCGAACATTAAAGCCCGTGCCGAGGGTCGAGTACCCGGCGACGCTAAGCGCGCCGCCGACGTTTAACGCCCCGCCGACCCAGGCATCGCGCGTCCCCGGCGCCAGCGCGATATTCCAATTCTCCGGATAGGCGGCCCCGTGGCCGATGAGGAGGAAACTGTCGGCCGTGCGCGGCTGGATATACCAGGAGGTCGGCGCAGTCCCCGTCCGGTCGAGCGTGATTTGCGGGAGGTCGCGGGCCTGAAGATAGAGCCGCGCCTGCTGGTTGCTGCCGCCTGCGGAGCCGTCGTTCCGCGCGACCAGATCACTGTAGGCCGTCGTCCCGTCTGCTCCCAGATAAGGCATCGCATTCACCTGCCCGTCCAGGCGTAGGTGCATATAGGGAATCGCGGAGTCCGGCCCCTTCAGATGCGTCGAGCCCGCCGCGTCGAGCCAGAGGAGATTCTGCGGCACGCCCGCCGCGTTCTTGGCTTGCAGCGGCTGCATGTTGTTCAGGATCGGCAGGCCGCCGGTGCCCGCTTCGAGCGCGGCGACCACGGCGAGTTGCGCCTCAAGGCCTGCTTTGAATTCGCCCTCGGTGAGGAGGGGATTTGAAAACGTTCCGGGTGGCGGCAACGGCAACCCGGTAGCCAACGGCTCCACGCCCGGCGCGCGCGCGATGGCGAGCGGCGGCGGCCCCGCGCGTCGTACCACCACCTGCGGGCGCTCGCGCGTACGTCGGCGACCGCGCGCTCTCATGTCTTCACGATGAAGTTGACGGTTACGTAAGGCGCGAGCGCCGCCGCCGAGGCCGTAGCCGGACGAATATGTGTCATATAGGTTGTCCCGCCGCCCTGAAAGTTGGCTAGTAGACCAGACGCATCGCCAACATAGGTACCGTTAGCCTGCCATACAGGATCGCCCGACGGAGTCGTGGAAAAGTTGTGCGTATGAGTAAGCGCACCGCCCGTCTCGCCGAGCGTATTGAATTCCGCTTGCCCGGCATCCCGCCCCACCGTCATGCGACCCTTGAGATTGGGCAAGCCGAAGGTCGTACTCCCATCGCCCGCGCCGTAGGTCGTACTGAGCGCGGCAAACAGCGCGGCGTAGGCTGTTCGTGAAACCGTTGCACCGTCGCACAGGAGCCAGCCGCTCGGCGCGGTCGCCCCGCCGAAGGCACAGATGAGGCCAGCGGGAATTATCTCCGCGAGCACCGCGAGTTGACTCTCAAGCGCGGTTTTAAATTCGCCCTCGGTCAGCGCGGGATCGGAGAACGTACCGGGTGGCGGCAGCGGCATAGCGTCTCCTAGTACCCGCGCACGTGCGCGTCGATCACGCCCGCGACGCCGACGCCGTCGGAGAGGCGGACGAGTTGGACGAGCGGGCCGAGCGCGGCGTTCTTGTCGAGGATGCGGCCCGTCTTCGCAGGCTCCGCGCCCGTGTGCTGAACGGAGAGCAGGACCGTGGTGACTACGGTCATGACCGGCCCCGGCTGCGGCGCCAGCCGCGAGCCTGCCGCCGCGATGGGAACATCGGAGTAGTAATAGTCAATGTCGGGCACCTCGTAACTGAGGATGGCCTGCGTGATACACGAGCCGAAGCCGCCGATGAACGTCCAGCGAAACTCATAGCGCTGGAATCCCGCGAGGATCGCGCCGGGCCACGCCAGCCAGCGGCTGGTATTCTCCCAGACCATCGCGCTATCGACGGACCAGTGCGCGGCCTCGTCCGTGGTCCAGTAAAGCGAGTTCCCGCTCGACAGATATTCGAAGGTCCAGCCCGGCCCCGACGCGGCCCACCGCCACGCCATGATGGTCCCCGCGAACTCAAGCGGCACATCCACAATGACGTGGTAGGTGCCAGGGCCGTGCGTGGACTGCCAGACGTTCGCTGTCGGCGTCGTCCAGAAGAGCGGATCGGGCGGCTGCCACACGAGGGGATCATCCGAGGCTATCGAGCAGAGTTCCTCGGGCGGCGGCACGAGGTCGCGTCGGAGGTTCACGATGTCGCCGGGAAAGTCGTTCAGCGCATAGTCGGTCTCCGCGAGGACGTTCCACGGTCCCACGAGCAGTTCCGCGACGAGCCGTGCCGGATAGATGCTCTCGTTCCCCGACGTATCAACGCCCTTGACCATGAGCGTGTGCACGCCGTTCAGCGGCGGCAGATGAAAGCGTGTGTCCGAGACGAGCGAGTCGTGGAGCCGTTGCCCTTGCTCCCACGTCTCGACGATGCCGACCGCGAACCGCACCTCGAACCCGGCAAAGTCGGGCGGCGTGACGGGATAGAGCCAGCGAAGCTCGACGAAGGCGACGTCCAGCGTCAGACCTTCTGGCACGGGCGGCGGCGACGATTTACCAATGACAACGTGCGCCGCGACGATCGTCCAAGCCGAGGCCGTCGATGTCATCAGAGCATAGCTACGAAGCCGGATATCGTAGGCGCGCCCCTGCTCGACGGGGAGGACGCTTACATCGGTAGCGGGGAGCGTGACCGTTGGCACGTCGAGCCACGAGCCCGTGGAGTTAGTCGGCCTAAATTGCGCCTCGACGTGGGTCGCGAGCGCGGGCGTAGTCGCGGTAGGAATATCGAAGTTCACGAGGATACGCGGCCGGTCGCCGATCATCACCCACTCATCCGACCGTACGGTCACGATAGTCGGCTGCGGGGGAGCCGGACGGTTAAGAATCGGCGGCCGCGTGATGTGCGTATCAAACGGCGGGATCGGCCCCTGGTCGGCCTGGCCGATCGCGGGCGCGGCATCGACCAAGGTCAGCTTCGCGGACAACTCCGCGGCAGGCTCAATCGCCTTGATGATGCACGGGATTGTTTCTTTTCCCCACTGCCCGAGCATCACGAGGTCGCCGACCTGAAGACCCGCAGGCGTTTCCGTGACGCGTAACCGCGTCATGCGCTGGGCGAGGTCCGGCCATACCGTGACCGTGATCAGGAGGTTCGAGCCGCCCTGAAGACGGGCACGGAGCGCGAGCGATGTCGCGGGCGCGAATTGGTCGAGGAGTTCGTCGATGATGATGACGGTGCCGAACGGCACATCCGCTTCAATCGCGACGACGCGCGCCGCGGCGAGACCCCAGAGCGGGACGTCATGCGTGACATGGACAAGGTCGCCGCGGTTCGCGACGAGGAACTCCACATCGACCGTGAGTTCGTAGACCTCCGGCCGGAGCCGCATCGCCGCGAGCCAATAGCGGCCGTGCCGCCACGCGAGATGGGAACTCGTCACGCCGAAGAGTTCGAGCCCCTGAAACTTCGTCGCGTTATGCGGGCCGTACCCGTCGTCATAGACGAGCCGCTCATCCATTTGCCAATTCGCATCGGGATTGACGAACTTCACCTTGAGCGCGTGCGGGATATCGAGGAACGCCTTTTGCCCGACGAATCCCGACGAGTTACGCGGCGTAAAGAACTGAACGGGCACTGTCTGCGGGCGCTCGCGTACGACCGAATACTTCCCGTCACGGATCGTGAAGGAGGCACGCCCGATCGCGGCCACGAGCGAGAGTTGCTCGAAGAGCGTCCCGGCGCTATCGAGGACGCCATCGAACGTGTACCCTTGCGTCCGGCACTCATCCGCCCACGCCTGGATCTCGGCCCAGTCGATTTGCTCATTCGGGATCGGCCGCGCGTTCGCTGAGCCGCGGAGCATATCAAGATAAATCGCGGCCGGGTTACGAGATGCCTGCGTGACCCAGGCGCTGCCGTTCCAGTCCGTAAGGATCGACGTCGCGATCACGTTGAACTGATCGACGACGCCGGAGAGTTGGCCCGATGCCTGAATGACCAGACCCGCCTTCGCCATCCCCGGCACGGCGATCGGGTCCTGATACCGGAGCGAGCGGAGCGCCGTCCAGCCCGTCCCCCAAATCCATCGGAAGCGCGGCGGGTAGTTCCCTGGAATCCCCGGAAAGATTTTCTGAAGCCGGACCTCGTAATGCCCCCGATGCGGGAGGCCGTACCACCAGGAATACCGGAGCGTCTCGCGGCGGTTCTCGGCGAAGTACCAGTCAAAGACGTGCTGCCAATCTTGGAGCGGCTGGCCGAGGTCGTTAAGTTCGCGCACCCAGACGTGGATCAACGCTTCCATGTGGTACGTGCTGTTATCGTCGTCGTACCAGAAGAGCCCTTGCGGGAATGTCACTTCGAGCCCGATCGCGTCGGCCGTCTCGCGCGCGGCGTGCGCGTGGACCTCGTTCTCGCCAAGCTCGATCGCGAGCGGCTCCTCAAACTGAACGCCGGTCACGTTGGTAAGCGGGAGGTCTCCCCCCCAGCCCTCGCGCAGTTGGAGGTCGACGCCCTCATAGTCGTAGATCGGCGTCGTGCCGATCCGGACGTCCTCGATCGTGACCGGGCCGTAGCCGAGCGTAAAGACCTGGCTCAAGTACTGGTCGGTTAGGTGGCCGCGCGTCGTCGGATAGCCCGCGAGGGGTGGAAAGAGCCGGTGTCGCCCGTACACGCGCGGCACGGTCTGATACGGCGCCAGCGTATTGCGCGTCCCGGTTAGGGCATACGTCGGCGAGGCGCGGCCTGCGGCCGTCATCTCACTAAGCCTTGGAGTAGGTGGCGGGAGCAGCATGTTAATGGCGAGCATGCCGCCCGTCGTGAGTACGGCCGCGCCGATCAGGCCCCACGTACTGACGGAGAGGCCGAGGAGTGGGGCAGCCCCGGCGGCGCCGAGGCCCGCCGTCCAGACGGTGAGCGCGATCGCCGCGATGAGGACTACCACCATGAGGACGATGCGGAGCGTTTTATTGCTATCGCCCCCGCCGCCGCCGCGCGGCACCACGCGCAAGGTTACCCGGCGCCCGGCCTTCGGCGTAACCCGTGCCCAAGAGGCGCGCGGGAACTCCCAATCATCTACCCAGGCGCGCGCAGGCGCCCAAGCAGGAATGCCTGCGGCCTCGACGATAGCGGCCAGCGTTTTGCCCTCGGGCATTTCGAGCGTGATAGTTTCCGTCCGGAAGGCATGCCGAGCCGCGACCACGGTCACACCCGCGGGTGGCGTTACCACAGCGACGCCCTCGGGTGGCGTCCACACGGTAGGCTCAGGCGGCGCCAGCGTGCTGGTCATGCGCGCGCGGTCCAGCGATAGGCGCTAAGGATACGTGGCCGCCAGACGGGATTATCGAGACGCTGGCAGCACGTATCGAGGCCGTGGAGGACATGCAACATCGTCAGCGGCTCGGCCTCGATGACGAGGCCGACGTGGAGCGGGATGCCGCGGAGACGGAGGACGAGGACATCACCGAGTTCCGCCGCGCTGACGAGGATCGGCGTCCAATCAAGCCGACCCTGATCAATCGCCGCGCTCATGCTCGGCCAATCGGCCGCGCCGTAGGTCGGCTCATACCGCGGGAGCTCGATCTGGAAGACGTCACGATAGATGCGATAGACGGCGCCGTAGCAATCCCACCCGCTGACCTCGCGGCCGCCCGAGCAGAAGGGGATACCGACGTAGGGCGCGACCCAGGCGGGGATCATGCCGCGAAGACACCCGGCCACTCCTGCGGCGTGAACGTGCGATAGGGAAACGGCTCATTTAGCACATCGAAAAAGGCGAGCGTCCCCGTGACCTGCTGCGCGTCGTACGTCGCGCTCTTGAGCGTGAACTGAAACGGCCCGGCCTCGACGATGTCGGGCGTCGAGGCGAGGACGATATAGAGCGTCAGCGTCGGCGGGCTCTGCATCGTGCGGATCGTTTCGGTAATCGCCGGGTGGACGTTATCAATCGCGAGTTGGACCTGCGGGAGGACGTCGCCGCGCTCCGCGGGAAGCCGCAAGGCAAACGGGCAGGCGAGATACTGCTGGGGCTCGGCCGACCCATCGGCGCGCGAGTAGGCATCCTCCAAGTTATTCACGAAACGCAGCACGCCGCCCTCGGGAATCGTGACGTGCCGGATTACTAGGAGCGCGAGAAAGACCTCGTCGGTCTCTTGGGCATACATCGCCGTCCGCGCGCGCTGCGATATCAGTCTCATGGCGACGACGGCGGCGCGTACTCGACGAGCGGCTCCGGTGGCGGCCACGGGAGCGCGGGCGGCGGCGGTCCTGGCGGCGGGAGTTCAGGACTCCCGCCCGGCTGCCGCGTGAGCGCTAAACGGACCGCCATGCCAGGCGGGAGGACTTCGAGCGCGACGACCGCCGTCCAGATATCGCCGCTGTACGCCGTGTATTGGGGCGCCTCGCGGAATCGCACCATGACGATCTCGCGGCGGCGCGGGTGCTCCCACTCGAACGGAATTGCACCGCCCGCAACGCCGTTAAAATAGAAGTTATCGAGGATGTTCATGAGATCGCGCGTGACGGTATAGCGGCAACTGATTTGCGAAATCCCCGCGGTAAAACGGCGGCGGACCTTCGGCGGTCCTGCGTCGATCGCGGAGCGCAGCGTGATCGTGGGCGCGGTCTCTTGGAAGCCCTCGACGAGCGGCGCGGCGGGCAACATCGGCGGCCAGATGACCGGCATTTACCGCGCCGTGCCGCGCCGCGAGAGGCCGAAACTGCCCGCGAGCGCTTGGTCGAAGACGCCGCCGCCGATCCCGCCCTTCACCACGTCCGTGATGAGTACGTCGATCTGCGGCTGTCCGCCCGCGCCGGTCGACTCGCGCTGCTCGACGTTGCCACTCTTGCGCTGGTCGATGATGTTGACGGTGACGCCGCCGCCGCCCAGCTCGCCCCAGCGGTCGAGCGGGATGATGGCCTCGGGCCCGCCCTCGCCCGTGACGGTCAGGGTCGGGGACATGACGATGCCGCCCGCGGCGGCGAAGGCCGGCCCGTACGCACCGATGTTGATGTTCTGCGTCGCCGACACGGGGGCCACGCCGCCGGCGCCGCGGAAGGCACTCGAGACCAGCCCGAGCGCCTTCTGGATGTTCTGCTGCGTCAGCATTTCCTCGAGCGCCTCTGGACGGCCTTGATGCCGCGCTCGATTATCGTCTCGGACATGCTCAGGACAATGGACTGCGCCATCTTGTCGAAGGCATCGCTGACGTTCTGCGTGCCCTGGATCACGCCGTCCAGCGAGGTCCGGAGCGCATGCGTCGTGCCGCTGAAGAGGTCGCGCAGGACGTCCAGGCGCGCCGTTTCTTCCTGGGCCAGGCGGGCCGCCTCGCCCCGCTGAAACTGCTCGGTGAGGCGCGCCGTCTCGTCGCGGAGCTGTTGCTCGGCCAGGGCGGCACTGTAGGCGGCCTGGACGCGCACCGCCGCCGCTTCCTCGGCCATCCGCTGCTCGTTCCGGTCGTACTCCTCGGTCGCCCGCGCCGCCTCGTCGAGGATCGCCTGCTCGGCCACCGCCGCGTCGTGGGCGGCGCGTACCTTGGCGTCGGACAGCTCCTGCTCCTTGCGGGCCTCGTCGAGGTAGTACTTGTTGGAGGCCTCGGCCGCCTCGTCGAGGATCTTCTGATGCGCGGCGGCGGCCTGGGCGGCGGCGGCCGACACGCCCTCCGCGCCCCTGGTGACCGTCGGGGCCGCGCCCGCAGGCTTTCCCTTCGCCCGGTCCTCGGCGATCTTCCGCTCGTACTCGATGATGGCTTTGAGGCCCGCGATCTGTTGCTGGGTGAGGGCAATCGAGGTGGAGCTGCGTCTCCTGCCCGAAGAGGCGATTGACAAAGCCCCCCGCGCCCGTTTGCATGGTGGCGAGCTCGGCCTGAAAGATCTGCAGCTGCGTCTGCAGGCGGGAGAGCTTGGCCTCCGCGTTCTCGCCGATGAGGCCGAAGGCCTCGAGCGCGCCGCGGATTTACCAGGCGAAGTTCGCGACGGCGGCGGCGGCATTGGCGATGGGCACGGCGAGATCGGCGAAGGCCACCACGGGCTCGTCTGGATCACCTTGCTCAAGATGCCGAGCTGGACTTGCGACTCTTTGACCTTGGCAATCGTCGCCTCGTCGAGGACCAGGCCCATGCGCTTGGCGTCCTCGGCGAGTTGCTGGAGCGCCGCTCCCCACCGCGCATGCTCTCGGCCAGCACCGCGCCACTGCGCCCGAGGACATCATTCGCGAGCGTCGCGCGCCGCGCCTCGTCCGGGATCTGGGCGAGGGCGTCGATCACGTCGGTAAAGACGTCCTCCGTCGAGCGGGCCTGGCCGGCGACGTCGACGAAGCTCACGCCGAGGGTGGCAAAGGAGACTTCTGCGCGGCCCCCGGGCCTTGCGCCGCGGCGCCGATCCGGTCGGTCAGCGTGCGGAGGTTCGTCTCGAGCTGTTCCGTGCTGATGCCGGCGGACTGCGCCGCGAAGCCATAGACCTGCAGCGCCTGGGTCGAGACGCCGAGCCGCTGCGCCATGTCGTCGAGGGCGTCGACGGCCTGGAAGGCGTTGCGGAGGAGCGTCCCGAAGCTGGCCGCGGAGACGGCGAGCCCGATGCCGGTTAGCGCGCCGGCAAAGCTCGCGAGGCCGACGGTGGCGGTGTCGAAGCCCTTGCGGAGGCCCGTCCCCAGCGAGGCGGCCGCTGCCTGCGCCTCGTCAAGATCGGCCTTGAGGAGGGCGGTGTCCCCGGTGAGACGAGGACGCGGAGGATACCGACGACGTCGTTGAGCGCCATCTAGCGCGTCCCGTGCTGGTGGAGCCAGGCGGCGAACGCCACCGCCCCGGGCCCGCCCGCGTGCGGGGCCACGGCCTCCGGGTCGATCACGCGCGGCATGAAGTATCCGGGCGCAGGGCCTTCCCGCCCTTGCGGCGGTGGATGTTCGCGAGCATCGCGGCGCCGAGGCCCGCCCGCCAGTCCGCGCGCCGATCCGCGAGGCCGACGAGCCCGGCGTAGGCCCGCCACTCGGACAGCTCATGCGCGCTGATGCGCCGGAGCAGCTCGGCGAGGAGACGGTCATCCCGCCGAGGTGGCTGGCGAGCTCGAAGTGGAAGCGCCGTTCGCGGTCGACGCGGAGTCTTTTCCCAGGCGCTCGGGTGCCCCCTGGTCGAGCCCGTTGAGCCGGAGGGCGGTGGTGAAGATCCGGTCGAGCGCCCGCGCGCGCTCTTCCGTGTGAGCTCGTCCAGATCCCCATCCCCGAACAGACGCTCCCCCGTCTCATCCACGACCGAGTACATGGCGACGAGCGCCCAGTGATTCACGGTGGGCCGGCCGTCCCGGGGCCAGCCCTGCAGCACCTTCCAGCGCGTCGCCCCGAGTCCCACGCCTGGACGCGCACCCAAGTCCCCCACTCGGGAATATCGAGCTCCTCGATGGCCCGGTCGGGCGCCGCAAGGATGGCGTCGCGGGCGGCGAACTGCCGCCCAGACGTAAGATGACCAGGCCGCCATTACCGCAGGCACGCCCGTCAGCCGCAGCGTGATCGTGGGCATGATATTGTCGGTGCGCGGCGTTGCCGTCCGAGACGAAGCCCTTGACGACGGCGGCGAACGTGAACGTGCCGCCCGGGTCAGGGAACGTGACGGTGACCGGCTGCGCCGCCGTAGTTGTCGAGCGCGTCCCAGATGGCCTTCTGGCCCGCGTCGTTGAGGTTGAAGTTCACGTCCATCGTGAACTCGCCGGCGTCCTTCAGCCCCGGAATGTACTCCTTGGCGTCGGACAGCAGGTGGGTCACGTCGATCTC
>CAVVJF010000007.1:0-25502 GCA_963748485.1 uncultured Candidatus Rokubacteria bacterium
GAAGGGCGCTAGCCGATGGCCGGCCGCGTGGCGGAAAAGGTGGCGGTCGTGACGGGGTCGGCGAGCGGGCTCGGCCGCGGCATCGCGCTCGCGCTTGCCGCGGAAGGCGCCCGGGTGGCGGTGGTCGATCTCAACGAAGCCGGGGCCAAGGAGACCGTGGAGCTGATCGCCAGGGCAGGCGGCGAGGCGGGTGCCTGGCGGGCCGACATCAGCGACAAGGCGCGAGTCGACCAGGTTGTCGCGGAGATTGTTTCGCGGTGGGGCGGGGTGCACATCCTGGTGAACAACGCCGGGCTCGACAAGGTGGGCCCCTTCCTCCAGTCCCCCGAGTCGGACTGGGACCTGATCCTCCGCGTGAACCTCAAAGGCCCCATCGTGTGCACGCGCGCGGTGCTCGACACGATGACCAAGCAGGGCTACGGGAAGATCGTGAACGTCGCCTCCGACGCGGGGCGGGTGGGCTCCACCGGCGAGGCCGTGTACTCCGCCGCCAAGGGCGGCATCATCGCCTTCACCAAGACCATCGCGCGGGAGATGGCGCGGCACCGGATCAACGTGAACTGCGTCTGCCCGGGTCCGTCGGACACGCCGCTCTTCGCGGAGGTGGCGGCGGGCAACCCCAAGCTGGCCGAGAGCCTCAAGCGCGTCATCCCCTTCGGGCGGCTCGGTACCCCCGAGGATCTGGCCCCCGCCGTGGTGTTCTTCGCATCCGATGAGTCGGGCTTCGTGACCGGACAGACGCTGTCGGTGTCCGGCGGCCTGACCATGGTCTGAGGAGTGCCGCCCGATCTGGTGGTGGCCGGACACGTCACCCTCGATGTAACGTCGAGCGGCACCCGCCCCGGGGGAGCGGCCTACTACGCCGCCCTCACCGCCCATCGCCTCGGCCTGCGGGTCGGGTTGCTCACCTCGTTCGGCGACGACTTTCCTGCCGACGCGATTCCGTCGGACATCGCCCTCGCCAAGGTCGACGGCCCGCAGACGACCACCTTCACGCTGAGCGGCACCGGCGCCGCGCGCACGCTGACCCTGACCGCGCGTGCCGCCGATCTCGAGGCCGACGACTTGCCGCCCGATTGGACGGCGGCGCCGCTGGCGCTGCTCTGCCCCGTCGTCAACGAGGTGGATCCCGCCCTCGCCGAATCGCTCGGTGCCGCGTCTCTGGGCGTCCTGCCGCAAGGCTGGATGCGGCGCCGCGACAAGGGCGGGGCCATCGTCGCCCAGGAGTGGGAGGAGGCGGAGCCCGTGCTGGCGTGGGCGCAGCTCATGGTGGCGAGCGAGGAGGACGTGGCGGGCTTCCGGGAGGAGGCGGTGGAGTGGCTGCAGCGCGTGCCGCTGGGGGCGCTCACCGCGGGCGCCCGCGGCGCCACCCTCTTCGTGAACGGTGAGCCCTATCACGTGGCCCCCGACGCCGCCTCCGAGGTGGACGACACCGGCGCCGGCGACGTCTTCGCCACCGTTCTCCTCATCGAGTACCACCGCGGCGGCGACGCGTGGGAGGCCGCGGGGGCGGCGGCCTGCGCGGCGGCGGCGGTGGTGGAGGGCAAGGGCGCCGCGGCCCTGCTGGATCGCGCCGGTCTCACGACGCGGCTGGCGGAGTATCGTCGGCGGCGCGGGGGATAGACTCTCTCATGAGTTCATTGACACCGGTGTCAATGATTCGATATCGTCACGAATCATGACCCGACCGCTGCAAGTCTATCTCGACGAGAAGGACCTTGATCGTCTCGACGCCTGGGCGCGTGAGCGCGGCTGGACGAAATCCCAGGCGATCCGCGTCGCGATCCGCGCGCTCACCCGCCGACCGGTCGAGGACCCCCTGATGCAACTCAGCGGAAGCATCGATGGACTCCCCCCCGATGTCGCCGCCAACTTCGACCGCTATCTGAACGAGACCTTCGTTGCCGAGCCGCGCGCCCCATATCGAACGCGTCGCCGCCCGCCCGAGAAGCCTGTTCGTCGATAGCGGGGCATGGATCGCGCTGCAGAGTCGGCGCGACCAGTACCATTCTGCGGCCGAGCGCCTGTTTCAGGACGCCCTCTCGCGGCGAATCCCTCTCTTCACCACCGATCTGGTCATCGCCGAAGCCCACCGGTTCATTCTCTTCCGCGCGGGCGCTCGACCCGCTCTGCGCGCGCTCGACCTGATCGACGCGAGCCCGAGCGTCGAGATCCGGTTTGCCGGCCCCGAAGACCACGTGGCGGCCCGACGTTGGCTCGTGCGGCTCGCTCCGCGTCCCGTGACCTATGCGGACAGCGTGAGCTTCGCCGTCATGGAGCGAAGCCGATGCCGCCATGTGCTGGGCTTCGATCAAGATTTCGCGGTCGCGGGGTTCACCCTCTGGACAGGTGGTTGAGGCCCGAATCCCGTTGATGCGCCTCCCCCGGGGCGTGGGCGTCTGCTAGACTGACCCTCGAATGGCGGAGCGACGCATCACGATCACGGCGGGATCGGTGAAGGCCGATGCCGTCCTCGACGAGTCCGGGACCGCGCAGGCGGTGTGGGACGCGCTCCCGCTCGCCATTGCCGGCGAGACCTGGGGCGACGAGATCTACTTCGGCATCCCCGTGAAGGCCAAGCCCGAGCGCCCGCAGGAGACGGTGGAGCTGGGCGACCTCGGCTACTGGCCGCCGGGCTCGGCGTTCTGCATCTTCTTCGGGCCGACGCCGATGAGCCGAGGGGCGGAGATCCGCCCCGCCAGCGCCGTCAACGTCTTCGGGCGTGTCGTCGGCGATCCGAAGGTGTTCAAGCAGGTGGCAGCCGGAACGACCATTCGTATCGAGCGCGCGTGAGCCGCCGCACGGCTCCCACGCAGGAGGCGCCATGAAGATCTTCCTCGACACCGCCAACGTGAACGACCTGAAGGAAGGCGTGGCCATGGGGCTGGTCGACGGCTGCACGACCAATCCCTCGCTGATCGCCAAGGAGAAGCGGCCGTTCCGGCCGCTCGTGGAGGAGATCTGCTCCATCGTGCCCGGCGACGTCAGCCTGGAAGTGGTGGCCACCGACTTCGATGGCATGGTGAAGGAAGGCAAGGAGCTGGCCCAGGTGGCGCCCAACGTGGTCGTGAAGTGCCCGCTCACCAGGGACGGCCTCAAGACGGTGAAGCATCTCTCCGGGCAGGGCATTCGCGTGAACCAGACGCTCTGCTTCTCGGCGCCCCAGGCGCTGCTCTCCGCCAAGGCGGGGGCCACCTACATCAGCCCGTTCCTGGGCCGCCTGGACGACATCGGCGCGGTCGGCATGGACCTGATCCGCGACATCTGCCAGATCTACACAAACTACGGCTTCAAGACCCAGGTGCTGGCTGCCTCCATCCGGAACCCAATACATGTTTTGGACGCTGCTAAAGCGGGCGCACACGTTGCTACCATGCCGTTCAGCGTGCTGGAGATGCTCATGAAGCACCCCCTCACCGACATCGGCCTCAAGAAGTTCCTGGAAGACTGGGAGAAATCGGGCTCGAAGATCTAACTTCCACTCCCTAGGGGCCCACGGCCCGTATACCTCCACGACATGGACAGGGAACGGGCGCTGATGCGACGGGTGGCGGGAGGCGACGGGCGGGCCTTCACCGAGCTGGTGGAGGGGTACGGGCCCAAGCTTCTCGCGGTGGCGCGGCGGCTCCTGGGCTCCCGGGCGGACGCCGAAGACGCGGTGCAGCGGGCGCTGCTCCAGACCTATCAGGGCGCGCGGGGCTACGACGCCCGCTGGGCCGTCTCGACCTGGCTCTACCGCATCCTTACCAATGTGTGCGTGGACGAGTTGCGCCGCCGCGGTGTGCGCGCAGCGCACGCGGAGGCCGCGGCGGACGAGCCGACCGCGCCCGCCTTCGACGCTCCCGGCGACGCCGGCCGGCGCATCGACGTGGAGCGGGCGCTGGGGAAGGTCCCGCGCGAGGCGCGCGTGCTCCTCGCCCTCCACTACGTGAATGGACTCGGTAACGCGGAGCTCGCCCGGATCCGCGGTATCTCGATCAACACGGTGAAGAGCCAGCTGGCGCGCGGCAAATCCATCCTGCGCGCGGCGCTGGCCGAGGGAGGCCACGAATGAATCGCGATCGATTCGACCAAATGCTTGTCGACTACTTCAGGCCGGCGGATGCACCCGCCGGGCTTGCCCCGCGGGTGATCCGCCGGGCGGGCGAGGTGGAGCGTGAGGCGAAGGCGCTGCTGGGTCGGCTGGCGGTGTCGGCGACGTCGGAGGGGATCCGTCTGGTCCGCCTCGGGAGGCAGGCGCCCGGTGGGAGCGGGGCGGCGCGTCGCCTCATCGAGCGGGCGCGCGAGGAGCTCCACGACTATCTCCGCGGCCAGCGGGTCTACTTCTCGGTTCCGGTGGATCTCGACGACGCGCCCGAATTCCAGGCCAAGGTGCTGCGGGCCGCGGGCGCCATCCCCTTCGGCCAGGCGCGGCCCTATGCCTGGGTGGCCAAGCGCATCGGGCATCCCGGCGCGGTGCGCGCGGTGGGGACTGCGCTCGGGAAGAACCCCGTGCCGCTGATCGTGCCCTGCCACCGGGTGCTGAAGAGCGACGGCGGAGTGGGCGGCTACATCTTCGGCACGCGCCTCAAGGGGCAGCTGCTCGAGATCGAGCGGACCACACCGGTGCTCGAGGGGTGCACGAGCACGCGCATCCTGTGCCGCGTCGGCTGCGCGCATCTCCGCCGCGCCAAGCCCGAGAACCGCGTGGTGTTCGCTTCCGTGGAGGACGCGCGGTCGGTGGGCTACCGGCCTTGCCAGGTATGCCGGCCCGCGAAGATCGCATGAGCGGGGCCCTCGCGCGGCGCTGCACCGGCCTTCCGTGGGAGGCGCTCGCCGCCTCGCTCGACGCGCGCGGCTACGCCACCACCGGCCCGTTCCTGGATGCCGCGGAATGCGCGGCGCTCGTCGATCTCTATGGCGACGAGCGTCGCTTCCGCAGCCGCGTGGACATGGCCCGCTTCCGATTCGGGGAGGGGGAGTACAAGTACTTCGCCGCGCCCCTCCCCGAGCCGGTGGCCATCCTGCGGCAGGCGCTCTACCCGCAGCTGGCCCCCGTGGCCAACCGCTGGGCCGACCGGCTGGGCGCGCGCGAGCACTTTCCCGCCGACCTCGCGGCGATGACGAAGCTCTGCGCCCGCCACGGTCAGACGCGACCCACGCCGCTGCTGCTCCGGTACGGCAAGGGCGGCTACAACTGCCTCCACCAGGACCTCTACGGCAAGGTCGCGTTCCCCCTCCAGCTCACCGTGCTCCTGAGCGACCCGGAGGCCGACTTCACCGGCGGCGAGTTCGTCCTGGTAGAGCAGCGGCCGCGCGCCCAGTCGGTCGCGCACGTCGTCCCGCTGGCCCGGGGGGAGGCGGTGATCTTCACCACGCGCTACCGGCCCGCCCGCGGGACGCGAGGCTGGCACCGGGTGGCGCTTCGGCACGGGGTCAGCGAGATCCGGTCGGGGGAGCGCTACACCCTCGGCGTCATCTTCCACGACGCCGAGTAGCGCGCGCCGCCTACGGCCGCACGGCGTTGATGTAGGTCCAGCAGCAGCGGAACGCGTCGCGGCCGCCGAATAGCGTGTCCATGGCGTGGCGGATCAGCGCCAGTCGATCGGATACCGCCTCGGCGGCGGGGGGGGCTCCATCCACCTTGGCGGAGCCGCCCACCCAGCCCAGCACCGCCTCGTGATAGGCGCTGAGGAACTCGAACCATTCGTCCACCCGGGCCTCGATGGAGCGCGCCCGCACTTCCTCCACCGTGAAGCCCGCCTCCTCGAGCGCGCGGAGATAGTGCTCGAGCGGCCGGACAGGCAGGAACACCTGGTCCCGATACGCCACGTGCGCCTGGATGCGCGCCTCGTCGTCGAGGAGCGAGCGGTAGGCGGCGTAGCGCGCGTCGTTGCGGACCAGGCCGGTGGCGACCTCGTGGATGGCCCACACCGTCTCGTCCAGGATCCACTCGCTGGACCGCGCCTGCGGATTGCGGATGTTGCCGGACTGCACGAAGGCTCGGCCGCCCGGGCGCAGCACCCGCGCCCACGAGGCCAGCGTCTCGCCCAGCCCGCGGTAGAGATGGATCGCGTTGGTGGAGGTGATGACGTCGGCCTTACGCGCCGCGATCTCCGGGCCCACGACCTCGTCGAGCAGCTCGAGCCGCCGCTCCTCCTTGAGCCACCGCAGGAGGCGGAACGCCACCCGGTCCTCGCCGGCGAACTTGTCGAGCGCCACGCGCAGAAACTTGGGGGAGCTGTCCACGATGAGCACGCCGACCTGGCGATCGAAGACCCGGAGGTTGAGGCGGTCGAGGAGGATCCCCGTGCCGCCCGAGTAGTCGATGAGGAGCTGGCCGTCCGCGAGGTGGCGGGCCAGATCCTCGACGGTGGGATCGAGGTTCTTGTACCAGCCGTGATTCTCCACGGTGTCGTAGCGCAGCCCGAACGTGTCAAGGGGCTGCTCGACCCAGTCCTGCTCGGGAATGCGCGCGAAGCCCACCGGCCACTGGAAGCGCGCTCGCGAGGGGCTCGCGGTCCGGAGCGGCGCGCTCACCTCGGCGTGGATGCGCAGCAGATCGGGGATGGTGGCGGGCGGCCGTCGGCCCCAGCCACACTCGGTGGCGACGCCGAAGCCCGAGATGAAGGCCCGCGCCACCGCCATGCGCCGGCGCGTGCCCGCGGCCCCGCCCGTGTGATGCACGAGTCCCAGGTAGAGCTCCGTCTCCGCGCGCAGGCGGAGCTCGCGGAGGGGCGCGTAGTACGCTTCGTCCTCTCGTTCCCGAGGAACGGGCAAGTGAATCCAGTTCAGCGCCCGGCCCAGGCTCGCGGCCAGCGCGTTCGCCACCTCGACGAGACGGCTCGCGTCGACGGGCTCCTTGAAGTGACGGTGCTGCACGTCGCCGTAGCAGAGGTGATAGCCGAGGTGGACGTCGCCGGGGACGTGCCGCGCGATGCGGAGCAAGCGCTCGAGGATCCCGCCCTTGGCGTCCCCGAACCACACGGGGAAGACGCCTTCCAGCATCCCGAGCTCGAAGTTCGTGTCCCACTGTACGGCAAGCTGATCGTGGGGCAGCTCCTGCACGATGGTCCCGAGCTCGCGCAGCACCTGGTCCTCGTAGATGGGCTCCAGCAGAGCCTGGTGCTCGGGCACCACGAAGGCGCTGATGGGGGCGAGGGGGGTCGGGAGACAGACCTGGAAGCGGCAGGAGACCGGGATCACTCCGTCGCGCTTGAGCCGAGCGAAGACGCGGTAGGAGGAGAGGGCGGCGTCCGCATAGCCCAGGGCGCCGAAGGCCAGCTCGTCCGGTCGGGCGCCGTCAGCGAGCCGCACGCGGGGCAGCGGGCGCCAGCTCTCCGCGGCGGGCGGCACGACCTCGAGCTGACGCTGGGTGGTGAACACCGGCAGCTGCCACACGATCCAGTCGGAGCGCGGACCGGTCTCGCCGTCGGGGATGCGCCGTAGACGGTCCCCGAGAGCGTGGGCGACGGCGCGGAACACCGCCTCCGAGCCCGCCAGGGGGACGCTGCCCACGAGGTGGGTTCCGGCGGCCAGGAGATCGGAGACGGGGACGCTCATGCCGAAGCTCGGATGAGGCCGAGCATCCGCCCAAACCCCGCCATGGTCAAGGCGGCGGCGAGTGCGCCCTTACTCGCGGTAGTCGAGCCCGGCGGCCGCGAACTTCGGCCGCACCGACGGCGCGATGAGATAGGCGACGAAGGCGCGCGCCACGTCGGGGGCAGCGGCCTTGGCGGCGATGCCGGTCGAGTAGATCGTCGTCTTCTGCACGTCCTTCGGCAGGGGCCCCACCAGGACCACGCCCTTGATCGGCACGATCTCACTGATCTGATGCACGACCATCTCGACCTCGCCCTTGGCCACGAGCTCCGCCGGGTAGCCCCCGGGCACGAGCGTGGTCTTGGGCTTCATCGCGTCCTCGATGCCGAAGGTCTTGAGGATCCCGGCGAAGTGAATGCCGCTGGTGGCGCCCTGGGCCGGATCCACGTAGGTGATGGACTTCGCGGCCAGCAACGACCGCTTGAAGGCATCCGACGTCGAGATGTCCGGCCGGGGGGCGCCCTCGCGGACGCCGACGCCCATGCCGGTACGGGCGATGTCGGTGCGCCCGCCCGCCACGACCTGCCCCTGCTTGATCGCCTCGTCGATGGCGACCTCGCTCATGATGACGACGTCCACCGACTCGGAGGCGAGCCGCTGGCGCGTGACGCCCACGGTGCCGAACGCCAGGGACACCTTGTGGCCGGTCTCCTTTTCGAAGGCCTGCGCCAGCTCGGTCACGATGGCGCGCACGGCGCCCGCGCTCGCCACCTTGATCTCGGCGGCGTCGGCCCATCCCATGCTCCAGAGCGTCATCACCGCGGCGATCAGCGTGCCGGTCTTCCCCATCGTCGCTCTCCTCATGGCCTGGGTCGGTTAGCCGAGGAAGTCCCGGCAGAGCGCCTCCCACATCTCCGCGGACAGGCGCAGGCTCTCGGTATCCACGCGCTCGTTGTGCCCGTGGAACATCACGGGGTACTCGGTGTACGGGATGCGGAGCGAGTGCAGCCCGAAGCCGTAGGAGGGAATGCCCTTCCAGCGGAAGAAGCGCGCATCGGTGCCTCCGGTGGTCATGGCCGGCACCACGCTGCTGTTGGGCATGAGCTTGGTGGCCACGCGCGCCATCGCGTGCATGATGGGCGTGTCCAGCGGCGAGAGCGAGCCGCCCCGCCGCCGATTCGGCGGGGTGTCGATGGTGACCCGGTCTGCGAGGTCGCCCATGGCCTCCTTCAGCATCGCCTCCACCTCCTCCGAAGTGATGCCGGGGAGGGCGCGAATGTCCACCTGGATCTCGACCTTGTCGGGGATCACGTTCACCTTGCTGCCGCCGTGCGCCACGTTGGGGGAGAACGTGGTGTGGGTGCAGGCATGCGCCTCCCGCGCGAGGGTCAGGTTGTCCATGTCGCGGGCGGCCTTCCACACGCGCTCGGGATCGATGAGATCGGCGGTGAGGTCGGGATCCAGCCCGAGGGCGGTGACGTAGTTCCGCCACGGGTCGAGGATGCGTGCGCCGGGCCGGTAGTCGGCGATGCGCTGGATGATGATGGCGGCGGTGACGAGGGCATTGTCGGTGCGGAAGGGACGCGAGCCGTGCCCGGGCGTGCCGTGCACGGTGAGGAGGCGCCAGTTGCCGCTCTTCTCCCCGACCGAGACGCGCAGCTTGTAGCCGGAGGGCGTGGGAATGGGCACGCCGCCGCTCTCGGTGATGACATAGTCGCACTTGACCGCGTCCCCCTCGTGCTCGACCAGGTGCTCGGCGCCGTACACGCCGCCCGCCTCCTCGTCGGCGACGGCCAGGTAAATCAGGGTGCCCCTGGGCTTCCACCCGCTGGCGGCCAGGCGCCGCGTGGCCACCGCCATGGTGGACGTGAGGTTCAGCATGTCGATGGCGCCGCGGCCCCACACCACGCCGTCCACGAGGTCGGCGGCGAACGGGTCGCGCTTCCACCCCGATGGGCTCACCGGCACCACGTCGGTGTGCCCCATCAGGAGGAGGGTGGGCGCGGTCCTGTCGCTCCCTTCGATCCTGCTGATCAAACTCGTGCGGCCGGGGGAGGAGGTGTAGCGCTCGCACGCGAGCCCTGAGCCCGCGAAGAACGTCTCGAGGGCGTCGCAGCTCCGGTCCTCGTGTCCCGACGATTCCTCGCCGGTGTTGACACACCCGTTACGGATCAGCGTGCGGAGCAGCTCGGTGGACTGGACTTCGATGTCGGCGGCAGCGCTCATGTCAGGATCTCCCGGAGGTGGCGTCGACCTGGGGGCGGATCTCGCGCGCGAAGCGCTCGAAGATCGACACCATGTCGTCGAGGTCGCGATAGCGGGCTTCGAGCAGGAACGAGGACACGCCCAGCTCGCGATAGCGCCGGATGTCGGCGACGATCTGCTCGGGCGTGCCCTGCAGCGGCTTGCGATCGGGGCCGCCGGGCGCGTCCCGGAAGGACAGGCCCACACGGAGCGTGATGGCGAGCTCGTCGACCCGCCGGCCGGCCTTGGCGCACTCGGCGCGGAGCCGGTCCATGTCGCGCGCGAAGGCGTCGGGGGGCGTGAAGGCGGCGTGCCAGCCGTCGCCCAGCTCGGCGACGCGCCGCAGGGCGCGCGGGGTATGGCCGCCCACCCAGATGGGGATGCGCTTGCGCGGGGGCTGGGGCGCCACCCCGATCTCGTCGAACGAGAAGAACTCGCCCTGGTAGCGAGGGCGCTCCTCCGCCCAGCACGCCCGCATGATGCGGATGGCCTCGTCGGACCAGGCTCCCCGCCGGTCGTAGTCGCCGCCCAGGATCTCGATCTCCTCGCGCATCCACCCCACGCCCACGCCGAGGATGACGCGTCCCTCGGCGAGGTGGTCCAGCGTGGCGATGGTCTTGGCGGCAAGGACGGGATGGCGATGCGGCAGCACCAGAATGGTCGTGCCGAGATGGGCCCGCTCGGTAACGCCCGCGACCAGCGCCAGCGTGGTCAGCGGCTCGAGGAAGGCGGCGGAGGGCGGCAGCGGGAACTGGCCGGTGGGGTTGTACGGGTACTTCGACTTGATCGAGTAGGGCAGCACCACGTGATCGCTGGCCCAGAGCGACTCGTAGCCCAGCGCCTCCATCCGCCGCGCGAAGGCGAGCACGTTGCCACGCGTGGCGATGGGCCCGAAGACGGGCAGGTGGCAGCCGAAGGTGAGCGGCGCGGCGGGCACGGGGACTACTCGCGGTGGGCGCCGGACTCGTAGACGATCTGGTCGGCGAGCTCGCGGCCGGCGATCATCTCCGCGAGGCGGGCGCGCTGGATCTTGCCGCTCGAGGTCTTGGGGATGGTGCTGGGCCGGACGAGCAGCACCTTGGCGGGCCGGTGGCCCCGCGCGTGGTGCACGCCCTGCACGATCTCGCGGACGAGCGCGGCGAGGGTCTCACGGTCGCCGCCATCCCCGCGCAACTCCGCGACCACGTGGAGGCGCTGGCTGCCGCTGCGCGCGCTGTCGATGCCTACCGCCGCCGAGTACCGCACGCCGGCCACGTGATCCACCACTTCCTCGATGTCGGCGGGAATCACGTTCCCCCCGCCGAGGATGATGAGATCCTTCAGCCGCCCCGTGATGAAGAGGAACCCCTCGGCGTCGCGGAAGCCCAGATCCCCGGTGCGCAGCCAGCCGTCGCGCGACAGCACGCGCGCGGTGGCCTCGGGGTTGTTGTAGTAGCCCTGCATGACGCCGGGGCTCTGCACGCAGATCTCGCCTTCCTCACCCGCGCCCACCACGCGGTCGTCCTGCATGATCCGCACCGAGACGCCGCGGCACGGCTGGCCGACGGACAGAAGCTTGCCGGAGGCGTCCAGGCGGAGGGGCGTGGCCCGCGGCCAGATCGCCACCGCCAGCGTGGCCTCGGCGAGGCCGTAGCAGGGCGTGACGATGTTGCGCAGGCCGAACTTGTCCTCGAAGGCGGCGATGGTGCTGGTCCGCACCGGCTCGGCGCCCGAGAGCGCCTGCTTGAGTGAGGACAGATCCAGCCCGCTCGTGTCGGGGATGTTCCGCACGCAGTTGCGATAGCCGAAGTCTGGCGACACGGTAAAGGTGGCCCGCGTCCGCGTGATCAGCTCCAGCCAGACGCGCGGGCTTTTGAGGTCGGGCGGCAGCAGATGCAGCGCCGCGCCCGTGGTCGGCGGAGTGAACGCGCAGCCGATCAGCCCCATGTCGTGATAGAGGGGCAGCCAGGAGACGACGATGTCCTGGCGGCCGAGCTGGGCCGCCTCGGCCATGAACTCCACCGTCTGACAGACGTTGGCATGACTCAGCACCACGCCGCGCGGATGCCCGGTGCTGCCCGAGGTGTACTGGATGAAGGCGGTGTCCTCGGCGCGCGCGGTGGGCAGCGCGGGCCGGGGAGCGTCCATCTCGAGGTCGGACGGCTCCAGCACGTTCTGCAGCGTGTGGACGGCGCCGGCCGACTCCTCCACGCCCTTGCGAAACCATCCGATGGTCACCACCGCCTTGGCCTGGGAGTCGCGGAAGATGTTGGCGGTGCCTTCCACGCCGAGCGTGGGATAGAGGGGCACCGGGACGGCACCGAGGCGCAGGGCCCCGAAGAAGGTGTAGAAAAACTCGGCGCAGGTCGGATAGATCAGGCAGACCTTGTCGCCGCGGTCGATCCCGTGACGGCGAAGCCCCGCCGCGTAGCGCTCGCTCTCGCGCCACATCTGTCCGTAGGGGACGGGCGTGTCGAAGAGGGTGAAGTAAGGCTTGTCGGGGTCGGCGGCGGCCCGTTGCCCCAGCAGCTCCGGGAGGGTGGCGGCCTTGATCATGGAGGGCGGGCTCATTCTAACGGATTCTTGGCCCGTGCCAAAGGCCCGCCCTCGCTACGCTCGGGACCCCATTACCTATCCGCTCGCCTCGCCTTCGGCTGCGGCTCGCCAAGCAACTGCTACCGGACTAGCGCTCGATGACAATCGTTTCGAAGCACTCCGCATAGGCGTAGCCCTTGGCCTTGCCCAGCTCGGCGTTGCGCTCGCGCACCCGCTTCTCGACGGCGGCGAAGTCCTTGAACTGGCTCTGGTGGCACGCGAGGGCTTTGAGCTTGAGGTCCATGGTCTCGGAGATGTCCACCACGAGCTCTGGGCTCTCCCACCACATCATGTGCACTTCCTTGATCTTGTGGGGCTCGAGCCCCTGGGCGAGCAGCTCCGGGAAGGCCATGTGGTCGCGGGCAAGGGGATAGACGCAGTCCAGCGCGATGCCGGCCACGGTGCGGTGATCGCGGTGCGACGCGCCGAGGTTCTTGGTGCGGTGCGGATTCTGGACGATGAGCAGGTCGGGCCGGTGCCGGCGGATGGACGCGGTGACGGCCATGCGCGTCTCGCGAGTGTTCTCCACCTCACAGTCGGGGAACCCGAGGAACTCCACCGTCTCCACGCCGAGCACGCGGGCGGCGTTGCGCTGCTCCTCCTCGCGGATCCCGGCCAGGCGCTCGGGAGTCATGCTCCGATCGCCCGATCCCTTGTTGCCGTTGGTGACGATGCAGTAGACGACCTGCCGGCCGTCCCGGACGTGCCGGGCGACCGATCCGCCCGCGCCGAACTCGGAGTCGTCGGGGTGGGCGGTCACCACCATCACGCGCTCGATGCGTTGGGTCATGGACTTATAATGCGGGCGGTGGCGAAGAAATCAAGCGCGGTTTTCCTGCTGCTCCTTCTCGTCCTCTTCGCCGTCCTCGCCGTGCCCCTGGCGAGCGTGTCGCAGGTGCGGTTCGGCCCGTTGTCCCTTCTCTGGTGGTACGGAGGTGTGCTCGCGCCCGCCCTGGCCGCCGCGGCCGTGGTGGGACGCGGCGAGCGGGAATGACGGCCGCGGGCATCATCGTCGCCGGCTGGCTCGGCCCCGCGATCTGGCTCACGCTCCCCGCCCTGCTGCTCGCTCAAGGCGCGGGCGGGCTCTGGCCCGGTCTCCTGGTGGTGCTGGCCCCGCTGCTCGCCCTCGCCCTTCGCGCGCCCGGCGCCGAGTCCGACGAGGCGCGCGCGCCCGTCCCTCTCGTCCACGTGGCGACCTTCTTCCTCACGGTCGCGCTGCTCATCTGGTCCGGCCTGACTATCGCCGGTGATGTCTCCGCGCGAGTTGGAGCGCCTCGCTGGCAGGGCATCGCGGTGGCGGCGGCGGGCGGCCTGCTCCTCACCGCCTGGCGTGAGGCGCAGCGCGTGGTGCCCGCCCTGTTGATCGTGACCGCGCTCGGGGCGGGCGTGCCGCTCCTGGCGGTCTCGGCGGCCACCGGCCTCACGCCGCTGTCGGCGTGGCAGGCCACCGCGGAGCAACCCGCGCTCGTCTTTCCGGTCACGAGCCGCTGGGTGACCGAGGGCCGCGACCTGCGGCTCGCCCAGGGGGCGCGCCCGCTCGCTTTCGAGGAGGCGCACCGGCTGACCGCGGCGAGCGACACCATGGTCCGCGTGCGCGCGCGCGACGGCGCCCATACCACCGATCGCGAGGTCGCCCTCACCGCGGGCCAATCTCTCCTGCTGCGGCCGGGCGACCGTCTCGAGCCCACGACCGGGGTCCGATTGCGGTTCGAGGGCGGCCGGCGCGTGCCCGGTGCGCCGGCGTCGGGCGTGGGGTGGGCCGCCGGCCCCGCGCCGGATCCCATGCGCGCCCTCGCGGCGCTGGGAATGGCGGTGACGGTGCTCGGCGGCGGCGTGGCGCTCTTCGGCCCACCGCTGACCGGGCGCGTCTCGCGCGGGCAGGCCGCGCTCGTGGGCGGCGCCCTGGTCGGCGCCTTCTGGCTGCTTCAAACCTGGGCGGTCTACACGGCGCTCGCCGCGCCCGAGGTCTTCATGGGCGGCGTCACGCCCGAGCGCCTCGTCGATGTGCCGGGGCTCGTGCTCGCGAATCGCCTCACCGCGACCCGCCTCCAGGTGGCGCTGGTGATCGCGGTAGGCGCGAGCCTTCTCGCCTCCACGGTCGCGCTGCGCGCGCGGCTGTCCGCCGTGGACGCCACCGGTGGCGGCGAGATCGGCCACGACCTGGGCCTCTGGTCCATGGTCTTCGTGGTGGCCGCGCTGGCCAGCCTCTGGCAGATCGATCCGTGGTCGCTGGTCCTGACGGCGCTCGGCGCGGCCGCCGCCGTGCTGCTGCCCGCGGCTCTGTTCCCGGCCAGGGCTTCACGGCCCGGCGCCGCGTCAGTAGCGGGCATGGCGGCGCTCGTGGTCTACAGCCTCGTGCTCGCGCTGGGCCGGCTCGGCGCTGCCGCCCGCCCGGCCGAGACCCTGCTCGGCGCGCTCTGCGAGCACCCGGCCGTGCTGGCCGCGCCCGCCGGCGTGCTGACCCTCTGGCTGGCCGCGGGCCGCGCGCGGCGCTAGGATGGCCCGCCTGCTCGGGTCGGGCGGTCGGGCGCTCTATACGCGTGCCCTCATCGGCTCGCTCGCCATCACCATCGCCATCCATGTTGCCGCCTACATGCTCAACGCCGTGCTGCCCTTTCGCGCCACCGAGCTCGGCGCAAGCGGCACGCAGGTCGGGCTCCTCTTCTCCGTCACCGCGGGCGTGGCCATGTTCCTCCGGCCGGTGGTGGGCGGGTGGGTCGACCGGCTCGGCGCCCGCGCCGTCCTGGTTCCCGGCGTGGCCGTGCTCGCCCTGACGTCGCTGGGCTTTCACTCCGCGGGAACGCCCGGCGCGCTCATCCTGCTCATGGCCGGCGTGGGACTCGCCAATGGGCTCGTGTCCACCGCGGCCGGCGTGCTCGCCGCCCAGGCCACCGCCCCCACGCTTCGCGGGGAGGCGCTCGGCCTCTACTACCTGGCGACGTCGCTGGCGGTCGCGGTGGCCGCCCCCGCGGGGATCGCCTTGCTCCGAGCGGGTGGGATCGCGTGGCCCTTTTACCTGGTGACGGTGCTCGCCGCATGCATCCTGGCCTTCACGCTCGCGTTGACGCCACCTCCGGTGGCACGGCCGGCGCCGCCGGGCTCGGGGCTCCGCCTGTGGAGCCGCCACGCCCTGGGCGCGGCAGCGGTGATGGTGCTCATCACACTGGGGCAGTCGAGCATCATCGGGTTCGTGCCGCTCTACGCGGAGCGCCACGGGCTGGGCGACTGGATCGGCTGGTTCTTCGCGCTCTATTCCGCGTGGATGATCCTCTGCCGCGCGGCGCTGCGCGGCCTCTCGGACCACGTGGGCCGGGTGCGCGTGATCGGGCCGGCGATGGTCGCGACGACGCTTGGGTTTCTCGTGCTCGCGTGGCCGCCCAGCGAGCACTCGCTGCTCGCGGCCGCCCTGCTCCTGGGCTCCGGCGCCTCGCTGACCTATCCGACCATGGTCGCGCTCCTCGTCGACCGCACGCCCGACCAGGAGCGCGGGCTGGCCATGGGCACGCTGTCGGCCTCCTGGGACGTGGGAGTGGTGATCGGCTCGGCGCTGGTGGGCGTGGTGATCGAGCGCCTCTCGTTCCACGCCGGCTTCGCGGTGGGCGCGCTGGGCGCGAGCGCGGGTCTGCTGACCTTCGTGCTCCTCGAGCGCGCCCGGGCGCGGCGGCCCGCTTACCCTCGGCCCGCCGCCGCGGTATGATCGAGACGCATGGCCAACGACCGCATCGTCATCCGGGGCGCCCGCGAACACAACCTCAAGGCGATCGACCTCGAGATCCCCCGCGACCAGCTGGTGGTGATCACGGGGCTGTCCGGTTCCGGGAAGTCCTCGCTGGCTTTCGACACCATCTACGCCGAAGGGCAGCGGCGCTACGTGGAATCGCTGTCGGCCTACGCCCGCCAGTTCCTCGAGCAGATGGAGAAGCCCGACGTCGATTCCATCGAGGGCCTCTCGCCCGCCATCTCCATCGAGCAGAAGACCACGTCGAAGAACCCGCGCTCCACCGTGGGCACCGTCACCGAGATCTACGACTATCTCCGGGTGCTGTTTGCGCGCGTCGGCGTGCCCCATTGCCCGCAGTGCGGCGACGTCATCTCCGCCCAGACCGTGCAGCAGATGGTGGACCGAGTGCTCACCCTGCCCGGCGGCAGCCGCCTCCTCGTGCTCGCGCCGGTCGTGCGGGGGCGCAAGGGCGAGTACCGCAAGCTCTTCTTCGACCTCAAGCGCCAGGGCTTCGTGCGGGTGCGCGTCAACGGGCAGGTGTATGAGCTGGGCGAGGAGATCGAGCTCGCCAAGACCAAGAAGCACACCATCGAGGTGGTGGTGGACCGCATCATCGTGCGCGAGGGGCTGGGCACGCGGCTCGCCGACTCGCTCGAGACCGCGCTGCGGCTGGCCGACGGCGTGGCCCAGGTCGAGGTCGTCGACGGGCCCGCCATGCTCTTCTCCGAGCGGCTGGCCTGCGCGAAGTGCGGCATCTCGTTTCCCGAGGTGTCGCCGCGGATGTTCTCGTTCAACAACCCCTACGGCGCCTGCCCCGCCTGCGGCGGCATCGGAACGCGCTACGAGGTAGATCCAGAGCGAATCATCCCCACCGGCAAGCGCTCGCTCAACCAGGGCGCGCTCGCGCCGTGGGCGGGGCAGCCGGGCACGGTGTTCAAGCAGACCCTCCAGGTGCTGGCGCGGCGGCACCGATTCAGCCTCGACACGCCGTGGGACAAGCTCCCGAAGAAGGTGCGCGACGTCATCCTCCACGGCGAGCCCGACGATGGCTTCGAGGGCGTGCTGAAGATCCTGGACCGCAAGTACAAGGAGACCCTGTCCGACGACATTCGCGGCGAGATCGAGCACTTCATGACGCTCGGGGACTGCCCCGACTGCAAGGGCTCGCGCCTCCGGCCGGAGGCGCTCGCGGTGAAGATCGCCAAGCGTTCCATCGCCGACCTCGTGCGGCTGCCCATCAAGGGGGCGTCCGACTTTTTCGAGTCGCTGGCGCTCACCGAGCGCGAGGTGGCCATCGCGCGGCGTGTGCTCAAGGAAGTGCGCGAGCGGCTGGGCTTCCTCGCCGCGGTGGGCCTCGACTACCTCACGCTGGATCGCGCCGCCGCCACCCTGTCGGGCGGCGAGGGACAGCGCATTCGTCTCGCCACCCAGATCGGCTCGAGCCTCGTCGGGGTGCTCTACATCCTCGACGAGCCGTCGATCGGCCTGCATCAGCGGGACAACCGCCGCCTCCTCGACACCCTCAAGCGCCTGCGGGACCTCGGCAACACCGTGCTCGTGGTGGAGCACGACGAGGAGACCATCCGCTCCGCGGACTACGTGGTGGACCTGGGGCCGGGGGCGGGGGAGCACGGCGGGCACGTGGTCGCGGTGGGCACGCCCGACGAGATCGTGCACAACCCCGCATCGCTCACCGGCCGGTTCCTCGCCGGGGTGGAGCGCATCGCCCCGCCCGCCGCGCGCCGCGCGCCCAACGGCAAGGTCGTGGTGATCCACAATCCTCGCGAGCACAACCTCAAGGGCATGAGCGTCCGGATCCCGCTGGGAACCTTCACCTGTGTGACCGGGGTGTCGGGTTCGGGCAAGTCCACGCTCATCAACGACATCCTCTACCGAGCCCTCGCCCAGATGCTCCACCGCGCGGGCGACCGGCCGGGGGCGCACGATCGGATCGAGGGCGCCCAGCATCTCGACAAGGTGATCGACATCGACCAGTCGCCCATCGGGCGGACGCCGCGCTCCAACCCGGCGACGTATACCGGCGTCTTCACGCTGATCCGCACGCTGATGGCGCGGACATCCGACGCACGCGTGCGCGGGTATCAACCGGGGCGTTTTTCATTCAACGTGAAGGGCGGGCGTTGCGAAGCGTGCCAGGGCGACGGGCTCGTCAAGATCGAGATGCACTTCCTGCCCGATGTCTACGTGACCTGCGAGGTGTGCAAGGGCAAGCGGTACAACCGGGAGACGCTCGAGGTCCGCTACAAGGGCAAGAACATCGCCGAGGTCCTGGACATGACGGTGGCGGAGGCGCTCGAGTTCTTCGAACCCGTGCCTGCCATCAAGCAGAAGCTCCGGACGCTGCACGACGTGGGGCTCGACTACATTCGCCTGGGCCAGGCCGCCACCACGCTCTCCGGAGGCGAGGCCCAGCGGGTCAAGCTGGCCACCGAGCTCAGCCGGCGAGCTACCGGGCGGACTCTCTACATCCTGGACGAGCCGACCACGGGGCTCCACTTCGCCGACATCCGCCGGCTCCTGCAGGTGCTCAACCAGCTGGTGGACCAGGGCAATACGGTGGTGATCATCGAGCACAACCTCGACGTGGTGAAGACCGCGGACTGGATCGTCGATCTCGGCCCGGAGGGCGGCAACGAGGGCGGCCGTGTCATCGCCACCGGCACGCCGGAAGAGGTCGCCCGGAACGCGAAGTCCTACACCGGCCAGTTCCTGCATCGGGCACTGTCAATCGGAGGTGCCAGCGCATGAGACGCACCAAGATCGTCTGCACCATCGGGCCCGCCAGCGCGAGCCGCGACATGCTCGACCGCATGGTGGCGGCGGGGATGGACGTGGCCCGCCTGAATTTCTCTCACGGCACCCACGACGAGCACGCCGAGGTCATCCGAGCCATCCGCGCCGGCGAGGCCACGTGGGGCCACCCCGTCACCATCGTCCAGGATCTCCAAGGACCCAAGGTGCGGCTGGGACGCTTCGTGGGAGGGCAGGCCCTCCTCCTCAACGGCGAGACTTTCACGCTCACCGCCAAGAACATCATGGGCACCGACAGCCGGGCCACCCTCTCGCACCCCGAGTTCCTCCCCGTGCTCAAGGCCGGCGATCAGGTGTGGATGGACGACGGCATGATCCAGCTCGTGGTGGAGTCGGCCTCGCCGGAGGAAGCGGTGGCGCGCGTCACCGCGGGTGGCGTGGTGTCCGACCACAAGGGCATCTCGCTCCCGCGCATTCCCGTCCCGGTGGCCTCGCTCACCGAGAAGGACCGCGACGACCTTCGCTTCGGCATCGCCCAGGGCGTGGATTACGTGGCAGTGTCCTTCGTGCGCAACGCCGCCGACATCCTTGAGGTGCGGAAGTTCATCCACGATCAGGGCGCCGACCTTCCGATCATCGCCAAGCTCGAGCGCGCGGAGGTGGTGGGAAATCTCCCCGGCATCCTCCCCCTCGTGGACGCGGTGATGGTGGCCCGCGGCGATCTGGGCGTCGAGGTGCCGCTGGAGGAGGTGCCGGTGATCCAGAAGGAAGTCATCCGACAGGCGCGCCTCGCCAAGGTGCCGGTGATCGTGGCCACCCAGATGCTCGAGTCCATGGTGCGCCACATCCGTCCCACCCGCGCGGAGGTAACCGACGTGTCGACCGCCATCTTCGATGGCGCCGACGCCACCATGCTATCGGCGGAGACGGCGACCGGGCGCTTTCCCGCGGAGACGGTGGCGGTGATGGCGCGTATCGCCGAGCGGGCGGAGCGGGCCCTGTCGAGGACCCCCGCCGACCAGCGGCGCGGCGACCGCGCGGAGCCGTACGGTTTTCCCGAGGCGACGTCGCAGGCCGCTTGCCACGCCGCCCGGGTGCTGCGCGCCAAGGCCATCGTGGCCTTCACCCAGTCGGGATTCACCGCGCGCCTCATCTCCGAGGAGCGGCCGGACGTGCCCATCCTGGCCCTCACGCCCTTCCCCGAAGTGCAGCGGCGGCTCGGCCTCTACTGGGGTGTCGGCTCCCGTCTCATCAGAAAAGTCGAGACCACCGACGAGATGGTCGACGAGATCGAGTCGACGCTGCTCGCGGACGGCGCCGTCCGCAACAACGACGTGCTCGTCATCATCTCCGGCGCGCCCATGTGGGTGACGGGAACCACGAACCTGCTCAAGTTTCATCGCGTCGGCGAGCGGAGGTAGTGCGATGAGCTATCAGACCCTGCGCTACGAGGTGAAGGATGCCGTCGCCACCCTCACCCTCGACCGGCCCGACGCGTACAACGCCCTCAACCTGACGCTGGGCCGCGAGCTCTTCCACGCCACGCTGGAAGCCGACGAGGACCGCGCCGTGCGATGCATCGTGATCACCGGGGCGGGGAAGGCCTTCTGCGCGGGCGGCGACGTCAAGGACTTCGCGGAGGCGGGCGACCGGGCGGGCATCGTGATCAAGGAGCTCACCACCTACCTCCACGGCGCGGTGTCGCGCCTCGCGCGCTCGCCCAAGCCGGTCATCATGGGCGTGAACGGGATCGCGGCGGGCGGCGGCATGAGCTTCGCCCTGTCCGGCGACCTCATCGTCGCGACGGAGTCGGCCAAGTTCACCATGGCCTACTCGCGGATCGCCGCCTCGCCGGACGGGTCGTCCTCCTACTTCTTGCCGCGGCTCATCGGGCTCCGGCGCGCGCTGGAGCTGCACTTCACCAACCGCGTGCTGTCGGCGCGGGAGGCCCTCGACTGGGGGCTGGTCAACCGCGTGCACGCTGACGCCGAGTTCCCCGGCGCCCTCGCCGCTCTCGCGCGGGAGCTGGCCGGTGGGCCCACCCTCGCCTACGGGCGTGCCAAGGCGTTATTCCATCAGTCCACGCAGGAAAGCCTCGAGACGCAGATGGAGCTCGAGGCGCAGGCCATCGCGGCCTCCAGCCACACCGAAGACTTCCGGGCCGGCGTGCGCGCGTTCGCCGCCAAGCAGCCCGTCGTTTTCAAGGGCCGCTGACCTCTGTGCCGTCGGTAACCTGGGACGACGTCGGCCGCGGCTACCGGGTCTACCGCGAGTTTCCGGTGTGGGGCGGCGAGCGGCAGCTCCCTAACAATCAAGGCCTTCTCTCGCGCGAGCTCATCCGTGACATCAAGGCACGCGGCGCCAAGGCCGCGGGCGACGTGGAGACGGCGCTGACCCGGCTCACCCGGGAGGGAGTGCTGCCGGAGGGGCCGCGCGCGCTCGAGCAGCGGCACGTGGACGCCCTCGGCAAGGCGCGCCTCGGGCGCGATACCCTCACGGCCCTGTGGGAGGCCATCGTCTTCGACCGGGACGGCTACGCGTGCCGCTACTGCCGCCGGACGCCGGCGGCGCTATTCCAGGCCGAAGGCCGCCGCCGGGCCCTGGCCTTGGTGGTGGACCACTTCCGGGCCCGGGGGACCCACGCCGAGGGGCGCCGGCTCGACAATAGCCTCACCGCCTGCGTATCGTGCCGGGCCATCAAGGCCGATCTCCCGCGCGATCCGTTCCTGGACGAGCTGCGCTCGCTCGCCGACGCCCTCGCTGCCCGCCGCGCTCTCGAGGGTCAGACGCGCGGCGAGGCCGCCGGATGAGGCGAGGCGCCCCGCGCCTCGTCGCCTCGCTTCTCGGCTCCTTCCTCGTCCTCTCCTGGGTCCTCGGCGTTCACGCCTGGCCGCTGTCGTTCGGTCGCCCCTCCGGCAATCGGATCGCCGCGGGCAAGGGGACGTTCCCGCGCTGGCAGGCCTTCGGCATCGCCACCGAGGTGCCCATGCGGTGGGTGGTCGCGCTCGACCGCGAGCGGCTCGCCGCGGTGGACCGCGACGGGAGCCTCTGGATCCTTGAGGCCGGCCGGTCAGGGCTGAGCGTCGCGGCCCGCTACGGCGAATCCGTGAGCCCGGAGTCGCCGCCCGCGGTGGTGGTCCTCGACGAGGACCAGCGCGGGCTCGCCCTCATCGGCCGCGACGGCCGGCTCATCCTCTGGAGCGAGGGGGCGCTCCGGAGCTACGACGTGGGGGCGCGGCTGTCGCGCCTGTCCTTTCCGCTTCCGGTGCGGCTGGCCGGCCAGCGCTGGGACGATCTCCTCGCGGTGGCGGCGGACGGGGCGGTGGTGCTGATCTCGCGGCTATCGTCCGCGCCGCGCATCGTGTCCCGCGTGGAGGCGCGCGCGCTGCCCGATGCCCGGATCACCATCGCCGACCTCGACGGCGACGGGATGCCGGAAGCGGTGGTGCTGACCGATCCCACGGAACGCCACGGCCACGGCGTGCTCGGCGACCGCGTGGAGGCCGCGAGCGTGAGCATGATCGGCCTCACGCCGTTCGGTCTCTCGTTGCGGAGTCGCCACGTCCTGGCCTCGGCGGTGTTCGAGGATCTCGTCCCCGTCCTGGCGCCCCTCAGCGAGGGCGGCCGACCGATGGTGCTGGTGGCGCGGAGCGCGCCGGAGACGGCGGCGGTGGTGGCGGCGCTGGGATGGCGCGACGGGAGCCTCGTCCCCGTGGCGGAAACCCCGGCGGTCAAGGGCGAGCTCGAGTGGGTGCACGTGGTCGGGGCCTCCAATCTCGGCGGCGACGCCACCCCCGAGATCGTGGCGGTACGCATGCCGCAGCCGGGAGGCGTGCTGAGCGCGTACCGGCGGGCGGGCACGGCCCTCACGGCAGTCGCCCAGGTGCCGGGCTTCGCCTCGCATGCCGCCGGCTCGCGCAATCAGGACCAGGCCCTCCTCGCCGACCTCGACGGCAACGGCCGGCCCGAGGTGATTCTTCCGCGCCAGTCGCGCGTAGCGCTGGCCGCGCTCGAGCTCGAGGCGGGCCGCTGGGTGGAGCGCTGGAGCGTGACGCTGCGGGGGCCCGTCGAGTCGAACCTGGGGGCGAGCGACGTGGACGGTGACGGGCTGCTCGACCTCGTTTTCGCCGACCGGCATACCCTGTACGTCTTCTTCAGCGTCGGCGTAAAATGACGGCCATGCGGGCCCGCGTCTTCTACCGCCCCGGCTGAAGCAGCTGCGCCAAGACGAAGGAGCTCCTCGCGTCTTGGGGGGTCGAGTTCGACCCGGTGAACGTGGAGGGTAACCCTGCCGGCCTCGAGGAGCTGCGGGCTCTCGGCGTGCCCGGCGTGCCCGCGGTGGCCCTGGACGGCCGCGTCGTGCACGGCTGGAATCCGCCAGGCTATGCTGCCCTGGTGGGCGTGGAATATCGGCCGCCGTCCCAGTTCCCGCCCGCGGAGCTGGCGGCGCGGCTCGACCGCATCCTCGCCGCGACGGGGCGCCTCATCCTCGCCTTGCCGCCCACCGCGCTCGCCCACAAGCCCGCCAAGCGGGACCGCAACCTGCTGAACCTGGGCTTTCACGTGTTCCGCCTCGCCCTCGCCTTCGCGGACGGGATGGACATGGGCGAGTTCCCGGAGACCTGGCTGCAGGAAAAGGCGCCCCCCGACTTCACCGATGGCGCCGCGGTGGCGCGTTACGGCGCGCTCGTGCGCGGCCGGCTCGGCGGCTGGTTCGAGGGCGCCGCCGACAGCGAGTACGCGCGCGTCATCCGCGTCTATTACGGGCCGCAATCGGGCCACGATCTCCTCGAGCGCACCACCTGGCACGCCGCCCAGCATCTGCGTCAGCTCCACGTGGTCGCGACCGAGCTGGGCGTTGCCCTGCCCGATCCACTTCCGGTGGCCGACTTCGAGGGCCTGCCGATGCCGGCCAGCCTCTGGTGAGATGAGCCTCATCCCGAAATCCGAGTTCGTGGGCCTGGAGGGCATCGCCCATCTCTGCGCCGGGCGGCGAGGCCCCGTGGCTCGCCTCGCACGATGCCGCGAGCCGCCGCTTCGGCGAGCTCAAGAGCAGCGGCATGGCGGGGCGCGAGGAGATCTTCCGCGTCTACGCCCGCGCGAAGGAGCGCGTGGCGGCGCGGCTCGGGGTGCCCGCGGCGCGGGTGGCCTTTCTCGCGCATGCGTCCGAGGGGCTGAACCAGGCGGTGCGCGCGGTCGACTGGCGGCCGGGCGACAACGCCGTGTTCGCCGACCTGGAGTATCCCTCGCTCGTCTATCCCGTGGTCGGGCTGCGCGACCGCGGCGTGGAGCCGCGGGTGGTGCGCGCCATCGGCCACTACCTCTCGATGGACGCGCTGGCGGCGGCGGTGGACACGCGCACGCGGCTCATCCTGGTGAGCCAGGTGAGCTTTCTCACCGGCCAGCGCCTCGACCTCGCCCGGTGCGCGGAGCTGGCGCGCTCGCGCGGGGCCTGGCTGGCCGTGGACGCCACCCATGCCTTCGGGGTGGTGCCCGTGCCCGCCGGAATCTGCGACTTCGTGGTGTCGTCCTGCTACAAGTGGGTGCTCGCCACCCACGGCGTGGGCGTCTTCGCGTACGACCCGGCCCGGGTGGGGGAGCTGGCGCCGGCGACGCTCGGCTGGCACAGCGTGGGGCGGCGGCTCGGCTCCTCGGACCCACTCGCGATGCCGCTGCGCGAGGACGCGGCGCGCCTGGAGGCGGGGAACCCGGCCCTGCTGCCCGTGTTCGTGCTCGACAACGCCCTGGCGCGCACCGAGGCGCTGGATCCGGCGGAAGTCGAGCGCCATGCCCAGACCCTCGGCGGCGCCCTCATCACGGGCTTGCTCGAGCGCGGCCGCAAGGTCATCACCCCCGAGGCGCCCGCCGAGCGGGCCGGCAATGTCTGCTTCCTCGAGGATGACGGCGCGGCCTTGGCCTCGCGCCTCGCGCAGCGTGGTGTCCTCGTGTGGGGCGGGGACGGGCGCATCCGCGTCTCCGCGCATCTCTACAACGACGCGGCGGACGTGGAGGCCTTCTTCGCCGCGCTCGACGCGGTCGCCTAGAGGCTAGGGCAGGAGGTCCGCGACGGCGATGCGGGCGCTGGGCACGGCCACGGGCGAGACCGTCTCGCCGGGCTCGAGGGACCGAATCTCGGCGTAGCGCCATCCCGCCGGCGTCTCGGGCGCGCCGACCGGCTGCCGGTGAACCTCGAGCGTCCGGGCGACGAGATTGACGATCCAGTAGTCGGCGATGCCGGCCCTCGCGTAGAGGGTCGCCTTGTAGCCACGATCGATGCCGAGGCTGGACTCCGCCACCTCGACGATGAGCGCGGCATGACGCGGATGGCCGTGCCGGAGGTCGGCGAGCGACCCCCGGACGACGCTGAAGTCGGGCTCGGGCTCCGACATCTCGTCGAGGGCCAGGGGAAGCTGCATGGCCAGCAGCCAGCCCGCGCCGAACTGAGGGCGCAGCGCGGCGTCCACGCGCCGGATGGCGAGGGCATGCCGATCGTGCTGGGGCTCGCGGACAATCAGGGTGCCGTCGAGGAGCTCCAGCCGGTCGTCTGGCCGGAACATTCCTATCTCGATCATTCGCTCGTACTCGGCCCGGGACCAGCGGCGCGTGTACACGGTCGTCTCGCTCATGCCGCCACGTTAGCGGGGCGGTCTCGCGCCTGTCAACGTCCGCT
>CAVVJF010000008.1:0-59369 GCA_963748485.1 uncultured Candidatus Rokubacteria bacterium
ACCAGCCCGTGTTTCCGGGCTGATCGGCAAACGGCGGGCTCCGGCCCCGTGGACGCTTTGCGTGTCCGCCGGGCCTTCGGTGAAGCTCCTGTCGGATGTGGACCACTTCATTCGTCGCGCCCTCGGTCTCTTGAAGGGGCACCTCGTCCTGGAGTTCCCGCGACCGGGTCCATCGGGTCCATCGGGTCCATCGGGTCCAGGGTCAGTTGCTCGCCGTCTCTGCGGTCCGCCGCCGCTTCCAGTCCCGAAGAATCTCGCGAAACCCCCCTGGATTTTCCAGGGGTTTCTCATTTCGCCGCTCGTTGGACCCCGGAACACGGGCCTGGGCCCAATTGTCACGCACGCAACCGCCGTGAACAGCTCGGACCGCTTGCTCGTATCAGGCCCATCGGGCCAAGACCGCCTTTTTGGTCCGCGGCCCAGGACCCGTTGAGAACTGTGTGCTAACCAGAGGACTCCCAATGCGCGTCGTCCTGTCTCTTCTGGTCATCGCGGTCGTGGGTTCGGCGTGGTCGGTTTACCCCGCCCCGAAGGTGCAACGGAAGGATCGTCGCTCGTCCGTAGGCACGTGGGTCGTCGAGCGAATGAACGTCTACGGTGACGAGAGCCTTCAAGGGCAACCGGGATTTTGCCTACACGTTCACGGCGGGCGGGGCCTGGGTGATCCGGGACGACTGGACTGCCCGGGGCGGATACTTCGTCCAATCCAACGCGATCGACCTTCGGACAAGCACCGGGCGGACGATCCCGGCGGTTTTCAAGATCGAAGGCGACACCCTGACGATCTGTCTGGGCGAGGTCGGGGACGACCGCCCCACAGGGTTCAAGACCGGCGCCCGTCTCAGCCTGTTCGTCATGCGTCGGGTCGCAGAGGTGAGGACAGTCTCGTCATGGGCCATGCCGAGTCGTTGTCCGTGGCGAATCGAGGTACTTGATCCCGTTGATGCAACGGAATTCTGTCGTCTCCGGCACTGATTCTGGTAACCTCCTCCCTAACCGATGGCCTTCTTCCTTTCCTGACCCGATTCGGGGTCATCAACTGAACTGACCATCCCCACGACGTTCCTTGAGGCGGTGCGGTTCCGGCGTCCCCGAGTTCCGTCCGATACCCACCGTCTTCGGGGGGCATGCGCATGGCCGTTCTTTGGTTCTACGGACGAGGCTCTGACATCTCCGGGGCCGGTGTCCGGACCCGATCTTTCGGTGCTGGTCGCGACCGGCCGACCTCCTGCGGACCGACACCGTCTGGCAGGACGGGATCGAGATGGGCGTCCCGGCCCGAGACGTCCCCAATCTGTTCCCCCCGGACCCGGTCGCGGGACCGGAGTCCGCCGACCCGGCGGCCGACACCGGCGGAACCCTACCCAAGAAGCGGGGGCGGGCGGTTGCCGGGAAAGGGGCCGCGATCATCAGCCAGGACGGGACTACAGTGAAGTTCCGAATGAAATGCACGACCTGCGGCCACGATGACGCCTAGTTGGAAGTCCATCCCCATCCCCCACGGGATTCCACCGCGTGCGGGTTCTACTGCCGGAAGTGTCGGAAACGGCGGGACGCGGAAAATCAACGGCGACCATTGAGCCGCCATGCTGCCCCACTGTCTGGTCCTCACGCCTAGACTATGGGCGGCACCCTGATCCCCGCGCCAGAGAATCTCCGCCATGACGGCATCCGATGACTCGTCATCTGTTCCCCACCCTCTCGCCGAAAGAAATCGAGTTCTTGCGGCCGCTGGCCGAGACCGTCGACCTCGCGGACGGCGAGACCGTTTTCGGGCCGGGGACGCGGACCTCGACCTGTTCGTGGTCGAAGAGGGGGCGATCGACATCCTCAACCCGGCCGACGGCGGCTCCGTCATCGTCACCCACGGCCGGGCCAGTTCGCCGGCGACATCGACCTGCTGACCCGCCGGCCGGTGATCGTGACCGCCGTCGCCCGGGGCCGGACGCGGCTGCTGCGCGTCCCCGACGGACCAGCTCCGGACGCTCCTGAACCGCGTCCCGCAGCTCGGGCGAGAAGCTGATCATCGCCTTCACCAGCCGCCGCGAGCTGCTGGCCCAGATCGGCGGGCTCGGGCTGCACGGTCGTCGGCCCCGGGCAGCTGCCGCGACACGAGCGTCGTCCGCGAGTTCCTCTACAAGAACTTCGTCCCGTTCACGTGGTTCGACACCGAAACGAAGCGGGCCGGCGCGCTGCTCGCCGCACGCTCGGGCTCGCCGCGGAAGACGCCGGTCGATCGAGTGCGGCGACGGCCGAAGTCCTGCTGAACCCCGCCCTGCTGCGAGCTGGCCAGCGGGGCCGGGCGTCTGGCGGGACTGCCCGACGCGAGAGGTCGACCTGGCCGTCGTCGGCGCCGGGCCGGCGGGCATCGCGGCGGCGGTGTACGCGGCGTCCGAAGGGCTGTCCACGTCGTGCTCGACCGGCTCGGGCCCGGGCGGGCAGGTCGGCGGGTCGTCGCGGGTCGAGAACTTCATCGGCTTCCCCGCCGGGCTGAGCGGGGCCGAGCTGGCGACGCGCGGCGTGCTCCAGATGCTCAAGTTCGGCGCCAAGATGGTCGCCCCGGTCGCCGTCGAACGGCTCGACTCCCGGCCGACGGCCGGCGACCCCGCACGCCCTGCACCTGGACTGCGGGGCGGAGATCCGCGGCCCGGGTCGTGCTCGTCGCGACCGGGGTGCGCTGGCGGAAGCTCGAGGCCCCCGGCGCCGACCGGTTCGAGGCGGCCGGGGATCTACTACGCCTGCACCAGCGTCGAGGCGTTCCTGCACGACGGGCAGGACGTGGCGGTGGTCGGCGGCGGCAACTCGGCCGGGCAGGCGGCGATGTTCCTGGCCGAGTGCTGTCCGACGCGCCAGGTCCATCTGCTGGTCCGGAGCAAGCTCGGGCTCGGCGATGTCGGAGTACCTCGTGACGCGCATCCGGACCGCGCCAACGTGACGGTCCACGAAGGGACCGAGATCGAGGCCTCCGTCGAGGGCACGGCCACCAGATCGAGGGCGTGCGGCTGAAGACGGAAGGGTCGACCGGAGCGGGAGCGGCTGCCCTGCTGCGGCCGTGTTCGTGTTCATCGGGGCCGAGCCGGCGGCCGAGTGGCTGCCCGACGGAAATCGCCGGGACGAGCGCGGCTACGTGCTGACCGGGGCCGACGTGACCCGGGCCGGCGGCTGGCCGCTCGCCGACCGCGAGCCGTGCCCGCTGGAAACGACGGTCCCGGGCGTTCTGGCGGCCGGAGACATCCGGGCGGGCTCGACCAAGCGCGTCGGGTTCGCGGTGGGGGACGGCTCGCTGGCGTGGCCTGTGCTCACACCTTGCTCGCGGACCAGCGCAGACGTGATCGCGAGGGTGGGGCGGCGTGGAACAGGTTTGTAACCTGTCCCGCCGCAGGCGGGTCAGACCCGCCTGCGGCGGGACAGGTTACAAACCTGTTCCACGCCGCCCGCGTCGGGCTCCGGCCGTCACGTTCGCAATTTCCCAAGGTCCGCCTGCCAGACGCGGCCGGTGTCCACGTCGAGGGCGGTCAGCCAGCCGCCTCGAACACAATTGGTGATCGATGCACTTCAAGAAGCCGAGGTCGAGGACTTCGCCACTCGGTTGCGGCGTGTGACCGACGATCACGACTTTCCCGGAGTGGTGAGGTTTCGTCACCGCGGCGTCCGTAACCCGCCACCGGAGGGCCAGTACCGGTTGATCGCACATCGGCAACTCCGGACACGTAACCGGCATGAAGGAAGATGTGCGTTGCGGTCTCGTAGTAGGACCGACAATTGTCGAGAAATCGCCGGTGCGGTTCCGGGAACCAGTCCGCGAGGCCCGCCGCGGGCCGCCGCGGAACCCAGCCGTAAGAGCGAAGGGCATCCGTCCCGCCCAGGGTCAAGCCATTTCCGCAGGGCGGCCTTATCCCGAGTGCGTTCGAGCAAGGCTTCTTCGTGGTTGCCGAGCAGAGGGAATCAAGCCGCAACGGCCGGCCAGGTCGAGATGAGCAGGTCGACCACGTCCTTACTTTGGAGTCCCCGGTCGATGTAGTCGCCGAGCGTGACGATCGAGTCCTCCGGATGGAAGCGATCGCAGCGGGCAGCGTCTCCAGCGGGGCCAGGCACCCGTGGATGTCGCCGATCGCGATCGTACGGCCCACGCACTTTCTCCCTGCAATGTTGACCGGTCCAAAGTAGCGCTTAGCATTCTAACCGAACTGCGGCGGCATCGGAAGCTGCTCCGTCTTCACACCCCCAACGATCTTTCACCCGGAGGATTCTGATGTCTCCGCATCGCCTGTGCTTTCACGTTCCTGGCCCTGCCTCCTGCGCCAATCCCGCACCAGGCCCAGGTAAAGCCCACGACCCCCATCACGGGCCGTGTCCAGTGAGCCTGCGCCAAGGCGTGCGACGACTGCGCCCGGACCGCTGCGACGCCTGTTCGGCCCACTGTGCCAAGATGGTCGCGGACGGGAAGAAGGAACACCTGACGACCCTGAAGACGTGCCAGGACTGTGCGACGTTCTGTACGGCCGCTTCCACCATCGTCGCGAGATGGGCCCGTTCTCGGACCTGATCTGTTCGTCCTGCGCCGAGGCCTGCAGACGCTGCGGGGATGCCTGCGCGAGAAGTTCGCCGACGACAAGGTGATGAAGGATTGCGCCGCCGAGTGCCGGAAGTGCGAGAAGGCCTGCCGCGACATGGTCAAGCACACCGGGCACACGGCCAAGTAACGTCAAGGACCTGACTGGTCTTCCCGGCCGCGGGACGTGCGGTGTGGCGTTCCAGTCCGACCTTCACGAACAGCGTCACCAGGGCCAGCAGCGTCAGCACCGACGCCAGGGCGAACGACGCCGGGCGAGTTGTACTCCTGGAACAGCTTCTCCACCCGCAGCGGCATCGTGTCGGTCTGCCCGGTGATCCGCCCGGAGACGACGTACACGGCCCCGAACTCGCCCATCGCCCGGGCGTTGCACAGGATCACGCCGTACAGCACGCCCCACTTGATGTTCGGCAGCGTCACCCGCCAGAACATCTGCCAGCCGCTCGCCCCCAGGCTCCGGGCCGCCAGCTCCTCCTCCGGGCCGATCGCCTCCATCACCGGGATCAGCTCGCGGGCCACGAACGGGAACGTCACGAACGCCGTCGCCAGGACCAGGCCCGGCGTGGCGAAGATGACCTGGTAGCCGTGCTCGCCGCAGCCACGGGCCGAAGTAGCCCTGGGCCCCGAACAGCAGCACGAACACCAGCCCGGCGACGACCGGCGACACCGAGAACGGCAGGTCGATCAGCGTGATCGAGCAGCGTCCGGCCGGGGAAGCGGAACCGGGCGATGGCCCACGCCGCCGCGACGCCGAACACGAGGTTCAGCGCCACCGCCACCGGGGCGACGGTGAGCGTCAGCAGGATCGCGTGCCGCGTGTCGGGGTCGCCGACCAGGTTGTCGCCAGTACACGCCGACGCCCGTCGGCCAGCGCCTGGGAGAAGACGCTGACGACCGGGACGACGATCAGCACGCCGACGATGCAGCGAGCGTCGCCAGCGTCGAGCCCGCCGCGGACCAGCCAGTGGTCCTGCCGCGACCGCGCGGAACGGGGCGGCATCGGTCGGCTCGCGTCGGAGTCGGCTCAACCGCCATGGCGCTTGCTCCATCGTTCCAGCAGGTTGATCACGGCCAGCAGCACGAACGACACCGTCAGCAGCACGACCGCGATGGCCGTCGCCTCGCCGTAGGCGAACTCCTCCAGCCGGGCGACGATCAGCACCGGGGCGATCTCCGTCTCGAACGGCATGTTGCCGAGACGAAGACCACCGAGCCGTACTCGCCGACGGCCGCGGGCGAAGGCCAGCGCGAACCCGGTCACCAGGGCCGGCAGCAGCGTCGGCAGGAGCACGCGGCGGAACGTCTGCCAGCGGCTGCGCCCCGAGGATCAGCGCCGCCTCCTCGGTCTCGGCGTCGAGCGCTTCCAGCACCGGCTGCACCGTCCGCACGACGAACGGGAAGCCGGTGAACACCAGCACCAGCACGATCCCGAGCCGCGAGTACGCCCCCTCGATGCCGAGCGGCACCAGGAACTGCCCGAGCCAGCCGTTCGGCACGTACAGGGTCGCGTAGACCAGCCCGGCCACGGCCGTCGGCAGGGCGAACGGCAGATCGACCAGGGCGTCGACGAGCCGCTTGAGCGGGAAGTCGTAGCGCACCAGCATCCAGGCGACGAGCAGGCCGAGGACCACGTTGACCGCGGCCGCGACGAGCGGCGCAGCCGAACGTGAGCGCGTAGGCGGCCCGGGCCCGGTCGGTCCAGACCGCGCCCAGAACTCCGACCAGGCTCAGCGACGCCGCCTTGAGGAAGCACGCCGCCAGCGGGATCAGCACCAGCACGCTCAGGTAGAAGACCGCGTAGCCGAGGCTCAGCGAGAACCCCGGCAGCACCCGGCGGTTCACCGCGGCCATCGGTCGGTCCCCTTCCGTCTCGGATTCGTCCTCGTCGCAGACCGCCCGCAGCTCGTGCCACAGGTCCAGCTCGAGCTCGGCGAACGACCCCTTGATCCCGTGCCGCAGGGCCACCTGGTAGGCGGTCGTCGTCAGCCGGGCCAGGAACGCTTCCGCGGTCGATCGCGATCGTCGTGCGGCAACCATGTCAGTCACACCTCGATGGGCGGATTCACTTCCTGCTCGCGGGCGTAGATGCGGTCGAACACCGCTCCCTCGGCGAAGAACCGGTCGTTGGCCTCGTCCCAGCCCGGCGGCGATCTCCGTGATCGGGAACAGCTCGATCGTCCGGGAACTTGTCCTTGTGCCGGTCGAGCGCCTTCGGGTCCGACGGCCGGTAGTGGTGCTTGGCGATGATGTCCTGGCCCTCGTCCGTGTACAGGAACTTCAGGTACGCCTCGGCCGCGGGCTTGGTCCCCTTGCTGCGGACGTTGGCATCGACGACGGCGACGGGCGGCTCGGCCCGGATGCTCGACGGTCGGGTAGACGATCTCCAGCTCGCCCTCGCGCCTCCTGCACTTCGAGGTGGGCCTCGTTCTCCCAGGTCAGGTGGACGTCGCCGATTCCTTCTGGGCGAAGGTCGTCGTCGCCCCGCGGGCCCCGGAGTCGAGGACCGGGACGCGCCGGTACATCGCGGTCACGAACTCCTGGGCCTCGTCCTCGTCCGCCGGTCCGCCGCAGCTCGGCCCCCCAGGCGGCCAGGAAGCTAGCTTGCCGTTGCCCGACGTCTTCGGGTTCGGGGTGATGACCTCGACGTCCCGGCTTGACCAGGTCGGGCCAGTCGCGGATCTCCTTCGGGTTCCCCTTGCGGACGACGAAGACGATCGTCGAGTAGTACGGCAGCGCGCGGTCGGCAGCCGCGTCGTCCCAGCCGTCGTCGATCAGCCCGCGCTTGCGGACGGCGTTGGTGTCGGACCAGAGGCCAGCGTGACCACGTCGGCCTCCAGGCCGTCGATGACCGCCCGGGCCTGGCTCGCCGAGCCGCCGTGCGACATCTTGATCGTCAGCCGGACGCCGTGCTCCTGCTCGTAGTCGGTCGATGAATCGCTCGTTGACGTCCCGCCAGAGTTCGCGGGTCGGGTCGCAGGCGACGTTGAGCAACTCGGTCTCGCGGGTCGCTCTCGAACGATGCCCCCGGCCGCCAGCCAGACGGCCGCGCCGACGACGTACAGTCCAGGAGTCGCGAGAAGTTTGCCCGAGAATCCGGCGGTACATCAGCCGTCGGAGTCCTAGCGATTCAGCATCGACAATCGATCGCCCGGATACGGGCGAGTCTAAAGTTCAGCTCCATGACATTGGCGGAAATGAATAGTCGATTCATGCATACGTGAGAAGTGCAATCCCACGCCGGGGGCGCTGGAGCTGACAGGGAGGGGCGAATTATACGTCGTTCCTACCGGGCGGTGCATGGACCAGACATTTCGCAGCGCCTGCCGGCCGCGTTGCCGGAATGGCGCGAGAAGCCGAGGCCGACCCGCACCGGCGTTCGGAACGCCGTAGAGCGCCCCTCGGCGGACACCGTGCCGCTCAAGCACCTCCGCCAGTTCGACCACGAACGCTGGCGCCACCTTGCCGCCTCAGAAACGGCACGCCGTTACGGAGCTGGATGACGAACACCCGTCGCAGGGCCGTCACCTGCCAGGAACAACGACGGCGAGCCAGAGACCGCCCCGACGAGGACCACGTATTCCATCATTCAACTCCCGGCGGCCGGACCGCCGCCCGCATCGCCTCCAGAATTCGGCCCAGCGACTCGTCGCGACGTGCACAGCGGCGGCAAAGCGTAGAGCACGTTGCCCAGCGGTCGAAGCAGGACACGCCGTGTCGCGACCGCCGCCGCCCGCATGGTCCGCCCGACCTCGGCCAGGTACCCGCCGTCCGCTGCCACGTCCAGCGCCAGCATCGTCCCACACGTCCGGACATCGGCCACGCCCGGCAGCCCCTTGAGCGATCAGACGGCCGCCGGCCAGTGCCGGTCGATCCGGTCGGACTCCGGTGCCAGTCGCCGGTCGGCCATCAGCCGGAGGTTCTCGCACGCGACCGCACAGGCGAGCGGGTGGGCCGTGAACGAGTGGCCGTGAAAGAACGTCTGGGACCGGTCGGCCGTGTCGAACGCGGCGACGACCTCGGGTGCGACGAGCGTTGCCGCCAGCGGCAAGACGCCGCCCGCGAGGGTCTTGGCCGCGCAAATCAAGTCCGGCGCGATGCCGGCTGCGGTGTGCGCCCAGACGGTCCCGGTCCGGAACGCGGTCATCACCTCGTCGGCGATAAACAGGACGTCGTGTCGGCGGGCCACGGCGTACAGGTCGCGGAGGATGTGCGGCGAGTGCATCCGCATCCCGCCGGCGGCCTGAACCAGCGGCTCGATCACGACGGCCGCCACTTCCGGATGCCGATTCGACAAGTACATCGTCGAGCAGAATCCGGCAGGACCGGGACCTGGACGGCCCGGAAAAGCAGAGGCTCGAACCGGCCGAAGAAGACCGGGTCGCGGCCGACGGCCATCGCCCCGAACGTGTCGCCGTGATAGCCGCCCTCGAACCCGACAAACAGCGTCCGCTGCGGCTCGCCGCGATGGCACCAGTACTGGTACGCCATCTTGAGCGCAACCTCGACGGCCGTGCTGCCGTTGTCGGAGAAGAAGACCCGGCCGCCGGGCCACGGGGCGGTCTTCAGCAGTTCCTCGGCGCACTCGACGCGCGAACGGGTGGGTCACGCCGGCGAAATGGACATGGTCGATCTGCTCGGCAGCGCCGTCGCAGCGGCGTCCATGAGCCGCGGCTGGCGGTGGCCGTGCAGGATGGTCCACCAGGACGAGATGCCGTCGATCAGTCGTCGGCCGTCGGCCAGGTCAGGAATTCGTCCTCGCGCGGCGACGACGGGCAACGGCGAGTCCGGCGTCGCGCAGCGACGTATACGGATGCCAGACGGTCTGGCGGTCGCGAGCAACGAGTCCAGTCGGCGTGCGGTCAGCGGCGGCGAATCTCGCAACCGAGAGCCCGCAGGTCTTCGAGCGCGCCGGCGCTGTTCGGCCGCGGCGTCGTTCAGCGACCGGCATGATTCCAGTCCTCGGCGGCGCGCAGGCTGCAAACCGGAATCCGCGCCGTGCTTTTCGATCTCCGCTTCGCGCGTACCGGTCCGGCGGCCCGACCAGTACGACCGCTCGCACGAGACGCCGTGCCGCCTGCACGCTCCGCAACGCCACTAGAGCACGGCCCACCGCACCGACCGCGGACGAAGTCACCAGCACGCACGGCGACTCCGAGCCGGCGAACCAATTCGATCTGCAGTTCCGCTTCGTTGAGCGGCGAGAGCGGCCCGCCAAACGTCTCGATGAGCAGGGGGCAGTCGGACTCGGGGCGAGCGTGCGGCGATGTCGCGCGGCCGACGGGAATCGACCGCCCTTCACGTCGCGCCGCCAGCGGCGGGGCAACGGGCTCGGCGAAGCGCGCGACCGGATCGAATACGGTTGCCCCGGGCACCAGCCGCCGGACCAGCTCCGTGTCCGAATCGCCCGTCTCGACTGGCTTCCAGTAGGCGAAATCGATCCCCGAACGCCGCGAGCCAGAGCAGGGCGAAGGTGGTCTTGCCCGCGTCGGTGTCGGTGCCCAGGACGATGAGGTCAGACATGGGAGAGGGCGTCCGCGACGGCCTCCGCGAGGCGGACCAGGACGGCCGGCTCGTGGTCGGCGTGGATCGAGATGCGCAGCCGGGCCGTCCCGGGCGGCGACGCTCGGCGGCCGGATGGCCCGGACGTCGAAGCCCTGCTCGCGAAGCCGGGTCGCCGCGGCCACCGCCCGCGCGTCGTCGCCGACGACGACCGGCACGATGTACTCGGTGCCGCGCGGCGTCACGCCGCGTGCGGCGAGCTCTGACCGGAATCGAGCCGCCTTCTCGTGCAGCCGCCGCCGTCGAACGTGGTCGGCTTTGCACCCGCGGCAGGCCGTCCAGCCACCATGCCCCGACCGCCGGGCGGCAGCGCCGTCGTGAAGATCAGATGCCGGCAGCGATTCGTCAGGTATTCCTTCAGCAAGCTTCGACCCGGCGATGTAGGCGCCCGGTAGACGCCGAGCGCCTTGCCGCCGGTGTGGACGGTCGCCAGCACGCGTGACCGCGAACCCGGCCTCGTCCACGCAGCCCGAGCCCGTACGGACCGAAGCAGCCGGTCGAATGGGCCTCGTCCACGATCAGGTGGGCCCCGTACCGCTCGGCCAGGTCGGCGATCTCGCGGAGGGGCGCCCGGTCGCCGTCCATGCTGAACAGCGATTCGGTGATGATGAACCGCTCGCGGCCGTCCTCGTTGCGCGCCGCCTCGGCCTTAGCCCGTCTTCCAGATGATTCAGATCGTTGTGCCGGAACACGAACCGCCGGCATTTCGCCAGCCGCAGGCCGTCCACGATGCAGGCGTGATTCAGCTCGTCGGTCGCCACCCAGTCGCCGGGTTCCATCAGCGTCGAGATGAGCCCCTCGTTCGCCGCGTAGCCGCTCGTCATCATCAAGACGGCCTCGGCCCCGTGCCAGGCGGCCAGGGCCGCTTCGACTTCGTCCCAGACCGCGTGATGCCCGCGCAAGAGTCGCGAGGCCGTGCCCGATCGCGACAGGTCGTCGCTGCCGGTCGGGTTGGGCAGCGACGGCGTAGCCGAGATAGTCGTTCGAAGTGAAGTCGATCCCACTCGGCGGAGCGAATTGCCGAAACCGCCCCTGGGCTGCGGAGCTGGTCGAGGGCCGACGTCCAGCGGTCGAACAGGGTCATGCGGGACAGGGAGTCGGGACCGGCAGGCCCATCGAACGGAACAGGGCGGCGTCGGCGTCTTCGTCCGGGATTGCCGGCGGTCAGCAGCTTTTCGCCGAAGAAGATCGAATCGGCGCCGGCCAGGAAGCAGAGGATCTGCAGCTCGCGGCTCATGCGGTCGCGGCCGGCGCTCAGGCGGACGCGGGCCGTCGGGAAGGCGATCCGGGCCGTGGCGATCAGGCGAACCAGCTCGACCGAATCGACCGGCGGGGCCATTTGCAGCGGCGTCCCCTGCATCGGCATCAGGCAGTTGATCGGCACGCTTTCCGGCGGCGTGTCGAGGTTGGCCAGTTCGACCAGCATCATCAGCCGGTCGTCTTCCGTCTCGCCCATGCCGACGATCCCGCCGCAACAGACCGAGATGCCCGCTCGCTGAACGTGCCGCAGCGTTTCGAGCCGGTCGTCGTACGTGCGCGTGGTGATGATCTCGGGGTAATACCGGCGGGACGTGTCGAGGTTGTGGTTGTAGGCGGTGAGCCCGGCCTCCTTGAGCCGCCGGGCCTGGTCGGCCGTCAGCATGCCGAGGGTGACGCACGCCTCCATGCCGAGGGCCGCGGACTTCGCGGACCATGTCGAGGACCGCGTCGAACTCCGGCCCGTCCTTCGGCCCGCGCCAGGCGGCCCCCATGCAGAAGCGCGTCGCCCCGCGGTCGCGGGCCTCGCGGGCCCGGGCCTGCACTTCGTCGACAGCTCAGCAGCGGTTCGCGTTCGACCGGCGTCTTGTAGTGGGCGCTCTGCGAGCAGTAGCCGCAGTCTTCCGGGCAGCCGCCGGTCTTGATGCTCAGCAGGGCACACCGCTGGATGTCGCCGCGGTCGCGGTGCGCCCGGTGGACCTCCGCCGCCCGGAAGATCAGGTCCGGGCAGCGGCAGGTGGTAGACGGCCTGGAACTCGGCGAGCGTCTTCATGCCGGCTTGGTTTACGGTCGGCGTCGGGGAACGGCGAGCCGGCTCAGCGGGCCCGGGCGGCCGAGCGCCGGCACGATGCTGTTCGCAGAACTGCCGGCAGGTCGTCGTTCCGCGGGCGGTGATCAGCGCGCCGTCCACGACGACCGCCTCGTCCCGGTACGCGCCGCCGGCGCCGCGGATGTCGTCGCGGATGCCGGGGTCGCAGGTCACGCTCTTGCCGTCCAGCGCCCCGGCACTGAGAGCAGCTGCGGGCCGTGGCCGATCGCGGCGACCAGCGTCCCGTCCTGGACGAACGTCCGGGCCAGGTCCACGGCCTCTTCGCGCAGCCGAAGCTTCTCCGGGGCCCGGCCGCCGGGGATGACCAGGATGTCGTACTCGGACGGGTTGAGTTCCGGGATCGGCATGTCCGGGGTCGACGACGTAGCCGTGCAGCCCGATGACCGGCTGGTCGTCCGACGGCGGAAACGACCGTGACCGCGACCCCCTCCTCGCGCAGGCGGTAGTAGGGGCAGAAGAACTGAACGTCCTCGAACCCGTCGGCGACCAGAAACAGGGCTTTCATGGAAGATGATCCCGGATCTCGAGAGAATGAATCTGGCCATTCTAGACACGACCGCTTCGTGGAGTCGGTCTAGCCGGTCCGACCAAGACCGGCTAGGCCGGGACTAACGGAAGTCAATGCGCTGGCCCGTTGCGCGATTCGATTGCTCTCGAGTCCGACAGCGTTAGAAATCATCTGTCGGACGCGGATGCTGCTTCGGTCTGGCAACCTGCACGGGGCCTCATGAAAGTCCTGGTGATCGGCAAGGGCGGCCGGGAACACGCCCTGGTCTGGAAGCTGGCCCAGTCGCCGCGGGTCGAGAAGGTCTTCTGCGCCCGGGCAACGCCGGCACCGCCATCGACGGGGTGAACGTCCCGATCGAGGTCAACGAGTTCGACAAGCTGATCCGGTTCGCCAAGAAGGAGGGCGTCGGCCTGACCGTGGTCGGCCCGGAAGAGCCGCTGGTCGAACGGGATCGTGGACGCCTTTCAGAAGGAAGGGCTGCGCATCTTCGGGCCGAGCAAGTCGGCCGCCCGGATCGAGGGGAGCAAGGTCTTCTCGAAGCAGCTCATGCGGCACGCCGACGTGCCGACCGCCGAGTTCAAGATCTTCGACCACTCCGAGCCGGCCAAGTACTGGGTGGACACCCGCGAGTACCCCGTGGTCGTCAAGGCCGACGGCCTCGCCGGCGGGCAAGGGCGTCATCGTCTGCTCGACCGGCGAGGAGGCCAAGCGGGCGATCGACCGGGTCATGATCCAGGAGGAGTTCGGCAGCAAGGCCGGCCGGCAGGCGGTGGTCGAGAAGCGGCTGGAAGGCGAGGAACTGAGCGTCCTGGCCCTGGTCGGCGGCCGGGCGATACTGCCGCTGCCGCCGACGCAGGACCACAAGGCCGCCCTCGACGGCGACAAGGGACCGAACACCGGCGGGATGGGGGCCTACTGCCCGGCCCCGAAGGGGACGCCCGAGCTGATGGCCAAGGTCGAGAGCGAAGTGTTCGTCCCGGTCGTCCACGCCATGAAGCGGGGCCGGTACCCGTTCAACGGCCTGCTGTACGGCGGCATCATCCTGACGAACCAGGGCCCGCGGGTCCTCGAGTTCAACGCCCGGTTCGGCGACCCGGAGACGCAGCCGCTGCTGATGCGGCTCAAGAGCGACCTGCTCGATCTGCTCGAAGCGGTGGTGGACGAGAACGCTCTCCGACCTCGACGAGGCAAGGTCGACTGGGATCCCCGGCCGGCCGTGTGCGTGGTCATGGCGAGCGGCGGGTATCCGGGCAAGTACGAGGCGGGCAAGCCGATCGCCGGGCTGGACGAAGTGTCGCGGATGGCCGACGTGAAGGTGTTCCACGCCGGCACGCGAGCTGGACAGCGGCCGGGTCGTGACCGACGGCGGCCGCGTGCTCGGCGTGACGGCCCTGGGCGACACGCTGGCGGACGCCAAGAAGCGGGCCTACGAGGCGGTCCGCAAGATCAGGTTCAAGGGGGCCCACTTCCGCACCGACATCGCGGACAAGGCCCTGAAGTAGTCACGGCCGTCACGTGCCCGCCGCTCGGGAAGTAGTACGTCACCCCGAGGGCGATCCCGAACGCATTCACCCCGAGGTTCCGGCCGGCCGTTTTGGAATTCGAGATGTGCTGGATCCCGCCCTTCGACGTCCAGCGACCAGTTCTCCGAGACGAAGTACCGGCTCCCGATCTCCAGGTGGGCGATGAACTGCGTCAACGCCCCGATGGCGTGCTGTTCCTTGTCCTTGTAGGCGTCGTTGAAGCACGAACCCGAGGCCGAGCTGGGCGTACGGCACGAGTTCCGAGTCGGGCCGGGCGAAGTTGTACCGCCACACGCACGCCGGGCTGACGAAGAAGCTGCCGTAGTCCGAGAAGATGTGGCGACCGTCAACTCACACAGGTATTCCCAGTTCCCCTGCCACCGGCCGTCGTCTCGCCGGGGTCTGAAGCATCCACCCGTACCGGAACGTCGCCGGGATGTAGTTGAACGGCGGGATCGCCGGGCCCGGGCGGGACGAGACGTACACCCCGATCAGGGCCTGAAACGACCGGTGGTTCTCGGCGAACGGTCGCCCGCCCCGCCGGGCGACTGGCAACCAGGATCGACGATCAGCGTCCCGCCGGGGGGAACGGCCGGCCGTCCAGGAACGGGGCCTGCCCGCTGAGCCGGGCGACGTCCTCGGCCACACTCCGGACCGCCTCCTGGCCGCGGGAGCGGGACGAACGGCGTCGACCTCCGGGCTCGGCGACTGGGCGGCGGACAGGGGCGGCGGCGACGAGGAGGGAGAGGACGGATCGGATTCGACGCACGGGCAGCCCCCTTCAATCGGCGGGATCGACGCACTCGGGACCGGCCGTCTATCTTCGGCCTTGCCTCCCCCGCGACATAAACCGCGTTTTCGCTTCCCCCGCAGATCCGAACGAGGCGATACATCGGGAATCTCGGCGACGAATCGGATCAATGGCGAGACGCGACCAATTGGGTTATCACGCCGGAGGGGGAAACCCATTTGGCGGTCGTCGGCTCACCCCGCTCGCGGAGCGAGCAGGCCACAATGTGGCCGACTCGATCCGCGAGTCGGTCGCGGCTGCCAATCGTGCTCGGTACCGGTCGTCGTGGATTGCTACCGGCCACCGGACGGGAAGTAGTAGGTGAACCCGATCTGGACCCCGACGGCGTTCACGCCGTAGTTCCGGCCCGCGGTGTTCGCGTTCGAGATGTGATGGAGTCCCGCCTTCGAGGTCCAGCGACCAGTTCTGCGAGATGAAGTACTTCACCCCGACTTCGGCGTGCAGGTAGAACTCGAAGAACGCGCCGATCGCCTTCTGGGACTTGTCCCGGTATGCATCGTTCAGGACGAACCCGGCCCCGACCTGCGAGTACGGACCAGGGCCGCGTCCGGCTGGACGAAGTTGCGCCGGAGGTAAAACGACGGGCCGGCGAACCAGTGGCCGTAGTCCGAGGTGATCGCGGAGACCGTGAAGTCGGCCAGGAACTCCCAGTTCCCCGGCCACCGGCTGTCGTCGGCGGCGTCGGTCAGCATCCACCCCTGGCGGAATGTCAGCGGCACGTAGTTGAACGTCGGGATGTCGGGGCCGAGGCTCGTCGAGAAATACCCCCGAGAAGCACCTGGTGCGAGAGTAGCGCCGGCGGAGAAGACATTGTCCCCGCACCACGGGTTGAAGGCACAGTCGGTGCTCATGGACCCCGGCCCGCGGCGGCGTCGGTGGGCCGGCCGACCGTCCAGGAACGGGGTCGCCGGCGGCGTCGAGGACTTCCGCGGTGACGATGCTCCGGGCCGCCTCCTGCCCGGCAACGGCGTGAGCGGCGGCACCGTCGGGACCGGGGGCGGGAGCAACGCGGCGGGTGTCTGGGCGAGCCCGACCGCCGGGACGACCAGGAGCAGGGCGCAGAGCGTATCGCAATCGACCAGCGGGCATCGCCCTCTCCTCGGTCGTTGTCGGATCACGTCGAACGCCCGAATAACTTCGGCATCGCCCGATTCACAACATGAGTCGCAATCCCCCGTCCTCCCCTATAACGCCACGAGTTCGCACCTTCCCGACACGCCGGGGACCAGCCACCATGCGGCTCTTCGCCACCCTCGCCATCTTGCCATTTCTGATGCGGCGCACGAGCCGGAGAGTCCTGACCTCAGTGCTGTGCCTGGCCGCGTTCGGGGCCATGGCCTGCGAAAAGGGCCCGGCTCAGAAGGCGGGAGAAAAGGTCGACAAGGTCCTCGACACCGACAAGGCGGTCGGCAAGGGGCCCGTCGAGAAGGCCGGCAAGGAAGTCGACAAGGCAGCCGACAGCGCGAAGAAGAAGTAGCGCGGGCGGGCGGCGCGTGCCGCGCCGCCCTGCCTCAATCCACCCGGAACACGTAGTCGGGCTTGAGCCCCTTCAGCGTGGTCTGGCCGGAGAGGGCCAGCGCGGTGGACATCTCCTCGCGCAGGATCTCGAACGTCCGCGCGACGCCCTCGGCGCCGTCGGCAGCGAGGCCCCAGAGCGCGGTGCGTCCGATGGCGACGAGATCGGCGCCGCGCGCGAGCGCCTTCAGCACGTCCGTGCCGCGATTGAAGCCGCCGTCCACGACGATGCTCGCGGCGCCGCCCACCGCGTCGACAATGGCAGGGAGCGCGTCGATGGTGGATTGCGTCTGGTCGAGCTGCCGGCCGCCGTGATTGGACACCCAGATGATGTCCACGCCGTGCTCGATGGCGCGGCGCGCGTCTTCCGGCGTCATGATGCCCTTGACGCCGATGGGGAGACGCACCGTTTTCCGCAGCCAGTCCACGTCGTCCCAGGTGAGCCGCGCCTGATAGGTCTGATCCGGCCCGCGCGGGTTGGGCGCCTTGGACATGGCCTCGCGAGGGATGTAGCGGTTCACGATGTCGCGCTCGCGCCGGCCGTACCACTGCACGTCGACGGTCAGGCACACGGAGAGGTAGCCGGACGTCTCCACCCGCTTCATCAGCTCGCCCACCCAGCCGCGGTCCCCATGGTGGTAGAGCTGGAACATCTTGAGCCCGGAGCCCGCCTTCGCCACGTCTTCCACCGGCCAGCCGGTGGCGCCCGACAGGAACTGCAGCGTGTCGCCCTTGCCGGCGCCCCGCGCCATCTCGCAGTCGCCCTCCGGGTGGAAGAGGATGAGGCCGCCCATGGGCGCCACCGCCAGCGGCGCGGACAGCCGCTGCCCGAGGAACGTGGTGGACAGATCCACGGTGCGCACGTCCACGAGCACGTTCTGGCGGATCGCCAGCCGGTCCAGATGCGCCCGGTTGCGGCGGAGAGTGGTCTCGGTCTCGGCGCCGCCGTCCCCGAAGTTCCAGGCATCTTCCGCTAGCTTCTGACGGGCGGCGGCGCGAATCTCCGGCAGGGTCACGTACTTGGGTGGCGTCATGAGCGGGAAGATAGCACGGGTTGACATCGTGGAGCACGGGCGCCTAGCATCGGCGCGCGCACCGAGGAGGGCGTCCATCCATGCTCTACGAGCTCCGCACCTACCACGCCATGCCGGGCCGGCTGCCCGACCTCAATCGCCGCTTCGCCGAGATCACCATGGACTTCTTCAAGAAGCACGGCATCCAGGTGGTCGGCTTCTGGACCAACGAGCTGGGCGGCCCGTCGGATCAGCTGCTCTACATCCTGGCCTGGGAGAGCCTGGCCGACCGCGAGAAGAAGTGGGGCGCCTTCTTCGGCGACAAGGAGCGTCTGGCAAAATTCGCCGAGACGGAGAAGAACGGGCCGCTGCTGCGGAAGCTCACCGCCCACATCCTGCGTCCCACCGCCTACTCGCCGATGCAGTGAGCGCGGACGCCATGGCCGACGAGACGATACTGCGCAGCGCATCCGGCCTCGGCTGGGTAGAGCTGGTCGAAGGCACGGGAGCCGCGCCCGCCGCCGGACAGACGGTGAGCGTGCACTACACCGGCTGGCTGGAGAACGGCACCAAGTTCGATTCCTCGCGCGACCGGGGCCAGCCGCTCGAGTTTCCGGTCGGGCGCGGGCACGTGATCCGGGGCTGGGACGAGGGCGTGGGCTCGATGAAGGTGGGCGGCAAGCGCAAGCTCATCATCCCCGCGGCGCTCGGCTACGGCGACCGGGGCGCGGGCGGCGTGATCCCCCCGGGCGCCACGCTCATCTTCGAAGTCGAGCTCCTCGGAGTGCGGTAGGGCCGGGCGCCGATGAGGGCCCATCGCCGCCTCGCATCTGGACCCTTCTCGCCGCCCTTCTACGACAGGACGGCGCGGGCGGCAGCGAGGCCTTCTCGGGCTACTTCGTCGGCGGGGCGGGCCCACGCGGCGGGGTTGGGCGCCTCGTAGCTGAAGGGGCCGCGGTAGCCCTTGGCGGCGAAGGCGGCGAAGAGCTCACGGATGGGCGCCACGCCCTGGCCGGCGGGGAGCCGGTTCAGCATGTTCTTGGGGTCGAGCGTCCCCGACGGCACGTCGCTGAACTGGACGTAGACGATCTCGTCCGGGGTCACATCCTCCACGTCGCGCGCGTTGCCGCCGCTTCGGTGGATGTGGTAGGTGTCCAGCAGGAGGCCGCACCCCGGATGGCCCGCGCGCGAGACGAGCTCGCGCATCCGCGTCAGCGTGTTGAGCTGCGCCGCGGAGTAGCTGAACTCGAAGGCCAGGCGCACGCCATGCGCCTGCGCGATGGCGGCGACTTCCCTGACGCACGCCGCCGAGCGCGCGAGATCGCCCGTGCCCGGCCCCACCGCGCTCATCACCCGCGGGCAGCCGAGGGCCGCGGCGGCGCGGCATGATTCGGCGAAGACGCCCAGCAGGCGCGCGCGCTCCGCGCCGTCGGCGTGGAGCCACCCCATCTCGACGCCCACGCAGGCGACGGCGAGCCCGGAGCCGCGGACCGCGGCGAGCACGTCCTCGTCGGTCTTGCCCGCCTCGCGCGCACGGAGGAAATCCACGCGGCGAAGCTCGACGGCGTCCCAGCCGGCGCGGCGCGCGGCGGCGAGGGCATCGGCGAGTGGCGTCGTGTCGAGCGTCCAGGTATGGAGCGCGAGCGGATTGCTCACCCGGACTCGACGAGGCGGCTACGTCAGAGGGTAGCGGAAAGGCGCCCAGCCGATGCCTTCGACGGGCTGGGGCGTGTACGTCTCGCTCCCGCCCGCCGGCTTCGTGGACTGGGCCGGCTTGGTGGCCTTGGCCCGGGCCGGCGCCTTCTTTGCCGCTGGCTTCTTCGCCGCTGGCTTCTTCGCCTTAGCCTTCTTCGATACGGTCTTCTTGGCCGGCTTCTTCTTTTTCATGGCGGCGCGACTCTACACCAAGTCCGTAGTGGCGGTCAACGCGGGTCCGCGGCGAGGAGGAAGACGGGGTGGCGAGGAGCCTCGGCGACGAAGGCCTCGCGCGGGGAATCGGGGCGGACATCGAAGTACGGCCGGGTGATGGGCACCTGCCGGAGGTAGGTTCGGAGGACGTCCGCGCTTTCGCCCGGACCCAGCGGAGTGGCGGTGAGCCGCTCCGATCGCGTCCCGCGGGTCAGCGTCACCCGGCCGGCCGCCCGCACGTTGCGCACCCAGGCCACCTCGCCGTAGGGCGCGACCAGCCAGCGCCGGTCGCCGGACTCGACCAGGGTCACCGGAGTCGTGAGCGGCCGGCCGGTCTTGCGGCCGGCCACCGTGAGGAGATAGGTGCGCGGAGGCCCCACGCCGATGCGGAGGAGCGCGGTGATCAGCGTGTTGGCGAGCCGCCGCGCCATGCCGAGCCGGTAAGTCGCGGCCATCGCCTTGACACTACTCCGGATCTGGGGTGTGGTGCAGGGGGATGTCCATCCTCACGCATCGCTTCGACGCCGTCCTACGCGAGCGCGCGGCGGCGCATCTCGCGCGCTTCGAGCGGCTCGGCGCCGCGCCCGACGGGTTGCGGCCCGCCGCGGTGGCGGTGGTGCTCTTGCCCGACGAGGCGGGTCGCGCGTGCTTCCTGATCACCCGGCGGGCCGCCGGCCTTCGCGCCCACGCTCGGCAATGGGCGCTGCCCGGCGGGCGCATCGAGCGCGGCGAGACTCCGGAGGGAGCGGCGCTGCGCGAGCTGCGTGAGGAAGTCGGCCTCTCGCTCGCGCCCGAGGCGGTGCTGGGCCTCCTCGACGACTACGCGACACGCTCGGGCTTCCTGATCACGCCGGTGGTGGTCTGGGGTGGCGCGGAGGCGGAGCTGGCGCCCGACCCCTCCGAAGTGGCGAGCGCCCATCGCGTGGCTTTCGACGAGCTCGAGCGTCCCGACGTGCCGCGCCTGGTCTCCATTCCGGAGAGCGATCGGCCGGTGATACAGCTGCCCATTCTCGAGACCCTCGTGCACGCCCCGACCGCGGCGGTGGTGTATCAGTCGCGCGAGGTAGTGATCCACGGCCGGGGCACGCGCGTGTATCATTTCGAGCAGCCCGTGTGGGCATGGCGTTGACCGGCGTCCAACGAGGAGCGAGGGCATGACGGAGCTGACCATCATCGACGCCGCCGTTGAGAGCGGACGCGTGACGACGGTGCCGGCGCGGATGCGGGACGGCGCGGTGCGACTCTCGCGCGAGGCGCTCGAGCGGGCGCTGGGCTGGGCGCTGCGGCCGGAAGGTCTCTGTCGCGGGAGCCTCTGCGTGCCCGTGCGTGAGGCCGCGGCGCTGGAATTCCCGGACGGCGTGGATCTTGGGGCGGTGGCGGCGACGCTGGGCCGCCCGCTGGCGCTCGACGTGGAAGAGGGCGCCGCCTACGTCGGCATGGGCGCGGATGAGCGCGCCCGGAGCCTGGCCGCCCTCGAGGCCCCCGACTTCACGCTGCCGGATCTCCACGGCCGGCCGCATTCCCTCGCCGAGCACCGGGGCAAGAAAGTGCTGCTCGTCGCCTATGCCTCCTGGTGAGGCTGCCGTCTCGACCTGCCGGTCTGGCAGGCCATGCACGAGGAGTTGGGAAGTCGCGGCTTCGTGGTGATCACGGTGGCGCTGGACAAGAGCGCGGAGGACGCGCGGCCGTGGATCGAGGCCGCGCGGCCCAGCACGCCCGGGGCGGCGCACGTGGCCCTGGTGGACACCCGGCATCTCCTCGCCGACCTCTACAACATCGTCAACGTCCCCACCGTGTTCTGGATCGACGAGCGCGGCCGCATCGTCCGGCCCGCGGACGTCGCCTTCGGCACCGACACGTTCAAGGCCATCACCGGGCTCGAGTCGGCGCGGCATCTCGGGGCGCTCCGGGCTTGGGTGAAGGGCGAGGCGCCCGCGCTGCCCGCGGGGCTCGCGGCGCGCGAGCTGCAGGCCTTGCCCACCGCCGCCGACCAGCAAGCGCGCGCGGAATTCGGGCTGGGCGAGTGGCTCTACCGGCAGGGGCGGCACGAGGCGGCGGCGCGGCACTTCCTTCGCGGGGGCGAGCTGGCTCCCCACGACTTCACGATTCGCCGCGGCACCATGCCGATGCGGGGCGTGGATCCGATGGGCCCGGAGTTCCGCGCCATGCTCCAGGACTGGGTGGGGAAGGGGAACCCCTACTACCGTCCGCTTGCCGATACCAGGGGATGAGCGACGGCGGAGTCGCGCGCGGGGGACGCTCGGTCCTGGTCGTGTGTCACGCCAACACCGCGCGCAGCGTGATCGCGCAGGTGCTGCTCGAGAAGATGCTCGCCGCGCACGACGCCGACCACGGCTTTCGCATCCGGTCGGGCGGCATCGCCACCTACGCGCGCGACGGGATGCTGCCCTCGCTCGACGCGCGCCTTGCCCTGAAGGAGATCGGCGTGCACCTCGCCGAGGACGACATGACGTCCACCGACCTCAAGCGCCACCGCCACCTCATCGCCGAGGCCGATCTCATCGTGACCATGACCGTTCGGCAGAAGGACATGCTCGCGGCGTACACGGAAGCGGCGGGGCGCACCATGGTGACCCTCCGCGAGCTGGCCGGCGAGCCCGGCGACATCGAGGATCCGGCGGGCCAGGGCGAGGAGGCGTTTCGTTACTGCCGCGACGAGATCCTGCGCTGTCTCGAGAAAGCGGTGCCCCGACTCCTGGAGGGAATGCCATGAGCATCGTGCGCGCGTTCGCGGACGCCTTCAACCGGCAGGACGTCAAGGCGCTGGTCGATCTGTTCACGGAGTCCGGGTCGTACGACGACCTCTTCTTCGGCCCGCACGCGGGGCAGCCCGCCCTGCGTGAGATGTTCGAGCGCATGTTCCACGAGGGCAAGGGCTACCACTGGCAGTTCGACACGGTCGTCGAGGACGGTCGGCGCGCCGCCGGCGAGTGGCGCTTCTCCTACACGGTATCGGACGCCATCCCGCGCAGCGCCGGCCGGCCCGTGCGCTTCAAGGGCATGAGCGTGTTCGACCTCGAGGGCGGCAAGATCGCGGCCTACCGCGAGTACGCCGACACCGGCGTCGCGCTCCTCCAGCTGGGCTTCGCCCCCGAGGCCCTCGCCAAGGTCCTCGCCCGGAAGGTGCCGAAGGAGTAGATCCCCGCTAGGGGAAGCCGAGGCGACCGACGGCGGGGACGCGCAGCGCGGGGCGGGTCACGTCGAGGCCGAAGGAGAGACCGAGGACGTTCACTTCCAGGCCCTCTTCCCAGCCGATGAGGAGGCCGCCGAGGCCGAAGAGGGACAGCTGCACGCCGGTCCCGCTGGGCGTGAGGGCGGCGAGATCGCCGTTGGCGAGAAAGTCCTTGCCGATGGCGGTGGGCGGAAGGTCCAGGCGCAGGTCGGGCACCGCGCGGCCGATGTGGGCGAGGAAGGTGTTGCTGTTCGGGCCCGGCCAGGAGCGGTAGCGTTCCGCGTAGGGATAGGCCTTGATCGCGGCCTCGATCTTGTCGATCAGCGCGTCCACGTCGGGCCCGCGCATGTCCACCAGACGGCCCGGCCGGCTGCCGAACCAGTGATTGTCCGGCCCCGACCGGTCGATCCTGATCGCGGGGCGCCCCTGGCTGACGCCCCAGCCCATCACCTCGTAGCGGGTGTACGCCGGCGCGTCGCTCCGCTTCACCGCGATCCACGTGTGAACGGCGAAGAGGCCCCGCCAGCCCACCGTGCGCGCGGCGTAGACCTGCACCACCGCCTCGGGCGTGGTCGCCGGATCGGGCGCCTGGCCGCTGGGCTCGCTGGAGAGCTGATGCCAGGGAGCGCCGGCGCGCTCGAGCGCGGCGCAGGCGGGCAGCAGGAGAGCGGCGCCGGCCAGCGCGAACAGGGGCAGGACACGCATCGCCTGGCACTGTACCTCACCTCCCCTCACCCCACCCCCTCCCAAGTGGCCCCTCGCCCCCGAAGGGGGGAGGGCAGGGTGAGGGGGACCCATGATAGTGTCCTCGGCATGGCGAAGACCGAGCTGGACCTCGATGGGCTGAAGACGCATATCGGACGGCGCCAGGAGTCCACGGACGTGGTCACCGCTGCCCCCGCCAACCTCCTGCGGCTGACCTTCGGGCGGCCCGAGCGCGACCTGGTCGAAGGAGATCCGCTGCCGCCGGGCTGGCACATCCTCTACGGGCTTCCGCGCTTCGGCCCGAGCGAGCTCCGCGAGGACGGAAGCCCCGGCGACACCGGCGTGGTGCCCCCCATGCCCCTGCCGCGTCGCATGTTCGCCGGCGAGCGCTTCCGCTTCCACCAGCCCATCCGGATCGGCGACACCCTGCGCCGCGAGACGGAGCTGGCGGACATCTCCGCCAAGTCCGGCGGCACGGGCACCCTCGTGTTCGCCACCACCGTCAACCGCATCTTCTGCCCGCGCGGACTGGCGGTGGAGGAGGAGCGGCGGACGGTGTTCCGCGAGGAGATCAAAGCCGGCGAGCGCAATCAAGCCCCGCGGCGCGAGGAAGCGCCCGCCGACGTGGCGTGGCGCCGTCGCGTCGAGCCCGACCCGGTGCTCCTCTTCCGCTTCTCCGCGCTCACGTTCAACAGCCATCGCATCCACTATGATCGCCGCTGGGCGATGGAGGTCGAGGGCTATCCGGACTTGGTCGTTCATGGCCCGCTCACCTCCACGCTCCTCCTCGACTTCGCCCGCGACTCGAACCCCGGGCGCGGCGTGCGCATGTACGCGACGCAGGCGCGCGCCCCGCTCTTCGCCGATGCGCCCTTCGAGCTGCGCGGCCGGCCCACCGCGACGGGCTGCGAGCTCTGGGCGGTCACTCCCGAGGGGACGGTGGCGATGCGCGCGGAGGCCGAGCTCGGGTGAGCGACGAGACGCCCCTCGGCGTCCTGATCGGGAATCTCGCGCACGCCGATCCTCGTCGGCCCGCCATCACGTGCGGCGGGGAGTCGATCACCCGGACGGAGCTGGAGGCGCGGACGAACCGCCTGGCCCGGGCGTACCGCGCGTTCGGGGTGACGCCGGACTCGTTCGTCACCATCGGATTGCCGAACGGGATCGGCTTCTACGAGGCGACGGTGGCCGCCTGGAAGCTCGGCGCCACCCCCCAGCCCATCTCCTCCCGCCTTCCCGTCGCGGAGCGGAGCGTGATCATCGAGCTCGCGAACCCGTCCCTCGTTGTGGGAGTCGATCCCACCGAGGTCCCCGGGCGGCCCACCGTCCCCGCCGGGTTCGAGCCGGAGCCGTCCACCTCCTCCGAGCCGCTGCCGCCGGTGATCGGCGCGTCGTTCAAGGCGCCGACGTCGGGGGGGAGCACGGGGCGTCCCAAGCTGATCGTCGCCATGCAGCCCGCCAGCTGGGAGGGCATCTCGGGCTTCGCGACGGTGTTGCGGATCCCGACCGGCGGCGTACACCTGGTCACGGGCCCGCTCTACCACAACGGGCCGTTCGTGACGTCGCTGCTCGCGCTGCTGAGCGGCAATCAGCTCGTGGTGATGCCACGCTTCGATGCCGAGGAGGCCCTGGCCCTCATCGAGCGCCATGCGGTGGACTGGATGTACGCGGTCCCCACCATGATGCACCGCATCTGGCGCCTGCCCGCCGCCGAGCGCGCGCGCTACGACCTGTCGAGCCTCCGGGTGCTCATGCACATGGCCGCGCCCTGTCCCGTGTGGCTCAAGGACGCCTGGATCGACTGGCTGGGGCCCGAGCGCGTCCTCGAGCTCTACGGAGGCACGGAGGCGCAGTCCTTCACGGTGATCACCGGCGAGGAGTGGCTCACGCACCGGGGCTCGGTGGGGCAGCCCGTGCTCGGCGAGATGCGGGTGCTCGATCGCGACGGCAATGCGCTGCCCCCCGGTGAGGTCGGCGAGATCTGGATGCGCCGCGGCGAGGGGGAGCCCCCCTCGTACCGGTACATCGGCGCGCGCGCGAAGGCGCGGCCCGACGGCTGGGAGTCGCTCGGTGACATGGGTCGCATCGACGCGGAGGGGTACGTGTACCTCAGCGACCGCGACACCGATATGATCCTGGTCGGGGGGGCGAATGTGTACCCCGCGGAGATCGAGGCCGCCCTCGACGAGCACCCAAAGGTCGCCTCGTCCTGCGTGATCGGCCTCCCTGACGAAGAGTACGGCAACGCCGTCCACGCCATCGTGCAGACGCCCGAGCCGCTCTCCGACGCCGAGCTGGACGACTTCCTCGGCGCCCGCCTCGCGCGCTACAAGCGACCCCGGACCTACGAGTTCGTGACGACGCCGCTGCGTGGGGACGACGGCAAGGTGCGCCGCACCGCGCTGCGCGCCGAGCGCCTGCGGGGGGCTACCTAGGGTATGGTCGAGGTGCGATGAGGACGCGCCGGCAATTCCTGGCCACGCTGGGCGCGGGTATCACCCTGACCGGCCCGCTCCCCGCCCTGGCGCAGCCAGCCGGGATGCGGCGGGTCGGGATCCTCGTGCCTGCCCCCCGCGCGGGCTACGAGGATCGGCTCCAGGCCCTGCGCGGCGGGCTACGCGACCTGGGCTATGTCGAGGGCCGGAACGTCACCTACGAGTACCGCTCGTCGGAGGGCCGTTACGAGCTGTTTCCCACCCTCGTGGCCGAGCTGGTCGCCATGAAGGTCGACGTCATCGTGACCGGCGGCACCCCGGCGTCGCTCGCCGCCAAGAAGGCCACGGCGACGATCCCCATCGTCATCGGTGCCATCTCGGACCCCGTGGCCACCGGGCTCGTGCCGAGCCTCGCGCGGCCGGGGGGCAACATCACCGGCCTCATGTTCTTCGTGGCCGAGCTGTGCGCGAAGCGGCTCGAGCTCCTCAAACAGGTGCTGCCGCGGACGAAGCGCGTCGCTGCCCTCATGCACCCCGACAATGCCTCCATGGCTCCGGTCGAGCTCGAGATGGGCCAGGCCGGCGGCGCCCTCGGCGTCGAGGTCATGCGCTTCGACGCCCGTGCGCCGGGCGAATTCGAGGACGCGCTGTCGGCCATGGTGGCTCGGCGGGCCGACGCGGTGGTGATCGTCGAGGACGCTCTCTTCAACGTCAACGCGGGCCGCCTGGGCGCCCTCGCGACGGCGAAGCGCCTGCCGTCCATCGGGCTCGACTCGGTCGCGCTGGGGGGCGGGTTGCTGTCCTACGGGGTCAGCCAGATCGACATGTTCCGGCGCGCCGCGATCTACATCGACAAGATCTTCAAGGGCGCCCGGCCCGCGGACCTCCCCATCGAGCGCTCGTCCACCTTCGACCTCATCGTCAATCTCCGGACGGCGCGGCAGCTCGGCATCGCGGTGGCGCCGGAGATCCGGCTGCGCGCCAGCCAGGTGATCGAGTGAGGAAGGGCGGCCGGCTCTCCCGCAAGTACATCGTCGCGCTCGTCGCGCTCGTCACGGGCGCGCTCGTTGCGAGCGGCGCGGTACAGCTCTATGGCTCCTACAACGAAGCCAAGGCGGCCCTGGTCGCGCTGCAGGCCGAGAAGGCGCGCGCCGCCGCCTCCCGCATCGAGACCTTCGTGAAGGAGATCGAGCGCCAGCTCGGATGGACGACCCAGCCTCAGCTCGTGAGCGCGGCGGCCGCCCTCGACCAGCGCCGGCAGGACTCCTACCGGCTCCAGCGCCAGGTGCCGCCCATCACCGAGCTGAGCCACCTCGACGGCAGCGGGCGCGAGCAGCTGCGGATCTCGCGGCTGGCCATCGACGTGGTCGGCAGCCAGGTCGACCATTCGCAGGACCCGAAGTTCCGCGAGGCCAAGACCGGGCGCACGTACTTCGGGCCGGTGTACTTCCGCAAGGAGTCCGAGCCGTACATGACGATCTCGATGCCGCAGAGCGGCGGCGGGGTCACCGTGGCCGAGGTCAACCTCAAATTCATCTGGGACGTGATCTCCCAGATCAAGGTCGGCAAGGCGGGGCTCGCCTACGTGGTGGACGGCAACGGCGTGCTCATCGCCCATCCCGACATCAGCCTCGTGCTCCAGAAGACCTCGCTGGACGGGCTCGAGCAGGTGCGGGCAGCCCTCACGCCGGGCCAGGACGCGATCGCGATCGCCCACGATCCGAAGGGTCGCGAGGTGCTGACCGCGCACTCGACCATCGCCCCTCTCGGCTGGGTGGTCTTCGTCGACCAACCGCTGGAGGAGGCCTTCGAGCCGCTGCGGGCCTCGGCGCGCCGTACCGGCCTGCTGGTGATCGTCGGCATCGTGCTCTCGGTGGTGGTAAGCGCCCTGCTGGCACGCCGGATGGCCCGGCCCGTCCAGATCCTGCAGGAGAGCGCGGCCAAGATCGGTGCCGGCGACCTCGACCACCAGATCGACCTGCGCAGCGGCGACGAGCTGGAGACCCTCGCCGACGACTTCAACCGGATGACGTCCCGCCTGCGGGAGTCCTACGTCACGCTGGAGCAGAAGGTCGAGGACCGGACCCGAGAGCTGTCGGAGTCATTGGAACAGCAGACCGCGACCGCAGAGATTCTCCGCGTGATCAGCAGCTCGCCGACCGATGTCCAGCCCGTGCTCCATGCCGTCGCCGAGAACGCGGCGAGAGTGTGCGGGGCGACGGACGCGCTCATCATGCAGGTGGAAGGGAACCAGATGCGGCGGGTCGCTCACTTCGGACCGGTCCCCCTGGTCCTGGCCGAGCTGCGCCCCATCACCCGGGAGAGCATGACCGCGCGTGCCATCCTGGAAGGGCGGGCGATTCACGTCGAGGACATGAGCGCCCCCGAGGTGGCTCGCGAGTATTCCACGACGACGGCGATGGCGGCGCTGAATGTGCGAACCGCCGTGTCGGTGCCGCTCATGCGTGAGGGGATGGCGATCGGCGCCATCAACATCCGGCGGCAAGAGGTGCGCCCGTTCACCGACAAGCAGATTGCGCTGCTCCAGACCTTTGCTGATCAGGCCGTCATCGCGATCGAGAACGTGCGTCTGTTCAAGGAGCTCGAGGAGAAGAACCGTACCATCACCGAGGCGCTGGAGCAGCAGACGGCGACGGGCGACATCCTCCGCGTGATTTCGAGCTCGCCGACCGACATCCAGCCCGTGATGCGGGCGGTCGCCCAGTCGGCTGCGCGCTTGACGGACGGCGCGCGGGCGCTGATCGGCCAGGTCGAGGGCGATTCGTTCTTCTGGCTGGCGAGCAGCGAGGGACCGGTGGGGGCCCGTCGCTATCCGGTGACCCGCGCGCTCGCGAGCGGCCGGGCGATTCTCGACCGTGAGACGACGCAGGAACCGGACCTGGCCGAGCTGGTGGCGGAGCATCCCTATCTCGCCGGTGCCACCCAGGTCGACCGGGTGCGAACGTGTCTGGCCACGCCGCTGCTCCGGGAAGGTGTCGCGGTCGGCGTCCTGATGGTCTACCGCACCGAGGTCCGGTCCTTCACCGAGAAGCAGGTCGCGCTGCTGCAGACCTTCGCGGACCAGGCGGTCATCGCCATCGAGAACGTCCGCCTGTTCCAGGAATTGCAAGCGCGTACCGCCGAGCTCACGCGCTCGGTGGGCGAGTTGGAAGCCCTGGGCGAGGTCAGCCGGGCGATCTCGTCGACACTGGATCTCGACCGCGTGCTCGCCACCGTCGCGTCGCGCGCCAACCACCTCGCCGAGACGGACGGCGGCGCCATCTACGAGTTCGACCAGGCAAGCCGGTCGTTGCGCCTGCGCGCGACCGACGGCTTCCCCGAGGAGTTCGTGGCCTTGCTGCGCACGACCCCGCTCGTCTACGGGGAGGGCGCCGTCGGCCGGACGGTGATGACGCGCGAGCCTGTCCAGGTGGCGAACGTCATGGACACCGACGCGTACACGAGCCGGGTGCGTGACGCTCTGGTGCGCCACGGCTACCAGTCGCTGCTCGCGATTCCTCTTCTGAGCGAGGACGAGGTGGTAGGCGCCCTCGTCGTCAACCGGAAGGCCGCCGGCGCGTTCCCCGATCGCACCGTGGGACTCTTGCGGACCTTTGCCAGCCAGTCGGCGCTGGCGATCGAGAACGCGCGGCTGTTCAGCGAGATCGAAGACAAGAGCCGCCAGCTCGAGGAGGCCAACCAGCACAAGTCGGAGTTCCTCGCCAGCGTGTCGCACGAGCTGCGCACGCCGCTCAACGCCATCATCGGCTTCTCCGAGGTGATGCTGGAGCGGCTGTTCGGCGAGGTCAACGAGAAGCAGGAGGAGTACCTGAACGACATCCTGTCGTCGGGCCGCCATCTCCTGTCGCTCATCAACGACATCCTGGACCTGGCGAAGATCGAAGCCGGCCGCATGGAGCTGGAGCTGGGCGCGTTCGACGTGCCGCAGGCGATCGACAACACCCTCATGCTCGTGCGGGAGCGGGCGATGCGCCGCGGTATCGTGCTTGAGCGGTCGGTCGAGCCCCGGCTCGGCGAGATCACCGGCGACGAGCGCAAGGTGAAGCAGGTGCTGCTCAACCTCCTGTCCAACGCCGTGAAGTTCACGCCCGAAGGGGGACGCATCGAGGTGCGGGCCGCGGTGGCTGACGGCACCGTCGAGATCTCCGTCAGCGACACCGGAGTGGGGATCGCCCCGGAGGATCACGAGGCGGTGTTCGAGGAGTTCCGTCAGGTCGGCTCGGACTACGCGCGCCGGCACGAGGGCACCGGGCTGGGCCTGGCTCTCGCCCGCCGGTTCGTCGAGCTCCATGGAGGCCGCATCTGGATCAAGAGCCAGACCGGCCAGGGCTCGACCTTCACCTTCGCCATCCCGATGAGGCAACCATGGCAGCCGAGCTGATCCTAGTCGTCGAGGACAACGACAAGAACCGCAAGCTGGTCCGCGACGTGCTGACCGCCAAGGGCTACCGGCTGATCGAAGCCGAGACCGGCGAGGACGGCCTGCGCCTCGCCCACGAGCAGCGGCCCGCCCTGGTGCTCATGGACATACAGCTGCCCGGCATCGACGGCATCGAGACGCTGCGGCGCCTCCGCGCCGACGCCGCCACCACCGCGATTCCCGTCATCGCGGTGACCGCTTCCGCGATGACGCAGGACCGGCAGAAGATCCTGGCCGCCGGCTTCGACGCCTATCAGTCGAAGCCCATCAGCATCCGGCCGTTCGTGGACCTCGTGCGCGAAGTCCTGGACCGGCCGGCGAGGAGTAGCGCATGAGCGACGCCGCGCGCATCCTGGTGGTGGACGATACCCCCGTCAACTTGAAGCTCCTCGCCGATCTGCTGACCGCGAAGGGCTACGTCGTGACCACCGCCTCCTCCGGTCCCGAGGCGCTGGAGAAGATCGACGCGGCGGCGCCGGACCTGGTTCTCCTCGACGTGATGATGCCCGGCATGAGCGGCTACGAGGTGTGCCGGAAGCTCCGCGCGAACCCCGCGCTCCCCATGCTGCCCGTGGTGATGGTTACTGCGCTCGACCCGGCCCAGGAGCGAGTGAAGGGGATCGATGCGGGCGCCGACGACTTCCTCACCAAGCCCATCAATCAGCCCGAGCTCCTGGCGCGGGTACGATCGCTGCTGCGGGTCAAGACGCTCTGGGATCAGCTCGCCGACCTCAACCGCACGCTGGAGGTGCGGGTGACCGAGCAGGTCGGGCAGCTCGAGCGCCTGGGTCGGCTCAAGCGGTTCTTCTCGCCGCACCTCGCCGAGGCCATCGTCAACGGCGGCGCCGACGACCCCCTCAAAAGCCACCGGCGGGAAGTCACCGTCGTCTTCCTCGACCTGCGCGGCTTCACCGCGTTCGCGGAGACCGCCGAGCCGGAAGAGGTCATGGGCGTGCTCCGCGAGTACCACGCCGCGATGGGCGAGCTGATCCTCGCCCACGAGGGCACCCTGGAGCGCTTCACCGGCGACGGGATGATGATCTTCTTCAATGACCCCGTCCCGGTGCCGAACCCCCAGGAGCGCGCCGTCCGCATGGCGGTGGTGATGCGGGAGCGGGTGGACGAGCTCATGCGCGGCTGGCGCAAGCGCGGCTACGAGCTCGACTTCGGGGTGGGCATCGCCGAGGGCTACGCCACCATCGGCGCCATCGGCTTCGAAGGTCGCTGGGACTACGGCGCCATCGGTACCGTCACGAACCTGGCCGCGCGTCTCTGCGGAGAGGCCAAACCCGGCCAGATCCTCGTCTCGCGCAAGCTCCACGGGCGGGTCGAGGACCTGGTGATCTCGGAGGCCGTGGGCGAGCTTGCCCTCAAGGGCTTCTCGCGACCGGTCAGCGCCTTCAACGTCACCACCCTCAAGGGGTCCTGATGGACGGCCCCCGCCCGACGAGCTTCCTCCTGAAGCGGAGCTAGACCGGCCAGCCTTCGCGCCGCCAGCCCATGTCCCAGAACATCCACTCGTAGCGGCTGGTGGCGAGGAAGTGCCGGCGCATGGCGTCGCGCTCGGCCTCGCCGACGCGTCCCGCCGTCTGGTTGGTCGCGTCGAGCACCGCCTCCACCAGGGCGCCGAACTCGCCGGAGGCGTAGGTGCCGATCCAGCGCGTGTAGAGGGGATCGGGCGAGCCGCGCCGCTCGAGCTCCTTGCCCACCTCCCAGTAGATCCAGTAGCACGGCAGGAGCGCGGCCATGTTCTCGTGGAAGGGCGCGCCGTACGCGACGGCGAGCAGGTAGGAGGTGTAGGCCAGGTTGGTGGGCGCCAGGGGCGTGGCCGCCACCTCGCCGGGCGTGAGCTCGAACTCCTTGAAGAAGCCCTCGTGGAGCGCACGCTCCACCTTGAGCGCGCCCGCCGCGTGCTCGTTGAACATGATGATCCAGTCGTCCTGCGGGGCGCGCGCGGCCGCCACCGAGAGGGCGCGGGCGAAATCCCGCAGGTAAAGGGCGTCCTGAACGGCATAGAAGCGGAAGCTCTCGCGGGGCAGGGAGCCGTCGGCGAGCCCGGCCAGGAACGGATGGCGGAGAATTCCCGCGTAGATCCCCTCGATCGAGCGCCAGAGCGTGTCGGTAAAGGCCATGGCGAGGGGTATTCTACCGCTGATGCCGCCAGAGGGGCGATGCCCACCATCGTGACCCACGCGGTCGTGGCCTGCGGCCTCGGCGCGATGCTCGCGCGCTTCCGCCGCCTGCCGCCGCTCTTCTGGGTGCTCGCCGCGGGGCTTTCCATGCTGCCCGACGCGGACGTCATCGCGTGGCCGCTGGGGATCCCGTGGGGCACGCGCTGGGCGCATCGCGGGATCTCGCATGCTTTTCCCACCGCGGCCGCCGTCGCCTATGTCGTGGCGCGGCTCGCCCATCGGCCGCTGCGGCTGCCGTTCTTCTGGCTCTGGGGTGTCTACTTCCTGGCCATGGCCTCGCATGGCTTCCTCGACGCCTTCACCAACGGCGGCCCCGGCGTGGCCTTCCTCTCGCCCTTCGACGACACGCGCTATTTCTTTCCCTGGCGGCCCGTGGTGGTCTCGCCGATCGGCGCCGACATCCTGAGCGCCTGGGGCCTCCGGACGGTGGTGAGCGAACTCGTATGGATCTGGACGCCCACCGCGGCGCTGCTGGCCGCGGCCTGGCTGGCGCGCGGAGCGTCGGCGCCGCGGAGCGAGCGCGCGTGACGGAGCAACTCGTCCAGATCGTGGGCGCCGTCTTCATCCTGATTGCCTTCGTGCTCGCTCAGCTCCGCGTGCTCGCCCAGGACGCGTACGGTTATCTCGTGCCGAATTTCATCGGCGCCGTCATCTTGACCGTCGACGCCTGGCACGGCGCGCAATGGGGCTTCGTCCTGCTGGAGGGCGTCTGGGCGGTGGTGTCCCTCTGGGGCATCGTGGCGAAGGCGCGCGGGGAGGCCGCCGCGACGCATTGACAGCCTCCCCGTGGGCGCCTAGCATCCGTCTCGATGGGGAAAGCGCGCAGGGCGCGTCGCCGCCGCGGTAAGGTCCGGATACCCCGGGCCGCCGCCGAGATGCTGCGCTGGGCGCGCGTGGCCCGCGTGGCCAGCGCGGGGCCCGGCGGGATGCCCCATCTCGTGCCGGTCTGCCCCTTGCTGGTCCGTGACAAGATCTACTTCGGCTCGGGCAAGCGCGGGCGCAAGGTCTGGAACGTCAAGGCCAACGGGCAGCTCGCCCTCACCGTCGACGAGTACTCCGACGATTGGGGCGCTCTCCGTGGGGTGATGGTGCAGGGACGGGCCGCCATCGTCGAACGCGGCCCCCGGTTCCGCCGCATCCGGCGACTCATCTATCGCAAGTACCCCCAGTATCCAGAGCAGGCCGCGCTGGACGAGTCCGACTCGCTGCTGATCGAGCTCACCCCCACCCACGTGTTCACCTGGGGGCTCGACTGATTGGCGAGCCGCAGCCGCAGGCGAGGCGAGCGGATACATGATGGTTCCGAGCGGAGCGAGGGCCTGAGCCGGCGCACGCTGCTTCGCTCGGCGGGGACCTTGATCGTCACGTTCTCGCTCCCCGCCGCCGGGCGGACTCAGACGCCGCGCGTGGGCGAAGACGAGCCGGTGCTTCCGGGCCAGACTGCGGCCCCCGGTCAGCCGGCCCCGCCAGGACAGATCGACGCATGGCTGGCCGTCGCCCCGGACAGTAGCGTGACGGTCTTCACCGGCAAGGTGGAGCTCGGCACCGGCGTGAGCACCGCGCTGGCGCAGATCGTGGCCGAGGAGCTCGATGTGGCGGTGTCGCAGGTCACCGTCGTGCAGGGCGATACCGCGCGCACTCCCGACCAGGGCGGCACCGTCGGCAGCAAGACGATGCAGCGGGGGGCGCCCGTCATTCGCCAGGCCGCCGCGGACGCACGCTACACGCTGCGGCTGCTCGCGTCCGTCCGGCTCGCCACCTCGGTCGATCAGCTCGCCACGCGCGACGGCGTGGTGAGCGTGGTGGACGATCCCTTGCGGCGGGCGACCTACGGGGAGCTGATCGGGGGCCGGCGGTTCAGCCGTCCGGTGACGCGCGACTTCCAGACGAAGCCCCGCGCCGGCTATCGCGTGGTCGGCACGTCCGTCCCCCGGCTGGACATTCCCGCGAAGGTCACGGGCATTCACACGTTCATCCACGATATGCGTGTTCCCGGCATGCTCCACGGCCGCGTCGTGCGGCCGCCGGCGGCGGGCGCGCGCGTGGCCGGGATCGACGAAGCTTCTGTGCACAAGGTCGCCGGTCTCGTGAAGGTGGTGCGCCAGGGCGATTTCGTCGGTGTGGTGTGCGAGCGCGAGGAGCAGGCCATCGCCGCGGCGCGCGCCCTCAAGGTCGGCTGGCGCGGGGGCGGGAGCCTGCCGCCGATGGCGGATCTGCACGCCGCGCTCGTGCGGAGCCCCTCGACCGCGCGCGTCCTCGTCAATCGAGGCGACGTGGACGGGATTCTCCGCCGCACGCCCTCCGCCCTGGACGCGGAGTACCGGTGGCCGTTCCAGATGCATGCGTCCATCGGCCCATCCTGCGGGGTGGCCGACGTCCGCCCCACCGAGGCCACCGTCTGGACCGCCAGCCAGGGCGTCTTCGAGCTGCGGGGAGCGCTCGCCGGGCTCCTCGGCCTGCCCGTCTCGCGCGTACGGGTGATCTTCATGGAGGGCTCGGGCTGCTACGGCCACAACGGCGCCGACGACGCTGCCGCGGACGCGGCCGTGCTCGCGCGCGCGGTGGGCCGCCCGGTGCGCGTGCAGTGGATGCGGCACGACGAGCACGGCTACGAGCCCAAGGGCCCCGGCATGGTCATGCGCGTGCGCGGCGCGCTCGACGCCGGGCGGGGCGTGGCCGCCTGGGACTACGCGGTGTGGACGCCGACCCACGCGCGGCGTCCCGCCAACCGCGCGGGGAATCTCCTCGCGGGCGAGGAGACGGGCGCGCCGGAGACCGTGACGCGGGCCATCGGCGGCGAACGCAACGCCCAGCACGGCTACACCTTCCCCGCGGACCGGGTCGTCGTGCATCAGCTCGATCGCAGCGTCCTGCGCGTCTCTGCCCTGCGGGGCCTCGGTGCGCCCCAGAACACGTTCGCGAACGAGTCGTTCGTGGACGAGCTGGCGGCCGCCGCCGGCGCCGATCCCGTCCAGTTCCGGCTGCGCCACCTGGCCGACCCGCGCGCGGCGGCGGTGATCCAGGCGGCCGCGCGCGCCGCCGGCTGGCAGCCGCGGCCGTCACCGCGGCCGGAGGCACGGGCGACCGGCCCCGCCGCGGGCCGCGGCATCGCCTACTGCCAGTATGAGAACGAGCATGCCTACGTGGCGACCGTGGCCGAGGTCGAGGTGGATCGGGCGAGCGGCGCCGTCCGCGTGCGCCGGGTCGCGGTGGGCCACGACTGCGGCCTCGTCGTCAATCCCGACGGGGTGCGCAACCAGATCGAGGGCAACGTGCTCCAGGGGATCAGCCGGACGCTCAAGGAGGCCGTCGCCTTCGACGGAGCGGGCGTGACCAGCCTCGACTGGGCGACCTACCCGATCCTCACCTTCGCGGAGGTGCCGGACGCGGTCGACATCGTCCTTCTCGACGCCGGGGACAAGCCCGCGGTGGGGGCGGGCGAGCCCGCCACCTGCCCCATTCCCGCCGCCATCGCCAACGCCATCTTCGACGCCACGGGGGCTCGGCTCCGCACGGTGCCGTTCACGCCCCCGCGCGTCCGCGAGGAGCTTAGCCGCGCATGAACCATCGCCTCGACCGGAGCCAGGCGCACTATGAATGGAACAACGCGCTGCCGCCGCGCCTGGAGATCGCGCCCGGCGACACCGTCACCTTCGAGACGCGCGACGCCGCCGACGGCTACTACTCGCCGGCCTCCACCCACGACGACGTGCTCCGTCGCGGGCCCTTCCGCGGCCACCCGCTCACGGGACCGGTGCGGGTGACGGGCGCGCGGCCCGGTGACGTGCTCGTCGTCGAAATCACAGAGGTGAAGCCCGGCGCCCCGTTCGGCTGGACGGCCATCCGGCCGGGACGCGGGCTCCTGCCCGAATCCGACTTCCCGAAGCCGTATCTGCAGATCTGGGACGTGTCCGACGGACGCTTCGCGCGGAAGGGCGACCGCATCGCGGTGCCCATCGAGGCCTTCCCCGGCGTGATGGGGACCGCCCTGCCCGAGCCCGGGGGCCACAGCACCATGCCCCCGCGGAAGAACGGCGGCAACATGGACATCAAGCAGCTCACCGCGGGGACGACGCTGCAGCTCCCGGTGTGGGTGGACGGGGCGCTGTTCAGTGTAGGTGACGGGCACGCCGCGCAGGGCGACGGCGAGGTGTGCGTGACGGCTGTTGAGATGGCGGCGGAGATGACCCTCCGCTTCGATCTCCAGCGCGGGCGCGGGCTGCCCGAGCCCCGATTCCGCACGCGCGGTCCCATCGCCACGGCGACGAACCGCGGGTCGTGGGTGGCGACGACCGCCCATGGGCCCGATCTGTTCGCCTCCGCGCAGCAGGCGATTCGCTATATGATTGAGCACCTGGTCGAGGAGCGCGGACTCTCGCGGGAGGAGGCCTACATCGTGTCGAGCGTGGCGGTGGACCTCAAGATCAGCGAGATCGTGGACGCGCCCAACTGGATCGTTTCGGCCTTCTTGCCCGAAAGCATCTTCGTCTGAGTGAGGACGGCATGACCAAGGAGCTCGCAGTCGTGCACCATCGGGATCGACGCACCGACGTCCACATGCCCTATGCCCCGGGGATCCTGGTGGCGCGGGGACGTTTGGTCTTCCTCTCCGGCGTCACCGCGGCGCCGGTCTACCACAGCCACCCCCACCGGGAGGAGGAGTTCGACCTCCCCGACAGCATGCGCGAGCAGGCGCGCCTCACCATGGAAAATCTCAAGAAGACGCTGGAGGCCGCCGGCTGCACGCTGCGCGACCTCGTTTCCGCCACACGCTACCTCACCACCGTCGAGGAGCAGGACGATCTCAACCGCGTCTGGGCCGACTATCTCGGCGGACACCTGCCCACGACGACCACCGTGGAGGTCGCGCGGCTGGCCACCCACGCGCGCTGCAAAGTCGAGATCAGCGCGATCGCGGTGGCCGACGCATGAGCGCCCGTCAGAACTACGGATTCGAGCGCCGGCGCAAGGCCGATGCCCAGCGGGCGAAGCAGGAGGAGAAGCGGGCGCGGAAGACCGAGCGCGAGACGTCCGGCGCGAGCGGCCCGGAGATGGGCGAGCCCATGGACGTGGCCGCGCCGCCCCCAGGAGTGTGGGAGTGGTTCTCGCCCAGCCGGGCCCGCACGGTCACGGTGGCCGAGAACACGCGCCCACCCGCGGACGCGCCCGACGACTGGATCCTGCTCACCGACGTGCCCCCGGGGACGACGCTCCCCGCCTAACCGCCCAACTCAGCCGGCGGGCGAGCGCAGCGGGGGGGCGGGGCGCTCGCGGCGAATGCTGTACTGAGCAAGCGAGCGCCCCGCCCCCCCGCTGCGCTCGCCCGCCGGCTGCGCTCGACGGCTACGGGCTGAGCTTCGCCACCGGCCCGGTGATGCCGATCAGCCGGAACGCCGCGAGCAGCTTGATCGCCACCCAGCCCGGATCGAACTCGAAGCGCCCCACGCTGAACTTCGGCGAGCGCGGGTAGGCGTGGTGGTTGTTGTGCAGGCTCTCCCCGCCGGTGAACCAGGCGAGCACCCGCGAGTTGTACGCGGTGTTCATGAAGTTCTGCGCGCCCCGCCAGTGCCCGAGCCCGTTGATGAGGGGCGCGAGCACGAACACGTAGAGGATGCCGTGGGACACCATCGCGATGATGCCCGCCCAGAAGCCCAGGATCAGACAGAGCGTGGATGTCCCCAGGAAAAGACCAGACCAGCCCCAGGAGAAGAGGTAGCGATCCCAGCGGTCCTCGGTGAGATCGGGGGCGAACTTGCGGACGATATCGGGGGCCATCGCCTCACGCGCGTAGTAGTACACGTTGAAGAGCTGCACCTTCCAGAACCCGAACAGCATCGGGCTGTGGGGATCGCCTTCCCGGTCGGTGAAGGTGTGGTGCTTGCGATGCACCGCCACCCACTGCTGGCGCCGCATGCCGGTGCTCATCCACAGCACGACGCGGAACACCCAGTCGAGGAGGGGATGGACATCGAGCGCCCGGTGGGCGAGGGCGCGATGGAGATACACGGTGGTGGCGAGCACGGTGGCCTGCGTGACGAGGATCGCGGCGATGACAACGAGCACGGCATGAACGAGCATTTGTCCCCTATCGTGTTTGCGGTTCAGTTGTCACGTGGAGCCGGGCGAACGCCGTCCCGGCACGCTTGAGGCCCGGCCAAGTATACACGAAACTGAGCGGCAGTCTCCCAGAGAAGCGAGGGTTAGGCGGTCCTAACCCGCGTCGACCTGCTGGGGGTGCTTGAGCCGGTCCCCGGGGCGCAAATTCAGCACGGCTTCCGGGAAGACCTCCGCCAGCCATTTCACCACATCGTTGACGGTGATGATGCCGATCGGCCGCCCCTCGGCGTCCACCAGGGGGATGGTGCGGAACCCGGCCGTGCTCATCCGGTTGACCGCGAAGCAGATCCGGTCCTGCGCGGCGAGCGCCTCCGGCCGCGGGGTCATCACGGCGCCCAGCCGGGTGGCCGCGGGATCGCGCCCCTCGCCGAGCACTCGGATCAGGACATCGCGCTCAGTGAAGATGCCGATCAGGCGGTCCTCGGCGTCCACCACCACAATGGCCGCGCGATGTTGCGCCACCATGCGGTCGATGGCCTCGCGAACGGTGGCGTCCACCCCCAGGCGGATCGGCTCGCTGGGCGCCAGCAGCCGAACAGTGTCGTTGAGGAGCGCCCCCTCGAGCTTGCGGAAGTCGGTTTCGAGGGATTCGGAGTACTCATCCTCGCTCATGGCCCACCTCCCCCCGCCCGTGGGGCAGGGTCGGCAGGAGCATAGGCGCGCCCTGGTGGGGGTGTCAAGCCGCCGCCGGCCAGCTAGTCGACGAGGGCGACCGCCCGCACCGGGGAGCCGTCGGCTCCTTCCAGCGCGAGGGGGAGGGCCATGAAGCGGCAGCGCGGGGTCCCGATTCGATCGAGGTTGGTCAGGTATTCGACGACGGTTATCCCTGCGGGGAAGAAGATGAAATGGGTGGTGCACTCCTCGGGGGACACCTTCCGGGTTGGCTCGAAGATGCCGGTGCGGACGGAGAAGTCGGGCGGGTAGTCATAGCCCACCGCCTTGACCCGCCGCCGCACCAGCCAGTGGCAGGCGTCGGCGGCGGTGAAGGGGGCATCGCGCCAGAAGCGCTCGTCCTCCACGTTCACCCGCCGCGGCCAGTCCGTCCGCAGGAGCACGATGTCGCCTTCTCGCACATGGCCCGCGCGGCGCTCGAGGTCGGCGGCGGTGACGGCGTCGTTGGCCCCCAGGTCGGACAGGTCCACGACGGCGGCCTCGCCCACCCACTGATCCACCGGCATCTCAGCGATGTGACGATCGCCCGCCAGGAAGTGCCGGGGCGCGTCCACGTGGGTATAGGCATGGCAGCCGAGCGTCATGATGGACGACTCGAAGTTGTCGCCGCGCGCGTGCGAGGCGCGCACCTCGCGGGCGACCTTCCAGCGGAAGTGCGGCCGGATCGGGAAGGACAGATCGATCAGGGGCATGGGGCCTAGATAGGCGGGCGCGCGCGTCCTGTCAAGGCGGATCGCAGCGCAGCCGCGCCATCGTCGTCGGGAGCGATCGTCACCGCGCGCGGGCCCCACGGGGCCCAGAGCTCGCGCGTGGCGGGGGGGAACACGATGACCGCGGGGACCCCGACGGCCGCCGCCAGATGGCTGACCCCGGAGTCGCCGCCCAGATACGCGCGGGCTGCGGCGAGGACGCCCGCGAGCAGCGGCAGGTCTGGCTCCACGAGCCGCACGGCCGCGTCCCCGGCGCTGAGGGGGGCGAGCCGCGCGGCGAGCGCGGCGACCGCGTCGTGGTCGGCCGGCCCCTCGTGCAGCACGAGCGCGTGCTCGCCGCGCGCCGCCACGATGGTCGCGGCGAAGCGCTCGGGGGGCCAACGCTTGTCGGCGCCGCCCGCCCCCGCATGCACGAGGAGCATCGGGCGCGCGGGCGACACGCCGATGACGCCGAGGGCCTCGCGCGCCCGCGCCCGCCACGCCGGCGGGATCCCGAGCGGCGCCACGAGCGCGCGCTCCGCGGGGCCGCCCGCCCGCCCCGCCAGCGGCGCGAGGGACGCGAGCAGATGGTGCCACACGGGCCCGCCGCCGGGCGCGCCGCTCTCCGGCACGGGCGGCGCGAGGATGGCGCCGGGCGCGAGCGCGCACAGGCGATCCGGGTACGGCGCCGCGCGCGCCCCGAACCACGATACGACGGCGTGGTAGGCAGCGAGGCGATCGGCGAGGGCGGCGGGGACGGGCGCGTCCGCGAAGAGCGCGTCGAGGCCGAGGGAATCGAACGAGAGCGCCTCGTCCACCACGCCCGCGCCCGCGAGCAATGATGCGAGGCGCGGCTGGGCCGCGAGGCTCAGGCGCGCGCCGCCGTCGAGCGCGGCGAGCGCGCGCAGCGCGGGCACCGCCTGGAGCACGTCGCCGAGGGCGCCGGGATGGATGACGAGCACGCGACGAGGGGCGGGGGCAGTCATGGGGCCATCCGCCGATATGGTACGCTCGGGCCACCGAACAAGGAGGGTGTCCATGAAATTCGCGCTCTTCAGCGGCATGGGCGGCACGACGTGGCCCGAGGTGCTGGATCTGTGGAAGCACATCGACGCCACCGGCTGGGATGCCGCGTGCGTGACCGATCACTTCATGCCCAACACCCGGGAGCGGGTGGGGGACATGCTGGAATGCTGGACCACGCTCGCCGGGCTCGCCGCCGCGACGCGGCGCATGCGCATCGGCACCATCGTGTCCGGGAACACCTATCGCCATCCCGCGGTGCTCGCGAAGATGGCGGCCGGCATCGACATCATGTCCAATGGCCGCCTCATCTGCGGCATCGGCGCCGCCTGGCAGGAAAACGAGCACCAAGCGTACGGCATCCCTTTCTACACGGTGGGCGAGCGCCTGGCGCGGCTCGACGAGGCGTGCGAGGTGCTCAAGCGCCTCTGGACGGAGAAGAAGGTGACGTGGAAGGGCAAGTACTACGCGCTCGAGGACGCGCCGCTCGAGCCCAAGCCCGTGCAGCGGCCGTATCCCGAGCTGATGATCGGTGGGGGCGGCGAGAAGGTGACGCTCAAGATTGCCGCCAAGCACGCTGACCACTGGAACGTCTGGGGCGGCCCCGCCACCCTCGCCGCCAAGGGCAAGATCCTCGACGGCCACTGCGCCACGGTGGGCCGGGATCCGAAGAAGATCCTTCGCTCCGCGGTGATGGTGCTCGCGATGTCGGATGACGCCGCCGAGGTGGGGCAGCTCCGGAAGGCCTACATGACGCGCATGGGTGCGGACGAGGAAAAGGCGCGCGACACCATGCTCGGCGGCAGCGTCGCCCAGATCCAGGACAAGCTGGGGCGGCTGCGCGAGGCGGGGGTGGGCATGCTCTTCATCCCGACGTTCTTCCTCCCCGCGGACAAGAAGAAAGCGCTCGATCGCTTCATCACGGAGGTGGCGCCCGCGCTCCGCTAAGCCCCCACGCCCCTCACCCTCACCCTCTCCCCTCAGGGGAGAGGGTAGGGTGAGGGGCGTTCCGCCAGTGGGTCGCGATCTCGCCCAGCGTCGCGACCCACACGCGCGGGGCATGGCGTACGTGATCGATCAGCTCGCGCAGACAGGCCAGACGCGACGGCCGGCCGATGATCTGCGGGTGGAAGGTGAAGTTCGTCACGCCGTGAACCTCGCAGATGCCCGCGAACTCCGTGAGCCAGCCCTGGAGCACCGGGCCCGGCGCCTGAATGCTCCGCTGCCCCGTGAACATGAAGTAGGGCGCGTCATCCAGCACCCAGGACACCGGGATCTCCACCAGAGCGCGCCCGTCGATCGGCGGGTGCAGGTAGGGCGACAGGCGATCCATGAAGTTCGACGAGTAGTCGAACCCGTGCTTGACCAGCAGCGACAGCGTGCTCGGCGACACCTGCCAGGCGGGCGCGCGATAGCCCACGGGCCGCCGGCCCGCGAGCGCGGTCAAGACCTCCACGCTCCTGACGAGGATCGCCTCCTCGCGGTCGGGCGGCAGATCACTCACGCGCTCGTGCTCGTCGCCGTGACAGCCGATCTCGTGGCCACCCGCCACGATGGCCTTCACCGCCTCCGGATAACGCGCCGCGACCCAGGCGGGGATGAAGAACGAGGCCCGGATGGACGCCGCGCGAAGCGCGTCCAGGATCATCGGCACCGCCTCGACGGGACCGTAACGGCCCTGAGACAGCGCGACGGGCTCGGTGACGCCGCGCGCCATCCACAATGTCTCGGCGTCGAGATCGAACGTAAACGCGCATGCGGATAGCGCATTTCGCGGCCACGGAGAGGGCGTTAGAGGCATCGCGGCGCTGATTGTACTATGGAGAGACATGGCCGCTGCTGACGCCTCCACCACGGAATGCATCCGTCGCCTCGAGGACAGCGTGGGTCGCGCGCTGGTCGGCAAGCCCGACGTGGTGCGCCTGGCCGTGATCGGCCTTCTCGCCCGCGGGCACCTCCTCATCGAGGACGTGCCCGGCGTGGGCAAGACCACGTTGGGCGCCGCGCTCGCCCGCTCCATCGGCGGCGGATTCCAGCGTATCCAGTTCACCTCCGACCTCCTTCCCTCGGACGTGCTCGGTATCGCCGTCTATCAGCCTGATCGCGGCGACTTCGTGTTCAAGCCGGGGCCTCTCTTCACGAACATCGTGCTCGCCGACGAGATCAACCGCACCACGCCGAAGACGCAGTCCAGCCTGCTCGAGGCGATGAACGAGGCGCAGGTCTCGCTGGACCACACCACCCACGTGCTGCCGCGCCCGTTCATGGTGCTCGCCACCCAGAACCCGCGGGAGTACGAGGGCACGTTTCCCCTGCCCGAGTCGCAGCTGGACCGCTTTCTCCTACGCATCCGCATCGGCTACCCCGACGCGCCGGACGAGAAGGTGATTCTACGCGGCGGGGGCGGCTCGGCCGTCGAGCGCCTGGAGCCGGTGCTCTCCGCCGTCCAAGTGCTCGCGCTCCAGGACGCCGCCGATCGCGTGCGCGCGGATGAATCCGTGCTCGACTACCTCATGGCCCTGGTGGCGGCGACACGCGCCACGCCGCTCTTGTCGCTGGGCGTGAGCCCGCGCGGCTCCCTGGCCCTGCTGCGCGCGGCGCGGGCGCGTGCTCTCGCCGATGGGCGCGACTTCCTGCTGCCCGACGACGTGAAGGCGCTCGCGGTGCCCGCGCTCGCCCACCGTGTGATCGCCCCGGCGGCGGCCGGCGCCCCCGGCGGCGGCATGGACGCCGAGGCCATCGTCCGCGCCCTCGTCCAGGACCTGCCCGTCCCCCGCTGAGCGTGGCCGCGCGGATGTCGCTCGACTGGATCCGCCGCCTCTGGCGTCCCCGCCGGACGATCTGGCCGACGCGCGACGGCTGGTGGAGCCTCTTCGCCGCGGTGGGGCTCGGCGTGGCCGCCGTCAACACGGGGAACAATCTCCTCTATCTCCTGTCGTCGATGTTGCTCGCCCTCGTCGTCGTCTCCGGGATTCTCTCGGAGGCAGTGATCCGCCGCCTGCGCCTGGCTGTCGCGCTCCCCGACGAGGTCGTGGCCGGCCGGCCCACGCTGCTCGGCGCCACGCTGCGCAACCACAAGCGGTGGACGCCCTCGTATTCCATCACCCTCGAGGTTCACGAGGGACGCGGGCGCCGGTACATCTATGTCCCACGCATTCCCGCTGGTGACGCGCGGCTGGTCACCTGGGCCGCCACCTGGCCTCGGCGCGGCCGTCACCGTCTGGGCGGGGTGCGCCTCACCACACGCTTTCCCTTCGGCATCTTCCTCAAGGCGGGGCAGGTGACCATGCGCGAGGAGGTGGTCGTGTATCCGGCGCTCGGCCCCGTCTCTGCGCAGCGTCTTCGCGAGCTGGGGGGCAGCGGCGCCGTCCACACGCGCCGCCGCGGGCGCGGCAACGACCTGCACAACCTGCGTGACTATCAGGCGGGGGACGACCCGCGGCTCATCCACTGGCGGTCCAGCGCCAAGACGGGCTCGCTCACCGTGCGCGAGCTCGAAGCCGAGACCACGCTCGACACCCGCATCGTGCTCGCCGGCGGAGTCGGCGATTCGGCGCGTGTCGAGGCGGGCATCTGCGAGGCGGCCTCGCTCGCCGTCCACCTGTTGCGTGCGGGGGCGCAGGTGGCGGTGGCGGGCCCGGGGCTCGAGGTGCCGCTCGGGCGCGGGCCCGACCATCGCCGCCGCATCCTCACCGCCCTCGCCCTCTGGGAGCCCGTGGCCCGCCTCTCCTCAACCCTCTCCCCTTCCGGGAAAGGGCAGGGTGAGGGGGCAAGTGTCCGCGAGATCCGTGTGAGCCTCGGCTAGCATGTCGCCCGCGCTCGCCGTCCGCCTCGCCGCCTACCTGCTCGTCGCCAACGGGCTGGTCGGTCTCGTCTTCGCCGGCCTCCTCGGCCCCGCGGGACTGGCCGTCGTCGGCGGGGCGCTCGTACTCAGCTGGTGGCAGGCGGCGATTCGCGCCCGGATCCACACGCGCGCGCTCGGCGCGGCGCTCGTCACCGTGGCCGCGGTCGCCTCGGCGGTGGACCTGGTCTATGTCGCCGAGACCGTCCTCGACGGCCTCGTCCACATGCTCCTCTTCCTGGTTCTCGCCCGGCTCTTCACCGCGGACTCGGTGCGCGACGCCCGCACCGTCGCGTTCCTCGCCTTCTTCATGCTCGTGGCCGCCTCCTCGGCCGCCTTCGGTGTGGGCTTCCTCTTCGTGTTCATCGCCTTTCTCCTCCTGTCCACGTGGCTGCTGCTGCTCCAGCACATGCTGGTGGAATCGGCGCCCGCGCCGGACCGCACGGTGTCGGGCTCATCGCAATGGGCGAGTGCGCGCCTGCTCCTGGGATTGGCGGCGGCGGCCTCCATCGCTACCTTCCTCATCACCACCGCGCTCTTCTTCGTGATCCCACGCGTAGGGCTGGCCGCCTTGCCGTTCCGGAGCAAGATCGGCTCGCTCGTAACGGGCTTCTCCGACCGGGTCGAGCTGGGCGCGTACGGACAGATCCAGACCGACACCAGCGTCGCCATGCGGGTGCATGTGAATGTGACGGGCGATGTCCCGCCGGAGACGCTGCCGGGTCTGCGCTGGCGGGGCATCGTCTTCGACGAATTCGACGGTCGGGCATGGAGCGTGAGCCACAGCCAGCGGACGACGCTGCGGCGCTCCCTGGCCAGCGACTACCGCGTGGGCGCCTTCCGAGGCCGGGGACCCCTCCTCACCCAGGAGTTTTTCCTCGAGCCCATCGGCACCGAGATCGTCTTCGCGGCGCCGCGCGCGCTCCGGCTGGAGACGCGCGCGCCCGAGATCACCGTCGACGACATGGGCACGATCACCGTGCCCTCGCCCTCCGCGCGACTCCACTACAGGGTGGAATCCGAGCTCGAGACGCCACCCCCACCCGCGCTCCGGCCGGAGGGACGTCTGCCCGCCGACGATCCGGCGGTGGCGCGCTACCTCCAGCTGCCGCGCCTGGCCGCGCGCATTCCCGACCTGGCGCGCCAGGTGACCGCGGGCAGCCGCGACGCCCGCGAGACCGCGGTGCGCCTCGCCGACCACCTCTCGCGCGAGTATCGCTACTCGCTTGCCCTCGAGCGCCGAACTCGGCTCGATCCCCTCGAGGAGTTCCTTTTCGTGAGCCGCGCGGGCAATTGCGAGTACTTCGCCGCCGCCCTCGCGGTGATGCTGCGCACGCAGGGGGTGCCCGCGCGGGTGGTCGGCGGGTTTCAGCGCGGGGAATGGAATCCATACGGACGCTATTTCACTGTGCGCATGCGCGACGCCCACGCCTGGGTGGAGGTCTATCTGCCCGGCGGGGGCTGGGTGACCCTCGACCCCTCGCCTCGCGCCGCCGCCGAGCCCGCGGCCGCGGGGACCTTGCTGTACCTCGACGCCCTGCGCCTGCGCTGGTACCGCTACGTCATCAACTGGAGCCTGCGCGATCAGGTCGAGGTGGCCACGACGATTCGACGCCAGGCCGGCTCGTGGAAGGCCGACTGGGCTGCGCTGCGCGAGTGGCGGCCCTTGCCGGCGCAGACGGCTAGCGTCGTCGTGGTGCTTGCCCTGCTCGTGGGGATCTGGCTCTGGAGACGTGAGCGGCGCGTGGCGTCGACGCGGGCCGCCGACCGCGTGCCCGTCTTCTACGCCCGCGCCCTGCGGGCTCTCGCCCGGAGGGGTCTTCGCCCCATGCCGAGCGAGACCGCCCGCGAGTTTGGCGCGCGCGCGGCGGGGGCGCTACCCGGCGCCGCACCCGCGCTCGCCCGCCTCACCGTCGGCTACGAGCGCGTGCGCTTCGGGGAGGGCGCGCTCGAGGCGGCGGAGCGCGCCGAGCTGGAGGCCTGCGCGGAGGCGCTGAGGGGCTAGCGGGCGCGTTTTCGCTTGACAGTCTTCTCGGGACGCATTTGACGCGCGCGCTCAACCTGCTAGAAGTGCCCTCTCGGCGGCATATATCGGCGCGCCGCCGCCCGCCTTTGCAGGCGAGGCAACCGAGATGGTTCGACGTTCGGAGATCGTGCGGCAACGGCCGATCCTGCGATTCGAAAGCGCGGGTATAGAGTCGGCGCAGGAGGAGGACACGCCATGTCGACTCTCGAAGCTGGCTTGCTTCCCACACATCGTCGGGTCGCCGAGCTGGAGCGTCTCGGTGATCAGATCGCCGAGCTGTCAGCCCACCTCGACGCCGCCACTGCCCGTCTCCTCGATCTGATCCGCGAGTTTGACGCCCGCGCTGGCTGGAACACTGGCTTCCGCTCGTGCGCTGAGTGGCTCGCCTGGCGGGTCGGTCTCGATCTTGGCGCCGCCCGCGAGCGGGTCCGCGTAGCGCGCGCCCTGCCGGCGCTGCCGCGATTGGCGGCGGCGCTGGCCCGCGGTGAAATCTCCTATGCGAAGGTGCGGGCCCTCACTCGTCTGGCCACGCCCGAGACCGAGGAGCGGCTGCTCGCGGTGGCGCGAGCGGGGAGCGCCGCGCACGTCGAGCGCATCGTGCGGGGCTGGCGGCGAGTGGACCGGCAGGCCGAGGCGCGCGAGGCCAAACGGCGGCGTCAGAACCGGGAGCTCCACGTCTTCCGCGACGACGATGGCATGGTGGTGTTGAAAGGCCGGCTCGAACCCGAGGAGGGCGCGCTCCTCATCCAGGCGCTGGACGCCGCGCGTGAGGCCCTCTACCGGCGGGACCGCCAGGCCACGATCGCCAACTCGGCCGACCCGCCCAGCGAGCCGCCGACGCAGGTTCAGCAGCGCGCGGACGCCCTGGCGCTCCTGGCGGCGACGGCGCTGCACCACGGGCTCGAGCCCGGCGCCGCGGCGGAGCGGTATCAGGTCGTGGTGCACGTCGACGCGCCGGTGCTGGCCGCCCCGGATCAGCAGGGCCAGTCTGTCTTGGCGGACGGCACCCGCTTTTCCGCGGAAACGTCGGAGCGACTCAGTTGTGACGCGAGCCGCACAGTCATGCACCAAGACACCGCGGGGCGCATCGTGGAGGTCTCGGCCCGGACGCGGACGATTCCCCCTGCCTTGCGGCGTGCCCTGCAATCGCGGGATCACGGCTGTCGCTTCCCGGGATGCGGCAGCCGGTTCACCGAGGGCCATCACATCCGCCACTGGGCCTGCGGTGGCCCCACCACGCTCGGTAACCTCGCGTTGCTCTGCCGTCGCCATCATCGCGCGGTCCACGAGGAGGGCTATCAGATCGCGCGCGGACCCGACGAGGCGCTGCAGTTCCGCCGACCCGACGGCCGGCCGCTGCCCGATGCGCCGGCGCTGCCGCTGGTGGACGGCGATCCGATCACAACGCTGCGCACATCGCACGCTTCAGCCGGCCTCGTCATCAATACGCGAACGGCGATTCCCCACTGGTTAGGAGAGCGGCTGAACCTCGGCTGGGCGCTTGACGTGCTGTGCGCCAGGGGCTAGCGGGCGCGCCAGGCCGCGACATTCGCCTCGATCTGCCTCGAATGGTCTTCGAGGTGGGCGGCGTAGATCTGCAGCCAATCCTCGCTCGTGTAGCGGCCCGACTGCGTGTGCCGCCCCACGCGGGTCCACGCGTCCCCCGGGAGCCGCCGCAGCAGCGCCACGGTATTGCCGCGCACCGCGTCCACGGTGGCGAGCGCCAGCTCCAGCGGGTGAGCGTGGTAGTCGAACGTGACCGCCCACTTCGCCTCGTCATAGCCCAGCACGAGCGGATCCGGCTCGGCGGCGAGAAAGCGGATGCGCACGGCGGCGTTCGTCTCCGAGTCCGCGCAGTGGACGGCCACCTGGTGCGCGGACCATTCGCCCGGCTTCGGCCGCCAGGTGAGGGCCTCCGGCGGCACCGCGGCGATCGCCGCGCGTAGCCGGGCCGGGCCTTTCGCGTACTGCTCGATCAGGGTATTCCGCTCCGCTGCCGTCAAGGCCATGTGAGTCTCCTTGTCCCCAAGCCTACGCGGCGAACCGGCCGGGACAACAGGGGGAATCAAAGGCGTCTTGACGAATCGCCCGTCGTCCATAAACTGGGCGGCACCCATGAGCGACAAGATCGAAAGGCTGCTCGACAAGGCGGGCCGGGACATTCTTCAGGCCCTCCAGGAGAACGCCCGCGTGAGCTGGAGCGCGCTGGGACGGCGCGTGGGGCTGTCCGCGCCGGCGGTGGCCGAGCGCGTGCGACGCATGGAGGACGCCGGACTCGTGACCGGCTATCGCGCCGACGTCGATCTCGAGAAGCTCGGCTTTCCCGTCTCCGCCATCATCCGCGTGAGCGCCCCCGAGGAGAAGTGCCCGCCGCTCAAGGCCCTGATCAAGACGCTGCCCGAGGTGCTCGCCTGCCATCACGTGACGGGCAGCGACGCCTATGTCCTCACCGTCGCCGCCACTTCGGTGAAGCATCTCGAATCCGTGATCGAGCGGCTGGGCCGCTACGGCACGCCGACCACGTCGGTGATCCTGTCTTCGCCGGTCTCGGCGCGGCCCGTCGAGCTCCGCCCCACCCCGGGCCGCCGCGGGCGGTAACCGCACTCGGCGCGCGGAGCTTCCGGTGCTCGAGCTCGGTCAGGTCATTCTCGGCGTCCGCGACCTCGACGCGGCGACTGATCAGATGGAAGCGCTCGGTTTCTCCGTGCTCGACGGCGGCGTACATCCCGGACTGGGCACCGCCAACCGTATCATCCCGCTCGGGCGGCAGTATCTGGAGCTGTTGGGAGTGGTGGATCCCGTCCTGGCGGCGTCGCAGTGGTACGGCCAGGCGCTACTGGCGCGGATTGCCGACGGCGACCGGCTCGTCCGCTGGTCGCTGCGCACCGATCAGATCGAGGAGGTCGCGGGCGCGCTCGGTTGGACACTCGAGCGGCGCGAGCGGATGAGACCCGACGGTCGGCGGCTCACCTGGCAAGCGGCCGGCCTCCGGGAGGCGGCAGAGCAGTCCTGGCCGCCGTTCCTGATGCAGTGGGATGATCCGGCGGACTTTCCCGGGATAGCCACCGCGCGGCACGCCAACGGCGCCACGGGCATCGCGTGGCTCGAAGTCGCCTCGCCCGATCCCGCTCGCCTGGAACGGTGGCGGGGAGCGGCGCCGCTTCGCCTCGTGGAGGGAGCGCCGGGCCTTCGGCGCGTCGCCGTGGCTACGCCGGCCGGCGAGCTGGCTCTAGGCTGAGCTATATTCCAGCGGGGAGGAGACCAGGGCATGCTCGTTGATCTGGTGGACAAGCTGGTCGATCGCGTCATCCAGTTGATCAGACATCGGCAGCAGGCCCGGCAGGACCTCCTGAAGGATCATGTGGGCCCGGTCTTCGCGGCGTTTGAAGCCGTGCATGCGCAGTACCTGTCCTCGTTCGCCCGATATCGTCAGACGCTTAAGAAGGCGACGGATCCGCTGACCCCACAGCATCCGATCCTCGACGCCATCCGCACCGACAACCTGTTCACGGAGCACGAGCGGACAAAGATCCTCGGGCTGGGCAGCGCCGCGGACGACCCGGAGCTCGGCGCCTTCGTCCGTCTCATCCGCGACTACGTCGTCGACGTCAGGGTCGCCGTCGACCCGATCGCGGGTTACCGGGGGAGGCGGTTCGCGAATCCCCAGCATTGGCGGCGAACGCTGATCGCGGAGCTCGAGGCGATCTTTGACGAGAGCTGGCAGATCGTGCTCGATCCCAACTCGGCCCAGCCGCCGCTCTATGGGGAGGAGCTGGAGGAAGCGCTCGTGAACGTTCGTCGAGAAGAGCGCATCGAAGAGCAGGATCCCCGGAAGCTCGACAAGCTGAAGCAGGCGTTCGCGGTGAGGGCCCTCGACGAGATCGTCGAGGAGATGCAGGACGCCTACGGAGGAGTCGCGAGCGAGTACGCTCGGCTCCAGCGGGTCCTGTCGGGGTGACGGATCGAGGGATGCGGCTTGCGATCATCCTGCTCTTCGCTCTGGCATTCCCGCGCGCGGTTTCCGCCGACATAAAGGCCGGCGAGAAGAAGGCGCAGCTCTGTCTGCTGTGCCACAAGCTGGCCAACGCCAACGCTCCCAGGGCGATGATCCCGCTGCTGGAAGCACAGCCCTCCCGATACCTCTATCTGCAGACCAAGGCTTACAAGGAGAAGCGTCGCCCCGATTCCATCATGCAGACGAACTCGGCGATTCTCTCCGACCGTGACATGCGCGATATTGCCGACTATCTGGCGGCACAGAAGCCCCTTCGCGCCACGTATAGCCTGGACGCCGCAAGAGTCGAGGAAGGCGGGGCGAAGGCGGAGGAGCTCAAGTGCGTCACCTGCCATCTCCCGTCCTTCGCGGGCAAGGGCGAGATCCCGCGACTGGCGGGCCAGGTGCCCGGCTATCTCCGTGCCCAGCTGGAGGCGTTCCAGGCCGGCAAGCGCGCGCATGGAGCCGGGCCGAACGCCGCGCCGGCGATCAAGCTGAGCGAGGAGGAGACGGAGAGCCTTGCGCAGTTCCTCGCGTCGCTGGACTAAAGGGGCCCTCAGCGCAGGCGCTGGTGCTCCACGAGCAGGCAGCGGTCCTGCACCACGCGGATGCCGGCGCGGGCCAGCGTCTCGGCGGCCTTGTCGTTGACGATGCCGAGCTGGAACCACACCACGCGTGGCCGGGCGGCCAGGATGTCGGGCACGTGCGGGGGAATGTCCCTGCTGCGGCGGAACACGTTCACCATATCGACCGGGGGCGTCACCGCCGCCACCGCGCGGTGGACCGGACGGCCCAGGATCTCTTTCGCCTCGGGGTAGTACACGGGCACCGGCACGATGTCGTAGCCCGCGCGCGCCATGTAGTCCGGCACGTAGAAGGCGGGTTCGCCGCGCTGGGCTTCGGTCTTGATGCCGAGCACGGCGATGCGGCGACACTCGCGCACGATGTCGGCGATGCGCTCGCGCGACGTCACCAGATTCTCCGTCCAGTCGCCCATGTCGAGAGTCTAGCACTGTGCTAGCCTGACTCCCGGGGAGGAAGGCTGCATGGCGATTCGGATCACCCGCGTGTACACGCGCACCGGCGACGGCGGCGAGACGGCCCTGGTCGGCGGTCGCCGCGTGGCCAAGGATGCGCCGCGCATCGAGGCCTACGGCACCATCGACGAGCTGAACGCCGTCATCGGCCTCGCCCGCGTGTTCAATGCCGAGCGTCTCAAGAAGGGCAAGGACCACCGCTGGCTCGACGAGGTGTTCCGGCGGCTGCAGAACGAGCTCTTCGACCTCGGCAGCGAGCTGGCCACCCCCGAGGACGGCGTCTACGAGGGCATGCACCGGGTGAGCGAGGCCCAGGTGACCGCGCTCGAGAAGCTGATGGACAAGTGCCAGAAGGACCTCAAGCCGCTCAAGTCGTTCGTGCTCCCCGGCGGCGGACGCGTGGGCGGCTTCCTCCATCAGGCGCGCACGGTCTGCCGGCGCGCGGAGCGGCGCGTGCTCGCCCTCGCCCGGGTCGAGACCATCTCGCCGTGGCCGTTGAAGTACGTGAACCGTCTGAGCGACCTCCTCTTCGTGCTCTCACGCTGGGTGGGACATCGGCTCGGCGAGACGGAGTATCTGTGGGAGCGCGGCCTCGCCGGCCATGACCGCGTCCGGCGCTGAGGCCTCGCGCTATCGCATTCGCCCCGCCACCGCGACCGACCACGACGCGGTCGCGCGTGAGCTGCGCGGTTATCTCGCCTGGCTCGGCGAAGAGCTCGACGGCGAGGGCCTCGACAAGGACATCGCGCACTGGCCGGCCGCCTACGACGGCGCCCGAGGCCGGCTGCTCGTGGTGGAAGATCCGGAGGGCATGGTGGTGGGGACGGCGGCGGTGCGCATGCTCGAGCCTGGGGTAGGCGAGATCAAGCGCATGTGGATACGCCCGGCGCATCAAGGCAAGGGGCTCGGCCGCCCGTTGATGGACGCGTGCCTGGCGGAAGCGCGCGCGCTCGGCTGCCGCCGCGTTCGCCTGGACAGCGAGCTGCGCCTGGCCGCGGCGGTGCACCTCTACCGCTCCTACGGTTTCAAGGAGATCCCCGACTACAACGGAAACGCGCGCGCGGGGATCTGGATGGAGCGCGAGCTATAGCCTCCGGCGACGTGCGGGACGTGCACGCGCCGCGGCCGGCCACGATCGCCGCTCGCGGCATGGTCACGTCGCCCCATACGCTCGCCTCCGAGGCTGGTGTCGCGATGCTCCGGGTCGGCGGCTCGGCGGTAGACGCGGCCATCGCGGCCGCGGCGGTGCTGAGCGTCGTCTATCCCCACATGACCAGCATCGGGGGCGACTCGTTCTGGCTGGTGCACCCCGCGCCCGAGGGGGGCGTGCGCTTCCTCGACGGCGGCGGGCGGGCGCCTGCCGCGGCCACCATCGCCGCCTTTCAGGGGCGTGGCCTCTCCGAGGTCCCGTATCGGGGCGTGTTGCCGGCCACCGTCACCGTGCCCGGCGCGGTGGCGAGCTGGATGGAGGCGCATGCGGTGTACGGACGGCGGCCACTCTCGGAGGTTCTCGCTCCCGCCATCGTCTGCGCGCGGGAGGGATTCGCCGTGGGCGCACGGCTGGCCTACTGGATCGACGCGGCGGCGCCGCTGCTGGGGGAGACCCCGGAAGCCGCCGCCATTTTCTTGCCCGGTGGCCGGCCGCTCCGCGCGGGTGAGGGTCTGCGCAATCCCGATCTCGCCCGCACCCTCGAGCGCATCGCGAGCGATGGCCGCACGGGCTTCTACGAGGGCGAGGTCGCGCGCGAGATCGTTCGCTGGTCGCGCGCGAACGGTGGCCTCGTGGCGGAGGCGGACTACCAGGCGCAGCGCGCCGGCTGGGGCGAGCCCCTCACCCTGCGCTATCGCGACGTCACGCTCTACGAGACGCCGCCGCCCACCCAGGGCATGTCGGTGCTGCAGATGCTGCGCCTCATCGAGCCGTTTGACCTGGGCGCCATGGACTATCTCGGATCTGACCATGTGCACCTCCTCGTCCAGGCCAAGCAGATCGCCTTTCACGACCGCGATCGCGTGCTCGCCGACCCCGACTTCGTGAAGGTACCGGTGGAGCGCCTGCTCTCGACCGAGTATGCGGAAGAGCGGCGCCGGCTCATTGATCTACGGCGCGCGCTGCCGTGGGACGAGGTGCCGAGCTTCGGCACGCTCGCGGGGGATACCGTCTACGTCGCCGCGGTGGACGCGGAGGGGAGCGCCGTCTCGCTCATCCACAGCGTCTACGGCTCGTTCGGTGCGGGCGTGGTGGCGGGGCGCACCGGTGTCGTCATGCAGAACCGCGGCGCCTACTTCAGCCTCGACCCGACGCATCCCAACCGCCTCGAGCCCAGCAAGCGGCCGCTCCACACGCTGATCGCCTCGATGGCTTTCCGCGGGGATCGCCTGTGGGGCGCGCTCGGCTGCATGGGCGCGGACGGCCAGCCGCAAATCCACCTCCAGCTCTACACCGCGATGCTCGATTTCGGCATGGATATCCAGCAGGCGGTGGAGGCCCCGCGCTGGCTCTCCGGCCGCTTCGGGCTGCTCGAGCCGCGCGACCTGCTGAACCTGGAGGGCCGATTTCCAGAGGCCACCGCCGCCGAGCTGGCTCGCCGCGGCCACACCGTGAACCGCTGGGGGGCGTGGAACGAGCGAGCCGGCCACGCGCACGGGATCACGATCGACGCGGATACCGGGGTGCGGCGCGGCGGCGCGGATCCGCGCAGCGACGGCGCCGCCATCGGGCACTGAGGGAATCTTCTCGAGGACGAGGAGCACGACCATGGCCTATCAGATCTACGCGCTGAAGTACGCCGAGCGGGACACCAAGCAGTGCATGTTCTTCTTCCGCGAGCCATCCACCGACACGCTGACCCTGCACTTCTACCTGTGGGTCATCCTGGGCGGGCCGTCCCCAATCGTGCTCGACACGGGCTTCTCCGCCGCCGACGCGCAGCGCCGCGAGGCGCGGAAGTGGGTGAGCCCCGCCGAGATGCTGAATCGCGTCGGCGTGAAGGCCGCAGACGTCCCCGTGGCCCTGATCTCACATCTGCACTGGGACCACTGGGACGGCTATCAGTTCTTCCCGGGCGCGCGCTTCTGGATACAGAAGGAGGAGATGGCGTTCTGGACGGGCGTCGCCGGCCAGTACGCCCACTACCGCATGTTCGCCGAAGCCGAGCCCCTCGCCGATCTGGTGAAGCTCAACTACGCCGGCCGCGTTCGCCTCGTCGAGGGCGAGACACCGGTGGCGCCCGGCATCACCGCCCACTGGGTAGGTGGCCACACGGCGGGGCTCCAGGTCGTCTCGGTGGAAACCGCCAAAGGCCCAGTCGTGCTCACTTCGGACGCCTCCCACTTCTACCGGAACATCGAACGCCGCGACCCCGTCCAGATCATCACCGACCTACCTCAAATACTCCGCGGCTTCGATCGCATCGACGAGTTGGCAGGCTCCCCGGCCCGCGTCGTCACCGGCCACGACCCCGAGGTAGCAAAACGACTTCGACGAGGTCGAACCGGGCATCGTGAAAATCGCCTAGCCTCTCACCCCAACCCTCTCCCCAGGGCTTCGCTAGACGCCGAGTTCTTTGCGCACCATGGCTGCCCCGGCGGCGAGTGCGTGGAGCTTGCCGACGGCAACCTCCCTGTCCAGTGGGACCATGCCGCAGTTGGTGCAGGGGAAGAGGCGAGCGGCGGGGACGTGGGCGAGGCCGGCGCGGATGACGCGGGCGACGTCTTCGGGCGTTTCTACCTTGTCGGTGGCGACGTCGATGGCGCCGAGGAGGATGTCCTTGCCCTCGAGCAGGCCGATGAGGGAGATCGGGACGTGTGAGGCCGCGCACTCGAGGGAGACGCCGCCGATCCGCGAGCGAGCCAGCAGGGGGAAGGTGCGCTCGTACTGGCGCCACTCGTCGCCGAGTGTTTGCTTCCAGTCGGTGTTGGCCTTGATGCCGTAGCCGTAACAGATGTGGACGGCGGTGCGGCAGCGCAGGCCCTCGACGGCGGCGTCGAGGGCGGCCAGCCCCCAGTCACGCACCTCGTCCATGTAGACGTTGAAGGCCGGCTCGTCGAGCTGCATCATGTCCACCCCGAGCGCCTCGAGCTCGCGCGCTTCCTCGTTGATGAGCCGCGCCAGCGCCATCCCGAGCTTGGCCCGGCTGCCGTAGTACCCGTCGTGGATGGTGTCCACGATGGTCATGGGCCCCGGCATGGTGAGCTTGAGCCGGCAGGTGGTCTGGCTGCGCGCGAAGCGTGCCTCCGCCCCGTGGATGGAGCCGCGCCGGCGCACCGGCGCGGTCACGGTGGGCACGTCGGCCTTGTAACGATCCGCGCGGATGCCGATGGTGACCATCTTCGAGAAGTCCACGCCGTCGAGGGCTTCCACGAACCCCCACACGAAGTGCCGCCGGCTCTGCTCGCCGTCGGTCACGATGTCGATGCCCGCGCGCTCCTGGTCGCGCACGGCCAGCGCCACCGCGTCGCGCTTGGCCTCCTCGAGGGCGGGGCCCTGGACAAGCCAGGGGGCCCAGAGGGTGCGCGGAGTGGCCAGCCAGGACGGCTTGGGCAGGCTGCCCGCTATGGTCGTCTCGAGCATCGCGGCCGCATGGTATCATGGCGCCCATGACACGCATGCTCGCGCCGGTGATCGCTCTCGCGCTCGCGATCTCGCTCACAGCCTGCACCAGCGACCCCGAGAAGCAGTGGTACAAGCCGTCCGGCAACTACACCATCTCCGAGTTCGAGCGCGACACCAAAGCCTGCACCAAGAGTCGCGCGCTGGACGAGGAGTGCCTCAAGCAGCGCGGCTGGGTGCCGCTCTCGGGCGACCTCGCCCGTAAGCCGTCGGAAAAGGCCCCCGCCGGGGGCGGCGCCCCCATCAACAAGTATTAGCCTCCTCGCCGTCGTCTTCGACTTCGGCGGTGTCCTCTGGGACATGCGCTGGGACGTGGAGCGCGAGCTCTCGAAGCGCCACGGGCTGCCTCGCTTGTCGGTCTTCGAGAGCCTCTACCGGACGGACACGTGGCTCGACATCGAGCGCGGGATCGGGGATTCGACGGTTTGGAAGGCGCAGGCGCATGCCGCGCTGGAGGCGCGCGCCGGCCGCGCGCTGCCCGGGCTGCATGACGAGTGGCGGCGCGCCCAGCGTCCAATCGAGGCCAATCTCGCCCTCGTCGAGCGTCTCCGCCCTCCCTACAAGGTCTCCGTGCTCAGCAATGCCGACGGCTCGCTCCGCGGGCGGCTGGCCGATGACCTGCGCATCGATCACCTCTTCGACGACATCGTGTGCTCCGCCGAGGTCGGGCTGTCCAAGCCCGACCCGGCCATCTACCGGCTCGCCGCCGAACGGCTCGGGGTGGCGCCCGCCGAGTGCGTGTTCGTCGACGACTGGGACCAAAACCTCGCCGCCGCCCGCTCGATCGGCATGACCCCGATCCTCTTCCAGCTCGACAAGGGCCACGATCTCGCCGCCCTCCTCGCTGCCGCCGGTGTCCGGGCGCGAGCGTGAGGCGCTGATGCCGCGCGTCGCGTGCTTCGTGAACTCGGGCGCCGTGCTCGCCGATGCCCTCGCGATGGTCGAGCGTGCCGACGCGCTGGGGTACGAGAGCGTCTGGACCACGCACGGGATGGGCCGCGACGCCCTCCTCGTTCTCTCCGCCTACGGCGTCGCCGCCCCGCGCCTGGGCCTGGGATCGGGCGTGATCCCTATCTACCCGCGGCACCCGGTGCTGCTCGCGCAGGAGGTCCTCACCCTCGCCGACGTCTCGGGCGGACGTCTCCGGCTCGGCATCGGCGTGAGCCACGCGCCCATGATGGGCCAGGCGCTTGGGCTCGATATGGGGCGCCCGCTCGACGTCATGCGCGAGTACGTGACGGTGCTGCGCGACGCGCTCCGCGGGAAGGTCCAGCACAAGGGCGCGCGCTATCAGGTGACATGGCAGAGCGGGTTGCCGCGGCTGCCACAGCCGCCGCCCATCCTGCTCGGCGGTCTCGGGACGCGGATGCTCGAGCTGGCGGGCGAGATCGCCGACGGGGCCGTGCTATGGCTCGCCGCGCCCGACTACATTCGCCGCGAGGCGGTGCCCGCGATTCGCCGGGGGCGCGAGCGCGCGGGGAAGCCGCTCGATGGTTTCGAGGTCGTCGCCGCGGTGCCCGCCGCCATCACGGTGGACCGCGGGCCGGCCCTGGCGCTCTTCAAGGGGGAGCTGACGCGCTATCTGGCCCTGCCCTTCTACCGCGCCATGCTGGAGAAGAGCGGCTTTCGCGCCGAGGTGGCCACCTACGACCGGGCGCCCGGCCCCGACGCGGTGCCCGAACGGCTCGTGGCGGCGCTGGGCGCCGTCGGTGACTACCGCGCGCTCCGCGCCTTCGTGGATGCCCATCGCGATGCCGGCGTCACCCTGCCTGCGATCCGGCCCATCGGCTTCCCCGACGCGGCCCACTATCTCCCGACCCTCGAGGCGGGGGCCACCTGCTGAGCCGGTGGGGACGGGCCGGGTTCCCTACCGCGACCTGAGCACGCTGCTCCGCGCGCTCCCGATCCGCGCGGAGGATCCCGCCACCGCCGCCCTCATCCGGCAGTTCGCCTCGGCGCGCAAGGCCGGCAGCTTCGATCGCCCGGCCTTCCTCACCATGTGCCGCTGGAAGAGCCCGCGCGCCATCCGCCACTACCGCCGCCACTCCGCCGCGACGATCCGGCGGGTCTCCCGCGCCGTGCTCGCCACCCGCGACGAGGAGCGCCGGCTCGCCCTGCTCACGGGGCTGAAGGGCGTGAGCGTGCCCACCGCGTCCGCCATCCTCACCCTGCTCGAGCCGCGACGCTACGGCGTGCTCGACATCCGCGTCTGGCAGCTCCTCCACGCGATCGGCGCCGTGACCGCCCGTCCCGGAGGCCGCGGCTTCACCGCCGCGCACTGGGCCGAGTTCCTCCGCCTCGTGCGGGGGCAGGCGCGTGCGCGGCGCGTGACCGCGCGGGCGATCGAGTGGACGCTGTTCGGCTATCACCAGCGCGTGCAGACGGGGCGGCTCTACGAGGCCACCGACCATCCCGGCCGCCGGCTCAGTCGCTCCCGAGGAGCGCGCGCCTGAGCTGATCGAGGTGAACGTCGTCGTGCGCGGCCACCAGCCCAACCAGCTCGCGCATTGTCTGCCGGCCGCGGGCCGCGTGCACGCCGACGCGGTCCCAGTGGGCGGGCTGGAGGTGCCGCAGCAGGGCCAGCGTCTCCGTGCGCCGCCGGCGAAAGGCTTCCAGGGCCTGCGCGGGGTCATTTCGAAGATACTGACGTTCTTCAGCCCACCGATCGGGCTCGCCCGGGTGGAGACTCGGCGCGTCCGAGCCGAGGATGCTCGCGAAGCCGGTCTGGAACAGCTCTTCGGTGTCCCGGAGATGGCACACCACCTCGGTGGCGGACCAGCTTCGCGCGCGGGGGCGCGCGCCCATTCGCTCGGAGGGCACGCCGTGGATGGCGGCGGCGAGATCGTCCGCGGTGCGCTCGAGCCGCGCCAGGTGCTCCTCGCGAGTGGCCATGCCA
>CAVVJF010000009.1:0-1644102 GCA_963748485.1 uncultured Candidatus Rokubacteria bacterium
AAGAGATCGTGCCCCGCTTCGCGCGCGGTTAGCGGGAGGGCGGCGACGGAGCGGGAGTGGGGGAGTCGGAGGTGACGGTGTAGCCTCGGCGGGCCAGCTCCTGGATCAGCAGGGTGGCGCTCGCGTGGCCCTGCTGCGACAGCGCGACCAGGCGGCGCGCGATCGACTGGAGCTGCGCCCGGCGCTGCTGCGCCTGCTGGAGCGCGTTCTCCTGTCCCGCCCGCACCGCCTGCATCGTCCGGTGCTCGCGCTGGAGATGCCAGCCCTGGAAGCCGAACCAGATCAGCACGGCCACCACGACCAGGGCGACGGCGGGCCAGACGCCGATGGGCCGCGCGGGCGCGGGCGGCGCGGGCTCGGTTTCCAGGAGCAGCTCGTCGCTGGCCATGCTCAGCGCCCGCGCCCGGGGCCCGGCGGCACCTGTCCCGGCGACGGCGGCACCATTCCGTGGTCAACGAGGATGGCGCGCAGGGCGGCGTCGTCGGCGCGCGCCGCGAGCGCGGCGATGGCGTTGACGAGGTCGCGCTGCAGGTTGTCCAGCTGCGCGGTCTGCTGGAGGAACTGCTGACGGCCCGCGACCTCCGCCTGCAGGACGCGGTTCCGCTCAAACAGCCCGAGGTCCACCACCACGAGGACGGCGGCGAGCCCCGCCGCGACCGTCACCCACGCCTGCCACTGCGCGAGACGACGTCCCACGCTCAGCGCCCGCCGTGCTCGGCCCGCATGGCGCGGCAGCGTAGCACGCGCTCCCGCCCCTGGCAAACGCGCGGCGAACGTCTCCTCGGCAACGCACTCACCGCGCGTCGTCCGTCTGCCGTAGCGCTCGCGCGAGCCGGTGCACGCCTTCGACGATCTCCGACGGCGACGCGTAGCTGTACGCGAGGCGGACGTAGTTGCCCGGGCCCGGCGTCGCGTGGAACTGACTCGCAGGCAGGATCTGGACGCCAAGCGACGCGGCCCGCGTGGCGAGCGCGTCGCTGTCGACGGCAGAGGGCAGGCGCAGCCAGAGGTAGTAGCCGCCCTGCGGCAGGTCGAAGCTCGCCTCCGGCAGGTGCTCGCGCAGCGCCCGCGCCATCACGTCGCGGTGCGCACGATATGTTGTCACCCGCTCGCGGATGTCGGGTTCGAACCGCCCCGCGCGACAGTACTCGATCAGGATCCGCTGCGTGAGAGGGCACGTGCCGCCGTCCGCCTTCATCGCCGCCATGCGTCCCACGATCTCGCGGCTCGCGCTCACCCACCCAATGCGGAGTCCGGGCGCGACGAGCTTCGCGAAGGTGCCCAGACCGATCACGCAGCCGGCGGGATCCAGAGCCTGGATGGGCGGCACCGGAGCGCCCGCGAAACGAATCCGCCGGTACGGGTCGTCTTCGAGAATCAGCATGCGGTAACGCTGCGCGAGCTCGACGAGCGCCGCGCGCCGGGCGCGGCTCAACGTCACGCCCGTCGGATTGTGGAATTCTGGAACGTCGTAGAGGAGCTTGGGCGCGGGCCGGCCCCGACGCTCGCGGTCTGCGAGGACTGTCGCAAGCTCGTCAACAATCATCCCCTCGGCATCCATGCCGACTTCCACAAAGGTGGCCTCCCAGGCGCGAAAGACGCCCAGCGCAGACTGATATGTCGGACGCGTGACGACAATGGCATCGCCTGGATCGAGGAAGAGCTTGCAGGCGAGCTCGACGCCGTGCTTGGCGCCATTGCAGACGAGGATGTTGTCCGCGTCGACACGGATCCCCTCGCCGCCGACATACTGCGCGATCCATTCGCGCAACTCCGGCAGCCCGGGGCGCGGCGCGTACTGGAGCGCTTCCGTCCGGTACGTGACGGTCGCCCGCCGCGCGAACTCCGAGACGTCCGGCAATCCTTCGGGATACGCGTCACCCGACCCGAACATGATCACACCCGGCCCGTGATGGGGTTCGCCGGGCGCGAAGCGAGACGCGCGCACCGCGTAGCGTAAGGCCGGAGCTCCGTGAGTCGATCTCTCCATCGCCGATGCCATAGTACCCGCCCCTGAGGCGGTTTGTTCAGACACCGAGCGAGCGGAGAAAGGCATCCATTACCCCCTGCACCTCGGCGCGGTGGCTGCGGTTGGGGAAATGGGGCCCGCCCGCCACCACGTGAAGACGCGCCTCCGGAATGGTCTCGGCGAGCCGCCGCGACATCGCCGCGGTGGGAAAGCGATCCGCACCGCCCGCGATGACCTGCACCGGGCAGCGGATGCGCGCGCAGTCGGCGAGCCACTCGCCGCGCGAGTAGGTCTCGTCGAGCAGGGCGAGCAGCGAGGCCACCGAGTGGCGCCGGAGCATGGCGGTGAGCTCTGCGTAGCGCTCCGGGCGCGCCTTGAGCCGCGCGAGGGCGTCGGGGCCCATGCGGAGCACCAGGTTGGCGTCGAAGTATTCGTCGAATCGGCCGGCGACGACGAGCGGACGGTGGGCGGCCCACCATACCTTGTCCTCCCGCGGAGGCGCGTAGGGCGGCCCGCTGATCGAGATCACCGCGCGCACGCGGGCGGGGGCGTGAACGGCCATCCACAAGGACAGGGCCGCCCCCATCGACGCGCCACCCCAGACCGCCGTCGTGACGCCGAGCCCGTCGAGCCAGGGGCCGAGGTCTTCCGCCTTGCGCGCATAGGTGTAGTCGTCCGCTCGTTCAAACTTCTCGGAGAGCCCGTGGCCGCGGGTGTCGGGCAGGAGCGCGCGAATGCGTCCCAGGAAGGGATCGAGGTCGCCCAGCATTACCGACGAGTCCTCGACGGAGCCTCCGTGTATCCACACGAGAGGCGGCTTCCGGGGATCACCCGCCTCCCGCCAGTGCAGGCGGACGCCGGAAGGCAGCCGCGTCTCAGGCAGGGCCCAGCCTCTTCTCCAGCGAGCGCGCGTAGCGCGACATCGAGTACGTGCAGACCCAGTACACGACGGCGATGAACAGGTAGAGCTCGAAGGGGCGGATCTCGCGGTTGTTCACCACCTGGGCGGCCTTGGTGAGGTCCATGAAGCCGATGATGGAGGCGAGCGAGGTGTCCTTGAACAGCACGATGAACTGGGTCACCAGCGAGGGGATCATGTTCTTGAGCGCCTGGGGCAGGACCACGTGGCGCATCGTCCCGCCGGAGGACAGACCGACCGCGGTGGCCGCCTCCACCTGCCCCCGAGGCACCGACTGTATGCCCGCCCGTACGATCTCGCCGAGATACGCGGCCTCGAAGATGACGAAGGCGGTGAGGGCCACGCCGAACTCGGGGATCTTGGTGTTGAGCACGATGGGGATGATGAACCAGATCCAGAAGATCACCATGACGAGAGGCACGCCGCGAAAGAACTCCACGTACATGGTGGCGGGGATGCGAATCCACGCCCGGCTCGACAGGCGGCCCAGGCCGATGAAGATGCCGAGGATGAAGCCGAGCACGATGGAGGGAATGGCCAGCCGCAGGGTCCCCCCCACGAAGTTGCCGAACCCGAGAAAGCCCTGGATAAGGAGGAAGTCCAGGTTGCGCCAGATGACGCCGAGGTCGAGGCTCATGCCCGGCGGCGTCCGCCCGTGATAAGACCGGGGATGGCGGTGCGGCGCTCGACCCAGCCCATGATGGCGGAGATGGACAGGCACAGCACGAGGTAGATGAGGGTGCCCGCGGTGAGGGCCTCGATGGCCTTCGCGGTATAGGTTTCGATCTGGCGGGTCTGGAAGGTGAGCTCGGCGACGCTGATGGTCAGCGCCACTGACGAGTTCTTGAGGAGGTTGAGCGACTCGTTGGTGCCCGGGGGAATGATGAGGCGCAGCGCGATGGGCAGGATCACGTAGCGATAGGCCTGCACCACCGTGAGCCCCGAGGCCACCGAGGCCTCGAGCTGGGTGCGCGGGATGGACTGGATGCCCGAGCGCAGCACCTCGGAGAAGCGCGCCCCGCTGTAGACGCCCAGCGCGAACACCCCCGCCCAGAACTCGAGCCCATGGCTGAACAGCCACTCCCGCACGGGCTCCGGCAAGATCGGCGGCACCGCGAAGTACCAGAAGAACATCCACACCAGCAGCGGCACGTTCCTGAAAAACTCCACGTAGCCGGTGGCAACCTCGCGCAGCGCCCGGTATGGCGCCGTCCGCAGCGCGCCGGACACGACGCCGAGCACCACCGCGAGGACCCACGCGCACGCGGAGAGCTCCAGCGTCGTGATGAGCCCACTGAGCAGCCACTGCCCCGACTGCCCCGTCCACAGCACGCTCCAGTCGAACCGGTAGTTCACGGATTCTCAGCCGATCGTGAAGTCAACGCGCGGGCGGCGGGCAGGGCCCGGGGGCACATCCGCTTTGCTCGGTACAGCACTCGCCGCGGACGTGCCCCCGGGCCCTGCCCGCCGCCCGCGATCGCATTCGCGCCGCAGATCCGTCACCGAGACCGGAGGAGGGGCAGAGGGCGAGGCCAGGGCCGGGGCCGGGGCGGGGGGCACATTCGCGGCGAATGCTGTACTGAGCAAAGCGAATGTGTCCCCCGCCCCGGCCCCGGCCTCGCCCTCTGCCCCTCCTCCGCCTCACGCCGCTACTTCGGCACCACCTGGTAAATCATGAACGACCGCACCGCCGCGCTCATGGGATACGGCAGCTCGCCCTTGGCGCCGAACCACTTGTCGTAGATCTCGAAGTACTTCCCGGACTCGATGCCTTCCATGAGCCCGGCGTTCACGACCGCGCGGAAGTCGGCGTCGCCCTTCCGCATCGCCATGCCGTAGGGCTCATAGGAGAAGAACTCGCCAACGATGTCCCACTGGCCGGGGTTCGGAGCCTTGGACTTCAGCCCGGCGAGTTGGATGCCGTCGTTGGTGTAGGCGTCCACCTGACCCTGCAAGAGGGCCTGGAAGGCGGCCGGCTGATCGGGGAACTCGCGGAGTTGCGCCTTGGGCGCCTTCTCGCGGATGATGCGCGCGTTGGTCGAGCCCTGCTGGGCGGCGACGCGCTTGCCGTCGATGCTCTGGATCCCCTTAAGGGGGCTCCCCTTCTTCACGAGGAACTGCGCCCCCGTGACGAAGAAGGTGATGGAGAAGTCCACGCTCTCCCGCCGCGTCCGCGTGTCCGTCATCGTCCCCGCGATGAGATCGACAGCGTTCGACGTGAGGAGGGGGATGCGGGTCGGCGGGGTCGACTCCTTCTTCTCGACCTTGATGGGCTTGCCGATCTTCTTCTCGATGGCGGGCTTGACGAGCTCCTCCACGAGGTCGATGGAGAAGCCCACCCACTCGTTCTTGGCGTTGACGTAGGCGAAGGGCGGCGAGCCCGTGCGCGTCCCGATAGTCAGCACGCCGGACTGGGTGATCTTCTCGAGGGTGCCGGCCGTCTGCGCGGGCGCGGGGGCGACCCCCGCGGCGAGAACGACGAGGGCGAGCACCAGGGCCAATACCGTCTTCATGCGTTGCCTCCTTGGAGCGTGGGTGCGTTAGTGGGACAGGATCTTGGACAGAAAATCCTTCGTGCGCTCCGAGCGGGGCGCGGCGAAGAACGACTCCGGCGGTTGCACCTCCACGATCTGGCCGGCGTCCATGAATACGACCCGATGTGCGACCCGCCGGGCGAAGCCCATCTCGTGGGTCACCACCATCATGGTCATGCCCTCGCGAGCGAGGTCCGTCATGACCTCGAGTACCTCGTTGATCATCTCGGGATCGAGCGCCGAAGTGGGCTCGTCGAACAGCATGATCTTCGGTTGCATGGCGAGCGCGCGCGCAATGGCCACGCGCTGCTGCTGGCCGCCCGACAGGTTGGCCGGATACTTGTCGGCCTTGTCGGGAATGCGCACGCGGTCGAGCAGGGCGCGCGCGATCTTTTCGGCCTCCGCCCCCGTGAGCCCCTTCACCTTCACGGGGGCGAGGGTGATGTTCTGGAGCACCGTCATGTGCGGGAAGAGGTTGAAGGCCTGGAACACCATCCCCACCTCGGCGCGCAGGCGGGAAACATCCATGTCGGCGGCGGTCACCGATCGGCCGTGCACGCGGATCTCGCCCTTCTGGATCGGCTCCAGCCGGTTGACGCAGCGGATGAGCGTGCTCTTGCCCGAGCCGGACGGCCCGCACACCACGATCACCTCGCCGGCGGCGACCTCCAGGCTCACCCCCGCGAGGACGTGGAGCGGTCCAAACCACTTGTCGACGTCGCGAAACTCGATCGCGGAGGCCATGCTACTCGATAACGACGAGCACGTCGCCCGGGTTCACCGCCTGCCCGACCTGCACCCGGATCTCCTTGACGACCCCCGCCCCGGAGGCCCGGAACTCGTTCTCCATCTTCATGGCCTCGAGGATGACGAGCCCGTCGCCCGCCTGTACCCGCTGGCCCACCGCGACTTCGACCAGCACCACCCGCCCCGGCATCGGGGCCTTGAGCACCTGCCCGCTCGCCCCCGCGGTGCCGCCGCGGGTGCGAATCAGATAGCGCGTCTCCTCCTCCACACGGATCCGGTACGTTTCGCCATCCACGTGCACCACCGCGAGCCCGTCCGACTCGGTGACGTCGGCCACCGTGGACGCGCCGTCGATGACGAGCGACCAGAGCCCCTCCCCCACCGCCCGCGCGTCGACGTCGAGCGTCGCCCCCTCCAGGCGCACCCGGTAGTGTCCCCCCTGGCCCTCCACCTCGATGGGAACGACGGCGCCGTCGAGCTCCGCCTCGAACTTCATCGCGGACGGGGCCACACCCGACCCGATTGCGTCCACGCGCTGGGCGCGGCGCCGGGCGGCGCGGGCGCCCGGCGGCCCGCCGCCTCGTAGGCGGCGAGCGCGGCGGCGACGAGGGCGAGCCGACGGCGCGAGCCGGCGACGGGGGTGGAGGCCAGGAGGCGCTCCATGAACCCCGTGTGCAGGCGACCGGCCGCGAACTCGGGATCGGCCATGATGCGCTCGAGCACGGGGATGGTGCTGTGGACGCCGGTAATGCGGTACTCGGCCAGCGCCCGCCGCATCCGCATGATCGCGGCGTCCCGATCGGGCCCCCACACGATGAGCTTGGCCATGAGCGTGTCGTAGAACCGCGGCACGGTGGCGCCCGCGTAGACGCCGGAGTCGTCGCGGACCCAGGGGCCACCGGGCGTCCGCAGGGCGCTGATGCGACCGGGCGAGGGCACGAAGCCCTCGAAGGGATCCTCGGCGTTGATCCGGCACTCGATCGCCCATCCGCGCCAGGTGACGTCGTCCTGGCCGAAGGCCAGCTTTTCCCCCGCCGCGATGCGGAGCTGCTCCTTGACGAGGTCGCGGCCGGTCACCAGCTCGGTGACCGGATGCTCCACCTGCAGGCGCGTGTTCATCTCGAGGAAGTAGAACTCGCCCCGCCGGTCCACGAGGAATTCGACGGTGCCGGCGTTGACGTAGCCGACGGCGGCGGCGAGCCGGCACGCCGCCTCGCCCATCGCCTGCCGCGTCTCCGGGGTCACCGCCGGCGAGGGCGCCTCCTCCACCAGCTTCTGATGGCGGCGCTGGATCGAGCACTCGCGCTCACCCAGGTGGAGCACGGTCCCGTGGGCGTCGGCGAGGATCTGGATCTCGATGTGGCGCGGCTCCTCGACGTAGCGCTCGATGTACACGGAGGTGTCCCCGAAGGCGCCGCCGGCCTCGCTGCGCGCGGCGCGGAGCGCGCCGGGGAGGTCGCCGGACGCGCGAACCAGCCTCATCCCCTTGCCGCCGCCGCCCATGGCCGCCTTGATCATGATGGGATACCCCACCGCCGCCGCCACCCGCGCGGCCTCGGCGTCGTCGGTGACGGGCGCCTCCGTGCCCGGCACCACCGGCACCCCGAGCCGGATGGCGGTGCGCCGCGCCGCCACCTTGTCACCCATCGCACGGATGGCCGCGGGCGGCGGCCCGATGAAGACGAGGCCCGCAGCCGCACAGGCCTCCGCGAAGCCCGCGTTCTCGGCGAGGAAGCCGTAGCCGGGGTGCACCGCCTCCGCCCCCCGCGCGCGAGCCGCCGCCACGATGCGGGCCACCGCGAGATAGCTCTCGGCGGGCGCCGCCGGCCCGATGCAGACCGTCTCGTCGGCCATGAGCACGTGGAGCGACTCGCGATCGGCCTCCGAGTACACCGCCACCGTCGCGATGCCCAGCTCGCGGCAGGCCCGGATGACACGCACCGCGATCTCGCCGCGATTGGCGATGAGGACCTTCCCGAAAGGCGGGGTCACGACCCGAGATGATAGCAGGCGCAGCACGGACGCGGCAACGCGGCAGCGCCCCCCGCCATCAGGGGCCCAGCTGCTTCAGCGCGTCCTCGAGGAAGGAGGTATCCACCACGTCCTTCACGGGAAGCGCCTCCTTCATGAAGCCGTGGGTGACCCACCACTTGATCTGCCTGTCGATGTCCGGCACGAGCAGGCGGCCGTTGCGGTCCTGATAGGGGAAGCCGAGCTTGATGATCTCCGGCTTCGCCCCCGTGTAGCGCGCGGTGATGTCGACGACCTCCTCGTAGCCGGCGCCGGGCGCCACGCGGCCGTCCTTCTGCACGAGGGCGGCGTCGTAGTAGTGGCGGGACGCCTTGGCGTAGCCCTTCATGAAGGCCACCGCCTTCGCGCGGTCCGCGGCGAAGGCTTTCGAGTAGAAGATCGCCGCGATTTGCCAGGGATAGAGATCGCCGGCCCAGGCGACGATCTTGCCGAAGCCCTGCGCCTCCGTCGCGCCCGGGAAGGGCTGGGGCACGAGGATGGCATCCACCTGCTTGCCCTTGAGCGCTTCCACCGTCGCCGGCATGGCCTGCAGCGGCACGATGCGCACGTCGGCGAGCGCGAGCCCTTCCTTCTCGAGGATGTTCCCGATGTGGAAGTGAAAGGTTGAGCCGAGCTGGGTCACGCCGATGGTGCGGCCCTTGAGGTCGCGGATCGACTTCACCTTGCCGGACTCCCACAGCTCCTTCTGGACGACGATGCCGACGAGCGGGAAGCCGGGCCACTCCCGGCCCTTGTCCGCCACGATCCAGAGCTTCTCGCCCTGCAGCACGATGTTGTAGAGCGCGGCGGTGAGACCGGTGGCGCCGACGTCGAGCTGGCCTGTGGCGAGCGCCGTCGCGATGGGGGCCGCCGCCTGGAAGTACACGAGCTCCGGCTCGACACCGAATTCCTTGAAGAAGCCCTTCTCCACGCCGACGAAGATGGGCGCCGAGGACGTCAGCTTCAGGACGCCGACCTTGACCTTGGTCTGCGCCGGCGCGGCCTCGGCGGAGAGAAGGAGCAGGACACCCAGCACGACGACGGCGAACAGGCGCGGCATGGCGCCTCCTTTGATGAGTCGTTGGCCTACCGTATCACGCGGTCGCCCGCTAACCCTCGCGCCAGGGAATGACCACCCGCTCGAGAACCGCGAGGCCCCAGTGCGAAAGCACACCCAGCGCGGAGAGCAGGACGATGCCCACCATGAGCTTGGTCGTGGCCATGAGGTTCGCGGCGTTGAGCACGAGGAAGCCGATCCCCGATTCCACCGCGATCATCTCCGCGGCGACCAAGAGCAGCAGCGCGGTGCCTGCCCCCAGCTTCAGCCCCGCGAACACCATGGGCAGCGTCGAGGGCACGACCACCTTTCGGATGACGCTCCAGCGGCCCGCGCCGAACGCCACCGCCGCCCGGAGGAGAACGGGATCGACCTGGCGCGCGCCCGCGTAGGTGTTGAGGGCGAGGGGGAAGAAGACACCCAGCGCGATCACCGCCACTTTCGAGGGCTCGCCGATCCCCAGCCAGAGGATGAGCAGCGGCAGGAGCGCGATCTTCGGGATGGGGAAGGTCGCGGCGATGAGGGGCGTCCCCACCGCATCCGCCACCGAGAACACGCCCACCGCCACTCCGACCGCGATGCCCGCCGCGCCGCCGATCACGAAGCCGAGGACCAGGCGCTTGAGGCTCGCCGCGAGGTGGACGAGGAGCTCACCGGACCCGAGCATGTCGCCGGCCTCGCGCAGCACGCCCAGCGGCGACGGCAGGAACAGCGCCGGCACCCAGCCGGCGCGGCAGAAGAGCTCCCAGACGACGACGGCGCCGAGCAGCGCGGCCAGCCGGAGCCCGCGATGCTCGCGGCGGGCGAGGAAGCGCGTGCGGTCCTCGACGGGAACGCGGGGCATCGTCACGTCTGCCCCTCGACGAGGGCGGCCGCCGCCTGCGCGCGGATGAGGCCCCAGATCCGGTCGGCGGTGGCGACGAAGGCGCGATCGCCCAGCATGGCCTCGGTGCGCGGGCGGGGCAGCGCCACCGGCACCGAGGCGAGCACCCGGCCGGGCCGGCGCGAGAGCACCAGCACCCGGTCGGCCATGAACACCGCCTCCTGGATGTTGTGCGTGACGTAGAGGATGGTCTTGCGCGTGCGCTCCCACACCTCGAGCAGCTCCTCCATCATCAGGGTGCGCGTCTGGGCATCGAGCGCCGAGAAGGGCTCGTCCATGAGCAGCACCGCGGGGTCCACGGCCAGCGCGCGCGCGATGCCCACCCGCTGCCGCATGCCGCCCGAGAGCTGATGCGGGTAGCGGTCCTCGAAGCCGCCCAGACCCATCTGCTCGATGTGGCGGCGGGCTCGGACGGCGCGCTCGGAGGCGGGCACCCCGAGCTCCTCGAGGCCCAGCTCCACGTTCGCGCGCGCGGTGCGCCACGGAAACAGCGCGAACTCCTGGAACACGGTGGCGGTCTGGGGCTGCCCGGCGCGCCGCTCCCCCTCGAAGTAGACGCCGCCGGCGGAGCCCGGCAGGAGGCCCGCGATGATCCCGAGGAGCGTGGACTTCCCGCAGCCGGACGGGCCGAGAATGGCGAGGAACTCCTCCGGCTCGGCGACCAGGCTCACGTCCTCGAGAGCGGTCAGCGACTGACCGTCTCGCCCCCGATACGTCTTGCCGAGGCCCTCCACGATAACCCGCATGTCCCCCCTAGAGCCGCGGTGCCAGGTCGGCGGCGAAGCGCTCGAGCTGCTCCTCGTCGTCGAAGACGGGGTTGAGCATGAGCATGCCGGCGCCCGCCGCCACCACCGCCCGCAGCCCCTCCGCGCACTCGTCCGCCGAGCCCCACACCGAGACCTCCCCGGCGAGCTGCGGCCGGTGGTAGAAGGCACCGAACCACTCGGTGAGGCGGCGCGCGGCCCGATCGCGATCCGGATCCACGGCGATGTAGACGCGCTTGGCCACGGGAAAGGCGGCGGGATCGCGGCCCGCCGTCTCCAGCACGCGGCGCAGGAGCGCGACTTCCTCCGCGAACTTGGCCGTCGAGAGCGAGCCCGCCCCCATGAACGCGTTGCCGAGGGCCACCGCGCGCTGCAGGGCATTCGGGTGGTGCGCGCCGAACCAGATCGGCGGATGCGGGCGCTGGCGCGGCTTGGGCTCCATCGGGACGTCCTTCAGGCGATAGAACTCGCCCTCGAACGTAACGCGCGGCTCTGTCCAGAGGCGCTTCATCACGCCGATCCCCTCGGCGAAGCGGGCGGCGCGGCGCGCTGGCGTGAGCCCGAAGGCGGGATAGACGGCGCCCGAGCCGCCGAGCCCAACCCCCACGTCGAGCCGGCCGCCGGAGAGGTGGTCGAGGGTGGCCAGGCTCTTGGCGGTGTGCACGGGGCTCCGGAGCGCGGTGAGGAGCACGGCGGCGCCCAGGCGCAGCCGTGTCGTCGTCGCCGCCGCGTAGGTCAGGAGCTCGATGGGCTCGAGGCTCGGGACCGTCCCGATGACCTGCTCGACAACCCACGCCCCGCTGAAGCCGAGCGTCTCCGCGCGGGCCAGATAGCGGCGAATACGATCGGCGTCGATCCGATCGGAGGGGGATGGAAACGTCTGGGGGATGGAGACGGCCAGCGGGACGCGGCTGTTCACGATCGGTCCTCCTCTCGTCCGCGCAGACGGGCGGTGAGCGCGGCCACGAACTCGTCCGGGCGGTCCGGCGAGATCACCACGAGCCCCTTTTGCGTGCGCAGGTAGACGAGATCGTGCGTGTTGGTGATCGCGAGGTAGTGCAGCCCGGTGCGCGGGTTCCAGCGAAGGCCATGCGAGCCGAACAGCGCGTTCAGCCCCAAGGCCAGGAGACCGCCGATGGGCCGGGGCGTCCGGTCCACCCCCTCTATCACCGAATAGGGCAGCAGACGGGAGAGCCAGCGCCGCTCCAGCCGAACGCCGCGGGCCTCGAGCGTGTAACCGGCGGGCGAGAGGCCCTGGATCGCCCACACCACGCCCAGGAACGGGAGCGGAAAGATGGTGAGGAGGAGATCACCCGTCGCCGCCACCAGCGCCACCGAGAGGAGAAAGGGGACCAGCACGCCCAGCCCGATCCCGAACACCCCCGCGATCACCCGCTGCCGCGTCCCCAGCGACGCGGAAAACGACTCGTCCGTCCGGGTCTCGCGCGGCACGCGGCAGCGCTATCTCGCGTGGATCTCGTGGGGACCGAAGAAGTACGGGATCTCGAAGGCGGCCGATTCGAGCGAGTCGGAGCCGTGCACGGCATTGGCCTCGATCGAGCTGGCAAAGTCCTTGCGAATGGTCCCCGCCGCCGCCTTGGCGGGATCCGTGGCGCCCATGAGGTCGCGCAGCCGCGCGATCGCGTTGTCGCCCTCCAGCACCATGGGCACGACCGGCCCCTGGGTCATGAACGCGCAGAGGCTCGGGTAGAAGGGCCGCGCCTTGTGCACGGCGTAAAAGCCCGCCGCCTGCTCGGCGCTGAGCCGCACGAGCTTGGCGGCGAGCACCTTCAGACCGGCGGCCTCGATGCGCGCGATGATCTGCCCGATCGCGTTCCGCGCCACCGCGTCGGGCTTGATGATGGTGAGCGTTCGCTCGATGGCCATGGCTCCCCTATTTCTTGCCGAGCACGCGGGCCACGGTGGCGCCCATGTCGGCGGGACTCTTGACGGTGGTGATGCCGGCGGCTTCCATCGCCTTCATCTTCTCGGCGGCGGTACCCTTGCCGCCCGCGATGATCGCGCCGGCGTGCCCCATGCGGCGGCCGGGCGGCGCGGTCTGGCCGCAGATGAAGCCGATCACCGGCTTGGTGACGTGCTGCTTGATGAAGGCGGCGGCCTCTTCCTCGGCGGTGCCGCCGATCTCGCCGATCATCATGATCGACGTGGTGTCGGGATCGGCCTGGAAGAGCGTCAGGACGTCGATGAAGTTGGTGCCGTTGACGGGATCGCCTCCGATCCCCACGCAGGACGACTGCCCAAGGCCGCGCTGGGTGAGCTGGTGGACGACCTCGTAGGTCAGCGTGCCGCTGCGCGAGACCACCCCCACGGTGCCGACCTTGTGGATGTGGCCCGGCATGATGCCGATCTTGGCCTGACCCGGCGTGATGAGGCCGGGGCAGTTGGGGCCGATCAGCCGGCTGGCCGTCCGCGCGAGGACCGCCTTCGCGCGCACCATGTCCGCCACCGGCACGCCCTCGGTGATGCAGACCACCAGCGGAACGCCGGCGGCGGCGGACTCCATGATCGCGTCGGCGGCGGCGGGCGGCGGGACGAAGATCAGCGCGCAGTCCGCGCCGGTGGCCTTCACGCAGTCCCCCACCGTGTTCCACACCGGGAAGCCCTCGTGGGTGGTGCCGCCCTTGCCCGGGGTGACCCCGCCCACGATCTGGGTGCCGTACTCCTTGCAGCGCGCGGCGTGGAAGGAGCCTTCCTTCCCGGTGATGCCCTGCACGAAGACCTTGGTGCGCTTGTCGACGAGGATGCTCATGGCTAGCGGGCTGCCTTCGCGAGGGCCACGGCCTTCTCGGCGCCCGATCCCATGTCGTCCGCCATCACCAGCGACAGGCCCGACTCCGCCAGCATCTTCTTGCCCTGCTCGACGTTGGTCCCCTCGGCTCTTAAGACTACCGGCAGCGTGAGGCCGAGCTTCTTGACCGCGGAGATGATCCCCTCCGCGAGCCGATCCACTCTGAGTATTCCACCGAATACGTTTATGAAGACCGCCTTCACGCTCGGATCGGAGGAAAGGATGCGAAAGGCGTTCTCGATCTGCTCGGGCGAGGCGCCGCCGCCCACGTCGAGGAAGTTGGCGGGCTCGCCGCCGGCCAGCTTGATGATGTCCATGGTGGCCATCGCGAGCCCGGCGCCGTTCACCATGCAGCCGACATTGCCGTCCAGCTTGATGTAGTTGAGGCTGTACTTCGACGCCTCGACGTCGAGCGGAGTCTCCTCGTTGATGTCGCGGAGGGCCACCACGTCCTTGTGGCGGTAGAGGGCGTTGTCGTCGAAGTTGAGCTTGGTGTCGAGCGCCATCACCCGCCCGTCCTTGGTGACGACCAGCGGGTTTATCTCTGCCAGCGAGCAGTCCTTATCGAGGTAGGCCCTGAAGAGACTAAGGATGAGGGCGACGCCGGCCTTGAACTGCTCGCCGGCGAGCCCGAGCCCGTAGGCGAGGTTGCGCGCCTGGAAGCCCTGGAGGCCCAGCGCGGGATCCGCCCACTCCCGGATGATCTTCTCCGGATCCTTGGCCGCGACCTCCTCGATGTCCATGCCCCCGGACTGCGACGCCATCACCGCGTGCTGGCCCCGCGCGCGATCGAGCGTGATCGAGAGGTAGAGCTCCCGGTCGATCGGCGAGGCTTCCTCGACCAGCACCTTGAGGACCTTGATGCCCTCGGGCGGGGTCTGCGGTGTCTTCAGCATCATGCCGAGGATCTGCTTGGCGGCCGCCTCGGCTCCGGCGGCATCGTCGGCCAGCTTCACCCCGCCGCCCTTGCCGCGGCCGCCCGCGTGGATCTGGGCCTTGACCACCACCTTGCCGCCGAGACGCTGGGCGATGGCCCGCGCCTGCTCGGGCGTGTCGGCTACCTCGCCGCTCGGCACCGCGACGCCGAACTCCTTCAGAATCGCCTTGCCCTGATACTCGTGAATTTTCACTAGGTTAGTTACTTGCCCGTGAGCTTTCGGGCGAGCCAGACCAGGGGGTCGTACTTGTCGGTGATCACCCGCTCCTTCAGGGGGATGAGGGCGTTGTCGGTGATGTGGATGTGCTCGGGGCAGACCTCGGTGCAGCATTTCGTGATGTTGCAATAGCCGAGTCCGGCCTTGGCTTGCGCGAGCTCCAGGCGGTCGTGCGTGTCGAGCGGGTGCATCTCGAGCTCGGCGATGCGCATGAGGTAGCGCGGCCCCGCAAAATGCTGCTTGTTCTCGGGATGGTCGCGGATGACATGGCAGACGTTCTGGCACAGGAAGCACTCGATGCACTTCCGGAACTCCTGGCTCCGCTCCACGTCCTCCTGCCACATGCGCCGGGTGCCGTCGGCTTCCTTGGGCCCCGGCTTGAAGGCGGGGATCTCCTTCGCCCGCTCGTAGTTGAACGAGACGTCGGTGGCGAGGTCGCGGTAGATCGGGAACGTCTTGATGGGCGCCACCGTGATGGTCTCGCCCGGCTGGAACGTGTCCATGCGCGTCATGCACAGGAGCCGGGGCTTCCCGTTAATCTCCGCGCCGCACGAGCCGCACTTGCCCGCCTTGCAGTTCCAGCGGCAGGCGAGGTCGCCGGCCTGCGTGGCCTGGAGCGTGTGGATCACGTCCAGCACCACCATGCCTTCCTGCGACGGCACCTGGTACTCGCGGAAGGCGCCGCCCTTGGCGTCCCCGCGCCAGACCTTCATCGTCACCGTGGTGGCGGCCATCACTTCTTCTCTCCAAGGAGCGCCTTGAGCTCGGGCGGCAGGGGGGGAATGGGCTCGATCGCCACGCCGAGACCGCCGCCGGACCGCCGGATCACGACGTTGACGGTGCCGAAGCGATCGTCGGCGAACGGGTAGTCGTCGCGGGTGTGGCCGCCGCGGCTCTCCTTGCGCTCGAGCGCGCCGCGCGTCACCGCCTCGGAGACCGACAGCATCGAGTGCAGGTCGAGGGCGAGGTGCCAGCCCGGGTTGAAGGCGCGGCCGCCTTCGACCTTCACGCGCCCGAGGCGCTGCTTGAGCACCGCGATCTCCTCCAGGGCCTTCCGCAGCTCGCCCTCGGTGCGGATGATGCCGACGAGCGTCTGCATGCACTCCTGCAGATCGGAGTGAATCGCGTAGGGATTCTCGCTGCCCTTGCTCTCGAAGGGCGAGAGCAGCGAGCGCACCGCCGCGTCCACCTGGGCCGCGTCCAGCGCGGGCGCCGCCTTGAGGCCCTTCACGTACTCGGCCGCCGCCAGGCCCGCGCGCCGCCCGAACACCACGAGGTCGGACAGCGAGTTGCCGCCGAGCCGGTTGGCGCCGTGGAGCCCGCCCGCCACCTCGCCCGCCGCGTAGAGGCCGGGCACGCGGGTGGCCGCGGTCTCCGCCTCCACCCGCACGCCGCCCATGATGTAGTGGCAGGTGGGACCGACCTCCATGGCGTCCTTGGTGATGTCCACGCCCGCCAGCTCCTTGAACTGGTGGTACATGGAGGGCAGGCGCTTGCGGATATAGTCCGTGGGCCGCCGGCTCGCGATGTCGAGGAGCACGCCGCCGTGCGGCGTCCCCCGTCCCGCCTTCACCTCCGCGTTGATGGCGCGGGCCACCTCGTCGCGCGGCAGGAGATCCGGGGTGCGCCGGTTGTTCTTCTTGTCCTCGTACCAGGCGTCCGCTTCCTTTTCGTTGTCGGCGGTCTCGCTCTTGAAGAACTCGGGGATGTAGTTGAACATGAAGCGCGTCCCCTCGGTGTTCTTGAGGGTCCCGCCGTCGCCGCGCACGCCTTCCGTCACGAGGATGCCGCGCACCGAGGGCGGCCACACCATGCCGGTGGGATGGAACTGTATGCACTCCATGTCGATCAGCTCGCCGCCCGCGTCCAGGGCCAGCGTCATGCCGTCGCCGGTGCACTCCCAGGAGTTCGAGGTGTACTTCCACGCCTTGCCGACGCCGCCGGTGGCGAGGACCACCGCCTTGCACTTGTAGGCCACCAGCTCGCCGGTGGCGCGGAGATAGCCCACCGCGCCCGCCACCCGGTCGCCGTCCGTGATCAGGCGCTGGACGTTCACCTCCATGTGCACGTCGATGCCCAGCGCCACCGCGCGCTGCTGGAGGGTGCGGATCAGCTCGAGCCCGGTGCGGTCGCCCACGTGGGCGAGCCGCGCGTAGCGGTGCCCGCCGAAATCGCGCTGGGAGATGAGGCCGTCCTTGGTCCGGTCGAAGAGCGCGCCCCACTCCTCCAGCTCGAGGACGCGGTCCGGCGACTCCTTCGCGTGCAGCTCCGCCATGCGCCAGTTGTTGAGGAGCTTGCCGCCCCGCATGGTGTCGCGGAAGTGCACCTGCCAGTTGTCCTCCTTCCAGACATTGCCCATGGCAGCGGCCATGCCGCCTTCCGCCATGACGGTGTGGGCCTTGCCGAGGAGGGACTTGCAGATGAGCGCCGTCTTCACGCCCTTGCCGTGGGCCTCGATGGCGGCGCGCAGCCCCGCGCCGCCCGCGCCGATCACGAGGACGTCGTACTCGAAGGTCTTGAAGTTCTCCATCACAGGATCCTCACGTCGCGGATGACGCCCATGGAGACGAGCCGGATGTAGAGATCGGTCAAGCCTACGCTGAAGAGGGAAAGCCAGGCGAACAGCGGATGCCGCTTGTTGAGCTTCGTGATGAACCGCCATGCGGCGAGGCGCCCCGGCGCCTTGTGGAACGAGCTCACGTGGCCGCCGCAGACGTGGCGGCAGGAGTGGCACGAGAACGTGTAGCCGGCGAGGAAGATCACGTTGATCCACATGACGAGGGTGCCCACCCCGATGCCGAAACCGTCCTTGAAGCGGAAGGCGAGAATGGCGTCCCAGGTGAGCAGGACGATGAAGATCACCGCCACGTACCACGCGTAGCGGTGAAGCGTCTGCAAGACGAGCGGAAAGCGCGTCTCCCCGCTGTAGCTGCGGTGGGCGTCGGCCACCGCGCAGGCGGGCGGCGAAAGCCAGAACGAGCGGTAGTAGGCTTTCCGATAGTAGTAGCAGGTGAGTCGGAAGAGGCCGGGCCCCCACAGGATCAGGAAGGCGGGTGAGACCAACCCGATAATGGGCAGGCTCACGTCGGGCAGGGCAAAGCCAAAGGTCGGGTGCAAGCACCCCTTCGTGACGCAGGGCGAGTAGAACGGCGAGAGGTACGGCGCCGCGAAGTAGTGCGCGTTCTGGAAGGCCGCCCACGTGGAGTAGACGATGAAGCTCCCCAGCACCACCACCACGGTGGCGGGCAGGAGCCACCACGTGTCCGTGCGGAGGGTGGCGCGCGGCAGCACCTCACCACGTTGATTGCGAAACAGCGAGTCTGGCATTCGTCCGGTCCCCTCAGTCGCGGGCGTACTGCTTCATGCCGTCCTGGTAGAGATCGCCGCCGCGGCAGTCGTTGATCACGATGGCGGGAAAGCCCTCGACCTCGAGGCGGCGGATGGCTTCCGTGCCGAGATCCTCGTAGGCCACCACCTCGAGCTTCTTCACGAAGCGCGAGAGCACCGCCCCGGCGCCGCCGATGGCGCCGAAGTAGACGGCCTTGTGCCGCGCCAGCGCGTCCTTGACCGGCTGAGAGCGCGCCCCCTTGCCGATGGTGCCCTTGAGGCCGAGCGCGAGCAGGCCCGGCGTGAACTTGTCCATGCGGCCCCCCGTGGTCGGGCCCACGGAGCCCACCACGTCGCCGGGCCGCGCCGGCGAGGGGCCGGTGTAGTAGATGATCTGCCCCTTCACGTCGATGGGGAGCGGCTGCCCCGCCTCCACGAGCGGGTGCAGCCGGCCATGGGCAGCGTCGCGCGCGGTATAGAGCGTCCCGGTGATGCGCACGCGGTCCCCGGCGGTGAGCGACTCCACGTCGGCGTCGCTGAGCGGCGGCGACACCTCCTTGATCCCGTCAGCCGCCGTGCGGATCACAGCACGGCTTCCTTGTGGCGATGCGCGTGGCACTCGATGGTGACCGCCACCGGCAAGCTCGTGATGTGGCACGGGTAGGTCAGGATGTGGATGCCGAGCGCGGTGGTGTCCCCGCCGTAGCCCTGCGGCCCGATGCCCAGCCGGTTGGCGCGCTCGAGCAGTTCCTTCTCCAGCGCGTCCGCAGCGGGGTCGGGATTGGCCGAGCCCAGCTCGCGGAAGAGCGCCTTCTTCGAGAGCAGGGCGGCCTGCTCGAAGGTGCCGCCGATGCCCACGCCCGCGATGAGGGGCGGGCAGGCATCCGGCCCCGCCGTCTTGATGCACTCGAGCACCCAGGCCTTCACGCCGTCCAGCCCCTCCGCGGGCGTGAGCATCTTGTACTTGGAGCGGTTCTCGCACCCCCCGCCCTTGGCCATGATCTGGATGCGCAGCGTGCTGCCCGCGACGAGGGCGGCGTGGATCACGCCGGGAGTATTGTCGGCGGTGTTCACGCGATCGAAGGGCGAGCGCACGATGGAGGCGCGCAGATAGCCCTCCGTGTAGCCCGCGCGGATCCCGGCGTTGATGGCGTCGACGAGGAGCCCGCCCTCCACGTGCACGTCCTGGCCGACCTCGACGAAGCAGACCACGAATCCCGTGTCCTGGCAGTACGGGATCTTCTTCGTCCGGGCCAGCTCCGCGTTGTCCTTGAGGATCTGGAGCACCTGCTTGCCCGCGGGCGAGCGCTCCGTCCCCAGCGCACGGTCGAACGCGCGCAGCACGTCCGGCTCGAGGTCGTAGTTGGCCTCCATGCAGAGCTTCCTCACCGCGTCGGTGATCGCCGAGACGTGGATGGTGCGCATGGAGGCGGCGGGGGCTCCTAGAGCTTCAGCTTGTCGACGAGCTCGCGGACGGCGCCCGCGGACTTGTCGAAGGCGGCCTGCTCGTCCTTCGTCAGCTTGATCTCGATGATCTGCTCCACCCCGCTCCGCCCGAGCTTCACCGGCACGCCCACGTAGAGGCCCTTCACGCCGTACTGGCCGTCGAGATAGGCGGCGCAGGGCAGGATTTTCTTCTTGTCCTTGAGGATGGCCTCCACCATCTCCACCGCGGAGGCGGCGGGGGCGTAGTAGGCGCTCCCCGTCTTGAGGAACGCCACGATCTCCGCGCCGCCGTTGGCGGTACGGGTCACCAGCGCGTCGATGCGCTCCTGGGGCAGGAGGTCGGTGATGGGGATGCCCGCCACCGTCGAGTAGCGCGGCAGCGGCACCATGGTGTCGCCGTGGCCGCCCAGCACGAAGGCGGTGACGTTCTCCACCGAGACCTTGAGCTCCTGGGCGATGAACGTCCGGAAGCGGGCGGAGTCGAGCACGCCCGCCATCCCGATCACACGCTGAGCGGGAAACTTCGACTTCTTCCACGCGAGCTGCACCATCGCGTCGAGCGGGTTGGTCACCAGGATGAGGATGGAGTTGGGTGACCGCGAGACCACCTGCTCCACCACGCTGCCCACGATCTCGGCGTTCTTGAACAGGAGGTCGTCCCGGGTCATGCCCGGCTTGCGGGCGAGCCCCGCCGTGATCACCACGATGTCCGAGCCCGCGCTCTCGTCGTAGCCGTTGCTGCCCACGAGGGCGGCGTCGTAGCCGTGCACCGGCCCCGCCTGGGCGAGGTCGAGGGCCTTGCCCTGCGGGATGCCCTCCACCACGTCGACGAGCACCACGTCGCCCAGCTCGCGCTCCACCGCGTACTGGGCCACGCTGGCGCCGACATTGCCGGCGCCGACGACGGTGATCTTTGGCCGCGCCATCAGAGGGTCTCCATGCTCTTGATGATGGCGGAGCCGAACTCCGAGCACTTGACCTCCTTCGCCCCCTCCATGAGGCGGGCGAAGTCGTACGTCACCACCTTCTGGTCCAGCGTCTTCTCGAGGCCGGCGATGATGCGGTCGGCCGCCTCGTTCCAGCCCATGTAGCGGAGCATCATCTCCCCGGAGAGGATGACGGAGCCGGGGTTCACCTTGTCCTGGCCCGCGTACTTGGGGGCGGTGCCGTGGGTGGCCTCGAACAGGGCGTGGCCCGACTCGTAGTTGATGTTGGCGCCGGGGGCGATGCCGATGCCGCCGACCTGCGCGGCGAGGGCGTCCGAGATGAGGTCGCCGGTGAGGTTGCAGCACGGGATCACGTCGAATTCGTCCGGCCGGGTGAGGATCTGCTGGAGGAAGGCGTCGGTGATGGCGTCCTTCACCAGCATCTTCCCCGCGGGCGGCTTGCCGCCGCAGTCGTCCCAGCCCACGAGCTTGTCGGAGAACTCGGACTTGGCGAGGGCGTAGCCCCACTTCATGAACATCCCCTCGGTGAACTTCTGGATGTTGCCCTTGTGCACCAGGGTCACGTTGCGCCGGCTGTTCTCCACCGCGTAGCGCATCGACGCGCGGATGAGACGCTCCGAGCCTTCCTTGGAGATGGGTTTGATGCCGATGGAGGAGGTGTTGGGGAAGCGGATCTTCTTCACCCCCATCTCCTTTTGAAGAAATTCGATGACCTTTCGCGCCTCCGGCGTCCCCTGCACCCACTCGATGCCCGCGTAGATGTCCTCGGTGTTCTCGCGGAAGATCACCATGTCGATCTTCTCGGGATGCTTCACCGGCGAGGGCACACCCTTGTACCAGCGGACGGGACGGAGGCAGACGTAGAGGTCGAGCTCCTGGCGGAGCGTCACGTTCAGCGAGCGGAATCCCTCGCCCACCGGGGTGGTGAGCGGCCCCTTGATTGCCACCAGGTACTCGCGGATCACGTCGAGGGTTTCGGTGGGCAGGAGGTTCGGCGGGCAGTCCTTGCCGTACACCGCCTGCGCCTTCTCGCCCGCGTACACCTCGGCCCACGCGATCTTGCGCCGACCCTTGTAGGACTGCGCGACGGCGGCGTCCAGCACCCGCACCGACGCGGCCCAGATATCCGGCCCGGTCCCGTCGCCCTCGATGAAGGCGATGATGGGGTGGTCGGGCACCTGCAGCTTGCTGTGGCTGATCGTGACCTTCTCGCCCGCGGGAATCTTCACCTTGCCGGCCATTGGAATCTCCTCGGAGTTATTTGAGCGCGTTCAGCGCCGAGCCCGCCTTGAACCAGCCGATCTGCTCGTCGGTCAAGGTGTGGTTGCATTTGATGGTGACGGTCTTCTCGACCGGTTTGGTGATCACGACCTCGACCGGCTTGCCGGGGGCGAGCGCGGCCAGGCCCATCACGCTGACGCGGTCGGCTTGCTCGAAGAGGTCGTAGTCCTTCGGATCGGAGAATGTCAGGGGCAGGATGCCCTGCTTCTTGAGGTTGGTTTCGTGGATACGCGCGAAGCTCCGCACGATCACGACCTTCGCGCCGAGATAGCGCGGCGACATCGCGGCATGCTCGCGGCTCGATCCCTCGCCGTAGTTCTCGTCGCCGATCACGACCCACGAGATGCCGCGCGCCTTCAGGTCGCGCGCGTTCTGCGTGAACGGCCTGCCGGCCTCGCCGCTGACGGGATTCGCGCCCTTGCCCGCCTCGCCGGTGAAGGCGTTGACGGCGCCGAGAAACATGTTGTCGCTGATCTTGTCGAGGTGCCCTCGGAAGCGCAGCCAGGCGCCGGCGGGCGAGATGTGGTCGGTGGTGGTCTTGCCCTTGGTCTTGACGAGGATCGGCAGCTCCGTGAAGTCCCGGCCGTCCCAGCGCGGGAACGGCTGGAGGAGCTGGAGCCGTTCGCTGCCCGCCGGGATCACCACATCGAGTGCGTCCCCGCTGGCGGCGGGGGCCTCGAAGCCTTCCTCACCCTTGGCGAAGCCGCGAGCGGGCAGCTCGTCCCCCTCCGGTGCGGTGAAGCGGAACGGACGGCCGTCGGGGCCGGGGATCGTCCCGTTGACGGGGTCGAACTCGAGCGAGCCCGCGAACGCCAGCGCGGTGACGATCTCGGGGCTGGTGAGGAACGAGAGCGTGGAGGCGCTGCCGTCGTTGCGCCCCGGGAAGTTGCGGTTGAACGAGGACACGATGGTGTTCGTCTCCGTGGCGCCCACGTCCGACCGCTTCCACTGCCCGATGCAGGGCCCGCACGCGTTGGCAAGGACGGTGCCGCCGATCATGTGGAAGGTCTCCATGATCCCGTCGCGCTTGATCGTCTGATAGATGCGCTCCGATCCAGGCGTCACGAGGAACGAGGTCTTCGCCCGGAGTCCGGCCTTCAGCGCCTGGGAGGCGATGTGGGCGGCCCGCTGCATGTCCTCGTAGGACGAGTTGGTGCAGGAGCCGATGAGCCCGGCCTTGATCTGGGCGGGCCAGCCTTCCTTCTTCACCTCGGCGGCGAGCTTGCTGATGGGGCGGGCGCGGTCGGGCGAGTGCGGGCCCACGATGTGAGGCTCGAGCTCGGACAGGTTCACCTCCACCACCTCGTCGAAGTACTTCTTCGGATCGGCGAGCACCTCGGGATCGCCCACGAGGTGGGCGCGGTTTGCCTCGGCGAGCGCGGCCTGATCGGCGCGATCGGTCGCGCGCAGGTAGGCGGCCATGCGGTCGTCGAAGTGGAAGAGCGAGGTGGTGGCGCCCAGCTCCGCGCCCATGTTGCAGATCGTGCCCTTGCCGGTGGCGCTGATCGACTCCGCGCCGGGGCCGAAGTACTCGATGATCTTGTTGGTGCCGCCCTTCACGGTGAGGAGCCCGCAGAGGTAGGTGATGATGTCCTTGGCCGACGTCCAGCCCGTGAGCTTCCCGGTCAGGCGCACGCCCACGAGCTTGGGATCGAGCACCTCCCAGGCCAGGCCCGCCATCGCCTCGCCGCAGTCCGCGCCGCCCACCCCGATCGCCGCCATCCCGAGGCCGCCCGCGTTGGGCGTGTGCGAGTCGGCCCCGATCATGAGGCCGCCGGGGAAGGCGTAGTTCTCCAGCACGACCTGATGAATGATGCCGGCGCCGGGCTTCCAGAAGCCGATGCCGTACTTCTTGGAGGCCGAGTGGAGGAAGTCGTACACCTCGCGGTTCTCGGAGATGGCCCGCTCCATGTCCTCGCGGGCGCCGCTCTGCGCGCGGATGAGGTGGTCGCAGTGCACAGTCGACGGCACCGCCACCTGCTTCTTCCCCGCCTGCATGAACTGCAGCAGCGCCATCTGGCCGGTGGCGTCCTGCAGGGCCACGCGGTCCACGCGGAGACGGAGCTGGGCCTTGCCGCGGTTCCACTCCTGCTTGTCGAAGTCGTCGGCGTGGGAGACGAGGATCTTCTCGGCGAGGGTGAGCGCGCGCCCGAAGCGCTTCCGGGCCCGATCCAGCCTGGCGGGCATGGAATCATAGAGACGCTTGATCTGGTCTGCCGCCATGGTGGGCCTCCCTCGCTCGCTTCCGGGGCTACACACACGTATCGCCTCCCGCCCGTTTCGGAGGGGAGGCGACCGGTCAAAAATCTCGCCGTTACGCTAACATGTCGCCCCCGGCGCGGTCAAGGCGCCGCCCGTCCGCGCGCGGCGACTCTTGACTTGCCGCGGGGGCGAATGGTTTCATGCCGCAGGAGGATCGCCATGAGGAATACCCGTCGTGCCCCCCGGACCCTCGCCGCGCTGCTGGTGCTCGGCCTGCTCGCGCTCGCCGGTCACACTGCCGTCGCCATCGCCCAGGAGACGCTCACCAACGACTCGATCGTCTCCATGGTCAAGGGCGGGCTCAGCGAAGCGGTGGTGCTCGCGCGCGTCCGTTCGGGTCCCGCCAACTTCGACACCAGCACCAATGCGCTCCTCACCCTCAAGCGGGCGGGTGTGTCCGACCGGATCATCGAGGCCATGGTGAGCGCGCCCAAGGCCGGCGGCGCCACCGCCACCGCGCCGCCGGCTCCCGCCGCCCCCGCGCCCGCGGCCGGCGCCGCCGCCGCCCCGCCGGCGGCCGTGTCCTCCGCCGCGCGGTCGAGCGCGGGCGGAGCCGCCGCCAACCTGCCCCGCGATTCGATCTATCACCTGAACGGCGCGAAGTACCAGGAGCTTCAGCCCCAGGTCATCGAGATCGAGAGCAACCACGCGTTCTTCTCATCAAAGAGCGAGGTCGTACTCGGGGGACGCAAGGCGGAGTACCGCATCGCCGACAAGCAGCCGCAGTTCTACAGCTACTTCGGGCCGACCGAGGCGCTCCTCGTGAAGCTCAAGCCGGGCGACAAGAAGGACGACCGCAACCTCAAGATGGGCAGCGGCGGATTTCACCCCTACGGGGGCACCACGCGCCAAGGCGTCCGCGGCGAGGACCGCATCGCGGTGAAGAGCGAGCGCGAGGCCAACGGATTCTACCGGATCACCCCCGCGAGCCCCCTGCCCGCCGGGGAGTACGGGTTCATCGTGCTGAGCGGCGCCACCGCGGGCGGGCGGATCTTCGACTTCGGCGTGGACTAGGGCCGGGCGCCGATAGGGGCCGCCCGGCCACGCCTAGCGCGGGGCTGGAGTCAGGAGGGCGTCCCACAACGTGCGGGCGTCGTGACTGGTCCAGGGGCGGGTGCCGACGGCGCGGGCGAGGAGGCGGCCGTCGCGGTCCACCAGGATGGTGGTGGGTGTGGCCGTGACGCGATAGTCGGCGGACACCTCGCCGTCGGCGTCGAGCAGCACCGGCACCGTGACCTTGTGCTGCCGCACCCAGGACCGCACGGTCTCGGGCCGCTCCTCGATGTTCACCGCGAGCACGGTCAGCGAGCGATCGCCGTAGGCGCGGGCCAGCTGCTCGATCGCCGCCGGTAGCTCCTTCTCGCAGTAAGGACACCACGTCGTCCAGAAGTAGAGCAGCACGACCCGGCCCCGCTGGCTCGCGAGGGTCATCTTCGCGCCGCCGAGGTCGGGAAGGCTGAAGGCGGGCGCGGGCGTTCGCGGCGTCGGCACGAGCCGGAGCGCGGCCAGCGTCTCCGGCGTGGGCTCGGCGCCGCGTGCCGCCCCGGCCGCGGCCACGACCACGACGGCGAGGACGGCGGCGGCGCGCGCGCGCCCGCTCATGCGTCGAGCCGGTAGGCGGACGGGTCCGGCTTGAAGGCGCGCGGCAGCCAGAGGGGCCGGCGGAGCCCACCGGGGCCGGGCGCGGGCCGGGTCAGGCCGAGCCAGCGCCGGTACACCTCGTGCGCCCGGTCGGTGTCCACGAAGATGTCACCGTAGCGCTCGTCGGGGCCGGGCGCCGTGGCGCGGACCTTCTGATGCCAGCAGTGCTGACCGCTCACAGGATCGGGATGCACCGGGAAGGTCAGGTTCTGGTGCACGCCCGCGTCCTCCCACCACACGCGCTCGGAGTCGGGATCCGCGCTCGCGAAGGGCCGTATCCCGTGCACCTGCCGCATCCGCCAGCGCCCCGGCGCCTCGCGGCGCAGGTCCACCAGCGCGGTGGACCACCGCTCACCGCCGCCGGACTCCTGCAGCCGCCAGCGCCCGATGTGGTGCGAGCACGCGACCACGCCGGGACGGATGGCCTCGGTGACCCAGACGCGGTCCACGAAGTGGCCGATCTCGGTCTCGATCTTGAGGAGGCCGCCTGTCTCCACCGCGAGCCGCGCCGCGTCCTCCGGGTGGAGCCAGAGGGGATTGCGATGCGAGATCTCGTACAGCCACTTGGCGTTGCCGGAGCGCGAGTGGATGAGCGTCGGCAGCCGGAACGTGGGCAGGAGCAGCATCTCGCCCTTCGCGCGGTCGATCTCGGACCAATGGACGTGGCTCCGCGCGTAGGTCGGCACCGCGTGGTCACCCCACTTCCAGTCTTTCAGGGTCTTCGAGTAGAACTCGAGCTTCCGCGACGGCGTGGGAAAGCCGGCGGCGGCGCGGCCGTCCACCTCGACGCCGAGCGCCGTGCCGCCCTTGGCCACCACCCGCGTGACGGGATCCACCTGGGCGCCCTCGCGCTCGGCGGGGGTGAGGGCCTTGTCGTGGGCCCCGTACACATCCGACTCGACGAGAAAGGCGCCGTACTTCCGCATGTACTCCAGCGGGGTGAGCCCTTCCTTGCTCGCCGCCGACGGCAGCCCCGGCACGGTCGTCTCGAAGATCCAGCGGTAGAACTCCTCGACGCGCAGCTTTTCCCCGGGCCGATAGGGCGACTCGAAGTACTTCCGGATCCCCAGCGAGCCGTCGGGATCGATGCGCCACGACAGCTCGATCCAGAACTCGTCCTCCTCCCACACCTGCCCGAGCCCGACCGCCTCGTGCGCCTGCCACGTCCAGTCGAAGCGCTTGCCCTGACGTTCCAGCGCCACACGGAGGACGGGCTGGCGAAACCCGATCCACCGGGCGGCGTGCGTCTCCTGGCTCATGAGGTCGTGGCGCTCGGAGGCGTGGCCCATGGGGAGGACGTAGTCCGCGAAGTGCGCGGTCTCGCTCCAGATGGGAGTGAGGCAGGCGTGCCGCTCCACCTTCGCCTCGTCGGTGAGCATCTCGATCCAGGACATGCCGTCCGGGTTGGTCCATACGGGGTTGTAGACTCGGGTGAAGTACATGGCAAGCTTGCCGCGGCCCTCGCGGAGCATGTGGGGCAGCAGAAAGCTCATCTCGAAGAAGGCCAGCGGGTACTCCCGCGGCATGAGCAGCTCGCTCCACACCTTGGCGGGCGGCGGCATCATGGGCGGGGCGGGCACCGCTTTGTGGAAGCCCGACGGCGTGGTGCCGCCCGGCGTGCCCACCGCCCCCGCGAGGACGACGAGCAGCTCCAGCGCGCGCGCCACCTCCCAGCCCCAGAGATTTCCGGCGGCGGCGTTGCGCCACACGTGGGTGGAGACGGCGCCTCCCGCACGCCCGATCTCGCGCGCGACTTCCTCGATGCGCGCGGCGGGGACGCCCGACTCCCGCTCGGCGAACTCGGGCGTGTAGCTGGCGTAGAGGGCGACGAGGGCCGCCTCGAAGGCCTCGAAGGTGACGGGCACGCCGGCGCGCTCCTCCCGCAGGTACTCCTCCCAGTTCACCCAGCGCCGGACGAAGTCGCGATCCCAGGTCCCGTCGCGCAGCAGGACATGGCACATCGCCAGGAGCATCGCCGCCTCGGTGCCCGGCCAGGGCGCCAGCCACCAGTCGGCCATGGAGGCCGTATTGCTGAGCCGGGTATCCACCACGCACACCTTCGCGCCCGCCTGCCGTCCCTCGACGATGCGCTGCGCATGCGGGTTGAAGTAATGGCCGGCCTCGAGGTGGGAGGACAGGAGCAGGATCACCCGCGCGTTGGCGTGGTCGGGCGAGGGTCGGTCGAGGCCGTGCCAGAAGGCATACCCGGCCCGCGCGGACGCCGAGCAGACATTGGTGTGGCTGTTGTGACCGTCGATTCCCCACGCGTGAAAGACGCGCTGGAGGTAGATGAGCTCGTGGCCGGGTCGGCCGAGATGATACATGACCTCGGTGGGGCGCTTCTCCACGAGCGCCTTCCGGATGCGTCCGGCGATGTCGTCGAGCGCCTCATCCCAGGTCACGCGCACCCACTTGCCGTCGCCGCGGGCGCCCGCGCGGCGCAGCGGATAGAGGATGCGCTCGGGATCGGTCACCTGGTTGAGGGTGGCGGGGCCCTTGGCGCAGTTGCGGCCGCGGCTGCCCGGGTGGGCGGGGTTGCCCTCGAACTTCTGGATGCGGAGGGTCTGCTTGTCCACGTAGGCGAGCAGGCCGCAGGCCGCCTCGCAGTTGAAGCAAATGGTGGGAATGAGGGCGTACTGCCGCTTCTCCCGCCGGGGCCACGCGCGCGGATCGTACTCCTCCCAGCTGTCCCACAGGGCGGCGGGCGGGTAGCGATGCAAGCCCTCCGCGGGCGCCTGGAGATCGCGGGCTACCGGGTGCAGCGGCTCGGTCACGCGGTCGGTCATGGGCGCCTCAGCTCAGGGGAACGGCTTGCCCCGCGCGGACCCAGAGGTCCTCGTAGAGCCAGAGTCCGGCGAGGGCGAGCAGCGCGGCCGCCGTCCACGCCGCGGGCGACGCGCTCGCGAGCAGCGCGGCGGGCAGCGCGATGCCGCCGGCGACCACACCGGCCCAGAACGGCGCGGCGAGCGCCCCGCGGGCGAGGAGACGTGCGGCGCGGGCGGCGGCGCGCGTGGGATGCGAGCCCACCAGCTCGCCGAGGAGCACCACGGCGAGGCCGGCGAGGGAGCCGAAGAGGACCAGCCGCAGGCCCCACGGGGCGCCCCCAGCCGCCCCGAGCGCGCGCGCCACGAGCAGCAGGCTGGCGCTGCCCGCGGCGAAGGCGGCCACGAGGAGATGCGGCAAGGTGAGCGGGCTCTGCCAGAAGTCGCGGCCTTCCGCTTGCCCGAACAGGAAGGCGCTGTAGCCGGCCGCCGCGACGGCCAGAATGATCACGACGGGGGCGAGCCAGACGAGGATAGCGGGGCGGCCGGCGAGCCCGGCGGCGAGCCAGACCGTGGCGCCCGCGCCGTAGGCCAGGAGAATCCAGCCGCCCCAGACCAGCCACGATCGCCAGTTGGGCTTGAAGACGATGTAGAGGAAGCGCTCCGGACGCTTGAGGTCGGCCACGAGCAACGCGGTCGTCACGGCGAGGAACACGAGGGCGAGGAGCGGCGCCACGCGACCGGCGAGCACATTGCCGGCCGCCTGGCCGGTGAGCATGGCGAGGCCGGCGACGAGCAGCGCGCCGGCGGCGATGGACTTGGTCCAGAGATAGGTGGACACCTTCCAGCCCCACGGCCGCTCCGCATGCGCGACGTCGTAGACGGTGCGGGCGAGCGCGCGGAGGTCGAGCGGGTCGCTCGGCGGGGGGCTGGGCGGCGGCAGCGCCCGGTTGGGCCGGCCGGGCACGGGGATGGCGGCGGCCTGCGCGAAGACGTACTGCCCGTCGCGTCGCTGCATCTCGGGCACGAGCGCGGAGGCCTCCGCGCCGACATAGTAGACCTTGGGCAAGGTCCCCTGCTCCGGCTTCCGGACCTGCACCGGCTCCGAGGCGACGAGGCGCGCGATGAGGGTGTTGGGGTCGTCGAGGTCGCCCGCCACGATCGCCTGCACGGGACAGACGACGGCGCAGGCGGGCTCGAGTCCCACCTCCACGCGATGGGCGCAGTAGTGGCACTTGGCGGCGGTCTGGGTCTCGGGATCGATGTAGAGCGCGTCGTACGGGCAGGCCTGCATGCACGACTTGCAGCCGATGCAGCGCGCGCCGTCGAAGTCCACGATGCCGTCGGCACGGCGGTAGAGGGCCACGGTGGGGCAGATCGTCACGCAGGGGGCGTTATCGCAGTGGTTGCAGCGCAGCACCGTGAAGTAGCGCCGCGTGTCGGGGAAGGTGCCCTTCTCGATGTACTTCACCCAGGTCCGGTTGACACCGAGCGGAACCTGGTTTTCTTCCTTGCAGGCCACCGTGCACGCGTGGCAGCCGATACACTTCCGCTGGTCGATCACGAAGCCGTAGCGCACGCTGTCTCTCCAGAGCGCTCGACCGCTAGCGGCCGAGGATGTCCCACCACACGCCGATGGCCACCAGCGTGACGATCCCCACGAGGATCAGCCTCAAGACTCGAACGGGGACGCGCCGGCTCGTCGCCGAGCCCGCGGGGGCTCCCAACAGGGAGCCTAGCACCACCAGCGCCGCCGGACCGAGGGGGATTTGGGCGGTCACCGCTTTGCCGAGCACGCCGGCGACGGCCGACATGCCCGTGACGGCGAGCGACGTCCCGATGGCGATGCGCACGGGTAGCCGCAGGTACGCGATCATCACGGGCACGACGAGGAAGGAGCCGCCCGAGCCCACCACCCCCGAGGCCACGCCGATGAGGCCGAGCGAGCCCGCCGCCGCGGCCGTCCGCCGCGGCGCCGTGGCGCGCCCGTCGCGCTCGCCGCCCAGCGGGGGCGGAACGAGCAGCAGCGGAAGCGCCACCGTCGTCATCACGGCGAAGACGACGAGGAGGACCTGGCCGGAGAGACGGCTCGAGGCAAGCGCCCCCGCGAAGGTGCCCAGCGTTTTCGCCACGCCGCCCACCCACGCGAGCCCGCGATCCACGGCGGCGTGGCGCCCGTGGCTCCACGCGCCCACGCCCGCGGCGGCGAGGACCTGGACCATGGTGACGCCGGAGACCTCGCGCATGTCGAGCCCGCCCACCCCGAGGAGCGGGGGCACGTAGTAGAGGAGGGGGATCATCACGATGGCGCCGCCCACGCCGACCAGGCCGGACACGAACGCGCCCGCGAAGCCGAGGGCGGTGAGCGTGGCCGCGAGGGCCGGCGTCACGCCCGCGGCGACCCGACGCCGGGAGCGCGCACGCGCTCCCCTACCTCAGGCTCGAGTAGTACGCCGCGAGGTCCGCCTCCTGCGACTCAGGGATCGACTTCATCAGGGCCTTCATGGCGGCGAGCGCGGCGTCGCCCGGATTGCGCGCGTCCTGCTTGAAGAGACGGATCTGGTCGCGCAGGTAGCCGGGCGGCTGGCCGCCGAGGGGCGGGATGCCCTTGGCGAGGTCGCCCTTGCCGGCGGGGCCATGACAGATCACGCAGGTCGCCGAGGCGACGCGGCCGCGCTCCACCGCCGCCGCGTCCACCTTGATGGGGAGGGCTCCATGCGCTGGGCGGCGAAGTACGCAGCGACGGCGTCCACCCCGATGTCGAGAGTCTGTTTCGCGTAGGGCCCCATCTCGGGTGACGGCCGGGCGTTGGCCGCATAGGTCTGCACCTGCTTCTTGAAGTAGGCGGCGTCCATCCCGGCGATGATGGGCATGCTGTCCGACTTGCTGTTGCCGTTCACGCCGTGGCAGGCCGCGCACGTCACGACGCGCGAGGCGGTGGTCTCGAAGAGCGTGAGCGTCGAGGCGGGCGCCTGCGCCGCCGCGGGCGCCGCGAGCGCCGCGATCCCGAGGAGCGCGAGCCCGAGTGTGGCGAGTCCGATGATCGGCATTGCTGGTCTCCTCGGCGCCTAGCCGACGACGTCCTGCCAGATGCTCTGGCTCCATCCCACCGCGCGCGCCGCCACCGAGGGCGACTGGGCGGGGGTGAGCCGCTGCTCGATCTGGACGACCTTGCCGCCCTCGATCTTGTAGGCGTTCACGACCGCGATCGCCTCCCGGTCGCTCACGAAGCTGTAGCAGGTGTTACCCGGGGCGATGAGCGGGACCGGCTTGTCGTTGAGGAGCGAAACCGCGGCGATGGCAGCGATCTTCCCCATGTTGTTGGCCACGTTGCCGGACTTGGGCACGGGCAGGCCGGTGGTGGCGTCGCCGATCACGTGCACGTTCGGCGCCTTCACCGACTCGTAGGTGGTGTGATTCACCTCGCACCAGCGCTTGTCGCCACCCACGAGATCGGCGTCCACTGCGATCTGGCCGGCGCGCTGGGGCGGGATGAGGTTCAACACGTCGTACTTGATGCGATCGAACTCCGTCCGCACTTCCCGCGCGCCCGGATCGACGGCGATGACCCGGTTGGTGGCGCGGTACTCGATGTTCGGATACGCCTTCCACGCCTCGCGGAACAGCGCGGTCTTGGAGACGATGTTGGGATTGGCGTCGAGGACGAGGACCTTGGCGCGGGGCTTGGTGTTCTTGAGGTACCAGGCCACCATGGAGATGCGCTCGTAGGGCCCGGGCGGGCAGCGATACGCGACCGGCGGGACCGTAAGAACAAACACGCCGCTGTCTGGCATGGACTGGATCTGGCGGGCGAGCTGCACGGTCTGCGGCCCCGCCTTCCACGCGTGGAGCACCGTCTCCCGCGCCGCGGGCAACCCGTCCACCAGCTCCCACTGGAAGTCCACGCCCGGCGAGACGATGAGCCGGTCATAGGCGAGATAGCCGCCAGCCACGCGCACGCGCTTGGTGTCGGGCTCGATGGCGAGCGCCGGCTCGTGGCGCACGATCACGCCGCGCTGGCGCAGGCCGTCGTAGCCGAAGCTGAGGCTCTCGATGGTGCGGACGCCGGCGAGCACGAGGTTGCTCAGGGGACAGGAGACGAACTGGCGATTGGGCTCAAGCAGCACCACCTCGATGCGGGGATCCCCGATGCGGACATACTTCGCGGCGCTCGCCCCGCCCCAGCCGCCGCCGATGACCACGACCCGGCGCCGCGCGGTGGTGGCGGTCGAGGCGCAGCCGGCCAGGCTACCGGCAGCCGCGGCGCCCAGCACGCCCGCGCCGCTCGCCGTGAGGAACTTCCGTCGTGTCACCGTGTTCATGTCCCCTCCCCCTTCCCGACCGGAAAAGCGCGAACGCGATAGTAGACGACGGCGCCGACATCTGCCAGGGGAAAGTTCGTCCGGACCGGCTACGCTCAGCCCTCGACGGCGCGGCGGACCGCCGCCAGCATCTCGTCGGGCGAGCCCTCGAGATGCACCGCGGGAGCGAGCGGCGGCGGTGGGTTCTTGAGCCCGCAACCGGTGAGCACCATCACCACACGGTCATCGGCCCCGACATCGCCGTCGCCGCGCAGGCGGAGCAAGGCCGCCAGCGCAGCCGCCGCCTCCGGCGCCGTCCAGATGCCTTCCATTCGGGCCAGAAGCCGCTGGCCTTCGACGATCTCGTCCTCACTCACCGCCAGCGCCCCACCCCCCGTCTCGCGCAGGATGCGCAACATCTGGCGTCCCGCAAAGGGACCCGGCACGCGAAGGCCGGCCGCATGGGTCACCGGGTTCTCCCACATGGCGGTGGTCTCGGCCTTGTCTTGCCAGGCACGCACCACCGGCGCGCAACCCTCCGCCTGGACGGCGACGAAGCGCGGCTGGGGCGAGCGGAGCCAGCCCATGGCGGCGAGCTCCTCGTAGCCCTTCCAGATACCGACGAGGCCGGTACCGCCGCCGGTCGGGTACATGAGGACGTCGGGCGTTTCCCACTCGAGCTGCTCGGCCAGCTCGAGACCCATCGTCTTCTTGCCCTCGAGGCGGTAGGGCTCCTTCAAGGTGGCGAGATCGAACCAGCCGAGTCGGGGCGCGATCTGGGCGATCGCGCGTCCGGCGGTGGCGATGGAGCCCTCCACCGTGAAGACGTAGGCGCCGGCGAGCACGCCTTCCGCGACCGCCGCCTCCGGCGTGCCGCGCGGCACCACCACCGCCACTGGCACGCCGGCACGCGCGCCGTAGACGGCGGCGGCGCCGCCCGCGTTTCCGGCCGACGGGATCATCAGGCCCTTGACGCCGAGCGTGCGGGCCTTCGTCACCGCCATGCCGAGCCCGCGCGCCTTGAAGGATCCGGTGGGATTCTGCCCCTCGTCCTTGGCCCACAGGCGCCGCATCCCGAGATGCGCGGCCAGGCGCGGCAGCGCGAGCAGTGGCGTGCCCCCCTCGCCCAGCGTCACCGGCTCCTCGACGTCGTCCAGCGGGAGCAGCTCGCGGAAGCGATACATCCCCGGCGGGCGCGTGCGGAGCGCGTCCTTCGTCACCACCCGCGCCACCGCCGGGAGGTCGTAGCGCACCGCCAGCATCTGGCCGCACCCCTCGCACACGGTGAGGAGCCGACGCGGCTCGTGAGATTTCCCGCACACGGTGCACTCGATGTGGCTGACGAAGCTCATGCGCGCATCATGCCACGGTCGACGGCGAACAGGTGCCAGTCGCCCGGCAGCCCTTTCAGCGCGTGCAGACCTCGATCGGCAAACGCGAGACCGGAGCCGGCGACGAGATCGCGCACGGTGCTCGACACCAGCACCTCGTCGGGCGCCGCCACCGAGGCGACCCGCGCGCCAATGTGGACGGCGATGCCCGCAAGCTTCGGCCCCAGCACCTCGCACTCGCCGGTATGCACGCCCGCGCGCACGGTCACGCCGAGGGAGCGCACCGCTTCGCCCACCGCACACGCGCAGCGGACGGCGCGCGCGGGCCCGTCGAAGGCAGCAAGGACGCCGTCGCCCGCGGAGTCGATCTCCCGCCCCCGATAGCGACCCACCTCGCGCCGCACTATCTCGTGGAAGCCGCCGAGGAGCTCGCGCCACCGGTGGTCCCCGATGGCCACCGCCTGCTCCGTCGAGCCCACGATGTCGGTGAACACTACGGTGGCGAGCACCCGGTCGGGCTCGGCATCGCTCGGAATCTCGCCGAGAAAGCTCCGGATCTCGCGCAGGACGTGGTCCGCGTTGTCCGCGTAGGGCAGATGGTCGATGCCCGGCAGCTCGACCAGCTTCGCACCGGGAATATGCTTGGCCATGTAGCGACTGGCCTCCACATTGACGACGCGATCGCCGGTGGGGTGGAGTAGGAGGGTCGGCACCCGGACGGAGGGCAGGATGCGGCGGACGTCGATCTGGGCATTCATGCGAAGCACCTGCGCGCTCGAGGCCGGGCTCGCGCTCATCCGCGTGAAGCGCGCCCACCACTGCACGAACGCCTCGTCGTGCATGCGGCTGGGCGCGCGCAACTCGAGCCCCACCGGTCCGCCCCAACCCCGGACCGTCGAGTCGATGAAGCGCTCCCATTCCTCGGACGTCGGCGCAAATGGATGGTCGTCGGACCGGATCCGCCGCGCGTACGAGCCGTGGGTGATGAGCGCGGTCACGCGGTCCGGATAGGTCGCGGCGAAGAGGATGCACAGGGGACCCCCCTCGGAGTAGCCGAAGAGGGTGGCGCGCTCGGAGCCGGCGGCGTCCATGACCGCCCGTACGTCGTCCATCCGGGTTTCGAGGTCCGGAATGTCCGCCACCCGGTCCGACAGGCCGGTGCCCCGCTTGTCGAAGAGAATGAGCCGGCAGAACCGGGAGAGCGACTCATGGAACCGGGTGGATGAGGGCTCTTCCCAGAACAGCTCGATGTTCGAGATCCACCCGGGCACGACCACGAGGTCGCGCGGGCCCTCGCCGACGACCTGGTACGCGATGCTGACGTCCCCGCTCTTGGCGTAGCGGGTCTGGGGGGGCGGCATCCAGGACGCTAGTGCGCCTTTTCCTTCTCCGCCTTGGCGTCCTTGACGACCTTCTCGGCGATGTGGGCGGGCACCTCTTCGTAGTGGGAGGGCTCCATCGAATAGGCGCCGCGGCCGCCCGTCATCGAGCGGAGGGTGGACTCGTAGGTCAGCATCTCCGCCATCGGCACCTGCGCGCGCACCGCCACGATCTCGCCGTCGGGCTCCATCCCCACCACCCGGCCCCGGCGGCTGTTCATGTCGCCGATCACATCGCCCGCGTTGTCGGCGGGCGCCGTCACCTCCACGTTCATCACCGGCTCGAGCAGGATGGGATGCGCCTCCAGGAAGCCCTTCTGCAGCCCCATCGAGGCCGCGATCTGGAACGCCATATCGGAGGAGTCCACGTCGTGATAGGAGCCGTCGTAGAGGGTGACCCTGAGGTCCACCACCGGGAAGCCGGCGAAGATGCCGCGCTTCATGCACTCGCGCACGCCCTTCTCCACCGAGGGAATGAAGTTGCGCGGGATCGCGCCGCCAAAGATGTCGTCCACGAACTCAAACCCACCGCCGCGGACGAGCGGCTCGATCTTGAGCCAGGTATCGCCGTACTGCCCCCGCCCACCCGTCTGCTTCTTGTACTTGCCCTGCACCTCCGAGCGCCCCTTCACCGTCTCCTTGTAGGGGATGCGCGGCGGCAGCACGAGCACGTCCACGTTGTACTTGCGCTTCATCCGCTCGACCACCATCTCCACGTGCATCTGCCCCATGCCGGAGACGAGCAGCTGCTTCGTCTCCGGATCGAAGTGGTGGTGCAGGGTCGGGTCTTCTTCGGCCATGCGGTGGAGAGCCGTCGAGATCTTGTCCTCGTCACCGCGCGACTTGGGCTGAATGGCGAAGGAGATGGCCGGTTCCGGGAAGTGGATGCCGGGGAGCACGAATGGGTGCGCCTCGTCCGTCAACGTGTCGCCGGTCAGGGTGTCCTTGAGCTTCGCGACCACGCCGATCTCACCGGGGCCCAGCGTCTCTATCGCCTTCTGCGCCTTGCCCTGCAGCCAGCCGATGTGACCGACGCGCTCCTTGGCGCCGCGACTGGCGTTGAGCACCTGGCTGTCCGCCTTGAGGGTGCCCGAGTAGACGCGGAACACGGAGAGCTTGCCCACGTGGGGGTCCGAGATGGTCTTGAACACGAGGGCGGCGAAGGGGGCTTTGGGGTCAGGCGCGCGGGTGGCCGCCGCCTTGCTCTTGAGATCCGTGCCCTCCACCGCCCCGAGTTCGGCGGGCGACGGAAACTCCTCGACGAGGAGGTCCATCAGGGGCTGCACGCCGATGAGCCGGGTGGCGGCGGCGGCGAGCACGGGGACGAGCGCCCCGCCCGCGATGGCCTTGCGGAGGGCCGCCAGCATCTCCGCCTCGGTGATGGAGCCCTCCTCGAGGTACTTCGCGAGGAGGTCGTCGTCCGTCTCCGCGGCGGCCTCGGTCAGCTTCTCGCGCCATTCCTTGGCGGTGTCCATCGTGTCCGCGGGAATCTCGGCTTCGCGCGGCTTCCCGTCGGCGACGAGGAGGGCCTTCATCTTGACCAGGTCCACCACACCCTGGAACGCGGCCTCGCTGCCGATGGGGATCTGGAGCGGGCAGAGCCGACCCTTGAGCCGGCGCTGCAGCGACTCCAGCGCACGGAAGAAATCGGCGCGCTCCCGGTCCATTCTGTTGATCATCACGATGCGCGGAAGGCCGTAGTCGTTGGCCATCTTCCAGACCTTCTCGGTCTGGACCTGCACCCCCGCCACCGCGTCCACCACCACCACCGCCGCGCCCACCGCGCGCAGGCCCGCTCGGGCGTCGGAGATGAAGTCGCCGTATCCGGGCGTGTCGACGAAGTTGAGCCGGTGCCCCTTGTAGTCGCAGAACGCGGCCGAGGTGGAGAGCGAGATCTTCCGCTTGATCTCGTCGGGGTCGAAGTCGGTGGTGGTGGTCCCGTCGTCGACGCGGCCCAGGCGGTTCACCGCCCCCGCGGCGAACAGCATTCCCTCGACGAGCGACGTCTTGCCGACGCCGCCGTGGCCGACGATGCCGATATTGCGGATCTTCGCGATGTCGAGCGCCATGTCCGCCTCCCCGTGATCCCTACGCGACAGATGACACGACGGAAGAAGGAAGAGGGCTGATGTGAAGCGGATGCTACCACATGGCGACGGCGGCCTTCTAGGGGGTCTAAGAGGCCCGAGCCGGGCGGGGCTACGGGGCGGCGACGCGGTTGGCGAGGACGCCGATGCGCTCGATCTCGGCTTCCATCCGGTCTCCGGCCTTGAGGAAATTGCCGGTGGCGGCGCCGACCCCATCGGGCGTGCCGGTGGCGATGACATCGCCGGGCCGAAGCGTGAGCCCTTGCGAGAGCACTTCGATGCACTGATCCACCGGAAAGATCATCTTGGAGGTATGGCTGGACTGGCGCACCTGCCCGTTGACGCGTAGCGAGATGGCGAGGGCCTGCGGATCGGGGATCTCGTCGGCGGTGACCAGCACCGGGCCCATGGGGCAGAACGTGTCCAGCGACTTGCCCTTGAACCACTGGCCGTGGCGCTTCTGGAGGTCGCGGGCGGTGACGTCGTTGATGATGGTGTAGCCGAAAACGTGGCGGAGCGCGCTGCCCCGCTCGATGTCGCGCCCGCCTGCGCCGATCACCGCGGCCAGCTCCACCTCGTAGTCCAGCTCCTTGGTGACGGCGTGGTGAGTCACCTTCTCGCCGGGGCCGATCACGCAGTCGGCGGGTTTGGTGAAGTACACCGGGTGCTCGGGTACGGCGGCCCCGCGCTCGGCGGCATGGTCGGCATAGTTGCGGCCGAGGCAGAACACGTTGCGAGGCGGCACGATGGGAGCGAGGAGGCGCACCTTGGCGAGGGGAAAAGCGAGCCGCCGGCCCACGAGGTCCTCGATGCCCTGCGCGTCGATCAGGCGCTTGCCCGCCTCCCAGGCCTCCTGCACGCGCGCGCGGGTGTCCTCCCCGCTCTCGACCAGCTCGAGCATGGTGCGGGGAAACCCGCCCCGGCCGCGCCCGACGGCGCCGCGCTGCGCGGCGAGATCGCGTGCGATGGCCCCGAGGTCCATCACCGCGTCGTGCCAGATGGCCCCCACCCGCCCCTGACTGCGGCCCCGGCGAAACGTGACCAGATGCACGCCTATTCCTCGTCGATGCCGGCGCTGCGCCGCGCGGGAAGGGTCTTGCCGGCCTGCCGTGCGAAATCCTCGAGCTCGCGCGGGAGCCCGAAACGCACGTCCTCCTCGACCACGTGGACCTCGCGCACGTCGGCGGGGCGAGTAGCCTGCAGCGCCTCGACCACCTCGGTCACAAGGAACTCCGGCGTGGAAGCGCCCGCGGTCACGCCCACCCGCGTCGCCCCCTCCAGCCATTCGGGCCGGATGTCGTTCTTGTCGTTGATGAGGTAGGACGCGGTGCCCAGCCCCTTCGACACCTCGACGAGGCGGTTGGCGTTGGAGCTGTTGGCGGCCCCGATCACCAGCAGCACGTCGACGCCGCCCGCCACCGTCTTCGCCGCCGCCTGCCGATTCTGGGTGGCGTAGCAGATGTCATCCTTGGAGGGGCCCACGATCTTGGGGAAGCGGCGGCGCAGCGCCTCGATGCAGTCCCGCGTGTCGTCCACCGACAGGGTTGTCTGCGTGAGGAACGCGACCTTGCTCGGATCCGGCACGTGGAGCCGGTCGACCTCCTCCGGATGGGCGATCACGAACATCCGGTCTGGAGCCTCGCCCATGGTGCCCACCACCTCGTCGTGGTCGGCGTGCCCTACGAGGATGATCGAGTAGCCTTCGCGTGCGTAGCGGATGGCCTCCAGGTGCACCTTGGTCACGAGCGGACACGTGGCGTCGATCACCCGCAGGCCGCGCCGCTCCGCCTCCTGGCGCACCGCCGGCGAGATGCCGTGGGCGCTGAAGATCACGGTGGCGTCGTCCGGCACCTCGTCCAGCTCGTCCACGAAGTGCGCGCCCTTGGCGCGCAGCGCCTCAACGACGTGCCGATTGTGGACGATTTCCTTCCGCACGTACACCGGCGCCGGGCACACCTGAAGGGCCAGCTCGACGATGTCGATCGCGCGGTCCACGCCCGCGCAGAAGCCGCGGGGGCCGGCAAGGACGATGTCCTGGAGCAGCGGAATGGTCGCCATGCGTTCTCCTGGGTGGAAGTGAGGACTCACGCGAGTATACCGGAGGCCCGCGCTCGGCTCAAATAGCTGGGTCGATGGAAACCTTTAGGGCCTGGCCGGCCGCCATAAGGGCGAGCGCTTGCGGGACGTCGGCGAGGCCCATCGCGTGCGACACCAGGACGTCGGGGACGACCGCCTCCGAGTCCAGCAGCGCGACGGCCCGCCGGATGAGCTCGGGCGAGTGGTGGAAGGCCCCGACGAGGGTCAGCTCCTCGTAGTGGGCGCGGCGCGTGTCCACCCGCACCGTGGTGCCGGGGGCGCAGCCGCCGAAGAAGACGGCGGTGCCGCCGCGCGCCGCCGCATCGACGGCGAGCTCCCACACCTCCGGCCGGCCGGTGGCGTCCACCGTCACCTCCGCGCCCCGCCCGCCGGTGCGCGCGCGCACGGCCGCCGCCACGTCGCCCGCCTCGCGCGCGTCCACGCACTCCGCGATGCCGGCGGCGCGCAGGCGCTCGAGCCGCCACCCGCCTTTGCCCACGAGGAGCACCCGCGCCTTGCGCTGGGTCGCCACCAGCGCGAGGAGGGCGCCCAGGGGCCCGTGCCCGAAGATGGCGACGGTCATCCCCGCCTCCAGCCGGCCGCGATCGATGCCGTGCACCGCGCAGGCGAGCGGCTCCGCGAAGGCGGCCCGCCGCGCGGGCGTCGTCGGGGCGATCCGCGCGAGGTTCTTCTCCACCAGCCGGGGCGGCAGCGCGATGAACTCGCCATACGCGCCGTTGACGAAGAGGAGATCCTCGCAGAGGTTTGGGCGTCCCCCCCGGCACGGCGCGCAGCGGTCGCAGGGGGCGGAGTTGGCGGCAACGAGCCGATCGCCTTCGCGCCAACCGCGCGCCTCCACGCCCACGGCGGCGACGGTCCCCGCGAGCTCGTGGCCGAACACCGTCGGCACAGTGGGAATCATCACCGGGTGACCCCGGCGCAGCGTCTTCACGTCGGTACCGCAGGTGAGTGCGGCCTCGATCCTCAGCACCAGCTCGCCGCGCCCCGGCGACGGCACCGGCAGCTCCTCGAACCGGAGATCGCCGGGGCCGTGAAAGACCTGGGCCCGCATGCGGCGGGTCATGGTGAATTTCTGGGGGGGAGCGAGCGCCGCTCCTCCCCCAGACCCCCCCACCGCCGCTTGGTCAGCACACCGACCCGCAGTCAGCGCGCGGTGCGGGCGAGGGGCGAGCGGCCGCGGGTGCCGAGGCGCGAGCGGGCCCAGCATGCCAGCGCGATGCCGATGCGGCGGCGCGTGGGCACGGTGACGCGCTCGCCGAAGATGTCGAAGCCGCGGGCTTCGATGGCCCGGAGCAGGGCGAAGTACGTCCGCCCCATGATCTCGGCGGCGAAGAGGCGGCGGTGGTCCGCCTCGGGAAGGCCCCGCCAGGCCCGCACGTAGTAGTCGCGCGCGCGGCCGGCCTCGAAGGCCATCAAATCGGCGAACCCCTGGGAGAAGCGGCCTGCGCGCAGATCGTCCGCGCTCACGCCGAAGCGGCGGAGATCCTCCTGGGGCAGGTAGACGCGACCGATGCGGGCGTCCACCTGGACGTCGCGGAGGATATTGGTGAGCTGCAGCGCCACCCCGAGATTGATGGCGTAATCCTCCGCGCGCGGGTCCGTATAGCCAAAGATGGCGATGCTGCAGAGACCGACCGCGGAGGCGACCCGATAGCAGTACGGATAGAGGTCCTCGAACGTCTCGTAGCTCGCGCGGTCGAGGTCCATCTCCACGCCCGCGATGATCTCCTCGAGAGCCTGGCGGGGGATGGGGAAGAGACGGACCGCCTCCTGGAGGCGCTGGGCGGCGGGGTGCTCGGGCGCCCCCGCGCCCCACACGCGGGCGATCTCCTCCCGCCAGCGCGCGAGCTCGCGGCGCTGGGCCGCGCGGTCCGCGCCCTCGTCCACCGCGTCGTCCACGATGCGGCAGAAGGCATACACCGCGAAGATGGCCTCGCGCTGCGCGCGCGGCAGCAGGAGGAAGGCGTAGAAGAAGTTCGAGCGGCTCTTCCGGGTGAGCCGCGACACGAAGCGCGCGGCGTTCACGCGGCGCGCCGCCCCCGCGGCGGCGTGGCGTAGCCGTGGGCGAAGAACCACTCCACCGCGTCCCCCAGTGCCCGCTCGGGGGGCGTCTGGGGCAGCCCCAGCTCGCGCACCGCCTTGTCGGCGCTGAAGAACATGCGCTTCCGCGCCATCCGCACCGCGGTGAGCGGCACCGCCGGCGCGCCGCCGCGCAGCCGGGCCACGCCCTCCATGCCCGCGGCGGCGAGCCACGCGAGGGCGTAGGGCACGCGGAAGCGTGGCGCGGGCAGGCCGGTGAGCCCGGCGAGTGCCCGGAAGATGTCGAGCAGCGAGAGGTTGACGGCGCCCAGCACGTAGCGCTCGCCGATCCGGCCGCGCTCGGCAGCGAGGATGTGGCCGCGGGCCACGTCCCGCACATGCGCGATGTTGAGCCCCGTGTCGAGCGACGCGATCATCTTGCCGCGCAGGAAGTCCACGATCATCTGGCCGGTCGGTGTGGGCTTCACATCCCAGGGCCCCACCGGCGCTGAGGGGTTGACGATGACCACGGGCGCGCCCCGCGCGGCCATCTCGCGCGCCACCTCCTCGGCCACGAACTTCGAGGCCTTGTACGGGCCCACCATGTCGGCGAGGGTCACCGGCGTGGTCTCGTCCCCGGGCCGGCCGTCCTTGGGAATGCCGAGGGCGCCCACCGTGGAGGTATAGACGATGCGCGCCGCGCCGGCCGCCACCGCCGCCTCCAGGACATGGCGGGTGCCGTCGACGTTGGCGCGGAAGAGCGCGGATGGATCGGCCGCCCACAGACGATAGTCTGCGGCCACGTGATAGACGCGCTCGATGCCAGCCGCGGCCTGCCGCACAGACGCCGCATCGAGGAGATCGCCCTCCACGATCTCGACCTCGCAGCCGGCGAGGGCGCGGCGGTCGCCGCCCGGACGGGCGAGCACGCGCACGCGATCGCCGTCCGCCAGGAGCTCGCGCACGAGGTTGGCCCCCACGAAGCCGGTGCCGCCGGTGACGAGCGAGCGCCTCATGCCCCGCTCAGGAGTCCCGCGAGCACGCGCGCCACCGCCGCCACCGCGCGTCGGCCCTCGCGCCGGAGCGCGAGCGCGTGGGGCAGCGTCTGCGGCTGGGTGAGGGCGAGGAGCAGGGCGCGGCCGCCGCGCACGCGGCCCTCCGGCGAGACGAGGGCGGTCAGCGCGGCGGGCACCGACGCGGCCGCGTCGTCGGACACCGCGCGCACCACGAGCGCGGGGGCGCCCGCCGCGCGCGCGGCGGCCAGGATGGGCGCGGACTCCATATCCACCGCGGCGGCGCCGGTGGCGGCGCGCAGGGCGGCCTTGTCCGCGGGCGTCGCCAGCACCACGGCGGCGGTGGCAAGGTCACCGGTCTCCACGCGGGGCCCGGCGAGGGCGCAGGCGCGCGCGTGCGCGTCGGGCGCCACCGGCAGCGCGGCCCCGCCGACGTCGAGAACGCGTGCGGGGAGGACGAGGTCCCCGGCGGCGAGCCGCGGGTCGAGGCCGCCGCACATCCCCGCGGAGATCACGAGCGGCGCGGAGAGGCCGGCGAGGCTGGGCGCCCAGCGCGCGGACAGAAGGCCCGCCCCGAGCCCGACGGGGACAATGCGGGCGGCGCCGCGGCCGTAGGCGCGAAAAGGAAGGCCGGAGAGGGCGGGTAGCTCGAGCTCCCGGGCCAGCCCCGCGGCCTCGAGCTCGACGGCCGTCAGGATGAGGATGCCGTTCACACGACTATGCGCTGGTCGACGGGGCGTGCTGCGCCTTCTCGCGCTCCTTGCGCTCGAGCCACGCCTTCCACGAGTTGCCTTCGGCGGGGTCCTTGCCGGTGAAGCGGATGTTGAGGATGTCGGCGTAGGGGATGCGGATGGGCCCCTCGCCCTCCTCGTCGATGACCTCCACGAACGGCTCGGGAGCGACGGCGTCGCGATTGGAGAGGTAGCCGACCAGCTCCCCGCCGTCGCGGCGCACCACCGTCACGTTGCCCCGATAGTCGAACGCGTGCTCGATCACCTCAGCCACCGTGAGGTAGGGACCGATGTCGGGCACCCAGCCCTGCTGGCTCATGGGCGGACGCTCACAGCTTGCCGGTGACGCTGACCACGGCGGTCTCGATGAACCCACGCACCGAACTGAACGTGTGATCGACAGCGGTGGCCTCGAACCCGCAGTGGACCATGCAGTCCTGGCACTTCTCGTTCCCGCTCTTTCGCCCATAGTTCTCCCAGGGCGTGGTCTCCATCAGCTCCTTGAACGTCGCCGCGTACCCATCCTGCAGGAGGTAGCACGGCCGCTGCCAGCCGAACATGTTGTAGGTCGGGTTCCCCCAGGGCGTGCACTCGTAGTCGTGCTTGCCCATGAGGAAGCGCAGGAAGAGCGGCGACTGATTGAAGCGCCAGCCGCGCCTGGGGCTCGACAGGATGTCGGAGAAGAGCTGGTTGGTCCGGCTGCGGCGGAGGAAATGCTCCTGGTCGGGCGCCTTCGAGTAGCTGTAGCCCGGGGACATCATCATGCCCTCGACGCCCAACCGCATCATCTCGTCGAAGAACTCGCGGACCCGCAGCGGCGAGGCCCCGTCGAAGAGCGTGGTGTTGGTGGTGACCCGGAATCCCCGCCGGAGCGCTTCCTGAATGGCCGGCACCGCCTGATCGTAGACCCCGTCCCGGCAAACCGCCTCGTCGTGCTCCTCGCGCAGGCCGTCCATGTGGACGCTGAAGGACAGGTACTTCGAGGGCTTGAAGAGGTGCAGCTTCTCCTTGAGGAGGATGGCGTTAGTGCAGAGGTAGACGTACTTCTTCCGCTTCACCAGCTCCTCGACAAGCCGGTCGATCTCGGGATACATGAGCGGCTCGCCGCCCGGGATGCTCACCATCGGTGCGCCGCACTCGTCCACCGCCTGAAGGCACTTTTCGACGGACAGGTTCTTGCGCAGGATCTGGGCGGGGTACTGGATCTTGCCGCAGCCCGCGCAGGCGAGGTTGCACCGGAAGAGCGGCTCCAACATCAGGACGAGCGGGTAACGCGTGCGTCCGGCGAGCCTCTGCCGGATCACGTACGTCGCAACCGTCCACATCTGAGATAGCGGCACACTCATGGGTTGCCGTTCCTCTCCCTTCTATTTTTCCCACCGTTCACCTCGGGCTCGTTGACCCCGAATCAGAGTACCAGAAAGAGCCCGGCGTGGCCCACCAAAACCGTGTGCTAGAGTATGGGGCGATGTTTGCCCAGAATGTCGGCGCGACGAGCACATCCGGCGCGTTCACCGCACCCGCAGCGCCCCCGGCGGTGAACGCCGCCATCGAGCGCGCGCACCGGCTGCTCCTGGCCACGCAGGCGCCCGATGGCCACTGGGTGGGCGAGCTGGAGGCCGACAGCACCATCTCCAGCGAGTACATCTTGTTCTGGCACCTCATGGATCGCGTGGATCGCGAACGCGAGGCGAAGATCGTCGTCTACCTCCGGGGCCGCCAGCTCGCCGGCGGCGGCTGGAGCCTCTACGAGGGCGGGCCCGCCGACCTGTCCGCCAGCATCAAGGCCTACTTCGCCATGAAGCTCGCCGGCGTGAGCCCGGACGATCCCGCCATGGCGGCGGCCCGGGGCCTCATCCGCGGACGTGGGGGACCGGTCGAGGCCAACGTCTTCACCAAGATCCTCCTCGCCCAGTTCGGCGAGTACGACTGGTCGGGCATCCCCGCCATGCCGGTGGAGATCATGCTGCTGCCCCGCTGGTCGTACTTCAACCTCCTCGAGGTGTCCTACTGGTCGCGCACCGTGATCGTGCCCCTGCTCGTGCTGATGGATACCAAGCCTGTCCACCACCTGCCGGCCGATCGCCGCCTGGACGAGCTCTGGTTGGTGCCCCGCGGAGAGGCCAACCTGCGGTTCCACCGCGTGCCCCGGCCGTTCTCGCCGCGCACCTTCTTGTGGAAGAACCTCTTCATCGGGATGGACGACGCCCTCAAGGGCTGGGAGCGCGTCGGGCCCCGTCCCCTGCGCACGCGCGCCCTCGAGGCCGCCCGACGCTGGCTCGAGGAGCGCCTCGCCGTTCCCGGCGGCCTCGGCGGCATCTTCCCCGCCATGGTCAACGCCGTACGCGCCCTCCGCTGCCTCGGCTACCCGGAAGATCACCCGCTCATCCGGGGTCAGCTCAAGGAGGTCGAGGCCCTCGGCGTCGAGACCACGCGCACGCTCCACTATCAGCCCTGCGTGTCGCCGGTGTGGGATACCGCCCTTGCCGCCAACGCCCTCATCGAAACCGGCTTCCCCTCCGATCACCCGGCGCTCGTTCGGGCCGCCGAGTGGATGATGGACCGGCAGGTCACCGTGCCCGGGGACTGGCAGGTCAAGCGGCCCGGCGTTCCGCCGGGCGGCTGGCCCTTCCAGTACCACAACGACTTCTATCCCGACCTCGACGACTCGGCCATGGTGATGATGGCAATCGCGCGGACGGGCGGGCTCGATGCCGCGCGGCGCGAGCGGGTGCTCGCGCGCGGCATGGCCTGGTTCCTGGGCATGCAGGGCCGAGACGGCGGCTGGGGATCCTTCGACGCGGACAACAACCGGCTGATCTTCAATAACATCCCCTTCGCCGACCATGGCGCCCTCCTCGATCCTTCCACCGAGGACCTCACGGGGCGGGGCCTTGAGCTGATGGGGATGCTGGGCGAGCCCGCCGGGCATCCGGCGGCCCGGCGCGCCCTCGATTTCATTCGCCGCACGCAGCGGGGCGACGGTCCCTGGTACGGGCGCTGGGGCGCCAACTACATCTACGGCACCTGGTCGGTGCTGCGCGGCCTCGCCGCCATCGGGGAGAATCCGCAGCAAGCGTACGTGCGCCGCGCGGTGGCCTGGCTCGAAGCGCGGCAGAACCCCGACGGCGGCTGGGGGGAGACGCTGGCGTCCTACGAGGATCCCGCGCAGGCGGGCCGGGGCGAATCCATTCCGAGCCAGACCGCGTGGGCCCTGCTCGGTCTCTTCGCCGCCGGGCGCGTGGACGGTCCCGCGGTCGAACGGGGCGTGCGCTATCTCCTCGACACCCAGGACGAGGATGGAACGTGGACCGATGCCCTCTGGAACGGGACCGGCTTCCCACGGGTCTTCTACCTGAAGTACCACTTCTACGCCAAGTACTTCCCACTCTGGGCCCTGGGGGCCTATCGGAACGCTCGCGGATGACCGACCGGGGAGCAGCCGTCACCCAGCCCCTCCCCGTGCGGCTGGTCGGAGGGCTCGGCGCCCTCATCCTCGACGTGGTTCAAGCGCTCGGGCGCTTCGGCCGCTTCCTCGTCCAGGCCCTCACCTACGCCCTCGTCCCGCCGATCAAGCTGGGCCGGGTCGTCGAGCGCATTCACTTTATCGGCTTCCGCTCGCTAACCATCGTCGTGCTGACGGGCGCCTTCACCGGGATGGTACTCGGGCTCCAGATCTTCCTCACCCTCTCGCGCTTCGGGTCGGAGGCCTTCCTCGGCCCCGCCGTCGCGCTGTCGCTGATCCGCGAGCTGGGCCCGGTGCTGTGCGCGCTGATCGTCACGGGGCGGGCGGGATCGGCCCTGACCGCCGAGCTCGGCATCATGAAGATCACGGAGCAGATCGACGCCCTCACCGTGATGGCGCTGAACCCCCGGCGCTACCTCATCGTCCCGCCCATCATCGCGGGCATCATCACCTTCCCGCTGATGACCGGGCTCTTCGACGTGGTGGGCATCTTCGGGGGCTACCTCGTCGGCGTCGAGCTGCTGGGAATGTCCGAGGGCACCTACTTCGGCGAGATGCAGACCTTCGTGGACCTGTCGGACGTGATGACGGGATTCTGGAAATCGCTCTCGTTCGGCATCATCGTGACCTGGGTCTGCACCTACAAGGGCTACTACTGCGGCCACGGCGCCGAGGGCGTCGCGCGGGCCACCACGCAGGCGGTGGTGCTGTCGTCCGTGCTCATCCTCGTGTGGGACTACTTCCTCGGGTCGGTGCTCCCGTGATCCGGGTGACGGGGCTCCGTCGGGCATTCGAGGCGCAGGAGGTCCTGCGCGGCCTCGACCTCGACGTGGCGTCCGGCGAGATCCTCGTGGTCATCGGCCGCAGCGGGGGCGGCAAGTCCGTGCTCCTCAAGCACCTCGTGGGGCTCCTGCGGCCGGACGCGGGCGGGATCTTCGTCGACGGCACCGACATCACCCGGCTGACCCGCTCCTCCCTCGACCGCATCCGCGAGCGCTACGGCGTGGTCTTCCAGGGGGGCGCGCTCTTCGACTCGATGTCCGTCTTCGACAACGTCGCCTTTCCCCTGCGGGAAAAGACGCGTCTGCGGGCGGCGGACATTCGGCAGAAGGTGGACGAGAAGCTGGCCCAGGTGGGTCTCGATGGCATGGGGCACAAGAACCCCGCCGAGATCTCCGGGGGCATGCGCAAGCGCGTGGCCATCGCGCGCGCCCTCGTCACCGAGCCCGAGGTGGTGTTCTTCGACGAGCCCACCACCGGCCTCGATCCCATTCTGGTCAACACCATCCACCATCTCATCGTGGAGCTGCATCGGAAGTTCCGGTTCACGGCGGTGGTGGTGAGCCACGAGATCCCGGAGATCTTCCGCATCGCGGACCGGGTCGCGATGCTCCACGAGGGCGTCATCGTGGACAGCGGGACCCCCGAGGCCATCCAGGGCTCGGCGAATCCCATCGTGCAGCAGTTCATCCGGGGCGAGATCGAGGGCGTGCCGGCAGTCCGTTGACCGGGCGGTGGACGCGGGCGGCGGCGTAAGGCAAGATTTTCACGGGGGATCACGCATGAGACGTTCGGGGCTCGATGTGGCGGTGGGAGTGTTCATGCTGATCTGCTTGCTCGCGCTCGGCTGGCTGTCCGTGCGGCTCGGGCGGGTGGAGCTGCTGGGCAGCCCGGGCTACAGCGTCATCGCGGACTTTCCCTCCGTGGGCGGGCTCAAGGCGGGGTCGACCGTCGAGATCGCGGGGGTCGAAATCGGCCGCGTGGACGGGATTACCCTCCACGACTTCCAGGCGCGAGTGGTCATGACCATCAAGCCCCACGTGAAGCTCCAGGAGGATGCCATCGCCTCGATCAAGACCCGGGGGCTCATCGGCGAGAAGTACATCAAGATCAATCCGGGCGGCTCGGAGACGCTCATCAAGCCGAACGGAAAGATCACCGAGGTGGAGCCGCCCGTCGACATCGAGGAGCTCATCTCGAAGTACGTGTTCGGGAAAGTCTAGAACCGCAGCGCAGCACATTGGAGGGCATCGAATGATCGGCTCCCGCATGATCGGCGCGCTCGTCGCGTGCCTCGTCGTCCTGTCCGTCGTCGCCGCCCACGCCGGCCTCCCCACCGACCAGCTCCGGGGCGCCATCGAGCGCGTGGTCAAGACCCTCGACAACCCGTCCCTCAAGGGAGAGGCCAAGGCCCCGGAGCGGCGGGCCGCCGTGCGCAAGATCGCCAACGACATCTTCGACTTCAGCGAGATCGCTCGGCGCTCGCTTGGGCGGCACTGGACGGCGCGCAGCGAGGCGGAGCAGAAGGAGTTCGTGGGCCTCTTCGGCGACCTCCTCGAGCGCGCGTACATCTCCAAGATCGACACGTACGGCGGCGAGAAGATCCTGTACACGGGCGAGCGGGCGGAGGGTGACATCGCGGTCGTCACCACCAAGATCGTCTCCAAGAATGGCACCGAGGTGCCCGTCGACTACCGGATGCTCCGCAAGGGCGACCGCTGGCTCGTCTACGACGTGAACATCGAAGGCGTCAGCCTCGTCTCGAACTACCGGACGCAGTTCAACAAGATCATCCAGACCTCCTCCTACGCCGAGCTCGTCAAGAAGATGAAGACCAAGCAGGGGGAGCTGTCGCTGGACGACGACAAGCAGGGCAAGCCCCGGACCCAGTAGTCCGGCCGACGCGCCCAGGAGTCACCATGACCAAGGCCGCCATGCTGCGCTCGCTCCTCCGCCGCCCGGGCCTCGTCCCGATGGTCGGTGCCCACGACGCGTTGTCCGCCCGCCTCATCGAGGCGGCCGGCTTCCCCCTCGTCTGGTCCTCGTCCTTCGCGGTCTCCGCCGCCCAGCGCGCAATGCCCGACGTCAACCTCCTCACCATGACGGAGAACCTCGAGACCGCACGCTACATCAACGAGGCGCTCACGATCCCCGTCATCGCTGACGCCGACAACGGCTACGGCAACGCCGTCAACGTGGTGCGCACGGTGGAAGAGTACGAGCGGGCGGGCATCGCCGGCCTCTGCATGGAAGACAACATCTTCCCCAAGAAGTGCAGCCTGTACCCCGGCATGCGGCGGGAGCTCCTGTCCATCGAGGAGTTCTCCGGCAAGATCCGCGCCGCCATCAAGGCGCGGCGCGATCCCGACTTCGTGATCATCGCGCGGGTGGAGGCGCTCATCGCCGGCTGGGGCATGAAGGAAGCGCTCCGGCGCGCGCACGCCTACGCGGATGCGGGCGCGGACATGATCCTCATGCACTCGAAGTCGAAGACGGCCGCCGAGATCATGGAGTTCATGCGGCTGTGGGAGCGGCCAACTCCGGTGGTGGTTGTCCCCACCCTCTACCCCGCGGTGACCTTCGAGGAGCTGCAGGGCGCCGGGATCAAGATGGTGATCTGGGCCAACCACGCCCTCCGCGGCGCCGTACGCGGGATGCAGACCACCCTCGCCACCCTCGCCCGCGAGCGCCGGCTCGACGCGCTCGATCCCCATATCGTGCCGCTCGAAGAGATCTACCGGCATGTCGGAGTCGCCGAGTTCGAGGCCATCGAGGCGGAGTACATGCCCCGCGAGAGCCAGGTGCGCGCCGTCATCATCGCGGCGGGCTCGGGCAAGTCCTTGCTGCCCCTCACCGAGGACCGGCCGAAGTGCATGCTCGACATCAAGGGTCGGTCCATCCTCGAGCGGCAGATCGACACCCTCCGCGCCTGCGGCGTCCAGGACATCGCGGTGGTGCGCGGCTACCGCAAGGACCAGGTCACCGTGCCCGGCGTCCGTTACTTCGACAACGACCGCTACGAGGAAACCGGCGAGCTCGCCTCTCTCTTCGCCGCCGCCCCCGCGCTGAACGGGCGCATCCTCTTTCTCTATTCCGACATCCTCTTCGAGCGCTCGGTGCTGGAGCGCCTGCTCCGCGCCGAGTCGGACTGCGCGGTGGTGGTGGATCGCGCGTGGGTGGACCAGCGCGACCGGCTGCTCCCCCTCGCCAAGCCGCTCGACCTCGTGGTGACGGAGCACGCCCCCGCCGCGGGCCTCCGCGCCCTTGGCGACGGCGGCGACGACACCCTCGTCACCGTCGGCGCCCGGGTCGCCCCCGAGCGCGCCAACGGCGAGTTCATCGGCATGGCCCTCTTCTCGGAGCGCGGCACCCAGATCCTGCGCGGCGCGTGGGACGCCGCCCGCGCGGCGGGGGGCGGACACTTTCACGAGGCGGACAGCGTGGAGCGCGCCGCCTTCACCGATCTCCTCCAGGATCTGGTCGCACGCGGCGAGCGCGTGCACTGCGTGGACGTCTACAAGGGCTGGCTCGAGGTGGATACCTTCGAGGACTATCAGCGCGCGTGGGCGGAGATCAAGCACTAGGCGCGATGGCGATCTCCGGCCCCGAGTTCGTCGCGATCGCGGAGGCGGAGGGCTACGACTTCTTCGCGGGCGTGCCGTGCTCGCTGGTGGGCGACGTCATCGCCGCCCTGGAGACGCATCCGCGCCTGCCCTACGTGCCGGCGGTGCGCGAGGACGTCGCGGTGGGCGTGGCCGCGGGGGCCTGGCTGGCCGGCCGCTCCCCGCTCGTGATCATGCAGAATTCGGGGCTCGGCACGAGCCTCAACGCGGTGGTCTCGCTCTCGCTCATGTATCGGCTGCCCGCGCTGCTCCTCGTCACCTGGCGCGGCTACGCCGGCAAGGACGCGCCCGAGCACCTCGTGATGGGTGAGATCTCGCCCCGACTCCTCGACCTCATCGGCGTCCCCCACCGCGTGCTCGCAGCGGGGACGGTCGCCGCCGACATCGCCTGGGCCCGCGCGGAGTCCACGCGCCTGAGTCAGCCCGTCGCGCTGCTCCTCCCGCCGGGCGTGATGCAGACTAGACATGGAAGCACCACGCGCGGCGTTGAGGGCGGACATCCGAGAACCACGCGCGGCGGCGAGTCTCTGTCTATTATCAGCGGGGGCCCAGAAATGGCCCCCGCTCTCCCCCAGCGCGTGACCGACGCGCTTGGCGCTTCCAGCGGACGCGCAACCCGTGAGCGTGACCTCGTGCCCACGATTTCGCGCCTGGAGGCGCTGCGGGCGGCGCTCGGCGTGGTCGGTAGCGCGTCGGTCGTGCATGCCAACGGGTTCATCTGCCGCGAGTCGTTTTCGCTCGGCGACCGGCCGCAGAATTTCTACATGATCGGCTCCATGGGGCTGGCCTCCGCCATCGGCCTCGGGGTGGCACTGGCGCGACCGTCCGAGCCGGCCGTCGTCTTCGACGGCGACGGCAACCTCCTCATGAACCTTGGAATCCTGCCCATGATCGGCGGCGGGCCTCTGATGGCCGGCGGCCCGCCCGCCAATTTCGTCCACGTGGTCTTCGACAACGACGTGTACGGTTCCACCGGCAATCAGGCGTCGCCTTCGCGGCGCGCGCGGCTGGACGCCATCGCCGCCGCGGCCGGCTATCGCCGCACCGCCGCGGTGACGGACGCCGCCGCGGTGGGCGAGGCGGTGGTGTCGGCCCTGCGGGACGGCGGGCCCGCCTTCGTGCTCGCCAAGGTCACCGCCGAGGAGCGGGAAGCGCCACGCATCCCCTACCCGCCCGAAGAGATCCGGGACCGGTTTCGGGGCGCCGTCGCCGGCGCGGTCGCGGGGGCCCGCCGGTGAAGGCGGTGGTGCTCGCGGCCGGCGTGGCGCGCCGCCTGGCGCCGCTGACCGATCACACGCACAAGTGCCTGTTGCCCATCCGCGGCCGGCACCTGCTCGACCGGATGCTCGCGTCCCTCGCCGCCCACGACGTCGAGGAGACGGTGCTCGTGGTCGGCCACTGCCAGGATCAGGTGCGGGCCGCCGCGGGCGACCGGCGCGGCGCGATGCGGATCAGTTATGTGGACAATCCCGAGTACCAGAAGGGCTCCATCCTCTCGCTGTGGCGGGCCCGCGAGACCCTCGTCCGCGACACCACCCTTGTGATGGACGCCGACGTGCTCTTCCCCGAGGCATTCCTCTCACGGCTCATCGCTTCCCCATCGGGGAGCGCGCTCCTTCTCGACCGCGGCTTCACCGATACCGGCGAGGAGGTGAAACTGTACGGGGTCGGCGAGCGCGTCATCGCGCTCGGCAAGAAGTTCGTGCCCGAACGGTGGGAGGTTGTCGGCGAGGGAATCGGCTTCTTCAAGTGCAGTGTCGCGCATGCCCCGGAGTACATCCGTCTCCTCGGCGAGTCGATCGAGGAGACGGGCGGGACCAACGAGTATGAGGACGCGTTGCACCGCCTCCTCGCCCGCGTGCCCGTGGGCTGGGTGGACGTCACCGGACTGCCCTGGACCGAGGTTGACTTCGCCGAGGATCTGCGACGGGCGGAGTCGGACGTGCTCCCTCGCATCGAGCGACTCGGATCCTGAGGTGGCGGGCGCCCTTCTCTATCTTCCCCATGCCGACGGCGCGGCCCTCGCGGACGCCGTGGTGGCGGGACGGCCGCTCGCGCTCCGCGCGGCGGCGGCAGCGGCGCGCGCCGGCGCCACCGCCATCGGCATCCCCGCGCGCCTGCGCTCCCCCCAGCTCGAGCGGCTGATCGCCCGAACACGGGGCCTCGCCGGGCGGGTCCGGTGGCTCGACGCGGCGGCAGATCCGGGTCGGTGGCCCGAGCTCGAGGGCGGCTGCCTGCTCGTCCCCGCCACCACCCTCGTCGACGCGCGCTCGCTCGCCCCCCTCCTCATCGATCCGCCCGAGGCCGCCGGCCTGGCGGTGACGGAATCGGTCGAGGCCGGCGCCCCCGTCTTGCTCCTGCCCGCGGAGACCGTCCGCCGGCTCGCGCCCGCCCTCGTCGCCGGGGAGCCGCTGGCCGCCGCCCTCATGCGGCTCGTCGAGGCCACGCGCCCCAAGTCGGCGGCGGCGGCGGGAGTCTGCCTGTCGGCGCGGGCCACCCCCGCCCTCGCGGAGGGCGAGCGGCTCCTCTACGCCGGGCTCGGCACCGACAACGACACCGGAGTGGACGAATACCTGCATCGGCGCTGCTCGCGCTGGATCACGCGGGCCCTTGTTCGGACGCCGATCACGCCGAACCAGGTGAGCGTGCTGAGCCTGTGCATCGGCCTCGGCGCGGTGTGGTGTTTCTGGCACGCCACCGCCGCGTCGGCCGCTCTCGGCATGCTGTGCTACGCCCTCGCGTGCATCGTCGATCACTCCGACGGCGAGATTGCCCGCCTCACCTTCCAGGAGTCGCGCTTCGGCGCGCACCTGGACTGGGCCATCGACACCGTCATCCACGCCGGCCTCGTGCTCGCCATGGCCGTCTCCTCGGGCGGCGGGACGGTGACCGTGGCCATCGGCGTGGCGGGTGCCTCCGGCGTCGCCCTGAGCGCGCTCTTCGCCCGCTATCTCCCCCGCGAGATCGCGGTGGGCGAGACGGTGGGCGGCGCCCTCAAGAACATGGGGAACCGCGATCTGTTCTACGTGCTCTTGCTCGTCTTCGTGCTGCTCCGGTGGGGGTTCCCCGCCGGGCTCCCCGTGCTCGCGTTAGTCGTCGCGCTCGGCTCACAGACCTACTGGATCGCCTGCGTCGGCCGGATCCGCCGCGCGCGATCGAGCGCCCGCTAGCCCGACCGGAGCCGCCCGATTCCCCTCGCCCTGCTTCGTCCGCTCGTGTTCGTGGTGGGCCTCGGTGTCGTCGCCTACCTCATCCACTCCGTCGGGCCCGCGACCATCCTCGACGCGGTGTCCCGGCTCTCGTGGCGGCTCGGCATCGTGCTCTGCTTCCCCTACGTCCTCACCTCGACGCTGGACGCGGCGGCGTGGCGCTTCGCGTTCCCGCGGCGCGTGCCCCCCTTCGCCAAGCTGTGGAGCGCGCGGCTCGCCGGCGAAGCCGTGAACGCGACCACGCCCACCGCGTCGGTGGGTGGCGAGCCCGTCAAGGTGTACCTCCTGCGGTCCTGGGTGTCGCCGGTGGAAGGGCTGGCCTCTGTCATCGTGGACAAGACGGCGCTCGTGGTCGGGCAAGGGCTCTTCCTCATCTGCGGCTTGACGCTCGCGCGGACGCTGGTCCCGGTGTCGGGACCCGTGCTCACCACCATGACCATCCTGCTCGCGGTGGAAGCGCTCGCGGTGTCGGGCTTCGTCATCGTGCAGCTCCTCGGCCCCGCCGGCCGCGGTGGCCGGCTGCTCGCGCGCTTCGGCATGGGGCCGAGCCGGAGCCGTCAGGCGCGGCTGGACGGGCTCGATCAGACCCTGGCCACCTTCTACCGGCGCCACCGAGGCCGGCTCGCCGCCGGTGTGGCCGTCCACCTCGCCGCGTGGACGGTGGGCAGCCTCGAGATCTATCTCGTGCTGAACTTCCTGGGCCTTCCCGTCTCGCTCCTCACCGCGGTAGTCCTGGAATCCTTCGGCGCCGCCGTGAAGTTCGCGAGCTTCATGATCCCGGGTTCGATCGGCGCCCTCGAGGGCGGCAACGTGGCGATCTTCGCCGCCTTCGGGCTCGGCGGCGGCGTCGGGCTCTCCTACACGCTCGTGCGCCGGCTGCGCGAGATCACGTGGGCGGCGGCCGGCATGATCGCCCTCGCTGCGCTGAGCGGTCGCCCCGCGCCGGTGACGGTGGACGAGGAGGCGGCGCGTCCGCCGGGCTCCACTCCGATGTGCTAGACTCGACGCCGCGTCGCCACACGACGCCACACACGGAGGAGTCATTGGGAGCGGTTCGCGTCGCCATCATCGGGGTCGGCAACTGCGCCTCCGCGCTCGTGCAGGGGGTACATTTTTACCGGGGCGCTCCCGACGACGGCTTCATCCCCGGCCTCATGCGCCCGCGGCTGGGTTCGTATCATGTGGGCGACATCGAATTCTCCGCCGCCTTCGACATCGATGCCCGCAAGGTCGGCGCCGACCTCTCCGCCGCCATCGCCACCGCCCCCAACAACACGGTTTCCTTCGCGGAGGTGCCGTCTCTCGGCGTCCCCGTGCAGCGGGGGATGACGCACGACGGGCTGGGCCACTATCTCTCGCAGGTCATCACCAAGGCGCCCGGCTCCACCGCCGACATCGCGGGCATCCTCCGGGAGACCCGCACCGACGTGGTGGTCAATTTCCTCCCCGTGGGCAGCGAGATGGCGACGAAGTGGTACGTGGAGCAGGTTCTCGACGCCGGCTGCGGCTTCGTCAACTGCATCCCTGTCTTCATCGCGCGCGAGGACTACTGGCGGCGGCGCTTCGAGGAGCGCGGGCTGCCCATCGTGGGCGACGATGTCAAGTCCCAGGTGGGCGCCACCATCGTGCACCGGGTGCTCGCCCGGCTCTTCATGGATCGCGGCGTGCGGCTCGACCGCACCAGCCAGCTCAACGTGGGCGGCAACACCGACTTCTACAACATGCTCGAGCGCGCCCGGCTCGAGTCCAAGAAGATCTCCAAGACCGACGCGGTGCGCTCGCAGCTGGCCCACGAGATGCCCGACGAGGCGATCCACATCGGCCCCAGCGACTACGTGCCGTGGCTCGCCGACCGCAAGTGGGCGCACATTCGCCTCGAAGGGCGCGGGTTCGGCGAGCAGCCGATCAACGTCGAGCTCAAGCTCGAGGTGTGGGACTCGCCCAACTCCGCCGGCGTGGTCATCGATGCCATCCGCGCCTGCAAGATCGCGATGGACCGCGGGCTCAAGGGCGCCTTGCTCGCCCCTTCCGCCTACCTGATGAAGTCGCCGCCCGAGCAGTGGTCCGACGACGAGGCGCATACGCGCCTCGACCGGTTCATCACCGGCGCCGAGTAGCCCCCGAACGTAGGTCCGTCTCCGCCGCGGTGCTACACTCAGGCGGTCGTCTGACGTTGTGGTCATGATCGCCATCTCACGCACCGGCCGCTTGCTTCGCCGTCTGGTCCGGGTGTCCTGCCGGCGCCCCTACCTGACGGTGGGCCTGTCCCTGGCCCTCGCCGTCCTCGGCGTCGCGGTGACCGTCCACGGGCTTCGCTTCAAGACGTCCGCGCGGGACCTCCTCCCTCAGGACGCGGGGTACGTGCAGAAGTACGTGGAGTACGCGCGCGACTTCGGCGAGCTCGAGGACATCGTGGTCGTGGTGGAGGCGCGCACCTTCGAGGCCGCCAAGGCCTACGCGGTGCGGCTCGTCCAGGAGCTTCGCGCCTCGCCGGTGAAGTTCGACCGCGCGTCCTACCGCGTCGACCCGAAGCGCTTCGAGGGCCGCCAGCTCCTCTACCTGTCCACCGAGAAGCTGCGGGAGATCCAGGCCAAGATCTTCGATCACCAGGAGTTCATGGAGACCTTCGCGGCGGATCCAAGCCTCGCCCAGCTGATCGCGGGCGTGAATACTCAGTTCGCCCAGGCCTTCATGAACAACGTCTTCGACATCGGCCTGGAGGACAAATCCCCCGCCGACATCCGCTTCCTCCAGGTGCTGCTCGAGCAGATCGACCAGCGCCTCGACCGCCCGACGCCCTACCGGTCGCCGTGGGGCTCGCTCTTCTCCTTCGGGCGCGACGCCGATCCCGACGCCGGCTACTTCCTCTCCGACGACAAGAGTCTCCTCTTCGTCCTCGTGGAGACCCCCAAGGGCGAAAAGGGCACCTTCGTGGGCGACCAGGCCGCCATCACCGTCATCCGGGACGCGGTGGAGCGGCTGCGCGAGGTGTTCCCCAACGTCCAGGCCGGCGTGACGGGCGCGCCGGTGCTGTCCAACGACGAGATGACGGCCGCCTTCGAGGACAGCCGGGTGGCCACCGCGCTCGCCTTCGCCCTCACCCTGGGGCTCATGTGGCTCCTCTTCCGCCACGTGGGGAAGCCCACGTTGATGCTGGTGGTGCTCGCGGTGTCGATCGCGTGGTCGGTGGGGGTGGCCACGCTCTGTGTCGGCCACCTCACCATCTTCTCGGTGATGTTCATCTCGATCGTGGTGGGGCTGGGCGTCGACTACGGCACCTACTTCCTCTTTCGCTACGAGGAGGAGATCTTCCTGGGCCGCAACCTCCGGGAGGCGCTGGAGCGCACCGCCGGTCGGGCCGGTCCCGCCATCCTGCTGGGAGCCCTCACCGCCGCCGCGACGTTCTACGTCCTCATGCTCACGGATTTCAAGGGCATCCAGGAGTTCGGCTTCATCGCGGGCTCCGCCATCATGCTCTCGTGGCTCAGCATGATGACGTGCTTCCCCGCGGTGCTCGTGCTCGTGGACCGCCACCACGCCGACCGGCCGCGCGATCAGAAGCCGCGCGCGCATCAGCTCGAGCGGATCCGTGTGCCCGCGCTGGAAGGCCTCACCCGCTTTCCCGTCACCGTGCTCGCCACCGCCGCCCTCGTCACCGTCGCCTCCGCCCTCGCGCTGCCGTGGGTGGGCTTCGACTACAACCTGCTGAACCTCCAGGCCAAGGGCACCGAGTCGGTGGCGTGGGAGAAGCGGATTCTCGCCACCACCGGCCGCTCCGGGTTCAACGCGCTCGCCTCCGCCGACTCGCTCGAAGAGCTGCGGCGAAAGCACGCCGCCTTCGCGCGGCTTGCCTCGGTGTCCGAGGTGGACTCGGTGCTGCGCCTCATTCCCGACGAGCAGAACGCGAAGATCGAGATCATCAAGAGCCTGGACCCGCTCGTCGGCCCCGTCCGGGTGTCTCGCTCGAACCCCGTGGATCTCGACCGCCTCACCCAGACCGTGCGCGACCTGAAGCGTCGCTTCGACATCGCCGCTACCGAGACCGCCCGCGAGCTCCCCAAGGAGATCGACCAGCTGCGGGAGCAGAGCGGGCGCCTCCTCGAGCGGCTGATCCGAACGGACCGGGAGGTCGCCGAGCCCGCCCTCACCCACCTCCAGGCCCAGCTCTACCGGGACTTCGTGGACAAGTTCTACTCGCTCCAGCGCAACCTGCGCCCGCGGCCGGTCACCCTCGCCGACCTCCCCGACGAGATGCGCCGGAAGTTCATCGGCGCGAGCGGCCGGTTCCTGATCCACGTCCATCCCAAGGTGGACATCTGGGAGCGCGAGGGAGCGGAGCAGTTCGTGCGGGAGCTGCGCGCGGTCGACGCCGACGTGACGGGGGCGCCTATCATCACCTACGAGGCGATCCGGCTGATGGAGCGGGCCTACCTCCAGGGCACCGTGTACGCCTTCGTGCTCGTCGGGCTCCTCACGTTCTGGATGATCCGGCGCGTGCGGGAGACGCTGCTGGCCGTCCTGCCGCTCGCGCTGGGTCTGGTGTGGACGGTAGGGCTCATGTGGCTGTTCGATCTCAAGTTCAACCTCGCCAACGTCTGGGGACTGCCCCTCATCATCGGCACCTCGGCGGAGTTCGGTCTCAACGTGGTCATGAACTACCTCGAGGGCCGGGAGCACGGCGGGCCGCTCGTCACGAGGAGCACGGTGATGGCGGTGGTGCTGAACGGCCTCACGACCATCGTGGGATTCGGCAGCCTCATGATCTCCCGGCACCAGGGGATCTACGGGCTCGGGCTGCTCCTCACCGTGGGCGCCACCTGCGCCCTCATCGCGTCGCTGGTGGTGCTGCCGGTGGTGCTTCGCCTCCTGCCCCGCCCGGCAGCTCGGCCGGCGGAGGCGATCGAGCGCTCCTCCGCGGCCTGAGCGCGGGCGGCGGAACGCCCGCCGCCTAGAACGCGGGGGGCGCCGCGGCGATCGCTTCGAGATCGGCGCGCGTGTAGGCGGCGAGACTCCGGAAGTCCAGGTCGGTGTAGTTCTTGATCCACCGCATCGCGATCTTCTCGGCCTTGCGGTAGCGCGTCTCCGCCTCGGCGGAGGCGGCGCGCCCCCGTTCGTCCTTCACCGTCTCGCGCAAGCGGGTCAGGATGTCGTCGGTCTCCTCGTGGAGCAGGCGCTTGACGAGCGCGAAATCGTGCACCTTGGCGGGATCGCCGGAGTCGCGCGCGCCGTGGCGGACGCGCTGGGCGATCTGCGCCACCGACATCCGGCCCGTCGCGAGGTCCTCCATGAGGGCAGGATGAATGCCCGGCTTGCCCGCGAGGCTGTCGATGCCCTTGGCCCCGCGCCCGTTGAGCCAGCCCTCCAGGTATTCCACGACCATGCGAGCATTTCGACGGGTGCCTTCAACGGTGATCGGCCCCGCCGGCACCTCCAGGCGCACCGGATAGCGGTCGGGGTCGGTCATCTCGGGCGTCGGCCGCCACCCGGAGGCGGTGAGTTGCTTGAAGGGGTCGGCCGCCGTTTTCATGTGGAAGATGTGGGCGACCCAGGCGCGGATGAAGCCCTGCTTCGCCTCCCACTCCTTGTCGCCGCGGATCGCGGCGGCGGCGGCGGCGTTGACCTCGGGGTCCTGGCTGGGCAGCGCGGTAGCCATGCCGCCGATGGGGACGGCGCCGCGCTTGAGGCAGATGGCGACGAGCCGCCGGAAGATGTCGGCGAGGAACGGGGTGGTCTTGATGTCCACCCCGAAGCGGTCCGGCCACACCTGCCGAGGATCCGCCATGACGAACTCGAAGATGCTCGCCTTGAGGTCCCAGCGGGCGGCGTTGAGCCCGCCCGCGTACGGCCCGAGGGCGTGGAGCATCTCCTCCATCTGATAGACGGCGGGGAGCGACTCCACCAGCGGGATGGCGCTGATCACCGCGTCGCGCAGGAAGGGCAGGCGCTCGCGGCTGCGGTCGAAGAGATCCCGGTACCAGACGCACTCCTCCGCCGCCTCCAGCTTGGGCAGGTAGAAGAAGATGCCCTGCCCGCGGCCGGCCTGGGCACGGCCCGCGAAGAAAAAGGTGAGCGCGGTGCCGAGGATGGCGGCGGAGATCGGCGCCCCGTCCACCGTGAACTCGGGCTCGTCCAGGTGGAGGCCGCGCTCGCGGTGCATGAAGAAGGGCAGCTCGCCGGGCGCGATTCGGTACTCGCGGCCACGCTCGCGGTCGGTGTAGGCCAGCTCGCGATTGACGGCGGCGAGCCGATTGTGGGCGGAGCGCACGGTGTCCACGAGGCGGTGCCCGCCCGAGTCCTCGTCATCGTCCAGATCACCCTCGGCCCGCTCGCCCTCGGGCCCGGGGTTCAAGGCGTTGATGAACATGCTGGTGATCGAGCACGGGCCGGAGATCTCGATGCCGGGCCGGCGGAGGTCGGCGGGCACCGGCGGCACCTTCCACGTTCCCGTGTTCGCCTCGCTCCGCGGGGGATGGCCGGGGAGCGCGCCCTCGCGCAAGGCCCGCTGGAGCACGGCCGCGCGCTTGGCCATGAGCGCGCGCACGCGTGGGGTGAACTCGTCGTGGAGGCGGACGACGTAGTCGAGGAACTCGGGGGTAAACAGGGCGGCCGCGCCCTCCACCGGGGCGAAGCGCACGCGCTCGGTGGCCGGACGCGGTGATGCGGCAGCCGTGGTCATCGCGGGATCCTTTCTTTCGCGAACGCGATGTTCAGAGACGGCGCCGGCGGCGCGCGCTCTGGAACAGGCTCTTGATGCCGAAGTAGGCGAAGGCGTCCTTGAGGTTCGAGAAGGCGCGCCGCAGCCGTCCCATCTCCTGGCTCGTCACGTACTCGAGGGTGAGGACGACGCGACGGTCCCCCGCCGCTGCCGGACTCACGCCGTGATAGACCTTGTCGCCGTTGAAGACCACCATGGCGCCCGGCGTCGTCGCGACCGCGAGGTCGCGCGCGGCCCGCCCCGTCTGGCGCGTGTGCAGACGGCACAGGAGTCGGCTCGCCGAATCCTGGACCAGGCCCACGAGCACGGTGTACCGGGCGCCCTTGTAGTAGGACGTGTCGTAGTGATGCCCCATGTGGTCGCCGGCCTCGGTGTAGAAATAGAGCGCGCAGGCGTGCGGATCTTCCTCGGGGCAGAGCTTGAGGTCCGCCCCGACGAGCCGGCTGAGGAAGGCGCGGAACGCCTCGGAGTGGTAGAAGGCCAGGAGGCTCGGGCCGCCATCGGCGATGGCGAAGTGGCTGACGCTTCCGCCCTTCTTGTGCCGCGGGATGTAATTCCGGTTGAGGCCGGGCTCGAGCCGCTCGACGTCCTCGAGTAGCCGCTCGACCACCGCGGGCGGCAGGAACTGCGGCAGGAACAGGAACTCGTCCTGATCCCAGTACTCCTGCCGCACGCGCGCCTCGTCGAGGGCCGCCACCGCGCGCTCGATGTCGAGGGCGATGGACGGCGGTGCCGCGGGCGAAATCTCCGGTGTGGCCATTGACGGTCCAATTTAGCACACGTTGTATAGTGCCCCAATGCAGGAGCGGCGCCGACGTCTGTTCCCGCTTCACACGCCGGATGCCCGCCGGCTGGCCGCGCTCTTCGCGATCGTCTACTTCGCCCAGGGCATGTGGTACCTGCCAAACCAGACCATCACCGTCGCCTTCAAGGACGCGGGCTACACGCCGAGCGCGGTCGCCGATTTCTTCCTCCTCAGCGCGCTGCCGTGGATGATCAAGCCCCTCTACGGCCTGCTCTCCGACTTCGTCCCCCTGTTCGGCCGCCGCCGCAAGAGCTACTTCTTCATCACCACCGCCCTCGCCGCCGCCGCCGGCGCCTGGCTGGCCCTGCTGCCCGACCACCCGTTCTGGTGGATGGCGTGCCTCTTCACGCTGATGGGCTTCGGGCTGGCCTTCACCGACGTGCTCGCCGACGCGCTGATGGTCGAGGCGGGCCGACCCCGGGGCCTCACGGGCGCCTTCCAATCCGTCCAGTGGGCCGCCATCACCGCCTCTTCCATCCTCGTGGGCGCCCTCGGGGGCTACCTCGCCGAGAGGCGCGCCCTGCACGCCGTCTTCGCGATCGCCGCCTGCTTCCCGGTGATCTCGCTCGTCATGGCGGCCGCCTTCGTGCGCGAGGCGCCGCGAACCCGGGACCCCGGCGCCTTCGGCGAGACCCTCGCCGCCATTCGCGCCGCGTTGAAGCACCGAGACACCTGGACGGTGGCCGGTTTTGTCTTCTTCTTCCTCTTCAGCCCGTCCTTCGGGCCGGCGTTCCTCTACTACCAAACCGACGTGCTCGGCTTCAGCCAGCAGTTCATCGGCACGCTCAGCGCCGTGAACTCGGCGGCGTCGGTGCTCGGCGCCCTCGCGTACGCTCCGCTGGCTCGGCGCGTCCCCCTGCATCGCCTGCTGAACGTCTCGATCGGCGTGGGGGTGGTGGGCACCCTCGCCTACCTGATCTATCGGGACTGGATCTCCGCCCTCCTCATCGACACCTTCTTCGGCAGCGTGGGCATGGTCATGCAGCTGGTCATCCTGGATCTCGCCGCCAAGGCCTGCCCACGGCGGGTGGAAGCCACCTTCTTCGCGTTCCTCATGTCCGTCTACAATGCGGGACAGCAGCTCTCGCAGAACGTGGGGGCGCGGCTGTACGAGAGCCTGGGATTCACCCCGCTGGTGCTGATCTCGGCGGCGACGACCGCAGCCGCCTGGCTGCTCGTCCCCCTGCTCGACGTGAGGCGCATCGAAGACCAGGCGCACCTCGAGAACCGCGTCAGCGCCCCTGACGCTCCTCTCGCTCCACCGCCTGCCTGACCGTGTCGTAGCTGCGCCGCAGCCAGCGGATGGCGCGCCCCACGTCGCGCGACGTCACCACCTCGCACTCCACCCATCCCCGGTTGGCGAAGCGCCGGTGCGGCGTGATCCCCGGCGCGAGCAGGGCGCGCCGCTGATCCTCGGCGGTCAGCCGGATCCAGAGATCGGTGTCCTTGGGGCGGAGGGGGAAGCACGCGAAGAGCTGGGACCCCACGAAGTAGCCCCAGCGGCCGAACATGGGCGTGATGCGGACGCGGGGCCAGCCGCCCAGCTGCGTGTTGAGCTCGCCGGCCGCCCCGGTCCCGCCGCGCGCGAGGCTACGCCGCGTCTTGCGGCCGTGCCCGGTCCCCCGGATCCGCCCGGGCCCGGGCACTAGCGCTTGCCTCCCGCGAGGCGGGCGGCCTCGGGAAGCCGGCGAAGCCACAGCACGGTCAGGAGCCCGAGCGCCCCGCCCGCCCCCAGCATCGAGAAGGCCCAGCCCCACGCCGGCGCGGCGTCGCGCCCGCCCAGCCCGTCGAGCATCAGGCCGAACACCCACGGCGAGATCGCGCCCGCGCCGAAGCCGAGCAGCGAGCGGATGGCCAGCGCCGAGCCGAGCCGCGCGGCGGGAACGGTCTCGGTGAGCCCGGTCGAGTAGACGGGCGAATCCCCCAGCGCGGAGAACCCGTAGACGCATCCCACCACCGCGACGAGGAGGAGCGGGGCCTCCAGCATCCAGCCGAACGTGAACGAGCAGGCGGTGCTCACCGCCATCATGCCCGCGATCACCGCCGTGCGGCCCCACCGGTCGGACAGCCAGCCGCCCGCGCTCCCGGCGGCGATGCCCATGACGTGGAACATCGCGGAGAGCCCCGCCCCCAGCCCCACCGAACGTTCCGCCGTCGCGCCGTGGGCGACCATCACCGCCGCCATGAAGGCGGGGGTCCAGGCCCACATGCCGAGGAGTTCCCAGGAGTGGAACACGTAGCCGGCGACCATGAACTGGCCGGCACGGTTGCCGCCAAGCCCGGTGTCGAGGCTGAAGCGCGGCGCCGCGGGCGCCGACGCCGGCGCGGGATGCCGGGAGCCGAAGAGGAACACCGAGAGGACGAGGCACACGAGTGGGCCGAGCGCGAGCGCCCACAGCGCCGCGCGCCAGCCCGCGACCGCTGCGACCCAGCCGCCGATCGCGAGCGCCAGCACGTAGCCCACCGAGGACGAAGCGAGAAACCACCCCACCGCGCCGCCACGGCGCGCCGGCTCGAACCGCGCGGCGATGAGCATCACGCCCGGCGTGTAGCTTCCCGCCACCGCCACCGCCATCACGAAGAAGAGGAGGAGGGCGGACACGTGTCCCTGGGCGAGCACGGGGAGCAGCAGCGCCACCACCGCTGCCACCACCGACGAGGCGAGGAATACCGCGCGCGGCCCCCAGTAGTCGGCGAGCGCCGACAGCACGACCAGCGACAGCGCGGTGCCCGCCTGCGAGGCGGAGCTGATGGACCCGGCCGCTTGGTAGCTCAGGCCCCATTCGGCCTGCACCGCCGCGAGCACCGTGGGAAACGCCATCGACGTCACCGAGCTCGCCGCTCGGGCGATGCAGATCCCGACGAGCCAGGCGCCGTCGCCACGACGGGAAGCGGACCCGCTCAGGGGAAGTGGTAGCGGCTGATGTGGAGGTAGACGCCGTGCGAGGACTTGGGCTCGACGGTGAGCTCGGCGGCCCCGACCAGCATCTGGGCGCCCGCCGCCTCGAGCCGGCCCGTGAGAGCGGCGAGATCGGGGGCGACCATCGACAGCGCGACCATGCCCTGCATCCCGCCCACCTCAGCGACCGGGACCAGGAGCAAGGTACCGCCGCCGACCCAGCCGAGCATCCCGCGCGGGCCTCCGTTGATCTCGACCTCCGGGAGCTCGAACAGCGACTGGTAGGTGCGCGCCGCCGCCTGGGGATCCGCGCAGCCGATCACCAGGCGCTTGAGGCGCACCGGCGAGTCGAGCGGCGGCGCAGGCTCGGGCGGCGGCGCCGGCTCGGGCGGCGTCGCCAGCTCCACGAGCACGCCGTGACACGCGGTGGGATGAAGGAACGCGATACGGCCGGCCAGCCCCGCGCGGGGGGCGGCGTCGAGCACGGGGACGTCGCGCCGGCGCAGCGAGTCGAGCGCCCCGCTGACGTCGGGCGTCTCGAAGCAGAGATGATGGAGACCCTCGCCGCGCTTGGCGAGGAAGCGCGCCACCCCCGAATCCGCTCGCGTGGACTCGAGTAGCTCGATCTCGCTGTCGCCGGCGGCGAGCAAGGCCGCCCGCACACCCTGGTCCGCGATCACGGCTTCTCGCACGAGCGGCAGCCCGAGCGTATCGCGCCAGAACCCGTAGGCATGCGTGAGCGATTCCACGACGATGCCCACGTGATGGATCTTCCGGACCATACGCTCCACACCGTAGCCCGACCGCCCCGCGGAATTCAAGCCGATTCCTCACCCTGAAAGAGCCGCCGGAACTCCTTCCACGGCAGGGGCGGCACCGCGCGCACCCGCGCGTTCTCCTCCACGTGAGCCGCGCGCGCCATGCCCACCAGCGCCGCGCCCACGCCGGGCGTGGAGCGCACGAACTGCAGCGCGCGCTGGGCGTCGGTGTCGAGGCCGGGCAGGAACTCGGCCACGACGGGCGGAAGACCCCCAGCGAGCTTCCCTTGATAGATGGAGGCAGACGTCATGACGAAGACGTCGAGGCGCCGCGCCGCTTCGAGCAGGCTCACGCGCTCTCGACCCGCGCGCTGATTGCGGCTCGTGAACGCCTCGGTCATGCCGAGGTTGTACGGAAGCTGGAGTACGCGGAAGTGATGGCCCTTGCCGGCCACTGCCGTCGCCACGCCGACGAGCTCGGCGAGCGAGAGATAGTCGGCCGCGGCGGGTTCCTGGCGGAAGCCCGTCCACGTCGCCGCGCCGTACCACCGGATCGTCCCCGTCTCCACCGCGCCCTCGAGGAATTCGAAGGCGGCGCGGACGCGCGCGAGGAACGTGGGGCGGTCCACCTCCTGCAGCTGCATCTCCGGATTGTGCAGGTAGTAGACGTCCAGGGTCTCCACTCCGAGATTCGCACGGCTGCGCTCGAGCTGGTCGGCGAGGAAGCGCGGCGTCATGCAGTGGCACCCGGCCACGATGTCCTCGGGCGTCACGATCCCCGACCGGATGTAGGCCTGGGCGGGCGATCCGCCCCCGGACGTCGCGCCGCCGTCGCCGGGGATGAAGCCCCCCTTGGTGGCGAGGAACACCTCGGCGCGCGCGAGCCGGCCCGCGGCACTCATGGCGCGCAAGGCGGTCCCGATGGCGCGCTCGCTGCGCTGACCGCGATAGTTGACGGCGGAGTCCAGCACGTTGAGACCGAGACCGAGGGCCCGCGTGACGGCTTCCTCGTAGCCCCGGTCGGTGGCGGCATCCTCGGGACCGAGGTAGGTGCCCAGGCCCACCGAGGACAGCGCCAGCCCCGCCCACTCCCGGAAGTGGCCGGGCGCGGCGTCGGCGCCGACGCGGGTCCGATAGGCCGCCGTCCCCTCCGCGGTTGCGAATCCCGTGATCACGGCCGATCTGCCTCCCCTAGGTCTCGCGATAGACGAGCAGGATGGCGCCCACGGAGAGCAAGGCCACCGACCAGACCCAGCCCGGCACCGCGCGATCCGCCTCGGGCAGACGCAGCTCGAGCCAGCGCCCCCAGCCCATGAACACGCCGAGAATGCCCATGGGTGCGTGCGAGACCTCGGCGAGGAACTCGCTCTTGAGGTTGAACAGGGCGTGCGAGTGCGTCAGGAGCAGCCCGCCGCCCACTGCGCAGAGGATGGGAAAGACGAGCCGCCAGCCCGGGCGGGCGAGCGCGCCGATGCGCACCAGCCACTCGAAGAGGCCGAGGCCCACCACCAGCAGCACGACGACCCGGTGCTGGAGGACGTCGGGCAGCGCCATGCTCTCCCAGAATCCGGCGGGTCCCAGCGGCCACGCCCGCGGGTCGTTGCGGACGAACATGAAGGCGCCGAGGCCGAGAAGGAGGAGCGGCCAGTGCCGCGCCCAGCGCGCGCGCCCCGTCCGATCGAGCACCGCGAGCACGCCCATGGCGAAGACGAAGAGGCCGGCCATGTGGTGGTTGTACTCCGACCACGCGTACTCCTCGGGCTGGCGCTTCGACAGCGTGTCGTCGATCGGGGCGGCGGCGGCGAGGAGCTGCTGCACGGGGGGCGACGTGAGCCGCGGCAGCTTGAGCTCGAAGCGCGCCGCCACTTCCGCGGGGGTGGCGCGGTCCGCCACCACGTCCACGGCGGGCGGGAGCGAGGTGAGCGACGCCGCCGCGAACAGGATGGTGATGCCAATCCCGACCTCCACCTCGACGAGCGGCCGCACGCGGGCCCCGGCGACGGCCGCCGCGCGCTCGGCGATCCCGCGGCGCACGAGGAGATAGTTGAGGCCGCCCAGCACGAGCGCGCTCGCCATCAGCGCGACCTTGGTCAGGACCATGACGCCGTAGCCGGTGCCGACGAGCGCACCGAGCTCGCCGACGTAGCCGAGCGCAAGCGCGAGGCCGGGCGCCAGCACCAGCCCCACCCCGACCATGGCGAGAATGGAGAAGCGGCCGAGGGCCTCGGCGGCGAGCGGCGCGCGCCAGGATCGTGCGAGGTGCATGAGTCCGCCAATCCACAGCACCGCGCCCGCCTGGTGAAACACCGTCGCCAGCATCAGGGGTCCCCGGCCCTCGAGACGGCTCACCGCGTGCGCGAGCCACGCGGAGTTGGCGAGCACGAGGAGCGCAAGGACGGCAGCGCTCAGCCAGCCGCGCCGGTCCGCCAGCCGGGAGCGCTGCCACGCGGCCACGGCGGCGAGGCCGAGGGCGAGCGCGGTGCCGATCAGGCTGGCGCGGCCGAAGTCGGTGGCGAGGAAGTCGGCGACCGGCCAGCGGCCGCCGGCGTCGGCGAGCACCCAGGGATGGAGGACGAAGAGCACGATGGCGCGGGAGACGGCCAGCACGAGGGCGGCCAGCGCCACCAGCCGGAGCAGGCCGCCCAGCGCCGCTGCGGACGGGGTCGCGGCGTCCGCCGCCGCGCGGAGGACGACGAGCGCGTAGGCGACGCCGCCTACCGACGCGCACAGTGCCAGCAGCCCCACCCCGCGCAGGAGGACGTCGAGAAAGCCCGCGAGAAGGGTCATCCCCTCACGGCGCCGCCTTGACGGTGAAGCGGAGAGCGCCCTCGGTGACGTGGCCGTCGGCGGCGAGCACACGGTAGCGCACCACGTACACACCGGGCGGCAGCGGAGTCAACGGCACGACGAGGCGGTTTTCGGCGCCGAGGGCGTCGCGCGCGGCGGGGAGCGCGACGGGGCGACCCGCGGCGGACTCGATGGTCACCCGGCTCAAGCCGGCCTCGATGCGGCTGTTGAAGCGAAGGAGCACGCGGGCGGGCGGCTCGGCAAGGACGGCGTCATGGACGGGCGATGACTCGAGCACGATGGCGTGAGCGGCCGCCGGCTCCGCCCGGAGACTCAGAGCGAGGCCGCCCGCGAGCAGGACGAGCAAGGGGGCGCGAGCAGATGGACGTCGGGCCGCGCGGAGGACGGCGCGGATCACGGACTCAGCGCCAGTCGTCGAGCACCAGGTCGTTGGGGTCTTCGTCCTCGATCTGCTTGCCCCGCTTCATCCGGACCATGGTGAAGTCGATGTGGTAGCCGCGCTCCACCAGAACCTGATGCGCGCTCCAGTAGTACGTGTACACGGGCGCGAGCACGCGAGCGAGCTGGGCCTCGTGGGCGAGATCCTCGATGGCGCCCAGGAAGAAGTGCAGGTTCTCGGCCTTGCGGTGCCGGGGATCGATGGCGAGGTACTTGATGTAGAGACACCCCTGCGGCGCCTCGCTGACTCCGGGCGTATGGTAGACGGCGAAGCCGATCACCTCGCGGCCCTTCTCCAGCAGCACCGTGTCGCCGAGGGCGAGGCCGTCGACGATCTCGACCTCCTTGCCCACGTCGAGCCCGCGCGCGACGCCGTTGGTGATGCGGCGCAGCTTGAGGATGGCCGCCTTCTTCTTCGCCTCCTCCAGCGAGGAATACCGGCGCACCGCCAGCCCCGGCTTCACCGCTTTCACCGCCGGCACGATCTCGCGGTGGTCGAGCGACTTGGCGGTGATGGTCACGAGGCCGCGCGGCCGGAAGCCGAAGCGCTGGTAGAAGCTCAGGTGCTTGGGACTGTGCGGGTAGGTGACGAGCCCCTGCAGCGACGCCTTGTTCTCGTCAAAAAAGGCCTGGCAGGCGGCCACGAGCTGCTGCCCGATATCCTGGTTCTGGTAATTGGGCAGCACCGCCACCGGCCCCACGAGCCCGAGCGTCCCCCACATCACCGCCACCGCCGCGCCCACGATCTTGCCGTCGCCTTCCTCGGCAACGAAACAGCCCCACGGCTCCATGAGCCAGCGATGGTGCACGTACTGCGCGCCGCCGAAGACCTGGCGCGGGCGCGTACCCATCTGACGCTCGAAGAAGTCGGCGAAGGACTGCTCGATGACGTCGCGGACCTTGGAGAGATCGCCCTTCCGGACTCGCCGGATCTTGATAAGGGGGGAACGACCCTGGGAGTCCAGACCCGGGCGATCGACGGTGGCTCTCATTTGGCGTCCGGAAGCCCCGCGAGCTCCTCGAGAAGCGTGATGATGCCCGAGTGGTCCAGTCCACCCTTGCCCTTCACCCGCATCGCGTTGAACAGCTCCTGCACCACCGCGGTGGCGGGCAGCGGGACACCGAGCGCGCGCGAGGACTCCATGATGAGTCCCAGATCCTTGAAGTGCAGGTCGATCTTGAACCCCGGCTTGTAGGTGCTCGCGATGTAATTGGGCGCCTTCTGCTCGAGGCACTTCGAGCCGGCGAGGCCGCCCCCGAGGGCCTTGAGCGTCAGCTCGCGGTCGAGCCCCGCCTTGCGTGCGAGCGTGAGGGCCTCGCCGAGGGCGGTGAGATTCACCGCCACGATGATCTGGTTGGCGAGCTTGGTGAAGCCGCCGGCCCCGAGCGGGCCCAGATGGGTGATGGTCTTGCCCATCGCCTGGAAGATCGGCAGCGCGGCGTCGAAGTCGGCCTTCTCCCCGCCCACCATGATGCTGAGCGCCGCGTCGATGGCGCCCTTCTCGCCGCCGGATACCGGGGCGTCCAGCGTCCGCACGCCCTTGGCCCCCAGCGCCTTGCCGACCTTTTGCGAGACCAGCGGCGAGATCGTGGACATGTCGAGGTAGAGAAGGCCGGCCCGGGCGCCCTCGATGATGCCTTCGCGGCCGAGCGCCACCAACTCCACGTCCGGCGAGTTGGGGAGCATGGTGATCAGCACATCCACCTGCCCCGCGACCTCGCGTGCCGAGCCCGCTGTCTTTGCGCCCGCCCCGACAAGCTCCTGAACCGGCCCTTGGCTCCGGCTGTGGACAACCAGTGGGTAACCGGCCTTGACAAGATTCTTGGCCATGGGTCGGCCCATGATTCCGAGCCCAATAAATCCAACGGTTTGCACCATCCAAACTCCTCGGGCGACAGATTGGGAAGAAAAAGACTCAGACCCTAACCGCGCAAATTAGCAGAGGCTGACTCGATGAGTCAAGCAGTAGCTCGATTTCCCCTCTACGAAAGGGGATTTGCGGCTACTCGGGAGCGGGCAGGCGATAGATCGCCGTGTGGAAAACCTGAGCCACCGGGCGGTCGCCGGCGGAGATGAGCAGGTCTAGCTCCACGAACTCTTTGCCCTTCTTCTCGAACAGCGACCGCACGCGCCCCCGCGTCACGAGCATCTCGCCGAGGCGGGCCGCCGAGAAATGCTGGATCACGCTGCCCGCATGAATCCAGGGACCGAGGCGGACGTTGAGCGACAGCGCCTTGTTGGCCTGGTCGAGATAGAAGGCGGGATGCACGAAGGCATCGCGGCCGCGATAGAGCGGGAGCCCGTCGCTCACCTTGCCCAGCCACTCGGCCGCCCGCTCCTCGTCGTAGCGATTCACCGGCGACCCCATCACCGTGCCCATGGCGAGGTTCGCCGCGAGCGCGGGCGGTCGCTCCGCCGGCAGGGGCGCGGCCTGATACGTGATGGGATCGGGAGCGGCGGCGGGCGCGCCGGGGAGCGTCGCGGTGGCCACCGAGCAGTCGCCGGACCCGTTCCGGACGGTGACGGTGGCGATGGCGCTCTGCCCCGCGCGATCCGCGGTTCCCGCCACCACGGTCTCCTCCCCGTCGAGCAAGGGCCGGGTGAACCGCACCGAGGCGGTGCCACGCTCGAGCCAGGCCGCGCCCCAGGCCTCTACCAGCGGATGCGTGAGATACGCGTACACGGTGACCCCGGGCACGAGCCCGCCCCCGAACCCATAGCGCTTCGCCACGTCGTCGTGGTGAATGGCGTTCTCACTCTGGGTGGAGGTGTTGCGGGCCTTGAGCCGGTACTCCGGGAGCGCACCGGCGGTCATGACGTCATCGGCCTCCCATGAACTGGCCCAGCAACGTGATGCGCTCACCGCCTTCCAGGGGCGAGTCCAGCTCATGGTGGACGCCGAGCACGGCGTCGTTGACCACCACCTCGATCGATTCGCCCAGCTCCGTCCGCGTGGGGTTCCACAGTGCCGCGTCCAGCTCCGGGAAGCGGCGCGAGAAGCGCCGGAGCACGCTCCGCACCGTGTCCCCGGCCGCGAACGGCTCCTCGAAGAGCCGCGACCCGCCGCCGTCGCCGCCGACGTGCTTGGTCACCCAGGTGGTGACTTCGACGGAGACCGGGAGCGTACTCGCGGCCCTGGACTGCCCTCGCTCCGCTCGAGGATTCATTACTTATCCGCTCGCCTCGCCTTCGGCTGCCGGACGTATCCGTTCTTGGACTGCCCTCGCTCCGCTCGGGGACCCATTACTTATCCGCTCGCCTCGCCTTCGGCTGCGGCTCGCCAAGCCACTGCCGCCTCGCCTTCGGCTGCCGAACGTATCCGTTCTTGGACTGCCCTCGCTCCGCTCGGGGACCCATTACTTATCCGCTCGCCTCGCCTTCGGCTGCGGCTCCCCAATCATTTCTTCCATAGCTCCTTGGCGAGCCAGTCGAGGCCGAGGGCCTGGAGGGTTTCCTTCTTCGGCTTGCCGGTCTTGCGGTCATAGCCGACCGTCTCGTACCAGACGTCGAGCATGCGCTCCCACTGCGCCATCACGTTGTGCTCCTTGGCCGGCCCGTCCACGGGCTGGGAGCCGTAGCGCTCGGACGGATACTCCACGTCGGTCCCGATCCCGCAGCGGAGGTTGAACGCGCGCAGGATGGCCGCCGTGCGCCGGCCGAAGCGCAGCGCCTCGGGCAGCGTGTAGTTCCAGCCGGTGGCCGCGGACAGCGCGCGGGCGAGATTCTCGATGCGGGTGCGGAAGGTGAAGGAGCAGCCGCCCAGCGAGTCCTCGAAGTGCCGCCGGCCGAGAATGCCGCCGGTGAGCTTGGCCACCTGCTCGCCGTCGAACGGGGTGATGCGGCCGGGCAGGCCGATCTCGGTCTGGAACGTGGGGTTGGCGCTCTCCATGGTGCCGTTGGATGACGTGCAGGTGTCGAGCATCTCGTCCCAGCGCCCGCGGTGATCGTGGCCACGCGGGGAGGCGCCCTTCTTGGTGTACACCGCGCACTTGGCCGCCTCGCCGCCCACCTTCTCCGACGCCCGCTTGACGCCCTCGGCGAGGATGTCGCCGAAGCCTTCGCGGTTGGTGATCATCTGGAGCAGCCGGTACGCCCCGTCCACATCGCCGAAGCGGACGCGGAAACCCACCTGCTTCTCGGTGAGGTAGCCCTTCTCCATGCACTCCATCACCCAGCCGCACACCCAGCCGAACTCGTTGACGTCCACGCACGCGCGGTCGACGCGCGTGTTGAGCCAGGAGACGGCCTCCTTGTCGGTGAGGCCGATGGTCCAGCCCGCCCCCGACCAGCCCTCGTACTCGGGCTCGTCCACCCGCTCGCCCTGGAACTTGCCCCGCCCGATGACCTGGATGTGGCAGTGGTGCATGCCGCAGGCATTGCACTGATGACCGCGGTGATCGAACCCGGCGCGGAGCTTGGCCGGCTCCCACTCCGTCATGTCCACGGTGCTGACGTTGGTGGTGTAATTCTTGATGGGCAACACGCCCAGCTTGTAGAGGTTGGTCACGCCGGGCAGCGTGCCGAAGTTGTACAGGGTGGACGTGGCGGGATCGGTCTTGAGGTCGTGGGCGATGTCGTCGGCGGCCTGCACGAGCCCGCGCGGGTCGTGGGCATGCAGAGCCCGGGTGCCGCGCACGATGCACACCGCCTTGAGCCGTTTCTTGCCCATCACCGCCCCGCAGCCGTTCTTCGAGGCGACATGCCCGTAGTCGCCGTGGATGGCGGCGAAGCGCACGCACTTCTCGCCGGCCACCCCCACGCAGTACACGCTCATCCGATGCCCGGTGAGGCCGTGCTCCACCTCGAGCGCCTGTTGGGTCTCCCACGTGTCCTTGCCGAGGAGATGGGCGGCGTCCCGCACCTCGACCACGTCATCGTTGATGTAGAGGTACGACCACTTCTTCGCCTGCCCCTGCACCACGATGGCGTCGTAGCCCGAGTACTTCAGGGCGGCGCCGAAGAAGCCGTTGGCGTTGGTGGAGGTGGCGCCGTCCGTCATCGCGCCGCGGGTCACGACGGTGAGGCCGCCGGTGCCCCACACGGGGAGCCCGGCGAGGGGCCCGGTGGCGAGGACGAGCCGGTTCTCGGGATGATCCCAGTGCGCCTTGTCCGGCACCTCGGTCCAGAGGATACGGGCGCCGAGCCCGATGCCGCCCAGCTGCTCACGCATCGCCTCGGGGCTCCACGGCTCGGCCCAGGTCTTCCCCGTCGTGAGATTCACGCGGAGCAGCTGTCCGGTGTAGCCGCCGGGAACGAGCGCGGCGGTCTTCTTGGGAGCGGGACGCTTCACGGTCGCGATGGGACTCATCGGGTGGCCACCGATTGGGGAAGCGAGGGTGAGTGGGAAGGCCGGCCGAGCACAGTCTGCGGCAAGAGCATCGCGGTGGTCCGCGTCGCCATGAACGCCGGCTTGACATCGAAAGGATCGGCGGCGAGGTGCCGCTTCCACTGGGACAGATCGACGCCGGTCTGGACAAGTCCCTTCAGGATGCCCACGTCGTTGGTCGTCCAGATGTCGTCGGAGGGGCCGCAGATCATGGCGCCGGTGAGCCGGCCGCCGTGGAACAGCAGCTTCCGGTACTGTGAGCGTGCGGGACGGACCCCGGTAAACACCTCGGCGCCGGTGTCATCCCACTGGCCGAAGGACGCCACGTCCAGGTGGCACACCTCCACGATGTTCATGAGGAGGCTGCCACGATAGGCGACGTCGCGGCCCGCCATATTGGCGCCGGCCACGCGGCCGTGCTCCTGCGCGGTCGGCTCGATGGCGTGCACCTCGGCGGCCCCGGTGACCAGATTGCGCCCGCGGGCCACGTCGCCCGCGGCGTAGACGGTGGGTGCGGTGGTGCGGAGGTGATCGTCCACGATGACGCCCCCCTGCCCGTCCTGCGCCACCTCCAGGCCCGAGCCCTTCAGCCACTCGAGATTGGTCCGGATGCCGGTGGCCATGATGACGGCGTCGGCCACGATGGGAACGCCGCGCTTGAACGAGAGCTTCCGTTTCCCCTTCTGCTCCTCGATCTTCGTCAGGCTGGCGCCCGCGCGAATGGTGACGCCGTGCTTGCGCAGCCAGTCCGCCACGATGCCCGCGCACGTCTCGTCGACCATGCGCGGCAGGATGCGGGGTGCGACTTCCACGATGGTGAGGGCGGCACCGCGCGAGAGGATGGCGTTCAGGATGGTGAAGGAGATGAAGCCGGCCCCTACCATCACCACCTTGCTCCCCGGCTTGACGTCGGCGATGACCTTGCGGGCCTCGTCGAGCGTCCAGAACGAGTGCACGCCAGGGCCGTCCGCGCCGGGCACCGGCGCCCGTGACGCGCGCGAGCCGGTGGCGATGAGGCAGTCGTCGTACTCCACCGTGCTCCCGTCGTCGAGAGTGAGCGCCCGCGCGTCGGTGTCGAGCTTGGTCGCCTTGCGCCCGATCAGGGTCTTCACCTTCCACGCCGCGAGCGAGGCGGGAGTCGCGGTGAAGACGTGCGACTCGGAGATGGTCTCGCCGAGGTAGTAGGGCAAGACCATACGGGAGTAGGGGCGCTCCGCGGACACGAGGGTGATCTCGGACCCGCCTCCATCCTCTTCCCGAATAGTCCGGATGGCGTTCAGCCCTGCGGTGCCGCCTCCGATCACGAGGTGGCGGGCCGGCATCACGCCACCTCGCGCGCGAGCACGTAGGCGGAGCGCTGGGCGGCGAAGTCGCCGAGCCAGTCGCGCTGCGGCACGTCCTCGAAGGTGATGGCCTGGGTCGGGCAGGCCTCCGCGCAGGCGGGGGCGCCGTCGCACAGGTTGCACTTGTAGGCCTTGAAGCGGTCGGCGTCAAAGAACATGGTGCCGTAGGGGCACGCGATGGTGCAGAGCTTGCAGCCGACACACTTGTCGTCCAGCACGTCCTTGGCCCCGACCGCGCTGATCTGGATGGCGCCGACCGGGCACGCCGTCATGCACCAGCCTTCCGCGCACTGCGTGCAGGTGTACGGCGCGTAGGACGTGTAGCCCTCGAACGGGGAGACGCGGATCACCGACTTCGCCGGCTGGTAGGTACCGGTCTGCATGTACGAGCACGCCAGCTCGCAGCGGAGACAACCCGTGCACTTCTCGGGGTGAAGCGCCAGGACTTTCATGGTTGCCTTACCGGCGGGCCCTCCGGCCGGAGCCGGACTTCCTGCGCCCGGCGAGCCTGTTGATGAAGGTGTCGAGCGGGATGGCGGGCATGGTCATCATCTGCACGGAGCCGCGGGCGCCCATCTCGATGGAGATGGCCGACACCGTCTCGTTGTCGGGCGCCTCGAGAATCGTCACGAAGTCGTAGGGACCGAGCACGGCGAACTGCGCGCGGACGCGCGCGCCTTTCGCTTCGAGCTCGCGGTTCACCTTCCGCACCCAGCCCGGCCGCTCGCGCAGGACCTTGCGGCCGGCCTCGCTCAGTGTGCTCAGCATAACATAGTGGGGCACTCGTTCCTCCTCGCGGCTGCGCGCGCGAACGCGGGCGATTATAGCAGAGGGCCGCGCGGCCCGCGCTCACTCGGCGGTGATCGAGAACTCGATCCGTCCGTCGCCGGGATCGCCCGCGAGCACGCGGCGCTCGCCGGGGACGAGCCGCTCGGGCGGCACCTGCTCCGTCTTGGTCAACCGGTCACGCGTGGCGGCCACGCGGCGGTCGAGCAGCTCCTTGATCCGCTCCTCGGGCAGGTCCTCCCGCGCCACGAGCACCTTCAGCTGCTCGTCAGCCGTCTTCGGGGCCTCGCCAGGAATGTTCTGGGCGAGGTAGTACGTCCCCACCGCCGCCGCGTAGTCGGCGATGCCGCGCTCCCGCTGGAGGCGCTGGATCTTCGCGGTCACCTCCTGGCCCCGGAGGCGGTCGAAGTCCTTGGCCGTCGCCGCGGGAGAGAGCGAGAGGCCGATGGCCGGCGTATCCCGCAGGAACTGGCCCACGCGGTTCAGATGTCCTTCCATGGCGGGACCGATAACGCTCGAGCCCGCCGCGAAGACGACGGGATCTACCGTGAGCTCCTCCACCTTGTCCCCGCCGTCGGTGAACATACGCCCGATCGACCGGAAGGGCGAGGCGACCGCCTTGAGGACGACCTGCTTGACGGCGGCCCAGACGGTCTCGCCCCAATTCAGACTCTTGTCCGAGATATCGCCGGAGATGGGGATGTCGAAGGTAATGTCACCGCGCGAGTCCTTCATGAGGGCCACGATGAGGCCCAGAGGCAGGCCCAGCCGCTTCTGCACCTCGTCGGACTCGGCCCCCTTGGCGACCTGGAGGTTCTTCACCACGATCTCATTCTCGCCGATGAGCCGGTCGTGCTCGATCCGGTAGTGCACCTTCATCCCCAGCTTGCCCTGCTTCACGATCCAGGCCAGGAAGCTGTTGGCGTAGGGGTTGGCGCTCGCCACGCTGAAGTCCCGCAGCTCACCCACGAGGTCGGCGAAGAAGTCGTCCCCGAGCCGGGACATCTCGCCCCGCAAGTCGAGCGCGGCATCCCCGCCCACCACGCCTTGCATGCTCAGCGTCGAGCGGCGACCCGGTGCGTTGGAGAGGTTCCGGATGGTCAGCGCCATGCGTCCCAAGTCCTGGGAGAACGGCGGCTTGGTGGTCTGGTCGAGGAACCGGGTGTAACCCTCCTCGATGGTGATGCGGTCGAAGTCGAGGACCATCTCCTCGAAGAGATTCGGCTTCTTCTCCCTGACGGTGGCCGCCGCGATGACGGCCTCCGGCGCGGCGTCCTTCTCCTTGTCCTCGCCCTTGCCGTCGGGCCTCTTCGGCTTGGGGACGGGCGTGAACATCCGCCGCATGTTCATGGTGCCGTCGGGGCCGCGCTCGATCCGCGCCTCCGGGCGGAGCAGGCTCACCGAGCTCACGAAGGCGTAGTTGGGCCAGGAGAAGTCGATCCCCCGGATCTCCATCTTCTCGAGCGTGAAGGCCGGGCTGGCCGCGCCCGGCTCGATCACCTCGATCTGCTTGGCGAAGGCGTTGCCCTGCGAGGCGGCGCGGAATTTGCCGTCCTCCATCTTGATGCTGTTGAGGCTGTCGCCGCTGAAGAAACCCTTGAACCGCGCGGGGAACGGGAAGTAGGCCTGGTACGGCTCGATGGGCACGTCCAGCGACGACACCTGGAACGACATGTCCAGGGGCTCGAAGGAGGCCGTCCCCTGGATGAGGAAGAGGCCGCCGCCCGGCAGTCCCGCCGTCACCTCCAGGGTCCCCGGCGGCGCGCCCGGCGCTGTCGGCCAGAGGAGCTTTTGCGCCGTCACGATGATATCGGTCACCGTGTGGCTGGTGGCCGGCGAGACGAGCTCGTCCTCGAACGTCGCGATGCCGGACTTGACCCCAAGACGCTCGAGCGAGACGCGCCAGGCCGGCGGTGGCGCGCGCGGCGCCGTCGGGGCCGCCGCCGTCTCCGTCTCCGTCTTCGCGGGCTCGACGGGCCCGGCCGCCTTCGCGCGGGAGGACGCCGCCATGGCCTCCTTCCTGACCCGGTCGGCGATGGTGACGACGTCGATCTCCCCGGTGGACTCGCGGGTAACGCGCGCGTCGACCCCGTCGATCTCCACGGCGGTGAGCGCGATCGACCGCGCCACCAGATCGGCCTGCTTGATGCCGACCGAGAGCTTGGGCAGCTTCAGCATCGGCTTGCGTTCTCCGCGCGGAACCACCGCGACGTCGCTCATCTGCACCGTCCCGCTCACCAGCCCCTTCGCGAGCTCGGCGGCGCCTTCCTGGCGGGCGAGATCGGCGTTGAGGTCGAGCGAGAGCCGGCCCCTGGTCCGCACCGCGGCGATGCCGATCGTCTGGGCGACGTAGCGACGCATCCCCCGGAGGTCGAAGTCGGTGAGCGTCACGTGCGCAGTGCCCGCGAACGGCGCCGCCGTCCGCAGGGCGGACACGACGACACCGAGGGTGGCGGGCTTGCTATCTCGCCCCGGCCCGATCACGCGGGCGTGGACCTCGCCGGTGGCCGGCGGGTCGGTGGCGGCGACGGAGTAGCCGCCGATCTTCACGGCGAGATCCTCCACGTGCCACTGCGCGTAGGGCGTGAGCGTCTCGTCGGTCACCGTCACCCGCCCTTCGGAGAGCACGAGGTCGGTCACGCGCACGAGCCACGGCGACTCCGGCGGCGCCGCCTCCACCCCCGGCTCCGTGGGGCGCCGCGCCGCGTCCCTCCGGGCGCGCTCCTCGGCCGCGCGGCGCTCGATGAGACGCTCGATGGCGATCAGGAGGTCCATCCGGCCGTCGGGTCGGCGCACGAGGCCCACGTCGGGCGCCTCCACCTCGGCCCGCGCCAGCGTGACGCTTCGCTTCACGGCATCGGCCCTTTCGATCCGTGCGTGAAAGCGCCGGATGCCGATGAAGCGCCCCGCCCCCTCGATGTGGCCCAGGGCGACGCCGTTCACGGTGACGTCGCCCGCCGCCCAGGCCTCCTCGAGCTTCGGCCCCGTGCGCTTCACCGAGACGTCGAGCGCCGCGCTCACCACCGCCGCCCCAAGCGTCACCTCGGGATCGGTGATGTAGGGCTTGAGGCGCGTGAGGTCGAAGCCGTCCAGCTTCAGGGATGCCGACACCGCGAAGGGCGCCAGCTTGAAGCGGATCTTGTCGAACGCGACGCTGGCGTCGCCCGACTTGAGCCGCACCAACGCCTGCGCGGGCGCCCGGCTCTTGTCCGTGGAGAAGCCGGAGGCCTCGGCGTCGAGGCTGTGGAGCGACCAGTCGGCCATCGGGGTCACCGCGTGGTCCTGGACGGTGATGCGCGAACGCCCGAGAACCACACGGTCGAGGGTGACGCTGAGCCGGCCCGGCTTGGCGCTGGGGTCGGCCTTGGGGAGGCGCTCCATGATGTCGGAGAAGTTGAAGGTCGCCGGACCGGTGCGAATGAGCCGCGCCTCGAGCCCGGTGAGGGCCACGCGGCTCAGCCGGATGTCGAGCAGGATGATGGAGGGCAGGAACAGGCGCGCGTCGAGGCGGTCAAACTTGATGAAGGCCTCGGGGCCCTCCCGCTCGGCGAGGCGAAAGCCCTTGAGCGCCACGCTGCCGGTGAAGAGGTTGAGGTCGACGTCCTCGATGGTGACCTGGCGGCCGGTCAGCTCCGGGATGCGTCCCACCGCGACGCGGCGGACGAGCTCGGGCAGCGCCCAGACAAACACCCCCGTGGCCAGCACAACGAGTATGGCGGCGACGATGAGGGGGGTGCGCCACCTGCGCATGGCTTCCTCCGGTCAGCCACGGATTCTCAGACGGGGGATTGATCCGACGAGGGCTTGAGGAACGAGTATACGCTCGTGAAGTCGCGCCGTCCCAGGCCGTGCGACGACGCGAGGCGATACACCTGCTGCGCGGCGGGTGCCACGAAGACAGGGATGCGGAGCGCCCGCGCCGCCTCCACCGCGAGCCCCACGTCCTTGCACATGAGATCGGTCATGAATCCCGGCTGGTAGTCGTTGGAGGACGCGGCGCGGGCCACCAGGCCGGGCACGGGGTGCGCGCGTTCCATCACCCATGTGTTTCCGGATGACTTCGAGATGACCTCCGTGACGACCTTGGGGTCGACGCCGAAGCCCTGCGCGATGCGGAACGCCTCGCTGACCGCCACCGCGGAGACGCCGGCGATCAGGTTGTTGCAGAGCTTGACGACCTCCCCGCTCCCCACCGCGCCCACGTGGATGACGTTCGTTCCCATGGCCTCGAGCGCGGGACGGGCGGCGGTGACGTCCGCGGCGCCGCCGCCCACCATGATGGCAAGGGTGCCGTCAGTGGCGCCGGTGACGCCGCCGGAGACGGGCGCGTCGATGAAGCGTAGCCCCCGCTCCGCCGCCCCTGCCGCCACGCGGCGCGAGACGGCGGGGTCGATGGTGGACATGTCCACGCAGAGGGTGCCCTTGCGTCCAGCCGCGAGCACACCGCCGTCGCCGGTGTAGGCGGCCTCCACGTGGGAGGACGAGGGCAGCATGGTGATGACGAGATCAGCGCCCGCCACCGCCTCCGCCGCCGAGGCCGCCGCCGTCATGCCCGCGGCGGCCGCCGCCTTGACCGCCTCCGTGTTGAGGTCGAACGCCGTCACCGCGAAGCCCTTCTTGACGAGGTTGGTGGCCATGGGCAGGCCCATGGTGCCGACGCCGATGAAGCCGATGCGGGTCATGCCGCTCCTCCCGATCCGGCACGCAGCCGGATCCTGGTCCGTTCCTCGATGAGCTGCGCGATCGCCGTGTGGTCCGATTCAGCCAGCCCGCGCTCGAGCGCCTCGCGATAGAGGGCGGCCGCCGCCGCGCCGAAGCGCGAGCCGACACCCGTCTCCTCGGCGAGGCGCTCGTACCCGGCGAGATCCTTGGCCATGAGCCGGATTGCGAAGCCGGCGTCGAATCGTCCGTTCAGGATGAAGCGGGGGAACTTCGTCTCGGTGGCGTTGGAGCGTCCGCTCGAGGCCTGGATGATCTCGACGGCGCGGGCGGGATCGAGGCCGGCCTTCGTCGCCACCGCCACCGCCTCGATCGTCATCACGAGCGCCGCCGCCGAGCAGGCGTTGTTGACGAGCTTGATGGCATGCCCCGCGCCCACCGGCCCCGCGTGGAAGATCTTGTCGCCCATCATCTCCAGCAGCGGCCGCACGCGCGCAAGCAGGGCCGCGTCGCCCCCCACCATGATGGCGAGCGTGCCCGCGTTGGCCCCGATCACCCCGCCCGACACCGGCGCGTCGATCAGCGCCGCGCCGTGCTCGGCAACGCGGGCGGCGAGGGCCCGCGTCTCGGACGGGTCGGCCGACGTCATCTCCACCACGAGCGCCTCCCGTTGCAGCCCCGCGAGCAGCCCGTGGTCGCCCTGGGCGAGCGCGCTCACCTCGCGTGACGACGGCACGATGGTGATGATGACGCGCGCCTCGCGTGCGACCGCGGCCGGCGACGGCGCCCACTTGGCGCCGGCCGCGAGGAGCGGCTCCGCCGCCGCCGGTACCGCGTCGTGAACGAGGAGCGCCACGCCGCGTGCCAGCAGCCGGCCCGCCATGGGCGCGCCCATCTTGCCGAGCCCGATGAAGCCCACGGGCCCGCCGCCGCCGCTTCCGTATACTACCGGCTCGATGCTCATCGGCCTCCTCCTCGTTGGGTGCGCGGCGATCTCGTGGGGCACGACGGGGGCGACCATGACGCTCGCCGCCCGCGATACCGCCGGCCCCCTGCTCGTCGGCGGCGCACGCCTGATCGTGGCCGCGCCGTGCCTGCTCGCCGCCGCGTGGCTCGCGCGGCGGCGCGCCGCCCCCGCGGCCTCCGCCGGGCTCGCCCGCGCCGACTGGCTCGCGCTGGGCGCCGCCGGCGCCGCGATGGCCGCCTACCAGGTCTGCTTCTTCTCGGCGGTCGTCCTCGCCGGCGTGGCGGTGGCCGCGCTCCTGGCCATCTGCTCGGCGCCGATCCTTATCGCGCTCCTCGCCGCGCTCGTCCTGGAAGAGCGGCTCACCGTGTCGGTGCGCGTGTCCCTCGCGCTCGCCGTCGTCGGCACCGGCCTCCTCGTCGTGGGTCCGCGGGGCCTCGACGCGATCGCGGGGGGCTTCGGCGCGGGCGCGCTGCTGGCCCTCGGGGCCGGGCTATCTTACGCCGTCTACGCCGTGGGCACAAAGCAGCTGCTCCCGCGGGTGGCGCCACTTCCCCTCGCCGCCGCGACCTTCGTGCTCGCCGCCCTTCTGATCGCGCCCGTGCTCCTCGTCGCCGGCCCCGTCCGCGCCCCGCTCGCGGAGACGTGGCCGCTCCTCCTCTACTTGGGGGTGGTCCCCACCGCGCTCGCCTACGCGGCCTTCACCACCGGGCTGCGCCGCGTGCCCGCCACCGTCGCCGGCATCGTCTCGCTCCTCGAGCCGCTCACCGCCACCACCCTCGGCGTGCTGGTGTTCGGCGAAGCCCTCGGCGCGGCCGGCGCGGCGGGCGCGCTGCTGTTGCTGGGCGCCCTCGCCCTCATGGCCGGGGGAGAAAGTCCTAGACCGCGCCGCTTGCGGTGGAGGCGGCGACGAACAGCGCGAACACTCGCACGGGCTCCTCGACGTTCTTGAGCTGCCGCTCGCCCCAGTCCTGGATGGGGAGCTCCCCGTCGAGCCGGCGCGCGGTCTCGCTGCCCACCACCACCGCGTCGCCGTCTCCGAGCGCGGCGAGGCGCGCGGCCAGGTTGGTCACCGGCCCCGACGCCGTGTACGTCCAGCGGGTGCCCGTGGTGCCCTCGATCTTGGTCGCGCCCAGTGCCGCCGTGCCCGAATTCACGCCGACATGGAGCCGGATCGGCTCTGTCAGCGCGGCGATCTCGCCGTTGATGACGTGCGCGCGCCGCAGCACACTCTGGGCGGCGAGCACCGCCGCGCGCGCGTGGGCGCGGCCATCGTCCCCCTGGAAGACGACCATGAGCCCGTCGCCCGCCGTCTCGTTGACGTCGCCCCCGTGGCGGAGAATCTCGTCCAGGAAGGCGCCGAAGTACCGCTCGACGAGCACGTTGACCTGCGCGAGGTCGAAGCGCTCGCTGAGCCGGGTGTAGCCGGCGATGTCCACGAACAGCACGGTCACGTCCACCTCGCGCTTCTCGAAGAGGGGCGCCTCCGGCGCCTGCTCGATGAGGTCGTGGACGGTCCGGGGCACGAACTTCGCCAGGTTGGTCCGGATCGACTCCAGGATCTGCACGCGACGCAGCGCGGACCGCAGGTCGGTATGGGCCGTCTCCAGGGCGGTATAGGCCTTTGCGTTCTCCAGGGCCACCGCGCTCTGGTTGGCAAGGAAGCGTGTGAGCCGGAGATCCTCGGTGGTGTAGGCGGCCCCGCCCGCCCGGGGGCCCAGGCAGAGGAGGCCGGTCACCCGGCCGCGAAAGGTCACCGGCACCACCAGGATGGCGCCGAGGCCCTCGAGGGTGGCGAGACAGTCGTCGCGGACGTCATGCAGGGCGGGATCCTCGCTGAGGCGCTCGCGCGTGAGAGGCGCGGGACGCCGCGCGAGCAGCCGCACCAGCGCGGCCTCCGCGGGCACGGCGAGAAAGCCCCCGCGATCGGCGCCCATGGGCCGGAAGGCGTCCCCGCTCTCGTCGAGGATGAGGAGGACGTGGCCGCGGGGCCGTAGCAGCCGATCCACTGCCTCGTTGATGACGAGCACGATCCGATCGAGGTCGAGGAGGGTGGTCATGGTGTCAGCGACCCGCTCGACCGAGCGCTGCACATCGAGCCGCTCGGGGAAGAACAGACGGTCCACGAGCGCCTGGGTCCGGCGGTGCACCGGGTTGAGGAACAGCACCACCGCGAGGGCCATGACGCCCGCCGGCACCAACCGTGAGGTCCCCATCCCCAGGCTGGACAGGATGATGTCCACCAGCGCGATGGCACCGGCGTAGACGGCCACGAGGAGGCCGGTGACGGCCGCGTAAACCGTGCTGGTGCGGAGAACCGCGCGCAGGTCGAAGAGGTCGTAGCGGATCATGGCGTAGGCGACGGCGACGGGGAACAGGAAGTTCAGCCGCCAGAGCTGCTCGAGATACGGCACCGTCACGCCCAGGACGATCTCGGCGGCGGTCCCTACCACGGGGACGAGCGGCCCCGCGATGAAGCCGACGGCCAGCACCTTCGCGCGCTGCCGTACCAGCGGCGTCACCCCTCGCACCGCGGCGTAGACGAGGGCGATGGTGAGGAGCACGAGCGCCGAGGCCCAGTAGCCGCCGGCAGCGGCGGGGATGAGAGGGGGGACGCGTGCGAACGGCAGCTGCATGCCAACTGCGAACACGCCCGACAGGACGTAGAACGAGACGATGAGCCAGGGCCAGCGGTGCACGACCGGCCACGTCCGCGGGAAGCGCACGGCGATGTGGAGGTAGGCGGCGGGTGCGAAGGCCCACGCGGTCAGGAACAGCGCGCTGAACCGATACGTCATCCACGAGTCGACGAACAGGCCGGCGGTGCAGAACCAGGTGAGGCAGAAGAAGAGGAACACGCGCGTCTCGCGCGCCCCCGGCCGCAGGGCGAGCACCACCGCCGCGAGGGCCAGGTAGAGCAGCGAGGGCAAGAGGCCGTCGAGCAGGTAGCGGCGAAAGTCCCGCTCAGTGAGGGCGCGGCTGGGAATCTCCGCCTCGATCAGCTGGCCGCGGCGGCTGACCAGATAGCGGATCGGCGTCCCCGGCGGCTGTCGGCGCACCTCGGCCTGCAGCTCGTGCCCGGAGTGCACGAGCTGCCCGTTGACGGCGTGGACGTGGTCGAAGGGCGCCAGCCCGCCCTTGGTGACGCCGCCCGGGGCGACGTAGAGCAGCTCGAGAACACCGAACCCCGGGTAGGTCCGGCCCACCGCCTGCCGCGCGTCGTACGTCGCCACCGCGCTCACGGCCAGCGCCAGCACGATCAGCGCCCAGCCCCCGATCTGCGTCCAGCTGAAGATGCGTCCGCGCAGCGCCGCCGCTCCCGCCGCCCTACGTCCCGTCCACGACCCGCGACACCGCGCGGCTGAAGGTGCAGTTGGGCACCACCGCGGAGTGCTTGCCGGGGCCGCCCGCCACCATCACGAGCACGTCGTCCAGGGAGGGCACGAGCGGGAGCATGGCAGTCTCGTCGGTCACCTTCTGCATCCACAGCGGCCAGTCGTGGATGCCCCACATGCCTCCGAGCTTGAGCCGTCCGAGGGGCAGCCGCGCGTGCTCGAACACGAAGCGCTGGACGTCTTCTCTCGTGAATCCATCGGATGAGATGGTCGAGGCGTGCTCCGGGCCGAGCACGACGAGGAGCTGGCTCTGGGAGAAGTACCAGCCGACATTGGAGCCCAGCGTGGCGGCGACGTCGGCCACGTTGTTGAGGATGCCGGCGGCGGTGGTCCCCACGTGATCGTTCACGTTGTGCGGCGGCTCGCCGCCGAACATGGTCACCACGCTCTGCTCCGCGGTGAAGCCCCGGCTCACATGGAGGGGCGCCCACGGGCTCGCCCCTTCCGCCTCCGCGATCGCGAACGAGAACTTGGCGGGGCTGCCCTGCGTGGCCATGTCGTGCCGGCCCGGCCAGCCGCCGCCCACGTTCATGAGGACGAGGCGGAGTGCGCGGCCGATCGTCGCGTTGGCGCGAAAGCCAGGGCCGAAGCAGCCGGATCCGGCGTGCATCCCGATGCGCTCCGCCGCGGGCCCGTTGAGGACGAGCAGCGGCGCCACCGGGTGCGTGGTGGCCTGGACCCCGTAGAGGTTGAAGGCGGGCTCGAGCATGGCCCGCGTGGCCGCGAGCACCACCGGGAAGTACTCGGGCAGACAGCCGGCCATCACCGCGTTGACGGCGATCTTCTCCACCGTGCAGTCGCGCCAGAGCGGCGGCATGAGCCCAAGCGACCGCGCGGGATCGGCGGAGACGGTGGCGAGCATGACCCGTACCCGCTCCGGCGTGGGCGGCACGATGGGCAGCCCATCGCACCACCCGCGGCGGACGAAGTCGTCGTAGACGTCCGCCTCGTCGAGATCCAGCTCGCGCGGCGCCGTCTCCGCTTGGCTCACGACGCGCCCAGCAGGCTCCCCAGCTGCTCCACCGCCTGGGCGGCGCGGCGGCTCACGCCTTCGGGCCTCTCACCGCCGAGCGGGTGCTGGACGACGAGGAGGGGCAGCGTGGTCGCGCCGAGCGCCGCCATCTCCGACAGCGCGAGCTTCTGGAACACGGTGGTCGAGATGAGCCCGGCCGGCGTTCCCTGCCTGGCCAGCTCCAGCGAGTCGTGGAGACTCCACGACGTGCAGGACCCTCAGTCCGCGGAGCCGGCGAAGACGACGTCGCACTCCTTCGCGAGCGCTTCCACGATCTCGTGGGCGGCGGGCGTGGCGGCGTTCGCCTTCTTCCGGTGCACGACGCGGGCGACGCCCCAGCGCTCCACCATGAGCTGGCCCATCTCGGTGACGAGCCGGTCGAAGTTGTGCTTGGTGTTGTCGAGGAAGCCCACCGTGAGGCCGCGAAGGCTCGCGGGCAAGGCGGGCAGCGCCTGACTGGCCGCGCGCGACTCGCCCTGGGGGCTCAGGACCCGGATCGTCGTCATTGGATGACTCCTCGTGCCGCGTTGGTGTAGTTGAATATACCCCAACCATGCTGGTCATGGCGCTCGACATCGGCACCAGCTCGGCGCGCGCGGCGTGCTTCGACGCCGACGCGCGGCCCTTGCCCGGCGCCGAGGGCCGCATGGCGTATACCGCACGCGCCGCGCCGGACGGCACCGTGGTGCTCGACCCCGACACCCTCGTCGATGCGGTGGCGACCGCGGTGGACGGAGCGCTCGCGGGCGCGGGCGCGCGCGCCGGCGAGATCGCCGGCGTCGGCGCCTCCGTCTTCTGGCACAGCCTGCTCGCCCTGGACGCCGCGCGCCGGCCGCTCCTTCCCGTGCTCACGTGGGCGGACACGCGGAGCGCCGGCGCCGCCGCCGCCCTGCGCGGCCGCCTCGACGCGAAGGCGGTGCACGCGCGCACCGGCGCCGTGCTGCACGCGTCCTACCATCCCGCGCGCCTGCACTGGCTCCGCGAGAGCCGGGCCGACCTCTTCGCGCGCGCCGCCACCTGGTGCGGCTTCGCCGAGTTCCTCCTGTGGCGGCTCACCGGCGTCGTGCGAGTGAGCGTCTCGATGGCCTCGGGCACCGGCCTCTTCGATCAGGACGGCATCGCCTGGGACGGACCGCTGCTCGCCGAGGTGGGGGTGGGGCCCGAGCGGCTGCCTCCCATCGACGACGCGCCCGCGCCGCGGCTCACGCCCGAATGGGCGGCGCGCTGGCCCGCGCTCGCCCGGGTGCCCTGGTATCCGGGCTGGGGCGACGGCGGCTGCGGCAGTCTCGGCTCGGACTGCGCGGGGCCCGATCGCATCGCGCTGAACCTCGGCACGTCGGCGGCGCTCCGGCTGACGCGTCCGGGCGCCGGGTCCCTGCCCCGCGGGCTCTGGCGATACCGGATCGATGGCGCCCGCGCACTCGTCGGCGGCGCCACGTCGGAGGGCGGCAACGTCCTCGCCTGGCTCCGCGACCAGCTCGCCCTGCCCGACGAGTCCGCCCTCGACGCCGCCCTCCTCGAGCGCCCGGCCGCCGGACACGGCCTCGTCGTCCTGCCCTTCCTCGCCGGCGAGCGAAGCCCGGGCTGGCGCGCCGACGCGCGGGCGACGATCGCCGGGCTGACGCTGGCGACGGAACCGCTGGACATCGCGGCGGCGCTGCTCGAAGCGGTGGCGCTGCGCCTATCGATCATCCACGAGCGGCTGGCCGCGCTCGCCACGCCGGACCACGTCGTGGTCGCCTCCGGCGGCGCGCTCCTTCGCTCGCGCGCCTGGACGCGCATGCTCGCCGATGCGCTCGGCCACCCCGTCGTCCTCTCGCGCGAGGCGGAGGCCTCCAGCCGGGGTGCCGCCATGCGCGTTCTCGAGGCACTCGGCGCGCCCGCGCCGCCGCCGGCGGCGCTCGGCGCCGCCGTGTCGCCCGATCCCGGACGCCACGCCGCGCTCCGGGCGGCCCGGGAGCGTCAGGAGCGCCTGTACGACAACGTTGTGGGGCTCCCGCTCTCCTGAGAGAATAGAATCTCGACGGAGACTCTCAGGCCATGCGCATAGCGCTCGGTTGCGATCATGCCGGTTTCGCTCTCAAGGGTCCGCTCACCGCGGCGCTCGAAGCCGCCGGTCACGACATCCTCGACCTCGGGACCTTCTCCGCGGAGCCCGTGGACTATCCCGACTTCGCGCGGGCCGTCTGCCAAGCGGTGCTGCGCGGCTTCGTGGACTCGGGCGTGCTCGTGTGCGGCAGCGGCGTGGGCGCGTCGATCGCCGCGAACAAGATCCGTGGCATCCGGGCCGCCCTCTGTCACGATGTGTTCACTGCTCGCCAGAGCCGGGAGGACGACGACGCCAACGTGCTCTGCCTCGGCGCCCGAGTGCTCGACGAAGCGACCGCCGTCGAGGTGACTCGCGCCTGGCTGGACGCGCGCTTCTCCGGCGAGGAGCGACACGCGCGGCGAGTCGCCAAGATCGTGCAGCTCGAGGGTGGGCTCCCGGTACCGGACAAGGGCGGCATGCCCGCGCCGCCGCGGCCGGTGGCTGCGCCCACGCCGCCGCCCCCCGCGCCGGTGGCCGCCAAGGCTCCCCCGCCGCCCGCCGCACCCGCGGCGGCGTCGGTCCCGCCGACTCCGGCCCCGCCAACCCCGGTTCCGCCAACCCCGGTCCAGTCGACCCCGGTTCAGTCGACTCGTCCGGCGGGCGCCACGCCACCCGTCTCACGCCCGGCGCCGCCGCCGATTCCGCCGCGCCCCCGGTCGGAGGAGCGCGGCCCGCGGCCCACCGACCCACTCGCCGCGGCGGCGGCCGAGCTGATCCGCCAGGCCACGGGCGGGGCCGCGGACGAGGACGAGGGAGAGCCGTCGCGCCGCGAAGGCGTGATCTCGCTCGACGACGACCCGCTCGCGGAGGTCGAGAGCCCCAGGGCGCGTCCCCGAGGGGCTGAGGCGTCCGCCAAGCCGGCGACCGGCGCCGCCGGCGCGAAGGCCGCGCCCGTGAAGGCCGCCGAGTCGCGCGTCCCCGCCGCGGCGAGCGCCCCTGCCGCCAAGAGCAAGTCCGAGGCGCCGCCCACCCCGGCCGCGACGCCCAATGCTCTCCGGCATCCCGCGGTGACCGCGGCCCTCGAGGCCCTCGAGCAGCAGGACTTCCAGGGCCGCCTCTGGATCAAGGATCCGACCCTCTGGCCCGGCGACGCCGAGGAGATCCGCAACCGGCTCGGGTGGCTCACCGCCCCCACCATCATGCGAGAGCAGGCCGAGGACGTGCGCGGCTTCGCGGACGAGATCCGGCGGCTGCAGTACACCCACGTGGTGCTGCTCGGCATGGGCGGCTCCTCGCTCGCGCCCGAGGTGTTCAACCAGACGTTCGGATCGAAGATGGGGTTCCCCGATCTCCTGATGCTCGACTCCACCGACCCCGGCGCCGTGAAGCGGACCCTCGACCGGATCAATCTCGCCAAGTCGCTGTTCGTCGTCGCTACGAAGTCCGGCACCACGATCGAGACCATGTCGCTCTACAGCTTCTTTCGCGCCCAGGTGGAAGCCGGGAAGCCGCCGAAGCCGGGCATGCAATTCGTCGCCATCACCGATGCGGGCACGTCGCTCGAGAAGCTGGCAAGCGAGGCGGCGTTCCGTCGCACGTTCCTCAATCCCTCGACCATCGGCGGTCGCTACTCCGCCCTATCCTTCTTCGGCCTGGTCCCGGCGGCGCTCATCGGCGTGGACGTGAGGAGCGTGGTCGACCGGGCGCAGGGCATGGTGGAGTCGTGCGGGCGCGAAGCGGCGGCCGCCGACAATCCCGGCTTGCGCCTGGGCGCTGCCCTGGCCGCCTTCGCCCGGGCGGGCCGCGACAAGGTCACGCTGGTCTTCTCGGAGAAGATCGGGCCACTCGGCGCCTGGATCGAGCAGCTCCTCGCCGAGTCACTGGGCAAGAATGGCCGCGGCGTCATCCCCGTGGACGCCGAGCCCCTCGGCGGGCCCGCCGTCTACGGCGAAGACCGTCTCTTCGTCGCGGTAATGGTGAAGGGTGATACCAGCCACGACGCCGCGCTCGGCAAGCTTGCCGCCGAGGGCCATCCCGTGATCCGCCTCGAGCTCGGGGACCATCTCGACCTCGGCGCCGAGTTCTTCAGGTGGGAAGTGGCCACGGCGGCGGCGGGCGCGGCCCTCGAGGTGAACCCCTTCGACGAGCCCAACGTCGCCTCCGCCAAGGAGAAGACGGGCGAGCTGCTCGCGCTCTGGCGGAAGACGCGGCGCTTCCCGGACTGGAAGCCCGCAACGGAGGCCGACGGCCTCGTCGTCATGACGAGCGGGGAGCAGCCCGACTCGCTCGCCGAGGGGCTGTGGGGCCACCTCGCGGCCGCCGAGCCCGGTGACTATCTGTCGATACACGCCTATCTCACGCCACTCAAGGAGACCGGGGAGCGGCTCCAGGAGCTGCGCGTGCTGCTGCGCGACCGGTTGAAGATCGCCACCACGGTGGCGTACGGCCCCCGATTCCTCCACTCCACCGGGCAGCTCCACAAGGGCGGGCCCGGCACGGGGATCTTCCTCCAGATCACCGCCGACGACACCGACGACCTCGCCATCCCCGGCGCGGGCTACGGGTTCGGCATCCTCAAGGCGGCGCAGTCGCTCGGCGACCTCCAGGCGCTGTCGGAGGCGGGCCGCCGCGTTGCCCGCGTTCACCTCAAGGGCAAGCAAGGCCCCCGCTTGGAGAAGCTGGTCGACGCGTTTCGCGGCCTCGCGCGGAAGGGTTGATGGCCGACGAATCCTGCGTGATGGTGATCTTCGGCGCCTCCGGCGACCTCACCAAGCGGAAGCTCGTGCCCGCGCTCTGGTCCCTCTTCCAGAGCCGCGTCCTCCCGGAGCCCTTCGCGGTCATCGGCGTGTCGCGCTCCGAGATGAGCAACGAAGTGTTCCGCGAGCGGATGCGCGAGGCGGTCACCGATTTCGCGCGCGTCCAGCCGCCGTCGGCGCGCGTGTGGGATCGGTTCGCCCAGGCCCTCTTCTACTACACGGGGGATCCCGCCGATTCCGCGCTCTATGGAGGCCTTGGCGACTTCATCAAGAGTGTGGAGCGGGATCGCGGCTCGAACGGCAACCGGCTCTTCTATCTCTCCACGCCCCCGTCGCTCTACTCCCCCATCGTGACCCGCCTCGGCGAGGCCGGCTTCCAGCGGGCTCCCGAAGGCACCGACGCCTGGGTGCGCGTCGTCATCGAGAAGCCCTTCGGCCGCGACCTCGCGTCTTCCCGCGCCCTCAACCAGGTGGTGAGCAGCGTCTTCACCGAGGATCAGGTGTACCGGATCGACCACTACCTCGGGAAGGAGACGGTGCAGAACATCCTGGTGTTCCGCTTCGCCAACGGGATCTTCGAGCCGCTGTGGAACCGCAACCACGTGGACCACGTCCAGATCACGGTGAGCGAGACGCTCGGGGTGGAGTCGCGCGGCGCCTACTACGAGGAGTCGGGTGCGCTCCGGGACATGATCCAGAACCATATTCTGCAGCTTCTCTGCCTGGTCGCCATGGAGCCACCCGTCACCTTCGACGCCGACCCCGTCCGCGACGAGAAAACCAAGGTGATGCGGGCGCTGCGCCCCATCCCGTCCGGCGACGTGGACGCCGTGGCCGCGCGTGGCCAGTACGGGCCCGGCTTCGTGGAAGGCCAGCGCGTACCCGGCTATCGCGAGGAAAAGGGGGTGTCGGCGGAGTCCATCACGGAAACGTACGCCGCGCTGAAGCTCGGGGTCGACAACTGGCGCTGGGCGGGCGTGCCGTTCTATCTGCGCACGGGCAAGCGCCTCGCCACGCGCGCGAGCGAGATCGCCGTGCAGTTCCGCCGCACTCCCCATCTTGTCTTCCGGCGCAATCCCGAGGCCATCGCCGAAGCCGCCAACCGGCTCATCCTGCGCATACAGCCGGACGAGGGCATCGCGCTGCAGTTCGGCGCGAAGCTGCCGGGCCCCGAGCCTCGCATCAAAGCGGTGGAGATGGACTTCGACTATAACCAGGCGTTCGGCAGCGAGCCGCCGGAGGCCTATGAGCGGCTGCTGCTCGATGCGATGAAGGGCGACGCGACGCTGTACGCGCGCGGTGACTGGGTGGACCTGGCGTGGGAGCTGCTCGAGCCGGTGCTGCAGGCGTGGGGGAGCGGCGACCCTCGAAAGTTTCCCAACTACGAGGCGGGCACCTGGGGCACCACCGAGGCCGATACTCTCATCGAGCGCGACGGCCGCGCCTGGAGAAGGCCCTAGGGCCCTCCCTATAAAGGTCGCCCCTTGGGGCGACCGTAGATCAAATCCCCAGCATTCGCGCCCCCGGGGCGACCGTAGATCAAATCCCCAGCATTCGCGCCCGCGCGCCCCCGCGCCCTACTGACGAACCGGCGGGACCGGCGTGGCCGTGGGAATCGGAGCGGCCGCGGGAGCCGCGAGGGTGCCCGTGACGACCTTGGTCGTCGAGAGCTCCACCCACGTGTAGTACATCCCCTCGTAAATCATGATCTGGAGCGAGCTGCCCGGCTTGTCGTAGATCTGCGTGATACCCTTGCCGGAAGCCATGGTCGAGGACAAATGCCGCCACCCATTGGACTCCAATGTGGTCCGGAAGGCGGTGGCCAGGCTCTCCGGCTCCAGGCGACCCTTGTAGACAATGCGGGCAGCCTTGATCGAGGGCGACTCGATGATGGTGGACTTGTCGATGTCCACACTGAGGCCCCTGGGAACCGGGATGTCCTCGAACTCGCTCCGCTGGGCCCGCGGGGGTGAAGACGCACAGGAGGCGAGGGTCAAGACGATCACGGACAACATGAACAGACGGCGCATGGGCAGTTCCTCCTCGCGGCCATCGTACGGGTGGTCCACGTCACGCTCCAAGCTTTTGGTGTGGAGTCACAGGCGATGAGGGCGCGCCGGGTCGTCATCGGAGTCGTCGCGGTCCTCGCCGTCGTCCTGTTCCTGTGGGCGATACACGGGCCCGTGCTCCGGGGCGTGGCCTCGACGCTGACCATCGAGGATACGCTCGCCGAGGCCGACGTGATCGTGGTGGTGGCGGGCGGCACGCCGTTTCGCGAGCGCGCCGCCGCCGATCTCTACCGCCAGGGCTGGGCGCCGCGCGTGCTGATCTCACGGCCCACCAACCCGGCCAGAGTGGAGGCACTCGTCGCCCTGGGCGTCCGCTCGCTGGACCTTCAGGCGGAGTCGCGCACCGCGACCCTCCGCTACGGGGTGCCCGCCAGCGCGGTGGTCGCGCTCGAGGATCCCGTGCGGATCACCGAGGAGGAGCTGGGTGTCGTGCAGCGGGAGGCGCGGGCGCGCAAGTGGCGGCGGCTCATCCTCGTCACCTCCCCCGAGCACACGCGTCGGGTCAAGACGATCTGGTACCGGCTGGGGAACGGCAACATGGAGGTCATCGTCCGGGGCAGCCCCTATGTGCGGCCCCCGGCGGACGGCTGGTGGCGAGATCGGCGCTTGGCCGAGACCGTGCTCCACGAGTACCTGGGTTTGGCCGCCCTCTATCTGGGCATCTCCGGCTGGATACGGTAATCTCCCCGCCGGGTCAACCCGACCCCCCTCTTCTTCGTCAGTAAACTAGGCGGCCCCCTGCCGCGTCCAATCCGTGTGGACGCTCGGGGCGACCGTCAGGCGGATATCGGGCCGATATTTCAGGCCCATACGGGGCGCCTCCGACGTCTGTGCCGCCTGCTCCTGGCCGACGGCCAAGAGGCCGAGGAGGTCGTGCAGGAGGTGCTTGTGAAGGCGCTCGAGGCGCAGCGGCGGCAGGGGCCGCCGGACGACTGGGGCCCGTGGCTCACGCGCATCGCCGTGAACACCTGCCATGACCGGCGGCGCGCGGGATGGTGGCGCCGGTTCCAGCGCGGGAGCAAGCAGATCGAGACGGTGCCCCTCGCGGACGCGGGGCCGACACCGGAGGACGTGGCCATCAGCAGCGAGACACGGCAGCACATCTGGCGCGCGTTCCGGTCGCTGCCCGACCGGCAGCGCGAGGTCTTCGTGCTTCGCCACCTGGAAGGCTGGACCGGCCCGGAGATCGCCGCCGCGCTGGGCTTGAGCCACGGAAGCGTGAAGCGGCACCTCTTTCGCGCGGTCCACCGTCTGCGGGTCACCCTCGCAGAGGCCGTATGAGCCATCTCTCGGACCGGGTCCTCGTGCACGTGGACGCGGGGCTCGGCAACCCCGCCGACCGGCGGCATCTGGAATCCTGCCTCCCCTGCTCGCGCCGGCTGCAGGCCCTCACGCGCGACCTCGCCGCGATCACGCACACGCTCGCCGCGACCCCGGAGCTGCGCCCGCGATCCCAGCCGAGCTTCCGCCGCTGGATGCCCGCCGCCGCGGCGGCGATGGGGCTGGCCCTGGCCGCGCTGCTCTGGGTCGAGGTAGCGGTGTGGCGCGCCGTGACCTCCACGCCGCCCGGCATCGAGCCCGAGGAGGCCCGCGTGATGCTGGCGCAGGTCTCGGCGGCTCTCTTCTCGCTGCGCGGAGATCCGCCGGCGGCGGATGCGGCGATCGACATGGACGACACGCCCGGCGCCGGCGACGAGGATCAGGGCGGCGAGTGCGTCGGACCAGACTGGCTGGTGCGGCCGGGTTGCGGCGCGGGCGCATCGTGAGGAGGCGTGACGTCGTGAGGAGGCGTAACGTGATGATCAACGGGACAATGCTCGGCGCCCTCACGTTGGCAGGAGTACTTCTGGCCGGGGCCGGACCCGCCGTCGCCCAGCCGCGCCACGAGCGAGGCGGCCCGGGCTGGGCGCGCGAGGGCGGCATGGCGCTGCCGCTGCTGATCCGCGCCGCGAACCTCACGCCCGAGCAGGATGCCAAGGTCCGCGCTATCCTCGCCAGCCATCGCGCGGTCACGCGGAACAGCGCCGAGCAATTGCGACGTGCGCAGGACGAGCTGGCCGACAAGCTGCTCGCCGCGGGCCCCGTCGCCGCCGCCGACCTGGAGCCGCTGCTCAAGCAGATCGCCTCGCTGCGCGAGCAGCTCCTGCAGGACAGCGCGCAGATCGCCCTCGAGGTGCGTGGGGTGCTCACTCCCGAGCAGCTCACCCGTGCCGGCCAGGTCCGTGCCCGCATGCAGAAGCTTCAAAGCGAGCTGCAGCAGCTCTACGACCGGCCATGAGCGCGTGGGACCGCGTGTCCCGTCGCCTCATTGCCGCCGTGCTCGTCGCCGCGCTCGCCGCCGGCTGCGTGACGGTGCCTGCGGGGCCCAGCGTGGCGGTGATGCCGGGATCGGCAAAGTCGTTCGAGCAGTTCCAGGCCGACGACGGGACGTGCCGCCAGTGGGCCGAGGCGCAGTCGGGGAATCCCTCGGGCACCGCCGCGGAGAACACGGCGATCGGCGCCCTGATCGGCACTCTCGTCGGCGCGGGACTGGGTGCGGCCATCGGCGCCGCCGGCGGCAATCCGGGAGCCGGTGCGGCGATCGGAGCGGGGGTCGGCGTGCTCGGCGGCACCGCCTCCGGCGCCAACGCGGGCTACTACGCGGGCGCCACCGTCCAGCAGCGCTACGACATCGCGTACCAGCAGTGCATGCACGCCAAGGGCAATCAGATCCCCGACGCGCGGACGGTGCGCCGAGCGGCACCCCCGCCGCCCCCTCCACCGCCGCCGCCTCCGCCCCCGCCTCCGCCCCCGCCTCCGCCACCTCCTCCACCGCCCCTTCGCTAGCCGCTCTGGATCCGCGCCACCCGCGGACGTCGCGCATCGACACGCGTGAGACAGTGGTAGCGAGAGGGACATTCGCAGTCCACCGCGCGCGCCTCAGCGGCAAGCGAGGGGTTGGGGCGGCGTTTCTAGGAGACCGCCTATGAGTGCGACCCGCGCCGCCTGGGCCTTGATGCTGGCCCTGCTCTTCCCCCTTCCCGGCGCCGCCGCGGCGGACGACGAATTCCTGCGTGGCTACGGCACGGCGATGCTCCGGCAGGCGCTGGGGACGGCCGCGCCCGTGATCCGCGTCACCGATGGAGTGATCCACGTCGCGGCGGCCCCCCACGCCGATCGGGGCCGCATCACCGAAGTCTTGGCGTCGATACCCGGCGTCGTCCGCGTCGAGTTTGCCGAGGGCACTCCCGCGGCCCGCCCCATGGCGCAGGCGCCGCCGCCCGCGCTACCGCCGCCGGGAGAGCCCAAGAGCCCGGCGCCCGTCGTCTGGGCCCCCGAAGCGATCGAGACCGGCTTCCTCCCGAGCGGGCTCATCTTCGACCCGTTGCTCGCCGACCCGCGCTGGCCCCACTTCTCGGCGTCGATCCAGCGCTACCTCGACGATCCGGACTTCCGCCATATCAGCGCGGTGAGCTTCGGGGAGACCATCCCGCTCTATCGGCAGGCGCTGCCCATCGGGGGCCACTGGGAGGTGGGGCTCCAGGCCGGCGTCTTCGCGATCTTCGACATGGACGCCGACTCCCGCGATCTCATCAATGCCGACTACTTCGCCGCCTTCACGGGCGCCTACGCGGTGGGCTCGTTCCAGGCGCTCGCCCGGCTCTATCACCAGAGCTCGCATCTGGGCGACGAGTTCCTTCTGCGCACGCGCACCAGCCGCATCAACCTGAGCTACGAGGCGGTGGACCTGAAGCTTTCGTATGGCCTGTTCGACCGGCGCGTGCGTCTCTACGCGGGGGGCGGTTATCTCTTCCACCAGGATCCGTCAAGCCTCAAGCCCTGGTCGACGCAGGCCGGCATCGAGCTCAAGCATCGCCTCGGTTTCCTGCCGCATGTCACGCCGGTCGCCGCCTTCGACGTGCAAATGCAGGAGGAGAACGGCTGGAGTCCGAACTATTCGGCGAGGGCCGGGCTCCAGTTCGACCGCGCGCGCATCCTCGGCCGCCGCCTCCTGGTCATGCTGGAGTACTTCAGCGGCAACTCGCCGAACGGGCAGTTCTATAAGAGCAAGATCGACTACATCGGGCTGGGCGCCCACTTCTACCACGGCGGAGCCGACTAGCGGCGGGCGGCGCGGCCGTAGTCGTCTTGCTTGCGGACGATGTCGTCTTCGCCGAGATATGCGCCGAACTGGACCTCGACGATGACGACGGGAACGCGGCCGACGTTCTCCGCGCGGTGCCAGACCCCGCGCGGCACCGTCACCGACTCGCGAGGCCGGAGGCGGCGGCTGCGGCCGTTCAGGGTCACCTTGGGCGAGCCCGCCACCACCGTCCAGTGCTCGGCGCGGTGGTGATGCTTTTGCAGGCTGAAGCGGTGGCCGGGCTCGACGACGAGCCGCTTGACCTGATAGCCCGGCCCCTTGTCGAGCGTCTGATAGCCGCCCCACGGACGCGACTCGAAGGGCGCGGCGCCCTCCGGCCGTCCACCGCGCGCCGTCCCGCGCCGCGTCACGGGTCGAGCCGGATGAGGCGGGCGAAGTCGGCGTCCACCGCCTTGGATACCTCCTCCATCACCTCGGGTGCCACCGTCTCGTCGAGCAGCAGCACCACGATGGCGCCGCCGCGACGCGTGCGCCGTCCTACGTGCATGGAGGCGATGTTCACGTTGTGCCGGCCGAGGATGGAGCCGATCTTGCCGACCATGCCCGGCCGGTCCTCGTAGGAGAGCACGAGGATGTGCCCCTCGGGGATGAACTCGATGTGCAGGTCGCGCAGCCGGACGATCCGAGGCGTGCCATCGAACACCGTGCCCGCGATGATCTTGCGCCCGGTGCCGGCGTGGGTGGTCACGGTGACGAGGTTGGTGTAGCCGGAGCCCGCGCTCTCGTCGGTGCGCACCGCGAGGACCACGCCGCGGTCGCGCGCCACGAGGTGCGCGTTGACGAGGTTCACCGCCTGCGCGGTCACCTTGCCGAGAAGCCCCTTGAGCACGGCCCGCCCGATCAGCTCGGGGTCGCGCCGGGCTACCTGCCCCGCCACCTCCACCTCCACCCGCTCGACATTGTCCCGTTCGAGCTGCACGCAGAACCGACCCAGCATCTCGGCCAAGGCCAGGAACGGCCGCTGGGCGGCGATGGTCTCGCGGTCGCCCACGGGGATGTTCACCGCGTGCTCGACGAGCTCGCCGTCGCGGAAGGCGGTGAGCTGGCGGGCCACGTCCACCGCGACGTTGACCTGGGCCTCGGAGGTGTTGGCGCCCAGGTGCGGGGTCACCACCACGCGGGGGTGGGCGATGAGGCGCTTCACCAGCGGCGACACCGGCGGCTCCTCCGTCCAGACGTCCACCGCCGCGCCCGCGACGTGCTCCGTCTCGAGGGCGGCGAGGAGATCGCCCTCGTGGACGATGCCGCCCCGCGCGCAGTTGACGAGCCGTACCCCCGGCTTCATGAGCCCCATCTCGCGCGCGGTGAGCAGGTTCTCCGTCTCCTCGGAGAACGGCACGTGCACGGTGATCACGTCGGACTGGCCGAGCACGGTCTGCAGATCGGTCAGGCGCACGCCGAGCTCGCGGGCCCGGCTCTCGGGAATGTAGGGGTCGTAAACCAGCACCTCCATCTCGAAGGCGCGCAGGCGGGCGGCCACCCGCGATCCCACCTTGCCGAGCCCGATCACCCCCGCCGTCTTCCGGAACAGCTCGGCGCCGTAGATGCCGCGGTCCCAGCCGCCCCGCTTGAGGGCGTCGTTCGCGAATGGGATCTTCCGCACCAGGGCCAGGAGCATGCCCACGGTGTGCTCGGCCGCCGACACCACGTTGCCGTGCGGGGCATTGACGACGACCACGCCCTGGCGCGAGCACGCGTCCACGTCGATGTTGTCGACCCCCACCCCCGCGCGACCGAGGATGCGCAGCCGCCGCGCGTGGCCGAGGAACTCGGCGGTGACCGCGGTCGACGAGCGCGTCACGATAGCCTCGTAGTCGCCCAATCGCGCGAACAGCTCCTCGCGCGGCAGCTTGTTCGAGACCTCGTCGACCTGGAACCCGCGCTCGCGCAGATACGCGAGCCCCTCCGGCGCGATCGCGTCGATGACGAGCACCTTCATGCCGTCATGCTAGCACGGGCCCCCCGGGGCGGGCGGCGCGCCGCCCCGCTCAGCGGTGGCGGCGGAGAAACTTCAGAAACTCGCGGCCCTCGGCGAGGCGGCGGCGCAGCACTCGCCGGTCGCGCACCATCTCCCCGGCGAGGGAGATCATCTTGCGCGGGCGGAAGTAGAAGCGCCGGTAGAAGAGGTCCATCGATTGGAAGATCTCGGTGCGCGGCAGGTGCGGATAGCCGATGGCGCTCTGCTGCTCGCCGCGGGCGTCCACCAACGTGTCGGACTCGAGCCAGCCGTTCCGCTGCGCCTCCGCGTGGAGCGCGGTGCCTGGGTACGGCGCCGCGAGCGAGACCTGGATGGTGTGGGGATCGATCTCGCGGGCAAAGCGGATGGTCTCCTGGATGGTCTCGCGCGTCTCGCCGGGCAACCCGAGGATGAAGGTGCCGTGGATGGCGATCCCGAGCCGCTTGGCGTCGCGGGTGAACCGCCGTGCGCTGTCGAGGCGCACGCCCTTCTTCACGCGGTTCAAGATGTCCTGCACCCCCGACTCGTAGCCCACCAGCAGGAGCCGCAGGCCGTTGTCGCGCAGGACCGCGAGGGTGGCGGCGGGCACATTGGCCTTGGCGTTCACCGACCACGTGATGCCGAGGCGGCCCAAGCGCTTGGCGATGGCCTCGGCACGGGGCAGATCGTCGGTGAAGGTGTCGTCGTCGAAGAAGAACTCGCGCACCTCCGGGAACAGCCGCTGCGCCAGCGCCATCTCCTCGGCGACGTGCTCCACGCTGCGCGTCCGGTAGCGCTGCCCGCCCACCGTCTGCGGCCAGAGGCAAAACGTGCACTTCGAGCGGCAGCCCCGACCCGTGTAGAGGGAGACGTAGGGGTGGCGCAGGTACCCGATGGCGTAGTTCTCGATGGTGAGATCGCGCCGGTACACGGGCGTCACGAAGGGCAGCCGATCCATGTCCTCGAGGATGGGCCGGGGCGGGGTGTGGACGACGTGCCCGTTGCGCCGGTACGACAGGCCGGAGACCCGCGGCAGTGGCATCCCGCGGGCGACCTCCTCGATGGTGAAGTCGAACTCGTTGCCCGCCACGAAATCGAGGGCCCCGCCCGCCCGCAGCGCGGGCTCCGGCGCCACCGCCACCGCCGCGCCCACCATGCCGACCGTGAGCGCGGGGTTCTCCGCCTTCAGCGCCGCCGCGACGGCGACGTCGGAGGCGAACGACGGCGTGCTTGTGTGCATGACGCAGAGGTCGTACTGCCGCGCGAGCGGGCGCACGTCGTCGAGGGTGAGGCCGTCAGGCGGGGCATCCACCAGGCGTGACCCGGGCACGAGCGCGGCGGGCTGGGCCAGCCACGTCGGGTACCAGAACGAGCGAATCTCGCGCCGGGCCTGATAGCGCGCGCCGGCGCCACCGTCGAAGCCGTCGGCGGACGGCGGATGGAGGAACAGGGTGCGGAGATGGTCGGGCGCCATGGACCGCCCCATGATACACGGCGGGCGGCCGACGCCGGCGCGCCGCTTCCGTGGGATACTCGGGGCCGGTGGTCCCGCTCGCCCTCGTCCTCCTCCGCGCGCTCGGGCTCGTCGGGCAGGGTCTCGTGCTGGGCGGCGCCGCGTTCGGTCTCGTCGCGCTCCGGCCCGGATCCGGCGGTGATCCCGATCTGGCTCCTGCCGCCCGACGGTGTCTCGCCCTGGCGTGCGGGGGCGCCGCGCTCCTCCTCGCCGCGCAGGCCGCCGCGCTCGGTCTCATCGTCGCGAGCGTGGCCGATGCCCCCGGCGCGTCGCCCCTCGCCGTCCTCGCCACGCCCTTCGCCCTGGCCAGCGGCGTCCGCATGCTGGCGGCGATCGCCGCGCTGGCCGCCGGCCTCCGCGCGCGCCGCGCGCCGCAGGCCCGAGGACCGTGGCTCGCCCTGCTCCTGGCCGGCGTGGCCGCGGCCATCGGGGCGGCGGGCACCAGCCACGCCGCGGGCCGTCTCGAGGACCGCGGCTGGCTCCTCGTGGTTGACGCGATTCATCAGGTGGCGATCGCCGTCTGGGCGGGCGGGCTCGTCCATCTCACCGCGCTCGCGCTCGTCCGGGGCGATCGGGCCTCGCCCACGCGCATCCTCCGGGGGTTCTCGCGCCTCGCGCAGGGCGCGGTGCTGGTGCTGGCCCTCAGCGGCGGGGCCCTCGCCCTCGCCTACGTGGGGGACCCTAGCGCGCTCGTCGGCACCGCCTACGGCGGCATGCTCCTCGCCAAGCTCTCGCTGTTCGCGGGGCTCCTCGCGCTGGGGGCGCTGAACTTCCGCGCGGTGCGCCGGCTGCCGCCCGACCGCGCCGTCCCGCCGACCCGGCTCCGACGCTTCGTCGAGGTCGAGGCGGGGCTTGCCATCACCCTGCTCTTCACCGCCGCCTCGCTCGGCTCGGCGCCGCCCGCCGTGGACGTGCGTGCCGATCGCGCGACGGCGCGCGAGGTGATCGAGCGCTTCACACCGCGCTGGCCCAGCTTCAGCACGCCGAGCCTGGCCGAGCTGGCCGTCGCCGCCGACGTCGACGATCCCCTCGCCCCGCGCACGCCCGCCGATACGGCCTGGTCCGAGTACAATCACAACGTCGCCGGCCTGTTCGTCCTCGTCATCGGTCTGCTCGCCGCGCTCCATCGGCTGGGCGGCATCGGCTGGGCGCGCCACTGGCCGGTCGTCTTCCTCGGGCTCTCTGCGTTCCTCCTCTTCCGCTCCGACCCCAATGCCTGGCCGCTCAGCGCAACGCAGACGTTCCTGGGAAGCCTCACCGATCCCGAAATCGCCCAGCATCGCGTACTCGCGCTTCTGCCCGCCGCCCTCGGCCTGATCGAGTGGCTGATCCAGGAGCGCCGGCTCACCGCCCCGGGATGGGCCCGGGCCATCCCCCTGCTCATCGCCGTCGGCGGCGGGCTCCTCCTCGCCCATGCGCATCCGCTCATCCGGATGAAGGAGGCCTACCTGATGGAGGTGACACACCTGCCGCTGGGGCTGCTCGCCGTGCTCATCGGCTGGACGCGCTGGCTCGAGCTGCGGCTGCCCGCCTCCGACCGCCGAATCGCCGCGAAGATATGGCCCCCCGCCCTCGCCCTGATCGGCCTCCTCCTCGTCTTCTACCGCGAAGGCTGAACGGGGACATTCACGTACAGGCGGCGACCGTTGTGCTCGAGGAGGAGCCGGCGTCGCTCGGGGGGCATGGCGGCGAGGGCGCTCGCCGCGGGCGCGCGCGGCGTGACGAGGTACACCGTCCGCTCCGAGAGCCACTCCCGATGGAAGCGCTCCGGCGTCCAGAAGATCTCGCGTGCGTCGGGAAAGGTCGACCCGAAGCCCAGCACGCTGCGGGTGCCGTCCAGCAGCGCCGGCCGCCGGCCCGAGTAGAGCTCGAGCGCCCCCGACGCCTCGATCGGGCCTTCGTGAACGAGGAGATCGTCGGGGTCCATGCGCGCGGCCACCTCCGCGGCGAGCCGGGGCAGCGCGCGTGAGGCCGAGAGCACGCCGAGACCGGCGCCCACGAGCGGCACCGTGGCGAGCATGGTCGCCGCGACCACCGCCGCCTCCACCCCGCGGCGGCGCGCCATGCCGACGCGCGCGACCAGCAGCGCGCCCGTGCCCGCGCCGAAGATGACCGCGGCCGCGCCGAGGAGCACGACGAAGCGCGGCCAGAGTGCGTCGAGGGTGACGCCCGACGCGGCGGTGGTCGCCTTGCGGGTGGTGACGTCGGACACGCCGAGCACCTCGTCGGTGAAGAGCCGCCCATCGCTGGCCGCGCCGAGGGCGCACCCGAGCGCGGCAACGCCGAGCAGGCCCACGTGGAGCCAGGCGCCCGCGCGCCCGGCGACGGGGCGCCGCTCCCACCACCAGCGCGCGGCGAGCAGCGCGATCGCTGGATACGCGGGCAGCCCGTGATGGGGCAGCCGGAACGGAAGAGCCACGAACACCGCCACGCTGCCGATCGCCCAGAGGGCCAGCGCCACCCAGGGCACCTCGCGCTCCTCACGCCAGGCACGCGCCCGCGCGAGCGTGACGATCATGAGGACGGCGGGGACGATCCAGGGAAACGCCCCGAGCAAGGTCGTGGCCGAAAACTCCAGCGCCGAGATGGGCAGATCCTCGTCGGGGTAGAGGCGGACGCGCGCGGCATTGCGCGCGTGGTTATCGACGAACACGTACCAGAGAAAGCCGGGATTCCACGCGGCGGCGAGCGCGTACCACCCGGCGCCCACGAGGACGAGCAGGCCCGCGGCGGCCGGCGGCAACCAGGCCGAGACGGGGCGGAGCCGCCCGGCCAGCGCCAGCGCCAGCGCCACCGCCGCGAGCGGCCCCGCGAGGCCGAGAGGGTCCTTGGCGAGCGCGGCCAGGCCCAGCGCGGCGCCGCCGAGGAACGTCCAGCCGCGCCGGCCCTCCCGCCAGCCCAGCAGCAGGCCGACGAAGCCCCACTGTATGGTCGCCAGGAACAGCGTCTCCGGTCGCACGTAGCGCCCGAAGGCGGCGAAGAGGGCACACGACAGCAGCGCGGCGCCGGCGAGGAGGCCGGGCGCGGGGCCGAGCAGGCGCGCCCCGAGCAGCGCGGTGCCCGCGACGGCCAGCGCCGCCCCCGCCACCGGCGCGAGCCGCGCCGTCCACTCCGAGACGCCCGCTACCGAGAAGGCGGCGGCCTGCCCCACGTAGAGGAGCGGCGGCTTGTCGAAGTAGCGGACGCCGTTGAGACGCAGAGTGAGCCAGTCGCCCGAGCGCCACGCTTCGCGCGCGATCTCCGCGTGCTGGCCCTCGCCGGGATCGTCGAAGGGGGCCCGGCCCAGCCCCGGCAGCAGCAGCGCCAGGGCCAGGGCGGCCGCGGCGAGGGCGGCGCGCATCTAGGACGCGAGCCGACCGGCGACCAGCCGCAGCCTGGCGTCGGCGCGCGCGGCGGCGTCGGCCCGATGGGTCACGAGGACGACGGCCGCGCCGCGCTCGTGGGCTTCCGCGCGCAGCTCCTCCAGGATCACCCGGGCATGGCCCTCGTCGAGATTGCCGGTGGGCTCGTCCGCGAGCAGCAGCGGCGGGCGGTTCAGCACGGCGCGGCAGTATGCGACTCGCTGCTGCTCGCCTCCCGAGAGCTGGGCAGGGTAGTGACCCCGGCGATGGGCGACGCCCAGACGCTCCATGAGAGCCTCCGCGTCCCGCGCCGCCTCGCGGCCGTCGCGGCCCACGTAGCGGGCGGCGAGCAGCACGTTGTCGAGCGCGGTAAGCCCGGCGAGGAGCAGGAAGGACTGGAACACGAAGCCGATGCGCGTGCCGCGCACGCGGCACTGGGCGCGCCGGCCGAGGTGGCTCACGCGATCGGCGTCGAACCAGATCTCGCCGGCGCCCGCCGGCTCGAGCAGGCCCAGCAGGTTCAGCAGGGTGGACTTGCCGGAGCCGGATTCGCCCACCACCGCGAGGACCTGCCCCGACGCGACCTCGAGGTCCACGCCGTCGAGCACGCGGACGGGCGGGGCGCCGTTCACCCCCAGATAAGCCTTGCCGAGCCCGAGCGCGCGGACCCGCATGACTCAGGCGCCTCGGCGAATGGCCTCGGCGGGCGACAGCCGGGCGATGCGCAAGGTGGCGTAGATGGCGGCGAGGCTGCCCAGCAGCAGCGCGAAGAACAGCGTGAAGCCGAGGAGGCGCGGCGAGAAGAAGAAGAGCTGCTGTCCCTCCCGTAGCGTCCGCGAGTCCACGAGGGCGCCGATGCCGAGGGCGAGCGCAACGCCGAGGCCGACGCCCCAGAGGCTCACCCGGAGCGCCTCGCCGAGCACCTCGGCGAGGAGCTGCCCGTCGGTGGCCCCGAGCGCGCGCTTCACGCCGAAGTCGCGGATGCGCTCGAAGACGGCGGCGGTCACCGTGTTCGCGAGCGAGAGGCCCCCGATCACCAGGGCGAGGGTGCCGATGCCGATCAGCAGCGCGGAGAAGAAGGCGGTGGACGTGCGGAGGAGGCGAGACAGCTCGCCGGGGATCGTGACGTTGACACCGGGGACGGCGGCCTGGATACGGCGCGCGAGATCGTCCGGATCGACGCCCTCCTGCCATCCCACCGCCGCGCCCGAATTGAGGTCGGCGCGCGTGAGCCCGCCCGTCCCGAACACGCGGAAGAGCAGCGGATCCCGCCGGAGCCAGACGTCGCGGGCGTCCTCGAGGGGCACCATCACGAAGCGGTCGGGCGCGGTCAGGGTCTTGTCGAGAATGCCCACGACCGTGAGCTCCACCGCGCCGATAGGCAGCGTCGCGCCCACCGTCAGCTTCCGCGAGGCCGCGAAGTCGCTCCCGAGCACCGCCACCTTGCGGTCGCCGGCGGCGAGGGCGCGGCCCGACTGCACCGGCAGCGACTGGTAATGGCGGTTGGCGAGAGGCGCGGCCGGATCCACCCCCATGACCAGCTCCTGGGTCATGGTGAGGAAGTGCGACGTGCTGGTGCTGATCGGGAGCATCACCTGCGGCTGCACCACCGCGACGCCGGGCACGCGCGCGATCTCGGCCATGCGCGCGGCGGGCAGGAGGCCGCCCGCGGTGAAGCCCGCGCCCATGCCCATCCCCTCGCCCGCCACCGAGATCTGGCCGAGGACGAAGCGGTCACCGCCCTCGATGAAGCGGCTGATGCGCTCGGCCATGGCGCCGAGGGCCACGAGGCCCGCCATGCCCACCGCGATCCCGAGCACGGTGAAGCCGTAGCCCCGCGGGAACACGCGCCCGCGCACTAGTACTCCAGTCGGGATTCCGCGCGACCCTGACGCCGCTGCACGCGACGGTTGATGCGCACGATGGCGAAGAAGAGCTCGATCTGGAGGCGGATCTTGAGGGGGAAGCGGCGAAAGCCGCCGCCGGCGAGGATGAAGGTGACCGCGTTCACGAGCCCGAGGACGTCCCGGGGGTTCATGAAGATCTCGAGGAACTGGCGGTCGTAGAACTGGGTGATGAAGCGCGTGAACGGCCGCATGCCTCTCCGCACTTGCCGAGCATAGCCCGCGAAGCGCGAGGCGGTGAAGCGCTCCTCCCGGAATGCCTGCAGGATCTCCGTGGCCGCGATCTCTCCCATCGCCATCGCGAGGAACACGCCCGCGGAGAAGATCGGATCCACGAAGGCCACCGCGTCGCCCACGCACAGGAAGCGGTCGCCCACGATGGGCTCCACCGAGTAGGAGAAGTTGGCCGCGGTGTACATGGGCGTCACCTGCCGCGCGCCCTGGAGGTTGTCCCGCACGCGCTCGCAGCGCGCGACCATCGCGTGGAAGAGATCCTCGGGCGAGCCGTCTCGCCCCTTCACCGTGCGCGAGTGGAGCACGCACCCCACGCTGATCTCGTCCCGGGCGAGCGGGATGTACCAGAACCACCCCTCCGGGAAGATGTAGATGCGCACGTTGCCCTCTTCGCGACCCGGCCAGCGCTTGGCCCCCTGGAAGTAGGCGAAGATGGCCACCTTGCCGAGCCCGGGCATGGGCTCGCGCCGGCCCTGCCGCGAGGCGAGGAAGCCATCGCGCCCGCTCGAGTCCACGAGGAAGCGGGCCCGCAGCGTGCGCTCACCCTCCGCGTCGCTGACGCGCGCGGTGACGCCGTCGGCGTCGAAGGCGACCTTCTCGACGGTGACGGGCTGGAGCAGACGCGCCCCCTGGCTCACCGCGTGGTCGAGCAGCACCTGGTCGAACTCCGCGCGATGCACGTCGAAGGTGAAGTGCGGCCACGGCCGGCCCTCGCGGAACGTGAAGGTGGCCTCGCGATCGAGCTCCTGATCGTGAAAGGTCACGCCGAACTTGTCCTGGAAGCCGTGGGCCTTGATCTTGTCGAGCGCGCCCAGGCGCGTGAGGATGGGCATGCAGTTGGGCACAAGCGATTCGCCCACCTTGAAGCGGGGAAACGCCTCGCGCTCCACCACCGTCACATCGAGCCCCTCGCGGGCGAGGAAGGTCGCCGCCGTGGACCCGCCGGGCCCGCCCCCTACGATGAGAACGTCGGTGTCGTAGGTGGTGGGGCTAGACATGGCGCGAGACGGGGACGCGACGGAGGGCGCGAGCGAGGCGGTCCTGGGCGTAGACGCGGCGGATGAACGGCGTGAGGACGTCGCGGCCGGCGAGGCCGACGAGGGGCTGGGATAGCGCCAGGACGAAGAGGACGGGCAGCGCGGCGGTGGCGCGGGCCGCCTCGCGCATCTGCACGGCACGCGCGTCGTGCCACCAGCGCTGCCAGCTCTCGGCGGTGCGCGCCATCGCGAAGGCCGCCACCGCCAGCATGAACGCGCCGAGATTGTCGCGCTGACCGGCGGTAGCGGTGGCAAGCTCGCGATGCCGCGGCACGCGCCGCTCGGCCCGCATGACGCTCACGAGCCGCCACGTCACCAGGCCGAGGTCGCGCGCCCAGCGTCGCAGGCCCTGACCTGTCAGATAGCGGCCGACGGCTATTCCGTCGCGCAGCGGCCGGAAGCGACTGCGCCGCTCGGCGTGATGCACGGCGGTGATCGGAGTCTCGACCAGCGGGAGCCCGAGGGCGGCCGCGCGCAGCAGCATCTCCGTCTCGAGCACGAAGCCGCCGCGTCGGGGCGGCGCCGCCGCGAGCAGGCCCTGCGGGTAGACGCGGAAACCCGACTGGGTGTCGCGCACCGCATGCCCGGTCAGCCAGTCAATGAAGAACCCCGCCACCCGCATCGCGTTCAGTCGCGCAGGGGGAATGACGCGATAGCCGCGCTCGGCCGGATCCTCGACGGCGCCGGCGCCGAGCCGCCCGCCGATCACGAGCGCGGAGGGATGCTCGGCGGCGGCTTCCAGGAGACGCGGGATCTCGTCGGGGTCGTGCTGGCCGTCGCCGTCCAGGGTGACCACCCGCTCGGCGCCGCGCGCCAGCGCCGCATCGAAGCCGTGCCGGAGCGCCTCGCCCTTGCCGCGTTGACGGGGCAGGCGGAGCACGTCGGCGCCCGCGGCGGCGGCCGCGGCTCCGCTCGCGTCGGACGAGCCGTCGTCGACCACCACCACCGCGCCGTGCCGCCGGGCGCGGCTCACGAGATCGCCGATGGTCGCCGCCTCGTTGAAGACGGGGATGACGATCAGGTGGTCGCCCACGGCGTCACCGGCGCACCGGGCTCGCAAGCACGAGCGCGGTGCGACAGCCGCCGCGGGCGAGGCCGTGCGCGAGGGTGGGCCCCGCGCCGGCGGCGAGAGCCGCCCCCGCCACCCGCAGCGCGCCCAACCCGGAGTGCTGGCCGAAGATGCCGGCGATCGCGCGCGGGGGAACGAGATCGGGGCGGCCGGGCAGGTCGGCGCGCAGCAGCGCGAGCTCCCAGTCGTCCAGCGCGGGATCGCCGTTGCCGCCGCCCCAGCAGGTGGTGAGGGCGTCGGCGGGCAACCCGGCCGCGGCCAGGCTGCCGCGGAGGGCCGACCGCGAATCCGCGCGCGCGACCGGCGCGCTATGGGGCGCCACCGGCACATTGCCCCAGCGCGCGCCCGCGATCTCGGCGACGATGGGGGCGCCGCGCGCCCGCGCCACGTCGTAGTCCTCGAGCACCACGAAGGTCGCGCCCTCCCCCAGCACGGGACCGTTGTGATCCGCGGCATAGGGCCGACTGCCTTCCGGCCCCGCGCGGCGGCCGGCCTGGTCACGCATCGGCGACAGGGCGCCCAGCTCGTCGGCGAGACGGCGATACACCGGCCCGCACAGCTCGTCCACGCCCCCCGCCAGCACCGCGTCCGCCTGCCCGCGCGCGATGAGGGCGCTCGCGCGCGCCACCGCGAGGTCGCCCGCCACGGAGGCCTGGTTCACGGTGACGGTGGGCCCCTTCACGCCGATGGCGATGGCTACCGCCGCGCCCATGGCGTTCATCACCGTGCCCGGAAAGAGCATGGGCGACAGCCCCGACGGGCCGCGGTTCAAGTAGCCGGTGGCAAACTCGCCGCTCGAGCGGAAGTCGCCGAACTCGGTGCCCACCACGAGGCCCAGCGAGGGCCCCGCATCCACATGGGCGTCCTCGACGGCAAGGCGAGCGGCCACCACCGCGAGCCGGGAGATGCGCGAGAGCCGGCGGGCGGCGTCGCGATCGAAGAGGGGCTCCAGGATGGCATCGTCCACCTCGCCCGCGAGCCGGCACGGAAGCCCGGCGGTGTCGAAGGCGGCCACGGGGCGGACGGCAGAATCGCGGCGCGCGAGCGCCTCCCTGACCGCCGCCGAGCCACCCGCGCCGGCCGCGCTCACCATGCCGACGCCGGTGATCACCACGCGTCGCGGAGCGCTCATCGGCGGAAGATCAGGCTCACGTTCTGTCCCCCGAATCCGAACGAGTTGCTGAGCGCGATCTCGAGCGGCGCCGGGCGCGCCGTGATCGGCACGCAGTCGAACGGAATCTCAGGGTCGATCGTGACGAGGTTGGCGGTGGGGGGGATGAGCCCGTGCTGCAGCGCGAGCACGCTCGCCACCGCCTCGACGCTGCCCGCCGCCGCCATGGTGTGGCCCACCAGCGACTTGGTGGAACTCACCGGCACGCGCCCGGCGCCGAAGACGCGCGCGAGGGCGAGCGCCTCGGTGCGATCGTTCTGCAGGGTGCCGGTGCCGTGGGCGTTGACGTAGTCCACCGCGCCCGCGTCGATGCCCGCGTCCTCGAGGGCCAGGCTCATCGCGCGGCTCATCCCGTCACCTTCCGGATGCGGCGAGGTGACGTGGTGGGCGTCGGTGGACATGCCCGCGCCGAGCAGCTCGGCGTGCACGCTCCCGCCGCGCGCGCGGCAGTGCTCGGCGTCTTCCAAGACCAAGAACGCGGCCGCTTCGCCGATGGACATGCCGCGCCGGTCGCGATCGAAGGGCCGGCAGGGCGCGGGATCGAGCAGCTTGAGCGCGTTGAAGCCCATGAAGCAGATGCGGGTGAGCGCGTCCACCCCGCCCGCCAGGGCGACCGGCACGATCCCGTCGTGGATGAGATCGGCGGCGAGGGCGATGGAGGCCGCGCCCGAGGCGCAGGCCATGACCACCGTCTCCTTGGGGCCGCGGATGCCGAGCCGCCAGCCCAGGGTCTCCGCGTGGGTATAGGGCAGGATGGAGCGAAGGGCCTTGATGCGCGGGGAAGGCCGGCCCGTCCGCGTCTCCTCCCAGTACCAGCCCTCGCCTTCCAGCATGCCGCCGCCCACCGCGCCGATGACGAGCGCGGCTTCCGCCCGCTCGGCGCGCCCGAGCCCCGCGTTGGCGAGCGCCTCACGCGCGGCGGCGAGCCCGATGCGGTCGGCGCGCGCGCGCCGGGGCGACACGCCGAGCCCCGCCATCACGTCGGCGGGCACCTCGGCCGCGATGCGCGCGCGGAAGCCCTCCGTGTCGATGAGGGAGATGGGCCGGACGGCACAGGTGCCCGCAGCCAGCCCCTCCCAGAAGGCCTTGACCCCCGCGCCGTAGGGGCTCACCACGCCGAGGCCGCTGACGACGATGCGGCTCATCGTGGACGGCACGCGGGGGCTGCGCTCACGCCGGCCCCATCTTGGCGAGGACGTAGCGCGAGAGGCTGTCGAGAGAGTGGAACTCGGAGGAGAGATCCTGGCCCTCCTCGACCGTGATGCCGAAGCGGTCCTCCATCGCCACCGACAGCTCGATGAAATCGAGAGAGTCCAGTCCCAGCGATCCCTCCACGCCCTTGGGGAGCGTGGTCTCCAGGGTCATGTCGGCGGCCCGTCGCGGGTCGAAGCGCAGGCGCTCCACCACGATGACCTTCAGCTCGTCGAGCACTTCCTTCTGCGTCATCCGCCGCCTTTCCTGATGCAGAGATCGGCCACCTCGCCGCGCCAGACACCCGACAGCTCGAGCGGCTCCGGGTCCGCCGTCGCCCGCCGGCGCGCTACCTCGGCGAGCGGCTCGCACGCCAGCATCTCCCCGATGGCGCGCGCGCCCGCGCCCGTCCGCCGGGCCCGACGCGTGCGCAGCTCGAGCTGTCCCGCCCCGGGCTCGAGCCAGAGGCAGGCCGCCGCCTCCACCAGCGGGGGCGACGTCCGGCGCCGCGCCCGCGCGTAGAGATCGGCGCACTCCTCGAACGTCTCCACCGCCAGCACCAATGCGCGCTCGCACGCGGCCTGCGTCAGCAGGGTCGCCGCGTACCAGATCGCGCGCAGCGTCGCCGGCGGTCCGCCGACGAAGAGCACGGAGGGTCCGCGGAGCCCAAACTCGATCGCCGCCTCGGCTGGAATCACCGCGGGCGCCGTGTAGGCGAAGTGCGTACTGCCCCCGGTGCCCTCGATGAACGCTCGATTCGACGCGCCGTACACTGCCGCGGTGACGAAGAGGAGGGCGGTGCCCTCCCCCGCGATCTCCGCCCGATCCGCCCGCCCATCTTCCAGCATGGCCTCGACCGCCGCAAGTGCCCAGAGACACTCCCGGGTCGCCCGGCGGAACCGGTCTCCGGACACGGCGGGGCGACCCAGGCCAATGACGGAGCGCCCGGCGGCCGCGGCGCGCGCGTCCTCGGGCAGCGCCGCAGCACCACGCCCCCATCCCGTGACCAGGCCGAGCGCCCTTATGGTCGGCGCCGCGATCACCTCGAGCCCCTCGAGCCCCTCGCTCCGCTCGGACCCCTCTTCCATATTCGCTCGGCTCGCCTTCGGCTGCGCCTCGCCAGGCATTCTAAAGGCTCTCCAGGACGAGCGCGCCGTTGCAGCCGCCGAAGCCGAGCGAGGTGCTCAGGGACAGCCGGGGGCGCAGCGCGCGCGGCGAGCCGGGCACATAGTCGAGGTCACACTCCGGATCGGGCTCCTCGAGGTGTCGCGTGGGGGGGATCTGGCCGTGCCGGCCCGCGAGCAGGCACATGATGGCCTCGAGGGTGGCCGCGGCGCCCATGGTGTGACCCATGGTCGGCTTGATCGAGTTCACCGGCACCGTGTGGGCCCGAGCCCCGAGGAGGCGCTTGAGCACACCGGTCTCGATGCGGTCGTTGAGCACGGTGGCGGTGCCGTGGGCGCTCACGAAGTCCACGTCCTCGGGCCCCGCGCCGGCCTCCGCGAGAGCCATGCGCGCCGCCCGCTCCAGTCCCCGGCCCTGGGGGTCGGGCGCCGAGATGTGAGAGCCGTCCCCCGTGCTGGCATGGCCGCGGATATAGCCCAGGCGCACGCGGCCCGCATCGGTCTCGCGCGAGAGGAGAACGAGCGCGGCCGCCTCGCCCAGCAGGAGGCCGCTGCGCCGCCGATCGAACGGGCGCACCTCGTCGCGCGTGAGCGAGCGCAGCGCGTCAAAGCCCCGCATCACGAAGCGGCACAGGATGTCGTAGCCGCCCGCGACGACGAGATCGGCCTGGTCCTGCCGGAGCAAGTCGGCCCCGATGCCGAGCGCGGTCGCGCCCGAGGCACACGCGGTGGACACCGTAAGCACGGGACCGCGCGCGCCGAGCCAGCGGGCGAGGTTGTCGCCCGGCGCGTCGTAGAGCGCGCCCCGCAGGCGCCGCCGCGGCCCCTCGCCGGCGAGCGCGCGCTCCCCCTCTTCGACGCCGCCCAGCGCGGTGCCTACCACCACCGCGAGCCGCGCGGGATCCACCGTAGCGGGCCGCACCGGCGTGTGGGCGATCAGCTCGTCGGCCGCGGAGACGAGCAGCCGCGTGGCGCGGCAATCGGGCACGCGGTCCCAGCGCTTCAATCGAGTGAGCTTCTTGATCTCGCCGCCCCGCCCCACCCGGAGATCGCCCACGGGGAAGCGCTCGATGAGGGAGATGCCGCTCGCCCCCGTGAGCAGCGACGACCAGAACGCGTCGAGGTCCTGCCCGATCGGCGTGGTCACGCCGGCCGCGAGCACCGCCACCCGCTCACGCTGCGCCATGCGCTCGCTCAGAGGAGGGGCCCGTAGTACATCCGGAAGGCCCGGATGCCGCCCACCTCGGTGTCGAAGAGGCGTGTGGCCACGAAGCGCCGCGCCGCCCGGTCGAACGTGATGGTGCCGGGTGAGTAGGGATCGTTGGGATCGTAGACGCGAAACGCCACGTCCCCCGAGGCGGCGAGCTCGAAGTCGTAGGCGATGACGGTGTGGTTCAGCTCCCACGTCGGGAAGTTCGTCACCAGCCACTGGACGGGCCGGCGGGCCCGGATCTCGTCGAGGGTCTCCCACGCCACCTGCTCCTGGTGCGCGCCGGGGATGGGAAAGACCACGCGCCAGTTCGTCCAGTGGACGACAGTCCAGAACTTTCCCCCGAGCCCCTCCTTCACCGCCGCCTCCTCCTCGCGGGACATCTCGTGGAGGGAGGCGAAGCCCGGGATGACGATCCGCTCGGCGTCCGGGAGCGGATCCCGCCAGGACGCCCGCGCCACCACCTGCCGGACCCGATCGAGATAGCCGGCGGCGTCGAGGCGCGGCTCGGCGGGCGCAAAGCGCGCGAAGCGCTGGAACTGGATGACCGCCCGCGCCATCACGAAGCAGTAGTTGGCGTAGAGGTCGGGCTTGCCGCGGTTCTTGGTCAGGCTCTCGTTGGGAAACGCGAAGGTGTCCTGCCCGAACGTCAGGGCGGGCGCGGTCGTCGACAGGGCCGCCGCGTCCGGTCCCGCCACCGAGGCGCAACCGGCGGCGAGGAGGAGAACACCGAGGGCCAGAAGCCGCGTCGCCAGGGTCGTCGTCAAGGCCTTGATGGTACCCCAGTCATCCCTGGATGGAATAGCCCCCGTCCACCGGGATCGCGGTCCCGGTCACGAAATCAGAGCCCGGACCGGCCAGGAAGACGGCCACGCCCGCCATGTCCTCGATGACGCCCCAGCGTCCGGCGGGCGTCCGCCGCAGGACCGAGTCGTGGAGACCGGCGACCTCCCGCCGCGCCCCCTGGGTGAGCTCGGTGTCGATCCAGCCCGGTAGCACCGCGTTGACCTGGATGTTGTCCACCGCCCACGCGGTGGCGAGGGCCTTGGTGAGCTGCACGATGCCGCCCTTGGAAGGGGCGTAGGCGGGCGAGAAGCGCACCCCGAAGATGGACATCATCGATCCGATATTGATGACCTTGCCGCCCCCCTGCTGCTTCATGTGCGGGTAGGCCGCCTTCGACACCAGAAAGGCGCTGGTGAGGTTGGTGTCCATGACGTGATGCCACTCGGCGAGGGAGAGATCCTGGGGCATCTTGCGGATGTTGGTACCCGCGTTGTTGATCACGATGTCCAGCCGCCCGAACTCCTCGGTCGTCCGCTTCACGAGCGCGGCGACGGCGGCTTCCTCGGCCACGTTGGCGGTCATGGCGGTCGCCTTCACGCCCAGCCCCTGCAGCTCCTTGACCGCCCGCGCGCTCTTGTCCGCGTTCCGGCCCGCCACCACCACCGCGCAGCCCGCCGCCGCGAGACCACGCGCCATGCCGAAGCCGATGCCGCCGTTGCCACCCGTCACCACCGCCACCTTGCCGGAGAGGTCGAACAATCGCACGGAGCCGTCCTCCTGTCGGAGCTGTTTTGGGGGGGATCGTATCACTGCGCGGTGGTGACGGCCGTGCTAAGGCTAGATGATGGATCGCGGACGCTGGGGCGTGCTCGCGCTGGTCTCCGGCGCGCATGCCCTCGGCGCGATCTCCGTGCTCGCGGTGGCGCCGCTCGCTCCCCTCCTCCTCGAGGACCTCCACCTCACCCGCGCGCAGGTGGGGCTCTTCCTTCCCGCAATTTATCTCGGCGGGGTGGTCATGTCGCTCCCCGCGGGCTGGCTCACCGACCGCTTCGGCGGGCGCATCACCCTGGCGGCCGGCCAATGTCTAACTGGCGCGTTTGTCGCGCTCGCCGCGATGGCGCCGGGACTGCCGCTCATGCTCGGCCTCCTCTTTTTGGGCGGCCTCGGTTGGGCGGTGGTGAATCCCGCCACCGGCAAGGCGATCCTCGACCGCTTCCCCGCGCGCGAGCGGGGCTTCGCCATGGGAATCAAGCAGACGGGGCTCACCGTGGGCGGCATCGCGGCCTCGCTCACCCTGCCCGCCGTCGCGCTGACCCACGGCTGGCGCGCCGCCCTCACCGCCGCCGCGCTGGCGTCCCTCCTCGCCGCGTTGGTGGATCTGGCGCTGATGCCGCGCGACCGGCCGCGCACCACGGCGGCGAGCGGGGAGCCGGCGCGCTTCGCCGACCTCGGCCCCTTTCTCGGCAACCGCTCGCTCGTCGTGCTCCTCGCGTCCGGACTCGCCCTCGGCATGACCCAGGCCGCCGTGCTCGCCTATCTGGCCCTCTTCGCGCGCGAGTGGCTCGGGCTCACGGTGGTGGCGGCGGGCGGGCTTCTCGCCCTCGTGCAGGCAGGCGGGACCGCCGGGCGGCTTGGCTGGGGCATCGTGAGTGATCGCCTCTTCGGCGGACGCCGCCGACCGTGCGTGATCATCAACTCGCTGATCGGCGGCGCCACCTCGTTGATCTTCGCCTCCGCGGTGACGCTGCCCGGTCCCCTCCTTGGCGTGCTCGCGGTCATCGCGGGCGCCGGCGCCTTCGGCTGGGTGGGCCTCTACCTGGCGCTGGCCGCCGAGGTCGGCGGGCCCCGTTACGCGGGGCTCCTCACCGGCGTCGCCGTGGCGTGCGCGTGGTCGGGCGTGCTCGTGGGTCCGCCGCTCTTCGGCCTCCTGCTCCAGGCGACCGGCTCGTATCAGCTGCCGTGGCTAGGCCTCGGCCTCCTCGCCTTCGGCGCCGCCGCCGCGCTCGCGTCCATCCCGCCGCTGGTCAAGAGGTAGGGCGAGCCGCAGCCGCAGGCGAGGCGAGCGGATACATGATGGGGTCCCGAGCGGAGCGAGGGCGCGAGCCGCAGCCGCAGGCGAGGCGAGCGGATACATGATGGGGTCCCGAGCGGAGCGAGGGCGCGAGCCGCAGCCGCAGGCGAGGCGAGCGGATACATGATGGGGTCCCGAGCGGAGCGAGGGCGCGAGCCGCAGCCGCAGGCGAGGCGAGCGGATACATGATGGGGTCCCGAGCGGAGCGAGGGCGCGAGCCGCAGCCGCAAGCGAGGCGAGCGGATACATGATGGGGTCCCGAGCGGAGCGAGGGCGCGAGCCGCAGCCGCAAGCGAGGCGAGCGGATACATGATGGGGTCCCGAGCGGAGCGAGGGCGCGAGCCGCAGCCGCAGGCGAGGCGAGCGGATACATGATGGGGTCCCGAGCGGAGCGAGGGCGCGAGCCGCAGCCGCAGGCGAGGCGAGCGGATACGCGGCCGGGCATTGCCGGCATCACGGTAGTCGGCTATTCTCGCCTCGGAACGCCATTTCACGACGAGGTGACCGCGATGAAAGCCGCCGTCCTGTTCAAGGCCAACGAGCCCCTCCAGATCGTCGATCTCCAGCAGGACGGCCCGAAGGCCGGCGAGGCCCGCGTGAAGGTGAAGGCGGCCGGCATCTGCCACAGCGACTGGCACATCATGAACGGGGACTGGACGCCGCCGCTCCCCATGGTCCTGGGCCATGAGGCGGCGGGGCAGATCGAGGAGGTCGGCCCCGGCGTCACCAACGTGAAGCCGGGCGACCACGTGATCTTCTCCTTCCGCCCGCACTGCGGCCGCTGCCTCTACTGCTCCATCGGGCGGACCATTCTCTGCGACGGCCACACGTCCGCCCGGTGGGCCATGCTGGACGGCACGCATCGTCTCCACAAGGACGGCGCCCCCATCAACCAGATGGCGCGCATCGGCACCTTCTCCGAGCGCGTGGTGTGCCCCGCGGAGATGCTGGTGCCGGTGCGGCCGGAGATGCCCTGGCCCCAGGCGGCGCTGATGGGCTGCTGCGTGCCCACCGGCGTGGGCGCGGTCACCCGCTGCGCCGAGGTGGAGGCGGGCGCCTCCGTGCTCGTGATCGGCTGCGGCGGCGTCGGGCTCAATGTCGTGCAGGGGGCAAGGCTGGCCGGCGCCGGCATCATCGTCGCCGCCGATCTCCTCGACAGCAAGCTCGTCTACGCCAAGGAGTTCGGCGCCACTCACACCTTCAATGCCTCGCGCGACAACGTGGTGGACAAGGTGCGCGAGCTGACGGCGGGGCGCGGCGTGGACTACGCCTTCGACGCCATCGGCGGCGAGGCGACCACGCTGCAGATCGTGGATGCCATCCGCCCGGGCGGCACCGCGGTGATCGTGGGGATGGCGGCGCTGAACGTCCGCGCGCCCATCACCCCGTACATGATGGCGCTCCAGGAGAAGTGCATCAAGGGCACCATGTACGGCTCGGTGCGGCCGAGCATCGACTTCCCCAAGCTCGTCGATCTCTACCTCGACGGCCGCCTCAAGATCGACGAGCTGGTGAGCCGCACGTATCGCCTCGACCAGATCAACGAGGGCTTCACCGCGCTGCGGAGCGGCCAGGTGGCGCGCGGCGTGGTCGTCTTCGACTGAGCCGCGGGTGACGGCGCGCACGGTCTACGAGAATCCGCGTCCCGCCGGACGCCCCGGCGAGACGGTGGTGACGTCCACTTGCGCCCATAACTGCGGGGGCCGCTGCGTGGTGAACGCCCACGTGGTGGATGGCCACATCACCCGCATCAGCACCGATCCCCGCCCCTGGACGCCGGAGATGCCACCGCTCCACGCCTGCGTGCGGGGCTTCGGCGCCGCGGAGCGCGTGAACCACCCGGACCGGCTCGGCTACCCGCTGCGCCGGGTCGGTCCGCGGGGCGCGGGACAGTACGAGCGGATCTCGTGGGAGGCCGCCCTCGACGAGATCGCGCGCGAGATGCGGCGGATCCGAGACGCGCACGGGCCCGCCGCCATCCTCGACTGCTCGCGCACCGGCAGCACCGCGTCCCTCCACAACCGCTCGGCGGTCGCCCGCCTGCTCCACCGATTCGGTGGGTGCACGGAGCTCTGGTCCAACATCTCCAACGAGGCGGAGGTGTTCGCGCTGCGCCACACCTACGGCGCCGCCATCGACTGCAAGTTCGCGGGGCGCGAGCCGAGCGACTACGTGAACTCGCGCCTCATGCTCCTCTGGGGCTGGAGTCCGGGCGATGGGCACTTCGGCACCGGCTCCATGCAATACCTCCACTGGGCCAAGGCGCGCGGCGTCCGCATGGTCTGCGTGGACCCGCGGGTCACCCGCACCAGCGCCCAGCTTGCCGACGAGCACATCTTCATCCGCCCCGGGACCGACGCCGCCATGCTCATCGCCATGGCCGAGGTGATCGCGAGCGAGGGGCTCCACGATCAGGCCTTCCTCGACCGCTACGTGCAGGGCTTCGACGAGGCGACCTTGCCCGCGGGGGCGCCGGCCGGCGGCTCCTACCGCTCTTACCTGCTGGGGCTCAGCGACGGCGTGCGCAAGACGCCGGAATGGGCGGAGCCCCTCTGCGGCGTCCCCGCCGCCACCATCCGGCGCCTGGCGCGCGAGTTCGCGGCAGCCAAGCCGGCCGCGCTCCATACCGGCTACGCGCCCGGCCGCACCGCATACGGCGAGCAGTTCCACCGCGCCGCCTACGCACTGGCCGCCATCACCGGCAACGTGGGAATCTCCGGCGGCAACTCGGGCTGCAGCGGCGGCGCCCGCCCCCATGGGGTCACGCGGCTCGGGGCAGGCAAGAACCCGGCGGGGGCGCGGGTGGCCTCGCCGCTCCTCGCCGATCTTCTCGAGCGTGGACGCGCGGGCGGCTATCCCGCCGACATCAAGATGGTGTACTCGGCCTGTGGCGACCTCGTGAACCAGCTCCCGAACGTCGCCAAGACGGTGGCCGCCCTCGATCGCCTCGACTTCATGGTGGTGCACGACCACTTCCTCACGCCCACCGCGCGCTTCGCCGACATCGTGCTCCCCGCGACGACCTTCTGGGAGCGGAACGACGTGCACACGCCCTGGAGCGGCAGCGGCCACTACGTCATCTACATGAAGCAGGCGATCGCCCCCATGCACGAGTGCCGGAACGACCGCGACATCTGCGCCGACCTCGCCCGCCGCCTCGGCCTGCCCACCGACGACGACAAGAGTGAGGACGAGTGGCTCCGTGAGCTCACGAAGGGCAGCGAGATCGACGACTGGGAGGCCTTCCGGGCGGCCGGGGTGGCGCGGCTCACGCCGCCGGAGCATCCCGTCGCCTTCGCCGCCGAGATCCGGGACCCCGCGATCCACCGGTTCTCCACGCCGTCCGGCAAGATCGAGCTCTACTCAGCGACGCTGGCGGTCGATCCCGACCCCTGCGGCCTCGGCCCCATCCCGGCGCTGCCGACTTGGATCCCCCCCGAGGCGCCCGACCGGCGCCATCCCCTGCACTGCGTCTCGCCGAAGTCGCGCGCGCGCACGCACTCCACCCACGACAATCAAGAGATCCTCGCGCGCGCGGACACGCAGGACGTCTGGATCCATCCCGACGATGCCGCCGCCCGCGGCATCAGAGACGGCCAGCGGGTGCGCGTCTTCAACGACCGCGGCGCCACCGAGCTGCCCGCACGCGTCACCGCGCGCATCGCCCCGGGAGTGGTCTCCATCAAGGAAGGCGCGTGGTTCGCGACCGGCGCCGACGGTGTGGACAGCCGCGGCTCTGCCAACGTCCTCACCGAGGATCGGGCCGCGCCCTCCGGCGCCACCACCTACAACTCCTGCCTTGTCGAGGTCGCCTCCGCGTCATGAACAGCAGGTCATGAACGACGAGCAGAAGCGCATCCGGAGCTATCTCCAGGCGCAAGGCGCCAAGCTCACCCCCGCCGAGATCGTCGAGAAGGTGCAGCAGGCCATGCGCGACCTCCGCGCCGCCGCCGCGCTCGTGCCGCCGGATCGCTTCGCGCAGCGGCCGGGGCCGGACGACTGGAGCGGCAACGAGGTGCTGGCCCACGTGGTGGCAGCCGGCCGCTATTTCGGCGGCGCCATCGTGGCCCTTGCCGCGGGGCTTCCCCTCTCCGCGCGCCCGACCAGCCGTGGCAACGAGGCCGATCCCCGTCCCGCCGAGGAGTGGCTGGAGGTCCTCGAGACGGATCGCGCCGCCCTCTTCGCGCGCATCCTCACCACCGACCCGTCGGCCCACCTCGATGGCACGGTGGAGCATCCCTTCTTCGGCCCGCTCAACTGGCGCGAGACCCTCCTCTTCATGCGCCTCCACGATCTCGACCATGCGGGTCAGCTGAAGCAGATCGCCGCGGCGCTCGGCTAGCGCCCGTCCCCATGCGCATCGCGATCTCCAAGCGGCTGGCCACCGAGAACTGGGCCGAAGCGGCCACCTACGTGGTCGAAGCCGAGCGACTCGGCGTGGACGACGTGTGGTCGGCGGAGGCGTGGGGGCACGACGCGGTCACCCCACTCGCCTTCCTCGCCGCGCGCACCACCCGCCTGCGTCTCGGCACCGGCATCATGCAGGCGGGCACGCGGACGCCGGCGCTCGTGGCGATGACGGCCATGAGCCTCTCAGCGATGTCCAACAATCGGTTTGTCCTGGGGCTCGGCGTGAGCGGCCCGCAGGTGATCGAGGGGTGGCACGGCATCCGCTTCGACCGTCCCGTGCAGCGCATGCGCGAGATCATCGAGATCGTGCGGAAGGCGGCGCGCGGGGAGCACCTCGCCTACCGAGGGAAGATCTACGAGCTGCCCCTGCCCGGCGGTGAGGGCAAGGCGATCCGGTCGGGCGCGCCGCCCGTGCCACCCATCCCGATCTATCTGGCCACGCTCTCGCCGAAGAGCCTGGAGTTCACCGGCGAGGTGGCGGACGGGTGGCTCGGCACCTCGTTCATGCCGGAGCACGCCCGCGTGTTCTTCGACCCCCTCGCTGCCGGCGCCGCGCGTGCGGGCCGCAAGCTGGCCGACCTCGATCTGCAGGCGGGCGGGGTGGCCGCCTTCGGCGACGACGTCGAGCGCCTGATCGCGGAGCGTAAGCCGGGCCTGGCCTTCACGCTGGGAGCGATGGGCTCGGCCCGCCACAACTTCTACAACGATGCGTTCCGTCGCGCCGGCTACGAGGACGTGGCGATCGAAGTGCAGCGGCTCTGGCTGTCGGGCAAGCGCGAGGAGGCCGCCGCCCGCGTGCCCGACGAGATGGTCCTCAAGACGAACCTCCTCGGCACCGAGGCTATGGTGCGCGCGCGCATCGCCGCCTATCGCGCCGCCGGGATCACGACGTTGCGGGTGGAGCCGTCGGGCCGGGCGCTCGACGAGCGCCTGGCCACGCTCGCCCACGTGATCGCACTGGCGGGGGAGTCCGGCGCCCGCTAAGCGGACGGACACACCATGGAGCGACTCGACCGCGGCGTGAGACGGACGATACGCTCCAGGACTGCCGCCCTCGTCCTCCTCCTCTCGTCGATGACCGCGTCGCTGGCCGTCGACGCGCAACCGTCGCCAAGGATCTATCGCATCGGCATACTCGAGGCGACGTCCCCGGCGACGAATGCCCCCAACCTCGACGCCTTCCGACAGGGGCTGCGTGAGCTTGGGTATGTCGAGGGCAAGGACTTCTCGATCGAACATCGATCGGTCGACGGCCGAGTCGACCGATATCCACAGCTGGCGGCGGAGCTCGTCGGCCTGAAGGTGGACGTGATCCTGACGCGAGGCACCCCCGCGGCATTGGCCGCCAAGAAGGCGACGGCGTCGATTCCCGTTATTATGACGAGCATCGGCGATCCAGTGGGGCAGGGCATCGTTGCCAGCCTCGCCCGACCGGGGGGCAATGTGACCGGGCTAACCGCGGTCGCGACGGAGCTCTACGCGAAACGGGTCGGGCTCCTCAGGGAGCTCGTCCCTCGGGCGTCCCGAATTGCGGCCCTGTTCAACATGAGCAATCCGGCGGTTCCACCTCAGTGGAAGGAGGTCGAGACGGCGGCGCGATCCCTGGGGCTCCAGTCGCAGCTTCTCGACGTGAGAAGGACCGATGACCTGCGGCCGGCATTCGGCGACGCGGTCGGACGTCGCGCCGACGCGCTCGTGGTCGGCCTCGACACCTTTACCCAGGCGAACCAGCGGCTCATCGTCGACCTCGCGGCCAGGCACCGGCTCCCGGCCATCTATGCCTCCAGCGAGTTCGCCGGCGGGCTGGTCGTCTACGGGGTGGACTATACCGAGCACTATCGTCGCGCCGCCGGCTTCGCGGACAAGATCTTCAAGGGCGCGAAGCCGGCCGACCTCCCCATCGAGCAGCCGACCACGTTCGAGCTCGCGATCAACACGAGGACCGCCAAGGCGCTCGGCCTGACGATCCCGTCATCCATGCTGCTGCGAGCGGATCGACTCATTCAGTGACAGCGTATCGGTTGGGCATCCCGTGGCTGTTCGCCCTGGCGTGGCTGCTCCTGGTCGCTTCGCCCACCGCGGAGGCGCAGGCGCCAGGCAAGGTCTGGAGGGTCGCCGTGCTCACGGGCGGCCAGGCGCGCTCAGCGGCCCACCCTCAGGCCCTGGAGCGGCGTCTCGCGGAGCTGGGCTACGTCGAGGGCCGCAACCTGGTGATCGACTTCCACACGGCGGGGGGCCAGCTGGACCGACTGCCCGCATTGGCCGCCGAGCTGGTGGGCAGGCGCCCAGACGTCGTCGTCGCAGTTTCCACCCAGAGCGCGCTCGCCGCGAAGAACGCGACGCGGACCATTCCAATCGTCCTCGCCGCCGTCGGCGACCCTCTCGGAACGGGGATCGTCTCCAGCCTGGCCCGCCCCGGCGGGAACATCACCGGCGTCTCGCTGCTCAATGCCGAGTTGAGCGGCAAAGGACTACAGGTGTTGAAAGAGGCAGTACCGGGGGCCGTGCGAGTCGCGGTGCTCTGGAACTCGGAGAATCGACTTCACCGCGAGGTTCGTGCGGCCACCGAGGCGGCGGCCGCGACGCTGAAGGTGCACCTGCAGCTCCTCGACGTGCGGGGGCTCGATGATCTGCCGAAAGCGTTCGACGCGGCCACCCGACAGCGAGCCGACACCCTCCTCGTGTTCCCCGATTCCGTCAGCCTCGCTCACCGGACGCAGATCCTCGACTTCGCCGCGAGCCGCCGGCTTCCCGCCATGTATCCCTTCAGCGAGATGGTGGAGGAGGGCGGACTCAGTTGCTATGGCCCCAACCTGGCGGAGAACCTCCGGGAGGCTGCCGGGTACGTGGACAAGATCTTCAAGGGCGCCGTTCCCGGGAACCTTCCGATCGCCCAGGCGACGAGATTCGACCTGATCATCAACCTCAGGACGGCCAAGACGCTCGGCCTGACCATTCCGCCATCGCTCCTGCTGCGCGCCGACAGGGTGATCCAGTGAGCGGAGGAGCCGGAGAGTTTGGGCGCGGTGATCACACGGCTTGAACGCCGCCGGATCATCACCTCGCGGACGGGCCGCGGGCGCCGCGCACGAGCCGCCCGGGGAGTGCGCCGGTGACTACTCCGTCGCGACGAGTGATCTCGCCGCCGACGATGGTGGCGCGGTAGCCTACCGCCGCCTGCACCAGGCGGCGCCCGCCGCCCGGAAGATTGCGCACCGGATGCGGCGCCTCGATTCGCAGGCCTTCGAAATCGACCACGTTGATGTCGGCCCGGTAGCCAGGGGCCAACCGGCCGCGATCGCCGAGACCCACCGCGCGCGCCGGCACGTCGGTGAGCTGCTGCACCGCCCAGGGGAGCGGCCAGCGCTCGCCCTGGCGATCCCGGGTCCAGTACGTCAGCGCGTGGGTGGTGTAGCTGGCATCACAAATCAGGCCATAGTGCGCGCCGCCGTCGCCCAGCGCCAAGATCGTGTCCTCGTGGCTCAGCATGCTCGCCATGTTGACGTCGGAGCAATCGCTGTAGTTGGCACCGGGATGGAACAGGATCGTCCGGCCATCGCCGGAGGTGAGGAGATCGTAGGCCAGTCCGAGCGGCGTGACGCCGGCCACCGCCGCCCGCGCATCCAGGCGCTCCTCGCGGCGGGGCGTGTAGTTCGGCGGATTGCCCAGCACGAACATATTCCCCACGTTACGCATGAACTTCAGCATCTGGGGATTGCCGTAGACTGGCTCCTCAGCCAGGAGCCGCGCGCGAAGAGCGGGATCACGCAACCGTGCCAGCTTCTGGGCCAGCGGCAAATCCTCTACCTCGCGATAGCTCGGGCAGGTCGAGAAGGGATGGAACGACAGATCGAGACCGTAGAGGAGCGCCACCGGCCGTCCCGCCACCTGGCCGCGAATGGGCAGGCCGTCGCGATTGGCACGCTCGACCTCCCGGAGCAGGGTGCGCCAGCGCCCCGGATATATCGAGATGTCGAGCAGCGTGAAGGATAGTGGTCGCCCCGAGAGCTGCACTAGGCGGCGCAGCAGGGCGAACTCTGTCGAGCCATCCTCGCTCGTGTCGGCGAAGTCATCCAGGACCTGCAGCACCCCCTTGCCGATCTCGCCCATGCCGCGGGCGATCGCGACCAGCTCCTCTTCCGCAGCCGTGATGGTCGGGGTCAAGGCACCGTCGCTACGTCGATGGAATAGGGAGCGCGACGTGGTGAAACCCAGGGCTCCGGCATGGAGTCCTTCCTGGACGAGCGCCGCCATCTGGGCCATGTCCTCAGCGGTGGCCGGCTCGCGATCGACGCCCCGCTGGCCCATCATGTAGACCCGCACCGGCGCGTGAGGCACCTGCGTCGCGAAGTCGATATCGCACCGCCGACCGGCGAGGGCATCGAGATACTCGGGGAAGGTTTGCCAGTTCCATGGCACGCCCGCCCGCATCACGACCTCGGGGATGTCCTCCACCCCCTCCATCACCATGATCAAAGTGTCACGGTCCTGAGGCCGGCAGGGTGCGAAGCCGACGCCGCAATTGCCCATCAGCACGGTCGTCACTCCGTGCCCGGAAGAGGGCGCGAAACGCTCGTCCCACGTCACCTGACCGTCGTAGTGCGTATGGATGTCGACAAACCCCGGCGTGACGAGCAGGCCGCGGGCGTCGATCTCCTCTCGCCCGCTTCCGGAGAGATGCCCGATGCCGACGATCCGTCCGTCGGCCACGCCGACATCGGCATCGCGCGGCTCACAGCCGGTGCCGTCGACTACGGTCCCGCCGCGCACCACGAGATCGAATTCGGACATGCGTCGCCTACTTCCAGGGTACGGCCCCGTTCCAGCGGTTGAGGAACGTCGTCTCCGAGGTGGGCTTCCGGTTGTTGGGACCGAAGGTGCCTTGCGGATAGCCCAGCGGCACGCAGAACTGGAAGGTCGCTTCCTTGGGAATGCCCAGCAGCGCGTTGACGCGGTCCATCACCTTCGCGTGGAGCGTCGTCGGGACCGAGCCGATGCCGAGGGCCCGCGCGGCGAGCATCAGGTTCTGCACGGCGGGAATCACGGAGTTGGCGCCGCCCGCGCCCGTCGAGAATGCGAGCACCACGCAGGGCGCGTCCTTCATCGAATCGGCGAGGCCCATCGCCGAGCGGTAGTTCTTGTTGTCCGGCGGGATGTCCTCCGGCTTCGTCCACTTGTGGTCATCCCACCGCTTGGCCCACCAGGCTTCGCGATAGAGCGCACCGAACTCGCCGATCACCGCCGGATCGGTGAGGACGAGAAAGCGCCCGACCTGCTGGTTCCCGCCGTTGGGCGCGCGCACCGCCGCCTCGATGATGAGGCGCAGGTCGGCCATGGGAATGGGGTCGGGCTTGAAGCGGCGAATGGCCCGCTGGGTGAAGATGGCCTCGGACAGCGGCATCTTGAGCCGGGAGGTGTCGACGGCGGGGGCATTCATCAGCGCAAGGCCTCCATGACTTCCTGGAAGGCGACTAGCTGGCCGCCCCGGGTGGACGACGGCACCACGATGAGCGTGTTGACCCCGGCGGCGTACCACGCCTCGACGCCCTCGCGCACCTCCGCGGCGGTGCCGAAGAGTGTGACCTCGCGCAGCCAGCGATCCGACATGAGGGAGGCGATGCGATCCTCCTCCCTTGCGGCGATGGCCTTGCGGATCGCCTGCATCTCCTCCTCGAAGCCCGCCTCGATCCAGTAGTTCTGGTAGTTGGGGAGCTTCACGTAGTTGACGAGGGTCTTGCGGCACACCGCCGCCGCGACGGCCCGATCGTCCGCCACCACCGTCGGCACCATGTTGCCGATGAAGAACCTGGGATCCTTTCGCTTGGCCTCCGGCAGATGCTTGAGCGACGCCGCCATGTGCGAGCGCGCGGCGTTCGCCCACACCGCGCCCTCGGCGATGTCGGCGGAGAGCGCCACCATCTTCCGACGTAAGGTCGCGAGCACGATCGGCGGCAGCTCGCCCGCCGTCTTGCCGCCTTCGCGGAGATCGGCCACGAACTTGCGAATGTCCTCCAGCGGCTTGCCCGGCTTCACGCCCAGCCGCTGATGGGCCGGGCCGTGGCTGACGCCGACGCCGAAGCGGAAGCGGCCGCCCGACAGCTCGTGGATGAAGGCGGCGGTGTTGGCGAAGTCGTAGGCGTGCCGCGTGTAGATGTTGGCGATGCTGGTGCCGAAGGGAATGGTCTTGGTGACCTGGGCGATCCCCTGGCAGAGGGCGAGCCCGTCGTTCATGCTCGGGCAGTAGATGCCAGCATAGCCTTCCTGCTCGATGCGCTGGGCCAGCTCGAGAGTGGCGCGCCGGCGTCCCGGCACCGCGGCGAGGCTGAGCGCAGGCTTGCGTGTCATGCCCTCGATTCTAGCCAAAGCCGCGAGGCCGACAAGGCCCCTTTTTAGTTCGTTCTCGTCGGTGGCATTTCCGTTGCAGGGCTTGGGGGCATGAAGAACGACGGCTCGGGAGTGCAGATCAGCGGCATCGACGGCGATCCTCTTCTTTACGCCCGCGTCCTGGACCTCATTCAGCGTCATCTCGACCGGATTGGGTTGCGGCCGGCCAGCGGCCGGGCCACCTTTACCGACGAGAACGGTCCCAAGGGGGGCCGTGCGATGCGCTGCGCGTTGACGGTGACGCTCCCTTACCGGCCCCGCGTCCACGTCGAGCGGACCGGCACGGATCAGCGGGGAACTTTTGATGCCGCGATCGCCTCCCTGGGACGCGAGCTGAGGCGCTACCGGGAGCGGGACCGCGTCGCCAAGCGGCGACCCAAGAAGTACTTCGCGGCACGGCAGGCGGACGCGGTGGGCACACCCAGCCCCGCCCGCCCTGACCGCCACTCCGCCTGAGGCGCGCCATGGACTTGACCGAGGGAATGAGAGACCTGGCCAAGCTCCCACCCGCGTCTACCCCGGTGGTGTCCGTCTATCTCAACACCCATTGGGCCGATGAGCAGCAGCGCGAGCGGGTCCGAATTTTCCTCAAGAACGAATTGACCGAGGCCCGACGGGCCCACGGGGATGGCCGCGCGGCCGCCGCCGACCTCGACTGGATCGAGGAGGAAACGGGGGCCCTCCTGAGCCTCGAAATGGCACCCGAGGCGCGAGGCGCGGCGCTCTTCGCCTGCGAGGCCATCGGGCTCCGGAAGCTCCTCACGAGCCGCCTCCCCTTCGAGAACCTCTTTGCCGTCGGCGAGAGCGTGCTCCTCCGCCCGCTCGCCGAGATGAGCGACGTCGCGCCGCCGGCGCTCCTCGTCTTTGTCGACACCGAGAGCGCCAGGCTCCTCACCCTCACGCCCAGCGGACCGGGCGAGGAAGTGGACCTGGAGAGCGACGTGCCGGGGCACCACAAGCAGGGAGGCTCGGCTGCGGATCGTCTTCAGCGTCACTCTCACGAGGAGCGCGCGCGGCACTACCAACGCGTGGCCCGGCACGTGGTCGCGGGGGTGGAGCAGCAAGGCGTCCGGCACATCGTCCTGGCCGGCGACGAGCGGAACACCGCGCTGTTCCGGGACGCGCTCCCGGAGCGCATCGCGCATTACGTCGTCGGCACGGTGCCGGGCGCCCGCCACGAGCCCATCGAGGCGATCGCCGCTCGGGCGGCGGAGGTCCTCCCGCGCGTGGATCAGCAGCGCGAGGCCGCCGACGTGGACGCCGCCCTGGTCGCCGCGGCCAAGGGCGGCAAGGCCGCCGCCGGTCTCTCAGCCACTCTCGCGGCGGCAAATCAGGATGCTATCTACCGGCTCTATCTGCTGAACGGGTTGACCGCCTCCGGCCGCATGTGCGGGCGGTGCGGCATGCTGGGCGAGGAATTCGCCTGGACGTGTCCCGTGTGCGGCGGCGAGGCCCGCACGGTGGAGCTAGGCGAAGCCATCACCAAGCGCGTCGTCGCGACCGCCGGCGCGGTCGAGCCGGTACTGGCGCACGAGGGGCTCACCAAGGCGGGCGGCATCGCCGCCGACCTGCGTCACCCCCTCTGAGAGCTGGGACGTGGCCGCTCAGACCCCGCCGGTCACCACCAGGGTCTGCCCGCTCACGTAGTCGGAGTCGGGGCTGCAGAAGAGATAGATGGAGCCGGCCGCCTCCGCGGGCGTACCTCCGCGGCCGAGCGGGATGGTCTGGTTCATGGCCGCGATGCGGCTGCCCTGCACGCCCACCCGCACCTTGCGCCCGTCCACCTCGATGGTGCCGGCCTCGCCCTCGGCAAGGGGCTGAGTAAGCCGCGTCTGGATGTAGCCGAAGGCCACGCAGTTCACCGTCACGTTGTAGCGACCCCACTCCTTCGCCAGCGTTTTCGTCACGCCTACCATGGCCGCCTTGCCGGCGGAGTAATTCACCTGCCCGGCGTTGCCGTTGGTCCCCGAGGTGGACGACACGTTGACGATCTTCCGGACGATTCGCTGCCCCTTCTTGCCCTCCTCGTCGACCACCGGCCGGATGTAGTTGGCGAAGGCACGGAGGATGCGGAACGGCGCGGTGACGTGCACGTCGATGATCGCGTACCACTGCTCGTCGGTCATCTTCTGGATGACGTTGTCCCAGGTGTAACCGGCGTTGTTCACGATGACGTGCAGGCCGCCGAGCTGCTTGACTGCGGTGTCCACGATACGATCCCCGAAATCCGTGGCGGTCACGTTGCCCACGCAGGCGACCGCCTTGCGCCCCAGCTTCTCCACGAGCGCGATGGTCTCCCGCGCGGGCTCGTCATCGAGATCGTTCACGACGACGTTGGCGCCGTCCCGCGCCAGGCGCAGCGCGACTTCCCTGCCGATACCTCGACCCGATCCGGTGACGATGGCGACCTTGCCGTCCAGCTGACCCATGGGTTCCTCCAGAGAGTGGTCGATGAATGCGCAGGCGATGATAGGCGGCCGCCCGCGGCCCGGCAAGAGGGCCGCAGCCCATGCTATCCTCGGCGCCGTGCCCGAGCTGCTCTCCGGCCTCGCCGCGCCCGTCGCCGCGCGCCTCGTCGCGCGCGGGGACACGGTGGCGGTGTCCGAGTCCTCCACGGGGGGGCTCATCGCGGCCGCCCTCCTGTCCATTCCCGGCGCCTCGAAGTACTTCATGGGCGGGGGCGTGATCTACACACAGGGCGCGCGGCGCGCACTGCTCACCCTGCCCGACGAGGCGGTGAAGGGCATCCGCTCCAGCACCGAGGCCTCCGCGTTGATCAACGCACGGACGATTCGGGAGCGCCTGGGTACCACGTGGGCCATCGGCGAGACCGGCGCCGCCGGGCCCACCGGCAACCGTTACGGCGACGCCGCCGGCCACACCTGCGTCGCGGTAGTCGGCCCGGTCGAGCGTGCGCGCACCATCGAGACTCGCCGCGACGACCGCGAAGCCAACATGTGGACCTTCACGCGCGCCGCTCTCGACCTCCTCGCGGAATGCATCGACGCCGCGCCGCAGTCGGTTGGCGAGCCGCAGCCGAAGGCGAGGCGAGCGGATACATGATGGGTTCCGAGCGAAGCGAGATGGGCGCTGCACGCGAGCTCGTCGATACCGCCCAGCGCATCGTCGTCCTCACCGGCGCGGGGATCTCCACCGAGTCGGGCATCCCCGATTTCCGCGGGCCGCAGGGCGTGTGGACGCGCGATCCCCAGGCCGAGAAGATGGCTACCATCCAGAACTACGTGGCCGATCCCGAGGTGCGGAAGCGCGCGTGGCAGAGTCGCCTCCACTCGCCGGCCTGGACGGCCGAGCCCAATGCCGGCCACCGCGCCCTCGTGGTGCTGGAGCGCCGCGGCAAGCTCCACACCCTCATCACGCAGAACGTGGATGGGCTCCACGCCAAGGCCGGCTCCGATCCCGCGCGCATCGTGGAGATCCACGGGACCATGCGGGAAGTGGTGTGCCTCTCTTGCGACGAGCGCGCGCCGATGGAGCGCGCGCTCGCGCGCGTGCGCGCGGGCGAGGCCGACCCGACGTGCCGCTCCTGCGGCGGCATCCTGAAATCGGCCACCATCTCCTTTGGCCAGGGCCTTGTGCGCGAGGACCTCATGCGCGCCCAGCACGCCGCCGAGGCGTGCGATCTCCTCCTCGCCGTGGGCACCACGCTTGCCGTGTTCCCCATCGCCGGCGTGGTCCCGATCGCCAGGGAGGCCGGCGCCCGGCTCGTGATTCTGAACGCCGAGTCCACCGCCATGGACGATCTCGCCGACGTCGTCCTCCGCGGCTCCATCGGCCAGGTCTTGCCCCGTCTCGTCGGCGCCGACTGAGGGCCCCATGTCCGTGACCCGCTTCGACCTCATCATGCGGCGGCCCCTCGCCGCCGGCGCGGGCTTCGGGGCGGCCGGCGCCTACGAAGAACTGAAGGGGCGGCTGCACTTCGCCATCGACCCCCTTCACGCCGCCAACCGGCGCATCACCGACGTGGAGCTGGCCCCGCGCAACCCCGCCGGTCGAGTCGAGTGGTGGAGCGACGTGTCGATCCTGGTGCCGGTGGATCGGGCGCGGTGCAGCGGCCGGGTGCTCGTCGACGTGGTCAACCGCGGCAACACCGTCTCGGTACCGAACTTCAACCGGGCCACCCGCCCCGCCTTCGTGCCCGGCGCTGAGCCGAATCCGCCCATCGACGTGGGCGACGGCTTCCTCATGCGGCGCGGCTGGGTCGTGATCTCCTGCGGCTGGCAGTGTGACGTGCCGGAGATCGCCGGGCTCTACCGGATGCAGGCCCCGGAGGCGCGCGACGCGGCGGGACGCCCCTTGCGCGGCCGCGTGTACAGCCAGCTCCAGTCCGGCCGCGACACGGCGGACTTCCTCCTCTCCGATCGCGGCCACCTCGCCTACCGCGCCGCCGTTCTGGAGGAGCGCGACGCGCTGCTCACGGTGTCGGACCAGCCCGACGGGCCCGTCGAGGTGATCCCCCGCGAACGGTGGCGCTTCGCGCGGGTGGACGGCGGCCGGATCGTGCCCGATGCGCGCCACATCCACATCGATGGCGGCTTCGTGAAGGGACGGCTCTACCGGATCACCTACACCGCCGAGGGCGCGCCGGTGCTGGGGCTCTCGATGGCGGCGCTCCGCGAGGCGGCATCCTGGCTCAAGCACGGCGGCGCCGCCGAGGGCAACCCCGCGCCGGGGATCGTACGTTGGGCATACGCATACGGCCGATCGCAGACGGGGCGGCTCCTCCGCACCTTCGCCTACGAGGACCTCAACCTCGACGAAGCGGGCCGCGAGGCCTTCGACGGGATCTTCGCGAACGTGGCGGGCGGGATGCGGGGCGAGTTCAACCAGCGCTTCGGCCAGAACTCGAAGGACCGCAACCACATGATGGCGCACCTGTTCCCCTTCGCGGATCAGCCGGCGACGGACCGCGACACGGGCCTGAAGGACGCGCTCCACGCGCGGCTCGACGCGCGCGGCAGCCGGCTTCGCGCCTTCTACACCAACACCTCCGCCGAGTATCACCGCGGCGACGCCTCGCTGCTGCACACCGACCCCGACGGCGAGCGTGACCTCGCCCACGGCCCCAACGTCCGCGTCTATCACTACGCCGGCACCGAGCACGGCCTCGGGATCTGGCCGCCCAGCGACGTCCAGCTCGCCCCCGCCGATCCCACCGGCGCGGTGGACAAATCCCAGAACCTGCGCGGCGTCGTGGACTATTCCGCGCTCCTACGCGCCGGGCTCGTCAATCTGGACCGCTGGGTGACGGACGGCGTGGAGCCCCCGCCGAGCCGGCATCCGCGCCTGGCCGACGGCACCGCGGTGCCGCCCGAGACCCTCGCGCCCTTCTTCGCCGCGATCCCGCGCGCGCACTATCTCCGGCACCACGCGAAGCCGCGCCGTCTGGACTGGACCACGCTGCCGCCGAAGCCGGGCCGCGCCTTCGGCTCTCTCGTGTCCGCGGTGGACACCGACGGCAATGAGGTCGCCGGCATCGTGCTTCCCGAGCTGGCGGTGCCGGTGGCCACGCACACGGGCTGGACCTTGCGGCATCCCGACATTGGCGGCGCCGAGCAGTTGCTCGTCTTCGCCGGCGCCACCCTGCCCTTCGCGCGCACGTGCGCCGAGCGCGCGGCCTCCGGCGACCCGCGTCCCTCCCTCGAGGAGCGCTACGCCTCCCGCGCCGACTATCTGGCGCAGGTGCGGCAGGCGGCGATCGCGCTCGCCCGCACCGGGTACCTCTTGGAGGACGACATCGAACTGTCGGTGGCGGCAGCGGCACGATTCTGGGATCCTTTCCCCGATCCCGAGGGGATTCATCGAGGAGAGCCATGACGTCGAACCTGGCCGAGCGGTTCCAGACCCTGCACGAGATCGTCAAGGCGGCGCAGCACAACCTGGCGCCGGGCCCGTGGGACTACCTCATGGGCGCCACCGAGACCGAGACTACGATGCGGCGCAACCGTCAGGCGCTGGACTCCATCGCCTTCCGCCCGCGGGTGCTGCGCGACGTGCGCGGGGTTGACGCGTCCTCCTCGCTCTTCGGCCGGCGCATGCGCCTGCCCGTGATGCTGGCGCCCATCGGCTCCATCGAGTCCTTCACGCCGGGCGGCGGCGCCACCGCCGCGGTGGGCTCGGCGGAGTTCGGCGTACCGCAGATGCTGTCGTCCGCGTGCAACCCCGGTCTCGAAGCCACTGCCGCCGCCGCCGACAACTTCCGTATCTTCCAGCTCTACGTGCGCGGTGACGACCAGTTCGTGGACGATTACGTGAAGCGAGCGATCAACCACGGCTATGCGGCCTTCTGCATGACGGTGGACACCGCGATGTACAGCCGCCGCGAGCGCGATCTCGCCCGGCGCTTCGTGAAGCCGTGGCGCCAGAACGTGACCGGCGTCGACTTCCAGGCGGCGCTCTCGTGGGAGCAGGTCAAGCGCTTCAAGGACCGCCACTCGATCCCGCTCATTCTGAAAGGCATCGCCACCGCCGAGGACGCCTCGATCGCCGTCGAGCACGGCGTGGACGGCGTCTACGTGTCCAATCACGGCGGCCGCCAGCTCGATCACGGCGCGGGCAGCACCGAGGTGCTGCCCGAGGTGGTCGCCGCCGTGGGCGGGCGCGCCACGATCCTCGTGGACGGCGGCTACGCGCGCGGTACCGATATCGTCAAGGCGATCGCGCTCGGCGCTCAGGTGGTCGGCCTCGGGCGGCTGGCGTGCTGCGGCCTCGCCGCCGCGGGCGCGCCGGGCCTCGTGCGCACGCTCGAGCTGCTCGAGGACGAGGTCCGCATTGCCATGGGCCTGCTCGGCGTCACCAAGCTCGCGCAGCTCGACCGGACCTATCTCCGTCCCGCCATGCCCGTCACCGTGCCGCACGTGACCAGCGCCTTCCCGCTGCTCGGCGAGGGGTACTAGCTCCGAATCCCAGCCCTAGGAGGCCCATCATGCCTGACACCGCGCGACTGGCCGTCTTCCACGGCACCGGCACCCCGTTCGAGATCCGCGAGTATCCCGTCCCCGAGCCCGAGCCGGGCGCGATGCTGATCAAGATCGCGCTCGCCAATGTCTGCGGGTCCGACATGCACTACTGGCGGGGCGAGCAGGACTACAAGAAGATGGGCCGCCCGCTGCCGCTCAACACCGGCCACGAGCACGTGGGCACCGTGGCCAAGCTGGGTCCGGGCGTCACCACCGACTCCGCCGGCCAGCCGCTCAAGCCGGGCGATCGCGTGCTCTACCGCTACTTCTTCCCGTGCGGGCACTGCAAGGCGTGCCTGCGGCGCCAGTTCAAGTCCTGTCCGGTGCGCCAGGCCAACTGGCTCGTGTCCTGCGAGCAGTGGCCGCACTTCCAAGGTGGCTTCGGCCAGTACTTCTACCTCCGGCCCAACCACGCGGTGTTCAAGCTCGGCGACGAGATCACCGACGAGATGGCGGCGGGGATCAACTGCGCCTACACGCAGGTCTACGCGGGGCTCGACATCGCCGCCCTCAAGGCCGGGCAGACGGTCGTGGTGCAGGGCGCGGGGGGCCTCGGCGTCTACGCCTGCGCGGTGGCCCGCGAGATGGGGGCGAGCCAGGTCGTGGTGATCGACGGCATCGACGAGCGCCTCGAGCTGGCGAAGAAGTTCGGCGCCACCGACGTCGTGGACATGCGGCGGGACTCCACCCCCGCCGAACGGATCGAGCGCGTGAAGAAGCTCACCGACGGCTGGGGCGGCGACGTGGTCCTGGAGCTGGTCGGCCATCCCGGCGTGGTGGACGAGGGCCTCCGCATGACCGCCCCCGAGGGGACCTATCTCGAGGTCGGGAACATCAACGTGGGGTGGAAGGCCGAGTTCGATCCCTCGTGGATCATCTTCGGCAACCGGCGCATCATCGGCCTGGCCCACTACGAGGCCGAGCACCTCCGCGGCGCCCTCGACCTCATGCGCCGCACCCTCACCAAGTACCCGTGGGGCGCGGTCGTCTCGCACAAGTTCCCGCTCGACGAGATCAACGAGGCGTTCATCCAGCAGGACAAGGGCCACGTCACCCGCGCGGCGATCGTGCCCAACTAGCGGGGAAACCGCCGGGCCGGCGGGACTGGGCGCTATGGCACGCTGATCGTGGTGCCGTCGCCGGTCGCGGAGATGGTAAAGGTCCCGGCAGCGGTGGAGCTGTAGCCGTACGTCGCCGACCAGCCGGCGGGCGTCGGGGGAGTGGCGGCCATGAACGGCCCGGCGGACTGGTTGAGGCTGTTCGTGACCGCGGAGTTCAGGGCGGCGAGGTCGGGCGGCAGCGTCCCCATGTGCGCCGAGTACATGCTCACCGCGGAGGCGAGCGTACGGGCGTCGGCCTGCGCCTTGGCGATGCGGGCGCGCGCCTGGATGTTCGCGTACAAGGGGATCGCGATGGCCGCGAGGATCCCGATGATGGCCACCACGATCATCAGCTCGATGAGCGTGAAGCCGCGCCGATTGAAGAGCAAGCTCCGCTTCCGGTGCCAGACATTCGACATCGTTATCCCCTCCTTGGCCGTCGACTTTGGGGCCAGCGGGGGGGGTCTTCAATGGGACCTTGGGCCTACGGGCCGGCCGCGGACCAAAAAAAACGGGGGAGGGGCAAATGGCCCCTCCCCCGGCTGTGTGTGAAGGTCGTTACGGCAGGCTGACGGTGGTCGAGTCGCCCGAAGCCGAGATCGTGAACGTCCCGGCCGCGGTCGAGCTATACCCATACGCCGTCCAGCCGGCAGGCGCCGCGGGGGTAGAGGCCATGAACGGGCCCGCGGTCTGGCCGAGGGAGTTCGCGACCGCCGAGTTGAGGGCCGACAGGGCGCCCGGCAGCGTGCCCATGTGCGCCGAGTACATGCTCACCGCGGAGGCGAGCGTGCGGGCGTCGGCCTGCGCCTTGGCGATGCGGGCGCGCGCCTGGATGTTCGCGTACAAGGGGATCGCGATGGCCGCGAGGATACCGATGATGGCCACCACGATCATCAGCTCGATGAGCGTGAAGCCGCGCTGGTTGCCCAGCATCTTCCGCTTCTTGTGCCAGAAGGCCAGCATGTCGAATCTCCTTTATGTCAGTTAGTTTGTGTTGTCGTTTTTGGGATCGAGCAACGTCACGCCCCGTGTGAGTGCACGGCGTGTGCCAGCGGCGGGGAGGGAGATTTGGCGCGAAAAACACGGGTTCTGATCGCGCCGGCCGGACCAACTTGTTGACTTCGTTGATCCAGGCAAGGCCTGCGCGGTTGACGGTCCTCAGCAGGCCCGGCTGAAAAATGTCAACCGCTCAGGGCTGAAGCCGCGTGCCCGTCCACGGGCCGCCGAGGAAACCACCCTCCGCGGACGCGAGCGCGCGCGTCCAGAGCGCGCGATCGTGTGCGCGCGCGGGCTGGCCCACCCAGAGCTCGACCCGCTCGGCCCACACGCGGTAGCCGCCCCAGCGCGGCGGGCGCGGGACGTCCTCGCCGCCCGGGCGCCCGGCCGCGTCCACCTTGGCGAGAAAGGCGGCGCGGGAGTCGATGGGCAGGCTCTGCTCGCTCGCCACCGCGGCCACCCGCGCGTCCCGCGGGCGGGTTCGCCAGTAGCGGTCGGAGTCCTCCTCCGGGGCCCAGGTCACCGGCCCTTCCACCCGGATCTGGCGCTCGAACACGTCCCAGTGGAAGACGAGGGCGGCGCGAGGGTGGGCAGCGAGGGCGTGCCCCTTCGCGCTGCCCCGGTCGGTATAGAAGACGAGCCAGCCTGCCCGGACGTCGAAGCCCCGGCAGATGACCATGCGCGCGGTGGGATTGCCGTCCGCGTCCACGGTGGCGAGCGTCATCGCGGTGGCCGCCTTCACCGCCTTCGTCGCCTCGGCGAGCCAGAGCTCCACGACCGGCAGCGGATCGGCAGGCAAGGGATCGGGCAGCGGCTCCTGCATGGCGGCAGCAGTCTACCCCAGTCGAGCCGACGTACAATGAACCGCCGGCGAGCGACCATGCGCTACATCCTCCCGTGCTTCCTCGGCGAGCCTATTCGCGGCTATCACCAGGGCCTCGTGGACGAGATCGCCGCGCGCTTCGAGCTGCCGTTCACGCGGCGTCAGGCCATCCCCGCTCACGTCACGCTCAAGTATCACTTCGAGACCGACGACGTCCGGCCCGTGGAGGCGGTCCTTGCCGACTTCGCGCGCGCCCACGCCGCCGCGCCCATCACGGTGGGCGGCTTCGGCCACTTCGAGGAGGACGTCGTCTACGTGACGGTGACGCCATCGCCGGCCGCGCGCACCGTTCTCACCGCGCTGTTCGTCGCGCTCCGCGCCCTGCCCTGGATGCCGTGGAGCCCGCACGACGGGGAGAATCTCCGGCCCCACATGACGGTGGCGGAATACTGCCGCCCGCGGTTCGAGGAGGTGTGGCGCTTCGTGCAGCCCGCGGCGCAGCGGTTCGACGGCGCCCTCGATAACCTCACCCTGCTCCGGCAGGTGGGCGAGGAGGACGGGATCACGCGCTGGACCGTCCACCGCGCCTTCCCGCTCACCGGCGGCGGCGGTACAGGACGATCGAGACGAGCGACATCTTGAGCTCCTCGTGCTGGTTCAGCACCCGGCTCTCGACCTTGACCACGCCGATCTCGGGCCGGCTGCGCGACTCGGTCTTCTCCAGCACGCGCGTCTCCACCGTGAGGATGTCGCCCGGCCGCACGGGCTTCACCCACTTCAGGTCGTCGAAGCCCAGCGCGCCGGTGGTGGCCGCGCGGGGGATGCTGTGGTCGTTCAGCATGCGCATCAGCATGGCGCCCGTGTGCCAGCCGCTGGCGATGAGGCCGCCGAAGGTGCTCCTCTTCGCCGCCTCCTCGTCCATGTGGAAAGGCTGGGGGTCGAACTGCGTCGCGTACTCGATGATCTCCTCGCGGGTGACCTCGTAGCGGCCGAAGCGCTCGGTGTCCCCCACCCGCACATCCTCGAAGTGGATGAGGTCGCTCATGCCGCGCCCCCGCCGAGGGTCTCGCGCCTTTTAAACATCCCGACGCCGATGACGGTCAGCACGATCTCCCCGTGCTGGTTCAGCATGTCGGCGCGGCGGCGGATAAAGCCGATGGGCTTCGACTTCGAGGGCCAGCTCTCGGTGATCTCGGTGCGCACGGTCAGCGTGTCCCCCGGCCGCACCGGCTTGCGCCAGCGGCAGGAATCGATGCCGGGCGAGCCCACGCCGGCGAGCTGCTCGCGGCGCATGTGCTCCATGCTCATCCGCATCATGATGGCGCACGAGTGCCAGCCGCTGGCGATCAGCCCGCCGAAGATCGACCGCTGCGCCGCCTCTCGGTCGAGGTGAAACGGCTGGGGATCGTACTTCTTGGCGAAGGTGAGGATCTCCTCCTCTGTCACCGTGTAGGTGCCGAGGCTGGCAGTGTCGCCGACCTTGATGTCCTCCCAGTACTTCATCCGATGCCTTTCTCGATGCGCGGGTCCAGCGCGTCCCGCAGCCAGTCGCCGCAGAGGTTGATGGCGAGCACGAGGACGAGGATGGCCAGCCCGGGAAACAGCGCCAGCCACCACCCCGTCGTGATGTAGTTCCGGCCCTCGTCGAGCATGGCGCCCCAGCTCGGCGTCGGCGGCGGCAGCCCCAGCCCCAGGAAGGACAGCGAGGCTTCCGCGATGATGGTGCGCGCCACCGAGAACGTGGTGACGACCATGAGCGGCGGCAGGACGTTCGGCAGGAGATGCCGCGTGATCACGTGGCCGGCGGGCGCGCCGAGGGCGCGCGCGGCCGCCACGAAGTCGCGCTCCTTGAGCGAGAGCGTCTCGCCCCGCGCGATGCGCGCATAGGTGACCCACCCGCTCGCGCCGAGCACGAGGATCATGTTGACGAGGCTCGCGCCGAGTACGGCGATGACAGCCACGCCCAGGAGCAGCACGGGGAAGGCCAGCTGGATGTCGCCCAGACGCATGAGGAGATCGTCGGCCCAGCCGCCGCGGTAGCCGGCGACGAGACCGAGCGCGACGCCCACCACGCCCGCGACGAGCACGGCGGCCAGCCCCACGATCAGGGAGATGCGCGCCCCGTGCAGGAGGCGGCTCAGCACGTCGCGCCCCAGCGTGTCGGTGCCGAGCGGATGGGCCGCGCTGCCCCCCTGCGCCCACATCGGCGGGGTGAGGCGATCGAGGAGGCGGTTCTTGACGGGATCGGCGGGGGCCAGCGCCGGGGCGAAGGCCGCCACGAGCAGGGCGGCGGCGATGACCGCGAGCCCGACGAGGGCGGGCAGGTCGCGGCGCAGGCTCACGTGAGGCGCACCCGCGGGTCGAGCACGGTGTAGAGAAGGTCCACGACGAGGTTGAGGCCCACGAAGATCACCGCGAAGACGAACACGCCCGCCTGGATGACGGGGAAGTCGCGGCCGGGCACCGCCTGCACGATGAGCCGGCCCAGCCCGGGCCACGAGAACACCGTCTCGATGATGATGGCCCCGCTCAGCATGAAGCCCAGCGAGAGGCCGGTGACGGTGAGCACGGGCAGGGCGGCGTTGCAGAGCGCGTGGCGATAGACCACGCCGCGCTCGGCCAGTCCCTTGGCGCGCGCGGTGCGCACGTAGTCCTCCCCGAGCACCTCGAGCATACCGGAGCGGATGAGGCGCACGTTCTGGGCGAGTGGCGCCGCCGCCAGCGTCACGGCGGGCAGGATCAGGTGCCGGACGGTGCCCGACCCGTACGCCGGCAGCAGGCCCCCCAGCTCTACCGCGAAGAGGAGGATCAGCATGATGCCGAGCCAGAAGGCGGGCATCGACTGCAGGAAGAGCGAGGCGAACCGGCTCGCGTGATCCACCCAGCCGCCGCGATGGGTGGCGGAGAGCACGCCGAGGGGGACGGCGGCCATCGTGGAGAGCGCGAGAGCCGCCGCCGCCAGCTCCGCCGTCGCCGGCCAGAGATGCTCCAGCACCATGGCGAGGGCGGGCCGCCGGGTCTGGATGGACTGCCCGAAGTCGCCGCGCCCGAGCGCGAGGAGGAAGTCCACGTACTGTACGCCGAGCGAGCGGTCGAGGCCGAGCAGACGCCGGGTGTGCTCGATCTCCGCCTGGGTGGCGGTGGGGTCGACGAGGAACGCGGCGGGGTCGCCGGTCAGGCGGACGAGGAAGAAGACGAAGGTGACCACGCCCCAGACGACGACGAGGGCGTGGGCGAGACGACGGAGCAGGAAGGACCGCATGCCCTCATTTCCGCAGGGCCACGCCGCGGAAGTCCATGTGCAGCTCGGGCAGCGGGGTGAAGCGCAGCACCCGCACGCTGTGGGCGTATAGCTTGATCTCCTGGTAGAGCGGGACCACCGGCGCCCAGTCGCGGATCTGGCGCTGCAGGTCGGCGAGCAGAAGCCGGCGCTTGGCCGGATCGACCTCGCGGCGGGAGGCCTGGTAGAGGCCGAGCAGCTCCGGCGGGAACGGCGTCCAGTTCACGAGGGTGTAGGTCGCCCAGTCGCGCACCTGGTCTTCCGCATCCCCACTGTTGCTCGTCCGGCAGGCGGTGAAGCCCCCGTTGTGCGGCAGCGTGCCCTTGTTCAGCGTCTGCAGCAGCGAGCCGAAGTCGAGGGGCTTGACGGTGACCTGCACGCCCACGTCCTTCAGCATCTCCACCACCGCCGCCGTCATCTCGTCGAACGCCTGCCCGTAGTGCTTGGCCGGGAAGAGGAGCTGCAGCGCGAGCGGCTCGCCCCCCTTGTCGGCCACGGCATCCCCGTTGGTGTCGCGCCAGCCCGCCTCCGCGAGGAGCGCCTTGGCCCGCGCGGGGTCGAACGCGTATGGCTCCTGGGCGGCGTAGCCGTACATCACGGTGGCCACCGGCGAGGCATTGGCGATGGCGTAGCCGCCGAAGATCTTCTTGATGATGGCGTCGCGGTTGATGGCGTGGTTGAGGGCGAGCCGGACGCGGGGCTCGGCGTAGAGGCCATCCTTGCCGCCCGAGTCGTACTTGTCCTTGGGCCGCCCGTTCACGTAGAGGCGGCAGCCGAGCTTCTGCGCGGCGCTCACCACCTTGAAGGCGGCCTCGCGCCCGAGTCCGGCGGCGTCGATGGGCGGCACCGCCTCGATGAGCGCGACCTGTCCGGCGCGGAGCGCGGCGATGCGAGCGGCGCCCTCGGGCACGGTCTGGAAGCGCATGCGCTTGACCAGGGGCGGCGGCCCCCAGTAGCCGTCCCAGCGCTCGAAGCGCATGCTGTCCTTTCGCTTCCACTCCGTCATGCGCCACGGCCCCGTGCCCACCGGGCGCTCGTTCACCGCCTCCACGCCGTGCTTGAGCGTGTAGGCCTTGGGCACCAGCGGCTCGCGGCCCACCGCGTCCCAGAGCATGGCCACCGGCTCGCTCGTGTGCAAGCGTACGACATGGTCGCCCGTCTTCTCCCACCGCGTGACCATGGGATACAGCTTCTCGAAGGAGGCGCCCGCGGTCACGTCCTTGATGCCCCATTTGTCCAGATTCTTGCGGAACATGCGGTCGAGGTTGAAGAGGACGGTGTCGGCGTTGAACGGCTCGCCATCGTGGAAGCGCACGCCCTGCCGCAGCGTGAACTCCCAGAGATTCTCGTTCACCGCGCGCCATGACAGCGCCAGGCCCGGCTGGGGCTTGCCCGCCGCGTCCACGTCCACCAGGCTCTCGTACACCTGGCGGATGTAGTTGGAGCGGATCGACCCCATGCCGATCCGCGGATCCATGTTGTTGGTGTCGTCCGCGAGGGCCACCACCAGCTCCGCGTCGGGATCGATGGGCTGCCCATCGACCACGCGCGGCGGGTCGGCAGCGCCGCCGACGCCCAGACCGAGCGCGAGCAGCAGCGCCCCCACGCCCATCCCGATGCCGAACCCGTGCGTCATGTCGGGCCACACTAGACAACACCGGCGCCGTCCCTGTCAATCGCCGCCGGTCTCGGGACGCTCGGCCGCGCCTTGACTTGCCTCTGCGAATGCCCTAACAAGGACGGGAACGGCAAGAGTCCGGCCGCCCGTATCATCTATGTGAACCGCCGGGAGGAGTCCGCATGGCCTATTCGAAGGATTCCAAGTCCGCCGCCGTCCGTGCCCGCTTGGACCATCCCGTGATCGACGGCGACGGCCACTGGCTGGAGCCGGTGCCGATCTTCATGGACTATCTCCGCCAGGTCGCGGGCCCGTCCGTGGCCGAGCGCTTCGTGAAGAAGCAGACGGAGGCCGGCTGGTACGAGTGGAGCCGTCAGGAGCGCCGTGAGCGCCGGCAACACCGCCCCACCTGGTGGGGCGAACCCGCGAACACGCTGGATCGCGCCACCGCGATGGTGCCCGCCCTCTTCCACGAGCGCCTCGACGACTTCGGCATCGACTTCTGCTTGCTCTACACCTCGCTCGGCCTCTTCCACGTGGGCAATCCCGACGAAGAGCTGCGCCGCGCCTGCGCGCGCGCGGTGAACCGGATGAACGCGGAGATGTTCGCGCCCTATCGCGCCCGGATCGCGCCGGCGGCGGTGGTGCCGGTGTACACGCCGCAGGAGGCCATCGAGGAGGCCACCTACGCGGTGCGCGAGCTGGGGATGAAGGTGATCATGATCGCGAACCACGTGAAGCGGCCGGTGCCCGCGGCGACGAAGGCGGGCGGCGATCCCGCCCACGTCCGCCAGGTCATCGACTCCCTCGCCTACGACAGCGATCTCGACTACGACCCGTTCTGGGCGAAGTGTCTCGAGCTGAAGGTGGCGGTGACCGCGCACTCCGGCAGCATGGGCTGGCACGGACGCGAGACGGTAGACAACTTCACCTACAACCACATCGGCCACTTCGCGGCGGCCAGCCACGCCTTCGCCAAGGCCCTCATCATCGGCGGCGTGGTGAAGCGCTTCCCCGCCCTCCGCTTCGCCATGCTGGAGGGCGGTGTGGGCTGGGCGTGCAATCTCCTCACGGATCTCGTGGGTCACTGGGTGAAGCGCAACGGCGCCGCCATGGAGCGGCACGTCCGCCCGGCTAACCTCGACCGCGCCATGCTCACCGACCTCTTCGCGCGCTACGGGGGCACGGTGTACGAAGTCAAGATGGCGGAGCTGCTCGCCGCGCCCAGCCTGGTCCCGCCCTTCAAGACGATCGAGGAGATGACCGAGCGCGAGTACAAGGAGCAGCTCGACGACTTCGCCGCGGCGGGCATTGACTCGATCGAGACGCTGAAGCGGCAGTTCGCCGACCACTTCTACTTCGGCTGCGAGGCCGACGATCCGATGACCCCGTGGGCGTTCGACCGCCACGGCTACCACCGCCTCAACCCGATCTTCTCCTCCGACGTGGGGCACTTCGACGTCACCGACATGACCGAGGTGCTGGAAGAGGCGTGGGAGCTGGTGGAGCACGGCCAGATCACCGAGGACGACTTCCGCCAGTTCACCTTCGTCAACGCGGCAAGCCTGCATACGGCGCTGAATCCCGACTTCTTCAAGGGCACCGTCGTCGAGGACGCGGTGGCCAAGCACGTGCTCTCGAAATGAGCGCGGGGCCCCTCGCCGGCGTTCGCGTCATCGAGGTGGCCGGGATCGGCCCCGGGCCATTCTGCGCCATGATGCTCGCCGACATGGGCGCGGACGTGCTGCGGGTGGACCGCACGGGCGCCGCCGATCTCGGCCTGCCCGTCGATCCCCGCTTCAGCGTGCTGAACCGCGGCCGCCGCTCGGTGGCCATGGACCTCAAGACCCCCGCCGCGGTGGGCGCCATGAAGCGGCTGGTCGCCGACGCCGACGCTCTGATCGAAGGCTTCCGGCCCGGAGTGATGGAGCGGCTCGGGCTGGGCCCCGACGCCTGCCTCGCCGTCAACCCGCGGCTGGTCTACGGGCGCATGACGGGCTGGGGCCAGGACGGGCCCATGGCCGCGGCGGCCGGCCACGACATCAACTACATCGCGCTGTCCGGCGTGCTCCACTCCATCGGCAGGAAGGGCGGCGCGCCGGTGCCCCCGCTGAACCTCGTGGGCGATTTCGGCGGCGGCGGCATGTACCTCGCCTTCGGCGTGGTGTGCGCCCTCCTCGAGGCGAAGCAGTCGGGACGCGGCCAGGTCGTGGACGCGGCCATGGTCGACGGCGCCGCGTCGCTGGCCTCGGCGGTGTTCGGGCTCCGCGCGATGGGCATGTGGAACGACGAGCGCGGCGACAACATCCTCGACTCCGGCGCCCCCTGGTACGACGTGTACGAGACGCAGGACGGCGAATACGTCGCCATCGGATCCATCGAGCAGCGCTTCTACGGTGAGCTGCTCCGCCTGACCGGCCTCGAGGGCGAGCCGCTGCCGCCGCAGCGGGACAAGAAGCGCTGGGGCGAGCTGCGCGCCAAGCTCACCGAGGTGTTCAAGCAGAAGACGCGCGATGAGTGGTGCCGCATCATGGAGGGCAGCGACGTCTGCTTCGCGCCGGTGCTGTCCCTCACCGAGGCCCCCGCGCACCCGCACAATCGCGCCCGCGGCACATTCGTCGAGGTGGACGGCGTGGTGCAGCCCGGCCCCGCCCCGCGCTTCAGCCGCACCCCGGGCGCCATCCCGCGGCCGCCCGCGCGCGCCGGCCAGCACACCGAGGAAGCGCTCCGCGACTGGGGCTTCTCCGCCGACGACCTCTCCGCCCTGCGCGCGCAGGGCGCCCTCGGCTAGACCGGCCGCACGCCTGGAGGATCGAATGACGTCGTACAAGTGTCTCCTCTACGAGGTCAAGGACGCGATCGCCACCCTCACCCTCAACCGCCCCGAGCGGCTCAACGCCCTCGGCGATACGCTTCGTGAGGATCTGCATGATGCGGTGGTGAGGGCGAGCGGCGATCCCGACGTGCGGGTGATGGTGATCACCGGCGCGGGCAAGGGCTTCTGCTCGGGCGGCGACGTGAAGGCGATGAACGAAGCCAAGGAGTCGCGGACGGAGCGCCCGATCCTGGAAAAGGTCGCCCCGTCGCGGGACCGGACCCTCCTCGCCATGCGGGACGCCCCCCAGGCCATCATCGCCGCCGTCAACGGCGCCGCCGCCGGCGCGGGGATGAACCTGGCGCTGGGCTGCGACATTCGCCTGGCGTCCACCGCCGCGCGCTTCGGCGAGACCTTCGTCAAGCGCGGCCTCCATCCCGACTGGGGCGGGACGTACTTCCTGCCGCGCCTGATCGGCATGGCCAAGGCCGCGGAGATGATCTTCACCGGCGACATGATCGACGCCGCCGAAGCCCTGCGCATCGGGCTGGTGAGCGCGGTGTATCCGCCCGAGGAGCTGCTCCCCGCCGCCTACGAGCTCGCGGGGAAGATTGCGGCGGGACCGCCCATCGCCATCCGCCTCGCCAAGCGCGCGCTCTACCACGGCGAGGGCACCGACCTCCGCGGCGGGCTGGAGTTCGAGACCTTCGCGCAGAACATCTGCTTTGAGACCGAGGACGCGCGCGAAGGCATCCGCGCTTTCGTGGACAAGCGCCCCCCGCACTTCAAGGGGAGATAGCGATGATCGAGCTGACGCTGGCCATGGCCGAACGCGCGGTGCGTGCGGCCCAGGAGAAGGCCAAGGCGCTGGGTGCGCCGATGACGGTGACGGTGGTGGACGAGGCGGGGCGGCTCGTGCTCTCCGCGCGCGGCGACGGCACCAGCTTCCTGAGCCCGGAGACATCCCGCGCCAAGGCCACCGCGGCGGCGAACTTCCGCGCCTCCACCGCGGAGCTGGCCGAGCGCGCGAAGAAGGGCTCGGTGTTCTTCGCCACTGTGGCGGGCGCGCTGCCGGGCCTGGTGCTGCCCAGCGACGGCGGCACGCCCATCATGGCCAAGGGCAAGGTCATCGGCGGCATCGGCTGCGGCGGCGGTACCGGCGAGCAAGACCAGGAATGCGCCAACGCCGGCGCCGACGCGATCAAAGGATGAGCGACTTCAAGGTGGACACGGTTCGCTCGTACAGCGGCGGCCTGGCTGGCCGGGCGCTCAATCAGGCGCGGACGAATCACTTCGTGATCGACTCGCCCTCCGGGCCGCACGAGGCGCTGTCATCCGGAGAGGCGTTTCTCGCCGGCGTGTCCTCCTGCGGGGTGACCCTCATCGAGCTCTATGCGCAAGAGCAACGGGTGCCCCTCCGCCACACGGAGGTCACGATCGAAGGGCTCCGCGCGGTGGCGGAGCCCAACCGCTTCGCCGAGGTGCGCATGCGCTTCGAGCTGACCGGGGTGGACCAGGCGCAGGCAGAGCTGCTGGTGGGCGTCTACAAGAACCGCTGACCGCTCTATCGCACGGTCGCGGTCGCGACCAACGTGAGCGTGAGCGTCCTGGCCAAGCCGGCATGAGCCACGGGCACGGCCACCACGGATCTCCGGGCGACGCGCCGGACGCCGTCCCCTTCACCGTCGCGCTGGAGCGGATGAATCGCTTCCACGAGCCGGTCGCGCGTGCGGTCATCGCGGGGCTCGGCCTGCCGCCGGGCTCGCGCGGGCTCGACGTGGGCTGTGGCGTCGGGCTCTACACGCTGTGGCTCGCGGAGGCGGTAGGTCCCGAGGGACGCGTGCTCGGCATCGAGCCGTCGGCGGAGCGCGTGGAGGCGGCGCGGGCGCTCGCGGGCGCGGGCCTGGGCCCGCCGCGGCTCGAGTTCCGCGAGGGGGACGGCACCGCCGTGGACGCGGCCGACGGCGCCTTCGACTGGCTCTGGTGCGGCAACGTGCTCCATCACATCGCCGACACCCCGACCGCACTCAAGGAGTTCGCGCGCGTGGTGCGCCCGAGCGGCCGGATCGTGATCCTGGAGTCGCAAACGCTGTCGGCGATGTTCCTGCCCGGGCATCCGTCGCTCGAGCGGCGCATCCAGGAGGCGGAGAGCGAGCGGAGCCGTGAGGAGGCGGGGGCGCGCAGCTTCCAGGAGCGGCGCCAGCGCACGCTCGAGTCGCTGCTGGAGGCGGATCTGGCCGATGTCGCGCACGAGACGCACCTGCTCCAGTGCCGCGCGCCCCTCTCCGCCGCCGCCCGCGAGTACATCGGCACCGTGGTCTTCGGCCGCAACTGGGGCGAGCGTTTGCGGCCGCTCCTCTCGCCGGAAGATTGGCGCCTCCGCACCGCGCTCTGCGATCCAGAATCTCCCGAGTACATCCTCGCTCGGTCGGACTACTATTGCCTCTATCCCGTCACCGTGTTCACGGCCCGCACGCGGGCCTGAGGAGGAAAGCGCCATGGGCAACTCCCTCACCCTGACCGCCGAAGACAGCCACACCCTCGCCGGTTACCGCGCCGACCCCGCCGGCAAGCCGCGCGCGGGAATCGTCGTCATCCAGGAGATCTTCGGCGTGAACCAGCACATCCGGAAGGTGACGGACGGCTTCGCCGCCGAGGGCTACGCCGCGCTCGCCCCGGCCATCTTCGACCGCGTGCAGCGCGACTTCGAGATCGGCTATGCCCCGTCCGACGTGGAGACCGGCCGCGCCACGCGCGGAAAGATCCAGTTGGATGACATGGTGGCGGACGTGCGCGCGGCGGTGAAGGCCCTGCAGGCGGAAGGCCTCAAGGTGGGGGTGGTCGGCTACTGCCTGGGCGGCACGCTCGCCTGGCTCGCGGCCACGCGCATCGACGGCGTGGCGGCGGCGGTGTGTTACTACGGCGGCGGTATCGCCGCCTCCGCCTCGGAGCGCCCGCGCTGCCCCGTGCTGATCCACTGGGGCGAGACCGATGCCTCCATCCCGCCCGATCACTGGGAGACGGTGAAGAAGGCGCATCCCACCGTGCCCGCCCACGTGTATCCGGCCGGCCACGGCTTCAACTGCGACGAGCGCGGCAGCTGGCATGCGGAGAGCGCGGCGCTGGCCAAGAAGCGCACACTCGACTTCTTCCGCGAGCACCTCGGCTAGCGCGGCCGCGGCGATGAACTTCGCCTTCTCGGACGAGCAGCAGGCCCTGCGCGACCAGGCGCGGAAGTTCCTGTCCGATCGTGCGGCGCCGGCGCGGGTCCGGCGCATTCTCGAGTCGGACGAGCCCTTCGACCGCGAGCTGTGGCGCGGCATCGGCGAGCTCGCCTGGACCGGCACCGCGATCCCCGAGAGTTACGGCGGCGCCGGCTTCGGCTATCTCGAGCTCTGCGTGCTCGCCGAGGAGCTGGGGCGAAGCCTCGCCCCCACCCCGTTCTCATCGTCGGTGTACCTCGCCACCGAGACGCTCCTGCTCGCGGGCTCCGACGCGCAGAAGAAGCGGTGGCTGCCCAAGCTGGCGCTCGGCGAGACCATCGGGTGCCTCGCGCTCGCCGAGGGGCCACGCGCTCCGCATCCCGGCAACATCGAGACATCCGCGCGTGGCGGACACCTCACCGGCGTCAAGATGCCGGTAGCCGACGGCGACGTCGCCGACTTCGCCGTGGTCGTGGCGCGCGGCGACGGCGGCGCGCCCTCCCTCTCCCTCGTGGAGCTCGGCGGCGCGGGCGTGACCCGGACGCGCATCGAGACCATGGATCCGACCCGCTCCCATGCGCGGCTGGCCTTCGACGGGGCCGCCGCCGAGCCGTTGGGCGAGGCCGGCGCGGGCTGGCCCCTGCTCGAGCGCCTGCTCGATCGCGCCGCCGTGCTCTTCGCCTTCGAGCAGATCGGGGGCGCTCAGGCCGCGCTCGAGATGGCGCGGGACTACGCCCTCGGCCGGTTCGCCTTCGGCCGTCCCATCGGCTCCTTCCAGGCCATCAAGCACAAGCTGGCCGACGTCTACGTCGCCCTGGAGCTGGCGCGCTCCAACGCGTACTACGCGGCGTGGGCGCTCTCCACCGACGCCCCCGCCCTGCCGGTGGCGGCGGCGGCCGCGCGCGTGGCGGCAAGCGAGGCCTACTTCCACGCCGCCAAGGAGAACATCCAGACCCACGGGGGCATGGGCTTCACCTGGGAGTTCGACTGCCACATGTACTACCGCCGCGCCAAGCTGCTCGCCCTGAACCTCGGCAGCGTGGCGCGCTGGAAGGACAAGCTGATCACGCGGCTCGAATCTGGGACCGGAGCCTGACGACATGGACTTCAACGACAACAAGGACGAGGCGAAGTTCCGCGCCGAAGCTCGCGCCTGGCTCGAAGCCACCGCCGAGCGGCGCGCGTATCCCGGCGAGACGTGGAAGGCCAAGTTCGGCGACACCGACGGGCTGGCCCGCGCGAAGGCCTTCCAGGCCAAGAAGCACGCTGCCGGCTTCGCCGCTATCACCTGGGCGGCGGAGTACGGCGGGCGGGGCGGCACGCCCATCCAGCAGGTGATCTACAACCAGGAGGAGTCGCGCTTCCTCGTGCCCCGCGGCTACTTCGAGATCGGCCTCGGCATGTGCATTCCGACCATGCACGCCTATGCCACCGAGGCGCAGAAGCAGCGCTATACGCCGAAGGCCCTGGCCGGCGAAGAGATCTGGTGCCAGCTCTTCTCCGAGCCCGCCGCCGGCTCCGATCTCGCCGGCCTGCGCACGCGCGCAGCGCGCGACGGCGACGGCTGGGTCATCAACGGCCAGAAGATCTGGACCTCCGGCGCGCACTTCGCCGACTGGGGGATCATCGTCACGCGGAGCGATCCCAAGGCCCCCAAGCACAAGGGGCTGACGTTCTTCTTCCTCGACATGCGCTCGCCCGGCATCGAGGTGCGGCGGATCAAGCAGGTGTCGGGCGCGTCGAACTTCAACGAGGTCTACTTCACCGACGTGCGCGTGCCCGACACCCACCGCCTCGGCGCGGTGGGCCAGGGCTGGGGGGTGGCCATCACCACCCTCATGAACGAGCGCCTGGCGGTGGGCGACGTGGCGGGGCCCGACTTCGACGAGGTGTTCGCGCTCGCCCGCGCGGTAGAGCTGCCGGAGGGCCCGGCCATCAAGAACGCGGCGGTGCGCGAGCGGCTCGCCGACTGGTACGTGCGCCAGCAGGGACTGCGCTACACGCGCTTCCGCACCATGACCGCGCTCTCGCGCGGAGAGACGCCGGGGCCCGAGGCCTCCATCGCGAAGGTGGTCAGCGCGAGCAAGCTGCAGGAGATCGCCTCGTTCGCCATGGACCTGCAGGACATGGGCGGGGCCGTACTCGACCCCGCGCTCGCCCCCATGCGGGCGGCGTTCCAGGAGTCGCTCCTCGCCGCGCCGGGCGCCCGCATCGCGGGCGGCACCGACGAGATCCTGCGCAACATCATCGCCGAGCGGGTGCTCGGCCTGCCCGCCGACGTGCGGGTCGACAAGGAGCTACCGTTCGACGAGCTGCCCTCTGGCGCTCCGGCTAGCCCTCGCGGGCGGTGAGGAACTCACGCCACGTCACCCGGTGCCCGCGGAAGAAGTAGGCGAGCATGGCGAAGGCGGCGAAGAGGTTGCCGGCGAGGATGTTCCACCAGGCGAGGGTCTCGAAGAGCCACTCCGCCAGGATCATGATCAGCGCGATGAACAACACCTCGAAGCAGCAAAAGAGCATGACGAAGGCGTAGAGCAGGCGCGGCTCGCGGTCGGCGAGGGCGAGCAGGCCCGCCATGAGCCAGCCGAACACGGCGAAAGCGGCGCCGTGGATCAGCGTGTAGCGCCAGACCAGCGACCACGTGATCACCAGCGCGGCGGGGTCGCGCAGCCCTTCCATCACCGCTGCCCCCAGGAGCGCGGGCGTCCGCAGCGGCGCCCCCGCCGCCGTGTCGATCACCAGGAACCAGATCGCCACGGCGGCCGCGCCGAGCATCCCCGCGATCAGCCCTTCCCGGAAGACGCGCGTCCACGGCCCGAGCAACACGCGGCCGAGCGCGCGGTGGCCAATGAAGAAGTAGGCGAGCATGCCCCCCGCGGCCAGCGCGTTCGCGACCAGGATGGACCACCACGCGACGTCGTCGAGCACGGGATGGGCCAGAGTGACCACGAGCGCGAGGAAGAACACCTCGAAGCAGAGCACCACGATGACAAGGGTCAGCAGCCGACCGGGCTGGCTCTGAGCGGCCCAGATCAGCGAGGCGATGAGGATGCCGATGAGGGCGAACACCACCCCGTGCAGCACCGTGTATTCGACGACCAAGTGCGGCGCCACCGGCACGGCGGCGGGATCGGTCACGCCCTGGAAGGTCGCGGCCCCCAGCAGCGCGGGTGTTCGGAAGGGCCGCCCCCGCGCCGCGTCGTAGATGAGGAACCACACGGCGACGAGCGTGGCGCCGATCAGGCCACCGATGATGCCTTCGCGGACGTACCGGCTGTGGGAGGCCATGGGGCGTCCTCCTTGTCCGACGGTCCTGCTGCTGCCCCCAGGGGTACCACCAAGCCCTGGCGGGGGCAAGCCGCCCTCAGGCGGTGCGCAAGGCCTGGAGGATCTCCGCGCCGGCCGCCTCCGCGCGCCAGCGATGCACGCCGTCCGCGCGCGCGAGCGCGTCGACGTCGGCGGGCGGCGCGGCGGCCAAACGGTCGATGAGCCGCTGGGGAAAGAAGAAGCCGGGGTCGAGGCCGATGGCGGCGGCGCCCTTGGTGCGCCACGCCCGCAGCGCCTCGATGCGGCGCCGCACGGGACCCGGCACGTTGGGCCGGGGCTTCGGCGTACGCACGGGCAGGTCCGCCTCGGGCACCGTCAGCCCCCGGGCGATCGCGCCGAGGATGGCGGCGCCGAAGCGCCGCTCGAACTTCGCCGTGCACCCGGGCACTTCGAGGAGGCCCGTCACGTCGACGGGCCGCCGCGCGGCGAGGAGGACGAGCGTATCGTGGCCGAGGATCATGAAGGGTGGCCGATCCAACTCCAGCGCGAGGCGCTCGCGCTCGCGGAACAACTCACGGAGCACCGCGAGCCCGCGGCGGTCGAGATCCTTCGTGCCCTTGAGCACGAGATAGGCGTCGGGATCCGCCACCCGCGGCGGCACGCTCTGGGCGGCGAGCGCCGCGCACTCCTCCTCGAGCCAGGCGAGCCGGCCGCGCGCGGCAAGCTCCTCGGTGAGCCGGTCGCGGAGGGGCATGAGGTGGACCACGTCGTTGAGCGCGTAGGTCTCCTGCTCGGCGGAAAGCGGGCGCCGCGACCAGTCGTCCTTCTGCCGCGACTTGCCGGGATCGACGCCGATGTAGGTCTTCAGCAAGACGTCGAGGCCCAGGGCGGTGGCCCCGAGGAATCGCGCGGCGATGGCGGTGTCGAAGATCGACGCCACCGCGAACGCGTGCTGGCGCTTGAGGTACGCGAGGTCGTTGTCGGCGGCGTGGAAGATCTTCACGATGCCGGGATCGGCCAGCGCGGGGCCCAGCGCGGAGAGGTCGGGCAAGGCGAGGGGGTCGACCAGGTGCGCGCCGCCGAGATCGGTCGCGGCCTGCACCAGGCAGAGCTTGCCGGGATAGTGATGCAGGCTGTCCGCCTCGGTGTCGATGGCCACCGCGCGGGCCGCGCCGAGATCGGCGGCGAGACGGCCCATGTCCTCGGGGGTGCGGATCCAGCGGGGGGCCTGGGCGACGCCGGCATGTGCGCCTACTGTTATACTACGCCGCCAGCGCACCCCGCCGTCCCGGGAGGACTCCGCATGAAGATCTCGGCCTGCATCGCAGTGATCACCGGGGGCGCCTCCGGGCTCGGCCGCGCCGCCGCGGAGCGCCTGCTCGCGGGCGGGGCCCGCGTGGCCCTCCTCGACCTGCCGCGCTCGGCGGGCGCGGAGGTGGCCAAGCAGCTCGGCGACCACGCCCACTTCGTGGCCGCCGACGTGACGAGCGGGGACGACGTGGCGGGGGCGCTGGACGCCGCCATCGAGCGCTTCGGCGGGCTCCACGTGCTCGTCAACTGCGCGGGCATCGGCACCGCCGAGAAGACCTTCGGCAAGCGGGGGCCGGCCGACCTCGCTGGCTTCACCCGGGTCATCCAGGTGAACCTCATCGGCACCTTCAACTGCATCCGGCTCGCCGCTCCCCACATGGCGAAGAACGCGCCCAACGACGAGGGCGAGCGCGGCGTCGTCATCAACACTGCCTCGGTGGCGGCGTTCGACGGGCAGATCGGCCAGGCCGCCTACTCCGCCTCCAAGGGCGGCATCGTGGGCATGACCCTGCCCGTCGCGCGCGACCTCGCCGAGCTCGGCATCCGCGTCTGCACGATCGCGCCCGGCCTCTTCGACACCCCGCTGCTCGCGAGCCTGCCCGAGCCCGCGCGCGTCTCGCTCGGCAAGCAGGTCCCCTTCCCGCCGCGGCTCGGCCGCCCCGCCGAGTACGGCGCCCTCGCCGCCCACATCGTCGAGAACGCCATGCTCAATGGCGAGACGATCCGGCTCGACGGCGCCATCCGCATGCAGCCGCGCTGATGGCCCGGCGGCGCGGCTTGCGGAGCGTGAGACCATGAGCGTCGAGGGGGACAATCGATGATCACGCTGCGGCCGGGCAAGGAGCGGGGCCACTTCGACCACGGGTGGCTGGACACCTACCACACGTTCTCGTTCTCGCAGTACCACGACCCAGCGCACATGGGTTTCCGGTCGCTCCGCGTGATCAACGAGGACCGAGTGACACCGGGGGCCGGCTTCCCGCCGCACTCCCACCGCGACATGGAGATCATCACGTATGTCCTGGCGGGCGCCCTCGCCCACAAGGACAGCATGGGCAATCACTCGGTGATCCGCCCCGGCGACGTGCAGCGCATGAGCGCGGGCACCGGCGTCACGCACAGCGAGTTCAACGCCTCCGACACGGAGCCCGTGCACCTGCTGCAGATCTGGCTCCTGCCCGAGAGTCGGAACCTACCGCCCGGCTACGAGGAGAAGGTGTTCGCGCCCGCAGACAAGCAGGGTCGGCTGCGCCTGGTCGCCTCGCGCGACGGCCGCGAGGGCTCGGTGCTGATCCACCAGAAGGCGAGCGTCTACGTGGCGGTGCTCGAGGCTGGACAAACGGTGCGCCATGCTCTGCCCGAGGGGCACGGTGCGTGGCTGCACCTCGTGGCGGGGGCGGCCACGCTCAACGGCGCCATGCTGACCACCGGCGACGCCGCCGCCGCCGAGCGCGAGAGCGCGCTGGAGATTGCCGCGACCGCGCCCACGGAGCTGCTCCTGTTCGACCTCGCGTAGCGCTCGGTCCGTGCGACGCGGTGGACAGCCTCGCGTCGGAAAGTCGACTGTCCATCGGTCGACGTCCGTGTTTTCCCCTATTTGCGGGCTCGCGACAATTCTCGTAAGTAAAGGGCCGCGGTGAAGCTCGTAAGTAGGTGATTTCTCGTCGGACGCCTTTTGGGACCAGCACTTGCAGGTAGTCGAGCCCATGGACGTACTGACCCGCATGATGCCCCGCCCTCGCGTGCTCGCGGCCGGCGTCCACCTGCCCCTCAAGAAGCTGGCCCTCTGTCTCGACTGCGACGAGTGCTTCGAGCTTGGGTACGGCAACTGCCCCGCCTGCGGGAGCGGCACGTGGAGCCCGATCGGGCGCTTCCTCGACATCGCGGCCGGCGCGCGGCCCACGCACGGCAACGGGGCCGGGCGCAAGCTGGCGCCCCGGCACGCCGCCGAGGAGCTGGCCCTCGCCAAGCACCTCCTCGTGGTGGCGCGGCACCGGCGTGAGCTCTACGAGGAGATCAAGCGCGCCTTCGCGGGGCACGAGAGCGTGCAGGTGGTGCTGGATCGCCGCACGAGCCAGCGGCGCGAGAAGAAGGGCGCGCCCATGCTGGACCGGCGCCGCAATGAGCGCCGCTCGCGCTCCGTGATCGACGAGCAGCTCCGCACCATCGGCTGGTCGCTCGTCCTGCTCGACCTCGCCCGCGGCCGGAAGGGTTAGCCGCGCGAGAGGGGCTTGTAGCGCAGGCGGTGGGGCTGCTCGGCCGCCGCCCCCAGCCGCTTCTTCCGATCTGCCTCGTAGTCCTGGTAGTTACCCTCGAACCACACCGCCTGGCTGTCGCCTTCGAAGGCGAGCATATGCGTGGCGATGCGGTCGAGGAACCAGCGGTCGTGGCTGATCACCACCACGCAGCCCGCGAAGCCCAGCAGCGCGTCCTCGAGAGCGCGCAGGGTGTCCACGTCGAGGTCGTTGGTGGGCTCGTCGAGCAGTAGAAGGTTGGCGCCCGTCTTGAGCATCTTGGCGAGATGCACGCGGTTCCGCTCCCCGCCCGAGAGATCCCCCACCCGCTTCTGCTGGTCCGCGCCCTTGAAGTTGAAGGACGCCACGTAGGCGCGCGACGCCATCTGGCGGTTGCCGAGGGTGAGCTGCTCGGCGCCGCCGGAGATCTCCGCCCACACGCTCTTGCCCGCCTCGAGAGCGTCCCGGCTCTGATCGACGTACCCAAGCTTCACCGAGTCGCCCACCTTCAGGGCGCCCGTGTCCGGCTTCTCCTGCCCCGTGATCATGCGGAATAGCGTGGTCTTGCCCGCGCCGTTGGCGCCGATCACACCCACGATGCCGCCGCGGGGCAGGGTGAACGTGAGGCCGTCGATGAGCAGGAGATCGCCGTAGCCCTTGCCGAGCTTATCGGCCTGCACCACGAGGTCGCCCAGGCGCGGGCCGTTGGGGATGATGATCTCGGCGGCGCCCTCCCGCTCCTGACCACCTTCCGCGAGGAGGCTCTCGTACGCCTCGAGCCGCGCCTTGGCTTTAGCGTGCCGCGCCCGCGGGGCCATGCGTACCCACTCCAGCTCGCGCTCGAGGGTGCGCTGGCGCGCCGACTCCTGCTTCTCCTCCACCGCGAGGCGCTCCTTCTTCTGCTCCAGCCAGGAGGAGTAGTTCCCCTCCCACGGGATGCCCGCGCCGCGATCGAGCTCGAGGATCCACCCCGCGACGTTATCAAGGAAGTAGCGGTCGTGGGTGATGGCGACGACGGTGCCCGGGTACTCCTTCAGATAGCGCTCCAGCCAGGCGACCGACTCCGCGTCAAGGTGGTTGGTGGGCTCATCGAGGAGCAGCACGTCGGGCTTGGAGAGCAGCAGCCGGCAGAGCGCGACCCGCCGGCGCTCGCCGCCGGACAGCGTGGCCACGTCCTGCGCGCCGTCCGGCACGCGGAGAGCATCCATCGCGATCTCCACCGTGCGGTCGAGATCCCAGCCGTTGCGGGACTCGATCGCATCCTGCACCTGGGCCTGCTCCTCGAGCAGCTTCTCCATCTCGTCGCCGTCGATGGGCTCGCCGAGGCGGGCGTTGATCTCGTCGAACCGGGTCAGCAACCCGCGTACTTCGCCCACGCCCTCCTCGACATTGCCCCGCACGTCCTTGGCGGGATCGAGCGCGGGCTCCTGGGGCAAGTAGCCGATCTTCAGGTCGGGGGCGCGCCAGACGTCGCCGAGAAAGTCCCTGTCCGCGCCCGCCATGATGCGGAGCAGCGTGCTCTTACCCGCGCCGTTGCTCCCCAGCACGCCGATCTTGGCGCCGGGATAGAAGGAGAGCCAGATGCCGCGCAGGATCTCGCGCTTGGGCGGCACGATCTTGCGAAGGTCTTTCAGCGTGAAGACGAACTGGTGCGCCATGGTCTTCCTTTCAACGGGATTGGGTGCGGCCGATCAGCTCTGAGGAGCGGGCTGCGACGTGGCGACGACGGACTCGACGTACTCGATCTGCACGGGCTCGTTGGGACGATCCACCGCCCAGCAGTTGCGCGGCTGGCCTTCCGCCTCGACGCAGGCGACCATGACGGGCTGCCGCTGTTCGTCCATGCCGGTCTCGTCCATCTTCGGGCCCTTGGTGTTGGCGATGACGAGGAAGACGATGAGGATGACGACGCACACCGCGGCGCCCGCGATGGCCATGGCCGTCATGGGGTCGATCGCCTCGGCGCGCGCCGGCGCGATCGCGGTCGCCAGGAGCACCACGACGAGCACCACCGCGAGCAGACGTATCGCCGATCCAAAGATCGTCATAGTCAGCATTATATCGGGGGGCCTGCGAGAGCATAAATTTTGCGTGCGGCTCGGGCGGCGGGGCGCTCACGGGGCCCAGCGCCGGGCGAAGGCGAGGTAGGCGCCGAGGGCGCCCAGCAGGCCTCCCGTCACGATGATCCCGATCACCAGCAGGAGCGCCACCGGCTCGAAGTCGGGGCCGGCGCCGAAGCCGAGCGGCTCCACCACCACGAGCGCACAGATGAAGATGATGAGCGCCGCGATGACCATCAGCACCCAGCCGAACCCCCGCGTCACCGCGCTCACGGCTTGATGTTACCGCGTGGGGCGGTCGACGGGAACCCCGCCCGCGGACGCGCGCTCGGCCGGGACGCGCAGGGCGTCCGCGAAGAACGCGCCCACGCGCGCCTCGTACTCGTCTCGCGCGGCACGGTGGTAGTCGACGTGTCCGGCCCCCGCCACCTCCCAGAGCGCCTTGGGCGGCCGCGCCCGCGCGAAGAGCCGCCGTGCCTGGGCCCGCGTCGTGTGCCGATCCTCGACGCCGGCAATCATCAGGATCGGCGCCCCGACCCGCTCGATGCCCTCGATCGGGCGCAGGTCCTGGGCGGAGACGCCCAGGCGGGGCCGCAGCTGGAGCGTGAGCAGCGGCGCCAGCGGCGGACCGAGTGCGCCCAGACGAAGGGCGAGCCGGTTCTCGATCGCCTCTTCCACCGTGGGATACACGGCCTCGAGCACGAGCGCGCTCACTCCCAGCGGCTGCGGGCCCAGTAGCAGGGCGGCGCCGCCCAGCGAGATGCCGATCACGCCGAGGCGCTCACCGGGCGCGGCCCGGCGCAGGAAGCCGAGCGCGGCGCGCGCATCGAGGCTCTCCAGGTACCCGAAGGTGATGCGCGGGCCGTCGCTCTCTCCGTGGGCCCGGGAGTCGAAGAGGAGCACCGTGTGGCCGGCGGCGTGGAGGAAGCGCGCCCGGTCCACCATGTCGAGCCGGCTCCCGCGAATGCCGTGGAGGAGCAGGACGGCGCCGGCGCCCGGGCGGCCCGGCACGAGCCACCCCCGGAGGGTGCCGGCGGTAGGGCTGAGCACGCGCACCGCCTGCCCCGGCAAATCCGCCGGCGGCGACCCGACCGCGCGCGGCACGGGTGCGGCCAGGTTGCCCGCCGCCCAATAGCACGCCGCCGCGCCGACGAGGACGAAGGCGAGCCCGACGAGACCGAGCCGCTTCACCGGCCCCGCCGGACTCCGGCGCCCGGCGGGGCTTCGGACCGGCTCTCGCGCCCTACTTCACCTCGCCCGCGTAGATCTTCATGACGGTGTCGAGGAACTTGAGCGCCCGGTCGCGGGGCCGCTGGAAGGAGTTCCGGCCGATGATGGAGCCGAACCCGCCGCCGTCGCGGATGCCGCGGTACTCGGTGAAGAGGGCCTCGTCGTCTTCCTTGGTGGCCCCGCCCGAGAAGATCACAATGCGGCGGCCGTCGAAGGCCGACTGGACGACATGGCGGATGCGCTCGGCAAGGGTGCCCATGGGCACCGCCGCCTTCTCGTAGGCCTTCTTGGCCTCGGCCTGCTCGATGTGTTCCGTGGGCGGCTTCACCTTGATGACATGGGCGCCGAGCTGGGCGGCGATCTGCGCGGCGTAGGCCACCACGTCGAGCCCCGTCTCGCCCGCCTTGGAGATGTCGCTGCCGCGCGGGTACGACCACACCACCGAGACGAGGCCGTGCGCCTTGGCCTCGAGGATCATCTCCCGGCACTGCTGATACATGGTCTGCGCGGCGGTGGAACCGGGATAGATGGTGAAGCCGACGGCCACGCAGCCCAGGCGGAGGGCGTCCTTCACCGAGCCCGTCACCGCCGAGAGCGGATCCTTCTCGTCGTGGAGCACGTCGTGGTTGTTCATCTTGAGGATGAGGGGGATCTCGCCCGCGAACTCGGCCGCCCCCGCCTCGAGGAAGCCCAGCGGCGCCGCGTAGGCGTTGCAGCCGGCGTCGATGGCGAGCTGGAAGTGATAGGCGGGGTCGTAGCCGGCCGGGTTCACCGCGAAGGAGCGCGCGGGCCCGTGCTCGAAGCCTTGGTCCACGGGCAGGATGACCAGCTTGCCGGTGCCGCCGAGGCGGCCGTGGTTGAGCAGGCGCGCCAGGTTGGTACGGGTCCCGGGACTATCGCTCGAATACCAGCCGAGGATTTCCTTGACTCGCTTTTCCATGGCGGCCGTCCTTTCTATCGACGTCGATCGGGTGAGAGGCGCATCACTTCCGGTAGTAGGCCTCGGCGAGCGCCACGTCATCCGCGCTGCCGATGAGAATCGCCGCACGCTGGTGATACTCCTTGGCTTCGAGGCCGAGCACGCGCTCCGTGCCGGTGCTCGCCCGCCCCCCCGCCTGCTCGGCCACGAAGGCCATGGGCGCCACCTCGTAGAGGAGCCGCAGCTTGGGCTTGGGCTTGGCGGGGTCCGTCATGTCAGCGGGGTACATGAAGATGCCGCCGTCGAGCAGCGTCCGGTGCACGTCCGCCACCATGGCGCCCGAGTAGCGCAGGGAGTACGGTCGTCCGCTGCCCTTGTCGGGGCTGCGGAGATGCTCCACGAAGGCGCGCTGCCCCGGGTGCCACGTGTGGCCGTTGCCCTCGTTGATGCCGTAGGTCTTGCCCTTGCGCGGCACCTGCATGGCCGGATGCGTGAGGAGGTACTCGCCGTCGTCGCGATCGAGCGTGAAGCCGTGCGAGCCCGCGCCCATCGTGTAGACGAGCAGCGTGGCGGGGCCGTAGAGGATGTAGCCCGCGGCGAGCTGATTCCCCACCGTGCCGAGCGCGGACGGCGCCGCGGGCGTCCGGCCGCCGGCGGCGCGGATCGAGAAGATGGTGCCCACCGAGCCGCCCACGTCCAGGTTCGACGAGCCATCCACGGGATCGCACGCCACCACCACCGCGCGCGGCCCCGTGCCTTCCGGCATCTCGATGGGCTCGGGCGCTTCCTCGGAGATGTAGGCCGAGCACGAGTGCGAGCGGCGCAGCGCGCGCGCCATCGCTTCGTGGGCCCAGATGTCCAGCGGCTTCTGCTCGTCACCGGAGAAGTTCTTGCCGCCGGTGGTGCCGGTCTCGCCGCGCAGGGTCGCGAAGGCCAATTCGCGGGCAATGTCGCGCGACATGTTCGCGATCGCGAGAATCACGGAGACCACCTTGGCCGTGTACTCGGCCGCGGGGCCTTGCTCCTTCGCAAGGTGCTCGGCGAGGTTCACGAGTCGATGCTATGCGGGGCCGAGGACGGAGTCAACGGGCCCGGAGCGCGTGAAAAAGGTCACGCGCGTGCGCGGCGGGACGCGATTCGGCGCTTGTTCACGGCCCCGGCGCCGCCTTAGGATGAAAGGCCAACACTCAGGGAGGCCCGGCCATGGTGAGCCCCGCGGCGGAGCTGCTGTATCCGATGTTCCAGGACGCCCTGGAGATGCTGACCCTGACGCGCACCTGCTTCCTCGACCACGACCTGGAGGTGTTGAACACCGCCTCGGCTCTGGGCCGGAGTGTTCACAAGCGGGAGAACGAGCTGACCGAGGGCCTGCTGGCCGGTCCCCCTGAGGCCGAGCCTCTCCGATTCATTCCGTCCCACCTCGAGCGCATCGGCGATGCCCTGGAGAGCGTGGTGCGCTGCCTCCGCACGCGCGAGGACGAGGCGGCCGAGTTCACCGACCGCGGCGTCCGCGAGGTGCGCGAGCTGTTCGACCGCGCCCAGGGCCTGCTCGAGTGCGCCCGCGACCTGACGCGCACCGGCAATCAGGTGCTGGCCCGGCACGTGGAGCTGGAGGCCATGCGCTTCCAGGACGTGGCCAGCGGCTTTGCCTCCGCCCACGAGGAACGCCTCATCGAGGGGGTCTGCCTGCCCCGGGCTTCCTCGGCCTATCTGGCCATCCTGGACAACCTGCGCGAGGTCACCCGGCACTGCCGGCAAATCTCCCACCGAGTGGTGGCCAGCAGGGCGGCCGCGGCCGGACGGCTCCCCGGCCGCTAAGCCCCCGGTTCCAGGACGCTTCCAGACAGGGGAACGGTCCGAGCCTCTTCCGCGTCTTATTAGATGAGGAGGGCTCTGACAATGCGACATCGGCCGATCGTGGGACTGCTGGCGGCGGTGGGGCTCGTCATGGGGCTCTCCGGCCCCCCCTCGGCTGCCGCGGGCCCTGCCGATCGCTGGAACGTGGACGGCAAGTTCCGGGTGGAAGCCCACCCCATCCAGAAGAGCGGTCGCACCGCCATCAGCGGCTACGTCTATAACCTCACCTATCAGCACGCCCGTGTACGTCTCGAGCTCGAAGGGCTGGACGCCCAGGGCAACGTGATCGGCTTCCAGCAAGGCTTCGTGGACGACGTGGTCCCCCTGAGCGGTCGGGCCTACTTCGAGGTACCGGCGCGGATTCCCGGGGCCGTGGCCTACAAGGTCTTCATCCTCTGGTACGACTGGATCGGCGAGACCCGCGGCGACTTCGCCTCGCGCAAGTGGTGATGACCCGGCGCGCGCTGCTCCTGCTGGCGCTGGCCCCGCTCGGCATCGGATGGGCCGGGCGGGCCCAGGCCCAGAGCGTCACCCCGGACAATGCCGCCCAGTACTTCCGAATCGAATCCCAGTCCGGCCTTGATCGGAATGGCCGGCCCAGCGTCTGGGGCTACATCTATAACTATCGCGGGCAGGGCAACGCCCGGGCCCGCATCTTGGTGGAAACGCTCGACGCCTCCGGCCGCCCCGTGGCCCAGGAGATCGCCTACGTGGACACCGAGATCCCCCTCTTCAACCGCGCCTACTACGAGGTGCGGCCGAAGACGCCAGGGGCCTCGTACCGCGTGAGTATCTACTCCGCCGACTGGCACCGGACCGGCGGTACCTAGCGCGCCGCCCCTGGTCCGCACGATGACCCGCCGCACCTTCCTGGCCCTGGCCGCGAGCCCGCTGCTGGCGGCCCTGCCCCATTCGGCCCGCGCGCAGAGCGTGACGGCCGAGGACGCCCCCAAGTTCTTCCGCGTGGAGGCGCAGCCCGGCACCGACAAGCAAGGCCGGCCCATCGTGTGGGGCCACGTGTACCTCTTTCGGAAGGGCCAGGGCAGCGCGAAGGTGCGCCTGCTCGTGGAAAGCCTCGATGCCGCCGGCCAGCCCGTGGCCAGCGAGATCGCCTACGTGGACAGCGAGGTGCCGCTCTACAACCGCTCCTACTTCGAGGTCCGCCCGCGGGTGCCCGCCCCCTCGTACCGCGTCACGGTCTACTCCGCCGACTGGGGCAAGATGGGCGGGCTGTGAGCCTTCTGACCCGCCGCGCGCTCCTGGGCGGCCTGGCCGCGCTCGGCGCCGCGGGCTGCGCCGGCGCCAGCGGCACCGGCGGCGGGACGGGCGCGACCGGTCCCACGAACACCACCACGCAGCAATCCTTCCGCACCGAGGCCACGCCCGGCGTGGACCGCAAAGGCCGCCCGATCGTCTGGGGCTATGTCTACGGCGGCGGCGGCCGCCCGCGCCTCCGGCTGGAGACGCTCGACGCCACCGGCAAGCCCATCGCCGAGCAACTGGTCTACGTGGACCAGAACTTCGCCGGCGGCCGCGTCTACTACGAGGCGCGCCCCAACACGCCCGGGCCCGCCTACCGCGCGACGGTGGATTCGGTGATCTCGACGTTCAACGGGGCGCCGTAGCAGGCATCACCGCTCCCGCAGCGCCTCGTAGGTCCGGCGCAGCAGAGGGCTCAGCAGGAACTCGACGACTCGCCGTCGGCCGAGGTTGATCTCCACCGCGACCGCCATGCCCGGGGAGAGTCGGACCGTCTGACCATCCGCGTCGACCGTGTCTCGCTCCAGCCCTACTCGCGCCGTGTAGACGAGACCCGCGTTCTCGACCATGACCGCGTCGGGCGACACCGCAAGGATGGTGCCCGGGATGGTGCCGTAGCGAGTGAACGGAAACGTATCGACCTTGAGGGCGGCGGGCAGCCCGGCCCGGACGAAGCCCACGTCCTTGTTCTCGACCCAGGCTTCCACCTCGATGCCGCCGGCCGTCGGCACGATCACCATCAGCTGCTGCCCGGTGGCCACGACCGCCCCGATCGTATGGCTGGCGAGCTGCTGAACGATCCCGCCCGCCGGGGACAGGATGCTTTGCACCGCGCGTCGCCGGGTCGCCTTGATCACCTCCTGGGCAAGCGAGCGCCTCCGGCTCTCCCATCCGACGAGCTCGGCGAACCGAGCGCTCCGGAACTCGCTTTCGAGGACTTCATAGTGAGCCTCCGCCTCGGCAAGCGCCGCTGCTTCCTGCTCACGGCGCTCCCGCTCGGCGGCGAGTTCCTGGACCTTGTCGACTCGCCGCTCCTCCACTTCCAGAAACTGCAGCGTGGCCACGAACTGCCGCGCGAGCAGCGAGCGAAACGCGTCGGCGCGCTGGGTCTGGATTTCCACGATGGTCTCCAGGCGTTCAACGTTCGCGGTCGCGGCCGCCAGGCCGGCCCGCCGCTGTCGGATCGCCAGCCCGGCCGCCTCGAGGCGACGCCGATGCTCCGATCGCTGCGTATCGAGGAGGTGCCGATGGAGCGTGATCGCCTCGTCGCCCGCCGTGGGCGGTGGATCAAAGTCCGGCCGACCCGCGAGGAGAGCCTGCAGACGGACGGACTGGAGCTCCGCCTCCACGAGCTCCTGCGACAGCCGCACCTCGTCGGCATCGCTCGTGGTGGGATCGAGCTCCACAAGGACTTGGCCGCGCCGGACCGTGGCTCCCTCGCGGACGTGGACCACGCGGACCACGCCGGCGTCCGGGGCCTGGACGGTCTGGTTGCGGTCTCGTGGGACAATTCGGCCGCGCGCGACCGCGACCACATCGAGCGTCCCGATGCAGGCCCAGACCGTCGCGACGACGAGTACCGACACGATGGTGAGCCCGAGCACAACGGCGAGACGGGACGCCGGGGCCACCCGCAGTCGCGCCCCCGGGGCCAAGAATTCGATCTCCTCTCGCCGCAGCCTGGGAGGATGATTCATCCCGACTCTCGAGCCGAACGGCGTGGAGGCGACTCGGCTCCGAGCCCACGCTGCTCGCGATCGAGGTCGGCGAAGTATCCTCCTCGCGCGATGAGGTCGGCTGGATGCCCCTCCTCGACGATGCGTCCGCCGTCCATCGCGATGACGTGGTCGGCCCGGCGCACGAGCGTGAGGCGGTGCGTGATGATGAGGACGGTTCGGCCCGCGCAGATCTCGTGCAGATTTCGATCGATCAGGCGCTCGGACTCGTAGTCGAGCGCACTCGTTGCCTCGTCCAGAATGAGGACGGCAGGGCCGGTGGCGAGGGCGCGCGCGATGCCGATTCGCTGACGCTGCCCTCCCGACAGCAGGGCTCCGTGCTCACCGACCGGCGTCTCGTATCCGGCCGCCAGCCCGGCGATGAAGTCGTGCGCGCCCGCCAGCCGCGCGGCCGCAACGACCGCGTCCATCGGAAGGCCAGGATCCGCCCACGCAATGTTCTCCCGGATGGATCCCGTGAAGAGGGTGGTTTCCTGGGGCACCATCGCCACGTGACGCCGGAGCCATCCCGGGTTGCAGAGACATACATCGATTCCGTCGACCAGGATGCGTCCGCCCTGGGGGACGTAAAGACGTGCGATCAGCTTGGCTATGGTGCTTTTCCCGGAGCCCGAGGCCCCGACCATGCCCACGATCTGCCCCGGATTGATCCTGAACGACACGCTCGACAAGACGTTGGGCCCCTCGGGTCGGTACGCGAACGTCACGCCGTCGAACTCGACGCCGCCATGCGGACGGGCGACGCGGGGCATCGCCGCGCCAATCGCCACCTCCCGCGGGGCGTCGAGAAGATCGGCGATGCGTGCTACCCCGACCGAGGCCTGCTGAAACTCTTGACCGAGTTGGAACAGCCGGAGAATGGGCGCGGTCACTCGAGCCGCGAACATGTTGAAGGCCACCAGCTCCCCGATCGTCAGCTCACCCGCCATCACCGCCCGCGCGCCGACCCACAGGACCGCGAGGGCGACCACCTTGCCGAGCATCGCCGACACCTGACCGGCCAATTGGGCGATCTGCGCGGCTTGAAAGCCGGCGCTCGCCAGGCCGGCGAGCTGCTCGTCCCAGCGGCGCTCGAGCAGCGGCTCGACGGCGGTCGCCTTCACCGTCTCGATGCCACGGACGGTCTCCACCAGGAACGCGTGCGCCTCGGCTCCGCGCTGCGCGCGCTGATCCAGGGCCCGGCGCAGCAGCGGCATCACGACCAGCGAGAGACCTGCATAGAGGGGCAGGACTCCGATCACGATGCCCGTGAGCGGAGGACTGTAGAGGAGCATCACCCCGATGAACACGGCAGTCAGCAGCGCATCGACGATGGCCGTCAAGGGAGGCCCCGTCAGGAACTGGCGAATCGACTCCAGCTCGCGGATGCGCGCGACCGTATCCCCCGCGCGCCGCGCCTCGAAGTATCCGAGCGGCAGTCTCAGCACGTGACGGAAGACTTGCCCCCCAAGCTCCACGTCGATGCGATTGGTCGTGTGCGCGAACAGATACGTCCGGAGGCTCGCGAGGACGGTCTCGAAGAGCGTCAGCGCGAGCAGGCCGACGGCGATGACGTCCAGCGTCCCCAGACCCCTATGAACCAGAACCTTGTCGATGACCACCTGCGTGCCGAGCGGGGAGAGGAGGCCCAGGATCTGCAGGACGAGGGACGCGACCAGCACCTGTGCCAGGGGGGCACGGTAGCGCACGATGAACGGAAAGAACCACGAGAAGCCGAATCGCTGGGGGGGCGCGCTGGCCCGCGGCTTGGGCGCAAGGAGGATGACACGCCCCGACCACACCGCTTCCAGGCCATCGCGACCGAGCACCGCAAAGCCCGGAGCGCCGGGCTCCTGGACGAGCACGCGAGCCTCATCCACGCGCACGAGGATCAGATATCGCCCGTCATGGCACCCGATGAGCGCGGGGAGTGGGACGCGCGCCAGGCGATTCCAGCGCGTCATGCTCTCGCGGCCCTTGAGGCCCAGATGGGCGGCGGCCTGGATCAGGCCCGCGGCGGATCTACCGCCCCCCGTGGTGAAGCGCCGCTGAAGCTCTTCGGGATCGACGGCAAGGCCGTGATACCGCGCGATGACGGCAAGCCCCAGCAGTCCCGTCTCGGAGGCGCGCGTGGTGCCGGGTGGCATGGCGTTCGCTCGGGCACAATCATGCGGTAAGCGTCGGAGGCTGCCAGTAGGCGGCCAGAACCGCTTCGACTTCCGCCGGCCGCGCTGCGGCGGCGGCGTCCCAGCTCAAGCCGGACGCCACGGAGTATTTCGCCATCGCCTGAACCAGCTGATCGGCCTGGCCCGCCAGGAGTCGCCGCCCATCGCCCGCCTGTATCTCCTCGACTTGGAAAGCCGGGCCGCGATACCAATCCTGGACGGTCACGACGTCGGCGCTCGACCGGATGGCGAAGAGCAGATCGGACCCGCTCCGGCTGACGACGATGTCGAGCGCGCGCACGGTGGCATCGAGCACCAGACGATCCTGGTTTCCCGGCGTGCCGTTGCTCTCGTCGATGCGGTCCGCGCCGTCGCCGCGCTCGAAGTAGTAGAGGTCGTTGCCACCTCCGCCGGCGAGCCGGTCCGCGCCTCGCTTGCCCGACAGCGAGTTCGCCGCGTTGTTGCCGATCAAGGAATTGGCCAGGTCATTTCCCACCCCGGACACCGCGGCCGCCCCTGTCAGGACGAGATTCTCGACGTTCGCGCCCAGCGTGAAGCCGATGGACGCTTCGACGGTGTCCGTGCCCTGACCCGAAAGCTCCAGGATGGTGTCCCCGGCTTGGTCCACCACATACGTGTCGTTGCCGGCGCCGCCCGCCATCGTGTCAGCGTCCGCGCCGCCGGTCAGTCGATTGGCCGCGCTGTTGCCCAGGAGAATATTCCGCAGCGCATTGCCCGTGCCGTTGATCGCGGCGGTGCCCGTCAACGTCAGGTTCTCGAAGTTCGCGCTCAGCGTGAGGCTGACCGCGCTCCGCACGGTATCGGTCCCCTGGCCGGCCGCTTCGATCACCTGATCGCCGGTGTTGTCCACCACGTACGTGTCATTGCCGGCGCCGCCCGACATCCGATCCGCCCCGCCACCGCCGTCGAGCAGGTTGGCCCCCGCGTTGCCGTCGAGCACGTTGGCCAGACTATTGCCGCTGCCGTTGACCGAAGCATTGCCCGTCAGCGTCAGGTTCTCGGTGTTCTGGGGTAGCGTGTAGCTCACGGAGCTCAACACGGTGTCCGCGCCGGCACCCGCCGCCTCGCTTATGCTGTCGGCCGCGGTGTCGACGACATAGGTATCGTCACCCAGACCGCCGTGCATGACATCGGCGCCGCTTCCCCCATCCAGCCGATCGTTCCCTCCCCAGCCATACAGCGCATCGTTGGCGGCGAAGCCATTCATCACATCGGGAGTGTCGTAGCCGTTCAGCACGTCAGGCCCCGCCGTGCCCTGCGGGCCCTGCGGCGTCTCCTGTTGCAGTACGGCGAGGTCCCAGACCGTTCCATCCGCGAACCGGGCCTCCTGTACCTGATAGTTGTGGGATCCCTCGAGAAACCACTGGTGCAGGCGCAGCGCGTCGGCGGCGCCGGCGATGCGCAGCACCAGGTCGTGCTGTTCTCTGGTTCTGGTGATCTCGTGCGGCGAGATCCCCGCCTCGAAGGCGATGCGATCGGTGGAAGGCCTCCACCAGTCGTTGTCGACAATGGTGTCGTGGCCCGACCCGCGTCCGAACACGTACGTGTCGCTGTCCAGCCCCGCCTCGAGCCGGTCGTCACCGGGGCCGCCGACCAGCGTATCGTCGCCGTTCTCCCCGTAGAGGGCGTCCCGTCCGGCGCCGCCCTCGAGACGATCGTTTCCCGCCGCCCCGGCGATGGTGTCGTCTCCGCCCTGTCCACGCAGGACGTCGTCGCTTCCAAATCCCATGATGCTGTCGGGACCGTCGGTCCCGCGCGTGACCATCTCCTTCAGCATGTCGACCGTCCACGCGCTGCCATCCGAGAATTCCACCCGCTGCACCTGATACTCGTAGCCGAACCCCTCGACGAACCACCAGAAGAGGCGGATCTCGGCGGGGCTGTCCGCGATTCGAAGCACGAGATCGGAGCCATCGCGCTGGACGAGGACGTCGCCCGGCGCGATCCCGGCCTCCATCCGAAGGACGTCGGTGCTCGGGAAGGCCCAGTCGTTGTCCTTGATGACGGTCAGGCCGGCGCCACGCCCAACAGCGTACACATCGTTGCCTCGCCCGCCATCGAGGGTGTCCGCGCCAGGGCCACTCTGGAGGGTGTCGTCGCCGTCATCTCCAAAGAGTCGGTCATCCCCCCACCCCCCGACGAGGTTGTCGTCGCCGGCCCCGCCATGGACCTCGTCGTTGCCTTCGCTTCCCTCCAGGCGATCGTCCCCCAGGCCTCCATGCACTTGGTCGTTTCCCGCTCCGCCGACGAGGTGGTCGTCCCCGTCATCGCCGGCAATCGTATCCGCACCCTCGTCACCGTAGACCAGATCCGCGTTGAGGCCGCCCGACAACACATCGTCACCGGCGCGGCCCTGGATCCCGTCTGCCGCATCCGTGCCCGCGATGGAGTCCGCCGCTGCCGTCCCTGTGACCAGGGACTTGCCCGCGGAATCCATGAGCCATGGCAGCTCCGCGCCTTGCCCGCTGAATCCGTCTCGGAAGGCCGCATATCCCCATGTGTCTTCCCGGTCGAACGCACGTACCGAGCGCGCAAACTCGCTCAGGAGCACTCGCGCGGTGGCCGGATCGGACGCCAGCCGGGCCTGGAGCTCGCTCGAAACCTCCGACAGATCAGCGCGTATGACCTGGGCAATCGGCTCCCATTGGAACGCGATCCGCTCGTACAGGGGCTTCAGGTGCGTCTGGACCATGAGCTCCGCATAGACGAGCTCGCGAATCTCGTTGTAGGCCTCGTGCAGGAGCGCGCGTGCCGGCTCGGCCGGATTGGGGCCCCAGCCACCGACGAACGGCTCTCCCGAAAACGCCTCGAGGACGGCGAGACGGCGGGCGTCGATCACCGGGCCCCGGCTTGCCGGATCGAGCCCCGCGCTGCCGCTCCAATGGAAAAGGATCTGCTCCAGCGTGGCCGTTCGCTCGGCAGCAGTCGTCTGCACCATGAAGTCGCGAATGAGGCCCTCGAGCGAGCCGGACTGGTCCCGCACGATCGCCTGGCTCAGATCACGCAGCGTCCCCGAGCCCGGGGAATCCGGCAAGGCCGCGAGCGACGCGGACACGGGCAGCCACGTGGTGGCCAGCGTGTCCGCGGGCGCCGACCGGAACCAAACGTCGACAGCGGCTCCCTGATTTCCGTCGAGCCGCGTGAAGCCGCCCATCTGGCGCAGGGCGTTGCCATGGGTGTCCGTCGCGCTGCTTTCGGTGTATGCCGTCGAGAGCGAACGGATGCCGAGGGCGGTCAGCGACTGGAGCTCGGCCATCGTGCTGACACCGTTGCCGTCAGTGTCCCGCCAAACACGCAGCGAAGCGAAGGCCGGGTCACTCGCGTCCATCTTGCCGTCGGCGTTCGTGTCCAGGTCCGCCAGCGCCTGGAAACCATGAGCAGCCTCTGCGCCGGTCGCCCGTAGCGTATGGTTGCCGAAGAGCTCGCGCCCCGAGTCAATGTGACCGTTGCCGTTGCGATCCCGCACGAGCAGCCCGTCGTCCCTGCCGACCCAGCCGGTCCGCTCGGCAAACCCATCGTCGTTGTGGTCGAAGAAGGTCGCCCGCTGGACCGACGCCGTCTCCACGCCGTCGCCGTCGAGGTCGAGCACGACAGGGCACGGGATCAGACTGCGCGCCGTCCCGAGCTTGGTGACGACGCTGTCGATCGAGTGCGCACGCTGCAAGCGATATGCGCCGTAGACCAACCCGAACGGAGAGGCGCCGCCCATCAGGGCGACCTCGACGGGCAGCGGAAAGAACGGCCGGGCCAGATCGATCCGCGTCCCCAGGTGCGCCCCAGAATGCGGCACGATGTCGGAGGGGTCCACGACGTCAACGATGGGGTACTGCGCGTTCGGATCGCGGCCCAGCTCGGGCAGCATGGCTTTGACTGGCGAAGCATTGAAGGTCACGGCCGAGCGTCCATCGCCCGTCGAGAGCAACTGGTTGATTGAGCCTCCGAGCGAGTGTCCCGTGTAGGTAAGATCGCCAGGTGGCACGCCAGCCCGCACGACGGCGTTTACGAACTCCTCGGCCTCACGGAGTTGAGCTCGGGGGACCTGCGATGTCGCGAGTTCCCACACCGCTCTTCTATCTCCCGAGTCGGTGAGCTGCGTCCCACGCGACGCCAATACGTATTCGCCCGTGCTGGTGTTCCGGTACACGGCTCCGAAGTAACCACTGGCTCCCGATACTTCCAGCGGCCGCCCGTCGCTTCCGACCGCTTGTATCCAACCTGTCGGGAGCGGCGGCCGACCATTTCCGCCGTAAACATGGGCGCTGATGCGAGCGTACTCTTCGTACGTGGCCATGGGAGTTCTCCTCTGTAAGATTCGGGCTGGCTATCGAGATCGGCGAAGAACGGACAGATCCCAGATCCGGACCTGCCGCTCGACGGGCACCGCTAGGAGCGACCCGTCGGGACTAAACGCGAGTGAGTCGGTATACTCCGACGTGTTGGGCAGCGTGAGCAGGCGATCGCCTGTGTGCGCGCTCCAAATCACCACTCCGCCTCCAGGAGCCGCTGACGCCAACAGCCTCCCGTCGGGGCTGTACCTGAGTGCATAGACCGGACGAGTGTGTCCCGTCAGCACTCGATGGGAGCTTCGTCCTTCGAGGTCCCACAGGGTGATCGTGGCTCGCTGATAAACCGCGGTAGCGATCTCTCTACCGTCGGGCCGGTAGGCTAGAGCGACCGGACGCGCAGGATCGGCGCTGAGTGAGCGCAGGTGCGAACCTGTCAACACATCGAACAACTGCGGTCCTTCCTCGACCGACCCCGACGTGGCGATCTGCTTGCCGTCAGGGCTAAAGGCGAGCACTCGGCCAATGCCGTGGCGGCGCGCGAGTGCAACGAGGCGGCCGGTGTCGACCGAGTGAATCGATATGGCGTCTCGGTGGCCGGCGGCCAGCAGCGTGCTATCTGGGGAGAAGCTGAGCGCCCGAGAGGGCACGTCGTTGGCGCCCTGCCCCACGGGAAGCGGCCCAAGCAGGTTGCGTATCCGCGTGGCGGTGTCAGCGTCCCAGATATTGATAGCAACATGACTCCGGGTCGACAGGGTGAACCATCGCCCTGCCGCCATGTATCGTCCGTTCGGGCTCCACGCCACCGCGGAGATCGAGCCATCCTCCTTGTTCAAGTTGTGAAGCAGTGCACCGCTTGTCGCTTCCCAGACCATGAGCGCTCGGTGGAGCTGGCCCCCCGCGGCGATCTTCGTTCCGTCGGGACTCCACGCCACGTCGCCGATCTCTCCGTCATGCGCGAAGACGCGAACGAGGCGCGGCTTGGGCGCGTCGGCCTCGACGATCCAGCGCCAACCGTCGAGGTTGAGGCTCATGGGATCAAGTCCGATTCCCGCCCATCCGAGCAGCACGATGGCGGCGGTCGCGATGACAATGCGCGGCCAGCCCTGCGTGCGCGTCGGAGACTTGACGGGACTCGTGCTGGCCATGCGCGGATGCTAGTGAGCGAGTGGAGGGCCGTCAATGTCCAGAGTTCGATACGCCCACAGAATTCGGCGACCCGGTGCGGACAACATCTGAATGGCGGGCGCCGAAAGCCTGGCGAGGCCGGCGCTGATTACTCGGTCGGGCTGACGGTCCCCTGGCGCGCGGCGCTCGAAGGCTTCATGTCGTCCGCGGGCGCGGTCCCCTCCTCCCGCAAGTAGTGCCCGATCCCCGACACCACGGGGATGATCACGATCACCTTGAAGAGGAGCAGCAGCCACCCCGCGCCCGGGCGCTCGTAGGTGAGCGGCGCGGCCCACTTGATCGTTTCCGGCACCTTCAGGCCGGGAATGGCGTCGAGCACGTGCCAGAGGAGAAAGTCAGCGAGGGTGCCGTGGCTCACCTCGGGCTGCGCACCGGGCAGGAAGAGCGGCCGGCCGCCCTGGTCGTTCAGCATGAAGGCCAGGGCCGCGAAGCAGCCCGCCGCGATGAAGACGAAGTTCACATAGAGGGCGATGGCCCCCGCCATCGGCACGCGCTCGGCGGCCAGGTCGCGAATCGCCTGCGGGGCGTGGGCGTCCAGCCAGGCGCGCAGCTTGCGCCGCAGCGCCGCGGAGTAGAGCAAGGCGGCGATGGCGACCAGCAGCGCGGCCCAGGAGAAGAGCGTCACCATCTGGAGCCAGCGCGGGAAGGTCTCGACGATCGTGCGCGAGAAGGTGTAGAAGATGCCGCCGGGCAGCAGCATCATCGCGCCCACCAGCGGGAGCATGGCGAGGAAGCCGATGCCGTAGCAGACGGTCTGCACGGGCCGCGCGATCCGATCCGGTAGGTTCAGCATGGCGCCGATCAGGGCCGCGCCGATCACCATCCAGGTCAGCCACACGATCCAGCCGGGGCCGATCGCCGCCCACAGGATGGCCGACATCCCGATCCCGAGGGCGGCGGCGCCCGCGTAGTGAAACTGCTCGAGCTCGTCCTCGGTGGGCATTGGCATGAAGCTCTTCGGAGTGAATAGCACAGATAGCGCCCCTGTCGGAAAGGTTGCCAGTTCCCCGCCCCGGGTCGGTTTGACTTGGGCCACGCCCTCTGACAGGATCGGCGCGCCATGCCACCCTTTCTCGGCGCAGAGCCGGCGGCGGGCTGATGATCGCCCTGCTCGACGGCCGCCTGCCCTGGTGGCTCATCTGGACGATCGACCGCGAGCAGGCGCGCCGCGCGTCCTTCCTCGCCCGCTCGTCCCTCTTCGCCGGGCTGCCCCGGCGGCAGCTCGGCCGCCTAGCCACGCGGTTCCTCGAGAAGGCCTATAACCCCGGCGAGGTCGTCTTCCTCGAGGGCGATCCCGGCCGCGCGCTCTTCGTCCTGGTCGAGGGCACGGTGGAGATCACGCAGGCGACCGCCCGCGGCGAGCACGTCGTGCGCACGCTGGGCGTCGGGGACGCCTTCGGCGAGCTCGCCCTCATCGACGACGCCGGGCGCTCCGGCACCGCGCGGGTCGTGCTGCCGGCCCGGCTGCTCATCCTATACAAGACCGACTTCGACGCGCTCATTGAGGGCGAGGCCAAGATCGCGGTGGTCGTCATGCGCAATCTCTCGCGCGTGCTCGCGTCGTACGCGCGGCGCAGCCCGGTGGTCCTGACCGAGCCCACCATCAAGCCGAGCACGACCGAGCGCTCGTGAGGCGGGGCTGGCTCATCGCGGCGGTGGCGGGCACGCTCGTGCTCGCCTGGCTGGCGCGGGGCCTCGCGCTGCACGTGTTCCTCGCGATGGTCCTCGCCTATCTCTTCACGCCGCTGATCGTCCGGACGGACGCGCTCGCCATCCGCCGCAGCGTGGCGGTCGCCGGCATCTTCCTCCTCACCATCCTCGTGCTGGTGGGCGCGGGCCTCCTGGTGGGCCCGCGCATGCTGACGGAAGCCTCCACGCTGGCGGAGGGCCTGCCCGCGCTCGCCGACCGGATCGACAAGGCCCTCGTGAACGCCCAGCGCGAGCTGCTGGAGGCGGCGCCCGTCTTCAAGGGCATGCTGCCCGAGGGCGAGAACTGGATTCACCAGCTGGCCGGCGAGCGCCACGCCAAGGAGCCGATGGAGTTCTTCCACGATCTGGGCGATCTCTTCCTGCTGCTGATCCTCGTGCCCTTCTTCGCGTTCTTCCTGCTCCGGGACTTGCCGTCCATCCTGACCGCCGTCATGGACCGGCTGCCGCCGCATCACGTGGAGACCTCCGTCGCCGTCTGGCGCGAGCTGAACGGCATCATCGGGCGCTACATCCGCGGCGTGGTGATGGACGGCATCGTGGTCGCGGTGCTTGCCGCGGTGGGCCTCTGGGCGCTCGGCGTGCCCTATCCCCTGCTGCTCGGCGCCTTCGCCGGCATCGCCAACGTGGTGCCCTTCATCGGCCCCATGCTCTCGGCCGCCGCCGCGGGGCTCGTGGTGCTCCTGACGCCGGGGCTAGGCCTCGGGGGCCTGGCGCGCGTCATCGTGCTGTTCCTCGTCATCAAGGTCCTGGACGACACCGTGATCCAGCCGCTCACGATCGGCCGCAGCGTGCACCTGCACCCGGCGCTGCTGCTCGGCTCGGTGGTGGTCGGCAACCACACGCTCGGCGTGCTCGGGATGATCCTCGCCGTGCCAGTGGCGACGGTGCTGCAGGAAACCGTGCGCCTGCTCGTCGCGCACCGCCGCGCGCTCGCGCGGCGCAGCCAGCGCCTCGGCGCGCGCCCGCTCGGCTGACCCTCACGCCCGGCCGAGCGGCCGGGCGAACGACAGCGCGTGGCCGTCGGGATCCGTGAGATGAAAATAGCGCTCGCCCCAGATGGCGTCGCGCGGCGGCGCCTCCGGCGTGAGCCCTTTCGCCAGCGCGTGCGCGTGAAGCGCATCGACGTCGTCGACGTAGAAGATCACGCGCGCCCCGCCCGATGACGGCGGCGCGCCCTCCGTGCGCGCGAGATTCAGGTGACCCGTTCCCACGCGGAACGACGTGAAGGCGGCCGTCTCGCCCCCGTAGGCCATCACGAAGCCGAGCGCGGTGTAGAAGCGGACCGCTCGCGCCATGTCGGGCGTGAAGAGGGTCACCGCGCTGATCGAGCGGATCTCCGGCATGCGCCCGGCGCGCCCGGTCAGAGCCTCCGCACGGGTCGACCCGGCCGGGCATGCGGGATCAGTTCCCCACCCTGGATGACGGGCTCACCGGCGACCACGAGGTGCCGCACTCCCGCCGACGGTTGGGTCGACGCCTCATACGTGGCGCGGTCGCAGAGCTGGGCCGGGTCGAACACGACGACGTCGGCATCGGCGCCCGCCGCGAGCGTGCCCTTGCGCGCGGCCCCGCCGGCGGCGGCCGCGAGCACCTCCGCGGGCAGCACGCTCGCGCGCCGGATGAACTCGCCGAGGCCCACCGCGCCCTCGCCGACCAGGCGGCGGAAGGAGCGGGCGAAGGTGCCCGCGGTGCGCGGGTGCGTGAGGGCCGTCGGCGGCAGCGGCCACGCGCGCTCGGCGGGCGGGCCGCTCCAGGTCAGGGGCATCGCGTCGCTGGCCACCATCGTGTCCGGGTGCAACAGCGCCGTGCGGATCACCGCCGCGTCCTCGAGCTTCGTCTCGTCGAAGAAGTGCACGATGCAGAGCCCGCCGGGATCGGTGGCGCGCAGCTGGCGCAGGTGCTCGACGTCGCGCACCCGCTCGTTCGTCGGCGCGTAAACGAGGTCCGAGGGGCGGAGGCCCCGCTCGCCCAGCCGCTCGGGCGAGAGGAACGCGGCCCCGATCGCCGTCATCCCGGCGCCGTAGGGATAGGCTTCGGTGGTGATCGTCGCGCCCTCGCGCCGCACCCGATCGACCAGGGCCAGGACCCGGTCGATGCGGCGGAGCGACGTACTGTTGATGTGGCAGTAGTGCATGTGGGCGCCCGTCTCGCCGGCGGCGCGCACCAGCTCCTCGGCGCCGTCCATGCGTGCGGTGGGCGCGAAGTCGACGAGATCGCGCGCGTGGGTGTAGGTGGGCACGCCCCGCGCCGCCGCCAGCCGCGCCACGCGCAGATACTCGCCGAGGCTCGTGCCCGGCGCATAGCCCACCAGCACGCCGATGCCCAGCGCGCCCGCGGCGAGCTCGGTCTCCAGCACCCCGAGAATGCGGTCCTCCTCGGCGGTGGTGGCCTCGCGCTGCCAGGCCGGGTCCGCGAAGTGGGACAGCATGGTCCGCGCCGAGCCGTCGCCGCGGTGGCCCGCGAGCACCTCGATGCGCGCGGCCGCCCAGGAGGCGGAGTAGCCGTAGTTCAGGGGCCGCCCCTTCACGTTGGCCCGGGAGTAGGCCGCCGCCACCGGCACCGCGCCCGCCTCCAGCTCGAGGGTCGTGGTGACGCCGTCGAAGGCCTGCAGCCGATGCCCGCCCACGCTCTGCGCGTGGCTGTGCAGGTCGATGAACCCCGGCGCGACCACGCAGCCCGCGGCGTCGAGGACGAGCCGGCCGCGCAGATCGGGGCCGACGGCGGCGATGCGCGCGTCGTCGATCCCGACGTCCACCGTCGCGTCGAGCCCCTGAGCGGGGTCGACCACGCGCCCCCCGCGAATGACCACGGCATGTTCCATCCTGCGTATACTACCCGCCAGGCGCCCAGCATGCCCTTTCTGTCGACGATGCTGAAGAAGCTCACGCCGCTGGTCGGCATCCTGGCCTTCCTGGCGGTGTGGGAAGTGGCGGTGGCCCTCCTGAAGACCCCCGCCTATCTGCTGCCGGCGCCCACGGTGATCTTCCAGACCTTCGTCGGGGAGTTCCCCAGGCTCGCCTATCACGCCTGGGTCACCCTCTACGAGATGCTCCTCGGCTACGGTCTCGCGCTGGTCGTCGGGGTGCCGCTGGCGATCGCGATCACCTCGTCGGAGCGCTTCGACCGCTTCACGATGCCGACGCTGCTCTTCTTCCAGGTGGTGCCCAAGGTGGCGATCGCTCCGCTGTTCCTGGTGTGGTTCGGGGTGGGCGCGCTGCCGAAGGTGCTGGTCGCGTTCCTCATCTCCTTCTTTCCCATCGTGATCGACGCCGCGGTGGGCCTGCGCTCCATGTCCACGGAGATGCGCGACCTCGCGCGCTCGATGGGCGCCACCCGCATGCAGATCTTCGCGCGCTTTCGCCTGCCCACCAGCCTGCCCTATCTCTTCAGCGGGCTGAAGGTCGCCGCCACCCTCGCCGTGGCCGGTGCCGTGGTGGGCGAGTTCGTCGGCGCCGACAAGGGGCTCGGCTATCTCCTGCTCGTGACCAACTCGAATCTCGAGACCGCGCTGATGTTCGCCACGCTCTTCGCGCTGACGATCATCGGCCTCGTGTTCTTCTACGCCGTGGAATTCGTGGAGTCATTGCTCATCCCCTGGCACGTGTCGCACCGGGTGCGCGACGAGGCCGGCACGCTGTGATCCCTCACCGAGGAGGACCGACCCCCATGAAGCGCCGGACGTTTTCGGGATTGCTGCTGACGGGCGCCGCGCTCGGCCTCGGCGCGCCCGCCGCGGCCCAGACGACGAAGTTTCCCTTCCGCCTGAACTGGACCCTCTACGGCGAGCACGCGCCGTTCTTCGTCGCCCGAGACAAGGGATTCTATCGGGAAGAGGGGCTCGAGGTCGAGATCCAGGAAGGCAGCGGCTCGACCACCGTGTCGCAGCTCGTCGCCAATGCCTCGAGCCCGGTGGCGTACGTCGACGCGGCGACGATGATGCGCGGCGTCGGCGCCGGCATGCCGATCAAGGCGGTGGGCGTCACGTTGCAGCAGAGCCCCATGGCCTTCATCTACCGCGCCGACGCCGCACGCCCCACCAAGGTGTCGGAGATCAAGGGCAGCCGCATCGCCATCACCGCGGGCGATGCGAGCCTCGCGATCTTCACCGCCTTCATGGGCAAGCTCGGCATGAAGGTCGAGGACGTGCAGATGATCACCGTCGCGAACCCGGCGGCGAAGGAGCAGGCGGTGCTCAGCAAGCAGGCGGACGCCCTCCTCGGCTACTTCATGGATCAGGGGCCGCGCATGCAGCTGCAGACCGGGGTCAAGATGGGCTGGACGCGCCTCTATGACATGGCGGGGGTGACCACGCTGTCGAGCGCGATCATCACCAACAACGACTGGCTGAAGGACGCCAAGAACCAGGATCTGCTGCGCCGCTTCCTGCGTGCCTCGCAGCGCGGCTGGCAATACAGCTTCGACAACCGCGCCGAGGCGGCCGAGATCTTCCGCAAGGCCGCGCCCGCGTTCACGCAGGAGATCGCGCTGCTGGAAGTCGACGGCACCATGACCATCATCCGTACCGAGCGGACCAAGGGACGCCCGGTCGCGTGGTCGCACGGCGACGACTGGAAGGACAGCCAGGAGCTGCTCGAGACCTTCGCCAAGCTGAAGCCCCAGCCGAACGTCGGCGTGTACTACACGAATGAGTATCTGTCGGAGCCCCCGTACATGCCGAGGAAGTAGCGCTCAGTGGACCCCTACATCCGCCTGCGGGGTGTCGGGAAGCGCTACGACACGAAGAACGGCGCCGTCGAGGCGTGCAGCGACGTCACCCTCGACATCCGCCAATCGGAGTTCGTCGCCATCGTCGGCCCCAGCGGCTGCGGGAAGACCACCCTCCTCAAGATGGTCGCCGGGCTGGTGCCGTACACCTCGGGCACGATCTCGGTGGGCGGCAGGCAGGTGGACCGGCCGCTGACGGACGTCGGCGTCGTGTTCCAGGAGTCGATCCTGCTCGACTGGCGAAACGTCCTCTCGAACGTCATGCTGCAGATCGAGATTCGCGGCGTGGACCGGCGGACGTACGAGCCGGTGGCGCGGAACCTGTTACGGGCCACCGGCTTGGCCGGCTTCGAAGACAAGAAGCCCTACGAGCTGTCGGGCGGCATGCGCCAGCGGGTGTCGATCTGCCGGGCGCTGGTGCACGATCCGCCGCTGCTGCTGATGGACGAGCCCTTCGGTGCCCTCGACGCGCTGACCCGCGAGCAGATCGCGATGGACATCCAGCGCGTCTGGATGGAGAAGCGCAAGACCGCCCTCCACATCACCCACAGCATTCCCGAGGCGGTGCTGCTAGCCGATCGCGTGGTCGTGATGAGCCCGCGGCCGGGGCGCATCGTCGAGATCATCGAGGTCGACCTCCCGCGGCCGCGCCGCCTCGACCGCCTCCCGGAGCGCTTCAACGACTACGCCGGCCGGATCCGCGAGATCTTCAAGGCCAAGGGCGTGCTCGCGATGGACTGAGTCGAGGCCTTGACGCCGATCCTGCGGCCCGGCCGTAACTCCTGGAAGACGGTGGCCCCGGCAGAAGCGGGACTGCTCGTCGACGCCGACGACTACTACCGCGCGTTCTATTCGGCGGCCCAGCGCGCCGAGCGGTACATCCTCATGTCCGGGTGGCAGTTCGACAGCGGGGTTCCTTTGTTGCGCGGACGCGACGTGCCGACCGGGGCCGAGGTCCGGTTTCTCAAGTATCTGAACGGGCTCTGCGAGAGGAAGCCCGACCTCCAGATCTACATCCTGGCGTGGAACTTCCACATGGTCTTCGCGCTCGAGCGCGAGTGGATGCAGCGGGTCTTCTTCCACTGGTTGACGCACTCCCGGTTCCGCTTCCGCTTCGACGATTGCCCCGTGTCCGGCGGCTCGCACCATCAGAAATTCGTGGTCGTCGACGGGCACCTCGCGTTCCTGGGCGGCATGGACGTCTGCGAGTCGCGGTGGGACGACCGCCGGCACCTCGCGGCGAACCCGCTACGCCTCAGCCGCGGCCGGCCCGTCAAGCCCTACCACGACGTCCAGGTCTATCTGACCGGCGACGACGCGGCCGCGACGCTTCAAGAGCTCTTTGTCGACCGCTGGGCGCGCGCCGGCGGGGACCCGCTCGCCCTTCCTGCCCCGTCGGGAAGTGCGCGCCGGCCCGACCTGCCGAAGGGCGCGATCGCGATCGGCGCCGCCCCCGTGGCGCTCAGCCGCACGGACCCGCGTGCGCCCGGCGAGGAGATCGTCGAAATCGAGCATCTGTTTCTCGACGCCATCGACGCGGCGGACCGGCTCATCTACATCGAGACGCAGTATTTCAGCAGCCGGAAGATCTACGAGGGGCTGGTCCGGCGCCTGCGCGCGCCGGACCGGCCGGCCCTCGAGGTCGTCGTCGTCGTCAACGAGCGAGCGGAGGCCTTGAAGGAGGAGCTGGCGGTCGGGCTTCGCCAGGCCAAGATCCTCGAGGGGCTCCGCCGTGCGGTGAAGGGCACCGCGCATCACCTCGGCCTCTACCACTCCCTCTGTGAGGCGCCCAACGATACCTTCCGGTCGACCTACATCCATTCGAAGGTGATCGTCGTCGACGACCGGTTCCTCACGGTGGGGTCCGCCAATCTCACGAATCGCAGCATGGGGGTCGATAGCGAGCTCCACGCCTCGTGGGAAGCGAGCACTCCCTCGGCCGAGACCGCCCGCCTGATACGCGTGATCCGACGGGTCCGAGTCAGCCTGCTCGCGGAACACGCGGGGGCCGCCGGCGTGCGGGCGATCCGGAGCCTCCGGCCCATCGGCGGCCTCGTCGCGCGCCTGGACGATCTGAGCCGCCGTCCCGGGGCGCGCCTTCAGTCGCACGGGCCGCCGACCCCCGTTCAGGCCGCCGCCCTCGACGTGATCGATCCGCAGAACCTGCCGTTCGATCCCGAGCTTCCCGACGTTGATCCGGCGGCGCACGATGAGCCGGCGGACGAGGCGCGCGGGCGGCGTCCGAGTCGGGTCCGAAGCGGTCTGGCCGCGGCAGGGCGGCGCGTCGGCATGAAGCTCTCGAGGCGAGAGCCGTAGTCAGAGCGTGTCCGCCCGCTACCGCCCCATGCGCCGGTTGTAGGCCTGGAGGAAGCGGGCGTGCAGGTCGGGATCACGCGGAATCGGCCCCGCCGTGTCCAGCTGCACGCGCGCTCCGCCATCGGCCTGGCGCGCGACCAGCACCGTGACACCAACCCCATCCTTGGTGCCGCGAATCTGCCCGCTGGCCGGGTCCGCCGAGGTGACCTGTACGCCCACGTCCTGGGCACCGCCGAGCGCCGCGCTCCACGCGCGGTCATAGACCGAGGGCGAAGGGGCCGGCGCGGGTGCCGCCTGGTAGTAGGTGCATCCGGCAAGGAGCACGCTCCACAGGCCAACCGCGATCAGTGCGCCCCGTAAGCTCATTCTCTTGAAGATCGCCGCCAACCGCGGCGTCCGCCATTGGACCTTGGTCCAATCGCGCGCGTGGTATCCTCGGCCCCTGCGACGCACTCTGTGCGCACCGGAGGGGCCCATGGAATACGGCCTGTTCACGATGCCCTCGCACCCGCCCGAGCGCTCCCTCTACGACGGCCACCAATGGGACCTCCAGACGCTACGCTGGGCCGACGAGCTCGGCTTCAGCGAGGCCTGGATCGGCGAGCACCACACGGCGCCGTGGGAGCCGCACCCCGCGCCCGATCTGCTGGTGGCGCAGGCGCTCATGCAGACGCAGCGCATGCGCATCGGCCCCGGCGGGTTCCTTATGCCCTATCACCATCCCGCGGAGCTGGCCAACCGCGTGGCGATGCTCGACCATCTCGCCCAGGGGCGGCTGAACTTCGGCGTGGCGGCGAGTGGCCTGCCCAGCGACTGGGCCATGTTCAACGTGGACGGCACATCCGGTCAGCACCGCGAGATGACGCGCGAGTCGCTCGAGATCATCCTGCGACTATGGAGCGACGAGCCGGAGTTCGAGCACAAGGGCAAGTACTGGCACGTCACCAAGACGGGCACCATGCTCGACACGCTGAAGCCCCACATCAAGCCGCTTCAGAAGCCGCACCCGCCCATCGGCGTGGCCGGCGTCAGCAAGGGCTCCGACACGCTCAAGCTCGCCGGCGAGCGCGGCTTCTGGCCGATGAGCCTGAACCTGAACCCCGCCTACGTAGGGAGCCACTGGGAATCGGTGGAGATCGGCGCCGCGCGGAGCGGGCGGACGCCCCGGCGCGCGGACTGGCGGCTGGTGCGCGAGATCTTCGTGGCCGACACCGACGCGGAGGCCCTACGCCTGTCCGCGGGCGGCATGATGGGCCGGATGATGCGGGAGTACTTCCTGCCGCTGCTCGCGTCCTTCCAGTTCACCGAGTTCCTGAAGCACCAGCCCGACGTGCCCGACTCGGACGTCACGCCGGAATACTGCGCGCGGCACAACTGGCTGGTGGGCTCACCGGAGACGGTGACCAGTCGCCTGCACGAGATCTACGAACAGGTGGGCGGGTTCGGCACGCTCCTGCTCTTCTGCTTCGACTACGCGGCCGAGCCCAAGGCCTGGCGGCACTCGATGGAGCTCCTGGCCAAGGAGGTCATGCCGCGCTTCAAGGCCTTGGTGCCGAAGTAATCTCGTTCGCCACCGAGATCGCAGGCAGCATCACCCGGAAGACCGCGCCCCCGTCGGAGCCGTTCTCCGCCCAGATCTCGCCTTCGTGTGCGCGAACGATCGTGCGACTGACCGATAGCCCCATGCCCATCCCCCCCAGCTTGGTGGTGACGAAGGGATCGAAGATCGTCTTGAGGGCGTCGGCGGCGATTCCCACGCCGGTGTCGACGACCTCGAGCTGCACCGAGCCCGGCTCGAGCGTGCGCGTGCGCACGATCAGCCGCCGCGGGCGATCCGGCACCCCCGCCATGGCATCGAAGGCGTTCATGACCAAGTTCAACATGACCTGCTGTAGCTGAACGCGATCGCCCAACAGCAACCCCAGGCGGGGAGCGAGGTCGAGCTCAATGGCCACGTTCTTCAGGCGGGCGTCGCTGCCCACCAGCGCGATCACGTCGTTGATGAGGTTGTTGAGCTGGAGCGGGCGGCGCTCCGGCATCCCCTTCCGGAAGAGCGTCCGCATGTGCTGGATCACGTCTCCCGCCCTGGCGTCCGCCCCGACGATGTCCTCGAGAATCTCGCTCAATTCACCCTCGCGCTGCTCGCCCGAGGCGATGAGACGTCGGCCGGCCTCGGCGTTGGTGCGGATCGCGGTGAGCGGCTGGCTGAGCTCGTGGACGATCGCGGCCGCCAGCTCACCCATGGTGGAGATCCGGGAGATGTGAGCCAGCTCCTGCCGAAGATCCTGCGCCTCCGTCTCCGCCCGCAGCCGCTCGGTGATGTCCACGCACGAGCCGATGTACCCGACGAACTCTCCCTGGGCGTCGTGCCGGGGCACGCCATAGGACGACACCCAGCGGTACTCCCCATCGTGGCGTCGGAGTCGGTATTCCATCGTGAACGGGCGCCGCGCATCGAAGGCCGCGGCACCCGTCTGCAAGCATCCCGGCCGGTCCTCGGGATGCATCCCTTCGGCCCAGCCATATCCCTGCTCCTCCTCGAGCTTCCGGCCGGTGAAGTCCAGCCATGGCTTGTTGAAGAAGGTGCCCATCCGGTCGAGCCCTGACATCCAGATGAGCACCGGCGCCGAATCGGCGACGGCGCGAAACCGCGACTCGCTCTCGAGCAGGCGCTGCTCCCCTAGCTTCCGCTCGGTGATGTCCGCGGAGGCGCCGCTCCACCGCGCCCCTCTCCGCTTGCCGTCGTTGTCGTGAAGGCCCCACGTGCCGATCCAGCGCTCGGTGCCGTCCTTGCGCACGATGCGAAACTCGAGGCCGCCCGCCGGACTCAGGGTCTCGTCGAACGCGCGGCGGACCCGTTCCCGATCCTCCGGATGGATCACCGCGAATACGTGCTCGTCGGTCAGGTCGTCCTCGGCCCCGAGCTGGAACAGCTCCCGGAGACGGGGCGTCGCCCAGACGCGGCGCGTGGCGAGATCCAGGCTCCACAGGCCCGCCCCCGACGACTCCGCGGCGAGGTTCACGCGCCTCTCGCTCTCGCGCAACGCCCGCTCCGCCCGCCGCCGCTTGCCCAGCGTCACCGCCAGCTGGACGATCAGTCCCGTCTGCAGCAGCGCGAACACGACGGTGCCGAGAAACCACCACCGGTACCGCTCCCAGGCCGTCGGATCTCGAAACTGGATCACGCTGCCGGGGGGCACGCGCTCTTCGGGAATGTTCCAGCGCTGGAGCTCCCTCCAGTCGTAGCGGGGCCCCTGCGCGGGGAGGATCAGCGGGGGAAAGCTCGCGACTGGCTCGCCGCGCAGGATGCGCACGGCGATGCGCGCGGCTTCGATGCCCTGGGCCTCCGCCTGGTAGAGGCGCCCACCCACGATCCCCAGGCCCAGCTGATGCTGGTACAGACCGTTGATGGGCGCCTTGGTGACCGCATGGAGACGCTGGAGCGCCTCGTCTTCGTTGTGCGTCACCCCGGCGGCATCCCGGATGAGCAACCCCAGGAGGATGAACGATCGCGGGGGCAACGTCGCGGCCAGCTCCAGCATCTGGTCGAACGTCAGATCATTGACCCAGGTGAACGTCACGCGATCCATGAACGGAGCGAAGGCCCGTCGAAACTCCTCCGTCCAGAACCGCTCGAGCGGCGAGGCCCCCAGGATCACCATGATCTGGTTCGTGTCGGGCGCGAGCTGGAGAATGTCCTCGACCAGGCCGGTCAGCTTGAAGTCTTCCCCGACGAACGTCGCATGCTGAAGCTCGCCCGGGGGCAACGTCCGTCGGTCCATCCCCGTATAGATCACGGGCGTCTTCGGAAAGAGCCGATGCCGATACTTCGTCACGAAGCGACCGGCGGGCGATCCCACCGGTACCACCAGATCAGGCTGCCACTTCGCCAGACGCTTGCGCATCAGCTCGGCAAATGGCTCTTCCATGTCGGGCTGCGCGTAGCGCGCCATGTCCAGCGACACCTCGTCGAGATCGACGCGCTTCCCCATCGCCTGGGTCAGCGCGGTCTCGAACGCGGTTGAGTGGGTCGTGAACGGAGGCGCAGTGCTCCCGAAGGAGTGGACGACGAGGACGCGCTTGGCTTCGGCGGCGATGGCCGGGGTCGCCGCCAGCATCAGCAGAACCAGGCCGAGGACGAGCGCCCTCCCATTCCGCATTGACGGACAGGGTCTCACAGGACCGGGGAGAACTGCTAGACGAATGGCCGATACACGCGCGCGGCGGTGTCGTGGAACATCGCGGCGCGCTCGGCGGGGGCATAGCCCTTCGAGAGGCGCTTGAAGGCGTTGTACATCACGCGGTACGAGAACGACACCTTGTCCACGGGGAAGTTGCTCTCGAACATGGCGCGGCTGGGACCGAACCGCTCGATGCAGTAGCTCATCAAGGGCGCCATCGACGCGGCCAGCTCCTCCGAGCCGATGGGCTCGGCGCGCGTATGCCAGTCAAAGCCGGTGCGCGGCATGCCGATGCCGCCCAGCTTCACGTGGACGTTGGGACATGCGGCCACGGCGGCAATGCCGCGACGCCATGTGTCGAGTACCTCGGGATCCCGATTGGAGTACGGCCCGGTTCGCAGCAGGCCGCCGATGTGGTTCAGGACGATGGTGAGGTCCGGCACCGCCTGGGCGAAGGTCGCCAGCTCGGGCAGCTGGGGAAAGTAGAGCCACGCCTCGAGCAACAGGCCCATCTTCGCGAGCACCCACGCGCCCTCGCGGAACGGGGCGCTCGCAAGCTGTCCCTTGATGGGATGCGCGGCCGTGTTCTCCACCTCCGGATGCGGATCCCACGTCACCGAGTGTCGGATGCCGCGGAACCGGTTGGGGCTGGCCGCGCGGAGCGCCTCCAGCACCGGGGCGACGCGTTCGCCGAGATTCAGGTTGGCGTGGCCGACGATGGCGGCGGCGGCGCGGCCGGGCCCGTAGAGCCCGCTGGCGCTGGCCGCGGCCAGCCCCTGGACGAATTCCACCTCGCCGACCGGCCGCATCTCCTCGGGGCCGCCGGCGCGGTACATCGCCCGGGCCTCGACGAACACGGTGGAGCGCACGTTGTGCCCGCTGTTGATGTCCTCCGCGAGCTCGTGGAGCAGATACCGCTGATACGGGACGCGCGAGGTGCGGAAGTCCCAGAAGTGGTGATGGGGATCGCAGATGGGAAGCTCCGGCTCCAGCACCGGCTCCTGCGTCAGGGCAAGCCAATCATTGCCGCCGAATGGCACGAGGGCACCTCCGTGGTCGTGAGGGTTCTGCGTATGATACGTCACATGACGCCGGGCGAGGTCGGCGCGTGGAGGACGGTCGAGCGCCGGCGTCTGCTCGCCCAGCGCGAGGCCGTCGCGCCGGCGACACGCGAGGAGTGGCGCCGCCTGATCGACGGCCATCTCACGCGGGCCTTCCCCGGGCTGGCGTCAGCGACGGTGGCCTTCTGCTGGCCGATCCGCGGCGAGTACGACGCGCGCCCGCTGGCGCAGCGTCTGCGCGACGGCGGCGCGACCACCGCGCTGCCGGCGGTCGTGGCGCGGGGAGCGCCCCTGGTCTTTCGCGAGTGGCATCCCGATGTCCTGCTCGCGGCGGGTCCGCTCGGCATTCCGTACCCCGCGGGCTCTCCCGCGGTGGCGCCGACCACCGTGCTCGTGCCGATGATCGGCTGGGACGCGGCTGGTCATCGCCTCGGCTACGGCGGCGGCTACTTCGATCGCACGCTGCCGAGCCTGCCACGGCGGCCCTGGGCCATCGGGGTAGGCTACGAGCTGAGCGCGCTGCCCACGATATATCCCCAGCCGTGGGACGTGCCGATGGACTGGGTGGTCACAGAGCGCGGCGTCTACCGGCGGGATCCCACCGGCCTCGCCTTCCTCGGTGAAGGCATCGCGGGCTCGCCCGGGCTCCTCGCGTCGCCCGTGTGCTACGCGGACGAGGTCGCGCCCGGCGACCCGCCCAGCCCGTGAGGCGGGGCCGGTGGGCGGCGCGGGCGCAGCGGGCGGGTCGGTGGTACGATCGCCCCCGCGAACCGAGGAGGAATCGGCCATGACCTACGACGTGGTGATCAAGGGCGGTCTCGTGGTGGACGGTACCGGCGCGCCGGCACGCCAGGCGGACGTGGCGATCGCGGGCGCGAAGATCGCCGAGATCGGCCGCGTGACCTCGGGCGCCGAACGGGTCATCGACGCCGCCGGTCTGGTGGTCGCGCCCGGCTTCATCGACCCGCATACCCACTACGACGCCCAGATCTGCTGGGACGGCGCGGTGACGCCCTCGTCGTGGCACGGCGTCACCAGCGTGATCATGGGCAATTGCGGTGTCGGCATCGCGCCCTGCAAGCCCAAGGCGCGCGAGATCGCCATGCGCGATCTGGTCAATGTGGAAGCGATCCCCTTCGACGTCCTCAACATGGGCATCACGTGGGACTGGGAGTCCTTCCCCGAGTTCATCGCGGCGGCGGGGCGCCGGCGCCCCGCGCTCAACCTCGGCTTCCTCGCGCCGCTGACACCGTTCCGCCACTACGTCATGGGCGAGGCGTCGATGGAGCGCGCGGCCACGGCCGACGAGACGGCGCGGATCAAGGCGCTGCTCGGTGAGGCGATCGACGCTGGCGCCTTCGGCTTCTCGACCACCATCCTCAACCAGCACGTCGGCTTCCAGGGCCGGCCGCTCGCCTGCCGCAACGCCAGCCGCGACGAGCTCAAGGCCTACGCCAACGCCCTCAAGGAGCGCGGCAAGGGCGCCATCGAGATCGCGCTGACGCGCAAGATCGCCGTGATGGACGACGAGGAGTACGCGCTGCTGGACTTCCTGCTGCGCGAGAGCGACCGGCACGTGACCTTCCTGGCCCTCTTCGACCGCGACGATATCCCGGAAGCGGTGCGCGACACGCTGAAGAAGGCGGCGCCGCTGATCGCGCGGGGCGCAAGGCCGCAGACCTCGCCCCTGCCCCTCACGCGCGACATCAACATGCGCAACCCCTTCTCCTTTGCCGCCTTCCCCAGCTGGAACCGCGTGTTCGTGGACAAGTCCAAGCCCGCCCAGGCCGCCGTCTACGCCGACCCCGCCTTCCGCAACCAGTTCCGCGAGGAGCTCAAGCAGCCGATGGCCTTCGGCAACTGGGCGCGCATCAATGTCCACGAGGTCCAGTCGCCGGCGCTGAAGGCGCTGGAGGGGCGCTCCATCGCGGACATCGCGAAGGAGCAGGGCAAGGACGGCGTCGACGCCTTCCTGGACCTGACCCTCCAGGACGATCTGGACGTCGAGTTCACCATGGCCTCGTTCAATACCCGGGTGGACCGCATGACGGAGATCCTGAACGACAAGAGCGTGCTGGTGGCGCTGGGCGACGGTGGCGCCCATGTGGACATGCTGTGCGACGCCGGCTACCCTACCTACCTGCTGGGCACGTGGGTGCGCGAGCGGCAGGCGCTGACGCTGGAGGAAGGGGTGCGGCGGCTCACGTCGGATCCCGCCGAGGTCTTCGGCGTCCGCGACCGCGGCCGCCTCGCGCCCGGGCTCGCCGCGGACGTGGCCATCTTCGACGCGACCCGCGTGGGCTCGACGAACCGCGGCGAGCGGCGCTTCGACCTGCCCGGGGGGGCCAAGCGCATGGTCATGCCCTCGCGCGGCGTCGAGTACACGGTGGTCAACGGCGCCGTCACCTGGGCCGACGGCAAGCTCACCGGGGCCGCCGCGGGCGAGGTGCTGCGGTCCTAGGCGTGACGCGCTGAGCTTCGCGACTCCCGACTTCTTCCTCCGGCGGATCCGCGAGATCGTGCGGCGAGCGCCCGTCGTGTGCGGACCGGAAACGAGCGCGCGCGAGGCCGCCCAGCTGATGACGCGCGAGCGGGTGGGCTCGCTCATCGTCGTCGCCCCGGATGGCGCGCTGCGCGGCATCACCACCGATCGGGACCTCCGACAGAAGATCGTGGGGGAGGCGCGCGATCCCTCCACGGCCCTCAGGGACATCATGTCGGCGCCCGTCTACACCATCGCGCCGTCGGCGTTCGCCTTCGACGCCATGGTCGAGATGACCCGCCGCGAGATCCGGCATCTCGCCGTCGTGGACGGCGGCCGGCTGGTGGGCGTCCTCTCGGCGCGCGATCTCCTGGCGGGAACGACAACGCACCCGGTGTTCCTCGCGTTCGACATCGGCCAGGCCGCGTCACTGGAGGCGCTCGCCCCCATCGCGGGACGGGTGACCGCGCTCGTGCGAGACCTCGTGGGGGCGGGCGCCAGACCGTACGATCTCGGGCAGCTCGTGTCCGAGCTGAACGACCGGCTGGTCGTCCGGGTCCTCGGCCTGACGGCGGCGTCCCTGGAGGCGTCCGGTGCGAAGGCGCCCCTGCCCTTCTGCTGGCTCGCCTTCGGCAGCGAGGCGCGGCGGGAGCAAACCCTCCGGACCGACCAGGACAATGGGCTCGTCTACGCCGACCCCCCTCCGGACCTGGCCGCGCCCGCTGCCGACTACTTCGCGCGTTTCGCGGACCAGGCGATCAAGGGGCTCGTTGCCGTTGGCTTCCCGCCGTGTCCCGGTGATTTCATGGCCAGCAACCCGCGCTGGTGTCAGCCGCGGGCGACATGGGAGCACTACTTCCGCCGCTGCATGGACGAGCCGTCGCCGGAGCGGGTGCTGGGCGCGTCCATTCACTTCGACGTGCGTCCTCTCGGCGGCGACACGGAGCTCGGCGCGAGCCTGGGCGAGCTGGTGCGCCGCGAGGCGCCCGCCCACCATCTGTTTCTGGCCCTGCTCGCGACGGACGTCGTCGAACGCCCCGTGTCGCTCACCATGCTGGGACGTCTGGCGGTGGCGCGCCGTGGCCCTCACGCCGGGACGGTGGACGTGAAGGGAGGTGGGGTCATGCAGCTTGTCGGCGCCGCCCGCCTCCTCGCGCTCGAGCTCGGCCTCACCGAGCACAACACGTTCGATCGGGTGCGTGCCGCCGCCGGCCGCAAGGTCTGGACCGACAGTGAGGCACGGGACATCGTCGACGCCGGGGAGACCCTGATGCGGCTCCGGCTCGTCCATCAGATGGAGCAGCTCGGGCGTGGCGAGCCGTCCGACAACCGGCTCGCCGTGGCCCGACTCCCGCGCGCCGATCAGGTGCTCCTGCGCGACGCGCTCCGCACCATCGCCGGTATGCAGCAGACGGTGCGCGGCCGTTTTCCCGAAGGCGTGGTCTGACCGCGGTGGGGTGGTGGTGGTGGCGGCGGCCCACGCTCTCCCTGGCGCAGCTCGTCTCCGACGGGTTCGTCGCGCTCGATCTGGAAACGACCGGGCTGGATCCGAGGCGCGATGCCATTGTCTCGCTCGCCGCCATCCCGTTCGTCCAGCGACTGCCGCAGCCCGGCCTGCGCACACTGGTGAACCCGGAACGGCCGATCCCCCCTGCCGCCACGGAGATTCATGGCCTCGACAATGCGACGGTGGCGGGCGGGCCCACGATCGCCGAGGTCCTCCCCCGGCTAGCGGCGGCATGCGACGGCCGCGTCCTGGTCGGCTATGCGATCGACTTCGATCTGGCCGTGCTCAAGCGGGACGCCCGGGCCGCCTCGCTGCGGCCCCTTCGCAACCAGGCGCTGGACACGCGCGCGCTCGCCCTGGGGCTCGATCTGCGTCGGCGGCCGGACACGCTCGAAGGTCTGGCCGAGCGGCTCGGGGTGCCCGTCGTCGGACGACACACGGCGCCGGGGGACGCCATCATCGCAGGGCTGATCCTTCTCGAGCTCCTGCCGGAGTACGAGGCGCGGGGTGTGCAGACGGTGACGGAGCTATTGGAGCTGCAGCGCTCCACTCGGAGCACGCGCTACCGGCCTCCCTGAGTCACCGCGGGGCCGGTCCATCCCTACTTCGCCGGCGACTCGTCTCCCCGGATCTTGGCGATCTTCCGGTCGCGCTCCCGCGCGAAGCGGTCCATGTCGCGCCGGAGAGCCTCGTTGAGCTGGTCGACCTCCTCGTGGCTCCCTGCCTTGCGCAGGGCCGCCCGATGGAGGATCTCCCGCTCCGCCACGCGCGACTGGTGGATCTGCCGGACTTCGGCGATCTCTGCCTTTTGCGCGTCCGTGAGCGCGCGGGTGGGCTCGGCCCCTTCCTGGTCCTTCCGGGCGAGCCGCTCCATCGCCAGCTCGTACGCGGTCTTCGGGCGCTCGTCGCTCACGGCCGGCAGTGTAACAGACGCGCCTGGAGTCGAGTACACTGTGCCCGACGGCGACAGGCCCTCATCTCCTCACGCTGAGAAGGAGGCCCGACATGACCCGCTCCTACAACGTCATCGACGCCGACGGCCACGTCCTCGAGCCCGTGGACATCTGGGACAAGTACATCGATCCCGCCTATCGCGAGCGCGCGCCCCGGATCATCGTGGACACCGACGGCAAGGAGCGCCTCCTCGTGGAGGACCGCGTGCTCGGCAGCCAGAAGGGCTTCGGCGTCATCGGCGCCATCGGGGCCCGGCAGGGTGAAGTGGCCGAGGAAACCATGCATTACGTGGACGGCCGCCCCGGCGGCTTCGATCCCCACGCACGCATTCCCGACATGGACCTGGACGGCATCGACGCCGCCTTCCTCTACCCGAGCATCGGCCTCTTCGCGGGCGCCGTGAGCGAGCCCGGCCTCGCCGCCGCCATGTGCCGGGCCTACAACCGCTGGCTCGCCGACTACTGCCGTCCCTATCCCGACCGGCTGTTCGGCGTGGCCATGCTGCCCATGCAGTCGATCGAGCTGGCTATCGCGGAGATGCGCTACGCCCGCAACGAGCTCGGCATGCGCGCGGGCTTCCTGCGGCCCAATCCCTACAACGGGCGGATGCTCCACCATCCCGACTACGCGCCCTTCTGGGCGGAGGTGCAGGAGCTCGACTTCGCCATCGGCCTCCACGAGGGCGCCAGCGGCGGCATGCCCCAGGTGGGCGTCGACCGCTTCGAGACGCGCGGGGCGCGGCACATCATCTCGCACACGATGGAGATGATGCTGGCGGCGATGAGCGTGATCTGGAGCGGCGTCTGCGATCGGTTCCCGCGCGTCCGCATCGGCTTCATGGAATCCGGCGGCGGATGGATCGCGCCGTGGCTCGACCGCATGGATCGTCACTTCGACGACCAGGGCTTCAACGACTCGGGGCTATCCATGCGTCCTAGCGATCTCTTCCGGCGTAACTGCTGGATCTCCTTCGAGCCGGTCGAGGGCTGTCTGGGCGTGCTCGCGGAGTACATCGGCCCGCACAAGATCCTGTGGGCAACCGACTACCCGCATCCCGATGGCTTCTTCCCCGGCGCGCCGCAGCTCATCAGCGGGCGGCCGGAGCTGTCGGAGGCGACCAAGCGCGAGATCCTGGGCGGCGGTGCCAAGCGCTTCTACGGCCTTCGATGAACGCCTTGGTGGTGGATTCGGACGGCCACGTCCTCGAGCCGGCCGACACGTGGCAGAAGTACCTCGAGCCCGCGTACCGCGACCGGGCGATTCGCATCGCCACGGACGCGCAGGGTTACGAGGTGCTGCTCATCGACGGCCAGCCCCTCAAGACGCTGCGCGGCCAGCTGGGGGCGCTCGGCGGCATCGAGATGGACACGGAGAAGCTCCTCACCCGCGGGCAGATGACCTACGCCGAGGGCAGCCCGCCCGGGAGTTACGATCCCGTCGAGCGCCTGCGCGTGATGGACGCCGAGGGCATCGACGCCGTCCTCCTCTACCCCACCATCGGCATCTGCTGGGAAGGCCACGTCACCGACGGCGGGCTCGCCACCTCGTATACGCGGGCCTACAACCGCTGGCTCGCGGAATTCTGTCGGACCAGCCCTCGGCGGCTCTACCCGGTCGCCCACATCTCGCTGCTCGACCCCGAGGGCGCCGTGGAGGAGACAATTCGCGCGCGCCGCGACGGCTGCGTGGGCATCTTCCTCTCGCCGGACCTGGCCGCCCGCGGAGGCCAGCACTTCGACGACCCCGCCTTCGCGCGATTCTGGGAGACGGCGCAGGACCTGGAGATGCCGATCGCCTTTCACGTGGTCGTGCGGGACCGCCAGTGGTTCCGGCAGTGGCAGCGCCGGGATCCCTCGGACGCGCTGTTCAGCATCGCGTTCCTCGCCATCGACGTGATGGCCGCTTTCACCCAGATGCTGGCGGCCGGGATGTTCGAGCGCTACCCGCGGCTCAAGTGCGCGGTGCTGGAGGCCGGCTCCAACTGGATCGTGGCCTGGCTGGACCGGCTCGATCACAAGTACCGCGTCATGAAGCACCAGACGCCCATTCGGATGGCGCCCAGCGAGTACTTTCGCCGGCAATGCCTGATCTCGGCCGATCCCGACGAGTCCGTCACCGCGCAGATGGTCGAGCACCTCGGCGCCGACTACTTCATCTGGGCGTCCGACTACCCCCACATCGACGCCTCGTTCGGCGTGGTCCGCGAGCTCAAGGAGCGCCTCGCGCCCTTGTCGGAAGATGCGCGGCGCAAGGTCCTCGGCGAGAACGCCCAGCGCTTCTACGGGCTGGCGGGCTGACGCAAGCAGCTCCTCATCCACCCCCGCTCTCGTTCACGGAGGCTCCACATGATGGTCCATCGTTTCGCCGCCCTTGCCGCGGCCGTCCTCCTCTGGGTGGGGCCCGCGCTCGCCCAGGACAAGCTGCCCCCGCTCCGCACCGGCGTCGACGGCACCTTCGCGCCGCACGCCATGCCCAAGCTCGGCGGCGGCGTCGAGGGCTTCCAGATCGACCTCTTCACCGAGGTCGCGCGCCGGATGAAGCGCGAGATCACCATCGACGCGGTGAGCTTCTCGACCCTGATCCCGGGCATGCAGTCGGGCCGCTACGACTTCATCGCGGCGCCCACGACGGTGACCCGCGAGCGGGCGGAGAACATGCTGTTCACCGCCGGCTATCTCTGGACCGCCTACCAGTTCGGCATCAAGAAGGGCGCAGAGCCGATCAAGGACTGGGCGGACCTCAAGGGCAAGTCCGTGGCCGTCAACAAGGGCACCCCCTACGAGACCCTGTCCAAGGCCAAGGGCGCCGAGCACGGCTTCACCGTGCAGGTGTACGACACCCAGCCGGACGCCACCCAGGCCGTCCTCTCCGGCCGCGCCTATGCGACGCTCGGGGGCAACACCACCATCGTCTACGCCGCCTCCAAGAACCCCCAGTTCGTGGCCGACCTCGAGCTCAAGGACACGCGCGCCCACTGGGCGGCGCCGGTGCCGAAGAGCAACCCCAAGCTTCGCGCCGAGCTCCAGGACGCCATCGACTGCATGAAGAAGGATGGCACCATCGCGAAGCTGTCCGAGAAGTGGTTCGGGCGCAAGCCGGCACCGGACGGCCTCGAGGTGGTGATCACGCCGGGCTACGGCGTGCCGGGCATGCCCGGCTACGACCCGACGCCCCACGAGCTCAAGTGCGGCTGACCTGAGGGCATGGCCGGGCCGATCGTCGACGCGCGCGCGCTCCACAAGCACTTCGGCGCCCTCCACGTGCTGAAAGGCGTCGACCTCCGGGTGGCCGAGCGTGAGCTGGTCTTCGTCATCGGCCCGTCGGGCTCCGGCAAGTCGACGCTGCTGCGCTGCCTGAACCGGCTCGAGGAGCCATCCTCGGGAAGCGTGGTCGTGGACGGCATCGACATGCTCGACTCGCGGACCGACCTCAACCATGCCCGCCAGCGCATCGGCATGGTGTTCCAGTCGTTCAACCTCTATCCGCACATGACCGCCCTCGGCAACGTGACCCTCGCCCTCCGCAAGGTGGCGGGCAAGTCGCGCATCGAGGCCGAGGCGCTCGGCCGCGCCGCGCTCGAGCGGGTCGGCCTCGCCGATCGCGCCGCCCACACGCCGGGACAGCTCTCGGGGGGCCAGCAGCAACGTGTCGCCATCGCGCGGTCGATCGCGCTCGAGCCCCGGGTGATGCTCTTCGACGAGCCCACCAGCGCACTCGACCCCGAGCTGGTGGGCTCCGTCCTCGAGGTCATGCGCTCGCTGCGCGAGAGCGGCATGACCATGATCGTGGTCAGTCACGAGATGGGCTTCGCCCGGAACGCGGCGGACCGGGTGCTCTTCATGGACGAGGGCACCGTCGTGGAGGAAGGCCCACCCGCGGCGATCTTCGAGCGCCCGGCGCACGAGCGCACGCGCGCCTTCATCGGCCAGATCCAGCGGCACTGACGCGTGTCCGCCTGGGACCGCTTCCGCGAGACCTTTCTCAACGGCAAGGTCATGCTCAGGTACCTGCCGGACATCCTGTCCGGCGTGGTGGTCACGATCGAGCTGGCCCTCCTCGTCGTGGTCACGGGCATCGCCGCGGGCCTCGCCCTGGCGCTCCTCCGGAGCCTCGCCATCCGGCCGCTGAACTGGCTCATCATCGGCATCGTCGACCTCTTCCGCTCGCTGCCCCCGCTGGTCGTCATCGTGCTGATCTACTTCGGCCTGCCCAGTGTCAACGTCTCGCCCTCGGGCTTCGTCTCGACCTGGCTCTCGCTCGCCCTCGTGCTGATGGCGTTCTCGGAGGAGATCTTCTGGGCCGGCATCACCTCGGTGGCCAAGGGCCAGTGGGAGGCGGCGCGCTCGACGGGGCTGTCGTTCGGCCAGACCCTCCTGCACGTGGTGCTGCCCCAGGCGATCCGGCTCACCATCCCGCCCCTCACCAATCGCACCATCGCCATCACTAAGGGCACCGCGCTCGGCACCGTGGTCGCCGTCACCGAGATCCTCGGTCAGGCCAGCTCGGCGATGTCCAACTCGTACAACCCCTCGCCGCTCATGATGGGGGCCGCCGCCTACCTCGTGCTGTTCTTCCCCGTCGTGGTGGCCGGGCGCTGGGTCGAGACGCGGTTCGCCTGGAAGCGATGATCCAGACCTTCTTCAATCCCGATATCATCGTCGCGGCGTGGCCCATCGTGCTGGCGGGCCTCCGGAACACCGTGCTGCTGTCGCTGCTCGTCGTCCCCTTGGGGCTCCTCGGCGGGCTGATCCTCGCCCTGCTCGCGAGCGTCCGGAAGCCCTGGGTGCGCTGGCCGCTCATGGCCTGGGTGGACTTCTTCCGCGCCTTTCCGCCCCTGGTGCTGCTCATTCTCCTGTTCGCCGGCCTCCCCTTCGCCGGGCTCGAGCTGGGCGGCTTCGTCTGCGTGGCGATCGCCTTCTTCCTGAACACCGGGGCCTACTACGGCGAGATCCTGCGCGCGGGTATCGAGTCCGTGCCCGCGGGCCAGGTCGAGGCCGCGCGCTCCACCGGCCTCTCGCGCCTGCAGGCCATAGGCTACGTGGTGCTACCGCAGGCGGTGCGCAACGTGCTGCCCGACCTTCTGTCGAACACGCTGGAAGTGGTGAAGCTCACCTCGCTCGGCAGCGTGGTGGCGGTGCCCGAGCTCCTCTACCAGGCGCGCCAGGCCCAGAGCGTGACGTACAACCCCACGCCCATCGTGGTGGCGGCGGTCATCTACTTCGTGCTGCTGTGGCCGGTGGTGCGGCTCCTGAGCCGCCTGGAGAATCGGGCGCTCGCCGCGCGGTAGCGGTGGTCCTCAGAGCGTCCGTTCGAGGTAGTCCGCCTTGGCGCGCTCGAGCTCGGTGATGATGGCCTCGCGCTCGGCCACGAGGAAGCGGGCCGCTCGCTCGCGCGTGAAGGCGAGGACCCCGATGCGAAGGCGGCTGCGCAGGCGACTGGCGCCCACCAGGTAGCGATACGCGACTAGCGCACTCAAGGGCAACGACACGGCGAAGGCCGCCGCTCCCGCCGCCCCGGTCAGCCATCCCACCACCCCCGTCTCGATGGTCCAGAAGAGCGGGAACGCGACGACACCGGCCAGGAAGCGCGCGGTCGCATAGTCGGTCTCCTTCCTGGCCAGCCGGCGGGCCAGCCAGCGCGGGGCCAGGTACGGGAGGCCGTTGACGGCGGCGCCGTAGACGAAGACCGGGAAGCCCAGAATCGCCTCTAACGAGTGAAAAATGCGCTCGCGGCGCAGTGACCGCCGCGCCGGCACCGCTTCGTCCTTCACGTGATACTCCGTCAGGAGGGCGCGGTAGCCTTGCATCCGTTGCCATAGTCGTTCCACCCGCCCGGGGTCACGAGCCTTGAAGTAGTCCATGGCCGCGATGGTGCGGGACAGGCGGAAGGGATCGATCTGCCAGGCACCGAGGCCTCGCGTGGTCAACAGCTCACTGATCAGCTCGCCGCGGTACAGCTCCTCGACCGCGCGGCCCAGCTCGGTCGCCTCGACGCGCTCGACCTGGACGAGCTCGGCCTCCATTGCCCGCCGGATCGCTCGCGTCAGGGCGTCGACCGCTTCGCTCGGGTCCCCCCGATAAGCCTCGACGTGCGACGCCAGCGGGAGCGGCTCCCCAAAGGAGACGAGCACCCGCCCCAGAAACGACCGGCGGGCCTCGAACGTGAGCCCCACAGGAATGAGCGACAGCTCGTCCGGCCGGACCGCCTCGTAGCCCAGTGCGATGCGGGCGGCCCCGCTCTTGAGGCGCTGGACGTGCGGCTCAGCATGCGTCGTGCCTTCGGGGTAGATCGCGATGAGGTGGCCCCGCTCGAGCGCCTGGAAGCAGGCCGCAAAGGCTTCCTCATTGGGGTCCATCCTGTTCGGATCGTCCTTCTTTCCATAGACGCGGATCGCTCCGCACGCACGCAGGAAGCGAGCGATCAGCCGATTTCGAAAGAGCGTCGCGGCGGCGAGGTAGTGGACCTTCCTCGGGAGCGCTGCCCCAACGACCAAGGAGTCGATCAGGTTATTGGGGTGGTTGATGCAGAGGAGCACTGGCCCGATGACCGGCACCCGCTCGGGGTGCCGAACGTCGACCGGCTTGAAGAAGAACCAGAGCCAGAACCGAACGACGAGACGCACGGCAGCATAGAAAGCCGGAGCCTCTCGCGGACCCGTCCGGCCTTTCCGACCGGGCGACCGAATCCCACGGAGCCGATCCCCCCGTTTGAGGCCCGACTGCATCGCGCGTCACCGGCTGGAGGTTCCCGCCGCATGCTCCCCCAGGCCTTTCACAAGCATCTGGCCTAGCGTGGTCCCTTCACCCAAGGCGCGGATAGGCGCCGCTCGCCAGCAGAGGCGTTGAGCGAAGATCGCACCTGTCGCCAGGACGAACCCGACGACGAACATGACGAACATCCCGGCGGGAAGTCCGAAAAGAGCCAGGAATACGCTGCCCCCGACGATGCCCGCACCGACGCCGAGGCCCATGTCAACGATCAGCCCATACCCTCGTCGGATGAAGAAGGCGTCGGCGAGCCAGCCGGCACCGAGGCCGGCCAGAACCCACATCGGAGCCACTTGAACGATTTGCTCATTCATCAGCTGTAGAACGCGCTAAACATGTTCTTCCCCCCTTGCTGCTTCCTGACTCTAGTCGCTATGGACCTTCGTGCCTATTGGACCTAGGACCCAGGACCTAAGTCCACCAGGCAGCGGGACGGTCGAGTGGAAGTACTGGTCCGTCCCGTCAGTTAAGGGGAGCGAGTCAGCAGGGGAGCTTGGGCCTGGGCGAGCCGTCGTTGCGGCCCCGCTTCTGGCGAGACTGCCTCCGACCTCGCGCTCGTGATCCCGCCTTTCCCGAGGCGAAGCCTTTCCAACATCTCCGCAAGCCTGTTCGCCTCCTCGACGAGGGCACCTCGGACGGCCGAGTTCCCGCCGTCAAGGGTCTCAGCGTCGCGAGCATCTTCCTCGAGTGCCCCCGGAAACTCCTCGAGCACGATCCCTCCCCCCGCCCGGTGAATCACGTCCAGCAAACCGCTCAGCTCCCCGCGTAGCCGCTCCGCGAGCTCCATCGTCGTCCCCCTCCGGTCATGCCTTTCGATCTGCTGGAGCCGGACGAATGGCGTCCTGCCCCGCCCGGAGAGTCTCGCTGACATGCTCTTTCGTGTCCTGCAGAAACTCGTCAACCCGACGCAGGGCCTCTCCGCCGCGGTCCAGCACCTTCCCAGCACCTTCCTCTACCGCCCGAACGCCCTCCGCCGCCTTCGTGCGCACCCCGCGCGTCCGCTCTTCCACGTACTCCTCCATCTCCCGTCCCCACAGCCATACAACGGCCGCCCCCACGATCGCGCCCAGGACGAAGGCCTCGCTGCTTCGCATCACATTCCTCCTCAACGGCTCGATCCGTCAGACCTGCACGAGCGCCTTCCCATTGGCGCTGAACCACTTCACCACCTTGGCCCACGCGTCGGGCTCCCGCTCCATCCACGCCTTCACCGCCTGAGTGGGAACGACCACGTAGGCTCGCTCCGGCTGCGCGGCCGCCTCTACCACACGTGCCATGTCGGTTCGGGAATCTCGAAGCTCCGCGAGCAAGTCGCCGGTCGTCATGCACCCTCCTGGACTTTGCAGCGAGAGACACTGTGCCATCCGCCCCGGCGACGCGGCAGATGGTGGTGAACACGCCCTACCCTTTGTTGGTGAAGAACCACGCGACGATCAGCAGGCCCAGAAGTACGGCCAAAGCGCTCAGGCCGCCGTACATTGCTTAGCTTCTAAGTCGGACCGGCGTGCCTACGATCTCGACCAGCCCGACGGCCGCGAGGCAACGGATCACAGCCCACGATGGATCGAACTCAAACCGTCGCATGCTGAACTTCGGCGCGCGCGGATGGGCATGGTGATTGTTGTGCAGACTCTCCCCGCCCGTCAGCCAGGCGAGCACGCGGGAGTTATAGGCCGTATTGCCAAAATTCTGACGCCCGCGCCAGTGCCCCAGGCCGTTGATCAGCGGCGCGAGCACGAAGACATACAGGACCGCGTGCACCAGCCCCGCCGTCAGGCCGACCCAGGGCCCGAACACCAGGCACAGCAGCGCGATGCCGAGCGCGAGGCCCGTCAGGCCCCGGGAAAAGACCCTCCGATCCAGCCAGTCTTCGGGGATGTCCGGCGCAAACGTTCGGATCGTCTCAGGGTTGCGGGCTTCCCGGATGTAGTAGTAGACGTTCCAGAGCTGGACATGCCAGAGACCAAGCAGCTGAGGGCTGTGGGGGTCCCCCTGCCGGTCCGTGAACGTATGATGCTTGCGATGCACGGCGACCCACTCCCGGCGGCTCTGGCCCGTCGTGAGCCAGAGCACCGCCCGACAGCATCCATCCATGACCGGATGAAGCCGTAAGGCCCGGTGCGCGAGCCCCCGGTGCAGGTAGACCGATGTCGCGATGACGGCGATCTGGGTGAGCGTCAGGGCCACGAGCGGAGCGATCCAAAGGCTATTCAGCACGCGGCCTCCACTCTGGCGCTTCTCGCGGCCAGAGTCGCGACGACACTCATCAGCGTTCGCGCGTCTACCGGTTTCGCCAGGTGGTACTGGAAACCCGCCTGCAGCACACGTGCCCGGTCCTCGCCCGTGCTCAATCCCGTTAGGCCCGCCGCCGGCGTCTCCCCGCCGCGATCCGCGGGCAAGGCGCGCAGCTTTCGAATCAGCGCGTAGCCATCCTCGCCGAGCATCTCGATATCCGAGAGCACGACATCGGGCCGCTCCCGTCCGAATGCTTCCATTGCCTCGCCCACCGCGGCGGTAGCGGTCACTTCAGCTCCATACTCCACGAGCAGTCGACCGATCACCTCGCGCACCACCTCGTGATCCTCCACGAGCAGCACATGCACTCCGTTCAGCGGCGTATCAGCTAGGATCGATCGCACCATGGCCACCACCTCCCGATCCCGCCCACGGCCAGTCGGCCAAGGCCTGGAGCCTATGTATTCCGTATATGCCCGTTAGCTCGTGGAATCTGTCCCGAATTGAACACCGGGGATCTGTATCGAATTGAACACACCTTGCGGCCCTTCACTGCGCGGGGAGCGGACGCGGGGCCCGCCGACCTTACCGTCTTCTACGCCGCTGGTGACCTACCCGTGCAGGAGGATGTTGAGGAGGGAGCTGTGAATCTGCAGGCCGCCGTTATAGTGGATGAAGCCGAGCTTCCTGAACTTATTCATGAAGCCACTGATGCGGGGCCGAGTGGTGCCGACCATCTCCGCCAGGACCTCTTGACTGATCTTCGGAATCACCGGCTCGGTCTTCCCTTCCTTGCCGAAGTGCGCGAGCAACAAGAGCACCCGAGCCAACCGCTTCTCGCTCGAGTTGAACAGCTGATCGACCAAGTCTTCCTCGAATCGCACATTGCGGGCCAACAGGTGCGCCATGAACTGCTCGGAGAACATCGACCTCTCGTGGAGCAGCCCGACCATGGCATCCCTGTCGATTCTCACGAGGGAGGATTCGGCCATGGCGGACGCGGTCGCCATGCGAAGGGGCTGGCCGGCGAGACACCCCTCGCCAAAGAAATCGCCGCGTCCGAGCAATGCCACGATCGCGGACTTCCCTCGGTCCGAGACCACCGTCAGCTTGATCTGCCCTCTCTCAATGTAGAAGACGGCGTCCGCCGGATCCCCTTGGGCGAAGACGACCTGCTTCTTCCGGTACGCTGAGACCGATCGCTCCGTGTCCCTGGCCCTCGTCAGGAACGCCTTCGCATCGAACTTTGCAGCCGGCTTACGCCCCATGACGACCCTCCGCGGAATCCTGTGTGCTACCGCCTCGCCTCCCTCCGCATCATAGCCTTCCTCCTAGGGCTTCTTCAAGGCCTCGATCCGGTCCTGCATTCCCGGATGAGACGCGAGCATGCCCCCGCCGCTGGCCCCCTCGGTCTGCAGGAGCCACGTCAGCGTATTGACCATGACGTTCCTCGAATATCCGGCGCGGGTGAGGATGTCCACCCCGTGGCGGTCGGCGGCGTACTCCTCCGTTCGGCTATAGCCGCTTGTGACCAAGGCGCCGGCGATGGGCGTGATGCGACCGCTGCCCGGAAAGATCTGGTCGAGAATGATGATCCCGATGCCCAGTCCGGCGCCCAGCGCCTGTGCCTTCGCGACGTGCCCGAGATCGTCGTGGGCGAGCTCATGGGCCAGCACCCCCCGAAGCTGGTCATCGTTGGCCTTCTTGAGGAGCCCGGTGGTGACATAGAACTCTCCACCACCGCCACTGGCCGCGTTGACGTGAGGGTCGTCCATGATGCCAACCCGGATCTGGCTCAAGGGCCGCGGGTGATCCATGGCCGCGACGAGCGGGCTCATGATGCGCTTGATCCGCTCAGCCTGCTGCGGATCGAGGGCGTGGGGCGCGGGCGGAGCCTTCCCGGTCGTCGGCGCCGGCGGCTCGCTGCGTGGGGTGCTCCCTATCCCGGCGCAGCCAGTCGCCACCAGGAAGAGGAGGACGGCGGCGCTGCGGAGGAGCGCGCGCATCAGCCTAGGACCCGAACGCGAACGACGCGATCACGAACACGACACTCATCGCAAACACACACGCCATCCATTTGCTCATTGCGCAGGACCTCCTGGCCCTTTGGGTGGGAACCATATCAGTGCGGTAGCCATGACGCCTAGTGGACCTTGGTCCATGGACCAACGTCCACTACCCGGCATGATCGGGAACTGTTAGCGTGGTCACGGAGGACTGACAAGCATGGCAAATGAAAGCTGGAAGAATCCGTGGAAGCTGACGGCCGTCGGAATGGCTCTCATGATCGCGGCCGGGCTCTTGACCGGCCTCGTTGTGGCGAACTGGAGCGGTGGGAAGAGCGATAGGACGGTGGTGGACGACAGCGCGGGCTCTGCCGCGACGCACCGGGCCGCCGCAACAACGGCAGTGGGTGTGCCGACTCAGTCGGCGATCGTCGGCTGCAACCAGACCGCGGCGACCCAGGCTGGAGAGCGCGAGAAGACCAAGGATACCGTCATTGACGGCGGGAGCGGCGCCGGCAAGGGTGCGATTATCGGCGGCCTCGTGGGCGCCGGCGGCGGGACTCTCTATGGCTTGAACGAAAACAGGAAGTACGACGAGACCTACCGCAACGCCTACGCAGTGTGCATGCGCTCGCACGGCTACACGGCCTAGGGGCGCCGCGCCGGCCGAGGTGGGCCGGACGACGAGGAGATGACGCATGACGATCAGCAAGAAGGCTTCGGCCCGAACGACCGCGCCGCAGCAAGACGAGGCCGGCCGGCAGGCCGCGGATCGTGCCGCCGGGCGCCAGAAAGCCGCGAGCGCCTCGGCGCGTGAGGCACAGGCGACGCCCAACCAGTTCGCGAAGACGGGCGCGAAGGCCATCCAGGGTCACGTCAAGGCGCGAGGCCAGCGGCAGCAGGCGCGGCGCGACTCCCGCTGACGCCAGGGCCTCGATATTGCGCGCGTCCGCCGCGAGCGGGGGGAGGGTGACCAAGGTCCAATAGGCCGGCCCGCGCACGGCGAATAGAGTGAAACGCGTGACGCACGCTGCCGGGGATCCATCGGCCGTCGGCATCTCACCCACCCGCAGCCTGCGGTTCGCGTGCTCGGGTCGCGGCGTGATCCTGGCGGCTGCGCTCCTGGCGCTGCTCTTCCTGATCCCGACGGTCCGACTCGTCCACTTCATCTACTTCGACCGGAGTAACCTGCCCGATCTCGAGCGGTTCATCCGCTTCGAGATCCCCACGATCGGCGCGGTCTACGACGCTCGCGGAGCCGTCCTCGTCGAGCTGGCGCGGGAATATCGCCGCGTCGTCTCGTACGACGACGTGCCCCCCGTCCTCCGCGATGCGATCCTGGCCGCCGAAGACGCCAACTTCTTCACCCACTCCGGCGTCGAGTACCGCGCGCTGCCGCGGGTGGCCTACAAGACGATGGTGCACTCCCTGGCCGCGTGGTGGAACGGCGACGGGCTTCGGCTGCATTTCCCTCACGGAGGCTCGACCCTCACGCAGCAGCTCGTCCGCGGGTACTTCCTCCGGGACCGCTCGAGTCGCGAGGGGGGCACCACTCTGTTCCACGCCAACGTGAGCTCGCGGCTCCTCTCCGCGATCCTGGGTGTCCCCACCACGAACAAGCTCCTCCGGAAGCTGGAAGAGATCCGCCTGTCGATCTGGCTCGAGCAGGAGATGCACCGGCGCTTCGGATCGCAAGCACAGGCCAAGCGCGAGATCTTCGCCCGCGCCGCCAACCTCAACTACTTGGGTAACGGCCGGTACGGCTTCGCCGCCGCCTCCGAGTACTACTTCGGCCGAGCCCTGTCGAGCTATACGACGGCGGATGCGGGAAGGGCCGCACTGCTGGCGGGGATCACCAAATCGCCGCGCGACTACGTCCCGGTGCCGGGCGACCCACGGCCTCTGCGCCGCCGCAACGAGATCCTGGGGCTGATGGCGCGCAACGGCTCCATCTCGTCGAGCGTTGCCACGCGCGCCCAGGCCGAGCCGGTCGCCGTCGTGACCAACAACGCGATCAAGACGCGGGCCCCCGCCGCGATCAACACCGTCTTCGCCGAGTTGAGGCAGCTCGGCTTCGCGACGGAGGATCTCTTCCAGGGGCGGATCTCCGTTCACACCACGGTGGACGACCGGGTGCAAACGATCGTCAACGACGCGCTCGAGAACGGCCTCACCCTCTACGAGCAGCGGTATCCGGCGGCGAAGGGCGTGATCCAGGGGTCGGTCGTGGTGCTACGGAACGCGGATGCGGCGATCCTGGCCGCGGCGGGCGGGCGGCAGGTCTACCAGAGCCGCCGCGCGCGCTACGCCGACCTGAACCGCGCCACGGGCTCCCTCCGACAGCCGGGCTCGGCGTGGAAGCCGCTGGTGTACCTGGCCGCGTTCCGCCACAACCTGAACCTCGACACGACGGTGCCCGATGAGCCGATCAGCGTGGCGATGGGGGCCGATCGTCCGGTGAAGTGGATCGCCAACTACGATCATCAGTTCAAGGGCCCGATGGCGGTCCGCCAGGCGCTGGCCGAGTCGCGAAACGCGGTGGCCGTATGGATCACCCGCGAGATCGGCCTGGAAAAGGTGATCCGCACCTCCCGCGAGATGGGAATCCGCTCGCCGCTCCAGCCTTACATCACCACTGCGCTCGGCGCGTCGGAGGTGCGCCTGCTGGAGCTGGCGGCCGCCTATCGCGCGATGGCCTCGGGTCTCCTGACGGAGCCTCACATCGTCGTTCGCGTCACGGACGCCTCCGGCTCGGCGCGCTACGAGAGATCCTCGCCCGCTCGCGAGATCGACTCCCCTTACCTCGCCCTGATCCAGGAAGGGTTGCGCGGAGTGATCCGTCTCCCGGCCGGGACCGCCCATACCCTCGATCGGCCCGACTTCCCGATTCCCGTGATGGGGAAGACCGGAACGACCAGCGACTTCCGCGATGCGCTGTTCGTGGGATCCACGTACGGGCCGGAGGGCATCACGGTGGCGGTCCGGATCGGCTTCGACGACAACCGCCCGCTCGGAGAGAAGGAGACCGGGGGCCGCACCGCCCTCCCGATCTTCCGCGAGGTGATGCTTCGGGTCTACGCGCGACAGCTCGCCGGACCCGTGCCGCAGTTCCCACGCGCGATCGAGCACCGGATCGACCAGTACTTGGCGCGACAGGTCGCGCTCCGGGCGGAGCCTGACACGCTGCGGTAGGCGACCTCCGACAGCCCACTGGACCAAGGTCCGGGTGGGCGGGCGAGATGGTGAAGACTAGTCTGATCTGGTGAGGAAGGCTATCCCAGCGTTGTGGAAGGAGCGCCACACATGACACGGGACCACAGATTCTCAGCGCGCTATGTCCGCCGGCTGCCCCCACTCGTCGCCGCGGTGGCGACGCTCATGCTCGGAACGCTTCCTGTCCATGCCCAAGACGCCGTGAAGGGCGCTCCGCTAACGACGCCCGTCGTGAGCCAGCCGGGGCCGCTCGATCTCGTCAAGGCGTCCGTGACCCGGGCTCTCGCGATCAGCCAGTCACAGGCCGATGCCGCCCAACGGCGCGTCGAGATCCGCCAGGTAGGAGAGGCCCTGTTCGACTTCAACGAGATGAGCCGGCGAGCGCTGGCGCAGCACTGGACCGACCGTTCTCCGCAGGAGCAAGAGGAGTTCGTCCGGCTCTTCACCGATCTCCTCGAACGGTCATACCTCACCGCCATGGGGAACCGCCGTGCCGGGACGGTCACCTTCCAGGGCGAGTCCATCGAGGGTTCGTCGGCGCGGGTCCGGTCACGCTTCATCACCGATCGCGGCACGGAGATCCCCATGGAGTATCGCCTCTTGGAGAGCGGGGGACGATGGGCGGTCTACGATGTCGTGGTGGAAGGTGTGAGCTTCCTCTCCGGCTACCGGAGCCAGTTCAACTCGATCATCCGGAGCTCCTCTTTCGCCGGGCTCCTGGATAAGCTGCGGGAGCGGGAGAAGCGCCTGAGCCAGGGAGGCGACGAGAAGCCTTGAACGGCGATCGGCGCCGGCGGCATGCCGCCACGCTTCTCCTCGTCACGTCCGTGCTGTGGCTGCATCAGTGGCTCCCGGCGCTGCTCGTGGCCGCGTGGGTGTCTTGGCTCATCCTGCACAAGCGACTCGAAGGCGACCTCGGTGAAGCCCTCGTTCGCCTCTGGCGGCGCACCTGGCCACCCCACACCCTGGCATTGATTCCGCTCCTGGCCGCCAACGCGCTCGCGTACTGGATGTACGCGCCGGTGCCCGGAGGCGTCACGCCGCTCGCGCTCAACCTCCTCGGCCTCTTGATACTCCTCTTCGGCGCCTGGTGGGGCAGGGCTCGCTCACGCCCCGTCTCGGACCCGGTCGCCGCGAAGGCGTGAGCGACAGAGCACGCATGCGAAGGCGGTCCTCGCTCGGCGAGGCGCTGGAGGGCCTGGCCCACCGAGCCACGGAGTGGACGGGCGGCTCGTGGGCGTTTGGCGTCGCCCTCGCGATCATCCTCATTTGGGGGATCACGGGCCCCGTCTTCGGCTTCTCGGACACCTGGCAGCTCGTGATCAACACGGGGACGACCGTCGTCACCTTCCTGATGGTCTTCCTCATTCAGCGCTCGCAAAACAAGGACTCCCGCGCCGTCCACCTGAAGCTCAATGAGATCGTGGCCGCGCTCCACGGCGCGAGCAACCGACTGATCAACGTGGAGGACCTGACCGAGACGGAGATCCGGCTGCTGCACGAACACTACCAGCAGCTGGTCACGATGGCCAAGCGCGACGTCAGCCTCACTGAGTCGCACTCGATCGAGGAGGCCGAGGAGCGCCATCGCTCGAAGTCGCGACCCCGGAGACCGAACACCGGTCCGGCCGCCGCCACCGGCGAGCAGCGGGGCTAGACGATCTTCTCGTACACTCCCGGCGGGATCAGCCGGAAGACGGGGATCGGCTCCGACACGTTCTTGAAGCTCTTCGGACCCAGCGCCTCCAGCACGAAGACCCCGCGGATGCGCTCGGCGGTCTTAGGACCGACGATGACCTCCCCGCCCTGGGCAAAGCCGGCAAAGCGCGCGGCCTGATTCGTCACCGGCCCGGTGGCGGTGAACGTCCAGCGCTGGGCCCCGGCGCCGCCGAGCTTGGTGGCTCCCACCAGCGCCTCGCCGGTGTTGATGCCCATGTGGAGCGCGATGGGCTGGAGCGTCGCGCGGTTCTGCTCGTTGAGATCGAGTGTCTTCTGCCGGATCGAGAACGCGGCCCGGGTGGCGTTGACGGCATGGTCTCGAGCAGCGAGGTCACGTTTGTCCTGGGCAGCCCCACCCTGGAAGATCACCATCAGGCCGTCGCCCGCCGTCTCGTTCACGTCGCCGTGATGCGCGCGGATGATCTCCAGGAAGGACGAGAAGTAGGTCTGCACGAGCTGGTTGAGCTGCTCAGGCGGGAGCTGCTCGCTGAGCTTGGTGTAGCCCGCGATGTCGAGGAAGAGCACGGACACCTCCTCCGTGCGCTTCTCGAGCTCGGTGGCGTTCGGATCGCGCTCCAGCAGGGCCTTGACCGCGTCGGGGACGAACTTCGACAGCTCGCCCTTGAGCTGCTGGAGCAGCTCCACCTGGCGGCGCGAGGCCTGCAGGCTCTCCAGCGTGCTCGCCAGCTCGGCGTTGCGGGCGGCGAGATCGTCGCGGGCGCGGCCCAGCCCCTCGCTCATGTCGTTGAGGGCCCGCCCGAGGTCCCCGATCTCGTCCCGCGGGATCTCGGTGACGCGGGCGGCGAAGTCGCCCTCGCCGATGCGCCGGGCGACGGACGCCACGCCGCGGATGGGCTTGACCACGACCTGCCGCATCGCCACCCACAGCACGGCGCCTGCGGCGAGGATGGTGAGGGCGCCGATCAGCATCTGCCGGTTGCGCTGCTTGCGCACCTCGGCGAAGACGGGTTCCATGCTCGTGGCCACGCGCACCACCGCCCGCACCTTGTGATCCGCGCCGTGGCAGCCCTGGCACTTCTCCTGGTTCAGCACGGGCCGGTGCACGGTGAAGAAGGTGGCGCCGTCGCGCTGCTCCAGCGACTCCTGGGTCTGCTGCGTCTCCACCGCGGCCCGGAACAAGGACCCCGTCACGGGCGCCCCCGGCGTCCGGGCCATCTTGCTGATGGAGTCGAAGACGTCCTTGGAGAGGCCCGCGTTCCGCTCCACCTCGTTCAAGGTGTCGAGGTCGGTGAAGGCCTCGACGCCGTTGCGCCGGTAGATGTCCAGGCCGTGCACCGCCGTCGTGCTCTTCAGGTCGCTGATGAGCATGCGCGTGACGTCGGGGCGCTCCTGGGTCATGGCGCTCTCGACGCTGGCGATCATGGCCTCGGTGAGCCGGCGCGCCGACTGCTTGCTCTGGTCCACGAGCAGCGCCGACTCCTGCTTGATGGTCAAGATGGTGGAGGCGCCGAAGCCGATGATGAGCACGGCGACGATGACCAGGCCGATCTTGGTCGTCAGCGGGACGCGGGTCACTGGGCGCGCTCACCCATGCCGGAAGGAGGGTAGCACCAAGGCCCCAGGCGGGCAAATCCGCGCTGCACGACCGCTTGCCTCCGGTCATGCTATCGCGGATACTTCCCACCACTATCACCCCGGGGGAGGGAACGCCATGGCGCGCTTGACCATCAACGGCAAGTCGGTCGAGGTCAACGTCAACCCCAGCACGCCGCTGCTGTGGGCGATCCGGGAGCAGGTCGGCCTCACCGGCACCAAGTACGGCTGCGGCATCGCGCAATGCGGCTCCTGCACGGTGCACATCGACGGGGCCGCGGTCCGCTCCTGCGTGCTGCCCGTCGCCGCCGCCGAGGGCAAGAAAATCACCACCATCGAAGGCCTGGCCGGCGGCGGAGTGCTGCACAAGGTGCAGAAGGCCTGGCTCGACCATGAGGTGCCGCAATGCGGCTACTGCCAGACGGGCATGATCATGGCGGTGGCGGCGCTCCTGAACAGCAAGCCGAAGCCGACCGACGCCGACATCGACGCGGGGATCACCAACATCTGCCGCTGCGGCACCTTCCAGCAGGTGCGTGAAGCCATTCACGCCGCGGCGAAGGCGTAGGGGGTGGGGGCCATGGTCACCAAGACTCCGAAGATCAATCGCCGCTCCTTCGTCGTCGGCAGCGCCGCGGTCGGCGCCGGGCTTGCGCTCGGCCTGAAGATCCCGTTCGGTACGAGCGTCGTCCGCGCGCAGGACGGCTCGCCCGAGGTCACCGCCTGGGTGGTCATCCGCCCGGACGATACGGTCGTAATCCGGATCGCGCGCTCGGAGATGGGACAAGGTACGCTCACGGGCCTGGCCCAGATGGTCGCCGAGGAGCTCGAGTGCGACTGGTCGAAGGTGAAGACCGAGTATCCGACGCCCGGCCAGAGCATCAAGCGCAAGCGCGTGTGGGGTGACTTCTCTACGGGCGGCAGCCGGGGCATCCGCGACTCGCATCAATACGTGCGCGAGGGCGGCGCCACCGCGCGGACGATGCTGATCCAGGCCGCGGCCGATGGCTGGAAGGTTCCCGCCTCCGAGTGCACCGCCGCCAACAGCGTGATCACGCACGGGCCGTCGGGTCGCACCACGACCTACGGTAAGGTGGCGGAAGCCGCCGCGAAGATCACCCCGCCGACGAAGGTGGCGCTGAAGGACCCGAAGGACTGGAAGCTCATCGGCAAGTCGGTGAACCGCCTGGACACGATGGACAAGCTGACCGGCGCGCAGGTCTACGGCGCCGACCTCAAGCTGCCCGGGATGCTCAACGCCGCCATCAAGGATTGCCCCGTGTTCGGCGGCAAGGTAAAGAGCTTCGAGGCTGCCAGGGTCAAGAGCATGCCGGGCGTCCGACACGTGCTCCCGGTCGGCGACTCGGCGGTCGCGGTGGTGGCCGATACGTGGTGGGAGGCCAAGACCGCGCTCGACGCCCTGCCAATCGTCTGGGACGAGGGGCCGAACGCCAAGGTGTCGAGCGCGACGATCGCCGAGATGCTGAAGGCTGGCCTCGACGCCGACCAGGCGTTCGTCGCCAATCAGAACGGCGACGTCAAGGCCGCCATCGGCGGCGCCGCCAAGAAGGTCGAAGCGGTCTACGCCTATCCCTTCCAGAACCACGCGCCGATGGAACCGATGAACGCGACGGCGCGCTACACGGCGGATCGCTGCGAGGTCTGGGTGCCGACACAGAACGGCGAGGCCGCGTTTGCGGCGACACTGGCCGCGTCCGGCCTGCCGGCCGACAAGTGCGAAGTGTACAAGATCAACCTCGGCGGCGGCTTCGGCCGCCGGGGCGCCTTCCACGACTACGTGACCCAGGCGGTGCTGATCGCCAAGCAGGTGCCCGGCACGCCGGTGAAGCTCTTGTGGACGCGCGAGGAGGACATGCTGCACGGCCGGTATCACCCGGTCATGCAGTGCAAGCTGGTCGGCGCCTTCGATGCCAGCAACAACCTGACCGGCCTGCACATGCGCCTGTCGGGACAGTCGATCCTCACCGTCGTGCGGCCGGAGGCTCTCCAGGCTGGCAAAGACCCGCTGGTATTCCAGGGGCTCAACCCCTCCGGCGATTTCGGCATCGGGTACACCGTGCCGAACCTGCTGATCGACCACGCGATGCGCAACACCCACGTCCCGCCGGGGTTCTGGCGCGGCGTGAACATCAATCAGAATGCGCTCTTCCTGGAATGCTTCATGGACGAGCTGGCCCACGCCGCCGGCCAGGATCCGCTCGAGTTCCGGCGCAAGCTGATGAGCAAACATCCCAAGCATCTGGCCGTGCTGAACGCGGTGGCCGACCGGGCGGGCTGGGGCAAGCCGGCGCCGCAGGGCGTGTACCGCGGGCTGGCGCAGATGATGTCGTTCGGCAGCTATGTGGCGGCGTGCGCGGAGATCTCCGTCAAGGACGGCACCAAGGTGAAGATCAACCGTATCGTCGCCGCGACCGATCCCGGGTACGCCGTCAATCCGGCGCAGATCGAGCGGCAGATCGCCGGCTCGTTCGTCTATGGGCTGTCCGCGCTGTTCATGGAGGAGTGCACGGTCAAGGACGGCCACATCGAGCAGACGAACTTCAACAACTACGACTCCATGCGGATCGCGCAGATGCCGAAGGTCGAGTCGATCGTCATGCCGTCCGGCGGGTTCTGGGGCGGGGTCGGCGAGCCCACGATCTGCGTGGCGGCGCCGGCGGTTCTGAACGCGTTCTTCGCCGCGACCGGCAAGCGCCTGCGCACGGTTCCGCTGAAGCACCACGGCCTCACCCTGGTGTAGTCACGTGATGGGCAGGACCCTGGCCGCTGCGATCGGGGTCGCCTGGATCGCAGCGGCCGTGGCGGCGGCAGAGCCGCCGGCCGGCGCCGCGGCGTGTTCCGGTTGTCATCCGGCTTCCCCACGGGTGACGTCGCCCGTGCCTCCGCTCACGGGGCTCGATCGGGCGGTGATCCTCCGGGCCATGCAGGAATTCCGCTCGGGCCAGCGGGCCGCTACCGTCATGGACCGGATTGCCAAGGGCTTCACGGACGAAGAAATCCAGGCCATCGCCGCCTGGTACGCCACCCAGCGGTGACGCTGGCCCGCCGCGAGCTCCTCAAGCTCGGCGTCGGGGCCACCGCCTCGGCCATGCGCTTCCCCACTCCGACGTTCGCGCAGGGCCCCGCCCCCCGCGTCGTGGTCATCGGGGGAGGCTTTGCCGGCGCGAGCTGCGCCCGAGCCCTCCGGCAGGCCGCCCCGCGTGTCGCCGTCACATTGGTCGAGGCCAACGCGACCTTCACCGCCTGTCCGCTCAGCAACGCGGTCATCGGCGGCCTGCGCGAGCTCGGCGCGCAGCAGTTCACGTACGAGCGCCTCGCCGCCGACGGCATCTCCATCGCACGCGCGCTCGCGACCGGCGTCGACGCGCAGGCGCGGTCGGTCACGCTCGCGGACGGGGCCCGCCTGCCATACGACCGGCTGGTGCTGGCCCCTGGCATCGACATCCGGTGGGGCGCGCTCCCCGGCTACGACGAGGCGGCCGCCGCCCACATGCCGCACGCTTGGCGCGCGGGGGAGCAGACCCTGCTGCTGCGACGTCAGCTCGAGGCCATGGACGACGGCGGGCTCGTCGTCATCTCGGCGCCGGCCAATCCGTTCCGGTGCCCCCCCGGGCCGTACGAGCGCGCCAGCCTGATCGCGCACTACCTCAAGACGAGGAAGCCGAAGTCCAAGCTGATCGTCCTCGACGCCAAGGACGCGTTCTCCAAGCAGCGGCTCTTCCAGGCCGCCTGGGCCGAGCTGTACCCAGGGCTGCTCGAATGGGTGCCGTTGTCCAAGGGCGGCAACGTCACCTCCATCGATGCCGCCACCCGCACGCTGGTGACCGATTTTGGCCGGCACCAGGCGAAGGTGGCCAACGTCATCCCACCCCAGAAGGCGGGCCGCATCGCCGAAGTAGCCGGTGTCGCCGACCGGACCGGGTGGTGCCCGATCGATCCGGTGACGTTCGAGTCGACGCTGCAAACCGGCATTCACGTCATCGGCGACGCGGCGATCGCGGGAGCAATGCCGAAATCGGCGTTCGCCGCGAACTCGCAGGCCAAAACGTGCGCGGCCGCGGTCGCGCGGCTCCTCACGGGCACGGTACCGTCCACCCCCAAGCTGATCAACACCTGCTACAGCCTGGTCGGGCCCGACTACGGGATCTCGGTGGCCGGCGTCTACCAGCCTTCTGGCGGGCAGCTCACCGATGTTCCCGGCTCCGGAGGCGTCAGCCCCGCGAATGCGCCGCGCGCGACGCGGGCCGCGGAGGCGGCGCTCGCCGAGGCCTGGTTCCGCACCATCACCGGCGAGGTGTTCGGATGAGGCTGGCGGCCGCGGTCGTCGCGGTCGGCTGCCTGGTGGGCGTGGCCCATGGCAACGATACCCTCGCGGAATCGCTCACCGGCGCGCCGGGCGATCCGGCGCGCGGCCGCGCGATCGTCGCCAACCGCCAGGTCGGCTTGTGCCTGTTGTGTCACAGCGGGCCGTTCCCGGAGGAACGGTTCCAAGGCAATCTCGCGCCCGACCTCAGGGGAGCGGCCACGCGCTGGTCCGAAGGCCAGCTCCGGCTCAGGGTCGTCGATTCCAGCCGGATCATTCCCGCCACGATCATGCCGGCGTATCATCGAACCGAGGGCCTCGTGCGGGTCGCCCCCGCCTGGCTCGGCAAGCCCGTCCTGACCGCGGCGCAGATCGAAGACGTGGTGGCTTTCCTGTTGACGCTGAGGGACTGAATGGAACGACTGACGTCGCGTCGCGAGTTCCTGCTGGCCGCCGGGAGCGTCGCGGCCGGCCTGGGGCTGGGGTCGATCGTCGTGGTCACGCCCGCCCGCGCGACCCCCGCCGAGATGCAGGAGGCCATCCGGAAGGTGGTCGGCTCCGCGGCGGTGAACCCCGGCAAGGTGAAGCTCGACCTGCCACCGCTCATCGAGAACGGCAATGCGGTGCCGCTCACCGTCGAGGTCGCGAGCCCGATGACCGGCGCCGACCATGTGAGGGCGATTCACGTCTTCACGCAGAAGAATCCTCAGCCCAATGTCGTGAGCTTCCACCTGGGGCCGCGCGCCGGCCGGGCGAGGGTGGCGACCCGCGTGCGGCTCGCCGACTCGCAGACCGTGGTCGCGATCTGCCAGCTGAGCGACGGCTCGTTCTGGTCGGACGGCGCCGACATCGTGGTCACCCTGGCGGCGTGTCTCGAGGACGGGATATAGCCGTGGCAAGCGCCCTGATCAACGTGCCGGCACGGGCCAAGCGCGGCGAGATCATCGAGATCAAGACGCTGATCTCGCACACGATGGAGACGGGGTTTCGCCGCACGCAGCTCGGGGCGCTGATCCCGCGCGAGATCATCCGGCGGTTCGTGTGCACCTACAACGGCACGGAGGTCTTTCGCGCCGAGCTCCACCCGGCGATCTCCGCCAATCCCTTCATCGTGTTCTCGACCGTCGCCATCGAGAGCGGCACCCTCGAGTTCCAGTGGACCGGCGACAACGGCTTCTCGGTGACGGAGGCGGCCGCCCTCCTTGTCGAATAGGCCCGACCTGCTTCGTCTCGGCGCCGCGGTGGTAGCGCTCGCGACCGCGGCGGCGGCATTCGGGGACGAGATTCCGCGCGCCGACCGCCGCTCCGGCTATGACTTCATGAGCCGCGAGACCCGCGCGATGCAGGACGACGACACCGCCAACCCCGGCATGCTCTGGGTGCTCGAGGGCGAAACGCTCTGGACCCGAAAGACGGGCGCCGCCCGCCGCGCCTGCGCCGACTGCCACGGCGACGCGCGCGCGACCATGAAGGGCGTGGCCGCGCGCCATCCTTCGTTCGACGCCGCTCGGGGGCGGCCGATCAGCCTCGAGCAGCGCATCAACGTCTGCCGCGCGGACCGGCAGGAGGCGCCGCCGCTCGCCTACGAGAGCCGGGAGCTCCTGGCGCTGACCGCCTATGTCGCGCGCCAGTCGCGCGGCCTGCCGATCCAGATGGCGATCGAACCGCGGGCGCAGCCGTTCCTCGACGCCGGCGGGGCCGCCTATCATCGGCGCCAGGGCCAGCTCAACCTCGCGTGCAACCAGTGTCACGACGCCAACTGGGGACGGCAGCTCGCGGGCAACGTCATCCCGCAGGCGCACCCGACCGGCTACCCGCTCTACCGCCTGGAGTGGCAGGGTCTCGGCTCGCTCCAGCGGCGCCTGCGCAACTGTCTGGTGGGGATCCGCGCGGAGCCGTACGAGTACGGCGCCCCCGAGCTCGTCGAGCTCGAGCTCTACCTGATGTGGCGCGCGCAGGGCATGACGTTCGAGGCCCCGGCCGTGCGGCCCTGAGCCGCCCGCAAGGGCTCGCGCTGAGCGACCTTCCCTCGGGGCCCGACGCCGGGTATACTCGCCTTCACTTATGGGCCGGCGTCGCCCCGAAGGGCGAGGCGCGGCTCCCGCCGTTCGGGTCCGATTGGATCGGCCGAGGGAGACCCATGGTCCGATTCGTCCTTTCCCGCATTGGGCAGACGCTCGCCGTGCTCTTCACGGTGTCGGTGATCATCTTTGCCCTGATGCGGATGATCCCCGGCGATCCCGTCCTGATGATGCTGGGGGACGACTTCACCCAGGACGCCTACGAGCGCCTGCGGTCGAAGCTTGGTTTCGACCGGTCCATCGTGACCCAGTACCTCATCTGGATCGGCCGCGTGCTCGCCGGGGACCTGGGTGATTCCTACCTGAACCACGAGCGGGTGAGCCGGCTCGTGCTGGACGCCTTCGTCCCCACCCTGGTCCTCGTCGTGGCGAGCCTCGTCGTGGGCATCCTGATCGCGGTGCCCTCAGGCATCATCTCCGCCATGCGGAAGGACTCGCCGTGGGACTACGGCTCCATGGGGTTCGCCATCTTCGTCTACTCGATGCCGGCCTTCTGGAAGGGCATCATCCTTATCTGGATCTTCAGCGTGCATCTCCGCTGGTTCCCCGCCATGGGCTACGTGGCGCCATGGGACGACCTCTGGCAGGGGCTCTGGCGGCTCGTACTTCCCGCCATTACCCTCGGCACCTTCTTCTCCGGGCTGGTGGCGCGCATCATCCGCTCGAGCCTGCTCGAGGTGCTGGACCAGGACTACGTCAAGGCGGCCCGGGCCCGCGGCGTGCGCCAGGCCGCCCTCGTCTACAAGCACGCCATGGCCAACGCGCTGATCCCCGTGGTGACGGTCATCGGGCTACAGTTCGGGACGCTGCTGGGCGGTGCCGTTCTGACGGAGACGGTGTTCGCGATCCCCGGCATGGGGCGGCTCTCGGTGGCCGCCATCCTCAACCGGGACTACGCGGTGGTCCAGGGCGCGATCCTGGTGGGCGTCTTCGCGGTGGTGGTGGTGAACCTGCTCGTGGATCTCACCTACGCCTTCCTCAACCCGCGGATCCGGGTAGCCTAGCGTGGCTCGCTCCCTCGGCGCCGACGATCGCCCCTTGGACGCGGACGGCCTCGTCGTCCCCGCCGCCGCCCCGGTCGAGCTGGTCGGCAGCGGGGTGGCCTTCGGGCGGTGGTGGCGGCGCTTCGCCCGGAACCCCGGCGCGGTGTTCGGGCTGGTCGTGTTCCTGGCGCTCATCGTCATGGCCGTGTTCGCGCCCCTGATCTCGCCCTTCGATCCCCTCGCCCAGGGCGTGGGCAAGCCCCTGCAGGGGCCGACCACGTCCCACTGGGCGGGCACCGACAGCTTCGGGCGCGACATCCTGAGCCGCATCATCTATGGCGCCCGCGTGGCGCTGATCGTCGGCATCGTGTCGGTCTTCCTCGCCATGGTGATCGGGGTGACGCTCGGCCTCATCTCCGGCTACTACGGCGGCCTCGTGGACGTGGTGATCATGCGCGTGATGGACGGGCTCTTCGCCTTCCCCATCATTATTCTGGCCATCGCCATGATGGCGGTGATGGGCTTCGGCGTGCGCAACGTGATCATCGCGGTGGCGGTGGGCTTTATTGCGCCCTTCGCGCGGGTCACCCGCGGCGACGTCCTCGCGGTGAAGGAAGAGCCCTACATCGAGGCGGCGCGCCTCGGCGGGGTGCGAAGCCTCACCATCATCTTCCGTCACGTGCTGCCCAACGTGCTCGCCCCCATCATCGTGCAGGGGGCGCTACGCGTTTCGGGCGCCATCATCACGGAGTCGGGCCTGTCCTTCCTGGGGCTGGGGCCGCCACCGCCCACACCGGCCTGGGGCCGCATGATCGCGGAGGGCCAGACCTTCATCGTGATGGCGCCGCACATCGCCACCATCCCGGGCATCGCCCTCATGGTGGCCATCGTGGCGCTCAACCTGCTCGGCGACGGGCTGCGGGACACGCTCGACCCGCGGATGCGGCGCTAGCGTGACGCCCACGAACGCCGAGCCGGTCCTGGACGTGCGGGGGCTGACGGTCGAGTTCAGCACCGAGGGAGGCGTCCTTCGCGCCGTCGACGACGTGAGCTTTCAGGTGGGGCGGGGCGAGATCGTGGGGCTGGTCGGCGAGTCGGGAGCGGGCAAGTCGCTGACGTCCGAGGCCATCTTGCGGCTGATCCGCTGCCCGCCCGGACGGGTCGCCGGCGAGGTGCGGTTCAAGGGAAAGAACCTGCTCGCGCTGGACGAGGGCGCCCTGGCCGAGATCCGCGGCAAGGACATCGCGATGATCTTTCAGAACCCCGGCGCCTCGCTGAATCCCGTGTTCCGCGTGGGCGACCAGATGCTGGAGGCGATGGCCGTGCACCTGCCCGAGCCGCGCGGGACACTGCGCGACCGGGTGGTCGAGATCCTGGGGCGCGTGGGCATCTCCTCGCCGCGCGCCCGCGCGCGCGACTACCCGCATCAGTTCAGCGGCGGCATGGCGCAGCGGGTAATGATCGGCATGGGGATCTCGTGCGTGCCGAGCCTGCTCATCGCGGACGAGCCCACCACCGCCCTCGACGTGACCATCCAGGCGCAGGTGCTCGCGCTGATCCGCCGGCTGGCTCGCGAGACGGGGGTGGCGGTGCTGCTGGTCTCGCACGATCTCGGTATCATTTCCCAGATGTGTGATCGCGTCCTCGTGATGTACGCCGGGCGGGTCGTGGAGGCGGCGTCGGTGGCGTCGGTGTTCCGCGCGCCCGCCCATCCCTACACGCGCGGGCTCATCGACTGCCTGCCGCGGCTGGACGGCAATGGGCGCCTGGGCGCCATCGCCGGTACCATGCCGGGGCTCGCGGCGCTGCCGTCCGGCTGCCGCTTCCACCCGCGCTGCCCCATCGCGGAGCCGCGCTGCGGGATCGACCCCCCCGCGCTGCGTCCGCTCCGCGCCGGGCACCTCGCCGCCTGCCATCTCGCGGAGGTGTCGTGACGACGGCCCGCCCGCTGCTGGAAGTCGAAGACCTCGTGAAGCACTTCCCCGTGCGCGCGCATCCGCTGGCCGCCCTCTCCCCCCGCGCGCCCCGCCGCGTCGTCCACGCGGTGGACGGCGTCAGTTTCACCGTCGAGGCGGGCGAGACCCTCGGGCTGGTGGGCGAATCCGGGTGCGGCAAGACCACCACCGGCCGCCTCGTGCTCCGCGCCATCGACCCCACACGGGGGCGCATCGTCTTCGACGGCGAGGACATCACCGCGCTCCCCGCCGCCCGCCTGCTTCCATTTCGCCGAAAAGCTCAGATCGTTTTTCAGGACCCCTACTCCTCGCTGAACCCGCGCATGACCGTGGGCGCCATGGTGGGTGAGCCCATCCGCGTGCACCGGATCGCGCAGGGCGCGGAGGCGGCGGCGCGGGTGCGCGCGCTGCTCGACATGGTGGGTCTTTCCGGGGAGTATGCGCAGCGCTATCCCCACGAACTCTCGGGCGGCCAGCGCCAGCGCGTGGGCATCGCGCGCGCCCTCGCCGCCGGCCCGCGACTCGTGGTGGCCGACGAGGCGGTCTCGGCCCTCGACGTGTCCGTGCGCGCCCAGATCCTCAACCTCTTCGTGGACCTGCGGGAGCGCCTGGGGCTGGCGTATCTGTTCGTCTCGCACGATCTCGGCGTGATCCGCTTCGTGAGCCACCGGGTGGCGGTGATGTACCTCGGCCGGCTTGCCGAGGTGGCGCCCGTGGGCGAGCTCTTCAAGCAACCGCTGCACCCCTACACGCAGGCCCTGCTCGCCGCCATCCCGGCGGTCGGCGACGGCTCCACGTCCATCTTCGACAACCCGGCCCGGCTCCTGGAGGGGGAGCTGCCGAATCCCATCGACCTGCCGCGAGGCTGCCGCTTCGCGAGCCGCTGTCCTCACCGGATGGCCCACTGCGACGAGGTCGAGCCCGCGCTTCTCGAAGCGGCGCCGGGCCATGCCGTGGCATGCCACCTCTACACCGAAGGAGGAACGACATGAAGAGCCGTGACGGCTTCGAGGAAGTCAACCGCGAGCTGCGCGAGGGCGCCTGGGTCGAGGACCCCGTCACCCGCCGCGCCGTGCTCCAGACTCTCGGCCTGGGCGCCCTGGGCTTTGCCGGGCTCTCGGCAGGCCGTCCCGGTGTCGCCGAGGCGCAGGCGGTCAAACGGGGCGGCACGATCAAGATCGGCAGCTTCCAGAACATCGACACGCTCGACGCGCACAACACGACCTTCATCACCGCCTGCGGCATCCACAACAATATCTACAACGGCTTGCTCCGCATCGTCTCCACCGACGGCAAGGGCGTCGACTTCAAGCCGGATCTGGCGCGCGAGTGGGAGGTCCAGGGCGACCGCGTGCACATCTTCCGCCTGCACAAGGGCGTCACCTTCCACAATGGCGATCCTTGCACCGCCGCCGACATCAAGTTCAATCTCGAGCGCGTCAAGGACAAGCAGCAGGCACCCATCCACGCCTGGAAGCTCGAGCTGCTCGAGGCCATCGAGACGCCGGACTCGCATACCGTCAAGCTCACCTTCGCCAAGCCCTACCCCTTCCTGCGCGTGGCCTTCACCGGCTCCACCGGCCGGGCCGCCACGATCCTGTCGCCGCGCGCGGTCAAGGAGAAGGGCAAAGCCTACGGGCGCAGCCCGGTCGGTACCGGGCCCTTCAAGTTCGTGGAATGGAAGGAGGGCGACTTCATCTCCCTCGAGCGGTTCGCGGATTACTGGGAAAAGGACGCCGCCGGCGGCAAGCTCCCCTACGTCGACAAGGTGCTCATCAAGTTCATCAACGAGCCCTCTACCCTGGTGGCCGCGCTCAAGACCGGGGAGGTGGACGGCGTCAACGCAGTGTCCCCCCAGTTCATGGCCGACCTCCGCAAGGATCCCAAGCTCAACGCAATGAGCGCGGTGGGCGGCAACTGGCGCTGCATGCATATGAACATGGCGAAGGAGCCGTTCTCCGACAAGAACCTCCGCAAGGCGGTAGCCTTCGCGATCGACCGGAAGGAGATCCTGGACCGGGTCGAGTTCGGCGAGGGCATCATCGCCCACGGGCCCATCTCCCCGCCGATGGGAGCCTTCTACGACGCAGCCTATGAGACCGGCAAGAACGGCCAGTACTACGACCTCGAGCAGGCCAAGGCGCTCATGAAGCAGTCCAAGTACGCCAACGGTGCGGAGGTGATGCTGCTCTCCAACAACTCCGGCACCGCGCCGCGCCAGGCCGAGGTGGTGCAGGCCCAGCTCGCCAAGATCGGCATCAAGGTCAACATCGAGCTGGCGGACTCCCCGACCTTCCGCCGCCGCTGGCTCCAAGAGCGGCAGTGGGACCTGGTGCAAATACAGTGGGACGCCGACCTCGACCCCGACGAGACGCTGTTTCCCGAGCTGCACTCTACCGAGGCTTGGAACGCGGGCAAGTGGGTGAACAAGGACTTCGACAAGATGGTGGAGGCGGCGCGCTCCGAGAACGACTTCAAGAAGCGCAAGAAGTTCTACGAGGAGGCGGTCAAGATCATCATCGAGGACGCCCCGGTGGTCATCATGCTCCACCTGAACGAGTTCAAGGTCTTCCACAAGTACGTGAAGGGCTTCCAGATGGTTCCGGCCGGACTGATCGACATGCACCGAGTCTGGCTCGACAAGGCCTGACGTCTCTCCCCCTCACCCCATCCTCCCCCTCACCCTACCCTCTCCCCCTGTGGGGGGGGGAGAGGGCAAGGGTGAGGGGGAGCTTAGTTGCTGCCGAGCATCCCCAATAGCGCGTCGGGGGCGACGGGCTTGACCAGATGCACGTCGAAGCCGGCCGCGGTCGACCGCTCGGGCTGCGCGGAGAAGCCGGTGAGGGCGATCAGGCGGACGGCGGCCCCACCCGGCAGCGAGCGGATGGTCCGCGCGAGCTCATAGCCGTCCATATCGGGGAGCCCGATGTCGATGAGGGCGACCTCGGGGAGCTGGGCGCCCGCCTGCGCGATCGCCTCGTGGCCGTCGCGCGCGGCGCGCACGCGCTGGCCTCGCTGCTCCAGGACGACCCGCAGGGCCTCGCGCGCGTCTTCGTTGTCCTCGACCAGGAGGATGGACAGGGAGCGCGCGGGCGCCTCCCGGGACACGGGCGGCCGGGCGGCGCTCCGCTCCTCTTCCACCGCCAGCGGAAGCCGTATGGCGAAGTCCGCGCCCTGACCGAGGCCGCGGCTCTCCACTCCGACGACGCCTCCATGCTGGACGATCAACTCGCGCACCACCGAGAGACCCAGCCCTAGCCCCGTGGGGGACGGCGTATCCTGTATGCTCGCGCGCGAGAACACGTCGAAGACTCGCGGCTGAAACTCCAGCGCGATCCCCACGCCCGAATCGCGGACGTGGACGACGGCCTGATGCCCTTCCGACCTCACCGAGACGTCGATGTTCCCCCCCGCGGGAGTGTACTTGACGGCGTTGTCGAGCAGATTGCCGAGCACCTGGTCCAGGCGGTCGGGGTCCCCATCCACCATCACCGGCTCGGGGCCGACGCGGACCGAGATCGAGAGCCGCTCGCTCTCCCGCTGGGCCCGGACGATCTCGACCGCGTTCCGGGCGACGTCGCGGAGGTCCACGCGCTGACGGTGCAGCGCGACCATTCCGAACTTGATGCGCGAGACGTCGAGCAGGTCGTTCACGAGATGCGCGAGGTGCTCGGATTGCCGTCCGAGAATCCGGGCGAGATGGGCGCGCTCGTCCCCGGCCGCATGATCGAGGGCGGCGAGGGCGTTGGTGACGGCGGCCAACGGATTCCGCAGCTCGTGGGCGAGCATGGCGAGAAACTCGTCCTTGCGCCGGTGCTCCGTTTCCAGCTCGCGAACGAGGTACGCGGTGTCCAAGGCGAGGGCGACGCGCCGGCCGATGTCGCCGAACAGCTGGAGCTCGGCGGGTCCGTAGTGTCGCTCGGAGAGGCCGAAGCCAATGGTCAACGCGCCGTGCTCGCGCCGGTGCGATTTGATGGGCACGATGACCGCCGACACGAGTCGGATCTCCCGCCACGCCGCGGCCGCCGCGGGCGAGCCCGCGAAGGCATCGAGCCACGCGTCGGACACCTGCGCGACGAGCAGGGGCTCGCCGGTTCGGCACACCTCGGCGATCGGGTGTCCGCGCCGCAGCAGGCGGGGAAGCGCGCGGACCACCTGGAGCCGCTGGGCGAGCAGCGGGTCGATGTGGGCACTCACCCGCGGGGCGAGATCCTCCCCTTCGCGCAGGTCCACCAGGAGCAGGTCGCCGACCGATGGCAGCAGGACCGAGCTGATGTCCCCGAGCGCCGCGGGGTAGTCGACCGACGTCGCCAGGACGCCGCTGAGCCGCGCCAGCAGCTCGAGCCGCTGCCGGCCCTGCTCGGCCTCCCGGCGCGCCCGCTGCTCCGATTCAAATATCTCGCGGGTGAACTCGTTCGAGGCCTCGAGCTCCTCGGCGCGCTGGCGGACCGAGATGTCGCGGATGAACCAGCGCAGGTCGGGGGTCTGGGCACCCGGAGTGTCCAGGGACGCCAGCGTGAGCCCGGCGATGAAGGGCGAGCCCCGCCGGGGGCGAATCCGGAGCGGCCATTCGCCATGCTGCTGATTTCGCACGTTGTTGAGGCGCCACCGGAACGCGCGCAGATCGGTCTCAGCCACGAAGGTCGAGAGCGGCTTGCCGACGAGGAATCGCCGCGGCAGGCCCAGCATCTCCGCCGCGGCCAGGTTGGCCTCACGGATGGTCCCGCTCGGGTCGGTGACGAGATAGCCGTCGGGCCCCTGCTCGAGGAGTCGCCGGTGCTCGGCGAGAGCGGCCTTGGCGGCGTCCCGCTCGGATTCCGCCGCCGCGAGGGCGCGCTCCTGGGCCGCCGCCGAGGTCGCGAGCCAGGCGAGGGACTGGGTCAGCTCGCGCCGCTCGCGCGTCACCTCTGCCAGCTCGGTATGCCCCTCGGCGAAGCGGACGAGACGGGTGATGCGCTCCCACAGCGCTTCGATCCGCTCGCTCAACGAGGGGGCCATGGGGTCACTCTCCCGATCAGGCGTCCGATCCCGGAACGGACGGCATGGCTTCCTCATCCATCGCGACGATGGCGCCGAGGAGCTCCCCGGTCGATCCGCGGAGCGGGGTGGCGTGCACCGCGCAGCGGATCCGCTTGCCCCGTCGGCTCGTGGCGTCCAGGATCGCCCGCACCTGGGCCGTCCCCTCCATGAGCACCGTGCGGACAGGCTGGCGCAGCTGGTCGACGGGAAGGCCGATGTCCAGGTTGAGCAGGTTGCGCCCGACCACCTCGTCCGTGCGGAGCCCCCACATGTCCTCCGCCCGATTGTTCCAGGCCAGGATCTGAAAGTTGGGATCCACTACCACCACGCCGGATTCGAGGCCGGACAGGATGGAGCCCAGGAAGGCGTTGGCGTGGTTGAGCTCATCGCTGCGGAGCTGCAGCTCGGTGTTGGTGGTCTCCAGCTCCTCGTTGGTGGACTGGAGCTCCTCGTTCATGGTCTCCAGCTCTTCGTTGGTGGACTGGAGCTCCTCGTTCGTCGTCTCCAGCTCCTCGTTGGTGGACTGGAGCTCCTCGTTGGTGGTTTCCAGCTCCTCGTTGGAGGACTGCAGCTCCTCGTAGGCGGTTTCCAGCTCGTTCTTGGAGCGCTCCAGCTCTTCCTGCAGCCGCCGGTAGCGCGTGACATCGGTGAAGCTCACCTGCACTCCGACCGCCTCCCCGTTTGCATCCCGGAACGGCACCACCTCCAGGTCGAGGTAGCGGGACTCGCCGCCGTCCAGCGGCCACAGGATATCCTTGCGGGCTACGGGCCGGTTATGGACGGTCGCCTCGTGGATCATCGAGCGCAGCTCGACGGGACGGTAGGAGATCTCGAGGTCCTGGAGGGGCTTCCCGACGTCCTGCGGGGTCAGGCGGAACAGGGCACGGGCCCGGGCGTTGGCGAGGGCGAGCGTCCCGTTCGCGCGGACCGCCACGCGCGCGATCGGATCGGCCTCGAGGCTCAGGGACTGGATCAGATCGTTGCTCTCCATGAATACCTCGATCTCCGGGCGCGGAGGAAAGAGTGCCGCCTCCCGGCTGTGCGTGCCCGGGTGCTTGGCGAAGACCCGCCACCGGAGCTCGACCGGCGCGAAGAGATCCCCGTGGGTCAGCAGCAGCTCCGCCCGGCCCATCAGCAAGAAGCCGCTGGGCCGCAGGGCGAAGTGGAAGCGCGACAGGATTCGCGCCTGCGTCTCCCGGGTGAAGTACATGATGGTGTTGCGGCAGGTGATCAGGTGCACCCGCGAGATCGGCGCGTCCTGGACCAGGTCGTGCCGCCCGAACATGATGGAGCGCCGGAGATCCTTGTGGAAGGTGAAGCGATCCTCGACCCGGTCGAAGTACCGCGCGAGGTACTGCGCCGGCACGTCCTCCACCTGCTGGGCGGAGTACGTGCCGTGGCGCGCCTGGAGCAGCGCATCTTCGTCCACGTCCGAGGCATAGATCTTCACGCGCCGCCGCACGTGCTCCAGCCCGAGCTGCTCGGCGAGGATCATCGCCACTGTGAACGCCTCCTCGCCGGACGCGCAGCCGGCCGTCCAGACCCGGATGGCCCCGTCGGGGCGCGCGGCGGCGATGATGCGGGGGACGATCTCGGATGCCAGGTAGGCCCAGGCATCGGGATCCCGGAAGAAGCCGGTGACGTTGATGAGGATGGTGTTGAAGAGCAGGCTGAACTCGTCGGGATGGGTGTCGAGGTACGCCCGGTAGGCCTCGAACGTGTCCACCCCCGCCGCCTGCTGCCGCCGCTGGATGCGCCGGACCAGGCTCGCGCGCTTGTACGCCGTGAAGTCGAAGCCGCGGCTGGCCTTCAGGTGCTGCAGGAAGGCCTCGACGCCTTCGGCGTCGAGGCGCTCAGCCTCGTCGCTCATCCACCTCTCCGGTCTCGATCAGCGTGCGCAGCGCGCCCGAGATTTCTCCCAGCGACAGGACGAAGTCGACGCAGCCCGTCGCGAAGGCGGCGTGGGGCATGCCGAAGAACTCCGACGAGGCCTCATCCTGGGCGAGCACGGTACCGCCCACCTTCTTGATGGCCCGCACCCCCATGGCCCCATCGGCGCCGGTGCCGCTCAGCACCACCGCGATGGCGCGTTCCTTGAACGATCCGGCCACGGATTCGAAGAGGAGGTCCGCGGAGGGACGGACGAAATGCACCAGCTCGGACTGGGAGAGCGACAGCGTGGTATCCGGGTTGACGAGCAGATGCTTGTTCGGCGGCGCGATATACACGGTCCCCGGCCGCAGCTTCTCGCCCTCCTCGGCCTCCTTGACGACGAGGTTGGTCCGCCGGTTCAGGATGTCCGCCATCAGGCTTCGGTGCCGGGGGTCGAGGTGCTGGACCACGACGATGGATGGGGGAAAGTCTGCGGGGAACGCCCCCAACACCACGCTGAGCGCTTTGAGACCACCCGCCGAAGCGGCGAAGGCGATGATATCGAACGGCGACCGGCTCTGGGATTCGGATGCCCGCTCCTGCGCGCTATCGTCCAACATGCGACGGGCTCCGTTCTGGAGGCGGCCGCGAAGGCCGGCTCCGAACCGCCGGGGTGGAGCGAACAGTAGCACGAGTCGACATGGGGCTCAACGACGCTCCTCGGCCGCGGCGGCGAATCCGTCGCTGTCTCCGATCGGGCGGCCCTCCGCCAGCGAGCACATCACCGCCGCGATCTGCTCGACACGGAGGATCAGGTCCGGGTCGTCGTACGTGGGAGGACACCCACCACGCGCGGCCCGCGGCTCCCCGCCGCAGAGGTGAACAGCGGGTCCACGGCGGGGCGCGCGCGGCGCACGGGCGGTCCGTCGCTCAGCGCCCACACCTCCCCTTCGAGGATCAGGTGCAGGTCGCGCGGGGCAAGATAGATCTTCCCGTGCTCGACCGCCTCCCCCTGCTTCGGCTCCACGACAGTGAGCGCCGAGTGACGGTCGAGCAGCGCAGCAAGCATGCTCGCGTGGGCCGGGCTTCGGTGAAGCACGATGGCCAAGGTGGCCGGCAAATCGCGCGGCAGCCGTCCGATGATCCCGATGATGGCTTCGATGCCCCCGGCGGAAGCGCCGAGACAGAAGAAGTCGCGCCGGATACGCTCCTCGTTGACCATGCCGTATTTCTCTGCGATTCTCGTGCCTTGCGTCGGCCGGCGGCGAAACTCTCAGCGAATGGCGCGGTTACGTGGCGCGCTCCCTGCTCGACGAGCCGCGAGACGGCGGGTAAGGACTACTCGGTCCGCGCCGTTTCGACTCTTGACCCTGCAGACGGGCGGCACGCATAGTGGCCGGCGAGGAGGACGCCCATGGACATGCGGGACCTGTTCCTGACCCAGCACAGCGCCGTACACACCGCCGTCGTCGGGGGCAACAAGGTTTCGGCCGCCGAGCGCGTGCTCAATGGCCTGACCGACGAGCAGATGCGGGTCCGACCTCGCGAGGACCTCAACTCCATCGCCTGGCTGGTCTGGCACATCGCGCGGGCCGAGGACGTCATCCTCAACCCCGTGCTCTCGGGCCGGGCTCAGGTCTTCGACGACATGTGGATGAAGCGGCTCGCCGTCACGCGCAAGGACTTCGGCATCGGCATGAAGAGCCCCGAAGTGAGCGAGTTGACGCGAGCTATCAACCTCGATGCCCTCCGCGAGTACCGGGACGCCGTCGGCAAGCGCACCCGCGAGATCGTGAGCGGCTTCCAGCCCCAGGACTGGGAGGGCCAGGTGCAGCAGGCGGGGATGGAACGCGCCGCCGCCGAGGGCGGGGTGCCGCCGTCGTTCGTGCAGGTCTTCACGGGCCGGCCGCGGGCCGCGGTGCTGAGCGGGATCGCCCTCTTTCATCCCGCTGGGCATCTCGGCGAGGCCACGACAGTGCGGGGCGCCGGAGGGTTCGGCACCGGCTTCTGATGATCGACGGCGCCGCCCTGCTGAACGAAGCGCGCCGGACGTTGGCGCGGTTCCCCGCCTCGCTGGACGCGCTCGTGGGTGAGCTGGACGAGGCAACCTGGCGGGCGCGGCCCGAGGCCGGCGAGTGGGCCCCCGTCGAGATCGTCTGCCATCTGCGCGATGAGGAGGCGGAGGACTTCGGCGCCCGCGTGCGCGTCATCCTCGAGGGCGGCGGGCGCTTCGCCCCCAATGACCCGGAGCGTCTGGCGGTGGATCGTCAGTATCGGCAGGCGGACCCCACTGCGGCCCTCGCCGCCTTTCGGGCGCACCGCGGGGCCAGCCTCGACCTCCTCACCTCCGTCGTCCCGGATCGCTTGCGCGCCACCGCCGAGCGGCCCAATGGCGGGCGCCTCTCGGGCCTCGATCTCCTCGCGAGCTGGGTCGCCCACGACCGTCTGCACCTTCAGCAGCTCGCGGGCACGTTGGCGCGCCTCTGGGCCGATCGGTGGGCCCCCCTCCAGGTCGAGTATGCTGGTCCGATTCCGTACAGACGCCTCCAGCCCTGACCCTGCGCTTGACTTCGCCCCGCCGGGGTGCGACGGTGGCGCGCGAGCAGGACCCAAAGGGGAGAACTATGAACGAGACGAGATGGAACGTCTCGCGACCCAACGCGACACGCTTCGCGGCCGCATCGAATGGCATGATCTATCCGCCTGAGCGTTCGTCCACGTGATCGAGCGGGTCCCTGAGCTGAAGGAAGAGCGGAAAGTCGTGTCGATCCTGTGCGTCGACCTTGTCGGCTTCGTCGCGCGATCGGATCAAGCGGATCCCGAGGACATCCGGAGCATGCTGCGGCCGTACTACATCTACGTGAGACGAGAGCTCGAGCGGTGGGGCGGCACCGTCGAGAAGTTCATCGGGGACGCCGTCATGGCCGCCTTCGGCGCCCCCGTCGCCCATGAGGACGACGCCGAGCGAGCGGTGCGGGCCGCCCTTCGCATCGTCCAGGCAGTCCAGGAGCTGAACGCAGCCGAGCCGGGGCTCGAACTGGCCCTCCGGGCGGCCGTCACCACCGGTGAAGCCGTCGTGGCGCGCGGGGCTAGGGTGGAAGGCGAGGGCATTGCGACCGGCGACGTAGTCAACACGGCGGCCCGTCTCCAGGCGATCGCCCCGGTCGGAGCGGTGGTCGTCGACGAGGCCACCTATCGGACGACCCGGCATCTCGTGGACTATGAGGCGTTCGACCCAGTCTCGGTCAAGGAGCAGATCGAGCCGATCCGCGTGTGGCATGCCAAAGCCTCCCGCGGTCCATACGGCGCCGATCCCGCAGAGGCGACGCCTTCTCCCTTTGTCGGCCGCACCCACGAGCTGGCGCTGCTGAAGACCCTCTATGCTCGCGCCGCGCGGGAGGGTTCGGCCCAGCTCGTCACGGTGGCCGGCGAGCCGGGCTTGGGGAAAAGTCGCCTGGTCCGCGAGTTCCGCGCCTTCGTCGAGTGGCAGCCCGAGCCGGCGCAGTGGCGACAAGGCCGATGCCTTCCATATGGGGAGGGCATCGCCTTCTGGGCATTGGGGGAGATCGTCAAGAGTCAGGCGGGAATCCTGGAATCGGACAGTCCACACGAGGCATCCGACAAGCTCGCAGCGGCCATCGGTGCCATCATCGAAGATCACACCGAGCGGGACTGGCTCAAGACCCGCCTGGCCCTTTTGGTCGGCGCGAGCGCCCCCGGCGTGGGCGGCCCGGCCGAGCGATCCGAATCGTTCGCCGCTTGGCGACGTTTTCTCGAGGCCGTCGCCAACGACCGACCCCTGGTCCTGGTCTTCGAGGACGTGCACTGGGCTGGCGCGGCGCTGCTCGAGTTCGTGGAGTATCTCGTGGACTGGGCGACGAGTCTGCCGTTCCTCGTTGTCTGCACGACGAGGCCTGAGCTCTTCGACCGTCATCCCGGATGGGGCGGCGGCAAACGGGACTCCACCACCATCTCGCTCGCCCCGCTCTCTCGTGGGGAGACGAGCCAGCTGATTGCCGCACACCTTCCCGGCGTGGAGCTCCCAGGTGAGACACAGATCGCGCTGCTCGAGCGAGCCGGCGGCAACCCGCTCTACGCGGGGGAGTTCGCGCGCATGCTCGCTGACCGCGGGATCGTCGAACGCCGGGGACACGCCATGCAGGTCGCGGCCGGCGCCGACATCCCGATCCCCGAAACCGTGCAGGCGGTGATCGCCGCCCGGCTCGACACGCTACCGGCCGAGCGGAAGGCGCTCCTCCACGACGCTGCGGTCGTGGGCACCGTCTTCTGGGTGGGCGCGTTGGCCTTCATGAGCGGACTCGACGAGCGTACGGTGGAGGAAGGCCTGCGAACGGTCAGCAGGAAAGAGCTCCTGCGTCCCGTTCGGAACTCGTCGGTCAAAGGGGAGGCCGAGTATTCGTTCCCCCACCGGCTCATCCGAGACGTCGCGTACCAGCAGATCCCCCGAGCGGCGCGGGTGCGCAAGCACCAGATGGCGGCCGCCTGGATCGAGCGCCTGGCTGGCGATCGCGTGACCGACCACGCCGACATCCTCGCGCACCACTACGGCCAGGCTCTTCAGCTCGCGAAGACCGCCGGACTGGATGACGACACGCACGAGCTCGGGGTTCAGGTCCGGCGCTTCCTGACCATGGCCGGCGATCGAGCGCTCGAGTTCGACGCCCGGAAGGCGGAGGCCTTCTACCGGGAGGCCCTCAAGCTCTCTCCCCCGCGTCATCCCGACCGGGCAAGGCTGCTCGGGAAGACCGCCGAGGCCGCCCTCGTCGGTGGCCGGTTGGCTGAGGCCCAGCGTGACTTCGAGGAGGCGATCCTCGAGTTCCGCGCGCAGGGAGCGATCCTCGGCGCGGGCGAGGCGATGGTGGGCCTGGCCAGAACCTATTGGTTCCGGGGCGAGACAGACCGAAAACGGGCGCTTCTCGCGCACGCGATCGAGCTGCTCGAGGGCGAGCCGCCCGGACGCGAGCTTGCGTTGGCCTATACGCATAGCGCCGCCGACCACATGGTCGCCAACCGTTCTCCCGATTGCGCGGCGTGGTCGGAGAAGGCCCTTGCCTTGGCCCAGGAGCTCAAGCTCGATGCCGAGTCCATCCGGGCACGTCAGCTCCGGGGCCTTGCACGCTGCCAGCTCAGTGACCTGGTCGGAGGCCTCGCCGACCTCCGGGAAGCGCTCCGCCTGAGCCTCGATCTCGGGCTGGGCAACGAAACGATACGGTCCTACGGAAACCTTGGCGATTGGGTGTGGGTAGTCGATGGTCCGGCTCGGGGTCTGGACGTGAAACGCGCAGGAATCGAGTTTGGGGAGCGGCACGGGCTCACCCTTCCGGTCATGTGGGCTAAGGCAGAGACGCTCTGGCCCCTGTTCGATCTCGGGCAATGGGACGAGCTACTTCGCATCGCCGGCGACTTGATCGAGAGAGACCGGCGGCAGGGTGGGGGTCAGGTGACCGTCGTCGCGCTCACGTACATGGCGTACGTCTTCGTCTGCCGCGGGGAGCTGAGCCAGGCCCATGTCCTCGCGGAGGAATTCCTGCCGCGCGCCCGGGAAATCCGGGACCCACAGGTGCTCGTTCCGGCGGTGGCCGTTGTCTCGCTGATCGAGCACACGCGCGGCAACCACTTGACGACGGTACGGCTAATTGAGGAGATCGAGGAGGTCACTCGGGATCGCCCGGTTTTCCGATCCCGTCACCTGCCCGAGGCGCTCCGAGTGAGCGTGGCGGCGGGCGCCATCCGTCTCGCCGAACGCCTGCTGGACAGCAACCATCACCGCGCGGCGCGCCACCAATACTCCGTCCTCGCGGGCCGCGCCGTGCTCACAGAAGCTCAGGACAGGCCGGAAGAGGCGAGCGCTCTCTATGCCGAGGTGGCGGAGCACTGGGCGGACTACGGATTCGCCCTGGAGCACGGGCAGGCGGCGTTGGGGGCGGGCCGCTGCCTGATCGCCGTCGGTCGGCAACACGAGGCCGCCGCCCACCTGGTCGAGGCTCAGAGGACATTCGCCGCGCTCCGGGCCGGGCCATTGCTTGCCGAAGCCGACAGGGTCCTGGCACAGGGCGCGCGCGCCACACGAGGCTGAACGCAGAATGGCCGAAGAGCGCCGCATCGTGACCGTGCTGTTCGCAGACATGGCGGGAGCGACCGTGCTCGGGGAGGCCCGTGACCCCGAGGACGTTCAAGCCCTTCAGACGCGCTATTACAACATTGCGAAAGACGTGGTCAGCGCGCACGGCGGCACCGTCGAGAAGTTCATCGGCGACGCGGTCATGGCTGTCTTCGGGCTTCCCCAAGCACACGGTGACGATGCCCAGCGCGCGATGTCGGCGGCGCTCGAGATCCGCGACCGCGTCCGGATGGACCCGAAGCTCGCTCCGCAGCAAACGGTACGAATCGGGGTGAACACGGGCGAAGTGGTCGCCACGCGCGACAACGCGTCAAACGACTTCCTGATCACCGGCGACGCGGTGAACGTCGCCGCGCGTCTGCAGCAGACTGCCGACCCGTGGTCCATCCTGTGCGGCGAACGGACTGCCCGGGCAGCTCGGGAGCGGTTCACTCTGGGCCGTCCGACCGAGATCGAGGTGAAAGGAAAGCGGCTGCCGATCCAGGCGCTGCCCCTTCTCGGGCGGGCGATCGAGACCACGCTGTCCCGCTTTCCGCTCATCGGCCGGGACGACGACCTGGCGCAGCTCGAGCTCGTCGCCCGGCGCGCCTTCACCGACCGTCGCCCATTTCTCGTGAGCCTCGTCGCACCCGCCGGAGCCGGGAAGACGCGCCTTGTCGAGGAGTTCCTGCTTCGGCTGCCTGCGCTGTCGTCCGACGCAACGGTGGCGATCGCACAGTGTCTTCCGTACGGTGAGCGGGTCACGTACTGGCCGCTTCGCGCCCTCTTGATCCGCCTTGTCGGCTTGAAGGACGAGGCTGCGCCGGAAACGGTTCGCGAAGAGATCCGGGTCTGGCTCCACGACCGCGGTGTCGAATCACCCGAGCGTGCGGCAGACCTCCTCGCCGCGACGATCGGCGCCGGTGAACCGGAGGTAATCGACCGGACCGCCCTCTTTGCCGCGTGGCGCACGGCTGTCGAGGTGGCGGCGCGGCGGTCGCCGCTCGTCCTGGTATTCGAGGATTTGCACTGGTCGAGTGACAGCCTCCTCGATCTCGTGGAGGTTATCGTGCAGCCCCGGGGCGATGCGGCAGTGCTGATGATCGCCCTCACCCGCCCGGAGCTGCTCGATCGACGCCCGGGGTGGGGAGGAGGTCGGCGGAACTACGTCGCCATGTCCCTGGAGCCCCTCAACGACGATTCGGTCGCGCAGCTGGTTCGCCACAGGATCGGCTCGAGCACCCCGCAGATCGTCGAGCGTGTCGTCGCCCGTGCCGAAGGCAACCCCTTCTTCGCGAGCGAGATCGTCCAGTCGATCAGGGAACGCGTCCCCTCACTGAGCGACGTCGCTGCCGTTGAGCATATGCTCTCGACCCTCCCCGACACGATTCAGGCGACCATACTGGCACGACTCGACCTCCTGGAGCCGGAGGAGCGGCGAGTCTTGCAGCTCGGCGCGGTGTTCGGGCGGGCGTTCCGCGCGGACGGAATCGCTGCCCTCGGACCGGATCTGGCATCCCAGATCGACTCGCTGTTGGATCGGCTCGTCCTCAAGGATCTCATCCGACCAGCGGCCGGAGACAGCTTCGCCTTCCGCCACATTCTGATCCGGGAGGTGGCCTATCAGACGCTGCTTCGAGCAGAACGAGCGGAGCTGCACGCGGCGGCGGCCCGCCGGCTCGAAGCACGCGCCGGCGGGCAAGAAGACGCCGTTGCCGAGCTGATCGCCTATCACTTTCGTGAAGCCGCTACTCTCACGAGCGTGACCAAGACCGCGCAGCTCGACGTGGCCGAGATCCGGCGAAGGGCGGTGAGCTGGCTTAAGCGCGCGGCCGACGTCGCCACGTCGGGAGCCGCTACCGCCGAAGCGGCCCGACACTTGCGCGCGGCCATCGAGCTGGCGGCTCCCGACGATCTGCCGGAGCTGCAGGAACGCCTCGGGGACGTCTCCGGGGGAGACGCCGGGGCGGAGGCATCCCGCGTTGCCCTTCGGCTCTGCCGGGAACTCGGCCGGTCGGTCGACCAGGAACTGCGCGTCCTGGGCAGCCTCCTCACCCGGTACACACGTTTTCAAGGCACGGTGGGGAACCGTCCGTCCGAGGAGGAGATTCGGCGACTCCGCACGGAGGGGCGCGCGCTCGTCTCTCGGGCCCGTGACGACCAGGCCATCGCGAGCTTTCTGATCGCGGACGGGTTCTATCCGTTCTGGCGAGGGGCGCAGGCAACGATGGCGGACATCGCCGAGGCCGAGGCGAGCACGGGACGCGGCCTGGCGATCGCCGACCGCCTCGACAATCCCCGGCTCCGCAGCGCCGCCCTCGACGCACTCACCTGTTGCGCGCAGGCGCGTGGGGCGTTTACGCAGTCCCGACAGTTTGCGGAGCAGCGTCTCGCCTTCGAGAACCGCCTCGACCTCCATGAACGCTTCGACGCCCACACGATGGTGGCGTGGGCGTCGGCCCTGCTGGGCGACCTCGCCAAGACGGATCGCGCGACCGCCTCCGCGCTGGGTCTGTTTCAATCCGGCCAGGTACACTGGTGGGGGCTCCACTCCGCTGCCTGGCGGGCGTACGCCCTGACACTCCTCGGGCGGTGGGACGAGGCGCTCGCCGTCGCCGAGCACGCTCGCAAGATCTGGGCCGAAGGCGGACTGATACCGGCGGCGTACTGCGTCCATGGCTTCATCGCCGCCCTGGATGTCGGCCGAGCCCGGCACGACACCCAGCTCGTTGACCGGTATCGGGCGGTGCTCGATGAGATCCTCAAGCACTTTGCCGCGGACTCCCTCTTTGGGAGATTGCGTCCGTATGGCCGCGGAGACATCGAGACGCTGGAGGCGGAAGTCGTCGGAGGCTTCAGCACGATTCCGCGGGCGCGGCAGCAGCTTGTCGAGCGCACGCTCTCATTGTGTTCCGACCGCGACCGATCGCTTGCCCCCGACGCGATCCAGCGGATCGTGACAAGTGCCGCTGCCGACGGCCTGAAGCTACTCGAGGCGCAGGCGCGGCGGGCGCTCGGCATCTCGATGCGAGACAGCGTCGAGCTGACGCGCGCCCTCGAAATCTTCGAGGAGACGCGTGCGGTGCCGTATGCCGCGCGGGTTCGCTGCGAGCGGGCGCTCCTCACCCGCGATCAGAGCGAGCTCGAGGCTGGCATGCAGGTCCTCGAGTCGCTGGGCGATCTCGACCAGCTGGCCCGGGTGGAGCGCGCACGCGGAAAAAGTCACGGCTTGTCATGACCGCCAATTCGGGTACCAGCTCGCGCCGCATGTCCGCTTGCGCTCGCAGGTCATCCTTCCGGCTGGTTGATGCCGGCGCGCCAGCGCGAAGGCGAGGCACGATCGCGAGGAGGAGCGAGCGCGCCCGCGCTACTTGAGCACCGCCCGGTAGGTGGACTCGTCGAACCCCACGAGGAGCGTGCGCCCCTTGCGAAGGGTGGGCGCGCGGAGATTGCCGGAGGGCCCCAGGAGCAGTCCCAGCAGCGTGGCCCGGTCGGGCTTGTCACGTTTGAGGTCCAGGTGGACGACCTTCGTGCCCTTGGCAACGTAGAGCTCGTCGGCGGTCTTGAGCAGGCCGAGCGCCCCCTCGGGACCCAGGCGCACCTTCTTGGCGTCCACCTGCTCGACCGTATCGATCTTCGCCTTCGCAAGGAACCCTTGCGTCTTGGCGCAGGTCATTCAGCCCTTCCGGTGATAGCTCCAGTCCACGCGCGGCATGGGGCGCCTACTTCGCCTCGGGCAGGCCGACCGCCTTGCGGATCTTGGCGAGCTGCCCGGCATGGTCGTTCCAGTGGTAGTCGAACAGCGCGCCCACGTAGACCGGGATGGGCACCTCTTCGTTGCCCATGAGCTGCTTGAAGAGCGGGATGCGCGCCTTGCGCTGGAGCTCGGCGTCGGACAGCCCTTCGAGATAGCCGAGCACCGCCCGGCGCTGGGCGTCGAGCGCCTCGAGGAGCTGCTTGACGCCCGCGGTGCCGCGGGCCCCGCTCGTGTCGGAGGCGCTGCCCTTGATCTCGACGAGCGGCAGGTTCGTGGTCGAGAAGGTCTTGAGGAGGGCCACCGGGTCCCAGCCCGGCTCGAAGAGGAGATGCGCGAGCACCTGGCGGACGGTCCACTCGCCGGGAGCATCGGACTTGTCGAGATAGGGATCCATGCCCTGCAGCTGGCGGCTGATGTTCGCGTACGCCGCGTCGCTCTTCGCCTTGAGGCCGGTCACCGTCGCCGAGGCCATCGCGGGGCCCTCCTGAAAAGATCGGACGGCGTCAAGTATACCGGAAAAGCAAGGCGCGCCGGCGACGCCGGTCCGCGGCGCCGCCGACGCGTCATCGAGACGGCCGAGCCCACACTCGACCGCCCCGACACTGCGCGACTACGATGTGTCCGAACGAACGAAGATCGCGCCGGCCGGAACGACGGCCCGGATCAACCCGCCGCCCCGACCGACGCGACCCGCCCGCCGAGGTTCCGTACGTGCCGGACCCCCGACGGAGCTGATGTGAACGAGGTGAAACGAAACATGCTCTCCCTCCTCGGGATGGACCGGTGAGCGCACACCGCGGCACTGGCCGCGGACAGAAACGACGACCGGCTAGAGGAGGGGCGGAGCGCGGCTGGGGTCGGCGACGACGCTGCGGCCCTGCGGATCCGCGTGAGCCGGGATCGTGAGGGCGCTGACGAGCGCGTCCGCCGCATGCGCCCGCGGTGAGGCCGCGGGATCGATCGCCTTGACGCTGGAGAGCGCCAGGACATTGTCGGTATCGCCGCCGTCGTACATACCGGGAATCCAGGTCTGCTCGATGCCGCACGCGAGCACGGCCGATCGCAACGACAGCAACGTCGCGACGAGGAGCAGCCCGAAGAGCAGGCGGCGCTTCATGGCGTCACCACCTTACGCCCGCCGCGCGGGGGAGGCAAGCGACTAGAGCGAGACGGTGAGGCCATCGCTCGCGCATTCCCAGCCTGCCTCCCCCGCGCGGGCCAGCATCTCCGGCCCCAGATGGGTGAGGACGACCCGCCGCGCGGTCAGGCGCTGCCGGTGCGCGTGGAGTGTGGCGTGGTCGAGGTGGAAGCGGATGGGACGGTCGAAGGTGTATGCCTCGCACACGAAGAGGTCGGCGTCGTGCGCCGCGTCCACGAGACTCTCCGTCCACTGCGTGTCGCCCGAGTATGCGACGATGCGCCCGCCGTACTCCACCCGCAGGGCATGGGGCGGCGCGCCGCTCGGGTGCTCGACCGCGAAGGGCGTCACCGCGGCGGGGCCGACGGTGACGGGCACCCGGTCGCGAAGCTCCACGTATGTGATCTCGAAGCGCCGGGTCGCGGCGGTGGAGCCTGGGAAGAGCACCTCCATGGCGGCATCGACCCGCGCGCGCACGCCGGGTGGGCCCGCGATCGCCAACGGGCGCGCGCGGCGGGTGAACTGTCCATCGAGCACGAGAAACGGCAGGCCTCCGAAGTGATCGCCGTGCAGGTGCGTGACGAGCACCCAGCCGACCTCGCCGGGGTCCAGCCCCGCGCGCTTGAGCGCCACGAGCGAGGAGGCGCCGCAATCGATGAGCACGCTGCCCTCCCCCGCGCCGGACAGGTGCAGACAGGTCTGCAGCCGGCCGCCGGTGCCGAAGGCATCGCCGGAGCCCAGGAAGCGCACGGTGATCGCGGGCACCGGCCGATGGTAGTCGGGCCCTCCTCCGGGGGCAACCAGGGGAGCGGTTGTCGGCTCTTGGCGCCCCTTCCCAATCTGGAGGCGTCGTGGACAATCCGACTCCCGAGACAGAGGTGCCCTCGGCTCCGTCCCGCGGCGAGCCCCCGCGCGGGCTCGGGGCCTAGCGCCCCGCGTGGCAAAAGCGCCCACTACCCCGACCACTCCGGCGCCCGAGCCGACCGGGGGGGAATCCGGTGAGCAAGAAAGTGGACGAGGGCGTGAGCGCGGTGAGGAAGATCTTCGGCCAGTAGCGCCGCGCGCTACCTCCGGTACGGCTGGAGATGGAGCGCGAATGCGCGCCGCCCGATCTGCTCGCCCAGCCGGACGCCGTCCCGGCACGCGCTACGGAAGTGCAGCCCCGCGTAGACGCGCGAGTCGGCGTTCTCCTGCGCGGCCTGGGAGAAGCCCGCGAAGGAGCGCGTGATGCCGCGGAACGGCGGCCCGCTAGTCATGGTGAAGGCCACCTGGTCGGTGCCGAAGAACCGCACCAGCACGGTCGAAGCCGCGCCTCCCAGCACGCTGTGCGTCGAGGGGTAGTCGGGCAGGGCCGGCGTGTTCAAGAAGGTCTCCCACGCGGGATCCGCGGTCGTCGCGTCGTTGCCGTCGGTGTCGCCGGCCCGAATGGCGGTGACGGGCCGCCAGAAGTTGTAGAGATATCGCGTGTCGGCCCCGGCCACGAAGCCGTCGGCCATGGCCGCACTGACGAGGGCGAGGAGCCGGGCATTGTCCCAGCGGTTGAGCCCCCGCTGCGCGCTCACCTCTCGCGCGATGCGGCTCCAGCCCTGAGGGGATCCCTCGTACCAGTACCGCGCGATCTCCGTCTGCTCCGGGCTGCGGGCCGCACTGGCCTTGCCGCCCAGGCGCTGGACCTCGACGTAGTCGCGCGCGTACGCCTCGCTATCGAGCTTGGGCGGGCCGGGCAGCCGGAACTGCCACGCCATCGCCATGGTGAACGGGGCAAGCGTCGCCCACTGGGGCAGCATCGCGGGCAGGTTCCCCGCCGCCATGAGGGGAGTCGGCATCGACGGGTTCGCGGGCACGGGATTCGGCGTGGGGCGCCACTGCCCGGGCGCGGCACCTGGCGCATAGGCGGCGACGGCCGCCGCGCCGTCCTGGGCGCGCGCCTTCAGGATGGCCGCGGCGGCGGCCTGACCGGCGGCGAGCCCATCACGGCGCGATGGGCCGTCGGGCACCTTCGCGAGCGCCCCTGCGTAAGCGGCATCGAGCAGCTCCAGCGCCTTGGCGCGCTGCTCGGGCGTGCCGACGGCCGGGATCACGCCCGCCAGCACGTCGCGCGCGGCGGCGGCGATCGCCGCCGCGGGAGCGGCCTGGGGCGCGGCGCGGCCCTCGAGCAGGTAGGGTTCGAAGCGGCGGTCGATCGCGTTGAGAGCATCGTGCACGGCGAGCTGCACCATGGCGAGGGTGCGGCTCTGCACGATGGGATTCTGGCCACCGGCCTCCGCGATCGCGAAGCCGACGACGTTCCACTCCAGCACTTCGTCGGCGGCCGCCGCGAGCGGCCACGCGAGCGGAAGGGACGCGCCCAGGAACAGTACGATCAGGCGATGGACCAAAGGCTTCATGCCAAGTCCTCCTTACCCGCGAACCTAGGGAGGATGGCCCTGATGCGTCCAATGCAAACCTTGGCCTATAATCGATGTCCGAGGCGCATGGACGGATGGAGCTCCAGCATATCCGCACGTTCGTGGCGATCGCCGAGGCGGGCGGCGTCGGCCGCGCGGCCGCGCACCTGAACCTCAGCCAGCCGGCCCTGTCGCGCCAGATCCGCCGCCTCGAGGACGAGCTAGGCATCCGGCTCTTCGACCGCATCGGACGGCGCATCCAGCTCACTTCCGAGGGCGAGGATCTGCTCCATCGGGGCCGGCGGCTCCTCACCGACGCGACCTCGCTGGGGGAGCGCGCCCGCGCGCTCAAGACCGGCGAGACCGGCGTACTCCGGGTGGGAACGACGCCGCAGGTGATCGAGAACGTCCTTGCGCGCTTCCTGCCGCGCTACCGGAAGCGGCATCCCGGCGTGGAGGTGCATCTAGTCGAGGAGGGCGGACGGCAGCTCCACGAGTGCCTCGATCGCGGCGAGTTCCACCTGGGGGTGATGACCGCCGGAGACCCGCGCTTCCACGGCCATACGCTGTTCCCCTGGGCCTGCCTCGCCGTCATGGCGCGCCGCCACCGTCTGAGCCACCGGGCCACGGTGGACGTCACCGAGCTCGCGGAGGAGCCGGTGCTCCTCCTGCGCCGGGGATTCGGGTCGCGGGCGGCATTCGACGACGCGTGCCGCATCGCGCACATCGCGCCCCCGCTGCTGCTCGAGAGCGCGGCGCCGCACAGCCTCATCGCCCTCGCGCGCGCGGGCTACGGCGTGGCGGTGATTCCCTCACCGGTGCTGCCTTCGGCGGCGCAGCTCCGTCGGAGCGGCGCGCGCGCCGTCCCTCTCGTTCAGGGCAAGCGCATCGTCGGGGGCTGGGTGGGCGTGGCCTGGGATCCGCGCCGGTTCCGGGCCCCCTACGCAGAGCGCTTCGTGGAAGAGCTAACTGCCTACGTCCGCCACGCCTATCCCGGACGGGGGTTCATCCCCCACGCGCCGCCGATCCCCCGCCCACCGGCGTCGCCGGCAGCGGGCTAGACGGCGTCGCGGATGGCCGTCACGCCGCCGGGATTGTCCAGCGAGGACAGATCGCCCGGCTCCTTGCCGAGGTAGGTCGCGCGGATCACCCGGCGCATGATCTTGGCGCTGCGGGTTTTCGGTAGCTCGCGCGCGAACAGCACGCGCTCCGGCTTGATGGCTTTGCCCATGTGCTGGATCACGCGCGCGACGAGCGCCTCGCGGAGGGGCTCCGACGGCGCCTGGCCTGGGCGCAACACGGCGAAGCACACCACCGTCTCGCCCTTGATCTCGTGGGGGACGCCGATGGCGGCGGCCTCGATGACGGCGGGATGCCCCACCAGCACCGACTCCACCTCGGCGGGGCCCACGCGCTTGCCCGCGATCTTCAGCGTGTCGTCGGAGCGGCCGTGCACGAACCAGAAGCCGTCCGCGTCCACATATGCCCAGTCGCCGTGCGTCCACACATTCGGCCAGCGCGACCAGTATGTCTCCTCGTAGCGCGCGGGGTCCTGCCAGAAGCCCTTGGTCATCCCCGGCCAGGGACGCGTGATCACCAGTTCGCCCACCTGCTCGCGCACCGGGCGCCCGTCGTCGCCGAACACCTCGGCGGCCATGCCTGGGATGGGCCCCGCGAAGGAGCACGGCTTGATGGGCGCGTTGGGAAAGCACGAGAGGATGCCGCCGGAGATCTCGGTGCCGCCGGTGTAGTTGATGATGGGCACGCGGCCGGCTCCGACGGCGTCGAAGAGCCAGCGATAGGGTTCGGGGTTCCACGGCTCGCCGGTGGACGCCACGATGCGCAGCGAGGCCCGGTCGTGCTTCTTCACCCACGCGTCGCCGTGGGGCATGAGGGCCCGCACTGCGGTGGGCGAGATGCCGAGATGGGTCACGCGCTGACGCGCGATGAGGGCCCACAGGCGATCGGGCTGGGGGTAGTCGGGCGTGCCCTCGAAGAGCACGGCGGTGGCGCCCAGCAGCAGCGAGCCCGTGATCAGCATGGGACCCATGAGCCAGCCGAGGTCGGTGACCCAGAACACGCGATCGCCCACGCCGATGTCCATGCAGTAGGCGAAGTCGTGCGCGTTCTTGATGCCGAAGCCGCCGTGGGTGAGCACGGTGCCCTTGGGCTTCCCCGTCGTGCCCGAGGTGTAGATGATCAGCGCGGGGTGATCGGCCGCCACCGGCAGCGCCGGGCACTCGGACGACTCCGTCGCCACGAGCTCGTGCCACCAGTGATCGCGTCCAGCCGCCCACGGCACCTCGCGGTCCAGCCGGCGCTGCACGATGACGTGCTTCACGGTGGGCGAGGCCGCCACCGCCTCGTCCGCCGTCTGCTTCATGGCGACGATACCGCCGCGCCGGTAGAAGCCGTCGGCGGTGATGAGCACCTTGGCGTCGCAGCCGGCGAGGCGCGACGCCACCGCCTGGGCCCCGTAGCCGGAGAAGCACGGCGTGTAGACGGCGCCGATGCGCGTGACCGCGAGAATCGCGAACACCGCCTCCGGGCTCATGGGGAGGAAGACGCCGACGGTATCGCCTGACCCCACGCCGAGCCGCCGCAGGGCATTGGCGAGGCGATTCACCTCGCGCGCGAGCTCGTCGTGGGTGAGCGTGCGGGTGTCCGCCTGTTCCGATTCCCAGATCACCGCAGGCTCCTGCCCACGCCCGGCGGCGATGTTGCGGTCGCAGCAGTTGGCGGTCAGGTTCGTCTCGCCGCCGGGGAACCACCGGGGCCAGGCGATGCCGCGCGAGGCGTCGAGGACGCGCGTGTAGGGCGTGGTGAACGCCCAGCCGAGATCGCGAACCACCGCGTCCCAGTACCACTCCGGATCGTCGATGGAGCGCCGGTGGAGCGCGGCAAGCGAATCCAGCCCATGCGCGACCATGAAGCGCGCGATGCGGGTGCGCGCGGCGAATGCGGGATCGGGACGCCAGATGATCTCGTCGAGGCTCATGGCGGTCATTTTACTGTAAGCTGCGCCGGGAGGAGACCAGCCCATGGCGATCAGCGTCGAGAAGCAGGGCGCGGTGACCACGGTGATCATGGACCGTCCGGAGGCGCGCAACGCCGTGGATGGGCCGAGCGCGCGCGCGCTGGCGGACGCGTTCCGCGCCTTCGACGCCGATGACGGGGCGCGCGCGGCGGTGCTGTGGGGCGCGGGCGGCGCCTTCTGCGCGGGCGCGGACCTGAAGGCCTTCGGCACCGGCACCGGCCTCCGCGTCGAGGCGACCGGCGAGGGCCCCATGGGTCCCACGCGCATGCTGCTCGGCAAGCCGGTGATCGCCGCCGTCGCGGGCTACGCGGTGGCGGGCGGACTCGAGCTGGCCCTCTGGTGCGACCTCCGCGTGGCCGAGGAGACGGCGACCTTCGGCGTCTTCTGCCGGCGCTGGGGGGTGCCCCTGCTCGACGGCGGCACCGTTCGCCTCCCCCGCCTGATCGGGATGAGCCGCGCGATGGATCTGATCCTCACCGGCCGCCCCGTGGATGCGGGGGAGGCGCTCGCGATGGGGCTGGCCAATCGCGTGGTCCCGACGGGGGCCGCGCGGGCCGAAGCGGAAGCGCTGGCGCGCACGCTCGCCGAGCTGCCGCCGACCTGCCTTCGCAGCGACCGGCGCTCCGCGTACGAGAGCGCCGGTCTCGACCTGGACGCGGCGCTCGCGCGCGAGTACGTGCTGGGCCGCGCCACGCGCGACTCCGGCGAGAGCCGGGAGGGCGCGGCGCGCTTCGCGGCGGGCGAGGGCCGTCACGGCAAGGCGGCGCCGAAGCGCTGACTCGCCTCGGCGGCGCCTAGGGGCCCGGATCGGGGAGCTGCTTCTCGATCCGGAGCTCGCGGACGAGCAGCCGCACGACCTTGAGGTCGTCGATCGTCACGGCCTGCAGATGCGCCTCGCGGATCGAGGCACGGCCGATGACGAGCCGCCCGATGGCGAGCGCGCCCAGCGCGAGGGCCCCGACCGCGATGGCGCCCAGTGCGACCGCGCCCACCGCGAGCGAGCCGGACACCTGCGCGCCCACCGAGCTGGACCCGACGGCCTGATGCCCGATGCGCAGCTGTCGCACCGCCTGCCGGCGGCGGGCGGGCAAGCGTGTCACGGGGGTGCCGAGAGATCGCGTCGCGTCGAATGGTCTATCCATATGTCCTCCCAGGTTCATTGACGCCTCAGCAGCGGGACAGCCGTGGCTCGCCCGCGTCCGTCATCGCCTCACCGTGATAGACGCGCACGATCCCCGCCCAGTAGGCCGCAGCCTCGCACATGGGACAAGGGCGAAACGTGGTGTAGAGCTCGCAGCCGGCCAGACGCGGGGTGCCGAGGCGCCGCGCCGCGTCCCGGATGGCCTGCACTTCGCCGTGCGCGGTGGGATCGGGCGTGGTGAGCACGGCGCTGATCCCCTCGCCCACGATCTGCCCGTCCCGCGCGACGACTGCGCCGAAGGCCTGATCGCCACGCTCGACGGCGATGCGGCGCAGCTCGATGGCTCGCGCCATCAGTCGCGCGCGGTCGGCGGCGGGCGTCGCCCCCGCCGGCGTGGGCCCGGTGAGCGCCAGGGCTCCGCCCGCGAGGCCGAACGCCCGCGCCATCAGCTGCCGGCGCGTCAATGACGTCATGGATCGCGTCTCCTCGCTCAGCGCAGGGGCTTGTTGAGCTGAATCGTGTAGTCGCCGAAGCCCAGGCTCCGGTAGAGGCGCGCCGCCACCTCGTTCTTGGCAAGCACGCCGACGCGGAGCACGCGGGCGCCCTCCCCGCGCGCGTAGGCCTCCGCGCGCTCGAGCAGGGCGCGCCCGATCCCCCGCCGACGGTAGGCGGGCAGGACGACGAGGTCCGACACGTAGGCATACGCCTGCGCCTCGTCGGGCTCGGGCACCACGCGCGCCAGCACGCCCACGAAGCCCACCACGGCGCCGTCCTCTTCCGAGACGAAGATGCGCCCGGCGCCGCCGGCGCAGCGATCGAGCACATGAGCCAGATAGCGATCGGCCATCGCCTCGCCCTTGGGCAGGGTGGGTACCAGGCCGCGCTCGAAGTCCTGGAGCTCGACCACGCAGGCACGGAGCTGCCCGCGGTGTCGGGACGGCTCGTACTCTCTTATCATCAGATCCAGACGTCGTTCGGCGCGGTCAGGGCGCCGCCGGCGGCCCCCGTGTTGACGGTGCCCGCGGGCTCCACCAGCAGGATCCGGCACTCGCCCACCGCGGCGGGCTTGTGCTCCACCCCCTTCGGCACCACGAACATCTCCCCCGGCCCCAGCTCCACACGGCCGTCGCGGAGCTCGATGCTCATCCGGCCATCGAGCACGATGAACACCTCGTCCGTGTCGGCATGGCTGTGCCAGACGAACTCGCCCTCGATCTTCGCGAGCTTGAACTGATAGTCGTTCATCTGGGCGATGACCTTGGGCGCCCAGTGCTCGTTGAACCGGGCCAGCTTCGCCTGGAAGTTGATGACCTTATGGCTCATAGCACCTGATCCGCGCGGCCGACTAGCGCCTGGGGAACGGCGATGCCGAGCAGGCGGGCGGTCCGGGAGTTGATCACCAGCTCGAACTTGGTGCCCTGCTCGACGGGGAGGTCGGCCGGGCGGGCGCCCTTCAGGATCCGGTCCACGTACCCGGCCGCTTGCCGGTGCGCGTCCGTGAAGTCGGGCCCATACGTCATGAGAAACCCCTGCTCGGCGTACTCCCTGAGAAGACTCACCGTGGGCAGACGGTGCTTGACGCCGAGCTCGGCGAGGTGTGGCGCGTGGGCCGTGAACACCGGATCGCCGATGATCAGGAGCGCGTCGGCGCGCTGGCCGGCGATCGTCGCGAAGGCGCGATCGAACTCCTCGGGACGGCGGGCCTCGGCGATCTGGAGGCGGATCTTGAGCTTCGCGGCCGCCTTCTTGGCCTCGGCGAGGGCCTGCTTCCCGTAGACGGTGTTGGCCGGATTCGACAGCACGCCGACCCGTGAGGCCTTCGGGCGCAGCTCTTGAAGCAGCTGGAGCTGCTTTCCGACCACCTCGCCGGCGGACGCGGAGGTGCCCGTGACGTTTCCACCCGGGCGCGCGAGGCTCGCGACCAGGCCCGCCCCCACGGGGTCGGCGACGGCGATCATCACGATGGGGATGGTGCTGGTCGCCTTCTTGGCGGCCAGCGAGGCCTGAGTCACCGTCGCGACGATCACGTCCACGTTGAGCCCGGCCAGCTCCCCGGCGAGGGCGGGCAGCCGGTCGAATTGCCCCTCGGCGGATCGGTATTCAATGGTCAGGTTCTGTCCTTCGGCGTAGCCGAGGCGACGCAGCTCCCCTCGGAGCGCGTTCTCGCGCGCGGGCTGCAGGCTCGGGGTGAGGTACCCGACGCGGTAAGCCTTGGGGGCCGACTGCGCGTTGGCGTCCGTGGCCGAAAGGGCGACGAGCGCGAGCATCGCGAGCAGCGCGAGGCGCCGGGAGCGCATCGCCTCCAAGATACCCCAGGACGCGAATCGCTAGGTGAATCGCCGCTGCCGTGCCATACTGACCTCGTTCTCGAAGCGACTCAGTGAGTCCGAACGGCGGTTTCCCCCGGCAAATCCCCCCGTTCTCATCAGTTCACGCCGGACAGACGATAGCGCGCGGTTCCTTGCCCGGCGAGAAGCCCGCTCGATCAGAGGTCGATCCTCCATGTCCTTCGCTGCCCTGAATCTTCACCTCACCCTGCTCCGCGCGGTGGACGCCCTCGGCTTCACCACGCCCACGCCGATTCAGCGGGACGCCATCCCGCCCGCGCGCGCGGGCCGCGACGTGCTCGCCTGCGCCATGACCGGCAGCGGGAAGACCGCGGCGTTCCTCCTGCCCATCATCGAGCGGCTGATGGACAAGCCGCGCGGGGTCACCCGCGCGCTTGTCATCGCGCCGACCCGCGAGCTGGCCGCCCAGATCGAGGCCGATCTGCGCGACCTCGCGCGCTTCACGCCCGTGCGCGGCGCCACCGTCTTCGGCGGCGTCGGGATGGGCCCCCAGGAATCCGCCTTCCGCCGTGGTGTAGACGTCATCGTGGCGACGCCGGGACGCCTGCTCGACCACATGCAGTATCCCTATGTCCGGCTGGACGGCCTCGAGGTACTGGTGCTCGACGAAGCCGATCGCATGCTCGACATGGGCTTTATCCCCGACATCCGCCGCATCCTCGGCCGGCTGCCGCGGGAGCGCCAGACCCTCCTGTTCTCGGCGACCATGCCGGCGCCCATCGCCGCGCTGGCGCGCGAGTTCCTGCGCAACCCCCTGCCCATCAATCAGGAGCGCAAGGCCGCGCCGGCGACGGGCATCACGCATGCCGTCTACCCGGTGGCCCAGGAGCTGAAGAGCGGACTGTTGGTCGCCCTCCTGCGGCGGGACGACATGCGCAGCGTGCTCGTGTTCACCCGCACCAAGCACCGGTGTAACCGCCTGGCCGAGCAGCTGACCCGGCAGGGCGTCGCCGCCGAGCGCATCCACGGCAACCGCAGCCAGACCCAGCGCACGGTGGCGCTGGACGCGTTCAAGCGCGGCAAGTGCCGGGTGCTCGTCGCGACCGACATCGCCGCGCGCGGCCTTGACATCGACGAGCTCTCGCACGTTGTGAACTTCGACGTGCCCAACGTGCCGGACGACTACATCCACCGCGCGGGGCGTACCGCGCGGGCGGGCGCGGTGGGCGAGGCGGTCACCTTCGTGGCGCCCGACGAGATGGCCGATCTGAAGGCAATCGAGCGGGCCATCGGCAAGGCACTACCCCGCGTCACCCTGGACGGCTTCGACTACTCGCATCGCCCGCCCGAGCGGCTCGAGATCCCCCTGGCTCAGCGCATCGCCGCCATCCGGACCCGGAAGTCGGAAGAGCGAGCCCGCGCCCGGGTGAACACCGCGAGGAGGGGCGCAACTTCTTGTAGGCCCAAGGCCCCGATAGGGGCGCGGCTACCCAATTTGGAGGCCATCACCAAGCCACGCTGGGCCATATAAGGTAAGATACTGATTTACAAGGATGTTGTCTGTGGCCCCCGCATTGCAATCACCGGGTGCGGGAGGACACAGCAACCATGTCTGGCTCGGAAGCGCGAAGCAGCAAACGAATTTTGGTAGTCGATGACGAGGCGCCGCTGGCGGGTCTGATCTCGGAGATCCTGTCGGCGGACGGCCACACCGTCGACATCGCCATAAATGGGCTGGCCGCGCTGGCCCATGTCGAGCGGACCGACTACGACCTCATCTTGAGCGATCTCCGGATGCCGGAGCTCGACGGTCCCGGGCTCTATCGCGAGCTGGCCCGGCGCCGGCCCGAGATGATCTCTCGGATCGCGTTCGTGACCGGAAGCGCGCAATCGTCGGGCATGGAGCAGTTCCTCGAGAAGACGGGCGCCCCCATCCTCTACAAGCCGTTCCGCATGGAAGACCTCCAGAAGCTCGCGAACGAGCTGTTGAGCCGCGCCGGCTGATCTCCGGTTCTGCCAAGTAGTACGATGCTGAGCATGCGGTCGGCTCGCATCGGCCTGGCCCTCGCCCTTCTCGCCGTGCCCGCCGCCGCACAGGACGCCGCCGTCAAGCTGCCGCCCGGCTTCCGCCTCGAGGCATTCGCACCCGATCTCAGCGGCCCGCGCTTCATGACGCTCGACCCCGCGGGCACCCTCCTCGTCTCGCTGCCGCGTCAGGGTCGGATCGTGGCCTTGCCGGACGCGAACCGCGACGGGCGCGCCGATCGCGTGATGACCGTGGTCGACGGGCTCAACCGGCCGCACGGCCTCGCCTTCAAGGGGGCCGCGCTGTACGTGGCGGAGACGGGCCGTATCCTCCGCTTCCGCTATGACGCGGCCTCGCTGAAGGCAGGCGATCCCACGGTGGTGGTGCCCAGCATTCCCGCGGGCGGCGGGCACTGGACGCGCACCATCGCTTTCGCGCCCGACGGCCGGCTCTTCGTCTCCATCGGCTCGTCCTGCAATATCTGCAAGGAGTCCGACGCCCGCCGCGCCGCCGTCGTGCGCTACGAGGCCGACGGCTCGGGCGAGCGCCTGTTCGCGACGGGGCTCCGCAACGCGGTCGGCATCGCGTTCCACCCGGAGACGGGCACGCTGTGGGCCACCGTCAACGAGCGCGACTGGAAGGGCGACGACCTGCCGCCCGAGTACATCACCGAGGTGAAGGAGGGTGGCTTCTACGGCTGGCCCGAATGCTTCGTGGCGAACCGCCAGGTGGTCCGGGACGATCGCGCCGCGCCCGCCGACCGATGCGAGAAGGTGACCCTGCCCACCCTCGAGGTGCAGGCGCACTCGGCGCCGCTGGGCATGGCGTTCTACGCCGGCCAGCAGTTCCCGCCCGACTATCGCGGGAGCCTCTTCGTCGCGTATCACGGCTCCTGGAACCGTTCGGTCCCCACCGGCTACAAGGTCGTGCGGGTGCCCTTCGCGAACGGTCGCCCGTCTGGCGCCGTCGAGGATTTCGCCACCGGGTGGCTGACCGCCGACCGAAAGGTGTTCGGGCGCCCGGCGGACATTCTCAGCGCGCCCGACGGGGCGCTGTTCGTGTCGGACGACAGCGAGGGCGTCGTCTACCGGATCACCTACCGCCCCTGATATCACCCCTCCGCGCCCCAACCGTCGGGCGGTGAGAAGGGTCCAGATGCGAGGCGGCGCCCGAAGGCTGCCCGCGAGGCGTACTCTCTGTACGTTGAGCGGGCAGTCGAGGGCGCCAACGACGCAGCTGGGCCCTTATCGCCGCCCGGCTAGGGCTCGGGGGCGAGGCGCACGACCATCTTGCCGACGTTCTCCCCCGCGAAGAGGCCGAGGAAGGCCTTCACCGCGTTGTCGATCCCGTCGACGACGGTCACCTCGTGCTTGATCCTGCCCGCCCGCAGCCAGCCACCGACTTCCGCGAGAAATGTCGGGTACTGATCGAAGTGGTCGGAGATAATGAAGCCCCGCATCAGGACGCGGTTACCCACCATGTTCATCATGTGGCGTGGCCCGGGCTCGGGGGTGTCGAGGTTGTACTGCGAGATCATCCCGCAGAGGGGAATGCGCGCGAACGGATTGACGAGGCGGAGCACGGCGTCCAGCATCGGCCCGCCCACGTTCTCGAAGTAGATGTCCACGCCCTTGGGACAGGCCGTCCGCAGGGCCTCGAAGAGATCGGGCGCCTTGCGGTAGTTGATGGCGGCATCCGCGCCCAGCTCGCCGGTGAGCCACCGGCACTTGTCGTCGGTGCCCGCGGTGCCGACCACGCGCAGGCCGAGGATCTTCCCCATCTGCACGACGAGGGAGCCCGTGGCGCCCGCCGCGCCCGAGACCACGAGGGTCTCGCCCGCCTTGGGCGCGCCGATCGCCTTGAGCCCGTACCAGCCGGTGAAGCCGGGCACGCCGAGCACGCCCAGATAGGCGGGCAGCGGCAGTGAGCGATCGAGCACGCTCAGGCCCTCGCGGGTGGACACAAAGTACTCGCGCCACCCGAGCATGCTCGACACGACGTCGCCCACCGCGAGCGTGGAGTCGTTGGACTTCACCACCTGGCCCACCGCGCGGCCGTCGGCGGGCTGGCCCACCTCCCAGGGCTTTGCGTAGGAGCGGCGGTCGTTCATCCGCCCCCGCATGTAGGGATCCACCGACATGTAGATGTTGCGGACGAGCACCTCGCCGGGCCCGGGCTCGCCCACCGAGACCTCGACCAGCTTGAAGTCGCTCGGCTTGGGCGCGCCCGACGGTCGGGCGGCGAGGAGCACCTGGCGGCTGAGGGTCGGCATCGCGAGGCCTCGTCTAGACGACGGCGGCCATGCCGCCATCGAAGTTGATGGCGGTGCCCGTGATGTAGGCGGCCCGGTCGGAGACGAGGAAGGCCACGAGGTCCCCGAACTCGGCGGCGTGCGCCACCCGGCCGATGGGGATGCGCTTGGCCAGCTCGCGATAGTGGCTCTCGAGGTCACCGTCCTTGGCGCGCCGGTCGATCTGCGCGCTCCGCACGAGACCGATGCAGATCGTGTTCACCAGGATCTTGTCGGCGGCGTATTCATGGGCGAGCGACTTGGTGAGGTTGATTCCTGCCGCGCGGGACACGCTGGTGGGCAGGGACCGAGGCGCGGGCGCCTTGCCGCCCACCGTGGTCACGTTGACGATGCGGCCGCCGCCCCGCTGCTTCATGTGGGGGATGACCCGACGGCAGAAGCGGATCGCCCCCATCACCTTCAACTCGAAATCGATGTGCCAGGTCTCGTCGTCCACCTTCTCGAAGGCGGCCGCCGCCGAGGTGCCGGCATTATTGAGGAGGATGTCCACGCCGCCCCAGCGGTCCACCGCGCCGCGCACCACCGTCTCGATGTCGCTCGCCCTGGTGACGTCGGCGGGGATGGCCAGCACGTCGCCGCCGGTGGCCTTGCGAATCTCTCCCGCGGCCGCCTCCAGCACGTCCTTGCGCCGCGCGCAGATGGTCACCTTCGCGCCCTCGTGGGCCAGCCGTTCGGCCGCCGCCCGGCCCAGTCCCTCGCTGCCGCCGCTGATGATCGCGACCTTGCCGCTCAGCCCCAGATCGAGCGCCATGCTGTCTCCCTTCGGGTTACGAGTGGGTGGTGACGGGCTCAGCGCCCCTTGAAGATGGGCTCGCGCTTCTCGACGAAGGCGCGGGTGGCCTCGCGCCAGTCCTCGGTCATTCCGCTACGGGTGTGGCCCCAGGCCTCGAGGTCGAGTACGTCCTTGAGGCTGCCGCTCTCCGCGGCGTTCAGGTTGCGCTTCATGTAGCGGTACGCCACCGACGGACCCTTGGCGAGCCGCATGGCGAGCGCCATCGTTTCCGTCTCGAGGAGGGCGTCGGGCACCACGCGGTTGACCAGGCCCAGGGCGAGGGCCTGGGCGGCCTCCACCAGATCGGCGGTGAGGTAGAGCTCGCGCGCCTTCGCCGTCCCCACCAGCTGGGTGAGGAAGTAGCTGCCGCCGAAGTCGCCCGAGTAACCCACCCGCGCGAACGCGGTGCCGAACTTGGAGGCGTCCGAGGCGATGCGCATGTCGCAGGCCAGGGCCAGGGAGAGCCCCGCGCCCGCGGCGGCGCCGCGCACCATGGCGATGGTGGGCTTGGGCATCTCGTGCAGCCAGCGTGACACCTCCATGCGGGCACGGAGCGACTGGGCCTTTTCCTCGAGGCTCGCGCCGTCGCCTTCCCGCCCCTCGGCCATGGCCTTGACGTCGCCGCCGGCGCAGAAGCCACGGCCGGCGCCGGTGACCACCACCACACCCACGTCGGGATCGGCGGCGAGACGCGGGAGCGCCTCGAGCAGGGCATCGAGCATCTCGCGCGACATCGCGTTCAGTCGCTCGGGGCGATTCAGGGTGAGCAGGGCGGCGCGGTCCTTGACGGCCTCGAGCAGATCCTGGGTCATCGCGGCTCCTCCGGGGCGAGGTAGGTAGTGCCGCGATCATCGCCGCCCGGCGCGGCGGGCGCAAGGGGGGAGGGCGCGCGGAGAGAGACGAGGCGGCGTCAGTCCGTCAGGCGACGGGCTCGCGCTCGTCGAGCGGGACCATGAAGGCGCCGATCGCCTCCAGCGCCTCGTCATTGTCCGGACGCCAGCGACGATGCGCCTGGCGGCGCTCCGGCGTGGGGACGGCGTCGGCCCGCCGGCGCTGGCCGCCACGCCGGTCCAGGGTCACCAGCACATCGTCCTCGTCTCCGAAGTGGTTGACGAGATAGTCGCGCAGCTCGGGGCGGCTCTTCGATACGACAAACAGGTACCGGGCCATGTCCACCCTCGCTGACACAAGCAAGTTTCCTGCCCGAGAACGGAGCTTAGGCTTTCCGCCGAGATCCACGAGAGCGTCGCACGGACATCCGCCTGAACGTAACCTTTCCCGACGAGTTGCCCGACGCTCAGCCGGATCGGTAGAGGTCCTCACGCGTGGTGGGAGCGGTGAACGAGCGATCCCATTGCTTGCGCATCAGCACCTGGTAGAGGCCGATGTTGCCGTCCTGGAACGCAACCGCGGAGCAGGTCAGGTAGAGGCGCCAGATGCGGTACACGCGCTCCCCCACGATGGCGCGGGCCTCGTCGGCGCGCGCCTCCAGCCGCTCCACCCATTGCCGGCACGTGCGCGCGTAGTGCAGCCGGAGGCCCTCCACGTCGAGGATCTCCCAGCCGGCGCGCTCCTGCTCGGTCATGGTCTGAGTGAGGCCCGCGAGATCGCCGTTGGGGAACACATACTTGTACAGGAAGTCGGTCTGGCTGGTGGGCTTCCAGTGGAACTCGTGAGTGATGCCGTGGTTGAGGTAGAGTCCCCCGTCGTTCAGCATCTCGCGGACCCTACCGAAGAAGAATGGGTAGTTGGGAATCCCCACGTGCTCGATCACGCCGATGGCGGCGATCTTGTCGTAGCGCGCGTCCGAGGGAATGTCGCGCAGGTCCCGGTACTCGACCACGCAGCGGTCGGCAAGGCCCTCGCGCGCGATACGCTCCGCCGCCCAGCCCGCCTGCGCGCGGGAGAGGGTAACACCGTGGGACCGGACGCCGTAGTGCTGGGCGGCCCAGATGGCCAGGCTGCCCCAGCCGCAGCCGATATCGAGGAGCGTCTCCCCAGACTGTAGGCGCAGTTTGCGACACACGAGATCGAGCTTGTCCGCCTGCGCCTGCTCGAGCTTGCCGTCCGGATCGCGATAGTACGCGCAGGTGTAGACCATGAGCGGGTCGAGGAAGAGCGCATAGAAGTCGTTCGACATGTCGTAGTGGTACGAGATCGACTGCGCGTCGTGCTTCTTGCTCCGCCACCACCGCTTCATGCCCCCGCCTCCCTCATCCCAAAGATGGAATCGAAGACGACGCGTCGCCGTGCCCGCTCCGAGCCCAGGACCAGGCGCACCGCCAGCCGCGCGAGAGCCTCGGGCAGGCGGCCCAGCTGTCGTCCCAGCCAGGTGGGCTCGCCCGCGCCGTAGAGCGCCACCACCTCGCGCGCGTAGCCGTCGAGCCCGGCGCCGCGCGCGATCAGCCCCTCGGCGGCGGCGCCGGCGAGCATGCCGCTGCGAATGGCGGGGCCGATGCCCTCGCCGGAGAGATCACGCGCGAGGCCCGCCGCGTCCCCGATGAGGCAGAAGCCGGGACCGGAGAGCCGGCGCGGCGCCTGCCGACGCACCACGTAGGCGTGGCCCTTGAAGGGCTCGAGGGTCATGGCCGCGGGGAGCCGCCCGGCGGCGCGCAGCGCGTCCACGAGCGCGTCGCGGCGGCGGGGCAGGCTGCCGTCATTGCCGCCGGTGATGCCGATGCCCACGTTGATGAACTCACCCTTGGGGAAGAACCAGCCGTAGCCGCGCAGGTCGGGCTCCACGTAGATGTCGGGCGCGTCCATGAAGCGGCCGAGTCGCGCGCGCCACTCGGGCGGCAGCCGCGTCTCGCTCTCCTGCGCCACCACCACTTCCTCCCCCTGGGAGACCTCGCCGAGATCGCGCGCCACCGGACAGCGATGGCCGCCTGCTCCGATGACGAGGGGCGCCTCGAAGACGCCGCGCTCGGTCTCCACGCGCGCCCCGTCCCGCCTGGCCGTCACCGCCTTCACCCGCACGCCCCAGCGCACGTCCGCCCCCGCTGCGGCGGCGCGCTCCAGGAGGAAGTGGTCGAACTCGCGCCGGATGATGCCGTACGACGCGGGACGGCGCCAGCGCGTATCGTGCCGGGCCCCCTCGAACTCGAGCGCGCAGGCGGCGAAGCCCTGGATGGTGAGTGGATATTTGTCGGGATCGATCTCGAGGTCGGCGAGCGCGGTGGGCGTCACCCAGCCGGCGCAAATTTTCACGCGCGGGAACACGGCGGCGTCGAGGACGAGGGGACGCCTGCCCGTCCGCGCCAGCTGCCACGCGGCGGTGCTGCCGCCCGGCCCGCCTCCGACCACGATGGCGTCGTAGGCCGCCATGGCTCAGGAGGCCCAGAGCGAGCGAAGGATGCGCAGGCGCTGGCCCAAGGTGATCTTGATGTGCTCGACTTCATCAGCCACGTGCATGGCCGCGAAGAGGTCGCCCTCGATGTCGATTGCGTTCGAGGCATAGGCCTCGGCGAAGTGCCGGGGGCTGGGATCGCGCATGAGGTCGGTGAAGGTCTCGGCCTGATGGATCACCACCGCGCAGGTGGGGTCGCCCTCGCCTAGCCGCACCTCGGAGCCGTCCCAGAGGCGGAAGGCGAGTGGGCTTCGCAGAGGGGCGAACACCTCGCGGAGCACGGATGCGGCAACCACGGGGCTGGGACGCAACCGGAGAAGGGCGGGCATTGGTAGCGGCCTCTGGCGCTTTGTATATGGCCGGGCGCTGCTTGTCAACTTGTCGAGAACCGAAAGGAAACCGTCGGCGGTAGGACGCGTATCGTCACCAGGACGCGGTGCGCGATCAGACCCTGGGGGATGCAATCTAAATGACTGATTAGACGACACTTCTGTTCGTTCCGATGAGCGCCCGGTCTGGCATCCCAGTTGCAACCTATAGAGAGCCTGGCGCCCGTCACGCCTCCCCTCGCCGCTCCGGAGGACTCGATGCCCCTGACCCTGCATGCGAACGCTGCGGACGGTGCCGCTCACGCCTACGGCGAGAAGCCGACCGACGCCCTGCGCCACGCGGTTCGATCCCTGCTGGAGGCGGACGAGCCCGCGACGGTCGTTGATGCCCTCTTCGATGTTCCCGTGATCGCCCGCCGCTGTCTCGGCCGGCGGTGCTGGCTCGTGAACGACGTCGTGGTGGACGGCGCGAGCTTCGTCGCCGAGCACCGCGCCCGGCTCGAGCGCGTCTTCGGGGCGTCCGCCGCAGCGGCCCTTAGCTCACCGCGTTGATGGCGGAGTGCACGCAGTTGCTGACGACGTCCATGCGCTGCGCGTGCCAGGGGTCGGGAATCCGGCTGTTGGTGAGGTAGGCGAACGACACGCCCGAGTCGGGATCGCCCCAGCAATATGAGGATCCCACGCCGCCGTGGCCGAACGTGCGCGGCGAGGCGAGCGAGCCCAGCCCGCGAATGGTGTCGGTGAGGCCGCGCGAGTGGGGCCCGATGCCCCGATGCATGGGCATGCCCATGTTCTGATCCACGCGATCGCCGGTGAAATTCCGGGTCACATACTCGACCATGCGCGGCGAGAGCAGCCGCGTGCCGCCCAGCGTGCCTCCCTGCACCATCATCTGGTAGAAGGCGGCCATGGCGCGCGCGGTAGCATAGCCGCCGCCTCCCGGCGTGCCCGCGCGGCGAAACTCGGCGGAGGCCTCGTCGGCTCGCCGCGTCTGCCGGCGCCCATCCTCCACCGGCTCGTGCATGTCCACCGAGCGCGCGTGCTCGGCGTCGGGCAGACCCACGAAGAGATCGCCCCCCAGGCCCAGAGGCTCGATCACGTTGTCGCGGATGAAGGCGCGGTAGTCCGTCTTGGTGAGACGCTCGATGAGCACGGCGGCCGTCCAGTGGGCGGCGCGGCCGTGGTAGTGCACGCGCGAGCCCGGCGTCCAGTCGAGCGTGAACCCGCAGACGGAGCGGGCGAGTAGCTCGTGATCGTCCCACGCGGCCTTGGGCACGTCCGCATCGGGGAACCCGCCCTGGTGGGTGAGGAGCTGGATCACGGTGATCCCACCCTTGCCGTTCACCTCGAAGCCGGGCACGTGCGCGGCGACGGTGTCCGTGAACCGAAGGGCGCCCCGCTCCACGAGGATCCACACCGCGCACGCGCTGATGACCTTCGTGTTGGAGTAGAGCAGCCACAGCGTGTCGTCGCGCGCGGAGGTCCGCGGGTCGATCCGCGCGTCGCCGAAGGTTTTGAGGAGGGCGAGCCGGCCGCGCCGAGCCACCGCGATCTGCGCGCCCGGATAGCGGCCCTCGGCGAGGTGGCCGCCGATGATCTCGGCGAGGCGATCGAGGGGCTGCGGGTCGAGGCCGAGCGACGACGGCGACGCGGACGCGAGCGGGAACGCCATGGTGTCCCTCCCCTGTTGGTTGGCGGGCAGTGTAGGCGCCGGCTCCGCGGCTGTCAACGCGCGGGCGCAGGCGGCGCTTGACTTCGCGAGCGGACGGGAGTCTGCTTGTCGCGACGGGAGCTGAGGCGCCCGTTCCCGTCGCGACGCAAACCCTGTGGAGTGAGTCATGGAACAGACGCCGCCCGGCTCATCACGCGCGCCGTCAGGGCTGAGCACCTGATGGCGCGCCGGACGTAAGCGCCCGCTGGACCAAAGACCCGGCTTGCGCCGGGACGGACGCAGCTACGGCTCGCGTCCACTTATACCGCGCGGCGGACGGAGCACCGGTGCCGTCCGCCGCGCCTTGCTATACTGCGCCGGTGTCCGCGTCCGCCCGCCTCCTCGACGGCCTGATCGTGCTGGACTTCACCCGGGTGCTCGCGGGGCCGTACTGCACCCGTCTCCTCGCCGACCTCGGCGCGCGCGTGATCAAGATCGAGCGGCCGGGGGAGGGCGACGAGATGCGCCGCGCTCCCCTGCAGCTCGAGGACGGCCGCGACGACCAGAGCACCTACTACACTCGCGTCAACGTCGGCAAGGAGAGCGTGGGGGTGGACCTCGGGCACCCCGAGGCACGCGCGGTAGTCCTCGACCTCGCTCGGCGCGCCGACGTCGCCATCGAGAACTTCGTGCCAGGCGTGGCCGCGCGGCTGGGCTGCGACGCCGACACCCTGGCCGCGGTCAAGCCGGACATCGTCTACTGCTCGATCTCCGGCTTCGGCCAGTCGGGGCCCTGGCGCGACCGCGCCGCCTTCGCCCACATCATCAACGCCGCCTCCGGCATGATGTATCTCGAGCGCGGTGACATGCCCGCGCCGCGCGCCGCCAACATCCAGGCCGCGGACGTCCTCGCCGGCACGCACGCGTTCGGCGCTATCCTCGCCGCCCTCTGGCGGCGGGCGCGCACCGGCGAGGGCGCGCGCCTCGACATCTCGATGCTCGAGGCCCTCGTCGCCTGCGACGACATATCGTACGGCGCCGTGCTCAACGGGGGCGAGGAGACCGGTGCGCCGCGTCCCGGCATGTGGGTCTTCGAGGTCGGCGGCCGGCATCTCGCCTTCCAGACCGGCGGCGCGCCCGCGCTCTGGCCGCGCCTGGTCGCACTGCTCGGCCGGCCGGAGCTGGCCGCAGACCCGCGCTTCGCCACGCCGCTGGCGCGCCGCGAGAATCAAGCGGCGCTGCGCGTGGTGCTGGAGGCGTGGCTCGCACGCTTCGCCAGCGTGGACGAGGCCCTCGCCGCGCTCGGCGCCGCGCGCATCCCCTGCGCGCCGGTGCTGGCGCCGCGCGAGGTCGTGGCGCATCCGCATCTGGCCGCGCGGGAGTTCTTTCCCGCAGTGCCGCACCCGACGCGCGGGACGGTGCGCGTCACCGGCACACCGTTCCACCTGGACGGCAAGCCCGTGGGGCCCGCCGGCCCCGCGCCGTATCGCATCGGCGAGCACACGCGGATGGTGCTGGAAGGCCTACTCGGCTACGAGGCGCCACGCATCGATGCGCTGCGGGCGGCCGGCGTCATCGCGATGCCGTGAAGCGGGGGCCCGCGCCCCCGTGTTAGGCTTTGCGCCAGCGCCACCAACTACGTTCCGGGGAGACGGCCCATGGCTCGGATGACCGGCGGAGAAGCACTCGTCAAGCAGCTCCACCGTGAGGGAGTGCGCGTCGTGTTCGGTCTCCCCGGCGTGCAGCTCTATGGGGTAATGGCGGCGCTGCGCGAGCAGCCGGACATCCGCTTCATCCAGACCCGCCACGAGCAGGCGACCTCCTACATGGCGGACGGTTACGCCCGCGCGGGCGGGACGGTCGGTACTGCCCTCGTGGTGCCGGGACCGGGCCTCCTCAACGCCGCCGCCGGGCTCAGCACCGCGTACTCCTGCTCCTCGCCGGTGTTCATGCTGTCGGGCCAGGTCCCTAAGTCGCAGATCGGCAAGGACATCGGCGTGCTCCACGAGGTGAACGATCAGCTCGACTGCATCCGCCCCATCACGAAGTGGCGCCGGCGGGTGCTCGAGGTCGCCGAGGTCCCCGCCGCCGTGCGCGCGGCCATGTATCAGCTCACCAGCGGCCGCCCACGCCCGGTGGAGCTCGAGATGCCGCCGGAGACCATGGAGGAGGAAGGCGAGGCGGTGATGCTGGACCCGGTGCGCCCGGTGCGGCCGGCCGCCGCGACCGCGGACGTGATCCGCGCAGTGGACCTCCTCGTCGCCGCGCAGCGGCCCGTCATCTACGCGGGCGGCGGCGTGGTGATGGGAGACGCCGGCGAGGCCCTCACCGCGCTCGCCGAGTACCTCCAGGCCGGCGTGATCACCAGCGCGGAGGGCAAGGGCGCCATCAACGAGAACTCCGAGCTCTCGCTGGGCGCCACCGTGTGGCCGCAGTCGCCCGTGCGCAATCACCTGCTGCAGGCCGACGTGATCCTCGCGGTGGGGACCCGCTTCGCGCTCGCCGTGCCCAAGGCCGATCAGCAGGTCATCCACATCGACGTCGATCCCGACGAGATCGGGCGCAATCACCGGAAGACGTTGGGTCTCGTCGGCGACGCCCGTGCCACCCTCGAGACCATGGTGGAGGCGGTGCGCTCGGCCTCGCCGCCACGGTCCTCACGGAAGGCGGAGTATCAGGCCCTGCGGGCGGAGACGGCGGCGCTCGTCCAGGAGCCGCAGGGCAGCATCGTGAAGAGCCTGCGCGCGGGGACCCCCGAGAACGCCATCCTCGTCGCAGGCATGACGCAGATCGGCTACTACTCGCGGCCGTTCTGGCCCACGTACGAGGGGCGGACCTATCTCTCCTCCTCCTACTCCGGCAATCTCGGGTACGAGTATCCGGTGGCGCTGGGCGCGAAGGTCGCCTGCCCCGGCCGGCCGGTGATCGCGGTGATCGGGGACGGCGGCTTCATGTACAACGTGCAGGAGCTCTCCACCGCGGTGCAGCAGAAGATCAACGTGGTGGCGATCGTCTTCAACGACAACGCCTACGGCAATGTCGCCCGCGACCTCGACGAGTGGTGGGGCGGAGCCTACGGCGCCGCCCTCCACAACCCCGACTTCATGAAGCTGGCGGACGCCTTCGGCGTGCACGGGATGCGCGCGAAGGATCCGAGTCAGGTGGGGACGCTCGTGCGCGACGCCATACAGCTCGACCGGCCGGTGCTCATCGAGGTGCCGGTGGGCCGGATGCCCACGCCGGTCTTCTTCCCGCCCCGCAAGGCGCCCACCAAGTACAAGCGCTGACGGGCGCCGCGGGCGCGCATGGCGGATGCCTCCCCTCGGGCCCGTGCCGTCTCCGCGCTGCTGGGCCTGGCCCGCGCCCTCCGGCTGGCTTGCCCCCTCTGCGGCGGCCGCCCCGTCACCGAGCGCTGGGTGCGGGTGCGACCGGCCTGCCCGCGCTGCCGGCTCCGGCTCGACCGCGGCGAGCCCGACTACTGGATCGGCGCCATGCTCTTCAACCTGATCGCCGCGGAGACGCTGTTCGCGGCGGGGGTGCTCGCCGCCCTCCTGCTCACGTGGCCGACGCCGCCCTGGGACGCGCTCTACTGGGGGAGCATCGTCGGCATGATCGTGCTGCCCATCGTCACGTATCCGATCACCAAGCTCTGCTGGCTCGCGTTCGACCTCGTCTTCCGCCCGCCGCACCCCGGGGACTTCGCGCCGGCGCCATGAGCGCGCCCCCTAGTGGGCTAGCAGTGGCCGCCTGACTTGGGCGGCATCTGCACCAGCTCGAGCCGCGTGTCGTCCGGCCCGCGGAGAAAGGCGATGCGGCCGCCGTTGGGCATGGCGATGGGGCCCTCGAGGCGCTGCGCGCCGAGCGTCTCCAGCCGGCTGATGTCCGCCTCGATGTCGGTGGAGTCGAAGCCGAAGTGCTCGAGCCCGTGGTGCGGATTGGCGTCGCCGGGCCCGAGTGTCTCGCCGTTGCGCGCGCCCGAGATGTTGACGTTGATCCCGCCATCGGCGGACGCGCAGCGGATGAAGCGGTCGCCGAAGACGCGCACCTCGTCGTTCATGATCTTGAATCCGAACGCGGTCACATACCACTCGGCGGTGCGACGCGGGTCGGGGGCCTTGAGGTGGATGTGGTTGATCCGGTAGGCCATACGATCCTCCATGATCGGAGACGGTGAGCGCCTCGCCGTGATGCCTCAGACGTAGGTGTTACCGAGCGCCGACGGCGTGGCCTCAAAATGGTGTTACCCATGGCCGACGGCCTGGGGCGCGGGCCGAGTATCCGCCAGCTTCCAGAGCACGTCCAGCGTCTGCTGGATCTCGCGCGCCAGGGCGATCGGATCCAGGGCGTGAAACTGCTCGGCCAGCGCCTGCCGCTGCGCGGCGGCGAGCCCGCCCGCGACGAGCACGCGCTGATAGGGCGTCTGCGCCGCGTCGTATCGCTTCCGGACCGTGCTCCCCACCCGACGTTTGCTGAGCAGCTTGCGGACGGGGCGGAAGAAATTGTGCTGCAGGCGGAGCAGGCCGTACACGCGCTGCAACACGGCCCAGGCCGCTCGGGTACTGTAGCGGTCGTAGCCGACCAGCCGCCGGTACGGCCGCCCACGGGTGAAGCGCACCATGCGGCGCCGGCACCAGCCGAGCAGGCAGGCATTGATGAACTCGCTGCCATAGTACCTGCAGAATAAGGTCGGCCGCCGGTGTGGCAGCATCCTTGGGTCCACATTTGGAGCCGAGGAGGGACCACGATGGCTGAGGATACGACCCTGACATCACAGACGTGGCTCGTCGCGATTGATATTGGGAAGGCGTTCCACGCGGTGCTGGTCGAGGGGGGCGACGGGAAGCGGCAGCAGTTCCGGATGGCCAATCATGGCGAAGACTATGACCACCTGGTCGGATTCCTCCGCGGCCTGCCCGGGCCCGCCCGGATCGCCCTCGAGCCGCCGGGCGACTTCCACCGCACCCTGGCCCACCGACTGCTCCGAGAGGGGTTCTCCGTGGTTTCCGTCTCGTCGGTAGCGGGGGCGCGCTATCGGGAGGCGCTGTTCAACTCCTGGGACAAGAACGACCCGAAAGACGCGCACGTCATCCTGCAACTGCTGAAGCACGGTCTGGTACAGCACTACCACGATCCGTTGCTGGCCGGCGACCATGACCTCCAGGAGCTCGCCAAGACCTACCATCAGATTGTGCTGGCGCGCAAACGGCTCGCCGACAGCCTGCTCAATCACTATCTGCCCCTCTATTTCCCGGAGATGGGCCGCTACTGGGAATCTACGCGGGTGGAATGGTTTGTGGCATTCCTCGAGCGGTTTCCGACGCCCGCCGCGGTGCAAGCCTTGCCGAAGGAGGCGTTCGTCCGAGCGGCCTGGTCGGTAGTCGGCCGGAAGGTGAACAAGCAAGCGAAGTTGGAGGAGCTTTACGAGCTGGCGCAACGGAGCATCGCGCTGCCCGTGGCGGTGGATTCGGTCGCGATCGAGACGTTTCGCCTGCAACTCGCCCAGCTCCGGCGGCTGGCCGAGCTGCGGCAGACCCTGGAGGCCCGCGCCCACGCGCTGCTCAAGGATCGAGCGGACTTCCAGCGGCTCTGCTCCCTGCCCGGCGTCGCGGCGATCCTGGCCCTCGTGATTCTCGCGGAGGGTGGTGATCTCCGCCGCTTCCGGCATCATCGCCAGTTCCTCAAGTATTGTGGCCTGGATCTCGCCAAGTGCCAGTCGGGACAGTCCCGAGGGCGCGAGATGCTCTCGAAACGGGGCAATGCCCGGCTCCGCATGGCCTTCTGGATGGCGGCGCAGCGGGCGGTGCGGATGAACGAAAACTCCTTTCGGGACAAGTACGAGCGCTACACCCGGCAAGATCCCGGCAATCCCGATGTACGCCGCAAGGCGCTGACGGCCGTCGCGGCGAAGATGGCGCGGGTGGCCTATGCGGTCGTGAAGCACGACCAGCCCTATCGCGGCTACCACGAACATGCCCTGCCCAGCGGATCGATCCCTCTCAAACGGGCCGTCGGGGCGCGTGCGACCCCGTAGATAATGCTCGGACCTTCCGCTGGGACCCTACGCTGTATTAAGTGCGGTGAGAGCCCGCCCCGCGTGGCGCGGACTCTGTGTTCACTATGGGCAGCGGGGTCTTTCTCCGACGCGGAAGACCGCTGAGGTGGCTGTGTCCGTCGTTGCCGGACCGAATCACGGCTCCAGGAGCCGCCAGAGGAATGCTCTGTCCCGGCGCTTGACCACCCTCTTGCAGATAGTACGTTGTCGCTGTGCCACTCGCGCAGCGGCAACGGCAACCGCGTCTGGATGTGCTGGAGGCCACCGGTCACACGTTGCTGGTGCAAGTCGTAGAGGGCCTGCAGCTCCGTCCAACTCGTGGCCACATCGACGGCCACGAGCGTGGCGCAATAGCGCCCGGCGGTCGACTCCCCGCAATGCAGCACCAGATCGCCTTGCAGCGCCCCCGGCCGCACCTCCGTCCACTCGCTCCACGTGCGCACCGGCACCTGGGCGCGCAGTGAGGCCAGCGCGGGCGCGAGCCGGCGCGGCTGGCGCGGGCGGCGCCGACGCAGCGGCCGTAACAGCCGGTCCAGCGTCGCCGCGCTCGCGGCCGTCAGCGCCGCCTGCACTGCCGGCGTCAGGCCGAGCCCCTGATGCCTCGCCAGCGCCCTCAGCAGCGCAGGCAAGATGGGCCGCAGCAGCTTCCCCGAGAGCTGATCGCTGGCCAGCCACGCCCGCTCGAGAATCGGCGCCAGCTCGCGACTCACGTACCGACACGGTCGGCCGGTCGGCCGCCCCGGCGGCCCCGGCGCCGCGCGCAGCCGCCGGATCGCGGCCTTGCGATGACACCCCGTCGTGCGACAGTACTCGTCAAGCAGTCGGCCTCGCTCCCGCTTGCCGGCTCGGTGATACCGCGCCCACATCACCGCCGCGTACTCTCGGCGCCCGTGCTCCGTCACGGGGTCCCCTTTCCGGTGGCTGCTCTGGTAACACCGGTTTTGAGGCAACCCCTGGCGCTTCGGTAACCCTTCTTTTGAGGGTGATCGCTCGCTGGACAAATCTCCGCTGCGAGCCCAGTATAGGCGGCCGGGAGGCTTCCATGACAGCCGAGTTCGACTTCGATCGCGTCATCGATCGGCGGTCCACCGCGAGCAACAAATGGCGGAAGTACGATAAGGACGTGCTGCCGCTCTGGGTCGCCGACATGGACTTCGCCTCCCCGGAGCCGGTGGTGCGCGCGCTCCGCGAGCGCGCGGCCCACGGCGTGTTCGGCTACGTGTACGAGGAGCCGGAGCTCGCCGAGGTGATCGCGGAGCGGACCGCGCACCGCTACGGCTGGCGGGTCGCCCCCGAGGCGGTGGTGCTGCTGCCGGGCGTGATCGCCGGCTTCAACATGGCGGCGCGCATCTTCACGACGCCCGGCGACGGGCTCCTCGAGCAGCTGCCCGTCTATCCGCCCATTCTTCGCTGCCCCGGCAATATGGGGCTCACCCGTGACGAGGCCCTCCTCGCCCGGCGCGGGGATGGACGCTACGAGGTCGACACGGACGCCTTCGCGCGCGCGATCACCCCGCGCACGCGCGCTTTCCTGCTCTGCAACCCGCACAACCCAACCGGCCGCGTCTTCACGCGCGAGGAGCTCGGGCGCATGGCGGAGATCTGCCTACAGCGCAATCTCTGGATCATCGCCGACGAGATTCACTGCGACCTCCTCTACGCGGAGCAGCGGCACGTGCCCATCGCCTCCCTCGGGCCCGAGGTGCAGGCGCGGACGATCACCCTCATGTCGCCCTCGAAGACGTTCAACCTCGCCGGCCTCAAGTGCGCGATCGCGGTGGTGCCCGACGCCGGCCTGCGCGAGAAGTTCGTGGCGGCGAAGGTCGACCTGGTGGCGAACCCCAATGTCTTCGGCTTCACCGCCGCGCTCGCCGCCTACCGCGACGGCGGGCCGTGGCTCGACGCCCTCATGGGCTATCTCGAGGCCAATCGCGACTTCACGATGGACTATGTTCGCGAGCACTTTCCCGGTGTCACCGCGTATCCCCCGGAGGGGATGTATCTCGCCTGGCTGGACTTCCGCGGGACGGGCATCCCCGGCGACGATCCGTTCACCTACTTCCTCGACAAGGCGCGGGTGGCCCTGAACGACGGCGCCACCTTCGGCGCGGGCGGCCAGGGCTTCGCCCGGCTCAACTTCGGCTCGCCGCGCGCCATGCTGACGGAAGGGCTCGACCGCATGCGCGACGCCTTTCGCGCGCTGCGCCGCTAGCGCGCCATGTTGCCGCCGACCCGGCGTGCATGCTAGGGTGCGGTCGCATCCATCCTCGGACATTCCCCAAGGAGAGTCATCGTGAGAGAGAACACCCTCAAGAAGATCTGGGCGAAGGGTGAGGCCGTCGTCAACGGCTGGCTCGCCATCCCCAGCGCCTTTTCCGCCGAGGTGATGGCTCACCAGGGCTTCGACTCGCTGGTGGTGGACATGCAGCACGGCGTGGTCGACTACCAGGTCGCGGTGACCATGCTCCAGGCGATCTCGACGACCTCCACTGTGCCCATGGCGCGCGTGCCGTGGAACGATCCCGCCCGCCTGATGAAGATCCTCGACGCCGGCGTGTACGGCGTCATCTGCCCCATGATCAACACGCGAGAAGAGGCGGAGACGCTCGTGCGCCACTGCAAGTACCCGCCGCGCGGCCACCGCTCCTGGGGTCCGGTTCGCGCGTCCATCTACGCGGGCGCCGACTACGGCGACCACGCCAACGACGACATCGTGGTCATGCCCATGATCGAGACCGCCGAGGCCATGAAGAACCTGGACGATATCCTCAGCGTCCCCGGCGTCGATGCGGTGTACGTGGGCCCCTCCGACCTCTCGCTCGCGCTCGGCTGCAAGCCGCGCCTCGACCAGACGGATGCGCCGGTGGTCGAAGCCCAGCAGAAGATCGTGGAGGCCTGCAAGAAGCACGGCGTGGTCGCCGGCATCCACAACAGTACGTCGGACTACGCGCTCAAGATGATCGCGGCGGGCTATCAGTTCGTCACCCTCGCCAGCGACAGCCGCTTCCTCGCCCAGAAGGCGGCCGAGGAGGCCGCCGCGGTCAAGAAGACGGGCGTGAAGGCCGGCAAGCTGCCGGGCTACTAGGAGCGCACCATGGGCAGGCTCGACGAAACCGTCGCCATCGTCACCGGCGGGGGCACCGGCATCGGCCGCTGCACCGCCCTCATGCTCGCCCGCGAGGGGGCGCGCGTCGTCATCAGCGGCCGGCGCAAGCCCCCGCTCGAAGAGGTCGTGGGCGAGATCACCCGCGCGGGCGGCCAGGCGGTGGCCCATCCCGGCGACGTCGCCAAGCCCGCGGACGCGCAGGAGCTCGCGCGCTGGACGCTGGCCCAGTTCGGTCACGTCGACGTCCTCATCAACAACGCGGGCCACTCCAGCAAGGTGCGTAACCTCCGCTGGATCGGACTGGAGGAGTGGGAGAAGGTGATGGCGGTCAACGTCACCGGCGCCTATCTCCTCACCCAGGCGGTGCTCCCCAATATGATCGAGCGCGGCGGCGGCACCATCGTGACCGTGTCGTCCTACGCGGCCCTGCGCCCCGGCCTCATCGGGGGCTCGGTCTACGGCGCGGCCAAGGCCGCCCAGCGCAACATGATGGGGCACGTGCACACGGTGCTGCGCGACAAGGGCATCCGGGCCACCACCATCATGCCGGCCGAGGTCGACACGCCGATTCTCGACAACCGGCCCATGCCGCCCGACGCGGCCGCGCGGGCGACCATGATGATGCCGGAGGACGTGGCGGAGGCCATCCTTCTCTGCGTCACCCTGCCCGCGCGCACCGTGATCGAGGAGATCGTGATCAGCCCCACGCGCTCGCGCGACCAGGCCCAGGAGATTGCGGTCGCGCGGGATATGGGCGCGCCGCCGGGCGCGAAGTAGCGGTGGCGACGGCGGCGGTCAACGGCGTCCGGCTGCGCTACGACGAGAGCGGCGCGGGGCCGGCGCTTCTCCTCTCCCACGGCTTCGGCGCCACCGGCCGCATGTGGGACGGCGAGCGCCGATTCTTCGCCGAGCGCTGGCGCGTGATTTCGTGGGACATGCGGGGTCACGGCGATACCGAGAGCCCTGACGACCCCGCGCAGTACTCGGCCGACCTCACCGTCGCCGACATGCGCGGGCTTCTCCTCCACCTCGGAATTCGGCATGCAATCATCGGCGGCCTCTCCCTCGGCGGCTACGTGTCGCTCGCCTTCCACGCCCAGCATCCGGAGATGACGCGGGCGCTGGTCCTCTGCGACACAGGCCCCGGCTACCGCAATGCCGAGGCGCGCGCGGGATGGAACGAGCGGGCGTTCCGGCGCGCCGGCGAGCTGGAGACGGGCGGGCTCGAGGTGCTCGCGAGCTCGAGCCGCGAGATGCGCGAGTCGGTGCGCCGCCACCGCTCCGCGAAGTGGCTGGCCCATGCCGCCCGCGGCATGCTGGCCCAGGACGGCCCGCGCGTCATCGACTCGCTGCCCTCCGTCAAAGTGCCGACCCTTATCATCGTCGGAGATCAGGACGAGCCCTTCCTCGCGCCGTGTCGGTACATGGCGGGCAAGATCCCCGGCGCGCGCCTGGAGGTCATCGCGGGCGCGGGTCATTCCTCGAACCTCGATCAGCCCGAGGCCTTCGACCGCGTGCTCGCCGACTTCCTCGGCTCGCTCCCCCCGGAGCCCGCGTGAGCGCGACAGCCGCCGTCCCCTACCGCTTCCTCGCCGTCGACACCCCGCGCCCGCTGGTCCACCGCGTCACCCTGAACCGCCCCGAGAAGCGCAACGCCCTCAGCAACGAGCTGCGCGGGGAGCTCTTCGACGCGCTCCGCGCGGCGGACCGCGATGACACGGTGCGCGTGATGATCGTGCGCGGCGCCGGCACGTGCTTCTCGGCGGGCTACGACCTGGGCGCCGACCTCACCGTCGGCCGGCCCCATGCCACCGCGGAAGGCGACGGGTCCTGGCCGCGGCACGTCGTGCACGGCTGGTTCGAGATCTGGGATCTCGCCAAACCGGTGATCGCCCAGGTGCACGGCTATTGTCTGGCCGGCGGCAGCGAGCTGGCCTCCGCGTGCGACCTTGTGTACGTGGCGGAGGACGCACAGATCGGCTATCCGCCCGTGCGCCTGATGAGCCCTCCCGACACTCAGGTCCATCCGTGGCTGCTGGGCATGCGCCGGGCCATGGAGCTGATGCTCACCGGCGATCCCATCTCCGGCACGGAGGCCGCGCGCATCGGCTTCGCCAACCGCGCGTTTCCGCCCGCCGCGCTCGAATCGAGCGTGCTGGACATGGCGGAGCGCGTCGCCAAGATCCCCACCTCCCTCCAGCAGATAAACAAGCGGTCAATCCATCGCGCCATGGAGATCATGGGCATGCGGGCGGCCATTCGTGCGGGCACCGAGCTCCAGGCCCTGGCCTTCCATCAGCCCGAGTCGGTAGAGTACCGGAAGGAAGTACGGCGCAATCTCAAGGAGGCACTGACGAAGCGCGACAGCCGCTTCGGCGACTATAGAACGGCAGGAAAACGGAAGGACAACGGACGAAAGGAGAAGGGCTCCTGATGGGACTCCTCGATGGCAAGACGGCGCTGGTGACGGGAGCGGGCCGGGGCATCGGCCGCGGGATCGCGATCGCGATGGCGAAGGAAGGGGCCAAGGTCGTCGTCAACGACCTCGGCGCCGCGCTGGGCGGCGAGGGCACGGACAAGTCGCCCGCCCAGCAGGTGGTGGACGAGATCAAGAAGGCGGGCGGCGCTGCCGTCGCCAACTTCGGCTCGGTGTCGGACTTCCGCCAGGCCACCGACATGGTGGAGCAGGCGGTCAAGGAGTGGGGCCGCATCGATATCGTCGTCAACGTCGCCGGGATCTTGCGCGACCGCATGATCTTCAACATGACCGAGGAGGAGTGGGACATCGTCCTCGCCGTCCATCTCAAGGGCACGTTCAACACGATCCGCGCCGCCTCCGTGCACATGCGCGAGGCCAAGGGCGGGCGCTTCATCAACATGTCGTCGGTATCCGCGCTCGGCTCGCCGGGCCAGCCCAACTACGCCGCCGGCAAGGCGGGCATTCTCGGGCTCACCTGGTCCACGGCGCACGCGCTCGCCAAGTACGGGGTCACTGCCAACGCCATTCTCCCCAGCGGCGCCACCCGCATGATCGACTCGACGCCGAGGGGGCGCGCCGTGTTCGAGCAGACGGGGAAGTGGCCGAGCGAGCAGGCCAAGGGCACCGAGCGCGACCCCGACAACGTAGCCCCGCTCGTCGTGTACCTCGCCAGCGACGCGGCCGCGCACGTCAACGGGCAGGCCTTCCACTCCTTCGGCTACGGCTACACGCTGCTCGACCAGCCGCGCCCCATCCGGCGGCTGGAGGCCAATCGCCGGCTCGAGCCCGCGGAGCTGGTCACGCTCTTCCCCACCACGCTCGGGCACGACCTCAAGATGCCGCCCGCGCTCGAGTTCGGCCGGACGCTCGACAAGCGCGCGGCCGGCGAGTGGAAGGACCTCGGCAAGGGTGCGCGCGTCTGGCAGTCGCCCTGGGAGGAGAAGTAGCGCCCCTCACCCTGCCCTCTCCCCTCAGGGGAGAGGGTTAGGGCTGTGAAGGCAACGGATCGTCGACGTCGGTGAGCGAGAAGCCCACCACGACCAGGATCGTGAAGTCGTCGAACTTCGACCGGCCGGTCGTCTCGGGCAGCATCTCCTGGAAGGCCCCGCTCGCCGGCTCGAACGCGTAGACCCGTACGTCGGCGCGCCCCCGGCTCCGAACCCATTTGAAGAGCGCGATCTCGGGAATGGGAATGGAGAGCACGGGGATCTGCAACGGGGGAATGCCCACGAAGGTCTGGCCCTGATCCGTGCCCAGGGTGAGGAGGTACACCTGGAGCCGTCGATCCGGCGACTCGCTCACCACCGTGACCCCATGCGCGCGGAGCCAGGTCTCGAGGTAAGCGGCGGCGAAATAGTGATCGTAGAGCTGGGAGATCACCTCGAGTGCGATGCGCCGCCCCCGGAGCCCCGTGAGGTCGAGGCGGGCAACCGCTCGCTCGAGCGCCCGGAACACCAGGAGCTGACTGGTGGCGGACGGGCTGGTCGGGTGGATGTTAGTGGCCGAGGCGCAGCCGGCGAGGAGCAGCGCCCCGTAGACGGCGACCATAGTGCGCGCGAGTCGAACGGTCCTTTTGGGGTTTCGACGTGGCGCCATCGGGGTGATTATAGCCACGGGGAGGACAGCGTATGAATCGCTTACTCGTGGCGGTCGCGATCGTAGGCGTCGTCGTCGGAGGCTCGGCGGGCTACCTCTGGTGGGGCCTGCCCGCGGGGCAGAACCAGGGCGATCTGCAGCAGGCTCGTCAGCGCGCGGAAGCGGCGAGCGAGGAGCTCTCGAAGGCTCGCGAGCAGCTGCGCACCACGCAGGCGGATCTGGAGCGCGAGCGCGCCATGCGCGCCCGGCTCGAGCAGGCGGTGAGCGTCGGCACGAAGTAGGGGCGCGCCGCGCCGCTCAGGCGCCGAAGAGCACCCGCGTCCCGGTGGAGGCATCGAAGGGCCGCTGGCGACGGTTCATGGGGCGCTCCTCTCTTCCATCTCGCGGATCGAGGTGAACTTTCGCGACGTGCCCAGCGTAAGAGGGCCGAGCTGCTCGCGCAAGGCCACGACGTCGCCGATCACCGTCACCACCGGCGCGGGCAGAGCGGGCGCGCGCGCGGGATCGACGAAGTCCGCGAGCACGCCGGTCAGCGTCTCCTGCCGCGGCGTGGTGGCGGCGTGGATCAGGGCCACCGGGGTCTGGGGCGGCCGCCCGTGCGCGATGAGCGTGCGGGCGATGTCCGGCAGGGCGCGGCTGCCCATGAGGATCACGAGAGTGTCCACCGCAGTGGCGAGCGCGCCCCAGTCCACGGGCGGGCGCGTCTTGGTCTCGTCCTCCTGGCCCGTCACCACCGCGAAGGAGGCGGCGAGGCTCCGGTGCGTCACGGGGATGCCGGCGGCGGCCGGCGCCGCCACCGCCGAGCTCACGCCCGGCACGACCTCGACGCTGACGCCGGCGGCGGTCAGCGCCTGCGCCTCCTCGCCGCCGCGGCCGAAGACGAAGGGGTCGCCTCCCTTCAGGCGCACCACCTGCCGCCCGCGAAGCGCCTGGGCGACGAGGATCGCGTTGATCTCGCCCTGGGACACCGTCTGCGATCCCGGCCGCTTGCCCACGTCGATCCGCTCCGCGGCGGGCGCCTCGTCGAGCAGTGCCGGATTGACCAGCCGATCGTAGACGATCACGTCCGCGGCGCGAATGAGGGCGAGGCCGCGCACGGTGAGCAGGCCGGGATCGCCCGGCCCTGCGCCGACCAGATAGACGCGCCCGGGCGCGCTCACCGCGCCTCCAGCCGCTCGAGCAGCCGCGCCCGTGCCTCGGCCTGCCGCTCCGCGGGCCACAGTCGGCTCAGCTCGTCCTCGAGCGCCACGCCCCAGGCCTCGGTGGTGACGGGCGCCGTGCGCGCGCGGAGGTCGCGGCGCACCTCGGCGACCACGTCGACGAGGCCCGCCAGCTCCGCGGGAAAAAAGCGCTCGAGCTCGTCCCGCACCGCGCGGGTCAGCGCCGGGCTGGCGCCGCCGGTCGAGACCGCCACCGTCAGCGCGCCGCGGCGCAGCACGGCGGGCAGGAAGAAGTCGCAGCGCTCGGGGTCGTCGGCGGCGTTCACCCAGATGCCGCGCGCGCGGCCTTCCGCGAGCACGGCCGCGCTCACCGCGCGATCGCCGCTGGCGGCAAGGGCGAGCGACGCGCCTGCCAGATCACCCGCCGCATAGGGACGCGCGTGATGCGTGACGCGGCCCTCCGCGGCGAGGGCGGCCAGGGCCGGCGTGAGCGTGAGGCTCACGACGGTCACCCGCGCCCCGGCCGCGAGCAGGCCGCGCACCTTGCCCTCGGCGATGGGACCGCCGCCGACCACCACGCAGGGGCGCCCCGCGAGGTCGAGGAAGATCGGATAGTGCGCGCTCGTCATTCCAGGTTGTGTGGCGTGGCGGCGACGGGAAGGTCCCGCGTCACCGGCGAGACGGCGGCGCCCGCCAGCAGGGCGCGCAGCTCGTCGTCGGTATGGGCGGTGGCGAAGTCGTGGAAGGTCGCGCCGGGGCGGCGCCCGGCGAGATAGGCGCGGAGCAGCCGCTCGACGGCGGCGGGCGCCTCGCGCGCGGGCACGCGATAGCCGATCGGGCGCGCGACCGAGGCGCGGGCGCCGAGCCCCCCGCCCACGCAGAAGTAGTAGGCGTCCTCGAAGCCGGCCGGCCCCTTGATCTTCTTGCCCTCCAGCCCGATGTCGGCGATCCAGTGCTGCCCGCAGCTGTTCGGGCAGCCGGTGACATGAATCTTCACGTGCTGGTCGAAGCCGGGCAGACGGCGCTCGAGCTCGTCGACGAGGTGCCGCGCGAAGCCCTTGGTCTCGGTTAGGGCGATCTTGCAGAACTCGCTGCCGGTACAGGCCACGGTGCCGCGCCGGAACGGTGACGCGTTCAGCGCCAGGCCGGCGGCCTCCGCCTCGCGCGCGAGCGCGCCGATGCGGGCGCGGGGCACGTCGAGCACCACGAGGTTCTGCATGTGGGTGGTCCGGAGCGCGCCCGAGCCGTGGCGATCGGCGAGATCCGCGGCGGCACGCATCTCGGGGGGCGTGATGCGTCCGCGCACGATGCCGAAGCCCGCATAGACGAGCCCGGGCTGCCGCTGCGCGTGCACGCCGACATGATCTCGGTACACGTCAGCGGGCGCGCGCTCGGCCACGGCCGGGGGGAGCGGGCCGCCTAACCGCCGCTCGATCTCCTCGAGGAATCGACCCGCCGTCCAGCCGTGCTGGAGGAAGAGGAACTTCAACCGGGCCTTCTCGCGATGCTGGCGCAACACCTCGCTGTCCCGGAAGATCTCCGTCACCACCTTGAGGACGGCCAGCGCCCGATCCCACGGCACGAAGGCGTCGAGGCGCGGCGCCAGATGCGGCTCGGTGGAGAGGCCCCCGCCCACCCGCAGCGAGAAGCCGACCTCGCCGGTGCCGGGATGGCGAAGCGCGGTGAGCCCCACGTCGTTGATCTCGGGGTACGAGCACCAGACCCGGCAGCCGGTGATCGAGACCTTGTACTTGCGCGGGAGGTTGTAGAACTCGAGCGCGCCGTTCAGCATGGCGGTGGCCGCGTCGACCAACGGGGACGCGTCGGCGATCTCATCCGCGTCGCCGCCGGCGAGCGGGCACCCGGTGATGTTGCGGGTGACGTCGCCGCAGGTGCCGATGGTGGTGATGCCCACCGCGTCCAGCGTCCGGACGATGTCGGGCAGCGCCTCCACCGGCACCCAGTGGAGCTGTATGTTCTGGCGCACCGTGATGTCGGCGACGCCGCGCCCGTGGCGGTCGGCCAGGTCCGCGATGGTCCGGAGCTGCGCCGAGGTGAGCAGCCCGTTGGGGATGCGGATGCGCTGCATGAAGTAGCGGACGGCCTTGCCTTCACCGCCCTTGCCTCCCACCGCGCCCGCCCCGTCCCCCTGCGTGTAGAGGCCCCACCAGCGGAAGTACGTGTTCAGCCACTCCGGGGGGATGGCGTCGAAGCCCTCGCGGGCGAACCGCTCGATCTCCGCGTAGACCGCCCAGGGATTGAGCGTGCGCTTGAGGCGCTCGGCGCGCTGGGCCTTGGTCTCCGGCGGCGCCGGCGCCGCGATTTCGTTCAGATCGCTCACTTTGCACCTCCTCCTTCGACTGGACACTGAAGACAAGAAAGGCCGGGGATGGGTCCCCGGCCTTGAAGACGCCTCCGAGAGACATACCCCCCTACGGTGTGTGGTCCTCCAGACATCCCTTACATCGCAAGTATTTACGCTGAATCATCCCGTCCATTGACCTAATAATCTATATATCAGTCGGAGTTGTCAAGAAGTAATCCATACATCGCATCGGAGACTTCACGGCTCCGATATACTCAGCGCGGGAGACCCACCCATGCTCTACGACCTCGCCGTGATCGGCAGCGGCCCCGCCGGCCAGAAGGCGGCGGTGGCGGCGGCCAAGCTCGGCAAGCGGGTGGCCGTGGTCGACCGCCGGGAGATGATCGGCGGCGTCTGCATCCATACCGGGACCATTCCGAGCAAGGCGCTCCGGGAAGCCATCCTCTATCTCTCGGGCTTCCGCCAGCGGGCCTTCTACGGGCGGGACTACACCCTCCAGGATCGGATCTCGGTCGCAGATCTGGCGTCGCGGGTGCGAACTGTCCTCGACCGCGAGACCGAGGTGGTGCGCAGCCAGCTCAAGCGCAACGGCATCGAGACAGTGCACGGCACCGCCCGCTTCGCCGACCCCCACACCCTCGACGTGGAGACGCCGAGCGGCCGCGTCGCCGTCGCCGCCGAGCGCATTCTCATCGCCTGCGGCACGCGCCCCGCGCACGGCGCCGGCATCCCCTTCGACGGCCAGCGCGTCATGGATTCCGACCAGCTCCTGACCGCCCCCGGCGTGCCCAAGCAGATGATCGTGGTGGGCGCGGGCGTGATCGGCCTCGAGTACGCCTCGATGCTCACCACGCTCGGGAGCACGGTGACGGTGATCGATCAGCGCCCCACCATCCTCGACTTCCTCGACGGGGAGATCATCGAGGCGCTCTCCTACCACATGCGCCGGCAGGGGGCCACGTTCCGCCTCGGCGAGACCGTCATCGGCGTGGAGGTCGACGCGCGCGGGCGGGTGATCGCGCGGCTCGAGAGCGGCAAGACCGTGCAGGGCGACGCCCTGCTCTACACGGTGGGCCGCCAGGGCAATACCGACGGCCTGGGCCTCGAGGCGGCGGGGCTCGAGGTGGACAAGCGGGGGCGCATTCCCGTCAACGCGAGCTTTCAGACCTCGCTCCCCCACATCTACGCGGCGGGAGACGTGATCGGCTTCCCCTCGCTCGCCTCCACCTCGATGGAGCAGGGGCGCTTGGCCGCCTGTCACATGTTCGGCCTGCCGTGCGTGAGCCGCCCCGAGCTCCTGCCCTACGGGGTCTACAGCGTGCCCGAGATCTCGATGGTGGGGAAGACCGAGCACGAGCTCACTGCCGCGCGGATCCCCTACGAGGTGGGGCTGGCGAAATATGCCGAGCTGGCGCGGGGGCAGATCATCGGCGACGACATCGGCTTCCTCAAGATCCTCTTCCACCCGGAGACGCGCGCGGTGCTGGGGGTCCACGCCATCGGGGAAGGCGCCGCCGAGATCATCCACATCGGCCAGGCGGTACTCACACTCGGCGGCACCCTGGAGTACTTCCGGGACACCGTCTTCAACTACCCGACCCTCGCCGAGGCCTACAAGGTCGCTGCGCTGAACGGCCTCAACAAGCTCTGAGCGGGATCTAGCGGGCGGCGACCGGGACCCACGCCGCCGTGCGCTCCGACTCCAGCACGGCGTCCAGCACCGCCTGAGCGCGCAGGCCGTCCTCGAACGACGGGCTCGCCGGATCGCCCGAGCGAATGGCCGCGAGCATCCGCTTCACCAGCGGCGCGATGGTGGCCTTGCCGACCACCTCCATGGCGTCGCCCTCCCCCGCCGCGCGCGGCACGCCCGCGGGAACCTTCACCGGCGCCAGCGCACCGCCGGCGTCGGTGGCGAGCAGATCCCCCCCGCGATACCAGCGCGCCTGGCTCCGATCCAGCCGATAGGCGAGCGCGCCGGCGGTGCCGTACGCCTCCAGCGCGGCCTCGTTGGCGCCGCGGGCGGCGCGGCTCGCCTGCAAGGTCACCACTCCGCCGGACGCCAGTTCCGCCAGCACCGCGCAATGATCCTCGGCGTCGGCGGGCTTCCCGTCGGGCGTAGTGCGGCTCGGGTAGGCGACCCCGCCGCGCGCGAATACCTGCACGAACTCGCCGAAGCACCAGCGCACGAGGTCCACGAGGTGCACACCCATGTCGCCCATCGCGCCGTGCCCGGCCTGGGCCCGGTCCATCCGCCAGGTGATGGGTGCCCCCTCGTCGGCCCAGCGCGCACCGAGCCAGCGACCGGCCAGGTGAAGCGGCCGGCCGACATGCCCGGCTTCGACCATGGCGTGAAAGCGCTGCATCGCGGCCGGGAAGCGCCAGTTGAACGCCGTCATCGCCACCCGTCCCGCCCGGCTCGCCGCCTCTGCCATGGCGCGCGCCTCCGCCGTATCTATCGCGAGCGGCTTCTCGCACAGCACGTGGGCGCCGCCGGCGAACGCCGCGAGCGCGATGGCCTTGTGCAGCGCGGGCGGGGCGGCGATCACCACGATGGCGGGCCGCGCGCGCTCCAGCATCGCCTCCCAGCGCGTGAAGACCTGGGGCACGCCGTAACGCTCGGCAACCTTGCGCGCGGCGCCCTCGTCCCGCTGGCACACCGCGATCACCTCGCAGCCATGGGCCTGGAACGCGGGAATGTGGGCGCGGCCGTATCCAAGCCCGACGACGCCGACCGTGAGCGGACGCCGCGGCACGGCTCACGCGCCCCCGAGGCCGGCGTGCACGAGATCCCACAGGGCACCCGCACGTGCCACGATGGCGGAGACGTCTTCGGCGAGCAGATGCCGCCGCGCCACGCCCTCGGTGGCCACCGCGCGGACGCGCTCCAGGTAGGCCGCGCGCGAGCCATAGCGCTCCTCGAGGGAGGCCCTCGGGTCGCCCGCGCGCGTCCGCTCGGCGGCGGTAGTGGGAAAGGGCAGCGTCGAGCCCATCATGCTCATGAGATCACCGGGCGCGCCCTGCGAAGGATGCCGGAGATTCCAGCCCGTGAACGTCGCCAGCGGCGCCAGCAACTCGGGCGGCCGGATGCCCGCCGTCTCGTTGCCGTCGTCGTCCACCGCCGACACGTGGGTCACGTACGGTGCGCCCACCTTGGGCGGCAGCGCGGACGCGACGCCGCGGGCCCAGTCGGAGCCGAAGTCCAGCCGCACCGGCCGGCTCAGCCGGTCGGGAAACCGCACGGTGGGGATGGCCGTGAACGTAGACGCCGTCGATTCGGCCGGCACCGCGCTGCCGTCCGCGTGCCGCGGCACCGCCGAGGGCGGCGGCGCCACACCGTCGCTCACCCAGGCGTCCAGGTTGACGAGCGCGGCGCGAAGCAGCGGAGCGTAGTCCACCGTGTTGAAGGGCGCGCGGCCCCGGTCGCCCGTATTGGGGTCGGCGGCGGGCGGCGGTAGCGCGCCCGGGGTGTGCTGGGTGCCCGCGAAGAGGTACACGCGCACGTGCGGGAGCGGCTCCACGTCGACGCGCCCCTCGACGTCGGCGTGGACGAGCGAAGCATCGCCGCGCCAGTACTCGGCGGAGGTGTTGACGGTGAAGATCTTCGGCCGCCGGCCCGCCGCCTCGAGCCGGGCGAGCAGGGCGCCGCGCTGGCCGGAGACAGGATCGTGCTGGTCCGCGTCGTTGAACGGAAACAGGCTCCCGACGCTCGTGGTGGCGTTGAGAGACGGCTGGCCGAAGCGCATGTTGAACTCGCCGCGCCGCGCCCCCGCCACGTGCGGGAAGAAAGCGTCGAACACCTGATGCCCCGCCTCGTCCTCGTTGAGCCCCAGATAGAGGAGATGGCGGAGGAACCGGCCGCTCTGAGAGACGCCGAAGGCGTACGCGCGATCGAGCCGGCCCGCGGCGGGGTTGCCCGGCGCCGCGTCCCACCGCAGCCACGCGGCGGTGTCGCGCACGGCGAGCAGCCCCATTCCCACGACCGCGGGGCTCTCCGCGCGATAGATCAACTCGTAAATACGGCCGGGCTCGAATCCGCCGGGCAGGTGCAGGTGCGAGGCGTCGGGCGCGAAGCGCCACGCGCTGCGCGCCACCGGCACGCGTGGTGCGCCCGCGTGCTCGCGCGCGCTCAGCTCGGCCTCGGCGTCGTCGAGGTCGGCGGCGGGGTACGGGATGTGATAGCGGTCGGCCAGTGGCACCGTGTCCACGCGCGCGTTCGGCCGCCACTGGCAGCGCAGCCGCCCCGTGAGGGGCCCCGTCGTGCCGCGCGCGGCGGGCGCCCCCAGCGCCATCATACCGTCGCGGCGGGGCACGTCGGGCTGCCAGCCCACCCACGCCACCGTGTAGCCCCAGCGCATCAGAAAGCCGTTCCCGAAGTCCTCCGCCGTGCTGGGATCGGCGGCGCGCGGCGTGCTGTTGAACATGCCGAGGGCGACCTTGCGCCCGCGGTTGGGCACGTCGAGGAGCAGCCGGCGGCGGCCACGCGCGGGGTCCGCGGGCTGGAGCAGATAGAAGTCCGCCCAGGACTCCACGCGGCCGGCCGCGTTGCGCGGGGCGAGGTCGAGGTCGGTGATATCCCGGTTGACGGCATGCGCCGGGTCCGTCTCGAAACGCAGGATGCCCGCGATCTTCTCGTAGGGGCCCGCGTCTCCGAAGGGACGGCCGTCGAGGACGAGGGCACGGGAGGCGATCTCCAGAGCGGTCACGGTCATGAGCGGACTCCTTCTTCGTCGGCGACGCCCGAATAGCTGCGCGTGAGTCGCAGGGTCCAGGCGCCCACTCCGAACACGAGCGCCAAGAGGACGACAAGCGGACCGATGATGGGGACGAAGCGAACGAGCGCGAGAACAAGCACGACGAGCGCCAGCGCGGCGATGCGCGCGCCGCGGGACGGCCAGCGCGTCCGGGCGACGGGGCGCAGCGCGACATCGGCCAGGTAGAAGGCGGCGGTGAGGAAGCCCAGCAGGAGGGCGCCCACGTAGAGCCAGAGGAGGGACAGCGCCAGCGGGATGCCGATGACCGTGAGCATGAGGGACAGGACGGCGAGCGGCGTCAGGGCGAGGACGGCGAGGCCCGCGCCGAAGCTCGCCCATGGACGGCGGCCGACGGTGAGGGCGGCGGACACGGTGAGCCGGGGAAACAGGAGGAACAGGACGACGCCGGCCACGAAGAGGTTCACCACGAAGACAACGCGCGTGATCACGTCCAGGACGGTGAGGACGCGCCCCGCCCGATCCAGGTACTCCGGGTTCCGCCGCACGATGCGGCCGCCCACCTGCGCGCCCGGGGCCACGCGCGCCTCCTGGCTGCTCCAGTAGGTGAGGGTGCCGGCAATGCGCGCGCCCGGCAGGAGCTCGATGTCCCGCGCGGCCAGGACCACGTCGCCCGCGATGGCGCCGGAGATGCGCACGCGCACGGCGGCGGCGCGGAGGTCGCGGCCCACCTGCCCCGCCACGTCCACGCGCCGGCCGGCGAGCCAAGCGGAGCCGCCCACGCGAGAGGCTGTGCCGAGCCGGATCACCTCGCCCGCGGCGAGCAGCCCGTCGCCCACCTCCCCGTCGAGCCCCACCACTTGCGCGGCCGCGCGCGCGTCGTCGCCCACGCGGCCCGCGACGAGGAGGCGGCTCGCGACGGCGAGCAGATCGCCTCGGATCGTGCCCGCGACCGAGAGCGCACGGGCGGCAACGACCACGTCGGCTTCCGCCTCGCCCGGAAAGTCGACCCGCCCGCCCGCGAGGTAGAGATCGCGCGCGAAGCGACCGCTGAGCACGAGGGTCTCCCCGGCTTCCTGGGCGCCGGCGGGCGCCGCGGCGAGGACGACGAGCATCGAGAGGATCAGGAGCGTGACCATCAGCGACCGCACGACGGTAGCACAGTCCGCCGCCTTGACGGCCCGGGGACTCTGCGTCTACTCTCGGCGGGTCTCGATCATCCGCGCCGCCGTGGAAAGGAGCCGTCGCCCCGATGAGTCCCGCCGAACTCGAGCGTCCTCTGCCCCAGCCCATCACCCCCGAGGCCAAGCCCTACTGGGATGGTCTCCGCGAGCAGAAGCTGATGCTGCCCAAGTGCCAGGACTGCGGGCACTGCTTCTTCTACCCGCGCATTCTCTGCCCGCGCTGCGCGTCGCGCCGCGTGGGCTGGATTCAATCGAGCGGACGGGGCCATCTCTTCTCCTTCGAGATCTCGTATCAGCCGCTCAACAAGGCCTTCAAGGTGAAGCCCCCGTACGTGCTCGCGATGGTGGAGCTCGAGGAGGGGCCGCGCCTGATGTCCAACCTGGTGGGGATCGCCGCCGATCCCGCGCAGATCCGCTGCGACATGCCGGTGGAAGTCGTCTACGAGAAGCTCAACGATGAGTTCACGCTGCCCCTGTTCCGGCCGCGTGCGGGCGCCGCGGGGGGCCGGGCATGAAGGCGCTGTCGAATACGGTCTGCATCGTCGGCGTGGATGAGAGCGACGAGATCGGCATCCTGCCGAACAAGAGCCAGCTCGCCCTGCACCTGGAAGCCGTCACCAACGCGGTTTCCGACGCCGGCCTCAAGGTGTCCGACGTGGACGGCATCTTCACCGCCGGCCAGCATTCCCCGTCGCTGCTCGGGGAAGCGCTCGGCGTCATGCCCCGCTACGTGGACGGCACCACCGTGGGCGGCTGCTCGTTCATCATGATGGTCGGCCACGCGGTGGCCGCGCTCCACCACGGGCTCTGCGACGTAGCCGTCATCTCCCATGGCGAGTCGGGCCGCTCGGGTGTGGGGGTGACGCGCAGCCGCGACACGAGCCTCTCCGGCCAGTTCGAGATCCCCTATGGCTTCGCGGGGGCGCCCACCTACTTCGGCATGATCACGACGCGGCACATGCACGAGCACGGCACCACCCTCGAGCAGTGGGCGCAGGTGGCGGTGTCCACACGGAAGTGGGCCGCCCTCAATCCGAAGGCGCGCAACCGCGACCCCATCACGGTGGCGGACGTGCTCGGCTCGCGGCCGGTCTGCTACCCCTTCAACCTCCTGAATATCTGCCTCGTGACCGACGCGGGCGGGGCGGTGGTGCTCACCCGCGCCGATCGCGCCAAGGATTGCGCCAAAAAGCCCGTCTACGTGCGAGGCGCCGGCGAGGCCACCGAGCACGTGATGGTCACGCAGATGCGCGATCTCACCCACAGTGAGGCTACGCGGATGTCGGGCGAAAAGGCATTTGGCATGGCGGGGGTGGAGCGGAAGGACTTCAACCACATCATGCTCTACGACGCGTTCACCTCGGGGCCGCCCATCATGCTGGAGTCGCTGGGTTTCGCCAAGCGCGGCGAGGGCGTGCACTTCTTCGAGGAGGGACGCTCCACGCCGGGCGGCCGCTTGCCCATCAACACCAATGGTGGGGGGCTCTCCTACACCCACACCGGGATGTACGGGATCTTCCCCATCATCGAGTCCACCCGCCAGCTCCGCGGCGAGTGCGGCGCCCGGCAGGTGCCGAATTGCCGACTCTCGCTCGTGAACGGCATGGGCGGCATGCTCTCCGCGGCCGGCACCCTGGTCCTCTCCAACCAGCAATGATCAACGAGAGATAAGGGCCACGCGGTGCGACGCAGCACGGAGCGTATCCTGACGACGCACACGGGCAGCCTGCCCCGCCCCGAGGAGCTCACCAAGGTCATGTTCGCCAAGGAGGAGGGCGTGCCGGTGGACATGGCCACCCTCGCCGCGCGGATCAAGGCGGCGGTGGCGGAGGTGGTGGGGAGGCAGGTGGACGCCGGCATCGACGTGGTGGACGACGGGGAATACAGCAAGCCCAGCTACGCCACCTACGTGAAGGACCGACTCCACGGCTTCCTGGGCAAGAGCGAGCCGCTGCAGTACCGCGACCTGGTGGACTTCCCGGGCATGGCGCGGCGCGTGTTCGGCGATCCCGGCCGCGCCCGCCGCAAGACGCCGGCCTGCACCGCGCCGGTGTCGCTGCGCGATCCCGACGCCGCCCGCACCGACGTGGCCAATCTCCAGGCCGCGCCCGCCCGGGCGCGGGCGCGCGAGGCCTTTCTCACCGCCGCCTCGCCCGGCGTCATCTCGCTCTTCTTCAAGAACGAGCACTACCCCACCCACGAGGCCTATCTCTTCGCCATCGCGGAGGCGATGCGCCACGAGTACGAGACGGTGGCGCGCGCGGGCTTCGTCTTGCAGATCGACTGCCCCGACCTCGGTATGGGCCGGCACATCCAGTTCGCCGACCTCGACATCGCGGGCTTCCGCAAGATGGCGCAGCTCCATATCAAGGCCCTGGACCACGCCTTGTCCGGCGTGCCGCCGGAGCAGATCCGGATGCATGTGTGCTGGGGAAACTACGAGGGTCCGCACCACTTCGACGTGCCGCTCGCGGACATCATCGACCTGGTGCTGGCCGCGCGTGCCACCGCGGTCTCCTTCGAGGGCGCCAACCCCCGTCACGCGCACGAGTGGCGCGTATTCGAGACCGTGAAAGTACCCGAGGGGAAGACCATCATTCCGGGCGTGATCGACTCGACGACCAACTTCATCGAGCACCCCATCCTGGTGGCGGAGCGGATCACGCGCTACGCGAAGCTGGTCGGGCGGGAGAGCGTCATCGCGGGGACGGACTGCGGGTTCGGGACCTGGGTGGGACAGGCGGCGGTCGATCCCGACATCGTCTGGGCCAAGCTCGGCGCGCTCGCCGAGGGCGCGCGCCTCGCCTCGAAGGAGCTCTGGTAGCGGCCTTCACCCTGTCCGCCCCTCACCCTGCCCTTTTCCCCTGAGGGGGAGAGGGTTAGGGTGAGGGGCGGGTGTTGGTGAGTGCTGCGGGTTGGGCGCTGCTCAGCTCAGCAGGTCACGCCCTTGGCCAGCTGATAATCCTTGATCTGGAACGTGCGGGTAAAGTTATCGTCCCACACCTCGAGGGGCAGACGGCCGTGCTCCTCGATGCCGTCGAAGTAGGTGTGGCGCGCGCGGGTCGTGAGCTCGTTGCTGCTCACACGACGCGCGAGGAAGCCCTGCGCCACCGACTTGTCCACCCAGAAGACCAGCGACTCGTTCACGGGCTGCGCCGCCGTGTCCGTGCCCGGCTTGGTCCACGACAGCACCACGCCGTAGCCCTGCACGCCGGGGTCGCCGGCCACGCCCTGGAGCGCGACCATGCGGCGGAGCAGCTCCACGCCGTACCGCGAGAACATCGCGGAGGCGCGCCGTTCCTTCGAGAAGGTCCCGAAGCGGCCGTCATCCTTCTGGTCGATCACGATCCACGTCGCGAGGTAGCGCTCGTCCTCCTGCGCCCACTTGGGCTTGCGGAAGCCGATGCCGCCCTTGCGGATGTCCACCCACGGCAGGCAATGGTAGATGCCGTCGTAGAGGGAAATCAGCTGGGCGTGGTGGTTGTGCGCGAGGTTGCGGGCCTTGACGGAATTGTATTGGTCGAGGCTGCCGATCGCGTCGTCGCGGGTCGCCGCCGCCACCAGCGGCGCGTGGGTGAAGGCGACCGTGACGGCCGCAGCGGCGATCAGATACTTGAGGCCGCGCGCGACGATAGGCGCGCGGCGATGGAGAGCCACGTTCATGACATTTCCTCCTGCCGCGGGGGGGTTCGTGTTCCGCGTGCTGGAGGCTGGAGGAGCAACGGGAGTGCCAGGAGCGACCGCCGGCGACCCGAGTCTTTTCCTCCGTTTTTATCCCTAGATAGGCGCCATGCAGTCCCTTCGTGGTCCACAGTGTCGGCGCGGACCGTCAACGCGTTGACGGAGTGTCCAAGATGCTAGACTCGGCGCAAAGGGAGGGCGAACGACATGGGGCTGCTCATCTCGATCATCATCGGCGGGATCATCGGCTGGATTGCCACCCTCATCATGAAGACCGATGCGCAGTTCGGGGTGCTCGGTAACATCGTGATCGGCATCGTCGGCTCCGGCCTGGGTCACGTGCTCGCCGGCTTGATCGGCCTCGCCGCCTATGGATGGCCCGCCCGCACCCTCGTCTCGATCATCGGCGCGGTGATCCTCATCGCCCTGCTGCGCTACACCGGCGCGATCGGCTAGCCGGGCCCTGCGCTCGCCACCCGGTACACCTCGACCTCGGCGCTGCGTCCCTTCACGCGTGCGGCCGTGACCCGCACGAGGGCGGCAGGGTCGGCAAGACGCGCGCGCGTGGTCCCGCTCACCAGGATCTCACCGCCGACTTCCTTGGTGAGCCCCTGCAGCCGCGAGGCGAGGTTCACGGCATCGCCCACCAGCGCGTAGGCGAGCCGATCCGGACTGCCGATGCTGCCCGCGAGCACGGTGCCGCTGTGCACTCCGATGCCGTGGCGCAGCAGAGACTTCCCCGCCAGCGCCCTCGTGCGATTCCACTCGGCGAGACGCCGGCTCATCTCCATCGCCGCGCGCACCGCCTGCTCGGCGTGCTCGGGATGGGCGACGGGCGCGCCGAACACCGCCTCGATCTCGTCGCCGATGTACTGGAGCACGAGCCCGCCATGCGCCCGGATCGCGCCCTCCATCTCGGCGAAGTAGGCGTTGAGATCGCGTACGACTTCCCGCGGGTCCGTGGCCTCGACCCAGGGGGTGAAGTCGCGGAGGTCCGAGAAGAGGATCGTCACCTCCGCCTGCGCGCCCTCGAGCGAGACGCGCCCGGAGAGGATCTCGTCCCGGATCTCGCGGGAGACGTACTTGCCGAACATCTCGGTCACGCGCTCGCGCTCGCGCAGCCCCTGCACCATCTGGTTGAAGCCTTCCGTCACGTGGCCGATCTCGTCGGCCCCCATCACGGGAGCGCGTGTGTCGAGCCGGCCACGCCCCACCTCCGCCATGGCGGCGGCGAGCACACCGAGCGGCTCGGCCACGCTCCGCGACACTGCCACCGCGAGCACCACCGCGGCGGCGATGCCCACCGCCATCACGAACACGATGAGGACGAAGACGTCGCGCACGAGCGAGGCGGCGGTACCGGCGTCGGCTCCCACCAGCGCCACCGCGCGCGTGTAGGCGACCACGCCGAGGACGGAGACGGGCAGCACGCTGATCGCCACGAAGACGATGAGCAGACGCGCGCGCACCGACAGGCGCGCCGCCTCGGGGGCGTCGGCGATGACGGTCCCCTCGGCGGCGAAGTCCGGCAGCACGCGGCGCCAGCGGCGCTCGGCGCTGAGGAAGGAGAAGATTGACGTGATCGTGCCGGCGACGCAGGTGGTACCGAACATGGCGCGGGTGGCGCCCGCCCACGAGAACGTGCCGTTGAGGAGAGGCCAGACGACGCCCCAGACAATGCCGGCGAGCGCCCAGCCCAGAAGCGTCAGCGCGCCGATCGCGAAGGGCACGAGGAAGGCGCGGCGCCGCACCTCCGGCGAGGGGCTCTCGCCGGCGGCGCGACGCTCCCGGAACTCCGCGAGCGGCCGCGTCCAGCGCAGCCCGAGCCAGTATCCCGCGCCCGCGAGCAGCACGAACGCGAGCACCGAGTAGACGATGTAGACGATCTCGATCCGACCGGAATCGGCCCCGATCCCCGCCTTCCCTGGATCGAGGTAGCGGAAGTAGACCCAGGTGAGGATGGCTCCGAGCAGGTTCTGCGGGACCGTCGAGCCGATCAGCGAGCGGCGGGGCGCGGGCGCCTGGCCGCTCAGAAGACGAACACGCCCTTTCCCGTGGTCTGCGAGTCGAAGAGCCGGTAGGCGTCCGCTGCCTCGTCGAGCTTGAACCGGTGGGTGAGCAGGCGCTTGAGCGGCACCTTGCGGTCGGCGATAAAGCGGGCGCACTCCGCCTGCCCCATCGCGCTGAACGTCCACGAGGCGTGAATGGTGAGCTGCCGGCGCAGCATGTCCGGGCTCACGTCGAGGGTCACCTGCCCGCCCTCGCCCACGAAGCACACCTGGCCCCAGGTGCGCGTGCTGCGCACCGCGGCGGCGCGGGCGTCGGGGTGCCCAGAGCAGTCCATGGCGGCGTCCACGCCCTCCCCGTGGGTGAGCTGCTTGAGCGCGGCGATGGGATCCGTCTCCTTCGAGTTGATGAGGGCATCCGCCCCGAAGTCGCGGGCCAGCTTGAGTCGCTCGGGGGCGATGTCCACTGCGATCACCCGCGCGCCCATGGCCGCCCCCAGCATGGTGGCGCTGAGGCCCACCGGCCCCTGGCCGAAGACGGCGAGAGTATCGCGCCCGGACGTGTTCAGGCGGCGGAGTGCGCCGTAGGCGGTGCCGGTGCCGCACGAGATGGCCGCGCCCTCCTCGAAGGAAATCTCGTCGGGCAACGGCACGAGCGTGAAGGCGGGCGCCTTCATGAAGGGCGCATGCGCGCCGTGACCGGTCATGCCGTACACCACGATGCCGTTGGGGCAGAGCTGTGACCACCCGACGCGGCAGTGCTTGCAGAGGCCGCAGCCCTTGTAGTGATGCTGCATCACCCGCTGCCCGATGGGGGCCTCCGCCTCGCTCACCCCGACGCCGCGCTCCGCCACCACCCCGCACGGCTCGTGCCCGCCGATCACGGGCCCGCCCTGCCCGCCCAGGCCCAGCGAGGCGGCGGCGCCGCCGCCCGTGCGGGAGGCGCGGTAGGGATGCAGGTCGCTCCCGCACATGCCCGACGCTTTCATCGTCAGGATCACCTCGCCCGGCCCGGGCTTGGGATCGGGGAAGTCGCGAATCTCGAGCTCACGATCGCCGAGGAACACAATGCCGCGCATAAAGACCTCCTCAGGAGCGCCCGGCGAAGCGGGCCATGGATAGATCGCTCAGGTCGAGGCCGGGCTTGCCGTCGAGCAGCCACTCCGCCGTCACCTCACCGGTGGCGTAGGAGTGCTGGAACCCGTGCCCACAGAAGCCGATGGCGAGGAAGAGCCCCTCCACTCCTGGCGCCCAATCGATGATGGCGTGCTCATCCGGCGTGAGTGGGCGCAGACCCGCCCAGGCGTGGCGCACCTGTGCGGACTCGAGGGCGGGAATCCGGTTGACGGCCTTGGAAACCGCTTCCTCGAGCATGCCCCAGTCCACCGTCGCTGTGTACTCCGTGCGCGGGCCGATGTCGCCCGCGCTCATCAGCACCGCGCCTTGCTCGCTGCGACAGTAGAAGCCCGTACTGCGATCGGTGAGCAGCGGAATCGGGTGCTTGACCTCGCCGAAGGCGTCGGTGACGAAGATGTGCCGCCGGCGCGGGTCCACGGGAAGGCGAAGGCCGGCCATCTCGCCGACGAGCGGCGCCCAGGGACCGGCGGCGTTGACGCACAGCCGCGTCGCGACTCGTCCCGCGCTCGTCTGAACCGCGACCACTTGCCCGCGCTCGATCTCGATGCCGGTGACCGCCGTCTCTTCCACGATCCGCACTCCGCGGGCCCGCGCCTGGGCCGCATAGGCCTGGACGACGTCGTTCGGCGAGGCGTGCCCGTCCTGCGGTCCCCACACCGCCGCCAGCACGTCGTCTACCCGCATCGAGGGGACGAGCTGCCGCGCGTCGTCCGGTCCGATCAGGCGCGAGTCCGCGCCGAGCGCGTGCTGCACAATCTGGTTCCGTCGGAAGCGCTCCACATCCGCCTCCGTGGTCAGCAGGAACAGGTAGCCTTCCTGGCGGAAGTCGCATTCCGCGCCCATCTCGTCGCGGAAGCGCTTGAAGAACTCGATGCCGCGCAGGGAAAACTCGACCTCGACCTTGAGGGGGAATTCGACCCGGATCCCGCCCGCCGCCTTGCTGGTGGAGCCCGCGCCCACCATCTCGCGCTCGATGATCACGACGTCCTTCGCCCCGCGCCGGGCGAGGTGGTAGGCGATGGCGGTGCCGATGGCACCGGCGCCGATGATGACGACGTCGGCCGCGCGGGGGAGCGTGGCCATCAGGCGAGCCTCATCGGCGGCCCTCCGGGGCCTTGTCCACGTGGTCGAGCCGCTGGGCGTAGGAATGCGGGCCTTCCAGCCGACGGCCCTCCGCGAAGCGGCGCAGGCCGAAGGCGGCGATGTCCACGGTCTTGGCGCGTCCGTCGGTGATCAGCTCGGCCATGCACTGGCCCACCGCGGGGGCGATCTTGAAGCCAGAGCCGCTGAAGGCGGTGGCGAGGTAGAGGCCGTCGACGCCCTCCACCGGTCCGAGGATGGCGTGGCGGTCGCCGCTGTAGCAGTCGAACGCGCGATAGCCGCGGGCGAGGGTGGCACCTTCCATGAGCGGGATCCGGTGGGTGAGGATGCCCGCGCCCACGCCCGCCGCGTGCGGCGGCAGCCCCGTGCCGAGCGTGTCGGGATTCACGTCCCACTCCTGGCACGGCACGCCCACGAGCGTGAGCCCGCCCGCCTCCGGCCGGAAGTAGCTACCCTGGGCATTATCGATGAAGACCATGTGGCCGCGGGCCAGCTCCGGCGGTCGCGCCACCGCGACCGTGTCGATGGCCTTGGCGCGCGCGGGCAGCGCCAGGCCCACATCGTGGCAGAGTCGCGGCGCCCATGCGCCCGCCGCCACCACCACTGCGCCCGCGTGAATCTCGCCTCCCGCGGTCTCGACGCCGACGGCGCGGCTGTCCCGTCGGAGCACCCGTGTCACCGGAGTCCACGGTCGCACCGCCGCCCCCAGCTCGCGCGCGCGCCGGCCGAAGCCCTCCACCACGTCCACCGGGCTCGCATAACCCGAGTCCGGCTCGTAGGCCGCGGCGCCGAGGTCGTCCACGTTCGCGAAGGGCTGGAGGTCGCGCAGCTCGGCGGGGGTGAGCGCGGTGGTGTTGATGCCGATGCCGCGCAGCATCTCGACGTTCTTTCCGAGCGCCTCCGCATACTCCGGCGCGACCACGTTCACGAAGCCGGTGTGGGTGAACACGGGCGGCCCGCCCATCAGCTCGGGCCAGTGCCGGAACACGGGAAAGCTCGCCCACGCCAGGCGCGCGTCCCACTCGTTGGTGTAGTGCATGCGGACCAGCGCGCTCGAGCGGCCGGAGGCGCCGTGGGCGAGCGCGCCCTGCTCGAGCAGTACCACGCGCTTCACCCCGCGGGCGGCGAGCGCATAGGCGATGCTGGCGCCGTTGACGCCGCCGCCGATGACGACGACGTCGGCGGTCTCCACGCTCACCGCGCCACCACCGCGGTGGCCTCGATCTCGACGAGGATGTCCTCGCGCACGAACCGCGAGATCTCCACCAGGGTGCTCGCGGGGCGGTGAGCGCCGAAGTACTCCTTGCGCGCGACGTTGACCTTCTCGCGATCGGCCATGTTCTTGAGGAACACCGTCACCTTGCACACGTCGGCGAAGGTGGCGCCGGCGGCGGCCAGGCAGCGCTTGATGTTCTCCAGCGCCTGCCGCGCCTGAGCGGTGGCGTCGTCGCCGCCCACCGTGCGGCCGTTGCCGTCGGAGGCCACGCAGCCGGACACGAACACGATGTTGCCCGCACGCACCACGTGGGTGAAGTGGCTGATCGGCTCCGACATGCCGGGGACACGCATCTCCTGCCGATGGGACTTGGTCGGCCGCTTCGCGCGCGTCGCCCGCTTCACCGGTCTCCGCTCCCTCGTACGCTTGGCCATGCTGTCCTCCCTGGGACCCTGATCGGCCGGCTTGGGCCGGCTCCTTCGCACCAGCACCCTAAGGATGGCCAGTCGGTAGGTCAAGAGCGAAAGCGCTGCCGCGCGTCGAGCAGTGAATCGCCACTACTTCTCGGCGAGCAACCGCTCGATCTTCCGGGTGAGGTCGAGGCTCGCCAGGTTCTGGAGCGTAGCGCGGAGGGCCGGCCTCTTGTCCATGAACGCGACCAAGGTCGGAAGCGGCCAGCTCATGTAGCGTGTGGCCTCGATGAAGGTGGCGTCGACGGGCGACGGGGCACCCGTCAGGGCGAGAGCCGTGCCGATGATGTGACCCGGCTCGAGCGTTCCCAGGGACCGGCCCTTCTTGCGGATCTCCGCGCTCCCGGAGATCGCGATGCAGAGGCGCGTGATCGGCTCACCCTCGATCAGGATCTTGTCGCCAACCGAGGCGTTCTTCCACTCACCCACCAGGGTCAGCGCGACGAACTCCCTGGGACGTATCGATCGAAATCCGAGCTCGTAGAGCCTCTGCTCGTCCTTGGACAGAACGACGGGCCGGCGTTCGAGATAGATACGCGAGATCTGATACAGATTGATGGCGGTGAACACCAGCGCCCAGAGAACCGGTGGCCACAGCACGATGCCTTGAACCAGGAAATAGGGGATGTTGGTGAGCGCGGCCGCGACAGCAAACCAGCGCAGCCACAAAATGTCCCGCACCGAGTACGCGACCAGCAGCAGGACGTTCGAGAAGTGCACGAGATAGTCGGCGACCTGAATGGGCATCTCCAACCTCCCTGATTGACGTCATCAGGATACCGACGTCGACGCCACCCGGCAATTGGTGTACTCTCTCGGCTATTCCCGACAAGGAGGCTCCATGAAGGTCACTGCCGCCATCGCCGAGATCCTCAAGCGCGAGGGAGTCGAGTTCATCATCGGCTACCCCGTCAACCACATCCTCGAAGCCGCCGCCGTCGCCGGCATCCGGCCCATCATCGTGCGCCAGGAGCGCACCGGCCTCCACATGGCGGATGCGGTGAGCCGGATCACCTCCGGACGGAAGATCGGCGTCTTCTGCATGCAGCACGGCCCGGGGACGGAGAACTCGTTCGGCGGCGTGGCGCAGGCCTTCGGCGATTCGGTGCCCATCGTGGTGATTCCCGGCGGCTACCCGCGGAAGATCGCGGGAATCCCGCCGAACTTCAACTCCACGCAGAACTACCGGCATGTGACGAAGTGGGCCGAGTACGTGATGCGCGCCGTTGACGTGCCGGATGCCATGCGCCGCGCCTTCACCCAGGTGAAGAACGGCCGGCCGCGCCCCGTCCTGGTCGAGGTGCCCATCGACGTCATGGCGGAGGACGTGCCCGACAACTTCGAGTACAAGGCCACTCCGCGCACTCGCGTGGCTCCCGACTCGAAGGACGTCGCGGAGGCGGCGCGCGTGCTGCTGGCCGCCGAGCGCCCGGTCATCTACGCAGGCCAGGGCGTGCACTACGCCAAGGCCTGGCCGCAGCTGCGCCAGCTCGCCGAGCTGCTCGAGTGCCCGGTGACGACCAGCCTCGAAGGCAAGAGCGCGTTCCCCGAGAACCATCCCCTCTCGCTCGGGTCGGGCGGCCGCTCGCTGCCGAAGGCGGTGCACCAGTTCCTGCAGGAGTCCGACGTCATCTTCGGCGTCGGCTGTAGCTTCTCCACCACCAACTACGGCATCACCTTCCCCACCAAGGGCAAGGTGTACATCCACTCGACGCTGGACGCCGCCGACCTCAACAAGGACATCCCCATCGACCACCCCATCATCGGCGACTCCGGCCTCGTGCTGGACGCGCTGATCGCTGAGGTGAAGGACCGGCTCAAGGGCGCGCCACGCGGCCGCCTCGACACGGTCACCCGTGGCATCAAGACGGTAAAGGCGGAGTGGCTCAACCAGTGGATGCCGCGGCTCACCCAGAACACGAAGCCGCTCAGCCCGTACCGCGTGATCTGGGACCTCATGCACACGGTGGATCTGCCCAACAGCATCATCACGCACGACGCGGGCAGCCCGCGCGATCAGATCTCGCCGTTCTGGGAGGCGCAGTCGCCGCTCTCCTACATCGGCTGGGGCAAGACCACCCAGCTCGGCTACGGCCTCGGCCTCGCCATGGGCGCCAAGCTCGCCGCGCCCGACAAGCTCTGCATGAATCTCTGGGGCGACGCTGCCATCGGCTTCACCGGCATGGACTTCGAGACCGCGGTGCGCGAGCGCATCCCGATCCTGTCCGTGCTGCTGAACAACTTCTCCATGGCGATCGAGCTGAAGGTGATGCCGGTGTCCACCGACAAGTTCCGCTCCACCGACATCAGCGGAAACTACGCCGACATGGCCAAGGCCTTCGGCGGCCACGGCGAGCGGGTCACCGAGCCCGCCGAGATCGTCCCCGCCATCAAGCGGGCCATCACCAAGACGCAGGAAGGCACGCCCGCGCTGCTCGAGTTCATCACCGAGAAGGCCGTCGACTTCTCGATGTACCCGTGAGGTGAGCGCGCGCGAGTATCGCTTCGCCCAGGTCGATGTCTTCACCGACCGCGTGTTCGGGGGGAACCCTCTCGCCGTCGTGCTGGAGGCCACCGGCCTGGCCGACGGCGAGATGCAGGCCATCGCCAAGGAGATGAACCTCTCCGAGACGACGTTCCTGCTCCCGCCCACGCGGGCGGAGTGCGCGCTGCGGGTGCGCATCTTCACCCCCGCGCGCGAGCTGCAGTTCGCGGGCCACCCCACGGTGGGCACGGCGTGGGTGATGGCCACGCAGGGCCTCGTCCCCGGAACAGCCTCCGCATTCAATCTGGAGGAGGGCATCGGTCCGGTGCCCATCACCCTCGAAGGCGATCCGCGGAATCCGTCCTTCATCTGGATGCGCCACGGGGAGCCGGAGTTCGGGCCCGAGATGACGAACCGTGCCGAGATCGCGGAGGCGCTCAACCTGACCGAACCCGAACTCATAGCGGGCGCGCCCATCCAGACCGGGTCCACCGGCTCGCGCTTCCTCTTCGTCCCCCTCCGCGACCGTGCCACCGTGGACCGCGCGCTGCTGGACGTGCCGAAGATCATCAAGGCCCTCGGCGACCAGCCGCTGGTCGGCATCTTCGTCTTCGCGCCCGACCCCGATCCCGGCGCCGGCCGCGTCCACTCGCGCCTGTTCGCGCCCCACACCTCTGGCATCCCGGAAGACCCCGCCACCGGCTCGGCCACGGGCCCGCTCGGCGCCTACCTAGTGAAAGAACGGTTGATCAAGGACGGCGATGGTCGCGTGCAGATCGTCAGCGATCAGGGCGTGAAGATGGGCCGGCACAGCCGTCTGCACATCCGCGGCGTCGTCCGCGACGGCCGGCTCGCGGAGATCGAGGTGGGCGGCGGCGTGGTACCCGTCATCGAGGGCCGCCTCCACCTTCCATGAACAGCCGCGAAACAGCCGCCCGAAACAACCGCCGCCCGCACTTGCTTGGCGAGCCGCAGCCGAAGGCGAGGCGAGCGGATATATGATCAGAGAGTCGCGGAGCGCTCGGAGCCCTTTCCACCACCCGAATCTGGAGGTCGCGCGATGAAGATCGGACGGCTGATCGGCTGGGCCCTGCTCCTCCCGCTCGCCTTCGCCTTCGGGGCGCCCGCCGGCGCCCAGCCCGCGGGCACCCTGGTGGTCGGCCTCGTGGCCGAGCCCGTGAACCTCGATCCCTCGCAGGTCACCGACTTCAACTCCAATCGCGTGGGCCGGCGCATCGTCGAGCCGCTGCTGACCTTCGCCGAGGAGACCACGCAGCTGGTGCCGAACCTGGCCGAGTCGTGGACCATCTCGCCCGATGGGCTCCAGTACACCTTCAAGCTCCGCAAGGGCGTCAAGTTCCACGACGGCACCCCCTTCAACGCGGCCGCGGTGAAGTTTTCCATCGAGCGGCAGATCAATCCCGAGCACCCCGCCAACAAAATCGGCAAGTATCCCTTCGCGAACTACTTCTTCGGCAACGTGAAGGCCATCGAGGCGATGGACGAACACACTGTTCGCTTCGTCTTGAAGGAGCCTCGCGCCTCCTTCCTCGTCGTCATGGCCGCCGCCGCGGCCTCCATGGTCAGCCCCACCGCGATGATGAAGGCGGGAGTGGACTTTGCCTCCGCGCCCGTGGGCACGGGCCCCTTCCGCTATGCCTCCTGGACGAAGGGGCAGGCGGTCGTGCTGGAGAAGTTCGCTGACTATTGGCGAGGTGCGTCCAAGCTCGATCGGGTAATCTACCGGCCCATCGTGGAGGACCAGGCGCGCCTCACCGAGCTCCTCACCGGCACGCTCGACCTCATCGTGGGCGTCCCCGCCGATTTCGTGGCCCAGCTCGAGTCGAGTCCCAAGGTGAACCTCCTCAAGCAGGTGGGCGCGCATGTCTGGTACCTCGGCATCAACAACACCAAGAAGCCGCTGGACGACAAGCGGGTGCGCCAGGCGCTGAACTATGCGGTGAACAAGGAGGCCATCATCCGGGACGTGCTCAAGGGCACCGGCGCCATCTCGCGCGGGCCGGTGCTGCCGGGGACGTGGGGCGCTGACCCCAACTTGGCCGCCTATCCCTATGACCCCGCGCGGGCCAAGAAGCTCCTCGCGGACGCGGGCTATCCCAACGGCTTCTCCACCACTATGTGGGTGCCGGAATCCGGCTCCGGCATGCAGTCGCCGGTGGCGATGGCCATCGTGATGCAGTCGAATCTCCGCGCGGTCGGCGTGAACGTCACGCTGCAGACCATGGAGTGGGGCGCCTACATCGCCAAGCTCCGCACCAGGGAGCAGGAGCTGTTCGCGCTGTCCTGGGCCGCCGGCTCCGAGGACCCGGACATGGTGATGTACCCCCTCTTCCACTCGAGCCAGTGGTCGCCGAACGGGCCCAACCGCGCGCTCTACAAGAACGAGAAGTTCGACGCCCTCCTCACCGAGGCGCGCCAGGTGACCGACCAGGCCAAGCGCGCGGCCCTCTACCGCGAGGCCCAGAAGATCCTCGTCGATGACGCGCCGTGGGTGTTCGTGGATCACGAGATCCAGATCGCGGCCACCTCGAAGCGCGTGCAGGGCTTCAAGCTCCACCCGAGCTTCGACCTCCGCGTGGAGACGGTAACCCTCCGCTAGCGGCGAGAGCGTCGGCTTCGTGGGGCGCTTCCTCGCGCGCCGGCTCCTGCAGCTCGGACCCGTGCTGCTCGGGGTCTCGGTGATCGTGTTCCTCGTGCTGCACCTGGCGCCGGGCGATCCCGCCGAGGTGATGCTGGGCGCCAACGCGAACAAGGAGGATCTGGATCGCCTCCGCGTCCAGCTCGGCCTGGATCAGCCGCTTCACGTGCAGTACGTCCACTGGATCAGCCACGTGGCTCGCGGCGACCTCGGCCGCTCGATCTGGATGAAGCGGCCGGTGCTGGGCGAGGTGCTGGAGCGCTTCAAGGCCACGCTGCTCCTCACCGGCACCGCGCTCTTCCTCTCGACGCTCGGGGGCCTCGCCCTCGGCATCGTCTCGGCCACGCGGCCCAACTCGCTCCTCGACCGCCTCTCCGCGGTGGCCTCGCTGTTCGGCGCGAGCATGCCAGTGTTTTGGCTGGGCATCGTGCTCATGGTGATCTTCGCGCTCTGGCTGGGCTGGCTGCCCGCCTCCGGCATGTACGCGCCGTACGGCGGCGGGGACCTCAAGGATCTCCTCGTGCATCTCGTGCTTCCCGCGGTGACGCTGGCGGCGGCGTCGGTCACGATCATCGCCCGGCTCACCCGCGCCACCATGCTGGAGACGCTCGGCCAGGACTATGTCCGAACCGCGCGGGCCAAGGGGCTGGGGGAGCGGCCCGTGGTGTGGCGGCACGCGCTCAAGAACGCGCTCATTCCCATCGTGACGGTCGTGGGCGTGCAGGCGGGCTATCTGCTGGGCGGCGCCGTCCTCACCGAGACCGTGTTCGCCTGGCCGGGCGTGGGGACCCTCGTCGTGCAGGGCATCCTGGCGAGGGACGTGCCGCTCGTGCAGGGCGGCGTGCTCGTGATCGCGCTGTCCTTCGTTCTGGTGAACCTCGCGGTGGACACTCTCTACGCGTGGCTGGACCCGCGCATCAAGTTCCACTAGCCGGCGATGCGACGCCACCTCCAGCGCAACCGACTCGCCGCCACCGCCCTCGTCGTCCTCACCCTCGCCGTCATCGCCGCGCTCGCCGCCCCCTGGCTCCCGCTGTCGGATCCCGACGCGGTCGACACGCCCAGCCGGCTCAAGACGCCGGGCACGCCCGGGCATCCTCTCGGCACCGACGAGTTCGGGCGCGACCTGCTCAGCCGGCTGGTCTGGGGCGCGCGGGTGTCCCTCCTCGCCGGCGTGGGCACGGCCGCAGCCGCCATGCTGCTGGGGGTGAGCCTCGGCCTGCTCGCCGGCTATTATCGGGGATGGACGGAGACGCTCATCATGCGGTTCACCGACATCCTCATGGCCTTTCCCTTCATCCTGCTCGCCATCGCCATCGTGGCCGGCCTCGGGCCCGGCCTGCGCAACGCCATGATCGCCATCGCCATCGTGGGCTTCCCCATCTATGCGCGGCTCGTCCGGGGCGTCGTGCTCTCGGTGCGCGAGCGGGAGTTCGTGGAGGCGGCGCGCGCGCTCGGCAGCCCCGATCGCCTGATCCTGGCCCGGCACGTGGTGCCGCACCTGCTGTCGCCCGTGGTGGTGGCGTTCAGCCTGGACGTGGGCGCGAAGATCCTCGTCACCGCGGGCCTGTCCTTCCTGGGGCTCGGCACCCAGCCGCCCACCGCGGACTGGGGCAGCATGCTCGCCACCGGCCGGCAGTTCGTGATCCTGAGCCCGCACGTGGTGCTGCTACCCGGCTTCGCCATCTTCGTGCTCGTCCTGGCCCTCAACCTGGTGGGCGACGCCGTGCGCGATATCCTCGACCCGCGCACCCGCACGGCGTGACCGCGGAGGCTCCTCATGCGACTGGACACCGGCTTTCTCTCCTTTGACCTCCGCGCGGTGCCCGACTACGCGCGCAAGGCGGAAGACCTCGGCTTCGGCGCCCTCTGGGCCGCCGAAACCAAGCACGACGCGTTCCTGCCCCTCGCGGTAGCGGCCACCACTACGTCGCGCATCGCGCTCGGCACGGCCATCGCCATCGCCTTCGCGCGGAGCCCCATGGTGCTGGCGAACATCGCCTGGGACCTGCAGAAGGCCTCGGCCGGGCGCTTCACGCTGGGGCTCGGCACCCAGGTGAAGGCGCACAACGAGCGCCGCTTCGCGGTGAAGTGGACGGCGCCGGGCCCCCGACTCCGCGAGGTGGTCGGCGCGCTCCGCGCCATCTGGAACACGTGGCAGACCAAGGCGCCCCTCGATTTCGCAGGCACGCACTACCGGATCAACTTGATGACGCACTTCTTCGATCCGGGGCCCATCGAGCATCCGAAGATTCCCATCTATCTCGCCGGCGTGAATCCCTACATGGCCCGGCTGGCGGGCGAGGTGGCCGACGGGCTGCACATCCACTCCTTCCACTCGGCGAAGTACCTCCGCGAGATCCTGCACCCGGCGGTGACGGAGGGACTCCACGCGTCGGGCCGCTCGCGGCTCGATTTCGGCTTCCGCGCCTCCACCATGGTGATCATCGGCGACACGCGCGCGGAGATCGAGGAGCAGAAGCAGCAGGTCAAGCAGCAGATCGCCTTCTACGCCTCCACGCGCACCTACGCCGCGGTGCTCGCGGCCCACGGCCTCGAGGATCTCTCCCCGCGCCTGCACGCCAAGTCCCTCGCGGGCGATTGGAAGGGCATGGCCGACCTCATCAGCGACGCCATGCTGGACGACTTCGCGACGATCGGCTCGTGGTCGGAGATCGGCGCGCGCATCCGCGAGCGCTTCGCCGGCCTCTATGACCGCACGCAGCTCTACCCATCCTTCGCGCCCTCCCTCGACGATCCGCGCATGCAGCGGCTCGCGCGGGAGTTCAACGGCTGAGCCGCGCCCGTGATCGCGCGGCTCGGCGTGCTGGTGCCCTCCGGCAACCCGACGGTGGAGCCGGAGCTCTATCGGATGGCGCCGCCGTCGGTGACGCTGCACTTCGCGCGCATGGCCTCTCTCGGAGACGGCGCGCCCGGCGCTCCCACCGGCATGGAGCAGCGCACGCTGGGCTATCTCGACACCGTCCCCGCCGCGACGCGTACGCTGGCCGATGTGGGGCTTGCTGCGCTGGTGCTGTCCCACACCGGCGTGAGCTACCTCACCGGCTACGCCCGTGAGGCGCCGCTCGTCGCCCAGCTCAAGGAGCATGCGCGCGCGCCCGCCACCACCGCCGCTCGTGCCATTCTCGAGGCGCTGGCCCACCTCGGCGTGCGGCGCCTCGCCCTCGCCACGCCCTACCCCGACGTCATCGCCACCGCCGGCCGCGCCTACTGGGAGGCGGCGGGGCTCGAGATCGTCGCACACCGCCGGATGGACGGCGTCGTCAACATCTACGAGGAGACCACCGAGCGGGTGATCGCCCTCGGCCGGGCGGCGGACGTCCCCCATGCGGAGGCGGTGATGATCAGCGGCACGGGGCTGCGGACCGCGGACGCGGTGGGGCCCTTGGAAGCCGCGCTGGGGAAGCCGGTGGTCACGAGCCAGAGCGCGACGCTATGGTGGCTGCTGCGGACCGCGGGCGTGCGAGACCCCGTCCCCGGCTGGGGCCGCCTCCTCGCGAGGGAGTCCTGACACCGCGCAGATCGTGGCGCATGATCGGGCGCGAGGCCACGCGGCGCCCGACCGTCTTGAATCCGGCGCGTCTGAAGGCCGACGCCGTGCCGGTGAAGACGTTGGTCGTGCTGCCCGGACGCGTGGTGTCCACCGGATACGCTTCCAGCGCCGGTGCGTGGGCGCGCCTGGCCTGGATCACGGCGGCCGCGATCAAGGCCGACATGACGCCCTGCCCGCGATGGCCCCGCCGCACATAGAAGCACGAGATGGCCCAGACCGGCACCTCGTCCACGCGCTGTAGCGCCGGGGTCCGATCGAGCCAATGCAGATCGTCCCGCGGCGTGAGCTGACACCAGCCCACGGCCCGCTCCCCGTCCAGCGCGAGCAAGCCCGGCGGCGGCCCACGCTTGACGATCCGGAGCAATGCCCGTCGGTTCTGCTCGCGCGCCCGTCTGCGGTATTCGGGGCCGAGCCGCCAGTACATGCACCAGCAGCCGTTGCTGGCACCGCCCTTGCCGAACAGGTCCTCGAGAGCCGGCCGGAGGTCAGGGGTGAGTGGACGAATGGTGAGCTTGACGCGACTCACTCGACTAGCCAGCTAGTCCTCGTCCGGCGTGGGCGGCTCGTCGGTTTCCTGGCCGAACGTCAGCATGTGGCCGTCGGGATCGAGGCAGGAGAACTCCTTCATCCGGTAGAACGTGACGCAGAGGTCGCCCACGTCCACTCCCCGCGCCTTGAGGACGCCGTGCAGCGCCACCACGTCGTCCGGGTAGAAGTAGAACATCACCGGCCAGTCGGAGTCAGTATCGCCCTTCTCCCGGATGGGGCCCCCGGTCAATCCACCCGCCAGCATGAGGCTCACCCCGTCGCGCCGGATATGCGCCCACCCCCACTCCTTCACCGCGACCTCGGGCGAGAGCAGCATGAAACCCAGCCGGTCGCGATAGAAGGCGAGGCTGCGGTCCACGTCGACCACGTGCAGCATCGGGACGAGACGGGTGAGCGCCATCGCGGTCCTCTGCCGGCTGCGCCTCAGCCGCCGGCGGCTTCCTTCTTCACATCGGCGAAGGTCTGCTTGGCCACCAGCATCGCGTCCCGGACCAGCGGCGCGCCGACATAGCCCATGAGGTGCAGGATCGCCTCGGTCAGCTCTTTCTCCGTCCAGCCCTGACGCAGCGCCATGCGGAGGTGAATAGCCAGCTCCGGCTCACGCCCGGTGGAGGCGTCCGACACCACCGTGACGAGCGTGCGGGTCTTCAGATCCAGCCCCGGCCGCGTCCAGACGGTACCGAAGACGGCCTCCTGGGCGAGATCGATGAACTCCTTCATCAGCGGATCGTTGTACGCGCCCTTGGCCACCCGCTCGACGTAGGCGTCCCCGAGCAGCTTCCGCCGCATTTCCTGGCCCTTCTTGAGGTTCTCGTTGTCGGGCATCACCGGCTCCCCATGACCAGACGTTCGTGCAGTGCGCTCGCCATCTCGTCGATCCCCGCGCCTGCCCACATGCGGAAGAACGGCGCCTTCTGGAAGGCCCCGAACTCTTTGCCCGCCCGCTCGGCCGTCTGAGCCGGCGTCTCGCCCGGCCGCGGCGCGCGGATCTTCTCCGTCACTACACGGTCCTTGTGGTAGATCGCAGGCAGCTCGATGTAGTGATAGAGATAGCGAAGGTCCTTGTCGTAGAAGACCACCACCGGGATCGACTGGTACCGCTGGCCGTTCTTCTCGTTCATGAACTCGGCCATGATGTCCGCGTTCTTCCCCCGCCCGGGCTCGGTCAAGGGATCGGCGCTCTTGCCGAAGGTCTGGCCGTCCCGGTCGAAGATGCGCAGGTCCATCCCGGTCGCCTCGGCCACTCGCGCCAGCATCGGCACGTCGCGCCGGCAATCCGACGACCAGTCCTCCGAGAGCACCAGGATCTTGGCCGGTCCGTCGGGCTGCGCGGCCAGCCACTTCCACGCCGCGGTCTGCGTCTCGGTGAGGCGGCTGCCCTCGTACCACTCGCGCATCACCTTGGAGTTGTCCGGGCGCTGCGAGCCGCCCGTCCCCTCTCGCTTGAGGTTCTCGGGTGAGCCCGCGTGGGCCAGGTACTGCTCGAACGTCATGCCAGACGCGAAGCGCGCCGGCGTCACCACGCTCTTGGTGCGGTCCATGTGCTAGGCCTCCGACGGCTAGAAGATGGCGATGGGATGCGCGGGCGCGCCCGTGCTCCCGAGGATGCGCAGCGGCGTCGCGGTGAAGAGGAACTCGTTCCGCCCCTCCTCCGCGCATACTTTGGCCAGCCGCTCGGGATACGTGTTGTCCACCAGGGCCAGGCCCAGAAACGGGATGGCCAGGTGCGCGCTCATGCCGAAGCCCGGGTAGCCGCTGGGCCGCTCGTCCATCATGTCCCAGGAGATCGCCGCGATGTCCTTCTCGCGGAACCACTCGAGGCAGGACACGTGGAGCCCGGGATGCGGGTCAACCCGGAACACGAAGTTCGGGTGCGCTTTGAGGAAGCCCTCGTTGCCGCTACGCACGACGACCACATCACCGGGCTGCACCTTCACCCCCGCCCGCGCCGCGACTTCGTCCAGCTCCTTCGGCGTCACCGGCTGGCCGACGGTGACATAGCCTTCCTTGCGCCCCGCCGCCACGTCTAGGAAAACACCTCTAGTAGTTATGCCGTCGAACAGCGCGTCGATCGGGCACCACGTCGCGCCCGCCGTGGTGAGGCTGTCCGCGAAGGGCCGGCCGTTGTACAGCTCCCCGTCCCAGGCGACGTGACAGAGGGCGTCGACGTGCGTGATGGTGAACCCGTGATAGACGAGGTCGAAGCGGTCCAGCACCACGTCCACCCGCTCGCGCTTCCCGGGAAACGTCACGTGGTACATGAGCACGGGCTGCGGCCCCATGTCACGCGCGAGCGACACGGTGCGACCCTTCTTGATGAGCGACTGAGCCTGCGCCTGCTTGGCCGGCGTGATGAGGTTGACCGTGCCCTTCTGGTCGTCGTGGCCCCAGCGGCCCCAGTTGTTCAGCTCCTTGAAGTAGGCTTCGACGCGATCCTGGGTCGGCAGCTTGATGTCGGCCATGCTCGGCTCCTCGGTGAAGGTGGGCGGCGCGCCGCGAGGCGATGACGGAGCGACAGTAGCGAGGCCGCGCGCCGCCGTCAAGCGTGCTATAAACGCCGGGAGAAGGAACCCCCATGACTCGCGATCAGCTCAAGGCCCGCACCCTCGACGCCATCGATCGCCGCGCGCCGGAGATCATTCGCATCGGCGAAACGATCCGGAAGCATCCCGAGCTGGGCTTCAAGGAAGTCAAGACGGCGCGCCTCGTGGAGGAGACGTTCAAGATGCTGGGGCTTTCCCCCCGGTCCGGGCTCGCCTTCACCGGCGTGCGGGCCGACGTGCCGGGCGGCGCCGGCCCCGGCCCGACCTTCGCGATTCTCGGCGAGCTGGACGCCCTTCGCGTCACCGGCCATCCCGACGCCGATCCCGAGACCGGCGCGGCGCACGCCTGCGGCCACAACGCGCAGGTGGCGGGCATGCTCGGCGCGGCCATGGGCCTTCTGGACGCCAAGGCCTTCGAGCACCTCGCCGGCCGCGCGACGTTCTTCGCGGTGCCCGCGGAGGAGGGCGGCGATCTCGAGTGGCGGGTGAGCCAGGTCCGCGCGGGCCGGCTCGAGCTCCTGGGCGGCAAGGCCGAGCTCCTCCGCCTCGGTCACTTCGACGACGTGGACCTCGCGATGATGATTCACCTCACCCCGCGCGCGGAGGACGGCAAGGCGAGCGTGCCGCTCTCCAACAACGGACGCGTGGGCAAGCTCGCGCGCTACATCGGCAAGGCCGCGCACGCCGGCGGCGCGCCGCACCTCGGCATCAACGCGCTCTACGCCGCCCAGATCGGGCTGATGGCGATCAACGCCCTCCGCGAGACGTTCCGGGACGAGGACACCATCCGCGTGCATCCGATCCTCACCGCGGGCGGCTCGCAAGTGAACGTGATCCCCGCGGAGGCGCGCATCGAGACCTACGTGCGCGGGCGCACCCTCCCCGCCATCCTCGACGCCAACGCCAAGGTGGACCGCGCCCTGCGGGCGGGCGCCCTCGCGCTGGGCGCGACCGTGGAGATCGAGACCTTCCCGGGCTATCTCCCGCTCGACTGCGACGCCACGATGGCTCGTTACTTCCGCGACTCCGCCGTCGGCCTCTGGGGCGCCGAGCACTTCGTCCAGCTCGGCCACCGGGGCGGGTCCACCGACATGGGCGATCTGAGCCAGGTCATCCCGTGCCTCCATCCCTACATGGGCGGCGCCGCGGGGACGGGACACGCCGCGGACTATCGCATCGCCGACCCGGACCTCGCCTACGTGGGCCAGGCCAAGGCGCTCGCCAGCATGGTGGTGGACATGCTCGCCGACGGCGCCGCCGGCGCGCGCGAGGTGCTGGGCAAGGCCAAGCGCCCGCTGACCCGCGAGAGCTATCTCGCGCTGCAGCGTTCGATGGCGCGCCGCGAAGTCTTCGAGGGCCGTTGAGATGCCCCTCGCGAAGATTCCCCTGAGCGCGCTCACCAAGCGCGGCGTCGGGCTCAAGCGCCCGGAGGACGTGGTGGTCTCGCGCGACGGGCATGTGTGGGCCTCGGACGAGGCGAGCGCCTGCGCGGAGATCCTCGCCGACGGCACCCTGCGCCGCGTGGGCAAGGCTGGCGGCAAGCCCAACGGCATCAACATGGATCGCGAGGGCCGCATCGTCATCGCCAACTTCGCCCTCGACACCGCCGATCCGGGCTGCCTCCAGCGCCTCGACACGAAGACCGGCGCCATCGAGGTGCTGTGCGCCGAGGTCGCCGGCCGCCCGCTGCGCGCCTCGAACTACCCCCTGGTCGACCGCGCCGGCAATGTCTGGTGCAGCCACTCCACCTACGATCGCGTCCGGTCGGCGGAGGGCTCGGGCGACGGCTTCGTCTACCGCGTCCGGCCCGACGGGCGCGCCGAGATCATGGCCGAGGGATTCCACTTCACCAATGGACTCGCCATGGATCCCGACGAGCGTCATCTCTACGTGTGCCAGACGGTGGGCTGCGATGTGGTGCGGCTGCCCATCCGGCGCGACGGCACGCTGGGTCCGAAAGAGCGCTACGGGCCCTCGCTCGGGGGGCCGGCCATCGAGAATCCCACGGTGGAGCAGCGCGCTACCCAGGGCGCGACCGATGGCTGCGGCTTCGACCATGAGGGCAATCTCTGGGTGACGTTGGTCCGGGCCAACAAGGTGATCGCGATCACGCCCGCCGGCAAGGTCGAGGTCATCATCCAAGACCCGACGGGCGATCTCATGGACTGGCCCACCAACGTCGCCTTCGGCGGGCCCGACCTCCGCGATCTCTACATCGGGAGCGTACGAAAGGACTACGTGCTCCACGCGCGGAGCCCCGCGCCCCGCTCGTCCACCAAGCGTAGTGCGGAGGGTCCGAGCCATGACGCGCGGGGACACCCGGAACATGCGCCCCCTCTCCCAGCATCTCCTGGGAGGGTTCGGCAATGTCGGTGAGGGCATGTCCATACAGCTCACCCGGGACCGCCGGCGCATCCTGTGGCTCGCCCACGAGTCCGCGCCAAAAGCCCTGACCGCAGTCGATGTGACCAATCCCCGGAAGCCGGCGGTGATCCTCCAGACCGACCTGCCGCACGAGCGCATGCGCTCGAACAACCTCGAGGTCGTCGGGGACATGCTGGTAGTGGCCTACCAGACGAGCGTGCCGGGGCTGACGCCGGCCGGCTTCGAGATCCTCGACGTGGCCGACCCCGCCAGCCCCCGGAAGGTCGGGTTCTTCGACGCCTCCGGGCCGAACTCCCGCGGGGTGCACCACCTCTGGTTCGTGGACGGGAGCTATGTGCACTGTGCGGCGGGCGCCGCCGACTTCACGCCCCGCCATCCGAAAGACGATCAGTGCTATCGAATCGTCGACGTCCGGCGCCCCGCGAAGCCGGTGGAGGTCGGCCGCTGGTGGCTTCCCGGCACCCGCGACGGCGACGCGCAGCCGCCGCTGCCGCGACACCCGGCCTTCGACATGGGATACCGGGCGCACAACACCAACGTCTATCCGCGGCGCGCCGACCGCGCCTACATCGGCTACCTGGACGGCGGCGCGGTGGTGCTCGACATCTCCGACATGGGCGCGCCGAAGCTCCTGGCGCGGTGGGACTACCATCCGCCGATGCCGGGCTTCTGCCACACCGTGCTGCCGCTCTTCGAGCCCGGGCTGCTCGTGGTGAGCGACGAATCCGTCAAGGACGGCGCCGTCGACTGGCCCAAGCTCGTGTGGGTCCTCGACAATCGCCTGGAGACCAAGCCCCTGCCCATCGCGACGTGCCCACTGCCGCCCGTCAAGAAGTTCGCGAAGCGCGGCGGGCGCTTCGGCGCCCACAACCTGCACGAGAACCGGCCCGTCAAGGGCGCGTGGCAGTCGGAGCGGTTCGTGGTGGGGACGTTCTTCAACGGCGGCGTGCGCGCGTTCGACCTCTCCAACCCCTTCCAGCCCGTCGAGGTCGCCCACGCGGTGCCGCCGGCGCCCCGCAAGTCGCCCAAGAAGGCCATACAGCTCAACGACGTCCTCGTGGACGACCGCGGCGTGCTCTTCACCGTCGATCGCATGATCGGCGGCCTGTACGCCTACGAGCTTAACGTGTAGCGCACGCACCCAACCCTCGCGCCGGGGGCGGGCAGGGCACTCGCTTGCTCAGTACAGCATTCGCCGCGAGCGCCCTGCCCTCCCCCGGCGCGAGGGTTGGGTGAGGAGCTTCGGTCAGTAGAGGTGGCAGGCGGCCCAATGGGCCGACGCGTGTTCCTTCAGCTCGGGCGTCTCGGTGGCGCACCGGGGCATGGCGAAGGGACACCGGGGGTGGAAGCGGCACCCGCGCGGCGGGTCGATGGGTGACGGGACCTCGCCGGTCAGGATGATCTCCTCGCGCTCGATGTCCGGGTGCGACGGCAGGGCGGCCGAGAAGAGCGCCTTGGTGTAGGGGTGCAGCGGGCTCCGGAACAGCTCCTTCGTCCGCGCCCGCTCCACGATCTTGCCGAGATACATCACCGCCACCTCGTGGGCCATGTAGCGCGTGGTGGCGAGGTGGTGGGCGATGAGCAGATAGCTCACGTGGTACTGCCGCTGCAGATCGACGAGCAGATTCATGATCTGCGCACGGATGGACACGTCCAGGGCGGAGACCGGCTCGTCGAGGACGATGAGCTTGGGGTTCGACACCAGCGCGCTCGCCACCGCGATGCGCTGGCGCTGCCCGCCGCTGAACTCGTGGGGATAGAGATCGGCCTGCTGCGGGCGGAGCCCGACCGCGGCCAGCATCTCGGCGACGCGCGTCGTGATCTCGGGCGCGGATACCTTCCGGTTCACCACCAGCGGCTCGGCCACGATCTCGCGGACCCGCATGCGGGGGCTCAGGGACGACCAGGGGTCCTGGAACACGGCCTGCACCGTGGTCCGGTACTCGCGCAGGGCGTCGCCGTAGAGCGTGTGCACGTCCTTGCCGTCCACGAAGACGCGGCCGGCGGTGGGCTCCTCCAGGCGCAAGATGAGCTTGGCGGTGGTGGTCTTGCCGCAGCCGGACTCACCCACCAGAGCGAGCGTCTCTCCCTGACGAATCGAAAACGTGATCCCGTCCACCGCCTGCACCCAGCCGACCACCGTGCTCCAGAGCAAGCCCTCGGTGACGGGGAAGTGCTTTGTCAGCCCCTCCGCGCGCAGGATCGGCCCGTTGTCCATGCGCTACGCCAGCCGCCAACAATCGGCGGTGTGCCCGTCGCCCACCGTGAACGAGGGCGGATAGTCCCGCCGGCAGCGATCGTCGGCATGGGGACAGCGGGCGGCGAACCGGCAGCCCTCGGGGAGATCCCACAGGGCGGGCGGCTGCCCGCTGATCGAGTGGAGGCGCTCGACGTCCTCGTCCATGCTGGGGACGGAGTGCAGCAGGGCCTGCGTGTAGGGATGGGAGGGCTGGTTGAAGATGGCGCGCACCGGGCCACTCTCCACCACGCGCCCGGCGTACATCACCATGACGCGGTCGCACATCTTCGCCACGATGCCGAAGTCGTGGGTGATGAAGATGAGGGCGAGGTTGGTGGCCTCCTGGATCTCGCGGAGCAGGCGGAGGTACTGGGCCTGGATGGTCACGTCGAGGGAGGTGGTGGGCTCGTCGGCGATGATCACGCGCGGCTCGCAGGAGATGGCGATCGCCCCCACGATGCGCTGCTTCATGCCGCCGCTGATCTGGTGCGGGAAGTCCCGCACCCGGCGCTCGGGCGCGGCCACCCGGACCTGCTTCAGGCCGTCGATCGCCCGCTGCACCAGCGAGCGCCGGCCGTCGTGGTGATGGATCTGGATGGCCTCGATCAGCTGGTTGCCGACCGTGAACACCGGGTTGAGGGAGGTCTGCGGGTCCTGGAGAATCATGGAGATGCGCCGGCCCCGGATGCGGCGCATCTCGCGCTCGCTCTTGGCGAGGAGATCCTCGCCTTCGAGCCGGATGGCGCCCTTGACGATGCGGGCGGCCGGTCGCGGGACCAGCCGTAACAGGGACAGCGCGGTCATGGTCTTGCCGCAGCCGGACTCGCCCACGATGCCGAGCGCCTCGCCTTGCCGCAGCGCGAAGCTCACCCCGTCCACCGCCTTCACCACGCCCCAGCGGGTGAAGCAATAGGTGTGAAGGTCCTCGACCTCGAGGACGACGTCGCCGATCTCTCGTGGCACTACTTCGCGGGCGGCCTCACGAGGTGGAAGTGCGTGGACCGGCCGGCGGCGAGGCCGGGGTAGACCCACTCGGCCACGAACTTGGGATTGGCCACGACCTCGTTGGCGAACCAGAACAGGGGAATGTCGGCGTACTCGTCGAAGAGATGGTCGGCGATGGTCCGGGCCAGCCGCTGCCGCTCGTCCGGCTTCACCGCGTTGGTGAGCGCGAGGTAGTGCTTGTCGATGAACTCGTTCTCGTAGTGATGGTTGGGGCTCTTGCTGTAGTAGCTCGTCCGGATCCACTCCTCCGACGGCCGCCACGAGATGATGTTCGGCCAGATGCAGCACTGGATCGCCTTCTTGCGGAACATCTCGCGGACCTTGGCCCAGTCGAGCACCTCGATCTCTGACTCCACCCCGACGTCCTTGTAGTAGATGCCGAGGGCCTCGGCGACCTGCGGGCCTTCCGACTCCCCCGGCTCGGTGAAGGCGAGGATCTTGAGCTTGAGCTGGCCGGGCCCGTAGCCGGCCTCCTTGAGGAGGGCCTTGGCGCGGGCGGGATCGTAGCCGTACATCTTCTCGAAGCGGTGCTGCCACTCGGGGTTGTAGCCTTCGGACTTGTCGGACCAGCCCGTCACGTACGTCAGGGTGCCCTTCCCCGCGAACACGGCGTTGAGCAGCTCCTTCCGGTTGATGGCCATGTTCAGCGCTTGCCGCACCGGCTTCTTGGTCCAGGCCACGTCGGGCTTGAAGGCGGCGTCGCCGGGCATGTAGTACTGGCCGCCGAGATACACGCTCATCCAGTCCACCGGGAACGACGACGAGTAGATCTTCATGCCCCGCTTGAGCGCGTCCTTCTGAAGCTCGCGGGGGAGGTCGGCGATGTGGGCCTCGCCCGACAGGAGCAGGGCGAGCCGCGTCGACTCCTCGCGGGCCAGCCGGAACACCAGCTCCTTGTAGGCCGGCTTCTCGCCCTTCCAGTGGTTGTCCACGCGCTCGTAGGAGACGGACAGGCCCGGCTGCCGCCCCACGTAGCGGTACGAGCCGGTGCCCGCCGGACGCTTCTCGAACCCTTCCAGCCCCTCCTTGTCCCACTGGGCCTTGCTCACGATGCGGAGATCGCCGGCGCGGGACGCCGCGTACGGCATGACCGTCGTCGGCTTCTTGAAGCGGAAGACGACCTCGTGGTCGTTGACGGCCTTGACCTCCTCGACCTGGCGCCAGAACCCGGCCAGCGTCGCCGTCGCCTCCGGGCGCATCATCATCGAGTGCGAGTGGACGACGTCCTTGGCGGTGAGCGGCCCGTAGCCGAAGTGGAACTGGACGCCCTTGCGGAGGACGAACGTCCAGTCCTTGAAGTCGGGGCTCGCCGACCACTTCTCGGCCAGGCGCGGGGTGTACTCCCCGCTCTTCGGATCGACCTCGAGCAGCGTCTCGAGGAACGGGTCGTATTGCAGGTGGTCGGGGCGGGCGACCACCCAGAAGCGATTGCTCTCGTCGAACCCGGCCGAGGCGAAGACGAGTCGCTGCCCCTTCGCCTCCTGGGCCGACCCCGACATCGTCGTGGTCCCCAGGGTGAACGCCACGGCCACCAGCAGCAGTGCCAGCACGAGGGACACGAGCCTTGCTCTCATGAGCGACCTCCTCGGCATCGGGTGTTGCCTCACACGTGTCGGAGCTTGGGATCGAAGTGGTCTCGGAGCCAGTCACCCAGCAGATTCAGCGCCAGCACGGTCAGCATGATGGCCAGGCCGGGGAACATCGACACCCACCAGGCCGTCACGATCAGCTCGCGCCCGTCCGCGATCATCAGGCCCCACGCCGGGGTGGGTCGGGGAAGCCCCGCCCCCAGGAAGCTGAGGGCGGACTCGAGGAGGATGACGTAGCCCACCTGCAGCGTGGCGAGGACGATGAGGGAGTTGACCACGTTAGGAAAGATGTAGCGCGCCATGATGCGGGTGTGGGACGCCCCCGCCACGCGCGCCCGCGCGATGAAGTCGCGCTGCTTGATGGCGAGGGTTTCGCCGCGGACGAGCCGAGCGTAGCGCGCCCACAGGAGCACCACGAGGACGCCGATCACGGTGGCGAAGCTCGGCCCGACCGCCGCGACCAGCACGAGGGCGAGCAGGATGGTCGGCAGCGATAGGGAGATGTCCACCAGGCGCATGAGGATGGAGTCCACCCAGCCCCCGAAGTAGCCCGAGATCAATCCGAGCGCGGTCCCGAGGGTGCCGCCGATGAAGATCGCCACCAGCGAGACTACCAGCGAGACCCGCGCCCCATGGATGATCCGGCTCAGGATGTCGCGCCCCACCTTGTCGGTGCCGAGGGGATGCTCGATGCTGCCGCCCTGCTGCCAGACGGGCGGCTTCAGCCGCTTGGCCAGCGATCCCTTGAGGGGGTCGTGGGGCGCGACCTGCGCGGCGAGCACCGCGGGGATCACCAGGAGGAAGGTGAGCATCGCCAGGGGCACCAGCGGGTAGCGTCGGGCCTGGCGCATGGCGTGCGCCATCCGGGGCGGTGCGTACCAGGGCCGCGTCGTTGCGGTGGCCGTCGCCATGATCGAGCCTCCCTAGGCGTCCCTCACTGATACCGGATGCGAGGATCCAGGTACGCGTACAGGATGTCGACGAGCAGGTTGGTGAGGATGAAGATCCCCGCGAACACGATCACCACCGCCTGCACCACCTGGAAATCTCGAGCCCGCACCGCATCCACCACGAGGAGCCCCGTGCCCGGCCAGGAGAAGACGCTCTCGGTGACGACGGCTCCCGTCATGAGGACGCCGGCGATGATGGCGAAGAAGGTCAGCGGGGCGATGGCGGCATTGCGCAGGCAGTGCTTCCACACGACCTTCCATTCCGCGAGCCCCTTGATGCGCGTCAGCTTCACGAACTCGCTGTCCAGAACGTCCAGCATCGACGAGCGGACCAGCCGCATGATGGCGGCGACCTGGAACCATCCCAGCGTGATGGCGGGCAGGATCATGTACTCGATGCCGCCGCGGCCCGAGGTCGGGAACCACCCCAGGGTGACGGCGAAGATCCACATGAGGACGATGCCGAGCCAGAAGGCGGGCAAGGACTGGCCGAGGAGGGCGATGATCTTGGCGGCCGAGTCCCAGGCCGAGCCCTTCCAGACTGCCGAGAAGACCCCGATGGGCACGGCGATCACGATGCTAATGAGGAGTGCGAAGCCGGCGAGCTGGAGCGTGGCGGGTAGCCGCTGCGCCACCAGGCCCATGGCGGAGTGGCCCGGCCACTTCCACGAGTGCCCGAAGTCGCCCTGGAGCGCCTTCCCCATGAAGATGACGTACTGGGTGGGCAGCGGCTGATCAAGGCCCCAGTGCTTGGAGACGCGCTCGTAGTCCTCGGGGGTGGCCTCGAGCGGCAGCATCATGTCCAGCGGGTTGCCGGTCACCCGCACCAGGCTGAACACGATGAGGCTCATGACCCAGATGGCGAGGAGGCTCTGAAGGGCGCGCTTCGCGATGTACCGCTGCATGCGACCTCCCTGGAAGTGCAGGTGGGTCCGGGTTCTCGCGTCGGGCCTGACCGTACCGCAGGCCGTGGCCGTTGGCAACTGGCCGCCCGGTCATTGCGGCCTTGACCAGGGCGGGGCGGCTGAGTAGGATCGCCTGCGGGTCAGGGCAATGACGACGAGGCCCCGCTGATGCGCTCAGCGCGATTCCGGGCGACGCCGCCCCGTCCCCCGCCCTCCGTCCATCGCCACCCGGCCCGAACGCGCCCTCCGCCGAGTGGCCACGCCGCCTCGCAGGAAGGACCGAGCCCGCGACGCTCGCACGATCTCGTCCTCGTCCCTCCACAAGGAGGCCCCTATGGCTGACTCGACCATCTCCACCCCCGCGGCCCGTGAGGCGCGGCCGATGCACAAGGTGCCGGATCCGTTCCCCCTCACCATGGCCGGCATGCTGGCGATGATGGGGCCGCAGGCGATCAACTTCGGCATCTCGGTGGGCGGCGGTGAGGCCTACCTGCTGCCGAACATCGGCGCCCGCGGGACGTTCCACATGCACTGGCTGATGGTGATCTCGGTCGTGCTCGAGGCGGCCCTCGTCTACGAGTGCATCAAGTACAGCATGAACACCGGGCGGTCCTTCTTCGCCGCCACCGCCGACTTGGGCCCGAAGGGCTTCTGGCCGTGGTACTGGGCCGTCATCACCATCCTCGTGGCCGGCTGGCCAGCCTGGATGGGCGGGGCGGTCATCGCCGCCCAGCGCTTCACCGGCATCTCCACCCAGAGCCTGTTCCCCGGCAGCAAGCTGCCTCCGCAATACATCTGGGCGGTGATCGCGCTGTTGCTCGTGCTCGTCATATTCTACCTCTCCGACCGCACCTACAAGTTCCTGGAGCGATTCTTCCTGTTCATCATGTGGGCAAACATCATCCTGGTCGTGGTGATCACCGCCATCGCCGCCAAGCCGCACCACTACTGGCACGTGCTGCTGGGAATGCTCGGCATCACCTTCGTGACGCAGGGCGGTTATCCGTCTCAGCTGCCCCTGACCGACGCGCTCGCTCTCTTCGGGCAGCCGGGCGGCAGCATCATGTACGTGAGCTTCTGGGTGATCGGGGCGGGATTCGCGATGGGCAAGTTCGCCGGCCAGGTCACGGGGCCCCTGCGGCCGCCCGAGCACATCACCGCCGAGGAGATGCGGTGGGACACCAGCGACGCCGGCGAGCGGCGCAAGATGCAACAGTGGGTCAAGCTGGGGGGCTACAGCTTGTTCCTCTGGTGGGGACTCATCGGCGGCATCATCATGGTTTATCTCTATTCGGTAGCCGGGTACGCGTACCTGCACGACGGCTTCCTCAAGACCGGCAAGGTTCCCGCCGGGGCAGACGTCGCGGTGCAGATGGCGACGGTGGCAGGGGGCGTCCTCGGACCGATGGCCGGATGGCTCATGCTGCTCTTCATCATGGTCACCCTCTACGACGCCCAGTTCCCCATCTACGACACGTTCATCGGCCGGACGACGACCGACGCCATCGCCGCCACCCGCATGAGGCAGGGCCCCGTCAACAATTTCTTCCACAAGCTACTGCCGGTCGGTCTGCGGAACCGGCCGTACCGCTTCTGGTACTTCGTGGTGGTGACGCTGGCCGTCGGTGCCGGGTTCTGGATGGTAATGCAGACCTCCCCCTTCATCATCTGGCTGGCCGGTTCCGTCGCCTTCCTGATCAATCAGGGCATCGGATGCATCCAGATCATGCTGATCAACAACCGGCGGCTCCATCCGGACTTCCACATCGGCAAGATCAACATCTGGCTGCTGCCGCTCGCCACGCTGACCCGGTGGGCGGCCGTCGCCCTCTGGCTCTACGCAGGCGGCTTCGCCGAGATCGTCCGCCGCTGGCAGGCGGGCGGGTAGGACGTAGTCGACTCCCGACCCAGGCACCGGGGCCCACGCGACCCCGGTGTCTGGGCACCTGCCGCTCCAGATCGCGCCGGGACGTCTTGTGTTCCTCGCTGACCGGGGGTAGCATCCGTGCACTCACCCCTGCGTTGAACGTCCCGCCTCCGAGGCACAGGAGGACAGGCGATGAAGCCGATCCTGGGATTCGCCGTGGCGATCGCGAGTGCGCTCGGCCTCCTTCTGACCGTCGCGCCGGAAGCCGCCGCCCGGCCGGAAGGGACCCTGACGGTGGCGGTGGCCACCTTCGGGAACGAGCGCTGGCTCCCCAACCTGTACGTCGGCGCCGAGGACGTGGTGCTCAAGCCGATGTACGAGAACCTCCTCACCCGCGACGCCAAGACCGGCGAGCTGGCGCCCATGCTGGCCGAGCGCTGGCAGGTCCTGGACGGCGGCCGCACCTGGAAATTCCACCTCCGCAAGGGCGTGCGCTTCCACAACGGCGCGGAGCTCACGGCGGAAGACGTGCGATTCACCTTCCAGACGGTGGCCAAGGACGGGTCGGCGAACTCCCTGGCGCCCGAATTCCGCACGATCAAGAGCATGGAGGTCGAGGGCCCGCACACCCTCACCGTGCAATTCGAGAAGCCCTTCGTCGTATTCGGCAATAAGGTGAACCAGGGGCTCTTCGCGTCCTCCGCCTTCATCCAGTCCAAGCGCCACATCGAGACCGCCGGCGAGCAGGGCGCGGAGCGTCAGCCCGTCGGCACCGGTCCCTGGAAGTTCGTCGAGCACGTGCGCGGCGACCGCATCGTCTACGAGGCGGTCGAGAACCATTGGCGGGCGACGCCGAACTGGAAGCGCTTGGTCTTCAACAAGGTGCCGGAGCCGGCCACCCGCATGGCCATGCTGCGGGCGGGCTCGGCCGACGTCATCGAGATCGGGGGCGAGTACGTCGACGAGCTGAAGAAGGTGAACGTGCGGACGGTGGTCATGCCAAACGTCTCGTGGGTCTACATCATCCTGGGCGGGCAGTGGCCCACCAAGCCCACCTATGATCCGAAGGTCCCGTGGGCCCAGCCCGATACCGAGCGCGCCCGCAAGGTGCGGCTGGCGCTCAATCTCGCGGTGGACAAGCAGGCGATCATGCAGAGGGTGCTGGGCGGGCTGGGCAGTGTCCTCGGATCCTGGCTCGCGTACCCCGCCGATCCCTGGGCGAGCGACGCGCTGAAGAAGCCGTTCCCCTTCGATCCTACGAAGGCCAAGCAGCTGCTGGCCGAGGCGGGCTATCCCAACGGGTTCGAGGTGACGATGAACCTCACCGCGTGGCCGGGGCGCGGCTATCTGCCCGATGTCGGAGAGGCGGTGGCGACCTACTGGGAGAAGGTCGGCATCAGGGTCAAGCGGCGGCCGGTGGACCGGGCGGTGTTCTCCGCTGACTTCCGGGCCCGCGCCTACTCGGGGGTGGCGCTGGCCTATGCCTCGCCGCTGGTGGCCCCGGAGATGTGGGAGGTCCTCTACCGCGGCGGCTACACGAAGGCCGCCCTCAACCTGTTCATGGAGCACCCCAAGCTCGACGAGTTCATCGACCGCCTCGCCATTCAGCCGAGCTACCAGGAACGGGTGCGCATCATGCGGGACGAGATGGGCCCCTGGCTCTACGAGTACATCCCGGGCGTCCCCATCGGCGCCGCCCACGCCATCGCGGGCGTGGGCCCGAAGGTGGGGGAGTGGCCGCTGGTCGCCGGCCACATGGGCTTCCACAACTGGGAGTACGTGACCAGGAAGTAGCATGGCGCGGTATCTCGTCGGGCGGGTACTGCAGACGCTGCTGAGCATGCTGGTCGTGGTCAGCATCGTGTTCGTGCTCACCCGCATGTCGGGCAATCCCGTTCACCTGCTGCTCGACGCCAACGCCACCGAGCGCGACCAGGAGATCTTGACGCGCCACCTCGGGCTGGATCAACCCCTGCCCGTCCAGTACGGCATCTACGTGACGAACATCGCGCGCGGCGACTTCGGGAACTCCATTCTCACCCGCCGGCCCGTCACCGAGCACATCTGGGAGCGGCTGCCCGCGACGTTGGAGCTGGGGGTGGTGGCGATGCTCCTGAGCATCCTCATCGGGGTTCCCCTCGGCATGTACTCGGCGGTGCGGCGGGGCTCTCCGCTCGACGGCGCGGCGCGCGTGTTCGCGGTGCTCGGGCAATCCATGCCCACCTTCTGGCTGGGGCTCATGCTGATCCTCTTCTTCGGGGTCGTGCTGGGCGTGCTTCCTGCGGGGGGTCGCGGCGGTCCCCTCCACCTGATCCTCCCCGCGTTCACGCTCGGCTACTTCACCTCCGCCGCCATCCTGCGCCTGACGCGCTCCAGCATGCTGGAGGTGCTCCACTCTGACTACATCAAGTTCGCGCGGCTGAAGGGGCTCCACGAGCAGGTGGTGCTGTGGAAGCACGGTCTCCGCAACGCCCTCCTCCCCGTGGTCACCTTCGCCGTCCTCCTCTTCGTCCAGTTCCTCGGCGGCGCCGTCGTCACCGAGACCGTGTTCGCGTGGCCGGGGCTCGGCCGCCTCATCCTGGAGTCCATCACCACGCGGGACTACCCCATCGTGCAGGCGGGCGTCCTGGTATTGAGCGCGCTCTACCTCACCGGGAATCTCATGGTGGACCTGCTGTACAGCTACCTCAACCCGAGGATCCGCCATCAGAGCTCGTAAGCGCGGCTGGCCCTGGTTCGCCGCGGGGGTTCTCCTCGCCCTGGTGGTGACGGCGGCGCTGGCGCCTCTCCTCGCCCCCCATGACCCCACCGAGGGCGACTTGATGAAGAAGTCGATCCCGCCGATGTGGATGGAGAAGGGGCAGGCCGAGCACCCCCTCGGCACCGACCGGTTCGGGCGCGACGTGCTGAGCCGGATCATCTGGGGCAGCCGCATCTCGCTCGTCGTCTCCCTCGTCGCCATCGGGGTGGCGGGGACGCTGGGCACGCTGCTCGGCTTGATCGCCGGCTACCGCGGCGGGCTCACCGACGCCTTGCTCATGCGGCTGACCGACATCGGGCTGTCGCTGCCGACCATTCTCATCGCGGTCGTGATGGTCGCCGTCTCGGAGCCGAGCTTTCGTAACGTCGTCCTCGTCATCGCGCTGCTCCTGTGGCCGCGCTTCGCGCGGCAGATCCGAGGGGAGACGCTGGCCGTCAAGGAGCAGGACTTCGTGGCGCTGGCGGTGGTGGCGGGCCGCTCGAGCGCCTGGATCATCCGGCGGCACATCTTCCCCAACGTGGTGCCCACGCTCCTCGTGATCTCCACGCTGCAGGTGGGCTACGTGATCCTCCTCGAGGGGACGCTCTCCTTCCTCGGGGTCGGGGTGCCGCCGCCCAATCCAGCCTGGGGGCTCATGATCGCCGACGGCCGCGGCTTCCTCGCCACCGCGTGGTGGATGTCGCTGTTCCCCGGCCTCGCCATGCTCCTCACCGTGCTGGCCGTCAATCTCATGGGCGATTGGCTGCGGGACAACCTGGATCCGCGGCTGCGGCAGGCGGGCGCCGGCGCCTCGGAGACGGAGGCGGCCGCGCCGGCGCCCCGCGGCGCCGATGGCGTGCCGGCGACGGGCGGCGCGGCGGCGCGGGCCGGCCTGGACGCCGACTGATGGCCGGGGCCGCTCCGCCCCTGCTCGTCGTCGAGGACCTTCAGACTCACTTCTTCACCCGCCGCGGCGTCACCCGGGCGGTGGACGGCGTCAGCTTCACGCTGGGTGCGGGCGAGACGCTCGCCCTGGTGGGCGAGTCGGGATCCGGCAAGTCGGTGACGTGCCTCTCGCTGGTGCGCCTGGTCCCCGAGCCGGCCGGGCGCATCGTCGGCGGTCGCGTGCTGCTCGACGGCGAGGACCTGCTGCGGAAGAGCCCGTCCGAGATGCGAAGGGTGCGCGGCAAGCAGATCGCCATGGTGCTGCAGGATCCGATGACGTCCCTCAATCCCGCCCTGACCATCGGCTCACAGGTCAGCGAGGTGGTCCGCCTCCATCAGGGCCTGCGCGGATCCTCCCTCCGCGAGCGCGTGCTGGAGGCGCTGTCGCGCCTGCGCATTCCCGGCGCCGGGAGCCGGCTCCGGCACTATCAGCATCAGCTCAGCGGCGGCATGCGCCAGCGCGTGTCCAGCGCCATCGCGATGGCGTGCACGCCCCGACTGCTCATCGCGGATGAGCCCACCACCTCGCTGGATGTAACCATACAGGCCCAGTACCTGAATCTCCTCAAGGACGTGCAGCGGGCGACCGGGGTGGCGGTGATTCTCGTCACCCACGATTTCGGCATCGTGGCCGCCAACGCCGATCGCGTGGCCGTGATGTACGCGGGACGGATCGTGGAGATCGGCACCACGCTCGAGGTCTTCGATCGTCCCGCCCATCCTTATACCCAGGCGCTGCTGCGCTGCCTGCCCGACGTCGAGCGGACCAGCGCGCGGCTGGTCGAGATCGGCGGGCAGCCTCCCGACCTCGCACGCCTTCCGGCCGGCTGTCCGTTCGCGCCTCGGTGTCCCGAGCGCCAGCCCGTCTGCGCGGAAACCTATCCTCCCGCGGTGAAGATCGCGGCGGGGCACATGGCCCATTGCTGGGTGGCGACGCCGGCGCCCGCGGCGGCGCCCGCGTGACGCTCCAGGCGATCGAGGTCCGGAAGTACTTCCCCGCCGGCAGCGGCTTCGCGATGGCTGGGAGCCGGGGCTGGGTGAAGGCGCTGGACGGCGTGAGCGTCCAGGTCGGAGAGGGCGAGACCCTGGGCATCGTGGGTGAGTCCGGCTCCGGCAAGACCACCCTCGCCAAGCTCTTTCTCCGCCTGGAGCACCCCACCGCCGGTTCCGTGCGCTTCGATGGTAAGGCGCTGCGGTCGCTCATCCCGGACGAGCTGCGCCGCTATCGCCGGTCCGTCCAGGCAGTGTTCCAGGATCCCTACAGCTCGCTCAATCCCCGGATGCGCGTGGAGCACATCGTCGCCGAGCCGCTCCCCCGGGACAACGGCGGGGGTCGCGCCGACCGCCGCCGGCGCGTGGTCGACGTCCTGCAGCTGGTCGGGCTTCGAGGCGACAGCCTCGGCCTCTATCCGCACGAGTTCAGCGGAGGGCAGCGGCAGCGCATCGCCATCGCCCGTGCCCTGGTGACCACGCCGAGGTTCATCGTCCTCGACGAGCCGGTATCGGCGCTCGACGTGTCCATCCGCGCCCAGATCCTGAATCTCCTGAAGGACCTCCATCAGCAGTTCGGGCTGGCCTACATCGTGATCTCTCACGATCTCGCCGCCGCTCGCTACCTCAGCAGCCGGCTCGCCGTCATGTACGCGGGGCGGCTCGTGGAGACCGGCGCCTGTGACGCCGTGTACCGGGAGCCGCTGCATCCCTACACGCAAGCCCTCCTGGCGGCGGCGCTGCCGCTGCATCCCTCGGCGCGACGGGAGCGCGTCGTGCTGACGGGGGAGGTGCCCAATCCCATGAACCCGCCGTCGGGGTGCCGCTTCCATCCGCGCTGCCCGCGGGCCATGCCGCAATGCCAGACCGTCGAGCCGGCGTGGAAGGAAGTGCAGCCCGCACGCTTCACCGCCTGCCACCTGTACTGAGAGGGACCCCGCCATGGCACGTCGAGGCTATCGGATCTTCGACGCCGACACCCACATCATCGAGCCCACCGAGCCCATCGAGGCGTATCTCTCACGGGCCGATGGGGCGAAGCTGGCCGCCCTCGGGGACCGGGTCGGCCGCGCCCCGGGGAAGGCGGGCATGTCGCGCTACCGGATCGGCAAGATGCCCGCGCTCGACCGCCGCCTGGGCTCGCGCGAGCGCATCGCGCCGCCCTCCGCGGCGGCGCGGGGCGCGCGCGACGGCGGCACGCCCTGGGATGTCCGGTGGCAGGGGCCGCCCTTCCCCAGCGACCGCGTCAGCTTCGATCCCCATGCGCGGGTGCAGGACATGGACGTCGAGGGCATCGACGTGGACATGGTGCTGCCTTCGGGCGGGGTGCCGGCGTTCTGCAGCTTCGACGATGCCGCGCTGGAGCAGGCGATGTATCAGGCCTATCACCGCTTCCTCCAGGACTACTGCGCCCCCTACCCCGACCGCCTGACGAGCCTGGTCCTGGTCTCGCCGCGGGACGTCGAGGGCTCGCTCGCGGAGATCCGACGCTGCGGGAAGGAGACGTGGCCGGTCGGCATCTTCCCGGTGTGCCCGCCCGAGATGTCCCTCGACGATCCCGCCTGGGAGCCCATCTGGGCCACGGCCCAGGACTACGACCTCACCGTGGTCATCCACTCGTTCACCATGACGGTTCCCTACCCGCCGGGCGTGTGGGACACCTGGGACAGTGTCTTCCTGCAGCGGGCCGCCGGCCATGTATGGAACGCGCAGCGCAACATGGCCGCCCTGATCGGCGCCGGCGTGCTAGACCGCCACGCGGAGCTGCGGGTGACATCGCTCGAGTGCGGCCACGGCTGGCTGGCGTCTTGGGCAGCCCGCCTCGACGAGCTCGCCGAGATGTCGCGGCACGCGCTGCCCCCGCTCAAGCGGAAGCCGAGCGAGTACCTGCGGGCGCCGCGCTATTTCCAGAGCATCCAGATCTACGAGGGGGAGCAGTCGCTCCGGCATGCCCTGGAGGCGCTCGGCGAGGACACGTTGATGTTCGCCACCGACTACCCGCACTCGGAGAGCTGGTTCCCCAAGTGCACGGATGTAGTGCTCGGGTGGAGTACGCTGCCGGAGACGGCGAAGCGCAAGCTCCTGTGGGACAATGCCGCCCGCTGCTACCGGCGCTATACACCCCGGGTTGCGCCGGCGGCCGCGCGCGCCCCGGCGGCCGCGGCCCCCTGACTCAGCGCTGCACGCTCGGCACCCACGCGGTGGTGCGGCCGCCCACGGTGGTGTGGCGGATGCGCTCGCCGCGCGCGGTGCGGGCGTCGGCGTTCTTCCCCCAGCGGTGATGGAAGAGCCAGGTGCGCGGGAACCCGTCGCTGTCCGAGCGAGCGCCCACCGCCGTCTTCATGACGGAGCGAATGCGGGCGCGCAGTCGGCCCGCCTCCGCCGGCGTGATGGTGTGTGCGCGGCGGGCAGGGGCGATGCGCGCCTGATAGAGCACCTCGTCGGCGATCCAGTTTCCCACCCCGGCGGCGAAGCCCTGATCCAGCAGCACCGCCTTGATCGGCGCAGTACGCTCGCGGAGGGCGGCGAGGAAGCGCGCCGGCGGCGGCAGCTCGTGTAGGGCGTCCCATCCCAGAAGGCTGATGGGCGGCTCGCGCAGGGGGTCTTCCCGGAGGCGAATGCGGCCCAGCCGGCGCCCGTCCGTCATCACCAGCTCGCCGCCGTCGTCGAAGGTAAGGCGCAACTTGGTGAAGCGCGGCGGCCAGTCCGCGAAGCGATCCACGCTGCCGTGCGAGACCAGGCGCACGCCGCGCATCGCGGTGGAGTGAAAGCCACCCGCCATGCCGAAGTGGAAGGTGGGCCAGGGCCGCCGATCCAGCTCCACCCAGAGGTGCTTGCCGCGCCGGCGCACCGAGGTGACCCGCCGGCCCTTGAGCGCGCGCGTGAAGCGCGCCGCGCTCACGCCCTCGAAGACGATGGGATCCTCGGTGCAATGCGCCGCGACGATGCGCCGTCCCGCCGCCACGCGCTGGGCGATCACGCGCGCGGCCTCCACCTCCGGCAGCTCAGGCACTACGGCTTTCCGCGGTCGGCGGCTACTGCTTCACGATCTCCAGCAGCTCGACGTCGAACACGAGGGTCGCGCCCGGTTTGATCTTCGGCGGCGCACCCTGGTCGCCGTACGCGAGAGCGGCGGGGCACACGAGACGGCTCTTGCCGCCCACCTTCATCTTCTGCACGCCTTCCGTCCAGCACGGGATGACGCGATTGAGCGCGAAGGTCGCGGGCTCCTTGCGCTCCACTGAGCTGTCGAAGACAGTCCCGTCGGTGAGGGTGCCATGGTAGTGCACCTTCACGGTATCGCCCGCGGCCGGCGAGGCGCCATTGCCGGGCTTGACGGTCGTCATCACGAGCCCCGAGGGCGTCTTGGTCGCCCCCTTCTCCCCCGCCGCCTTCGCGAGGAACGTCTCGCCCGCCTTCTTCTCCCCCTCGGACGAGGCGGCCACGCGTGCGGTGTGGAGAGCCTGCACCTTCGGGCCGTAGGTCTGGAGATCGACCTTCGCCTCCTTCTTACGCACGCCGTCCGCGACGCCGGCGAGCACGTTGGTTAGCTCCGCCTCGCTCAGGTTGAAGTTGGCGAGGCTCCGGCTCACGAGCAGGCCCAGCGCGTAGAGGGTCTTGTCCTCCTCGGTCTTGAGCGCGGGCGCCCCGGGCGTCTGCGCGAGGGCTGGCGCGCCGACGAGGAGAATGCCCAGCGCGCACGCGATCGCGGCGCGCATGGCCCTAGACCATCCCCGGCATGAACTGATCACGGCCGCGCTGATACGTGGGCTGGCGCTGCGCGGGGTTCCGATTCACGAGCGGCCGGAAGTACATCGGGTGCGTGAGACAGCGCACCTCGTGCTCGAGGGTGGCCAGCTGCTGCGTGGTGTCGAGATCCACGATTTCCTGGAAGCGATACTGGATGTCGCTCGACTCCTCGGAGACGAGCCCGCGCTCCTTGAGCCGGGCGTGGGGGCCGGAGAAGTCGGCGATGTACACCGCGATGTGGTGGCCGTCGAACGGCATGATGTCGCCCGCCGTCTCGCGGAACACGAGCTCCTGCCGCAGCTGGCCGATCCGCACCCGCGCGGCTTTGCCCTCACCGTTGCCGGCGACCGTCGAGGGCGCCGCGAAGATCTCCTTGTAGAAGCGCGCGATGCCCGAGGCGGTGCCGGGGCGTACCGGGACCTCGACGCGCCCGATGCCGAGCGTGACGTCGCCGAACTCGGGCGCGGGCGCGTAGCAGCGGAAGTGGTTGCCCCACGGGCAGGTCACGAGCACGTGCTTGTCCTCGTTGACGAACGCGAACTTGGTGCCCTCGAGCTTCTTCTTCACCTCTTCGAGCCGCTCGCGGAGGGCGCCGAGGTCCGGGACGACCAGGTCCACATAGCCGGGCAGGACGTTGGGCGCGCCGGTGGGCAGATGGAACTGCGACTGCCCCGCGTTCGCCCACATGTTCTCGGTCCCGATCATGATGTAGGGATCGCGCGTGAGCCCGAGCCCCTGGATGTAGAAGCGGGTGGCGATGACCTGGTCGGGCACGCGCACGTTGACGTGCTCGAGGAACACGATGTTGCCGACGTCCTGGGTGGTCCGGTCGAAGTTTCCGCCTCGCATGGGGCTCTCCTCTCTTACGTGAGGACCGTGATCTTCTGCTTGTCGATCAACCCGAAATCGATGTTAGCGCCGAGGCCGGGCCCGTTCATCGCGTGGACGAGACCGGCGCGATCCACCTCGATATCGTCCACTAGCCCGTACTTCTGGGCGCCCGCCGGGAGTAAGACCTCGAAGAACTCTGTATTTCGGATAGCCATGATCAAGTGGAGGTTGGCCACGTTGTTAAGCGAGTTGCCGCCGTGGTGCACCTCGAAGTTCATGTGGAAGGCCTCCGCCAGATGGGCGGATTTGACGAGCGGTGTAATGCCACCCTTGACCGCGGGATCGCCCCGGAGATAGTCCGTCGCCCGCTCGGTGAGCCAGGGAGCGAAGGCGGTGAAGCCGCCCGGCGTGTACTCGGTGGCGAGGATGGGGATGTGCAGCTGCTGCTTGAGCTTCACGTAGCTGTAGAGATCGTCGTCCGCGAGCGGGTCCTCGTACCAGTGAAAGCCCAGCTCCTCGATCGCCTTCCCCACCCGTACCGCCTCGGGGTACTGATAGGCCCAGGTCGAGTCGAGCATAACGGTGAAGCCGTCGCCCACCGCCTTCCGCACCGCGCGGCACACCGCGATGTCCTTCACCGGATCGGTGGGCGGGTGGATCTTGTAGGCGCGCCACCCCTCGGCCTTGAAGCGCGCGGCTTCCTCGGCATACGCCTCCGGCGAGGCCAGCACCGCCGAGCTCGCATAGGCGGGAATCTGGTCCCGGTAGGAGCCGAGCAGACGGTGTATCGGCAGGCCCGCCACCTTGCCGGCGATATCCCAGAGGGCGACGTCCACCGCGCCGATGGCGCGAAGGGTCGTGTTGCGGTGCTTCTGCCAGAGCGCCTGCCAGAGCCGCTCGCGCTCAAGGGGATCCTGCCCCATCACCACCGGCTTGAGGTAGTAGATGAGCGACTCCGCGTCGAAGCGCGCGCCGCGCATGGCCGAACCGAGAAAGGCATGGCCGACGACGCCGTCATCGGTGCGGAGGGTCAGGAGGCCCAGCTCGCTCTTCCCCGAGAAGGTGCCGGTGTGGCGGCCGTACTGGGTGGCCGGGATATCGCTCCAGCCGAACAGGGTGAGCGTCACGTCGCTGATCTTCATGTCGGTCGAGGCTCCTCCCCCGCGCCCCAGGTTACACCAGAATCCTGCTAGACTACGCGCCATGCCGCGGAGCCGTCTCGTCTACTCCACGGACGGAGGGCGCGCCAGGCCGACGCCTCCGTCGTCCCCCGCGCCGCGTCCCGCCCCGCCCACGAGCGCGCCCCGCCTTCCCGACGACGACATCGTCCGCATCTTCCGCGATCGGGGCAGCCGTGGCGGCAAGGTCGTCACCGTGGTGCGCGGCATCCGCGCGCGGGGCGATGCGCTCGAGCGCGTCGCCGCCGAGCTCAAGCGCCTCTGCGGCGCCGGCGGCACCGTGAAGGACGGCGCCGTCGAGATACAGGGTGATCACCGTGAGCGCGTGGCGGAGCGCCTCCGCGCGCTGGGCCACACCGTCAAGCTCGCCGGAGGGTGAGGAGACCGATCAATGGACTATCGCGTGATCTCCGCCGATTGCCACGTCGACCTGCCGTGGCTGCCGCCCGATCTGTTCACCGCCAACGCTTCCGCGGCGATGCGCGATCGCATGCCGTTCGTGACGGAGGGGCCCAAGGGGCCGATATGGGTCTCGAAGAAGGGCAGCCAGTTCGGGTTGGTGAACGGCATGGGCTCGGCGGGCCGCGAGTACGTGCCGGGGCAGATCCACCGCTCCGACCGCATGGCATCTACCGGTCTTTACGATGACGGCCGCCGGGGGATTCGCCGTCTGACCGACCCCGACCTTCGCTTGCGGGATCAGGAGCGCGACGGCGTGCAGGCCGAGGTGCTCTACGGCATCCTCGGCACGAGCGACCGGCTCCAGGATCCCGAGGCGGCCGTCGAGATGATGCGCATCTACAACGAGTGGCTGGCCGACTTCTGCCAGACCCATCCCGATCGCTATGCCGGGCTCGCCTGCATCCCCAGCCTGTCCATCAACGCCGCGGTGACGGAAATCGAGCGCGTTGCGAAACGTGGGATAGCGCGCGGCATCGAGATCGCCAACTCGCACGACATGCCGCGGCTCTGGGATCCCGTCTGGGAGCCGGTGTGGCGCGCCGCCGACACCGCGCGTCTGCCCGTGCACTTCCACACCATCGGCGCCAAGCGCGCGGACTGGTCGGCGCTGCCGCCGCGCGTGCAGCGCGTGGCCTTCGCCACCCACATCACGGGCTTCCAGCTGCACATGGCCGACGTCCTCATGAGCGTGATCTTCGCGGGCGTCCTCGAGCGCTATCCCAACGTCAAGATCGTCATCGGCGAGAGCGGCATCGGCTGGATCCCCTACGTGCTCGATCGCATGGATCTCGAGTGGGAGGACCAGTTCAAGGATCTCGACCTGACCATGCGGCCCAGCGAGTACTGGCGGCGGCAGTGCAAGGCCACCTACCAGAGCGACCGCATCGGCATCGCGCTGCTCGACGAGCTGGGACCGGAGACCATCATGTGGGGCTCGGACTTCCCGCACCCGGACGGCGTGTGGCCCGATTCCCAGGAGTTCATCACCAAGGAGCTCGGACACCTGCCCGAGAGCACGCGCCGGAAAGTCGTCTGCGAGAACGCGGGGCGGCTCTACGGCTTCATCGCCAACTGACGGAGAGGAGACGACATGAAGACCGGCATCTGCATCTTCGCGACCGACTACGCGATCCGGATCGACGAGCTGGCCAAGGCGGCGGAGGACCGCGGCTTCGAATCGCTCTTCGTGCCCGAGCACACGCACATCCCCACCAGCCGCCGCACCCCCTTCCCCTCGGGCGAGCCGCTCCCCAAGGAGTACGCGCACACGCACGATCCCTTCGTGTCGCTCATGGCGGCGGCGGCGGCGACCAAGAAGCTCCGAGTCGGCACCGGCATCTGCCTCATCATCGAACGCGACACCATCGTGACCGCCAAGGCGGTGGCGAGCCTGGACGACCTCTCCGGCGGGCGCTTCGAGCTCGGGATCGGCGCAGGTTGGAACGTGGAAGAAATGGAGAACCACGGCACCCAGCATAAGTCGCGGTTCAAGAAGATGCGCGAGCAGGTGCTCGCCATGAAGGAGATCTGGAGCAAGGACGAAGCGCAGTTCCACGGTGAGTTCGTCAACTTCGACCCGATCTGGTCGTGGCCGAAGCCCGCGCAGAAGCCGAATCCGCCCGTGCTGCTGGGCGGCGAGTCGGGTCACACTCTCCAGCGCGTGGTGGACTTCTGCGAGGGCTGGTTCCCCCGCGGCCGCTCACCCGAGGCGGTGCTGAACGGCATGAAGGATCTGCGGGCGCGCGCCGCCAAGGCCGGCCGCGACATGAAGACGATCTCGGTGTCGGTGTTCGGGGCCAAGCCCGACGAGGCGGACCTTGCCCGTTACGCGGAGGCCGGGGTGACGCGCGTCATCCTGCGTCTCCCTCCCGACGGGCGCGACGTGGTCCTTCCTCTCCTCGACCAGTGGAGCAAGATGATTGAAAAGTAAGCTTTTTCGGGCAAGTCTCCCACAAAGGCACTATGGTGGGACTTCCTAGAAGTGCGATTAATCGGAACAGTAGGGGCAGAATCCGCTTGACGAAGGCCACCCGACTCTTCTAAGGTTCCCCTGGACCGGTGCCCCTGCTGGTCCGGGGGGATCCGGTCATTAGATGTGGTTGGCTGTGAGAAGAAGAGTGGCCTGGTGAATAGGTATGCCAGGTACACGGCGGCTCGTCCCATAGCCCGCGCGAGAGTCCACACGTTGCGAATCCTGATCCTCGTGGCGGGACTTTTCTGCGCGCCGGGGGCGGCGCTGGCCCAGCAGCACGCCATCCAGGAGCACATGACAACCGGGCGCGCCGCCTTCGAGCGAGGGGCCTTCGACCGCGCGATCGAGAGCTGGTCCCTCGCCGCAATCGCCTCCGAGCGGACGGGCGACCGAGCCGGCCAGATCCAAGCGCTGGTGTATGCGAGCGAGGCGTACGCCGCGCTCGGACGTTACCGGCAGGCGGTCGGCGTCCTCGACCGCGCCTTGAAGCTGGCGGAAGGCTCGGAGGACCGGTCACAGGTGCCCTGGATCCTGTCTCGTCTCGGGAATGCCTTGATTGCGACGGGCCCGGCCGACGCCGCGGAGACCACGCTGAAGCAGTCGCTCGACCTGGCGCGTGACGGCCGGGACCCGGCGCTCACCGCCGCCGTCCTGAATGACCTCGGGAATTTCCTCACGACGCGGCGGAAGGCACGCGAGGCCGTCGCCGCGTACCGCGAGAGCGCCGCGCTTGCCGAGCGCGCCGGCGACGCATCCCAGCGGACCCGGGCCCGCGTCAACATGGCCCGGGCTCTGCGGCAGTCCGGCGATGTCCGGGCCTCGCGGGAGGCGCTCGACGATGTCTTCGCTTCGCTGGAGCAATCGAGCCCTTCCCGCGAGGCAGCATTTCTCCTCGTGAGCATTGGATTGGGCTACCGGGACCTTCGCGCGGCCGGCCCGGACCCTGGAAGCGAGCTTCTCCTGCGCGCCGCCCGGGCCCTCGCCAGGGCGGACGAGGTCGCGGATCGGCTTGGCGATCGACGGACCGCCTCCTATGCGAAGGGCTATCTGGGGGGACTGTACGAAGACGAGCGCCGATACGACGAAGCGCTCCAGCTGACGCGGGACGCGATCTTCGCCGCCCAGCAGGCGCACGCGCCGGAGGCGCTCTACCGGTGGCAATGGCAGGTGGCGCGGCTGCATCGGAAGATGGGCGCGCTCGATGAGGCCCTCGCCGCCTATCGCGCCGCCGCCCAGCAGGTTGCCGCGGTCCGACCGGAGCTGTCGGTGCGCTACGACGCAGGAGCGGACTCGTTTCGCGAGTCCACTGGACCGCTCTTTTTCGAGCTCGTCGACCTGCTCCTTCGACGTGCGGGGGATCAACAGGCCGCTGCCCCCGGCGGAGGCGGCCCCACCGCGTCCGACCAAGAGCGCAAGGCCCTCCTGGTCGAGGCGAGGGAGGTCGTGGAATCCTTCAAGGTTGCCGAGCTGCGCGACTACTTCCGCGACGATTGCGTGGATATCGCGCTCTCGCGGATGACCCAGCTCGACGTCGTGTCACCGACGGCGGCCGTCGTCTACCCGATCGTGCTGGCCGACCGAATCGAGTTGCTGGTGACCTTGCCGTCCGGCCTCCGGCGCTTCGTAGTGCCGGTGGAGGAGGCACGGCTCACGCAGGAAGTCCGGCAGTTCCGGAACTTGCTCGAGCGTCGAACGACCCGCCAGTATCTGCGCCACGCTCGGCAGCTCCACGAGTGGCTGATCCGGCCGATCGAGCCGGAGCTCGCCGCCGCCAAGATCGACACCCTGGTGTTCGTGCCGGACGGCCCGCTCCGCACGATTCCAATGGCTGCGCTCCACGACGGTCAGCAGTTCCTGGTGGCGAAGTACGCGCTGGCCATCACCCCGGGCCTCAAGCTCACCGACCCGCGACCGCTCGATCGCAAGCGCCCCCGGATCCTGGCCGTGGGGGTGACGGAGTCGGTCCAAGGGTTTCCGCCGCTGCCCGAGGTCGAGACCGAGATCGCCAACGTGAGGGAGGTCTTCGGCGGGACCACCTTGCTCAATGCGCAGTTCTCGGTGGCCAACATCGAGCGCGAGCTGAAAACGGGCACGTACTCGATCGTCCACATCGCCTCGCATGGCGAGTTCGGCGGGGACGTCGACAAGACCTTCCTCCTCGCCTACGACGGCAAGCTGACGATGGACCGGCTCGATCAGCTGATCGGGGTGCTCAAGTACCGTGACGAGCCCCTCGAGCTGCTGACCTTGAGCGCCTGCGATACCGCGGAGGGTGACGACCGGGCGGCGCTGGGGCTCGCCGGTGTCGCCGTCAAGGCGGGCGCCCGGAGCGCAGTGGCGACGCTCTGGAGCGTGAACGACGAGGCGTCCGCCGGACTGATCACGGACTTCTACCGCGAGCTCAAGGACCCCTCGGTCTCGCGAGGGGTAGCCCTCCAGCGCGCGCAGATGAAGCTAGTGAGTGATCCGCGTTACGCGCATCCCGGATTCTGGTCGCCGTTTCTCCTCATCAACAACTGGCTGTGACGCGATGGTAAACGGTGCGTGCGAGCAGACAGCTCGCGGAAGGAGTGACACATGAAGACCGTCTGAATGGACCTTGCCCTTTTCATCTTCGCGGCGCCGGGCGCGGCGGAGGCGATCAAACGGTGACGATCACAGCGCGAACGCGGGAAACACCGACGTGCCAGTCAACGTCCCGGCCCCGCCTTCACGGACTCGGCGGGCAGGCCAGCGCTGGCGCTCGCGTGCACGACGCGACGCCCTGGCCGCCACGCACCATCTGCACGCGAACGGATTTTGGTCGGCGGCACGACGGTGACGATCAGGGACATCGGGCCTGCGCGCCTGTGAACGCGTGGTTAAGGCGTGCGGGCCCGCGTCTACCGCATCGATGCGAGCAGCGACATCCTGAACGTGGCCGGGCTTCTAGCGACCTCGGGCACCGGCACCACGACCACCCCGGGGGTGACGCTCAAGATCAACTATTCCTCGAACGATTACACGAAGCTCAACTTCAGCCTCTACTCGTACACGGCGGCGATGAGCGGCAACTTCTTCGACGCGACGGGCGGCACAGCCGATCGCCTGCAACTCCACGTCGCCCCGTGCCTGGCCCTCACGCTCACAGCCAACGGACAGCCGTCAACCAGTTCGGTAAATGCGGTAGCGACGGTCGATCGTGCCCCCCTTCTCCGGCGGCGGTGCGCGTTCGGGCCGCCGACTTCGAACCCCCCCGAGACCAAGAGCATCTACTGCGGCCAAGCCACCTCACCCACCACCGGACTCCCCGTGCAGCCGACCTGCACGCCGACGCTGGTGGGCGAACTCAAGGCGATCATTAAGCCCTCCAGTGTGACCCTAAGGGTTTCGGGCGGCGCCGCCATCGGCGGGTCGCACCAGGCCCACCACGAGCGGGCGGGGTAACCGACACGTTCGTCGACGCGGCCGTGCCCGAGTTCGTCAACACCCCCGTCCACGTAATTTCGTCCGACTACGACCAGGCCGCCACGCTTCACGCAACCCTCGAGCAGGACGGGGCCGTCTATTCCCGAAGACCGGGGACGAGTCAACAATTCCCCTGTGGTGGAACATCGAAAAGGTGGATGAGGTGGGCCCGAACCTGAACCCCTTCACGCTGATCACTCCGCTCGATCGTCAGCAACGCCGACCTCTTCGACGACGGCGCCTACGTGAGCTGGGTGCCGACGAACCACGAAGGTGCACGGTCGGGACCTCGACTCCGTCGCGGCGTACTTCCAGGTGGAGACGGGCCCCACCTGTTCGAGCTCGGCCGAATGGCTCGTCGCCGAAATCCAGCTCGAGACGCTCCAGGCGATACAGATCTTCCTGTGCCCGGTTCTTGGACGGGGTGAACCTCGGGACCTCCACGCCAAGTCGTCAAGCTTCCCGACGGCTCGACCACGAACTGGAAGAATGATGAACAAATTTGGGGGGTCGACATCCGGGCGATTTCGGTCGTCCTCACCCAACGGCCGTGGACGACCAGGAAGTCGATCTCACGAGCTTCACTATCGGCGTGTTCAGCAGACGTTCGGTCGCAAGGCGCCGTCCAAGCGCCGTCTTCGAGAGCGACATGCGACTTCCCGGGTCTCAACGAGTTCACGCGTGCGGGCCACGCCGGTGGACGCCAACGGTGACCCCGTCGTCGGGCTGCCATCGTTCGTCTGGGGCGACCGCGCCGGCCAGACCTTCCAGAAGGTTCCGACACGGGGGGCGACTGTCAGCTGCGCACCGCGATCCCGATAAACCTCTTTCCCCCCAATCGCCCGCCAGAATCAATGGCGGTTCGACCTGTTCGTACAATCTGGAGCCGAGCGGCTTCATCAGGTGCCGATCGACGAGGATCTGATGAGCTGCCAGCCTGAGCGCCCGTAATCGGCAGGCGGACCGGCTGCAGGGGGTGAGGTAGACGTCAGTGGAGCGGACGCGTGTCGCCATCCTCGTTCTCTTGGGCATTCTCCTGGGCGCGGCGCCGGCCCGCGCCCAGGGGCCCACGGCGATCACCTCGAGCGGGCTGGGGACGACGGTCACGCCCCTCGGGCGGGACCGGGACCTACGAGATCACCGGCGGGTCACCGTGGTGGTGGCGCGGGAAACGGCCATAACCTCTTTCACAGCTTCGGCCGGTTCAGCGTCGGGGTAACCAACGGGTAGGACACGGCGCTGTTCAACAACACGACGCCGAACACTGATCACGCGCAACATCCTGAGCCGGGTCACGGGGGGCGAGGTCTCGAGCATCTACGGGACCATCGACAGCGCCAGCGGTACCCGGGCGCCAACCTCTTCCTGATCAACCCCGCCGGCGTGATCTTCGGTCCCACCGCGACGCTCAACGTCGGCGGGTCGTTTCACGTCAGCAGCGCCGACTACATCCGCTTCGCGGACGGCGAGCACGTTCTGTGTGTCGACATGTCCGAACCAGCAGGCGAGCGTGCTCTCGGTGGCCGATCCCGCGAGCTTCGGATTCCTGGGTCCGCGCGGGCCCATCACCGTCGAGGGCAGCCTTCCTGCAGGTCCCCGCCGAGCAGACGCTCGGGATCGTAGGCGGACCGTGACCATCGTCCGGGGGGGTTCCTGCAGGCGCCCAGCGGCCGCGTGCAGGTGGCGAGCGCTACGGGCGGCGAGGTCTCCATCGCGACGCTCGAGGGCGCCACGGCGAGCTGCGGCCAGGTCGGGATCTCGGGCTGCAGCAGTCTTGACGCGAGTGGCGACCCGCACGGCTCAGTCGTCATCCGCGGGGGCCAGCGTCACCATCGACAGCGCATTCATCACCTCGCACAGCTTCGGCGAGCTCAACGGTTCGTCCACGGTCGGGGTCGATCTGGCAGCGACGCAGAAGCTGGTGATCACCAACTCGTCGATCGTCGGACGGACACGTTCGCGGGCGGCCGCGGGGGCGACGTCCGGCTGGCCGCACCCGAGGTGGAGATCTCCGGGAGCTCGACGGTGACGACGGCGACCTGGGGCGCGGGCCGCGGGGGTGACGTCGACGTGACGGCGGACAGCCTTCGGGTCACAGGCAGCGACCCCTCGCTCGGCACCGTCACGCAGCTCGGCACCGTCACGCGGTTCGGGGGCGGACAGGGCGGCGACATGCGGATCACCGTGGGCCGACCCACGGACGGGATCGGCGGGGCCCTCGAGATCACCGACGGCGCCGCCGTGAGCACGCGGAGCATCTTCGGCGACAATGCGCTCCTGGGCACCGGCGGGGGAAGCCTCACCGTCACCGCGACCGGAGGGATCGGTGAAGCTCGCTGGGGGCGGCGCTGTCGAAGCGTAAACTCGGCCTCTCGGGGCCGGGGGGCAACGTCGCGATCTCGGCCGACTCGATCACCATCTCCGGCCGGGACGCGAGTGGGGAACCCGAGCCATGTTGCCAGCAATACGGTCTTCGCCGGTGACGGCGGTGGGCTCTCGCTCTCGGCACGGACCTGACGGTCAGCGACGGCGGGACGGTTTCCTCGCAGACGTCGGACGTCGGGCGGGCCGGCGACCTCTCGGTCACTGCCGGGTCCTTGAATGTGATGGGGGGCAGTACCATTGGAAGCAACAACACGGGCAGCGCCCTGCGGGGCGGCAACGTACGGTGACCGGTGACGGGGCCCGCTCTGATCTCCGGGGCGGGCATCCAGGCGAGCCGGACCGGCATCTTCACCACCAGCTCGGGCACGACGGTGACCGGGAGATCCGGCGCCCGCGGGGAGCATCACCCTCGACGTGGGTAGCCTCGACCTCAGCAGTAAGGCCGTGATCCAGAGCGGCGACGTTACACTGCAGGGGGGCGGCATCGCCGTGACGGCCCACGGCGCTGTCAACATCACCGACCGTGCCGGGATCTCGAGCCAGACTTTTCTCCAGGACGTCGGCAGCGTGACCCTCTCGGCGCCGACCGTCCTGATAGATGGGGGGTTCATCAACACGAGCACCCTGGAGGCGGGGCGGGCCGGAAGCATCGTGCTCAACGTCGGGACGCTGATGCTCACCGGGGGCGGTCAGATCGCGAGCAGCAGCGTGCTCCTGGCGACCGGGCCGGCCGGGCAACATCAACGTGACCGCCAGCGAGTCGATCACGATCACCGGGGCGTCGCCGACCGGCCAGTCGGGGCTCTTCAGCACGACCGCCAACACGGGGCCCGGCGGGAACATCACGCTGCGCGCGGCGCAGATCCAGCTGGCCGACGGTGGCACCATCTCGTCGGCGAGCACCGGCTTGCTCCCAGGGAGCGGGGCGGCCGGGCACATCGACGTCACCGCCACGGGGTCGGTCACGATCACCGGGGCATCGCCGATCGGCGAGTCGGGCCTCTTCAGCACGACCGCCGGCACAGGGCCCGGTGGGAACATCACGCTGCGCGCCGCGCAGATCCAGCTGGCCGACGGTGGCACCATCTCGTCGGCGAGCACCGGCGTGCTCCCGGGGAGCGGGGCCGCCGGGAACATCGACGTCACCGCCACGGGGTCGATCACGATCACCGGCACATCGCCGACCGGCCAGTCGGGGCTCTTCAGCACGACCGCCGGCACGGGGTCCGGTGGGAACATCACGCTGCGCGCGCCGCAGATTCGGCTGGCCGACGGCGGCACCATCTCGGCGTCGAGCACCGGCGGCCCCAGCGCTACCGCGGGGAGCATCGACATCACCTTCGGCGAGCAGTTCGTGCTGGAACACGCGTCGATCTCGACGGACTCGCTACAGGCGGATGGGGGCAATATCACCATCGTCTCCACCGGCTCGCTCTTGCACTTGATCGACAGCCAGATCACCACCAGCGTGCGGAGCGGCGTCGGCGGAGGCGGGAACATCACGCTGGGCACGAGCGGGCACCCCCTGCAGTTCCTGGTCTTGGATAATGGCGGCATCCATGCCGATGCCTTTGGCGGTCCGGGCGGCAACATCAGCATCTTTGCGGACGTGATGCTCAGCTCCACGCTCATCGAAACCGCGGTGACGGCATCGTCGGCGTTGAGCGCGCCGGGCACGGTGAACATCACGGCGGTGGTGACCGACCTCAGCGAGGGCCTCGCCACGCTGTCAACCGAGGTGCTGCAGGCGGCCGCGCTCATGCGCGCCTCCTGCGCCACGCGCCTCGCCGAGGGGAAGACGAGCAGCCTGGTCGTCGCCGGCCGCGAGGGGGTGCCACTCGAGCCCGGCGGCCTCATGCCGAGCGGATTCCTGGAGCCCCGCCGCGCCGCGGTGGCGGGGCGCGCGGCGTCGTTCCTCGCCGATGAGTGGCCCCGGCTTCGCGTGTCGTATCTGGACGCCGCGTGTGGCAGGTGACGGGACGGGCGAGCTGCACCGCCCGCGGAGGGCGGGCCTCCCGCCGCGCACGGTGTGCCGTGTCGCTCGTATTCTTCCTCCTCGTGCTCCACCCGGCCGTGACGAATGCCCAGGTCCCCCCGGCCGAACCCCCCGAGCAGGTCCTGCCACCGCAGGTGCCTTCCCGGCCGGAGATCGGACTGCCGCAGCGTCTACGTGTGTTCGTCGAGCGCATCAACGTCGAGGGCAGCACCGCCTTCCCCCCCGACGCCCTGGCAAAGATCACCCAGCCCTACGAGAACCGGTACCTGACCCAGGAGGACCTCCAGGCGCTCCGGCGCGAGCTCACGCAGTTCTACGTGGACCAGGGCTTCGTGAACTCGGGCGTGATCCTCCCCGACCAGACAATCCGCGATGGCCAGGTTACCTACCAGGTGATCGAGGGGCGTCTGACCGAGCTCAACATCCGCGGCAACCGGTGGTTTCGGACCGGCTACCTCCGGACTCGACTCGCGCCCTCCGAGCCGCTCAACGTCAACGACCTGCAGCGCCAGATCCAGCTGCTCCTCGACGATCCGCGGATCCAACGCCTCCGGGTGGACCTCAAGCCCGGCCTCCGGCCTGGCGACAGCGTGCTCGACGTGCTGGTCGAGGATCGGCAGCCCTTCCGCCTCTACCTCGACTTCAACAACTACCAGGCGCCCTCCGTCGGGGGGGAGCGAGGCATCATCACGCTCGAGAACGTCAATCTGCTCGGCTGGGGAGACGTCCTCACGCTCCGGTACGGCCGATCGGAGGGGCTGGATCCGCTCCTGGACTTCCGGTATGCCGTTCCCGTCACCCGCTGGGACACGACGGTGAGCTTCCAGTACCGGCGGAACACGTTCGGCATCGTCGAGGAGCCGTTCGAGGACCTGGACATCGACAGCGAGTCCGAGATCTTCACCGCGGGGATCCGACAGCCCGTCTATCGCACGCCCCAGACCACCGTGGCGGTCGAGCTCATCGGCGAGCGGCTGGAGAACATCACGTCGCTCCTCGGCGTCCGGTTTCCGCTCCTGCCGGGCGCCACCGACGACGGGAGGACCGCGGTGACCGCGTTGCGAGTGGCGGGGGAGTTCGTCCACCGGACGCAGAGCCAGGCCATCGCCCTGCGGTCGCGCTTCTCGTTTGGCCTCGACGCGCTCGACGCGACAGTGCACTCCGATCCAGACGTGCCGGACGGGAGATTCTTCGCCTGGCTGGGGCAAGTCCAGTGGGCGACCCGCCTTCCCGTTCTGGACAGCCAGCTGATCGCCCGGGCCGACGTGCAGCTCACCCCGGATCCGCTCTTGACGCTCGAGCAGGTGGCGATCGGCGGCCGGTACACGGTCCGCGGCTACCGGGAATTCACGCTCCTTCGGGACAATGGCTTGATGGCCTCGCTCGAGTTGCGCGTGCCACTCGTCCGCAAGACACGGTGGGCGGACTACCTCGAGCTCGCCCCCTTCTTCGACTATGGCCGCGGGTGGAACGCGATAGGTAGCACTCCGGACCCCCTCGACATCTATAGTGTCGGCATAGGCATCCGCTGGGCCCTGACACTGCCGGGCGTGGTGTCCTTCAAGCCCCAGTTCGAGGTGTATTTCGGATACCGGCTGCGCGATGTCAAGATTCGTGGGCAAGCCAGACCCGCTTCAGGACATCATCGTCACGAAGGACGGCGACCAGGAGAAAGGTAAGGCCGGCTTGCACTTCCAGTTCTTGCTGGCGGTCTTCTGAGATGCAGCGACTCCGACGCTTGCTGCCAGTAGCTCTCCCGGATTGGGCCGTCGCGGTCCTCGTCGCCATCGCGGTCGCCGCAATCGTGTTGGGCCTCCGCGCCGCGCGGACCCTCGAGCAGGCGGAGCTCGCGGGCTACGACCACTTTCTGCGAGTCCGAGCGCCGGGGGGAGACGCCGCGCCCGACCCGCGCATCGTCATCGTCACCATCAGCGAGCGCGACATCCAGGAACAAGGCACCTGGCCCCTCCCCGACGGGACCTTGGCCCAGACCCTCGACGCGCTGCTCGCGCTCGGCCCGCGGGCAATCGGATTGGACGTCTATCGGGACGTGCCCGTCGCCCCAGGCTCTCTCGAGCTCGACTACATTCTTCGAGATTCGCCCCGCATCGTGGTGGTAACCAAGTTTGCCGACGGCTCCTCGGGCGGCGTCGCGCCTCCCAGAGTGCTGAAAGCCACGGACAAGGTGGGGTTCAACGACGTCGTTGTGGACTCGGGCGGAATCGTGCGGCGCGTGCTCCTGTTCATGGACGATGGCCAAACGGCGCTGTACTCGTTCGCGCTCCGGCTGGCCCTGCTCTACCTGGAGCCGGAGGGGAAGACGCTCGGCGCCGATCCCTCGAACGAGACGATCGTCACGCTAGGGCAGACGCCGATCCGCCCGCTGGGTCCAAACGACGGACCGTATGTCGACCTGGACGCCGCCGGTTACCAGTTCCTCGCAGACTATCGTATCGGCCTCGGGCCCTTCCATCGGATCACGCTCAGCGCTCTACTTCGGGACGAGGTACCGCCGGAAATGGTCCGGGATCGCGTCGTGCTGATCGGCGTCACCGCGGAGAGCGTCAAGGACGACTTCTATACGCCGCTCAGCGCCGGGCTCAGGCCCAAGCAGCAGGTTCCAGGCGTCGAGGTGCATGCCCACTTCGTCAGCCAGCTCCTGCGCATTGCGACCAAGGGTGAGCGGCCGCTCTGGAGTCCGCCACTATTCCTGACCTGGCTGTGGGTGCTCGTCTGGTCCGGCCTCGGGGCGTTCCTCGGCATCCGGACGCTCAAAACACTGGTCCTGACCGTGGCCTTCGGCCTGGGGCTCTTCGTGATCGTCGGGACCGCCTACGTCGCCTTCCTCAACGGGTGGTGGTGGTCGGTCGTCCCGCCCGCGCTCGCCTTTGCCAGCGCGACCGGCTTCGTGGTCGCGTATCATTCGTACCGACAGAGTGCGGAGCGCGGTATGTTGATGCGCATCTTCTCGCAGCACGTGTCCAAGGAAGTCGCCGAGGACATCTGGCGCGATCGGGAGCAGTTCGCGGGCGGCGGCCGTCCGCAACCCCGCCGGCTGATCGTGACGGCCTTCTTCACGGATCTGACCGGATTCACGACCGTTTCCGAGCGCTTCACGCCGGAACAGCTCATGGATTGGCTCAACGAGTACATGGGGGCGATGGCTCCGGTGATCAGCCATCACGGGGGCGTGATCAGACAGTACGCCGGCGACTCGATCGTGGCACTCTTCGGAGTGCCGATCCCCCGGCGCACGGAGGCGGAAATCGCCCGGGACGCCATCAATGCCGTCCGGTGCGCCATCGCGGTCGAACAGCGGTTGCTCGAGCTCAATCGAGCCTGGCAGGAGGCCGGCAGACCGTGCACCGGGATGCGGATCGGGATCGTGACCGGGGAGGCGGTTTCCGGCACCTTGGGGAGCACGGACCGATGGGAGTACGTCGTCGTAGGAGACACGTTGAACACGGCCTCGCGACTGGAGAGCTTCGACAAAGACGTGTATCCGCCCGATCCTCTGGTGCGACCCTGCCGCACCTTGATTGGGGCCTCGACGCACGCCCACGTGGCCGACCTGTTCGACACGGAGTGGGTCGCCGAGGCCCGCCTCAAGGGCAAGCAGCAGATGGTCGCGATTTACCGAGTTCTCGGTGAGCGGAAGCTGGAGCCGATCGAGAGCTCGGTCGAGCCCCTCATCAGGGCAGGCGCACCTAGAATGGCAGACGCGCCGCATGCACCATCCAGCGTCGCCGGGACCCCTGTCCGGCGGGAGGTAAGGCAATGAACGCAAGGTCGAAGCCTTTGGCAACCGGGCGCATCGCGATCGCAGCCATCGCCCTCTGGTCCTTCACGATCCTCGTTCCACCGGTCACCGGTGAGGCCCAGCCGAAGCAGCCGCCGCCGGCGGCCCCGCCCTCGGACGCGAAGGCCACCACCGCGTCGGCGCCGGTCTACAAGCCGCCGCTACGCGGAGCCCCCGGCGGCCGCGTCGGTGGCGGCACCCGAGGCACCGGGCGGGAGGCGTTCATCCTGTCGGTTCTGGCGCCGGCCCATACGGGGCTCACCACGAGCGAGCAGCCGGTGCTCTACTGGTTCATCTCGAGCCCGAGCTCACATCCGGTCGAGCTCACCCTCGTCGATCCCCAGAAGGCCGATCCCCTCATCGAGCTCCGCATCCCGCCGCCGGTCGCGGCGGGAGTCCATCGCGTGAGCCTCGCCGAGCACGGCGTACGGCTGAATCCCGCAATCGCTTACCAGTGGTACGTCGCCGTCATGCCCGACACCGGCCGCCGGTCGAAGGACATCCTCGCCGGTGCGAGCCTCGAACGGATAGCCGTACCCGACGATCTGGTCGCCAAGGTCTCCAAGGCGGCGAAGGCCGACCTGCCGGCCGTCTACGCCGGGGCCGGCATCTGGTACGACGCGATCGCGGCGCTGAACGAGCTCATCGCCGCGGCGCCCCAGGACGCCGCGCTGCGGACGCAGCGTTCGGCGCTGCTTCGCGAAGTCGGTCTCCCGGACACCACCACCGAGTAAGGTCGCAGCCGGACGCCGCGCCGGCTCGGACTGGCGCGGCGCCGGCGTATCCGACTCACTGGCGCGGGGGCTGCGTTGGTGGCGGCGCCGGCTCGGCGCCGGGGCCGAGGCGGCGCGAGGACTGGGTCCGTACTCGCTCCCCGTCGGGACCCGCCGACGAGTTCACGGCGGGCTTTGGCTTTGCCGCGTCCTGGAGCAGCACCTCCAGCGGGCCCTCGGGCCGAACGATCACCACACGGTCGCGACCGATCGACTCCAGCCGTCCGCCCGCGACCCTGTCGCCGATCGCATAGCCGTAGACTTGCCGCGCGGGCGGCTCTTCCAGGTATGCGCGGCTCCGGTCGCCGTCGACCACCACGCCGTGCAAAACGGGCTTGACGCCCGGTGCCACGAGCCTGCCGCCGTCGTCGCGCTCGCCTCGAACCGCCCCGGGGTGAAGAGGTTGTTGGTCGCGATGGCGTGGTATGTGGTGATCGGCGTCGGCGGGGGCGTGTCTCCGCCGCGACCTCGCGGGTCGACTGGCTCACGCGGGGGACGGGAGCCGGCGGCAGCGGACGGCCGATGCTCACATCGCGGATCAGCCCGCCGCGAAGAGGCACCCGAGCGCGCCCACGAGGATGTTCGCGATGAAGAGCCGCCCCGACACGCTAGGTCCCTCCTGCCTACGGGCTTGGCGCCTGATCGAGACCCCACCTCCGGCATCACGTAACCGGCGACGGTAAGCGTGGTCATCAGCTCGCGCGGTTGTCCAACCGCCACGACGCGTATCTTGAGGTCCTTGATCATCAACAGACGCTCCGCATGCTCGAGCCGGTACAGCGCGGTGAGGGTGTCGCGGATGCTTCCCGCGATGATGATCTCGATGGGGACCTCCTGAAGACCCTCGCGAGCCGAGGCGCGGCAGGACCCGCTCGCTTCGGACCTCCATGTTGCTGCTGGCCGCCGCGTCCTTGACCAGCTTCTGGAGCTCCGAAGCGGCCAGCGGCGCCGTCGGCCCGCGCAGGAGCCGCCCGGACTCGGACTCGAGCCGCCTCTTGACGGTCCCGAGCTCCTCGGCGATGCGCGGGCCCTGCGCGATCATGAGCCGGCGGCGCTCGAGGGCGGCCTCGCGTGCCACCGTCCGATTCTTTGCTTCGCGTGCACGATCCACCAGCGGCTCGACGAGGAGGACATAGATGGCGAGGAGCAGCACGATCGCCACGCCGAACCCGATCAGGGTGCGCTCACGCCGGCCGAGGCTCGCCATGCTAGCGCCCCGAGGCGGGCGGCGCCGCGAGGGGAGATTCCCAAGCCGCCCGGATACGGAACTGTTCCTTGCCCGAGAGCTGGGTCACGGGCGACGTGAACTCGACACGCTCGAGCCAGCGCGAGGCTTCCAGCAGGGGGATGAGCTGGCTCGCCGCTTCGGCTTGCCCGATCATCTCCACGCCTTCCTGATCCATGTTCAACGCCTGGAGCCATGCGGTCGCGGGCAGGGCCTCGGTGAGGTCGCTCAGGATCGACAGCGCCGGGAGGCTCCCACGCCGAACGGAATCGAGCCCGGCCAGCACGTGCCGGCTCCGGTCTCGCTCCGCGGCCAGGGCATCGACCGCCTTCGCCTGAGGGTCGAGCCGGCGGATCTCCTCGGTCACGCGACCCAGGTAGCGCTCGGAGACCGCGACATGGGTGAACGCGAACGTCACGCCGAGCAACGCGGTGGCGAGCGCGATTCCGGCCGTCATGAGGTGGGCTCGCGACAGGGTCCAGGGCCGCAACGGCGCCGGCAGCAAGTCGAACGCGGCGCGACGAGGCCGGAGTGCCACCGCCAGCGCGAGAAGGCTTGCGCCGCGGCCTTCCTCCGGCAATGCGGCGACCAGCGCGCCGCGGCGGGCATCGTAGGGCGGCGTGGAGACCGGCACATCGAGGCAGCGCGCCAGCTCGGGATCCGAGATCAACGCCTGGGCGTCGTCACCCGACGCCCACACGACCTCGCACCGGCCCCACCCGGCCAAGGAGAGAGTCCGCTCGATCTCCCTCGTGAGGCCCTCGGCATCGGCCGCGGCCACCGAGCGGCTCATCAGCAGCGTTCGCCCGACGAGCAGTAGCAGATCGGTGCGGGGGCCGTGGCGATGGGCCCAGATGGCACGGCGGGCAGCGAGACCCTGGGCCAAGAGGGCCGGGAGCTCGTGGCTGGCTATCGTAATGGCGGCGGGCCGCCGCTTCGCGCCGGCGAGCAAGCCGAGAGGTCGTTCGAGCGAGCGCCGCCCGCACGCCGCCGCGAGAACCCGCCGGGCCTCATTGACGCCGCTCGGCAGCTCCACCCAGCTGAAGCACACCTCGTCGGCGGCGAAGGGCAGATGCCGCTCCAGCTCGAACCCCACCATCTGACCGAGATCACCACCGCTGCCTCGCGGCAATTCGAGCCCCTTCACCACCACGGCACGGCGATCGAGACCGATGCCAATGCGCGGGGCACGGAGCCTCCGAGCGCGGAGCTCGGCATCGAGCGCGGCGGCCGGATCCTCCACGCCCTCCACGATGAAGTGCGTCAGCTGAGCGCGGCCCCCGAGGGCCACCACCGCGAGCCGGCTGTCCTCGAGGAAGAGTCCGGTGGAGTCGGGGAGCATCAATCGGTTTCCGGACGCCACAAGCGAATCGTCACGCCCAGCGTTTCGGTTCGTCCTCCACGCTGAACGATGGCGAGCACACGACTGGGTGGCGAGCCGGGGACGCGGCCCTCGGCCTCGATCCGGAAGGTCGCGGTTCCCACCGCGAGGCCGCGGCCGGCGAAGCGGCCCGGCACGGTGAGGTAGGGGGTGCGTATCCGTGTCGCCTGGACCTCGGAGACCTCGGCGTCGGCGAAGCCGAGCGCCTTGAGAACAGGCGCGGACGCGGTGTTTAGGTTGACGCCGCCGAGCGAGAGGGTCGTCACCAGCGCGCCGAGACCCGGACGCTCGGCGGTTCCCGCATAAAGCTCGGCGCTCATGCCGTGGATCTGCCGCAATTCCGCCGTGTCCTGGAGATTTCCGTTTCGCGTACGATACGGCAAAGGCAGCCGGAGATAGGTGTCCGCACTCTCGGCGCCGTTGAGCCGGCGAAGCTCGTCGCGATCTCTCCAGTCCTGGATCGAGTCATTGATGATGTCGCGCTGAGCTCGCTCCACCCCCATGGCGGCGAGCAGGCGATCCAGCCGGGCGGGGGGGCTCAGGTTGATGTCGAGGCGCGCAGCCTCGTCGGTGATGCGGTAGGAGAATTCGCCCCGCCCCAAAGGCACCCGGCTGCGCGGCAGGCTCGGCAGGCGCTCGGGCTGGCTTTGGCCCGGGAGCGCGCGGTAGAGGACCAGCTGGCCGGCCTCCCCCAGCGCCACGATCTGGGGGTGGCTCAGAATCTCCCGGATCGCCTGCTGGACGCCGGCCTCGGCGAGGTGCTCGGCGAGCACGCTGTCACGATACGAGCGGGCCATCGACGCCTCGAGGCGCATCGAGAAGACGAACTCGGTCACCACGAGGACGAGCAGTGCCAAGGCCAGCATGACCGAGATCAGGACGAAGCCGCGTTCCGTCTTCATGGCGTCAGTGCCCGGAGAGGGACGACGAGCCGAGAGTGCTCGACGAGGCGATTCCCGACGGCCGTCGCCAGCACGATCTCCACGGCCCGGGGCAAGCTGCGTTCCTTTGCCACCTCCCATCGCTCACTCCAGGCGTCGGGCTTCTCACCGAGGTAGCGAAAGCGCACGGCGGTCACCGTGGGATCCACGACGATCGCTGCCACCCGGTCGAGGGGTCCCACGTTGGGAAGGGCGAGCTGGCGCACTGCGAGCCCCTGCGCGTCCCGGGACACGCTCATCACCGTGAACGCGATCGGTATCGGGGCCGGGATAGGCGGGGCGACGGTGACGAAGGTCAATCGATCGGGCGTGCCGTCGAAGATGATCCCCGCCGGCGCGCCCTCGACCAGTGCGCCGTTGTAGGGGTAGGCCCCCGCCACCGCCCGAGCGAACATCTGCTCGAGGCTGCGACTCGAATCGAGGGCCATTGCCCGGGCTTCCCCTCGCCCCCACGCGGCCAGCCCGGCCCGGACCGCTCCGAACATGACGACGAGCAGAGCCGCCCCGATGCTGAGGGCCAGCAGCAGCTCGATCAGGGTGAAGCCGCCATCGTGCCGGCGCATCATCGCCTGCTGCGCCTGGTCGTCGACTCTTCGGATCCGTCGGATGGCTCGACGACCGTCCGCAGGCTCGTCAGCTCCAGCGTCCGCTTGGGCCCCCACCCCACCGCGACCGACACGGCATACAGGCGAGGTCGCGGTCCGGCAGCGGCCGTCAACTCCTCGGGCACGGACACCACCGAGACCCGACGCTCCCAACGCAGCGGGCCCTCCTGCCCCCTCTCTATGCCTTCCTGGTCTGGCTCGACGACGCGCGCGAGGTGGTCGGCCAGGCGGACAGCTCCCTGGTAATCCTCCGAGAGGCGGAGCAGGCGCAGCCCCTGGGCGGATAGTTGCACCATGGCGACGAGGGCGAGCGCCAGAATGGTCATGGCAACCAGCACCTCGAGCAATGTGAATCCGCGGCTCACGAGTCGGCCCGCCTGGTGCTCACACGCCCGGTCAGCGGATCCACCGTGATGACGTACGCCCGCGACCCCGCCGCCTCGACGCGGAACACCCCACCGCTCGATCGGCCCTGCGGCAGGAAGGTGATCGGCTGCAGGATGCGGCCGTGCGCGGGGGCGACATGCAACAGAGATGACAGTTGCCGGCGCGTCTCGCCGCCGTCGATCGACTTCCCGCCCGCGCGGCGAACGAGCAGCGCACCCCTCGCCGCGTCGACGGTCACCTCGTGGGCCTGACCGCGGGTGATCGCCTGCTCGCGGGCCCAGCGCAGGAACGACGCGACGCCCGCCACCTCCGTACGCACCCTCAGCCCGTCGACGGCGCGGCCCACCGCCGGAGCCGCCACCATGCTGGCCGCGGCAAGCACGGCCATGACCAGCACGAGCTCGATCAGCGTGTAGCCGCGGGTTCGTGTCACCTCGAGTCCCATGACGTCACGTCGACGTTCTCACCCTCACCGCCCGGGGCTCCGTCGGCTCCGTAACTCCAGAGGTCGTAGTCGCCGCGGTCGCCGGGGCAACACTTGTACTGATACGGCTTGCCCCATGGATCGAGCGGCACGGCATTCTTCTTGAGATAGGGCCCATTCCAGTTGGGCACGTTGGAACTCTGGACGAGCGCCGAAAGGCCCACGCCGGCGGGCGGATACGCCCCCACGTCGAGCCGGTACTGATCGAGCGCCGCTCCCAACAGCTCGATCTGCGCCTTGGCCGTCGCTTGCTTGCTCTGCCCGACGCGGCCGAAGAGACGCGGTCCGACCAGGCCGGCCAGAAGCCCCAGGATGATGATGACGACCAGGAGCTCGACCAGCGTGAATCCCCGCTGATCGTGGGCCACCGCGGCGCGCCGAATAGACCGTGACGTCATGGAGCCTCGTGATCTGCCGCGCCTACATCGGCAGGTCGGCGACCGACAGGATCGCCAAGAGCATGGCCACGACGATAAAGCCCACCAGCAGCCCCATCACCAGGATGACGCAGGGTTCGGTAAGGGCGATCAGCCGCTTGAGCACTTTCCGGCTGTCCGCCTCGTAGGTCGCCGCGATGCGGAGGAGCGTCTCTTCGAGCCGGCCCGTCTCCTCCCCCACCCGGACCATGTGGAACACGAGAGGCGGGAAGACGGCCGCATCCGCGATTGGCTGCGCCAGACCGGCACCGCGTCGAACTCCATCGCTCAGGCTCTCCGCGGCGCGCGCCAGCGCGCGGTTCGCCAGCAGCTCGGTCACCACGCCGAGGGCACTCACGAGCGCGACTCCGCCCCGAAGCAGCGTCCCCAGGATGCGGGCGAAGCGCGCCACCTCGATCTTCACGATGAGCTCGCCGACGATGGGGAGCCGGAGGAGCATCCGGTCTGCCCGGAGGCGGCCCGCCGCCGTCGCCAGCGCCGACCGCATCACCACGAGGACGGCGAGGCCGGCGAGGCCGAGCAGCCATCCGTACTGCTGAATCGTATCGCTCACGCGAAGGAGGATGAGCGTGGGGAGCGGCAGGGTTGCGTCGAGGTCACTGAAGATGGCGGCGAAGCGCGGCACGACGAACGCCAAGAGAAAAATCACCGCCGCCGCGCCCACGCCGGCCAGCAGCGCGGGGTAGATCAGCGCCGAGACAATCGCGTCACGGAACTCCTGGGATTCCTCGAGAAACTCGGCCAGCCGTCGAAGGGTGGCCTCGAGCGCGCCCCCTTTTTCCCCCGCCCGCACCATGTTGACGTAGAGGCGGGAGAACGGCCGCGGATGATGCTTGGCGAGGGCATCCGCCAACGAGGAGCCGCCGCGCACGCTCTGGAGCACATCGCCGACGATCACGCGAAGGCGGACGTTTGGCGCCAGCTCGCCCTGGATGGCCAGCGCGCGGTCGAGCGGCATGCCGGCCTCGAGCAGCGTGGCCAGCTGCTGGGTGAAGGCCAAGATGTCGCGGCGGGCGATCCGCCCGACGCCTCGCTCCGGCCACGCGAAACCGAGGACGCGACGACGCCCTCCCTGGGGGACGATCGTGATCGGGTAGTAGGCATCGCGCTGCAGCCGATCGACCACGGCTCGCGTGTCGGGGGCTTCCATGACGCCATCGATGGCCTGTCCGCTCCGGTCCCTTGCCCGGTACGTGAAGATCGCCACGCTAGGGGTCTTCCTCCGTGACCCGCAAGATCTCCGCCACCGTCGTCACGCCCGCGCAGGCCTTGGCCCAGCCGTCCTCTCGCAACGTGACCATCCCGTGCGCGACCGCCTCCCGGCGGATCTCGCCGGCCGGCGCCCTCCGCACGATCAGGCTGCGAATGGACTCGGTGATCCGGAGCAGCTCGTAGATCGCGCTGCGGCCGCGGTAGCCGGTCCCCCGGCACTCGTCGCATCCCTTCCCGTGGAAAAGCTCCTCGGTTCCGGTGCTGGCGATCCCGAGCGCGGCGAACTCGGCGGTTTCGGCGGCCTTGGGCACGCGGCACCCTTGACAGATCCTCCGGACCAGCCGCTGGGCGAGCACGCCGTTCAGAACCGAGGAAAACAGGTACGGCTCACACCCCATGTCCTGGAGTCGCGTGATCGCGCTGGGTGCGTCGTTGGTATGCAGGGTCGAGAACACGAGATGTCCGGTGAGCGCCGCCTGGATCGCGATCTCCGCCGTCTCGAGATCTCGGATCTCGCCCACCATGATCACATCGGGATCCTGGCGCACGATGTGACGGAGCCCGGCGGCGAAGTTGAGCCCGATCTTGGGTCTCACCGGGATCTGGTTCACGCGCTTGAGCTGGTACTCCACCGGGTCCTCGACCGTTATGATCTTGAGGTCGGGGCGGTTGATCTTGTCGAGCGCCGCGTACAGCGTGGTCGTCTTCCCAGAGCCGGTGGGACCGGTGACGAGCAGCATGCCGTGTGGACGTCGGATCAGCCCTTCGAACGTCTCCGCCGTGCCGCGGGAGAAGCCCAGGCGATCGAAGGACAGGAAGACCGAGGAGCGGTCGAGCAGCCGCATCACGATGGACTCGCCGTGGACGGTCGGGACGGTGGAGACGCGGATGTCCACCCGCCGGCCGTGGGCAGTGACCCGGATGCGTCCGTCCTGAGGCAGGCGACGCTCAGCGATGTTCATCTCTGCCATGATCTTGATGCGCGAGGTGAGCGCGGCGCGGAGCCGCCGGGGCGGAGACTCCTGATCGTACAGTAGCCCGTCGATGCGGTAGCGGACGAGCAAGCTATCGTCGAACGGCTCGATGTGGATGTCGGAGGCTTCGGCCGCTAGCGCCCCATCGATCAGGATATTCACCAGGCGCACGACGGGCGGCTCGAACGCCATGTCCCGCAGGTGATTGACGTCTTCATCGAGCTCGCCATCGCGCTCGCCGCCGGAAGGCCCCATGCCCTCGACGATCTTCTGCAGCGCGGTATTCGCTCCGTATGCCCGTTCGATGGCGCCCAGGATCGCCGAGGCCGGAGCGACATACAGTTTGACCGTCAAGCCGAGGCTTTGCTCTAGGTCGTCCGACAGAAGAGGATTGGTCGGCTCCGCGGTCGCCACCGAGAGGACCGAGCCCTCCAGGGAGATCGGGCAGGCGAGATTCTGGCGCAGGTACTTGGACGAGAGGTCTTTGAGCGCCGGAGGGTTCGACGGTAACTCGTCGGCCAAGAGGAAGGGCAGCCCCAGCTGCTCCGCCACGGCGCGCAACACATCGGTGTCGGTTACGGCGCCCTGGGTGATCAAGATCTCCCCGAGACGCAGTCGTTCTTGCCCCGCTTTCGCGAGCGCCTGCGCCAAGGTCTCCTGGGAGATAACGTCAATCCCCACGAGAATTTGTCCAAGGGGGCGTCGTTTGGGAAGCGCGCTTTGCAAGGTCCCCGGATTATGGTGCCCTTTGACAGCGACGTCAATCGCCTGGGTTACGAACTTTCGTCCCGTACCCCCGACGCTTCGGGCTCGACCCCTCCAGGAACGGACACGCCCCCCCCTGGCCCGCCCCGTCCGCGGCGCCCGCGGCGTCGACGGCCCCCGCGACGGCGGCGACGTCCCTGGCCAGCCTGGCCCGACGGGACGGCGGCGGTGGGCTCCGCCTCGTTGCCCGGCCCCGGCCCGTCGCTCTCGACCTCATCGCCTTCGTCCTCGCGGGCGCCGGCAAAGGCATCGAAGTTCGACGCGATGACCTCCGGCATGCCGGCGAGCTGGGAGACGCCGCGCACCGGGGGCGACTCCGCCACGGGCGCCTCCGCCGGCTGCGCCCGCTCGGCCCCGCCGGATTCGAGCAGGCGCACGATGCCGGTGCGCGTGACCTCGATGCCCTTGAGGTTGCGGAGCCGCGTGATGAGCCGCGGCGAGCCCGGCGGCCGGCGGAAGCCCTTGGACTTGAGCGCGTTCGACAGGGCGTCGAGCGTCACTCCTATCGGCGAGGTCTGAAGCAGCTCGTCCACTACCGCGCGGATCTGCTCCGCGGGCGCGGTGTGCGCGCCGGCCGGGGCGGCGGCGTGGTGCGCGGGCGCATGATGCGCGGCCGGGCGATGCGCCGGGGCCGGCGCCGCGGCGGGACGGAGGTCGGGGCGCCCTTCGACGCGCCCACCCCGACCGCGCCGGCCACGCCCGCGCCCGCGGCCCCGGCCGCCGCGCGCTCCGCGTGACTCCTCGCGCGGTGCCGCGGCGGTGGGCAGCAGCCCCATGCCGGCGAGCGCGCGAAAGGACAGGCGGTGGAAGGTGACGCCGAGCCCGGCCGCCACGTCGCCCACCGCGTCGAAGGCCTGATCGTCGGTGATGATCTCGACGACATCGCCCGGCCGCGCGGCGGCGAGCCACACGCCTGCGGCCACCGCGATGCGGAGATCGCTCCAGTCCTTCACGCCGGTCGAGGGTGCGCTGTGCACGAGCTGGGCCCCGCGCTGGGCGAGCAAGCGCGCGGTCTCGCCGCTCGCCACCTTCCAGTTTCCCATCGCTACCAGATCGGTGAGACGCGATCCGCGGTCGATCTGGAGATGGTCGAGGACGGCGGCCACGTGCTCCGGGCGGCTCGAGTTCTCCACGTCGAAGAAGATCCCGCGCCGGGCCGAGGGCAGCGGACGCGCAGGCTCGGCGGCGGGCATGCGACTGGCGAAGACACGCTCGGGCTGCGAGACCACGATGGGCTCCGGCGCGGCAGCGGGGGGCGGGACCAGCACCTCGGCGGAAACGGCCGGCACGCGCGCGGAGGACGCTTGGAAGAGCTGCTGCGAGTGGCCTTCCCCGCGCGGGCCGGCCCCTTGCGGCGGGGGGCAGGACGTCGGGCCTTGGCCGCGCTCAAAACGGTTGAACCGAAATTGTCATCATAGACCGGGAGTATACGGGGCCTGGGCAACTCGCGGCAAGCCGACTACACTGGGCGGCGATGAGCCACGACCTCCCACTCGGCGATCGCCCCGAGATCAGGGCCTCGCTGGACGTCGTCTCCGCCTGGGTCGAAGGCCAGCGCGCGTACAGCGGGCTTCCCGGCGCCTCGCTCGCGGTGGTGCACGATCAGACGCTGGTGTGGGCCGCAGGCTTCGGGTGGGCTGACGTCGAGCGCCGGCGCCCGGCGACGGCGGAGACCCTCTACCGCATCGCCTCCATCACCAAGACGTTCACCGCGACCGCGATCATGCAGCTGCGCGACGCGGGGCGACTTCAGCTGGACGATCCGCTGACCCGCCATCTGCACTGGTTTTCCATCGCGTCGCGTCATGGGGATGCGCCGCCCATCACCATCCGGCACCTCCTCACCCACACCTCGGGCCTGCCGCGCGAGGCCGCCTTCCCCTACTGGACCGACTTCGACTTTCCCACCGCGGAGCGGCTGCGCGAGGGCCTCGCGCGCCAGGAAGGCATCCTCGCCACGGAGACGCAGTGGAAGTACTCGAACCTCGCCCTCGCGCTGGCGGGCGATGTCGTCCAGGCGGTGTCCGGCGAGCCCTACGCCGCGTACGTGAAGAGTCACATCCTCGACCCGCTGGGCATGAAGGACACCCTCGTGGCCGCGCCGGCGCCCGACGATCCACGCCTCGCGCGCGCGTACGGACGCCGCATGCCGGACGGAAGCCGCGCCCCCGCGCCCCACGTGGACACCCGCGGGATCAGCGCCGCCGCCAACATGACCACGTCGGTGACCGATCTCGCGCGGTTCGCCATGCTGCAGCTCCGCGACGGGCCGACCGGCGGCACCCAGATCCTGCGCGGCAGCACGCTACGGGAGATGCAGCGCATTCACTGGCTCGAGCCCGACTGGCAGGCGGGCTGGGGCCTCGGGTTCCGCATCCAGCGTCTCGGCGGCAAGACAAGCTTCGGCCACGGTGGCTCGCTGCCGGGCTATCGTACCCAGCTGCGCATCTGGCCCGCCGAGAAGCTCGCGGTGATCGCGATGACCAACGCCGACGACGGCGACGCCCTGACGCTGGTCGAGCGGACGCAGCAGTACGTGGCCCCCGCCATCGCGAAGGCCACCGCGAAGGACGACAAGCGCGCGCCCGATCCCGCGTGGCAGCGCTATGCCGGGCGCTATCGGAGCCGGTGGGGGGACCTGCAGGTGCTGCTCGTGGACGACGGCCTCCTCCTCATCGAGCCGAGCCTGCCCGACCCGATGCTGATGGCCATCCGGCTTCACGCAATCGAGGGCCGCGCGCACACTTTCCGTGTCGACGCGAAGGACGGTTATGCCAGCCACGGCGAGGCGGTGATCTTCGAGCTAGACGCGGGCGGGCGCGTCACGCGGGTGCGCGTCGGCCAGACCTACCTGGACGCCGTGGAGTCCTGGTAGCCCCTCACCCTGCCCTCTCCCCACAGGGGAGAGGGTTCCGCTCTCTCCCTCTCCCCACCGGGGAGAGGGTTGGGGAGAGGGTTCTCAGGCGAAGACGAAGGCGCGGCGGGGGTTGTCCACGATGAGGCCGCGGATCGCGCGGTCATCCAGCCCCTTGCGCCGTAGCCGCGGCACCACGTTGAGCAGCAGGTGGTGATAGCCGAAGCCGCCCCACTTGGTCAGGCAGTGCTTGTAGGCGATGTCGTGCGACATGAGCACCTGCCGCCCGTGCCCGTCCTCGATGAGGCGGAGGATCTGGGCCATGCGCCCGCCGTCGTTGGGCATGTCGAAGTCGGGGTTGTAGGGGTAGAAGGACGTCTCGAGGCCGAAGAGGTCGTACTCGAGATAGCAGCCGGTCTGGGCGAGGTCCATCAGGTGCTTGCGGTCGGCGATGGTACGCTCGATATGGCACATGGTGGTGCGCTTGAGATTGCCGCCTTCCTTCTCGACCAGCTCGAGGATCTGCATGGGTGCGCGCGGGTTGCGCCCGGGGTGGATCATGAGCGGCGCGCCCGTTTCCCGCTGGGCGGCCACCGCCGCGCGCACGACCTTCTTCTCCCCGTCCGTCCACGGCCACGTGCAGCCGATCTCGCCGATGAGGCCGGCGCGCACGCCGCTCGTCCCCACCCCGGTCGCGATGTCGCCCACGATCTCGCGGGCGATGTCGTCGACCCCACGTTGTGCAAGCGCGGGAGGATGAGCGGCCTGGACGTAGTAGCCCGCGCCCATCACGATGTGGAGCCCGGTGGCGCGCGCGATGCGCGCGAGCGCCTCGGGGTCACGCGAGAGCCCGCCGCTGGTCGGATCCACCATGGTCTGGCCGCCGGCCTGCTTGAAGAGCATCGCCTCGTCGCGCGCCACGTCCTCGTCGAGCAGCCGGAGATTGTCCAGGTTGGAGGAGAAGTTCTGCCGGATCCAGCCGAGATTGGCCATGCTCACCGGGGCGAGCGCGCGCCCCTTGTCGGCGGCCGCCTCCGGCTCCTTGAACATCACCTTGAAGTCGATGAGCAGGTGCTCGTGGGGTAGCGTGACGCCCATGGCGTCGCCGGCCACGGGGCCGAGCACCGTCTGCGCCTTGCCGGACAGGGGGGGCTTTGGCATGGCGGGACTCTAGCACGGCCCCCTCACGCCAACCCTCTCCCCTCGGGGGAGAGGGCAGGGTGAGGGGCCGTTGTGCGTGACGGCCACCGTATGGTATACGCAGACAATCAAACCCAGAGGTCATCGTCGCCCTCGTCACACTCACACTCGGACCCATGACCGAGGAGGACACACCATGAAGCGATGGGCGCTGCCGGCCCTCGTCCTGACTCTCACCGTCCTCACGCTGTCCGCGCCGCTCGCGGCCCAGCCCAAGGACACTCTCACCGTCGCGCTCGTCTCGCACGCGCCGACGCTGGACCCGCACATGCACTTCGAGCGTGTGGGCATCCTCGTCAACATCAACATGTACGACTCGCTCTTGCACCGGAACACCAAGCTCGAGTTCGAGCCCTCCATCGCCACCTCGTGGAAAGCGCTGACGGATAGCCAGTGGGAGTTCAAGATCCGCAAGGGCGTGAAGTTTCACAACGGGGAGACGCTGACGCCCGCCGACGTGAAGTACTCCTTCGACCGCGTGATCGACCAGACCAAGAAGTCACCCCAGTACGGCAATGTCCGTGCGATCAAAGAGGTGAAGGTGATCGACGCGGAGACCGTGCACATCATCACCGACAAGCCCTTCCCGCTCCTCCTCGAGCGCCTGGTGTTCTTCCCCATCGTGCCGAAGAAGCACATCGAGACGGTGGGCGATCAGGCCTTCGGCACGACCTCGCCGGTGGGAACTGGGCCGTGGAAGTTCGTGGAGTGGAAGCGCGACCAGCTCATCCGTCTGGAGGCGTTCGACCAGCACTGGCGGGGCAAGCCCGCCTTCAAGACCCTGATCTTCCGCGCGGTGCCCGAGGTCGCCACCCAGGTGGCCGAGATCAAGACGGGCGGCGTGGATCTGATCCGCGAGGTCTCCCCCGACCTCCAGCCCGAGCTCAAGACGCACGCGCTGGCCTATATCTCCTCGACCCCGATCCTGCGGGTCCACCAGGTCGAGCTGGACATGCGCGTTCCACCTTTCGACAAGAAGCCCGTACGGCAAGCGGCAAACTACGCGATCGACAAGGACACCATCATCAAGAAGCTGATGGCGGGGCTCGGTCGCCAGGTCGCGACGGTGGTGCAGCCGCTGGCCTTCGGATTCGATCCCGACGTGAAGCCCTATGCGTTCGACCAGAAGAAGGCCAAGGATCTGCTCGCCCAGGCGGGCTATCCGAACGGCGTCGACATCACCCTCCACAGCTCGTCGATCGCGAACCGGCCGCAGTTCGAAGCCATCTGTCAGATGTTGACCGAGGTGGGCATCCGCGCCACGCCCAAGATGTGGGACCCAGGCCCGGCGTGGAACAAGTTCTCCCAGGGGGAGGGCAAGGGCACGCACGGTATTTACGGCACCTGGGGCAACTACTCGGTCTTCGATGCCGACGCGGTGCTCCACCCGCTCTACCACACCGAGCCCGGCGGCTGGTACGGCAAGTGGTACTCGCGCGTGGAGGGGCTCGATCGGCTCATCGATGAAGGGCGCTCCACTGTGGATCAGCCCAAGCGGAAGCGGACCTACTCGCAGATCCAGCAGATGATCCGCGAGGAGGCGCCCAGCGTCTTCCTGTGGACCCAGTACGATACCCTCGCCATCTCGAAGAAGGTGCAGTACGCGGCGCGACCCGACGAGTGGCTCTGGCTCTTCGACGCCAAGCCGGCCGCGGCTCGGTAGGAGGAGCCACGCTCTCGCTCTGGTGAGGCCGTAGCCGTGCTGACTCTGCTGGTGCGCCGGGTCGTCCGCCTCCTGGTGGTGCTCGTGGGCGTGTCCCTCGTGACGTTCGCGATCCTTCAGGTGAGCGGCGACCCGGTGGCGTTGATGATGCCCGAGGCGCCGGAAGCCGACCGCGCGGTGCTCCGTGTGAGCATGGGCTTCAACGATCCGCTCGCCATCCAGTTCGGGCGCTTCGTCGGCAACATCGCGCGGGGCGATTTCGGCAACTCCTTCTTCCACCGCGAGCCCGCGCTGCCCCTCGTCCTCGCGCGCATGCCTACCACCCTGCTCCTCACCGGGCTCGCCATGGGGCTGTCGCTGTTGCTTGCCATTCCCATCGGCATCCTCAGCGCGGTCCGCCGGAACTCCGCGTTCGACCACGGGGCCACCCTCGTCGTCTTCCTCGGCACCTCCATGCCCGTGTTCTGGACGGGCATCATGCTGATCCTGCTCTTCGCGGTGCAGCTGCGTGTCCTGCCCGTCTCCGGCTGGGAGAGCTGGGCGGCCCTCGTCCTGCCCGGGTTCACTCTGGCCACCTTCTCCACCCCGCTCCTCCTCCGCATCGTCCGCTCGAGCATGCTCGAGGTCATCAACCTCGACTACGTCCGCACCGCGCGGGCCAAGGGCGTGTCCGAGTGGTTCGTCATCTGCCGCCACGCGCTGATCAACGCGGCCCTGCCTCTCGTCACCGTCGCCGGCCTGCAGTTCGGCATCCTCCTCGGCGGCGCCATCATCACCGAGACGGTGTTCGCGGTGCCGGGGTTGGGCCGCCTCATCGTGGGCGCCATTCGCCAGCTCGACTTTCCCATCGTCCAGGCCGGAGTCTTCGTCATCGCCCTCATGGTCGTCCTCGTGAATTTCGCGGTCGACATGCTCTACGTCTACTTGAACCCGCAGATCCGCGTGCGCTGAGGCCATGTCCGTCGGCACCCTCGCCCCGCCCCTGAACGTCCGCGCCGGCGCCGAGCCCACCATGGAGCGCTCGCGGATCTGGCGCAAGTTCGTCCGCAATCCTGCCGCCATCGCGGGCGCGGCGGTGCTGCTGCTGGTCGTCGGCGCCGCCATCTTCGCCCCCTGGGTGGCGCCGCACGACCCGGCGCGACAGAGCCTGATCCGGCGCTTCACGCCGCCGGTGTGGGCGGACGCGGGCAAGAGCGCGCACGTCCTCGGCACCGATCAGGTCGGGCGCGACATCTTGAGCCGCATCATCCACGGCGCCCGCGTCTCGCTGATCGTGGGCATCGCGGCGGTGGTGGTGAGCCTGACCGTCGGTGTCACCCTCGGGCTCCTGTCGGGCTTTCTGCACGGCCGCGTGGACACGGTCATCATGACGATCGTGGACGTCCAGCTCTCGTTCCCGCAGCTCCTCCTCGCCCTCGCCTTCGTGGCCGCGCTGGGTCCGAGCCTCGTCACCATCATCGTGGTGCTAGGGCTCACCGGGTGGGAGCGCTACACGCGGGTGGTGCGGGCGGAGGTGCTCGCCCTGCGCGAAAAGGACTTCGTGGAGGCGGCGCGGGCGATGGGAGTCTCGACTCCCAGGATGATTCTGCGGCATCTTCTGCCCAATACGTTCTCGTCCATCATCGTCCTGTCCACGCTGCAGGTCGCGCAGGCCATCCTGCAGGAGGCCGCTCTGTCCTTCCTCGGCGTGGGCACCGGCAGTGCCTATCCCACGTGGGGCCAGATGATCTCGCTGGGACGCGACTTCGTGAGCGTGGCGTGGTGGCTGCCCACGTTCCCCGGGCTGGCCATCCTCCTCACCGTGCTCGCCATCAACCTCGTCGGCGACCGGCTGCGCGACGCCCTCGACCCCCGCATCGGCTAGGAGTAGAGTGCCGCCATGAGCATCTCCGCCCCCGCCCGCGCCAGCGCCGACGTCGGTCTGATTGGCCTCGCCGTGATGGGCGAGAACCTTGCGCTCAACATCGCGGATCACGGCTACCGCGTCGCCGTCTACAACCGCACCACGACGGTCACCGAGAAGTTCCTCGCCGCGAACCCCGACACCCCGGGCGGCCTCGTCGGAGCCGCCGCCCTGCCCGACTTTGTGGGAGCCCTCAAGAAGCCGCGCAAGATCATCGTGCTCGTGAAGGCGGGCCCGCCGGTGGACGCGGTGGTCGAGCAGCTCCTCGGCGCCGGCGTCGAGTCCGACGACATCGTGGTGGACTGCGGCAACAGCCAGTGGACCGACACCATACGCCGCGAGAAGCAGTATGCAAAGGGCTGCCGGTTCTTCGGCTCCGGCGTCAGCGGCGGCGAGCTGGGCGCGCGCTTCGGCCCCTCGATGATGCCGGGCGGGCATCCGGACTCGTGGCAGCATCTCCGCCCGATCTGGGAGGCCGTCGCGGCCAAGGTCGATGCGCGCTCCGGCGAGCCGCTGGAGGACTACGCCCCGGGCAAGCCGGTGACGGGCGGCGAGCCCTGCACCGCGTACATCGGGCCGAACGGCGCCGGTCACTACGTGAAGATGGTGCACAACGGCATCGAGTACATCGACATGCAGCTCATCTCGGAGGCTTATCACCTGCTCTCCACCCTGGGCGGAATGAAGCCGGATCGGCTCTCCGAGACCTTCGCCGAGTGGAACAAGGGTGAGCTCTCCTCGTACCTCATCCAGATCACCGCCGACATCCTCCGCCAGCGCGATCCCGCGAATCCTCGACGCTTCTTCGTGGACGCGGTGCTGGACGCCGCCGGCCAGAAGGGCACCGGCAAGTGGACGAGCGTGAGCGCGCTCGACATGGGCGTGCCCGCCAACGCGATCGCGGAAGCGGTGTTCGCCCGGTGCCTCTCCGCCCTCAAGGAAGAGCGGGTCGCCGCCGCCAAGGTGCTCAAGGGCCCCCGCGCCGCCTATCGTGGCTCGAAGACCAAGCTGGTCGAATCTGTACGCCGCGCGCTCTACTCGTCCAAGATCTGTGCCTACGCCCAGGGCTTTCAGCTCATGCGCGCGGCCCAAGACGAATACAAGTGGACGCTCGACTTCGGCACCATTGCCGCCATCTGGCGGGGCGGCTGCATTATCCGTGCGCGCTTCCTGCAAAAGATCACCGAGGCGTACCGCCGCGATCCCAAGCTGGTGAACCTCATGCTGGATCCCTACTTCAAGCGCGCGCTCGCCTCCGGCCAGGAGGCCTGGCGCGAGGTGGTCGGGCTCACCGCGAAGCACGGCATCCCCGCCCCCGCCTTCGGGAGCGCGCTCGCGTACTTCGACGGCTACCGGTCGGCTCGGCTGCCCGCCAATCTGCTCCAGGCCCAGCGCGACTACTTCGGCGCCCACACGTACGAGCGCGTGGACGCGCCGCGGGGCAAGTTCTTCCACGTGGACTGGCCGGACTCGAAGCGCCCGCAGCAGCCCGTCTGATCGCCGCGTGACCGCGCCGCTCACCTTCGGCACCAACCGCTTCGGCTTTCCCGACCCCGCGCGGCTGGCCGCGACCTGCCGCGACGCGGAAGCGGCGGGCTTCTCCCATCTCTGGTTTCCCGACAGCCAGCTCCGCAACGGCGACGTCTTCGTCAATGTCCTGACCGCAGCGCAGTCCACTCGGCACGCGAAGGTGGGGACGCTCCTCGTCAACCCGGTGACGCGCCACCCGAGCGTGATCGCGGCGAGCGCGGCGGCGGTGGACATGTACGCCCCGGGGCGAGTCTTCCTCGGCATCGGCTCGGGCGACACCGCGGTGTGGCAGGTGGGCCTACGTCCGGCGCGGCCGGCCGAGCAGGAAGCGGCGGTACGGATGATCCGCGCGCTCCTCGCCGGCGAGGGGGTGCCGCTCGGCTGGACGGCGCCGTCTCGGCTACAGACCCCGCGGCCGGTCCCCGTGATCGTCGCCGGCAGCGGGCCCAAGACGCTGCGCATGGCCGGCCGCGCGGCGGACGGCGTGGTGATCCGCATCGGCACGGATCCGGCCCTCGTCCAGTGGGGCTACGAGGAGTTCTGCGCGGGAGCGCGGGAGGCGGGGCGCGATCCCGCCGCCCTCTGGGTGGCGGGCCACTTCCACACCGTGCTCACCGACGACGTGGACCTCGCCGAGGCCCGCGGCCGCGTCATGGCGGCGGGCTACTACGAGGTGAACCGCGGAACGTGGGAGCGCCTGGGCCTCCGGTGGCCGTGCGCGCCCATCGAGCGCATCCTCGAGGAGGTGCGCCCGGACTTCCATCACGCCTACGACATGGCGCTGGCCGCCAAGCACGTGGAGGCCATCCCCGTCGAGGTGGCGCGCCGCTTCTGCCTGATGGGCTCGGCCGCCGACGTGCGGCTGCAGCTGGAAGGGCTCGTCGAGCGCTTCCCCTGGATGCGGCACGTGATCCTGCAGCCCAACATGCCGGGCCCCGCGTTCATCGAGGCGTGCGGCGCCGAGGTGCTCCCCGCGTTCCGGTAGGCGGCGGCCGAGATGCAGCGGCCCGTTGGCGAATTCTGCTTGACAGCTTCTAGAGGGCCCTCGATCCCCCACTGAGCAGAGTTCGAAATCGCCCCCTCTGCGCGGCGTGGCTCCACCTCCCGCAACGATCCGGCGGCGTGGCGGCGAAAATCATTTCTCGTTCCCGGAGCGCTCGCCCAAAGCCCGCGGAGCCAGCCGAAACGCATGGGTTTAGAGTTGCAAGCGAGGAGATTCGGCATGTCACTCGCACTCTCAGTAGACTTCCCCGGCCTCGCCCAGACCGACGAGGCCGAGCGTCTCGGCAATGAGATCGCTGCCCTCTCGGCACAGGCCGACGCTCCGTTCGCCCGGCTCTTGAGACTCATCCGCGACTTCGACGACTGCCGCGGATGGCGGCCCGGCTTCCGCTCCTGCGCCCATTGGCTCGCCTGGAGAGTGGGCCTCGACCCGGGCGCGGCGCGCGAGCGAGTGCGCGTCGCCCGGGCGCTGGGCGGGCTGCCGCGCTTCGCCGAAGCTCTCGCGCTGGGCGAGCTGTCCTACGCCAAGGTGCGCGCGTTGACCCGTATCGCGACGCCGGATACGGAGGCACGACTCCTCGCCATGGGCCGCACCGTCACGGCCGCGCAGGCCGAGCGCATGGTGCGCGGTTGGCCCCGCGACAACCGCGAAGCCGATCTTACCGAGTCGAGGCGGAGGCACGCCAGCCGGGCGCTCCACGTCTATACCGACGAGCGCGGCATGGTGGTGATCCACGGCCGCCTCGACCCTGAGGCTGGCGCGGTACTCCTGCAGGCTCTCACCGCCGCGCAGGACGCTCTCCACCGGCGCGACGGGCGTCGCGGGCCGCTCTCACTGACTCCGCCCCCTGAGCCCAATCCGGTCCAGCAGCGAGCCGACGCGCTCCTCCTGGTGGCCGAGTCGGCCCTGCATCACGAGCTGGATCCAGGTGCCCCGGGCGAGCGCTATCACGTGATCCTCCGGGTCGACGCATCCGGCGAATCGACACTGGGAGATGGCACCCACGGTTCCGCGGAAACGTCGGAGCGACTCAGCTGTGACGCCAGCCGCACATGGATCCGGCACGACGAGGAAGGTGTTCCGGTCGAGGTGGGTAGAAAGACGCGGACGATCCCCCCGGCCTTGCGCCGGGCTTTGCTACATCGCGATCAGGTCTGCCGCTTCCCGGGATGCGAGCGACGATTCGTCCAGGCCCATCACATCGGCATTGGGCGCACGGGGGGCCGACCATCCTGTCCAACCTGGTCCTGCTGTGCCGATACCATCACCGCGCCGTGCACGAGGAGGGGTATCTGGTCACCCGTGGCAAGAACGGCGCCCTGGCGTTCCACCGGCCCGACGGCCAGGCCGTGCTCGAGGTCCCCTAGCTCACGCCGCCACTACGGCCGCGGCAGCTTCGCGAGCCCGTCGTAGAGATGAATCGTCGAGCGCATCGCCTTCACCCAGTCGCCCAGGTGGAGGCTCTCGTTCTCGGAGTGGGCCTGCGTGTTCGGATCGGAGACGCCCATGAGGAGGCACGGGGCGCCCTTCAGGAGATCGGCGAAGGGCTGGACGAAGCCGATGGTGCCGCCGGCGCCCACCATGGCGGTGTCCTTGCCGAAGCCGGCCTTGAGCGCGGCGCGCGCTGCCTCGAACGCGGGGCCCTCAGGATCCGTCGTCCACCACGGGGTGGTGCCGGTGACGGTGGCCTTGACCTTGACGCCGAACGGCGGCCGCGTGCTGAGCTTCTTCACGATGAGGCGGCCCGCTTCTCGCGCGTCCATCCCGGGGACGGTTCTGAGTGACAACCGTGCCTTCGCCGCCTCGATGATCTGGTTGGCGGAGCCGAGAAACGGCCGCGCCTCCAGAGCGATGACGGTGAGGGCCGGGCGTGTCCACTGACGCTCGAGGAGCGAATACTTCCCCTCGCCCCACAGGCGCACGCCGGGGAGCATGCCGGCATCCTTCTTGAACTTGGCCTCCGACCGCGGCAGGCTGCGGATGCGCGCCAGCTGCTTCGCGCCCGTCCGGGCGACCCGCCGATAGAGGCCCGGTACGTTCAGCGCGCCGTCCTTCGTCCGCAGGTCGGCGATCATCGCGCAGAGAATCTGGACAGGATCGGGCACGGGACCGCTGTAGCCCGAATGCAGCGGCTGACGCAGGCCCTGCACCTCCACGTCCACCTGACAGATTCCGCGCAGCTGATACGTGAGGGCGGGGTGTCCGACGTCATAGTTGAGGGTGTCGGTGAGGACGATGAAGTCGGCGGCCATCTTGTCCCGGTACTGCTGGAGGAAGCGGCCCAGGTTCATCGAGCCGATCTCCTCCTCACCCTCGACGATGAACTTCACGTTGAGGGGGAGCGTCTTGGCCGCGCGCAGGTACGAGCCGACGGCGGCGACATGCGCCATGACCCCGCCCTTGTCGTCGGCGGTGCCACGCCCGTAGAGCCGGCCCGCCCGCTCGGCCGGCTCGAACGCGGGCGAGAGCCACTTCTCCGCGCGGCCGGGCGGCATCACGTCGTGATGGCCGTAGAGGAGCACGGTGGGCGCGCCCGGGCGGTGGAGCCAATCCCCATACACATACGGATGCACGCCCGGAATCTCCAGCACCTCGACGTTCTCCACCCCCGCGTCGCGGAGGGTCTGGGCCACCGCCTGCGCGGAGCGCCGGACCTCCTCCGGCGGGGAGCCCGCCGCCGATATGCTGGGGATGCGACAGAGCTCCACCAGGGTGCCCTTCCAGTGATCGAGACGCGCGTCGAGATCGCCCAAGGCCGCCCGCACCATGCCGTTGCCGATCGCCGTGCTCATGGCTTCACCATAGCGCGGAGGGCCGCGCCCTGTGACTTGAACCAGTCGAAGAGAATTCCGACGTCCCAACCCATGCAGAAGTGGCGGACGCCCATCTCGAGATAGGGCCGCGCCTGATCCGGCGTGTCGATCTCCACGCGCGGCGCCACGCCCAGGCGGAGCGCGGTCTTGATGACGTGCGCCTCCGCCTCCTTGACGCGCGGGTGGTCCCACTGCCCGGGGATGCCGATGCTCATGGAGTAGTCGGCGGGGCCGAACTGCACCATGTCCACCCCCTTGACGGAGAGCATCGCCTCCACGTGCTCCACCGCGGAGGCCTTCTCGATCATCACCGCCACCACTACGTCCTCCAGCGCCTGCACGAAGGCGGGTGTCCCCACGTCCACCACGTAGCCGACGTCGCGCCGCATGCCCACGCCGTGAATGCCGCCGGTCGCCGGCGACTCCGCGCGCACCGCGCGCACGCACTCGCGCACGTCGTCGACGGTGCGGGGGTCGGCGAACAGCACGTTCTGGATGCCGGCGCCGATGGCGCGCACCGCCAGGTACGTCCGCGGCTGCTGCTCGATCTTCATCATCGCGGCCATGTGGGGGAAGGTATCCACCGCGCGGGCGAGGTTCTCGAGCGCGAAGAGGTCGTAGGGGGCGTACTCCCCCACGAATTCGACGTAGTCGAACAAGCCGGAGCGGCCGGCCAGCTCGGCCACCGCCGGCCAGACCGTGTGGATGTGGGTGCCGAAGGTCGGCCGGCCGGCACGAAGCAATTCGCGGAGCGGGTTAGGGCGCATGGGTCGGGCTCCTGCCTGGCTAGTCAGCGAGGGTGATGACGGCGAGGGCGTCGGGATCGCGCCGGGTGGCGATGCGGCGAGCCACGCGCGCCTTCTTCACGTCCACCACGCAGACTTCGTGGCCGAGGGTGGCCACGAGGGCGCTGCCGCTGGGGGCGTGGTAGCCGATGGACACGGGCGGCGCGGGCAGCGGCACGCGACGCTGTCGGAGCCCCGCCGGCGCCTCCATGATGGCGAGGCTGCGATCGTGATGGAGGGGCACGAGGAGCAGGCCGTGGCCGTCGGGACACACGCGGACGGGGCCGCGCGCGGTGCGGATGTGCGCGACCACGGCGAGGCGCTTCACATCGATGACGGCGAGCTCCGCCTTCTCGCGACAGGCTACGTAGAGGCGCCGCTCGTCCTCGTCCAGCACGACGCCCTCCGGATGGCCGTTCACCTTGATGGTGATGGCGGGCCGCTCGGGATCGCCGGGAAAGAGCGCGCTCACCACGCCCGCGCGCGGATGACTCACGAACACCAGCGAGCCGTCGCCGGTGACGGTGACGACCTGCGGCCCCTTCGCGCGCGTGGGCACGGCCGCGTCGAAGCGCCCGCTCGTGGGCCGGCGCGCCACGAGGAGATGGTCGGAGCCCTCGGCGGCGACGTAGGCGATTCCGGCCAGATCGACGGCGACGCCGTAGGGACGACGGTGCTCGCCGCACTCGAGGGTGGCCACCCGCCGGCGGCGCTGGAGGTCGATCACGGTGACGGTGCGACCGTCGTCGCCCGGATCCTCGGGCAGCGCCACACCGAAGTGGCAAACGTAGGCGCGGCGCCCATCGGAGGACAGGCCCAGCTCGCGCGGAAAGGGATCCAGCGCCATGCGATGACGCTCGGCGCCGGTCAAGAAATCGTAGTACCCGAGCGAGTGGTCGCCCTTCTGGACGACGACCAGCGCGTCGGGCGAGCTCACCGGCCGAGCCCCGACGGGCACATGGACGTCACGGTAGGGCGCGCCGGGCCACCGTGTCAAGTTTCCCGCGACCTTAGACGTGCGCGCGGCGCCGCGCGAGAAGCTCGCGCGCCACCGTCAGACGCAGCACCTCGGTGGTGCCCTCGGCGATGCGCCAGGAGCGCACTCGCCGATAGAGACGCGCGAGCGGGTGGTCTTCCACCACGGCGGCGCCGCCCGTGAGCTGTATGGCGCGGTCCACGACACGCGCGACCGCCTCGGTGGCGAGAGCCTTCGCCATCGCGACCTCGGGGCCCGCGTCCTCGCCGGCCTCCGCCCGCCGCGCCGCTGCGTAGGAGGCCGAGCGCGCGGCGTAGAGATCCATCGCGCTCTCCGCCAGCATGGCCTGCACCTGCTCGCGCTCGGCCAGGGGCGTCCCGCTCCGGTGCGGACGCTCGACCTGCCGCATCACCCAGTCGAGCGTCCAGCCGCCCGTGCCGCAGGCCATGGCGGCCATGCGCAGGCGGGTCGCCGCGATGTCCTCGAGCGCGCGCGGCACGCCCTGCCCCACCGCCCCGATCATGTCGGCCGCCGTCACCGCGACCTCGCGCAGCTCGAATTCGCCGTGCACGGCGCCGTCCAGGGTCTCCAGCGTCCGACGAAGCGTCACGCCGGGCGCGCCCCGCGGGATCACGAAGAGCGCCGTGCCCGCGGCGCCGCCTTCGGACTCGGCCACCCGCGCGACCGTCAGCAACAGATCGGCCGCGGGCCCGTCGGTCACGAAGGCCTTCACCCCGCTCACGCGAAAGCCCTCGCCGGCACGCGTCGCGGTGGTGCGCGGCCCCTCGCGCGCGTCGGTGAACGCGAAGGCCGCGGCCAGCTCGCCGCGAAGCACGGGCAGGAGGAAGCGCTCGCGCTGCGCGGCGGTCCCGTGACGGAGGAGCCCGCCGGAGCCGCCGATCACCAACCCGCCGAGCGCGGCGCCGGTCGCGGCGATCGCCTCGTGGAGCGCGAAGAGCCCGAGGGGCCCGAGCCCGCCCCCGCCGAGCTCGGTGGGCTGCGCCAGGCGGAAGAGCCCCGCGGCCTCCGCGCGCGTGCGCACCCAGCGCCGCAGCGCGGGCGAGGCCTGGCCTTCCGTCTCCACGCCTTCACGCCGCTCGGCGGACAGCACCTCGTCGGTGACGAAGGCGCGGGCGTGCGCCCGCAGCGCCTCGAGCGGCGCCGGCAGCGGCTCGGGCGGGAGGACGTCGGGCGCGGGCACGCGGGGCGGTGGCGCCGGCTCAGGCCTCGCCACGCAGGGCGCGGGCGAGCTGGGCGAGGTGATTCTCGTCGTGCCAGGCCATCACACCGAGAAAATCGTCGATGGTTCGGCGGCCGCGCGAGTCCATCTGGTGGCCGGCACGGGCCCAGTCGCCCTCGGTGCGGGCGGCGAAGAAGAAGAGGGTGGCGTCGCGATGTCGATGAAACGCCTCGAGCGCGGCGCCCACCGGCTGCTCGAGGTAGCGCCGTTCCTCCGCGACCTGGTTCGGGTTGATGGTGGGGAAACGCGGCTCGTCGGTGGCCATGATCTGCCGGAGGCGGTCGAGGAACGAGGCCTCCGCATCGCGAAGATGACAGAGAACCTCGATGGGAGCCCAGTTCTTCCCGTCCGGCCGCCGGCTGAGGATGGCGGGATCGACACCGCGGAGGGCGGAGGCGAGATCGTCGGCGGTGCGTCCCAGGCGGGCAAGCCGGGCGGAACGTGGGCGGCGGGCCCATTCCTCGAGAGGGGTGACCGTGTGGATCGGCGCGTCCTTCGCCATCGTGGCTGGCTCGAGTATACGTCGGCCAGGCCGGCCTAGCGGGCTGAGCGCACGCGGCCGGCGACCGCGCGCACCTTGCGCGGCGACGCCAGCCAGATCGCCGCCGCGGAGACCACGCAGGCGACAATGCCGACCTGGAAGGCGAGCACGTAGTCGCCGGTCCGGTCGTGCAGCCAGCCGGCCACCCACGGGCCGGCGCCAGAGCCCAGGCCGGTGGCCAGCGACAGCGTCCCGAAGATACGGCCGTAGTGCCGGCCTTGGAACAGCTCGGCCGGAATAGCGGCGAAGACCGAGGCCATGCCGTATCCCACCAGCCCCTGCGAGAGCACCATGGCCCAGAGTAGCGGCCCCGTGGGCGACGCACGCATGGCGAGCAGGAGGAAGAAGCAGGCGACGAAGCCCGCGCAGCCGAGCGTCCAGACGATTTCCCGACCGAGACGGTCGGAGAGATAGCCGAGCGCGATCTGCCCCCCCACGCCGGCCAGCGCCACCAGCCCCAGGGCGTAGGCGGCCGGCTCCGGCTTGAAGCCGATGTCGATGAGGTATCGCGTCTGGTGCACTTGGATCTCGTACCAGGCGAAGAGCGCGGTGAAGAACCCCACGAACACCCACCAGAAGCGCGCCGTGCGCGCGGCGCGGCCCAGCGTCCAATCGATACTCGCCCACACCGGGTCGACGACATTGGCAGGCCGTGCGGGGGCGGAGCCCGCCGGCGGCGCTCGATCGCCGTCGGGAAGCAGTCCCATGTCCTCCGGCCGTCGCCGCGGCAGGGTGGCGTTGATCGGCACCAGCGCCGCGAACATCACCACGGCCAGGCCGAGACAGGCGGCACGCCAGCCGCCCGTGCCGATGAGGTGCTGAGCCCACGGCAGGAGAACGATGGAGCCGATCCCCACTCCCGAAAACGCGATGCCCAGCGCCAGCCCGCGCCGGCGCACGAACCAGTTGGGCAGGAAGAGGCCGTGCCCCGTGTAGCCGAGGCAGAGACTGCCCCCGGAGACGAGAAAGCCAAGCGTCAGGTAGAGATGCCACGGCCTCGAAATGAAGGTGGCGAGGGCGAGCCCGCTGCCCATCATCGCCACCCCGAGCAGGATGAGCACACGGGCGCCGCGGCGGTCCAGCAGCCAGCCGAGCCACGGCGAAAACGGCGTGGAGACGACGAAGCCCACGGCGAAAGCCCCGGCGGTGAGCCCGCGCTCCCAGCCGAACTCGTCGAGGATGGGCGGGAACAGCAGCGAGAAGGCGGTGCGCGCGTTGACCCCCACGCCCATGGTCACAAAGGCGCAGGCGACGACCACCCACCCGTAGAAGAACGGGAGCCGCACGGAGTGCGCGTCTACCGAGTCACGTCGTCGGGCAGGTGGATGATCGACCGTAGCCGCGTGCCCGCCCGCCGGGCGATCATCTCGCGCACGCGGCGACGCACCGCCTCGGGCAGCCGCCGCTCCATCGAGTTCACCAGCCGGCGCATCCTGTCGCTCACCAGCCCGAGCAGGATGAGCCCCAGGACGTAGAACGGCAGACCGGTCACCACCGGGATGAGCCAGCCTACGACGCCGAGGGCGAAGCAGACCACGGCGCCGAGGATGAAGACTGCCGCGCGCCAGCGCGGCTGGGGGGACCGGGGCCGGAGCAGGTCGGGCATGCGAGCCATCTAACGTCCGAAGAAGCCGCCGCGCGGACGCGCATGCGCGTGCCAGTGGTCAGGGATGTTCCGCATGTGATCGTCCACCCAGTACTCGCCCACTCGCTGGATCGCCACCTCACCCAGGCGCGCCAGCATGTGGGCGCGGTCCTCCGCGGGGGGTTGAGTTCCGTGCCGCCGCCACACCACCATGGGCGTCTCGCAGATGTCACACTCGGCGATCCAGCAGACGTCGTCCTCGTGATACCAGGGCGTGATCTTCTTCGCCCGGCAGAGGTCGCAGCCGGCGACCTTGCCGTCAGACGGCAGAGGCGACGGGGCGTCGGCCATGGCGTCTCACCTGGACCACGGTCGTGATGGTGAGCAGCATGAAGACCGCCGACACAACGAAGACCGACCGCGGCTCGCCCCGGTCGAGCAGCCAGCCGAACAGCAGCGGGGTGAGCGACGAGCCCAGGTCAAGTCCCGAGTAGACGAAGCCGTACACCTTGCCCGACGCGCCCCGCGGCGTCGCCTGGCGCACGAGCATGTCGCGCGAGGGCGAGGTGACACCAAGCGCGAAGCCCGTCATCGCCATCACTACGGGGAGGGCGGCGAGGCCGAGGGCGCCGGTGGCCAGCACGAGGGCGAGCAGGGCGCCCGCGAGCATGCCGCCTCCCGCCACGAGGTCGTGGCGGCGCGTGTGGTCGGCGAGGAAGCCGCCAAGGAGGATGCCTGCGGAGGAGCCGAGGAGGAAGGCGGTCAGCGCCCCGGTGGCAAGCGCGAGGGGTGCCCCATAGAGCGCGACCATCGCAGTGACGGAAAACGTCTGGATGCCGATCAGCGACGTCGCGAGGAGGGTGAAGTAGGCGAAGGCGGCCAGCACCGGCGCCACCATGAGCAGCCGCATGTCGGCGGCGAGGCCGCCGGCGGCGTCCGCCTCACGGGGTGTCACCGGCCGCCGATCGTCCGCGAGGGTATGGGCCTGAGTGGACAGCAGGAGCGCGGCGCCCACGCCGACGCCGCCCACCGTGACGAGCGCGGTGCGCCACGACGTATGCGCGGCCACCGCCACGATGACGGCGGGGGCCACCGTCCAGCCGAGATTGCCGCAGATCGAGTGCACGCTGTAGGCGCGTCCGAGCCGGCGCGCGTCCACCGACGCGTTGAAGATCGAATAGTCGGCGGGATGGAACACGCTGTTGCCCAGCCCGGCCACCACCGCGATGGGCAGGAGCACCCAGTACGAGGGCGCGAGCCCGGCGGCGGCCACCGCTCCCGCGAAGAGCGCCATCCCGGTGACGAGCACGCGCGCGGCGCCGAAGCGGTCGACGAGGAAGCCAGAGATCGTCTGGCCGACTCCCGACGCCGCATACATCACGCTCATCATGAAGCCGAGCGCCACGTACGGCACGCCGAGGGCGTCCTTGAGGACGGGAAACAGCGGGGGAAGCGCGAGCTGGAAGAAGTGGCTGAAGAAGTGCGCCGAGCCGACGAGACCGATGACGCGCGCGTCGCGCGTGGCGCTGCTCCGAGCGGCGTCGAACATTCGCTCCACCATGCCATCTCACCCCGGTTCCGTCAAACTCCCTGTGGTACGATGCCTCCCGCACCGCCATCAAGGAGGCCATGCATGCCCGTCCAGCACGTGGGGCGCCCGATCAAGCGCGTCGAGGACCCCAAGCTCATCACCGGCAGCGACCCCTATGTCAACGATTTCAAGCTCACCGGAGCCGTCTACCTCGCGTTCGTCCGCAGTCCCCACGCGCATGCCACCATTACCCGCATCGACACCGCCGCCGCGCGCGCGGTGCCGGGCGTGGTCTCCGTCTTCACCGGCGCTGATCTCAACGCCGAGGTGGGCGTGATCCACACGCCGCTGCCGCCCGAGATGTTCGCGAGCATGAACCGTCAGGGGCATACCCTCCTCGCGGAGGGACGCGTACGCCACGTGGGCGAGCCGGTGGCGGTGGTGGCGGCGGAGACGCCCGACGCAGCCGAAGATGGTGCGGAGGCGGTGACGGTGGAGTATGACCCCCTGCCCGTCGTGGTGGACGCGGCGGAGGCGCTCAAGCCTGGCGCGCCCCTCCTCTATCCCGAGAGCAAGAGCAATCTCGGGGTGAGCCTCAAGGCGGAGTCGGGCGACGTGGACGGCGCCTTCGGCAAGGCCGACGTGGTGGTGGACATGCACATGTTCAACCAGCGCGTGCTCCCGGTGTGCATGGAGCCGCGTGCCTGCAGCGCGGCGTGGGACGACAAGACGCAGAAGATGGTGATGTACGGCGACACCCAGATTCCGCACACCATGCGTAACCAGATCGCGGAGCGGCTCAAGCTCCAGCCGGACCAGATCCACCTCATGACCGGCCGCGTGGGCGGCGGCTTCGGCGCCAAGGTGCCCGTGTATCAGGAGGACACCATCGTCCCCCTCCTCGCCCGCCGCCTGAAGCGGCCGGTGAAGTGGGCGGCAACGCGGCGCGAGGATCTGCAAACGACAGGGCACGGCCGGGACGTTCGCATCCACCTGCGCCTGGCCGCCGACAAGACGGGGCGCATCCTCGGTCTCGACGCGAAGATCGTCGGCAACGCCGGCTACTGTCTCTACCACGTCGGCTGCCTGCTGCCCGTGCTCTGCGGCCAGATGATCACCGGCTGCTATGACATCCAGACCGCACGCGTGGACATCCAGGTCGCGTTCACCAACACGATGGGCACCGTGCCCTATCGCGGGGCGGGCCGCCCGGAGGCCGCCTACTTCATCGAACGCGCCATGGACAGCCTCGCCGTCAAGCTCGGCATGGACCCGGCGGACGTGCGCAAGCGGAACTTCATCCCGCCCGACCGCTTCCCGTATCAAACGGTGATGGGCAACAACTATGACTCGGGCGAGTACGCCCGCGCCCTGGACCACGCCCTCGCCAAGGCCGGCTACGCCGATCTCCGCCGCGAGCAGCAGCAGGCGCGGGCGCAGGGCCGGCTCGTGGGGATCGGACTGGCGTCTTACGTGGAGATCTGCGGCTTCGAGGACGACGAGACTTCCGACGTCATCGTGGCCGATGACGGCACGGTCACGGTGCTGACCGGCGCCGCCTCCCACGGGCAGGGCCACGAGACCGCCTTCGCCCAGCTCGTGGCCGACGAGCTCCAGATCCCCATGGCGGATGTCACCGTCATCCACGGCGACACCGTCAAGGTACGGAGCGGCGTGGGCACGTTCGGCAGCCGGTCCATCGCCAAGGGCGGCATGCACGCGCTGGGCAACGCCGTCAAAGTCCGCGAGGGGGCCACGCAGATCGCGGCGGGGCTGCTCGAGGCCGCCGGCGCCGACATCGTCCACGCCGACGGCAAGTTCTCCGTACGCGGGGTACCGAACCGCGCGGTGACCTGGCAGCAGGTGGCCACCGCCGCCAAGGGCGCCCTCACTTCCTGCGGCGACATCAAGGGCAACGGCACGCTCTTCCCCTTCGGTGCCCACGTGGCGATGGTCGAGGTGGACCGCGAGAGCGGCAAGCCGCGCATCCTGAAGTACTTCTCCATCGACGACGCGGGCTTCCTCGTGAACCCGCTGCTCGTGCAGGGCCAGGTGCACGGCGGCCTCGCGCAGGGCATCGGCCAGGCCCTGTGGGAGGAGGCGGCGTTCGACGAGAACGGCCAGCTCCTCTCCTCGACCCTGATGGACTACGCCTTGCCGAAGGGCGACGATCTGCCCTCCTTCGTCAACGACCACACGCGCACGGACTCGCCGCGGACCACGCTCGGCGTCAAGGGCATCGGCGAGGCCGCCACCATCGGCTCCACGCCCGCCATCGCCAACGCGGTGGTGGACGCGCTGCGGCCGCGGGGGATCGAGCACGTGGAGCTGCCGCTGACCCCGCAGAAGGTGTGGGCCGCCCTCGCGGCGGCGCCCAAGAAGTGACCGACGAGACGCTGACGCAGGTGCGCCGGGCCCTCGACGGGCTCGGCGTGCCCTACGAAGTCGTCGACATCGATCCCGCCTTCGCCGACACCGCGGCCTTCTGCGAGAAGTACGGCTTCGGCCTCGACGTGAGCGGCAACACCATCATCGTCGCGTCGAAGAAGGAGCCGAAGCAGTACGCGGCATGCCTGGCGCTGGCCCACACGCGCCTCGACGTGAACCATACGGTGAAGCGCCTGATGGGCGCCTCCCGCGTGTCCTTCGCCTCCGCCGAGGAGACGATGGCGCTGACGGGAATGCAGATCGGTGGGGTCACCGTGCTGGCCCTGTCCGCCGAGCTACCCATCTACGTGGACGACCGGATCATGGCGCTGCCCTGGATGATCCTCGGCGCGGGGAGCCGCTCGGCGAAGATCAAGGTCTCCCCGCGGGTGCTCGAGCGCCTGCCCGGCTTCCAGGCGGTGGCCGACCTCGCCCAGCCGATCCCACCTCCCGCCGCGCCTCCGGCCTAGCCGTTCAGCCTTGCTCCCGAAAGGGCTTTCGCCTAGCCTAGGCTGGACCGTGCACCAATTGGCTCACCCATGAAAGGCAAGAAGAAGGCGGCGGGGCCTACCGCGAAGGCCAGGACAGCGAAGACCGCCCGCACCCGCCCGCGCGGAGGTGCCCCACAGGGCTCAGCGACTCCCTCCGTCGAGCAGCGCCTGGCCGAAGCTCTCGAGCAACAGGCCGCGACCAGCGAGATCCTGCGCGTCATCTCCAGCTCGCCCCATGACGCCCAACCCGTGTTCGAAGCCATCGTCGCCAACGCGGCCCGCCTGTGCGAGGCGGAGTTCAGCGCAGTGGCGCGTTTCAGTGAGGGACTCCTCCACCTCGCCGCAATCAGCAACATGTCGCCGGGCGAGATCGAGGCCTACCACAGCCTGTTCCCGCGACCGGCGCATCGAGGGTTCATCATCGGTCGCGCCTTTGTCGAAGGACGGCCGGTGCACGTGGAAGACGTGCGAGAGGATCCCGACTACGACCCGCGTACGCTCGAAGTCCTGCAGCACGCCGCGCCCTATCGGACGTTCCTGGGCATCCCGATCCGCCGGAACGGCGTGACGATCGGCGCGATCGGCTGCGGTCGCCGCGACGTGAGGCCCTTCACTCCCTCGCAGATCGAACTGGTGAAGACCTTCGCCGAGCAGGCCGTCATCGCGATTGAGAACGTGCGCCTCTTCCAGGAGCTGGAGGTACGCAACCGCGACCTGACGGAGACGCTGGAGCAGCAGACCGCCACGAGCGAGATCCTCCGAGTGATCTCGGCTTCACCAACCGACATCCAGCCCGTGCTGGACGCGGTGGCCGCGAATGCCGCTCGCCTCTGCGAGGCCTCCGACGCGCAGATCTACCGCGCGGACGGAGACTCTTTGCGACTGGTCGCGTCCTTTGGTTCCCTGCCGACCTATGAGGGGGGGCCCATCAATCGCGGCTGGGTGACCGGACGGTCCGTCGTTGATCGGCGAACGACGCATGTACACGATATTGCCGCGGAGTCAGAGGCCGAATACCCGATAGGTAGGGATACGCAGCGAACGACCAGGCATCGAACCACATTGGCCACCCCTCTCCTCCGCGAGGGCCGGCCGCTGGGCGCGATTCTCATCCGGCGCACGGAGGTCCGGCTGTTCTCCGACAAGCAAATCAAGCTGCTCGAGACCTTCGCCGACCAGGCGGTGATCGCCATCGAGAATGTCCGATTGTTCACCGAGCTGGGGGCCCGCAACCGCGACCTGACCGAAACGCTGGAGCAGCAGACGGCGACCGGCGAGATCCTGCGGGTCATCTCGGGTTCGCCCACCGATGTCCAGCCCGTGTTCGATACCATCGCGGAGAGCGCGGCCCGACTGTGCGACGCGTTCGATGTCGTCATCATGCGCCGTGACGGCGATCGAGTCCGACTCGCCGCGCATCATGGGCCCATTCCGGCCGGGACCCCCGGCGAGTTCACCCTCGCGCTCGACCGCGCGACGGTAGCGGGACGATCGATACTCGAGGGAGAAACCCTCCACATCGCCGACCTGCAGGCCGAGGAGGCCGACTATCCCGGCAGTGTCGCGCATGCTCGGCGATTCGGCTTCCGGGCGATTCTCAGCGCGCCGCTGATGCGCGGCGACATCGCCATCGGCGCTATCCATCTGCGGCGGGTCGACGCCGTGCTGTTTACCGAGCGACAGGTCGCCCTCCTGAAGACGTTCGCCGACCAGGCCGTCATCGCCATCGAGAACGTGCGCCTCTTCCAGGAGCTGGACGCTCGCAACCGCGACCTCAGCGAGACCCTGGAGCAGCAGACCGCCACCGGCGAGATCCTGCGCGTGATCTCGAGCTCGCCGACCGACGTCCAGCCCGTGTTCGACATCATCGGAGAGAGCGCCGAGAAGCTGTGCGACGCCGCCATCAGCGTGGTCTCGAGGTTCGACGGCGACCTGATCCACATGGTTTCCCTGCACGGCGTCGCGCCGGAGGGCATCAAGGCCGTACGGGACGCCTTTCCCATGCGAGTGGACGACGAAACGGTGTCGGCGCGCGCCGTTCGGACCCGCGCGGTGGTCCACGTGTCCGACGTCCTCGCCGATCTCCAGTACCAGCAGAAGGGCGCGGCCCGAGCGAGCGGGTACCGGGGCTGCCTCGCGGTGCCGATGGTCCGGGAGAATCAGGTCATCGGCACGATATTCGTCGCGCGCACGACACCGGGCCTCTTCACCGATACCCAGGTCGGGCTATTGAAGACGTTCGCCGATCAAGCCGTGATCGCTGTCGAGAACGTCCGCCTGTTCACCGAGCTCGGAGCGCGGAACCGCGATCTCACCGAGACGCTCGAGCAGCAGACCGCGACGGCCGAGATCCTGCGCGTCATTTCCAGCTCACCGACGGATCTCCAGCCCGTCATGAATGCCGTGGCGGAGAGTGCGGCGCGCCTATGCGAGGCCGCGAACGCCGTCGTGTGGCAGCGCTACGGCGAGCGGCTCCGCGTCGTCGCCTCCCACGGAGGCCTCCCCATCGCTCGGACGGAGCTGACCATCAGCCGGCAGTCCGTCGCCGGCCGAGCGGTGATCGACCGCCGAGCCGTTCATGTCGAAGACCTCGCCGAGGCCGTCGAGCGGGAGTTCCCCGACTCCCGGGCCATGAAGGAGCTGGGCTACCGAACCATCCTCGTGATGCCCCTCATCCGCGAGGGCGAGGCGATCGGCATCATCCTGATCCGGCGCACCGAGGTGCGAGCGTTCTCCAGCCGGCAGGTTGCCCTCCTCCAGACGTTTGCCGACCAGGCCGTCATCGCCATCGAGAACGTGCGCCTGTTCAAGGAGCTCGAGGTCCGCAACCGCGATCTCACCGAGACGCTGGAGCAGCAGACCGCGACCGGCGAGATCCTGCGCGCGATCTCGGCCTCGCCCACCGACGTGCAACCGGTGTTCGACACGATCGCGGAAAGCGCGGCTCGGCTATGCGACGCGTTCGCGGGCACGGTCCTTCCGTTCGACGGCGAGATGCTCCACGTCGGGACGGTGCGCGGCCCGGGTCGCGAGCAGCTGCTGCGCGCGTGGGTCGACTTCTTCCCCTACCGCCCCGGCCCCGAAGTGGCGATCGGGCAAGCGGTCCTTGAGCGGCAGATCGTTCACATGCCGGACGTGCTCGCCCTACCGACCAACCCCTTTAGAGCAGCGACCCAGCAGGCCGGTGGGTACCGTGCGTTCCTCGCAGTTCCCATGGTCCGCGATGTAAGCGTGGTGGGCATCCTCGCGTGCTGGCGGGCCGAGGCGGGCTCGTTCAGCGATCGGCAGATCGACCTGCTCAAGACCTTCGCTGATCAGGCTGTCATCGCCATCGAGAACGTGCGCCTCTTCAAGGAGCTGCAAACCCGCAACCGCGACCTCACCGAAACGCTGGAGCAGCAGACAGCCACCAGCGAGATCCTGCGCGTGATTTCGGGCTCGCCTACCGACGTGCGACCCGTGTTCGATACCATCGCCCGGAGCGCGCGGCGGCTCTGCGGGGCCGAGTTCTGTCAGGTCTTCCGGGTGGAGGACGGGCAGCTCCACAACGTGGCCAACGACGGACAGGACGCCGAGGGGCTGGCCGCCATTCGCGCGACGTTTCCGCGGCCCGTCGACGCTGGCACGGCGGCGGGCCGAGCCGTGCTCGTCGGGGCCGTTGCCGAGATTCCCGACCTTCGAGCCGACCCTGACTACTCTTCCGCCGTGCTTGCGGCGGTTCAGGGGATCGGCTTCCGGAGCCTGGTCGCAGTGCCTATTCTTCGCGACGGCGCGTCTATCGGATCCATTGCTGTCGGACGCGCCGAAACGGGACGATTCCCGGAACGTCAGATCGAGTTGCTCAAGACCTTCGCCGAGCAGGCCGTCATCGCCATCGAGAATGTGCGCCTGTTCAAAGAGTTGGACGCCAGGAACCGCGACCTCACGGAAACCCTCGAGCAGCAGACCGCCACCGGCGAGATCCTGCGCGTGATCTCGAGCTCGCCCACCGATGTCCAGCCGGTCTTTGACTCCATCGCCGCGAGCGCCAAGCGCCTCTGCGAGGCGGAGTTCTGCTTCGTCTTTCGCCTCGACGGGCAGGTTCTCCACTTCGCGGCACAGCATGGCCTTTCTCCCGAGGGCGATGCCGCCATGCACGCCATCTGGCCCGCGGAGGTCGGTCGCGGGAGCGCCGCCGGCCGGTCGATCCTCGACCGCGCGATCGTTCATATCCCTGACGTCCGGACCGACTCCGACTATCGTCAGGGGTCGGTCGCCGAGATCGCCAACTTCCGCAGCGTCTTGGGTGTCCCCATGCTGCGCGACGGCATCCCGATCGGCACCATGACCGTCAATCGCTCGCAAGCCGGCCCCTTCCCCGATCGCCAGATCGAGCTCCTGAAGACCTTCGCCGACCAGGCGGTCATCGCGGTCGAGAACGTGCGTCTGTTCAAGGAACTCGACGCCCGCAACCGCGACCTCACCGTGACCCTGGAGCAGCAGACCGCCACCGGCGAGATCCTGCGCGTGATCTCGAGCTCGTCCACTGATGTCCAGCCGGTCTTCGACTCGATCGCCGCCAGCGCCAAGCGACTGTGCGAGGCGGAGTTCTGCCATATCTTTCGCTTCGACGGCACGCTCCTGCATTTCGTGGGGCACCACGGGCTGGAGCCCGAGGGCATCGAGGCCATCCGCCGCGCCTATCCCCTCCCCCCGGGCCGGGCGAGCGCCGCGGCTCGGGCGGTGCTCAGCGGTCACATCGAGCAGATCTCGGACGTGCATGCGGATCCGGACTACGCGCACGGCGCGATCGCGCGCCTGGTGACGTACCGAAGCATCGTGGGGGTGCCGCTGCTGCAGGAGGGCCGCGCGATCGGCGCGATCGCGGTGGCCCGATCCGTGGCGGGACTCTTCCCCGATCGCCAGATCGAGCTGCTCAAGACCTTCGCCGACCAGGCCGTCATCGCCATTCAGAACGTGCGCCTCTTCCAGGAACTGGACGCGCGCACCGAGGACCTCACCCGCTCCGTGGGTGAGCTGCGGGCGCTCGGCGAGGTGAGCCAGGCGGTCAGCTCCACCCTCGACCTCGAAGCCGTGCTTGCCACCATCGTGAGTCGGGCCGTCCAGCTCTCGGGCAGCCGCAGCGGTATCGTGTACGAGTACAACGAGACGACCGAGACCTTCCACGCCCGGGCCACCCACCAGATCACCGCCGAGTATCTCGAGGTGCTCCGCTCCGAGCCCATCCACCTCGGCGAGGGTGCGATGGGCACTGCCGCCATGGTCCAGAAACCCGTTCAGGTGGCGGACATCCAGGACGAGCGCCAGCTCGTCGCCACGCAGGCGCGCACGCACCTGATCCGCCAGGGGCTTCGCTCGTTGCTCGCGATGCCGCTGATCCGGGAGGGCCGGCTGCTCGGCGGCCTCGTGATCTTCCGGGGCGAGGCCGGAGCGTTCGCGCCGGACGTCGTCGCGACCATGCAGACCTTCGCCACCCAGTCAGTGCTCGCCATCCAGAATGCGCGCCTCTTCGTGGAGATCCAGCGGCAGAAGCAATACTCGGAGATGCTCGTGGAGTCGAGCCCGGTCGCGATCGCGACGCTGGATCTCCACGGCGCGGTCGTCGGGTGGAACCCGGGGGCCGAACGGCTCTTCGGCTATACCCAGACGGAGGCGCTCGGCCGCCGGATGGAAGAGCTCGTCGCGACACCCGACACGTTGGCGGAGGTCCGCGCCAACGTCGAGCAGACGGTCGCGGGCGAGTGGATCCGGACGGTTGGGCGGCGGGCCCGGAAGGACGGCACGCTGGTGGACGTGGAGATCTCCTCGGTGCCCGTCGTCGTCGATGGCGCCCGGGTGGGGATGATCGGGATCTACCACGACGTCACCGAGCTGCTCCGGGCGCGGCAGGAGGCGGAAGCGGCGAACGAGGCGAAGGGCGCCTTCCTGGCCACCATGAGCCACGAGATCCGCACGCCGATGAACGCGGTCATCGGGATGAGCGGGCTCCTCCTCAACACCATGCTCAACGACGAGCAGCGCGAGTACGCGGAGATCGTGCGCCAGAGCGGGGACACGCTCCTCACCGTCATCAACGACATCCTCGACTTCTCGAAGATCGAAGCGGGGCGGCTCGAGCTGGAGACGCAGCCGTTCGACCTGCGCGAGTGCGTCGAGGGCGCCCTCGACCTCGTAGCCACCCGCGCCGCCGAAAAGGCCCTCGACCTCGCGTACCTGCTCGGCGACGGCACGCCCGCCGCCATCGTGGGCGACGTGACGCGGCTGCGCCAGGTGCTGCTCAACCTGCTCTCCAACGCGGTGAAGTTCACGGAACGGGGAGAGGTGGTGCTCTCGGTGACGGCAAGCCGGCTCGAAGGGGTGGCGGGGCTCCACGAGCTGACCTTCACCGTGCGGGACACCGGCATCGGCATTCCCACCGACCGGCTCGGCCGGCTCTTCCAGTCCTTCAGCCAGGTGGATGCCTCGACCACGCGCCGGTACGGCGGCACCGGTCTGGGCCTGGCCATCAGCCAGCGGCTCACTGAGCTAATGGGCGGCCGCATCAGCGTGAAGAGCGAGGTGGGGGCGGGCAGCGAGTTCCGCTTGACGATCCGCGCCGCGCGCGCCGACGCGCCCGTCCCCATCCGTCGAGACCTGACCGGTGTGCAGCCGTCGCTACGTGGCAAGCGGGTGCTCGTGGTCGACGACAACGGCACCAACCGGCGCATTCTCGCTTCGCATCTCGAGGCCTGGGGCATGCACGCGCGGGTCACCGAGTCGCCGCGCGAAGCCATCGGCTGGGTACGAGGCGGCGAGCGGTTCGACCTGGGCATCCTGGACATGCACATGCCGGAGATGGATGGGGTGGCGCTCGCGCGGGCCATCCGGCAGACGGCGCCGGCCGCGACGCTCCCCCTCGTGCTGTTCACGTCCCTCGGCCGGCGGGAAGCGCGCGCGGAGGAGGCCGGCTTCGCCGCCTACCTCAACAAGCCCATCAAGCCTTCCCAGCTCTTCGACGCGCTGGTCTCCATCCTCGGCGATCAGCCCGTCCATGTGCCCCAGCGGGGCGCGGCACGGAGCGAGCTCGATCCGGAGATGGCGCGGCGCCACCCGCTGCGCATCCTCCTCGCCGAGGACAACGTGGTGAACCAGAAGGTCGCCACCCGGCTCCTCGTCCAGATGGGCTATCGCGCCGACGTCGCCGCCAATGGGCTGGAGGCGATCGCGGCCGTCGAACGGCAGACGTACGATGTGGTCCTCATGGACGTGCAGATGCCGGAGCTCGACGGCTTCGAGGCCTCGCGCGAGATCAACCGACGGTGGCCGGCGGACCGGCCGCGCATCGTCGCCATGACCGCCAACGCGATGGAGGGCGACCGCGAGCTGTGCATGGCGGCGGGCATGGACGACTACGTGGCCAAGCCGATTCGCGTCGAGGAGCTGGTGGGGGCACTCGGGCGGTGCCGGCCCCGTGGCGAAGCGCCCCCGCGCGGCAGCGGGGCGCCGGAGAGGGCGCCGGCGGCGGATGTCCTCGACCGCGCGGTGATCGATGGGCTGGGCGCCACCATGGGTCGCGACTTCGCGGCAGAGCTGATCGACACCTTCACCGCTGATGCGCGGGAGCTGATCGCCGCCCTGCGCCAAGCCCTCGCCGGCACCGACCGCGACGCCTTCCGTCGGGCCGCCCATACCCTCAAGTCCACCGCTGAGAGCCTGGGCGCCTTCGCCCTCGCCGCCCAGGCCCGCGAACTGGAGGCCATCGGCCAGGCCGGCCGCCTCCACGAGGTCGGCGACCGGGTGGACCGGCTCGCCGAGATGTCCGAGCGCGTAGCCCGCGCCCTGGGAGAGATCCGTCGTGACCTCGCCGGCTAGCGGACCGCCCGGAACCCTCCTCGTCGTCGACGACAACCGCGTGAACCGTCTGCTCCTCGGCCGCTCCCTGGAGCAGCTCGGGCACTCGGTCACGTTCGCGGAGAACGGCCGCGAGGCGCTGGAGTCGTTGCGCAAGCGCCGCGTCGACCTCGTGCTGCTCGACATCGAGATGCCCGAGATGGACGGCTACCAGGTGCTGGCCGCGCTCGGCACCGACTCTCAGCTCCGCGACATTCCCGTGGTGATGATGTCCTCGCTCGAGGAGGTGGACAGCGTCGCGCGCTGCATCGAGCTGGGCGCCGAGGACTACCTCTTCAAGCCGGTGAACCCGGTGCTGCTCAAGGCCCGGGTCGGCGCGAGCCTGGAGAAGAAACGCCTCCGCGACCGTCAGCGGGAGCTGTTCCGGCAGTTTGCCACTGCCGAGGTGGCCGAAGAGCTCCTCCAGACCGGCCTGACCCTGGGCGGCAAGCACGTCGAGGCGAGCGTCATGTTCTCCGACATCCGAGCGTTCACCAGCCTTACCGAGACTCGGTCACCGGTCGAGACGATCGAGCTCCTCAACAGCTACTACACGCTCATGTTCGATGCCATCGGCGGCCACGGCGGGATCGTGAACCAGATGCTCGGCGACGGCCTGATGGCCATCTTCGGCGCGCCCCTGCCCCACGCGGACCACCGGGAGCGCGCGGTGCGCGCGGCGCTCGACATGCTCGCGCTCGTGGAGGGGTTCAATCGCGAGCAGGCCCAACGGGGTGGGGCGGAGATCGGGATCGGCATCGGCATCGCGGCGGGCCCGCTGATCGCCGGCTTCACGGGGACCCAGCAGCGTGTCACCTATACCTGCGTGGGGGAGACCGTTAACCTCGCCGCGCATCTCGAGCAGCACACCAAGGTCCTCGGCCGGCCCATCCTCATCGACGAGAACACCCGGGGCGGGCTCGGCGATCGCATCCGGGTCGAGTCGCACGGCGCCGCCCAGCTCAAGACCCGGAGCAACCCCGTCGCGATCTACTCGGTGCCTCCCGGTCAGTGACGGGGCCGCGCGTCGCCTCGACCTGGCGGAACTGGTCGGGCTCCGTCACCTGCCGCCCCGCTCTCTTCGCCGCGCCGACGTCTGAATCCGAGGTTGCCGATCTCGTGCGCGCGGCCGCGCGGGCCGGCCAGCCGGTGCGCGTCGCCGCCACCGGGCACTCGTTCGTCCCGCTCTGCGCATCCAGCGGGCTCCTCCTCACGCTCACCGGCCTGCACGGCGTGGTCTCCGTCGATCTCGGCGCCGGCCTCGCCACTGCGTGGGCGGGCAGCACCATTCAGCAGCTCGGTCCCCTGCTCCGGACCCGCGGCGTGGCCATGGCCAACATGGGCGACATCGACCGCCAGGGGCTCGCGGGGGCGGTCAGCACGGGCACCCACGGCACCGGCCGTGGTTTGGGCAGCATCTCCACCCAAGTCGCCGGGCTCCGGCTCGTCACCGCGGAGGGCGAGGTCGTGGACTGCGACACCAAGCGCGAGCCCGAGCTCTTCCACTGCGCCCAGGTGGCGCTGGGGACGCTGGGCGTGCTCACGCAGGTCCGGCTCCGCGTGCTGCCCGCCTATCGCCTGCACGAGCGGAAGTGGGAGGCGCCGTTCGAGGAGTGCATGGCCGGCCTCGAGCGTCACGTCGCGGCCACCCGGCACTTCGAGTTCTTCTGGCGCCCGCGCACCGACCGCTGCGACATGAAGGCGCTGCAGCCGACGGACGCCGTGCCCGCGTCGGTGGCGGGGCGCGAGGGTGAGCGCATCGGCTGGAGCGACGAGATCTTCCCCTCCGAGCGGAACGTGAAGTTCAACGAGACGGAGTTCGCGGTGCCGGAGGCGGTGGGAGTGGATTGTCTGCGCGAGATCCGCGACCTCATGCGGACGCGGCACCCGGACGTGGCCTGGCCGCTGGAGTACCGGACGCTCGCCGCCGACGAGATCCCGCTGAGCCTCGCGCATCGTCGCGCCACCGTGACCATCTCGGTCCACCAGGCCGCGGAGCTGCCGTACGCCGGCTTCTTCGCGGACGTGGAAGCAGTGTTCCGCAATCACGGCGGGCGCCCGCACTGGGGCAAGCATCACACCCATCAGGCGGCGGAGCTGCGCGCCCTCTATCCCGAGTGGGAGCGATTCCACGCCATGCGCCATCGGATGGATCCGCGGGGCCGATTGCTCAACGACTACCTGAAGCGGCTGCTCGACGACTGACGACTGTCCGGGCTATCCGGCCGGCCGGTCGATCTCGTCCAGCGCCCGACGGCAGCGAGCGACCAGCGGCGCCATCTGCAGGGCTTCGGCCCGGGCATGCGCCTCGCGCCAGGCTGCGGCGGCGGCGCCCGGCTCCGCGGCGGCGCCCGCGGCGATCGCCTCGCCGACGAGGGCCAGCGCGTGCGCGGCATTGCCGCGCTCCAGGCGCGCCTCGGCCAGTTGCAGTGCGCGGCGGGCCAGCGCCAGCCCGGTATCGGCCCGGCCGGCGAGGAGATTGGCTCGACCGAGCCAGACCAGACGCATCGGCTCATTGGCGAGGAGCCGACTGCTCGCGGCCTGCTCGATGGTCTGCTCGAGCAGCTCGATGCCGCGACCGGGCTGGCCCGCGAGGGCGTAGGCAGCGCCGAGCGGCCCGGTGATGAAAGGCACGAGGAAGGCGATGCCCTCGAGTCGGGCGATGACGAGCCCCTTCTCCAGCACCTCGATCGCCGACTCCGCCTGACCCTGAGTCACGAAGAGCGTGCCCAGCCCCCAGATGGCCTGAACGCGGCTATAGGCATCGTCGGCCGCCTCGGCGATGCGGAGCGCCTCCTCGGCGGCGGCCAGCGCCTCCGCGAACTCCCCGCGCTCGCCGAGCGCGCACGCCAGCCACGAGCGGCCCCACACCGACGGGAGCGCCGCCATGCCGAATCGCTGCGTCACCAGGTCCCCCTGCAGCGACGCCATCGTCTGCCGCAGCACCTCGGCGGACCGGGCGTAGCGGCCGAGCGCGTGGTTGGCCTGGCCGAGCCGGCAACTCGCCACCAAGCGCATCGTGAAGTTTCCGAACGATGCCGCGACGGCCACGTCACGCTCGGCCGCCTTGACCGCCCGCTCATGCTCCCCGGCCCACCAGAGCTGGCCGGGGCTCTCCGGTCCCATGCCCAGCACCTCGTCGATCTGCGCGGGCGAGGCCGCCGTGCCCAGGTCGCGCAGGTGCGCGAGAGCCTTGCTCCATACCTCGCCCCGGAACGCGTGGTGAACCAGACTGGCCCGGTGCTCGGCCAGACGCTCCGGAAAGCAGCGCTCGATCGCGTCCACCACACGGGCATGCAGGGCGCGGCGGCGCTCCGCGAGCAAGCTCGCGTAGGCGACTTCGTGGGTCAGCGCGTGCTTGAACGTGTACTCGGTGTCAGGATAGAACCGCGTCTCGTACACGAGCTCGGCGGCCTGAAGGCGCGCGAGACGCGCGCCGAGATCGGCCGCGGGGAGCTCGGAGATGGACTCGAGAAGGGCCAGCGGCACGTCCTTGCCCACCACCGATGCCAGCTGGAGCAACGCCTTGTCGTCGGGCGACAGCCGGTCGATCCGCGCGGCCAGGATAGCCTGTACCGTGGCCGGCACCTGCGTCCCCTGCACGGCCCGGGCGAGGCGGTAGCCGCCGCGCTCCCCGGCGAGCACGCCCGTCTCCGCGAGTCCGCGCACGCACTCCTCGAGGAAGAAGGGATTGCCCTCGGCCCGCTGGACGAGAAGCGATCGGAGGCGCGCCAGCGAGGGGTCGGGACCGAGCAGGCTCTCGAGCAGGGTCTCGGCCGTGGCCGGCGCGAGCGGATCCAGCCGGATTTGCCCGTAGCAGCTCTTGCTCCCCCATCCGTGGCGATACTCGGGCCGATAGTTCACGAGCAACAGCACGCGATGCGATGGCAGGCTCTCGACCAGGCTATCGAGCAGGGCCTGGCTGTCGGGGTCGATCCAGTGCAGATCCTCGAAGACGAGCAGCAGCGGTTGTCGCGCGCTCTCGCGAATGAGCAGGCGCTTGAGCGCGTCGAGCGCCGGTCCGCGCTGCCCTTCGCCGGATCCGCTTCCCGATCCGCCGCCCTCCACGAGCAGTGCCTCGAAGGTGGGGAGCGCCGACCGCAAGCTCTCGTCGAGGGTGAGGAGCCGGCCGGTCACCTTCTCCCGTACCCGGCGGGCGTCGTCGGAGCTCTCCACGCCGAAGTACCGCTGAAGCAGCGCGATCACGGACAAGAACGGCGTGCCCTTGCCGTAGGCGAGCGCGCTCGATTGGAGCACCAGCCATCCGTCCGTTCGGTGCGAGTGCACGAGCTCCCACACGAGCCGCGACTTGCCTGCCCCCGGCTCGCCGACGAGCGCCACGACCTGCCCGTGGCCGGCGCGGACCCGCTCCACGGCCCCGAGGAGCTGGTCGAGCTCGGTGTCGCGCCCGACGAATCGCGTGAGCCCCCGGCCGGCCGCCACCTCGAGACGCGTCTGGGCGGAGGCCACCCCCGCCAGCTCGAAGACCTCGACGGGCACGCTGAGACCCTTGACCGCGACGGGGCCGATCGGCCGCACGCGCACGTAGCCCTCGACGAGTCGCAGCGTCGCGCTCGACAGGAGGACGGAGCCCGGCTTCGCGATCTGTTCCATTCGAGCCGCCAGGTGCGTGGTCTGCCCGACGGCGCTGTAGTCCATGTGCAGGTCGCTGCCGATGGCCCGCACCACGACGTCCCCCGAGTTCAGCCCGACCCGGATCTGGATGGGGATGCCGTGGGCCCGCTGCATCTCGTCGCCATAGAGCCCCACCTGCTCCTGCATCCGGAGCGCCGCGTAGCAGGCACGGACGGCATGGTCTTCATGGGCCAGGGGGGCGCCGAAGAGCGCCATGATCCCGTCGCCCATGACCTGATTGACCGTGCCCTCATAGCGGTGGACGGCTTCCATCATCCGCTCCACCACGGGATCGAGCAGTCGGCGGGCATCTTCGGGATCGCGATCGGCCAGCAGCTCCAGCGAGCCCTTGAGGTCGGCGAAGAGAACGGTCACCTGCTTCCGCTCGCCCTCGAGCGCGCCGCGCGAGCTGAGAATGCGGGTGGCGAGGTGCGCGGGCGTGTAGGCGGCGGGCGCGCCGGACGGACCGGCGCCGGGAGACAGCATCTCGCCGCAGTGGTTGCAGAAGCGGCCACCCTGGGCATTGGCGTGACCGCACGCCGGGCAGGTCAGCTCGAGCCGGCTACCGCAGCTGCTACAGAACTTCGCGTTCGGCGGGTTCGCGTGCTGGCACTGGGGACAGGCCATCGCGCGGGAGCCGCCGTCGCGGCTACGCCCCTTCCTTCACCTCGATGATCTCGTCGGCCACGAGGCCGTGGGCCTCGCGGTGCACCGCCTCGGCCGCTTCCTTGCTGGGCGCCTCGACGAGACAGAACACTTTCCCCGTCCCCTCGTCGTACCAGTACCGGATGTAGTTCACGCCGTGCTTGTGCTGGACCGCGAGGTCTTTCTGATGGGCGTCGGTGACCGCGGGACCGGTGAGTCCGTCGACCTTGTTGTGGACGTCGAGATAAAGGGGCACGGTGCAACCTCCTCTGAGCGCGGGCTCGGTGTGCAGCGTGGTATCGAGTCTAGGGCAGACCCCGAGGGGGGTCAAGCGCGGGAGGGTCGCACGCTAACTCCGGCGGGTAAAGGGCACGCCCAGCCGGGGGAGCGGACCGGCCGGCAGGTCCAGCGGGCGGGTGCCCGCGACCTCGATGGCGAGCGGGCCTTCTTCCCCGCGCGGGCTCACCTCCACGACCAGACACATGGACGAGCCCGGCCAGCGATACGTCACCTCATCGCGCCCCGACTCCTCGGCAACGCCCTGAAGGATGCCGATCCACTGGCGGTCGGCCCGCTCGCGCGTGTGGGCGCGCAGCCGCAGCCCGAGCACGGTGACCGGTGGCGGCGCGTGAGGGACGCCCGGCGGAGGCTCGCCGGGATCGTCATCGTCTCCGTGGCCCTCGGCGAATTGCACCACGATGCCGAGCGCCTCCTTGGGATGGAGGAAGGCCTCGATCCAGCGCGGATCGGAGTCGTCGAACCCCACCGGGTTGAGGCCGGCGGCCACGGCGCGGTCGCACGCGGCACGCGTGCTCGGCACCTTGAAGGTCACGTGGTGAACGCCGGGCCCCCGCTGGGCGAGGAAACGGTGCAGGAAGCCGTCGTCCCCCCTGGGCTCGAGCGCCTCGATCGACCCGCCGCCCGCGAAGCGCCACGTGCCCCAGCGGAATACGGCCGAGGGCCGGCCCGCGTCGGGAATTCCCCCCAGCACGCCGGCGAGAAAGGGCACGGCGTCCGCGATCCGTGGCAGAGCGATGGCGATGTGGTCGAAGAGGACGCCCGTCATCCCCTCAGACCTTCCAGGGCCGCGTGTCGAGGCTCGCGGGGAGCGGGATGAAGAGGCTGCGCCGTGGCCCCTGGACTTCCCGGGTGATGTGGCCCTGGCCGGTGGTGTCGTCGGCGAGCATGATGTCGCCGGGACCGAAGCGCCGCTTGGTCCCGTCGCCGCACTCCACCTCCACGAGGCCGGCGAGCGTGATCACGAATTGACGCCGCGGCGCCACGTGGAAGTCCAGCGCGCCGCCCACCGGAGTCTCCCGAAAGATCACACCCTCGGAGGGCACGAGGTCGGAGAGCGTGCCGTAGGTGCTCGGCTTGAGCGGGATGTCGAGGTCCTCGAAGTGCGAGCGCCCGTCGGCGCCGGTGTAGATGCGAGCGGCTTTCATGAGCGCTCCATGATCTCGCGCATCTTCCGGAAGACGAGCGCGCGCTGGCGATTGGCCTCGGGCAAGGTCGAGAGATCCACCTCGGCGACGGTGAGCCCATAGGCCGGATAGGTCGGGATGTCCTCGTCGGCAAGGGACTTGAGACGGTCTTTGCGCTCGAACGCCGCGGCGATGTAGGGCGCCAGCTCGCGGGCCTTGCGCTCGGCGCGCGCGCTCTCGCGGTCCTTGAACTCGGGCATCACCTCGCCCGCGAAGAGGGTGAGCGCCTCGCAGATGTCCTCGTGACGGTTCTTGCCGCCCTGCTGGATGAACACGGTCTGGTCCACCCCCGCCTCCTCGAAGGCGCGCAGGTGCGCCCCGAGCTGCGCGGGGGTGCCGATGCCGTCGGTGCCGCCGCCCATCAGCTCCATGCCCATGGCGTCCCGGACGGCCACGTACTTGTTCCAGATGTTCGTGCGGCCCGGCTTGTGGGTGCCGAAGGCGTAGTGGTGCCCGAGCGCGAACTGGAAGAAGCGGAAGCCGTCGGTGCCCCGCCGGCGCGCTTCCGCCTCGTCGGGGTGGCAGGAGAACGACGTCACCATGGCGATGTTCGGGTTCACCGCGTGGCCGATGGGCACGCACTCCCGCTTGAAGGTCTCGTAGTAGTCGTCCACCCACTGCCGCGCCTCGGCGGGATCGATGAACGCGAAGGTGAGGGCGCCGATGCCGAGCTGGGCGGCGAGGTGGATGGTGTTGCGGTTCGAGCACGCCACCCACAGGGGAGGATGCGGCTTCTGCACCGGCTTGGGCACCACGTTACGCACGGGCATGGAGAAGTACTTGCCCTGAAACCCGGGGTACGGGTCCATCACCATCATGTTGGCCACCTGCTCCACCGTCTCCCGCCACATCGCCCGCCGCTCGTTCGGGTCGATGACGAAGCCCTCCAGCTCCGCGCGCGAGGCGGACTCGCCCGTGCCCCAGTCCACCCGGCCGTTGGAGACGAGGTCGAGGGTGGCGATACGCTCGGCCACGCGCGCGGGCGGGTTGTAGGCGGGCGGCATGAGGACGATGCCGTGGCCCAGGCGGATCCGCCGGGTCCGCTGCGAGGCGGCGGCGAGAAAGACCTCGGGCGCGGAGGAGTGCGAGTACTCCTCGAGAAAGTGGTGCTCGACCTCCCAGGCATGGTCGATGCCGAGCCGGTCGGCCAGCTCGACCTGGTCGAGCGCGTCCTGGAACAGCTTCAGCTCGCTGCCCTCCGTCCAGGGTCGCGGCAGCTGATGCTCGTAGAAGATGCCAAACTTCATCGCGTGCCTCCTTGCCGGCCTCGCATCGTATCAGATTCGGCCAGGGGCGGCGCGTCGCGTGCGCCCGCGTAGACGACGAGGCCGCTCGCCAGGGCCACCGCGATGAAGGCCCAGATGACGCGGTAGGCGACCTCCGGCGCGACGCCGCCCGCCGCGGGAAAGAGGCCCACGAGCGCCCCGGTGAGCACGGGCAGCCCCGCGCTGCCCGCCACCTGGGCGAGATTCACGGTGGTCACCCCACGCCCGGCCAGCTCGTCCGGAAAGAGGCTCCGGCCGTGCGCGACGATCACGATCCCGTAGGCGGTGACGAGGCAGAACGCGACGAGGAGGAGCACCGCGAGCCAGGTCGGCGGATGCTCGAGAACGGCGAGAACGCCGAGCAGGGCGATGGAGCCCGCGGTGCCCCCCATCACTACGCGCTTGCGCGTGTTGAAGATCCGGTCGAGCGGCCCGTAGGCGAGAATGCCCACCACCTGGGCCAATCCCATCGCGAGGAGCGCGTTGCCGCGCGCCACCGGCCCCAGCCCGTGCACGTCGTTGAGGTACGGCCCCGCCCAGAGCCCGAGGATGGTGATCATGCTCGCGTACGCGAAGGTGTGGATGGCGAGCACGCGCGGCAGGCCCGGGCTCCGCCACACCTGGGCGAGGCCGCGCAGGATAGCTCCCAGGCTCTCTCGCGTCGGCGCGGCGGTGACGCCGGGCGGCGTGTCGCGGACGAGCGCGTGAAACGCGAGGCCGATCGCCACCGTGAGCCCCGCCGCGCCCACGAACGCCCAGCGCCAGCCGACTTCGACGGTCACTGCGGCGAGCGGAGTGGCGGCGGCGAGCGTGCCGAGATTCGAGAACGCGAAGATCCATGACAGCGCGGTGGTGAAGCGCTCGCCGCCGTGCCAGCGATGACACAGGACCACCGCGCCCATGAAGGAGCCGGCGCACCCGAGCCCGATCAGCGCGCGCGCCGCGATGAGCGTCGCCGGAGTGACGGCGGCGGCGTGAAGGAGCGAGCCCGCCACCGCGAGCACGGTGAGGACACCGATGGTCCGCCGCGGTCCGTAGCGGTCGAACAGCATGCCCACGGGGAGCTGGACCACTCCGAGGGAGAGGAAGAACACACCGTTGGCCATCCCGAGCGCTTCCGGCGAGAGCGCGAGCTCGCGCGACAGCTCGGGCGCGATGGCGGAGAGCGAAGCGCGATAGAACTGGCTGACAGCGGTGAGGGCGGAGAGGAGAACGACGACGCGTGCACCCGGACCGAAACGACGACTCACGGGCACCGATCGTAGCACGCGGGCGAGGCCCACTGGCCCCGCCCGGCGTGCCTGCGCACGCCCGGATCAGGCGGCGCGTAGAGTCGGCGCGATCACCCGATCGGTCGGCGCGCTGACGACGTCCGGATGGCTCACCACCAGATCGTAGCCGGCGGGAACGCGTGACACCACCGCGGACCACGCGCGTTCGATCATCCAGGCGTAGCCCGCGGGCGCGTCGAGCACGACTCGGCCCCGCTGCCCGAGCATCGGCGCCGTCACCTCCACGGTGACGAACGACTCGCCGCCCAGACGCTGACGAACGGCGGCCCGCACCCGCGCCGCCACCGTGTCAGACGTGTTACGACGGTGGTCGGACCAGATAGAAACGGCCAGCGGCACCACGACCATTGCCAGCACCAGCAATCCTGCGAAGACTGCGGCCATGACGGTCACCTCCACCCGTTCAGACGCGAGAGGCGCCGCGCGGGATTCCTGAATCCGTGAGGCGTGCTGCCCGCTCTAAACAAGCGATAGAAGGGAGGACTGTCATGGCGAAGCGAATTCTGGTACCGCTGGATCGAAGCGAGCACGCCGAGGACGTGCTGCCCATCGTCGCCGACCTGGCCCGCGGCAGCGGCGCCACCGTCCGCCTCCTGAACGTGGCCGGATACCCCGAGCAGAAGTTCGGCGATCACGGGCGCGTGGTGGCGTACGAGAGTCAGGAGATGGAGCGCATCACTCACCGTCGGCTCGACTACCTGCGGGGAGCCGAGGCCCGGCTCGAGGGCGTGCCGGTTGAGTCGGTGGTCCGTTTCGGCGATCCCGTGCAGGAGATCGCGCAGGAAGCCGAGGCGTTCGGCGCCGATCTGATCGCGGTCACCGCCCCTCGGCGCGGCTGGTTCACCCGGTTCTACCGGAACGTCGCGGACAGCCTCCGCCGCAAGTCGTCGGTGCCCCTGCTGGTTCTCAGCGACCGGTAAGAGCCCGCGCGGCCGCGGGCGCGGCTACTTGGGCGCGCCCGCGCTGCCGCCGAGCACGAAGATCACCGGGCCGATTCCGGACATCTCCGCGCGCAGCCGCCAGGGCGCCGGGCCTACCTGATCGAGAACGAAGTAGGCGACGGTGTTCCCATCCGCCACCGGCTCGCCGACCGGCATCGAGGTCCCGAAGCCGACGCCCGTCCCTACCGCGGCGCCTCCACCTCCGTAGCTCGACCTGCCCATGCCGATGCCGAAGGTCACGCCGCTCGGGTTGTAGTAGCCGGGAAACTCGATGGTCTGCGGACGGACGCCGGTGCCGTCGGCCTTGAGGATTTGCGCGTCGAGGAGGCGCGTGCCGCGCGTGTCGATCTCGATGCGCACGCGATCAGCGAGCACGGTGTAGTCGGCGGACACCGCCGCACCGACGCCCGGAGGCTCCGGCTTGTAGCGAAGTCCCGACGAGGCACACCCCGCCAAGAGGAGAAGACACGCGCAGATCGCACCCACCGCCGTGCCGCGGTACCGCATGACCGAATTCTACCGCGCGCGACGGCGGGCCGCTATCAGCCGTCGAGTCAGGGCAGGCTGACGGTCGTGCTGTCCCCGGCTGACGATATCGTGAAGGTGCCCCCCGCCGTCGAGCTGTACGCATATGCGGACCAGCCCGCGGGCGGCGCGGGCGTGGAGCCCATGAAGGGGCCCGCGGTTTGACCCATCCCGTTGGTGGCGACCGAGTTGAGCGCGCTCAGCGCAGCGGGAAGCGTTCCCATATGCGCCGAATAGATGCTCACCGCGGACACCAGCGTCCGCACGTCCGCCTGCGCCTTCGCCACGCGGGCCCGGCCCTGGATATTGGCGTAAAGAGGGATGGCGATCGCGGCGAGGATACCGATGATGGCGACGACGATCATCAGCTCGATGAGGGTGAAGCCGCGCGCGCCCGTGGGCAGCCGACGGCGAACGGAGCGGAAATCGGACATCTGGGGTCCTCCTGATGAGGGATTGACGACGTACGGTCGCGTTATCATGCAGGGCAGGTGCCAGCGGACGCAGATGCGCGAGAATGCTTCGAGAAGGGAATGCCATGGATAGGACAGTGTCCTGGATGATGTCAGCAAGATGACGGACACGTGTCCACGCTGACCCGCCGCCGCGTGCTGACGGGAGCGGGCGCGCTCGGCGCCCTCTTCCTCGGCGGCGCGATCCGCGCCCGCCTCTCGCCAGGGCAGCCGCGGTTCACCGACTATCCCTTCAAGCTCGGCGTCGCGTCCGGCGATCCGCAGGCGGACGGCTTCGTGCTCTGGACTCGGCTGGCCCCGGAGCCCCTGGCGCGCGGCGGCATGGGACCCGATCCCGTCCCGGTGGAATGGGAGGTCGCGACCGACGACCGCATGGAGCACGTCGTCCAGCAGGGGGTCGTCCTCGCGTCGGCCGATCTCGCGCACTCCGTGCACGTCGAGGTCGCCGGCCTCGAGGCGGGACGACCCTACTGGTATCGCTTCCGCGCGGGAAGCGAGACATCGCCGATCGGCCGGACCCGTACCGCGCCGGATCCCGCCGCCCTCCCCGCGCGGCTCCGCTTCGCCTTCGCGTCCTGCCAGCATTGGGAGTTCGGCCACTACGGCGCGTATCACCACATGCAGGCCGACGACGTGGACTTCGTCGTCCATCTCGGCGACTACATCTACGAATCCTCGGCGCGGACACCGCCGGTGCGGCGGCACGGCCTCGCCGAGCCCACCGACCTCGACGGGTATCGCCGCCGCCACGCGCTCTACAAGACCGACGGCGATCTGCAGGCCGCCCATGCCATGCACCCGTGGATCTTCACGTGGGACGACCACGAGGTGTCCAACGACTACGCCGGGGACCACTCGCAGTTTCGCGACGATCCCGCCGTCTTCCGTCGCCGGCGGCTCGCTGCCTATCAGGCCTATTACGAGCACATGCCCCTGCGCGCGGCCGTCCGGGCAGTGACCCCCGAGGTGCGCCTCTACGGCCGTCTTCGCTGGGGCGCGCTCGCCGACTTCTTCATCCTCGACACCCGGCAGTACCGCGCGGTGCAGGCCTGCGGCGAGGGACGGCGGGGTGGCGGGCAAGTCGTCGACGACTGCGCGGCCCGCATGGATCCCGCCCAGGTGCGCCTCGGCGCCGCGCAGGAGCGGTGGCTCTTCGAGGGCCTCGCCGGCGCGGGCGCCCGCTGGAACGTGATCGCCCAGCAGCAGCTGATGGCCCAGGTGCGCCGGCGCTCGCCGTGGGGCACCGACGTCGTCTGGACGGACGGATGGGACGGCTACGCAGGGGAGCGTCAGCGGATCCTCGGCCATATCCACGACGCCCGCGTCGCCAATCCGGTCGTGATCGGCGGCGACACCCACTCGTACTGGGTGACGGACCTGAAGGTTGATTTCACCGAGACGGCACCGGTCGTCGCCACCGAGTTCGTCGGCACCTCGATCTCGTCGGCCGGCCCGCCCATTCAGACGATGCTGCGGGCGATCGCGGAGAACCCGCACGTGCGGTACTTCGAGGGCCAGTATCGCGGCTACGTACGCTGCACCGTCACGCCGGAGCGCTGGGTCACCGAGCTCCAGGCTCTCGACAATGTCGGCGATGCGCGCTCCCGCATCGGCACGCTTGCCACCTTCGTGGTCGAGAGCGGCCGCCCCGGCGCCCACCGCCTCTGAGGGGCTACTTGTACCCCGAGAGCCGCCCGAGCTCGTCGAGCGGCAGCACGCCTTCGCGCCGCTCGGCGCCCAGCACCCAGGTGGGGAACACCTTGACGCCCGCGGCCCGACACCGCTCGGTCTGTGCGCGCTCGCCCTTGGGATCGCACTCCACGTAGGGCAAGAGGCCCGCCGCTCCCCCGAAGCGCTCCTTCTGCTCCTCGCAGTGGGGGCACCAGTAGGCGCCGTAGAACACGGCGCCCGACTTCGCGAGATGGCGAGCGAGGGCTTCCTGATAGGGCGTCGCCGAGGGCGGCGCGGTGGCGAAGACGAGGATCCCCACCGCGATGGCGACCACGGCCGCGCCCACGCCGAGCGCGGTGAGCCGTGTCGGGCGCGCGGAGACAGTGTCCGGACGGCGCCACACGAGCACGGCGAGGAGCGCGGTCATGATGAGGGCGGAGGCGAGACACCACGCGCAGGCCGCCCGCAGGTCGAACAGCGAGAGATAAGTCAGATAGGCGGAGCCGCCGACGCCGGCGGCCGCCAGCACGAACGCGGCGCACCAGCGCGCGCGGTCGAAGCCCGCGAGGGCAAGCGCGCCGATCGCCGCGTAGGCGAGCGCGCCCCACAGCGCGGTCGGCGTGCCGAGGACACGGGCGTAGCGGCTCGCCTGGACGACGTCGCAGTCGGTGCCCGGCGCGCAGAAGAGCGCGGCGCCGCCGGTCCACTTGAGCCATGCGAGGTAGCCGGCGACGAGGAGGCCGGCGGCGGCGAGCGCGAGCACGGCACGATCCGGCCGGGCACCCCGCTTGGCCATGGCGTCACTCTACCGTATCATCGGGCGAGAGACTTCCCCCGGGAGGCGCACCCATGCCAGCGCGGATCGACGTCGACCTCTTCAGCGACACCGTCACTCGCCCCACCTCCGAGATGCGCCGCTTCATGTGCGACGCCGAGGTGGGCGACGAGCAAAAATTCGAGGACCCGACCGTCAATCTCCTCCAGGAGATGGTGGCCGAGCTCCTCGGCAAGGAAGCGGCCCTCTTCCTGCCGTCCGGCACGATGTGCAACGAGATCGCCATCCGCGTCCACTGCCGCCCGGGCGAGGAGATGATCGCGCATCGCACCGCGCATCCCATCCACTTCGAGTCGGGCGGCCCCGCCGCCCTCGCCGGCGTGAACGTGTCGCCTCTGGACGGCGCCCGCGGCCAATATTCCGCCGCCGCCGCGGAAGCCGCGATCCGCGCACCCGAGGTTCGCTACTTTCCCCGCAGCCGGCTCCTCTGGGTGGAGCAAACCTCCAACCTGGGCGGCGGCAGCGTGTGGCCGCTCCGCGAGATCGAGGCGGTCACCGCGGTGGCCGGCCGGCACGGCCTGGCCACCCACATGGACGGCGCGCGGCTGATGAACGCGGTGGTGGCAAGCGGGGTCTCCGCCCGCGACTACGCGGCGCCGTTCGACTCCGCGTGGATCGACTTCACCAAGGGGCTCGGCGCGCCGGTGGGCGCCGCCATCGCCGGCTCGAGCGAATTCATCAAGGAGGCGTGGCGGCTCAAGCAGCAGATGGGCGGAGCCATGCGTCAGGCCGGCATCATCGCCGCGGGCGGCGTCTTCGCCCTGCGCCACAACGTGAAGCGCCTGGCCGAGGATCATGCCAACGCAAAGCGTCTGGCCGAGGGCCTGGCCGCCCTGCCCGGGGTGAAGCTCGACCCGGCAACAGTGGAGACGAACCTGGTCTTCTTCGACCTCACCGGGGCGCCCGACGCGCCCACCGTGGTCGAGCGGCTCCTCGCCCGGGGCATTCGCATGGGCGCGATGAGCGCGCGGAGCATCCGAGCGGTCACGCATCTCGACGTGAGCGCGGCCCAGGTGGAGCAGACGCTCGAGGCCGTCCGTGCAGTGCTGGGAGGTGGACGATGAGCGACGCACGCGAGCCCCATCGCGGCCACGCGGTCGTGATCCAGCCCGGCGAAGGGCCGTCCTACTGGCAACCCGTCCCCGCCAACGGTCACGCCGACCCCGCGCTCTTCCCCGAGAAGACCCGCTACGCGGGCCTCTCCATGGGCTATCAGTCCATCGCCCCCGGCGGCCGCGTGCGCGAGCACTCCCACGGCGATCAGGTCGAGCTACAGATCTGCTTCCGCGGAAAGGGCCGCGTCGTCGTGGACGGCCAGAATCACCCGCTCGTGCCCGGCACCGCCTGCTTCCTCGGCATGGACGTCAAGCACGAGCTGATCAACGAGGGCGCCGACGACCTCGTCATGATGTGGATCGTAGCCCCGCACGGCCTCGAAGACTTCTTCAAGGCCATCGGCCGCCCCCGCCACGCCGGCGACCCCACCCCGGAGCCCTTCGCCAGGCCCACGGACGTGGTGGCGATCGAGCGCGCGCTAGGGATGAACGACACGGCGTAACTGCGGACCGGCAGAACACCCTTCGCGACATGTCCCCGGGGACGTGTGCGGTGGGGGGCGGCTCAAACGACCACGACGCACGCGTCCGCCTCCACCCGTAACGGCTGGGCTCCGCCTGGGCGGGCTCGGCTCGTGTGACGGTCGCAGGGAAACGGGTCTCTTGAGTCGCCCCCCACCGCACACGTCCCCTCGGCGTTGCCGGAGGTTCTGCCGTCCTTCTTAGGCGTATTGGATGCCGAGTGTCTCCGCGACCATGGCGGGCTTGGCCTGGCCTTCGACCTCGATGATGGATTCGAACGTAAGGCGGACGCCGTTGCCCTCGACGGGGTCGACCGCCTTGATGGTGGAGCGCAGGCGGACACGGCCACCGGCGGGAACGGGCGTCACGAAGCGCACCTTGTTGGAGCCGTAGTTCAGGCCGCGCGAGCGCTTCGTCACCTTCAGCAGCTCCGGCATCATGCGCGGCAGCAGCGACAGGGTGAGATAGCCGTGCGCGATGGTCTTGCCGCCGGGCAGCTCGCGCTTGGCGCGCTCGACGTCGACATGAATCCACTGATGGTCGCCGGTGGCCTCCGCGAACTTGTCGATCATGGCCTGGTCCACTGTCACCCACGACGACGGGCCCAGCGTCTCTCCGATGTGCTTGCTCAAGTCTTGTGGCGTCTCGACGACGAGCATGGTGCCTCCTTGTCGGGTTTCAGGGATCCACCGGCGGGTGGCGCCGGTGCCAATCGGTGCGCGCCTGATAGGCGTGGGCCGCAGCGAGGACCGTGTTCTCCTCCCACGCGCGGCCCAGGAACTGCAAGCTCGTGGGCAGGCCGCGCTCCCCTACCCCGTTGGGGACGATCACCGCGGGTAGCCCGGCGCCGTTCCCCACCGCGCCCATGATGTCGCGTGCGGTGCCCCGCGAGCCCGAGCGGAACTCCTGATCGATGGGCTGGGCCACGGTCGGCCGGCCGGGCGCGATCAGGACATCGAAGCGCGCGAGCACCCGGTCGGCCTCGCGCACCATCACCCCGCGGATGCGCATGGCCTTGACGTAGTCCTTGGCGAGGATGGCGTCGCGCGGGTAGGGCGTGTAGTGGTCCTCGGGCGCGGTCAGCCCCGCGATGCCGCCGCTCTCGATGAGGTCCTCGAAGGCGCTCGCGGCCTCGGCCTGGAGGATGATGCGCGTGGCGGCCTCCCACGGTAGATCGGGCATGGCCGCCTCCTCCACCGTGCCCATCTCGCGCAACACCGCCAGCGATTGATCGAAGGCGGCGAGCATATCGGCGCTGCAGCCCTCGCGCGCGCCCGCGAGAATGCCGAAGCGGAAGGGCCGCCCGGGCGCGGATGCCTCGTACCGGTACGGGCGCGCGGCGGTGGTCGGATCGGCGGGATCCGCGCCGGCGATGGCGTCCAGCACGAGGCCACAGTCGTCGGCGGTGAGGGCGAGCGGGCCCAGCTTGTCGAGCGTCCAGCAGAGGGCCATCGCGCCGTGGCGGCTCACCCGCCCGTACGTCGGCCGGAGCCCGCTCACGCCGCAGTTACCCGCGGGCCCCAGAATGGAGCCCCACGTCTCCGAGCCGATGGCATAGGGCACGAGGCCCGCGGAGACCGCCGCGCCCGATCCGGAAGACGAGCCGCCGCTCCACGCCTGGCCGCTCCAGGGCGTCGTGCACGGGCCGGTGAAGGACGCGTTGGGCTGCCGATATCCCATGCCGCCCGCCAGCTCGATCATGGCGAGCTTGGCGCAGAGCACGGCGCCGGCGGCCTCGAGCCGCCGGATCACGGTGGCGTCCTCGGCGAAGCGCTGATCCCGGTACGGCGCCGCGCCCCACGTGGTCGGGATGCCGGCGCCGGTGGCGAGGAGATCCTTGGCGCCGTACGGGATGCCGTGGAGGGGCCCGCGGTAGCGGCCGGCGGCGATCTCGGCCTCGGCGCGCCGCGCTTCGGCCAGCGCCCGCTCGCGCGTCACCGTCACCACCGCGTTGTAGCGCGGCCCGAGCTTCTCGAGCCGGCCGAGAAAGAGCTCAGCCAGATCTACCGGAGAGACGCGGCGCGCGCGGACCTCCTCGGCGAGGGCGCGCAGCGGCGAAAAGACGGGATCGACGCTCACGCCGACTCGTCCGCCCGATAGGGCCGGAAGGTCTGATACGGTTCGTCCGCGTTGGCGAGGCGGACGGCGCGGACAAGGCGCGCGGCGTCCACGGTGGCCTCGACGCCCTTGCGTACGCCCTCGAGCTGCGCCTCGTCGAGACGCGCGCCGTAGCGCGCCGTGACGATCGCGAAGAGCGCCGCGACCTCGGCGGCCGTCTCGTTGTCCGCTTCGCCGCTGGTCATCAGGTGTGCATACTATGGGCCTCCGGAGGCATTGTCCAGGCGTCCATGCTCAGCATCGAGACCATCGAGCATCCCGAGGATCCGCGGCTCGCGGACTATCGCGAGATTCGCGACGCCGAACGCCGCCGGCGCGACGGCACCTTCATCGCCGAGGGGCGCGAGGTGGTACGCCGGCTCCTGTCCGCGCGCCGCTACCGAGCGCGCTCGGCGCTGCTCACCCCGCCCGCGATGGAGGCGCTCGGCGAGCCCCTGGCCGCCGCGGGCGTCCCCATCTACCTCGTGCGTCAGGACATCGTGAAGGCCATCGTGGGGATCGAGTTCCACCACGGCTGCCTCGCTGTGGGCGAGCGCGGCGCCGAGCCCACCACCGAGACCACGCTGGCGGAGGCGAGGGGCCGGACGCTGGTCGTGATGGAGGACCTGGGCGACGCCAGCAATGTGGGGGCGATCTTCCGCAATGCGCTGGCGCTGGGCGCGGGCGCGCTGATCCTCTCGCCCGGAACAGCCGACCCTCTCTATCGAAAAGCTATCCGCGTCTCCGCCGGGGCCGCGGTCGCACTACCCTTCGCGCGGCTGCCCGACTGGCCGCGGGACCTCAAGCGGCTGCGGGACGCGGGCTACACGCTGATCGCGCTCACACCGCGGGCGGAGGCGCGGAATATCCAACTGCTGTCTCCGCCGGCGCGCGTGGCGCTGATGGTCGGCACCGAGGGACGCGGGCTCAGCGACGACGCGCTGGCCGCCGCCGATGTCCACGCGCGCATCCCCATGGCACCAGAGATGGACTCGCTCAACGTGGCCACCGCGGCGGCGGTGGCGCTCCACGCCTTGAGCCGAGCCATGCTCGCCTAGGAGGGCGATATGGCCGCGCCGGGTCGCAGAATCGCGGGGGTACCGTCGAGGATCTTCGACGCGGGCGAGGTGATCTTCCGGCAGGGGGACACCGGCCCGCGAGAGGCCTACCTGGTGCACCAAGGCAGGGTCGAGGTACGACGTCGCATCCTCGACCAGGACCGAGTGCTCCGGCTTCTCGGGAAGGGAGAACTACTCGGCGAAGTCGCCTTGTTCGGCGACGTCCCGCACTCGGCCACCGCGGTAGCCCTCGAGCGCGCGGTCCTGCTCGTCGTCGCGGCTGAGCGTCTCGAGAGCCTCATTCGCGCCAGCCCAGACTTGGCCCTGGCCATCATCCGCCAGCTTGCACAAATGGCCTCGACGGAGCGCAGCCGACCCAGGCCCCGAGGCGGGCGACGCTAGACGCCGGCCGCGGTGGGCGCGCCCACGAGGGTGCGCGCCAGCTCCATCTCCCCGAAGTGCGTCATGCCGTGCGTGAGGCACACCGTGCCGAGCGCGACGATGGCCGGCATCTCCCCGAGCGGCTTCACCGTGATGACCTTGCCGAGTGCCGCGTCGCGGTCGGGCCGCGCGAGAAACTCGTCCGTGCTCGCCCACACCTTCGCCTGGTAGTCACGGAAGAGGGCGAGGTCCTTGATCCGGAGCGCCTGCGCCTCCGCGGTGGACATGCCCGTCCCCTGCGCCACCGGCGGGAGCCCGAGCTTCTCCGCGTAGCCGCCCTCGCCCCACACGGTCGGGCGCCGGTCCTGGAGGAGATAGCGCACCACGTTGTCCTCCGTTCGCGCGTAGTGCCAGAGGCCGAACGCGATCGTGTTGGCCTTGGGATGGCCCGCCGGAACGGCGTGCAGCTGCTCGGGGGTGAGGTCGGCGAGGGCCTTGTCGAGCGAGGCGTGGAGACGCTTGAGACCGAGCTGGATGAACTCGACGGCGCTGAGCATGGGGGCCCCCTCCCGGTGGGCGCGGCCATGATAGCCTAGCCGGGCTCGACGAAAGGAGACTCCATGCGGATCGGCATCATCGGGGCGGGCGCGATCGGATGTGTGGTGGGCGGGCTACTCGCGAAGGCGGGCGAGGACGTGACCCTGGTGGATCAGTGGCCCGAGCACGTGGAAACCATTCGAGCCAAGGGGCTTCGTCTGTCGGGCACCTGCGGGGATCAAGTGGTGCCGGTGCGCGCGCTCCACATCCACGAGCTGCAGCGTATGGACGCAAACTTCGAGGCCGTCTTTATCGCGGTGAAATCATACGACACTGAGTGGGCCACCGCGATGGGCGTGGCCTACCTCAAGCCCGACGGCGTGGTGGTGGACTTCCAGAACGGCATCAACGACCACCGCGTGGCCGCGGTGGCGGGCCGCGAGCGCACGCTCGGCTGCGTCATTCTGATCAGCGCCGGCATGTACGAGCCCGGCCACGCGATCCGTACCGATGCCGGCAAGTCCGCCTTCAAAATCGGCGAGCACGACGGCACGATCACGCCGCGCGCGCAGCGGCTGGCGCAGATGCTCTCCGCGGTCGCGCCGGCGGAGGCCACCGCCAACCTCTGGGGCGAGCGGTGGTCGAAGCTGGCGCTCAACTGCATGGTCAATCCGGTTTCGGCGCTGTCCGGGCTGGGCACCGCCGAGGTGCGACTGGATCCCGCGGCGCGCCGGCTTTCGGTCTTCCTGGGCGCCGAGGCGATCGCGGTGGGCCGCGCGGCCGGCTTCGAGGTGGAGCCCATCTGGGGCATCGCCACCCAGCGGTTCGTGGACGCGGCCGCGGGGAAGGGTCTCTCCGAGGTCGAGGCCGCGGTGTCGGCGGACGCGGCCAGCCGCCGCGGCGGGCGCCCCTCGATGCTGCAGGACGTGATGCGCGGGCGGCGCACGGAAGTCGAGCATCTCAACGGCTACGTGGCGAACGAGGGCCAGCGCCTCGGCGTCCCCGCCCCGCTCAACGCGGCGGTCGTGGACGTGTTCCGCTCTCACGGGGCCACCGTGAAGCCGGACCCGGGGCACCTCGAGCCGCTCTACCGGCTAATCCCCGGCGGCGTGCCGCGCGCATGAAGATCGCCGCGATCGAGACGCTCCACGCCGACGGCGGCTGGCGCAACTTCGACTTCGTGAAGCTGACCACGGACACCGGCATCGTCGGCTGGAGCGAGTACAACGAGAACTTCGGCGGGCCTGGCGGCGTCACCGGCATGATCGAGCAGCTCGCCTCGTCGCTTCTCGGCAAGGACGCGCGGGCGTTCGAGGCGCACGTCACTCTCATGTACGCGCTGCGACGCCAGGCCACCGGCGGCGTCGTGCAGCAGGCCATCGGCGCCATCGAGAACACGCTGCTCGACGCCAAGGCCCGCGGTCTCGGCATCCCCGTGTACGAGCTGCTCGGCGGGCCCGTGCGCGAGCGTATCCGTCTCTACTGGTCGCACTGCGCGACGTATCGGGTGAGCCGCGCCAAGGAGATGGAGCTGCCGCCCGTGCGCACGCTCGACGACATCGTGAAGGTCGGCAAGGAAGTGGTCGCCAAGGGCTATTCCGCCCTCAAGACAAACGTGTTGCTGCTCGGCGATCGCGCCACCGCGCACGTGCCCGGCTTCGCCCGCGGGGCCGGCTTTCCCGAGCTCAACGCCGACCGCCATGTCGTCCGCGCCATCCGCGATCAGCTGGCGGCCTTCCGCGAGGGCGCCGGACCGGACATGGACATTCTGGTGGATCTCAACTTCAACTACCGGACGGAGGGCTTCCTCACCATGGCGCGCGCCATGGAGCCCTTCGATCTCTTCTGGGTGGAGATGGACACGCGGGACGCCAAGGCCCTGCACTACATCCGCACCCAGACCAAGATCCCGGTGGCCTCCTGCGAGTGCCTGTTCGGCCGGCGCGACTACCGGCCCTTCTTTGAGCAGCAGTCGGTGGACGTGGCCATCGTGGACACGCCCTGGAACGGCGTGGCCGAGGGGCTCAAGATCGCGACCATGGCCGAGGCCTACGAGGTGAACGTGGCCCCGCACAACTTCTACGGCCACCTCGCCACCATGATGAACGCGCACTGGAGCGCGGTGGTGCCAAACCTCCGCATCATGGAGATCGATCCCGATGTGGTGCCCTGGTACCACGACCTCGTGACGGTCAAGCCCGATATCAAGGACGGCTACCTCACCATCCCCCGCGGCCCCGGCTGGGGCACCGAGGTCAACGAAGCCGCGGTACGCGCCCACCCCGCCCGCCCCTGATCCCTCTCGTCCCTCTCCCCCACAGGGGGAGAGGGCAGGGTGAGGAGGCGGCGATGCTACTATTCGGCGTGAGGACTGCACGGTGACCGACGCCACGCCAGCACCCATTCCCACGCCCGGCAAGCACTTCATCCACCAGGCGGTCCAGGATGATAACCGCAGGGGCCGCTTCGATGGGCGCGTCATCACGCGCTTCCCCCCCGAGCCGAATGGCTACCTCCATATCGGCCACGCCAAGAGCATCTGCCTCAACTTCGGCCTCGCCCGCGACTTCGGCGGCACCTGCCATCTCCGCTTCGACGACACCAACCCCACCAAGGAGAGCGTGGAGTACGTTGAGTCGATCATGGCCGACGTGCACTGGCTGGGCTTCGACTGGGGGCAGCACCTCTACTACGCCTCCGACTACTTCGAGCAGCTCTACGGGTGGGCCGAGGATCTGATCCGCAAGGGCAAGGCCTACGTGGACGATCTCACCGCGGATCAGATGCGCGAGTACCGGGGCACGCTCACCGAGTCCGGCCGTCCCAGTCCCCACCGCGAGCGCTCGGTGGAAGAGAACCTCGACCTCTTCTGGCGCATGCGCGCGGGCGAGTTCGAGGATGGGGCGAGGACGCTGCGCGCGAAGATCGACATGGCCTCGCCCAACCTCAACATGCGCGACCCCGTCATGTACCGGATCCGCCGCGCGCCCCATCACCGCACCGAGAACCGCTGGTGCATCTACCCCATGTACGACTGGGCGCACGGGCTCTCCGACTCCATCGAGCGCATCACGCACTCGATCTGCACGCTGGAGTACGAGGACCACCGCCCGCTCTACGATTGGTACATCGACGCGGTGGGCGCCTATCACCCGCAGCAGATCGAGTTCGCCCGCCTCAACCTGAGCCACACCGTGATGAGCAAGCGCCGGCTGCTGGAGCTGGTCGAGGGCCGCCACGTCTCGGGCTGGGACGACCCTCGGATGCCGACGATCGCTGGGCTGCGCCGCCGCGGCTACACGCCCGAGGCCATCCGGGACTTCTGCGACCGTATCGGCGTGGCCAAGGCCGACAGCATGGTGGACATGGCCCTCCTCGAGCACTGCATCCGCGAGGATCTGAACCGCCGCGCCGCGCGCGTGATGGCGGTACTCCGCCCCCTGCGCCTCGTCATCGAGAACTACCCCGAAGACCAGGTGGAGGAGCTGGATGCCGTCAACAATCCCGAGGATCCTGCCGCCGGCACCCGGAAGCTCCCCTTCTCGCGTGTCTTGTACATCGAGGGGGACGATTTCCGCGAGGATCCGCCGAAGAAGTACTTCCGCCTGTCGCCGGGGGCCGAGGTGCGCCTGCGCTATGGCTACTTCGTGCGCTGCACCGGAGTGACCAAGGACCCGGCCACGGGCCAGGTCACCGAGGTGCGCTGCACCTACGACCCCGCCACCCGCGGCGGCGACGCCCCCGACGGCCGCCGCGTGAAGGGCACCATCCACTGGGTGTCGGCGCAGCACGCGGTTTCCGCCGAGGTGCGCCTCTACGAGCATCTCTTCAGCAAGGCCAATCCCTCCGACGAGAAGGACGGCCTCGACTGGAAGGCGTACTTGAACCCGGCGTCGCTCGAGCGGGTCACGGATGCCAAGGTGGAGCCGGGCCTGGGCGGGGCGAAGGCAGGCACCCGCTATCAGTTCGAGCGCGTGGGGTATTTCACGGTGGACCCGGACTCGCGCGCGGGCGGGATGGTCTTCAACCGCACCGTCGGCCTGCGCGACACCTGGGCGAAGATCGAGAAGAGCGACCGGGCGTGAGTTCACCCCTCACTCAACCCTCTCCCCCTCAGGGGAGAGGGTTGAGTGAGGGGGTGAGGACTAGAAGCCGAGCGGGTCGGTCAGGCGCACCCAGCGCCCGCCCTTGACCTGGGCCAGGAACGAGGAGCTCGCGCCCTGGTGCTTGTCGGGGCCGAAGCTGGCCTCCGGTCCGCCGAAGATGTCCTTATAACTCTTGATCGACTCCAGCGCCTTCACGAAGTTGTCGGTGGTCAGCTCGGGCCCGGTCTTCTCGATAGCGGTCACGGTGAGATCCGCGGCCACGTGCCCGTAGATCGCGCCGATGTTGGGCTCGACCTTGTAGCGCTCCTTGTACCGATCGAACCAGGCCTGCGCCTGGGACGAGAGCGTGTCGCGGTACGGCATCGCGGTCAGACCCATGGCGTAGAAGCCCTCGGTCACCCCACCCTGGGCCGCGGCCACAAACAGATCGTAGGACGCTGCGGAGCCAAGGAAGTCCACGTCCGTCCAACCGATCTTGCGCGCGGTGGCGTACGGCACGATGGAGTCGCGCACGATGGTCCCCAGCACCACCAGATCGCAACCCGCACCCTTTAGCTTGGTGATCTGGGGGCTGAAGTCCTGGTCGGTCGGCTTGTGGGCAGTGCTCTCCACGATCTTGAGCTTCATCCTCTCCGCCTGGATCTGCACGCCGTCGAGCACTTCCTTGCCGAAGTCGGTGTCCTGGTACATCACGCAGAGGGCCTTCTTGCCCTTCTTCGTCACGAAGTAGTTGATGCCCGCGCGGACCTGGTCCACGTAACTGGCCGCCCCGTAGAACTTCAGCTTGTGGAAGGGCTCGTACATCGAGCGGGCGGCAGAGAGCGGGAAGAGGTTGAGCACGCCCGCGTCGAACTGGTCCTTGAACAGCGCGTTGTTCATCGGGGTGCCGAGGCCGCCCACGATGCCGAAGACCCGGTCGCGGTTGAAGAGCTTGGCGCCGGCCTGCACCGCCCGCGGCACCTGGTACTGCGTGTCCTCGACGATCAACTTGATCTTCCGGCCGTGGATGCCCCCGGCCTCGTTGGCCTCGTCGAAGCGCATCTTCACCGCGTTCGACGACGAGACGCCGTAGGTGGCGGCGGGACCGGAAAGGTCGGTGTGCATGCCGAGCACGATCTCGGTCTTGGTGACCCCCCGCGTCTCCTTCTGGGCGGTCGCTACGCCCGCGACCGCCACCGTGGCGGCCAATACGCTCACTGCCAGTAGTCGCTTCATGCCTCGCTCCTTTCGTACATGCCGTCGATCAGATCCTTGTACTTCACGTTGACGTACGCGCGCTTCAGCTTCATGGTGGGCGTCAGCTCTTCGTCCTCCGGGGTCAGGAGCTGCTCGATGAGCCGGAACGTCTTGACGGTCTCTACTCGGGCGAGCTGCCGGTTGACTCGCTCGATCTCGCCCCGGATGAGCTCTTGCACCTCCGGGGCCCGGCACAGCGACGCGAAGTTGCTGAAGGGGACGTTCCGCTCCTGGGCGTACTGGGCCACCGTCTCGTGGTCGATCATGACCAGGCAGGAGAGGAACTTCCGTCGGTCGCCGATCACCACCGCGTCGGAGATGTAGGGCGAGAATTTCAGCTGGTTCTCGATCTCGGACGGCGTCACGTTCTTGCCGCCCGCGGTGATGATGATGTCCTTCATGCGGTCGGTGATGCGCACGAAGCCGTCAGCGTCGATGGTGCCGACGTCACCGGTGTGGAGCCACCCGTCCACGATGGTCTCGGCGGTCTTCTCCGGCTTGCCGTAGTACCCCATGAAGACGTGCGGGCCCTTGAGGAGGATCTCGCCGTGGGGCGACAGGCGCACCTCCGTGCCCGGCCGGACCACGCCCACCGATCCGAGCTTCGTCCGGTCGGGCGGCATCGCGGTGGCGAGGCCCGTGTTCTCGGTCTGCCCGTAGACCTCGATCATGTTGATGCCGAGCGCGAGATACCACCGGATCAGATCGGGAGCGATGGGGGCCGCGCCGGTAGCGGCGCCCCGCGCGTGATGGAGGCCGATGGAGCGCTTGACGTTGTCGAGCACCAGGAAATCGGCCACGCGGAACGCCAGTCGCTGCCAGAGCGAGGGCTTCCGCCCGGCGATCCTGCGATCGGCGATGGCAAAGCCCACCCGCAGGGCGAGCCCGTAGGTGGTGCGCCCGAGCCAGGTGGCGTCACGCATGCGCAGGGCGACCCCGGAGTAGAACTTCTCCCAGATGCGCGGCACCGCGAAGAACAGCGCAGGCGCGACCTCACGGATGTTCTCGGAAACCGTGTCGATGCTTTCCGCGAAGTTCACCGTCGAGCCCGTGTGGAGGGGGTTGAACACGGTGAAGGTGCGCTCCGCGACGTGGCAGAGGGGCAGGAACGAGAGCTGCTGATCCCCCTCCCCCAGCCGGGTGACGAAGTCCGCGTAGGCGAGCTGGAACAGGATGTTCCGGTGGCTCAGCATGGCGCCCTTGGGCGGCCCGGTGGTGCCCGAGGTGTACACGAGGATGGCCAGGTCCTCGGGCTGGGCGATGTCGACCATCTGATCGAAGCCGCCTGGGTGTTCCCGATCGTACCGCTCGCCCAGGGCGAGCAGCGCCTCGAACGACATGACCTGCTCGTCGCGGAAGGCGTGGAGCCCTTCCATGTCGTACACGATGATCTTCACCAGCGCCGGGCAGCGGGCGCGCACCTCCAGGAGCTTGTCGAGCTGCTCCTCGTTCTCGGCGAACACGAAGCGCGTGCCGCTGTCGCTGACGATGTACTCGACCTGCTTGGCAGAGTCGGTGGTGTAGATGCCGTTGGGCACGCCGGCCACCGACATGATGCCGAGATCGGTGTAGAGCCACTCCGGCATGTTGTCGGCGATGATGGACACGACGTCGCGCGGCCGGAGGCCCAGCGCCACCAGCCCGAGCCCTACCTGCTTGGCCCGCTCCCCGTATTCGCGCCAGGAGATGCCCCGCCAGATCCCAAGCTGCTTCTCCCGCATCGCCACCCGGTCGCCGCGCTCTCGCACCACGTGTCGGAACAGCCGCGGCAGGGTGTCCTGCCCATGGACGAGGGCGGGCGTCGCGGGAGCGGCGGCCCGGCCGGGCTCGGTGATCAGCGCCATGTCTTCTTCCTCTTCCAGCGGCGGGTGCCGCGCACGCTCGATTCCTTCAGCCCCAGGTAGAACTCGCGGATGTCGTCCTTCTCCAGGAGCCGCTCGCAAGTATCTTCCATCACGATGCGGCCCAGCTCGAGCACGTAGCCGTAGTCCGCCGTATGGAGGGCGATGTTGGCGTTCTGCTCCACCACGAGCACCGTCACCCCTTGCTCGCGGTTGATGCGCTGGATGATCTCGAAGATCTCCTTGACGAGTTTGGGAGCCAGGCCAAGCGACGGCTCGTCGAGCAGCATCACTTTGGGGCGCGCCATCAGGGCCCGCGCGATGGCGAGCATCTGCTGCTCGCCCCCCGAGAGCTGTCCGGCGCGCTGCTCGGTGCGCGCGTGCAGCACCGGGAAATACTGATGGACCACCTCGAGGTCGCGGGCTACGCCGTCGGCGTCGCGGCGCGCGTAGGCGCCCATGCGCAGGTTCTCTCGCACGGTAAGAAAGGGGAACACTTCGCGGCCCTCGGGCACGTGGCTCAAGCCCAGCCGGGCGACGCGGTCCGGATCCAGCCCCTGGATCTCGCGGCCCTCCAAGGTCACCGTGCCCTTCTGCGGGTCCATGACGCCGGACACCGTCTTCAAGATGGTGGTCTTGCCCGCGCCGTTGGCGCCCAGGATGGTGACGATGGCGCCCGCCGGCACGTTGAAGCTCACTCCGCGGAGGGCCATGATGGGTCCGTAGAAGGTCTCGACATTGCTGACGGTGAGGAGCGCGTCGGCCACCATCAGCCTCCGAGATACGCCTTGACGACTTCGGGATGCGACTGCACCTCGTGGCAGGTACCCACCGCGACGACGCGACCGTAGTTCAAGGCCAGGACGCGGTCGGACACCGCGCCGACCAGGCTCATGTCGTGCTCGACCATGAGCACGGTGATGCCCAGGAGGGTCCGGATGTCCTGGATCCAGAAGGCCATCTCGGCGGTCTCCTCCACGCTGAGCCCGGACGAGGGCTCGTCGAGGAGCAAGAGGGTCGGCTCGGCGCAGAGGGCCCGGCCCATCTCAACGACTTTTCGCACGCCGTAGGGCAAGTTGACCACCAGACTATCGCGATAGGACTGGAGATCGAGGAAATCGATCACCTTCTCGGCCGCCTCGCGATGGGCGCGCTCGCGGGCGCGGACCGCCGAGACGAAAAGGAGCTCCTGCGCCAGATGGGGCCGGGCATGGGCGTGCCGGCCCAGGAGAAGGTTCTGCAGCACCGAGGCATGCTCGAACAGCTCGATGTTCTGGAAGGTCCGCGCGATGCCCTTCCGGGCGATCTCGTGGGGCGGCACCTTGGTAATATCCTCGTCCTTGAAGCGGAGGCGGCCCTCGGTGGGGTCGTAGATGCGGGAGATGAGGTTGAAGATCGTGGTCTTCCCCGCCCCGTTGGGCCCGATGATCGTGAAGACCTCGCCCGGCTGCACCTCGAAGCTCACCCCATCGACGGCCCGGATGCCGCCGAAGTTCATCACCAGCTCCTCCGCCGCGAAGAAGGTCATCGCAGCCGCTCCGACCGCATGTAGGTCTTCTGGCGGCGGAAGGTGGCGCGCTTGTAGAGGGGAAACGTGCTGAAGAACACCTGGAGCTTGCGCCAGCGCCCGTAGATGCCCAGCGGCTCGAAGAGGATGAACAGGACCAGGATGAGCCCGAAGATGCCCGGCTCCAGCCCCGGCTGCTTCACGAAGCGCTCGACGGCGAGGTAGACGCTGTTGGCCGCGCCTTTCCCGAGCACCGCGGCGGCCTGCCCGACCCACTGCGGCACGAGATCCCGCGCCTCGGAGATCAGTACCGGCAAGAGGGCCACGAACACCGCGCCGTAGAGCGCGCCGTGCAGGCTGCCGAGCCCGCCCACCACGACCGTCAGGAGGAACTGTATGGACAGGAGGACGCTGAAGATGTCCGGCGCCATGAAGCCGATCTTGTGGGCGAAGAGCGCGCCCGCCGCCCCCATGAGCCCCGCCGAGTAGGCGAAGGCCATGGTCTTGTAGCGCGCCAGGTGCACGCCCATCGACTGCGCGGCGATCTCGCTGTCGCGGATGGCCACCCACGCGCGCCCGGTGGGCGCGCGGAGGACGTTCGCGGTGAGCCACAGGGTCACGATGAGCACCGCCAGGCAGAGGAAATAGAAGGCGGTGTCCGAAGCGAGCGAGACGCCGAAGATCACCGGCTTGTCCACCGGGCGGCCCTTCAAGCCGTGAGTCACGCCCTCCCAGCGTGTGAACACCTCTTGGATGATCAGCGCGAAGGCGAGGGTCGCGATCGTGAGATAGACACCGGTCATGCGTAGCGCGGGCAGTCCCACCAGCACGCCGGTCGCCGCCGAGAGCGCCGCCGCCAGGGCCACCGAGACCACCCAGGGCAAGCCCAGATCCTGGAGGAAGAAGACGTGGGCATAGGCTCCGATGCCGAGAAAGGCAGCGTGGCCCAGGCTCACCAGCCCCGTGTAGCCGGCCAGCACCATCAACGAGACGCCGCATACGCCGTAGATGAAGACCAGGCTAATGTCTCCGAGATACGCGGGCACCACCCAGGGCAGCAGGATCACCCCGGCGAGGAGCGCGGCGTACCAGCCGCGCTGGACGCCATCGCGGAAGAGGCCCAGGTCCTGGTCGTAGGAGGTCTTGAAGGGGATGCGCACGCGCTCAGACCTTCTTCCGGCCCACCGTCCCGAACATGCCCTGCGGACGGATGGCGAGCACCAGCAGCAGCACGATATAGGCCGCCACGTCCTTCACGCCCAGCGGCAGGTACGCGCCGGAGAAGAGCTCGATGAGCCCGATGGTGATCCCGCCCACCAGCGCCCCCGGGATGGAGCCAAAGCCGCCGAGCACCGCCGCGGCGAAGGCCTTGAGGCCGATGAAGCCGAGGTTGATGTCGATCAGCGAGACGGGGGCGAGGAGCACCCCCGCGATGGCCGCCACCCCCGCCGAGATTGCCCAGATGAGCGAGAACATCCGCTTGACCGGGATGCCCATGTAGTACGCGGCGAGCTGATTCTGGGAGGCGGCCTGCATGGCCACGCCCACCCGCGAGTAGGTGAAGAAGGCGTAGAGCAACGCGCACAGCAGCACCGTCCCCACGATGATCGCCACGTACTCGTGGCTCACGCTCACGCCGCCCAGCCGTGTGGTCTTGGCGCTGAACGGCGTGGGCAGGGTGTAGATCTCGGAGCCCCAGGTAATCGAGGCGACGCTGCGGAACATGGCACCGAGGCCGATCGTGAGCATCACCACCGCGAACTGGGGCTGGCCGATGACGCGCCGGAGCACCGTCGCATCGAGCGCCGCGCCGAAGAGCCCGACGATGACGATGGCCAGGGCGAAGGCAGCCCAGTACCCGACCCCGTACCAGACCACGAACATGTAGCAGACGAAGGCGCCCAGCATGAGCAGATCGCCCTGGGCGAAGTTGACCAGCTCGGTCGCCTTGTAGATCAGCACGAACCCCAGCGCCACCAGGCCGTAGATACAGCCCACGGCAAGGCCGTTCAGAGCGAGCTGCAGGATGGTGTCCAGGAGCGGCCCTCCATGTGGTGACAGCGGCGTCACGCCCGCCGCGGCGACCCCGCCGCGGCGTCACGGTAATGGGAAGCGTTATATCCGGCCGACGCGGATCAAGTCAATGGCGCGACGCCGCCGGCGGGTGCGCCCGCCGCCGCGTAGTGGGCCGCGGCAGCCTCGACGCCCGCGTCGGCCTCGGCCTTCCAGCCCTCGCGGCGCAGCACCTGCTCGAGCGCGGCCAGGCAGAGCAGCACGTTCTCGCGCCGGGCGGAGTGGCCCATGGTGCCGATGCGCCAGATGCGGCCCTGGAGCGCGCCGAAGGCCGCGCCGATCTCGAGGTTGAAGTCCTCGATCAGCCGCTCGCGCACGCGAAGCTCGTCCACGCCGTCGGGCACCATCACCGGCGTGATGAACGGCAGCCGTCGCTCGGACGGCTCCGCGCCGAACAACGCCAGGCCCATGGCGGCTAGCCCGGCGCGCAGGGCGTCTCCGTGGAGGCGGTGGCGGGCGAAGCGCGCGGCGAAGCCTTCCTCCTGGATGGCGCGCAGCGCCTCGCGGAGCGCGTACACCATGGTCGTGGGCGCGGTGTGGTGGTTGAAGCGCTGCGGGCTCCAGTAATTCGCGAGCTGGCCCAGATCGAGGTAGTTGCTGCGCGGGCGCGTCTTCCGCGCCGCCAGCACCGCCTCCGCGCGCGCGTTGTAGGTAACGGGGGCCAGGCCCGAGGGGCAGGAAAGGCACTTCTGCGTGCCCGCGACCATCACGTCCACGCCCCAGGCGTCGGTCTCCACCGGGCAGCCGCCGAGCGTGACAACGGCGTCCGCCATGAGGAGCGCGTCGTGCGCGCGGGCCAAGCGAGCGATCTCTTCCAGCGGCTGGAGCACGCCGGTGGAGGTTTCCCCGTGAATCATCGCGACCAGGCGCGTCCGCCCGCCGCCCAGGGCGGCGGCGATGGCGTCCGGCTCGATGGCGCGCCCCCACTCGGCGCGCACCGGCACCACCTCGGCGCCGCAGCGTTCGGCGATCTCGATCAGGAGCAAGCCGAAGCGCCCGCACTCCCCAACTACGACGCGCTCGCCCGGCTCCACCAGCGAGACGATGACGGCCTCGAGCCCCGCGCGCCCGGTGCCGGGCACGGGGAAGGCACGCGCGTTCTCCGTCTGGAAGACGTAGCGCGTGAGCGCCATCACCTCGTTCATGATGGCGGTGAAGGCGGGGTCGAACTGGCCCAGCAGGGGCGCCGCCATGGCCCGAAGCACGCGCGGGTCGGCCATGGTGGGCCCTGGGCCCATCAAGATGCGTGAGGTCATTGGCGAGACTCTACTAAGATCGCCTGCCATGGGAAAGCCGCTCGGCCGGCCCACGCGGGGCAAGACTGCGCCCAATCGCCTGCGGAAGACAGACGCCTTCCTGGCGGTGGCCTTTCCCGCCTTGGTGCGCAGACTGCCCGGGCTCTACGTGGACCTTGGCTATGGCGCCTATCCTGTCACCACGGAGGAGACGTGGCGCCGGCTGCGGCGGCTGGACCCACGCGCGCGGGTGCTGGGCGTGGAGATCGACCCCACGCGGGTGGCGGAGGCGCAGACGTACGCCGCGTCCGGCCTCGAGTTCCGCCACGGCGGCTTCGACCTCCCGCTACGACCCGGTGAGGCGGTGATCGTCATCCGCGCCTTCAATGTGCTGCGCCAGTACGATGAGGCAGCGGTGGCCGGCGCGCTGGCCACGCTGGGCGCGGCGCTGACAGAGAGCGGACTCCTGATCGAGGGCACCTCCGATCCGCATGGCCGTCTGCTCGCGTTCTATCTCTTTCGCAAGGCGGGGACGCTCGAGCGCGCGGGGGTGGTCCTGGCGCCGCGGCTGGGGGCGGACTTCGCGCCGCGGGCGCTCCGCGCGGTGCTGCCGAAGGCGTTCATTCATCACGCGGAGCCGGCAGGGGCCATCGATCGCTTCTTCGCGGCGTGGGATGCCGCGTGGCAGCGGGCGCGGGGCGCGGGCCGGACGCCGCGGCAGCGCTTCGAGGCCGCGGCGTTGGGCTTGGCCGAGCGCGGCGGCTATGCGCTCGACCGGCGCGAGGCGTTACTCCGCCGCGGCTTTCTCTGGCTGGGGGCGAGCTGGCCGGAGCGGTGACCCCTCGGCCCCCTCATTCTCGGCCCACTCATTCTCGGCCCCCTCACCCTTCCCTCTCCCCCTTCTGGGGAGAGGGTTGAGGAGGCGCAGACGCAGGAGGTCGAGTTCGGCCACCGCCCACATACGCAGGCCGCGGAACGTCATGCGGATGGGGGACCAGTCGAGCGCGAAGTAGGGCTTGAGGCGCCGGCCGTGGTTGCGCCGGCCCTCGGCCCCGAGGCGGCGGCGGGCGAGGGCGATGGTCTTGAAGCGCCGGTTGTACATGCGCATGAAGCGACAGTTCAGTGACGCCCCCCCGTGGCCCAGCACCGGCATCCAGGTGAAGCGGCCGAGCACGCGGTAGGCGGGGATGACGATGAAGAGATAGTACTGCGCGGTGTCCATCAGGAAGGACGCCGAGAGCAGATCCTGCTCGCCCATGTAGTAGTACTTGTCCTGGTACACCGCCTGAAAGAAGCGGTGGTAGGAGCGTACGAAGATCACGTTGTGCTCGGCGATGCGCGCGTCCAGCGGCTCCCCCGCCCGATCGGCCTTGATGATTTCGGTGGTGGCCTCGACGCTGAACGCGGCATGATCCAGCCCGGGCGAGTAGTAGGGGTCGAGGAACGCCGCGGCATCGCCGAGCAGCGCCCAGCCCGGCCCCATGTACTGGCGCGTGACATAGGGCAGGAACGAGTAGAAGCGCAGATCCTCCACGCGCGGCTCGGCGCCCTCGAGCAATTCGGCGAGGGCAGGAATCGCGCGAAGGAAGGCGGCGAAGTCGCGCATGCGGTCGCGGCTCTCGGACAAGCCGATCAACCGCGTGTCGTAGACGACGCCGATGCTGGTCTCGCCGTGGCCGAGCGGGATCACCCAGATCCAGTAGCCGAAGCCCATGTAGTGATTGGTGCTGAGCCGGCGCGAGCCGAGCCCGCGCCGCGGGAGCCCCCCGCCCTGGCGTGCGGCGAGGTCGTCGATGTGGCGCACGTTCTTCCACCGACACCACACCGCCGCGGTGGGATGCTCTTCGTTCCTGTCGATCAGGCCCAGGCGCTTGCCCAGGAAGGTGGCGCGCCCGGTGGCGTCGAGCACCCAGCGACAGGCGACCGTCTCCGACTGGCCGTCCTGCTCGATGGTCACGCGGTGATCGAAGTCACCCAGCTCCACCTCGCCCACGCGCGCCGGCCGCATCAGCGTCGCGCCCTCGGCCACCGCGGTGGCGAGGAGGTGCTCGTCGAGCGCGTCGCGGCGGAGCTGGAAGGAGGGTACCGCGCTGCGCAGGAACCCGCCCGTCTCGGACGCATCGGCGTGACCCTTCACATGCTCGTTGTTGAACCAGTAGCGAAGGCCTTCCTTGGGAAGCTGCTCGACCTCCAGGTGATTCCACACGGCAAGACGGCGGGTGAGGAACATGGCGGACATCTCGGTGGTGGCCTCGCCCACCTTCATGTCGAAGGCGGGAGCGCGCTCCACGATCAGCACGAAGAGCTCCGGCTGCTCGCGCCGCAGGAGGATGGCGGCGGAGGCGCCCGAGAAGGCCCCGCCCAGGATCACCACGTCGAAGCGCCGCATCGGGCTGAGTGTCCTACGGAAGGCGCGGCGGGGGCAAGGCCCGCCCCGTGATAGCCTCGGGGCATGAGCGAGGCCTCCAGGGCCCAGGGCGGGCAACCGTACCCGGTGGACGTCACCGAGCGCGGCGCCGGCGGCCAGACCCTCGACCGGCGCTTGTTCGTCCAGCTGCAGGTGTTCACGGGCTGCGCCGATCCGAAGCCCTTGGCCGTCGCGCTGGAGCGCAGCGGCGCCGACGCCGTCCTCTATCGCGACCTCAACGACCCGCGTGGGGTCGGCGTGCTCACGCTGACCGAGGACCCGGCTTTCCTTGTCACGCGCTTCCGCGAAGTGCTGGCCGCCGAGCCCTTCGAGTCGCTCACGCATCGCCCCGAGCTCGCCATGATCGGCCGCACGTACGCCTCCGGCTTCGAGCCCGACCTGGCCGAGTGGCTGTTGGAGCGCCCGCGGCGCACCGTGCTGAATCCGGCTTGGCCCTGGGCCATCTGGTATCCGCTGCGGCGCACGGGCACCTTCGCGCGCCTCAGCAGGGAGGAGCAGGGCAAGATCCTGCACGAACACGCCACCATCGGCCGGGCGTACGGCGAGGCCGATCACGCGCACGACGTTCGCCTGGCGTGCTACGGGCTGGACACCAACGACAACGACTTCGTCATCGGGCTGGTGGGACGCGCGCTCCATCCCCTCTCCCACCTGGTCCAGGCCATGCGCCGGACCATACAGACCTCGGAGTACATCGAGAAGCTGGGACCGTTCTTCGTGGGTTCGGCGGTCTGGCAGCGCGCCCGCTAACCGCGGGCGCCCGGCGTTACGGGAGGCGGATCGAGAAACCGCCCTTGAGGAAAGGCCCGTCGGTGTCGCGCTGGAGCACACCCGAGCCGGCGCCGCCGGTGAGATCGGGGTTCATCCGCAGGAAGCGGTACTCGCCGAACAGCTCCAGGCGCTTCGACAGCTTCCACGCGAGGCCAGCTCCCACATCCATCCCCGACTGCTGATGGCGCGTGGCGTCTTCGTAGGGCACGGCGCTGTCGCGAATGCCGCTGTCGGTCAGAAAGCTCGAGCCCACGGAAAGATACGGCACCAAGCGCCGCCCGGTCCGGTTGTCCTCCCGCCCTGCCAGCGGCACGCGGAGCGTGCTCTCGGCGCCCTCACGGACCACCGATAGCTCCAGAGCGTTGAGAGGTGACCCGAGCGTGGCGGCCACGGGCACGGGGTCGAGGAACGACAGGCCGTACAGCACTTCATCGCCGGCCAAGGCCGGCCTCGCCGCCAGGCAAACGGGCACCGCGAGCAGCGCCAGCAGGAGCGCGCGCGACCGAGTCATCACGATCTTCACCGTAGCACGAGAATCAAGCGAAAAGAGCGGGGCGTCGCCGCATGGGCGACGCCCCGAAAACCGCTTCGCCCGGCGCGAGCCGCCGGACGAGCGCGGGTCGTTGTCGGGTGCTAGTTGGTCTTCGGCTTCTCGGCGGGCTTGGTCTCGGCCGGCTTGACCTCGGTCTTCTCCGCGGGCTTGGCGGCCGGCTTCTCCGCGGCCTTCTCCTTGCCCTTCGCCTTCTCCTTGCCGTCGGCCTTCTTGTCGGCGGGCTTCGTCTCCGTCGCCGCCGGCTTGGCGTCGGCGGGCTTGGCCTCCGGCTTCGTCTCGGCCGGCTTGGTGGCCGGCGCGGGCGTCTGCGCCACGGCGGCCCCGATGGTCCACACCGAGAACGCCGCTGCCACGATGGTCGCCACGATGCGAGTCACCTTCATCGATCGCTCCTCCTCAGTAAGTGGTTCGTTCGACTGCGCCACGTTCGTCGCCGGCGCCAGTCGCCGCGTTCGATCCGTTCGCTGGTCCTAACTGCGATTACGTTGGAAGAGTTCACCGGGAACACGTGTGCCACCGCGCGTGCGGCGCAGATGCAGTGCAAGTGGAGATATACCAAGAATTCTTGGTGCCTGAGCCCGCGGAGAAAATCTGCGCGCGAAGGCCGAAACGGAGGAATTACATGCCGCCGGTGTAAGGCTTACATCGTCGTGCTATCACTGAGCCGCATGGACCACGTGCCCCACGACGCGCTCGTCGTCGTATCGTTCGGCGGCCCGGAGGCGCCCGCCGACGTGATGCCATTTCTTCAGAACGTCACGCGCGGGCGCGCGGTTCCGCCCGAGCGCCTCCTCGAGGTCGCCGAGCACTACCACCACTTCGGCGGCGTGAGCCCCATCAACGCGCAGAACCGCGCGCTCGTCGAGGCGCTCCGGCGCGAGCTGGCGGCGCGCGGCCCCGCGCTGCCGGTCTACTGGGGCAACCGCAACTGGCATCCGTTCCTCGCCGACACGCTCCGGCGCATGGCGGCGGACGGCGCGCGCCGCGCGCTGGCCTTCGTCACCTCCGCGTTCGCCTCCTACTCCTCGTGCCGCCAGTATCTGGAGGACATCGCGCGGGCGCGCGCGGCGGTGGGCGCGACGGCGCCCATCGTGGACAAGCTGCGGCTCTTCTGGAATCACCCGGGCTTCATCGAGTCCATGGCGGAGCGTGTCGAGGCGGCGCTGCATTCCCTGCCCGCCGCGTCACGCGCGCGGGCGCGCCTGGCCTTCACGGCCCACAGCATCCCCGGGGCCATGGCGGAGACCAGCGCCTACCGCGACCAGCTCCAGGCGGCCTGCGCGCTCGTGGCCGAGCGGCTAGCCGCGCCGCGCCCGTGGCGCCTGGTCTATCAGAGTCGCAGCGGGCCGCCCGCCGTCCCCTGGCTTGGCCCCGACATCGGCGAGCACCTGGAGGCTCTCCGGGCGGAGGGGGCAGAGGCGGTCGTGGTCGCCCCCATCGGTTTCGTCTCCGATCATCTCGAGGTGCGCTGGGACCTCGACGTGGAAGCCGGCGCGCGCGCCAAGGCGCTGGGCATGGCCTTCGCGCGCGCTCAGACCGTAGGCGAGCACCCGCGTTTCATCGGCATGATCCGCGAGCTGATCCTCGAGCGCACCGCGGACGCCCCCCGGCTAGCCCTGGGCGCGGAAGGCGCCGCGCCGGACGACTGCGCGCCCGACTGCTGCGCCGCTCGTTAGGGCGCCCGGCTACCCGCGGGGCTTGACCCAGGTCTCCGACCACGCGAGACAGGCACTGGAGCTCTGCCGGTCGCCGCGCATCTCCGCCCACACGCTACCCGGCGCGACCCGGCCGTTCATCTCGATCTGCGCGCCGCGCGCCGGAAAGAAGGTGCTGAAGACGCCGATGGGCCGATCGCCGAAGCCGGGCGGCGCGTGGAGCACGAAGGGGGCGATGCAGTCGTACCAGGACAGCGTGATGCGCGCGTCCGACGCCAGCACCGCCTCGGTCGCGCTCGAGCGAGGCTCGCCCGACCGCTCGAAGCCAGCGGGCAGCACGGGCAGGCTGGTGTCGGCAAAGGCGGGGAAGAGCAGCTTCTCGATGTTGGTCTGCAGCCATCGGGCCACCGCGATGTTGTCGCTGTAGATCCTCACGCGGTTGTCGGTGAGCGAGCTCTGCATGAAGAGCACGTGCCCGGCGCCGGCGCCGCACCAGAGCACGCGCCAGTGGCTCACCCGATCGGTCATGGTCTTGCCCCCGTCGGGGCTCAGGCGGATGAAGGAGTTCTCGCCGGTCATGAGGGGCTCGTTGGGATCGACGGGGGGCGGCATGGGATCTCCTTTCGAAATTGGGCGCGGGCTCGGTTCCGGGAGAACATAGTAGAAATGCCGGCCCGGAGCAAGTCACGCGCGCGCTGGGGGCGACGCCTGCTCTGGGCGCTCGTCCTCGCGCTGGCCGCGTGGGCGGGCTGGGAAGCCGTCACCTGGCCCGACGTGAGCCGTCTCGCACGCGATCGCCCTGCCACCACCGCCTTCGTCGAGGACTATCGCGCGCGGCAGCGCGCCCAAGGCAAGCCCGACCGCGCGGTCTGGGCGTGGACGCCCTATGCCGCGATCTCCGCGGATCTCAAGCGCGCGGTGCTGGTGGCCGAGGACATCAACTTCTTCGCGCACCGGGGCTTCGACTTCGGGGAGGTGCAGAACGCCCTCACCGACGCCGTGCGGGATCTCCAGACGCCGCGCGGCGCCTCCACCATCACCCAGCAGCTCGCCAAGAACTTGTGGCTCTCGCCGTCCCGAAATCCGTGGCGGAAGGTCAAGGAAGCGATCCTGACGTGGCAGCTCGAGCGCGCGCTGACGAAGCGCCGCATCCTCGAGCTCTACCTGAACGTCGCCGAGTTCGGGCCGGGCGTCTACGGCGCGGGCGCGGCGAGCCAACGCTACTTCCACCGTCCCGCCGCCGACCTGGGCCCCGCGGAGGCGGCCGCGCTCGCCGCGGGCCTGCCCATGCCGTCCGTCTGGCACCCCGGCGTCGACCGTCCGGGCTATCGGCGGCGCATCGCCGCGATCCTGCGCCAGATGGACCGGGCCGCCTTCCTCGCCCGGCAGATCTGAGGTGGGACGCGGTATCATACGCGCCATGACCTCTTTCCCCCTCGCCCTCGACGGTATCCGTGTCATCGATCTGTCCCGCGTCATCGCTGGCCCCTGGTGCGGGGCCCTTCTCGCGGACTTCGGCGCCGACGTCATCAAGGTCGAGGACACGGGCGCGGGCGACGAATCGCGCACCTGGCCGCCCTACAAGGATGGCGAGGCCGCCGCCTATCTCCTCTTCAACCGCAACAAGCGCGCGATGACGCTCGATCTCAAGACGCCCGAGGGCGTTGAAGTGGTGAAGGCGCTCGTGCGCGCCGCCGATGTCGTCATCGAGAACTTCCGCACCGGCACCATGGAGGGGTTCGGCCTCGGGTACGACGCCCTCGCCGCCGAGAACCCCCGCCTCATCTACTGCTCGGTCTCCGCCTTCGGACGGACCGGCCCGCGCAAGGACAGCCCGGGTTACGAGGCGCTGATGCAGGCCTTCAGCGGCATCATGTCCATCACCGGCGAGCCGGGCGGGCAGCCGGTGCGCGCGGGAGTATCCTTCCTCGATCTCTCCACCGGCATCCTCTGCGCGCTCGGCGTGTCCGCCGCGCTGCTGCAGCGGCAGCACACCGGACTGGGGCAGCGTGTGGACGGTTCGCTGCTCGAGACGGCGGTGAGCCTGCTCGCCTTTCACGCGGAGGGCTATCTCCTCACCGGGGCGCTGCCGCGCGCGCTCGGCTCGGGCCATCCCTCGCTGTCGCCGTACCGGAACTTCAAGTGCCGCGACGGCCAGTGGATCTTCATCGCCGCCGCCAACGACCGCTTTTGGGGCAAGCTCGCCCGCGCCATCGGGCTCGACGCCATGGCGGCCGATCCGCGCTTCGCAAAGAATCAGGAGCGGGTGAAGAATCGCGCCGAGCTGGAGGGCATTCTCGAGGAGACCATCGGCCAGCTCGATCGCGAGCCCCTCCTGAAGCGCCTCGAGGAAGCCGACGTGCCCGCGACGCCCGTCAACACCGTTGACCAGGTCATGAACGACCCGCAGACCGCCGAGCGCGGCATCGTGCAACGCGTGCGGCACGCCAAGCTGGGTGAGATTCCCGTGGTGGGGACCCCGCTCAAGTTCTCGCGCATGAGCCCGGGCGTGCGGCGGGCGGCGCCCCTCCGCGGCGAGCACACCGACGAGATCCTCGCCCAGGCGGGCTACAGCGCGGAGCGGATCAAGACATTGCGGGACAAGAACGTGGTCATCTAGCGGCGGGCGCACCCGCCGAGGAGGACGGCTCATGCTGGGATTCAAGAAGCGGACTCTCGTGAAGGCGAGCGAAGCGCTCCCGGGTCGCTCCGAGCGCATGCCGGTGCCCGCCGCCCACTTCGTCAACGGCGCGCGTCTCGAGCCGCCGTTCCCCGCGGGCACGGAGCAGGCGGTCGTGGGAATGGGCTGCTTCTGGGGCGCCGAGAAGCTCTTCTGGATGACGCCGGGCGTCTACACGACGGCGGTCGGGTATGCGGGCGGGCACACGCCGAATCCCACCTACGAGGAGGTGTGCTCGGGCCTCACCGGCCACACCGAGGTGGTGCTGGTGGTGTTCGATCCCAAGGTGCTGTCCTACGACGCCATGTTGCGCGTGTTCTGGGAGGGACACGATCCCACCCAGGGCATGCGCCAGGGCAACGACGTGGGCACGCAGTACCGCTCCGCGATCTACACGTACGGTGACGCCCAGCAGCGCGCGGCCGAGGCCTCACGCGACATGTACGGCGGAGCGCTCGCCAAGGCCCGCTACAGCGCCATCACCACCGAGATACTCCCTGCCCCGTCGTTCTACTACGCCGAGGACTATCACCAGCAGTACCTCGCCAAGAACCCCTGGGGATATTGCGGCATCGGCGGCACCGGCGTGGCTTGCCCGGCCGGGCTCGCCGTGGAGCGTTCGTGAAGGCAGCGACAGGAGGAGCGTGGTCATGACGTCTCGGCTCGCGAAGATCGCACGGCTTGCCGCATTCGGTGTGGTGGTGATGATCGCGGGGGGCGGGCTTCCCGCCGCGGGGCAGGAACTGGAGGGGACGCTGAAAAAGATCAAGGCGTCGGCCACCCTCACGATCGGCTATCGCGAGTCCTCGCCGCCGTTCTCGTTTCTGGGCGCGGACAAGCGCCCGATCGGCTTCTCGATCGACCTCTGCCGGCAGGTGGCCAGGGATATACAGCAGCGGCTGGGCCTCGCTGATCTCAAGCTGAGCTGGGTTGCGGTCACCCCCGAGAGCCGGATCGCCGCGATCACGCAGGGCACGGTGGACATCGAGTGCGGATCGACCACCGTGACCCTCGCGCGCCATGAGCAGGTGGACTTCAGCCTGATGACGTTCCTGGACGGGGGAAGCCTGCTCACCCTGTCCACCTCGAATCTGCGCGGTCTGGGCGACCTGGCCGGCAAGCGCATCGCCGTCGCGCGGGGCACCACCACGGAAAAGGCCCTGGCCGAGTATCTCAAGGGTGAGTTCATCACCGTCCAGACCGTCCTCGTCAAGGACCAAGCGGAAGGAGTCGCGGCGCTCGAGGCCGGCAGGGTCGACGCCTACGCCTCGGATCGCAGCATCCTCATCGGTCTGGCGCTGACGTCAAAGGACCCAAAGGGCTACGCGCTCGCGAACGTGGGGTTCTCGTACGAGCCGTACGCCCTCATGGTCCCGCGCAACGACGCGGCGTTCCGGCTGGCGGTGAACCGGACGCTCGCCCGGCTCTATCGCTCCGGCGAGATCGCGAGCATCTTCGACGGCTGGTTCGGGGGATTCGGCAAGCCGAGCGGGGCGCTGCAGGCCCTCTACCGCATCAATGCCCTGCCCGAGTAGCGGAGGGCGGCCGGCCGGCTAACGCGTGACGGGGGTAGGGGGCGGCGCTTCGGCCTCGATCATCGAGGCGATCTTGAAGCCATCGCGCCACTCGTAGGCGGCGCGTACGCGCGCACCCGCGGGAAGATCCCTGAGCTGCGCGGGTTTGTCGTCCATGCGGATCTCCGTCGTCGCCGTCACCACCAGCGTGGCGCCGAAGATTCCGAGAAGATCCGAGGCGAGCTCGACCTTGGAATCGGCCACGTCGACCCGCCGTAGGGTGGCGTCGTCGATGTTGATCCGCATGGGGTCGTGCTTGGCCTGGGCGGCCACGCTCCAGCCCAGCAGATGGCGCGTGACGCGGTAGCCCCCGTAGCCCAGTCCCGCCACGAACACACCGACCACGGCGAGGGCGATCAGCGAGCCCCCAGGCGCGATGCAGGGTCTTCCCGGTTCACGCGGCGAGTCGAAGCGGCGCCGGATCCACCCAGAGCCGATCCTCGAACGCGATCGGATGGGGGTGCGCGGCGAGGAACGCGAAGAGCGGCTCGAACGGCGGCGTCCCGGGCCTCGGGAGAGGCCACCGCGCCCGCGAATCTCCAGGGTGAGCGGTCGGCCGGGGAGTATCGGCGCCCGCGCCAGCGCCGTCACCGGCGTCCAGGCGAGCTCCGCCTCGTTCATGAGCGCATCCGACACCCGACCCTGCAGCGCCATGGCCTCCTCGGCCCGACGGCGCCGCCGGTCCACTAGCCAGCCGAATACCAAGATGGCCAGGATGATGACGATGCCGATACGGATCAGCGCGCCCGTCTCGGGCGTCTCCCACGCCTGGCGTGTTCTCGACGTCGGACAGGGATCGGAATATCGAAGTCATCACGCACCCAGAGGAACGCATCGCCCGTGCCAGGCGGCGCGTGAGACGCTTAAGATCGTGCGCGGACTCCCAACTCCGCGATAGAGCGACGAAGGCGAGGCGACAGCGACCCGCAATCGACGGCCGAAGAAAGACTCTGGGCTAAGCGGGCCGCCTGTGGAAAGACGTACCTTGCGGGTGTATGGATTACTCGACCGAGCGCTCAGTTGCCCATGACGAGACCACCGTCGATGTTGATCGCCTGCCCCGTCATGTAGTCGGAGTCCGGGCCCGCTAGGAACGCGACGAGACCCGCCACGTCGTCGGCGCTCTCCGCCCGGCCGAGGGGAATGCCGGCCGTGCGTCGCTTCCAGGGCTCTCCCGACACCAACCCCTCCAGGGCCGCCCACTCGCGATCGATCTGCTCCCACATGGCGGTGTCCACCGCTCCCGGGCAGACACAGTTCGAGGTGATGCGCTTGCCGGCCAGCGCCTGGGCGGCTGTCCGCGTGATGCTGACCACGCCCGCCTTGGACGCCGCGTACGGTCCCACTAGGGGGTTGGCTCCGCGGTAGGCAGCGATGGAAGCCGTCTGGATGAGCTTGCCGCGCAGCTCGGAGCCCTCCATGGGCGCCTGATCGGCCATGCGCCGCGCCGCCGCTTGCAGGACGAAGAACACCGCCCGCAGATTGACGTCGAGCACGCGATCCCACTCGGCCGGCGTGACGTCGAGCAAGGGCTGCACCCGGATCACGCCGGCATTGTTGAAGAGCACGTCGAGCCGGCCCCAGCGCCGGTACGCTTCGTCCACCATCGCCTGCGATGTCCGCCTCGCGCGTGACGTCGGCGCGAATCGCCACCTGGCCCAGCTCCGCGGCCAGCGCTTCGACGCGCGGGCCGTCGAGATCGGCGAGCACGAGGCGCGCGCCGTCGGCGGCGAGGCGGCGCGCGGTCGCGGCGCCGATGCCGCCGGCGGCGCCGGTGATGAGGCAGTGCGGCCGTGCAGGGTCAGCCGAGTCGCGTGACGGGGTAGGCATGCCGATAGTCTAGATGCTATGCTCGCGTACGGATAGTGCCCGGTCATGGCGACCGGAGCGAGCCTCGAGAGAGCATGGGAGGGGCGATGTCGAGCCAGTTCCTGTACAAGCTGCCCGTCGAGCAAACCCAGTGGAAGTTCGAGGGACAGACCACCACCGCCTTCACGTGGGAATACGAGGACGGCGGCGCCGACCTCCTCAAGCTCTACGCCAAGGGCAAGAAGCAGCAGTGGGACGCCGCCGAGCGGCTCGACTGGTCGCTCCCGGTGGACCCCGACAACCCCATGGGTCTCGACGACCGCACTATCGCCATCTACGGCACGTCCCTCTGGAACGGGCTGTCCGACAAGGACAAGGCCCATGTCCGGCGCAACCTCCAGGCGCACACCTTGTCCCAGTTCATGCACGGCGAGCAGGGCGCGCTGATCGCGACGTCCAAGATCGTCCAGACCGTGCCCGGCGTGCCCGCGAAGTTCTACGCCGCCACCCAGGTGATGGACGAGGCCCGGCACGTCGAGGCCTACGCCCGCCTCCTGCACGAGAAGGTGAAGCTCGCCTACCCCATCACCAAGACCCTCGCGCTCCTGCTCGAAAGCACCATCTCCGATCGCCGCTGGGACATGACCTATCTCGGCATGCAGGTGCTCATCGAGGGGCTGGCCCTGGCCGCCTTCCAGCGGATCCGGGACAACTCCACGAACACGCTGGCCGCCGGCGTGAACGCCTATGTCATGCAGGACGAGGCGCGGCACGTGGCCTTCGGACGGCTGGCCCTGCGCGACTACTACCCGCAGCTGAGCGACGCCGAGCGGGACGAGCGCGAGGAGTTCGTCGTCGAGGCCTGCTACCACATGCGCGACCGGTTCAACCAGGGCGAGGTGTGGCAGAACCTCGGGCTGCCCGTCCAGGAGTGCGTGGAAGCCGTGGAGAAGTCCGAGTACATGAAGATGTTCCGCACGCGGCTCTTCTCCCGGATCGTTCCCACCGTGAAGGACATCGGCCTCTGGGGCCCGCGCGTACAGAAGGCGTACGAGCAGATGGGCGTCATGGAGTTCGCGCAGGTGGACGCCCAGGCGATGCTCGACAACGACGGCCGCGTGGCCGAGGAGTTCGACGCGAAGATGTTCGTCGAGAAGGCGCTCGACGGCCGCTAGCGCCTCGGTGGGGCGCGAGGCTCTCTCCGGCGCCCACATCGGGAAGAGCTTCGGCGGGCTCCGCGTCCTGCACGGCGTGGGCTTCCGCGTGGAAGAAGGCGAGATCGTCGCCCTCATCGGCCCCAACGGCGCGGGCAAGACCACGCTGTTCAACCTGATCAGCGGCCTCGCCGGCCGTCGGCGCGGCTCGATCCGCCTGGGCGGGCACGAGATCAGTCGCGCTGCCCGCCTACCGCATCAGCCGGCTCGGCCTCGGCCGCACCTTCCAGACCCGCGGCCTTTCCTCGACCTCACCGCGGTGGAGAACGTCCGCGCGGCGGCCGCGCTCTGCAGCGCGCGGCGGCGGAGGCTCCGGCCGAGCTGCTCGACGCTCGGTCGAGCTGGCCGAGCAGCGCGGCGGTGCCCGCGCGCCGCCTCACCCGGCGGCCGCCGCAAGCTGCTCGAGCTGGCCATGGCCCTGGCGCTGCGGCCCGCGCATCATCCTGCTCGACGAGCTGCTCGCCGGGCTCGACGCCGACCGAGGTCGGGCGGGCGACCGCTCATGCTGCGGCGCCTCCGCGACGAGCGCGGCATCGGCTTCTTCTGGGTCGAGCACGTCATGCAGGCCGTGATGGCAGACGGCCGAGCGCGTGCATCGTGCTCCACCACGGCGAGGTCATCTGCGAGGGCCCGCCCGCGGCGGTGTCGCGCGAGACCCGCGCGTCCTGGAGGCGTACCTCGGCGAGGCCACGCCATCGGCCGATCCGACCGGCATCCGGACTCCAAGGCAAGGAGGCCGATCATGACGATGCGCAGGCGAGACTTCCTCAGGACGGCGGCGGCAGGCGCGGCGTCGGCTCCCTCGTGGCCGGCCGTCGCGCGCGGGCCCAGGCGAAGGCCGTGCGGATCGGCTACACCCTGTCGGCGACCGGGCCCTACGCGGTGGGCGCGGGGATCACCCAGGCGCCCGAACTACACGCCTGTGGCAGGACCAGGTCAACGCGCGGGGAGGTCTCGCGGTCAAGGGCGAGGGGCGGCGGCCGATCGAGTTCGTCACCATCGACGACCGGAGCGAGATCGAGACGGCGGTGCGCTTCTACGAGAAGCTCGCCACCGACGACAAGGTGGATCTGCATGCTGCCCCCGTGGGGCTCGGCCATGAACTTCGCGATGGCGCCCGGTGGCGAGCAAGCACGGCTATCCGCTCATCGGGCCCACCGCGATCTCCGCGAAGTTCAAGGAGCTGGCGATCCCGTACTTCTACACGATGCTCGTCCAGCCCGAGCGCGCAGATGAAGGCGGTCGCCGCGCTGCTCCGGGACCTCAAGGCTCAGGGCAAGATCAAGAAGGTCGCCGTGGCCTACGTCAACGACCTCTTCGGCATCGAGCTGAACACCGCCACCGGCCCCGCGTTCAAGGAGGCGGGCCTCGAGGTGGTCGACACCAAGAGCTATCCGCTCGGCGCCAAGGACCTCTCGCCCGTCCTCAAGGGCTTCAAGGCCGCGGGCGCCGACGCCTTCGTGGGCCTCACCTACCCGCCCGACAACATCCTGGTCACCGCCCCAGGCGAAGGAGGTCGACTGGAACCCGCCGTCTTCTTCACCGGGGTCGGGCACGGCGTTCCCGTTCTACCGCGACCGCTTCAAGGGCGCGGAGGGCGTGATGGGCATCGCGGGCTGGAACCCGAGGGTCAAGTGCGCGGGCGCGCGCGAGTACTACGACGCCCACGTGAAGAAGCACCAGAAGGAGCCGGACCGCTGGGCGAGCGCCTTCGCCTACGCCTCGCTCCAGATCCTGGAGCGCTGCGTGGGCGAGGTCGGGCTGGACCGCGCCGAAGATCAAGGCCATGCTCGACGCCACCGAGTTCCAGACGGTGGCCGGGCCCGATCAAGTTCACCAGGGGCGAGAACGTGGCCACGCCGGGCATGGTCGGCCAGTGGCAGAAGAACGAGTTCGAGCTCGTGTGGCCGAAGAGCCTGGGCCACGGGCAGCGCCGGTGGTGCCGAAGCCCAGCCTGGGCGTGACGCGGCGGCGGCCTCGCGCGCGCCCTGACGGGACGCTGCTCCTCGACATCGTCGTCGGCGGGCTGATCACCGGGGGGCATCTACGCGCTGGTCGCGCTCGGCCTGAACCTCCAGTACGGGCTGATGCGCGTGCTGAACGTCGCGCACGGCGAGTTCCTGATGGTGGGCGCCTACGTCACCTACGCGCTGCACACCGGCGTGGGGGGTGAACCCGCTGGTCACCCTGCTCGTGACGGGGCCGGCGGCCTTCGCCGTCGGCCTCGTGCTCCACCGGCTGCTGTACGCGCGGGTGCTCGCGAGCGGGCGAGGCGGAGGCGGCTCGAGTCGCGCTCGCTGCTGCTGTCGTTCGGCCTCCTGTTCGTGCATCCAGAACGCGGCGCTCCTCATCTGGAGCGCCGACCTCAGGGGCTACAGCTACCTGGCGACCCGCTGCGCGCTGTTCGGCCCCGTCTTTCCCGCCAACCGGCGTGGTCGCGGCGGCGGTGGCCCTGGCCCTCGGCGCTGGCCTTCTACGTCTTCCTGCGCCGGAGCCTGACCGGCAAGGCCATCCGCGCGCTGATGCAGGAGCCGGAGGGCGCGCAGCTCGTCGGGATCGACGTGCCGCGGCTCCACGCCCGCTGCTTCGGCGCGGGCCTCGCGATGTCGGCGGTGACCGGCTCGCTGGTCAGCATGCTCTTCGAGCTGACGCCCTTCATCGGGCTCCCGTACACGGTGACGGCGCTGGTCGTGGTCATCCTGGGTGGGCTCGGCAACGTCCTGGGCAGCCTCGCCGGCGCCCTGCTCCTCGGCCTGGTGGAGACGGCCGCGCGTGCTACCTCGCCGCCTCCGACGTGCGGGTGATCGCGTCCTACGCGGTCCTCTCGACTCGATCCTGGTCCTCCGGCCCTCGGGCCTCCTTGGCCGCTAGGCTCGCGTCCGCCGGTCGCCGCCGGCCGCTCGTCGCCGGCGACTCGGCTGTGGGCGCCGCCCCTCGCTCGCCGCGTCCACGTATTACCGCTCGCTCGCTCGCTGGCAATCCTGGCCGACGTGGCCCTGGCGGTGTCGTGGGCGTTCTTCTCCGGGCCCACGCGCTATCTCGTCGCTGGCCACCGGGCGCCTTCTTCGGAGCGGGCGCTTACACGACCGCGCTGCTCGATGGGGCCGGCTGGCCGTGGCCGCTGCCCGTCTGGCCGGCGCGCGGCGCGGCGGCCGCGCATGGCGCTGGCTGGTCGGCGTCGCTCGCGTTGCGGCTCCGCGGCCCCTACTTCGCGGTGTTCACGTTCGGCCTCGCCGAGCTGGCCAAGCACGTGCTGATCTGGTACGAGACGAGCGTGACGGGCACGGTCGGGCGCCTGATGCTGACCCCGCCGGGTGCCGATCACCCTGTACTACACGGTGCTCGCGGTGGCCGCGCTCGCCGTCGGCGACCGCGATCGCGGCTGCGGCGCTCCCGCTGGGGCCAGGCGCTGGTCGGCATCGGCGCCGACGAGGAGCGCGCGGAGACGCTCGGCATCGACACCGCGCGGGTCAAGATCGGCACCTTCGCGCTGAGCGCTGCGTTCATGGGGGCGGTCGGCGCCGCCATGGCGCCGCGCTGGACCTACCTCGATCCGCAGGTCTTCAGCCCGCTCGTCTCGTTCCAGACGGTGATCATGGCCCTGCTCGGGGGCGCGGCGAACCGTGCTGGGGCCCGGTCCTGGGCGCCGTGTTCCTGGGGCTGGCCTCCGAGATGCTGCTCGTGCGGTTCCGCTACCTCTACCATGCTCGGCCTGGGGCTGACGCTGATCGTGGTCGTGCTGCTGCGCCCGCAGGGACTGCCGTGAAAAAAATTTTTTTCGTGAGGGGGCGCGCCGTGCTGCTGGTGGCGGTGGCCCTGTCGCTGGCGGGGTGCTCGGTGATCGATTCCTTCACGTTCTTCCCCGATCGCGCCGTGGGCCCGCCGCCCCCCGGCGTTGAGGAGCGCTCGATCACGACGGAGGACGGTGAGCGCCTCCATGCGTGGTACGCGGGCGGGCCGGCCGACGCGCCCACCCTCGTCTGGTCCCACGGCAATGCCGGGAATATCGCCGGGCGCGGCGTCGTCCTCACCGCGCTCGCAGCGCGCGGCCTGCGCGTGCTCGCCTACGACTACCGGGGTTACGGCCGCAGCACCGGAACGCCGAGCGAGGCCGGCGTGTATCGCGACGCGCTCGCCGCCTACGACCACTGGTGAGCGGCGGGACGGCGCCGGGCCGCATCGTCGCCTTCGGCGAGTCGCTCGGCGGGGCGGTGTCGATCGCCCTCGCCGAGCGCCGGCCGTGCGCGGGCGTGGCCGTGATCTCCTCCTTCACCCGCCTGGCCGACGTGGCGCGGCACCACTACGGGCCGCTCGGCGCCCTTGCGGGCAGCCGCTTCGACTCGCGCAGCCGGGTCGGCCGTCTCGCCGTGCCGTTCTTCGTGGCCCACGGCGATCAGGACGAGATCGTGCCCTACGCACTGGGCGAGGATCTCTTCGCGGCGGCCCGCCCGCCCAAGCGGTTCCACCGGATCGCGGGCGCCCACCACAACGACGCCCTGCTGAGCCCCGGGCTGGTGGACGCGGTGGCCGCCTTCGCGCGCGAGGCGGCGGCCCCGCGCTGACCGCGGCCCTTGCCCCCGCGGGCCGCCCATGCTAGGTAGCGGGTAGGCCGTCGCGCCCAGCGTCGCAGCAGCGCCCCGTGTGAAGGAGGACAACGGATGAGCAGCGGCCCACCGACCCGCCGGGAGTTCCTCAAGGGCGCCGGGATCGCCGGGATTGTCGCCGCCGGGCGCGCCCCTGCCTACGCGCAGGGCACGACCCTGCATCTCCTCCAGTGGTCCCACTTCATCCCGGCCGCCGACACGCTCTTCGACGCCCAGGCGCGGGAGTTCGGCAAGCAGGCGGGGGCGGAGATCCGGATCGAGCGGATCAATCAGAACGACATTCAGGCGCGGGTGACCGCCGCCGTCCAGAGCGGCGCCGGCGCCGACATCATCATCGTGGCCAACAACCACGCCCTGCTCTACGAGAGGGGCCCTGGCGGATGTCTCCGACGTGGCCGAGGAAGTCGGCGGCAAGCAGGGAGGCTGGCACGACTACGCGAGCGTCAACTGCCTGGCGGGCGGGCGGTGGGTCGGCGGTGCCGCAGTTCATCGTCTCCTGGGCCATCACCTATCGCGAGGACTGGTTCAAGGAGGCAGGCCTCCGTTACCCGCAGACCTGGGACGAGTTCCGGGCCGCCGGCAAGGAGATGAAGGCCAAGGGCAAGCCCTTCGGGCAGGCCTTCGGCCACAGCATCAACGACCCCAACAACTGGTGCTATCCCGCTCGTCTGGATGTGGGGCGGCATGGAGGTCGACAAGGACGGCCGACGGTCGTGATCCTCAACCGCAAGGCCACCGTGGACGCGGTCAAGTTCAACAACGTGCTCTGGAAGGAGTGCTTCGACGAGGGCGGGCTGGCGTGGGACGACAGCAACAACAACCGGGCCTTCCTCTCGGCGGAGATCTCGCTCACCGGCAACGCGCCCAGCATCTACGTGGCCGCCCGCAAGCAAGTTCCCCGACGTCTACAAGGGCACCAACCACGGCCACTATCCGCCAGGGCCGGCCGGGCGCTTCTACTGGCTGCCGCGCCTGGAACAGCTGCGTCATGAAGTACTGCAAGAACCAGAAACTTGCCAAGGACTTCATCCGCTACTACATGGACCGGGCGCAGTTCGACACGTACTTCGTGACCATGGACACCTTCGGCATCCCCGGCACGGGGCACAGCGACCACCCGCTGTGGGAAGGACCCCCGGACCACCGTCTTCCGCGAGACGCTCCAGCACGCGCGCCAGGTCGGCCACGCCGGGCCTCCCGGGCGGAAGGCGACCGAGGCGCTGTCCAAGTACATCATCGTCGACATGTTCGCCAAAACCATCCAGGGCATGGCCCCCGAGGAAGCCGTGAAGTGGGCGACCGGCGAGCTGAGGAAGATCTACGAGGCTTGACTACCAACCCTTCTCGAAGAGAGGACCCCCATGTCCGACCGCGTCGACACTCCGGATCCCGATCAGTCCTCGTTCTCCCGTCGCACGTTCCTGGCGGCGGCGGGCGCCGCGCTCCGCCATCGCGGGGCTCGAGGGCATCCTCGCCGCGCGGCGGGCGCCCGCCTTCGCCCAGGGCGCCAGCTCCACATCGTGCGCTGGGTGGACTTCATCCCCGAGGCCGACGTGGAGCTGAAGCGGCAGGCGCCCGAGGCGAGCAAGGCCCTGGGCGCCGAGGTGACCTTCGAGTTCATCAACGCCAACGACCTGCAGCCCCGCATCACCGCCGCCATCCAGTCGGGCAGCGGCGCTGACATCTTCCAGATGCTCTGGAACTGGCCGCATCTGTACGCGAACGCGCTCATCGACGTGTCGGACGTAGCGGAGCCGATCGGCAAAACCCAGGGCGGCTTCTACGAGGCCTTCGACGCGTCGCCAAGGTGGGCGGCGCTGGCTCGGCCGTCTCGCACGGGCGTCGGCGGCAATGCCATCGCCTACCGGCGGTCCTGGCACGCCGAGATCGGCGTGACCGAGTTCCCGAAGACGTGGGACGCCTGGCGCGAGGTCGGCAAGAAGCTCAAGGCCAAGGGCAAGCCCGTCGGCCAGGCGCTCGGCCACAGCTTCGGCGATCCCGCCCACATTCACGTATCCCCTGCTCTGGAGCTTCGGTGGGGCCGAGACCGACGCGGCGGCAAGAAGGTCACGATCAACTCCAAGGGCACGCTCGAGCCGGTCAAGTTCATGCAGGCCTTCTGGAAGGACGCGTGCGACGAGGGCGGGCTGGCCTGGGACGACACCAACAACAACCGCGCCTTCCACGCCGGCGAGCTCTCGGCCACCCTGAACGGCGCGTCGATCTACATCGTGGCCAAGCGCCAGGAGGACAAGATCAAGGACGACAAGGGCGAGCCGCTCTGGCCGCGACATCGAGCATGCCGCGCCGCTCCCGGCCGGGCCCGCGGGGCGGCCGCGCTCTATCTGCCGTTCGAGCACGGGATCATGGAGCATTCGCGGAACCAGAAGCTCGGCCGGGGACTGATCCGCGTGGCTGCACCAGAAGGAGAACTACGAGAAGTCGTCCAGGTCAACGAGGGCTACAGGGTGGGCGCCACCAGGAACTGGGAAGAGCACCCGATGTGGCGCAAGGTCGACAAGCCGCTGCGTCTTCCGGTCGGGCCGTCCGGCGGACCCGGATGTCGGCTGACCAGGGCCCGGCCACCGCCCGGGCCACCGTGGCGTACTCGAAGTACATGGTCGTGGACATGTTCGCCAAGGCCGCTCACGGGATGAAGGCCGAGGATGCCGTGCAGTGGGCCCAGAGCGAGATGGAGAAGATCTACGAGGCCTGATCACTTTCCGACCAGTGCAAGGGAGGTCCCCCATGCGCGAAACGAAGTCCGTGTCGGCTTCTGATCGGCTCCACCTCAGCCGTCGAGCCGTGATCGCCGGCGCCGCCACCATGGCGGCGGCCGGCGGGCTCGAGGGCATCCTGGCCGCGCGGAGAGCGCCCGCGTTCGCGCAGGGAACCAAGCTGCATGTCGTGCGCTGGGTGGACTTCATCCCCGAGGCTGACGTCGAGCTGAAGCGCCAAGCGCCGGAAGCGAGCAAGGCGCTGGGCGCCGAGGTACAGGCTGGAGTTCATCAACGCTAACGACCTCCAGCCGCGCATCACCGCCGCGATCCAGTCTGGCAGCGGCGCCGACATCATCCAGATGCTGTGGAACTGGCCGCAGCTCTACGCCAACGGGGCTCGTCGACGTCTCGGACGTGGCCGACCCCATCGGCAAGGCACAGGGCGGCTTCTACGACGTCTTCGATGCGGCGGCCAAGGTCGGCGGCAAGTGGCTCGCGGTGCCACACGCCGTCATCGGCAACGCCGTCGCCTACCGGCGCTCGTGGTTCAACGAGGTGGGCGCCAGGGAGTTTCCGAAGACCTGGGAGGAGTACCGTGAGGTAGGCAAGAAGCTCAAGGCCAAGGGCAAGCCCATTGGCCAGACCCTCGGCCACACCTTCGGAGGAACTCGCCGACCTTCTGCCTACCCGCTCCTCTGGGACTTCGGCGGCGCCGAGGTCGACAAGAGCGGGAAGAAGGTCGCCATCAACTCGAAGGGCACGCTCGACTCAGTCAAGTTCATGCAGGCGTTCTGGAAGGACGCGTGCGACGAGGGCGGCCTGGCCTGGGACGACACCAACAACAACCGGGCCTTCCACGCCGGCGAGCATCAGCGCCACCCTCAACGGTGCCTCCATCTACATCGTGGCCAAGCGCCAAGAAGGACAAGCTCAAGGACGACAAGGGCGAGCCGCTGTTTCCAGGACATCGAGCACGCCGCGCTCGTTGCCGGCGGGGCCGGCCGGCCAGTTCGCCCTCTACGGCGGCCAGCAGCACTCGATCATGAAGTACTCAAAGAACCAGAAGCTCGCGAAGGACTTCCTCAAGTGGCTGCACCAGGACGCGAACTACGAGAAGTGGTTCGTGGTGAACGAGGGCTACTCGGTCGGCGCCACCAAGAAGTGGGAGGAGCATCCGATGTGGACGGAAGGTGGACAAGCCGCTGCAGGTCTTCCGCCAGGCCGCGCGCCTCACGCGGGCTGTTCGGGCATCCGGGGCCGGGCGTCGGCCAAGGCCACCGAGGCCTACACGAAGTACATCGTCACCGATCTCTACGCCAAGGCCGTCTCACGGCACCAAGGCCGAGGACGCCGTGAAGTGGGCGGAAACCGAGCTCAAGAAGATCTACGAGGCCTAGCCACATGAAGCGTCCCCGGGTTCTCGTCGTCGCGCTCATCGGCCTTGCCGCGCTCGCGGTCTGGGCGGGCTTCCGTCCCGCTCGCGCTCGCGCAGGGCGTGCAGATCACCATCGCCCAGCCCGCCGAGGCGACGACGATGGACCCGGGGCGCAGCACCCAGGTGCTCACCGTCAACTACTTCTACAACCTCTACGATTCGCTCACCCGCTGGGACAACACCCTCGTCCTTCAGCCCGGGCTCGCCACCGCGTGGCGGTCGGTGAACGAGACGACCTGGGAGTTCACCCTGCGGGCCGGCGTCAAGTTCCACGATGGCGCGCCGCTCACCCCGGAGGACATCAAGGCACCCTCGAGCGCAACCCATGCCGGGCAAGACGGGGGTGACGGCTGGCTTCGCCACCATCGAGGCGGTGCAGGTGCCCGCGCCCGGCCTCGTCCGCATCGGTGGCCAAGAAGCCCGATCCCTGCTGCCCGTTCGGATGGCGCAGATGGGCTCGCAGACGCTGCCCCCACGGCTCACCACCGACGAGGGCGTCAAGGAGCTGGCCCGCAAGCCGGTGGGCACGGGCGCTTATCGCTTCGTGGAGTGGGTCAAGGACGAGCGCCTCGTGATGGAGGCCAACCGCGACTGGTGGGGCTGGGAGGGCCGCAAGCCCGGCGTGGACCGCTGGCTGGAAACCCATCCCCGAAGACTTTCCGCGGCTGGTCGCGCTCGAGAAGGGCGAGGCCGACATCGTCACCAACGTGCCGCCGGATCGCATCAAGGCCATCGCGGAGGGGCGCACCACCCGCATCGTGAGCGTGCCCTCGTCCGGACCGCCGCCTGCGCGATCAACGCGACCCAAGGGCCCCTCGCCAACAAGCAGGTCCGGCAGGCCCTGCACTACGCGCTCGACATCAACACGGTCATCAAGGGCATCTACGCCGGCTACGGCAAGCCGTACTCGGGCGGGGTGGCCGACACCGATTTCGGCTTCAATCCGGCGCTCAAGCCCTATCCCCACGATGTAGGCGCGCGCCAAGGCGCTGCTCGCCGAGGCGGGCTACCCGAACGGGATCGACGTCGCGCTGCATGCCGGGATGGGGACGATGGTCAACGACAAGCAGCTCATCGAGGTGCTCACGGACATGTTCGCGAAGGCGGGCATCCGCGCCCGCATCGCCATGATGGAGATGGGCGCCCGCCAGAAGATGGTGAACGACCGCGCGATCCCCGTCGGGGGGCTTCTCCTCATCAATCCGCAGTCCACGCTGCTCGACGCCGACGGCAGTCTCTGGCGGCTGCCCCATCCGACCGGGCTCAACGGGAAGTGCTGGGCGGGCAGCCAACCCGGGCACCGCTTCCACGACCTGATGGAGCAGGCCCGCTACTCGCTGGAGCCGGCGCGGCGCAAGCAACTCTACGTCGAGGCGACGCAGATCGTGCACGACGAGAAGCCGTGGCTGGAGCTCTTCCAGGAAGTGATCGTCTACGGCACCACCCAGCGGGTGACGTTCAAGCCACGGGCGGACTATCGGCTGATCGCCGCCGAAATGCAGGTCTCGCGCTAGCCATGGCGGTGCGCGTCCCGCTGATGGAGACGGGCCGGCCATGGCCCGCGTGGAGGAGCTGCCGCGCCCGGAAGGGCCCGCCGCCCTGGTCCGACGCGCTCGTCCTCACCGACGACATCCAGGCGTTCATCATCTGCCATCCGCCCGGCCAGCCGAACGACACGCACTATCACCTGCACGACGAGTGGTGGGTGGTGCTGCAGGGCGAGATCGACTGGTACATCGAAGATGAGCCCAAGCCGATCCGCGGGACACGCGGGGGACTTCGTGTTCGGACCGAAGAACCGCTGGCACCATCTCGAGCCGGTGGGCACGGAGCCCAGCATCCGCATCGCCATCAACGCCCGGGGTGAATTCCACCGCTACGACCGTCCCGGCTGTCGGCCCCTGCCCTAGCGGGAGCGAGCGCAGTCCCGGGGCGGGGGCGCTCGCATGCTCAGTACTGCGTACGCCGCGAACGCCCCACCCCGGGGCTGCGCTCGCTGCCGCTAGGGCGTGACGACGGTCGGGTACGGCGCTTCGGGCCTCTCGCCGGCGCGGATGTCGCGCGGGACTGCGAAGCGGATCGGCGGGAGGGCTTTGAGATAGGCAGCGATCGCGCGGGCGTCGGAGTCGGAGAGGGCGCTGTCGGACGGCCAGGGCATCACTGGGAACAGGACGCGGCCGTTGCGACTCTGGCCCTGGCGGATGGCGCGGGCGAACTCTTCCAGGGACCACCGACCGAGGCCTGTTTCGAGGTCCGGCGTGAGGTTCTTGGGATAGACGAGGCGCCGCCCGGCAGCGCGAAGCCGATGGCCGAGCCCGCGAGCGCACGGTCGGGATCGGGGCGTCCCGCTATCGCTCCCGGCGTGTGGCAGCCCTCCGCAATCCATGATCGTGGCCAGATACTGCCCGCGCGCGACCTCCACGCCGGCTCGCCGCGCGCGCTGGCGCCCGCGTCGAGCGACTGCGCGGCCAGGAGCGCCGTGCCCACGAGCATCGCCAAGGCGAGTGCGAGCACCGCTGCCTTCCAGCTTCTGAGTCTCATGCGGGAAGTGTCAGAGCAAGCACGATGCCATCTCGTGATCTCCGTGGCGCACGAGGGAGGACGGCGGCGGCGGCGCGCGCTCCGCGGGCGAAGCGCCCGATGGCCCTCGACGAGCCGACGGCGTCTTGCCCGCGCCGCGCGGCCCTTGATCACGAGCGAGCGGGCGCGCTATGCTTCGCCGGGAGGAGAACGCCCCCCATGGACACCGTCAAGCCCACGCGTGCCGACATCGACGAGCGCATCGCGCGCTTCGACCGGCTGCAGCCCATGTCCACCATGAAGGACAACGACCGCGTCCCCAGGCCGCCAAGGACATCATCTTCGCCCGGAAGATCATGCCGGTGGTGCTAGAGAAGACCGACTCGCCGTTCGGCAACCTGGCCCCCGTGTACGGCGCCGCCGGGATGACCATGTTCATCTCGGTATGCCCGCCCGGCCAGGGGCCGGCGCTGCACGCCCACGTGAAGACCTTCGAGACCTTCACCGTCCTCGAGGGCAAGTTCGAGTTCTACGTGGGCGACCGCGGGGAGGAGACCGTCGTCCTCAATAAGTGGGACTCCTTCTCCTGCCCGCCCGGCTGGTGCCGCGGTTTTCGCAACGTGGACACGCGCGACAGCGTGCTCCAGACGGTGATCACGGGCGGCGTGCACGACCGCAACGACATCGGGCTGCCCCCGATGGTCGCCGAGCAGCTGGAGGCGATCGGCCCCGGCGTGCTCGACGAGTTCAAGAAGATCGGCCTCGCCTTCGACGCCGGGGTGCCGAACGCCCGCTAGCGTATCGGTTTCAGGACCAGACGGGCGGGCGCGCCCGGGAAAGGCCAACCGGGGATCCAGGCGGAGAAACGCCCGGCGGGGCCGCCCGCCACCACGAGGTGGAGGTTCCGCGGCTCGCGGAACTTGGCCATCAGCTCGTCACCCACGCGCGCCCGCGTCTCGCGCCAGAGAAACTCCCGCACGTCCGCCTTTGACCAGCCGTCGCCCGCGATGGTGCGCGCGTGCTCCGGGCCGATCACGAGCAAGGTGTCGGTGAGCCCGGCGTGGCCGTCGCTGGCGATCACCGAACCGCTGCGGGCGATAGTCGCGAGCACCTCGCGGGCAGTGCGGTGCTGGGTGTCCGCCACCACCTGGAGCGTCTCCGCGGCCATCGCCGCGACCGTGCTCTGCCCGGCGCCGAAGCCGTGCTCCACGTGCAGTGGCTCCCACGGGCTCGCCTCCTCGTTCTCGCCGATGCAGTAGGAGTAGCGGCCCGGCTGGGAGAACGTGGACATGCTGATCACGCCCGGCGCCGCCCCGCCGATATTCAGCCAGCAGAGCCGCACCGCCCGGCCGATGGTGGCATTGGCCCGCCAGCCCGGCCCGAAGGCGCCCGCGCCGGAGTTCACGTCGAGCGTTCGCCGGACGGGCCCGTTGAGGATCAGCAGCGGTGCCACCGCGTCCGTGGTACCGGACACGCCCACCAGCGAGAACTCCGGATCGCAGATGGCCTCGACGCCGGCGATCACCGCCGGCATGTACTCGGGGCGGCAGCCGGCCATCACCGCGTTGACAGCCACGCGCTCCACCGTGGCCCGCCCGAGGCGAGGCGCCACGAGCGCGATGAGCTCGTCGCCGGCCCGCCCGCTCGCCGCCACCGCGGCCCGCGACGCGCTCCGCCGTGGGTGGCACCACCGGCAGGCCATCGGTGACACCACGGGCATGGAGGGCCTCCAGCGGGTCGGCCTCGGGCGTCACGGGTGAATGATACGCCCCCGTCCTCCGTCTCTTGGGCAAGGAGGAGAGCTATGCATCGTCTCGTTCGCCGTCATCGCTGGCTCGGGTCCGTCTCGGGCCTGGCCGGTCTTGTCCTGGCCCTGATGGCCGTCGCCGCTCCGCCCGCCTGGACCCGCGCCGCCGCACCCCTCTGGACCGAGCAGCCCGTGTCCGTCAGTGCCAGCACCCTTCCCGCGCCGAACTGGGTCGAGCTCGTCAAGGCGGTCAAGCCGGCCGTAGTCAACGTCACCGGCCGGCGCGACGTCGGCCGCGGCATGGGCTCCGGCTTCATCATCAATGCCGACGGCTATGTCGTCACCAACAACCACGTGGTGGAAGGCGCGGAGAAGGTGCAGGTCCGGCTGTCCGACGGCCGCGACCTCGCCGCCACCGTCGTGGGCCTCGACCCCAAGACCGATCTGGCCTTGCTCAAGGTCGAGGGGCGCGGCCTTCCCGTCATCCCCCTCGGCGACTCCGCCGCCCTGCAGGTGGGCGAGCCGGTGATGGCCATCGGCAATCCGTTCGGCCTCCAGCAGACCGTCACTACCGGCATCGTGAGCGCCACCGGCCGGGTCATCGGCGCGGGCCCCTATGACGACTTCGTCCAGACCGACGCCCCCATCAATCCCGGAAACAGCGGTGGGCCGCTCGTCAACGCGCGGGGCCAGGTCATCGGCATCAACTCCATCATCTTCAGCCGCACCGGCGGCTCGGTCGGCATCGGCTTCGCGATCCCCGTCAACCTCGCCAAGAGCGTATTCAGCCAGCTCGCGGCGACCGGCCGCGTCGAGCGTGGCTGGCTCGGCGTGTCGATCCAGGAGCTCACCCCCGCGCTCGTCAAGAGCCTAGGGCTGGCCGACGGGCGCGGCGCCCTCGTGGCTCAGGTGACGGAGGGCTCGCCGGCGGCCGCCGCCGGCGTCAAGCAGGGTGACGTGATCGTCGCGGTGGGAGGCCGGCCCATCGGCCGCTCCACTGACCTTCCGTCGCTGGTCGCCGATCTTCAGCCAGGTCAGCCGGTGAAGATCACGGTGCTTCGTGACGGCAAGCCCACGACGCTCGAAGCCACCGTCGCCCGGCTCGAGGAGCAGCGCGAGCCTCGTGCCGCCGGCAAGGCCGAGCCCCAGGGCCGCCTGGGGCTGGTCGTGGGGCCCGTGACCCCGGACGTCGCGCGCGAGCTCTCGCTCCCGCGGGACCTGAAGGGCGTCGTGGTCCGTGACGTGCGGAACGGCAGCCCGGCCGCCGAGGCGGGCCTGCGGCCCGCGGACGTGATCGTCGAGGTAAATCGTCGGCCCGTCGCAAGCATGGAAGAGCTTCGTCGCGCGCTGGACGGGCAGGACAAGGGCGCTCCGCTCCTGCTGCTGATCCGACGGGAGAGCGCCGAGCGCTACGTCACCATCTCCTGACGGGAGGCGACTCCGCTCGCTCGGCTAGAAGTCTCCAGGTGGTCCTCTAGCCGGGCGGGCTGACCGTCGGTCGGGCACGCTGACCGCGCACGCAAGCGGGGCTCGGTCTCGAAACGCGCGTGAATGCAGGGCTTGGCGAAATGGCACCAATGGTGCACTTCGCTCCCGCATGACCGCGTCCTCCCGATCGCTGGCGAGGCTACTTCTGCGCCTCCGCTGGCGGCCACGCTTCTCCGTCGCCCTGGTGGTCCTCGTCGTGCTGGTGACCGGGGTGACCGGGGGCGTGCTCGGCGGGCTGGCCTGGCGCGAGAAGCGCGCGGGGGCCCGCGCCTTCACCGACCTGGCCATGGACCAGGCCGCCAACCTGACGGCGGACCACGTCCTGCGCCTGTTCAGCGACGTGGAGCCGGCGGTCCGCCAGGCTCCCCTGCTGGTCGCCCAGGGGTTGCTCGATCCCGCCGACGCGACCGCCCTCGAGCGCTACGTGATCACGATCCTCCTCTCCCATCCCGAATTGGCCTGGGCGAGCTACGGGGACCGCGACGACCGGTTCGTCGGCGCGTGGCGGGACCGCTCGGGCGCGGTCTTCGTGAACCGCAGCTTTCCCCGCGGCGGCCGCATCCGGCTGGAGGAGGACCGGCTCCATCCGGATGGACGACGCGAGCGGGTCCGGGTCAGCGACGACCACGACTACCGTCCGAGCCAGCGTCCCTTCTACCGGGTCGCGGAGGCGGCGGGGGACGTAGCCTGGACCGAGCCGTACCGGTTCTTCGAGGGCGTGATGGGCATCACCTGCGCGGCGCCGCTGCTCGAAGGCGGCAAGGTCCGCGGCGTGTTCACCGTCGACCTCTCCCTCGCCCGCCTCTCGCGGTTCGTCGACGACCTGCGGCTCACCCCCCGCGGCCGAGTGTTCGTCACCACGCCGACCGGCGAGATCCTCGCAGCCCCGCGGCCGGAACGGCCGGGCCCGGCCGACGACCCCCGCCTCGTGGCCGATGTCGTGCGGCGTCTCGAGGAGCCCGGAGAGCTGCCGCCCGCGTTCGACCGGGGCGGCGAGCGGCTGCTCGCCAGCGGGCTCCGCATCCTGGCCGGTCGCCGCGAGTGGCGGGTGGCCGTGATCGTGCCCGAGCGCGATTTCACCGAGCAGGTCGACGCCCAGGCCCGGCGCACGGCCGCGCTCGGCGGAGTGGCGCTCCTGCTCGCCGGGGGCGCGGGCATCGCCCTGTCGCGCTGGATCGGACGGCCCCTGCGCACGCTCAGTGCCCAGGCGGCGCGGATCCGGGACGGCGACCTCGACGTCCGGATCGTCCCCGACAGCCGGGACGAGATCGGGGCGCTGGCCCGGACCCTGGCCGACATGGTCCAAGGTCTCCGCGACCGCGACTTCATCCGGGGGGTGCTGGGCCGCTACGTGAGCCCGGACGTGGCCCAGCGGTGCCTGGAGGACCGCGAGGCGCTCCGCCTCGGCGGCGACCTGCGGACGGTCTCCATCCTGATGTCCGACCTGCGCGGTTTCTCCGCGCTGTCGGAGCGGCTGGGTCCGGAGGTGATGATCGGGCTCCTCAACCGCTACTTCGCGCGCATGGTCCCCGTGATCCTGGACCACCGGGGCACCGTCAACGAGTTCATCGGCGACGCCATCCTGGTGCTCTTCGGCGCGCCGGTCGAGCGCCCCGACGACGCCGAGCGGGCCGTGCGCTGCGCGTGGGCGATGCAGCGGACGATGACGGCGTTCAACGCGGAGAGCCGGGGGCTCGGGCTCCCCGAGCTGACGATGGGCATCGGGCTCCACGCCGGCCGCGTCGTGGCGGGGAACATCGGCAGCGCCGATCGCGTGAAATACGGTGTGGTGGGCCCGCCCGTGAACCTCGCCGCCCGCATCGAGTCGCTCGCCGTGGGGCCCCAGGTGCTGCTGTCCGGGGCGGTCGTGGAGCGGGTCCACAGCACCGTCCGCATCGGACATGGGCGCCGCGTGCGCGTCAAGGGCTTCGCGGGGCTGATCTCCGTGTATCCGCTCGAGGGGCTCGAGCCGAGCGCGCCCAGCGCCGCGGAGCCGCACGAGCTGGCAGCGCCGCCGTCCGGACCTTCCTTCGCCGCCTAGCGACGAGGCCTAGCGCTCGCCCGATACCGTCAGCTGTACGTCGGTGACGACGCCGGTCGAGTTCACGGTCACGGTGAGCTGTTTCTGGTAGATCTTGAAGGAGAGTCCCGTCGTGCGGACCTGTACGTAGGTCCAAACCAGCCCCGTGTCGTCCTTGCCGGCCACCAGCGGGGAGATCGGTGCCGCCGCTCGGCGGGCCGAGGAGGCTGACGACGTAGGCCACGAGTACTCTCACCCTTCCTGATGCCCGGCGCCTTCTGGTCGTCGAAGTCCGTGTGGTCGGCCTTGAACGAGCTGGCGAACTGGTGGGCGCGGAGCACCTCGTCGAGGAAGAAGAAGTCGATGCCGCGAGCAGGGGTGACCCCGGGCGCGACGGGCTCACCGCCCACCGTCGAGTACACGTACGCCGCCGTCCGCACCGTCTTGTCGTTCTTTGCACGAGAGTGCCCTCACGGTCGCGGCTGCCGGACCCGGCCGTTGATCTCGCCGTAGGTGGTCCGGCCGAGCGCGAGCAGGCGACTCGGGCGCAGGACGTGTGAAGTCCTTGCCCGCGCAACCCGCGGCGACAAGCATGATCCCCACGAGCACCCACCACGCGCGCGCGCCTCTCATCGTCGTCCCTCGCCGGCTGTCATTGCCTCCGCGAGCATGCCATAATGCCCGCCATGAACCGCAAGATCCTCTTCGTTGGCGGCGGCGCCATCGGCAGCTATCTGGGAGCCTTCGCTCACGCGGGCAGGCCACGACGTGACCGTGGTGGATCCGTGGGCCGAGCAGGTGGAGGCCATCCGCCAGCGCGGGATCTCCGTCACCAGCCACCGATCCATTCGGAGCCGCCCTGGCAGCGCGATGCGTCTGCCGCGAGGCCCAGAGTCTGCCGCGGGATTTCGAGATCGCGTTCGTGGCCATGAAGGCCTACGGGACGCACTGGGCGACAAGGTTGGCGCTCCAGGCCCTGCGGACCGACGGCTACGTGGTCTCGTCGCAGAACTGCTGGCCGGATCCCTTGATGGCGGAGGTGGGGGGACCCGGGCGCTGGGTGGGGCTCGTCATGTCCAAGATCGGCGTGGCCCTCTGGAAGCCGGGCCAGGTCGAGCGGGGCATGGAGAAGGGCGCGGGCAAGGGCCACGACGTCTTCCGGCCGGGCGAACACGACGGGCGGATCACCCCGCGCGTCACCGATCTGGCCGAGATGCTGTCCGTCATCGACGGCGCAAAGGCTACCGACAACCTCTGGGGCGAGCGCTGGGCCAAGCTGTTGCAGAACGCCATGGGCGATCCAGTTCAGGCCATGACGGGGCTCGGCACCCTCGAGGTCATGTCGAGCGAGATCGGACGCGCCATCACCATCCACCTGGCGGCAGAGTGGGCGCGGCTGGTATTGGCCGGGGCCAACCGCATCGCCAAGTTCGGCGGCACCGAGCCGGCGACGTGGGCGAAGGCGGACCAGCGCGACACGTGGGAGACGCTGGACCGCGTGCAGCGCGCCGGCCTCGCCGGCAGGCGCAACTGGCGCGCCTCCATGGCCCAGGACGTGATCAAGGGTCGTCCCACCGAGATCGACTACATGAACGGCCACGTGGTGGCCCAGGGGCGCGAGCGGGTGGTGAAGACCCCGGTCTCGGCCGCCATGGTCGGCGTGGTCCGCGAGATCGATGCCGGCACCCGCAAGCCGGTGCCCGCCGACGTCGAGACCACGCTCCGCCTCGCCGGAGTCTAGGGCACTTCCACAGACTGGATCACGAAGGACTCGACCAGTACTGCGTCGGTTGCCCGGGCGGTCGGGGAGCGGAATGCGGAAGTAGGCGCGGTCTCCCGGGCGCAGGTTGCCGTAGGCGAACCGCTGCACCGCGATCACGCGCCCGACTCGTCCAGCACGTCGAGCCGCAGCCGCACCAGCCCCACCGTGTCCCGCCCGTCGTTGTAGAGCCATCCCGCCAGCGCCCGGTGGGCGCGCGCGATCCTCCTCGACCCGGAACCGCTCCATGCCCGGCGGCGCGGGCGCCTGGGCGCCGGCCGCCGCGGCGCCGCCGAGGCAAAAGGCCACGAGCGCCCCTCCCGCGAGCCAGCGGCGACGCACGAACGAGCGCTCGATCACTGCCAGCGGATCAGCGCCTTGATCTTCGGGTACTCCGCGTCCTCGATGTCCACCACCCGCAGGACCTTGTCGGATCCCTCGAGGAGGAGGTTGTTGTTGCTGTAGGAGACGAGCTTGCCCCATTCCTTGGGAATCGCCACGTCGTACTTCGGGATGGTGGTCTGCGCCACGGCGCGCCGGGCTCGGGGAGCCACGGGCGAACGGCGATGACGGCGAGAGCGAGCGCGATGACGGTGAGGACGGCCTTGGTGTAGCGGTCCGCTTTCACGGGGCGACCTCCTGGCGGGGTGCACGGTCGACCTCTCCATGCATGTTACCAACGCCCCATCGTCCGCCATTCCCTTCTTGCCGGAGGCCCCATGTCCCTCACCCGCAAGACGCTGTCGAGGGAGCGCTGACATGGCCCGGCGACTCGTCGTCCTGACGGGCGCCTGGGGCTACGTCGCCCAGCGCATGTTCGCCCCGCTGGCCGAGCGCTGGGACCTGTTCCCCTCGACGTGCGCGCCACCACCGGTGATGGGCGCACGGTGCCGGGCCTCGTGGTGGCGGATCTGACCGAGCGAAACCGCGATCGGTACCGGCGGCACTTCCGCGGCGCCGACGCGGTGATCCACTGCGGCTACGTGCGCGCCCCCGGCCTGGACGCCACCACCTGGCAGGACAACAGCGACGCCAAGTTCTGGGCCGAGCACGAGAACTGGCCGTCGCCTACAACGTCTATCGCACCGCGCTCGAGGAAGGCGTCCGGCGGGTGGTGGTCGCCAGCTCCAACCACGCGGCGGATTACTACGAGCGCCTGGTCTGGGCGGGGCGGCTCGACATGGTGACGCCGGAGATGCCGCCGCGCTCCGACAACTGGTACGGGTGGTCCAAGGCCGCTTACGAGCTGCTGGGCTTCGTGTTCGCCACCGGCAAGGTGGCGCCGCGCGCCCTCGAGATCGTGCAGTGGCGGATCGGCGGCCCCCGCGACGACGACATCGATCACGTGGAGCCGGGCGACGTGCGGGTCATGCATCGCGCCCTCGGCGCCTACCTCTCCGCGCGGGATCAGGTCCAGCAGGCCATTCGCATGGTGGAGACCGAGGACATCGCAACAGCACGGCGTTCCCTTCCTCATCGTCTACGGCATCAGCGGGAATACCCACCGGTTCTGGAGCCTGGCCAGCGCCCGCGAGAAGATCGGCTACCGTCCCGCCGACGACAGCCAGGTGAACTTCGCGGACAAGATCGCCGCGCTCGTGGGGCCTCCGGAAGTAACCCGATGGGCTGATGTTGACGCCCTTCATCAGCGCGGCCGGTAGCGGGTACCGGCGGCGGCGCCCGGGAACCGCGGCGGAGACGCGCGCGACGTCGGCCGCGGAGAGGCGCACGGCGAGGGCGCCGAGATTGTCCTCCAGGCGATCCTTGCGCTTGGTCCCGGAATTGGTAGCACGTCGGGCCCCTGCGCGAGCAGCCAGGCCAGGACGAAGCTGAAGGCGTGCAGCCCTTCTCGCGGGCCAGCGCCTCGAGGCGATGCACCAGCTCCACGTTGTGCGCAAGTTGCCGTCCTGGAACCGCGGATGGTCGCGCCGGCGGTCGCCCTCGGGGATGTCCTCCGGCTTCTGGATCTGCCCGGTGAGGAAGCCCCGGCCCAGCGGCGAGTACGCCACGTAGGAGATCCCGAGCTCGCGGCAGGTGCGGAGCGTCTCCTCGGCCTCCGTCCGGTAGACCAGCGGGTACTCGCTTTGCACGGCAGCGATCGGGTGCGCGCGGTCACACCCCGGATGGTGGCGGGCCCGCCTCGCAGAGGCCAAGGGCGCGCACCTTGCCGGCCTCCACCAGCCGCTTCATCCCGCCCACCGTCTCCTCGAGGCCTCCGCGGGATCCACGCGATGCTGATAGTAGAGATCGATCACGTCCACGCCCAGCCGGCCAGGCTCGCGTCGCAGGCCTCGCGCACATACTCGGGCCGGCCGTTGACGAGGTTGCCGCCGGCCGGGTTGCGGACCTGGCCGAACTTCGTGGCGAGGATCACCTGATCCCGCCGGCCGCGAATGGCGCGACCGAGCAGGCTCTCGTTCTGGCCCCACCCGTACATGTCCGACGAGTCCAGGTGGGTGATGCCGCGGTCGAGGGCATGTTGCACCAGGGCCACCGACGTAGCGTCATCGGCGGCGCCGTAGACGCCGGAGAGGGACATGCAGCCGAGCCCGAGGGCGGACACCTGCAGCACGCTGTGGCGGAGCGTTCGCGGTTCCATGGCAAGGAAGGATACTATGGCGCTCTGGTGAGCACCAACTGCGGCTCCTGCACCGCTGGCTCGGGCTCGCCACCGGCCCCTTCGTCGTTCTCTTCGCGCTGAGCGGCGTGGCGCTGGTGGCGCGCGACGCCACTCGAGACGGCGCTCGACGGCGCGCCGCCGCGCCTACGCGTGACGGGAGCGGCCGCGCCGCCGGCAGACGTGGTCGAGATTGCCCGCGCGCTTCCCCGGCGCGGAAACGCGCGGGTTCGCGCGCCGCGGCGGGCCGATGAGGCCTACCGCGTGCTCCTCGACTGGCGCGGCGAGCGCGTGGAGGCCTGGGGTTGATCTTACGCCCGCGAGGTACTACGCACCCGGCTCCCCGATCGCTCGGTCCTGGTCGCCATCCACTCGCTGCACGCCTCGCTGCATCTCGGGCGCGCGGGCCAGGCGTTCGTGGCGCTGCTCGGTCTCGCCCTGGCCTGCAGGGCACGCTCGGCGTGTGGCTCTGGTGGCCGAGGCTGCGGCGCAGCCCGGCCGGGGTGCGCTGCCCCTGCATCGCGTGGTGGGAGCGGCCCCGATGGCGGCAGCCTGTCCTCGCGCTGAGCGGTACCTACCTCGCGGCGCGCCAGGTGGCCGCGCCGCCGGCGGCCGCGCGCGCGCTGGAGCCGTCGGACGGGTTTGCCGCGCGCCTTCATCGAGGGGACGTCGGCGGATGGGCGGGGCGCGCGGCCTGGACACTGACCGGGCTCGCCCTGCCCGTCCTCGTGCTGTCGGGCTACGCCCTCGCCGTGCGCCGCTGACCCCTCAGGCGGGGAGACGCGCGTACATGCCGTGCACCTCGGCCCCGTGGAAGCGCGCCACGTGGTTGGTCGGGGGCAGCGGCTCCGAGTAGAAGAACTCGGGCAGTCGTCGTCCTTGGCGGTGAACCCGGCCTGGCGATTGAACTCGGCCTCGAGGCGCAGTGCGTCGCGGCCCAGCGCCTCGAAGAAGTCCTTGGTGAGGCTGGTGCCGTGCGCCGCGTTGATGGCGTTGGTGATGAAGTCCAGGTTTGCGTTGGTCACACCGCCGCCGAAGATGCAGAGGCCCAGCGAGTCGCTCGCCGCCACCCGCGCCTGCTGCAGCAGGCTCTGCTCGATGATGGCGGGCAGCTCCATCTCGCGGGTCTTGAGCCGCGGGAGATTGCCCGCGGTGTGGTCCGCCCCCTGCGCGGTGGCCATCATGGTGATGCCCGTCGCCTCGACGACGCGGGGATCGTAGGCCGAGATGGCCTGCTTCTTGATGACGGGCACGCGCCGGACCTTGTAGTGCTCGCCCACCCGCGCGGTGCCCTGGGCCCAGACGCGGCCGTTGGGTGTGCCCTGCCGGATCTCGGCGAGGGCGTCGGTCATGAACTTCACGTCGCCGAAGGCGCCGAGCCCCGCCTCCATGAGGACGGCGATCATAGCGCCCAGCTCGATGGTGTCCACGCCCAGGTCGTTAGCGATGTAGTTCATCTGGGCGAGATCGTCGGGATCGGAGAGGCCGCAGTTCGTGCCGAGGAGCCCCAGGGTCTCGTACTCCACCGGCGAGACGACCTCCTTGCCGGCGGCGTCGTGGTACACGTTGCTGCACTGGATCACGCAGCCGGGCATGCAGGCATGCGTGTGATCGCCGCCGCGGGAGGCGTTCAGCGGGGCGATGAACTCACCGCCCATCTTGAACTTCTCACCCGCCGCGACATTGGCCTGCTGGCCCGCGCTGAAGTTCTTCACGGGCAGCCCCCCGAGGGCGTTCTGCAGATCCGCCATGCCCATGGTGCCGATCTTCGCGTAGAAGTTCTTCACCATGGAGTCGTCCTGCAGCATCTTCGCGTAGTCCTTGATGGCGGTATTGACCTTCTTGGAGTCCTCGAACGGCGGGATGCGGTCGAGATCCACCACGATGGCCTTGACCTTCTTCGCACCCATCACCGCCCCCACCCCGCCGCGCGCGGAGAGGCGCGCGGGGCGGCCGTCCTTGTCGCTGAACGCGATGCCCGCGATGAGCCCCTGATACTCGCCCACCGGCCCGCAAAGCGCGATGGTCACCTTCTTGCCGTAGCGGGTGTGCAGCATCGCCTGGACCTCGAAGTTCCCCTTGCCCAGGTACGGCGCGGCGTCGTCGAAGTCGATGCCGCCTTCCTTCTTGAAGTGGAGCACGACCCAGCTCGGCGAGGCCCCGTTGAGCGTGAAGCCCGCGATCTTCTGTTGGCCCAGCCCGTACGCGAAGGTCCCGCCGCCGTTGGCCTCCTTGATGCCGCCGGTGAGCGGGCTCTTGCAGCCCACGCTGGTCCGGTTCGCGTTGGAGAAGCTCGACCCCGCGAAGGGCCCCGCGGAGAAGATGAGAGGGTTCGCCGGGGAGAGCGGGTCCACGGTGGCGGCGCCGGCCGCGAGGAGGTCACGGGCGATCAAGTAGCGGCCGGCCTTCACGACGGCCTCGCCGGATAGCTCACGCGAGGTGACGGTGCGGTCGTTCAACTGGATGTCCAGGTAGGTACGCATCGGGGGCTCCTGATGTCCGCGGTCGGTTGTCGACAGGCCCGCGCCGGCGGACCCTCACTGTCCGCTCGATCCTGCCACAGCCGGAGGCGGCGCGTCAAAGCGATCGCGCCGGGGCTCAACGCGCGCGATATTCCTCGATGACTTTCAGAATACGCGCGCGGGCGGCGCTCCGGATCGAGGGGTCGGTGAGGTCACGCCCGAGGTACTCGTCCTCGATCTCCTGCATCCGCACGAACCGCGGCGGCTGTCCCGGCGGCGTTCGCTCCACAAAGGGAGCATCGCCCACCAGCACGCTGTCCCAGACCTCGCGCCTGAGCGTCCAGAACGCCCGCCGCTCGCGCGCGAAGGCCTCGCCCGGCGCGCACTCCGCGTCCGGCAGCCGCACGTACCACGTCTTGCCCAGCTCACGCGCGAGCGGGGAGCGCCCAGTGCCGGGGTCGATGGTCTTCACGTTGTCCTGGCGCTCGAGCCAGCTGGCCCCATAGCTCACGATGCGGGTGTGACGCTGGAGGGCGTGGTAGTCCCGCCGTCCCATGTCGCGGCTCTCGCGTCCCGGGATGGGCGCGTAGTTCGCGCAGGACCACTCGGCATAGCCGGTTCCCGTCGCCCAGCCCGCCGCGCACTGATACCGGAGGCCATCGTCAAGGTTGGTGATCCGTCGCGTCCATAGCCCCGGAGTGCCGCGGAGGTCGCGCACCTCCCAGACCTGGGGGCGCACGAAGTCGTAGAGGAAGGGCGCGTCGTGCTCCCAGTCCTCCGACTGATGCCCGAGCAGGCTCTCCGACCGCACGCGGCCCGTGAGATCGGCGGCGAAGAGAATACGCTGAAGGCGGATGCGGCTCGGCGACAGCACCTCCGTGGTGATCCACTCCTTCACCGACTTGTCGCGGTTGACGTCGTAGACGCGGGGATCGCGGACGTACCCGGGCTGAAGGCTCTCGACCTCCACGAAGCTGTAGTCCACCAGGAAGCAGCCGGCCATGCTGCGCACCGCGGCGAGGCCGCGCTCGAGCGACGCATCGGCGGCGGTGCTCGCGCCCGCGCCCAGCGCCAGCCCGAGGACCAGACCATGCACGAGCCGGTTCACCACCACTCCAGTATGCAACGGACCGCAACCCGGCGTGGAGTCGGCGCCTCAGATCTGGGAGTAGCCGCTGCCCTTGGTGTCGACGCCGCGCCCGCGCGCCTCGTCGATCCAGCCGTGCTCCTTGAGGATCTGCTGGCTGTAGGTCACCCGCCCGGTGATCCGCTCGCAGGGCTCGGTGGCGAGGAGGAGCGCGGCGCGGGCCATCAGGATGGGCGGCTCGCCCCGCGGGTCGTCCATGCTGCGCACGAGCTTGTGATGCACGGTGCCCGGCGTGGGCACCACCTGGGACGGCGAGAGGGCGGTCACCGAGACGCCGTGGGGATACACCTCGCGGGCCAGCCCCTGGGTGAACCGCTCCAGCGCGGCCTTCTCCGCCCCATAGCAGGTGCCGCCCGAATAGCGCTCGGGCTCCGGATAGGGGCCGCGGCCGGGCCCGATCGCCGACCCCGAGGAGATGTTCACGATGCTGCCGCGCCGGCGAGGGATCATGTCTTCTAGGGCGAGCTTGGCGAGGACGAACGGGGCGTGCACGTTGACCGCCCACGAGCGTATCCACTTGTTGACGGGGTAGTCCTTGACCTCGATGAAGTAGGTCAGGGCCGCGTTGTTCACGAGGACGTCCACCGGACCGTAGGCGGCGCGGGCGACGCGCATGAGCCGCTCGCACTCGGCGGGCTCGGAGATGTCGGCGGCCGCCGCGGTGGCTTCGTTCCCCGCCCCGCGGATCTCCCCCACTGTGTGCTCCAGCGAGCCCGCGAGGGGATGATCGCCCTCGCGGAGGGTCCGCGCCGCGCAGACGACGCGGCCGCCCTCGGCGGCAAAGAGCCGGGCGATGTCGGCGCCGATGCCGCGGCTCGCGCCCGTGACCACGACCACTTTCCCGTCGAGCTTGCCCATCGCGCCGGACACTGTAGCACGGCCTCCCTCTCCCCTCAGGGGAGAGGGCAGGGTGAGGGGGTTATGAGACGAGGTTGACCGGCGCCTCTCCCCTGGCGATGCGCTCGATGTTGCCGGCGATCACGTCGGAGCGGGCAGCGAGCATGCCCTCGGTCCAGCCGGAAACGTGGGGCGTCATGAGCACATTCGGCAGCTCGTGGAAGGGGCGGCGCGCGGGCAAGGTGGGCCCAGGCGCGGCGGGATAGCGGTACCAGACATCGAGGGCGGCGCCGGCCAGGCGTCCCCCGGCGAGCGCCTCGTAGAGGGCGTCCTCGTCCACGATCTCGCCGCGTGCCACGTTGACGAGCATGGCCGACCGCTTCATCAGCGCCAGCTCGCGCGCCCCGATCAGCCCGCGCGTCTCCGGCGTGAGGGCCAGGGTGAGCGCGAGATAGTCGGCCGCGCGCAGCACCTCGGGAAGCGCAGCCGGACCTCCGAGGAAGCGCAGCCCCTCGGGCGTGCCGCCCCGCGGATCGCGCCGGATCGCGTGGACCTCCATGTCGAAGGCCCGGGCTCGCCGTGCCACCGCAGCGCCGATGCGACCGTAGCCCACGATGCCCAGTGTCTTGCCGGCGAGCTCCGCCATCGGCGGGGGCGGCGGCGCGTCGTGCGACCATGCCGCTTCCCATCGCCCGCGCCGGAGGCTCGCGTCCAGGCGCGCGAAGCCGCGGCTCCAGGCCAGCATGGCGCCGATCACGTACTCCGCGATGCCGGCCTCGTGGCCGTAAGCATTGGCGACCGAGGCCCCCGCCGGCAGCGCCGCGCGGTCGACGCGGTCGGTGCCCGCGCCCGGCACCTGGACGAGGCGCAGCCGCCGCGCCGCCGCGCCCATCGCGGGCGTGAAGGCCATCCCGACCAGCACGTCGATCTCCGACAGCCGCCCCACGATGTCCCCTTCGTCGGCGACGACGACCTCGCAGGGGACGCCGAGGCGCGCCCGGACGGGATCGACGAAGCACGCCGCAAATCCTCCCACGAAGGCCACGTGGAGCGGCCGCGTCATGTGAGGACCATCTGGGTCTGCGTCGTCAGCGACAGCAGGCGGCCCGACTCGTCGGTGATCCGCGTCTGCCACACCTGCGTGCGCTTGCCGCGATGGAGGGGCGTAGACTCCGCCTGCACGAGGCCCGCGCGGCCCGCCGCGAAGAAGTTGGTCTTGGACTCGAGCGTGGTCGTCCCCGCCCCGGGCGGCACGTTGAGCACAGTCGCGACGGCGCCGATGGTATCGGCGAACGCCATCAGAGTGCCGCCGTGGAGGGCCCCGCCGACCGTCCGCAGGTCGTCTCGTATCGTCAGGCGGGCGACGACGCGATCCGGCGCGGCCTCCACGAACTCGATGCCGAGCAGCTCGCCGAGGGTCCCCTTCCAGCGCTCACCGATCTGCCGAGGGTCGATCGCATCGCTCATCGTCGCCTCCTCCTCCCTGGGGTCCGGACCGCCGCGACAGCTCAGGGTCGCCCCAGCGGGGTCAGGATCTCAATTACCTGGTAGGTAATGTCTCATGCCCCGGCTGCGGTGTAGACTCCGCGCATGCAGCGGGCGCGCGCGAAAAGCTCGGCCGAGGCCCAGGAGCGCCGAGGCGCCCGCGGGGCGGCTCGGTCGGCCGGCTGCTCCGCGGCTGGCGTGAGCGCCGGCGGCTCAGCCAGCTCGCCCTCGCCGTGGACGCCGAGGTGTCGGCGCGGCATCTGTCCTTCCTCGAGACGGGCCGCGCCCAGCCGAGCCGCGAGATGGTGCTGCTGCTGGCCCGCGTGCTCGATGTCCCCACCCGGGCCCGCAACGAGCTGCTGATCGCGGCCGGCTTCGCACCCGTCTACCGCGAGCGCGGCCTCGAGGCGCCGGAGCTGGCCGACGTGCGCCGCGCGCTGGAGTTCATGCTGCGCCAGCAGGAACCGTTCCCGGCCCTCGTCCTCGACGGGGGCTGGAACATCGTCATGAGCAACGGCGGCGCGCGGCGCCTGCTGAGCCTCTTCCTCACGCCGGCCGAGGCGGCCGCGGTGGGCCCGCCCAACGCGATGCGGCTCTTCTACCACCCGCAGGGCATGCGGCCCTACATCGTGAACTGGGAAGCCACGGCCGCCGCCCTCATCCAGTGGCTGCATCGCGACGTGATCCGCGGCGTGGGCGAGCCGGAGACGGGCCGCCTGCTCGAGGAGCTCCTCTCCTATCCCGACGTCCCCCGCCACTGGCGCCTGCTCGATCTCGACGCCTCGAGCGCGCCCTTCCTCGCCGTGGAGATGGCCAAAGGGGACATCCGCCTGTCCTTCTTCTCGCTGCTCGCCGGCCTCGGAGTGCCTTACGACATCACGCTGCACGAGCTCCGGGTGGAGTGCTTCTTCCCCGCCGATGCCGCGAGCGAGGCGCGGCTGCGCCGACTGGCGCAGGAGGCAGGAGAGCGGGCCTAGAGACCGCCCCAGACTTCTCGGGCGGTCTCGACGCAGAGGGCGAGCTTGGCGCGCTGCTGCTCGACGCCGATGTCGTTGCCCTCCACCGTCGAGGAGAAGCCGCACTGCGGGCTCAAGCAGAGCTGATCCAGCGGGACGTACTTCGCCGCCTCGTCGATGCGCCGCTTGAGGTCGTCCCTGGCTTCGAGGGTGCCCGTCTTGCTCGTCACCAGCCCCAGCACCACGCGCGCGGGGGCGCGCACGTGGCGGAGCGGCGAGAAGTCGCCCGAGCGCGCGTCGTCGAACTCGAGGAAGAAGCCGTCGTAGGGCAACTGGGTGAAGACGGTCTCCGCGATCAGCTCGTAACCACCCTGGGCCCGCCAGGACGACCGGAAGTTGCCTCGGCAGAGATGCGTGCACACGGTGAGGTCGGCGGGCTTGTCCCGCAGCGCGCCGCGGATCATCTTCACCGACAGCGCCAGCTGCACGTCCGGGTCGTCGCCGCGCGCCCGGCCCTCCGCCCGCATGTGCTCGTCGCAGAGATAGGCGAGGCTCACGTCGTCCAGCTGGAGGTAGCGGCAGCCGGCGGCGTAGAGATCGGCGATCTCCGCGCGGTAGGCGGCGGCGGTGTCCTCGGCAAACGCGTCGAGGTCGGGATACACGGTGCGATCGATGTTCGGCTGCCCCACCTGCGTAAGCAACATCGAGGGTGACGGCAGGGTCAGCTTGGCGGTACGACTGACCACGCCGCGGAGGAACTTGAAGCCCTCCACGAAGATCGGCCGCGGCCGCGTGACGCGGGCGGTGATGGCCAGATCGGGGCGGGTGAAGAACATCTCGCCGGACTTCCCCCGGAAGGTCACGGGCAGGGCCTTGCCCTCGCTGGCGAGGCCGGAGAACTGAGTCAGGAAGTCCATGTGCCACGACTTCCGGCGCAGCTCGCCGTCGGTGATGCCCTGCAGTCCGACACTCTCCTGCAAGGCGACCGCGTCGCGAATGGCCGCGTCCTCGGCGGCGGCGAGGGCTGCGGCGCTGGCGCGCCCCGCCTCGCGCTCGAGCCGCAGGGCCTTGAGGGCCAGCGGCCGCAAGAGACTCCCCACGTGATCGGCGCGAAAGGGCGCGCGGGGCGGCGGCATTGCGCCGATACTAGCATCTCCAAGCGGGGTGAATTTCGCGGTATCATGAGTTGCCGTGATGCACCCGGATCGCCACACCGCGTTCACGGCCTCGTTCGATTGGCTGGATTGATCGGCCTGTTCGCGACGCGTCCGCTCGCCGACGTCGAGCGGGCCCGCGTTCGCGACGCCGCGCGAGGCCTGGACTTTACGGGCGTCTCCCGTCGAGACGTCTGGGAGAGCGACTGCGTCATCGTGGTGCGGGTCCACCACGAGCACACCGCGCTCTCCCCCGTTCGCACCGATCCCGGCGGGGTCTCTGTGATCTTCGACGGGCGGCCCCGCCTCCCCGATGGCGCCGGCCCTGCCGCAGTCGACGCCTGGCTCGCCCGCCACCAGCGCGACGCGGCGGCGGCGCTCGCCGATCTGGACGGCAGCTTCTCCGTCGTGCTGCACGACGCGTCGGCCCGCCGCATCGCGATCGCGACCGATCGCTTCAACTCGCGGCCGCTCTTCTATCACGCGGGACCGGACGTGCTCGCCTTCGCCAGCCAGGCCGGACGCCTCCTGCGCTTCCCGTTCGTTCGCCCCCGCCTCGACCCGATGGCGGTGAAGCAGTTCCTCACCTTCCAGGCGGTCCTGGACGAGCGCACGTTCCTTACGGATGTCCGGGCGCTACCGCCCGCATCGTCCCTCGAGTTGCCCGCGGCCGCCCCGGCCCCGCGGCGGTACTGGCTCTGGCGTCCCACGCCCGACGCGGGGGACTCCGCGCGCGTGCACGGCGATCGGCTGACCGGCCCGCTCGTGAGCGCGACCCAGCGCCTGGTCGGCGATGGCGACGGCCTCGCCGTTCTGCTCAGCGGGGGGCTCGACGCCCGCGCGATGGTGGCCTGCGCGCCGCGGCCGCTGCCCACGCTGACGCTCGGCGACTACAACAACAGCGAGGTGCGCCTGGCCCGCCGGATCGCCGCGGCACGCGGCTTCCCGTTCACCTTCGTACGCCGGCTGCCGAGCCACCACGTCGATCTCCTGGACCTCGGGGTGGCGCTCGGCGACGGGGCCCACCGCTACGACAACGCCCAGTTCGCCTATCTCCGCGCGGTGCTCCCCCCGGAGATCACCGCGCTGGCGACCGGGTATTCGTTCGATCGCTTCCTGAAGGGGAACTCCATCCCCAAGCGCGTGCGGCGCGTGCGCGGCTGGCCGGTGCGGCGGCACGACCTGCTGCCCATCGCCGCCGACATCTCGCCCCGGGGCCTTGCCGAGACCGCGCTTGCCGAGCAGGCGCACTGCCTCTGGCGCCACGCCCCGCTCACGGAGATTTTCCAGGAGCCGCATCGCCACACCATGAAGGGGGAGTTGCTCGACACGGTGGAGGCCCTGCTCCGCGCGCACTGGGACCGCTGCCCCGATCCCGTCACGCGGTTCGAGGCCCTCTCCTACCACATGATGTTCGGGCGCTTCCCCGCCTACCTCAACGTCCTTAGCATCCGGCACTTCTTCGAGGACCGCGTGCTCGCCGTCGACAACGCGCTCCTCGACGCTATCGTGGCCATCCCGCCCCGGCTGCGCGTGGACGGCCTCGCCTATCGGTCAACCATGCGGCGGCTCGCCCCCGACCTCTGGCGCATTCCCGACGGGAACACGGGCATGCGGCCGGACACGCACTACCTCGCCATCTACGCGCTCGATCGCGTCCGCGAGCTCCGCCACCGCATCGGCCTCAAGCACGCCCCCGCGCACCACGATCCTGCCGCCGCCGACCGGTCCTGGCCGAACCTGGCCGCGCTGATCCGCCACCGGCCGCTGCTGGCCGACCGCCTGGCAAAGACCCTGGCCGACCCGGACGCGCTCCCGCCGGATCTATTCGACAGCGCGGCGGTGACGCGGCTCCTGGAGGCGCACTTGAGCGGAGAGGCCAATCACGCGTGGCTGCTCCTCCTGCTCCTGACCTTCGGCACCTGGCACCGGCGGCATCTGGCCGGGCGGGGCATCGAGGCGGAGCAGGACTTCACGGTGTGGCCGGCGCCGGTCGAGCTGATGCGGTAGCCTCGCGCGCGGCCTACCGCGCGGCCGTCTTCTCCACCGCCCCGTAGACCATGTTCTTCAGCAGGTCGCGGTAGCGCACGCGGTGCTTCGGCGACTGCATCATGTAGACGACGAACAGCTCCTCCTTCGGATCGACCCAGAAGAAGGTACCGGCCGCTCCGCCCCAGTAATACTCGCCCACGGTGCCGGGCAGTGGGACCACGCCGGTCTCCTTCCGCACCGCGAAGCCCAGGCCGAAGCCGATGCCCGGCGCGAGCGGCGCGATGGAACCGAGATGATCGGCGGTCATGTACGCCACGGTCTTCGGGCTCAGCAGCCGCTTGCCGTCGAGGGTACCGCCGTTCACGAGCATCTGGACGAAGCGCGCGTAGTCCATGGTCGTGCTGATGAGCCCGCCCCCGCCCGACTCCCACTTCAGCGCCACGCGCGGGTCATTGAGGTCGGCGCCGGCGCCGATGTTGCGGTCGGCGGGGAACGGCTCTGCGATGCGATCCTGCTTCGCGCGATCCGTCACGTAGAACGACGTGTCCTTCATCGCGAGGGGCGCGAAGAGCCGCGCCGCGAAGAACTGGGCGAGGGTCTGGCCCGACACCACCTCGACCAGACGGCCCAGCACATCGGTGGAGTGGCTGTACTCCCACACGGCGCCCGGCTGATGGACGAGGGGGAAGGTGGCGAGCCGGTCCACCAGATCGGCGTTCGAGGGATAGTCGGTGAAGATCTTGGCGTCCGCGTACATCTTCTTCACGGCTCCCGTGCCGAAGACGCCGTAGGTGAGCCCGGAGGTATGGCGAAGCAGGTCCTGCACCGTCATGTCCCGCCGCGCGGGCTGGAGGTCGAGCATGGGCTGGCCGCCGGCGTCCTTCTTCTCCACGCCGACCTTGAGGCCTCCGAGCGCCGGGATGTACTTCGAGACGGGGTCGCCGATCGCGACCTTGCCGTCCTCCACGAGCATCATCACCGCCACCGACGTGATGGGCTTCGTCATCGAATAGATGCGGAAGATGGTGTCGCGGGTCATGGGGGCGCGGGTGCCGGGATCGCGCACGCCCACCGTCTCGAACCACGCGACCTTACCCTGGCGTGCCACGAGAAGCGTGGCCCCGGGGATGTCGCCCTTCTCCGCGTCGGCCTTGAGGATGGCGGTGAGCTGGCCGAGGCGCTCGCTCGAGAGCCCCGCCTGCTCCGGCCGCACGGTGGGAAGGCCTTGCGCCTGCGCGAGCGAGACCACGAGAAGCCCGTAGAGCGCTGCCGCCAGGAATGCCGCGCGTGTCCGTCGCATGCTGATCCTCCCCTGTGGTCGGAATTCCCGCCCGTGTCGGCCCGAGCATGGGCCTCCCGGGTGCTCCGCGTCAAGGCGGCAGCTTGGTTGACAGGCCGCGGGGGGCCGCCTTAGTCTGAGCCCGAGTCCACCACCGACGGGAGGGCGCGCCTCATGGCCTTGACGTTCACGAAGCTGAACCCGTACTTCGTCGCCGAGGTGAGCCCGGTGGACCTGCGCAAGGCCGACGAGGCCATGCTGGCCGCGGTCCGCGGGGGGATGGACGAGTACGCCGTGCTCGTCTTCCGGGACCAGCCCTTCACCGACGCCGAGCAGCTCGACTTCGCCCAGCGCCTGGACGGGGTGCTGCACACCAAGCTCGGCATCAGCGCGCTCCAGAAGAACCGCTTCGGCAATGAGGCGCTCGGCGACATCTCGAACCTCGACGAGAACGGCGAGATCCTGGAGACGGACAACCGCCGGCGCATGTACAGCCTCGGCAACCGCCTCTGGCACACCGACGCGTCCTTCCAGGACCCGCCCGGCCGCTACTCGATGCTGTCGGCCAAGGTCGTGCCGCCGGTGGCCGCCGACACCGAGTACGCGGACATGCGCGCGGCCTATGACGCCCTCCCCGCCGAGCTCAAGGCCACGTCGAGGGGCTGCGCGTGCATCACTCCATCGCGCATTCGCGCCAGACCCTGGGCTTCGAGTTCTCGGAGACCGAGCAGGACGCGCTGAAGGGCGCGGTCCACCCGCTGGTCCGCACCATCCCTCGCTCGGGCCGGCGCTCGCTTTACGTGGCCTCGCATGCCTCGCGCATCATCGACTGGCCGGTGCCCGAGGGCCGCCTGCTCCTGCGGGACCTCATCGAGCACGCCACGCAGCGAGTTCGTGTACCGGCACACGTGGCGCGTGGGCGACCTCGTCATCTGGGACAACCGCGCCACCATGCACCGCGGGCTGCCCTACGACGACACGAAGTACCGCCGCGAGCTGCGCCGGGTGACGACGCTCGACATTCCCGAGCCCGCGTTCGCCGCCCGGTAGCCCGCTCCGCGTGTCCGACCCCGAACACCCATCCGAAGCGCTGTCCACGACGCGCAAGTGGGCGATCACCATCTCGGTGATGCTGGTCACCGTCACCCAGATGATCGACACCAGCATCACCAACGTCGCGCTCCCCCACATGCAGGGCTCGCTCTCGACCAGCGTGGAGGAGACCTCCTGGGTCATCACCTCCTATCTGGCCGCCAACGCCATCATCATCCCCGCCACCGCCTGGCTCACCGGCTACTTCGGGCGCCGCCGCCTCTTCCTGATCTGCACCGTCGTCTTCACGACGTCCTCGTTCCTGTCGGGAATCGCGCCCAATCTGGAGTTCCTCGTGGCCATGCGCATCCTGCAGGGGCTGGGCGGCGGCCCCGTCGTCCCCATGGCCCAGGCCACCATGTGGGAGATCTTTCCCCTCAAGCAGCGCGGGCTCGCCATGGCCGTCTGGGGCATCGGCATCATGATGGCGCCGATCCTCGGACCCACCCTCGGCGGCTGGATCTGCGACAACTGGTCCTGGCGCTGGATCTTCTATGTGAACTTGCCCATCGGCGTGCTGGGCTTCCTCATGGCGACGTCTTCCTCTTCGACTCGCCCTACGTGAAGAAGCCCACTTCGGTGGATTGGATCGGCGCGGTGCTCATGGTGGTGGGCTTCGGCTCCCTACAGCTCATGCTGGACCGGGGCGAGCGCGCCGACTGGTTCGAGTCGAGCGACATCACCGTGCTCTTGGTGCTCGCCGTCTTCGCCATCCTCGCCTTCCTCTACCGCGAGCTCACCGCCGACGAGCCCATCCTGAACCTCACGGTGTTCAACGACCGGAACTTCGCCGTCGGCTCCGTGATCATGGCCTCGGTCGGGTTCTGTTCTTCTCGAGCACCGTCCTGCTGGCCCTCTACACGCAGAAGGTCATGGGCTACGACGCGTGGACCTCCGGCATGGTGCTGGCGCCCGGCGGGATCGGCAACATGCTCGCGCTGCTCGTTTCCGGCCGGCTGGTGGCGCGCATGGACCAGCGGCTGCTCCTAGGCATCGGCTGCGCCTTCAACCTCCTCGCCTTTCTCCTGATGAGCGAGGTCACCACCGGCATGGACTACTGGGCGCTGGCGTTCCCGCGCTTCGTGCAGGGCCTCGGCCAGGGCTTCACCTTCGTGCCGCTCCAGACGCTGGCCCTCGCCACGGTGCCAATGGCGCGGCTCTCGAACGCGACAGCCGCCTACAGCGTGGTGCGGAAGTTCGGCGGCAGCATGGGCATCGCGCTCGCCACGACCTTGCTCGCGCGGCGGAGCCAGTACCAGCAGTCCACCCTCGGCGCGCACGTCACGGCCTCGACCCCGAGACCGCCACCCGCCTCAAGCGGTGGACGGGCCGCTTCCTCTCCCAGGGCGCCGACGGTTTCACCGCGCAGCGGCGGGCGGTCGCCATGCTCTATCGCGGCACCACCGATCAGGCCCAGGTCCTGGCCTATGCCGATGCCTACGTGGTCCTCCTCGTCCTGTTCGGCGGCATCATCCTGCTCCTGCCCTTCATGCGCCGCGTGCGCGTCGACCAGACCGGGCCGTGCCGCGGCGGGCGCGGCGCGCCCGAACCCGTCCCCGAGCCCGCGGACTAGCCGCGCGCCCCACCCGACAAGGAGACCACCGTGCCCAAGGGACTCACCGCCGTGCTGCTGCAGCCGGGCAGGCCGCTCGCCCTGGAGAGCTCCCCACGCCCAGGTGGAGCCGGCAGGCTCTTCGTCAAGAACACCGCCGCCGCCATCTGCGGCTCCGATCTCCATTACTGGCGCAACGACGGCAACTACTCCGGCCCTGACATCCGCCGCGTCCCCGGCCACGAGTTCACCGGCGTCATGGCGGCCTTAGGCAAGGGCGTCAGACGGACTCCTGCGCCGTCCCCTCAAGGAAGGCGACCGCATCGCGTTTCCCTTCTTCAACCCGTTAACCGCTGCTACTGGTGCGTACAGGGTAGGCATCAGGCCTCCGGCGACCGGCAGCGCAAGCAATATCAGTTCTACGTCTAGACGAGTATCCCTACTGCGACGGCGGCTACGCCGAGTACTACTACTCCCTCCCGCCCGACCACTACGCCTTCAAGGTGCCGGACGAGCTCCCCGACGAGGCGATCCCGCCCGTCAACCGCGCCTTCTGCCAGGTGCTTACGGGCTCGAGTCGGCGAAGATGAAGTTGGGCGACGTGGTCGCGATCCACGGGGCGGGCGGGCTCGGCATCTACGCCGGCCGGCGGTGGCGGCGGAGAAGGGCGCCGCGCGCGCGATCTCCATCGACGGGCAGGCCCTTCGGCTCACCCTGGCACAAGAAGTGCGGCGTGACCGGACGTCATCGGCAGGCGCCAGCACCCCACGCCTGACAATAGCGATCGCTCGGGTGAAGGAGCTCGACGACGGCCGCGGCGCCGACATCGTGGTAGGGGAGGTGGGTACCCCCGCGGCCACCTTGAAATGTCTGGACACGGCCCGCTCAACGGGTAGAACGGTGCGGATCGGCAATCACCCCCCCGTAAAGACCGGGAAGCTGCCGGCCACGCTCGTCATCACCAACCAGATCATGTGGCTCGGCACCACCCACTTACACCACCCTGGATCATCCCCGCCGCGCTCGAGTTCCTGGTGCGCACGAAGGCGAAGTCCTTGCTGTCGTCGCTCGTCTCCATTAGCTTCCCGCTCGCTCAAGGACATCAACAAGGCGTTCGAAGCCGCGGAGTGGCAGGGGAAGAACGCCGGAACGGCGGCGACGCGGGTGATTCTGAAGCCCAGCTGGGGGGGGGGGGGGGGGGGGGGGGGGGGGGGGGGGGGGGGGGGGGGGGGGGGGGAAAAAAAAAAAAAAAAAAAAAAAAAAAAAAAAAAAAAAAAGCAGGCTGACAAGGGGATGAGTGAACACCGCGGTGTCGTGGAAGACGGCGCCGCCGTTGGGATAGCCGGGCTCGGCGCTGGTCAGGGCATTGATGCCGAGCCGGTTGACGAAGTGCTTGTTCGGCCACACCCCCTCGACGATCACCACGCCGCGCGGCTGGCCCGCCCGGGGCTCGGCGTGGGCGATGACCTCGCCCCGCTCGTTGCCGAGGCGCACGGGGTGCCCGCCGCCGCGCCCAGGGCCGCGCAATCGTCGGGATGCAGCAGCGCGGTCGGCCGCTTCTCGCGGGCCAGGGACGAGGGCGTCTCGGTGAACGTGGAGTTGAGGAACGTGCGCGCGGGCGCGGCCACCAGCCGGAAGGGCTTCTCCGCGGTGGCCTCGTCGGTCACCGCGAAGTGGTCCGGCAGCGCGGGCATCTCCGCCCGCGCCCGCCGAAGCGCGCCCAGTCGGGCTTGAAGTGGAAGCGGCGGTCCGGGGTGGGGAAGCCGTCGAGGAAGTGCGCGGTCTCGAACGCGGGGGCGAAGTCCTGGCCGCCCCGCCGCCAGTTGGTCTCGGCGTCCCACATGCCGGACTTCCGGAGCGTCTCGTCCATGATCTCCCACGGGGTCATCTGGAAGCCCCGGTGCGTCGCCCCGAGGCGCTTGGCCAGCTCGGAGATCACCCAGTGGTTCTCGCGGCACTCGCCCGGCGGCTCGATCACCTTCTTCGTCACCTGGAAGTAGGTGTGCCCGCTCGCGGTGTAGAAGTCGTCGTGCTCGACGAACATCGTGGCGGGCAGGACCACGTCGGCGAAGGCCGCGGTCTCGGTCAGGAACTGCTCGTGGACGCAGAGGAAGAGATCCTCGCGGGCGAGGCCCTGGTGCACCAGGTTGAGGTCCGGGCACACCATCGCGGGATTCGTGTTCTGCACGAGCATCGCGGTGACCGGCGGGCCGCCCTTGAGCGCCTCGCGGTCGCCGGTGAGGATCTGGCCGAGGCGGGACTGGTCGAGGGCGCGGATCGACTTGTCCACCAGGTCGCGGCCCTCGATAAGGGTGCGGTCGAGGGGATAGATCGCGGTCTGGCCGTAGACCGCGCCGCCGCCCTTGTACGCCAGGCGCCGGTGACCGCGGGCAGGCAGGTCACCGCGTGCATGTTGACCGCGCCGTTTCGGGAGCGGCTGAAGCCGTGGTGGCAGCGGATGAAGAGCTCTTCGGTCCGCCCGTAGAGCCGGGCGAAGTCCACGATCTGATCGACGGAGAGGCCGGTGATGGCCGCCGCCCACTCGGGCGTCCGCGTGGCGACGTGGGCGGCCATCTCGTCGGGGCAGTCGGTGTAGGCGCGCAGGTAGTCCCAGTCGGCCAAGCCCTCGGCGAAGAGCACGTGCATCATCGCGCAGGCGAGCGCGCCGTCGGTGCCCGGCCGCGGGCGCCAGGTGCAGGTCGGCCTTCGCCGCGGTGTCGGTGCGGTACGGGTCCACGACGACGAACGTCGCGCCGCGCCGCTTGGCCTGCATGGCGTGGCTCATCACGTTGACCTGGGTGTTGACCGGGTTGCCGCCCCAGATCATCACCAGGTCGGAGTGCTCGCCGATCTCGCGCAGGTCCACGCCGCGCTTGGCCCCGACGCCGGCGGCCCAGCCGGTGTCGGCGAGGGTCACGCAGATCGTCGAGAAGCAGCGCGAGTAGCCCATGGCGTGCGTCAGCCGGTTGATGCCGTCGCGCTGCACCAGGCCCATCGTGCCCGCGTAGTAGTAGGGCCACACCGTCTCGGACCGAGGCGGGCGCCTGGCGCGTGAAGGCCTCCGCGACCAGGTCGAGGGCGTCCTCCCACCCGATGCGCTCGAAGCGGCCCGAGCCCTTCGGGCCCACGCGCCGCAGCGGGTGAGGAGGCGGTCCGGATGGTGCACGCGCTCGGCGTAGCGGCCGACCTTCTCGCAGATCACCCCGCGCGTGTAGGTGTTGCGGTGCGAGCCGCGGACGCGGCCGATGGTGTGCAGATCGAGGCGCTCCACCTCCAGCGCGCAGGTGCTGGTGCAGTCGTGCGGGCACACCGAGGGGACGGTCTCGAGCCGGGACGACGAGGTAATCGCCATGTAGACTATTCTCGCTGCAGCCGCTGGCACTCAGCCCATCAGGAGGGCGCCAGGAACCTCCCCCCCCATGGCCTGTATCTCCACCGGCGTCACGCCCTTGGCCTGGAGCGCGGCCACGAACATGGCGAGGCCGTCCACCGGCGTGGGATTGCCCGCCTGGCCCAGATCGGTGCCGAGCACGAAGTGGCGCGCCCCCACGGCCTTGACGGCGGCCGCGGTCTCGGCCACCTCCACCCGCGCCGAGTGGCGCAGGAACTCGAGCGGCGCGTCCGGCCCCGTGAGCATGCCGAGGGCGCAGAGCTCCATCTTCCGCCCAGGGCCGCGGCCTCCTTCATCTGCGCCACCGTCATGCCCACCACGTCGAACTGGGCGTGGGTGACCACGACGCGGTTGCAGCCGGCGTCCCGCGCGGCCTCGATGGGGCCAGGGCCTGCTCGCCGGAGGCGTGGCCGGTGTGCACCACCAGGCGCTGCGCCGCGCACACCTTCAGCACCTCGCGCGTCTCGGGCAGCACCGCGCCCCGGTCGTCGACTACCCGAATGCCGGAGGCGGCGGTTCCGGCGCGCTTCACGTGGTTGTCCGCGTCGAAGGTGGGGAACCAGACGACGCGCCCGTGGGCGCCCTGCATGGCCACATCCACTCCACCGCCTGGGCGTTGATGCCGCCCACCGCGCGGTTCAGCACCACGCCGCCGAACACCTTGATGCCCGGCACGTGCTTACGGGCGAGCCAGGCGCGATCGGCGGTGATGGTCACGTGGTTCTTGAAGACCAGCGCCTCCATCTGCCGCGCCGCCGCCAGCGTGGCCAGCTCATCGTCGTCCACCGAGCGGCCGAAGACATCGGGCGCCGCATGGGTGTGGAAGTCGATGAGGCCACGGATCGGCTCACCAGCGGCGGAGGGGGCGAGTAGCCCTGCACGCCGGTGTTCGCGCCGGGGGAACCCTCGTGCCGCCCGGCCCGCCGGCGGTGTCCGAGCCGCCGGCGCCGCGCGAGCGGTCGCCGCCGCCGTGCGAGCGACGGCCGCCGCGCGCGTGAGGTGTGCGCGCGGTGGGCGAGGTCGCAGCCGCAGAAGAGCGGCCGGAGGGCCGTGGCCGGCTCGGCGATCTCAGGCATGGGCGAGCCCCGCCGGCGCCTTGTGCAGCGCGCCGCCCTTCATGATCATGCGCAGCGCGTCCGGTCCTGCAGGATCGAGATGTCCGCGAGCGGATCGCCGTCCACCAGGAGCAGATCGGCCAGCGCGCCCGCCTTCACCACGCCCAGCTCGCCCGGACGGCCCATGATCTCGCCGCCCAGCCGCGTGGCCGCCACCAGCGTGTCCATCGCGGTGAAGCCGAGCACCTTCACGAACAGCCAGAGGTCGCGCGCGTAGGTGCCGTGCGGGGTGAACGGGAAGCCGTAGTCGCCGCCGGGGAGCACGCGGACGCCGCGCTTCCTCGGCGCCTCATCACCTCCACGGTGGCCTCGAGCTCGTGCTCGAAGAAGCGCGCCCGGTCCGGCGTGATGCCCCACTGCCCCACCGCCTGGCTCAGGTTGTAGGTGATGCCGAGGGCCGGGCCCACGAATACGTGATCCTTCGCCGCCTCCAGCGCGTCGAGCGCGCGCTCGTCGGCGTAGTTCGCGTGATAGATCACCTCGACGCCGTGACGCAGGCCCAGCAGCACCGACTCCGCGCTTCGGCAGTGCGCGGCCACCCGGAAGCCGGCCGCGCGCGCCACCTCCATGGCGGCGGCGACCTCGCCGTCCGTCATCGGGGTGCGGTCCGACGGATAGCCGGACGTGCCGAGATCGCCGGAGAGGTTCAGCTTGAGTCGACGCCTTCGCGGGCGAGCAGCCGGCATACGCGGCGGATGGCGTCGGGCCCGTGGCCACCCAGGAGAAGGTGGGCGTCTCGTAGAGCGGCAGGTGCAGCAGGTTGGTGTCACCGAGCCCGCCCGTCACCGTGATCTCGGGGCCGTTGGCGAGCAGGCGCGGCCCACCTCGCGACCCGCGTCGATCTCGCGGCGCAGCACCACGTCGAGGCGCGGCTTGGCGGAGGCCGCGGAGAACGCGCTGGTGTAGCCGCAGTCAAGCATGGTCCGCGCGTTGCGCACGGTGATGAGCATCTGCTCCTCGATCGGGAGCCGATCGAGGTCGAGTGGGGCCAGATCGGCCAGGCCCAGGTGGGCGTGGGATTCGATCAGGCCGGGCATCAGCGTCCGCCCCGCGCCGTCGATACGCGTGGCCCCGTTGGCGGCGCGGCGGCGCGCCCGTCAGCACCTCGGCGATGCGGTCGCCCTCCACCGGTACCGTGCCCGTGAAGGGCTCCCGCCCGGTGCCGTCGAGGATCCGAACGTTCGTGATCAGGAATCCCATGGCCCTTCCCCCTTTCGCGCCTTCCAAATGGGGTCCGCACCGTTCGTTCAAATCACCGCCCGCCCCCTCCCCCCCCTCGTATCTACTCCCCTATTGCCCTTACCCCCCTCCCACTCACCGCTCTCCTCCCCCTCGTCAGCCCCTCCTTCCCTCCCCCCTCCCTTCGTACCCCCTCTCTTACTCGCCCCTCTGCCCGGACTCCTCCCCTCCCCCACTTACCCCTCCCACATACACCCCCCCCCCTACCTGTCCCCCTAGGTCATCTGCCTCTCTGCCGGCCAATCTACCCCTGTCAGCGTACCCACCCTCCCCCCCCTCGCACTGAGCCCCTGTCCCCGCCCCCCCCCCCCCCCCCCTTTCTTCTTCCCACCGTGCTAGTATTCCGGCCGCATGCGCACGATGCGGCTCGAGATCGCGGGCGAGGTGGCGCGGCTGACCCTCGACCGCCCCGACGTCCTCAATGCGGGCAACCGGGAGTGGGTGCGCGACCTCACGGAGGCCGTCGAGCGGATCGGCGCGGCGCGCGGCGTCCGCGTGGCGGCGATCACGGGCGCCGGCCGTGCCTTCTGCACCGGCGTGGACCTGGGCGCCCTCGCCCGCGGCGCGTTCGGCTTCCCCGACTTCCGCGCGTGGGAAGACGCGATGGTGGCCATCGAGGACATGAACACGCTCTTCGTGGCCGGTATCAACGGCCACGCGCTGGGCGGCGGGCTGCAGCTCGCGCTGGCTTGCGACTACCGCCTCGCCAGTGACGCCGCCTTGATCGGCCTCCCGGCGGTGAAGGAAGGGCTCATCCCCTCGCTTGCCCTCTATCGCCTGCCCCGGATGATCGGGCTGGCCCGCGCGCGCGAGCTGATCCTGCTCGGCGAGAACATTTCCGCGCGAGAGGCCGAGCGCCTGAATGTCGTCAACCGCGTAGTGCCGGCGGCGGAGTTCGCTGACGCGCTGGAAGCCACCGTGAAGCGCCTGCTCGCGCTCCCCGCCACCACCGTCCGCGCCAGCAAGCGGCTGACCGCCCTCGCCTTCGACCTCGACCGTGACCCGTTCCGCACGCGCATGAACGCGGCGTTCGAGCCGATGCTCGACTCCCCCGAGCACAAGGCGGCGATGGCGGCATTTCGCGACGCGCGGGGCGCGCGCCCGGAGATGCCATGACTCCGCCCATCGCCACTCCGCGCATCCTTCCCACCTCCGTGGTGGGCAGCCACGGCCTGCCCGGCTGGGTGTGGCTGGCCCGCGAGGCGATGGAGGCCGGCCGACTGGGCGCGCTCGACGTGCGCGAGCTGATGGAAGACGCTACCCAGGTGGCCCTTCTCGACCAGGAGCGGGCCGGTGTGGACGTCATCTCCACCGGCGAGATGATGCGGGTGCGCTTCATCATCGGCTTCTACGACCGCATCACGGGGCATCCGCGCGCTGCCCCCGCCGCGCCAGCTCGGCCAGCCGCTCTGGGACACCAACACGCCCTTCGAGGTGCGTGGAGAAGATCGCGGCGCCGCAGGGGCTGGGGATCGTCGAGGAGTTCCGCTCGCCCGCGGGCTCACCGACAAGCCGATCAAGGCTACCGTGCCGGGTCCCTACACCCTGCTCGTGCCCCTCAAGCTCGGCGGCGCCTATCGCGACAAGGACACGCTCCTCGCCGACCTCGTGGGGATCGTCAACGCGGAGTGCCGCGCGCTGGTGGCGGCGGGCGCCGAGTTCATCCAGATCGACGAGCCGCATCACGGCATGTACTCGGGCACGGTGCACGAGGTGGCCAAGGGCATCAACCGCGCGGTGGAGGGCGTGGACGCCAAGATCGCCGTCCACGTCTGCTTCGGCAATCTCTACGGCCGCCCTTTCAGCGCGGTGCGCGACTACCGCAACGTGTTCCCGACGCTGGGCGAGCTGCGCGCCTCGCAGATCGTGCTCGAGTTCGCCAACGCGGGGATGGACGGATCCGGCGCGCTGGAAGGACTTCCCCGCGGACAAGGAGCTGGGCGCGGGCGTCATCGACGTCAAGGCGTTCAAGGCGGAGACCGCCGCGGACGTCGCCGAGCGCATCCGCGCGTTCCTCCCCTACATCCCGCCCGAGCGCCTGTGGGTGAATCCCGACTGCGGCTTCTGGGAGACGCCGCGCTGGGTGGTGAAGCACAAGCTCGCGGCCCTCTGCGAGGGCGCGCGGCGCGTGCGCGCCGAGCTTGGCGGCTAGCGCGACGCTCGTGGAGCGCGGCGGCGCTGCTGCTGTTCGCGGCGGGTCTCGCTGGCGGCGTGGTTACCGCCATCGTGGGAGGCTCATCTCATCACGTTCCCGCCTCCTCGCGGTGGGGTTGCCGCCCATCGTCGCGAACGCGTCGAACACGGTGGCGACCACGCCGGGCAACTTCGCCGCCGGGCTCGCCGACATCGGCGCCTGCCGCGATGGGACCGTCTTCGGGGCTCGTGGTCGTCGCCGTCGCCGGCAGCATCACGGGCGCGCCTCGCTGCTGACCCGAGCGGGCCTTCACCGCCATGGGCCCGCGCTGATCGGGCGGCCACCACCGTCGGCGTCGACCGGATCGGGGCTGGCTGGTATCGCGCCTCGGCGGCGCGCGGCGCGCGATGCCGTCCGAGGCGCTGCCGCTCCCTCGCGCATCGCCGTCACGGCGTACTCGGCGGCAAGCGTGATGACCTGGCCCGTCATCAGCCTCACGCACGAGTCCGCCATCAACGTGCTCAAGAATCTGCTCGCCGGCCTCACGGCGCCGTGGCCGTCGTCGTGTTCTCGCCAGGGAATGGTCGCGGGGCGCCCGCGATGGTTGATGGCGGGAGGGCTCACGGGAGGCGTGCTGGGCGGCCGGCTCGTCCGCGTGCTGCCGCCCCGGCTGGTGCGGGGCATCGTGCTCGCCGCGGGCCCGTCCTGAGGCGGTGTAGGTGGGGTATGGGGGAGGTGGCGCGCCCCGCTACTCGGCCGAGCCAGTGAGCTCGATGACCTTCCCGGCGCGGAGCACGCTCATCTTGAACGCGGCGCCCGGCGCGATGCCGGCCAGCCGGTTGCGGATCATCTCGATGTTGTCCTCGGACACCACCGGGATGTCCTCGACCGAGAGGATGATGTCGCCGCCCACGGGAATCTCCTTCCCGCCGATCGTCAGGATCCCGTCGGCGCCCTGCAGGCCCATGTTGGACGCCATCGATCCCTGCGCGACCGTCTTGACGAGGAAGCCGGCGGGCGCGGGGACGTTGAAGACGCTCGCGAGGCGGCCGGTGAGCAGCATGCCCTGAAGGGCCCCCCAGAACATCTTCCGGGGGACGAGAAGTGCCTGCGCGCTCTTGGTCGTCACGACGAACCCCAGCCCCTCGCTGCCTCCGGACTTCGAGATGTTCTGGCTGACGATGCCGATGACCTCGCCCAGCATGTTGAACAGGGGGCCGCCGGAGTTCCCCGTGTTGATCGTCGCCGTGGTCTGGAAGAACTCCGCCAGGGGCATGTCGGGGAAGATCGTGTTGGGCGGCCAGCGGGCGCTGATCCAGCCCACGCTCATCGAGTACGCGAGCCCGTAGGGCGCGCCCACGACCATGACCTGCTCGCCCACCCGCACCGAGTCGGAGTCGCCGGTCCGGGCCACCCGCATGGCCCGCGTCACCCGCTCGAGCTGGAGGAGCGAGACGTCGGCGGCCATGTTGGCGGAGATGATCTTCGCGCGCACGACCTCGCCGCCGATGCCCTCGACGGTGATCTCGTCCTTGCCGTTGACGACGTGGGCGGCCGTCATCACCCGGCCGTCGCTGGAGATGAGGACCCCGGAGCCCGTTTCGGTGAAGCGCGTGACTCCCGCGGCGCCGACGTCGCGCCCCTTGGCCCGCACCACGACCACGGTGGGGCTGGCCTTGCGAAAGACATCGTCCAGGTTCTGGGCGGACGCCGCAGGGGCGAAGGCCCCCAGGAAGGCGATCGCGATGGTCACGGCGAGCGGCTTTTTCACACTGGTCCGGCTAATTCGAAAGTTCAGCTTGTCGATGCCGCATCGCACCCGTCCGGTCAGCTCGTAGGAGAGCTGGTTCGCCGCGATGTGATGCGTCAGACAGCTCGCCTCGCGCAGCAGCCGCTGCATGACGCCGGTCCGGTGCACGACGCTGGCGCCGGCGGCGTCGTAGGCGGCACGGACGATCTCCACGCCCCTTCTGCACGGCGGTGACGGCCGCGACGCGGGCGTTGATGCGCGTTCCGCGGTCGCGGGCTCGCCGCGCATCGCGAACTCCCACATCGCTGCGAGCGCTTCGCGCATGCCCGCGCGGCACGCGTACCAGAGCCCTTCGGCGGCCTCGAGGCTGCGCTGCGTGGATGGATGCCGAGCAGCGGCTTGTGCGTGTAGCGGTCGGTCTTGCCGCGCAGCTCGTTGCGGGCCTCGTCGAGCGCCCGGCGGCGCGAGGCCGAGGTGCGTCGCGCGGCTCGCCATGGCGATGAACCAGGTGCCCGGCACGAAGATCGCCGTGAAGGGTAGGCCGACACGCGGACATCCCCGTGGGCCACGGGAAAGGTCCGGTGCCATGGGAACGAACAGCATCGCTCGAAGTGCACGTCGTGGCTGCCCGGTGCCGGCGAGCCCGACCGGATCCCACGTCTCTTCGACCTCGCCTCGCTGACGGGTGCGAGCGCGGCGAGCATGCGGGGCGGCCCCGCCATCGGCCTTGGGGGAGAGCAGGACCATGCCGCCGACGAAGGTCGCCGCGGTGCAGCCAGATTCGAAGCCCCAGGTGCCGGAGATGCGAAGGCCGTCGGCCGACTCCTTGACGTTCACGCGCGGGAGGTTGCTCCACGCCGCGCAGGCGCCGGGATCGGCGAAGAACTCGCGTCGCGAACCGGGGATCGGCCGACGCGTAGATCACTCCCGCGCAGATGCTGGCGTGCGCGGTGACCCATCCGGTCGACGCGTCGGCCTCCGCGAGCGCCATCATGATCTCCAGCCACTCGGGAAGGGAGCCCCCGAGCCCGCGCGCATCGCCGGGCACCAGGAGCCTGAACGCGCCTGACCGCTTGAGCTTGTCCGCGAAGTCGGGAGCGAGCTTGCGCGATGCTTCGAACTCGGTGGCGCGCGCCGGGCCTCCGCCGCCAGGTCGGGCAGCCCGCCGGAGGTCGCCGATGGCGGACCGTCGCAGGCCGGGGAATCTTCCCATAGACGCGCGAGGAACACCAGGTTCGGCGGACCTCTTGACAAGAGCGGCGAGGCAAGACTACAAACTTTCGAATTCGAACCATGCCGACACGCTATCCCGGCAGCCCCGCGGAGACCGCCGCCCTCGACGCCTACATCAAGCTCATGCGCGCGTCCGAGGCCCTCACCGCGCGGGTGGGCGGCGTCATGGGCGCGGCCGGCCTCACCATCGGGCAGTTCGGCGCGCTGGAAGCCCTCCTGCACCACGGGCCACTCTGCCAGCGCGACCTCGGCCAGAAGCTCCTGCGCAGCGACGCGAATACCGCGGTGGTGGTCGGCAACCTGGTGCGCCGGGGTCTCGTGCAGCGGAGGCGCCGAGAGGACGACAAGCGCTATCAGACGGTCGCCCTGTCCGACGCCGGCCGCCGGCTCATCACCGACATCTTCCCCCGTCACGTGGCCGGCCTCGTCCGCGAGATGGGCATGCTCTCCCGCGACGAGCAGCACGCGCTGGGCCGCCTCTGCCGGCGGCTCGGCCTCGCGGGCGGGGACCCCGCAAAGGTAAAGGAGACGCGCCATGGAATACGGCACACGCTTCGGGTCGCTCCAGCACTACGACAAGGGCGGCGTCGAGGTGGTCAACGACGATGCGCGCAACTACGTCTTCTCGAACGTGTTCGAGGTGGCGTCGCGATCCAAGGCGTACGAGAAGGTCGCCGTCGGCAAGAACATCGAGTACGTGATCGAGGCGATTCGCGCCGAGGGCACGTCGGGCTGGCGGGCCCCCGCCCAGGACGAGTTCGCGCTCGTGATGGACGGCGAGGTGGAGATCCGGCTGCTCAAGCTCGACGACGCCGGCGTCGTCCCCAAGGGCGCGGCGGGCTCGGTGGGCCTGCCGGGCACGCCGAATGGAAAGAAGATGGGAGTGGTGCGGGCGCGCCGCGGTCATATGACGCTCCTGCCCACGGGCAGCGCCTATCAGTTCCACGCCGCCAAGCCGGGCGTGATCCTGCTCCAGACCCTCGCCGGACCCGACACGGTGGAGCGCTGGGCCGACATCTGCCAGATCGCCCCGCGCCCGCAGCGCTAGGGAGGACGAGACCATGAGCGCCAAGACCGACACCGTTCCCGAGATCGGCTCCATCGAGCCCAACCAGCACGGCTACCGCACGTTCACTCTCGGCAAGTTCAGCTTCAGCCGCGACGAGTACTTCGCCCAGGTCGCGTGGCCCAAGGGAAGCCACCTGATCCCCGCCGACGCGTTCCTGCGCGCGCTGCAGCGGGACATCGCCTGGGGGTTCTTCTACGGCATCGTGAACTTCGACGCGGTGGTGGGCACGGTCAACCACTACGGCTCCGTCGATCTCTTCGCCGGTCGCTTCAACGCGCACTACCGCAAGGCCGGGCTCGATCACATGGAGCGCTTCGACACGCCGCTGATCCAGCGCGTGTTCGAGGCCATGCTGGAGGACTGGACCAACAAGACCTTCGATCCCTTCGCGAGCCCCGCGGAGACAGGCAGCGCCTTCGGGCCCAAGAACGGGAGCAACAAGGAGGCGATCACCCGCCACCGCGTCACCGCCAAGCGGATGATCGGGGCGCCGGGCGACGAGCCCGTCCGCTCGGACGAGAACGGCTTCCTCGTGAACCGCCACTTCAAGGACGTGCCCCAGGACAAGCCCGAGATCCTGGCCGAGCCCGGCTTCGAGGGCGAGGTGGTGTCGTTCAACCTCTTCGCCTATCTCTCCCGCTCGGACGTGACGTGGAACCCATCCATCGTCTCGGTGTGCAAGGCGAGCCTCTACTGCCCCACCACCGAGGAGTACATCCTGCCCGTCATCCACGGCAACGACCGCGTGGAGTGGTTCGTGCAGCTGAGCGACGAGATCCAGTGGGAGGTGGAGGACCGCGAGACGGGCGCCATGCGCGCGCGGGTCACCATGAAGGCCGGGGACGTGGCCGCGATGCCCGCCGACATCCGCCATCGCGGCTTCTCGCCCAAGCGCTCGATGCTGCTGGTGTGGGAGAACGCCACCGCGGACCTGCCCGCGCTCTATGCGAGCGGGAAGATGCCGCCCACCCCGGTGCAGTTCTGAGCGCGGAGAGGAGACCACTCATGGCCGAGGACAAGGGCGTCGCTCGCCGGCAGTTCCTGTGTGTCGCGTCCACGGGGGCCGCGGCCGCGCTGACCGGGCTGCGCCCCGGCACCGCGCGCGCCCAGGGAGCGGGCCGCGCCATCAAGATCGGCTATGTGAGCCCGCAGACGGGCCCGCTCGCCGGCTTCGGCGAGGCCGACGGCTTCGTGGTGGGCGGGATCCGCAAAGCGCTGGGCAAGGGGCTCACCGTCAAGGGACGCGCGCACCCGGTGGAGGTCCTCGTCCGCGACAGCCAGTCCGATCCCAACCGCGCCGCCGAGGTCGCCTCGCGCCTGATCCTCACCGACAAGGTGGATCTGATGCTGGTGGCGAGCACGCCGGAGACCACCAACCCCGTCTCGGATCAGTGCGAGGTGAACGGCACCCCCTGCGTGTCGTCGGTATGCCCGTGGCAGCCGTGGTTCTTCGCACGCGGCGGCAAGCCCGACGTGGGCTTCAAGTCCACGTATCACTTCTTCTGGGGGCTCGAGGACATCATCGGCGTCTTCATCGACATGTGGAACTCTCTCGAGACCAACAAGGTGGTGGGCGCGCTCTGGCCCAATGACGGCGACGGCAATGCCTGGGGTGACAAGGAGCGCGGGTTCCCGCCCGCGCTGACCAAGGCCAGCTACAAGGTCGTCGATCCCGGCCGCTACCCGAACCTCACGGACGACTTCTCGGCGCAGATCTCCGCCTTCAAGCGCGAGAACGTGGAGATCGTCACGGGCGTGCCGATCCCGCCGGACTGGACCACGTTCTGGAAGCAGGCCGCCCAGCAGGGCTTTCGTCCCAAGGTCGCGAGCATCGGCAAGGCCCTGCTCTTTCCCAGATCGGTCGAGGCGCTGGGTCCGCTCGGCGACGGCATGTCCACGGAGGTATGGTGGACGCCGCAGCATCCCTTCAAGTCCTCGCTCACCGGCGCCACCGCCGCCGCCTTCGCCGCCGAGTACACCCGCGAGACCAAGAAGCAGTGGACGCAGCCGCTCGGCTTCATCCACGCCCTCTTCGAGGTGGGCCTGGACGCGCTCAAGCGCGCCAAGAGCCTCGACGACAAGGCCGCCGTGGCCACCGCGATCAAGGAGACGAGCCTCAACACCCTGGTGGGGCCGGTCGGCTGGGGCAAGGGACCGGTGCCCAACGTGTCGAAGACGCCGCTCGTCGGCGGACAGTGGGGCAAGGGCAAGAGCGTGCCCTTCGACATGACCATCGTGAGCAACAAGAGCGCGCCGAACATCCCCGTGGGCGGCAAGCTCCGCCCGCTCGCGAAGGCCTGAGCGCGACGCCGCTTCTCGCTCTCGACGCGGTCTCGCGCGCCTTCGGCTCGCTGCGCGTCCTCGACCGCCTCACCCTCGGGGTGGGTGCGGAGGAGGCGGTGGGCGTCATCGGGCCCAACGGCGCGGGCAAGACCACCGCCCTGAATGTCCTCGCCGGCCGGCTCCGTCCTGACGGGGGGCGCGTCGTCTACGAGGGCCGCGACATCACCGGCTTGCCCGCGCACGCGCGCACGCGCGCCGGCATCGCGCTCACCCATCAGATCCCGCACCCCTTCGAGGCGATGACAGTGTTCGAGAACGTCCTTGTGGGCGCCACCCACGGCGGCGGCCGCGCCGAGCGCACAGCCCGGGACGCCTGCCGCGACGCGCTCGACCTCGCGGGGCTCACCGCCAAGGCCAACCTGCGCGCGGGCACGCTGACGCTGCTCGAGCGCAAGCGCCTGGAGCTCGCGCGGGCGCTCGCCACCGATCCGCGGGTGCTCCTGCTGGACGAGATCGTGGGCGGGCTGACCGAGCCCGAGGTGCTCGCCATGGTCGAGGTGATCCGCCGGGTGCGCGTCCGGGGCGTGGCCATCATCTGGATCGAGCACATCGTCCACGCCCTGCGCTCCGCGGTGGACCGCCTCGTCGCTATCAACTTCGGAGCCGCCCTCATCGAGGGCCCGCCCGACATGGTGATGGCCAGCCCCGAGGTGCGGCGCGTGTATCTGGGAATCGACGTCGCGTGAGCTTGCTTGCCGTTCGGGATCTGTCCGCGCGCTACGGCGACTTCCAGGCCCTGTTCGGCGTCTCCCTGGACGTGACCGAGGGCGAGCTGGTCGCGGTGATCGGCGCTAACGGCGCCGGCAAATCCACGCTGCTCCGCACCGTGGCGGGCGCGCTGCCGGCCTCGGGTGGCGCCGTCGAGCTCGCGGGCCGGCCGGTGAGCGGCCTGTCCGCCGAGGCGCTCGTGGGCCTGGGGCTGGTGCTGGTCCCCGAGGGTCGGAGAATCTTTCCCAGCCTCACCGTGGAGGAGAACCTCCAGGTGGGCGGCCATCGCGGGCGGCCCGGGCCGTGGACGCTCGCGCGCGTCCACGACCTCTTCCCCATTCTCCGGGAGCGGCGGCGCGAGCCCGGCACCAATCTCTCCGGCGGCGAGCAGCAGATGCTTGCCATCGGGCGCGGCCTCATGGCCAACCCGCGGCTGCTCCTGGTGGACGAGATCTCGCTGGGCCTGGCGCCGCTCGTGATCCGGCGGCTCTACGAGGTGCTGGGGCTGATCCGGTCGGAAGGCATCAGTCTGGTCGTCGTGGAGCAGGACGTGAGCCAGGTCCTCGCCGTCGCCCAGCGCGTCTACTGCCTCCGGCAGGGCGCCGTCTCCCTCGAGGGCGTCCCATCGCAGCTCGGGCGCGCGCAGATCGCCGCCGCCTACTTCGGGACCTGAGACGACCGGCGCATGGCCTGGCTCGACGCGGTGGTGCAGGGCGTGCTGCTCGGCGGCCTCTACGCGCTCTTCGCTACCGGACTCTCGCTGATCTTCGGCGTGATGCGATTGGTGAACCTCGCCCACGGCGACTTCAGCATCCTCGCCGCCTTCCTCGCCGTCGTGGCGGTGGGCGCGATGGGCCTCAATCCCCTGCTGGCCCTGGTACTGGTAGCGCCCGTGATGGCGGTGCTGGGCTACGGGCTTCAGTGGCTGGTGCTCGACCGGCTGCTCGGCCGCGGCGTCCTGCCGGCAGTGCTCGTCACCTTCGGCTTCTCGGTCATCATCCAGAACGGTCTCCTCGAGGCGTTCTCGGCGGATTCGCGGCGGCTGAATCCGGGCGGGATCGAGACGGCCAGTCTCCCTCTGGGGGGTGGGCTGGCGGTCGGCTGGTTTCCCCTCCTCACCTTCGCGGTGGCAGTCGCGCTGCTGGGCGGGCTACAGCTCCTCATCGGGCGCACCGCGATCGGCCGCGCGTTCCGCGCGACCTCCGACGACGGCGCCACCGCCGCGCTTATGGGCATCGACACGCGTCGCGTCCACGGCCTCGCCATGGCGCTGTCGCTGGCCATCGTGGCGGTGGCGGGAATATTCCTCGGCATCCGGACGACGTTCACGTTTAGCAGCGGCCCGGACCGGCTCCTCTTCGCATTCGAGGCGGTGATCATCGGCGGGCTGGGCTCGCTGTGGGGCACGCTCGTGGGCGGCGTCATCCTGGGCATCGCCCAGACCGTCGGCGCCAAGATCTCACCCGGCTGGGGCGTGCTCGCCGGCCATCTCGTCTTCCTCGCCGTGCTGCTGCTGCGGCCGGCGGGTCTCTTCGCGCCGTCGCGGAGGGTGGACACATGACGAAGCTCGAGAGCCGGCCCGGCACGCGCACCGGCCGCGTGGGCCTGACCCTCGCCGCGCTCCTGGGGGCGGGCCTTCTGGCGCTTCCCTGGGCCGGCGATGCCGGCCTGATGAGAATGGTCGTGGAGCTCATCGCCTTGCTCGTCCTCGCCCAGATGTGGAATCTTCTCGCCGGCTATGCGGGGCTCGTGTCCATCGGCCAGCAGGCCTACGTGGGGCTCGGCGGCTACGCCCTGATCGTGCTCGCCGACGACCTCGGGGTGAACCCCTTCCTCGCCGTGCCCCTGGCCGGGCTCGTCGCCGCCGCATTCGCGCTGCCCACCGCGACGGTCGTGTTCCGGTTCCGCGGCGGCTACTTCGCGGTCGGCACCTGGGCGGTGGCGGAGGTGTACCGGCTCCTCGTCGCCAACACCGACGTGCTCGGCCGCGGCACCGGGCGCACGCTGAAGGCAGTGTTCCCTCTCGCGCGGGAGACGCGCGAGCTGGGCACCTATGCCCTCGCCGTCGGGATCGGCGTCGCCGCGCTCGCTGTCGTGTACGTCTACCTGCGCTCCCGCCATGGCCTCGGGCTCATGGCCGTCCGCGACAGCGAGCCCGCGTCGGAGAGCCTGGGCGTGGACGTGTTCCGAACGAAGCTCTACGTCTACGTGATGGTGGCGTTCGGCACCGGGGTGACGGGCGCCCTCATCTACCTGAACCTCCTGCGCATATCGCCCGACGCGGCGTTCTCTATCAATTGGACCGCCTACACGATCTTCATCGTGGTGATCGGGGGCCTCGGCACTCTCGAGGGACCCATCGTGGGGACGCTGCTCTTCTTCTTCCTGCGCGAGGCCCTGTCGGACTACGGCGCCTGGTACATGATTCTCCTCGGCACCCTCGCCGTGGTCGTCATGCTGCGCTTCCCCCAGGGGCTCTGGGGACTCGTCGCCGAGCGCTGGGACATCCGGTTCTTCCCCGTGCAGCGCCGGGTGCGGCTTCCCCAGTGATTGCTTGCGCGTCCCGCGGCGAGCGGGGATACTATTGACGAACGTGCTCCGAGGAGCGTTGCGACGGGAGCCCATCCCGCCAGGCTCGGAGCGGCTGACCCCCCGGTCAGCGAACGAGTAACGGCGCTCGCAAACTCCTTACACACCGAGGAGGGCGCGAGATGAGCGCCACGACCAAATCTGCCCGCAACGCCGACCACGCTGTCACCGATCTCACCCTCGCCGACTGGGGCCGCAAGGAGATCCAGATCGCCGAGACCGAGATGCCGGGCCTCATGGCCATCCGCGAGGAATACGCCTCGACCAAGCCCCTGAAGGGCGCGCGCATCACCGGGTCGCTGCACATGACCATCCAGACCGCGGTCCTCATCGAGACGCTCCAGGCCCTGGGGGCCGAGGTCCGCTGGGCGTCCTGCAACATCTTCTCGACCCAGGACCACGCCGCCGCCGCCATCGCCGCCGCCGGATTCGCGGTCTTCGCCAAGAAGGGTGAGTCGCTCGAGGAGTACTGGGACTACACCCACCGCATCTTCGAGTGGCCGGATGGCGGGCACTCCAACATGATCCTCGACGACGGCGGCGACGCCACCCTCCTGCTGCACCTGGGCGCGCAGGCGGAGAAGGATGCGTCCGTCATCGCGAAATCCACCAACGAGGAGGAGGCCGCGCTCTTCGCCTCGATCAAGGCCAAGCTCGCCGCCGATCGCACGTGGTACTCCACGCGCGTCGCCAAGATCAAGGGCGTGAGCGAGGAGACGACCACGGGCGTGAAGCGGCTTTACCAGATGGCCAAGGAAGGCCGCCTCCGCTTCCCCGCCATCAACGTCAACGACTCCGTCACCAAGAGCAAGTTCGACAATCTGTATGGCTGCCGCGAGTCCCTGGTCGATGGGATCAAGCGCGCGACGGACGTGATGGTGGCGGGCAAGGTCGCGGTAGTCGCGGGCTACGGCGACGTGGGCAAGGGCTCCGCCCAGGCGCTGCGTGCCCTCTCCGCACAGGTCTGGATCACCGAGGTCGACCCCATCTGCGCGCTGCAGGCCGCGATGGAAGGCTATCGAGTCGTCACCATGGACGAGGCCGCCGACAAGGCGGACATCTTCGTGACCGCCACCGGCAACTACCATGTCATCACCCACGATCACATGCGGCGCATGAAGGACCAGGCCATCGTCTGCAACATCGGCCACTTCGACAGCGAGATCGACATCGCCTCGCTCAAGCAGTACAAGTGGGACAACATCAAGCCGCAGGTGGACCACGTGGTGTTCCCCGACGGCAAGCGCATCATCCTCCTCGCCGAGGGGCGCCTGGTCAATCTCGGCTGCGCCACCGGGCACCCGAGCTACGTGATGTCCTCGTCGTTCGCCAATCAGGTCATCGCCCAGATCGAGCTCTTCACCAATCCCGACAAGTATCCGGTGGGCGTGTACGTGCTGCCCAAGCATCTGGACGAGAAGGTCGCGCGGCTCCAGCTGAAGAAGCTGGCGGCGACCCTCACCGTGCTCACCGACGAGCAGTCGAAGTACATCGGGGTGGCGAAGACGGGGCCGTACAAGCCGGATCACTACCGGTACTAGACGTCCTGCGCACTCCGGGCGAGCGCGGCGCGTACCGGGAAGGCATGCTCTTCCTGGCCACCGTCGTGCTCGCCTGGGGCCTCACCTGGCCCGTCAACAAGGTGATCCTGCGCCACATGCCCCCGCTGTGGGCGGTGACGCTGCGCACCGCCATCGCCGCGCTCGCCCTCGTCGCCCTCGCGTGGCTCCGGGGCCAGCTCGTCCGCCCGCCCCGGGCCGATCTGCCGGTGCTGCTGAGCATCACGCTGCTGCACATGGTGGGCTTCACCGTGCTGTCGATGTGGGGGCTCGAGCTCGTCTCCGCGGGGCGCTCGGTGGTGCTCGCCTACACGACCCCGCTCTGGGTGATCCCCGGCGCCTGGCTCTTCCTGGGCGAGCGGCTGACGCGGCGCCGCGCCGCCGGCGTCGCCATCGGGCTGCTAGGCCTGCTCGCGCTCTTCAACCCGCTCGCACTGGACTGGAGCGACCGCGGCGTCGTCCTCGGCCACCTCGCCATCGTCGCCGCCGCCATGCTGTGGGCGGGCAGCATCCTCCACATCCGCGGCCACCCGTGGCGCTCCACGCCGTTCGAGCTCCTGCCGTGGGAGACGTTGCTCGCCACGGGAATCCTCACGGTCTTCTCCCTGGGATTCTCGAGCGTTCCGGATGTCGAGTGGACGCCGACCGTCGTCCTCCTCGTGCTCTACGCGAGCCTGCCCGGCTCGGCGCTCGCGTACTGGGCGGTGGCGATGGCCAGCCGCAAGCTCCCGGCGGTGACGACGTCGCTAGGGCTGCTCGCCACCCCCGTGGTCAGCGTCATCGCCGCGAGGGTGTTCCTGGGCGAGCCGCTCACCCCGGCGCTCATGGTGGCGATCGTCCTCATCGTGGGCGGCGTCGCGCTCGGGACCACCGAGCCTTGAAGGCGAGAGCAAACCCTAACCCTCTCCCCTCTGGGGAGAGGGCAGGGTGAGGGGGAGGGTTTTGCGGTAGCCTGGGCTCACCCATGCCCGCGCGTGTCGTTCTGCTCTCGCCCGTGCCGCTAGACTCGCCGCGCGGCAATGCTGTCACGGTGGCCCGGATCGCCACCGGCTTGCGGGGCCGCGGGCTCGACGTGTCGATCTGGGAGCCCGGCGCCGCGGGTCTGGATGCGGACGTCGTCGAGAAGGCGCCGGCGCTCGTGCATGCCTTCCACGCCTTTCACACCGGCCCCCGGGGGCTCGCGCTCGCCCGCGCCGCCGGCGTCCCCCTCGTGATCACGCTGACGGGCACCGACGTGAGCCACGACCTGCGCGACGACGAGCATGGGGGCGCCGTGCGCGAGGCCCTCGCGGGGGCGGCTGCACTGGTGGCGTTTCACGGCAGCGTCGCCGCCGAGGTCGAGGCGGCCGTTCCGGCGCTCGCGGGCCGAATCCATGTTGTGCCGCAGAGCGTGCAGTTTCCGCCGCCGGGCGCGGCCGCCGCGCCCGCGATCGGCGGCGATCCCTGCGTGCTCTTTCCCGCCGGGATCCGCCCGGTGAAGCGCCCGCTGCTTCCGCTGACATCCCTCGAGCGTCTGCAGCGCGAGCGCCCGCTGCTTCGGCTCTGGTACGCCGGTCCGGCCCTCGACCCGGGCGAGATGGGCCGGCTCGACGACGCCCTCGCGGCGCACCCGTGGGCGCAGCACGTGGGGCCGGTGCCGCACGCAGCCATGCCGGCGCTGCTGGCCGCCGCCGACATCGTGCTGAACTGCTCGCGCTCCGAGGGCGGCATGGCCAACGCGGTGATCGAGGCGTTGGCTCTCGGCCGCGCGGTGCTCGCCGCCGACATTCCCGGCAACCGGTCGCTGATCGAAGACGGCGTCACCGGACTCCTGTTCGGCTCCGACGAGGAGCTAACGGCGCAGGCGCGGCGCCTCGCCGACGACCCCGCCCTGCGTCGCCGTCTGGGCGAGACGGGCCGGCGGCTCGTGGCCGCGCGTCTCGCGCCCGCCCGCGAGATCGACGGCTACCTCGACGTCTACGCGGGCGCGGCGGGGCGGAGCCTCGCGTGAGCGACGACGAAGGCCTCCTTCTCTTCGAGTATCGCGGCTGCACGTTTCGGATCGACGCGGGGGCGCAGCCCCCCAAGGCCGGCTCGCTCCTCTTCGCTCGGCATCTCGGCGCGCGCGCTGGAGAGCGCGTGCTGGAGATCGGCTGCGGGGCAGGGCTGGCCGCGGTGCTGGCCGCACGCGCGGGCGCGAGCGTGATCGCGACGGACGTTCGCCCGGAATCCGTCGCGTGCACGCGGGACAACGCCGCGCGCAACGGCGTGGCGGACGCCGTCGAGGTGCGCCTGGGTGACGGGTTCGCGCCCGTCGCGGGCCTGCGCTTCGATCTCGTGTGCGCGAGCCCGCCCCAGATGCCGACGCCGCCCGGCCGCGAGCGCGACGACGCCGAGGCCGCCGCCGACAACGGCGGCCCCGACGGCTGGACCTTGCTCGGCCGCCTGATCCGCGAGAGCCCGGCGTATCTCGAGCCGGGGGGCCGGCTCCTCTTCACGCTGTTCGGCTTTCTCGGCATCGAGGGCGCCAAGGCCCGGCTGCGCGACGCCGGTCTGGACCCCGTCGTGGTGGCGCGCGAGCGCCACGGGTTTCCCCGCATCGGCTTCGAGCGGCTCGACTACCTGCGCACGCTGGACCCGGAGGGTACCATTCCACGCGACGCGCAGCCGCAGACGGTCGACCGCTACGTGATTGCCGGATACCGCCGCCCATGAGCGTGCCGGGAGGCGCCGACGCGCTGCTGCTCGGCGTCGACGTCGGCGGCACGACCACCGCGGCGGGGCTGGTCACGCCGGACGGCCGCGTCCTCGTCTCCCGCAGCCAGCCTACGCACGGCCCCGGCGGCGGCGCCATCGAGCGCCTCCTCGCGCTGACCGCCGAGGTCGCGCGGCTGCCGCCCGCGCGGGAACGGGGTCTCACCGGCGTCGGCGCCGGCCTTCCCGGCCTCGTGGACGTGGGCGCCGGCACCGTGGGCGGCGAGGCGCATCACGTCCCCGAGCTGTCCGGTGCGCCCATCGCGCGGCTCCTCGCGGAGACGGCAGGGACGCCGGCGGTGGTGGATAACGACGTCAACGCGCTCGCCCTCGGCGAGGGCCGGTGGGGCGCCGGGCAAGGCGCGCGCTCGTTCGTGCTGCTCGCCATCGGCACCGGCGTGGGCGGCGGCATCGTCATCGACGGCCGGCTCCATCGCGGCGCCGGCGGGTTCGGCGGCGAGCTGGGGCATGTGCCCATCGACCTCGACGGGCGTCCGTGCGTCTGCGGCGCGCGCGGCTGCCTCAAGGCGCACGTCGCGGGACCCGACCTTGCCGCGGAAGCGACGCGGCGGCTGGGCCGCCCCCTCGACGCCGCCCAGCTGTTCGCGCTGGCCCGCGCCGGGGACGCGGCCGCCGAGGCGGTACTCGCCGAGGCCACCGAGGCGCTGGCGGCGGGGCTGACCATCATCGTCAACGGGCTCAACCCCGAGCGCTTGCTCATCGCAGGGAGCGTGGGCCGCGCCTTCGCGGCACGCGAGCAGGATCTTGCGACCCGGCTTTCCCGCCGCGCCTACGCCGGAGCGCTCGCCACCACGCGCATCACCTTTCTGGACATCGGCAAGGACCACTCGGTGCGGGGCGGCGCCGCCCTCGTCCTCCACGAGCGGGAGCGCCTCGAGGAGCGCTAGCCTGCCGGCTCGCCCGCGTTGACGGGCAGCACCTGGCCGGAGATGTTCCGCGCGGCCGGGCTGCAGAGGAAGGCGGCCGCCGCGGAGATGTCTTCCGCGGTGGCCATGCGCTTGAGCGGTGAGCGCTCCAGCATGGCCTTTCGCATCGCCTCCGGCGTCATCCCGCGCTGCTTGGCCTGGCCCTCGATGACGCGGTCGATGCGGTCGCCCTCGATGGCGCCCGGGGCCACGCAGTTGACGGTGATGTTGTGCGGGGCCAGCTCCAGCGCCATGCCGTAGGTCATGCCCACCTGGCCCGCCTTGGCCGAGCAGTAGCCGATGCGGAACGGCAGCCCGCGGCGCCCCGCCCCCGAGGAGATGTTCACGATGGCGCCGCCGCCCGCCTTGATCATCTCGGGCACGGTGAAGCGGATGCACATGTAAGACGACGTGAGGCAGGAGTTGATGGTGTAGAACCAGTCCTCCTCGGTGTACTCCTGCACGGGCTTGGTGGGCCCGCCGTCGCCCGCGTTGTTCACCAGGGTGTCGATCTTGCCGAAGTGTTTGAGCCCCTCGGCGACGAGACGCTTGACGTCGGCTTCCTTGGCGGCATCCCCCACGACGGCAACGGCGCGGCCGCCGTCCTTCTTCACGAGCGCCGCCGTCTCCTGCACCAGATCACCCGAGCGCGCCGCGCAGATCACCGCCGCCCCTTCGCGCGCGAAGAGACGGCTCATGACCCGCCCGATGCCCTTGCTCGCTCCCGTGATGATCGCCACCTTGCCGGTCAGAAGATCCATGGGCTCCCTCGCGCCTACTTCGCCTTCGTCCAGGTCTGCGTGCGGTAGAAGATACCGAGATAGCCGCGCACCTTGAGCTTGCCGTCCTCGGGCCAGACCTCGGCCTTGTAGACCTTACCGTCCTCCGGATCCATGATGGTGCCGCCCTTGTAGCGGTCGCCGTCCAGCCCCAGGCCCTTGATGATGACGAGCCCGATGATGGGCGCGTCCTTGTCCGGGGCCGCGCACTTGGTGCACGTCTTCGGCTTGCCCTGGTCGTCGGTGGGCTCGGTGAGGCTGACGATCTTGGCGAAGAGCTTCCCGCCCTGATCGTAGAGATCCACGGTCGACACGACCTTCCCGGTCTTCTCGTCGATGGTATTCCACTTGCCGTGCACGGGCTCGGCCGCGCCAGCGACACCGGCTCCAAACGCCGCGGTCACGGCTAGCAGAGCGAAAAGACGCAGTCTCATGTCACCTCCGGATGGACGGCACCAGGTCCCGCAGGTTGGTGCCCCAGTTGCTGACGCAGGAAACCATGCGGTTGAACGGGACGTCCACGAAATGGACCCGCTCTCGCGGAAGAACGTAGACGGCGCCGACTCCCGGTGTCGGTGCCGCAGGGACGAACACCGTGTAGTTGCCGTCGGGGTGCTCCTCGATCACGAAGGCGGGGACCAGCGCGCCCTCGAACGCCGCGAACGCGGGGGCCAGCGCGTGATCCTCCCGTCGTCCGGCCATCCGCTGGGTCACGGTCTGCACCAGCGAGTAGCCCGGCACCTTCCCGAGCACGCGGCGGTCCATGAAGGTCCCGACTCGCCGACCCGTCCGGGTGCGGACGAGCAGACCCACGATGAAGCACGCGCCGACGATGAGGAGCAGGCTCACGAGGTTGGCGAAGCGGACGCCGGTCGGCAGCTGTGCCGCCAGAGGGTGGACCACCGCGAGAACGGCGGAGAACGCCTTGACGAGGAGCATCACGACAAGACACAGGGGCGCGAGGACGAGCAGGCCACCGACGAGGGTGACCTTGACGAACTGGCCGACGGCTCTCATCTCGCGTCCCTCATGAAGTCGGGGCGCCGCCGCGTCACTTCGCGGCGGATCGCCCGGTGAGCTCGAGCACGCGCCCCGCCCGGAGCACGGTGGTCTTGAAGGGCGCGCCCGGCTTGAGGCTGTTCAGGTGATCTCGGATCTTCACGAGGTTGGCCACCGGGCCCGCCGGAATGCCCTCGACGGAGAGGATGATGTCGCCTCCCAGCACGATCTGCTCGCCGCCGATCGTGGCGAAGGTCGTGCCCCCGCGCAGCCCGGCCTGCTCCGCGGGCGAGTCCTTGGCCACCGTCTTCACGAGGAACCCGGTGGTACCGGGGGGAAGGTTGAGGAAGTCGGCAATCGTGTCGCTCAGCAGCGAGCCTTCCAGGCCGCTCCAGAACGAGCGCTTGTCGAGCAGGAGCTGCTTGGCGGTGTTGCTCGTGACCACGAAGCCCAGCCCCTCGCTGCCGCCGCCCTTGGAGATGTTGTGGCTCACCAGGCCGACGACCTCGCCGGCCATATTGAACATGGGGCCGCCCGAATTTCCGGTATTGATGGTGGTGTCGGTCTGGAAGAACTCGGCCAGCGGCATGGATTTGTACACGGTGTTGGGCGCCCAGCGTGCGCTGATCCACCCCACGCTCATTGCATAGCTCAGGCCGTACGGCGCCCCCACGACGATGACCTGCTCGCCGACACTGACGGCATTGGAGTCGGCCAGCTTGGCGACGCGTGCTCCCGGGGGAACCTTGTCCAGCTGCAGGAGCGACAGGTTGGCGGCAGGCTCGGAGGCGATGACGCGCGCCGAGACGGTCTCGCCGCCCAGGAACTCGACGGTGATGGTGTCCATCGTGTGCACCACGTGCGCCGCCGTCATCATCTTGCCGTCCGAGGAGATCAGCACGCCGGAGCCGGTCTCGCCGAAGGTGACCCGACCTGCCGCGGTGACGTCCTGCCCTTTCGCCCGGATGACGCCCACAGACGGGCTGACGGTGCGGAAGAGCTGGCGCAGGTCCTGCGCTTCCGAAACGGTCGGGCCGCCCACGAGGAAGAAGACGACCAGTGCCACCGAGACCCGCATGCGCATGTCCCGCCTCTTCATCCTGGTCATACGTCCTCCTCGCCAAGGACTCACGCGCTCGACGGCGGCGCGGCCCATTGTACCTTGGGTCAACTGCGCCGGCCGGCAAGCGCCGCCGAGATCGCGCTGACGAGCACGTCGCCGTCCACCGGCTTGAGCAGGTACGCGGCGGCCCGCGCATGCCGCGCACGCTGGGATGTGAGCGCGTCGTCGTGAGCGGTGATGAAGATCGTGGGGAGCTCGACGCCCCGCGCGGCCAGGTGCCGCTGGAGCTCGAATCCCGTCATGTCGCCCAGGTACACGTCCATGACAAGGCACGCGACATCGCCGGGCAGGTCGTCCTCGAGCAGCTCCGCCCCGGACCCGAATGTTTGGACCGTATAGCCCGCCGACTCGACCATTCGACGCAGGGCGCGACGCACCGACGCATCGTCGTCGACGATGGACACCCGGGCGATGGAGGGGCGCGCGACCGCTGGCATCCCTCGCACTGTAGGGAATGTCCCGGCGCCCCGAAATGGGACCTTGGCCCTACCGACGGGGCCGGAGGGGATACGGCCTAGCGCGGCGGCGGGGTCGCGACACCCATCACCTGGGCCATCCGGACCAGGTCGGCCACCGAATCGGCCCGCATTTTGGTCATCACGCGGGCGCGGTGGACCTTGACCGTCTTCTCGCTGATGCCCAGGGTGCCGGCGATCTGCTTGTTGAGGCGGCCGCTCACGACCTGCGCCATCACCTCGGCCTCGCGCGGCGTCAACGTCCGCATGAGGCGGGAGATCGTGGCGGTGCGGGCGTGCTCGACCTGATCGCTCGCGTTGCGATCGATCGCGCGACGCACCGCGTCGAGGAGATCGTCGGCCCCGTAGGGCTTAGTCAGGAAGTCCACCGCGCCCGCTTTCATCGCCCGCACGCTGGCCGGGACATCGCTGGCGCCGCTGATGAAGACGATGGCCACCGGCTGGTTCCGGCTCGAGAGCGCCTCCTGGAGCTCGAGGCCGGTGAGCCCCGGCATCCTGACATCGAGGACCACGCAGGAGGGCTCGGGCGAGAGCGCGTGCGCGAGAAAGGCCTGCCCCGACGAAAACGTCTCGACCCCGAAACCCGCCGTCCGCAGGACCCGCGCGACGCTCTTCAGCACCGAGACATCGTCGTCCACCACGTAGACCGTCGCCGGCGAATTCGTCATGCCGCCTTTGAGTCGGACGGAGGGAGGGTGAAGGTGAACCGGGCCCCTCCCTCCTTGTTGTTCTCGGCCCAGAGGCGCCCGCCGTGACCCTCGACCAGCGATCGGGCGATGGCGAGGCCCATCCCCATCCCCTGCGGCTTCGTCGTGTAGAACGGCTCGAAGATGCGCCAGCGGTCGCCCTCGGCGAAGCCGCTGCCCTGATCGCTCACCGTCACGCACACCGCGCCGGTGCCATCGACCTCGGTCCGGACGAGGAGGGTGCGGCTCACCGCGTCCCGCATCGCATCGAGCCCGTTCATGACGAGGTTGAGGATGACCTGCTGGAGCTGCACCCGGTCGCCCATCACCGGCGGCAGCGGGCGGTACGGCTCGGGGATCACGGCGAGGTTCCGGGCGGCGGCGTCCACGCGCACCAGGCTCAGCACGTCCTGGACGATCCCGTTGAGATCGAGCGGCACCCGCTGGGGCTCGTCTTTCTTCATGAAGGCCCGCAGGCGCTGGATCACGTCGCCGGCGCGCCGGTCGTCGGCCACGATGTCCGCCAGGATCTCCTTGAGGTCGGGCGCGTCGACCTCACCACGCTCGATCAGGCGCTGGGCGACTTGGGTATTGCTCAGGATGGCGGTCAGCGGCTGGTTGAGCTCATGGGCGATCGACGCGGCCAGCTCGCCCATCGAGGCCACGCGGCCGACATGGTTGAGATCGCGGCGCAGCGCCTGCAGCTCCATCTCGTCGCGCCGGCGCGACATCGCGGTGGCGAGCACGCCCCCCACGAACTCGATGCGGGACAGGAGGTCCGTCGGCCATTGCTGCTCGCGGCGCACCGTGGCCAGGGTGAGGGCGCCGATAGTCGTTCCCCTCGTGGCGAGCGGGACGCCCACGCCCGAACGGACGCCTAGGCGCGCGAAGGCTTCGCGGTCGGTGGCGGCCTCCGCGGGGAGCTCGTCGAGCCGCGAGAAACAGTAGGGCTCCCCCCGGCGCAGCCGCCCCAGTGCCCACGCGAACTGGCGAACATCCACGGGCGAGGTCGGCGGCGGCACTCCCGGCGTCATCCACGCGTGGGAGAAACGCGCGCCCTCGTCGAGCGATACGAGCTCGACGATCGACACGCGATCGACTCCGAGGTGCTCGCCGACCCGCCGCAAGCCGTGCGCGATGCCGACGCCGAGGTCGGGGCCGTCGAGCTCGAGCAGTGTCTTCGAGAGGTCGGAGACGAGGGTCTCGAACGCAAGCCGGTCGGTGAGGGCCGCCTCCGCCCGCCGCCGCCGGCGGCGGTGGGCCAGCAGCGCGACGATCAGCGCCCCCTCTGCCGCGATCACCGCCACCGCGCCGAGCAGGTGCCAGCGGTAGAGGTCCCACGCGGTGGATGCGCGATTCACCACGATGCTGCCGGGGGGCAGCGCGCGCTCGTCGAGCCTCCAGCGCGCCAGCTCACGCGCGTCGAATATGAAGGCGTTCCCGGTGACGCGGACGGCCGGGATGCCCTGCGCGGGCTCCCCGCGCAGGACGCGGAGGGCGAGATCCGCGGCGTGCGTGCCCTGGTCGCGAAAGCTGACCACGCGTCCGCCGACGATCCCGTGCCCCACCAAGGTCTGGGCGATCCCGTACATGGGCGCTCCCGACGCGGGGGCGATCGCGTGCAGGCTCTCTCGGCCGGTGTAGGTCCGACCGCTCCCATCGCGCAGGACGGAGCTGAAGAGCACGATGGTGTCGGAGGACAGGGCCGCCAGCGTCTCGCGCAGCGGCTGTAGGGGCATCCCTTCCAGGTACTCGGCCGGGAGCGCCTCCCCGGAGCGTGCGAGATCTCGCCGGATGTCCTCGGTGAGGATCCGGTCCTGTCCGGAGATTCCCCCTACGACGACGACCCGGCGCGCGTTCGGCTGGAGCGCCCGCGCAGCCGCCAGCGTGCGGGCGGCGTCGATGGTCATCCACACGCCCGTCACGGGAGCTCCGCCTTCGAGCCGGATGTCCGCCGCGGGCGACACCGCGGCGAAGACGATGGGCACCGTCGGGAAGATCTCGGCGCGACTATCGAGGGTGAAGCGCAGCCCGAGGGCGCCGAGCGTGATGATGACGTCGGGGTCGCGCTCGCGATACTTCGTATGCAGGAAGGCGCGCAGGTGCTTCTGGTACTGCGGATCGGATGTCCACGAGAGATCGAGGTACTCGGTGAGGAACTGGACCTCGACCCCCGCTTGAGCGAATCGCGCCCGGATCGCCTCGTCGAGGTCGAGCACCGCCGGCAGCACGCGCGACTCCGCGTAGAGGAGGAGAACCTTCTTTCGCGGATGGTCCGGTGACTCGGCGCCGGCGCCGGGCGGCCCGGCGAGGGCCGCGAGCACGGTGGCCATCGCGGCGCCGACGATAGCGAGGGTGAGGGTCAGCTTCGGGGAGCGCCGGCCCCGGCATCCGTACTGACCGTATCGTGGGCGGCGAGGGGGGCTGTCGTGGCGCATTCTTCGGGCGCGGGGATCGCCCCGCGCCCGAAGAAATTCTACTGCATGACGCGCCGAGCCGTCAGGGATTTACGCGCCGCTGCTTGGCTTGCCCATCTTCGCGGCGGCCCGCTTCGCGAGCTCGTCCGGGGGGACGTCCTCGACGTGGGTGGCGACATGCCACTGGTGTCCGAACGGATCCTCGATGGTCCCGAGCCGATCGCCGTAGAACTGGTTCTCGACCGGCCGGACCACTTTGGCGCCGGACGCGACGGCGGTCTTCACGGTCGTGTCGACGTCGGGCACGTAGACCATCAGGGCGACCGCGGAGCCGTTATAGGCGTGCGGCCCGCGATGGCCCATGTCGGGGTGCTCGTCGGCGAGCATGATCATCGAGTCGCCCAGCGTCAGCTCGGCATGGCCGACCTTTCCGCCGGGGCTGGGCATGCGCATCTTCTCGGCGGCGCCAAAGACCTTCTTGTAGAAGTCGATCGCCTTGCCGGCGCCGTCCACGATGAGGTACGCGGTGATGTGGTGATAGCCATTGGGAATCGGCTTGACGTTGGGCATGAGTATCCTCCATCGGTAATCACGGTGAGGGACCCATTCGCAGCTGCGTTCCAGGCGCAGCGTACCCCCGCCGCGGCGGCGTCGCAATCGCGAGCGGGGTCAGCTCACCCGGCGGTCGCGCCCGGCCCAGAAGGGCTCGCGCAGCTTGAACTTCTGGAGCTTGCCGGTGGCGGTGCGCGAGAGCGCGTCCCGGAACTCGATTGAGGTGGGGCACTTGAAGTGCCCCATCCGGCCCCGGCAGAACTCGATGAGCTCGCGCTCCGAGGCCGCCTGGCCGGGGCGCAGCACCACGAGGGCCTTGATCGTCTCGCCCCATTTCTCGTCGGGGACCCCGATCACCGCGGTCTCCAGCACCGCGGGGTGCTGGAACAGGCAGTCCTCGACCTCGATCGACGAGACGTTCTCGCCGCCCGTGATAATCACGTCCTTCTTGCGATCGGCGATCACGATGTAGGCGCCGTCCTCATGCCCGCCGTCGCCCGTGTGGAACCAGCCGTCCACGATCGCCTTGGCTGTCTCCTCGGGCTGATTCCAGTAGCCCTCGTAGACGTGGTTGGAGCGGGCGAGGATCTCGCCCTCCTTGTCGACGGCCATGCGCACGCCCACCGCGGGCACCCCCGCGCGCCCGAGCCGGCGCGCCCGCTCCGCGGGCTCGAGGGCGTCCCATTCCTGGGGGGCCCGGTTGATGGTGAGCAGCGGCGAGGTCTCGGTGAGCCCGTAGATCTGGATGAACTCCCACCCCAGCTCCGACTGCATGCGCTCGATGGTCTTCGACGGCGGCGGCGCCCCTGCCACCACCATCCGCACCCGGCCCGCCCCGGGGATCGGCTCGCCGCGCTCTCGCCGCGCCTGGGCCGCGCCCAGCACCGCCGCCACCACCGCCGGCGCGCCGTTGAGCAGGGTCACGCCCTCGGCGTCGATGCGCCGGAGGATGTCCTCGCCGTCGATCTTCCGGATGATCACGTGGCGGGCGCCCATGGCGGTGACCGCGTACGGCATGCCCCAGCCGTTACAGTGGAACGTGGGCAGCGTGTGCAGATACACGTCGCGATCGGAGACCCCCACGTGCCAGCCGAAGGTCACCGCATTCAGCCAGCAGCCGCGATGCGTGAGCTGCACGCCCTTGGGGCGCGCAGTGGTGCCCGAGGTGTAGTTCACGGAGACGGTGGCGTTCTCGTCGGCCACCGAGTGGCGGGGAGACGCCGCCGCCCGCCCGAACAGGGCGGCGTCCGTCGCCGTGCCCAGCAGGATGCGGTGCTTCACGGGGATCGGCCGGACGATCTCTTCCATCTCGGGATCGACGAGGGCCACCGTGGCGCCGGAGTGCTCGATGATGTAGCGGATCTCTTCGGCGTTGAGCCGGAAGTTGACGGGCACGAGAATGCGCCCGAAGACGCTCACCCCGAAGAGGGCCACGAGGAAGCGCCCGGCGTTGGGCGAGATGATGGCCACCCGCGCCCCCTCGCCCTCGCCGAGCTCGTCGAGGGCGACGGCCAGGCTGCGCGCCATCGCGGCGAACCGCGCGTAGGTGACGCGGCCGAGCCCACCGCCGGGCGGATCCGGCTCGTCGACGACGGCCACGCGATCGCCGTAGACGGTTTCGGCGCGCTCGAGAAAATCGGCGAGGGTGAGAGGGACGATCATGACGGCGCTCCTACTCGCTCAGCCAGACGGTGTCCAGCTGCTGGTTGATGTAGTGGCTGGGCGTGATGGTCCAGCCGCGCACCTTGGCCAGGTGGGGGACGATCCGCTGCCACTGGAAGGTGTGGATGTAGTGGACCTCCTCGTCGTAGAGCCGCTTCTCGAACTGGCGCAGCAGCCGCCGCCGCTCCTCCGGGTCCTGGATGCGCGACTGCCGGGTGTAGAGGTCGTCCATCACGGTGTCCTTGTGCTTGCTGAAGTTCACCGGCGAGGTGCTGAGGAACCAGTGCAGATCCATGTCCGGCTCGACGATGGAGTTGCAGGGCGCGTTGGTGGACACCTCGAAGTCGCCCTGCTTCTGCGCCTGGAGCCACGCCGCCGTCTCCAGCACTACCTGCTTGACGTTGAGCCCCCACCTGCCGCCACTGGTCGATGAGCCAGATCCCCACCGGCTCATAGGGCTGCGGCACCGCGCGGTTCAAGAGGGTGAAGGACAGGCCCTCCGCCCCCGCCTCCTTGAGGAGGCGCCGCGCCTCGGCGCGGGCGGCATTGATGTCGCGGCCGTAGCCGGCGAGCTTCGTCAGCTCCTCGGGCGGCGTGGCCCACGGCGTGCCCGGCACCTGGATGCCCGCCACTTCCTTGACCAGCGCGATTCGCGAGAGCGCCTTGGAGCCCTCCCACCGGTCCAGCGCGAGGGTCAGCGCGCGGCGCACCCGCTTGTCCTCGAACGGCTTCTTTTGCTGGTTCAGCGCCACCTGGATCGAGCAGTTCCAGGCGCTCTCCTGCACGGTGAGCTTGGGTCCGAGCGCGGCCACCATGGCGTCGCGGTCCGCCGGCGTGAAGCCCCGGAACTGGATCATGGCGCGCTCGCCGCGCACCGCCGCCACCTGGGCGGAGGCGCTGGGGATGAAGATCGCGCGAAAGCCGTCGAGGTACGGCCGGCCCTTGTCCCAGTAGTCCGGATTCTTCTTCCCCACCCAGTGCGACCCGCGCACGTACTCGACGAACCGGAAGGGCCCCGTGCCCATCACGTTCTTTTCGTACCAGCGCGGATCGGCGGTGAGGCGCTCCGCCTTGTAGATCCAGTTCCAGGGCGAGGCCAGGCTCGCGAGGAACGATCCCTCGTACCACTTCAGGCGGAAGATCACGGTGTCGGGCGTCGGCGCCTCCACCGCCTCCACCGCACGGTACTGCTCCTTGCGGCTCGAGACCACGCCCTCGGGGGGCGAGATGATGTGGTCATAGGTGGCCTTCACGTCCCGCGACGTGAGCAGGCTCCCGTCGTGGAACTTCACACCCTGCCGGATCTTGAAGGTGAACGTCCGCTTGTCGGCGGACGACGTCCACGACTCCGCGAGGTCGCCCACGAACTTCGTGCCCGTGCGGTCGGTCGGATCCACTCGCAGGAGCAGGTTGTAGTGGGGCGCGCCCGGATGCAGCATCGCGAACGTCTCTTCCCGGTGCGCATCGAAGCTGGGGGGCTCGGCGGGCACCACGAAGACGAGCTCGCCGCCCGCGCGCGGCCGATCCTGCGCGACGGCGGGTCCGGCGGCGCCGAGCCCGAGGAGGAGCAGGAGGACGCCGACGAGTGAGCGGGATCGCGGGACGAGCGGGACCATGGCCGACCTCCGGGAGAAAGAGTATGGAGCTACGGGACGATGAGCACCGGGACCGGCGCCTGCTTGAGCGCGCCGTCGGCCACGCTGCCGAGCAGCACGCGGGCGGCCCCGGTGTTTCCCTTGGCGCCGAGCGCCAGGAGATCGGCCCGGGCCGCCTTCACCGCCGCGAGCAAGCCCGGCAGCGGCTGGGCCGACTGCACGAGGCCCCGCACCGGCCAGCCGGCCCGCTTGAGGCGAGCCACCGCCCGATCGATCTCCCGCTGGGCGGTCGCTGCCCGCTTGCGGTCGAGCGCGCGAGCCTGGCCGGTGATGACCTCGCGGATGGATTGCGGCGCGAACGGCATCGTCGGCACCCGCGTCGGCTCCAGCACGCTCACGCAGAGCACCCGGCCGCCCGGCGGGGGCGCGAGCCGCGCGAGGAAGGCTACCGCTCGACGTGACGGCGCGGAGCCGTCGACGCCGATCACGATCCGGCGGATTTTGTCCATGGGGAGACTCATAGCAGGGACCGCGCACTTTCTCAAGGGCGCGCGGCACCAGCGGCCGCTCGCGAGCGAGCCCCCGTGCTATTCTCCCGCCGATGCCGCCGAAGGAGCTGGCCGTCTTCCTCAGCCAGAGCTCCGCCCTCGCCGGGCTCCCCGCGCGCGAGATCGACGCGCTGGCGCGGATCGCCCAGGAGGAGCGCCACCGCGCGCGCGCCTACGTCTTCACCGAGGGGGACCCAGCGCGCTGGTTCTACCTGGTCAAGGCCGGGCACGTGAAGATTCTCCGGCAGGCGAAAACGGGCAAGGAGGTCGTGCTCGAGCTGCTGGGCCCCGGGGAGGTGTTCGGTGGGGTCGCCGTCATCGAGAAACGGCCGTACCCCGCATCCGCCCAGGCCACCGAGGCCACCACCGTTGTCAAGATTCCCGCCGAGCCGATGATCGCTCTCGCCGATCGCTATCCGGCCTTCATCCGGGAGATGGCGCTCATGATCGGCCGCCGGCTGCGGGCGGCGCACGATTCGGTGAAATCGCTGGCGGTCGACCCGGTCGAGGCACGCCTGGCCGCCACGCTCTTGCGCCTGGCGGACCGCGAAGGCACGCGCGGCAAGGGCGGCGTGACCCTGCCCTTCCACCTCACGCGACAGAGCCTGGCCGACATGAGCGGCACCACCGTCGAGACCGCGATCCGCGTCGTCCGCCGCTGGCAGCAGGCGGGGCTGGTCGGCGACACCGGCGAGCAGCTCGTGATCGGCGATCCCGCCGGCCTGCGCGCGCGCGCCGAGGGCGAGACGTCCTGACGTGACTCCCCTCGTTCGCCGCTACATCAAGACCAGCTTCGTCTTCCTCATGGCCGGGCTCCTGATCGGCGCCTACATCGTGGTGGCGCAGTTCGTGTTCGACGCGTACCCGCCGCGCCTGCTCGTCACCACCCACGCCCATCTCCTGCTGGTGGGCTTCATGCTCATGCTCGTGATGGGCGTGGCCACCTGGATGTTTCCCCGCCCCGCCCGCGACGACGCGGGGTATCGGCCCGGGCTGGCGGAGGCGGTGTACTGGATCATGACGCTGGCCACCACCCTCCGCGCCATCGCCGAGATCCTGGTGGCGGTGGCGGGCACCCTCGGCCTCCGCTGGCTCATCGCGCTTGCCGGGCTCGGCCAGCTCGTGGGCGCCGCGCTCTTTGCCGCGAACATGTGGCGACGGGTGCGCATGCCGCCGGCCGCCCTCCCCCGCTGACCCCGGCGGCGGCCCCCGCCGCCGGGGGCCCTGCAATATGACCGAGGTCATACGTCGCCTTCCACTCGGGCGTTAGTGTAGGAGGCGGGAGGACACCATGGATCACACATGCGACTGCGAGTGCGGCGGCAAGCGGACGGTGGAGGAGATCGTGCGCGACCAGCCGGGCGCCCGCGCGGTGATGGCCGAGATGGGCATCAACCATTGCTGCGGAGCGCACCTCACCCTGCGGGAAGCGGCGGCGGCGGCCGGCGTCTCGGTCGAGGCCGTGCTCGACGCGCTGAAGGCCGCACCGGGAGCGTCGGCATGACGCGCGAGGCGGCGCCCACCGCGCTCACCCAGGTGCCGGCGGGGCGACCGGTGCACCTTGACGTGCGGGAGGACATCGCGCGCGGGCGGGAGCCGTTCGCCCGCATCATGGTGGCCGTCCGCTCGCTGCAAGCGGGCGAGGTGCTGGTGCTGCGGGCCCCGTTCGAGCCCGTGCCCCTCTATGACGTCCTCGGCAAGCGCGGCTTCTCCCACTGGACCGAGCCCCTGGCGCCGGACGACTGGCGGATCTGGTTCTCCCTCGGCCCGGCGCCCACGCGTGAGCGCGCGCCCGCGGCGCCGGCCGAGGCCGGCCCCGGCGACGGGCGGGTCGTGCTCGACGTTCGCGGCCTCGAGCCGCCCGAGCCGATGCTGCGGGTGCTCCGGAGCGCCGAGGCGCTCGGCCCCGAGGGAGAGCTCGAGGTGCACCACGACCGCCGGCCGACCTTTCTTTATCCCCTGCTCGAGGATCGCGGCTTCGCTCACGAGACCGACGAGCCGGAGCCCGGGCTCGTGCGTATCCGGATCCGCCGGCGAGCGCTCGCGTGAGCACGCCGCCCCCGGCGCCGGCTGCCGGCCTCTCGCCGACGGTCCCGCTGGGCTATCTCGGGACGGCGGCGGCGGCCTATGTGCTGGCCACGCTCGGCGTGGTGTGGCTGGCGCCGGAGCTGTCCCGCCACTACTATCACCCGCGCGTGCTCGCCCTCACGCATCTCGTGACCCTCGGCTGGGTCACGCTGTCGATCATGGGCGCGAGCTATCAGATTGTCCCGATAGCGCTGGGGCGGCCCTTTTGGAGCGAACGGCTGGCGCGGTGGCAGTTCTGGATCCTCGTGGCGGGTATCGCGGGGATGGTGAGCCATTTCCATCTCGGCACCTGGGCGGGGCTGGCGGCTTCGGCGGCGCTGGTCGCGACCGGGATCGTTCTGTATCTCGTCAACGTGACAATGACGGGTCGCGGGCTCCGGCAGTGGACGTTCCCCGCGCGCGCCGTGCTCCTCGGCTATGTCGGGCTGGTCCTCACCGCACTGTTCGGACTCGCCCTGAGCGTCAATCGGTTGTGGGCCTTCCTACCGGGAGATTTTCTGTCCACGCTCCACGCCCACGCGCACTTGGCACTCCTCGGCTGGGTGACCCCGATGGTGTTCGGCGTGACGGCGCGCGTGTATCCGATGTTCCTCCTCTGCCCGGAGCCGGCAGGCTGGCTGGGCCGAGTTCAGCTCTGGGGGCTGGGCGTCGGCGTGCCCCTCCTGGTCGTCGGCCTTCTCGCCGCGCCCGGCCTGACGCTTCCCGGCGCGCTCGGGGTCGCGGCGGCGGCGACCGGACACGGCCTCTCGCTGATCGTCATGATCCGCGGCCGCAAGCGGCCGGCGCTCGACTGGGGCCTGCGCTTCACCCTTACCGGCGCCGCCTTCCTCGTTCCCTCGATCGGCGTCGGGCTCGGCCTCGGGCTCGGTGTCTTCTCCGGTCCGCGGGCCGCGCTCGCGTACGCCGTGCTCGCGCTGGGCGGCTGGATCTCCCTCACCATCGCCGGAATGATGCTGAAGATCGTGCCGTTTCTCGTCTGGTATCGGGTCTACAGCGCCCAGGCAGGACGGGCGCCCGTCCCGACCCTGGCTCAGCTCTCGGCGCCGCGCCTGGAAGCCCTGGCCCATGCGCTCCTCACCGTGGGCACCGTGCTGCTGGCGGCGGCCGTCGCGGTGGGCGAGGCAGCGTGGATTCTCGGCGCGGGCGTGATGCTGGCCCTCGGCGCCCTCGCCTTCGCGGCGGCCCTCGCGCACGTGCTCCGGCATCTGGCCGCGCCCGCCCCCGCGGCGCGCGTGGCCCCGAGCGCCGGGCGAGGCGCGCGATGGGCGTGACGAGGGAGCAGGTCCACCGGGCGCTCGAGGACGTGTACGACCCGGAGCTCGGCCTCTCCGTCGTGGCGCTGGGTCTCGTCTACGGGATCGAGGTCACGGAAGGAGTCGTCCGCGTCACCATGACGTTGACCACGCCCGGCTGCCCCATTCACGACGCGATGCTCCAGTGGGTGCGCCAGGCGGTAATCGCGATCCCCGGAGTGGAGGACGTCGAGGTGATCCTCACCTTCGACCCGCCCTGGACCCCGGATCGCATCACGCTCGCCGCTCCGCTCGCTCCCCGCCCTATCTGACGCCCGTCATAACGTCCGAGATCTCACCTGCCGCATCGTGGAAGTTGACCGGGGCGGACGTCCCGGCAAGGAGACAGCCATGAGACGCGGACGCGGGATCGTAGCAACACTGGCGCTGGTGGGCGTGGTGGCCGCCGGCGCGGTGATCTGGCAAAACCAGGCCCGGGCGAAGGCGCCATCCGACCTTCCCGAGGTGAACGCGGTGCTCACCTCGGCGCCGCTCGTGCCGCCGCCGGTGGACCGACCCGGCAACGCAAGAGTGATCGTCAGCCTCGAGACCACCGAGGCCAAGGGCAAGCTCGCCGACGGCGTGGAGTATACCTTCTGGACGTTCGGGGGCACGGTGCCCGGGCCCTTCGTGCGGGTGCGGGTCGGCGACCTCGTCCAGATTCGGCTGAAGAACCACGAGAAGAGCATGCACCCGCACTCGATCGACCTCCATGCGGTGACGGGGCCGGGCGGCGGCGCGGCGGTGACCCAGCTGGGGCCGGGCCAGACGGGCGCCTTCGAATGGAAGGCGCTCAACCCCGGGCTCTACGTCTATCACTGCGCGACGCCCAGCGTGGCCGCGCACATCGCCAACGGCATGTACGGCCTCATCCTCGTGGAGCCCGAGAAGGGATTGCCACGAGTAGACCGCGAGTACTACGTCATGCAGGGCGAGTTTTACACCAAGGGCCGCACCCTCGCGCCGGGGCTTCAGCCGCTCGACGCCGAGAAGCTCCGCGGGGAGCGGCCGGAGTACGTGGTCTTCAACGGCCGCATGGGCGCCATCCTGGGCGACGACGGGCTCAAGGCCACGGTGGGCGAGACGGTGCGCCTCTACGTTGGCAACGGAGGCCCGAACCTGATCTCCTCGTTCCACGTGATCGGTGAGATCTTCGACACCGTCTACACCGAGGCGGCCATGGGCGGGAGCCCCGCCCGGAATGTCCAGACGACGCTCGTGCCCGCGGGCGGCGCCGCCATCGTCGAGATGAAGATGGAAGTACCGGGGCGGTTCCTCCTTGTTGACCACGCCATCTCCCGTGCCATGGACAAGGGCGCGCTGGGCTCCGTCGAGGTGGCGGGGGCCGAGCAGCCCGGCATCTTCAAGACCCTCGTGCCGGGCACGCACGGGACGGGCGGCCACTAGCCTTCGCCCGCCGGCCACGGCGCGCCTCACCAGGCCCCTCTCCCCCTCCCGTGGGGGAGAGGGGCCCTCGTTCACGCGTTCGGCTGGCCGGGGCTCGAGCGCACGGCGTCCAACAGCGGCGCTAGATGCCAAGGAGCACTGGATGCAGGTGCTCGAGGTCTCCTACCTCCGTGAGCTGCTCTAGCGCCACGGGGCAATATCTCGGCCGCCGCCAAGGCCGCCGGGCATCGACCGCAAGACCTATCACCGGCTGATCAACAAGTACGACATTAAGTAGCCGCGCGGTGCGGGGCGGCGATGTCCCCCCGAGGCCCGGGCCCGCTAGCGTCAATCGACTCACTCTTCCTGAAATGCCTCCTCGCGTGTCTTGCGTACCGCGGGCGCGAGCACAATCATCATCGCGATGACCGCCAGCACCAGCATGGTGGCGCTGATCGGACGGGTGAGGAACACCATCGGGTCGCCGCGCGAGATGATCAACGCGCGGCGCAAGTACTCCTCCATCAGTGGACCGAGAATGAAGCCGAGCAGCATCGGTGCTGGTTCGCAGTCGAGCTTAGCGAACACGTAGCCGAGTACACCGAACAGCGCCATCATGTAGATATCGAACGTGTTGTTGCTCAAGCTGAACACGCCGATGGCGCAGAAGACGAGTATAAGTGGGTAAAGGTATTGGTACGGCACCAGGATCAGGCGTACCCACAACCCGATCAGTGGCAGATTGAGGACCAGCAGGAACAGATTGCCGATCCACATCGAGACAATGATTCCCCAGAACAGCGCCGGTTGCTCGGTGATCACCGATGGTCCCGGTTGGATGCCCTGAATGATCATGGCGCCGATCATCAGTGCCATCACCGGATTCGAGGGAATGCCGAGCGTGAGCATCGGAATAAAGGAGGTCTGGGCGCCGGCGTTGTTCGCCGACTCGGGGCCGGCGACACCTTCGATCGCGCCCTTGCCGAACTGCTCCGGATGCTTGGAGAGTTTCTTCTCCAGTGAGTAAGCCGAGAAGGAACCCAAAATTGAGCCGCTGCCCGGCAGAAGGCCGAGGAAGGAGCCGAGAGCGGTGCCGCGCAGGATCGGGGCGACGATGCGCTTCCAGTCTTCCTTGGTCGGCATGAGGTTCTTGATCTCCTTCACCATCACGGAGCGCGTGTGCTCGGACTCGAGATTGCGCACAATCTCGCCAATACCGAACATGCCCATCGCTACCACCACAAAGCCGATGCCGTCCGCGAGTTCCGGCAATTCGAAGGTGTAGCGCGCCATGCCGGAGTTGACGTCGGTACCGATCAGTCCGAGCAGCAGTCCGAGCACGACCATGCCAAGGGCGTGCAACAGGGAGCCGCGTGCGAGGACGACCGCCACCACCAATCCGAGCACCATGAGCGAAAAATAATCGGCCGGTCCGAACTTGAGTGCCATCTCCGCCAGCGGTGGCGCGAACAGCACGATCAACACCGTGGACACCGTGCCCGCGAAGAACGAGCCGATGGCGGCTGTCGCGAGCGCTACGCCGGCGCGTCCTTGCTTCGCCATTTGATAGCCGTCGAGTGCGGTGACCACCGACGCCGCTTCGCCCGGGAGGTTGACCAGGATTGCCGTGGTCGAGCCGCCATACTGAGAACCGTAGTAAATGCCCGCGAGCATGATCAACGCCGACACCGGCGGCAGTCCGAACGTGATCGGCAACAACATGGCGATGGTCGCGGTCGGTCCGAGACCCGGCAGCACGCCAATCAGCGTGCCGAGAAAAACACCGAGCAGGCAGTACATCAGATTGGTCAGGGTGAGGGCGGTCTCGAGACCCACACTCAGGTTGGCTAGAAGGTCCATTGCGCGCAGCCTCGTTGATCGTGAGGAACGCTATTGGCCGAACCAGGGACCGAGAATTGGTAGCGGAACGCCCAGGCCCTTGCTGAACACAATCACACAGAAGACCGTCATGCCGACGGCAAGTAGTGCCGATCCGGGCCAGCGGAAATGGATGCTGCCATAGGCCGTCACCATCACCAGCAGTGGAATGACAACGACCAGGCCCGCGCCACGCGCGAGAAAGCCGAACAACAGGATGGCCACCGTGATCAACGCCAGCGGCTTGAGTGCGAGGTGCTCCACTGGCTCACCCGGGCGCACGAGCGATCGAATCACGGAAATCGTTCCGATCACCGTGAGTACGGCACCGAGCACGGCGGGGAAATAGGCCGGCCCCATCCTGAGCGTCGTGCCAAACCCGTAGTCCCGGCCGATGACAACGGCGCTCAAACCAAACGCGACATACAAGACGCCTGCCCAGAAGTCCTTGGGAGCGCGGATGCGAAGGGTCACGGTGGATTTTCCTTCAGTAAGTATGGCGGCTGCGCCCCGTATCCCGCGAATCAGTCGGCAAATTTGCCGGCCTTCTCGATGATCGGTTTCCATTTAGCGATCTCGGCCTTGAGGTATGCCTTATGGGCCTCCGGATTGGCCAGTGCGTCGGCGATCGGTTCCGTGCCCAGATCCGCAAACCGCTGCTTTACCGACTCGTCCTTGAGCGCGACCTTGAGCGCCCGATTGAGCCGATCGATGACCGCCTTGGGGGTGCCCTTCGGCGCATACAGTGCGTGCCACACGCCCACTTCAAAACCGGGCAATCCCGCTTCATCCGCCGTCGGCACATTTGGCAGTGACGGCACGCGCTTTTTGGTCGTGACGGCGTAGACCTTGACCTTGTCGGCCTTGATCTGACTCGTGGTGTTGGTCGTCTGGTCGCACATGAAGTCCACCTGGCCACCGAGCAGGTCGTTCATGGCCGGCGCCGTTCCCTTATAGGGAACCGTGGTGAGGTCAGTTTGGATCGCAGTCATGAACAACATGCCGCACAGGTGCGATGCTGCCCCGAGGCCGGCATTGGCGTAGGTCACCTTGTCCTTGTTCGCTTTCACATACGCGATCAATTCCTTCAGGTTTTTTGGCGGGAAGTCCTTACGCGCAATCAGCGTCATCGGCACTTCGTTCACCAATCCGATGGTCTCGAAATCCTCGACCGCGTTGTAGGGCAGCTTGCGATAGAGAGATGGCGCCGTCGACTGGCCGATGTGATGCAACAGAAGTGTGTAGCCATCGGGCGCCGCGCGCGCGACGCGCCCCGCGCCGACCGTGCCACCGGGACCGCCGACGTTTTCCACAACCACTGGCTGCTTGAGCTCGGCCTCCATCGCTTTCCCGATCAGGCGCCCCACCGTGTCCGTCGGACCGCCGGCGGAGAACGGAATTATCAACGTCACCGGTTTCGTTGGATATCCCGCCGCCGGCGCGGCGGACATGCTGGCGGTGGCCGTCAGTCCGATCAATACGCTCATCAGTTTCTTGCCAATACGCATGTGCTCCTCCTGTTCAATTGAACCGCAAAGTGGCGCCGCTACGCTGGCACGACCGAGGGGTAGCGAGGCTCCCACTGAGCAGCGCTGACCGCCGCCGCAATCGCTTCGTTCGGGAGCGTGCGGGCGAGTCCCGAGTCCCTCGCCTCGCGAACCACTGCTTCGGCGATACGCCGGGCCACATCGCGAAGCCTCGCGACGGGCGGAAAGAGGCGGCCAACCGCCAGATCGTCCTCGGACACCTGGTCGGCAAGACACTCGGCCGCTGCCCGGCACATGCCGTCGGTGACCTCCCGCGCTTCGGAGACGAGAACGCCCAGGCCCATCCCCGGGAAGACGAAGGCGTTATTGCTCTGGCCGATCTGCCAGGTCCGGCCCGCATAGGTGACGGACCCGAATGGACTCCCGGTCGCGACGAGTGCGCGGCCCTCTGTCCACTCCATCAGCTGTGTCGGGGTCGCCTCCGACTGACTCGTGGGATTCGAGAGTGGCAGGATCACCGGGCGTTCGCAGGCGGTGGCCATCGCCTGGATGGTTCCCTTGTCGAAGGCCCCCGGCTGACCGCAGACACCGATCAGCACGGTGGGCTTCAGAGCCCGGACCACGTCCTCCAGGCCGTGGGGTCGATCGAGCCCCGCCGCCGCCGCCAGCGCTGGAGGCCAGGCGAGCGAGCGCTGGTAGTCATCGAGGGGCGGCCCATCGCGCACCAGGAGCCCGCCGATGTCCACCAGCGCCACGGCTCGCGTGAGGTCGCCGCCGCCGAGCCCGGCGCGCCCGAGCGCGTCGTGAAGCTGGCGGGCGATGCCGACCCCGGCGGCTCCGGCGCCCAGGACGACGATCCGGTGCCGCGCCATCGTGGTGCCGGTGACGCGGTTGGCGGCGATCACCCCGGCGAGGACACAGGCGCCGGTCCCCTGGATGTCGTCATTGAACGAGGGAAGGCGCTTGCGGTAGCGGTCCAGCAGCGTGAAGGCGTTCTGCTTCTTGAAGTCCTCCCACTGGAGAAACGCGTGCGGGAAGCGGCGCTGCACAGCCGCGACAAACTCCTCCACGATCGCCTCGTAGGCGGGTCCGCGAAGGCGCGGGTGGCGCCAGCCGAGATACAGGTCGTCCTCGAGGAGCGCGCGGTTGTCGGTGCCCACGTCGAGGCTGATGGGCAAGGTCCGGCTTGGGTGGATGCCCGCGGCCGCGCTGTACACGGCGAGCTTGCCGACGGGAATCCCCATGCCGCCAGCTCCCTGGTCGCCCAGCCCGAGGATACGCTCGTTGTCGGTCACGACGATGAGGCGGACGTCGTCGAAGGGCGCGTTGCCGAGCACGCCGTAGATGCGCCCTCGGTGGTCCGGCGTGATCCAGAGGCCGCGGGCCCGCCGGAAGATGTGACTGAACTCCTGGCAGGCCTGCCCGACGGTCGGGGTATAGACGATCGGCAGGAACTCCTCGAGGTGGTCGCGGAGCACCCGGTAGAAGAGGTGTTCGTTGCGATCGTGCAGCGCCGCCAGGCCGATGTGGCGCTCGAGCGCTTCCGTCTTGCGGACGATGTTCGCGTACGCTCGCCGCGCCTGCTGGTCCATGGTGCTCACCGCGGTCGGTAGTAGCCCCTCGAGGCCGAGCGCGGCTCGCTCCTCCAGCGTGAAGGCGGTGCTCTTGTTGTGCATGGCATGGGCGAGGAGGTGGGACCCGCGGTAGTGGACATCCATGCGGGACTCTTCACCCCGGCCTTCGCTCGGCTGATAGCGTTCCATCACGTTTGCCCTCGGTGCTCGAAGCTACCTAAACAGGCCGCCGTTGATCGAGAGCTCGGCCCCCGTCCCCCACTCCGGAGACGCCCGAGGGCCTAGTCTGCGGCCGGCGCGCTCAGCGCCGGAGAACGTACGAGCTCAGCACCTTGAGATAGTTGGCGCGCTCGAAGATCGCCGGCGCTCGCACCGATTGGCGGCTCATGCTGCCCTGCATCTGACGGATGGACTCGTATTCGTGCGCCTCCATCCACGCCACGAGGTCCTCGCGGACTCTCGTAAGATGGCCGACACCGTGCTTCAGGAGCGCCGACAGCATCATGGCGACTCGCGCCCCGGCCATCATCGCCTTCAGCACGTCCAGCGCGGAATGCACGCCTCCCGTCACCGCCAGGTCCGCCCGGATGCATCCATGGAGGATCGCCACCCAGTGCAGGCGCAGGAGCAGCTCATAGGAGCTCGATAGCGTCAAGGTCGGCACGACTTCCAGGTTCTCCACGTCGAAGTCCGGCTGATAGAAGCGGTTGAAGAGGACGAGCGCGGAGGCGCCCGCCGTGTCGAGACGCCGCGCCAGGTTCGCCGGGGCGCTGAAGCCGTGTCCGAGCTTGACCGCCACCGGGATGTGGACCCTGGCCGCGACGTCTCGAACGAGGGTGACGTACATCTGCTCGAGCGCCTCCCCGGTGAGCTCGGGGTCGGTCGGGATGTAGTACACGTTGAGTTCGAGCGCGCTGGCGCCGGCCTCCTCCATCCGCGTCGCGTAGCTCACCCACCCGCCAGTCGAGACGCCGTTCAGGCTGGCGATGATCGGGATGTCCACGGCGGCCCGGGCGCTCCGGATGTGCTCAAGATAGCCATCCGGGCCAAGGTTGTAGCGGCGCATGTCCGGAAAGTAGGTGACCGACTCGGCGAAGCTCTCCGTGCCGTGGGAGAGGGCGTCGTCGAGGTGCTGGCTCTCGAGCGCGAGCTGCTCCTCGAAGAGCGAGGGAAGCACCACCGCGGCGGCCCCAGCGTCTTCGAGGCGTCGGATGTCGTCGATACTCTCCGACAGTGGCCCGGCTGATACGACTAGCGGATTCGCCAGCGTGAGCCCCAGGTAGCGTGTGGACAGATCAACCATGACGCTCCTCCCCCGGGACCGCGCCGACCGGCATGGAGGCCCAGTGCTCGTAGAGCCGCCAGCGCGCCTGAACGTCGGCCTCCGCCTGCTGCAGCAGCCGGCTGGCGGCCGCCGCGTCGCTGTGGGCCAGCATGGTGTAGCGCGTCTCGTTGTAGACGTACTGCTTGAGGGGCAAGGACGGGGGTTTGGAGTCGAGCTGGAGTGGGTTCTTCCCGTCCGCGACGAGATCCGGGTTGTAGCGGAGGAGCGGCCAGTGACCAGACTGGGCGGCGGCCCTCTGCTGGTCCATCCCGTGGCGCAGGTCGAAGCCGTGGGCGATGCAGTGGCTGTAGGCGATGATCAGGGACGTGCCGGGGTAGGCCTCCGCCTCGCGGAAGGCCCGGATGGTCTGGGCATCGTTGGCGCCCATGGCCACTCGCGCGACGTAGACGCTGCCACAGCTCATCGCCATCAGCGCGAGGTCCTTCTTGGGCGCCGGCTTGCCGCCGGCCGCGAACTTCGCCACCGCCCCACGCGGCGTGGCCTTCGACATCTGGCCGCCGGTGTTCGAGTACACCTCGGTGTCGAGCACGAGGACGTTGACCTTGCGGCCGGCGGCCAGCACGTGATCGAGCCCCCCGAAGCCTATGTCGTACGCCCAGCCGTCGCCCCCGACGATCCACACGCTCTTCCGCACCAAGGCCGCTGCGACGCTCGCGAGGTCCCGCGCCTCCGCTGTCTCGAGACCGCTGAGGCGCTCGCGGAGCAGGGCGACGCGGGCGCGCTGGGCCTCGATCCCCGCCTCGGTCGACTGGTCGGCGACGAGCAGCGCGTCCACCAGCTCGCTACCGAGGGTCGCCGCAAGGCGGCTCAGCAGCTCCTGCGCGTACTCGACTTGCTTGTCCAGCGCCAGACGCATGCCGAGACCGAACTCGGCGTTGTCCTCGAACAGGGAGTTGGACCAGGCGGGCCCGCGACCCTCGCGGTTCGTGGTCCAGGGGGTCGTTGGTTGATTCCCGCCGTAGATCGACGAGCAGCCCGTGGCATTAGCAATGAGGGCGCGGTCTCCGTAGAGCTGGCTCAGGAGCTTGAGGTACGGGGTCTCGCCGCAGCCCGCGCACGCCCCCGAGAATTCGAACAGCGGCGGGAAGAGCTGCACGTCCTTCACCTGGCTCGGGTTGAACGCGCCGCGTTCCGCCTCCGGCAGCGCCAGGAAGAACTCCCAGTTGCGGGCCTCGCGGTCGCGCAGGGGCAGCTGCGGCATCATGTCGATGGCCTTGTGGCGCACTTCACTCTTGCTCTTTGCCGGGCAGACCTCCACGCACAGGGCGCACCCGGTGCAGTCCTCGGGTGAGACCTGAAGGGTATAGCGGGTGTCCGAGAGCTCACGCCAGCGGGCCGGCGCTGACTTCCACCCCTCCGGCGCGGTGGCTGCGAGCTCAGGGGGGTAGACCTTGGCACGGATCACGGCGTGAGGACATACGAGCACGCATTTGCCGCACTGGATGCAGAGCTCCTCGTCCCAGACGGGGATCTCGAGCGCGATGTTGCGCTTTTCCCAGCGCGTCGTCCCGGTGGGGTAGGTGCCATCGACGGGCAGGGCGCTCACCGGGAGACGGTCTCCCTCTCCGGCGATCATCCGCGCACTGACGCGCTGGACGAAATCGGGCGCCTCCAGAGGCACCGGCGGACGGCGATCGACGCCGCTCGTGACCACCGCGGGCACCGGCACCTCGTAGAGGTGCTCCAGCGTGGCATCAACCGCCGCGAAGTTCTTCTGGATGACCGCCTCCCCCCTCTTGCCGTATGTCTTCTCGATGGAGTGCTTGATCGCGGCGATGGCCTCCTCGCGCGGCAGCACTCCGCTGATGGCGAAGAAGCAGGTCTGCATGACGGTGTTGACGCGACTGCCCATGCCGGTCTCCCGGGCGACCCGGTACCCGTCGATGACGAAGAGACGCAGGCGCTTGGCGATGATCCCGGCCTGCACCGGGCGGGGAAAGTGCTCCCACACCTCATCCGGTCCGTGCGGGCTGTTGAGGAGCAGCAGCGCGCCCGGCGCGGCGACGGCCAGCACGTCGAGGCGCTCGAGGAACGAGAACTGGTGGCAGGCGACGAAGGTGGCCCGGTCGATGAGGTAGCTGGACCGGATGGGTCGGGGTCCGAAGCGCAGGTGCGAGACCGTCACCGAGCCGGACTTCTTCGAGTCGTAGACGAAGTACCCCTGGGCGTGGTTGTCCGTCTCCTCGCCGATGATCTTGATCGAGTTCTTGTTGGCGCCGACGGTGCCATCGGCGCCAAGGCCGTAGAAGACAGCCCGCACGGTGCCGGGCGCCTCGCTGGAGAAGTCCGCGTCATACGGCAGGCTCGTGTGGGTCACGTCGTCGTGGATGCCGACGGTGAAGTGATTGCGCGGACGCTCACGAGTCATCTCGTCGAACACGGCTTTGACCATGGCCGGCGTGAATTCCTTGGAGCCGAGCCCGTATCGCCCCCCGATCACTCGGGGGACCGCGGACGTCCATCGGCCGTCTGCCGCGGCTTCACTCAGCGACGCTACCACGTCCAGATAGAGAGGCTCCCCCGCGCTGCCGGGCTCCTTGGTTCGATCAAGGACAGCCAGGGTCCTGACCGTCGGGGGGAGCGCCGCGGCGAAGTGCTCTACCGAGAACGGACGGTAGAGCCGGACCTTGAGCACCCCGACCTTCTCCCCGAGCGCGGCCAGGTGCTCGATGGTCTCCACCGCAGTCTCCGCCCCTGAGCCCATGAGAACGACGACCCGGTCTGCATCGGGGGCCCCGAAATAGTCGAACAGCCGATACTGGCGCCCGATCAGGCGCGCCAAGCGATCCATGGCGTCCTGGACGATCGCTGGGCAGGCCCGGTAGTACGGGTTGGCGGCTTCGCGGCCCTGGAAGTAGACATCGGGATTCTGGGCAGTGCCGCGGATCACGGGATGGTCCGGTGACAGCGCCCGGCTCCGGTGAGCGCGGACGAGGCGGTCCTCGATCATCGCCCGGAGATCCTCCGCCTCCAGGGCCTCGATCTTGGCCACCTCGTGGGAGGTGCGGAAGCCGTCGAAGAAGTGCAGGAACGGCACACGACTCTCGAGCGTGGCGGCGTGAGCGATGAGGGCCAGGTCCATCGCCTCCTGGGGCGAGCCCGAGGCGAGCAGCGCGAAGCCGGTCGCTCGGGTGGCCATCACGTCGCTGTGATCACCGAAGATCGACAGCGCCTGGGCTGCGAGCGCCCGAGCGGCGACGTGGATGACGGTCGGCGTCAGCTCGCCGGCGATCTTGTACATGTTGGGAATCATCAAGAGAAGCCCCTGGGAGGCCGTGAAGGTCGTCGCCAGGGCACCGGTCTGGAGCGCGCCGTGGAGCGCCCCGGCCGCCCCGCCCTCGCTCTGCATCTCGATCACGCGTGGCACCGTGCCCCAGAGGTTCGAGCGGTGCTGGCTCGCCCACTGGTCCGCCAGCTCGCCCATCGTCGAAGAGGGCGTGATCGGATAGATCGCGATCACCTCGTTGACTTGATACGCCACGTGGGCCACCGCCTCGTTGCCGTCTATCGTCAGCTTCCGCCGAACCATGCACGGCCCTCCCTGGACGACTTGCGCTGCAGAGGATCTGCAAGGGCGGGGCCATCACCGCAACGCATCATCCTCGGTCGACAATTCCCTCATGACTGCGGTTCGATGGACGACGCTCAAGGTTGATCTTCGGAAACGTGGTGGTCCTCGAATCGGTGAGGCGCTGACGCCCCAAAACGAGCGCCGCCGCCCCACTTGGGCCGGTGTCGGGCGTCGACAGCGCGGCGTAGTCGCTCGGTCCACTGATGCCGAGCTTGATGCGTGTGCGGAAGGGGCTTCGTCGTCAGTGGTGGCCCCTGGTCACCGGGGCTGTCATGTGGAGGAAGGCCCGGACAATGTCCGTCTCGGTGACGATACCGACAAGATGTCCCTCATCCAGGACCGGCAGGGCGCCGATCTTGTGATTTAGCATAAGCCGGGCGCCGTCCCGCGCGGGGCGATCCGGACCCACGGTGATCAGCGACCGGGTCATCACCTCCCCGACCGTCACCTTGGTGAGCAGATGATTGATCTCCCACACCGACAGGCTCGTGGCCTGCGACGGAAGGTTGAGCCGGATGTCGCGGTCGGTGACGATTCCTAGCAAGGCGCCGCCCGCGTCCGTCACCAGCAGGTGCCGGATCCTCTCCTTGACCATGAGGTCCCGGGCCTCCAGGACCGGGGTCTCGCGACGCACCGTGATCAGGCCACCCGACATCAACTCGCGAATAGTCATCGCATCCTCCATCGATCTCCTCGACGCGAAGTCAGCCGGCCCGGGGTTACGTCACGACCTGGCCGCATCCCTTGTCACCTGCGTCGGTCACGCGGTGCCGGCCAGGCTAGACCTGACCGCGGCCAGCAGCCCCGCGGCGGCAAACGGCTTGGCGAAGAACGCGGTGGCCCCGGCGGCCAGTGCCGCCCGCCGCTGCTCCTCGGAGGGGAAGCCCGTGACCACGATCACCGGTGAGGGACTGGCGCCGCTGCGGGCCGCGCGCACCACGTCCAGCCCGTCGCCATCGGGAAGGCGCAGATCTGAAATGACGAGCGACGGGCGCTCCCGCGCCAGCGCCGAGAGCGCGGTGGCGAGCGAGGAGACCGTGGTCACCTCGTAGCCCTGGCGGCGCAGGAGTCGCGAGTAGGTGGCCAGCAGGTCGGCCTCGTCATCGACGACCAGCACGCGCGCGTTCACGGCGGACCCGGCCCGATCGCGCTAGCCGCGCCTCATCCCCACCGGAGCCGCGCATCCACGCGGATGAAGGCCCGCAGCAGGTCGGTCTCGGTGACGATGCCGATCAGGCGCCCGCCGTCCTCGACGGGCAGGGCCCCGATCTTGTGGTCGACCATGAGCTGGGCTGCCTCGCGCGCTTGGCGGTCCGGCCCCACCGTGATCACCGCCTGCGTCATGACCTGGTCGACGGTGAGCTTGGACAGCAGGTGGTTGATCTCCCACACCGACAGGCTGGTCGCCTGTGACGGCAGGTTCAGACGGATGTCCCGGTCGGTGATGATGCCCAGCAGCTTTCCGTCAGGGTCGGTCACGGGGAGATGCCGGATTCGCTCTTTCATCATGAGACTGCGCGCCTCCAGGATGGGCGTCCACGGGGGCACGGTGGTCACGCCACCGGTCATCAGCTCTCTGACGATCATGGCCGTCTCCCTTCAGGTAACTCACGCCGGCGGGGGCGCCCGCGCGTGAGGCGTTGGACGAGGGCGAGGACCTGCTCCACGGAGTCCCACACTTCGTGCAGGTCCGTACGGAGCATGAGATCGGGCCGGAACGAGTCCTCGTAGTCGAGCACGATGTCCGGCGCGGACGCCGTCGCCCGACGCGGGCCGTCCCGGCCGGCGAGGAGGCCCCAGTGGGCCGCGCGCTCACGCTCGAGACAGACCTCGACGGGGCAGAGGAGCTGGACTTCCGCGAAGCGTGGGACGAGCGAGCGCGCCGCCTCGCGCCATATGCGGCGAGAGGCGGTGGCATCCACGATCACGGGCAGGCCGGCCTCGGTCAAGTACTTCGCAGCACATCCCAGGGTACGATAGATGAAGTCCTGGTCCGCCTCAGCAGTGGGACTGTTGCCGACGAGGAATCTGCGCACGCCGGCATGGTCCAGCACGCACGCCTGCACATCGCGCGCAGCGAGGGCATCGGCCACCCGCCGGCCCAGCGTGGTTTTTCCACTGCCTGGGCGCCCGGTGATCCAGATGGCCCAGCCTGGCACCGCCGGCGTGTTCGCCGCGCACCCAGGGCGCGAGGCGGCAGCCTCGGTGAGCTCGCGCGCGAGCCGGACCACGCGCGCCGTCCCCTCCGCCTCCGTCGTCGCTCCGGGATCGAACTCGATCTCCGCGAAGCGGGGGAGAGCCGACCGCGCCAGATCGCGCCATCCATCGCCATGCATGGCCGCGTCGACGATCACCGAGACTCCGTGCTCGGACAGCAGATCGGCCAGGTAAACCAGCGCCCGGTCCACGATGTAACACTCCCGCTCCGTCTCGCGCGGGCGCGGCGTGATGATTTTCCGGATCTCGTCGAGCTCCAGAATGGCAATCCTCCGGTCGAGTCCTTGGAGCTCGACGGCCGCGGCCCGCGCCACGGACGGCCGCTTGCCGCCCGGCGACCCACTGATCCAGATGACCCAGCTCACGTCGAGGCTCCGGATTCGCCTACTTGTGCTGGCCGTGTGGCTGGTCGGATCCCGCCGCGGAACACCCGTGCGACATCTGGCCGCGATGCCGCTCCATCATCGCGCGCATGTACTCCCGCATCCCGCTCATCTGCTCGCGCATGCCATTCATCTGCTCCCGCATCTCGCCCATCATCTTCATCATCTGCGCCATCCGCTCTTCGTCCATCGCGGGCCCGGCGCCCGCGCGGGCGGGCTGAGCGTGCCCGATGGCCGGGCCAAACCCCAGGAGCAGCCCCATCAGCGCACTCGACACGATCAATCGCCTCATGATGGCTCCTTGCGGCGCGGTCTCAGTCGACCACCCGGACTTCTTCGGTGAGGATCACGCGGTGGTCGCCGTTCGAGGTGCGGACGAGCAGGTGGCCTTGGTCGTCGATCCCCAGCACGCGCCCGCCGATCGTCTCCGTGCGGCCGCGCACTTCTACCCGCCGGCCGGTGAGGATGTCCCGCTGTCGCCACGCCGCCACGAGCGGCGCGGGGCCGGCGACGCGATAGTGCAGCAGCCAGGCCTCGAGATGGTTGAGATACGCCGCGGCAAAAGCGCTCCGGTCCACCGGCCGACCGAGGGCGGCCGCCACCGAGGTAGCGGCGACGCCCGCCGGCCCGAGGGCAGCGTGGAGGCGCTCCGCGTCGACGTTCACGTTGACGCCCGCGCCCAGTACCACGTACTCGACGGCGGCGCCGCGGGATGCGAACTCCATCAAGGCGCCCGCCACCTTCTTGCGTTCGATGAGCACGTCATTGGGCCACTTGATCGCGGCGCTCAGCCCGAGGTCCTTGATGGCGTCGCTCACCGCGAGGGACGCGGCGAACGAGAACGGGCCCGCCTCCTCGAGCGTGATCCCGTCCCGGAACAGCACGGAGACGTAGAGGTTCACGCTGGGAGGCGAGAACCACGGCTGCCCGCGCCGGCCCCGGCCGCCGCTCTGCGCTTCGGCGAGCACCACGGTGCCTTCGGTGGCGCCGGAGCGGGCAAGATCCCGCAACACCGAGTTCGTGGACTCGACCTCGTCGAAGACATACACATGCTTGCCCACGGTCTTCGTGTCGAGCCACCGCCGGATCGTCTGCATGGACAGGCGCTCCGCCACGACGTCGTCGAATCTCATGACGACAAGCAGGTGCAACCGAAATGCCATGGGAAAACACGCGTGAAAACCGGACGTTACATGGGCGGGCACGGTGTGGAGGTGGGGTGCCCGCTCCCCCGTGGGACATCGCCGCCCCGCGCGGCGCCGGCTACTTGATGTCGTACTTGTTGATCAGTCGGTGATAGGTCTTGCGGTCGATGCCGGCGGCCTTGGCGGCGGCCGAGATATTGCCATCATGGCGCTGCAGCAGCTCACGGAGGTAGGAGACCTCGAGGACTTGCATCCAGCGGTCCTTAGCGTCCCTGAGCGTGAGGTCAGTGCCGGGGCTGAGGGTCGGGAGCCCGGGGCCCGTCCCGGCGGCGACCGGCGGCTCGCCGCCCTGCGCGACCGGATGAAACACGTGGTCCGGCAGGTCGTCGCGGGTAATCGTCGCTCCATCCGCGAGGGCGCAGGCGCGCTCGATGACATTCTGGAGCTCGCGCACGTTGCCGGGCCACGCATAGGCCTGCAGCGCCTTCATTGCCGCCTCGTCGATCGCCTTCACGCGCTCCTGCCCGTACTTCCTGAGGAAGGCATGGACCAGGAGGGTGACGTCTCCGCGCCGCGCGCGAAGAGGTGGAAGCTGGATGGCGATGACGTTGACGCGATAGTAGAGCTCCTCGCGGAACTGCCCCTTGGCGACGGCCTCGCGCAGGTCGCGGTTGGTCGCGGACACGACGCGCACATCCACGTCCACGAGGGCGGTGCCCCCCACGCGCCGGATCTGCCGCTCCTGCAGGGCCCGTAGCAGCTTCACCTGCAGCGCCATCGGCAGCTCCGCGATCTCGTCGAGGAAGAGCGTGCCCCGATGGGCCACCTCCATGAGCCCCGGCTTGGCGCGCACCGCACCAGTGAAGGCGCCCTTCTCGTGGCCGAACAGCTCGGACTCCAGGAGCTGCTCGGGCAGCGAGGCGCAGTCCACCGGCACGAAGGCCCGAGCGGCCCGGGGGCTGTTGGCGTGGACGGCGCGGGCGATCAGCTCCTTGCCCGTGCCCGACTCCCCCAGCACCAGGATGTTGGCCTCCGAGCGCGCAGCCTTCTTGACGAGCTCGAAGACCTCGGCCATCGCGGGGCTGCGCCCGATGATGTTCTCCAGGCCCAGCACCTGCTGGAGCTGCTCGCGCAGGTTCCGGTTCTCCAGGTGCAGCTCGCGGTGACGCAAGGCGCGGTCCACCGCCACCGAGAGCTGGTCCACCGAGAAGTTCTTGGGCAGATAGTCGAACGCCCCTTCCTTGACGGCGGCGACGGCCGACTCGATGGTCGCAAACGCGGTGATGATGATCACCGGCAGCCCGGGATCGATCTCGCGCGCGCGTCGGAGCAGCTCCATGCCGTCCATGCTCGGCATCTTGAGGTCGGTGAGGAGGAGATCGGGCGAGGTCGCCTCGAGCAACGCGAGCGCCTCGCGGCTGTCGGTTACCGTCTGGCACTGGTAGCCGGCGCGCGCGAGGATCCGCGCGCAGTTCTCCACCATGTCGGGCTCGTCGTCCACGATGAGCACCCGGGCTCGGCTCATGCCCCCGCCCCTTCCGTGAGGGCGGGAAAGGTCAGGATGAAGGTCGTGCCCTCGCCGGGCCGCGACTGCGCGTCGATGGTTCCCTGATGCTCGCGGACGATGCCGTAGGAGATCGAGAGCCCTAGACCGGTGCCATCCGACTTGGTCGTGAAGAAGGGATCGAAGATCCGGGGGAGGGCCTCGGGGGCGATCCCGGGTCCGGTATCGCGGACGGTCAGGCGCGCCGCGCCCGAGCCGTCCAGCACCGGGGCCGTCTCGATGGTGATCTCGCCGCCCGCCCCCAGCACGTCGCGCGCGTTGGTGACGAGGTTGAGCACGACCTGCTGGAGGGCGTTGGCGTCGCCGGCCACGGCGGGCAGCCACGGGGCGAGCGCGCACTTCACGCCGATGCCGTTTCGGGTCAGCTGCTTCTCCACCAGCAGCAGGGTCTCGCGAACGAGCACGTTGAGGTCGACGGCGCCGCGCGTGCCGGGCGCCTGCCGCGCGAACGAGAGGAGGCCCTGGGCAATCTTGCCGACCCGCTGCGCGTGCCGGTGCAGCACCCGCAGGTCCTCGGCCACCCCCGGCGGCAGCGACTGAGACTCGGCCTCGAGCAGCATGATCTCGATCCGCGAGGAGATAATGCCGATGGGATTGTTCAGCTCGTGGGCCAGGCCCGCCGCCAGCGTGCCCAGGGCCGCGAGCTTCTCGGCCTGGCGCGCGGAGCGCTCGAGCGCGACCCGGCCGGTGATGTCCTCGACGAGCAGCACGGCACCGGCGGGACGACCGATCTCCCGGAGCGGGCTGCCCTTGAGATTCTGGACGACCCGCTCCCCCTTGGCCGTCTCGTGCTCCATCGCTCCCAGCGTGAGCTCGGCCGTCTCTCCCCGCAGCAAGCGGCGGAGGGGCTCGGCGAGCGCTTCGCGCTCGTATGACGGGACACACTCGAAGAGCGGTCGGCCGACCACGTCGGAGGCGCGGAGGCCGCAGCGCTCCTCCATGGCGCGATTCCAGGCGGCGATCCGCCCCTCGGCGTCGAGCGCCACCACCCCCTCGTGCAGGCTCTCGACCACGCCGCGGATGTATCGTTCGCGGTCCTGGGCCTCGCCGGAGAGGGCCGAGACCCGGAGGCGCTCGCTCTCCTCCGCCTGGCCAATCAGCCCGACTCCGAGCGCGGTCCCGACGAGCACGACCAGCTGTATGGCCATGTTCGCCACGTGGGTCCGCTCGATCATGGGCCAGACCACGAGCACGTATGCCGATCCGGAGGTGATGGCGACGACCAGGCCCCGGTTCAAGCCGTAGTAGTAGGACTGCAGCCCCACGATCAGCAGGAGGGCGAGGACGAGCGCGCTGGCCGGTCCGCCCGTGAACCGGATGAGGAGAAGCGCAAAGGTCAGGTCGACGAGGAGTACCCCGATGCTGAAGCGGAGGAGAACCTGCGGCCAGCGCCAGAGGGCCGCGATGAGGGCCACGCTGTAGCAGAAGAACGTGAGGAGGACGTTGTGGACACTACTCCACTGCGCGTGCTGGGGCGGCGCCAGCAGCACCCACACGACGCCCGCGAACACCGCGAGGGCGCGCAGCAACGGCAGGGCGAGGACGCGCGTTCCACCGAAGCGCCGGGCGAGTCGCTCGAGCCGGAGACGGGACGTCGACATCGCCCGCATTATACCGACGAGCGCGTCGGTGCGGACTCAGTGCGACATGAGGACGGGCGCCGTCATGTGCCGGAGCAGGCTACGGGTGGCGCCGCCGAGCACCCTCTCGCGCAGGCGGGTATGCCCGTAGGCGCCCATCACGATGAGATCGATCTCATGGTCGGCGGCGTAGGAGAGCAGGAGGTCCCCGACGGCAATCTCCGCGCCGGTGATGCTTTCGGTTCGCACCGTCACCCCGTGACGCGCGAGGTGCAGGGCGATATCCGCGCCGGGCAGGCGCCGCTCGGCGTCGCTGTCCGGGTCGATCGACAGCACGGTGACTCGCTCGGCGAGGCGCAACAGCGGCAGGGCGTCGTGCACTGCGCGCGTCGCCTCGCGGCTTCCGTTCCACGCCACCAACACCTGGGTCCCCACCTTGGGAAACGATCCATAACGCGGGATCACGAGGACGGGGCGGCCCACCGCCAGGGCCAGCTCCTCGGGCAGCGCGGTGAGGTCCGCGGAGGCGGAGCCGATCTCGATCCCCTGCGGGACCATGGTCAGGTCCGCGTAGCGGGCATGCTCGCTCGCCACGCGGACGACGTCTCCCTCGGCAACCCGCCACTCCGTGGGAACGGTGGTCCGGCCCGCCCGCTCGGCGAAGACTGCCGCCGCCCGCCGGGCCGCCTCCTCCACCTCGAGACGCTGCGCCTTCTCGACGGACTCGGGTATGGGTGTCTCGTTGTAGGCCTGTGTCAGCGGCCGGGGCATCACGTGCAGCCCCGTGAGGTGGGCCTGATGCTCCGTCGCCAGCGCGAGCGCGACGTCAAGGCGGGAAGCGTAGGTCGGGTCGTTGTCCGCGATGACGAGCAGGTCCTTGAAGGGCATAGCGTCCTCCTTGCCCGCCGTCAGCGTGCGGCGCGCTGCCGGCGCTGAGCGACTTCTCGCTCGGTCGCGCGGAACAGAAACACCGGCACCTCGGCCTGCCGCTGAACGGCGTCGGCCACCGACCCGAGGAGCAGGCGACCCACGCCGCCGCGGCCATGCGTGGTCATCCCCACGAGGTCCACGCCGAGCCCGCGCGCGCCGGCAACGATCTCCGCGCAAGGATCTCCGGACCGCACCTCGATCCGCACGCGGATGCGCTTCGCGCGCAGCGAGGCCGACACGGAAGCGAGGTAGTCCTCGGCCTCCGCCGTGCGGATCCGAAGGTCGTCCCCAGCCGACCTGCCCACGCCGGTCAACGCGGTGATGGGGAGCGGCGGCACCACGTGGAAGAGGATGATCTGGATGTCGAGGGGCCCCGCGATCTGCTCGACGAACGGAATGATCGACTCGGCCCATGGCGAGCCGTCGAGGGCTACCAGGATGGACTTGTACATGCGGCGGCACCTCCCCTGAGGGATCCTGGCTTCGGTTCCCTTCCCATCGAGGGGAGCAAGCGGGGCGCCATCGGCCTTACGCTGCCAATTCACGGGATTGGCACCCGCTCGAGCCACCGGTGGCGCGGAACGGTGGGGCCACGCCGCCCCGATGGGACAATTGCGCCCCGGCCTTCCTCTTGACCCGGAAGCGTCCGCGGGGCACGATGGCGCGGGGCCGGTCCCCTCGCCGTTCCGACTCACGCAGGAGGCGCCCGCCATGACGACCAACGGTCACACCGACGCCCGGACGCTCCACAACCGCCTGCGCCATCCCGTCATCGACGCCGATGGCCACTGGATCGAGTACGGCCCCGTCATGAAGGAGGAGTTCCGCCGCATCGGGGGCGAGGCTGCCGCGGAGGCGCTGGCGGTGGCCAGCCAGCGCGTGCCCAATGCGCTCTCGCTGTCGGTGGCCGAGCGCGGCCGGCGCCGCGTGGGCCAGGAGTCGTTCTGGTCGTCCCCCAGCGAGAACGTCCTCGATCGCGCCACCGCCATGCTGCCGCGCCTCATGTACGAGCGGCTCGACGATCTCGGGATCGACTTCAGCGTCGTCTATCCCACCGCCGGCCTGTCCTTCCACCGCATGCAGGACACACGGCTGCGGCGGGCCATCTGCCGCGCGTACAACGTGTTCGCGGCGGACCAGTTCCGCGGGCTCGGCGACCGCGTGATTCCCGCCGCCATCATCCCCATGTACACGCCCGAGGAGGCGATCGAGGAGCTCGAGTACGCGGTGACCCAGCTCGGCTACAAGGTGGCGATGGTGGGTGGCCTCATGCGCCGACGCGTCGACGCCCTGGAGGCGGAGGCGCCGGAGGCGTCGAAGCACGTCGAGTGGTACGACGTCATCGGCATCGACAGCCCCTACGACTACGACCCCGTCTGGCAGAAGTGCCGCGAGCTGCGGGTGGCGCCGAGCTTCCACAACGGCGCGCGCTCCATCCTGCTGCGCAACTCGCCGTCGAACTTCTGCTACAACCACATCGGGCACTTCGCCTCCGCCGGGCACGCCGTCGCCAAGGCCCTCTTCTTCGGCGGCGTCACCCGCCGCTTCCCCGACCTCAACTTCGCCTTCCTCGAGGGCGGGGTCGGCTGGGCCTCCATGCTCTACGCGGACCTCATCGGACACTGGGAGAAGCGGAACCGGCAGGCGATCGAGAAGACCAATCCGTCCCGGCTCGACCTCGGCCGACTCCTCGAGTACGCGCGGAAGTACGGGAGCAGCGCGGTGGCGGACGCGGTGGGCCGCGGGGAAGGCCTCGACGGGGACTCGAACTCCCGCCTCACTGGCGGCGTCGAGGATCTGGACGACTACTTCCGGTGCGGGATCGAGAAGAAGGAGGACATCCGCGACCGCTTCGTCCCGCGGTACTACTTCGGCTGCGAGGCCGACGATCCCGCCAATGCCTGGGCCTTCAATACCAAGGCGAATCCCCTGGGGGCGCGCCTCAACGCGCTCTTCAGCTCGGACATCGGCCACTTCGACGTGCCCGACATGGCCGAGGTCGTTCCCGAGGCCTACGAGCTGGTGGAGCACGGGCTCCTCACCGACGACGACTTCCGGGACTTCATGTTCGACAACGCGGTGCGCTTCTGGGGCGAGGTGAACCCGGACTTCTTCAAGGGCACCGTGGTCGAGAAGCAGGCCGCGGAGGTGCTGCGTCATGCTTGATCCGCAGGCCAAGGCCGTCATCGAGGCCGCCGTCAAGTCCGGCCGGCCCGCGTACCATCAGCTCGCGCCCAAGGACGCGCGGCAGCTCTTCCGCGAGACGCGGCCGCTCTCGACGCCGGTCCCGCCCGAGATCGGGAGCGTGCGGAACCTCAACGCCGACGGCCCCCAGGGCCAGATTCCGTTACGTATCTATCGCCCGGCGGGCGTCGACGCCGCCACGCGGTTGCCCGCCTACGTCTACTTCCACGGCGGCGGCTGGGTGATCGGCGATCTCGAGACCCACGACGTCATCTGCCGCCAGCTCACGGCGGCGTCGGGGGCGTGCGTTGTCTCGGTGGACTACCGGCTGGCCCCCGAGCACAAGTTCCCCGCGGCGGCGGACGACGCGTGGGCGGCGACGACGTGGATTGTCGCTCACGCGGCCGAGCTCGGTGTCGACGCGACCCGCCTCGCGGTGGGCGGCGACAGCGCGGGGGGCACCCTCGCGGCGGTAGTGGCCTTGATGGCGCGCGAGGCGGGCGGGCCGGCCATCGCGCTCCAGGTCCTGATCTATCCCGTCACCGACCTCGGCGCGGAGTCGACATCCTATGCCGCTTTCGCCGACGGCTACATGCTGACCCGCGAGAGCATGCGCTGGTTCCGCGCCCACTACCTCGGCGCGCCCGGCGACGCGGAGGACTGGCGCGTGTCGCCGCTGCGCGCAAAGTCGCTCGCGGGCCTGCCGCCCGCCCTCATCGTCACCGCCGGCTTCGATCCGCTGCGCGACGAGGGCGAGGCCTTCGCGGCGCGGCTGCGGGAGGCCGGCGTGCTGGTGGACTACGTCTGCTTCGGCGGCATGATTCACGGCTTCGCGGCGATGGGCAAGGTGCTGAGCACCGCGCATCGTGCCGTCGCCCTCATCGGCGGCGCCCTCCGCCAAGCTCTCGGCTGATCAGCCGGCCCTCGGCGATGGGGACCTATGTGCTGGTTCACGGGGCCTATCAGGGCGGCTGGATCTGGAAGCCGGTGGCGGAGCGCCTGCGCGCGGCCGGGCATGCCGTCGCCGCGCCCACGCTCGACGGCTGCGCGGAGCGGGCGGTGCAGGTTCGTCCGGGCATCACGGTGACCACCCATGCCGAGGAGATCGCCCGCCTGCTCTTCTACGAGGACCTGCGCGACGTCGTGCTGGTCGGCACGAGCGCGGGCGGCATGGTGATTTGCAAGGCGGCCGAGCTGTCACAGGAGCGGATCGCGCGGCTCGTGTTCGTGGACGCCCTCGCCCTCCTCCCCGGCGAGCGGGTCTCCGACATCGTGAGCCGTCCCGCCGGCGAGGTCACCGCGACCACCATCGCCCCTACCCGCCCGGACGCCGAGGCCCGGATGTTCGCGGACCTCGCGCCCGCCGCGCGCGCGTGGGCGCTCGAGCGCTATACGCCCCACCCCATCGCCGCCCTCGAGGCCCCCATGGTGGCCACGAGCTTCTGGGAGCGTGCGTGGACGGCGTCCGTCATCCGGTGCCGGCGCGCCCGCAATCCGCCCGCGGCCCATCAGCGACGCACCGCCGAGCGGCTGAAGGCGCCCTACGCCGAGATGGACACCGGGCACTATCCGATGCTCAGCGAGCCCCAGGAGCTGACGCGACTGCTCGGCTGAATCGCCTCGCATTACGACCATCCATAGTTCGTTTGGTGCCAGCAAACTTGACTGGGGCGGTCTCCCGGTCGCAAGATCGTCGTCTGGGCCCCGTGTGCAGGGGACCCGGGTCAGGATGTGAGGCCATGGCTCAGCATCTCTGCATCGTGGCGCGCAATAACCCCCTCCTGCTCGGCTACCTGAACATCGCCCTGCAGCATCTTCGCGGCGGCGGCGACGACCTCGAGATCGTCATCGACCGTCGGCCGCCGGCGAGCGCGGACGCGCCCGAAGTCCCCGTGGCGCGCCCGGCGGTGGAGCAGCGCCGGCTCGGCGGAATGGACGCCCAGCTGCAGGCCCGCGGCTACGCCATCGTATCCCGCGAGGAGGGCGAGCCCTGGCGGCTCGCCGCCGGGTCCGAGGCCGCGCCCGCCCTATCTCGCGAAATCGAATCACCCGACGCGGCCGGCGAGCCTGGCGCGGCCCTGGACCTCTCGGCGCGTCGCGAGACGCTGCGGCGGCTCCCCGTTGGGAGCGCGGCGGTGGTCGCCGTGATCGCGCTCGCTGCGTGGCTCGGCATTCCCGGCAGCGCGATGGATCAGCACGCCCGCGTTGCCAGCTCCGTGCTGAGCACGTCCGTCGTTGCGCACGCGCCCGCCCCAACCACGCCCGCCCCGGCCGCGGCCACGGTGCCGCCGCGCGTGCGCGAGGGCGTAGCGGCGGCGCCCGCCCCGGCGCGCGTGCGCCCCGAGCCCGTGCTCGTGTCGGCGCCGGCAGCGGCGCCCGCGCCCGTGACGTCTCCGCGCGAGGAGATCACGCCGAGGGCCCCGGTAGCATTGGCCCGCGCGGAGCTCACCGAGACCCCCATCGCACCCGCTCGAGTGGAGACCGCGTCGAAGCCCACCGCCGCACCGGCCCGAGTGGACACCGCGTCGAAGCCCACCGCCGCACCGGCCCGAGTGGAGACCGCGTCGAAGCCCACCGCCGCACCGGCCCGAGTGGAGACCGCGCCCAGGCCCACCGTCGCATCTGCCCGAGTGGAGACCGCGCCCAAGCCCACTGCCGCATCTGCCCGAGTGGAAACCGCGCCTACGCCTAAGCCCACTGCCGCACCCGCCACGACCGAAGCGCCCACTAAGGCGTCCACGCGGACGGAGAAGGCGCGACCGCCGAGCGAGGAGACCGCCGTCGCGGCGCCGCCCGCGCCGCCCGTCGAGTTCCAGGGCGTCCCGCGGGTCGAGATGTCACGCGAGCGCGATGCCAGCGGGCGCACCGCCACCATCCTGGTGCGCCTGACCGATCAGGGGGGACGGCCGCTCTCCGCGGCCGAGGTGCGCGTCCGCCGGCTGCTCACCGGGGGCGCGGTGAACGAGACCCGGCTCGAGGCGACGGCGCCGGAGGGGAGCTACCGCGGACGCCTGCCCACGGCCGCGCAGAACTCCACCGGCCTGACCATGCGCATCAGCATCGGCGGCTCCCGCCACGAGGTGCCGCTGGCCGAGTAGCGCTCACTCGTAGATCTCGAAGAACTCGGCCCGCACCTTCTGCACGAGAAACAGGATGCGGCCGCGGCCCTCTTCGATGCTCCGCGTGACGCGCCGAACCAGGGCGGGGTCTGGCAGCTCGATGGATTGCGGCCAGTCGATGGGGAGCGGGTTCGGCTGCGGAGACGCGGCCCAGTAACCCGGCAGGTCGGGCAGGATCGCGTACGGCCGCCCGCGCTCGCGCGCAATCTCCACCGCGCGCCGCAGGTCGCTCAGGAACGCGTGGGTGCGGGAGTTCGTCCGGATCGCGGCGCCGCCGGGAAAGACGGCGCCGAGCGGCCGATCGAGACGCGCGGCGGGCTGCTCGCGGTAGCGTCGCGTAGCCGTACGAAACGGAGCTGGCCCACGCGACGGCGAGCCCGAGAAAGGCGGCGCGCATCGCGGGGACGCGCCCGCTCGCCGGCAGAGCCGACAGACGGCCCAGTGCAACGCCGAAGAGCGCGAAGGCGGGAATGCGTCCGTAGAGCGTGTAGCTGCCGGTGAGCGCGGTCGCGAGCAGGCCGAGCGGCGCGAGCAGCACCGAGAGCGGGCCGAGGGCGACGATCCCACGCGACCATGCGAGCGCTCCGTGACGGCTCGCGAGGCGGGGCAGCCAGCCGGCGAGCGCCCCCACCACCACCCCGATCGCCACCATCGGATTGGAGAGGTAGGCGGCAAGTCCGGCCGAGACGAGGTCGTGCGCCACCCCGACCTGCGCGAGAAGATCCGGTCCCCCTCCGAGGAGGATCACGCCACTGACGTAGAGGGCGCCGGGGACGACGACGGCAATCCAGTATCGAGGGCGCCCCCAGTCTCCCAGGCCCAGCAGCGCCGCCGGCGCGAGCGCCAGGAAGTTCTGCTTGCAGAGCCCGGCCGCGCCCACGAGGAGATAGCCGAGGGCCTTGGCGGGTGGCCGCGGCCCCGATGCCAGGCCCAGGCCGAGCGAAGCGAGAAAGATGCCGTCCACGGTGTGCCATGCGCGCGGGGGCGCGACGTGCGCCGTCAGCATGACGACGAGAAGCCGGATGGCGAGACGCTCCCTCGCGTCGAGGTCGACCTCGAGCAGGGTGGCGAGCAGGCCGACCCAGACCCAGGCGACGACGGCGAGCTCGCACCACCAGACAAAACGCGAGGCGTAGAGGACGAGATCCCCCGCCAGCAGCAGCTCGGGCAGGTGCAGCAGCGGAGATCCGACGGGCCGGATGGAGATGAAGTCCAGATGAGGCACCTGGCCGTCCAGGATTCGGCGTCCGTGCGCGAGGACGAACCCGTCGTCGGTGGGATTGAACCCCATCCACGACAACGCGAGATGCGCGGTGAGCGGGACGAGCGCGAGGAAGAGGAGCGTATCCGCGTGGAGCCGCGTCCGGGCGCTCATCGAGTTGGGTGGGAGCCCCGGCGCGATCATAGCCCACGGCCGGTGGGACGTCGGCGATCTTTACAGATTCGCCCGCCGGATTCGGTCGCCGTCCACAGGATGGCGAAACCAAAGGGTCGAGTGGCTTGGCACGTCGCTTGCGATTCTTACGAAGTATGCTGCCGGACATCCTCGGTTCTGCCGTGCTCGTCGTGGCCCATCCCGGCCACGAGCTCACCCTCGCGGGCTGGCTGGCGAGGGCGCGTCCCACCGTGTTCGTCATGACCGACGGCTCCGGCCAGCTGGGCCGCCCGCGCCTACAGTCCACGACCAAGGTGCTCCGCGACGCGGGCGCGCGACCCGGATCGATCTACGGCCAGCGCTCGGATCGCGACGTGTACACCGCGATGCTGAGCCGCGACGCGGGCGTGTTCGTGCGCATGGCGTTCACGCTGGCCGACAGGCTCGTCGCCGACGCCGTGGACTACGTAGTGGGCGATGCCGGCGAAGGCTACAACCCGACCCACGACGTGTGTCGTATCATCGTGGGCGGCGCCGTCGAGCTCGCGACCCGCCGCGGGGGCCGGCGCATCGGCAACTATGAATACGTGGTCGCGGGCTCCCGCGAGGCGTGCCTCACGGGACGGTGCGGTGGGACGATCCGGATGCGTCTCGACGATGAGGCGCTCGCGCGCAAGGTGGCGGCCGCCCTGGCGTACCCCGAGCTGCGGGGCGAGGTCGAGGCGGCCATCGGGCGAAGCGGCATCGAGGGCTTCCGTCACGAGTGTCTGCATCCTGTCGGGAACCGGACGAGCTGGACCCCCACGGGCGGCGGCAGGCCTCACTACGAGGAGCATGGTCTACAGCGAGTCACGTCCGGCAAGTACGAGCGTCTGCTGCGGTACTCGGAGCACATCGCTCCGCTCCACGCGGCGCTCTGGGGGGCGATCGAGCGCGCCCTCCCGTCGCCGGCCGCGCCGCGCGCAGTCGGCGCCCCGTCCCTGGAGCCGGTCGGAGGCGACGCCCGACACTCCTAGGCGGCATCGGGGCGCGGAGCTTCCATGAGCGGTCTCCGCGTCCTCATCACCAACCGCGCCCTGTTCTTACGCGCCGGGACCGAGACCTACGTCTACGACCTCGCCCTCGGTCTCGCCGCGCGCGGGCATACGCCGCTCGTCTACTCGCCAGTGCTGGGGCCGCTGGGTACGGAGCTGGCGGCCCGAGGGGTCGAGGTGCGCGAAAACCTCGCCGACTTCGCGGCCCCCGACATCGTGCATGGCCACCACACGATTCCCACCGTGCACGCCATGCTGCACTTCCGAGACTGCCCGGGACTTTACGTGTGTCACGACGCTTCGTGGCGCTGGGATGTGCCGCCCGTCTTCCCTCGGCTCCGCCGCCACGTGGCGGTGGACGAGAACTGCCTCGAGCGCGTCCTCCGCGCGGGGGTATCCCCCGACCGGACGCGGGTCATCTACAACTCGGTGGACCTGGCCCGCTTCAAGCCCCGCGGGCCGTTGCCGGCGCGCCCGGCGCGGGCGCTTCTCTTCAGCAACTACGCCTCCGAGCGGACCTACCTGGGCGCGGTGCGAGACGCGTGCGCGCGGGCCGGCCTTCCGCTCGACGTGATCGGGGCCGGGGTGGGCAATCCCTCCGCGGCGCCCGAAACGGTGCTCGGCGGCTACGACGTGGTGTTCGCCAAGGCGCGCTGCGCGCTCGAGGCGATGGCGGTGGGGACCGCGGTCATCCTCTGCGACTTTCGCGGCGCCGGGGAGATGGTGCGGAGCGTCGACGTCGAGGAGCTGCGCCGCTGGAACTTCGGCGCGCGCGTCCTCACCCGGCCCCTCGATCCGCAGTGGCTGCTGGAGCAGATCGGCCGGTACGACCCCCGCGATGCCGCCGAGGTGTCACGGCGGATCCGCGCCGCCGCCGGGCTCGACGCCCAGGTCGACCAGTGGGAGGCGCTGTATCGGGAGGTGCTCGCGGAATGGGCGCGGGCGCCGCGGATCAACCGGAGGACGGAGGATCGGCGCGCCGCCGCCGCTCTCCGCGCCGTCCGCGATCCGGTGCCGCTGCACGAGCGGATCCGGCGGATCCCCCTCGCCGGCCCTCTCTTCGTCCGGCTCAAGCGCGCGGTGATGGGCCCGCGCGTCAGCCGAGGCTCACCACCACGGACTTGACCTCCATGTACTCCTCGAGGCCCTCCGCGCCGCCCTCGCGCCCCAGCCCGCTCTCCTTGAAGCCGCCGAAGGGAATCTCGTGCGTGTACCCGGCGGCGTCGTTGGCCCCCACGAGCCCGTACTCGAGCCGCTCCGACACCCGGATGAGGCGCGCGGGATCGCGCGTGTAGAAGTAGGCGGCGAGCCCGAAGGTGGTGTCGTTGGCACGCCGGATCACCTCGTCCTCGCTGGCGAACGTCGCCACCGGCGCCACCGGCCCGAAGATCTCTTCCCGGCAGACGCGCATGTCATCGGTCACGTCGAGGAGCACGGTGGGGGCGTAGAAGGACCCCTTCGCGAGCGCCCCCTCCGTGAGGGGCCCGCCGCCCGCCGCCACCCGGGCGCCCTGCCGGACGGCGTCCGCGACGAGGGCGTGCACGCTCTCCCGGGCCGCCGCGTTGATGAGCGGGCCCACCTGCGCGCCGGGCTCGAAGCCGGGCGCGACCACGAGCTTCTTCACCGCCTCCGTGAAGGCGGGGATGAAGCGCGGCGCGATGCCGTCCTGCACGTAGATGCGGTTCGCGCAGATGCACGACTGGCCGCCCACCCGCAGGAACTTGATGGCCACCGCGCCCTCGACGGCGGCGTCGAGATCGGCATCGTCGAAGACGATGAACGGTGCGTTGCCGCCCAGCTCGAAGGACAGGCGCTTGAGCTGCTGGGCGGCGCGCTCCATGATCCACTTGCCGACCTCGGTGGAGCCGGTGAAGCCGATCTTGCGGATGCGCGCGTCGGCGAGGATCTCCTCCGCGACCACCGACGAGCGCTTGCTCGTCACCACGTTGAAGACGCCCGCGGGCAGCCCCGCCTCCTGACACACCTCCGCCAGCGCCAGCGCGGTGAGCGGCGTCGCCGAGGCGGGCTTCAGCACGACGGGGCAGCCGGCGGCCAGCGCGGGCGCGATCTTGCGCGTGACCATGGTGGACGGGAAGTTCCACGGGGTGATCGCGGCCACCGGGCCCACCGGCTGATGGAAGACCCAGAGTCGCTTGCCGGGCATGGGGGAAGGCACCCAGTGCCCGCCGAGGCGCCGCGACTCCTCGGCGAACCAGCCGAAGTAGCCGAGGGCGAAGCCCACTTCCTTCTTCGCCTCCTCGAAGGGCTTGCCGTTTTCCTGGACGACCAGGCGCGCGATGTCGTCGCGCCGGGCCTCGATGCCGGCCTGGATCCGGTGGAGGATGACGCCGCGATCCTTGGCGGGCGTGGCCGCCCATCGCGGGAAGGCCGCCGCCGCCGCGTCCACCGCCAGGCGCGTCTCGGCGGCGCCGCCGTCGGGCACGCGCCCGACCACCTGCCCGGTGGCGGGATCGCGCACCTCGAACTCGGCGCCTCCGCCGGCGCCGATCCACTCCCCGTTGACGAACATGCGGTCGAGCGTCCCCATTGAGGCCCCCTTGCCGACGCGGCCGCGCCGAGCGGGCCAACCTTAAGGTAGGCCCGCCTCGAACGCTAGACGCGCTGCGTCGCGCCGCCGTCCGTGTGGCGCAGCGCGGTGTCTTAGTGGTAGGGTGTGGCGCTCCCTGGCCCAACCCGCGACCCGGAGGACTCGGACATGACTCATGCGTGGATCGTCTTCTCCCTCGTCCTGGCCATCGTCGCCCTTCCCTCGGGGCCGCTCGCCGCGCAGGACAAGCCCATCGAGTTGAAGTTCTCGAGCTGGGTGAGCCCGGTGCACGGCCATCACACCCAGGTGCTGGTGCCGTGGTCCAAGATGATCGAGGAGAAGAGCGCCGGACGCCTCAAGGTGGTGCTCTTCCCCGGCAGCACGCTCGGCAAGCCCGCCGACCACGCCGACCTGATCAAGAACGGCATCGCCGACATGGGCTTCATCTCGCCCGGCTACACGCCCGGGCGGTTCCCGCTCGTCTCCGCGGCGGAGCTGCCGCTGCTCTTCAAGTCGGGCAAGGGCGCCAGTCAGGCGATGTGGTCGCTCTACGACAAGCACATGAAGAAGGAGTTCGCCGGCTACAAGATGCTGTGGATCTGGGTGCATCCGCCCGGACAGTTCCACCTGGCCAAGAAGTCGGTGAAGGTGGTCGAGGATCTCGCCGGGCTCAAGATCCGCGCCGCCACGCCCATGCTCACCAACATGGTGCGGGCGCTGGGCGCGACCCCGGTGAGCATCGCCGCGCCCGAGACCTACAACGCGCTCGAGCGGGGCGTGGTCGACGGGACCATCTTTCCCTGGGAAGCGATCGCCTCCTTCAAGCTCGCCGAGGTGCTGCGCTACCACGCGGTGGTGAACCTCTACGCCTCCCCCCTCGTCACCCTCATGAACGAGCAGAAGTATCAAAGCTTGCCCCCGGACCTTCGCAAGATCATCGATGACCTGAGCGGCGCGTGGGGCGCCGAGTTCACCGGCGCCGCCTGGGACCGCAACGAGAATGACGGCATCGAGGCGGCCAAGAAGGTGGGGGCGACGATCTACGCCGTGCCCGCGGAGGAGCGCCAGCGCTGGGCGGCCAAGCTCAAGCCCGTCGAGGAAGAGTGGCTGAAGAGCATGGAGGCCAAGGGGCTGCCGGGACGCCAGGTCCTCAACGATCTCCGGGACGCGATCAAGCGGTACGACCCCTAGGACGCCCGCGCGCGAGGGCGCCCCGGCCATGCGAGCGCTGCTGGAGGGGTGCGAGCGCGTCATGACGCTGGCGGCAGCGGCCGCCGCCGTCGCCATGATGCTGCTCACCACCGCCGACGCGCTGGGGCGCTACCTGCTCAACCGCCCCATCCTGGTCGCCCTCGAGGTAACCACCAACTACCTGATGATCGCGGCGGTGTTCCTGGCGCTGCCGTACACGTATCGCCAGGGCGCGAACATCCGCGTGACGTTCCTGGTCGAGCGGCTCCGGGGGGCGCCCCGCCTGGCCGTGAGCTACGCCGTGCAGGCGCTCTCCATCGTGTACTGCGGGGCGGTGCTCTACGCTACGTTCCAGCAGCTCCGGAACATGTACGGCACGGGCACGCTGTTCACGACCGTGGAGCTCCCCATCTGGCCCGGCCACGCCCTCGTGGTGCTGGGCCTCCTCGTCCTCACCCTCATGCTGCTCCTCGATCTCCGCGAGGTGCGCGCGGGACGCTCGAGCCTCCTGAAGGACGGGTAGCCGATGGCGGCGATCCCGTTCCTGGTCATGGTGATCACGCTGCTCATGGGCGTGCCCATCGCCTTCTCGCTCGCCGCGGCGGGCGTGGTGGGGATCTACCTTCACACCGGCGACTGGAACGTCGTGCTCCGGGTGATCGGGACCGCGCCCTTCAGCACGGTGGCGGACTACGTGCTGACGACGATTCCCATGTTCATCCTCATGGCGTACTTCGCTGCGTCCGGCGGGCTCGCCCGCGATCTCTACACCGCGGGGGCCCACTGGCTCTCGCGGGTTCGGGGCGGGCTGGCCATCGCCACCGTCTTCGCGTGCGGCATCTTCGGGGCCATGTCGGGCGCGAGCCTGGCCGCCGCCTCGGTGATGTCGACCATCGCGATGCCGGAGATGCGCCGGCACGGCTACTCGGACGAGCTGGCCGCGGGTTCCATCGGCGTGGGCTCCACCCTCGACATCCTGATCCCGCCGAGCGTGGGGCTGGTGATCTACGGCATCATGACCCAGACCTCCATCGGCAAGCTGCTCATCGCGGGGATCGTGCCCGGCCTCATCGTCGGCGCGCTTCTCATCGTCGCCATCATGGTCTGGGTCCGGGTGAGCCCCTCCCACGCGCCGGAGACGTACACGGTCTCCACCGCGGAGCGGTGGCGGAGCCTCGCGCGCATCTGGGCGAGCCTCCTGCTGATCGGGCTCGTGATCGCGCTGCTCTACCTGGGCGTGGCCACGCCCACCGAGGTCGGCGCGCTGGGCGCGTTCCTGGCAGCGGCCATCGGGATCGCCACGCGCCGGCTCAGCCTCGCCGGCGCCATCGACGCCGTTCGGCAGACCATCAAGACCTCCGCGATGATCTTCATGATCCTCGTCGGCGCCACCATCTTCGGCTACTACATGGCGATGAGCCAGATCCCCCAGCACGTGGTGGCAGCGGTGACCGAGCTGAACCTCAACCGCTGGATCGTCATCAGCGGGATCGTCGTCGCGTACTTCGTGGTCAGCATGTTCATGGACGAGCTGCCCCTGCTCCTGCTGACGCTGCAGCTCACGTTCCCTCTCATCGTCTCCATGGGCTTCGACCCGGTCTGGTTCGGCGTCATGTCCATGCTGATGGTGTCCATGGGGCTCGTGTTCCCACCGGTGGGCATGATCGCGTTCGTGGTCAGCGCCAATGCGGGCGTGAGCCTCACGAAGGTCTACAAGGGCACGAGCATTCTCATGGTGGCGCTGGTCCTCACCACCGCCCTCATCATGGTGTTCCCGCAGATCGTGCTCTGGCTCCCGAACACGATGCGCTGAGGGGGTTAGCCGCCGGGGGCGCCTTGGGTGTTGACGTAGAGGTGGTAGAGCGACGTGCTGGCGGCCATGAAGAGGCGGTTTCGGTGGGCGCCACCGAAGCAGAGGTTCGCGCACCGCTCGGGCAGGTTGATACGCCCGATGAGGCGGCCGTCCGGATTGAAGACGTGGACGCCGTCCAGCCCCTCCTGGCCCATGCCCCAGCCGCACCAGAGATTGCCGTCCACGTCGCAGCGAAAGCCATCGGGCGAGCCCGCGCCCGCGTCGATGAAGACGCGCTTGTTGGTGAGGCGCGCTCCGTGATCGACGACATCGTAGGCGAGGATGTTGCGCGGCGTCGCCCCGCTCTCGACCACGTAGAGGCGCGATTCGTCCGGGGAGAACGCCAGCCCGTTCGGGCGGTTGATGTCGCCGGCGACCACGCTGAGGCGGCCGGTGGCCGCGTCCACGCGGTAGACGTTGGTCGGCAGCTCGGGCTTGGCCATGTAACCCTCGTAGAAGCCGAGGATGCCGAACGGCGGATCGCTGAACCAGATGGAGCCGTCGGACTTGCAGACGATGTCGTTGGGCGAGTTGAGCGCCTTGCCCTCGTACCGATCCGCGACGGTGACCACGGCGCCGTCGTATTCCGTGCGCGACACGCGCCGGAGCCCGTGCTCGCAGGTGAGCAGCCGTCCCTGTCGGTCGCGCGTATTGCCGTTGGCGAACCCCGAGGGCTTCCGGAACACGCCGACCGCGCCCGTCTCCTCGTCCCAGCGCATCACGCGGTTATTGGGAATGTCGCTCCACAGCACGTAGCGGCCGTCGCCGAACCACACCGGCCCTTCCGCCCAGCGGAAGCCGGTGGCGAGTCGCTCCACCTTGCTGGCGTTGAGGCGATAACGCGCGAAGTTCTGATCGACGATCTGTATCGCGGGGTCCGGATAACGCGGGCTGGGCACGAAGGGCACGGGGGAATCGCTCGACGCGTCCACGGGGCAAGCCTCCTTGTCGGCCGACGGCCGCGCCGGAGCGTAGCAGATTCTGCTATCATTCGCACCGATCGCTGGACCACCACGAGGAGGTGGTGCTCGCTCTTCTTCGGGCCCGGGCCGCCCTTCATGACGCGGAACTGTTGTTCCTGTCCCCTTCCCGAAGGAGGCTCGTGATGCCACATTTCTTGAGCGAGAACGAGCTGCAGCGCACCGCCCCCGCCGAGAGCGCGGCCTTCGCGTCCCCGGTCCCTACCCAGATCGTCTCGAACGGCGAGTACAACCCCCTGCCCCAAACCCCGGAGCAAGCGCGGGTCGAGGCCCGCATCAAGGACCTTGCCGACGGGCTCGCGCCGAAGCACGGCATGGATCGGCGGCGCTTCCTCGCCAGCAGCGCCGGCATGGCCGCGGCCTTCCTGGCCATGAACGAGGTGTTCGGCCCGATCTTCGAGGTGAGCCGCGCGGAGGCTCAGACTCCGGGCGTCGCCGACCAGCGCGCGGGCGCCCTCGCGGGGCAGTTCATCTTCGACGACCAGGTCCACTTCGTCCGAGACGACTTCGGCCACGCCGGGCTCCTCGACCTGGCCAAGTTCGCCAAGAAGAACTGGAACCCCGCGCTCGCCGGCGAGAACAACCTTGCCCGCTACAAGTTCGAGAACTTCGTGAAGGAGATCTACGTCGACAGCGACACCAAGGTAGCGCTCCTGTCCGGCGCTCCCTTCGACGACCCGACCTGGGACCTCCTGACCAACGACCAGATCGCGGCCGCGCGCGCCGCCATCAACCGAATCTCGGGCTCGCGGCGGCTGCTCGGCCACGCGGTCATCACGCCCAACAAGGGCCCCTGGATGGCCGAGGTGGACCGGTGCATCGCCACAGTCCGGCCCGATAGCTGGAAGGGCTACACGGTGGGCGATCCCCTCTCGCCGTCCAAGCTCGGGTCGTTCTGGCGGCTCGACGACGAGAAGCTCATGTACCCGTTCTACGAGAAGGCGGTCAAGTCCGGCATCAACACCATCTGCATCCACAAGGGGCTCCTGCCCGCCGACTACCAGCAGTCCTGGGCGCAGGCGTGGCAGTACAACACCGTCTGGGACGTGGGCAAGGCGGCGAAGGATTGGCCGCAGATGAACTTCGTCATCTATCACTCCGCGCTGCGGATGTTCCTCGAGCCGCCCGACGCCATGCTTGCCGATTTCCGGCGCACGGGCCGGCTCGACTGGGTGACGGACCTGGCGGAGATCCCCGCCAAGTTCGGCGTGAGCAATGTCTACGGCGAGATCGGCACCTCGTTCGCGACCTGCGCGGTGTCGAGCCCGCCCCTGGCCGCCGCCCTCGTCGGCACGCTCGTGAAGGGCATGGGTATGGACCACGTGGTCTGGGGGAGTGACTCCGTGTGGTACGGCTCGCCGCAGTGGCAGATCGAGGCCTTCCGGCGCCTCGAGATGCCCGCGGAGATGATGAAGAACAACCAGTTCCCCCACCTGGGGTCCGCCGATGGGATCGTGAAGTCGGCGATCCTCGGCGGGAACTCCGCCCGCCTGTATCGTCTCGACGTTCGCTCCGCGCAAGGCGCCATCACCAACGACAAGATCGCGGCGATCAAGGCCGAGTACGTGGCCCAGGGAGGCCAGCGCACCAACACACGCTACGGCTACGTCGCCCCCACCCGCGCCTAGCGCCGGGACGCAATCGAGCACGCCTCACCGCGGCCCTCTGGGAAACCTCCAGGGGGCCGCGGGCTCCGCGCGGTTCACCTCCACTGAGGAGAGGAATATGGCCAGCCAGAGCGTGTATCGCGTCACCGACCTGGTGGGAACGAGCACGACGTCCTGGGAAGACGCAGTGAAGAACGCCGTCGCGACCGCATCGAAGAGCCTGCGGGATCTCCGGGTGGGCGAGGTCACGCGGCTCGACGTGACCATCGAAAAAGGCAAGGTGACTTCCTACCGCGCCCGCCTCAACGTCTCCTTCAAGTACGAGCGGTAGCGGCGAGCGGTCGCGGCGCTACTTCGCGCAGGTCTCGTCGCCCGCGCGGCACAAGCGCGCGCGGTCGAGGCCGCCCATCGCCGCCTGGAACTGCTCGCGGGTGGGCGGCTGGGGGCGCCACGCGTGCTGGATCATGTGCATGGCGTCCTCGCCCTTGATCATCACGGCCAGGATGCTCTCGGGCGCCCGCGTGCCGCACTCCGCGACGTGCACGTAGACGCGCACGGCGGCGTGGCCGTTCACGGGAGGCTGCGGCGCGCGCGAGACTTGCGCCTTGGGGCACACCGCGGCGATCTTCTGCGTCCAGGAGCCGAGGAGCGCGAGGGGGTCGGCGGCGGCCAGCTTGGGAAAGTGCTGGACCGTGATCATCTGCTGCCAGCTCTCGACGGTCTGCCCTTCCGGCACGTACTCCATCATCTTCATGGCCCCGTCGGGCGTGGCGTGGCTCCACGCCATCTTGAAGCCCGGGGGAGTCGAGACGAGCAGGGCCTGCTCGCCCCGCGCGGCGCCGGGCGCCGCCAGCACGAGGCCCGTCACCAAAGCCACCACCACCAGCGATCCGGTGCTCCGCGCCATATCGCACCTCCGGATCAGCGGACGCTGCAACGCGCGTGCCGATGACGACGTCAGGAGGTGGCGTACCACTCGTTCAGGGCGCGATCCAGGGCGACGGAATCCTTCCACTCCCGCGCCGCCGCGGCGAGGAGCGGCTCCACGTCCTCGGCCGCGGGGCGAAGGTCCTCGACCGGGACGGCGAAGTCATAGGGGGAGAGCGCCTCCGCGGGCAGGATCGCGTCCATCGGCAGCACCGCCACATGGCGGCGGCGGAGCACGTGACGATACACGGCGGCGTAGAGGGCAGGATCGTATGGCGCCGAGGCGGAGGGATCGGCGCCGGGCACGCCGAGCGCTTCCGCCACGCGCGCGAGCTGGCGCCAGAGATCGCGCAGGACCTCGGGCGGGGCGTCCTCGCGCTCGCGCGGATGCAGCGGGCGCGCCGCGCGCCGGCCCCGCTCGGCCTCCAGATGCCGGCGCAGGTCCCGCGAGGGCACCGAGATCACGAAGCGCGTGCGCGCGTCGCTCAGCACGGGCTCCGCGTCGTCGGGCATGGGGCGCGCAAGCTCGACCAGGCGGTGCCCGACAAGCGGCGTCTCGCCGATGAGCAGGGCGGAGGGGGCGGAGCGCGCGGCCCAGCGCGCCACCGCCAGGCGCGCCCAGCGCCCCACCGCCATGCGCACGACCCCGTGGGTGACACCGTCCCGCGCGGGGAACGCGCGCGCAGCCGGGTGCGACTCCACCACCGGGCGCGCCACGTCCCACTGCAGCAGCGACACCGTCCGGCCGATCTCATGAGCCAGGAAAACCAGTTGGTGGATGAGCAGGCTCTTGCCCGTTCCCGGAAGCCCCGCGACGAAGACGAGACGGGCGTCGGTCGCCAGCGCGGTCAGGGCCGTGTGCAGCGGCGAGCCGGGCGCCAGGAGCAGCATCGGCCCAGCATAGTGACGGCGGTCGCCTTCGTGGTCTAGAATCGTCACCGACCCAGCCTGCGGAGGCGACCATGCTCAAGACGCGTCAGATCGGCCCCTGCTTCGCCGCCGAAGCCGATGGCATCGACCTCACCCGGCCGCTGTCTCCCGAGGACGTGACCGCCGTCCACGCGGCCATGGACGAGCACGCGGTGCTCGTCTTCCACGGGACGCCCATCTCCCTGGAGCAGCAGATGGCCTTCACCCTGAGCCTGGGCCCGATCGAGCACGCCATCGGCACGGGGCTGCGCGAGGGCGAGCGTCTGCCCACCACGTTCGCGGACGTGTCCAACCTCGACCAGGCCAGCAAGGTCTTCGAGCGGGAGTCCCGGACGCGGCTCTTCGCGCTGGGCAACCGCCTATGGCATTCCGACAGCTCGTTCAAGGTGGTGCCCGCGAAATACTCCATCCTGCACTCGCACAGCGTTCCGTCGTCGGGGGGCAACACCGAGTTCGCCGACATGCGCACGGCCTACGAGGCCCTGGACGAGGCGATCAGGAAGGAGATCGAGGACCTGATCTGCGAGCACTCCCAGATCTTCTCGCGCCAGCAGCTCGGCTTCACCGACTTCACCGACGAGGAACGCGCCCGCTTCGCGCCGGTGCGCCAGCGCCTCGTGCGCACGCATCCCTCGACCGGGCGCAAGTCGCTCTTCCTCGCCTCGCATGCCGGCGGCATCCTCGGCTGGCCGGTGCCGGAGGCGCGGGCCTTCCTCCGCGACCTCGTGGAGCACGCCACCCAGCGCCAGCTCGTGTACGCGCACCACTGGCAGGTGGGCGACCTCGTGATGTGGGACAACCGCCGGACCATGCACCGCGTCCGGCCCTACCCCGCCCACGAGCCGCGCGACATGCGCCGCACCACCCTGGCCGGCGAGGGCCCCACGGTGACGCAGGCCTGAACCCTCCGCTCAGTGGCTGACCATCAGGTTCTCGCGGAGGATGTTCGCCTCCAGCTCGAGCTCGTCGAGACGGTGCTTGAGGATGTCCCCGATGCTCACGATGCCGCAGAGCCGGCCGCCCTCGACCACGGGAAGGTGGCGGACCCGGTAGCGCGTCATGCGCGCCATGACGGCGGTGATGCTCTCGCCGGGGGCGCAGGTCACGACGGGCGCGGTGGCCAGACGCGAGACCGGCGCCGTGAGGAGCGTGGTGCCGTGCTCGGCGAGGCCGTGCACGATGTCACGCTCCGAGATCAGCCCCCGCACGGTGACGCCGTCGTGGCTCACCACGAGGGCGCCGATGCCCTTGAGCTTGAGGTCCCAGACGACGGCGTGCAAGGTCGTGTCGGGCCTCGTGGTCTCCACCCGAGCGCCCTTGGCCTTGAGGATCGCGGCGACGCTCATGGCGCGCTCCCTCCCCGTCCGATTTCTCCCTGGGCTCGGACGTGTCGCGGTCTCCTCGAAGGGTGGTCGCGGCACCTCCCGATGTCAAGGCCTACCGCCAGGCGTCCACCGACACCGATTTCTGGTAGGTGCAGCCCATGATGCGCCAGTAGCCGTTGGTCTCGCCGCCCACCACCAGGGCGTGGATGTCCTCTCGACGAAACATGTGGATCATCTCGTCCGGCGCGGCGTGGAGCCGCGAGGCCCAGGGCTCTTCCCCGAAAGTGGCCCGCGGGTAGATGTAGTTCTGCACCAGCTGATAGTCCCAGTATTCGCGGGCGGGCATCCGCGCGGCGTCATGGATCCAATCGAGGAGGGCCGCCTTCTTCACGAACCCGCCGCGGTCCACGAACTGCCGCGCCGCGATGGGATCGAGGAGGAGCGTGGGCGGGATGCTCGGCTCCATGCCCCGCAGGAGATTGGCGACGTGCGCGCGCCACTGCCGCTCGCGCAGGCCAAGCGTGAACGCGGTGGAGCGGCAGCCCGAGAACACGCTCACCGCGCTGTCCCCCGCCGCGAGACCGTGCTCCACGTGGAAGGGCTCCCAGGGGCTGCGCTCCTCGTTCTCCGCGAAGGTGACACTGTTGTAGGCGTAACTGTTGCCCTGATTCCCCATGTAGCTGAGCCCGGGGACGGACCCGCCCTGGAGATTCTGCGACAGCAGCCCGTAGGCCCGGCCGATGGTGGCATTGGCGTGGGCGTAGGGGCCCATTGCCCCCGTGCCCGCGTTCATGCCGATCTCGTGGCGGACGGGGCCGTTCACCACCGCCATGGCGGCCATCGCGCTCGAGCTGCTGCTGCGCGCGGTGACGCCGGTGGCGGCGAGGGCGAGGATTACGGGGAAGTACTCGGGCCGCGCGCCCGCCATCACCGCGTTCACCGCCACCTTCTCCACCGTGTACTCCCAGTGCTCGCGGAAGTGGGTGGAGCGCATGTGGCCGACCACCTCGTCGGGCTTCCGCCGCGTGCCCTGCAGCATGGCGGCCACCCGCGCCTCCGTCGGCAGCACGACGGGAAGCCCGTCCGTCCAGTGGCTGTCGAGGAACAGGCGCTCGAGGCGCTCCGGCGTGTCAGGCGCGACGAGCCGCGGGGTGGAGCGGTCGAAGCGGGCGGGGCTCTCCTCATCTGCCGTGAAGGGGCGGGTCAGCCCCTCCACCACCTCCTGCATCACGGGCCGCCCGGTAATGGGATCGCTCCCGTCGACATAAGCGCGGAGCTCGCGCGCCGTCTTGCCCATGATCGGCTGGGGCACGAACACCTGCCGGAGCCCCGGCATCCCGCTCACCGTCGCCACCGAGCGGACGACACGATCGAACTTGTCCGTGTGTATGGCCACCGTGGGCACGCCGTACTTCCCTTCGAGCGTCATCGCATGCGCGGCGACCGCCGGCGCGCAGGTGCTTCAGTGGCCGACCCCCACGACGGCGGCGTGCCCCTTGGCCCGGATCTCCTCCCAGGTGGCCGGATCGTCGTTGAGGTACACGCTGGAGATGCGCTTGACCACCGCCGTCGCGCCGGGCAGATGCTCGGCGAGCCAGGCACGCATCTGCTCGAGGAAGACGTCGGAGTCGTCGAAGCGGCAGTCCACCAGGTAGACGGTTCGGCCCTCCAGCGTGGGAAGCCGGGGCGCCAGCGCCTTGCCGGTCACCGCGGGCGGAAAGCCCATCGGGTTCAGAACCTCGATCGTCTCGCTCATCGCCGTCTCCTCGACGCCGCGCCCGGCGCGCGCGTCACTCCACCCCCGCGAGCCGCAGCTCGGGGGCGCGATGGCAGGCCACGAAGTGGGCGGGCGCGATCTCCTGCCAGACCGGCGCCTGCGTGCGGCACACGTCGATGGCGTGGGGGCAGCGCGGATGGAAGTAGCAGCCCGGCGGCGGCGCCGCGGGATTCGCCACCTCCCCCTGGAGGATGATGCGCTTCGAGCGGACGCGGGGATCGGGCTCGGGCACCGCGGACAGGAGCGCCGCGGTGTATGGGTGCTTCGGCGCGGTGAAGATCCGCTCGGTTTCGGCCAGCTCCACGATCTGGCCGACGTACATCACCGCCACGCGGTCGCTGATGTGCCGCACCACGCTGAGGTCGTGCGCCACGAAGAGATAGGTCAGGCCGAACTCTCCCTGGAGCTCCTGGAGCAGGTTCAGGATCTGCGCCTGCACGGACACGTCCAGCGCGGACACCGGCTCGTCGGCGACGACGAGGCGCGGCCGAAGGGCGAGCGCGCGGGCGATGCCGATGCGCTGGCGCTCGCCGCCGCTGAAGGCGTGGGGGAACCGGCGCATGTACTCGGGGCGGAGCCCGACGCGGCGGAGCAGCTCGGCCACGCGCTCCTCGCGCTCGCGCCGGCTCCGGACGCCGTGAATGTAGAGGGGCTCGCCCACGAGGTCGAGCAGCGTCATCCGCGGGTTGAGGGAGGAGAACGGGTCCTGGAAGATCATCTGCATCTCCCGGCGGAGCGCCCGCAGCTCCTTCCTGCCCAGCGCCCCCACGTCGACGACGGCGCCGCTCTTGACGCGCATGTGGATCTGCCCACCCGTCGGCTCGATGGCTCGCACGATGCACCGCGCGGTGGTGGTCTTGCCGCAGCCGCTCTCGCCCACGAGGCCGAGCGTCTCGCCTTCGTCGATGTGGAAATCGACGCCGTCCACCGCCCGGACATGGCCCACCGTCCGCTTCCAGAAGCCCTTCCGGATCGGGAAGAGCTTCTGAAGCCCCCGGACCCGCAGCAAAACCTCGCGGGAGGGGACACTCACGGATAAAGAAAGCAGCTGACGGCGTGCGCGGGACCGACGGGCCTGAGGGCCGGCTCCTCCCGATCGCAGCGGCCCGGCATGAACTCGGGACAGCGCGGGTGGAAGGGACACCCCGACGGCCGGTCATACGGGTGCGGCACCGCGCCCGCGATGGGCGTGAGCCGCTCCCGGGAGCGTGAGCGCATGCGCGGAATGGAGCGGAGCAGGGCCTGTGTATAGGGGTGCTTGGGGGCGTGGAAGATCTCGTCCACCGGCGCCTGCTCGACCACCCGGCCCAGATACATCACAACCACGTCGGAGGCCATCTCCGCGACCACCCCCAGATCGTGGGTGATGAGCATGATGGCCATGCCGTCCTCGCGCTGCAGCTGGCGCATGAGGTCGAGGATCTGGGTCTGGGTGGTGACATCGAGCGCGGTCGTGGGCTCGTCGGCGATGAGCAGCGTGGGATGGCACGCCAGCGCCATCGCGATCATGGCCCGCTGGCGCAGGCCGCCGCTCAGCTGGTTCGAGAGCTGATCCACCCGCTGCTCCGGCGAGGAGACGCCGACCCGCTGCAGCATCTCGATTGCCTTGACGCGCGCGTCGCGCCGGCTCACCGCCTGGTGGAGCATGATCGCCTCGACGATCTGGCTCCCCACCGTGTGCACGGGACTGAAGGACGACATGGGCTCCTGGAAGATGAGGGCGATCTCCGCGCCGCGGATCGCGCGGATCTCGGATCCGTTCGGGGGCAGCGCGGCCAGGTCGACGGCGGGAGCGCCGTCGGCGGCGCCGGCGGCGGTCCGCCGGCGAAACCGAATCTCGCCGGCGACGATACGGCCCGGGCGATCCACGATCCCGAGAATGGCGCGGGCGGTGACGCTCTTGCCGCAGCCGCTCTCGCCCACCACGCCGAGGGTCCGCCCCCCGTGCAGGTCGAAGCTCACCCCGTCCACCGCCTTCACGGTGCCCTCGTCCTGGGGAAAGTACGTCTTCAGGCCCCGCACGGACAGGAGCGGCGCGCCGGACTCAGCGGCCATAGGGATCCGCGGCGTCCCGGAGGCCGTCGCCGAGGAAGTTGAAGGCGATGACGGCCACGATCACGGGCAGCGCGGGCAGCATCAGCCACGGCGAGATCGCCACCGTCTGCACGTTCTGGGCCTGCTGCAGCAAGACCCCCCAGCTGATCGCGGGCGGGCGCAGGCCCAGGCCGAGGAACGAGAGCGCGGTCTCGCTGACGATCATCGCGGGCAGCGCGAGCGTCGTGGCCGCGATGATGTGGCTCATGAACGACGGGACCATGTGGACGAAGATGGTCCGCATCTGGCTGCACCCGACCAGCCGGGCGGACACCACGAAGTCCTCCTCCCGCAGCGAGAGGAAGCGGCCCCGCACAACTCGCGCCAGCTCGGTCCACCCGAGCAGCGAGATGATGACGGTGATGGCGAAGTACACCTGGAGGACCGTCCAGTCGCGGGGCAGCGCCGCCGCCAGCCCCATCCAGAGTGGAATGGTGGGGATCGAGCGGAGAATCTCGATGATTCGCTGGATCAGCGTGTCCGCGAACCCGCCGTAGAAGCCGGAGAACCCACCGAGCAGCACGCCGAGCACGAGGCTCATCGTCACCCCGACGAGGCCGATGGTGAGCGAGATGCGCGTGCCGTACATCAGGCGCGACCAGAGATCTCGCCCCTGCAGGTCGGTGCCGAGGAGGAAGATCGTCGTGGAGACGTCGCGGCCGCCGTCCACGCCGATCAGATGCCGGGTCATCGGGATCAGGCCCAGGAACCGGTACTCGAAGCCCTCGGCGAAGAATCGCAGGCGAATCTTGTCCTCCGGGTCCGCGCGATAGACGCGCTTGAAGGTCTGGGGATCGCGGGCGCCCTTCACCGCGTGCACATACGGGGCGAAGCGCCCGCCGTCGAACCAGTAGACGCGCTGCGGCGGCATGAGCGAGCGCTGGGCCTCCGACGCGTCGGGGTCGGCATAGGCGAGGAAGTCCGCGCCCACCACCACCATGTAGAAGCCGAAGATGATCGCCGCGCTCACCAGCGCGATCTTGTGCTTGCGGAACCGCCACCACATGAGCTGCCACTGCGAGGCCACGAAGATCCGCTGCTCCTTCGCGGCGGCGACGGAGCTCGGACCGGGGGCGGGCACGCGGGCGGGATCCAGGACGACGTCGGAGCCGGCCATCAGGTCTCCTCGAGCCGGATGCGCGGGTCGATCAAGACGAGGACGATGTCGGAGAGCAGCGTGCCGATCACCGTCATCACGCCGAGCAGGAGCACGATGGTGCCGGCCAGGAACATGTCCTGCGCGATGAGGGCCTTGAGGAGGAGCGGGCCGACCGTCGGGAGGCCGAGGACCAGCGACACGATGATGCTCCCCGACACGATGTAGGGCAGCGTGTAGCCGATCGTGCTCGCGAACGGGTTGAGCGCCACGCGCACCGGGTAGCGCAGGATGACTCGCCATTCGGGCAGCCCCTTCGAGCGCGCCGTCACCACGTAGGGCTTGCGCAGCTCGTCGAGCAGGTTGGCCCGCATGATGCGGATCTGCTGCGCGGTGCCGGCGAGGCCGAGGATGAGCGCGGGAATCGGGAGGTGCACGAGCAGGTCCCAGACCCGCGCGGCGCTCCACGGCGCGTCCTGGAGCTCGGGGGAGAACAATCCCCCGATATGGGCGTTGAAGAGGACGAATCCCAAGTAGAGGAGCACCAGCGCCAGCAGAAAGTTCGGCACGGCGAGACCGATGAAGCCCACGAACGTGGCCACGTAGTCCCCCACCGAGTACTGCCGCACCGCGGAGTAGATGCCGATGGGGAGGGCGAGCACCCACGTGAGGATCAAGGCCGCCACCGACACCGCCACCGTGAGCCACAGGCGCTCGCCGATCACCTCCGTGACGGGCCGCCGCCACTCCATCGACATGCCGAAGTTGCCCCGGACGATCAGGGCCATCCACTTCAGGTACTGGACGTACATCGGCTGGCCCAGCCCGTACTGGATCCGGAGGTTCTCGGCCTCCTCCTCGCTGACCACGCTGCCCGTCGACGCCATCTGGGCGATGTAGGAGGTGACATAGTCCCCGGGCGGCAGCTGAATGATGACGAACGCCAGGACGGAGATCGCCCAGAGGGTGAAGATCGCGAGCAGGGCGCGACGGCCGATGTACGCCAGCATAGCGTCCCACCCTCTCCCCCCTCGGGGGGAGAGGGCAGGGTGAGGGGGCCTACCGCTTGTAGTAGAACGTCGCCGGCCGCGAGGCGCCCGGCGTCTTGCCATCCGGGCTGTTGTACTGGCGCGACGGGATGTTCCCCATGTTCGTCTTGACGACGCGGACACCCATGGCGGCCGGGCCCTGGCCGACCACGCCGATGATGTAGACCTCCTCGGCGGCGATCTTCCAGACGTCCTTGCCGAGCTGGATCCGTTCCTTCTCCGGCACCCCGAACGCCTTCTTCCACTTCTCCATCAGCTCCTTCATCCGGGGCTCGGGCTCCTTACCCTGCGTGCCGGCGGAGTGGAACCACTTGACGTAGTGCGGCCCGGACGACGCGACCGCAGCCAGCTCGTAGGGGAACACGTGCAGCGGGAAGGTGAACAGATGCTCGCTGCCATCGTTGTTCCAGGCCCCCAGCTGCTGCTCGTTGGCGGCCGTGCGCTTCAGCGCCAGGCTGCGCTCAACCTCCTGCACGGTGAGGTCGATCCCGATCTTCTTCCACTGCTCGCGGATCATTTCCGAGATCTGCGTGTACTGCACGAACTGGCCGCCCAGCGTCATGATCTCGAGGCGCAGCCGGCCCTTGCCGTCCGCGCGCAGACGGTAGCCCTGGGCGTCCTTCTTGGCCAGTCCGAGCTTGTCGAGCATCTCGTTGGCCTTCTTGATGTCGAGCGTCGACCACAGCTTCCGGTACTGCGGGCCCGGGTTGTACTTGTTGCTGTCGACCGGCACCACCGAACCCGGCGTGCCGGTGCCGAGCCAGAACGTCTCGTTGATCTGGTCGCGATCGATGCCGAGCGACAGCGCGCGCCGGAAGTCGGCGGTGTTGAACCACTTCCCGATCTCGGGATCGGCGTCGTAGTTGAGGTTGAACTTGATGATGAGGTCGCAGTAGTCGCCGGGGTCGAGGTACACCTTGTAGTTACCCTTCTGCTGGTTCTCGAGGAAGACGGGGAGCTTGCCGAGGTCGATGTGACGCGAGGCGTAGTCGTACTCACCCGCGATCGCGCGCAGGTTCAAGACTTCCAGGTTCTCGGCCAGCGTCAGCACCACACGGTCGATGTAGGGCAGCTGGTTCCCGGCGCTATCCACGAAGACGCTGTAGGGGTTGCGCTCGAGGGTCCACGTCGGCGTGTTGATCGGCGTCACCGTCTTCCACGGTGAGAGCACCGGGAGGTCCGGGTTGAGCGCCCAGTCGTTCTTGGCCAGGAACATGCGCACCCAGGAATCGAACTTCGCTTCCTTGACCTTCTTGTCGAGCTCCTCCGCCCCCACGTACTTGGGATGGAACTGCTTCAGGTAGTGCGCGGGCGCGAAGCCGCCCATGCCCCGGTACGCGCCCCACTGGCCGGCGAGGTCGGTGGAGCCGGCGAGCACGTCGGGCAGCATGAAGTAGGGGTCGGGGAACTTGAACCGCACCGTATGGGTATCGACCTTCTCGATCACGCCCTGCTTGCCGTTGATGGCCAGGGCCGCGGACGGCGTGGGGATGAGGTCCTTGTTCCGATAGATGTCCTCGAACCAGAAGACGAAGTCGTCGGCGGTGAACGGCTTGCCGTCGCTCCACTTCATGCCGCGGCGCAGGTGCACGAGCCAGGCGCGCCCGCCGTCCTGCATCTCGAGGCCCTTGGCGAGGTTCGGCAGCGCCTTGTCGCCCGTGTAGTCCCAGAACATCAGATGGTCGGGTCCCGAGCAGCATCGGAAGCCGTTCCAGAAGTCGGCGGGGCCGGTGAACCCAGCGCGCCACGTGCCGCCGTACTTCCCGACCTCGTGGAGCGGCTTGATGACGAGTGGGTCCTGCCCGATGCGCTCGGCCACGGGCGGGAGCTTGCCCGCCTTTACCAGCTCTGCGAGCTGGGGGGCCTCCTTGAAGGCCTTGGGCCACTTGGCGGAGTCGGTGACGACCTCCGGCCCCTCGAGCTTGCCGACCAGGGAGCTCTTGCCACCCTGGGCGAGCGCGCCCGCCGCTGCCACCGCGCTGAGCAGGGCGCCCGCGAGGAGCAGGGGGAGAGCGGATCGGAGCGTAGGTGTCCGTGGCCTGCGCTGACTCATGACGCGTCCCCCTCGGTGCGTGCGTGACGTTCGTGGCGGCCCTGCTTGCGGCGCCGGTACCGCGGCCGGGCCGCCGCCCTTCGCGGGCGTGCTCCCGGCGCATCGGGGGGATACTGCCCCGGCCCGGGCCCACCGTCAAGCCGCTGCAGGCAGTCGAGCAACTTTACATCGGCGAGAGAGATCGAGAGGGGCATGGCGCCAAGTACCCGTTCTGCAATGAATCACCGATGTGGCACCGGACCTGCTCTCTGTCGGGCCGGCACCCATTGACTCCCGACAGCCTCAACAACTTCGCACGATCGAGAGGATCAAGAATGAGCGCAGCCAGGCGGTACCGCGGAATCGTCCTCGTGATGCTGGGGCTGACCCTCGCGCTCGGGTCTTCGGCCGTCGCGGCGCCGGTCCAGGTCAGCTACGGGATCAACATGTCGCCCGGAACCTCGAACGGCAGCGACATCACCGACGTCTTCATCTTCGAGTCGAACGGCGGCCAGCTGAGCGTCGACCAGGGCTTCGTCATCGCGGGCCGCGGCGTGTCGTATCTCACGCACACGTCCCCGTTCGCCCCGACGTCCGCCTTGATCGCGGGCATCGGCCGCGGCGTCGCCGGCATCGGAGACGGACAGGACCACATCTATATGGTCGTCAACGACGCGTTCGCCGAATCCATCGTCGGGACGCCGTGGAGCGCGATATTCCCCGGGAACGGCGACGGGCGAGTTCGGCACGGCGAGTTTGTCGACCTGCTCACCGACGCGAGCGCCGGGGATCCCGACGCGCTGGCGGCCATCCTCGACTTCGCCCGCGTCGATGCGGCCGCCGCCTGGTTCGTTCCGAACGGGTCGTTCTCGGTCTCCGAGTTCTCGGTACCCGAGCCCCCCGTCGGCCACGAGGTTCCGCAGCCCGGAGCGCTGGCGCTGCTCGCCACCGCGCTCGCCGGCCTCGCCGGGCGGGCCATCGCGCGGCGGCGGCGCGCAGCCTAGGGCTGAGCCGCCGCCCGGGGCTAGCGCGGCCCCTTCGCCGCGGCCGCGGCGTTCTCGAACTCCGCGTGGCATAATCCGGCCCGGCGCGCGCGAGCGGAGCGCATCGCGTCTCCGCCAGAGGGAGGCCGGAACTTCCACATGAGCGTCACCACTCCGCCGCGGCCGTCCGGCGCGGCTTCGGAGGCCGGCCGGCCGCCCATCCACGCCCTCGAGGGCACCCCCGACGAGATCGAGCGCCAGTGGTACGAGCGCGTCTATCGCGGCCGTGGGGATACCATGCGCCAGCTCACGTGGCGCGCCGTCCTCATGGGCTCCCTCCTGGGCGGGGCGCTGTCGCTCACGAATCTCTACATCGGGCTCAAGGCGGGATGGGGCTTCGGGGTGGCGATCACCGCGTGCATCCTGTCCTACGCGATCTGGACCACGCTTCACCGGCTCGGGCTGGCGCGGACCCCGATGACCATTCTCGAGAACAACTGCATGCAGTCCACGGCGAGCTCGGCGGGCTACTCCACCGGCGGCACGCTCATCTCCGCCTTCGCGGCCTACCTCCTCATCACCGACCGCCCGCTGTCCCTGCCCATCATGCTCGCGTGGGTGTTCTTTCTCTCCGTGCTGGGCGTGACCATGGCCATTCCCATGAAGCGCCAGATGATCAACATCGAGCAGCTCCGATTCCCCAGTGGCATCGCCGCCGCCGAGACGCTCCGCGCGCTCCATTCCGTCGGGGACCGCGGCCTCCGGTCGGCCCGACGCCTGGGATGGGCGGGTCTCCTCGCGCTCTGCAGCAAGTTCTGGGCGGAGGGACTCGTCCTGGTCAGCGCGACGCTGGCGCCCCTCATGATCAGCACCTGGGTCACCGCGCTGAACCAGCGCGTGCTCGGGCCGACCTGGATGGGGCGCACGGTGATGCTGTCGTGGGAGCCGATGTTCATCGCCGCCGGCGCCATCACGGGCCTGCGCGTGTGCTGGAGCATGCTGCTCGGCGGCGTCACCGCGTGGATGATCTTCGCGCCCCTGCTCCAGCACGCGGGCGTCATCGAGGGCACGGGCTACGCGACCATCGTGCAGTGGACGCTCTGGGGTGGGGTGTCCTGCATGGTGAGCTCGAGCCTTCTCGCCTTCGCCATGCAGTGGCGGACGGCGCTCCGCGCCTTCGCCGATCTCGGCACGATGGTGGGAGTGGGGCGGGGCCGCGGGGACAATCCGGTGGCGGCCATCGAGCCGCCGGCGTCCTGGTTCATCGGCGGCCAGCTCGTGGGCTTCGCCGGTCTGGCGTGGCTGGGCCACCTCAGCTTCGGCATGCCCTACTGGCAAACGGCGGTGGCCGTCATCCTGTCCTTCTTCCTCGCCCTCGTCGCCTGCCGCGTGACCGGCGAGACCGACACCACGCCGGTGGGCGCCATGGGCAAGATCACCCAGCTCGCCTTCGGGGCGCTCAGTCCCGGCAACGTGCAGGTCAATCTCATGAGCGCCAACATCACCGCGGCGGCGGCGGGAAGCAGCGCCGACCTCCTCACCGATCTCAAGAGCGGCTACCTGCTGGGCGCCCACCCGCGGCGACAGTTCCTGGCCCAGCTGGCGGGCATCTTCGTCGGGACGCTGGTCAGCGTGCTCGCCTTTCGCCTGCTCGTGCCCCACGCCGGCGTGCTCGGCACGAACCAGTTCCCCGCCCCCGCGGCCCAGGCCTGGCGCGCGGTCGCCGTCGCGCTCTCGCACGGCGTCGGGGCCCTCGGCGCCGTCAAGATCTGGTCCATAGTGGGCGGCGCGCTCGTCGGCGTCGTGCTGACGGTCCTGCCCAAGCTCGTGCCCGCGCGCGAGCACCTCATCCCCTCACCGGCGGGCGTGGGGCTGGCGTGGACCTTCCACTTTCACTACGCGCTCCTCTTCTGCCTCGGCGGGCTGCTCGCGTGGTGGATCGAGAAGCGCTACCCGCGCTGGGCGCAGGAGAACACCTTCCCGGTGGCGTCGGGCTGGATCGCGGGCGAAAGCCTCATGGGCGTCGGCCTCATCTTGTGGGAGCACGCCGGCGATCTCGCCCGCACGGTCGTCGGGCGCTGAGCGATTCCGCGCTGCCGGCGCTCAGTCGGCCCCGCGCACGGTCAGGACTGGGCAGGGCGCGAGATGGACCACCCGGTCCGCCACGCTGCCCAGCAAGGCGCGGTTGAGGCCGTCGCGGCCGTGCGTGCCGATGACGACGAGATCGGCGTTGGCATCGGTGGCGAGCGCGATGATCTCGGCATGCGGACGACCCGTGCGGAGCTCCGAGCGGACGCGGAGCCCGGCCGCGCGCGCCGCCTCCACGCGCTCGGCGAGGCCGCGCTCGCCCCATCCGCGGGCGGCGGCGAAGACATCGCGGGTATGCCCCGTCGTGAACGGGGTCTCGGAAAAGAGCGGCGTCTCCACCAAGACATGCACGAGGATGAGCTCGGCCCCGAACGCCGCCGCCAGCCGGCGGGCGAGCGTCCACGCCTCCTCGGCGCAGTTCGAGAAGTCCGTCGGCACCACGATGCGGGCAAAGAGCGGCGGGCTCAGCGGGGGCCTTTGGCCGCGGCCGCGTCGGCCTTCTTGAAGTCCTCCTCCCCGAACGCGTAGAGGTGCGCCCCGCCCATGAAGATCTGGGCGGCCATCTCGCGGGGCACGTTCTTTAACAGATTTTCCGCCACGTGGGGGAAGTTCGAGTCGAAGTGCGGGTAATCGGTGGAGATGCACATCCGGTCGGCGCCGATGAGCCCAGCGGTCGCCTCGATCTCGGGCTCGCTCCCCTCCACCGCGGCCCAGCAATTGCGGCGGAAGTACTCGCGGGGCGTCAGCGACAGATACGGGGCGTGCGAGTCGCGGTACTGCGGATAGTCCCACTCGATCCGCGAGAGGAGCCCGGGCGCCCACGAGTTCTGCGCCTCGAGAAAGCCCACGCGGAGTTTCGGGTGGAACTCGAACACGCCGCCGATGATCATCGCGACGAGCGCCTGCTGCATCTCGATCCAGTGGCTGGCCACGTGGCGGTAGAACCGGTTCTCGCCGTAGAGCGTGTTCATGTGCGAGTACGGCGCGCCGGTGCCCTCGTGGAAGCCCCACGTCACGTTCAGCTCCTCGTGGAGGGTGTAGAGCGGGTCCCAGTAGTTCGAGTGCCAGTAGCGCCCGTTCACGAGGTTCGGCCGGTTGAACGACCCGACCGCCCCCAGCTCCCGCACGCAGCGGATCAGCTCGCGGCAGGCGAGGTGCACGTCGTGGAACGGGAGCATGGCCACGAACTTGAGCCGCTCGGGGCTGTACCGGCAGAACTCGTGGATCCAGTTGTTGTAGGCCTGGCAGAGCGCGAGGGAGAGCTGCGGGTCCATGCCGTCGCGGGCGATCAGGGAGAGCCCGCTCGTCGGGTAGAGCACCGCGATGTCCACGCCCTCCATGGCCATGCCCATCACCTGCGCCTCGCCGTTGTAGTTCCGTTCGATGGCGAAGGCGAGGTGGCCGGTATCGGCGAGCCGCGAGCCGGACAAGGGCTGGCTGCTCTGCGTGGAGCCCGGCTTGGTCCGCTTGCGGTATTGCTGGAGATCGCTATCCGACGTGGGAATCCCGTCGATGACGATGGCGCCCGCCGGGCCCCGGCGCGGCCGGCCGTCCGCCCCCACCAGCGTGGTGACGCGATGCTTGAACTTCGCGTCGAGGTAGCGGTCGAAGAGGTCCGGCGGCTCCATGATGTGCATGTCGCAGTCGACGAAGCGCAGTCCGTCTTTCACGGGGTATCCCTCCGCGTAGGGGGTGGCGACCCGGTCCGGCCAGTGCCCCGATCCTCGGCCCGCGGCCGTCCCCTGTCAAGCTGCGGAACGGAGTATCATGGCGGTCGCCCCAACGGGCGGGGCCGAATCCCATCTGACGCCAAAGGAGCCGCGACATGAAAGCTGCCATCTTCCACGGGCCCCATCAGCCCCTCACCATCGAGACCGTCGACATCGACAAGCCCATGGGTCGCGAGGTGCTCGTGCGCACGGTCGCGTCCGGGGTCTGTCACAGCGATCTCCACTTCGTGGACGGCTTCTATCCCTTTCCCACCCCCGCCATCCTCGGCCACGAAGCCGCCGGCATCGTGGAGGCGGTCGGCCCGCAGGTGGTGGAGTTCCGCCCCGGTGATCACGTCATCGCGTGCCTGTCCCTCTTCTGCGGGCAGTGCGACTACTGCCTCACCGGCAAGACCCATCTCTGCCAGACCCGTCCCACGCGCGCCAAGGGCGAGCCGCCGAAGCTCTCGTGGAAGGGCCAGCCCGTGAACCAGTTCGCCAATCTCTCTGCCTACGCCGAGCAGATGCTCGTGCACGAGAACGCGCTCGTGAAGATCGACGACCAGATGCCGCTCGCCCAGGCGGCCCTGATCGGCTGCGGCGTCACCACCGGCGTGGGCGCGGTGCTGAACACCGCGCGCATCGAGGCGGGCTCCACCACGGCCATCTTCGGCGCCGGCGGCGTGGGGCTGGCCACCATCCAGGGCGCGCGCATCGCGGGAGCGCGCATGATTATCGCCGTCGACACCATGGCAGCGAAGCTCGCGCGGGCGAAGGACCTCGGCGCCACCCACCTCGTGGACGCCTCCAAGGACGATCCGGTCAAGGCCATCCGCACCCTCACCGGGGGCGGCGTGGACTATTCCTTCGAGGCCATCGGCCTCAAGCTGGCCGCCGAGCAGTGCTTCGACTGCATCCGGCCGGGCGGCACCGCCACCATCATCGGCATGATCCCCGTCGGCCAGAAAGTCGAGCTCGACGGGCCCATGTTCCTGCGGGAGAAGAAAATCCAGGGCTGCAGCATGGGCTCGAACCGCTTCAAGGTGGACATGCCGCGCTACATCGAGTTCTACCGGCAGGGCCGTCTCAAGCTCGACGAGATGGTCTCCCGGCGCGGCAAGCTCGAAGAGGTCAACGACGCCTTCCGCGCCATGAAGGCGGGCGAGGTGGCGCGCACCGTTCTCATGTTCGAGTAACCGGACGCCCGCGCGCCTAGCCGGTGTCGCGGAAGACCAGGGCCCGATGGGTCTCGGGGAGGAACGCGTAGACGGCGTGGCGGATCGCGTCGAAGCCGAGGGTGTGCGCGCCGCGCTCCGTCGGCACCCGGTCGATGCGTCGCATCTGACGGGCATCGAAGACCTCGATCAGGCCGGGGTCACCGACGGCCACATACAGATGGCCCCGCTCGGCGTCGAGGAAGATGACGTCGGGCACGCCGGCGAGGTCGGTCTGCCCCAGTAGCTGGCCGCTCGCGGGGTCCACGGCGACCAGCACGCGGCCGTCGCAGGCGCAGTACAGGCGGCGGGCCGCCACGTCCAGCTCGAGCCCATGCGGGCCCGCGGCGGGCATGGCGAAGGCGCGCGCGACGCCGTGCGGATGGGCCGCCTCGATCACCGCGATGACCGGCGGATCGGCGATGTTCACGTAGAAGCACCCCGCCTCCGGATCGAAGACGGTCCAGCGGGTTCGCCCGGGCACGGGTAAGTCGGCGACCATGGCCCGCGCGCCCACGTCGACGAGCGAGACGGTGTACACGCCCGGGCGCGCCGGGTCCCCCACGTTCGCGGCGAGGAGGAGCCGGCGCCCCGGATCGTAGGCCAACCCATTCGGGTGCCCACCGACGGCCACCGTGGTCACCGCCGCCTCGTCGCCTGCAGGAAAGATCCCGACCGCGCGCTCCGCCCGATTCGAGGTGAAGACCAGGTCCTGCTCCTCGCACACCAGCGCCCCCGCGACCCCCGGAAAACCGGTGAGGCTCCCGCGATGCGCGTGGCTCGCGCAATCGATGACGTCGAGGGCGTCGTTGGCGGTGTGCGCGACATAGAGCCGCCCTCGCGGCCCGTGCACCGCCGCGTGATCGAAGCCCCCCGCGCCCGCGTGGACGGGAAGGGCCACTTCGCCGATCGGCTCGAGGATCATAGCGTGCTACTCACCGGCCAGCCGGGGCGCCCGCGCGCCGCCCGCCGCGTACCACGCGGACAACCCTCCGCGGACGTAGCGCGCGTCGATGCCACGCTCCCGGAGCACGCGCGTCACGTTGCAGCCGACGTGAAACCCGTATGCGCAGTAGACGGCCAGCGGCCTGTCGGCCGACAGCTCCCCGATCCACTCATCCACCCGCTCGGGATCGCGCCAGATCGCGCCCGCCATCATGTCCGTGGCCCTGGAGATGTAGTGCCGGGGCCGGGCGTCGAGCAGCTGAACTGGTTCGCCCTGGACGAGCTGTGCGGACAGCTCCTCCACCGACAGGGACGGTAAGCTCTGGTCGGACGGGTCCTCGGCGGGCAGGGCGCGGTCGGCGCGCACCGCCGCCATCCGCTCCGCCACGGCCGCCCAGTCCACGTTCCGCATGAACGCGTCGATGTAAGCGGTGGCGTTCCCGCCGAAGTCGAGGTGATAGGCGTGCTCGTACATGTCGAGGGCGAGCACGGGGGTCGCGTCCACCGCCGTCTGGGCGTGATCCCGCCCGACCTGATTCCAGAACTGCCTGGTCCGCCTCGAGTACGTCAGCAGGACCCAGCCGCCGCCGCCGTCCCCGATGGACTGCGCGGCGCCGACGAACTCCCGTCGCCACGCGGCGATGCTGCCGAAGTGCTCTTCCAGGACGGACCGGGCGACGTCGGACACCTTGCCGTCGCCGCCTAGATTCCCGAAGTAGAGCTCGTGAAGAACCACCGAGCCCATGGCGGCCAGCTCCTCGGCCTTCAGGGCGCGAAGCCGGTGAGGCGGCGCGGTGGTCTCGAGCGATGCGATCTCGGCGCGCACCGCGTTCAGGGTCCGGACGGCGGTGCCGTACGCGTTCTCGTAGTGGCCGACGACGAGATCCTTGGAGATGCCGTTGAGTGTCCACGGGCGACACGCGATCGGGGCGATGGGCTGGATCATGGTGGGCCTCCTTGGTGTTTCATATCTGAAACTAGTGTTGCATACTCGTCAAATAAGTTCTCACGCGGTGCGTTATGCTTGGATTTGATCCCGCGGGGTACAATGCCCGCTGGCCTTATCAACTTCACCCCAGAGGAGACAGATGACCACGTCCCACGCCGGCTTGATCCCGCCCATGGGCGGCCCCCTCGTCGATCTGATGGTTGCCACGGAAGCCCAGGCCGAGCTGCGCGCCCACGCGGGCCGGCTCCCATCCGTCCAGATCTCCGAGCGCGCCGTGTACGACCTCGAGCTCCTGGCCACCGGCGGGTTCTCGCCCCTGGACCGCTTCATGAGCCAGCGCGACTTCGATCGCGTAGTCGGCGAGATGCGCCTGGCCGGGGGGCAGCTCTTTCCCATCCCCGTCGTCCTGCCCGTGGACCGGTCGGCCCCGATTCGCCTCGACACGGAGGTGGCGCTCCGCGACGCGCACAACGAGCTGCTGGGCGTCCTCACCGTCGAGGAAGCCTACGAGTGGGATCGCGCGGAGGCCACGCAGCGGGTGCTGGGCACGCGCGACGTGCGCCATCCCCTCGTGGGCGAGATGCAGCGCTGGGGCGACGTCAACCTGTCAGGCCGGCTCCGCGTGCTCGCCCTCCCGCCCCGCCACGACTTCCGCGACCTGCGCCTCACGCCGGCGGAGACGCGCGCGCGGCTCGCGGACCTCGGCGCGTCCAAGGTTGTCGCCTTCCAGACGCGGAATCCGCTTCACCGCGCCCACGAAGAGCTCACCCGGCGCGCCGCCGACGCGGTGGGCGGCACGCTGCTCCTGCACCCGGTGGTGGGGCTGACCAAGCCCGGCGACGTCGATTACTACACGCGGGTGCGGACCTACAAGGTGCTGGTCGATCGCTACTTCGAGCGGGGCCGCGTGCTCCTCTCGCTGCTACCGCTCGCCATGCGCATGGCCGGGCCCCGCGAGGCAGTGTGGCACGCGCTCATCCGGCGGAACTACGGGGCGAGCCACTTCATCGTGGGCCGCGATCACGCCAGCCCGGGCCTGGACTCCGCGGGCAAGCCCTTCTACGGCGCCTACGACGCCCAGGAGCTGGTGGGCCGGCACCAGGAGGAGCTGGGGATCGGCATGCTGCCGTTCGGCGAGATGATGTACTTGCCCGACGAGGACCGCTACGAGGAGGCCTCGCGCATCCCGCCCACCGCGCGGACGGCCTCGATCTCGGGCACCCAGGTGCGCGAGGAGTTCCTCAACGCGGGCGAGAAGCTCCCCGGCTGGTTCACGCGGCCCGAGGTGGCGCAGATCCTCATGGACACCTATCCGCCCCGCTACCGGCAGGGCGTCTGCGTGTGGTTCACCGGGCTCAGCGGGGCCGGCAAGTCGACCACCGCCGAGATCCTCACCGTGCTCCTGCTCGAGCGTGGCCGGCACGTCACGGTGCTGGACGGCGATGTGGTGCGCACCCACCTGTCCAAGGGGCTGGGGTTCAGCAAGGAGGACCGCGACACGAACATCCGGCGCATCGGCTTCGTCGCCGCCGAGATCGTCCGGCACGGCGGGGTGGCCCTCTGCGCGGCGGTGAGCCCGTACCGGGTCACGCGCGACGAGGTGCGCCACATGGTGGGGGCCGATCACTTCGTCGAGGTATTCGTGGACACGCCGCTGGAGGTCTGCGAGCGGCGCGACAGCAAAGGCGTATACGCCAAAGCACGACGTGGCGAGATCACGGGCTTCACCGGGATCGACGACCCCTACGAGCCCCCTGCCAACCCGGAGATCACGCTCGACACCGTCGTGACCACTCCGGACGGCAACGCGCGGCGGGTGCTCGAGCACCTCGCGCGCCAGGGCTTCGTCCGATAGCGAGGCGGACTACTGCGCGGACGCGTCTTCCCGCGGCACGCCGTAGTACTCGCGATACGCCTTGAACCGCCGGACGAGGTCGTCCGCCTCGAGCCCGAACGAGCTCAAGGAGTACCGGTGGGCGCCGTGCTTGTCCTTGGGGTTCGCGGCGAGGAACCGGCGCATCGACGCGGAGGCGTCCTCGCTGAGTGGGACATCGAAGTGCGCGTAGATGCGCCGAACCACCACCATCGGGTCGCGGACGAGCTCGTGGTAGTGCACGTCGAAGAACCGCTCGGCGGGGACCCGGCGGCTCTGCCGGAGCCGCATGGCGCGGTCGAGCCCGTTCGTCCAGCGCCGGCTCACCTCGTGGCCGATCTCGTAGGGATCGAGATGGTCGGTGAACGCCCGCTGGAGCACGGCGGTGAGGCTCGCGACCGACGCCAGCACCGTCGAGGGGTCGCGGTGGGTCTGCACGATGCGGGCGTCGGGATAGGTCTCGAGCAGCGCGTCGAAGGCGAAGAGGTGCGCGGGCGCCTTGAGCACCCAGCGGCGCGCCGGAGAGCGCCATTGCAGCTGCTGGAGGAAGCGGCGGTGGAACTGATACGCCGGACGCAGGTCCTGTCGCTCGAGCCACTCCTGGTATGTGGGAACATGGTAGGTGGTGTGAAAGCGAGCGGACAGGAACGTCGGGCTCATGATGGCGATGCACTCGAGCGCGAGCTGCGCGCCCAGGGGATGAATCGTCTTGAAGTCAGGGGTGAGGGCATCGAACCAGCGGAGCTGACGGGCCGCCTTGTCGATGCGCGGATCGCTTCGGTAGGTGGCGGCCTCCGGCGGGGGCGACGGGAACATCACCTCCCAGGCTTGCGCCACGCGGCTGCCGGGATCCTGGGCGAGCAGATGGTGGAGCAGCGTGCTGCCCGTCCGGGGCAGCCCGACGATGAAAATCGGCTGCCGGACTTCTTCCCGCCCGATCTCGGGATGGCGCCGGCTGTCGGCCTCGAGCCGCAGGCGATTCCCCAGCTGGCCCAGCAGATCCTGCCGGGCCGCGATCCGGCCCACCAGCGTGAGGCGGGCCTCCGACTCGAGCCCTCGCAGCACTTCGCGGAACGGCTCGCGGAAGCTCTCGTCGCCCAGGTCGTCCAGCCCCGTGGCACGACGGGCAGCGGCGAGCAGGCCCTGCTCGTCGAGCGAGACCGGCGACAGCCCCGCCCGCTGCAGCATCGCGCCCGCGGCATTCGTGGAGCGGACCAGCGTCCGCAGCGCGCTCGACGACAGCATCATCGTGTTCGTTCTCCCCTCGAGGACCACGGGTTTCTCGGAGCTTGCTCCCACGGCATTTTGCCAGAGGGCGCCCGCAAGAGCAACGAAACGAAGGTCGAGGGTGGGGGGCGTCGCGCGTGAGCGCCGCGCCTTGGGTGGGCCGCACCGTCGCCCGGGTGGTCCGTCTCTCGACGCGCCGGCCCCTGATCACCGTGCTCGTCTCCCTGGCCCTGGCCGCCCTGGGTACGGCCTATACCGTGTACGCGCTCGGCTTCGTGAGCTCGAGCCTGCGCCTCCTGCCCCAGAACGCTCCCTACGTCGTCACCCTGCGCCAGTACCTCGAGGACTTCGGTGAGCTGAATGACATCGTGGTTGCGATCGAGGCCCCGACTTCCGAGGAGGCGCGGCAGTACGCGACCCGCCTCGGCGCCGACCTCCAGGAGGCGGGCATCGGCGACCGGGTCACCTATCGGGTCGATCCCGCGTACTTCGAGCATCGCGCCCTGCTCTATCTGGCCCCCCCGGACCTCGCCAACCTGCGCGATCGTCTCTACGACTACCAGGAGTTTCTCGAGCACTACGCCGCCGAGCCCTCGCTGGCTGTGCTCCTCGAAGCCGTCAACCAGCAGATCGCCAACGCGATGGTGGTGGGATTTTTCGATCTCGGCCTCCGGGAGGAAGGGCTCGCCGACCCGCGATTCCTCGGCGCAATCCTGACGCAGATGTCCGAGCGGCTGGACGGCAGCATCACCTATCGATCTCCGTGGGCGACCGCGCTGTCGATCGGCCGCCTGGACGACCCCGACGCGGGGTACTACTTCTCGCAGAACCAGAAGCTCCTGTTCATGTTCGTGGCCCCGCGCCGCGAGGAAGGCGATTTCGCGGACAACCGCGAGCGGATCGCGCGCCTTCGCGCCGCCGTGACGCGGCTCGCCGGCGAGTATCCGCGGGTGCGGGCGGGCGTGACGGGGGCGCCCGCGCTGTCCAATGACGAGATGGTGGCCGCGCTCACCGACGGCCAGCGGGCGACCGTGCTCGCGTTCGCCCTCACCCTGATCCTGCTCCTCGTCGCCTTCCGGCGCCTCGTCAAGCCGCTCCTGATGCTCGCGACCCTGGCCGTGAGCCTCGGGTGGTCCATGGGGCTGATCACCCTGATCGTCGGGCACCTGAGCATCTTCTCCGTCATGTTCATCTCCATCGTGGTCGGGATCGGCATCGACTACGGCATCTACTTCCTCTTCCGCTACGAGGAGGAGCGCACGCTGGGCGCCGGCGTGGCGGGGGCGCTCGAGACCACCGCGCTCCGCACCGGGCCCGGCATGGTGCTGGGCGCCGTGACCGCGGCCGGGGCCTTCCTGGTGCTCGTCCTGACCACGTTTCAGGGAATCCGCGAGTTCGGCGTCGTGTCGGGCATTGCCGTCTTCCTGGCCTTCTTCGGCATGATCACGCTGTTCCCCGCCCTGCTGGCGCTCGTCGACCGGCGCGCGAGCGCGCGCACGCTCGGCCCCGCCCCGCACGGGGGGACGCGGCCGGCGGCGGAGTGGCTCGAGCGCATCGTGGCCCATCGCAAGACCATCCTGGTGATCGCGGTGGCCTGCTCGGCGCTCGCGCTCTGGAGCGCGGCCGGCGTGGGCTTCGAGTACAACCTGCTCAAGCTTCAGGCCAAGGGCGTGGAATCCGTGAGCTGGGAGGAGCGCATCCTCGCCGAGGCCGGCCGCTCGGGGATTGCCGCCTTCGCCTCCGCGGGGACCCTCACGGAGCTGCAGGCCAAGCACGAGGCCTTCGCACGCCTGCCCAGCGTGGCCAAGGTCGAGAGCGTGCTGATGCTCTACCCCTCGCAGCAGGCCGAGAAGATCGGGATGATCCGGGCCCTCGCCGAGCCCCTCGCCGGCCTGACGCTGCGGCCGCCCCCTCCGGTCGACCTCGACGTGGTTCGGGCGGCCCTCGAGGCCCTGCGGCGCCGGCTTGCCCGCGTGCTGGGCGCCGCCGAGGGCCGCGGCGACACGCGGGGCCCGCAGGCCCTGGCCACCCAGGTCGAAGAGGTGCTCGCCAAGCTGGATGGTGCGCGGGCGCCGGCGGCGACCGCGCTGGGCCATCTGCAGGGCGCCCTCTACCGCGATTTCGCCGACAAGCTCGCCAGCTTCCGGCGGAACCTCGATCCCCGGCCGGTGGCGCTCGGCGAGGTGCCGCCCGAGGTGCGCGTGCGCTACGTCGGGGCGAGCGGCCGCTACTTGATCCGCGTCCAGCCCGCCGTCGACATCTGGGAGCAGGAGAGCGCGGAGCGCTTCGTCACCGAGCTGCGCACGGTGGACCCGTCCGTCACCGGCCCGCCGGTGACCGCCTTCGAGGCCATTCGCCTCATTCGCCGGGGCTACCTGGAGGGCACGCTCTACGCGCTGGCGCTCGTGAGCATCGTCACCCTGCTGATCCTGCGCAGCATCCGGGACACCGTGCTCGCCCTCGTGCCGCTGCTGCTGGGGGTTCTGTGGGCCCTCGGGCTGATGGACGCGTTCGGTCTCACCTTCAACATGGCCAATGTGTGGGCGGTCCCCCTCGTCATCGGCATTGCCGCGGAGTTCGGCCTCAACATCTACGTGCGCTTCATCGAGGGCCGGGACACCGGCGGGCCGCCCCTCGCGCAGAGTACCGTGATGAGCGTGGTGCTGAACGGCCTCACCACCATCGCGGGCTTCGCGAGCCTGATGGTGGCACGCCACCAGGGCATCTTCGGGCTCGGCCTGCTGCTCACCATCGGCGCCAGCGTGAGCCTGGTTACGTCGCTGGCGGTGCTCCCCGTCCTGATCCGCCTCTTCGGCGCCGCCCCGCCCCGCCCGCGCCCGATGCCCTCGGAGGCGTCGGACCAGACCTCCCTGTCGGCCTGAGCCGGGCGTGCTGGTCCTGGCCGGCTTCCTCGATAGCCTGCTCCGCGGCGCCGTGCTCGTGAGCCTGTGCCTCGCCCTGGGGGGCGTGGTGTGGGGACTCGTGGTCGCGCGCGGCATGCCGGCGCCCGTGCGCGCCCGCGCCCTGCGCCTCCTGGAGCTGGGCGCCCTCGCCCTCGCCATCGGGCAGCTCCTGCTCCTCGCCCTCAAGGCCGCGCTGCTCGCCGAATCGCTGGGCGCGGGGGCCCTCGGCACCTTCGCGGGCACCGAGCATGCCACGGCGGGCATCACGCGCGCCGCCCTCGCCCTGGCGCTGGCCGCCGCCGCCCGCGGGCTCGCGCGCACACCCGACGCCCGCCGAGGCTGGGCGGTTGCCGGCATCCTGGCCGCGCTGCTCGTCGTCGCGTCGGCCTGGCTCACCCATGCCAACGGACGCCTCGAGCACCGGGCGCCCCTCATGGCGCTGACCGTGCTCCATCAGGCGGCGGCGGCGATCTGGCTGGGCGGTCTCGTGCAGCTCGCCGCCGTCGGCCGCCTGGCGCGGCGCGAGCCCGCGGTGGACGCACGCTGGCCCGAGCTGGTCGCGCGCTTTTCCCCCCTCGCGATGGGCGCCGTACTGGCGCTGGTGGCGAGCGCGGTGCCGCTGGCGTGGACATACACGGGGAGCGCGCCGGCGCTCGTCGGCACCGGCTACGGCTCCCTGGTCGTGACCAAGGCCTTGCTGCTCCTGGCCGCGCTCGCCCTGGGGGCCATCAACTTCTCGACCGTCCGAAGCGCGGCCTCGCCCCAGGCGTCGCCCGCGCTGCGCGCGCGGCTGCCGCGGCTCGTCGAAGCCGAGGCCATCCTCCTCGTGATGATCGTGTTCGCGGCCTCCGCTCTCTCCTCGCAGCCGCCCGCCATCGACCTCCCCACGAGCGAGCGCGCCTCCGTGGCCGAGGTCGCGGAGGTGTTCCGTCCGAAGGTGCCGTCGCTCGAGACGCCCTCGGTGGACGCGATGCGCCGGAACCGGGCGGGCGCGGCGCCCGGCGCCGAGCGATCCGTGGACGCCTACCGGTGGTCCAACTTCAGCCACAACGGAGCCGGCCTCATCCTGCTCGGCATGAGCCTGGCCGCGCTCGCGGGCCTTCTCGCCGGTGGCGACTGGGGGCGCCACTGGCCCTTGGGCTTCGTGGCTCTCGCGAGCTTCGTCTATCTCCGCGCCGCCGCCAACGAGGGTGCCTGGCCCTTCGGGGCGACGCCCCTGGGCGCCATCGACGCCGAGGGCATACAGCACCGCATCGCCGCCGCCCTCGTGCTGGGGCTCGGGCTCCTGGAGTGGCGGGCCCGCGCCCGGCCGGATGCGCGCGGGGGCCTCGCGTACGTCTTTCCCGCGCTCACCGCCGCGGGCGGGATCCTGCTCCTCGCCCACTCGCACGCCGCCTTCCAGCTGAAGTCGAGCTTTCTCGTGCAGGTGACCCACTCGACCATGGGCGCCTTCGCGGCCCTGATGGTGACGGCGCGCTGGCTCGAGCTCGGCCTCGGCGCGCCGTGGCGGCAGGTCGCCAGCATCGCGGCCGGGGCCAGCATGCTGGCCATCGCCCTGATCCTCCTCTTCTACCGGGAAGCCAACATCGTCCTACCGCCTTGACGCGCGTGCCGGCGCGGCGTGAGTATCGGTGGCAATGCGCTGGCGCCCCTGGGTCCTGGCGACGCTTCTCGTCGCGGCGGCGACATCGCCCGCCGGCGCCTTCGACCTCTTCCGGGTCGACGCCGCCGGACAATTCGTGCGCGTCAACGGGCCGAGCGGCACCTGCCCCAGCGCCCCAAAGCCGCGCGCGGTTCTGTTCGTGCACGGGCACGAGTTCGGCAGCAGCGGCGCCGGCGGAACCTACCAGGCGAACTTCACGGCGACAACCGGCCCCTCCTTCGCGGGCGCCCTGGCCCGCGCCGAGAACCAGGACCTCGGCATCGAGGCGTACTACATCCAGATGCTCGTGGCCGATCGCTCGATTTTCGAGGACGCGCAGCGGATCGGCCAGGCAATCGGTCTCATCCAGGGCTGTCAGGACCCCGCGAGCCCCGCCGGGGTTCGCGTGGCGGTAATCGGCTACAGCAAGGGCACCATCAGCACGCGGGTGTACCTGCGCAGCCGCCAGATGGATCTGAGCGTCGACTTCCCGGGCGAGGTGGCTCTCGATCCGCCCGGCGCCAGTCCCGTGACCGAGTTCATCGCCCTCGCGCCGCCCAATCATGGCCTCCGGGCCCTGGCCTTCCTGGACACGGAGCTGCCGGTCCGGCAGATGAACGACGGCGTCACCCGCAACAACTGCGTCAGCTACAACGTGCCGCTCGCGACCGACTTCATGAGCAAGCTCAACGGCGAGGCCGCCGGTCAGTGGACGGGTGCGTTCGAGACGCCCGGCAACCGCGCCAAGGACGCGCCGGTGGCGAGCGGCACCCTCTTCGTGGCGATCTACGCCACGGGCGACCGCGACCTCGTGGGCGGGGACACCCCCGATCCCGACAACGACTGCAACACACCGCCCCGGAAGCAGGCACGGAACCTCGGCACGAACGCGGTGAACATCGCCATCGCCGTGGCCGGATCGACGGCCGCTGCGGTGCACCAGGCCACGGTCAAGGACGCCGAGGTCATCTGCCGGGCACTCTACGCGGTGGCGAATCACCGGGCGGCGGAGGGGGCGGCGCCGGTGTGCGCCACCGCGCCGGACGGCAATCCCATCATTCCCGTGGGCACCGCCGTCACCCTGGTGCTCGACCATTCCGGGAGCATGGCGATTCCCGCCTGCCCGACCTGCGTGAGCAAGCAGGCGGTGCTTCGGGACGCCGCCGAGCTGTTCCTGAGCACGTGGCTCGCGCTGGCCGGACCGAAGGACCGGATCGGCATCACGTACTTCCGCACCGGCGTGAGCCAGTACACCGCGCCGGGCGGGGCCCTGCTCGTCCCGGTGCTGCCCGACGTGGGCGCGCTCGTCATCGACCTGGACACCAATGCCACGAGCTCCAGCGGGCTCACCGCGATGGGCGGCGGCGTGCAATCCGCCATCCTCGGGCTCCAGGGGACGGCGGGTCCGCTCCAGGCGGTGGGGCCGAACCGCAACATCGTGCTCTTCACCGACGGGCTGCAGAACGTGAATCCGATGATTCAGTCGCTTGCCCAGCTCGTGATTGCCACCCAGACGGGCGGCTACGATGCCGGCATCCCGGCGCAGCTGACCCAGGCGGTTCCCACGTACGGGGTTCGCATCCATACCATCGGCATCGGTCCCGGCGTCACGCAGCCGTCGCAGTCCATCCTCGCGACCATGGCCACGGCGACGGGCGGCGTCTCGCGCTTCGACATGGACGCCGCCGCGCTCCAGCAGTTCTTCACGATGACGCTCATGGACGCGCTCAATGTCTCGTCGCCACAGCTCGTGGCCTACCGGCGCGGCGCCTTCGTGAGCGACGAGGCCGTCGAGCGCTTCCCCATCACGGCGGGAGTCCGCAAGGTCGTCTTCACGGTGAGCTGGCCGCGCAACGCGGCCGCCCTCGAGCTGCGCGTCGAGAAGGGCGGAGTGGACGTCACCCGGCAGGGCCGCGTCACCGCGGGCCCCTTCTACCGCATCTTTGCTCTCGACCTCCCGGCCGGGGCCGTCCAGGCGGCGGGGGAGTGGCAGGTGAGGCTAGGCGGCCGCGCGGGCGTCGCCTACCAGATCGCCGCCATCGCCGACGACCATCGCCGTGCCGTCGTCGCGCGCTTCGCGCGGCCGGACTATCGCGCGGGTGAGGCGCTCACCGTGGCGCTCGAGCTGCGCGATGGCTCGCGCCCGGTGCGCGGGGCGACCGTGACGGCGACCCTGCTGCGACCGATCAACAGCGCCGCCAATCTCCTCGCCACCTATACCGTCCGCGCGGAGTCTCCCGAGCGCATCGAGCCGGAGGCGCCCCCGGGGCAGCGCGCGGTCATCCAGCTTCTCCAGGATTCGCGGGTATGGCCGCGGCTCCAGCCCGCCGCGGGCTCGCTGCGTCTCGAGGACGACGGCGCCGGCGTCTACCGCGCAACGCTCCCGCCCACGACCGTTCCCGGCGTGTACACCGTGCTCTACGAGGTCACGGCGGGAACCGCCGGCGGCGCCGAGCTGCGCCGCGCGGGCGCGATCTCCGCGGTGGTCCGCCCCGGACCGCCGAAGGCGGAGCAGTCCGACGTCAGAGTGGTGCCGCGCTCCGCGTCCGCCCGCGGCCGCGTCGCCGAGCTCCTGGTGACGCCGCGGGACGCGTTCGGCAACTACCTGGGGCCCGACCTGGGCTCCCTCCTCACCATCAAGGCCGGCGACGGGGCCGACGTCGGCGAGATTCGCGACCTCGCGAACGGGAGCTACATGGCGCCTCTGGTCTTGCCCGAGGGCGGCGATCCCACGGTGACCATCACCGTCGCCGGGGAGACGCTGGTCGCGGGCCGCGTCTCGACGCTCGCGCCGCGCCCCGAGCGCGGGCCGCTCGTCTTCTGGGTCGGGATCGTCGCGCTGGGCCTGCTGGCCGTGCTACTGCTCACAGCGCTCACCCGGCGGCGGCGCCGCGCCTAATATCGATAGTTCCCGGGTCACCCTTACCCGTTGACATCGGGTGCCGCCGTTCTACACTTTCGTTCAACGTCCTAGCACCCACGAGGAGGAGCCCTGCCCATGATTCCGAGAGTACGTGCCATCGCCGCGAGCGCGCTCGTCGCCGTCATCGTCGCCGGGTGTAGCACCACGCCGCCCACGCCGGAGGCCCGGGACGAGCTCTTCCAGAGGGCCGAGGCCGAGCGCCAGGAGTGGAAGACCATCGACCCGGACATGGAGGCGTTCGTCCGGAAGCAGCACGGCTTCGTCTTCTTTCCCGAGGTCACGAAGGCCGGCATGGGCTTCGGCGGCGGCTACGGGCGCGGGATCGTCTACGAGCAGGGCCAGCACATCGGCTACGCCGATCTCGCCCAGGGCTCCGTGGGATTCCAGCTCGGCGGACAGACCTACAGCGAGGTCATCGTGTTCCAGGACAAGGACGCCATGGACCGGTTCAAGCGGAACCCTATGGACTTCGGCGCCACCGCCTCCGCCGTGATCGCCAAGAACCGGTGCCTCCACCAACGCGCGCTTCGTGGACGGGGTCGCCGTGTTCGTGCGGCCGATCGCCGGGGCCATGGCCGAGGCATCGATCGGCGGTCAGCGCATGACGTACCTGCCGAAATAGCGTCAGCGCCTGACGGTCAGCCCGGCGAGGTCCAGGTCCGGCATCCGGCCCGTCATGAGGTCCGTGACGATGCGCGCGGTGCCGCACGCCATGGTCCAGCCCATGTGGCCGTGCCCGCAGTTCAGGTAGAGGTTGCGGTGCCGCCCCAGGCCGAGGATCGGCGGCCCGTCGGGCGTCATCGGGCGCAGGCACGCCCGGTACTCGCCGCGGTCGTACTCGGCGGCGTCGGGGAAGAGGTCGCGGGCCAGGCGCAGGATGTTGTTGAAGTCGCGCGGCGTCCAGCCCCAGTCGTAGCCGGCGAACTCCGCCGTCGAGGTCAGCCGGAGGCGGTCGCCGAGCCGCGACCAGCCCACCAGCCACTGCTCGTCCACGCCTGAGATCGCCGGCGCCAGCCCGCCCGACTTGAGGGGAAACGTCGAGGAGTAGCCCTTGGCGGGATAGATCGGCAGGCTCACTCCCGCGGTGCGGGCGACGCCGGGTGCCCCGACGCCGAGCGCGAGCACGTAGCTGTCGGCCGTGAGCACCCCCTCGCTCGTAACCACCCCGGCGATGCGGTCGCCCTCCGCGCGCAGCGCGCTCACCCGCGTGCCGAGCCTGATCGTGGCGCCGTGCTTCTCCCGGCACACGCGCGCGAGCGCCTCCGAGAACAGGCGCGAGTCGCCGCTCGAATCGCCGAGATCCCGGATGGCGCCCGCGATCTTCCCGCGCACCGGCTCGAAGACGGGATCCAGGCGGGCCAGGGCGCCGGCGTCGAGGATCTCCTGCTTCTGCCCGTGCTCGGCGAGGAGCGCCATCTTCTTGATCCCCGCCTCGAGCGCGGCGCGATCACGGTGGAGGTAGATGGCACCCCGGTGGATGGCCTGGTACTCGATGCCCTCCGCCCGCACCACCTCGTTGAGCACGCCCTGGCTGTACTGACAGAGCCGCAGCTTGACGAGCGTGTTGCGGCGAGCCCGCGCCGTCGTGCACTCGCGCAGAAAGCGCAGCCCCCACGCGTAGAGCTGCGGATCCGCGTTGAGCCGGACGCGGATCGCCGTCTCCCCGCCCCGCAGCGACTGCCACAGCATGCGGGGGGCCCGCGGCGACGCCCACGCGAAGGAGTGGCCGGGCGCGATGATCCCGGCATTGCCGCCCGTGGCCTCGAGCCCGACCGCGTCCTTCTCCTCGAGCAGCGTCACCTCGTGGCCGGCCTTGGCCAGGAAGTACGCGGTGGTGACGCCCACGACACCGCCGCCGAGCACGAGCGTCTTCATGGGCTCAGGCGTCCAGGAGAAAGCCCGCGCGGAGGGGATCGTCGGGATCGAAGAGCAGCTGGCTGAAGCCCGTGAGATAGGCGGTGCCGGTGATCTCGGGGAGGATGGCGGGCCGTCCGTCCACCGTCGTCTCCCCCGCGATGCGTCCCCGGAAGTCGAGTCCGAGCAGGCCGCGGCTTACCAGGGTGGACCCGACGCCCATCAGTCCGCGGTGCCGGAACAGCGCCATGCGCGCGCACGTGCCCGATCCGCAGGGGGCCGCGTCCACCTGCCCCGGCCCCCAGACGAGCGCGTTGGGCGACACCCCGGCCGCGTCGGGCAGCTCGTGGATGAGGACATTGTCCACGGTGGTCTTGCCGAGGCCCGGAACCTCCACGCGGAGCTGGGCATTCACGGCCGCGCGGAGCGCCATGCCGCGCTGGGCGATACGCCGGGTATGCTCGCGGGTTATCGCGACGCCCAGCCGCGGAGCCTCGACGACCGCGAAGACATTGCCGACCCCCACCGCGATGTCGACCGGGACCTCGCCCACCCCCTCGACCTCCACGCGCTCATCGGCCTGCGCCACGAAGGAGGGCGTCCACCGGAGCGTGACCTCGCTGACCCGCGCGCCGTCCCAGCGGGCGATGGTCTCGACCACGCCGCCCTCGGTGTCGATGACGATGGGCGTCTCGGCGCCGCGTCGCTCGACCATCCCCGTCTCGATGGCCACGGTGGCGGCGCCGATGGTCCCCTCGCCGCAGGAGACGTAGTAGCCGCCCGGGTAGATGAACAGAAGCCCGAAGTGCGCCCCGGGGGTCACCGGCTCCGTCAGCAGCGCGATGAGGAGGCTCCGATGCCCGCGCGGCTCCATGCAGAGCCCCGTCCGCAGGTGGTCCAGATGCTCCTCGAACCAGCGGCGCTTCTCGGCCATGCTGGCGCCGGGCACGCGCCCGAGACCGCTCGTCACCAGCCGCATGCCGATGCCGGCGGTATGGAAATCCGTCGTCGCGATCACCCGATCCGAGCGCATTGGGTACCTCCCGGCTGGACGCCATGAAACCCCCGGCGCGGGAGGACTGTCAAGCACTCCCGCGATCTACTACCGGGATCTGCGCTATCCTCGGGGCGCCGGGGCCATGTACGGCCGCAGGCACGCAGTGATTGTGGCGCGACGCCGGGCTGTGCGCCCGGCACGGGAGACGCCATGGCACAGCCCTCTCTCCGGAACCGGACCGTCGCGGAATTCATCGGTACCTTCTGGCTCGTGCTCGGCGGCTGTGGAAGCGCCGTGCTGGCCGCCGCGTTCCCCGGCGTTGGCATCGGCCTCCTCGGCGTGTCCTTCGCCTTCGGTCTCACCGTCCTCACCATGGCCTATTCCATCGGCCACGTCTCGGGTTGCCATCTGAATCCGGCGGTGTCCATCGGCCTCTACGCGGGCCGGCGTTTCCCTGCGGGGGATCTGATCCCCTACATCATCGCGCAGGTCCTCGGCGGCATCGCGGGGGCGGGTATGCTCTACCTGATCGCGAGCGGCAAGCCCGGCTTCAGCCTCACCGGGGGTCTCGCCTCGAACGGCTACGGCACGCATTCCCCGGGCGGATACGCCCTGGGCGCGGCCTTTGCGTGCGAGGTCGTCATGACCTTCGCATTCCTCTTCATCATTCTCGGCTCGACCCACGGGAGCGCGCCGGAGGGGTTTGCGCCGATTGCGATCGGCTTCGGGCTCACGCTGATTCACCTGATCAGCATCCCCGTCACCAATACTTCGGTGAATCCCGCTCGGAGCACGGGACCGGCGTTGTTCGTCGGGGGATGGGCGATCGAGCAGCTCTGGCTCTTCTGGGTGGCACCGATCGTCGGCGCCATTCTCGGCGGGATCGTCTATCCCCTGATCTCCGGCCCAGTCGACGAGCCGCCCGTCACCGGGACCACCAACCGCTGAGCGCGTCGCGGCGGCTGTAGGACCTTGGGCCTACGCCTTAAGTCCACGGCTGCACGGCCCTTCGCGCCGGACTATACTTATAGCCGTGGCCATCGAGGGCACGATCGCGATCAATGCCGCCATCGTGGGCCAACGTCCGACCGGGCTTGGCAACTACGCCCTCTACCTCATCTCGAATCTCGCCGCACTCGGCGAGCGGCTCGTCGTCTACACCTCGCGGCCCGACCTCATCGCGCACCCGCGGACGGTCGTGCATCCGGTGTCGCCCGGCATGCGGCCAGAGCTCGGCACGCGGGGACACCTGCGTCGCCTCCTATGGGTGCAGACGGGGCTCCGTGCGCGCGTGCGACGGGCGCACCCTCGCGTCCTGTTGAACTTGATGCCCGAGGGGTTGCTCGCGCCCGGGCTCCCCCAGGTGACCACGGTGCACGACGTCCTGCCGCTCTTGTACCCGTCGGAGTATCCGCGACAGCAGTACTACTTCCGCCACTACGTACCCGCGGTGCTCCGCGCTTCTCGGGCCATCCTCGTGATCTCCGAGAGCACGCGGCGTGACCTGCTGCGCTTCTACGACGTGGCGCCCGAGAAGGTCCACGTCGTGATGGCGGGGTACGACACCAAGCGGTTCGTCCCGGCCCCGTCGCCGGCTCTGTCCGACGGCGAGCCGTATCTCCTCTGCGTCGGCAACGTCATGCCCCACAAGAATCTCCCGCGGCTCGTGGAGGCCTTTGCGCAGGTGGCCCGCCAGATGCCGGTCCGGCTCGTCCTGATTGGAGGGGGCCGGCCCCGACACATCCAGGTGCTCCGGGAGCGCATCGGCGCGCTCGGCATCGAGGCCCGGGTGGACTGGCGGCCCTACGTCACCGACGACGAACTGCTCGCCCTCTACCGGGGAGCCCGCGCGCTCGTGCTTCCCTCCCTCCACGAGGGCTTCGGGCTCACCGCCTTGGAGGCGATGGCGTGCGGCACGCCGGTCGTTGCCGCCGGCGTCTCCTCCATTCCAGAGGTCGTCGGCGACGCCGGGTTACTCGTCGATCCGCTCGATCCCGCGTCCATCGCCGCCGGCCTCTGCCGGATCCTGTCCGAGGACGGACTCTGGAAGGAGCTTCGCGAGCGCGGGCTCGAGCGCGCGGGCCACTTCTCGTGGGAAGCGACGGCGCGCGCCGTGCAGCAGGCGGTGGCGCGAGCGGTGGCCTGATAGTAGACTCACAGCGTCATGAAACGCGCGCTGATCACCGGCGTCACGGGGCAGGATGGGTCGTATCTCTCCAAGCTCCTGCTGAGCAAGGGGTACAAGGTCTACGGCGTCGATCGTCGCACCAGCGTTGCCACGACCGAACGCCTTCACTACCTGGGCGTGGCCCACGACGTGACGCTGCTGGACGGCGACGTCACGGATCAGGGCTCCATCGTGCGCGCCCTGCGGAGCGCCGAGCCCGACGAGGTCTACAATCTGGCGGCGCAGTCGTTCGTCGGGGCCTCGTGGCAGCAGCCATCGCTCACCGCCGAGGTGACGGGCGTGGGCGCGGTCAACGTGCTCGAGGCGGTCCGTCACGTCAACCCCAAGATCCGCTTCTACCAGGCGTCGACCAGCGAGATGTTCGGGCTCGCGCAAGAAGAGCCGCAGTCGGAGACGACGCCGTTTCATCCCCGGAGCCCATACGCGGTATCCAAGCTCCTCGCCCACTGGATGACGGTGAACTACCGCGAGAGCTTCGGTCTATTCACGTGCGCCGGCATCCTGTTCAACCACGAGTCGCCGATACGCGGCATCGAGTTCGTGACCCGCAAGATCACCGACGGGGTCGCACGGATCAAGCGCGGCCTCGCCACCGAGCTGTGCCTGGGCAATCTCGAGGCCAAGCGCGACTGGGGCTTCGCCGGGGAGTACGTCGAGGCCATGTGGCTCATGCTGCAGGCCAGCGAGCCGCGAGAATACGTCATCGCGACCGGGCGCACGAGCTCCGTCGCCGACTTCTGCCGCATGGCGTTCGCTCACGTGGGGCTGAACTACCAGGATTACGTGCGGATCGATCCACAATTCGCCCGGCCTGCGGAGGTGCCGTCGCTCTGTGGCAACGCCTCGAAGGCCAAAGTCGAGCTCGGGTGGGAGCCGAAGGTGGCCCTCGAGGAGCTGGTGGCGATGATGGTCGAGGCGGATCTGAGGCGAGTAGGCGGTGAGACACGATGACCGCATCGCCCGGTGCGTGGCCGACCGATTTCTGGCGCGACAAGCGCGTCGTCGTGACCGGCGGCGGGGGCTTTCTCGGCTCGTACGTTCTCGAGGTCCTCAAGGAACGCGGATGTCCAGATCCATTCGTCCCGCGCAGCCGCGACTATGATCTGCGCCGCGAACCCGATATCATTCGCCTCCTCGGAGAAGCACGTCCGGACGTGATCCTTCATCTCGCCGCCGTCGTCGGCGGGATCGGCGCGAACCGGGAAAACCCCGGCCGCTTCCTTTACGAGAACCTGATGATGGGTGTCCAGCTCATGGAGCAGTCCCGGCGCCTCGGGGTAAGGAAGTTCGTGACGGTCGGGACCGTATGCTCCTATCCCAAGTTCACGCCGGTCCCGTTCCAAGAGGAGGAGCTCTGGAATGGGTATCCGGAGGAGACGAATGCTCCCTACGGGCTCGCCAAGAAGATGTTGCTGGTGCAGGGCCAGGCGTACCGACAGCAGTACGGGTTCAACTCGATCTATCTTCTGCCCGTGAACCTGTACGGCCCGCGCGATAACTTCGATCCCGCCTCCTCACATGTCATTCCCGCTTTGATCAAGAAGTGCGTGGACGCTATCGAAGCCGGCGATGACACCATCACGGTGTGGGGCACCGGGAAGGCCACTCGCGAGTTCCTCTATGCGGCCGATGCCGCCGAAGGGATCGTCCTCGCAGCCGAGCGGTACGAGGGCGATGAGCCGGTGAATCTCGGGGCGGGCGTGGAAATCTCGGTCAAGGATCTCGTCGAGCTGATCGCGCACCTCACCGGCTTCGAGGGCCAGATCATCTGGGATGCTAGCAAGCCAGACGGACAGCCGCGGCGCCTCCTCGACACGACGCGGGCCGAGAAGTATTTTGGCTTCCGGGCCAGGACGAGCTTCGAGATGGGGCTCAAGCAAACCGTCGAATGGTACCGCCGAACCGTACAGGCACGAGGGCGCTCAGTCCCCACTCGTGGCGACTAACTTCGTCTCGATGGCTTCGCCTACCCATCCACATCGCTGTTAGGTCTTGGTGCGTTCAATCTCCAACGCGGTGGGCGAACGAGTTACGCTCGGGGTAGTGGCGTTCGATTCACGCTCGGAACGCGTTCCTCTCGCATGACAACCCCCTCACGCCCAGCGATCCCGTACCGCTCGGCCTCCCACCTGTGGGACCTTGTCGTCGTCTTGGTTCAGAAGGAGATGAAGGTCCGGTACAAGAGCAGCTGGTTCGGGTATGCATGGTCGGTGGCCAATCCCCTGCTATTCACCGCTGTCTACTACGTGGCACTCGGGGTCTTCCTGCGCTTCCAAACACCGGGGTACCCCTATCCGCTCTTCCTGATCGCTGGCCAATTCCCCTGGCAGTGGCTCTCCACGTCTGTGGGAAGTGCCCCCATGATGTTCATCAGCAATGCCTCGCTCATCAAGAAGGTGCGCTTCCCGCGGAACATCCTCGTTGCCGGGAATGTTCTGAGCGACGCGATTCATTTCCTGCTGACAATCCCCGTCATCATGCTCGCTCTTCTCTGGTACGGGTTTGCTCCGACCTGGGTCTGGTTGCCTGGCATTCCTCTCCTCGCGGTTGCCCAATTCATCACGGTCTATGGAGCGGCGCTCGCCGTCGCGTCACTGAACGTGTTCTTTCGTGATCTGGAGCGGCTCACGGCGATCTTCCTGCAAGTTCTCTTCTTCCTCACTCCGATCGTCTATCCAATTGCAATCATCCCACGTGAATATCTCATCTGGATCCGACTGAATCCGATCGCCCCCCTCATCGGCGCCTGGCAGGAGCTCTTCCTGGAGGGGACCTTGAACCGTACGCTGGTTTTCGAAGCATACGGGTACGGGCTGGCGTGCATCGCTGTCGGCTCCGTCCTCCACCGTGCCCTATCGCCCCGCTTCGCCGAGCTCGTATGAACGTCATCCGTCTCAACCACGTGTCGAAGGCTTATCCCCGACATCGACATCTGACGCGCGGGCTCAAGCATAGTCTGCTGCATCTGCCCGATCTGATCCGCCGGATGAAGGCGGACCGCTTCATGGCCCTCGCAGACGTGTCATTGGAAGCCAAGCGCGGCGAGTCGATCGGCATCATCGGGTCGAATGGCTCGGGCAAGAGCACGATGCTGGGGCTGATCGCTGGCGTGATCCAACCTCAAGCCGGGACGGTAGAGGTACACGGTCGGATCGCGCCACTTCTCGAACTCGGTGCTGGCTTCCACCACGAGCTGACTGGTCGAGAGAACGTAGTGCTCAACGCGGTCCTGATGGGCTTAACGCGCCGCGAGGTAGCACAAAGGTTCGACGCGATCGTGGCCTTCAGCGGACTGGAAGCGTTCCTGGATGAACCACTCCGGACGTACTCGAGTGGTATGGTCGCACGACTCGGATTCTCGGTAGCTGCGCACCTGGATCCCGACATTCTGCTGATCGACGAGATTCTCGCAGTGGGCGATGCCAACTTTCAGGCGAAGTGTCATGAGCGCTTGGCCGACTTCCGTCGGCACGGCGTAACACTCATAATCGTTTCGCATGCGCTCGAGGAAGTCCGACTGCTCTGCGACCGGGTAGTTTGGCTGGAGGCGGGAAGGGTCGCGATGGAGGGAGATCCTAGCGCAGTGATCCCGGCATACAGTAAGACGTGAGTCCACGGGTGCACACGTCCGGGGACCGATACCAGAGAAGTTGATGGGCGAAACGCTGAGGTGGACGAGACACCATCAAACTGGGAGTTCCACTCAGCCCCGCCCTCAACTCGCGTAAGGCGAGAAGTCTCACAAGGAGACGCGATGTCCGATTTGGTCGTGGCCACTATTGTAGGCAAGAACTATCTTGCCCAAGCCAGGGTTCTGAGCCGTTCCTTACGCACCCACAATCCTGACGCGAAAATGGTTGTGCTTCTCATTGACGAGGTCGACGGGTACATCGACCCACGGAAAGAGCCCTTCGAGCTGGTGAAGATCGACGAACTCTCGATCACAGACCGCCCCGCGCTTTGCTTCAAGTACTCGGTTCTCGAGCTGGCAACGGCGGTAAAGCCTTTCCTTCTTGAGCACATCTTCCACCGATTTGCTGCCAAGAAGGTCATCTACCTCGATCCTGACATCGAAGTTTTCAACACGCTGTCGCCCCTAGAGGAGCTTCTCGACCGCCACTCGATCCTCTTGACCCCACACACTACTGCTCCCCTCGAGGAGGATGACTGTACTCCTACCGAAGTAACGTTCCTCCAAAGTGGTGCCTACAATCTCGGGTTCATCGGCTTGGCCGACACAATGACCACTCGTCGCATGCTCTCGTGGTGGCAAGCCCGCTGCGAGAAGTACTGCGTCAGCCAGCCCCGTGAGGGCCTGTTCGTCGATCAGAAGTGGGTGGATCTCGTTCCTGGCCTATTCGGTGACGTAAACATCGTGCGGGATCCCGGATACAACGTTGCCTACTGGAACCTGCACGAACGTCAGATAGCGCTTGGCTCGGAGCCCAAGGTCAACGGGCAGCCGCTCCGGTTCTTCCACTTCAGCGGCTACGACCCGGATAAACCCGATGTGGTGTCCAAGCATCAGACACGTTTTGAGATGAAGAACATTGGCGAGGCGCGGACGTTGTTTTCGCTGTACGGTGAGCGGCTGCTGGCCGAAGGGTACCGCGAGGTCAAGCACTTTCCGTATTCGCACGGTCAGTTTCACGGCGGAGTGAGCATCAGTCCGCTCATCCGGCGCGTTTTTTACGAACTCGGAGCCGATAGCCAGCGCTTTGGGAATCCGTTCAAGACCCACGAAGGCTCGTTCTTTGAATGGCTCAATGCCCCGGCGACTCGTGAGCGAGATCACAACCCGTATCTCTCGAACCTCATCTCCCAAATTCCGAGGTACCGGGAGGACATTCGGACGGCATTCCCCGATTACTGGAACACCGATCGGCAGGCGTTCTTTCAATGGCTGGCTCGGAGCCGGGATAGAGATCTCGCGCTTGATCCCGTGTTCCTGGAACCGATAGCATCTGTCAAGAATAGTGTCGGGCCCGGCCGGATAGGTCCCGTTGGCAAAGCGCCTGGCCGGATAAGGCTCCGGGCCTTATGGCACGTCCTTCGAGCATTTCCGGATGGCTCCTGTCGAGTCTGTGCTGCGCTGCCATTGATTGATCGCTGGGGGTATCGGGAGTCCCTTCGAGGCGCGGTCGTCAAGCGGTTGCGAACCAGCGCTCGCCGGATGGTCTCCGATCCACCTAGTTATCCATCCATGACCACCGCGGACGCCGGACCAATTCATAGGGACGCGCTTCGGCGCCTAGTCAAAGCAGTGTTGCGCCCGTGCTCAGCCCATCTCAATCTAACGAAAGTGGTCGGCACCTCAACGACCGCTCCAAGGCTTGGCTCTCGTGCGGTAGGGCCCCCGCAGTCCATTAAGGTCATGCCGGGCCTCAACATCGCCGGGTACTTCACGACAGAGAGCGGCGTTGGTGAGGCGGCGCGACTAATCGCGCAGGCGGTCCAGGCAGTCGAACTACCCCATGTCCTGCTCAATTTCGGCGAAAGCTACAATCTACGCCGGGAGGACGATACATTCGCGAACTTCGCGAGCAACAACCCTCATGAGATCAACCTGATTCATGTCAACGCGGATCAGGTCCATGTCTTCGCTCAGACTTACGGTGAACGCTTCTTCGAAGATCGATACAACATCGGATTTTGGATGTGGGAGCTACCCGACTTCCCACCGGAGTGGTGCGGCAGCTTCCGCTATTTTGATGAGATTTGGGCGGCGAGCACGTTTGCTACGGAAGCGCTCGCCAAGGCCTCGCCGATTCCTACGATCAAGATGCCTCTCCCTGTGCGTCCATATGCCGGCCCGGTCCTCGGGCGGGCGCACTTCGGGCTGCGTCCGGATGACTACATCTTCCTCTTCATCTTTGACTTCATGAGTGTCTTTCAACGGAAAAATCCGTTGGCGGTTCTCGAAGCCTTCAAGCGGGCTTTCCCCGCTAACGACGACAAGGTGCAGCTAGTCGTGAAGTACTCAAACGCGGATACCGATCCCACCAATGCCGCTCGCCTGCGCGAAGCCGCGACGGCCTCACAGACGAAGCTGATCGAAGGCTATCTCTCGCGGCAAGAGATCGCCTCGCTCATTCAGAACTGTGATGCATACGTCTCTCTGCATCGCTCAGAGGGATTCGGGCTGACCATGGCTGAGGCAATGAGTGTGGGGAAACCAGTCATCGCAACTGGCTATTCGGCCAATATGGACTTCATGAATGTGGGGAACAGCTTCCCCGTCCGGTATCGAATCGTCGAGCTTGCCAAGGATGAGGGGCCATATCAGCAGGGGTCATCGTGGGCCGACCCCGACGTCGAGCACGCGGCCGAGCAAATGCGCTGGGTCTTTGATCGTAGCGAGGCTGCCGCAGCGATTGCTGCCCAAGCCAAGGCGGACATCGCGACATACTATAGCTTGGACGCTGTAGGAAGACGGATTGCGACGCGTCTTCAACAAATCGCAGGAGTCGGACGCGAGCGTTCTCCGATTGATGTATCTAGAATGAGAAAGAGTGAGTGAGACAGCTCATCACGCCACTCCTTCCAGCCTCCGTTCGACAGACACTCCGATCTGCTAGAGCAAGGCCTCGAACCGCTGGTGCAGCGGGAAGCGGGCCGCATGTCCGTCAGCCCTAGTGCGCCGCTGCCGATGAGAGGCCGTCGTCTATTGCGATGGCCGAGCCTAGGCCGGTGGAGGCGAAAAGCATCAAGTCAGCCTTCGATGGGGTTGATCGAAGCTTTCGGCCTTTCGACACGGGACGGGAGCGTAGCCATCCGGCTCGATCGCGAGGCCTGCTGACGTGTCCGCGCTCCGCCGCGCCGTCCTCGGGGCCTTTGTCGTCGGCCTCGGGACATCCATCACGCTGTCCCAGTCCGCGCTGGCCCTGCTGACCCTCCTCTGGCTCTGGCGCCTGCGCGATCCCGAGGCGCGTGCCGCGGCGCGCTGGCCGCTCTGGCCGCCCGTCCTGGCATACAGCGCGGTGAGCCTCGTCTCGGCGCTCGCCTCCGGGCACCCCCTCACCGCGCTCGGCGCCTGCAAGGGCCTCCTGCTCGTGGCCGCCCTCTACGTGATCGCCAACGCGCTGGGGGAGCCCGCGGACGGCCACCGGTTCCTCTCCGCCCTGCTCGTCGTGGTGACGCTCGCGGCAATCGTCGGGCTGGCCCAGACAATCGCGTGCCCCGGGCCGGCCGCCGACTACGGTCCCCCGGCCTTGCTCTACCACCGCTGCTATCGGGCCCGCGGCTTCTTCAGCATCTACATGACGCTGGCGGGCGTGTTGACCCTGGTCCTGCTCGCCACCCTGCCTCGGCTCCTGCCGGGGGCCGCGCTCCCGCGCTGGCCGACCCTGCCCTGGCTCGTCTCGCTCGCGGGCTTGCTGGGCACCTACACGCGGGGGGCCTGGATGGGGTTTGCCGCAGGAGTGCTAGCGCTACTCCCCATGACCCGCAAGGGGCGATGGCTCCTGCTCGGCGGTCTCATCCTGCTCGGGCTCGCCGCGCTGGCCGGTCCCGCACAGCTGCGGCAGCGGTTTCTGACCATGGGCGATCTGCGCGATCCCACGGTGACGGAGCGGGTCTACATGTGGCGCAGCGGGGTGACGATATGGCGCGAGCACCCCCTACTCGGAGTGGGGCCGGGCGGCGTCAGGCGCGAATACGAGCGCTACGCCCTGCCAGACGCGCTCAAAAAGCGCACGAGCCACGTGCACAGCACGCCGCTGCAGATCCTGGTGGAGCGCGGAGCGCTCGGTCTGGCCGCGTGGCTCTGGATATGGGCCGCGTTCATCGCCAAGGGCATCCGACTGCTACGGCGGCTGCCCGCGGATTCGGCTCGGGAGCGCGCGCTGGTGGTCGGCAGCCTGGCCGCGATCGTGGGCTTTCTCGTCGCCGGCCTCTCCGAGTACAACTTCGGCGACTCGGAGGTTGTGATGGTGGCCTGGGCTCTGATGGCGCTCCCGTGGGTGGCGGACGCGAAGGAACCGACGAAGGCGGCGCCGCGATCATGAGCGCGGAGGAGAAGCCACTCCGCCGCCCCCAGTCGCTCCAGGATTGGGCGTTCTTGCTGGTCCTGGCCGCGCTCTCGCTCGCCTTCGCATGGATCCTGAGGCCCCTGTTCGGCGCGGTGCTCTGGGGCATCGTCCTCGCGATCGTGTTCACCCCCGTCTATCGGCGATTCCTCGCCGACCTCCGGCAGCGCCGCACCCCGGCCGCCCTGGTGACGGTGTCGGTGATCGTCGTGATGCTGATCCTGCCGTTGACGCTGCTCACCGCCTCGCTGGTCTGCGAAGCGTCCGGGGTGCTCGCGAAAGTCCAATCGGGGGAGCTGAGTCCCGCCCGGTACTTCCAGGAGGTCTACCAGGCCCTCCCGGCATGGGCCGCCTCCCTGCTCGACCGCCTCGGCGTGGCCGACCTCGCCGCGGTCCAGGAGAAGCTGTTGGCGCGCCTCCTGGAGGGTAGCCAGGAGCTCGCGGGGCAGGCCCTCCTGGTGGGCCTGTTCACACTCGACTTCGTCGTCAGCGTCTGCGTGATGGTTTACCTGCTCTTTTTTCTGCTGCGCGACGGCGAGGAGCTGGTGCGGCAGGTCAAGGCCGCCGTTCCGTTGCGGGCGGACCAGCAGCGCGCCCTGTTCGAGACCTTCACCGTCGTCATCAGGGCCACCGTGAAGGGCACGCTCGTGGTGGCCGCCATCCAGGGGGCGCTCGGCGGCTTGATCTTCTGGTTCCTGGGCATCCACGCCCCGCTCCTGTGGGGAGTGGTCATGGCGGTGGTCTCGCTGGTGCCGGCGATCGGGGCGGCGCTGATCTGGCTGCCTATCGCGCTCTACCTCCTGGTCACCGGCGCGGTCTGGCAGGGGCTGGGGCTGGTCGCCTTCGGCGTGCTCGTCATCGGCCTGGTGGACAATGTCCTGCGCCCGTTCCTCGTGGGCCAGGACGCGCGGATGCCGGACTATCTGGTGCTGATCGCCACCCTCGGCGGCATCGCGATCTTTGGCGGCACCCAGGCCGGCACCTCCCGGTCATGGCGATCGAGCGCGAACGCCACCGACACAACCTACCCACTCCAGCACGGGGTCAGGAAGCTGTCGGAGCCTCAGCGCTGGTTCGAGGTCGGGACGTGCACCTGATCCAGATGCGGTTGACCGTTGCGGCGATGGACCCGCGGCGGCAGCATCAGGCCGTGAAGCCGCATCACGCGGCGGATCCGCTCGCGATTGCGAACTCCCGGCTGACCTCGGCCCGCGTCTTCTCGCCCTTTGCCAGTCGCTGCACGACCCCCCGTTTGAACTCGGCGGTGAAGATGCGCCGCCCGTCAGCCTTTCGAGGACATTCGCCCATTCGGGGCCTCCTTTCTGCCTCCGCAGGATAGCCCCATCAGTGTAGGTCAATTGGGGGAGCAGACCAGGTCCTTCTCAGCGAGCTCAGCGAGCGCGCATGGGACGAGCATCACGACATCGTGGCGATTCAACGTCATCGCCATTGACCAGTCACGCGAATCGAATTACAACGTCACTCATGAACACAGCGCCTGCGCGCAAGCTGTGGAGGATGTTGCGAAGCTCAGTCCCCCTCGCGCTGGCTTTCCCCGGTCTGATCTGGATCTTCCTCGACAAGTCAGTCTGGACATGGGATCCCGCTCTTTACGGAAGACATGCCGTCGAGCTATCTGACGCCTTGATAGATTCTCCGTCTCGTTGGGTCTGGCAAATGATGACGTCCCCAAGTATGGCAGCCCCTGGTGCTTCGTGGTTCGGTCAATTCCTTGTACCACTGGGACGAGCAGTGGGTTCGATTGACTCTGCTCTCCTGCTTTCAATCTGGATCACGCAGGCCGTGACCCTCCTGCTAATTCACAGGTGCTTGTTGCAGCTGTCTGCTAAGAACCAGGCAGTAGCCTTCACGGGTTGTGCCGTAACGGCTTCGGCTCCGCTGTTCGTGGGTGTATCGCACTATTTTTTGGCCGAGCCGCAGCAACTTGTGGCCGTGGCCTGGTTTGTCCTCATTATGAGTTGCGCGCCGCGATGGCCTCCTGCCCTCACACTCGGACAGTTGCTGGCTGCTGCCCCTTTCGCGCTGTTGGCCAAGGCAAGCTCTCCACTTTACTGTCTTGGCCCGGGGGTCGTTGCGCTATGGTATGTCGTCAAGGGACCGCGTCCGCTCTTTGTCGGGCATGACTGGCGTAAGCCGTCCATCGTCGTTACGCTTGCGATTGCGATTCTCCTCAACGCGGCGGCAGCCGTCTGGTACGGGAACAACATCAGCCGCGTGATGCAACATGCGGCACTGGCTTCCTCCGGACCTGTCGCGGAACTCTACGGACAGCGCGATTCCTTCACCGGCGCACTAACATTCTGGTTGCAGGCAGTTCAGCGTTCCCTTTTCATCCAGCCGGCTGCGCTGGTCGGTGCATTGTTCTTCTGCCTCGCTGTTCTACGGCACTACTATGGTCACTCGCAGAGCACCCGCCACTTCACGAAGTGTTGTGTGTTCTCGACTGTTCAGATGCTTATCGTATTGGCTGCGTTCTCGCTTAGCGCCAATCGAGACGTGAGGTTTCTCATGCCACTTCTCCCGTACCTCTCCGTTATGATGGCCTGGAGTGTGGCCCGGCTGAACATGCGTTTGTTGACGGCCGTAGCCGCTTTTATGTTCGTGGCCCAGTTGACGATCGTACACGGACAGTCGTTTGGTTTCATGTCACCAAACCTCCAGCTTCCCTACGTAAGCGTGCTGAACCGTGACCGCGAGCAAGCGGCAGTTGTTGAATCAATAGTAGAGCGAACGTGTTCGGACGCTCCACCGGAACATTCTGCCGGTCGCTACTGGAATGTTGTCGGCGAATCCCGATCGTGGCTGAATGTGAACACGCTCGGCTACACGGCCGCCAAGAAGCGCGTTCTGAACAAACGACTGTCTTGCTCTTATGCACAAGTCGGCGGGTACTTCATGGCTGACGCTGATGCCGAGTGGGAACGAATTCTCTCTCTCGCTCCCCACTACTACATTGCCACCGATCCTGACGTGTATCCGATGCCGAACGACAAGGTCACTCAGGCCATGCATCAGCTATATATCCCTTTACGCGAACGGGTCGAGATCAGTGGATTGTTCGAACGCCAAGCGGGGCTGGGGGAAGATCCAGGCGTGACGATTTTCAGGAGAGTTCAGCCGCGGAAGGACGCTCTCGCCGTCGCGGAAATGAGTTTGCCGGCGGCACGACGAGTGCGCTTTGGTGACCGCTTCGAATTATCCGGTGCGGTCCTGACACCGAACGCGGAAGGGCTGGTATTGAAGCTTGCGTGGCGATGTCTGCGCGCGACAGTCCTGGACTACTTCGTCGCTGTTCATCTCGTCGACCAGAACGGCACGATCCTGGCCCAGTCCGACCTCGCTCAGGACCCTTTCGCGGGGTTTGTGATGCCAGGTGACGAGTGGGTGGATCGTGTCTTCCTTTCTCGACGGAAGTTGGCTGGCGCCTCACATGTAGCGATTGCACTGTACAAGCCCGCGGCGAGAGTCGAGCTCGAGCTCATCGATCGTGGCCCGCGCGACTGGAATGGCCATCGGCTCTTGCTCAGTCTGGATGGTGTTCGTGGAGGCAAATAAGCCGTCCCCATTGCTGCGGGTCACATGCTGACCAGCGCGGACAGTTATCGGGACGAAGCGGAAGCCGCCAAATCGCAGCGCCCACGTCGCTAGTTATCGCTCCGGACAGCGCTGCCGTCGCCCCAGATCTCGACTTCGCCCCGCTTGCCGCCTCTGCACCCTTGTGGCAAATCGCCGCGGGCGCATTCTCGCGCCCACCCTGCCAAGTGCCCTCGGGTCCATAAGCAATCAGCGCGCTGTACGCATGATCTCGCACGCGGAGTTGTGCATGCCGCCCATGTCGGCCGCAAGCTGTAGGCCTCGTCGGGACGCCCCGAGGGCAGTCTGACCGCCTGGTGGCAGCTCGACAGATCGCGCAGATCGAGGACGTCAAATTCGCTGGCCGCGGTCGGTAGAACTCGGGTCTCTTCATACGACCTCACTGACCCAGTACCCCTCACCCTTGGGCCTCTTGACGAGATGGTTCGCAATGAAGCCGCCCACGCGGCAGACGACTGCGGTCTTCATCGATGCCTCATCGCACGGCTACAGCCAGCGTCATCGTACTGAGCCGGTCCATTCGGACCCCTCACTGGTGATATTCGTTCCTGCCGAGACGCGCCACGGTCCTACACGGACGCGGAAAAAGCCCCAGAGGGTCATTCTCAGCAACATCCAGCCATGGTGGAGGCGGTTGATGTTTGTCGCGCCGTAGGTGCGCGCTCGGTAGCGGATCGGCACGTCAACGATGCCGAGAGCGAAGATGCTGGCCGGGAAGAGCAGTTCATAGTCCCCGAACGGATCGAAGTCGCCGAAGTCTCGACGCCAGGCGACGAAGCGTGCGTAGTCGTGGCGGGCGACGAGCTTCGTGCCACAGAGCGAATCCGAGAGGCGGTTTTCGAGCACGAATGACAGCGCTTTCGCGAAGAAGACGTTCCCGAGATGGTTGAGGAGGCGCATCGCTTCGCCTTCCATCGGATAAAGCAGGCGGCTACCATTGACGAAGTCGGCGAGACCCTGGCAGTAGGCGTCGTAGAATCGCCCGAGCAGCTCAGGCGGCATCGTGAGATCGGCGTCGAGCACCATGAGCACCTCGCCCGTGCAGTGCTGAAAGCCCAGGCGCACGGCGTCGCACTTGCCCTTACCTGCCTGCTGGAGCGTCTTGATCTCGAAGCGTCCCCGGTAGAGGTCCGCCGCGCGCAGGATCTCGGCCCACGTGTCGTCTCGGGAGTGGCCCTCCACGAATACGATCTCCACTCGCTCGGCCCCCAGGTCCGGCATCCGCCTCAACGCGTTCTCGATGTTTCCCTTTTCGTTGCGCGCGGGTATCACGATCGAGACCGACGGTCGTCGTGCCTCCCGGGAAAGAGGTCGCAACACCGCGACCACGACGAACGCCAACCACCTGAGCCCAGGCACTGCCGGGAGCCACCAGTTCAATAGGCGACCGAGCCCAAGCAGCGCGAATGGGCAGTAGCCCGCCGGACGCAGCCGAACCACCTCATAGCCCGCGAGCCGCGCGATACCTTCGAGATCGGTACGTGTCAGGAACGTCTTGACGGCCGGGGAGTTGCGCAAGCCGAGCGCATCGGCAAGCGAATATAACCAGCGCAGGTATGGGTTGTAGGCGACGACGACGACGCGCGAAGTGCGGTCGAGCCTCAGCTTGAGGCGCGTGAGCGTAGCCTGGATGTCGAGATCGTAGTTGAAGTTCCCATTCAGGAGGACCGCGGCGCGCCGCTCCCGATCGCATGAGAAGTCCGGAAGATCGTCGAATGTGCGCGCGACTGACTTGTCCGGACAGTCGATAGCGCCGAACAGCACGAGAGGGTCGTGCGGTGCAGGTTCCCATTGAACTAGGCGGTCGAAGTAGCGCGTGAATCGCGACAGCTCAGCGGCGACCACACGGTAGAGGTAAGAGCTGAGGTGCCGGGGACCCCTCGAAAGCCCCCCTGTCCGTTTTGCTCCGTCCGATTTCGCCACTCGCTCCTCCGGACCTGGCCGCCTGACCTCCAGCCGTCACTTCGGCCCCCCACGGATATTTAGTCGCGCGTCAAAGCAGAATCCTGCTCCGATCGTGACGCTGCCGTCAAGGGCTCCAAGCTCTTCCGGATGAGGTATGTTCCTACCGTGTCCCGGCGAACCGATGCTGAGTGAGGAGCTCAGGGCTCGCACGCTCGCGCGCTTCGAGGAGCATCGGCGTGCGTGGGATGCGAATCCAGCGCTGCGCGGGCTTTATGCCGAGTGGTATTCCCGCGTGGCCCAAGCTCTTCCGCCTGAGACGTTGGGCGAGCGAGTTGAGCTCGGTTCGGGTCCGGGATTCTCGCGATCCTTCATTCCGGCTTTGGTGCTCACAGATCTTGTTAAGGCACCTTGGCACGATCGCGAGGTCAGCGCGGACACGTTGCCGTACGGCGACGGCACGCTGGGGGCGCTCGTTCTTTTCGACGTGCTCCACCATCTGCCCGCCCCAAGTCGCTTCTTTGCGGAGGCCACGCGCGTTCTCCGCATCGGGGGGCGCGTGGTCATGTGTGAACCCTATGTCGGGCCCCTTTCTTATCCCGTGTACAAGTTTCTGCACGACGAGTCGCTGGACATGGGCGTCGATCCGTTGCGAGAAGAGCCCGAGGGGCCCGCGCGGGACCCCTTCGCTTCTAACCAAGCCATCCCGACGGTGCTCTTCGGCCGCCGCCTCGCTGCCTTTCGGCGAGCTTTCCCTGGCCTCACGCTGCAGTGTCTCGAGCACCTCTCGGGCCCGAGCTACCCCGCGTCTGGCGGATTCCGGCGAGGACCGCTTCTGCCGTTGCCGCTCTGGAGCGTCTTGCGCAGCGTGGAGGCGACGCTTCCGGAATCATGGTTCCGCTTAATCGGCTTCCGAATCCTGGTAGTCTTGGAGCGCAATTCTGCAGTTCCAACCCCGTAGTCTCGTCCACAGTTAAGACCAAATGGGGCGCCACATCAGCGGCCGCCCCGCCCGATCTCGCCGAGACGCCCCCGAACTCTATCGAGAAGGCCTCGACCCACCGCCATGACGTGCCGCCACGAGAGGAGCGACCGCCGCCGGGAAGTGCTAATGTTAGCTATCCTGATCCACCCTGGCTCGCGGGCATTCTTACCGTGAGTAGTCCCGTTGACACGGCCCCGCAGGTCAGCAGGCAGATGTGGCTGGGGATGGTGCCTGAATAAGGGCTTGGCCCGCGCGACGTTGGTCCATTCCGTGAAGCCCTTGCCCCACCAAGCACCATTCTCCGGTACGGGATGGAACTGGGGCAAGTAGAGCGCGATGACACGGCTCCGCACACTCACGTGAGTAGCCCCTTGCCGCCGACCCGGAAAAGTCGTGGCATGCCCAGTACTCGATCGGCCGGATCGTCAGCACCAATCTGGCGCACCGTGCCATGTGTCGAGACAGGGTACGCAGTGAGATGGCGGCGACGTCTTCGGAAAGGTGGGTGAACACGGAGAAAGCGTAGATCAGGTCGAAGTCCTCTGGCACGTCAGGTGACGCGGGATCCAGCTCGACATGCGGCCCTGACCGAGCACACCGTGTTCCTTGCAGATCGCGATCGACCGATCCCATGGATCGACACCCCAGAGTCGCGAACGACGGACAAACTTGCAGACCAAGCGCAGATGCCGACCCCAGCCGCAACAAGTCTAGGATGGTCGCGTCGGCAGATGGATCCCGTCGCGTCGGAAGGTGGCTCACCAGAGTGCGTACGAATGCGATGCTCTGCGTGAGCAGGGTGTCTTCGAGAACTCGTCTCTGCGTCCTTTGACTTCATGGCTCGTTGGCCGGAGACTTGTAGACCTCCAGTTACTTCGCATATCGCCGAGCGCACTATTCGCGAGATTAAGCAGCTCTAGCCGGGCAGGACGAATCGTCAAAGCAATACCGTTCAAGCTGGTCGTGTGGATCAAACGCTCGGCACGGCGCACAGTGCCGTGCTGCGTCTGCCCACGGTTTTCCCGTGCCGTCAGCTGTGGCAGAAGCTGACGCGCGGACTCGGCGCCCCGCCCTCACCGCCTCCGGCGATTCCAGCCGCTCCCATCTCAGCCACGCGTATCTCCCTACACCAGTGACTGTGTCCTCGCCTCCGCACCACCCCATCGATCGGGCCACATGCACTGATGTCGGCCGCGGCGGATGACATGAAGCTTCTTCTTCTGGCACGTACGCCCTTCACGGACGCTTCCGGTCTCACGCCTGGCCGTTCGTGAGTCATTCAGGCTGAGACGCGCCACGAATCGATGCTCGTCCCCGCTACCAGTTCACGTCCGGGATGTGTGTCATCGCGTACCCGTAACCTCCCCGGCGTGTGGCGAACGGCAAGAGCCGCTCGAGGGCGTGCAAGATCGTACCGTCGTACGCTACTGGCTCGGGTGGGTAGTCGTCCCAGCCGAGCTTCAACTCAAGCAACGGCCTCAGCGCCGCAGGACGCGCCCAGAACATGGTGCCGATGGGGAAATCGAAGAACGGCGGCAACGGCCCGAGGATTCCCATACGATCGGCGAGGTCGGTGGCGATCGCGAGATTCGCATCCCAATCGGAGAGATGCGGATCGGCGGCAAACACGAGACCGATGGTTTCGTCGATGGCGAACCGATTCAGGATAGTATCCATCATGGGATATCGGTCACCGAGGAGGTGTTGCCACAGGAATTCCCGCCAGTTCTCTCCGAGTTTGGCGTCGCCTATCAAGAGACTTCGCTTGGCGTGCAAATGGCCGATGAGGTCGTACTGATTCGCAACTTCTGTAGCATACGCCGTGAGTAACGGTCCAAGATCCCGACCCCGGTTCGGGACGACGCGGATGAGCACCTCGCCTCGACCGTATCCGGCGGTCGCGCGTCGCAGCATCGCGGCCTTGTCGTCGCTGTCGGTGCTGAGCAGGAGGTGGCACGGCCAGCGATTCGCCGCCAGCTTTCGCATGAATTCTACCGCTAGCTCCGGGTAGAAGAAGTGTCCGTGCAAAGCGACCCGCAGAGGGCGAATCGCGGACGTTTGGCTTGGCGGCGTCGGCACAATCAGCTCCGCGCTCCAGGGTCCAGGAGGTTTGCCCCGCCGGATGAAATCGGCTAGCGGGTTGGTCGATGCGGCATTGTACTGGGCGAAACACTCGTGAGCGTAGACCTGTGGATGAAACCCGGCGCATGGCCGCCTGAACAGGTGGTTCTTGGCCGCGTATCGGCTCTGGTTGACTGCAGTCGAGCGTGCGAGATATCCGATAATGGCTTCATCCCTGGTGACCGGCGGATCGTCGGGCGGGATGTAGAACCGCTCGTCGAATAGCGCATCCTCGCGGATGGTCTCCAAGTCCCGTACTCGCTCACGCATGGTTTGGACCGCCTCGACGCCGAGCTGATCGATGCGATCCACATAGCGGTCCATGTCGAATGTCGCCTCGGCGAGTCGACGCGTCACCGTGCCCACTTCCCGCCGCGCCTCTTCATCATTGGCGAATTCTATGATGACCCGGGCTGCCCTCGCGACATCGAGATGCGGCACAACACAGCGACGCGTGGTCGGGTCTGCCTCGAGCACCTCAACGATCCCGGTCGCCTCGGCGAAGCAGACCACGGGAATGCCGTGCAACGCGGCCTCGATCGCCACGTTCGGCATCGGATCGAGCCGTGAGCTCAGGAAGACGACATCGGATAGACGATACGCGGGGTCCACATCCTCAATTTCGTCGAGGATCTGAACGCTGCAATCGAGGCCCGATCGTGCGATTTGATCGGCCAGATAGCACGAGTAGGTGAAGTCGCGGCGCGGGTCATACCCGTGCCCGATCCAGACGAATCGTACTGGCCGCCGCGTATCCGATGCCGATACTGCCGCCGCACATGCCAGAAAAACATCCACGCCCTTCCGGAAATGCACCGTGCCGCAACCAAGCACGACGAGGGCACCTTCAGCACCTTTCGGGCGAAAGACCTGACCGAGATCCTCGATGCTTGGACGTGCCGGCCCGCTGGCACGCCAGCGGGCCGGCACGTCGCAACGGCCCTGCGGCAGCACATGGATCGGTCGACCCAAGAGGGTGGGATGCTCCTTCTGCGCGGCACGCGCCACGACCTCGGCAGGGAAGACGATCTGAGTCGACCAGTCGAGAGCCTGCCCCATGGTGCCCTCGGGGCGAGTATAGGATGCGAACTCGTGCACCAGTGCGACGACTGGAACGAGTTGATAGGCGAGCGCCGGGAGCAGGATACGCGATTCGATGCTGTTGGCAATGGCCAGCGAAATCTGGTAAGTCGCCGTCAAATGCTTCACGAGATACGTGGCCTCGACGGGATGCCAGTCGGCATGCGTGAGGGGTCCTACCAGGGCCGCGCACGCGGCCTCGAAATGCGGAACCAGTTCTCCGCCGGTCAGCATGACGGCGACGACGTTATATTTTCGACCGAGCCGTCGTGCGATGTTGTACGCGATGATCGGGGCGCCAGTACGTGAGGCTTCATGACTGATGATGAGGATCGTTTCACGCTCAGGTTCGATGCGGGACCGGTCAAAGGTAAGATCGGCCGCCACGCTGAGCGGTCGTCGACCTTCCGTGCGTCCCGACGTCACATAGTGAGCAAGAACATTCCTCTGCGCCTGATCAACGTCGGGATAACGCTGACGATAGTACGTCGGATCGAAGCGCTTGGACGGCATAAGTCCCATCCGCTCGCCTACAATGACGTAGTGGAATAGCGGATCGATCTCATCAACGTGACTAATCTGTGCCATATACTCTTCCGCATCGAATAGCTCGCTGCCGCGGATTATGGTCGCAACCGCTTCTACTTCAGCACGCGTGCCATACACGGGCCAGCCGGCCTCGCGAAGCCTGCCGACGGTCACCGCGGGCGCGTCCCAGAAGTCGGCCGAGTGAAAGTACGGCTCAAGGAAGTCGCTATCGAACGCTCCCGCGGGCCTCACTTCCTCCGGCCCATCCGTGACTAGGCCACGTGCGTGCACGCCCGCGCGGGGGTGGACCTGCCGAAGCATTCGTCGGCCATAGCCCGCCAGGCGAGGATAGCGCTGCCCAAACTTCCGGATCGGCCGCGTAATCCACCAGCTAGTGCTCGTCCGCATCGCGTGTGCTTCGAGTTGTTGATCCTTCAATGCCCCGCTTAGCTCATTGATACGCTGGCGGGCGTCAGTCAGCTCGCCTTCCACGCGAGCCGCCTCCGCCGACCGCCGCGTCAGATCGCGCCGCAGCGCCTCCGCCTCCTCCGTCCGCCGCGTCAGTTCGCTCGTCAGCGCCTCCGCCTCCTCCGTCCGCCGCGTCAGATCGCTCGTCAGCGCCTCTTCGCCCTCAGTCCGCACAGTAAGGTCGCTTTTCAGGGCATCGGTCTCGATCTTCCATTGCCGCAGCTGACTCTCCTGCTCCTGGAGTTTGTTCCTCTGCTCGAGCGCGACCAGCTCAAGGGTCACGGTCGATCCGAGGCGACTATAGACATTGCGAATTTGCGACACAGCCTTCGCGTCTCCGGACGCGCGAAACAACGCGTCGACCGCGGGCGGAAGTCGCTCGCCGATGGCGATAACGCCGAGCCCGTGCCCATGAAGAAACTCAAAATGGCGGTGCCCGAGGCTGAGCTCACGCCAGAACTGAAACACGCCGAAATCCCGCCCGTGAACATTCGTGTCGTGTAATAGGACAACACCTCGGTCCGACAGCTTGGGCCGCCAGGTCTCGAAATCATGCTTGACGTCGTCGTAGAGATGGCGCCCATCGATATGGAGCAAGTCGATGGTCCCGTCCGGGAATCGACGGACCGCCTCATCGAAAGTGGCGCGAACGAGCGTCGAGAACGAGGAATAGCGGCGGTCATGATATCGACGCGCCTCCGCCAAGACCTCCTCACCGTAGAATCCTGCGTGCTCGTCGCCGCGCCACGTATCAACGGCGAAGCAACGCGTCTCGAGCTGCAAATGCTGGATGGCTTGGCAGAAGGTGAAATACGAGGATCCCCGGTGCGCGCCAAGCTCTACGAATGTGGCCGGTCGGAGCGCCTCGATAAGCCAGAACGCGAACGGCGCGTGCTCGAGCCACGCGGGTTGGGGGCCGACCTGCTCCGGTGGCCAGAACGACGCGAGCGAGAGGCATTCGCGCCACGCGGTCGCGAGCCTCACGGGGTCTTGGGCTGAGGGTGAGGTCATCGTGGCCTTGTGTATCTCCGTGCGTGAAAGAGCGCACCGGTCGGATGTGGGTTCTGTCGCCGGCCTGCGGAAGTGGGGCCTGGGCCGGCGTCATCTTCAACAAGCAGTCTCTTCAGGTGGCATCCCTCCCCGTTCCAGGCGAAGTTAGCGCCCCGCTATTCATCTGCGGCTTGGGCGCATCCTAAGCTTTTTGGCTCTCAACGAACAACCTTTTCTAATGTTAAGAGTTTAAGGCTTGAAGTGCTTGTATCCATCTTTGCGCGGAAGATCTTAACTCGTTCATAGCTGTTCTGCACATTGGGATGGCGCTGCAGAGCGTCTGCAACAGCTGGATCCGGGGGGCAACGTTCTGGCCATGCGGCTTGTCAGGACCTCGGGGTCGGAGAGATTCGGAGAACTGAAACAACTCATGTTCGATCTCCACGCCGAAGTCACCAACGGCGGGATGCACTCGCGGCAGTCGGAGCCCTCGGAATGGAAGCGGCCATGTTCGCCGAAGACTGCCGCGGAGGTTGCCATATCCCGGGCCTTGGCAGTCTCCGGTGAAGTTATTGCCCATGCGCCCTTGTTCTCCTCAAGACGGGGGTCGGATCTTCTCGGCTGTGATTGTCGACGCCCCACATCGCTACGTGTTCTCCGCGAGGGTTTGACGTTACTCTGGATAGGTGATCTGATGCATGCATGCTCGAATCGGAGGCCCTGAATTTCTGTCATGTCTGTGGGGGCCAGGAGTTCAAACATGCTCCGGTGCTTTGGCCAGCTCTCGTGTCCGCCTGGGAACTGTCCGAGGAGGAGTCGTCCTACATCGACATACAGCAAGGCACCCAATGCGTAGAGTGCGGGGCGAGTGTCAGATCGATTGCCCTTGCCCGGGCGATCCTGCGTGTGCGAGGCTCGGAAAGGCTGTTGACTCGCTTTGTATCTGCTCCCGGTCAGGCGAGCCTGCGCGTGTTGGAGATCAATGAAGCCGGGTCGCTGCATCCGATCCTGAAGCAGTTGCCGCGTCACACGCTGGCGTCGTTCCCGGAGTGTGATATGACTCATCTGCCATTTCCGGCTGGCGCTTTTGATCTCGTTGTTCACTCCGATTCGCTCGAGCATGTGGCAGACCCGTTGAAAGGTTTGAGGGAGTGCCGGCGCGTGTTGGATAGTAGAGGAGCGCTCGCCTTTACTGTTCCGGTTGTGCTGGGACGTCTAAGCCGAAGTCGCGCTACCTTGCCGGCCAGTTATCACGGGTGCGAGGGGGCAAAGGATCCCAGTATGCTGGTGCATACCGAATTCGGAGCCGACTTCTGGGTGTTCGTCATGCGCGCAGGATTCTCGAGCTGCGAGGTGGTGTCGTTCTACTATCCGGCTGGCCTGGGAATCGTGGCTAGATAGACATGCCCTTGGAATGGACCGGCGAACGGTATGTACCCGAAGTCACGGGGAGTATCCGCCTCGAACACCTCCATCGCTATTTGATTGCGAGAGAACTATCACGCGATAAGCACGTTCTTGACATAGCCTGCGGTGAAGGTTACGGCTCGAACTTGCTTGCTTCGGTAGCGGCCAACGTCGTCGGCGTGGACATTGCTCAGGAAGCCATCGATCATGCGACCGCTTGCTACAGGCGCCCGAATCTGCAGTTCAAGCAAGGAGCCTGCGAAGCGATCCCGTTGCCGGACGGGGCCGTAGACGTGGTTGTAAGCTTTGAAACGATTGAGCACCTGAGCCTTCAAGACGTGATGATGCGGGAGTTCCGCCGGGTTCTACGTGCGGACGGCCTGCTAGTTATTTCGAATCCCGAGCGTCACGAGTACTCAGAAGTGCTGGGCAACAGAAATGAGTTTCACATCAAGGAGCTCTATCGCGAAGAGTTCGAGCTGTTGCTGCGCAACCACTTCCTCAACGTAGCAATTGGTGGCCAGCGTATTCAGGGTGGCTCGATCGTAGCACCGCTTGTCGAATCAACGAACTGCAGCTTTCAAACCTTTCCGTTTTTAGAAGATTCAAGTACGGGAGTCGATCCGATTTCCGGAATACTCGCGCCGGTCTACATTCTGGCGCTGGCCAGTGATAAGGCGCTTCCCGAAATGCCCGTCGGCTTGCTTGATGGCGGGCAGTTTGTTTGGGCGTCGGATTGGCCGGCGCTCTTGAGTCAAGTGCAGGGGCAGTGGGCCGAGGAAATCTCGCGTCGCTTAGGCGACCCCGTGAGTCTTAGTGGCGCCAGCACCGAGACCATCAATGCCGAGTTCACGCGCCAGGCAGAAGGCGTTGCGAATCTCGTCAAGTCGCTGGCCACTCAAGAGGGCCAGCTTCAGCAAGCGCACAACGCGCTGGCCACTCAAGAGGGCCAGCTTCAGCAAGCGCACAACGCGCTGGCCACTCAAGAGGGCCAGCTTCAGCAAGCGCACAACGCGCTGGCCACTCGAGAGGGCCAGCTTCAGCAAGCGCACAACGCGCTGGCCACTCGAGAGGGCCAGCTTCAGCAAGCGCACAACGCGCTGGCCACTCAAGAGGGCCAGCTTCAGCAAGCGCACAACGCGCTGGCCACTCAAGAGGGCCAGCTTCAGCGAGTGCAAGCGGACCTGGTCACTGCCCAAGAAACGATCGCCCAACTTCACGCGATGATTTCCGCATTGAAGACGCAAGTGCAGACGTACGAGCAGAGCCGCTCGTGGCGACTAACCGCGCCGCTGCGGGCGATCGGCCGGCGCGGCCGGGCCGTTCTCGGCAGGTAAGGCGCTACTCCTGGGGCACGGCGGCCGCCCCAAACACATGCTACCTACGAGAAGAGCCCTGGGTTAGTTGCCGGGCCTCGTGCCGCGTTCCGATCGATTCAAGGAGGCAACAGATTCGAGCGTATCCGGCAGATTGTTCCAGTTGAGCATTAGCACAACCACGAGAGGCGGGCCATTCACCCGCTTAAGCTAACACAACGGAGTCGCGCCCCGCTCCGAGCTCCTGCTGTGGCATGTCGTAAATCGGACCCGGTTTCTTGGGACACGGAGTTGGCTAGGATGACGCCATCAACTCGTGGGGTGGATGGGAGAGAACCTTCTTTGGGTAGCCCCTCTCAGCGTACCGCGGCAGCCACTCGAACTCCCTAGCAAGTCACCGGCTGCGTGTCTGTTTCGGCATTCATTGCACATCCTTCATTGCACATCCAACGTGGACGTAACCCCGGAGGCCCAACGGACGACCGAAACGCGCGATATCCTCCGGGAATTCATGACCCGACTGGTCGACGACTCCGCCCGGGCCCAACTTCGGGATGCGGGCGAGCCGTCACATCCACTCGCCCTTCAGCTGCCGCACGATCGGGACTGCAGATCTGCGCGTGACATGAGGACAAGGATGAAGATATGGTGTGGCAAGGGGAACTGTGACCGAGATCGCGGACCTGACCGTTCAGGGACGTACCGGACGGGGCCGGCACCTCGCTGCCAGAAGCAGGCTCTGAGCAGTTCTCCATGCTGAGAGGGGCGAAGGGATGGCCGTCGAGGACCGTGTCGACGTCCAAACCCGCCTCATCTCGGTGACGTCGTGGATCGAGCCCGTCGGAGCGCCATTCGGTCGCACGCGTTCCTGACTGCTTCCAGGTATCCGTGGCCGAACAGTTGATCCGGCTCAAGGTGATTCCCCTCTGCCCATTCGTTCCAAGCATTCAGGAAGACAACTCGCTCCTCGCTGGAGTTCTGGTCGCAGGTCTCCTCCATAGCGGCCTCTAACCAAGCTTGAAATGCGCCGGGCGAAGAGCGATGGAAGATGAACGCGTCATCAGGACGCCGGGCGGTATTGTCCCATGACGGCACGACGGTTCTAAACCGCACCCATCCGGCCACCTCGCGCCGGACACAGTTGAGCACAAGATCGCGATAGTCGCTCACGACACCAGAAAACCGAGGATTGTAGAGTTCACCCGGAACCGCCGCGGGACAGGCGCTCTCGTGCGGGGGGAACTCGACTGTAGCGTCGAACCCCCAACGGTAAGGAGGCTCGCGCTTCGTTGCGAGCTTAAATGATTCGACGCTCGCCAGGTAGATTTCTCCGACACCGCGCTCGCGACAAACGCGTCTCCAAGTCTCTGCTGTCCGCTTCACGTCGGGAAGGAGTTCTACTCGGTAGATCAACAACACGGGCCTGCCCTCGATGCGAATGTAGTTCGGATGCTGGAAATAGCGGATCAAGTCGAGAATGAATGCCTCGTCATTCTCGTCGGAGTATGCTTGTGCTATCAAGATCTCGTTCTCTCGGCCGTCCCAGCGCCGCGTCCAATTCTCATTTGCCCAGCAGAGACAAAAAGGGATGTCCGGCTTGCCGGTCGTCAGCAGACGCTCGAGCGGCATTTCGAGAAGTCGCTTCCCATTGAACCAAGAGTAGTAGTAGCAGAAACCATGAATCCCGTATCGGCGGGCCAGTGCCGCCTGCTCCTCCATCACCTGTGCGAGGCGTAGATCATAAGAGCCAAGGTCGCTCGGAAGATGGGGCTGGTAGTGGCCTGCAAAGCTGCGCTTCGCCGAAGTTACCTTCGTCCACTCTGTGAACCCCCTCCCCCACCAGTAGTTATTCTCGGGAATCGGATGATACTGATGATACTGAGGAAGATAGAAGGCGATGAGGCGGACGCGATTCAGTGCCTCGATGTCCGGTAGCCACTTCTCAACGATCTTCTGACGATTGCGGGTGACACACTCGAGCTTGTAACTGGGATCGAGGGCGTCTGAGGAGGCGCTCAGATGATGGATGACCACGGCTCCAGGGTTATACAGAATCCGCAGGCCTCCGGCACGCACTCGGAGGCAGAGGTCAACGTCCTCATAATAGGCAGGAGCCAGCTCGTCGTTGAAGCCACCGAGCTCTAGGAATGTCTGGGTTGGGATCATTAGACACACGGCCGAGCAATAGTCGACCTCGTGCGCATAGTTGTATCGGGGCCGCTGAGGGTCGTCGTGAAGCCCCACGAACCGGGTGGAACCGTCTGAGTTGATGCGAGCGCCGGCTTCTTGGAGTCGGCCGTCTGGGTAGATGATCTTGGGTCCTACTGCCCCGACATGCGGGTGGTCCGTGAAGGTGTCGAGCAGCGCTCTGAGCCAGCCGTGGATGACCTGAACATCGTTGTTGAGGAAAACTAGATATCGGCCACGGGCACGCGCCGCGCCACGGTTGCACGTCAGCAGGAAGCCAAGGTTGTCCGTGTTCTCGAGAAATAAGATGTTCGATACGCGCGGCAGGATGTCTCGCGTCGCATCCGTCGATCCGTCGCTGACGATGATCAATTCGAAGGGAACACCTTCGGTGCGCTCGAGGACCGAAGTCAGGCACTCGAGGGTCAGTTTGAGTTGGTTGTGAACGGGAATGACGATCGAAACCTCGGGGGCCGACTGGGAAGTGAACTTCAGACTGTCCGCGTACTCCTGCAGTCTGCCCTCGTCGAGCGAGATCATTTCCGGTCTAGTGACGGCGACCCGGGCAATGTCGTCTGCTCGGCGATCGGTGATTTCCCGGGAGATCTCGAAGTAGTCAATCCAACGGAGGAAGTGGGCAAGCGGGTTGAGGCCTTCCTCCACGACTTCGGGGTGGCGGTCGAGGTACAACGCGGTGTTGAAGGACGGGTTCGGCTCCCTCCCTTCAGAGGCGCCAGACAATATGTAATGGACCAGGGGATTGAGCCCAGCCCGTACGATATCTGGGTAACGCTCTAGATACCACGAGGTGTCGAAAAAGGGATTGGGATCGCGACCCTCGCCGGCGCCGGACAGAAGGTAATGAAGTACCGGGCTGAGTCGCGGGCCCTTCTGGGCGACATCCGGATACTGTGAGGTGTACCAAGAAGCATCGAACAATCCGGATTTCTCGATGAGCGCCATCTCGCGCCGCAGGTGAAGCCGGGCTTTGAGCTGGAAAGTCAGAGTCCAGAAGATGAGGCGTGCGATTCCGACGTCACGCACCCGTTCCGACTTGCCTTTCAGGACCTGAAGGGGCGCGGTGAACACCTCTACACGACCCGAGGTAGCTGCCAGTTGATCAGAGACACGGCCCGTTCCTGACCTACCCTCGAATAACTCAGCAGACGTAGTGTTGAGGTCTTGCCGAAGGTGGGGACCTCACTCTCGTGCTGAGCCAGCGCCAGCCGCGTGATCTCCAGCTCCCGCCGACGCTCGATGGCTTCGCTCTCGCGCGGGGCCAACGCCGACCGCATTGTGTCTAGTTCCAGCTGAAGCTCGGTCACTTCATTCTCGCGCTGGGCCAACGCCGAGAGCGTGGTCTCTAGCTCCCGCCGGCGCTCGGTGGCTTCGCTCTCGCGCTGGGCCTGGGGTCGTGTCCAGATCCCCATCGAGCCGGGCAAGACTCGCTCGCAGCTCGTATAGGATACCTCCTTCGGTCGACGTATAGGCCTCTATTACAAAGTGATAGGACGGCACCACGTCCTCATTGGCCGCGACGGCCGTCTTCGCGCCGGCCTCCACCCGGTGCGTCCACTCCCGGATCACGCTCGGCTGGATGTCGAACTCCCGGCTCACCTCCGCCATCGTCTTCTCGCCCTTCGCGAGCTGCTGCACGATCCCCCGCTTGAACTCGGCGGTGAAGATCCGTCGGCCACCGGCCTTCCGAGGAAACTCGCCCATTCGGGGCCGCCTTCCTGCCTCCGCAGGATAGCCCCATCAGTGTCTAGGTCAATTGGGGAGCAGAGCAGTGCCAGCACACAGCCGGCATCACGCGGGGAAGCCTCTTTCGTTGCCAGATGCTAGCGGGGTACCATGTGGCAGTGCTAGGCCCTCATCTTTCGAGGCGACCTCTTGCAGAGATTCCGCGATCCCCATTCAATCGGGGACTAACGGTCAGGTTCGCAGGCGGCGTGGGCTCCTGCTATCGAGAATTAGCACGGCTCAGTCCGGGCAGGGTTGGCTTCGCTCGACGCTAGGATGGGCTTCCGCGCGCCACGCTCCGGACCCGTTGACCGAGCGGTGGCCGTCATTGCTTGGTTTCTGGTTCTGGCAGTCTCGCTTGTTGCGCTTCATATCCTGCTAATTCTCTTTACAGGGGGTTACTCGTTCCGCTCGGCCGGAATCTCGATCAAGGGCGTGAATCTATATTGGCCGCTGATGCTGCTGCTAACGCTGCTGCTACTCTTGCGCGTCGCCGCGACACGTCCGATCCGTTCTTGGAACGCTTCGCAGGAGGCCGCCGGTCTCTTTTGCGTAAGCTTGATAATCTACCTAGCAAACGGTGTGACCCATTGGGCCGGCGACACTCTTCCAGCGCGCTACTTGCCTCTGAGCATTCTGCGCAATGGCAACTTCTACCTTGACGAGTTCCTTGGGCCGCTCTACTTCGACCGCGTGGACCTTCCTTTCTGGCTACGATTCGTCAATGGGCATTACGTCTCGTGGTACCCGGTAGCTCCAGCGCTTCTCGCCCTTCCTTTCTATGTGCCCTCCGCTGTCGGCGGTGTCAGTCCGACCAGTCCGCTTTTCGAAGGGCTCGAAAAACTCTGCGCCGCCGTGATTGTGTCGTTGTCTGTCGCCATTCTCTACCTTGTGCTGCGACGACTGACGACCCGTACGATGTCACTTCTCGCAGCGGTCGCCTATGCGCTAGGAACCAGTAGCCTAAGCACTAGTAGTCAGGCCCTCTGGCAGCACGGGCCAAGTCAGCTCGCTTTGACAGCCGCCCTTTACTGCTTGATAAGCGGTAGAGACGAACCGCGTTGGATCGGATTATCAGGCTTTCCTCTAGCCTTCGCGGTGATCTGTCGACCGACCGACGTCCTGATCGCCGCGCCTCTGGGCGTCTACGTCTTGCTCCACCACCGCCACAAGGCGTGGCAGTTCGTACTTAGCGGCATCCCGCCGCTGTTCTTTCATCTCTGGTACAACGTCGCGTATTGGGATAATCTCCTTCACAGTCAAGTTCCTGTTTTCGACCATGCCCCTTGGACCACTCCGTTTCTGGAGGGGTTTGCTGGAATCCTGTTCAGCCCAGGCCGAGGACTCTTCGTCTACTCGCCAATCTTCCTGCTTGCTCTCGTTGGGGCGGGTCTGGCATGGCGGAGGAACGGAGATGCCCTCTTGAGGTGGTTGAGCGTCGGCGTACTGCTTGTCATCCTCGTCTACAGTAAGTGGTATGTTTGGTGGGGTGGGCATTCGTATGGCCCTCGTCTTCTCGCAGACCTGAGCCCGATTCTGACGCTGTTCCTTTACCCCTTAGGCGATCGGTTGGGACGGAGCAAATTCCTATCATTGGTATTCGTCGTGTGCCTCGTGTGGTCGGTGGGTGCGCATGCCATCGGCGCGTTTCTACCAGACCGCTCATGGAACGCGAGGATGGACGTCGATTCCCATCCTGAACGGCTTTGGTCGGTAACGAACAATCAGCTCGTCAACTCTCCACGGCGATTGTTTAATCGTGTGTTAATTGCCCTTGGCGGCATCCCCACCAGTCGCGACGCACATGATCGAAGACTCCTCTCCGCGTCCTACCGTGCGAATCTTCAACCCAGTGCTACCGTGCACCCGTCGGCAAAACTCCAATTTGTTGTCGAAGCCTTCAACGAAGGACAGGCGGTGTGGCTGGCATCGGCACCCCGCGACCGAGGCGCTGTACGACTCGGATGGCGTTGGTTCAAAGAGGGACGGCAGATCCCCGAGATGGAGGGTCGGATACCACTTGGGTATGATATCTTCCCGCAGCAAGTCTATCAGTTCCAAGCCTTTGTCGATTCGCCTAGCGAGCCGGGTTTGTATGTCCTCGAGGTAGGCCTCGTCAGCGAGTTTCGTGCTTGGTTTTCGGACTTGGGTGTGCTTCCAGTGCGATGCCTTGTGACTGTCGAGCGCGCTAAGGCTGCCGTCCGGCCGACATGAGCACGCTTGTCGAGCCCAAGACAATGACGATAGAGTATCCGAGCGACGAACTCGCCGCGATGGCGAACGCCCGCAACTACTACCACTGGATCATCGGACTCTGTCGGACACACCTCCGGCGGGTGGTTCTAGAGCACGACGCCGAGATCGGGGCATTTTCAGCATTCCTGGCTGCCGAGGCCATCGACCGCTCCAGCCCTCGAGCCGGCGACGATTCTCGCCCCCATCCCTAAGGGCCGTCGTGGGGCTAAGTCGTTACGTCACGCTCGAGGACTGTGCCAGTCTGGCCCGCAATCGTGGCGTAGATACCATCATCAGCATCAATGTCCTCGAGCACATTCCAGATGGCGTGACGACCTTGCGGACAATGCGGGAGGTGCTCTCCGTAGGCGTTACGTCATACCGATCTCCGCTAAGTTGGAAAGCGTGTGGCCGCCGCCGGTAGGTCAGAACCTTCTCGTCATCGCACAAAACCCGTGGAGGCGCCCGTGACCGTCCCATGTATCTCCGTCGTTATTCCCGTCTACAACGAAGCGGCGACGGTTACCAAGCTGATCGAGCGAGTCCGCAGCGCTCCGATCAATCTCGCGACGGAGATCATCGTCGTGAATGATGGCTCGACCGACAATACAGCGTCTCTCCTCGAGAAGCTTGTCTCCGAAGGACGCGACGATCTGCGTGTGATCTCGCACGAAGTCAATCGTGGCAAGGGTGCTGGAGTGCGGACCGGTATTGCCCACGCACACGGTGAGATCATCGTCATTCAGGACGCCGACCTGGAGTATGACCCTCGTGACTATCCCAAGCTTCTGGAACCAATCCTTGAAGGGGAGGCCGACGTGGTATTCGGCAACCGCTTCCATGGCGGTCCGCACCGCGTCCTGTACTTCTGGCACTACGTGGCAAACCAGGTGCTCACGCTGCTGACGAACGTCCTAACCGGGCTCAATCTGTCGGACATGGAGGTCGGATACAAAGTGTTTCGAGCAGATGTCCTCAAGCGGCTTACCCTCAAGTCGGACCGCTTCGGCATCGAGCCCGAGATCGTCATCAAGGTGGCTCGACTGAGATGTCGCGTCTACGAGGTACCAATTCGCTACCATGGCCGAACCTACGAAGAGGGCAAGAAAATAGGCTGGAGAGACGGGCTCGCTGCGATCTTTCATATCATTCGTTACGGACTTTTCAACCGCTAAGCACTGCGATCTATACACACAGGACGGGATACCGGCGGCGCACGGCGGTTTCCATCGGCGACCCGACCCTCTTCATGGCCTCCCAGCCGTTCGGCTGGCCCGAGCTTCACCTCCCATCTGGACCCATCCTCAGGCAGTGGTGCTGCGCGCCGGGCCATTTCGTGCAACACTGCCTCCTCGATGCGGGCGACGCGGGCGGCCCAGCGATCATGAGCGCGGGGGAGAAGCCACTCCGCCGCCCCCAGTCCCTCCAGGATTGGGCGTTCCTGCTGCTCCTGGCAGCCCTCTCGCTCGCCTTCGCGTGGATCGTGTGGCCGCTGTTCGGCGCGGTGCTCTGGGGCATCGTCCTCGCGGTCGTGTTCACCCCGGTCTATCGCCGATTCCTCGCCGATCTCCGGCAGCGCCGCAGCCTGGCCGCCCTGGTGACGGTGTCGCTGATCGTCGTGATGCTGCTCCTGCCGTTGACGCTGCTCACCGTCTCGCTGGTCCGGGAAGCGGCGGGGGTGGTCGCGAAGGTCCAGTCGGGGGAGCTGAGCCCCGCCCGGTACTTCCAGGAGGTCTACCAGGCCCTCCCGGCCTGGGCCGCCTCCCTGCTCGACCGCTTCGGCGTGGCCGACCTCGGCGCGGTCCAGGAAAAACTGCTCGCACGCCTCCTGAAGGGCAGCGAGGCGCTCGCGGGCCAGGCCCTCCTGGTGGGCCTGTTCACGCTCGACTTCGTCGTCAGCGTCGGCGTGATGGTGTACCTGCTCTTCTTTCTGCTGCGCGACGGCGAAGAGCTGCAGCGGCAGGTCAAGGCCGCGATCCCGTTGCGGGCGGACCAGCAGCGCGCCCTGTTCGAGACCTTTACCGTCGTCATCAGGGCCACCGTGAAGGGCACGCTCGTGGTGGCCGCCATCCAGGGGGCGCTCGGCGGCTTGATCTTCTGGTTCCTGGGCATCCACGCCCCGCTCCTGTGGGGAGTGGTCATGGCGGTGGTCTCGCTGGTGCCGGCGATCGGGGCGGCCCTGATCTGGCTGCCCGTCGCGCTCTATCTTCTGGTCACCGGCGCGGTCTGGCAGGCGCTGGTGCTGGTCGCCTTCGGCGTGCTCGTCATCGGCCTGGTGGACAATGTCCTGCGCCCGTTCCTCGTGGGCCAGGACACGCGGGTGCCAGACTACCTGGTGCTGATCGCCACCCTCGGCGGCATCGCGGTCTTCGGCGGCAACGGCTTCGTGGTCGGGCCGGTGATCGCGGCGCTGTTCCTCACCGCGTGGAGCCTCTTCGCGGCCGTGGGGCGGCCCGCCGCCGACTAGCCGCCGGCGCTACTTCGCCGCCGCCTCGCGCATCTTGGCGAGCGCCGACCCGTAGATGTGCGCGGGCCGGACCACGAGCGCGACGCGCTTGTCGGCGGCGGTGATGCGGTCGTACTGGTCCCAGTCCGCGCTCCGCCGCCGCGTGGTCGCGCTGAAGATGTGGCGGCGGGCCTGCCGGAGCGCTTCGGCATCGGCATTCCCCGAGTGGGTCAGCTCCGCCCGGCCCTCGAACACGAGGAACCCCGACCACCAGTCCACGTGCGACACCAGCACCGAGCAGCGGGGATCGCGCACCAGGTTCTTGAACTTCGCGCGGGTCTCCGTGATCGAGATCCCCACCCCACCGTCCCGCGGATAGACGGTGACGATGCTCAGCTGCGGCATGCCGTTGCGCCGGAACGAGGTGAGGACGCCCTGCGGATTGTCGTGCAGGAACTGCTCGATCTGCGGGGAGAGCGCGGCCAGTGTGGGCATGGACGCGATTCTACCCTACCCGCGCTTGACCTCGCGCAGCCGACGAACCGAGGAAAAAGCGGGACACCGCCTCGGCGTACATGCCCGGCGCCGTCGTCATGCCTTCGTGCGCCTGGCCGGGGAGCTCGCCGATGCGCGCGTCGGGCAGGACGGTGGCCAGGGCGTCCGTCGCGTAGAGGTCGCGCGGGCTCTCGGTGCCGATCTGAAGCAGCACGGGGACATGGAGATTGCGAAACCGTTCGGGCTTGAAGTCGTAGCAGGAGAGGGCCCGCAGATCGCCCAGCGAGGCCGGCGCATCCCCGACGATCGGCGGCCACTGCGTGGTGGCGCGCAGGGCGTCGAGCTCGGCCTGGGGAACGGACAACCGGTCGCGAAAGAACGTCACCGCGAAGTCCTCCCACCGCCCCGCCCGCGCCAGCGCCAACAGGCTCGTCAGCGCCTCGTCCCGGAAGAGCCGCGGCCAGGCCGGCTCGTAGAGCACCAGCTTGCGAACACTCGGGGCGACCTGATGCGCGGCAAGGAGGGCGGTGTGAGCGCCGTAGGAATGGCCTAGCAGAAAAACCGGCTCGCCGATCGCCCGGATCACTGCGACGACGTCTCTTCCCTCGTCCTCGAGCTCGTGTCCGACGCTCGCATCCGTATCACCCCGGCCGCGCCGGGCCATGGCATGCACGGTGAACCGCTTCTCGAGCATGGGCTTGACGAGCTCCCAGTTGGTTCGCTGATCGCTGAAGGCGCCATGGACGAGGAGCAGCGGCGGGCCCGCGCCGTATCTGTCGTAGGAAACGGTGACGCCGTCGCGCGAGGTCGTGCGCAGCATGGGTGGCCCTCGTTACGGCTTGATGTTCTGGTTCAGGTGGAAGACGTTATCAGGATCGTACCCGCGCTTGACCTCGCGCAGCCGCTTCCAGTTCGGGCCGAAGGCGGCCTCCACCGCCCCACCCTCGCGCAGCTCGTCGGCGTTCAGGTAGTTGACGTAGCGCCCGGTCGCGAAGTGCGGCGCCATCGCGGCATACGCGTCGCGCGCCCAGGCGACGTTGACGGGGGTGGTGGACGGCTCCACCCACTCGCTGACCACGAGGAGGTTGTACCCGACCGTGCGGTGGGGAAACGCGGTGTCCGTGGGGGCCACGCGCGTGGCCGCGCCGTGAAAGTGCTCGAGCAGGAGTCCGCTCATGGGCGACGGGGCGGCCGCGAAGCGCTCGATCATCGTGTCGATGGCCGCGTCGCCGAGGGTCGAGAGGAAATTGGACTTCCAGTAGTTCAGCGCGCCGCGGGGGAAGCCCGCGTCGAAGAGCATGTTCACCGCGCTGTACGACATCGGGCCGATCGCGTCCATCACGGGGGATCCGAAGCGCTTGAGGGGCGTCACCGCCTCCGCGCCGATCTCCGGACTACCCGCATAACACACCATGATCGCGGCCAGCTTGGCGCCCGAGCCGTCGGGCGCGTGCAGAAGGCCGGCGAATGCCGTCAGTTCGTCCGGCAGCGACTTGGTGAAATCGCGGTAGAAGCGCAGCACGTCGCGTGCGGCCGAGAAGGGATGCGCGATCAGGCCGCCGATCACCGTGGGGCCTACCGGGTGCAGCTCGTACTCGAGCCAGGTCGCCACGCCGAAGTTGCCGCCGCCGCCACGCACGGCCCAGAAGAGATCCGGGTGCTCGGTGGCGCTGGCCCGCACGACCTCCCCGGCGGAGGTGACGAGCTCGACCGCGCGCAGACAGTCCACCGCGAGGCCGTGCTTGCCCATGAGCCAGCCGAGGCCGCCGCCGAGGGTGAGCCCTCCGACGCCCGTCGTGGAGACGACGCCGCCGGTGCTGGCCAGGCCGTGGAGCTGGGTCTCGCGGTTGTAGTCGCCCCAGGTCGCCCCGCCCTGAGCCCGCGCCCGGTGGCCGCGCGGGTCGACGTGCACCCCGCGCATGGCCGAGAGGTCGATCATGAGGCCGCCGTCGCAGACCGCGTTGCCGGCCACGTTGTGGCCTCCGCCGCGGACGGCGATCTCGAGGCCGCGCTCGCGCGCGAAGCGCACCGCGGCCTGGACATCGGCGGTGCCTTGGCAGCGGGCCACCAGGGCCGGCCGACGGTCGATCAGACCATTGTGGATGCGCCGGGCGTCGTCGTAGGCCGGGTCGGAGGCTGATAGCACGGAGCCGGCGAGCTGGGTGCGAAGGGCATCGGTTGGATGGGCGGCGAGGGTCATCGTGGCGCTCCTTCTCGGGCAGGGGTGGGGATCGGTGACATCGGCGAATTCTGACGCATCAGGAATGCCATCTCATGCCGGCCCCCGAACTGCGCGGAACTGTTGACGCGCCGGAGGTCGGCCGCTGCCTTGGCCGGGTAGCGAGTCCGAGTCATCGGCAAGAATGCCTTGGAGCCTCAGCGCGATTGACGGCGGCGCAATGGCGGCTTAGGATTCCGTCTCGATGAGATTCGCGGTTGCCATGGGCGTCCTCTTGCTGGTCTTGGCCGGCCCCGCCGCCGGCCAGGAGATGCGGCCGACGCTCGACAAGATCAAGGAGACCGGGGTCATCCAGCTCGGCCACCGGGAGTCGTCCCGACCGTTTTCCTTTCGCGGCAGTGACGGTCAGCCGGTCGGCTTCTCTGTCGACCTCTGCCTGCAGGTGGCCGCGGCCCTCCGGGAGCAGCTGAAACTGCCCGGGCTCAAGGTCGCCTGGTCGCCGGTGACGCCGGCCGACCGTATCCCGAAGCTCGTCAGGGGCACGATCGACCTCGAGTGCGGCTCGACCACCATCACCTTCGGACGCATGGAGCAGGTCGCGTTCAGCCACATGATCTCGGTCGACGGCGGCAGCCTGCTGGCCACGGCCGAGTCCGGCATCGGCACGATGCAGGACCTCGCCGGCAAGCGCGTCGGCGTCGTTCCCAACACGACCACGGCGAAGGCCCTTGCCGGCGCGCTGGCCGGCGCCGCCATCCAGGCAACGGTGGTCTCGGTGACCGAGCACGGGGAGGGTCTGCGGGGCCTCGAAGAGGGGCGGCTCGACGCCTACGCCACGGATCGCATCCTGCTCGCGGGTCTGCTGACCACCGCGAGCAACCCGGCAAAGCTCCGCCTGAGCGGGGAGTTCTTCTCGTACGAGCCGTACGGCCTCATGATGCGCCGCGGGGACAACGCCTTTCAGGCAGCGGTGAACCGCACGCTCTCTTCCCTCTACCGCTCCGGGCTCGTTCAGATCTACGAGCGGTGGTTCGGCCCCTTCGCGACGGCCAGCCCGCTGACCAAGGCCCTGTACCTCCTGCATAGCTGGCCGGATTAATATGAGTCGATATAATCGCTTTTCGGCCACCTTGGCGCTCGCGTTCCTGCTCGCGCCGCCGTCATCCGTAGAGGGAGAAACGCTCCACGAGGCGTATCGCCGCGTCAGCACGTCGGTGGTCGTGATTCGCGCGCGGGGTCATGAGGTGACTGCCGACGGAACCATCACCTTCAAGGAGATCGGCTCGGGCGTGCTGATCTCGGCCGATGGGAAGATCGCGACCGCCGCGCACGTGGTCCAGACGCTGGAAGACATCACGGTCGAGTTCCTCGGAGAAGAGCCCTTGTCCGCGCGCGTCATCTCGTCCGAGCAACTGGCCGACATCTCGATCATCCAAATCTCGGCGGTGCCCCGCGACGCGACCGTGTCGAAGCTCGCGGACTCCGATCCGGTCGTCGTCGGCGATCCCGTCTTCGTCGTCGGCGCGCCCTACGGTCTCAGCTACTCCCTGAGCCAGGGCATCGTCAGCGCCCGATGGGCCCCCAATACGGTCACCAAGGACTTCCCCCTGGCCGAGTTCCTCCAGACCGACGCCGTGATCAACACCGGCAACTCGGGCGGGCCGGTGTTCACCCGGGCGGGCGACCTGATCGGGATCGTCAGCCACAACATCTCGAAGGGGGGCGGCAGCGAAGGTCTGGGCTTCGTCGTCACCTCGAACACGGTGAAGAAGCTGCTCGTAGAGCGGAAGCGCGGGTGGTTCGGACTCGACCTCATGCTGCTGTCGGGACCGATGGCCGAGGCGTTCAACCTGCCACAGCCGGGCGGGTTCCTCGTGAAGCAGGTGGTGAAGGACTCGGTGGGGGGCCGGATGGGGCTCCGAGGCGGCGACCGCGTGGGCATCGTGGACGGCCAGCAAATCGTCATCGGGGGCGACATCCTTCTCTCGGTCCAGGGCATCCGCTTCGCCAGCCTCGAGGACCGCACCGAGATCCTCAAGGCGCTGGAGAAGCTCAAGCCCGGCGACGATTTGCGTGTCACCGTCTTCCGCGACGAGAAGGTCGTGGAGCTCTCCATGAAGTTCGCCGGCTTCTAGCCCGGCCATGATCAATTTCGGCACGTTCCTCCTGATGCAGTCTCCCTCCATGCGCTCGTCGCAGGAGATCTACGCGCGCGCGGTCGACATCGCCCAGGCGGCCGAGACGCTCGGCTTTCGTAACGTGTGGCTCGCCGAGCATCACTTCTCGACCTACGGCTACCTCTCGCGCCCGGCGCAGCTCGCGACCTATCTCGCCGCCAAGACCACGCGGCTCCGCGTCGGCACCGCCGTCATCGTGGTGCCGCTGCATCACCCGCTCGTGGTCGCGGAGGAGATCGCCACGCTGGATCAGTTGGCGGGCGGGCGCGTCGACATCGGCCTCGGACGCGGCTACCAGCACTACGAGTTCGAGCGGCTCGGCCTGGAGCTCGAGAGCGCCCGGACGCGCTGGGAAGAGGCCGTCGACATCATCCTGAAGGCCCTCGCCGGCGAGCCGTTCACCTACAGCGGCAAGCTCTTCGACATCCCGGAGACGACCATCTTTCCCCAGCCGCTGCAGAAGCCGCACCCGCCGATCTGGGTCACCGCGCAGAGCCCGGAGTCCGTCGAGGCGACGGTGCGGCGCGGGTTCAACCTGCTCACCGGGGGCTTCGGCGTCCCCATCGAGCGCATGGCGGACTTCCGACGGCAGTTCGATCGTCTCGTCTCGGAGGTGAAGCCGGCGCGCGTACCGAACGTTGGTGTGCAGCGGGCCGTCTACGTCACGGACAACGTGGCCGATGCGCGCGCGGCCGCCGAGGAGGCGCGCTGGAACATGCGCGTCACGCTCAGCCTGCGCAATCACTACGAGCAGGTGGATCACGGGCGCGCCGTCGCCGTCCCCGCCCCCAAGGAGCCGGACACCGACGACCTGCTCGACCGCTTCCTCGTGATCGGCACGCCGGATACCGTCATCCGCCAGATCACCCGCGTGAAGGAGATGGTCGGGATCACCCACTTCAACTGCAGCTTCTGGTTCGGCGACCTCGAACATCCGCGCATCATGAAGTCGATGACCCTCTTCGCGAACGAGGTGCTGCCGGCGTTCCAGTGAGAGGAAGGCGTGCCATGGCGTACTGGCTCGTGAAGTCCGAGCCTGAAGACTGGTCGTGGGCGGAGCAGGTCGCGAAGGGGCGGGCCGGGGCGGAGTGGACCGGCATTCGCAACTTCGCGGCCCAGAAGCACCTGCGCGCCATGAAGAAGGGCGAGCAGGCGTTCTTCTACCACACGGGCAAGGAGCGCGCGATCGTCGGCATCGTCAAGGTGATCGCGGAGGCGCATCCGGATTCGACCGACGCCGCCTGGGGCGCCGTGGACGTCGCCGCGGTGCGCAAGCTCCCGACCCCCGTCACCCTCGAGCAGATCAAGGCGGACAAGCGCCTCGCCGGCATGGCGCTGGTACGGATCTCGCGCCTGTCGGTTCAGCCGGTGTCGGAGGCCGAGTGGCGGATCGTCTGCGGGCTGGGCGGCCTCGCCTGAGACGCTACGGCCGAGAACGAATCAGCGGAGCACGTCTCGGGTCGAGGTGAGGAGCACGCAGGTGCAGCCGGTCTCGCTCCAGACGCGGTGATCGGACGTGCCGGGCTCCGCGCGGTTATAGTCCCCGGGGACGAGCTTCTTCTCGTCGATGATCAGCTCGCCGTGAAGCAGATACAGCTCCTCGAGGCCGGCGTGGCGGTGCGGCGGATACGCGGCACCCGGGGCGAGCCGCACGAGCATGCTGACGCGATCCCTTTCCCGGTCCGTCGCGAGCAGCTTCACGGAGATCCCGGGCGCCGCCTCTTCCCATTCCGGCTCTGCCGACGCCTGGGGCGCCGGCACCAGCGGCTGCCCACCCGTTTCCGCGGCGATTCGCCCCGACAGCCGCTCCCATAGCGATGCGGGTGGGCGCAGCACGTCGATCGGCCACGCGACGAGGGCGTCGATGACGGGGCGCAACGCCTCACGCTCCTGCCGGCACTCCGCGCAGGCTGAGAGATAGCCCTCCGCGACGGGGATCTCGGCGGCGGGAAGCGCCCTCAGGGCGTGCAGCACCACGAGCTCTGCGTGGTCCCGATCGTGCTCGCTCGATCCCGAGCTCATAGGCCCGTCCATCCTCCGCGGAGCGCTTCGCGAAGCTTTCCCAAGCCGGAGCGTATCCGCGTCTTCACCGTCCCGAGCGGGTGATTCAAGCGCTCCGCGACCTCGCGATACGTCAACTCGGAGAAAAACGCCGTCTCGATGGCCTGTCGCTCTTCCGGCGTCAGTCCCCGCAAAGCTTCCCGCAGGAGATGGCCCTGCTCCGCGGCCTCGACGCTCTCCTGGGGGCCGTTCGGCGCCGTGGCGGGGAGTGGACCGTCCGCATCCGTGGGGAGGCGCTTCTTCCGCTGCTCGAATCGAACCCGATCGATGGCCCGGGAACGCGCCTGATTCATGATCCACCCGACGACCGACCCACCCGCGGGATCGTAGGCCGACGCCCTGCGCCACACGTCGTGGAACACGTCGAGCGTCACTTCCTCGGCGGTCTCTCGGTTGCCCGTGATTCGCATGCTCAATGTAAACACGATTCGATGCGTCCGCGTGTAGAGCGCATGCAGCGCGCGCTGGTCGCTTCCGGCGATGGCCCGGACCAGCTCGCACCAGGCCGTCTCGGATATCGGGGCCAGGGTCTGGTTGGCGTACAGCAAATCGCCGAGGGTTGTCTCGCCTTCATGCGGATAGCTGTCTGGGGGAAGTCCCGCGCACACGGCGGGCCATCATCCCGACATCGACGGTCCCGGTCAAGGCCCTATGGTTCACGGCAGGCTCGGCTTTGCCTTCTTGGGGCGCGCCCGCCTTGGCTCGAGGTTAGCTTCGAGCTCCCATGCCGCAAAGCATTGGATATGCACGTGATAAATGTCCGCACCGGCCTCTCCGCCGTCTCGGACGAACTCGATCTCGAACTCATTGTCGTCACGCTGCACGGGCGCGCGGCAGACCATACAGTCCCCACCGGCGCCGGGCCCGCCCCAGACACGGTCCGGATGGCGGTTGGGGAGCAGCCCGGCTTGTATCATGCTCCGGGCTCTTTCCCGCAAGGCGCGCTCGTCGGCCATCTCAACTCATATAACGTCAAGTCGGTCGCCGTGGATTTACACCGCCCAAGGAAGAAGCTCGGCTCGGCGTCACCCGGATTCTCGGCTCGAGCCGGCGCGACCGCGGCCAGGAGTATCGCGCCTATTGCCAGGAGCCGCGCGGGCATGGTCGCCCTGCAGCGTCGATCCCGTGGTGACTCTCCCGCCCGGGATCTCGCGGGAGCTCGGCTTCGTGTTCGACCACGTCCGCGCCAGCGACGAGCGCCTCACGTCCATGTCGGTCAAGCTCCAGTACCCGGTCCTCTCCTGGCTCCAGTTCAGCGTCGAGATGCCGGTGCTGATCCAGGACCTGGACGCGGAAGGCTCGAAGACGGGAGCGGGCGACCTCGTGCTGGTCGGTCAGGCGGCGGTGCTGAGCGCTCGGGAGGGGAGGATCGAGTTGGACGTCGGCGTGGAGCTCACGTTGCCGACGGGCTCGGGCAGCATCCTGGCCGGGAACACCGCCGTCCGGCCGTTCGTGAGCGGTGCCGCCAAGCTCGGCCCCCTCGACCTCATCGCCAACCTGAGCCATCAGTGGGTGGTGGCGGGACCGCTCTCGGGCGTTCAGCTCTTCCAGGCCAACGCCGCCCTCGGCTATCCCCTGGGCTGGGTGACGCCCTTCGTGGAGCTGAACCTGATCCAGCCCGTGCGCGGAACGGATGACTCACGTTCCCAGTTCTACGTGCTCCCAGGTCTCGAGGTCTTCCTGCCGTGGCGCCTGAGCCTATCCGTCGGCGTCCAGTTGCCGGTCACGTCGGCGCGCCTGTTCGAGCAACGGGTGCTCGCGTTCCTCAAGTGGCAGTTCTAGGCGCTACGGGCGGGTGGCGCCGATCGCGCCGGCGTGGAAGCGCGGGAAGCGCTCCCTGAGCGCCGGCACGTCCGGCAGGAAGCGGATGGCGGTGAAGCCGGCGGTCTCCAGGGCCGCCTTCCATTCCGCCGCCAGCAGGAACCCCGCCGGCGGCTGACCAGGGGTGTCGGCGCGCCGCGACCGGAAGGTCGCCATCAAGTTGAAGATGAACTCGCTGTTGAGCGGCTGCCCCGGCAGCATCCGGACGCACTCGGAGACGATGAGACAGCCCCCCGGCGCGAGCGTGGCGCGAATCTCGCCGAGCGTGAAGGCGAGATCGCGCGCCACGTGAAGCGTGTTGACGGCGTAGACGACGGACCGGCTGCCGGCCGCCACGCCCTGCGGCTCGAACGGACGGTTCATGTCCAGGGGCGCGAACGTGAGCCCGGGCAGATCGCGGAACCGCGCCTGGAGCGCCTGCTGCCCGCGCCGGAGGAATGCGGGAATGAGCTCCGTGAAGTGATAGCCGCCGAGCGCGCCCAGGCGGCCCGCGGCATCGAGCTCCTCCAGGAGCGCGTGCGCCGCGCTCCCGAGGCCCCCGCCTAGCTCCAGGATGGTGGCGTCCGGACGGGGCAGCCACTCCCTCACCGCGATGGCGCCGACGCGATTGTTCACGGCGTAGAGGCCGTTGGCGTTGGAGAAGTAGTCGATCCACAGGCGGAACCGTGCCGGCGAGAACAGGACCTCCTCGCCGGTCACCTCGCCTCGGAGGAATCGCACGTAGTCCCGCGCCGCCGTTTCCGCGATGGTGTACGCGGGCAGCCACGAGGGATCGAGCGCGGCCTGTTCCTCGCGGATGGGGTCGGGAGCGAGCGCCGGAAGTGGCCCGGGATGCCGGCGCCAGCGGGGCCCTTCGGCGCCGGGCTGAGGCTCGAGGATGCCCCGCGCGGCGAGTTGCCGGAGGATCCAGTCGAGCGGGATCAGGGCCTGCCCCGGCGCGAGACCCGCGCGGGCGGCGACCTCCGAGGTGCTGCCGGGCTCTTGCGTGGCCGCCTCCAGCCCCGCGGCCTCGAACACGCGGAGGGTGAGCCGGTAGATGAACTCGTCGTAAAGGTCCCAGGAGCGGAGGAACAGGGTGCCGAACAGCGACTGCAGCGAGGCCGGAAGCGCCTCGTTCAGCGAGGCCGCGGCGGCAGCCATTCCGGCTGCTTCGGCGAGCGCGAGGTCGCGTGTCGTCACCACCGAGGGAGGGGGTTCCAGACGTCGAAGAAGTTGAACCACTGCGTCGGGTGCCGACGGACGGTGTCCTCGAGGAGACCGACCCAGGCGCGGAGGGCGTCCTCTTCCCCCCCCGCGGCGACGGTCAACGGCTCCGGCACGGTCACCATGTACCGGTGATCGGAGTCGAGCATGCAGAAGGCCGGAACGAGCGGCACCTTCAGCGCGCGGGCGAGGATGAATGGTCCCAGCGGAAACGGCGCCGGCCGGCCGAAAAATGGGACCAGGGCATCGCCGCGGGTTCCCAGCGCGCGGTCCCCCTGCACCGCCACGACCTCCCCCCGGCGGAGCGCGGCGACCAGCTGGAGCGAGACGGTCGGCGCGGAACGGGGAACGAAGCGCACGCCATCCCCATCCCGGCGTACCCACCGCTCCAATGCCCGCACCTCCTCCTCGGCGACCACGACGTGCGTCGTCTTCGCGGAGCGGAGCGCGAGCAGCCGGCCGGCGAGCTCCCAGTTGCCGACATGGGCAGTCAGCGAGATCATGCCGCCCTCGATCGCCTCGAGCCGGTCCGTGCCGCGCGCCTGGCTCACATGCGCGGTCAGCCGCGTGGACGGCTGGCGGTTCGTGGTGACGAGGTCGCTGAAGCACATGGCGAAGTCGCGGAAGACCCCGGCGACCAGCTCGTCCAGCCGCCCGCCGCTCGTCCCCGTCATCACCTCGAGCGTCGCCCGGACGACCGCGCGCTCGGCCGGGAAGAGCCGCCGCGCCGCCCGGCCGATCGTTCGCGAGAGCCCGAGCCGGGCTGGGCGAGGCAGCCATGCCATCGCGGCGGCGAGGCGGTAGAGCTCGGCGCGATTGTAGGCGTGCGAGTACCAGCGCGGGGGCATGCGCCCCCGCTCTTCGGCTCCCGAGACCGGCGCCGGAACAGAGGGGGCGAGAGATGGTTCAGTCATGGAAAGAAACCGACCGCGATACTATACCAAGGTCGAAGCCTGATGCGCAGCCTGGAGGCGCACGACAACAATGAATCTTACCGGCAAGGCCGGACTCGTGACGGGCGCATCGCGCGGCATCGGCCGGGCGTGCGCGATCAAGATCGCGGCACTGGGTGCGCGGGTCGCCGTCAACTACCACACGCGCGCGGACGCGGCCGACGACGTCGTCGCCGCCATCAAGGCCGCGGGAGGCGACGCGATCGCGGTGCAAGGCGATGTGAGCCAGCTTGCCGCCGCCCAAGGGGTCGTGGGTGCCGTCACGCGCGCCTACGGCCGGCTCGACTTCCTGGTGAACAACGCGGGCACGACCCGCGATGGCCCCCTCGCGACGATGAAGGAAGAGGACTTCGACTTCATCCTTCAGCAGAATCTCAAGAGCGTGTTCAATTGCAGCAAGGCGGCGCTCCGCCAGATGATGGCGCAGCGGTACGGGCGCATCGTCAACATGACGTCAATGGCCGGCCTCATCGGTATCGCGGGCCAGACGAACTACGCCGCGGCCAAGGCGGGCATCATTGGCTTCACGAAGGCGATGGCGAAGGAATATGGGAGCCGGAACATCGCCGTGAATGCCGTGGCGGCCGGCCTCATCCCGACCGATCTGACGCAAGGGCTGCCGCAGGAGGTGAAGGACGGCCTCATCAAGCTGACCGCCTTCGGCCGCATGGGCACGCCGGAGGAAGTGGCCAGCGCCGTCGCCTTCCTCGTCTCCGACGAGGCGAGCTACATCACGGGCCAGATCCTCGGAGTGGACGGCGGGCTAACCTAGCCTCCCTGACGCAGCCTCCCTTACCGAACCGCCCCCGGCTGCCGCGGGAGGAAGGCCACCAGGAGTCCTAGCAGCAGCAGAAAAGGGCAGACACGGTAGACCGTGGCGATGCTCGTATAGTCCGCGAGCCGGCCGAGCGCGGCGGCGCCGAGCCCGCCGAGACCGAACGAAACGCCATAGAAGACCCCCGCCGCGAGGCCGACTCGGCCCGGGAGAAGCTCCTGCGCGTACACGAGGATGGCGGAGAACGCCGAGGCCATGATGAAGGCGATGAGCACCGCCAGGATGCCGGTCCAGAAGAGATTCGCGTAGGGCAGCGCGAGAGCGAAGGGCAGCGCGCCGAGGATCGAGAACCACATCACGGGAATGCGGCCGACGCGGTCGCCGACCGTGCCACCGGCGATGGTCCCGGCCACGATGCCGACCAGGAACGCGAACAGGTAGAACTGCGCCGTCTGCACCGGCAGGTGGAACTTGTCGATCAAGTAGAACGTGAAGTACGAGCCGAGGCTGGCGCTGTAGACGTTCTTGGAGAAGAGCAGCGCGATCAGGATCGCCACCGCAAGCACCACCTTGCGGCGCGGCAACGCGGCGGCGCTCGTGGGGTCGGCGACGCGGGCGGTGCGGGCGACCGCCCGCGCCGGAGGCCGGTTGCGGGAGTACCACCCGCCGACCTGGATCAGCACCACGATGGCGACAAGCGCCAGGCCCGAGAACCACCCGATGCTTGCCTGGCCGTGCGGCACCACCACGAAGGCCGCGAGCAGCGGCCCGGAGGCGGAGCCGATATTGCCGCCCACCTGAAACAGCGACTGGGCGAGGCCATAGCGGCCGCCGGCCGCCATGCGCGCCACGCGCGATGCCTCGGGGTGGAAGATCGACGAGCCCATGCCGATCAACATGGCGGCCAGCAGGATCACGGGATACGACGACGCCTGGGACATCAGGAGCAGCCCGATCAAGGTGATGCTGATGCCGACGGTCAGCGAATAAGGCTGGGGGCGGCGGTCGGTGTACATGCCGACGACCGGCTGCAGCATCGAGGCGGTGAACTGGAAGGCAAGGGTGATCAGCCCGACCTGGGTGAAGCTGAGCCCGTATGAGCTCTTGAGGATTGGATACAAGGCCGGCACCAGGGACTGCATGGTGTCGTTCAGCAGGTGACAGAAGCTTAGCGCGAGGATGACCGAGAAGTTCGTCGCGGTGAGGACGGCGCTGGGCTGGGCGGTGGCGGCCGGCGCCGCGCTCGGTGAAGCGTCCAGGACACGATCGGCCATCGACCTACGATACCAGAGCGGTCGTCCCGCCCGGTCTTGATCAACCCTGACGTCAGGTGGGATAGTTGGGACCGAGGAGGACGACCCATGGCGCACGACCTTGTGATCCGCGGCGGCACCCTCGTCGACGGGACCGGCGCGCCGGGACGCCCCGGCGACCTCGCCGTCGCCGGCGGCCGTATAGCCGAGGTCGGCGCCGTCTCGGGCCGGGGCACACGCGAAATCGACGCGGGCGGCCTCGTGGTGGCGCCGGGGTTCATCGATCCCCACACGCACTACGACGCCCAGCTCACCTGGGATCCCAGCGCCTCGTGCACGTCCTGGCACGGGGTGACGACCATCGTGACCGGCAACTGCGGCTTCACGCTCGCGCCGTGCCGGCCCGAGGACCGGTTCACCCTGATGAAGATGCTCGAGTACGTCGAGGGGATGTCCCTCGACGCCATGCGGAAGGGCATCCGGTGGGAGTTCGAGACCTTCCACGAGTACCTCGACTGCTTGGACCGCCTGCCGCTCTGGATCAACGTGGCGCCGCTCATCGGCCACTCCGCCGTGCGGCAGTTCGTGATGGGCGAGGCGGCGTGGACGCGCGAGGCCACCGACGACGAGCTCGCGCGCATGGGCGCCGAGGTGCGGCGGGCGATGACGGACGGCGCCATCGGCTTCTCGTCGACGACGAACCTGAATCACGTGGGCGACCGCGGCCGCCCGGTGCCGAGCCGCCACGGGAGCGACCGGGAGCTGGAGCACCTGGCCGCCGCGATGGGCTCCACCGGACGCGGCATCGTCGAGCTCACCATCGGCGGGAGCCGGCCCAATCGCGTGGCCGAGGTGGACCGCTACGCGGAGTTGGCGCGGGCGGCGGGGCGGCCCGTCACCATGGTGTCGGTGCGCCACAATCCCGTGCGTCCCGAGGAGCATCGCCAGATTCTCGAGAAGGTCGAAGCCGCGTGGCGCGAAGGCCTGCGCCTGCATCCGCAGGGGACGTGCTCGCCCCTGACCTCCACGTTCACGATCACGAACGGCTTCGTGTTCGGTCGCTACAAGGCGTGGCGCCGCGTCCTCGAGGCCAAGCCGTCGGAGTGGCGCGGCATCCTCGCCGACCCGGGCTTCCGCGCCGAGTTCCGCGACAATGTCCGCCGCACCGCGCTCTTCAACGGCGATGTCGTCCCGCTGCGGATCAAGCGTGTGGTCAAACCCGAGCTGCAGGGCTTCGCGGGCAAGAGCGTGGTCGAGCTGGCGCGCGAGACCGGCAAGGACGTCGTCGACGCCTTCCTCGATCTCACGCTCGCCGACGATTTCCGCACGGAGTTCATGTCGGCCACCATGAATACCGATGCCGCCGCGGTGGCGGAGATCTTCCTGCACCCGACCGCGGTGCTGGGCCTCTCCGACGCGGGCGCCCACATCACCCAGTTTTCGGAGGCGGGCCAGACGAGCCAGCTCCTCGGCCACTGGGTGCGCGAGCGCGGGGCGCTCCCCCTCGAGGCCGCCGTGCGCCTCATCACGAGCGCCCCGGCGGAGATCTTCGGCATCCCCGACCGCGGCCGCCTCGCCCCCGGCCTCGCCGCCGACATCACGGTCTTCGACCCGCGCACCATCGCCTGCCACGAGGAGGAGATCGTCCACGACATGCCCGACGGCGGGCCGCGCTACGTCGCGCGTGCGAGCGGCATCCAGTGGTCCTTCGTCAACGGCCGGCCGATCATCCAGGATGGGCGCCTGCCCGAGCCAGACGCGGTCTCTGGAGCCGGGCGCGTCATCCGGGCCGCGTAAACCGCCTCTCACAACGTCGAGGGAGGAGCCCCATGGATCGTCGCAGGTTCATCACCGGGGCCGCCGTATCAGCCGCTGCCGTCGCCTGCTCGCGAGTCGCCACGTCGCCGCCTTCCGCCGCCACACCCACCAAAGGCGCGGTGACGACCAACGACGGGATCACCCTTCGCTACGAGGAGGCCGGATCCGGAAAGCCGCTCGTCTGCATCCCGGGCTGGTCACAGACCGGCGCGCAGTTCAAGCATCAGCTCAGCGGCCTCAGCGACCGTTACCGAGTGATTGCAGTCGACATGCGCGGACACGGGGAGTCCGACAAGCCCGACAACGGCTATACCATTCAGCGGCTGGCCAAGGACGTCCAGGACCTGCTCGTCGCGCGCAACCTGACCGACGTCACGCTGATGGGGCACTCGATGGGGAGCTCCGTCATCTGGAGCTACTGGCAGCTCTGGGGGCAGGATCGCCTCGCGAAGCTGATCTTCGTGGATCAGATGCCGATGATCACCGCGGACCCGCGTTGGTCACCGCAGGAGAAGGAGGACGCGGGCGCGATCTTCGATCCCACGTCCCTCTACGACACGATCAACCAGCTCGCTGGCCCAGACGGGGTCAAGACGACCGAAGGATTCATCGGGAGCATGTTCACGAAGACCTACTCGAGGCCCGAGGTGGCCTGGGTCGTCCAGCAGAACCTGAAGATGCCGCGGCAGTACGCAGCCGCCCTCCTCTACAATCACGCGACCCAGGACTGGCGCCGGGTCATTCCACGCATCACGTTGCCAACGCTGGTGGTCGGGGGCCGTGTCAGCGTCGTGCCATGGAAGTCCCAGGCGTGGATCCAGAAGCAAGTCGGCGGGTCAAAGATCGAAATCTTCGAGGAGAACGAGGGCGGAAACCACTTCATGTTCATGGAGAACCCGGACAAGTTCAATCGGATCGTCCGGGAGTTCATGGGCTGACAAAGGAGAACGCTCCATGCGCGAGCGGCATCCACGATTCGACCACATCGGCCGACGCGACTTCCTGACGGTCAGCGCGGCGGGCCTCGCGCTGGCCGGCGCGCCGGGCCTGGCCGCGGGACAGGCCAAGCGCAGCGGTGAGATCGCCGCCGGCCTGTCCGAGCGTATGCTGACGCTCGATCCCGCCAACCACTACTCGATCTCCACGACCTCCGTCCTGCGCCACCTCTTCGATCCGCTCGTCGACGTCACCAACGACTCGAAGTTCGTTCCCGCGCTCGCCGAGACATGGCGCCCGGTCAACAACACGACGTGGCGCTTCACCCTCCGCAAGGGCGTCACCTTTCACGACGGCACGCCCTTCAACGCGGACAGCGTGGTCTTCACGCTCAAGCGCGTCCACGACAACACCAAGCTCATCAAGTCCTTCGTGTACCAGGACATCGAGTCAGTCGAGAAGGACGGTGACTACGCGGTCGTCGTCACCTCCAAGCGACCCTTCGGCTCCCTCCCCCCCACCTCACCATGCTCGGCATGCTGCCGCCGAGCGCGGGGAAGAACGAAGAGGCCTTCTTCCAGAAGCCCATCGGCACCGGCCCGTTCCGCTTCGCGTCCTGGACCCACGGCGATCAGATCGCGATGACCGCCAATCCGAGCTACTGGAAGCCGGGAATCCCCAAGGTCGAAAAGGTCACGTTCCGCTTCATTCCCGAGCTGTCGACGCGCACGGCCGCGCTCCGGTCCGGCGAGCTCCACGTGGTCGACCGCGTCACGCCGGATCTCGTGGAGACCCTCAAGGGCACGCGCGGCGTCAAGGTGCTCGACGTGCCCGCCATCGAGGCCCAGCGATGGATCTTCCAGCTCGGCCGTGAGCCCGTGAAGGATCAACGGCTACGCCAGGCCATCTCGCTCGCCATCGACCGCAACGTCATCATCAAGGAGCTGCTGCGCGGCTACGGGCGCCCCGTCGACAGCCCCGTGCCGCCCGGGCTCATCGGCCACACAAGCCTGCCGCCCAAGACCTACGATCCGGAGAAGGCGCGGCAGATCCTCAAGCAGGCCGGCTACTCCAACGTCTCGGTCGATCTCGTCCTGATGAAGGATTTCTACCCCAAGCAGCTCGAGATCAGCCAGGCCGTCGCGGCGATGCTCGGCGACGTGGGCATCAAGCTCAATATCAAGAACCTCGAGATCGCCTCGGCGCGTGAGCTTCGCACCGCGGGGACCTACGATCTCTTCTTCTCCGGGTGGGCGCATATGCCTCACGACCCTGATTGGTACTTCGGCCAGTGGTTCACCAAGGCCGGATCCGAGAAGCTCACCCGCTACACGAATCCCCGGGTGGAGCAGCTCATCGCCGAGGGGCGTGTGCCCGATCCCAAGGTGCGGCAGGCGAAGTACGAGGAGCTCGAGCGCATCGTCTGGGACGAGGACGCGGAGCTCTGGCTCTACTACACCGTCGCGATCTATGGCGTCAGCGATCGCCTGCGGAACTTCGAGGCGCGCCGCGACTACTACGTCCTGCTGAGTGACGTCGGCATCGTGTAGTCGGGCGGCCGCGTCCGGTTTGGTGGACGCGCCCGAGGGATGAGGACCTATGTCCTTCGCCGTGTGGCGCAGTCGGCCCTCACGCTCCTGGGCGTGTCGGTCCTGGTTTTCGTCATCCTCCGCGTTCTGCCCGGCGACCCAGCCCGGATGCTCCTGCCCGACGGCGCTCCCGAATCCGCGGTCACCGAACTGAACCGGCAGCTGGGGCTCCGCGAGCCCCTGATCGTCCAGTACGGGCTCTTCCTGCGCAGCGTGGCTCACGGCGACTTCGGCCAATCGTTTCAGTACCGGGCGCCCGCTCTGCGCGTGGTGCTGGAGCGGCTCCCCGCCACGGTGCAGCTCACCCTCGCGGCCATGCTCGTGACGATCGCTGCCGGCGTCTCGCTCGGGATCACCACCGCGGTCCTCCGCGGCACGCGCTACGACGTCGCCGGCACCATCGTCGCCGTGCTCGGGCAGTCGCTGCCGAACTTCTGGCTCGGCATCATGCTCATCCTGCTCTTCGGCGTGGCCCTGCGCTGGCTGCCGACCTCCGGCTTCGCGAGCTGGGCGTCGCTGGTCTTGCCCGCGGTGACGCTCGCGGCCTTTCCTACCGCATTGGTCGCTCGCCTGACGCGGTCGAGCATGCTCGAGATACTCAACCGCGACTACATCCGGACCGGGCGGGCCAAAGGCCTCAGCGAGCAAGGCGTCGTGCTCCGCCATGCCCTTCGCAATGCCGCCATCCCGGTCCTGACGGTCATCGGGCTCCAGATCGGCTCGCTCCTCGGTGGTGCCGTCATCACCGAATCCGTGTTCGCCTGGCCAGGCATGGGCAAGCTCATCGTGGATGCCATCTTCTTCCGTGATTTCCCGGTGGTGCAGACCGTGCTGATTCTCTCCGCCACCGTCTTCGTCGCCATCAATCTCCTCGTCGACCTGCTGTACACCGTGATCGATCCCCGCATCCGGTATTCGTGATGGCATCTTGGCGCCGTCGTTACCCGACTATTGCGATCGGAGGCGTGCTCCTCGGGCTCGTCGTGGTGGCGTGCGTCCTCGCCCCCGCGCTCTCCAGCTACGATCCCGTCAAGCCAAGCTTCAGCCAGCGCCTCGCTCCGCCCTGGGGCCTGGGCGGCACGCGCGCGCACCTCCTCGGTACGGACAATCTCGGCCGCGACATCCTGGCGCGGCTGCTCCACGGCGGGCGGATCTCGCTGGCCCTCGCGGTGGCCGCGGTCGCCATCGCGGGGCTGGTGGGAGTCGTCGTGGGACTCGCCGCGAGCTGGCGCGGAGGCGCCACCGATGCCGTCATCATGCGGGTGGCGGACGTGCAGCTCGCCTTTCCGGTCATCATGCTCGCCATCGCCATCGTGGCCGTGGTGGGCACGAATCCCATTACCCTCGTGGGGGTGCTGGCGCTCAGCGGCTGGGTGCTCTACGCGCGGACGATCCGGGCCCACGTGCTGACGATCCGCCGGCTCGACTACATCGACGCCGCGGCGATGCTCGGCGCCAGCGACCTGCGCGTGATCCTGCGTCATGTCCTCCCGAATACGGTGGCGCCCATCCTGGTGATCGGCTCCAGCCAGTTCGCCACCATGGTGCTGCTCGAATCTGGCTTGAGCTTCCTCGGGATGGGGATTCAGGCGCCGCTGCCGTCGTGGGGCTCGATGCTCGCCGAGGGCCGCGACTACCTGTCCAATGCCTGGTGGCTCGCCACCGCGCCCGGCCTCATCATCGCCCTCGTCGTGCTGGGCGCGAATCTGCTCGGCGACGGGCTCCGCGATCTCCTGGACCCGACGCTCCGCAACGCCGAGGGCTGATCCGGCTCCCCGCCTTCGTCTACCTCTGCGAACCGTAGCGGGCTGGCGGGGGAGGAACGCCAACGGCAGTCCCAGCAGCAGGAGAAACGGGCACACACGATAGCGGGACGCGTCATCCGTGCCGCGTGACTCAGGACGGGCCTTGGACCGAGTGCCCCTCGACGGCGAAAAGCCGCCAGCCGCCCGGGACTCCCTTGAGATCGTGCACACCCCGGTCCCTGAACTCCACCCCCGAGCCGGCCACCAGGTCCTTCACGGTGCTGGAAGCCAGAATTTCTCCCGGTGCGGCGATGGCCACTACCCTGGCGGCGATGTGGACCGCGATGCCACCGACGCGATGGCCGCCCTCGCGCAGCTCGATCTCCCCGGCGTGCAATCCGCCGCGAATCTCGATCCCGAGCGCGCGGATCGACTCCCGGATCGCCGCGACCGCGCGGATTGCGCGCCCCGGCCGGTCGAATGTGGCCAGGACGCCGTCTCCGGTGGACTCGATGAACCGCCCCTGGAACCGGCCGACCTGGTCCCGAGTGACCTCGTCGTGAGTCTCGAGTAGTGCCTTCCACCGACGGTCGCCCATGGAAGCGGCCAGATCGGTCGAATTCACGATATCGGTGAACAGCACCGTGGCAAGAACGCGATCGGACACGGATCCGCCCGGAATACGGCTCAGGAACTCTTCGATCCGGTCGAGGATCTCGCCGGCATGCTCGGTCACCAGGATCCCGTCCATCCCCGGCAGCTCGACGAATCTCGCGTTTGCGATGTGCTCGGCAAGGTACCGAGCATGTTCCGTGGTGACGAACCGGTATCCGCTCCGGCAGAGGACGAGCGTCGGGCAGCGAATGAGCCCGAGGACATGCCGGACATCGGCCGAGAGCACGTTGCGAAGCTGGGCCGCCGCCTCACGGGGTCGCGCCGCCGCCCGCAAATACCGCGCATAGCGTTGCCGGAAGCCTTCGTCCTGACTGCGGCTTGGGACGGCGATCGACACGAATCCGTCCGTGCCCCAGAGCTCCTCGACCGTGTGGAGAAGCTGCTCGGCCACCTCGGGGGGAAAACCGTGGGGGTAGTCGTCGGCGCGCACGTACTTCGCCGCCGTGTGAGCGAGGACGAGGGCCGCGGTTCGCTCGGGATAGGTGGCGGCGAACAGCATGGCCATCGGCCCGCCGTCGAGCCAGGCCATGATAGCCGTGCGCTCGGAACCGACGGCGTCGAGGACGGCTCGCATGTCGTCGGCCCATTGCTCCCATGTGGGAAGATGGTCCAACGGCACCGGGTCCGAGACTCCAGTCCCGCGGCGGTCGAAGAGGATCAGACGACTGAACGATGCCAGGCGGTGGAGGAAGTACTCATTCAGCGGCTCCTCCCACCGAAGATCAATGTGCGACGACATGCCGGTAAGGAAAACCAGGTCGATCGGACCCTCACCCAGGACCTGGTATCCGATCCTATCGTTCCCGAGCTTGGCGAACTTGGTTGTCGGTCGCACGGTTCCACCGCTCGGGTGGAAATTGTACTCCCATTCCAAGCACGCGTTTCTACGGCCAAGGCAATCCGTAGATCCCGGCGGCGTTTCCCCCGAGCACCCGCTGCCCCACCGCGAGCGCCTCGTCACCGTCGAGCGCGCCGAGGGCCATCAGCTCGTCGAGCACCGTCCCCAGCCCGCGGCGCCCCCAGCGCGCGGCCAGCCAGAACAGCTCGGGAATCTGCGAGGCGTCGCTCGAGTACACCACCTTGGTCGAGGGGGTGAGGCTGAGCAGCTGGCGCAGCATCGTCGGGATCTCGGCCGTGAGGTGCGGGATGGCGAGCCCCACGTCGGCGTAGACATTGGGGTACATGGCGGCCAGGTATCCAAGCTCGCGCACGTAGGGATAGCTCGCGTGCAGGAGGACGAAGGGCACGTTCGCGTACTGGCCGCTCTCGAGCAGGGGCCGCAGGTGCAGCGGGTTTGCGTCGCGGAGATCGAGATCGGCATCACCAAAGCCCGTGTGGATCTGCACAGGCATGGCCTGGCGCTCGGCGATCTCGAGCGCGCGCAGGAGCAGGTAGTCGTTGAGCGGCTTCGTAGCGAGACGTACCCGGCCATCACGCCGGGCGTGCTCCTTCACGGGGCCGAACGCGGCGGCGGCGGCGGCGTGCGACGTCGGCTGCGCCGCGAGCCCGGTCCGGTACGCGATGATGCTCTTGAGGCCGACGAAGCCATCCGCCCGCGCCCTCTCAAGGGCCGCGGAGTACGCGTCGAGCACGGCATCGAACGTCTCGTGGCGCACGATCAGGGACTGCGCGAGCGTCTCGAGGCGCAGGATCGGCACGACCCGACATGGCAGCCGCGCCGCCAGCTCGGCCGGGGGCCACGTCTCGTCGGTGCGGTAGCCGTGGTCGACGAGAAGCACCGCGATGTTCGCCCCGCCGAGCAGACGCTGCGCCAGCGCGTCGGCGGACATCCCCCCGCGCGCGGCGAGCACCGCTTCGGTCGTCGGCGCGCAGGCCAGGACCGCCGCGAGCTCCCGGATCGCCCACCGGTAGAAGACGGTCTCGGGGACGTGGCGCGCGTGCATCGTGGCGTCGTCACTCTCGGTGAAGAACCGTGCGTAGGCGGGGGCGTCGGCGACCGCTCCGTCACGGAGGAGCGCGTGACAGTGCTGATCCAGGATGGGGACGGCGGCGAGGTCCACGTCAGAACTTCCAGAAGTGGTGTTTCGTCTCGAAGGCCGCATCCTCGCGGCCGAAGGCCTCCGCCTCCGAGCGTTTCACCGCGAGGTACGCACGGGTCAGTGTCGGGCCGAGCGCCGACATGATCACGGCGTCGGCCTCCAGCTGGTCGAGGGCCTCGCGCAGGGTGGTCGGATACCGCTGGATCCCGCGCTCGCGCCGCTCACGCTCGGACAGGGCGGCAGGGTCGACGAGCACGGGCTCTCCCGGCTCTAGGCGGCGCGTGACCCCGTCGAGCCCGGCCGCGAGCAGTCCGCCGAGCGCCAGATAGGGATTCGAGGAGGAGTCCGACGCCTTGAGCTCGGCGTTGGTCGAGCCGGCGGGGTCGGAGGGGAAGGTCGACGGCACCCGCACCGCCGCCTCGCGATTGTCGGGCCCCCACGCCCGGTAGGCGGAGCTCCAGAAGTGCGGCTGAAGCCGGCGGTACGAGTTCACGCTCGGACACGTGAGCGCGAGCAGGGCCGGGAGGTGCTCGAGGACTCCCGCGATGAAGTGATAGCCGAGCATGCTCACGCCATAGCGGCCCCGCGGGTCGTGCATGCGGGATCGGCGGCCCGCCGCGTCCCACAGGCTGAAGTGGATGTGGGCGCCGTTGCCGGCCTGGTCGACGAAGGGCTTGGGCGCGAGGGAGGCCCAGAGGCCGTGGCGGTGAGCGACGGCCCGCACGGTCTCACGATAGAGGACCTGGCGGTCGGCGGCTTCCAGCACCGGCGCGTGGGCGATCGACAGCTCCTGCTGGCCGTGGCCGAGCTCCGGATAGTACTGCTCGACCGGGATCCGCTGCGCCTCGAGTGCGGCCACGATATCGTCCATCACGGGCGCCGCCGTCATCATCCCGACGGTGGAGAAGCAGAGGCTCTCGTCCAGGGGCGCGAACCCGCCGTCGGCCTGCTTCACGGCCAGGGTGAACTCGCATTCGAAGGCGGCGCGCACGCTGAACCCTGCCGCGCCGCAGGCGGCGATCTGCCGCTTGAGAACGGCGCGCGGGCACGCCTCCCACGGCGCCCCCTCCAGGGTGCGCATGTCGCTTGTCATCGCCGCGGTATGCGGCGCGTACGGGAGCACCGTGAACGTCTGCGGATCGGGGACCAGCCGGATCTCGCCGACGGGGCCGAGGCCCTCGACGGACTGGAGCTGATCCAGCATGTTCATCGCCTGCATGGCCACGGTGAGCCCGATGCCGTCGGTCAGCCGCTGCGCGAGCCCGTTCACGTGCGTCGCCTTCCCGCGCGTGACGCCGCCGTTGTCGGTGTAGAGGAAACGTACGAGGCGGACGCCGGCGCGCCGGGCCTGCTCGGTCAGGTCGGAGCTGGATCGTCGCGGATGCCGCGTGGCCATGTCACGCGTAGGATAGCGCGAGAGCGGCTACCGGAGTCCCCCCGCCACCAGGAGCCGCTCGCCGGTCATATACTTGGAGTCGGACGACGCCAGGTACACGGCGGTCGGCGCGATGTCGTCCGGCTGCCCGATCCGACCGAGCGGTGTCTGCGCTTCCAGCGTTTTCTGAAAGTCGCTGCCGATGACGCCGGCGGCGTGGACGCCCTCGGTCTCGATCATCCCGGGGTTGATGGAGTTCACCCGGATGTTCCGCGGGCCGAGCTCCTTTGCCAGCACGCCGGTGATGGCATCCACGCCGGCCTTGGTCGCGCTGTACACCGCGGTGTTGGGAGGCAGCACCGAGCTCGCCCCGGACCCGATGTTGATGATGCTCCCGCCCTCGGCCCCTATGTGCTTCACTGCCTCCTGGGTCGTGAGGAGCAGGCCGAGGACGTTCAGATTGAACTGCCGGTGGAAGAGCTCCTCGCTCACGTCCTCGAGCGCGGCGAACTCGTAGACGCCGGCATTGTTGACCAGGATGTCGACTCGGCCGAACGCGCGCTTCGTCTCCGAGAAGAGGCGCTCGATGTGCTCCTGCTTCGACACGTCGCCCTGCACCGCGATCGCCTTGCCTCCGTTGCGGGTAATGTCGGCGACCACGCGCTCGGCCCCCTCCTTGCTCGACGCATAGTTGACGACCACCGCGGCGCCCTCTTCGGCCAGCGCTTTGGCGATCCCGGCCCCGATCCCCTTCGATGCCCCCGTCACGACCGCTACTTTCCCTGCCAGTCTCTGGCTCATCGTTTGTCTCCTCGTGGATAGTGCCCGATGTCCCGTGTCGCGGCGTCACGACCGATCGGGCGAAATGCCCGCGGCCGCTTCGAGCCGTTTGGCCTTCTCTCGGCCTTGGGACGGGCGCGCGCGGTCGATCGGTTCTCGGGCAAGCGCCGAGAGGATTCGGCTTCGGCCGCGCTCGCGCGAGTCCAGCGGCGTACACTGGAGGCATGCAGGGCTTCGATCCCGCCACGAGCTTCGCGTATGACGTGTCGAAGCGCTACGACGCCGACGACACCCGGGGTGACGAAAAGGAGACCGTCGCGTTCCTCGCCGGCATCGCGCGCCGGCGGGACGCGCTGGAGCTCGCGGTCGGCACCGGACGCATCGCTTTGCCGCTCACGGCAGCCGGGGTACGGGTGGACGGCATCGAGATGTCGCAGCACATGGTTGACCGGATGCGCGAGAAACGGGAGGGGCACAAGGTCGAGGTGACGATCGGCGACATGTCCCGCGTCAGCACCGGCCGCACCTACGGCCTGGTCTATCTCGTGTACAACACGATTGGCAATCTCCTCACGCAGGACGACCAGGTGCGCTGCTTCGAGAATGCGGCCCGCCACCTGCACGACGACGGCGTCTTCGTTCTCGAGTGCCAGATACCGACCGCTCCCTCCCGCCCCGGCCACCAGTTCGTCGACGCCGAGCAGATCGGGATCGACCATGTCGTGCTGGACGTCTGCCGGTACGACCCCGTCACGCAGATCCTCGACGAGAACCACGTCCGCATCGGCGCCGACGGCCTCGTCTTCAGCCCGATCCGCCTGCGCCTGGCCCACCCGCCCGAGTTCGATCTCATGGCCCGCATCGCCGGCCTTCGACTGCGGGAGCGATGGGGAGGGTGGAACGGCGAGCCGTTCTCCCCCGCCAGCTGGCGCCACGTCAGCGTCTACGAGCGAGCGCTGCTCGCTTGACGACTTCCGGGAGGTCCCATGACACGGCTTGCCGCGGCGGTTCTGTCGCTCTCTCTCCTCGCCTCGGTGTGCGCGGCCAGCGATTCTTCACCGGCCATCAAGGTAACGCGAAGCGGGTCCCAGCCCTCACGCCAGGGGCCGGCGGAGACCTTCACCGGCTCCGTCCGCGTCGACCCCCTGTTCAGCGCGACCGCACCCGCGCGCGCATCGGGCGGCCGCGTGACATTCGAGCCCGGCGCTCGGACGGCTTGGCACTCTCACCCGCTCGGCCAGACCCTGATCGTGACGGCTGGGGCCGGAAGGGTCCAGCAATGGGGCGGTCAAACCCAGGACATACGCCCTGGTGATGTCGTCTGGATCCCGCCAGGCCAGAAACACTGGCATGGCGCGACGCCGACCAGCAGCATGACGCACATCGCCATCCAGGAACACCTCGACGGCAAAGTCGTCGACTGGATGGAGCATGTCACCGACGAGAAATACGGCCGGCCCTGATAGGCCCGCCAACCCCGGACTCCTGCCACACTTGTCACTCCCCACCGCTTCGAGCCGGTCTCATACTTCTGAGTAGAATGAACACGGGCCTAGTGAGCTGCCCATCCTGCGGACACGAGAACCCCGCTGGCGCGAGGTTCTGCAACGATTGTGGCGCGCACCTCCCATCGCCGACAGTCATCCCCGAGCCGCGCTCGTATACACCGCGGCATCTCGCCGAGCGGATTCTGGCGTCCCGGAGCGCACTCAGGGGCGAGCGCAAGCTGGTCACCGTTCTCTTCGCCGACGTCGTGCGCTCGATGGAGATCGCGGAGCGCGTCGATCCGGAGGAATGGCATCGCCTGCTCGATCGCCTGTTCCGGGTCCTTGCGGGCGGCGTTCACCGATACGAGGGGACCATCAACCAATACACCGGCGATGGCATCATGGCGCTCTTCGGTGCCCCGATCGCCCACGAGGACCACGCCCAGCGCGCCTGTGCGGCCGCCCTGGATCTGGCGCGCGAGGTCGGCGCGCTCGCCGAAGACGTGCGGCGCGAGAGCGGGCTCGACTTCGCGGTTCGGATGGGCCTGAACTCCGGCGAAGTCGTCGTGGGGCGGATCGGCGACGACCTGCGCATGGACTACACCGCGCAGGGACACGTCGTGGGGCTCGCCGCCCGGGTGCAGCAGCTGGCCCCACCAGGCGGCATCACCGTCACCGAGCAGACCGAGCGCCTCGCGGCGGGCTTCTTCGACTTCCTCGACCGTGGCGCACAGAGTCTCAAGGGCGCAAGCGCTCCCGTGCGCGTGTTCGAGCTACGCAGTCTGGGCCCGATCCGGAGCCGCTTTGACAGCTCCCGGGCGCGCGGCTTTTCGCGCTTCGTCGGCCGCGAGCGCGAGTTCACGCTGCTCGAGAGGGCCCTGCGCGAGACGCGGTCAGGTCGACCGACGGTCGTCCTGGTTACCGCGGAGCCGGGCGCGGGAAAGAGCCGCCTCTGTCACGAGTTCGTCGAGCGCACCCGCAGCGTGGCGCTTCACTATGCCCGCGCGCTCCCCCACGGACGCATGCTTCCCTTTCACGTGATGGTCGCGCTCGCGCGCAGTCTCTTCGGTGTCGGCGAAAGCACGTCCCATTCGGACGTCCGGGATGCCGTGCGACGCGGTTTCGGGATCGCGCAGCCCGATCCGGTCGCCCTCGATTTCTGGCTCGACCTCCTCGGGGTGTCCGATCACGTCCCTGCTCCCTCGGGGCTCGATCCTGAAGCACGCCGCACACGTCTTTTCCGGTCACTTCTCGAGCTGGTCCAGGCCCGCGCTCGGCGCGAGCTCACGGTACTCTGGATCGAGGACCTGCACTGGCTCGACCCTGCCAGCGAAGTGGCGCTGGAGATGCTTATCGAGCGTCTCCTGGCCCCGGAGTCGGCCGGGAGCAGGATCCTGCTGCTCGCGACCACGCGGCCCGAGTATCGGCCGGCGTGGTCTTCACGGGTCGAGGGTCTCTCGCTTGCCCCCCTCGCGCTCCAGGACGCCCGGAGTTTGCTCGACGACTGGCTCGGATCCGATGACACGCTCGCGCCCCTGCGCACTCAACTCGAGAGCCGGGCTCGCGGTAACCCACTCTTCGTCGAGGAGATGATCCGCTCGCTCGTCGAGCGTGGGGTGCTCCGTGGTGAACGCGGCGCCTACGCGCTGGCCGACCCGCTCGAGGAGATCGCGCTCCCCGAGACCGTTCAGGCCGTCCTCACATCGCGCATCGATCGGCTCGCGGACCGCGACAAGGACGTGCTTCAGGCCGCGGCCGTGGTCGGGCGAGACGTGCCGATCGAGGTGCTGCGCGCCGTGGTCGATCTACCGGCGCCTGAGCTCACTGCCTCGCTCGAGCGCCTTTCGACAGCCGAGCTTCTCGGTGCCGCCGAATCTCCGGGGGGGTATGCCTTCCGGCATCCGCTCGCGCAGGAGGTCGCCTACCGCACACAGCTTCTGGATCACCGGCGCGCAACCCACGCCGCCATCGCGCGAGCCTTGCTCACGCTCCACGGACCGGCCGCCGCTACCCACGCCGCGCTCCTCGCCCATCACTTCGATGAGGCCGGCGAGCGTCTCGAGGCGGCACGGTGGCACGAGGAGGCGGGCCGGCGCGTCGCACGCAGTGATCCGGCGGCGGGAGTGAGACACTGTCGTCGCGTCACCATGCTCCTCGCCGCCGTTCCAGAGTCCCGCGAGACGCTGATCCTCGAGCTTACCTCGCGCATCGCGCTGCTGGAAATCGGCCGCATCAGCGGCATCGAGGAGGGTGAGGCGCGGGGCCTCTTCGACGAGGCTCGCGCGGTCGCCGAGCGACTCCAGGACCAGGCAGGCCACGCATTCCTGCTCACCTCCTATGGACGCCTGCGCGGACTCGCGGGCGACGTGGAACAGTACCTCGCATGCGCGGAGCGCGCCACCGAGCTCGCCGAAGGATCCGACGCCGGCTTCCAGTTCGAGATGCACTCGGTGCTGGCCCACGCACAGCTTGCGGTCGGCCGCCTCGCGCCCGCTCGTGCGACCGCCGAGCGTGCTCTGACCGCGGTCGCGCAGGTTCCCGGACTGCGGGAGGCGGTTGGGCGTTCCACCGCACCTGGGTTCTGCCGAGTCTGGTGGGCGCTGGCGAGTGCACACCTCGGGCAAACCGCCGAGGCCGAGGCGGCCCTGGAAGCCCTGCTCGCCGAAGACAGCGAGCGCGCACTCCAGGCCCTCTACGGAACGCATGCGATCCTGTGCGAGATACTGCGCCTGCGGGGTGATCTGTCCGGCGCGCTCACCCACGGCCGCCGTGCCGTCGAGCTCGCGGAAGAGCGCGGCAGCGTGCTCTCTCGGGTGGAGGCCGCGGCGTTTCTCGGCACCGCGGAGCTCGCGGACGGGAACGTGCCCGCGGCCACGAATGTCCTCGAGTTGGCGCTCGCGCTCGCTCGCGATCGGCGCACCGCGCTGTGGTACGAGCCGCGCATCCTCGCGACGCTCGGGGACGCCAGGCGGGCCACCGGTGACCGCTCGGGCGCCCGCACCCTCCTCTCCGAGGCGCGTGAGCTCGTCGCTCGGGGACGAGGCTGGCGGCTTGGCGCCTTCGATGTCGCGCTGGCGTGGGTTCGCCTCCTGGCGTCGGAGCCTGTCGCCGACCGCCCAGCGATCGAGAGCGCGCTCGAGTTCCTGGACGCCCTTACCGCCGAGCTGGGCTCCGATCCCTATCGGCGCATCGCCGCGCTCGAGCGCGAAAGGAGAATGTGATGAAGTTCATGTTCACCATCTACCACGACGAGACCGTGCTGGACGCGATGCCCGAGAAGGAGATGCAGGCGCTTGTCGACTCCGCGATCGAGTACGCGGAGGAGATCCGACAGAGCGGCCACTACATCGCCTCGGACGCTCTGCAGCCGGCCCAGACGGCCCGGACCCTCCGCGTCCGCGCCGGCAAAGTCTCCACCACCGCCGGCCCCTTTGCCGAGACGAAGGAGCAGCTGGGCGGCTTCTTCGTCATCGAGGCCAAGGACATGGACGAGGCCTGCGCGGTCGCCGCGAGGTTCCCACCGGCGCGCGTCGGGGTGATCGAGGTCCGGCCGGTCGAGGAGCTCCAGCACTCTCGCGATCGACGCGGTCTACCGCGCTGACGTGCGCTGCGTCCTCGCCGCGGAGCCCCCTAGCCAATCGGGCGATTCCCAGCCGGCCCGGCCGGGTGCATCGTGGGGCCGAAAGGGAGGATTGCCATGCAAACCCTGCTCTCGCTTTCGAATGATCTCGCCTCCGCGGTCGAGCGAGCCGCTCGCGCCGTCGTTGCCGTGCACGCTCGGCCCCGGCTGCCGTCGACCGGCGTGCATTGGCGCCCGGGAATCGTCGTCACCGCCGAGCACACCGTGCGCGTCGAGGAGGAGATTCGCGTCGTCTGGCCCGACGGCCGCGCGACGCCGGCCCGCCTCGCGGCGCGCGATCCCGCTACGGACCTCGCCGTCCTGAAGATCAACGACACCGACCGGCCGGTGGCCGAGATGGGCGACAGCGCGCAGCTCAAGGTCGGCAACCTGGTTCTTGCCGTGGGATATGGACCGCGTGCCAGCTGGGGCGTGGTGAGCGCGTTCGGCGATGCCGCGCGCACCGGGCATGGGAGCGAAGTGGATCGACTCCTTCGCGTCGACCTGGTGCTCTATCCCGGTTTCTCCGGTGGACCGCTCGTGGATGCCTCTGGCAAGGTGGCTGGGCTCGTGACCTCCGGCCTGTCGCGCCAGCTCGAGCTTGCGGTTCCGGCCTCGATGGTGACGCGCATCGTGGACGAGGTGCTGGCCACCGGGCGGATCAGCCGCGCCTATCTGGGGCTCGGTCTTCAACCGGTGGCCCTCCCCGAGGCGCTGAAGCGCGTGGCGCCCGGATCGGCAACGCGCGGCCTCATCGTCGTCAGCGTCGAGGTGGATGGCCCCGCGGCGCGAGCCGGTCTGATGCTCGGCGACGTGCTCCTGGCGCTCGAGGGCACACCGCTCCGCGATCCCGGCGACGTCCAGGCGGCCCTCGCCGGGCGAAGGACGGGCAACGCGGTCACGGTCTCGCTCATCCGCGCCGGCGCCCCGCTCGACGTGGCCATCACCCTCGGCGAGCGGCCCTCTCGGTGAGATGCCCGCCACACTGACGAGCGATCTCGCGGCGGTGGTGGGTCGGCTGCGGGAGAGCACGGTGGAACTGCGATCCATGGGGCGTGCGGGCGGGTCAGGCGTCATCTGGCGTTCCGATGGCCTCATCGTCACGAGCGCGCACGTCGTGGGCGGTGCCCGGCTCGCTCATCACGACCTCCAGGTCGTGCTATCCGACAAGCGACGCCTTCGGGCGGCGGTCCTCGAATGGGACCGACAGCTGGATCTCGCCCTGCTCAGGGTGGAGGCACGCGGCCTTCCCGCGGCCCAGGTGGGCGACTCGAACGGCCTCCGCCCCGGCGAGCTCGTCCTGGCGGTCGGCCATCCATTCGGTTTGAGCGCTGCCGTGGTCACGGGCGTAGTGCACGCGACGCCGCGTCGAGGGCCCGCCGGGCCTCGGTGGGTGCAGGCCGACCTCCGTCTGGCGCCCGGCAACTCCGGCGGCCCATTGGCCGATGCGGCGGGACAGGTGGTCGGCATCAACGCGATGATAGTGGGGAGGCTGGCTCTGGCGGTGCCGAGCCAGACCGTCCAGGCCTTCGTGATGCGCTCCGCCCCCCATGATTGATGTCGCGGTGTACGCGTCGAGTCCGATGGCACGTGCGCGGCTGGAAGCGCTCGTCACGGCGCGACCGGGACTTCGGCTGGTCCCGCCACCGTCCGGGTTGTCCCCCGGCGAGGGCAACTCGATGGGGGCAGAGGCCGACGTGCTCCTGATGGATCCGGGGGCGAGGTCCGCCGAAGCTATCCTCAGAGCGTTGCCGAGGGTCGCGCGGCTGCCGCCCATCGTACTAGTGGGCGGCGACCCCTCCCCTGCCGCCTTCGGACGCCTTCTGCGAGCCGGCGTGCGCGCCATCTTGCCGCGGGATGTGTCCGCGCCCGAGGTCGCTGCCGGCATCGAGGCCGTCGTGGCGGGGCTTGTCGTCCTCCACCCGTCCGCGGCGCCCCTCTCGGGCAGTCGGGTGGCGCGAGGCGCTCGAACCCCCGGCGAGGCCCAGATCGACGTGCTCACGCCCCGTGAGCTCGAGATCCTCGCGATGATGGCCGAGGGGATGCGCAACCGCGCCATCGCTGGCCGGCTCGGCATCTCGACCCATACGGTGAAGTTCCATATCGCGGCCATCCTCGACAAGCTGAACGCGCGGAGCCGCACCGAGGCCGTGACCACCGGCTTGCGCCAGGGCCTGTTGATGGTGTGAGGCGAGGCGAAGTCCTCTCAGAGGGACGGCAATCTCAATCATCCTTGGCCGGAAGACCGGCCTGTATCCATGCCTGAACCCCACCGCGGAGCGCCTTGGCATTGCGGAATCCGCGACCGATGTACCGCGCTGCCTGCCCGGCAGCCGACGCCTCGGCGAGTCAGGCGCAGTAGAAAATGATCTCCTGCGTCTTGGGCAAGCTCCCCACCATCGCCTCGAAGCGCGCCAGGGGAATCGAGCCCTCGAGCCGACCCTTGCGGCATTTCGCGTCGTCCTCGTAAGCGCAGACGAGCAGTGCCTGTCCGCTCGTCACGTTCTTGCGTGCGGGCTCGACTTCGATCCGCTCAACCGTATCTGCCATAGGTGCCTCCCTCGCGCTATGAATGCTGGGCGAACGCCTCGTTCATGGCCGCCTCGACCTCCGAGGGCGTCAGATCCTTGACATGCGTTGCAAATGACCAGTTGTGGCCGAAGGGGTCCGTCACGACCCCATAGCGATCGCCCCAGAACATGTCCTCCGCGGGCATCGTGACCGTGGCGCCGGCGTCCGCGGCGCGCTTGATCGCGGCGTCGCAGTCCTCGACGTACCGATGGATACTGACCGGAGTGCCGTTCAACGCCTTGGGCGACGAGGCCTTGCCGCCGGAGAACTCCGGAAAGTCGTCGACGAGAAACACGACGCTCGCGCCGATCCGCATGGCCGCGTGCATGATGCGGCGCCCGTCGGGCGCGAGCACGCGGTCCATCTCCTGGGCGCCGAAAGCCCGCTTGTAGAATTCGATCGCGTCCGCGCATGGGTCGCACACCAGGTGGGGAATCAGACCCTCGTGGCCAGCCGGAATCGGGCGGGTCGCCTTGCTCATCGTAGAGCCTCCTCGGTCCGACGTTGTCGCTCTTACCCTTGGTCGAACGACGCTCGCCAAATCGACGCCGCTCGGGGGGGCGGAACTACCTGGTGCCGGTCGACGCCGAGATCGAAGAATTGATGTCGAAGGTGATGCCCTTCCCCATCCCGCTGCCCAGGACGAAGATCTTCATGCCGAAGTTGCTGGAGCTCACGTAGCCCGCCGCCTTGCCGATCGCGGTCTTGGCGCTCGGCTGCTCCCCGGTGATGTGTCGGTCTGTCCGTGAACCCTCAAGGAGCGATGGTCAGCAGGCCATGCCTTGGTGTGGCACAGGAGATGCGGAGAAAGCAGTGAGCGACGAAACCTTAGGGGGGACCGACATGCTGGGAGGATTCTTGGTAGGGGCAATCGCCGGCGGTTGGATGGTGTGGAAGTATCGGGATTCTATCCATGAGTATGTGAAGGGCAACGCCGGGTCTCGTCGGGGCTCGAGAGCGCCCGCGAGAAGGTCCGCCCGGGGGTCGGAGGCGGGGCGAGCAAGACCTAACGAGTAGTTCTGACGAGGGGAGAGTATGAACAGCCTCACGACGTCCATTCTGCGTCTCGTATCTGAGCGCTTGGCGCCGCAGGTGACGAACGCGTCCGGGGTCTATCCGACCCCGGCCGGCGGTTTCCTTAGCCGCATCGCGGCTGCGGGGGTCTTGCGGATGGCTTTCCGCTGGCCAGCGCTCTCCGTCGTCCTGATCCTCGGCGTGATCATCGCGCGCGTCATGCGGAGCCGGAATGACCGGTTGAACGAAGGCCCCCGGGCTCTGGGCGCTCCGTGAAGTAGCGCCTTCGGCGCGAGCGAAATTCGCGAGCCGCGTCATTTCTGTTCGACCGGGTAGGAAGCCCCTGTTCTGGCCTGTTCTACCGGGTAGGAAGCCCCCCTGTTCTGCGTTTTTCCGCAAATCCATCCCCTTAAACACGAGGCACGCCGAATGCAACGTAAGCCAGCAGGTAGGACGAATGCTAGGACCCCCCAAATCGGGCATAGCCCGGACCGGAGAAGACAAATGACGGACAAGAACTACATGGCAACGCGTCTCTTCACTGACCGCAGCAGCGCCGAGCGCGAGTATGACGCGCTGGTAACGCGCGGATATTCGGCGAAGGACATCAACGTGATCATGACGGAGGAGGGGCGCAAGCGGCACTTCGGCGCCGGCAAGACCACCGAGCTCGGGAACAAGGCCCTCGAGGGGGCCGGGGTGGGCGGCGGTATCGGTGTGGTCGCGGGGGGCGCCCTCGCGGCCATCGCGGTGGCGGCCACTGCGGCCGTCCCGGGTGTGGGCCTGCTCGTCGCGGGACCGATCGCGGCGGCGCTGTTGGGTGCCGGCGCCGGCGGGGTGGCCGGAGGGGTCATCGGCGCGCTCGTGGGTGCGGGCATCCCCGAGGAGCGTGTGAAGGAGTACGAGAGTGGCCTGAAGGAGGGCGGCATCGTTATGGGTGTGACGCCGCGGACCCCCGAGGATCGGTCGTACTTCGATCGCGAGTGGGGCGGCGAGCGCGTGGGGACGGACTCGGTCCGCCGTGGGCTCTAATCATGGCCATGCGTAAGATCGCAGCAGTGGGGCTGGCCGTGACTCTTTTGGGCTCGGCCATCCCGGCGCTGGCGCAACAGGGGGCCGCGAAGCCGGGCACCGAGAGCCCGGCCCAGTCGAAGCTAGGGACTCGAAGTGTCACCGGTACCGTGAAGGCAACCACAGACAATGGATTTGTCGTGGTCGGCCACGAAGCGGGCCAGAAGGATCGGGAGTGGGCGTTCGTCCTCGATGGCGCGACTCGCATCAACGCCGAGGGTAAGGCGCGAACCGCGAAGGACCTGCGGGAGGGAGACCCCGTCACGGTGACGTACACGAACCGAGACGGTAAGATCGTCGCCCAGACCGTCCAGGTGAAGACCAAGTAGCCGATAGCAACCGCAACAGGCGGCGGCTCCTCTGCGCATAACCATCAGAGGAGCCGCCGTATTCGCCTGGGGGCTACCGCGGCCGGCGGGGAGCGCGCTTGATAATCACCGTCGTTCGTGAGACAAGCGAGGCCAAATCCGCCCCGGAGGCTTCCCCATGACGCGTGTGCTCGTGTTGATCGCGCTCCTCGTCGCCGTACTCGCGCCCGCCGCCGATGCCCAGACCACCACGCTGGTGATCACCGGCTACGGGGGGCGCTGGTCGGAAGTCATGAAGAAGGCGCTGGTCGAGCCCTTCGAGAAGAAGCACAACGTGAAGGTGGAGGTGGTCACCGGCATCACCACCGAGTGGGTGGCCAAGCTGCTGGCCGCGGGGCCCGACAATCCCCCCTACGACGTGGTGTTCGGTAACGAGCCCGCCTTTCCCATCCCGCGCGAGCGCGGCTTCTTCGAGAAGCGGAACGAGACCCTCGCCCCCAACATCAAGAATCTCTACCCCAAGGCCCTGGTGGGGGACACCAGCCTGGCCATGTTCTGGGGACGGATCGGGCTCGCCTACCGCACCGACATGGGGCTCAAGCGGCCGGTGTCGTGGAAGGACTTCTGGGACGAGACCTACACGGGGCGCCGCGCCACCTACGTCATCGGCAACACCCTCGGCATCAACTTCCTCTTCATGAGCAGCAAGCTCTACGGCAAGGACTACTTCGACGTGGACGCCGGTGTCGCCGCCATCAAGCGCGCCCAGCCCAAGCTCGTCGACTTCACCGGCACGGTGGAGAAGCAGCTCGAGCAGAAGGAAGTGGTGATGGCGGTACTGCACGACGCCTCCACCTACGATCTCCAGAAGCGGGGCATCCCGGTGGACTGGGTGGCGCCCGCGGAAGGGCTGCCGATCCTCGATCAGATCGTCCAGGTGACGCGCGGCTCGAAGAACAAGGAGCTCGCGTGGAAGCTCATCGACGCCTATATCTCGCCAGAAGTGCAGCTCGCCTTCGCCACCGAGCTCTTCTGGAGCCCCACCAACCGGACGGTGAAGGTGCCGCCGGACGTGGCCAAGAAGATCGTCAGCGGGCCCGCCGAGGTCGAGAAGCTGGTGCTGTTCGACTGGGGCCAGGTGGCCAAGCAGCGGCCGCAGTGGACCGAGAAGTGGAACCGGGAGATGCGTTGACCGAGGCGCCCGGCGCCGCCGGCACCGTCGCCCTCACCGGTCTCGTCAAGCGCTACGGCGCCACCGTGGCGCTCGACGGGATCTCCCTCTCCGTCGTCCCGGGGGAGTTCTTCACGTTGCTCGGCCCCTCCGGCTGCGGCAAGACCACGACCCTCCGCTCCGTGGCAGGCTTCGTGACGCCGGACGCCGGCCGCGTCGCCATCAATGGTGTCGACGTCACCGGGGTGCCGCCGCACCGGAGGCACGTCGGCATGGTGTTCCAGCACTACGCCCTCTTCCCGCACCGCACGGTGGCCCAGAACGTGGCCTTCGGCCTGCGCATGCAGCGCGTGCCGAAGGAGGAGATCGCGCGGCGGGTGCGAGAAGCGCTCGCGCTGGTGCAACTCCCGGCCTACGGCGGGCGCTACCCGTCGCAGCTCTCCGGCGGCGAGCAGCAGCGGGTGGCGCTGGCCCGCGCGCTGGTGACGCGGCCCGCGGTGCTCCTCCTCGACGAGCCCCTCGGAGCGCTCGACAAGAAGCTGCGCGACCACATGAAGATCGAGCTCAAGCGCCTGCAGCGCGAGGTGGGCATCACCACCATCTACGTGACGCACGACCAGGAGGAGGCGCTCACCATGTCCGACCGCATCGCGGTGATGCACCGCGGACGCGTCGAGCAGGTGGCGACACCACGTGGCTTGTACGAGGATCCGGCCACCGCCTTCGTGGCCTCCTTCATCGGCAACATCAACCTTCTCTCCGGTCGCGTGGCCGGAGCGAACGCGGTGGCCTGTGCCGGGGCCACGGTGGCAGCGGCGGGGGTAGCCCCCGCCGGCGCCACGGTGGCGGTGGCACTCCGACCGGAGCGGGTCCGGCTCGACCCCGCGGGCGCCCTCGACACCGTGCTGCCCATGACCGTCGCCCACGTGGTCTATCAGGGCGAGACCGTCCGGTACATCTTGAAGTCCGAGGCCGGGCTCGAGCTGCAGGCGGTGGAGCTGGGCGAGGTGCGCTTCGCCGCCGGCGCCCGCGTGCGCGCGGGCTGGAGCGCCGCGGACGCCCGCATCATCCAGGAGGAGCGCGTATGACCAAGGTGGGACTCATCACGGTGGGACAGGCCCCGCGCAGCGACGTGGTGCCGGACATGGCCGCCATCCTGGGCGGGGACGTGGAGATCGTCGAGGCGGGCGCGCTCGACGGGCTCAGCCGAGACCAGATCGCCCTCCTCGCACCCGAAGGCGACGACGAGATCCTGGTGACCCGCCTCGCCGACGGCAGCTCGGTTTTCGTGGGGAAGACCAAGGTGATCCCGCTCATCGAGGCGCGGATCGCCGCCCTCGAGGACCGCGGCGTGGCGCTGAACGTGCTTCTGTGCACGGGAGAGTTCCCCAAGCTCCGCGCGCGGCGCGCGTTCCTCGAGCCGCAGCAGCTCCTGCTGGGCCTCCTGCGCGCGATGGTGTTCCCCGGCCGCCTGGGCGTACTGACGCCCTCGGAGCGCCACGTGCCCCAGACCACCGCGCGATGGCGCGCCTGCGGCTTCGACGCCCTCGTCGCCCCGCTGTCGCCCTACGAGGAGAACGACCCCGCCAAGGTGCGGCAGGCCGCGGAGACGCTGCGGGCGGGCGGCGTCGGCGTGGTGGTCATGGACTGCATCGGCTTCCGGCGCAAGACCCGCGACGAGGTGGCGGCCCTCACCGGCGTGCCCACCCTGCTGGCGAACCTGCTCGTGGCCCGCGTGGCCGCGGAGCTGCTCGGCCGCTGACCGTGACCCGCGGCGCGCGCGTGCTGCTGCTGGGGCCGTACGTGCTCCTCCTGACCGTGTTCTTCACCGCCCCGCTGGTCCTCATGCTGCTGATCAGCCTGTCGCGGAACTCGTTCGGTCAGATCGACTGGGCCCTCACGCCCGCGCAGTACATCCGCTTCTTCACCGACTCGTACTACCTGAGCGTGCTCGGCGACACCCTGTGGCTGGGCGTGCTCACCACCGTGGCCTGCCTGCTCCTGGGCTACCCGCTCGCCTATCATCTCGCCCTCACCCGCTCGCGGTGGAAGCCGCTGCTGATCGTCTTCATCCTCTCGCCCCTGCTCGTGGGCATCGTCATCCGCTGCTACGGCTGGATGATCCTCCTCGCCGACCGCGGCCTCATCAACGAGACGCTCACCCGGCACGGCTGGCTCACCAAGCCCCTGCCGCTCATGTACAACAAGTTCGGCGTGACGCTGGCGCTGGTGCACGTCTTCCTGCCGTTCATGGTCCTCTCGCTCACCGGGGTGCTGAAGCGCATCGAGCCCCAGCTCCTGGAGGCCTCGCAGACCCTGGGCGCCTCCCCCCGGCGCGCGTTCTTCGAGATCACCCTGCCGCTCTCCCTCCCCGGAATCCTCGCCGGCTCGCTGCTGGTGTTCTCGCTTGCCATCAGCTCCTTCGTGGTACCGATCCTCCTGGGGGGCTTCAAGGTGCACGTGCTTCCCATGGTGGTCTACGAGCAGGTGCTCTCCGTGTTCGACTGGCCGTTCGGCGCCGCCAACGCCTTCGTGCTGCTGGTGATCTCGGTCGCCCTGATCGCGCTCTACATCAAGGTGACCGAGCGCGCTCTCCGGGGGATCGTGTGATCCTCCGCGCCACCGTCGGCCTCGTCTACGCCTTCCTCCTGCTCCCCATGGTGGTCGTGGTGCTGGCCGCCTTCAACGCGGGCAACTACTTCACGTTCCCGCCGCAGGGGTTTTCCCTCCGGTGGTTCGTCAACTTCTTCCAGCGGCGCGAGTTCATGCAGGCGCTGTGGCTGTCCACCGAGCTGGCGTTCTGGACCGCGCTCGCCTCCACCGTCATCGGCACCGCTGCCGCCATCGTGCTCGTGCGGAGCCGCTTCCGCGGGCGCGACATGCTGAACGCCTTCGTCACCTCGCCGCTGCTGCTGCCGCAGATCCTCACCGGGGTCGCGCTGCTCCAGTTCTACACGCTCTTCAAGATGCAGGCCTCCTACGCCGCCTTGCTCGTCGGGCACATCGTGGTCACCACGCCCTACGTAATCCGCACCGTCACCGCGACCCTGACCCACTTCGACATGGCCCTGGAGGAGGCGGCGCAGAATCTCGGCGCCCACCCGGTGCGCGCGTTCTTCGAGGTGACCCTGGGCGTCATCAAGCCCGGGGTGGTGGCGGGGGCGATCTTCGCCTTCGCCATCTCGTTCGACAACTTCACGCTGTCGCTCTTCCTCACGAGCTCCAAGCTCACCCCGCTCCCCATCGAGCTCTTCGCCTATCTCAAGTACTCCTTCGACCCCACCGCCGCCGCGGTGTCGGCCTTCGCCATCGGGGTGGCCCTGGTGCTGGTGCTGGGCATCGCGCGCTTCATGGGGCTCGAGGAGTTCACCGGCTTCTGATGAGAGAGACCTGATGCGGCCCATCACCATCGACGAGATCGAGAGCCTCGCCATCGGCGCCTGGATCCTGGGCACCGGGGGCGGCGGCAGCCCCTACCTCGCGCTGCTCAACATGCGCCAGCTCTACCGAAAGGGCGTCACGTGCCATCTGATGGACGCCTCCGAGCTGGAGGACGACGACCTCGTCGCGGTGGTGTCCAACATGGGGGCCCCGCTCGTCGGCCAGGAGCGCCTCACCGATCCCAAGACGATGGCCCTGGCCGTCACCATGATGGAGGAGTATCTCGGCCGGAAGTTCCGCGCCCTCATGTCGCTCGAGATCGGGGGCGGCAACTCCATCCAGCCCTTCATGGGGGCGGCGATGCTGGACCTCCCGGTGATCGACGGCGACTGCATGGGTCGCGCTTTCCCCGAGGCGCAGATGACCAGCTTCGCCATCCACGACCTGCGCATGTACCCGCTCACCCTCGCCGACGTCCGCGACAACGCCGTGGTCGTCGCCCGCGCCGCCTCCTGGAAGTGGATGGAGCGCATCAGCCGCAAGGCCTGCGTGGAGGTGGGCTCCATCGCCTCGACCTGCAAGGCGCCGCGCACCGGGAAGGAAATCAAGGACTGCGCGATCCTCGGGACCACCACCAAGGCCATCGGGATCGGCCGGGCGGTGCAGGCGGCGCGGCGGGCCCACCGCGACCCCATCGACGCGGTGCTAGAGGTCGCGAGCGGAATCAAGATCTTCGCGGGGAAGATCCACGACATCGCCCGGCGCACCACCGAGGGCTTCCTCCGCGGGACGGCGGCCATCGAGGGTCTCGACGACTACCGGGGCCACACCTTCCGGCTCGCCTTCCAGAACGAGTTCGCGGTGGGCTGGCTGGACGACGTGCCCCGGGTGATGACGCCCGATCTCATCTGCGTGCTGGACACCGTCGCCGGCGACGCCATCGGAACGGAGACGCTCCGCTACGGCCAGCGGGTGACGGTGATCGCGCTGCCCGCGCCGCCCATCCTCCTCACCCCCAAGGGCATCGAGCACGTGGGTCCGCGCGCCTTCGGCTACGACCTCGACTTCCGGTCGGTGTTCGCATGAGACGGCGCATCGGCATCGACGTAGGCGGCACCAACACCGACGCGGTGCTCCTCGAGGACGACGCGGTGGTGGCGGCGGTGAAAACGCCCACCACCGCCGACGTCACCGGCGGCATCACCCGCGCCCTCGCCCGGCTGGTGGAGGAGGCCCCCGGGGCGCGGGAGGCGCAGGCGGCGATGATCGGCACCACCCACTTCACCAACGCGGTGGTGCAGCGGCGGGACCTCGACCGGGTCGCCGCGGTGCGCGTGGGCCTCCCCTCGGGCGCCTCCCTCCCCCCGTTCGTGGACTGGCCGGAGGACCTCGCCGCCATCGTGCGGGGTGAGGTCGTGATGCTGGAGGGCGGCCACGAGTTCGACGGCCGGCCGCTGGTCCCGTTCGACGTGGCGGGCATGCGCGCGGCGGCGCGGCGCATCCGGGACGGGGGCATCCGCTCGGTGGCGGTGGCGGCGGTGTTCTCCCCGCTCAACGCCGCCTCCGAGGAGCAGGCCGCCGCGATCCTCCAGGAGGAGTGCCCGGGCGTCGCGGTCACGCTGTCGCACCGGCTGGGCCGCATCGGGCTCTTGGAGCGAGAAAACGCGGCGTTGCTCAACGCGTGCCTCGTCCAGCTCGCCATGAAGACCACGCGCGCCTTCACCGCCGCCCTCCGTGCCAGCGGCATCGCGGCGCCGCTCTACCTCACGCAGAACGACGGAACCGTGATGCTGGCGGAGATCGCCGAGACCTACCCCGTCTACTCGTTCGCGTCCGGCCCCACCAACTCGATGCGCGGCGCCGCGTTCCTCTCCAAGCGCGACGAGGCGCTGGTCATCGACGTGGGGGGCACCACCACCGACATCGGCAGCCTGCGTCACGGCTTCCCGCGCGAGGCAAATAGCGTGGTGGAGATCGGTGGAGTACGGACTTTGTTCCGCATGCCCGACCTGCTGTCGATGGCGCTGGGGGGCGGAACGCGGGTCGCGGCGGCGCCGTCCCTCGCCATCGGACCGACCAGCGTGGGCTTCCGGCTCACCGAGCAGGCGCTGGTGTTCGGCGGCGACACTCTCACCGTGACCGACGTGGCGGTGGCCGCCGGCCTCATCGATCTCGGCGACCGCGCCCGCGTGGCGAGCCTGCCCGCCGCGCTGGTGCGGGACGCTCTCGCGCTCATCCAGATCATGATCGAGGAGGGCGTGGATCGCATGAAGACGGAGGCGGCCGACTTGCCCTTGATCGCGGTGGGCGGGGGATCGTTCCTCGTGCCGCCCCGTCTCGCCGGGGTGTCCGAGGTCGTGAACGTGCCGCATCAGGCGGTCGCCAACGCGGTGGGAGCGGCCATCGCCCAGGTGAGCGGCGAGGTGGACCAGATCTTCCAGGACCTCACGCGCGACGAGGCGATCGCGCGGGCCCGCCGGGCGGCGGAGGACAAAGCAGTGGAAGCGGGGGCCGACCGCTCCACCGTCACCGTCGTGGAGGTCGAGGACCTTCCGCTGTCGTACCTCCCCGGGAACTCTCTCCGCACCCGCGTGCGCGTCGTGGGAGAGATCGCCCGGTAGGCCCCAAGGCCCCCTAGCCAATCGGGCGTTATATGATGCGCGCGTGAGCGGCGAGCCGCACATTCGCAAGGTCAGGCCGGACGAGCTCGAGGAGGTCTGGCGGGTGCACGTCGCCGCGAGCAACGACCTCCTGGTGCGTAGAGGTCGGCCGGCGGCGAGGCCGGCCGACGCCCCCGTGGCGAGCGACGCGCGGGCGGGGCTGGCCAGCGATCCGGACGGCTACTTCTGCGCCGTCGAGGAGGGAGGGATCCGTGGCATGGTCTCGGCCCTGGTTCGCGGCCGGGTGTGGTACCTGTCCATGTTCTTCGTGCTCCCCGGCAACCAGGGGCAGGGACTGGGGCGGGCGCTGCTCGAGCGGGCGCTGGCCTATGGCGAGGCGCGCGGGGCCGAGATGCGCTGCACCTGGGCCACGCTCGATCCGCGCGCCCAGGCCCGCTACGTAATGGCCGGGATGGCGCCGCGCTGGCCGATCTACCCCCTGGATGGTGATGCGGCGGCGGCGGCGCGACTCGAGGCGCGGGTCGGGCTCGATCGGCGAGAGCAGGAGCTGCCGTGCGGTCCCGGCGCCGCTGAGAAGCTGACCGCCGAGGTCTTCGGCCACGGCCGCGCCGACGACCTCGCCCACTGGCGGGGCGACGGCGGCGCGGCGGTGGCGGTCGAGCGCGGTGGCGAGCTCGCCGCCTTCGCCTACCGGCGTGGGAAACGGATCGGGCCGGCGGCGGGGCGCGACGAGCGGGCGCTCCTTCAGGCGGTGGCCATCGCGGCGGCCGCAGGCGCGGCCGGCGGGGGAAACGTGACAATGCGCGTGCCCGGCGCCTGCGCTTCCCTGCTCGAGTTGCTGGTCAGCAGCGGCTTCCGCATCGGCGACCCGACGCTGTTCATGGCTTCGCGGCTGTTCGGCCGGCCCGAGCTCTACCTCCCCTCGGGGCCCATCCTCTACTAGGGAGGCGATCGAGCGGCATGGACCGCCTCAGGGACGCCGACCTGCTCGGCGGCAACGACCATCCGACCGTGCTACCCTCGCGCCCGATGTCGCTCGTCCGCCTGCGCGACGTTCAGAAGATCTACCGCTCCCTCCAGGGCGCCGACTACGTCGCCGTTGAGCACTTCGACCTCGCCATCGAGCCCGGCGAGTTCTTCTGTCTCCTCGGTCCCAGCGGCTGCGGCAAGACGACCGTGCTCAAGATGGTCGCCGGGTTCGAGGGCCCGACCGCCGGCGAGATCTCGATGGATGGGCGCTCGGTGACGGGCGCGAGCCGCGAACGGGGGGTCGTCTTCCAGGGCGACGACTCGCTGTACGGCTGGCTCACCGCCGTCGAGAACGTCGAGTTCGGGCTCCGCATGCGAGGCATCGGCAAGCGCGAGCGGCGCGACCGCGCCCTCAAGCACCTGGATCTGATGGGCCTCCACGGCCAGCAGGACAAATATCCGGCGGAGCTGTCGGGCGGGATGAAGCAGCGGATTCAGATCGCGCGGGCACTGGTGAACGAGCCGGCGATGCTCCTGATGGACGAGCCCTTCGCGGCCCTGGATGCGCAGACGCGGGCCCTCATGCAGGAGGAGCTGGCGGCGCTCTGGCGTGCCACGCACACGACCGTGCTCTTCATCACCCACGACATCGACGAGGCGGTTACCCTGGGGACGCGGATCGGCGTGATGCGGGCGGGGCCGCGCTCGGACGTGAAGGGTGTGCTCGACGTGGCCCTGAACGGGGCCCGGGACCGGACCGACGAAGTCTTCCTCCGGTACTACCGGCAGGTGTACGAGATGATCCGGGACGAAGTCGCCAAGTCGAACGCCCGCCCGGAGTGACGATGGGTCGCCTGTGGAGCCGCTACGGAGGGTACCTCGTCGGGTTCGCCAGCCTGTTCGCCCTCTGGCATCTCGCCTCGGTCTACCTCGTCAGCTCGGTGCTGTTTCCACCGCCGGCCGTCGTGTTTCGCAAGGCCGTCGTCTTGCTCAAGAGCGGCGTGCTCATCGAGCACCTCTGGGCAAGCATCCAGCGCATCCTCGCCGGCTTCATCGCCGGCTCCCTGCTCGGTATCCCCATCGGCCTGGCCATGGGGTCCTTCCGGCCGCTGCGCAAGCTCCTCGAGCCCTACACGGAGTTCCTGCGCTTCATCCCCTCCGTGGCGATGATCACGGTGGCGGTGATCTGGTTCGGGATCGGCGAGGCGTCCAAGATCTTCCTCATCATCTACACGACGATCTTCATCGTCATTCTGAACACGGCGGCGGGTGTGTCGGCCATCGCCCCCAACAAGATGCGCGCCGCCCAGGCCCTGGGGGCCACGCGGGCGCAGATCTTCTGGCACGTGGCGCTGCCGGCCACAGTGCCGTACATTCTTACCGGCATGCGGCTGGCCATGGCCAACTCCTTCACCACCATCGTGGCCGCCGAGTTGATCGCCGCCAACGAGGGGCTCGGCAAGATGCTGTGGGACGGGCGGATGTTCATGCTGGTTGACGACATCTTCGTGTCGCTCGTGTGCCTGGGGCTGCTCGGGTTCTCGGTGGATCGCATGTTTCGCTGGAGCATCTACACGTTCGCGGGGAAGTACTCGCCGGCGACCTGAGTGATCGCCGCAAGGGAGACCGCTCATGCTGAGGCGCGCGCTGGGGGTGGTACTGGGGCTGGCCACGGTGCTGGGGACGGGGACGGCAACGGCGCAGACGAAGATGACGATCGCCACCGGTGTGGATCCCGTGTTCTCGGCCTACTACGTGGCTCAGCAGGCGGGGCTCTTCAAGAAGCACGGGCTGGACGTGCGGATCAACACCGGCCCCTCGGGCTCCGCGATGGTCGCCTTCCTGGTGAACGGCCAGATCGAGTCGGCCTTCGGCTCCGAGATCGCCGGCGTGGCGAACTACAACCTCGACCCCAACGTCGTCGTGGTCGCGCAGGCTACCCGTCTCGTTCGGTGGATCGCCGTGGTCGGCCGCAACATCGACACCCTCGACGGGCTCAAGGGCAAGAAGATCGGTATCGCGCGCGGTTCCGGCGGCGAAGTGTTCTGGCTCGCCATGATCGAGAAGCTCAAGCTGAACCCGGCGGACTACACGGTGGTCAACGTGGAGGCGCCGGAGATGGTGGCGGCGCTCGAGCGCGGCAACATCGACGCCTACGCGGTGTGGGAGCCCTGGGTGACGCGCGGCCTCGCCGCGGTCAAGAACACCAGAGTCCTCCGCACCCAGGAGGGCATCCTCGAGCAGGGCGTGTACATCTACATGAACCGCGGCTGGATCCAGAAGAACCCCGCGCCGGCGGAAGCCTTCATTCGCGCGCTGGCCGAGGCCACGGACCTGATCAACCGCGACCGCCCGCGCGCGGCCAAGGACGTGTCGGACTTTCTCAAGAACCTGGATCCCCCGACGGTCGAGCAGCTCATGACCAAGCTCACGTTCGACATGGAGTTGAGCGACTTCACCGTCAGCCTGTTCCGCCTGGCCGAGGCCCAGTTGAAGAGCCAGGGCAAGCTGGCGAAGCCGGTCGAGTGGAGCGGGTTCATCTACCCGGACCTCTTGCGAAAGGTGCTGCCGGCGAAGGTGAGCTACAAGCCGTAGGCGATGAGCGGTCAGCGAGACCGCATGGCCGCCCCGTTCCCGAGTGTTTCCACGCGCGATCGATGGCGCGCGCCGGCTCGGGCCCTGTTCCATCCGCGCCCGGCGAAGTACTCGTGAAGCAAGGGCTCGAGGGAACACACGCGCCCGGCGTGGATGCCGTCAGGCCGTGAGCGCGAACGGATCTCCCCCGACTGAGCCCTGCGAGTGGAAGCCGGCCAGGTGGTCATACCGGAGCCTTGCGGGCGGGCGAAACGGAACAGCCTCCTGGAGGGCCCGGAGGCTGTTTGCGGCGAAGTCGCTGGGGGGCTGGGATTGCAGAATGCTATACGGTCCGTGACACCTCCTGGATGCGGTTCAGATCGGTCACGGCTTCCAGAACCCTTGCGATGGGATGCGGAACGCCCGGTTGAAGCGGGAGGACGCGTTCTCCCATGCGATGATCATCGTGAGCTCGGGTATGCTCGGGGCCTGCAGATACCGGCCCCACACCCGAACGCGACAGGAGGACGCCGTGGCCACCACCGAGCAGCCCACCTGGACCATCGATCCCGTGCACTCGAGCGCCGAGTTCTCCCTGGCCTACATGGGGTTCACCACGTACCGGACAGGATTCCGCAGCCTGGAAGGGGCGCTGAGGTTTGATCCCGCTCATCCCGAGCGGGCGTCGGTCACCGCCTCCATCCCCGTGAACAGCGTGGACGTGACCAACGAGCGCCTCATGGGCCGCCTCATGGACGCCGACCTGCTCGGCGGCAACGACCATCCGACCATCCGCTTCCGGAGCACGCGGGTGGAGCCGACCGACGCCGCGCGCTGGAAGGTGACGGGCGACCTCACCATCCACGGCGTCACCAAGCCGGTGGTCCTCGACACCCACTTCCTCGGTCAGGGTGTGCACCCCTTCAGCAAGAAGGTTTCAGCCGCCTTCCGGGCCGAGACCGCTGTCGACCGCGGCCAGTTCGGCGTCACCTGGAACGCCGCATTGGACACCGGCGGCCCCTACCTGGGCGAGCGGGTAAACATCTCGATCACGATCCTCGCCGCGCGGCAGGACTGAACCAAATCGGCGGCGACGTCGAGGCGCACCGGCTGGGCCGCATCGGACTCTTGGAACGAGAAAACGCCGCGCTCCTCAACGCGTGCCTTCCGCATGCCCGACCCGCTCTCGATGGCGCTGGGGGGCGGAACGCGAGGCCCCCACTACGAGGCTCCCATGCAAGCCTCGCGAAGCCTCACCCCGTGTAAGGAACCCTGACAACGCCGACCAAGCACCGAATCACTTACTTTGGAAAGTAGATTCTGTATTCCAGTAAAGGAGAGCTGAAGCTGTCAGACTTCTTGCCTATCAGCGCCTTCTCGTTACTAAAGATCTGCCAATTAGCCGAAAATGTTGCCGATGCCGCATCGGTACAGTCTATGCGTCCTCGTTTGATTTTCAGACATCGAGAGTAAGGCGGGGAGCATGACATGTCCCTGGACCAAGTTCCCGCAAGAGCAGCACTTGTTGGACACACCCCCATAGTGTGCCTCGGTTTTCTCGTCGAGTTCTCCTCAGCCGCCCTCCCCGCGTTTAGGACGCTTCGCATCCCGGAGAGAGGATCGAGAGCCCCGCGTCCAGTCCGCCGCGGCAAGCCGCGAGCCACCGGCCCTCGAGATCGGGGGAATTCATGGCAAAGGAACTCACCGACGGATTCGACCTGAAGGCGAAGGTTGCGGAAGGCTTTCTGAGCTCCGTGGCCTCAGGGCCACTGAGACCGCCGCGCCACACCAAGACCGTCCAGTGGCTCGATCAGAACCACCTCCTCGAGGTGTACTTCCATCAGCGCGTCCCCCCGGCACCCGTCCTGGGCACCGGGTGGGCCACCGGCGAGGGCTTTGTTTTCCCGTATCTGCGGCTGCTCCCCGCCCAGGGCAACCTGAGCCGCGTCCAGCTCCGCTTCCCGTTCCGCGCCATCGTTCGCAAGCTCGGCTTCGAGAAGACCGCCGAGGCGCGCGCCGTGGTTGCCACCAAGGTCGTCTCGGAAACCGATGGCCAAGGGAAGATCGTGGCCCAGATCAACGTCGACCTGTCGAACTTGACCGCGGGCGATTTCGATTTTCACCCCGATCTGGGATCGATCACCTGGCACGACGAGGACAAGCTGGACGGGAGCGAGAAGCCCATCTGGCTGGAGTGGAAGGCGCACACGCGCTTCCCCCAGGCGCTCTTCGAGCAGGAGGTCGAGCCCCTGGTCATCGACGCCCTGCGGACCATCAAGGACAAACCCATCACACCCCCGACCCGGTCGCTCGAGTACGTCACGTTCCGCACGTACGCTGACGCGGCGCGCTTTCTGGGGGTCTTCGCCAACACCACCACCGACACCTCGTCCTTCCCCGCCGCGCCGTTGACCTTCTCGATGCCGCCGCTGGCGTTCAACGAGCCCGCCGCAACCAACATCCATGTCCTGGTGCCGGTGGAGACGGTAATGCCCATCCTGGAGGCGGAAAAGGCCACGGCCGTCACGAAGGCCCAAGACGACTACGGCGTCGAGATCGAAGACTTCAAGCTCGAGCTGCAGAACGGCTATGTCCTCGCGGCCGGGCGTGCGGAGAAGGACAACGTGGACGTGGACTTCGAGGCCGAACTGGGGCTCTCGATCCATAACGGCATCCTCTCCACGCACGAGATCGGGCTGAACGTGGACCTGCCCTGGTGGCTCGATTTCCTGCAGTACGTGCCCGTCGGCGCCGTCATCGTCGAGGCCGTCCGGAAGGCCGTCATCACGGCGCTCGGCGAGGCCGTGGAGAACTCATCCAGCGCCGCGTTCAACCTCTCGATCTTCTCCGAACAAGTCGAGGAGCCGGCCACGGTCTTCGCCACCTACGTGGCCGACGGCCCGATCACCATCAGGGCCACGGGCCTGGTGATCCCCGGACGGATCACGGCGACCGGGTTGGGATCGGGGCCGATCGAGCTCCCCCCGCGCGCCTTCGCCCACCGGCGGTCGAAGGAGTTCCACCATGCCGACTGCGGCCAGTTCCACATGAAGCTGTGGGGGAAGAACGTGGTGGTCTTTCCGAACGAGGCGGCGGCGCTCCAGCAGGGCTTCAACGGGTGCGTGCACTGCCACCCCGAGTATCACCTCGAGGACCTCGACTACGGCTATGTCAAGGTCCGGGTGCGGCTCACCGATCCCGTCGCCTCGGACCTGGAGGTGGGGCTCTGGCTGGAGCTGATCGGCCCGCTGTCGGTGCACGACGTGACGGTGATGCCGTCCTCGCGGCTCAGCGCGCACCAGAAGTTCCTGCCGTCGCCCGGCGCCCACGTCATGGCGGTCCCGCTCGATGTGTTCGGCGGCACATGGAAGCTACAGATCACGCGTGGCGAGTGGTCCACTCAATGCGTGGTCGAGGTGCCGCCGCGCAAAGGCCACAAGTATGTCCGGGTGACGATCGCGGTGGGGGCGGCCGAGTGCGACGTCGATGAGCTCGCCATCCCAACGGACACGCCAATGGCGGTCGGGAAGCTCCGGCTATAGGAGGGAGGGCGCGACATGAGAGAGACGGGATTCCCCGTGCCCGGGATCCGCGGGACAGTGAGACTCCTCTGCGTCGCCATGATGCTGCTCGTCCCCCTGGGATGCGACGGCGCCGGCCGGGCCCCCGACACGGCCACACTGACCGTGCGGACGAAACGCTACATGGGGGCGCCCGCCGCGATCACGTACACGTTCAACATGAGCTACTTCGGGCAGGGGCCGAGCGGGGGTAGCTGCTCCAATAGCTTCTCCGAGTCCGTGACTCATAATGGCAATACGCCCAACGATGGGTATGCGTACGACGACAAGGTCTTTTCGGGCCGCTGTCCCGGCGCGTGGAACATCAGCGTGAGCGCCGACAACTGGTCCACCCAGTGTCAGCAGACCCTCACCGTCGGCGGTAACCACGCGTGGTTCACGTTCGGCAAGGCCGGCTGCTCCCCCACGGCTTACCCCTGACGGAGGGCCGGCGCGCGTCCCGCATGAGCGCGGAGTGGGGGCGCCTCCGGGCGTGCCTGGGCGGCACCACGCCGGCGCTGCCCCTCGACCTGTTTCGGGTGGCCGCCGGTCTGCTGGTGTGCGCGTATTTCGTGGATCTCCTCCGCGACGCGCCCGACTTCTCGCACCCGGACGGGCTCATCGACCACGCCTTGAGCCAGGAGCTCTACTGGTTCACCCGCCTGAGCGTGCTCCAGCCCGGGGTGTCCCCGGCGGCGGTCGACGGGCTCCTCGCCGCGGGGCTGCTCGCCGCGGCACTCCTCACCCTCGGCGTGCGCCCGCGGACCTGCGCGGCGGTGTGCTTCACCATCGCCGTGTCCGTGCAGCGGTGGAACTTCCTCGTGTACTACGCCGACGACATGGTCGTGCAACTGCTCCTCTTCTGGCTGATGTTCCTGCCGACCGGCCACACGCTGCACCTCGGCTGGCTGGCGAGTCCCGAGCCCGTCGGATGGCGGGCCGCACGTGTCCCCGCGTTTCAACTGAAGCTCTTCGTGGCGAACGTGCTCCTCGTCTATGCCGTCGCCGGCCTCACCAAGCTGACGAGCCCTATGTGGCTCTCGGGCACCGCACTGTATGCGATCCTGAAGCTGCCGTTCGCCCGCATGCCCGACGTGTGGGACGGCGAAATGCTCCCGCTCCTGCGCGTGCTCAGCTATGCCGCGCTGGCGACCGAGATCACTTTGCCCCTCCTCCTGTGTGCGTCACGAGATGCCGTTCGCCGAGCCGGGGTGGTCCTCCAGCTTGGCGTTCACGCCGGCACCGTCGCGCTGGTCGGCATCCCCTATGCGAACGTGGGCCTGGCCGCGTCGGGCCTGCTGTTCCTGCATCAAGACATCGCGCGGGCGCTGCGCCTTCCCCCGGCCACCGAGTTCTCCGGACGCACCCCGGCCTTGACGCTCGCCCAGCGGGTGTCGCTGACGGCCCTGCTGAGCGTGGGGATCACTTGCCTATGGAAGGTCGAAGCGCTGCGTCCGTTGGTCGTCGGAGCGTATGCGTTCCTGTGGCTCCTGGGCCTGGCGCAAAACTACCACCTATTCGACTGGATCGACGAGCGCAACTACCACAGGGTCATCGAAACCCGGGCGGCCTCGGCGGGAGCCGGGGGGACTCAGGCCCACGCCGACGAAATCTTCCCGAACCGCGTGCGCCACGTGCTCCTCGAGATGAACCTCTACGGTCAGCTCTGGCTTGCGGGGCGGGCCTCGGGGCACGACGAGCGGCTCCAGAGCGCGATCCTGCGCCGGGTCGCCATGCGGGCATGCCGGCAGGGGGTCCCGACAGGCACGCGGGTATCCGCGCTCGTGACGAGGCTGCTCCCAACCAACCTCGGCATGAACTTTCGTACCCGGATGCAGCTCTTGGCTCTCGAGTGCATGCCAGGGAAAGCGGAGGGCCCGCGATCCACTACACACTGAACAACGCCAGCGTGGTGTCGCCTATTCGACGGCGAAGTGCGCCTCCGTCGTGTGGCCGGTGCGGCCGTTGATGGGCAGGATGTCCTGCGGGCAGGCCGAGAACGCCACCACCAGGTCCATCTCGGCGCGAAGCCTCACGTAACTGCCCGGCGTCGAGATCGGCTCGGCCCAGGCGAGCGTCCCATCCGGCGTCCACGGGATGTTCATGAAGAGGTTGAGGGGCGACGGCGTCGCGGGCACGCTGATGCCGAGCTCTGCCAGCGCGGCGTGCAGATTGTCGCGGCAGTTGTCGTGATGGCCCTTGACGCCGAGCAGCCCGTAGCGCTGCTGATCGCAGGCCGCCATGAGCGTGTCGTGGGCGCCGCCGGAGGTGTCCTCGACCAGCGCGAGGATAGGCCGCCGGCGGTTGGTGAGGAAGGCGTCGCCCACCGCCGCCCGCAGCTTGAGGAACCACGCTCGGCTCGCCTCCATCGCCATCCACTCGGTCGGGTCGACGGCGCTGAAGGCCCAGGTGTCCACGACCTGGGCGCCATGCGTATTGACCACCCGGACGTGCTGCCCGGCGCGCACCCGCGCCGCCTTGCCGCGGCGCGCGGGAATCGTCACGAGCTCAGCCATGCGGGCTCTCCTCGGGGCCGCGCAGCGCGTGGCCGCCGCGATAGTCGGACGGTTCGGGGGCGCGCCAGCCCCGCAGGCGGTCCGCCGCGGGCTGCCAGATCTCCACGCCCAGCGGCCGGCAAACGGCAAGCGCGTCGCCGGCGTCGGGCCCCCACACCGGCACCGAGAGATCGCCGTGCGGGCACACCGAGATCGCGCAGAGCACGTCGATCTCCGCGAAGAACTCGAGGAAGTCACCGCGGCGGGCCGGGCTCGGCTTCACGAAGTAGCGCCCCTCCGGCGTCAGGCCGGTGACCTGGAAGACGTTCAGGACGTCGTGCACGTCGGACTCGGCGAGGTGGAACGGCCGAACCGCGCGGACGAGGTTCGAGTGGCAGCAAAGGTCGAACTCCTCACCGTTGAGGAGCTTGTGCACGTAGGGATCGCATCGCGTGCCGAGGAGATCGTGGCAGCCGCCGCCGTCGGCGTCGCGGCCGTACCGGATGCTGTCGCCGGTGATGGTGAGGAGGGGGCGCAGATAGGGCAGGCACGACCACAGCCGGTCGAAGGTGGAGAGGTGCGCCTGATGGAGCTGGCGGGTGCGCGCGGCCCAGAAGCGCTCGCGCGGGTTGTCGAGGCTCCACACGTTGAGGTCGGCCACCTGCGGCCCCTCGACGGCGATCAAACGAAAGATTTGACCCGCGCGTACGGGCCACGCGCGCCCGCTGCGCCGGGGCACCACGAAGCGCTCCACCAGCGTGCGGCCCGCCTCCTCGGCGAGGCGCGCGTAGAGCTCGCGGTCGACCGCGAGCGGGGAGCCGGGCTTGGGCTCATAGATCACGCGGGGTGGGGGCACGGTGTCTCCTTTCGAGGCCCGTTGACAAGGCGACGGGCGCCATAGTCTCATACGGCCCAACTCGACCCGGGTCCTGATCTTACCGCCCAGCACGGAGGCCCGTCATGAGAGTCACGCGTCTCGTCGCCGTCACCGTCGCGCTCCTGGGCATCGTCGCCCTCACCGCCCCGTCGGAGGCCCAGCAATGCCCCAAGGGCAAGCTGCGCCTCTACACGTCGTGGCCGATGCAGGGGGCGATGCTCCCCGAGGGCACCGGCATGAAGAACGGCGTGGATCTCGCCGTGGCCGAGGCAGGCGGGGTGGCCGGCGGCTACTGCTTGGAGGTCATCAACCTCGACGACGCCTCGCCGCAGACCGGCAAGTGGGACGGCGCGGTGGAGGCGGAGAACGCCAACAAGGCGGTCGGCGACCCGCTCGCCATCGTCTACATCGGGACGTACAACTCCGGCGCGGCCAAGGTGTCCATTCCCATCACCAACCGTGCCCACATGGCGCAGGTGACGCCCGCCAATACCTACCCCGGGCTCACCAAGAAGCGCGGCGCCGCGCCCGGCGAACCCGAGATCTACCGACCTGGTGGCTTCGTGAACTACTTCCGCCCCGTCCCCGCCGACGACATCCAGGGCGCGGTGGGCGCCAAGTGGGCGAAGCGCCTCGGCGCAAAGAAGGTGTTCCTCCTGAACGACCAGGAGCTCTACGGCAAGGGCATCGCGGATGTGTTCGAGGCCACCGCGAAGAAGATCGGGCTCGCCGTGGTCGCCAACGAGGGCATCGACTGGAAGCAGCCGGATCAGAAGCCGATCCTCACCAAGATCCGCGCGTCCGGCGCCGACCTCGTCTACATGGGAGGCGTCATCGAGACGGGCGCGCAGGTGGTGGTGCGGCAGATGAAGGAGGTCGGGCTCGTCGCCCCGCGCACGCGCTTCATGGGCCCGGACGGCCTCCTCGAGGAGGAGCTGCTCAAGGGCGCCACCTGCGACGCCGCCCTCGCCACCGACATGCGGGTGACCTTCGCCGGCCTGCCTTTCGAGAAGATGCGCGGGATCGGCGCCAAGACGTACGAGACCTACAAGACCAAGTACGGCAAGGAGCCCACGTCGTACGCGCTCTACGCCGCGGAGGGCACCCGCGTCATCATCGAGGCCATCAAGAAGGCGGCCCCCGCCATCGAGAAGGCCAAGGACGTGACCGAGAAGCGCGAGGCGTTGCGCAAGGCCATCGCCGCCACCAAGAACTACGAAGGCATCAACGGCAAGTGGAGCTTCGACGAGAACGGCGACGTCGACTACGACACCATGTCCGGCTTCAAGGCGGTGAAGGCGGACGGGCCCATCGGCTGCAAGTTCCAGTTCGAGTCCATCCTCGAGTAGCGCGAGCGGAGGGAGGGCCGACGTGACGCGGCGGCCCTCCCTCCATCTCACCGGATCCTGACCCGTGGAGTGGTGGGAAGTCCTCGTTCAGCAGACCATCAACGGCCTCACGCGCGGGGCCATCTTCGCCCTGATCGCGCTCGGCTACACCATGGTGTACGGGATCGTGGAGCTGATCAACTTCGCCCACGGTGACGTGTTCATGCTGGGCCTCTTCATCTCGCTCGCGTGGTTCACTCTCCTCGGCGTCTCCTCCGCCCTCGGGCCGTGGCAGCTCGTCACCCTCCTGCCCCTCGTGTTCGTGCTCACCATGCTGTGCACGGCGCTCCTGAACGTCTCTATCGATCGCGTCGCCTACCGCCCGCTGCGACGCTCCACGCGGCTAGCCCCCCTCATCACCGCGATCGGCGTGTCCTTCATGCTGGAGAACCTGGCTCTGCTCTGGAGGGGCCCCGCGCCCATCGCGTATCCCGACGTGTTCCCCTCCGTCGACATCCTGCGCGAGTGGTTCGGCGTGGACTCCGCCATCTTCATCACCACCAAGGACATCCTCGTGGTGGGGGCGACCATCCCGCTCATGCTCGCCCTCCACTACTTCGTGACGCGCACGCGCTGGGGGAAGGCCATGCGCGCGACGGCGCAGGATCGCGAGACCGCGCAGGCCATGGGCATCGACGTGGAGCGCACTATTCTATTGACGTTCTTCGTGGGCGGCGCCCTCGCGGGCGCGGCCGGGCTCATCCAGGGCCTCTACTACAACATCGGCATGTGGTGGATGGGCTATCAGGCCGGGCTGCGCGCCTTCACCGCCGCGGTGCTCGGCGGCATCGGCAACATGCCGGGCGCGGCGCTGGGCGGGCTCGTCATCGGCTTTCTCTCGGCGTGGAGCGATCAGTACATATCTGCACGTTGGACAAACGCGATCGTCTTCTCGATCCTCATTCTCGTGCTGGTGTTCCGGCCCCAGGGCCTCCTGGGCGACCGCACGCCCGAGAAGGTCTGAGCGCGATGGAGGCGCGGCGGGGGCTGGGCATGGTCCTGCTCGTCGCGCTCCTGCTCACCTACCCGTTCATCGACCGCGCGCTGGGCTTCCAGACGGTCCACGCGGTGTCGGACGGGATGATCTACGTGCTCCTCGCCCTCGGGCTCAACATCGTGGTCGGCTACGCGGGCCTGCTCGATCTCGGCTACGCGGCGTTCTTCGCCATCGGGGCCTACGCGATGGGCCTCCTGAACTCGCCCGTGCTGGGCTCGCCGCTCTACGGCCACGTGTGGAGCTTCTGGCTCTGCATCTGGCTCGCCGCCGCGGTGTCCGCGCTGCTCGGCACCTTGATCGGCGCGCCCACCCTTCGCGTCCGGGGCGACTATCTGGCCATCATCACGCTCGGCTTCGGCGAGATCATCCCCGTGGCCATTCGGAATCTCGGCGACGTCACCATCGACATCGGGGGATGGCGGCCCATCGAGCGCCTCAACCTCACCGGGGGCGAGAACGGCGTCAACCCGGTCGGGCGCCCGTACCTGCCGGGTGTCCCGTTCGAGACCGACCCCATGCCGTGGTACTACCTCATCCTCGTCATCGGCGCGCTGTCGCTCTGGGCCATGAGCCGGCTCGCGGACTCGCGGCTCGGCCGCGCGTGGATGGCCATCCGCGAGGACGAGACCGCCGCCGACTGCACCGGCGTCAACCCCATCACCACCAAGCTCCTGGCCTTCGCCCTGGGCGCGTCCTTCTCGGGCTTCGCGGGATCCGTCTACGCGGCCAAGCTCCAGGCCATTACCCCCGGCGCGTTCGAGTTCCAGGTGTCGATCATGCTGCTCTGCATGGTCGTGCTCGGGGGCGCGGGGACCCTGCGGGGCCCAATTCTCGGCGCCATGCTGATCACCGTGTTCGACCGCGTTATCCTCGCGGAGACCACGTTCTTCACCCGGTGGCTCGGCCGAAGCCTCGGCGTGCCCTTGCTCGCCACCGCCGACTTCACGCTGTGGCGCTGGTTCTTCTTCGGGCTCGGCCTGGTGCTGGTGATGCTGCTGCGGCCGCAGGGCCTCGCGGGACGCCGGGCGAAGCCTCCGGCGGTGACGGAGGTGGACGAGATCGCCGAGGCGGCCCTGCCGCCGGCGCCGGCGGCGGAGACCATCCCCCTCTGGCTGCGCGAGCGCGTGAAGAGCCCGACGGGCGACGGCGCCGGCCCCATTCTCCAGGTGCGCGGGCTCGCCAAGCGGTTCGGCGGCGTGGTCGCCCTGAACGACGTGGACCTCGTGGTGCCCCGTGGGGGCGTCGTGGGGCTCATCGGGCCCAACGGCGCGGGCAAGACGACGTTCTTCAACGTGGTAACGGGCCTCGTGTCCCCCGACGGCGGCGCCATCACCTTCGATGGCCGCTCGGTCGTGGGGCTCCGGCCGAACGCCATCGTGGAGCGCGGTATCGCACGCACGTTCCAGTCGATTCGCCTCTTCGCCCACATGACCGTGCTGGAGAACGTGCTAGTCGGCGAGCACTGCCGCCTGCGCAGCTCGGTACCCGGCGCGGTGTTCCGGCCGCCCGCGGTACGCGCGGAGGAGGCGCGGGCGCGCGAGCGCGCGCGGAGCCTGCTCGCCTTCGTGGGCCTCGGCGACAAGGGCGACGATCTCGCGCGGAACCTGCCCTATGGCGACCAGCGGCGCCTCGAGATCGCGCGCGCGCTCGCCACGGAGCCGCGGCTCCTGCTGCTCGACGAGCCCACCGCGGGGATGAACCCGCGAGAGACCGAGACCCTCACCGACCTGATCGGCCTCGTGCGCCGCGAGCTGGGACTCTCGGTACTGCTGATCGAGCACGACATGCAGGTGGTGATGTCGATCTCCGACCGCATCACCGTGCTCGACTACGGCACGCGTATCGCGGAGGGCACGCCCGCGGAGATCCAACGCCATCCCCGCGTCATCGAGGCCTATCTGGGCACGGGCTATGAGCCGGAGGCCACCACGTCGGGCGGGACGCGCTAGCCCGTATGCTCGCGCTCGCCGACGTGCACACGCACTACGGAAGCATCCGGGCGCTGCGGGGGATCTCCCTGACCGTCGAGGCCCGCGAGATCGTCACCCTCATCGGGGCCAACGGCGCCGGCAAGACGACCACGCTGCGGACCATCCTGGGAGCGGTTCGGCCCAGCCGGGGCACGGTCACCTTCAAGGGGCAGCGCGTGGACGGGCTTGCCACCGATCGCATCGTACGCCTGGGCATCGCCCAGTCCCCGGAGGGCCGGCGCATCTTCCCGCGCATGACGGTGATGGAGAACCTCGAGATGGGCGCCTTCGCCCGCGCCGACCGCGACGCGATCGCGCCGGACCTGGAGCGCGTGCTCACGCTGTTCCCGCGCCTCCGCGAGCGCATCGCCCAGAAAGGCGGCACGCTGTCGGGCGGCGAGCAGCAGATGCTCGCCATCGGGCGGGCGCTCATGGCCCGCCCGAGCCTCCTGCTCCTGGACGAGCCCTCCATGGGGCTCTCGCCCATTCTCGTGGACGCGATCTTCAAGATCGTCCAGGAGGTCAATCGGCAGGGCACCACCATTCTCCTCGTCGAGCAGAACGCGCGCATGGCCCTGCGCGTCGCCCACCGCGGGTACGTGATCCAGACCGGCCGTATCGTGCTGCAGGACACCGCCGCCGAGCTCCTCCGCTCGGACCTCGTCCGCAAGACCTACCTCGGCGAGAAATAGCCCAAGGTCAGACGTACGCACAGCGCGGCGACGACGCCCAGCGCCATGGCCATCCAGGCCGGTGGAGCCGGGACCGCCGCGGCGAGGGGGCCGATCTCGTAGATCGTGCCGTCGGAGAGCGAGACGACGTAGAGGTGACCATCCGGCCCCGTCAGGATGTCGGTCACGACCCCGAAGTTGGAGCCGAAGAGGAGGCTGCCACTCTCGGTCCCATCGAACTTGTTGAGATTGTCGGCGACGAGATCGGCGAGCGAGGGATCGGTCAAGGCGAAGCTCTGCCGGTCCGGGGAGAGGTCGAAGCGGAAGAGGTAGCCGCCATTCAAGGCGGTCCCCGCCTCGCCGACGAAGAGGTCGCCGGCGTATTGCGCCCCGAGCCCCGCGCCACCCTGGAAGCCAATGCCCCCCGGCGCCACGCCGAACTTCCAGCTGAACTCCGGGTCGCTGTAGGCCGATCCCGGGAGCGCGAACAGCGCCGCGAGCGCGGCCGCCGGCGAATCGGCGATGTTGCTGGCCGGCCACCGGTTCTGCTGGAGACCGAGGAAGGGTGCGCTGGTCTCGATCCCCTTGAACTCGGCGAGCCGGTCGAGCGGCCCCATGATCTGGACCCACCCGCCGTTCATCCCCGGGTCCACGCGGTTCAGCTCGTCGAAGCTGTCGTCCCGGTTCTCGGCCATCCAGAGCCGGCCGGACACGGGATCGAAGGCCAGGCCGAAGCCGTTGCGGATCCCGTACGCGAAGACCTTCTGGATGTTCGCGCCGGCCTGCCCGCCGATCGCGGCGCCGGTCGCGAAGAAGGGATTGTCCGCGGGCGCCGAGCCGTCGGGGTTCAGCCGCAGGACGACGCCGGTGAGATGCGCGTTGTCGGGGTCCGGTCCGCCAAACGCATCGTCGGGGGTGCCATTGCCGGCAGGCCCTGCGGGGAGATTCTGCAATTGCCCACGTCGACCCACGTCGCCGGTCACGACGTACAGCTTGCCGTCCGGCCCGAACCGCAGCACCCCCCCGTTGTGATTGCCCGCCGGCGGCTGGGGGCTATCTTGCTGAAGCGCGCGCAGCTGGATGAGGTTCGCATCGAACGCGAGCGTCGAGCCGTTCCAGACGAACCGATCCACGCGGTTCCCCAGGAGCGGCACCTCACTGACAACCGTCGAGTCCGCCCCGGTGGAGCTCTGCGTCCAGTATAGATACACGCGCTGGTTGGTCGCGAAGCTCGGGTCGAGCGCGATGCCGAGGAGCCCGCGCTCCGAGGCCGAGTTCACCGGCAGGTCGAGCGCCGTGCCCTGGATGACGCCGTTCGTCACGCGCCGCACCTGGCCCGTGCCCTTCTCGAGCACGAGGAGGTCGTTCGGCCCGACGAAGGCCAAGCTCGTCGGCGTCGAGAGGCCCGACACGAGTGTCGTCACCTGCAGGCCCGGATCCACGAGCAACGGCGCCGCCGACGAGTCTCCGACCCCGGCGCCGATCAGGACGGTTGCGCACCAGACGACCACGGCCCCAAGGCGCCACGCCCGACCCCGGTTGTGGATCACGGCTCTTGTCTCCTGTCGCTCACTGAGAAAGAACCGGGCTAGAGGTAGCATAGTCCGCGCCGGACTGAAAGAAGCTCGACAGCATGGGGCACGGGGGAGGAGAAGTAGCGCGACGGATCGCGATGAACGATGATTCCGACTCTCTGTGCTCTTCAGACCGGATATCTGCTCCCTACAGCCGGTCCGCCGGCCGATTGTTGATGGTAAGTGATGTGTCCGCTCGGTTTTGACACGTGATCTGTCCGGTTTGAGAGAGTTAGGCGGCCCGGCCCCGGCCCGCCGCGTCGTAGCGGATGCAAAGCAGCGCCGGCCGCACCAGACCGAGAGACGCCCGTCGAGATGGCGGCGGACGAGGACGCGCAGGCCCGCACAGCTGCGGCGGCCCGGTTGCCTGGGGATGGCCAGGACCAGGCGGTCCAGGACCACGGTATTGTCGCGCGCGACGATGCGCTCCTCCTCGTGACAGAGGATTTGGTCGAGATCAGTGCGGCCCGGGGCGACGAAGGCCGAGGCGGGATCGGCGGGCGGCCGGCCGAAGGTCGCGTTGTAGAGCGGGATGAAGTGCTGGTCGACGTAGTGGTTCGCGGCGGCGATGGTCTGGATGCCGGCGGCGCGCAACTCGTTGACGAGCCGGTCCTGGAGCGTGCGGTTGACGCGCTCGCTCCGGCCGCGGGCCTGGGGCGAGTAGCTGAGGATATGCTCGACCCCCAGGTGCCGCAGGGCGCGCCCGACCTGGGTGGGGTGGGACGGATCGGGGCGGGCGCCCGCGCGGGGCGTGTGCGCGGCCCAGTGGGCGCGATCCGTGTAGAGGGCGATCGGCAGCCCGTAGCGTCCAAAGATCGCGCGCAGGGCGGTCATCACGGCGACCACACTCTCACCCCCCTCAGTGAGTTGGGCATAGAGCAGCCGCCGGGTGGCGTCGTCGACGATCGCCAGGAGGGTGAGCCGCCACTCGGGGCGCTGGGCCAACCAGGCATGCCGACTGCCATCGAGGTGCAGCCGCTCGCCGAAGCACGGCCGGGGCTCGCGGCGGCGGCGGTGCCGGCCGCGGGCCCGCGCGGTGGGGAGCAGCCCGGCTTTCTGCAGGGCGGTCTTGACGTAGGTGTAGGACAGCGTGACCCCGTGCTTCCGGCACGCGATCTGACGAAAGTGGCGGCCGTTGAAGCCGGCGTACTGGGCCCGGTAGAGATGCGGAATGCGCTGGACCTCGGCGAAGGGGACGCGGCGGGGCGAGGGGCGCCCATAGCGATGGTCCAGCAGCCCGTCATAGCCACGCCGCTCATACCGGGCACGCCAGCGCCGGAGGCTGCGCGGGGTGCAGCCAATGATGTCGGCCGCCTGGATCCACGTGATCGCCCCACTCATCGCCCGCAGGATCACTTCCCGAATCGTCATCGCCCGCTCCACGGCCCTCGTGGGAAAGAGCATGGTTGGCCTCCCAGCCAACTATGTCGCTCTCTCCCCGGGTGGCTAGAGCGGATAGATCACTTGCTCTCCACACCGGACAGATGATGTGCTCCCTACAGCCGGTCCGCCGGCCGATTTGACGGCGATGGGGTGTCTGGCCTAGCATGCCGCCACCGGGCAGCCATTCCTGGGGGTGCTCGAATTGGATACGCTCCGCAGCGGTGTCTCGGCCTTTGTCCTGACTACCCGCGTGGCAGCTGCCGCCCTGCTGATCGCTGGCTGTGCGACAGTGCCGGCCGACTACCCCCGAACCGAGTCGACGGCCTTCCAGCTCCACGAATCGACCAGCATCGGCAGGGACCTCGCCGGCCTTGCGGCACAGCACCCCGGCGAATCGGGCCTGGCGATCATCCGGCGGGGGCGCCCGGCGTTCACGGCCCGCGTGGCCCTGGCCGATCTCGCCGAAAAGACGCTCGACGTCCAGTACTTCCTCTGGGAACCCGACGCCACCGGCCGCATTCTGGGCGACCGCCTCATGCGCGCGGCCGACCGGGGCGTCCGCGTGCGGATCCTCATCGACGACGTCAATCTCAAGGATCGCGACGCGGGCATCGCCGCGCTCGACGCGCACCCCAACGTCGAGATCCGCCTGTTCAATCCCTTCGCCCACCGCGGGTCGCATCTCCTCGGCTTCTTGGTCGACTTCGATCGCGTCAACCACCGCATGCACAACAAGCTCATGGTGATGGACAGCGCGCTGGCGATCGTCGGCGGGCGCAACATGAGCGATCCCTACTTCGAGGTGGACCCGCGAGCGAACTTCCGCGACCTCGACATCGCGGCGGCTGGTCCCGTGGTCCGGGATCTGTCACGCGTCTTCGACCGATTCTGGAACGGCGACTGGTCGGTGCCCATCGCGGCGCTGGTCGACCGGCCGTACGGCGAGGCGGACCTGCGCGCCCACCTGGAACGCGCACGCGAGGCCATCGCGAGGGCCGGCTATCCGCATCCGCTCGACGCGGACGTTGCCGCGCTCAAGTCGGAGCTCTCGACCCTCGTTCGCGGCTTCGTCTGGGCCCCCGCGCGCGCGGTGTACGACGATCCCGCCTCGATCACCGACCAGAGCCGGCGCGTGATGCACACGTTGCTGTTCCAGAGATTCGACCGGTTGCAGACCGAGCTCCTGATCGAGTCGGCCTATTTCATCCCGCTCGACCGCGGCGTCGCCAAGCTGAAGGAGCTGATCGACCGCGGCGTCCGGGTCCGGGTTCTCACCAACTCCCTCGCCTCGAATGACGTCATCGCCGCCTTCGCGGGATACTCGAAGCGGCGCAAGGCCCTCATCAGCAGCGGCGTCGAGCTGCACGAGCTGCGCCCGGAGCCGGGACCGGTGCGCAAGCGGCTGTTCGGCGGCGGCTCCAAAGCGGGGCTACACACCAAGGCGATCGTCTTCGACCGCAAGGACGTGTTCATCGGGAGCTTCAACCTCGACGCGCGGTCGAGCGCCATCAACACCGAGGCCGGTCTCTACGTGGAAAGTCCGGTACTCGCCGCGCAAGTGATCGACTTCATGAATGAAGGAATCGATCCGGACGTCGCCTTCCGCGTGGAGCTCGACAAGGGGGGGAAGCTCTTCTGGGTCGCCGAGGACGACGGCACGCCGCTGCGCTACGACAAGGATCCGTTGACGACCTTCCTGCAACGGTTCACCGCCCGCCTGATCCGCCTGTTGCCGGTGGATTCCCAGCTCTAGCGGCGTCCCGCTCCGCTCCGCGAGATCCTCCCCCGCTCCCGACCGTGCCGGCCGCGTACGCCCATGGTCTTATCGACGAATTGACGGTATGGGTCGACACTCGTGCCCGTGGTCCACGGTGGCGCAGGAATCCAACAGGCGCGGCACGCTATCGCCATCCGGCGGTGTTCACCACCTTTGGAAGCCAGACGTGAGCGGGGTGGCTTTGGCCGTTCACCCCCGTCGCGGGATCCGAGCCCTACAACCGCGCGGAACATACCCGTTCTGTAGGCGAAAGGGGAAACACATGAAGCGAGCAATAACGATGCTAAGCGTGGTCGCAGTGGTCTGCGCTCTTGCCCTACCCGGTTGGGCACAGACCAAAACGCTTCCCACACAGACCGTCACCATTGCGGGCACCATCGAGACAATCGACAAGGACAAGCGCGCCATGAACATCAAGACGGCCGATGGCAAGTTCGTCGCCGTCAATGTGCCCGACACCGTCAAGCGCTTCGACGAGCTCAAGGTGGGGGACAAGATCAAGGCCACGTACAACAACAACGTGATGGTGCGCGTAAAGCCGGCCGGCGAGGCGGCCGTCGATACCATCGACAAGACCTCCAGCGCGGACAAGACCAGCGGCAAGGCGGAGATGGTGCGGAAGATGACGGCGAGCATCGTCGACATCGACAAGAAGGCGTCGGCGATCACGTTTGTCGGGCCGAACGGGTGGAAGTACAGCCGACGGGTCGTCGATCCCGCCGTGTTCGATCAGGTCAAGGTGGGCGACCGTGTTGACATCACTTGGAACACCGACCTCGCGGTCGCGGTGGAATAAGCGGTCGCATCACCCCAATTCGCCGGGGGCCTGACGGCGGACAGGCGCGGTCGAGGTCGGTGGCGACTCTTTCGTCACCGATCTCGACGGCGTGAAGAGCTCATCGCTTCCAGAAGCCTTGCGATGGGATGCGGAACGCCCGGTTGAAGCGCGACGACGCGTTCTCCCAGGCGATGATCATCGTCAGCTCGGCGATGGTGTCGTTGTCGTAGTGTCGTTGCACGCGCGCGAAGAGCTCGTCGTCGACGTCGCGGCGCGTGTCCGTGATCGCGTCGGCGTACTCGAGCGCCACCTTCTCCGCGTCGCTGAATAGCGGGCTCTTCGCATAGTCGCCGAGCGCCTCGATCTTCTCCGTCGAGAGGCCGTTTCGGCTGCCCACGGCAGCATTGACGTCCTGTCAGAACTCGCAGCCGTTCCACGCGGCCACGCGCCGATTGAGCAGTGCCCGGAGTGTGACGGGCACGCGCTTCGTCTCTTGCTGGAGCGCGTTCCACATCGCCTTCGCGGCGCGGAAGTATGCCGGGTTGCGCGCGTAGAATAGGTAGGGATAGAGCGGCGCGCCCCGGAGCTTGCGCTGTTCCTCGAGCGTTTCACGCAGGTCGTCCGGGAGCGTCTCGACATCGACCGGCGGGATGCGCGTTTCCCCCTCGAGCATGGCTACCTCCCGCCGCAATCATACCGCCGACCCCCGCGCTTGCGCTCGTCACGAGTGGCGCGGGATCATGGGCGCCGTGCCTCCCCACGGGCGCCACTACCTCGCCGTCGCGCTCCTGGCGGCCGCGGTGCTTGCCTTCGCGGGGCTCGGGCAGGGCATCCTCCGCCACGGCGACGAGGCACGCTTCGCGGTCGCGGCGCGCGAGATCCTCCATGGCGGGCCGTGGCTCGTCCCTACCAGCCTGGGCGAGCCTCTCGTCATCAAGCCGCCGCTCCTGATCTGGCTCGTGGCGCTGGCCGGCAAGGCGCACGGAGAGCTGGACGAATTCGCGGCGCGCGTGCCCGGCGCCCTCGCCGCGGTGGCCACGGTCGTCGCCCTGTACTTCCTCGGCGCTCGCCTGTTGGGGCCGCAGGTGGGTCTGACGGCAGCCATCTTGCTGTCCACCACGTTCGGGTGGTTCCTGCTCGGGCGCGAGGTGCTTCCCGACATGCCGATGACCGCCGCTGCCACGGCCGCGATCCTCGCCGCGGTGGCCGCCGCCCAGGACGGCACGCGCCGGGCGGCCCTCGGGTTCGCGGTAGCGCTCGCGCTCGCCTTCCACTTCAAGCTCCTGGCCGGCCTCGTCCCACCGATCGCTGCGGTGGTCCTGGTGGCAGTGGCCCGGCGCGATCTCTCGTCGCTCAGGGCGCTCCGTCCGGTCCTCGCCGTTCCGCTCTTCCTGGCTCTCCTCGTGCCGTGGCTCGTCCGCTACTTCCTGGTTCCGGACTTCCTGATCCAGATCGACACCGAGACGCTGGGCGGGCGCGCGTGGAGCTCGTGGCGGAGCGCGTACCAGTCGCCACTCCGGACGTTGCGGTGGTTGGGGGAGACGCTGTTCCCCTGGAGCCTTCTCGTGCCGGCGGCGCTGGTCCACCTCTGGCGACGGCGGAGGACGCTCCTGGAGGACCCGCTGCTCCTGCCGCTGGCGTGGCTCGCCATCGTCCTCGCAATGAACGCGGCCGTACACATGGTCAGATGGCGATACCTGCTCCCGGCGCTTCCGCCCGCCGCGCTCATCCTCGCGGTGGTCTGGCACGAGCGCGTCGAGGGTGCGCGGGGCGGGCTCGATGGGCGGCTGATGTTCTGGCCGCTGGCCGGGCTTCTGGGACTCTTCGTGGTGGCCGGGCTCGTTGTCCTGGCTGGTGCCGACCTAACACGGCTCGTGGAAGGAGATCTGCGGGAGCGGCTCCGGCATCTCCCCTGGGCCCTGGTGCCGGGCATCTGGATCGCGGGCGGAGCCATCGGTCTCTGGTTGATCACGCGTCGGCCACGATGGACCTTGCCCATCTGCGTGTCGCTGGTCGGTCTCAGCCTGGTGACGCTCGAGCCTCTCACACGCGGAGAGCGCGACCGCAGCGTGGACGCGCGGCCCTTCGCCGCCGAGGTGCGCGCGGCGGCCGCCGGACGCACCGTCGGGTTCAACGGCGGCAGCGGCCTGGTTTCCACCTTCCACTTCTACCTGGACGCTCCCACCGTGCTCCTGCGCGACGCCGACCTGCCGGCGGCCCTCGCCCAGCCCCCCCGCCGGCCCATCGTGCTGCCCGCCGACACGCTGGAGGCGCTGAAACGGCAGGGCGTGGTATCGCGCTCGGTTACCGTCCTCGCCGAGGGCCGCTTCGGGCACTACCACCTCGTCTTGATCGAAAGCGGGGAGGGCTCATGAGGCCGGAAGCGGATTGACTACAGCCGCGACAACCAGGCGTTGAGACGCTCGAATTCGCGCTCGAGCGCGCTTGACTCCGGGGCAATCGCATCCCAATTACCGGCCCGCCCCGCAGACTCGATCCGCTCGCACACGTCGGCGAGACCCGTCGCGCCGACCATCCGGCATGCGCCCTTGACGCGGTGGGAAGCGCGCGTCACCTGCGCGATATCGCGCTTAGCCAGCGCGTTCTGAAGCATTGCGACATCGGCTTCGTTGGCTACCCGGAACTCCACAAGGATCTCGCGCTCTATTGCCGCATCGCCGCCGGTGATCTCGGCCAGCCTGGAGCCGTCGATCGGCCCGCGGTGCCCGGGCGCTTCCATGGACGCTCGCGCCTCGACCGGAATGGTATCGGGCAGCCGCAGCCACCGGTCGAGCACTCTCGCGAGCGCATCGATTTCCACCGGCTTGACCAGGAAATCATCCATGCCGGCAGCGAAACATTGCTCCGCGCCGCCGGCAAGCGCGTTGGCGGTGCAAGCGATGATGGGAACGCGGCGGCCGCCGTGACCGGCCTCACTGGCGCGGATCGCACGCGCGAGCTCGTAACCGTCCATCTCCGGCATGTTGCAGTCAGTAACGACGATCGCGAACCCCCCCGACTTCCATTGCTCCAGGGCGGCCACGCCGTTTTCCGCGGCCTCGGCCGCGTAGCCCAGCAGATTCAGCTGGCGCTTCAGCAGGATGCGGTTGGTCGGATGATCGTCCGCCATCAGCACGAGCGTGCCCTCGGCCCGCGCCGCCTCGACGGTCGGCGCGGGCCTGCGGCCGGCCACCAGTGCGGCGCCGCCCTCCCCGGCCGTGCCCGTCTTTGGCAGGTCCTTCGGGTCGGCGATGGGCAGCGAGACGGTAAACATCATCGTCGTGCCCTTGCCGGGCTCGCTTTCCATTTCGATCGCGCCCCCCATCATGTCCGCCAGCCGGCGGCAGATCGTCAGGCCAAGCCCCGTGCCCCCGAAACGCTTCGTCGTGTCGCCTTCCGCCTGGACGAACGGCTGAAACAGATGCGCCTGTCCCTCTTTCGAGATGCCGATGCCGGTGTCCGTGACGGCAAAGCGCACGCTCTCGAGGCCATTGTTGCGCTCGAGGAGCTCGGCCTTGATCTCGACATGGCCCTTCGGCGTGAACTTGAGCGCGTTGCTGACGAGGTTGTTGAGGATTTGCCGCAGTCGCAGGGAGTCAACCAGCACGGCCGGGCTGATCCTCGGGTCGAGCGACTTGAGCAGCAGGAGATCCTTGCCACTGGCTATCCCGGAGTAGACCTGGTGCACGCCGTTGACCGCGTCGGCAATGGATCCCGCTTCCGGGCGTATCTCCAGCTTGCCGGCCTCGATCTTGGAGAAATCGAGAATGTCGTCGATGATCCGCAGCAGCGACGTTCCCGAGTCGCGCACAACTCGGAGGGTGCCGTGCTGCTCCGCATCGAGCTTCGTAAGGCTCAGCAGCTCGAGCATCCCCAGTACCCCGTTCATCGGCGTGCGGATCTCGTGGCTCATGCTGGCGAGGAACATCGATTTTGCGCGCGTCGCCTCCTCGGCGAACTTGCGCGCCCTGACAAGATCGGTGACATCGACGTTGACGCCCACGGCCCGCAGGGGCGTACCGTCCGCCGCCCGCATGATGCGACACAGCATCTGCAACCAGCGCACCTCACCGTCAGCCCGCACGATGCGAGACTCGTCCAGGAAGCTCGACATCTTGCCCTCAAGAGCCCCGCTGAACCCCCGCTGGGCGCGCTCGCGATCCTCGGGATGGACAAGCGCCGACCATGCCTCGGTCGTGCCGCCGAACGAGCCGGCTTCCAGACCGAAGATGCGCTCGAGCTGCGGCGTCCAGTACAGCCGACCTCTGACGACATCGAAGTCAAATACGCCGACGTTGCCGGCTTCCTGGGCGAGATCGAGGCGCTCGTTCGCAGTACGCAGCACGGTCTGGGCATTCTTCAAACGCCGGTTCCAGAACAGTACTCCCACAAGTATGACCATCACGGCGCTGCCGACCGGCAGCGCCCAGGCCAGGATGGTCTTGAGGTCAATTCCACCCGAAGCAAATGACCCTTCGTAAAGCTGATACTCCATGAGCGATATGCCGTACTGCTGCTGCCAGCTGCGATCCAGATCGGAGCCCACGCGCTTGTTCGCGTCGAAGAAGCGCTCCAATTGCCCGCGCAACTGAGGCGCGGAGGGGCGGATGCCCCAGCCGACCTGCACGGCGTCGTCCACGGCAAACAGGATGTCGAGGTTTTGCAGGTCGCTGCGCACCCACTTGAAGGCGCCCTCGGTGCCCACGACGGTGAACTCCGCCTTCTTCTCGGCAACCAGCTTCATGCTCTCTGCGGTGGGCGCATAGGTCACGATGACCGGCTTGGCGGCGAATTCCCCCTCGTTTTGCCGCTTGAGCCACGTGTCGTAGGCCGTTCCCTTCTGCACCGCGGCCGTCCGCCCGGCCAGGTCTTGGGGCTGCTTCAGTATCGGACGCAGATCGCGGTGAGCAATGATGACTTTGCGCGCCGTGTAGTACGGCACCAGCGACATCTTGGACTTACGCCATTCCGTGATGTGGAGATCGTTCGGAAAGACGTCGCAGCTGCCGTCGGCGAGCAGGCGGGCTTCATACGCCGACTCCTGCACGGTCACGCCGTCCCGGTTGTGGAACTGCTGATCCCAGCTGGACAAGTGCGTGACCTCGGCCGACACGCCGAGAAATCGGGCAAATGCCTCGCCGTTGACCTTATAGAAAGGCGCGCTCGCACCCGCAACGCACACTCGCAGAGTTCCGGCGGCGCGAATCTCGTTCAGGGAGCGCGCCTGCCCCACCGTGGCGGCCGCTCCGAACCAGACGGCGAGCACCGTGATGGCAACGATTCGCAGTCTCATGTCTGGGCGTCCGGAGCGCCGGGCGTGCGAACCGATACTAGCACAACCCCTCTGCTACACTTCTAGCCGCGCATGACCTCGCAAGACTACGCGCTCGTGGTCCACGCCTTCGCCTTCGGCTATCCCTTCGTCATGGCGTGGTATTGGATGGCGGGCGGCGTGCTGTATCACTGGCTGCGCGGGCGCCACGAACCCCCGCCGGACGCGCCGCCCCGGCTCGAACGCTATCCGCCGGTTTCCATTCTTGTCCCCTGCCACAACGAGGAGGCGCAGATCGAAGAGACCTGCGCCGCGCTTGCCGCCATCGACTATCCGGATTTCGAGATCATCGCGATCAACGACGGCTCAACCGATCGCACTGCCGAGCTCCTCAACGGGCTCGCCGCGCACATCCCGCTGCTCCGCGTCGTCCATCTCGCACAGAACCAGGGCAAATCGACGGCGCTCAACATCGGCGCACTGCTCGCGCGCAGCGAGATCCTGGTCGGCACCGATGCCGACGCGTTGCTGGATCGGCTTTCGCTGATCTGGTTCGTGCGGCGGCTGCAGTCCGACGGGCAGCTTGGCGGCATCACCGGCAACCCGCGCATCCGTAACCGCGCCACCCTGCTCGGCCGGCTGCAAGTCGGCGAATTCTGCTCGATCATCGGCCTGATCAAACGGGCGCAGACCGTCTATGGCCGCATCTTCACGGTCTCCGGAGTGATGTGCGCCTTCCGCAAACGCGCCCTGCAGGACGTGGGCTGGTGGTCGCCGCAAACGCTGACCGATGACGTGGAAGTGAGCTGGCGCGTGCAGCTGGCCGGCTGACGTTCTGGGGCTGGACGCGACGCCGGTACCTCTCCCGCACGGTGGATCCCAAGTTGCCGCCGCCTCTCCCGCTGAGCGAGCATGCCGCACACTTCGGCCACGACGCCGAGACCGTCGAAGCATGGCGGCGGCACCGTGTGGTCGTTGTAAGCATGGACGCCGGGAACCGCATCGCCGCCTGCGCTGCCCTGCCCGTTGACGGCGGCGGTGTGTCCGGCTAGCATGCCGCTCACCTCGTAGGCTCACGCCCCACCAAGATGGGACGGTCAGAGATGCCTCCATACGCCATGGACGATGTCGTGGTGCTCCTGCCTGGGATCACGGGGAGCGTGCTGAAAAAGGACGGGGCCGTGGTGTGGGGCTACTCGGCCGGCAGCATCGCCAAGGCGCTCTTCACCTCGGGCGGCAGCATGGCACGGGCCCTCGCGCTACCGCATGACGACCCAGATGTAGACGACCTGGGCGATGGCATCGTCGCCGACGCGCCGATGCCGGATCTTCACCTGCTTCCCGGCGTCTGGAAGATCGACGCCTACGGCGCGATCGTCGAGGCGATCACCGCCACCTTCGCCGTGACCGAGGGGAAGAACTTCTTCCAGTTTCCCTACGACTGGCGACGCGACAACCGCGTCGCGTCGCGCAAGCTCGCCAGCGCGGCTCGCGGCTGGCTGAAGACCTGGCGCGAGTCCAGCGGGAATCGGGGCGCCAAGCTGATTCTCGTCGCGCATTCGATGGGCGGGCTCGTCAGTCGCCACTTCCTCGAGGTCCCGGGGGGGATGGGAGGATACCCGCGCGCTGGTCACGTTCGGCACGCCCTATCGCGGTTCGCTCAACGCGCTGGACGGCCTCTCGAACGGCCTGAAGAAGGGGCCGCTGGACCTCTCGACGCTGGCGCGCCAGCTTACGGCCCTGTACCAGCTCCTGCCGGTCTACGAATGCTACGACGGAGGTGACGGCCGGCTGGTGCGGGTGGGCGAGACGACGGGCAGCTGGCGGCTCGGCAGCCGGGCCGCGGGGGATGGCCGATCGAGCGCGCGATGGACATGCACGAGTGGTCGTCAAGCCACACGGCGCGGCGCGGGCGGCCGGTCGGCCCCGCGGTCGGGCAGTCGGGCCCGGCGGCGGCCCGGATCGTCGAGCTCGGCGCCTCCGGCCGCGTCGCGGCCGTCGGCGAGCGGGAGGACATGACCCCGCGCCCCGCCGCGGCGGGGCGCGGCCCGGCGGGCGCGACCGCGCCGACGTCGAGCGGAACCGGCCTCGACCTCGGGCCCATGCGCGGCGGCGGGCACCGCGGGAGCACGGCAGGCACCACGGGAGCCGAGTGGAGGCCGGTCGCCAGGTCCACGCCGGCTCCGAGGCCCCCCATCACGGTGTACAGCGAGATCGAGGTGACCCTGTCGGCCGAGATCGCGGCGGAGATCGGCGTGGGTGCGACCGCGCGCGTGCCGTTCCAGATCGAGCTGTCCCGGGAGGCCTTGTCCCTGGCCGTCTCGCACGAGGCGCGAGCTAGGACGGATCAGCCGATCATCGTGTCGCTGTCGGTCGAGAACGACACCGTCGAGATCGTGCGTGGCCACGAGTTCACGGTGGACCCCCCGGCGCCCGGGCAGCCGCGCGCCGGCTTCTTCACGGTGAAGGGCCGGGCCCTCGGGGCGGCGCGGCTGGCGGTGGCGTTCCGCCAGGGCGGCAGCGTGCTCGGCGTCATCGCTCTCGCGGCGGAGCTGGTGCGGGTTGCCGCCAGCGGGGAAAAGGCGTCGGGCCGCGCGGTCGCCGCGCCGCGAGACGAGGCCGACGACGACAAGCTCGCGCTGCTCATCGAGCAGCGCACCGAGGTCAAGGTCACGGGCGAGGTGGAGGTGTACTACGAGTACACGCTTCACTCGGAGGCGCTCGGCCTGGCGTACCGCCGGGTGCGCTCGAAGGCGCTGCTCGATCGGGGCGGGGGGCCGGCCAACACCGCGCAGGCGTTCGTCGAGCGCATCTACGAGCGCGTTACCCGGGAGCTCAAGAGCTTCGACGACCTCAAGGAGCTGCAGCGCGAAGCGCGCGCGCTGGGCGTCAGCCTGTGCAGGGAGCTGTTCGATCCGGCGGTCGCCAAGATGCTGTGGCCGCTGCGGGACCGCCTCCGGGTGATCCAGGTCGTGTCCTGGGAGCCCTACATCCCGTGGGAGATGGTGCGCCTGTGCGACCCCGAGTCGGACGCGGTGGACGAGCGCTTCCTGTGCGAGTACGGGCTCGTCCGGACGCTCTCCGACGAGATGCCCGCCCGGACGCTCGCGATGAATCGCTGGGCCTATCTCGGCGCGACCTTTCCGATGGGCTCGTTCCCGGCCGTGGGCGCCGAGCTGAGTTACTTCACCGGCAGCTCCGCCGACAGCCTGCGCGGCCGCGGCATCACGCCGACGGCCATCCCGGCCACGCGCGACGCGTTCTACGACGAGCTGGCCGAGGGCGACGCCGACGTGCTCCACATCTCCTGCCACGCCGAATCGACGCATGAATCGATCGACCGCGCATGCCTCATCATCGGCGACGAGACGCCGCCGTGCGACACGAAGCCGCGCCTGGTCGAGGTGAACACGGACACGGTGGCGGCGGAGGCGAGGCTCAAGCCCCGGCGCCCGCTGGTCTTCCTCAACGCTTGCGAGACCGGGCGGATAGGGGCGGTGCTGACCGCGTGGGGCGGCTGGCCGAATGTGTTCCTGCGCAAGGGCGCCGGCGCCTTCGTCGGCGCGGCCTGGGCGGTGCGCGACAAGCCCGCGGCGGCGTTCTCCACCGCGTTCTACAACGCGCTGCTGGGCGGCGCGAACCTCGCAGACGCAGCGAGCGCGGGGCGTGCCGCCGCGAAGAAGCTGGGCGACGCCTCCTGGCTCGCCTTCAAGGTCTACGGGCATCCGCGCGCGCGCCGAGCCGGGTGAGCGGTCGTCACGGGGGGAGGAGGCGTCATGACTCAGACCGACGTCTACAATCGGATCTTCGAGTACCCGCGGGTGGACGTGAACAGCCTGGTCTTGACGGATCCCGATCAGGTCGAGAGGGGCAGCAAGTCCCGCGAGACGACCGCCTGGGAGCTGCTGCTGGGGTCAATGCAGCTCCGGCGCGCGGGCCAGCGCTCGCTCCCGCAGCAGGTCAGGTCCACGCGCTGGTGCTGGCACAGGAGATGCTGAAACTAGAGCGGACCCGCGAGAAGGTCCGCCCCGGGGGACGGCGGACGCGAGTCGAGCAAGACCTACCGAGTAGTTCTGACGCCTGATCCACGCCACCTCTGAAGAGAGGAGAGCATGAACAGCGTCACGATGGGCATCCTACGTGTTCTATCTGAGCGAACGCTCCCGGTTCGCGGCGCACCGTTTGACACCGCGGCGGGGGGTTACCCGAGGAGGATGCAATGGGATTCTTCAGCGACATCCTGAACAAGCTCGGCATCGGCGGCGCGTCTGCTGCGTCCTCGCCGGCGTCCGCGAGCCCGGCCGCGGCCCCGTCACCGGCGCCGGTTGCAATGGTCGACGTGGTCGCGCAACTCGAGCGGCGCGCGGCGGCGAATCCGCAGAAGCTCAACTGGCGGACCTCCATCGTCGACCTGCTGAAGCTCCTGGATATCGACAGCAGCTTCGCCGCGCGCAAAGAACTCGCCACCGAGCTGGCCTGCCCCCCGGAGTTCATGAGCGATTCGGCGAAGATGAATACTTGGCTTCACAAGACCGTGCTGGCGCGGATCGCCGCCAATGGCGGCAATGTGCCTCAAGAACTCCTCGGCTGACGGCCAGCGCGGCCGCAACGCTTCACTTCTGTTCTACCCTTCGTCGAATAGCCGCGCGTCATGAGCGCGTCATGCTCGCGCTCCGTCCTGTTGCGGTCAGTGCACAGACATGTTGCCATGTAGTTCGATGGCATGGCGGAGAAAAGCCCGCGTCATGATGCGACGAGTGGTCGCCTAACAAGCGGGAACGACGTGTGACCCTTCTGTGATCTGGCTCGTGTTGCTCTGGCTACGCACGGCCGGACTCGTGGGTCAGGCACTATCGCTCGGCGGGGCGACCTTCGCGCTGGCCGTCTTGCGCCCGGCGCGCACGCGAGACGCGTCCGGCACGTTCGATCGCGTGCTCACGCTCGTCGGCTTCGGCGCGCTCCTCGCCGCCGCCGCGCAAGCCGGCGTGCTCGTTGCCCTCGCCAAAGCCCTCGGAGACGATGTCAGCTGGCCGCTAGGCGCCCTGCTCGGCTCGACGGTCGGCGTGATCGGCCTCACCCGCATCGCGGTCGCGCTGCTGGGCGCCGCGGCCGCGCACGCACTGCGTCGCGATCCAGACTCGTCGGCGCGAAGTATCTTGCTCTTGATCGCGGGTGTCTCGCTAGCCGTCACGGGGGCGCTGGCCAGCCATGCGGTGGGCCGTATCGACGGAAGTGTCTGGCTCGTGACCGTCGGCGCCCTCCACCAGGCGGCCGCCGCCACGTGGACGGGCGGGATTGCGTGCGCCACCGTCGTGGCGCTTCGCTCGGTGCCCGGCGCCCCGGACACGTGGCTCAGGCCGTTCTCGACGCTCGCGCTCGCCGCGGTGGTCGTACTTGCCCTGACCGGCGGCGCGCTTTCTCTCGCCTACATCACCACGCCGGCCGCCGCCATCGGCACGTCCTACGGAGCCATGACCCTCACGAAAGTCGTCCTCTTCGCCGCGATGCTCACCCTGGGCGTGCTCAACCACCGTGCCCTGCATGGCCGACTTGCCGCGGGACGCCGGCTCACGTCGCGGACGACGACGGCTCCGGACCCGGCCCGACCGGGCTCGATGCTGTTCCGTCGACGTCTGGAGGTGGAAGCGGGGCTCGCCATCGTGACGCTCTTCCTTGCCGCGTCGATCGGCTCCGCCCCGCCGGCCGCGGACGTACGAGAGCGGGCGACGCTGTCAGAGATCCGCAGCGTGTTCACGCCCCAATGGCCCCGGCTCCAGGCGCCTAGCTTGGCCGAGCTCTCCGCGGCCACGGCTCTCGGGGATCCTTCCACGCCTCACTCGCCCGAGGAGACGGCCTGGTCAGAGTTCGGCCATCATGTTTCCGGCCTGTTCATCGTAGCCATGGGAGTGCTCGCCACGCTGGAGCGGACCGGACGGGCTCCGTGGGCCCGGCACTGGCCCCTCCTCCTCATCGGGCTGACCGGCTTCGTCGCGTGGAACATGGACCCGGAGGGCTGGCAAACCGGGCGGATCGGCTTCTGGGAACACCTGCTGGGTCTCGAGGTGCTACAGCACCGCATCCTGCTCGCGTTCACGGCGATTCTCGGCGTCGCCGAGTGGCGGGTGCGGAGCGGCCGGCATCCCGAATCCCGCTGGCGCTATGTCTTTCCGTTCGTCTGCATCGGAGCCGGCATCTTGCTACTATCCCACGCCCATGAGGTAGCCAATGCCAAGTCGGCCTTCCTCATCGAGCTCACGCACCTGCCCCTCGGTCTCGTCATTCTGGTGGCCGGCTGGTCGCGCTGGCTCGAGCTGCGCCTGTCGCCGCCGGACGACCGTGCGCCCGGGCGGCTCTGGGGACCTGCTTTGACCGTGTTCGGGCTGCTCCTGCTCTTCTACCGTGAAGCCTGATTGAGAGCGACGGCCGCGCGGATGAGCGCCTTGAACGCATTCGCGTCGATCTCCTGGCCCTCGTGAATGTCGATGGCGCGCCTGACGTTCCCGTCAAGGCTCGAGTTGAAGAGTTTGGCAGGATCTTTCAAGGAAGCGCCCTTGAAGAAGGTCAGCTTCACGATCGACTTGTACGACTCGCCCGTGCAGATGCCCCCGTCATGGGACCAAACAGGGGTCCCCCTCCACTTCCACTCTTCCACAACATCAGGGTCGGCCTCCCTGATGAGGGCGCGCACCCTTGCGAGGGTATCGCCTCTCCAGTCACCCAACTCGGCAATCCTTTCGCCGATTAGCTTGGAGGCCGCCTTGCCTGCTGCCTTTGGTTGACCTTTCATTTTCATACCTCCTATCCCCTATACTAGGAACCGAACTGGTGCCAACCCCCCACGTTGGAGGTCACTCAGCGATGGCGACGGTACACGAACGACTTCAGGCAGCGATCAAGGTCGAGCGGGATCGGTTAATGGCGATTCCTCTCGTCGCGATGCTGGTGACGGAGCCGGTCGAGGCCGCCCAGACCGCCGCCGTTGACGCGGCAGAAATCACTCGTATTTACACGCGGTTCCTCGTCGACTCCTATTACCATGTGCGCGCCGCCGCCAAGGTATACGCATTAGCGGCGACGAGGTTGAACAACAAGGATGAGGAAGTCCGTAGGTGGCTCCTCGAGCACGCGTTCGACGAGTACGGTCATCACTTGTGGGTCGCCGACGACTTGAAAGCGATGGGGTACGACGTCTCGCGCCTCGAAACCTCGAAGCCCTCGGTCGCCTCCGATTGTCTGGTGGCGTACATGTACTACACCGCGGGTCACGAGAACCCGATGGGGATCCTCGGAGATACCTACGTCATCGAAGGGCTGAGTCAACTCTTCGCTAGCAATGTCGCCGCCAACATAAAGGGCATGCTGGGCGTGCCGGACTCGGCCGTGAGCTACCTCGCCAAGCACGGCGCCGCCGATCAGGAGCACATGCACGAGGTGCGCGACCTCATCAACAAGCACGTCCGCAGCGAGGAAGACTTCGAGGCCATCGTACAGGTGTCCAAGGTCGAGTTCGCCCTGTACAGGCAGCTCCTCGAGCACGCGGCTGAGGGTTCCTAGCCACCTTCCGAGGAGACGCCCGCGGCCATCGCGGTGCCCCCCGCCCGAGGCGAGCCAGTGCCGATCTCGGCGATAGGGGGAACGAAGTGGTACCAGGGCTGGACCCGCGCCGCCGTGAAGAAGAACCGCTGGCGCAGCCGGGCCGAGAGCGACGGCTGCCAGTGGCCGGCCAGTGAGATGACGAGGGCGCGGAACACGTAGAGGTCGGGCTGGAAGAACAGGTCCCGGAAGCCCCGCGTGTAGAAGCCGACGGCGAAGCGCCGGAACGCCCGGTAGCGTCGGGCCTGGCGGCGGTCGAAGGCTCGGAAGGCGCGGGCCGAGAGATCGCCGGACGCGAGAGCGCGGTCGAGGGCCCGCCCCGCTTCCACGCCGGACTCCAGGGCGATGGCCACGCCCGTCGAGAACACGGGGTCGAGGAACGCGCCGGCATCGCCGGCCAGGAGCCACCGGTCCCCGGCGTAGGCCGTTGCCCCGAAGGAGAAGTCCTTCTCCACGCGCACCGGCCACTCCCGCACCGCGTGCTGCATGAGGGCGGCCACGGCGGGGGTATCGGCGATGGTGTGCTCGAGCAGGGTCTCGTTCGACGCGCGCGGCAGGGTGTCGAAGACCGCCCGGGGCAGGACTACGCCGACGCTCATGAGCGCGTCCGAGATGGGGATCAGCCAAAACCAGCCCAGGTCGTGGCGCGCGACGATCCGGATCTCGCCGGCCCGGCGGCCCTCGCGCCGGGGCACGCCGGAGTAGTGGGAGAAGATGGCGATGTTGGCCAGGGCGGGCTCGGGGCGCCGCAGGTTGAACTTGCGGGCGAGTAGGCCCACGCGACCGGAGGCATCGACGACGGCGGCGGCTCGGAGCGGGGACTCGCGCCCCGCGGGATCGCAGACGTTCACGGTCACCCCGGCTCCGTCGAAAGCCACATCCAGCACGCGATGCTCCTCGCGCACGTCGGCTCCGCAGGCGGCGGCGTGCCGCAGCAGGAGCTCGTCGAACTCGGCCCGGGGAACCTGCCACGTCTGCGGCTCCCTCACCTCGCGAGAGGTGGCGAAGTCGGCGAACCGCTCGTGGGAGCCGTTGCTGGCCAGGAACGTGGCCCCCCACTTCTCCGGGTAGCCCTGAGCGGCCACGAGGTCGCGGGCCCCGATCTCGCGGAGCGGCGCATTCACCGAGGCCAGGAGCGACTCGCCGACATGGAAGCGGGGGAAGCGGTCGCGCTCGAGGACGATGACGCGCCGCCCGGCGCGGGCCAGACGGGCGGCCGCCGCCGATCCCGCCGGGCCGCCGCCGATCACGGCCACGTCGAAGGCGGGCACCGATCCGGACATGGCGGGAGTGTAGCAGGTTGTCGGGACAGTGAGACGTAGCGCGCGCCCCGCCCCTTAGAATGTGGGCGTGACACTCTTCGCCGACTTCGCCCGGCTTGGCCGGCGGCTCGAGGCCACGCCGGGCCGCCTCGACAAGCGCCGGCTCGTGGCCGACTTTCTTCAGGCCATCGACGCGAGCGAGCTCTCGTCGGCGGTAGCGTATCTCACCGGCCATCCGTTCCCTACCTCGGATCCCCGTGTGCTCGGCGTGCGCGGCCTCCCGCGCGGCGTGCCCTCCGGCGGTGGTCCCCCGCTCACCCTTGGTGACGTGAGTGCCGCGTTCGCGGCGGTCGCCGAGGCGACCGGGAACGGCTCGCGCGGCGCACGCCAGGCGCGCCTGGCGGAGCTCGCAGCGCGAGCCAGCGAGGAGGAGCGCGAGTTCCTGAACCGGATTGTCTGGGGTGAGCTACGTACCGGCGTCTCGAACGGTCTCGTGCTGGAGGCCATCGGGGCCGCCGCTGCGGTCGACCTGACCACCGTCCGCCGGGCCGCGCTGTTCCTCGGCGACCTGGCCGCGGTGGCGGCGCTGGCGCGGGCGGGCGGGGCGGCGGCGCTGGCCGGCGTGGCGCCGCGGCCCTTCGTTCCGCTGCTGCCGATGCTGGCCGAGCTGGCGACTGACTTCGATGAGGTGCTGCGCGCCCACGGCGGCCGCACCGCGCTGGAGTTCAAGTACGACGGCGCTCGCGTGCAGGTGCATTGGGACGGTGACCGGGTCAGTATCTGGACGCGGCGGCTTTCAGACGTGACCCGTAGCCTGCCGGACGTGGCGGCGGTTGTCCGCGGGCTGTCCGGGGCGCCGTTCATCCTCGACGGCGAGGTCGTGGCGCTGGACGCGGAGGGCCGGCCCCTGCCCTTCCAGGAGCTGATGCGGCGCTTCCGCCGTGTCCACGGCGTGGAATCCCTGGCCCGCGAGATGCCGCTGGCCCTGCACTTCTTCGACTGCCTGCTTGCCGACGGTCGCTCGCTCATCGACGCGCCCCAGGCCGAGCGCTGGGAAGCGCTGGCCCGCGTGACCGGCGGCCGCTACCTGGCCGAGCGCGTGCTGATCGACGACGTCGAGGCGGCCCGGACCTTCCACGCCCGCGCGCTGGCGGCCGGCCACGAGGGCGTGATGGCCAAGGACCCTCGTTCGCCGTACGAGCCAGGCGGTCGCGGCAAGCGGTGGTTCAAGCTCAAGACCCCGGAGACCATCGACTGCGTGATCATCGCCGCCGACCGCGGCTCGGGGCGGCGCGTCGGCTGGCTATCCAACTACCACCTGGCCGTGCGCGACGGCGAGACGTTCGCCGACGTCGGCAAGACCTTCAAGGGGCTCACCGACGCGGAGTTCGGCGCGATGACCGAGCGCCTGCGTGCCCTCACCCTTGCCGACGACGGCTACACGGTGCGGGTGCAACCCGAGGTCGTCGTCGAGGTCGAGTACAACGAGATCCAGCGCAGCCCGACCTATCGCTCGGGGATGGCGCTGCGCTTCGCGCGCATCGCCCGTATCCGCCAGGACAAGGGCCCGGGGCAGGCGACCACCCTCGAGGAGCTTCGTGCGCTGTACGAGCGGCAGTTCGCCACCAAGGGCCGGACCGGGGAGACTGCGTAGTGGCGGACGCCGGGTTCGCCGTGACGGGCTTCCCCAGCATCGACGTCCACGTCCACCTCCACCCCGAGGGGCTGGCCCAGGCAATCGAGCGCTGGTTCGCCCGTCACGGCTGGCCGGCCGGGCACTCGTTCGACCCGTCGGCGGTGGCCGACACGCTACGAGCCCGCGGGGTGCGCCGCTTTTGCTTCTTCTCGTATGCGCACAAGCCCGGCATGTCGCGGGCGCTGAATCGGTGGCTCTCCGAGCAGGCCGCCCGGCTCCCGGAGGCGATCGCGCTCGGCACGCTGCACCCGGACGACTCCGACCTCGACGAGATCGCGCGCGAGGCCACCGGCGGCCTCGGGCTGCGGGGCTTCAAGTTCCACCACTCGGTGCAGCGCTTTCACGTGGACGACGAGCGGCTGTTCCCGGTGTACGAGCGGGCGGAGGGGGAGGGCCACGTATTCGTCCTCCATGTGGGCACCATGCCGTATCGTGATCCCTTCACGGGGGTGGAGCGGTTCGCGCGGCTGATGGCGCGCTTCCCTCGGCTACGCGTCTGCGTGGCCCACATGGGCGCATTCCAGAGCACGGAGTTCCTGGGGCTGCTGCCGCGGTATCCCGAGCTCTACGTGGACACCACGATGGCCATGACGTCCTTTGCCACACCCTACACAGGAGCCGATCCCGGCGCCGTGTCCGATGCGGACCTTGTCCGGCACCAAGACCGGGTGCTCTTCGGCTCGGACTTCCCGCTGATTCCCTATGACTACGACGAGGAGCGTCGCTGGGCCTGGGAGCGCGGCCTCGACGACGTCGTCCGCCGCAAGATCTTCCACGACAATGCGCTCCGGTTCCTGCGCTGACGCCGGACCGTGGCTTGCAGCTCTCCAGACGCGAGGAGGAGTGACGATGCGCGCAACCCGCTGGGCAATCTTGGTGGCTCTCATGGCGATCGCGCTCGTGCCGCTATCGCTCGGCGCTCAGCCGCAGCCCTCCGGATCGCCGCCCGAGATCAAGGCCTGGCGCGCCGTGCGTGTCGCCGACGGCATCGAGCACCCATGGGGCATGGCGTGGCTGCCTGATGGTCGCGCGCTCGTCACCGCGAAGGAGGGCCAGCTCTACCTCCTCGCGGACGGGAAGCCCCAGCGCGTCGAGATGCAGGGCCTGCCGAAGGTCTTCGCCAATGGCCAGGGCGGCCTGATGGACATCGCCCTGCATCCCACCGACGGCTCGCGAATCTACATGACCCTGTCCACCGGATCCAGTGAGCAGAACCGGACCACCCTCGTGCGGGGCCTGTTCCGTGACGGCCGCGTGTCGGGGATCGAGACGCTCTTCCAGGTGGACCCGCCGAAGAGCGGCGCGGCGCACTTCGGCTCCCGCCTGTTGTGGCTGCCGGACGGGACGCTCTTGATGACGGTGGGAGACGGCGGGAACCCGCCGCAGCGCGTGGGCGGGATGTTGGCCCGCGAGCAGGCCCAGAACCTCCAGAGCCATCTCGGCAAAGTCCTGCGGCTCACGGAGGATGGCCGACCGGCCCCCGACAATCCTCTGGCGAAGCAGTCCCAGGCGCGTCCGGAGATCTGGACCTATGGCCATCGCAACATGCAGGGGATCGCCCGCGACCCCGAGTCTGGGCGCATCTGGGCCAACGAGCACGGCCCCTTCGGCGGCGACGAGCTGAACCTGCTGGAGGGAGGCCGCAACTACGGCTGGCCGCTGCAGTCGTTCGGCCGCGACTACCGGACGCGTGAGCCGGTCGGTCAGCCGTCCGTTCCCGGCATGGTCGATTCGATGGTGGTCTGGACGCCGTCGAAGGCGCCCTCAGGCTTGGCGTTCTACACGGGTCATCGTTACCCGGACTGGAAGGGCAGCCTCTTCAGCGGTGGGCTCGTCAGCCGGGACGTCCGGCGGCTGATCCTCGACGAGCAGGGTCGCGTGTCGGGTCAGGAGCGACTGTCCATCGGCGCCCGCGTCCGGGACGTGCGGCAGGGCCCGGACGGCTACCTCTACGTGTTGACCGACGAGTCGAACGGCAAAGTGCTACGGATCGAGCGGTAGTACGACTATGACGTCTTGACGTGGAGGAGCACTCGCTCGTAGGTCGTGCGCACGCGCGTCGAGAAGGCGCCGATATCGCGGTCGTAGATCTTGATCAACTCCTTGATCTCGGGGCCGCTGAGCGCGGCGGTGAGCTTGGCCGTGCTCTCGAAGGCGTAGAGAGCCATGTACTGGTGCGAGCCGTCCCCCAGCACGACCTTGTAGCGCGCGGCGCCGATGCAGCCCGGGAACATCCGCACGGCGTCGGGAACGTGCTCGTTGTCGTACCAGCGGTTGAACTCGGCCTCCCGGCCGGGCTCCACCGTGGCCCGCACGCTCAGCATGTGCTCAGGAAACATGTCGACTCTCCGCCTACGCGGGCGCAAAGATGCTGGTGGGAGTGTCGGACCCGGGTGCCTCATCGGCGGCGGGACGCGGCCCCGCGAAGGCGGCGTCGCGCTGCAGGGTCGGGAGCACGCGGTCGGCGAACAGCCGCAGGTTCAGCTGGGCCTCCTCGTTCGGCATCCCGCCGTAGCCGAACTCGCCGACCAGATGGCGGAGGCCGGTCAACCGCTGCAGCTCGGCGATCTGCTGGAGGCAGTCGTCGGGCGTGCCCACGACCTGGATCTTGACGTAGAACTCCGTGGCCTTCTTTCGGTAGCTCTCGTCCTTCATCTTCGAGTACGTCTTGGCCATCCCGCCGTAGAACTCGTAACCCTTCACGTTCGCCAGATGGCCATCCGAGAAGTGGTAGTGCGTATCGATGGAGTCCCACTTGCGGGCCAGGTAGAGGGCGGCGCGCTCGTGCGCCTCCTCACGGCTCTCGGCCACCGAGATGTTCGTCGAGATAATGGGCGGGCGCGGCGCGTGACCCACGCTGGCCGTGATGTCGCGGAACCGCTGGATGTCCTCGGCCGCCTTTGGCCACTCGTTCTGCATGATGACGAGCAGGCCGAAGCCGAGCTTGGCCATGATCTCGGCCGACTCGGGACTCACCGAGGAGGCGTAGAACCGCCGCTCGGGGTGTGAGACCGGGCGCGGCCGGATCGACATCGTCGGAATCTTGAAGAATTCGCCCTGCCAGTCGAAGACCTCGTTGGTGAGAGCCTTGATGACGATGCGGGCCGACTCCACGAACCGGGCGCGCGCCTCCTCCATGGGAACCCGGAAGCCGGCGTACTCGACACTGGCCGCACCGCGGCCGAAGCCGAACACACAGCGGCCGTTGGAGAGGATGTCGAGCAGCGCGATCTCCTCGGCCACCCGCACCGGGTCGTGCCAGGGCAGTACGATCACGGCGGTGCCGAGCGTGATCCGCTTGGTGCGTCCCGCGAAATAGGTCAGCAGCTGGGTGGGATCGGGCGACATCGAGTACCCGGTGAAGTGGTGCTCGAGCGCGAACAGGGAGTCGAAACCGAGCGGCTCGACCAAGTCGCCTAGCGCCAGGTGCTCGGCCACCACCGAGGCGTCCGAGCGCGCTTCCTTCGTGAGCATGTTCAGCGAGACGCCGACTTTCATGATGACCCCCAGGCCGAATGTCTGTCGGATGCGCGGTGGAACCAGGGTGCCACAAACAATGCCTCACAGACTAGCGTACCGACTAGCCCCATGATGACCTCCTGCGCGCGGCTACGACGTCCGCCGCTCAGTCGGTGCCGTGGCAGAGAGTGCACCGCGTGCTGCATGAGGGCGGCCACGGCGGGGGTATCGGCGATGGTGTGCTCGAGCAGGGTCTCGTTCGACGCGCGCGGCAGGGTGTCGAAGACCGCCCGGGGCAGGACTACGCCGACGCTCATGAGCGCGTCCGAGATGGGGATCAGCCAAAACCAGCCCAGGTCGTGGCGCGCGACGATCCGGATCTCGCCGGCCCGGCGGCCCTCGCGCCGGGGCACGCCGGAGTAGTGGGAGAAGATGGCGATAATGATGCCGAGCCCCAGTAGCACCGATCCCACCAGCATCTTGCCGCGGGCCCCGATCCTCATGGTCGCCACCGCCCTTCCTGGAGGATCGCGGCTGCGAGGCGTTCGGCCTCGGGATCCGTTCCTCCAGTCCCGTCTAGCGGCAAGGAGGGTGCCACGCCGCGGTCGAGATCCACAGATAGCTGATTCCATGGACAGGATTGGCCAAGAACACCGCGTGAGGGTCGGGCGCCTCGCCCCCGGGGACGACGCCCGGCAGGCACCCTATCCGAACAAGGCGGGAGCGGTCCCCCTCGGGGCCGCAGAATGGAGCGCCATCAACCGGCCGGTCGTTCGCTAGAGCCGTTGTTCGCGGCCAGCGGCAGCAAACTCTGGTGGTAGAGGGCCGCGAGCTGGCCGCGACCGCATAGCATGAGCTTCTGGAAAATGCGGGTGAGGTGCGCCTTCACGGTCGCCTCGGTGATGCCGAGACGGTGGGCCACCTCCTGGTTTCTCAGGCCACTCGCGATGAAATGGGCGATATCCTGCTCGCGCCGGCTCAAGCGGGTCTTGATCGCCGGCCCCGGGAACCCGGCGGTGCCGCAGCGGGCGGCGAGCTCCTCCACGGTGAGGGTCAGCACGCGCTTGCTCGCCCACACCTCGCCCGCGTGGATCACGCGGACCGCCTTCAGCAAGTTCTCCACGGTGGCGCTCTTGAGCAGGATTCCGTGCGCACCGGCCTTCAGCGCCCTGAGGGCCCAGACGTCGTCCTCATCGGCTCCGGCCAGGATCACCCGGGGCCTGGCCCCCAGCTGACGAAGCTCGTGGCATACCGCGAGGACGTCCTCGATCTTCGCGTCCACGAGCAGGATGTGGGGAGCACACGCCCGCACGAAGTCGCGTACCGGAGGGGCGCTCGCCTCTCCCACGAGCGACACCGAGCGGGCCCCCTCCAGAAGCTTTCGCAGGCCGGAACGGAAGAGGCCGCTGTCGCTCAGGAGCGCGATGCGGATTGCGGAGGAGGAAGTTGGCCTGGACGGTATCGCTTCCCTCGGGGGAAGCGCCGAAGACGGTTTGGTCATCGGTAGTCCTCGCGGCGGATCACGGCCCTCCTTTTACGAGCGTCGATCTGGACGATTCACGTGTCAAGCGCGAAAGTGCCGCGCGCGAAGACGGAATCGCCCGACGCGTCACTTCCGCTCAGACGAGCCGCGACCTACGCCATTCGGGCGGCCAATCCATTACCCACATTGTCGACTCCGTTACCCACATTGTGGAAAGGCTTGGGACCGGGTGCTGCCGCGACGAGCCCGGCGCCCGCCTGACAAGTGACACCACCGCCGAAGTGATAGCGCCGATCGGGGGGTGGACGAGGCTGTATCCGGTCGGTCGTACACCTTAGGTCGTAGTGACTTGGCCCGCGGGCGCATGCGCCGCGACGTTCGTCTAATTGACACTACCGTGAGGCGTCAGCTACGGTGCCGCGGAACGTGACGTCCTTGATCACAGCGAAATGAGCCGAGTGTTTCCGGAGGCCACACAATGAGCGGGGCGTGCTGTCTGGCAATCATGTTCGTGGCGTTGACCCTGGCCGGATGCGGGGGGCACCGTGCCGCCGACGGCCCCGACGGCGGGCTTCTGCTTCGAGAGACGGGAGGCGTGAGCGCGCCGGGCGGTGGCGGCCGCGCGGGAGGCGCGCCCGCGACCGACGCGAGCACGACTGCGTTGAACCAGCGACTCCTCGAGCAAGCCGCGCGACCGGGAGACGACGGCGATCTTCCGGTCGGCGCGGGTGACCTGCTCGAGGTATCCGTCTTCGAGGTGGAAGAGCTGTCGCGCATCCGCGTCCGGGTTCCCTACCGCGGCGTGATCGCGCTGCCGCTCCTGGGCCAGATCCAGGCGGCGGGCCGCACCACCGCGGAGCTCGAAGACGAGATCCGCTCGCGGCTCGAGAAGAAGTTCATGCACGACCCGCAGATCTCGGTCTTCCTCCTGGAGCACAACAGCCAGCGGATCTCGGTCATCGGCGCGGTGCGGAAGGGCGGCGTCTTCAATCTCAACCGGCCGCTCCGCCTCGCCGACGCCCTCGCCCTGGCCGAGGGCGTGACCGAGGAGGCGGATCGGCACGTCTACGTCATCCGCCGCGCTCCGCTCGATGCGGTCACCTCGGCCGCGGGCGGCCGTGCTGCCGCGACGAGCCCGGCGCCGCCTGGCGTTGACACCACCGCCGAAGTGATGGCGCCGATCGATCTCTCTGAGCTCGCCGACGGGCGCGAGGACCTGAACGTGGCGCTGCGGTCCGGCGACGTGGTCAACGTGCCCCGGGTTGGATCCATCTACGTCGGGGGCTCGGTCGAGAAACCCGGCTCGCTCCTTCTGCGCGGGAAGACCACGATCCAGCAGGCGATCGTCGCCGCGGGCGGAGTCAAGGATGTGGCGGACTGGGGTGACGTCCGCCTCTATCGGAAGGCGGCGTCTGGGACGGTGGAAGTCACCGTCTACGACCTCGACGCGTTCGAGCAAGGCAAGCCCGCTCCCGAGGTGCAGCGCAACGACGTGGTGGTCGTCGGCAAGTCGGCCGGCAAGGCGTTCTTCTACGGGTTCCTCGATTTCTTCAAAGGCGTCCTCAACTTGGCAAAGCCAATATGAGCGATCCAACCCCTCGCTCACTGACAAATGGCTGGGACCTCCCGGCGCCGATTTCGCCGACCCGCCTCGAGGCGGACCACCGTCGGTCGTGGGAGAGCGAGCCGCGCCTCCGGGACTGCTGGATGGTCCTCGCTCGGCACTGGCGGGTCGTGGCCGCGGTGTTCGTGGCGGCGGTGCTCATCGCATACATCTGGAGTGTGACCGCGCGACCGGTGTTCACCGGCACCGCGCTGCTCCGCATCGAGAGAGTGGAGCCCCGCATCCTCAAGTTCGAGCCACCGGGGCGCGACGACGCCCCGGGCGAGTCCGCGCAGATCCAGTTGCAGACCCACTACCGGCTGCTGCAGAGCCGGGCGCTCGCCAACCGGGTCATCGCGCTGACGGAGCTCGAGCGCCATCCCGAGTTCCTCGCGGTCGGTCGTCGGCCGGGCGAGGTGACCGACGCGTTCCTCGAGCGACTCCACGTGGAGCCGATCCGGAACACACGATTGGTCAAGGTCTCCTTCAAGAGCAGCAGCCCCGAGCTGGCCGCGCAGGTCGCGAACGCCTTCGCCGACGCGGTCATCGCCCACCAGCTCGACGACAAGAAGGACGCGAGCCGGTACGCGACCCAGTTCCTGACCGCGCAGGTGAACGATGCGCGGCAGGCGCTGCAGTCGAGCGAGGCTCGGCTGAGCCAGTTCCTCGAACAGCACGACATCCTGTTCGTCGGCGCGGAGCAGCGCGGCGAGCGCGTCGGGGAGCAGCGCCAGGCCCTGGTCAGCCAGGAGCTGGCGACCCTGTCCGATTCGTTCCTGAAGGCGAAGGCGGAGCGAATCGCCAAGGAAAGCGTGCTCGGGCAGGCGACGCTCGTGAACGCGGAGACCCTCCCGGCGGTGTTGCAGAATCCATTGATCGCCCATCTCAAGGAGGAGGCGACCAAGCTCGAGGGGCGATACCGGGAGCTCGGTCAATCCTTCAAGCCCGAGTATCCGCGGATGCGCCGGCTGGCCGAGAACATCGCGGAGGTGCGCCAGCAGCTCCGCGCCGAGATCCAGCGCTTTGCCGAGGCGGTCGGCGTGGAGTACCGAGCGGCCCTTCAGAACGAGACCGAGGTCGGGAAGGTCGTGAACGAGCAGCGGGGGCTGGTGCGGAAGCTCGACGGCCACATGGCGCGGTACAATCCCCTCCGGCGAGAAGTGGACACGAGCCGGGAGCTCTACACCGCGCTGTCCTCCCGGCTGAGCGAGGTACAGGTGTCCTCCTCGCTCGTCACCTCGAACATCTCGGTGATCGATCGCGCCGACGCTCCTCTCAAGCGATCGGGACCAGGGACCGCGCTGAAGCTGTTGATTGGGTCCATGGTCGGCCTGTTCGGCGGGGTGGGCCTCGCGTTCCTCCTCGAATACCTGGACACGAGCATCCGAGGTCCTCGGGAGGTCGAGGCGGTTCTCCGCGTCCCGACGCTCGGGCTGGTGCCGACGCGCGCCGCGGTCCGGGGGCACCTCGGCCGCCGGCTCCTCCGAGCGGGCGCCGGTGCCCCCAGCGCCTTCGCGCTGGTGGCGCACCAGGCGACCAGCTCGATTCTCGCGGAGGCGTTTCGCACGCTGCGGACGAGCGTGATGTTCGCCACGCCCGATCGTCCGCCCAAGACCATGCTGGTGACCTCGCTCCACCAGCAGGACGGCAAGACGTCCGTCTCGACGAACTGCGCGATCACCCTGGCCCAGCTTGGGATGGGCGACGTGCTGCTGGTTGACGCCGACCTGCGCCATCCCGACCTCCACCGGATCCTCGGCGTTCCCCTGGCGCCCGGCCTGTCCGAACTGCTCGAGGGGGGCGCGGCGCTGACGGAGACGATCCGAGCCACCCGAATCCCGGGACTCTTCGTGATCCCAGCGGGCATACCGGCCAACTCGGCGGAGTTGCTGTTCTCTCCGCGATTCACTCAGGCTCTAGCCGCGCTCGGTGAGCGGTTCGCCCACATCGTCATCGACACTCCGCCGATGCTGGCAGTCAGCGACACCCTGGTGCTCGCGTCACGGGTGGAAGGCGTCATCCTCGTCATCCGCCACGGGCGCACGAGTCGAGACGCCGCGCAGCGTGCCGTGCAGATGCTCGGATCAGTCCGCGCTCGCCTCCTGGGTGTCGTGCTCAATCACGCGGACGCTCGAAGCATCGCCATCGGCTGTCAGTACTACCACCAGGAACCCTTATCCGGGGCGTCGACGCGGGCTGACTGGACGACACGGGGTCGGTCCGCATCGTGAGGGTCGAGGCCGGATCGGGACCGGGACGTCAGCGTTCCGTGACACGACCGCTCGTCACGACCAGGCAGGTCTCGGTGGTCCTCGTGGACCTGCTGCTGACCGTCGCCGGGAACTACCTTGCCTTCTGGCTCCGGTTCGACGGGGCGATCCCCGCCTCCTTCTTGGCCCTCTGGTGGGAGACGCTTCCCTTGCTCGGGCTGCTCCGCGGGCTCGCCTTCATCCCGTTCCACGTCCACGACTCGGTCTGGCAGTACGTGGGCCTCCGGGACCTACGGGCGATCGTGGCCAGCGTGACCGCGAGCAGCGTCCTCTTCTGCCTGCTGATTCGCGGCGTCCTGGGGCTGCGCGCCTATCCCCGCTCGGTGTTCGTGATGGATCTGGTGCTGGTGGTGTTCCTCATGGCGGCGGCGCGGGTCGGCCCGCGGCTGTGGCGAGAGCGCCGCACCAACGCCCGCACGAAGAGGGTCTTGATCTTCGGGGCGGGCGATGCCGGGGCAAGGATCGTCGGGGAGATCTTGACCAACCGAGATCACGTCTATCTCCCGGTGGGATTCGTGGACGACGATTCGACCAAGGTGGGCCGGCGCATTCATGGGATCCCGGTGCTGGGAGCGCGGGCGGACCTTCGGCGGATCATCGGCGAGACGAATCCGAGCGAGCTGCTGGTGGCGATCGTCCGCGCCACCCCCGAGATATTCCGGGGCGTGGTGACTGAGCTCGAATCGTACAAGCTGCCCATCAGGGTGGTGCCACAACTCCGGGACATTCTCGAAGGGCGGGCGGGGCTCCACGACGTCCGCGACCTTGCCGTTGCGGACCTGCTCGGGCGGGTACCCGTCGGGATCGACATGGATACCGTGAGACATCTGATCGAGGGGAAGCGGGTGCTCGTGACCGGCGCCGGGGGGACCATCGGATCCGAGCTCAGTCGACAGATCGCGGCGCTGGGGCCGAGGAGTCTCGTGCTGTTCGAGCGCTACGAGAACGCGCTCTGGGCGGTGGAACGGTCGGTGGCTGGGCTGATGCCCGGCCAGAGGATACATTCCGTCATCGCGGACGTCACCGACGAGCAGCGAGTCGACGAGGTGCTGGGCCAGTATCGTCCGGAGCTGATCCTCCATGCGGCCGCCCACAAGCACGTGCCCCTCATGGAGCTCAATCCCTGCGAGGCGATCAAGAACAACGTCAAGGGCACTCGGATCGTCGGAGAGGGCGCGGTGCGCCACGGGGTGGAGCGCTTTGTCTTGATCTCGAGCGACAAGGCGGTCAACCCCTCGAGTGTCATGGGTGCCACCAAGCGGGTAGCGGAGCTGCTCGCGCTGGCCCTCGCCGAGCGAGGCCGGACCGGGTTCGCGGTGGTGCGCTTCGGCAACGTGATGGGAAGCAATGGCAGCGTGATCCCGCTCTTCCTCGAGCAGATCAAGCGCGGCGGGCCGGTCACCGTCACGCATCCCGACATGTGTCGCTACTTCATGCTGATCCCGGAAGCGGTACAGCTCGTGCTCCAGGCCGCCGCGCTCGACGAGAATGGAGCGCTCTACGTCCTCGACATGGGCGACGAGGTCCGGGTGGTGGACATGGCGCGGAACTTGATCCGGCTGTCCGGCTTCATCCCGGATCGGGAGATTCCGATCATCTACACCGGGATCCGGCCCGGCGAGAAGCTCTCAGAGGAGCTGGTGGCCTCGGACGAGACCATCGAGTCGTCGCGCCTGGAAGGGATCAGGCGGGTCCGGTCGGCCGGGCACGCCTCGCCCGCGAGTTTCGGAGACAGCGTGGCGGATCTGGAGCGCTTCGCCGAGAAGGGCGCGGCCGGCGCGGTCATGCGGCAGCTCGGCGCGATGATTCCGATGTCCAGGCTGGTGCCGCCCGTAGGGCCGGAGGTCGCGAACGGGCACCCCCTCCTTCCCGCGGCCGAGCTCGGCGGCGTGCGCGGCGCCGCGTGATGGGTGGCGTGAGGGTGCCGGCGCGCCGGCCCGGAAGGTGGCCAGGTTGGCCCAAGCGCGCGTTCGACCTCGTGGTGGCGTCGGTCGGGCTGATCGTCCTCGCCCCGCTGCTGGGCGTGACCGCCGTGGCGATCCGGCTGGCCCTCGGCCGGCCGGTCATTTTCGCACAGCGACGGCCTGGCCGGCACACGCGCCCGTTCATCCTCTACAAGTTTCGCACCATGAGCGCCGCGCGCGCGGCCGACGGCCGGTTCCTGCCGGATCGTGAGCGACTGACCCGTCTCGGGCGGCTGCTCCGCCGGACCAGCGTCGACGAGCTGCCGGAGCTCATCAATGTGGTCAGGGGCGACATGAGCCTGGTCGGCCCGCGACCCCTCTTGATGGAGTATCTGCCGCTCTACACGAGAGAGCAGGCCCGCCGCCACGAGGTTCGGCCCGGGATCACCGGGTGGGCGCAGCTCAATGGCCGCAACACGCTGCCGTGGGAGCACCGCTTCGCGCTCGACGTCTGGTACGTGGACCACCAGTCGTGCTGGCTCGACGTCCGGATCTTGCTGCTGACTGTCTGGAAAGCGCTCGTGCAGGCCGGCGTCAGTCAGCCCGGAGAAGGGGCCGAGGAGGACTTCCGAGGTCACGCGAAGGCGACGGAGGTGCCAGCGCCGGACGTCGAGGTCGTGCGGTGAGCCGCGACGGCCACCACCCAGGCCCGCCGTGAACCTGTCTACTGCGGCGTCTCGGACCCGCGGAGATTCACCGATGGAGCTGATGCCGATCATTCGCCCGACCCTGCCGGAGTTCCGCGAGTTCGAGGAGCTCATTCGCCCCAGCTGGGACGAGGGCCAGGTCACGACCGGACGGGTCGTGCGCGCCTTCGAGGATGAGATCTGCCGGCAGACCGGCGCGCGCGAGGCGGTGGCGATGTCGTCGTGCACCGCGGGGCTCATGCTGGCCGCTCAGGCCATGGAGCTGCCGGCGGGGGCCGAGGTCATCGTGCCGTCGTTCACGTTCGCGGCCACCGCGCAGGCGCTGGTGTGGAACGGCCTGGTGCCGGTCTTCTGCGACTGCCTGCCGGACTCGCTGACCCTCGATCCGGCCGACGTCGAGCGGAACCTGACGTCGAGAACCGCCGCGATCTGCGCGGCGTATGTCTACGGCCTCCCGCCGGACATCGAGGCGCTGGCCGAGCTCGCCGAGCGGCATGGGCTCCCGATCTATTTCGACAGCGCCCAGGGATTGGGCGCCGAGTACCAGGGCCGGAAGGCGGGCGGCTTCGGAACCTGCGAGATCTTCTCGTTGAGCCCGACCAAGGTTGTCACCGCGATCGAGGGCGGCGTGATCTGCACCACCGACCCCCGGCTCTCGGCGCGCCTGCGATCGATGCGCGACTACGGCAAGGATCCACAGAAGGGGGAGGACATGGTGCACCTGGGCCTCTCTGCCCGGATGAGCGAGCTGCACGCCGCGGTCGGATTGCTCTCGCTGAGGCGCGTGGACGAGCTGGTGAAGGCGCGGCGGCAACTCATCGAGGTCTACCGGGCGCGGCTCGGCGCGCTTCGCGGATGCCGAGTGCAGAGCATTCCACCCGGCCGGACGAGCAGCGGGAACTACTTCGTGCTGTTCATCACCGGACGGGCCCGGGCCAGCCGGGACGCAGTCTACGCGGGTCTCGCTGCGCGCGGGATCCAGACCAAGCGCTACTTCTATCCGCCGGTCCACGAACAGACCCTGCTGCGACGGGTGGCGCATCGGGTGAGCGAGCGGATGGAGCACACTGTGACGGCGAGCCGGGAAGCCCTGGCTCTGCCCCTGTACTCGCACATGACGCCAGAACAGCTCGACCGCGTATGCCAGGAGGTCGAGTGCCTGCTGGCCTGATCCAGTCCGCGGGCATGGGGGTCATGGACGTGGCAACCCGTGTCAAAGTCGCCACCATTGAACACAAAACACCAAGCTGAGAAGGAAGAATAGCGTGGAATCGACAACAACACAGCAACAACGCAACACGTCGTACGGTGACTACATTCTTCGAACGGGCGGCGGGATCATGGGCAGATATGAGAATGTGGTGGGGGCATTTTTTTATCAGTCACGGTTTGCAGGATACTCTCGCATCGTTGACATCGGGCCCGGGCGATGCTGGTTCACCCGCCAGAATCCCAAAGCGATACTGGCGGTAGACAACTCGCCGGAAGTGGTAGAGCACTATTCGCGAGTTGGAATCGACATACGGCTTGGGGATGCCTACAACTTAGGCTTGCCGGACGAATATGTCGATGGTGTGTTTTGTTGCTGGCTGTTCGAGCATTTGGGTGACCCGTTGTGCGGCATGCGTGAAATCCGCCGCGTGATGAAGGCCGGTGGGTACGGACTTATTGTTGTCCCGACTCCTCGTGATATTGATGCATTTTACGACGATTACACACATGTAAGACCCTTTACGAAGACGTCGCTCAAGCAATTAGCCGAAGATGCTGGATTTACGCGGCACCGCGAAACGTATTATCCGTACGTTAAGGGAGCGATGCACGTGCTGAAGTACCTCGGTCCGCGCGTCACACTGAGCTATTACAACTTTTGTGATCGCGTCGTTCGCAAACTGGGTCTGCTCGCCAAGAACAATTTGATGCTCGAAGTGTGGAAATAGCATTTTACGAACTCAAAGAGATCGTGCCGGGATATCGGGCCACGGTAGTCCGCTCGGAGGTAGTCCGCTCGGAGGAAGTAGCCGCGGCCGTCGCCTTAAAAGGTCCGCACGAACACTGAGCCCCGGCGTGCCCGTCGGAAAATGGAGTCCACGTGTGATTGCGGCAACCAGGAGCGAACTGGCCATGTCTGCCGCCCCGAGCGATTCGGTCGCGATGCGTTTCGCGGTCGGCGCATTCTGGGCGCTGGTCGGCGCCGGTGTGTCGCGCGGCTTGACGCTGGCGTCGGCGGTGCTGGCGGGACGGTTCCTGGGGACGACGGGCTTCGGCGAAGTCGGCATGATTCAGAGCACGCAAGGCCTGTTCGGCATCGTGGCCGGCGCCGGGCTGGGGTTGGCGGCGACCAAGTTCGTCGCGGAGTTTCGTTCGGTCGATCCCGCAAGAACGGGCCGCTGCGTGACTGTGGCGGGCACCATCGCCCTGATCTCCGGTACGCTGATGGCCTTGGTGCTCCTTGTTCTTTCGGGAGTGATTGCTTCGAGCGTGCTGACCGCCCCACACCTGACTGTGGAGCTTCAAGTGGCGACCGGCCTCGTCCTCTTCGGCACGATCAACGGCGTGCAGACGGGCGCCCTCGTCGGCTTCGGCGACTTTCGTACCTTGGCGGTCCTGAACAGCATCCGCGGCGTTTGCCTGTGTGTGTTCTTGATCGCCGGCATCAAGCTCGGCGGCGTCCTGGGCGGCGTCATCGGCCTGGTTTTGACCGAAGCGATCGCGGTGCTCGCCAACCATGTCGCTTTGCGGCGCCTTCTTCCCGAGACAGGTGCCTGGCAAGACCGCAACGCCGTGTGGGGCGAGTTGACGATGATGTGTCGATTCAGCGTCCTGAGCCTGCTGGGGAGCACCTGCGTGATGTCGGCGATGTGGTTTGCCAATGTGATGCTGGTCGCGCAGCCCGACGGCTACGCCTCGCTCGGGCTCTTCAACGCGGCTGACCGCTGGCGGCAACTACTGCTGTTCCTGCCCGCCTCGTTCTCGCCGGTCATCCTGACGATGCTCAGCAACCTGCACGGCACCAACGATCCCCACACCTATCGCCGGGTCTTTGGTCTCAACCTGGCGGTGAGCATCGCGGTCGTCGTGGCCCCGGCGATCGGCATCATCCTATGTGCTTCGCCGGCGATGGGTCTGTTCGGCGACGAGTATCGGGACGGCCGGATGACGCTGATCATCCTCTCGGCCTCCGCGATCGCGGTGGTGCTCAACAACCTGTTGGGCCAGATCTTGGTGAGTAGAGGGGCCATCATGGGACGCTTCGCCCTCGACGTTCTGCACGCGGCGGTCCTGGGGATTGCGTCGTGGCAACTGATTCCGATCTATCGCGACCAGGGGATGGCGCTGGGCAGTTTGATCGCGTTTGCGGTGACGTCGGGCGCTTTGGTCGTGACGACTATCTACGTCATGAGAACGCCTGGAAGCCGATGACCGCGTTGAGAGGCACGGCGATGCCTGGCGCCACCCTCTGGGTGCTTGCAATCAACGCCATGGCCCTGATCGGATTCGCGTGTGCGCCGTTTGCGCAGGAGTATCCGCTCGCGGGTGCCGGCATTCTGGCATTTCTGTTCGTGCAAGCGTTTCTGCCGGCGTGTCGGATCCGCGTGACCGTGCCGGTGTCTCCGGCCAACATTGCCCAGGGCTACTATTGGATCCAGTTCGTGCTTGTCACGGTACTGGTCGGCTACTACGGTTTCAGCCAGGGGTTGTTGCCGCATCTGCCATCGAAGAGTGCGATCGACCTGGCAATCGTCATTCACGTCGTGGGCTATCTGTCGTTTTGTATCGCGTACCAATGCTCCAGTCACAGGACCTCAGGCAGATCACAAGCGGTGCTCCACCCATCTGCGCCGGGCACCGCATACTTGATCGTGCCGTTTGCCGTGCTGGGGTTGTTGGGGTTGTTGCTGACCCATGGCGGCGTCGCGGGGTTCATCGACTATGTCTCGTCGCCGATCGAACATCGCCTGCGAGCGGAGGAGGCGGCGACGCTACAAGGGGCCGCCGGCACCTTTCTGAAGCACTTCCTCGGCTTCGCGGTTGTGCTGGCCTGGAGCTGGTGGCTCGGCAAGACGCCGCGGGGACGGGGGCCGATCATCGCGGTGACGGCCGGTGTCGTGATCGCTCTGCTCGTCGCCAATTTCCACTACAACCGTGGCACGATGCTCGGACCGCTCGTCGGCCTGACCGCCGCGTTCTCCGTACACGTGTGGCGCATTCCATTCAAGGGCGTGGTCCTGGCCGGCGCGCTCGCGCTTTCCGTGGCTTTCGTGTTCGGGTGGTATCGCTCCACCGACCTCGACATCACCGATCTGTCGGCCTCGGCGGTCGCGGACACGTGGAAGCGCGACGATATCGTCGACTTCGTGCAGATCTACGCGTCGGCCCCACAAATGTCCGCTTACCTGATCGAATCCCTCGAGGGCAGGCTCTACTACGGTCAGACCTTGCTCCCCTCGCTGGTCTACCCGGTTCCCGTGCTGGGCAAACCGTATCGCGACACGAGCGGCCCCGTGATATTCAACGAGCTGATCTACGGGAATGCGGATAGTCTCGATCAGATCATTCCCCTGAACGGCGAGCTCTATGTCAATTTCCACTTTGCCGGCGTGGTTCTCGGGAATGTTCTGTTCGGTTGTCTGCTCGCCTGGCTGCAATACAAGTTCATGGGCGCCCGGAGGCCCGTGGAAACCTACGCCTGGCTCGTGATGGCGCTCTGGACCATGTTCCCGGGCAGCTTGTCGGTCACCAGCCAAATATATGTGTATTCGTTCTGGCCGATTTACACCTACTTCGCGGTCAAGAGTGTCTGGTCTTGGAGCTCAGCGACCGCCTTCCATCGTGACCGGGCCGTGGTCAGGTATTCGTGAAGGGCGATTCGCATGAAGATCTGCTTGGTCGGCGGGATCTTTGATCGGCCCGAGGCGGTTCGTTCGAAGCAGCGGGTGACTCCGGAGACCGTATTGCTCGACGGCTTCCGCAAGGCGGGCATGGAGGTGCACGCGATCGGACACGCCCGCTTTCAGCCATCCGACGACTACGACATCATTCACGTCCATCACTTCGGCAGGGCGGCGCTCACGATGGCGTCGTCGCATTGCCGGGCGCGCATCGTCTTCACCGGCCACAATGGGCTGATCCCCACGGGCTGGGAACGCTCGCGCCTTCGGCGTTACGCCTTTCAGTACGTCGTGGACCGGGCGGAGGCCTACGTCGCGCTGTCGCACGCGGAGGCGCGGTACTTCGCCGGCGTGACCAGGGCCAACAAGATCCACATCATTCCCAACGGCATTCCGGCCGACATCTTTCGCGCCGCCGGACATCTCCCGAAGCGAGCCGACAAGGCGCGCTATGACGTGCTCTACGTTGGCCAGCTGATCGACTTGAAAGGGGTCAACGTCCTGCTCGAAGCGATGCAGCAGGTTCGCAAGCGGCGCGACGTTCATCTTCGCTTGGTCTATCACAATGCGCAGCTGCAGGCGGAGCTCAGACAACAGGCCAACGATCTGGGCATCGCGCAGCACGTGGAGTTCGTGGGCCTCCGGAGTCCGAGCGAGCTGGCCGAGGACTATCATCGGGCGGACCTGCTGGTGCTGCCGAGCTTTGCCGAATGCTTGCCGAGCGTTGTCACCGAGGCGTTCCTGTGCGGGACGCCGGTGGTGGCGGGCCGGGTGTGCGGCGTGCCTGAGCAGATTGGGCCCTACGGCCTGGCCGTGCCGCCGGGCGACTCCGCCGCTCTTGCGAACGCCATGGAGACGATACTTGCGGATCGGCCGAGCTGGCAGGGTATGGCAGCCCGGATCCGAGCGTATGCGGAGCGAACATTCAAGCCGGAGACGATGGTCGCCCGCCATCTCGCGCTGTATTCCGACATGATCGACGGACGCACCGCGCCGGCCAAGCGCCGGCCCGACTGGATTGATCCGATGGTGCGCCTGGCGATCAAGGTGTACTGGCGCCACCGACGGGCCGCGGCGTAAGACCAGGGGCGGACGTTCAACCGAAGGCGGATTGCGGAGGCTTGTGCGATGCGACAAAAGGACCTTGGCCGGATACTTCGCTCTCACTCTCTCACGGCGAGGGCCCTGACCGAATTCCGCGTCTGGCAGATGGGCCGGCAGACGTTGTTCGCGGACTTGGCGCATTGCCTCCGGCTGGCGGAGGCGGGGTCGACGGCAGTCGACGTAGGCGCCAGCGTGGGGAATTATGCGCTGGCGCTGCGGAAAGCCGTAGGGCGCGGTGGGCGGGTCCTGGCGCTCGAGCCAAACCCGGCGGTGTACAAAGAGCTCAAACGCAGCACATGGGGAGCGGATGTGGATGCCCGCAACCTAGCCGCGTCGAGTGCCAACGGAACGACAGAGCTTCTGATTCCTGTTGACGGGGCGGGCCGTGCGGAAGAGCCCATTGCTTCCCTCGAAGATCGTGGGCGGGCATGCATTCGCGTCACGGTGCAGCGGGCGCGACTGGACGATCTGTTGCGGGACGTGCACCACGTCTCGGTGATCAAGATCGACGTCGAAGGTCACGAGGCGGATGTGATACGTGGCGCGGATGAAGTACTGGAACGACATCGGCCAGGACTCGTGATCGAGATCGAGCAGCAGCACCAGACCGGCAATCGCCACGTCCGGGATGTGGTGGCGCTTTTGACCGGAAGGAACTACGAGTGCTACGGTATCCATGGCGAGATGTTGATTCCGTGGGCTGGGTTCGACGTTCAGCGGTGGCAAACAGCATGGCTAGCCGCCGAGAAGTCGTACCGGACCTTGCACAGGACGGACTATGTGAACAACTTTCTGTTCATTCACGAATCGAGGAAGCAGTATTTGCCGGCTAAGCGGACTTCGTCCTCTTCGTCTTCTCTAAAGACGGCTTCGATCAGGTCGGCTCCCAGCGTTATGTGGTAGTGGACTTTGACGGCCACCGGACCACGGCGTAGGACGAGGGCCAACCGGTCATCCGAAGGCGACTCCCAATGAATATCAGCCACATCAGTGTCAGCACACTGCCGGTTCTGCACCGCCTCGGCGGCGCCATCGAGCGGCGCATCGTCGAGATCGCGCGCGAGCAAGCGCGGCGAGGGCATCACGTGAGCGTTTACTCGGTCGGCGACACCCCGCACACGCGCGAAGTGGACAGGGTGACCTATCACTTTCTGAAATGCCGTACACGTCTGCCGTTCAAGCACTTGGAGTTTCAGTATCGGGTCGTGCGCGAGTTGAAGAAGCGCTCCGATGACGTGTTGCACTTCCACAGTCAGCCGGAGGGCGCGTGGATGAGCAAGGCGGTGGCAGCCAAGAAGGTGCTCTCGTACGACTTCTTCCAGTTCCGCGGCGGCCGCGAAACGCCACTCTACCACCTGTACAAGCGCGTGCTCCGCCACTTCGACCTCTTCTTGCCTGTCTCACAGTATTGCTTGGAGGAGTCGCGGAGCTTCTGGAGCTTTCCGGCCAGCAAGCTGCGGATCCTCTACAACGGCGTCAACACCCAGCAATTCAGGCCCGATCCCCAGGCGGCCGCACATGAACGCCGGCGGCTCGGCGTCGACAAGAAGGTGATGCTCTACGTCGGCCGGGTCTGCGAGCAGAAGGGGAGCGACGTGCTATTGCAAACGGCCAAGACGCTCGGCGAGCGGCGCCGCGACGTGCAGCTCGTGATCGCGGGACCGATCGGTCAGTTCGGCCGGAAGGACGATCCGAACCTCTGGGTCGAGCGCATCAAGGAAGTCGGCGGCGTCTACCTCGGCGCCGTCGACGAGAGCCGGCTCAATGCGATCTACAACCTCGCCGATGTCTTCGTGATGCCGACCCGCGCCAACGAGATGTTCGGCATGGCCGCCGTCGAGGCGCAGGCGTGCGGCAAGCCGGTCGTCTCGAGCGACTCGGGCGGGCTGAAGGAAGTGGTCCCTTCGAACTGCGGCGCGCGTTTCCCGGTCGGCGAGTCGGCGAAGATGGCGGACGAGATCGAGAAACTGATGGATGATTCGGATCTCTACGCGGCCTGTGCCGCGAACGCGCTCGTCAACGCGGCGACCTATGACTGGGCGCGCATCTGTGATACGTGTGACGAGCTGTATCGCACCCCGAGCTAGCCACCGGAGAGTCTCGTGAGCGATCGCGCGTCCGTTACCATCGGCATTCCGTTCTTGAACGCTCGGCGCTACCTGGCCGCCGCGGTGCGCTCCGTGTTCGCGCAGACACACGACGACTGGGAGCTGCTGCTGGTCGACGATGGTTCCACCGATGGCTCGATCGACGTCGTGCGGCATGTGGACGATCCGCGCGTGCGGGTCCTCAGCGATGGGAGTCATCGCGGACTGTGCGCGCGTCTCAATCAGATCGCGTTGACTGCACGAGGCGCCTATCTGGCACGGATGGACGCCGACGATCTCATGCACCCCGAACGGATCGAGCGCCAGCTCAGGTTCTTGCGGGCGAACCCGGGCATCGATCTCATTGACACGGCGACGGTCACGGTGGACGACGAGCTCACGCCGGTGGGCATTCGCGGCGATCGTCCGCTGGATTCGTCTCCGGAAGCCGTGCTTCGGAATGGCCTCCTCATTCATCCGACCGTCATGGGGCGAGCCGAGTGGTTTCGCAGCAATCCGTACGATCCGGTGTACGTTCGGGCCGAGGACCGGGAGCTGTGGAGTCGAACCTGCGCGACGACGAGGTTCGCCCGCCTGTGCGAGCCGTTGTTCTTTTACCGCGAGGCTCCCGACGGAGATGTGCGGAACTATCTGCGTTCGGAACGGACCGTGCGCGACATCCTTCGTCGGTACGGCCCGCCGCTGGTCGGGGCGAGGCGCACCCGGCTCCTGGTGATGCGTTCACGCCTGAAGTCGATGACCTACCACATCGGTACCAAACTCGGACTGCAAGGCCGGCTGATCAACCGGCGAAACCGCCCGCTCAATGCGGCGGAGATAGAGGAAGGTCGCCGCATCCTGTCGCTGATCCGAAGCACACCGGTTTCTGGCCTTCCCGGTGACGACCCCGCGCCCTCTGCCCGGCGACCGCTTCGGGACGAGGCGGCGGCATGAACCCGGGCATGAACCCCATAGTGCTGCACGTGACGACGGTTCCGGTGACGCTACCATTTCTGGCGGGGCATGTGGCCCACGCCAAGGGCAAGGGGTTCGACGTCCACGCGCTGTCGTCGCCTGGCGAGGCGCTCGAAGACTTTGCCCGCGACATGCAGATCGACGTGCATTCGGCGCTGATGCCGCGCCGCATTACCCCGCTGGTCGACCTCGCGGCGGTTTGGCAGATCGTGCGAGTCATCCGGCGGATTCGACCGACGATCGTGGACGCGCACACGCCGAAAGGGGGTCTCCTGGCGATGATGGCGGCGACTCTCTGTCGTGTGCCGGTGCGCATTTATCACCAGCACGGGCTGCCACTCATGACCGCCACGGGGCTGAAGCGGCGCATCTTGCGCTGGACGGAGCGCACGGCGAGTCGATTGGCGCATCAGGTCATCTGTGTCAGTGCGTCGCTTCGTGAAGTCGCGATCGCAGAGGGACTCTGCCCGCCTGAGAAGATCAAGGTGCTGGAGCACGGGAGCATTGACGGCGTCGAAGGCGACCGGTTCAACCCGGCACGCGTCTCGACGGAGTCGGCGCAGCGTGTTCGGGCTCGCTATCAGATTCCGCAAGATGCGCTGGTGATGGGCTTCGTGGGACGCATCGTCCGTGACAAGGGTTTGATCGAGCTCGCGCAATCGTGGCGGGTGCTGCGCGAGGAATGTCCGTCGCTGCACCTGCTGGTGGCTGGCCCATTCGAGAGCCAGGACCCGATCCCGGCCGACGTGGAGGCGATGCTGCGCCGCGATCCACGCATTCATCTGGCGGGAATGGTCTACGATATGCCGAGCGTCTATCGCACGCTCGACCTTCTCGTCCTGCCGACGTATCGTGAAGGCTTCCCCGCTGCGCTCCTGGAGGCCGCGGCAATGGAAGTGCCCGTGATCGCGACGCGGATTCCAGGATGCGTCGATGCGGTACGCGACGGCGAAACCGGGCTGCTGGTGCCGGTCCGCGACGCAGAGGCGCTGACGGTCGCGATTCGCAGGTACTTGGGCGACCCGACACTGCGGCGGCAGCACGGTGCCAACGGCCGGGACCGAGCGCTGCGCGAGTTCGATCCCGAGACGATGCACGACGCCTTGTTTCAGGAATACCTGCGCTTACTTGGCAAGCGCGGGTTCGAAGAAGTCGTGGCATGCGTTCGCCGCGTGCCCTCCGGAAGGTCTCGTTGAATGGGCAAATGGCTCGGCGACGTGACCGTCAGCGCGGCCTCGCGTATCGTGATGCCGTTCGTGCTGTTCCTTGCCATCTTGCCTTTTCCGGAAGCCGTGGCCTTGCGGCTCGCCTGCCTCGCCGCGACTGTTCTGATCGTCATGATCTCCTGGCGGCGGCTAGATCCGCCGCCACTCCCCTGCCGGTGGACGATCGCGCTATGGGTTGGTGTCGTCGTCGCCTCGCTGATCTTTGCGGTCGATCCTGCCTACAGCCTGAACGAGATCAAGAACGAAGTCGGCTTCGCACTGATGGCGTTCGTCGCCTTCTTTGCCTGGACGCGGAACGAGAAACGATTGCGCCTCGCATGCTTGGCGGTGTTGGCTGGATTCGCCATCATTTCGGGTTCGGTGCTGGTCGGGGCGTACTTCCGAGGTGGCGAATGGCCATCCGACGTGTACTACGGCGGCGTCGGCGGCGTCAGCAACTATCTCGTCACGACCGGCCCCGTTCTGGCTTTGACGGCGGCGTTGTTTGGGCGTCAACATTCGAGGAAGTGGTTGGCGTTTCTGTGTCTACTCTTTCTGTCGGTCGCCTTGCTATCCGCTCAACGAGCGCTGTGGCCGGCGATCGGGGTGCAGGCCGCCTTGGGTTGCCTGTGGCTCTGGCAAGGTCGCGAGGTCGCGGTCGGCCCGGTTCGCCTGGCGCTGACGGGAGTCATCTTACTGGCCCTGGTTGGTGGAGGTATCTACGTCAGCGAGCGGTACCGCACCGGCGGCAATCCCGCATCGCCCGTGGCGATGGGGAATGATTTGCGGCCTCGCGTCTGGAAGAAGGTCGGCGAAGAGATTCTCGCGCATCCGTTGACCGGTGCAGGATTCGGGCGCGCCGTCATGAGCAAAGCCTATCCGACGTTGCTCCCGGCCGAAGACAAGCGGTTTTGGTACCCGCACGATGCTGCCGGTCTGGCGGGGAACAAGGTATTCTGGCATCCGCACAATCTCGTCTTCAACTACGGGATCAGCGCAGGCGTGCCTGGCATGGCGGCGGTGTTGGCGTTGTTCGCGGCCCTCGCTTGGCGGTTCTGGCAGCTGACCTTTCGCAGAGACCGCCTCGCGCGTCTGACCGGACTGGCGGGGGCGGCGATGGTCGCCGGCGTGCTGGCTCGCAATATGGCCAACGATTTCTTCGAGCGAGACGCGGCGCTACTGTTCTGGGCGCTTGCCGGAATGTTGTTCGGGTATGCGCTGCGCCGCGAGTCCCCCATCCTGGTCATGGGCACCTCCGCGGGCGATCTCGACGGGAAGAGGGCGGGATGAGTCAAGGCGCGGCCCGCTTCCGGGTCCTGCAAAGCGCCCAGGAGAGGGAATGGAACGGCGTGCTCGCGCAGATAGCGCAGCATGACTTCTATCACCTGGTCGGGTATCACCGTCTCGCAGAGGAACGCGGCGAAGGGAGCGCACACCTCTTCGCGTATCACGATGGTTCCTACACGATCGCGCTTCCTCTTCTCCTGCGGCCAGTCGAGGCATCCGGCGGCGAGGCGTGGAACGACGCGACGTCGGTCTATGGCTACGCCGGACCGTTGGGGTCGCACGCCGGGATGCCTGCGTCGGTCGTCCGGGCCTTCCAGAGGAACCTGAAGCAAGCGCTGGCCGCCCGCCGCGTCGTGGCCGTGTGTTCTCGACTTCATCCGTTGATCCCGCAGCGCAGGATGCTCGCCGGGCTCGGTGATTGCCGGTCGGAGGGCGAGACGGTCTCCATCGATCTCTCGCTCTCACCGGAGGAACAGCAGACGCGTTATCGTTCGTCGCTCAGGAAGCGCATCGAGAAGCTTCGGCGGGGGGGGGCCGTGTGCCTGCGCGACGGAGATAAGCGCCACCTGATCGAGTTCACCGACATCTACCATCAGGAGATGTGCCGTGTGAAGGCGGACGGCGTCCCCTTCTTCGACAAGGAGTATGTCACGCGCCTCGCGAGCGGCTTCGGTCCGGCGGTGGAACTGTTCGTCGTGATGCTAGGCGGTGTCGTCATCGCGGGAGGGTTGTTCACGATCTGCGACGGGATCGTCCAGTATCACCTGGGCGCAACGTGCGACGCCTTCCTGACAGTCAGGCCGATGTCGTTATTGTTCGACACGGTTCGGCTCTGGGCGAACGAGCAAGGCGCGCGGGTGGTACATCTTGGCGGCGGGGTGGGGTCGACCGAAGATTCGTCGTTTCACCTCACGACGGGGTTCTCCGACCGGCGGCACAAATGTCCGACCTGGCGATGGGTCGTCGAGCCGAACACGTACCGGGATCTGTGCGACCGCAACGCGAAGCGCAACGCCGAGCATGGCGTGCCGTGGACCTCGGACGATTGTTTCCCCCAGTACCGGCGTTCGACTCTTGCCGCGGAGACGAGAGACGGCATCGTCGTCATTGGCGCGGGCGGTCACGCCAAGGTGCTCATCAGCACGCTCACCGCGCGCGGGTTTTCGATCGCGGCGATACTCGACGACGACGACCACAAGTGGGGCATGGATGCCTACGGCACGCGCGTGAGTCGGATCGAACGGGAGCGCGGAGGCCGGGGCGTCGTTGGCATCGGAGACAATGCGCAACGCAGGGACATGGCGAGCACCTTGAACTTGGACTGGCAGACCGTCGTCCATCCGTCCGCTTTCGTTCACCCTTCGGCAAAGCTCGGGCGAGGCACCGTGGTCTTTGCTGGCGCGGTCGTTCAACCGGATGCGGTGATCGGCGACCACGTCATCGTGAACACGGGTGCCACGATTGACCACGACTGCACCATCGGCGACTACGCGCATCTCGCGCCCGGTGTGCACCTCTCGGGCTCGGTGCACGTCGGTGAGGGCGCGTTTCTCGGCATCGGAAGCGTCGTGATCCCCGGAGTCACGATCGGGCGCTGGAGCACCCTCGGAGCGGGAGCGGTGGCGACTCGCGATCTCGCGGATGGGGTCACGGCCGTCGGCGTTCCCGCAAGAGTACTGAAACGATGAGTGCGATGTCCCTGACCCCCGAGCAGCATGCCCTCCTGCCAGATGAGTCGGACGTGACGTTCTACGAGGTGAATGGTTACTACATCTCGAAAGAGGGCGTTCTGCCCGAGGCCTTGATTGACTCGGCCTACGAGGGCACCGAGCGCTTTTATCAGGGAGAGAGGGATGGCACCCTCCCCCTCGACACCGGCTTCTCCAATTGGAAGCCGGGCGATGGGGACGGCCAGCGAAACAACGAGTTCGTCTCGCTGCAGAAGAAAGAGCTGAAGGCGCTAGCCCTGTATCCTCTCCTGGGTGCCATCGCGGCGAAGTTGACTCGGAGCTCGGTCATTCGCGTGCTGGACGATCAGCTCATCTACAAACCGTCGAATACCCAGAATGCATCGAGCACCGTAACCGGCTGGCACGCGGACCGAGCATACTGGGCGACCTGCAGCTCCGACAAGATGGTCTCGGTGTGGATTCCACTCCATTCGGTGGAGATCACTCGCAGTCCGCTCGTGGTGATGGCGGGGAGCCATCGCTGGCAGGGCCTGCAAGACGTTCGGTTTTTCAACCACCAGGACCTGAGGGGGCTGGAAGAGAGGTTCCGGGCGCACGGCCGGGAGGTTCGCATTGTGCCCATGACCTTGAGGAAGGGGCAGGTGAGCTTCCATCACGGATGGACAGTCCATGCGAGTTACCCCAATACGAGCGGGCAACCCCGGCTCTCGTATGCGGTCCATTTGCAGGATGGTGACAATCACTATCGTCCCTACCGCAACGCCGACGGGAGGGAGATCCACATATTCGATGAACAGCTGTGCCGCCGGCTGCCCAACGGCGACCCAGATTTTAGTGACCCGGACGTGTTTCCAACCGTCTGGTCGGAGGGGCAGTGATGGACGTCGTCCACCTGGACATCGACGATCGGCGATGGCGCGAAGCTCTGGGCCGACTCCGTCACGATTTCTACCACCTTCCCGAGTATGTGAGCCTGGATAGCGAGTGGAACCAGGCTCAACCCAGGGCATTTCTGGCGAGGACCGGAGATGAGGAGCTGTTCATTCCCTATCTGCTGCGCCGGTGTGAGGGCCTGTTCTCGGACTCGATGGATGGCGACACGGTGTACGACGTCGTGTCGCCATACGGGTATCCAGGTTTGCTGCTGAGTGACGCGGCCCGGGCGTCGCCAGATTTCGCCCGGCAGGCGATGCATCGTTTGGGCGACACTCTGCGCGACATGGGAGTGTGTTCCGCGTTTTTCCGCCTGCATCCCCTGCTGAGTACCGGGTTTTCGGAACTCTTTCCGAACGGCTTCTTCACCCCTGGCGGCGAGACGGTCGCAATGGATTTGACCCTGGACGACGGTGAATTGTGGAAGGGGATCCGGGAAGGACACCAGTGGACGATCAAAAAATGCCAGAAGCTGGGCTTCGTTCCCCGAATGGTTTCACTGCGCGACTACGTCGAATGCGTCACGGAAATCTATTGGGAAACGATGGACCGGGTCCAAGCCAAGGATTCGTACTATTTCGGCCGGGAGTATTTTGCGAAACTCGGTGAGATGCCCGGGCAGGTGCATTGCTGGGTGGTGGAATCGGAGGGTCAGCCGGCGGCCGCCTGTGTGTTTTTCGAATGCGGCGGAATCGTCCAGGCACACTTGGGAGGCACCAGGTCGGAATTCCTGAAGAAATCTCCGTTTCACCTACTTCTCTATTGTGCGGCCGGGTGGGCCAAGTCTCGCGGTAATCGCTACCTCCACTTGGGCGGTGGCGTCGGCGGCTCCAACGACCCCCTGCTCCAATTCAAACGCGGGTTCTCCCAGTTGCTGTTTCCGTTCTCGACCCTGCGTCTCATCACCGATGAGAGGAAATACCGCGAATTGACGACGCGCCGGGCGCGGGCCGCCGACGTGTCGCTGGTGGAGTTTTCTGGCCGCGAGTACTTTCCCGCCTATCGGGCGCCCCTTTGAGTCGCCGCTTCGTTCCCGGCTCGGCCACCTCACGTCCGGTACGAGCGGTGGCCCCGCGTATGGGAAAAGGTGGGCGAAGAGATTAGCTGAAGATTGTCGAACGAAACCACGGGAGTCGTAGATGAAGCAGTTCCTCCTCGCTACCGCTAACGCACTGGTGCGACGCGACATACGCAACGGAGACCTGAAGAAGTTCGTGACATCGTACATTGCGGGTCGTCGTAAGTGGTACCTCGTACGTGACGATATCGCCCGCCTCGCTATGGAATCGCGGCGCCGGGCGACCCTCGAAATCAGGCTCGCTGTCCCAGCTGATCTGCCTTCCCTCTACGCGCTCGAGCGCCGGTATTCATCTACCTACTCTTCCGGGTTGGCGTCGGGCCATCTTCTCTTTCTCGCACTCGTCAAAGGTGTCCCGATCGCGTTTCGGCACTTGGGCACCTCGGCACCGCCCCGAGTCGCGGACTTCCTCCGCCTTCGAGCTAACCAGATCTATGTGCACGACATCTACACGTGCCCGGAATGGCGCCGCCGCGGCGTGACGCGAGAACTCATGATCGAATCGAATCGCCATCTCCTGTCGCTCGGTTACCATGAGCTGCTCAGCCTACAGGAACTCGACAACCGGGATTCGATCGCAACGATGCAGGCCAATGGATTGCGCAGAGTTGGCATACTAACGCGCACCTGTGTACTGGGGCATATCACCTTCTCCTTCGATTCGAGCTATGTCGAGCCCACATCCCCAAGCATCACTTAGAGATTGTGCTGTGCGCTTTGGGATTGCGAGACCAACTCCCAAAAGGACCTGTGCTTCCCCGGTCCGTGGTCCCAGAGAGCGCGTGCGGTCGGTCGATGTCGATGTCAGGAACTCGGCCAACCTCGCTGGCGAAGCGTTGCACGCGAGCGGACTGACCCGATGGGTCAGAATGACCCAATTGGGAGTCGTCATCGGCGGTCGTGCGTTGCGGAAACGGAACGACGAAGATCTCTGCCCTAGCTGTGGGGGGCGGCGGATGGCTGAACGCGCCGCCTCGGTCGTCGACGAGGTGCTGCCGCAGGTGCCGGTGCGGCAGTGGGTGCTGACGCTGCCCTCAGCGGCCGGGCGTTGGATCGCCTGGACTGTGTGGGTTGCGTGTTTTAGTCGCGTCGCGTTTTTAAGGTCCCAATGCTGTCTAAGAGGCTGAGTAGCATGAGGAAGCACCTTTGAATCTGGAGCATTGAAATGCCCCCCCTTCAGGCCGCCGGTGTCGTCTCGCCATCCGCCCTCTCCTCCGAGGGCGGGGGGTTTCGACTCCTCGACACCGGCAACCCTCGAGATGCGGCCGACTGGCAGGAGCTGTGGCAGGAGTGGCCGGACCGCGAAGTGATGGCCCACCCGGACTTCGTCCGCCTCTTCGCGGGGAAGGGGGACCTGGTCCTGGCCGCGACGGCGAGGACGGCGGAGGGAGGGGTCCTCTACCCCTTCATCCTTCGCCCGCTCGCGGCGGAGCCGTGGGCGCCGGCGGACTGCACGGGATGGGACCTGACCACCGCTTACGGGTACGGAGGTCCCTTCGCCTGGTCCGTGACGTCCGACGAGGCGCGCGGCTTCTGGTCGCGCTTCGCCGGCTGGGCGCGCGAGCGGAAGGTGATCACCTCCTTCGCGCGGCTTTCCGTCTTCGCGGACCAGCTTCTCCCGTTCGACGGCGACGCGGAGGTCAACTGCCCCAACATCGTCCGGAGCCTGGAGCCGTCCGAGGAGGAGCTCTGGAACGACTTCATGCCGAAGGTGCGCCAGAACGTCCGCCGGGCCCGTTCGCGGGGATGCCAGCTCCAGGTGGACTCCGACGGCTCGAGGCTGGATGAATTCCTCCACGTCTATACCGAGACCATGAAGCGCCGGAACGCGGCCAGCTACTATTACTTCTCCCGCGCGTTCTTCGAGACGCTGATCCGGAGCCTCCCGGGCCTGTTCGCGTTCTTCCATGTCGTCCACGAAGGGAGGGTGGTCTCGAGCGAGCTGGTGCTGCTGTCCCGGAACCACGCCTACTTCTTCCTGGGAGGCACGCTGGCCGACGCCTTCGAGCTCCGGCCTAGCGACCTCCTCCAGGTGGAAACCTTCCTGTGGTGCCGGGGCGCCGGCAAGAAGGCGCTGGTCCTGGGCGGGGGCTATCGGGGCTCCGAAGGGTTGCTGAAGTACAAGCGGGGCTTTGCGCCGGGCGGCGAGGTGCCGTTCCGGATCGGGACGAAGATCCATGATCCGGCCGTCGCCGCGAAGCTGGTGGAGGATCGCCGCCGCTGGGAGCAGGCGCACGGCCGCTCCTGGGAGCCGGAGCCGGGGTTCTTTCCTCCGTATCGGGCGCCATAGCAAAGGAGTGGTTGTCAGGCCCTTGGTCGTCCGGTAGAGCGGGCGCATGCACGACGTCGGTCTGCTGCTCACGCTCACGCTCGGACTGACGATCGCGCTTCTACAGGCAGAACCCGAACTACAAGACCGCCATCGACCAGCTCCGGACGGCGCAGCGCTTCCCGTACACGCCCACCCTCATCGAGATCCAGCGGGAAATGATCCAGCCGAACCTCGAGGCGGCCGTGCTCGGCATCAAGACGGCGGCGGAGATCATGCAGGCGGCCGAGGCCAAGGCCAACGAGATCCTCGCCAAGCAGCAGTAGGCGGGCGCGCGCGGAGGCGCGGCTGGGGTACGCCCTGGCCGCGCCCTCGCTGCTGCTCTTCGCCCTCGTCTACCTCTATCCGGTCGCCTACTCGGCTTGGGTAAGCCTGCACGAGTGGGACCTCGTGATGCCGGCGCGCTGGGTGGGCGCCGAGAACTACCGCGCGCTCGTCTCCCCTGAGTTCTGGCAGGTCGTCACCAACACCGTCAAGTACTCGGGCGGCGTGGTGGTGTTGTCCCAGACGCTCGGGCTTGCTCTGGCGGTGCTCCTGAACGACCGCACGCGCCTGGGCGCGCTCCTGCAGGGGGCGATCTTCAGCTCCTACGTCGTGTCCCGGGTCGCGGTGTCGCTGCTCTGGATCTGGCTGCTCGACCCGCAGTACGGCCTGGTCGCCTACGTGCTTCGGCTCGTCGGCCTTCGGGGCGTGAACTGGCTCGGCGACCACCGCTGGGCGCTCTGGACGCTCGTGCTGGTCACCGTGTGGAAGACGGTGGGCTACCCGATGGTGATCTACCTCGCGGGCCTCCAGGCCATCCCCGGCGACCTCTACGAGGCCGCCGCGCTCGACGGGGCGGGCGGCTGGCAGCGCTTCCGCCACGTCACGTGGCCGCTGCTCACGCCCACCACCCTGTTCCTTCTGGTCACGCTGACGATCACGAGCTTCCAGGGCTTCGACATCGTGAAGATCATGACCCAGGGCGGCCCGGTCACCTCGACCATGATCTACGTGTACTACATCTACGAGCAGGCGTTTCAGTACTTCAAGCTCGGCAAGGCGTCGGCGGCGGTGGTGCTCTTCTTCATCGTGATCGTGGCGCTCACCTTCGCCCAGTGGCTCGCCTTCCGGCGCCGCGTCCACTACACCACGTGAGGGCGCGCCGCGCCTGGATCCGCGCGCTCACGCTCGCCACGCTGGCGCTGGTGGCGATCGTCGAGGTCTTTCCGTACCTCTGGATGGTCAGCACTTCACTCAAGGACATGGCCGGCGTGACCCGGTTCCCGCCGACGCTCTGGCCCTCCACGCCCCACTGGGAGACTACGCCAAGGCCTGGGCCCCGGGACCGTTCCTGCGCTACGCCGTGAACAACGCCGCCCAGACCACGGGCATCCTCGCCTGCCAGCTCTTCTTCGGCTGCCTGGCGGGCTTTGCGTTCAGCAAGCTGCGCTGGAGCGGCCGCGATGCCTGCTTCCTGGTCGTGATCGCCTGCCTCATCGTGCCGCCCTAGGTGCGCTTCGTGCCGCTCTACATGCTCTGTTCAGCAAGCTCGGGCTGCTCAACACGTATTCCTCGCTCATCGTGCCTATGCGGTCTCCGCGCTGGGAACCTTCCTGATCCGCGATGCCTTCCTCCAGGTGTCGGACGACATCGTGGACGCCGCCCGCGTCGACGGCGCCGGTACCTTCACCATCATCTTCCGCGTGCTGGCGCCGATCGCGCGGCCGACCCTCGTGGCCTTCTCGCTCTTCAGCGTGGTCTATCACTGGAACGACTTCTTTTGGCCTCTCGTCATGACGACCAGTGAGGCCGTGCGCACTCTGCCCATCGGCGTGGCCATGCTGCGCGAGGAGGGCACCGGCGATCGCTGGCACGTCATCATGGCAGGCAGCATGTTCGTGGTGGCCCCGGTGCTAGCCGTTTTCATCGTGGCCCAGCGCCACATCATTCGCGCGTTCACCTTCACCTCGCTCAAGTAGGATCCTGCCACACGGACCCCCGGGCGCTGCCTTGTGCACGGGCGGCACTCACGTGTGCGACGGCAGTCACCCGTGCATCCCGGTGGACGCGGCCGCGCGTGATCTCCTCGCACGACCGCGTCCGCCTGCGCTCGGCGACGATTTCTTTCCCGCCTATCGGGCGCCCTTTGAGTCTCCGCTTCGTTCCCGGCTCGGCCCCCTCACTTCAGATCCGAGCCGTGGTGCCCGTTCGATTTCTTGAAGCCCACGGTACCCGGCGTAGGCGCGACCGGCGTAGGCGCGACCGACGTAGACGCGACCGCGCTATACTCGATCGCGAAAACGCGCACATCGTAGGCGGGAACGCTCCCGTTGACCGTCACGCGTGACCCGGCGCGCGTATACCCACTCGTCGTGTCGGCGGTGTACTCACGAACGGCGGTGACCGTGCCGGCAATGTTCGCGGTGATCGTGCCGTTCCATACCGTGCCCGAATTGTTGATGATCGTGGCGATGAGCTTGCCGGGCGCGATCGAGAACATGTACTGGGCGCCGGGACCGGACACGAGGGCGGGCGCATAGTCGCGGTTCAGCTGGTCGAACAGGCGAACGCCGATCTGCAGCAGCCGATCGCGCGCGGTCGTCTGCAAGTACTCGGGCGTCGTCAGGATGACCCGCCCCGCCCCGAACACGTTGGATGTGATCAGCGGGGAGCCGTTGCTGGCGGTCGCCAGGACGTGAGCGGAGACTGGAGTGACGGTCCTGTATCTGAAGGGTTGCTCGGTATACGCGGTATTGTCAGCCACCCATCTTGAGGCGGTGGCGCCGCTGACATCGGCACCGCTCAGCCGAACGCCGAGGAGCGCCTCATCCGCGCTCGTCGCCTGTCGGACGTTGACGACGAGCGTCCCACCGGCCTGCACCCACGACTGAAGAACCGGCCGCAATCGCGCGTCGAGGACGACGTCGCCCATGAGAACGACGACCTTGTGTCGCCGGAGCGACTCCAGCGTCGCCGTGTTGAGCTTCACATCGAATACGTCGCCCCATCGGGTAAACGGCATCGGCTCGTAGGGCCTTGGATCGCCGCCGGACGCCAGGAATTGCTTATAGCCGGCGGGGGTGGAGAACGGCGCGCCGGGCATCGTGCCATGCAGCCAATGATTAGGATAGGCGAGCTTCAAGAAATTATCGATCATGAAGTCGCCGGAGGAATAGGCAATGTCCTGATACCAGACCCCATTGTACTGGTTGTATGGGCCGTGCTTGGTGTCAAAGCCACTGTTGACGTCCAGCATCAGGGCCGTCGGGACCGCCGGCGTTCCGACGTTGGGATGTCGCCTCAATGCGAAGTCCGCAAAGCCCTTCACCATCAGTCCGAAGGGGTTGAGCGTCGCTGTGCTAGGAAAATAGTAGAGCGTCGGCTCGATCGCGAGAATATGCGCGCCGGCCATGTAGGCCGCGTACATATGCCGACGGAGATAGCTCGGGGACCATCCGCCGCTCTGCCTTCCCGCTGCATCGAAGGTCGTCGCGGAGTCTGCCGAAGTGCGCCACGTCGAAATGTCGATCCCCCACGGGCGATTGTATTGACGGCCGGCCCCGCGCATGAAGGCGATGCCGGTTGCGACATCACCCAATTCGTCAATGGCGCGCTCGAGCAGGCCGACGTCAGCACCGAATGCGTAGGCAGCAAACGCGTTCGGGGAATAGTCGGTGATGGCGGCAAGGCGGCACGGCCGCGTGCTCGAGGGCTGGCGCAAGTAGGTGCCGAGCGGGGGAGATTGATTGAGGTAATAGTCGGCAAAGCGCGCAGCGGCTTGCGCACGCGTCAGCCCCGTATATCGCGGCCGTCCGTTCGGAACCCAGTGGCCGCCGCTCTGATCCCACTCGAGCATCAAGTTCCAGAGGTGGTTCTTGGCCGGCTGCGCCGTGCAGATCTGCGCTGCCGCGAGGCGCTTGCTCTCGATCGAGGCGGCGGAGTTATTATCAACTTTTGTCGCGCCCTGCAGCTGAAACTCGAGCCGCACATTGTTACGGGTGAAGAATGTGCGCATGCCGTCGTCCGCCGGCGGCATAAACCCGACCATGTTGGCCATGCCGTTTTGCAGGTTCCGGGCGGCGTCGGGATTGGTGTAGGCAAGAGCGCCGTAGAAGTCGTTCGAGAGATAGAACGTCGAGCGTTCGGACTGCGCGCCCACGCCGGCAAAGTGGAGCAACACCCACAATGCGACGACCATCGAGCACAGAGCGAGCTTGAGCGGGCGGCTCGCACTTCCGGCGCGATCCTCGGCTTGGCCAGTCATCGACTAGAATCCTCCCAGAAGGTTTGCGTTGTGCAACTGACTGTTGCGCCTGGGCGATCCGACGACTACTCCGACTATTCTGCTCTGCAATGCGCTTCCTTCCTGAGCGACAACGAGGCTAGTCCAGCCGTCGCCCTCGAACGGGTTGGGGACTACGCTTTCTACCAACCAGATCCCCTCGCGACCATCGGGGCGTTCCTGAGGAGGAGCAAGGAGAACCCTGAGAGCGCTATGAGTGCCCGGAACCCGCCGAACAGGATGTATTAGAATCTCCTAAGAACTCGGGTGAAGAGGCCACCCATTGTTTCTGAGGGAGACATAGAGCCCGCACGCGTCGATGGGCAACACCCTCGCCCAAGATCTCGCGCAAGAGCGATAGAGTGATGGGAAGAGTGCAAGGACGTGGCGTGCCAAGTCCAGTTGAAGGAAATTCGACCGGACGGCCAGGTTTGGATCACGTACCTAAGCGGCGGAGAGCTCGAAACCGTCCGGGCGTGCCTGGCCCGAGCACAAGCTGAACGCGCTCAGCAGCGGGTCTCCGGAAATCTCACGAACATCTCCGTCCCTACTTACCATTCCTAACCTTCCCGATGACCGTCGGCAAGACCTGGAAGATGGGTTACAGGGAAGAGCGCCCACAGGCCCGCCAGACGGAGGAGGTCAGCATATCCTGCGTGGCTGAAAGCGAAGAGACAGTTACGGTTCCCGCGGGAACCTTCGATACGATCCGGGTCTATTGCAAGAACGCCCCGACGGGGAGCCTATTCCGCCGGATGGCGGAGGGGATATGAAAAGATCGAAGACCTTGCATGTGGGAGCGACGGTGGTACTTGCGGCCGCGTTGACCGGGTGCGCGGATCGCCTAGTGACGCTTCGCTACACGCCGCCGCCGGCTGTCGCGACGGCCGGCCCCGACTTGGTCATCCTCCCGTTGGTGGATGCTCGCGGGAAAGAGGGTGACGATGGCGATGTGCGACGCGCCGGCGGCGTCTACGACGGCTACGGGAACCGCTACGCCAAGGTCATGGTGACGGAGCCCTGGCCACCCCGCCTGATGCAGGCCCTCGTCGTCGAGTTTCGGGCGGTGGGCGTCAACGCGCGCAGCGGAGAGGGGCTCTCTGCTAGTCAGGTCTTGACCGTGCCCCGGCTCGAGACGGAGGCTCGCAGCTTTTCTACCGAGACTCGCTGGACCGGAGAAGCCCATATCGGGGCAATCGTCCGCCTGCGCGCGGCGGACGGGCGCAGCCTGGTCGAGAAGAAGATCCAGGTGCGGGACTCGGCGTACAAGGCCGGTGAAGACGTTCTCGAGACGATGCTCAACGCGGCCTTCGCGCGGTTCGTGGCGTCCGTCGCCAGTGATCCTGACATTCGGGCCGCGCTGGCCACACTCCCCAGATGAGAAGCGGGAGGGAAAAGGATCGCCTACTTCGTAGGCCGATCTCAAGGAGCGAGTGATGCAGCACCGGTAGCACGACCGCTCACTGCCTAGGCGGCGCTGGACATGGCACCGCCCAAAATACGAAGGCCCAGGGAGTGTTTATCTTCCGAGACCCTTGATTGGTTGCGGGGCTGGATTTGCAGAATGCTACACGCAACCCTCCAGTCACTGGATTGACCTGGTTCCGTAGCTATTTGGCTCGCGGCCCTCCTGGTAAGCGACAAGCGGCGTGCGCGATACCGACCTCATACATGTCCGGCAATCGCCCCGGACAGCGAAGTGGGCTGGACTGCGCACATCACGTCAAGCCAGAGCGCGTCTCCGCTCAGTCGGTGCCGTGGCAGAGAGTGAGGCCGGACTCGGGGTGGAAGAGGTAGAGATCGCGCGGCGCGAAGTCGAGAGCCACCGCCGCTCCCTCGGGAAACTCCTCCCCCGAGGCGGTCACCGCCTTGACCCGCGCGCCGCCCGCCGTCTCCACCAGCACCTCGTCCTCCAGTCCCAGCGGCTCGCGCAGGAACACATGCCCGGTGATGCGGCCGGGCGCGGGCGGGACCAGTCGAAGCGCCTGCGGCCGGATGCCCACGTCCACCCGCTTGAGCCCGTCCAAGGCGGTGTGGTGCCGCGGCGCCAGCGCGAGCCGCTGGCCCAGCAGCTCGAGGGCGGGCCCCACCGGCGTGGGCGTCACCGCGGCTGGGACGATGTTCATCGCGGGCGTCCCGATGAAGGTCGCCACCGTCAGCTCCGCCGGCCGCCGGAACAGCGTTCGGGGCGGGTCAATCTGGAGCGCCCGCCCCTGGTCCATGACCGCCACCCGGGTGGACATGGTCATGGCTTCCACCTGATCGTGGGTGACGTAGATAATGGTGGCCGACAGCTCGCGGTGCAGCCGCAAGATCTCCGTGCGCATGTCCACGCGCAGGCGCGCGTCCAGCGCGGAGAGCGGCTCGTCCATCAGGAGCACCTTCGGCTCCTTGATGATGGCGCGGCCGATGGCGACGCGCTGCTGCTGCCCGCCGGAAAGCTGGCCGGGCTTCTGGGCGAGCTTGTCGGCCAGTCCGAGCGTCGCCGCCACCTTCTCCACCTTGTCATCCACGCGCGCCCGCGGAAGCCCCGCGATGCGGAGCGGATAGCCGATGTTGTCGCGCACCGTCATGTAGGGGAAGAGCGCGATGTCCTGGAACACCATGGCGATGTCGCGCTTCTGCGGGGGCAGCTCGGTGACGTCGGTGCCGCCGAACCAGATGCGGCCCGACGTCGGCGTCTCCAGCCCGGCGATCATGCGAAGGGTGGTGGTCTTGCCGCAACCGGAGGGGCCCACGAAGGTGAAGAACTCCCGCTCGCCGATCTCCAGCGAGAGGTCGCGCACCGCGTGCACCGCGCGCGCGCCGCGGCCGAACCGCTTGTCGAGGCGCTCCAGCCGGACCGAGAAGGCCATGGCGGGCGTCCCCTACCCCGTGGCGCGGAGGCCGCTCAAGAGGTAGCGCTGGAGGAAGAACACGAGCAGGAACGTCGGCACCGACACCAGTACCGCCGCCGCCATGACCATGCCCCAGTGGACGCCGGTCTGCTCCACGAAGCTCGCCAGGCCCACCGGCAGCGTGAACATCTTGCGGTCGGTCTGCAGGATGAAGGCAAAGGTGAAATCGTTCCACGACAGGGCGAAGGAGAAGATGGCCACGGACAGGATGCCGGGCCGGGCCGACGGCAGGCACACTTGCCGGAGGGCGCGGAGACGAGTGGCGCCCGAGACCCATGCCGCCTCCTCGAGCGACTGCGGCACGATCTGGAAGTACTGCCACATGAGCCAGATGTTCAGCGGGAGACTGATGGCCATGTGGGCGAGGATGAGCCCCGTGTAGGTGTTCCGCATCTTGAGGGCCGAGAAGAGGATGTAGAGCGGGATGGCCATCAGCATGGGCGGGAACATGTACGAGAAGAGGGTGCCGAAGGCGAACGGCTTCTTGCCCGCGAAGGCGAAACGGGTCAGGCCGTAGCCGGCCAGGGTGGCCGCGACCACGTTCAGCACGATAGCGCCCAGGGCCGCGATCAGGCTGTTGACGAAGTAGCGGGCGAACTCGGTGGCGAAGAGCAGCTCGCGGTAGTTGCCGAGGGAGAGGTCCAGGCGGACGAACTTGTACGGCGGCTGGAAGAGCGCCTCGCGGGGCGTGACGGAGGAAAGCACCATCCAATAGAAGGGAAAGGCCACGACCCCCAGCACGACGACCAGGAGCGCCAGCGTCGCGCCGGCCTGGAAGCGCCTCACCGGCCTACCTCGATCTCGCGCGTGGGGTCGAAGAGCTTGAAGTAGATCACCGCTCCCGCGAGCAGGACCACGAACATCACCGAGCAGACGGCCGCGGCCAGGCCGAAGTCGAACTCCTCGAAGGCCAGACGGTAGGCATAGAGCGGCAGGGTCTCGGTGTGCTTGAGCGGGCCGCCGTGGGTGACCAGCCAGATCGAGTCGAACTTGTTGAACATCCAGATGCCGCGCAGGAGTGCGATGACCAGCAAGGTGGTGCGGAGGGCGGGCAGGGTGACGTCCCAGAAGGCGCGCAGGGGCCCCGCCCCCGAAACCGCGGCGGCCTCGTAGAGCTTGGGGTTGATGGCCTGTAGCCGCGCGAGGATCAGGAGGGTGGCGAACGAGCCGTACTGCCAGCCCGCCATGCCGATGACCGCCCACATCGCGGTCCCCAGCCCCCCGAAGAAGTTGACCGGCCGCGCCACCAGGCCGGTCTGCATCAGCAGCTGGTTGACCACGCCGTACTCCGGCGAGAGGAGCCACTGGAAGACCAGCGCCACCACGATGGACGGCAAGAGGTACGGGAGCACGAACAGGCTCCGCACCAGGTTGAGGCCCCGGAACGCCCGGTTCAGCAGGAGCGCGGCCACCAGCCCCAGGGCGAGCTGCAGCCCCACCGAGCCCACCGTGAAGACCACCGAGCGGCCGAAGGCGTTCCACAGCTCCGGCTCTTCCAGGATGAAGCGGTAGTTGTCGAGCCCGGTCCACTTCATGGTCGGGTTGAACGCGGTCTTCTTGAAGAACGAGAGGGCTACCGCATAGGCAATGGGCAAGTACGCGACCACCACGAGAAAGACGAGGGCGGGACCGGTGGTGCCCAGCACCCACACGCGCCGCTCGGCGCGCGGACTCACCACCGTCCCGCCCCCGTCACCGATCCATGCAGGCTAGCTGACCCGCCGCATCTTCTTGCGCACCTGGGCGGCGGCCTCGTCCACCACCTGCTCGGACTTCATGCCCTTGATGTTCCGGGCGGCGAGCATCCAGCCGGCCAGGTTCTCGTTGTGGAACAGGCCGATGTAGGGGTTCAGCTCCTTGCCGTCCCAGTAGTAGAGCGGCACGCCCTTGGTCCACACCGAGTCGAGAAACTTCAGCACGTCCATGCGCTTCTGGATGACGGGATTGTCCTGGTACTTCGCGGAGTGGAGCATCTGGCGGCTCGCCGGGATGATGTGCAGCGGCACCGCGTGGTACCACGCGATGACGTCGGGGTGCTTCATGAAGAAGGTCACGTACTTCTTGGCCCCATCCACGTTGGACTTTTCCAGGATGTGAAAGCCTTGGATGGAGAGGTAGTACGCGTCGGTTACCTTCCGCGGCAGCTCGAACGGCACGGTGGCGTCGGCGATCTTGGGGTTGTTGGCGATGGTCTGGTCGAGGAGCCGCGAGCCCACGTACCAGGACGACGCCGCCTTCTCGGTGAAGTAGGTCGACATCAGCTCGCCCCAGTTGTAGGTGCTCGCCTCGGGGGAGTATTTGTGCAGCTCGTTCAGGTAGTCCAGAGTCTCGATCGCCCGCTTCTTCTGCTCGCCCTGGTCCAGCACCACCTCGTAGTCCTTCTTCGACCCGTTCCACGCGAACCAGTGGACGTTGTTCTTCATGAACATCGTCTCGAGGAGCAGCGTGGACGCGCCCGTCTCCGCGGACGGGATGATGCAGCCGTACATGGCGGGCGGATTGTTGAGCGCCTTGGCCGCCTTCGCGTAGTCCTCCCAGCTCTTGGGCGCGTCCAGCCCCTTGGCCTGGAAGAGATCCTTCCGGTACCAGCCGTAGGTGAACTGCTGGCTGGTGGGGATGGACCGGTCGGCGCCCTTGTAGATGAGGCGCTGGTTGTCGGCCGCCCCGCCGGTCGCCTTCAGCACGTCGCCTACGTCGGCGAGCTGATTCTCCAGAGCCAGGTTCATGGCCTGGCCCGCGCCGTACCAGACAATCTCGGGCGGGGTCCCGGCGGCGATGAGGGTAGCCACGCGCTTGGCGATATTCGCGAAGCCCGGGTACTCCATCACCACCTCGATGCCCGTCTCCTTCTTGAAGTCCCCGTTGATCTTGTCGTAGACCGCGATGGCCTTCGGGTTCGATTCCTCGGACACGAAGACCACCTTGTTCTTGTCCTGGCCGCGCGCGGTCCGCACCAGCACCTGCGGGGCCACCGCGGCAGCGCCCGCCACGGCGGCGCCCTTCACGAAACTGCGGCGATCGAGTGCCATGTCATCCTCCTCGTGTGGGGTCTGGGACAGCGAGCGCGCGCGCCTTGAGCGCCGCGCGATCGATCTTGTTGGTCCCGGCCAGGGGTAGCTCGGGGACGAGGAACACGCGCCGGGGGTGCTGGTAGGCCGGGCCGTGGGCGAGCGCCCACTCCTTCACCTGCGCCTCGGTGAGCCCCGCCCCCGGCCGCGGCACCACGAAAGCAACCGGGACCTCGCCCTTGAGGGCATGGTCCACGGGCAGCACCGCCGCCTGGAGGATGTCGGGATGCCGCTCCAGCGTCCCTTCCACATCGCCGGGATAGACGTTCTCACCGCCGCACACGAACATGTCGTCGGTGCGGCCCACGAAGTAGTAAAAGCCGTCCGCGTCGCGCCGGCACACATCGCCGGTGTCGAACCAGCCGTCCTTGAGCCGCCGGGCGGTCTCCTCGGGCAGGTTGTGGTAGGCCGCCATGACTCCCGGATTGCGCGTGAGGAGCACCCCTTCGTCGGGGCCCGGATCGAGCCGGATCTCGCAACCTTCCAGAGGGTAGCCGATGGACGTGGCCGGCCGCGGCTGGCCCTGGGGATGGTTGGCGAACATGACCGGCCCCGCCTCCGTCACTCCGTAGCCGTTGGTGGCCGCCGCGTTGGGAAACGCGCGGTGCAGCGCCTCGAAGAGCGCGGGGGAGGCCGGCGCTGACCCTACACCGATGGCGCGTACGCTCGACTTGTCGGCCGCGGCGAGCGCGGGGTCATTCAGCATCAGGTGGAACATCGTGGGCACGCCGGAGAGACGCGTCACCCGGTGGCGTCCGATGGCCTCCACATAGAGTCGCTGGTCGAAGCGTGCCAGCAGCACGATGGAGGCGCCCGCGGCCAGGCACACCTTGGTCCACACGAGCGCGTTCTTGTGATAGAGCGGGGCCGCCACCAGCACGCGATCCTCCAGCGTCATCCGGCGCGCGCGCACGAGCGTCTCGATCTGCCAGGCCTGGCCGGCATGGGTGAGGAGTACGCCCTTGGGCCGGCCGGTCGAGCCCGAGGTGTAGGGCTGGAGACACACGTCTCCCGGGTCGGGCGAGACCGCGTCGAACGGGCCCGGCTTCAGGAGATCCGCGTAGCCGGCGTCGAAGTCCACCGCGGGAACGGCGGGGGCGACCGCGCGATGCGCGGCGTCCACGAAGAGCAGGGACAGATCGGCGTCCCTGGCGATGAAGGCCAGCGACTCCGCGGGCAGCTTGACGTTGAGCGGCACCGGGATGGCGCCCGCCCGCATGGTCCCGTAGAGCGCGGCGATGTACTCGGGCCGGTTGAGGGCGAGAATCCCCACGCGGGCGCCGCGGCCCACGCCGCGAGCGGCCAGGCCCGCCGCCACCGCGTCGCACTCGGCGTCGAGCGCGGCGTAGCTGATCTCGCGGGGCGCGCCGGCGCGCGAGAGGTCGATGATGGCGACCTGGCGCCTCCACCCCTCACCCTGCCCTCTCCCCTGAGGGGAGAGGGTATGGACCATCGCGCCGACGTTGGTCGTCACGGCGTGACGATCACCTTGCCGAATACCTCGCGGTCGAGCAGGAGCCGCATCGCCTCCGCGGACTGGGCGAGCGGGAGCACGCGGTCGATGACCGGCTTGATCGATCCGCGCTCGACGTCACGCAGGAGCGTCTCGAGATCCTCCCGCGTCCAGCCGTTAGCGCCGATGATGTTGACCTCGCGCCGCCAGATGTACCGGATGTCGGTCTTGGGATCGAACCCGGCGGTGGCGCCGCACGTGAGGAGCCGCCCATACCGCGCGAGGCTCCGCAGGCTCGGCACCCAGGTGTCGCCGCCGGTGTAGTTCACCAGCACGTCCACGCCGCGCTTGCCCGAGATCTCCCACGCCTTCTTCGAGAAGTCGTCCTTCGTGTAGTCGATGACGTGATCGGCGCCCAGATCCCGGAGCCGGCGGAGCTTCTCGGCCGAGGACGCGCATGCGATCACCTGGGCCTTCACGTTCTTGGCGATCTGCACGCAGCCGGTGCCCACGCCGCCGCTGGCGCCCAGGATCAGCACCAGCTCACCGGCGCGGAGCTGGCCGCGGGTGATCAGCATGCGGTGGGCAGTGCCGTAGGCGATGGGCAGCGAGGCGGCCTGCTCGAACGTCACCGCGTCCGGCACGGGGATGAGGTTCTCCGCGTCCACCGCGATGCGCTCGCAGAGTCCCCCGTTGGCGTGCTCTCCCAGCGCGCCCCCCGCCTTGAGGTGCGGGTCGATGAGCACCCGCCGGCCCACCCACTCCCGCCCCACGCCCACCCCCACCGAGCGCACAACGCCGGCGATGTCGCCGCCGGGAATGCGCGGCATCGCCACCGGCAAGCCGGGCATGCCCTGGAGTACGAAGATGTCGAGGTAGTTGAGCCCGCAGGCCTTCACGTCCACCACCGCCTGCCCCGGCCCGGCGGTGGGCTCCGACCAGTCGGTGCGGAGCTTCACCTGGTCGAGGCCGCCGTGGGCCTGGATCGCGATGGCGCGCATGGAGCGTCTAGGCGGAGGACGGCTTCGGGGGCCGGCGCAGCTCGAAGCGGAAGTCGCAGTGCGGCGCGCCTTCCATTACGGTCTGGGTACGGGTCAGCTTCACCGCGGGGTTGAAGCCCTCCACCAGGGAGAAGTCGCGGTTGCAGGACAGCAGCGCGCCCACCTCGGGGATGCCGAGGGCACGGTACATCTCGGCGTAGCGGCACCGGGTGACGTTGAACGAAAACTTCTCCTCGCTCTGCTCCAGCACGTCCATGCGGTAGGCGTCGCCCTTCTTCCAGTCCTCGAGCGCGGCGGTGAAGTGGGTCAGGCTGTCACCTCCCATGCGCGCGGCCAACGCTTGACCCTGCTCGCGCGCCACCTCGACGATGGCCGTCCGCGCGGTCTCGAACACTCCCTCGCGGCCGAACTTCGCGCCCAGCGCCTCCAGCACGGGCATGAGGATGCGCGCCTCGATCTCGCGGCGCTTGAGCACGCCGATCTCGTTCAGGCTGTCCGGCGGCATGGGCTGGCTCATGGCTTTCCCTCCCGAGGCGGGCGGGGCGAAGCGTAGCACGCGCGCCCCACCGCGACCAAGGCACCCGAGGTATCGCGGATCTCCACGTCGGCCACGCTGATCGTCTTCCCCACCCGCACCGTCTTGCCCACTGCGGTCAGGTCGCCCCGCCGCGCCGGCCGCAGATAGTCCACCCGCATGTCGATGGTGGGCACGCCCGCCGCGGTCTCGGTGATCACCGCGTAATCGCCCACGATGTCGGCCAGCGCGCTCACCACCCCGCCGTGCAGCCAGTCAGAGCCGTCGGCGCGGATGAACTCCTCCCGGAATGGCAGGCGGATCTCCACGCGGCCTTTTTCCGCCTTGACGAGCTCCAGGCCGAGGAAGCGCATGAACGGCGAGTGGTGGAAGCCCATCTGGGCGAGGTCCACAGACGTCACTGGGCGGTCTCGCGCGCGCGCGCCTTGAGGGCGGTACGGTCGATCTTGCCGGTGCCGCCGAGCGGCAGCGCGTCCAGGAACACGACCTTCCGCGGATGCGCGTAGGGGGCACCGCGGTCGAGGAAGAAACGGCGGACGTCCTCCTCGGTGGTCCGCCCGGGCTCGCGCGCCACCACGAAGGCGATGGGCACCTCGCCCTTGACGTCGTGGGGCGCGGGCACCACGCAGGCGTCGCGGAGATTCGGGTGCTGGAGGAGGATGTCCTCCACTTCCTTGGGATAGACGTTCTCGCCCGCCACGTTGATCATGTCGTCGCGGCGGCCCAGGAAGTAGTAGTAGCCGTCGGCATCGCGGCGCATGAGGTCGCCGGTGTAGAGCCAGCCGCCGCGGAATTTCTTGGCGGTAGCCTCGGGCAACTTCCAGTACCCCTTGGCGAGACCCGGATTGCGCGTGACCAGCTCCCCCGCCTCGTCCACGCCCACCTCCCGATCGGCCTCGTCCACCAGCTTGACATCGCAGCCCGGGAAGGCGAGGCCGCAGGAGTTGCGCTTCTTCAGGCCCCAGCGGGTGTTCACGATGGGCACCGGGCCCCCCTCGGTGAGGCCGTAGCTCTCGCCGATGGGCGCTCCGAAGACGCGGCGGAACTCGTCCAGGAGCTCCTCCGGGACCTCCGCCGAGCCGCAGACGGCATAGCGCACGCTCGAGACGTCGTGCCGGCCGAGGGCGTCCTTCTCGGCGAGGATCATCTTGTACATCGCGGGCACGCCGGTGAGATACGTGACCTTGAAGCGGTCGATGGCGCGGATGACCTCGAGGGCATCGAAGCCGGGCAAGATCACCAGGGAGCCGCCGGCGAGGAGGAAGGGCTTCACCGCCCCCGCCATCGCGTTCTTGTGGTAGAGCGGGACCGCGATGAGCGCCCGCTCGGTGTCGTCGGCGAGCAGCGCCTTGCGCAGGATGTCCGCGTTCCAGACCTGGCCCCCGTGCGTGAGCAGCACGCCTTTGGGCTTGCCGGTGGAGCCCGAGGTGTAGGGCTGCATGCAGACGTCATCGAACGCGGTGGCGCGCCGGGCCAGCGTGGGCTCGGCCCCCGCCAGCACCGCCTCGTAGGCCAGCGCGCCGTCTCCTGCCGGCCCATCCGCCACCAGGTGCTTCACCGCCGGGATCTGGCCGGCGAGCAGCCGCCCGCGCTCGGCCAGCGCGGCGCCCGCCACCATCACGGTGGCCTCGGAGTCCTCCGCGACGTAGCGCAGCGCCTCGTCGCCCATGCGGACGTTCAGCGGCACCGCCACCGCCCCTAGCCGCATGGCGCCGAACAGCATCTCCAGGAAGCGGACGTCGTTGTTGAACAGGAGGGCGACACGGGAGCCCGCGGTCACCCCCAGCGCGGCCAGGGCATTCGCCGTGCGGTTGCAGCGGGCGTCCAGCTCCGCATAGGTGAACACGGTCTCGCCCTGGAACACCGCCGGCTTCGAGGGAGTCAGGGCGACCGCGGTCTCGAACAGGTAGCCGAGATTATCGGGCAGCACTGAAGCAAATACTGCCGTGCCGCTGGTGCACCGTCAAGGGTGGGGCGAACGCGCGTTCTCGGTACCGAATGCGCAGGCATGCGCACGAGTAGGTGTCAGGCGGCGGTCCAGGTCACGCTCCCATCCGGCGTACTAGATCATCGACGCTGCGCGCGAGCTGGCTGTAGTCCGGCTCCTGGCCGCCGGGCGTGACACGATCGACGACTTCGGGAAGCAGCTGCGACAGGCCCTCGGACGTCTGCTGTGGCGTGAGGTTCGCGCGTCGCGCGATCTCCTCGAGACCGCCCTCGCTGAAGATCTGACCGAACGCATCGGGCGAGATCGGCATGTTCTGACCCGTGCTGACCCAGGACCGGGCCTGGTCCCCGAAGCCGGCGCGCTGCATCTGCTCGAGTAAACCGCCCAGGCCACCGCCGGCCGCCCCTGATGGGCCGCCGCCGCCAAGGACCTGGCCGAGGATGTCGCCGAGGCCACCGCCTCCGGCCCGCGACCCGCTGCCTCGACTCGCGAGCATCGAGAGCACGACCGGGAGCAGCGCCATCATAGCGCTGGCCCCGCCGCCGCCGGCCGCGGCCGAGCTCTGGGGCGGCCGCTGCGCCCCCTGCTGACCGACCCCACCTCCCAGCACGTTGCCCAGCAGATCGTCGAGGAGTCCCATGGTGTCTCCTCCCAGGAGCGCGGTGCGCCTGCTATGCGTCTCCCCGTCTCGTAGGAGTAGTTTGAACGCGCGCGCGCAACGGGCAATACGACCTTGGTCGGATCCAGAGGCTCCGCGCGCGCGCTAGGCGGCACCGCCCGCAACCGGGTACAAGAGGACATGGCCTATGACCACCTCGAGATCGAGGCCCGGTGGCAGCGCTACTGGGACGAGCACGGGACGTTCCGCGCCACGCGCCGGAGCGGCCGGCCCAAGCGCTACGTCCTCGACATGTTCCCCTACCCGTCCGGCGTCGGTCTGCATGTCGGTCATCCCGAGGGGTACACCGCCACCGACATCATGGCGCGCGCCTGGCGCATGCGCGGCTACGACGTCCTGCACCCGATGGGCTGGGACGCGTTCGGCCTGCCCGCCGAGCAGCACGCGATCGAGACCGGGCAGCATCCCGCGGGGACGACGGCCACCAATATCGCGACGTTCAAGCGCCAGCTGAAGATGCTCGGCTTCAGCTACGACTGGTCGCGGGAGATCGACACCACGGATCCTGCGTACGTACGCTGGACGCAGTGGATCTTCCTGCAGCTGTTTCGGCGCGGGCTCGCGTACCAGGCGACGGTACCCGTCAACTGGTGTCCCGCGCTCGGCACCGTGCTCGCCAACGAGGAAGTCGTCGATGGCAAGAGCGAGCGCGGCGGCCATCCCGTCTATCGCACACCGCTCCGACAGTGGATGCTGAAGATCACCGCGTATGCCGATCGGCTCGCCGAGGACCTGGCGCTCGTCGACTGGCCCGAGGGGACGCTTACCGCGCAGCGCCGCTGGATCGGCCGTTCGGAGGGCGCTGAGATCGCCTTCGGTGTCGACGGTCACCCGGACGCGCGCATCGCCGTCTTCACGACGCGGCCCGATACCCTCATGGGCGCGACCTACGTCGTGCTCGCGCCCGAGCATGAGCTGACGCGCACGCTGGCGACGCCGGCCCGGCGCGAGGCCGTCGTCGCGTACGTCGAGGCGGCCGCTCGCAAGAGTGAGCTGGACCGCGTCGCGCTCGCCAAGACGAAGACCGGTGTGCCCGCGGGCGCCATGGCCATCCACCCGATCACCGGGGCTCGCCTGCCGATCTGGGTGGCTGACTACGTGCTTGGCGGCTACGGGACCGGCGCCGTCATGGCCGTCCCCGCGCACGATCAGCGCGACTTCGAGTTCGCAACCGCCTTCGGTCTTCCGGTCGTCGAGGTCGTCAGCCTGGACGGGAGCCTGCACGACGCGCTCGAGGCCGCGTACGTCGAAGACGGCGTCAACGTCCGCAGCGGCGAGTTCGACGGCCTGGCGACGCCCGAGGCCAAGCGCGCGGTCGTCCGCCGACTCGAGGCGCTCGGCCGCGGCCGCGGCACGATCAGCTACCGGCTGCGCGACTGGATCTTCTCGCGTCAGCGCTACTGGGGCGAGCCCATCCCGATCTACTTTCCCGTCGAGCTCGCTGACCCGACCGGCGACCCTCGGCGAGGGGCCGCGCACACGATTCGCCATGACCAGCCGCTCGCGGTCGACGAGTCCGAGCTCCCGCTGCGCCTGCCCGAGCTCGCCGACTACAACCCGGGCGAGGACCCCGCCGGCCCGCTCGCGCGCGTCGCCGCCTGGCGCTTTTTTCAGCGTGGTGACCGCTGGTTCGCGCGCGAGACCAACACCATGCCGCAATGGGCGGGCTCGTGCTGGTACTACCTGCGGTTCCTCGATCCGAGCGATGACGACAAGCCCTGGGCGATGGACGCGTACGACGCGTGGATGCCCGTCGACCTCTACGTCGGCGGCGCCGAGCACGCGGTGCTCCATCTCCTCTACGCCCGCTTCTGGCACAAGGTGCTCTTCGACCTCGGTCACGTCCGACACCCTGAGCCGTTCATGAAGCTCGTGCACCAGGGGACGATCCTGGGCGAGGACAATGAACGGATGTCGAAGTCGCGGGGCAACGTCGTGAATCCCGACGACATCGTGCGGGAGTACGGCGCCGACGCGCTCCGGCTCTACGAGATGTTCATGGGGCCGCTCGAGGCCGTGAAGCCGTGGCAGACCTCGCAGATCCAGGGCGTCGTGCGCTTCCGCGACCGCCTCCACGCGGTCTGTCGCCAGCCCCTCGTGGACGCGATGGACAACGCCACGCGCCGGCTGCTCCACTACACCATCAAGAAGGTCAGCACGGACATCGACGCGATGGCCTTCAATACGGCCATCTCCACCCTCATGGTCTTCGTGAACCACCTCGCCCGCCTCTCCGTGATGCCAGGCGAGGCGGTGCGGGCGCTCGTCCTGCTCGTCTCGCCGTTCGCGCCGCACGTCGCCGAGGAGTTGTGGCGGCATCTCGGCCACGCGGCGTCGCTCGCGTACGAGCCCTGGCCAGCGTGGGACGAGGCCCTCGCCGTCGACGACGTGATCGAGCTCCCCGTCCAGGTGAACGGCAAGGTGCGCGGACGCGTCCTGCTCGCCCGCGATGCCTCCGAGGCGGACGCGCGCGCGGCGGCGCTGGCCGCGGATGGGATCGCGGCGCGCCTGGCCGGGCAGGCGGTGCGGAAGTTCGTCTACGTGCCGGGGCAGGTCGTCAATCTGGTGGTCGGCTAAGGCATTCGCCGGCGACGAACGCGACGGTAGCCCGGGGCGGGCGCTCGAGTAGATCCCCGAGCGCCGAGGGTTCGACGTCACGGATCACCCTGGGCACGACGCGGGCCGATCTGTCTGGGGCGCCGCCGGCGCGTACCGGCTCGTCTGCTCGACGTTGGAGGCGCGGAACCGTGCGACGGCGTCCGCATGGGCGGCCTGCTCGGCGGCGCCGAAGTCGACCCGGGGCCGGGGCTCGTCGTCGAAATGGCCGTAGGGGTCGGTGCCCCGCACCAGCATCGCGGTCAGCCGGGTGCGGCTGGTGCAGCGGACGCTGGTCGGAATGTAGCTGAGGCCGAGGCCAACGCGCCGGTCTACCGACCGGTTCGGCCGCGAGTTGTGCACGAGGTGGGTGTGATGCAGCGAGAACTGGCCGGCGCGGACCGGCATGAATTCGGTACGGCTCGTGTCGAGGTCCGCCGTTATGGTCTGGCCGCGAGAGAGCAGGTTGTGCGTGGCGTCGATCTCCTCGGCGTGGTGCAGCTGGCCGAGCTTGTGCGAGCCCGGGATCACTTCCATGCAGCCGGCCTCGATCGAGGCATCCGTGAGCGCGATCCACGCCGTCACCTGCACGGCCGGCTCGAGGCCGAAGTAGGTCGCGTCCTGGTGCCAGCTCACGTAGGCCGCATCGCCGGCGCTCTTGGGCCAGACCGAGAGATGGAACAGACGGAGGTTCGGGCCGAGCAGGTCCTCGACGGCGTCGAGGATGCCCGGATGGTGGACGATCTCGTCGACCCACGTGAACAGAAGGTGGGGCTTGAAGTTGTGGCCCCGGGTGAGCTGCTGGCCTTGGGCCGCCTCGAACGCCTCCATGCCGCGCCGATAACGCAGCGCCTGCTCGGCGCTGAACGCGTCGATCGGGTAGACGAAGCCGTCGCGGTGGTAGCGCTCGACCTGCGCCCCGGTCAGCTTCTTGCCCACGGGCGCCATCCTACGCCTTTCTGGGCCTCATGGCCTTTCGCCTATCGTTGCCATCCGAGCCAGTTACAGGCAGCCCGGCCCATGACCAGCTCGAGCTCGCGGCCCTTCAGCCAGGGCAGCTCTTCCGTGAACAGCGTTACGCACTGACGCCACGAGCACGGCATGCGCGTGATGTCGGTGCCCCAGAACCAGCGCGAGGGGCCGAAGGCGTCGTAGAGCCGGTGCAGATTGTCGTGGATGTCGCGAAACGGGTAGCCCTGATCGGAGTAGCTCGGCGCGCCCGTCGCCTTCATTGCGACGTTGGGATACTTCGCGAGGGCGAGCACATCCGCCAGATTCGCCCAACGCTCACTCGCGCTCGTGTCCCCTCTCGGGCGGCCGAGGTGATCGAGGATCAGCTGGAGGTCCGGGTGCCGCTGGGCGACCTCGCCGACCTTCGGCAGGAAGTTCGCCGCCATCAGCGCGATCGGCAGGCCGGCCCGCGCCGCTGCGGGCCACAGCCAGTCGACGGTGCCGTCCGTTAGCCACTTCTCCTGCTTTGGCCCGATGAAGGTGAAGCGGCACCCGAGCATTCCCGGGCGCTGCTTCCACGTGTCGACCAGCGCGCGGCTCTCTGGCTTGTCGAGGGCGAAGTTGCCGAGGATCGCGAACCGATCGGGATGCGCGCGCGCGGCCTCCATGCAGAGCTCGTTCGCGTGTGGATCCCACGGGGTGTGCGGGGTGAGGATGGCGGCATCGACACCGCCCGCGCCCATCTCCTTCAGGGCATCATCTTTGAGATAGGCCGGGATCTGCCGGTGCCACGGGCTGGTGGGGTTGCCCGCATTCCAGAGATGAATCTGCGCATCGACGATCAGCATGGTCGGATCCTTTGCTGGAAGGGCCGTGACATCCAATGGCTTCACATTCTCTCAGGGCTTCTCGCGCGCGCCGTGCTCTTCGAGGTAGGTCATCAGCGCGACGTTGCGCGCCTCGATCGCTGCGACGAGGGGCATGTTCGCACCAGGGCGGCAGTTGACGTCGACTCCCGCATCAACGAGTATGCGCGCGATCTCGGCGTTTCCGCTCTCCACCGCGTCCACGAGCGCCGACTCGCCGGTGCGCGGATCGAATCCCGACGCGACGAGCGCGCGCACGACATCGGGCACGGCGTGGTTCTCGGTCCTCAGTCCGGCCTGTCGGCCAGAGCCGGGAGAGAAGAACCGGCGCCACGCCGACTCGCGCGGGCGGCCGGTACCCCTCGTGCCCCACGCTCCGTTGGGATTAGCACCGGCCTTCAGCATGAGCCGGACAATTACCACCGTTTCGGGCCGACGTTCGCGAACCCGACCTTGTTCGGATTCGCGCCCGACGCCATCAGCTGCGCGACCTTCGAGGCATCGCCGGCAATCGTGGCCACGGCGAGCTGCCTCTCCGGCTCGCCGCCGTACGGCGCGCCTGGCGTGCAGCGCGCAGCCGAATACGACGGGCGCCGCGGTGCGTATCATCGCGGGGTGACCTCGCGCAGAACCCCCGCCACCGCGTCCAGCGCGCGTGCTACCGCGGGATCCTTCTCCTCCTGACGAGCGGCGCCGCCGACCTCGAGCTCGCTCCGGCCATCGGCTCCGCGCGCCGATGGATCGGCGCGGCGTTCGAGCAGCAGCCGCACAACGTCGGCGTGACCGAAGATCGCGGCCCTGAAGAGCGCCGTTTTTCGATCGACGGGCGCCGTATGCTGGAGACACGCACCGTCGGCGAGCTCGCGTTCGACGCCGGCGCGATCGCCGTGCCTGGCCGCACGAAACAGCTGCTCGTCCGGCGCCGAGAATCGGACCGCTGAAAAGACGTCGGTCCACCAGAGAAGCGCGGTGACGATCACCACGGCGTAGAGGATCTGTCCCGCTCGGTTCAGGCCGAACAGCATGAAGAGAACGGGATACTTGCGAGGCTCTGTCACGATGGCCAGGCTATTCTAGAGCCCAACCCTTGGTCGACCAGTTTTTGTCCTCCCGGAAACACCCCTTGATGTAGAGCCGTTCCCCCCAATCGAATCAACACCGATGGTGATTTGCTTTGGTTGCGGGGGCTGGATCTGAACCAGTGACCTTTAGGTTATGAGAACCCGTAAGCCCCTTGCGACCTGTCCTCGCTTACTCATAGCTCGTCTCGGTAGAGTTCCAGTCCCACTGAGTCCCGCCTGTTCCGGGTGCTTCGGCCTGTTCGGCTATAACTCCGTACGTTTCTCGAACTGGTGGTCGTTCTTACCCGTCCGCAACTTCCTACGCGGACTAAGCTCGCCCTACCTTTCAACTCGAAGCGCCAGGGAGAATCACTACTTGCCATCCGCCGGCGATGGCATGGTCGATGCTCGACTAAGACATGTCTGGCGCAGTTCGATAGACGGCAAGATGCAACACATCAGGGAGGACACAGACGATGAGACGTCCTGCATGGATCGCAGCCGCACTTGGGCTCGTCGCTCTCTCGCTTCCACTCGCGTGGGCGCGGGCTGACCACGTCCGCATAGGAGCGACGCAACAGCCATCGACCACCACCACAGTGATCGCACCGGCGCAGGTGACCGTGCCGATGCCGCCGCAGACAATCAAGGCGAATGAGATCACGGCCAATCAGGTTCGGGCCGATACGATCTATGCGAACCGGATCGAGGCCGATGAGGTTCAGGGCCAGGTCCATCAGACGAAGGACGTGAAGATCCGCGATACCAAGGGTGACATCAAGGCGCCTGAAGTAGCCGCTTCCATCATCTACGCCGATGAGATTAAGGCCAATAGCGTCATCGCGCAGCATGTTTTTGTTCGCGAGCTTCGGCGGAGGTAGGCGCGCCGACATCGCACGAGCATTGGTCGCGTGATCGAACACGAAAAGGGTGAACGCAGGGCGCGGCGCGCGCCCTGCGCACCTTAGCGATGCTCATCGCCGCCATGACCTCTGCATCGCCTCGATGCGGCCGGCCTTACGAGACCACGATAGCCCCGCTCGTAGAGTGCCCGACGGCAACCGGTGAGTCGTTCTGGGGCGCCTGGACAGACCTCGCCGCCTCGTATGCCTGGCGAGGTCAGAAAGCCGAAGCGGCGGCGGCGGTCGTGGAGCTCCTGAAGGTGAGACCGTTCCGCAAGGAGTTCCAGCGCATTGTCGAGGGAGCACGCACGGCCGGCTTGCCGGAACGCTGACTCCGGAATCTACCGGAGAACTTGCGTGGAGGCGAGCGCCAGCCCGGTGCTAGACTCGGCGCGGGACCCTCGGCTTCCCCGACAAAGGAGACTCGTCATGGCCCGCATTCCGATCGCTCCGCCCGGCATGAAGGATCAGCGGCCGCGCTACACGCTCGGCTGGCGCGTGGGCAACCACATCTACGTCGCGGGCCAGCTGCCGTTCGACAAGGATGGCAACCTCCTCGGCAAGGGCGACATCAAGGCGCAGACGCGCCGCATCTTCGAGCAGATCAAGATGATCGTCGAGGCGGGCGGCGGCAAGATGGATGACGTGGTGAAGGTCACCGTCTTCGTCACCGACGTCCGGTATCGCGAGCCGTACGGCGAGGTGCGCTCGGAGTTCTTCGGGCCCAATCCGCCCGCCAGCACGCTGGTGCAGATCGGAAACCTCGCGATCCCCGACGCGCTCATCGAGATCGAGGCCGTCGCGGCGCTCGACGGCTGAGGGCCCCTACCCTGCCCAAGATTCTGGTGATCCACGGCGCCGGCATGAATATGCGCGGCAAGGTCCAGCTGGACGTCTTCGGCCCCATGACGCTGCCTGAGTACGACGAGCGGATCCGGGGCTATGCGAAGGAGCTCGGCGTCGAGGTCGAGATCTTCCACTCGAACGTCGAGGGGGAGATCGTCAACAAGCTCTACGCCGCGAACGACGCGGGCGTCGATGCCGCGATCTTCAACCCGGCGGCGTTCGGCAGCGGCTACCCGGCGCTGGTCGCGGCCCTCTCCCAGGTCAAGTTCCCCACGACCGAGGTGCACATCTCGAACCCGATCCGCCGCGGGCCGGCCTCACAGACCGCCGCGGTGAGCCAGAGCGTCGTGGCCGGCTTCGGCATCGCCGGCTACGCGCTCGCGCTGCGCGGCATCCGGGACCAGCTCGCGGCGAAGAAGTAGCGGGGAGGGCAAGATGAACGACAGTCGGATCGCGCCGGTGTTCCAGATCCTAGCCGAGGACATCCACGCCCTCGGCGTCCGCACCGTGTTCGGGCTCTTGAGCGACGACACGGCGGTCTTCGCGGTCACGCTCGACGGGCTCGGCGTCAAGTTCGTCGGCGCACGGCACGAGAACAATGCCATCGCCATGGCCGAGGGCTATGCCTACGCCACCGGCGAGCTGGGCGTGGCCGTCATCGGTCGTGGGCCGGCGACGGCCAACGGGCTCCACGCCGCTGTGGCGGCCAGCCGCATGGGCTCGCGCGTGCTGGTGATCTACGGCGACGCCGCCGTCAGGGGCGGCGCCGTCAACGGCATCGGCCCCGACTACAAGGGCTTCAACGCGCAGGCCGTCCTGGGGGCCGCGGGACTCACCTGCTTCACGGCCGCCAGCGCGGCGACCGCGCGCCAGACCCTGGCAGACGCTGTGGCCGCCGCCAGTCATGGAGCGCTGGCGGCGCTGCTCCTGCCCACCAACGTCCAGATGGCGAACGTGGAGGTCTGGGGGCCGGTCGCGGCGCGGCTCATCCCGGTCGGCGAGCCGGCGGCCGCGCGCCAGCAGTCCATCGACTCCGCCGCGGCGCTCCTGGGCAGGAGCCGGAGTCCCGTCATCGTGGCTGGCCTCGGCGCTCATCGAGCGGGGGCGAAGGAGGCGTTGCAGACCCTGGCGGAGAAGATCGGCGCCCTGCTGATGACCTCGGCCCGCGGCAAGGACATGTTCCACGGCCATCCGTACAACCTGGGCGTTCTGGGATCGTTCTCCCACACGATGGGGCGGCGCATGATGGACCAGGCAGATTGCGTGCTGGTGTTCGGCGCCGGGCTCAACTTCCTCACCATGAGCTTCGGGGCCTCCGTGCCTCCGGTCCCCATCATCCAGGTCGACACCGTGCGCGCCCACATCGGGCGGTGGACCACGGCGGACGTGGCGGTGGTGGGCGACGCCCGGCGGGTGGCCGAGCAGCTGCTGGCCGCGCTGCCCGGGCGGCGCAGCTCCGAGAAGCCCTTTCACACCGCCGAGAGCCTGGCCACCATCGCCGGCTTCGACGTCGCCCGGGACTTCGAGGCGGCGCACACCCCCCGCACCGTGGATCCCCGGGCGCTAGGGGTCGAGCTCGACGGGCTGCTGCCCCGGGAGCGCAACGTCGTCTACGACGCGGGGAACTTTCTCGGCATCCTGCCCTACCTCACCGTGCCCACGCCCGACCATCTGAAGATGACGAGCGAGTTCGCGTCCATCGGGCTCGGCTTCGGCACGGCGCTGGGGGTGGCGAAGGGGCGCCCGCGTGTCCCCACCGTGCTGGTGATCGGGGACGGCGGCTTCCTCATGACGATGAGCGAGCTGGAGACGGTGAGCCGGGAAGACATCCCGCTGATCATCGTGCTGATGAACGACTGCGCGTACGGGGCCGAGCTGCACTTCCTGGCCCTGCGCAAGCTCCCCGTCGGCAAGTCGGTGTTTCCGGACGTGGAGTTCGCGGCGGTGGCGGAGGCGTTCGGGTTTCAGGCGTACACGATCCGTAGCCTGGACGACCTGCGCGCGCTCGGACCGGTGCTGGGCAAGCCGGACGGCCCCATCCTTCTGGACTGCAAGGTCAACGCGGACATCGCCGCGCCCTTCATGGGCGAGTTCGCCGAATTCGAAGCGCGACAGCACGGCTGATCAAGAGGGCCGGGCGGGCGCCTCGGTCATCGTGGCCGCGGCGATCTCGTAGGATCGCAGGCGGGCCGACTGATCGTAGATGTGCGACACGACCATCAGCTCGTCGGCCTGCGTGCGCTCCACGAACTCGCGCATCTCCGCGGCCACGGTGCCCGGCGCGCCGACGAACGAGACGCGCGACCGCCGAAGCGGATCGCCGGCATCGCGCAGGTCGCGCTCCCACTCCTTCGACGGCGGCGGCAGCTGGATCGGCCGACCGGCGCGCAGGCTGGCGAACGACTGGCGCCCCGACGAGGCCAGGAATCGCGCCTCGGCGTCGGTGTCCGCCGCCACCACGTTCACCCCCAGCATCACGTACGGAGCGGCCAGCTGGGCCGATGGCTGGAAGCGCTCCCGATAGATGCCGATCGCGTCGAAGAGCATCGCGGGCGCGAAGTGTGAGGCGAACGCGAACGGCAGGCCCAGCGCCGCGGCCACCTCGGCGCCGAACATGCTGGACCCGAGAATCCAGATGGGCACCCGCAGGCCGGCGCCGGGCACCGCGTGCACGGCCTGCCCCGGTCGCGGGGCGGCCAGGAACTCCATCACCTCGAGCACGTCGTGGGGGAAGTTGTTGGGATCGACGTGCAGTGTGCGCCGCAAGGCGAACGCGGCGGCCTGGTCCGTGCCCGGGGCGCGCCCCAGGCCGAGATCGATGCGCCCGGGGAACAGCGCCTCCAGCGTGCCAAACTGCTCCGCCACCTGCAGCGGCGCGTGGTTCGGCAGCATGATGCCCCCGGCGCCGATCCGGATGCGCGAGGTGCCCGCCCCCACGTGGCCGATGAGTACGGAGGTGGCCGCGCTGCCGATCCCGGGCATGTTGTGATGCTCGGCCAGCCAGAACCGTCGGTAGCCCAGCTGCTCCGTGTGCTGCGCCAGCTGCAGCGAGTGCCGGAAGGCCTCCGCCGGCGTGCCGCCCTGAAGGATGGGAGCGAGATCGAGAACCGACAGTGTCAATTGGCGGCCCCGAGGTTCGGAGTCGGCTCCAGCGGCAGCCCGGGATGACCGGTCAGCCGCCGCCCTTGCTCCCACATATCGAGCGCCTGCTTCTTCATCGCCGGCAGCACCGAGGCGATCTTCTCGACGTCGAGATCCGCCGCCACGCCTGGATAGCCGGCGCGCTCGATCATCGCCGGCAGCTTGCCCTTCTCGAACCGCTCCAGCGTCCAGGCGAGCGGATCCTCAATCAGGGTGCGATCCCAGTAGATGCGATGGTTCTTGTTGCGCGGGCCGTAGTGGTAGTGCGCACCGTTCCAGAAGTGATCAAAGGCCAGGAGCTCGGCTTCGACATCCGGGAGGACCGCCGTCACCGCCGCCATGTCGACGAGCTCGGCAATCTGCGGATAGCCCGCGCGCCCCAGCATTCTCGGCAGCTTCGTCCCCAAGGTGCGGATCGTCCAGCCGATCGGGTTGCCGTCGACGGTCGAGTCCATCCGATAGAGATTCGTCGTGGCCGCGCCCCCGAGCATCGCTGGCCCTTCAGCACGCAAGGCCCCATTTTCCGGGCCGTAGACGTAACTTCTCTCGAAGTCGTTGAACCGCAGCAGCGCTGTCTCCTTGCCGGCGACGTCCGCCATCACCGGGATGGCGACGCCCTGATCCGGATGATCCTGGATGTTGCCGTCCCACAATTCGTGGCGGACGGCGAAGGTCAACGGACCGGCGCTGAACCTCCCCTTCTTCGCCTCTTCCATCGTCGGACCCTCCCTTCCACGGGTTTGCAAGAGTTTAGAGGCCGAAGTCAAGAATTGGAAGGCGCGCATGGACGACGCCACGCACCGGCTGCTCCACCACACCATCAAGAAGGTCAGCACGGACATCGACGCGATGGCCTTCAATACGGCCATCTCCACCCTCATGGTCTTCGTGAACCACCTCGCCCGCCTCGCCGTGATGCCAGGCGAGGCGGTGCGGGCGCTCGTCCTGCTCGTCTCGCCGTTCGCGCCGCACGTCGCCGAGGAGTTGTGGTGGCATCTCGGCCACGCGGCGTCGCTCGCGTACGAGCCCTGGCCAGCGTGGGACGAGGCCTTCGCGGTCGACGACATGATCGAGCTCCCCGTCCAGGTGAACGGCAAGGTGCGCGGACGCATCCAGCTCGCCCGCGATGCCTCCGAGGCGGACGCGCGCGCGGCGGCGCTGGCCGCGGATGGGATCGCGGCGCGCCTGGCCGGGCAGGCGGTGCGGAAGTTCGTCTACGTGCCGGGGCAGGTCGTGAATCTCGTGGTTGGCTGACGGCACTGGGATGGGGGCTCGCCACGGAGATCGCGCGACCCCGGCTCACATCGCGGTGTAGCCGCCGTCGACGAACAGCAACGTGCCGGTCACGTACGAGGCGTCGTCAGAGGCGAGAAACAGGATGCAGGCGGCGACTTCATCGGGGGTGCCGTGACGGCGCAGCAGCGTGCCCCTGGCGGCCTCGTCCCGGTATTGCTCGAACGTCCGGCCGAGCGCTTGATTGCGCTTCTCGTGAAAGGGCGTGTAGATCGGCCCCGGGCAGACGGCGTTCACCCGGATGCCGTCCCCGGCGTGATCCGCCGCCATTCCGCGCGTCAGCCCGGCCACCGCCGCCTTGGTGGTATCGTACTGCGTGGTCTTGCCGATGCTCGTCACCGAGCGCACCGAGGCGACGTTGACGATGCTACCGGAAGATGCTTGCCGGAGGAGCGGAATCGACGCTTTCGCGCAGAACGCGTACCCCTTGAGATTCACGCCGAGGATATCGTCCCAGCTCTCGGCGCTGGCCTCTTCGACCGTGTGATACAGCCGGACCCCGGCGTTGTTGACGAGGATGTCGAGCCGGCCGAAGCGCTGCGCGGTCTGCCGGACGAAGGCCGCGGCCTCCGCCTCGCGTTCCATGTGCGCCTCCACGAACACGACCTGGCCGCCGCTCGCCTCGATCTCCACCGCGATCCGCTTGCCCCGCTCGACGTCGCGGTCGGCGAAGGCCACCTTCGCCCCCTCCGTCACGAACCGTCGCACCGTCGCCTCGCCGATGCCCGAAGCCCCGCCGGTCACGGCGGCCACCTTCCCGTTCAGTCGTGCCATGCTTGATGTCCCCCCTCGTCGTAGCTATGCGTCGGGAGCCCACTTGCTGCGCCTGCACCACGTGGAGGGCTAGGCCGGACGTGCCGATCAGCGCCGCGATCGCCATGAGGCGAGTCACTTTCATGCGAATCTCCCTTCGTCGTTCGCGATCAGCGGAACGATCGAAACGCGGCACGGAGTTAGGCCGAAAAGAGTTCGGGCTGCGCACCGCCTCCCGCGCTCGGGAGCTACCTCACCTGGGAAGGCCGCGGTCCGCGCCAGAGAGTGTCGTCCGACGCGACCCGCCTCTCCGCCTCAGACTGCTCCAGCGCGCGCATCACCTCGCGGGCCATCCGCTCGTACCAGTCGGCCACTTCGGCCGGGTAGTCCGCGTGGCTGTCGAGATCCTTGAGGATCGGCCCTTCCACGGTAGGGATGTCGTGCTCACCGTCGAACTGCCGGGTGTAGGGTCGGCCCTTCGCCGCGGCGGTCGCCGCGTCGATGGTCGCGTCGAGCTTCAGCCACTTGCCGTCGAGATACGCCTCGCCGAGCGAGTGCCACGGCAGCGTCCGGTCGCCCCACAGCCGCCGCACCTCTTCCGACATGAACGGCTTGTCGGGACAGTGCAGTTGCTGGAACCCCACGCGCGCCGGGATGCCGGATGCCCGGCACAGGGCGACGAACGAGCTGGCCTTGCCCATGCAGAAGGCGTGGCCCGCCTGGAGCACGTCGCTCGCACGGCTCCGGCCCTCGGCCAGGTAGCGGAACGAGGCGAGGATGTCGTAGGGCATGTCGCGCACGAAGTAGTAGATGCGCTCGAGCTTCTCCCGCTCGCTCGCGCAGCCCTCGGTCAGCCGCCGTGCCGCCGCGATGATCTCGGCGTGATCCGAGTCGATGAAGCGGGTCGGCTCGAGGTACTGGCGCAGCTCGTCGCTTGTCATGGTTCTCCCTTCCCTCCTAGGTAGCCGCGAACTCCTGGCGAAGCGCCGGGAGGACCCGGCGGCCGGCGATCTCGAGGCCTGCGCTCGAGGCGACGTCGGGGATCGTGAACAGGAAGTGGTGGACGCCGGCCTCGACGTACTGACGGATCCGGGCGACGCACTGCTCGGCGGTGCCGACCACGTGCCCCTCGCCGGGGATCCCCGCGAACCGCTCGCGGGTGGCGGCGGCCCGCCCGGCGTCGCGCTCCGCGATGAGCAACGCGGTGACCGAGCGCGCAAGCGCGGCCGGATCGCGGCCGGCCTCGCGGCACGCCGCATCGAGGTAGGCGGCGCGCCCCGCAATCCGCGAAGGGCCCCACCAGCGCACGTTGATGCCGTCCGCCGCGCGCGCGGCCAGCCGGTGGATCCGATCGCCCTCGCCGCCGATCCAGATCGGGGGATGCGGCCGCTGGAGCGGAGGTGGATCGCACACCGCGCCGTCGATGGCATAGTGCCGGCCCTGGAAGCGCGGATGCGCGTCCGTCCACATGCGCCGGATGATCTCGACGCCCTCCGCGAGCTGGTCGATCCGATCCCCGATGCGCGGGAACGGGATGCCGTAGGCGCGGTACTCCTGCTCGAACCACCCGGCGCCCAGCCCCAGGTCGAGGCGCCCGTCGCTGATCACGTCGAGGGTGGCCGCCATCTTGGCCAGCACCGCCGGCGACCGGTAGGAGTGACACAGCACGCTGGTGCCGAGGCGAAGCCGGCGCGTGTCGCGGGCGAGCGCGGAGAGCGCGGTCCAGCATTCGAGTAGCGGCATCGAGCGCGTCGCGGCCCCGCGGGGGGCCGCGCCCACACGCTCCGCGATGCCCGCGTCCTTCACGTAGGCGTCGGGCGCCAAGGTCAGGAAGTGATCGCAGAGCCAGATCGAGTCGAAGTGGAGCTCCTCGGCGAGCCCGGCGACCCTACGCATTTCTTCGTAGGATGTCACCGCGAGGCCGCGGATAGTGAGGGCGAGGACGAGGCCGAAGTGCAGGTCCTTGGGCAAAGCCGATCTCCACGCGGAGCCTACCACAGCGCCGCGGTGGCCGGGAGTGGACGCCACCTCCGAGGGCGTGATATATAAGAGCGTCGCAGCGACACATCTCGCGCCTCAGAGTGGAGGAACACGATGAGACCCACGCGGCGAACGATGCTCAAGACCCTCGCGGGAGCCGGCGCGGTCAGCGCGGTCTCCGGCTTCCCCTTCGTCAACCGTCTCGCCCTCGGCCAGCAGGCCATCAAGGTCGGGGTGGTCGTTCCCATGACCGGGCCGATGGCGCTCGAGGCCCAGGAGATGCTCGCGGCCACCCAGATCGCGGTGGAGGACATCAACGCGGCGGGCGGGGTGATGGGACGCAAGGTCGAGACGGTCATCCGCGACTCCGAGTTCAAGCCCGAGGTGGCGAAGCGCAAGGCCACCGAGCTGATCGAGGTGGAGAAGGCGGCCTTCTTGGTCGGCGCCATCGTCGGCTTCGAAGGCATCGCGATGGCCGAGGTCGGCTGCAAGAACGACGTCATCGTGAGCTTCTTCGGCCAGAACTTCCTGACCATCAAGGGCAAGATGTGCAAGTACCAGTTCGGCAACAACCTCACGCCCTATCAGACCGCGGCTGCCGCCGCGCACTTCGTGGATGCCCAGAAGATGGGCAAGAAGTGGCACATGCTCGCCAACAACTACTCGTGGCCACAGATGTTCGAGCGGGCCTACTCGCTGGTGGCCAAGCAGGTCGGCGCCGAGTGGACCGGAGTGACGTGGGCTCCCCTCGGCACCCGCGACTTCCTCCCCTTCCTGCCCAAGGTCGCGGCGGCGAAGGCCGACGTGGTCTTCATCACCACGTGGGCCGCCGACCAGGTCGCGTGCGCCAAGCAGGTGCAGGAGTTCGGGCTCGCCAAGCAGGCGCGGGTCATCCACTCGATCACCGAGCTCACCTTCGCGGAGGCGGCCGGCGCGGGCGTCTACGACAACTTCTACTCCGGCATGCCGTGGTACTGGCACCTGAAGGACAAATACCCGGCGGCCAAGCGCTACTACGACCGCCACGTGGCGCTCCGCAAGCGCGCGCCCTCGGGCTACACCGCGTCCACCTACTCCACGGTGCGCGTGCTGCTCGAGACCGCGAACGAGGTCAAGTCGCTCGAGACCGACAAGGTCACGCGCGCCCTCGAGGGCCGGAAGTTCCAGCACCTGAAGGGCCCCGAGCAGATCCGCGCCTGCGACCACGTCAATATCCAGGACGTCTTCCTCTGCAAGGGGAAGCCGGCCAGTGCGATGAAGGACGCGTGGGACTTCTTCGACATCGTGCAGAGCGTGAGTGGCGAGACGACCTCCGAGTCGTGCGAGGGCGAGGGCTTCGACCCGAAGAAGCCCCTCAGCCAGCAGATCTGAGAGCCCAGCGGATCTGACGCTCTTCGGCTTCCCGCTCGACGTCTGGTACGCGCAGCTGTTCATCGGCCTGGTGAACGGCTGCATTCTCATTCTCGTCGCGCTCGGACTGTCGATCGTGTTCGGGCTCATGGGCATCATCAACTTCGCCCATGGGATCTTCTACATGCTGGGGGCCTACGCGGGCTGGCTGACCATCCATCTCACGGGAAACTTCTGGCTCGCCCTGCTGACCGCGCCGCTGGCGGTCGGCCTGCTCGGCGTCCTCGTGGAACGTGGGGTGCTCAAGCGCATCTACGGGACCAAGAACGCCAACTTCGCGGGCGTGCTCGTGACCTACGGGCTCGCGATCATGATCCCGGACCTGGTGCGGATGACCTTCGGCCGGCCCGGCAAGCCGTTCGCGATACCGGAGGCCCTGAGCGGCTCACTTTTCCGAATCGGGGCCCTCGACGTCCACAGCTACCGCGTCTTCATCCTGGTCGTTACCGCCGTGCTGCTGCCGCTCCTCTGGCTGCTGCTCAACAAGACCAACCTCGGCCTCGTGATCCGGGCGGGCACCAGCGACAACCTCATGGTCCAGCTCCTCGGCATCAACGTGGCCCGCACGTGGACGATCACCTACGCGCTCGGCGCGGCCCTCGCCGCCTTCGCGGGCGTGATCACCGCGCCGCTGGTAGCGGTGGCGCCGGAGATGGGCGGCCTAGTGCTCATCGAGTGCTTCATCGTGACGGTCGTCGGTGGCATGGGGACCTTCCTGGGGGTCGTCGCGGGCGGGCTCCTCATCGGGGAGACGCTCGCCCTGACCGGTATGGTCTACGACGTACTCGCTGACGTGGTCATCTACCTCGCGATGGCTCTCGTCCTGCTCGTGCGGCCCCGGGGACTCTTCGGCCAGGAGGGGATGTCCGAGGAGTGAGAGGCCTGGTCCTGGCTGCGCTGGTCCTGGCCTCCGCACCGCTCTACGCCGACTACACGCCGTTCTACCTGGGCCTGCTCACCGAGGTCCTGGTCTTCGGCCTCTTCGCCCTCGCCTACGACGTGTTGCTCGGCCATGCGGGAGTGCTCTCGCTCGGGCACTCCGCGTTCCTCGGGGTGGCCGCCTACGTCACCGGCATCCTCCTGGCCCGCTTCCACCTCCCGCTCGAGCTGAGCATCCTGGCGGGGGCGGTGGGCGGGCTGCTCACCTCGCTAATCCTCGGCGTCCTGGTCTTGCGCAAGCGCGGCGTGTATCTGGCGATGCTCACGCTGGCGCTCTCGCAGGTCTTCTACTATGCCGTGCTCATGTGGACGCCGGTGACCGGCGGCACCGACGGGCTCGGCAACCTCCCCATCCTCTACCTGAGCGATCCGCTCGGCTGGCGGCTGTCGAAGCGGCCGATCACCCGCTACTACGTGATCGTCGCGTGCATCTTCCTCGCGATGCTCGCGATCCGCCATCTGCTCCGCTCGCCGCTCGGGCGCGTAATGCGCGCGGTCAAGGCCAACGAGACGCGGGCGGCCGCGTGCGGCTACGACACCCGCCGGGTGCGGCTCGCCGCCTTCGCCATCTCGGGGCTCTTCTCGGGACTGGCCGGCGCGCTCCTCACCGTGGTGCTCGAGTTCGTGCCGATCGAGAACATCCACTGGACCATGTCGGGTTCGGTGCTGATCATGACGCTGTTCGGCGGCACCGGCACCCTTCTGGGCCCGTTCGTGGGAGCGGGGGTCTTCATCTGGATGCGCGACTTCCTCAGCAAGTACCTCGAGTACTGGGAGGTCTTCGTCGGTGGCGCCTTCGTGCTGATCGTCCTCTTCCTTCCCGACGGCATCGTGGGCAGCCTGACCCGCCTCATCGCGCGGCGTCAGGCCTCGGCGGCGGTCGGCGCCGCCGAAGGCGACCACCCTCCGGAGCCCGAATGGCAGGCCAGCGCGCGGCCCCGGCCGAGCCCGGACGACGGGTGGCTGCTCGAGAGCCGGGGCCTGACCAAGACGTTCGGGGGGCTCACCGCGGTCAACCGGGTGGACTTCCAGGTGCGAGCGGGTGAGCTGCGCTCGGTCATCGGCCCGAACGGCGCGGGCAAGACCACGTTCTTCCATCTCCTCACGGGTGTGCTGCCGCCGTCGGGCGGGCGCGTCCTGTTCAAGGGCCGCGACATCACCGGGCTTCCCGCGCACGCGGTCTCCCGCCTCGGCATCGCGCGCTCGTACCAGGTGACGAACATCTTCGGCGATCTCACCGTCTTCGAGAACGTCCGCATCGCGGTCCAGTCGCGCGTCACCCACTACCGGTTCTGGGGCAACGCGGAGGCGCTCACCGCGGTGAACGAGCGCGCCGAGGAAATCCTCCGCCACCTGGGCCTGGCCGCCAAGCGGCACGCGCGGGCCAACGAGCTCTCGCACGGTGAGCAGCGCTATCTCGAGATCGGCATCGCGCTCGCCACCGAGCCCGCCTTTCTCCTGCTCGACGAGCCGACCGCGGGCATGAGTCCCGACGAGACCCAGCGCACCGCGGCCTTCGTGCGCCGCCTGGCCGGTCACGTGACCATCGTGGTGGTGGAGCACGACATGGAGGTGGTGATGGGCATCTCCGACCGCATCACCGTGCTCAACTACGGCGAGATCCTTGCCGAGGGCACCCCGGCGGAGATCCGCGAGAACGCCGACGTGCGCCGCGTCTACCTCCGGGACTGAGGCCGCTGCCGTGCTGCGGGTCGAGAGCGTGGACGCCTACTACGGCCTGAGCCACGTTCTGCAGGGGATCTCTCTCTTCGTCGGGCCCGGCGAGGCGGTCGCCCTGCTCGGGCGCAACGGGGCCGGCAAGACCACCACGCTCAAGACGATCATGGCGGTGGTCCGGGCGCGCCGGGGCCGGATCACCTGGAACGGCGACGACATCACGACCCTGGCCCCGTACCGCATCGTACAGCTCGGGATCGGCTACGTCCCCGAGGAGCGGCGGATCTTCCCCAACCTGAGCGTGTACGAGAACCTCAAGATGGCTCGCCTGACCACCGACGGCGGCCGGCGCATGGACGAGTACGTGGCCCGGGTGCTCGAGCTCTTCCCACCCCTGGCCGATCGCCTGTCAAACAAGGGCAAGACCTTGAGCGGCGGCGAGCAGCAGATGCTGACCATGGCCCGGAGCCTCGGCACCAACCCCAAGCTCCTGCTCATCGACGAGCCCACCGAGGGGCTCATGCCCGCCTTCGTCGAGACGATCGGCCGCACCATCACCGAGATCCAGCGCCAGGGCGTCGCGGTGCTCCTGGTGGAGCAGAACACACGGCTCGCCCTCGGGGCCACCCAGCGCGTCTACGTGATCGAGAAGGGCACGATCAAGCACGAGGCGCGCTCGAGCGACCTTGCGGGCGACGCGGAGGCGCGCCGCCGCTACCTCGGGGTTTAGAAGACCCTACCCCTCACCTGCCCTCTCCCCTGAGGGGGAGGGGCTACAGCTTGCCGAGGGCGCGGAGAATGACCTCGGGGGTCATCGGGACGCGGGCGACGCGGGCCTTGAAGGGGCTGAGCGCGTCGTTGACCGCGTTGAGAACCGCGCCGGGCGCCCCCGCGACGCCGCCCTCCCCGCGCCCTTGAAGCCGCCCTCGGAGTAGGCGGTCGGGGTCTCGACGTGCGCGACCCCGATGTCGGGGAGCTCCACCGCCATGGGGACCAGGTAGTCCATCATGGTGGTGGTCAGGAGTTGGCCCTGCTCGTCGTAGACGCAGTGCTCGAAGAGCGCGTCGCCGATGCCGTGGGCGACGCCCCCCCGCACCTGCTCGTCGACCAGCATGGGGTTGATGATGCGGCCGCAGTCCTCCGCCACCCAGTGGCCGAGAAGCTTCACGAAGCCGGTGTCCACGTCCACCTCCACGTAGGAGAGCTGGACGCCGTTCGTGTAGGCCAGCGGCTGGTGGCGGGGCACGTAGTGCCGCGTCACGGTCAGCTCGGACTGGAAATCTTTGGGGAGCTGGTCTGGGCGGAAGTAGGCCACGCGCCCAAGCTCCGAGAGCGGCATGCGCGACTCCCCGGTCCGGGCGTCCACGATCTGTCCGCCGCGGACGTCCAGATCGAGCGCGTCCACCTCGAGGACGACCGCGGCGACCTTCAGGATGTTCTCCTTGAGCGCCTTGCCGGTCTGGATCGTGGCCTCGCCGCCGATGCCTGCGCCACGGCTGCCCCAGGTGCCCCCGCCGTAGGGCGTCACCATGGTGTCGCCGGTGACGACACGCACATCGTCCACCCGAACGCCGACGGTGGCCGCCGCCACCTGGGCCAGGATCGTGTCGGTCCCCTGCCCCTGCTCGGTGATGCTCGAGATGACCGTCAGCTTGCCGGTCGGCTCGAGTCGGATCGTGGTGCCGTCCTGCGACGAGATGCGCGCGCCGCCGGTGCCATAGGTCTGGGCGCCGGGCACCGTCAGGTCGATGAAGACGCAGAGGCCGAGCCCGCGGTACACGCCCCGCGCGCGCAGCCGGTCGCGCTCCGCGCAGAGCGCCCGGTAGCCGGCCAGCTCCAGCACCGCGTCGAGCGACTCCTCGTGGGAGAGCTTCTCGAAGAACAGCCCGGTGGGCGCGGTGTAGGGATACATGTCGGCGGTGAGGAGATTGCGGCGGCGCACCTCCACCGGATCGAGCCCGAGTTCGCGGGCCGACCGGTCCACCATGGCCTCCATGACGAGCGCGGCCACCGGGTGGCCGACCGCCCGGTATTGCGACATCGGTGTCTTGTTCTGGAAGACCACGCGGCCACGGGCGTCGTAGTCGCGGAAGCGATACGGGCCCGGCGTCGTGCGCAGCACCTGGCCGCTCTCCACCACGCTCGAGCGTGGGTACATCGAGAAGGGCCCGACCGGCGCCAGGTCGTCGAGCCGCATCCCGAGGATGGTCCCGTCGCGCTTCACTGCCACCTCCGCGGTGACGCGGTGATCACGCGAGTGGATGTCGGTCTGGAACGACTCGACGCGGTCCGCGAGGAACTTGACCGTCCGGCCGAGCATCACCGCGAGCGCGCAGGTCGCGATCTCGTCGGGATAGGTGTGGATCTTGAGGCCGAAGGAGCCGCCCACGTCCTTGTTGATCACCCGCACGCGGTGCTCGGGGATGCGGAGGTGCCGCGACAGGATGTCGTGGAGCATGTAGGGCGCCTGGCCCGAGTGGTAGACGGTCAGGGTCTGGTCGGCCGGGTCGTAGTCGGCCAGCACCACCCGCGGCTCGAGGCTGACCACTGTGTGCCGGCCGGTGTCGAAGGTCTCGCGGTAGACCGCGTCCGCAGCCTTGAACGCCGCGTCCACGTCCCCGGACTTGATCCGAGTCTCCAGCACCAGGTTGTCGCCCAGCTCCGGATGGATGACGGTGGCGCCGGGCGCGAGCGCGGCGTCCGCGTCCACGACCGGCGGGAGCGGCTCCCACGTCACTCGCACGCGCGCGCACCCGTCCTCCGCGAGCGCGCGCGACTCCGCCACCACCGCGACCACCGGCTCGCCCTGCCACACCGCCTTGTCCACGGCCAGGGGATACTGCGGCGCGGATTTCATGCCCACGTAGTTCTTGAGCACGCCCACCCACGGCTCGCAGTGCGCGACCATCTCGCGGCCGGTCACGACCGCCACCACCCCGGGCAGCGCGGCCGCCTCCGCGGTGTCGATCCGAGCGATGCGCGCGTGCGCATGCGGCGAGCGCACGAACGCCGCGTGCAGGAGCCGGGACACCGCCACGTCGTCGGTATAGATGCCGCGCCCCGCGACGAGCCGCGCGGTCTGGGGCCGGATCACCGAGCGGCCGATGTAGGCCCCATCGTCCTCGCCGGCCACCGGGGTGGCTTCGGGCGCCTTCGCGGACCGGCCACGCGCCGCGCCCAGGATCGCCTGGACGATCGCGTGATACCCGGTGCAGCGGCAGTAGTTGCCACCGATGGCCTCGCGGATCGCCACCGGATCGGGATCGGGATTCCGCTCGAGCAGCGCCTGCGCGGTGAGCAGCATGCCCGGCGTGCAGAAGCCGCACTGCAGCGCGTTCTCCTCGCGAAACGCCCGCTGGAGCGCGGCGATCGCCCCGCTCCCGGCCACGCCTTCGATCGTCTCCACGCGGCAGCCGTCGGCCTGGGCCGCGAGCATCAGGCAGCCGCGGATCGGCGTGCCGTCCACTCGCACCGTGCACGCACCGCAGACGCCGTGCTCGCAGCCGATGTGCGAGCCGGTGAACCCGAGGTCGTAGCGGAGAAAGTCCACGAGGTTCTGCCGGTCCTCGACATCGCGAGTCACGGGAGCGCCGTTGACGGTCAGCGCGATCTTCACGAGGGCGCCTCCGCGAGCCGGCCCACGACCCGCGCGAGCAGCACGCGGGCCAGGTGGCGGCGCAGGGCCGGCGAGCCGTGCACGTCCCCGGGCGGGTCGAGGTCGCCGTCCAGCGCTCTGCCGGCCGTGGCGAGTGCCTCCGCGTCGGCGCGCCGCCCGACCAGCGCGGCTTCGGCGCGGCGCGCCCGCACTGGTCTCAGGCCGACCCCGAAGAAGACGAGCCGCGCTTCGGCAAGGATCCCGCGCTCGACGCGAACGCCCGCGGCCAGGCCCGCGAGGGCGAAGTCGCCGTGGCGGCGGGCCAGCTCCTCGAAGCCCCAGCGCCACTCCGCGGCAGGGCGCGGCACCAGGATCTCGGTGACGATCTCGCCCGGCGCGAGCGCGGTCGTGTAGATCCCCCGGAAGAAGTCGTCGGCCGCGATCTCCCGGGTTCCGCCGCGGCGCCCGGCTCGGATCGTCGCTCCCAGCGCGACCGCGCAGGCGGGCAGCTCGGCGGCGGGATCGGCCAGCGCGAGGCTGCCGCCGATCGTGCCGCGCGCGCGGATGGCCGAGTGCCCGATATGCGGCAGCGCAGCCGCAATGAGCGGCGCGTGTTCGCGCACGAGCGCCGAACGCTCGAGCGCCTCCTGCCGGACGAGCGCGCCAATAACGAGTCCGTCCGGTGCCGCGCGGACGGCATCGAGACCAGGCACGCGGTTGATGTCGATGATCGCGCGGGGCGTGGCCAGGCGCAGGTTGAGCGCGGGCACGAGGCTCTGCCCGCCGGCCAGGATGCGCCCGTCGTCTCCGTAGCGGTCGAGGAGGTCGAACGTCTCGGCGAGGGACGCGGGACGGTGATACTCGAACGGGGCGGGCTTCATGCCGGCCTATCCTGCCTCAGGGTCCGAGCGAGGTAAAGAGGCTTCATGCTGCTCGCATCGCGGTGATGACCCCGTAGACCGGCAGCGGCATGGGGTCCTCGCGATCCCCAGGGCGATGTGCAACACTACCACCTGCTCGCCTGTGCGAGTGCCGAGACCACATCATGGACGAAGCGCCCTCCATCCAGCGCCGGCTCGCCGCCATTCTTGCCGCCGATATCGCGGGCTACAGCCGGCTCATGCACGAGGACGAGGCCGCCACCGTGCGGGACCTCAAGGCCCACCAGAGCGTGATCCTGCCGCTGATCGGCCGACACGGTGGGCGGATCATCGACACCGCCGGCGATGGCATCATGGCGGAGTTTCCCAGCGTCATAGGCGCCACCGAGTGTGCTGTCGAGATCCAGACGGTGATGGCCGAGCGCAACGTTCGGGTCCTCGAGAGCCGTCGCATGCGTCTACGCATCGGGATCAATCTGGGAGACGTGATCCACGACGAGGTCCGGATCTACGGTGACGGCATCAACATCGCGGCCCGGCTGGAAGCTCTGGCCGAGCCGGGTGGCGTGCTCGTTTCCAGTACCGTCTACGATCAGGTCCGCGGCAAACTGCCTCTCACCTTCGAGGATGCGGGCCAGCGGCAGGTCAAAAACATCGAGCAGCCCGTGCGAATGTATCGGCTCCAGATTCCGGGCGCAGCCTCCAAGGCCGGGGCTGCGCCCTTCAGACGCCCAGCCCTGACGGATCGCCGGAGTTGGATCGTGTGGGGCCTGGCGGCGTGCCTTGTTGTCCTCGGGGCGGTAGGCGCGTGGTGGATGGGCGCGCCGTTCCCTCCGGGTCCGCGGGCAGACAACCCAGAGGCACCACGTCTCTCGATTGTCGTGCTGCCCTTTGGGAACCTGAGTGGCGATCCGAGCCAGGACTACTTCGCCGATGGCATCACGGAAGACCTCACCAGTGATCTGTCGCGAATCGCTGGTAGCTTCGTGATCTCCCGGAACACGTCATTCACGTACAAGGGCAAGGCCGTCGATACCCGGCAGATTGGCCGCGAGCTGGGCGTCCGCTATGTGCTGGAGGGCAGCGTCCGCCGGATGGGACGCACTGTCCGCGTCAACGCGCAGCTCATCGACGCGCGCACCGGCGCGCATCTGTGGGCCGAGCAGTTGGACGTCGATCAGGGGACGCTCACGACATCCCAGGACAACTTCGGCATCGCGAGCCGCCTGGCGAGGACGCTCAGTGTCGAGCTCGTCAACGTCGAGGGTCGCCGCGCCCCACGCGCGAACCCGGACGCGGTTGACCTCACCATGCGGGGCTGGTCGATCTTGAATGCAGCGCCGGAGCAGGACGATGCGAAGAGGTCCGTCACGGTGTTCGAAGACGCGCTGCGAATCGATCCGGACAACAGTCAGGCCAGAGTCGGGCTCGCGCACGCCCTCACGCTCATTCACCGCAACCGCTGGGATCCCGACCGTGCCGGCGTCCTCGCCCGTGCCGACGAGGCCGTCACGCGGGCCATCGCTCTCTCGCCCAACTACGCCCATGCGCACTACGTGAAGGGCGAGGTTCTCGCACTGTCCGGGCGGTTTGACGCTGCACTGGCGACGTACGACAGGGCCATCGCCCTCGATCCCAACCATGCGGCGGCATACGTCAGCCGCGGTCGGAGTCTGATCGCCATCGGGCGGGCCGCGGAGACCGTGGCGCCGGTGGAGAAGGCGATCCGACTCAGCCCTCGCGATCCTGACCTGTTCATCTGGTACTACGTTCTGTGCCATGCGTATACGCACTTGGCGCGTGACGCGCCGGCGATCGAGTGGTGCCTGAAGTCGACGGCGACCGGTAAGTCGTTCTGGGGCGCCTGGACCGATCTCGCCTCTGCGTATGCCTGGCGCGGCCAGAAGGCAGAGGCGGCGGCAGCAGTTGCGGAGCTTCTGAAGGTCAGACCATCCTTCACGCTGGAGCAATTGGCGCAGGACGGAGCGGGGTATTCCGACAATCCTACGTTCCGTAAGGAGTTCGACCGGATTGTCGAGGGAGCACGCAAGGCTGGGTTGCCAGAACGCTGAAGCGCATCGAGGGATCCTGGCTCACATCGCGGTATAGCCGCCGTCGACGAACAGCAACGTGCCGGTCACGTACGAGGCGTCGTCAGAGGCGAGAAACAGGATGCAGGCGGCGACTTCATCGGGGGTGCCGTGACGGCGCAGCAGCGTGCCCCTGGCGGCCTCGTCCCGGTATTGCTCGAACGTCCGGCCGAGCGCTTGGTTGCGGTTCTCGTGAAAGGGCGTGTAGATCGCCCCCGGGCAGACCGCGTTCACCCGGATGCCGTCCGCGGCGTGATCCGCCGCCATTCCGCGCGTCAGCCCGGCCACCGCCGCCTTGGTGGTATCGTACTGCGTGGTCTTGCCGATGCTCGTCACCGAGCGCACCGAGGCGACATTGACGATGCTGCCGGAAGATGCTTGCCGGAGGAGCGGAATCGCCGCTTTCGCGCAGAACGCGTACCCCTTGAGATTCACGCCGAGGATCTCGTCCCAGCTCTCGGCGCTGGCCTCTTCGACCGTGTGATACAGGCGGACCCCGGCGTTGTTGACGAGGATGTCGAGCCGGCCGAAGCGCTGCGCGGTCTGCCGGACGAAGGCCGCGGCCTCCGCCTCGCGTTCCATGTGCGCCTCCACGAACACGACCTGACCGCCGCTCGCCTCGATCTCCACCGCGATCCGCTTGCCCCGCTCGACGTCGCGGTCGGCGAAGGCCACCTTCGCCCCCTCCGTCACGAACCGTCGCACCGTCGCCTCGCCGATGCCCCGCCGGTCACGGCGGCCACTTTCCCGTTCAGTCGTGCCATGCTCGATTCCCCCCAGGTCTGGGTAGATGAAAGGGGCTAGCGGCTCCTGCGTCCGCTAGCCCGCGTCGTTGCGCTCACTTCCCCCGTTCCCGGGAGGAGTTCGGGCCTCTCCATTGCTCGCGACGCTCATTCCACCACCGTGACGAGCGGCTTCCCCTTCTCGACGATATACGTCGCGAGCTCCGCTGCGCGGCCGGTGCCGACATTCCTCGCCGAGTGGATCGTTCCGGCCGGGATGAACAGGACGTCACCGGCCTTGAGGGTCACCGGCGGCTTGCCCGCCACCGTGTATTCCCACGTGCCTTCGAGGACATAGATGATCTCTTCGCCCGGATGCACGTGTCTGGGGGCCGTCGTTCCCGGCGCGAGCTCGACGATCGTCTGGATGACCTCGCGTCCGGTGACGCTCAGGTCGTGCCGCTGGAGATCGCGCCGGGCTCCCACTTGCTGCCCCTGCGCCACGTGAAGCGCGAGGCCGGTTGTGGCGATCAGCGCTGCGACTGCCACGATTCGAGTCGTTTTCATGTGAATCTCCTCTCGTGCCTCCTCGCGAATCGGATCCCCGCTAGCGGGCATCTTACGGGTTGGAGGCGCTACCGCAATGATTCCCAACCAACCGAAAGGCACAGCGTTGGTCACCGGCGCCTCGTCCGGCATCGGCGCGATGTATGCCGACCGGCTCGCCCGTCGTGGCTATGATCTGCTCCTCGTCGCCCGCAATCGAGAGCGGCTCGAGGCGCTGGCCCAGCGTCTCACCGATGACACCGGCCGTTCCGTCGAGATCATGGTGGTCGACTTGAACGACAAGGCGGATCTTGCCCGCGTGGAGGTCCGGCTGCGCACCGACGGAATTATTACGGTTCTCGTCAACAACGCGGGCATGGCCATGAGCGGCGACCTAGCCAGCGCTGATGCTGATCATCTTGAGAGCATGATCCGCCTAAACGTGCTGGCGCCGTCACGGCTGGCGCTCGCGGCAATTCCCGGATTCGTCGAGCGCGGCAAGGGTACGCTCATCAACATCAGCTCGGTCCTGGCGCTCGCGCCGGAGCGGTTCAACGGCGCCTACAGTGGCACAAAGGCCTATCTGCTCAACCTGAGCTTGAGATTGCAGCAGGAACTCGCGAGCAAGGGCGTTCGCGTGCAGGTCGTGCTGCCGGGCGCGACCCGGACCGAGATCTGGGAGAAGGCGGGTACGGACATTGCGACGTTGCCGCCAAGCATGGTGATGGACGTCGACGACATGGTCGACGCGGCCCTCGCCGGATTCGATCGCGGCGAGGTCGTCACCATTCCCGCGCTGCCGGATGTCGCGGACTGGGACGCCTACGAGGCGGCTCGGCAGCAAATGATCCCGAAGTTGTCGCTCAGTGTTCCTGCCGCGCGCTACGCGGCGGCGGCGAGGGGCTAGCGACGTAGTCGCTAACCACCAGATTCCGTAACCTATTCAATCTCTTGGGCTTCGCGGAGCCCCCCGACCAGTTATTTCTGTCGTTGACTTCCTGGCCGAAAGCGCCCATGTTGGCACTCGAGTCAGGTGAGTGCCAGGCTTCTCCTCCCCCCTCCTGATGGGACCCATCCACGCAGTCCCCTTTAGCCAGATCGGGAGGCGCCCTGACCATGAAGATCCGTCCCCTGCACGACCGGATTCTCGTCAAGCGTGAGGAAGAAAAGGAAAGCAAGAAGGGCGGCATCATCATTCCCGACACCGCGAAGGAAAAGCCCCAGGAGGGCAAGGTCATCGCGGTGGGCAACGGGCGCGTGACGGACGAGGGGAAGAAGATCCCCCTGGACGTGAAGGCCCACGACCGCATCCTCTTCGGCAAGTACTCCGGCTCCGAAGTGAAGCTGGCCGACGAGGAGTACCTGATCATGAAGGAAGAGGACGTCCTCGCCATTATCGAGTAGCTCACCACGAGGAGGAGAATCCGCATGCCGAAGCAAGTGCTGTTCAACGACGAAGGCCGCGCCGCGCTGCTCCGCGGAATCAATGTCATGGCCTCGGCCGTCAAGGCCACCATGGGCCCCAAGGGCCGCAACGTGATCATCGACAAGAAGTTCGGCAGCCCCACCATCACCAAGGACGGCGTGACGGTGGCCAAGGAGATCGAGCTCAAGGATCCCTTCGAGGACATGGGCGCACAGATGCTCAAGGAGGTCGCCTCCAAGACGTCCGATATCGCCGGCGACGGAACGACCACCGCCACCGTGCTGGCGCAGGCCATCGTGCGCGAGGGGCTCAAGAACGTCACCGCGGGGGCCAATCCGATGGGCCTCAAGCGCGGCATCGACCAGGCGGTCGATGTGGTGGTCGGTGAGCTGAAGCGGATGTCCAAGTCGACCAAGGACCGCAAGGAGATCGCCCAGGTCGCCACCATCGCCTCCAACAATGACAAGATCATCGGCGATCTGGTCGCCGAGGCGATGGAGAAGGTGGGCAAGGACGGCGTCATCACGGTGGAGGAGTCGAAGTCTGCCGAGACCGCGCTCGACGTGGTCGAGGGCATGCAGTTCGACCGCGGCTACCTCTCGCCCTACTTCGTCACCGACCCCACCCGGATGGAAGTCGTGGTCGAGGACGCCCTGATCCTCATCTACGAAAAGAAGCTGAGCGTCATGAAGGACATGTTGCCGCTGCTCGAGCAGGTGGCGCGCGTCGGTAAGCCGCTGGTGATCGTCGCCGAGGACGTCGAGGGCGAGGCGCTGGCCACCCTCGTGGTCAACAAGCTCCGGGGCACGTTGAACGCCGTCGCCGTGAAGGCGCCGGGCTTTGGCGATCGCCGCAAGGCCATGCTGGAGGACCTCGCGGTCCTGACCGGCGGCCAGGCCATCACCGAGGACCTCGGGGTCAAACTGGAGAACATCAAGCTCGAGGATCTCGGGAAGGCCAAGAAGGTGCTGGTGGACAAGGACAACACCACCATCGTGGACGGCGCCGGCAAGCAGGCCGCCATCGAGGGCCGCATCAAGCAGATCCGGGCGCAGATCGAGGAGACCACCTCGGACTACGACCGCGAGAAGCTGCAGGAGCGCCTGGCCAAGCTGGTCGGCGGGGTCGCGGTGATCAAGGTGGGCGCGCCCACCGAGACGGCCATGAAGGAAAAGAAGGCCCGCGTGGAGGACGCGCTCAACGCCACCCGCGCGGCGGTGGAAGAGGGGATCGTGGCCGGCGGCGGGGTCGCGCTGCTGCGGGCCGCGACGGCTATCGATGGCCTCAAGCTCGAGGGCGACGAGAAGGTGGGCGCCCAGATCGTCAAGCGCGCGCTGGAGGAACCCATCCGTCAGATCGTGGCGAACGCGGGGCTCGAGCCCAGCGTGATCGTGGCCAGGGTCAAGGCCGAGAAGGGCGTGACCCGCGGATTCGATGCGGAGACGCTCGAGCTCGTGGACATGATGCAGGCCGGGATCATCGACCCCACCAAGGTGGAGCGCGTGGCGCTGCAGAACGCGGCCTCGGTGGCGTCGCTCATCTTGACCACGCAGGTGCTCGTGACGGACCTACCCGAAGAGAAGACGGCAACTCCGCCGATGCCACATGGCGACTTCTAGAAGGAGGACAATAGACCTATGGAACCCAGAAAACTGAGCTTTGGCCAGCGAATGAGCGAATCGAAGGCCTCGAAAACCGTTGTGTTCTGGACCGTGGCGGGCGCGGTCATCTTCACCATGATCATCGGCTTCACCTGGGGGGGATGGGTCACGGGGGGCACCGCCCGGGCTATGGCCCAGACGCAAGCCGACGACGCCGTGGTCAAGCGGCTGGCCCCGATCTGTGTCATTCAATCCGGTCAGGATCCAAAGAAGGCCGAGAGGCTGACGGAACTGACCGCGCTCAGCGGCTATGAGCGGGGCGACTTCCTGAAGAAGGTGGGTTGGTCGAAGATGCCCGGCGAAGCGGAGAGCGACAGCCGGGTCTCCGAGGAGTGCGCCAAGCTCCTCACCAGCGCAAAGTAGACGGTCTCCGAGAAGCGCCTGAGCGGCGGCGGGTCCGCGAGGACTCGCCGCCGGGGACCTTCGAGTTCCTCAACAAGAACGTGCGGGCCTCGGCCTAGGTGTGCCGGCGCCCCTCTTGTGTCGGGAGACCAGGCAATGAAGAACGTTCAGATGACGATGGACGGTGACCTGCTCACGATCACGGTGGACTTGTCGAAGGAGTTCGGCCCCTCCTCGTCCGGGAAGACGATCATCATCGCCTCCACGGAGGGGAACGTAACGATACCCGAGCGCGAAGAGAAGATAGGGCTGAACGTCTACCGAAAGAAGTGACGGCTTAGGCGCACCCGGCTCGCGGGGTGCGGCTCGCCGTGACGCCGCGGATCTTCTGAGGGCTTGACACCATCTCGGCTTGGGAAGATTCTCCCTGCAGCGAGCAGTCCGAAGCCGGGATCCAACCCCCAGACCAGCGCGGAGGATTTGCGATGCGCAACTTCACTCGGCGGGATGTGCTGAAACTGGGCGGCGGCGCGGTGGCGGGGCTCGCCTTCCCGACCGTGCTCCGGGCCCAGTCGAAGGAGCTCCCCGTGTTGGGTCTCTGGTCCTTCACCGGCGCCTTTTCCGACGTGGGTCCCGTCCTCGACCGCGGCATGAAGATGGCGCTCGACGAGCGCGGCATGAAGGTCCAGGGCAAGACCATCAAGTACATCACCCGCGACGACGAGACCAAGGCGGGCAGCGCCACGCGTCGCGCGGAGGAAGCCATCGACGCCGACGGCGTCAAGTACATCATCGGCCCCTGGTCCTCAGGCGTTGCCCTGGCCGTATCCGAGGTCGCCAAGCGAAAGAAGACCTTCCACTACTTCAGCGGCGGCACCGAGGACATCTCGGGCGCGCGCTGCCACAAGTACTCCTTCCAGTGGGCGGCCAGCCCGTACACCGCCGCCAAGACCGTGGTGGACACCTTCATACAAGCCAATCCCAGGGCCAAGCGCTGGCACCTGCTGGTCGCCGACTACGCGTTCGGCTGGTCGGTGGAGAAGTACATCAAGGAAGTGGGGAAGGGGCACGGGATCGAGTTCGTGGGCGCCGACCGGCACCCGCTCGGCGAGCGCGAGTTCTCCAACTACGTGACCAAGGCGGCCGCCAACAAGCCCGACGTGGTGGCCATGATCAACTTCGGCCTCGACGCCGTCACGGGGGCGCGGGAGATCTTCAATTTCGGGCTCACTCCAAAGGTCCCGCTGATCTTGACCTGGTCCTCCGGCGTCGAGGAGCTGGTCCAGCTCAACCCGGAGATCCGGGAGAACATGTGGGTCGGCTCGAACTTCTACTACACTGCCGATACGCCGGTGGCGCGCGAGTTCGTGAAGAACTACCAGGCCAAGTTCGGCGGCCCTCCCGGCTACGCGCCGGCCGCCGCCTACGGCATGACGCGGATGATGCTGCATGCGATGGACAAGGCCAAGTCCACCGAGGTGCCCGACGTCATCAAGGCCTGCGAGGGGCTCGAGGTGGAGGACCTGGTGGGTAAGATGCGTGTGGATCCGAAGACCCACCAGACGCTGCGCCCCTACTTCTTCATGCGCTGCAAGAAGAAGGACGCGATGAAGCACCCCATGGACTTCGCCGACATCGTCGCGACGGGCTCGACGCCGCTGCCGGCAGAGTACGCGGCGTGCAAAGACATAGGATCGCTCTAGCCGGCATCTCCCCTGCGTGAAGGCCTCCCTCCTCTTCAGCCAGGTTCTCAATGGCCTGGCCACGGGCATGCTCTACGCCCTCATGGGCATCGGGCTCTCCATCATCACGGGCGTGCTCAACATTCCCAACTTCGCCCACGGGGCGCTCTTCGCCCTCGGCGCCTACTTCCTCTACACGGTGATCCAGCTCGTCGGGAATTTCTGGCTGGCGCTCCTGCTGGCCCCCCTGGGGGTGGGACTTCTCGGCGTGCTGATCGAGTACGGCGGAATACGCCCGCTCTACAAGGCCGGCCACGACTACCAGCTCCTGCTCACGTTCGGTCTCTCCCTGATCGTCACCGAGGGCATCATCATCGTCTGGAGTCCCGTCGGCATGAGCCAGCTCCCGCCGCCGATCTTGCGCGGCGGTATCGACCTCGGGATCACGTTCTACCCGAAGTACCGTCTATTCGTGATGGTGACGGCCGCACTCCTGGTGCTCGGCGCCTGGCTCTTCCTGGAGAAGACGCGCTACGGCGCCATCATGCGCGCGGGCATCGAGGACAAGGAGATGGTGGCCCTCCTCGGCATCGACATTCATCGCCTCTTTACCGCCGCCTTCGCGCTGGGCTGCGTCCTGGCCGGTGTCGCCGGCGCGCTGACCGCGCCCATTCGCGGGCTGAATCCCTGGATGGGCGTGGACATGCTCGGCATAGCCTTCGTGGTCGTCGCGCTGGCGGGGCTGGGCAACCTTCTGGGCTCCATCGTGGCGGGGTTGCTGGTGGGCCTGGCCCAGAGCCTGGTGGCGCTGGTCTGGCCCGAGGCCTCGGTGGCGGTGATCTTCGCCGTGATGGCCCTGGTGCTGCTCGTGCGCCCCCAGGGGCTGTTCGGCATCCGATGACAGCGAGCACCACGGCGTGGCTGGCGATTCTGGCCGCGGTGGTCGCGCTTCCCCTCTTCGTTCGGCACGCCATCGCCACCGAGATCTGGATCTTTGCGATCTTTGGCCTCGGCCTGAACTTGCTCATGGGCTATACGGGGTTGCTCTCCTTCGGGCAGGCAACATTCTTCGGTTCGGCCGCCTACGTGGCGGGCTACCTGCTCAAGTTTTACGGCATCAACGTCTTCCTGGCCCTCGGCCTCGGGATCCTGGTGGGCGCCGTCTCGGCGGCCGCCGTCGGCTATCTCTGCGTGCAGCGCTCCGGCCTGTACTTCATCATGCTGACCTTCGCCCTGAACCAGATGTTCTACTTCACGGCCTATCAGTGGACGACGGTGACGGGGGGCGAGGACGGCATGCCCGGGATTCCCCGCCCCAGCGTGCTCGGCCTGGATATCCACGGCCCGCTCGCGTACTACGCGGCCGTCGCGCTCCTCTTTCTCCTGTCACTCTGGATCATGAAGCGCATCGTCGAGTCGCCCCTCGGCAAGATCCTGCAAGCCATTCGCGAGAACGAGCTGCGGGCGGAAGCCCTCGGCTACAACGTACCCCGCATGAAGCTCGCCGCCTTCGTGGTGGGGGGCGCCTTCTCGGGCCTGGCGGGGGTGCTCTACGCCATGCTCTTCGGTATCGTGCCGCTGGAGTCCATCGGGTTCGTGTTCTCCGGCAATGTCGTCTTCGCCACGCTCATCGGCGGCTCGGGTTCCCTGTACGGGCCGGTCATCGGCTCGTTCGTGTTCATCTGGCTGTCGGAATCGGTCAGCTCCATGTGGGCACGCTGGCCGCTCCTGCTCGGTGTAGCCTTCGTGATCGTGGTGCTGTTCTTCCGGGGCGGGGTGGTGGAGGCGTGGGCGCGCTTCTGGGCCTGGCGCGCCGCGCATCGCGCACCCACCGTAGGGTAGAACGCGATGCCCCTCGTGCGAACCGAGCGCCTGACCAAGTCCTTCGGGGCATTGATCGCGGTCAACGCGGTCACGCTCGAGGTCGAGGAGGGCTCCCTGCACTCCGTGATCGGCCCAAACGGGGCGGGCAAGACCACGTTCTTCAACTTGCTGACCGGCCAGCATGCGCCGACGTCGGGCCGGATCATCTTCGACGGACGGGACATCGCGGGAACGCTCCCGTACCGCATCGCCCACCTGGGAATCGCGCGGTCGTTCCAGCGCACCAGCATCTTCCCCACCCTGTCGATCCTGGACAATGTCTGGCTGGCCACGTTCGCCCGGCAGGAGTCCTGGCGGGGACTGGCGTGGCGACGGGCCGACCGCTACCCGAAGCTCACGAGCCGGGCGCTCGAAGTGCTGAGCGAGGTGGGGCTCGGCGAGAAGGCGAGCCTTCCGGCCCGCGAGATCTCTCACGGCGAGCAGCGACAGCTCGAGCTAGCCATCGCGCTGGCGGCGGCCCCCCGGCTCCTGCTGCTGGACGAGCCGGGGGCGGGGCTCTCTCCGGACGAGACGCAGAAAATGGTCGCGCTCGTGCGCAAGCTCAAGGGGCGGTACACCATCATTCTCATCGAGCACAAGATCGACGTAGTCATGAGTATGTCCGATCGGATCTCGGTCATGCATTTCGGCAGCGTGATCGCCGAGGGCAATCCGTTGGAGATCCAGCGCAACCCCGAAGTCCGGCGCGCGTACCTGGGGGGCGTGGTCGCGCCTTGATCCTCGAGGTCCGGGGCATCGCCACGTACTACGGGCTCGGTCATATCCTGCACGATCTCTCCCTCGGCGTCGGCGAGGGAGAAGTGGTAGCGCTCCTGGGGCGAAACGGCGCCGGCAAGACCACGACGCTCCGGTCCATCACCGGCCTCACGCCCCCCCGGAGCGGCGCCATCATCTACAAGGGAGCCAGCATCGCCGGCCTCCCCGCCCACCGGATTTCCCGGCTCGGGATCGCCCTGGTCCCCGAGACGCGCGGCATCTTCTCCTACCTCACCGCGCGCGAGAACCTGGACATCGCCCGCCGGCCCGGCTCGCGTTGGCCGATGGAGAGCGTGCTCGAGCGTTTCCCCAAGCTTCGCGAGGTGCTGGACCGCAAGGGGCGCCTTCTCTCAGGCGGCGAGCAGCAGATGCTGGCCATCGCCCGCGCGCTGCTGACGAGCCCGGATCTGCTCCTCATGGACGAGCCGTCGCAGGGGCTGGCGCCGCTGGTGGTCGAGGCCGTCATGGGAACCGTGCGGGAGCTCAAGCGCGAGCGCGTCAGCATGTTGCTGGTCGAGCAGAACGTCGAGATGGCGCTCGGGCTCGCCGATCGCGTCTATATCATCGACCACGGAACCATCGTGTTCGAGGGCACGCCGGCGGCACTCCGCGCCAACGAGCGAATCACCACGACGTACCTGGGCGTTGGAGGCTGAGGCCCGACAGGGGCTAAGTTGATCTGAGGAATCGCGCTGGCGCGGCGCTCAATCTTCCCATCCGGTTGCGGGGGCCCGCAACCACTTGCAGGCCAATAGGTCCCTCGAGTTCAGGTTCGAGATCCGAATTTGAATCCGTGTTTCAGTCACGGCTACGTTTTCACCACGTTTCTCAGCAGCTTTACGCGCGCCGCCACCCGAACACAGCACGCCACTAAAGCATGCCCTGCTAAAGGTCCCCGAGCACTCGCTGTGCTCAAGGACCAGGCTCGATGTGCGCTGTAGGCGAGGAGGACAAATCCAGATCTAGCCAAGCCAAGGACACCTAGACCACAGCCCCCCCCGGGTCACATCACGTGATCGACGAGCGCGAGGTCGCCCTCACCACCGTTCCGGAGCGTAGACTCACCGCCGGCAGCGGTCCGGCCGCCGTCTAACGTGTGGGTGTCGGCGAACGATCACGCGGGGCTGGAACGCCTGTGCCACTATACATTGCGCCCGCCCTTCGCGCAGGAGCGCCTGCGGCTGCGGCGCGACGGCCGTCTCGCGCTTGAGCTGAAGACGGCGTGGCACGACGGTACGCAGGAGCTGGTGTTCGAGCCGCTGGAATTCCTGGAACGGTTGGCGGCGATGACGCCGCGTCCGGAAACCAACCTGCTCATCTGCCATGGCGTGCTGGCTCCGCACGCCCGGTGGCGCGAGCGCGTGGTCGCGTACGGACGCGTGCGGCCCGAGCCCACGGCCTCGGCGGCGCCGCTGGCCGCAGGTCCGCACGATGCAGGAGTGAAGCCCACCCCGCGCGCCCGGACCTGGGCGGCTCTGATGCACCGGACATTTGCCATTGATGTCCTGGCGTGTCCCCATTGTGGGGGCCGCCTGCGCCTGATCGCCACCCTGCACGATCCCGGCGTTATCCGGAGGATCCTCGCGCACGTGGGGGTCGGCGCCTCGGGGCCGAGCCCCGGCACCTCCCCACCGGAGCCCGGCGCTGCCGCGTCCTGATCCGATCTGCTCGGGGGCGCGGCGGACGCCCCACGAGGCGCCATCAACGCTGCTCCGGCCGGTCCGTGGCCGATTGACGGCGGAGGTGTGTCTCGCATAGCGTGCCGCCCACCCCGGGTCGGCTCGCTCGACCCGCGAGCAGGCCGCTAATGTGTGCTGTGCCGTCGACTCCTGGGGAGGCCAGCGTCCGCGTTCATGTTACCTATCCTCGCTCGAAGATACTCGGTGGAGTTATCTCGGGCCTTGTCGCACTACTCTCGGTCATCGTATCGCTCGTCCTTGCATCGCGCGGACGATGACGCACCGACGCTCAGCGCCATGGTCGAGAACACGCACCGTGAGCTGTTCTGGTTCAACGAGAACGGTTAGGGCGCAGGACGTGCGGGTGCGAAGGCAATGACCCCCGAGGCGCGCGCAGCATCTGCGAGCCAGGCCGCAACAAGCCGATGGGCGAACACCGATCGGGAGAAGCGAAGCCGAGCGCCGTCCGGAAAGCAAAGCGCACGGTGGGACGGAAGAAGCCGACGAAGAAGCGCTGACGAGAACGGACTGCGCGAGGCGCTGTCACGGTCTCTTCTTGAGCCGCCTCAATGTCTTCTGGGAGCGGAAGTAACCGATCGCTGACATCACTTCAAAGTAGACGGACGCTAGAGCCGCACTCCACGTCAGAGCCATAAACTGCGCCTGCTGGCTCGGATTGAGCGCGACCGTTTGCAGAGTGATCCAGAGCGAGACGAGCGACCCGACACGTATGCCGAAGAACGCCTGGTGCATTGAGTTCCCGAGCGATGCAGCCATATTCAATTCTTCCTCGCTGGGGGGACGGGGAACTCCATCCGAGCGGCAAGGCGCGCGGCCAGGAACTCGTTGTAGCAGACCCTTACGCCATTGGAGCGCTGGGGCACTCGCTGAGGTGTTGGACCCATGATAGCTCACCCATAGGCGGGCGAGCGGATGATGCGCCACACGGCGTCAGGGAGCATTCCGGCCGACGGTTGACGTGCGCTTTTCCGTTGAGGCATAATCAACGCCGGTTGATTTGGGAGACTGGGCCCCAGACGCCGATGATTCGCGCTGTCGCAGGAAGCGAAGGCGTCCGAGAACATCAACGAGCACGAGGCGCCCCATGGCACGTCGCAAAGCGGCCAGCAAGCCCGAGGTTGTTTTCGAGCAGGTCATCTCCGGGAAGGAAGGAATCAAGCAGCGTTGGCCTGAGCTGTCGCGCGTGGCCGCCGATCGCGACAAGTTGGTGGCCGCGTTCGACGCGGCTCAGCGCGAGCCGATGTGGAAGAATGATCCGCGCCTGGCCAGGGTGTCGAAGAGTACCGCCAGGCAGACGCTGGATTTCTACAACAAGGTCGTCGCGGATGGCCGTTATCTCCGAGAGCTTCACACCGATCCCGCCGCCGCCGCGCGCAAACTCAAGATCAAGGCTTCGCCGAAAGTCCTCGGGGTCATGTCGGCGATCGGGTCGGGGCTAGCGACTCGCGGTAAGAAGGCCAATCCGGGACTCGTCGTCGTTGGCGGCTCGATTGTCGTGGTGGGCCTCGCGATCACGGCTGCCGTGACCGCCTTTCGCCATGACCCCAAGGAACGAATCCTGGTCGACGAGTCGGGCTTCGTGAAGCTGGGATCAGACAAGGGCAAGAGCAAACCCGGCCGCGGGAAGTCCAAGAGCAAGAGCAAGCGGAAGAAGAAGAAACCCAAGTAGCGGCTCGGGGGGTGTGATGGCCACAGAGCCTCGCGTTGCTCTCGTCAGCATGCCGTGGGCTCCGATCTCGGAGCCCGCCCTGGGGCTGGCGATTCTGAAGGCCAAAGCCGCCGCCGAAGGCATCGAGGCTCGCGTCTTTCATTTCGGCCCCGCCTTGCTGCGTTACCTCACCGCGGCCGCCTATCAGCAAGTCGGCGACTGCTGGTCGATCAACGAATTCACCTTCTCCGGCCTTCTGGACGACGGCTTCACCGCAGATCAGGCCGACGCCCTCCTGGAGCAATGTCACGCGAGCGTGGGCGCGCGCTCGCATATGCCGTTCCCGAAGGCGCGCGACCTGGGCCACGCCGCCATTCAAATGCGGCAAGAGATCGTCCCGCAATTCCTGGCGGAGTGCGCGGAAGAACTCATCGCCTACGAGCCGACGTTGGTGGGCTTCACCTGCATGTTCGATCAGACGATCGCATCGCTGGCGCTCGCTTCGCTGCTGCGCCGGAAATGTCCGGACGTCATGATCGTGCTCGGCGGGTATGCGATGGAAGGCCCGCCCGGACGGGAGGTGCTCCGCGCGTTTCCGCATATCGATGCGATCGCGGAGGGCGATGGCGAGCCGATCATCGCACTGCTGGCGCAGGCGTCGGTGGGCCGGGGTCGGCTGTCCGATATCGGCGGTGTGTTCACCCGCGACAATCCACTCGGGAAGCCGCGGATCAGGTTCGAGCTCGATGGCAGTCCCGCGCCGGACTATTCGGATTGGTTCGCCGATCTCGCCGCGCTGGCGGCCCGCGACCGCGTTACCATCAAGACCACCGTGCTGCCGGTGGAGAGCTCGCGGGGCTGCTGGTGGGGACAGAAGCACCATTGCGTGTTCTGCGGCATCGACGACCAGACGCTGACCTACCGCACCAAGAAGCCCGCGACGGTGTTGGCGATGCTCGCCCACATGCGCGAGCGCTATGGCACCAAGGTACCGTTCCGGTTTTCCGACTACATTTTCCCCAACAGCTTCGTCAACGAGGTGCTCCCGAAGCTGGCACAGATCGAGCCGCGCTATGAGCTGCAATGCGAGATCAAGGCTAATCAAAGCGCGGATCGCATCAGGGCCTTTGCCGATGCCGGCTTCACCGAATTGCAGCCCGGCATCGAGTCGTTCGAGACCGGCGTGCTCGGCCTCATGGAAAAGGGCGTGACCGGAATCCACAATGTGCAGACCATCAAGCTCGGCTACGTGAACGGCATCCAGATCCACTACAACATCCTCTATGGATTGCCAGGCGAGAAGCCGGAGTGGTATCTGCGGATGATCGATCTGGTGCCCCGGCTGTATCATCTGGCACCTCCGATCTCCCGTACGGAGGCGATCGTCACGCGATTCGCGCCTCTGCACAGCTCGCCGCAGCGCTTCGGCTCCAGCACGAGGCCGCGGCATCACCGGTGTTATGATTGTCTGTTCTCCGGAGAGTTTCTTGCGCGTACGCGGTTCGATCTCGACAATTACGCCTACTATTTCGAGCGCTATTTCGAATTCGATCCGGCCGCATTGCCACTCTACGGAACGCTGATCCAGGAGATCAATCACTGGAAGACGCAGCATCGAGAGCGCGACGTGTTCCTGTCCTGGGAGGCGGATGGCGATTCGCTCGTGATGCGTGACACGCGCTTCGCGCAGCCCGAAGAGATCCGACTCTCGCCGCTGCAGAGCCAGATATACCGCAGGTGCGACGATACCCCGATGACCCTCGACGCTCTCAGCCGCGCCACCGCGATGCCCGCCGACGAGGTCAAGGAAGCGGTCGCTTTCCTCGACGAGGTCCGGCTGATCTGGCGCGAAGGCGAGCAGATCCTCGGCTTGGCGGTTCCATCAGCGATTGTCGCGCGCCACCGAAAGCGCGAATGGTCCAAGGCGTGGACGTCGCTCTACTGTTGACCGCAGGAAGCGGCAGCGCTGAATAGCGCACAGCTGCCGCCCGATGGCGCATTGGGCCTGGACGGCTCAACGACGCGTCGTGGGCAGGGTTTAGAAACAGGCCTTGCCCCGATTCGGCTGTGTCCGTTCTATGCCCGCCGCCACCCATCACCGGCCCCGCCCTACGAGAGGGCAAACTCAATGTGAGGGTGCTCTGCCAACTGCGAGAGGGGCAAGTTTCGGGACAAGTCAACCGGCAGAGAGACGAAAGGGCTCGACGGGAGCGCCGAACCCCTTGCGTTTATTGGTTGCGGGGGCCCGCAACCACTTGCGGGCGAACAGGTCCCTCGAGTTCAGGTTGGAGATCCGAATTTGAATCCGTGTTTCAGTCACGGCCACGTTTTCACCACATGTCTCAGCAGCTTTGCGCGCACCGCCACCTCGAAAACAACACGCCACTCAAGCATGCCCCGCTGAAGTTCCCTGAGCACTCCCTGTGTTACATCAGGAGGTTCGATGTGCTCTGGAGGCGAGGAGGACAATCCAGATCTAGCCAAGCCAAGAACACCTAGAACCACCGCCTCCTCCCCGGGTCACACCACGTGGTCGACGAGCGCGAGGTCGCCCTCCCCCCCGTTCCGGACCGTAGACTCACCGCCGGCAGCGGTCCGGCCGCCGTCATCCCCACCCTGTTCGGTGTATCAATCTCTCAGCATTGTCCCGGTCGGCGCCCTGACCGCATCGGGGGGCCATGGCCTTCCCGCGAGCGGTCTACCGGCCCCGCGACGCCGAGCACACCGTGCTCCATCAGGTCGTCGCCGAGCACCTGGAGGCCTTCCTGGGCGCGGTGGCGGAGGCCGGCGACGGATCCAGTCTGCCGCAGTTCGTCGAGCGCGAGTTCCGAGAGTTCCTGGCGTGCGGCGTGTTCGCGGGCGGTGTGGCGCGCTTTCGATGCGAGGGTTGCGCCCGCGAGCACTTTGTGCCCTTCTCCTGCAAGGGTCGCGGCTTCTGCCCGAGCTGCGGGGGCCGGCGGATGACCGAGCGCGCTGCCCATCTGGTGGACGCTGTCAGCGCCGATGATAGAGAAATCTGGAGAACGCCGAAATGGGAAGTCCCCAACCACCAGCGAGAATGGCCCCCTTCACCGATCGCCATCGGGAGGAGGGACAGGATGCTGGGACTGGAGGACTTCATGAAATGAGGACCACCATGGCCACAGATCAATCCACCCCCCCTACTCGCCGTGCACTTCCCTTGATCCTGATTCGGGGGTTCGGCGGTGTCGGGGTCGAAGATGAGAAGCGTGTCGCCTATCAGGGATTTAACGACGGAACTGTTTATCCGCAAAAGCGGGGCGAAAATTATATCTACGAAGGTTTGATTCTTCGCTTCATGAAGGCGGATTGGAAGTATCAGGATGCGACCAACGTCGTAGGCTACTACTCGAGGGTCGTCGACGTTGCGACTGACAGACTTCCGGAAGAACTAGAGAGCTTCGATAAGAGCTATTTCACGGGTGAGCGAATCGTAATCGACGCCGCCATGGCGCGCAATCTCGTGCGCTCAGAAGGGGATCCGAGCAAGACGCTCTGGGTATTTCGCTACTATGATCTGGACGACCGACATTTCGAGACATATGGCAAGGCGCTCGTGCGCCTCATCAGTTTCATTCGCGATCTCGTCCAATTGAAGGAACCTGAAGCGCCGAAGCCGAAAGTCAACATTCTAGCGCACTCGATGGGGGGACTTCTCGTCCGTGAGGCAGTCCAGGTGACCTATCCGGCACTCAAGGAGCCGGCTCAGGACCACATCAATGAGATTGTAACGCTAGGCACCCCGCACCAGGGCATATCATTTCAGTTCCTTCAGGATTGGATTAAGGTTGACGCAGAAGAGGAGCTCGAAGACAAAAAGGATCGTAGAGGGAGATACAAGGGCAAGAAGAACGAAGCAGCTTATATCTACTTCAAGAGCTACTTTCCGCTGGATCGGCTGCTCACCGTCGTCGGTACCAATTACCGCACTTACTCTGTGGGCGCGGCATCATGGCTGAATCGTCTCTTCGCGGTTGCCGTGGAAGGTGGGCCAACGTACAACCGTAGCGATGGGCTAGTCAAGCAGGCTTTCGCACAAATCCCCGGAGCCCCTCGGACCTTCGTGCACAAGTGCCACGGCGGGCCAGATTCTCTAGTCACCAGCCGAGAAGCTTACGAAATCGCCACGCGTTTCTTCTTCGGAAACATCAGGGCGCGGTTACGTCTACTGACGGCATCAGTCAAACGCGGCGGCGACTGGTTCGGAAAGAGCGAGTTCTTCTTCGGGGTGTCCATAAAGCCCCGCTGTGTTGATTTCGAGCTCTTCCACCAGAGCGCCAGAGGTGGAGAACTGCTATGGTCCATTCAGTAGGCTCGACCTCTCGGACCTCCGGGCGGCTTATCTGGGAGGGATATCTGAACACTAGCAAGCTGGTCGAGACCTCGCCTGCGCCCATCGATCTTTCTCTGCCTTTCGGGCGGGGGCTTCCGCGCGACGCTGTTCCACTACGGCTGTCTGAAGCGCCTTTACGAGGTGGGCTGGCCGCCTTAGGAACCGCTGCCACAGTTCGATGGAACCGAACGGGCACCTACGCGATTACGGGCAAGTCGGTTCGTTGGGCGCTGGCTTTCCACCGGGCCGCTGCGCATTTACCCCTCAACCCTGGAAGGGAGTGAAAAAAATGCGACACCCGAGGCCAAAGCGGTTGCTCACCCTCCTCCTCGCCTTGCCCCTGTTCTTAATGCCGGCCATCGCCAGCGCCGAGCGGATCGAAGCCTCCCTGATCGGCTACGAAGAGGTCCCGTCGGTGTCCACGGTGGCCAGCGGCGACTTCAAGGCCCAGATCAGCCCGAACGATCAGTCCATCGATTACGAGCTGACGTGCAGCGGGCTTCAGGGTACGGTCCAGCAGGCTCATATCCACGTCGCCCAGCTAAGCGTGAATGGCAGCATCGTGATCTGGCTGTGCCAGACGCCGAGCGGAACTCCTCCGTTCAACGACCCGACGAATCTGTCCCCCGTCTGCCCGCAGCAAGGGACGGTGAGGGGGACGATCACCAACGCCAACGTCATTGCGGGGAGCATGGCTCCGCAGCAGCTCACGGCCGGTGATCTCGCCGAGGGTATCGCGGCCATCCGGGCCGGCGCAGCCTACGCGAACGTGCACACGAACCTGTCGCCAGGCGGCGAGATCCGCGGCCAGATCCGCGCGTCCCAGAGGTGATCCTCCCGAGGGGGGCCGCCAGGGCCCCCCTCCAAGCTCCTCCCATGGGGCCTGCCATCTGCTCCAGTTTGACCTCTCAGCCACACTCTGACAGGATCGCGGCACCCGGAGGCTTGGGCGGCCATCCCACCACTTGGAGGACCGTGGTGATCAAGGTCAGTGTGATGTATGCGAACACCCCTGGAGCCCGTTTCGACCACGAGTATTACCGCGACGAGCATATGCTGTGCCGTCGGGCTCCTGGGCGGCCAGCGTCCGGGTCTGGCAGGTTATGTCACGGGGACGGGACCCAAGCACGGTGACGGGACCCAAGCCAGGGCGCCCGCCGCCGGAGGGCGTTCATGTTGCCTATCCTCCGACGGTTGGCTCCATGGGGTCCCTCCTGACCTGGCAGGATGCGTCCGGGGGCCGGGCGGAGTCAAGAGCGTGGGCGAACGGACAGTGTAAGGACACTCGGCCGTTGACAGCGGGTGGCGACCCGTCGTCATAGTCTCCTCGTGGGCTGATGTCGGCGATCTTCCCTCGTACTACGGGGAGGCAGGAGCACGATGAACGCTGCCATCGTCGTCGCGACGGTCGTGCTGTTGATCCAGGGCATCCGGATCGTGATGCGACCGGGGGCGCCCCCGTTCGTCCGAGGCTTCGGGTTGCTCACCCTCCTCCTGGGCGGGTTGAGCTTCGTCCTGTTCGCGATTCTGTTCTGGGGCGAGGCCGTCCTGAGCCCGGAGTTCGACGTCGTGATGGCCCGCGGACACTGGCGGGGTCTGGTCACCCTCGTCATCGGATTCGCCGTCGCCGCCGGGCTCGGGCTGCACGTTCAACGCCTCAAGGCAGACCTGCCGGGGCGGCTGGCGGGGTTGCTTGTCCTGGGGTTCGCGGTCGGCACGGCCGCGGCCACGCGCGTCAAGCGCGTCGGCACGAGCCTCAGCGGGGAGGACAGCGCGCAGGCGTTCTGGATCTATTCCTACGACCTCTGGTGGCCTCCACTTCTCATCTGGCTGACGGCGTGCTTCCTGGATGGCGCCATAACGATCCTGGGAGTGCGCAATCGCCGGATTCGAGCGGCGGCGTTCCTGGCCATGCTGATCGCGCTGTCGTCGCGGGCGCTCACCGGGCGGGTGTTCACGGATCCGACCTCGGCCGTGCTGTGGAAGGTGGCGCTCGTCGCGGCCGCGCTCGGCTGCCTGGTGCCCGTCGCCTGGCTGCTCTGGCGCGCGCCGGGCCGGGCCGTCTATGCGTGGGGGCGACTCGCCGCGGCCGCCGGTCGCTTTCCGGCCGCGATCCGACGGCAGTGGAAGCGCGCTGCGACCGGCGGCTGGCCGGGCACGTCCTGGCGGGTGTGGGTCTGGCTACAGCCGATGGTCGGAGAGCTACTGGCAGTGCTGGCCCTGGTCATGATCGCGTTGAGCCTCGCCGACATTTTCTACCTGGGCTGGCTTCCTCAGGCGGGAGCGCTGGTCGTCCTCGCGATAGCCTGGACGTGTCTGGCCGAAGTGACGGCGGAAGGCCCGCTCCGGGCGTTCGTGGTCAACGTCGTGCCGGAAGTCTATTCGAGGCTGGCCAACCAGGGCTCCTGGTTCCGCCAGGTGTGGCTCTTGCTGATGGGGCAGTTCGCCGATCCACTGAGCCGGGTCGGCACCGCCGTGCGCCGCCTGATGAGCCTCCGGCCCTTCCCGGAGGCGCTGATGAAGCTAGCCGTGTTGTTCGTCGCGCTCGTGGTGGCCTACGAGATCCCCCACGCGGGCAAGACAGTCCTTCAGCCCTTCACGGCCCTGGCCGTCAATTTCAAGAGCGACAAGGGCGAGGCGGAGGTGCCGCTGGTGTCCCTGCAGGCCGACATCGGACGCGCGGTCTTCGATCACCTCGTCAACACGCTCGGGGTCCTGACCGCCGAGCTGCAGCCGGACGTGATCCTGTTGCTTCCGCCCGATCCAGAGCGCGGGGCACGCTTCCGGACGCTCGCCGCCGGGGGTTCGGGAAGCATCGATCCCTTTCTCACCCAGAATGCCGACATGGAGGTCGGCATGGGCGTCAAGGTTCCAATCGGACTACTGCTGACGCCGGTGCTGCAGCCGGTCCGATGGGCGCTCGGCGTCCGTGTCGTGAACGGAAGCGTCCTGGCCGATCCGCAGGGCTACACGGTCCTGATCCGATCCAGTGCAGGGGAGATGTGGCGGGCGCGGCTGGCCCACAAGGAAGGTGCGAACCGATCCGATCCGGATCGCGCCTTCAACCGGCTGGCCATCGAGCTGGCGTTCCGGATCATGAGCGCGGAGCCGGCGCTGGCGACGTTCGGGATGACGCGCTCGTGGGACGCCTTCGTAGAATTCAAGCGGGGCCTCGAGAGCTGGCAGGAATTCACCCTGCACCGCGGCCTGGGTGACCCGGACGCTCTGTCCGAGGCGATCCGGCGCTTCCGCGCGGCCACGTCGATCGATCCGGCCTTCGCCCTGGCCCACTACCGGCTCGGGGTGGCATTGAACAATGACGGCCAACCTCTCGCCGCGGCCGAGGCTCTGCGGGCGAGCCTGAAGGCCAATCCCGGGTTCGTGCCGGCGATAGTCGCGCTGGCATCCGTGCTCTACAGCTCGGAGCAAGACCTGGGAGCCCCCCTGATCGGGCCTGCGAAGGTTCAAGACGACGCAAGAGCCATACGAAGGACCAGAGCCCAGGAGGCGCGAAGTCTCTGGCAGTCGGTGATCAGTGCCGATAGCGGGGCGTCGTCTCTCGATCGCGCCGCGGCCTGGGCGGGGCTGTGTCGCCACGCGCTCGATGCGCCGGATCGCGCTCGCCGTCACCCGCCCGACAAACGCGATCAGTACGACGACGCGGACTGGCAATTCTATCGGATCGCGTACTTCTACTGCCAGCAGGCCGAGCGGCTTTACGCGGCCCGCGGCGCGACTCCCCGGGAGGACCTGCGCGTGAGAACGGCCCGCGCGTCGGAGCTCGCCTCCATCGGCACGCTGCTCGAACGCCATGGGCCGAGGCGCGAGAGCCGGCCGCCGACCGGAGATTGGCAGTGCTCGAGGGCCACGATCGACGAGAACGTGCTGGTGAAGGATGGGCGGACCGTGAGCCATAGCGTCCCCCGGGCCTATTACACGCGCGCGGCGCTCGGGTACTACCGAAAGGCCCTCAAGCTGCTGCCCGGTGACTCGGTGCTTCGATGCTACGCGGCGTCCGCCGAGTTTGCCGTATCCGGGAAGCGTGACCTCATGCAGGCGCTCGAGAGCGAGGCCGCCTCGCGCTGGAACCTGGCCGAGAGCTACCGCCACGAGGCCAGGCGGCACCTGGCCATGGCCGGCGCCGCGGTCGGGCGAGGTCAAAAGGACCCGGAGCGCCAGTGGCACGCCGACCTTGCCGCGGCGTATTTCGACCTGGCTCTAGCCGAGTACCGGGCGACACAAGAGCGAGATCCGACCAACTTCGAGGCCTTGAACCGATACGCCCAGGTCTTCTGGGAGTGGCGCCACGGCGAGGTGGACGAGGCCATGCGCGGCGCGGGGCTGGTCCATGCGCGCCACGCGGAGTCGAATGCCCGGAAAGCCATCGCGATTATCGAAGCCAAATGGGGCAAGCCGGCGGCCAAGGGATCCCCCGTAGCGTCCGCCGCGACGGCGGCGAGCGATTCCTCCGACGATTCCCTCCCGAGGCATCTCCGGGCGGCGGCGGCGACCGCCTACTCGAGTCTCGGAGCCGTTCTCATCGCCCAGACGCGCCCGCACGAGGCCGTCCAGGAGCTCGGATCCGTGCAGCGCCATCTGCCCGAGCACCCATCGTTCGACCACGTGCGGTGGATGCTCGCTCAGGCGCACCTCTGCGCGGCGTCGACGGAGTTCCGCGCGATCCGTGCCGGCCGCATCACGCGCGCGCCGGAGGATCCCCGGATGGAGGTGGTGGGAGCGCATCGCGAGGAAGCGCGACCACTGCTCGACAGCATTCGCGCACACGAGCGCGCGCGTGAGTCGCCGGCCTTCGCCGGGCTGATCGACATCTCCCGATCGGACCGGATCTGCCGTGGGGATTGGCTATCGGCCGTAGCGGAACGGGATGGGCGGCGGTTGTACACCCTGCGTCAGCTATCCGAGGGCGCGAACTATCGGCGTCTCTGCGAGTGGCTCGGAGTGAGAATGGTGCCACCAGCCGACTGGAGAGCGGAGGAGCCGGTCTACCTCCACGTCTGGGGCGGACGAGTGAATGAGCGCGTGCCGGTGAGGAGCGGTGAGCAGAGCCCGCTCGAGAGTCGGGAACCGCCGCGACGCCAGGACCCGATCCCGATCCCACCGACGTTCCGTCCCTTCTACTACCTCGCTCAGCTCGAGAAGCTCGAGAACGCCACGTACGTGCCGGTGTCGCTGCCCGTGGTGTTGAACCGTCTGGACGAGCGTCCGACCGACGCCACCGCCGCCGAGTCCAGGAGCGGTGCAGCCCGGTGCTCGAGCAACAACCTGATCCAGCTCACGTTCGAACCGGTGGGTTCGGCCAGCGCGCAAGCGGCCTCGGAATAGGCGGGCGTTCGGCTAGCTGTTCAGCGCGGATTCGGCACGCCCGAGCCAGAAGCGCATGTCCATCTCCCGGAAGAGCGTGGCGGCCTGCTCGAGGTGCCCGCGGGCGGCTTGGGGCTCACCCGCACGCTGAAGGGCCTGGCCCAGGGCGAGATGGTAGCGGCCGAGAAGCGGCCGGAGCCCGATGTCCTAGGCGATCCGGGCGGCCTCCTCGAGGGCCGCCCGCGCCGGGCCGGCGGCGCCCTCGGCAGACCGGATCTGGCCCAGGACGCGCAGCGATTCGGCCACGAGCCAGCGTTGATGCTGGGCACGGGCCATGCCGAGCCCGCGCTCGACGTGGTAGAGCGCCTCCACCGGACGCCCGGCCAGCGCGCACGCCTCGGCGAGCATGGTCAGGTTCCAGGCATGAGTGGGCCGGAGATTCAAGGCGGCCGACTGGGCGACCGCCTCCGCGAGGAGCGTGACGCCTTCCTCGGCGCGCCCGAATAGCGCATAGGCCTGGCCGAGGTCACTGGCGACCAGGAGGAACAGGGGATCGAAGCTGGCGCGGCGGCAGATCTCCACGCTGCGGCTGAGCCACGAAACCGCGAGCGGGAAATCGCCCTGGACCAGGTGCGGACGGCCCGCGCCCGCATAGGCCAGGGCCAGGGATAGCTCATGCTGCGCCGCCTCGGCCAGCCGCTCGGCTTCCTTCGCGTGGAAGGACGCCTCCGCGAAGTTCCCGAGGTAAGCCAGGGACCACACCATGAAGGCGTGCGCGGCTGCCGAGCGGAGCGCGGCCCCGCCGGAGGGCTTGCTCTCGGGGCGGGCGACATTGCGCGCGAAGGCGTCGATGGCTGTGCCGTCGGCTCCTGGGGCGGCCCCAGCGTCCGGGTCTGGCAACTTATGTCACGGGGACAGGGCCACCGCCGCCCGGCGGGCCTTCATGTGGCCTATCCTCACGCTAGGGCTCACTCCTGCGCTTGCAGCCCGGCGTTAGCCGCCATCCACAATCATTTCCTTTCGAGCGGTCAACCCGAACGAACTCAGCCTATGTAGAGTCACGAGCTTCCACTACGCCTGGAAGCGAGGATTCTGACGGTGGACACTTGGCGGCTGAATCGAGGCTCGATGGCTACAGGGCCAGCCCACCCGTTTCCGCCTCCGTCTGTTCGAGCCGGAAGCCATTCCCCCCGTCCGTGACGGCGTTATCACAGAGGCTGAACGGGCCACCCGAACACTCCCCCCGTCCGATGCACCGGATGAAAATGTGCGGCGTGTCTCGGCCCCAGCCGCACCCGTAGCGCCGCCACCGCCTCGAATGCCTCGATGACTTCAAGCACGGGACGAGCGGGCGCATCGAACCCGTAGATCAGGATGGCCGCGCGGCCGGGCGAGGCGTCCCGTGTAAGCTTGACCGCGTCCCCAACGGCGCTTCTGTCCGCCACGAAGGGAGACAGGATGTCCTTGATGCCCGTATCGTCGGGCTTCCCGTTGTCCCCGTAGAAGCGTGCCATCTTGATCTCGACTCGGAGTGGGATCGTGCCGTCGATGACGAGGTCGCACTTCTGCTTGGACCCGGAGTACGCGACCTGGCAGTTCATGGTGTCGTAGACGCCTGGCCTTGCGGTCTTCATCTCGCGGGTGATGAGGTCCACCGCAACGTCCTCGGCGAAGGGGCCAATGCCCGGCTGGTAAGCTCGGCCGGAGCGGCTCACGTAGTGCGGTTGCCTCGCATCGACGATCTTCAGCGCCGCAGCGAAGTCGGCCACGAGCATGGCGAGGTCAACTTCGAGCATTGCCTCACGGCGTTTCGCGCGTCGGTGGCGCTTCTACCGGCAGTCCTCGTGCCCTGCTTCGTGCGTCCAGGCGAGTCCGACGGAGGGTGGAGCAGAACCCGTGCTTGTTCTGGTCGAGGTTCAGCGGCAGGACGAGCGTCTGGATCAACGTCGCCTCCAGCTCGCGTGGCCGCTCCGTCTCAGCCCAGCATACCCGCGCGTTCTCGGCCATCCACTCAGTCAGGCGATCCTCGGCACCGTCGAAGGTCAACCGTCTGCCGGAGCCGACGCGACGGAGGGTGGTGGTGCCTAGGACCGGTTCCAACACGCAGCCGAGGGTGAGGCGCAACGTGGAGCCCTCGGCATTCCCTCTAAAGTGGTACCGGACGCGGCTGCGGAGGTTCTGCGTACTCACGTCCCGGCCCGGCGATATGCCTACGTAGAGGAGCGTGAAGTCGTCGCGCGTGACGCACCCCTCGCAGGGCACGCCAGTCGGAGCGGTGCGGAAGAACCAGCCGTAGACGCCTGGGGTGCGTGGTGGAAGCTGGGGGTTGCCCTGGAGATCGGACCAGGCGTAGAGCTGGGCTCTCAGAAGTTCCGCGGTGGTGTGTTCCATCGGCCTTCCCTTCACATCTTCACGGGCACAGCAACTCGGCACGTCAGGAATCTCACCGAACTGGCGCTCCGCCATAAGCATCCTCCGTGCTAGTTGAACCACCGCCCGCAAACGATGGTGGGGCGCCGCCCGACCGGGCCCAATTCAGGGAAGGAGGCCCGTCTCAAATACCTACCCCAAGATGGGGGCTCGCGCGCACTGGTTTTCCCAGCGTTTAAAGGCGAGGACGTGGGCGTGTCACAAATAAATGATAGGGGGCGCGTGGTGGGGGCGACGGCGAGCGCCGGCACCGCGGTCGCCCTGCGGAGTACGGGCCCGCCTGTGCGGCTGCGTAGGCGTAGTCCGCGAGCAGGCGGAGGGATGCGGCTCGGGGTGCCGGTGGGGCGCGACGGGCGGGCGAGAGGTCCGGGAGGGTCAGATAGCCCCCGGAGGGGCTGAGTGCCGAGAGGCACTGACAAGCCCCCCGACCAGACGGGAACGGGACCCACGAGGGGCCGCGACGGGACCGGCTAGGCGGCGACGAGTTCGAGGTGCAATCGGACGGTCGGAGCCACGTCGGCAGAGTCCCCTTGGGGCCACCACCGACCTGGCTCCTCGCCGTCGGCCCGGACGCGCGGCGCAGGAGCGCAGGGACGACGGCGCCGAGGATCAGGGGCGTCGAAGCGGTCGCTGTCACCTCGTAACGCGGTCGTCCCAATCCGACGACCGGCTTAAAGACGAATCGGCCGGCGACGAACTTCTTCACGATCGGGCGCGCCTGTAAGGCGTGCCGTGCGAGGAGTCCGGCCCAGTCGCGCGCGACCGCGCGCTGAGCGGTGGCCTCGAGGGCCGCGAGATCCTGCCCCTGGAGGTGGACGAGCGCGGTCCGGCGCTTCAAGCGGTCCCCGACTTCGGCCTGCTGCCGCTCCACGTCGGCGAGCTTCGCGCGGAGCGCGCGCGACTCGCCGCCGTCCGCAATGGCGTCAACGACGTGCGCCTGCTGCCGCTCGAGCTTCCGGCTCGCGGCCTCCAGTGCGGCACGTTCGGCCGTCGCCGTGGTGCCGGTCGCGGCCAGTCGCGCGGCGAGTTCACGGACAGTCCGCCTGACGATGTCCGGACTGAATACCTGCGCTTCGACGAGGGACAGAATCGCCTTGTCCGCGGTCATGACCTAGAGCCGGTTGCCGCACACCCTGAGGCCGCGCTGCCGCCGCGTCGTGCTCTGATCGTCATCGTAAGACTAAGGTCCAATTGCCGGGCGCCGAACCATTCATCTACTGTTTCCGAAGCATCGCGCCTGTCCGGGAGCTTGGGGACCTCGATCCTATCAACCGCGTCAAAAACCGAGCCCCTGTGCGCAGGGTAAGTCGGTAAGAGGAGACGCGATACTTCCCACCACGAGCCCGATGTCACACCTGATCCAATCTCGCTTGGCGGTCCCGCTGTTCGATAAGACGATCACTGGCCCTCTCAGTAACGTACCTGTGTACGCTGAAGTGGGCATCACCGTCACATTGCCCCCCTTGTACGATCCTGGAACCCAGGGCGCGCGTCGCGAAAAGTGCGGGGATACAGAAAGTGCGGGGATACAGCCGGATTGACCTGACAAGGTCGTTGTGAGACCCCGGGCACCCGCTCGAACAGCGGACCCGAGTTATCAAGCCGGCTTGAGCATATTCCGTCATGCTGCGGTTCCCGATGGACTAGACCTAGGAGGTCACCATGGCGAAGCGTCCTGTGGCGCTGAATGTCGAGTCGAACGCAATTGTCGTGGGAGCACGTCAACTGAAGCTGTGGGTACAGGCGCCGCTCGATCCCGAAATCACGAGAAGTGCCGTCGAGTTGCGCGCCGTCCCATCCAGCGTTCAGCTCTCGGCGCAGGGTCGCACGGCCACGGTGATCCCCGACAGCGACTTGGCCCCGGGGCCGCACATCCTCAGCGTCGGCGAGCTTGTATCGACCAAAGGCAAAAGGATTGCGGAACCATTTGTTGTGCCGTTCTTCGTGAGTGATTCCAGGGCGAAGATCCGCTCGTCGCTCTTTGTGCAAAGCATCGTACGCCTTCAGGTCGAGCGTCTGGGTACCATGCGTGTATCAGCAGCTAAAAGACCGGAGGGCCGCTTCATCGAGCTCATCAAGGCGGTCGACCGTAAGAGCCGCCGGCCAGTCGATCTCGCCTTCGATGATCGCGGTAGGCGTATCGATGCCGACAAAGTGTTTGCAACGATCGGGCGAGCCCGGCAGAAACATTTCGGCAAGCTGCATCCCGCGCTGAAAGCCGCCGTCGAACGCAGCGGCAAAGACAAGCCGCTGGACGTCGCCGTATGGATAACGGTGCCGCCGCTGGAGCTCCCCGAAAAGCGCACCCGCGGCGCCACAGCCAAGCCGCCGCGCGCCGAGGCCGAGCATACAAAGCGCATCGCCGAACTCACGCAGCGTGCGTGCGAGCTCCTGCGCGAACACGGGGCAAAGGCGCCGCGTCCCGATCCGCGTGTCCCCGTTGTGTTTGCGCGGGTCCCGGCCCGGGCTCTCGAGGCGCTGCAAAAGCGCAAAGAGGTGGCGGCGATCTTTCTGCACGAGACCAGAGGCGAGCTGGATCTGACGAACTCGATGGCGATCGCCCAGTCGACCCAGGTTCAATCCACGCTGAGTCTTACTGGCAGGGGTGTCAACGTTGCCGTATATGAGGATGGCCCCGACGACACAACGAACCTCGCGATCACCGCGCGGTTTCTGACCAACCCCGACACCGACGATCACTCTCGCCACACGCACGGGATTATCCGCAACACTGAGCCAGGACAGCCTCACGGGCACGCCCGAGGATGCAACCTGCACTCAGCGAACAGCATGGACCTTGACGCCGTAGCGTGGGCCGCGCAGACTCGTGGCTGCACCGTCATCAGCCAGAGCTTTCATCGAAGCTCCGAGCAGACGGAGTCCGGGCTGTCGTTCGATGACATGTACAAAGACTACCTGGCCCTGCGATGGCCGTATCCCACGATCCTGCACGCTGCGGGCAATGGCAGCAGCACCGAGTTCGTCAACCACAAAGGTTACAACACGCTCACCGTCGGCAACCATAACGACACCGCCACCGCCATGGCGGGCGACTCGGTTTTTCGCAATCCGGCATCGGCCCACAGCGATCGCGAGTTGCCCGAGCTGGCTGCGAATGGAACCTCCGTTACGGCCGTCAACCTGACCAAGAGCGGCACCAGCATGGCGGCCCCGGCAGCCGCCGGATGCACGGCCTTGATGCAGGAGGCGGATGCGACTCTGCAATCCTGGCCGGAGGGCTGCCGCGCGATCCTGCTGGCCGGTGCCGACAGAAACGTCACGGGTAATACATGGTGGACGGACAGAAACGCCGCCGTCGACGCCTCTGATGGCTCCGGCTCGGTTGATGCTCTCGAGAGCGTGCGGATCACACGAAGCCGACGTACGCGCGGAGCCGCGGCGAGCCGGCGCGGTTGGGACGTGGGGACCCTGCGTACCAGCGACATCGGCGTCGCGGACGAAACGACGTTCACCTACAACGTAACCGTGCCGCGTCTCCTCTTCGGGGCGCGGGTGAAGGTTGCGCTGGCCTGGGACAGCACTGCAATGATGTTCACGCTACCTTTCCCTTTCATACAGCTCCCGATTAGCGTATTGACCGTCGATCTCGACTTGATGGTCTACGATCGTACCGGCGCGTTGGTCGGCTACAGCGGCTCCTGGGATAACAGCTACGAGGTCGCCGAGTTTGCCGCCCGCGCAAGCGAGACGTACACCATCAAGATTCGCCGCTGGTCGGGAGATGCTGACGTCTGGTATGGCATCGCGTGGACGGTGCAGGGCACATCGGTCATACGGCCCGACTGGGACCTTGCCGTGGGCGGCCGCTGAGCTGTGCCGTGGGCTCACATCTGAACGTGGCGTGCCGCATACAGACTGTAGCTGTCGCGTCACCTCGCGTTGAGGCTGGGAGCATCTCGCTACAGCTTCTATGGCTGCGCCGTGCGGCGCGGCTTGGTCCCGCGCCGGCGGCGCCCGACAGGATCGCCGCAGAAGGTGCTGACTGGGAGTGGTGCCTGGTCCTGTCATCCGGCGCGCTGCCGGCCGGTGTTGCTGACTCCGCCTGGCTGTTCGATCGCACACCGGCCGCCGTGGCCCTCGCGCCCTGGAGCGCCGCGCGCTTCTCGTGCGCAAGCGCCGGTTCACGGCGAACGGCACGCGGATCACGCTGGGCGACCGCCTGCTCGTCCCGTGGCAGAGGATACTCGAGAGGATAGGTAACATGAACGCCTTCCGGCGGCGGTGGCCCCGTCCGTGGGCCCCGGCCCCGTGACATAAGGTGCCACCCTCAGACGCTGGGCGCCCCCGGAGCCAACGGCACAGCGCACATTAGCGGCCGGCTCGCGGGTCGAGCGAGCCGATCCGGGTGAGCGACATGCCAGGCCAGACACACCGCCACCGTCAACCGGCCACGGACCGGCCGGAGCAGCATCAATGGCGCGTCGTGAAGCCTCCGCCGTGCCCCCGAGCAGATCGGATCAGGATGCGGCAGCGCCGAGCCCCGGTGGGGCGGGGCCGGGGCTCGGCCCAGAGGCGCCGACCCCCACGTGCGCGAGGATCCTCCGGATGACGGCGGGATCGTGCAGGGTGGCGATCAGGCGCAGCCGTCCCCCACAATGGGGACACGCCAGGACATCAATGGCAAATGCCACGGTGCATGAGAGCCGCCCAGGTCCAGGCGCGTGGGGTGGGCTTCACTCCGGCATCGTCCGGGCCTGCGGTCAGGGCGTCAACCGGGACAATGCTGAGAGATTGATACGCCGAACATGGTGATGACGGCGGCCGAACCGCTGCCGGCAGTGAGTCTACGTTCCGGAACGGTGGGGAGGACGACCTCGCGCCCGTCGATCACGGGGTGTGACCCGGGGAGGGCGGTGGTCTAGGTGTCCTTTGCTTGGCTGGATCTGGATTTGTCCTACTCGCCTCCAGAGCACATCGAGCCTCCTGATGTAGCACAGGGAGTGCTCCCAGCCAGAAGCCCATTCCCATCTCGCGGTACATCGTCGTGGCGGTCGTCAGATGCTCCTGGGCCTGCTCCCGCTTGCCCACGCGGCGGTACAGCTTGCCGAGCCCGAGGTGACAATGGGCGGCCGAGCGGGCGCATCCCGAGCTCGTCGGCCCGGGCGAGGGCCTGGCGGTAGTGCGCCTGGGCCGGCGGCCCCCTCCCGTCGGGCCGTATGAAGCGGAATCCTAACCGATTGTTCGCCCACTATTTCGGGCTCAGGTCAACCGGCGCTGACTACAGCTTGCGCGGCCGCATGAACTTGTACAGCGCACCGTGGAAATCGTCCGGCTCGAATTGATGGCCCGGCGGCACGGTGAGCTCCGAGATGGTCGTCTCTCGCGGCGTGATGCCCGAGGTTGGCGTCAAGTCGGGAGTCGCCGTGCCGATCGAGGTCGTCAGCTCCAGCAACGTCGACAAATCCACGTGCGCGCCGAACCGGGGCGGCGTCCCGCGCGAACCGCGGCGCACGAAGGGCTGGGGCGAAGGCCGCGGGTTGAGTAGATCCAGCACAGCGCTGAGATCCGCCGCCTCGTTGACACGCTGTCCGAAGCCTGTCAGCACATCGTTCGAAAGCTTGTCCCGGTTGTGCACGAGGATGGTCTTGAGAATGGACGTGTGGTCGAAGATGGTCCGGCTCTTCGAATGGGCGCTCACGTAGGGCGAAACCACGAACGCCGGCACGCGTACTCCCAGGTAGTTGGGACCGTCCGGGTGCAGTTTCGCGAAGCTGCGCTGCTCGCCACGAGCCGTGCCCGGTGGCGGCACGTGGTCGTAGAAGCCCCCGTGCTCGTCGTAGGTGATCACCAGCAGCACCTCGTCGAATCGATTTGTGTCCCAGATCAGATCGCAGACGCGCGAGATGAATTGTTGTCCGTGTGCGATGTCTGCCGGCGGATGATCGTCGTCCGCGGTTTTGAGCGGCGGAATGTCCGCGAAGTTAGGCTCGACGAACATCACGCGCGGCAGCGGACCCTGGCGGCGTAACGTGGCTTCGAACCCCACGTCCGGATCGTCGAGGGGAACCACGCTGGTGGAATCCAGGCGAAAGCGATCGAACATGCGGATGATGGACAGATCGCTCTCGAACAGGCGCCACTCGATCCGCGCGCCGTTCAATGCGTCGAAGATGTTGCGGTCCTTGATATAGCCGATGCGCGGATCGTCTATGTGGAAGTTTTCGAGCTCGGGAATCTTCCCCATGAGCGTCGCGAAGCGGTTAGGCCAGGTGGGACCGGGGTGCGCGGCAAACCAGCGCTCGCAGGTGCAGAACTCGTCCGCGAGCTTGTAGTAAGTCGGCAGCGCCGCCTCGCTGTACACTGTCATGGCCTGCTGCGGCGAATCCGAGCGTCGATACAAATCGCGCGGGAAGCCGAGCATGTCGCCCGTGCCGCGGCCCTGCTCCGTGCCGTCGCCGATCTGGAACTGCACCCGGTCGAACGAGTGCGCGGGCGACACCGGGATCGCGGTTCCGAGGTGTAGGTCGCGCGTGCGCACCAGCGGCACGCCATTCATGAAACCGTGCACGCCCGCGTTCTTGACGCCGAATGGCGCGCCGTCATACGGATTCTCCGGATCTGGCCGCATGTGCATGAGATCGCCCAGCATGTGGTCGTAGGAGCGGTTCTCCATCATCACCACCACGATGCACTGGTGGCGATCCAGGCGGGCGAGCCGCTCACCTTCGGTGAGCAGGAAGTTCGGCGGCAGCTCGCGCGCGATGGACGCGGGTGCGGGCTCGGGCGGCGGAGGCGCGGGAGCGGGTGCAGGCGCCGGAGCGGGCGACGCGATGACATCGTCGATGTCCGGCGGCTCGAACTCTCCGAGCGCATCGGCAAGCGAAAGGATCTCGATGATGCCGCCACCCTCGAGCGGGCCGCCTTCCAGCGGCGGGCGCACGATCTGACCGGGCTTCGGAATCACGGGGTCCGCGGAATTGCGGATCTTCCACGCGGCGTCCTGGAACTTGCACTCGTAGACCACGTTGCTTGCGCCCACCGCGCGTGACAGGAAGGCCTTGAGATACTTGAGCATGGTCTGCTGCTGGGCCTCGATGGTGTCCTCGATGATCTTGTTGATGTTCGTGGGCACGGAGGTGAACAGATCCACCACGGTCTTCGCGATCGAGCCGATGGCCGAAAGATCCACGTCCAGGAAGGAGAACGCGCGCAGCCGGTTGAGGCGGTGATCGAACGTCAGGACGATCTCGCCGAGATCGCCATTGAGCTTGGCGAGATCGAAGCCCCATACTGCCACCGCGGCTTTCGAGAACGCCGCTTCGATGCGAATGCATACATCATCAGGCTTCACTTCGGTGAGACGCAGGAGCTGTGCCTTGAAGAGAAGCGCCATCTTCTGGTCGCGGGTCAGGGTCACGCCCGGAATGGAGGCCCGGTCCGCGCGTTCGCCGTATTTGTCCCTCGCCAGCGTCTGCAGAGCAGCACCGGAGATCGACGTGATCTTTAGCGAGCGCAGCTTGGCATGCGAGGTCACCGGGCCGATGTCCTTTTCTTCGAACACCTGCTCGATGCCTACAAGCTCCGTGAGCTCGCGGCCCAGGGAGATGCGGGCCTTGCTGCCGCTGACCGACGCGTCCAGCACCAGCGCCTCGAGACCGACGCGGAACAAGTGGTTAGTCAGGCGGACGCCGAGCGAGGTGGTGCGGATGGGCACCTCCGCGATGCGGGCGTTCGCGCCCACGAAGATCTCTACCGGATCGGGGCCCAGCGGAGTGGCCACCACGCGGAACCAGGTAGTGCGGAGCACCGGCGCATCCGGGGTCGGAAACCCTTGCGGTTCGTAGCGAACGCTGCGGAAGCGTCCGTCCACGCCTTCGGGCAGCTCCCAGGTCGCGATGGGCTGATCCGAGCCCAGCACGAACAACTCCAGTCGGACGGCAGAGTGGAAGACACCGCCGCCACCGCCTCCGCCACCACCTCCGCCTCCTCCGCCACCATCGGGCGGAAATGGCAACGGATCCAGGCCCCAGCCATCGAGAAAGTCGATGTCGAAGGGACTGTCGAACTTCGGTCCCACTTCGAACTTCATGACCGTGGGCGTGCCCGGAGGCGGCGATGAGGAGCTCAACGTCGTCGTCGGTAGCGAAGCAATGCGCTCCAGCGCCGCGGCGCGTATGGCTTCCGGCGAGGGAGGCGCATCCAGATGATGCGTGACCGTCACAGACCGCGAGAGAGTGCTGCCGCTCGAAAGCGGCGGCGGTTCACCGGACCGCCCGCCACTGCGCAGCCGTTCGCGCTGCAGTGCGACCCTCTGTTGCGGCGTCGCGCGGCGCGGCATGGTCGTCACCAGAAGCTCAATAGTCGAGCCGCGGCCGTAGAAGTCCAGCGCGAAAGGCTGGTTCGGTCGGATCGGCGCCTGTGTCTGGAATCGCTCGAAGCGGCCGATCACCTGGGCGGTGTCGCCAAATTCGTTGTGAATGGTAACGAACCAATAGCCGCGGTCGTTGACTTCCATGAGCAAACCTCGGCGGGCGCGATAGAGTCGCCGCGTGAAGAGTTAGTGGCGTGGGATAGAGAACACGGTACGCCCGGACCGTAAAGCGAGAGAAATCCGCCCCTGATGGCGCGAGGGAAGACGGGAGTGTCGCTCTCTGACTTCACCGTGGGGCGCACGGTGCCGAGCATCATTCTTTCACCGGCGTGAGGATGGGAGCGCCCTTGGCCTTCAGTGCAGCACCACGACGAACCTGGCCGGCTCCGTGTTGCTGGCGTTGCGCCCCACGACGTGAACATCGGTAGGCCCCTCGTAGAACGTCTGCCCTGCCTTGAGCGTGACGGCAGGTTGGCCATTCACCTGCACGACGATCCGGCCCGCCCGGGTAGTCCGCGAGATCGATCGTGAACGGTTCCTTCACGTCTGCGGCTGCGGCCGGGACGGCTGCGAGCATCAGGAGTGCCGCCAGGTAAGCCCGGAAGGCCCCTCCGTTGCCCACCGGCACGTTCCGGACCAAGGCAGCAAGAGTATCCTCTTAGGAGCCAGCCGACACAAGGAGTTCATCACTCGGACAATCAAGGCCTTGTCGTGAGGAGGCACCATCTACTGGAGATCGATCCAGAAGGTTTCATGGGCCGTGTAGCATTCTGCAAATCGAGCCCCGGCAATGCTTTGTAGGTGAACGCGATCCGCAAAGGATGATTCGTTCAGGGCGTTGCCATGATTTGCTTGCCACGCCTATGCCACACGAGACCTCGATGCCGTTTTCGCATCGCCCCTTGTGACCACTCAGTAACACCTTGGTTGTTATTTTCCTTGTCGCGGAAAATCGGGCCGCTTCCCGAAACCGGTGGCCGTGGCTACTTAGGAACGTGCCTGCTGAGGATGCGGCTCCCATCGAAACCCGCCGCATGATTCGGAGACGAGAGGTACCCTGAGGGACCAAGCCCATCCGTCGTGAGGAGGGTCTGCGTCATGGAAGAGAGCCAGAAACCAGCCCCGTCCGAGTCCCGGATTCAGATGCCGGTCGTCCTCGGCTTTCAGGAAACACTTGCGCCCTGTGAATCGAAGACAGTGGTCCTGCCGATTCCGCCCGACTACGATTTCGTGTTCCACCGCGTCACCTGCCGGGCGGATAGCCCGCAGTTGCTCAAAATCGAGGTCGTCCAGCCCCCGGACGCTCGGCGCGCCGAACCGCGGCCCTCCCAGCCGTTCACCGCGGCGCTTGAGACCGAATACCCCGGGCACCTCGCGGCCCTTGTAGGCGAGACCCTGGAGGAGTGGACCCGGAAGAATACGGATCTGGCCCAACGCGCACGGGCTGGGGATGACCAGGCATTCTTTGAGCTCACCGGGCGCGACCCCCGCGTGCTCGGCTCCGAGCTGACCGTCGCTAAGGTCGTCAGCTGGCGCACTGAACTCGAAGTCTTTGCCAGGTACCTCAACCTGAAAGGCTCCAGGCTGTTCCCCCTGACGAAGCTCCAGGAGGCTCGGGCAAAGATGGAGGCGGCCAAGAAGAACCTGCGCCGGCTCGGGGCGGTGCACATTGCCTTTTGCGATCAGCGTGGGAAGAAGCCGCTCCCGCCCCCCGGCGTGGTGAAAGGTCTCTACTACGCCTTCCTCTGCCTCTTTGCCGGCCTCAAGCAGGAGTTCCAGAACCGGGCGACCAGAGACGGGTCGGAGAAGGCCCGACGAGATCTCACCGCCCTTGTGAAAGCCCTTAAAGGCCTCCGGGCGCAGCCCGACTCCTTCTTCATCTACATCGTCTGGGCGCTCCGGCTGCTGGACCAGCTTCGCATCGGCAGCGCCCAGGGGTTGGGCCAGGACAACCTGCTCAACGTGATCGGCCCCAAGTCGTCCAAGCCGTCTGAAGTGGCATTGGACCTGACCGCCCAAGTCTTCGAGATCGGTGAGCACACCGTCGAGACACTCAAGGAGAGCGAGGAAATCATCCCCTGGACGGGCCCGCAGGGGGAGACCTACGCCGTTGGGGGCCGGCCGAACTTCGACCTTGCCAGTTTCTCGGAGGTTAAGCGTGTCATGAGGAGCCCTGACCCCATGAAATAAATCTTATTTCGCCGGGTCGACCGGCCCGCGACGCTCGCCGGATCATTAGCCTTGGGGTTTTTGCCCCAAGGCTTTTTGTTTGTGGAGGTGCGGCAGATGGAGTCCGCCGGACTCAGTCGCTCACCGAGTATCCCGTGGAGACGCGTGCGTGCCGCCGGGCCGGGTCCTTACACATGACGAAGCATGACCTGCTCGCCCACTTGTCCGACGTCGGCGTGGCCGACGCCGTCGAGATGGCCAACGTACTGGGCGTCTCGTACGCCACCAGCGCGATGGCGTTGCTCCGGCTAGTGCGCCAACACCTCGCCAGCCGCTCCCTTGATCCGCACCGGGGCCTCTACGCCTACCAGCTGACGGACCACGGGCACGCGCGCCTCGCCTTCTTCGCGGACGAGGGCGCGACCCAACCGCGCCAGATTGAGGCACGCCCGTCGTGGCGGCCTCCCCTTCCCGCGAAAGGAGACCACCGCATGAAGCGCAAGAAGCTGCATACCGGCACCTATCACTGTCCCGCCTGCTTCACTGAATTCGAGCTGGTCGCCGAAGAGAGTCTCAAGTGCGACCAGTGCGGCGGCCCGCTCGCCAAGGGAGATCTCGGCGAGGTCTGGGCCGACGACGAAGAGGAGGAGGAGTAGGTCGGTCGCCCGGGTGGGCGATGTCGGCGGCGACCCTGGCGGCGACGGTGGGCCAAAACCCTCTCCCGGGCTTTGTGGGGCGCGTGTCGGCTCGGGCGGACGCGGAGACCGCGCCCCGGGGTCAGCGCCCGTGACGGTCGCCCTCTACGCTCGGGTGTCCACCGACGGCCAGGACCCCGAGGTCCAGCTCATGGCCCTCCGCGCCCACGCGACGCAGCGCGGCTGGCAGGTGGTCGAGGAGTTCGTCGATCGCGGCATCTCCGGTGCCAAGGAGCGCCGGCCGGCACTCGATCGGCTGATGAAGAGGGCCTGGACCGGCCAGTTCCAGGTCGTCCTCGTCTGGCGCTTCGACCGCTTGGCTCGCTCGGTCAAACACCTCGTCGGGGCCCTGGAGACGTTCCGCAGTCTCAACGTCGGGTTCGTCTCCCTCCAGGAGCAGCTCGACACCGCCACCCCCATCGGCCAGGCGATGTTCACCATCATCGGCGCCATGGCCCAGCTCGAACGTGACATCATCCGCGAGCGGGTAAAGGCCGGCCTTGTGCGCGCCAAAGCGCGTGGGATTCGCCTGGGGCGCCCGCGGGCACCGGTGGCCGCCCATGAGCTCGTGGCCCTGCGCGACCAGGGCCTCTCCGTCGGCGAGATGGCCCGGCGACTTCGCTGTAGCCGCTCCACCGTGCGCCGATACCTGCCCACGGCGCTGCCCCACGCTGCGGCCGACCAGGACCGTGAAGCCTGAGCGGGGCCCGCCCACACCGTCCGGCCCTCGGCGCGGGCGGCGACGCTCGGTGGCGCGGCCGGCGTTTGACCGGCTGCTGCCCCCGGACCTACAATCGCGGCCACTCGTCGCCGACTGGCTGGCCTTCCTGGCTCAACGACTCGCGGCAGAGGCGATGCAGGAATTCACGGACAAAGGGAGCATCGAATGAAGCGCTGTGCGATCTACGCCCGGTATTCCAGTGACCTGCAGTCCCCCACCTCGATCGACGACCAGCTTCAGCTCTGCCGGACTTACGCCGATCGACACGGCTGGGCGATCATCGCGACCTTTCACGATGCCGCCCTGTCCGGCTTCGGCGTCGAGCAACGCCCGGGGTATCAGCAGCTCGTGGCCGCGGCCGCCGCCACCCCGCCCGGGTTTGACACCATCCTGGTCGAGGACCTTTCCCGCCTGACGCGGGACACCGGCGAACTCCTCCGCCTCTACCACCGCCTGCGGCTCAAGGGCATCGACATCGTGGGGGTGAGCGATGGCATCGCCAGCGGCCAGCAAGGCGGGAAGGTCCACCTCACTGTCAAGGGCCTCGTGAATGAACTCTACCTGGACGACCTCCGGGACAAGACCCATCGGGGGCTCGCCGGCTGCGCCACCCGGGGCCTCAGTGCCGGCGGCCGGATCTTTGGCTACCGCACGGTCCCGGTGGAGGCAGCACCTCGGGTCACAAAGCACACGGCTCCGGCCCGGTTCGAGATCCACCCGGGGGAGGCGGCGATCGTGCAACGGATCTTCCGGGACTACGCGGCGGGGCAGAGTATGCAGGCCGTCGCCTTCGCGTTGAACCGCGAGGGTGTGCACTTCCCTGCCCAGGAGACCGAGCGGGGACCCCACCGCCGGGGGTGGGCCGTCTCGTCGGTCCGCGTCATCCTGCGGAACGAGAAGTACGCGGGCGTCTGGGTCTGGAACAAGCGACGGTTCATCAAGGACCCCGACACGGGGCGCCGCCGGGCCCTGCCCCGGCCCGCCGAGGAGTGGATTCGCCAGGAGCACGCTGAGCTCCGGGTCATCGGTGCCGATCTCTGGCAGGCCGTCCAGCAGCGGTTGGCGTTCGTGGAGCAGACCTACGGGGTCGGGCCCGGCCGGCCCCCACGCGGCGGGGCCCATGTGGCCTACTCCCCCTATCTGCTCTCCGGCGTGTTGCGGTGTGGCTGTTGCGGGGCGCGGATGGTGGCCCAGACCACCACGCGGAAGAAGGGGAGCGATATCTACCGGTACGGGGTCTACCGGTGCGGATTCGCGAAGACGAAGGGGCCGGCGGTCTGTACGCACGGGACGGGGTACCGCCAGGAGCGGCTTGAAGGGGCGGTGGTGGCCAAGTTCCGGGAGGCGATGACGGCTCCCATGATCGAGGCGCTGGCCCGCATGGTCAACGCCCAGCTCGAGGCAGTCTTCCAACGCCATGACGCCCGGACCGCCGAGCTCGCGCGCGAGATCGAGCGCCTCGAGGGTCAAGCCAGCCACCTCGTCCGGTTTCTCTCGACAGGGGGCGACTCGCCAGCGGTTCGCGCTGAGCTGCGGGCGATCGAGACGACGCTCGCGGGACTCCGGGCTGAGTGGGCGACCATCGAGAAGGCATCGGCCCTCCCGCCGCCGCGGGTGCACCCCGCGTGGGTCATGACCAAACTGGAACGGCTGGATGCGTTGCTGCGGCGCGATCCCCAGCGCGCCAAGGTCGAGATCCTGAAGCATCTCGACGGAGATCTGGTGATCGTGCCGCGGCCGTCGAGCCCCGGCGAGCGGCGGGCCGAGATCAGCGGCCGCGCCAAAGCCGACAGCCTCCTGAGGGATCAGGAGGCTGTTTGCCTACAGGTGGTTGCGGGGGCTGGATTTGAACCAGCGACCTTTGGGTTATGAGCCCACTCGGGCGCGTTCTGCTCTATAGTTCCTCGTCCGGATTCGTCAATCCTCGTCCGGGGTTGCCTCGTCTTCCTGCCCGTCCTCGTCCAGCCTGATAGGGCTCCGTTCGGCTCCGTCTGTGCCATGGCTGTGCCATGAAACGCACCCGTCGAGTTGCAGTTGGGCCTCGAGTCGGCTCGCGGTCTGCCGGCGTTCCCGCGGGAACAGGTGACCGTACGTGTCGAGGGTGAGCGTGGCCGAGGCATGCCCGAGCTGCTTCTGGATGTACTTGATGCTCTCCCCCTGCTGGATGAGCAGGCTCGCGTAGGTGTGGCGGAGGGAGTGGATCACCACGTGGCGGAGCCCAGCCCGCGCGATCGCGGGCGCCCAGATCCGATGCCGGAGGTTGTCCGGGTCGATGACGCCCCCGGCGGGCGTGGTGAACACCGGCGCGGTGAGGAGGACGTCCGTGTCGCCGAAGCGGGCGCGCCGGAGCGCCGCCAGCGCGCCGAGGAGCTGATCGCCTACATCGACGGTGCGGCGGCCCGCCTTCGACTTCGGCACGTAGTACTCGCCCTGGTAGAGCGTCCGGCGCACGTGGACCACCGACGCGGCGGCATCGAGATCGCCCCACTGCAAGCCGAGGAGCTCGCCCAGGCGGAGCCCGCTGGAGACCGCCGTGAGGAAGAGCGGGAGGTAGGACGGCTCCATCGCCCCGAAGAGCCGGTTGACTTCCTCCGGGTTCAGGAGCTCGACGTCGGACTCGTCCTCCGGGCGGAGGGCGCGCGGCCGTCGCACCGCGCGCGTATCCCGCAGGGGGTTGGTGGCGGTGAAGCCCGAGGCGCGCGCGTCCTCGAGCACCTTGTGCAGGAGGACGAGGACGTTCCGCCGCGTCTTCACCTTCAACCCCGCCTGCTCGGCGGTGACGAGGTAGCGGTTGATGTCGTCGGCGGTGAGCGCCGAGAGGACGCTATCGCCGAAGACCGGGACGAGCTGGCGCTCGAGGATGCTGCGATAGCTGCGGCGGGTCGAGGGCTTCAATCCCGGCATGGTGTCCAGCCACCGGGCTGCGTAGTCGCCGAACGAGATCGGGCGGATCTCGCGGTGCGTGCCGCGGTGGAGCCCGTTCACGGTCTCGGCGAGGAAGCGTTCCGCGTCCTTCCGGCGGGCGAACATCTTCGACCGTTGCCGGCGGCCGACCCAGTATCGGACGTCGTAGCGCCGGCCGGCGGCTTCCTCGCGCATGCGGATGCTCCCTCTCATACGTTCTCCTTCTTCTGGTGGCGGTGGCGCCAGCGGCGTTGCGTGGCGCGGTTGAGGCAGGTTGGCGAGCAGTGCCGTTGCCGGCGCTCGCGGATGAAGATGCTTCCACACTCGGCGCAGTGCCGGAGCCGGGCGGGCCCGGTCTTCCGCGGGCGGAGGAGGTACCAGGCGACCTTCCGGACGACATCGTCGACCCTCGCGCCGAGGACGATCACGTAGACGCCGACCGCGCGCGCGAAGACCACGTCGCGCGGCTTCCAGACGTCGCCGCGCACGCCCAGCGGGTCGGTGAGCGCCGCGTCGATCAGCGTCCGGACCTCGCGCTGGAGCGCGCGGAGCGCCTCTGCATCGAGTTGCCCGCGGAGGCCGTACACCAGCCCGACGACGGGGGGCTGCTCGCGCGTGAGGAAGTCGTCCAGGTCGGCGCGGAGCTCCTGCCGGCGGGCCGGCGCGAGGGCCGTGAAGTCGGCGGCCGCGAACGTGAGGAGGAACCGGAGCCGCCAGCGCGCCACACGGTGCATGGAGACGAATCTAGCATAACGAATATAGATCAGGCAAGGCTGACGTGGAGTAACGACTATGTAGGGGGGTGAGGCTGGATAGGCGTTACTTCTTCAGGACGGGGCTTGACGGGCCACGATGAGGTCCGTACCGTCGGAGCCAAGGAGGGCTAACGTCTATGGAATCCGCCGAACCGTTCGTCAACGCGCCCCGGGTGGCCGATCACCTCACCACGCCGTTGTCGTTCGTCTATCTCGCCGTCCAGGACAAGGGCCTGCCGGTTCATCGCGTCGGCCGCTACTTCCGGTTCAAACTCTCCGAGGTGGACGCCTGGGCCCGCAAGGGGCCCTTGACGGGGCTGGCGCCTGCGAAGCGTCCGGTGTCGCGCCGCGCGAAGGGGCGGGCCGGGCGATGAGGCGGCGGCCCTGGCATCAGGAGGTGGCGCTCGTCCGCGTCCCCGTTCCCGACGAGACCGACACCCTCGAGCAGCAGCAGCGGAAGCACCACCTCGACCTCCGGCAGATGACGCCGAGCGCGCTCGAGGCGGAGCGCTGGCGCTTGATGACGTTCCTCGTCTTCGCCGTGCGCCCCGCGCCCTGGCACCTTGAGCGTCTCGACCGCGTCGAGGCCCTGCTCACGCCACGTCGTCGGAGTGGGTGAGATGCCGCCCAAGTCGCAAGCCGAGATCCTGGCGAAGCTCGTGGCCGACGTCGGCCTTTTCCAGGAAGCGGGCGGTGACGAGGTGTTCGCGCGCGTCGCCGTCGGCGATCACCAGGAAGTCCACCGCCTCCGGTCGGAGGCCTTCCGGCGCTACGTGGTCTCGTGCTACTTCCGGCAGGAGCACAAGGCCCCGGCCGTCCAGGCCGTGCTCGACGTCCTCGGCCTGCTCGAGGCGGCGGCGATGGTGCACGGGGATCGGGAAGCCGTCCATATCCGCCTCGCCGGCGGGCCCGACACCGTGTACCTCGACCTGGTCGACCCGAGCTGGCGGATCGTCGAGATCACGACCCAGCGGTGGCGGGTGATCGCGAAGGCGCCCGTGAACTTTCGCCGGGCGAAGGGGATGCTCGCGCTCCCGCTTCCCGTGCCCGGGGCCTCACTGGAGACGCTCCGCACCTTCACCCGCCTCCCCTGGGAGGTGTGGCCGCTGGTGGTCGGCTGGCTGGTGGGGGCCCTCAACCCCGGCGGGCCGTATCCCGTCCTCACCTTGATGGGCGAGCACGGCGCGGGGAAGTCGACCCTGGCGCGCGTGCTGCGGGCGCTCATCGACCCGAGCAGCGTGCCGGTGCGCGCCGAGCCCAAGGAAGAGCAGGACCTCATGATCGCCGCGAATAACGGCTGGGTGGTGGCCTACGACAACCTGTCCCACCTCGAGCCGTGGCTCTCCGATGCGCTCTCGCGCCTGGCCACCGGCACCGGCTTCGGGACGCGGCGCCTGTACACCGACGCCGAGGAGATGTTGTTCTCGGCCTGCCGGCCGATCATCGTGAACGGGATCGAGGAGATCGTCACCCGCCCCGATCTCCTCGACCGCGCCATCCTCGTCTCGCTGCCCCCGTTCCATGACGCCGACCGCCTCACGGAGAGCGAGTTCTGGGAGCGCTTCGATCGACTGCGGCCTGTGCTCCTGGGGGCGCTCTGTGATGCCGTCGTCGTCGCCCTCCGGAACCGCAGCCTGGTCACGCTCGAGCGGATGCCGCGCATGGCCGACTTTGCCGTCTGGGTGCACGCGGCCGAGGCCGAGCGGGGGCTGGGCTGGGAGCCCGGGACCTTCCTCCAGGCCTATCAGGACAACCGGGCCGAGTCCCACGAGCTGGCCGTCGATGCCTCGCTGGTGGGTCCGCCCCTGCGCGAGTTCGTCGCGAAGGAGCCGACCGGCGAGTGGGTGGGGACGGCGCGGGCGCTCCTGGACCAGCTCGCCGGCCTCGTGGACGAGACGACGCGCCGGCAACGGGGCTGGCCCAAGTCCCCGCGCGGGCTCAGTGGCGCCCTGAAGCGGCTGGCGCCCCCGCTGCGGGCCCTGGGGATCGACGTGACCCTCGGCGAGCGGCAACCCGACCGCCAGCGGACCCGGCTGGTTCGAGTACGCAGAGTAGGGGGACAACCGTCCGAACCGTCCGAACCGTCCAGACCGGCTCCGGCTTCGGACGATCAGGACGGTTCGGACGATCTTCCCCCTACTCTCCGGGGTGAGGGTCGCCCATGACGCCGGAAGAAGTCGTGGCGAAGTTCCTCGCCGCCGGGGCCAAGTTGATCCCGGGCTTCGGCTTCCACGGCATCCCGCCGGAGCTCAAGCCCTTGTACGAGGAGCACCGGCGCGCCATCTCCAAGCTGTTCCAGCGCGACCGGGAGCGGTGGAACGTCCTCGAGGCGCGCTACCGGGCCCTCCTCCGCCAGGCCTTCGGCCTGGTGGCCGAGGGGCCCGACCCCTCGGTGGCCGACTGCACGAGCGTCCTCGACGAGGTGGCCGTGATCGTCGACGAGCTCGGGGTGAAGAAGACGGATCGCCTCCGCGCCGAGGAGATCGAGCGGTGGAAGCGACTGGAGAAGCGCTGCCCGCTCTGTGGCGGGCCCATCCATGAGGAGGAGCCCACATGAACGGCTTGACCCTCCGCGAGACCTTCGACGCGACCGTGGCTGTCCTCGAGGAGGTCCGCGCCGAGCAGCACCGCCTGGTGGACCGCGAGAACGCGGGCGAGGACCTCCCCCAGGAGCTGCGCGCGTGCCAGATCGCCTGGCCGGCCATCCTCGCCAAGTGGGAGCTCTTGCGATACGCCCAGGAGCACCCCGACGAGCTCACGCCCGCCGAGCTCGGCATCCTGCTCGCCTGGCTGCACGGCAATCTGGTGGCCCTCCGGGAGGCGCTGGCCGGGCGGCAGCCCCTCATTGATCCACGCGAGAACTGACCGAGGAGTGAACGTGCGACGGCCCCCAGGGCCCGAAGGAGCACGACCCATGACCGACGATCCCGTGCGCGCGGCCATACGGCAGCTGGACACCACGTACACCGATGGGATGCGCACGCTGTGCGCGGGCCTGCACGAGCTGAAGACCACGCTCGACGAGCTGGCCCGCGAGAGCACCGAGGTGAGGAACGTGACCCGCGCGCACGCGCACGTGCTGAGCGAGGTGCTCACCGAGCTCGCCCAGGCCGTGCTCGCTGAAGACCACGCCCGAGCCCAGGAACTGGCCCGCGCCATCCTCGATGCGCGGGCCATCCTCGATGCGCGGGCCACCACCCCGTAATGCCTAACGCGGCCCCGCGCCCGTGCCGCGAGCCCGGCTGTCCCGCGCTCGTGCACGGGCGTGCGGGCCGCTGTCCCCAGCATGCGCGTCCGAAAGCGCCCGGCGCCCGGGACTGGTACCGCGCCCGCGGTGGGATGTTCTGGTTCGGCCTGCGTCGCACCGTGCGCGAGCGGCAAGGGCCCTGCTGCCCCGAGTGCCAGGCTGAGGGCGTGCTCACGCCGTGGACGGAGGTGCACCACATCGTCCCGCTGAAGGACGGCGGGGCGAACGAGGTCGCCAATCTGGTCGGGTTGTGCAAGTCGCATCACTCCGCGCATACCGCGCGGGAGCGGCGCGGCGCGCCGTGACCACGATGACGCCGGATCATCCACGCTGGTCGACCTTCGCCGGGCGCGTAGCAGATGTCTACTATCGGGCCGAGCAAGAGGGCGCCGGCTGCCAGGAGACGCTGGCCATGACCGGCGCGGTGCTGGAGACCTTGCCGAACGTGGAGGTGGCCGCCTCGCTCGCTGTGCTGCAGGCCGGCGGATGCCGCTGCGATTGCGACGTCGTCAACCTCGTCGTCCTGCCTTGGCTCCTCGGCGAGTGACGCCGAATAACCGATAGGTTAGTACCCAGCCAACGCTTTTCGGCCGATCGCCCCGCCAATTTGGCGTCCCGCAGTCTCGCGCGCAGGAATTAACTCGCGTGGAGGGTAAAGGCACCCCGCCCAGGGGCCGTCCCCCCCACCGCTCGCCCCTTGCCGACGCCCACCCCCCAGGGCTAGACTCGCCGGGACCCCGAGGAGGGCCGATGCCCGAGGAGCCGTGGCTCGCGGCGAAGGAGATCGCCCGCCGGGAAGGCGTGACCCGGGAGACCGTGTGGCGCTGGGTCGACAAGGGCCTCATCGAGGTCCGCCGGCGGGGACCCAAGACCGGCGTCAGGATGCGCTTCCGGTCCGCCCTCGAGGTGAAGCAGCGGACGCGCACGAAGCAGAACCAGTACGGCGAGCTCACCGACTAGACCGGCGGCGTCGCAGGCGAAGGGCGGTATCGACTCCGTCTAGGTGGCCAACTACAAAAGTCGATCCGGCATTGCTCGGACTGCGGCAGTCGTCGCATCCCGTCGCACGCCTCGCGTCGCATCGCGTCGCATCGTGCGACCCACCCGCTTGACGCGGGTTCCATCGGCTATCCTGCCCGCGAAAGGAGTCCCCCCATGCCCAGCGACGTGAAGACCCTCAAGGACCAGCTCGACGAGGTCCGCGCCCGGATGTACGAGATCGCTGACGGCGCCGCCGAGCAGGGCAACCGCGGCTTCACCGAGGCGGAGGATCGCGAGTTCTCCGCGCTCGAGCGCCAGGCGCGCGCGTACGTGCAGAAGCTCGAGGCCAGCAAGGAGCGCCAGCTCCCGGCGTTCGGCTCGGACGGCTTCCGCGCCATGATCCGGCCCGGCGCCGCCGACGGCAGCCTCCTCGCGGGCCCCGGGGTCAGCGCGGGCCAGGCCTTCGTGCGCTCGGACGAGTTCCGGGCGGTGCAGGCGCGGGGGCCCCTGTCCGGGCCGCGCGCGCCCATCGTGGTGGAGATCCAGGCGGCGACGCTCGTGAGCCCGACGACCGGCTGGCCGGCCACGACGCAGCTGCCGCCGGTCCCGCCCGCGGCGCCTCCGCGGATGCCGCGCGTCTCCGAGCTCTTCGCCCGCGCCACCGCGGAGGGCGGCAACGTGCCCTTCATCACCGATGCCTCCACGGGCACGGCGGCGCCGCAGACCGAGGCCGCCGCGAAGAGCGAGATCACCCTCGTCATGCCGGTGACGATCATGCCGGTGCGCACGATCGCCGGCCTCGCGAAGGTCTCCGACCAAAGCCTGGAGGACATCAGCGGCCTCGCCGCGTGGATCGACAACGTGCTCGGCACCAAGGTGTTCACCGAGCTCGACCGCCAGGTGATCGCGGGCACCGGCACGGCGCCGCAGCTCCTCGGGCTGCTCAACGTCGTCGGCCGCACGGCGGACTACGCGATGCCGGGCACGGGCTCCGACCCGGCCACGGCGATCCTGCACCAGATCCTCGCCGTGGAGGCGGCCAGCGGCTTCGCGGTCGATGCCGTCGTGTTGGCGCCCAACGTCTACGAGGCGCTCCTGAACCTGAAGGCCACGACGAGCGGCACGTATCTCAGCGGCGCGCCCATCAGCTCGAGCCCGATGACGCTCCTCTGGGGCCGGACGCTGGTCTACTCGCCGGCGCTCGCCGCGGGCACGGCGCTGGTCGGCAGCTTCAAGTCGGGCGCGGCCCTCTTCGTGAAGGGCGGGCTGCGCCTGGCCATGACGAACGCGGACGCCACCGACTTCCAGGCCAACGTCTCGACGGTGCGCGCGGAAGTGCGCGCGGCCCTCGCCACCTGGGTGCCGAAGGCCTTCGGCCTGGTCACCGCGCTCGCGGCGTAGTCTCCGGGTCGTGGCGTCGTGCGCTCGCCTGCGAATGCTCTGAGCCAGCGCGGGGGCGGGCCGGGGGCGCCGCGGCGGCGGGGCGGTCGCCGGGACGCATGGCCCGGCGGCCGCCTCGCTGTTCCTATCCGCCCGTCCGCGGGGCCAGCGTGAGGAGCTCCTCGGCGAGGCCCTCGAGCGCCTCGCACCGCGCCGCCAGCCACAGGCCGCGCCCGCCCTGGCCATCGTCAGCCCAGTCCCAGTCGTCGACGTCGCGGCAGAACCCCTTCACGGCCAGGGCGAGCGCCGCGGCCTTGGTGTTCATCGCGTTCGCGGTATCGACTTCGTCGACGCGGGTGACGCGCTCTTCGGGGGTGAGGCGATCGATCGGGTGGCGCATGGTGGATCCTCCTCCGGTGAGCTGTGCCATGGCTGTGCCATGGAAACGACGACGGGCTTCGGAGACACTCTCCGAAGCCCGTGATTTTGTTTGGTTGCGGGGGCTGGATTTGAACCAGCGACCTTTGGGTTATGAGCCCAACGAGCTACCGGGCTGCTCCACCCCGCGGTGACGAACGTCAATCTACCCGAGCGAGGGGGGCGCGTCAAGCCCCCGGCTAGGATGGCGTCAAGCGCGGTTGCGAGAGGGCGAAGTCTAGTTCTCGATCCCTCGCGGCGGACCGCCCCACTCCACGGCGAAGCCGACGCCGGCCGCGCCGCTGCTCTCGGGATCCGCGGCGCCGCGTGAGCCCGACGGCACACTTGGCGCCGTCCACCCAGCCGCGCCCATTCGTCCGGTTCCCGTGGACTTCGAAAGGCCGGGAATGAACCCCGGCTTGTGAGGCACGGCCGGCTGCGATGGGCGAAGATCGCGGTCGGGCAACGGGGGCGCCGGCCGCTCCGGCTTTAACGGCGGATTCTTCATCTCGAGCGGCTGCGCAAGCGCCGGAAGCCCGGAGCCGAGGGCTGCGGCGAGGATGAGCATGGTCACGACGAATCGGTTGGTCATGGCGATGATTCCTCCTCTCTGACCCCCATGACTGTGCAGTATGCGTGCCGTAAGAAACAATGGGGAGATGAATGAAGTCCGCTACTTACGGCGGAAATTTCTACTCGATTGACTTGCCGGGGCGAGTCTTACCGGTAGATCGGCGAGTCTTACCGGGAGATCCTGGACCCCCCTCTCCCTGAGGGGAGAGGGGGTGGACAGAGGACTAGGCGAGCGGGGAGGGGGAGCGCTGGCGCAGGCGGGCGCTCACGCGGTCCGTCTTGGCCGCTTCGTAGCGACCCGTCCGCCAGAGACTCCACAGCACACGCCACGCGGCGCGCGTCGCCAGGAGCCAATACGTCTGACACCGGAAGGTGCCGAGGAACTTCTCCTTGAAACTCTTCCGCTTGAGATCGACCGCGCGCGGCAAGTACGGCCGCAGCTCCTCGATGAGAGTCTGCGTGACGATACCTCCGACCCACACCGTGAGCAGCAGCGAGAAGGTCGGGGCGCCAATGCCCAGATAGAACAGCGCGGGCGCCTCAGCGCGGTACTGATAGGCCAGGTACCAGCCGAGCCAGCCCGTGAAGGGGTAGATCAGGGCGGCCACGGGCCACTCGATCGCCTTGTTGCCGACATGGCGAATGAGCTGCGCCAGGTTGTAGGCGTTCGGCTGCGCCCGCCGGACCGCGCGGAGGAACGGCACGTCATCGAGCACGCCCAGGTACCAGCGCGCATTCTGGCGGATCACCTTCTCGGTGGTCTCGGGCAAGTCCGTCAGCTCGAGCATCGGCATGGCCTCGATGAGGATGCCACGGGCGCCCAGCGCGTAGCCGAGCGTGGAGTCCTCGGTGGCCCCCGAGGTCGGAAATCCGCCGACCGCCTGGAGCGCGTCGAGCCGCACGAACTGGTTGTGGCCCAGGCAGATCTGCGACCGGCGGAAGCAGAACTCGAAGAGCGGCCGCGTCGCGCGGCCCAGCCGCGGCCAGCGCGCGGCGAAGCGCTCGAAAATGCGGATCCGCTTGACCTCGTTGATGAGGCGCGCGATGGACACGCGGATGAAGATGGACGACTGCTGGATGGCGCAGATGCGGCCCCGGATGTCGAGACGGTCGTAGTTGGCGAGGGACAGCGGGATGCCCTGATAGGCGCGCGCGCCGGGACCGATGAGCTCGCGATGGGCGATCCAGCGATAGGTATCGGGGTCGGGCACGGAGTCCGCGTCGCTCACTCCCACGAAGACCCGCGCGGGATCGTGGTCGGCGCCGAGCACCTCGCGCAGATGCTCGGGGCGCAGCGCCCAGTTGAGCTGCTGCGCTTTGCGCCCGGGACCCGGCATGACGAGATGGCTCAGCCGCTTCTGCTGATAGGGCGGCAAGCCGTCGCGCAGCCGCCGCACCAGCTCCCCCGTGCTCGCGCCCATAAGCGGATGCGGGTCCCGCTCTTCCTCTTCCTTGGTGACGACGACGACGTGCAGATGGCCGTGGGGATAGCGCGAGGCGACGAGCGCGCCCACCGTGCCGGCGATGTCCGGCTCCTGGTACGCGGGCACGAGGTGGAGGAACACCGGCGTCCCCGGGGTGCGCTCCAGCATCTCCTCGGTGGGCAGCGTGGGCACGCGCGCGTAGGACTCGCGGACGAAGCGCACGGTGGTGAGCATGCCCTTCCAGTCCAGCGACAGCTTGAAGGCGGCGCGCACGTTGATGGCGAGGGCGATGAGGAAGAGCGCGGGAAGGAGGTACTCCATGGCGTGGGATCAGCCTCCGGGCGTGCTGGGCGGGAGCTTGAGGACCTTCTCGCCCGGCTTCACGAGGCCGAGGGCTTCCCGGGCGAGCTGTTCGATGTAGTCGGGATCGCTGCGCAGGCGGTCGATGGTCTTGGACAGCCGCCCCGTCTCCTCGCGCAGCGAGGCGATGTCACGCTCGAGGCTTTCCACCTCGCGCTTCATCTGCCCCACCTTCGCCAGACTCGATCCCCCGTAGCCGAGGAGAACGATGGCGGCAACGGCCATGAGCCCGCGGACATGGCGCCCCCTCATCGCCGGCCGCCCCGCAGCGCCGCGCGCCCGGGCCAGACGGCGGCCGTGCCCAGCTCCTCCTCGATGCGCAGGAGCTGGTTGTACTTCGCGGTGCGCTCGCCGCGGGCGAGCGAGCCCGTCTTGATCTGCCCGCCGTTGACGGCCACGGCGAGGTCGGCGACGAAAGAGTCCTCGGTCTCGCCCGAGCGGTGCGAGATCACGGTGCCGTAGCCCGCGCGCTTGGCGAGCTCGATCGCCTCGAGCGTCTCGGTGAGGGTGCCGATCTGGTTCACCTTGACGAGGATGGCGTTGGCCATCCCCTCCTGGATCCCCTTCTGAAGGATGGCGGGGTTGGTGACGAACAGATCGTCGCCCACGAGCTGCACCCGGTCGCCGAGGCGGCGCGTGAGCTGGCGCCAGCCTTCCCAGTCGTCCTCGCCGAGGCCGTCCTCGATCGAGCAGATCGGGATAGCGCCCGCAAAGCCCCTCGTAGAAGGCGATCATCTCCTCGCTGGACTTCTCGGTGCGGTCGGCGCGGAGGCGGTAGCGGCCGTGCTCGCCGAACTCGCTCGCGGCCACGTCGAGCGCGAGGAACACGTCTTCGCCCGGCCGGTAGCCGGCGCGCTCCATGGCGCGCAGCAGGAAGTCGAGGGCCTCCACGTTGCCGCCCAGGTTCGGCGCGAATCCGCCCTCGTCGCCCGACGCCGGTGGACAGGCCCTGGTCGTGCAGGAGCTTCTTGCAGCGTGTGGAAGATCTCCACGCCCGGTGCGCAGCGCCTCCGCGAAGCTCCCCGCCCCCGCCGGCACCAGCATGAACTCCTGGATGTCGAGACCGTTGTCGGCGTGGGCGCCGCCGTTGAGCACGTTCATGAACGGCACCGGGCAGGACGCGCGCGCCGGGCCCGCCCAGGTACTGGTACAGCGGCAGGCCGCAGTCGTCGGCGGCCGCGCGCGCACACCGCCAGCGAGACGCCGAGGATGGCATTGGCGCCGAGCCCCGACTTGTTGGGCGTGCCGTCCAGCTCGAGCAGGGCGCGATCCACCGCCGCCTGCTCAGCGGCCTCCATGCCCTCGATCTCGGGGGCGATGGTCTCCATCACGTTCTGCACAGCGCGCCGCACGCCCTTGCCGAGGTAGCGCGAGGAGTCGCCGTCGCGCAGCTCCATCGCCTCGCGCTTGCCGGTGGACGCGCCCGGACGGCACCATGGCGCGGCCGAAGGCGCCGGAGTCGAGCCAGACCTCCACCTCCACGGTGGGGTTGCCGCGGGAGTCGAGAATCTCGCGCGCGTGGAGGTGCGGATCTCGGACAGGGTGTCAGGCCTTTCGCTCGAGGATGAACCGCGCCGAGCGCGCGCATCGGCTCGGCGGGCGGCCCGAAGGGTGCGAGGGCGTGCCCGGCCTCGCCGATCAGACGGCCGGCCCGGGCCGCGAGGCATCGAGCCCGTGGATGGCAGGATAGGTCGCCTTCTGCTGCGCCTGGTCCTTGCCCGCGGTCTTGCCGAGCTGCTCGGTGGTGCCGCGTCCACGTCGAGGATGTCGTCCACGATCTGGAAGGCGAGCCCGAGATCGCGCCGCCCGCGACCGAGAGCGCCTGCACCTGGGCGGCGGTCGCGCCGGACAGGACGCGCGCCCATGCGGAGCGAGGTGCGGATGAGGGCGGCCGTCTTGTGCAGGTGGATGTAGTCGAGCATGTCGGCGCCGATGCGCCGGCCCTCGGCCTCGATGATCGGCCACCTGCCCGCCCACCATGCCGCGCGTGCCCGCCGCATCGGCGACGTCCACCAGGACGTCGCGGAGGACGGCGGCGTTCGTCCCCGGCCGCGAAGTTGTCGGCGATGAGCCGGAAGGCGAGGGTGAGGAGCCCGTCGCCGGCGAGGATCGCCATGGCCTCGCCGAACACCTTGTGGCTGGTCGGCGCGGCCGCGGCGGAAGTCGTCGTTGTCCATGGCGGGCAGGTCGTCGTGGATCAGCGAGTACGTGTGGATCAGCTCCATCGCGCACGCCGTCGGCATCACCGCGTCCATCGTGGCCGCCGACGGCCTCCGCGCCGGCGATGACGAGCACGGGCCGGAGGCGCTTGCCGCCCGCGAAGACGCTGTAGCGCATCGCCTTGTGGATGGTCTCGGGCGCGCTCGTCTCGGCGGGCAGGAGCCGGTCGAGCGCCTGTCCACCGCCTCCGCCCGCTCCTTCAGGTAGCGTCGAACGGCGCGCTCACGCCTGGTCGTCCTCCGCCCATGTGAAGGGGTCGGCGCGGAGCAGCCCCGCCTCGTCCTTGGTGAGGAGCTCGATGCGCTTCTCGGCCTCTTCCAGGTAGCGCGCGCAGCGGCGGGCCAGCCCGACGCCCTCCTCGAACGCCTTCAAGGACTCCTCGAGGGGCAGGTTGCCGGCCTCGAGCGTGTCCACGATCTGCTCGAGCCGGGCCAGCGCGTCCTCAAACTTGATGTCGCTCATCACGCTCCTTGACCTCGGTTACCCGCGCGCCCAGCGCCCCCTCGCCCAGCAGGATCTCGATGGCGTCGCCCACGCGCAGCCTGCGCCGCGCTCCGCACCACCTCGCCCGACGGCACCCGGCGCGTCAGGCTGTAGCCCGCGGCCGAGCACGGCCAGCGGCGACAGGGACTGGAGCCGCCCCACCGCGGCGGCGAACCGATGCCGCGAATGCTTGGCGCGATGGGACGCGGACGCGGCGAGTCGGCCGCGAAGCTGGGCCAGCACGGCGGCGACCGTGAGAAATCCTAGCCAACGGGTGCAGGGAACTCAAGGCGTTTGTCGCGAGCTCCGACGCGGTGAAGCAGGAGCGCGGTGACTGCGCGCGCGCCGCCGCGCGCAGGCGCCGCGCGCGCCTCGTCCAGCCGGCGGTGTCGAGTCGCGCAGGGCGCGCGCCGGGATCGGTGAGCACGCGCCGGCGGGCGAGGCCGCTCACGCGCTCGTGCCAGCGCTCCCACTGCGAGGCCATGCAGCCTGCTCAGCCGCGCGTCGAGGTCGCACGAGGCGCGGACCACCGCGAGCTTCTCGCGCACCACCAGCTCGGCGGCCGCCGGACGGGCGTGGGCGCGCGCAGGTCGGCGACGAAATCGGCGATGGTGAAGTCGGTCTCGTGGCCCGACCGCGGAGATCACGGGCACGCGGCAGGCGACGATGGCGCGGGCCACGCGCTCGTCGTTGAAGGCCCAGAGGTCCTCGATGGAGCCGCCGCCCGCGGCCCACGATCACCACGTCGAGCGCCGCCACCCCGGCGAGGGCGGCGAGCGCGCGCCACGATGTCCCCCGGCGCCTCGTCGCCCTGCACGCGCACGGGCACGATCAGGATGTGCAGATCGGCGAAGCGCCGGCCGATGACGTGGAGCATGTCGCGGATCGCCGCGCCGGTGGGCGACGTCACGATGCCGATCACGCGCGGATACGCGCGGCAGCGGCCGCTTGCGGGCTCGGTCGAAGAGCCCCTCCGCCTCGAGCCGCCGCTTGAGCTGCTCGAAGGCGAGCTGGAGCGCGCCGACGCCCTTGGGCTCGAGCAGCTCCACGACCAACTGGTACTCCCCGCGCGCGGCGTAGACGTCGAGGCCGCCGAAGGCCAGCACCTGCATGCCGTCCTCGGGCTGGAAGCGCACCGCCGGCCCCGGCCCCGGAAGAGCACGGCGCGGAGCTGCGCCGTCTCGTCCTTCAGCGTGAAGTAGGCGTGGCCGGAGCCGGGCGTGCGGAGGTTGCTGATCTCCCCCTGCACCCACACCGCGGGGAAGCCCGTCTCGAGCTGCGCCTTGATCCGCACCGTCAGCTCCGAGACCGATGAAACCGCCCGCTCACTCACCCCGAGGCCTGACGCTGGGCGGCGAGGAGGGTGTTGCGCATGAGCATGGCGAGCGTCATGGGGCCGACGCCGCCGGGACGGGTGTGATCGCCGCGCGATTTCGGGCTCACGGAGGCGAAGTCCACGTCGCCCGCGAGCTTGCCGGTGTCGAGCCGGTTGATGCCGACGTCGATGACGACCACGCCTTCCTTGACCATGTCGCCGGTGACCATGCGGGCGCGCCCGGCGGCCACGCACAGCATGTCGGCGCGCCGGCAGTGGGCGGCGAGGTCGCGCGTGCGCGTGTGGCACGTGGTCACGGTGGCGTGGCGGCCGAGCAGGAGCTGCGCGAGCGGCTTGCCGACCAGACGCGAGCGGCCGATCACCACCGCCTCGGCGCCCTCGCAGCGCGATGCCGTAGTGGTCGAGGATCTCGAGGCAGCCGCGGCGTGCACGGCACCAGCGCCGGCTTGCCGCCGAGCAGATCGCCCAGGTTCACCGGATGCAGGCCGTCGGCGTCCTTCTCGGGGGCGATCGCGCGCGATGGCCTCGTCCTCGTCGAGGCCCTTGGGCAGCGGCAGCTGGAGGAGGACGCCGTGGATGGACCGGTCGGCGTTGATCCGCCGGATGCGTGGCGAGGAGCTCGGCCTGGCGAGCAGCCCTGCGGGAACAGGAAGTCGCGCGAGGCGATGCCCACTTCGTCGGCCGCGCGCTTCTTGCTCCGCACGTAGAGCTGGGAGGCGGGATCGTCGCCGACGAGGATCACGGCAAGGGTGGGCGGCGCGCCGTGCCGCTCCCGGTAGGCGGCGACGCCGGCCTTGACCTCGGCCAGGACCTTCGCCGCGACCGCCTTGCCGTCGAGGATCACGCCGGAGAGATCAGGCGGGAGCGGGAACGCGAAGGCGCTCGATGGACAGGGCGCCGGCCGGTGTCGGGATCGATCCGGATCACCACGCCGTGGAGCATCGCCGGACCCTTGGCCGGCTCGAAGCGGTTGGGCATCTGCGTGAGGAAGCGGGCGATCGCCAGCTCCGGCTCGACGCCGATCACGGAGTCCACCGGGCCGGTCATGCCGAGATCGGTGATGAAGGCGGTGCCCTTCGGCAGCACGCGCTCGTCGGCGGTCTGGACGTGGCGGTGCGTGCCCACCACCGCGCTCACCCGCCCGTCGAGGTACCAGCCCATGCGCCTGCGACTCGGACGTCGCCTCGCAGTGCATGTCCACCACGACGATGCGGCGTCTCCGCGCGCAGGCGCGCCACCTCCTCGTCGGCCTTGCGGAACGGGCAGTCGAGGTTCGGGGCAGGAACACGCGCCCCATCAGGTTCAGCACCGCCACCTTGTGAGGGCCCGCCTTCACCACCACCGAGCCCGACGCCCGGCGTGCCCGACGGGAAGTTGGCCGGGCGCAGCAGCAGGTTTTCCTTCACGATGTACTCGATGATCTCCTTCCGGTCCCAGACGTGGTTGCCGGAGGTCATCACGTCCACGCCCTGGTCGAGGAAGGTGCGCGCGATCAGCGGCGTGACCCCGAAGCCGGCCGCCGCGTTCTCCACGTTCACGATCGCGAAGTCGACGTCGTGCTGCTTCGCGCAGCTTCGGCAGCAGCGTCTCCGCGGCGCGCCGGCCCGGCTCGCCGAAGACGATCCCCGACGCAGATGACGGTGAGCGGCTTGGCCATGGCCCTACTTCGCCACCTCGACCGCGCGCGTCTCGCGGATCACCACGACCTTGATGTGCCCGGGGTACTGCATCTCCGCCTCGATGCGCTTGGAGATGTCCTTGGCGAGCTGATGCGCGTCGAGGTCGGAGATCTGCTCGGCCTTGGTCATGATGCGCAGCTCGCGGCCGGCCTGGATCGCGTAGCACATCTCCACGCCCTTGTAGGACAGCGCGATCTCCTCGAGCTTGGCCAGGCGCTTGATGTAGCTCTCCAGCACGTCGCGCCGCGCCCCCGGCCGCGCCGCCGAGATGCCGTCGGCGGCCTCGGTGAGCACCGCCTCGATGGTCTCGGGCTCCACGTTCTCGTGCCCGCACAGCGCGGCGTTGATGACCTGGGGCGACTCGTTGTACTTGGTGAGCACCTGCAGCGAGAGCTCGGGGTGGCTGCCCTCCTGCTCGTGGGTCAGCGCCTTGCCGATGTCGTGGAGCAGCCCCATCCGCTTGGCGAGCTTCACGTCGGCGCCGATCTCCGCCGCCATCATGCCCGCGAGCCACGCCACCTCCTTGGAGTGCTGCAGGCAGTTCTGCCCATAGGAGGTGCGGTACTTCATCCGGCCCGACGAGCTTGATCAGCTCGGGGTGCAGCCCGTGCACGCCCACCTCGAAGCAGGCCTTCTCGCCCTCCTCCTTGAGGTGCTGCTCCATGTCCTTCTTGACCTTCTCCACTACTTCCTCGATGCGCGCGGGATGGATGCGGCCGTCCGCGATGAGCTTCTGCAGGGCCAGCCGCGCGATCTCGCGGCGGTAGGGATCGTAGGCCGAGATCAGGACCGCCTCGGGCGTGTCGTCCACGATCAGGTCCACGCCGGTGTGCAGCTCGAGCGCCCGGATGTTCCGGCCCTCGCGCCCGATGATGCGGCCCTTCATGTCGTCGGAGGGCAGGTCGACGATGGACACCGCCGTCTCCACGGTGTAGTCGGGGGCCAGGCGCTGGATGGTGGTGGCGAGGACTTCCTTGGCCTTGACTGTGGGCGGTCTCGCGCGCCTCCTCCTCGAGCCGCATGCCGAGCAGCTGGGCCTCCCGGCGGGCCTCGACCTCGACCTGGGCCATGAGCTGGCGGCGGGCCTCCTCCGCGGTGAGGCCGGCGATGGCCTCGAGCTTGCGCCGGTGTTCGTCCAGCGCGTTGGCCAGCCGGGCCTCCGTCTCGGCCAGGCTTGCGCTCGCGGTCGGTGAGTGCCTGTTCACGGTTGTGAAAGTCCTGGTCGCGCCGGTCGAGCTGGTCGAGCCGGCGGGTGAGCTTGCTCCTCCTGCTGGGCGACCCGGCGCTCCACCTCCTGGATCTCCTTCTGCCGGGTCGCGGCCCTCCTGCTCCAGCTCGGCCCGGGCCCGGAGCGCCATCTCCTTGGTCTCGAGCTCGGCGCCGCGCATCTTGGCCTCGGCCTCGCGCATCTTGGCCTCGGCGTCCCGCGCGGCCTGGTCGACATTGCGCTTGGCGTCGTCCACGATGCGCCGGGCGCGGGTCTCCGCGTCGCCGATGGTACGGACCGTGCTGATCTTGTGCCCGAGATACCCGACCAGGAAAGCGAGGATTGCGACCAGGGGGAGGAGCAGCAGCATCAGATCCATGGTCTTCTCCTTCCGGGGATGCCCCGGACGGATTGCGTTCGCTGAGGGTGCACGCGCGGCAAGTAGCCGCGAAATTTGCCAAAGTATAGGCGCGTGGGGAGGGCGATGTCAACGAAGCGACACGCGTCCGGGGGCGATACGCGCGGGAGGGAAGTTGCCCCACCTCTGCCGTGTGCCGGCGGTGTTTCGAACCTGGTATGTACCAGGTGGGCGCCAAAAGGAGGGCTTTAGGCTTCCCCTCTGCGAGGGGCATGCGCACCACCCTCTTGCACGGCGTCCTTCATGTAAACGAGGTTGAAACTTCCCCCCGACATCACGCACAGCGCAGGGCGGTTCTGGTGTACCCCCCGCCCCTGCCCACCGTCAAGGAGTTTGTGGAGGCGGGCGGCCGAGCGCAGCCGGGGGCGGGGGCCCTCGCTTTGCTCAATACAGCATTCGCCGCGAGGGCCCCCGCCCCCGGCTGCGCTCGGCCGCCCGATCTCGCGCCATGCCTTACGAGGAAGAGGGGGGTGCGACCAGACCTATTTTGATGCGGCGGTTGTGGCGGCCTTTGTTGTCGATCTTGAAGATGCGAATCGGTGGGGAGCCTCCGGTGGAGGCCAGGTGGGTGCCCCCGCAGGCCTGGCGGTCCAGGTCGGCGATCTCGACGATGCGGATACGGCCATCGGGGGTGGGAGAGGGTGCCACGGCCTGGGTGCGGATGAGGCCGCGCTGGCTCAGAGCGTCCGCCATGGGCACGTAGGCGAAGCGCAGGGGCAAGTCCTGGGCAATGGCGTCGTTGATCGGGCCTTCCAGCGCGCGCAGCCGATCGTTGTCGGCCTCGGGCAGATCGAAGTCCATCCGCGCGGTGCCGTCCTCACCGATCTGGACGCCGGTGACGAGCGCGCCGTCGAAGGTGCGGAAGACGAAGGCGTTGAGGATATGGGTGTCCGTGTGGACGGCCCGCATGAGGCGCCGGAAGTCGGCATCGACAGTCGCCCGCACCGGCCCGCGAAGCTCGACGTCGCCCTCGAGGAGATGCCAGGTCCCCTCGATGCCCGGCTCGAAGCCCGTCACCGTGGCCAGGCCGCCGGCCCACTCGAGCGTGCCGCGGTCACGCGGCTGGCCGCCCCCGCCGGGATAGAAGGGCGAGCGCTCGAGCAGCACGCGCCCGGGGCGCACGTCCAGCACGGCGGTGTCGACGGAGAGGGTGTCGGGCTCGGCGTGGCAGAGGAGATGGGCCATGCGGGCAAGCCTATCAAATGGCCTTAGCGACGGGCGGGAGCCTCCGCCGCGCGCCAGATCCGGTCCCACCCCGCCCAAGGCGTCCCGCTCGGCTGAAAGCCCCGCAGGGCGTCGCGGGCGGCGTCCACCTGAGCCAGATCGATGAGGGGGAGCACGGGCAGATCGTCGGCGATCAGGCTCTGCGCGTGGGTGTAGAACTTGCGTCGCTGGTTCCGGTCCACCCGGTCCGTCCCCTGCCCGAGCACGTTGTCCACGGTGGGATTGGCGTAGCCGGTCGCTCCGCCCATGTAGACGGTCGCCGCGACCACATCGGGATCGGCGGCCGGAGGCGAGAGCGCGAGCAGGGCATCCCAACCGCCGCCGGTCCGCGCCCGCTCGAACGCCGCGGGAGAATCGGCGGCTTCCAGCGTGGTCTCGACGCCGAGGGGGGCCCAGTCATCCCGGATCATGGCCGCCGCGGTACCGAGGGCGGATACGCCGGTCGGATAGATGAGCCGGAGGCTCAGCCGCAGGGGAGCCTCCCTCGGCGGATATCCCGCCTGCGTCAGGATCGCCCGGGCGCCCGGGGGATCGAAGGGGAAGCGGCGCGTGTAGTCCACACTCGGGCTCTGAGCCCACCGCAGCGCCGGGTGCAGTGCCCCGCGCGCCACCGTGCCGAAGCCCAGCCAGGCCTGCTCGATGAGGCGCTGGCGGTTCACGCCCATGGCGAGGGCATGGCGGATGCGGCGGTTGTCGAGCGGCGGGCGCCGCGTGTTGAAGGCGAGCAGCGCGGTCTGCGGGAGCCCCGCGCCTTCGTGCAGGCGCACGTCCGTGTTGATGCGCAGGGCGGCGAGGGCGTCGGGCGCCAGCAGGCCCGCGGCCACGTGATCGACCTCGCCCGCCTCGAGCGCCCGCAGGCGCGCCGCCGCCTCCGGGATCACCCGCGCGTGGACCCGGTCGAGATAGGGTAAGCCCGGCTTGAAGTAGGCCGGGTTCCTCGCGAGCTCGAGCCGCACGTCGTTCTGACGCTCCCATCGGAAGGGGCCGGACCCCACCGGCGCCGGAGCGGGCCGGCCGGCCTCGTCGGCCTCGTAGACGTGACGCGGGAGCACGGGGACCTCGACGCAGGTGAGCAGCGAGAGCAGCGGCGCATAGGGGCGCGTCAGGCGCAGCACCACGGTGCCGCCGTCGGGCGTGTCCACGCCGTCCAGGCGCGCGAGCGCGCGAGCGCTGCGCCGAGCCGCCGCCTCGATGGAGAACTTGACGTCGGCGGGCGTGAGCGGCCGCCCGTCGTGCCAGCGGACGCCCGGCTCGAGCGTGAGGGTAAGACGCAGGGCGTCCGGGCTCCACGACCAGGCGCGCGCCAGCTCGGGCTGAGGCTCGAGCCGCCGATTCAGGGTGACGAGCCCGCTCCAGATGAGGCAGCCGATGGCAGTGGGCTCGGCCGCGCTCCCGAGCGCCGGCAGCAGCGCGGCGGGCGGCGCGGCGAGCGCGATGGTGGCGTCGCCGCCGGCGCGCGGCCCCGGGCCTTGCGCGCCGGCACCGGCGGGGAGCAGCAGCAGCGCGATGAGGAGCGCCCCCTCACCCCACCCTCGCCCCCGCCGGGGGAGAGGGCCAGGACGAGGGGGGGTCACCGCGATGGCGGAACCACGGCGTCGAGCATCTTGACCAGCAGGCCCAGCCGCGCGGTCACGTCGATGTCGCCCTTGCCCAGCTCGTCGCGAAGGCGAAAGAGCTCGTCGGTGATGTCGAGGGCGGTGAGGACCAGCACCTTGGTGGTGTCCTGGCCGGGGGTGTCGCCGCGGATCTCTTTCACTCGCTTCTCGACGTACGAGACGAGCTGGCGAACATAGTCGGGCGGCGCATCGCTCCGGATGGCGTAACGCTGCCCGAGAATCTCCACGTCCACGCGCCTGGGCTCGGCCATGCCGGGGCCTCCTAGAGGTCGAGCTTGTCCAGCTCTCGCAGAATCGCGTCCATCTGGCCGACGATCTCCTTCCGCTCCTGCCGGAGCGCCCGGAGCTCCGTCCGCTCCGCCTCGAACCCCTCGATGCGCGCCTTGAGGGTGTCGCGCTCCGCGCGCAGCCGCTCCACCTCGCGGGTCGTGCGTTTGATCGCCTGCTCGAGCACCTCGAGGCGCTGGGCGAGAGTGTCGGCCATGCTCAGGCTCCTCGCACCTCGGCGCCGAAGCGGCGCGCCAGATCCGCGACCACGCGGGCATGCGCCTCGTTCACCTCGGTGTCGGTGAGCGTCCGGTCGGGCGCCTGGTAGGTGAGGCTCCAGGCCACGCTGCGCTTCCCCGCCCCCACTTGATTGCCGCTGTACACGTCGAAGAGCGCGACGCGGACGAGCCAGGGCACCGACAGGCCGCGGATGGCGGACTCCACCTCCGCCACGGTCACGCCCTCCGGCATCACGAGGGCGAGGTCGCGCTGCACCGCGGGGAAGCGCGGCAGCGGGACGTACCGCCGGGTCGCGGAGGGCCGCGCGGCGAGTGCGGAGACCGCGACCTCGGCCACGAAGACCGGCGTGGGCAAATCGAAGACCTCTCGCACACCGTGCGCCACCTCGCCGAAGCGCGCGAGCTCCCGCCCGTCCAGCACGAGGCGCGCGGCGCGGCCCGGCTCGAGATAGGCGGGCTCCGCGCCGGCCGCGAACGGCTGGGTTTCCGCGCCGGCCGCATCCGCGACGGCGAGGGCGAGCTCGGCCATGCCCTTGGCGTCGTAGACGTCCACGCGCTCGCGGCCGCCATACCACGCGCGCGGCGCGCGCAGCCCGGTGAGGGCGACGCCGAGCCAGAGCTCCTCGTGAACGGGGCGGTCGCCGTCCGACTCTCGATGCGGGGCGAAGGTCACGCCCGTCTCGAACACCCGCACGTCCGGGCTCTGGCGGTGGACGTTGGTCGCGAGCACCTCGAGCAGCCCCGGAACCAGCGAGGGCCGCATCACGGAGCGCTCGGCCGACAGCGGATTCACGAGCGACACCAGGCGGGCGGGATCGTCCCAGCCCATGGCCTTGAGCCGCGCGGGATCGACGAAGGAGTACGTGACGCTCTCGGTGAGGCCGGCGTCGCTGAGCGCGCGCCCGATCGTGGCGGCGAGCGTCTGATCCACGGGGTACGTGATCGGCGTGATCGCCCCCGCGGGAGCGAGGACCAACGGGATCTGGTCGTAGCCCCAGATGCGCACGATCTCCTCGACGAGGTCGTCCTCCTGGACGATGTCGCGGCGGAAGCTCGGTACGACCACCTGGAGCGCGGCGCCCGAGTCGTCTACCGCGAAGCCGAGCGCCTGGAGAATGCGGACGCATTCGGCGCGGGCGGGAGCGGCGCCGACCACGCGCTCGATGCGCTCCGGCCGGAGGGCGAGCCGCGAGTGCGGGCGTGGCGCCGGGTACACGTCGATCGCGCCGCGGGCCACCGTGCCGCCGCCGAGATCGGCCATGAGGAGGGCGGCGCGATCGAGCGCGGGGATGACGCCCTCGATGTCGCTCCCCCGTTCGAAGCGGTAGGCGGCGTCGGTGGCGAGACCTAGGGCGCGCGAGGTGCGGCGCACGGACGCGGGATTGAAGCAGGCGCTCTCGAGGAGCACGGTGGTGGTTCCCGCGCGCACCTCGGTGTCGGCCCCGCCCATGACGCCGCCCACCGCCACCGGGCGCTCCGCGTCGCAGATCATCAGCATCTCGGACGTGAGCGTACGCTCGCGGCCGTCGAGAGTGGTGAGGCGCTCGCCCGGCCGGGCCCGGCGCACCACGATGCGGCCGCCCCCGAGGGTGGCGTGATCGAACGCGTGCAGGGGCTGGCCGAGCTCCCAGAGCACGTAGTTGGTCACGTCCACGACATTGTTGATGGGACGGAGGCCCACCGCGCGGAGCCGCTGCGCCAGCCACGGCGGCGAGGGCTTCACGGTGAGCCCCAGGATCACGCGCGCGGCGTAGCGAGGGCACAGGTCGGGGTCGGCGATCTCCACCGAGGCCAGGCTGGCCGCCTCGGCCTCCGCCTCCTTCACCGCGACCTGGGGAAACCGGAACGGCGCGCCCGTGACGGCGGCCACCTCGCGCGCCACGCCCACGATGGACAGCGCGTCCGGCCGGTTAGGCGTGATCTCGATCTCGAAGATGGTGTCGTCTAGCCCGAGATACGTGACGAGGTCCGTCCCGAGCGGCGCGTCCGCGGGCAGGGCGAGAATGCCCTCGTTGTCGTCGCCGATGCCGAGCTCGCGCTCGGAGCAGAGCATGCCCTCGGACACCACGCCGCGGATAGTGGTGACGGCAATGGTGCGGCCCCCGGGGAGGGTTGCCCCCGGCGGGGCCAGCGCGGTCCGGAGGCCGGGCGCCACGTTGGGGGCGCCGCAGATGACGGCGAGCTTCCGGTCGGGCAGCGCCACCCGGCACAGCCGGTTGACGTGGCCCGGTCGCGATTCGCCCAGCTCGCGCTCGATGGCCTCGATCTCGCCGACCACCACGTCCCCCAGGCCCTCGACCACCGGCGTCGCTCCCTCGACGGGGATGCCCGCGTTGGTCAGCCGATCGGCGAGCACGGCGGCGGGCAGATCGGTGTCGACGTACTCGCGGAGCCAGCGGTACGAGATCTTCAACCCCTCATCCTCCCCCTCGCCCCGCTGATGAGAGGGCAGGGTGAGGGGCGAACTGCTGGAGAAAGCGCAGGTCGTTCTCGAAGAACAGGCGGATGTCGTCCACCTCGTACTTGAGGATGGCGATGCGCTCCACGCCCATCCCGAAGGCCCAGCCGGTCACCTCCTCGGGATCGTAGCCCACGTTGCGCAGCACGTTGGGATGCACCATGCCCGAGCCGAGGATCTCGAGCCATCCCCCCTGCTTGCAGAACCGGCAGCCGTCGCCGCCGCACTTGAAGCACAGGACGTCGGCCTCCGCCGAGGGCTCGGTGAACGGGAAGAACGACGGGCGGAAGCGCAGCCGCGAGCGCGCGCCGAACATCTGCTTGGCGAAGAGCTCGAGGGTGGCCTTGAGATCCGCCATGGTGATGTGGCGGTCCACAGCGAGGCCCTCGACCTGGTGGAACATCGGCGAGTGGGTGGCGTCGGTGAGGTCGCGGCGGTAGACCCTGCCGGGCGAGATCGTGCGCACGGGCGGGCGACGGCCCAGCATGGTACGGATCTGCACCGGCGAGGTATGCGTGCGGAGGAGCGCGCCGCCCGACAGGTGCAGGGTGTCCTGCATGTCACGCGCGGGATGATCGTCGGGAAAGTTCAGCGCGCTGAAGTTGTAGTAGTCGCTCTCGGCCTCCGGCCCCTCCGCCACCGAGAAGCCGAGCCCCGCGAAGACCTCGATGATCTCCTCGAGCACGAGCGTGAGGGGGTGCCGCGGGGCGGGCGCGGTGAAGCGGCCGGGCAGCGTGAGGTCCAGCCGGTCCGACTCGCGGGCGCGCCGCCGCTCCATGCCCGTGAGGGCCTCCACCCGCTCGGCGAGGGCCGCCTCCAGGGCCTGCTTGACCTCGTTGGCCTGCTGCCCCACCTTGGGCCGCTCCGTCGCGGGCAGCGAGCCCAGCGACCGGAGCAGCGCGGTGAGCTCGCCGGAGCGGCCGAGCACCCGGACGCGGAGTTGCTCGAGCTCGGACGTGGACCGGGCCCCGGCGATCTCCGCCAGGGCCCGATCGTGGATCTCCTGGACCCGGTGGTCCCCAGCCACGCTAGGCGCGGCCTGCCGCTCGCGCCGTCTCCGCCAGCTTGGCGAAGGCGGTGGGATCACTGACGGCGAGCTCGGCGAGGATCTTCCGATCGAGCAGGACTCCCGCCTTCTTGAGCCCGCTCATGAAGACCGAGTAGGACAGGCCGAGGGGACGGCACGCCGCGTTCACGCGTATGATCCAGAGGGCGCGCGCCCGCCGCTTCTTCTGCTTGCGTCCCTTGTAGGCGAAGGCGCCCGCGCGCAGCACCGTCTCCGCCGCCGTGCGGTAGAGACGCCGCCGCCCGCCCCAATAGCCCTTCGCCTGCTTGAGTACTTTCTTCCTGCGCTGGCGGGTCTTGGCCCCGCCCTTGGCCCGTGGCATCGTGTGGCTCCTCTCCTACAGGTAGGGTACGAGCGCCTTGAGGCGCGGATGGTCCGCGGGGCTGATGAGCGCGGGCTTGCTCAGCCGCCGCTTGCGCTTGGGATTCTTGCCCTCGAGCTTGTGGCGCTTCCAGCCCCGGCGCCGCATGAGCTTGCCGGTGCCCGTCGCCTTCAGGCGCTTGCGGGCCGACTGCTTCGTCTTGATCTTCGGCATGATCGACTCCTCAGTGGGCTTTCGGCGAGAGGATCATGCTCAGCATGCGACCCTCCATCCGCGGGTGGCTCTCCACCACCGCCAGGTCCGACATCAATTCCTGCATCTTGTTGAGCATCTTCCAGCCGAGCTCGGTATGCGCCATCTCACGTCCCTTGAACCGCACGGTGACCTTGGCCTTGTTGCCTTCCTCGATGAAGCGGCGCACGTGCTTGGCCTTGAAGTCGAAGTCGTGCGTGTCCGTCTTGGGACCGAGCTTGACCTCTTTCACGAGAATCGTCGTCTGCTTCTTCCGCGCTTCCTTCTGCCGCCGCGCCTGCGTGTATTTGTACTTGCCGAAGTCCATGATCCGGCATACCGGCGGCACCGCCTCCGCCGCCACTTCCACTAGATCCATTTCCTTCTGCTTCGCCAGCTCCAGGGCCTGGGCGATGGGGAGGATGCCCAGCTGCTCCCCGATGTCGCTCACCACCCGCACCTCCCGGACTCGAATCCCTTCGTTGATGCGAATGTCTTTAGGCTGTATCGCGCGGCTCCTTGGTGTGGACGGCTCAGGCCGAGCGGCCCACGGTGAGGGTGGCGGACCGGCTGGCGATCTCGGAGAGGAGATCGCTCACGATACGCTCGACGGGCAACACGAGCGATTCGTCGCTGCCGCGCCGGCGCAGGCTCGCCGTCCCCTGCTGCGCCTCGCGCTCTCCGACGACCAGCGTGTAGGGCACCTTGCGGACCTGGGCGTCCCGGATGCGGTAGCCCAGCTTTTCGTTGCGGTCGTCCCGCTCCACCCGGATGCGCGCGTCGCGGAGCTGCCGCTCCACCGCGCGCCCGTACTCCGCGTGCTTTTTGCTGATGGGGAGCACCCGGGCCTGCACGGGCGCGAGCCACGTGGGGAAGGCGCCCGCGAAGTGCTCGGTGATGATTCCGATGAAGCGCTCGAATGAGCCGAAGATGGCCCGGTGGATCGCCATCGGCCGCTTGGCGGCGCCGTCCGCGTCGATGTACGTGAGGTCGAACTGCTCGGGCAGCATCGTGAGGTCGAGCTGGATCGTGGCGATCTGCCAGTCCCGCCCGAGGGCGTCCGCGACGTGGATGTCGATCTTCGGGCCGTAGAAGGCGCCGTCCCCCGCCTTCTCGTCGTAGGCGAGCCCGTTGGCGCGGAGCGCCTCGTGCAAGCCGTGCTCGGCGGCGTTCCACTGCTCGAGCGTGCCGAGATACTCCGCCGGCCGCGTGCCGAGCTTGTACGACGGCTCGAGGTTGAAGAGCTTGTAGAACTCGCGCACCAGGCCCAGCACGCCGGTGATCTCGTCCTGCACCTGATCGGGCCGGCAGTAGATATGGGCGTCGTCCATCGTGATCTGGCGCACGCGGAACAGGCCGGTCAGGGTGCCCGACCGCTCGTTGCGGTGGAGCCGGCCGATCTCGGCGATGCGCAGCGGCAGGTCGCGGTAGGAGCGCAGCGCATGACGATAGATGAACGTCGACTCGGGGCAGTTCATCGGCTTCAGGCCGAACATCTGCTCCTCGACGTCGAGCTTGAACATGTTGTCGGCGTAGTGGACCCAGTGCCCCGACTGCTCCCAGAGCTTCTTGTTCACCAGGATCGGCGTCGACGTCTCGAGATACCCGGCGGCGTCGTGCATCTCGCGCCAGAACGCCTCGAGCTGACGGAAGAGCATCATGCCGTTGGGCAGCCAGAACGGCGCCCCCGGCGACACGTCGTGGAAGACGAAGAGGTCGAGCTCGCGCCCCAGCTTGCGATGGTCGCGCTTCTTCGCCTCTTCCAGCCGCCAGAGATGCTTGTCGAGCTCCTCCTGGGTGAGCCAGGCCGTCCCGTAGATGCGCTGGAGCATGGGGTTCTTCTCGTCCCCGCGCCAGTACGCCCCCGACGACGACAGGAGCTTGAAGACCTTGATCGCGCCCGTGGAGGCCACATGGGGCCCGCGGCAGAGGTCGAGGAAGTCGCCCTGCTTGTAGACGGAGACCGTCGGCACGTCGAGGCCGCGCAGGATCTCCACCTTGAAGGGCTCGCTCTGCTCCTCGAACCAGCGAATGGCCCGCTCGCGCGGCCAGTCTTCTCGGATGAAGGGCAGGTCTTTCTTCACGATCTCGCGCATCCGCGTCTCGATCTTCTCGAGATCCTCGGGGGTGAAGGGCGTGGCCCGCGCGAAGTCATAGTAGAAGCCGTCCTCGATGGCGGGGCCGATGGCCACGCGCACGTCGGGGAAGAGCTGCTTCACCGCCTGGGCCATCACGTGGGAGGTCGAGTGACGGAGCGTGGGCAGGGGCTCGGGGATGCAGTCGAACTCCCCGGCCAGCTTCAGATGTCGATCTTCCTCGGACTCGCCCATCGACTCCTCAAGGTCGGTTCGGTGCTGTAGAACAAAAAAGCATCACAGGGACCGCGCCCGGTGATGCTCGCTCCCGCTCTCCTCGCGCGCTCTGCTCCGGCTCGGATGGGCACTCCTGGGCCAACGAGATCGAGTGGTAGGCTCGGGCGGTTTCGAACCGCCGACCTCTACCGTGTCAAGGTAGCGCTCTCCCACTGAGCTACGAGCCTGCCTCACCCTCCAAAAAGTATTGCCATGCTACAGGATACGCGACACCCCTGTCAATCGGCCCGGGCCTACCGAGTGAACTGCTTGACGAGGGAGTTCTCGATGATGTGGTAGACGAAATTGCCGTTGATGGCGAGGACCTGCTTGGCGATGTTGTCCGGCACCGGCGGAAAGGGCTGGGCGAGCTTGAGCGCGTTCACCGCGTACTCGTCCAGGATCCTTTCCCCCGAGGAGCGGCGCACCTCCACGTAGGCGAGGCGGCCGTCCTTGGCGATGTGGAACTCGATGAGGAGGGCCCCCCCGATCCCGCGATCGCCCGCCTCGCGGGGATAGGTCCAATTGGCCTGGATCCGCTCGCGGAGCACCTTGAAATAGTCCTGGTACTTCGGATCGGGCGTGTCGAGCGGGATGGGCTGGCCCTCGACGCCTCCGCGCCCGCCCTGCAATCCCCCGCCCGGCGGCCGCCGTAGCATGGCGGCGGGCAGATCGATGCCGCCGCTGCTCCGGGCCGTCATCGGTCCCGGGGCCTCGGGCACGGACGGGCTCGGTGGGGTCGCCGGTTGGGCGCTCTCGGTCTCACGCGACGTGGCCGCGGGCGACGGCGCAGGCGTGGGCTGCGGGGCCGGCGTCGCCTGCGGCGCTGGGGCGGGAGCGGGTTCGGGGGCCTTCGGCGCGGGGGGCTCCGGGGCCTTGGCCACCTGCGGGGGCGCGGGCTTCGGCGGGGCAGGCGCCGGGGGCGCCGGCCGCGGGGCCTCGGCCACGCGCACCTTCGCCTCGGCCTTGGGCGCCGCCTCGCGGGCGGGTGGGGGCGAGGGGGGCTGCGAGGGATTGCCGAGGGCAGCCTTCTCCTCGGGCTTGTCGGGGGCGATGTCGACGAACAGCGGCTCGCCCTTCTTGGCGTGCTGCTGGGGCGCCCAGAGCCCGCCGAAGAGCGCCAAGGCGGCCAGGAGCACATGTAGCAGCACCGAGCACACGCCGGCAATGATGAACGCACGCCGCGTGCGTATCCTTCGGACGCGGTCCCCTGGTCGCCAACCCCGCATGACGCTTTGATTATGCCATGCCGACCTGCCGATCAGAGGCTGCGGCCCACCGCCTCCGCCACCGGCCGGAGCTCGCGCATGAGCTGGGCGAACTTGGACGGCTTGAGCGATTGCGGCCCGTCGGACAGGGCCTCCTCCGGCCGCGGGTGCACCTCGATGATGAGGCCGTCCGCCCCACACGCCACCGCCCCCTTGGCCATGGGCGCGACCAAGTCCCAGTGGCCGGTGCCGTGTGAGGGATCCACGACCACCGGCAGGTGGGTGAGCTTCTTGAGCACGGGCACGGCGTTGAGGTCGAGGGTGAAGCGCGTGGAGGTCTCGAAGGTGCGGATCCCGCGCTCGCAGAGGATGACGTTCGGATTCCCCGCGGCCAGGATGTACTCCGCCGAGAGCAGGAACTCCTGGATGCTGGTGGCCATGCCGCGCTTGAGCAGCACCGGCTTGCCCACCTCGCCCACCCGGCGCAACAGGGTGAAGTTCTGGATGTTGCGGGCGCCGACCTGCAGGATGTCCGAGTACTCGGCGACCAGCTCGGCGCTCTCCGTCTCGAGCACCTCCGTCACCACCGGCAGCCCCGTACGCTTGCGCGCTTCCGCGAGGTACTTGAGCCCCTCCTCCTTGAGCCCCTGGAAGGCGTACGGCGAGGTGCGTGGCTTGTAGGCGCCGCCGCGCAGGATGCGCGCGCCCGCCGCCTTCACCGCATCCGCCACCTCGAGCACCTGCCCCTCCGATTCCACCGAGCACGGCCCCGCCATCACCACGATCGGCGTGGCGCCGATCACCACCTCGTTCACCCGGACCTCGCTCGCCTCCTGCCGGATTTCGCGGCTCGCAAGCTTGTAGGGCTGCTGAATGGGCACCACCGACTCGACGGTCTCCATCGCCTCGAGGATGCGTAAGTCCGCCTTCCCCCGCTCCTCGCCCACCGCCCCGATGACGGTCTTGAACTCACCCCGGATGGTATGCGGCCGGTACCCCAGCTCCTCGATGCGGCGACAGACTTCGTCGACCTGCGCGTCCGAGATCCCCGACTTGAGCACGATGATCATCTCGCCCTCCATTCCACGCCCATGAGGAGAAACAAAAACGCCGCGGGCGGTGCTGCCCGCGGCGTTGGGCTCGATCGTTTCGCCACGGGCTGGCGTTCCGTCCGCCCGTGGCTCCTTGAGTTAGCTCAGGGGAGCCGGCAGGCGGACCGGGGGAAAGTAAAAGTAGTGCCGCCAGCCCTGCGCGCACCCTGCTACCGTTCCCGTCATCGGCCCGCCTCCTTTCCTAGAGAGTGCCGATGATCATACGAATCCGCCCCCGGCCGTGTCAAGCTTTTCCATTGCCTTGTCGCCGCTGCATCCAGGCCATGATCCGGTGGCGGTAGTAGAAGAGCGGCAGGGCCACCGCCACCGCGATCGCCGTGATCAGCACCGCGTGGATGTATTGGCCGGCGGCGGTGTGGGCACCCTGGGCGGAGAGGATCCAGGTGCCCGGCATGCGCCCCAGCCCCGAGACCAGTGTGAACACCCAGAGCGGCATGGGGCTGATCCCGAAGAGGTAGCAGACGATGTCCTTGGGCAGGCCGGGGATGAGATAGACGATGAAGCAGAGGATGGCGCCCTCGGCCTCCACGATGAAGCCGAGACGATCCCACGTCTCCTTCTTCACGACTTTGCGCACGAAGTGCGCCCCCAACCAGCGGCCGATCGCGAAAGCGCCCACCGAGCCCAGCGTGAGACCGATCGTGGAGTAGATGAACCCGCCGAGGCTGCCGAACAGGAACCCCCCCAGAAAGCCAGTCGCCTCCCCGGGAATGGGCGAGAAGACCACCTGCACGGCCTGAAGGAGGATGAAGAAAACCGGGGCGAGGATGCCCCACTCGTTCAGCGTCTGCTTGAGCAGCCGCTTGTCCTGATACAGGCGGATGATGTAGGACAGCCCCGAGGTCTCGGACAGGAAGAACCACACGCAAAACCCGATGAAGAGCGCCGAGGCGCCGATGAGGATCGGCCACCGGAACCGCGCGATCAGGTCTCCCATCGCCTCACGGCCGACCCGCGCACCGGTGCGCGGGAGCCCTCACGGAGCAGTCACGGCGGGCGCAGGATCCAGTCGGCCGAAACATCCGTAGCGCGGCCACCACCGCGGGAGCACGGGGTCCCGGGCGGCGAGCCGGGTCAACGCGGCGAACCAGCGCGTCGGGGCGTAGGAGGCGAAGAGCTGGGCGAGCCAGAGCACGCGGTAGGCGCGCCGATAGCTCTCGACGCGGCGCCGGTACCGATCGAGCGCGTCCGCGACGCCCAGCCGACCGTCGATCACCTGCTGGACCAGCTTGCCGCACTCGCTCCCGAAGAAGAGGGCGGGGCGTATCCCTTCGGCCGTGAAGGGCATGCATTGCCCGGCCGCGTCGCCCACCGCGAAGAGCCGGCCCACGGTGGGGCGGAGCAGCCGGTTGGGGAAATAGGTGCCGTGATACGTGGTCGGTTCGGCGCCGATCTCGGAGAGAAAGCGCTCGAGGGCCGGCTTGAGCTTGGAGGCGCCCGCGTAGGAGCCGAGCCCGATCAGGCTCCCGCCCCCTACCGGGAACACCCAGCCGAGCCCGCGCCGGATCAAGCGCTTGTCGAGCCAGAACGACAGGCCCTCGTCGGTGAGCCGCGCCCGCGTCTCGAGCCCAAAGGAATACCCGCGCCCCGTCGGCGCGCGCCGCCGGGCATTGACGAGGGTGCCGCGCCAGCCGGAGGCGTCCACGATGATGGGCGCGCAAAACCGACCCTCCGACGTCACCACCGCCCCCTCTTCGAATCCCATCACGGACGCGCGCGCGAACCGCGCGCGGCACTGCGCGAGAAGCCCCTGGCAGAAAGCCTTGTAGTCGAACGTGCAGAACGGCACCTGGGACAGATCGTAGGTGACGCTGCCCAGGGGGGTACGAACGGTCAGACGATTGTGCACTTGGAGAATGCTCTCGGCGAGCCCCAGGGACTCGGGAACCCACCGCGGCGTGCCACAGGCGGAGGTCTGGACGGCCCCCACCTCGTTCCGGTCCAGCACCAGCACCTCGCCGCGGAGCTGGCGGGCGACGGCGAGGCCGGCGAAGCTGGCCCCGACGATAATGGCGTCGAATTCTTTTGCGGTCATCAGTGGTTGCGGGCGCGTGCCCGAATGGGAACGCGCATCCGGATACTCTGACATGCCATGGGAAATGTCAATTGACCGGCCCCCGCCTCGGGGCGAGGTCCTGAGCAAGCTATGCGGGAACCCCTGATCGCTACTTGACCGTGTAGGTCGCCAGCTCCCCCGGCTTCACGCCGGCCCGGCTCGACTGGAACTTCACGGGAAACTTCGCCTTGGGGGCGAACCACACCACGTCCGTGAAGCGGTTCGCCTGCCCGTTCTGGGTGAAGCTCCACGTCCGCTCCATCTTGAACGCCTTGAAGGGGCCCGCCTTGGTCGCCACGTCCTCGAGCGCCGTCACGGCCACCGCGACGTCGAAGCGCTGCGGCTTGCCCCGGAGGAGGCCCTCCGCCGAGAAGGTCCACGTCTTCTTCACGTCGAGGGGAAAGGCATAGAACTTCCAGTCCGGGCCCAGCGCGAGAAAGTCGAGCCGGGCCGCTTCCACCGGCTTGCCCTCGGTGTCGGTCACTTTGCGGATGACCAGGTTGCGGTCATAGTGCACGACGCAGGCCGGACACACCGCGAAGGCCCCGGTCATGACGGCGGCGCCGTCCTCGACCTTCACCACCTTGATCTGCCGGCCATCGGTGTACGTCCACGAATCGCCCACCGCGAAGCTGGGCGCCGGGGCAGGCTGGGCGAGGGCGCCCGATGCGAGCGCGGCCACCAGGCACACGGTCATGATCAGACGCGTCATCGAGCGGGCCTCCCGTCCCCGCCTTGAGACGGGGGGGATCGAAGGGTAGAATCGGGCCATGAGCGAGCGGCCGCGATCGGGGCGCGTGCTCGGCGTGGTGGCGGTGGTGCTGCTCGTGCTCGCCGCCTTCGCGGCCGGCGTCGCCACCGAGCGCATGCGCTTCGACGCGCAGCGGGGCGATATGCTCAAGCGCTGGGACGCGGCGCTCAAGGCGCATCAGAAGCAGCTCATGCAGTCGGAGAAAGCCGGGCAGTAGGAGCGCGGAGCCGCCACACGCTCGGCGCTCAGGCGACGCCGGGGCGGCGTGCCTGCCACGGGGCCGCCGCCTCCCAGGCCGCCGAGGCCGCCAGCACCGTGCGGTCGGCGTGGCGCCGGCCGACGATCTGTAGCCCCACGGGAAGGCCCGCCGCCGTGAAGCCGGCGGGGACACTCGCGGCCGGCTGCCCCGTGAGGTTGAACGGGAACGTGAACGGAGTCCAGCCCAGCGGCGACACCGGCGACCCCGCAATCTCGCGGATCGGCAGCGCATCCAGCGCGAAGGGCGCCACCGCCACCGTCGGCGTGAGCAGGAGATCGAAGCGCGCAAGGAACCGCTGCACCTCGGTCCAGAAGTGCCGCCTGCCGAGCAGCGCGGCGAGGTAGCGCTCGGCAGTGATGGTCTCGCCGAAGCGCAGCATCTCCACCAGGGCCGGATCGAGGAGCCGCTCCCCCGCCTCGAGGCGGTCGCGATAGGCCGCGAACGCCTCCCCGGCAGCGAGCGTACGAAAAATCTCCTCTGGATTATCCCAGGTCGGGACCACCACCTCGACGTGGCAGCCGAGCGACTCGAAGCGCGCCGCCGCGTCCCCGCAGAGATCGGCGACCTCCGGATCCACGTGGCCGTGGCCCAGATCGGCCGACCAGGCGACGGACAGGCCCGCGATGCCCTCGTCGCACGCGGCGAGGAAGGGGTCGCCGGCGACGGCGGGCAGCGAGTGGCGATCGCGATCGTCGGGACCCGCGAGCACGTCGAGCATGAGGGCCGCGTCGCGCACCGTCCGCGTCAGGGGACCCGTGTGCGAGAAGGTCTCCCAGCCGGGCAGGCCCGGGCCCGCGGGCACGCGGCCGAACGAGGGCTTGAGCCCGTAGATGCCACAGAACGAGGCCGGAATGCGGATGGAGCCGCCCCCGTCCGTACCGAGCGCGAGCGGGCCGAGGCCCGCCGCCACCGCCGCCGCGGCCCCTCCGCTCGATCCCCCGGGCGTACGGGTCGTATCCCAGGGGTTTCGCGTGACACCGAAGAGGGGGCTGTCGGTGACGCCCTTGAAGCCGAACTCGGGCGTGTTCGTCTTCCCGACGATGATCGCGCCGGCGCCGCGCAGCCGCTCCACCGCCACCGCGTCTTCCTCGGGCACGTGGTCGGAGAGCAGCCGTGAGCCCGCGGCGGTGCGGAGCCGCCGCGTGAAGATCAGATCCTTGATGGAGACGGGAACGCCGTGAAGCGGGCCGAGCGCCTCGCCGGACAGGATGGCGATCTCGGCGGCGCTGGCGGCATCGCGCGCCTCGTCGGCGGCGACCGTGCAATAGGCGTTGAGGCGGGGGTCGACGGCGCCGATGCGATCGAGCACGGCCTCGACCACCGCGACCGGCGAAAGCTCCTTGCCGCGGATGCGCTGCGCCAGCTCTTGCGCCGACAGCCAGACCAGCTCGGACGCACCCATGTCGAGACGCATTGTAACATCGGGGACGAGATGGACCGCGCGCGCGTTGGACGAATGGCGCAGGCTCTCGATCGGCCCGAGATCGCCGCGCACGATCCCGCGCGCCTCGCCGCGCTCCGGCGCGCGCTTGACGGCGCCGATCCTCCGCTCGCGGCGGGGCGGCACGGGGCGCTGATCGCCTTCGCCCCCGGCATGCCGCGGCGCCGCCTGCTCGAGCTCGACCGCCGCGGGCACCTCGTGGCCGCGTTCCGCTGGCGCGAGGACGGAGGCCTCGCCTGGGCCAAGTGCCGCACCGCGCACGGCGACTGGATCGGCGTCGAGCCGGGCGCGGGCCCCCGCGCGGCCTGGGGCGATTCCGACGCGATCTGCCGGCTCGAGCCGGACGCGGTCTGGCAGCCCCGTGAGTCCCTCACCGTCTTCCAGGCAGTGGACTGGGCACGGCTCGAGTGGATTCCACCCCTCGCGGCGCCGCAGCGCCTGGCGCTGGGCGCCGGCACCGCCGTGCTCAATCTCGTCGCCGGCCTCATGAAGGACCAGGGCCTGGCGCGCACGCGCTACCGGGGCCCCTACCCGAGCGAGTCGCTCTTCACCGCGCTGCTCGAGTGCTTTCGTCACGATCCCGCGCAAGCGGCGCCGCTCGACCTATTCCTCGCCGGCGAGGGGCCGGACTGGCTCCCCGCCCCACACGAGCGCCACTGGGTGGCGGAGGGCGTCTGCGTGCAGCTGCGCCAGGACGTCGACAAGGTTGTCCTCGACGGGGCGCCCTACTATCGGCCGGACTGGCAGAGCATCGGCCGCCGCGAGCCGCGCCTGGTCCGCGCGGAGGGCGACCGCCGCGTCTGCGTGCTGTGGGGGCTCGGGCGCGCGCTCGACGAGCGCCTCGTCCTCGAACCCGACGGCGAGATCGTGCGCAGGCTCCCGCCAAGGGCGGACACCCGCGCGCCGGCCCCCCTGCCCCCGGTGTGGCGTCCCGCGCTCGCCGCGCTCGTCGGTCGAGAGAGCGCGCCCGTCCTCGGCGCCGCCATCGCCGCGGCGCTCGACGAGCTCGTCCTCGAGTGGGGTCCGGTGCCCGGCGATCTCCTCCGGCTCGAGGGCAATATCGCGCGCGTGCGCCGCCAGCTGCTCGACGTGGGCCTCGAATGGATACGCGGCGCGGAAAACGCGGCGGCCCGCAGCGAGCGCGCGGGCGGGCTCGCCCTCGAGGTCGCGCGCCTGCTCGCGCCGGAGCTTCGCCGTCGCGCGCAGGTCCGCCTCGAAGCCCTCCCCGCTGACGCGCAGCAGCGCCTCTGGGAGGCGAGTCAGTCCGCGGAGACGCCGCCGCTCGGCGACGCGGTGGGGCGCCTCCTCGCGCTCCTCGCGCGCGGCACGGGCTAGCCCCCTCACCCTGCCCTCTCCCCCTTTTGGGGGAGAGGGTTAGGGTGAGGGGAACGCGGCGAGCCAGCGCCGCGTGCGCCAGGCGCCCGCCGGCGGCGCCGCGCCGGCGTCCGCGCCGGCGAGGTCGCGACGAAGCCGCGCCAAGTCCTCGACGGTGTCCACGTCGTGCCACGGCGGCAGGAGATGCACGCGCAGCCCGAGCGCGCGGGCCCGGGCCCGCGTGACCTCGAGCACCGCGGCCGTCCCCCACTCGACGTCCGTGAACAACGCCGGGGTGGCCCGGCGCAGGCCGACAAGGTAGTAACCGCCGTCCTCCGCCGGCCCCAGCACGAGATCGGCGTCATCACCGGACAACACCCGCGCCGCCTCGGCCAGATGCGCGCCCGGCACCGTCGGCAAGTCACTCCCCGTGACGAGCACGGCCGGATGCCCAGCGCCCAGGAGGTCCACGATCAAGTTCGCCATGCGCGCGCCCAGGTCGTGCCCGCGCTGCGCGACACATCGCATCCCCGCCGGCGCCAGCCCCGCTACCACGCGCCCCGCCCCCGCCGGCGAAAACGCCGCCACCGCCACGACACCAGGGGTGCGAGCAGCAACGCCCAGCATGTCCAGCATCAAACAGCGATAGAGAAGGGTCGCCGCACCTGGCCCGAGTGAAGCGTGCAGCCGCGTCTTCACCGGCTCACGCCCAGGCACACGCAGCATGACCGCAAGGGCGGGCGCAGGCGGGCGGGGCGCGGGGGGCAGGTGCGCGGCGAATGCTTTATTGAGCAAAGCGCACGTGCCCCCCGCGCCCCGCCCGCCTGCGCCCGCCCGTCCGTCCGACTACGCGCGCACGTTCGGCTGCCGGCGCCGCTACGCCGTGTGCACGAGAAACCAGACGTTGAGCCCGACGAACGCCGCGATCGACACCGTCGAGAGCACCACGTAGCCGACGAACACGGCCTCCTCGCGCGACAGGCGCACGCCGCCGCGAAGCCGTTGCCAGAGCGTGTGCCGGACGAAGTTGACCGACTCGCTCTTGAGCCGCGGCAGGCCGAGCCAGTCCACGAGGACGTGGTAGCCATCCATCTCGAGGAAGCAGAAGGGGTAGAGGCTGAAGAAGAACGACTGCGACTGGATGATGGCGGAAGCGACGAGGAAGGACTTGAGCAGCCCCGGGCCGCACTCACTCGCCAGGTAGATGTACAGGCTTCCGAGGAAGAGGTGGACGAGCGGCCCCGAGATGCCCGCCACGATCCGTGCGCGGCGGCTCCCCATGAACACGTCGGTGACGTCGGCGTAGAAGGTGGGCAGGAAGCCGTGGAGCATGGTGAAGCCGAACTCCTTCACGCGGCGGCCGTAGTGAACGAGGGCGAGGGCGTGGAGCATCTGATGGCTGATGAGCGTGAGGAAGAAGAAGAGCTTCACGAGGATGAGGGCGGTGACGGGATGCGCGCCGAAGCCCGCGTAAAGGTCGCTGCTGTCGTTCCAGATCGCCCGCGTGCCGATCACCCCGAGAACGGTGGCGCCGAGCAGCAGGCCCACGCCGACCGGCGAGAAGATGAGGAAGGCCCCGTACCGGTACACGCGCGCGAAGGCGTCGTGGGCGGAGCGGCTGCCCACCGTCAGCTTCTCGAGCGCCTTCAGCGTCGCTTCCGCCGCCCGCGCCGCCGGATTGCGCCGGTTCCGCGCGAGGACTTCACGCAGGCGGGAGACCGGGCGCATGGTCAGCAGCTCCGCGCGCTGAAGTTTGTCGATGAGGGTGTGGATGATGTCGAAGTCGAAGGCGCCGAACTTGAGCACGTAGGCGACGCCCAGCTCCTCCACCGAGGTGCGCCCGTTCATCTGGTCCCAGAGGAACTTCTCCGCCTCGGTGAGCTCGATGTACTTCTCGGTGCGCCGGTTCTTGACCACGTAGGTGGTGCTCCGCCGCACGTTCGAGCGCAAGGCGGCCACCTCGTACTGGCTCTCGGCGATCCGCTGCGGTCGGGCCTGCCGATAGGCGAGGCTCGATTCGACCTTGGTGACCTGGAAGTCGTCGCCTGTCTCGGAGCGAACCAGCAGCTCGAGCTTGGCGCGCGGGGTGCTCAATGGCCGCCCGTGGCGGGGCGCTCGACGTCGAGCCCGGTCGCCTCGAGCCCCCAGCGCGTGACCTCGGCGACGAGGTCGGTCGAGTCGCGGAGCCGCTGGACGAGCACGAGAATGACCTGGGAGAAGAACGCGGTGGCCGCGCGCGGGTTGCGCTCGATCAGGTGATCCAGGTTCTCGCGATCCAGCCCATACATGACGATGTCGCTCTCCGCCTGGATCGTCGCCGAGCGGGGCTGATCGTCGAACAGGCTCATCTCCCCGAAGAACGCGCCCGGCCCCAGCCGCGCGATCACCTGCTCGACGCGCCCCTTGACGTGCTTGGAGACGACCACTGTGCCCGAGCGGATGAAGAAGAGCTCCTTGCCCTTGTCGCCTTCGCGAAACAGCACTTCTCCGCGACGCAGGCGGCGCTCCTGGAGGCGCGCCCAGACGGCCGCCTCTTCCTCTTCGGCGATATCCTTGAACAGGAGAACTTCGCGGAGGAACTTGAAGTCAGCCGACTTGGCCACGCGGCGGGGACCTGCGTGTTACGTGGACCAGCGCTTCATCAGGAGGCTCTGGAACGCCTGGGCCCGCTCGGTGGGAGTGGCGGTGCTGCCGCACCGTCCCACCGCCTGCATCACGGCCTTCCGCTCGTCGTCGTCCAGCTCGAAGCGGGTGAGCACCGTCTCGGGGTCGCGCACGAGCTCGGCGAGGAATTCCTTCTCGATCATCGCGCGTCCCACCAGCTCCCGGATACCCGGCCGTCCCATGCGATCAGATCCCCCCGTTGAAGTGATGCGATTATAGCAGCCGCGGCCGTCCAACGACCAGCCCCGGTCCGTAAGTCGTGGTATAAATTGGGGCGGTTCACATCCCTCACGGAGGCGAAATGGCCGAATCCATTCCCGCGACGCTCGTCATCGACACGCTCAAAGATCTCTTTCGCGAGGCCCGCGCCGCCCACGCTAAGGAAGTGGCCGAGCCGCCGCTCCACAGCCACCTCGGGTGGATCCTGAGCGTGCCGGACACCCACCAGAAGACCGTGCTCGCCGCGCTGGACAAGGAAGAGTCGATCCGGGTCGTCACGTGCGCCACCGAGGACGAGGCCACCGCCATCGGGGCCGGGCTCTACATGGGGGGCGAGCCGGTCGTGCTGATGATCCAGCACGCCGGCCTCTACGCCTCCGTGAACACGATGCGCGGCGTGGCGATGGACGGCCGCGTGCCGATGTTCTACATGATCGGGCTGCTCAGCCGCGAGAAGGACAAGGATCCGCGCGAGTCGCGGCACTCGATGGTCCGCTACTGCGAGCCCCTGCTGGACACCTTCGGCGTTCCCCATGCCCGGCTGGAAGGGCCCAACGACGTCCACCTCATCCCGGAGTACTACCGGCTCAGCCGGGAGCGCCGCGGCCCCGCCGCCGTCCTCGTGGGACTGGAGACCAGCTGATGGCCCCCGACGGCGACAGGAAGCCGATGAAACCGCCCATGAAGCCGGAGGACGTGCTCCGCGTCATCGCGGCGGGACGCGGCAGCGCCATCTGCGTGCCCACCATGACCACCTCGCCCGCCTGGCGCACCATCGCGCCCGACGACCTGTCCGTGGGATGCGTCGGCTTCATGGGCGGCGCCTCGTCGCTGGGGCTCGGGCTCGCTCTCGCCCGCCCCGATCGGCGCGTCATCGTGCTCGACGGCGACGGGTCGCTCCTCATGCAGCTGGGCTCGCTCGCCACCAACGCCGGGGCGGCCGCGCGCAACTTCGTGCACCTGCTCTTCAAGAACGGCGTCTATCACACCTCCGGCGCGCAGGGCATCCCGGGCGGGCTCAGCGTGGACTTCGTGATCATGGCGCGCGGGGCGGGCTATCGTCTCGTGACCATGATCGACGACCTCGACGATTTCAAGCGCCGGCTGCCCGAGCTCCTCACCGCGGAGGGGCCGGTGTTCGTCGAGCTGCACACCGGCCTCGCCGAGCAGACGCCGATGACCGCACGAGGCGGTGTCCCCTTCCCCCAGCAGGTAGAAAACCTCCGCACCGCCCTCCTCAAGCCGCGATAGCCGGGCGGCTTAGCGCCGGCCGGCCCAGCGGTTGAAGACGTCTTTCAGCTCGCGGCCGGTGACGGTGTCGCGCATCCACGTGAAGCCGCCCTGGTCGCGCATCTCGCGGGCGCCCCGGAGGAAGGCAGCGAGGGCGAGCCGCGAGAGCGAGCCGCCCACGCTGATGCGCTTGACGCCGGCGCCGGCGAGGTCGGCCACGGTGAGGGCGGGATCGCCGTGGCTCATCACCACGTTGACCGGCTTGCCCACCGAGCGGACGACGGTGCGGATCGTCTCGAGGTCGCGCAGCCCGGGCGCGTAAAGCACGTCGGCGCCCGCCTTCTCGAACGCCTGCAGGCGCCGGATGGTGTCGTCGAGGTCGAGGCGGCCGTGGATCATGTTCTCCGCGCGCGCAGTGAGCACGAAGGGAACGGAAAGTCCGCGCGCCACCTCCACCGCGGCGTGCACGCGCTCCACCGCCTGGGCGAATTCGTAGATGGGGCGGGCCTCTTCCCCCGTTGCGTCCTCGATGGAGCCGCCCACCACGCCCGCGGCGGCGGCGAGGCGGATGATCTCGGCGGCGGCGCGCGGCTCGTGCGCATATCCGTTCTCGAGATCCGCGTTCACGGGCAAGTCCGTCGCGCTCGCGATGACACGGCAGTTGGCGAGCACCTCGTCGCGGCTCACCGCGTTCGTCCCGTCAGCGCGGCCGAGGGTGTTGGCGAAGCCCAAGCTGGTGGTAGCAAGGGCCTCAAAGCCGAGGGCGGCGAGGAGCCGGGCGGTGCCCGCGTCCCAGGGATTGGGAATGATGAAGGCGCCCGGCCGCTCGTGGAGCGCGCGGAACACCACTGCCTTCTTTTCCTGAATGTCCATCGCGGTCATGATCGCATACCATGGCGGCCACTGGAGGGCCCATGAAGCTCGGCATCTACCTCAACGCGCAGCATCCCGCCGGCGACGATCCCGCGCGCCGCTTCGCGGAAGCCGTCGAGCAGGTGCGCCTGATCCGCGCTCTCGGCTTCGACTCGCTATGGGGCGGCGAGCACCACGCGACGCCCGGCTTTCACTACTTTCCGCTGCTGCCCATGCTCCAGCGGCTCGCCGCGGAGGCCGAGGGCCTCGCCATCGGCACCAACCTCGTGCTGCTGCCGCTCCACAACCCGGTGGAGATCGCCGAGGTCGGCGCGTTCCTCGACATCGCCACCGGCGGCCGATTCACCTTGGGCGTTGGGCTCGGCTACCGCACGGAAGAGTTCGCGATCTTCGGGGTGCCGATGGGCGAACGGGTGAGCCGCCTCACCGAGGGGGTGGAGATCATCCGCCGCCTCTGGACCGAGGATGCCGTCAGCCACCGCGGGCGCCACTGGACGCTCGACAAGGTGACGATCCGTCCGCGCCCCCTCCGGGCGCCCCGGCCGCCCATCCTCGTTGGCTCACAGGTCCCCGCGGGAATCGCGCGCGCGGCGCGCATCGCCGATGGATGGCTGGTGGTGCCCGTACCCACCGTCGACGAGTTCGCGGGGCAGGCGCGCACCTTCGCGGCGGCGCGTGAGGCGGCCGGTCTGTCGGCGGCAGCCGAGATCGGCCGGCTGCTCGAGGTGTCCTGCGCCGACGACGAGGACGCGGCCATCCGGCGCGCCGCCCCCTATCTGCTGGAGAAGTACGCGGCCTATCTCTCCTGGGGCATCCCCGGCATCACCCTCGATCCCGGGGCGCCGCCGGAGAAGCAGCTTCGCCGGCTCGCGCGCAACCGGTTCGCGGTGGGCTCGCCCGACCAGGTGACGGACGCGCTGCTCGCCCAGGCGCGGGCCGGCGCTACCCATGCGACCATGCGCGTGAGCTGGCCCGGGATGCCGCAGAAGGACGTGCTCGCCGGCATCGAGCTGCTCGGCACGCGCGTGCTCCCCGAAGTACGCCGCCGCCTCGCCGGGCGGCGATAAGGGGCCATTGGCTTCGTTGCCGCCCTCGACCGCAGGTTCAACGTAGAGAGACTACGCCTCACCTGCGGCCTTCGGGCGGCGCCTCGCCACTGACCCCTTCTCGCCGCCCGGCGGCGCGCATGAGAGCGGCAGTGGCGGCGGCGAGCGGGTGGCCGGTGGCCTCGAGGCCCTCGATGGCGCCCATCCGATCCTCGGCGCCGCGGTTCTGGCTGAGCTTGGCCTTGCCCTCGAGGCGATCGATGGGTAGCTCGAAGGCCACGATGCCGCGAATCATGCTGTCGACGTAGTCTGCGGCGAGGGCCTCGAAGCGCCACGGCTCGGCACGGCCCGCTTCGAAGGTGGTGACGAGCCGATCGAGGAGCGCCTTCACCCGTACGGGCTCCTCGATGAGGACGGGCCGCCCGTACGCGTGTACGGCCACGTAGTTCCACGTGGGCACGCTCGGGTGCACGGTGTACCACCCGGGCGACACGTAGGCGTGGGGACCCTGAAACACCGCGAGCGTGGCCGCGCCCGCGCCGAGCAGCCCCGCGTGCGGATTGGCCCGCGCGACATGGCCCACGATAGTGCCGTGGGGGCCGCGGTCGGCGTCGAGCAGCAGCGGCAGATGGGTGGCGAACGGCGCGCCATCGGCGTCGGTGGAGACGAGGAGCGCGAAGCTCTCGCGCTCGAGGAGGGTGTGGCACCAGGCCTGGTCGGGAGCATCGAAGTGCTTCGGCACGTACATGAGATGGGCTCCTCGCCTATACGCGGCTCTCGCGCCTCATCCGGCGACGGCCGTGGCCGCGCCACCGCCAATCGCGGATCTCCGGCATGTCTTCCCCGTGCTCGCGAATGTACTCCCCGTGCTCGATCAGCTTCTCGGCGAGCCGCTGTTTGAGATACGCCGCGCGGGCGCCGAGCCCGGGCAGGCGGTCGACCACGTCCATGACGAGATGGAAGCGGTCGAGATCGTTCCGCACCACCATGTCGAACGGCGTGGTGGTCGTCCCCTCCTCCTTGTAGCCGCGCACGTGGAAGTTCTCGTGATTGGTCCGGCGATAGGTGAGGCGGTGGATGAGCCAGGGATAGCCGTGGAAGGCGAAGATGACGGGGCGGTCCCGAGTGAAGAGCCCGTCGAAATCCCGATCCGAGAGCCCGTGGGGATGCACGCTGGATGGCTGGAGCTTCATGAGGTTGATCACGTTGACCACGCGCACCTTCACCTCGGGCAGGTGCCGGGCCAGCATCTCCACGGCGGCGAGCGTCTCCAGCGTGGGCACGTCACCGCAGCACGCCATCACCACGTCCGGCTCCACGCCACGATCGGTGCTCGCCCAGTCCCAGATGGCCACGCCCGCCGCGCAGTGCTTCACCGCCGCGTCCATGTCCAGCCACTGGGGCGCCGGCTGCTTCCCTGCCACCACCACGTTCACGTAGTGACGGCTGCGCAGGCAATGATCGGTGACGGAGAGCAGGCTGTTGGCGTCGGGCGGCAAGTAGACCCGGATCACCTCCGCCTTCTTGTTGACCACGTGGTCGATGAAGCCCGGGTCCTGGTGGCTGAAGCCGTTGTGGTCCTGCCGCCACACGTGCGAGGTCAGCAGATAGTTCAGCGACGCGACGGGCCGCCGCCATGGAATGTCGCGCGTCGTCTTCAGCCACTTCGCGTGCTGGTTGAACATCGCGTCCACGATGTGGATGAAGGCCTCGTAGCACGAGAACCACCCGTGCCGACCGGTGAGGAGATAGCCCTCCAGCCAGCCCTGGCACTGGTGCTCGCTCAGCATCTCCATCGCCCGGCCGTCCGGCGCCAGCCCCACGTCGGTCTTCTCGCGCTCGGCCATCCACGTGCGGCTCGTGACGTCGAGCACGGCGCCCCAGCGGTTGGAGGCGAGCTCGTCGGGGCTCATGACGCGGAAGTTGTCGGGGTTCTGTCGCATGACGTCGCGGATGAAGGCGCCCTGCACGCGGGTGGCCTCCGCGTCCACCGCGCCCGGACGGGACACCTTCACCGCGTAGCGCCGGAAGTCCGGCAGGCGCAGATCGCGGAGGAGGAGCCCGCCGTTGGCGTGCGGGTTGGCGCCCATGCGGCGCGCGCCCGCGGGGGCGAGCGCCGCGATGTCGGGGCGCAGCCGGCCCCGCGCATCGAAGAGCTCGCGGGGCCGGTAGCTCTTCATCCATCGCTCGAGCTGGCGCAGGTGGGCGGGGTTGTCGTGCAGCCCGTCCAGCGGCACCTGATGCGAGCGGAACGTGCCTTCGACGGGCTTGCCGTCCACCACGCGGGGCCCCGTCCAGCCCTTGGGGGTGCGGAGCACGATCATGGGCCAGCGCGGCCGCGTGGCGCGCGCGGCGCCCCGGCGACGCGCCACCGCCTGGATGCGCCGGATCTCCGCCACGCAGGTCTCGAGCGTCGCCGCCATGCGCCGGTGCATCGGCAAGGGGTCGGCCCCCTCCACGAAGTGCGGGTCCCATCCCGAGCCGCGCAGCAGGGCCTCGAGCTCCGCGCGCGGGATGCGCGCCAGCACGGTGGGGCTCGCGATCTTGGCGCCGTTGAGGTGCAGGATGGGCAGCACCGCGCCGTCGCGCGCGGGATTGAGGAACTTGTTGGAGTGCCACGACGTGGCGAGGGGACCCGACTCCGCCTCGCCGTCGCCGACCACGCAGGCGACCACGAGGTCGGGGTTGTCGAAGGCGGCGCCGAAGCCGTGCGAGAGGGCGTAGCCGAGCTCGCCGCCCTCGTGGATCGAGCCCGGCACCTCCGGCGCGACGTGGCTGGGGATGCCGCCGGGAAACGAGAACTGCTTGAAGAGCGCGGCGAGACCCGCCTCGTCCTGCGTCACGTTCGGATAGAGCTCGGTGTAGGTGCCCTCGAGGTACACGTTCGCTACGGCGGCGGGGCCGCCGTGCCCGGGTCCTGCGATGAAGATCATGCTCAGGTCGTGGGCCACGATGACGCGATTGAGATGCACGTAGACGAAGTTCAGGCCCGGTGTGGTGCCCCAGTGCCCGAGCAGGCGCGGCTTTACGTGCTTGGCGTGGAGCGGCCGCTTGAGGAGGGGGTTGTCGTAGAGATAGATCTGGCCCACCGCGAGATAGTTCGCTGCCCGCCACCACGCGTCCATGCGGGCGAGGAGCTTGTCGGACACCGCCGTCCGTCCCCGTTTCATGCGCTGAGCACCTCCGTGGTCGCGCGCGCGATCTCGCTCTCCTCGTCGGTCCGCATCACGCGCACCGTCACGCGGCCCGCCGAGATCACGGTGGCGTGCGCCTCGTTGCGCCGTGCGTCCAGCGCCACGCCGAGGAACCCGAGCCCGTCGCAGATCCGCGCGCGGAGGGGCGCCGCGTGCTCGCCGACCCCGCCCGCGAAGACGAGGGCGTCGAGCCCGCCCAGCGCGGCCGCGTAGGCGCCGACGGTCTTCTTGACGGCATGACAGAACACGGCCAGCGCGTCCGCTGCGCGACCGTCGACCGCTTCGCGCGCCAGCAGGTCCCGCACGTCCGAACTGGTCTCCGAGATCCCCAGGAGGCCGGAGCGCGTGTTGACCATCTCGTGGAACTCCGGGGGGCCCATGCCCTCGGTGCGGGCCAGGTAGGCGACGAGCCCCGGGTCGAGGTCGCCGGAGCGCCGGCTCATCGGCAGCCCCGCGGTGGGGGTGAACGCCATGGTGGTGTCGATGCTCCGTCCGTCGCGGATGGCGGCGATGCTGGCGCCGTTGCCGAGGTGCGCGATGATCAGCCGCGCCGGTAGCCCGCCGGGCTCGGCGGCCAGCGTGCGCGTGAGGTACGCGTAGGACAGCCCGTGGAACCCGTAGCGGCGGATGCCCTCGCCCTCGTACTTGCGCGGGATGGGCAGCAGGCGGCTCTCTCGCGGCAGGTCGCGGTGGAACGCGGTGTCGAAGCACGCCACCTGGGGCAGCCCCGGCCGGGCCCGCTCGAAGGCCTCGATGAGGCTCAACTCGGCGGGAAGGTGCTCCGGATCGAACGGGCTGATGCGGCGCAATTCGGCCAGCAGGGCTCCGTCCACGCGCGTCGGCGCCAGATAGTGCGGGCCGCCGTGAACGATACGGTGGCCCACCGCCGCGAAGGCCAGGCCGCGCGCCTCGAGCGTCTGCAGCACGAGCGCCAGCGCGGCGGCGTGATCCGACGCGTCGACCTCGCGCGGCGCGTCCGCGTCAAGCGTGAAGCTCGCGTTGGCGGAGCCGATCCGCTCCACGCTGCCGGCAAGGCGCTTCGCGGACGACTCGCCGCCATCGAACACGGCGAACTTCAGGCTCGACGAGCCCGCGTTCACGGCAAGCACCATGGCCATGGCACCCATGGTACCGACACCGCCGCCGCGAGGCTATCGAGCCGGCGCGCTCCCCCCTCCGAGGAGCTCACCGATGGCCGCCGAGGCCTTGAGGCCGGAGCCGGTGAGCACCAGCACGGTGGTCTCGTCCGGCCGTATCGCCCCCGCGACGAGCAGCCGGGTCAGGCCGGCAGCGCCCGCCGCCGCGGTGGGCTCCACGTAGAGCCCCTTCCCCGCGAGCGCCCGGAGCGCCGCCACGATCTCCGCCTCGTCCACGGCAACCACCGCGCCGCCCGAGCCGCGCACGGCGCGCAGCACCTCCGCCACCCGCGTGGGCTTCGCGGAGGCGATGCCCTCCGCCACCGTGGGCGCGACGGCGGTGGGGACGAGGTGCTCGACGCCCGCCGCGTACGCCGTGTGGAAGGGAGCGCAGCGGGCCGCCTGCACGCCGAAGAGCCGCGGCATCGTGGCGATCTCGCCCGCCCGGACGAGCTCCGCGAAGCCGCGGTCGCAGCCGAGCACGTTGCTGCCGTACCCGAGCGGCACTACGACATTGTCGGGGGCGCGGAAGCCCAGCTGCTCCCACAGCTCGTAGGCGAGCGTCTTGGTGCCCTCCACGAAGAAGGGCTGCCAGTTGTGGCTCGCGTAGAAGATCTCCGCGCTCTGGCGCAGGGCGGCCTCCGCCACGTCCTGCCGCGAGCCGGGGATGGTCGTCACCTCGGCGCCGCACGCGGCAATCTGGGTGATCTTGGACGCGGAGGCCGTCTCCGGCACGAGGATGCGGCACGCGAGGCCACCGGCCGCGGCATACGCCGACAGCGAGGCGCCCGCGTTCCCCGACGAGTCCTCGAGCACGCGCCGGACGCCGCGGCTCCGGAGATAGCTCACCATCACCGTCATGCCGCGATCCTTGAAGGAGCCGGTAGGCATGGCGAAGTCGAGCTTGTACGCCACCCGGGCGCCCTCCCACTCGCCGGGCACGAGCGGGGTCCACCCCTCGCCCAGGCTCACCGCGTGCCGGGCCTCGACGAGCAGCGCCTTCGCGTAGCGCCACACCGAATAGCGGCCGGTGTCGATGTCGGCGCGGGTGAGCCCGGGCGCGGGGCCGAGATTGAGGTAGTGGCCGCTCTCGGCGCGCCAGCGCGCCTCGCTGAGCGGATACGTGGCTCCGGTGGACGGATCGACGTAGGTCAGAGCGCCGCCTCGAGGGCGGTGAGAGCGAGGACCCGCGTGCAGAGAAAGAGGTCCGCCAGCTCCACGTGCACATCGTGATAGTCCGTGTAGCCACCGCCCGGGCCGTAGATACAGCACGGAATGCCCGCCGCCCAGAGATGGGTGGTGTCGTTCCCCGCGTAGCTTTGGGGCAGCCGGACGCCGAGATGCTCGGGCTCGGCTCCCGTCATCAGATGCAGGTTGCGGCGCACCATCTGGACGATCGGCTCGGTCTTCGGGACGTTCACGGCCAGCTTGGCCATGCGTCCCAGGCCGCGCTCGAGCGCGGGCGGAAACTCGATCTCGTAGCGGAAGCGCGGATCGGAGGCGGCGAGCCCGTCGAGGGTGCGCCGGATGTCGGCCACCACCGTCTCGCCGGTCTGGCTCGCGTTGAAGCGCACGTTCACGTAGGTGGTGCAGAAGTCGCTGACGGTGTAGGCGCCGCGCAGGTTGTGGTCGCGTCCCCGCCCGCCGATGATCGAGCCCACGTTCAGTCGCGGCAGGCCGGGGAGCTCGGGATCGTGCACGTGGGTGAAGCGCATGGCCTCGAGCGCGGCGATGGCTCGCATCATGAGGCCGATGGCGTCCACGCCCTGCTCCTTCTTGCTGATGTGCGTGGCGCGGCCGAGCGTGTGGATGACCACGTCCATGGTGCCAGTGTGCTTGGTCAGGATGGTCCGCGCCCCGTAGGGCTCGGCCACCGCCGCCATGTCCGCGCGCTGGCCGTGCTCGAGGGCGTACACGGTCCCCACGCCGCTGTTGAGCTCGGCCGCCACGCAGGCGAGCACGACGTCGCCGCGCAGCGGGATCCCCGCTCGCCGGAGCGCGAGCGTCGCCATGATGCATGCGGTTACGCCCCCCTTCATGTTGTAGATGCCGTGCCCGTAGAGCTTGCCGTCGGCGATCCAGGGATCGAAGGGGTCGCGCGTCCACCCGGTGGCGAGCGGATCGATGTCGATGTGCCCGTTGAGCATGATCGAAGTGCCGCCGCCCGATCCGCGCAGGCGCGCGATGGCTTGCTTTCTCCCCGGCTCGATCTCCTGCAGCGTGACTTCCAGCCCTTGCTCGTTCAGATAGCTCGCGAGCCACTCGGCGCACGGCGTCTCTTCCGTGGTGAAGGAGGGAATCCGGACGAGGTCCTTGGCGAGCCGGACGACCTCGTCATCGTCGACGCGGGCGAGGACCTTGCTGCGGGCGTCGGGCGATACGGTGCCGGCGGTCATGTATCCTCTTGTACATGTCCACCCACGGCACGTCCATCGGCATCGACGCCCGCCGCTTCTGGAGCACCGTGATGCGCTCGGGGCAGATCGGGCCCGGCAAGGCAGGCGGCCTCCGCCGGCTCGCCCTCACCGACGCCGACAAGGAGATGCGCGACCTCTTCGTCACCTGGTGCACGGAGGTGGGCTGCACGGTGATGGTGGATCGCGTGGGCAACATCTTCGCGCGCCGCCCGGGGACGGACGACCACCTCCCCCCCGTCCTCATGGGCAGCCACCTCGACACGCAGGTCGCCGGCGGGAAGTACGACGGCATCGTCGGGGTGCTCGCCGGCCTCGAGGTGCTGCGCACCCTCGACGACCGGCGCGTGAGCACTCGGCGGCCACTCGAGCTGGTGTGCTGGACCAACGAGGAAGGCGCCCGCTTCACGCCGCCCATGGTGGCCTCCGGGGCCTTCGCGGGGGTGTTCGATCCGGAGTGGGTGCTCGCGCTGCGGGACGACGACGGCAAGGTCTTCGGCGGCGAGCTCGAGCGCATCGGCTACAACGGCAAGAGCGCGGTGGGCGGCCGCGGCATCGACGCGTACTTCGAGCTGCACATCGAGCAGGGCCCCATCCTCGACCGCGAGGCGGTGCCCGTCGGCATCGTGGTGGGCGGCTACGCCACCCGCGGCATGCACGTGGACATCCACGGCGAGACCGCGCATGCCGGCCCCACCCCGATGGACCGGCGGCGCAACGCCCTCGTGGGCGCGGCCATGCTGGCAGTGGCGGTGAACGACATCGGTTGGAAGTATCACCCGACCGAAGGGAAGGCGACCGTCGCGCGGATGGTCGCCTGGCCCAACAAGGCGGGCATCCTCTCCGAGTACGCCCAGCTCACCTGCGACGTGCGCCATGCCGAGCGCCCGGTGGCCGACCAGATGCTGGCGGAGGTGAAGGCGGCGATCCCCGACTGCGCCCGGCGCGCCAACGTCGAGATGCGCATCGCGAGCGAGTGGCAGTTCGGCAACGAGCGGTTCGATCCCGGCTGCGTCCGGCTGATCCGCGAGGCCGCGCAGCGCCTCGGCGTGGCCCATCGCGACATCCTGAGCCAGGCCGGTCACGACGCCTACTACATCTCGCGCATCGCGCCCACCGCCATGATCTTCACCCCGTGCCGCGACGGCATCTCGCACAACGAGGCGGAGCACGCGGAGCTGGACTACACCGCGCCCGGCGTCAACGTGCTGCTGCAGGCGGTGCTCGCGCGCGCCAACCGCTGACGGAGCGACGCCGGCGCGCTCACACGCGGGCCGGCGGCCGCGCGCCTCGACGGGCGAGGATCACGGCGCCCTTCTCGCAAGGCGCGGTCGTGGACTCGAGGTGCGGGAACTCCTGCTGCCAGCGCGTCACGGTGGCCCGCTCGTCGGGCCGATTGGCATCGTCGAGGAAGACGGTCCCGTGCTCCGAGAGGCGGGGGAAGAGTAGCGGCCCCGCGGGATAGCGCGTCATCGCTCCCGCGGTGGTGCCCGGCGGCCCGTCGACCACCACCATGTCGATGGACAGGTCGGGAAGGCCAGCGACGGCGTACCAGAGCGCGGTGGGGCCGCCAGGGGCCTGCGCCACGAGGGGGGCGTCGATGACGGTGGCGTAGGATTCCAGCCCCTGCTCGGAGAGCCACGCGCGCGTTCGCGCGGCCATGTCGGGCAAGTGCTCCAGGCTCCACACGTGCCCTCGCCCGGCGCGCTCGCACGCACGCGCGAGCACGACGGTCGAGGCGCCGCTCCCGCACTCCACGATGACGCGCGGCCCGGTGGCCGCGTGGCGGACGAGGAGGGCGACGAAGTCGGGCGAGGCGGCCCACCCACGCATGGGCGGAAAGGGTCGGCGGGGGTCCAGGTCACGATAGAGACCGATGAGGATCTCCGTCTGGCTGAAGATGTTGCGGTCGCCTTTCGACACCGCGTTCTCGACGAACGCGGACACGCGGTAGCGAAGCCCCATCGCGCGCGTCCGGCGCAAGGCGAGCAAGGCGGCGGCGAGGGCTCCCAGGGCCACGAGGAGGGCGAGCTCGCTCATCGGGTCCCCAGAGCCTACACCAACTCCCCGTGGGATCCCCCGGGAGAGGCAACTGTGATAGGGTACCGATCCAGCAAAGGAGCCCACCATGGACTGGAGATCCCGTCCGCTCGGATCGCTCCTCCGGCTGCTCGCCCCCGCGCTCGCCCTCCTGGCGACGGCGTCGCCCGCCGCCGCCCAGGAAGCCGCCGGCGAGGTGACGGTGGCCTTCCACGTCACCATCGCCCCCACCTGGCTCGACCCGTCCACGGCCCCGCCGCAGATCACGCCCTTCGGCGTGCTCTACGCGGTGCACGACGCTCTCGTCCGGCCGCTGCCCGGCGGCCAGAAGATGGGCAATAGCTTGGCCGAGTCCTGGTCGGAGAGCCCCGACGGGCTCACGTACGAGTTCAAGCTCCGCCGCGGCCTCACCTTCCACAACGGGGACCCCGTCACCGCGGAAGACGTCAAGTTCAGCTTCGAGCGCTATCAGGGCGCGGGCGCGCGCGAGTACCGCACGCGCGTGCGGGAAGTACAGGTCGTCGATCCGCTGACGGTGCGGTTCCACTTGAAAGACGTCTGGCCGGACTTCATGACCTTCTACGGCACCACCGCCACCGCGGCCGGGATCGTCGTGCCGAAGAAGTACATCGAGCAGGTCGGCGCGGAGGTCTTCCGCCAGCGTCCGATCGGGGCGGGGCCCTACCGGTTCGTCGCGCAGCGCCCCGGCATCGACATCACCTTCGAGGCCAATCCGAAGTACTGGCGCAAGGTGCCCAACGTCAAGAAGCTCGTGCTCAAGGGCGTCCCCGACAGCACCACGCGGCTGGCCATGCTCAAGAGCGGCGAGACGGACTTCGCGCTCGCCCTGGACGGCCCCGAGGCGGAGACCGTGAAGAAGGATCCGCGCATGATGCTGGTGGACTCGCGTCACGCCTCCATCTTCTGGATCGAGTTCGCCGACCAGTGGGATCCCAAGTCGCCCTGGCACGACAAGCGGATGCGGCAGGCGGTGAACTACGCGCTCGATCGCAAGGCCACCAACGAGGCCGCGTGCCTGGGCTTCTGCCCGCCCGCGGGCGTGATCGTCCCCCGCGTGATGGACTTCGCCCTCCAGGTTCCGCCGCATCCCTACGATCCCCAGAAGGCGAAGCAGCTCCTCGCCGAGGCCGGCTATCCCAAGGGCATCGACGCCGGCGACTTCGTGCCCCTGCCCGGGTTCCCCACCGTCGCGGATGCCGCCATGACCAACCTCAACACGGTGGGGATCCGCGTGCGCCAGCGGCCCGTGGAGCGTGCGACCTTCTACGCCCAGTGGCAGGAGAAGAAGCTCCGCGGCCTCTTCCTCACCGCGGTGGGGAACTCGGGCAACGCGGCCAGCCGCGTGGAGTCCTTCATCTCCTCGAAGGGTCCCTATGCCTACGGCGGCTACCCCGACATCGACGAGATGTTCGTCCAGCAGGGGCGCGAGCGGACCCCCGCCAAGCGCGAGGCCATCCTGCACAAGATCCAGCAGCTCACCATCGACCGCGTGATGTTCGCGCCCATCATGGACCTGCGCATCCTCATCGGCGTCGGCCCCCGCGTGGCGGAGCACCACATCCACTCGATTCCCATGTACGCGTTCCCGGCCTACGAGGACATCAAGCTCAAGACCCCGTAGACTGACGGCATGGGGCCCATCCTGGTCGGGACCTCCGGCTACAACTACCCCGAGTGGAAGGGCGCCTTCTATCCCAACGGTCTGCCCGCCAGCAAGATGCTCCCCTACTATGCGGAGCGCTTCCCCACCGTCGAGATCAACTACACGTTCTATCGGCTGCCGAGCTCGAAGACGGTGAATGGATGGGCGGCGGCGACCCCTGACGGATTCACATTCGCACTCAAGGCCTCGCAGCGCATCACCCACTTCCAGCGGCTGCGCGACGTCGAGGAGTCCGTCCGCTTCTTCTGCAACATGGCCCGCCTGCTCGACGCCAAGCTCGGTCCGCTCCTCTTCCAGCTGCCGCCGAGCTTCCGGAAGGACGCCGCACGGCTCGCCGGCGTGCTCGAGCTGATCCCGGCAGACCTGCGCGCGGCGTTCGAGTTCCGCCACCCCACCTGGTTCGACGACGAGGTGTACGGGCTGCTGCGGGCGAAGAACGCGGCGCTCTGCATCGTGGATCACGAGGATGGCGCCACGCCGGCGGTGGCCACCGCCGACTGGGGCTACTTCCGCCTGCGCGCCGTCGACTACTCGTCCGAAGACCTCGCGCGCTGGGCGAAGACCATTCGCGACCTCTTCGGGGGCGGCGGCGCCTTTGTCTACTTCAAGCACGAGGACGGCGCAACGGGGCCGCCCCTGGCCCGCAAGCTCATCGATCTCCTCGCGTAGCCCCGCGCCCATCCAGCCGCGCCAGGGTGGCAGCCAGGTCGATGCCGGGATGGGTGAGCACGGCGGCCAGCGGATCGTGCTTCCGCGCGAAGCGCGCGGGCGCCGTCTTGATGGTGAAGCGCGCCGGGTCCAGCGTCGGCGTCACCTCGTCCCAGCGCAGCGGGCAGGACACCGGCGCGCCCGGCAGCGGCCGCACGGAGTAGGGCGCGACGATGGTCCGGCCGTGGCCGTTTTGACCGAAGTCGATGTAGACCTTGCCGCCACGGGCGTGGATCGGCCGCGCGACGGTGGCAATGCGCCCCACCGCCTCTACCCCGAGGGTGGCGAGGAGCCGCGCGAAGGTCCGGGTCTCCTCGTGCGTGTACCGCGCCCCCATGGGCACGAGGATGTGCAGCCCGGTGGCGCCCGAGGTCTTCACGTGGCTCGGCAGGTCCAGCTCGTCGAGGATCTTGCGGAGGGCGCGCGCGACGGCCACCACGTCGGTGAAGGGCGCGCCCTTGGGATCGAGGTCGAGGATCAGCCAGTCCGGCCGGTCCAGGTGGGGCGTGCGCGCGCCCCAGAAGTGCAGCGGGATGGTGCCCAAGTTCGCCACGTAGCGCAGCGACTCCACGTCGTCCACCACGAAGTAGTGGATGTCGCGCTCCGTGTCCTGCGAGTAGATGCGCTCGGTGCGAATCCACGCGGGCACGAACTCCGGCGCGTCCTTCTGGAAGAAGGACTTGCCCGCGATCCCGTCCGGGTAGCGCGTGAGCACGAGGGGGCGGTCACGGAGATAGGGCAGCAGCTGGGGCGCCACCGTCTCGTAGTACGCGACGAGATCACTCTTGGTGTAGCCCTCCGCGGGCCAGAACACCTTCTTCGGGTTCGTGATCGTCACGATCTGGCGCGCGGGCGCCGCGCCGGCCTCCGGTGCGGCGGCGGCGGGCGGCGGCGGTACGGCGATCTGCGGCGCCCGCTCGAGCCGGCACTCCTCGGGCCGCCGATCCGCGCGTAGGCGGAGAAAGGCCGGATGGCGGATGCCACCGTCCGCCGTCCAGTCCGTGTAGCGCACGTGGGCAACGAGGCGCGGCTCCACCCAGTGATGCCCGCGGCCGGTCGGGGTGCCGACGGCGAAGGGGGAGGTGGCGCGGACCAGCGGCGCCAGATCCTTCGCGATCCCGGCGAGAGTCTTCTCGTCGAAGCCGGTCCCGACCTTGGACACGTACACGAGGCCCTCATCGCCGTAAAGGCCGAGGTGCAGCGCCCCGAAGTGACCGCGCGAGCCCTGGGGCGCGGTGTAGCCGCCGACCACGAAGTCGCCGCGACGCTGGGCCTTCACCTTGAGCCAGTCGCGCGAGCGCCCCGCCGCGTAGCGGCTCGTCGCCCGCTTGGCCACGATGCCCTCGAGGCCGAGATCGCCCACTGCCTCGAAGAACGAGCCCCCGTCCGTGGCGACGTGCTCGCAGTAGCGCACCACCCCGCGCGGCGGCACCAGCAGCGCGAGGCCGCGCTTCCGATCCCGCAGGGGCAGGCGGCGCAGATCGCGCCCATCCGCGGCGAGGCAGTCGAAGAAGAATCCGATGACGGGCACCGCCGCCCGCGCCGCGTCGATGTCCTCCGCCCGGGTCAGGTGCATGCGTGCCTGCAGCCGCTGAAAGCTCGGCCGCCCGTCCTCCGCCAGCGCCACGATCTCACCGTCGATCACGAAGCGTGAAACCGGCAGTGCCCGCAGCGCGCGGGCGATCTCCGGATAGCGCGTGGTGATGGCCTCGCCGCTCCGGCCGTAGAGCGTCACCGTATCGTCCACGCGCTCGGCGAGGACGCGAATGCCGTCGTACTTGATCTCGTGGAGCCACTCGCCACCGGCGGGCGGGGCGTCGACCAGCGTGGCCAGCATCAAGCCCTGCCGGCGGCCGCTCACCTCGCTCTCGGGGGCGCCGAGCGAGGCGAGCAGGGCGTCGAGGGCGGCGCGCTTCTCGGGCTCGCGCCCGATCTCCTCCACGGTGAGGCCGGAGAAGATGGATGCGGGCGCGCGCTCCACCGGTTCCTCGCGATCCGCGTAGGCATCGGGAGCCTTCAGGAGCAGCCAGTCCTTGCCCCCGCCCGCCGCCCGGCGGCCGCCCATCCGAGCCAGCGTCCAGCGCCCGCGGAGCTTCATGCCGTAGAGCTCGAACTCGATCTTGCCCCGCTCCAGCTCGCGCAGCGGGTCGTCGCCCTTGACGAGGCGATACCAGCCCTGATCCCACACGATCACCGCGCCCGCGCCGTAGTTGTCGCGGGGAATCGCGCCCTCGAAATCGCCGTACTCCACGGGGTGATCCTCGACGTGCACGGCCAGGCGCTTCTCGCCGTGACGCACCGACGGTCCCTTGGGCACCGCCCAGCTCTTGAGGACGCCGTCCATCTCCAGGCGTAGGTCGTAGTGCAGGCGCCGCGCGGCGTGCTTCTGCACGACGAAGAGCCGGCTCCCCGCGGCGCGGCGCCCGCTGAACGGCTCGGGCGTGCGCGCGGGATCGCGCTTGGCGCGATAGGTGTCGAGGGGGCGCCCCTCCGGGCTCATACCATCCCTCGCGCATCGCGAGCCGCACGGCCCCTAGCCATTGGAACCCGTCAAGCCTTTGAACCCTCCAAACCGCCGTGGTACCGTCGAAATTGATTCCAGCTCACCATACAGGAGGCGTGTCTCCATGCCGCCGCATTCCCTCGGATCCGGCACCATCTCCTTCGGACTGGTTTCGATTCCCGTCAAGCTCTACACGGCCGCCAGCTCGGCGAGCGTGAGCTTCAACCTCCTCCACGCCAAGTGCGGCTCGCGCATCAAGCAGCAGACCTTCTGCCCGGCCTGCCAGGTGACCGTCGAGCGCAACGAGCTGGTGCGCGGCTACGAGTTCGCCAAGGACCAGTACGTCCGGATGAGCGATGAGGAGCTCAAGTCGCTCGAGGGCGAGTCGTCCAAGGTGATCGACATCGCGGAATTCGTGCCCCTCGACCAGGTGGACCCGATCTACTTCGAGAAGACGTACTACCTCGGCCCCGACAAGGGCGGCGACAAGGCCTACCGCCTCCTCGCCGAGACCATGGCCAAGGCCAACCGCGTGGCGGTGGCCCGCTTCATCATGCGGGGCAAGGAGAGCATCGTGCTCGTGCGGCCCGCGCAGGACGGCCTCATGCTTCACACCATGTATTTCGCCGACGAAGTCCGCGACTTCGGGGAGATCGACAAGGGCAAGTCGGCCAAGATCGCGGAGCGCGAGGGCGAGCTCGCCCGCAAGCTGATCGACGAGCTCTCCACGGACGCGTTCAACCCTGAGCAGTACAAGGACGAATATCGGGAGCGCGTGCTCGAGGTGGTGAATCAGAAGGTGGAAGGCAAGGAGATCACGACGACGGCCACGGAGGCGCCCCGCAGCCAGGTCATCGACCTGATGGACGCGCTCCGGGAAAGCCTCGCCAAGCGCGCCGCCGGCGTCCCGCGCAAGCCCCCCACCAAGGTGGCCGACAAGGCGCGTCCGGCCGCTGCCGCGCCCATCCGGAAGGCCCAGGGCGGGAAGAAGTAGCCGGGCCGCGTCCGCCGCCCGCCCTCTCCCCGGAGGTCAGGGTTTCCCCGACGGGAACGCCCTGACTATCTCCCCGGGTCTCCCCAATGCTACAAGGCGTGCGTGAGATCCGACACGATACGCGGCATCGCTGTCAGCGTTCTCGCGGCATCGGCGATCTGGGCGGCCTTCCTCTGCCTGGCATGGCTCGGATGGCGATTGCTGGTGCGATTCGCCTAGCGCAAGAGGGCCCCACGGGCTCACTGACCGAAGACGTACCACGTCGCCGCGCTCATCACGATCAGGACGAGCAGGGCCAGATCGAGGAGCAGCCGTAGCTCTTCGTCGCCACGAAAACCCACGACTCTCCTTCGACCACGCGAGCCGCGTGGACGGGTATATGGTGGTGGCGACGACACTCACCCAGAGGAGATCCCATGCCCGAGTACATCCCGAGTCCCCGACAGTGGGTACGCGACCAGGTCGAGCTCTACGAGCACAGTGGAGGGAAGGAAGGCACTACCCTGCGCGATACCGGCCTCCCCGTGATCATCGTGACGCATCGGGGCAACAAGACCGGCGCGATCCGCAAGACGCCGCTGATGCGCGTGAAGGATGGCGGCAACTACGTCCTGGTGGGCTCGGTGGGCGGCGCGCCGAGTAACCCGGTCTGGGTGCACAACCTCCGCGCCAATCCCAGCGTCGAGGTCCGGGATCTCGCCGCGGTGCAGCCGATGCGAGTCCGAGAGGTCGCCGACGCGGCCGAGCGCGCACGTCTCTGGAAGCTCGCCGTCGCGGCGTATCCGCCGTACGAGGAATACCAGGCGAAGACCACGCGCCAGATCCCGATCTTCGTCGCGGAGCCGGCGCGCTAGCAGATCGTGCGCCTCGGGGAGGGCACATGTTCCAGCCGAACCAGCGGGTGACGGTGGACCTGTCGGGCCTCGTCATCCAGGGCGTCTCGTTCAGCCAGAACGTGCAGAAGGCCCTCGGGACCATCCTGCAGCAAACATCCACCGATCCCCCCATCTACAAGGTCGAGCTCCTGTTCAGCTTCAAGGGAGTCAAGCGGGTGGATGTGCCAGAGGAGCGGATTCGTCCGAGCTGACCGTGGCCGAGCGTGATCGGATCGCCGAGTTCAAGGAAGTGGCCGAGCTGATGCCGGACGATCCCGTCGTCCGGTTCGGTCTGGCGGGCGCCTACCTCGACGCCGGGCAGGCCGAGAGCGCCATCCGCGAGTACGAGAAGACGATCCAGCTCAAGCCTGACTACTCGGCCGCGCATCGGGGGCTCGGCCGGGCGCTCGAGCGAGCCGGACGCCGTGAGGAAGCCCAGGCGGCGTACCGGAAGGGTCTCGAGGTGGCCGCACGGACCGGCGATCTCCAGACGAAGAAGGAGATCGAGGTCTTCCTCCGTCGCCTGGATGCCGCAGGCAGCTGACCGGGTGGCGCGAGCGCGGCTCGGGCCGCGTCAGGCGCAGCCGGCGCGCGCCGTGCCCGGGGCGCGGCGAGGCACGAGGGTGCAGGCGAACGTCGCGGGCTGCCGGCGGTACTGGTCGAGCGTGGCCTGAAGCCGCGCGAGGGTCCGGTCGCGCTTGGCCAAACCGATGCCGTAGATCGCCAGGTCGTTCACCAGACGGGTGTAGAACACGTGCGGGGCATCGCCGCCGCTGCCCATGCACGGGGTCGGCTTCTGGGCCACGCGCAGGAGCGGGCTGAACGCGGCCACGTACTCCATCAGGATGGGCTCGTCACGGAGATCCCGGGGCACCTCGGGGAAGAGGGTCAGGAGCTCGTCCACGGTCATCGGCGTGCGCGCTGTCCGGGCGCTCCCCTCAAGATCCCGCGACAGACGAATCTGAACCATCGCCTAGCTAGTATATGCCCTTATCGCGCGATGTTGCAGCCGCCGCTGTCGCAGATGATGTTCGTCCCGGTGTTGTGATTGCTATAGCCGGAGGAGCCCTGCCGAGGATTGGACCAGCCGTAGTCCTGGCGGCCCTGGCCCCGGTAGATCTGCTCCCCGCCCTGGATTGTCCCGGCGAGCCAGAACCGGCCGGTCGTCGGATCGTACCGGTAGTGACCGCTCCCCAGCCGGGTGCCGTATTGCTGCTCGATCGCCCGAATCTGTTCGGGCGCCATCTGCACCCCGTTCACGGTCACGTACAGCGTCTCGTGATATGCGCCCACCAGGTCGCTCGCACCTAGAATGATGCCGAGCCCCAGTAGCACCGATCCCACCAGCATCTTCCCGCGGGCCCCGATCCTCATGGTCGCCACCGCCCTTCCTGGAGGATCGCGGCTGCGAGGCGCTCGGCCTCGGGATCCGTTCCCTCCGGTCCCGTCTAGCGGCAAGGAGGGTGCGACGCCGCGGTCGAGATTCACAGGTAGCTGATTCCATGGACGGGATCGGCCAAGAACACCGCGTGAGGGTCGGGCGCTCGCCCCCAAGACGCGCGGCAGGCACCCCACCCGAACCGAACCCGGCCCCCTGCCCCGCCAAGGACAAGGCAGCGGGGTGAGGGGGCCGGCCAACGTGACTAGGCGGTCTTGGCGAGGGCCCGGACGATCTCGCGGCAGAAGGCGGGGAGGTCGTCGGGCTTCCGCGAAGTGATCAGGTTGCCATCCACAACCACTTCGCTGTCTGACCACTGACCGCCCGCATTCACCATGTCGTCCTTGATGGAAGAGAAGGAGGTTACCTTCTTGCCCGTGATGACACCCGCGCTGGCCAACATCCACCCGGCGTGGCAGATGGCCGCGACCACCTTGCCTTGCTGGGCGGCGTCCCGTACCAGCTTCACCATCGCGTCGTGCCGCCGCATCATGTCCGGCGCGTACCCACCCGGGACCACCACCGCGTCAAATTCCACGGCAGTCACGGCGTCGGCCTGGACATCCACCGTGACGGGATAACCGTGCTTGGAGGCATAGGACCGGGCACCGCCGGCGCCTACCACCTTGACCTCCGCGCCCTCCTCCTTCATGCGGTAGTACGGCACCCATAGCTCCATTTCCTGGTATAGGTTCTCGGCCAGGATCGCGATCCGCTTGCCCTTCAAGTTCATAGGCCCCTCCTCATGCCTTCCGGGATGTCTGGGAGAAGAAAGTGCCCATCCGAGGCTCGAGCTTCTTGCCGCCGCAATCGGGGCACGTGTAGTCCCCACGTTCTCGCTCGCCCATGGTCAGGATCAGGGTCACTTCCTTCTTGCACCGCTCGCAGTAGAACTCATAGTGGGGCATGTTAAGTCCTCCTTGCCGCCCGCTCACCCGATACTGGGTTGACCTGTCTCGAAGCCGTCGAACGAAATATACTCCCGCCCCACGGCCTCGGCGAGCGGCGACCTCGCGCGCGGCCATGCAACATCGCAGGATCCGTTCGACTTGCATGGGGCACGCGAGCATCGCCACTCCAACGGGGACCAGCTCTCGTCGGCTCAGCTGAGTGAGTCGACCGCCACCTTCAAGCGGTCGAGGAACTCAGGTGGGACCCGATGCGGATCGTGGAACCCATCGATATACATGCGCTGGGCGGCCTCCACGTCGAGGGATCCGAGCGCGGCCTCGAAGTGCCGGCGCCGGGGCCACTCAGGGAAATCGACGCCTGGGAGCCGGTCGAGGACCAGGCGCAATGCGAAGCGGCACTCCTCCTTGGTGCCGATGCATTCCCAGGGGTGGACGGTGCCGGCGACCATGTCGTAGAGGTGAACGCGTATCTCGCGACGCTGGAAGAGGTCTTCCGCGAAGATCTCGCGCAGCTTCTCATTCGAGATGAAACTGCGAAGCGCCAGGAATACGAAGGCGCATTTCGGGCAACGCTTGCACCACGTCCCGTCGCCCGTGTTGCAGCTCACGAAGGCGCGGAAGTACCCTTCCATCCGGCTGAACAGCTTGGCGATGCGGAGGTCGTAGAGCGGCCGGAGCAGGCTGAAGGTGTGGATCCCCGAGATCAGATGGGCGTGCACGAACTCGTCGAACGCCGTCTCGAACTCGAAGGACTTGGTGTACTGGTGGTTGATCTCCATGCCGCGGTGGGTGACATTGCCAAAGTTCGCGGAGTACTCGTTGCCGAGCGCGACGTACCGGTAGCGGTGGAGATGCGCGACGATGAGGGCGAGAAAGGAAACCAGTGCCCCCGGCACCGCCGAGGCCCAGCGGTACCGTCCGAAGCGCGCAAGCCCCCGGTCGAGGTGCGTGGTCGCGCGCAAATGCTCGGGCGGCTTCGCGATCTCGGCGAGCTGCATGCGGGCTTCATTCGGTTGCCATGAGAACATCCCGAACGGGACCGCCATTGCCCGCACGATCTCGATCGCGACGGCGGAGTCCTTTCCGCCACCGTTGAGGAGGAGCAACTTGGGGTCGGTCTCGACCTTCAGCGGTGCCGGACCTTCGCCGGACGCGCCGCCGAGGACGCGGATCCGACGCGTCGGCTCCAAGCCGTTGATGTAGCGAAACTCGGCGAGCCCCTGCCAGAAGAACCGCTCCCAGAACGGGCGGTGCCGGTCGTGGAAGAACGGGCTCTCGACGCTAACCGTGCCGAAATCCGCCAGGGGAAAGAAGTAGGGCACGAAGGCCATGCCGAGCGCGTCGAGAAGGCGGTCGAGAACTTCCGGTTGCGCATGGGCGAGTCGCTCCGCGGTGTCGGCCTGGAACACCACCCGGTTGGTGAACGTGCGGCCACAGGCCGAGTATCGGTAGCGCACCTCCGGGACGTGGAGCTCGAGCCCGTGATAGACGAGCTGGCGGTTGCGCGGGGGAATCTCGATCCAGAGGTTCTGGACTCTCTTGATGTTGCGAATCAGCTTTTTGGGCCTGAGCATACCGATCTGCCTCTCTCTGCACAGTTCGACAACATAAGTTCTCAGAACTTGCCCCTACGTCACTGGACGGGGCCACCGCCGCCGGAGGGCATTCATGTTACCCATTCTCTCGCGTGTTTGCACCCCGGCCCCGTTCCGCCGCGAAGGCTATCTATGCACCACCTCGCCCCGCCGCTGATCCTGGCGAGGCCTGTCGCAAGGAAAGTGGGCCGCACGCCGGGCCCATGCAGGAGGGGCCTCTCTAGTCTCGGCCGGTTCTCACACCGCGCGTGCGACCCGCGTGCCCTCGAGAATGGCCTGGTGGACGCCGCGCGGGGCCACGCGGTCGCAGATAGCATGGAGCACCGGCACCTTGGTCGGGCGCGTGTGCCTGTCACACCGGTCCATCACGGCCTTGTTACATCTCTGCGCCCTGTCCGCGACCAAGAAGCGAGTGCGGGCCCGCACGCATCGCAAAGACGGAGGCACTTGAATCCACTCTAAGCCGTGGGAGGGTTTCGAAATGAAACACCGCACAATTGTCGCCGTGCTCTCGGCCGTTGCCCTCGTCGCTCTGGCCGGCTGCTCGACCACGAGCTCGAACCCATCGTCGGCCGCCTCGTCGGCCGTCATCGAGCAGCGCCTCGCCGGCACATGGCGTGGGGAATTCTATCAGGTAGGCGCAGACTCGCAGCTCGAAGGAGAGGTGACGCTGGAAGTCAAGGAGGACGGCAGCTACCAGATGACGGCGAAGCGTTTGGGCTCCGAGTCGGGCGTGATCGAGACGCGAGGCAACACCGTGACCCTCAAGAGCTCGTCCGGGCACTGGACGCCCCTCCGGCGCTCGGGGGAGCATCTGTACGGCGTCACCACCCACCCCAACGGGAGGCCGATCAAGATCACGCTCGAGCGTAGGGGCGGGTGATCTCCGGCGGCGAACGCGACGAAGCGGGGGCGCGGGCCGCCGTGGCCCGCGCGCCCCTTACACCGCGCGCGCGACCCGCGTGCCCTCGAGAATGGCCTGGTGGACGCCGCGCGGGGCCACGCAGTCGCCGATGGCGTGGAGCACGGCCACCTTGCCCTTGAGCGCGCGGTAGAGCGCGTCGGTGGAGCGGCTCCCCATAGCTAGGACCACCGTGTCCACGCCCTCGATACGCCGTTGGCTGCGCGTGAGGGCGTTGGCCACCACGACGGCCGAGCCCTCGACGGCGACCAGCTCCGTGTGCGGCGTGAACGTCGCGCCCTTGGCGAAGAGCCGGGTGTAGAGTGGCGCGATCGAGGTGACACCCACGTCCTGGCCGGCGTAGAAGACGCGTGAGAGCACCTCCACCTTGCGGCCCCGGTCGAGCAGATGCTCGGCGGTGGACAGGCCCTGCTGGGTGTGCACGTCGTCCACAAGGATCACCCGCTCGCCGACCTCGACGCGGTCGAGCAGCACGTCGCGGTCGGTGACCACGTGCTTGCCGTCGAGGCCGGGCAGCGGCGGCACGTGCGGATGCGAACCGGTGGCGATGATCACGACGTCGGGTGACTCCGCGAGCACCGAATCCGCAGTAGCCTCGACGCGGAGGCGGCACTCGACCATGAGCTTCTCCACCTGACGGGCGAGGTAGCGCAGGATGCCGGCCAGCTCGGCGCGCTCGGGCGCGCGGCACGCAATGAGGATCTGGCCGCCGACCTGGGTGTCCCGCTCCAGCAGGGTCACCCGGTGGCCGCGCTGCGCGGCCACGCGCGCGGCCTCGAGGCCGGCCACACCCGCGCCGACGATGAGCACGCGCTTCGGCATCGCCGCCCGCTCCGGCTCGCCCATCTCGAGCTCGCGCCCGGTGCGGGGGTTCTGGATGCACGTGACCGGCTTGCCCTGATAGATGCGGTCGATGCAGCCCTCGTTGGCTCCGACGCAGACCCGCACGTCGTCCCCGCGTCCCTCGCGTACCTTGTTGGGGAGGTCGGGATCGGCGATCAGCGCGCGCGTCATCCCGACCATGTCGATGGCGCCGTCGGCGATGACCTGGTCGGCGTGCGCAGGCTCGACGATGCGCCCGGCGTGGAAGATCGGCATGCCGGGCACCGCCGCCTTGATCGCCGCGACGATCGGCACGAAGAGGCCGCGCGGGTGGGCCATGTTGGGGACGGCGAGGGCCTGGAGCGGCACGGTGTGCGCGGCCCCTCCGATGATCGAGAGGAAGTCCACCAGCCCCGAGGCGGCCAGCTGGCGCGCGATCTCGGCCATGTCGGCGCCGGTGAGCCCGCCGGGCGTCATCTCGTCGCCCGAGATCCGCGCCCCCACCACCCAGTCGCGCCCGACCTGGCGCCGGATCTCGCGCAAGACCTCGAAGCCGAAGCGCATGCGGTTCTCGAGGCTCCCGCCATACTCGTCGGTTCGCTGGTTGAACAATGGCGACCAGAACTGGTCCACGAGGTGGTTGTGGGCGAACGAGAGCTCCACGCCGTCCAGGCCGCCCTCGCGGCAGCGGCGGGTGGCGTCCCCGAACGCGCGCACCACCATGGCGATCTGTTCGGGCTCGATCTCGTGCGGCACCTCGCGATGCACCTTCTCCGGGATCTGCGAAGGCGCCAGCAGCACGTGCATCTGCTCCACGTCGGACTGGGAGCGCCGGCCCATGTGGGTGAGCTGGCTCATGACCCGGCAGTCGTGGCGATGCACGGCGTCCGCGACGCCCCGATAGCCCGCGATCACCAAATCGTCGTGATTGGCGATCATGTTCCACGCGCTGGCCGGGGACGACGGATGCACGCTGGTGGACCCGCCGATGATGGTCAGCGCCGCGCCGCCGCGGGCCTTGGCCTCGTGATAGGCCCGGAGGCGAGGGCCGGGCTTGCCCTCCTCGGCCATCGCCTCGGCGTGGCCGCTCGAGAAGATGCGGTTCTTCAGCGCGAGCCCGCCCACCCGCAGCGAGGAGAACAGGTGACGATACTCGGGGGCCATGGCGCCCCAGCATGGACACGCCGGGCCTCCCACGTCAACGGTCCACGATCACGTTGCGATGGACACGTGGCGAGAAGCGGATGGCAGTATACTTCGTCTCGACCCGCGATCTGATGCCCGCGGTGTTCGTGTCGAACAGACCACCTCAACGCCCGCAATGGCCCCAGGAGGACGGAGATGAAGCGACTCACCGCCGCACTGATCGTCGTCGGGTTCTTGTCCACTGATGTACCTGCTACCTTCGGACAGGCGTCGAAGGCCCCGGCCGAGGCGCCCGCCGCGAAGCCGAGCGTGGGCGAGCTCGCGGCCGTCAAGCTGCGCGGAACCATCACGGCCGTGGACAAGGAGAACAAGACCATCACCATCAAGGGGGAGGGGGGCCGCACGCTGACGCTCGACGTGCAGGATCCCTCGAAGCTCGAAGTGGTCAAGGTGGGCGATCCCGTCGTGGGGACGTACTACGAGGCGGTGGCGGTCCGGGTGCAGAAGGCGGAGGCTGGCACTCCTGGCGTGACCGTCAAGGAAGAGCGAGTCAGCTCCAAGCCGGGCGAGACGCCGGCCGGAGCCATCGGCCGGGAGATCACGGTCACCGGCACGATCACCGCCATCGACAAGAAGCAGGGCTCGGTGACGGTCAAGGGCCCGAAGGGCAAGTCGCATACCGTGAAAGTCAAGGAACCGAAGAACCTCGAGAACGTGAAGGTGGGCGATCTCATCGAGCTCACCTACGCCCAGGGTCTGGTGGTCGCGCTGGACAAGGCCGCCAAGGGGGACAAGGCCACCAAGTAGCCACTCGGCCGCCGCGCTGCTTCCGTCCGGCCCGATGGCCATCCGGCGTCGTCGGCATAGAGGCGGTGACGTGGTGACGAGCTAGACGCCGCGCGGCCTGTCACCGGATTCGGGAGCCTCCAGGGCGGCACCGCCTGGAGGCGGCTCGAGCCGGTGACAGGCCGCGCGGGCGGCGGGTGGTCATCGTGTCACCGGGTCGAACCGAGGAGGAGACACGATGCGCACTGGCTCTTCGCCAGTCCTTCCGCGCCGAACCTCCTTGGTTGGGTGTCGATCTGGGGGGCCGCCAAACGACCAGGGGTGCGGGACCAGATCGAGAGTGAAGAGAGGAGACCCATGCAATTCCTGATGCTGATGATCCCAAATGTCTACCGAGACAACAAAAAGCTGGAGGGCTTCGTGCCCGACCCCAAGAAGCTCGAAAAGATGGCCAGCTTCAACGAGGAGCTGGGCAAGGCCGTCAAGATCCTCTCGCTGAACGGTCTGCATCCGCTCAGCACCGGCGCGCGTGTGTCCTTCGTCAAGGGCAAGCCGATGGTGACCGATGGGCCGTTCGTCGAGACGAAGGAAGTGCTGGGCGGCTTCTGGATGGTGGAGGCCAGCTCGAAAGAAGAGCTCGTGAAATGGGCCCAGCGGTGCCCGGCCGACGAAGGCGACGTGATCGAGATCCGCCAGATTTTCGACCAGGCGGACTTCGCCATCAAGAGATAAGGAGAGACCGCCCATCAGGCGGGGCTCATCGAAGCGACCTTCGTTGGCGTGGATCTAGTCAGATAGCAAGGGTCCTCCGAAGTGTCGCCAGGGTGTTCACGGCGCCCCTCCTGCGGCTCCTGCCGGCGGAGCGAATTCCCTCTCCAGCCTGCGACGCTCGTACTCGGAGTACTCCTTGCTGCCGCCGACATAGACACAGTGGCATTTGTCGGGATCTGAGTACATGTACACGACGTTGCCGTCCTTGGTTCGGCTCACGAGCCGATGCGGCAGTATCGACCGAAGATCCTCCTGCAGCTCAGCGGCATCCGCGGGGCGCATGTGAAACCCCGCCGCCGCGAGCATCCGCTCCGTATCTTGTTGGATCGCCGCCGCGCATGCCGCACCGAGGAGCATCGGTACGGCGAGGAGCAGGGCTTCGGGCAAGAGCATGGGGTGCTGTTGCAGCTTGCCCTTGACCGGACTTCCTGTTCCCGGCCGGTTCGAATTCCGCGCGGCCATCGTGAGACGAGGATAGTACGGCCGTCGTCAAGAGCAAAGGGGCCGCATGGCCACGGCGCTTGGGCCACGCCGACCATCCGAGGGCGAGCGCCAGTCGATCGTGAGGACGGCGGCGCTATCGCTTCGTTTTTGCTTTGACGGGAGCGTTGCACTCCACTGCGGTCCCTTCGCCCTGCACCAGTCCCCAGATCGCGAGTAGTATCAAGGTCATGTCCATCAAGTTCGGACTCTTCTCGATGAATCAGGACGCGTGCAGCCATCCCGAGGGCGCAGCACGCGTGGCGCGGGCCGCCGAGGTGGCGGGCTTCGAGTCGCTCTGGTGCGGCGAGCACGTGGTGCTGCCGGATCCCCAGGCGCCGCCGTCGCCCATGGCTCCCCGCGACCGCATCCTCGATCCTCTGGTGGCCCTGACCTTCCTGGCCGCGCACACGGAGCGCGTGCGCCTCGGCACCGGCATCATCATCGTGCCGCAGCGCAATCCCGTGGTGCTGGCCAAGGAGCTGGCCAGCCTGGACGTGCTCGCCAACGGCCGTCTCATCTTCGGTATCGGCGTGGGCTATCTCGAGCCTGAGTTTCGCGCTATCGGCGCACCGTTCGAGCAGCGCGGCGCCGTCACCGACGAGTACGTGGAGGCGATGCAGGCGCTGTGGACGCAGGATCGCCCCGCCTACAAGGGGCGCTTTGCCGCCTTCGACAAGCTACAAGCGCATCCCCAGCCCACGCAGCGCGGCGGGCCGCCCATCGTGGTGGGCGGACGCACCGCAGCCGCCTTCCGCCGCGCCGTCACGCGCGGTCACGGCTGGTACGGCTTCGGCCTCGACGTGGAGGGCGCGGAGAAGGCGCTCGTCGGCATCCGCGAGGCGGCGGCGCGCGCGCCGCGTCCGGCCGCGCTCGGCCCGCTGGAGCTGTCCCTCACGCCCCGCGGCTTCGGTCTCGAGCGTGCCACCGCGGAGCGCTACGCGGCGCTGGGCTTTCACCGTCTGATCCTCCGACCACCCAAGGATCTGGACATCGCCGGCCTCGAGGATTTCGTCCGTCGCGCGGGCGCGGACCTCGTCGGGAAGGTTTAAGCGGCTTGGCCGCCACCTACCGGCTCGGCCCCATCCGCCGGCTCGTCCGGGCGGGGCAGATGCCGCGGAAGGTGTTGGTGCGACGGTTGGCCCTACGAGAGCTTCGTCGAGGGCGGGCGGCGTGGCTATCGCTTCACTAGGCTGCGCACTTACACTTGGCTCGTCGGCTGCGGGCGAAGCCGTCACTAGCCATGGTGACCCCGGGGGGATTCGCAGGAGTTAGCACTGTAGAATTACATGGGGTTATCCGGGTCGCCTGAGACTCCGAGGGTGCCTGGGGCGGCAGACGTCTGGGTATCGCACCTTGCGTCGCTGCGAGGGGCCACGGACGAGGCCACCGCCGTAGTTCCCATCCGTGTACGACGAAAGGTGTCCCGACAGGTCGGGAGCCTAACCAGTGAACACCAAGCGTACCTTCACCACCTCCTCCTCCCGCTCCCGCGCTCGCCAAGGGTTGACGATCGTCCTTCTGGTCATTTTGATCGGCACTGTCCCGTATCTCGGGGTCCGTGTGCACTTGCTCCAAAGGGCCGTCCAACATCTCGCCCACGTCGTTGAGAAACCACGGCGGCACGATCGGGCCCTTCGTGAGATCGCGGAACTGGAGGACGCCGCCCGTCCGATACTGAGCTGACCTGTCTCGAAGCCGTCGAACGAAATATACTCCCGCCCCACGGACTCGGCGCGCGGCCTAGTACGCGACCTGCAAGGATGGAGGAGACCCGGTTGGCGCATCGTCGAGGAAGTTTACGAAGCGCCTTACGAAATCGCTGCATAGCTTGCATCATGTCGATGTCGTTATGAATTTGATGGCTCAACGTGGTGGCATTCCCTGTGCACATATGTGAAGCGAATCCGGGAGTTCTCCCGGGGGGTTCGACAAAAGAAAGGACAACACTTCACTATGCGCATGGGACAGTCTATGAAGTTGCTCATCGGGGCATCGGTCGGCGCCACGCTCTCGCTGGCGGCGACCGTGACGTCCGGTCACGCCACCCCCATCACGTTGACGGGTAGCGGGACGGACGGCCTCCAGGCCTCGGTGATGTTCGAGAACGTCGTCGTCTCGAGTACCAACTACCTCCGGGTCACGCTGACCAACACGGGGACCTACGACTCCTCCGTGCCGACGGATATCCTCACCGGGGTGTTCTTCAACATCGAGGGCAGCAATCCGATCCTGACGCGTTTCTCTGCGATCCTCGGGTCCGACAGCACCGTCAAGAACATTGACCCCGACCCGACGATTCTCGGCGGCGAGTGGGCCTACAAGGCGGGGCTGTCCGTTGACGGGTTCAGCCGCGGCATCTCCTCGAGCGGACTGGGCCTGTTCGGGCCCGGAGACCGGTTCCCGGGAGCTAACCTCCTGGGGCCAGCCTCTCCCAACGGCGTTCAGTACGGCATCACGACGCTGAACGACCCGGACGATACGGGCGACGGCAACGACAACGGCGGCCTCGAGGACCAGCCAATGGCGCGCAACTCGATGGTCTTTCTTCTCGGCGGCATCACGGACGGCTTCGATCCGTATGAGGCCATCACCGAGGTGCGGTTCCAGTACGGCACCGGTCTCGAGGAGCCGAGCTTCGAGAATAACTACCGTGGCCGCGTGCCCGAGCCCTCATCGCTCGCGCTGCTCGGAATCGGCGGGCTGGGGGCCGTGCTCTTCGCGCGTCGCCGGGCCGTGCTCAGCGTGGTGCGCAGCCGGTAAGCCCTCGAGTTGTCCACTGCGTTCAGATCCAAGGGCGCCGGGGTGGCTTCTCGGCGCCCTTGGAGCGCCGATCGACCGCGCGCAAGTAGTGCAGGCGACCCCGCGCCGGGGGACGGACGCGTCTTTACCCTTGATACCGATACTAGACAGCACCCGGAGGATCCATGTCTCGGCGCACTCTGCTTGCTATCCTGCGTCTCGGTTGATCGAGATTCCACCCGGACGCGGGCGCCGGCGCGTACACCGGGCATGGACGGCAGGATGTATACCCTGCTCGGGGCCGACCGCCGCCCGTATCTGAGCGCCACGCCCGGTACCCTCGGCGGCCACCGGAAGGCCCGGCTCTACGGGCGCCTCGAGTGCGCGGCCGCTCGACGGGCCATCGCCCGGGGCGGGTACGTCAAGGACCGGGTGTTTTTCGCCGACGAGGAGACGGCCCTCGCGGCCGGCTTCCGACCCTGCGCCGTGTGCCTTCCCGAACGCTACGCGCGCTGGAAGAGGTCGGAGTCCGTCCTGACGCGGTTCGATGTGGCTTGGCGCGGCTTCACCCAGTCCTATGCGGGACTGTCCGAGGCGGAGCTCCTCGAGCCCGGTGTCACGGAGGCCTGGTCCGTGAAGGACATCATCGCGCACGTGACCACATGGGAAGAGGAGGCCCTGAAGTACGTGCCCGTCGTCCTGGCTGGCGGCCGGCCCCCTCGATACTCGATCACCTACGGGGGGATCGACGCCTTCAATGCCCGGATGACCGACCGAAAGCGTGATCTGACGCTTCGCGACGTGCTCGCGCAGCAGCAGGCGGTGCACCAGCGCCTACTCGCGCTCATCCAGAGCCTGCCCCCGGATCAGCTCGGCGGGACCAGTCGGGTCCGCCGCCGGCTCCGGCTCGACACCTACGGGCACTACCCGATTCACGCGAGCGCGATCAGGAGGTGGCGGGAGCACCGGGCGTAGCCTTCCGCGCCGCCTTGGTCCGAAGCGCGCCATCCGCGCCCCAGCTGAGTCACACCTTTGGAAGGGGACCGGCGGGCCGATAGGTGTTGTCAGAACGGGACTAGGACATCTGGTGCGTGTTGGTCGGTACGCCGGCGGGAACCTCCTACACGCTAGGAAAATCGCTACCCAGGACCAGCAGCGGCCCAAGGCCCGCGCTTACGCGCGCTTACGAACCGGCCGCTGTAGTGGCACAGCCTATGCGTCGCTAGAGCCCACGCTCCTGCCGTCGTGGGGTGTGTCAGCGCGCTGACGCCTGCGACGCTGGGGCGATTCGACCCCAGGAGGTACGGCATGACAGCCTCTCGGATCTTCGCGCTGGCCCTCGTCGTGCTCATGGCCGCCGGCCCCGCGTTCGCAAAGGGTGGCGGCGGTGGCGGTGCGGGTGGCGGCGGTGGCGGTGCGGGTGGAGGCGGCGGCGGCGCGGGTGGCGGTGGTGGAGTTGCCGGTGGCAACGGCGGCGGTAACGGAAACGGCAACGGAAACGGCAACGGCGGCGGAAACGGCAACGGCGGCGGCAATGGCAACGGCGTCGCCGCCGGGCAGGGGAACGGCAATAGTCCGTCCGGGATCAACGGCCACGGGCACGGGCATGACGTCGGTCACTCCGGCCACGGCCACAGCTTCAGCTTCGGCCACTCGAACCACGGCGGCCATGTCACGGGCGCCGGCCGCGGCACTGCTCTCACGGGGCCCGGCAGCGTGCATCGGTCCGACAGGGCCACCGCGCGTCTCTCCACCCCGAAGGGCCCGACGCCGAGCGGCGTGACCCCGGGCCTCGGGCGCGTCGGCACCGTGCCGACGACGCCTGGACATCAGGCGCACCAGGCCCCGTAGCGAACAGCGCCTTGGCATTTCCCAACAGGTTATTAACGATCTGGTGCAGGATGCCCTCATCGGGCAACAAGCACGCCGCGAGGGCGTGACGGTGTCCGACGAGGAGCTGCGCGCCCCGATCCAGCAGGTCCGCGCCTTCCAGGGAGACGGCCGCTTCTCGCGCGACCGCTACCTCGCGGTGCTGCGCCAGGTCCGCATCGAGCCCGCCGCCTTCGAGGCCGACCAGCGCCGCGACCTCGTGCGCCGGAAGATGGAAGGGCTGGTCAAGGACGGCGTGAAGGTGTCGCCCGACGAGCTGCAGCAGGCCTACGCGTTCCGCAAGGACCGCGTGCGGGCGGCGTGGGCGAGCATCGAGACGGTGCCGCTCATGACGACGGTCACGGTCGCGGATGGCGACATCGAGCCGTACGTCAAGTCGCATCAGGCCCAGTTGACGCGGCCGGAGCGCCGGAAGATCCAGTACGCGCTCGTGAGCCCCAAGGCGTTCGCGGAGCCGGTGCCGGATTCCGCCGCCGAGGCGTACTACACCGAGCATCCCGCCGAGTTCGAGAAGCCCCGGCGTCTGCGCGCCTCCCACGTCCTCGTGCGCGTGCCCCCGGTGGGCGGCAGCGACGCGGAGGCCAAGGCGCGCGCCAAGGTGGGAGGATGAGGATAGGCAACATCAACGCCCTCCGGCGGCGGGCACCCCACGCGTGGCCCCCGTCCTCGTGTGACATAAGGGGCCGGAGAGCGTGACCGACTCCGCCGTCCCGCGTCCGCGCACGGCTGGCAAGTTCCTGGCCGTCGGCGACGCCAAGCTCTGGGTCCGCGGTGTGACCTACGGTCCTTTCCGGCCTGATGCGCGCGGCTCGGAATATCCGGCTCCGGACGTGCTCGGGCGCGACTTCGCGTTGATGACCGCGCGCGGCCTGAACGCGATCCGGACGTACACCGTGCCACCTCCCGCGCTCCTGGACGCCGCCGCCGCTCACGGGTTGCGCGTGCTCGTCGGCATTCCCTGGGAGCAGCACGTCACCTTTCTCGACGAGCAAACCCGGCCGTGGACCATCGTCGAGCGGGTGCGGGCCGGAGTGCGCGCGTGTGCCCGCCATCCCGCGGTGCTTGGCTACGCGATCGGTAACGAGATTCCGTCGCCGATCGTCCGCTGGCACGGTCGGCGCCGGACGGAAGCATTTCTGCGCCGACTATACGAGGCCGCCAAGAGCGCCGACCCGGACGGACTTGTCACCTACGTGAACTACCCGACCACCGAGTATCTCGAACTGCCGTTCCTCGACTTCGTCACCTTCAACGTGTACCTCGAGTCGGAGACCCGGCTGGCCGCTTACCTGTCCCGCCTCCAGAACATCGCCGGCGACCGTCCGCTCATGCTGAGCGAGATCGGGCTCGACAGTCGCCGCCATAGCGAAGCCGAGCAGGCCCGCGTTCTGGACTGGCAGGTGCGGACCGCTTTCGGGGCGGGGTGCGCGGGGACCTTCGTCTTCGCCTGGACCGACGAGTGGCACCGGGGCGGGTACGACATCGAGGACTGGGACTTCGGCGTCGTCGACCACCAGCGGCGCCCTAAGCCGGCCCTGGTTGCCGTCCAGGGCGCGCTCGACGACCTCCCGCTTCCCAAGGAGCACCCGTGGCCGCGCATTTCGGTCGTCGTGTGCACCTACAACGGGAGCCGCACCATCACCGAGTGCCTGGAGGGGCTACTCCGCCTCGAGTACCCGAACTTCGAGGTCGTGGTCGTGGACGACGGCTCCACCGACGACACGGCCGCCATCGTCAGTGCCTACGGTTTTCGCCTCATCCGCACGCCCAACCGCGGGCTCAGCAGCGCGCGCAATACAGGCATGGCCGCCTCCACCGGTGAGATCGTCGCCTACATCGACGACGACGCGTATCCCGATCCCCACTGGCTGACCTATCTCGCGCACGCCTTCACCACCACCGAGCACGCGGCGGTGGGTGGCCCCAATATCCCGCCTCCCGACGACGGACCGATTGCCACCTGCGTCGCCCACGCGCCGGGCGGCCCCGCCCACGTGCTCCTGTCCGACACCGTGGCCGAGCACATCCCGGGCTGCAACATGGCCTTCCGGCGCGAATGCCTGGAGGCGATCGGCGGCTTCGACGTCCAGTTCCGCACGGCCGGCGACGACGTCGACGTGTGCTGGCGCCTGCAACAGCGCGGATGGACGCTCGGCTTCCACGCCGCCGCCATGGTCTGGCATCATCGGCGGAATTCGGTGAAAGCCTTCTGGCGCCAGCAACGAGGTTATGGCCGCGCAGAGGCGCTTCTCGAGCGCAAGTGGCCGGAGAAGTACAATCGGGCCGGGCACCTGGCGTGGGCAGGGCGTGTCTACGGCCGTGGGCTGGCCAAGCCGGCGAATTGGTTCGGCGGACGCATCTACCAGGGCAGCTGGGGGAGCGCCCCCTTTCAGTCGCTGTACCAGCCGGCGCCCAATCCGTTGGCCGCCGTTATCGCGATGCCGGAGTGGTACCTCGTCATCGGTGCCCTCGTCGTCCTGACGTTGCTCGGCATGCTCTGGAGCCCGCTACTCGCCGTCCTCCCCTTGCTGGGGTTGGCCGTCGGCGTCTCGCTGGTACGGGCCTGGGTGAGCGCCGCCGAAGTCACCGACGGCCGGCCGGGATCAGCGCGCGAGCGCCTCGCGTTGCGCGGGCTGACCGCCCTGCTCCACTTCCTGCAGCCCCTGGCACGGCTGCGCGGACGGCTAAGCCTGGAGAAGCGCCTGGGCCCTGGCCATCCCCGGGTCTGGATCCTGATATTCCGCCCGCTAATCTTCACCGCGTGGAGGGAGCGCTGGCTGGCCCCCGCCGAATGGGTGCGCTCAGTGCACTCCGCTCTGCACGCCATGGGTGTCCCGGTCGTGGCCGGGGGGGACTTCGACCGCTGGGATCTCGAGATCCGCGGAGGACGGCTGAGCGGCGTTCGGGCCCTCATGGTCGTCGAGGAGCACGGGGCGGGCCGGCAGTTTGCGCGTCTGCGCGCATGGCCAAACTGTGCCGGGGTGGCAGTAGCGGCAGAAGCCGGGCTGGTGATCCTTGCACTGCTGGCCGTGCTCGACGGCGCCGCGACGGCGGCCGGTATCCTGGCGGGCACCGCCTTTTTGATTGCCGTTCAGGTCGCCGTCGATGTCGCGATTGCCGGCGGTGCCCTCGCCGCCGCGTGGCGCGCCCGAGAGACCGTGATAGACGAGGACTGGCGTCCTCGCGAAAGCCTCCGGCGCCTGGGGCAGTAAGGGAGGGGACGGTTTGATCGCTACGTTCACGCGGGCGGATCTCACCCTGTTCAGGCGCTTGTTTGGACAAGCCAGACCCTATTGGCCCCACCTCGCCGCGATCTTCCTGCTCGACCTCGTGGCCACACCCTTGGCCCTGCTCGGCCCCGTGCCCCTGAAGATCGCGGTGGACAGCGTCGTGGGCTCTGAGCCTCTGCCAGAGTTCGTCCGCGCCCTGCTGCCGTCGACGGGGCCGGACTCGACCCTGACCCTTCTCATCCTGGCCGCCGGGCTCCAGATCGCGGTGCTTCTCCTGGGCCAGCTTCGAGACCTCGCCGTGTACGTGCTACGGGCGCGGGCGGGTCTGGGGGTGACCCTCGGATTCCGGGCCCGGCTCTTTCGGCATGCGCAGCGGCTCTCGCTCGTGTTCCACGACCGCCGAGGCACGGCCGACTCGGCGTACCGGATCCAGTGGGACGCGCCCGGCATCCAGTGGGTGACCATCGACGGCGTCATTCCCTTCCTGTCCGCAGGAGCCATGTTCGCGGGCATGGTGTACGTGATCGCACGCATGGACCTCGAGCTCGCCCTGGTCGCCCTCGTTGTTGGGCCGGTCCTGTTCGTGCTGTCGCGGACGTTCGACCGCCGGACACGGCCGCGCTACCACTACCTCAAGGAACTGGAGTCGGGTGCTCTCGGCATCGTCCAGGAGGTGTTGGGGGCACTGCGGGTCGTCAAGGCCTTCGGGCACGAAGAGCGCGAGCAGAAGCGCTTCGTCCGGCAGTCCGACGCGGGCGCCCAGGCGCGCATGCGGCTGTCCCTCACGGAGGGCACCTATTGGGGGCTCGTCAACCTCACCCTCGGGGTCGGCTCGGCGCTCGTCCTCTTCATCGGCGTCCGCAACGTTCTGGCCGGGCAGCTCACGACCGGCGCTCTGCTGATGGTCCTATCCTACCTCTCCCAGCTCTACCGTCCGCTCGAAACGATCAGCAGCCAGGCGGCGACCCTGCAGGATTCGCTGGCCAGCGTCCGGCGCGCGTTCGAGCTTCTCGACGAGTTGCCCGACGTCACCGAGCGTCCGGCAGCCCGGCCTCTGGGGCGGGCCGCCGGCGCCCTTGAATTCCGCGCGGTCAGCTTCACCTACGACCGCGAGGCCGTGCTGCGCAAGCTCTCGTTCCGGGTCGAGCCCGGCACCCGGGTGGGGATTGTGGGGCCGACGGGGGCCGGCAAGACTACGCTCGTGAGCTTGCTCTTCCGCTTCTACGATCCGACGGAGGGCCAGATCATCCTCGACGGCGTCGATATCCGCGATTACCGACTGGCCGATCTGCGCAACCAGCTCGCAGTCGTGTTGCAGGATCCCGTTCTCTTTTCGACTACGATCCGTGAAAACATCGGCTACGGGCGCCCCGAGGCCAGCGCCGCCGACATCGTGGCGGCCGCCCGCGCCGCTAACGCCCACGACTTCATCACGCATCTTCCCGATGGGTACGAAACCGTGCTCGGAGAGCGCGGCATGACCCTCTCCGGCGGCGAGAAACAGCGCCTGTCCATTGCCCGGGCCTTCCTCAAGCACGCCCCCGTCCTGATTCTCGACGAGCCGACGTCGTCGCTCGATGCGGCCACGGAGACGCTGATCGTCGAGGCTCTGGAGCGCCTGACGAGAGGGCGAACGACGCTTATCATCGCCCACCGGCTCTCCACGCTGCGTGATGTCGATCGTATCCTGGTTCTCGACCACGGTCAGCTGGTCGAGAACGGCCGGCCCGCCGAGCTGATCGCGGCCGACGGCCTCTTCGCGCGCCTGTATCGGCAGCAGATCGAGAACGGACGGCGGACGTTGCCGTCACCGCTGGCCGTGGCGCCCGACGCCTGAACCATGGCGGAACGCCTACGTATCGCCGTCACTGGCCTGGCCGCCACCTACCCGTTCGGTGGTGTGTTCTGGGACTATCTGCAATGGGCCCTCGGCTTCGCCCGCCTCGGGCACGACGTGCTCTACGTGGAAGACACGGGCCGATGGGTCTACGACCCGGAGGCGGGGACGTTCGTGGAGAGCGGAGGGCGCAATGCGGCCCTTCTGGCGGAGACGCTGAAGGCCTTCGGTCCCGTTCTGGCCGAGCGCTGGTTCTACCGGGATGGCACCGGCCAGACCTACGGATGGCGTTGGGCCGACGTTGTCGAGTTTTGCCGGACGGCCGACCTCTTCGTCAACATCTCGGCCTCGTGCTGGATGCGAGACGAATACTTCGCCGCTCGCCGGGTCGTCTTCATCGACTCCGATCCGATGTACACACAGGAGTCGGTGGAAGGCTATCTCGAGGGTACGCTCGACGCCCTGAGCCAGGAGCGGGTGGAGATGCTCCGACGACACGACGTCTACTTCACCTTCGCCGAGAACATCGGTGCCCCCGACTGCCGCGTGCCGACTGCGCTGTTCGAGTGGATCCCGATCCGCCAACCCATCGTGCTCGACTGTTTCGAGCCGGCATCGGTACCGGTCGAGAGCCGGCGCCGGGTCCTCACCACCGTCGGCTCCTGGGAGCCGTTCGGGCGCGGAACCGTTGTGGGAGGGGTCACCTACGTCGGCAAGAGCCGCGAGTTCGGTCGTTTCGTGACGCTCCCGGAACGAAGCGCCCTGCCCCTGGAGTTAGCACTTAGCGGCCAGTTCCCGACCGAAGAGTTCCGCATCCACGGGTGGGGGCTGCCCGACCCTCAGCCCCTGTCCGCCGATCCCTGGCGCTACCGTCACTATCTGGCCACGTCGCTCGGCGAGTGGAGCGTCGCCAAACACGCGTATGTGGCCAGCCGGAGCGGTTGGTTCTCCTGTCGGAGCGCCTGCTACCTCGCCCTTGGCGTCCCCGTCATCGTCCAGGACACCGGGTTTGGTTGCGCTATCCCTACCGGCCGAGGCGTGCTTCCGTTCGGCACGATGGAGGAGGCTGTGGACGGCATCGAGCAGGTTGCCGCCGACCCGGCCGGACACGGCCGAGCCGCCCTCGACATCGCCCGCGAATATTTCGACTCGGAGCGAGTCCTCAGTCGACTGATCCGCCAGGCCGCGAGTCGTGGTTGACCGCCGGCTAATCGTCAACGCGGACGATTTCGGTCAGAGCCGGGGGGTCAACCGCGGCGTGATCGAGGCCCATGAGCGAGGGATCGTGACCAGTGCCAGCCTGATGATACGGTGGCCGGCGGCCACCGAGGCGGCCGCCTATGCTCGCTCGAAATCCGGCCTGAGCGTCGGGCTGCACGTCGATCTGGGCGAATGGGCGGCCGAGGCCGGCGCCTGGCGACCACGGTACGGGGTGACGGCCGTCGACGATGCTGGCGCGGTCAGGGACGAGATCGCCCGGCAGGTCGTCCGCTTCCAGGAGTTGATGGGGCGCGATCCTACGCATCTCGATTCGCACCAGCACGTGCATCGCCGCGACCCCGCACGGTCGGCGCTGACGGCCGTGGCCAGCGCTCTCGGCGTGCCGCTCCGCGAGGCGGACCCACGGCTCCGCTACTCCGGTGCTTTCTACGGTCAGACGGCGGACGGGGAACCGTGGCCAGACGCCATCACCGTGGCTGGGCTGATTCGGACACTGGAGGCATTGCCGCCGGGTATCACCGAGTTGGGGTGCCACCCGGGCCACGCCGAGGACCTGGACACCATGTACCAACGGGAGCGGGCATGGGAGCTGTCCACCCTCTGCGACCCACGCATCCCGGAAGCGCTGGACCGTCAGCAGATCCGACTCATCTCGTTCAAGGACCTGGGCGCTTTCGTCGGGACGATGCCGTGAAACGACGGCGCCTCGTCGTGCTCGGTGACATCGGCGGGCGCCCGTATGGCGGGCAGACGTGGATGTTCCTGCACTGGCTCTGCGGCCTTCGGGCCCTCGGCCACGACGTGTGGTACGTCGAGGATCACCTGTGGTGGCCGTACGATCCCGAGCAGGATGCCGTGACCGACGACTGCGCCTATGCGGTGCGACACGTCGCCCGTGCCGCGGCCAATGTCGGGCTCCGTGATCGCTGGGCGGTCCGACTCCCGCCGAGAACCGAAGCCTGCTGGGGCCTCACCTCGCAGGCGCTCGACACGCTGTATCGCGAGTGTGACGCAATGTTCAACGTGAGCGGAGCCACTGATCTGCGCGAAGAGCATCTGGCCGTTCCCCTTCGTGTCTACATCCAGACGGATCCTGTCACCTCGGAGCTGGCGCTGGCTAACGGCGATCCCCACACACGCTGGGCCTTCGATCTCCACCACGTCATCGTCACCTACGGCGAGAACTACGGGAACGCCGACTGCGGGGTCCCACTGAACGGCATTCGGTACCGTACCACCCGTCAGCCCGTCGATCTCCACCACTGGCCGATGGCCTACACCCCCGACGCGCGAGACTTCACGACGATCGGCAACTATCGGCAGACGGGGAAAGACGTCGAGTACCAGGGCAAACGCTACCGGTGGAGCAAGCACTACGAGTGGGAGAAGATCATCGATCTCCCGAGCCGCACCGGGCAGCCGTTCGAGCTCGCCGTCAACGTCGACGCCACCGACCGTCAGGTTCTGGAGGGCCACGGCTGGCGCGTGGTCTCTCCCTTTCGGTTTTCCCTCGACGTCTTCGGCGCCTACCCGGCCTACATTCGCGGCTCTCGCGGCGAGCTGACGGTGGCCAAGGACCAAAACGTGCGTCTGCGTAGCGGCTGGTTCAGCGAGCGGGACGCCTGCTACCTCGCGTCCGGCAAGCCGGTGGTCGCCCAGGACACCGGGTTCAGCAACGTGCTGCCGACGGGCGAAGGACTCTTCGCGTTCTCCACCGTCGAGGAGGCGGCAGCCGCCGTGGAGGCGATCAACGCCGACTATCCCCGGCACGCCAAGGCGGCCCGTGCCATCGCCGACGAGTACTTTGAAGCTGGGCGGGTGGCGCACGCGCTCCTGCAGGCGATCGGGCTGGGATAGGGGATGAGCCGTCCACCGCACTCACAGCTCGATCGCTGGCGCCGGCTGTGCCTGGCCGCCGCGGTCAGATCGATGCTCGCGCGTACCAGCGACGAGGGAAGACCATGAACCAGCTCGTACCAGACCGGCTCCGCGAGTTGTGGCAGCAAGTTGACCGGCAAGAATTGACGGCCGAGGCGTTCCAGGCAGAACAAGAGCGTCTGCTCGACACCTACCGGCGAACGTGGGCCGAAGCCCTGCGTCTCGACGGACCCGCTGGTCTCGAGGGGAGCCTGCTCGCGGAACTCGGACGTTACGTGGGCTGCGACGATCAGGATGCGTTACGCGCCCGCTGTCGTCGCGCCGTCGACGACCTGAGGCGCGAGTGGGAGGGCAGCGTGGATCACGACCGGCGGGCGTCGGTCGAGCGGTTCTACGACGTCAGCGAGACCCCGCTCTACGAGCTAACCCTCTGGCACACGCTGATCGACGACTTGTCTCCGCTCGCGTACGTGGTAGCCCTGCACTTTGCCCAACGTCACGGTTGCACGAGCTACCTGGACTTCGGGTCCGGGGTGGGGTCGGGTGTCATCCTCTTCGCGAGGCATGGCTTCGCGGCGACGGCGGCCGATCTCAGCGGCCCCCTCCTCGAGTTCTGCCGCTGGCGGATGACGCAGCGTGGGCTTCCTGGTGACTACGTCGACGTCAAGGCGTCACGGCTGCCGACCGAGGGCTTCGACATCATTACCGCCATGGACGTCTTTGAGCATCTCGTGGATCCGGTCGATACAGTGGAGGGGCTGTGGCGCGCTCTCCGACCTGGTGGGTTTCTGTTCGGGCGATTCGGGACCGAGGCCGATGACAACCACCCGATGCACATCGTCGCGGACTTCGAGCCGACATTCGCCAAAATACGTTCCCTCGGCGGCGTCGAAGTGTGGCGGGACCAGTGGCTGTGGGGTCACCAGGTGTTCCGGAAGGCGCGATGACCGAATCCAAGCAGGTCGGACGGCGTGCGCGTGAGTTCTTCGACGGCCTCTGGGCAAGGGGTGATCCGTGGGCCATCGAGACGGCGGAGTTCACCCGCAGAGCGCACGCCCGCCTCATCGAACTCGCGGAAGGGCCACGGTACGGACGAGTCTTGGAAATCGGCTGTGGCGCCGGGGCCTTCACCCGCCGTCTGGCCGCGATCTCGGATTCGGTGCTGGCGTTGGACATCTCGTCGGTAGCGATCGAGCGGGCGTGTGCCCTGGACGTCGGCCCCACCGTGGAGTTCCGCGTGGCCAACGTCATGGAGTTCAATCCACGCTCCGAGGGCCCGTGGGACCTGGTCGTGATGAGCGAGATGATCTACTTGCTCGGGTGGCTCTACCCGTTCTTCAATGTCGCCTGGCTTGCCTCCGAGCTGTTCGCGGCGACGGCGGCAGGTGGACGCATGATCATGGCGAACACCATGTGTGGCATGGAGCACCCGCTGCTGTTGCCGTGGATCATCCGCACCTACCACGACCTTTTCCGCAACGTCGGCTATCAGGTGGAGACGGAAGAGGTGATGCGGGGCATGAAGGATGGCGTAGAGCTGGAGGTTCTGATAACGCGCCTGGTTAAACCGGCGGTTTCGAACGGCGCCCCTTCCGGAGGGCCCAGACTCAGTTGACCGGTTCAGTCAAAACCGACGACTATGGTGATGGCCATCTGGAGTGAGGAGGATCGTCGATGACCACCCGTCGCCATCGAGGCGGCTGCTCAACCGATTGAGTTAATGGCCCGCTGGCCAATGACATCGACCGGGCGCGGTAGAACGAGCTCACCGTGACGGCGAGATCAACCTCGGTTCCGGGGACCGGCCGTCCACCGAGCTGAGCCCAAGGCACCTTCGCCTCGAAGATGACACGCGGCTGATCCATCGCGACACCAAAGAAGTTCGCCGTGATCGGGGTGTCCGTACACGCTTCTCGCTCGACACGGCAGGCGCGCACGTGGAACCCGACCTTAGTGCCGTCAACTTCCGTCTTCTCGGGAATAACGTGAAGCCTGACGAGATTCGCGTGTTCCTTCTGTCGGATGCCGATATCAAGCCGAAACGCCTCCTCGACTGGGAAAGTCCCGCTCTCAGCCAAAAGGCCGGAGTCGTAGTAGTCCATCGCGATCACGGCGACGTTCACCGCGTCGTCGTCCCAGGATAGGTAGATGTCACCGAAGACCACGTCGTCCGGTGCGGATTGCATTGGAATGAGGGCGGCTGCCTTCGGCCAATCGGTGAGTCTGCTGTCTTGGGCATCGATCACGGCGTAGGGCACCGTGACTACGGCTTGCGGGGCTGGCGGTGTTTGTTGTTCGCTGTGGAGCCTTGGCAAGACCTTGTTGACGTAGCCGAGAGCGTTCACCAGCACCTCGTACGGCGTGTCACGGACATCGAGGAGGCCGAAGTTGTAATCCTCTCCGTCCAGGCGGCCGCCTTTCGGATGATCGTAAAGCTGAAACCAGTGGAGTCCGACCACATTCGGCTGGCGGGCGAACGCCTCGGCGGCAGCGACCGCCCCGATTGCGCGCGCCTCCTGTGTCGCCACGGTCATGAGGTGACCGGTCCGGTTGATGTTATTGCTGGGTTCGCGGTCGCGCCTGGCAGTCTTCGGGGGTCCGGTGCGATTCAGGTTTCCCGTCCGATTCTCCCGAGCAGCGAAGAACCACTCGGTGACGAGCACAGGCTTCGGCGCGAGCCGCCGTAATCCTTCGAAATAGTACCGCGCGATCCAACCGTCGGGTCCGTCGGCGTTGTAGTTTGTCCCGATGACATCGACATAACGGCCCATGATCGACACGGCATCTGGATCATAGTAGATGGGGAGACGGTCACCCAGATAGAGCGCCTCGGGATCGGCGGTCCGAATGGCGTCCCGCATCATGCGATGGTAGTTTTCGACGACGAGACGCGTCCACTCCCGCACGGCGGCGAACCCTTGCCGGCCGGGCCGAAGCCGGGTAGTAGCGCGCGTCTCCCCCAGCAAATCGTCGAAACTACGGATGTTCTCTGGGGGATCGAAGTCGAGAGTGAACGCCTGCCAGTCGTTGGCATATCGCTCTCGTAACATTCGGATGAGACGCTGTTTCGTGTGGTTGGTCGGTGCGTAGCTTGTATAGGCAGTGAAGAGCGGACCGCTCCACCAGCCGATCTCGTTGTCGGAAAAGTAGCCGATCCGCCGAGGATCACCCTTATAGGGTGCGATCAGCTTTCGCGCGGCCGTCCGGAGCCGCGCCGGAAGGTCAGGATGAAATGGATCACCCCAGACAACGCTGCCGTGGCGGCCAAGCGAAAGCTCGATCGTGCTAGGCATATCCAGCCGGCGAGGACTGAGGGACCAGGCCCCTGCGGTGTTGAAGCCCCACTCGAGCAGGCGCTCGCGAGCTCGTTTTGCCCACGCGCCCAGGGTCGGGTTAAAGGAGCTCCAGACATAACCGTGCATACCATCGCGGGCGCGCGACCCACCGTCGACAACATTGACCCCAATCGAGAAAAACCGATCGCCGCACGGAGTCGTGAGCCAGGCGATCCCGTCGCTCCACTCAACCCCCCAGCGTGAGCTGGGAGCCTTGGCGAAATCGTCGCAAGCAAACGTCGCCGCGGGAAGAACAAGAATGAAGAACGGCGTGAGTCGAAGCAAGCGGGCAACGATCAACACCGTGCGATAGGAGTAGACGCGCAGCAGGTGCCGCTCGTCGCGAGCCGACCTTACGACCTGAGAAGGGCCGATGAGTTTCACTCGACCAGTATATAGAGCACCGTCCTAGATTGTCCGACGTCTCCACCACCTTGCGGTCTTGGGACTTTTGGGGTCCTTAGTATCGAACCTCGCGTTCTCGTGATCGGAGGGAGGGAAGGCCCGAGCGCTCCAGCTCCGCCGTGTGCTCCAGCACGTACACAGTGTCGGCCGCCGCCCACAGCGGGCTGAAGTATCTACTCAAGATTAACCCCCTTTGCTTTGATGGGCAGCTAGGCGTCGAGCCTGTCTAAACCAAGGGGGGGCCATGATCAAACTCAGCGACGTGAAGGTTCGGCCGCAGTATCGGACGCGGGTGCGCTACCGCCTGGTGGCGCTGGAGTATGCGTGGGAGCACGGCCCAGCCGCAGCTGGCCGGCACTACGGACTCAGCGCTCGGACGATTCGGCGGTGGCGGAAGCGCTGGCGTCGCGGGGGCGTCGAGGGGCTGGTGCCGTCCTATCCGCGGCACCGGGCGCGGCGGGTCTCGCCCGCGGCCGTCGAGCTCATCCGCCAAGCCCGCCAGGAGTTCGGCTACGGGGCGGCGCGCACACGGCTCTGGCTCCAGCGCGTGCACGGGATCCGGCTAGCCATGGGCACGATTCAGCGCGTGTTTCGAGACATAGGCCTACCCCGCCTGCGGCGGACCCGCAAGCGGGAACCCCGCCAGATGAGACTCTTCGAGAAGGCGGAACCGGGAGAGTCGATTCAGGTCGACGTGAAGTACGTGCAGATCGCGGGCCGCTGGGCATTTCAGTACACCGCCCTGGATGACTGCACGCGCTTCCGTGTCCTGCGGCTCTATCGGCGATTGCATCATCGCTCGAGTCTCGCCTTCCTGGCCGAGCTCCGGCGAGCTTTCCCGTTCCCGATCCAGCGGTTGCAGTGTGACCATGGGCAAGAGTTCTCCTTCGCCTTCGTCCTGGGCGTCGAAGCCGCCGGGATCCGACACCGGTACATTCGCCCCCGCCGGCCGCAACAGAACGGCAAGGTCGAACGGAGCCATCGGATCGATCAGGAGGAGTTCTGGGGCCGGCAACGCTTCCCGGACTTCGAGGCGGCCACCGCGGCCCTCCAAGGCTGGGAGACCAGGTACAACTATGAACGCTTCTCCTTAGCTCTTCAGGGCCGCACGCCGGCCGAAAAACTCGCCGCCCTCCAGCCACCACTGCGGGCCGCCTAGGCATGTCCTGTCTGCGCGTGCTCGACACCCAAACCCGGGGGGTCAATCTTGACGAGACCAAACAAACTGGCCGGGGAGGGTCGGCAAGCCGGCCGACCGGGTGCTAGACTGCTGTGCCGTCGGCACCTGGGAGCGTGGGAGCCGCTCCTACCCGGGAAGGTCGTACCAACTGCGGTGGTGACCCCGGCGGGATTCGCAGGATTAGCACCGTGGAACTTCGGGAGCTATCCGAGTAGCCTAAAATAGCGGAGTGTTCGCGCAATGGGCGGTATCCGAGGGGATACCGCCCATCAGGGGAATCTCCGGCGTTTGCGTTGCGCCGCGATCGACTCGAGGAACCCCGCAAACGGCTCCCGGCACACACCCCGCTGCACCGCAGCCCCCCGCGAGATTGAGGCAACCGTTCTGGCTGAGAACCTATTCAGAGTCTAAATCTAGACGCACCGCTCCCTGACGATCGGGACGTGCTCGCGAGCACGTGTCTCCTTCCCGGCGGTCCCGGAGCACATCGCGTCGGAGTACTTTACTCTCCCGCGGCCCTCCTCCAGCATGGTCTTGGGGTGGTGGGCGATCTTGCACTTCGACGATTCTGCGGGGGCTTGCTAGGCCAGGGCTGCCGGGTTGGTCTCGACGCCTTCGGGCCGGGCTGCGAGCAATGGAGAAGCCTTCATGGGTCACCGCCTCCCTCGCCGTATATGGGCGCGACACTACGCACCCTCACGTCACGCGAGGGCCGGCGCAAAAACCGTGCTCGCGCTGGCGTGCGTCATCGCGGTGAGCGGGCCGGCGCTCTCGCACGCCACCGACACCGCGCCGCGCGCGCTGCGCATGGTGACCTTCAACGTCTTTCACGGCGGACCCGCCTCCGGGCTGTGGGGTGACGATTACCGCCTCGATCGCCGGCTGGCGCTGGCGGTGGCAGAGTTGCGGACGCTCTCGCCCGACATCGTCGCGCTGCAGGAGGCCTCGGCGGGGTGGGGGCGTGGCAACGTGACCGAGCGAATCGCCGCTGGCCTCGGCTTGCGCCACGCGTGGGCACCGGCCACGAGCCGGGTCTTCGTTCGGCCATTCGGCTGGCTCCTGACGCTGGCGATGAACTTCGACGAGGGACCCGCGGTGCTGAGCCGGTTTCCCATCGTGGCCGCGGAGATCCACGCGCTGCCACGCTGCGGCCAGCGGCGCATCGACGCTCGCGTCGCCCTCGTCACCGACCTCGACACACCGTGGGGCCGGCTGTCCGTCGTGTCCACCCACACGTCGCGCGACGACTGTCAGGTGCGGCGCGTCGCGGAGCTGGCGCAGGCCCGACGGGGCGCACTGCCCACGCTGGTCATGGGGGACTTCAACTCGACGGAGGGTTCGGAAGCGATCTGCGCGCTCACCAACGGCGCCGGCTTCGTGGACGCGTATCGGGCGGCGAATCCGACCGAGCCGGGCCTGACCGTGTGGCAGCGGGTCGGGGCGCCGGAGTCGACGGTGTTCCGGCGGGTGGACTATGTCTTCATCGTACCGGGGCGCGAGATGAGGACGCGCGTGCGGGCGAGTCGTGTCGTGCTCAACACACCGGCTCGCGAGCCGGACGGCACCACCCTATGGCCCTCCGATCACTACGGCGTGCTCGTCGACCTCGATCTTCAATGAGGGGGGCCCGAGCTGGCCCCGACGCCCCCAACATGTTTGGCACACCCCGGCGTAGCGTGGCGCGCCTCTGGAACGCGCGTTGAAGCGCTGCGTCGAGCGGTTCAAGACCTCGGGATCCCGACGGCGGCCGAGCAAGAGTTTCTGGAGATCTTCACCCGCGAGGCCCGCGTCCCGCACACGAAGGAAGCAGCCACGCAATGGATCAAGCGCACGTGGGGAGGGTTTGAATCGCCGCAATTTGCTGCCGCCAGCTACGTCTTCGATGAGCTCCTTCCGGACTCATGGCAAGACCTGCTCGACCAAACAAAGGGACAGGGCGGCTCGTCTTCATACCGAGGAGGATGAGGACGGGTGGCGCTACCACTTCTCAGGCCATTGCGGGTGAGGCCTTAGCCGCATGAAGTCACCGACACGGACGGATCAGCTAGGACACAAGTGAATTTCCGACCCTCCTCCATGTCCTCGCCTCGGTCGCGAGTCTCGCAGCCCGAGCCCGCTGATCGACGCTGGACCGGCGGCCTCCTTCGCCCACGTGGGCGAAGGAGGCCGCCATTTAGTGCTATCGGGCCTTGACCTTGACGTCTTGTGCGACCATTTTGCCGTCGCGAGCCATGTAGTTGACGGTGACCGCGTCACCCTCCCGAAGCTCGGTAACAGCCCGCGTCTTGCCGTCGGCGTCGATGCGAGTACTTCCATCGAACGCGAATGTCCACTCCCGGTCCTTCTGACCTTCCTCGTGCCCGATAACGACAAGCCCCTTGTCAGTGGCAGTCTTCACCGAGCCCGTGACACTTCGCATGCCCATCTTCGGCGTCTCCTCGCGTGCCGGGGCCGGGCCCGGCTTTGCCCCTGGCTGCTGCCCAAGGGCTGGCGAGGCCCACCACACGAGCGCTAGAGCCAATGCCCCTACAATTGCGCGACGCATGGCGTTAGCGATCTCGGCGAATCGTCGCCGTGCGATCGCCGCCCCACTGCTGATCGAAGTACTCGCGGTCCTCTGGCGTCCGAGGCTTCACTCCCATGAGAATGCCGCCCTCTTTCAGCCCACTTTCGTACTCCTTGACGCGCTCTTCTGGAATACCCGCGCCCACCAGGGCACCGATTCCGCCTCCTACGACAGCCCCGGCCCCAGCGCCTGCCAGTGCGGCCGCAATTGGCCCTGCGACAAGCAGGCCCAGACCCGGTACGGCGATTGTTGCCGCCGCCGCGATAGCCGCAAGAGCACCTCCGGTGACCGCGCCGACGCCGCCCCCTACTCCCGCGCCCTCAAGGGCTTTGTTCCCGAGTTCGGTGGTTGCGCCAGTGCCAAAGTGTCGCTTCCGACCCTCTTCCGTCATCACCACGTTGATATCTCTCGCGTCGTAACCACGTGCGAGGGTCGCCTCATACTCACGCTCGGCACTGTCGCGGTCCGTGAAGAGCCGCGTTGCGAGATACTCCTTGTCCTTGTCAGCCATGGTCTTCTCCTTCGGGTGGCACCCGATGATTGAGGTTGTTTGAACGTGTCCTACACTGCGCATACGCCGTGCCGTTGCCCGATACGTGGTAACCGAGATCCGGGCGGCGACAGCGTCATGGTCCGAGCCAGGGCCGAGGCTAGGTCCGGATCGGTCGCCAAGTCGTGTAAGGTCCGGGCAAGCGCTGTCTCCAGGACCTCCCGCCATTCGCTCTCGTCGGGCTCGTCGACCTCTCGCCTCTTGATTCCGACGTATCGTCGGGTCAGAAGGGTCTCGGCCGTGTGCCCGTCGGCGACCGTCATTGCGATGACGACTTTCCCGACATACTGCAGCCTTGAGTGCCCATCGACGACATCGAGCCAGAACGCCTCCACGGCCACCGTGAGAACCACGTCGGGTCGCTCAGACACGACGATGTGGCGATTCTTGCTCAACTCGATGCCGAGCGCCTCCTGCACGATCTCGGTGACGGGTCGCCTCGTGACGATGTCCCCGCCGCTCCTTGGCCTTGTCCCGACGCGCGCCGTCTCCATCCGGCGATCGACAACGGTGCTGATCTGCACCCGCCTCGGGGCCGCTGACGAAAGCAGGGCTCGGTTCGCTTCCTGCTCGGAATAGCGGACATCGAGTGTGCTCGTGGTCCCGCACCCGTTCAGCGCCAACCCGGCGAGGATGATCGTGACGCAAGCGAGCCGTCGCGGTGTCACCGGCCGGCACTCCGCGCATACATCAGCTCACTGGCTAGGCGCTCGCCTGCTCTCTCCAGCACGCTCACCAACTCCCGCCGGGCAAATTCCGAGTCCTTCAAAAACGCCTCGACCGGAAACTGTTCCGGCGAGGTGACGTCCTGGTTCCCCTCCCACGCGATAACCCCCGTTCCCGACTGCGTCATATGGCCGCGCACGTCCGCGAAGCCCGCGACAAAATCGGGATCGCCGCCGCGGACCCTGACAAGTCCCCACGCCGGCACCATCACGCGCACGACCGCCTCGTCCCGCAGCCGATCCTCGGCAGACTGCTCCCGCTCGAGCGTGCGAATCTCCTCGAACCAGCCGCTCGCTCGGAGCTTTCGGGCCATGGCTGCGGCGACGACCGTCCGGGGCGAGATGCCATCGACGCTGCGCGCGATGGTGGCCGTCTGAGGGTAGGCGAGCGCCCAGTTGATGCCTTGATGAACCAGCTTAGCAAGGGGCCGCATCCAGGCTTTGGTCGGGTACCAGCCCAGGATTTCGTCGAACGTGCGCCCGGGCTCGGCGTTGTGCTCGACGACGGAAAGGGAACTCTCTCCTGAGACGACAATGCCGAGCCGGCGTACCTCGTCGAACGGCCGAGCGCTCGGTCGCGGCGCAGCACCAGAGGCGCATCCCCAGAGCGACAACAACACGACGACGAGCACGCCAGAGCCCGCACGCCTCACGACGGTTGTTCCGCGCCTTTTAGAAGGCGGGCCCGCACTGGAGTCTCGCCCACGCGGCACCCCTGACGCTACCGGGCGCGCCAGGCGCAGCAGCATGAGCACGCGGAGCAGTCGAAGCATCAATGGCGTTCGTTCCTTGTTGTCGTTGGGGGTTGTCCGACTTACCTGCCCACGCGGTGTCCGGACTGGCGGCTGGTCTTCACACTTCCGCCGGACGCGCATTGGCTCGACTCTTCCTCCAGGTCTTCTCCCACTATCCCTTCGCCCTCCACCTCGACGCGACCTTGGCGACTACGATTCCTTATGGCCCGAAACGATTCCCGCAGGCGCCGATGGCGGTCCTTCCACGAGAGCACAGCCAGGGGATCCGGCGATGTCGCCTATCCAAGACGACCTACGTCAACGCAAGATATGTGCCGGAGAACAGAGCGACCGCCGCCGCTTCAACTGGGCGAGCGGAACGAGCGCTGTCGGAGGGGCGCCAGGCACGCGCTTGAGCGAACGCCGAGACAAACAGCAAGCGCGGTGCTGGCGGCACCAAGCGGTGCCTGGTTGCCGACCGGAGAGGGTCATTCGCCGGATGGACTCGGGGCGGAGGCAGTCCACGCCGCAGTGATCGATAAGCCCCCCTGCCCGCTCGAGCCCACCGGCACACTCTTGGGGTGTATGAGGGCCTCGGATCTATGGCGGCGGATCCGCGGGGTCGAACTCTGGCCTGAAGAGGGGTTGGCTCAACTACACCTCAGCATCATTCCGCGCTATTTCTCGTGTCTTTTTGGCCTTCCAGACCTAGGGCGGGGTGGGTGAAATTTCCCGCCGTCCAGGAAGCGCATCAGCAGGTTGCAGAGCTCTTGGGTCCTTCGGCTTGTCTTCGAGTGGCTCGCGGCAACCACGGAGAATTGCCCATCGGAGTTCCTTCAGCTACTGGCGTTTGTCGTGCTGCTGACTGCGTCGTTCATCCACAAGGGAGGCCACGAGTTCAAGAGCTAAAGGCGATGCTCCGGCGCATCGAAGAACGGCTCGCCAAGATCAAAGCATGACTTCCAAGGGGGAATCGCTACCGAGTCACGGTTACCGGGATGAGAGTATGCGTACGGACGCCGCGGCTATCGCTTCACCGGGCATGGCTCGTCGGAGCCGCTTCTGTCCGGGAAGGTCGTACCAACTGCCATGGTGACCCCGGCGGGATTCGCAGGAGTTGGCATCGTGGAACTTCGGGGAGCTATCCGAGTAGCCTAAAATAGCGGTGTACCGCTCCCGGTTTCTAGGACACTCGAGGGGGATATCAAGATAGCGCCCCCACCCTCGATCGTCGATCCTGACGCCACTGGGCGATCGCGTTTCATGAGTCACGCCGCCAAAGCGGCCGCGCGGGCCGCGATCGGTGTCTGATGGCCGAGTCGCTCGATGAGCCACTCGGTGTTGTAGCGCGCGATGAACTCGCCGATGGTCCGGCGCGCCTCCGCCAGAGTCTGGAAGCGATGGAGATAGAGGCACTGCTCCTTGAGCGTGCGCATGAAGCGCTCGATGACGCCATTGCACTCGGGCTCGCCCACGTACGACGGCGTGATCGTCATTCCCAGCCACTTCACCTCGTTGATCCACGCATCGGCGATGTACTGCGGTCCCCAGTCGCAGCGGATCCGGAGCCCGCGCGCGACGTCCTTCGCGAAGCGGCCGAACACCTGGCGCACGCCCTGGCGCAGCGGCTCAAGCGCGGCCCAGCGATCGCCGATCTTCGCGGTGTGCCAGCCCACGAGCTCAGCAACGCAGTGGTCGATGGCCCCGAAGAACCAGCACCAGCCGTCCTCCTCGGTGTAGAAGCGCGTCGCGTCGGTGCCCCACATCTCATCTGGGCGCGTGGTGGTGATCGTGCCGGCGTGCGCCGGATCGCCATTCGGCGGTCCCAAGCGCCGCGGGGCCAGCAGGTGATGCACGCGCATCACCCGCAAGACGCGCTTCCCGCCGATGGCCAGGCCCCGGTGCGCCAGGCGCGCCCGCACCTTGCGATACCCTTCGCCATGGAACGGGGTCGCCGCGAGGACGGCGCGGATTGCCTCGACGACCTCGGCATCGCTGTGCGCCGTCTTGGGCCCGCGCTTGGCCACGACCAATGGCGTGGCGGGCCCCGGCGCCGTCGTCCGATAGACCGTCGAGCGCGGCACGCGGAATACGGCACAGATCATCGTCAGCGGATAGCGCCGGCCCGTCCCAGGGCTCCGGGCGCCCCTCATCGCCGCTGCTTCTTCCACTCGTCCGTGAGCCCCCTTCTATGAAAGCCGTTGTCAAGCCCCTTCGGAACTGGGTATGCCCGTGACCTCTCTCCTCCTTCGTCCGCCAGTGCCGTCGATCCTGAGGATCACCCTTCTATTGGCGGCGCCTCGCTGGCCCGCAGGCTATCTATCGGATCCTCGGACTCCCTATCCTTTTTTCGGAACGCGCGCCGGCTTCTACCCCGTCGCCGTTAGGGGGTTCATGAGGGCAGTCCGAGAAGCGCGCCAATGGGCCGTCGGTCGTGGGCCGACCGGCTTTCGGTACGGCCGCTCTTGACGCAGCACGTGATGCACCAAGGTCAGCAGTCGCCGCGCGGTGGCGGCCTTCGCGGGATTCGGCCCCTTCCGCTGCCGGACCCGGTTGTAATACTCGTGGAGCTCCGGGTCGGTCGTCACGGCAGGTCGGACGGCCTCGATCGCGGCCCAGCGCAGCCACTTGTTCCCTTGCTTTGTCAAACGCCCGTGGAAGACCTTCCCGCCCGAGGCATGGACCGACGGCACGAGGCCCGCGTAGGCACACAACTTCGCCGGCGTCCTGAACCGGCGGATCTCACCGATTTCGTGCACCATGAGCACGGCAAAGAATCGCCCGATGCCCGGAATCGTGCGGACCCAACGGATTCGCCGGTCCTGGCCCGCGAAGGACCGGACGAGCGCCTCACTGGCCCCGATGCGCTCGCGAAGCGCGTCAAAGAGGGCCAGCTCGCTGTCCAGGAGCTGCCGCTCCATCGCCGGCAGTTCCACGCTCCGCAGCCATGCCAGACCAGTGTGGCCGAACAGATCGCTGAACTGCATGGCGATCTCCCGGACCTCCGGCTGCCGGTCGATGAGCACGTGGATGCGGTTCTTGACCATCGTCCGCACCCGGACCAGGAACATGCGCTGCCGGAGTACCTGCTGGGTGAGGCGCTCGGCCTTCGGTCGGACATAAGCCGTAGGCAGCAGGTCACAGCGCAGCAGGTGCGCCAAGATCTTCGAGTCGATCCGGTCCGTCTTGATGCGTGCCTCCGCGATCGCTCGGACCTTGAGCGGGTGAGCGAGGTGGACCACCGCCAGTTCCTGCTCAAGGAGGTCGTACATCACGGTCCAGTTACGGGTGGCCTCGATGACCGCCTGGCCTCCCTCGCGATAGGGCGCGACGAAGGCGTGCACCGCCTCCGACGTGTTCGGCACGTTGCCCGCCTTCAGTACGTGACCCTCGCCATTGACCACGGTCATGTGCGAGTACCGCTTATGAAAGTCCACTCCGATCGAATACATGGCTCCCTCCTTCAGCGATCAGTCTCGATCGCGAATCCACGAAGGAGCATGCCATCACTTTCATGCTCGCTTTTTTCGATGAGGTGCTCGGCCAGCTCCAGCCGCATCATCAGCTCGCCGATCTTGGCGCGGGCCAGCGTGAGCTCGCGTTCCTCAGGATCACTCCGGGTCTTGAGCCCCCGCGTGCCCTGCTCGAGGAAGAGGCGCTTCCAGCTCTCCAGCTCATGGGCCGGCACCTGGCTCTCGCGCGACACCGCGTCGAGCGCTTCGCCCCGCAGGAGGCGCAGGACCAAGTCAGACTTCCGCTGGACGCTCCACCGTTCGGGGAGCTCAGGCTCGCTCGGCGTACTCGACGGCTCCGGCGGCGGCGCCGGCTTCCTCGGCTTCGTCCCCATGTCCGGCCTCCTTGGTCACGGTCATCCTAGCCAACTCCGTGTCCCAAGAAACCGGGTCCGATTTAGAAGGACATTCCGAATCGGTGTTCGCTCAGGTTCCCCCGCACCCCGGATGGACTAGAGCCGCGGAAGTGCGCAACTCTCTGATCGTCAGCGAACGACCTCCTGCCGCGCTCCCACCCCCTTGACAGGCTCGTTGTCCACGCTGTACCTGGGATGGCGGGCATCCGTTGGGCGGGGCGGCGACGGCGCAGGAAGGGAGTGTTGTGTCGCCTGTACACTAACGCGTCTTCTTGAGGGGGAGGATCCTCGGACAAGCGCTTTGCCGTTCGATGTGCCTCGCATAGAAGGAGGACGCGCGTGGACACTGCTGAGCCCAGCATCAAAGTTCACGGCCTTTCGAGGGCCGATAGGATGGATATCGCGGCGGTAGATCGGAATCACGCTGTCGTCTTCGAGGAGGGGGGGGGCCGTCGCTGGTCGATTCGGCGAGCCGCTGAGCGTGACCGCGATCCTTGCGCTGTCAGCGCTCGCCGTGCTGGCCGCATGGATCGTGAAGACGCGCCGCAACTCCCGCATTGATCTCACGATTGAGACCCGCAACGCTGACGGCTCCTCCCGAACCGTTGCGTACAAGAAGGAGATTTCGAGCGAGACGTCCGAGGCCGATGTGCTGAAGGAGATGGCGGCGCTGCTGCGCGTGCCGCTATGACTGCTGTCAAGCCGGGCCGTTTTTGCAGCCAGGACGGTCGCGGCTGGACGGATCTCTACACCAACATTGTCCTGTTCAAGGACATTGACCTATCGCGACACTTGGGCGGCATTGTCGCGCCCGAAACATATCGGCTGCCGCGTGAGCTGGCGCCGAGCTTCATTCACGAAGCCACCCATCACTGGTGCTTTCATTCCACAGTGGGCGCCGTTCTTGCAGTCCTCCAGTTACGCGCGCAGAGACACGTCATGGCGGTTGCAGCGGGCATTCGCAAGGGGATGCCGGATGCAGTTGCCGACGACATGATACGCGTCGACGCGGCAGAAGAGTGCCTCCGGCCACTCTCCGAAGGCCTTGCGTCGTTCGCCGAGTTCGATGTTACGCCGCGGGAGTCGTCACCCAAGACCTCGCTGCCCATGTGGTGGACTCACTACTTCTTCTCCAACTACTACCGCGAGGATCTGAACAAGGGCATCCTCGAAACGCTTGATTCCATTCGTTCCTCGCCCGAGATGGAACGGCGCCGCCGCACCGTGCTCGCCCACGACTGCACAGGCAGCCTCGGCGGCTATCTGCCCGGCTACCTCGCCGTCAAGCACATGTGGCTTATGGCGATGGACTCCGAGCGGCGATTCTGGAACAGGGATCTGTTCCTCATGTTTCTCAAGAGTTTCATTTTTGCCGATATGGGATTGGCCGCGATACTGCTCGATCCAGACGATCGCAAGGACTCTGCTCAGCGCATCGTCCGGCACGTCGAATCCCGCCTCGCCTCATTCTGGAAGCTTGATCTGTCCCGCGCACTTGATGAGTACATCGCGGCGCTGCAGATGGGTGGGGCGAGGGCGCAAGGCCCGCACACGGTCATCGGCGTGGACCCGGCTGTCACCACCAGGGCGCGCGAGCTGCTAGCCGCGGAGCTGCGTGAGGTCAGCGAGTTCGCGACGGCTCCGGCGTCCGAATTAGAGCAGCTCCGTCTTCGCGATGGCCTGACGTTCGCGCGGCGAGATCTCATGCGTTTGGGCTCCATCGACGCTATCGCGACGAGTCGCGACGGCGCGTTGCTTCTCGAGGAGGGCGGCGAACCCCTCATGACGCTCGAGCAGCGGCCGGGCGTCGAGTTTCCCCGGTCAACAGTCGTCGAGGTGGACCTCGAGGCGTCCCCGGCATTCGACAATCTGATCATCTTCGTCTGGCATGAAGGGCGATTGGTCGGCCAGGGATTCGCCACCGTTCCCGGCGGCAAGGGTGATGGAGGCGAGACCCGAAACAACACACAAGCCAATATGTACATCGGCAGCCGGCGCGATCAGGACAAGTACTATTCCAATGCACAGAAGGAGCTGGACACTTTGGTCCCACGGGATGCACGGCAACGCACGCGGGACGGCATGCGCGCGGAATTCGTCGAGTTTCTATCCGAGATCGCCCTGGGACAGACGCCGATTCCGCTTCGCGCCGGGGTCTGGCAGAAAATGGCGGCGGACGGAGTCGCCGCGCTCATCAAGGACCCGGACACCTTGCAGCAGCTATCGCGCATCGGCTTGATCTCATCGCTCACAGCGAGTCGTGCACTCACGCTCAAGCGCCTCGCAGAGCTCGGTATCACCGAGGCTGACGTTCATGCCGTCACGGCTGCCGGAGGCGCGGTCAACGTTCCGTTTCTGCTCCTGCAGGACGATATCCTCATTACGATCACGTGAACGGCACGCGAGGGCCGTCGGCTTCCCTAACGGATCGACCTGCTGGAAGGCAGCGCCCGGCCTCACCGAGGCCGCAGCGACGAGATCGAGCACGAGCTCCGCCGGTACCTCGAGGACTGGCGCGGCCTACTCCGTGGTCAGCCGACCGTGGCGCGACAGATGATTCCGATGGTCGTGGAAGGCCGAATCATCTTCATGCCGGAAGAGGACGACGAGGGGCGGCGCTACCGCTTCACGGGACACGCAGGAATTGAGCGGCTGGTCTTGGCAACGCCCGTTGCTAAAAAGGGGGTGACCCCGGCGGGATTCGCAGGCGTTAGCACGGTAGAACTACGTGGGGTCGTCCGGGTCGCTTAGATGCCGAGGGCTCTCGCAATGGGCAATATCCGAGGAGGTACGGCCCATCCGGCGAGCTTGGAGGAGGTGCCCTTCCATGGCGTGGCGCAGGTAGGCTCGCGCTAGCGGAGCACAGCCCAGCGCCAATCCTCGGAGCGGAGGGTCAGGCCACCTTGCGACGCCAGAGTGCCAGCAGTCCGGCGCCGAGACCGAACAGCATGAGGCTGGCCGGCGCAGGCACGCCGTTGACCGGCGGCTCCTCCGGTGGCTCCGTGCTCGTGAACGTACCGCCCTGAATGAACACGCCCGAGTCCAAAATCGTATCGGTGATATCGGCAATCGCAAACGTAAAGTTGTGCGTTCCCGACCCGAGGCCAGTCGCGGTCGCGGTCAGCACCACCGTCAGGCCGTCGTACTGCAGATCGAGCGGCCCACGGTTCCATCCTCGTCGTCTTCGTCGCCCAGCCGGTTGTCCCCGTAACACGCCACATTGGTGTGGAAGTTCACATTGTTAATCTCCACAATACCGGCGCTAGCCGGAAGCTGAGCGATATTCACACCGTCAAGCAGCAGCCGGAACTGATCATTGAACGCAGAGTCCGTGAACTCGTCGTACTCTTCCGATCCGAACACATACTTGAAGGACACATTGCCCGTATCGGTCGTGAAATCGATGCTGAGCCGCGTGAAGGTGCCAGGGCCGGTGCAATCGGTCGCGTTGTTCGGCCCAGGCACGCACGCGGTGCTGCCAGTGGTGAGCACGATACCGGTGTTGAAGCCCAGCCCGGAGGCGTTACCCCCGGTAAATGTTCCCGCCTGGGAGCCGTGGTGAACGTCCTGTTCGAGGTCGTGATGCCTGATCCGACGATCGATCCGACAAGCACGTCCGCATTGGTCGTTTGGGTTACCGATATCGCGGACGCTGACGTCGCCAAAGCACCACTGGCGAGGAGGGCGCACAGGACGCTTAGCCATTTCCGTGTCGCCATGGAGGTAGCTCCTCTCTCAATATTTCGAGGACCCCCGGATACAGAACCCACTCGTCAAGAGACGAATTCAGGCGTGCCGGCACTTCGGGTGCCACTATTGCGGAATCTAAGTAACCCCTGCCATTCCGGGTAGTCTGGCGCGCCGCCTGAGGTCGCTCCAACGAGACCGACGTGGCCTCGGTCGTCCGGCTGCGCCTGGAACTCGTCGCCTGCCTAGACCGCCCCGCTTCGCCTGGCCGTCTACGCCCGTCTCGAAAACAGCCCACTCCGGCGGTCGTCGGCTCCACTTCCAAGGTGGGCGAGCACAACGAGCAAGTGCTGGAGGGGCCTCCTGGGCTACTCCGAAGAGATCGCGAAGCTCTACGCGGCCGACGTGATCGGCAACTGGCACCACTACGACACGCTGCCCGGCTGAGTCGCGCGACCGCCGCGAGTCAGAAGACGATGAGCAGCCGTCATCGCGTCCAGCGGGCGGCCGGCTTGCGCTGGGCGTCCGTCGCCCGCTCCGGCGGAAACGTGCGGTTTTCGCGCCGAATGTGGCGGTAACGGTAACGAAGCAGGCCAACCAGCCCGGTCGTCAGCAAGACGATGGAGGAGGGTTCGGGAACGACGTCGAGGCGTTGCGTCCCGACGAAAACATCGCCGAACAGCTCGTCACCCGGATCGTCCGTCAGCTCGCGTATCGTCGCCCGCCCGATGGGCTCGCTCGACCAGACGCCCACGAAGGCAGAAGCGTCGTCCGGAGCGTTGAACACGAAGCTGTCGACCACGTTGCCCGATAAGTCCATCAAGGTCACCAGGAACAACGAATCGACAAACGGCGAACCGCTATCTGGAGTTTGCACTGCGCCGGCAGCGTCGAATCTGGGTTCCACGATGTTGAAGCCGATGGAGAAGAAGACGGGCGTGGGCACGCACATCCCACCACCGGAGCAGAAACCAAAGGCCAGCGCGTCGATCTCCTCGGCGCCTCGAACGGCGATCTCGTTGCCTGGATATCGTGGGGAAAAATCAGCGATGGTCAAACTGTTGAAGGCCGCAGCGGCTTCGTGTATCTCAAACGAGGTGGCCCCACCAGGGAACGGGAACGCACCATCATCGAAGCGGAACGGCAACCCCGCAAAAGCCGGACTATCGGGGACGTCGGAAACCCGAAATGCTACGGTCGGTCCGACGACAGCGAAGAAATCAGCCGAGTCGTCAAAGACGATCGACGACGCCTGCACGCTCGGCACGTTCAGCAAGAGAACGCTTACGCTGAACCAGAGGATGTGATGCGATCGCTTCTTCGTGAGCTGTCCGGTCCGCATGGCTGGCTCCATTCAAGATCCTGATCACCTGGAGACTCTCGGCATTTCCATACGACCGTCTTTTCATGGGCTTGGCGATACCACAAACGGTGGTGACCCCGGCGGGATTCGCAGGCCCTAGCGCGGTAGAGTTGCGAGGCACAATTCGCTCGGCGTAGCGAGCCTACCCCTAGGAGCAGTCAGTGGCGACCGGGCCGGGCTCTGGCCCAATCTCACCTTGCCCTCATCCGGCGCCGTACTGCAGCGCCGAGCACGCCTGCACCGAGCACGCCTGCACCGATGAGCACGAGGCTGCCGGGCCACCACAGTAGTGGATACTTGACGCTGCCGAACACCGCCAGGCCCGTGATTCCGGATTGGGGATCTGTATTGGCATCGATGCTGGCAAGCACTTCCCCGCTGGCGATGCTGAACTTCTAGGCCGTAAGGCCCGGATTGCCCCCGCTCCAGAAGGACATGCCGTCCACATCCAACGTCAGCGAAAACCACTGGGACTCGCCCGGGACGTCGTAGGCTTCGATCACGTTCCCAGCGGAGTTGAGGCGCAGAATCTGGTCTCCCGCAGCAACGAGCACACCTCCACCCGGAAGAATCCGCAGCTCAGCGAGCTGAGTGCCTGCAGCAAGAGAGGCAAAGTTCGCCAGCTGCGTGTGCGTAGAGACGTCGAGGCGGAAGATGGTCCGCCCCGCGGCAGTGTAGAAGAGCGTCTTCTGGTCCGCGGCAAGGTCAATGTGAATCTCGCCGAGAGCGTCCACTGCCAGCGGCGAAAACACGTAGAGCAACGTGCCCGCCTCATTGAACTTCCGGATCTCTCCAAAGGTCAACCCGACATAGCCATTGCCAGCCTTGTCGAACACAATCGTTTCCGGGCCTTGGCCCACATAGCTGCTGCCGAAGGTGCCCACCGTGGAACCGTCTAGCCACGAGAGTCGGTCCACCGTCGGCCCCGTCGAGTACGGAGGAGGATCGGCTGTGAAGTGACAAACGAAGAGATCACCAGCGGGGCTGAAGTCCATCCCGAACCACGAACCGGTATCCGGGATGTAGGTGTACTTCTGCACGAGCGAAGCACTGTAGTGCCTCATTGAACCGTGCACCGCGACGAACACGTCTCCGTGCTTGAACCGCGCCACCTTGGGAAGTGAGGTCCACACCAATCCCGAGAGTCTGGCCAGCATACAATCGCGAGGCGATCATTGTTCAGCACCTCCGCGCGAGTCGTTGCCGCCCGCTACTCGACCGTCAACGTCCTACTGTGACACGACACCCCGATTCGGGGCACAGTGCGTTAGAAAAATGGTGACCCCGGCGGGATACTGCTCTCGTCCTACGAAAGCGTTTTAGATTTCGCAGTTACGCAACGCGTGTACCCGGCAACATCTTCGACAAGGCTAACCCCGAGGGCATCTCCGCCCGGAACCAACAACTGAGCGAAGTCCAGGTATTCAACCACCCGACGAACGAGATTCTCGATCGCTGGCATGAGGGGCCTGCGCCGTCTGGGCGCAGGCAACGGCACCGCCAAAGCTCGACGTGAGAGTGGTGGAGGGTGTGACCCCTCCACCACCTTCAGCTACTTCTTGTTCAATATGACGTCGTATTGAAGTTGGTCGTGCTTCCGAATACCCCTTCCGCTCAAGGACTTGCCTTTGAGCGTCGTCAAGGTCCACGAACTCGACCCCACGGCCGGCACATTTGCGGTCCCTGTGGCAGCGTCAGCCACGTAGTCCACGAGGACATTCGCCCCTTCGATCTTCCACCCCCCCTTATACCGCACGAGACCCTCCTTCTGAGTCTTGACACTACCTCCGAATCCTCCGTCCGACTTGAATTCAACCTCGACCGGGCTTTTGTCGCCCGTTAGCTCAAGAACCCCCACCCAGGTCCCGACGACATCTGCGTTCTTGATCTGGCCAGAGGCCGGGCTAATACCCATCAGCAGTACGCCGAACACCAGCATGACGAGCCGAACGATCATAACGGCCTCCTCAACCAACGTGAGTGTTATGTGAGTTGCTCAACATGGACTGAAGCGGGTGGCTCCTTTCCCGAGCGGGGATTTAACGTCCTGAGCTTGCGCAGCGCGCGTTGCCCACTAACCGGAAATGAATCGGTGAGGTCGACGCTGAGGGCCGGCAAGGCGGTCTGGGCCGCACTCGGCGTCCGTGCTTGACGGGATATGGGACGGTGGCAGGATCGCTTCAGAAGGGCGATGGCGCCGATCGCGTCGATCACGAAAACTCCGATGATGTCGTCCTCCCTGAGGTCTCCGGCTGCGCGCTCGACCTGTGACATTGAACGCGCGTCCCTCACGGGCCGGCAATGGGACCTTGGTCCAACGACGTGATAGTGGGACGCCTAACGTGCGAGGCCTTCGCGAAGGAGGGGCAGCGGGGTTATCGCTTCACCGGGCAGGGCACTTGCGAAGCCGCTACTACCAGGAACTATGATTCCAACGTGTGGTGACCCACGGCGGGATTCGCGGAAGTTAGCACGGTAGAACTACATGGGGTTATCCGGGTCGCCTTAGATGCCAAAGGTTCGCGCGGTGGGCAATATCCGAGGAGATACCGCCCATCGGGCGGGCCTCCTCGAAGCGACCTTCTGCGGAATAGCCCTCACGTAAGAAGGGGGCAGACTGCCCAGCCCCCCCGGACACCAGCCCGGGCCAGCTAGCGACGGCGCGCGTGCATTCCGATAGCTGCCAGCCCAGCTCCAGCCCCATGAGCACAGGACTCGGGAGACTAGGCGGTAGCGGGATCATTCATTCGCCGATTGGGGGGCCCAATCGTGCCCCAGCGGATTGACACAGGCTCCGGTGGCACGCGACCAGTCGCGGTCACGCAAGCTTCATTGGGTCTTCATGTTGCGCAATCGAGCAGGCCTACACGCTGTCGGGCGGGGGCCGCTGTGGTGATCGGGGCGGGTTCAGGTTGACCGAAGCGCGTGGGGCACCTAGAGTCCGAACGCTACAACTTGCCGGACGGGACACCCGGGACGACGCCGCCCCGTCGACCCGCCTGCCGGAAGGGGCCGGGGGCCCCAGGATGGGTGATGGTGAACGACGAGTCGCTCGCCGCACTGGCCGGCCGGGCGCTGAGCTTCGTGCGCGACGACACCCTCGTCGGACTCGGCTCCGGCCGGGCGGCAACGGCCTTCGTCAAGGCGCTCGGCGAGCGGGTTGCTCAGGGGCTGCGTATCAAGGGTGTGCCCACATCCGATGCAACCGCCGCGTTGGCGCGTTCGATGGGCATTTCTCTCGCCGGTCTGGAGGCCGGTGACCTTGACGTCGACGTCGACGGGGCCGACGAGGTCGCCCCCAATCTCGATCTCATCAAGGGCTGGGGCGGCGCGCTCGTCCGCGAGCGCATCGTGGCCATGGCCGCGCGGCGCAGGGTGATCCTCGTGGACCGCGAGAAGCTCGTGGACCACTTGGGCCAGCGCGGCCGCCTGCCGGTGGAGGTGATCCCGTTCGCGAAGGCTTTCTGCCAGTGGCGTCTGGCAGCGCTCGGCTGCGGGCCCACCGTCCGCCTCGCCGATTGCCATCCGTTCGTCACCGACAACTGGAACGTCATTCTCGACTGCGCCGTCGACCCGATCGACGATCCCCGCGCGCTCGAGCGTGCCATCCACGCCATCCCCGGGGTCGTCGACACCGGCCTCTTCCTAGACGTCGCCGATACGGTGCTCGTCTGGGACGGCGGCGTGGTGCGGGCGCTCGAGCGAAAGGGGCCACGATGAGCACCCAGCGCGCCCTGATCCGATCTGCTCGGGGGCGCGGCGGAGGCCCCACGAGGCGCCATCAATGCTGTTCCGGCCGGTCCGTGGCCGGTGAAGTATCTACTCAAGATTGACCCCCTTTGCTTTGATGGGCAGCTAGGCGTCGAGCCTGTCTAAACCAAGGGGGGGCCATGATCAAACTCAGCGACGTGAAGGTTCGGCCGCAGTATCGGACGCGGGTGCGCTACCGCCTGGTGGCGCTGGAGTATGCGTGGGAGCACGGCCCAGCCGCAGCTGGCCGGCACTACGGACTCAGCGCTCGGACGATTCGGCGGTGGCGGAAGCGCTGGCGTCGCGGGGGCGTCGAGGGGCTGGTGCCGTCCTATCCGCGGCACCGGGCGCGGCGGGTCTCGCCCGCGGCCGTCGAGCTCATCCGCCAAGCCCGCCAGGAGTTCGGCTACGGGGCGGCGCGCACACGGCTCTGGCTCCAGCGCGTGCACGGGATCCGGCTAGCCATGGGCACGATTCAGCGCGTGTTTCGAGACATAGGCCTACCCCGCCTGCGGCGGACCCGCAAGCGGGAACCCCGCCAGATGAGACTCTTCGAGAAGGCGGAACCGGGAGAGTCGATTCAGGTCGACGTGAAGTACGTGCAGATCGCGGGCCGCTGGGCATTTCAGTACACCGCCCTGGATGACTGCACGCGCTTCCGTGTCCTGCGGCTCTATCGGCGATTGCATCATCGCTCGAGTCTCGCCTTCCTGGCCGAGCTCCGGCGGGCTTTCCCGTTCCCGATCCAGCGGTTGCAGTGTGACCATGGGCAAGAGTTCTCCTTCGCCTTCGTCCTGGGCGTCGAAGCCGCCGGGATCCGACACCGGTACATTCGCCCCCGCCGGCCGCAACAGAACGGCAAGGTCGAACGGAGCCATCGGATCGATCAGGAGGAGTTCTGGGGCCGGCAACGCTTCCCGGACTTCGAGGCGGCCACCGCGGCCCTCCAAGGCTGGGAGACCAGGTACAACTATGAACGCTTCTCCTTAGCTCTTCAGGGCCGCACGCCGACCGAAAAACTCGCCGCCCTCCAGCCACCACTGCGGGCCGCCTAGGCATGTCCTGTCTGCGCGTGCTCGACACCCAAACCCGGGGGGTCAATCTTGACGAGACCAAACAGCCGGTCCGTGGCCGGTTGACGGCGGCGGTGTGTCTGGCCTAGCATGCCGCTCACCCGGGTCGGCTCGCTCGACCCGCGAGTCGGCCGCTAATGTGCGCTGTGCCGTCGGCTCCGGGGGCGGCCAGCGTCCGGGGCTGGCACCTTATGTCACGGGGCTGACCATCGCCCCCGCGCGCGCCGACGCGGAGGCGCGCATGTTCGCCGATCTCGAGCCGGCCACCCGCACGTGGGCGCTCGCCCGGTACACCCCGCACCCGATCGCGGCCCTCGAGGCGCCGATGGAGCCGACCAAGTTCTGGGAGCGCGCCTGGCCGGCCGCGGTGATCCGCTGCCGCCGGGCCAAGAATCCGCCCGAGTCGCATCAGTGGCGCACCGCGGAGCGTGTCAAGGCCAGTTACGGGGAGCTGGATACCGGGCACTACCCGATGCTGAGCCAGCCGGCCGAGCTGGTTGACCTGCTCGTCCGCGAGCGATAGGAGGCGCGTCATGTCGAGAACACCCAAAGTCAACCCGGACATCACGATCGTGCCCAACCCGAAGCGGGTCATCGTTCGCCTGGGCGGCGCGGTCATCGCCGATTCCACGCGGGCGATGGTCATGGGCGCGCCGGGCAGTCCCGACGTGCAGTACATCCCGCGCGAAGACGTGGACATGTCCAGGCTTGAGCGGACCGCGCACGCCACCTACTGCCCCTACAAGGGCGACGCCTCGTACTGGAGCATCCGGAGCGGTCCGCACCTCGTGGAGAACGCGGTGTGGAGCTACGAGTCTCCCCACGAGGCGGTGACCGCGATCAAGGACCACCTCGCCTTCTACGCGGACCGCGTCGACGCCATCGAGGAGGTTCCCGCGACGTCCGGCTCCTGACCGGCTGGCTCAACCCGAAACGGCTGGAGGCTCCCGATGCCCGCCTATGTCATCGCCGACGTCACCGTGACCGACCCGGCCACCATGGAGGAGTACCGCAAGCAGGTGCCGGCGACGATCGCCAAGTACGGGGGCCGCTCCCTCGTGCGCGGCGGCGCCCACCAGACCCTCGAGGGCGAGTGGAAGCCGAGCCGGCTCGTCATTCTCGAGTTTCCCAGCATGGCCGACGCGCGCCGCTGGTACGACTGCGAGGAGTACCGCGGCCCGAAGGCGCTTCGCATGAAGGCGGGACGCACCAACGTGGTGATGGTCGAAGGAACCGCCTAGCTGTGCCGTCGGCTCGTGGGGCAGCCGGCGTCTGAGTCTGGCAGGTTACGTCGCGGGGACGGGCACCAGGCGCGGGGCAGCCGCCGCTGGAGAGTACGAGTGTTGGCTATCCTCGGTAGCCCTCCGCCTGTCAATCCAGAGGTCACGGGTTCAAGTCCCGACGAGCCCGCTCAGAAGCCGGACGCGCAGATCCTCGACACCGACGCGCCGGCGGATCTCGCGGAGGAAGCACGTCATGGCCAAGCTCATGGTTCTTCTTGCGGGCCTCCTCGCCGTCCCTCTCGCCGCGCCGCCTGCGCACGGGCTCACGCTGGGCCGGGACTTCGCCGCCGACGCGGGGCCTCCCGCCATCCGTTCCAGTTTGACCTCTCAGCCACACTCTGACAGGATCGCCCCACCCGATGCCGGAGGCTTGGGCGGCCATCCCACCACTTGGAGGACCGTGATGATCAAGGTCAGCGTGATGTACGCGAACACCCCTGGAGCCCGTTTCGACCACGAGTATTACCGCGACAAGCATATGCCACTGGTAAAGAAACGCCTGGGTGACGCATGTCTTTACTACACCGTCGACAAAGGGCTTGCCGGCGGCGCACCCGGCGCCCCTGCGACCTACGTTGGCATGTGCCACATCTTCTGTGATTCCGTCGAGTCGTTTCAGGCGGGCTTCGGGCCGCACGCGAAAGAGATCATGGCCGACATTCCGAACTACACCGACTTGACCCCCGTCATTCAGATAAGCGAAGTGGTGGTAGAGCGAGCCTGACAAGGACGATCGGCCTGGTGCATGCCCGTAAGCTTCCCCGGCTGTAGTAGTCTGCCACACATGATCTGTCCAAGATGCAGTCAGGAGGTCGGCCCGCGCGCGGATGGCGCGAGAGAATAAGGGGCCAACGATCATGCCCGCGAGATCCTGACGGACGTTGCCCGCCGTCAGACTCACGCGAGCAGCGTACCCCAGGTCGGTGGCATGATGGTCAGGGGAGGCCCGTTCAAGCGTGAGCGCGACGACGTCCCATCCCACGACCTGGTGGACCCGGCTGGAGGACGGCCGGATCCGGTGCGACGTCTGCCCGCGTGCCTGCGCGCTGCACGAGGGGCAGGCGGGTCTCTGCTTCGTGCGCATGCGCGCGGATGACCGGATCGTGCTCACCACCCATGGGCGCTCCTCCGGGTTCTGCGTCGATCCCATCGAGAAGAAGCCGCTCAACCACTTCTTGCCCGGCACCTCCGTGCTGTCGTTCGGCACCGCAGGGTGCAACCTCGGGTGTCGGTTCTGTCAGAACTGGGACATCTCGAAGTCCCGCGAGGTGGACACGCTGGCCGATGCCGCCGGGCCCGAGGCCATCGCTGAGGCGGCCCAGCGGCTGGGCTGCCGGAGCGTGGCGTTCACGTACAACGATCCCGTGATCTTCATGGAGTATGCGATGGATGTGGCTGACGCGTGCCGGGAACGCGGAATCCGGGCGGTGGCGGTGACGGCGGGGTACATGAACCCCGCGCCACGGGCCGACTTCTACCGACACATGGACGCGGCGAACGTGGACCTCAAAGCGTTCACCGATGAGTTCTATCACCGGATCTGTGCGGGCCGGCTCGCGCCCGTGCTCGACACGCTCGAATACCTCAAGCACGAGACATCAGTGTGGCTCGAGATCACCAACCTGATGATCCCGGGGCTGAACGACGCGCCCGAGGAGACCGAGGCGATGACCCGCTGGATTGTCGAGCGCCTGGGCCCCGACGTGCCCGTCCATTTCACCGCGTTCCATCCGGACTGGAAGCTCCGCGACCGACCGCCCACGCCGCCCGCGACCCTCGTGCGAGCGCGCGAGATCGCCCTCGCCACCGGCATCCGCTACGCCTACACGGGGAACGTCCACGATCCCACCGGCCAGTCCACGCGCTGTCATGGCTGTGGCGCCATCCTCATCGGGCGCGACTGGTACGAGCTGGGCGCCTGGCGCCTCGACGCCGACGGGCGCTGCGCGGCATGCGGCGAGCGGTGCGCCGGCGTTTTCGAGGGCCGGCCCGGCCGGTGGGGCGTCCGCCGGTTGCCCGTGCGCCTGGGTGCCTGAGCCGGGCGACGGCGGCCTCGCCAGGCTGCGGCCCGCTGCGGTTGCGGGCGGCTTCTACCTCTCCGACGCCGCGAGCCTTGCTGCCGCCGTGGAGCGCCTCCTGCGCGGCGCTGGCGCGGTGCTGGCGGCGCCTTCGCTGCGGGGCCTCATCGTGCCCCACGCGGGCTATCGCTACTCGGGGCCGATCGCCGCGTCGGGATATTCGTTGCTGAGAGCCGGTGCTGCTGCCGGGATCGACCGGCTCGTGCTGATCGGCCCGGCCCACTTCGTGCCGCTGTGGGGCGCGGCGGTTCCCGCGGCCGACGCCTGGCTGACCCCTTGGGCCCCGTCGGCATCGATGGCGATCTCGTCCGCCACGCCCGCGCTCTGGGCGCGCGCGTGGACGATGCGCCGCACGCGCCCGAGCACGCTCTCGAGGCCCAGTTGCCATTCCTCCAGATCGTGCTCGGCCGCAACGTTCCGATCCTGCCGGTCGCGGTGGGCGTCACGGAGGCGGGGTGGGTCGCCGATCTGCTCGGCGCGCTGCTGGCGTCCGGCGCCTTCCTCATCGTCAGCACCGACCTCAGCCACTACCACGCCAACGCGACGGCGAAGGCTCGGGACCGGCGCACGGCGGCCGCGATCACGGCGCGCGATGCCGACGCCATCGGCCGCGACGACGCCTGCGGGGTCTTCGCCCTACGCGGCGCTCTCGAGTGGGCGCGCCGCGCCGACCTTGCCGTCGGCCTGCTCGACCTCCGCACGTCCGCGGACACCGCCGGAGATCCGTGCCGGGTGGTCGGCTACGGCGCCTTTGCGCTCACGCGTGGTCCCGGAGCCAGGTGAGGATTCGGGCGGGGACGGGGTCGCGATTGTCGCGGGTGAGCCGCCAGAGCGCCACGTCCGGGCGTCGCTTGACCTCGGCGATGAAGCCCCCGCCGCGCTCGCCGATGGTGGCCACGACGGGCCGGCCGGCGTCGAGCAGCGCGCGCATGGCCGCGACGAACCCCGGCGACAGGCACTCCATCTTGCCGATCTCGTCGACGAGATAGACGTCGATTCCTCGGTCCACGACGAGCGAGGCCCGCGCCGTGATCTCGAGCACGCCGGTGTCTACGCCGTACTTGCCCACGCGGGGGCTGCCGCGGCGATCGACGTGGGCCATGACCGCGCGGCGGCCGTCGAACGTGACCAGCTCGAACCCCCGGCGCACGCTCAGGCTGCGCATCTCCTGGGTGAAGAACCCGCCGAGACGCGCGCCCCCGAGCCCGGACGCCACGGCGCGGATCACGGTGGTCTTGCCAACCCCGGGCGGCCCGGTGATCAACAGCGCCACGGCGGAAGAGCGCCGTCGTGCTCGCGACGGGGACGAGTGCCCTGCACTGCTCGCGTCGGTCGCGGGTCAGGCGACCGCGCGGCTTCCGGCGAGCTCCTTGACGATCTCACCCACAAAGCCCTTGGCGTCTCCGAAGAGCATCATGGTCTTGTCCAGGTAGAAGAGCCCGTTTTCGATGCCCGCGAAGCCGGCGCCATGCTGCGCTTGATCACCATCACCGTGCGCGCCTTGTCCACGTCGAGGATCGGCATGCCGTAGATGGGGCTTCCCGTGTCGTGCCGGGCGGCGGGGTTCACGACATCGTTGGCACCGATGACGAGCACCACGTCGGTCCGCGGGAACTCGGAGTTGATCTCGTCCATCTCCACGAGACGGTCGTAGGGAACGTCCGCCTCGGCGAGCAGCACGTTCATGTGTCCGGGCATCCGCCCCGCCACCGGGTGGATGGCGAACTTCACATCCACGCCCCGCTTGCTGAGGGCGTCGTAGAGCTCGCGCACCTTGTGCTGCGCCTGGGCCACGGCCATGCCGTAGCCCGGCACCACGATCACAGAAGACGAGGACCCGAGGATCTCGGCCGCCTCCTCGGGGCTCGCGCTCCGCACCGAGCGCTGCTCCACCTGGGCGGTCGAGACCTGGACCTGGCCGAAGCCGCCGAGGAGCACGTTGGTGAAGGATCGGTTCATGGCCCGGCACATGATGACCGAGAGAATGAAGCCCGAGGAGCTGTGCTTCGGCGTGGCCGGGCGTTCGAGTCAGGCACCATATGTCGGGTTGACGGAGACCAAGAACGGGGCGACCGCCGCCGCCCGCCGCCCCGCCCGCCCGCCGCCGGAGGGCCTTCATGTTGCCTATCCTCTTGTATCTCTCAGGCGAAGGCCAGGAGTAAGCTGGCCCGGGTGAAGGTGGGCGGGAGCCCGAGCTGCCCTGGGTCCCGAGAGACCGTCTCTGAGCGTGGTGCCCCGCCACTGTTCCATCATCGAACCCGAACCGTCGCTTGGGCCGCCAGAGCCCGCATGTGCAAGGACGGGTCATGGAACACTCCCTGTTCGTAGGCATCGATGTCGCCAAAGACCACCTCGCCGATGCCCGAGCTCGACCTCGAGGGCCTAGTCCTTCGGCGCTGACGCGCGCTGTCACTTCGCCACGTACCTGGTCCGCTGGCCGCCGAGCGATGCTTCCGCCATCGCGCCGACGATCGGCCTCACGAAGACGACGACACCGTCGACAAAGCGAGCGTTCGTCGCGGCGCCGGTCTTCGCGATCACGGCGGAGGCATTGGCGGCGAACTCCATCTGGTTCTGCTTGAAGCGGTCCAGAGCGCCTTTGTTCTGGAACACGACGAGCTCGCTGTAGGTCTGACCCCCGAGCTGCAGCCCCGCGGACGCCTGGGTGATGTCGGCATAGCCGATATGCTGCCCCTGCTCGTACACGACCCCGCGGCCGTAGCCCCCCCCGACGCCCGCCGCGCCCTTGGTTACCTCCGGAAAGAAGGCGTAGCCATGACCCCTCCGGGCGAACGCATCCAGCTGCGGATCCAGCTTGTTCCACTCCTGTCTCTCGGCCGTGGCTTTCCTCATGAGCTCGTCCGTGGCCTGCGGAGTGGACGGTGTCGTACTGCAGCCGAAGAGGAGTCCGGTGGCAAGTGCGACTGTCGCAACGGCACGTGTTCTCGTCGTCATGACGGGGCCTCCTTGCTCGGTCTTCCGCGAGCGGGTTTGCGAGTCGGTCATCCGCGTGAACACCGAAAGTGTAGAAAGGGGAGCTGCGCGATGTCAATGTCCACAGGGAGTCTCAAGAGGTGTTGCCGCGGGTTAGGCGCCATTTTCGAAACACCCTGGTGCGTGGGGATACCGACTTTGACCGCTGTGATATTTTCAACACCGTCATCGATGAGGGAGCGTACTTTGCTGTGCCGTCGGCTCCTGGGGCGGCCCGCGTCCGAGTCTGGAACCTTATGTCACGGGGACGGGACCCAAGCACCGTGACGGGACCAAGCCAGGGGCGCCCGCCGCCGGAGGGCGTTGATGTTGCCTATCCTCAAGGAGGGTGGCGCTGGGCGCGCTCGGGTTCCTCTAGCTTTCCAGCCCGTGGGCTCAGGTGTCGCTGCCCCCGAGGCCAAAGGGGGGCCTTGACGGTGCGCCCGGCGCGAAGCAGTATCGGTCGAAGTCAGAACGCGTCGAGGAAGGAACGCGGGGTGATCACTCTCGCCCGGGGGCATGCCGGAGCCCGCCAGGGTTCCCTGGCCGGGCCGCCCGAGTTTGCGCAGCCCAGATCGCCGAGGTCACGGGCACAACGAGTGCAGCCAGTTGCCCCGATGGTCTCCATCTACCGCGCCATCCTTGCGGCGCTCTTCGCGATCGGCTTGACCATCCCGATAGCGGCTCCCCACGTCACTGCTGCCCCGAAGGACGATTCGACGGTCAGACTGGCGCCGAGCGATACCAGCGACACGCACGGACACGTCCTTATCGCCAAGGGCGGCGGGGGTGGCGGAGGCGGTGGCGGTGGCTCAGGCGGCGGCGGTGGCTCAGGCGGCGGCGGTGGCTCGGGCGGTGGCGGTGCGGGCGGCGGCGGTGGCGGTGCGGGCGGCGGCGGTGGCTCCGGCGGTGGCGGTGGCGGTGCGGGCGGCGGCGGTGGCTCGGGCGGTGGCGGTGGCGGTGCGGGCGGCGGTGGCGGCTCAGGCGGTGGCGGTGGCTCGGGCGGTGGCGGTGCGGGCAGCGGTGGCGGCTCGGGCGGCGGTGGCGGCTCGGGCGGCGGCAGTGGTTCGGGCGGTGGTGGTGGCTCGGGCGGCGGCAGTGGTTCGGGCGGTGGTGGTGGCTCGGGCGGTGGTGGTGGCTCGGGCGGCGGTGGTGGCTCGGGCGGTGGTGGTGGCTCGGGCAGCGGTGGTGGCTCGGGCAGCGGTGGTGGCTCGGGCGGCGGTGGTGGCTCGGGCAGCGGTGGTGGCTCGGGCGGCGGCGGTGCCTCGGGTGGTGGCAGTGGTGCGGGGGGCAGCAGCGCCGGCAGTGGCGGTGGCTCCGGCGCGGCCGGGGGCTCGGGTAGTGCGGGCGGGTCCGGCAGTGGCGGTGGCTCTGACGCTAGTAGCGGCGCCGCCGGTAGTGCCGGAGGCGGTGGTGCGGGTGCCGGTGCGCCCGGCAGCGGTAATGACGGCGCGACGGCGACAGGAGGAGACGGCGTTACCTCCCCTGCGGCCGGTGCTCTGGCGGCATGGAAGACATTACTGAGCCAGGCCCAGGCGGACCTCGCGACAGGCAACTTCCGCCAGGCTCAAAGCGGGGCCGAGATGTTGCTCCGCGGCGGTGTGCCGGAGGCTGTGCGGTCAGCGGCTCTCCTCGTCGCCGCCGACGCCGCGTATGGAATGCGTTCGTACGGCCAGGCCGCCGCTCGCTACCGGGAATTTCTGTCGAGGCACGAAGAGGCACCGGAAACCCCTGGCGCCGCCATGGCACTGGGTTGGGCAGAGTTTCGGCTTGGTGATCGCGCCCGCGCCCGACGATCGTGGACCGGGGTCGCCGACAAGTTTCCGGCCGATGCTCGCGCTCCCCTCGCGTGCGTGCTCGCCGCGGAGGTGGCAAGCCAGGGGGGCGACACGGTGGCGGCTCACGCCCTGTTCCACCGGCTCATCGCGCAGTATCCATCGACGCTGCACGCTGGGATCGCGAGATTGAGCAGATCCGTTCTCGCGCTCCGCCGAGACCACGAGGATGAAGCGGTGCGCGAGCTCGACGTGCTGGTTCAGTCGAGCGAGCCTCTGGTCATCGACGCGCATGCGAGACTGAGCGCGACGCTCGCGGTGCCGGGAACCGAAGGGGGTCTGGACGAACCGCCGCGTAATGCGTCGTGGGGCCACGGCGCTGGCGGAGGTGTCCGGGCGAGTGGTACCGAGCCTCTCGAGTCGTTCACCACCCGCTTGCTGGGGCAAGAACGCGAGCGCACCCCGTACCTGCTTCACGGCTTCGTGCTGCTCGCAGCAGCGAACCACGGCTGGTCCGACGTGAGCGTGGACGCGCTGGCTGGCCGGCTCGTCGATGACTTTCCCTCCTATCCAGCGGCTCCCGTGCTTCTGGCCCGGGTGGCCGCAGCGTCGGCTTCCACCGGACAATGGCCGATCGCACGCCGGGCCTATGAAAAGCTGGTCAAGGCTCGTGCCCCGCTCGAGCAGGCGGCGGCTGCTGGCGGCGACGCCGCACCGCGCGCGTTGCTCCTGCTCGCCCAGATGGACGAGACGGGCGGCCGCCGCCGGGAGGCGCTCGCCGCCTACGACCGGGTGCTCCGGGACTATCCTCGCATCGAGCGATCAACGCAGAGCCTGCTCTCGCACGCTCGGCTTCTCGAGGACTTCGGGGAAGTGGACCGGATGCCACCCCTCCTGCTACGGGTGGTCGCCCAGACCGATGGCGAGGTTGCGGCGGAGGCTGCGTACCGCCTCGGTCGAATCTTGAACGCCGAGGGACTGCACGTGGACGCGGTCCAGTGGTACATGACGGCAGCATATGTCGCAGAAGGCTCGAGATGGGCGCGGCTGGCGCTGCTCGGCGCCGGCAGTTCCCTGACCGCTCTGCGCGCGTTGAACGAGGCCGTGGCCGTTTACCGAAAGCTCCTACCTGCGAACGGTCTCGCGCGAACCGAAGACCGGGAGACGAGCGGCGAGGCGGCGTACCGCGTCGCCGAGATACTCCGCGGCGCGGGTCAACATGAAGACGCGCTCGACATGTATTTGACTTCGGCGTACCTGACCCCGGGCTCACCGGCCGAGCCCCGCGCACTGGTGGGCGCGGTGCAGTGCCTGGTCGCGCGCGGTGACCGGCTCTCTGCGGAAGCGATCTACCGCCGCCTCCTGCAATCGAGCACCACCGAACCGGAGTTCCTGGCGACAGCGCGCCAGGCGCTTCGTGGCGCCGGTGGAGCGGCTCGCGACAGGAGCGGCATGACCGAATCTGCGCTACCCAAGAGCGCGCGTTGATGTTGGCCTGTGACAGCGGCTCCTGGGGCGGCTGGCGTCCGAGTCTGCGAGGTTATGTCACGGGGACGGGGGCCACGCGTGGGGTGCCCGCCGCCGGAGGGCATTGATGTTGCCTATCCTCCTGGCATGAACTGCCCGGCCTGCAATCGCCTCTACCCCGCCTCCGACCCCTGGCGGTATGTTACGGGCTCCATCCTCGCGGTCGACGGCGGCGGGACCGCGTCGTAGCACTCGTGTTTGTCACATCCGGAGCTTCATGTTATTTTCTCGAAACAGGATCCGGCTGCGCCCGCTCAGGAGGATAGAGGATGGCCTTCTTCGAGCCGATTCCCGACGATAAGCTCTCACCGGAATCGAAGCGACTAATGGAGATCGCGCGGAAGCGGACACCCAGCCAGGCGGTCGGACCGAGCGTCCGCGCCATGGCCGCGCACCCGCGAGTTCTGAAAGGATTCGTCGAGGTGCGCGAACAACTGAACCCGATCCCGAGCCGCTTCGGGTCGGGCCACTACATCGCGGGCATGCTCATCGCCCACAGTGTCGGATGCCGCGCTTGTTTCAATCTCAGCCGGGGATGGCTCGCCAAGGTTGGATTCGATGATGCAACGATGGACGGCTATTGTGCCGCGCCTGCCACACTCCCGCTGGCCGAGCGGGATCGGCGCATGGTCGAGTTTACCGTGAAGCTTGCCTGCGACCGCCCCGGCGTGAAACCGGCCGACTTCCGGGACATGGAGCAGGCAGGCTTCTCCAAGGAGGACGTGCTTGAAATGATCGGCATTGCCGCCTTCTGGAACCTGGCGACCACATTCGGAACCGCCATCGACGCCGGCCTCCAGGAGGAGTAGCCCAGCCGTGACCTGCCCGGCCTGCGGTCACGACAACCGCGAGGCCGCCCGCTTCTGTGACTCCTGCGGCCGCCCCCTCGAGGCGCGCTGCCCCGCGTGCGGTCAACCCGCGCGCCCCGGCGCCCGGTTCTGCGACGGCTGCGGCACCCCTCTCGCTCCGTCCTCGGTCCAACCAGCTGCCGCTTCCCGAGCTCCCGCCTCCTACACGCCCCACCATCTCGCCGAGCGCATCCTCAAGGAAGGACGCGCCCTCCGCGGCGAACGCAAGGAGGTCACGGTCCTATTCGTGGACGTCCAGGGCTCGACCGAGCTGGCGGGGGCCCTCGACCCCGAAGAGTTCCACAGCGTCATGGATGGCGCATTCCAGCTCATGCTCGACGCCGTGCACCGCTGGGAGGGCACCGTCAACCAGTTCACCGGCGACGGCATCATGGCGCTCTTCGGCGCGCCGATCGCCCACGAGGACCATGCCCGGCGCGCGCTGCACGCCGCGTTGGAGGTCCAGCGCGCTCTCGCAGACTATGCCGTAGCGCTGAGACGCGACAAGGGCCTAGCGTTCCAGGTCCGGCTTGGGCTCAACAGCGGCCCCGTGGTCGTGGGCGCGATCGGCGACGATTTGAGGATGGACTACACCGCGCAGGGGCTGACGACCAACCTCGCCGCCAGAATGCAGCAGGCCGCCGACCCGGGAGCCATTCTCGTGGCGGCGCCGACCTACCGTCTGGGCGAAGGCTACTTTCGCTTTCGTCCGCTGGGACCCATGCGGGTGCGCGGCGTCGGCGAGCCGGTCGAGGGCTACGTGCTCGAGGGCGAAGGTACTGTGGTCTCGCGCCTGGAGGCCTCGCTCCGACGCGGGGTATCACCCTTCCGTGGGCGCGAGACCGAGCTTCTGGCGCTCGGCGAATGCTGGGAGCAGGCGCTCCAGAAGCAAGGCCAGGCCGTATGTCTAATCGGCGAACCGGGGATCGGGAAATCGCGACTGGCCTACGAGTTCCGCAAGAGCCTCGGCATCGCCGACCGGGTCGAAGGCGTGGCCCTGTCGCACACCCGTACGGCCGCCTACTCCGTGTTCCGCCAGATGCTGCGCCAACTGGCCGGCATCGATCCCGACGCCGATCTCTCCACGGTCCGCGATCGCCTCCACCGCCGGCTGTGGGACCTCGACCCGGCGCTCGCCGGGCTCGTGCCGGAGATCCTGCCCCTGCTGGGGACCTCGTGTGAGACTCTCGCGCATAAGCAGGATGCACCTGCGCGCGATGACCCGAAGGACCGCCTGCGCGAGGCCGTCACGGCGTGGGTGAAGGCGGAATGCCGGCTCGGCCCCCGGCTCTTCGTCGTCGAGGACCTGCACTGGCTCGACGCTTCATCCGAGGAGCTCCTGCGACACCTCGCTCTCGAAGCGCGAGCCCTGCCGCTCCTGCTCCTGATGACCTCGCGCTCTTCCGTGACAGGGAGCAACCTTGAGCTGGGTCGGATCCGCGAGATCGGCCTCAAGGCCCTCGGCCCGGAGGACATCCACGCCCTGGTGGACGCGCAGGTCGAGCCCTATCCCGCCAGCCCACGACTGCGGCGGGTCGCGGCCGAGCGGTGCGAGGGCAATCCGTTCTTCGTCGAGGAGCTGGTACGGGCGTTCCGCGAGCGGGGCGATCTCCATTTGGAGGACGGCGCGTACGACCTGCGCGAGGAGACCGAGCGGCTCGTGCCGCCAACCATCAGCGCGCTGATTGCCTCCCGCGTGGACCGCCTTCCCGCGTCGGCCCGCGAGCTGCTCGCCGACGCCGCGGCGCTCGGCAAGGAATTTCCGCTCGCTCACCTGCGCGCCCTTGTAGCCCCGGAGCGATTCGAGGACAACCTGGCGCTGGTCGAGCGTCGAGGGTTTCTCGACCGCAAGACTGACGGGCCCGTCGCCACGCTGGCGTTTCGTCACGTTCTCACCCAAGAAGTTACCTACGGAACCCTCCTCCAATCGGACCGCCAGGTGCGCCACCGGCGCGCGGCGGAGATGCTCGAGCATCTGTACCGGGGGCGAACCGAGGAAGTCTGCGACCAGCTCGCCCATCACTGGTCGCAGAGCGATCGTCGCCCGCAGGCCCTGCCGTATCTCGTGACCGCGGCGGACGGCGCGGTCGCCGTGGGCGCCAACCAGGAGGCGATTGGCCATCTCCAGTCTGCTCTGGCGCTCATCGCGGAGCATCCGGACGCCGCGCCGGTCGCCCAGCAGGGCGCCATCCGTCTCAAGCTCGCGGGCCTCCACTTCATCACCGGCGAGCGGTAGTGGCGCTGTGACAGCGGCTCCTGGGGCGGCTGGCGTCCGAGTCTGCGAGGTTATGTCACGGGGACGGGGGCCACGCGTGGGGTGCCCGCCGCCGGAGGGCGTTGATGTTGCCTATCCTCTGTGACAGCGGCTCCTCGGGCGGCTGGCGTCCGAGTCTGGCACCTTATGTCATGGGGACGGGGCCACGGACGGGGCCACCACCGCCGGAGGGCGTTCATGTTACCTATCCTCAGTTCGGCGAGGTTCGCGCCGCGGTCTGGCTACCATGATCTACGGGAGGACAGCATGCGAGCACATCTCGTCACGATCTGCGCCGGTCTCGTCACCGCGCTGGCTGCGGGGGCACTGATGACCTCATCGGCCGGGGCCGCCACCTTCGTCTACGTCGGCAACGCTGAGAGCAACGAGGTCTACGTGCTTCAGCTCAACCCGCAGAACGGCGACCTCGCGGTCATCGACAAAACCGCGATCCCCGGCATCGAGAAGCCGGGCATCTCGACGCCGATGTCGGTGAGCCCCGATCGCCGTGTCCTGTACGTCGGCACGCGCGGCGAGCCGAAGGCGGCGGCCGGCTTTGCGATCGATCCGTCGAGCGGCAAGCTGAAGTACGTTGCGAGCGGGCCGCTCGCCGACAGCCTGGCCTACATCGCGGTCGACCGGACGGGGCGCTTCCTCCTGGGCGCGTCCTATCCCGGCCACCGGGTCACCGTGAATCCGATCGGGTCGCCCGGAAAAGTGTCGCCGCCGCAGCAGGTGCTGGAGAACTATCCCAACGCGCACGCGATCTTCGCCGATCCCGCGAATCGTTTCGTGCTGGTGCCGACACTCGGCAACGACCGCATCAACCAGTTCGCGTTCGACGCGGCGACCGGCAGGCTGACACCCACCACGTCGCCGGCCGCCGAAGCGCGGCCGAAGGCCGGCCCTCGCCACTTCGTTTTCCACCCCGGCGGCAAGCTCGTGTACGTCATCGGTGAGCTCGACGGCGCCGTCTACGTGTTCGACTACAACGCCGCCACGGGTGACCTGAAGCAGAAGCAGGTCCTCAGCGCGCTGCCGGCCGGCTTCCAGGGCAAGCCCTCGGCCGCCGATCTGCACATCACGCCCAACGGCAAGTTCCTCTACGGCTCGGAGCGCACGACGAGCACCCTGGCCGGCTTCCAGGTCGACTCAGCCACTGGCACGTTGACGTCGATCGGCAGCGTACCGACCGAGAAGCAGCCGCGCGGCTTCGCCATTGACCCCTCAGGCCACTATCTGCTCACGGTCGGCCAGCTCTCGCACGGCATGTCGAGCTACGCGATCGATCAGTCGACCGGCAAGCTGACCAAGCTGAAGGAATATCCGATGGGCAAGAACCCGAACTGGGTCGAGATCATCGACCTTCCGTGAAGGGGACCCTCTCTGCCCGGCCCCTTCGGCTGGCCCGGCGTTTCGCTGCGCTCCTCCCTCACCCGCTAAGCCCGGAGGATACCAAACGCCTCCGGCGCGTCCTCCGTCGGCGCCCTCTGCCGCTTGACGTCGACGTGCAGCAGCTAAAGCGGGAGTCGGGCAAGGGACTGTTCGTGGGAGGCGTGAAGCTCCAGCAGGCGTTGGCGGAGCTGGGATTGATCGATGAGTACGAGTTCGTCGTGCATCCCAGGCTAGCGGGCCATGGGCCGACGTGTTTGCGGGCTTATCGAAGCGTCTCGACTTGAAGCTCGTCGCTCCATCTGCGCCAACAATCTGCGGGCGCCGATGGAGCTCACCGACCGCGCCATCCTCGACGAGCTCGAGCAGAAGATCTTCGCGCCGGCGGCGGTCGAAGAGGGCATTCGCCAGGCTGTGGAAACCTTGCGGCCGGTGGGCGATGCCCTGGAGGCTCGGCGCGTGGCCCTCAAGGTCGAGCTCGCTGAGATCGCCGAGAAGGTGCGGCGCCTCACTGAGGCGATTGAGACAGGGGGAGCCGACCTGGAGGCGGTCGTGAGCGCGCTGAAGGCCCGTCAGAAGCGTCAGCGCGAGCTCCAGGGGGCCCTCGCCGAGTTGGAGAGTGCCGCATCCTCCGGCGGGGGCGATGCCGCGGAGATCGAGCGCGAGCTGCGCCGATACCTCGCGGACTGGCAGGGGCTTCTCCGCGGGCAACCCATCCAGGCTCGACAGATGATCCGGAAGCTCCTCACTGGGCGATTGATCTTCACACCCGACGAGGACGACCTGGGGAGGTTCTACACGTTCGAGGGACGCGCTGACCGACTCCAGCCAATTAGGGGGACCGTGCGCGCTGCTAGGGCGTTGGTGACCCCGGGGGGCCTAGGCCGGTTTAGTCGGGCGCTCTCCCTCGTCGGCCAGACGCGGGCCGCGACGCCCTCGCCGCCGAGTTCGACCTGACGAGCCCGCTCGCGCGGCTGGAAGCGGGGCGGACGGCGGTCGCGTGGACGAACCTGGAAGCCGCTAGCGAGTCCCTGGAAGCCGCGAGGCGAGCGCGGGAGGAAGGCCGAGGGCGCCGGCCGAGCCCCCGGACCCTGGAGCGTCTAGCGCGTCGGCAGGGACTCGCCAACGCGGACTACGCCCAGGCGCTCGCCGCGCTTCGGGAGCTGGTTGGCGCCCACCGCCCGCCCGCCCCCATCGCCGACTTGGTCGCTCGGCAGCACCGGGGCCGCGCATGACCCCCCGCCCCGCCAGCCGGCGGGTAGCCCACGGGATCGCCGAGCGCCTCGGCCACGAGAGAGTGGGCCTCCTCGAGTTTCTCGGCCTCGTGAACTGGATCGACGGCACGCCGATGCTCACCCACGTTGAGCCCTACCGCCGGCGCATCTTCGAAGCCTTCGACACGGTGGAGGCCGACGGGCGGGCCCGCTACAACCTGGGTCTGGTCGGGCGGGCCAAGAAGAACTGGAAAAGCGCCGACCTCGTGCTCAAGGGGCTGGCGGCGCTGCTCGCGAACGACTCGCCCGACGGCAACGTCGTCTACCTCCTCGCCAATGACGAAGGCCAGGCCGACGACGACCTCGCCCTAGCCAAGAAGATCGTGGCGGCCTCGCCGCTCTTGCGCGAGCGCCTCGTCGTCAAGAAGAAGGTGATCGAGCGGCGGGACTGCCGCGGGTTCTGCGCGATCCTCCCGGCGCAGGACGAGGTCGGCCAGCACGGCAAGTCGTACCGGGCCGCCCTCTTCGACGAGATCCACGGCTACCGCACGTGGGACCTGTTGGAAGCCATGCAGCTCGATCCCACGCGCCCCGACGCGCAGATGTGGGTCACGAGCTACGCCAGCATCTACCACCGACCCGGCGTGCCGCTGTTCGATCTGACCCAGCAGGGCCGCACCGGCACCGATCCGCGCCTGTACTTCTCCTGGTACGCGGCCGACTTCACTACCGATCCCGATTTCGCGACGAGCGACCCCGAGACCCGGGCGAATCCCTCGCGCGGCTCGTGGCAGGACCCGGACTATCTCGCGCAGCAACAGCGGCGCTTGCCCGCCCATAAATATCGCCGCCTGCACCTCAACCTGGGCGGCCTGCCCGAGGGCTCCGCGTTCCAGGTGGAGCCGGTCATGGACGCTATCGCCCGCGGCGTCCGCTCCCGCGCGCCCGAGTCCGGCGTGGCCTATGTCGCGTTCGTGGATATGAGCGGCGGGTCGAGCGACGACGCCGTATGCGCCATCGCCCACGCGGACGCGGCCGGGCGCCTCGTGCTCGATCGGATGCTCAACCAAGGGCCACCGCCCCCGTTCGACCCGCGGGCGGCCGTCGAACGGTTCGCGGGCGTCGTGCGCAAGTACGCTATCGGCCACGTCTACGGCGACAAGTACGCGGGCGAAACGTTTGTGCAGGACTTCGCCCGCCACGGCCTCGGCTACGTCGCCGCCGCCGCCCCGGCCTCCACCTTGTACGAAAGCTTCGAGCCCATCGTGAATGCGCGCGAGGCGTGCCTGCTCGACGTGCCCCTGCTGGAGCAGCAGCTGCTCGGCCTAATCTGGCGCGGGGGCAAGATCGACCATCCCGCCGGCGAGCACGACGATTGGGCGAACGCGGCCTGCGGCGCCCTGCTCGTGGCCCGAGAACTGGCCGCCGCGCCGGTCGCGCCCGAGCCGAGCGCGGCGGAGGTGGCCGCCGAGCTGGCTGGCGGCAACTTTCTCGACGAGATGGACACCCGGCTGGAGGGCGCCGAGCGGGTGCGGCGCTTTCTCCATTCGTGGTGAACCCCTAACCCGACCGAGGAGACCCCGCCATGGACAAGGACCTACAGGAAGTGATCGAGCACCACGACGCGCACCATCGGCTCGCGTGCGCCCTCGACGGGCAGCCGTATCAAACGCCCACCGAGCGTCAGAACATCGCGGGGCTCGTGGAGGCGCTGCACCACGGCGACCCGCCCACGCCCCTTCCGGCCGGGATCGAGCAACGCCTCGCGGAAGCCCTCGGCGGCGCGCCCGCGCTGCCCGCCGGCATCGAGGCGCGCCTGGCCCGCGCCCTTCAGGGCTAAGGAGACCCCCCATGACCACCACCCCGACGACCTCCGAGACCCACGAGCCTACGGCGCCCCTAGTGGACGCGCCCGCGATCGCGCATCTCACCGTCGAGGAGTGGGAGCGCGTCGAGCACCTCGTGCCGGCCGTCGACGCGCTGCTCGGCCGCATGGCCGTCGAGGGGGTGGCGGATCCCGTTGCCGTCCTCCGCGCCGCGGTAGAAGCCGGGCGCGACGCGGCCGAGGCGCCTATCCTAGCGCTCGCTCGCCAAGTCGACCCTCAGGCGATCCGCTGGGCTCCGGACATCGAGTATCTCCGCGGCGTCAACGATCTCGCCGACGGCGTACGGCTGCGCACCGTGATTCATGCGTGCTTGGATCGGATCGCCCGCGTCGGCGGCAGGAGAGCGCGCGGTTCGTAGAGTTCTCCAGGGGTAACGCGTCGGCGCCCTGCGCAGACTGTAGCGCGCCCCATTGTGGGGACGGCTGCGCCTGATCGCCACCCTGCACGATCCCGCCGTCATCCGGAGGATCCTCGCCCACGTGGGGGTCGGCGCCTCGGGGCCGAGCCCCGGCCCCGCCCCACCGGAGCCCGGCGCTGCCGCGTCCTGATCCGATCTGCTCGGGGGTGCGGCGGACGCCCCGCGAGGCGCGATCAACGCTGCTCCGGCTGGTCCGTGGCCGGTTGACGGCGGCGGTGTGTCTCGCATAGCATGCCGCTCACCCGCGTCGGCTCGCTCGAGCGCTACGAGCAGGCGCTGATCTGAACCTTCGCGACCACGTCATCGTCGTCACGGGAGCCGCGTCCGCTTCAACGTGGACGGCGGCGTGTTGATGGAGTGAGCGTGGGGAAGGAAGGAGACACGGAGATGCGTCTGCAAGGGCGAGTGGCAGCGATCACGGGGGGTGCGCTCGGGATCGGACGCGCGACGGCGCTCACGTTCGCCGAGGAGGGCGCGACGGTGGCGCTCTGCGACATCCAGGCCGAGGCCGTCGAGACGGTGGCCCGCGAGATCGGCACGCGCGGCGGCAAGGCGATCGCGATGGGCGTCGACGTCGGTGAGGCCAGCCAGGTGCAGGCGTTCGTCGACCGGGTGGTCGCCGAGCTCGGCCAGCTCGACGTCATGTTCGCCAACGCCGGCATCGCCCACTCGGCGCCGTTCCTCGAGCATCCCGAGGCCCAGTGGCACCGCGTGCTGCGCGTGAACCTCACCGGCGTCTTCCTCTGCTGCCAGATCGCCGCGCGCCAGATGGTGAAGCAGGGCGGCGGCCGGATCATCACCGTCGCGTCGATCAACGGCTTCCGCGGGGTCGAGAACCTCGTCGGCTACAACGCCGCCAAGGCCGGCGTGGTGGAGCTGACGCGGACGATGGCCGTCGAGCTCGCGCACCATCACATCACGGTGAACGCGATCGCGCCCGCGCAGATCGACACTCGGCTGACGCGAACCCTGCCCGAGGAGGCGCGCCAGCGCCGGGTGCAGCGCATTCCGATGGGGCGGTTCGGCGAGCCCGAGGAGGTGGCGAAGGCCGCCCTCTTCCTCGCCTCCGACGATGCGAGCTACGTCACGGGGCACACGCTGGCCGTGGACGGCGGCTACCTGGCGGGCGGCCTGTGGTCGCGCCCCTCGACCCCGACACTGCCCCCTCGGAGCACATAGATGAGGCCCTTCGCTTCCGTCATCGCCAGCACGCTGCTGTGCCTCGCCATCGCGACCGCCGCGGCCGCGCGCGACTGTCGTGTCTCCAGAGTCGTAGAGCCATCCTCATTCTGCCGGTGAAAGCCCGCGATGAAGTCGTACACGAGCTTGGATGTCGACGTGTTGTTGCAGACAACGATGAAGCAGGGGGGGACAGAGATTCCCGCCTCCTCCCACAGATTGAAGGTCTTCTCGTAGTGGCCATAGAGCGCCTGGAGAGCCGTCTGGAGCCGGGTAGGAAGGGCAAGGGGATCGAGGGTGCCCGCCTTGCCGCGTCCCTTCTTCGGCATGTCCCTGCGAATGTTCTCCCACAGGTTGCGGAACATCGGCATGTCGTCGCCAGGGATATTCTCCGCCACGGGTACGCGGGGCAGCTTTACGATGCCGCACTCGATGGCGTCCATAAGTGAGAAGTCGCTCATCGTCCATGGAAAGAGCGTCCCCTCCGCGTAGCCAGATCCTCGCAGGAAGAAGGGGGTCGCGGAGAGGTCGATCACGCGCGCCAGCCCGAGCGTACGGTTCACCGCCTCCAGACCGGAGATCCACACACGAGCCGCCTCGTTGTTCCGCTCGGCCTCCTTTCGCTCCTCGCCCTTCAGATCTTCACCTTCCTCTTCGTCCTCCTGGTACGGTTTCTCACGGTAGCAGTGGTGCGCCTCGTCGTTCAGGGCGAGGATGTTCTTCAACCCCATGAGCTCCGGTATCACGCGCTGGAGCATCTGCCCCTCGGTTTCGAGGGTGTCAAGACGGCCGCCGACGCGTCCCTCGAGCAATGCGCGCCCGCCTTTGGAGAGCTCGATCTGTTCGCGCCGCTTGAACGCGTGGTAGTTCGTGATGACGATCTTGGCGCGATTCACATCATCCAGCATGTCGCCCGGCACCAGCTCATGACTCGCGTAGAAGCTATCGGGGTCGTTCGGCTGCAGGACGCGCAGACGATCCTTGATCGTAATCCCCGGCGTTACGACGAGAAAGCCGCGGGTGAATCGCTTGCTCTGCGGGTGTCGGACCGCATTCACGGTCTGCCATGCAATAAGCATGGCCATGACCGTGGTCTTGCCAGCACCCGTGGCGAGCTTGAGCGCAAGTCGCATCAGCTCCGGGTTGGCGTCGTTGTTGGCGTTTGTCAGATGCGTGAGGAATCGCTTCCCCTGTGTCTCGCTCGACGCCACCTCGGTGAGCCAAATCGCGGTCTCCACCGCCTCGATCTGACAGAAGAAGGGGCGGACGCCGGTAAATTCGTGATGCCGCCAATGCTGCAGCAGCCGGGCCGTCTCGGGGGTCACTCCCCACGAGCTCGGACTACTGATACCGCGCCATTGGTCGACACGGTGGCGCAGCTCGTTGATGATCGGCGTCGGGTCGTACTGCTGCTTGGCCGTTGACACGCCGGCCCCTTCGTCGAACACAATCCGTTCCTGCCCGGCGTCCTTCTTGTGCTTCTTCGGCTTGGGGATCGGTGTGATGAACTGGGCGGAGCGGCGCACTTCGACAATATGCCCGGTCGGCTGCCCCTGGGGATCGAGCTCCCAGTGACGCCCGGGGTGAATATAGGGAGAGTTGAGGATCGGGCGTTCAAAGAAGCCGTCGTTCATGATCAGAATTTGTTGCTGTTGTTCGCGCTCAAGCACGACAAAGTAAGTCTGCCACGAAGAGACAGAGAGCTTCCAGAAGGATCACGCTGCGGATCGCCATCAGGTCATGCTGCTTCGTTGCTTGTGGGTCATGGTTGTCTCGGACCACCCCGTCTCGCTATGCGACTTTGGTCGTATGAGAGGTGATCTCCACGTGGCCAAAGGCGATCGTAGCCATGGGGGCCTCGAGCGCCGCGCCGGAAGTGGGCGGTTTGTCTAGGGCGCTTCCTCCCAGGACGTCGGACGAATGGTTAAGCCGTTGCGCGAGGCGAAAGGCATGACGCAGGCCGAGCTCGCCCAGAAGGCGAAGGTCACGCGGCCCTACATCACCATGCCCGAGCGGGGGACGCGAACCGCGCCCTCTCTGTCAGTCCTTGAGCGTGTTGCCGTAGTTCTCGCCTCCGCGGCCGGTCGATCTGCGGCAATGGACTGTGGGCGCCGATGGAGGCCGTCGATCGTGTAGTGCTCGGCGATCTCGATGCAAAGCTCTTCGCCCCCGAAGCCGTGGAGGCCGGCTTGCGCATGGCCCTGGCTGAGCTCCAGCCGTCCGAGGAGAGGGCCGCGGAGCGACTCAGCGCGCTGCGCCAGGAGTTGGCCGGCGTGGAGACCGAGCGAGCCCGCTACGCGGCCGCTATTGCGGCCGGTGTGGAGCCCGACGCCATCGCGCCTGAGCTGAATACGCGGCGGGAGCGAGCCGACCGGCTACGGAAGCAGATCGCCCTGCTGGAGGGGAACGCTCGGCCGCTCCGTGGCAGTGACGGCGAACTTAAGCGCGAGCTGCGCACGTACCTCGCGGACTGGCGCGGGCCTGCTGCATGGCCAGCCGACCGTGGCGCGCCAAATGATCCGCAAGGTCGTGGAAGGCCGAATCATCTTCATGCCCGAAGAGGATGACGAGGGCCGGCGCTATCGCTTCACGGGGTACGCGGGTATGGAGCGACTGATCCTCGCGACGCCCGTTGCTAAAGAGGTGGTGACCCCGGCGGGATTCGCAGGAGTTAGCAGCGTGGAACTACACGGACTTATCCGCGTTGCCTAAGCCGTACAAAGGTCGCGCAATGAACCGTACCCGAAGAGAGACCCCCATCAGGCGGGTCTCCTCGAAGCGACCTTCGTTGGCGTAGATCTAGTCAGGTAACTAGGGCGTGTTTGCGTGCGTAGCGACCAGGGTTCACGGCGCCCCTCCCGCGGCTCCTGCCGGCGGAGCGAATTCTCTCTCCAGCCTGCGACGCTCGTACTCGGAATACTCCTTGCTGCCGCCGACATAGACACAGTAGCAATTGTCGGGATCCGAGTACATGTACACGACGTTGCCGTCCTTGGTTCGGCTCACGAGCCGATGCGGCGGTATCGACCGAAGATCCTCCTGCAGCTCAGCGGCATCCGCGGGGCGCATGTGAAACCCCGCCGCCGCGAGCATCCGCTCCGTATCTTGTTGGATCGCCGCCGCGCATGCCGCACCGAGGAGCATCGGTACGGCCAGGAGCAGCGCTTCGGGTAAGAGCGTGAGGTGCCGTTGCAACGTGCCCTTGACCGGACTTGCTGCTCCCGGCCGGTTCGAGATCGTCAAGCAGTTCTACCTCCTCAGACGAGGATAGTCCCGTCGTCGTCACGAGCAATAGGGCCGCATGGCCACGGCGCTTGGGCCACGCTGAAGCCCCGGCGACGGGAAGAACACGTTGACGGGCGGCGGCGCTGACAACGTGGTCGGGGACGCGGGGCTATCGCCCGAGGGGTTGGTGTTTCGGGGGCAGGCGTTTCAGGCGTGCCAGATGATCCGTAAGGGTTCTGGGAAACGGCGGCTCGTCTTCATGCCGAGGAGGATGAGGACGGGTGGCGCTACCACTTCTCAGGCCATTGCGGGTGAGGCCTTAGCCGCATGAAGCCACCGACACGGACGGATCAGCTATGACACAGGTGAATTTCCGACCCTCCTCCATGTCCTCGCTCGGACGGATGAGCTGCTCGCATCCGTTTCGATCCGTGGCTTTCGGCGCGGCGCATCTGGTCGCGGCGGTCGCGAGTCTCGCAGCCCGAGCCCGCTGATCGACGCTGGACCGGCGGCCTCCTTCGCCCACGTGGGCGAAGGAGGCCGCCATTTAGTGCTATCGGGCCTTGACCTTGACGTCTTGTGCGACCATTTTGCCGTCGCGAGCCATGTAGTTGACGGTGACCGCGTCACCCTCCCGAAGCTCGGTAACAGCCCGCGTCTTGCCGTCGGCGTCGATGCGAGTACTTCCATCGAACGCGAATGTCCACTCCCGGTCCTTCTGACCTTCCTCGTGCCCGATAACGACAAGCCCCTTGTCAGTGGCAGTCTTCACCGAGCCCGTGACACTTCGCATGCCCATCTTCGGCGTCTCCTCGCGTGCCGGGGCCGGGCCCGGCTTTGCCCCTGGCTGCTGCCCAAGGGCTGGCGAGGCCCACCACACGAGCGCTAGAGCCAATGCCCCTACAATTGCGCGACGCATGGCGTTAGCGATCTCGGCGAATCGTCGCCGTGCGATCGCCGCCCCACTGCTGATCGAAGTACTCGCGGTCCTCTGGCGTCCGAGGCTTCACTCCCATGAGAATGCCGCCCTCTTTCAGCCCACTTTCGTACTCCTTGACGCGCTCTTCTGGAATACCCGCGCCCACCAGGGCACCGATTCCGCCTCCTACGACAGCCCCGGCCCCAGCGCCTGCCAGTGCGGCCGCAATTGGCCCTGCGACAAGCAGGCCCAGACCCGGTACGGCGATTGTTGCCGCCGCCGCGATAGCCGCAAGAGCACCTCCGGTGACCGCGCCGACGCCGCCCCCTACTCCCGCGCCCTCAAGGGCTTTGTTCCCGAGTTCGGTGGTTGCGCCAGTGCCAAAGTGTCGCTTCCGACCCTCTTCCGTCATCACCACGTTGATATCTCTCGCGTCGTAACCACGTGCGAGGGTCGCCTCATACTCACGCTCGGCACTGTCGCGGTCCGTGAAGAGCCGCGTTGCGAGATACTCCTTGTCCTTGTCAGCCATGGTCTTCTCCTTCGGGTGGCACCCGATGATTGAGGTTGTTTGAACGTGTCCTACACTGCGCATACGCCGTGCCGTTGCCCGATACGTGGTAACCGAGATCCGGGCGGCGACAGCGTCATGGTCCGAGCCAGGGCCGAGGCTAGGTCCGGATCGGTCGCCAAGTCGTGTAAGGTCCGGGCAAGCGCTGTCTCCAGGACCTCCCGCCATTCGCTCTCGTCGGGCTCGTCGACCTCTCGCCTCTTGATTCCGACGTATCGTCGGGTCAGAAGGGTCTCGGCCGTGTGCCCGTCGGCGACCGTCATTGCGATGACGACTTTCCCGACATACTGCAGCCTTGAGTGCCCATCGACGACATCGAGCCAGAACGCCTCCACGGCCACCGTGAGAACCACGTCGGGTCGCTCAGACACGACGATGTGGCGATTCTTGCTCAACTCGATGCCGAGCGCCTCCTGCACGATCTCGGTGACGGGTCGCCTCGTGACGATGTCCCCGCCGCTCCTTGGCCTTGTCCCGACGCGCGCCGTCTCCATCCGGCGATCGACAACGGTGCTGATCTGCACCCGCCTCGGGGCCGCTGACGAAAGCAGGGCTCGGTTCGCTTCCTGCTCGGAATAGCGGACATCGAGTGTGCTCGTGGTCCCGCACCCGTTCAGCGCCAACCCGGCGAGGATGATCGTGACGCAAGCGAGCCGTCGCGGTGTCACCGGCCGGCACTCCGCGCATACATCAGCTCACTGGCTAGGCGCTCGCCTGCTCTCTCCAGCACGCTCACCAACTCCCGCCGGGCAAATTCCGAGTCCTTCAAAAACGCCTCGACCGGAAACTGTTCCGGCGAGGTGACGTCCTGGTTCCCCTCCCACGCGATAACCCCCGTTCCCGACTGCGTCATATGGCCGCGCACGTCCGCGAAGCCCGCGACAAAATCGGGATCGCCGCCGCGGACCCTGACAAGTCCCCACGCCGGCACCATCACGCGCACGACCGCCTCGTCCCGCAGCCGATCCTCGGCAGACTGCTCCCGCTCGAGCGTGCGAATCTCCTCGAACCAGCCGCTCGCTCGGAGCTTTCGGGCCATGGCTGCGGCGACGACCGTCCGGGGCGAGATGCCATCGACGCTGCGCGCGATGGTGGCCGTCTGAGGGTAGGCGAGCGCCCAGTTGATGCCTTGATGAACCAGCTTAGCAAGGGGCCGCATCCAGGCTTTGGTCGGGTACCAGCCCAGGATTTCGTCGAACGTGCGCCCGGGCTCGGCGTTGTGCTCGACGACGGAAAGGGAACTCTCTCCTGAGACAACAATGCCGAGCCGGCGTACCTCGTCGAACGGCCGAGCGCTCGGTCGCGGCGCAGCACCAGAGGCGCATCCCCAGAGCGACAACAACACGACGACGAGCACGCCAGAGCCCGCACGCCTCACGACGGTTGTTCCGCGCCTTCGAAGAGCACCCGGTCCCACACGTCGTTCGGGATGTCCTTGGCCCAGCGGGCGAGGGTCTCGGGATTGCGAGCCTCCCGCACGTAGTAGTAAACGTTCCAGATCTGGATCTTCCAGAAGCCGTGCACGAGGGGGCTGTGCGGATCGCGCTCGGTGTCGGTGAAGGCGTGATGCTTGCGGTGTACCGCCACCCACTCCCGGCGATTCTGGCCGGTGGTGAACCAGAGCACGAAGCGGAAGACCCAGTCCGCGAATGGATGCAGATTGAGCGCGCGGTGCGCGAGCCCGCGGTGCAGGTACACCGACGTCGCGATGACGGCGGCCTGCGTCACCAGGAGCGTGCCGATCACGTACAGGGCGGTTGAAGCATCAATGGCATTCGTTCCTTGCTGTCGTTGGGGGTGTCCGACTTACCTGCCCACGCGGCGTCCGGACTGGCGGCTAGTCTTCACACTTCCGCCGGACGCGCATTGGGCTACCTCCAAGTCTTCTCCCACGATCCCTTCGCCCTCCACCTCGGCGCGACCTTGCCGACTACGATTCCTCATGGCCCGAAACGATTCCCGCAGGCGCCGACGGCGGTCCTTCCACGAGAGCACAGCCAGGGGATCCGGCGATGTCGCCTATCCAAGGCAACCTACGTCAACGCAAGATGTGTGCCGGAGAATAGAGCGACCGCCGCCGCTTCAACTGGGCGAGCGGAACGAGCGCTGTCGGAGGGAACGGCGCCAGGCACGCGCTTGAGCGAACGCCGAGACAAACAGCAAGCCCGGAGCCGGCGGCACCAAGCGGTGCCTAGCTGCCGACCGGAGAGGGTCATTCGCCGGATGGGCTCGGGGCGGAGGCAGTCCACGCCGCAGTGATCGATAAGCTGCCCTGCCCGCTCGAGTCCATCCGGCACACTCTCGGGGTGCACGAGGGCCTCGGATCTATGGCGGCGGATCCGCGGGGTCGAACTCCGGCCTGAAGAGGTTTTGGCTGAACTACACCTCAGCATCATTCCGCGCTATTTCTCGTGTCTTTTGGCCTTCCAGACCTGGGCGGGGTGGGTGAAATTTCCCGCCGACCAGGAAGCGCATCAGCAGGTTGCAGAGCTCTTGGGTCCTTCGACTTTGTCTTCGAGTGGCTCGCGGCCACCATTGAGAATTGCCAATCGGAGTTCCTCCAGCTACTGGCGTTTGTCGTGCTGCTGACTGAGCTAAGGGCGATGCTTCGGCGCATTGAAGAACGGCTCGCCAAGATCAAAGCATGACCTCCAAGGGGGAATCGTTACCGGGTCGCGGTTACCGGGCTGAGAGTATGCGTACTCTCTCGCTGCTTCAGCCGCACCTGGTCCGGCGCCGTTATTCACGCCAGGCTGGGAGCCAGGATGTCGGGACTTTCGCCGGGCGGTCATGGCGCGTTCGGCTCGCCGAGCGGGGGACCTGCCCCCGAAAAACCGGACCGTTTCGCAGTTGTGAAATCGCCTGAAGTGCGGTCCTCTCAGAGCGGGAGGGTCGTCGATGAGTGGGACGCCTAACGGGCGAGGCCTTCGAGAAGGACAGACGCCGCGGCTATCGCTTCACCGGGCATGGCTCGTGGGAGCCGCTTCTGTCCGGGAAGGTCGTACCAACTGCGGTGGTGACCCCGGCGGGATTCGAACCCGCGATCTCGACCTTGAAAGGGTCGCGTCCTTGGCCAGGCTAGACGACGGGGTCCCTGGGCGCGCCGCGCGGACGTGGACGACGCCCGCATCGTAGCACAGGCCGCTCAGGCCGCGGGTGGCCTCCACTGCCCCGCCCACGCGAGAAACTCCCCCGCCGCCATGGGCTTGGCGATGAAGTAGCCCTGGCCCTGCGCGCAGCCGAGCTCGCGCAGCAGCGTCCAGTCCGCGCCCGTTTCCACACCCTCCGCCACCGTCGTCAGCTTGAGCCGGCGGGCCATGTCCAGGCTGGATTCGATGATCGCGCGGTGCTGCGCGTTCGCGGCGCAGTTGGTGACGAACGATTGATCGAGCTTGAGCTCGGTGAACGGGATGCGCGCGAGCTGCTGCATGGACGAGTACCCGGTGCCGTAGTCATCGATGGACAGGCCGAAGCCCTTCACCCGCAGGCGGGCGAGATTCTCCAGACAGCGGCCAATGTCAGTCATGGCCGCGGTCTCCGTGATCTCGAGGATCATGCCTCGGCTGTCGAGGCCCTGGGCCCGGACGGCGCTGGTGATGCGATCGGCGAGCGTTGGATCGCTCAGTGAGGCGAGCGAAAGGTTCACCGACACCGTGAGCGCCTGGCCCGCCGCCTGCCAGGACGCGGCGACTGCCGCCGACTTCTCGAGCATCACCCAGGTGATGGCGTCGATCTCACCGGCCCCCTCGAGGGCGGGAACAAAGAGCCCCGGCGGCACGACGCCGCGCTCGGGGTGCCGCCACCGCACGAGGGCCTCCGCCCCGACCACCCGGCCGCTCGCGAGCTCTACCTTCGGCTGGAAGAAAGGCTCGAACTGGCCGGCGCTGAGGCCCGCCACCACCTCCTCGAGGGGGATTCTGGCCGCGGGAACGCCCGCCCGACTTGCGGCGGCCTGGGCCTCGTGGCGCGTGATCAGGTCGCGAAGCTTCTGCGGGGTCGCCGGCTTCTCGATGGCGCCGAGGAGGTTCATGCCATAGGCGGTCGTCATCGTCTCCACCGAGGCGATCAGATGCCGGTCCAGCGCGCTCGCGAGGATGACGGAGACCTGCGCGCCCATCTCGCCTACGTGGCGAATGAATTCCATGCCGTCCATCTCGGGCATGTCCAGGTCGCACACGATGATGTGCACCGGGCGGCCGGGGTCGCGGAACACCTCGAGGGCGGCGCGCCCGTCCGCGGCCTCGAGCACTTCGAGGGCACCCAGCGACGTGAGCATACGCACCAGCGTCCGGCGCTGAAACTCGTGGTCCTCGGCGACGAGGAACCGGATCTCAGAGATCTCCATGAGCGCTCATCACCCCCGCCTCATCCAGATACGCGTTGAGCCGATCGAGCTCCCATGTGAGCCGGGCTTCCTCCGTCGCCACCGCCGCCATGTCCTCTCCGCGGCCCGCCTGCTCGATCGCCCCGCACACCTCGGCGAGCTCCCGCGCCCCGACCATGCGCCCCGCGCCCTTCATGCGGTGGGCCGCGCGCACGATGCCGGGCAAGTCGCGCTGGCTCAGCGCGTCCCGCAGGGCGACGGCGTCGGCGTCGTTCGCGGACCGGTACTCCTGCAGGATGTCCCGCTCCACCGCGCGATCGCCGCCGGTCAGCTCGGCGAGCGCGGCGGCGTCGATCGGCGCCCTCGGCGTCGGCATCGCCACCGGGGAGGCGTCCCCCGCCCCGGAGGCCGGATCCGGCGGCAGCGGGAGCCATCGATCCAGCACCTGGGCGAGGGCCGGCATCTCGACCGGCTTGGCGAGGTAGTCGTCCATACCCGCGGCGAAGCACACGTCGGCCTCGCCGGCGAGGGCATTGGCGGTGCACGCGATGACGGGCATCCGCGCGGTCCCGCGCGCCGCTTCCTCCGCGCGAATGGCGCGCGCGAGCTCGTAGCCGTCCATCTCGGGCATGTGGCAATCGGTCACGACGATCCCGTAGCGGCCGGAGCGCCACCGCTCCAGGGCCACCACCCCGTTCTCCGCGGATTCGGCGGCATAACCGAGCGCCCGCAGCTGCCGTTCGAGCAGCGACCGATTGGTGGGATGGTCGTCCACCACGAGCACCAGCGTCCCCTCCGTCTCGGCCTGGGCCACCGGCGGCGCCGCCCGACGCCCCTTGAGCGCGGCCTGGGTGGGCGACTGCCCACTCCCCGCCACCGACCGGACCTGCGCCGGGTCGCCGATGGGCAAGGCGAGGGTCAGGATCATCGTGGTGCCCTTTCCCACCTTGCTCTGCATCTCGATGGCGCCATCCATCATCTCGGCGAGCCGCCGGCAGATGGCGAGGCCGAGCCCGGTGCCGCCGAAGCGGCGGGTCGTGTCCGCCTCGGCCTGGGCAAAGGGCTGGAAGAGCTTCTTCTGATTCTCGGGCGAGACGCCGATGCCGGTGTCGGACACGGAGAAGCGCACCACGTCGCGCCCCTCCCGGCGCTCGACCAAATCGACCCGAAGCTCGACATGCCCCTCCACCGTGAACTTGATCGCGTTGCTGGTGAAGTTATTGAGGATCTGCCGCAACCGGAGGGGATCCACGATCACAGCCGGGCTCAGCCGGGCGTCCACGGTGCGGATCAGGAGGAGGTTCTTCGCGCTCGCCGCCACCGAGTAGACGAGATAGACGCTCTCCACCACCTCCGCGAGCGAGGCGTGCTCCGAGCGGAGCTCGAGGCGGCCCGCCTCGATCTTGGACACGTCCAGGATGTCGTCGATGATGCCCAGCAGCGAGCGCGCGGACTCGCGGGCGGTGTTCAGGGTGGCGCGCTGCTCCGTCTCCAGCTGCGTGAGGCTCAGCAGCTCGATCATGCCGAGCACGCCGTTCATGGGCGTGCGGATCTCGTGGCTCATGGTGGCGAGGAACGAGCTCTTCGCGCGGTTGGCGTGGACGGCGGCCTCTTTCGCGTCGGCGAGGGCGCGCTCCGCGTGCTTGCGCTCGGTGATATCGGTGTAAAAGCGCACGAAGCCCCCGTCGGGGAGAGGCGCCCCGCGGACGTCCAGCACGTCGCCGTTGGGCCGCGTCCGCTCCTCGTGATGCGCGCTCGCCTGCCGGGCAGCCTGCAGCACGCGCTCGCCGACCGTCTCGGGATCGACCGCCCCGTATTCGCCCCGCTCCACGTTGAACCGCACGAGGGCCTCGAACGGGACCGCGCCCGATCCGAAGCGCGCGCGGGGCAGGTCGAGCAGCTTCCAGAATCGCTCGTTGCTCACCGCCACCTGCATGCTCTTGTCCACCAGCGCGGCGCCGTCGGGCATCACCTCGAGGATGGTCTGCAGGGTGCGGAACTGGGCGTCGAGCTGGCGCTCGGCCTCCTTGCGGTCGGTGATGTCGACGAGGGCGCCGAGGAGGCCGCCCAGCCGCCCGTCGGCGAGGTCGAAGGTGCGCACCCAGGAGAGGGCGTCGTGAATTGTCCCGTCGACGTGCCGCACCCGCAGCTCCGTGAACTGCGAGCCCCGCGCCTGCAGCGTCCGGATGTGCTCCGCGTGGATGGCTTCGCGTTCGGCGACCGGGATATGGGGGAAGACTTCGAGCAACGTCTTGCCGATGATGTCGCGGCGCGGGACGCCGAACATCTCCTCGTAGGCGCGGTTGCACCTCACATACCGCCCCTCGGTGTCCTTGAAGAAGAGCGCGTTCGGCACGGTGTCGAAGAGCGCCTCCTGGAACGCGAGCTGGTCGGACAGCGCCGCCTCCGCCTCGCGTCTGCGGGCGACCTGTCGCCGTAGCCGGCGGTTCCAGATCACGACGACGAGGATCACCAGACCCACGGTAGACGCCACGGGGATGAGCACGCCCAGGTAGCGGCGCCAATCCAGGGCAAGGCTATAGGTCACGCCCAGCCACCGGCTGCGGATAGCGCCCTGCTCTTCCTCGGTGACGGAGGCGATGCCCTTGTCGAGAATGTCGCGCAGCGGCAGCCAGTCGCTGCGTACCGCGATGACGAAGTCCGACGGGACTTCGGGCAAGGGTGCCGCCACCTTCATGGTCGAGGTGTACTGCTGCTGGATGAGAGGGCTCACGGTGGCGAGCGGCGTGGCGAGCGCGTCCGCCCGACCCTGTGCGATGGCCTCGAGCCCCGCGGCGTCGGACTCCACGATCACGAGCTGGATGGCGGGAAAGCGATCCCGGAGCGTGAGGTGGGCGGCGCCGCCCTCGAAGACGGCGACCCGCTTGCCGCGGAGGTCCCGTGCGCCGTTGATGAAGGGGGCCTCCGCCGCCGTCACGATCACCCACGGCATCGAGAAGACGGGCCGCGTGAAGACGAGATAGCCGGCCCGGTCGGGATGCGAGGTGATGAGGGAGGTGACGTCAAGCTCGCGCCGCTGGAGGCGCTCCGTCAAGTCAATCCGGTCGGCGACGACGACGGGTCGGAACTCGAGGCCCAGGCGCTTCCCCAGCAGCGCGAGATACTCGCCCGCCATCCCCGTGTGCCGGCCATCCTTCTCGAGGATGTCGAGGGGCCGGCGATTGGGGACCACGCCGACGCGGATCGTCGGATGCTGGTCGATCCATGCGCGCTCGGCGGGGGTCACCTCGACGGTGGTGTCGGGCGCGCCGGTGCCTCGCGAGGGAAGCCAGCGGGCCCGGATCCGGTCGTGGTCTCGCTCGGCGAGGCTGCGCAGGGCGATGTCGAGCACCCGCTCGAGCCGGGGCAGGTCCTTGCGTACCGCGAAGCGGAGCTCGCTGCTGGGGAACCCCGTCGAGCCGCGTACCTCGATGTTGGTCAGGTAGTTGCGCTCGATGAGATAGGAGGAGGACACCAGGCTACCGACATAGGCGTGTGCGTCACCGGACGCTACGGCCCGCAGCGCTTCGAGCGTCGTGGCCACCTCGACGATGGTGGCGTCCGGAACCGCCTTGACCACGAACTCCCCCGCCGCGTACCCGCGCTCGACCGCGACCTTCTTGCCGCTCAGGTCCTTGAGACCGCGGATCGTCGCATCGTCCTTTCGCCCGAGGATCACCGAGGGGCTGATCGCGTAGGGAGCGGTGAAGCGGACATGGGGCTCCCGCGCCGGCGTCTTCGCCATCGAGCCGATGACGTCGATCCGGCCCTGCCGGAGCGCCTCGTAGGACTCGGGGAACGTCTTGAAGCGCACGCGCTCGATCGTGAAACCGGAGCGCGCCGCGAGGAGGTCCAGGTAGTCAGCGGTGATGCCGCGGTGCTCGACGCTCTCGGACAGGAGGTCGTAGGGCGGCCAGGGACTGTCGGTGATGCCGACGCGAATCGACGCCGTGAGCCCCGAGCCAGGCGCGGTCGGCAGCGGACAGCGCGACCTCGCGGGCCGCCGGATCGGGATCCGCCCCCGTCACGGCGCTGTGCAGGAGCAGCGCCGTGCACGCGACCGCAAGGAGCCGTAGTGCCCTCACGCCAGACATTCTGAGGGAAGCCGCCCCGCGCGCTCAATGGCCCATTGGGCTTACGTCATCCCGCGCCTCTCGAATCGAAGGGCGGGCACGTCCGCGATCCTTGGGAATTGTAGGAGGGGTGACGGCAGGACAGTCTAACTGCTCGAAATCGCGCGGATTCTGGGCTGGCGTGGGCTTTGCTACTGATCCGGCAAAGGAGACATGGCGATGAAGCTCAGCCTGAACCTCAACGCGCCGGGACGGATCACGCCGGGAGAAAAGCGACTCACGGATGGATACGGACGCAGCCGCGACATCGACCTGCCGTCCGCAAGCGCTCACGGCTACGAGCGCGTGCTCGTCCGGCATGCCTGGGTCCATGTGCCGACGGATTCGCCGGTTCGCTACTATGCGAACCCGCTCCGGCCGATGCATCGCATCCAGGTCTTCAACGACGTGTGGTCGCACGCGCACTTCGACGGGCAATCGTGGCTGGTGACCGCGCGCACGCGGGGTAATGACCCCGCCTCGCTCGACGCCTACCTCACCCGCCTGTTCCGCTAGGCCCGCGAGGGAAATAATCCCTCTCACCCTGCCCTCTCCCCAAGGGGGGGAGGGCAGGGTGAGGGGGTTGCTGTTGCTAGTTGCAGGCCTCGAAGAGTCCCGCCGCCCCCTGGCCGCCGCCCACGCACATCGTGACCACGCCGTAGCGCGCCTTCCGCTTGAGCATCTCGTTGGCGAGCGTGCCCACCATCCGGGAACCCGTCATGCCGAACGGGTGGCCGATGGCGATGGAGCCGCCGTTGACGTTGAGCTTCGCGGGGTCGATGCCGAGGCGGTCGCGGCAGTAGAGCACCTGCACCGCGAAGGCCTCATTGAGCTCCCACACGTCGATATCCTGCACGGACAGCCCGTGGCGCTTGAGTAGCTTCGGCACCGCGAAGACGGGACCGATACCCATCTCGTCCGGATCGCAGCCGGTCACCGCGAAACCCCGGAAGATCAGCTTGGGGGTGACGCCGAGCGCCTTCGCCCGGTCCATGGACATGAGCAGGGTGGCGGAGGCGCCGTCGGAGAGCTGGGACGAGTTGCCCGCCGTCACCGTCCCCTGCCCGCTGGTCTTGTCGAACACCGGCGGCAGGGTCAGGAGCCCCTCGAGGGTAGTATCGGCGCGATTGCACTCGTCCTTGTCGACGTAGAAGTCTTCCTTGCCGACGACCTCGCCGGTCTTCTTGTCGAGGACGCCGCGCACGACCTGCATGGGCGCTAGCTCCTCCTTGAAGAAGCCGTCCTGCTGGGCCCGCGCCGTGCGCCTCTGGCTCTCCAGCGAGTACTGGTCCTGCGCCTCGCGGCTCACCTTGTAACGCTTGGCCACTACCTCCGCGGTGTCGCCCATCACCATGTAGGTGCCCGGCCAGTGCTCCTTCACCCATGGGTTCGGGTCGCTGTCCCGCTTCATCATCGTGATGCTCTCGACACCGCCGCCGATCGCCGCGTCCGCCCCGTCGTTCATGATGTGATGCGCGGCCATGGCGATGGCCTGGAGGCCCGACGAGCAGAAGCGGTTCACGGTGGTCCCGGCCACCGACGAGGCCAGGCCCGCGCGGAGCGCGGCGACGCGGGCGATGTTGTGGCCCTGGGAGCCGTGCGGCTGACCGCAGCCGAGGATGACGTCCTCGACCTCCTTGGGATCGAGGCGCGGTACCTTGCCCAAGGCGTCCTTGATACAGTGGGCCGCGAGATCGTCGGGGCGCGTCAGGTTGAACGAGCCGCGGACCGACTTGGCAAGCGGGGTGCGCGAGCTGGAGACGATGACGGCTTCCCTCATGGATGGCTCCTCTCTGGGCGGTGAACGGTCAGACGGACCTTGCCCGGGAGTATACGCGATCCCGCGTTCCGGACGTCCCCGCCCCAAACGTGTTCAGCGGTTACGACAGATTCCGCCGCAGGTGACCGAAATTTGTAGCCTCCTGCCCCGATCCCCACGCCCTCCCCCCATGTAACCGCTTGAATTCCCATAAAAATGAGATTATCAGCCAGATGGTGGCACTGGGGTTGCTGCACTCGTTATGGGGAACCTGATGGGCAATAACGACATTCGACGCGAAGTGGCCTTCGGCGGGCAGCGGGTGAGGCAGAAGATGATCCTGGCCCTGACGCTGTCCTCGGTCATTCCCCTCCTGATCCTCACGTATTGCTTCTACGCCTACCTCACGCCGCTCTTCGACGGGGGCAAGGCGGTCGGCGACGCCTTCGCGGTGCCCGTGCTGCTCCTGTTCACCGCGCTCCTGATGGCGGGCGGTGGGTACGTCGTCTACGACCTGGCCACCGCGCTCTCGCGGGCCGCCGCCATCGTCACCGACGCCAAGCCGGACGTCGCGCCGGTGATCGACCGGAGGGACGAGATCGGGACACTCGTAGTCTCGTTCTCGAAGATGATGGCCACCATCGAACAGCAGGCGCAAGAGATCAATCAGTTCCCGCAGAAGCTCGACCTGCTCACGCGGCAGGCGTTCCAGGATCCGCTCACCAGTCTGCCCAACCGCGCGCTCTTCATGGACCGCCTCGCCCACGCGCTTGCCCGCACCGAGCGGCGTCCGCAGCACGTGGCCGTGCTCTTCCTGGACATCGACCGGTTCAAGGTGATCAACGACAGCCTGGGCCACGGCGTGGGCGATCAGGCGCTCGGCGAGCTGAGCCGGCGGCTGACCGAGTGCGTGCGGCCCGAGGACACCATCGCGCGACTGGGCGGCGACGAGTTCGCCATCCTCCTGGAAGACCTCGACGACGCCGATGGCGCGACCGCGGTGGCGGAGCGGGTGGCCAAGGCCCTCGAGGCGCCCTTCGTGCTGGAGGGGCGCGAGGTCGTGGTGACCATGAGCGTGGGCGTGGCCCTGAACACCCGCCGGCCCATCGCACCCGACGAGCTGCTGCGCGACGCCGACCTCGCGATGTACCGTGCCAAGGGCAAGGGCAAGAATCGCTACGAGGTCTTCGACGCGGACACCGGGGCGCCGGCCATCCACCGCCTCGACCTTGAATTGGATCTGCGTAGTGCGGTCGCGCGCGACGAGTTCCGCCTGCACTATCAGCCGGTCGTGCAGCTCGAGACGGGACGGGTTACCGAGTTCGAGGCCCTGGTCCGCTGGCAGCACAAAGACCGCGGGCTCCTCGCTCCGGAGGCCTTCATCGGGCTCACCGAGGAAACCGGCCTGATCATCTCCATCGGCCAGTGGGTGCTCACGGAGGCGTGCCGGCAGGCGCGGCGGTGGCAGGAGCAGCGTCCGAGCGATCCGCCGCTTACCATCGGCATCAACCTCTCGGCGCGGCAGCTGCAGGACCCCGACCTCATCGGCCTCGTCTCGCGCGTGCTCGCCGACAGCGGGCTCGACCCGCGAAGCCTCAAGTTCGAGATCACCGAGAGCGTGGTCATGCAGGACGCCCCGTCCACCCTCGCCACGCTCCACACCCTGCGCGAGCTGGGCATCCGCCTCGCCATCGACGATTTCGGCACCGGCTACTCGTCGCTGGGCTATCTCAAGCGCTTCCCCATCGACACGCTCAAGATCGACCGCTCGTTCGTCGAGGGCATCGTGACCGATCCCGAGGACGCGGCGATCGTGCAGGCGGTGATCAGCGTGGCCAAGAGCCTGGGGCTCTCCGTCACCGCCGAGGGAATCGAGACCGAGGCGCAGCTCCGCCGGCTGAAGGAGCTCGGCTGCGACCGCGGCCAGGGTTTCTACTTCGGCCAGCCCCTCGCCGCTGAGATCGCGTTCGAGTCGATCGACCGCCATCCCGCGATGGTGTCCCTACCGACGGTACTGCCGCACGTGGCGGAGGCCGCGCTGCCCGCCGCCCGCGTGGAGGCCCGCCCGCCGGTGCCGGCTCCGGCACCCGTTCCGGTTCCCGTCTCGGTGCCTGTCGCGGCGGCGGCCGACCCTGAGCCCGCTCCGGCCCCGGCGGCGACTCCCGACGCACCCGCGGCACCTGGCGAGGACAAGCGGCTGCCCAGCGAGATCCTGCAGGAGCGCATCGCGCAGCTGCTGAACAGTCGTCGCCGCTAGCCCTCCCCTTCCCCTGATTCCGTCCCGCGGTACACTCGGCCCCATGTGCGGGCGCTACACGGAAACGGCCGCCTTCGAAGAGCTCGCCCGTCGGTTCGGTATTGCCGTCGAGGAGGACGACAACGCGGCGATGATCGCGCGCTACAACGTCGCGCCCACCCAGCCCGTGCCCATCGTGGTGGTCGCCGACGGCCGGCGCCGCCTCGTCTCCGCCCACTGGGGCTTGCGTCCATTCTGGGCGCGCTCGGCTGGCCCCGCGCCGATCAACGCGCGCGCCGAGACCCTCGCCACGAGCGCGATGTTCCGCGACGCCCTCCGGCGCGGACGTTGCCTCATTCCCGCCGACGGCTTCTACGAGTGGCAGGCCGTCGCCGGACAGAAGCGCAAGCAGCCCTGGTACCTCCGGCTCCGCGGCGGCGGGCTCTTCGCCTTCGCCGGTCTCTTCACGCCGGCGCACGCGGACCGCGGCGAGCCCGCCACCTGCGCCATCGTCACCACCAACTCCAACGCGCTCGCCGCTCCCCTTCACAACCGGATGCCGGTCATCCTCGACCCCGACGCGGAGGGGCGCTGGCTCGATCCGGAGGTGGTCGACGCCGGCGCCGTGCTGCCCCTGCTCCGTCCGTTTCCGGCCGAGCGCATGGAGGCCTACCCCGTCTCGACGCTCGTCTCCTCGTCGCAGAACGACGGGCCCGCCCTGGTCGTGCCGGCGCCGGCCTGAGAGGGCGTCGGGCGCCTTTACAGAACGCGCACGAAGCTATCCGCGCGCCTCCAGGAAGCTCCTGCCGGCGCGGACTTACGCGCTGGCACGCGTCCTGCATCGGAGGTACCCCTCATGGAGCGCTGCTCGATCATCGTGGACACGCGCGACCGCTTCTCGCCGCTCCGCGGCTGTCTGGAGCGGCTGCTCGAGTGCACCCCGGAGCCTCACGATCTCATCGTGGTGGGGGGCGGCGTGCCCGACCATCTGCGAGCGGACTGGCTGCGCCGCTTCGGCGAGCGCGCCCGCTTCATCTTCGAGCCGCGCTTCCTCAATCAGGCGCAGGCCCGCAACATCGGCATGCGCGCGGCCAAGACGCGGCTGGCCGTGCTCATCGACAACGACGTGCTCGTCCGCCCCGGCTGGCTGCGCGCGCTCCTCGACTGCCAGCGCGAGACGGGCGCGGTGATGGTGGTGCCGGTCATCCTCGAGACGCCCACGTGCATCCACACCGCCGGCAACACCCTCTACCTCACGTACGTGAACGGGCGCCCCTACGCCCACAAGGAGCTCCGTCTCAACGGGATGCCCTATCACGAGGGCTCGAACCTCCAGCGCCAGCCCACCGACTACGGCGAGCTGCACTGCCAGCTCGTCGAGATCGAGCCCACCCTGCGCCTGAACGCCTACGACGAGAACATCCTCGAGGTCGGCGAGGTGGACTCCGGGCTCATCTGGGCGCGCGCCGGCCATTCGATGTGGCTCGAGCCCGCCTCGGTCGTGCACTACCAGATCGATGCGCCGATCGCGGCCGAGGACATCCGGCTCTTCGACTGGCGCTGGAACATGCGCGCGATCCTGGAAGGCTATCGCTACTTCGAACGGAAGTGGGGCTTCGACATCACCGAGCAGGGCCGCTTTCAGAGCTTCCTCTTCAGCTACAACCGGAAGCTCGGGTTGTTTCCCCGCCTCTTCCCCTCCGCCGCGGCCCTGCGCATCGAGCGCGGCGCGAAGCGCTTGGCCCGTCTGGCGCGCGTCGGGCTTGCCCCGCTGCGCGCGCCGCGGTGGCTGGCCGCCAACCTCAAGGCGCGGTGGATCGGGTACTACGACTGGGCCCGTCCCGCGTCGGATTGACGGGGGCGCGGGACCGAAGCGCCCGCGGCCCCCGTCCTCCCGCGGCTAGCGGTGCCAGCGGCCGCGCCCGCCGTGATGGTGCCAGCCGTACCAGCCGTACGGACGCGGCGCCACCACAACGGGCCGCGGAGCGACGATCACACGCGGAGCCGGCACGTACACGCGCGGGAATGGATCGACGTAGGCGACACAGCCCCCCAGCAACGACCCCAGCACCGCGAGTCCCAGCATCCCCAACGAGCGAAGCGACGTTCGACGGTTCATGGGCGCCTCCCTTCGTACTCCTGATGGAGTAGACGGAGGCGAGAGCCTGATGATTTACGACGAGCGGGCGGGAACTCGCGGGACGCGTCGGATGTTTCAGGACGAGGGAAGGGTGCGCGGCGCGGTCGCGCGCGCGGCGAGCAACTCCGCCGTCCAGATCAGCAGCAACAGATAGGTCAACCCCAGCAGGAAGCCTCCCACCACGTCGAACAGCCAGTGCGCCTCCAGGTAGAGGCGGCTCAGCGCGACGAGGATCACGAGGAGCGCAGCGGTGGCCACGCCGAGGCCCCGCGCCGCGCGATGGGCCCGCGTCCGGTACAGAACGTACGCGGCCAGACCCAGCAGCACCACCACGCTCAGCACGTGCCCGCTGGGGAATCCGAGCGGGGTGAGGTTCGGACGCGGCCGGTCGGCCATCCACTTGGCGAGCCACTGGAGCGCGCCCGTGCCGAGCATGACGAGCGGCAGCACGCCCGCCCAGCGGCGATGCCGCGCCCAGAGCGCGCCGCCGGAGCCGATCAGGATGAGCGGCACCAACCCCCACTCGTCTCCGAGCAGCGACACCGCGCGCATCGGCCCGTCGAGCGCAGGCTGTCGCGCGAACGCGATCGCGGTGCGCGCGCCGTGCTCGATGGGCAGCACGGTCGCATTGGCGGTGAGGATGGCGACAGAGAGGTAGCCGGCCCAAGCCACGAGCGCGACGGTCAGCAGCTGCCTCTGCGTCACGATCCGATTCTCGCACGGCTGGCAATGGCAGCGGCGTTGCAGATCATGGTCCTCCACATCGGCGGCTTCGTGGTCGGCATCGCGCTGGCGGTGATTCTGTTCGCGACAATCGGCGTTGGGCCTGTGTGGGAAGTCATCGGGCGGATCAATTGGTGGCAGTTCACCTTGATCTGCCTCGCCTACCCTCTCGTTCTGGCCGCCGACACCCTGGGGTGGCGGTACGCGTTCGACCGCGATAGGGCACCCTTTACCCGGCTGTTTCTCGCCCGCGCCGCCGGAGAGGCCGTGAACGCGGCCTCGGTGATCGCGCCGGTCGGCGGCGAGCCCCTGCGCGCCTGGCTCGTACGTCCCTGGGTGACCTACGAGGACAGCGTGCCGTCGATCATCGTGGCAAAGACCGCCAATATCAGCGCGCAGGCGTTATTCCAGGCGGGCGCCCTCGCCCTGACCATCGCCCTGCTGGACGTGGAGCGGCGCCTCACGCTCGGAATGCTGGCGCTGCTCGCCGTGGAAGTCGTGGCGATCGGCGTGTTCGTGACCACCCAGGTCGCCGGCGGGATGGGGTTGATCGGGCGCGTGCTCAAGCGCTTCGGCATCCGCGGCGGGGCGAAGTCCGCCACGAAGATGGACGACAAGCTGGGCAGCTACTATCGGCGCGAGCGCGGCCGCTTCGCCGCCTCGCTCGGGTTCCACCTCGCCGGCCGCGTGCTCGGCGCCGTGGAGGTGATGGTGATCCTGTGGGCGCTGACCTTGCCCGCCACCCCGGTAAACGGCGTCGCCATCGAGGCGATCGGCTCCGGCGTCCGCTTCGCGACGTTCTTCCTGCCGGGCAGCATCGGCGTACTCGAGGGCGCGAACGCGGCCGCCTTCGAGGCGCTGAAGCTGGGCGCGGGCGCCGGCCTCGCCTTTAGCGTGCTGCGCCGAGCCCGACAGATCGTCTGGGTCGCGCTGGGGCTGGCTGCCATCGGGCTGGCGCGAATGGGCCTGCGGACACGGGCGCGCGCATACGCGCCGCCGCGGGGATGAGCAACGGGAGCGCGCCGGGCAGCACGCGCAGGTCCTCGGGGGCGCCCCCGTCCGGCGTCACGCGCACGCGCCGCGCCTGACAGCGCACGATGCCGGCGGGCGCGCGCGGGACGCCGAGCAGGAGGCCGATCAGCCGCGCCCACACGCGGTACCGTGGCGCCGCCTCCATCACGAAGACGTCGAAGCGGCCGTCCGTCGGGGAGGCGCCCGGCGTGAGCGCGAGGAATCCGCGATACGTCTCCACGTTGGCCACCGTCACGATGGGCGCGCGCGCTTCGAGCAGCCGGCCATCGACTTCCACGCGGAGGGACGGCAGGGGCGCCTCCACGAGGAAGCGCCGCGCCATCCGGTAGTAGGCGAGCAGCCGCAGCCAGCGCTGACGCGGCGGACGTATGCCGTGCTCCACCGCCTCCTGGATGTCGGCGAGCCAGCCGTAGCTCGCGTGCGAGAGGAAGACCTCGTCTCCCGCCACGCCCACGTCCACGCCGCGCGCGACGCCGCCGTCGAGGACGCCGAGCGCCCCGCGCGCCTGGCCGGGCATGGCGAACGCACTCGCGAAGAGGTTCCCGAAGCCGGTCGGCACGGACAGGAGCGGCACGCCGTGCCGGATCGCCGCGGGCGCGGCGGCGCTCTGCGTGGCATCGCCGCCCACGCAGACGAGGCGCGAGAACGTGGGCTCGCACGTGGCGCTCCACTCGGCGAGGGCGGGCGCGCCGCGGAACCGCTGCACCCGGGCCGGCTGCCCGCGCCGCTCGAGCCCGCGCGCGATGCGCCGGGCGATGCGCCCCGCGCGCCCGACGCCGGAGCCCGGCGTGTACACCACCTGCACCGCCTGACGCCTCCCGTCCCTGGACATGCGTCAGGGGATTGCAAGTCGCCGACCATCACGCCACGCGCGCTAACCGCCCTGCTACATGGACGTTTTCAGGCTCGTGGGCGCTCCGGCGGGTGTTGCCGGCGGGTAGCTTCTCCTCGGCGGGTAGTTCCTCCGCCCGCGCTCGAGCTACGAGGCAGCGACCTCGCGCAGCCGCTTCTCCAGGTGCCGCCGCTCGGCCTCGTTGCTCACCAGGGTCAGCGCGCGCCGGTACGAGTCGGCGGCCTCGGCATGGCGCCCCATGCGGCGGAGCAGCTCGGCGCGCGTGGTGGGCAAAAGATGATAGCCCGCGAGCGCGCCGCGCGACTCGAGGCCGTCCACGAGGGCGAGGCCGCGCTCCGGCGCCTCCGCCATGGCGACGGCGACCGCGCGATTGAGCTCGACCACCGGCGAGGGATGCACCATCGCGAGCAACCCGTAGAGCGCGGCGATCTCGCGCCAGTCGGTGGCGGCGGCGGCGGGCGCCTGCGCGTGCACCGCCGCGATGGCGGCCTGTAGCGCGTACGCGCCGGGCGGCCGCGGCCCGCCGCGCAGCGCCGTCTGGACGAGGGCGGCGCCCTCCGCGATCTGTGCGGCATCCCAGCGCGACCGATCCTGCTCGTCCAGGAGGACGAGGTCGCCGGCCTCGTCCAGGCGCGTGGCGCGCCGCGCATCGTGCAACAGCATCAGGGCGAGCAGGCCACGGGGCTCGGCCTGCGCGGGCAAGAGCTCCACCAGCATGCGCCCGAGCCGGATCGCCTGCTCGCAGAGCTCGTTGCGCACGAGCCGGGTGCCGAAGCTGGCCGAGTAGCCCTCGTTGAAGACGAGATACACCACCGCCATCACCGCCTGCAGCCGCTCGACGAGCGCGTCGGCGGAGGGCACCTCGTAGGGGATGCGCGCGTCGCGGATCTTGGCCTTGGCGCGCACGAGGCGCTGGGCCATGGTGGGCGTGGGTACGAGGAAGCCGTGCGCGATCTCCTCGGTGGAGAGGCCCCCCAGCGTGCGCAGCGTCAGCGCCACCTGCGCCTCGCTCGCGAGGGCCGGGTGGCAGCAGGTGAAGATCAGGCGGAGCCGGTCCTCGGACACGGGAGCCTCGTCATCCGTGAGGGACGGCGCCGTCTGCTCGATGTGGCGGGCGATCTCGTCCTGCTTGCGGGCGAGGAACGCGCGCCGGCGCATGCGATCGATGGCCTTGTGCCGCGCGGTCGAGATGAGCCAGCTCGCCGGGTTCGCCGGCGTCCCCCCCGCCGGCCACTGCTCCACGGCGGTCGCGAGCGCCTCCTGCAGCGCCTCCTCGGCGGCGTCGAAGTCGCCGAGCAGCCGAATCAGGGTCGCCAGGATCCGGCCGTGCTCGGCCCGATACACATCCTCGACCAGGGTGGTCTCCACCATCCCAGGCTACCGCACACGGCAAGCGCGGGGCCATTACCTCTCGAGTCATTGCGGCCCCTCTGGACGGGTGCTACCGTGACACCGCGCGGGCTGAACCGCGCGCCGCGACAATCCCCCACCACGGAGGAAGCGACCATGGGTGCCCGCGCCGACATGCTGGCGAAACAATTCGAGGCCAAGGCCGACGAGCTCACCGGCACCATCGAGACGCTGTCGGAGGCCGACTGGAAGAAAGTCACCACTGCGGAGAAGTGGTCCGTCGGCGTCACGGCGCATCACGTGGCCGGTTCGCACGAGCCGATCGCCGGGATGCTGAAGGCCGTCGCGAGCGGACAAACCCTCCCGCCGTTCACCATGGACATGCTGCACGAGGGCAACGCGAAGCACGCCAAGGAGTTCGCGGACTGCACCAAAGCCGAGACGCTGGCCCTCCAGAAGAAGGGCGTGGCGAGCGCGTCGGCGACAGTGCGGGGACTGGCCGACGCGGATCTCGAGCGGACCGGGACGTTGCTCACGGGTACGCCCGCCATGTCGGTGCAGCAGATCATCGAGAGCATCCTGATCAACCACATCCAGGATCACCTCGGGAGCATCAAGGCCACGGTGGGACGCTAGGGCTCGGCGGGCCACTCCCGGAGCGGGCGGATCTCGATCGACAAGCCGCCGTGCAGCAGCGGGTGGCGCCGCACGAAGTCGAGGGCCTCGTCGAGGTTCTTGGCGTCCAGGATGGTGTAGCCGGCCAGCTGCTCCTTGGTCTCGGCAAAGGGGCCATCGGTGATGAGGGGCTTGCCATCCTGGAGCCGCACCGTGGTGGCGGTGGTAGTGTCCTGCAGGCGTCCGCCGCCCCGGTAGAAGCCGCTCGCGCGGCGGCCCTCGCTGTAGTCGAAGGCCCGCTGGACGATCGCGGTCTGCTCCGTGTCCGACAGCCCGTCCCACCACTTCTCTTCCTTGTAAATGAGCAGCATGTACCGCATGTCAGCCTCCCGCGCTTGGGGACGGCACGGGAAGTCCGAGCGGGCGCGGGGCGCGCGGCGGACGGAACGTCGTCGCGATGGCCACTGCCCCGAGTCCGATCGCGGCCGATCCCGCGTAGAGCCAGAAGTAGCTGCCGAAGCTGTCATAGAGCCAGCCGCCCGTCAGCGGGCCCATGGCCATGCCGAGCGTGGCCACGAAGCCGACCGCGCCGAACGTGGCGCCCATGATCCGCGCGCCGAAGTACTCGCGCACCACGATGGCGTAGAGCGGCATCACACCGCCGTAGGAGAAGCCGAACAGAAGGGCCAGCGCGTAGAAGCCCACGAGATCACGCGTCACCAGGTAGAGGGCGATGGACACGGCCTGGAGCGTCAGCCCCACCAGCAGTATGCGCTTCGCGCCGATGCGATCGGCCATGAGCCCGCAGATGATTCGGCCGCCGAGGGAGCCGATGCCCGCCACGCCGATCACGGTGGCAGCGGCCATGGCGGCGACCCCGTGATCCATGGCGTTCGCCACCATGTGGAAGATGGGGCCCGAGTGCGCGGCGCAGCAGGCGAAGTGGGTGAACGCGATGGCGGCGAACTGGGGCGTCCGCAGAGCCTGCCCGATCGTGAGATCGGGGCCTTTCGGTACGCTTCCCGCCGGCGCCGCGTCGGCCGGCGGCATGCGGGGCTCGCGCACGAGCAGGGCGGCGGGAATGATGACGAGCCAGGCGAGGTTGCCCACGGCGAGCATGGCGATGCGCCAGTCGTAGTTGGTGATGATCCAGCGCGCCAGCGGACCCACCGTGGTGGCGCCCAGGCTCATGCCCGCAGAGACCAGCGCCACCGCCAGGCTGCGGTTCGCGACGAACCACTTGGTGGTGCTCGCGATCAGCGGCGCGTAGAAGCTGCCGGCCGCCACGCCCACCACCACGCCGAAGACGAGCTGGAACTGTCCCAGCGTGGCCGCCTGGCTGGCCGTCACCAGACCCAGACCGAGGAGAATACCCCCGCTGAGGACGACGGCGCGTGTGCCGAAGCGGTCGGACAGCGCACCCCAGGCGAACGAGCCCACCCCCATCGCGAGGAAGTTCAGAAGCGCGGCGGTGGAAATGCCGGTCCGCGACCAGCCCATGGCCTCGGCGATGGGTTGCAAGAAGATGTTGAGCGAGAGCATCGCGCCCATGCCGATGCAGGTGATGACCATGCCCGCGCCCACGATGATCCAGCCGTAGAAGAGCCGCATCGATCCTCCCGTTTCGACCACGGTAGCACTCTCTGGTCGAACGGTCGGACCCGTTTTCGACAGCGCCCTGCCCCGTCGATCCGGCGCGGCGCGTTCGACTATCTGATATCTGATAGAAGAAAGGAGTCCCCTATGCGATTCATGATCCTGGTGAAGGCCACCAAGGAGTCGGAGGCGGGCCAGTTCCCCTCGGCGGAGCTGATCGCCGCCATGGGACGATTCAACGAGGAGATGGTGGCGGCGAGCGTGATGCTCGCCGGTGAAGGTCTTCACCCGAGCTCGGCCGGGGTGCGGGTCAAGTTCTCCGGACGCCAGCGTAACGTGACCGAAGGTCCCTTCCTCCACACCAGCGAGCTGGTGGCCGGCTTCTGGCTCATTCAGGTGCCGTCGAAGGAGGAGGCGCTCGCCTGGGTGTCGCGCATCCCGTTCGCGGACGGGGAAGAGGTCGAGCTACGCCGGGTGTTCGAGGCGGAGGACTTTCCCGCGGAAAGCATGCCTCCCGCGAAGGTGGCGAGAGAGCAGGCGCTGCGCGACGAGCTGGCCCGGAGGGCCAAGAAGTCTCAGTGAGGGCGCCTCAGGACGCCTTCCCCTCCCCGTTCCGCAGCGCGATCACCGCGCCGATGGCCGTCACCACGAGGACCGCGGCGCTAACGGCGGCGATCATCTCCACGCCCTGCACGAACGCGTCGCGCGCCCTGGCGAGCAGCTCGACACCCACCGGACCGGGCAGCCGCTCCGCCACCGCCAGCGCACCGCCCAGCGTGGACTGCGCGGCCTCCGCCCGAACCGGCGCCACGCCCGCCGGGACGGCACCGACCATCAGGCCGCGATACACCGCGGTACCGACGCTGCCGAGGATCGCGATGCCGAGCGCCCCGCCCAGCTCCGCGCTGGTCTCCGACATCGCGCCTGCCGCGCCCGCGCGCTCGGGCGGCGCGCTCGCCACGATCATGTCGGTGGCCAGGATGTAGACAGGCGCGAGGCCGAGCAGCAGGATCACGGAGCCGCCGATCACCGCCTCGAACCCGGCGGGGCCGGCCACTCGGGTGACGACGAGGAGTCCTGCGGCCGAGAGCAGCAGGCCGCCCGCCATGACGAGCGAGGGCGTCACCCACCGCACCACGACGGGCGTCGACAAGGAGCCGATGATGAAGGCGACCGAGGACGGTAGCATCCAGAGCCCGGCGCGCAATGGCGAGAATCCCGTCACGAGCTGGAGGTACTGGGGGAAGAAAAGGAAGACCCCGTACATGACCAGGAAAGCGAGCGTGTTCACCACCAACGAAGCACTGAACGTGGTGGCCTGGAAGAGCCGGAGGTCGACGAGCGGATCGGCGAGTCGGCGCTGCCGCCGCACGAACACGACACCCAGGCCGATGCCGGCAACGATGGTGAGGGCCGACACCGCCGATGGGCCGTGCTCGGCGATGCGCTTGATCCCGAAGATCACCGCCAGCACCGCGCAGAGCGACAGCCCCGCGCTGGGCAGGTCGAATCGGCCGCGCTCGGGCACTCGGAACTCGGGGAGCAGTCGCGGCCCCAGAAGGAGCAGCAGCGCCATCGCCGGCACTGCGAGGAGGAACACCGAGCCCCACCAGAAATACTGCAACAGAAGCCCGCCCAGCATCGGGCCGAGGATGCCGCCGATCGAGAAGCTGGTGGTCCAGATGCCGATGGCCACCGTGCGCTGCCGCGCGTCGTGGAACATGTTTCGAATCAGGGACAGCGTGGAGGGCATCAGCGTGGCGCCGGCGATGCCAAGCACGGCGCGCGCGGCGATCAGCATCGCGGCGGTGGTCGAAAACGCCGCGAGCACCGAGGCCACGCCGAACGCGCTCGCGCCCATCAGCAGCAAGCGCCGCCGCCCGATCCGGTCGCCCAGTGTCCCCATGGTGATGAGCGAACCCGCGATCAGAAATCCGTAAATATCCACGATCCACAGGAGCTGCGCGCTGCTGGGGGCCAGCGCCGCGCTCAGATGCGGCACGGCCAGGTTCAGCACGGTCAGGTCCATGGCCACAAGCAGGCAGGGCAGGACCAGCACCGCGAGCCCGATCCACTCGCGGCGCCCCGCCCTCACCATCTCCGCAGAACGCATGCCGTGGTTCGCCTCCCGGTCCTATGTCGAATGCGAGTCGTCCCGTTCGACTACCTGACGAACTCGCCCATTCCACCACAAACGGTAAGGAGGCGTCGCATGCGATCGCGGAGCCAAGCGCTCGCACAGCGGTTCGAGGCCAAGGCCGAAGAGGCGATGGCCACGCTGGTCCGGCTCACGGAGGCGGACTGGACGAAGGTGACCGAGACCGAGAAGTGGTCGGTGGGGGTGACCGCGCATCACCTGGCCGGCGCCTACGAGCCGATCTCGGAGATGCTCGTGGCGGTGGTGACGGGGCAGGCGCACGGCGCGTTCACGATGGCGATGCTCGACGAGATGAACGCCCAGCACGCGCGCGACTTCGCGGACTGCACCAAGGCGGAGACGACGGAGCTCTTCCGGAAAGGCGCGGCGACAGCCGCCGCGGTGGTGCGCGGGCTCAGCGACAATCAGCTCGACCGGAGCGGCACGGTGCTCGTGGACGCCCCCCCTATGACCGCCGAGCAGCTGATCCTGAACGGTCTCATCCTCCACACGGAGGAGCACTTCGGGAGCATCCGGAAGACGGTGGGGGCTTGAGCACCTAGCTTGTCCGGGCGGCGGCGGCGCGATGCGCGTCACGCGCCTCGTTGGCCGCGCTCCGTAAGGCGGCGACCCGCCGCTCGGCCTCCTGCAACGCCGTGCGCATGGCGTGAACCTTCGCCTCGGCCGCCTCGGCCGCACGCTCCTTACGCCGCGCCGCCGCGTCCAGCTCCCTCGCCTCGCGCTCGGCGCGTCGCGTGGCCTGTCGCGCCTCGCGCTCGGCCCGGACCTGACGCCGCCGCTCGGCTTTCGACGGCTCCCGGACGGCGAGCGCGCTCGTCCTCGGCGATGCGGAGCGGCGCGACATGGCCGGGAGCGGCCCTTGCGCCAGCACGTCGAACCCGGCCGCTGCTCGCTCCTCTTTCAGCCGACCGGCGACCAGATCGGCGCGGATTCGTCGATCTGCGACCGCGGCCAGGAGCGTGTCGTGCAGCCGGCGCTCGAGCGCGGGGGACATGCGTACCCCGGCATCGCGTAGCTTCTCGGCTGCGCCGCGAACGATGGGCCCGATCGCGGCACGGTAACGCTGCATGGCCGGCTGCAGCTCGCCCTGCCCCAGCTGAGCTCGCCGGAGCTGGCCGACCGCTTCGGCCAGCTCGTCGACGGCCCCGCGGCCGTTCACCGCATTGTTGAGCGCCCACACAACCGGGCTGGGACGCCGGAGGCGCCGGACTTGCCGCGCCTCGGCCACCTTCCCCTTCTTCTCCAGCTTTGCCGCGAGCGCGCTGCGGGCGCGCACGAAGTCCCTCGGAGGCACCGCGCGGAGAAGGTCGGTCTCACTTCCAGTGGTCATCGGCGAGCAATCGTGCGCCGTGGGATCGAACCACCGACGAGACGCAGTTTAGGGTTGTCGGTCGGCGCATCTCTGCTAGACTCCCCCGCAGCCTCAAGGTGATCCCGTAGATCGCGAGGTGATCCAGTAGAAACGAAGGAGGCGACCATGGACAATCCAATGTTCGCACGGGTCGTGATTGGCATAGGCGCGCTTCTCGTCCTTATCGCACTGTTCGCGGACCGCTTGGGCTTGGGGGCTGTGTCTGGTTTCGGGTGGAAGCAGGGGCTTGGGTTGGTCATCGGCGCCGTGGGCATTCTGGCGGGACTCTATCTGCGGCGCCGGGGGAAGGCGCCTATGTAGGAACTCGCCAGCCGGCGTGCGAGGCGATGCTGCGTTGCAATGGGGCGCGAAGATTGGTGAGCCGTGGTGGGATCGAACCACCGACCCCCTGATTAAAAGTCAGGTGCTCTGCCAACTGAGCTAACGGCTCCCGCCTGCATTCTAGCCGACTTGCGCGGCCCCCTTCAATCGGCCGCCCCCGAGTGTCGTGAATAGCGTCGGGAAATTCGCCAGGCGCCGTGATATGCCCGGGCCTTCATCCCACTTGCTCCTCGAGGAACGCCGTCAACATCATGCGAACGATATGCGGGAGCAGTTCGCCCCGCTGCGCCTCGGTCAACGGGGCCATGCCCTGGACGATGGGGGGTGGCGGCGCGGAAAATGAGGCGCTCCATTCGGGCCTCGTCCATCGGACCGCCCTGCGCCTCGAGCCGAACGGTCTCCAGCAACTCGCGCACGCTGGCGGTGACGACGCGGTGGAGCTCGCGGGCGTCGGGAGTCGCGCGTCCCGCTGGCCGTGCGCCGTGGCGGCCTCGAGGATCTCCGTCACCGGATGTGACTCAGTCACTCGATCACCTGGTCCGCCCGCAGGAGCAGCGATGGCGGGATCGTCAGGCCGAGGGCCTTGGCGGTCTTGAGGTTGATGACCAGCTCGAACTTGGTGGGCTGCTCGATCGGCAGGTCAGCCGGTTTGGCGCCCTTGAGGATCTTGTCCACGTAGGTGGCCACGCGCCGATACAGGTCCCGAAGGCTGGCACCGTACGACATCAGCCCACCCTCTTCGACTTGCTCGCGCCACTCGTAGATCGCGGGCAGGCGGCGCTGCGCCGTCAGCTCGATGATCCGCCGCCTGTCGATGAAAAAGGTGGGGCTGCTCATGACGGCGAGGGCATCGGCCCGTTCAGCCACCATGGTGGCAAATGCGCGCTCGTACTCGGCGCCCCGGACTTCGACGAGGATCAGCTTGACGCCGAGGGATGACGCCGCCGTCTGCGAGTGCTGCCTGGTGCTCTGAGCGGTATCCCTGCCGGCGAGGCCCGCGATTCGAGCAGCGCGCGGGGCGGCTTCCTTGAGCAGCTGCAGCCGCTTCTGATCGATCTCCGGTCCGACCGAATATGAGACCCCGGTGATGTTTCCCCCGGGTCGCGCTAGGTTGGAGACGAAGTCTGGTCCGCCAAAGCCCATGACGATGGGAATCGTCGTGGTCGCGTCCTTGGCCGCGTCGATGGCCGTGGGGGAAACAGCGACGATCACGTCCACCGGGATCTGCACGAGTTCTCGTACCAACCCGGGAAGTCGGTCAGTCTTGCCTTCGGCGTATCGTCGCTCGACCACCAAGTTCTGCCCCTCGACGTAGCCGAGCTCGCGCAGCATCTCGAGGAGATAGAGGTATCCCGTGGCGGACGTACCAGCCGGCGGTCGCCCGCCGGGGCTGAGAAGCCCAAGCCGGTACACCTTGCCCGCCTGCTGTGCCTCGGCGGCGAGCGGCGCGGCGAGGAGCGCGGCAGCACCAGCAAGGAACGCGCGCCGAACCATCACTCGATCACCTGGTCCGCCCGCTGCAAGATGGACTGGGGAATCGTCAGTCCGAGCGCCTTCGCAGTCTTAAGGTTGATGACCAACTCGAACTTCGTCGGCTGTTCGACTGGCAGGTCGGCGGGCTTCGCGCCTTTCAGTATCTTGCCGACATGTACTCCGCCCCGGCGGAACAGGTCAGCGTAATCGGGCCCGTAGGTGATAAGCGCGCCGTGTGGCACCCAGATCCGGTTCAACGCCATGATAGGCAGCCGATGCGTCGCGGCATGCTCGGCGATTCGCGCGTGATGCTGAATCACGGCGACGTGAAGGTGCAACGCGTCAGGTCGGTGACGCAGCATCGCGCCGAGAGCCGGCTCGAGATCCGCCTTCCCCTGAATCTCTACGGAGATCAGTGCCACGCTTGCGTTCCTCGCGATGGTCTCCATATCCTTCCAACCTGCCGCGGACGCGGGGTTTGCGGGATCCCATAAGACGGCGAGGCGAGACAGTCTTGGAAGCGCCTCCCGCGTCAACTGCAGCGCCTTCGCTTGCAGCTCTGGATATTGAGCGGAGATGCCGGTGACGTTGCCGCCTGGCCGGACCAAGCTCGCGACGAGACCGTCGCGGACCGGGTCGCTGACCCCGATGAAGACGATCGGGATCATGCTGGTCCGCTCCTTCGCAGTGCGAGCGACCAACGTATTGGAAGTCACGATCACGTCGACGTTCATCTGGAGGAGCTCGGCGACGAAGGGGGACGCGAGTTCGTTCTTTCCCTCCAGGTATCGCCGCTCAATTGCGAGAGTTCTTTCCGCCACGTAGCCCTGCTCGCGGAGTCCCTGAAGAAGAGCCTCCCAGGTTTTCAGGCCTTCCGAAGTCGTAGGGATGATGCTTCCGATGTAGCCGATTCGTGGCGTCTTCCCCGCTTGCTGAGCCTGGACGGCATACGGCGCGGTGAGGAGACCACCTGGAACCAGCGCGAGGAAGGTGCGTCGCTTCATCAAGGGGCCTCCGTTAGCTTGTTGAGTGCCGCCTCGAGCAGCGCCCGGACTTCGGCGTCGCGTTCCCGCCGGGCCTCCGCCTTCCGCCGCCGACTCCGGGCAGCCCGACACCGGCCGGAGCAGACCTCCCGACGGGACTAGCACCAGCGCGGACCGCGCGCGCCCCCTACGGCCCCGCGAGGAGCACCATCAGCAGCGCGAACAGCCCCAGCAGCAGCGCGGCGACGACGAGGATCAGGCTGAACCCGGGGCGGGCGCCGGGGGGGCGCATCCAGTGGATCAGGAGGGCGACGGCGAGCAGGCAGACGCAGACGGCGAGGAGGATGAGCGCGCGCGCGACGATCGGCACCATGACTACTCCCGCCGCCGACCCTTGCCGGCGGCGGTCGGGGGCCCGCCGCGGTCCTCGTGGGGAATGACCACGATGCCCTGCAGGCGCAGGGCGCCGTCGGTGACCACGGCGGAGCGGCGGCGCTCCCTGCCGCGCCGCTCGGCGGCGGCCGCGGCGCCGGCCCGCCGGCGCTCGCCCTTGCGGCGGTCGAGCACCACCGTCACGTCCTGATCCTCGGCGAAGCGGCTCTTGAGGAAGTCGAACAGGCCGAGGTTGTAGTGCGCGATCACCAGCAGGTGCCCCAGCGCCTTCAGCTGCGTGGTGGCTTCCTCCAGCCAGTGGCGCATGTCCATCTCGCGGAAGAGGTTGATGGCGCGGAAGATGTGGACTTCGGCCTTGCCGTGGGCGCCGGCCAGGCGATACACCTCGCCCAGCGACAGCAGAACCCGCCCCAGCAACGGGCGCATGCCCAGCTCCTCGGCGAGCGTCTGGGCCTGGATGAGGCTCTTCTCTGCGTGGGCGAGATCGCGCGCGTCCGTCCGCGCGGCGATCTCGCCCAGCAGACGCAGCGCGTAGGCCTGATGCCCGCGCTCCTTGTGCGCGAGGGCCAGGTCGAGCGCGCGCTGGGCGACCTCGCGGGCGCGCTCGGGCTGCCCGGCGGCGAGGAGGCCGCCGGCAAGGTTCACCGTCCAGCTGGCCAGATAGGCCTTCACGCCCAGCTCCTCGGTGAGGCGCACGCCGTCTTCCAGCAGCGGCAGCCCGTCCTCGGGGCGGCCCACGCGGGCGCGGGTCAACCCGAGCAGCGAGGACGGAATCGGGCGCCACACGGTGAGCTGCTTGTCGCGGCAGGCTTCGAGCGCGCGCTCGAGCAGGTGGAGGGCCTTTTCCATGTGCCCACGGCGCAGGGCGACCAGGCCGCCCAGGGTCCAGGCGATGGCCTGCGCATAGGCGTGCCGATCGGCCTCCGCCGCGCGCTGGCCGACCTCCGCGTAGGAGGCGGCCAGGTCGAACTCGCCCAGCTCGGCGAGCGCGAAGGCCAGCCAGCCGGTGGACGAGGCATAGGACACCGTCGTCTGCGCGCCGCCGTCCTTGCCGCGCACCTCTTCGAGGCGCTCCACGTTCTGCATCAGCACGGACTCGGCGTCCCGGTAGCGGCCCTGCGCGTGGTACGAGTAGCCCATGTAGCCGCGGGCGAGGGCCTGCAGCGCCACGTCCTGCCCCGCCTCGCCGATAGCCAGGCAGCGCTCCCCGTAGGCGATGGCGGCGTCGGGCTCGCCCTTCAAGTAGTGGTAGTTGACGAGATAGGTGTACACGCGCGCCAGGCGCGATTCGTCGTTGATGAGCTTGGCCATGTTCTCGGCTTGCTGCGAGAGCGTCAGGGCCTTCTGCAGCTCGCCCAGTTGCAGCAGCGACGGCCGCATCTCGAGCCGCGTGTCGATGGCCGCCTCGCTGGCCTCCCGGGTCTCCGGCAGGTTCCCCAGTGCCACCAGGGCCTGCTCGAGCAGCGCCACCGCCTCACGGTTGGCCGAGCGGCCCGAGGCCTTGGCGCCGGCCTGGCGCAGATACGTCACCGCCTTGGGCCACACCTCGCCGCGGAACGCGTGATCCGCCATCAGGTCAATCTGCTCGGCACGCCGCTCGGGCTGGATGCGCTCGAGCGTCTCCAGGATGCGGCCGTGCAGCGTGCGGCGCCGCTCCTGCAGGAGGCTCCCATAGGCCACCCCGTGGGTGAGCGCGTGCGTGAACGTGTAAACGAGGTCGGGGAAGAGCCCAGTCTCGAACAGGAACTCCGCCTGCTGCAGCCGGGTCAGGCGATGCCGCAGCTCATCCTCGGGCATCTCGCCGACGGCGGTCAGGATTGTGAAGGCCACGTCCTTGCCGATGACGGCGGCGGCCTGGAGCAGCCGCTTGTCGTCCGTGTCCAGCCGATCGATACGCGACGCGATAACCGCTTGAACCGTGGCGGGCACCTGGATGGTGGTCAGCGGCTTGGCGAGGCGATAGCTCCCGCGCTCGCCCACCAGCCCCCGCGTCTCGACGAGCGTGCGCACGCACTCCTCGAGGAAGAAGGGATTGCCCTCGGTACGCGCCACCAGGAGCCCCTTCACCGGCTCGAGGCTCTCGTGCCCGCCCAGGATGCCGCGCAGGAGCTCGTCGGCCGTCGCGGGCGGCAGCGGATCGAGGCGGAGCTGCGTGTAATGGCTGCGGCTCGCCCAGCCGTGCTGGTACTCGGGGCGATAGCCCACGAGGAGGAGGATCTGCGCGGTGGGCAGGCTCTCGACCAGGCTGTCCAGGAAGGCCTGCGTCTCGGAGTCGATCCAGTGGAGATCCTCGCACACGAGCAGCAGCGGCTGCACCTGGCTCTCGCGCAGCAGGAGCCGCTTGAGGGCGTCCAGGATGCGCTGGCGCCGCTGCGGCGAGTCGGGGCCCGGCCACTCCGGATCGTCGGCGGGTACGTCGAGCAGCGTGAGGAAGGCGGGCAGCGTGGGCCGCAGCGTCTCGTCGAGGGTGAGGAGCTTGCCCGTCACCTTCTCGCGGGTGCGTCGGGCGTCGTCGCGCTCGTCGATCTGGAAGTACCGCCGCAGCAGCTCCACCACCGGGAAATAGGGCGTGAGCTTGCTGTAGGAGACGGCGGCCGCCTCCCCCATGAGCCAGCCCTGGGTCCGGTGCGAATGCGTGAACTCCCAGAAGAGCCGCGACTTGCCCACCCCGGGCTCGCCCACCAGGGCCACCACCTGCCCGTGCCCGGCGCGCGCGCGCTCGAGGGCCTGGCGCAGGCGATCGAGCTCGGCGTCGCGGCCCACGAAGGGCGAGAGCCCCCGCGCCGCGGACGCTTGCATGCGGGAGCGCACCTGCCCCGCCCCCACCACCTCGTAGACCTCCACGGGATCGCTCATGCCCTTGACGGGCACGGGGCCGAGCGCCTTCACCTCCACGTAGCCCTCCGCCAGGCGCAGGGTGTGAGCGGTGATGAGGTTGCTGCCGGGGCGCGCGAGCTGCTCCATGCGCGCGGCCAGGTGCGTGGTCTGCCCCACCGCGGTGTAGTCCATGTGGAGGTCGCTGCCGATGGAGCGCACGACGACCTCGCCGGAGTTGAGCCCCACGCGGATCTGCACGTCGATGCCCTGATTGCGGCGCAGCTCCTCGGCGTAGCGCCCCACCGTGTCCTGCATGCGGATGGCCGTGTAGCAGGCGCGGACGGCGTGATCCTCGTGCGCGAGCGGCGCGCCGAACAGCGCCATGATGCCGTCGCCCATCACCTGGTTCACCGTGCCCTCGTAGCGGTGCACCGCCTCCATCATCCGCTCCAGCACGGGATCGAGGAGCCGGCGCGCCTCCTCGGGGTCGCGATCGGCGAGGAGTTCCATCGAGCCCTTGAGATCGGCGAAGAGCACCGTCACCTGCTTGCGCTCGCCGGCGAGATCGGCGCGCGCGGTGCGGATCTTCTCGGCGAGGTACTTTGGCGTGTAGCTCGCGGGGGCGCGCGCGACGGGGCGGACGGCCGCCTGCTCTGCCAGGGAGGCGCCGCAGTTCCCGCAGAACTTCTTGCCCGCACCGACCGGGTGCCCGCACGACGGGCACGAGGCCTCCACCCGGGCCCCGCAATCCTCGCAGAAGCGCGCGTCGGCCCGGTTCTCGGTCTGGCAGCGCGGACACTTCACCTCTGGCCCCTCCCCTCGGTCCGCCAAGAGTAGCCGCCGCGGGTGACAGCGTCAAGCGGCGCGCGGACTTAGCAGCCGGGCCCCTTGAGAACGGGCGTATAGTCCTCCGTTGTGAGCGCACCGCCTCGACACGGCGCGCGCGGGGCGCCCTCGCTGTTCGTCCCGTGCTTCGCCGCCGCGGCTCAGACCGCGATTCTGATCAATCACGCCCCGCTGCTGCCGCTGATCATGCGCGATCTCGGCATCACGCCCACGCAGGCGGGGCTGCTCTCCACCGCGATGTTCCTCGGGGCGGGGCTCCTGGCGCTTCCCGCCGGCCACCTCACCGACTGGCTCGGCGCGCGCTGGATGACGGTGCTCTCGATCGTGATCCTGGGCATCTCGACCTTGGCCCTCGCCGCGGCGCCGACCTATCTCGCCATGCTCGCCATCCGCCTCGTGTCGGGCGTCGGCGTGAGCACGTCGTTCATCACGGTGAGCCACTACGTGAACGCGCTATGGAGCGGGCCGCGCCGCGCCCTGGCGCAGGGCCTGCTCGGCGGCTCCATGCAGCTCGGCATCGGGCTGGCGATCTTCGTCCTCCCCTGGGTGGCGACGCGCTCGTCGTGGCGCATGGCCTTCGCCGTGTGCGCCGTGCCGACGGCCATGGCGCTCGTGCTCTGGCTGGTCGCGGCGCGCCCGACGCCGCCGGAGGGGCCCCGCACGCCCGTGCGCGAGGTCATCGGCGATCCCGCGATGTGGCGGCTGGGCCTGGTCAACGCCTCGACGTTCAGCCTCATCGTGCTACTGGGCACCTGGATCGCCGTCTACTTCGTCCAGGAATTCGATCTCTCGCTCACCACGGCGGGGATGCTGGGCTCCCAGGCCTCGATACTTGGCATGGCGGGCCGCCCGCTCGGCGGCGTCATCCTCGCCCGCGGCGCGATGGGCGCGCGCGCCCTGATTCGCTGGACGCTCACGGGCAGCGTGGTGGGGGTGCTGCTCCTCGCGATCCCGGGGCGCCCCGTCGGCGTCGCCGTTGCCGCAGTCGTGCTGGTCGGCGTCGCAGCGGCCCTGTCCTATCCCGGCATGCTGGTGCTCGCCGCCCAGGTTCGCCCCGCCGCGCTCGGCACCCTGCTGGGCGCCATGAGCGTGATCGGCACCCTCGCCGTGATCGTGGGCGCGCCGCTCATGGGCGCGCTCTTCTCGGCCTCGGGCAGCTTCACCCTGCCCTTCGTCGTCCTCGCCGCCCTCCCCGCCGGCGCCCTCTGGGCCACCGCCCGCCTACCGAGAGGCGGCTGACGAGGCAACTCGCGAAGCGCCCCGAGACCGGGCGGCGAGAAGGGTCCAGATGCGAGGCGGCGCCCGAGGGCGCCAACGAAGCAGATGGGCCCTTCTCGCCGTCCGGCTAACGCCGGAACCAGTTTCTGAATCGGTCCCACCAGCGGTTGATCTGATCGGCCACGCCACCGTGCGCCTCGCAGGCGCCGGGCTCGCTGCCGGACAGGAACACCTCGGTGACGACCGCCGGGCAGGACTCGGTGGCGCGCAGGCCGGTGGTGGCGTCGATGCGCGCGCTCGCGATGCCGGCGGGCCGCTCGAACGCCGCGGGCGGATAGGTGCCCGCGGCGCGCTTCATGAAGTCGGTCCAGATGGGGGCGGCCGCCTCGGCGCCGCTCAGCCCGTGGGGCCGGCCGTCGTCGTAGCCCACCCAGACGAGGGTGACGAGGTTCGCCGTGTAGCCGACGAACCAGGCATCGCGAGAGTCGTTGGTGGTGCCCGTCTTGCCCGCCACCGGCCCGCTGAGGCCGAGGTTGCGCACGGCGGCGCCCGTGCCGGTGTCGATCACGCCCTGTAGCGCGCTGGTGAGCAGGAACGCCTCGGCAGCGGAGATGGCCTGGCGCGGCGGCTCCGCCTCGCGGCTCTCGGCGACCGCGCTGACCGGACGCGCGAGGCCGCCCGTGGCGAGCGGGATGTAGGCGCGCGCCAGCTCGAGCGGCGTCACCTCGAAGGCACCCAGCGCGATGGCCGGCACCGGCTTGAGGTCGCTCTCGATGCCCATTCGTCGCGCGGCGTCGATGATGGCGGGCAACCCCACGGCCTGCGCGATCCGAACCGTCGCGCCGTTGAGCGAGCCCTCGAGCGCGCGGCGCACGGACACCTGCCCCTCGTAGAGGTCCGAGTAGTTGCGCGGCGTCCAGGGTTTGCCGTCCACGTCGAGGGTGATGGGCGCGTCCTCGACGCGCGACGCCAGCGTGAAGACCGGGCCGTTCTCGCGCGGGGCCAGCGCGGCCAGGTAGACGAAAGGCTTGAACGCGGAGCCGGGCTGCCGGCGGGCCTGGGCCGCCCGGTTGTACGGGCTGGTGCGGTAGTCGCGCCCGCCCACCAGGGCACGAATGCCGCCGGTGGCGGGATCCACCGCCACCAGCGCCACCTGCAGCCGCTCGGCCGGGCGGTCGGGGGCGCCGCGGCGCGGGCGCAGGCGCGGGAAACGGGTCTCGAGGTCGTCCATCCCCCGCGCCACCGCCGCCTCGGCGAAGCGCTGCAGCGGCACGTCGAGCGTCGTCATGACCGCCGCGCTGTCGCTGTCGCGCAGATCCTCGTCGCCGCGCCGAGTGATCTCGGCCTGCACGTAGTCCACGAAGTAGGGCGCGAGGAGCCCGGCGGGCGGCCCCGCCGGGGCGCGCACCGGCTCGCGCCGCGCCCGCTCCTGGTCGGCGGGCGTGATGCGCTCGAGCTCGCGCATGCGCGCCAGCACGGTGTCGCGGCGCGTCCGCGCGCGCTCGACGCTGACGGCGGGGGACGTGGCGTTGGGGGCCCGGATCATGCCGGCGAGCACGGCCGATTCGCCGAGGGTGAGCTGCGACGGCTCCTTCCGGAAGTACACGCGCGCGGCGGCGCCGACGCCGCGGACGGGCCCCGGTCCCCAGTGGCCGAGGTAGATCTCGTTGAGGTACGTCTCGAGGATCTGCTCCTTCGAGTAGCGCCACTCGAGCGCGGTGGAGAGCCAGGCCTCTTGCACCTTCCGCAGCATGGTGCGCTCGGGGCTCAGGAGCCGGTTCTTGACCAGCTGCTGGGTGATGGTGCTGCCGCCCTCCACGACGCGTCCAGCCCGGACATTGGCCCAGAGGGCGCGCAGCACCGCTCGAGCATCCAGCCCCCCGTGGTCGAAGAAGCGCTCGTCCTCGGCGGCGAGCACGGCCTCGCGGAGGCTGCGGGGCACCTCGGCCAGGCGCACCGGACGATAGGTCTCGCCGGGCTCGGCGCCCGCGCTGGTGAGCACCTCGGCCGGGAGCGCCAGGCTCGGCACCTCGGTCTGGCCCTGCCGGATGCGCGCGATGCGATCGCCCTGGAGCTCGAGGCGGACGCGCGGGGCATTCTCGCTCACCCCGCCCCCGGGCGGGCGCAGCACGATGTCCCAGGTGGTGCCGCCCCGACGGAACTGGCCGGGCCCGGCCGGCGCGGTCCGCGTCTCCTGATAACCGAGCCGCGTGAACAGCCCGGCCAGGTCCGCCATTCCCACGTGGACACCCGGCCGGAGCACCTGGGGCGAGGCGTAGACGAGCGTGCCTCGGCGGGCCTCCGTCCGACTGAAGCGCGAGAGCTCGGTCGCGGCGTACGTGAAGAGCCCGAGCGCGATCAGGAGCGCGGCGCCGAGGCCACCCAGAAGCAGCCCACGCCGCAAGGTCAGCACGCGCATACGTCTAGGCATGGGCAACCAACGTGCCACCCACAGCCTCAGCAAATACGCGCCCGTCCGTGCCGCAACTCTGGGCCGCCGGGCAGGAGTTACACAAAACCGTGGTAAGGATTACCCTCTCGCTGACGCCCGACTTAGCGCGGCGGGATAGACCCCCGCAGGCTCGGGTACCACCGCGTCAGCGGCGAATCCGGCATCAGGATGGTCTCGTCGCGCTCGGGGCCGGTGGAGACCACGCCGAATCCCACGCCGATCAGGTCCGAGAGGCGCTCGAGGTACTCGCGCGCCTTGGTCGGCAGCTCGCCGTACTCGCGCAGGCCCTGGGTGGAGGTTTGCCAGCCCGAGTGCTCCTCGTACACCGGCTCGGCCTCGTGCCAGATGCGCTCCTCCTCGGGAAACTCGGTGAGGAGGTCGCCCTGGTACCGGTAGCCCGTGCAGATCTTGACGGTCTCGCAGGCGTCCAGCACGTCCAGCTTCGTGATGGCGAGGGTGTCCATGCCGTTGATGCGCACGGCATAGCGCAGCCCCACCGCGTCGGCCCACCCGCAGCGCCGCGGCCGGCCGGTCACCGCCCCGTACTCGTTGCCGCGCGAGCGCAACAGATCCGCGGTCTCGCCGTGCAGCTCCGTGGGGAACGGGCCGCCACCGACCCGGGTGCAATAGGCCTTGGAGATGCCCAGACAGCCATGGATCTTGGTCGGCGGGATGCCACTGCCCGTGCAGGCGCCGCCCGCGGTGGTGCTGGACGACGTGATGAAGGGATAGGTCCCGTGGTCGAGGTCCAGCATGGTGCCCTGGGCGCCCTCGAAGAGCACCGAGCGGCCGGCATCTATCCAGTGGGATAGCAGCAGGGCGGTGTCGGTGATGTAGGGCGCCAGCCACCCCGCGAAGCGCAGATAGGGACCCAGGATGCCCTCGACGGAGAACGTCTCGGCGTCGTAGATCTCCCGCAGGATGCGGTTTTTCTGCGTGACGTTGTACTCGAGCTTCTCGCGGAAGAGCTTCTGGTCCAGGAGATCGGCCATGCGGATGCCGATGCGTGCGGCCTTGTCCGCGTAGGCCGGCCCCACGCCCTTGCCCGTGGTGCCGATGCGCCGCTTGCCCGCCTTGGACTCGGAGGCGCGGTCGAGCGCGGGGTGGTAGGGCATGATCAGGTGCGCGTTCTTCGATATGTAGAGGTTGCCGTCGAGCGACACCCCGCGCTGCACCAGCGCCTCCATCTCCTCGATCATGGACGCCGGATCCACCACGACGCCGCAGCCGATCACGCAGCGGCAGCCGGGGCGAAGGATGCCCGACGGGAGCGACTGGAAGACGAATTTCTCGCGGCCCACGATCACGGTGTGGCCGGCGTTGTTGCCGCCCTGATAGCGCACGACCGCGTCCACGTGCGACGCGAGCACGTCCACCAGCTTCCCCTTGGCTTCATCGCCCCACTGGGCGCCGACGACGACGATGTTAGGCATGGCCACTCTCCTTCAGTCCTGAGAAGTGCTTCGCGGGCTCGCCGAGGAGGGCGCTGGCGGGAACGACCCGTTCCGCGCTCCCCTGCCCGCCTTGCTCGCTCGCCCGGAGATCCAGCACGCGCACCTCGTCGGCGCGGCGTCCCGGCTCGCCGATCACGAGCACCCACCGCGCGCGCTGCTGGCGAGCGTAGGCGAGAGAATCGTCCAGTCCCCGGCTGATGATGTCCCGCGCCACCGCCGCGCCGAGATCACGATAACGCCGGGCGAGGGCGAGCGCCTGGGTCTTGTCCGCGGTGAAGTCGATGATGTAGAAGTCGGGCCCCGCGACCTCGGGGCGGGCGCCCTGCGATTCGAGCGCCAGCATGGCCCGGCCCACCTCGAAAGCGAAGCCCGTGGCCGGGCAATCATAGCCGAAGCGGGCGAGCATCTGGTCGTAGCGGCCGCCGCCCACCAGTGCGGCGCCGAGTCCGGACACGTAGGCCTCGAAATGCACACCCGAGTAGTAGTCGAAACCCCGCACCTCGCCGAGGTCGAGGAGCACGCTGTCGGCGAGGCCGTAGAGGCGCAGCAGCCGGTACACCTCGGCGAGGTTGGCCAGCGCGGCCTCGGAGCGCGCGTTCTTCACCAGGCGCTCGGCCCGCTCCAGCACGTCGCCGCGTCCGTACAGGGTCGGCAGCGCGAGCAGCGCCTCCGCCACCGCGGCGGGAGCGCCGAGCGCGCCCACCCGACGCTCGAGGGCCGACACGTCCTTCCGGCCCAGCGCCGAGCGCAGGCCGCGCGCGGTCTCGGAATCGGCGCCGAGGTCCTCGAGCATGCCGCGGAAGAAATCGGTCTGGCCCACATCCAACTGGAAGTCGGCCAATCCGAGGGCGCGCAGGCCCTCCACCGTCATCGCGATCATCTCGGCGTCGCCCTCGGGATTGGGCAACCCGACCAGCTCCACGCCCGCCTGATAGAACTCGCGATACCGGCCCACCTGGGGCTCGGCGTCGCGGAACACATTGGTCACATAGGCCAGGCGCAGCGGCTTGGGCTCGTCGCGCAGACGCGACGCCACGATGCGGGCAATCTGCGGCGTGATGTCGGCGCGCAGGGCGAGCAGGCGTCCGCTCTCACGGTCCACCAGCTTGAACATGCCCTCCTGGAGGTCCACGTCCGTGCCTTTCGAGAGCACGTCGAAGTACTCGTAGGTGGGCGTGACCACCTCGCGATAGCCCCAGCGGCGGAAGACGCCGAGAAGCCGCTCTTCCACCACTCGCTTGGTGGCGGCCTCGTCGGGCAGATAGATCTTCACGCCCTTGGGAAGCTGAGTCTGCGGCGGCCGGCGCTCCATCGATCAACCGGCGGTGGACGGAACGGCGTCGAGATGCACCAGAGTGTTCATCCGGTGCAGGGCCGTCCAGTCCGCGCGGAACTCGAGCTCGGAGATCCCGGTGGACGCGAGGTGAATGGACCAGATCCGCTCGAGCGGCAGGCCCAGGGCCTCGAGGATGATGATGCGGGCGGAGATGCCGTGGGCGACCAGGCACACGGTCTGGTCGTCGTGCTCGGCGCGCAGCCGCTCCAGGCCCGCCAGCACGCGAGCGCGCACGGCCTCCAGCGTCTCGCCGCCGCCGGGCGGACAGAAGCGCTGGGGCTCCTCCGCCCAGAGACGGTAGCGGTCCGGGTCCGCGGCCTTGCAGGCGTCGAACGCCAGCCCTTCCCACTCCCCGAAGCCCATCTCGCAAAAAGCCGCGTCCTCCCGAACAGTCAGCCCGTGGTGCGCGGCGATGGCCTCCGCGGTTTCCCGTGCCCGACCGAGCGTGCTCGCGTAGACGGCCTTGAGCGGCTCCCTGGCGAGGGCGCGGCCGACCGCCTCGGCCTGGCCGCGTCCGATCTCGGACAGGGCAGAGTCCTGCCACCCCTGGTACCGGCGGTCGCGGTTCCAGACCGTCTGCGCATGCCGTATGAGGAAGAGCCGGAGTCCCATGGTCAACGCGCTATCTTACCGGAGGGGAGCGCACCTTGCCTAGGCACACCTTTCTCTATGTGGAGGCACGCTGGCTGGCGCGCGGCGTGTATCTGGACGCCTCGGGCCGACGCCTCGCGGCCGCCGGGGAGACGCGGGTGAGCCACGGAGCGGACGCGTGGGTGGGCGATGGCCTCATCCGTCTCGAGGGGCCACCCCTCGTCGAGCTCCGGAACCGCTACGATATCGTTCCCTTTCCGCCGGGCGGCGAGGTCACCACGTGGTCCGGGGGCGAGCCCGGCCTCGGCCGGCTGCAGGGGCGTTTCGCGGTGGTCGGGGACGCGATTCTCTCGACGTGGCGGAACGAGGACGGCTCGCACACCGGGGTGGAGTGCCTGACCCGGCTGAGCGATCGACGCTATCGGGCGCGGGGGGCAGCATTCCGCGGCGACCAGCGGGTCGCCGCGTGGCGGATCGAGCTCACGCGCGCTCGGCGAACACCTTCTGGGCGGCGGAGAGCGACGCGCCCCAGTCCACCGGGTGCCCCAGCTCCCTGAGCACCTGCTCCAGCGCCGCGAGCGCGGTCACCACGTCGAACTCGGCGACGTAGCCCATGTGCCCCAGCCGGAAGACCTTGCCCTTCAGCTTCCCCTGCCCGCCCGCGATCGTGATGTTGTGGGCGGTCGCGTACGTCCCCAGCACGTGCTCGCTGTCCACCTTGGGCGGCGCCACCACCGCGGTGAGCGACGGGGTCGGCGTGGCCTTGGGGTAGAGCGCCAGGCCCAGCGCTTCCACTCCTGCGCGCGTGGCGCGCGCGAGGCGATCGTGGCGCTTGATCACGTTGGGCAGGCCTTCCTTGTCGAGCATGCGGAGCACCTCGCGGAGCCCCAGCATGATGGAGACCGCGGGGGTGAAGTGCGCCTCGCCGCCCGCGACCGCCTTGGCCTCCTCGGTGATGTTGAAATAAAACTTGGGCAGGCGCGAGGCCTTCACGTGTCCCCAGGCCTTGTCGGAGAGCGCGCAGAAGGACAGGCCGGGCGGGAGCATGAGGCCTTTCTGCGATCCCGCGACGACCAGATCCACGCCCCAGGCATCCATGGCGAGATCGGCGATGCCCAGGCTCGAGACGGCGTCGACGACGCAGATGGCGCCGGTACCGCGGGTGACCGCCGCGATGCCGCGCACGTCGTGGAGCACGCCGGTGGACGACTCGCTGTGCGTGATCAGCACGGCCTTGGCGTCGGGATGACGGCGGAGGGCCTCGGCCATGGCCGCGGCGGAGACCGTCTCCCCCCAGGGCGCGGAGACGGGCACCACGTTCACGCCGTACGCCTTCGCGATCTCCTCCCAGCGCTCGCCGAAGCGGCCCGCGGTCAGCACCAGCGCAGTGTCGCCGGCGGACAGCGTGTTGGTCACCGCCGCTTCCATGCTGCCCGTGCCCGACGAGGTGAAGGGGATGACCTCCTGCGTCGTCTGGAAGAGCCGCTTGAGGCCCGCGCGCACCTCCGCGAAGAGCGCGTCGTACTCGGGCGTGCGGTGGTGAATCATGGGCTGGGCCATCGCGAGCAGCACATTGGGCGGCACCGGGGTGGGCCCGGGGGCCATCAGCTGATACTTCTTCATCGCGCGCTCCTTGTCCGCGTCATGGTCGTGATGAATACCGTAGCACGATCGGCCGCGAGAATTCAGCGGCGCGGCGCGGTGGGCGGCGGCACCAGGGTGCCGGGCCGCGTCTTCACGGAGCGACCGAGCGCGGTCACGAAGATGGCGTCCAGCCCGGCCGCCGCCGGCGAGAAGAAGTCCACGACCGCGCGATCGTAGAACGTCAGCCCGCTCGCCCCGAAGCCCTGTGCATAGGCGGCGAGATAGAGGCGTCCTCCGATGAGGCCGGCCTCGAGATTGGCCACCCGGTAACCGCGATTGCCCCAGCGCTCCAGCACCGCGGCGAGATCGGCCAGGAAGAACACGGTGGCGCTGGAGGCGCCTCCCAGCGCCTGCTCGAGCGCGAGAAAGGCCGAGGCCTCCCGGACAGCGCCCGCGCGGAGCAGGCGAAGCGCGTGAGCGTCGCGCTGATAACGATACGCGCCCGGCGCTACCCCGTCCACTGCGTGCACGTTGACGAAGAGCTCCACGAGGCCCGCGGGCACGTCGGCCGCCCAGCCGCGCGTGGCGTGGTAGAGCGCGTTGCTCAGCTCGCCAACAGAGATAGCCTCGCCGGAGAACTGGCGGGTCGAGCCCCGGCGGGCAATCGTCTCGCCCAGGCTTCTTCCGCAGGTCAGACTTGGCGGCGGAAGGGCAACCGTCGAAATGGCCCCCGCCGTGCCTTCTTCGCCCGCTCGGTTGAGGGACTGTCTCTCTGCCATCAGCGGGGGCCCAGAAATGGCCCCCGCTCTCCCCCGATCGGCGGACACTGCGTTGGCTCCTTCTTCCCGCCAGTCGAGGACTTCGGCTTCGGAGTCGAGGGAGGAGTTGGCGTAGGCATCGCGGAGCACGGGGTAGTCGACATCGCGTGAGGACAGGGGCACGACGCGGTGGTCGAGCTGGGCGATCACGGGGGCGACGGCTGCCGGCTTGCCCTCGGGGCCGAGGGGGGCCAGGACGAGGGCGCCCTCCTTCTCCGCGTCCACGCCGAGCAGGCCGTTCACCTCGCGCTCGACGAAACCCGTGACGAGCCGCGCGGCGACGTCCAGCGCGGTCGCCGCCGCGAGCAGGTTGGCGAGCAGGCTCCCCGAATCCCAGAAGAGATGGCGGTAGCCGCGCGCCTGATACTTCCAGGTATTACGCCAGTAGATCGCGGTGGCGACCACCGTCGCGGGGCCGGCGGCGATCCGGTCGTCTGCTGCCGCCACCGCGAGCGCGCCGCGGAAGTCGCCGTCGCGGAGCCGGCGCAGGGCGAAGTCACCGGGCGAGAAGTGATAGACCCCGGCCGCCAGGTCGGGGAAGGCCCCGGCCACCAGGTAGATCTCGGTCTGGTAGAGCGCGCCGGTGGAGGGCGCCGCGCGGAAGAATTGCCGGCCGCCTCCGGGATACTCCTTGGTCCGCGTGATGCCGGCCGAGAAGAAGAGGAGCGCGGCCAGCCGGGCGAGGTCGAGCGGCGCCGTCCCCGCGTCCCGCGAGAGGGCCGCGCAGGCGTCCATCTCGAGCGCGGCCAGGTCGCGCGGCAGCGGGATCGGCGGCAGGTCCGCGTAGATCTTGAAGGGCGACGGCTGTATGTCCCAGACGAGCCGATGGTCACCCGCCCGCACGGACTCCGGCGAGTGCGCCGTCCGATCGTGGTAGCCGCGCGCCGATTCGATGGCGCGATTCATGGGGGCGCGCCTAGGTGAAGCGGTAGGGCGGACGGAATATCCCGCGCTCCGTGACGATGGCGCTGATCAGCTCGGCCGGGGTCACGTCGAAGGCGGGGTTGTACACCGGCGACGCCAGAGGGGCAGTCTGGCGGCCCGCGACCTGGCGCACCTCGGCGGCGTCGCGCTCCTCGATCACGATTGACGCGCCGCTGGGGATGGCGGGATCGATGGTGGAGGATGGCGCCGCCACGTAGAAGGGAATGCCGTGGTGCCGCGCGAGCACGGCGAGACCGTAGGTGCCGATCTTGTTCGCGGTGTCGCCGTTGGCGGCGATGCGATCGGCGCCGGTGACGACCAAGTCCACCTCGCCGCGCTTCATCACCGAGGCCGCCACCACGTCCGAGATGAGACGGTGGGGGATGCCCTCCTTCACCATCTCCCAGGCGGTGAGCCGCGAGCCCTGCATCACGGGCCGCGTCTCGTCCACCCAGACCAGCGCGAGCTTGCCCTGCTCGTGCGCGGCGCGGATGATGCCCACGGCGGTGCCGTAGCCGGCGGTGGCGAGGGCGCCCGCGTTGCAGTGGGTGAGAATGCGCGCCCCCGCCGGGACCAGCGCCGCCCCGTGCGCGCCCATGGCCCGGTTTGCGGCGAGATCCTCGTCGAGAATGGTCTGCGCCTCCGCCAGCAGAGCCGCGCGCGTCTCGTCCACGGGCCGGCCGCGGCCCGCGACCACGCGGCGCTGCATGCGGTCGAGCGCCCAGAACAGGTTGACCGCGGTGGGCCGCGTCGCGGCGAGACCCTTCATGGCCTCTTCGAGGTCTGCCTGCCAGGCCTCGAAGTCCCGCGCACCGCTCGCCCGCGCCGCCAGCACCACCCCGAAGGCGGCGGCGACGCCGATGGCGGGGGCGCCCCGGACGACGAGGGAGCGGATGGCGTCCGCCACCTCCTGCCAGGTGGCGCAGACGCGCTCCACCTCCTCGGCAGGCAGGCGCGTCTGATCGACGAGGATCAAGCGGTCGCCGGCCCAGCGCAGCGGAGTGATCATCGCTCCCGCTCCTCCGCGGGCGCCCCCAGGCGGGCGCGGGCCGCCGCCGCGTCGAGGGTCCGCAGCCGAAAGAGCTTGTCCCGCGCGCCCGCGCCCCGCACCAGCTCCACGGTGGAGGGCGGCACGCCCAGCGCGGCGGCGAGGACACGACCCACCGCGGCATTGGCGCGCCCGTCGCGCGCGGGCGCGCTCACGCGCACGCGGAGTGCGCCGTCCCGCCAACCCACGATCGCGTCGGCGGCGGCGCCGGGCTGCACGCGCACCGCGAGGAGGTCGCCCATCGGCGCCCTAGCCGCTCGAGCCGGCGCCGGGGTCGTCCTTGAGGTCCTGGTCGATCATGCGCTGATACATCTCCAGCGTGGCGCGCAGCCCCTCCGCCACCTGGCGGCGCTGGCGCTTGAGCATCAGGATCTCGTTACGTAGCGCCGATTCCTCCGCGCGGTTGGACTCGAGCAGCTTGTCGCCTTCGAGCTCGGCCTCGCGAAGAATCAGGGCAGCCTCGCGCCGCGCCGATTCCTTCATCTCTTCCGTCATCTGCTGCGTGGTCACCAGGGTCTGCTGGAGGATCTTCTCGCGGTCCTCGAGGCCGCGCGTGCGGTCTTCGAGCACCTGGAGCTGCTCCTTGAGGATCGCGTTCTCCTTGATCAGGGCCTCGTAGTCCTGGGCGACATCCTCCAGGAACGTATCCACTTCCTGGACATCGAAGCCGCGGAACATCCGCACGGTGAACTGTTGCTGCCGAATGTCCATCGGTGTGATACGCACGGTCCCTCCTCAATGCAGCGACGGCAGGATCACTCGCTCGATGAACTGTATCGCGATGATGACGATGAGCGGCGAGAGGTCGAGGCCGCCGGTCTTCCACGGCGGCAAGAGATTGCGCACGGGGCGGAGCACGGGCTCGGTGACCCGGTGGAGGAACTGAACGATCGGGTTGCGCGGGTCCGGGCTCACCCAGGTGATGAGGGCGGCCGCGATGATCACCCAGGAGTACAGGTCCAGGATCCAGCCGATGAACATCACGAGGTTGTAGGGAAGCACGTCAGCGTGGTCTCCCGAGCTCGCGGGAGCGCAGGGTGGCCCGCTCGACCGCATTGATGAAGGTGCGCCGCACCCCGCCCTCCTCGAGGGCGGCGATCCCGGCGATGGTGGTGCCACCGGGAGAAGACACCATGTCCTTGAGCTGCCCCGGGTGGGCACCCGTCTCGAGGATCAGCTTGGCCGAGCCCAGCACGGTCTGGGCGGCAAGCGTCATCGCGGTGGCGCGGTCGAGCCCCATCTTCACGCCGCCGTCCGCGAGCGACTCGATCACGATGGCGATATAGGCGGGGCCCGATCCCGACAGCCCCGTCACCGCATCGAGCGAGTCCTCGTCGAGGAGCACCGCCTTGCCCACGGCGCCGAACAGCTCCTGCGCCGCCTCCAGGTCGCCGGCCGCCAGCCCCTCGGCCCGGGCGATGGCGGTGACGCCCTCGAGGACGAGGGCGGGGGTGTTCGGCATGACGCGGATCAGGCGCACCGGGCGGCCCAGCTGGGCGCGGATGGTGCCGGTGGCTACGCCGGCGGCGATGGAGATGAGGAGCTTCTGGGCATCCACCTCGGGCGCCACCTCGCCGATCACGGCACCCATGATCTGCGGCTTCACCGCGAGCACGATGACGTCAGACTCGCGCACCAGATCCACGTTGCTCGCGACGCCGCGGATGCCGTACTGGCCCGCGATGTGGGCGAGACGGTCGCGCTGGGCATCGCTGGCCGCGATGGCTCCCGCCGGCACCAGCCCCGACTGCAGCATGCCGCGGATCAGGGCCTCGCCCATGTTCCCCGACCCCAGAAAGCCCACCCGCTTGCCCTTGATGCTCACGCCCGCCTCTCCCTTGGATCGTCTGGCCCCTGCGGGGGGCTGGCAGCCCCCTGGCGAGGACCAAATATCGCAGTGCCCACCCGCACCATCGTGGCGCCTTCCTCGATGGCGACCTCGTAGTCCGCGCTCATCCCCATCGACAGATGCTCGAGCCCGGTGGCCTCGCGAAGCTCGCGCAGGCGGCGGAAGTAGGGCCGCGCCGCCTCGCCGTCCGGCACCATCGGCGGAATCGCCATGAGGCCCCGGATCTTGAGGCTCCCCAGCCCGCGCAGGTCGTCCAGGAGCTGCGTCACCTCCCCCGGCGCGGCGCCGCCCTTCTGCGGCTCGTCGCCGAGGTTCACCTGCAGGAGCCCGCGCACGACCTTGCCGGCCGCGTGCGCCCGCTTGTCCAGCTCCCGCGCCAGCTCCAGCCGGTCCACCGAGTGAATCCAGTCGAAAAGCTGCACCGCGTCCTTCGCCTTGTTCGTCTGGAGCGACCCGATGAGGTGCCAGGGCACGGGATGCCCGAGCGCCGCCACCTTGTCGCGTGCCTCCTGCACCCGGTTCTCTCCCAGGGCGGCCACCCCGGCCGCCATCGCGGCGCGGATACGCTCCACCTCCACGGTCTTCGAGACGGCGATGAGCAGCACGCCGGCCGGATCCCGCCCGGCCTTCCGGCACGCGCGCTCGACCTGGCTCTGCACCTTCTCGAGACTCGCCTTGATATCCGCTCTACCGATCCCGTCTGACACGCCTAAACCCCCGTTCCGCTGGGCGATTCTAGCACGGGGAGGATTGACCTAGGTCGGGATCGCGGCCAACGCGACCAAGCGGCCCAGGCGCCCACCCCGGGTGGAGCCCTCGCGGCGGTAGGAGTGAAAGCGGTCGATATTGCAGGCGGTGCAGAGACGCGGGTTATCGATCATGCTCGGGTCCACGTCGGCGGCCGTCAGCTGGTCGTGATTCGCGGCCCAGAGATCGAGCATCCACTTGCCGGGGCGGGCCGGCGTGACCCAGCGTTCCCAGCCGCCGGGAAAGGCGACGCGCAGCCGGTCGATGACGGGAGCGTCCACCTCGTAGCAGCAGGGGCCGATGGACGGGCCGATGCCGACGAGCAGCCCGTCGGCATTCGATCCCGCCTCCACCAACCGGTCTACCGCCGCGCGTGCCACCGACCGCACGGTGCCCCGCCAGCCGGCATGCACGGCGGCCAGCCGCCGGCCGGCGGGATCGTAGATCACGATGGGCAGGCAGTCGGCGGTGAGGATGGCGAGCGGCAGCCCCGGCCGCTCGGTGAGGAGAGCGTCGGCCTCGCCCGCATGCCCCGCGCGCTCGGCCACGAGCACGTCGGCCCCGTGCACCTGCTTGGCGAAGGCCGGCGGGGCGTCGAGGCCCCGCGGCGCGAGCAGCGCGCCCCCCTCGGCGGTGAAGACCGCGCCCGAGCCCGGGGCGCCCACGCCCGGGAAGTGTCGCGTGGTGAAGAGATGCGGGAGCCCCGCGCGCTCGAGGAGCGACGACGTGAGGAACGGGGCCGGGACGCTCATGGTCGTTCCGGCCCCGTCGCGGACGAACTCAGTCGGCCTGACGCCGCAGGAACGCGGGCACGTCGAGATCCTCCTCGACGGCCTGCTCGCCGCCCTCGGCGCGCGCGTCGGACAGGCGGCGGCGCCACGACGTGCCGGGCGCGGCCGGGCGCGAGGGTCGCGGCGGCAGCTCCAGCACCTTGGTGCTGGAAGGGCTCATCTCGAGCTTGCGCTCGGTGAAGCCGGTCGCGATGACGGTGATGCGGATCTCGTCCTGGAGCGTCTCGTCCACCACCGCGCCGAAGATGATGTTGGCTTCCTCGTGTGCGGCCTCCTGGACGATCTTCGCCGCCTCCTCCACCTCGTGGATGGCCATGTCCGGGCCGCCCGTGAAGTTGATGAGGATGCCGCGGGCGCCCTCGATGGAGGTCTCGTCCAGCAGCGGGCTCGCCACCGCCTTCTGGGCGGCGTCGAGCGCGCGATTCTGCCCCTTGCCCACGCCCGCGCCCATCAGCGCCATGCCCATGCCCGACATGATGGTGCGCACGTCGGCGAAGTCGAGGTTGATCAGGCCGGGGACGAGGATGAGGTCCGAGATGCCCTGCACCGCCTGCAGCAGCACGGTGTCGGCGACCTTGAACGCCTCCACGAGCGGCGTGCCGCGATCCACTACCGCGAGCAAACGCTGGTTGGGGATCGTGATCAGCGTGTCGACCACGCTGCGCAGCTCGGCCATGCCCGCTTCCGCCTGTTGCTGGCGCCGCCGGCCCTCGAAGTGGAACGGCTTGGTCACCACCGCCACCGTGAGGATGCCGAGGTCCTTCGCCACCGCCGCCACCACCGGCGCGGCGCCGGTGCCGGTGCCGCCGCCGAGCCCGGCCGTGACGAAGACCATGTCGGCGCCTTCCAGCACCTGCTTGATCTGCTCGCGATCTTCCTGCGCGGCGCTGCGACCGACCTCGGGGTTGGAGCCCGCGCCGAGCCCGCTCGTGAGCCGTGCCCCGAGCTGGAGCTTCATGGGCGCCGGCGACGCCCGGAGCGCCTGGAGATCGGTGTTGGCGGTGATGAACTCCACGCCGGTGAATTTGGCGGCCATCATGCGGTTGACGGCGTTGGAGCCGCCGCCGCCGAGCCCGATCACCTTGATCTTCGCCACTTCACGCTCTTCGTCCATCGCGAACACCGGCCGACGGCCACGTCCTTGCTCCATCACGCCTCCATTCCGCGGGTTAGAAAAGTTTTGCAAACCATTCGCGGAGGCGGTGGCCGAGTGTGCCGTCGCTCGCGTCGATGGGCGCACCGGACCGTTGCCCCCGGGCGCCATAACGCGCCAGGCCCACCGCGGTCGAGTATATGGGACTTTGCACCACATCGGCCAGTCCTCCGATGCCGCCGGGGCTGCCCCGGCGGACCGGGAGGTCGAAAATCTGCTCCGCCAGCTCGGGCACCCCCTGCATGATCGAGGTCCCGCCCGTCACCACGACCCCCGCCGCCGCCACGTCCTGCAATCCCGCCCGCGCGAGGTCCCGCGCGACGAGGGTGAAGATCTCCTCCACCCGCGGCTGGATGATCTCGGAGAGGATCTGGCGGGAGAGCTGCCGCGGCTTGCGACCGCCCACGCTCGGCACGTCCACCGTCTCGTCCTCGCGGACTAGCGCGGTCAGCGCACACCCATAGCGCTTCTTCAACTCCTCCGCGTCCGACGTGGGGGTGCGCAGGCCGACGGCGATGTCGTTGGATATGTGGTCCCCGCCGAGGGGGAGGATGCCCGTGTACCAGATGGCGCCGTCGCGGAAGAGGGCGGCGTCGGTGGTGCCGCCGCCCAGGTCGATCAGGATGATGCCGAGCTCTTTTTCCTCCGGCGAGACCACCGCCTCCGCCGAGGCCAGGGGCTCCAGCACGATGTCCTGCACGGCCAAGCCCGCGCGATTCACGCTGCGGATCACGTTCTGCACCGAGGTGGCGGCACCGGTGACCAGGTGCACCTCCACCTCCAGCCGCACCCCCGACATCCCCACCGGCTCCTTGACGCCGTCCTGATCGTCCACGACGAAGGTCTGGGGCAGGACGTGGATGATCTCGCGATCGGGGGGGAGGTTCACCGCCTTGGCCGCTTCGAGCGCCCGCTCCACGTCGGCCTGGCTCACCTCGCGGTGCTTGCCCGACACCGCGACCACGCCGCGGCTATTGATCCCCCGGATGTGGCCGCCCGCGATGCCCACCACCACCGACCCGATCTCGACGCCCGCCATCTGCTCCGATTCGGCCACCGCCTGCCGCACCGCCTCCACCGTCGAGTCGATGTTCACCACCACGCCCTTGCGCAGCCCGCGGGACGGGCTCACCCCCACTCCCACGATGTCCAGGCCGCCCGATGCCGTCGGCTCCGCGATCACGCAGCAGATCTTGGTGGTGCCGACGTCGAGGCCCGCGATGACCGCGCGTCCCTTCGCTTTCCCCATGCGCTTCCTCAGCGAACCGCGGGTTTGAGGACGACCTGATCCCGGAAGCGCAGATCGATGGCGCTCACCGCCTGGCCGGAGGCGGCGACCTGGGCGAGCACGCCGGCCAGCCGGGGAATGCGCGCGTCCCACTCCTCGGCTCCCAGGCGCACCTCGATGCCTTCCACCGTGTAGAGGACCGGGCCGTCGCTGCGGCCGACGTCCACCTCGGAGATCTGGGCGAGGAGCGGGCTGCCCGCGCGCAGGAGGGTGCGGATCAAGCGCACGCCGGTGAGCACGCGCTCGGAGGGCGCGCGTGAGGCGGTGGCGATCTCGTCGTCGGTGAGCCCGCTGATGACGGGCAGGGCCATGGTGACCGCGCGCGCCTCGGACGCGACCCGCACCCCCTCCTCGTCGATCCAGTGCAGGCGCCCGGCGTGCACCAGCGTGAAGGGCCGGCGCTCTTCCACCACGATGGTGACGCGGTTGGGGAAGGCGCGGATCACCTCGGCCCGGCGCACCGCGGCGAGGCCTTCCACGCCGGCGACGGCGGCGCGCGTGTCGATCTTCCAGAGGTTGGCCCCGCGCCGGATGCCCGCGGCGGCGACGATCTCGGCGGAGGCAAGCCGGCTCGTGCCGCGCACCTCCACCTCCAGCACCGCGAAACGCGGCGAGGTGAGGAGCCAGCGCACGCCCACGGCACCCGCGCCCGCGAGGACGGCCACCGCGAGGAGCGCGAGCCCGGTCTGGCTGAGCCGGCGGACGTAACGCAGGAGACGCCGGCGACGGTGGATGCGCTGGCGCGCCACCATCGCGGGTCGATCCCCCCAGTCCTCGAGGGGCCGATCGACCCGGCGCGGCGTCAGTACGGACTGTCGACCCATGGGAGCGCTCTCCGGTTAGCTTTCGCCCAGGACGCGGATCTCCGGCTCAAGAGTGACGCCGAAGTGGTTCTGGACTCGCTCGCGGGTGAGATCCATGAGGGCGAGGACGTCGGCGCCCATGGCCCCGCCGCGGTTCACGATGAAGTTGGCGTGCTTGGCCGAGATCTCCGCACCGTTGAGCCGCTTGCCGCGCAGGCCGACCTTTTCGATCATGCGGGTGGCCGTCTCGCCCGCGGGGTTCTTCCACACGCAGCCCGCGGAGGCCAGCGCCAGGGGCTGGCTCGCTTTCTTCTGCTTGAGCCGCACCTTGATGTCCTTCTGGATCTCGGCGAAGGGGCGGCGGTGCAGGCGCAGCCGGGCGCCGATCAGGATGGCGCCGGGCGGGGCCGCGAAGGTGCGGTAGCCGAAGGCACCCGGACCCGGCTTGAACTCGCCGAGGATCCCATCAGCATGCAGGAAGTAGACGGCGGACACGAAGTCGCCGATCCAGCCGTCGGGCGTGCCCACGTTCATGGCAATGGCGCCGCCGATGGTGGCGGGGATGCCCACCAGGCACTCGATCCCGCCCAGGTTCAGCGCGGCCGCCTCGCGGATGAGGGCGGACAGGCTCACCCCCGCTCCCGCCACCGCTTCCTCGCCGTGGAACTCGGCGCGCCCGAGACAGCCTTCGAGCCTGAGCACCACGCCGCGGATGCCCCGATCGCGGACGAGGAGATTGTTGCCGCCGCCGACCACCTCGACGGCCAGCTGCTCCTTGTCCGCGAAGGCCAGGGCCAGGCGGATGTCTTCCACGTCCTGCGGCACGATGAAGAAATCGGCGGGGCCGCCGATGCGCAGGGACGTGTGGAAGCTCAGGGGTTCTTTGAAACGCACCTCGCCACGGATCTCTCCGAGCATGCGTTATCTCCTCTCGCGCTCGGCGTCGGATGCCCGCAGACGGGCGAGCACCTCGGCGCCGAGCGCGCCCACATCACCGGCTCCGAGGGTGATGACGAGATCCCCGGAGCGCGTGGTTTCGCACAGAAAGTCGACGATGGCCGGGCGGTCGGCGCCCAGGTAGCGCACGTCGCGATGGCCGTGGGCGGCGATGCCCTCGGCGAGGTCGCGCGCGTGCACCCCCGGGATCGGGGTCTCCCCCGCCCCGTAGATGTCCATCACGACGAGCACGTCGGACTGGTTGAACGCGGTCAGGAAGTCCTGCCGGAGATGCTGCGTGCGGCTGTAGCGATGCGGCTGGAACACCGTGATGACGCGCCGGTCGTACCCTGCCTTGGCGGCGGCGAGGGTGGCGCGGATCTCGGCGGGATGGTGCCCGTAGTCGTCCACCACGAGGACGCCGCGGGCTTCCCCGCGGACCTGGAAACGGCGCTGCACGCCGCTGAAGCCGGCGAGCGCGCGCTGGATCACGTCGAAGGGCATGTCGAGGTCGAGGCCCACCGCGACGGCGGCGAGGGCGTTGAGCACGTTGTGCCGCCCCGGCACCTGGAGCGCGGCCGCCCCGAGGGCCTGCCCACGCCGCACCACCTCGAAGCGCGCGGTGGTGCCCGCGAACTCGAGCCGCCGCGCGGTGAGGTCGGCGCTCGCCTCGACGCCGTAGGTGATCACGCGCTTCTCGACGGCCGGGATCATCTGCTGGATGTTGGGCTGGTCCAGGCAGAGGACGGCGGCGCCGTAGAACGGCACCTTGTTGACGAAGGCGAGGAAGGCGGCGCGGATGCCGTTCAGATCGCCGTAGTGGTCCAGGTGCTCGGCGTCGATGGTGGTGACGACGGCGATGGTGGGGGAGAGCTTGAGGAAGGAGCCGTCCGACTCGTCCGCCTCCGCGACGAGGAACTCGCCCTGCCCCAGCCGGGCGTTCGTCCCCATGCCGTGCACGCGGCCACCCACCACCACGGTGGGATCGAAGCCGCCCGCCGCCAGCACCGCCGCCACCAGCGAGGTGGTGGTGGTCTTGCCGTGGGTGCCCGCGACGGCGATGCCGTACTTGAGCCGCATCAGCTCGGCGAGCATTTCTGCACGTGGGATCACCGGAGTCCCGCGAAGGCGGGCGGCCTGGACCTCGACGTTGTCGCGCGCGACGGCGGAGGAGTAGACCACGACGTGGGCGCCGTCGGCGTTGGACGCCTCGTGGCCGATGAAGACCTTGGCCCCCAGCCGCTCCAGGCGCTCCACCGCCTCGCCCCGGCGCGCGTCGGATCCCGTCACGCGGTACCCCAGGTTGAGGAGCACCTCGGCGATGCCGCTCATGCCGACTCCGCCGATCCCCACGAAGTGCAGGTGCTGATAGCGCTTAAACATGGGCGGCGGCCTCGTCCCAGCCGGCGCTTCCCGTCGCGTGCTGCGAGATGTTCAGGAGCACCCCCGCCGAGAACATGGTCATCAACAGGGCGGAGCCGCCGAAGGACACGAAGGGCAGCGGCAGGCCCTTGGTGGGCAGCGCCCCGACCACCACGCCCAGGTTCACGAGGGTCTGGGTGGCGAGCATCACGGTGAGGCCCAGGGCGAGGAAGCTGCCGAAGGCGTCCGGCGCGCGGAGCCCCACGCGCAGGCCCCGCCAGATCAGCACCGCGAAGAGGCCGACCACGAGGATGGCCCCGACCAGCCCGAGCTCCTCGCCGAGGATGGCGAAGATGAAGTCGGTGTATGGCTCGGGCAGGTAAAAGAGCTTCTGCTTCGACTCCCCGAGCCCGCGGCCGAAGAGCCCTCCCGAGCCCAGCGCGAGGAAGGACTGGATGATCTGGAAGCCCGAGCCCTGGGGGTCGTCCCAGGGGTTGACGAAGGCGAGCATGCGGCGCCAGCGATAGGGCTTCAGCGCGACGGCGAGGGCGACGAGCGGCAGCGCGGCGGCCGCGATGAGCGCCATGTGCTTCACGCGCGCACCCGCGAGATAGGCGAGCACGAGGGTGAGCACCACCAGGGCCAGGCTGTTGCCGAGGTCGGGCTGCACGAGCGTGAGCAGCGCCATCGTCCCCGCCACGAGCAGGATGGGAAAGAGCCCTTGCCAGAAGCTCCGCATCGCGTCCCGGCGCCGCGTGAGGAACGAGGCCAGGTAGAGCACCAGGGAGAACTTCGCCAGCTCCACCGGCTGGAAGGACAGCGAGCCCAGCCGGATCCAGCGGCGCGTGCCATTGATGGACTGACCGAAGGGCGGCACGAGGACGAGCACGAGCAGCACCAAGGAGACGACGAGGAGCGGGATCACCAGGCGCTCGAGCCGGCGGTAGTCGAGCCGGAGGGCGCCCCAGAGGAGCCCGCCGCCGAGCAGCGCCCAGAACAGCTGCTTCTTGAGGAAGAAGAACGGATCCCCGAAGCGGTCGGCGGCGATGATCGCGCTCGCCGAGTAGACCATCACCACGCCCAGGAACACGAGGGCCATCACCACCCCGAACAGCCACACGTCGGGCGCGACCTTGCGCGGCATCAGCGGGGCCCCGCGGGGAGCATGCGCCGCACGACGTCCTTGAAGACCTCGCCGCGGTGCTCGTAGTTCTGGAACATGTCGAAGGAGGCGCAGGCGGGGGACAGCAGCACGACGTCGCCGATGCGGGCGCGGTGCGACGCCTGCCGCACCGCCTCCTCCATGGTCTCGGCGTCCTCGGTGGGGACGCCGACCGCCCGGAAGGCGGCGCGGAGCTGATCGCGGTCCATGCCGATGAGCACCGCCGCGCGCACGCGCCCGCGCGCGGCCGCGCCGAGCGGGGCGAAGTCCTGCCCCTTGCCCTTGCCGCCCGCGATGAGGACCACCGGCTCGGCGAAGCTCTCGAGCGCCTTGATCGTCGAGGCGACGTTGGTGCCCTTGGAGTCGTTGTAGAAGGTGACGCCCCACGCGTCGAGGACGCGCTCGATGCGGTGCGCGACGCCGCGGAAACCAGCGATGCCTTTGCGAATAGTCGCCGGCTCCATGCCCGTCCAGAGCGCGCACGCGGTCGCCGCGAGGACGTTCTCCACGTTGTGAGCGCCCCGCAGCTGGATCTCCCCCACCGGGCACACCGGCTCCGCATGGCCGTTCAGCTTGGCCACGACCCAGCCGTCGTGGACGAAGATGCCGTGGCCGAGCGCGCGGCTTCGGCTGAACCAGAGCACGCGGGCGCGCGTCCGCGGCGCCAGCGCGGCGGTGTCCGGATCGTCCGCGTTCAGCACCGCGCAGTCCGATTCCGTTTGGTTGGCGAAGATGCGCGCCTTGGCCTCCACGTAGGCGCCGTAGCTGCCGTGCCGGTCGAGGTGGTCGGGGGCGAGGTTGAGCACCGCGGCCACCCGTGGGCGGAAGTGATGAGTGCCCTCGAGCTGGAAGGACGAGGTCTCCGCCACCACGAGGCCGTCGACGGGGAAGTCGAGGGCATGCGCAGAGAGCGGGGTGCCGATGTTGCCGCCCACGAGGACGGGCCGGACCTGCCCCCGCAGCACCTCCCCGGTGAGCGCGGTGGTGGTGGTCTTGCCGTTGGTGCCGGTGATGGCGATGACGTCGGCGTCCATCGCCCGCCAGGCCAGCTCGAGCTCGCTGATCACGGGCACGCCGCGCGCGCGCAGGGGCGCCAGCGCCGGGAGCTCGAACGGTACCCCCGGGCTCAGCACGACCAGCTCCGCCCCCGCGAAGGCCGCCTCGGGATGCCCGCTCCACACGGCGATGCGCTCCCCCTCGAGCCGGCGCGCCTCCGCCGACCACGCCTCGAGGGGCGCGGCGTCGGAGGCGAGCACGCGGCCGCCCAGGCGCGCGACGAGGCGCGCGGCGGCGAGGCCGCTCTTCGCCAGCCCCACCACGGCGACGGTCTTGCCCTCCACCCAGCGCCGGTAGGCCGTCCCTCGCTCCATGATCTCCGCCTCAGTTCCCAGCATGTCCGCCCGTCACCGCAGCTTCAGCGTCGTCAGCGCCAGCAGCGCCAGCATGAAAGACAGGATCCAGAAGCGCACGATGATCTTCGGCTCCGCCCATCCCTGCAGCTCGTAGTGGTGGTGCAGCGGCGCCATCTTGAACACGCGGCGGCCGGTGAGCTTGAAGGAGACGACCTGGATGATCACCGAGCCCGCCTCCACCACGTAGATGCCGCCGATGAGGGGCAACAAGAGCTCGGACTTGGTGAGCACCGCGAGCGTGCCGATGGCCCCCCCGAGGGCCAGCGAGCCGACGTCGCCCATGAACACCTGGGCCGGATAGCTGTTGAACCAGAGAAAGCCCAGCGCCGCGCCCACCAGCGCCCCGCAGAACACCGTGAGCTCGCCGGTGCCCTTGACGTTCAGGATGCGCAAGTACTCGGCGGCGCGGAAGTTGCCGGTGAGATAGGCGATGAGGGCGAAGGCGCCGCCCGCCATCACGATGGGGCCGATGGCGAGGCCGTCGAGGCCGTCCGTGAGGTTCACCGCGTTCGACGCCCCCACCACCACGAGCAGCGCGAAGGGGATCCACAGGAGCCCCAGCGTGAGGAGCCAGCCCTTGAAGAAAGGGATGGCCAGGCCGGTGGTGAAGCCGTCCGGTGGCCACACGTAGAGCGAGCCGGTGACCAGGCCCACCCAGAGGATCTGCGCTCCGAACTTCTGCTTCGCCGAGATGCCCTTGCGGGTCTTGAGCTTCTTCCAGTCGTCGAGGAAGCCGATGAGGCCTAGGCCGGCGGTGGCCAGGATCACCGTCCACACATATCGATTTGTCAGGTTCGCCCACAGGAGCGTCGAGATCAGGATGGCGGCGAGGATGACGAGTCCGCCCATCGTGGGCGTCCCCGCCTTCGCGCGGTGCCGGGCGGGGGTGTCCTCCCGGATCGTCTCGCCGCCGTGCTGCATCTCGCGCAGGCGCTGGATGAGCCAGGGGCCCAGCACAAAGGAGATCACGATCGCCGACACCGTCGCCATCGCCGCCCGGAACGTGATGTAGCGGAACACGTTGAAGGCGATGTGCTCCTTGGCGAGCGGCACGAGGAGGAGATAGAACATCAGCCATCCTCTCCCCCGAGACGCGCGAGGAGCGCGTCGACCACCCGCTCCATCCGCATGCCTCGCGAGCCCTTGACGAGCAGGGCGTCGCCCGGCGCGAGCCGCTTGAGGAGGAGCGCCACCGTGTCCTCGAACGTCGTCGTGTGATGGGCCTCGGCGAGGCCGCGCGCCCGCGCCGCCTCCACCACCCCGTGCGCGTGCCGGCCCACCCCGACGAGCTCCGCCACCCCCGCCGCCGCCACCGCCTCGCCGACCTGACGATGCGCGGCGGCCGAGAGATCCCCCAGCTCGAGCATGTCGCCCAGCACCACGACGAGGCGCCGCACGCCCTGCGCCGCGCGCAGGGTGTCCAGCGCCGCCAACACGGAGGCGGGGTTGGCATTGTAGGTGTCGTCGAGGATGCGGACCCCGCCCGCGTCCCGCCACACCACGCGCCCCTTGGCCGGCCGCGCCGTCTCGAGGCCGGCGGCGATGTCGGCCAGCGGCAGCCCCAGGGCGAGCCCCACGCCGGCCGCGCAGAGAGCATTGACGACGTTGTGGCGCCCCGCGAAGGCCAGCCGCGCGACGTGCCGACCGCCCTGGGCCTCGAGGGCGACGACGAGCGTACCGTCCGGCGCCTCCGCGACGTCCGCCGCCCGGAGATCGGCGGGGCCGCGGGCGCTCACGGTGAGCACGCGGGCGCGGCTCCGCGCGGCCATGGCGGCCACGCGCGCATCGTCGATGTTGAGCACCACCGCACCCTCGGCGGGCACCGCGGCGACAAGGGCGCCCTTCTCGGCCGCGACGTCGTCGAGCGAACCCAGGAACTCGGTGTGCGCGGTGGCCACCACCGTCACCGCGGCCACCGTCGGCCGGGCCAGCGCGGACAGGGCCGCGATCTCGCCCGGATGATTCGTCCCGATCTCGATCGCGACGGCACGGTGCGCGGACGTGATCTGAAGCAGGGTGAGGGGCAGGCCCCACTGGTTGTTGAAGCTGCCGGCGGGCTTGAGCACCGGCCCGAGCGCGGACAGCGCGCCCGCCATCAGCTCCTTGGTCGTGGTCTTGCCGTTGGAGCCGGTCACCGCAGCCACCGGCACCGTGAAGCGCGCCCGGTGATACGCGGCGAAGCGGCCCAGGGCCCGTGTCGTCTCGTCCACCAGCACGACGGGCAGCGTCGCGGGTACGTCGTCGGGCAACGCGTGGACCACCAGACAGGCGGCGCCCCGCGCCACCGCGTCCCCGAGGTGGCGATGCCCGTCGGTCTGGCCCTGGATGGCGAAGAAGGCTTCGCCCACCCCGAGGGTGCGGGTGTCGATGGACACCCCGCTCACGGGAATGGCGAGGTCGCCCCCGACGAGGGCGCCCTGCGTACCCCGGACCACGTCCTCCACCGAATACATCCGCGCGCGCCTCCCTATGGCGTCCGCTCCGCCAGAAACTCCCGGGCCACCGCCCGGTCGTCGAACGGCAGGACGTTGGTTCCGATGATCTGGTAGGTCTCGTGCCCTTTTCCCGCGATCACCACCACGTCACCCGCACGGGCCCAGGCGAGCGCGCCCCGGATCGCCGCCCGCCGGTCCGGATCGGCCGCGTACCGCCCCGCGCTGCCGGCGACGCGCGCCACGCCGGCGAGCACCTCGTCCACGATCGCCTCGGGGCGCTCGGTACGGGGGTTGTCCGACGTCACCCACACGCGGTCGGCCAGCCGCGCCGCGATCTCACCCATGATGGGCCGCTTGCCGCGGTCGCGGTCGCCGCCGCACCCGAACACGGTGGCGAGGCGTCCCCCCGCGGGGACGAGCTTGCGCGCGGTGCCGAGCACGCGCTCGAGCGCGTCGGGCGTGTGCGCGTAGTCCACCACCACGAGGAAGGGCTGACCCGCTTCGACTCGTTCGAAGCGCCCCGGGACGGCGGCGACTGCGCCGAGCGCCGCCGACACGGTGGCGAGAGGAATCCCGAGCGCCACGCCCACGCCGACGGCGCCCAGGAGGTTCATCACATTGTGCTCGCCGACCAGCGGCGAGGCAATCTCGAGCGGCCCCGCCGGCGTGTCGACCGCCATCCGGATGCCGTCGGCGCCCGAGGTGAAGCGCCGGGGCCGGATCTCGGCGGACGCGTGGATGGCGAAGCGAAGCACGGGGAGCGAGAGGCCCTCCACCATGCGGGAACCCGCGGGATCGTCGACGTTCACGACCGCGGCGCGGCGCGCCTTGGCGCCGGCGGCGAGCGTCTCGAAGAGGCGCCGCTTCGCGCGGTGGTACGCCCCGAGGGTGCCGTGGAAGTCGAGATGGTCCTGGGTGAGGTTGGTGAACACCGCCACGTCAAACTCGGTGCCCGCCACACGGTCCAGCGCGAGAGCGTGGGACGAGACTTCCATGGCGGCGGCGGTGACGCCGCCGTCGCGCATGCGCGCGAGCAGCGCCTGCAGCTCCAGGGCTTCCGGGGTGGTCTGGCTCGCGTCCACCGCCTGGTCGCCCACGCGGTACTGGATGGTGCCGATGAGCCCGGTGCGATGGCCGGCCGCCCGCAGCAGCGCCTCCACCAGGAACGAGGTGGTGGTCTTGCCGTTGGTGCCGGTGATGCCGACCAGGATGAGGGCACGTGACGGATGGCCCCAGTACGTGTCGGCGAGGCGCGCGAGCGCCGCGCGCGCCGAGGGCACGAGGACACGCGCGGTGGCGCCACCCGCCAGCGGGTCGTCGCCCTCCAGCACGATCAGCCCCGCGCCGCGGCTGAGCGCGTCGGGAATGAAGCGGCGCCCGTCCTGCTTGAAGCCCGCCACCGCCACGAAGCATTCCCCCGGCGACACTTTTCGCGAGTCATAGGACAGGCCGCTCACTCCCGCCGGGAGGGTGCCGAGCACCGTCTTATCCGCGAGGGCCTCGAGCAGGGTGGCCGTGCTCATGGAGTGGCTCATCGCCTCGTGGGCGGATGCAGGGTGAGCCGCGCCAGGGCACCCGGCGCCAGCGCTGCTCCCGCCGCGGGAGCCTGGGCGGACACGACGCCGCGGCCCGCGACCTCGAGGCGCACGTCGAGCGGCGCGAGCGTCTGCATGGCCTGGCGGAGGGAGAGGCCGACGACGGTGGGCATAGCGGGCGGCTCGCCCGGCTCGGTCTCGGAGGTCGTGAGAGCGGCGGTACGCACGACGCCGCGCAGCGGCGGAGTCGCGTCGCCGCCCTCGGGGCGCACGATTTGGACGGGCGCGGTGTTCTTCGGCGGCGCGTGCAGGTAGCGCAGCGCCTCTGCGCCGATGGCCGCGAAGATGGGCGCGGCCGCCTCGCTGCCCCATTTCTCGTTCTTCGGCTCGTCCAGCAGCACGATCATGGCGAGGCGCGGGTCGTCGGCGGGGGTGAAGCCCACGAAGGACAGCACGCCGGGGGCGCGCGAGTACCTCCGCGTGGCGGGATCCATCTTCTGGGCGGTGCCCGTCTTGCCCGCGACCTCGAAGCCGGCAATCGCGGCGTGGCGGCCGGTACCGTCCGACACCACCCGGGTCATGATCCCGGTGAGCGTGCGCGCCGTCTCCGGCGTGATCACCTGGCGGATCGCCTTGGGCTCGAAGCCGCGCACCTCGCGGCCTTGCCCGTCCAGGGTCGCCCGCACGATCTGGGGCTGCATGAGGCGCCCGCCGTTGGCCACCGCGGCGAAAGCGGAGACCATCTGCAGCGCCGTCACCGAGATCTCTTGCCCGATGGACATGGTGGCGAGCGAGAGCCCCGACCACCGGTCGGGCGCGCGGAGCTGCCCCCGGCTCTCGCCGGGCAGGCCGACGCCGGTGGGCGTGCCGAACCCGAAGCCGGTGATGTACTTGTAGTAGCGCTCCTTGCCGAGCGACAGCCCGACCTTGATCGAGCCCACGTTGGACGAGTTCTGGAGCACCTCGGTGAAGGTGAGCCACCCGTACTTCTTCCAGTCGTGGATAGTGGCGCTCGCGATAGTGATGGCGCCGTTCTCGCCGTAAAAGCGGTCGGTGGGCCGGGCCACGCCCTCCTCGAGGGCGGCGGCGGCGAGAATCACCTTGAACGTGGAGCCGGGCTCGAAGGGATCGGTCACCGCGCGGTTCCGCCGCTCGTCGTCGGTCGCGGTGGCGAAGGCGTTCGGGTTGAAGGTGGGGCGGATGGCCAGCGCGAGGATCTCGCCGGTGCGGGGATCCATCGCCACCGCCATCGCCGCGCGCGCGCGCGTGCGGCGCCACGCCGCGTCGATCTCCTTCTCGGCGATGTACTGCAGGGTGGCGTCGAGGGTCAGCATCACACCCTGGCCGGGCCGCGGGGCCTTGAGGATGACGGGCCCCGTCACCTCGCGGCCGAGCGCGTCGCGCTCGACGAGGGCGCGACCCTCCTGCCCCGCCAGGTGGGCGTCCCACGCCTGCTCGATACCGCCGAGGCCTTTGCTCTCGGCGCCCTCGAAGCCCACGACCTGGGCGGCCAGCTCCCGATTGGGGTACAGGCGCAGGCTCTCCTCGAGAAAGCCCAGGGCCGGCTCGTGGAGCTCCCGCACCGCCTGGGCCACCGCGGGGGGCAGCCGCCGCTTCACGAAGACGAAGCGCTTGGAGGAGTCCAGCCGCCGGACGATGTCGGCGGCGGGCTCGCCGAGCACGGGAGCGAGACGGCGGGCCAGCCGCGCGGAATCGTCCACCCGGCCGGGCAGGGCGTAGAGCGTCTCGGCGCCGGAGGAGACGGCGAGGACCTGTCCGTTGCGATCGAGGATGGGCCCGCGCTTGGGACGGAGCGCGAGGGTTTTGGCGTGCTGGCCTTCGGCGAGGCGGAGATACTCGTCGTGCTTGACCACCTGAAGGTAGCCGAGCCGGCCGATCAGCCCGAGGAACGCGGCGGCGAAGATGCCGGCGACGATGAGAGTCCGGGTCCTCTGGCTGCTCGCCCGGCCCGCTTTCATGTGACCGTGCTCATCGCCGGATCGCCCGCTCCGCGGTAGCGCCGCGATCCGCCGCCGCGGTCCGCGACGGCATCGTGCGGCTCTGTCCGCTGCCGCCCGCCACGAACTCGCGGGCGAGCACGATCTGGTCGGGACGGGGCGCCACCATGCCCAGTTCGCGGCGGGCCTTGTCCTCGATGCGGGCAAGCGAGCGCAGCGTGGCGAGCTCGACGCCCAGCCGGCGATTCAGCTCCTCGACGCTTGCGCGCGTGCTGCGGAGGGCATCCAGACGGTACGACAGCCGGACCTGGTGGGCCTTGAGGCCGACCACACCGATGAGGCCGGCCATCAGCAGGGCGCCCAGCGCCGCCGCGACGCCCATCGCGCGCAGGCGGCGGCGATCCCGCTCCCGGTGGAAGCGCGCGCCGGCCTGCGCCCCCGCGGGGAGCGCCATGGCGAAGAGGCGCGGGGGACGCGGCGGCGCCAGCACCCGGACGCGGCCCGCGCTCATGCCGCCTCCAGCCGCTCGAGCACGCGGAGCTTGGCGCTCCGAGCCCGCGGGTTCACCACCGTCTCCTCGCGCTGCGGCACCACCGGCGACGGCTGCAGCTCACCGAAGCCGTTCGTCTCGAGCGTGCGGAACGTGCGCTTCACGATGCGGTCTTCCCCCGAGTGGAACGAGATGACGCCGAGCCGGCCCCCGTGGCCGAGCAGCGCCGCCGCTTGCGGCAGCGCGTCGCGGAGCGCCTGCGCCTCGTCGTTGACGACGACGCGCAGGGCCTGAAAGGTGCGGGTGGCGACGTGGGTGCGGCGCGGCCAGGCCGCCCGCGGCACCCCGCGCTTCACCGCGGCCACGAGGTCGGCGGTGGTGCGGAGGGGAGCGACCGCGCGCGCCTCGACGATGCGTCGAGCGATGCGTCGGGCGTGCGGCTCGTCGCCGTGCTCCGTGAGCACGCGGGCAAGCTCTCCCTCCGGCAACCGGTTGACGAGCTCCGCGGCGGTGACGCCCGCGGTGGGATCGAAACGCATGTCGAGCGGCTCCTCGCCCTGGAAGGAGAAGCCGCGGCGCGAGGCGTCGAGCTGATACGAGGACAGGCCGAGATCGAGGAGCACCGCTTCCGCCATCGTCACGCCCGCCTCGGCGGCGTGCGCGGCGAGAGCGTGGAAGTTGCCGTGACGGAGCCGCGCCCGCTCGCCGAAGCGCGCCAGCCGCGCCTGCGCGCGCGCGAGGGCCTCGGGATCGGCGTCGAGGCCGAGCAGGCGCGCACCGGGGGCGCTCGCCTCGAGCAGCCGCTCGGCGTGGCCGCCGAATCCCACGGTGCCGTCCACGAGCCAGCCCGCGCGGCGCGCGCGCAGGAAAAACACGATCTCGTCAGCGAGCACGGGCACGTGAATCTCCGCGCGTGCCATCGCTACACGCCCTTCCGCGCCACACGATCGAAGAGATCGTGGAGCGGCTCGCGCTGCTCGCCGAGATGCGTCCAGCGCTCGGGGTTCCACACCTCGAAGTGTTCGAGCATGCCGATCACGAGCACGTCCTTGTCGAGGGCGGCGCGCTCGCGATAGTCGGGCGAGAGCTGGATCCGGCCCTGCGCGTCGAGCGACACGTCCTGCGCGCGCGAGAGATATGCGTACTTGAGCTTGCGCGCGTCCTCGTCGAACTTGGGAAGCGACGCGACCTTCGCCTCGATCTCGCGCCACGCGGAGAGCGGATACACCTCGAGGGAGTGATCGATTGGAACGACGACGAGCTTGTCGCCGAGATCGCCGTCCAGGGCCTCGCGAAATTTCGCGGGGATGCTGAGGCGCCCCTTCGGGTCGATCGTGTGTCTGAAATGTCCTCGAAACACAGTTCCCTCGGTCGAGGCCCCCTGGCCTCTCCCCCGGTCCACATCCAGGGCACTGACACCACTTCATGGGAAATCGCCCCACTTGAGGTGGCATCGTAGGGGGTGGCCCGAAGGGTGTCAAGGAAAAACTAAGGATTTCAAAGAGAAATCCAGCGTGTCACCCGTGCGACAGGTGGGGTTCCGTCCGAAGCCCTCCCCCCGCCGCTAGCGGAAACAGGGGGCCAAAAGGGGGGTTCGACCTGCCCGGGAGGGTCTCTCTCCACGTCCGGCCGAAGCCCCTACAACTGGGTTCCGCCGGGGTCAGGACGCGAAGGGAGCCGGGCGGCGAGAAGGGCCCAGCTACGAGGCGGCGCCCGAGAGCCGCCCCCGAGGCGTACCCCTGGTACGTTGAGCGGGCGGCCGAGGGCGCCAACGAAGTAGATGGGCCCTTATCGGTGCCCTTATCGGCGCCCGGGGGCGCTACTTTCGGTAGTGCTTGTACGCCTCCGGCAGCCACTCCTCGATCTGGCGCACCCGCGTCTCCTCCGACGGGTGCGTCGAGAGAAACTCCGGTGGCCGCGAGCGGCCCTTCGACGCTTCGCCCATGCGCACCCAGAGGTCGCGCGCCGCGCGCGGGTCGTAGCCCGCCTTGGCCATCAGGATGAGGCCGATGTAGTCAGCCTCGGACTCCTGCTTCCGGCCCCACGGGAGGGCGAGCCCCTGGGCGAAGAGCCCCGCGACTTGCTGGCCGACCGCTGGATCCGTGCCGAGCCCCGCCGCGAGGGCGCCGCCCAGCCCTTGCGCCACCATCTGCTGGCTCACCCGCTCCGCGCTGTGACGCGCGAGCACGTGGCCGACCTCGTGGCCGATCACCGCGGCCAGCCCGGCGTCGTCTCGCGTGATGGGGAGCATGCCGGTGTAGACGGCGATCTTACCTCCCGGCAGCGCGAAGGCGTTGGCCTGGTTCTCGTCGATCACCTTCACTTCCCACGGCAGGTTCCGCTTGTCGGAAACAGCGATGATGCGCTCGGCGACGCGCTTCACCTGGGCGTTGGCGCCGCCGTCGCTCGAGACCTTGGCCTTGCCCACGACCTCGCGATACGCCTGCGCGCCCATCTGCACCTCGTCCGGCTCCGAGATGAGGTTGAGCTGGGAGCGGCCCGTGATGGGCACCGTCTCGCAGGCCACGAGCACGCCCACGAAGAGCGCAAGGGCGGCGAGCGAGCGGCGGAGAGAGCCCATGGCCGGATTCTAGCAGGCGCCGGACGAGCCGCCAGGCGCGCAGACGTGCGGACGCTACCGGGCCCAGGGGGGCAGGTCGGGGCGCTTCTCGTTGCGGAAGCGCACGAGGGTGCCCATGAGTGTCGGGGCCGGAGGCATCGGCGCGCTGCGGGCAACCTCGAGGACGATGCCGACGGAGGCGACGCGCGCGGGCTCGACCGTCGGCCGGTCGTCGCGATCGTAGTAGCTCAGGACGAGGCGGCGCACGCCGTCCACGAGCGGCTGGGCGCCTCCGCCCGCCTCGCGCCGCAGCACCGTGCCCCGCAGGAGGTAGGTCACGCGCTCGCGCGTGGGATCGATTACCCCGTTCTCGTTGAGGTCGCGCAGGAAGGTCACCCGTTCCGGCTCGGCGGCCACGATGGGATCGAATCCGGCTCCCTGCGGGTCGTAGCCCGCCTGGCGCAGCTCCGTGGCCATGCGCTCGAGGCCGACCCGGGCACCCTGGGTGGCCTCGGCGCGCGCCGTCCCCGCCGTATAGGCGTTCTGCCCCGCGAGGAGCAGGCCGAGCGTGCCCGCCATGAGGAGGCCGGCGAGGCCCATCGCCACGAGAATCTCGAGCAGCGTGAACCCGCGCGCCATGCCGCCGAGCCTCGGCCCGGCGCGGCACGCCGGTCAATGTCCAGACTTGGCGACGCCGCCGGCGCGATACGTGTATCAGTCCAGAATGGGCTTGGGCGGATCCATGGAGTAGTCGTAAAAGCCGCGGCCGGTCTTGCGCCCGAGGTCGCCGCGCTTTACGCGCTTCTCCAGCTCCTTCGGCGGGCGGTCGTTGGGATCCTTGGTGACCTCGTAGGTCTCCAGCCGCGCGTTGTAGCCGATGTCGAGCCCCGAGAGATCGCCCAGCCGGAAGGGCCCCAGCGGATGGTTGAGGCCCAGCTCAACCGCCTTGTCGATGTCGGCGTGATTGGCCACGCCCTGCTCGAGGCAGTAGTACGCCTCGCGCACGAGCGCGCGCAGGATGCGGTTGACGAGGAAGCCGGGTAGCTCTTTGCGGAGAACCACCGCTTCTCTACCGCTCTGGCGGGCGACCTCGGCGGTGATCTCGACGGTCTCCTCGGTGGTGGCCTGCCCCTTCACCACCTCCACCAGCTTCATCACCAGCGGCGGGTAGAAGTAGTGCATGTTCACGCACTTGTCGGGCCGCTTGGTGGCGGAGGCGATCTGCGAGTTCATGAGCGTGGACGAGTTGGTGGCAAGGATGGCGTGGGGCGGGCAGAAGCGGTCGAGCTTCGCGAAGCACTCGCGCTTGGGCTCCAGGCGCTCCACGATGGCCTCGATGACGAAGTCGGCGTCGCGGGCGGCCTTCCCGAGATCCGGCTCGAGCCGCACGCGCGCGATGGCCTCCTCCATCTGATCCTTGGTCATCTGCCCCTTCTGCACGCGCCGCTCGAGCTGCTTCCGGTTGCCCGCCATCCCCTTCTGCAGCACGTCCATGGTCAGGTCGTTCAGCGTGAGGGCGTAGCCGTGCAGGGCGGACTGCATGGCGATCTGGGCGCCCATCTGGCCGGCGCCCACCACCAGGATCCGCTTGACGTCGTCGGTCGTCATGGGGGTCGTCTCCTCGGCTCAGTCCAGCGCCGGCTTCTTGTCGGCCCAGGGCGCGATCCGCTCGTAACCGGCGGCAGCGCGCAGCACGGTGACGTCGTCGAAGCGCCGGCCCACGATCTGCAGGCCGATGGGCAGCCCATCGCGCGTGTAGCCGCACGGCACCGACGCGGCGGGGTTACCGGTGAGGTTGAAGGGATAGGTGAACGGGATCCAGTCGTAGGGCTCCACCGGCTTCCCCCCGATCTCGGTGGGGTTGTCCAGGCCCACCTTGAAGGGCGGCCCCGCGATGGTCGGGGTGAGAAGCAGATCGTACCGCTCGAAGAACCGCCGCACGTGATCGTTCCACATCATCCGGTCGAACCACGCCTGCACGTAGCGGGTCGCCGGCCACTTGAGCGCCTCGTCGGCGATGTCGGCGAGGCCGGGGTCGATGTCGGCGCGCCGCGCGGGCAAATACGGCGCCAGGCGCGTGGCGATCCCGCCGCAGAAGATCGTCTCCCAGGCTTCCTTGGGCGAGGGCCAGCCGGGGCGCGCCTCGTCCACCTTGGCGCCCAGCTCGCGGAATCGCCGGGCCGCCTTCGCGCAGGCGGCCGCGACCTCGGCATCCACCACCTTGGCGTAGCCGAGGTCGGCGGACCAGCCCACCCGCAGCCCCTTCAAGCCGCCGCGCAGGGCCTTCATGTAGTCGGTGCCGTCGGCGGGGAGCGAGAACTGGTCGCGCTCGTCCGGCCCCGCGCAGGCGTTCATCATCAGGGCGGCGTCGGCCACCGTGCGCGTCATCGGCCCGATATGCGAGAGGCTCCACGCGCCGCTCGGGGGCGCCACCGGGATGCGGCCATAGGACGGCTTGTGGCCGAAGATGCCCGTGCAGGACGCGGGGATGCGGATCGACCCCCCACCGTCGGTACCGATGGCGATCGGGCCGAGTCCCGCCGCCACCGCCGCGCTCGCCCCCCCGCTCGAGCCGCCGGGCGTACGGTCGAGGTTCCAGGGATTCCGGCTGATACCGAAAACCAGGTTGTGGGTCGCGCCGATCCAGCCGAAGGTGGGTGTGTTCGTCTTGCCGAGCTGGATGGCCCCCGCCGCCTTCATCCGCTCGACCATGGGGGCGTCCTCGCCCGGCACGTTGTCGGCGTAGAGCCGCGTGCCGAACGTGGTGCGGATCCCCTTGGTGATGACGAGGTCCTTGGTGGAGAACGGCACGCCGTGCAACGGTCCCAGCCGCGCGCCCTTCTTCCCCACCGCCCGCTCGGCAGCGCGCGCATCCTTGAGCGCCTGCTCGGGGGTGAGCGTGACGAACGCGTTCAGGCGCGGGTTCACGCGCTCGATGCGGTCGAGCACCGCGCGCACCACCTCCACCGGGGAGAGGGTCTTCCGCTTGATCGCCGCCGCCAGGGCGGCCGCCGGCATCCAGCACAGTTCGTCGCGTGCCATTGATGGGTCTCCTCCGTGGAAGAAGTGAGAGACGACGCGCGTCAGGCGCCGCGGAGGCGCGGATCCAGGGTGTCGCGGAGGGCGTCGCCGAGCAGGTTCGAGCCGAAGACGGCAAGGCTGATGGCGATGCCGGGGAACATGACGAGGTGCGGGGCCTTCTGCGCATACTCCGCCGCCGACACCGAGAGCATCCGGCCCCAGGAGGGATACGGCTCGGGCACGCCCAGACCGAGGAAGGACAGGGTCGCCTCCACGAGGATGGCGCTGCCGAGCTGCGCGGTCATGAGCACGATGAAGGGGCCGACGGTGTTGGGCAGGATGTGCCGGAAGGCGATGCGGAGGTGGCGCACGCCCACCGCGCGGGCCGCTTCCACGTACTGCATCTCCCGGATGGACAGCACGCTGGAGCGAATCACGCGCGCGGCGCGGGGAATGATGGGCACCGAGATGGCGATGACCACGTTGTGAATGGAGGCGCCGAGCGCCGCCGACATCACCATGGCGAGGACGAGCAGCGGTAGCCCCTGCAGGATGTCGAGCACGCGCTGGGTGATGAGGTCGGTCTTCCCGCCGATGTAGCCGGACAGGAGCCCGATGATGCCGCCGAAGAACGACCCCAGCACGGACGACGCAAGGCCCACGATGAGCGAGATCCGCGCGCCGTGGACGATGCGGGAGTACACGTCGCGGCCGAGGTGGTCGGAGCCGAGCCAGTGCTCCGCGGAGGGGGCCCCGAGAGTCCCGGCCGCGTCGGTGGCGATAGGGTCGTGGGTCTCCGCCAGGTTTGCGAAGATCGCCGTCACCGTGATGGCGAGCATGATGAAGCCGCCCGCCGCGCCCAGCGGCTTCTTCCGGATGAAGCGACCGAGTATGGTCAGCGCGCCGGGGCGCGCGAGGATCGCCCGCGTGGTCGCGGGCAGCTCGACGGTGGCCGGGCTAGCCATAGCGCACCCGCGGGTCGAGGAAGCCGTAGAGCATGTCCACGAAGAGGTTCGAGAGAATCACCACCACCGCGATGAACATCACGATGTTCTGCACGATCGGGTAGTCGCGCCAGAGGATGGCCTGGACGAGGAAGCGCGCCACCCCCGGCAGGTTGAACACGTTCTCGGTCACGACGAGCCCGCCGATCAGGAACGCGAACTCGATGCCGATCACGGTGACCACGGGGAGGATGGCGTTCTTGAGCGCGTGGCGCCAGATGACGACGCCCTCGCTCTGCCCCTTCGCCCACGCGGTGCGGATGTAGTCCTCGCGCATCACCTCGAGCAGGGCGGAGCGCGTGATGCGCATGATGAGGGCCGACGAGCGATACCCCACCGCGAGGGCGGGCAGCCCGAACTGCACGGCGTGGAGCCACAGGTTCTCGCGGGGGCCCACGTAGGTGACGGGCGGGATCCACTGGAGCCACGTGACCAGCCCCAGGATGATCACCATGCCCAGCCAGAAGGCGGGCATGCTGAGCCCGGCGAGGCTGAACACGCGCAGCACGTAGTCGAGCGTGGAGTCCTGCCGCACCGCGCTGATCACGCCGGCGGGCACGCCGATGAAGACCGCGACCATGATGGACAGCACCGCCAGCTCGAGGGTGACGGGGATGAGCGGCCGGATCACCTCCCACGCCGGCTGGTCGTAGCGGTACGACTTGCCGAGGTCACCGGTGAGGAGGTTGCGGATCCATTCGAAGTACTGAGTGACGAGCGGCTTGTCGATGCCCAGCTCCTTCATGATGGCCTTGCGCTCCTCCGCGTTCACGTAGCCGCCGGTCGAGAACAGGATGTCCACGATGTCGCCGGGGGCGAAGCGGAGGAGGGCAAAGATCACGATCGACATGCCGACGAGGGTGAGCACGGCGATGCCCAGCCGCTGGGCGAGGTAGGTCTTCACGGCGAGAGGCTACCATGCGGAGCGAGGGCGGAAAACCCCGCCCCCGCTCCGCGCGGCGCGTGCACGGCGGCGGCTACTTGTCCCGCCAGACGTCCTGGAATCGGCTGAAGTTGTAGACGTTGTTGTGCGCGACCAGCCCCTTCACGTGCGCCCAATGCGCGTAGTAGTCGAGGCGCTGGGCGAGGATGGGCCGGGGCGCGTCCTGCTCGAGGCGCTTCTGGATGTCGATCACCATCTGGGTGCGCTTCTTCGCGTCCAGCTCCTGGCTCTGCCGCTCGAACATCTTCATGACTTCTTCGCTGCAGTACTGGCTGTAGTTCCGCGGCGACCCGCACGCGTAATTCTCGTAGAAGTTGGCGTCGGGGTCGTCGGTGCCGAGCCCGGTGAGGTTGGCGCCGATCTGGTAGTCGCCCCGCGTGGCGGTGGCGTGCCACTGCGCGGTCTCGATCTGCTTGAGGGTGGACTCGATGCCCACCTGCTTGAGCTCGTTGATCACGAACGAGGCCATGTCGAGGTAGATGGCGATGGCGCGAACGCTCATCTCCACCTTGAGCGGGTTCTGCGGCGTGATGCCGGCCTCGGCGAGGAGCTTCTTGGCCTGGGCCTTCATGTCTTCAGCCTTGCCGTAACCGGGCATGACGGCGAGGTCCTTTTCCAGCATGCCCCAGACGCCGTAGGGCTTCGGCAGCATGGCCGCGCCGAGCACCGCGCCGCCCTGGTGGGCGGCCTGGATGAGGCCCCGGCGGTCGATGGCGTAGCTGACGGCCAGCCGCACCTTGGGATTGTCGAAGGGCGGCTTCTTGGTGTTCATGATGATGTTGTCGCTGACGTTCTGCGCCACCGGCTGGAACACCATGGTGGGCACCGCCTTCTTGAGCTGCTCCATGGCCGTGCGCCCGGTCTCCCCCGGGAAGGCGACGTCGAGCTGGCCGGACTGGAGCGCGGCGGTGCGGGTCCCCCGCTCCACGATGACCACGTAGCGGATGCCGTCGAGGTACGGCCGGCCCTTGACGTAGAAGTCGGGGTTCTTCACGTAGTCGATGAACTCACCCTTTCGCCACTCCTTCACCTTGAAGGGACCCGTCCCCACGCAGCCGGTGCGGTACGCGGCGGGCGGCACATGGGCGGCGTACACCGGCGAGTAGCCGGAGGCGAGCATCAAGAGCAGCGACGGCTGCGGGCGCTTCAGGCGGAACACCACCGTGTAGGCGTCGGGCGCCTCGATGTGCTCGACGTTGGAGTACCAGTCTTTTCGGGGACTGATGCGTAGCTTGGCGGTGGCCTCGGGCGAGTCCCGCACCATGTCGAAGGTGTGCTTGACGTCCTTCGAGGTGAAGGGCTTGCCGTCGTGCCACTTCACGTCTTTTCTGAGAAAGAACACGAGGTTTTTATAGTTGTCCTGCCAGGACCACTTCTCGGCGAGCTCGCCCACGATGGTGTCCATGCTGTCGGTCTTCTTGCTCGGATCGAAGAAGACGAGGTTGCTGAAGCAGGGCAGCGAGGGCGTGCTCGTCGCCACCGTGGACGTCTCGTGGGTGGCGAAGCCCTGGGCAAGGTCCTCGCGCGCCATGATGTTGATGGTGCCGCCCGACTTCGGGGCCTGGGCGAGGGCGGGGGTCAGGCTCAGCGCGCCGACGATGGCGAGCGCGATCCCGGCGGCGACAGCGACAGGCGTCGGTCTGCGCATGCTCACTCCTCCTTGAGGGACTACGGCCATGTGGAGGTGAAATATACGTGAACGATGCGTAGCCGACAACTGTTCGGCATCCCGAACAGCACCGGTGGCGGAACTTGCCCCGTCAGAGAGCGCCGCTTCGCCGTGCGCGAAAGCGCCGCGGGTCCTCGTTCCGGATGTAGAAGATCGGCGCCGTGTGCTTGCGGAAGCGCTTGCGCAGGGCGGGTCCGAGCTTGCGGAACGCCGCGACGGACAGCGTCATGCCGGTCGACTCCAGCTGCGCCGCGATATTCACGGTCTTGCCGAGCACGTCGTACCGCTGGTCGTGGATCAGCCCGAAGGGCCCGGCGATGGCCGGCCCGAAATGGGCCTTGACGGCCAGCCGGCACGCCCAGCGGCGGGCCGCCATCGCGCCGTCCACCGCGTCCTTGAGGGTCAGCAGAGACTCGACGCCGCGGTCGACGCCGTCCTCGGGGAACACGATGAGGGCGCCATCGCCCAGGAACTTCACCACCCGACCGCCTGCCGCCTGCACTGCGGCGCCGACCTGCTCGTAGTAGGCGTCGATCGCGTCGGCGAGCTCGGCGTCGTCCACGCGCTGGCTCTGGACCCAGAAGCGGGTGAGATCGACGAAGACGACGAGTAACGCGGTTTCGGAACGTGTCCCTGGCATGGGTTCCTCCTTGTCCGTTTGTCCGACGTCGGCCCGAGAGTCCGACGGTAGGGGGAGGAGGCGCAGGCCCGTACGGCCTGCCGTTGGGGACAGTCTATCGCGGGAGCGCGTTGCGGTACCACGTCACGCGGGCTTCCCCGGTGGCACCGGCGGCTTCACCGCCGCGCGCGACGCCGCCTGCGCCCAGGGGAATGCCGCCAGGATCTCCAGCGCCCGCTCACGCATGAAGTCGCCGACCACCTCGAGCGCTGGCCATGCCGGCTGCGCATTGACCCAGGCCGCCGCGCCCGCGAGGTCCGCGCCCAGGAGCGGTCGGTGGCCGGGCACGTCCAGCCCTCGGGCGGCGAACACCACGCGCGCGAGGCGAACCTGGGTGATCACGTAGGAGCAGAGCAGGCAAGGCTCGCAGCTCGTGTAGAGGGTACCGGCGGCCAGCGCCGGCCACGCGCCCACCCGCCGCCAGGCGTCGCGAATGGCGACGATCTCCCCGTGGGCGGTCGGATCCAGATCCGCGCGCACCGCGTTGTGCCCCTCCCCGATCAGCCGCCCGTCTCGATCCACCAGGACCGCCCCGAATGGCGTCTGACCGCGGCTCACGGCAAGCTCGGCCTGCCGCAGCGCGAGCGTCATGAAGCGCGCATCCCGTTCGTCCCGTTCGGTCATGGCTCGGCGGGCTGTATGAACCCGAGGATGTAGCCGTCGGGGTCGCGGACGTAGAACTCCGTCCCGTAGGGCATCTGGCGCAGCGGCACCGTGAAGGCGACGCCGGCGGCGCCGAACCTCTCGTAGAGTGCCCGCGCGTCGTCCACACCGAGGCACACATCGATGCGCTCCTCGCGCTCGATCGTGGCCTGGTCGCGGGGCGCGGCTGCGCCGCGCTGGAGGTGGAGACGGCAGCCTTCACGCCACACGCTCGCGTAGAAGTCCTCGTAGGAGAACTCGAGATCGAACCCGAGCCGCTCCCGATAGAAGGCGAGCGACCCCTCGAGGTCGGCGACCCGCAGCACCGGGGCGATGTACTGCACGCTCATGGCGACCCCCTCAGCCTGCCCTCTCGCCCAAGGGGAGAGGGAATCTAGGGCGCGAAGCGCGGCGGCTCCTTGGCGAGGAAGGCGCGGACCCCCTCGCGGCAGTCCGCGCTGCTGAAGGCCTGATCGCTGAGCGCGAGGGTACGGCGCACCGCCTCCGCCTCGGGCAGGTCCCAGGCCAGATCCACCGCCGCCTTGCAGAGGGCGAGGGCCTGCGCGGGGCCGGTGGCGAGCGCGGCCGCCAGCCCGCGCGCGGCGGTGAGGGCCTGGCCGGTGGGAACCACCCTGTTGATCAACCCCCACGTGTGCGCCGTCCCCGCGTCGATGGGCTCGCCGAGGAACATCATCTCCTTGGCGCGCCCTTCCCCCACCCGACGCGTCACGCGAATCGTGCCGCCGCTGCCCGGAAACACGCCGAGCTTCACCTCGGGTAGGGCCACGCGGACGTCGGCGCCCGCCACGATCAGATCGCAGCAGGCGGCGAGCTCGAGGCCGCCCCCGTAGGCGAGGCCGTTGAGGGCGGCGATGGTGGGGCGCGGAAAGTCGGCAAGCGCGCTGAACGTCGCGTTCTCGCGCGCGAGCTTGCGCTCGACCACGACGCCGGGGGCCATCATCTCGGGGAACTCGCCGATATGGGAGCCCGCGCAGAAGGCGCGCGTGCCCGCCCCCGTCACCACCAGTACGCGGACGGCGGCATTGCGGGCCAGCGCGTCAAGGGCAGCGGCGAGGCGGCGGGTCAGCTCGAGAGTGACGAGGTTGAGCGGCGGATTGTCGAGGGTGAGCACAGCGACCCCGTCCGAGATCTCGGTCCGGACGAGGTCGCCGGCCATTCTGCTACTTGGTGATGACGCCGCAGGCGAGGCGCCCGCCGGTGTTTCCGGCGGGGTCGGTCTTGTTGTCGTCGGCGGCGGCGTGAATGACGATCGCGGTCCCGTTCTCACCGAGCAGCGAGTTCCGGCCGGGGCCGAGGGTCACGAGCTTGTTGACGACATCGACGCCGCCCTCGCCGACGTTGTTGGCGGTGAGGTTCGGGAGATCGCCCGCGTGCGGCCCATCCGAGGCCTCCAGCCCGTGCATCTTGCCCGCGGGGTTGAAGTGCGCGCCCGCCGAGTTGAACTCGGGCGGCTGGCACACACCCACCGCGTGGATGTGCAGCCCATGCACGCCGGGGGGAAGCCGGAAGCCGCTGACCGCGATCCGCACGCCCTCGGGCGTCTGGATCAAGGTCGCCTGGCCGACCTGCTTACCGTCCTTGTCCTTGAGCGTCGCCTCCGCGGACAGAGGCCCTTTGTCCTCCGAGGTCGTCGCGCATCCCGCCAGCATCATAGCCGCCGCGCCCACTACCAGCGCCCGTCTCACCGTTGAGAGCCCTCCTGAGGTCATGCGGGTTGAGTAGCCTTCGCGAGCAGCGCCGTCGCCGCCTCGCGGTACCGCTTCACAGTGTCGAGCTTGATGTGCTCGTAGCCCCGGATCTGATCGGGCAGCTCCGCCAGCGCCACCGCGGCGTCGTGCGTGTCGGGGCCGAGCCGGCGCAGCACCGTCTCGATCTGCTGCATGTACTCGCCCACGAGGGAACGCTCGACGCGACGCACCTCGGCGTGGCCGAAGGGATCCATCGCGGTGCCGCGCAGCCGGCGGAGCGCATAAAGGGTCTGAAACGCGGGCCGGAACCACGAGCCGAGCTTGAGCTTCCGCTTGAGCCCCAGGGCCCGGAGCAGCGGCGGGTGCAGATGCCAGTAGAACCGGATCCCTTCGCCGAAGCGCGCGCGCAGCTCGGCCGCGAGGGCGGCGTCCAGGTGGAGGCGCGCTACCTCGTACTCGTCCTTGTAGGCCATCAGCTTGAAGAGGTGCCGCGCCACCGCCTCGCCGAGGCCGGTGCGGCCGACCGCCGCGCTCGCCTCCGCCTGCGCCACCTTTTCGACGAATTCGACGTAGCGGCGGGCGTACGCCTCGTCCTGATAGGCGATGAGCTCGGGCACGCGCAGCTCCAGCACTCGCCGTAGCTCGGAGCCCGGAGCCGCCGCCTTCACCGAATCGACCAGCGCCCGCGCGGCGGGGGCGACGGCCACCACCGGCGTTTCCCGGCCGGTCGCGGTCCGCACCGCCGCCTCCACGCGCTTGGCGTCCACCACCGCCATCCGGCCCCAGCGGAAGGCGAGGAGGTTCATCTCCACCGAAACACCGTTGAGCCGGATCGCTCGCTCGATGCTGCCGGCCGAGATGGGCAACGCGCCTGCCTGATAGGCGGCGCCCAGCATGAGGGGATTGGTGGCCATGTGGTCGTTGAAGAGCCCTTCCGCGATGGCCTGGGCGTCGAGATAGACGTTCTCGTCCTTGCGCGTGACGCGGTCCACGTTGAGGAGCGTGCTGCCCAGCTCGGGAAAGTGCACGGTCGTATCAACCACCATCTGGCCGGTGGGAATCTTGCTCGTGGACACGACGGCAATGGTGCGCCCCGACTCCGCCTTGTCGAGGTTGCTGGGGTCGGTGGCGACGAGGAGATCGAAGCCGAGATAGAGATCGGCGCCGCCCGCCGAGATCTTGTTAGCGGTGAGCAGCGGCTCGGAGGCGATCTTGAGGTCGGAGACGACCGGCCCGCCCTTCTGGCTGAGCCCGGTCTGGTCCAGCCCCCGGACGTGCTTGCCGTCGAGAAGGGCGGCGGTGCCGAGGATCTGGCTCACCGTCACCACGCCGGTGCCGCCGATGCCCATCATGTGCACGCCGAACCCCTCGACGGGGACCTTGAGCACGGGCTCGGGCAGCGCGTCCTCGAGCGGCGGCAGGCGCTTCTCCTTCTTCGCCGGCGGGCCCACGCGTTCGACCGTCAGGAAGGATGGGCAGTCGCCGAGGAGGCAGGAGTAATCCTTGTTGCAGGAGGACTGGTGGATCTGAGTCTTGCGGCCGAACGCGGTCTCCACCGGCTGCACGGACAGGCAGTTCGACTTCTTCCCGCAGTCCCCGCAGCCCTCGCACACGCGCTCGTTGATGAACACCCGCTGGTCGGGATCGACCTGCCGCCCGCGCTTGCGCAGCCGGCGCTTTTCCGCCGCGCACTGCTGGTCGTGGATGAGCACGGTGACGCCCGGGGTGGCGGCGAGGAGTGACTGCGCCTCGATCAGCCGGTCGCGGTGCCAGACCTCGGCAGCGACCGGAACACCTTTGTAGTTCTCGGGATGGTCGGTGGTGATGATGATGCGCTTCACGCCCTCGGACTGGAGCTGGCGGGTGAGCGGCGGGATGCCGATGGCGCCCGCCGCGGTCTGGCCGCCCGTCATGGCCACCGCCGCGTTGTAGAGGATCTTGTAGGTGATGTTGACGCCGGAGGCCACCGCGTAGTCGATAGCGAGCTTGCCCGAGTGGAAGAGCGTGCCGTCCCCGATGTTCTGGAACATGTGCGGGGTCTCGGTGAAGGGCGCGATGCCCACCCACTGCGCACCCTCCCCGCCCATGTGGGTGACGCCGATGATGCCGCGGTCCATCCCCATCGCCATGCCGTGGCAGCCGATGCCCGCCGCCGCTACCGCCCCCTCGGGGACCACGGTGGACCGGTTGTGCGGGCAGCCCGAGCAGAAGAACGCCGTGCGCGAGAGGGTGAGGGCACGGGGCCGGCGCTTGAGCTCGTCCAGGTGCCGGATGCGCGCCTCCACCGATTCCAGGCGGACCTTTCGCGCCAGCCGCTTGGCGATGGCGCGCGCGATGGTGTCGGAGTCGAGCTCGCCGATCGACGGGATCAGCGCCCGCTCCTCCTCGTCGTGCTTGCCCACCACCCGCGGCCGGTCCGCCCAGCCGTAGAGCACGTCCTTGGCGAACATCTCGAGGAAGGGCCGCTTCTCCTCGATGACGAGGACCTCCTCGAGCCCCCGCGCGAACTCGCGGACGATGCGCGGCTCCATGGGGAACATGAGCCCCATCTGGAGGATGCGCACGCCGGCGCGCCGCAGCTCCGCCTCGTCCAGCCCCAGCTCGGACAGGGCCTGGCGCACGTCGTAGTACGTCTTCCCGGTCGTCATAATGCCGAGCCAGGCGTCGGGCGTGGGCACCGTGATGCGGTTGAGCTTGTTCTCCCAGGCGTAGCGCCGGGCCAGCTCCACCCGCGCCAGATGAATTGTCCGCTCCATATCGAGGCCGTAGGGCGGGATGATGTTGAGGTTGATCTGGTGCTGGAAGGGCTTGCCGTCGAGCTCGACGGTGGGGATGATGGGCCGCACGCGCTCGGGCGACACCTCGACGGTGCCCGTCTCGTCGGCCACGTTGGTCACGATCTTCATTGCCGCCCACAGCCCGGAGATGCGCGAGAGCATGAAGCCGTGGAGGCCGAGGTCCAGGATCTCCTGCACGTTGCCGGGGAAGAGGGTCGGCATGAACGCGTCGTAGAGCGCCCACTCCGAGTGGCTGGGCAGCGTGGACGACTTCGAGATGGGATCGTCGCCCGCGAGCGCGATCACGCCCCCGTTCTTGCCCACCCCCGCGTAGTTCGCGTGCTTGAACACGTCGCCGGTGCGGTCCACGCCGGGTGCCTTGCCGTACCACATGCCCAGCACCCCGTCGTACTTGGGGCGCGGGAAGGAGCTGACCATCTGGCTTCCGAACACGGCGGTGGCGCCGAGGTCTTCGTTGAGCCCCGAGGAGAACACCACGTGGTGGTCGGCCAGCAGCTTGCCGTAGCGCTCCAGCGTCTGGTCGAGGCCGCCGAGCGGCGAGCCCCGATAGCCGGAGATGAAGGTGGCGGTGCGAAGGCCGCGACGACGGTCCGCACGGTGCTGATCGAGGGGGAGCCTCACCAGCGCCTGAATCCCCGAGAGGAAAACCAGCCCTTCCTCCTGGGTGTACTTGGCATCCAGGGAGAACTCTTCGGACTTGGAGGTCATGGGTCTTCCCTCGCTGAGGGTCATGGAACGGAACGACGGCCGGCTGCGCTGCCGGCCATCATGGTAGGCCGAAACACCTGTTTTTTCAACGTATGAGCAGAGGCCGGAGATGTGGCCAGAGTCGGTCGACGATGAGGCGGTAGCCCTCGGCGGTGGGATGAATGCCGTCGGGCTGATTGAGCGCGGCCACCGCGCCCACCCCGTCGAGGAAGAAGGGCATGAGCGCGACCTTGCGCTGTCGCGCGATCTCTTCATAGATGCGCGCGAAGTCACCCGCGTAGCGGGCGCCGTAATTGGGCGGCAGCCGCATGCCCAGCAGCAGCACGCGGGCTCCGCCCGCCTCGAAGCGCATGACCATCGCCTCCAGGTTCGCCCGGACCTGGCCGAGATCCAGGCCGCGAAGCGCGTCGTTGACGCCCAGCTCGAGCAGCACGATCTCGGGGCGGAGCTTGAGCGTCCAGTCCACGCGGCGGAGCCCGCCCGCGGTGGTGTCGCCGGAGACGCCGGCATTGATGACCTGGTAGCGGTAGCCCTCGGTGCGCAGGCGGGTCGCGAGGAGAGCGGGGTACGCTTCGTCCGGCGCGACGCCGTAGCCGGCGGTGAGGCTATCGCCGAAGGCGACAATGACGCGCTCGCCTTGGGCGAGCGCCGTCGCGGCGAGGGCGAGAACGACGAGCGCCGCCGCCACCCCGTGCCGCGCGACCCGGATCACGCGGGCGCGCGGTCGGGAGGCTCGCATACCGCTAGTGTAGTATGACCGGGAAGATGATCACGATCGCCGGCCTCGGCATGCGATTCGCGAGCGGCGGCCGGGCGGTCTCCGTGCTCTCCGACGTCTCGCTCGAGATTCCCGCCCGTCAGTTCGTCGCGGTGGCCGGCCCCTCGGGCAGCGGCAAGTCGACGCTCCTGGGCCTCGTCGCGGGGCTCGATCGGCCGACCGCCGGCTCGATCACGGTCGCGGGCCGGGAGATCACGCGCCTGGGCGAGGACGCCCTCGCCCGCTTCCGCCTGGACACCATCGGCTACATCTTCCAATCCTTCCACCTCGTCTCCACGCTGACGGCGGCGGAGAACGTCGCGGTGCCGCTGGAGCTGGCGGGGGAGCGCAACGCCCTCCCCCGCGCCCGCGCCCTCCTCGCCGAGCTGGGCCTGGGCGACCGCGTCGAGCACTACCCCGTGCAGCTATCTGGCGGCGAGCAGCAGCGCGTGGCGGTGGCGCGCGCGGTGGCCCGGCGACCGCCGCTCCTCCTCGCGGACGAACCGACGGGCAATCTCGACACCGCCACCGGCAAGCAGATCATCGATCTGATCGTGGGCCTCAACCGCACGCTCGGCAGCACGCTCGTGCTGGTGACCCACGACCCCGCCCTCGCCGCCCATGCCGACCGGCTCGTCACGCTGCGCGACGGACGCGTCGTCTCCGACGAGGGAAAGACGTGATGTGGGCGCTGCGGCACGCCGCACGGGAGCTGCGGGGCGCCGGCCGCCACTTCGCCTATCTCGCCGCGTGCGTGACGCTCGGCGTGGCGGCCCTGGTGGCGGTGGGCAGCCTCGGGCATAGTCTCGAGCGCACCGTCGCTCGCTCTGGCAAGGCGCTGATGGGCGGCGACGTGGAGGTGCGCTCGAGCCAACCGTTGTCCGCCGCCGCCGAGGCCACGCTGGGCGCGCTCGAGCGGCGGGGCGCCCGCGGCGTCCGCATCCGCGAGCTGGCGGCGATGGCGCAGGCCGGGCCCGACCGCGTGCTCCTGGTCGAGCTGAAGGCGGTGGGGCCCGCCTATCCTCTATATGGACGGCTGGAGACCATGCCCCCCGGCCCCCTCGGCACGCTGATCGGGGGCGGGCGCGTCCTCGTGCAGGAGGCCCTGCTCTCGCGACTGGGCCTCGCGGTGGGCGACGCCCTACGGGTCGGCGACGCCGACCTTCGCATCGCCGGCGTCATCACGAGCGAGCCCGACCGCGCGGTGGGCTTCTTCTCGCTGGGCCCCCGCGTGCTGATGGCCGACGCCGATCTCGCCGCCACCGGCCTCGTGCGCCACGGCAGCCGCGTGCGTCATCGGGCCCTGCTCGCGGTGACCGAGGCGATGTCGCCGCAGGCCACGCGCGATGCACTCGCCGCGGAGGTCGGCGAGGCGGGCCTTCGCGTGGCAACGTATCGCCAAGCCCAGCCCGGGCTCCGGCGGTTCTGGGATCAGCTCACGACCTATCTCGGGCTCACCGGCCTCGTCGCCCTCCTCGTGGGCGGCATCGGCGTCGCGGTGAGCGTACGGGCGCTGCTGCGCCGGCGCATCGCCACCATCGCGACGCTCAAGTGTCTGGGCGCTTCCTGGCCCCGCATCTTCACGGCCTATCTGCTGCAGACCGTCGGGCTCGGCCTCGCCGGAAGCCTGGCCGGCGCGCTGGTGGGCGCGGCGCTGGCGCGAGTCCTCGCCCCCGCCTTGAGCCGCCTGCTCCCCTTCCCGCTCGACTGGACGGTGTCGCCCGCCGCCGCTCTCCACGGCATCGCGATGGGCGTGGGTGTCACCCTGCTCTGTGCTCTCCCGCCCCTCGCCGAGATCCGCCGCGTGCCCGCGGCGTTCCTGCTCCGACGCGAGGTGGAGCCGCGGCCGGCTGGCTGGCGCGCGTGGCTCCTCGCGCTGCCGGTGGCGGCGGGGCTCGCCGCGCTGGCCCTCTGGCAGGCCGGCTCATGGAAGGTGGGGAGCCTCTTCATCGCCGGATTCTCGGCCGGCCTCGTTCTCCTGTTTCTGGCCGCGCGCGTCGCGCTCGCCGCCGCGCGACGGCTTCCCCGGCCGCCCGGCGCGGCGTGGCGCCACGGACTCGCCAACCTCCACCGTCCCGGCGGGCATGCCGCCGCCGTGCTGGTCACCCTCGGCCTGGCGGTGATGCTGGTGGTGGCGGTGGCGCTGCTCGAGGGCGGCATCCGCGCCGCGCTGTCCGGACCCAGCGCCGCCCGCGCGCCCGCATTCTTCTTCATCGACATACAGCCGGACCAGGCGTCCCCCTTCACGCGTCTCGTGACGGAGCGGACGGGCACGGCCCCCACCCTGCTGCCGGTAGTGCGCGCGCGGCTCGGGGCAGTGAATGGCGCGCCCATCCCGCGCGAGGCCGCGCGTCGGGACGAGGCGTGGTTCCTCACCCGCGAGTACGTGCTGACATGGGCAGCCGCGCCACCTGAACGGGACGTGATCACAAGTGGTAGCTGGTGGACGGCGGCGGAGGCGGCGGGCCCGCCGCTCGTGTCCGTGGAGGAGGAGATCGCGAAGAACCTGAGCGTCGGCGTGGGGAGCACGCTCACCTGGGACATCCAGGGCGTGCCCATGACCGCGCGCGTGACGAGTCTCCGAAAGGTCGACTGGCGGACGTTCGGCGCCAACTTCTTCATGGTCCTCTCCCCGGGGGCGCTGGAGGGTGCTCCCGGCACGTTCATCGCCACCGCCCACGTCGCGCCCGCCGCCGCCGAGCGCCTGCAGGCCGCGGTGGTCGCCGCCTTCCCCAACGTGTCCGCGATCCCCGTCCGAGAAGTCCTCGAGCGCGCGGCCGCCCTGGTGGATCAGATCGCGCTGGCCGTGCGCCTCGTGGCCGCAGTGAGCATTCTGGCCGGACTCATCGTCCTCGCGGGGGCGCTCTCGATCACGCGCCACGAGCGGCTGTACCAGTCGGTGATCTGGAAGGCGCTCGGCGCCACCCGGGGCCTCGTCGCGCGCAGCTTCGCCGTGGAGTACGCGCTGCTCGGCGCCGCCGCGGGCCTCGCGGGCACGGCGCTCGCCGCCGCGCTCGCCTGGGGAATCGGACGCTGGCTGCTCGAGGTGCCCTGGCGGTGGCAGCCCGTCGTGCTCGCCGCCGGCGTCGCGGGGGCGACCGCGCTCGCGCTCGCGGTGGGCTATCTCGGCTCGTACCGGCTGCTCGGCCAGAAGCCGCTCGCCGTCCTCCGCGGCGAATAGGCCCCAGTGGGCACGCTGGGGGAGCGGCTGCACGCGGAGTTCCCCGGCTCGTCGGGCCGCTCCGTGAAGCAATGGCTGGCGGCGGGGCGCGTGCGCCTCAATGCCCAAGTAGTGCGCGACCCGCGCACGCCCATCGCCCCGCGCGATCGCGTCACGCTGGGCCCGCCCAGCGCGCGTCCCGCCGCGGCGGCGCCCCTCCCCCACGGACTCCGCATCGTCCACGAGGATCCCACGCTCCTCGTCATCGACAAGCCGCCGGGGCTTCTCACCATCGCCACCGAGCGCGAGCGCGGGCGCACCGCCTATCGCGTGCTGTGGGACCTCCTCGCCGCGAGCCGCCCGCCCGGGCGGCCCTTCATCGTCCACCGTCTCGATCGGGAGACGTCCGGACTCCTCGTGGTCGCCCGCACGCCCGTCGCCAAGGCGACACTCCAGGCGCAGTTCGCCGCGCGCACGGTGGACCGCGGCTACGTGGCCCTGGTGGAGGGGGTCATGCGGAAGGACACCCAGACGCTCACGGATCGCCTCGAGGAAGACGCCGCCCACCGCGTCCGCATCGCGCGCGAGCGGCGGCGCAGCGGCCGCGAGGCCATCACGCGCTACCGGGTGCGCGAGCGGGGGCCCGACGCGACCTTGATCGACATCGCGCTCGGCACCGGGCGGCGACATCAGATCCGCGTGCAGCTCGCCGGCATCGGGCACCCGGTGGTAGGCGACGCCCGGCACGGAAGCCGTCGCGATCCCCTCGAGCGCGTCTGCCTGCACGCGAGCATCCTGGGCTTCGTGCATCCCGGCTCGGGTGAGCCGATGCGCTTCGAGAGTCCCGCCCCCTACGCCTTCGCGCGCCTCGTCCGCGGAGTATAATCGCGGGGCGGCGAAGTCCAGATTATTTGTCATCAACATGGCTGAGCCATGTTGACCGTGGGCCAATCGGTTAGGGCAACCGTGAGAGGAGCCTCAAATGGGGTCGCCGTTTTCGCTCGAGGGCAAGGTCGCGATCGTCACCGGGGGCGGCGTCGGCATCGGCCGCTCCATCGCCGTCGAGTACGCGCGAGCGGGGGCCGACGTCGTCATCGCCAGCCGCAAGATGGAGCATCTCGAGCCGGTGGCGGCGGAGATCCGCAAGCTCGGCCGGCGGACGTTCGCGGAGGCGGTGGACGTGCGCCAGGAAGAGGCGGTGAAGGGGCTAGTGGAGAAGACGGTGAAGGACCTCGGCACCCTCGACATCATGATGAACAACGCGGGCGCCTCCTTCCGGGCCAAGGTCGAGGACATCTCCGCCAACGGCTGGAACACGGTGGTCGGGATCAACCTCAACGGGGTCTTCTTCGGCTGCAAGTGGGCGGGGCGCCACATGCTGGCGCAGGGGCGCGGCGTCATCATCAACATCTCGTCGATCGCGGGCGTCTACGGCTCGTCCATGATGTCGCACTACGGCGCGTCCAAGGCCGCCGTCATCAACTTCACGCGCACGCTCGGCATGGCGTGGGGGCGCCAGGGCATCCGGGTCAACTGCATCGCGCCCGGCCCGGTGGAGACGGAGGGGTATCTCGACGTGCTGCACCGGACGAATCCCGACGCCAAGAAGGTCTACGACGGGGTGGCGAGCCGGGTGGGCCTGGGCCGCTGGGGGCGGGTCGAGGAAATCGCCTATCCTTGCGTCTTCCTCGCCTCGGATGCCTCGTCGTTCATGAACGGGGCCACCATCGTCATCGACGGCGGGCCCTCGCCGAACTCGGGCGACGAGGCGGGATAGCGCGTCTCCTTCAGCACCGACAGGCAGAGTAGCGCGAAGCCGGCGAGGTGCAGCGCGAAGCGCACCGCGTGGGACGCCTCCCACAGGACGCGCAGCCGATGCCAGTCGTCGGGGACCTCACCCACCACCAGCGCCTCGCGGAACGCCGTGTTCACCGGCTCGGTCAGGGCGAAGTAGATCAACGGAAACGAGACGAACAGGCAGACCCCGGCCGCGACGGTGAGCGCGAAGCCCCGGCGGCGCTGCCATCGCGCCAGCACCGCCACCGCGGCGACGGCGAGAATGGCGCCGGGCTCGACGAAGCCTCCCACGCCCGGCGGGCCGAAGTGCGCGTAGAGCGTCGTCTGGAGCGTCATGTAGAACCCGCCGTCGTAACCGAGCTTGGCGGGCATCTCGAGCACGTGGCAGAAGGTGATGCCGAGCAGCAGGGCGGTGGCCACGAGGGCGACGAGCCGGGCGACGATCATGATGGCTCCCTCAGAACTGCTCCTTGAACGGCATCGCGAGCAGCTCCAGCATGCGATCCAAGGGTCCGCGCGCCCGCCACCGGGCTGCGTCCAGCCGGCGGGAGTGCGCGAGGTCGTCGGCGAATACCTTCTCCAGCCGCGCCGCCATCGCGCTGTCGTAGAGGGCCACGTTGAGCTCCTCGTTGAGGGCGAACGACCGGTTGTCCACGTTCGCGCTGCCCACCGTCGCCCAGCGCCCGTCCACCACCATGGTCTTCGCGTGGAGCAGTCCGGAGCGATACTCGTAGATCTCCAGCTCGGCATCGAGAAGGCGGCCGAAGCCGGCGCGGCTGGCCTGCCGGACGATGTTGTGATCGATGGCCCCGGGCAAGAGCAGCACCACCCGTACCCCGCGCTTCTTCGCCTCGATGAGGCTCCGTGTCATGCGGTCGTCGGGAAGGAAGTAGGGGTTGGTGAGGAAGATGGAGCGGCGCGCCGCCGTGATCGCGAGCAGGTACATGTTGTACATCGCGACGCTCCCGCTCGCGGGCGAGCTGCGAACGATCTGCGCCACGACGCTGCCACGCGCCGGCTGCGGCCCGAAGAAGCCGTCGCCGCCGAGCATCTCGCCGGTGGCCTCGAGCCAGTTCTCGGCGAATGCCCCTTGCAGATCGTTGACCGCCGGCCCCTCCACGCGGACATCGGTTTCCCGCCGCTGACCCTGCTGGCGGCCATTGCCCATCCACTTCGAGCTGGCTCCGGAGCCGCCGGTGAACCCCGTGCGGCCGTCCACCACGAGGATGCGGCGGTGGTTGCGGTTGTTGGCGCTATCCATCGTCCAGGGGCTGATCGGCCGAAAGATCGCCACGTGGCAGCCGGACGCTTCCAGCTCCTGGACGAGCGCCGCGGGCATCTTGAGAGTGCCGAAGGCGTCGAGGAGCACGCGCGCACGGATGCCGGCGCGGCACCGCTCGCTGATGGCCCGCACGATCTGCTCCGCCGGCCGCCCGTCCTCGTAGAAGTACTGCGCATAGGTGATGGTGCGCCGCGCGGCGCGGATGGCCTCCACCTGAGCGGGAAAGATCTGATCCCCGTTGAGCAACAGCTCGATCCGGTTGCCGCCGCTGACGGCGGCGTTGGTGTACGCCTCCATCGTCGGCACGAAGGCGGGATCGCTGACCGCCACCTCAGGCAGGACCATCGGCGGCTGGACATGGGCGCAGCCCGCCAGCATGGCCAGGACAAGGGACGCGGTGAGACCCATCGTCGCCGCGAAGCGCCTCATGCCCGCTTGGCTGGCATGTTTCGTGCCACCGCGGATCTTTCGGTGAACACTCGGTGTTCGCCGAGCGAACGCGATTGCCTCATCGGGTCAGGACTACCGGAAGCGGAACGTTTTACCCGTCGGGCGCCGCTTGCGCCGCAGACGCCCGGTGGTCCCGGGCGGGAACCTGCCCGATTCATGGCGGAATCGTCGACGGCGGCGATTGGCACACCGCTTGCCGATGCACGTATGCCAAAGAGGAGGAGGAATCGCAATGCGACACCTGAAACTTCTATCGATCGCACTGCTGGCGATCATGGCACTGGCCGCGTGCTCGAGCACCGGTCGGACGGTCGGCGAGAACGTCGACGACACCACGATCACCGCGACCGTCAAGGCCAAGCTTGCCGGCGAGAAGATGGGCACGCTCACGTCGGTGGACGTGGATACCCGTCAGCGCACGGTCTACCTCAACGGCGTCGTGCCGAGCGAGGACCTCAAGCAGCGCGCCGCCAACATCGCCTGGGGCGTGAAGGGGGTGCAGGCGGTCATCAATAACCTCAGCGTCAAGGTCACGGGGTAACGTCATGGACACCAACGCAACGATCCAGCGCTATCTCACACCGTTCCTGGTCGCGCTCACGCTCACCGCCGGTTGCGCGCTGCCCGTCTCGGACTCTCGGCCGTCATCGGGCGGCTCGTCGGGGGGCGGAACGGCGACCGCCCCCGCGCCGCCGTCCGCCGCCAAGGTCGATCCCGCGCAGGTCGAGCGGCTCAAGCGGGTGATGGTGCCTCTCATCCAGGCCGCCGACAACAAGCGGCCCCTCAACCAGATCAAGGTCGGCATCGTGCAGGACGACCACGTCAACGCGGGCAGCGCCGGGGGCGGGCAGTACATCGTGACCACCGGGCTCCTGCGCAAGGCCAACGATCAGCAGCTCGCCGGCGTCCTTGCCCACGAGGTGGCCCACGACGATCTCGGCCACGTAGCCAAGCAGCAAACCCTTCAGACCGGCCTCGCCATCGGCATGGTGATCCTCGATCAGATCGTTCCCGGCAGCGGTCAGCTCACCCCGGTGGCCGGCACCCTGATCGCCCGCGCCTACGGCCGACGGGAGGAGTATCAGGCCGACGCGCACGGCGCGGTGATCCTCAAGCGCGCCGGGCAGTCACCCAAGGTGATGGAGCAGACGCTGACGTGGCTCCTGAGCACCGAGGGCGGCAGCGAGGGAGGCTTCTTCGCGACGCACCCCGCGACCGATGATCGGATCGCGGAGCTGCGTCGGACCGTGCAGTAGGCCCATGCGCCAGCCGTCCGGGGCGCTGATGGTAGGAATCAGCATCGCAGTGTTCATGCTCCTGGCCGCGATGGTGACTCCTCAGGCGCCGCCCGGCGGGGTCGGTCTTCGGGCCGGCCTCGCCGCGGTGGCGGCGGCGCCCGTAGCGTGCGCGCGAACCGCCGAAATCGCGCCCCGGCGGGCGGAGTGAGGCGCCAGACCCCGCGCCTGCCCGCGGTGGGAAGTGCGACGGGCCCACGGCGTCGCGTCGCCGCAGCGCGCGCCCCCGCTCACTTCCTGCGGGCCGCCCACCGGTTCTTTGTGTTCGCCGGGCTCGCCCTCGCCGTCGCGTGCCTGTACTGGGCGAGCGTGGTGTTCATCCCCATCGTGATCGCGGTTCTCCTCGCGTTTCTCTTGAGCCCCCTAGTGGCCCGGGTCCAGCGCACGGGGCTGGCGCGCGGCGCCTCGGTCGCCCTCGTCGTCGTCTTCGCCCTCGGCATCGCCCTCGCGCTCGGCTGGGGGCTCATGAGCCAGGTTTCCACGTTCGCTGAGGATCTCCCCCGCTACAGCCGGACCATCACGCGAAAGATCTCCGAGCTGCAGCGGGTCAGCAAGGGCGGCGCCCTCGAAAAGGTCGAGGACACCGCCAAGGACGTGATGAAGCAGATCGACAAGGGAAGCGCGACCGCGGAGAAACCGGTGCCGGTGGTCGTCTCGACGCCGAACCCGCTCTGGCACCTTCCCAACTTGGTCAAGCACGTGACCACCGGGTTCATGGTCCTCGTCCTCGTCCTCTTCATGCTCATCCAGCAGCGCGAGCTCCGCGCGCGCGTGATCCGACTCTTCGGTTACGACCGCATGGCGGTGACCACCCACCTGCTCGATGAGGCGGGCAGCCGGATCAGCCGCTATCTCCTCATGCAGACGGCCATCAACAGCTGCTTCGGCCTCGGCATCGGCCTAGGCCTCTTCTTCATCGGGCTTCCGTTCGCGCTGGCGCTGGGCTGCATGGCGGCGGTGCTGCGGTTCCTGCCCTACGTGGGGGCGTGGCTCGCCGCCATGATGCCCATCGCGCTCAGCCTGGCCGTCTTCGACGGCTGGACCAAGCCGCTGCTCATCCTGGGCCTGTTCCTGGTGACGGAGCTGTCCGTCGCGTTCGTGATCGAGCCGCTGCTCTACGGGCGAAGCGCCGGCGTCTCCGCGATCGCGCTGCTCGCGGGGGCCGGCTTCTGGACCTGGCTGTGGGGCGCCGTCGGACTCGCGCTCGCCGTCCCCCTGACGGTGTGCCTGGTGGTGACCTCGCGCGCCGTCGCCGGGCTCGAGTTCATCGAGGTGCTCCTGAGCGACGACCCGCCCGTGGAGCCGCATCTCGTCTTCTATCAGCGGCTGCTCGCGGGCGATGCCGTCGACGCCGGGAACCTCGTCGCCGAGACGGCGCGGGCGACCTCGTTGGCCGCGGCCTTCGACCGCATCGTCGCGCCGGCCCTGGCGCGCGCGCGGCAGGATCACGAGACCGAGCAGCTCACGCAGGAAGAGTTCGCCAGTATTCTCGCCGTCGTTCGCGACATCATCGAGCGGACCGCGATGTCGCGCGACGAGGAGGCCACGCCCGATCCCGCGCGCGGGGCGGCCCCCCGCGTCACCGGCTGCCCCGCGCGCGACGAGGTCGACGCCCTCGGGCTGGCCATGCTCGCCCGGCTCCTCGCGCCCGCCGGCTGCGAGATGAGCATCGCGCCCGCGGGCGGCCTCGTGGGCGAGGCGCTGGCCCTGATGGAGGAGATGGAGGCGCCCGCGCTGGTTTGCGTGGGGGCGGTGGGCGTGGCGGGTCGGGGCCGCATGCGCCACATCGTCAAGCGCCTGCGCGTCAGTCAGCCCGACACCGCGATCCTCGCCACCCGATGGGGCGCCGGGACCGGCCCGGCGGTGCGGGCCGATCTCACCACGGCGGGCGCCGACGAGATCGCCACCTCGCTGGCGGAGGCGCGCACCGAGGTGCTGCGCCGACTGGAGCGGGCGCCCGCGTCCTCCACCTCCGCCCTCGACGGGCGCGTCGTCCAGCTCGCGCATACCGGCAAGGAGGTCGTGCCATGATCACGCTCGGTTACAAGCTATCCAGCGAGGAGCAGTCCCCCGCCGACCTCGTCCGCTACGCGCAGATGGCGCAGGATACGGGCTTCGGCTTCGCGCTCATCTCCGATCACTTTCACCCGTGGATCGAGCGGCAGGGCCAGAGCCCGTTCGTATGGAGCGTGCTGGGCGCCATCGCCCACGCCACCCAGCGTCTCGTCGTCGGCACCGCGGTGACGTGTCCGACCATGCGCATCCATCCCGCCATCATTGCGCAGGCCGCCGCCACCACCGCCGCCCTCATGCCCGGCCGCTTCTTCCTGGGTGTCGGCACCGGGGAAAACCTCAACGAGCACGTGGTGGGTCAGGGCTGGCCGGAGACCGAGGTCCGCCAGGCGCGACTGGAGGAGGCGATCGAGGTCATCCGGCTGCTGTGGAAGGGCGGCAACCAGAGCCATCACGGGCGCTACTTTACGGTGGAGAACGCCCGCCTCTACACCTTGCCCGATTCGCCGCCGCCGCTGTACGTGGCGGTGGGTGGCCCGCGCAGCGCCGACCTGGCCGGTCGTCTCGCCGACGGCATGATCGGTACCGATCCCGAGGGCTCCGTCCTCGCCGCCTTCGACCGCGCGGGCGGGACAGGCAAGCCGCGCTATGGGGAGATGACGGTGTGCTGGGCCAAGGACGAGGCCGCCGCGCGGCGGATTGCCAAGGAGCAGTGGCCGACCTCGGCCATGGAGGGGAATCTCTCGTGGGAGCTGCCCTTGCCCGAGCACTTCGAGTCGGTGGCGGAGCTCGTCACCGAGGAGCAGATGGCGGAGTCCATCACCTGCGGCCCGGACCCGGAGCGTCACCTCGCGGCCATCCGCAAGTACGCCAAGGCGGGTTACGACCACATCTGCGTGCATCAGGTCGGCCGGGATCAGAAGGGTTTCTTCGAGTTCTACGCCGAGGAGATCCTGCCCGCGCTCAAGAGCATCGCGGCGCCGCCGCGGAAGCGCCGCAAGCGCGGCCGCCGGTAGGAGCGCGCCATGGCCATCATCCAGGCGATCTTCGCCTTCATCTCGAAATCGCTGGGTCGGATCTTCTCCGCCCTCTTCGACTGGGCGGTCGTCGCCCTCTTCGGCCGGGTGGGAGGCGTGCGCAAGACCGCGCTCTCCGTGCTGATGGCGGCGGCGGCGGCCTGGCCCCTGCTGCTGCTCGGCATCGCCGCGCCGAAGGTCGCAACGTTTGTCCTTGCCTTCGTGCCGCTGGCCGGCTCGGTGTCCAGCAATGCCGTCCGGCTGATCTGGATCGCCCTGGCCCTGCTCGTCCCGCTGGGCATCGGCCTGGCGGTCTGGACGCAGGCCGATCCTGAGAAGCGCCCCCCGTCCGCGGTGCGCAGTATTCTCCGCGGGTTCCCCATCACGCTGGGGCTCGCCGCCGCGTTCGGCGTGCTGCTCGTCACGGTCCCGGTGCTGCGCGTCGTCTCTGGGATTCGCGGCCGGCGTGACGTGCACTTGCCCCTGGTGACCTCGCCCGAGTCGTATCCCCACGCCGCCGGGATCGTGGGAGTCACCCTGAGCCGCCATGGCTTCGAGGTGACGCCGCAGGCGCCGCCCTGGTGGATGGACCTGCCGTCGCGCATCCTCCTTCGCCTGGGCCGCGGTGCCTTCGAGGGGTACGTGGCGGAGAAGACGGCGTATTTCCGGGGACCCGCGCTCGAGGCGGCGCTCTATCCGAACGCGCTGCTGCTGCGGGGCACCGAGACCGACACCGCACGCGCCCAGGCGCTCGTCGTGGAGGCCGTAACCGGCCAGCCGGACATGTTCCAGACCGTCTCGCCGGGCGCGCAGGATCTCGAGCGCCAGATCCAGCGCGTCTGGGCGGCGCTCCGCCGCGAGCCCGAGGCGCATGTGCAGGCGGCGCCGCTCCTGTCGCGGCTCGACGCCATCGCCGCCCAGATGGCGCGTGAGCCCCTGCCCTTCGAGGAATGGCAGGTCCTCTACCGCCAGGTGCTGCAGCTCGAGCGCGCGCTGCGCGGCGAGCGGCAGGTGCTGGAAGCCACGCTGCCGGATCGCGGCGCTGCCCCCCGCCCCGCTCCGGTCCGCACGGCCTGGGCCGGCAACCCGCGCCGGCTCTCGACGCCCCAGTTGATCGCGCGCATCGCGGAGGCGGGCACGCTCCTCGTCGAGAAGGAAGTGGCGCTGGCGCGAGAGGAGCTGAAGTCAGACGTGCGCGCCGAGATCGGCAGCGCCAAGCTGTTCGCGGGGGCGCTGGTCGCGGGGCTGATCGGGGTGACCGTGCTCCTGATCGCGGGCGTCTTTGTCCTCAGCTGGTGGATGCCGCCCTGGGCCGCCGCCCTCACCGTGGGGGGCCTGCTGCTCGCGGTCAGCGTAACGCTGGGTCTGCTCGGCTGGGGCCGACTGGTCCGTGCGCCGCTGGCCATCACACGGAAGACCGTGACGGAGGACCTGCAATGGGTGAAGGAACGACTCGCCTAGAAGAAACGCCGGCGCGACGGGCCGCCGGCACTACGCGCGAGGTCGACGCCGGCAACGGCGCCACGCGGGTGCAGGCCCTCGGGGAGGAGATCGAGGAGGTGCGGGCGCGACTGGACGTGCTCGCCGACGAACTCGATCGGCGGCGTCACGCGGCCCTCGACTGGCGCCTTCACCTGCGGCGTCACGCCCGTGGGATCGCGATCACCGTCCTGGGGCTGACCGCGGTTGCCGCCGCGGGGATGCTGCTGCGCGCGAAGCTGCTCAGCGCCAGTGCAAAGCCACGCAGAAGCCGGCGGGGCTGAACACTTCGACCACCGGTGGCGGCGGCGGCGCCGGTGAAGGCGGCGGCTCCGGCGGGCCCGGCGGTGGAGGCGGCTGAGGCGGAGGTGGTGGCTGCGGCGGCGGAGGCGGCCTCCGCTCGAGGAAAGCGCGCGTCGCGTTCGTCTTCATGGCTCCGCCGAGGTGCAAAGGCCGCGCCGTCGGCTGACTGCGCGTAACCCCGCGTTCGCGCTGGGGCACTCGGAGCGGTGCGCTCGCGCTCCGGATAGCGATCACCACTAGCAGGGAAATCCTTACCCACCGCATTTTCCCTCCGCCCCGTCCCGGTAACACGTCGAAGTCCTACATTGTTCGCCCCTTGCCGCACATCGTGCCTCCGGCATCAGAGTTGCGTAAGCAGAGGACGATGCGCAAACGGACCCTGTGGATAACTATGGTGCTCGGCGTGAGCACGGGACTCAGCGTGCTCGCGCTCTCTTGGTTCTGGACCGCCTATCGTCTGCCGCTACCGCGCGGGGGCGAGTCCACTCACGTGCAGCTGCTCGCCGCGGGCGAGGAGCTCGGCGTGATCGAGCTGGGGACGCGCGGCGCGTGGACCCCGCTTCATCGAATTCCCTCGACGATCGTGTCGGCGGTGATCGCCGCCGAGGACCGTCGATTCATGAGCCACATCGGCGTCGATCTCCTGGCGGTGGCCCAGGCCCTCGTGAGCAATGCGCGGCAGGGCGAAGTCGTCCGGGGGGCGAGCACGATCACCCAGCAGCTGGCGCGCAGCCTCTTCCTCAACCGTGAGCGCTCCTGGTGGCGGAAGGCCCGCGAGATGGGCATCGCGCTGTTCCTCGAGCGGCGCTACTCCAAGCGCGAGATCCTCGAGGTGTACCTCAACACCGTGTACCTCGGGCAGGCGGGCGACGACCCCGTGCGAGGCGTGGCGGAGGCGGCCCGGCACCTCTTCGCCAAGGAGCTCGGCGCGCTCAGCGTCGACGAGGCGGCCCTCCTCGCCACGACGATTCGCGCGCCCAGCCGGGCCTTCGCCGAGGACGCCGATCGGCAGCGGGCGCGGCGGGACCGGGTGCTCCAGACCATGGCCGCGGACGGAATGGTCAACCAGGAGGCCCTCCGCATCGCGCTGGCCACGCCCATCCGTGTGCCCACGCCGCCACAGGCGCGAGCGCCCTGGTTCGCGCATCTCGCGCGGGCCGAGGCCGCGCGGCGCGTGATCCCCGTGGGCAGTCACTCGACCGTGCGTGTCGCCACCACGCTGGACCCGTCGCTGCAGCGCGTGGCGGAGGCGACCGTGCGCCAGCACCTCGCTCGGACCGAGCGCGGCCGCGGGCTGCCCGAGGGAATGCTGCAGGCGGCGGTGGTCGCGCTCGAGCCCTCGACCGGTCACATCCGCGTGCTGCTCGGCGGCCGCGATTACCGCGACAGCCAGTTCGATCGCGCGGTGCGCGCGCGCCGGCAGCCGGGCTCCCTCTTCAAGCCGTTCGTGTATCTCGCCGCCTTCGAGGGCGGCGCCGGCATGACCGCGGCCACGCTGGTCGCCGACGAGCCCCTCAAGATCTGGTTCGGCGGACGCGAGTGGACACCCGACAATCTCGACCGCCAGTTCCGCGGTCCGGTGACGGTCCGCCAGGCGCTGGAGACGTCGCTGAACGTGCCCGCCGCGCGCGTGGCGCAGGAGGTGGGTCCGGCCCGCGTGTCGCGCATCGCCCGGGCGTTCGGCATCCAGAGTCCCCTCGCCGCGGTACCGTCGATCGCGCTGGGCACCTCGGAGGCCACCGTGCTCGAGATGGCGATCGGCTTCGCGGCCCTCGCCAACGGCGGGTACCGGGTCATCCCCACGACGATTGACGAGGGCGCGACGGGCGCGACGCTCGTTCCCGCGCCGCCGCCCGCGCGCGTGGTGTCTCCGGAGTCCGCCTTCATCGTCACCCATCTTCTGCGGGGCGTGATGAGCCGCGGGACCGGCGGGTCGAGCTGGCGCTGGGGGCTGCAGCACCTCACCGCGGGCAAGACGGGGACATCCGACGGGCTGCGCGACGCCTGGTTCGTGGGCTTCACCCGGGACCTGGTCGTCGCGGTGTGGGTGGGTGCAGACGACCGGCGGCCCATCGGGATGCAGGGCTCCGAGATCGCGCTGCCGATCTGGGCCGCCGTGATGCAGGCCGCGGTCCGGCGCGACCCGCCCCGGCCCTTCACGCCGCCCGACGGCGTCGTGATGGTGGCGGTCGATGGCAAAACGGGGCAGCGCGCCTGCAACGGCGCGCCCGGCATCCCGGAGGCCTTCCGAGCGGGCAGCGAGCCGGCGCCGTGCGAGCAGCTCGCCACGGCGGCCCCCGCGGAACACGTCGTCGGGCTGCTCCGCAGCCCGGCGCTCGAATAGCGATTCCATGTCGACCAACAGGAGGTGGACGATGACGACCTCGATGATCCAGACGGCAACACGGCGCCGCGCCCGTCGCATCCTGTTCCGCTCGGACCGACCTCGGCGCATCGACCGCTACATCGACTTCTTCGGTCACCGGCCACGGGTGGTTTCGCCCGCCCTGGCGTTGCGGAGCCGCTACCGCGCAGAGGAATACAGCGCCGCGTCCTGACCCAGAAAAGGAGCCATTCCATGAAGAGCGAGCGACCGGAAGGCAAGGCGGAGTTCCTGTCCGACGTCAAGGAGCTGCGGCGGCGCGCGCGCCAGCACATCGAGTCGGGCGCCGTGACCGAAGGCTACCGCGCCGACCGTGACACCGTGCTCAAGCTGCTCAACACCGCGCTCGCCACCGAGCTGGTGTGCGTGCTTCGCTATCGGCGGCACCACTTCACCTCCAAGGGCATCCACGCCCAGGCCGTGGCCGCGGAGTTCCTCGAGCACGCCCAGGAGGAGCAGGAGCACGCCGACCGCCTCGCCGGGCGCATCGTCCAACTGGGCGGCGACCCCGACTTCGCCCCGGACGGCCTCAGCACGCGCAGCCACAGTGAGTACGTGGAGGGCGACGATCTGGTTTCCATGATCCAGGAGGATCTCGTCGCCGAGCGCATCGCCATCGAGTCCTACGCCGAGATGATCCGCTACATCGGCGACGACGATCCCACGACCCGGGGCATTCTCGAGGAGATCCTGGCCAAGGAAGAGGAGCACGCCGAGGAGCTCCTGACCCTCATCGAGGAGCTCGGGGACTCCTAGGCGGTAGCCGGCCGCTCAGGAAGCGCTGTAGCGGCGCAGCTTGTTGTGCAGCGTCTTCAGGCTGATACCGAGGCTCTCGGCGGCGCGCGTCTTGTTGTTGCCGAGGGCGGCGAGGGTTCTCAAGATCAGGATGCGCTCCGCCTCGTCGAGCGTCATGCCCGGCGGGGGCGAACCGGGGGCGGCGGGGCCCGCCGCCGTGGGGGCGACGGGAGCGGGGCGAAAGCCCAGGGGGAGTAGCGACGCGGAGATCTGAAACCCGTCGCTGCTGATCACCGCGCGCTCGATGCAGTTGCGCAGCTCCCGGACGTTGCCCGGCCAGGTGTGCTGCTTGAGGATCTCCAGCGCGTCTGCGGAGATCGACTTGGCCACCCGGTCGTACTTCTCGGCGAACTCCGCGATGAACGCGTCGACGAGGAGGGGGATGTCGTCCTTCCGCTGCCGGAGCGGGGGCAGCGTCATGCTGAACACGTTCAGGCGATAGAAGAGGTCTTCCCTGAATGTCCCCTGCTTCATCGCCGCCACCGGATCCTTGTTGGTGGCCGCGATCACCCGGACGTCCACCTTCAACTCGGCCTTGCCACCCAGCCGGCGAATGATCCCGTCCTGCAGGACGCGGAGATACTTCGCCTGGAGGGCGGCGCTCATCTCCGCGATCTCGTCCAGGAACAGGGTCCCCTGGTCCGCCAGCTCGAAGTAGCCCGCGCGGCGCTCGAGGGCACCGGTGAAGGCGCCGCGCTCGTGGCCGAACAGCTCGCTCTCGAGGAGCGACTCGGGGATGGCCGAGCAGTTCACCGCCACGAAGGGCCCCTTGGCGCGGGAACCCAGCGCGTGGATGGTGCGCGCGACCAGCTCCTTGCCCGTCCCGCTCTCCCCCGCGATGAGCACGGGCGCAGTGGTGGACGCCGCCTGCTGCACGATCCGGTAGATGTCCTGCATGGCGGTGCTCGAGCCGATGAGCTGCCCCATGGCGCTGACGCTGCCGAGCTGCCGGCGCAGCAGCGTCACTTCGCGCAGGACCTCCGACTTCTCGGCGGCCTTGGCCACCAGCGCGCGGAGCCGGCGCACGTCCACCGGCTTGGTCAGGTAGTCGTACGCGCCTTCCTTCATGGCGGCGACGGCAGTCTCGATGGTGCCGTGTCCGGTGAGAAGAATCACCGAGGAGGCGGGTATCTCCGCGCGGACCGCCTCGAGGAGCGCCATCCCATCCATGCCGGGCATGACGAGGTCGGTGATGATGACGGTGGGGCGATACTCGATCGCGCGGTCGAGCGCGTCGCGGCCGTCGCCCGACTCGAGCACCTCGTACCCCCAGCCGGAGAGGAGCAGGGCAAGGGCGCTCCTGGAGTCTTGCTCGTCGTCGACGATGAGGACGCGGTCCGCCATCAGCAGGTAAGTCTGACCGGCTTTGATACCGAGCGCAAGCGACCCCTGAGGGGGTCGCTCACCTACCAGATCGCCGTCTGTCCGGGAGGGAGGATCCAGATGCGCTCCGGCGGAAGGTCGCGACGGGCGACCTCCGCGGCGATGCGGCGGGGCGGCTCGTCATGGGGCTCCCGCGCCAGCGCGTACGTGCCCCAGTGCATGCCGAGGAAGGTGGTGGCGCGAAGGTCCGTCCAGGCCTGGAGGGCCTCTTCGGGATTCAGGTGTACCGGCCGCGCCGTCGCCCGCGGCGTATAGGAGCCGATGGGCAGAGCCGCGAGGTCGAAGGGGCCGAGGGCGTCGCCGGTGTCCTTGAAGTGCCGGTAGTAGCCGGTGTCCCCTCCGAAGTAGAAGCGCTTGGTGCCGAGCGCCGCCCACGATGCCCACAGGCGGCGGCCCTGATCGGCGAGGGTGCGGCCGCCGCCGTGCTGGGCGGGCGTGCAGACGAACTGGACGCCGCCCACCACCATCGATTCGCCCCAGTTGAGCTCGGTGACCTTCGAGATGCCCCGGTCGGCGAACCACGACTGTAGCCCCTTGGGCACGAGGAATCGCGGATCGAAGGTACGCGCGAGACGCCGGATCGTGGCCTCGTCCAGGTGGTCGTAGTGATCGTGGGAGATGAGCACGACGTCGACGCGCGGCAGGGCCTCGAAAGCGATGCCGGGGGGCGTGTAGCGCCGCACCCCGATCAGACCGAACGGCCCCACGATGTCGCTCCAGCTGGGATCGGTGAGAAAGGTCACGCCGTCGAGCTGCACCAGAATGGTCGAGTGGCCGATCCATGTGACGGTGGGCTCGGCGCGCCCCCCGCGGAGGCGCTCGAGATCCGGGGCGGCCGCGGGCAGGGCGGACACCCGTCGCTCCGCGATCAGCCACGTCATGCCGGTGATCAGCGTTCGCAGGCGGGCCGAGATCGGGCCGCGGCTGTACTGCGGATCCTGGTTGAGATACCGGGTGCCCGTGTTTCGGGCGGCGGCCAGCGGACCGGCCGCGGGGGCGTCCATCTCGGCGCGGGTGGCGGCGGGGCCGCCCCCCAGCACGACGAGCCCGAAAAGGGTGGCCAAGCCGAGCGAGCGCGCGGTCACGGTCTTGATCATTTGGTCTTCAGTGTACGGTCTCTGTCCAGTCCCCTCACTCGCTGGGTCAATTTCGGGTAATTTCTTCCCTCTCATAGTTCCGAGAAATTGCAGCGGGACGTTGACTCCCGCCGACGTTCAGGCTTTACTTGCACATCCATGTCACGGGACGCGCGGCTTGAAAGCTACCGCAGCCTCCAGGAGGCACTCGCCGCGCTGCGGACGGCGATCGAGCGCGCGCTCGAGGGGTCTCCAGGCGGCCCGGGGGCAATGATCCTGCGCGACCGGCTGCACGCCCTCGAGACGGCGGCGGAGACCCTGCACCAGACGGCGGAGAACGACTTCCGGCACTTCGCGCACGAGCTCCGGACCCCCCTCAACGCGATGGCGGGGTGGGGACAGATCTTGAGAAACGATCCGAGGGAACCCGCCACCATCTCCCGCGCCGCGGAGGTCTTCGAGCGCAACGTGGCCGCTCTCGCCAAGACCATCGAAGCGTATACGGGCTGACCACGGTGCGCGACGAGATTCACCTGCGCGGTCAGCGATCCACCGGTCTCGTCGACGTCCTCGACCGGGTGCTCGACAAGGGCCTGCTCATCGCCGGAGACATTCGCGTCTCTCTCGCCGAGGTCGAGCTCCTCACCATCCGCATCCGGCTGATCGTCTGCTCGCTCGACAAGGCTCAGGAGGTCGGGCTCGACTGGTGGAAGCACGACACGTACCTCGCCCCCGGGGCCCGGCCGCTCGCCGCCGAGAACGAAGCCCTGCGCCGGCACGTCGCCGCCCTGGAGCGCCGGCTCACCGCGCTCTCGGGAGCGCGCGCGCCCCGGCCCCGGATCCCGCGCCCTCGGCGCCCCGCGCCGAGGACAGGAGGATGATCGATGCCCGTTGAACGGACAACCGGCGGTACCAGCATCATCGACGTCCTGGACCGCGTGCTCGACAAGGGCATCGTCATCGATGCCTGGGTCCGGGTCTCGCTGGTCGGCATCGATCTGATCACGGTCGAGGCCCGGGTGGTGGTGGCGTCGATCGACACGTATCTGAAGTACTCGGAGGCGGTGGGCCAGGTGTTCCCGGTGGCCAAGCCGCTCGACACCCGCACCCAGGAGGCCGTGCTCGCCGAGAACGCCGCCCTCCGCGCCCAGCTTGCCGCGACCGGAGCCGCCGTGACGCCGGCCGCGCGCCGGCGGCGGCGGAGAAACCCGGTCGCCTGAGAGGACATCACCCGTGGCGAGAACCGCCGTGCGCGCCGCTCCTCGGCTCGTCCGGAGATCGCGCGGACCGTCTGCCGAGGCTCGGCTCGCCTTCCTCGAGTTCCTCATCGGATCCGAGGACCCCGCCGAGTGCATCCAGCGCTCCCTGCACTGGCTCGGCGAGCACACCGAGGTCGAGCAGGCGCTGGCGCTCGAGGTCGACCGCGACAGCGGCCGCCTCGTCGCCTCCGGCGTCTACGGCCTCCCCACCGCGCGCGTCGATCAGTTCACGGTCGACCTCGAGGCGCGCGATCATCCTTTCGTCGCGGCGCTGGCGGAGCAGGCCGGCTTCCTCGCGCGCGAGAAGGGCCTGCCCGTGCTGCAGTCCCTGCCCTTTCGCGGGACGATGGTCGCCGCGCCGTTCCAGGGCGTGGCCGGCGAGGAGCGCGTGGTGGGCGGCCTCCTCGTGGCGAGCCCCGGCACGCCGGCAGTGGCGCGGGATCTCCAGTGGGTGGCGGAGGTGCTGGGCCACCGGCTCATCCGCATGCGCTGGCAGCGCCGGGCCGCGCGCGAGCGATCCCTCCTGTACAACATCGTCAACGCCGTCGCCGATCCCGTCATGCTCACCGACAGCGAAGGCCGGCTGATCATCGCCAACAGCCGGGCGGAAAGCCTCTTCGCGAGCCGGTCCGAGCACAGCGAGGGCCGCCGGCGGGCGGTGGCGCTGAACAACATGCTCTTCTCCGCCGCGCTGGGCGAGCGGGCCATCAAGGACGCGGCGCCCGAGCGGCGCGAGCTGCTCCTCGTCGATCCGGTGGACGGCTCGGACCTGCTCTTCGAGCTCCTGAGCACGCTCGCCGGGGACTCGCGCGAGGGGATGGGCATCGTCTCCGTGCTCCGGAACGTGAGCGACCTACGCCGCGCCACCGAGGAGCTGGAGGCCAACTACGGCCGCCTCCGCGTGGCGGAGGCGGAAGCGCGGGCCGAGCGCGACCGGCTCGACCTGATCATCGACTCGGTGGCGGACCCCATCGTCGTCACCGATCCGGCCGGCAACATCATGATGATGAACCCCCCCGCCGATCGGTTCTTCAGCGACTTCGCCGGCGCCCACCCGGAGGCGCTCCTCCGCGTGCGCGCCAACGACGCCAACTTCACGTCGTTCGTCTCCAACGTACTGTTCGACATGGTGGAGAAGCCCTATCACGGCAGCGTCAACCTGGTCGACCCCGCGACCGGCGGCGCGGTGCCGGTGGAGGCGGTGTCGGGCAAGATCCTCTCCGAGATCGGAGAGCTCACCGCCGTCGTCACCATTCTCCACGACCGTACCGAGGCGATCGAGCGCGAGCGGCTGTACGATCAGCTCAAGCAGGCGTCCAGCGCGCTCGAGGCCAAGGTGCGCGAGGCGACCGCCGAGCTCGTGCGCCAGAACGAGCTGCTGCGACGCCAGGCCATACAGCTCGAGCAGGCGTCCGCTCTGAAGTCGCAGTTCCTCGCCAACATGTCGCACGAGTTCCGCACACCCCTCAACGCGATCCTCGGCTACACGAGCATGCTCATGAAGGGCGTGCTGGGCCCGCTCGAGGGTGAGCAGGCCGACGGGCTGGGCCGCGTGGACTCCAACGCCAAGCATCTGCTGGGCATCATCAACGACATCCTCGACATCTCCCGCATCGAGGCCGGCCGGATGCCACTCCGCCTGGTCGAGTTCCGGCTGACCGACCTCGTGGGCGAGGTGCTCGAGGAGATCGAGCCCATCGTCGCGCGCTCCACCGTCCAGATCACCGCCGCCATCAACCGGCGACTCCCGACGGTCTGGAGCGACCGTCAGAAGGTGAAGCAGATCATCCTGAATCTCCTCGTCAACGCCGTGAAGTTCACGCCGCGGGGCACCATCACCGTTTCCGCCGGCTACGACGGGCGCGCGCGGAAGTTCGCGATCTCCGTGACCGACACGGGGGTGGGGATCTCGCCCGCGGATCAGCAGCGCATCTTCGAGGACTTCCAGCAGGCGGACAGCTCGCCCACCCGCCCCCACGGCGGCGCGGGCCTCGGGCTCGCCATCTGCCGCCGGCTCGCCACCATGCTGGGCGGCGAGATCCGGGTGGCGAGCACGCTGGGCGAGGGCTCGACGTTCACGCTCCTCCTGCCCCGCCGGAGAGGCCGCGCGTGAAGAAGGCCGCGTCCCCCCTCATCCTCCTCGTGGACGACTACGCGGACAATCGCGCCATGTACGCGCGGTACCTCGCCCACGTGGGCTTCCGGGTCGACGAGGCGGTGAACGGCGTGGAGGCGCTCGAGAAGGCGGAGCGCCTCGGCCCCGATCTCATCGTCATGGACCTATCTCTCCCCGTGATGGACGGATGGGAAGCCACCCGCCGGCTCAAGGCGAACCCCCGCACCGGGCGCATCCCCGTGCTCGCGCTCACCGGTCATGCGCTCGGCGACCATGAGCGCGAGGCCAGCGCGGCGGGCTGCGACGGTTATGTCACGAAGCCGTGCCTGCCCGAGGATCTGGCTGCCCGGATCCAGGACATGCTCGGACCGGCGACCCCGAAACCCAGGCCGAAAGGCGAGCGAGGTGCCCGTGGCTAACACGCGAAAGGGCAAGACGGCATCGAGGACCACCACCGCCAGACGCCCGGCCGGCGCCGGCAAGACGGCGCGCCGCGCGGGCCCCGCCGCTGCGGGCCCCGTCCCCGCCGCCCGCGCCGGGAGCGCGAGCGCTCCGGGCGGCGCCCGCTCGCCCGAGAGTCGCGGCAAGTACGTCTACTGCATCATCCGCGCGAGCAAGCCGCTGCAGTTCGGACCGATCGGCATCGGCGCGGAGCCGTCGGAGGTGCAAACGGTGAGCCATGAGGGCCTCGCCGCGGTGGTATCGGATACCCCCGTCGAGACCTTCGACGCCACCCGCGAGAACGTGCTGGCCCACGAGCGGGTCAACGAGGCGGTGATGCGGCAGCACACCGTCATTCCCATGTCCTTCGGCTCCGTGTTCAAGACCCGCGAGGACATCGTGGAGCTCCTCCGCGGCGCCCACGCCGCGTTCAGCGACGTGCTCGCCAAGATGGACGACAAGCTGGAGTTCGGGCTCAAGGTCCTGTGGGACCGCGACGTCGTCGTCGGCGAGATCGAGCGCGACGACGAGGACGTGCAGCGGCTGAAGAAGGAAATCTCCTCCCAGAAGGGCTCGACCTACTTCGCCCGCATGCAGTACGGACGCCTGATCGAGGCGGCGCTCCAGACCCGCTCGGAGCGCTGCGTGGGCGACATCTTCGAGCAGCTACGCGACGTGTCGGTGGCGTCCCGCGCCAACAAGCCCATCGGCGACAAGATGATCATGAACGCGGCGTTCCTCGTCTCCCGCGATCGGGAGGCGGCGTTCGACGCCCGCGTCAAGCGGGTGGGCTCGCACTACGGGAACATGACGTTCAAGTACACCGGGCCCTGGCCGCCCTACAACTTCGTCAACATCCGTCTCAAGCTCGAGCGAGCGAAGTGATCATCCTCGACACCCTTTTCATCGGGGGCCTCCGCTTCGTCCTCGAGAAGCTCGCCGCCGCGGTGGAGGCGGAGATGGACGACGACCACGTCCTCCGCGAGGAGCTCCTCGCCGCGCAGATGCGCCTCGAGCTGGGCGAGATCACCGAGGCGGAGTTCGCGGCGGTGGAGGCCGACCTCCTGCGGCGCATCGCGGAGATCCGCGCGCAGCGCGAAGGCGAAGCGGCCGAGCCGGGCGCGCTGAAGGTGACGGGTGCGGAGATCACCCTCGAAGGCGACGAGGGAGAAATCGGCGGCGGCACGCCGCCCGCGGCGCGCCCGGCGCGGAGGCGCGCCGCCAAGGCACGGAGCCCGCGGCACCGCTGACGTGCGCCTTCGCCTCTTCGGCGGCAAGGGCGGCGCCGGCAAGACCACACTCGCCGCCGCCACCGCACTCGCCGCCGCCGAGCAGGGGCGCCGCGTCCTCGTGGTGTCGACCGATCCCGCCCACTCGCTTGGGGATGCCCTCGGCGTGACCCTCGGCGCCCGGCCGCGCCGCATCGACGCACGACGCGGCCAGTTTCACGCGGTCGAGCTCGACGCCGAGCGCGCGCTCGACCGCTGGATGGCCCGTCGCCGCCCCGCCCTTCGCGCCATCGCCCTTCAGGGCACGCTGCTCGAGCGGCGCGAGATCGACCGTCTGCTGCGCCTTGCCCTTCCCGGCGTCGACGAGTTGATCGGGCTCATCGAGGTGATGCGGCTCGCCGGCACCGGCCGCCACAACGAGGTGGTCGTTGACACCGCCCCTACCGGCCACGCCCTCCGCCTCCTCGCCGCCCCCGCCCTGCTAGCCCGACTAGCCGCGACACTCGACGCCATGTACGCCAAGCACCGCTTCCTCTCCCAGCATCTCCGCGGCGAGTATCGCCCGGACGCCGCCGACGCCCTCATCGCTGAGCTGGAGACCGACGCCCAGACACTCGCCGCCCGATTGCGCGACCCCGCGCAAACCGACCTCACTTGGGTCACCCTCCCCGAAATTCTGTCGATCCGCGAAACGACCGCCGCCATCAACCACCTCGCCACCCTCGGCATCGCCGTGCCCCGCATCCTGATCAACCAGATGACGAAAGTCGAGCAAGCCCGCCGCTGCCCCGCCTGCGCGCTCAGGTGCCGGGCCGAGCGCGCCGCGCTCGCGACCCTGTCCGCGACTCGAGCGCACCGCTCCCTCGGAATCATCCCTGCCCGCCCACACGAGCCGCGCGGGCTTCCGGCCCTGCGCTCGCTCGCCCGCGACCTGGCGGCGGCCGGGCGGGCGGGGGCGGGGGCTCCCGGCGAGTGGGGTATCGAGCAAGGGAGCCCCCGCCCCCGCCCGCCCGGCCGCCGCCAGGTCGCGCGGCCGACCGCGCGCCAGTCTCCCGAATGGCCCAGCCTCCTCGCGCCGCCCGGCACGCGGCTGCTGTTGTTCGTCGGCAAGGGCGGAGTCGGCAAGACGACGTGCGCCGCGACCGCAGCGGTTGCGCTTGCCGCGCGCAGCGGAGCCAAGGGATCGGTATTGCTCGTGTCCACGGATCCGGCGCACTCGCTCGGCGATGTGCTGGACCACGAGGTCGGGGACCGCGCGCGCGTTATCCCAGGCGCGCCGGGGGCGCTGCGTGTACAGGAGATCGACGCTCAGGGAGGCTTCGAGCGGTGGCGCGAACGCCATCGCGAAACGGTCGAGGCCGCGCTCGGCTCCACCGGGCGGGCGGGCATTCGCCTGGCGTTCGACGGCGAGGTGGTGCGCGATCTGCTGGAGATCACGCCGCCGGGGCTGGACGAGCTGTGGAGCGTGCGCACGCTGGTCGGCGCGATTTTTCCGCCGCCGGGGCGCGGGCCGCGCTACCGTCTGGTCGTGGTGGATACCGCGCCCACCGGCCATGCTCTGCGCATGCTCGCCATGCCCGACACCGCGCTCGCGTGGGTGCGCGAGCTGCTTGCGTTGCTGCTGCGCTACCGGCAGATCATCCGCCCCGGAGAGCTGGCCCGCGACCTCGTGGCGATCTCGAGGGATCTGCGGCGCTTCCGCGCCTTGCTGCGCGACGCTCGGGCGACGCGGACGGTGCTGGTGACCCGCCCGGGGCATCTTCCCACCCGGGAGACGGAGCGCCTTCGTCGGCGCCTGCGCGTGGCGCGTCTCGGCGTTTCCACGGTCATCCTCAACGCCGTGCCCGATGCGGTGCCCGGCGCCTGCCCGCGTTGCGTGGAGGCGGCTCGGGCCGTCCGACGCGTGCGCCGCCCTCGGTTCGATACCCTGGTGGCGCCGGCGGTGGCGCCCCCGCCCCGGGGGGTTCGCGCGCTGGAAGCCTGGGGGCGGCGGTGGAGGAGGATGGCGGGATGAGCCCGGGCCGCGCCCTTTACCTTTATTGCCTCGTCCATCGGCCCACCGCGCCGCGTCTCGCGGGAGCGCCGCCGGGGCTCCCCGGCATGGGGCCGCCGCGCGCCCTGTCGGTGGCGCCTGCGCTCTGGCTGGTGGTGGCGGACGCGCCCCTCGAGCGCTACGCGGGCGCCGCCATCGACCGGCGCCTGCACGATCTCGACTGGGTGTCGGCCTGCGCGCTCGCGCACGAGGCGGTGGTGGAGCATGTCGCGCGTCTCGGCACCGCCGTGCCCATGACGCTCTTCACGCTGTTCACCACGGAGGCCCGCGCGCTCGGCCATGTCCGGCGCCGCCGCCGCGTGCTCGCCCAGGTGATCCGGCGCATCGCGGGCCGGCAGGAGTGGGGCGTGCGGATACGGTTGGAGACAGCGGCCGCCCGCCGCGACGGCCGCCCCCGGGTGGCGCGCGCCGTCAGCGGTACCCAGTTTCTGCTGCGCAAGCAGCGCGAGTCGGCGGTGCGGCTCCGCCGCGCGACCGCGTCGGCGCCGCCGGTGCGCCGCGCGTTGCGCGCGCTCGGCGCGCTCAGCGACGCCGTCCGGCGGCGCGCCATTCCCGCTCAAGCGAGCCGTCTCTCCGGGATGGTCGCCGACGTCGTGTACCTGGTGAAGGCGGCCGAGGGCCCGCGCTTTCTCGCTGCGGCGGAACGGACGCGGCGGGCCCTGGCGGAGCAGGGCTTCGCCCTCATCGTGACCGGGCCCTGGCCGCCCTACCACTTCGTTCCCGGCCGCCGATGAGGCGGGCGCGGCGGCGCCGGCGTCGCACCGTGGCCGACGAGCTGGATGCCTCGGTGCTGGACCTCGTCGACCATGTCCTGAACAAGGGCGTGGTCGTGACGGGGGACCTGATGCTGGGCCTGGCCGACGTGGATCTGGTCTACCTGCGGCTCACCGCCCTGCTCTGCGCGGCCGACCGGGTGACGCCCTCGGAGGCGCCGGTCGTCCGGGCGCGGCCGCCGCGCCGCGCCCGCCGGTGACCACGGCGCTCTATCTCTACGCGCTGCTGGGCGCGCGGCCGCCGCGGGGACGCTGGCGCGGCCTTCGCAACGAGCCGCTGCGCTTCCCGCGCATCGGCGGCATCGTGGTGGCGGCGGGGCGCGTGGCGACGCCTCCCGCCCCGTCCGCGCCCGCGCTGCGCCGGCACGACGCGGTGGTGCGCCGGCTGGCGCGCGCGGTGCCCGCCGTACTGCCGATGCGGTTCGGCACCGTCGTCCCCGACGCGCCGACTCTCGAGCGCTTTGTCGCGACGCGCGCGCCGGCGTTCCGGGGCGCGCTGGCGCGGGTGAAGGGGCGCGAGCAGATGACGCTGCGCGTGTTCGGAACCGGCTCGCGGGCCGGCCCCCGCGAGCCCTCACGCCCGGCGGGTGGCGGTCCCGGTACCCGGTATCTCGCGAAGCGGCACGGTCCCTGGCGAAGGGCCGCACCCGCCGTCGCGCGGCTGCGCAGCGGGCTCGAGGGGCTCATCAGGGGCGAGCGCGTGGAGCCCGGCGTGGCGCCGCCGCTGCTGGCGAGCGTGTACCATCTGATCGATCGAGGGCAAAGCCGGGCGTACCGGCGCACCGTGAGGGAGGTCGCGTGCGGTCTCGACGACATTCGCGTGGTCAGCAGCGGGCCGTGGACGCCGTACGCGTTCGCGCCCGAGCCCGGCGACTGAGCGGGCGCGGCGTCACCCCCCTCGGCGTGAAGGAGCTGAAGGCCCTGCGCACGGAGATCGCCCGGCTGGCGCCGCCGGCGCGGCTGCCCCGCTGGAACGCTCGGCCGGAGGACGTGCAGCGCTCGGTGGGTAAGCTCGTGCTCGCCCTCGCCGAGTTCCTGCGGCGGCTCTTCGAGCGCCAAGCCCTCCGCCGCATGGAAGCGGGGACGCTCACCCCGGCTCAGGTCGAGGCCATCGGCCTCGCCCTCATGCGCCTCGAGGAGACCATTCACGAGCTGGCGCGCCGCTTCGGCCTCTCTCCCGACGAGCTGAACCTCGACCTGGGCCCGCTGGGCCGCTTGACCTGAACGGGCGGGAGCGGCTCGCGCGGCTCAGCCGCCGAACCGCCCCCGCGGGTCGGGCCGCTGGTAGCCCAGCGCGTCCGCGGTGGCCGACTGCAGGCCGTCGCGATCCTCCCCGGCTCGGCCCAGCGCCTCCTTCAGACGCGTGAGATCCTCCTCGATGCGCTCGCCCGGATCGCCCCCGAAGAGGGCCGACACCATGTGCGCCAACTCGCCCCCAGGCGGATCGTATTGCAGGGAGACGCGCACGAGCGTTCCGCCGCCCGGCTTCGGCTCGAATCGCACGGAGCCGGCGTGCTCGACCCTCGCGCCGGGGGCGGTGTGCCAGGCGATCAGCTCGTTGGGCTTGTCATTGATGATCTCGGCATCCCATTCGATCGTGGTGCCCGCCGGGCCCTTCACCACCCAGTGCGAGCGCCCGCCCGGCCCCTCGGTCACCGACTCGACATTGGGCATGATGGTCGGCAGGTTTCTGAACTCGCGCCAGAAGGCGTAGAGCTTCTCGGCCGGCTCGTCGAACATCATGGCGCGCTCGACCTTGACGCCGAGGTTCCCCTGCGTGCCGGCGCCGGCTTGCCCCTCGCCGACCCGATCGATGCCCAGCGTCTGGTAGAGCGCGCACCAGCCTGACACCCCCCGGTACACCAGGCCGGCGCCTGTCCAGGCCAGGCTCAGACCCGCGCGCGAGCGACGGCGGAGACCGTATGCCAGGAGCAGCGCGCCGCCCGCGATCGAGGCCACGCGCTCGACATTCCCCAGATTCCGCTTCTTCGGGTTAAAGATCTTGGGCAACACGCTTTCCAGGATGAGCGCTTTCATGATCTAGGCCGCCCTCCGTCGACTCGCGCCCCGCGTGGCCGACGCTTCCATGCCCATGCCGTGAACGAAGACCATCTCGCCGCCGAGCCACCCGACCACGCCGAGCAGGATGAGTCCCACCAGGGAGACGCCGACCGGCAGATAGCCGATGTCGCCGCCCCAGCGCAGCCACAGGCTGAACCCGAACACCGCGACGACGAACAGCGCGGTGACCATGTGGGCGAAGGCCATGTCCCGCACCCGCGCGTCGGTGATGGAGAGATAGTCCACGAAGCCGGGCACCGCTGCGATGAGGGCCCCCATGATGCCGCCGGCCATCGTGTAGAAGGCCACGTCGAACCACGCCGAACCGCCCCAGCCGAGCATCCGGATGAGGTCGGCCACGAACGAAAACGTGCACAACCCGATGGGCACCGCCACGATCATCGGATGGATCGGGTGCCCCTTGATGCGCGCGCCGCTCATGGGCCTCATACTTTCTGGGGCCGGGGCTGATTGCCGCCCCAGACCAGCTGGGTGCCCTGATCCGTCTGGAGCAGCGTCGTACCCTTGCTCACCGCGGTGGACGCCGAGCGGCGCCGCCGGTCCTTGGCGGATTTCTTCCCAGCCGACTTCCGGCCCGACGACGACTTCTTCTTCCCGCGCTCAGGCATTGACGGCTTTTTCATCGATCCCTTCCATCTGGGCGCAGCTGGCGCAGCAGAAGATCCGCTCGCCGAGCTCGACACCGTGTCCGATCACCCGACAGCCACAGTGCTCGCAGACGGGAGCGAAGCGGTGGATGGCGCATTCGAAGGAGTCGAAGGTGCCCCGCTCGCCCGCGACGCGAATCTCCATCGTCCGCCGATAGTCGTTGCCGCAGACGTCGCAGCGACCCATGGCGCGCCTACACCCAGTACGGGGGGAACTGGTAGTGGGCGTGGAGCCGGGTCTCGTACTCGCGGTCGAGGACGTGCTCCTCCGCGTAGTCCGGCCCCTCCTCGATCCGCTTCTTGTCGATGTTCATGACCACCGTCTGCTTGTGGGGGTCGACGCTGCTGATCCAGGCGGTGGAGAGCGCCACCTTCTTGCCGGGCAGCCACTTGCCCGTGTCGATCACGAGGTAGCGGAGCTTGAAGTGGTCGTCGACGAGGAAGTCGCTGACCTGGCCGATCTCGCCGTCGGTCGCGAGGATGGTGTGTCCGAGTATCTCCTTGGTGCTCATGAGCATGGCGCTGGCCCTCCCTTTCGTGGTCCTGCGCCATAACAGGCAAGAGCTGTGCCCGGGGGAAGTGATTGAAAACGCGATGCGAGGCGATTGAGCGGCACCGGGCCGAGGAAGATTGACCCGGTAAGATCGAGACGTTAGAACGCTATCCCATCCATACGTGGACCCGATGAGTGCCCGGGGCGGCGTCGAGCGGCAACCCGTCAGGGCCCAGCTCGACGCGGGCGCCGTCCACCTCGACGCGCATGATGCCGCGACTGACGCCGCGAGGGTTGTCCACCACGATTTCGTAGCGCGACGCGTGATACCGGAACTTGATCGAGAAGCCGCTCCAGGCCCGAGGGATGCAGGGGTCGATGAAGAGGAACGCGCCCCGCAGCCGGAACCCCAGCAGCCACTCGACGCCCGCGCGGTACATCCAGCCCGCCGACCCCGTGTACCAGGTCCAGCCGCCGCGGCCGATATGGGGCGGCTCGGCATAGACATCGGCCGCCACCACGTATGGCTCCACGCGATAGCGGTAGAGGCCGGCACGGGTGCTCGCGTGGTTCACCGGGTTGAGGATCGAGAAGAGCTCCCCGACCTGGTCCCCGTGACCCAGCGCCGCGAAGGCCATCACGGCCCAGATGGCGCCGTGGGTGTACTGGCCGCCGTTCTCGCGTATGCCCGCCGGATAGCCGCGGATGTACCCCGGGTCGCGGCGCGGACGCACGAACGGCGGCGTGAAGAGCAGCACCAGGGCCTGCTCGCGCCGGACGAGATACTCCTCGACCGCGGACATCGCCCGGGCCGCCCGGCCGGGGTCGGCCGCCCCCGAAAGCACGGCCCATGACTGCGCGATGGAGTCGATCCGGCACTCGGCGTTCTCCGTCGATCCCAGGGGAGAGCCGTCGTCGAAGTAGGCCCGGCGGTACCAGTCCCCATCCCAGCCATGAGCCTCCAAGGCCTCCCGCAACGCTCCGGTATGCGCGCGCCAGCGGCGGGCCCGCTCCTCCTCGCCTCGGGCCGCGGCGATGGGGACCCACTGCTCGAGCGTGGCGATCAGGAACCAGCCGAGCCAGACGCTTTCGCCACGTCCCCGAGGCCCGATCCGGTTCATGCCGTCGTTCCAGTCCCCCCCTCCCATGAGGGGTAAGCCATGCGGCCCCACGGTAAGGCTCCGGTCGATGGCCCGCGCCCCGTGCTCGAACACGGACGCGCGCTCGGCCGAGACGGTGGGCTCGAAGTAGGCCTCGGCCTGGTCGTCGGCCAGCCGCGGCCCCTCAAGGAACGGAGCCTCCTCGTCGAACACGCTCCCGTCGCCGGTGACGGCGACGTAGTGCGCGGCGGCATAGGGGAGCCAGAGGAGGTCGTCCGAGATGCGGGTCCGCACCCCGCGGCCGGAGGGCGGATGCCACCAATGCTGGACGTCGCCCTCGACGAACTGGCGAGCCGCAGCCCGCAGCAGGTGCGCCCGGGCGATGTCCCGCGTCGCCACCGTCAGCGCCATCACGTCCTGGAGCTGATCGCGGAAGCCGAAGGCGCCGCCCGCCTGATAGAAACCGGCCCGCGCCCAGACGCGGCACGCCAGCGTCTGGTAAAGCAACCACCGATTGAGCATGAGATCCAGCGAGCGGTCGGGAGTCCGCACCTCCACCGCCGCGAGCAGATCGTCCCAGAGGGTCGTCACCGCCTGGAGCACCGCGTCCAGGTCGGCCCCGCGGTAGCGCGCCACCAGCGACCGGGCCTCGGTCTCGGTGTCGCCTTGCCCGAGCAATACCACCACCTCGGCCTCCTGGTCCGGCTCGAGGACGAGCGTCCGCTGCAGGGCACCGCATGGGTCGAGGCCCGCCCCCACCCGCCCCGATAGGGGCTGGCCCCGCTCGAGGCCGGCCGGGTGATCGAGGGTGCCGTTGCGCCCGAGTATCTCGGCCCGATCGGCGGTCCAGGCCGTCTGCGCGCCCTGGAGATCGAGGAAGGCCACCCGCCCCGGAAAGTCCACCGTCCAGGCATTCCGCGCGAGCAGCGCGCCGGTGGCCTCGCAGAGCCCGGTGACGATGAACGGCGCGGTGGTGGCGCGCGAGGGGCCCAGCACCCACTCCGCGTAGGCGGTGACGCTGAGCCGGCGTGCCCGGCCGGATCGGTTCGCGATCCGCAGCCGGCTGATCTTGACGGGGTCCTCGGTCGGCACGTACTGGAGCAGCTCGAGCTCGATGCCGTGCGAGCGATGGGTGAAGCGGCTGTAGCCCTGTCCGTGCCGGCAGTGATAGGGCCACGCATCCTCCCGGATGGGCAGCAGGGTCGGACCCCACAGCCGGCCGCTGTCCTCGTCGCGCACGTAGATGGTCTCTCCCGGCGGGTCGCTCACCGAATCGTTTGACCACGGCGTGAGCTGGTTTTCGCGGCTGTTGGCGGCCCACGTGTAGCCGGCGCCCGACTCCGAGACCTGGAATCCCAGCCGCGCGTTCGCGATCACGTTGATCCACGGCGCCGGCGTCCACTGGCCCTCGCCGAGCGTGATCAGGTACTCGCGGCCGTCGTCCACGAAGCCGCCCAGCCCATTGTCGAACTCCCGCGGGGGCGCGGTCGGCGCGGGCTCGGCGATCTCCGCCTCGCCCGATGCGACGCGGCGCTCCCGGCGCCGGGGCAGCGTCGGAGGGGCCTCCGCCCGCGCCACCTGCTCGGCGAGGCTGCCCTGGCGGCTCAGCAGGATGATGCGCGCGGCGGCGCTCAGGCAGTCGCGCTCGGCAGGGGCGAGGAGATCACCGCGCACCACGAACACGGCGCCCTCGTGGGTGGCGCCCAGGGTGGGCCGGCCCGCCCGGATCAGGCCTTCCAGCGCGGTCTGGAGATCCTGGAGATAGGACGGTGGCTTCTCGTTGAGGATGACGAGGTCCACCGCGAGGCCCTTCATCCGCCAGTACTCGTGGGCGCGGAGCAGCTGGCGGACGATGCCGCGGTCCTCCAGCTCGTCGATGCGCACGAGCACGATGGGCAGGTCGCCGGAGATGCGATGCGCCCAGAGCCCGGACGGCCCGAGCGTGTTGCGGGCGAGGACGCCGGCCGCCGCGCGCATGCGCGGATCCGCGTAGAGGATGCGGTTGGCGAGCTGCTGGAAGAGATGCGCCTCTTCCGCGTCGATGCCGAGGTGATGGAGCTGCACCTGGGCCTGGGTCCACGCCAGCGTCGCGATCCGCTCGAAGGTGGCGGGATCGCGATACTTGTCGGCCATGAGGAGGGCGGCCGGCCGCGACGTGGCGAGCAGCGTGGAGAACACGACGCGCGCGCTCGCGCCCGGGGCGAGGCGCAGGCGGCGCCGCAGGCTGAAGATGGGGTCGAGCACCGCGCCGGTGGTGTTGGAGAGCGGCCGCCCCTCGATCATGGACATCGGCGTGCGGATCCCGCGCCCCCGGCCCAGAAAGCGCGAGCGGTCCGTCTCGTGCTGCGAGCCGCCCACGCTCGTCCCCTCCACCGCCATCACGTGGGCGGCCCACACGCGCTCCTCGTCGTGGAGGCGGGGCGAGCGCGTAGCGAGAAGGGTGTCCAGCTCGGGCACCGCCTCCGTCTGCACGAAGAGATTGGAGAAGGCCGGATGCGCGTCATCGGTGCGGGGCGGGGCGAGCACCAGCTCGGCGTAAGACGTGACGTCGATCTCGCGGGGCTCGCTGCCGAGGTTGATCAGCGACACCCGGCGGATCTCGGCGTCGTCCTCCGGGGAGACGAGCACTTCGAGGGTGCTCATGATGGCGCCGTCGCGTCGGCGGATCTCGACCCGGTCCTCGAGGAAGGTGGCCTGGTAGGTGTCGGGCTCCACCCCCGAGGGCTGGAAGCCCGCCGACCACACCGCGCCGCTGCGGGCGTCGCGTACGAAGACGAAGGAGCCCCAGGCATCGCGCGTAACGTCTTCCCTCCAGCGCGTGACGGCGAGCGGGCCGCAGCGGCTATAGCCCGCCCCGGCCGCCGTCACCATCACCACGTAGCGGCCGTTGGACAGGAGCTGGGTCCGCGGGGGCGAGTCGGTGGCGGACGTGAAGCGGCGGGCGGCGGGGATGGCCGGTTCGCGGAGATGGCCGGGCGCGCGCACCTCCTCGCCCCGCGGCCGGGTCACCGGCACGTCCCGCGGCGCACGCTCGTGGAGGAGGAGCTCGGTGGCCTCCACCCGGGGCTCCCCGTGGAAGCGCTCGCGCAGGCGCCCGTCGAGGAGGACGTTGGCGAGCGCGGTCACCGTCATGCCCTGATGATGGGCCATGTAGGCGCGCACCACCGCCACCCGCGCCCCCTCGGGCCGCCGCGATCGCGTGAAATCCAGCGCCTCGTAGAATCCGTAGCCGCCCCGCCCACCCAGCCGCGCGAGCTCGATGAAGTTCCGCGCCGCCGCGGGAGCGTCGACCATGGCGGCCAGCGCGGTCGCGTACGGCGCGACCACGAGGTCCTCGCCGAGCCCGCGCTCCAGGCCGAGCCCGGGCACGCCGAAGCTCGAGTACTGGTAGGTCAGGTCGAGGTCGCGCACGTTGTACGCGGACTCGGAGATGCCCCAGGGGACGCCGTGGGACGCCCCATAGGCGATGTGGCGCTTGACCACGAGGCGGCACGTCTGCTCGAGCAGGCTGCCCTCGGGGGCGCGCATGACCAGCGCGGGCATGAGGTACTCGAACATGGACCCCGACCAGGACACGAGCGCGGTGCCGAGCTCCAGCGGCGTCATGGGGCGGCCCAGGCGGAACCAGTGCGCGGGCGGCACCTCGCCGCGCGCGACGGACAGGAAGCTGGTCAGGCGCGCCTCGGAGGCGAGCAGATCGTACCGGCCCTCGTCGAGCGCTCCATCGGCAACGCGAAAGCCGATGGCGAAGAGCTGGCGGGTGCCGTCGAAGAGGAACGTGAAGTCCATGCCCTCCGCCAGGCTCAGCGCGGACGCCGCGAGCGCGTCCGCGCGCCGGAACGCTGTGCCCCCGGTGAGGGCGGCGCGCTCGAGCGCCTCCATGGCCTTGTCCACGCGGCCTCGGTCCAGCCGGGAGGCCCCCGTGGCGTTGCCGCCACCGGCGATCAGCCCGGCGAGCTCGCGAGCGGCCGCCTCCGCGAGCCTGGCGCCTCCTCCAGCGCGGGAAGAGGGCCGAGGAGACGCCCGGCCGCGGGCAAATTCACGGCGAGGTCACCTGGAAGACTTGTCACCACCTCGTGCAACGTCTCGGCCCAGGGCGCGAAGGTGTCCAGATCGCGCCGGTGGCTGCCGATCGTCGCCTGCAACGCCTCCACCCACGGGGCGACGTCGCCGCGGCGGCCTTCGTCGAGAGCGTCGACGAGCTCGCTCAAGGCGGCGGCGCTAGCGGCGAGGTCTCGGAGGCACGCCGCCCAGGCCGGCGCCGTCTCCGGCTCGGCCGCGAGCGTGGCGCGCAGCGCCTCGACGGCGTCGTGAACGCGCCGCGCCGCCGGATCGGCCTCGGTCGGCGTCCGCCCGATGGCCTCCGCGAGCACGAGGAGGGCGTCCTCGATGCCCGGCCGCACCCGTCGGTCGACGAGGGGGGCGCGGCCCCGCTCGCGGATCGCGATCGCGAGCACGGTCAGATGCCCGGCGAGGTTGCCGCTGTCCACGCTCGAGACGTAGCGCGGCTCGAGCGGCCGCAGGCTGCGCGTGTCGTACCAGTTGTAGAAGTGGCCGCGGAAGCGCTCGAGCCCCTCCATGCTCGCCAGGGTCTCGCCCAGCCGGTCGGCGAGATCGAGCGTGCCGATCCATCCAAGATCCCGCGCCGACACCGCCGAGAGCAGGTACAGCCCCATGTTCGTGGGTGAGGTGCGATGGGCGACGACCGGGCGCGGATCTTCCTGGAAGTTGTCCGGCGGCAGCGCGTGGTCGTCGGCGCCCACGAAGGTCTCGAAGAAGCGCCAGCTCCGGCGGGCGGCGGCGCGGATCACGACGCTCTCGGCGGGGGCGAGGCCGGCGGTGGGGCGCGCGCGCGGCGGCAGGCTCATCCACCGTGCCACCGCCGGCGACAGGAGCCAGAGGGCGACGAACGTGAACGCGATGGACGAGGCGTGGCTGCCCCGCGAGGCAGCGACCACGCCGGCGATCACCGCGAGGGCCACCGCCCCCGCCATGCGCGCGTACACCTTGCCGAGGTCGAGGCTGGAGCTGGCCTTCACCTGGGCGGCGGACACCCACTCGAGCAGCCGGCGCCGGCTGATGAGCCGGTAGAGCGTGCGCGCGATCGCGTCCGCCATCAGCCAGGCCTGATGGGCGAGCAGCGTGAGCGTCAGCGCGATGTGGGCACCGGCCAGGGCTAGGCTCCCGAGCAGGGAGCGGAGGTAAACCCGCTTGGAGATGCCGGGACGCTGCGGCATCACGTCGGTGCTGACGGGAACCAGGGCGGGCAGCGCCAGCGAGAGGAGCACGAGCTTGGTCCAGACGTCGGGCGCCGCCCCGGGCAGGGTCCACGCGACGAGCAGGGTGAGGAAGGCACCGGGCGCGATCAGCGTACGGCGCAGATTGTCGAGCATCTTCCAGCCGCCGATCGAGCTCAACCGCGCCCGGGAGGGCCCGGTGCCGGCGGCGCCGCGCATGAGCCAAGGCAGGAGTTGCCAGTCGCCGCGGGCCCAGCGGTGCTGCCGCGAGGCCGCGACCTCGTAGCGGGCGGGAAACTCCTCGAAGAGCTCGACGTCGGTCACCAGCCCCGCGCGGGCGAAGCAGCCCTCGAAGAGGTCGTGGCTCAGCAGCACCCCCTCCGGCACGCGGCCGGCGAGGCTCGTTTCGAAAGCGTCGAGGTCGTAGATGCCCTTGCCGGTGTACGAGCCGTCCCCGAAGAGATCCTGATAGACATCCGACACGGCGGCGGCATAGGGATCGATGCCGGCGGGCCCCGACGAGATGCGCTGGAACAGCGAGCTCTCGCGTTCCATCGGCATGGTGGGCGCGATGCGGGGCTGGAGAATACCGTATCCCTCGACGACCCGCCGATCGCGCGCATCGAGACGGGGGCGATTGAGCGGGTGCGCCAGCGTGCCGACCAGGCGCGCGGCCGCGCCCCGCGGCAGCTGGGTGTCGGCGTCGAGCGTGATCACGTAGCGCACCCCCGCCGGGGTGGAGGGCGGCGCGCCGTCGGCGCCGATGTAGGTCGTGTCCGTCGACCCGCGCAGGAGGCGGTTCAGCTCGTGGATCTTGCCGCGCTTCCGCTCCCAGCCGATCCAGCGCCCCTGGGTCTCGCTCCAGACGCGCCGGCGATGCAGCAGATAGAAGCGCGGCTCGCCGTCGTCGGCGGCGCCGTGGAGGCGGTTGAGTTCCTCCACGCCGGCCCGCGCGGCCGCGAGCAGCGCCGCGTCGCCGTCCGCCGTGGGCGCGTCGGCGTCGGTCCAGTCGGAGAGGATCGCGAAGGACAGCCGGCCGCCGGCGTTGGCCAGATAGTGGATGCCGAGCCGGCGCACCTGCTCGCCGATCTGTGCCTCGTTGGCCAGGAGCGTGGGCACCGCCACCAGCGTCTTGAGCGTCGGCGGCACGCCGCGCGGCAGGGCGAGCCGGGGGAGGGAGCGCGGAGGGAACGTTTCCATGACGGCCCGGTTGACGAGCGCGATGGCCGCCTCGGACGCCGGGAAGAAGGCGAAGAGGGCGAGAAGCGCCAGCAGCCAGAAGGCCAGCCCCTGCTCCGCGGAGTAGAGGAGTGGCAGGCAGAGGAAGAAGGACGTCACGATCGCGATGCACCCCAGATAGCTCCAGGTGGCCGAGGCGACGAAGGCGCGCAAGAGGTGCTGGCGGACGCTGACGCGATAGCCCAGCGACGCTTCCAGGCGGGGACGCCCGGTCGAGATGAGGTAGTGCCCGGGGTCCTCGATCCCGGGGTTGGCGCGTACGAGGGCCAGCGCCGCGCGCGCCACCTCGATCTCGCCGCGCTCCGAGCCCCGCGCGAGGTCCTCGATGGCCTTGCGGTAGCGATCGCGCGTGGCGAAGTCCATCGCGCCAAACTCGCTCTCCGCGCGGAGGACGCGATCCACCAGGCTGACGCTCTCGAAGAACTCCCGCCAGTCGAAGGTCGCCATCACGCGGAGACTCGTGATGATGTTCCGCACGGTGACGTTGGCGGCGCCCTGGCGCTGATGCTCGGCGCGCACCATCTCCTCCGACGAGGTGCCGGCGCTCGCGAACCGCTGCTCGAGCCAGCCCAGCGCAGGCGTGCCGGCGGGATCGTGGTCGCGGAGGCGCTGGGCGAGCTGGACCGCGAACGCGGGCACCAGCGCCTCGTCGCCGAGCCGCTCGAAGGCCCGGGCGTCCGCTGGGCGGCCCCCCTGCCCGAGCAGGCCGTCGGCGAGCCGATCCGCCTCGAGGCGCGCCGCGCGACCCTCCACGATCTCCTCGGCCAGACGCCGCAGGTTCTCGAGCAGGGTGAGGCGGAGGGCGATGGGCACGGCCCAGATCTCGGAGATGAGCAGGGGCTCGACGCGCTGAAAGGCGCCGACGAAGCGGCGGAGCGAGGCAGACTCGAACCGACTATCAGTGTGTTCCACGTACGCCCACGCGAGGCCGAGGGCGCGCGGGGCCCCACGTAAGGGTCCCTCGACGAGGGTGGGCAGCTGCCGGTAGAAGCCGGGCGGCAGGTCCGTCCGCACCTCGTTCAGCACGTCCTCGACGATGTAGAAGTTGTCCACCAGCCACTCCGCTGCCGGCATGGTGGCGCGCTCCTCGTGGATGACGGCGGCGAGGGCGCGATAGCACCGCAGGAGGACGCGGCCGTTTTCGCGGACGCGCGTGAGGAGCGGGGCGCTGGCGGGCTCTCCGTGGACGACACGATGCCGCGCGGTGGCCTCGGCCAGCTGCTCGAGTCGCTCGCCCCCGAGGAGCTCGCCGCGGATGGGCTCGGTGCCGAAGAGCATCAGCGGCGCCGGAGATGCTGGGAAGAACTGACCTGGAAGAATGTGCCCGGTACGGCCGGGCTGAGGCGCTGACCGCTCAGCCCGCCGTGTGAGTTTTTCACTACATCGCTAGGGTCGCGGCCTCGGCCGGTGAATGGCATGGTGATTGCCACTTCGAGCACCGGAGGGTCCTCGTACATGAGAATTGCCATCGGGTTGATCGGGCTGGGCGTCGCCGGCGGGACCATCCCCACCGGGCTGGAAGGGATCACCCATGCGGGACCCGTGGTCGGTGGCACCGCCGCCGCGCTCGCCCTGCTGGTCGGGATTTGCCTCGCCGCGCCGGCGCTCGCCCGCCGCGGACCGCGCCGGGCGGAGCAGGTATCCACGGTCGTCTCGTACCGCCCCGACGCCTCCGCGCTTCGCTCGCCCGCCCGCGGCATCTAGCGCTCCCCTCGCCGGCTCCGCCGCCGCCAGCGTCGCGTCACCCACACCTCGCTCCTGCTCATGCCCATGCTCATGGTTAACATGCCAGAAAAAAACGAGCTGGGAAGTCACCTTCCCAGCTCGCTGACCCAACGGCCGCGCGAACCCCGTTACGGGGACTGCGGCTTCCGGGGGGACGCTCCGCCCATGCCCACCTCGAGCTTGCCCAGCGTCGGGGAGTCCAGGCGGCTCGTCACCGTCAGGTTCTCCTTGCGCTGATACTCGCCTACCGCGGCGGCGGTGCGGGGACCCCAGATCCCGTCGATGGGCCCCGGATCATAGCCCTTGTCCTTCAGCTTCTCCTGCGCGGCACGGACATGCGCCTGCTCCCGCGGCGACGCCTGCATGTCGGCGTTGCGGTCGCGGGTCAGGGCCGAGTCCTTCTTCATCGAGCCGTCGTTGCGCGCCATCGTGCGGTCCGAGTCCATCGACGCGCTGGGGCTCGCGTAGGTCGTGTCATTGCGCACCGAGCGGACGCCCGGCACCTCACGCGCCATCTGCGAGGCGCGCGCGCTGTCGTTGATGGTGGGCAGCTTGCCCTGGAGCGTTACCACACCGTTGTCGGTGCGGACGTCCAGGCCCTTCAACTTCGCGTCTGCGTTCAGCTTCGCCTTCACCTGCTTGGTGATCTCGTCGTCCTTCGCTTCTACCATCTTCTTGGCGGACTCGGGAACTACCTGCAGCTCGTTGCGCACGGCCTGGACACCCTCGATGCCACGGGCGACCTCTTCCGCCGCCGACTTGGCAGCCGCGCTTTCCACCTTGCCGCGGAGATACACCATGCCCTTCTGGGTCTCCACGTTTACCGCGGTGCCCGGCACGCGGCTATCCGCGAACAGGGCGATCTTGGTCTTCGCGGTGAGCCAGGAGTCGCTGGCGGTGGTCTTCACGGTTTCGGTGGTGGACTTCTTCTCCTGCGCACCAACCCATGCGGGCGCGGCAGCGAGCGCGAGGCCCATTACCACGCTTGCGCTCAGCTTGGTCATCCGGTGCATTGCCTATCCTCCGTTGTTCGTGTTCGGGTTTGCGGTGGCCGGATCCGCGCGTCCGTCTAGACGCGGCCGGTGAGGGCCAGGATCAGGAATACGAGCAGGACGATTCCCAGCAGCCCGCTCGGGAAATACCCCCAGCCCCGGCTGTACGGCCAGGTGGGGATGGCCCCCAGGACCATCAAAACGAGCACTACGATCAGAATCGTGCCGAGCATCGTTCTCACTCCTTTCCCTTCGGCGGCACGGCCGCCGTCAGTCCCCAGAGATTGCAACCGGCATGCCGCACCAACACGTGCAAGAAAATCAATGTTTGCGCCCTGGGCGCGGCGAGGGCACTCCGCAGTGAACGAATTGACCCGGTAAGGTGGTGCGCCGCGGCATCCGCGGCTGGCACTCGCCTTGCTGCACAGACTTGCTGCACAGAGTCGATCGAGGGGAGGTGAGGAAACATGATGGGATTCATTGTGGGAGCCGCCGCGGGAGCAGTCGCGATGTACCTGTGGCGCGAACAGATCACCGAGTACCTGGATAGTCAGACCCGCGGCATGCGCACTCGCGCCGCCGACACGCTCAAGCAGGCGGGGGCGGCGGTCGAGAGCGCCAGCGGCAAGATCAGCGAGACCATCGAGTCCGGCGAGGGCGTCATCCGGCCCACGCGCGTGCGCGACGCGGCGATGAACCGCTAGCAGGGCGGCTGGGAGGAGCCCATCTGCTCCTGGACCTCCTCCCAGCTCCTTCGCCTCACTCCGCCTCAGTCCCGCAGGACGGTCAGGATCCGCACGGGATCCACCGGCTTCGCGAAGTGCGCGTCGAACCCCACCGCCAGCGAGCGTTCGCGATCTTCCCGCTGATTGTGAGCGGTGAGCGCGACCAGGCGAACGGTCTGGTTTCCCGCCCGGATGCGGCGGGCCGTCTCGTAGCCGTCGATGCCGGGCAGCCCGATGTCGATGAGGACGAGGTCGGGGCGTCCCTCCGCGACGCTTGCGAGGGCCGCCTCCCCGGACTCGGCGAGGGTGACCCGGTGGCCGTGACCTTCGAGCAGCAGGCCCAAGGCCTGGCGGTCCTCCTCGCTGTCCTCGATGATGATGATGTGGGCCATCGGCAACCCCCGGGTGAGACGCCGGCTAGCGACCGCGGGGTCGCCGCTCGAAGCCGGGAAGAATGGCCTTGAAGAACGCGTTCTGGAAGAGGCGTCCCGCGGCTTCCAGCGGGTTCACTTCCGGGCTATCGACGCGGCCGGAGATGTCCACCCGCGTGGCGACCTCGTCGCGGGGCTGATTCTCGAGCACGCTGGAGAGCGCGCCCACCACGGCCTCGTACGCCTTGCGCACCACGCTCTTCTTGCGGTCCTGCGCCGGGTCATAGACGTCGACGCCCTTGAGGAGCGGCTTCACGTATCCGGCGAGCATGCCATCCTTGACGCTCAGCTCCGTGTACAACGCGAATTCGCCCGCGACCACATCGAACTTCGCGTGCGCCTTCCAGAAGTCGTTCATCTGCTTCATGTCGGTGGCGAGGATCTCGGCCCGCAGGTCGAGATTGGGCGTGGGCTCGGCAGGCTGGTACTTCGCGTTGAGGGTGGCCGGCCCCGCCCCCATGAACTTGCCGGTGAGGGCGATCTCCCCCCGTCCCTCCGCGCGCTGATTGGTGATGTTCCGGACCCGCATCGCCAGGTCGTTCAGGAACAGACGGTAGGGCGGGTTGACGGCGGCGTTGGCGAAGGCGACCTTGCTGCGCGTCACGTCGAGCTGCTCGACCCGGATGAAGATGTCCGGCTTCTCCGAGACGTCGGCGGTGGCCTTCTCGACGGTGCGCACCGCCTGCTTCTCGCCCTTCGTCCCGCGCGCCCGGTTCACGTACTCGATGTCGACCCCGGTGATCTCGGCGCGGCTCAGATCGACCACCTTCACGGAGGGGGCGTACTCGATCCGCCCCTCCGCCCCGAGCAGGCCCCCCTTCATGGTCACGTTGGCGATGCGAGTGGTGAGCGGCTTGAAGTAGTCGAGCTCGATCCCTTCCATCATCACGTCGGCGATCACGGCAAGATGGGGCGCGGCGAGGAAATCGGCTCGGCCGTCGATGACGAGGCGGCCGCGCTCGAACACCTGCGCCTCCGCGTAGATCCGCGACGGGTAGGTGCCTTCCTGGGAAAGGATGTTCCGGATGTTCGCCGCCTCGACGTTGATGGCCCGGAGGGGGAGGGGCGCAAACGGCCCATCGTCGGTGTAGACGACGGTGCCGTCTCGAATCGTGAAGAGGTTGATCTCGAGGGGATAGATCTCCGCCAGGGCCTGCTGCCAGCCCTTGTCCCCCACCGGCACCGAATCGTCAATTTCCTCGCGCGCCTGCTTGAGGTTCAGGTTGACGGTCGGCCGGTCGATCTCGATCTCGCCGACGACACGCGCCCGGAGGAGCTGGCGCCACTCCACGCTGGCGCTGAGGCGGGGAATCGACGCCACCGGCGGGTCGGGATGGGATTTCTGGCGCACCACGAGGTCTTCGAGATCGAGCGAGAACCCGAAGGGGTGAAAGTCGAGGCGGCCCAGCGTGACTTCATAGCCTTTGAGCGCCGCGTTCAGCCGCTGCTCCATGGACCGACGCATGGGCTCGTCCAGGAGGAAGGCCGCACTGTAGGCGAGGGCGACGACGATCCCGACCGCCCCCAGCGCCCACCACCACCGGCGCCCGGGACGCCAGTCCCCCGGCCACCGGAAGCGCCTGCCGGGCATCACGTATCCTTGCGGGTCCCGGCGTCGAACATGGCGGGGCGGGAGCCCGCGGCCTGGCGCACCGCCGCCGCCGCGCGCTCGAAGAGCTCGGCCCCGCGCTCGGCGTATCGGCGGACGTCTTCGATCGTATCCTGCAGCCGCCGCCCGAGCTCGCCGTCCTGGATCCGCGCCTGCGCTTCTTGCCCCGGGCGCGTCCGGAGGAACACCAGCATCGCCGCCCCTGCGATCGCCGTCGCGGCGAGGGCGATCATCCCACCCGTGTTGAACCGGTTGCCGTTCGCCTCATGAGTCCGTGCCATAGTCCGTGCCATCGCTCGTCCTCCTTTCATCGCCCGCTCAAGGCGGTGACCTGGCGGACGAGCTCCGCCGCGTCCACCGGCTTGGGCATGTGCACCTGGAACCCTTCCGCGAGGGCGCGCCGCCGATCTTCCGGCCGCGCCCCCGCCGTCACCGCCACCGCGGGGGTCCGGCCGCCCTGCTCGGGGCCGAGCGCGCGAATGGCCCGCACCAGCTCGTAGCCGTCCCCGCCCGGCATCGTGATGTCGCTGATGACGATGTCGTAGGCGTTGTGCGAGAACGCCTCCAGTGCCTGGCGCGCCGAGCCCGCCGTGCCGACGTAGGCGCCGAATCGCTGGAGGAGCAGGCGCATGCTGTCGCGCGCTTCCGGCTCGTCCTCCACCACCAGCACGCGCACGCCGCCCAGCGAGCTGGGCGGCACCCGGCGTTTCCCCGCCGCGGCATCGCTCGCGACATCGTCGCGGCTCACGGCGGGAATGCTGGCCCCCGGCAGGGGCAGCTCGATCGTGAAGGTGGCGCCCCGGCCCGGTCCCTCACTCTCCGCGCGGATCACGCCGCCATGCAGGTCCACGATGTGCCGAGCCAGCACCAGGCCGAGCCCCGGCCCATCCTCGACCGTCGGCAAGCGGGCCGAGTCCGGCCGCTCGCGATCGAAGACGTGCGGCAGCAGCTCGGGTGCGATGCCCTGCCCGGTATCCGCGACGGTGATCACCGCACGATCGCCGGACCGATGGAGCCCGACCCCGACGCGCCCGCCGTGCGGCGTGAATCGAATGGCGTTCGCGAGCAGATGCCACAGCACGCGGCCGAGACGCGCGGCATCGCCCGACACGACGCCCACCGGCATCCCGAGCTCGAGCTCGACGGACAGACGCTTCGCCTGCGCGATCTGTCGTGTGGCATCCGCCGCCCCGCGAATGACGCTGCCGAGATCCACCGGCTCCAGATCCAGCCGCATGCGCCCCAGCGCGACCTGCGAGAGGTCGAGGAGCGTGTCGATCTGGCGGGCCTGCAGGAGCGTCGCGTGCTCGAGTCCGTCGAGGGCGCGCGTAACCACCGCCGGCTCTCCCGCTTGCTCGCGCAGCACCTGTATCCAGAGCCGGATCGTGTTGATGGGGTTGCGTAGCCGGTGGGCCAGCGCGTGGGCGAGCTCGTCGTTGAACCGATTGGTTCGTTCGGCAGCCAGTCGCCCGCCGCGCTCCCGCTTCAACTCCTCGCGAAGGTAGTCTGCTTCCGACTCGGCGTGGACGCTCATGCGCACCTGGGGTAGCAATCGGCGTGCCGCGGGGCGCGGGGTAACTCGCCCCTGGCATTTCTCTTGCTCTATTGGAGCGCATGCCCCAGACATCGACCGTGACAAGTCAGACAAACAGGTTCGAACCGACGTCGACCCTGGTACGGACTTACCCACTCGCTTTTCCCCGGCCGGTCACCCGCCAGGTCACCCAATGAGCGCCGAGCTCACACGCTCCAGCGCCCTGGAGATGATCCGAGCCTGCTTCCGCCACCAGCACCCCGAGGACTTCGGGCGGGCGATGGTGGACGAGGGGCCGATTCCTCCGGAGCTCCGCTACGGCGTCGACCACGTGCACCCCAGTGGGCGCATCGTTCCCGAAGAAGTGATGGGTGATCCGGGCGCGCTGAGCGTCGTCTAGATGCCGCTCCAGGAGTACGCGCGCAAGCGCGACTTCGCGCGCACTCCGGAGCCCCGCGGCCGGCGCGCCCAGCGCCGAGGGGCCGCGCCGATGTTCGTGGTGCAGAAGCACGCCGCCTCGCGCCTGCACTGGGATTTTCGCCTCGAGCTGGACGGGGTGCTCAAGAGCTGGGCCGTGCCCAAGGGGCCGAGCCTCGACCCCGCCGACAAGCGTCTGGCCATGCACGTGGAGGATCACCCCCTCGAGTACGGCGAATTCGAGGGAGTCATCCCGAAGGGCGAGTACGGCGGCGGGACGGTCATGCTCTGGGACCGCGGGAACTGGTCTCCCGAGGGGGACCCGGAGCGGGCCTATCGCGCGGGCACGCTCAAGTTCCGGCTCGACGGCACGCGCCTTCGCGGGGGCTGGGCCCTCGTGCGGATGCGCGGCCGCAATGGCCGCGACGGCGAGCGAACCTGGCTCCTCATCAAGGAGAAGGACCGCGACGCCCGAGCCGGATGGGACGCCGCGCGGATCGAGGGCAAGGGCGGGAGCGTGGCGAGCGGCCGCACCATGGAGCGCATCGCCGCGGCGCCCGCGCGCGTGTGGCGCTCGAATCGGCCCGCCGCGCCGGCTCCGGCGGCGGGGGCGCCGCGGACACGCGCCCGCACCCCCGGGCGGGCGGTCGTGGCCCTGCCTCGCTTCGTCCCGCCCCAGCTGGCAACGCTCGTTGCCGCGCCGCCGGCGGGCGACGAGTGGCTGCACGAGATGAAATTCGACGGCTACCGGATTCTCGCGCGGCTCGAGCGCGGGCGGGTTCGCCTGCTGAGCCGGAACGCCAAGGACTGGACGGCGCGCCTGCCGACCATCGCGGACGCGGTGGCCCGGCTGCCCGCGACGACTGCACTGCTCGATGGCGAGGCCGTGATCCTGCTGCCCGACGGGACGACGAGCTTCCAGTCGCTACAGAACCTGCTGGGCGGCGGCGCCGGCGGGGGCGCGCTCGCCTACATGGCCTTCGACCTGCTCCACCTCGATGGCCGAGACCTCACGCGTCTCCCGCTCGAGGAGCGCAAGGCGGCGCTGAAAGGCTTGCTGGTCGAGACGAAGAAGGCGGACGCCGCGATGATCCGCTACAGCGACCACGTGGTGGGCGGCGGCGTCGCCTTCTTCGCCGAGGCCTGCCGCCTACGCCTCGAGGGCGCCCTCTCCAAGCGCCGAGACGCGCCGTACCGGCCGGGCCGCGGGCTGGACTGGCTCAAGGTGAAGTGCGGGCGCCGCCAGGAGGTGGTGATCGGCGGATTCACGCCACCCGCGGGCTCGCGCGCGGGGCTGGGGGCGCTGCTCGTGGGGGTGCATGAAGGATCGCGACTTGTCTTCGCCGGTAAGGTCGGGACGGGCTTCTCGACCGCCGACCTCCGCGCGCTTGCCGCGCGACTGGCGAAGCTCGAGCAGCGCGCCAGCCCCTTCGATCCGGCGCCGCGGGTGGCGGCCGCGCGGTGGGTGAAGCCGGTGCTCGTGGCTGAGATTGCCTTCACCGAGTGGACCAGCGACGGCAAGATGCGCCACCCCTCCTTTCAGGGCCTGCGCGAGGACAAGGCCCCTCGCGACGTCACGCGCGAGGTTGCGGGCGCCGCCGCGCCCGAGACGCCGCGCCCGGCGGATCCGGCCGAGGGCTCGCCCGGCGGCTCCGCGGTGGCGGGCGTCCGGCTGACGCACCCCGAGCGCGTGCTCTATCCGAAGCCGCGCGTCACCAAGCTCGATCTGGCGCGCTACTACGAGGCGGTCGCCGACGCGATCCTTCCTCATCTCGCGGGCCGGCCCACGACACTACTCCGATGCCCGGACGGCATCACCGGACCGTGCTTCTACCAGCGCCACGCCGGCGCCGGCGCGGCGGCAGGCCGCTTGGAGCGCGTGAAGATCGCTGGCCACCGCGGCGACTCCCTCGTGGTGGACACCCTGCCGGGTCTCATCAGCGCGGTGCAGATGGGCATCCTCGAGATACACACCTGGAACGCGACCACCGTGCGGCTCGAGCAGCCGGACCGGATCGTGCTCGACCTCGACCCCGGGCCCGGCGTGTCGTGGGCGGACGTGATCGACGCCGCCCGCCTGCTCCGGCGTGTCCTGAAAGCCTCCGGGCTCGAATCATTCGTCAAGACCAGCGGCAGCAAGGGCCTCCACGTGGTCGCGCCCATTGCCCCGGACAAAGGATGGGACGCGGTGGGTGGCTTCACGCGGGCCCTGGCGGAGGCGATGGCGCGCCGCGAGCCGAAGCGATTCACCGCGACCATGTCCAAGGCCGCGCGCGGCGGACGCATCTACATCGACCACCTTCGCAACCGTCGCGCCGCCACCACGGTCGCGGCCTACTCGACGCGGGCACGACCGGGCGCCCCTGTCTCGGTTCCGCTGGCCTGGGAGCAGCTCTCCGCGCGCGTGCCGCCCGATCGCTACACGATCGCCGACGTGCCGAATCGGCTGGCCGGATCGCAGGCCGATCCCTGGGCTGAATACTGGGCGCTCAGGCAAACCTTGCCCAAGTGGACGGCGGGTGCCGAAACTACGACCTGACGCCTTTTACACGGTAGAACGTACCCGGAGCGACAAACGCGGCGCCCTCCGGCCTGAGTATCGGGGACTTAGGCGACCTGCGGTCCCCCCCTGCGCCAACCTCTCGCGGCACGTGCTTTGCAGCCCGGTATCGTCACCATGACACACCGTTACATCGTTGCCTCGGGCCGCCCGGACTACGACATCGTAGTGACCACCGAGCAGCGCTCCAGTGGCGGCTGGGCGGTGGTCGCGAACGTGGTGCACGCGACGCCGACCGGGCTCAGCACCCTGCCTATCCCGATTCCGTCGTCGGACTTTCCGACGGAGTCCGATGCGCGAGAGACCGGAGTGCGCGTCGCTCAGGAGTGGATCGGTGAGAACGCGCCGGAGACCGAACCGGGCCCAGCGCGTTGAGCGCTCCTGAGGACAAGGTCGTCCGGGAGGCCATCCCGAGCGCCTCGACGTCCGGCTCCCCGCCGCCGGGCGGAGTGAGAGCGCTGCTCGCGCGGCGCGCGTCCGTGCGCGCGCATCTGATCGTCCTCGTCATCGCGGCGCTCCTCCCGATGGTGGTGTTCACGGCCTGGCTCACCATGAACCTGTCCGGCGAGCGGCGCACCGCCGTCGAGCGCGAGCTCGCCGACACCGCCCGGGCGGTGGCCAACACCATCGACCGCGAGCTCTCCGCCGACATCAGCACGCTCACGCTCTTGGGACAGTCGCGCGCCCTCCTCGCGGGCGACCTCGTCCGCTTCCGCGAAGACGCCCAGCGTCGCGTCACCGCGCGGGGACACTGGCGGGCAGTGACCCTCGCCGATCCGAACGGGCTAGAGATCCTGAGCACGATGCGCCCGATCGACGATCTCCGCCCGGAGCCGGCGCCCGGGGAGCGGGCGAGCCTGGCGCAGCTCGTCGCCACCGGATTGCCGACGGTGAGCCCGCTTCACGTCGGCCCCACCGTGGCCGACTCCTACTTCGTGATCCGCGTGCCGGTATTCCAGGACGTGCGGCTGCTCCACGTGCTCAGTGCCATGGTCTCCCCCGGCAACATCCGCGACATTCTCGTCGAGCAGAAGCTGACCGGCGACCGGCTCGGCGTCGTCATCGACACGCACGGCCGCATCCTCGCGCGCAGCCGCGAGCATGCGGAGACGCTCGGCAAGCCCGCGACCTTCCCCGTCGCCGGTCCGGACACGCCGGGGGTCCGGTCCTGGGCCCGCGGCGTCGATTCGCAGGGCGTCCCCGTCTACTTTACGGTGGCGCGGTCCAACGTGAGCGGGTGGACCTCGACGGTGGCGGTGGCTGCCGAGGTGATCGATCGGCCGTTCTGGCGCTCGGCCCGCGCGGTGGCGACCGGCGGGGTCGGCTTCCTCCTCCTCGGCATCCTCGTGGCCACCGTGCTCGGCCGTCGCATCACCGAGCCGCTCCGGCAATTGTCGGCGGTCGCCTACGAGCTCTGCTCGGGCCGCCTCACCACTCACCCGCGCTCCTCCGTGGCCGAGGTGCACGCCATGGCGGGCGTGCTGCTCGACGCGGGCTATCAGCGCGCGGACGCCGAGCAAGTCCTCCGCGACCGCGAGGATCGCCTGTCCGCCATCGTCAATCAGGCGACCGCCGGCATCGTCCAGTTCGACCCCGAGGGCCGCTTCACCTTCGTCAACGACCGCTTCTGCGAGATCGTCGGCCGCCCACGCGACGAGGTCCTGCTCCGCCCCGTGGAGGACATCGCCCATCGCGACGATGCGCGCGCCTTCCGCGAGATCCTCGCCGAGGTCGGCGCCACCGGCCGGAGCCGTACCGCCGAGACGCGGTACCTGCGTCCCGGCGGAAGCGCGGTATGGGCGAGCGTCTCGGTCTCGCGCATCCGCGGCGCCGGGGTGCCGGGCGTCGCCGCGCTCGCCGTGGTGACCGAGGTCACCGACCGGAAGGCGGCGGAGGCGGAGCGGGCGGCCCTGCTGGCGCGCGAGCGGCTGGCACGGGCCGAGGCGGAAAAGGCCAACCGCGCCAAGGATGAGTTCCTGGCCACCCTGTCCCACGAGCTGCGGACCCCGCTGAACTCCCTCCGCCTCTGGGCGGGCGTCCTGCGTCAGCAGCCGCTCGAGAGCGCCACCCTCGCCAAGGCGATCGATACCATCGACCGGAACGCCGCGCTCCAGGCGCAGCTCATCGACGATCTCCTCGACATCTCCCGCATCGCCTCCGGCAAGCTCCGCCTGGAGGTCCGCCCCCTCGAGCTCCGCTCCGTGATCGAGGCGGCCCTCGAGACCGTGCGCGCGGCCGCCGAGGAGAAGGGCATCACCCTCGCGCGCGCCGTCGAGCGCGAGGTGGGGCCGGTGCTCGGCGACACAACGCGGCTGCAGCAGGTGCTGTGGAACTTGCTCACCAATGCGCTGAAGTTCACCCCCGCTGGCGGGCGGATCGACATCTTCCTGCGCCGGCGCGACGGCATGGCCGAGCTGCGTGTCCGGGACAACGGCCAGGGCATCGCCCCGGAGCTGCTGCCGCGCATCTTCGATCGCTTCCGCCAGGGGGACAGCAGCATGACGCGCCCGCAGGGAGGCCTCGGCCTGGGCCTGGCCATCGCCCGTCAGCTCGTCGAGCTGCACGGCGGACGCATCCAGGCGCACAGCGCGGGCGAGGGGCAAGGCACCACCATGACGGTGATGCTGCCGCTCGCCCACCGCCCCGAGGAGGAGACGGACGGCCTTTCGGCACGCGAGGAGCCGCCCGACCTCAGCTCCGCCCTCGTCGGCGTGCGCGTGCTCTTCGTCGACGATGACAAGGACGCCCGCGAAGCCTCGATGATGAGCCTGGCGTGGGCCGGCGCGTCGGTCATCACGGCGGCGTCGGCGGCCGAGGCCATGGGCGAGATCGAGAAGGCCTGGCCCGATGTCATCGTGTCCGACATCGGCATGCCGGGCGAGGATGGGATCAGCCTCATCGGCCGCATCCGCCGGCTCGAGGCCGAGCGCGGACGTCCGTCCACCCCGGCGGTGGCCGTCACCGCCTACGCGAGCGACGACGACGCCGCGCGGATCCTCGCCGCCGGCTATCAGGTTCACGTCCCGAAGCCGGTCGAGCCGTACACCCTCGTCGACATCCTCGCCGGCGTCCTCGAGGCCGGCCGCCGATAAGATCCTAGCGGCGAGCGGCGACGATCACGAGCACGATCCCCCCCAGCACCGCGGCGCCGCCGACGATGGGAGACAGCGGGATGGTTTTCTTTCGCTCCACGCTTGCCTGGAGCGGGCCGACGTCGATGACCTTCTCGCGCGTCGTGTACGAGATGCCCTCGTAGCCGAGCGCCACCACGCCGAGGACGATGAGGATGATGCCTACGATCATGCCCGTCTTCATGCCTCTCACCTCCATGGGTTGTCTGAGGGTCCGGCGGGACTGCAAGAGGAGTGCCTTACCCGGTATCTCTTCCCGTCACCTCTGCACGCGCACCCGCGATCGAGGTGCGAAAGCGCGGAAGCGACCTCTCCATGCGCACTTGCCGGGCGGAATGGGTCGCGGCACAGGGATTGCTCTCTCCATGGGCCAAGGAGGACAGTCCATGAACCGCGACGTTCTTGCTGGGAAGTGGAAGCAGATGAAGGGCAGCATCAAGGAGCAGTGGGGCAAGCTGACGGATGACGACCTCGATGTGGTGGCGGGCCGATACGATAAGCTCACCGGCGTGCTCCAGGAGCGGTACGGCTGGGCGAAGGACCGCGCCGAGCGCGAGCTCGACCAGTACCTCGACCGGACCGCGGATCCCGAGCTCGAGTCCACTCGTCCGTCTCCGCGGATGCGGTAGTCGTTGACTATGAGCGTCGGGGTTTTCGCGAGCCCCGGCGCATGGACGAGCGCGGCGACGCGATGGATCCGTCGGGTCGCCGCGCTCACTTGCCCCCGGCCCGTTACACGGTAATATCTACCCGGTCGCCCAGACCGGTTCACGTAAGTACGCGACTTTCCATAGGGTCGTGCTAGCACGTCCCTTGCACTCTCCCGCCGGCCATGACACATAAAATCCTCGTGGCCGACGACGACTCCGACACGCTCGATGGCCTCACCACCTTACTCACCGGCTGGGGATACCAGGTCGAGACGGCGCGCGACGGCGAAGAGGCCTTCCAGCGCGCGCTCGCCTTCCGCCCGGACCTGGTGATCGCGGACCTCGTCATGTCCGGCATGGACGGTCTCGCGCTGGCCGGCGCCCTTCAGCAGGATTACCCGTCGGCCACCGTGATCATCTTGACCGGCCACGCCACCGTGGACACCGCGGTGACGGCCATGAAGCGCGGGGTCTACGACTACCTCACCAAGCCCGTGGACACGCGTAGGCTCCGGCCTCTCATCGAGAAGGCGCTCGAGAAGACCGAGATCATGCGCGAGGTCACGCTCCTCCGGCGTCAGTTGAAGGACGCGCGCGGGCTGGGACAGCTCCTCGGCACCAGCCGCTCGATGCAGGAGATCTATCACCTCATCGAGGTAGCGGCCGGCACCGGGGCGCCCGTGCTCATCTCGGGCGAGAGCGGCACCGGTAAGGAGCTGGTGGCGCGCACCCTCCACGAGATGTCCTCGCGGCGCAAGGCGCCCTTCGTGGCCGTCAACTGCTCGGCCATCCCCGAGACGCTCCTCGAGAGCGAGTTGTTCGGACACGAGAAGGGGGCGTTCACGGGGGCGCTCGAGCGGCGCGCGGGATACTTCGAGCTTGCCGACAAGGGCACCATCTTCCTCGACGAGATCATCGAGATGAGCCCGGCGCTCCAGGCCAAGTACCTCCGCATCCTCCAGGAAGGGCAGGTGCGGCGGCTGGGTGGGAAGGGCGAGTTGAGCGTCGACGTCCGCATCATCGCCGCCACCAACAAGGACCCGATGAAGGCCGTCAAGGACGGGACCTTCAGGGAGGATCTCTTCTACCGGCTCAACGTCTTCTCGTTGATGATGCCGCCCCTCCGGCAGCGCAAGGAGGACATCCCGCTCCTCGTCGAGGCATTCGTGGAGGAGTTCAACGCGAAGTACGACAAGCGGGTCAAGGGCCTGGACGACGCCGCGATGCAGATCCTCATGCAGTCGAGCTGGCCGGGCAACGTGCGCGAGCTGCGCAACGTGATCGAGCGCGCTACGGTGGCCTGCCCCGTCGACATTGTCACGCGGGACCTGCTGCCCCTGGGGGCGTCGCCACGGGCGGCCGCGCCCGCGGCGGGCGAGACCGAGCAGCCGGAAGGGGCGGTGGTGATTCCCGTCGGCACCACGCTGGACGACGCGGAGCGCGACCTGCTGCTTCGGACTCTCGCCCGCTACGACGGCAACAAGACCCGCGCGGCCGACGTCCTCGGCATCACCCCGAAGACCCTACGCAGCAAGCTCGCGCGCTACGAAGGGCGCGAGCCGGCCTGATCCGCTCGCCTATGGTCGCCGTCGTCCCGCGTCCGCCGCGCGGGCGCGACGGCGGCGATAGCGCGCCCGCGCTCGAACTCTTCCCCTCGGCTCCCTCGCGGATTTCTGCTAGAGTACGGGCCACCCGAAGCATCCAGGCCCCCTTCCCCTGACACCGCGAGGGCATCGATGGCCACAACGAGTGTCGCCGAGAAATGGGTGGATGAAGTCGCCGGGCTCACCACTCCCGCCGAGGTCGTATGGTGCGACGGCTCCAAGGCCGAGTACGACCGCCTCGTCGGCCAGATGCTCGGCGACGGCACCCTCGTGCCCCTCAATCCCCGAACCTATCCCAACTGCTACCTCCACCGCAGCCATCCGACCGATGTCGCGCGGACGGAGCAACTGACGTTCATCTGCTCCCGCAACAAGGACGACGCCGGCCCCACCAACAACTGGATGGACCCGGGCGAGGCCAAGCAGCGCATCGGCGGTCTCTTCCGCGGCAGCATGCGGGGGCGGACGATGTACGTGATCCCCTACCTCATGGGCCCGGCGGGATCGCCGATGAGCCGCGTGGGCGTCATGGTCTCGGATAGCGCCTACGCCACCGCCAGCATGCAGATCATGACGCGCGTGGGCGCGGTGGCCCTCGAGCACATGCGGTCGGACGACGACTTCGTGCCCGGTCTGCACTCGCTGGGGGACCTCTCGCCGGACCGGCGCTTCATCCTGCACTTCCCGGAGGAGCGGCTGATCTGGAGCGTGGGGTCGGGCTACGGCGGCAACGCGCTGCTCGGCAAGAAATGCCACGCGCTCCGCATCGCCTCCGCCCAGGCCCGGCAGGAAGGCTGGCTCGCCGAGCACATGCTGATCCTCGGCGTGGAGGATCCCAGCGGCAAGATCACCTACATCGCCGGCGCCATGCCGAGCGCCTCCGGCAAGACCAACCTCGCCATGGTGATCTCGCGGCTGCCCGGCTATCGCTGCTGGACGGTGGGCGACGACATCGCCTGGATTCATGTTGACAAGCAGGGGCAGCTGCGCGCCGTCAACCCCGAGCGAGGCTTCTTCGGCGTCGCCCCCAACACCTCGGCCAAGACCAATCCCAACGGCATGGCCATGGTCCGGTCGAATACCATCTTCACCAATGTCGCGATGACGGCCGAGCGGGAGCCGTGGTGGGAGGGCATGGACACGCCCGCGCCCCCCGGCCTCACCGACTGGCAGGGCAAGCCCTGGCAGCCGGGCGGCGGGCCCGCCGCGCATCCCAACTCCCGTTTCACGGTGCTCGCGTCCCAGTGCCCGTCCATCGCGCCCAACTGGGAGGACCCCGCCGGGGTGCCCATCTCGGCCTTCATCTTCGGCTCCCGGCGGGCGCACGTGGTGCCGCTCGTGTTCGAGGCCTTCGACTGGGACCACGGCGTCTTCCTCGGCTCGGCCATGGGCACCGAGACCACCGCCGCCATCACCGGGCAGGTGGGCGTGGTGCGCCGCGATCCCATGGCGATGATCCCGTTCTGCGGCTACAACATGGCCGACTACCTCTCACACTGGCTCGCCATGGGCAAGCGGCTGAAGAACCCTCCCAAGATCTTCCGCGTGAACTGGTTCCGCCGCGACGCCGACGGCAAGTACCTCTGGCCGGGCTACAGCGAGAACGTGCGCGTGCTCAAGTGGATACTCGAGCGCGTCCACGGCGGCGGGCAGGCCACCGAAACCGCCATCGGCAATGTGCCCGCTCCCGGAGCGCTCGACCTCGCCGGCCTGGACATGCCGCCGGCGAAGCTCGCCGAGGCGCTCCGCGTCGGCAAGGACGACTGGCTCAACGCCCTCGACGAGCTCGGCCAGTTCTACCAGACGTTCGGCGACCGCCTGCCTCGAGCCATCTGGGACGCGCACGAGAAGACGGTCAAGAGGCTGTAGCGGCCTGTAGCCCTTCGCGTTCGCTTGAAGTCGCGGGTGGGGGCGCGGGGCGGGGTGGGGTCGCCGGACCACAAGGCACGCGTCCGCTCGACCTGTCGCGGCTGGGCTCCGTCCGGGCGGTTATCGTTCGTATGACGGTCTTCGGGAAATGGGTCCTTGCGACCCCGCCCCGCACCCCCACCCTCCCTGGTGGCGCCCGTCGTGCGTCGGCGGGCCCACTGAGCCTAGGCCATGTAGGAGCCGCCGTTGGCGTGGACGGTCTGCCCCGTGATGTGCCGGGCCGCGTCCGAGGCAAGGAAGACGATGACGTCGGCGATGTCGTCGGGTGTCGCCATGTGCCCCAAGGGAACGGCGCGACTCAGATCGCTCATCGCCCGCTCGCTGTGTTCGTAGCGGGGTTGGGCGGTATCGGTCAGACCGGGGGCGACGGCATTGACGCGGATGCCTTGAGGCGCCAGGGCTAGCGCCATCGCGCGCGTCATCGCGACGACCCCGCCTTTGCTGGCTGTGTAGTGCACGCCCAGCGGCGCGCCGCGAATGGCCTGGGAGGCGAGGTTGATGATGCTTCCTTTCCGGCCCGCCGCCACCATGGCGCGCGCGGCGGTCTGGGCGCAGAGGAATGTGCCCTTGAGATTCACGCCGAGGACGGCATCCCACTCCTGCTCGGCGAGATCGAGGAAGGGCGAGCGGGGATAGATGCCGGCGTTGTTCACCAGGATGTCCGGCGCGCCGAGGCCGCGCCCCACGTCGTCCAGCATCGCCTGCACGTCCGGCGCGCGGGAGACGTCGCCGCGAATCACGAGGGCGCGACGGCCGAGCGCGCGGATCTCGGCGGCGGCCTTCTCGGCGGCGGCCCGGTCGTCGAGATAGTTCAGCGCCACGTCCGCACCCGCGCGCGCCAGCGCAAGGGCGGCGGCGCGCCCGATGCCCTGCTGCGCGCCGGTGACGAGGGCGACGCGCGCCTCAAGACCCATGCGCGGCCTCGGGGGCGAGGTGCCGGGTAAACCAGTCGAGGATGATGCGGAAGCGCTCGAGGCGGTGGCGGGGCTTGCCGGTGCGGGAGAGCTCGTGGTTCTCGTCGGGGAAGCGCACCAGCACCGTCTCCTTGCGCTGCTTTTTGAGGGCGACGTAGAGCTGTTCGGCCTGCTCGATGGGGCAGCGCAGATCGTCCTCGGAGTGGATGATGAGGAGCGGCGTGTGGATGTTCTTGGCGTGAGTGAGTGGCGAGCGCTCCGCGTAGACCTCCGGCATCTCCCAGGGCAAACCCCCGATCTCGACCTCATTGAAGAGATGCCCGATGTCGCTGGTGCCGAACATGCTCGGGTGGTAGTTCACCGCCCGCTCGGAGCAGGCGGCGCGGAAACGGTCGGTATGGCCGACCGTCCACGACGTCAGGAAGCCGCCGTAGCTCCCGCCGAGCACGCCGACCCGTGCGGGGTCGATCCACGGCGCGCGTCGCAGGGCCTCGTCCAGGCCCGCCACCACGTCGGCGAAGTCCCCCCCGCCCCAATCCCCCACCACCGCGCGGGTGAACGCCTCGCCGTAGCCCTGGCTGCCCCGCGGATTCAGGTAAATCACGCCGTAGCCCGCGCCCGCCTGCACCTGGAACTCGTCGAAGAACCCCCAGCCATACTGCGCGTGCGGGCCGCCGTGAATGTTGAGCAGGCCGGGATAGCGCCGTCCCTCCGTCCAGCCCGCCGGCTTCATCAGCCAGCCGTCCAGCACGAAGCCGGCGCGCTCGAAGCGGAAGCGCTCGGGCCGGGCGAAGGCCACGCCGGCCTTCCACTGGCGGTTGACGTCGGTCAGCCGGCGCTCGCCGCTCCCGTCCGCCGCCGCGGTGAAGACCTCGGGCGGCGTCACGGGGTCGGTGGCGGTGTAGGCGAGGCGGGTTCCGTCGGCGGACGCGGAGAGACCGGTCACCACCCGCTCGCCGCCGATGACGGCGGCCGCCGCCGGCCCGTCGGCGCCGCTCGCGCGCACGCGATAGATCGCCAGCGAGCCCTGGTCCTCCGCGGCAAACGTGATCCAGGCGCCGTCGGGAGACCAGAGGGGCGCCAGATCCAGGGGCGCGCAGGAGCGGTCCAGCGCGTCGGTGAGGCAGCGCGGCGTGCCCCCGCCCTCGACGGCGACGGTGAAGACGCGGACGTTCCGGCCGAACTCGTTGTGGTGACGCCGCCCCAGGTAGGCGAGGGTGCGACCGTCGGGGGAGAAGGCGGGGTGCACCGCCGGGCCCCGCGTGTCGGTGACGCGCCAGGGCTTGCCGCCCGTCGCCGCTACCACCCAGATGTCCATCGCGTCGTCGAAGTCGCGGTCGTCGTGGCGGGCGGACGCGAACGCGATCCACCGACCATCCGGCGACCACGCGGGATCGACGTCGGGCCAATCGCCGAAGGTGAGCTGCGTCGGCTCGCCCCCCGTCGCGGGCACCGTGAACAGGTGGGTCGGCCGATCGTGGATGAAGCCCTCGCCGTTGAACCGGTACTTCAGCGTGGTGATGATCCGGGGCGGCTTGGATTTCTTGCGCTCCTCCTCGTCGTCCGGCTCCTGCCAGCCGCCGACCCGCGACACGAAGGCCAGCCGTTCCCCGTCCGGCGACCACTCCGGCGCGGCCACGCCGCTCTTGAGCCGGGTCAGCGCGATGGGCTCGCCTCCATCGGCAGGCATGACCATCAACTGCCCTTTCTTCCCCCGCTCGCGCTCCGAGACGAACGCGAGGCGCGTGCCGTTGGGCGACCAGCGCGGGGCGGTGTCGCGGCCGGGCCCGGTGGTGAAGCGTCGCGGCGCGCCGCCGGCCGTGTCCACCAGCCAGATATTCGAAAGGTACTCGTCCTTCTCCTGCGACAGCGTGGTCACGACGTACGCCACCCGGCGCCCGTCGGGCGAGATCCGGGGATCGGAGACGAAGCTGATCTTCAGGAGGTCGTCGGGGCGCATCCCGCGCATGGAGTCCTCGCTCACCGAAGGCTGAAGGAGAGGCAGGCGTGGGCGGCGCGGAGAGCGCGCTCCACCGCGGCGGGCGTGTCGCCGCGCGCGAAGATGAAGCCGAGATAGCGATGCCCTTCCGGCAGGGGCAGCAGCGCCTCGCCGGGGTGGGCGCTGATCGTCACCTCCTCCACCAGCGCCACCGCCTTCGCCGCCTCCAGGCCGTCGACCGTGTCGAGGATCCCGGCCCGCGGGATGGGGATCATCATGACGCCGGCGGCGCGGCCCTCGCGCTCGAGAGACGCGATGGGCAGGCCGAGGGCGCGGCGGAGAATGATGTCCTCGAGGGTGAGGCCGGTGCCGAACCGGAGCGCGCGCGAGCAGAGCCCGCCGATCGAGCGCGCCGCGAGCTCGAGCATGACGGGCGCGGGCGGCGTGGCGCGCGCGTCCAGGCGCAACTCGGCGTGGAGCGGCCCGTCCTCGAGCCCCAACGCGCGGGCGGCCTGCGCGGTGACGCCGGCGATGGCGTGCTGGGTTGCCGCGGGCAGCCGGGAGGGCGTGACGTAGATGGTCTCCTCGAAGAACGGCCCGTCGAGGGGATCGGGCTTGTCGAAGAGCGCCAGCACGCTGAGGGCGCCGTCCACGAGCAGCCCTTCCACCGCCACCTCGACACCGGGCACAAAGGACTCGACGAGGAGCTCGTCGGTCCCCTCGCCCAGCGCCCGCACCTCCGGGTCGGCGAGGATCGCGCGGATGCGGCGAAAAGCTGCCGCGAACTCGACGGGACTGTCGGCGCGAATCACGCCGCGGCTCGCCGACAGCACCAGCGGCTTGAGCACGCAGGGATACTCGACGCGCCCGGCGACAACGTCGGGATCCTCGCCGACGGCCACCGTGGTGAACGCGGGGCCGGGGACGCCCGCCTTGGCGAGCCGTTCCCGCATGAGGCGCTTGTTGCGGGTCGCCATCACCGCCCCCAGGGGATTGCAGCGAAGGCCCAACCGCGCGGCGATGGCCGCGCCCACCACCGTGGTCTCGTCGTCCACCGGCACCACCGCGTCGAGGGGACGCGCGCGCGCGTACTCGGCCATCTCGCGGGCGGCGCGCTCGGGATCGTCGAACGACAGCGTGAGGAGGTGATCGGGGAACTGCGCGCCCATCACGTTCGGTCGCTCCGAGGCCACCACGAGATCCACGTCGAGGCGCCGCGCCGCCTCCATGAAGTCCTCGGTGCGATACGTGCTCGTGGGGACGAGCAGCAGCAGCCGTTTCGACGCCGCACCCGGCATGCCGCCTATTGTACAGTGTCGAGAAAAGGAGGGTGCGCCCCATGGACGTCGGCATCATGATCGAGGGCCAGGAAGGGCTGACCTGGGAGCGCTGGTGGCGCCTCGCCGCCGCCGCTGAGGACCTCGGCTACGAGTCGCTGTGCCGCTCGGACCATCTCACCGGGCTCGGCGGCGAGTTCGGGCGCCCCGCGCTCGAGACCTGGGTCTCCCTCACCGCCCTCGCCACCCGCACGCGCCGCATCCGCTTCGGGCCGATGGTGTCCCCGCTGACGTTCTATCATCCCGCCCTCCTCGCCAAGATGGCGGCGGCGGTGGACGGGCTCTCGGACGGCCGCTTTGACCTCGGCATCGGCGCGGGCTGGAACGAGCACGAGCATGCGATGTTCGGGGTCCCGTTCCCGCCCCTCAAGGAGCGTATGGACCGGCTCGAGTGCGGAGCCCGCGCGATCCGCGCCCTCGACGCCGGCAAGCCGGTCACGCTGGCACAGCCGTACTACCCGCTCAAGAGCGCGGAAAGCCATCCGCGGGCCCCCTCGGGCCGCGCGCGGCTCGTCATCGGCGGGCGCGGCGAGAAGCGCACGCTGCGCATCGTGGCCGAGCACGCGGACGAGTGGAACGTGACGCGCGTGGACCTCGCCGGCTATCCCGCCAAGCGCGGCGTGCTCGCCGACCACTGCAAGGCGGTAGGCCGCAGCCCTGACACCATTCGCCGCTCGCTCATGATCCCGCTCGCCATCGGCCGCGACACCGCCGAGGTGGCCCGCCGCGTCGCCGGCGCGCGCGCGGTCTTCCCTGCCCTTCCCGACAGCGAGGCGGCGTGGCGCGCCGCCGGCTTCCTCGCCGGGCCGCCCGCGCAGGTGCTCGCCGACCTCGACCGATGGAAGGCGGCGGGAATGCAGCGCGTGCTCCTGCAGATGCTCGATCAGGCGGACATCGGCGCCCTCGAGCTCTTCGCGCACGACGTCCTCCCGCGCCTCTGACCCCATGGACCTGAGCGGCCTCCTCTCGGGCGACGCGCTCGTCTCGCTGGTCACGCTGACCGCGATGGAGATCGTGCTCGGGATCGACAATGTCGTCTTCATCGCGATCCTTGTGGGCCGCCTCCCCGCGGCGCAGCAGAATTTTGCCCGCCGCATCGGCCTCACCCTCGCCCTCGTCATCCGCGTGGGCCTGCTCCTCGCCATCTCGTGGATGATGGGCCTCACCGCGCCCCTCTTCTCCGTGCCGCTGCTCGGGCAGACCCTGTCCGGGCGCGACCTCATCCTGCTCGGCGGCGGCTTCTTCCTCATCGCCAAGGCCACCTGGGAGATCTACGACAAGCTCGAGGCCGACCACGCCGCCGAGGCCGCCCGCGGCTCGCGCGGCAGGCTCCTGTGGGTGCTCGCGCAGATCCTGCTGCTGGACATCGTCTTCTCGCTGGACTCCGTCATCACCGCGGTGGGCATGGCCAACCACATCCCCGTCATGGTCGTGGCCATGGTGCTGGCCATGCTGGTGATGCTCCTCTCCGCCGGCCCGATTGGGACATTCGTCGAGGCGCATCCCAGCGTGAAGATCCTCGCGCTCGCCTTCCTGCTCCTCATCGGGGTGATGCTGGTGGCGGAGGGGATGGGCACCCACGTGAACAAGGGTTACATCTACGTGGCGATGGCGTTTTCCCTCTTTGTCGAGATGCTGAACCTGCGCTACCGGAAGAAGCAGCGCCCGGTGACACTCCGCGGGCGGTTCAAGCGAGACGCTCGCTGAGGCAGAAAAGGCGAACGGCGGCTCGAGGGAGCCGCCGTTCGAGATCTCTTCCGGGGTTGCGGCGCGTCTAGCGGCGACCCGCCCGGCGCAACAGCGTGGCGCCCAGCCCGAGACCCATGAGCAGAAGCGTGGCCGGCGCGGGGACGCCGCTCGACGTATCGTCACTCGGCGTGTCGTCCGTGGGCACGAGGAAACCCTGCACCATGATGACCTGATTCGCGGAGCCGAACGTCGAGAAGATGAAATCGCCGGTGAGCGGATCGATGAATGCGCCCTCGGCGCCGCTGAGGCCCGTGATGAAGTCGCGGCGCGTCGCCACGAGGGGGTCGCCGTTGCCGTCGATCTCGTATGCGCTGATTCGGCCGGAGACGTACTCGGCCAGCAGGATGCTGTCGACGTCGAAGCCGGCATTTGCAGAGTCGATGTACACGATGCCCTCGGGATTGGTCGCGGCGAAGGTCGTCCGGAGCGTGGCGCTCACCACGTTGAACGTGCCCGTCCCGTCGGCTGCGATCTCCACGTCGTACCAGTTGCCGCCGTTATAGGAGACGATCTTGAAGCTTCCCGCCCCCGCGAAGCCGTTCGGCACGAAGGCCAGAGCGCCCACCGACGACGTGATCCCGATTGGAGTCAGATTGGTGATCTTGTCGGGTACCACGCTGCCCGACTTGATCTGCCCGAGAATGTTGTTGCTGAAGCCGGTGAAGAAGAGAACTCCACCCGGACCGAAGGACAGACCGCCGTCGATGTTGGGCGCGGTCGAATAGAGCGTCGGTGAGCCCGAGAAGCCGGTGATATGGTTTCCCGCGTCCCGTGTCACGCCCACGCTGTAGATGGCGCCGGCGGCCTGATTCGCGGCGCCGCCGAGCAGAAGGGCGTTGCTGTTGTTCGGATTGAGGTTCACGCCGCCGAGGTTGGTTGGAAACGGCCCGCCGGTCACCAGGTTCGGCGGCGTGCCCAGGTTGATGAAGCTGTAGTCGTCGGCGAAGTCGGGACCAAGCGCGATGGCGCCGGCCGAGGCGGGCAAGAGCAGGCCGATCGCCGGTATGGCGAGCGCGACCGCGGCAAGCTTACACAGGTTCCCACAGGACCGAACGCTTCGCCATGAGGTCTCCTCTAGGGTCTCGGGATTCATTACACCTACGGTTCTTTTGGATGATATTCTGGACATGGGCAAGTCTGGTGCCAGGCATGTCTTTCCAAGTACTTGTGGGATCTCGACGGAGCGTCGCGTCGGAAGACTGTAAAGCGCCCCGACGGTAAGGACGCCGGCGCCTACTTCACGGGTAGCCGGTCTCCGGCGGAATACCAAGCGGGCGCGGCGCCGCGGCGGAAGAGCTTGATCCGCGCGGTCCCCAGCGCGGTGGAGGCGGCGCCCTCCACCCGGATGAGCGCGCCTTCCTCGAGTCCCACCACGGGGTTGCGGTTCACCACGTGGTACTCGCGGATGCGGTCGTCGCGCGTCTCGCTGAACGCGGCCATCATGGGGTCGGCTTCCTTGTAGTGCGGGTTGATGTTGAAGCCGACGAGCCCGAGCGCGTCGAAGCGCGCGAGGCCCACCACGTTCCAGTCGTTCGTGGTGAGGATGGTCGGGCCCGCTACGTTGGAGCCCGCGCTCGCGCCCACGTAGGGCGTGCCCGCGCGGACGCGCCGCCGGATGGCGGCGAGGAGGCCGGAGCGGCGAAGGCGCATGAGGAGCGCGTAGGTATTGCCGCCGCCCATGAACACCGCGTCCACACCGGCCAGCGCGGGCAGCGGGCGCGCGTTCCAGCGGAGGTGCACGAGGCGGAGCCCCGCGCCCTCCGGCGGCGCGGGCTCGAGCGTTGCACGCACGCGCTCGAAGTACGCCCCCTCATCGTGCAGGTTAGCGGCGGTGACAAAGCCGACCCGGCTCGCGGGCCCCAGAAAGGCGGCCACCGCGCGGCGGCCCTCCGGGCCGAGCGGGCCGCCCGAGTGGAGGAGAACGCGCTTCACCGGTCGGCGAGCAACCGCCGCAGCTGCGGCATGGACTTCACCATGAAATGGGCCACGCCGTCCGGACCGCCGTCGGGCGCGAAGAGAATCGCCGTCATCCCCACCCGGCGCGCGCCGCGCACGTCGGAATCCACGCTGTCGCCCACCATGGCCGCCGCGTCTGCGCCCATCTCCATGCGCGCGAGCGCCAGCTCGAAGAGCGGCGGCTCCGGCTTGCCGATCACAAGGGGACGCACGCCCGCGGCGGCGGCCACCGACTCCACCACGGCACCGCACCCGGGCAGGAAATCGCCGTCCTCGAGGGGCAGGCGCGGGTCGAGGTTCGGCGTGACGAAGTGGGCGCCTGCGGCGATGGCCCGGGCGGCGGCGGTGAGCCGCTCGTAGGAGAACGCGGCGTCCCGGCCGACGACGACCACCTGGGCTTCGCGATGACGCTCGGCCGGCACCAGCTCGTGGCCGCCCTCCCGGAGGGCGCCCGCCAGCTCGTCCCCCCCGATCGCGAGCACGCGCGACGGACCCCAGCGCGCGGTGATCACCTCGCCCAGGATCTCGAGCGGGGTGAGCACCTCGTCCTTGGCGGCCTGGACCCCGAGCCGCTCGAGCTTGGCCTGGATGCCGGCGGAGCGGGCGGCCGAATTGTTGGTGAGGAACGACACGCGGCGCCCTTGCTCGCGCAGGAGCGCGAGCACGTCGGCAGCGCCGGGCACGAGCACGTCGCCCGTCCAAACGCAGCCGTCGAGATCGAAGACGAAGCCGCGCAACGCGCGCAGCTCGCGACGCGAACCTCCCACGCGGGCACCTCCCGGGGGCGATACTAGCACGCCAAAAAGCATCCAAACGGCGGGTGGGCGCGGTAGCATCGGGAGGATGGAGCCGGCCGAACCCAAGCCGCGTCCATACACGCTGCAGCGTGCCGCCCTCGTCGTCTTCGCCTTCGTGGCGGTGCTGCCGCTGCTGCTCTACATCGACACCCTCTACACCCTCGGCGCGCTCGCCCGGCCGAAAGTCGTCGTGAATCTCGGCCTCGCGGTGGGCGCCATCCTGATCGGCTTCTATCTATTCTGGACGATGACCAGCCGGATGGCGGAGATCCTCCGCGCCGCCCAGGAGCATCAGGAGGCGACGCCGCCCGGTCGCGCCCAGGTCGAGGCCGACTTCCACATGCCGGTGTTCGGCGCCATCCGCGAGGTCGAGCCGATTCGCGAGACCGACATGATGGCGGCGGCGGCTGAGCAGCTCCGCGCGGTCTGGGAAGCGGAGGCGCGCCCTCACCTCTGGCGCCGCGTGGCCGTCTCCGTGCGCAACGCGCCCGAGCCCATCGTGGGGACGCTCAGCCAGATCACCGAGAATGGCCTCCTCCTCCTCGACGCCGACAGCCAGAAGGTGGGGGTGAGTTATCGGAGAATCTCCGCCATCGAGGGCGCCGCGCGCTAGCCAACGCCCCGCCGCACGGGTGGTGGTCGTGCAGGGTCCGGTGAGGGGGTCAGGAGTAGAGACGGCGGCGGGCGGCATCGCGCCCGGCACGGAAGCGCCGATCGTCGGGATGCAGACGCAGCGCCTCCGCGTACGCCGCGTCCGCCTCGGCGAGGCGGCCCAGGCGCAGCAGCACCGAGCCCAGCCGCGCGTGCGCCTCCGCAAAGTCGGGACGGAGGGCGATGGCCGCGTGGTAGGCGGCCTCGCATTCGGCGTCCTTGCCCTGGCGCTCGAGCACTGTCCAGAGATTGAAGTGGTTCTGCCCTTCCTCCGGGCGAAGGCGCAGCACCTCGCGATAGGCCGCCTCGGACTCGGCGTGCCGGCCCTGGGCCAGCAGCACGCCGGCGAGACCTCGGTGCGCGGCGGCGCTGTCGGGCTTGGCGGCCACGGCGGTGCGGAAGGCCTCGGTGGCCTCGGCGAGCCGGCCCTGCTCGGCCAGCATCTCGCCGAGATAGGCATGCGTCTTCGCGTATCCGGGCTTGAGTCGCGCCGCTTCGCGAAAGGCGACCTCGGCCGGCGCGTACTGTCCCTGCAGGTAGAGCACCACGCCGAGCCCGCGCTGTAGCGCCGCGTGCTCCGGCCGAAGCGCGAGCGCGTCGCGATACACCGCTTCCGCGTGCGCGTAGCGCCCCTGCCGCGCGAGCCCGACGGCGAGATTGCCCAGCGCGACGATGTCGCGCGGGTCGAGGTGGATCGCCTCGCGCAGCGCCAGCTCCGCCGCCGCGTGCTTTCCCTGGCGGCCGAGCGCGATGCCGAGCTCGACGTGAAAGTCGGCGGTGACGGGCTCGAGGCCCACCGCCTCGCGAAAGGCGGCTTCGGCCTCCGCATCGCGTCCCTGGGCGGACAGGGCGAGCCCAAGATCATAGTGAAGGTTCGGATCGTCGGGGCGGAGTGACAGGGCCACGCGGTAGGTCTCGGCCTCCTCCGCCCAGCGGGCCTCGCGGCGGAAGACGCCGGCGAGCCCCAGATACGGCCCCACGTCGTCGGGGCGGAGCCGGATTGCCTGCCGGAACTCGGCTTCGGCCTCGGGCAGACGGCCCTGCTGCTCGAGCACGCGGCCGAAGCGGCCGTGCCAGGCCGGGTTGTCCGGCTCGAGGCGCAGCGCCTCGCGAAAGGCGGTGGCCGCCTCGGCGTAGCGGCGCGCGTGCCAGAGCACGACACCGAGATGACCGTGGAGCATCGCGTCGCCGCGCCGGATCTGGATCGCCGCACGGTACGCGTGGGCGGCGTCCGTCCAGCGGCGCTGCCGGCGGAGGGCATGTGCCAGGTGGACCTGGCTCCGCACCGCCGACGGGGCCAATCCCAGTGCCTCACGGAAGGCGACGGCCGCGTCGGCCTGCCGCCCTTGCGCCGCCAGCGACCGGCCCAGCGCGTCGTGCACAATGGCGCTGCGGGGGGCGAGCGCGACGGCGAGGCGCAGCGCCTCCTCCGCCTCGGCGTGCCGGCCCTGCCGCAGGAGGGCGACGCCGAGGTTGTGATGCGCGTCGGCGTTGCGCGGCGCGAGCCCGGCGGCACGACGCAGCGCCGCCTCCTCGTCGGCAGCGCGGCCGAGCCGCCGATAGACGAGCCCGAGACGCAGGGCGGCGAGCGCATGGTCGGCGCGCAGGCCGGTGGCGGCCTCGAACGCGGCGGCGGCCTCGAGCCAGCGGCGCTGCCGCTCGAGGGCGAGCCCGAGCTTGAAGCGTCCGCGAAAGCCACGCGGCTCGAGCGCCACCGCCTCGCGATAGGCGGCCTCGGCGTCCTCGATCTTGCCCTGCTCGAAGAGGGCGTCGCCGAGGTCGAGGCGCGCCGACGCCGAGCGAGGCACGAGACGGGCAGCCTCGCGGAAGGCGGCCTCGGCCTCGGCGGGACGGCGCTGCTGGGTGAGCGCCGCGCCGAGCGTGGAATGCGCGGCGCTCCGGGCGGGATCGCGCGCGAGCGCGGTGCGCGCGAGAGCCTCCGCCTCGTCATAGCGACCCTGCTTGAGCGCCGCGGCCGCGCGCTGCTGCAGGGCGATCGGCTCGTCCACGGCCCCACCGTCAGCCATCCCGTTCACTGTACACTCCGGGAGTCCATGGAGATGCGGCCTCTCGGCGGGAGCGGTCTCATGGTGCCGGTCATCGGAATGGGCACCTGGCAGACGTTCGACGTCCGCGACGCCGCCGCCGTGCGTCCCGTCACCGACGCCGCCCTCGCCGGAGGCGCCGTCTTCTTCGACTCGTCGCCCATGTACGGCCGCGCCGAGCGCGCGCTCGCCGAGACGCTGGGCGAGCGCCGGCCGCGCGCCCTCATCGCCACCAAGGTCTGGGCTGCGAGCGCGCGCGAGGGGCGCGAGCAGATCCGCCGCGCGCTGGACTGGTACGGGGGCGTGGTGGACCTCTATCAGATCCACAACCTGGTCGCGTGGCGCGAGCATCTCCCCTACCTGGCCGAGCTCCGCGCCGCCGGACAGATCCGCGCGGTGGGCGTCACCCACTACAGCGCGTCCGCGTTCGGCGAGATGGCGCGGGTTCTCGCGGACGGGCGGGTCACCGCCATCCAGGTGCCGCTCAATCCCCACGAGCGCGAGGTCGAGGACGAGCTGCTGCCCCTCGCTGCCGCGCGCGATGTGGGCGTCGTGATCATGCGCCCGCTCGGCCAGGGCTCGCTCGCCCGGCAGACCCCGCCCGCCCGGGATCTCGGCTTTCTCGCCGACCACGGCCTTCGCACGTGGGCGCAGGCGCTGCTGAACTGGGGCGTGAGCGATGCGCGCGTCTCGGTCAGCATTCCCGCCACGCGGAGCCCGGAGCACATGGCGGACAACTGCGCGGTGGGCGGCGCACGCCGCTTTGACGCGGAGACGCGCGAGCGGGTGGCCGCACTCGCGCGCTCGTAACATGTCGACACCGGCTTCGTGGAGCGAGTGGTCAGCACGCTCCGCGCCGCCGGTCAGGCCGAGGCGGCGGCGCGCGCGGCCCGGATCAGCTCGGGGAAGGAATAGCTGGGCAACGCGCAGCCGGGGGCGAGAAAGAGCTTCTCGCGGCCGGCGTCCTCGGTCGCGCGGCGGATCTGCTGCCGGATGTGGCCGGCCGACTCGTAGGCGAAGCGGCCCTGGCTGATGCCGCCCATGAGCGGCAGGTCGGTACGGCGGCGCGCCTCCGCCAAGGTAGGCCCGGCGTCCTGGTCCGCCCAGGACAGTGCGTCCACCGGGTAGTCCAGCATCCGGTCGAAGAAGACGTGATTACCGTGCGCGTGGAGGACGTGGAGGGTGCCGCGACCCCGGATGGCCTCGAGCAGCTCGAGGTCATACGGCCGCATGAAGCGCTCGTACTGCTCGCGGCTGACGAACTCGGTGGAGGCGGGGACGGAGAGGAAGATGCCGGCGGCCCCGCGGGCCAAGGCGGCGCGCGCGTACTGGATCAGGTTGTCGTTGACGGCGCGCAGCGCCCGCGACAGGCCGACCTCGTGCTCGCGCATCATCTCGTCGATCGCGCCTTTCACCACGTTGCGCCGGAGGGTATTCCACGCGTTGAAGAGCGTGTCCACCACCAGGGCGCGGCCGGATAGCGCGCGCGCCACCTGCTCGACGACCTTGAGCTGCGCGGCGAGCGGCGTCTTGTCGAGATCGAGCGGACCAAGGCGGGCGAGATCGCGGGCGTGATCGAGCGTCTCCACCCCGTCGGGCATCGGGTAGGAGTAGTCGTTCATCAGCTTCAGCCAGTCGAGGTCATAGGCCTCGAAGAAGTCGAGGTGAGCCTGGGCCATGCGCTCGGCGGGGGCGTGCTGGAGCCCGAAGTGATACCACACCGTGAAGGGCGGGTGATCCACCCCTCCTCCGGATAGCGCCGCGCGCACGCGCTCGATCTTGTTCACGTCCTCTCCAGGGTGAAGGGTTCGTCCACGTACATGGTATACGTCCGCGGGCGCATCCGCGCGCCCTCCGCGGGATCGACATAGACGATGGACGACTGGCCGTGGATCTCCGCGGGCAGGATGGCGCAGCGGACGAACGAGGTGTCCTCGGTCGTGGAGGCCTCCGCGACCACGGGCTCGCGGCCGCTCTCGAACCACGCATCGCCCGGCCGCATGAGCCGGGGCGCCGCGTCGCCGACCGTCACCTTCAGCGCGCCGCGCAGCAGACAGCGGATACCGCCTCCCTTGTGCCCGTGCGCCGGCGCCACGCCGCCCGGCACGAAGTCCACGCGGTCGCAGCGCATGAGCCACGGCCGGCCGGGGTCGAGCGCGATCGGATGCTCGAGGAGCACACGCCCCCGCACGGGCGGCGGCGGCTGCGGCACGAGCGCGAACACCAGCACCGCGAGGGCCTCGCGGTACGACTGCACGCCGCTCGCCTCGGCGGCGAACACCGCCGCGTCCGCGCCGATCATGGCCTGATCGGGATCCGCCCCGACCACGCGGAGCGCGCCGGCGCGGACGAAGATCACGCGCGGCCCGCCGGTGAAGGCGAGGAGCTCACCGGCCTCGAGACGGTGCTCCACGAGGCGGAGGGACCAGGCCATCGCGGTCGCCGCTCACTCGCCCCGCAGGGTGGGGTCGAGGAGGTCGCGGAGCCAGTCGCCCGTCCGGCTCACCACGATGGTCGCGGCCATGAGCACCAGCCCGGGGCAGGTCGAGATCCACCAGGCGCTGTCCAGGTACTCGCGTCCCTCCTGCACCATGCCGCCCCAGGATGGGGTGGGCGGCTGAATCCCCAGGCCCAGGAACGAGAGGGTGGCCTCGAGGACGATGGCGCGCCCCAGCTCGAGCGTGGCGATGACCACGATCGACGAGAGGATGTTCGGCACCACGTGCTTCCAGACGATGCGGAGCATGGAGCCGCCGAGAGCGTGCACCGCGTCCACGAACTCGCGCGAGCGGAGCCCGAGGACCTGGGACCGCAAGATGCGAGCGTAGCCCACCCAGCCCGCGAGGCTGATGACCACCACGATGGTGACGAAGCTCGGGCCGAGCACCGCGATGATACCGATGGCGAGCAGGATGAACGGGAAGGCGAGCTGCGCGTCGGCGACGGTCATGATCGCGGTGTCGACCCAGCCGCCGCGGACGCCGGCGAGGATGCCCAGGCCGGACCCCACGAGGCCGCCCACCAACACGGCGGCAAAGCCCACGAGCAGCGACACCCGCGAGCCGTAGATCATCCGCGACAGGACATCGCGCCCCAGGTGGTCGGTCCCCATCAGGTGCGCGCGCCCGTCCGCCGCCTCCAGCGTCGGCGCGACCAGCCGCGCCCGCAGCGACTGCCGGGTGGGATCGTGGGGCGCGAGCCACGGCGCCCCCAGCGCCATCAGCACGAGGAGGAGGATGAAACCCACGCCGCCGGCGGTGAGCCAGCGCGCGCGGCGGGCGCGCTGCCCGGCGCTGGCCGAGGCGGCGATCACCGCGAGGTCAGCGGACGCGGATACGGGGATCGAGGAGGCCATAGATCGCGTCGATGGCGAGGTTGATCACGACGAAGAGCCCGGCGGAGAGCAGTACCACGCACTGCACGACCGGATAGTCGCGATTGTAGATGGACTGGATGGCGAGCCGGCCGATGCCCGGCCATGCGAACACCGTTTCCGTCACCACCGCGCCCGCGAGCAGGCCGCCGAACTGCAGCCCGGTGATCGTGAGGATGGGAATGGCCGCGTTCCGCAGCGTGTGCTTGACGATCACGAGCAGCTCGGCGAGCCCCTTGGCGCGGGCGGTCCGGATGTAGTCGGCGCGCAGCACCTCCAGCATGGCGGAGCGGGTGAGGCGAGCGATGGAGGCCATCGCGAACAGGCCCAGCGTCACCGCGGGGAGCACGAGATGTCGCCAGTCCCCGCGGCCCGAGGTGGGCAAGAGGCCCGCCTTCACCGAGATGAGCAGGATGAAGAGGATCCCGATGAAGAAGGTCGGCGCGGCCTGGCCCACCAGGGCGACGCCCATGGCCAGATGGTCGATCAGCCGGTTCCGGTAAACGGCGGAGAGCAGCCCGACGGGAATGGCGACGATCACGGCGATGGCGAACGACGTGAGGCCGAGCTCGATGGTGGCGGGCAGGCGCTCGGTCACCACCGCCATCGCCGAGCCCTTGAAGCGGATGGACGTGCCGAAGTCGCCGCGCACAAGATTGCCGAGGAACACCGCGTACTGCACGGGCAGCGGCCGATCCAGCCCAAGCTCGGCGCGCAGGCGGAAGATCTCGCTCTGGGGCGCGTCCGGTGGCAGCAGAAGCGGGGTCGGATCGCCGGACAGGCGCATGACGACGAAGACGACAGTGGAGACGAGCCAGAGCGCGACGAGCGCGCGCCCCGCGCGGCTGACGAAAAAGAGCAGGAAGGCGCGCATAGCGGCCAGAAGCCCCCTCACCCTACCCTCTCCCCCACTGGGGGAGAGGACAAAGGTGAGGGGGAGAGGGCTTAGGCCCGGCGGAACTTGAAGTTGAAGCGTCGGATCTCGAGCTGCTGCAGCGGATCCGGATTCCACTCCACGTACTTCTGGAGCCCGTTGTCCTCGTAGGGCTGAATCACGGGGATCCACGGGAAGTGCTCGAGGAAGATCTTGGTCATCTTCTTGTACGCGTCGCCCCGGAACTTCTCGTCCACGGAGAAGCGCGCGGCATTGCCGAGCTCGTCCCACTCCGCGTGGCGCCAGTAGTCCTGGGGCCCGCCGGGACCGAGCAGCCGCCACATCATGCCGTCCGGATCCCGCAGCGTGGAGGTGGGATCCGACCACCAGAGCCCCTTGAAGGTCTTGTCCCGATTCTTCTGCGCCCGCACGGAATACTCGAACACCTCGACCTTGGCGTTGACCCCGGCATCCTTCCACATCGCCTGGATCGCCTCGGCCATCGGCTTGTCCCCCGCCATGTAGCCGGCGGTGGTCTCGATCGCGATCTCCTCGCCCTTGTAGCCGGCCTTCTTGAGGAGCTCGCGGGCTTCCTTGGGGTTGTAGGCCAGGCTGGGCAGCGACGCGTCGAAGTGGTTGTCGCCCTTGGCGATGGGCCCGCTCGGCGCGACGCCGCGGCCGCGCCACAGCTCCTTGACGATCACGTCGCGGTCGATGGCGAGGGACAACGCCTGTTTCACCAGAGGATTGTCCAGCGGCTTCACCTTGCTGTTGACGGCGAGCACGTAGAGGCCGCCGTACAGCGCGCCCGCCACCGTGGTGCTCGCGTTGCCCTTCACGCGCTCGCCCTGATCGGGCGGCAGCTGGGTGGCGATGTCGACCTCACCCTTCAGGAGCGCGGCCACGCGCGGCGCCATCTCCGGCAGCGCGCGAAGCACGAGGCGATCGAAGTCGGGCTTGCCGCCCCAGTAGTCGGCGTTGGCGTCGAAGATCACGCGATCGTCCTTCGTCCACGAAACGAAGCGCAGGGGGCCGGTGCCCACCGGCTTCTGATTGAAGACCTCTGCGCCCACCGACTCGAGGTATTTCTTCGGCACGATCTGGCCCGCGTAGAAGCCCAGCCGCGCCGGCAGCAGGGGATCCGGCTTCTTGGTGTGGACGATGACCGTGGTCGCGTCCGGCGCCTCGACCCGCTCGACGGTGGTGAGCACGGTGTTCACCCGCGTCTTGGCCGCGGGGTCGTACGTCCGCTCGATGCTGTACTTGACGTCGGCGGAGGTGAACGGGTCACCGTTGTGCCACTTCACGCCCGAGCGGAGCTTGAAGACCCACGCCTGCTGGCCCTGAAGCTTCCACTCGGTGGCGAGGCCGGGGACGAGCTTGCCGTCGGGCCGGCGGCTGGTCAGGTTGTCGAAGACGTTGAACGAGACGCGGATGTCGTTCGACGAGGTGCTCATGTGGGGATCGAGCCAGGCGATGTCGCCGCCTTGCGCCACGACAAGCTCGCGCTTCTGCGTGGTCTGGGCCGCGGCCGAACCGGGGAGGCCGGCCGGCAGAGCGGCGGCGGCGCCGGCCAGGGCCGCGCCCTTGAGAAGATCTCGACGGGTCACTGTCATGCTGCGTTCCTCCTTGCCGACATTTGGGATTGAGCGCGGATCTGAGCTCGCGGCCTTGCGTGCACCCCCCGGTCCGGGTCGTCGGGACCGAAGGGTTCGGGTGGTCCTCCTTATAGGGCCTTCCCCTCGCCCTGTCAAGCATGCGAGAATCCGCGTCTAATGGCTACACGAACCGCGGATGTCGTGGTGATCGGGGGCGGCGTCAACGGCTGCAGCACGGCCTTCCACCTGGCCGAGCTCGGAGCCAAGCGGGTGATCCTGGTCGAGCGGCGGCACCTGGCCGCCGGGGCCAGCGGCAAGTCCGGCTCGCTGGTGCGGATGCACTACACCAACGCGCACGAGTCGCGCCTGGCCCACGAGAGCCTCAAGTACTTCCACGACTGGGAGAACCGGGTGGGCGGCGCGTGTGGCTTCGAGCGCCTCGGCTACCTGAAGCTGGTGGCCCGGGGCCACGGCGAGCGGCTGGCCCGCAACGTGGCCGTGCAGCAGAAGATCGGCATCAACACCCGCGTGGTGACACCGGAGGAAGTGCGCGAGATCCTCCCGGACTCCCGAGTCGAAGACATCGGCGGCGCCGCGTACGAGGCCGATTCGGGCTATGCCGACCCCAATGCCACCACGTTCTCGCTGGCGGACGCGGCCAGGCGGCTCGGCGTCGAGATCCAGACCCACTGTGAGGCCACCCGCATCGTGACCGAGCGCGGCCGCGTGACCGCGGTCGAGACAACGGCGGGGCGCATCGACACGCCCGCGGTGGTGCTCGTCCCCGGCGCGTGGGCGCATCGCCTGCTCGAGCCGCTCGGTCTCAACTTCCCGCTGACGCCATTCCGCATCCAGGTGTCGATCTTCCGCTGGCCTGCCGGCTTCACCCGGCGGCACTGTGTGATCTCCGACGACAGCAACGAGGCGTGGATACGGCCCGAGGGCGCCGCCTCCACCCTCATCGGCGTCGAGCTCGGCGTTTCCCACGGCGATCCCGAAAAGTACAACGAGGGCGTCGACCCCGACTACGTGGCCCTCTGCCGCGAGAAGCTCTCCGCCCGTCTGCCCGCCTTCGCGGAGGCCCCCATGCGCGGCGGCTGGGCGGGGATGATCATGATGTCGGCCGACGGCCGCGCCGTGATCGACCAGATCCCGTCGGCGCCCGGCCTGTGGGTCATGCTGGGCGACTCCGGCACCTCCTTCAAGACCGCCCCCGCCATCGGTCGCTGCCTCGCCGAGTGGGTCACGCAGGGCAAGTCGAGCCTGGTGGACCTCACCCCGTTTCGCTCCACCCGCTTCGCCGAAGGCAAGCCGTGGGTGGACGCGGACAGCTACGGCCGGGAACGCCTCACCGTCTCGCGCTAGCTCAGACTCCGCACTTCCGCAGTCACCTCGAGCGAGCGCCGGGGGGTGCCCCGGGTTCAAGAGACCCATTTCCCGAAGACGGCCATCGGACGCGCTCCGCCCGGACGGAGCCCAGCCGCGCACGGTCATGCGCACGCGTGCCTTGTGGTCGTTTGAACCCGGGGCACCCCCCGGCGCTCGCGCGCGCCCGACCAGCTAGTGGGCGCCGCCGGACGACTTGCGGTAGGTCGGCGCGGGGACGCCGTCGATCGCCACGTTGAGGACGGCGGGGCGGCCCTCGGCCGCTGCCGCAAGAGCGCGAGCGAGCGCCGCGTCGAGGTCGGCGGGGTATTCCACGTGCTCGGCGTGCGCTCCCAGCGCTGCCGCAATTTGATCGTAGCGTGTCGGTAGCAGCTCGCAGCCCACCGTGCGCTCGGCGCCGTAGTGCTGGAGCTGGAGCTGATGCTCGGCGTTCCAGCGGGCGTCGTTGCCCACCACTGCGACCACGGGAAGGCCGTGGCGCGCGGCGGTGTCTAGCTCGAAGGCGTGGAAGCCGAAGGTGCCATCGCCGAGCGCAGCGATGACCACACGATCGGGATGCGCGGCCTTGGCGCCGAGCGCCATGGGGATGGCGCTGCCGATGGAGCCGGACGGGCCATTGATCAGGCGTGTGCCGGCCTCGCAGCCCGCTTGTATCCACTGGCCGTACTCGCCGCCATCGGCGACGAGGATGGCGCCGCGGTCCAGATGCGGCTGTAGCGCGGCGCACACGCGGAGCGGGTGGATGGGGCGCGTCGTTGCGCCGCGCAGCGCGGCCCAGTCGCCCGGGGTGCTCGCTCGCGCGGCACGCACCTCCTCGCCCCACGCGGCATGCTTCCACTGCCGCGCGGCGGCCGCGGCGGCGAGCCGCTCGGCCACGTGGTCGGGATCGCCCACCACGGAGAGCGCGACGCGCGCGTCGTTGGCCAGGGCGGCGGCGTCCCAGTCCACCTGGATCAGCCGCCGATCGGCGGCGAAGACGCCGGCGTCACCGAAGCGGAGCCCGTAGTCCAGGCGCTTGCCGAGGAGCAGCACGGCGTCGGCCTGGGCGAACACGTTGGCCGCCGCGTGCAGCCACGGATCGTTGAGGCCGCGCGGGCTCTCGACGGGCAGCGCGGGTATGCCAGTGGCGCGCGTGAGCGTCTCCACGGCGGCGCCGCGCGCTTTACGCGCCATGGCGGGGCCCACCACGATGAGTGGCCGGCGCGCGGCGGCCAGGACGTCGAGGATCTGGGCGAGCGTCGCGTCGGGGGCGGGCGGAAGCTGGGCGAGAATCACCGCACGCACAGCCCCGGCTCCTCCCTCCCTCACCTTCGCCTCGAGCAAGTCGCCGGGCAGGCTCAGATGCACGGGCCCCGGTCGGCCGGCGGCGGCCAGGGCCAGCGCGCGGGCCATGTCCTCGCCCATGCGCGCGGGATCCTCCACGCGCCAGGCGGCTTTGGTGACCGGCCGCGCCGCGCCCAGCTGATCCATCTCCTGGAAGGCGCCGCGTCCCGCCTGCCCATGGGGGGCGTGGCCCGACAGCAATACCATCGGAGATTCCGACATCAGCGCGCCGTAGAGCGCCGAGACCGCGTTGAGATGTCCCGGCCCCGCCGTCACCAGGGCCACGCCCGGCGTCTCCGTGAGCCGCCCCCAGGCATCCGCCATGTGCACCGCACCCGCCTCGTGACGCGTATGGACGATCGGGAGCGGCCGTCCGATGGTGGCGTCGTAGACGGAAAGGATCTGATTGCCAGAGAGCGAGAAGAGCTGGCGGACGCCCGCGCTCACGAGCGCCTCCACCAGGAGCTGCGCGCCGGTGCGCGGCATCGCGCCTAGCGCACGCGGCCGCGCGCGGCGACCGGCCACACCACCTCGACGGCGCCGCCGCGGACGCCGTGGAGCTCGTCCACCATGTTCGAGACCACGCAGCAGTGGTTGGGTACCACCTCGACGACGTCGCCCACCTTCGGACGCTCGGGGCAGGCGGAGAGATCCACCACCGCGTGCTCCTCGGACAGATGCGTGACGGCACCTTCCGGATACTCCATGACGTGGCCGAAGCCCTTCATGAAGTACTGATCGGAGGTGAGCACCTTCGACCCCGCGTCCAGCACCGCGCGCTCCGCGGTGGGCCGGCTGACCACGGTGGCGCGCACGCGCATGGCGCAGTCGTCCCAGCCCGCGGTGCCGGTGGAGACCACCATGGCGTCGTTGAACACGCAGGTGCCGGCGCGATGCTCGGTGAGCATGGCAAAGCGGTCCACCGTCGCAAGCGCGGGTGTGCCCCCGCCCGAGACCATGGGCACCGGGATGGCCGCCCCCTTGAAGAGGCCGAGCGCCGCCTCGAAGAACACGCGGGTATCGGGGTCCTTGCTGGGAAACGTCATGAGGCCGCGGAACTGCAGGCGCGGCAGCGCCATGGCGGTCCGCGCGAGGTCGAAGGCGGCCTGCGGCGTCTGCACCCCGGTGCGGCCCATGCCGGTGTCGCACTCGATCACGAAGCGGAGATCCTGCCCGGCGCGTGCCGCCGCCTCGGACAGCCCGCGCGCGACGACCTCATTGTCCACCGCCACCGTGAGGCGAGGAATGCGGCGGTTGGCCGCCATCAGCCGCTCGGCCTTGGCCGCGCCGATGATGTTGTAGGTGAGGAGGACGTCCTCCGCCACGCCGGCGTCCGCGAACACCTCGACCTCGCCCAGCTTCTGGCAGGTGATGCCGCTGGCGCCCGCGGCCATCTGCTGCTTGCCGATGGCGGGAATCTTGTGCGTCTTGATGTGGGGCCGGTTGCCGATGCCCCGGCGATCGAGCAGGGCCTGCACGCGCCGGATGTTGGCCTCCATGATGTCGAGCCGGATGGTGACGACGGGGGTGTCGAGCTCGGTGACGCGCGTCATGGCATGTCTCCTCGGAAGCAGGCGAGAGCGTGCGCGTGCAGACGCCCGTTGGTGGCGAGCGCGGTGGACGAGTAGATGGTGGGCTTGCCCTCGAAATCGGTGAAGGCGCCGCCGGCTTCCTCCACGAGGAGGCGCAGCGCGGCGAGGTCCCAGGGCTTCACGCCCGGGGTCAGTGCCACCTCGCCCTTGCCTTCCGCCACCGTGGTGAACGAAAGATAGTCGCCGAAACCGCGCTGATATGGCGTGGCGTCCACAAGACGGAGAAAGCCCTCCCAGATTCCCGCCGGACGCAAGATGTTGAGCGAGCCATGCAGCAGCGTCCCGCGGCTCAGGCTCTCCACCGCGGAGACTCGGATACGAGAGCCATTGGCGAACGCGCCTTCCCCACGCCGTGCCACGTGAAGCTCATCGGTGACCGGCTGATACACCACGCCCGCGGTCACCACCCCATCCTCCTCGAGCGCCACCAGCGTGGCCCACTGCGGCAGCCCCTTCACGAAGTTTCGCGTCCCATCGATCGGATCGACGATGAACCGCCGCGCCGTGGTCCCCCGCGCCCCCGTCTCCTCCCCCAACCACCCATGCTCGGGATACGCCGCCGCCAGCACCCGCGCGACGGCCGTCTCAGCCTCCCGATCCGCATCAGTAACCGGCGACCCATCGCCTTTGATCGAAGTAGAAAAGCCGCGGCGCTGCCGCCCCCGCGCAACCTCCCCACCCGCCTTCGCCGCCTCGACCATCGTCGCCAGCATCTCGTCCACCGCGCCATTCTACCCCGCATGCCGCCACGCCTCACGACAGCCCGCCCGGGGCGGGGCACGCTCGCGGCGAGTGCTTCATCGAGTCAAGCGAGTGTGTCCCCGCCCGGGCAGGCTGTCGTGAGAGAATGTCCGCCACGCGAGCAAAGAGGACCGGAGGAGGACACGCGATGAATGCCGTCAAGGATTCGAGCCACCTGTATGAGGTCGAGCGCCGAGCCCGCCACGCCGAGCGCCCCGGCTTCCGGATCTCGGAGCTCCAGATCTCGCCCACGCAGCAGGTGCCGTGGCATTTCCACACCCGCGTGCAGGACACCTTCTACGTGCTCGAGGGGCGGCTCCGCCTCTTCCTGCGCGACCCGAAAGAGGAGGTGCGCCTCGCGCCGGGTGAGACCTACACGGTCCGACCCGGGCGGGCGCACCTCGTCACGAACGCGGGCGAAGCCTCCGCGACCTTCCTCGTCCTGCAGGGCATCGGCGAGTACGACTACGTGCCGTTGACCGGCCCGGACGCCAAGGCCAAGTAGCGGAGCCGGATTTCGAGCCCGCTACCGCACGGGCTTCGGGAAGCTCCGCACCGCCAGCTCGCCAACCTTCGCGCCCATCGCGGATCCCACTTCCGTCGAGAAGCGGTAGTGCACGCCGTCGTAAATCCGCGCCAGCGCGACTTCCTGCGAGAAGGCGCTGGTGCTCGTCCATGTCCGCACCGCGCCGCCCGCGGTGTAGCTGGCCGAGCGAAGGGTCGGCGTCGGACCCGCGCCGATCTCCGCCGCGAGCACCGCGGCGAGCGACGCGGACACGATGCAATGCGCACACGGGTACTCCGGATGCATGGGCGTGTCGATGAAGGGCGTCCACCCCGCGTCGCGATCGGTGGCGTCGTTACCGTCAACGTCGCCGTTGCGGATGGCGGTGACCGGGCGCCACAGATTGTACGCGTACTTGGCGTCGAAGACGGCGATGAGGGCGTCGTCCATGGCCATCGCCGCCACCGCCAGGAAGCGCGCGTTGTCCGTCACCTCGCGGCCCGGCGCGACGGCGACGGAGCGGGCGATCGGCCAGTAGACCGAGGGCAGGGTGGCTTCCCAGAACTTCGCGATGGCCGTCTGCTCGGCGGTGCGCACCGTGCTGTTCCGTGAGCCGAGCGCCTTGATCTCGTTGTAGTCGCGCGCCCAGGTCTCGCTGGTGAGGGCCGGCGGTCCGGCGGGGCGGAACTGGTCGCCGCGGCTCATCGCCCAGGGCCGGCGCTTGCCCCAGTGGGCGACCGCCGGGATCACGGTGGGCACGTAGACGCCGGGCGCCGCGTGCGGGCGATACCCGTCGGGGGCCATCACGCCGTCGTCCGCGCACATGGCCACGATCGCGTTGGCCGCCTGCTCGCCGAGCGCGATGCCCGCCGCCTTGGCGGGGCCGTCGGGCACGCCGGCCGTCAGCGCCTGGTAGTCGGCCTCGATGGCCGCCTGCTGCGCGGGCATGAGCTTGAGCAGCGCCGTGCGCGTCGCCGAGGCGACCGCGGCGTCGACCGACGCGCCGGGCGCCGGCGCCAGCTTCGCCCGGTACGCGGGATACCGCGCGGTGATGGCGTTCACCGCTTCGAAGACGGAGACCTGCACGATGGCCATGATCCGCACCGTGATGGGCGGCGCGGGAAGGCGTGACACGGTCTCCGCCGCCCGGGCGTTCGCGTCGGTCACGACATCGGCGCGCACGCCGGGGGCGTCGATCAGGACGAGGGCAGCGAGGAGCCAGAGGCTTGCGCCCAGGGACCAGCGAGAGCTTGTCATGGTGGTTCCTCCTTGTCCCAGCACTACGCGGCGCCCGTTGCGAAGGCGTTAGCGCTCGCGAAAAAATCCGTTAGCGGTGCTATAGTCGCCTTACCCCGTGGCGGGGTAGCGATGGCGGCTCTAAGCCTTTGTCTTTTCGGCGGATTCCGGGCCCGCCTCGACGACCGTCCGCTGACGCTGTCGAAGAAGGCGCAGGCCCTCCTCGCTCACCTCGCGCTGTCCCCCGATCGCTCGCAGACGCGGGCACGCCTGGCGACGCTCTGCTGGGGAGACCGGTCGGACGAGCAGGCGCGAAACAGTCTGCGCCAGACCCTGTTCGAGCTTCGCCGGGTGCTCGGTCGCGCCGGGGAAGCGGCCCTCGTGGTCGATCATGAGCGCGTGGCCCTGGACGCCGCCTCGCTCCGCGTCGACGTGCTCGAATTCGAGCGTCTGGCCGCGGAGAACACCCTGCCCGCGCTCGAGCACGCGGCGACGCTCTACGGGGGAGATCTCCTCGCCGGGCTGGTCGTGAAGGATGCCGCCTTCGAGACCTGGCTCGACGGACAGCGCGAACGGCTCCGCGAGCTCGGCCTTCGCGTGCTGAACGCGCTGCTGGCCCGCCAGGCTGCCGACGGACAGACGGAGCGGGCCGTCGAGACGGCCCTGCGGCTCGTCGCCCTCGATCCGCTTCAAGAAGCCGCGCATCGGGCGCTCATGCGGCTCTACGCGGCCCAGGGCCGCAGCGCGGCCGCGCTGCGGCGCTACCAGGTCTGCGTGGAGACGCTGTGGCGCGAGCTGCGGGTCGAGCCCGAGCCCGAGACCAAGCAGCTCTACCGCGAAATCCTGGCCCAGCGCTCGACCCAGGGGCCGGCGCCGGCTCGCGGGGCGCGGCTCGCCGGTCCTCCGGGTGAAGCCATTGTTCACCCGCCCCTGATCGGCCGCAGCGCGGAGCTCGCGAGCGTGCGCGCCGAGATCAACCGAGGCGCCGAAGGCCGCGCGCGCGTGGTCGCGATTCTCGGCGAGGCGGGGCTCGGCAAGACGCGCCTCGTCGAGGAGCTCGTCGCCGACGCGGCGCGCGACGGCGTCCGCCTTATCGAGGGCCGTGCGCACGAGAGCGAGCGCATCCTGCCGTTCGGCCTCTGGGTGGGCGCACTGCGGGCCAGTCACGTCCTCGGTGACGCCGAGCTACTGAAGTCGCTCGGCGCACCGTGGCGGCAGGAGCTCGCCCGCCTCTTCCCCGAGCTCGGCACGCGTCCGGGGCCGGTGCGCACGGGCATCGACGATCACCTGCGCATCTTCCAGGCGGTGGGCGAGCTCCTGCGCTCGCTCGCGCAGAAGGGGCCCTTCGCGATCGTGCTGGAAGACGCGCACTGGGCGGACGAGACGAGCCTCCGGCTCGCCGCCTTCGTGGCCCGCCGCCTGGCCGGCGCGGCGGTCTCCATGGTGCTCACCGCGCGCCTGGAGGAGCTCGACCTGGTACCGTTCACGCGCGGCATCCTCGCCGAGGTGTCGCGCGAGCCCGGACTCCTGGAGATCCGCCTGCTCCCCCTGCCCCGGCCCGAGACGCTCGAGCTCGTCCGTGCCCTCGCGGGACGGGGCGGCATCGCCGCCGATCCGACGCTGGAGGAGCGGGTTCTGGCGGGCCAGCGACGGCAATCCGCTGATCGTCGTCGAGACCATGCGCACCCTCCACGAGCGCGGCGCCCCCAGCCTCTCCGGCGAGCTCCCCATCCCCGACGGCGTGCGCCGCATCCTGCGCGAGCGGCTGGAGCGGCTCGGCGAGCGGGCCCGCGAGCTCGTGGGCATCGCCGCGGTGATCGGCCGGGAATTCGAGCTGGGCGCCCTGCGCGAGGCGGCCGGGATCGAGGCCCGCGACCTCGCCGACGCGATGGAGGAGCTCGTGCGCCGCCGCCTCCTGCACCAGACCGGCGAGCACTTCGATTTTACCCACGACCGCGTGCGCGACGTCTCCTACGAGGAGATCGGCGAGCCGCGGCGGCGCATGCTGCACGCGGCGGTCGCGGCGGCCATCGAGCGGCAGCACGCGCACGACCTCGACGCGCATCGCGCCGCCCTCGCCGGACATTATCGGCACGCGCTCGCGTGGGACAAGGTCGTCGAGCACCTGCTCGCCACCGCAACCCAGGCCGCGGAGCGCGGCGCGTATCGCGACGCGGTCGGCCTTTTCGACAGCACGCGAGAGGCCCTCGGCCACTTGCCCCCGACCGCCGAGGTCATGGCCCACGTCGTAGATCTGCTGCTGGAAACGCGGGATCTCCTCGTCACGCTGGGTGAGATCCCCCGCACCGCCGAGCATCTCGCCGAGGCCGAGCGGCTCGCGCGTCGAGGCGGCGACGCCCGGCGTCTCGCCGGGGTCCTCCACCGGGTCGCGCACAATCACTGGCTCCTCGGCAATCAGGCGCGCGCGCTCGAGGTGAGCGAGCAGGTCCTCGCCATCGGCGAGCGCCTGGGCGACGCGGGCTTCGTGGGCCAGGCCTGCCTCAAGCTCGGGCAGGCCCACAACGCGCTCGGCGACTACGGGCGCGCCATCGAGTGCTTCGAGCGCGGGCTCCGCGCGCCCACCATGGAGGGGAATCCCAGCCGCTCCCTGGGCGTGCCGCCGATCATCATGCGCACGTGGCTCGCCATGTCGCTCGCGGAGGTCGGGCGCTTCGAGGAGGCGGTGGCGCACGGCGAGCGCGCGCGGGCCGAGGCGGAGGCGGCGCAGCAGCTCTACACGATCTTCTACGCGATCTTCCAGCTCGGCCGCGTACACCTCGCCCGCGGCGCCCCCGAGCCGGCCGTTTCCCTCCTCGAGCAGAGCGCCTCGCTCGCGGAGGCGTGGCACATCGGGCTGATGCGGGGCGCGTGCGCGGACCATCTCGCGCGCGCGTACGTTCTGGCCGGGCGCCTGGACGCCGCGGGAGCGCTGCTCCAGCCCGGCGCGCCGCCGGCGCGATCCTACGCGGCCGCGCGAGCGGTGAGCCGCGGCGAGTCCTTTCTGGAGCTCGGCCGGGTCGAGGAAGCGCTTGCCGAGGCGCGGCAGGCGATCGATCTCGCGAAGCGGTTCCACGAGCGCAGTCACGAGACCAAGGCCCTGAGCCTCCTCGCCGCCGTGCGCGCGCGCCAGGAGGACGTCCGTGAAGCGATCAGCCTCTATCGGGAGACAATGGCGCGGGCGGACGCGCTCGGCATGCGGCCGCTCCTCGCCCGATGCCAGCTCGGGCTCGGCCGCCTCGCCGAGATGACGGGCGACCGCGACGGGGGACGGGCTGAGATCGCGCGAGCGGCGGCGACCTTCCGCGAGCTGGCCATGCCGTACTGGTTGGCGCAGGCCGAGCCCGCGCTGCTGACCTAGGGCAGCGAGAGGTAGCCGGGCACCGCGAGCGCGGCGAAGAGCAGCCCCGGGCCCACGTCCGCTTCGCCGTACCAGCCGGCCTCGTGGAGCAGATTGAGCGTCCCCAGCACGCGTCCGTCGTGCGTCACCGGCACGTTCAGCACGGAGTCGCAGCCGAGGGACGCGATGAGGGCGTGGTCGAAGAAGACGGTGCGGATATCCTCCGCCGTCCTCCCGATGTACGGCCGCCGCTCGCCGAATACCTGACGCGACCACGCGCTATCGCTGAACGGCTTGCGCCCACCCACCGGATAGGCCGCGGGCTGATTCGTGTAGCAGCGCTCCGACTCGCGGGAGTCCGCGTGGTAGCGCAGCACGGTGAAGAGGCGGTGGCCGATGACGGCGCCGAGCGCGGCGTCCAGGGCCATCCACAGCGCGGCGGGCTGTCCGGGCCGCGCGAGCGCCGCCGCCACCGCGGAAAGATGCGGCACGGGATCCACGACGGGCCTCTTCAAGGCGCGGCCCCCACCGGCGGCGCGTGGCGCGGGATGCGCTCCGGGATGAGGCCGGCGGGACGGAAGCGCAGCACCACGATGAGGCTCGCCCCGATCAGGAACTCCCGCACCGCCGCCACTTGCACGGGCTTGAGCCCGGGCAACCCCGCCGTCACGAAGCGAGTGGACTCGAGGAAGAACACCACCAGGAAGGCACCCACCACCGCGCCGGTGTTGGTGCCGGTGCCCCCGGCGGTGAGGGCGAGCACGATGTAGATCGAGATGAGCGGCACGAAGCCCTCCGGCGCGATGTAGGACGTGTAGTGTCCGTAGAGGGCGCCGGCCAGGCCCAGCACCGCCGCGCTCACCGCGAACGCCTCCACCTTGAACGCGATCACCGGCTTGCCGGCCACCGCCGCCACCTGATCGTCATCGCGGATGGCCCGGAGCACGCGCCCGTACGGCGAGTGTCGCACCCGCTGCATGGCGAGCAGCACGACCCCCACCGCCGCCGCGGCCAGCCCCAGATAGATGAGGTTGAAGGTCGCCGGCGGGACCTGCCCGCGCCAGGGCCCGGGGATGCCCGAGATGCCATCGGTGCCGTTGGTGAGCCAGATCTCGTTGCTCGCCACGAGCCGGACGACCTCGGAGAAGCCCAGCGTGATGATGGCCAGATAGTCGCCGCGCAGGCGGGCGGTGACCAGCGCCATCAGCGCGCCCGCCGCGGCGGCGAGGAGCATGGCGGCGACGAGGCCAGCGGCCATTGGCCAGCCCGCCTTCTTGGTGAGGAGCGCGGAGACATAGGCGCCGACCGCGTAGAAGCCCACCAGCCCCAGGTTGATCATGCCCGTCATGCCCCAGACGAGATTGAGACCCAGCGCGAGCAGGGCATAGAGGGCGGCGAAGGTCGCCATCGCCACAAGATAGCCTTCCATGTCAGAAGGCCCGCTCGCCGAGGATGCCGCGCGGCCGCAGGGTGAGGACGACGAGGATGGCGACGAAGCCCACCGCCGTCCGGTACGCGGGCGCCAGCGAGAGCAGCGACAGCTCCTCGGCGACGCCGATGGTGAGCGCGCCGACCACCGCGCCGGGGATGCTGCCCAGGCCACCCACCACGGCGGCGGCGAACACGGAGAGGATCACCCGGAAGCCGGTGAGCGGATCGATGCTCGTGTCGAGCCCGAGCAGCATCCCGCCGATCCCCGCGAGCCCCATCCCCACGAAGTTGACGAGGCGTGCCACCACGTCGGCGTTGATACCCTTGATGCCGGCGAGTATGGGATTGTCCGCCACCGCGCGCATCGCCTTGCCGGTGCGGGTGAAGGCCAAGAAGAGGAAGAGCGCGGCCATCGCCATCACCGCGATGACGAGGTTCTCGACCTGCTGGGGGCCGATCCGGATGCCCGCCCATTGCCAGTCACGTCGGATGGGCAGGTCGTAGCCCCGCAGGTCGTTGCCCCAGATGAAGCGCACGACGTTCTCGAGCACGATGGTGAGGGCGACGGCGGCGATGGCGGCGGTGAGCGCGCCCGCCGGGCGCAGGGGCTTCAGCACCACCTCGTCGTTGATCACGCCCGCCGCGCCCGCGACGAGAAAGGCCACCGCCACCGCCGCCCACGCGGGAAGGCCGAAGGAGGTGTTGGCGACGTAGCCCGCGAAGGCGCCGATGGTGGCGTGGGAGGCGACGGTAAAGTTGGGAAAGCGGAGCACCGCGTAGATGGCGGTGAACCCGATGGCCGGCACCGCGAGGATGGTGCCGGCCACCAGTCCGTTGACGAGCAGCTGGACGACCTCGCTCACGCGCTAGAGGATCGTCACTTGCTTGAACTTCCCCTTCTCGGCCTGGTCGTAGCGGATCTTGCAATCGATGATGTCGCCGGTCTCGGTGAAGTCGCAGGGGCCGCTCGTGCCCTCGTAGTTGATCTCCTTGCCCTGGGCGAGGAGCTTGAGCCCGTCGACGGCGTTGTCCACCTTGGCGCCGCCGCCCTGCGAGATCTTGCGCACGTTGTCCTTGATCGCGGTGCCCGTCGCCTCGCCTTTGGCCTTGGCGATGGCGAGCAGCACCAGGCTCACGTGATCATGGCACTGGCACGAATAGGGATCGAGGTCGGCGGCGCCCAGGAAGCGGGCCAGCCGCTTGTAGCCGGCGGAGTCCACCGCCGGCGACGGTGTGGCGGTGTAGGTGCCGTCCACCACCTCGGCGGGCACCGAGTCCAGGAGCTTCTGGTTGACGGCGTAGCCTTGCGCGATCTTGGCGCCGGCGTAGCCCGCCTTGTAGAGCTCCTTCATGACCACGGTGACGTCCGGCGTGTAGCCGTTGAGGTAGATCATGTCGGGCTTGGCCTTCAGCGCCTGATCGATCTCCGACCGGAACGTGGCCTTGTCCTTGTCGTAGATGACGCCGCCCACGAGCTCCGAGCCGCCCTTGGTGAGCACCTCCCCGAGGCGCTTCTGGGAGGGCAGCGCGAACGGCGTCTGGGCCGCGAGCACGAACACGCGCTTGGACTTGAGCGTGAGGATGAAGTCGCCCAGCTTGCCGATCTGCAGATGCGTGTTGGGCTGGGTGCGGACGAGGTAGCCCTGATGCGGCAGCTGGGTGATGGTGTCGGAGCCCGACACCGTGGTGAGGAAAGTCTTGGACTCCCAGCAGAGGGGCGCCACCGCGGTCGTCACCGCGGAGGCCCAGGTGCCCATGACGGCGGCGACCTTGTCCACGTCGATGAGCTTGCGGGCGGCGCGCACCGCCGCCTCCGGGTTGGTCTGGTCGTCCTCGCTGGCCAGCTCGACCTTACGTCCCAGCACGCCGCCCGCGGCGTTCACCTCGCCCACGACCCATTCGATCGCGCGGCGCATCGACGGCCCGTACGAGCCGCCCGCGCCGGTGAGCGGGGTGAGCGTGCCCAGGCGGATCGCCCCGCCCTGGGCGCGCGCCACCCCGCGACCCGCGGTCATCGCGGCCAGAGTAAGCGTACCCGTCACGAATGCTCGACGCTCGATGCGGTGTCCCGAATCACGCATTGGGTTCTCCTTCGGTGTCAATCATTCGGTTGTGATCACTCCAAGTCCAGCGCGGCCTTGAGACCGCCTTCCACTTGGGCGAGGACGCCGCCGGCGAGCACGCCGATCCGGTCGCGCAGCTTCGCGCGATCGAGCGTTGTCACCTGATGGCACAGCGCGACCCCCGGACTCTTCAGCCCGGCGGTCCCCTCATCGAGCGGCACAGCGGTGGGGCCGCGCCGCGCCTGGCCTGGCGATCGCGAGATGGGAACGACGATCAGCGAGCGCCATCCCGGCGTCCGATTAAATCCGTCGTTCGAGACAATGATCACCGGCCGACGGCCGTGCTGCTCCGAGCCGGTGCGCGGACTCAGATCGGCCCAAAAGACTTCGCCCCGTCTCAACGCCGCTTCCGCTTTCGGGGCCGCAGGGCCTCGAGTCCGGCCTCCTCGAGGGCGGGGTCCAGATCGGCGGCGGTCCCCGCGTGAGCGGCCGCGTACGCAGCGATCGATTCCCTCAGGGCATTCTTGCGCCGCTCACGCAGCCAGGCTTCGATAACCCGTCGCGCCAGCGCGGTGGCGGGCTGCTTCGCGGCCGCAGCCTCCTCCCGGAGACTCCGATACACGTCGTCCGGAAGCGGCAAGTGAAAGTTGCGGAGCGACTCACTCATGCCATTCCTCCTGCCATGTCATTATGGCAGGATGGCGGCCATCGACCAAGCGGTCAATAGAGGTTCTTCCGGTACCCATCCTGCAGGCGCTCGGCGAGCGTCTCGACCGTCATATCTCGGGGCTTCGCGTGATCGAGAAACATCTGCGCGGGCGAGGCGAGCCCCGCCAGATCGGGCCACTTGGCGGTATCCCAGAGACCCGAGCGCTTCACGCACTTGGCGCAGTGGAGAAAGCTCTCCTGCACCTCCACCACGATGGCGAGATGCGGCAGCTTCCCCTGCACGGCGAACCGCGCCAGGAGATCGGCGTCGCGGACGATCTGCGCAGAACCGTTGACTCGAAGCGTTTCCTCGCTGCGGGGCAGCATGAAGAGCAGGCCGATGCCGGGGTTCTCCAGGAGGTTGCGGATCCCGTCGAAGCGCTTGTTGCCCGGCCGGTCGGGGATGACGAGATGCCGCTCGTCCAGCACCTCCACGAAGCCCGGCGCGTCGCCCTTGGGGCTCACGTCGCAGCGCCCCGTCCGGTCGGAGGTGGCGACGAGGACGAACGGCGAGCGGGCGATGAACGCCCGGCAGTGCTCGTCGAGCCGGCCGATGTCCTTCCGCAGCGCGAGATCGGAGGGCTCGCCCATGAGGGCCCGCAGCTCCTCGACAGTGGTGACGACGTCCTTGAACTTGGCCATTTAGTCTCCCCTTGCTCCGCTCGGGACCCCATCATGTATCCGCTCGCCTCGCCTGCGGCTCCGGCTCGCCAATCAACCGCCCAGGAAGATCCGTCTGACTTCCGCGTCGCGCGCCAGCTCGGCGGCAGGGCCCGTCCGGCCGTTCCGGCCGTCCACCAGAATATAACCTCGCCGGGCGATGGCGAGGGCCTCCAGCGCGTTCTGCTCCACCATGGCGATGGACACCCCGCCGGCATTGATCTCGCGAATGGCCTCGAAGAGGCGCTCCGCCGCCTGGGGCGCCAGCCCCGCCGACGGCTCGTCGAGGAGCAGCAGGGCCGGCTCGACCATCAGGGCCATGGCCATGGCGAGGATCTGGCGCTGGCCGCCGGAGAGGGTGCGGGCGGCGTGCCGCCGCTTCTCACCGAGGGCGGGAAAGCGCTCGAAGATCGCGTCGATCTTCCGCCGGGCGCCGGCCGGATCCACGTAGCCGCCGATCTCCAGGTTCTCGCGCACGGACATGGTGGGAAAGATGTTCTGCTCCTGGGGCACGAACGCCACCCCGAGGGCGGAGATCTCCCGCGGGGGCCGGCCCTGTATCGGCCGGTCACCCAGCCGGACCGTGCCCCGGTGGGGAGCGAGGATTCCCGCGACCACCTTGAGGAGCGTGGACTTGCCGGCGCCGTTCGGTCCGATGATGCTCACGATCTCGCCGCGCTCGATCGTGAGGTCCACGCCCTTCAAGACCTCGTCGGCGGCGGAGTATCCGGCGACGACCCCCTCGCAGGCGAGCAGGATCGTGCTCGCCGCCGTGACGGTCACGCTGGGATCCGCCTGCGACCCATATACGCTTCCTGCACCCGGGGGTCGGCGGCGAGGGCGGCGAACGAGCCCTCCGCCAGATGGCGCCCCTCGGCCAGCACGACCACGGGGGCGCAGAGCCGGGCGATGACGTCGAGGTGATGCTCGATGATCAGGAACGTGAGGCCGTCGGCGCGCAGCGACTCGAGGTGATGGGCGATCTCGCCGGCGAGCGTGGGGTTGACGCCCGCGATGGGCTCATCGAGCAGGATCAGCTTGGGATCGGTCATGAGCGCGCGGCCCAGCTCGAGCAGCTTCTTCTGCCCGCCGGAGAGGTCGGACGCCGCCGCGTTGATCACCGCCATCAGGTTCAGCCGGCGCGCCGCCTCGAAGGCGCGGGCGCGAAGGTCGTCTTCACGCTCTCTCACCGCGCGCGGACGCGCGAGCGCGCGCCAGAGCGTCTCGCCCGGCTGCCCCCCGCCGTAGAGCATGAGGTTCTCCAGGACGGACAGCCGCGGGAAGCCGCGCGCGATCTGAAACGTGCGCACGAGCCCCCGCCGCGTGACCCGGTCGGCCCGCCAGCCGGTGATGTCCTCCCCGTCGAAGACGACGCGGCCGGCCTCGGGAGGGATCAACCCCGAGACGCAGTTGAACAGCGTGGTCTTCCCCGCCCCGTTGGGCCCGATGAGGCCGGTGATAGTGCCGGCCTCCACGCGGAGATCCATGCCGTCGAGCGCCTGAACCCCGTAGAAGCTGCGACGGAGCCCGGTGACCTGGAGGAGAGGCGGGCCGCCGTCCTGGGCCCGCCCTCGCTCCGCTCGGGACCCCATCATGTATCCGCTCGCCTCGCCTTACGGCTGCGGAGAGGCGGGCCGCCGTCCTGGGCCCGCCCTCGCTCCGCTCGGGACCCCATCATGTATCCGCTCGCCTCGCCTTACGGCTGCGGCTCGCCAATCAACTGCGCCGCGCCGTGTCCACGGCCGCCTGTAGATGCGCGTCCGGCACGTCGAGGGGGAGCACGCAGCCGGTGGTGAGGATGTGGCCGCGGCCGCCCGTCTGCGCGAGGGCGTCCCTCACCTCGGCTTCGATCGCGGCCACCGGCCCGCGGCGGAGCGTGCCCGCCTCGCCGAGGCCCGCCGCCACCGCGCCGCGCGTCTTGCCCTGGGCGAGAGAGGGCCCGGCGAGGCGATCGTGCCAGTTGAGGACGGCGACGGGCAGGTCCGCGCACGCGTCGAAGTAGACGTTGGCGCCGTGCAGGTGAAGCATGGTGACGCCGCCCCCGGCCCCGAGCGCCTCGAGGATGCGGCGCAGGTACGGCAATTCATAACGTTGGAATTCGCGCTCGGAGATGGCGTCGCGGCTCGCGTGCTGAGTGGCGAAGAAGAATCCGTCGGCGCCGGCCTCGCGTGCCGCCGCCGCGTAACGCGTCACGGTGGCGGTGATCACCTCGAGGGCGCCCTCCACCGCCGCGGGCGCGGCGGCAAGATCGGCGTCGAGCCGATCCCCGGCGAGCTTCCGAGCAATCGTCAGCGGCGAGAAGATGGTGTGCAGAGTGGGCGCGTCGTCTCCTCGACCGCTGACGATCAGGCGCAGCGCCTCCAGCTCACGCCCCAGGGCGCCCGCGCCGGGATCGAGGGCGCCGAGTCGTTCCCAGTCGGAGGCGGTCTTCACCGCGTGCGCGGTGCAGGTCTTGGCCCCGTTGGGCGAGCCCTGATAAGCGACCTCGCACCCCCAGTCCTCCACGCAGTACACCCCGCTCGACATCACCTTGATCAGGTCGAGATCCCAGCGGCGATGGAAGGCAAGCATGGCCTCGGCGAGGCCCTTGGCCGTGTGATCGACGTGGGGCGCGTGGCGCCAGAAGGCCACCGGCACGCGGTCCACCGGCTGGCCGGCGATGGCGGCCGCGATACGCGCGCGCTTCGTCATGGCCGGCATGCGGGCGAGTGTAGCACTAGCGCAGCCGGTAGAGGCGCACGGGGGCGTCGACGTTCTTCAGCTCGCGCGTGCCGAGATCCTCGCAGGCGATCTCGGCGGTCAGCCGCGCGCGCGTGCTCGCGCTCAGCACCACCTCGCCGCCGCTCGCGACGGCGGCGAGCCGCGCCGCGATGTTGGTGGTGAGGCCGGAGGCGGTATAGGTCCACCGTGTCCCCGCCCGGCCCTCGATCTTGGTCGCGCCGAGGAGGGCGGGCCCGGTGTTGACGCCGATGTGCATGGCGAGCGGCCCCGCGCCGCCCGCCGCGTCTCGGTTGAGCTCGCCGGCGCGGCGATGGATCCCCTGCGCCGCCGCCACCGCCGCGCGGGCGTGGTCGCCCTCGTGGAAGATCACCATGAGGCCGTCGCCCGCGGTCTCGTTGACGTCGCCGCCGTGTCGCACGATCTCGTCGAGGAACGCGCCGAAGTAGCGCTCGACGAGCGTGTCCAGGGCCTCGGGGGCCAGCGTGGAGGACAGTCGCGTGTACCCGGTGATGTCCGCGAAGAGCACGGTGACGTCGGCCTCGCGCTTGGCCAGCGAGGGCGCTTCCGGCGAGGCCTCGATGAGCTGGCGCACGCGCTGGGGGACGAACTTGGCGAGGTTGGAGCGGATGAGCAGGCTGCGCTCGAGCTCGTGCGCGTAGTCGAGCACGCGGGCGTGCGCCTCGGCGTTGGCGAGAGCCACCGCCGCCTGGTCGGCCAGGGTCTCGAGGAGGGAGAGATCCTCGTCGGTGTACGGGGCGTCCGACCGCTTGCCGCCCAGGAGCAGCAGGCCGCGGGGCTCGCCCTGGAAGCGCAGCGGCACCACCACCTCCGCGCCCAGGCCCGCGAACGCGTGCAGCGCCTCCGCGCCCACGGCGGCGAAGCTCGGATCCGCGGCAACCTGATAGCGCGACAGCGCGCCGGGGGCAGCGTCGAGGACGGGGGCGAGCGCCGCGATCGGCGCGCCCACCCGCAGTCGCACCTCGCGCACGTGCATCGCGCTCTCCACCGTGGTAGTCACGCGGCGCCGGATCTCCTCGAGATCGAGCAGGCTCGTCATGGAGCGCGCGAGCGCCTGCAGCGCGCGTGCGTAGTCGTAGCGCTCGCGGAAGAAGGTACGGTCCACCATGCGGCGCACCCGATCGCGCAGGGGGTTGAACGCGAGCACCACCGCGAAGACGAACGCGGCGGAAAACCAGGGCGAGCGCGTGAGGTCGGCCTGAGCCAGGATGAGGTTGGCCCCGGCGATGAGGAGCGCATAGGCGCCGGTGATGAGGCCGGCGAGGAGGGTGTAGATCACCGAGCGGCGGATCACCACGGTGGCGTCGAAGAGGCGGTAGCGCACGGTGGCGTAGGCGATGGCAGTGGGGTAGAGCAGGACGAGCGCGGAGCCCAGCGCGGGCGGGATGGGCGCCGCGTAGAGATGGGCGAGCGGGGCGAGCATGAAGAGCGTCCACCCGCCCAGGCCCAGCGCGATGCCGAGGAGCAGCACGGTGGTCTGCTGATTGACGAGCGGCGAGGCGGCGCGCCGCCGCGTGTCCCAGAGGGCGGCGACCTTGATGGGGAACGAGATGCTGGTGAGTCCGAACTGGAATGCGAGCGCGGTCGGGTAGAGCCAGCCATGGGCGATCCGCTCGGGCGCCAGCAGGTACACGCCGGTGAAGATCGCGGTGAAGAAGAGGCCGAGCGCGATGGCGAGGCGGTAGAGGCGTCCGAACACGTCGTGCTTGACGAGCCACGCCTCGCGGGCCGGGTTCGCGGGATACGTCAGGAAGAACACCCAGCCGTGCACGGGCAGGAACGCGCCGAGGAACCCCACCACGAACGCGCCGGCCTTGGTGAAGCCGAGGATCGCGTCGGGAACGGCCACGTTCGACGCCGCCCAGAGGCACATGTAGACGAGGAAGTAGCGGTTGGGGCGGGCCGCGGGGTTCTGGCGATACACGGCGAGCCCGGTGGCGAGCATGAGCGCGGAGACCACGTAGAAAGCGCCGAAGGCGTGGAGGAGCACCGGCCAGGTGAACGGCTCCGGCGCCACGCGCGCGGTGAAGCGGACCCCCGCGCGCTCCACCTCGTAGGTGACGGGCCCCGTCGCCGACCGCACGCGCGCGAGTAGCGCGAGAGCGGAGCCCCCGTCCACCGTGACGATGCGATCGTTGTCGCGAAGCCCGGCGGCGCGCGCGGCCGCGCTCGGCAGGAGGATCCGGTAGTCGACGTCGGCGTGAAAGCCCGGATACGGTCGGCCGACATCGCCGATGAGCCCCGCGGCGACGCCGACGAGCACCAGCACCGTCGCGACCACGAGTCCGGCGAAGCGCCGATCCGCGCGCAGCATCGCGGACCCGATGATACGCGAGAAGGCCGCGGGCGCGACGCGGTGCTCCGACGGCGTGACGCGGGCGCTCGGCGCCGTGCGCCACGATCCCCTTGACAGCGCGCCCGAGCGGGCGCCTGATGGGCTCACGATGGAGACGCCACCGGACTCGATGACTGCGTCACCGGCTCCGCGGTGACCGCGCCGATACGGCGCGATCCCGGACCCGGTGACGCCTCGGCACGGCCACCGGCCGACACCCGACGCTAAGCCGGGTCGCGCGACGACACGTCGCGCACGAACCATGGGGGGCCGGCGGGAGCTTGTCTCCCGCCCCCCCAAGCGTCGTCTCTCCCCTCAAAAGAGCCGGACAATCTCCCCGGCCATCAAACTACTACGGACGGATCCAGGCGCATCACCACGTAGCCGGCCACAGCGCCCGCCCCGAATCCTGGAGCGAAGATCCGCATGGGGCGGTCGATGACGCCTTCCCGTACCGCGTCGTGGATGGCAATGGGAATGCTCGCCGAGGAGGTGTTGCCCACCAAGCCGATGTTGAAGTAGAGACGCTCCGGACCGATCCCCGCGGCCTTGGCGAAGTTCACCACCATGGTCTTGTTCGCCTGGTGGGGCACGATGAGATCGATCGCCTCCAGCAGCGATCCCGCGCCGCCTTCCGTGTTGGGCAGCTCGCGCATCTCGTCGATCATCTGGCCGAGGTAGCGCTTCACGAGCGCGCGCACCTCGGGCCCGTACACGGTGATGTTGTTGTCGAACTCGGGATTGGGCCAGATGATCGAGTCGACCTCGGCCACCGGACCCGAGGCATAGGTCTGGTAGACCTCGATGTCGGACGGCGCGCCGGGCGCGGCGGGGGCCAGCACCATGGCCGCGGCGCCATCCCCGAAGATCATGCGTGAAGTGCGCACCGTGCCGATCTTGTCGGAGAACTTCTCCCCGCACACGACCAGCACCGGCCGCTCCGTCTCCTGCATGAGCCGCACCGCCTCGGACAGCCCGTAGGGAAGCCCCGCGCACGCCGCCACCATGTCGAGCGAGGCGTGGGTCTGGAACATGCCGAGCTGGGCCGACAGCCACGTCGCGAGCGAGGGCATCATCTTCACGCTCGTGCAGGAGCAGAAGAGCACCGCGCCGATCTCCTCCGGACGCCGGCCAGATTTCTCGAGGGCACCCCGCGCGGCGAGCAGCGCGATGTGGTCCAGGTCCAGCTCCGTGTAGAGGCGCTGGCTGATGCCGGTTTTGCGCTCGATCTCCTCCGCGCTCATCGGGGACCAGCAGTAGGCCGCGTTGCGGATCAGGTCCTCGTTCGTGCAGGCGCGCTCTCCCTTGTAGACGGCGAGGGCCTCGAGGCGCGGCAGTACGCTGAAGCGCTTGGCCACCACCACCGGCGGATAGGGCGACACCGGGTGGCGCGACTCGGCGGGAGCGGGACGGCGCGGCCGGCCGCGGCGTCCCGACTTCACCCGGCGGATGAAGCTCAGCACGTCGTCGTTGCGCGGATGGAAGACCACCACGTAGTCGTCGTCGTGGAGCTGGCCGGCCTCGGTGAGTCGGGTCCGGGCGCGGTCCCACCGGTACTGGTTGTGCAGCACCATGGCCTGCCGCATCACCGCCTCCAGCTCGGGCACGGTGTGCGCGTACTCGATGATGTCGTTGTAGCCGTACCCGGGATAGTCCGGGTTGTACGCGAGGAGATGATAGGTGAGGCTCTTGGGGCTGCCGAGCAGCTCGGCCACGGTGGGCTTGATCGCCGGCAGCTCGGCCCCCGCGCCCTTCTTGTGGCGGAAGACGTCGAGCAGGATGCGGAAGATCTTGTCCTCGGTGCCTTCGTCCCAGGAGGCCGGGAGCTGCCGGTATCCTCCGTCGATGGCGGCGGTGAGCTCGGTCCCGTCCCAGGGCTTGAACACGGGCAGGAACACGTCGTCGCGCTGGCGCGCCACGTCGCGCCACCGCGTGGGACGCTTCTCGTACATGGTCATGGCGTAGCGGTTGACCCAGAAGAGGTTCAGCGCGAGGTCGCGCAGGAGCTCGTACCGGCCCCCATAGGCGCGCGCGTCCACGCGGGCCACGATGTCGGTCTCGCTGGGGGCCTTGTCCTCGAAGTCGCGCCGGATCACCGCCGCGAACTGCTCGAGCGTCTCGAAGACCGAGAAATCGAGCTCGGGGAAAAAGCTCTCCGGAAAGACGATGCGGCCGTACCGATTGACGACGAATGGCTTCATGCCGGCCTCCCCGCGCGTCTGGCGGAACCCTACGCCCCGCCCGCGAGCCTGTCAACGCCCCCGCGACGGCGCGCAGCGCGAAAAGCCTTGCCTTGTCGGCGGCATAGGTGCGAGTATCCGACGGGGCGCGCGACGCGGCGCCCCCCTTGCTTGTTTATCGACACGGAGGCCATCGCGGGGTGCACCTGACACGGGCGCGGGCACGCATGCTCGGGCTGCTGTTCTTCGCCGGCGGGCTTGCGCTCGGCGGCTGCGGCTCCGTTTCCGGCGGACTCCATCCCGACACCCGCGCGCTACTCGCGGCCACCGCCCCCGCAATTTCCGTCGTCGAGCGCGCCGAGGGCGCCGCGGCGGTCGAGACCGCGCCCGTCGTCGAGGACGCGCCCGGCCTCGCAGCGGACGTCGATCCGCCTGCCGCCGACGCCCCGATCACTGCGGCGGCGCCGGTGGAGCTCCTCCCCATGGAGCCCATCACCGATGGCGAGATGACGCCGTACCTCCTCGCCCTCGTCGATACGATGTCGATCGCCCAGGCGCAGCGCGAGCGCGAGGCCGGGCCGCCGCTGGAGCCCCCGGTCGAGGAGTACGATCCCTGGGAATCCTTCAACGAGACGATGTTCAGGTTCAACCTCAACGTGGACAAGTACGTCCTCAAGCCCATCGCCAAGGGCTACAACTTCATCATGCCGGACGAGCTCCAGCGCATGATCGACCGCGGCTTCAACAACATCACCTTCGTGCCGCGGTTCATCAACAACCTGCTCCAGGGCAAGTGGGCCGGGGCGGGGCGCGAGCTCAGCCGGTTCCTGATCAACTCGACGGTGGGGATCGGTGGCCTCTGGGACATGGCCAGGCAGGAGTGGGGCATCGAGCCCAGCCGGGAGGACTTCGGGCAAACGCTCGGGGTCTGGGGCGTCGGACCCGGTCCCTTCCTCGTCCTTCCGTTCATGGCCCCCATGACCGTCCGCGACGGGGTCGGCATCGGCGTCGACAGCGCCATGGATCCGCTCACCTACGTCATCCCATTCATCTGGGAGCGGCTGGTCATGAGGGTCGTGAGCATGATCAATGACCGGTCACTGAACCTGGAGTTGTTCGAGGGCGTGCAGGAAACCACGGTGGATCTCTACACCGCGGTGCGCAACGCCTACCTTCAGCGCCGGGCCCAGCAGATCAGGCAGTAGCGCGGGGCTCGATCAGCCCCAGCAAGCCCGAGCTGTCGAGCCGCCCCAGTCCGGCCTCGCTCGCCCGTCCGTAGAGTTCCCAGGCGGCCCGCCCCACCACGCTCTCCCCCTTGGTCTCGGCCATGAGCTCGAGCCCGAGCCCCAGGTCCTTTCGGGCGAGGTCCACGAAAAAGCCGGGACTGTAGTCGTGCTTCACGAGGGCGGCGAGCTTGCGCTCGAGAATGAAGCTGGCGCCTGAGCTCTTCCCCACCACCTCGCCGACGGTTTGCCGCGCCACGCCCAGGCGATCGGCGAGGGCCATCGCTTCACAGAGGACGGCCTGATTGGTGAGGGCGATGTAGTTGTTGAGGAGCTTGAGGATGTTGCCCTTGCCCACCTCGCCCAGGAAGAAGAGGCTCTTGCCGATAGCGCGCAGGATGGGCTCGAAGGGCTTCACGTCCGCCTCGGGCGCGCCAACCATGACGGCGAGGGTGCCGGCTTCCGCCCCGCTCACGCTGCCGCTCACCGGGGCGTCGACAAGGCGCACACCGTTCTGCGAGGTCCGGGCGGCGAGGCGGCGCGTGCTCGCCGGGCCCACCGTGGACAGGTCGAAGATGAAGTCCCCGGCCTTGGCCGCGGCCATGAGCCCCGGGGCGCCGGGAGCGCCGAACAGGGCGGCCTCCACCGCGCGCGCGTCGGGCAGGCTCAGCAGCGTGACCCGCACCGCTCCCGCGAGAGCCGCAAGGTCGGCCGCGCGCGTGGCGCCGGCGCGCTCGAGAGGCGCGGTGGCCGCCGGGCTCAGGTCGAACACGGTGAGCGCGTGACCGGCCTTGAGGATGTTCGCGGCCATGGGGCGGCCCATGTTTCCAGTCCCGACGAATCCGACGTGCATGCCGGAGATCCTCCTGTGCTATCCAAACGGTTTGCTGAGACGGTCGAGCGCCCGTTCGACGGCCCGGCCTTTCCGGGGAGGCCTCCAGGCATTGCCCTTGCGAGACCCGGCCGGCCGCTCCGGTTCCTCGTCCGCATCCTTCATATAGGGGTCGAAGGGCTCCGGCGACGCTGACGAAGATCCGCCCCGGATCTCGAGGCGGGCAAGGAACTGATCGGTGCTGACCGCGACCGCGCCCGCCCGTTCCGCCGCGCGGCGCACTTCACGGTCGTTCGACACCACCGCGCCCCCCCGCGTCGCCAGGCGCGCGAGCACGCGGTCGGCGGTCTCGCGCGCGCTCGAGAAGACGACGCGTACCGTGCCGCCCGCGGCCGCGCTGCCACTGCCCGTCCCGTCGAAGACCACGGTGAACCGCTCGCCGGATCTCCGCGCGAGCGCGGCGAGCCGCGCGCACAGGGCGGCGCGGCCCGCCTCGAGGCTCGTCGCCTCCCGCGACGCCAGCGCGGGATCGCGTCGGATCACGTTGTAGCCGTCGACCAGCCATTGCATGGCGCGCATTGTACGCGCCGCGTCGCGTCTCATCCACAGCCGGCCGCCGTCGAACCGCTTGAACCGACGGCGCGGACGTGCTCTCCACCGTTATCCACATCATTCCACAGGGGCTGGGTTGAGAAGATGCTCACAAGCACTAAATAAAGGTTGACTCGTTCGGGGACACCACAATATCTTGGGCTTTGTTCCTTTGTGACCGTAACGTCCGAGTAACGTTCCGCCGTGCCGCTCGAGGAGGTCGTATGAAGATTTCCCGCCGCTACACCAAGGAAGACCAGGGCCCTTACGCCGGGATCGAGTTCGATCTTCGCACGTCGGAGATCAAGAACCCGGATGGCTCGACGGTCTTTCGTCAGGAGGGCATCGCGGTGCCCTCGGCTTGGTCGGCGGTGGCCACGGACATCCTCGCGCAGAAGTACTTCCGCAAGGCCGGCGTGCCGCAGACGGGGCCTGACGGCAAGCCCCTCGTCGATCGCGAGGGCAAGCCGGTGCTGGGCGGCGAGCGCGATGCGCGCGAGGTGTTCCACCGCCTGGCCGGCACGTGGACGCACTGGGGCCGACTCCACCGGTACTTCAGCACCGAGGCCGACGCCCAGGCCTTCTACGATGAGCTGTGTCACATGCTCGCCGCGCAGGTGGCCGCGCCCAATTCGCCCCAGTGGTTCAACACGGGGTTGCACTGGGCGTACGGGCTCAGCGGCCCCGCCCAGGGCCACCATTACGTTGAGCCCCATACGGGCGTTCTCACCCGTGCCAGCTCCGCGTACGAGCGCCCGCAGCCCTCGGCCTGCTTCATCCAGTCCGTCAGCGACGATCTCGTCAATGACGGCGGCATCATGGACCTCTGGACACGCGAGGCGCGTATCTTCAAGTACGGCTCCGGCACGGGGTCGAACTTCTCCAGCCTGCGCGGCGCGAACGAGCCCCTGTCGGGGGGCGGCAAGTCTTCCGGGCTGATGTCCTTCCTCAAGATCGGCGACCGCGCGGCGGGCGCGATCAAGTCGGGCGGCACGACGCGGCGCGCCGCCAAGATGGTGTGCCTCGATCTCGACCACCCCGACGTGCTGGAGTTCATCCGCTGGAAAGTGATCGAGGAGCAGAAGGTTGCCGCCCTCGTGGCGGGCTCGCGCCTGGGCAAGCGCCGGCTGCAGGCGGTGATGGCGGCATGCCGGCCGAGCGCGCTCGAGCCGGAGCGCATCGACGCCGATCCCAAGCGCAACGCGGCCCTGCGCGCCGCCCTGCGCGAGGCCCGCGCGGCCATGGTGCCGGAGGGCTATATCCAGCGGGCGCTTCAACTCGCCGCGCAAGGCGTGACCGAGCTGATCTTTCCCGAGTACGACACCGACTGGGACTCGGACGCCTACCTGACCGTCTCCGGTCAGAATTCCAACAACAGCATCCGAGTCCCCAACGGCTTCTTCGACGTGCTCGAGGCCGGGGGCGACTGGGAGCTGCGGCGCCGCACCGATGGCAAGGTCGCCAAGCGCATTCCCGCCGCCGGGCTGTGGGAGGAGATCGCGTACTCGGCCTGGGCCTGCGCCGATCCCGGCGTGCAGTACGACACCACCATCAACGAGTGGCACACCTGCCCCGAAGACGGGCGTATCAACGCCTCGAACCCGTGCGTGACCGGCGACACCTTGGTCGCGACCACTGATGGCTGGCAGCGCATCGATTCGCTGGTCGGCCGCACCGCGCGGGTCATCGGTGCCGATGGTCAGCCGCACCTCGTGACGAAGATCTTCCCGACGGGGCGGAAGGCGATCTACCGGCTGCGCACGACCTCGGGCTACGAGGTCAATATCACGGCGGATCACAAGGTCCTGACCGTCGAGCGGGGCGACATCGCGGTTCGGGACCTCCGGCAGAGCGATCGCCTCATGCTCCAGGGCGGAGGGTTCGGGCGGCGGGTCCTCGAGCCCAACCTCGCGCTCGGGATCGGCGTCGCGGTGGGAGACCGCTGTCTGACTCGCTCCGTGATCCAGGGGCGCGAGCAGCAGACCATCATCCTCACCATGCACGCCGCCGAGGCGGGCGTGCTCGGCGCGGTCGCCAGCGCCGTCAATGTGGAGAAAGCCGCGCTGAAGGCGGTGGGCTCGGTGGGGCGGAACGACGGCGTCGGGGTGACGCGCGCGGGCGCGGGCGCGCGCCTGGCCTTCGGGTCTCGTCCCGTGGTGGACGTGTTCCGTCAGTTCGCGGTGCTCGATGAGGGATCCGAGGGCAAGCGGTTCACTCCGACAGTCTTCGAGCTGGACCGCCCGTCCCTCGCCGCGATGTTGCGCGGCCTGTTCACCGCCGACGGAACGGTCGCGAACTATGGCCAGAAGTCGCAGTACGTCGCGCTCGACTCGACCTCCGAAACCTTGCTCCGGCAGGTCCAGATGCTCCTCCTATCCTTCGGCATCAAGGCCAAGCTTTACGGCGATCGCCGAGGTGGGACCACCGTCAGCATCCTTCCCGATGGCAAGGGTGGGAGTCGCGAGTATCCCGTCCAGCCGATGTTCTCGCTGCGGATCAGCCGGTCCTCGCGGTTCGTGTTCGAGCGCGAGATCGGCTTCCATCCCGAGAGCCCGAAGGCGGCGGCCCTGGCCCGCCTGAACGCCGAAGTCGGGACCTACCGCGACGACCTGACGGATGCCGTGGCCTCGATCGAGGCAGTGGGCGAGGCAGACGTCTTCGACCTCACCGAGGAGGCCACTCATCACTTCGTGGCCGGGGGCCTCGTCGTCCACAACTGCTCGGAGTACATGTTCCTGGACGACACCGCGTGCAACCTGGCGTCCATCAACCTCGCCAAGTTCCTGCGGGCGGACGGCGGCTTCGACATCGAGGGCTTCCGCCATGCCTGCCGGCTGTGGACGCTGGTGCTCGAGATCAGCGTGCTCATGGGCGCCTACCCGAGCGCGGCCATCGCCCAGAAGAGCTGGGACTACCGCACGCTCGGGCTCGGCTACGCCAACATGGGCACGGTGCTCATGCGCCAGGGCATTCCGTATGATTCGCCCGAAGCGGTGGCCATCTGCGGCGCGCTGACCGCCATCATGCACGGCGAAGCCTATGCCACCTCCGCGGAGATGGCGCGGGACCTCGGGCCCTTCCCCGGCTTCGCGCGGAACCGCGAGCCGATGCTCCGCGTCATCCGCAATCACCGCCGGGCCGCCTACAATGCGGCGCCCGCCGTGTACGAGGGCCTCACCATCAAGCCACTGGGCGTGGATCCCTCCCACTGCCCCGGCGACCTCGTCCAGGCCGCGCGGGAGACGTGGGACCGCGCGCTCACGCTCGGTGAGGCTCACGGCTACCGCAACGCCCAGGTGACCGTGCTCGCGCCCACCGGCACCATCGGCCTCGTGATGGATTGCGACACCACCGGCATCGAGCCCGACTTCGCGCTCGTCAAGTTCAAGAAGCTGGCGGGGGGCGGCTACTTCAAGATCATCAACCAGAGCATCCCCATCGCGCTGCGCACGCTGGGCTACACCGCCGACCGGATCGACGACATTGTGGCCTACTGCGTGGGACGGAAGACGCTCCGGGGCGCGCCGTTCATCAACCCGGACAGCCTGCGCGCCAAGGGCTTCGACGAGGCCGGCCTGGCCCGCGTCGAGGCGGCGCTCGAGGGTGCCTTCGACCTCAGCTTCGCCTTCAACTCGTGGACGCTCGGGCAGGGGTATGTCCCGCGGCAGTTGGGGCTCAACGAGGCTCAGCTCGCGGAGTGGAACGGCAACCTGCTCCGCGCCCTCGGCTTCACCCCGGCCCAGATCGAGGCCGCCAGCGACTACGTGTGCGGCACCATGACAGTGGAAGGCGCGCCGCATCTGAAGGACGAGCACCTGCCCGTGTTCGACTGCGCCAACCGCTGCGGCAAGAAGGGCCGGCGGTTCATCGCGGTCGACGCCCACATCCAGATGATGGCGGCCGCCCAGCCCTTCCTCTCCGGCGCCATCAGCAAGACCATCAACATGCCCTCCGACTCCTCGGTGGAGGACGTCAAGCGCGCCTATCACGCCTCCTGGCGGAGCATGCTGAAGGCGGTGGCCCTCTACCGCGACGGCTCCAAGCTCTCGCAGCCCCTCAATAGCACCACCGACGAGGAGGCGGCGGCCGCCGCCGACGTGGAAGCGGTGGCCGAGAAGATGACCGAGCGGGTGGTGACCAAGTATCTCCGCGAGCGCCACCGGCTGCCCGATCGCCGCGCCGGCTACACCCAGAAGGCGGTGGTGGGCGGGCACAAGGTGTATCTGCGCACCGGCAACTACGAGGACGGCAGCCTCGGCGAGATCTTCCTCGACATGCACAAGGAAGGCGCGGCCTTCCGCAGCCTCATGAACTGTTTCGCCATCGCCATCTCGCTGGGCCTGCAGCACGGCGTGCCACTGGAGGAGTTCGTGGACGCCTTCGTGTTCACACGGTTCGAGCCCAACGGCATGGTGATGGGCAACGACCGGATCAAGATGGCGACATCCGTCATCGACTACGTCTTCCGCGAGCTGGCCATCTCCTATCTGGGCCGCACCGATCTCTCGCACGTGCCCGATGAGGACCTGCGCAGCGACACCTTGGGGAACAAGATCGGCCAGGGGCCGATCGCGATGATCCCGGCGACGCCTACCGCCCTGGCCGCACCCGATCCGGCACTCACCGCGCGGGCGGCCGCGCCCCTGTCCGGGGGCAGCGGCGCCGTCGCGGAGGCGAAGACGCTGTCGGCCTCCGAGCTCGCCCGGCTCAAGGGGTACGAGGGCGATCCCTGTGGCGATTGCGGCCAATTCACCATGGTGCGCAACGGCACCTGTCTCAAGTGCGTGACCTGCGGCACCACCACCGGCTGCTCCTGAAGACGGCAAACGGCTAGCCCCCACTAGAGTCTCGCCCCCCGGATCTCCCCGTAAACGGGCCTCCGGGAGGGCAAGAATTACCGTGTCGATTGGGCCGACACCGTGTCGCAAAGCTCGGCACGGGAACCCAGCGCAGGCCCAGCGGCGTGGCAAGTGGCACACTTGCGGCGGCGTGTCGGCGGCGCGGGTCTTGCAACCGATCACACCGGCCATGAGTGAGGGGACGCCTGGCGTCGACACCGGTTCGTCGCCATCTGAAGCTCCGTCGGAGAGGGGCGTCGACGCGGCCGCGGGGGCGCTCCTCGAGCGCGTTCGGGCGGCTCTCGAACGGCCGCGGCGCGCGACCTATCGCCTCCAGCTCGGTCCCTCCCTCACCTTCGAGGGCGTCGCCCGGCTGGCCCCCTACCTCGACGCACTCGGGATCAGCGAGGTCTACCTGTCGCCCTGCTTCCGGGCCGGACCGGGGAGCAGCCATGGCTACGACGTCGTGGATCACGGCAGCTTCAACCCCGAGTTCGGCTCGCTCGCCACCTTCGAAGCGATGGCCCAGACTCTCCGCGAGCGTGACCTGGGGATCGTGCTCGACATCGTGCCCAACCACATGGGCGTCGCGGGCGATACCAATCCTTGGTGGCTCGACGTGCTCGAGAACGGGCCCGTCTCCCGCTATGCCGCCTTCTTTGACATCAACTGGACGCCCATCCGCGCCCCTCTTCGCAACGTGCTGTTACTGCCGGTCTTGCCCGACCAGTACGGCACGGCGCTCGAGGCGGGGATGCTCAGCCTGGAGTTCGCGGAAGGGGCGTTCTTCATCCGCTACGCCGGGGCTCGGCTGCCCCTGGCCCCGCGGAGTTATCCTCGTATCCTGCGCCACCGCTTCGACCGCCTCCGCGAGCGTCTCGGGGAAGACCATCCAAGCCTCCACGAGCTGATGAGCATCCTCACGGCCATCGACCACCTGCCCCCGCCGACCGAGCCCGACCCAGCCCGGCGCGAAGAGCAGGCCAGGGAGAAGGAGGTCGTCAAGCGCCGGCTGGCCGGCCTCGCGAAGGAGTCCGAGGACGTCCGAGCCTACATCGACGACAACGTGAGCGCGTTCAACGGCAGCCCGGGCGACCCCGCTAGCTTCGACCTGCTCGATGCCTTGCTCGGAGAGCAAGCCTATCGCCTGGCGGATTGGCGGGTGGCGGGCGATGAGGTCAACTACCGGCGGTTCTTCGACGTGAACCATCTCGCCGCCATCCGGATGGAAGTGCCGCAGGTCTTCGAGACCACCCACCGTCTGGTCGCCCGCCTCATCGGGGCGGGCCTGGTCACCGGCCTCCGTGTGGATCATCCCGATGGCCTCTACGCGCCCGGCGAGTATTTCCGCCGCCTCCAGGAGGAGGCCATCGTCCACGTGGCGCGGCGGCTGGTGCCCGACCTCGATGCCGCGCACGCCGACGCGCTCTTGGCCCGACACCGAATCGCCCGCACCGACCCGGCGGGTCCCGACGCGCGCCCCCTCTGGGTGCTGGCCGAAAAGATTCTCCTCGGGGAGGAAGCGCTGCCCGACTGGTGGCTCGTGGGCGGAACCACTGGCTACGACTTCCTGGTTTCGGTGAACGGCTTGTTCGTGGATCGGAGCGCGTCCAGGCAGATGACGGCCATCTACCATCGCTTCGTGCGCGAGCGTCCGGCCATGGCCGACCTCGCCTACGAGGCACGCCGCCTCATCATGCAAACCACGATGGCCGGGGAAACCAACCAGCTCGGCCATCGCCTGAGCGCCCTTGCCGACCGTAACCGCCGCTCCCGCGATTTCACGCTCCCGATCCTGGTGCGGGCGATCCGCGAGACCATCGCGTGCTTCCCGATCTATCGCACTTACGTTGGCGACGAGGCCGTCGAGGTCAGCACCCGTGATCGCGCATACATCCAGCGCGCGATCGCCGAGGCCCAGCGGCGCAACCCGCAGGTCAGCACGTCCGTCTTCGATTTCCTCCGCGATGTCCTCGTTCTCCGGGTGCCGGCCCCGTCGGGGGATCCGACCGCGTGGCGGGATTTCGTGGCGCGCTTCCAGCAAGCCACGGGCCCGGTCATGGCGAAGGGCGTGGAGGACACGGCCTTCTACCGCTATCACCGGCTCGTGTCACTCAACGAGGTCGGCGGAGATCCGGCGAGGTTCGGCGAGGCGGTGGCCGCATTCCACGGGCGAAACATGACCCGCCGCGAGCGATGGCCGGCATCGCTCCTGGCGACGTCCACCCACGACACCAAGCGCGGCGAGGACGTGCGGGCCCGGATCGACGTGCTGTCGGAGATTCCGGCCGAGTGGCACGCGCGGGTCCGGCGCTGGCGCCGGCTCGCCCGCCGATTCAAGCGGCCGGTGGCAGGGGCGCTCGCTCCGGCGCGGAACGAGGAGTACCTTCTTTATCAGACGCTGGTGGGGGCCTGGCCCGTCGAGGAGTGGGACGAGGCTCGCCCCCGCTTCACCGATCGCATCCAGGCGTACATGGAGAAAGCCGTCAAGGAAGCGAAGGTGCACACGGGGTGGATCAATCCCGATCCGGACTACGACGTCGCCGTGCGTGAGTTCGTGGCGGGCATCCTGGCTCCGGGAAGCCCCCTCGTAGCGGATCTGCGCCCGTTCCAGGCGCTGGTGGCGCGGCACGCCATGGTCAGTTCCCTGGCCCAGACGGTGCTCAAGATCGCGTCGCCCGGCATTCCGGATTTTTACCGGGGCACGGAGGGGTGGGATCTCGCGCTCGTGGATCCCGACAATCGCGGTCCCGTGAATTTCGAGGCCGCGCGGGCCCGGCTCGACACGCTCGCCGCCGAGATCGAGGCCCGCGCCGACCGGACCGCGCTCTGCGCCGGACTCCTCGAGGGTTGGCGCGACGGGCGGATCAAGCTCTTCACCATTATGCGTGCACTCGGCGTGCGCCGCGCCGACCCAGGCCTGTTCGTGGAAGGCGACTACCTGCCGCTGACAGCAAGCGGCCGACAGATCGACCACCTGGTGGCGTTCGCCCGCCGGAGGGCGGGCCGCGCGGTCATCGCCGTCGCGCCCCGCCTGACCGTCCGCTTGACCGGGTTCAGCGGTGAATGGCCGCTGGGCGAGGCGGGCTGGGCGGACACCTGGGTAGGCCTCGACGACCCCGACCTGGGCGGGACGTGGATGGACCGCTTCACCGGGGCGCACCTGGACACGGAGTCCGTGAATGGGCGCCCGGCTCTCCGGGCGAGCCGGCTGTTCGCGCACTTTCCCGTCGCGCTCCTCGAGCGGGCTCGGGGGGCCGCATGAGACTCACCTCCGACGTGGTCGAGGCTCTCGTGGGTGGCCGTCATGGCGACCCCTTTGCGGTGCTCGGACCGCATGCGGGCGCGCGTGGGACCGTGGCCATTCGGACGCTGCAGCCCGACGCCGCCAAGGTGTCGGTCGTCCTCGGGGGAGAACCCACGGAAGAGCACTCGATGCAGGCGCTCCACCCGGCGGGTCTCTGGGAGACCACCGTGCGGGGGCGGAGCGCGCTCACCTACCGGCTGCGCGTCACCGACCACGAGGGGCGGACCCGCGAGGAGCACGATCCGTATCGCTTCTCCTCGACTCTCTCGGACTTCGACCTCCATCTCCTCGGGGAAGGCACGCACTACCGCGTGTACGACAAGCTGGGCGCGCACCCGGCCCGGGTCGACGGCGTCGACGGCACCATCTTCTCGGTCTGGGCGCCCAATGCCAGGCGCGTCAGCGTCGTCGGGGACTGGAACCGCTGGGACGGTCGTCGGCACCCGATGCGCCTGCACCCCGGCAACGGAATCTGGGAGCTGTTCCTTCCCGGCGTCGGATCGGGCGCTCGCTACAAGTACGAGATCCTGGGGCCCGGCGGCGATCTTCAGGCGCTGAAGGCCGATCCCCTCGCCTTCGCCTTCGAGCCCGGCGGCGAGCGCACGGCCGCCGAGGTCTACGACCTCGACGGCTACAACTGGGGCGACCAGCCGTGGATGGCCGAGCGCGCCCGGCGGCAATCACTCGGGGTGCCCGTCAGCATCTACGAGGTCCATCTTGGCTCGTGGCGGCGCGTACCGGAAGAGGGGCAGCGCTGGCTCTCCTATCGGGAGCTGGCCGACCAGCTCGGGGACTACGTGACCGACATGGGCTTCACCCACGTCGAGCTGATGCCCGTGATGGAACACCCGTTCTACGGCTCCTGGGGATACCAGGGCATCGGGTATTACGCCCCCACGCGGCGGTACGGCGACCCCCACGACTTCATGTTCTTCGTCGACCGCCTGCATCAGCGCGGCATCGGGGTGATCCTCGACTGGGTGCCCGCCCACTTCCCACGGGATCCGCACGGCCTGGCCTTCTTCGATGGCACGCATCTCTACGAGCACGACGACCCGCGCTTGCGCGAGCATCCCGACTGGGGCACGCGAGTCTTCAACTACGGGCGCCACGAGGTGGCCAATTTCCTCCTCGCCAACGCGCTCTTCTGGATCGAGCGCTATCACCTGGATGGGCTCCGCGTGGATGCCGTGGCGTCCATGCTCTACCTCGACTACTCGCGCCGGGAGGGGGAGTGGAAGCCGAACCGGTTCGGCGGCCGGGAGAACCTGGAGGCGATCGCCTTCGTCAAGCGCCTCAACGAGGTGCTCTACGGGCTCCACGCGGATGCGGCCACGGTGGCCGAGGAGTCGACGTCGTGGCCGATGGTGTCGCGGCCGGTGCATCTGGGCGGCCTCGGGTTCGGCTACAAGTGGAACATGGGCTGGATGCACGACATCCTCGGCTACTTTCGCGAGGATCCCGTACACCGGAAGTACCACCACGATCAGCTGACCTTCGGGCTCTTGTACGCGTGGACGGAGAACTTCATCCTGCCGCTCTCGCACGACGAGGTCGTGCACGGCAAGGGCTCGCTCAAGGCCAAGATGCCCGGCGACGACTGGCAGCGCTTCGCCAACCTGCGCCTGCTCTACGCCTTCATGTGGGCGTACCCCGGCAAGAAGCTCCTGTTCATGGGCGGGGAGTTCGGTCAGTCGAGCGAGTGGTCCCATGAGTCGAGCCTGGAATGGCACCTGCTCGACCAGGGCCCGTACCACCGCGGCATGTCGTCCCTCGTGCGCGACCTGAACCGTCTCTACCGGGAGGAGCGACCGCTCCATCAGCTGGACCACGACCCGGCCGGCTTCCTGTGGATGGACTGCCGCGATCGCGACCAGAGCGTGATCGCCTTCGTTCGGTTCGCGCTCGAGCCGGGGCAGTTGCTCCTGTGCGCCTGCAACTTCACCCCCGTCCCCCGCCGAGAGTACCGGGTGGGGGTGCCCCGAGCCGGGCGGTGGGCGGAGGTGCTCAACACGGACAGCGCCCATTACGGCGGGAGCAATCTCGGCAACAGCGGTGAGGTGCGAAGCGAACCCGTACCATGGCACGGGCAGCCCCATTCGATCCGAGTGACCCTACCTGCTCTGGCCGCCGTGTGGCTCCGCTTCGTGGAGGCATGAGCGGCCCGCGCTCGAGCGTCCGCACCCGGCCTGGCGCTCCCTACCCGCTCGGCGCCACCTGGGACGGCGCCGGAGTCAACTTCGCCGTCTGGAGCGAGCACGCCACCGGCATGGAGCTGTGCTTGTTCGACGGCAACGATCCGACCCGTGAGGTCCATCGTCTCCCCATCCGGGAGCGCACCGACGCGGTCTGGCACCTCTACTTGCCCGAGGCACGCCCGGGGCTCCTCTACGGCTACCGCGCGCACGGCCTCTACGAGCCGAAGACCGGGCACCGTTTCAATCCGGCCAAGCTCCTGCTCGATCCCTACGCGCGGGCCATCACCGGCGACGTGACCTGGAACGACGCGCTCTTCGGTTATCGGATCGGCGACCCCGAAGAGGACCTATCGCTGGACGAGCGCGACAGTGCACCCTTCGCGCCCCGCTCGGTGGTGGTCGACCCCGCGTTCTCCTGGGGAGACGACCGGCTGCCGCGGATCCCGTGGAATCGCACGGTCATCTACGAATGCCACGTCAAGGGCTTCACCATGCGCCATCCCGATGTTCCCCGGGAGCTGCGCGGGACGTATGCCGGCCTGGCATCGCCGCCGGTCGTCGACTATCTCCGGCGCCTCGGGGTGACGGCGGTGGAGCTTCTGCCCGTCCACCAGTTCGTGGTCGAGCGGTCACTCGTCGAGCGGGGCCTCACGAACTACTGGGGATACAACTCCATCGGCTTCTTCGCGCCGGATGCCCGCTACGCGGCGAGTGGCGGGCGCGGCGACCAGGTGCGCGAGTTCAAGACGATGGTGAAGACCCTCCACCAGGCCGGCATCGAGGTCATCCTCGACGTCGTCTACAACCACACCGCCGAGGGCAATCAGCTGGGCCCCACGCTGTGCTTCCGGGGCCTCGACAACGCCAGCTACTATCGGCTCCTGCCCGAGGAGCCGCGCTACCACCGCGACTACACGGGCTGCGGCAACACTCTCGACATGACGCACCCGCGTGCCCTCCAGCTCCTGATGGACAGCCTCCGCCACTGGGTGCTCGAGATGCACGTGGACGGCTTCCGCTTCGATCTCGCGGCCACGCTGGCCCGGGAGCTCCACGAGGTGGACCGCCTCTCCGCGTTCTTCGACGTCATCCATCAGGACCCGGTCATCTCGCAGGTCAAGCTGATCGCCGAGCCGTGGGACCTCGGCGAGGGCGGCTACCAGGTCGGCAATTTTCCCGCCGGCTGGGCGGAGTGGAACGGCAAGTACCGCGACACCATGCGCCGCTACTGGAAGGGGGACTGGGGCCAGGTGGGCGAGCTGGGCTATCGGCTGACGGGCTCGAGCGACCTCTACGAGTCGAGCGGGCGCCGCCCGTACGCGAGCGTCAACTTCATCACCTGTCACGACGGCTTCACGCTGGCGGATCTCGTCTCCTATGACGAGAAGCACAACGAGGCCAACGGCGAGGACAACCGGGACGGGGCCCGCGACAACGACTCCTGGAACGGCGGGGTCGAGGGGCCGACCGACGATCCCGCGATCGTGGCGATCCGCGAGCGTCAGATGCGGAACTTCCTCGTGACGCTCTTCCTGTCCCAGGGCATCCCCATGCTGGCGGCCGGTGACGAGATGGCCCGCACCCAGAACGGCAACAACAACGCCTACTGCCAGGACAACGAGCTGTCGTGGTTCAAGTGGTCCTTCACCCGCCCGCAGGCCCGCCAGCGTGAGTTCACGCGGCGCCTTATCGCGCTCCGACTCGCCAACCCCGTCTTCCACCGACGGACCTTCTTCCAGGGTCGGCGCATCCACGGGTCCGAGGTCAAGGACCTGTCGTGGTTCCGTCCGGACGGCAAAGAGATGGCCGAGGACGAGTGGCAGGACTGGTTCAGCCGGTGCGTGGGGCTCCGGCTGGCCGGCGATGTCATCGAGGAGGTGGACCCGCGGGGCGAGCCCATCGTGGGCGACACGTTCCTGCTGCTCCTGAACGCGCACCACGAGCCGGTGCCGTTCGTGCTGCCGGCCCACCGGGCCCGCGTCCGCTGGGAGCTCTTCCTCGACACCGGGAGCTGGGACTTCGAGCCGCGGGGCCGCCACTTCCGGGCCGGCGACGTGTATCCCCTCGACGGCCGGACGGTGGCCGTGCTCCGCCTGCGCCGAGGACGGCGGCCGTGAGGCACGTCATGCCGTTCGGCGCCGAGGCGGGTGGGCACGGAACCACGCGCTTCGCCCTCTGGGCGCCCGCGGCTCACTCCGTCGAGCTCTGGCTGGAGGCACCCAAGCAGGCCGTCCCGATGGAGCGCGATGCCGCGGGCTGGGCCCGTGTTGCGGTGTCGGCGCCGCCCGGCACCCGCTATCGCTATCGTATCGACGGCGACACGCTGGTGCCCGACCCCGCCTCGCGCTTTCAGCCCGAGGACGTGCACGGACCCAGCGAGGTGATCGATCCCCTGGCCTACGCGTGGAGCGACGAGGGCTGGCGCGGGGTGCCGCCGGAGCGGCTCGTCTTCTACGAGCTGCACGTCGGCACCTTCACACCGGAAGGCACGTTCGCGGCCGCCCGCGCGCGCCTCGATCATCTGGTCGACCTCGGCGTGACCGCCGTGGAGCTGATGCCGGTGGCCGAGTTTCCCGGAGCCCGGGGCTGGGGTTACGACGGCGTGCTGCTCTTCGCGCCGGAATCAGCGTATGGTCGGCCCGAGGAGCTCAAGGCCCTGGTGGACGCCTGTCACGCTCGCGGGCTCGCGGTGTTCCTCGACGTCGTCTACAACCACTTCGGGCCGGAGGGGAACTATCTGGGACGCTACGCGCCGTTCGCGAGCCCGCGCCATCGCACCCCGTGGGGCGAGGCCGTGAACTTTGACGGCCCCGACGCCGCGGTCGTCCGCGAGTTCGTCGTGCACAACGCGCTCTACTGGCTCGAGGAGTACCACCTGGACGGCCTCCGCCTCGACGCCGTGCATGCCATTCGCGACGACTCGCCCGAGCACATCCTGACTACGCTCGGCCGCGCCGTCGCGGCCGGACCCGGCGCGATCCGCCTCATCCACCTCGTGCTGGAGAACGAGCCCAACGAGGCGCGCTGGCTCACGCCGACGCCGGGCGGCCGGCCACTCTACCGCGCCCAGTGGAACGATGACGTCCACCACGTCCTCCACGTCCTCCTGACCGGCGAACGCAGCGGCTACTACGCCGACTACCAGGCGGCCGCACCCGGACTGGCCCGTGCCCTCGCCGAGGGCTTCGTGTACCAGGGTGAGTGGTCGGCCTACCGCCAGCGCCAGCGGGGAGAGCGGAGCGCCGGCCTCCCTCCCACGGCCTTCGTGTCGTTCCTCCAGAACCACGATCAGGTCGGCAACCGTGCGATGGGCGAGCGGATCGGCGCCCTGGCCGCGCCCGCCGCGCTCCGCGCGGCCACCGCCGTGTTCCTGCTGGCCCCGGCGCTACCGCTGCTCTTCATGGGCCAGGAGTGGGCGGCCCCCGAACCCTTCCTGTTCTTCAGCGACCTCGGTCCCGACCTCGGGCGCGCCGTGTCCGAGGGACGGCGGCGAGAATTCTCGCGCTTCCCCGAGTTCGCCGACCCGGCGGCCCGGGCGCGCATTCCCGACCCGCAATCGCCGAACACCCACGCCCGCTCGGTGCTCGACTGGAGCCGCCAGGATGCGCCCGGCCATCGCGAGTGGCTCGCCTTGCACCGGACGCTCCTCGCCGTGCGCCGGCGCGAGATCGCGCCCCTGCTGGCCGCCGAGACGCCGCCGGTCGCGCGCGCCCGGGCCATCGGCGACACGGGCATCGACGCGGAGTGGGTATTCCCCGGGGACCGCGTCCTGCACCTGGTGGCGAACCTGGGCCCGTCTCCCGTCGCCCATCGTGGTCCCGCGCCGGACTGGGGTCGCCGCCTCCACGCCACCGGAATCGCCGGTGACCGGTGGGAGGCGTTGCCGGCCTGGTCCGCTGCTTGCTACCTCGCCGAGGGGCCCTCACGGTGAGCGCGCCGGGCATCCTCGTAGACGGCGAGCGTGCGCTCGGCGATGCGCTCCCAGGAGAAGCGCTCCTCCACGCGGCGGCGCCCCGCGCTTCCCAGCCGGGCCCCGAATCCCGGATCGGCGATGACCCGTCCCAGCGCATCGGCCAGGATCGCAGCGTCGCCGGGCGGGACGAGGAGGCCGGTCTCGCCGTCCACCACCACCTCGGGAATGCCGCCGACGGCGCTCGCCACCACGGCAGTCCCGCACGCCATGGCCTCGAGGTTGATGATCCCGAAGGGCTCATAGACGGAGGGACAGACGAAGCACGCGGCGTGGCTGTAGAGCTGGACGACGTCGTCCCGCGGGACCATGGCATTGATCCACCGCACACTGGCGCGACCGGCCACCTCCGCGGCGAGGCGGCGCTCGAGCTCGGGCGTGTCGGGCGCAGCCGCGCAGAGCACGAGCTGGACGCCGGCGGGAAGACGCCGTGCGGCCTCGAGCAGATGGAAGATGCCCTTCTGCTCGCTGATGCGGCCCACGAAGAGCACGTAGGGCGGCGTCACGCCGAGGCGGGCCAAGGCGTCACGGCGCTCGGTGCGGCGAAAGCTCTCGGCGTCCACGCCGTTGTGGATCACCACGACTCGCTCCTGAGGGACGGCGAAGTGGGCGAGGATGTCCGTCCGCATCTGCTCGGAGACGGCGATCACCCGCTCCGCCTGCTCCACCGCCTCCCGCTCGAGCCAGGTGGACACGGCATAGCCGGCGCCCAGCTGATGCTCCTTCCAGGGCCGGAGGGGTTCCAGGCTGTGCAGCGTCACGACCAGGGGAATGTCGAACAGCGTTCGCACCAGCACCCCGCCGAAGGCCGCGTACCATGTGTGGCTATGCACCACGTCGGCCTCCACGGGCTCGGCCGCCATGGCGAGGTCCACGGCGAGCGCCTCGAGCACCGGGCGATGCCGGTGCCCCCCGGCCGCGCGGCCGATCTCGGCCGGGGGGTTGTAGCCGCGCACGCGCAGCGCGGGGCCCGGCGCCTGCTGGTCGCCGAAGCAGCGGACCTCGACCCGGGCCCGGCGGGCCAGGGCCCGCGACAGCTCGTCGACCACGACGCCCGCCCCACCGTAGATGTGGGGCGGGTACTCTCGGCTCAGCATCAGCACGTTCATGGCGCGTCTGTCCTCGTCTCCGGAGCAGTGTAGCCGATGACGTCGATCGCGTTCGTCTTTCATGGCTGCCTGGCGATGCAGGAGCTGGTCGGCCCCGAGGCTCGGGACGCCCGCGCGTTGCTCGAAGGGCTTGGCCAGGCCTCCTACGAGACGCTGTTCACCCATACGGCAGGGACGATGCTGCGGCGCCCGGTGCAGGCGGACACGTACCCGAACGACTTCGCCCAGTGGGCGGCCACGGAGCTGCGCGACCTGGCGCTGGCCGAGCGCCTGGCCATGGTGGACGTCTTCGACGCGGGCTCGCTCGACGCGCTCCGGGCAAACCTGGTCGCCGTGCTCGAGGAGCATCTGCATCGGGGACCCGCGGCGACGGTGGCGGTCGAGCCCTTCGTCTTCCTCCGGGCGCACGTGGTGCCGGTGCCGCTCGGCGTCGCCGCCGCCACGCTGCGCGAGTTCCGTGACGGGCTGGCCGAGGTGCACGCGAGCGCGCTGTTCTACCACGTGGTCGAAGCGCGCTACCGGCTCGGGCGCGACCGGGGCGACTTCGCGGACTGGGCCGAGCACGGTCTGGGGCGGCCCGACCTCGCAGGCCGGCTGGCTCGCATCGACGTCCACGTGGGGAGCCTGGAGCGGCTCCGCGATCGCTGCCTCACCGTGCTCGACGACGCGCTGGCGACGGGGAGCTAGCCGTGGCCGGCCCTGTGCGCATCACGCTCGATGATTACCGGGCCGTGGCCCCGCGTGGTGCCGTGGACTTCGTGATGCGGCTGGCGGAGACGGTCCGCGGCCGACGGCTGGTCCATGTGACCGCGTCGCGCTACGGCGGCGGAATCGCGGCCACCCTCAACCGGACCCTCCCGGTGGTGAACGCCCTCGGCGTCGAGACCACCTGGGAGATCATCGTGGGCACGGCGGAGTTCGACGCGGGCGCCCGCACGCTGGCCCTGGCGCTCCACGGCACCGAGCAGGTGGTGACCGAGGCCATGCTCGAGCGCCTGCACGCAACATGTGTGGACAACGCCGCGCGCCTGCCCCTCGACGGCGACCTCGTCATGGTTCACGGCAGCGCCCCATTCCTGTTGGTGGATCGCCGTCCCGACGCGGGCCGCTGGGCCTGGCGCGGCCACGGCGACCTGTCGGCGCCGCAGGCCCAGGTGTGGGCGTTCCTGCGCCGCTTCCTCCCCCGCTACGACGCGGCCGTGCTCTCGCGCTCCTCCTTCGCCCCGCCCCTGCCCATCCCTCGATTTCTGATCGCTCCGTCGGTGGACCCGCTGGCCGACCGCAACCGCGACATGTCGCGGCTCGAGCAGGCCCAGCGGCTCGATCGGCTCGCCGTGCCCCGGGACAAGCCCTACCTCCTGCAGGTGGGCGACTTCAACCGGGCGCAGGATCCCCAGGGCGTGATCAATGCCTACCGGCTGGTCAAGAAGCGCCACGACGTCCGGCTGGTGCTCGCCGGCCAGGAGCCGACCGCCGGGACCACGGTGCTCGACGAGGTGCGCGAGGTGGCCCAGGCTGATCCTGACGTGATGCCCCTCGTGCTCGGCGGCGACCGCGAGGCCGACCTGAACGCACTGGAGCGGGGCGCCACCATCGTGGTGCAAAAGCCGCTGCGGACGGACTTCGCGCTCGACGTGGCCTGCGCCATGTGGAAGGGCAAGCCGGTCATCGGCAGCCCGGTCGGCGGCATCCCGGACCAGATCGTGAACCACGCGACCGGCTTCGTGGTGAACACGGTGGAAGGCACGGCGTTCCGGCTCCGCCAGCTCCTGAACAGCCCCGAGTTGATCGGCCGACTGGGCGCGGCGGCGCGGGAGACGGTGCGTCACCGCTTCCTGATCACGCGAGAGCTGGCCGATCACTTCGGTCTGCTCGCGTACCTGACCAAGTGAGCGCACGGCCATGGCCCGTCTCCTGAGCGACCCAGCGGTCCAGGCGGAGATGGAGGCCCTGGGGACGGCCGACCTTGTCCTCGGTCTACCGACCGTCGGCCGGTCGCCGGCCGCGGAAGCGATCGGACGCGCGGCGCTCGAGGGTCGACTCGGCAGCATGACCACGGTGGTCGTGCACGTAGATCCGACCGGCTCGGGCGAGGTGGTCGAGGCCCTGACACGGGCCGTCGCCCCCTGTCCGCTCGTCCATCTCGAGGGGTCCGGCCTCGGGCGGGCGCCGACGGAGCCCGAGCACCACCCCGATGGTGTCCGCACGGTGCTGGCCGCGGGCCGACAGCTGCGCGCGCGGGGGATCGTCCTGCTCACCCCGCTGATGGATCCCGCCGCGCCGAGCCACGCGGCCGCGCTGGTGGAGCCGGTACTCAAGGATGGCCACGGCCTCGTGCTGCCGATGTACACGCGGACGCGCTACGAGGGCACGCTCACGCACGCGCTGGTCGTGCCGCTGGTCCGCGCGCTGTGGGGCCGGCGGCTAGCTCATCCCATGGCCGAGGAGTTCGCGTGCTCGGGCGAGGCGGCCGCGGCCTTCCTCGAACCCGAGGCGTGGGAGACGGGTCTCGCACGGCAGGGACTCGAGTTCTGGCTGCCGGTCGCGGCCATCCAGGCGGGCGTGGTCGTGAGCCAGGCGCCGGTTGGGCAGCGGCTGGTGGCTACGGACAGCCCCCCTTCGCCGCTCGGCACCACCGTGGGACGAGTGGCCGGCGCGCTCTTCGCCCTGGCCGAGCAGACGGAGGGCCACTGGCTGGAGGTCCGGGGCTCCGAGAGCGTGCCGGCCAGCGGGCCGGAGCCCCCGCCGCGCGAGGGAGGCGGGCCGGTGGATCCCAGCCGACTCCTGGCCGGCTTCCGCCAAGGGGTGCGCGACCTTCTGGAGATCTGGGTCCGCATTCTCGCGCCGGATACGCTGGTCGACGTGCTGGCGCTGGCGGATCTCGACGAGTTTCAGTTCTCCGATCGGCTGTGGGCTCGGGTCGTGTATGACTTCTTGCTGGCCTGGCGGTTCCGGGTGGCTCACCGAGGACACGTGGCGCAGTCCCTGGCCCCGCTTTACCTCGGGCGCACCGCCTCCCTCGTGCTGGAGACACGCGGCAAGCCGGCAACGGCGGTCGCCGCTGTCGGTGAGCGGCTGGCTCGCGGATTCGAGGACGAGAAGGGGTATCTGGTGGACCGATGGCGATGACCAAGACGCGGCGGCCGATCGTCATCGAGCGGGTGACCCCGGTGGTCGACAACGGACGCCATCCGGTCAAGCGCGTCGTCGGGGAGCCGCTCGTCGTCTCGGCGGACATCTTCAAGGAGGGCCACGACCTGCTCGCGGCCGTCGTCCGTCACCGGGCCCGGGGAGAGACCGACTGGCGCGTGACTCCGCTTCTCCGGCGCGACGGTGACCGCTGGGCCGCCGAGCTGATCCTGGAGGAGAACACCCGCTACACGTTCACGCTGGAAGCGTGGACTGACCGCTTCGGCTCCTGGGTGCGCGAGATCGAGCGGCGCCTGGCCGGCGGCCAGACGGATCTCGGCAGCGAGCTGCTCGAGGGTCGGTCCCTGGTCGAGGAGGCGGCCGCCGCCGCCTCGGGCGTGGACGCGGAGCGGCTGCGCCGCGCCCTCGGCGTCCTCGATGCCGCGCCCGATCAGGAGGCGCGCCTGCGCGTGATCCTCGATGCGGGCCTGCGGTCGGAGGTGGCGCGTGCGGCGCCGCGCCCCGATCTGACACGTCACGACCGGGAGTACGAGGTGGTGGTGGACCGGCCGAGCGCTTGCTTCGCCGCCTGGTACGAGTGCTTCCCGCGCTCGCAAGGACGGGTCCCCACCCGCCACGGGACGTTCGAGGACGTGATCGCTCGCCTGCCGGACATCCAGGCCATGGGCTTCGACGTGCTGTACCTGCCCCCGATACACCCGATCGGGCGCGCCCATCGCAAGGGCCGGAACAATGCCCTCGTCGCCGCGCCCGACGACCCGGGCAGCCCGTGGGCCATCGGCGGGCCGGCGGGCGGTCACGACGCCGTGGAGCCGGCTCTCGGGACACTCGACGAGTTCCGGCGCCTGGTCAAGGCGACCCGTGATCACGGGATGGAGGTCGCCTTGGACCTGGCCATCCAGTGCTCGCCCGACCACCCCTGGGTCCGCGAGCATCCGGAGTGGTTCCATCACCGGCCCGACGGGACCATCAAGTACGCGGAGAACCCGCCCAAGAAGTATCAGGACATTTATCCGCTGAACTTCGGCAGCCCCGCCTGGGAGTCGCTGTGGGAGGCGTGGCTCCGCGTCGTGCTCTTCTGGGTGGAGCAGGGCGTGCGGACGTTCCGTGTGGACAATCCACATACGAAACCGCTCGACTTCTGGCGGTGGCTGATCCGCGAGGTCCAGGATCAACACCCGGACGTGATCTTCCTTTCCGAGGCCTTCACCCGCCCCGCCGTGATGCGGGCGCTGGCCAAGGTGGGATTCACCCAGTCCTACACCTACTTCACGTGGCGGAATTTCAAGGAGGAGCTGACCGAGTACCTCACGGAGCTCACGCAGTCCGACATGGTCGAGTACTTCCGGGGGAATTTTTTCGTGAACACGCCCGACATCCTCCCCGAGGTGCTTCAGCGCGGCGGCCCACCCGCGTTCCGGCTGCGCGCGGCGCTGGGCGCCCTTCTGTCCTCGCTGTGGGGGGTGTACAGCGGTTTCGAGCTGTGCGAGAACGCCGCGCTGCCGGGCACCGAGGAATACCTGGACTCCGAGAAATACGAGATCCGCGTGCGCGACTGGGACGCCCCCGGCCACATCAAGGACTTCATCGCCCGGCTCAACCGGATCCGGCGCGAGAACCCTGCCCTGCACGAGTACCGGAACCTGCGCTTCTACGGGGCGGAGAGCGATCACATTCTGTTCTTCGGCAAGGCCACCGCGAAGGGGGACAGTGTGGTCCTCGCGGCCGTCAACCTCGACCCATTCCAGGCCCACGAGGCGCGGCTCGCCCTCCCGCTGGCCGCGCTGGGCGTGGCGCCGGATGAGGCCTACGAGTTGACCGAGCTCCTCAGCGGGACCCGGCGCCTGTGCCGCGGACCGCACCAAACCGTGACTCTCGACCCCCTGCTCGGACCCGCCATCATCTGGCGGCTGGGGCGGTGGCGCCGCCGGGAGCAAGACTTTGACTACTTCGCCTAGGACCGTCGGAGGATGAGTGACCCGCTCTGGTTTCAGGACGCCGTGTTCTACGAGGTCCACGTCCGGGCCTTTCAGGACGGCAACGACGACGGCATCGGCGACTTCGTGGGCCTGACCCGTCGGCTCGACTACCTGAAGGACCTCGGCGTGGACTGCATCTGGCTCCTCCCCTTCTTCCCGTCGCCCCTCAAGGACGACGGCTACGACGTCGCCGACTACCGGACGGTGCACCCCGACTACGGGACGCTGGCCGACTTCGAGCGCTTCCTCGAGGAAGCGCACGCCCGGGGGCTCCGCGTCATCTCCGACCTCGTGGTGAACCACACGTCCGACCAGCATCGCTGGTTCCAGGAAGCCCGCCGCGATCCCGCCTCGCCCTTCCGCCCCTACTACGTGTGGAGCGACAACGACCAGCGCTACCCGGACGCTCGCATCATCTTCCTCGATACGGAACGCTCGAACTGGGCGTGGGATCCCGAGGCCAAGGCCTACTACTGGCACCGCTTCTTCAGCCATCAGCCGGACCTCAACTTCGACAACCCCGACGTGCAGGCCGAGATGCTGGCGGTGATGCAGCACTGGCTCGATCGGGGTCTGGACGGCTTCCGCTGCGACGCCGTGCCCTATCTCTTCGAGCGGGAAGGGACGATCTGCGAGAACCTGCCGGAGACCCACGCCTTCCTCAAAGCGCTCCGGCAGGCCATCGATCAGAAGTACGTCGACCGCATCCTGCTCGCCGAGGCCAACCAGTGGCCGGCCGACGTCCGCCCGTATTTCGGTGACGGCGACGAGTTCCACATGGCCTTCCACTTTCCACTCATGCCCCGGATCTTTCTGGCCGTCCGCCACGGCGACCGGCGCCCCATCACCGACATCTACCGGCACACGCCGGACATCCCGGCAGGCTGCCAGTGGTGCCTGTTCCTCCGCAACCACGACGAGCTGACCCTGGAGATGGTGTCGGGGGACGAGCGCCAGGAGCTCTACTGGGCCTATGGCCACGACCCGCGGATGCGCCTCAACCTGGGCATCCGGCGCCGCCTCGCCCCGTTGCTGGACAACGACCGGCGCAAGATCGAGGTTCTGACCAGCCTCCTCTTCACCCTACCCGGCAGCCCCATCCTCTACTACGGGGACGAGATCGGCATGGGCGACAACATCTACCTTGGCGACCGGAACGGCGTGCGCACGCCCATGCAGTGGTCGGGCGACAAGAACGCCGGCTTCTCCGGCGCTGATCCCGCCCGGCTCTACCTCCCGCTGATCATCGACCCCGTCTACGGCTATGGCGCGATCAACGTGGAGGCGCAGGAGCGCCCGCCGTGGTCGCTGCTCAACTGGATGCGCCGCCTCATCGCCACCCGGAAGAAGACGCGGGCCTTCGGGCGTGGCACGCTCACGTTCCTCCGCGCCCGCAACGAGAGCGTGCTGGCGCATCTGCGGGTGTGGGAGGGCGAGACCGTGCTCGCCGTGCATAACCTCTCCGGCGCGGCCCAGCCGGTGGAAATCGACCTGGCAAGCCACGCGGGCTGGATGCCCGTCGAGATGCTGAGCGACAGCCGGTTCCCCGTGATCGGGACCGAGCCCTACTTCCTGAGCCTGACCCCCTACGGGTACTACTGGTTCCGGCTTCAGCCTCCCGCCTCCGAGCAGGTCCTGTATGGCATCGAGAACATCTTCCTCTGAGCGGGTGCCGGCGCTCCTGGCGTTCCTGGGGGGAGCGGGAGCGCCCGCGCTGGGCGCATTCCTGGCCCGCCAGCGGTGGTACGCGGCGCGCGGGCGGCGGCCGACCCGCGTCGCCATCCTCGACGGCACCGCCCTCGACGCGCCCGCCGCCGACTGGCCGACCGAGCCGCTCGCCGTATTGGTCCTGGTGGAGACCGATGCCGACCGCTACTACGTCCCCCTGACGGCTCGCTCGGGAAGCGCGGCGGGCGAGGGCGAGGTCGTGGGCACGGTGGACGGCGTCGCCCTCAGCGACGCACACGGCGAGCCTGAGTTCGGCCGCCGCTTGCTCCATGCCTGCGCGACGGGTCGCGTCCTCGAAGGCGTACACGGCCGTTTCGTCGGTCACTGGTCGGGCGCGGCGGCAGTGCCCGACGCGGTGGCCTGCCGGGAGATTCCGGTGACCCCTCTGCGGGGAGAGCAGAGCAACACGTCGTTGCTCCTCGGGGGCCGGCTCATCGCCAAATCCTTCCGCCGCCCGCGGCCGGGCGCCAATCCTGACTTCGAGATTGCCCACTTCCTCACGGTGCGGAGCGGCTTCCCCCATACCCCGGGGCTGGCGGGCTGGCTAGACTACCAGCCCGGGAGCGGAGAACCAACGACGGTCGCCCTGCTCCAACCCTTCGTGGAAAATCGCGGTGACGGCTGGAGCCACGCTCTTGCCGGCCTCGAATCGCTGGCCGGCGCTCTCGTCGGAGAGCCGCCCCCCGCGCACATCGAGGCCGGGGAGCACCGGCTTCGCGCGCTGGGCAGCGATCTCCTGGACGACCTCCGCACGCTGGGCACGGTGACCGGCGAGCTGCACGTGGCCCTGGCCGCTGCCGACGAGCCGCTGGCCTTCCGCCCGGAGCCGATCAGCGAGACCGACGTGGCCGCGTGGGCCGAGCAGGTGGCCGGGGAGACGGAGGCTGTGCTGGCGGAGGCTGCCCGTCGCGTGGATGACCTCTCCGAACCGGCGCGCGAACGCGTCGCCGCGCTCGTGGCGCGAAGGCCGCTGGCCGGTCCCTGGCTCGATCTCTCCCCGCTCGTCCAGGACGGCTGCCGGAAGACCCGTATCCACGGCGACTATCACCTGGGCCAGGTGCTCCGCACGCGGACGGGCTACGTGGTGATCGACTTCGAGGGAGAGCCGGCCCGGCCCTTGGCCGAGCGGCGGGCCAAGGGCTCGCCACTTCGAGACGTGGCGGGCATGCTGCGCTCGTTCGACTATGCGGCCAAGACCGTGCTCGCCGGCCGCGACGCGGGCGATCGAAGCGCGCTCGCTCCGTGGCTCGAAGCCTGGGAACGCCAGGCACGAGAGGCGTTCCGGCGCGGGTATCTGGAAGCGGCGGGGCGTAGCCCCACGCCGCTGCTGCCCGCGACGGGCGCGCGCGTCGAGCAGGTCACGTCCGTGTTCGAGCTTGGCAAGGCCGCGTACGAGCTGCGCTACGAGCTGTCTCACCGACCGGCGTGGGCCGGCATCCCCGTGGCCGGCATCGCGCGCATCCTGGACGCGATGAGGGACCGCCCATGAGACATGTCGCACGATCCTCCGGCCCCGACCCGCTGGCCTGAAGCGCGCGCCCCTCGGGGCATGGTGGCATCTCCGCACTCGCTGGCCTCCCAGGCCGGCGTGGCCACGCTTCGCGCAGGCGGCAACGCCCTGGACGCCGCCATCGCGACCGCCGCCACCATTGCCGTCGTCTATCCCCACATGAACGGGATCGGGGGCGACAACTTCTGGCTGTTCTGGGATGCGCGCGCCGGCCGGCTCCGCGCCCTCTGCGGCGGGGGACGCTCGGCGGCCGCCGCCAGCATCGACTGGTACGCCGCTCGCGGCGCGCGCGAGGCTATTCCCGCCCGCGGGGGACCCGCCGCCCTCACCGTGCCCGGCGCGGTGGACGGCTGGTGGCAGGCCCACCGGCATAGCGTGACCGCGATGGGCTCGCCACTCGGCTGGGACGATCTGCTCGCCGACGCGGTCACCTATGCCCGAGAGGGTTTCTCGGCCTCGGCGGGGCAGCGCCGCCCGCCCCCGCGCGAGCCCGATCTCTTTGGGCCCTCGGCAAGCACCGAGATCCGGCGAGGGCTCTGGCCGCTCTATCATCCCGACGCCCTCGCGCGGGGTCCGCTGGTGCAGGCCGACCTCGCGCGCTCGCTCGAGACGATTCGAGACGGCGGCCCCGACGAGCTCTACCGCGGCGCTCTCGGCAGGCGCTTGATCGCGGCCGCGGCGGCTGCCGGCAGCCCGCTGAGCGTGGAGGATCTCGCCGCGCACCGTTCCGAGTGGATGGAGCCTCTGAGCATCGCCTGGGGCGGCGGCGTGGCGGCCAGTTTTCCGCCGCCCACCCAGGGCATGTCGGCCCTGGCGCTCCTGGGGATCAGCGCGGGCTTCGATCTCGCCGACCTCGAGGAGGCCGACTACGTGCACGTGATGGTGGAGGCGATCAAGCTGGCCTTCGCCGACCGCGACCGTCACCTCACCGATCCCGCCGCCATGACCGTCACGCCGGCCGCGCTGCTCGCACCAGAGCGGCTGGCGCGCCTGCGCGGCCGCATCTCGCTGACACGGACCCTGGCGTCCGAGATGGCGGCAGCGCCGGGCGGGGGCGACACCATCGCCATCGTCACCGCCGATGCCGCGGGGAACGCGGTGTCCCTGATCCAGTCCCTCTACTACACGTTCGGAGCCGGACTGGTCGCCGGCGACACCGGCATCGTGCTCCAAAACCGGGGCTCGTTCTTCTCGCTCGACCCTCGGCACGTGAACGCTCTCGCCCCGCGCAAGCACACCTTGCATACCCTCGTCCCCTCGATGTATCTCCAGGGTGGCCACCCTCGAATGGTCTACGGCACCATGGGCGGCGAAGGTCAGCCGCAGACCCAGGCCGCCGTCCTCACCCGCCGCCTCCATCGGGGGCTCGGCACGCAGGCGTGCGTGGAGGCGCCCCGCTGGCTCTACGGGCGCACGTGGGGCGTCGCCACCCGAGCGCTCAGCGTCGAGGGCCGCTATCCAGAGGCGCTTGCCGCCGATCTCGCCGCGCGCGGCCACGACGTGCGGCGCGCGGAGGATTGGGACGATCTCTTCGGGCATGCCCACGCGATATGGATTGAGGACGGCGGCAGAGGCCTGGCGGGTGGCTCCGATCCCCGCGCGGACGGAGCCGCGCTGGGTTACTAGTTACTCGGCACCCGGACATGAAAAGTGCGTCGGGGGGGGCCCGACGCCCTTGAAGGCTCGCGGTCAGGCGAAACGGCTAGCCGCGGACGCGAGAGACGGCGAGACGACGCCGACGGGCGACAAGCACCGCGCCCAGCGCTCCGAAGCCGATCAGCGCGAGCGATGACGGATACGGCACGCGGGAGCCACCACCCTGACCGCCGTTGCCACCGTTGCCGAACTGCGTCTCGGCGAGGCTGGTGCCGTACTGGAACCGCACGCTGGTGATCGACGTGCTCGGGTCAAAGCTCGCGTTGAGGTCGCCAAGGAGGAAGACCACGGAGCTCCGGATCAGGTGCTGCCCCAGAAGCCCGCCGTTGTCATTGCCCGGGCCGGCATCATCGGGGTCGTTGAGCGTGGTGATTCCGTACTGGATCCCGTCTGGAGAATCGGGCCCTTGCAGGTTCGTCGCGTTGAACCGGTTGCTGGCTCCGAACAGGCCCATTCCGCTCGAGGAGATACCCTGGTTGAAGTCCTGGTCGCCCACGTCGAGCCCCGACCTGTAAGCCCACTCCCCACCCACGTTGGTGACGTCGGCCGCGTTCTTGATGGTACCGCCCGCCGAGGCGCCCGAAATTCCGAGCGTCCGCGAGAGTGTCGGGTCGCCGGGAAGGCTGAAGTAGATGCCGGTCAGGATGTGGGTGGGAATCGAGGAATCGTACGTCGCGGTGTTGCTGAGCGTGACCTTGAGGTACGTCGTGGTGGCGTCGGTGATGGTCTCGAAGGTGACGGAGGCACTACGCCCGTCCGGGCCACTGCCTGTCAGCGTGACCGCAGTCGCATGGCTTGGAGTGACCGCCACCCCCATCAGCAAGGTCGCGCCGACCGATGCCCCGACCAGCGCCTTGACCGCATATCCCAGTCTCATGCAGTATCCTTTCGACTCGTCCAGCGGATGAAGTGCTCCCCGTCTGTCCAGAAATAATGCAGTCTGGGTGCCACTCCCGAACAACAATTTTGTCAGTATTTTAGGGGCCATGCACTCTTTGCCGGAGGCCAATTCGTAAACTTTTTTGACACTCGCAGGTGGTCGAGCCCTCGCACTTGGATGGTGGGCCTACCTGGGGGACCTAATAGAGGATAGCACCGTGTCGAGCCTGGTCGTCAACCCCGGCTGGCTGGCCATGCTGAAGGCCGCCATCGCGACCGCCGGGGCGCTCCTACTCCTGTCCTCATATTTCGCACACCGGGCCGGCGTCCTTCCAAGAGTGCGACGGTACCGAGACGCGCTGCTCCTCGGCCTGGGCATCACCGCGGGACTCTGCTGGTGGAACCTCGGCGACTTCCGCGCGAGCGGCTATGTCCACCTCTGGGATACCTATCACTACTACGTGGGCGCCAAATACTTCTGCGAGGTGGGCTACGAGCGGCTCTATCTCTGCGCCGCGGTGGCCGACCGCGAGGACGGGCAGCTCGGCGTGGACCCCGGCCGCCGCATCCGCGATCTGGCGAGCAACCGGCTCGTCCCCATCTCCTCGGCCTTTCGCGATCCCGAGCAGTGCCGGCGGCACTTCTCGCCCGAGCGCTGGGTAGAGTTCAAGCACGACCTCGCGTGGTTCCGGGGGCGGATGACGCCGCGGGCCTGGGCGGCCGCGCAGGGCGACCACGGCTATAACGCGAGCCCCGCCTGGAGCCTCGCGGGCGGCCTTCTGGCCGCGACCGCGCCTGCGTCCACCGGGCAGATCCTGGCCCTCACGCTCATCGATCCCCTCCTGCTCCTTCTCATGTGGGCGGGGGTCGCCTGGGCCTTCGGCTGGCGCGTGATGTGCGTCGCCCTCATCTACTGGGGCACCAACGTGCCCGGTGAGTTCTCGTGGCAGGGCGGCGGCTATCTGCGCCAGGACTGGCTGGCCTCCAGCATCCTCGGGATCTGCCTGCTGCGGCGCGGCTGGATGAGCCTCGGGGGCGCGGCGCTGACGTGGGCCGCGTTGCTCCGCTTCTTCCCCGGCCTCCTGCTCGCGGGCCTGGTCCTCAAGGCGATTGCCGAGACGGTGCGGGTGCGACGCTGGCGATGGCCGCCCGAGGCCCGGCATCTCGTCGCCGGCGTCGTTCTCGTGCTCGTGGTGACGCTCGCCCTGAGCGCGCTCGGGACGAGCGGCGCGCGCGCCTGGCGCGAGTTCGCGGCCAACTCGATCAAGCACGCGGCGACGCCGCTCACCAATCACATGGGCCTCCGAACGGTCATCGCCTTCGAGCCATCCACGCGAGCCTCGCGCTCCGCGCCGCTCGGGCTGGAGGCGGATCCGTTCGCGGTGTGGAAGGATGCGCGGCACCGGGTCTTCGCCGAGCGGCGGTGGATCTGGATCCTGTTCGTCGTGGGCTTCGCCGCGCTCGTCGCCCTCGCCGCGCGGGGCCGGCCCCCGTGGGTAGCGGCGGTACTCGGAGTCGGGCTCATCCCCGTCGGCGCCGAATTGACGTGCTACTACTACTCGCTGCTCCTCGCCTATGCGCTTCTGTGGCGCGAGGACGATCTCACCGGCGCCGGTCTCGCCGCGCTCTCCGCTCTCACCGGCATCATCGCGACGCTGACGACGTGGAGCGACGTGCGCTACACCGCGATGAGCGCGGTCGTGGTGCTCTTCGTCGCCATCGTGACCGCGTTCTATGCTTGGCGAGCGCCACGGTTATACTTGACGAGATGCAGCGACGACAGTGCGCCGCGCCCGTAGGATCGCGACCGCGCAAGTTCTTCGCGGCGCTCGTCGTGCTCGTCGTCCTGGTCGGATGCGTCCAGGACCCCGTCGCCAAGAAGCAGGCCTACTACGAGCGCGGGGTCAAGTACCAGGCCGAGGGGCGCCCCAACGAGGCGATCATCGAGTTCCGCAACGCCCTGCAGATCGATCCGGACATGATTCCCGCACTCCGGGCGCTCGGGCAGGCCTACCGGGTGAAGTCGTGGGACGAGGACGCCGCCCGCGAGCTCAGCCGGGCCGCCCGCCTCGAGCCGGCCTCGCCGCCCATTCTTTCCGAGCTCGGGCGCATCCTCGTCTTGCTCGAGGACTGGGAGGCATGCCATGGCCTCGGCGAGACCATCGCCGGCGCGGACGCCAAGAACCCCTACGGTCCGTATCTCAAAGGCGCGGCCGCGAGCGGCCGCGGGGACTCCGCCACGGGCCTCCGCCTCCTGAGCGAGGCGCTCGAGCTGGGACCGGGCCTCCCCGAGATACAGCAGGCCTACGGCGAGGCGCTGGCCCGCGCCGAGCGCTACGAACAGGCGGACCAGGCGTTCCGGGCGGTGCTCGCCCAGTACCCGAAGGACCCCGACGCGATGGCGGGCCTGGCCATGGCACTGCTGCGGCGCGGCTCCACCGCCGAGGCCGCCGAGATCGCCAACCGCGCCCGCGAGGCGGACCCGTACAACGCGCGGGTGCGGCTCGCGCGAAGCGCGGTGCTGAGTGCCCAGGGAAAGTGGGCCGAGGCGGTGTGGGAGCTCGAGTCGCTGCCGCGCCAGGCCTGGTCCCCTCGGTTCCAGCTCGCCCTCGGCGAGGTGTACCTGCGCAACGACCGGCCCGAGAGCGCGGTGTCCGTGCTGGATCCCCTCGTCAAGCGCTTCACCGGTTTCACGGTGGCTCGCTATCTCCTCGGCCACGCCGCGCTGGGGGCCAACCGCGCCGACAAGGCCATCACCGAGTTCCAGGAGGTGGTGCGCCAAGCACCGACCAACCCGAACGCGCGCTTCAGCCTCGGGGTGGCTTACGCGCAGGGCGGCCAGCCCGCGGCGGCGCTGGCCCTGTATGCCGAGCTGGGCGGCGCCATGGGCAAGCTGCCCGTCTACCATATGCAGCGGGCGCTGGCGCTGGCCCGGCTCGCGCGCTGGGACGAGGCTATCGCCGCGGCGGAGACGGCCCGGCGCATGGCCCCCGCGAGCGCGGAGGTCTACGAGGTCTTGGGGCGCATCTATCTGGGCCGCAAGGACGTGGCCCGCGCCCAGGAGATGTACGCGCGCGCCATCGAGGTGAAGCCCGACTTCACGGCGGCGCGGCTGGTCCTCGGTCAGCTCTACGACTTCAAGCGCCAGCCGGAGGCGGCCCTCCGCGAGTACGAGGCGGCGCTACAGTCGGATCCGCGAAGCCAGCCGGCGGTGGTGGCGAAGGTGAGCTCGCTCACGCGCGCGGGCCGCCACGACGAGGCCGTCACCTTCCTGCAAGGGCTCATGAAGCGCCAGGGGGAGACGGCGCCGCTCCTGACCCTGCTGGGCAACGTGCATCTCGCGAAGGGGCAGAGCGCGAAGGCCGCGGCCGAGTACCATCGCGCCATCAAGGTCAGCGAATCCTATCCCGCCGCCCGTTTCGCCCTCGCGCGCCTCGCCCTGGCAGCCTCCAAGGAGCAGGAGGCGGTCGATCATCTCCATCAGGTGCTCACCGGCGCGCCGGGGCATGCCGCCGCTGGCAGCGCCCTCGCCGGGCTCTACGCGCGCGAGACGCGTTACGACCAGGCCATCCAGGTCCTCGAGCCTGTCGCCCTCGCCAATCCTCGTCAGCCGGAGCTCACGCTCCAGCTCGCCGAGCTGTATCTCCAGAAGGGCCGCTACGACGACGCGCTCCGCGCCGTGGAGCGCTTCGTGGCACCCGGCACCGTCGTCGTGCCGGCGCGCATGATCGCCGCACTCGCGTATCTCGGGAAGTCGGAGCCCGCGGCCGCGATCAAGGAGCTCGAGCAGGTGGTGCGCGCCAACCCGCGCTTCGCGATGGGGCACTACTACATGGGTCGGGCCCTTCTCGCCCGCGGAGATGTCGAGGCCGCGCGGAAGTCCTATGGGCGCGCGCTGGAGATCGAGCCGCGGCTGCCCCAGGTGCGCATCGAGCTCGCCACGCTCTCCGGCCAGGCGCCCGACGCCAAGGCCCTCGACGAGCACATCGCCGGGCTACGGCAAGCTCTCGAGGGCAAGCCCGGCGACGTCCCCCTTCGCTACGCCCTCGGCCGAGCGTATCTCGCGAAGGGCCAGCCGAAGGAGGCCGAGGCCGAGTTCAAGCGCATTCTCGTTGCGGCCCCCGGCTTCGCGCCCGCCAACATGGCAATGGCGCTGCTGCGCCTGGGCGAGCGGCGGGGCGACGACGCGGTGGAATACCTGCGGGCCGTCGTCCGCGCTACGCCCAACGACGCGCAGGCCCATCTGCTGCTCGCGAGCCACTTCGACCGGACCGGCAACTCGGCGATGGCCATCGAGCACCTCGAGGCGGCGGTGCGCGCCGCCCCCACACGCATGGACGCCAAGCTCCGGCTCGCCGAGCTCTACGCGCACGCCGGCCGGCTCGAGGATGCGTTGGGGCGCACGCGCGAGGTCGTCGACGCGCAGCCCCGACTGGCGGAAGCGCGCTACGTGCTAGGCGACATCCACCTCCGGCGCGGCGAGGCCGCCGAGGCGGTGGAGGCGTTCGCGACGGCCCTCCGCCTGGATCCCAAGCACGCGTCGTCCCAGCTTGGGCTGGGCATTGCCCACGAGCAGCGCGGGGAGCTCGATCGCGCCCTCGAGGCCTACGCGCGCGCGCGGGTGCTCGCGCCGGAGGACGCTCGCGGGTACAACAACGCGGCCTGGATCCTCGCCCAGCGGGGCCGCAATCTCGACGAGGCGCTCACGCTCGCGCGCAAGGCTAACGAGCTCGCCGCCCGCACCAAGGACCACGCGGCCTGGCTGCCGGCGATGATCGACACGCTCGGCTACGTCCACTTCAAGCGGGGCGAGTACGCGCAGGCCGAGCCCCTGCTCCGGGACGCCGCCACGCGGGCGCCCAATGTCGGCACCTTCCACTATCACCTCGCGCTGACCTACGAGCGGATGGGGCGGCGGGACGACGCGCGGGTGAGGGCGCTGCGCGCGACGCGGCTCGACGACAAGCTGGGCGCGGATCCCGACGTGCAAGGGCTGCTGAAGCGCGTAGGCGGCTGAAGCCGGGCGCCGGCGCCCGGCTAGGCGGTGCCGCCGGCGAGGGCCTTGTAGAGCTCCAAGCCAACCGCAGAGATGTCTGAGCGGGTCTCGATGGGCAGGCCCGCGTTGGTCCAGGCGCCCAGGCCTCCCTTGAGGATGAGGGCGTTCTTGAAGCCCAGCTTTCGCAGCTCGCGCGCCACCCGCGCGCTCGTCTGCTCGTTCGGTGACGTGCAGTAGGCGATCACCGGGCGGCCCGGATCCAGCTCGAGACCGCTCACCCCGCTGGCCAGCTCCTCGGGCGCGAGGCGAATGGAGCCGGGAATCCTGAGCGGCAGGGTGTCGTAGGCCTCGGGCGTCCGAACGTCCAGAACCTGGGGCTGCTTACCGCTCTCGAGCAGCTTGACCACCTCGGAGGGCTGCACGCGATGGCGGTTCTTCTGCCAGCGCAGGAGGAACTGGGCGCCATAGCCGCCCGCGCTCAGGAGCGTGACGCCGATGGCCACCCAGAACCACGGGAAGGGCCGCGGCGGGGGGTTCTTCACGTACTCGCGCGCCTCGGTGAGGCGGCGCTTCACGTCCGGCAGGTTCGGAATGAGGGCGTCCGCCTTCTCGAGCTGGCGCACCGCGCCCTTGTAGTCCTCCGCGGAGAAGTCACGCAGCCCCGCGTACCAGGCCTCGTTGAACTTGCTGGTGCCGTCGAGCCGGACGTCGGTCCCGTTGACGAACTCCCGCACGGCCTCCGCGGGGATGACGAAGTTGAAACCCTGCACGAGGGCACCCTCGGGGCCCGGTGCGAGGGACACGAAGGTGAGCACGCCCAGGACCTGCCCTTTCTGGTTCACGGCGGGGCCGCCGGAATTGCCAAATGTGGCCGGGGCATCCGTCTGGATGACCGACTGGTTCGACACGTCTTCCTTGAGGCCCGACACGGCCCCGTTGGTGATGGAGGCATCCAGCGAGGCGGACTTGTTGAGCAGCTCGTGCGAGAGCACCACCCCGGGGAAGCCCAGGATATGCAGGGGATCGCCGAGCTGCACGTTCCGGCCTTCCATGAGGGGGATCACCGGGAACACCTCACCCGGGATGCGAAGGAGCGCGAGGTCGCGCCCCGACATGACGCCGGGCTCCTTGCTGATGGGCGGCGTGTACTTGACCACCTCGCCCTTGTGGCGCACGCCGCTCGACATCACGACGGTGACCTGGGAATTCAGCTTGACCTTGGCCGTCGGCAGGACGGCATCGAGCAGCTTTCGCTTGATCGCGTCCTCGAGATCGGGACGCTCGCCCGGCGTGATGCCCTTCTGGGCGAGCGCCTTCGGCAGGCACGCCGTGGCCACCGCGCGCTGGGCCTGCTGGTTCACGAGCCACCGGGGCGGCGAATGGGCGGGCTCCACGACGTGGCCGTTGGTGATCACCCAGCCGCGGCTGTCCACGAACCATCCCGTTCCCGTCTCGCGGAAGGTCGGCGGCGTCACCGTCTGGACTCCGCCGCCGCAGTCCAGCGTCACCTCGGCGGCGACCTCGGCGATGACGAGCACGACCGCCGGCTTGGCGCGCAGCAGGACCTCCTGGACGGAGAGCACCGACTGGGCGGCGGCGGGAGATGCGAGCGCAGCGAGGAGCCCGAGTAGACCTGACACCGCGAGGGCGTTCCGGCGTACCATGGGGGCCACGGCGTCGATTCTATACCACCGCGAGGCGCGCATGAGCCGGCAGATCGGGGAAGTGCCGACCAAGACCTTCAAGCCCGGGGAATTCATCTTTCGCACGGGGGACGACGCGAAGGGCGAGGCCTTCATGGTGCACGAGGGGAAGGTCGAGATCCGGGGGCGGTTCGGCGACGAGGACCGCGTGCTCCGGGTGCTCGGCAAGGGCGATCTGCTCGGCGAGATCGCGCTCTTCCGCAATGCGCCCCGCTCCGCCAACGCGGTGGCGGCCGAGTCCGTCACCCTGATGGTGATCCCCTCCAACCGGCTCGAGCACCTCGTGCGCTCCAACCCCGCCCTCGCCTTCGCGCTGATCAAGCAGCTGGCCGGCCGCATGATCGAGGCCGAAGACCGCGCCCGCGGGGCCGAGGAGCGCGCACGCTCCGCGGACGATCGCTTGAAGGGCAGCGGCTAGCCGGGCGGCTACAGGCGGAACGACTCCGCCGCGAGGCCGGCGATGTGCCGGCCGATCGCGAGCGACGCGGTGGCCGCGGGCGAGGGCGCGTTGAGCACGTGGATGGCGTCTTCCGTCTGGCTGATCTTGAAGTCGTCCACGAGGGAGCCGTCGGGGCTCACCGCCTGCGCGCGCACCCCCGCCCCGCCGGGGGCGATGTCCGCGGCCTGGATATCGGGCACGAGGCGTTGCAGCGAGGTGACGAACGCCGCCTTGCTCACAGAGCGATATACCTCGTAGGCGCCCATCTTCCAGTACCGCCGCCCCATGTTCCAGAACCCGCGATACGTGAAGGTGCGCAGCGCCTCGCCCAGCCGCACCGTGCTCTTGGTGTAGCCCTCGCGGGCAAGCGCGAGCACCGCGTTGGGGCCCGCTTCCACGTCGCCGTGCACCGTGCGGGTGAAGTGGACGCCGAGGAAGGGGAAGCGCGGGTCGGGCACGGGATAGATGAGGCCACGGACCAGCGAGCGGCGCTCCGGCCGCAGCATGTAGTACTCGCCACGGAACGGGATGATCTGCACGTCGGGGCGGATGCCCATCAGCGCGGCCACCCGGTCCGAGTGCAGGCCGGCGCAATTGATGAGGTGCCGGGTGGCGACAGGGCCGGCCTCCGTCTCGACCGTGAGCACGCCCCCGTCGCGTCGGATCGCGCGCACGCCCGCGCCCGTCATCACCTCGGCGCCGCGCTGCTCAACGAGGGCCGCCATCTTGGCGGCGACCTCCGTGTAATCCACGATGCCGGTCGCCGGCGAGAGCATGCCCCGCACGGCGCGGACATGAGGCTCCCATTCCCGCACCTCGTCGCCCGACACCAGTTTGAGCCCGGGCACGCCGTTGGCGGTGCCCCGCTCGTGCAAGCTGTGGAGGCGCGGGACTTCCTCTTCCTCGGTGGCCACGATCACCTTGCCGCAGCGCTCGTAGCCGATGCCGTGGGCGTCGCAGAACTCGGTCATGAGCCGCGCCCCTTCCACGCAGAGGCGCGCCTTGAACGAGCCGGGCTTGTAGTAGATCCCCGAATGGATCACGCCGGAGTTGTGACCGGTCTGATGGGTGGCGATCCGTGCTTCCTTGTCCAGCACGACCACAAGCGCGCGGGGATGCCGCTCGGTGAGATTCACGGCGGTGGCCAGGCCCACGATGCCGGCCCCGATGATGGTGACGTCGGCGGTCTTGGGCATGCCCAGCACAGTATCACGCCGTCTGGGGGCGTCGCCCTGTCGGCCCCATGACGGATACCCGTCGGAGTCCTGACGGATTAGAGGACGCGAGTCAACCTCATACCCCCACGAATTCAATAACTTGACTGATCCGATGGGCCTGGCATCACCTATGCTCTCTATGGGTGCGTACGGCGGATTCCTACGCCGACCTACAACGCGGGAGGGCACCATGCAGAAGGCCCTGGCACTGATCCTACTGGCGATGGCCCCGGTCGCCACGCCGAGTCCGACTGAAGTCGTGCAGTCCGGGATCGAGCAGGTCGTGCAGGTGGTGCAGGACTTCGACGCGTCGCATCCGCAGGGGGCCGAGAAGCGTCGGATCGAGATCCGTCGCGCAGCGACACGGCTGTTCGACTTCCAGGAGATGGCACGCCGGACCCTGGCCCGGCACTGGAGCGACCGGACCCCGAGCGAGCGCGAGGAGTTCGTCGCGCTCTTCCGCGACCTCCTCGAGCGCTCGTACCTGTCTCGCCTCGAGAACTACTCGGGGGAGCGCATCGTCTATCTGGGCGAGACCGTGGACGGCGAGTTCGCCACCGTCCGCTCGAAGATCCTCACCGGCCGTACCTCGGAGGTGGCGCTCGCCTATCGCCTGCACCTCGTGGGCTCGCGCTGGGCCGTCTACGACATCCTCGTCGAGGGCGTGAGCTTCGTGGGGAGCTACCGCAGCCAGTTCAACCGCATCATCGCCAAGAGCTCCTACGAGGACCTCGTCCGGAAGCTCCGGCACAAGGAGCTCGAAGGCGCGACGATCGAGCGCGCCGCCCCCGTCCGATCCGCCTCCCGCTAGGCCGGGCCTAGTCGAGGACTAACGTTATCGGGCAGTGATCCGAGCCCTGGATCGCGGGAAGAATGGCGGCGGACTTGACCCGCTCGCGCAGCTCCTCCGAGACGAAGAAGTAGTCGATCCGCCAGCCCACGTTGCGGGCCCGCGCGCCCGTCTTCATGTCCCACCACGTGTAGTGGCCCGCCTCGGGCGTGAAGATCCGGAAGGTGTCGCAGTAGCCGGCGCCGATGAAGCGGGTCACCCACTCGCGCTCCGCGGGCATGAACCCGGAGGTCTTCTCGTTCTCCTTCGGACGGGCGAGATCGATCTCCGTGTGGGCGGTGTTGACGTCGCCGCACACGATGACCCCCTTGCCGCGCCGGCGAAATCCCTCGGTGAGGGGCAAGAACGCGTCGTAGAAGGTCAGCTTGTGGGCGAGGCGCTCCGGGCTCATCCCCCCGTTGGGAAAGTAGACGTTGACGAGGTGGAAGTCGGGCAGCTCGGTGTGGACGATGCGTCCCTCGATGTCGAGTGCCGGGGAGGCGAACGTCGTCGACACGTGCACGGGTTCGGTCTGCAGGTAGGTGACGACGCCGCTGTAGCCCTTCTTCTCGGCGAAGCTCCAGTACGAGCGGTAGCCCGCCGGCGCCCGCATCTCCTCGGTGAGCTGATCCGCCTGCACCTTGGTCTCCTGCACGCACACCACGTCCGCCTTCTGCGATTCGAGGAAATCGAGGAACCCCTTCTTCCAGGCCGCGCGCAGGCCGTTCACGTTCCAGGACACGAGAATCATCGCGGGCCAGTGTAGGGCCGCGCGCGCGCGAACTCAACTCAGGCGCCGCGCGGCGGCCCCCCGTCCAGCACCTCGGCGATCACGGCGACGATCCGGTGCAGATCCACCGGCTTCAGCAGGGTCGCGTCCACGAGCGCGCTCCGCAGGTCCTCCGGGATCGCCTTGCCGGTCATGAGGATGACCCGCGCGGCGGGCGACCGGCGCTTGGCCGCCCGCGCGATCTCCCATCCATTCGCGCCGGGCAGGAGCAGATCCGTGAGCACGACGTCGAAGCGCCCGGCCTCGAGCGCCTCGAGGGCGGCGCGGCCGTTGCCCACCACGCGGAGAGAGCACCCGAGGCCGCCGAGATACTCGCGGAGGATGTCCTGGAGCTCGTGCTGATCGTCCACGACAAGGATGCGCAGCCCCTCGGGTAGAGGAGGCGGCGCGGCGGGGCCGTCCGGCTCCGACGGCGGCTCCGCGCTGGGCAGCGTGATGGTGAACGTGGTCCCGCGGCCGAGCTCGCTCGCCACCGCGATGGTGCCCCCGTGGGCGGCCACGAGATCCTTGGCGGAGGACAGCCCCAGGCCGGTGCTCCCCGCCGACTTGGTGGTGAAGAAGGGCGTGAAGACCCGCTCCCGGACCTCCTCGGACATGCCGACGCCGGTGTCCGACACGCGGAGCATGGCCCACGGGCCCTCGCACGTCGTCTCGATGACGAGCTCGCCGCCCGCCGGCATGGCCTCGATGGCGTTGAGGATCAGGTTGACGAGCACCTCCCCCAGAGCGCTGGACTGCCCCGAGACCAGCACGGGGGCGGCGGCCGACCGCGTGAGCAGCCGCACGGCGACGCCGGTGCCCTGGGCCACGGTGAGGAGATGCGGCTGCATGAACTCGGCGACGTCGGCAACGGCGACGTTGAGGTCGAACACCGCGATGGGCACGTCCTGGGGCGGCCGCGCGATGTCGCGGAGCCGCTTCAGCAGCTCGGCGGCGTCGAGGGCGCCCTTCTGGATCGACAGGAGCGCCTTGCGCAGCTGGCCGGGATCGATGGCGCCCTGGTCGACCTGCCCGAGCATGAGCTCGACCCGTCCGAGGAGCACCGAGAGGATGTTGTTGAAGTTGTGGACGACGCCGCCCGCCACCTTGCTGATGACCTCGGAGCGCGCGATGCGGCGTTCGACCTGCGGATCCTCGATGACGGGCCTAGGCATCGCGCTCGCCTCCCGGCCGCTCCACCGCCAGGGGCAGCAGCACCGTGAACGTGGTCCCCACGCCCGGCGCGCTGCGGAACCCGATGCTCCCGCCGTGGTCCTCGATGATCTTGTGGGTGAGGGCCAGGCCCAGCCCGGTGCCCTCCGCCTTGGTCGTGAAGAAGGGATCGAACACTTTCTCGGCCTCCGAGGGTGAGATTCCGCTGCCCGTGTCCTCGATCTCGACACGCACGCGGCGCCCGCCCGCGCCGCGAGACACCGGCTCGGCGGGTCGGTGCCATCGGGTCCGCACGGTGAGGCGGCCGCCCGTCTTCATCGCGGCGAGCGCGTTGCTGACGAGGTTGACGAACGCCTCGTACAGCCGCTCGCCGTCGGCGTTGATCGCGGGAACCTCCCGCGCATACTCGCGCGTCACCGTGATCGCCTTGCCGTCGAGCTCGTTGGCGTAGAGCTCCAGCACCCGGTCCAGCACGCCCGGAATCGACAAGGGCGCCGGACGCAGTCGGCTCGGCCGCGCCAGCTCGAGGAGCTGCTCGACGATCCCGTTGATCCGCTCCAGCTCGCGCGGTACCACCCGGATGAACGTCTCCCGGAAGCGCGCGTCCTCGAACTTGCGCGGCATGATGCCGGTGAACGTGCGCAGGGAGGCCAGCGGGTTCTTGATCTCGTGGGCGAGCCCGGCGGCGAGGGTGCCGAGGGCGGCGAGCCGGTCGGAGCGGCGCAGCTGCCCCTCCAGCTCGCGCACCTGGCTCACGTCGCGGAAGACGCCCACCACGCCGAGATCCTTCCCCTCGAGCCCGCGCAGGGGCGCCGCGCTCATCTCGACGGGGACGGAGGTGCCGTTGCGGCGGCGCAGGCTCAGCGACACCGTGCCCGTCGCCGCCCCTATCCCCGCGCGGCCGGCCATGGTCTCCATCAGGAGCTCGGCCACCTCCGGCGTGTGTGCGAACACCTCCGTGCAGTAGCGGCCGCCGATGTCGCCGGAGTAGAGGCCGGTGAGGAGCTCGGCGGCGGGGTTGAACGTCGCCACGCGCCCGTCGAGATCGAGCGTCACGATCCCGCTCGTGACGGAGGCGAGGATGCTGTCCGTGTAGCTCTTGAGTTCGGCCACCTCCTTGAAGCGGTCCCGGAGGGACTCGTGGGTCGCCTCGAGGTCCCGGCGCTGCTGGTGGAGCTGCGCCGTCATGTGATTGAACACCACCGCGAGCTGGGCGATCTCGCCGAACCCGGCGGAGGCGATGCGGTGGTCGAGATCCCCGCGGGCAATCGCCGCCGCCCCCGCGGCGAGCTCCCGCACGGGCCGCGCGATGGCGCGCGCCCCCAGCGCGGCGGCGATGCCGACCACGAGGAGCGCGATCACGGTCAGGCCGGCGAGCTCGATCCGGGTCCGGCTGATCTGCGCCTCCATCCGGCGCTTGGACAGTCCCACCCGCACCGTCCCCCAGCGCTCGGCGCCCACGAGGACGGGCACCGCGAAGTCGTAGATGCCCTCGGCGCGATTGCCCCGACTGGTCTCCTGCACGAGGAGGGTCTCGGCCTGGGCGGCCCGCTCGTCCACGGGCGCCGTGAGCACCCGCCCGACCAGCTCCGCCCGCCGGCTGTGGGCAGCCACGCGACCCTCCGCATCGAGCACGATCGCGTACACCACATCCGCGTTGCCCCGAACGCGATCGACGTTCTGCTCGAGCGCGGTGAAGTTGTAGAGAAGCAGCGGGCCCGAGGAGACCGCGGCGAGGTCGCGGGTGATGACCTCGCCCCGGCGCAGCACCTCGCCGATGATGGCCGCGCGCTGACGCGCCTCGACCACGATGATGACGCCCGCCATCACCACCAGGAAGATGAGCACGGTCACGGCCAGGAGCCGCGATTGGAGCGAGTCGAACTGGCGACCCGCCCGGGCGAGCGCCTCCCGCGTCGTCACCGCCGCTCCTCCAGCCAGATCTTCCGGAGCGGGATGTAGGGATCGCCCAGGCCGTTCACCTCGACGCTGCGGACGTAGCTCTGGAACAGCCGCTCGAAGTCGTAGTGCCAGACGGGCACGACGGGCGCGTCCTCGAGCAGGATGGGCTCGATGCGCCGGTAGAGCTCGATGCGGCGGGTGGCGTCGCTCTCGCGCCGGGCCTGGACGAGGAGCTGATCCACCACGGGGTTGGCGTAGCCGGTGACGTTGCGGACGCTCCGCGAGTGGAAGAGCGGGAACAGGAAGCTGTCGGGATCGGGCGCGTCGGCGTGCCAGGCGTACAGGAACATGGGCAGGCGCCCCTCCGCGAGCTGCTTGGAAAAGGACGGCCAGTCCATGTCGTACTTGATCTCGGACCGGATCCCGACGGCGCCGAGCTGGTTCTTGACGGTGTCGAGCTCGCGCTCGATCCGGGGGCTGCGGACGCTCGACCAGATCGGGATGGTGGGCAGTCCCCGCCCCTCCCCGTACCCCGCGAGGCGGAGCAGCTCCCGGGACCGCGCGGGCGCGTATGGGGTGGGCCGGACCTGCCGGTTGTAACCCGGCATGCCGGGCGGGAAGATGCCGAGGGCGGGCTGGAACCGGTCGGCGAAGATCTGATGCAGGATCCCCTCGCGATCGATCGCCTGCGCGATGGCCTGGCGCACCCGCGCGTCGTGCAGCGGCCGGAAGCGCGTGTTGAGGCCGTAGAAGCGCACGGTGAAGGTCGCGCGGCGGACGAACTGATACCGGGGATCGGTCACCTTGCCCCGGCACAGCGGCGGCACCGGGCTCTCCTCGAGGCGGCCCTGGTCGAACTCCTGGCACATGAGATCGCTCGACTCGCCGGGAAAGATCCGGAACACAACGCGCCCAAGACGCGGCGCCCCACCGAAGTAGTCGGGGTTGGCGGCGAGGACGATCTCCTTCCCGCGGTCCCAGCGCCCGAACGTGAAGGGGCCGCTGCCCACCGGCTGCAGGCCGAAGGCGGCCCCCCGCTGCTCGACGAGATCCTTGGGCACGATCTTCGTCTGTCCCATCGCGAGCAGGGAGACGAACGGGGTAAAGGCCTCGGTGAGGGTGATCTCCACCGTGTGGCGGTCAAGCGCCCGCAGGCCGCTGATCTCCCCCGCTCGCCCCTCGCGATACTCGCGCGCGCCGCGGATGGCGGTGAATAGCTCGGCGGAGCCGAACGGCACCCGCGGATCGAGCAGGCGCGTCAGCGAATAGACCACATCCTCGGAAGTGAGCTCGCGCCCGTGGTGAAAGCGCACCCCTGGGCGGAGGTAGAACGTCCACACGAGGCCGTCGCGTGAGGCCTTCCAGAAGCGGGCCAGCGCCGGCGTGACGGTGAGCGTTTGGTCGAACTGCACGAGCCCATCGAAGATCTGCTCGGCGACCGAGCGGCCGTAGGTGTCGCTGATTCGCAACGGGTCGAGCGTCGCCGGATCGTTGGGGAGCGGCCGCCGGTACACGCCGCCCGCGACGGGCGCGGGCGCGCTCTCCTGCGACGAGACGGACGCGACGGGCGCGAGGGCGGCGACGACGAGCAGCGCAGCGAAGAGCAAAGGGGGGCCGAAGCCCCCCTTCGTCTCGAACGGGTCGCCCGCTCGGCTCGAAATCGCCACCCCTCTGGGGATCGTGATCTAGTCTCCGCCGCCGCTGCCATCCGCGGTGCCGATGGCCTGGAAGATCTGGGTCGACTCGGAGGTGCCGGACTCGATCACCGGGGCGACCAGCAAGAAGGACGCGACCGCCGCCAGCAGTGCCAGGAACTTCGTCATGAGTATTCCTCCCGTTCGTGGGGACGACCGTCGGGCGGGATCACACCTCCCCATGAGGGCCCGCCCGACGGGAAAAGTAGAGCAATTCGAACGCCATGCCACGCGCCATCCGCGGAGCGCGAAGTGGCTGATTTTGCGACGCGCCAGGGATGGCGAGGCCGGCCGGCGCGCGTCGGGGTGCCCGACCGGCGGGGCACCGGACCTGCCGTGGCGGACCCAGCGGCCTAAAACATCCAGTTAGTCCAGATGTTACATTCACTGCCCCGCCCGCAGTGCAGGCGAGGCCCGCAGGGCAGGTCTAGCGGCCGGTGTCGCCCCGCTTGAGCCCCCATCGCGCCATCTTCACCTTGAGCGTGTTGCGGTGCATGCCGAGCAGCCGGGCCGCCTCGCTCTGATTCCAGTCCACGCGGTTGAGGACACGCCGGGCGATCTGGCGCTCGAAGTCGTCGTGGGCCTCCTCGAGGTCGAGGGCTGCGGTGGCGTTGGCGCTGAGGCGCGCGTCCGGGATCATGAACTCGAGAGGGAGGTCGGAGAGGCGGATCAGCGGCCCGTCGGCGAGGGCGACGCAGCGCTCGATCACGTTCTGGAGCTCTCGCACGTTGCCGGGCCACGAGTACTCGGCGAGGGCGGCGAGCGCCTCCGGCGTGAGGCCCGTCACCGGCTTGCCGAACTGCTGCCGGTACCGGCGGACGAAGTGGTCGGCAAGCACGCCGATGTCCTCGCGCCGATCGCGAAGCGTGGGCGTGCTGATCTGCACCACGTTCAGGCGATAGTAGAGGTCCTCGCGGAACGCCTGCGAGGCCACCGCTTGCCGCAGGTCGGCGTTGGTGGCGGCGATGATGCGCACGTCCAGCTTGACGGTGTGGGTGCCCCCCACGCGCTCGATCTCCCGCTCCTGCAGCACGCGGAGCAGCTTGGCCTGCAGCTCGGGCTTGAGCGAGCCGATCTCGTCGAGAAACAGGGTGCCGCCCTGCGCGAGCTCGAACCGGCCCAGCTTGCGCTGATAGGCGCCGGTGAACGCCCCCCGCTCGTGGCCGAACAGCTCCGACTCCATGAGGCTGTCGGTGATGGCGGCGGGATTGACGGCCACGAAGGGCCGCTCGCGACGCGGGCCCTGGCGGTGGATGGCGCGGGCGAGGAGCTCCTTGCCGGTGCCGCTCTCCCCCGTGATGAGGACGGTGGCGGTGGTACGGGCCACCTGGCCCACCAGAACGGCGAGCTTCCGCATCTCTGCCGATTGCCCGACCATCTCGTAGGAATCGTCGCGGCGCGCCAGCTCCGATCGGAGGAACACCACCTCGCGCTCGAGCGCGCGCTGGTCGAGGGCGCGGCGGATGAGGGCGAGCACCTCGTCCTCGTCGAACGGCTTGGTCAGGTAGTCCAGCGCCCCGAGCTTCATGGCCGATACCGCCGTGCGCACCGTCTTCACCGCGGTGACGAGGATCACGTCGAGCTGCTCGTCGAGCCCCTTGATGCGCTCGAGCACCTCGAGGCCGTCGATGCCGGGCAGGCGGATGTCGAGGAGCACGAGGTCGACCTGGCACGAGCGGACGATGTCGAGGGCCTGGGTCCCGTCCGGCACGTCGAGGACCTCGAACTCGTCCTCGAGGATCAAGCGGAAGGACTCACGCAGGCCGGGGTCGTCGTCGACGACGAGGATGGTCGGGCGGATCGGACGAGCACTGTCAGCGGCGTCCACGGGTCCTCCGTCAGTCGCCGCAACTATACAAGAATCTCCTCAGGGCCGGGCCGTGAATCTCCGCGACGGCTGGCCGATGTGAATGTGCGCGCCGGTGGACGAGCCGGGCACGGCGCCCCGGACGGCCACGAAGGGGATGTTCTGGCCCTGGAGGTAGCCCATGAGCGCCCGCCCCTCCGCGCTGTCCGGATGCAGCGCCACGTCCACCGCGTTGCGATGGTCGAAGCCGATGCGATCGTGCGCCGGGCTCTGACCGAGCGCGCTCACGGGGAGCGCGCGGCCGAACCGGCCACCGAAGAATCGCTCCACGCGGGGAAGATCGGCGGGCGAGAACGCCAGGGTGCCGTTGAAGCGGATGAAGACCCCGGTGGCCAGGTAGCCGCCGGCGGCCAGCGTCATCCGCGCCAGCTCGCTGTGGACGGTCGCCTCGGCGATCATCTTGTCGGCGTCCTGAAGCCAGCGCTCGGCTTCCTTGACCTTCGCCTGCGCCTCGGCGAGCAGCTCTTCCCCGATCTCGACCTCGCGGCGGGAGATGATCTCGCGCCGGTGGAGGTCGCGCCGCACGTCAACCAGCTCGGCAAGGTTCTCCACGTCCTTCTGGTACATGTCCCGCATGCGCTCGAGGGTAGCCCGGTACTCGCGCGTGGCCCGCGCGACCTCGTTGCCCAGGCGCTCGAGCCGGTCCCGCTCCGCATCGCGGATGCGCGGCCCCGGGGGGACCGCGCCCGGCACCGGCGCGCGGGACTGCGCGGCGACGGGCGCGGCGTGGACGAGCAGGGCCGCGAGCAGGACGCGAGCGAGAAGACGCGGGGTCACGCCGTCGACGATCACTCTTTGATTGTAGCGCGGGGCTTCCGACGTCGGCGGCGGCTGTCCGGTCAGCGGCGGAGCAGGCGGCGCCACCGCCAGTGCGTGTCAATCGCACGATTTCCTTGAGTCAATCGCTTGGCGGCGCTTTGGAATCAGGGGTGTCGGAGATCCTGATACTTGCCGAGCGCGTAACCTTTGCGCGGTGTCATGTCACTGTTCCGCTTGCCCTCCGCGGCGGCCGTCTCCATGGCATACCACTTGCCCCTACAGGAAAGCGACCGTACGGTAGCATCGCACACCATGGACACCATCCAACCCGGTGGAGGAGTCGAGACCATGCAGCCAATCGTGTTGGCCCGTCGATTCGTCGAGAGCCGCGGAGCATGGCTTCAGGTGCTGGCAATCGTGTTGTTGATGGCCGCGATCCCGCTCTTCTACATGGGCGGCCTGACCCAAGGGCGGCTCGCGCAGGAGCGTGTCGACCAGGGGCGTGTGGAGATGGAGCAGAAGATCATCACGCTCATCGTCGAGCGGAATCCCCAGGCCACCATTCGGGAATTCGCAGGCTTTCCGCATACCCTGCTCGAGGTCAGCCAGGCCGCCAACATCGATTTCCGTATCGTGCTGGCGATCGCCGACAAGGAGAGCGGCTTCAACCCCGGCGCCATCGGCAAGTCGGGGGAGATCGGCCTCATGCAGCTCATGCCGCCCACCGCCGAGCTGGTCGTGAAGCGGCTCGGTCTCGAGTACACGCCGCCCCAGCTGGCCAAGAACGGGACGTACGTCTCGCTGGGCTCGCTGGCCGACCCGAAGTTCAACGTGCGGGTGGGTATCGCCTATCTCCGCTGGCAGATCAACCGGTACGGCTTCAACGCGACCGCCCTCCGCGCCTACAACCGCAACCCCGACAAGGCCACCGAGAACCGGCCGGCCGATCGCTACGCGGAAGAGGTGAGCTTCCGCTACCTCGCGTTCGCCCACGCGCTGCGCTGAGGGAGCGCGGCCCGGTCAGCGGCGGTCGAGCTCGACCTCGATCCGCTTCAGGCGCTGGAGCTGACTGCGGAGGCGAGCGGCTTCCTCCTCGCGCAGGAAGAGCTCGTGGAGCGTGGCCCGCCAGAGGCGCGCGTCCGCTTCCCACCGGCTGCGCGGGTGCTCGGCGATCAGGCGGCCGAATGTCGCGTACGATCCCCGGTAGTCGCGGAGAGCGCCGGCGGGGTCGGCGTAGAGGAGCCCGAGACCGAAGAGGGCCCCCGCCCGCGCGGGGTCGTCGGGGTGGTCGCGGATCACTCGCTCGTAGAGCTCGCGCGCGGCCAGCGGCCTGCCGCCGCGGGCCAGCTCGAAACCGCGCTCCACGACGGCGGCGGCGTCCGCGGGGCGCTCGGCCAGGGGGCGCTCGCCCGCTGGCGTGCCGGCCGGCGCCGTCTCAGGACCACGGGTCGTCCAGGGCAACGCGAGCCAGCGCCAGGACACGCCCGCGCACCCACTCCCGACGCCGGCCACAAGGCCGAGCGCGAGCGCGATCCGCGCTGCCCTCATGCCGTGCTCCGTCCCCGGGGAAGCGTGACGACGAAGACGCTGCCCTTGCCGACCTCGGATTCCACCTCCACGCGGCCGCCGTGGGCCTCGACAAAGCCCTTGACCACCGCGAGCCCCAGCCCCGACCCGTTCCGACCGGCGTGGGCCTGACGGTAGGGATCGAAGATCCGCGGGAGCGCCTCGGCGGCGATCCCCTCGCCGGTATCGGTCACGCGCAGCTCGATCTCCGCGCCCCAGTCGCGCACCTGTACCCCCACCGAGCCGCCGCGCGGCGTGAACTTGATGGCGTTGCCCACGAGGTTCGTGATCACCCGCATAAGCCCCGGCTCGTCGCCGTGCACGGTGAAGTCGGCGCCGCTCGTCGTGCTGCCGAGGGCAACGCCCGCCTCCTCGGCCTGCGGCAGGAGCTCGTCCAGCCCCCGCGCGACGATCTTGGCGACGTCCACCGGGCGCCGCTCGAGCGGCATCAGGCGCGCTCGGAGCCGCGTGAACTCGAGGATCTGGTTCACGAGCCCCAGCGTCCGGTCGACGCTCTCGTCGATGATCCGGACGAGCTGCGCCTGGCGCGGCGGGAGTGGGCCGCCCGCCTTGCCCTGGATGAGGAGCTGCGCGGCCCCCCGCATGCCGGTGAGCGGGTTCCCCAGATCGTGCGAGATGTGCGAGAAGAAGTCCTCCTTGAGCGCGTCCACCTCTTTCAGACGCGCGGCCATGCGATTGAACGCGCGGCCCAGATCGCCGATCTCGTCGTTCCGATCCTCGGGAAGGGCCTCGCTGAACGCGCCATCGGCGAGATCGCGGGTGGCCCGGGACAGCCGCCGCAGGTCGCGCGTCATCCGGTAGGTGACGAGGCCGGTGGCGGCAAGAGCGACCACCAGCCCGCCCAGAAACGCCGCGACCACCGCCGTCCACGTCCGCGCGGCGAGTCTGGCGGCGTCGGTCTGGGCGCGGCCGAGTGCGGCGTTGGACGCCGCGGTCAGCTTGATGACGCTCGCCTCCGCCTGCTCGGCGGCTTCACGGGCGGCCCGCTCGGAGATCTGCTGGGCTCGCTCCGTCTCGCCGCGCCCCATGTGCGCCCGCTCCTGCTCCACGTGGGCACGGTAGGCGGCAAAGGCGGCGACGGCCCTGCGATGCCAGGTGATCTCGTCGGGCGTGACGAGGCGGGTTCCCAGCCGGTCCAGGTCGCTCGCCGCGCGCGTGGCGCGCTCGTTCCAGAGGTCGGCATACGCGCGGTCGCGCAGGACGAGATACTTGGCCTCGAGCCGCACGAGGCGCCGGAAGGACTCGGGCAGGCCGCTCGCCGTCTCGATGGCGGGCACCGCCCGCATTGCGATATCCCGGTTGACCTCGGCAAGCCGGCTCACCGCCACGATGCTCCAGGCGGCCACCCCCCCGAGCAGGAAGATCGCGCAGGCCGACACCAGGAAGATCTTCGACGCCAGACGCATGGGCATTCAGCGGAGCAAGAGGGAGGCCATCGGGGCGCGTCAACGAATCCTACAACTTGCCAATGTTCCCCGGCCGTTGACGACGCCGTAAAACGTCGAGGCGCCGCCACTCGTTGACGAGTGGGCGGCGCCTCTATGGAATCGGGCGGCGCCGGGTTACGGGCGAGGCCCGGGAAGGCTCAGCGAGCGAACGCGAGGTAGGCCGAGTGGGTCCAGAACACCACCGCGCCCAGCGCCATCACCGTCCAGCAGAGCTTGGCGAAATCGAACTTCTTGGCCATGGCCGCCTCCTTGATCACTGCGTGTGAGTGCCGCATGCCCCTTGAGGAGAGCAAGGGAGGTGCCACGCCGACGCGCCGCACGCAAGCGCGTGATCTCCCGGCCGAAGAGCGGGCGAGGGGAAACGCTGCCCCGCGCGCGGCCGCCCTCAGCTTTGTTGCTCGGGCCCCGCGCGCGCGGGGCCCTCAGAAGACCTCGTCGCGCTCGCCGAACTCGAACTGGAAGGTGGACTCGTCGAGCTCACCGGAGGACACGAGGCCCTTCGCGGCGAGAATCCGCTCGAAGGTGGTGAGCCATACCTCGTAATATTCGAACGGACCCGGCGCCCGCTCGGCTGCCGCGATCTGCGCGATCAGTGTCTGCCGGAACTCCTCCCACGTGAACGCCCCCTGCTCGGACAGCGCCACCGCCATACCGAAGGCGCGCCCCTGCCAGGGCTCGGCGAAGACCAGCTCGCCGTTCTTCCGGGGCATCGCCGCCGTGCCGGTCATGTCGGCGATGACCCGCTCGATGAGGGGATCCGCGTCCTCGGGCTCGTCCGGCGCGAGGGCGCACGGGGCGCCGGCGGTTGACAGCCCGGCACCCCGACGCGGCCGGTAATCGTCCACCGGCTGTCCATCCGGGCGAGGCTGCCAGGCGGACCCCGGAGAAGTGGTAGGGCGCCAGCGCGGCCGGCGGCGGCAGCACCGCGTCGGCGTCGAGCATCCGCTCGATATGCGCGTAGAGGGCGAGAACGATACCGTCCGCGTTCACGGAGTGAAACCACTGAGCCTGTCCGTCGAAGAGGAGCAGCACCACGTTGGCGAGCGCGCAGGGCCCGAGGCACCCGCCGATGGTGAGGTGTACGACGTTGCGCAGACGCCGGCGCTCCCACTCCCCGTGGAAAAGGTCCGCGGGCACCGCGGCGAAGCCGTCCTCGGTGCGGCCGCAACAGCATCCGCTCGCGCACACGAAGAGATGGCCGCGCGGACGCGCCACGTTGACGAGGCGGCCGTCGGGGCGGATGACAAGGTTACGCCGGCGCTCGTACATCCGCCGCGCGCTCAGCCCCGCGGGGTCAGGTGGACGTCAGCCACGCCGATGAGGGCATCGCGCGTGATGAGCGGTGCCAGCTCCGCCTCGGTCATCTGCTCGGAGCCCGCCGGCCGCTGGGGCAGGACCATGTAGCGCAGCTCGGCGCTCGAGTCCCACACGCGGATCTCCCGCGACTCGGGGATCTCCAGACCGAACTCGGCGAGCACCTTGCGCGGCTCCACCACCGTGCGCGAGCGGTAGGCGGGCATCTTGTACCACGTCGGCGGCAGGCCCAGCACCGCCCACGGGTAGCACGAGCAGAGCGTGCAGACGACCACGTTGTGCACGGCGGGCGTGTTCTCGACCACGCGCAGCATGTCGAAGTCGAGGCCGAGCTCCGCGAGGGCGCCGCGCGAGTCGGCGAGCAGGCGCTCCTTGTAGGCGGGGTTCACCCAGGCCCGCGCGACCGCGCGCACGCCGACCATCGGCCCGGTGTCCGTCGCGTAGCGCCGGATCACCCGGTCCACCGCGTCGGGCGGCAGCACGCCCTTCTCGAGGAGGAGGGATTCGAGTGCGCGCACGCGCGAGACGACGTACTTGTCGACGGTCGGATGATTCTTACCCACGGGACGCTCCCGGCTCGAGGTAAGGCTCCCAGAGGTCGATGTAGACGTGCTGGTTGGGCTCGGCGGATGGGCCCCACAGCTCGCGCGCGGCGAACCGCACGCTGTAGAGCGCCTGGGGCTGCTCCCCCTGCCCGTGGGCATTGCTATCGGGGAACACATGCGCGCCGTGCCGGCGGTGGATGACGCCCCGCTTGCCGCGGGCATAGCGCGGGAGCCGCGTGTGGCCCGTCGGATGGATGTTGCGCGTCACCACGGGGTCGCCGACGGCGAAGCGGGGGGGCTGGGTGGCGGGCCGCTCGGAGGGGGGCGCCAGCCAGGCAAGACCGGGGGCCGGCGTCGCCGGCATCGCCCGCACCGCGGCGGCGGCGGGGGCGTCGGGCCGCGCCGCGAAGAATTCCGTCCGTGCTTTGAGCTCCTCGCGCCCGATCACGCCCTTCTCCACGAGGACGCGGGCGACGCCGTCCAGCCAGTGCTCGTAGTAGCCGGAACGGAGGTAGTGGGCGGGATCCATCCGCTCGATGCCGTGGCGGAACTCGTCGAGGTTATAGAGGCCCACGCCGAGGCTCGCGCGGTTGATCGCGTACATCGCCGCTTCCCATGCCTCGTGAAAGGAGGGCTCGTTGGCCTCCCGGTCCACCGGGCCGAAGCCGTGCATCCCGCCGAGGTCGTGAACGCCGTCCATTGCCCCTCCGTCGTCACGCATCATCGGCCGGGGCGCGGGCCATCGTCAAGCCCGGCCGCGGGAGATCAAGCGGCTCAGCGTCACTCGGAGACGCGGGCGGTGGGACGCGAGCGGGATCTGGAACGTCTCCCCCTGGCCGCGCTGGAGGCCGGGGGTGATCTCAGCGCCGGCGACCTCCGCGAAGGTCTCGGCGAGGCCCTTGGCGAGCTCCGGAAAGCCGAGCCGCTCGGCCATCTCGACCGCCGCCGGCAGATCCGCGCGCATGAACTCGCGGCGGCGCTCCACGTCCGCGGCGTAGAGGATGCCCAGGTCCAGGTGGTCCTCCAGCTCGTTGGCGAGCCGGACGAGCAGCACGTCCCGCTCCACCGGCGTCATCGTCTCGACCCGCGCAAGGATTTGGGGAATGGTGTGCCGCCGCCACGTCAGCCTCGTGTAGCGCGCGATCAGGTCCTCGACCTCCTCGCCCACCGCCTCGCGGACCGCGGCCCGCTTGGGGCCGGACATGCCGCGCCGGCCATTGCCGAACTCGCCGTGCGTATAGACGGCATGGAGGAGCCCGGTCGCGACCACGGGCGTCCGCGCGCCCAGCGAGGCGAGCACGCTGGCCGTGCCGACGAGGTGGGCGAGAAATGGCTTCCCGGAGCCCCGATACATGCCGGGGAACAAGCGCAGGCCGAGCTCGTATGCCCCCGCCAGCGTCCGGACCTCCGCGGCGGCGTAATCCTCCGCGGCGAGCTGGCGGTAGAGCTGGAGGTTGGTCTGGGCGCAGGCGAACGACATCGGAGTCAGCGGCCCGCGCGCTCCGGACGGGCGGACGCCGCCTCCCGGGGCCCGCGCCGCGGCGGCGGCACCCACCAGCGATTGATCCGCCGCTCGAGGCCAAGGAGGACGTCTCGCGCGAGCCAGCCGCCCCAGCGCCAGCCGAAGACCCGCTCGAGCGTACGGAGCGTGGAGCGGAGAGGAATATGGCGATGGCTCTCCGACCACCGCGCGATGGCGTCGGTGCCCGCCTCCCCGGCGGGCAGATCCCACTTCTCGCGGAATCGCGCGAGCGACGCCTCGTTCCAGGCGATGCTCCAGCGCCGGAAGAAGAACGCGTAATCGGCCGCGCTGAAGCGCCCGCTCGTGACGTAGGTCACGACGGCGTCGGGCTCGAAGTACACTTCGCCGCCTGCCCGCCGGACGAGCATGCAGAGGTCGGTGTGCTCGGTGACGCTGCGCAGCTCCTCGTCGAGGGGGCCGAGGCGCTCGAAGACCGCCGCGCGCACGAGCATGCAGTGGAACTCCACCTGCTCGCACGGCTGCTGCACGAGGTGCGCCTGCACCTCCGCGGGCCGCTTGCCCGCGAAGCGATGGCGCTCCACGAACCGTCGGCCGGTGGGCCGCTCCTCGATGCGGGCGTCCCCCGCCGCCATGTGAATCTCCTGCCGCTCCGGCTCGCCGATGAAGTACAGCGGGCCCACGATCCAGGCGCCCGTCGTCTCCGCGCACTCGACGAGCTTGTCCAGCCAGCCCGGCGCGGGCAGGGCATCGTTGTCAATGAACACGACATAGCGGGTCCGCGCGTGCCGCAGGCCGAGGTTTCGCGCCTCGTTCGGCGTGAGGTAGCGATCGGTCCGTACGAGGGTGAAGCCGCGCGCGCGCGACTCCGCGGCCAGGTACCGGCGGATGGAGGCGGGCGAGCCGCCGTCCACGTAGACGAGGTCGAACGGCTCTGGGGTACTGGCGTACAGGCCGTCGAGGGCGCGGCGCGTGACGCCGAAGCGCTCCCGCGGCACGACGATGATGGTGACCAGCGCGTCCGACACAGCACACCTCCCCGACCGATGGCTCTCTCTAGTGTACTCTGGAACTCGCGAATAGGAGGCCCGCGATGGCCATGGAGATGGCAAGCGTCTGTCCCCTCGATTGCCCGGATACGTGCAGCTTGACGGTGACGGTGGAGCGCGACCGCGTGGTCAAGGTACGGGGCTCGCGGGCAAACCCCTACACGGCGGGGGTGCTCTGCGCCAAGGTTCCTGCCGCCTATCCGGAGTGGGTGCACGGGCCCGGACGGCTCCACACCCCGCTGCGCCGCGTCGGCCCCAAGGGCGAGGGCCGTTTCGCGCGAATCGGGTGGGACGAAGCCCTCGACGCCATCCACGACCGCTTCACGGCCGTCATCGCCGCGCACGGGCCCCAGGCCATCCTGCCGCTGAACTACGCGGGCCCCCATGGGCTCCTCGCGGGCGGGTCGATGGATCTGCGATTCTTTCACCGGCTGGGCGCGTCCCTCCTGGACCGGAAGCCGCTCTGCGGCGGGATCCGCGCGGAAGCCTGGATGGGCACGTACGGACCGGTGCCCGGCATCCGGCCCGAGGCGGTGACGGACGCGCGGCTCATCGTCGTCTGGGGCAACAACGTCACCTGGTGCAATCTCCACCTCACGCCGCTCATCAACGAGGCGCGGCGCCGGGGTGCTCGGCTCGTGGTGGTGGATCCCAAGCGCGTGAAGCTCGCCGAGCAGGCCGATCTGCACCTCGCCCTCCGGCCGGGCACCGACGTCGTGCTCGCATGGGCGCTCGCCGCCGAGCTCGAGCGGCGCGGCGGCCTCGATCGCGCCTTCATCGACGCGCATGTCGAGGGCTTCGAGGCCTTCATGGCCCAGGCGCGGCGGTACCCGCCCGCCGTGGCCGCGCGTGTCTGCGACGTGCCGGAGGACGCGATCCGCCGGCTCGCCGACTGGTATCACACGCTCTCGCCCGCCGCGATCAGCGTGGGCAACGGGCTCGAGCGCAATCGGAACGGCGGCAGCGGATGTCGCGCCGTGTTCGCGCTGCCCGCCCTCGCCGGCAAGTGGGGCGTGCCGGGCGGTGGCCTCGTCAACGGCGCCAGTCAGGCCTTCCCCAAGACGCCCGCGCGGCTGCAGCGGCCGGACCTGGTCCCGACCGGCACCCGCACCCTGAACATCGTCGACGTGGGGCGCCATCTCCTCGATCCCGACCTGGCGCCGCCGATCAAGGCCCTGTTCATCTACAACCACAACCCGCTCATCGTCCACCCGGACCAGAACCGCATGCGGCGCGGGCTCGGCCGCGAGGATCTCTTCACGGTGGCGGCCGACGTGGTGATGACGGACAGCCTCGCCTATGCCGACATCGTGCTGCCCGCGTCGAGCCACTTCGAGTACGCGGATCTCTATCCGGCCTACGGCCAGCACTGGCTGCAGCGCGCGGAGCCCGTGATTGCCCCCCAGGGCGAGTCGCTCCCCAACACCGAGATCTTCCGGCGTCTCGCCGCGCGCTTCGGCTTCACGGACCCCATCTTCCGCGCCAGCGACGCCGAGCTGATGGACGACGCGGTGGACGCCGCCGACCCGCGGATGCGCGGCCTGACGGGAGGCCGCGTGCCTCTCGCCGCGCCCCTCGCCATGGACGTCGCGGGCACGCCGGCCACGCTGTTCCACAATGTTCGCCCGCGCACGCCGTCGGGGAAGGTCGAGCTCGCCTCCGCCTACCTCGCGGACCGCTACGGCGCGCCGCTGCCGGCCTATGAGCCACTGGAGAGCCCCTACCCGCTGGCGCTCCTCACCCCCGCGTCCGATCAGCGCATCACCTCGACCTTCGGCGGCCTTCGCGGGAGCGACGCCACTCCCGCGCTGGAGATGCATCCCGACGACGCCCGCGCGCGGGGGCTCGCGGACGGGGCGGTCGTGCGCGTGTGGAACGACCTCGGCGAGGTGCGCCTACCGCTCCGCGTCACCGATGCAGTGCGACCCGGCGTGGTGTGCTCCCCCAAGGGCGCCTGGCTCCGCACGAGCGACAACGGCCAGACGGTGTCCGCGCTCGCGCCCGCCCATCACGCGGACCTCGCGCGCGGCGCCTGTTACAACGACGCGCGCGTGGAGGTGGCCGCCCGCCGCTGAGACGGTCGCGCGCCCCGCCATGCTCGATCGCCTGTTTCAGGGCACCACCGTCACCGAGCGCGTGCTCTGGGGCCTCGGCCTTTTCACCCTGTCGTCGCTCGTGAGCCTCGCCGCGGTGACCGCGGTGCTGCTGTCGCTGCCCCCGGGCTACTTCCGCGACGACGCCCCGGAGGTGGCGTGGCCCGCCTCGCCCGTGCTCCGCATCCTCTGGAAGGTCGGCAAGAATCTGCTCGGCCTGGTCCTGGTGGCGCTGGGCGTGCTCCTCTCCCTCCCGGGCATTCCCGGCCAGGGCATCCTGACGATTCTCATCGGGCTCATCCTGCTCGACTTCCCCGGCAAGCGCGCCGTCCTGCGCGGCCTCGTCGCCCGCCCCGCCGTCCTGCACACGATCAACCGACTGCGGGCCCGCTTCAGTCGCCCGCCCATGGAGCCGTGACTCCTCATCAGTGGCGGCGGTAGCCGACGAGACCGGCCTTGAGGGAGCGGCGCCCGACGGTGGAGAGCCCGTGGACCATGGCGCGATTGATCAGCGGCCTGTGGGGCACGTCGACGAGGTGCTCGGCGATCCACCAGAGATCGTCGGCGCTCGTCATCCAGCCGGGACGCGTCCGATCGAAGCGGGCGAGGTCGACGGGGCGCGAGAAGGCGCGCAGCGTCCGTTCGCCGCGCAGGTTCATGTAGTCCTCGAAGTAGCTCAGCGCCAGCTCGCGGGGCGTGCGGTAGATGGGCTCACGGAAGCGGAGCCCCGAGAAATTGGACTTGGCGATAGCCCCCCAGTGCCCGCGCACGCGGAACACCGCGACCACGTGGTCGGAGTCCTGCACCGCCTCGAGGTCGAGCAGCAGAGGCGGAAAGCCGAGCACGCGGAGGGCAGCCGCCGCGAAGATGGCGCCTTCGAGGCAGTGAGCGGTGCCGGCGTCGAGCACCCGGCGGGGCGACCACGCGGTGGTGGCCAGGTGATAGGGCATCGCGTCGAGCGCCCGCTGTATGCCCGCGGGGCTGCCGAGAGCACGAAGGGCGCGCAGCTCGCCCGCGGTGAAGCCCCAGCGGCTCAGGGTCGGAGCACGCGCACCGGCGCGCCGCGCAGGAAGGCCCCGACGTCCTCGAGGGCATGGGCGAAGAAGATGCGGTAGGTCTCCTCCGTCACGTAGCCTAGGTGCGGGGTGATCACCGTGTTCGGCAAGCGCAGGAAGGGATGGTCGGAGGCCAGCGGCTCCGGCTCGAACACGTCGAGGCCGGCGCCGGCGATGGTGCCGTCCTGGAGCGCGCGGATCAGCGCGCCCTCGTCCACGATGGGACCGCGCGAGGTGTTGACGAGGTAGGCGGTGCGCTTCATGAGGGCGAGCTCACGCGCGCCGATGAGGCCGCGCGTGCGATCGCTCAGCACGAGGTGGATGCTGACCACGTCGGCGCGCGCGAGGAGCTCGTCCTTCTCCACCCGGGTCGCCCCCGCCTCGGCCGCGCGCTCGGCGGTGAGGTTCTGGCTCCACGCCAGCACGTCCATCTCGAAGGCGCGCCCGTACCGGGCCACGCGGGAGCCGAGCCCGCCCACGCCGATCACCCCCAAGGTCTTCCCGTTGAGGCCCAGCCCCAGCGTGGTCTGCCAGCGGCCGCGACGCGTCGCCTGATCCTCGATGGTGATGCGCCGGAACAGGTCGAGGATGAGCCCCCAGGTGAGCTCGGCGGTGGGATACGGGAGGCCCGACGTCCCGCACACCGTGATGCCCCGCTCGATCGCCGCTCCCACATCGATCGACGCGTTGCGCATGCCGGTGGTGACGAGCAGCCGGAGCTTGGGGAGCCGCTCGAGCAGGGCGCGGGAGAAGGCCGTGCGCTCCCGCATCGCCACCACCACCTCGAAGTCAGCCAGTCGCTTCGCGACCGCGTCCGGCTCGTGCAGATGATCGCGGAACGCCACCACCTCGGTGTCGGCGGGGAGGCTCTTCCAGTCCGCCATGCGCAGCGCCACGTCCTGATAGTCGTCGAGGATGGCCACGCGGGTCATCGTGAGCTCTCCAAGCGTGGCGACGCCAGTTGGGCCGGCACTAGCGGGCGTCGTCGCCGAGACGGTACTCGGCGGTCAGGGTGTCCAGCCGCGCCTTGAGCTCGGCGTCGAGGCCCTTTTCGGCGGCGGGCAGCACGTCGTCGAGCTGCTCGGGCCGGCTCGCCCCGACGATAGGGGCGGTGACGGCGGGATGCGCGAGCACCCACGCCACCGCCATCCGCGTCAAGGACAGACCCGCCTCGGCGGCGAGGGGGCGCAGGGTCTCCACGGTGTCGAACTCGCGCTCGTGCCAGTACCGGTCCTGATAGCGGCGCGCGGCGTTGCCCAGGGTGAACCGCGTGCCGGGCGTGGGCCCGGCCTGCCGGCGATGCTTGCCGGAGAGGAACCCGCCCGCGAGCGGGTTGTAGGGAATCACGCCGACGCCCTCCTCCAGGCAGAGCGGCAGGACATCACGCTCGATCTGGCGGAAGAGGAGATTGTAGCGGGGCTGGGCGGAATCGAAGCGGGCGACCCCCAGCGCCTCGCTCCGCCCCATCGCCCGCGCGATCTTGTAGGCGGGGAAGTTCGACGTGCCGATGTAGCGTGCCTTGCCCGCCCGCACCACGTCGTCGAGGGCACGGAGCGTCTCGTCGATGGGCGTCTCGTCGTCGGGATGATGGCACTGGTAGAGGTCCACATAGTCCGTGCGCAGGCGGCGGAGCGAGCCCTCGATGGCGTCGAGGATGTGCTTGCGCGAGAGCCCGCGGTCGAACGGCCGGGCGCTCATGGCGCCGAAGCACTTCGTGGCCACTACGAACTCGTGCCGCCGGCCGGTGAGCCAGCGGCCGAGGATCTCCTCGGTGCGCCCGACGGTGTCGAGCCCGCCGCCGAGCGGATAGACGTCGGAGGTGTCGAGGAAGGTGATGCCGCCGGCGGCGGCGCGATCGAGGATGGCGACCGAGGCCGCCTCGTCGCACTGTAGGCCGAACGTCATGGTGCCCAGGCAGAGGCGCGAGACCGACAGCCCGGTGCGGCCGAGGCGGGCGTGGCGCATCGCCGCCTCAGCGGTTGGGCCCGCGGCCCATGGGGTACGGCTGCCAGCGGATGAGGCCGGTGCGTGCGAGCACGCCGGGGTTCACCGCCGACCGCGGCCACTTGCCCTGCAGCACGGTGGCGATCTCGCGCCCGAGGCGCCGCCGAGTCTCCGGCGCCATCCGCGCGGTGGCCGAGGCGATGTGCGGGGTGACGATCACGTTGTCCATGGCGAGGAGCGGGTTGGACGGATCCACCGGCTCCACCTCGAACACGTCGAGGGCGGCGCCGGCGATCTGCCCGTGGCGGAGGGCCTCGATGAGGGCGGCCTCGTCCACGGTGGGCCCGCGGCCGTTATTGATGAACAAGGCCGTCCGCTTCATCGCCCGGAACTGCGGCGCGCTCATCAGGTGGTGCGTCTCCGCGTTGAGGGGAGCGTGCATGGACAGGAAGTCTCCGCGCTCGCACAGCTCGATGAGGCTGGTGACGGGCTCCACCCCCACCGCCGTCATCTCGAGCTCGGCGAGGTAGGGATCGTACGCGATCACGCGCAGGCCGAAGGCGTGGCAGCGCCGCGCCACCGCCTTCGCCACGTTGCCAAACGAGATGAGGGCGAAGGTCTGGCCGTAGAGGCGCGGGATCTCCTTGAAATAGGGGCGCCCCTCGGACCACTTCCCCTGGGTCGTCAGCTCGTGCATGAGCCGGAGGCGGCGATGCGCGGCGAGGAACATGGCGAGGGTGTGGTCGGCCACCTCATCGATGAACACGTCGGGGACATTCGTGACCACGATGCCGGCCTCGGTGGCGGCGTCCACGTCGACGGTGTCCGCCCCCACGCTCCCGAGCCCGATTACCTTACACTTCTGCAGGCCCTTGATGATGGTGGCGGAGATGCGCCGGTTGCGGGCGATGAGGGCGTCGGCGTCCCGGGCGGCGGCGATGAACTCCTCCTCCGTCTTGGCGGGCACTTCCACGATCTCGGCGCCGATGGCGTCGAGGGCTTCCCGCTCGATCGCGTAGGTGGGATCGGCGAGGTCGTAGGTGACCCCGCCGGACGGTTTCTGGACGACGACCTTGAACTTGGCTGGCATGACGGCTCCTTGTCTGGATCGAAAAATCTCGAGTGGCCCGACTACTCTAAGTCCGCCGCCGCGGCCTGTCCAGATGCCGCGGCGCCCCTGCTACTGCTACATAAAAATGTCGTGGGATAACTGCTTCGTGAAAGTGTCGTCCTCCTATGGAGACTTTCACGATGAGCCGAAAGGAGTTACCCCGGGCGGGCCTGGTGGCCGCGGCCATTGCGGGTCGGATTACCAATGGGGAGGGGGCGGCGGCCCTGCACGTGACGCCCCGGCAGTTTCAGCGTCTCAAGCAGCGCTTTCGGGAGGGCGGGGCCCTGGCGCTGCGGCACGCCGGCCGGGGGCGGGCGTCGCATCGGCGCTTGCCGGCGACCGTCTGTGGGCAGGTCCAGGCGCTGCTGCGGGATCGCTATGCGGGCTTCAATGACACGCACGTCACCGAGAAATTGCGGGAGCACCATGGCCTGGCCGTCTCCCGGGAGTCGGTGCGGCGGCTGCGGCGGGCCCTGGGCCTGCCCGCGGTCCATCGCCGCCGGCCGGCGCAGCATCGGGCGCGCCGGCCGCGCGAAGCGGCCGCCGGGCAGTTGCTCCAGCTCGATGGCAGTCCGTTCGACTGGCTCGAGGAGCGCGGGCCCCGGATGACCTGGCTCGGCGCCATCGACGATGCGACGTCGGAAGTCGTCGCCTTGCACTTCCGGCCGACCGAAGACCTGCACGGCTACGCCACGCTGCTGGAGCAAGTCTTCACCACGCACGGCCTGCCGGTGGCCCTCTACGGCGACGGCGTCAATATCCTGGTGCGGACCGATCGGCACTGGACGATGGCGGAAGACCTGGCGGGCGCCCAGACCCCGACGCACCTCGGGTGCTGCAGGAGCTCGGGATCGGCTACGTGCAGGCCCGCTCCCCCCAGGGCAAAGGCCGCGTCGAGCGCCTCTGGGGCACGCTGCAGGACCGCCTCGTCAGCGAGTTGCGCCTGCGTGGCGTCACCACCCGCGCGGCGGCCAATGCGTTTCTTCCCGAGTTCCTGGCCGACTTCAATCGTCGGTTTGCGCGGCCCCCGGCCCAGCCTCAGGCCGTCTGGCGGCGCCCGCCGCGCGACCTGGCCCTGGTGCTCAGCTGCCGCTATGCCCGCACGGTCGCGCGGGACAACACCCTCCGCCTCGGGCCGCGGCTGGTCCAGATTCCCCGGGGCGTGCACGGCCGCTCGTATGCCGGCCGGCGCATCGAGGTCCGGGAGCTCCTCGATGGACGGCTCGTCGTGCTCGCGGATGCCCAAATCCTCGCGCGTCGGCCGTCGCCTGGCCCGGACTTCACCCTCGTCCCGCGCAGCCGGCCCAGTGTTCAACGCCGCGCGCGCCGCCCGCCCGCGCCGCCCCGCCTCGACACTGCCCTCGCCCACCTCGCCGCCGCGCTGCCGGCCGCGGCCCCACGGCGCCATCCGTGGCGGCGCCCCTACGACCGCCGCCTGACGATCAAGGCCGGCTACACCGAGCACCGAGGATGATATTTCTACGTTGCAGTACCTACGACATTCTATTGACCAGCGACAAGATGCCGCGGCGCCCCTCTCACCACATGACGACGCCTCCGTCGATGTTGATGGACTGCCCGGTGATGAAGGCGGCGGCGGGCGAGCACAGGAACGCGATGAGCCCGGCCACTTCCTCGTCGGTGGCGGCGCGGCCCACCGGGATGCGCTCGAGGTGCTTCTGCCAGCCCGCGCCCCGGCCGAGGACGTCCATGCGCGCGGTGGCGATGGTGCCCGGGCACACCGCGTTCACGGTGATGCCGTGCTTCGCGACTTCCTGCGCGACGGACTGGGTGAAGCCTTGAATGCCGAAGTTGGCGGCGTTGTAGGCGGCGGTGTTGGGGCTGCCCCGCTTGCCCGCGATCGAGGAGATGTTCACGATGCGGCCCCAGCGCTGGCGGATCATGACGGGCACGATGTGCTTGCAGGCGAGGAACGCCCCGGTGAGCTTGATGTCGAGCACCTTCCGCCACACCGCCTCGTCCAGCTCCGGCAGGGGCACGCGATCGTCGCTGCGGGGGTAGGCGGCGTTGTTCACGAGGATGTCGATGCGCCCGAACGCGCCGAGGGCGGCGGCAGCGAGGCCCACCACCGTCTCCCCGCGGCTCACGTCGCCCACGAAGGTGAGGGCGCGCCGGCCGGCGCCGCGGATCTGCTCGGCGGTGCTCTCGATGTCGCGCCAGCCCGCTTGCTTCTCGTCGTCGGGAAACGTAGCGGGATCGCGCCCGGTGCCGGTCACCACCACGTCCGCGCCGAGCCCGGCGAGGGCGACCGCGGTGGCGCGGCCGATCCCACGGAGGCGGCCCGCGCCCGTGACCACTGCCACCTTGCCGTCGAGCACGCCCATGTCGAAGTCCTTTCCCGTGAGCGGAAGCGTCAGATCAGGGGGGAGCAATACTGCCGGAAGGCACGGAAGTGCGGCACGTCCACGCCGCAGAGGGGCGCGGGCCGGAAGCGCCCGATCCGGCGATCGAAGCGCACCCGGCCCGGCTGGGCGGGATCGTTCGGGTCGAACACGGTGAAATCCACGGTGTCGCCGTCCGGCGCGGCGTAGGCGTAGGCGAGCACCGAGTGGTTGAGCCGGATGCGGGGAAAGTCCGTGATGAACAGCTGCGCCGACCGGCCGGCCTGGAGCTCGGCCACGATCTCGGCGGCCACGCGGATCTGCTGCGCGCGGGGGTGCGGATACAGCAGCCGCCAGTTCGAGAAGCGCACGATGCCCCAGAGCCGGCCGGGCAGCCCCGCCTTCACCGCCGCTTCCTCCGCGCGCGTCAGCTCGTGCAGGCAGGAGAAGCCGGGGACGACGACGCGCGCGGCCGCCGGCAGCGGCTCGCGCCACGGGGCACGGGCGGTGACGCGGCGGACGAGCGCGGTGTACTCCTCGGGGGCCAGACGCGGCGCGGCGGGGTCGAAGCGCGCGAACCGCTGGAACTGCACCACCGCGCGTCCCATCACGAAGCACCAGTTGGCGTAGAGGTCGGGCTTGCCGCGGTGGTGGATGCGGCTGTCGTTGCGAAAGGCGAAGGTGTCGACGCCGAAGCGGAGCGCGGGGCCGGGCATCGCGCGGCGCAGCAGCGCGTCGAGCGGCGACACCCGGTTCCAGAAGCTCGACACGAACCCGATGACGGCGGGGACGAGAACCGGGAGGAGCAGCGGGAGGAGCAGCCAGGGCGCGCGCATGACCGGGGGGATTTTACCGGATTCCCCCGCGGCGGGGGCACCGCGAATTCTTGACCTTCCGTGGCGACGGCGCTAACGTCGGCTCGCTGTCATCACCACGCCGTCCATCTGGGGAGGCCGCGCCGCGCGTGCCCGCACTCGTCATGGTCGTCATCAGCGCGCTCATGATCGGCTTCCTCGCCTACGAGGGCCACCACGAGCCGATCGTTCTGGGCGTGGCGGCCGCGCTTGGCGTGGTGGGCATCGCGTTGATCCTGTGGGCCCGGAGCGGCGCGGCGGCCGAGGCGGCGCGGCTCAAGTCGGCCGGAGCCGCGCGCGACAATCGCCTCGCCGGCGTGCAGGCCGAGGCGGATCGGCTGCGGGGCGAGCTCACGCGCGCGCTGGCGCAGCAGCGCGAGGCCGAGGAAGGCGCACGGGCGGCCGCCACCGCGGCGGCGGCCGGTCAGAAGCAGCAGGAGGCCGCGATCCGCGAGGGGCGGGCGGAGAGCGAGCGGCTCCGAAAGGAGCTGGAGACGGCGCGCCGCCAGGCGCAGGCGCGCGCGCCGGAGTCCCCGGTCGCCCCGTCCGCCGCCGCGCCGGCCCCCGCGGCCCCGCCGCCACCCCCGAAGCCCGCGGCCCCGGCGCCCCGGCCCGCGTCGGTGCCCGCTCCCCCGCCCCGCCCGAGCCCGCCGCCGGCGCCGGTGGTGGAGCCTGTCGCCGCCGCGCCGCCGCCGACCCCCGCGCCCCCGATGGGCAAGCGTGAGCCCGATCCCGCGCCCGGTGACGCCCGCGGCACCGTGCTCCTCGTCGACGACGAGGCGAGCTTCCTCTTCGTGGCCGGCAACATCCTGCGGCCGGCGGGCTTTCGCGTCATCGAGGCCGAGAACGGCCAGGCCGCGCTGGACCAGGCCGGCCAGCAAACGGGCAAGATCGATCTCCTGATCACCGACATGATGATGCCCGGCATGAGCGGCCGGCAGCTCGCGCAGCGCTTCACCAAGCTGCGGCCGGGCGTGCGCGTCCTCTACGTGTCCGGATTCGTGGACGAGGGGAGCGCGCGCGAAGCCATCGAGGGCGAGGAGGCCGACTTCCTCGCCAAGCCCTTCGAGGTGGATGCCTTCACGACCATGGTGCGGGAGCTGATCGGCGCCGCATCCCGCTGAGGGAGCGGCGCCGCGTCACATCGGGGGGACGAGGCCGCCCCGGCCCACGAGGACGCTGGTGGTGGTGATGGTCCCGTCGGGCAGGCGCGTCGCCTCGATGAAGATGTGCGCGCCCGGCTGGAGCTGATCGATGTGGCCGATGCCGAAGGTCACCACCGGCGCGGCGGCCGGCACGACCACCACGACCTCGCCTCCCTTGTGCTTGAGGGTCAGCGTGCGCCCCGTCCCGTGCACGGTGATGCCGGCCACGGTCGCATTCGTCATGGTGCTGTCGGGCGTGAGATCCCAGGGGAAGTGACCCTCGCGGGCGCCCCGCGCGAAGAAGGGAAAGATCAGCACCTCCTGCGCTCGGAAGGTGCCGTCGGCCTGGCGCACCGCCGCCGCGCCCACGTAGTCGCCCAGCTTGACGTCGGTCAGCTTGGCCCGGGTGACTTCCATCAGCGCGTAGTTGTCGGCGAGCCGGACGGGAACGGTGGACCCGTCGCGGGCCTTCACCGTCAGGATCTGCCCGGTGAGATCGACGATGGCGCCGCGCACGCGGACGGTGGTCTGCGCCGACGCCCCCGCCGCCAGCGCGGCGAGCAGGGCGAGAGCCAGCGCAATCACGCGGCGCATGCGGCGAATCATATCGCGGGCGGCAGGCCCGCGCACGTGGGGTATGCTTCGGAGCGGGAGGACTCGCCATGATCGAGCGGCGGCCGTTCGGACGGACGGGGCACGCGAGCACGGTCACGCTCTTCGGCGCCGCCGCGCTCGCCCAGGCGAGCCAGGCGGAGGCCGATCGCGCGCTGGAGCTGCTGCTCCGCCACGGTGTCAACCACATCGACACCGCCGCGCGCTACGGCGACTCCGAGCTCCGCATCGGCCCCTGGATGGCGCGCCACCGGAAGGATTTCTTCCTCGCCACCAAGACGGGGAGCCGCTCCGCCGCGGGCGCGCGCGAGGATCTCCATCGTTCCCTCGAGCGCCTGCGCGTGGATCGCGTGGACCTCATCCAGCTGCACTCGCTCGCCCATCCCGATGACTGGGATCAGGCGATGGGCCCGGGCGGGGCGCTCGAGGCCCTCGTGGAGGCGCGCGCGCAGGGGCTGGTCCGCTTCATCGGGGTGACCGGGCACGGCTGGACCATCCCCGCCATGCATCGCCGGAGCCTCGCCCGCTTCGACTTCGACGCGATCCTCATGCCGCACAACTACTTCATGCTCCAGAACGAGCGGTATCGCGCCGCGGTGGAGGAGGTGCTGGTGATCTGCCGCGAGCGCAATGTGGCGGTGCAACTCATCAAGACCATCGCGCGGGGTCCCTGGGCCACCACCGACCGCACGCACACGACGTGGTATCAGCCGCTGGAGCGGCCCGCGGACATCGAGCGCGCGCTGCACTGGGCGATGGGGGTGCCCGGCGCCTTCCTCAACACCGCCGGTGATCTCTCGCTGCTGCCCACCGTGCTGGAGGCCGCGGGCCGCTACGCGCGCCGTCCATCCGACGCGGAGATGGGCGCCATGCTGGGCGCCGAGCGAATGACCTCGCTCTTCGGGCTGCCCACGTGAGGGGGCCGCGGCTGTCCGACGCGGCCATCCAGGCCTTTCTCGCCACGCGCGAGGTGGTGACGCTGGCCACCGTGCAGGCCGACGGCTCGCCCCTCGCCACGGCGATGTGGCATCTGCCCGACGGCGACACGCTGGTGATGATCAGCGTGGATGGGCTGGCCAAGGTGCGGAACCTCCGCCGCGATCCGCGGGTGGCGGTGGTGGCGGAGGCGGGCGCGCGCGGGGACGCCCGCGGGGTGGCGGTGCAAGGCCGCGCGGAGTTCCTCGCCGACGGGCCGGAGCGCCGCGCCCTCGCGGGCCGCATTCTCGCGCGATACGCCCCCGACCTTGCCGGCTACTGGGGCGGGCGCGCGATGCCCGCCAACCGCGTGATGTTTCGCGTCGTCCCCGACCGCGTCAGGACCTGGGGCCTGACCGCCTGACGAAAAAGGCCCATCCGCGTCGATGCCGCGGATGGGCCTCGTTGATCACCCTGCGAATCAGGTCGGCCGGCGGCTAGCTCCGGCGCCGCGCCGCCGCGAGGGCGGCGACGCCGAGCCCCATGAGCAGCAGGGCGGGCGGCGCCGGCACCTGGGCCAGCTCGAGCGTCATCAGGATCTGGAGCCGATTGACGTTGTCCTCCGCCGTGATGATCCGGCCGTGGGTGGGGTCGTTCGGGTCGGGGACGTCGCAACGGGCCGTGTTCGTCGCGCCCAGGCAAAGCGTGGAAAACGTCAGCACGTAGTGCTCGCCGCCGGCGCTGAAGCCCACGCTGGCGAAGCTCTCCAGCGGAAAAGTGGCGAAATCGTCGCACGGCGTCGACGAGATCTGCGTCGCGGGGTTGCAGGTGCCGCTGTTCAGGGTCTCGTGGAAGCTCACCGACGCGTTGCTCGCGCTCGCGTGCACGAGGTCGGCGCCGTCGAAGATGGTCAGGAGCGAGAAGATGTCGACGTGGCTCAGCGTCGCGCTGGTGACGGGCCGATTGCGGTGGAAGATGTCGGTCAGGGCCACCGTGTCTCCGACATTGATCGTGCCGCTGTGCCCGACCACCCGGAGCCCGCTCCGGCCCGCGTTGGGGCCGCCCCCAATCCCCGTGAACGACGGCGCGTTGGCGAGGTTCGCGTCCAGGCCGGCGTCGAGGCCATTGCCCCAGGCGATCGTGCCGTAGGTGTTGCGGCCCGCGGGCAGGCCCGCGGAGCCATCGGTCACCGACAGGGCCGAACCGAAGAACCGGATGCCGTCGGCCGCGGAGGCGCCGACGGTGTGGGTTTGGGTGCCGCTGACGAACGCGGCGTTCTGCGAAAAGGTGAAGGCATGAGCCGTGACGGCGACCGACAAGGTGAGCGCGAGGGCGCCGGCCGCGACCGTCAGACCCTTCGAAAACGTGGTGATCATGTTTCCCCCAGTTGGACGGCCCGCGCCGCGCCGATGCGCGCTTTACAGCGGGCCTGTCATGGGGGTGTATATGGCAGGAACCGTACCAGATCACCAATGCGTGACATTTCGGTAACTTAGGCTACAGACCAACTGGTGGCGAGTGTCTTCTGTAAGTATCACCGACTCGTGTGCAAAATGTTCAGAGCGGAAGCCGCGCAGATTCTGCCAGACCGCGGAGGTCGGCGACGCCGCGCGCGCGGCGTCGCCGATCAGCGAGGCGACTACTTGAGGGGAGAGAACGCGGACGGCATCGCGATCTTCGTCTCCTGAGTCAGCAGACGCCCGCCGCCGCCCTGCGGGGGCCAGACCCCCTTCTTGCGGGCCTCGTCGCGGATCTGCATGCGCTGATCGAGGCTCTTGTACGCCCAGATGTGGACGAAGCCATTCGCCGTACCGAGCTCGACGCCGCCCGCCAGCACCACGGGCGAGAGCTTCATCCGCTCGCCGATGGCGCCTTCCCATGCCTGGGCCGTCGCCGGCAGCATGCCCGCCTTGAGCGTATAGTAGCGGATCTCGAAGAACGGGCCTATCGTGCCGGGTTGCACCTCGGGCACGAAGGCGAACGGCGTGACGATCTCCGACCGCATCGTCTCGATGAACTCCGCGATCTTGGGCGGCCAGTTCCCGTCCTTCGCCGCTTCGCCCCGGACGCGCGCGCGCTCGGCGAGGTCGCGGTAGCCCCAGATGTGGATGATCTCGTTCAGCGGCCCGATCTCGGTGTGCAGGAACGCGGTCAGCTCCGAATACTTCTTCCGGTGCTCGTAGCCCTCTCCGAAGCGTTTCTCGACCTCGGCGAGGCTCCCTGGAGTAATGCGATACGTCCGGATCTCGTAAATCACGCTCGGCTCCTTTCGGCATAGAAGAGGCGCGCGCCGCGCCGGACCCCCATCGGCCGGCAAGGCGCAGCCATCGTAACCGAAGGGCGAGCCGCAGGAAATGCCCCCTCCCGTCCCCCTCGCCCTTCCCTCTCCCCCGAGGGGGAGAGGGTGGAATGGGGGGAGAGGGTGGGCTGGGATGAGCTAGGCGCGCTCGTCGGCGGCAGGCCGCATGGGACCGTCGGCGTCCGAGCGCGGCTGACGCCGCTCCCGCCACTGCTGCCCGCGCGCGGCCGCGATGGTCTTGAGCTTCTCGCGCTGATCGGCGGTGAGCTGGGCCTTGCCCTGCTCGTCGGCCCGGATCCGCGCGATCTGCCCGTCGGCGCGCATCTTCTCGATCTCTCTGACCTTGGCTTCCACCTTGGCGAGATCGACGGGATCGGCGCGCCGCAGGCTCATGAGGTCGAGCGCGGCCACCTGAAGGTCCGCGCGGCGCTGGATGACGGAGCGCGCGCCGTCCATGGTGAGCTTCTCGAGCGTTTGCACCTGCTGGGGGTTCAGGCCGAGCTCGGCCCGATGCCGGAGCGCGATGCCGGCATAGGTGGGCCGGCGCGCCCCCATGTGCCGGTGATGCCGGCCGGATGCGTGCCGGTATTCGCCGTGCCGGCCGTGTCCACGGCCGCCCGCGTCCGCCGTCATGGTCGTCCGCGAGGTGCCGACGGTGGTGCCGGGGGCCGCGGGGATTTCGGCGGCCATCGCGGGGGTGGCCAGGCCCACGCTGAGTGCCAGTGCGGCCAGAGTGCGTGCGTTCGTCATGTGGTAACCCTCCTCAGGGTGATTCGGGGGTAGTTCCTTACCCATACTGACGAAGCTGCCCCCTCGCCGGTTGACCCGGCCCTTGACCAGCGCGGCGGGGGGGCGCAGTCTACTGGCGCGAGACCAGCCCCAGGAGAGGAGTCTTCCATGACCGATATCACGATCGAGGATGTCGAGTACCTCCGGCACGGCGACAAGCTCCTGCTGGCGCGCCTGTTCCGGCCGAAGGGCGACGGCCCCTTCCCGATGATGGTGGATCTGCACGGCGGCGCCTGGTGCAACGGCAACCGAACCAACGACGTGGCCATGAACGAGCCCCTGGCGCGCAGCGGCGTCATCGTGGCCGCCCTCGACTTCCGCATGCCGCCGGACACGGGCTATCCCGCCTCGCTCGCCGACATCCACTACGGCATCCGGTGGCTCAAGTCGCAGGCGCGCGCCCTCAACGGCCGCGCCGATCGCGTGGGCGCCATCGGGATCTCGAGCGGCGGGCATCAGGCCATGCTCCTGGCCATGCGCCCCAACGATCCCCGCTACGCGGCGCTGCCGCTCCCCGCGGGCACGCCCCCGCTGGACGCGCGGCTCCGCTGCGTGGTGCTCTGCTGGCCGGTCATCGATCCGCTCGCCCGCTACCACTACGCCAAGAAGCTCAAGGCGGGCGGACCTCCCTATCCCGAGGTGGTCGACCGCGTGCTGCCGCTCCACGACCTCTACTGGCCCGGCGAGACGGCGATGGCCGAGGGCAATCCCGTCCTCGCGCTGGAGCGCGGCGAGAAGGTGGAGACGCCACCCACCCTCTATGTGCAGGGCACGAGCGATGTCGCGCACCCGCGCCCCGACCTCGAGCGCTTCGTGGCGGCCTATCGCAAGGCCGGCGGCCAGGTGGAGCTCGAGCTCTATGAGGGCGAGGCGGAGGGCTTCGTCAACCGCAAGCCGGACTCGCCCGCCGCCGCGCGAGCCGTCGCGCGCATCATCGAGTTCGTGGCGAAGCAGCTCGGGTAGCCCGTGCGCGCGGGGCGACGGGGCGTCCGGTGACGGCGGACGCCCTGGCGCCCGCCGGCGCAGCCCCGGGACGCCACGCCCCTCACCCGCGCGCGCAACCACGCCGTCCTCGACGCGCTGCCCTTCGCCGACCGCCAGGACTTCGACGACGCCCGCCGCGGCTTCCTCGGCACCTTGCCCGAGGTGGAGATCAAGAACGCGCAGGGGCGCGTGGTGTGGAGCCTGCGCGAGTATGCCTTCCTCGCCGCCGAGGAGGCGCCGCCCACCGTGAACCCGAGCCTCTGGCGGCAGGCCCGGCTCAACCTCGAGCACGGCCTCTTTCAGGTCGTGGACGGCATCTTTCAGATCCGCGGCTTCGACACCGCCAACATGACGCTGATCGAAGGCGAGCGCGGCGTCATCGTCATCGACCCCTTGATCTCCACGGAGACCGCGCGCGCGGGGCTCGAGCTCTACTCCCAGCATCGCGGGCGGCGCCCGGTGACCGCGGTGATCTACACCCATAGCCACACCGATCACTACGGCGGCGTCCGGGGCGTGTTGGACGGGACGGAGGTCGCGGCGGGCCGCGTGCCCGTGATCGCGCCGGACGGATTCATGGAGGAGGTGGTCGCCGAGACCGTGCTGGCCGGGACGCCCATGGTCCGCCGGGCCCAGTTCCAGTTCGGGGCCACGCTCCCCAAGGGCCCGCGCGGCCAGGTGGACGCGGGGCTCGGCAAGGTGACCTCGCGCGGCACCGTCACCCTCATCCCGCCCACCCTGGTGATCCGCGAGCCGTGGGAAACCCACCGCGTGGACGGTGTCGAGATCGTGTTCCAGCTCGCGCCGGAGACGGAAGCGCCCGCGGAGATGCACATGTACTACCCGGCCTATCGCGCGCTGAACCTGGCCGAGAACACCACCCACAATCTCCACAACACCTATCCAATACGAGGGGCGCAGGTGCGCGACGCCAACGGCTGGGCGAAGTACATCGACGCCGCGCTCGACCGCTGGGGGAGCGAGGCCGACGTCGTCTTCGCGCAGCATCACTGGCCTGTGTGGGGCCGCGAGCGGGTGCGCGACTTCCTCGCCAAGCAGCGCGACCTCTACAAGTTCCTCCACGACCAGACGGTGCGGCTCATGAATCACGGCTGGAAGGCGCCGGAGATTGCCGAGCGCCTCGTCCTCCCCGCGGGCCTCGCCTCGACGTGGCACGTGCGCGGCTACTACGGCACGCTGAGCCACAACGCCAAGGCCGTCTATCAGCGCTACCTCGGCTGGTACGACGCCAACCCCGCGAGCCTGAACCCGCTGCCGCCCGTCGAGCGCGGCCGGAAGTACGTGGAGTACATGGGCGGGGCGGAGGCGGCGCGCCGCCGAGCGCGCGAGGACTTCGCGCGGGGCGAGTACCGCTTCGTGGCGGAGGCCATGAGCCACCTCGTCTTCGCCGATCCCGCCGACGCGGACGCGCGCGCGCTCGGCGCGGATGCCCTCGAGCAGCTCGGCTATCAGGCGGAGTCGGCGACGTGGCGCAACGCCTATCTCCTCGGCGCGCTCGAGCTGCGCGGGGGCACGCCGGCGGCGGCGGCGCGCGCGGCGGTGAGCCCCGACGTGGTGCGGGCGATGAGCCTCGACCTCTTCTTCGACTATCTGGCCGTGCGTCTGGACGGCGAGCGGGCCGAGGGGCGCGCCCTCACCGTCAACTGGGTGCTGCCGGACACGGGCCAACGCTACACGCTCACCCTCGCCAACTGCGCGCTCACGTATCGCGCGGATCGTCACGACCCGCGGGCGGACGCGACGGTGACCCTCGGCCGCTCCGCGCTCGATCGGCTCGTGCTCCGCGAGGTGACGCTGGACGATGCGATGCACAGCGGCGCGGTGCGCGTCGAGGGCGACCGCGCCGCGCTCGCCGAGCTCTTCACCCTGCTCGACGACTTCGCCCTCCTGTTCCCGGTGGTGGAGCCGCGCCGCGACGCGCGCGCGGCCCGCCTTGACTCCGCTTCGCCACGCCCCTAGGGTTTCTCGAGGAGGACTCCATGCCCGGGACCACGTTTGGACTGACGCTGCCCAATCGCGCGGTCGTGCTGGGTGCCATCAAGAGCCGCGACCTCCTCGAGCTGACGGTGGAGGCCGAGACCTCGCGTGCCTTCGACACGGTCTGGGTCGGCGACAGCCTGCTCGCCAAGCCCCGTCTCGAGGCGGTGACGCTCCTATCCGCTCTCGCCGCCGTGACGTCGCGAGTGCGGCTGGGCGTAGGCTGTCTGGCTACTTTCGTTCACCGACATCCGATCCTCTTCGCCCAGCAGTGGGCAAGCCTGGATGTGCTCTCGGGCGGCCGCGCCTGGCTGGTCGTGTGCCTGGGCGGTCCGGACGAGCAGAGTCCCGCGCAGGCCCTCGAGCACAAGGTGATGGGCGTCCGCGCGGCCGAGCGGGTGGGGCGTCTCGAGGAAGGCATCACCATCCTGCGCAAGCTCTTTGCCGAGAAGAAGATCTCGCATCAGGGGCGCTTCTATCAGTTCGACGGTGTGACCGTCGAGCCGCCGCCCACCCAGCAGCCGCATCCGATCTGGATCGCCAGCAATCCCACCGGGCTCACCTGGAAGGGCGGCGCGAGTGCGGAGGACTCGGTCGTGGAGCGAAGCTTCCGGCGGGTGGCCCGCCACGCCGATGGCTGGATGACCAACAAGGTCAATCCCGCCCAGTTCCGCGAGCAATGGCGCCGCATCACCGCCATGGCACGCGAGGAGGGCCGCGACCCCGCCCGCCTGGGGAGCGCCCTCTATCACAACATCAATATCAACGAGGATCGGCAGGCCGCGCTCGAGGAGAGCAAGGCCTTTCTGGACGCCTATTACACGAGCAAGTTCACCCCCGCCTTCGTGGAGGGCTGGACGGTGGCGGGCCCCCCGGCCCAGTGCGTGGCGGAGCTGCGCGCGTATGCCGACGCTGGGCTCGGCCACATCGCCCTGCGCCTCACCTCGTGGGATCAGCGCGGCCAGCTCAAGCGCTTCCTCGGTGAGGTGGCCCCCGCGCTCACGTCACCCCAGCCTTAGCGGTCTCCACCCTCTCCCGCGGGGGGAGAGGGTGTGTGTCAGGCGAAGTAGCCTCGCGTCTCGAAGACTCCGGCGGCGAAGCGCCGCCCGCCCGCCGCCACGCGTCGCTTCAGCACGAAGTCGAAGAGAAGCGGGTTGTGCCGCCGGATCTCGACGATGGTGGGCACGTCGCGCGGGTCCAGCAGACCCATGTCGGCGAGCGCGTGCGCGCTGATCAGCGGCATGACGCCCGTCAGGGGATAGTCGGAGCCGAAGAGCAGCCGCCCGTGCCAATCCTGACGCGACAGGAGCGTGGCGAGGGCCACGGACGCCCGGTTGCGCTGCACCAGGCCGGAGATGTCACCGCGCAGGAGAGGCATGTAGCGCGGCTCCTCCATCAAGCGGCTGAAGAGCGCGAAGTTGCCGACCTTGGGCCCGTCGGGCCCTGCGTCGAGATCCACGCCCTTTCCGAACGAGGCACAATGGGCGACGAGCACGCGCACGCCGTGGTCGAGCGGCCGGCGCAGCCGCAGCGGGTTGCCGAGGTCCTGACCGCCGTCCCACGCGTCCACCGTGCCCTCGTGGCCGGCATGGGTGAGGAGCGGCAGCCGGGTCCGCGCGAGCTCCGCGTAGAACGCGTCGCAGCGCCGGGAGGCGGGATCGATGCCCATGGAGTTCGGCAGCCACTTCACCGCGCGCGCCCCCCGCGCGCGCGCCGACGCCAGCGCGTCCACCGCGTCGCGGCGGTAGGGGTGGATGCTGGCCGCCCACTCGAAGCGATGGGGAAAGCGCCGCGCCACCGCCGCGGCGTACTCGTCGGGAACGTGGAAGGACGATCGCTCGAGCACCCGGCGGCCGTCGGCGTCGTGGTGATAGTCGAAGGCGAGCAGCAGGCAGCGCGCGCCGGGGGGAAGCGCCTCGGCCAGCCCGAGCAGGCGATCGACATAGCTCTGGTCCACCGCCTCCGGGTTCACGCACCCGGCGTTCATCAACGTCAAGCGCCGGATGTACGCCACCGGGTGCCAGAGGCTCCAGGCCTCGGGTGCCAGCCATGGGCCCTGCTTCGAGTCGCCGGCGCCCACCAGGTGCACGTGCACGTCCCACACCCGCGCGGGGTCGATGCCCTCCCACGCGGCGCGGATGATCTCGTGTCGCGCGAGATGCTCGGGCAGCCGAGCGTCGAGGCAGGGATTGCGCAGGCCGTCGTCGAGAAGGGGTCCCGCCGCGGCGCGCCGGCCGTCCCCGAGCGCGGCGAGCGCCGCCGTCGCGGCCGCGCCGGCGAGCGCCGCGCGCCGGCTCAGCACCCGAGCGCGTCCTCGATCGCCCGCTTCATGCGGACCGCGGTATCGAGCTGCGCCAGCGGCGCGGTTCCCTTCACCACGGCATTGAGGCAGAGATGGGTGGCGCCCAGAGCCTTCCAGCGGCGCGCGCCCGCCACCCACTCCGCGAGCCCGCCCGTCGCCCGGATGCGCGCGTCCAGGCCGAAGGCGCCGGGGTCGCGCCCCTCGTCCTTCAGCACGGCGCGCAGGCGGTCGACGGCGGCTTCCGGATCCTCGCCGGCGGGGAGCAGCGGCATCCAGCCGTCCGCCAGCCGCGCGAGGCGACGCAAGAGCACGTCGCCCACGCCCCCGCCGATCCAGATGGGCAGCGGCCGCGTCGGGCGCGGCGCGATCGCGACGCGGTCGAGTAGGTGGAAGCGCCCCTCGAAGGACACCAGAGGCTCCGTCCACAGCCGGCGGATCACGAGCAGCTGCTCCTCGAGCCGCCGGCCGCGGCTACCGAACTCCGCGCCGAGCGATGCGTACTCGGCGAAGTTCCAGCCGACGCCGACGACGAGGCGGAGGCGGCCCCCGCTCAGCATGTCGACCTCGGCGGCCTGCTTGGCGACAAGCGCCGTCTGCCGCTGCGGCAGCACGAGCACGCTCGTCACCAGCTCGAGCCGCCGCGTGACGCCGGCCAGGAACGCGAAGAGGGTGAAGATCTCGTGGAAGGGGCTGTCATGGAGGTAGGGCGGCGCGGCAAAGTGGGGAATGGTGACGCCGGCGAAACGGTCGGGATGGGCGCCGGTCACGTGATCGTAGGCGATCAGGTAGTCGAAGCCGGCCGCCTCGACCGCCTGGGCGAAGTCGCGGACGGCGGCGGGGTCGGTGCCGATGTCGGCATGCGGGAACACGGTGCCGAGCTTCATCCCTTCTGTCTCCTAGACCCGCCGCACGTCCGGCCGGCCGAATATTCCATAGGGTCGCACGAACAGCACGCCGAGGAGCAGGACGTACGGGGCGACGCTGCTGAAGCCCGCGCCGAGCACGGGATCCACGTAGCCCGCGGTGAGGCTCTCCAGCACGCCGATGGCCACCGCGCCCACGATGCTCCCCCCCACGCTGTCGAGCCCGCCGATGACGACCACGGGGAACACCTTGAGCCCGAGGAGCGCCAGCCCGAAGCCCACGCCGGTCACGAGGGTCCAGAGGGTGCCGCCCACCACCGCGAGCAGCCCCACCATCCCCCACGCGATCGCCAGGTGCCGGTGCACGTCGATGCCCACCGCGAGCGCGACCTGCTGATCGTCCGCGAGCGCCCGCAGCGCCACGCCGGTGCGGGTCCAGCGGAAGAAGGCGCTCACCATCGCGATGGCCGCGGCCGCCGCCACGAGGGCCACCACGCGCCCGACTGGGATGCGCAGGTCGTAGACGACGAGCGGCTCGGCCGGAATGGGCAGCGGCAGCGTGGGGGGCAACCCCGCGAACAGGAGCGGAGCCGCCCCGCGCATCAGCGCGCCCAGCCCCAGGGTCACCATGATCACGCCGATCAGGGGTTGGCCCACGAGCCGGTGCAAGACCAGCCGATTGAAGACCCACGCGAAGGCCACCATGGCGCCGGCGGCGATCGCGAGCGCGCCCGACACGCCGAGCGCGGAGCCGTGGGCCGCCGCGGCCAGGCGCGCTCCGAACATCACCCACTCCCCCAGCGCGAAGTTGATCATGCGCGCTGCCTTGTAGACCACCACGAAGGCCAGCGCGATCAGCGCGTAGACCGCGCCGGCCAGCACCCCGTCGACGAGCAGCGAGACGAAGAAGAGCACCGCGCCAGCCTATCATCTTGACTCCGTGCACGGCCTGGCGCAGCATCCCTCGAGAAGCCCAACTGAGGGGGTGTCGCATGCGTTCTCGGGCCCAGATCCTCGTCGGTTTCCTCGTCGCATTCACGGTGGCGGCGGCCGCTGGCCTCACGCCCGCGCGCGCGCAGGACAAGCCGCGCAGCGGTGGGGAGCTGGTGGCCCTGGTCCCCTCCGAGCCCCCGTCCTATGACGGGCATGCCGAGGGCACCTTCGGGGTGGTGCACCCCCTCGCTCCCCACTACAACGGCCTGCTCCGCATCGATCCCTTCGACAAGACCGGCACGAAGGTGGTGCCCGACGTCGCCGAGTCGTGGACGGTCTCGAAGGACGGGCTGACCTACACCGTCAAGCTCCGGCGGGGCGTCAAGTTCCACGACGGCGCCGAGATGACGTCGCGGGACGCGAAGGCCTCCTACGACAAGATCGTGTTCCCGCCCGAGGGCGTACGCTCGTACCGCAAGGGCGCGTACCGCGCGGTGGAAGCGGTGGAAGCGCCGGATCCCTACACCATCCGCTTCCGCCTGAAGTGGCCGCAGGCGTCCTTCCTCACCATCCTGGCCTCGCCCTACAGTTGGATCTACAAGGCGGACATCCTGGAGAAGGACCCGCGCTGGTACGAGAAGAACGTGATGGGCACGGGGCCCTTCAAGTTCGTGGAGCACGTGAAGGGCTCGCACTGGGTGGGAAAGAAGAACGCCGACTACTGGGACAAGGGCAAGCCCTATCTGGACAGCTATCGCATTCTCTTCATCAGCGCGTCCTCCGCCCAGGTGGCGGCGATTCGCGCGGAGCGGGCGCACATCCAGTTCCGCGGCTTCAGCCCCGGCGAGCGGGACGGCCTCGTCGGCGCGCTCGGCTCCCGGATCACCGTGCAGGAAAGCCCCTGGGACTGCGTGCTCCTGGTGGCGATGAACCACGAGCGCAAGCCCTTCGACGACAAGCGCGTGCGCAAGGCTCTGACCCTCGCGCTCGACCGGTGGGACGCCTCGAAGAGCCTCTCCAAGATCGCGGTCGTCAAGGAAGTGGCGGGCATCCAGGTGCCGGGCACGCAATGGGCCACCCCGCCCACCGAGCTGGAGAAGCTCGCCGGCTACGGGCGGGACATCACGGCGGCCCGCGCGGAGGCGCGGCGGCTGCTGCGCGAGGCGGGCGTGCCCGACGGCTTCGCGTTCACCTTCAAGAACCGCGGCATCCCGCAGCCCTACGAGCCCGTGGGCATCTGGCTCCTCGACCAGTGGCGGCAGATCGGGCTCCAGGTCAAGCAGGAGGTCATCGAGGCCTCGGCGTATCATCCAATGCTCGCCCGGGGCGGCTACGACGTGGCGATGGACTTCCAGTGCAGCTTCGTCGTGGAGCCCGACGTGGACATCGTCAAGTTCCAGTCCGCGAACATCTCGGACAATAACTTCGGCCGCTACAAGGACCCCGTGCTGGATGAGCTCTTCGTGCGCCAGGCGCAGGCCGTCGACGCGGACGAGCGCAAGCGTTACCTGCGCGCCTTCGAGAAGCGCCTCCTCGACGAGGAGGTGCACTACATCTACACGCTGCAGTGGCACCGCATCATCCCGCACAGCGCGAAAGTGCGCGGCTGGACCATCACCCCCGCGCACTTCCTCAACAATCAGCTCGACACCGTCTGGCTGGCCGAGTAGCGCACGCCAGGGAGAGGGGTCCATGCCCAAGGTCCTGACCGACGCCCAGATCGCCGCGTACGAGCGCGACGGGTGCCTCTCGCCGGTGCGCGCCATGAGCGCGGAGCGGGCGCGCCACTACCGCGAGAAGTTCGAGGCACTGGAGGCGCGCGTCCCCGACATCAAGAAGATGAAGACGAAGTCGCACCTCCTCTGCCCGTGGGTGCTGGAGATCGCTGAGGATCCCCACATCCTCGACATCTTCGAGGACCTGATCGGCCCCAACATCCGATGCTGGAGCATGGCCTGGCGGGTCAAGAAGGCCGACCGCGAAACCTTCGCGGGCTGGCATCAGGACTCGTCGTACGGGGCGGCGCTGCCCGTCGTCCTCGGCGGCCTCGCCCTGTCCGCGTGCGGGGTGCCGCAGGGCTGCCTGCGCGGCATCCCCGGCTCGCACAAGGGCGGGATCCTCAAGCACGAGGAGAGCGCCGACCCCCGGAGCATTCTCGCCCGGGGCCAGTACATCACCGACCCTTTTGACGAGGCGAAGGCGGTGGACTTCGTGCTCGAGCCGGGCGAGATGGTGCTCTTCGACAACTCCCTCATCCATAGCTCGGGGACCAACGCCGGTCCCGATCGGCGGTTCCTGCTGCTAGTGGAGATGCACCCCACGTGGGCGACCCCGCCCGCGCGGCGGCAGTCCACCATGCTCGTCCGCGGCGTCGATACCTACGGCAACTTCGACGACGAGCCGCGGCCGGACGCCGAGTGGAGCGAGCGGGCGCTCGCCAACTGGGCGAGCATCACCGAGCGGCGCGCGAAGCTGATCTTCGCCGACAGCGTAATCGGGCCCAGCGAAGCGTACGGGGGCACCCGCCCCGCGACATGAGCGGCGCCGCCGTGGCGCCCGCGCGTCAGCGGACGCTCCAGGCGGTCAGCCAGAGGCCGAGCAGGGCGAGGAAGCCCAGCACCGCGCGGTTGAAGGCGCGCGCGTCGAGCCGGTCCTGCACACGCAGCCCCACCGCGAAGCCGCCGAGGCCCACGAGGGTCAGGGCGAGCGACCAGCCGACCAGCTCCCACGTGAGCAGCCCGAAGTAGACCACCGCGCCCAGCTGCACCACCTTGTAGACGATGAACGTGAACGCGACGGCCGTCACGAACTCGTGCTTGGCGAGCCCGAGCGCATTGAAGTACATCACCAGCGGCGTGCCCGGCACGTTGGTCACGCCGCCGATCACGCCGGCCACGAGGCCGACGAGAGGCGACACCGCGCGCTCCCAGCCGGGCGCTATGCGCGGGGCGACGCCCGCCGCGCCGAGCGCGACGTAAAGGAGGATCACCGCGCCCAGGACGCCGGTGGCCACGCGCGGCGAGAGATTCACCAGCAGCCCCGTCCCGAGCAGCGTCCCCGCCGCGCCGGCCACGAGGAGGGTCGCGAAGCGCCGCACCACCGCGCCGGAGGCACCGCGCCGCGCGAACTGGAGGCCGTCCATCGCGATGTTGGGGACGATGAGGAGCACCACCGCGGTCCGCACGTCGATGACGAGGCTCAGCAGCGGGGTGCCCAGGGTAGGAAAGCCGAAGCCGATCGATCCCTTGACGAACGCGGCGAGGAGAACGGCGAGGCTGCCGACGGCGATGAGCACGCGCGCTCAGGGCCCGTCGAGGCGCCCGAGTGCCGCGACCGCCTCCTCCAGCAGCGCGCGGCCCCGATCGAGCACGGCGCGTCGCCACGCGTCGTCATCGGGCGAGAACGCCTCTCGCAGCACGCGTTTGGTGAGGTGGCGGAGGTCGGGATGCCCGAGGCCACCGGCGCCGTGGTGATGCCAGCGATTCTCCTCGCGAAGGGCGCGCACGACGTGGAGGGGACTGTACGTGCCGAACTCCTGCGCGACGAAGTGCACCGACGCGCGCGCGAACACCCGCGCCAGCATCCACTCGTAGCCACCGCGCACGCGGTAGGCGGCGCTCGAATCCGGGTCGGCGAGGGTGACGCGATTGCCGAAGACGCGGCGGGCCGCCTCGTACTCCGCCTGCTCGGCCAGGAGCAGGTCCTCGCCGTACTCCCCCACACCGGTGTGCACGTCGATGGCGATCACGTGCCCCGCGGCGGCGAGACGCTCGCGCAGGAACGCCTCGTACCGCGCGGGCCCCTGCTGGAGCCGCTTTCCGCCGAAGAAGAGCCCGCGCGGGTACTCGTACTGTCCGCCCGCCACCGACTGCTTCAGCGTGGTCATACCGTGGCGCGCGACCTGCCAGGCCGCTCGAGCGTAGAAGAAATCCCAGGTCGGCGGACCGGATGGATTCAGAAGAGGGTCCAGCGCGCCGTACCCGGCGGGCGCTCCCACGTAGCCTTCGCCGGGAGCGAGAAAGTTGCGATTGAGGTCCACGTTGTCCTCGTTCACCCGCCGCAGCCACGCGCCGCCGTAGGGATTGAGGAGGTGGACCAGCACGACAGCGTCGTGCGCCGCGAGGCGCGGAACGGCGTCGAGGAATCGGAGCTGGATGGCGGAGCCCGCGAACCCTTCGACGCCATGGATACCCGACGAGTGCAGCAGCACGCGGCGAGGACGCTCGGGGCCGAACCATCCGATGTCGATGGTGAGCGTCGCCCCGTCAGGACCGCGCGCGTCGATGGCGAGCGCCTCGAGCCGGCCCTCCGCGGCTCCGACCTTGTCGCGGAACCGCGTCCGCGCGCTGACATCGTCCGCAGAGAAATACGGCGCGCTGGCGTCGGACATCGGCATTCCGCTCGTCCAGCCGGGCGGCACACCCGCCACCGCGAGGAAGCCCGCCGCGGCCGCCACCCCCAGCAGCACCACGAGCCCGAGCAGGGCGTAGGCGGGGTGCCGGCGAGACAGCCGGAGAAGCCGACGGGTCACCGAGCCATCGGCGCGCTATCGCGCGAGACGCACCATCCGGAGCTCGCTCTGCACGAGATCGGGCACGACCACCAGGAAGCCACCGGCCTCAGGCACCACGCAGAAGTCCGCCGGGCCCTTGAAGCCCTTGGCCAGCGTCTCCGTCCCCTTCGCGCTCCAGTGGATAAGGGATCCCGAGTTCCATTCGGTGATCAGCAGGCTCCCGTCGTCCATCCGATAGATGCCGTCGAGACGGCCGAGGTTCGGGGCCACGGTCGTCACCTCGCCCGCGGCGCTTACGGAGTAGATGCCCCGCGGCTGATCGGGCGCCAGGAAGCCGACGACCAGGAGCGAGCCGTCGCGCCCCGGGTACACGCCGTTGGGGTTCATCGCCTTGCCCTGCACGGCGCGCGTGATCTTGGGCGCGGCGGTCGTCTCCAGGAAGTCGGCCGGCTCCACCCGGAACACCTGGTCGGTGCGATTGTCGCTCACGTAGAGCACGCCCCCGCCTACGGCCAGGTCATTGGCGAACTGGGCGCCGGGGAGCGCCAGCTTCTTGCCGCGCCGGGTCGTCAAATCGAACACCCACACGACGTCGATGTCGGTGACCCAGAGTCGGTTCCCCTGCACCCAGATTCCCTTGGGCTTGTTGAGCGGCTCCCCGCCGGGCGCGGGCAGGAACTGCCGGTCGAGGATCTGGCCCGTGAGGGACACCCGGCTAATCCGCCCCTTGCCGTCCTTCTCCAGCGGCTTGAGCTCGGAGCCGAACTCGCTCACATAGAGCACCTTGCCGCGCGGGTCATAGGCGACCGATTCGGGGAACGTGAAGCCCTTGGCGGTCTCGTCTGTCACGACCCGCAGCGGCTTCACGTCCGGCATCGTGCCGGACGTGGTCCCCGCGCAGCCGGAGACGATCACCGCGAGCGAGGCCACCAGCGCCCATGCGACCGCGAGTCCTCGTGTCATGATCCTCACCTCTTTCGCCGGAGTGTGCCGACCGTCAGCACTCTACCACCGTCCCGCCCGAGCGAGACGGTCCCCGGACGGGCGCGCCTAGGCGGACGCCGCCACGTCGATGAGGGCGAGGCCCGATTCCGGGTCGCTCTTGCGCCGCAGGTGGCGGGGCGACTCGTTGAGGATCAGCTCCAGGGTGGGCCACACCCGCGCGTCCATCAGATGGCCCCCGTGGGCCGTGCCGTCCGACCTGCCAACGACCACGTGCGCGTGCACCTTCGGCTCTCCGCCGTCGAGCGCGATGTCGCCCAGCAGCGACAGCACCTCGACCTGCTCGTGCAGGGGAATCTTGCGGTACTGCTTCGCGGCGGCGTCGAAGTACCCGAGCGTCACGTCGCGAAAGGCGCCGATGCCGGTGAAGTGTGCGGCGGAGATCGTCCGCTCCTTCGCGAACGCCGTCAGCACGCCGATCACCTCGTCGCCCTTGTCGAAGATGAGGGCGAACGTCTTGTCGCTGCCTTCCTGGAGCACCTTGGCTTGCATGGCGTACCCTCCCGCCGTGCTGGCGCTGCAAGCGCGGTGCCGCCACGGGACGAGCGCCCGGGCGCGTCCCGGCCGCCATCGACGGCACGGCTCGGGTAAGGACCACCCGGCAATCCTTACCGCGCGTGCTTGACCGCGCGCCGGGAGGTGGCGGAGGATGTCGCATGCGCCGTGCGCGAGCGACGGAACAGGGGGCGCCGGACGCCACGGCGCCGGGGTCCATGCCCGCCCCCAGCGCGTGGCTCCTCTCCCCGGGAGCGGACTTCTGGATCGCCTCGGCGGGCGCCGGCGCTCTCCTCTTCGTGCTCGCGCTCGTGCTTCTCTGGCATGGCGATCGGGAGCTGAGCACGGCGGACGTGCTCCTGGGCGAGCTCCACCTCGGCGCCACCTATGCGGCCGTCGTCCGGCGGCGACTGTGGCGCCGGATGCCGTTCGACGTGCTCGTGATGCCGCTCGCCATCGTTGGCGCCACCTATCTCCTGGTGCTGGACGAGCGATCGCTCCTCGTCACGACGGCGGTGCTCTACCTCGGCGCCTGGCATCGCGGCCGGCAGAGCCTGGGCATCGCACGACACTATCAGCGCCACGCCGGCGGGCCGGTGTCGTCCGCGCATCGCTGGCTGCTGCAGGCGGCCTTCTACCTGCCGATGGTGGCGGCGGTCGCCTACTACACGAGCACCGCGCCGACGCACGAGGGCGAGCCGTTCCACGGGCTGTCGCTCGGCCCCGAGATCCTGTGGGGGCTCGCGGCGGCGGCGGGGGGCGGCGTGATCGCCTACCTCGGCTGGACGACCGGCCGGGCGGGCGTCCACCCCGCCGAGCGGTGGCTGGTCCTGGCCAATGGGCTGGGCTTCGGCAGCGCCTACGCGCTCGGAGCCTGGACCGCGTCCTTCGTGCTCGTGCTCGCCATCCACCACGAGGTGCAGTACCTCTACTTCACCTATGCGCTCGCGCGACGGGGCGAGAAAACAGGCGGCCGAGGCGGAGTCGCCCGGGAGGCGCGGCGGCTCGCGCGGTTCGCGCTGTGGCCGGCCATCGGGCTCGCGTCCTGGGCCCTCTGCACCTGGTCCGCGCTCGAATTGCTCGAGCCGTTCCTGACCGCGGGCCTGCTCGGCCACTACTGGCTGGACGGCCGCATCTGGACGGCGCGCGCCCGGCGTCTGGAAGCGCGGTGAGGCGCTAGAGACTCAGCAGGGCCTCGACGTTCCGCCAGAGGATCCGCTCCTTTTCCTCGACGGTGATGGTGGCGAGCCCCTCGACCCACGCCACCGGCGAGGGATGCCAGGGCACGAAGGGCCAGTCGCTGCCGAGCACCACGCGGTCCGCCCCCACCTGATCGAGCAAGAAGCGCAGCGCTTCCTCGCTGCCCACCACGCTGTCGTAGTAGAGCCGGCGCTGATAGGCGCTGGGCGGCTGGGGAATCCGCTGGGGCCCCTCGAAGCGTGTCTGCCAGGCGCGATCCAGCCGGCCCATCGCGTAGCACGCGGGGCCCCCGCCGTGGGCCACGCAGACCTTCAGCCGCGGGCACGCCTCGAGCACGCCGCCGAAGATCAGGACGGCCACGACAATCGCGTCCTCCACGATGACGCCCAGGCCGTTGTTGAGCCGGTAGCGGGGCGCGCGCTCCACCATGAAGTTGTGGAAAGGCTGCGGGTGATAGAAGAGCACCGCCTCCATCGCCTCCGCCGCCTTGAAGAAGGGCTGGAACTTGGGCTCGTCCCAGTTCTCGCCGTTCACCGCCGTGTCCAGCTCGGCACCCTTGAGCCCGAGCACGCTCACGGCGCGCTCCAGCTCGGCGATGGCGGCGCCCACGTCCTGCATGGGCAGGGTGGCGAGGCCCGCGAACCGCCGCGGCCACTGGCGGACCATGGCGGCGATCTCGTCGTTGACGTCCCGGGCCAGGGCCAGCCCTCTCGCGGCATCCAGGTGATAGCCGAAGAGCGGGGTGTGGATGGAGATCACCTGGACGTCCACCTTCTGCGCGTCCATGTCCCGGAGCCGCTCTTCCGGCGTGAACCGCACCATGGGCGACACGAAGCCGTGCCGCTTGCCGCCGCCCACGACGACGCCGACCCCGTCGTCGGGCTCGTGCCGGAACCCGTGCCAGTCCTTGCCGGCGTCCGCGGCGCGCCAGAGCGACTGCGGCACCAGGTGCGCGTGGATATCGATGCTGCGCGGCGGCACTAGTCGGGGAAGCTGTGCAGGAGATACATGGCCCGCAGGGCCGTGCCCGGCGTCCCCATGTCCCCGAACCACTTCCGGTAGATCTCCGCGATGTCGCCGGAGCGATACAGTGTGGAGAGCGTGCGGTTGGCGACGAACCGGAACGCCGAGTCGCCTCGGCGGACCATGAAGCCGTGGGGCTCGTACGAGAAGAGCTCGTCCGCCAGCGCGTAGCGCTCGGGCTTTGCCGCCCGGCGCCCCACGCCGATGAGGATGGTCCGGTCCGAGGCATAGGCGTCCGCCGCGCCGCTCTCGAGCGCGGCGAGCCCCTCCTCGTGGGTCTTTACCGGCACGATCGTGGCCTCGGTGCGCGCCCGCTGCAGGGACCCCTCGAGGGCGGGTGCGGTCGTCGTGCCGGGAATGACGGCGACGCGCTTGCCGCGCAGGTCGGGGATCGTGCGGATCCCCAGGCCGTCCACCACGAGGAGGCCGCCGCCATCCACGAAGGTCATGTGGGTGAAGTCCACCTGCTCCTGGCGGGACAGGCTCATCGTGGTCGAGCCGCACTCGATGTCGACGGTGCCCTTGGTGACCGCCTCGAGCCGCGTCGCCGCCGTGACCGGCACGAAGCGCAGGTTCAGACGGGGGAGACCGAGGCTCTTCTCGACCGCCGCGGCGATGCGGCGGCAGAGGTCCACGGAGTATCCGTCCGGTTGGCCCTGCTCGTTCTTGAACGAGAACGGCCGCGCGGTCTCCCGGTAGCCGATCGTCAGAGTGCCCGACTTCTTGATTCGCTCGAGGGTCCCGTCCTGCGCGTGAGCAGGGAGCACCATGGCGAGGGTCAGCACCAGACCGAAGACCACCGCCGCTTTCACCAGATCGTTGCGCATGCCTGCCTCCCTTGGAGTGAACGCCGCACCGCGCGCGCCGAGCCGCCTCACGCGCGGCCCGACTATATCACCGACGAGGGCGGTCCCGGTTCCAATGCGTCTCGGAACGACGAGGGAATTGGCTGAGCACAAACCTTTACGCATCCCCGATACTGGACTTCGCCCCATATGGTCGAGCCCGCCGAGGATGTCGGGAGCATCGCACGTGGGGAACCGGAGTCCGCGTATGCGTGGACCCGGCTCGCCGCCGCGCTGCTGCTCTCGGGAATCGGCGGGGTGGGGATGTGGTCGGTGATCGTGGCCCTGCCGGCGATCGAAGCAGAGTTCGGGGTCGCGCGCTCCGCGGCGTCGCTCCCCTACACCGTGACCATGATCTGCTTCGGGCTGGGGGGCATCGTGATGGGGCGCCTGTCCGATCGCCTCGGCATCATGGTCCCCGTCGCGGGCGGAGCCGTCTTCCTCGGGGTCGGCTATGCGCTGGCCAGCCAGGCGACGAGCCTCTGGCAGTTCGTGCTCGCGCAGGGCTTGCTGGTGGGCATCGCCGGCTCGGCCACCTTCGCCCCGATCATCGCCGACACGTCGCTCTGGTTCACCCGTCATCGCGGCATGGCGGTGGCCATCATCGCGAGCGGCAGCTACCTCGCGGGCACCGTGTGGCCGCCGGTGGTGCAGCACTTCATCCAGAGCGCGGGCTGGCGGCGCACGCATCTCGGCATCGCCGTGTTCTGCGTGGTGACGATGCTGCCCCTCGCGCTCGCCCTGCGGCGGCGGTCGCCGCTGGTCGCGTTCTCGTCCGGGACGCGGCATCTCGCGGCCCGAGCCTCGCAGCCTCTCGGCATGTCGCCGGGGGCGCTCCAGACGGTGCTGATCATCGCCGGCCTCAGCTGCTGCGTCGCGATGTCGATGCCCCAGGTCCACATCGTGGCGTACTGCGCCGACCTGGGCCACGGCGCGGCGCGGGGCGCGCAGATGCTGTCGCTGATGCTGGGCTTCGGCATCGTGAGCCGCCTCGCCTCGGGCTGGATCTGCGACCAGATCGGCGGCCGGCGCACGCTGCTCCTGAGCTCGAGCCTCCAGGCGCTGGCGCTCGCCCTCTTCCTGCCCTTCGACAACCTCCCCGCCCTCTACACGCTGTCCGCGCTGTTCGGGCTGGTGCAGGGCGGGCTCGTCCCCTCCTATGCCGTGATCGTGCGCGAGTTCTTCCCGCCCGAGGAGGCCGGCGTGCGCGTCGCCACCGTGATCATGGCCACCGTGTTCGGCATGGCGCTGGGCGGCTGGATGTCGGGCGTGATCTACGACCTCACGGGCTCGTATCACACCGCGTTCGTCAACGGCATCCTGTGGAACCTGCTGAACGTCGGCATCGCGGTGGGCCTGCTCCGGCGCCCCGGCCGGCCGCTCGAGCAGGCCTGGCGCTAGGGAGCACGCGCGAGTTAATTTGGCGCAGGTCCGGGGTGATGCGAGCATTGAGGGTGATGGCGGCGACGCGGCTCGTGGTGGCGCTGGGTGGCAATGCGATCCTTCGCTCGAAGACGCTCTCCAGCTACGCGGAGCAGTTCGACAACGTCCGGAGGACCTGCGGCCAGATCGTGACGCTCATCGCTGAGGGCTATCAGCCGATCTTCACACACGGAAATGGCCCACAGGTCGGCAATCTCCTGATTCAGAACGAGACGGCGGCGGCCCAAGTGCCCCCGGTGCCGCTCGATGTGTGCGGCGCGGAAACGCAGGGCCAGATCGGCTACATGATCCAGCAGGCGCTGCGCAACGAGCTCGCCGCTGCCGGGCTCTCCCGTCCCGTGGTGAGCGTCGTCACCCAGGTGCTCGTCGACGCCGACGATCCGGCCTTCGCGCAGCCGAGCAAGCCCATCGGCCCCTTCCTGCCGCAGGCGGTGGCCGAGGATCGGATGCGGACGCGGGGCGAGACGTGGGCGCAGATCGACGCGCGCGGCTGGCGCAAGCTCGTGCCCTCCCCCCAGCCGGTGGGCATCGTCGAGCTCGACGTCATCACCGCCCTCGTGAACGCGGGCGTGGTGGTGATCGCGTGCGGCGGAGGCGGCGTGCCGGTGCGTCGCCGGCCCGACGGCCGCCTCCAGGGCGTGGAGGCCGTAGTGGACAAGGACGCCGCCGCCGCCCGCCTCGCGCTGGACACGCGCGCGGATGCGCTCTTGATCCTCACCGACGTTCCCGGCGTGGCCGTGGACTTCGGCAAGCCGACCGAGCGCTTCCTTCGGCGTCTGACGGTGACCGAGCTGGAGGCCCTGCTCGTGCAGGAGCCGTTCTCGGCAGGCAGCATGGGGCCGAAGGTGCGCGCGGCCTACCGGTTCGTGCACGACGGGGGCGGGCCCGCCACCATCTGCGCCCTCGAGGAGGCGCGTGCCGGGGCGCAGGGCCTCGCCGGCACCCTGGTGGTGCCGGATGAGGTGGTGCAGCTCTCCTTCCGCGCCTGAGTGAGGCCTCTCCCGGCGCCCGTCAGCGCGGCTGGCCGATCACGCCCTCCACGAGCCAGTCCATCTTGCGGAGCTCGTCGAGCGAGAAGACCTCGCCGGCTTTGACCCGCGCCGCGCCGTGGTTGTCCTTCAGCGGCCCCCGGAAGGGGTGAGCGGTCCCGGCGATGAGCTCCTGCCGCCGCGCCTCCACCAGCTTCGCGGCGTCGGCGGGCACCGCCGTCCCGAACGGGGCCAGGGTGAGGTAGTCGTCGCGGAGCCCGCCCAGGATGTTCTCGCTCTTGAACTTGCCCTCCATGACCTCGCGGGCGAAGCGCGTGTAGAGATTCCCCCACGTGAAGGCGACGCCCGTGACCCACCCCTTGGGCGCGAACTTGCCGACGCCGAGGTAGTGGAAGCCGACGGAGTACGCGCCGCGCTTCTCGGCGGTCTGCACGACGGTGATCGGCGAGTCCACGATCACCCCCAGCAGATCGCAGCCCTGGTCCAGCAGCGCGTTGGCCGCGGTCGCTTCCTTGGCGGGATCGAGGAACGTACCGGTGAACACCACGCGCGTCTCCGCCTGCGGGTTCACGGAGCGGGCGCCGAGCGCGAAGGCGTTGACATTGGCCAGGAAGAAGCTGATGGGGAGCGCGACCACGTAGCCGAGCTTCCCCGTCTTGGTGGTCTTGCCGGCGGCCATGCCCATGAGGTAGAACGCCTCGGGCGTGCTCGCCCAGTAGGTGGTCATGTTGGCCGTGCGCCGATACCCGCCGGGGTGGAAGAACTTCACCTCCGGGTACTTCTGGGCGACGCGGAGTGCCGGCTCCAGATAGCCGAAGCTGGCCGGGAATATCATCTGGGCGCCCCGCTTGATCATGTTCTCCATCACCCGCTCGGCATCCGCCCCTTCCGGCACGTTCTCGACCTGGATGACCTCCACGCCGGGCAGGTTCCGCTTCATCGCCTGCACGCCCTCGGCGTGGGCCTGGTTGTAGCCTCCGTCGGTGATCGAACCGAGGTGCACGATCCCCACCGTCAGCTTCGGCTGGGCGAGAGCGGGGCCGGGCAGGCCGCCCAGCAGCACGGCCACGGTGAGCAGCGCGAGCGCGCGTCGAATCATGTCGAGCCTCCTGGAGCTTTCGCTTGAGTCATTGCTTGCCCTGGAACACCCGGCCGAGGCTGGCGGGCGCGGCGTGCCGATGCGCGCCGCCCCATCCGGCCAGCACGGCGAGGCTCAGCAGGTACGGCAGCATGTCGAGCAGGAAGGGGGACAGCGGCAGTCCCCGCGCCTGCATCTGCAGCTGCAGCGAGATGGCGCCGCCGAAGAGCACGGCCCCCGCCACGGCGCGCAACGGGTGCCACTTCGCGAAGATGACCAGCGCCACCGCGATGAACCCCCGCCCTGCCGTCATCCACTCCGCCCACGTCCTCGCGACGCCGAGCGACAGGTGCGCGCCCGCGAGCCCGCCCAGCATGCCAGCCACGAACAGCGCGCGATACTGTACGGCGTAGGGATCCCAGCCCGCCGCGAAAGCCGCTGCCGGGTTCTCTCCCACCGCGCGAAGGGCAAGCCCCCACCGGGTCCGGAACAATACCCACCAGGCGGCCACCGCCAGCGGGACCGCCGCGTAGGCGAGCGGGTCCTGGGCGAACAGCGCCCCCACCACGGGCAGGTCGGCGAGGACGGGGATGCGCACCTCGGCCAGCCCCTCGATGCGGCTGCCGACGAAGCGCGCCCCGAGCAGCGCGGACAGGCCGACGCCGGCAAACATCAAGGCCAGCCCGGTCGCGAGCTGATTCGCCCGCCGCCGCACGACCAGGAACGCGAAGAGCAGGTTGAAGAGGCCGCCGGCGAGGGCGGCGGCGGCCACGCCCACCGTTGCGCTGCCCGTCAGCACGGTGGCGATGAAGCCGACCACGGCTCCCATCAGCATGACGCCCTCTAGCCCCAAGTTGACGATGCCGGCCCGCTCGCTCATCAGCTCGGACAGCGTCGCGTACAGGAGCGGCGTGCCGGAGAGCAGCGCGCCGGACAGGAGTCCGCGCAGCGCGTTCATGCGCGCCGCCCACCTTCGCGGGCAAGGACCACGAACAGCACGACTGCCATCAAGATGTTCACCACCGACCCCGGCAGGGCCTGGGTCATCTGGAGGATGTCGCCGCCGGCGGTGATGATGGCCAGCCCGAAGGCCGCCACCACGATCCCCACCGGGTGCCCGCCCGCCATCCAGCTGATCAGGAAGCCCGAGTATCCATAGCCCGGGGACAGGCTCGGCCGCAAGCGTCCCTGAATCGCCGAGACCTCCGCCATCCCCGCGAGCCCCGCGAGACCGCCCCCGACGAACATCAGCGCGATCACGTAGCGGTTGATGGGGATTCCCACCCGGCGGGCGGCCTCCGCATTGCCGCCGATGGCCCGCAGCTCCAGCCCCCATCGCGTCCGGGCCAGGACGAAGGTGACGAGGGCGACGGCGACGCTGGCGAAGACGAAGCCCAGGTGCGCGCGCGTCCCCCAGAAGGACGGCAGGACGGCGGCGGGGACGAACTCGACCGTCTGCGGATAGTTGACACCCTCCGGGTCCTTCCATGGCCCGAAGACGACGAAGTTCACCAGGAGAATGGCGACGTAGTTCAGCAGGAGGGTGGAGATCGTCTCGCTCGCCCAGCCGCGCACCCGGAGGAACCCGGCCAGGGCGGCCCAGGCGCCCCCGCCGGCGGCGCCGAGCACGGCCATCAGGGGGAGCAGGAGCCAGCCCGGCATCGAGGGCAGCGTGATGGCGGCCCAGGTCGCGCAGAGCGCGCCGATGAAGATCTGTCCCTCGCCGCCGACATTGATGAGCCAGATCCGGGCGGGGACGGCGGCGGCGAGGCCGGCCAAGACGAGGGGAATCATCTTCACGACGGTCTCCGAGAGACCGTAGCCGCTGCCGAGGGTGGCGACGAAGATGTCGGCGTAGGCCGTGAGCGGGTTCCGGCCGAAGACGAGCAGCACGGCCGCGAAGACGCCGAGGGCGAGCGCCAGCAGCCCGACCAGGCGCCGGATACCTTCAGCCACGGTGTAGCGGCCGCCCGCCCGTCATCAGGTAGCCGACCTGCTCCACCGTCAGCTCGCCGGGCGTGCCCGCGCCGGCGATGCGGCCGCGGAACATCACGAGCAGGCGATCGGCGAGCGCGTAGAGCTCGCCGAGGTCCTCGGACACCAGGAGTATGCCGGCGCCGGCGGCGCGCGCCCGCCGCAGCAGGGCGCGGGCGGCCGCCGCGCTGCGGGCGTCGAGGCCACGGGTGGGATAGAAGGCCACGATCAACCGAGGGTCGGCAGCCAGCTCGCGGGCGAGGACCACGCGCTGGACATTGCCCCCAGAGAGCGCGCCGAGGGGCCGATCCGTGGCGCCCACGGTCACCCCCAGGCGCTCGAGCGAGCGCTCGAGGTCGGCACGGGCGCTCGTCCAGTCAATGGCGAGGCCGCCGCGGCGCGCGTACCGGCGCGTGTCGCCGAGCACCATGTTCTCCAGTATCGTGAGGCTCCCGACGCCCGCCATGGCGAGCGCGTCCTCGGGGATGAACACGACACCGGCGGCCCGGATGTCGCGCACCGAGGCGCCGGTGACATCACGGCCGGCGAGGACGACGCGCCCGCCCTCGAGCGGTTCCAGGCCGAGAATCACGTCTCCCAGCTCGCGCTGGCCATTGCCGGCGACGCCGGCCACGCCCACGATCTCCCCCGGCCAGATCGCGAGATCGATCCCATCGAGGCGCGTCCCCCAGCCGTCGGCGCGCGTGCTCGCGCCGCGCAGCTCGAGGACCGGCGGCGTAGCGGCCCGCTCGACGGGGAGGGGCTCGGTCGCCCCGGCCTCCCGCACGGGTGTGTCGAACATCAGCGACACCAGCGCCGCCTCGGTGGCCTCCGCGCGCGCAAGGCTGCCCGCCACCACCCCCTGCCGCATGACGGTGATGCGGTCGGCGCCGGCCAGGACCTCCGGGAGCTTGTGCGTGATCAGGACGACCGCGTACCCGTCGCGGCGGAGGTGCCCGAAGGTCTCGAGGAGGCGCTCGACCTCGTGGGGCGCCAGCCCCCGGGTGGGCTCGTCGAGGATGAGGATGCGCGCCTCGGCGAGGAGCAGCTTGACGATCTCCACCCGTTGCCGCTCGCCCACCGAGAGTCGCCCCAGCGGGGCAGCCGCGTCCACGGCCAGCCCATAGCGGTCCGAGGCCTCCGCGATACGTCGCGCGACCGCGGCTCTATTCAGCACCGCCGGCGGGTCGGGCAGGAAGAGAGCGATGTTCTCGGCCACGCTCAGCGCGGGAATCTGCACGAGCTCCTGAAACACCATGCCGATGCCCCGCCGACGGGCGTCCTGGGGCGACCCGATCCGGACCGGCTTTCCCTCGTGAAGGATCTCGCCGCTGTCCGCGCGGTAGAACCCGTAGAGGATCTTCATGAGCGTGCTCTTGCCGGCCCCGTTCTCGCCGATCAGCGCATGGACCTCACCCGGGTAGACGTCGAGGTCGACCCGATCGTTGGCCCGTACTCCAGGGAAGGACTTCGTGATGGCGCGGAGGCTCAGAATGGGGGCGGCGCGCATCGCCCGATACTATAATATCCGCCGCATGACGCGAGCTCGATCGTGAGGACCCGCCGGTGGCCGTGAACGTCGCCGCCGCCAACCGCGAGGCGCTGGAGCGGCTGTGCCGCGCGCGCCCCGCCTGGACCGGAGTCCGCCTCGCGCGGGAGGCGCTCGCGCTCGACGGCCGGCAGCTCCTCCACGCCGGCCCTCCCATCGGCTGGGAGGGAATGTGCGGCCCGATGCGAGGCGCGGTGCGGGCCGCCATCCTCTTCGAGGGCTGGGCGCGATCGCCCGAGGACGCCGACGCGCTCGCGGGATCGGGCGAGGTCGCCTTCGCGCCATGCCACGCCCGCGGCGCGGTCGGGCCGATGGCCGGGATCATCTCGCCGGGCACGCCGCTCCTCGTCGTGGAAGATCGCGTGAACGGAACAGCCGCGTACTCCTTCATCGCCGATGGTCCGTGGGGTCATCAGCTCCGCTTCGGCGCCCACAGCCCCGAAACGCTGTCCGGCCTGGCCTGGATCCGAGACGTGGTGGCGCCCGCCTTCTCGGTCGTGCTCGAGCGCGAGGGCCCGATCGACCTCGCGAGCCTGATGGCCCAGGCCCTCGCCATGGGCGACGAGATGCACATGCGGAATGCCGCCGCCACCGGGCTCCTGGCGCGCCGCCTGGCCGCGCCGCTGGTCGCGGCCGTGCCGAAGGCGGCCGAGCTGGAAGCCGTGCTCCGGTTCGTGACCCGCGACAATGACCAGTTCTTCCTGGCCTGGTCGATGTGCGCGGCCAAGGCTGCCACCCGCGCCATCGACGGTCTGGAGGGCTCCACCGTCGTGTCCACGATGGCCCGCAACGGCGTCGAGTTCGGCATTCGCGTGGCCGGGACCGGCGACCGTTGGTTCACGGGGCCCGCCAGCGTGGTCGAGGGCCTCTACTTCCCCGGCTTCGGCGCCGCCGACGCCAATCTCGACACGGGCGACTCCGCGATCATGGAGACGTATGGGCTCGGCGGCCTGGCCATGGCGGCCTCCCCGGCTGTCCAGAAGATTGTCGGCGCCCGGTCCTTCGCCGACGCCGTCGCCACCACCCGCGAGATGGCGGAGATCTGTGTCGGCGCCAACCCCCTCTTTCCCATCGCCGCCTGCGGGAGCGAGGGGACGCCGACCGGTATCGACATCCGCCGGGTCGTGCAGAGCGGGATCGTGCCGAAGATCAACACCGCCATCGCCCACGCCCGCGCCTCCCGCATGATCGGGGCGGGCATCGCCACGCCGCCGTCGGAGCCGTTCGTGGAGGCGCTGGTCGCCTTCGGCGAGCGCTATCCCGGCTGAGCCGGCCCCGCACCGCAAGAGCGATGCCGGTCCGCGCGCTGGTGTTGCGCTCCTACTATCGCGATTCGATGGTCCTGATGGGCGTGGCCGCCGAGATGCGCGCGCTGGCCGGCGTGCGCGAGGCGGCCGCGCTCATGGGAACGCCGGCCAACCAGGAGCTGCTGGCCTCGGCGGGGCTAGCCACCACGGAGACCGGGGGCGCCACCCCGTCCGACCTCGTCCTCGCCGTGTCCGCCGAGTCGGACGCCGCCGCCGCGGACGCGCTCGCCGCCGCCCGCGTCCGGCTGGAGGAAGGCCAGCGCGCCCGCGAGACGGGCGGGACGAGCCGGCCCCGCACACTCGAGACGGCGCTGCGCCAGTTGCCGGACGCCAACCTGGTCTCGATCTCGGTGCCGGGCGAGTACGCGAAGCTCGAGGCCCTCGCGGCTCTTCGCCGTGGGCTGCACGTATTCCTCTTCAGCGACAATGTCAGCCTCGATGACGAGATCGAGCTCAAGCGGCTGGCCGTATCCAGGGGGCTCTTCTGCATGGGTCCCGATTGCGGCACTGCCTATCTCGGCGGCGTCGGCCTCGGTTTTGCGAATGCGGTGGCCCGCGGCCGCGTCGGCTGCATCGCCGCGTCCGGCACCGGGCTCCAGGCAGTCGCCTCCCACCTGACCGCCCTCGGCGAGGGCGTCTCGCACGGCATCGGCGTGGGCGGCCGCGACCTCTCGGCGGCGGTCGGCGGCGCGATGACGACTTTCGCCCTCGCTGCCCTCGCCCGCGATCCCGCGACCGACGCGATCGTGCTCGTCACCAAGCCGCCCGCGCCCGAGGTGCTCCCCGCTCTCGAGGGCGCGCTCCGCGACGTCTCAAAGCCCGTCGTGGTCTGCGCGCTTGGCGCCACCGCGCGGCCGGGGGCTCCCGGGACCTGGGTCGCAAGCCTCGAGGACGCCGCCGCCGCCGGCGCCGCCGGCGTGCAGGGCCGGCCGTGGTCGCCTCGCCCTTTCGCGGACCCCGCCTACGTCCGCGCTCGGCTGGCGGCCCTGGCCGCGCGGCCATCATCATCCGCGGGCGGACTGCTCGGCCTCTTCACCGGCGGCACGCTCGCGCACGAGGCGCGACTCCTCCTCGAGCCGCTGCTGGGGCCGGTGGCCGGCAATCTCGGCGGCCCCACCGCGGGACTCCACCACGTCCTGGACCTCGGGGCCGATGAGTTCACGCGGGGCCGGCCCCATCCCATGATCGACGTCGCCGCCCGGGACGGCCGCGTGCGCGAGGCAGGCGGCAACGCCGACGTGAGGGTGCTGCTCCTCGACCTCGTGCTGGGCCACGCCGCTCACCCGGATCCGGCTCCGTCGCTGGCCGCGGCCGCCGCCGAGGCGCGGCGCGCGGCGGCGAAGGCCGGACGCTCCCTCATGGTGGTGGCGTCCGTCGTCGGCACCGACGGGGATCCGCAGGGCCTAGACGCCCAGCGCCGCGCGCTGGAGACGGCCGGCATCGAGGTCCTTCCCTCGAACGCGCAGGCCGCGCGCTTCGCGGCGCTGCTGCTGAGACCGGACTACGCGCGGCACCTCCTGGGAGCCGCGTCATGAGCGCGGAGGCCGTGCTGGGACAACCCCTGCGCGTGGTGAACATCGGGCTCGAGCACTTCGCGCGCGAGCTGGAGGCGCGGGGCGTGGTCGTTGTGCACGTGGACTGGCGTCCTCCCGCCGGCGGCGCCGCCGTCGCCGCCCTGCTCGCCCGTCTCGACGAGAACGGCTGACCGGATCATGCCCGAGCGCGAACGGCCGCCGGCGCCTGACGCTAGCGGGTGGCCGTGGACTGGCGGCCGACTAGCTCCGCGATGAGGGCGTTGAGCTCGGCCGCCTGCGCCTCCCGCGAGTACGTCCGGGCGCGCGGGTCCGGCAGAGGCGCGGAGTCGTCGCGCCGCAACGCGCCTCGTTCGTGTCGCTCGACGAGGGTGCGCACCGCGCGGGTCACCCCCTCGACATCGTCGACGTCGCAGACGGTGGCGTCGCCGTACTCATCCAGCAGCGCGGCGACATCGCTCCCCGCCGGCACCAGCGCGAGGATGTGCCGGCCGAGCGCCATCGCCTCGTAGAGCTTGCCGGGGATCGTGCCGCCCTTCGCCGTCCCCTCGTTGTTGACGGTGACGAGGAGCACGTCCGAGGCCAGGCTCGTCTCGATGCTCGCCGCCCAGCTGAGAGTTCCCACGTCGCGCACGCTCGCCTCGAGCCCGTGCTGGACGATGCGCCTGGGCAGACTCTGGTCGAGCCCGGTGTAGGTGACGAGCGGGAGCCTGTCATCGCCTCCGAGATCTCCCCGGATGCGGGCCAGCGCGTCCACGAGGGCGCTCGTTCGGTTCCCGCCCTGCTGGGCCCCCCCGAAATGAATACGCAGCCGCCCGTCCGCGGAGCGCGGGGGAACGCGCAGCGACTGGGCGGGCCGCAGGTCGTGACCGTTCCGGATCAGGCGCACGGGCAGCCGGCCCCGCGCACGCTCGACGTAGGCGGTGAGGTGACGCTGCCATGACGGCGACACGGTGACGATCGCGTCAGCCCGGCCGAGCACGGCGGCCTGGAGGCGGCGCACGAGGCGCTCATGAACGGCGCCCGGCGGCCACTGCGCGGGATCGTCCAGCCACAGATCGCGGAAGTCGGCGATCCAGGGCACGTGCCTCCGGCGGCGAAGCGCCAGCCCGGCGAGGTGGCAGACGTGCGGCGGACCGCTGGTCACGATGCAGTCCGGTCTGTTCAGGCGGCTCTGCGCGAGCACTGCCCGCGTGACCCTGGCGACCCAGTGAAGCTCACGCGCCGGCGCCAGACCCAACACGCGCCGCTGGACAGCGCCGCCGAGGCGCCGCAAGGAGGGGGCCCAGCGCTTCAAGAGCCAGTCGCCCGCGTTCTCGATGTCGCCCGGGAATACCGAATGCAGGCGGTGGACGATCACCCCATCCGAGGGGAGCTCGCTCAGCAGGCTTTGATCGAACCGGCGATGCCAGGACGGCCGATCGGAGCAGAACACGTGAACGGTATGCCCGGCTCCCGCCAGGTACTTCGTGAAGCCGAGAGCCCGCCAGATGCCCGGGCCGCTGATTGGCGGAAAATCAAAGGTGACGAGAAAGATCGTCAGCGGTCCTCGGTGCCCGAGGGGCCGAGCGTACCCGTCGCGTTCCGTGCAGGACGCCTGCATCGTGTCCATGCGCACGTCCATGGTACACGCTTCACCCGCGGTTCGGCGGGAGGCGGCCTACGCTGAGCCGCGCAGGGTCTTGTTCAGAAAGTCCACGGTGCGCTGCCAGGCGAGGGCGGCGGCCGCCCGGTCGTACCGGGGCGTGGTGTCGTTGTTGAAGCCGTGTTGCGTCCCCGGGTACGTGTGCGCCGTGTACGGCACATTGCTGGCCTTCAGTGCGGCTTCGTAGGCGGGCCAGCCCGAGTTCACCCGGTCGTCGTTCTCCGCATAGTGGATGAGGAGCGGCGCCTTGATCTTCGCTACGTCGGCTGCCGCGGGCTGCGTACCGTAGAAGGGCACCGCCGCCGCGAGGTCGGGGATCCGGGTCGCCAGCATGTTCGCGATGGCCCCGCCGTAGCAGAAGCCCACGACGCCGACCGTCCCCGTGCAGTCCGGCCGGCTCTTCAGGACGCCGGCAGCGGCCACGAAGTCCTCGCGCGTCTTCGATTGGTCGAGTTTCGCGAAGGCCTCGCGGGCCTTGTCCTCGTCGCCCGGGTAGCCGCCCATCGGCGTGAGGGCGTCGGGCGCCAGCACGAGGAAGTTTTCGAGAGCCAGGCGCCGCGCGATGTCCTCGATGTGCGGGTTGAGGCCCCGGTTCTCGTGCACCACGAGCACGCCCGGGAGCTTCGGCGCCGCCGTCTCCGGCCGGACGAGATAGGCGCGGACCCTGCCCGTGCCCTGGGGCGACTCGTAGTCGAGCCACTGGGCCCGCAGTCGCTTGTCGTCGCGCGGGACCAGCTGCGCGTCCGCGAAGCGGGGGCTCAGGGCGTCCAGGAGCGTCGCCGCGGTCATCCCGCCGACGGCGAACTTCGCCGCGCGCTCCAGGAACCCGCGCCGGTCGATGTCGCCGTGCACGTACTGGTCGAAGAGGTTCAGCAGCTCCTGGTCGAATTCACGGGCTGTTCTACGCTCCATATCGGCCTCCTTCCCGGGGCCACCATGGAGCCGGCCCCAAAGACCTAGGGCGCAGAGTGTGGTCACTCTGCGCCCTCGTTGCGTTTGAATGGCGGGCTCGACGGGACTTGAACCCGCGACCTCTGGATTGACAGTCCAGTGTGCTAACCAGGCTGCACCACGAGCCCGTGGCGGAACGTTACGAGACTACACGAGCGAGCCGGGGCTTGCAATCACCCCACGCACCGCCCGCGAGTCCCGCCGAGACCCGGAAGCGCGCCGACCGTCCGCGCGCTCCCTACCCGAGGCGGCGCCTTGCCACCGCCGCGATCAGCCCGAGCGCCATGAGGAGCAGGGCGGCGGGAGCGGGAATGACCTGGACGATGTCGCCGCGGATCTCGCCTCCCGGGTGCTGCGGGGTGTGGATGTTGAAGTAGGCCAGGCCGTCCACGAGCCCGTCGATGACCGCGGCCCGCGCGGCATCGACGTCGCCGCCGAAGAGGCCGAGAAAGCCGCCGCCGTAGCTGGCGGCATTGTCGAGGTCGAAGGTGTGGTCGAACGTGCCGTCCGTCACGTTGGGGAAGCCGACCGGCACGAAGTCGATCGCCACGGGCCCATTCACTCCGGGACCGGGACAGCAATGAATGTGGGCGGCCTGCGCGGGACCGGTCAGATCCTGCCACGTGAGGGACACATGGAGCGTGAGCGCGACCGTGTCGAGCACGGCCGTGCCCGTCCCGGTGGCGGCAGACCCGGTGGGCGTGGACTCCTGGTCCCCGGTCAGGCCCAGCGGCGCGATGAAGTTGAGCGTGGCGCCGTGAGCCACGCCCACGATGAGGAACGGAAGGACCAGGCCGACGCTACGGAGGATCTTGGCCATGTGACACCCCCTCGGGACGATATGCCGTCACGCGCGAAGTAGAACCCTTGTCGTTCAAATGGAGGTTTGGAGGGGCGCAGCAATCGCCGCGCCAGAGATGGAAGGCGAGGCATTCCACACGCTTTTCCGCTGGATCGAGAATACCTAGCGGAGTTTTGTAAGAATCGACGACACCGACTCAGCGCCCGAGCCGCACCTCGCGCCGGACGCCGCGCATGTCCATCTCGTATTCAAGACCCTCGATGGGTGGCCGGCTCAAATACCAGTGCACGCCGTGGATCGCGGCGGGGCCCATGACGTCGAGCAGCCCGCGCTCGAGGAAGCCACGGATGGGATGCGGCGTGTAGATGTCCACCGCCGTGACCTCGGCCCACGTGCTGCCGAGGCCGGTGAGGCGCTCGGCCTGCGTGGCCATGACGAACGCCGCCTTCTCGACCAGCGCCGCAGGCGAGATGTCGCCGCGCCGGACGATGTCGGCGGCGGCACGGCCGCGCACATCGCCGGAGCCGGCCACCACGAAGGTGGGCGGACCCTCGTCTCCGGTAGGCGCCGTATAGGAAAAGGCAAAGAGGGAAGGCTCGGTAGGCGCGCCCACCACGGGCGCGACGTTGGTGCGCGCGATGGGGTTCACGCCCTCGACGAGGAGCCCCCAGCTCTCCAGGAGCGCGCGGTACGGCCGGTTGAACTCGTCGAAGCCGTCGAACGAGAACGGGCGTGGGATGCGCAGCTCGATGGCGCACAGGGCGGCCCGTGGGCGACCCGCCGCGCGGAGATGCGCGTCGATCCGCGCAAAACCGTCGCGCCACGGCACTGGGGCCTGCAGCGTGGCGCGCACGATCTCGTGGCCGGGCATCGCCACGACACCGGCGGAGAAGGGCTCGATGCCGGGGAGAAACCGATAGTGACCTGCGGAGTGCGGGACGGGCGTGGGCGTGGTCATGGCCGCCATCTTAGCCGTTCCCGCCCCGCGGCGGGCCTTGCGAAGCCCCGTTCGTATATTGTATACAGTCGCGTCATGAGCCACGGTGCGGCGCCTCTGCCCCTCCGCTCCCGCAACTGGTTTGCCCCGAAGAACCTCGACGGCTTCATGCACCGCTCCTATCTCAAGGCCGAGGGCTTCTCGGACGCCGTGTTCGACGGCCGACCCGTCGTCGGCATCTGCAACTCGTGGTCGGAGCTCAACAACTGCAACGCCCATCTCCGCCAGCTCGCGGAGGCCGTGAAGCGCGGGGTCTGGAGCGCCGGAGGCTTCCCCCTCGAGTTCCCCGTGATCTCGCTGGGCGAGATCCTGATGAAGCCCACCACCATGCTCTTCCGCAACCTCATGGCCATGGACGTGGAAGAGTGCATCCGCGCCTACCCTCTGGATTCGGTCGTCCTCCTCGCCGGCTGCGACAAGACCACGCCGGCCATGCTGATGGGCGCAGCCTCGGCGGACGTGCCCGCCATCATGGTGACGGGCGGCCCCATGCTCCGCGGGATGTGGAGCGGGCAGGCGATCGGGTCGGGTACCGACGCGCGCAAAATGTGGGCGCAGCGCCGCGCCGGGGAGATTACCGACGAGACCATGGCCGAGGTGGAGGCCTGCCTCTCGCGCTCCAGCGGCCACTGCATGGTGATGGGTACCGCCTCGACGATGGCGGCGATGGCGGAGACGCTGGGCCTCACCCTCCCCGGCAACGCCGCGATCCCCGCCGCCGATTCCCGGCGTCTCGCCCTCGCCGAGGACAGCGGCCGGCGCGCGGTGGAGATGGCGCTGGCCCGCGGGCCGCGGCCCTCCGAGATCCTCACCGCGGAGGCGTTCGACAACGCCATTCGCACCGACATGGCCATCGGCGGCTCCACCAACGCCATCGTGCACCTGGTCGCCCTCGCGGGGCGCGCGGGCGTGCCGCTGCCGCTGGCGCGCTTCGACGAGCTCTCGCGGGCCACGCCGCTACTGGTCAACGTGCGGCCGTCGGGCAAACATCTCATGGAGGACTTCTTCTACGCGGGCGGCCTGCCCGCGGTGCTGCGAAATCTCCTCCCGCTGCTCCACGAGGGGGCGCGCAGCGTGAATGGCCGGAGCCTCGGCGACAATGTCCGCGGCGCCGTCTGCCACGATCCCGACGTGATCCGGCCGCTGGACATGCCGCTGGCCGCGGAAGGCGGCACCGTCATCCTCTTCGGCAACCTCTGCCCGGACGGGGCGGTGCTGAAGCAGTCGGCCGCCTCCGCGCATCTGCTCACGCATCGCGGGCGCGCCGTCGTCTTCGAGGACGCGCTGGATCTCGAGCGGCGCATCGACGATCCGTCGCTGCCCATCGACGAGTCGAGCGTGCTCGTGCTGCAGCATTCGGGGCCCAAGGGCGGGCCCGGCATGCCCGAAGCGGGCGCGGCACCCATTCCCGCGCGGCTCCTCAAGGCGGGCGTGAAGGACATGGTGCGCATCTCGGACGCGCGGATGAGCGGCACGTCCTACGGCACCGTCATTCTCCACGTGGCCCCTGAGTCCGCGGTGGGCGGCCCCCTCGCCCTGGTCCGCGACGGCGACGAGATCGAGCTGGACGTTCCGCGCCGGCGGCTGTCGCTACTCCTGCCTGACGACGAGATCGCCCGTCGCCGCGCCACCTGGCGGCCGCGCCCCGACGGCGTCACCGGCGGCTACCTCCGCCTCTACCTCGATCACGTGCTCCAGGCCGACCAGGGCGTCGACTTCGATATCCTGCGCGGCTGCCGCCCCGTGCTCGACGAGGAGACGGCGCGCGGGTTCCGCCTGGCATGACGTCGCGATGACCACGCGCGCGGCGCGCAAGCGCGCCCAACCCGAGGCGCGGCCCGCGCTTCCGCGCGGCCCCGCGCCCGCAAGCCTGCTCCCCTCGCTCGCCCGACATCAGACGCTGGAGGAGCTCGCCTACCGCGACATCCGCCAAGCCATCATGGCCGGGCGCCTCGCCCCCGGCGAGCGCATCGTCGCGACCACCATGGCCGCCGCCGCGGGGATCTCGCGCATCCCCGTGATGCAGGCCCTGCGGCGGCTGGAGAGCGATGGCTTCGTCCGCATCACCCCCCACAAGGACGTGGTGGTGACGAGCCTCTCCGCCGGCGAGTTTCGCGAGCGCTTCCTCATGATGGCCGCGCTCGAGTCGCTCTGCGTGCGCGAGGCCCGCGCGCGCGTCACCCCCGAGCTGATCAGCCGGCTCCGCGCCCTTCAGAAAGAAATGGCGGCCAGCCGCACGGCGGGCGACGCCGCCCGGGCGGTGGCGGCGGACAGCCAGTTCCACCGCCTGCTCTGGGAGGCCTCAGGGCTGCGCCAGGTCGTCCAGACGCTCCAGAACATCTGGGACCGCGGCGAATACTACCGCGTCATCATGCACGCGCGGCGCGGGGGCTTCGCTCGCGAGTCCCTCGCCGAGCACGAGCTGATCCTGCGCGCGCTCGAGAACCGCGACTTCGAGCAGGCCGCGCGCGCCATCGAGCATCACCGCATGCACGCCATGGGGCGGCTCGCCCACACCACCTAGCACCCCAAAGGAGGGGCATTCATGACCGTCACCCGCAGGCAATGGCTCAAGGGCGCCGCCGCCGTCGGCGTCGGCGTGGGCTTCATCGGTCCCTGGCGCCGGGCACGCGCCCAGAGCCGCAAGCCCATCCTGGTCGGCCTCACCTGTGACGCCACCGGCACCTTCGCGGACAGCGGCCAGGCCGACCGCCGCGGGATGATCCTCGCCATCGAGGAGCAGAACGCCCGGGGCGGCGTGCTGGGGCGTCCCGTCGAGTACCGGTGGGAGGACACGGAGACGGACGCCTCGGTGGCGGTGCGCAAGGCACAGCGGCTCATCGAGCGCGACAAGATCGACTTCATGATCGGCGCGCTCTCGAGCGGCGTGGCCGCGCCCCTGTCCGAGCTCGCCCAGCGCTACGGGATCATCTACTTCAACAGCAACTCCAGCGCCGACACCGTGAGCGGCGAGAAGTGTCAGCGCGTGAACTTCGTGTGGGACGCCAACAACTGGATGTTCGCCAACGCGCTCGGGCCGCTGGTGGTAAAGAACCTGGGGACGCGCTGGTTCCTGCTCACCCACGACTACGTGTGGGGGAAGAATGCCACCGCCGCCTCGCGCGAGAGCATGAAGAAGGTGGGCGCGGACGAGGCGGGCGAGCTCCTCATCCCCCAGGGCACGCGCGACTTCTCCGCTCAGCTCGTGCGCATCCGAAACGCCAAGCCCCAGGTCGTGATGGCCAACGTCGCCGGCATCGAGCAGACCGCGCTGCGCGAGCAGGCCTACGAGTTCGGCGCCGACAAGGACGCCCACTGGGTGTTCCCCCAGCAGGACTTCCCCGACCTCGTCGCGCTGGGGCCCAAGAAGGCCTTCGGCTACTTCTGCACGACCTGGCACTACAACGTCGAGGGCCCCGGCTCGAAGGAGTTCGTGGACCGCTTCCGCAAGCGCTGGGCCAACGCGCCCATCCCCGTGCCCGACAACGTCTCCTCGAACGGCTATATCGCCATGCGCGAGATGCTGCGCGCCATCGAGCGGGCGGGCACCACGCGCAATCACGAGGTGATCAAGGCCCTCGAGGGCCACGTGATCCGCGACAACTTCCGGAAGTTCCCCTCCACCATCCGCCCCTGGGATCACCTGGTCGGCCAGATGATCACGCTCGCCCGCACCAAGCGGGAAGACCACATGAAGGAGCGGTGGGACATGATCGAGATGATCGCGGATATCGCGCCGGACGTCGCCGCGCCACCGCAGGCGCTGTCCAAGTGCAAGATGCAGCCGATCGCGGAGACGCCGGTTTACGGTGGGTAGCGCGGGAAGAATGCTGGAGGTGGCCGGAGGGCGGAGGGGCGGGAGGGGGCGCGTTCGCTTTGCTCAGTACAGCATTCGCCGCGAACGCGCCCCCTCCCGCCCCTCCGCCCTCCGGCATCTTCATTTTTCTTACATGCAGCCTCGCCTCACCCTCCCCTCTCCCCTCAGGGGAGAGGGTTAGGGTGAGGAGGCTGGTTAGCTAGATGCCTGAGCTGACTGAGGTCGCTACCCAGTTGCTGAACGGCGTCGTCCTCGGACTGCTGTACGCCGTCATCGCCCTTGGGTTCATGTTGATCTTGGGGACGATGGAGGTGATTAACTTCAGCCATGGGGTGCTCTTCGCCCTTGGTGGGTATTTTGCGTTGACGTTGGGGCCCTATGTGGGGTGGGTGGGGGCACTGATCCTCGCGCCGGTGCTGGTGGGGGTGGTGGGGCTGGTGCTAGAGCTGGGAGTGCGGCGCACCTACGGCCGGGATCCTCTGTTCGGATTGTTGTTCACATTTGGGGCGGCGCTGGCGCTGGAAGAAGTGATTCGCATCGTGTGGGGGCCGCGCGGGTACACGATCTCGGCGCCGGGCTTCGTGGCGGGGCCCTTCCAACTGGGCTTTCTCTTCTACTCGAAGTACCGGCTGCTCGTGGCGGGGATCGCCATGGGGCTGCTGGCGCTGGTGTGGTGGTTTCTCGAGCGGACGCCGTACGGCGCCATCATCAAGGCGGGCGCCCATGACGGCGAGATGGTGCGCGCGCTCGGCATCAACCTCACGCGCATGCGCAACTGGGTGTTCGGCCTCGGCACCGCGCTGGCGGGCGTGGCGGGCGTGGTCGCCGCGCCCATGTGGAGCCTCAAGCCCACCATCGGGGCGGAGGCGGTGATGCCGGCCTTCATCGTGGTGGTCATCGGCGGCATCGGCTCGTTCTGGGGCGCGGTATGGGGCGGCCTCCTGGTGGGACTGGTGAGCGGGCTCTCCAACCTGGTCGTCCCCCGCGGCTCCATCATGGTGATGTACCTCCTCATGACGGTGATCCTGCTCCTGCGCCCGCGCGGCCTCCTCGGCCAGAAGAGCATCCTCGAGCTATGAGCGCGCCCGAGAGCGCGGCGGCGGTGGTGATCGGGTCGGGGGCCTTCGGCGCCGCCACCGCCTATCACCTGGCGCGCCGTGGCGTCGACGTGGCGCTGTTGGATCAGCATGCGCTCGGCTCGCAGACCTCGCCCCGCGCGGCCGGGCTCACCAGCCAGGCCGATCGCGTGCCCGTGCTCGCCCGCCTCCGCCGCGAGGCCTGCGCGGCCTTCGAGCGCTTCGAGGAAGACATGGGCCGCGCGATTGGCTATCACCGCTCGGGCAGCCTCCGCGCCGCCTACACGGACGCAGGCGAGGCGCGCGTGCGCGAAGGGCTCGCCACCGCCCGGGTGCTGGGCATCACCGCCGCGCTGGTCTCGCCCGCCGAGGCCGAGCGGCTCGCCCCCCACTTCCGCGCGGGCGCGGCGCGCACCATCCTCCACGTGCCCGCTGACGGCTGGCTCGACCCCGCCCGCCTGGCCGTCGCCTTCGCCGCGCGCGCCGCCGAGCTGGGGGCGCGCGCCCTGCCCTTCACGCGTGTGACCGGGCTTCTCGCCGAGGGCGGCCGCGTCGCCGGCGTGGCGACCGACCGCGGCGAGATCCGCGCCCCCGTGGTGGTGGACGCGGCGGGCGCCTGGGCGGCGCGCGTGGCCGCGGGGGCCGGGCTCCGCGTCCCGCTCGTCCCCGTCCGGCATCAGCTACTCGTCACCGAGCCCATCGCCGGCGTGGAGCCGCTTCAGCCCATCGTGCGGCTCGTCGAGGCCAGCGTGTACGTCCGTCACGAGCAGGGCGGGCTGCTCTTCGGCGGCTACGAGGACGCGCCGCGTGTGGTGGACCCTGCCACCCTGCCGGCAGGATTCCAGATCGCCGATCTCCCGCTGGACCTCGCGGTGCTCCGCGCCCTCATCGATGAGGTTGCCGACCACTTCCCCGCCCTCCGGACCGCGCGCGTCGCCATTCACCGCGGGGGACTGCCCACCATGACCGCCGACGGCCGCCCGCTCCTCGGCCGCGTGCCGGGGCTCGAGGGCTTCTTCGTCGCGTCCGGCTGCTGCGTGGGCGGGCTCGGTCTCTCCCCGGCGGCCGGACGCGCCCTCGCCGACCTCATCGTGGACGGCAAGAGCGATCCGGACCTGGCGCCGCTTTCGGTTGAGCGCTTCGGTGGCCGGGACGAGGACGGCGCCGCTCTCGAGGCCGCCTGCGTGGCGCAGTACGCCCGGCGCTACGTCCGATGAGCGGCGGGCGACGATGAAGCGATGGGTCGTGACCTGGGCCCCGCCGCCCATGCTCGCGATGTTCGCTCTCTTCCTGGTCCTCCCCGCGGTGCTCCCGTGGATCGGCGGCTACACGTACCTGGGCACCGAGGTGATGATCTGGGCGATCTTCGCCCTGGGCTATAACCTCCTCCTCGGCTATACCGGGCTGCCCGCCTTCGGCCATGGCGCTTTCTTCGGCATGGCCGGCTACTTCCTCGGCGCCACGCAGAAGTGGGTGACGGGGGGCCTGTGGCTCCCCCTCCTGGCCGGCATCGTGGGCACCGCCCTCTGTGGCGCCGCGGTGGCCCTGTTCGTCGCGCGGCGCCGCGGCATCTACTTCTCGCTCCTGACCATCGCCTTCGGGGTGATGTTCTGGTTCATGGTCTTCTTCCTCGATGCCTGGACCGGCGGCGAGGACGGGTTCACTGGAATCAACCGAACGGCGATCGCGGTTCCCGGGCTCGGCGCCGTTCTCCTCCGGGACAACCTGCCCTTCTACTACTTCGTCTACGTCTTCTTCGTCGTCGCCACCGTGGTGCTGTGGCGCATCGTCCACTCCCCCTTCGGCCAGGTGATCGGCGCCATCAAGCAGAGCGAGTCGCGGGCGCGCGCCCTCGGCTACGACACCGCCCGGTACAAGTGGGCCGTCTTCACCCTCTCCTGCGCCTTCGCGGGCCTGGCCGGGGGCCTCTATACGCTGGCGCGCTTCGGCGCCTTTGCCGAGCCCATGAGCCTGCAGCAGTCGGGCAACGTGGTCCTGATGTGCCTCATCGGAGGCGGCTTCGCCTCCTTCTACGGGCCCGTCCTCGGCGTGGTGGTCTTCCTGGTGCTTCGGGATGTCTTCTCCACGCTCACCGATCACTGGATGCTCCTCTACGGCCTCCTCTTCATGGGCATCATCCTCTTCATGCCCGAGGGCATCCTGGGCGTGATCCGGCGCGTGCGGCGGCCCACCGGCTTCCACGACACCCGCGCGGCGGACGCGGCCAAGGGCGGCAAGTGAACGGCGAACCTATCCTTGAAACGCGCGCGCTGCGCAAGGCCTTCGGCGGCCATCAGGTGCTGGACGGCGTCAGCCTGCGCTTCGAGGCGCGGCGTCTCTCCGCGCTGATCGGGCCCAACGGGGCGGGCAAGACCACCTGCTTCAACCTCCTCACCGGCTTCCTCCGGCCGGACGGAGGCCGCATCCTTTTCCGGGGCGAGGACATCACGGGGCATTCGCCCGACCGGCGCGCCCGCATCGGCATCTCGCGCTCGTTTCAGGTTCTCAACCTCTTCGACGACTACTCCGTGCTCGAGAACGTCCGGGTGGCCGTGCCGGCCATGCGCCGGCGGGGGTGGGATGCCTGGACCCCGGCCGGCGAGGTGACCGCCGCCGCCGACCGCGCGGCCGCCATCGTGCGCCTGGTGGGCCTGGCGGGACGCGAGCACGTGGCCGCGCGCTTCATGTCCTACGGGCAGCGCCGGCTCCTCGAGATCGGCGTCGCGCTGGCCGGGGAGCCCGAGCTGCTGCTGCTCGACGAGCCCACCAGCGGCCTCGGCAGCCGGCCCATGGAGACGCTGCGCGCGCTCGTGCAGCAGCTCGCCGAGCGCCTCACCATCGTGGTGATCGAGCACGACATGGACTTCGTGCTCTCGCTCTCCCACCACGTGGCGGTGCTCCACCGCGGCACCGTGATCGCGGAGGGCCCGCCCGCGGCCATCCGCGACCACGCCGAGGTGCGCGAGGCCTACCTCGGCACCCTCCGCCACACGCGCGTGGGATGATGGCGCCCCTCCTCGACCTTGAGGGCATCTCCACGTACTACGGCGACGCGCGCATCCTCGCCGGGCTGTCGCTCGCGATCGACGCGGGGGAGACGGTGTGCCTGCTCGGGCGCAACGGCCGTGGGAAGACCACCACCATCAAGACCATCCTCGGGCTGGTCCCGGCGCGGGAGGGTCGCATCGTCTTCGACGGGACGGACATCACCCGCGAGCCGACCCACCTCATCGCCCGGCGCGGCATCGCCTGGGTGCCCGACAACCGGCGCGTGTTCCCCGCGCTCAGCGTGGAGCGCAACCTGGAGATGGCGCTGAACCGGGCGCAGCCCGCCGCGGCCGGCGGCGACCGCTGGACGCTCGACCGCGTTTATCAGCGCTTCCCCATCCTCGCGCGGCTGCGGCCGCGCGGCGGCGAGCATCTCTCCGGGGGCGAGGCGCAACTGGTCGCCATCGCGCGGGCCCTGCTCATGCACCCCCGCCTGGTGCTCCTCGACGAGCCGTCTCAAGGGCTGGCCCCCCGCATCGTCGAGGACATCATGGCGGTGATCGAGGAGATGCGCGCGGAGCGCATCGCCATTCTGCTCGTGGAGCAGAACTCCGCGATGGCGCTTTCCCTCGCGGACCGGGCCTATGTGATCGACGACGGCCGGATCGTCCACGCGGGGAGCGCGGCCGCCCTCGCCGCCGACACCGGCCTCACGCATCGCCTGCTGGCCGTCTAGCCGACGGCCCAAAAAGGTCCAGATGCGAGGCGGCGCCCGACGGCCGCAGGCGAGGCGTACTCTCTGTACGTCGAGCCTGCGGCCGAGGGCGCCAACGAAGCAGATGGGCCTTTTTCGGTCGTCGGAACTTACTTCTTCTTCAGAGTGAGATTGATCGCCTTCGCCGCTTCCTCGGCCTTCGCGACGGAATCCGCATGCTTGCCGTCGGCGTGGAGCTTCTGGGCGTCGGCCGCCAGGGCCTTGGCCTTGGCGGAATCAGCATCCGTCTTGCCGGCGACGGCGTCGTTGACCTGCTTGATGAGGGCGGGGCACTGGGCGGCCAGCGCGGGGCCGGCCACGAGAGCGAGGACAGCGAGCGCAAGAACTAGGATCCGCATGCGACGGCTCCTCCTCGTTGAGGGTTAACTGCTGAACCCGCGCCCCTTCATGCAGGCGCGGTAGGCCTCGACGTAGCGGGCGTCGTTCTTCTTGGTGTCGTTGAGCCCGTACACGGTACCCGCCGTCGGGCCGACCATACCGCCGCTGGCAACCCCTTTTCCAGGCCCTGCGCCCCCGTCCTTCACCACCTCGATCGCCTTGTCCCCGGCCTGCGCCTTGGCGAGCTGGTTACACGCATCCACGTCGGCCTGGGCGGGGATGCCCGAGCCGAGCGGGGCGGCGCGCTCCCCGGCCGCCGAGGACGACGAGGCGGCGGGGTTCGACCGCGCCCCCCAGCCTGCCACCACGAGGCCGACAATCCCCGCAGCGGCGATGACCAGCATCGTCCACACCGCCGTCATCTTCCAGAGGGTCCAGGTATCCTCGACCATTCGTGGCTCCGGATCGTCCGATGCTACGGCAGTCCGAGCCGGCCGAGGCTGGCGGCGAGGCGAGCGGAATCGATCGGCTTCTCGAGGAAGGCCGCCCGCCCCATCGAGCCGGCGCGGGCCTCCACCTCCGGACCTCCCTGAGCGCTCACGAACAACAGCCCCATCTCGGGAGTGAATGTCCGGCAGATGTCGCCGACGTCCCAGCCGGTAACTCGGACCTGATACAGGTCGGGAAGGCGGATGTCGATAATGGCGCCCGCGAACCGGCGGGCCTTCAGGTGCCGGATGGCCTCCGGCACATCGGCCGCCGTCTCGACGCGAAATCCCCGTTCGGCGAGGAGCGCGCCCAACCCCTGCCGGCTGTGCGGCTCATCCTCCACGACCAAGATGGCGGTGGGTTCGCGTCCGTTCGACTCGACTGGCTCCATGTCCTCGCGAACCCTCCCGCTAGCTGAGGAGCAGTCCGAATGCCAACCCCAGCCATGGGGCTCGGATGGCCCGAAGACCCACGACGGCGCGGAGTTGCATGGCCCGTCGGGCGGGGCGGGTGGGTTGCCGGTGTAAGGGCTACACGCATGCATGTAGCCCTTACATAGGTAGGAAGACTCGGGGCTCCGCGCCGTCCAGCGCGGAGCCCCGAGACGGCCTGTGGCGCGATCAGCTCTGCGGCGAGAGGAGGCGGATATCGACCCGGCGCGCCTTGGCGTAGGTCTCGTTGTTGCCGCGCGCACCGTTGGCGAGGGCGACCTTGCCCATGCCCACCGAGTGGATGCGGCGAACATCGATGCCCGCACGCGTCACGAGGTAGCGGGCCACCGCGTCCACGCGCTCGCGGGTGAGCTGGAAGTTATAGCGATCGGAGCCGCGGGCGTCGGCAAAGCCCTGGAGCTCGACGACGGAGTTCAGGTCGTTCTTGAGCGCCTTGGCGATGTCCTCGAGCTCGTTGATCCCATCGTCCTTGAGGTTGGCCTTGTCGAACTCGAAATAGACCGTCCTCGTCTCCACCATCGCGTACTTGTTCCGGTTGGCGACCCGGCTGTTCAGGGTCTCGATGCGAGCGTCTGCGTCGCGCACCGCCTCGGAGGCGGATTCGGCCTTCTTCTGGGCGTCGATCGCGATCGTCCGCGTCTCGCCCACCTTGCCGTCGACCCCCTGGATCTGCTGTTTGTTGGCGTCGATCGCCTGGCTGTTGGCCGCGGTCTGGTCCGAGGTCTCCTTCAGCTTGGTCTCCTGACCGTCGACCCGCTGGCTCAGCTTGCTCTCGCTCGATCCGACCTGGTCCCGGACATACCCCCTGGTGGCGCAGGCGCTGGCGAGCAGCGCAATACCGCCACACAAGATCACGGCTGCCGTTACATGCTTCATGTCGCTTCCTCCTTGGGTTGGATCCGCGTCCTCGTCCGATGCCTATAAGATAGCTCTGTGCCTCCCGAACCCTGGCAGAGTTCGTGCCAATGGATCTTGGGGGTGTCGGATGCGTAAAAACACGCAATAGTTCAGTAACTTGTGCCTTGGGAGGGTTGGAACGCGCGCGACACAGGCTCGGCAGATCGACCGGAACGGGTGTAACCCTTACACGGAGTTCTGTCAGCGAGGGACGCGAGAGAGATCTTCAGCCAGGATGTAGGCCTTGTCTGCAAGGTTGAACGCCCGCTGCACGTCCCGGCTAACCATCGCCTCCTTGGACTTGGCCAGGAAGTCCCTGATGGTCGCCACCGTATCCTGCTCCTCGCGGGCGAGGCGGCGGAGCTCGATCTGGACGACCAGTCGCTCGGCCCCCTCGATTCGCGACCGCGTTTGCTGCGTCAGCCGAAGCTCCTCGGCTGAGGTGACCTGGGGAGAGAGCACCGGAGGGGGCTCCTTGCGGGCGGGGGACGGAGGCGGTGGGGCTACCGGAGCGGGCGTGGCGGGTGGGGGCGTGACGACCGGCGGCGATGGGCTCGGCGGGGTGACCGGCGGCAGGCGAGTGTTCGGCACCTGCGGCAGCTCGGGCTGGACGGGCGCTCCCGGCGCCCGTGGCGGAGGGATGGGGGATGCCGGGCGTGGCGCGGGCGGGGCAGTCACCACCGCGGGTGTCGTGGGCGACGGCGGTGGTGGCGCCGCCACGGCGGACGGCGCCGTCGCACAGCCGGCCGCCGCGCCGAGAGCCAGCATGAGCCCGAGGAGCGCGCGGACGCAGCGGCTCATCGCACGGGCAGCCGTATCGTCATCCGGGTTCCCCCCTGCCCCTCGGGCGTCTCCACGTCGATCACGCCGTCGTGCATCTGGACGATCCGGTAGACGAGCGACAGCCCGATACCGCTGCCCTCGGGTTTCGTCGTGTAGTAGAGCGAGAAGATCCGCTCGCGGTCCTCGGGGGCGATGCCGGCGCCCTCGTCGGTGACGGCCAGCGCCACCCACTCGCGCCCGGGTCGGCGAGTCTCAAGGGTGACCGTACCGCCTCCGGGCATGGCCTGGCAAGCGTTGACGACGATGTTCAGCAGGGCTTGCCGCAGTAGCTCCTCGTCTCCCGAGATCTGGGGGCAGGCGCCATCCAGCGCGAGGGCGAAGCGGATGCCCGCGGGCTTCCACTCTGCCTCCAGGAGCGCGACGACGCCCTGGGCCAGGGCGTTGAGGTCCACCGGCTTGAGCGCCAGCTCCTGCGAGCGCACGAACCTGAGGAAGCCATTGACCACGCGGTCGAGGCGACGGATCTCGGCGCCGATGATGTCGAGGCTCTCGCGCACGCCGGCCAGGTCCACCCGCGGGACGGCGAGCCGAGCCTTCACCAGCTCGAGGTGAATCATCATGGCGTTGAGCGGGTTCTTGACCTCGTGGGCCACGCCCGAGGTGAGCCGCCCCAGGGCGGCGAGCTTGGACGAGTAGGAGATGAGGGACTGCAGGGTCTTGATGGAGTCCAGGTCGCGCGTGGAGGCTTCGTCGGACAGCACCCGCAGCCGATCGGCCTGGAGCTGCTGGGTGAGGAGCTGGAGCTGGGCAGCGAGCTGGCCGAGCTCGTCCTCCTGCTCGATGACGACGGGCAGCTGGGCATGATCCAGCTCGCCCCGGCGGACGCGGTCCAGATCGCGCGCGAGCTGCCCGATGGGCCGCAGCCAGAGATTGGTGAGGAAGAGCGCGACCAGCCAGGCCGCGGGCAGCGCGAGGCCGGCCAGGACCAGGCTCTGCGTCACCGCCTCGTTCAGCTCGCGGCGCAGGAAGCTCGACGAGAAGCCCAGGCGCACGCTGCCGAATGGGCGGCGGTCGAGGCTGATCGCCACCGCGGTCTCGTACGTGCGGCCCCGGCTCAGGAGGGCGTCGAGACGGCGAAGCGGGTTCACCGACAGGAGCTCGGTCAGGGGCGTCTGGACGGGGACGGGCTCGCCGACCTTGCCGCTCTCGCTGTGGAGGATCACGCGGCGCTCGGTGTCCGCGATGAACGCGTAGAGCAGATGGGGCGAGTAGCCCACGCTCGCCTCGAGGAGATTGCGCAGCTCGGCATCCGCGCGCAGCGCCTGATGCGGCTCTTGCCCGGGGGCCCGGGCGAGCACGCTGGCGCTCTGGGCCACGATCTGCTTGGCGATCAGCTCGGCCTGGCGCTGCGTCTCCTCCACGACCACGCGCGTGAGCTGGGAGAGGTGGAGGAAGAGCGTCGTCGCCACCACGCCCAGGATGAGCAGGGTGATGACGGTGGCTTCCTTCGTCTTGAGACTCCACCGCATGCTAGACGCCGTACCGGTTGAGCTTGTTGTGGAGGGTCTTGAGGCTGATCCCGAGCAGCTCGGCAGCGCGGGTCTTGTTGTTGCCCACCGACGCCAGAGTCTTGAGGATCACGTCGCGCTCGACGTCCTTGAGGCGAACCGCCACCCGCCCCGCCGCCGCCGCGACCGCGTCGGCGGGCTCCGCGCCCGGCTCGGCGGGCAGTTCCGCCACCGTGAGAAGCTCACCCGCGCACCCGATCACCGCCCGCTCGAGGGCGTTGCGGAGCTGCCGCACGTTGCCGGGCCAGTCGTGGCCGACCAGGAAGCGGAGGGCGGCGTCGTCCACCCCTCGCACTTTACGCTCGTACTTGGCGTTGAATTCCTCGATGAACGCCTGGACGAGGAGGGGGATGTCCTCCCGCCGGGTCCGCAGCGGGGGCAGCATGAGGGTGAAAACGTTGAGCCGGTAGTACAGGTCCTCGCGGAGCGTCCCGTCCTTGAGCGACTTGGCGGGGTCGCGGTTGGTGGCGGCGAGCACGCGCACGTCCACCCGCAGCTCGGCCTTGCCCCCGATGCGCTTGAGCGAGCCATCCTGCAGGATGCGGAGGAACTTGGCCTGGAGGGACGGGCTCATCTCCGAGATCTCGTCGAGGAAGAGGGTGCCCTGATGCGCGAGCTCGAAGCACCCGATGCGCCGGTCCAGCGCGCCCGTGAAGGCCCCCTTCTCGTGACCGAAGATCTCGCTCTCCAGGAGCGTCTCCGGGATGGCCGCGCAGTTCACGGCGACGAAGGGGCCCTGGCTGCGGGGCGAGAGCTCGTGGAGGGTCCGCGCCGCCAGCTCCTTGCCGGTGCCGCTCTCGCCCGCGATGAGGACGGGCGCGGAGGTCGGGGCGGCGAGATCGATCTGGCGGAACACCGCCTGCATGGCCTTGCTCGTCCCCACCAGGCGGCCGTGGCCCCACACCGCCTTGACCCGCCGGCGCAGCACGTTGACCTCGCGAAGCGCCTCGCCCTTCTCGATGGCCTTCTCCACGAGCAGGCGCAGGCGCGCCACGTCGACCGGCTTGGTGAGGTAGTCGTAGGCCCCTTCCTTGGTCGCGCCCACCGCGGTCTCGATGGTGCCGTGGGCGGTGACGATGATGACCATGGTGAAGGGCAGCTCGGCCTGCAGCGCCTTGAGGAGCCCGAGCCCGTCGCGCTTAGGCATGACGAGGTCGGTGATGACCACCGCGGGGTTGTGCTCGATGGCCTTGGCGAGCGCCTCGTCGCCGTCCCCCGCGTCCTCGACCTCGTAGCCCCAGGTCGCGATGAGCGCGGCGAGGCCCTTGCGGGAGGCCTCCTGGTCGTCCGCTATCAGTACCCGCTGCATCATGGCTCCTCCCCGAGGGCTACCATGTTACCGCTTCTGGGGCTCCCCGTGCTTGACACCTCGGCCCCGCCCTCCTTAGAGTCCCCGTGGCGTCAAGTCCCCCATGAGGTGACTCCATGGTCCGTGTCGCGCCCGTTCTCCTCGCCTGCCTCCTCTTGCTCGCCGACCCGGCCTGGAGCACGCACGCCGGCGGCCCCGACACGCAGGAGCGCGTCGCGCTCGATACCGACAGCGTGAAGATCGGCTACCTCGTCTACCCGCCCGGCGCCACCTCGGGGATCCACGTGAATCCGGAGCCCGAGATCGGCATCGTGGTAGAAGGCGAGCTCACCCTCGTCACCCGGCGCGGCAAGCAGGTCTACAAGGCGGGCTCGGCCTTCCATCTCGAGACGGGGTCCGGCCACATCGCGCTGAACGAGACCAAGGCGCCCGTGAAGTTCTGGGCCCTCAACGTCAAGAAGTGCGACTAGCGGCGGTGCGCTAGCCCTTCACGCTGCCGGCGGTCAGGCCCTCGACCATGTACTTCTGGAGGTAGATGTAGGCGGCGATGACGGGCAAGGTGGTCAGCACCGCTCCCGCCATGAGGTAGCCCCAGCCGTACACGTCGCCGGTGATGAAGCTCGCCAAGCCCACCGGGAGCGTGCGCAAGCGCGCATCGGTGATGAACACCAGCGAATACAGGAACTCGTTCCACGCCTGGGTAAAGGCGTAGAGCCCGGCGGCGAGCACGCCGGGCGCGGCCAGGGGCAGGATGATCCGCCGGAAGGCGCCGAAGCGGGTGGCGCCGTCGATCATCGCCGACTCTTCCAATTCTTCGGGGATGGACTCGAAGTAGCCCATGAGGAGCCAGGTGACGAACGGCACCGTGAAGGACGGGTAGGACAGCACCAGCCCGAAGAGGCTGTTGGCTAGCCCGAGCGTCTTGATCTGGGCATAGAGAGGGATGAAGAGGATCGACGGCGGTACCAGATAGGTGATGAGGGTGGCGCTCGCCATGAAGCCACGGCCCAGGAACTTGAGGCGTGCCAGCGCGTAGGCCCCGATGGTGCCCACCGCGGTGGCGAGGACGGTGCTCGCCACCGAGACGATGACGCTGTTGCCATACCACGAGACGAACTCCGTCTTGCTGAGAAGCTGCTGGTAATTCTCGACCATGAAGGGGCTCGGCCAGAACATCGAGACGAGGCTTCGCATCTGGTCCTCGCCCTTGAACGACGTGACGATCATCCAGTAGAACGGGAACAGGACGATGAGGCCGAGCGCGAGGAGCACCGCATAGGAGACCGCGCCCTGCAGCCGCAGCGTGCGGCGCCGTCCTCGCTCCGCTCGGGGAGATCCTTTGGAATTGCTCGCCTCGCCTTCGGCTGCGGCTCGTCCTCGCTCCGCTCGGGGAGATCCTTTGGAATTGCTCGCCTCGCCTTCGGCTGCGGCTCGCACTACCGTTTCCTCCCCTTCCGCATGTAGCGGGCGAGCACCACGATGGTGAGCCCGAGCGCGGGAAGGAGGTAGAGGGCCACCGCGATCGCCTCGCCCAGCCGCTGCGCCCCGAAGGCGGTCTCGTAGGTCAAGACCGGCATGACCATGGTCGACCCGCCCGGGCCGCCCTTGGTGAGGATGTAGACGATGCCGAAGTCGTTGAAGGTCCAGATGGTGGAGAGGAGCACCACGATGATGGCGATGTTCTTGATGCCGGGCAGCGTGACGTGGCGGAAACGCTGCAGCGGGCTCGCGCCGTCCACCGCCGCCGCCTCGTACAGCTCGCCGGGGATGGCCTTCATGCCGGCCAGGAACGAGATGCCGAAGAACGGAAAGCCGCGCCACACGTTCACCGCGATCACGGATGCCATGGCGGTGCCGGGCTCGGAGAGCCAGCCCACCCCCTGCGGGAGCACGCGGAAGACCTTCACGAGGAGGTAGTTCAGCACACCCAGGCTGCCATCGAAGATCCACAGGAAGTTCAGCGCGGACACGACCGTCGGCGCCACCCAGGGGATCAGGAGCACCCCCGTCCAGAACGAGCGCCAGCGGATCTTCGACATCAGGACCACCGCCATCAGCATGCCGAGAACCAGCTTGAAGCCCACCGAGCCGAACGTGAACAGGAAGCTGTTGTAGACGGCTCGACGGAAGAACCCGTCCTCGTAGAGCCGGATGTAGTTCTCGAGCCCCACGAAGACGGGCGGCAGCCCCACCAACTTGTGGGTCAGCGAGAGGTAGACGGCGTAGCAGAAGGGGTACGCCACCAGCGCCAGCACGGCGATGGCGATGGGCGTGACGAAGGTGTAGCCGAGCCGGTAGTCGGGCCCGAGGACGCGCGCGAGCCCGCTCCCGGACTTCCGGACGCCCAGCGCGGGCTCGACCCGCGCCGCGGGAACCGCCATCGTGTCCTCTCCGCCTCAGGCCCGGCTGCGGATCTTGTAGATGTCTTCGATCCGCTTGTGGGCCTCGCGCAGCGCGGCCTCGGGTGAGAGACCGCCGACCACCACCCGACCCGCCATGTCACAGAGGATGTACTGGGCCTGCACTTCCACGGCGGCGGCGGTGAAGGGGCCTGGGTAGCCGGGCCACACACCGCGCAGGACGTTCTGCAGCATGCCCTGGAAGTTCGGATCGGTCTTCCAGTAAGGATTGTCCCCACGCACCTTGTACACGGGACCCGCCTGGCCGATGGAGACCTTCATGTACTCCTCGAAGCGCTTCTCATCCTCGACCCAGCGGATCATGTCCTCGCAGACCTGCGCGTGCTTGCTCGCCTTGAAGACGCCCCACGCGTAGCAGCCCGCGGCGAGGAACGATCCCGCGGGACCGCCCGGCGTCTGGATGACCTGGGTCTTCTCGGCGAGCGGGTGCTTCTTGTTCACCATGGCGTAATAGAGGCTCGCGCCGTTGTTCGTGCTGACGAGCTTGCCCGCCATGTAGGCCTCGTTGTTGTGGACGTCCGTCCACGCCATGACGCCCGGCGGCTGGATCTTGTGCTTGGTGATGGTGTCGACGGAGAACTGGAGCGCCTCAAGGTTCTGCCTGAGGAAGGTGGTGGCCAGCGCCGGCTTGCCGTCCTTGTCCCAGGTCCCTCCCCCGTAGTTCCACAGGATGTTCTGCATGTAGCCGTTGCCGTCATCGGAGCGGTTCAGCGTCTGGCCGAGCCCCCACAGGTCCTTGGACGGGTCCTGCGTCTTCTTTGCCATCTCGACCACGTCCGGATCATAGACCTTGGGCATCTTGATGCCCTTAGCGTCGAGCAGATCCTTGCGGACGAAGAAGCCTCCGGGCCAGGTCTGACGCGCCACCGCGAGGTGCTGGCCGCCCAGCACGATGTAGCGCTCGGCGTGGGGGAGCAGGCCGCCGCGGGTCCCCGCGATGTCCTTGGACAGTGCAGTCACGTCGGCCAGGGCGGGCTTGTAGCGTGTGGGCCCCTGCCAGTTCATCTCCGCGATGTCGGGTGGGTTACCCGCCTCGATGGCCGCTACGAACTTCTGCTCGCGGTCGCCGAATGTCGCCCAGTCCATCTCCACCTGGACCTTGCGCTCCTTGGCCCACTCCTCGATTTGCTTCGCGAGGATGTCGTTGCCGGCGGTCACGAAGCTCTTGAACAGCCAAACTCGCAGCTTCGGCCCCGTCTGCGCGTGCGCCATCTTCCTGAGCACGCCGAGCCCGGCCGCGGTGCCGCCGGTGACGACGGCCGCCTTGCGCAGGAACTCGCGGCGGGCGATCTGGTTGGTGTCGAGCTGCTCGGCCAGTGAGCGAAGGCGGCTGTCCATCGAGTCCCCCTTTGGATAACGACGGCCACAGTGTGGGCTGCAGTGGCGATGCTACCGCAATGCCCCTACTGCGACAAGCCGCTCCCCGCCATGTCGACTCGCATCTTGACCGGCCTCGGCCCCCGGGATAGTGCGTGCGCACCAATCACGGTACGACATGCGGTGTGACCGGATACGACCTCACAAGGAGGAGCAGGGATGAGTGTGGCGACGCCGGTGGCTCATGAGCGGGTGATGCGGTGGCTGGAAGAGGGGCAGGGCCAGTTCGGCGCTCTCCTCGGCATCCTGAACGACTATCACCGGCTCCAGCGCGTCGGCGAGGTCCACGAGCAGGAGCTCGAGCAGCTGCGCGGGCTCCAGTACGAGGTCGAGAAGCTCAAGAACCAGCTCCAATCGACGCAGTCGGAGTGCGACGAGCTCCGCCACGAGGTCGGCGTCCATCGGGGCGAGACGGAGCGGCACGTCAAGGAGCGCGAGGACATCGCGGCGTCCCTCACGCGCGCGATGAACGAGGCGCTGGCGCGCCTGCGCGGGGAGCCCGTCTAGCGCCATGTACGACATGGCGCTGCTGAAGAACCTGCGCAAGCTCGCCACGCTCGCCCCCGCCGCCTGGCCGGCCTTTCAGGCGTTCGACAAGGCGGCGATGGCGGATGGGGCGGTGCCCCTGAAGTACAAGGAGCTGATGGCGGTGGCGGTGGCCCTCACCACGCAGTGTCCGTACTGCATCGAGACGCATACGCGCAGGGCGCGCGCCGCCGGGGCCGGCGACGCCGAGCTGGGCGAGACCATCCTGGTCGCGGCCGCGCTCCGAGCGGGCGGCGCCATCGCCCACGGCAGCCATTGCCTGAAGGACGAGGGCTAGCCCGCGCCGAAGCCGCGCGCCATGAAGGCGGCGACGAACACCATCAGGACAACCAGTGCCATCTCGATGTGGTTCACGCGGTAGAGCCCGCGGGCGCTCGAGGTGTCGGGCGGCTGGCCGCGCCGCAGGCCCGCGCGCCAGCGGATGAAGGTCACCATCGGCCGGATCTCGAGCGCGACGATCAGAACGAAGAACGCCATCTTCAGCCAGAAGACCCGCGAGCCGAGGTAGAACGCCGAGCCCTTCTCGAGCCCGCCGAACGCGCGCAGCAGCCCGGTCAGCAGCCAGAGCACCGCGGCGACCCCCCACACCGTGTCCGCGGCGAGGAGCCGCCGCAGTCCCTCTGCATCGAGCGGGCCGCGCAGCGCGCGCCCTCGCAGGTAGACAGCGGGCAGCCCCAGGGCGAGGGCGAGGATATGGAGCGCGGAGACGACGGCGGCGATCATGCGTGGATGAAACGCGTCCCCGTGCGGTCGAAGGGATCGGGAGGCAGGCCCAGGTACGTGGCGCGGACGTGGTCCCAGGCGGCCAGGCGCGACCAGTCGGGCGTGGCGAGGAAGCGGTGCTCGTCGTCCAGGAACGGGTTCGGGAAGAGCACGGTGATCTGCTGCTCGTCGGCGCCGTTGAAGAGGCGGAGCCCCCAGGAGTCCGGCGCCCCGTCGGCGTTGACCCGCCGGTAGAGCTCGGCACGCGCCGTCTGCCGGTGGCGCGCCAGCTCCGCGGACACCGGCGCGTGGGCGGAGCCGCGGTGCTCGCCGATGCAGAGGTGGAAGTGCGAGTGCCCGAGGTCCACGGTGAGGTACCCGTCCAGCATCCCCATGCGTCGCGGCGGCTCGGAGACCTGAAGCTCCCACGCGGAGCCCTGCACGATGGGCCCGAACGTGAGCCCGCGCCAGTAGGTCTCGAAGAGATCGCGGAGCAGCCGCTCGAGCAGCGCCGCGGTGGGGGATAGCGGCCAGAGCTGGAGCTTGCCGACGCCGGGCTCGTGACGCTCGATGGGCGCGGCCTGAACCGTAGTCACGGGCCGATTCTACACGGCGCGCCCGCATTGACGCTCCCCCGGCCGCATGGCAGCATCGAGTGGATGAGGACGTCGCCGGTGAGCGCCGCTGCTGATCCAGATCCCGCGGGGCCGCTCGGAGCGCGCGGCGAGCAGCTCGCCCAGCTCGAGCGGGCCCTCCTCGCCGAGCTGGACGCGGGGCGCTTCCTGCGGCTTCTCGTCGAGTCGGCGAGCCGGCTCTTCCGCGCGGTGAGCGGGGTCTGGCTGGTCGTCCCGCCGGGCGACATGCTCGGCGAGCGCATCACGACCGCGCCCGGGACCTTCCCCTCCGAGCCGATGGCCTTCGGCGAAGGGGCCGCGGGCACGTGCGCGGCCACGCGGCGCGGGCTCCTCGTGAACCACTATGCGAGCTCGCGCTTCGCGCTCCCCCGCTATCTGCCCTTCCAGATCCGCCACTCGATGGCCCAGCCCCTCCTGATGGGCGACGAGCTCCTCGGCGTGCTCTCGATCAGCCGGTTCGGCGCCGACACCGGGCCCTTCACCATCGACGAGTTCTCGAGCATGGAGCGGCTGGCCGGCTTCGCCGCGCTCGCGCTGCGCAACGCGCGCCTGTACGACGAGGCGGTGCGGCGGCGCCGGCAGGCCGAAGTGCTCGCCGAGCTCGGCCGCGAGACCACCTCGCTGGACCTCGAGCGCGTGCTCACCGCCGTCGTGGAGCGCACGTCGCCGCTTCTCGGCACCTCGCGCACCGCGGTGGCGATCCGCGAGCGCGACGGCCGGATCCGCATCGCGGCGGCGCAGGGCATGCCGGACTGGATCAAGGACTTCACGCCCCGCCACCCGCGCGACGGCGCCATCGCGCGCGCCATCACCGAGCGTCGCGCAATCTGGTCGTCAGACATCCTCGAGGATCCCGACTTCGATCTCTCGCCGTCGACCCGCGCCTTCATCGGGGCCTCCGGGCTGCGGGCGGTGCTCGCGGTGCCGCTCCTCGCAGGCGAGCGCGTGCTGGGCGCCGTGCTCACCGCCCGCGACACGCTCGGGCCGTTCACCGGCGAGCAGGTCGAGCTCGCCCAGGCCATCGCCACCCACGCGGCCCTCGCCCTCGAGAACGCCCACCTCTTCGCCCTCGAGGCCTCGCGCCGCACCCAGATCGAGGCCATGACCGAGGTGGCGCGCGAGATCGCGGGCGAGCTGGGCCGCGAGCGCCTCCTCCGCCTCGTCGCCGAGCACGCGGGACGCTTCTTCGACGCGCGCGGGGCCATCTTTCTCCTGCGCGGCGACCAGCTCGTCCCCGAGGCGACCACCGATGCCGCCGTCTCCCTTCCCGTCTTGCCCATGGGTTCCGGGATCACGGGCCTGTGCGCCCAGCAGCGACGCGGCATGCTCGTGAACGACTACGCGAGCCGGCCCGAGGCGAGACGCGGCGGGCGCCGGCTCGGCGTCCGGCGGTTGATGGTTCAGCCGCTCCTGGTGCGCGACCGGCTCCTCGGCGTCATCACCCTGAGCCGCCTCGGCGAGGATGCCGAGCCCTTCCGTGACGACGACCTCGTCTCGCTGGGGCGCCTCGCGCTGCAGGCGGCGGTGGCCGTCCGCAACGCCACCCTCTACGAGGAAGCCGAGCGGCGGCGCCGTGAGGCGGAGGCCCTCGCCGAGGTGGCGCGGGCGATGTCGGCGGGCCCCGACGTGGCCGCGGTCAGCGCCAAGATCGCGGAGAGCCTCCGCGCCCTGTTCGACGGCCGCTTCGTCGGGGTGGGGCTGCTCGACCGCGACGGCGGCGTCCTCATCGTGGCAACGGTAGGCGTGAGCCCCGACACGTTCCAGGTGGGGCGGACGCTCGAGCCCGAGCTTGGGCTGGTCGGCCTCGCGCTGCGTGAGCAGCGCCTCCGCTGGTCGGCCGACCTCCTCGCCGACCCCAGCCTGCGTTTCGACGAGGGACGGCGCCGGCTGATCAGGGAGGGCGGGCACCGCGCCGGACTCGCGGTGCCGCTTCGATACGGCGGCCGGATCATCGGCGTGCTCGGGCTCACCTCCAGCGAGCCCCGCTCGTTCTCCGACGACGAGTGCGCCCTCGTCCAGGCCTTCGCCGACCAGGCCGCGGTGGCGCTGGAGAACGCGCGCCTCTTCCAGGAGGGGGAGCGCCGGCGGCAGCAAGCCGAGGGCCTCGCCCGCGCCGCACGGGTGCTGACGAGCGTGCGCGACGTGGCCGCGGTCGGCGCCCAGATCGTTGCGAGCGCGCTCGACCTCTTCCCCGGCTGCTTCGCCGCCCTGCGCGAGCTGGACGCCGACGGCACCCTGAGCGTCGCGGCGGCGAGCCCGGGAGCCGCCGAGCTGTTCCCGCCGGTGGTGCTCACGCCGCGTCTCGGCCTCGCCGGCCGGGCGGTGCAGGAAGGGCGTCTCTGCTGGTCGCTGAACGTCCTGGACGACCCGGCCATCCAGGTGCCCGAGAATCGGCGGCAGAGCTGGGCGCACGCGGGCATCGTGACCGCGCTCGCCGCGCCGCTACGGGGCCGCGGGCGGATCGTCGGCGTCCTGTCCCTGGCGTTCCCGGAGCGGCGCGACCTGCCCGCGGACGAGCAGGCGCTCGTGGAGGCCTTCACCGACCAGGCAGCCATCGCCCTCGGGAACGCGCGCCTGTACGAGGAAGCCGAGCGGCGGCGCCAGGAGGCGGAAGTGCTCGCCGGCATCGCGCGGACCATGAACGCCTCGCTCGAGCTGGACGCCGTGCTCCAGCGCGTGGTCCAGGGGGCGCGCGCCCTGTGCCGGAGCGACATCGCCCGCATCGCGCTGCGCGATCCCGAGAGCGGCGCGGCGATGTTCCGGTACTGGGAGAACACCCGCTACACCGGCTACGAGGCGGCGCGCCTCTATCCCGGCACCGATTCCCTCGGCGGCCTCGTGCTCATGACGGGCAAGCCTCACCGCACCGACGACTGGATGGCCGACCCGCGCTTCGCCAAGATCACCGCGTACGTGATCGAGGCGGAGGGGATCGTCACCCAGCTGATCGTGCCGATCCGCATGGGGGACGAGATCGAAGGGCTGCTCTACGTCGACAACCGCAGCCCGCGGCCGTTCACGGACCTCGACGAGATCGCCCTCGTCCAGCTCGCCGAGCACGCGGCCATCGCCATCCGCAACGCCAGGCTCTTCGCGGCCGTCCAGGCCGCCGGTGAACGCCTGCAGGCGCTGTCCTCCCGGTTGCTGGAGGTGCAGGAGGCGGAGCGGCGGCACCTCGCCCGCGAGCTGCACGACGAGGTGGGCCAGGCCCTCACCGCGGTGAAGATCAATCTCCAGATGCTGCGCCGGCAGGCGGCGCGCGACCCCGACGCGGGCCGGCTCGACGACAGCCTCGGCATAGTGGACGACATCCTCCAGGGCGTCCGGCGCATGTCGCTCGATCTGCGGCCCTCGCTCCTGGACGATCTCGGCCTCGGCGCCGCGCTCCGCTGGTATGTCGGCGGCCAGGCGCAGCGCGCGGGCCTGACCGCGGAGGTTGTGGCGGACTCGCTCCCGGCCGATCTCTCGCCCGCGCTCGCCACCACGTGCTTCCGCATCGTCCAGGAGGCGGTGACGAACGTCGTGCGCCACGCGCGCGCCACCCGCCTCACGGTGACGCTGGCGCTCGATGACGCCACCCTCGATCTGACCGTCGTCGACGACGGCACCGGGTTCGACGTGGCCGGCGCGCGCCGCCGCGCACTCGAGGGCGGCAGCCTGGGGCTTCTCGGCATCGAGGAGCGGGCGGAGCTCGCAGGCGGCCACTCCGTCATCGAGTCGGCCCCGCGGCGCGGCACCACCGTGCGCGTGTCCTTGCCGGCATGAGCGCGATCCGGATCATCCTCGCCGACGATCACGCCCTGGTGCGCGCCGGCATCCGCTCCCTCATCGGCTCCATCCCGAACATCGAGGTGGTGGCCGAGGCCGGCGACGGGCACGAGCTGCTCGCCCTCGTCGACCGACTGCAGCCGCGCCTGGTGCTCATGGACATCGCCATGCCCGGGCTCAACGGCCTCGAGGCGACGGCACGGCTGACGAAGACCCATCCCCAGACCTCGGTCATCATCCTGTCCATGCACGCCGCCGAAGAGTACGCACTCCAGGCGCTGCGCGCGGGCGCGGCCGGATACCTCCTCAAGGACGCCGATCTCGCCGAGCTGGAGCTGGCCATCGCGGCCGTCGCCCGCGGCCAGACCTATCTCAGCCCGGCCATGTCCAAGCATCTCGTCTCCGACTTCCGGCGGCGCGTGGCCGAGCAGCCCGATCCCCTCGACCGGCTCACGCCCCGTCATCGCGAGGTGCTGCAGCTCATCGCGGAGGGGCAGACCACCAAGGACATCGCCGCGCGCCTCGGCCTGTCCGGGAAGACCGTCGAGACCCATCGCGCTCAGCTCATGGACCGGCTGGACATCCACGACGTGGCCGGGCTCGTGCGCTTCGCCATCCGCGTCCGCCTCATCGCCCCCGACGCCTGAGCGTCCTCAGGGTTCTCCCCACGCCGATCTCGGGAATTTCCCGACTAGGCACGCCCCCATCCCGGGCCTACGCTTCGGTATGCACCTGGCGGCCGATCCCGCTCGAGCGTCCCGGAGCCCCATGTCCACTATACGAATCATGCTTGTCGACGATAGCCGCACGTTCCTGGACTCCGCGGGGGCGCTGCTCGACGCCGTACCCGGCTTCGAGGTGGTGGCGCGCCTCCGCTCCGCGGAGGACGCCCTCGCCGAGCTGCGCTTCACCCGGCCGGATGTGGTGATCCTGGACATCCACATGCCGGGGATGAGCGGGCTCGAGGCCGCGCGCCGCATCAAGACCCGCCCGAATCCGCCCCGGGTCATCCTGATGACCATCCACGACGGGTCCGAATACGAGCGGGCGGCCGCCGCGGTGGGGGCCGATTCCTTCGTCCCCAAGTCGGAGTTCGGCGCCCGCATCGGAGCCGCGATCACCGGCGCCGTCTGACGCGGCCCGCGGTACGGTAGGCCGACCGTCTCCCCTAGGCTACAATCGAGATGGTGGGCTCGATCGTCGCCGTCTTCAGCCTGATCCTGGTGCTCGCCTCGCCGGTCGCGGCGCAGGACACCTTCGAGTTCATGGGGATCGCCCTCGGCTCTGATCTTGCCGACCTCGAGGCCACGGGGCGATTCACCTGTGTGGATCCCAAGAATCCGGTCGCGGACCGGCTCTGCCGCCTCAAGTCGGGGGAGCGTGAGACCCTCGGGGGGGCGCCCGTCAAGGGCCTCTTCCTCTACTACTACTCGACCAAGCTGGAGATGATCTCCCTCTCCCTCGACCACGAGCACTTTCCCGACGTGATCGGCGCCCTCACGAAGCAGTACGGGCCGGGCAGCGTGGAGACCGAGAACCTGCAGAACCTCACCGGGAAGACCTTCGAGAACACCATCCACACCTGGCGCAGCCAGAACGCGACCCTCGAGGCCCAGCGCTACGGGCGGACCCTCGACACGACGACGGTGATCTACCGGACCGACTTCTCCCTGCAGGAATACGCGCGCCGCAGCGGCACCACGGTGAAGGACAAAGCGAAGGACCCCTAGCCCCCGCGATCGCGACGGAGGAAATGGTAGGCGGGGTGGGTATCGATCCCACGACCTCGGCCTTGTAAGGGCCGCGCTCTCCCAGCTGAGCTACCCGCCTGTACCTGAAAACCTAAGGGGTTATCTCGCGCCTGTCAACGCTCATCGGGTCGCGGTGCCCGCTCCTTCACGAGGAAGGCGCCACGCCGGTTGGCGGCGCGGCACGCCTGGGTCTTCTCCTCGCACAGGGGGCGCTCCTTACCATAGGAGATGAGGAGCAGGCGACTCGCCGCGATGCCCTTACCGATCAGGTAGTCCGCGGCGGCGCGGGCGCGGCGCTCGCCCAGCGCCATGTTGTACTCGCTGGTGCCGCGGTCGTCGCAGTGGCCCTCGATGAGGACGACCTGGCTGCCGTTCCTCTTGAGCCAGTCCGCGATGTCATCGAGGATCTTCGTGTCGCCCGGGCGGACGCTCGAGTGATCGTAGTCGAAGCGGATCTCCCCGAGCACGCGGTGGCCACGGTACTCCTTCGGCGGCGCAGACGGAACCAGCGGAGGGGCGGGCGCGGGCGGGGGCGCGGCCACAACGGGCGGCGGGGCCTGCGCGGCCGGGATCACCGGACGCCGCCCGGGACAGCCGCCGAGGAACAACGCAACCGCGAAGCAGGAGGCGATGACGGAGGCGGTGCGTACCGTCATGGCGGGAAGGTATCCCGAGCGCTCGGAGCCGGTCAACACGCCGTAGCATGGTGGCGGCCACTGCGCTAGCTCCCGGGTCCCCGCCGCATCACCGACGGACATCGGTGCCCGTCACGTTTCACCCTACGTGACGGCAGAAATATCCGGGTCGATTCGTCTCGGAGTCTGTAAGAGGTTCCCTGCCTGACCTCCCACGTCCGAACGGGACCAGATCTTTCGTATGACTTTCAATCGGTACCGCGTACTGGCACACCAGTTGCCTCACATGATCACGATGAGACCGTTCGCAGCGTGCACACCCATGTCGCTCGCGCTCGTTTTTCTCGTCGGCTCGGCGGCCACCGCGGCGCCGAGTGAGCAGCCGCGGATCGCCCCGGAAGGTGGCGCCCCGAAGACCGTCAGCCGCGGCGTGCCGGGTGTCACTGGCGACGACTCCGCGGCCGGCCCGAGGCACCCGACGGTTACCGCGTTGCGGACTCGGTGGCCGGTGCATGGTCCGATCACCTCCGATTTCGGGCCGCGCCGCGCGTTTGGGCGCTTTCACAGCGGCATTGACATCGGCGCGAAGCCCGAGACGCCTTGCCGGATAGCTGCGGCGGGTACGGTCGTCTTTGCCGGCTGGCGAAATGGGTACGGCAAGACGATCATCGTCGAACACGGGGATCGGATCCACACCCTTTATGGTCATCTCTCGAGGCTCGTGGTGAGCCGCGGACAACGGCTCAAGCAAGGTGCCGTGGTCGGCTTGACCGGAACCACTGGGCACGCGTCAGGGCCGCATCTCCACTACGAAATCCTCGTGAACGGGCGACCCGTCGATCCTGGTTCCTACGTGGCCGCCGCACCCGGTGTCCACCGCGCGTCCGCGCGTTCCGACCACACGATGACCGCGCGACGCGTGTCGCTTCATCCCACGGCGTCCCAATCGTCCCTCAGCCATTCCGAAGAGTCCCTGATCTTCTGAGAGCCTATGCACCACGCTCGACGATGCCCGCACGGGGAGGATCGGCCATGATCATGCGAATCACGTGGGGGAAGCTCCGGCCCGGCTCATGGAGCGAATTCGAGCGCACGTACAATGCCACGGTGGCCGTCAAGGGCCGCGCCGTCAAGGGATTGCGCGGGCGGTGGCTGCTGCAGGACGCGGCCGACCAGGACACCGGCTTCGCTGTGAGCCTGTGGGAGAGCGCGGCGGACATGCAAGCCTACGAGGCGAGCGCCCTCTACCGCCAGGACCTCGCGCCCGCCCTCCAGCCGTTCTTCGTCGGGGACTACAAGACGTATCGCTGTGACGTCAAGTACATGCAGTAGCTAAGGTCCGAGCAGCCGCTCGACGATCACGCGGTCGCGCGGCTGCTGTAGCATATACTTCGAAATATGAGACCACCCGCGCGCTCGGCGTGACGGCGCGCGCCGGCTGGCGGTGGCGGCTCGCCGATCCGATGGTGGGCGCGGTCCTCGCGCTGGGCATCACCCAGATCACCGCGTGGGGGACCAGCTACTACTGTCTCGGCGTGCTGGCCGCCCCCATCGCGAAGGACATGGGCTGGAGCCGGGGCTTCGTGTTCCTCGGCTTCACCGTCGCCCTGCTCAGCATGGGCATCATGTCGACCGCGGTCGGCCGCGCTCTGGACCGGTACGGCGCGCGGGCGGTCATGACACTCGGCACCGTGCTGGTGTCGGCCGGCCTGTTCGCCCTCGCCCACGTTCGCAGCGAGGCGACCTACCTGGCGGTATGGGTCTTCCTCGGGCTCGGCATGCGTCTCTGCCTCTACGACGCGGCGTTCGCGGCGCTGGTGCAGATCGCCCCGTCGCGGGGTCGGGCGGCCATCTCGTACCTCACGCTGTTCGGGGCCTTCGCCTCGTCGGTGTTCTGGGTGGTCGGCCACGCGCTGAACCAGCAGATCGGCTGGCGCCAGACCCTCGTCCTGTTCGCCGTCATCAATCTGGTGCTGTGCCTGCCGCTTCACTGGTTCGGCCTCGCCCGGCGCGAGACCGACCCGGGCGTGGCGCCGCCGGCCGCCGGTCCGGCGGACTCCCCGGACGGGCCGCCGCTCGAGGGGCGCGCGCGTTCGGTCGCCATCGTGCTCTTCGCCCTCATCATGTCGCTCAACGGGTTCGTGTTCGGCGTGATCTCGGTGCAGCTGGTTCCCCTGCTCGAGGCGGCGGGCCTGGCCACGGGAGCGGCGGTCGCGGTGGCTTCGATGAAGGGCGTGGCGCAGTTCGGCGGGCGGGTGGTCGAGATCGTCTTCGGACGCTCGCTGCGCGCCATCACCGTGGGCCGGATCGCGGTGGGCGTCCTGCCGCCGTCCCTGCTTCTGCTGCTCACGGGCACGGGGAACCTGCCGCTGATCGTCGCCTTCACGCTCCTGATGGGCGCCTCGCAGGGCGTCATCACGATCGTGCGGGGCGCGGTGCCGCTGGCCCTCTTCGGCGCGAAGGGCTACGGCGCGGTGCTCGGCGTGATCGCCACGCCGATTCTCATCGTCAACGCCGCCTCGCCCACCATTTTCGCCTGGATCGTGGACCGCTGGGGCTGGGGGACGGGGCGCGTGTCGCTGCTGGTGAGCTGCTCGGCCGCATGGCTCGCCATGGAGCTAATGTCCCGCTGGTACGAGCGCCACCGCGCCGCCGGTCAGCGGGCGACGGGGCCAGCGTAGATGGGCTGGTGGCCCAGGCGCTCCGTGTCCACGGTGGCGCGGATGAAGGCGATGCACATCTCGTCGTCGGTAGCGTCGCCCCAGCCGACCTCCCGCGGGGGCACGGTCGGGTTGCGCCGGTTGCCGCGCGAGTTGTCGTAGACGGCCTCGACGTCGAGGCGCGTCCCGCCCGGTAGCGGCACCGGTTCCCGGAAGGTATAGCTCCCCTGCCAGTGGAAGTCCCAGTCGTCGATGTAGATGAGCGACCGCGTCCGGCCGTCGGGATAGGTGGCGGTCACCCGCATCTCGCGTCCCAGGAGGTGCATGTGGGGCGAGACGCCGATGGCGTGGAGATGCCATGTGGGCGGGAGCACGAAGCTCGCGCGCACCACGTGACGCTCGGCCCCGGCCGGGATGCGGAACTCGCGATTGAGCACGGGAAGCACCCGCAGCCGCTTGTCGATGGTGGCGCGCGCGAAGCGCACGCCCACCCGGGTGAGCTCGCGCACCGCCGCGCCCGTGCGGTTGTGATAGTGCACCTGCATCACGAGGCGCGCCTCGGCGGGCAGGAGCATGCCGACGCCGGTGGGCATGGCGATCGGCCGCGCTCCCGGCGCCCAGCCGCCGAGTCCGGCGCGGGCGGTGGCGAAGCCCGGCCCGCCGAAGCACGTGTAGCCCGGCCCTGGCTCGGCGCGATCGAGCGCTTCCGACTCGCCCGAGGTGTCGACCCAGGTCAACACGTGGTGGACGACGCGCCGGTCACCGGGCAGGAACTCGGCGGAGGTGACATACCGGTCCTCGTCGAAGGCGGTGGGAATGACGAAGCAGCGGTAGAGGTCGCGGTCGCCGGCGGGCACGTCGTAGGCGACATCGGGCGCCAGGACGACGTCGGGATCCCCCGCGGCCCACAACACGGGGAAGGCCCGCGGCGGCGGCAGGTCGCGCCGGTCGCCCTCGGGGGCGCCCGCGGCAACCCAGGCGCGCAGGCGCGTGATATCCGCCTCGTCGAGCCGCCGATCCTCGAGGAAGTAGCCGTGGCCGGCGACGGGGGGCCAAGGCGGCATCTTCCGGCGCTCCACTGAGCGGAGAATCTTCTGGCGCCGGCGGTAGGCGTCGTCGTAGCTCGTGAGGGAGAACGGCGCGATCTCGCCGTCCCGGTGGCAGGACTGGCAGTGCGCGGCGAGGAACGGCGCGATGTCGCGCGAGTAGGTGACGCCGTCCGGCCCGCCCGCGGCGGGCACGGCGAGCACGCCGGCGAAGAGCAGCCCCAGCGACAGCGCCGCACGCCGGCTAGCCACCCTGAGTGTCTTCATCGTCGCATTCTAGCGCGAGCTGAGCTCGCGCACCCGGGCGGCGGGATCGGCTTCCTCCAGGATGGGCAGCGGCTGCCCGGCGTGGATGGAGTCGGCCAGGAGCTTGCCCGCCATGGGGCCGCGCCCGAAACCCGAGGACGCCAGCCCGCTCACGATCCAGAGGTCCTCGCGGGCGGGGATGCGGCCGATCAAGGGCTTCCCGTCCAGGGGGAACGGCATCAGCCCGGCCCACGTGCGCGCCGCCGGCAGATCGCTCAGGAAGGGCAACACGGAGGCCGCGTGGTCGCGGTTAACCGCGATGCCGGCGGGATCGACGGTGAGGCGCTCACCCACCGTCTCGCGGTCGCCCCCGAAGACGATCTCGCCGTTGCGGCGCTGTCGCCCGTAGAGGTGGCGCGTCACCCGCCGGCCGTCGCGAATCGTCAGGCTCGGCGGCGCGCCGCCGGGGTCACGCTGCCACGCTAGCGCCGACTCTGCGGAGGAGACGGTGTGGAACAGGCGCGGTCCCAGCGCCGCGGTGGCCCACATCTGACCGCGAACCGGCACGATGGGGATGTCGAGATCGAGCCGGGCGCCGAGCGCGCCGCACCAGGCGCCGGCGGCGAGCACCAGGACCCCCGCGACGATCTCCGACGCGCCCGCGCGCGCGGTCCAGCCTCCCGCGGGCCGCGGCGCCAGCGCGGTGACGGCGTGGCCGGTCAGGATGCGTGCGCCCCGCCGAGCCGCGAGCGTGGCGAAGGCGCACGTCGCCTTCACGGGATCGGCCTGGGCGCGGAGGGGCGAGTACATGGCCCCGAGCAGATCCGGCGAGAATCCCGGCTCGAGCGCCCGCGCCTCGCGCGTGGTGACGAGCTCGACGCGCTGCCCGCGGGCGCGCATGTCCGCGACCCGTGCCTGCGTGAGCTCGTATTGCTCGGGCGTGTGGATGGCGTGGAGCGAGCCCGAGCGGCGAAGCTCCAGGTCCTCGCCGAGATCGAGCTGCGCCTGCTCGAACAGCTCCACGCTGCCGGCGGTGAGATGCGCCTGAAGATCGGGGTGATCGCCCCAGCCCACGCAGTCGATGAGACCGCCGTTGACGCCGGAGGCTCCGGAGGCGATCTCGCCGCGCTCGAGCAGCGTCACGCGGCGGCCGTGCCCGGCCAGGTGGAAGGCGGCGGACGCGCCGGCGATGCCTCCGCCGACGATGAGCACGTCGGCCTCGCCCGTCACCCTTCGACGACCTCGCGCAGACGGAAGAGCCGCACCGCGTTTCGCCAGAGCACGGCCTCGCGCTCGGGCTCGCCGAACTCCAGGCCGGCTAGCAGCGCCAGGGAATCCTCGAGGCTCGCCCACACCGGCGGCTGATCATTGCCTATCACCAGGCGCTCGGGTCCCATCACCTCGACAAGGAGGCGCAGCGCCGGCAGCGACCAGGTATTGGTATCCACGTGGAAGCGGCGGAGATAGGTCGACGGCTCCAGCGTCAGGATGTCGGGCCCGTGCCAGCGCTCCGGACGATAGGCCGTCCAGGCGGCGTCGAGCCGGCCCGCCACGAACGGCAGCACGCCGCCGCCGTGGGCGAGGAGGAGGTCGAGGCGCGGGTAGCGGTCGAGGGTGCCGGTGAAGATCAAGCGCGCCGCGCACAGGGCGGTCTGCGTGGGCCGTCCCATGATGAGCGCGAGGACGAAGTCGCGCCAGTGCTCGTCGGCGGGCAGGTCGCGCGTGGGATGCACGAAGAGCGGGCGGCCGAGGCGCTCGGCGGCTCCGAGCAGCGGCGCGCACGCGGGGTCGTCCAGATAGCGACGGCCGTCGCACGGGTTGACGAGCGCGCCCGCGAAGCCCAGGTCGCCGACCATACGTTCCATTTCGCGCGCGGCGGCTTCGCCGGCCCACGGATCGACGCAGCCGAGGCCGACGAGCCGCCCGCGGTGGCGCGCGAGGAGCGCGGCGAGGCTGTCGTTATAGAGCCGCGCGCGATCCGTCGCGCTCCAGGCCGGCAGCGCTTCGGTGGAGGTTTCCATGAAGAAGGAGTCCGAGATCAGCGCGTGGGTGATGCCGGTGGCGTCGTGGGCTTCCAGCATGCGCGCGAGCACCCGGTGCTCCGCGGTCACGAAGCGCGGGCTGTCGCCCCCGGGGAAGCGCGCGAGCGCCGCGTCCGGCAGGACATGCGCATGGCATTCGATGAGCGGCGGCACCGAAATCTCGGGTCCTGCTATCGCACAATCGTGGGCCGGCCGCGCCGGCCGGCTTCGTCGGGAACGGGCACGCCGTCGCGATAGAGCACGTGGTGGCCCAGCACGGCGGGCACCCGCGGGCCCGGCGTGAGGATCCCCACGAGATTGAGCGGATCGCACGCCGAGGCGCGTAGCAGCTCACCGCGCGACTCTTCACGCCGGATGGCGCGCAGGGCTTCGAGGGCTTCCGGGGCGGCGAACTGCTCGCCCACGAAGCCGCCCACGATGCGCCCGCCGCGCAGCTCGCCTCGCATCTCGAGGCGGCGATACACGCGGAGCAGGTCGCGCCAGGCGGGCACGCCGGACTCGCGCTGCAGGAGGTCGCGGAACACCACGCCATAGCGGCGCACGTACTGACGCGCCTTGGCCTCGGTCACCTCGTCCTCGGCGGGCGAGGCGGGGGACGCGAGGAGCGCCCATCGACCGGTGCCGGTGGAGGGACGCGCGGAGCGGGGGCGCCCGGGCCGCGGCCGGTGCCGCTTCTCCGAGTGCATGAGGCTGCGCAGTCCTCCAAAGCCGTCGCCCGTCACGAGGCCGGCCGTCACCAGCTCACACAGTGCCTCCTCCACCTCTATGCGTAGACGGCGCACGCTGTTCGCGATCTCGTCCACGAAGGAGGCACCCGCGCCCTGCAGGTGCGCGAGGACGTCCCGCGCGGGGGCGGACGGCTCGCCCGGCTTCGCGCCGTCCCGCGGCTCGAGGAGCCAGGCGAGGTCGCGGCGCAGGAGCAAGGCGATCGGCACGGTCGGCGAGAGCCGCCGCCCCGCGTGGCGCGTGCTCGCGTGCACGCCGAGCCGCCCCCATGTCGCCTCACCGGACAGACACAGCTCGTCCAGCCCGGCGGGATCGTAACGCTGTGTGCGGGCGGGCAGGAGGTCGCGCTCCCAGGCGCCCGCCGCCGCCTCGAAGCCCTGCAGACGCTCGAGCACGCGTAGAAGACCGTCGCGTCCGTGCAGCTGGGCGCCGGGGCGCGCGTGCTGCCAGGCGAAGAGAAAGCGGATGACCGCCGCGGCGGGCACCGGCTCGATGAGGCGGCGCAGCCCCTCCAGCGTCCGGCGGTGGATGCGCGCGAGCAGCCGTCGATCGCACCACTCGAGGTCGCGGCTCGCGATCGCGTGCGCGCTCGACGTGAAGCGGCCGCGCAGCACGCCGCCTTCCGCCTCGATGGCGGCCAGCGCCGACTCCATCTCGCCCGGCGTGACGTCGAGAGTCTCGGCGAGGATGCGCGCGGTCACCGGCCCCGTGAGGCCGAGCCGCGCACGCACCATCTCGACGAGCGCGCCTTCCCGTCCGGACCACGCGGCCGCCCGCCGCGCCGGGGGCTCGGTCACGTCAGGCTCCATCTGATAGCGCGGCCAGATTGCTTCGGCCAGCGATCGCCGCTCCGCCGCCACCCAGAAGACGCGCCCGGCGCCGCGAAGACACGCGGCGCGGCGCGCGCCGACGAGCGCGTCCATGAGCGTGCGCCACTCCGGCTCGGCATCGGTCTCCGGCAGCGCGCCCACGTCCAGGAGGAGGTCGTGCAGCTCGTCCGCGTTCCGGAGGTCCGGCCGGGCCTCCTCCACTACCGCAGCGATGGCCTCGGGATCGAGCCGGCCCATGTCCTCCGCCACCGCGGCGGGCAGCCCGCGCCGCAGCGCCACCGCGCGGGCCCGCCGCTCCTCCAGGGGCGCGTCGTCGAGGAAGGTGTAGGGATTCGAATTGAGGATCTCGTGGGCGAAGACGGAGGGCTCCGGCGTCTCGCGCGTCACGCAGCGGATGCGGCCGGCATGCAGGGCCTCGAGGCGCGCGCGCAGGCCGTCCGCGTCCATCGCCTCGGTGAGGCAGTCGCGCAGGGTCTCCGCCACGAGCGGGTGGGCGGGGATCTCGATGGGTCCCGTCCCCAAGTTGTCCTGGCAGGCGAGCTGCTCTGGGAACACCGCCACCAGCAGATCCTCGGCGCGCATGCGCTGCAGATACGGCGGCACCTTCCGACCGCCGGACCACCGCAGCAGCGCCAGCGCGCGACTGGCGTTCCAGCGCCATCGGGTGGCGAACATGGGGGCCTGGAGCGCGGCCTGCGTGAGGAGCGCGTCGAGGCCGCGCGGGTGCACCATGCCGGCCACGGTCTCCAGCGGGAAGCTGTGCTGCGGGCCCAGCGAGAGGAGCACACCGTCGTCGGTGGCGGCCGCCTGCAGCTCGAAGTTGAAGCTCTGGCAGAGCCGCTTGCGCAGGGCCATGCCCCAGGCGCGGTTGACGCGGCCGCCGAAGGGGGCGTGGATCACCATCTGCATGCCGCCCGCCTCGTCGAAGAAGCGCTCCACCACGACGGTGTCGAGCGTGGGCACCTCGCCCAGGGCGGCGCGCGCGGCCGCGATGTAGTCGCGGGCGAGGCCGGCGCCGCGGGCATCGAGCCCCGTCTCGTCCATCAGCCAGCGCGCGGCGGCGTCGGGATCGTCGAGGCGATCGGCCACCGCTTGCCGAACGGCGGACACCTCGGCAGAGAGCTCGACCGTGCGGGCCGGTCCTTCGCCCAGCCAGAAGGGAATGGTGGACGGCGCGCCGGCGGCGTCCTCGACGCGCACCTTGCCGCTTTCCACGCGGCGGATGCGCCAGGAGCTGTTGCCCAGGAGAATCACGTCCCCCGCCATGGACTCGATGGCGAAGTCCTCGTCGAGGGTGCCGATGGGAGTCTCGTCGGGCTCCAGCACGACCTGGTAAGTCCCGGTCTCGGGAATGGTCCCACCCGACGTGATGGCGATCAGACGCGCGCCGCGCCGCCCGATGAGCCGGCGCCCCACCGCGTCCCGGTGCAGCCGCGCGCCCGCGCGGCCGCGCCGCGTGGCGATACCCTCGGCGAGCATGTCCACGACAGCATCGAAGTCTTCGCGCGGAAGGTCGCCGTAGTTCGCGGCGCGCCGGCACAGCGCGAACAGCGCGTCCTCGCCCTGCTCGGCGCCCGCGCAGATGGCGACCAGCTGCTGGGCGAGGACATCGAGTGGCGCGAGGCGAAGGGTGAGGCCGTCGATCTCGGCGCGCCGGGCCGCGCGCACGAGGGCCGCGCACTCCACGAGCTGATCGCGCGTGAGGGGAAAGAGCCGGCCCTTCGGGGTGGCGGCCAGGGCATGGCCGGAGCGGCCCACGCGCTGCAGCGCGGTGGCGATGGACCGGGGCGACCCGAGCAGGCAGGTGAGGTCCACCGTGCCCACGTCGATGCCCAGCTCGAGCGAGGCGGTCGCCACCACCAGGCTCAGCTCGCCCGACTTGAGCCGCTGCTCGGCGTCGAAGCGCCGGGCGCGGCTCAGGCTCGAGTGATGCGCCGCGACCCGCTCGGCGCCCAGCCGCTCGGCGAGATGGCGCGTGACCCGCTCGACCAGCCGGCGCGTGTTGACGAAGACCAGGGTCGAGCGATGGGCGCGCGCCAGCTCCGCCACGCGATCGTAGATCTCCTCCCACTGCTCGTGGGTGCAGACCGCCCCCAGCTCGTCTCGCAGCACCTCGATGGCGAGGTCCATGTCGCGCCGCTGGCCCACGTCCACGATCTCCGGCAGGGGACGGGCCGCGCCCACGAGGAGACGGGCGGCCGTCTCCACCGGCCGCACGGTGGCGGAGAGGCCGATGCGCTGCAGGCGCTCGCGGCCGCCGCTCGCCGCCGCCACCAGCTCCTCCAGCCGCTCGAGCGAGAGCGCCAGGTGCGCGCCGCGCTTGTCACCGGCCACCGCGTGGATCTCGTCCACGATGACCGTTCGGATATCTGCGAGCCATTTCCGGCTCGACTCGGCGGTGAGCAGGATGAAGAGGGACTCCGGGGTGGTGACGAGCACGTGCGGGGGACGCTTTCCGACCTGGCGCCGCTCGTGGGCGGGCGTGTCGCCGGTGCGCACGGCGGTGCGGATGATCGGCGCGGCCAGGCCGGCGGCCGTCGCGGCGGCCGCGAGCTCGGCCAGGGGCTGGTCGAGGTTGCGGCGCACGTCATTGGAGAGGGCCTTGAGAGGGGAGACATAGAGGATCTCGGCGCGGTCCTCGAGACCGTGCGTCACGGCCTTGCGGAAGAGGCGGTCGAGACAGGCGAGGAAGGCGGCGAGGGTCTTGCCGGAGCCCGTCGGGGCGGTGAGGAGGACGTTCCCGCCCGCCGCGATCAGCGGCCAGGCACGCGCCTGGACCGGGGTGGGCTCGCGGAATCGCTCCTGAAACCAGCGCTCGACGACGGGATGGAACACGTCCTGAGTATAGGCACGCCGTCGAGGGCCGGGAAGGGGGCGCCCGGCCGCGCCGCGCGGCTAGGCGACCTTGCGCTGGAGCTGCGGGGTGGGCCGGGCCGCGTCGGCCTTCGGCTCGACCGTAGCCTTCGGCTTGCGCAGCAGCCACCATTCGGCGACCTGCTCGCCAAGGAGCCACAACGGGAGGGCGAGAGCGGCCAGGTACGTCAACCCCTGAGTCAGCACGGTTTCGAGTTCCATGACGTTCCCTCCTCTTGGCGCGGTGATATGGCATCAGCCGTGCCAGCAGGAGAACCGCCTGGAATCAATGACTTGGCCGATTGGGTGGGGCGGGAGCTCGGGCCAGCCGCCCGAAGTCCGGCGGACTCAGAGCCCGAGGGCGGCCAGCCGATCGCGCGTGGGCACCCCGTCGGCGTCCCAGCCGCGCAGGGCGTAGTAGCGATCGAGCATCGCGCCCAGCTCCTCGGGGGGGCAGAACATGCCCGCCGACGGCCCGTCGGGAATGGGCTCGTGCATCACCCGCCAGGGCAGCACATCCGCCGCGCGGCGCACGCCCTCGCGCACGTTGAAGGCGCGCTCGAGGTTGATCACGCGCTCGCCGATGCGCTCGAGCTCCTCCACGGTCACGTCCCAGCCCGTGATGGCCCGCACCATCCGCGCGTAGGGCTCTTCCACGTAGAGGCCGTAACCGCGCTCGGAGGTGAAGCGGCAGATCACCAGCGAATCGCCCACCGCCGTGAAGTGCTGGCTCCGCACCGCGAACTCGGGCTTGCCCTCCGGCGACCGCTTGTCGAAGGTGGGCGCGTACTGTGGGGTGGGCCGCGTGTCGTGGTGGCTGCCTCCGCGAGTGGCGGTGGCGTAGCCGATGGACAGGCCCTTGAGGGCGCGGGCCGAGTGCGCGGGCAGCTCGAGGCGCTTCACCGCGTACACCGAGCGCGTCGCCTCCGGGTGGAGCGACTCGGCGAGGCGCCACGAGCCCTCGGCGAGCCGATCGCCGAAGCCCTCACGGGCGGCGGTCTGCTCGATCAGGCGCAGCATCCCTTCCCAGCGCCCCCACCCGAACGGCACGCCCACCTCGGCCGCGCTCACCCAGCCGCGCTCGAGCGCTTCCGCGAGGAACGCGAGCGTCACCCCCATGGTGATGGTGTCGAGCCCCAGCAGATCGCAGAGATCGTTGGCGCGCGTGAGGGAGCCTGGATGCGCGTTCCCCAGCATGGAGCCGAAGGCGAAGATGGTCTCGTACTCCGGCATCTTCGCCTTGAGACCCTGTAGCTCGCCGTCGCGGATCTCGTACTGCTTGCCGCAGGCAACCGGACACTTGAGGCATGTGGTGTCCCGGTCGTGATAGCGCGCGTGCATCTCCTCGCCGGAGATAGCGAGGGCATCCGCGTAGGTTTCCTGGCGGAGGTTGTAGGCGCCCAGCGCGCCCAGCGTGTTGATCGGCTTCACCAGGAACGGGGTCCCGTAGGTCGAGAGCGCCTTGGTGCCGGTGGTCATCGGCTCGCGGCGCTCCTCGATGAGGGCCTTGAGCGCGGCGGAATCCGCCGGCTCCGTCTTGCGCCCGCCCGCCACCGACACCGCCTTCACGTTCTTGGCCCCGAGCACGGCGCCGATGCCGCCGCGCCCGGCCACGCCCTCGCGATTCTTCCAGTAGGTGGCCAGGCACGCGAAGCGCACACGCCGCTCGCCCGCGGAGCCGATCGCCATCACGTCGGCCGCGACCCCTTCCGCCTCCTGCACGGCGTGGACGGTGTCGCGAGTGGTCTTGCCCATGAGGTTGCGCGCGGGCCGCAGCGTCGCCCCCTCCTCGGTGACGCGCACATACACGGGCTCGCGGGCCCGGCCGGTGATCACGATCGCGTCCCACCCCGTCCGCTTCATGGTGGCCGGAAACCGCCCCCCAAACGTCGAATCAAAAAAAAGCCCCGTAAGCGGCGACTTCGTAGCCACGCAAGCCCGACTATTCCCCGGCACCGAGGTGTCAGTAACCGGCCCCACCGCCAACACCACCACATTCGCGGGATCGAATGGATCCACCCCAGAAGGCACATGGTCAAGCAGAATGCGAACGGCAAACCCATTCCCGCCGAGCAGAGCACGCGCCTGCGACTCCGTCACCGACTCGACGCGCGTCGCACCCGTACCCACATCGATGAAGAGGATCCGCCCGCCATAGCCATTCATCGGGGAGAAATGATAACAGACCACGCGGACCCGTCACCCTGCGTAACCGCGGGGCGGGGCCGGGCGGGTGGGCGAGCGGCGAGTGCTGTACCGAGCAAGAGAGCCCACCCGCCCGGCCCCCCCCCCGCGGTTACGCAGGGTGACCGCTCAGACGGCGGCTATCAATTCACGCCGAGCGACTTGAGCTCCTTGCGCGCCGCCTCGACCAGCTCCGGCTCGGCCCCCGCCGCCGCCACGAGCTTGCGGTACACGATGACCGCGGAGTCCGTCTGCCGCAGCGCCGCGAACGACTGCCCCGCGCCGAGCAGCGCCTTGCGTCCCCACTCGGAGTCGGGCGCGACGTACGCCGCTGTCATGTAGGCCTGCACGGCGTCCGCGTGCTGGCCCGCGCCGCGATGCCCCTCGCCCAGGCGGAAGGCCGCCTCCGCGACGGTGGCGGGATCCTCGACGTCGAGCGCCTTCTGGAGCAGGGGCCGCGCCGAGTCCCATTTCCCCTCGCTCTGGAGCAGGCGAGCCTGGCCGAAGGTCGCGCGGTCCATTCCCTCGCCGGAGGGGTAGTCGCGACGAAGCCGGGCGTAGAGGTCGAGCGCCTTGTCCTTCTCGCCACCCGCCTCGTAGGCCTGGGCGAGGAGCAGCAACGCACGGGGGCGCCGGGGGTCGCCGGCATTGCCGTCCACGAACGCTTCGAGCCGGGGCCGCGCCGCGGCGCCGTCACCGGTGCGAATCAGGGCCTCCGCGACGTCCAGCGCGGCCGTCTCGTTGGCGGGATGGCCGGGATAGCGCGTGCCGAGAGCCACGTAGGCCTCGCGGGCGATGGGCCACTGCCCGTCGCGGGCGGCCCCCGCGCCCAGCGCGGCGAGCGCCACCGGCGCGGCCGGGCTCTTCGGGAAGTCGCGGCTCAACCGCAGCGCCAGCGTGCGCGCCTCGGCCCACTTCTTCTCCTCGCCGGCCAGATAGGCCAGGCCCAGAAGCAGACCCGGCGTGGTGGCAGGATCCCCGGGGCCGGTCATCAACGGCTCGGCGAGCCGGCGGAACTCGTCCACCTTCCCCTGATTGAAGGCGGCGGCGGCGAGGCCGTAGTCGGCGGCGGCCACGGGGCCCGGGGCGGCGTCCCGCGCGGCGGCGAACTCGCGGGTGGCCTCGTCCCACTGCCCGCGCGTGAAGGCCACCACGCCGAGCCCCACGCGCGCGGCATCTTCCCCGTCCAGTAGCGCGCCCCGGAACTCGGTGCGGGCTTCGTCGGCGCGGCCGGCGTGGAGGAGCACCACCCCGCGGGTCATGCGGATGCGCCCGATGTAGGGCGACAGGGCGGCGCGGCCGGCGAGCGCGTCGAGGTCGCGCGCGGCGCCCGCCGCGTCGCCCGCGCGAAGCAGGAGGATGGCGTGATCGAGGCGCGCGGCGCCGGCTTGCTCGTCGTCCGGGAAACGCGCGATCAGGCGCTCGAGGAGGGCGCGTGCCCCGGCCTCGTCGCCCGCCCGGACGCTCTGCTCGGCGGAGAGCAGCAGCACCGCCGGGACACGCGGATCCTGTCCGGCGCCATCGGCGAACTGCACCCACTCCGCACGTGCTGCGTCCGGCCGGCCGCGCCGCAGCTCGGCCCACCCGAGCGCGAGTCGCAGGGACGACGTGAGGGCGGGCTCGATCGGCTCCGCGAGCACGCGTCGGTAGTGCGCGGCCGCGCGGTCGTACTGACGCAACGCGTAGGAGGCCTCGGCGGCGATGATCGACGCGAACACGCGCACGGCGGGAGTCGGCGCCTCGCCGAGCAGACGATCGGCCATGTCGCGGGCCTGCTCGAGCTGGCGCCCTTCCAGCTCCATCTGGGCCAGTCGGGCGCCCGCGAAGGCGCGAACCTCCCTGCTGCCCTGCCCCTGGCGCGATCCCACGAAGCGCTCGCGGGCCTCCGGCGACTGCCCGGCCCGGCGCTGGGCCTCGCCGGTGAGCGCCAGCACGTAGGCGCGCGTGCCCGCGTCGAGGTCGAGTCCGAGCAGATCGGCGAAGAGCGTCTCCGCCTCGGCGGCGAGGTTCTTCTCGACGACGTGGCGCGCGAGGAGCAGCCGCACCGCCGCCGCGAGTGTCTTCGTCCGGTCCGCGGCATCCAGATGGCGCGCCTCGTCGCGCGCGCCGGGATAGTCGTCGAGGTCGAGAAGCGCGCGGACCAGTCCGGCCCGAGCCCAGGCCGCCTCCGCGGTGCGCGGATAGGCAACGAGGAGCCCGCGATAGGTCTTGACCGCCTCGAGGGGCTGCCCCGCCTCGCGCCGCCACCAGCCGAGCCGCATGAGACCCGACTCGATCAGGAGCTGGGGTCCCGAGGCGGTGAAGATCTGCAGGCGCTGCGCGGCGGCGGCGGGATCACCGAGGCGGCCCAGCGTATCGCCCAGCCAGTAGGACGCCTCCGCCGCGAGCGGACGGGGCACGCTGCGGCTCAACAGAGCCGTCCACTCGTCCCGCGCTTCCGGATAGCGCCTGAGCGCATGGAGCGCGAGCGCGCGGCCGTGCCGGGCGGTGGGCACCAGATCGGGCGGCACGCTCCCGCGCAGGAAGCGCTGGAAGATCTCGAGCGCGCGCTCGGCTTCGCCGCGCTCGAGGACCACCCAGCCCAGCGAATGCGTGGCATACGCGCCCAGCTCGCCCCGGGGATCGTCCCTCGCCACGTTCTCGAGATGGGTGATGACGGCGTCGCGCCGACCCAGCCGCAGCATGGTCTCGGCCGTCCAGTAGCGCGCCTCGCGAACGACCTCGCGATCGCCTCCCTTGCCGAGCACCGCCTGGAACGCGGCCAGCGCCGGCTCGAGCTCGCCCTTCTGGTAGCGCGCCCTCCCGCATTCGAGCTGCTCGGAGGCCACGCCGAACACGCTCCCCAGCGGATTGCACGCCAGCGCGCGCGGCGGCGCCATCGGCGCCGTCGGCCGCAGCCCCAGGTCGCTCGCCACCGCGGGCGGCGGCAGCATGGGAAATGGAGCCGGCGCGGCGGGCAGCGGAAGCGAGGGCAAGGCGACCGCCGGCTTGTCAAGCGGCGGCGAGACGAGCCGGAGCGCGGGGACGAGGTCAGGCGGCGGCAGCGTCGGCCGTGGCGTCGCGCTCGACGCGGGCGCGGCCGGCGCCGGTGCGGCCCCCGACGGCGGGGACGGCGTCTGCGCCCGTGCCATGCCCACGAGCGCCGAGAGCGTCAGGAGCAAGGCGAGGCCTGCTGCCGCGCGACGCCGGCTCATGACTTGGGCGCCGGCTTCGCGGACGGCGCCGGCTTGGCCGGCGCGGGCGCGGGTTTGGGGGCGGGCTTGAGCTGGGTCGCCAGCGCCGTCTTTCGCGTCCGCGCCCACGCGCGGAGCTCCTTGTCGGGACAGTCCGCGGCGACCTGATCGTAGTACCGGACCGCCTCCGCGAGCTTGCCCTGCTCCTCGAGCGCGAGGCCGGCGCCGGCGAGTGCCCGGTAGCGCACCGCGGGCTCCTCGCTGCCCGCCGCGTCCGCCGCAGCCCGGAAGGCCTGCAACGCCGGCGCCGGGCGCTTCTGCTTGAGCTCGCTCTCGCCGATTAGGAGCTCGGCCTGCGCCCGCACCCCCGCATCCTCGCTCTTGGCCGCGCCGCGCGCCAGCGCCACCGCGTCCTTCAGATTCCCTTTTCCGAAGGCGCCCTGGGCCAGATCCAGCGAGGCCCGGGCGGCGAGCGGATGATCGGGGAACTCCTTGCGCAGGGCCGCCCAGGCAAGATCGGCGTCGCGCGCCCGGCCGAGGCGGGTGGCGATGAAGCCCGCGTCGTAGACGCCTTCGGGCGTGTGCGGCGACTGCGCCATGAGCGTCTTGTATTCTTCCCCCAGCTCCTCCTTGCGGCCGTCCTTCAGGAGCTGATCCACGATCAGCCGCCGGGCCTGATTGGCGAGCTCGTGCCCGGGATTGGCGGCGATGAAGGCGCGCAGGTCGGCAATCCCCTCGCTGCGCTCTCCCGACGAGATCCGCGCCACCCCCCGCAGATACCGGGCGTCGGGCACGAGTTTGGACGTCGGGTACCGCTCCGGGTAGCCGCGCAGGAGGGCCAGTGCGTCGTCGTAGCGCTTCGCGTCCACAAGCGTGCGAGCAAGATAGTACGTGGCGGGCGGGACGTGGGCATGATCGGGATACGCCGTGATGAGCTGCCGGAAGGCGTTGATGGCGGGCTCGCGATGCTTCAGCTCCAGCTCCGACCAGCCGAGGCCGTAGAAGGCATCTGGCGCGAACTTCGACGCGGCATTGGCGGCGATGAGGGCGTCGTAGGTGCCGCGGGCCGCGTCGAAGCGGCCCATGCGGAAGAGCGTCTCCGCCTCCCAGAACCGGGCCTCCTCCGGCTCACCCGGCGGCGGCGTCATCGCGCGTGCCTGGCGGAAGGCCGCGAGGGCCGGCTCGTAGCTGCGCTCGGCGAAGCGGACCTTGCCGAGCAGCAGGGTCGCCTGTCCCACGCGCGGATCGGAGGGGTGGCGCTCGATGAGGCGCTCGAGCGAGACCCGGGCCACGGAGTGGAGCCGGTCCTCGAAGGCGCGCTCCCCCACCAGCCAGAGCCGGCCGGCTTCGTCGAGAGCCGCAGTGGCCGCGGACGCCCCGAGGAGGAGCGCCGAGGCTGCCCCGGCGAGAAGCAGCGCGAGGGGTCCGCTCGGCGAACGCGTCATGCTCTCTCACCGTAACACGGCCCCTCGCGCCCGACATCTAGATGGAGGCTGATGGCTCCTTGTTGGCGCGGGCCGCTCAGAACTTGAGGCGCACTCGATAGGTGAGCTTGGCGGCGGACTCCTTTGGCACGGAGATATCGAACTTGAGCGTGTGGGCTTCCACCTTTTCCCAGGGGTGGGTGGACGTGAGCATCTGCCAGTCGCCCGGCAGGGGCTCCATCACGGTGATGGTCTGCGCCTCCGACTTGTGGTTGCGGAGCGAGATCTCCCACTCCACCTCGTAGAGGCCGGGGGCGAGCTTCCGCCAATCTTTCTGCGTGCGCTCGCCCACCACGTCGAAGGCGTTGCCCAGCTTGATCTTCACCTTCTCGTCCTTCGGCGTGTGGTCGATCCAGTCCTCGCCGATGAACTGCTGGCTGCCGCTCCCGTCGGCCTTGTAGACGCGCACCTTGCCCTTGGGCAGCGGGACGCCCAGGCGATTGTCCTTGCTGTTGCGGAGCTCGAGGAAGACCGCCACCTTCTGATTCGAGACGGGCATGCCGTAGGCGTTGCGGTAGTACTCCTGGGCGCCGTAGTAGATGAGCTCCTTCTTCACGGCCACGTCGGCCGCGGACATGAGGGTGAGCTGCTTGGTCTGGTTGTCCTTGACGGTGGTGCGCCCGTCCAGCGTGTAGAGGTGGTACTCGAACAGCCCCTCGGCGGCGAACTCGCGGCTAGCCGCGGCGGGCGAGGCCGCCTTGGCGGCAATGTCCATCATCCGCCCCTCGCGCCGCGCGTCGCGCGCGCGGTTAACGTCCCCGGCCACGAGCTTGAGGGCGGCATTGCCGTAAGTCGTCCCGCTCTTGTTGTCCACCGTGACCCACCCGGTGAGATCCGTGCGGGTATCGGCCGCGTTGATCACCATGACGTAGTCCGCCCGCCACGTGATGCCGCCGGTGAGGTACGAGGCCTCGACCCGCTGCAGCCGGTCGAGCTGATTCCGCAGGAGCCAGACAAGCGTGGGCTGGGAGACGAGGTTATCGGGCAGGGCGGGCAGCACGATGCGGCCGTGATGGCCCAAGTGGATCTGGCCGTTGATGTCGAAGACGGGGCCGTTGGTGGAGAGGAGCGTCGCCTCGACGTACGTCCCGTCGCTGCCGTAGAGACGCACCTTCTTGCCCACGTATTTCTCCATGAGCTTGCCGCTGGAGACGAGGTCGTACTCGTAGTTCTGCTCGAGGATGCGCAGGCCGGCGGGATCGGTGAGGGACTTCAAGTGCACGGTGGTGGGATCGATCTGCGCCGCCACGTCCTTGAACTGCACCTCGTTGATGCCCGCGGGCAGTCGCACCTCGCGCGTGTCCTTCACGAGGCCGAGGTTGCCGTTGTAGATGGTGATCATCACGTCCTTCTGGCTTTCGCGCGTGATGGACAGCGTCGCCGCCGCGACTTGCGCGGTGGCGACGAAGTAGAGCAACGCGAGGGCTACGAGCTTCCGTCTCATGGACCGTCCTCCTGGCCTCTACCGGCCGGTTGAGCTGGCGTGGGTGCGTCTGTCCAGTTGGACCGGAGAGGGCGGCGAAAGTTCCCAGGCAGGGCGGCGAAGGCTCGCGCCGCGGCGGGAAGTCAGCGAACCAGCAGGATCTGCAGGCGGATCTGCTCGGGTGGGTCCGCCGGGTCGCGATCGGCCGTCCATCGTCCGATGGCGGCGAGCCCACGGGTGAAGTCGGCATAAGCCTGGCGCGGCACGACCATCTCGATGATGACACCGGCGTCCCCCGCGTCGCGGCGGAACGCCTCGGCGACGCCGAGACGGGTGCGGAGCTCGGCCAGCGCACGCTCGGCACCCTCGCGGTCGTCGACGGCAAGGCGTCCGGAGGCTTGGGGAGCGACGAGCACGCGGGCCTGGACGGGCGCCGACGGGGCTCCTTCCCCCAGGCGCTGCCTCTGGCCCTCCGCCGGGCCCTGCGGCGCGGGAGCGGGCGTATCCGCCTTCTTCTCGCGCGCGCGTTCCGCCTCGGCCGGCGCCGTGGGCGCGGGCGTCGCTGGGCGCGTCGCGTCCTTCATCACGTTCGACCGGGACGCGTCTCGCGCTCCTGTCTCCGCGGGCGCGGCGTCGCCCTCCTTTCGGGCCGATTCCAGCTTCGGCGGCGCAGGCGAGTCGAAACGGGGCGCATCGGCCGGCGGCGCGGCGGCGGGCGCCGGTCCTGAGGGAGGCGCCGGCTCCTGGCGCTCGACGGCCTTGGAGCCGGCCGGCGGTTCGGGAGCGGGCGCGGCAGGCGCGCGGGCCGCGGGCGGCGGCGCACTGGACGGAGGACTCGTGGGCGATGGCGCCGGGGCCTCGTATCGCGCAGCCTGCTGGAGCTCGGGCGTCTTCTGGTACACGTAGACCGCCCCGAGCGCCACCACGATGAGCGCGGCCGCCTCGAGCGGAAGCTTCACGCGCCAGGGTTGCAGGATGCGCCGTCCAAGGTGCGCGTACCAAGGCGTCGGCCGCGCGGCTTCGAGAACGCGGTCCACGAAGCCGAGCGGCGCGCGGGCTGCCGGCAGCGCGTGCAACATTCCGAGCATGCTGGCGAGGCGCTCGAGCTCCCGGGCGCATTCCGGACAGGCGGTGAGATGGCCCTCGACCAGGGCGCGCTCGGCGCCCCCGAGCTCGCCATCGAGGAGCGCCGAGTGGAACTCGCGATTCTCCGCGCAGGTCATGTGAGATAGCGCTCCAGCTTTTCCTTGAGCTCCACGCGGGCCCGATACAGGCGCGAGCGCACCGTGCCGAGCTAGAGCCCCAGCGCCGCCGCGATCTCCTCGTAGGAGAGGCCTTCGAGGTCGCGCAGCGTCACCACGATCCTCCGGTCCTCGGGAAGCTCGCCGATGGCCCGGTGAAGCGCCGCCTCGCGCTCGCCGCGCTCGAGATCGCCGCCCGGCTCGTCCCCTTCGCGACCCGGCAGATCCGCCACATCGTCGGCGCGGTGGCGCGCCATGCGCGACTCGCCCGAGGCCAGGCGATTGAGGCAGAGCCGCGAGGCAATGGCGTAGAGCCAAGTCGAAAGGTGCGCGTCACCCCTGAACTCGCCCAGCGCCCGGAGGGCCCGGAGAAAGGTCTCCTGGGCCACTTCCTCGGCCTCCGCGGGGCTTCGCATCATCCGAAGGGCCACTCCGTACATCCGATGCTGGTAAGTTCTCACCATTTCCTCGAAGGCCTCCGCATCCCCCGCCCGCAGGCGCTCGAGAAAGGACTGGGACTCGGAAGGGCCCACTCCACGCACAGTTAGACCATACCGCCGGCGCGAAGTTCCAGGCCACCAAAAGGGCAAAGCGCAGAGTTTGACGCAACGGGTCTATAGTGTCATAATGGCCTAGGACATTAACCAATCCATCTAGGAGGGGTAGTGAGATGAACACGTATGTGGACGAGAGCTGGGCAAATCAGAAGCTGGCCGAGGCGCGGGCGGAGGCGGCGACGCAGAATCTGGTGAATTCGCTGAAGGGTGATCGGCCGACCCTGCGGGTGTCGCTCGGGCTGGCGCTGATCCGGACCGGGCGCTGGCTGGCGGGCCGCACCCCGAGCCCGGTCCAGCCCAAGCGTCTGGCCGCCTAGAGTCCGGCCCGGTGCCGCGCGCTTCCTCGCGCATCACCCCGCCCTCGGGGCTGCAGGTGAACCGGCAGAGCAGCGTGCCGGTGCACGTACAGCTCACGACCCAGGTGCGCCATCTGATACAGACGGGCCACCTCAAGCCGGGCATGCAGCTGCCCACGGTGCGGCAGCTGGCGGGCTTTCTCCGGATCAACCGGAACACGGCCGCCCGCGCCCTTGCCGATCTCCTCAAGGACGGTTACCTGGAGAGCCGGCAAGGGCGCGGCACCTTCGTGGTGGACCAGCCGCCGGCCCGGCAAGGTCGGGCCGCGCGCAGCCTGGAGCGCCTCGTGGAGGAGACCACGGAGAAGGCGCGCCGGCTGGGCTTCACCCACGAGGAGCTGCTCGCCACGGTGGCGGCCCGCGCCCCTCAGGCCGGGCGGCGTCCGCGTGCGCCCAAGCTGCGCGCGCTGCTGGTCGAGTGCAACTGGGAGGAGCTCAATCGCTACCGCGAGACGATCGAGGCCGAGCTGCCGCTGGCGGTCGACCGCGTGCTCGTCGACGAGCTCGAGAAGCGCATCGCCGAGGATCCGGCCTTCCTCGCCGGATACCGTGTCGTCGTCACCACCTTCTTCCACATCCATGAAGTAAAAGCGGCGGTTCCTTCCGACGGGCCCCCGGTGGTGGCACTCCTGTCGGAGGCGAACATCTCGACGCTCCTCCGGCTCACCGAGCTACCCGCGGGCACCACCGTCGGCCTCGTCTGCACCACGTCAACGGGAAGCCAGAACCTGCTCCGCTCGGTGCAATCGGCCGGTCTCACGCAGATCGCGCCCGTGCTGGCGTCGGCGGACGATCCCTGGTCCATCGGGCGCATGCTCGAGCTCACGCGCATCGTGCTGTGCTCCGAGCAGGGCGCGTCCCGCATTCGCAAGACCATCCCGCCGGATGTCGAGCTGATCGTGTCCGATCGCACGCTGGATCGCGGCGGCCTCGAGCTCCTGCGCGACCTGGTGGCGCGCCTGGAGAGCGAGTCGGCCTGACATGGCCCGCGTGCCCGACGCCGACCCCTAGGGCCTCGTGGCGCTTCCGGACTGGGTGCTAGCCGAGCGTTACGACAGATCCACCCAGACCGTCTTCACCTCGGTGTAGTGGTCGAGGCCCACCGAGCCCATCTCCCTCCCGAAGCCCGACTCCTTGAAGCCGCCGAACGGCAGGGCGGCATCAAAAAGGTTGTAGGCGTTCACCCATACCGTGCCGGCGCGGATGGCCCGGGCAGCCTTGAGCGCCTTGGTCACGTCGCGCGTCCACACCGCGGCGGCGAGCCCGTAGGGCGTGTCGTTACCCTGGGCGATCCCCTCCTCCACCGACTTGAACGGGATCACCGAGAGCACGGGGCCGAAGATCTCTTCCCGAGCGATCTTCATGCCATTGCTGACGCCGTCGAAGATGGTGGGCTCGACGAAGTAGCCCTTGCCGCCGGCCACACTGGCCCGGCCGCCGCCCGCCACTACCCGCGCGCCCTCCTTCTTGCCGGCGTCGATGTAGGACAGCACCGTCTCCAGCTGGGCCTTCGAGACCACGGGGCCCATGCGGGTGGCCTTGTCCATGGGATCGCCGACTTTGAGCGACTTAACCCTGTCCGTCAGCTTCGCCATGAACTCGTCGTGAATCGCGTCTTGGAGGAAGAGGCGCGAGCCCGCCGCGCAGACCTCGCCCTTATTGTAGAAGATGCCGGTCATGGCGCCCCGCACCGCGGCCTCCATGTCGGCGTCGGCGAACACGATGTTGGGAGACTTGCCGCCGAGCTCGAGCGAGAGGCGCTTCAGCGTCCCCGCCGCTTCGCGCATTATCTGCTTGCCCACCTCCGTGGAGCCGGTGAAGGCGATCTTGTCGACGCGGGGGTCGCGGACCATCGCCATCCCGACCTTGCCCCCGGGCCCGGTGACCACGTTGAAGACGCCCTCGGGCAGGCCCGCCTCCTGGCAGAGCTCGGCGAACCTGAGCGCGGTGAGCGGGGTCTGCGACGCGGGCTTGATCACCATGGTGTTCCCGGCCGCCAGGGCCGGGGCAATCTTCCAGGACGAGAGCAGAAAGGGGAAGTTCCACGGCACGATGGCTCCGACGACGCCGACGGGGTGGCGCAGGGTGAACGTGAAGGCGTTGTCCCGCAGGGGGAGCGTCTCGCCGTGGATCTTGGTCGCCCAGCCCGCGAAGTAGCGGAATACCTCGGCGGCGAACGGGATCTCGACCTTGCCGGAGTCGAACATGGTCTTGCCCGTGCAGAGGCTCTCGAGCCTGGCCATCTCGTCGAGGTTCTGCTGGACTAGCTCGCCCAGGCGCCACACGATACGGCCCCGGTCGTGCGGGCTCATCCGCGGCCACGGGCCTTCGTCGAAGGCCTTGCGCGCCGCGGTCACCGCGAGATCGATGTCGCGCTCGTCACCCTTCCCGACCGCCCCCACCGGCTCCTCGTTGGCGGGATTGATGGGCTGATAGGTCTCGCCCGAGGCGGGCGCTTGCCACTTGCCGGCCACGAAGATTTCGCCTGTCATCCTCATGACGTCTCCTTCCTGGGGTAGGAGCGCTCGAACCGGCGCTTCATATCGCCTTCCAGAGCGTCCCGGAATTGATGGTAGCGCTTGAGGAACCGCTTCGCGTCTTCAGTCAGCCGCATGCCGCTGCGCGGGCCGCCCCCCGGCACTCGCTCGAGAAAGGCGAAGCCGGCCGCCTCCTCCAGCTCGCGGAGATAGCCCCAGGCATTGCGATAGGACATGCCGAGCTCGGAGGCGGCCTTGCGCAGCGAGCCGCGTTCGGCGATCAGCTCGAGGAGCTGGGCGCGGCCGTCCCCGAACTTGAGGCGGTCCCCGAAGGTGACCCAGACCTTGAGCTTGGGCCGCATGGCCACCCGATTCTACGCAACGTGATCGGCCTCGGCCAGCGCGTCGGTGAAGCGAGTGTCAGCCCTGGGCGAGCGTCAGGCTATCGCCTGGCATGAAGCGCCCACGACGGTCCCGGATCGCTCTGGACTTGACGAGGCTTCGCTGGAGCTCCCGGCGAGTCAGGACCTCCTCGAGAGAGATCAGGCGCGCGCCGCCCTTCCTCCGGAGCGCGGGCTCGACCACGATCGGACGCTGGCGAATGCACCCCGCCAGCCGCGTCCGCACCGCTCGGTCGCGGTAGAGCCGGCGCAGGGCGTGACACATCAGCGGCCGCCGAAGGTTGTAGCCGTGCGCGTGCTTGTACTCGGCCGAGGTCATCCCGTGCGATCGGATGTGCGTGTTGGTGAGCTGGCGAAAGGACATCCCGCAGAGCAGGCAGAGGATCTCGTGCTCGCCCACAGCCTGCCGGGGATCGCGCCGACAGCGCGAGAGCCTCTCGAGCGTGATGAGGGGCGGATATCGCATATATGTCTCTAGGAGCATATATCTACTTGCCCCCAGCGACGTAGTCAAGAGTTGCCCTTACCGCCGGGCCTCAGCCGCGATTGGTGGATCGCCTACCGCGGCGTCGCGCCCCCGTTGCCCTTGGCGACGCGCGCCAGCGCAATGCGCTCCGGGGTCACCGGCAGCTCCGTGATGCGAACCCCCGCCGCGTCCTCCACGGCATTGGCGATGGCGGCGGGCGCCGGCACGATGGGCGGCTCCCCCACCCCGCGGGCACCGAAGGGGCCGGACGGCGAGGGAACCTCCACGATGATGGTCTCGATGTTGGGGAGGTCGGCGGCGGTGAGCGTGCGGTAGTCGAGCAAGCTCGGGTTCATCAGGCGCCCGGTGTCGTCGAACATGAGGCCCTCGGTCATCGCGATGCCGAGACTCTGCACGGCGCCGCCCTGCATCTGGCCTTCCACACCGAGCGGATTGATGGCCTTCCCCACGTCCTGGATCACCACGAAGTCGTGGAGGGTCGTCTCGCCGGTGTCGGGATCGACCTCCACCCGCGCGATCTGGGCGGCGAAGCCCGGCGCCTGTTGCGAGAAGGCCGGGGTGGCCGTCCCGAGCACGGGCGGGACCTTGGACATATAGAGGTTGCCCTTCTTGCCGATCGACGCCAGCGTGACCGACTTGTCGGGGGCGCCCTTCACGATCACCTTCCCGTCGCGGATCTCGAGGTCGTGGACGGAGGCCTCCATCTCCTTGGCGGCGATCTCGAACGTCTGCCGGCGCGCGTCCTGCGCGGCCTGGAGCACGGCGGAGCCGACGGTGTAGATGGTCTTGCTGCCCGCCGAGAGGCCGGTGAGCGGCGCGGTATCGGTGTCGCCGGTGGTGATCTTCACCTGATCGAAGTCCACCCCGAAGGCCGACGCGGCGATCTGGGCCAGGGAGATATTCGTGCCGGCGATGTCCACCTGCCCCGTCAGCACGTTCAGGGAGCCATCCGGGTTCAACCGAACAGTGGCGCTGGTGGGCTGTAGCCCCCCGAGCCAGCCGCCGAGGGCGAAGCCGGTGCCGCGCAGGCCCTTGCCGTCCTTGCCGCCGCTGGCCGCCCACTCCTTGCGCCCCTTCCAGATCGGATGCTCGCCGACCTTGGCCAGCACCTGCTTGGCGCCGTTGCTCTGCCAGGGCTGATTGTTCACCATCGGGTCGCCTTCCTGGATCAGGTGCCGCATGCGGAACTCGACGGGATCCAGGTTGAGCTCGCGGGCGATCTGCGCCATGTGCGACTCGATGGCAAAGATGGTCTGGGGCGCCCCGGGCGCGCGGTAGGCCGCCACGCTGGGCTTGTGGGTAAGCACCTCCATGCCCTTGATGTCGAACGCCGGCCACTTGTACATGCTGCCCAAGAACACCGCGCTTACCGCCAGCACGGTGCCGGAGAAGGCGCCCGTGTCGAGGATGGTCTCGGCCTCCAGCGCGAGCAGGGTCCCGTCGCGCTTCACGCCGGTCTTCAGGCGAATGATGACCTGGGGCGCGGGCATGCCCGCCTCGAGCTCTTCACGCCGCGTCATCACGTAGCGCACCGGTCGATTGGTCACGCGCGCGAGCTCGGCGGTGATGGGCTCGCAGAGGGCGCGGATCTTGCCGCCGAAGCCGCCGCCGCACTCCACGGGAATCACCTTGATCCGGTTCTCCGCGATCTCCAGCACGTCCGCGACCTCGGACCGGGTGTTGAACGAGCCCTGGGTGCTGGCCCAGAGGGTGAGGTTCCCGGTGGTGTCCCACTGGGCGAGCACGGCATGCGGCTCGAGATAGCCCTGATGCACCATGGGCACGCGATACGTCTTCTCCAGCACGTAATCGGCCTCGGCGAAGCCTTTGGCCACGTCGCCCCGCTTCACGTTCGCTTGCTGGGAGATGTTGACGGCCTTGGCGGGCTTGGTCTCGCTGGAGGCCAGCGCCACCGCGGAATGCGCGAGGGCTTCGCTCGTGTCGGCCTCCGTCCCGGCCTCCGCCACCGGCGGCGCGCCGGGCTGCATGGCCTTCAGTGGATCGACCGCCACCGGCAACACCTGGTACTCGACCTCGATGAGGTCGCAGGCCTCCTCGGCGATGGCCAGCTCGTCGGCCGCCACCGCCGCCACCGGCTGGCCCGAGAACACCACGCGATCGATGGCGAGGACGGCGTGGGCGCGGGTGGGCGCCTTCTTCTTCAGCTGCGGCATGTCGGCGGCGGTGATGACCGCGCGCACGCCGGGCAGGGCCTTGGCCTTGCTCGTGTCGATGCGCACGATGCGGGCGTGGGCGTGAGGGCTGCGGAGGAGCTTGGCGTGGAGCAGGCCGCGGGGCTGTATGTCGGCGACGTACTGGACTGCGCCCGTGACCTTCTCCCGACCGTCCGCCCGGGGAATGGGATCGCCGACGCCCTTGATGTCGCGCGTAGTCTTCATGACGGCCATGGTCTAGCCCTCCCGCCGAGCCGCGGTGCCTGCGGCCTCGCCAGCGCCTGCGGCCTCGATAATTGCAGTCAGCATCTTCGTGTACCCGGTGCAGCGGCAGAGGTTGCCGGCGATCCCGTAGCGGATCTCCTGCTCGGTGGGCCGCGGGTTCTCCGCGAGCACCGCCGCCGCCGCCATCAGGACGCCGGGAATGCAGAACCCGCACTGAGGCACGCCGTGGCGCACGAAGGCGTCCTGGAGCGGGTGCAGGGTGCCCGTCTTGGCCAGGCCCTCGATGGTGCGGACGGCGCGCCCGCGCGCCTGCATGGCGAGCATGAGGCAGCTCGCCACCGGCTTGCCGTCGAGGTGCACGGTGCAGGCCCCGCAGTCGCCGGTGCCGCAGCCTTCCTTCGGTCCGGTGAGGCCGAGATCCTCACGGAGCGCGTCCAGCAGCGTCTGGTACGGCGGCACCAGCACGTCCACCGCCTCGTCGTTCACCGTACAGGTCAGGATCTGCTTCTTCACGAGATCTCCTTGGGGCTCACGCGTTCGCGCGGGCGAGCGCAGTGGTCAGCGTGCGCCGGGTCAGAACCTGGACGAGATGGCGGCGGAACTCGACGGAGCCCCGCTGGTCGGCGATGGGGCGGGCGGCGTCCACGGCGAGGCCGGCGGCGCGCTCGATGAGGTCCGGCGTGAGCGCCTGGCCTTCGAGGGCGCGCTCGGCTGCCGTCGCGCGCACGGGAGTGGGTGCCACCGAGGCCAGCGCGATGCGTGCCTTCACGCACTTGCCGGCGGCGAGCGTGACCTGCGAGGCCACGCCGACCACCGCGATGTCGAGCTCGCGCCGGGGCGTGTGCCGGAGATAGTTGCCGCCGCTGTGCGCGCCCGGATCGGGCACCACCAGCTCGACGAGCAGCTCGTCGGCCCCCAGCACCGTGCGCCGGACGCCCGTGAAGAACTCCGCGAGGGGGACGCGGCGGCGCCCCTTGGGGCCCGCGATCACCGCGACCGCTTCCAGGGCGATGAGCGGCGGCGCCATGTCGGCGGAGGGCGCCGCGTTGCAGAGATTGCCCCCCAGCGTGGCGAGGTTGCGCACCTGCACCGAGCCCACGAGGGCGCCGCTCTCCGCGATGGAGGCGTAGCGGGCGCGCACGCGCGCGTCCAGCTCCAGCTCGCGCGCGGTCACCGCGGCGCCGATGCGGAGACCTTCGCCGTCGGTGGCAAGCACGCGCAGCTCGGCCACGCCGGACAGATCTACCACTTGGGCGGGCTTGAGCAGGCCGTTCTTCATCTGGGGCAGGAGATCGGTGCCACCCGCGACCAGCTTCGCGCCGGCGGGATTCCCGGCGAGAACCTTCAGGCAGTCATCCAGGCTGTTCGGAACCGCGAGATCAAATCGTCGCACGCGAAGTCTCCGATCGAAGGGGTGAGATTCGGGACTGCGTGCTGACGTTACTATGCCGGCTGGAGCATCGTCAACGCCTCCACGGCGGTGGTGGGCGTCACCGGGCCACCTTGACCCGCTGCATGGTCGTCTTGAGCGAGGGGAACTGCTCCTCGTGCCAGGCCACGACGAAGTCGCCGTCGGGCAGGACGGCGACGTCCGGCATGTAGGCCTTGATCGCCCGCGACAGCACCTGTACGGGCCCCAGCGTGCGCCCGCCATCGGTGCTCGCGCGCAGGAGGATGCGGCGGCGCACCGCGGTCGCGTCTTCCCAGACCACCACCATCGCGCCGCTCGGGTTCACGGCGAGGCGCACCTGGTCGGGAATGGTCGCGGTGGACGGGTTGACTCGCTTGGGCGCCCCGAAGCGGCGGCCATCCGGCGCCACGGCCAGGAGCATGGTCGGGATCCCGTTAGTACCCTCGGTGTACCAGGCGGCATAGGCTGCGCCCTTGCTGTCCAGCGCCACCTGACCGCCGCGGTGCGGGCAGCCGGTGATCTTCCAGCCATCGTCGTGTACCCGCACGGGCCGCTCGAACGTGCGGCCTCCGTCGCGCGAGAGCCCCAGCACCATGTCGCGGATGTCGGCGGGGAATACCTTGCGCCAGAGCACCGCGACCGTGTCGGCCGGGCCGGCGCGTACTCCGACGCCACAGCAGACGCAGGTCTCGTCGTCGAGGCGGGCCGAGGGCTCGGCGCGCGTCCCTTGGTCGAGCACCCGGGCGACCCAGGTCGCCGCGCGCTCCGGGCCCTCGCGGCTGTCGATCCAGGACATCACCACCGTCCCGTCCGTCGTCACCGCCATGCCCTCGAATGAGTGGGAGACGGGGCGATCGTCGTTGACGCGGAGATGGCCCTCCCAGCTCCGCCCGCCGTCACGCGAGCGGGACAGCCGAAGATCGGATGCGAAGAGCACGCCCGTGGGCTTGGCCCGGTCGGAGGACCAGGAGACATAGAGGAGGCCCCCCGGGCCGGCGGCCAGCAGCGGCGAATGGTGTAGCGACTCGACGGCGAGTCCGGCGGGGTTCACCCGTATCGGAGGCGCGGTATCGCCCACCCGTGCCACGTAGAGGTTCTTGTCGTGGCCCTCCTCGGCGGCCCATGTGAGGTACACCGCACCGTCCGGTGTCGCGGTGAGCGCGGGAGCCGACACGTGCACCTCGTGCCCCTTGCCGGGATGGGTGAGCTCGCTCCGGGCCCCGAGCCGCGCCTCCGCCCCCCAGGCCGGCGCCGGCAGAAGACAGAGCCCGATGGCGAGCGCGGCGAGACGGCGCATCACTTCCACCTCCACTGGACGCCACCGTAGAACGCGCGGCCGTCGCCGGGCTCGAAGAAGCGCCGGTTCGACGCGTCCACCTGCACCGACGAGGCGTAGGTGGCGCCGGTGAGATTCCTCCCCTCGAAGAAGACACCGAGGTTCCACGGCTTGTAGTCGTAGCCCATGCGCACGTTGAAGAGTGTATACGCCTGCGTGCGCGCGTTGTTCTCGCTGTTGACGTAGTAGCCGTGCGGCACGACCTCGACGCCGGGCGCGAACCAGAAGCCGCAGCTGTGGTCGTAGCGGAGCTCAGCGAGGATGAAGTGGCGGGGCGCCCCGGGAAGGTCATTGTTCCCGAAGTTCACGTCGTTCACGAAGACGAAGCGCGACCAGGTGTAGGACGTCCGCGCGGAGAACGAGTCGCCGCCCTGGCCGACGCCGATGCGGCGCGCGATGTCTTCCAGGAGCAGCGCCCCGAGCCCCGCCTCCACGCCGGTATGGCGCGAGCGGTCGATGTTCCGGAACCTCGGGATGGTGAAGGGGGCGAAGGGAAACGGCTGCACGTTGACGTTCTGGATCTCATCCCACAGCTCGATGTCGTAGAGGGACAGGTCCCAGGTCAGGCGCTTCCCCACGCTGCCGCGCGTGCCCACCTCGAACTGCCAGGACTTCTGCGCGTTGAGCTGGCTGAGATTGCCCTGGAGCTGCCCGGGCGCGGTGAGCTCGAGGAGGAGCGGCGGCTCGTAGGCCTGGCTGGCATTGCCGAACACCTGCGCGGTCGGCGCGACGCGCCACACGAAGCCCACGCGGGGCGAGGCGGACAGGAAGTCCACCGAGTCGGAGTCGTTGCCGTCACGGTCCCCGGTACCGTCGCTCATCGTGAACCGGTCGCGCACGGCGCGGATCGAGTACTGGCCGCGGCCGCCCAGCACGACGGTGAAGGCCGGGGTGAGGTCGAGCTGGTCCTCCACGTAGATGCCGAGATTCGTGGCCTCGTTGATCTGGTCCTTGGTCTTGGCGCCCCGGTTGCCCATGACATTGGCGAAGTTGGCGTCGATCTGCTGGGTACCCGCGTACTGGAAGCCGGCGGTGAGCCGATTACCCAGGCCGAAGAGGGGCGCCGCGAGCGTCCAGCGCAGCTCCGTGCTCCAGGCATAGGTGGTGTTGTCGATGATGGCGAAGGCCAGCGGGTGGTCAATGTCCTGATAGTTGAGCTGGGTGGCCCACTCGAAACGTCTGGCTCTCGGTGAGCGGCACGCGGAGCGTCAGGGCGCCACGCGTGTAGTCGTAGTTGCGGGCCGCCCGCGTCACCACGTTGGCCGGATCGGCCTTGGTGGGGTCATCGTCGAGCTCCTGCTGCGTGAGCGCCCCCGGCAGATTCTCCTCGTTGCGGACATATGCGACGTCGAGACGCAGCGTCGTGCCGCCCGGAAGCCGGTAGCCGAAGGTCGAGTACGCGCGGCGGCGTACCTGCTCGCTGTGGTCGCGATAGCCCTCCAGCTCGGTGTCGGTGAGGCCGAGGTAGAGATCGAACGGGCCGTACACCTGCCCGGTGCCCAGATAGGCCTTGAAGAAGCCGTAGGAGCCGCCCTCCACGCGCGCCTCAAAGAGGCCCGCGTCGGCGCCGGTCTTGGTGACGAGGTTGATGGCGCCGCCCATGGTGTTCCCGCCGAAGCGCAGCGCGTTGGCGCCCTTGTAGATCTCGATGCGCTTGGTCGTCAGGAGCTCGAGCGCCTCGAAGTCGCTGAAGCCGTCGGCATTGCCGTAGGGGAAGCCGTCGATGAGGACATTCACCCCGCGGAGGTGGAAGTTGTTCCGCAGACCGGAGGCGCGGATGGAGAGCTGGCTCTCGTCGGCGGCGCCGAACCGCGACCGGATCATGACGCCGGGCACCCACTCGATTGCGTCCTTCAGATTGGCCGCGCGCGTCTCCTCGATGGCGGGCTGGTCCACGAAGCCCACGCCGCCCGGCGTCCGCTCGATCTCCTCGCGCGCGCGCTCCGGGCTCGCGGTGCGCTCGTCGGGCACACGCTCTCCTTCGACGCGCACGGGCGGCATGGTCGGCGGTGTGGACGGCGCTGCCGGTTGGGCCCACGCCGACGGCGCGGCCAGCGTCAGGATCGCAAGTGCCACGAGGACGAGCGCGGTCAAGAAGTCTCCTCTACTTGAGAATGAATTGAACGGGCAGGCGCACCCACATGCTCACGGGCTCGCTGCCGCGACGGCCGGGCTCGAATTTCCAGCGCCGCACGGCGTCCATCGCCGCACGGTCGAGATCGGGATGGCCCGCCGTCTGGTCCACCTGCACGTCGGTAACCCGCCCATCGGCGGTGACGTAGACACGAAGCAGGGACGTGCCCTCGCTGCCGAGGCGGCGCGCCGTGGAGGGATACGACGGGCGCACCTGATAGCCGCCGCTCGGCGCCGCCATGCGTGTGACGGCCTCCTCCGGCGTGACCTTGGCCGTGAGCGAGCTGGGCGTGACCGGCGCCACGGGCCTCTCCGCACCGGCCTTGAGCTCGGCGGGGGCGCCCGGCGGCTCGGTAGCCGCGATCGCGAAGGGCTGCCGGGTGGCGGGCGGCGTCGGCGCTGGCGGCGAAGCTTCCGGCGTGGGTGGCGCGACGGGAGGCGCGGCGACGGGCACCGGCGCGGGGGGCGGCGCCGCGGGCTCCGGCGGCGCCGCGGGCTTCGGCACTGCCGGTTTTGGCGCTTCAACCAGGCGAGGCAAAGCCGTCGGCCGAGGCGCACTCGGCCGAGGACGCGGCGGCTCGGGCTCGGGAATCGGAAGCGCGCGATCCGGCTCCACGATCACCGCCTCGAGCACGCGGGACATGGGCGGCGCCGTCCAGGCCGGAACCACGGCGGCCAGGAGCGCGGTCAGCGTGAGATGCAGCGCGCAGGATGCGACCAGCGGCACGGCGCGCGACAGATAAGCGCCCACGAACGTCAAGCGAGCCTTCTCCCCTCGTCTCGGATCGGATTCGGATCGGGCGCACACGAGCCCTCCCGGACTACGGGCGGGGAGCGCGGCGCGGATTCGGGACGGCTAGGCGGAGAAGGCGGGTGGGGCGCGGCCGCGGACGGGGCCGGTGACGCGGGAGCGTTCGACGAACATGCCGAGGGGGGCGACTTGCCGTGCCGCCGGCAGCGACTCGAAGGCCACCGACACGTCCACCTCGGTGCCGGTGATGTGCTGCGACGCCGACGCGACCGCACAGCTCTCACCGCGGTCGACGTCGGTCAAGTGATGGACGGAGTGGACACCGCTCTCGAGCGCGAAGATCGAGACGACGACGACCAGGGCGAGGGCCAGAGCGCGACGCGGCTTGCGCGCGCCGGCCAGCCCGAGCGCGACGAGCGCCGCGACGAGGGGCCACGCGGGAATCGGCGCGGCGGGCGCCGCGGACCACGCAAGACGCGAAGGCTCCTCGGCCGCGACGGGAATGAGCGACGGAGGCGCTGACGCCTCCACCACGTCGGCCCTCACGCCCCGGTGCGCTTCGGCGGGCGTGAGCATCGCCCCCCAGAGCGCAACCACCACCAGCGCGAGCACAAGCCGTCCGGCAGTTCGCATGCTGGTCGGCATTGTCTCACAGCGCCCGCGCGCGGAACAGGTGGCGCCGTACGCGTCAAACCGCCGACTCTGCTAGGCTGGACCGATGCCGTTCCCCGTCTGCGTCTTCGACCTCGACCACACGCTGGTGGACTCGCCTCTGGACCTCCGCGCGGTGGGACACGAGATGGAGGCGCTCATCCGGGCGCGCGGCGTGCCCGTCCCGGAGCGCGAGCTGCGGTGGTCGGGCGCCGAGCTGCTCGGCCTCGTGCGGCGGGAGGCGCCGCAGCTCGAGCCCGAGGTGCTCGCCATCCCGGTCGCGCACGAGCGCCGCGCGATGGAGGCGGCCGTCCTCGTGCCGCATGCGGTGGAGGCGGTGGCCGCGATGAAGGCGCTCGGCTACGCCACCGCCATCTGGACCAACAATGACCGCGTGGTGGCCGACTTCGTGCTCGCCCGCTTCGGCCTGCTTCCGCACCTCGATCTCGTGATCACGCGCGACGACGTGCGGCACCTGAAGCCCGATCCCGACGGCCTGCGCGTGGTCCGCGAGCGCTGGCCCGACGCCCCGCGCATCGTGGTGGTGGGCGATTCCTGGGTGGACGGCGCCGCCGCGCAGGCGGGCGGCGTCCCCTTCATCGCCTACCGGCCGCGCCTCGACGAGCTGGCCCGGCGGGGTGTGAGCCCCGACGCCGTCATCGCCTCGCTGCTCGACCTGCCCGCCGCGCTCGGCTGAAGGACAGGGGAAAGCTTAGACTTGACCCCCTCGTGGGCTTAGCCTACCCTTACGTCCAGGATGAGAGGGCCATCAGCTTCGCTGCCATACAACGATCTCGGGCTCGTCGCCGCCCCCGCGCCCGCGGCGGGAGACGTCCGCGACGACGCCCGCGCTCGCGCCCTCCTCCAGCGGGCGCAAGGCACGATCCAGAAGTGGCCGGAATGTTTCGCCGGATTTCACGCGCGCCTCACCGTCGCCGCGGAGGGCCGGGAGCACGTCGGCTGGGCCCTGGTGGGCGCCGGCGGCATCATCGAAGTGGACCTCGCTGATGGCGGCGCCCGCGACTGGGCTGGCGCGTTCCTGGGCGAGATCGTCGCCGAGCGGACGCCCTCCTTCTTCAAGGACGGCGACGGCCGGTTCCCCATCACCTTCGACGGGTCCGCCCGCGATGAGTGCCTGCTCGTCCATCACGCCGACGCGGGCCGCACTCCTCTCCGGTATCGGCTCGACCCCCGCGGGCGCCTCGCCCAGCGCGAAGAGTCCGGCCCCGCCGGCCATCAGGTGCACACCTACGAGGCCTTCGTGCGGGCGACGCCCGGGCGCGTCCTCCCCGTCCGGCGCTCCATCGTGATCTACGACGCCGGCCGCATCGTCCGCACCGAGCTCGTCGAAGACGCGCACCACTGCGTGCGCCACGCCTGGCTCCCCGCCGCGCGCCGGCTCCACGTGAGCCATCTGGACGCCACCACCGTCCGCTGGGCGAGGCTCGACGACCACGTCCTGCTGTAGAATTCCTCCTGGCGCCGGACGGCGCGGGGGGACTCCATGCAAGGCGATCCGCGGATCCTCGATCTGCTCAACCAGGTGTTGCGCAAAGAGCTGACCGGCATCAACCAGTACTTCATCCACTCCCGGATGTGCAAGAACTGGGGCTATGCCATTCTCGCCAAGCATGCCTACGACGAGTCCATCGACGAGATGAAGCACGCGGACAAGATCATCGAGCGGATCCTCTTCCTCGACGGCGTCCCCAACCTCTCGGACTACGACCCGATCCTCGTGGGCCGCGACGTGCGTGAGCAGCTTGCCAACGACCTGAGCCTCGAGATGGCGGCCCTGGAGGAGCTCCGGCCGGGTGTGCAGCTCTGCCTGGCCGCGGGGGATCACGCCACCCGCGAGCTGCTCGAGCACATCGTCGAGGACGAGGAGCATCACGTGGACTGGATCGAGGCCCAGCAGCACAAGATCGGCGAGGTCGGCTACCCGGGCTATCTGGCCCAGCAGATCTACGAGCGCAGCTGAGCCGCCGCCACACCGTAGCCGCGCCGGCCACCGTCCGGTTGCCCCACCGCGCCTGACGGGTGAGACTGGACCCCAGTCTCGAACCTTCAGGAGGGTGCTATGCGTCGACTTCGGGTGAGCGCGCGGTGGGGAATGGGAATCACGCTGGCCGTCGGCCTGCTGGGCGCCGGCCTCGGGCTGGGCATCGCCCTGGCCCAGCACACCCACACCCACGGACACGGCCATGGGGAGGCTCCCCTCAACTGGCTCGTGAGCCTCAAGGCGGACGGGCGCATGCCGGCCATCCAGCGTCAGCTTCGCGGCTTCGAGACGACCATGGCGGAGGTCGCCTACCGGTACGGCGAGCTCTACTTCGCGGGCATCGAGGGCAACTGGGAGTACGCCGGCCACATGGCGATGACCCTGCAGCACGCGCTGCGCCTGGGGCTCGAGCGAGAGCCAGCCCGACGGGCGAACGCCGACAACCTCTTCCTCAAGGGGCCACTGCCGCAGGTCGTGGACGCGATCCGGAAGAAGGACGCCGCCCTCTTCCGGGAGCGCTTCGAGGCCCTGCGGGTGGCCTGCACGTCCTGCCATGCCGCCGAGCAGCACGCCTTCATCCGGATCGGCATCCCGAAGATGAAGCGCAACCCCGTGGAGTAAGCGCGACGCCCCATGGATCTCTTCGACTCGCCCGCCGCCCGCGACACCGCGACGCCGTCCGCCCCGGCGCCACTCGCCGACCGCATGCGGCCGCGCACTCTCGACGAGATGGTCGGCCAAGGCCACCTGGTCGGTCCCGGCAAGGTGCTCCGCCGCGCGATCGAGGAGGGCAACCTCCACTCGATGATCCTGTGGGGGCCCCCGGGCACGGGCAAGACCACGCTGGCATTGCTCTTGGCCCAGGTCGCCAGCGCGCGCTTCGTCACCTTCTCCGCCGTGCTGTCCGGCGTGAAGGAGATCCGCCAGGTGATGGTCGAGGCCGAGGCGGACCGGGCGCGGCGGGGCCGCCGCACCATCCTCTTCGTGGACGAGATCCACCGCTTCAACAAGGCGCAGCAAGACGCCTTCCTGCCCTACGTCGAGAAGGGCGACATCGTCCTCGTGGGCGCCACCACCGAGAACCCGTCCTTCGAGGTCAACGCCGCGCTGCTCTCGCGCTGCCGCGTCTATGTCCTCCAGCCGCTGGCCGAGGAGGATCTCGTGGGCATCCTCGCGCGAGCCCTCGCCGAGCCCGAGCGGGGCCTGGGCGGCGCCGGCGTCGACGCCGACGCCGAGGCGCTCCGGCCGATCACGCTGCTGGCCGGAGGCGACGCGCGGAGCGCGCTCAATATCCTGGAGCTGGCGGTGGGGATGGAGAAGACGCGGCCGGGCGGGCCCGGCCGGCTCACGGAGAGCACGATTCGCGAGGCGGCCCAGAAGAAGACGCTGCTCTACGACAAGGCGGGCGAGGAGCACTACAACCTCATCTCCGCGCTCCACAAGTCGCTGCGCGACTCGGACCCGGACGGCGCGCTCTACTGGCTCGGGCGCATGCTCGACGCGGGCGAGGACCCGCTCTACATCGCGCGGCGGCTGGTGCGCTTCGCCTCCGAGGACGTGGGCAATGCCGATCCGGGGGCGCTGCGCCTCACCCTCGACGCCAAGGAGGCCTACCACTTCCTGGGCACGCCGGAGGGGGAGTTGGCCCTCGCCCAGGCCGCGTGCTACCTCGCGCTCGCGCCCAAGTCCAACGCGGTCTACGCGGCCTGGAACGAGGTGCGCGAGGACATTCGCGAGAAGCCCGCCGAACCCGTGCCCCTGCACCTGCGCAACGCGCCGACCGGGCTCATGGCCAATCTGGGCTACGGGCGCGACTATCAGTACGCGCACGACGCGCCCGACGCGGTGGTGGATCAGGAGCACCTGCCCGACGCCTTGCGCGGGCGCACCTACTACCGTCCCACCGATCGGGGCCTCGAGAAGGACCTCGCCGCCCGACTCCGGCACTGGCGCGAGCAGCGCGCGAGGAAGTCGCGCCGCCCCGGGGCCGTCTGATACAAGGGAAGCCTATGGCGCGGGACGCGAAGGACAAGCTCCGGGTCGGGGTGGTCTTCGGCGGCCGCTCCGGCGAGCACGAGGTCTCGCTGGCGAGCGCGGCGTCTGTGATCGCGGCGATCGACCGGAGCCGGTTCGAGGTGGTGCCGATCGGCATCACGCGCGAGGGCCGCTGGCTGGTCGGGGGCGATCCCATGCGCGCCCTCACCGAATCGGCCGCGCAGCGGGCCCTGACCGAGGGCGGCGCCGAGGCGGACGTCAAGCGCGGGCTGGCGGCCCGCGCCTCGGGCGCGGCGGGAGCGGCGGGGATCATGCGCAGCCAGTCCTCGGAGGGCCTCCCGCCGGGGCTCCGGCAGGAGCTCGACGTGGTCATGATCATGCTCCACGGTCCCCGCGGCGAGGACGGCACCATCCAGGGGTTGCTCGAGCTGGCGGAGATCCCCTATGTGGGCGCGCGGGTGCTGGGATCGGCCGTCGGCATGGACAAGGTCGCGATGAAGGACATGTTCCGGGCCCACGGGCTGCCGCTGGTCGAGTACCTGGCGGTCTCCCGCCACGACTGGGAGCGCCGGCCGCAGGCGGTGGAGGCCGACATCGCTCACCGCATCGGCTTCCCGTGCTTCGTCAAGCCGGCCAATCTCGGGTCGAGCGTCGGCATCAGCAAGGTCAAGGCCCCGGAGGACCTCGGCGCCGCCCTCGCCGAGGCCGCGCGGCACGACCGGCGCCTGGTGGTGGAGCGGGCGGTGGTGGCGCGCGAGGTGGAAGTGGCGGTGTTGGGCAATGACGAGCCCGAGGCTTCCCTGCCCGGCGAGGTGCGCTTCGCGGGCGAGTGGTACGACTACGAGACCAAGTACGCCGAGGGCCAGACGACCTTCCAGATCCCGGCGCCGCTGTCCGCGGACACCACCGCGCGCGTCCGGGCGCTCGCCGTCCAGGCCTTCAAGGCCATCGACGGTGCGGGCATGGCGCGGGTGGACTTCTTCATCGAGGGCGAGGATCGCGTCCTGATCAACGAGATCAACACCATCCCCGGGTTCACCGCGACCAGCGCCTACCCGCGGCTGTGGGAGGCCTCGGGGCTGGCCTATCCCACCCTCATCGCCCGCCTGATCGAGCTGGCTCTCGAACGGCGCTGAGCGGGGCGCCGCCGCCCGCTGCGAAACAACATGCGAATAGTCATCGCGGGCGGCGGCACCGGCGGGCACACGAGCGCCGGCCTCGCCGTGGCCGCCGCGCTGGGCCGCCACGGCGGGATCGACATTCACTGGATCGGCAGCCGCGCCGGCGTCGAGGCGCGTCGGGCACCGCAAGCGGGGCTCGCCTTTCACGCCATCCCCACCGGAAAGCTCCGCCGGTACTGGGACTGGCAGAACGTGCCCGATCTCGGGCTCCGGGTTCCCGCGGGATTCGCGCAGGCGTGGCGCCTGCTGCGCCGGCTGCGGCCGCGTCTGGTCTTCGCCACGGGTGGCTTCGTCGCCCTGCCGCCGGCTCTGGCCGCGCGCGCGCTCCGGATTCCCGTGGTTGTGCACGAGCAGACGGCGGTGCCGGGCTTGGCCAACCGCATCGCGGGACGCTTCGCGCGCCGCGTCGCCCTCACCTTCCCCATGTCGGGAGGGGAGTTCCGCGCCGAGCGCGTGGTGCTCACGGGGAATCCGCTGCGCCCGGAGCTGGCCGGCGGCTCCCCTGAAGCGGGCCGGCGGCTCTTCGGCTTCGGCGAGGGCGCGCCCCTGATCTACCTGACCGGAGGCTCGCAGGGCTCCCACCGCATCAATCGCACCGTGGGCCCGGTGCTCGCCCCACTCCTGGAGCAGGCGCAGATGGTGCACCAGTGCGGCGAGCACCCGACCACGGGAGACCGGGCCTGGCTGGAGGCCGAGGCGGCCCGGCTCCCCGACGCGCTCCGGCGCCGTTACGCGCTCCGCCCCTACGTGGGGGCCGAGCTCCGGGACATCTACGCGGCCGCCGACCTCGTGGTCGGGCGGAGCGGGGCGGGCACGGTGAACGAGTGCTGTCATCTTGGGTGCGCGGCGCTCTACATTCCGTTGCCGGGGACCAGCGGTGACGAGCAGACGGCCAACGCACGCCTGGTGGAGGCCGTGGGAGGCGCCACGCTGCTCCCGCAGGTTTCCTTGACCCCGGAACGGCTCCTGGAGGTCGCCACGCGGCTCCTCGCGGACCGAGCGGCCCTGGCGCGGATGGGCGAGCAGGCCCGGACGCTCGCCGTCCCCGACGCCGCCGAGCGCCTCGCGCGCGTGATCCTCGAGTCGGCCGCCTGAGCGGGACCGCATGCTTGGACTCGCCCTCTTCCTTCAAGCCACCCTCACCATCGGCGTGGCCGGGCCCGCGACCTCGCCGGAGTACCTGCCGGTACGGGTGGCGGAGGCCGCCGGCTACTTCGGCGCAGAAAACCTCACGCTCTCGCTCCAGACCTTCCGGAGCCCAGCCGAGGTGGCGGCGGCTCTGGCCGCGGGGAAAGTAGACCTCGCCGCCACCTCGCTCGACGCCGCCCTGCGCGTGGGGCATGCCCAGGGCGCGCCTCCCCGGCTGATCTTCGGGCTCACGTCGGCGCCGCCCGTGGCCCTCCTCGTCCCGGCGGCCCGCCAAGCCGAGATTCGTGACCTCAACGACCTGGAGGGGAAGACCGTGGGCATTACTGCCCCCGGCACGCCGGAGGCCGAGGCTCTCGGTGGCCTGCTCGCGCAGGCGCGCATCCGGCCCGAGCGCGTCATGCTGGCGAGCTACGGCGAGCGACGGCTCGCGCAAGCTCTCGGCGCCGGGGAGGTCACCGCGGGCGTGATCGGTGATCCCTGGGCCACCCGGCTCATACGAGAGGGCTTGGCGGTGCCCCTGGTCGATCTTCGCGACGCCGCCGCGGCCGCGCGCCGACTCGGGGGCGAGACCGTGCACGCCGCGGTGTTCGTCCCGGCGCAGAGCCGGTTGACCGAGGCCGTCCTCGTCGCGGTCTCGCGCGCCTTGCTCCGCGCTTCCCGGCGTGTGCGCACGGCGCCGTCCGAGGTCCTCGCGGCCGGCCTCAGCCCTTCCGTGACCGGGGAAGGGGACGACTTCGCGCTCAGGGTGGACGGCGCCCGAGGCCTGTTCCTCCCCGATGGGATGGTGACGCCCGATGCCCTCGAGGGCGGGCTCGACCTGATCCAGGACCGCGCGCGGCTCCCCGCCGCGGTTCGCCTACCGGGCCTCGGCCGGCTCCTCTTCCTGGAGCCGCTGCGCCGCGCTCAGGGCTCGCTGGGCCGCTGAGGAGGCGCCGGGCTCTCGAGTCCCCAGCGGGCGAGGAGCCGCCGGGTGGTCTCGACGGGGAGCCCGACGACATTGCTGAGGCAGCCGTCCACCTCGCCCACCAGCAGGCCGCCCCGCTCCTGCACCGCATAGCCACCGGCCTTGTCGAAGGGCTCGCCGGTAGCGACGTAGGCCGCAAGCTCGGCGTCGGAGTAGTTCCGCATGCGCACCCGCGAGGTGACGGACAGCGTCTCCTCCCGCCCGCTCGCCGCGTCGACCAGGGCCAGCCCGGTGATCACCTCGTGGAACCGGCCGCGCAGGGCCCGTAGCATCTCGGCCGCGGCGCCGGCGTCCGCGGGCTTGCCGAGGAGGCGGCCGTCCAGCACCACCTCGGTGTCGGCGCCCAAGACGAGGCGCCTGACCGGTCCGAGCTCGCCGGCGACGGCCCGCGCCTTGGCGCGCGCCAAGGCGATCACGGCGTCGGCCGCCGGCCCGGGCGCGACCGGCTCGGGAATGCGGCTAGGATGCACGCTGAACGGGATGCCGAGCTGGGAAAGAAGCGCTTCGCGACGGGGAGAGGCGGACGCCAGGACTAGCGTGGGCGGCTCAGCTGACGATCAGGGGGTTGGCGTCGGTGATGACCCGGTCGTTGCCCTCGACGGCCCGGCTGAGGAACTTGGGCAGGTTGAATGAATGCAGGTGGGCCGCCCCATCCCAGTAGCCGAGATCGTCCGGGTTGAGCCGGGCGGCGATCAGACGGTCGATCTCCGCCGCCGACTGCCGGCGAGGATCGGTGCCCTTGGAAGCCAAGATGAAGCCCCAGGGCGTCCCGAAGCAGGAGATGAAGCCCTGATAGGGCGCGACCACGGGGAAGACCTCGCGCAACGTCCGGTTCACCGCCCCGTAGAAGTAGAGCTCGTTGAACTTGGTCATCCCCGCCTGCATGGTCATGACGCCTTGCCCGGTGAGCCGGTCCCGGATGAGGCTGTAGAACTCCCGGGTGAAGAGCTGGCAAGCCGGCCCCTCCTCGAGGGGCTCGACCAGGTCGACCACGATCAGGTCGAAGCGCTCGGAGGTCTTCTCGAGGTACGCGCGGGCGTCCTCGTTCAGCACGCGCGTCCGCGGGTCGTCGAAGGCGCCCTGATGCATCTCGGGCAGGTGCTTCTTGCATTCCTCGACCACCTCGCCGTCGATGTCCACCATCAGGCAGTCGGTAATCGAGCGGTGACGAAGAATCTCTCTGACGGTGGCGCCCTCTCCCCCGCCGATGACCATGGCGCGCCGGGGCTCGGGGTGGGCGAGGAGCCCAGGGTGCACCAGCAGCTCGTGATACATGAAGTCGTCGGCCTGGCTCGACTGGATCCGGCCGTCGAGGACGAGCACCTTGCCGTAGGACAAGGTCTCGAGGATCTCCATGAACTGGAACTTCGTCTGGCGGGCGGTGATCGTGCGGGCGATCGCGTGGACATGCCCCTCGACCGCTGTCGTGGTCTCGAAGAACCACTTGTACTGCGGGGAAAACGTCATCCGCTGACGGTGACGGGCTTGTGCGGCAGCGGCCCTCCCTGGGTCATGAAGATGCCCCGCTGGAGCTCCACCACCGACGCCCGGGTGGCGCCGAATTGCTCCACGAGGTAATCCGCGGCCACCTGGGGCTGGAGCACATCCCCACAGGAGAACACGTCCACGGCGGCGTACCGATATTCCGGCCAGGTGTGGATGGCCAGATGCGACTCGGCGATGACGACGACTCCGCTGATCCCGAACGGGTTGAACTCGTGAAAGACGACATCCACGATGGTGGCCTGAGCCCGCTTGGCGGCTTCCACCATCGACGCTTTCACGGTTTCAAGGCTGTTGATGGCCTCGGCGTCGCAATCGAACAACTCGAGCAGCAGGTGCCGGCCCAGTGCGTGCAATCTCTTTGCGCCTCCCCTTTCTCTTTCCTCGTCCGAAAAATTTCGGCTCGATTTTTGCTACCCGATTTTTGCTAAATGTATGGCCAGCAAAAGTTCATTGCAAGGAAAAAATGAGTTTTTTGCCTCGGGAGCCGCCGCGCGGGCGCCGCCGCCGGCTCCCGAAGAGGCGGCCGCGACGCCCGCGCGGCCGACGAGGCGGGACTGTGCTGGCACCAGAACGCCGATTTCGGGTAGCATGCGGGACGTGCGCACCGATCTCCTGACCTTCGATCACGCGAAGCGGCTCGCCAAGCGGCACGGGACGCCGCTCCTCGCGCTGTCCCGCTCGGTGCTCCGCGAGAACTTCGAGGCGCTGCAGAAGAGCCTCCCCAACGTCACCCTCTACTACGCGATCAAGGCCAATCCCCACCGCGAAGTCCTCCGGATCCTCCGCGGCGCCGGCAGCCGCTTCGACGTCTCCTCGATGGAGGAGATCCGGCTAGCCCGGCGGGCCGGCGCTCCCGCCGACGACCTCCTCTACACCAAGCCCTTCAACAAGCCGGAGGAGCTCCGGTTCGCCCACGAGGCCGGGCTCACCTGGTTCGTGGTGGAGAACGAGGGCGAGGTGGCCAAGCTCGCCGCCCACGCCCCGGGCGCCAACCTCCTCGTCCGGCTCCGGGTGTCCAACAAGGACGCCGTCGTGGACCTCTCCTACAAGTTTGGGGCCCAGGGCGACGACATCCTAAGGCTTATTCAGGCCGCTCGCCGCGCCAAGCTCCGTCCGCGTGGGCTGTCCTTCCACGTGGGCTCGCAGTGCACCAACCCCTTCGCCTATGCGGACGCCCTCGCCAGCTGCCGGCAGCTCTTCAACCAGGCGGCGTCCAAGCGCATCATCCTGGACACCCTCGACATCGGGGGCGGCTTTCCCGTCTCCTACGTCGAGAGCGTCATGCCCATCGACCGCTTCTGCGAGCCCATCGCGGAGGCCATCGAGAAGTACTTCGACCAGATCCGGGTCATCGCCGAGCCGGGGCGCTTCCTGGTGGCCAACGCGGTCTGGCTCATCACGCAGGTCATCGGGCGGGCCAAGCGGGGCGGCGTACCCTGGTACTACATCGACGACGGGCTCTACGGCAGCTTCTCCGGCAAGCTCTTCGACCACTGCGAATACGTCATCCAGTCGGAGCGGGACGGCTCGCGCGAGCTCTGCGTGATCGCCGGCCCCACCTGCGACTCCTTCGACGTCCTCTACACGGACCGGGCGCTCCCGCCGGCTGAGATCGGCGATCTCCTGATCGTGCCCGGCATGGGCGCCTACACCAACGCCAGCGCCAGCACGTTCAACGGCTTTCCCCTGGCTCGCCTGGTCGCCTTCTAGCCCGGCGCGCCCCGCAAGGAGATTTCATGCCCAGCCCCGCCGAGCGCATCAGCGAAAGCTCGATGACCGATCTGTGGAATCTCTGGTTCACCGAGCAGCACCGGCGCCGGGTGGGCCTCACCATCAAGATCAAGCAGCTGCTCTACACGGCCAAGAGCCCCTATCAGCGCATCGACGTGCTCGACTCCTACGAGTTCGGGCGCATGCTCGTCCTCTACGGCTCGATCATGGTCACCGAGAAGGACGAGTTCGTGTACCACGAGATGCTCTCGCACGTGCCCCTCTTCGCCCACCCCAATCCCAAGCGCGTCCTCATCATCGGCGGCGGCGACGGCGGGACACTGCGGGAGGTCATGCGGCACAAGGGCGTGCGGGCGACCATGGTCGAGATCGACGAGATGGTGGTGCAGACTTCCCAGAAGTACCTGCCGTCCATCGGCACCGCGTTCAAGAATCCCCGCGCTCAGGTCCTTTTCGAGGACGGCGAGCGATACATGGCCAACTGCAAGGAGAAGTTCGACGTGATCCTGGTGGACGCCTCGGACCCGGTCGGCCCCGCGGAGGTGCTCTTCCAGAAGCCGTTCCACAAGAACGTGGCGCGGTGCCTCAACCCGGGCGGCATCTTCGTGACCCAGTCGGAATCGCCCTTTTTCCACCAGAAGACGGTGAAGGGTATACAGCGGAACCTGCGGGAGATCTTCCGTCTGGTGCGGCTCTACACCGCGAACATCCCCACCTACCCGAGCGGGTTCTGGAGCTTCTCCCTCTGCTCGGACAAGGTCGATCCGGTGGCGCAGTTCAAGGAGAGCCGGGTGAAGAAGGCCAACCTCAAATTCAAGTACTACAACGCCGCCCTCCACCGCGCGTGCTTCGCTCTGCCCTCGTTCATGCTCGAGGGAGGCGAGGACCTGGGCCTGTGACCGCCGACGCCGTCCGCTCCCGGCGCGGCCAGTACTCGGCACCGCGCTACTACGAGATCGCCTTCGACATGAACCGGAAGCAGGAGGTGGACTTTCTCGTCCACGCCTTCCGGACGTACGCGCGCCGCCCGGTCTCCTCCGTGCTCGACATCGCCTGCGGGACGGGGCCCCACCTGATCCGCCTGGCCGAGCGCGGCTACCGGATGAGCGGGCTCGACCTCTCCCCGGAAAACATCGCCTTTCTCCGCGAGCGCACCGCCGCGAAGGGGCTCCCGGTGGCCCTGCACGTGGGCGACATGACCCGCTTCCGGCTCCCCCGCGCGGTGGACGCGGCCATCTGCATGCAGGACTCGCAGGGCCATCTGCTGACCAACGAGGTCATCCTCGCCCATCTCCGTCACACCGCCCGCGCCATCAAGAAGGGCGGCCTCTACGTGTTCGACCGTTACATGTGCTCGTCCTGGACCGACCCGGCCCGGCGCTGGTCCTGGACGCGCCGACGCGGCGGCGCCACCGTCCGGGCCACCTTCGAGGCTCTCAAGGACCTGAACCCCGTCACCCAGGTCTTCTACGAGGACATGGAGCTGGAGGCGCAGGAAAATGGCAGGCGGCACGTCTACCGCCAGCGTCACGCCTCCCGGATGGTCTTCCCGCAGGAGCTGCGCTCGCTCGTGGAACTAGCCGGTGGCTTCGATCTAGCGGAATGGTTCTACGGCTTCAAGCCCCGCCTCAAGCTGGACGGGGCCCACCACCCCCTGCTGATGGTGGTGGTGCTGCGGAAGAAGTAGGGCCACGGCCGAGCTCGTTCTCAAGCGGGGCGGCGAACGCCGGGTCCGCGCCGGGCATCCCTGGATATACCGGGGCGAGGTCGCGGACGTCCGCGGCCAGTGGACGCCCGGCGATGCGGTGGACGTGCTCGATGCGGCCCGCCACCCCCTCGGTCGGGGCCTCTACAATCCGCGCGCCGGCATCGCCTGCCGGCTCCTCGCGCGCCCGGGCGAGCCGGTGGACGGCGCCCTCATCCGCCGCCGGCTCGTCGCCGCCCTCGAGTACCGCCGGACGCTCGGCCTGATCTCCCCCTCACCCAACCCTCTTCCCCAAGGGGGAGAGGGCAGGGTGAGGGGACAGCAGGCGGAGGGGTCCGCCTATCGCCTCTGCTGGAGCGAGGCCGACGGCCTCCCCGGACTGGTGGTTGACCGCTACGGGGCCGTCAGCGTGGTCCAGTGCCTCACCCTCGGCATGGCCCGCCTGGCCGGATCCGTCATCGAAGCCCTCGGCGAGCTCTTTCCCGGGGAGCCCTTGTACCGCGCCGACGACCCCACCGCGGCGCGCGTGGAGGGCTTCGAGCCTCAGCGCGGATGGACCGACGCCCAGGAGCGGGCCGTCGAGCTTGTGGTCGACGCCGGCGCGTGCCGGCTCGCGGTGACGCTCGGGACCGGGCACAAGACGGGTCTCTACCTCGACCAACGCGAGAATCATCTGCTCGTGGCTGCGTACGCCGCCGGCCGCCGCGTCCTCGACGCCTTCGCCTATACCGGCGCCTTCGCCTGTCATGCCCTCCGCGTGGGCGCCACCGAGGCTCTCCTGATCGAGTCTTCGGGGGACGCCCTGGAGGGCGCGCGGCGCAACCTGGAGCTGAACGCGCTGAGCGAGCGGGCCACCCTCCGCGCCGCGAATGCCTTCGACGAGCTGCGGGCCCTCACCACGCGGCGGGAGCGCTTCGGGCTGGTGGTGCTGGACCCGCCCCCTTTCACGCGGCGCAAGGACGCCGTGGACGCGGCCGCGCGCGGCTACAAGGAGATCAACCTCCGCGCCCTTCGCCTCCTCGAGTCCGGAGGGATCCTGGCGACCTTCTCGTGCTCGCACCACGTCACGCCGGAGATGTTCGAGGCGGTGTGCCGGGCCGCCGCCGGCGACGCCGGGGTGCCGACGCGGGTGCTCGCCGCCCTCGGCCAGAGCCGGGACCATCCGGTGCTGCTGGCGGTGCCCGAGAGCCGCTACCTGACCGGGCTGCTGCTCGAGGTGCTGTGAGGGGACTCGCTCACGCCACGCCGGCGGAGCGGCGCGCGGCGACGACCTGGGCCTCGAGATGGCGGTGGACGGAGTCGCTGAAGTCGCCCAGATCCCGGGCGAAGCGGATCAGCATGCGGAGGTGATTCAGGGCCCGGATCACCTCCGACTTCTCCCCGGATACGCCCTTCTGGACGGCGGCGAGGGCGGCCGCCTCGAGCGCCGGCGCCAGGGTGGTGCGGGCCGCCTCGCTCCCCATCGCGCGGGTGGCCTTGAAGACCTCGATCGCCAGGTCGTAGAGGAGGCCGTGCTGGGAGGGCTCGGGCGCCACCGCCGTCGACTCGAGGCCGGGCGCCGTCGTCGCGGGGCTCGCCGCGGTGAGCATCTTGTGCACCGCCCGGTCGAGATAGTCGAAGTCGAAGGGCTTGAGCACGTAGTCGAAGGCGCCCAACTGCAGCGTCTCCTTGGCGGCATCGGTGTCGGTGTTGCCGCTCATCATGAGCACGCCGACCCACGGGTTCGCCTCGCGGATGCGCCGGAGCACGCTGATGCCGTCCAGGTCGGGCATCCGGACGTCCAGCAGGATGATGTCGGGCCGATGCTTCTCGAGCTTGGAAAGCCCGTCGAGCCCGCCGAGGGCGCAGATCACCTCGTAGCCCTTGGGCGTGAAGAAGTCGGCGAGGAGCTGGCCGACCGGCGGCTCGTCGTCCACGACGAGGATGGTGCCCTTGGCCGCCATCGCGCCCGCCCGCTAGCCCTTCATCCGCTGTTCCACCAGGCCCGGCACCAGCGCGAGCGCCGCGTCCAGCTTCGCGGGATCCTTCCCGCCCGCCTGCGCCAGGTCGGGGCGCCCACCGCCGCCGCCGCCCACGACCTTCGCGACCTCCTGGATGAGCTTGCCCGCGGGCACGCGGGCGGTGAGGTCCTTCGACACGGAGGCGATCAGGTTCACCTTGCCGTCCGTCGCGCTGCCCACGAAGATCACCCCCTGGGGCAGCCGGCCGCGGAGCACGTCCATGACGGAGCGGAGCCCGTCGGGGTCGAGCCCGTCGAGCCGCGCCGCCAGCACCGGCACCCCGGCCACCGGACGGGCGGAGGCGACCAGGTCCTCGGCGCGGCTGCGCGCCAGGCGGCCCTCGAGCTGCGCCAGCTGCTTCTCGAGCTGCTTCTGGTCGTCGAGCAGCTTCTGCAGGCGCCGGGGCAGCTCCAGCGGGGGGATCTTCAGGAGGCCGGCCGACTCGCGGAGCGCCGCCTCCTCCTGCCCCACGTGGCGGAGGGCAGCCTCGCCCGTCACCGCCTCGATGCGCCGCACCCCCGACGCGACCGCGCCCTCCGAGACCACCTTGAAAAGACCGATTTGGCCGGTGGCGTCGAGATGGGTGCCGCCGCACAGCTCGGTGGAGAAGTCGCCGATGCGGATCACGCGCACGCGATCGCCGTACTTCTCGCCGAACAGCGCCATCGCCCCGCTCTTGAGCGCGGCTTGCAGATCCATCTCCGCCGGGGAGACCACGACGTTGGCCTGCACCTGCTCGTTGACCAGCGACTCGATCCGATCCAGCTCGGGATCGCGGATCCCCCCGGGATGCGAGAAGTCGAAGCGCAGGTGATCGGGCGCCACGAGGGAGCCCGCCTGCGAGACGTGGGTACCCAACACCTTGCGCAGCGCCGCGTGGAGCAGGTGCGTGCCCGTGTGGTGCAGCCGTAGCCCCTGGCGACGACCGGGATCCACGGTGACCGCGACCTCCTCACCTTCGCGGAGGCGGCCCTTCGTCACCTTGACCTTGTGCACGATGAGCTGGGCGCCGCGGTGATACGTGTCGAGGATCTCTCCCTCGCCGTCCCGTCCCACCAGGGTACCGGTGTCGCCGATCTGGCCGCCGGACTCGGCGTAGGCCGGCGTGCGGTCGAGCACGATCTCCACCGTCTCGCCCACCGCGGCCTCGGGCCGGCGGCGATCGCCCGCGACCATGGCGAGCACGCGCGCGGGCGCGGTGAGCGCGCCGTAGCCGAGAAAGGTGGGCCGCGGCAGCTCCGCCGAGAGCCGCTGGTAGATGCCCCCCGAGCCGTCCTCGCCGGCGGCCTGGAAGGTACCCCCCGCGCGGGCGCGCTCCCGCTGCGCCTCCATCTCCGCCTCGAACGCGGCCAGGCTCTCCGGCGGCACCGACCAGCCCGCGTCCTGGAACACCTCCTGGGCGAGATCGGCGGGGAAGCCGTGGGTGTCGTAGAGGGTGAACAGGAACTTGCCGTCCACGACCTTGGCCGGGTCCCCTCCGCGCGCCGCCAGGTACTCGCGGATCTTGGCCATGCCGAGGTCCAGGGTCTCCGCGAAGCGCTCCTCCTCCAGCCGCACCGTCTCCGCCACCCGCGCGTGCTGCTCGCGAATCTCCGGATAGGCCTCGCCGAGTACGCCCACCACCGACTCGGTGACCTTCCACAGGAATGGCTCGCGCAGCCCCACCATGCGGCCGTGGCGCATGGCCCTGCGCATGATCCGCCGCAGCACGTAGCCACGCCACTCGTTCGACGGCGTCACGCCGTCGCTGATGAGGAAGGTCGCGGCCCGGGCGTGGTCGGCGATCACCCGCATCGACACGTCCGCCTCGGCGTCGGTGCCACCGTACCGCGCCGTGGCGAGGCGCTCCACGTGCGCGATGAGCGGGCGCAGGAGGTCGGTGTCGTAGTTGGAGTCCTTGCCCTGCAGCACCGCCGCGACCCGCTCGAGGCCCATCCCCGTGTCGATCGACGGCCGCGGCAGCGGCGTCAGCGTCCCGGCGCTGTCGCGGTTGAACTGCATGAAGACGAGGTTCCACATCTCGAGCCACCGGTCGCACTCGCACGCGGGACCAAGGCAGGCGCGCCCCGCCTGCTCCTCCGCGCACGGCAGGTGATCCCCCTGGTGGAAATGCGCCTCCGAGCAGGGGCCGCAGGGCCCGGTGTCGCCCATGGCCCAGAAGTTGTCCTTCTCGCCGAGCCGCAGGATGCGGTCGTCGGGCAGCCCCGCCACCGCTTTCCACAGGGCGAAGGCCTCGTCGTCGTCGGTGAACACCGTCGCCTTCAAGCGCTCCTTGGGCAGCCCGTAGTCCTTGGTCAGGAGCTCCCAGCAGAAGGCGATGGCGTCCTTCTTGAAGTAGTCGCCGAAAGAGAAGTTGCCGAGCATCTCGAAGAACGTGTGGTGCCGGGCGGTGCGTCCCACGTTCTCGAGGTCGTTGTGCTTGCCGCCCGCCCGGACGCACTTCTGCGCGGTGACGGCGCGCGCGTAGTCGCGGCGCTCCTCTCCGAGAAACACGGACTTGAACTGCACCATGCCCGCGTTGGTGAACAGCAGGGTCGGATCCTGCGCGGGAACGAGCGACGACGAGCGCACCACGGTATGGCCGTTCCGCGCGAAGTAGTCGAGGAAGCGCTGACGGATCTGGGCGCCGGTCATCATGGCGCCATTATACCGGGAGGGCTCAGGCTCCGGGGTCGGGCCCCTGGGGTCCCAGCACCGCGGTGATGGCGGCTCGCACCGCCCCCGCCGGGTAGCCGCGGCGCATGAGGTAGTCGTGCAGCCGCGTCGCCGCGCGGTCGGGGCGCGCCCGGAGCAAGGCGGGCAGACGCCGCCGCGCCGCTTCCAGCGCCCGCGTGGACTCGGGCACCTCGACAAAGGCGGACTCCACGGCGGCGGCCACCAGCGCGGGCGCGATGCCCTTGGCCCGGAGCTCCTGGGCGAGGCGGCGGCTGCCCACCCGCCGGCCGCGGGCCCGCGCCTCCGCCCACCAGCGGGCGAAGGCCTGATCATCCACGTAGCCCTTACCCTCGAGCTCGGCGACGACCTCGCGGGCCACCTCGGACGGGGCGCCGCGACGGACGAGTCGGGCGTGGAGATCGCGCCCGCTCCAGGCCTTGCGGGCGAGGAGGTCGAAGGCGGCCACGCGCGCGCCGCGGCCGTCGAGCGCGGGCCGGGGCTCGCGCGGACGCCGCGGCACCGCTAGGGTCGCTTGGAGAAGGGGCCGCCGGGCGTGCCGGCCGGCCGGGCCGGCGCGGGCGCCACCGGCTTCAGCACGGTCCCGGGCAGCGCGCCGGGCTGTGCCTGCTGCCCGGCGCCGCTCGTCTCCCACGTCATCTCGCCGGTGGAGAAGATGCCCTTCACCTTGAGGTCGAAGTCGTCCGGGTTGGTGGCGGCGTCGCGGGCGACCTCGTACGTGATGAGATCCTCGCGGTAGAGACCGAGCAGCGACTGGTCGAACGTCTGCATCCCGTACTGGGCCTGGCCGGCCGCGATGACGGAGGGGATCTGCGTGGTCTTGTCCGCCTCCTTGATGCAGTCGCGGATGAGGCCGGTACCGACCATCACTTCCACCGCGGGCACCCGGCCCTTGCCGTCGGCGCGGACGACGAGCCGCTGGGACACGATGCCCTGGACGACGGCCGAGAGCTGGCCGCGGATCTGGTCTTCCTGGTGGGGCGGGAAGGTCGAGATGATCCGGTTCACCGTCTCCGAGGCGTTCAGCGTGTGCAGGGTGGAGAGCACGAGATGGCCGGTCTCCGCGGCGTGGAGCGCCACTTCCATGGTCTCGGCATCGCGCATCTCACCGACCAGGATGATGTCCGGGTCCTGGCGCAAGGCCGCCCGCAGCGCCTGCGCGAAGGTGGTGGAGTCGTGCCCGATCTCGCGCTGGCTGATCACGCACTTGCGGTCGTTGTGCGCGAACTCGATCGGGTCCTCGATGGTGATGATGTGGTCGTTGCGGCCGCGGTTCATGAAGTCGATCATGGCGGCGAGCGTCGTAGACTTGCCGGAGCCGGTGATGCCGGTGACGAGCACCATGCCACGGCGCTCCATGGCCAGCCGCTCGAGCACTTTGGGCAGGTGCAGATCTTCGAACGCGGGGATGCTGCCGGGGATGTGCCGCATGACGCCCCGCACCTCGCCCTGCGAGAGGAAGAGGTTGACGCGGAACCGTCCGATTCCCTCCACCTGGTAGCCGAGGTCCTTCTCGGTGCCGCCCATCAGGTCGTTGTACCGGTCCTCGCCGAGCAGCCGCATGGCGTTGCGGCGCATGAACTCGCGCGTGATACTGGACAGGTCGTCCTGGACCTCGAGATGGCCGTGAATCCGCAGCACCGGATGGGCATCCGCCTTGAGGTGCAGGTCCGAGGCCTGCCGCTTGACCGCGTGAGTCAGCAGCTCGTCGAGTTCCATCGGTCCTCCTACCTCCCGGCCTTCTCGGCCTTCTCGGATTTGTCGGGGGCCATCGGCGCGGCCACGGGCTTGAGCCCCAGCGCGCTGCGCACCTTGGCCTCCATGTCGACCAGGATCTTGGGGTTGTCCTTGAGATACCGTTTGGCGTTCTCGCGGCCCTGCCCGATGCGCTCGCTCGAGTACGTGTACCAGGTCCCGGATTTCTCCACGATGTTCTGCTCGACGGCCGCGTCCAGCACGGTGCCTTCCTTGGAGACGCCCTCGCCGTAGATCACGTCGAACTCCGCCTCGCGGAAGGGCGGCGACAGCTTGTTCTTGACGACCTTCACCTTGGTGCGGACACCGATGGACTCCGTGCCGTTCTTGATGGCGTCCTGGCGCCGGATGTCGAGGCGGATGGAGGCGTAGAACTTGAGCGCGCGCCCGCCCGTGGTGGTTTCTGGGGAGTTGTGCACGACGACTCCATCCACCAGATAGGTGTGATGCCCCTCGATCTCGAGATCGAATCGATGTGTCGAGCGCGTGGCCGGCTTGGTGTACCGGTTGACGATGGTCGCGGGGACAGCGCGCAGCCTCACGCGGCTCGCGAGATCGAGGTCGCCCGCCATCACGTCGGGGTGCCACGCGAACCGGCCGCGCTGGCTCGGATGGAGCTTGTAGTCCAGCGAGGGGTGTAGGTAGGGCGCGATCAGCGTGTGGAGGCGAGCCGTCCGCTCCGCAGAGAACCAGAATCCCCTGCCGTCATCGCGAGGGCTCCCGAGTCCAAGACGCTCCATCGCCGCGATGACGCGGCTGCGCGACTCGCCCTTGAGCGACGTGTTGTACAGCACCGCTTTGCCCTTCCCCCATCGGGCATATGACCCCGCGAAGGAACCGTCGTCACCGTACCAGACGGCGAGTCCCCGCGCGTCGAGACGATCGAGCGCCGCGGCCGCCGCGATCCGGCCGCGATCATCGCCATAGTACTGGGCGCACAGATCTCCCAGGGTCGGCATCGCGATCGTGTCGAAGCCGAAGCCGTTGCCGGTACGCTTGATTGGCCCGGCGAATGGGGCCAGCATCGCCTGCTTCCACCCGAGGTAGTCCTTCTGATCGCGCCCGTGGCCCACCCGGAAGTGCGCGGCATGCGCGCCCGTGCGGCGGAGAGAGCCGTCCCCGAAGCTGCCACCCACGATGACCTGCCACTGGTCCGCGCTCAGCTCGTAGTCGGTGGCCGAGGCGAGCACCTGGTCGCCGACATTCAGCTCGCCGGCATGCGCCTGGCCATTCGGCGTGAACACGATGTGGTTCTCGGTGGCGGCGAACTTGCGACGGCCGGAGCGGCCGCCTTCCACCTCGAACTGGAGGAAGTGATCGACGCGGCCGTTGTCGAACCAGTTGACCACGCGGCGCGGCTCGATGCGGCCGGTGGCCGCGTCGTAGGACAGTACCTCGACCGGCATCCGCTGATTGACGATCTTGCCGATCTTCTCCCGGCGCCCATCGGCCAGGACAACGCGCGTCGAATAGTGGAAGCAGCCGAACATGACGCCGATCTTTTCGCGGATCTGGTTGATGAAGATCACGCTGCCGCCGGAGCGGGCGATGGCGGCAGTGAGCTTGCGCAGCGCCTGCGACATGAGCCGCGCCTGCAGGCCCGGCAGCGAGTCGCCCATGTCGCCGTCGAGCTCCGCGCGGGGCACCAGCGCCGCGACCGAGTCGATCACGATGACGTCCACCGCGTTGGAGCGCACGAGCGTCTCGGCGATCTCGAGCGCCTGCTCGCCAGTGTCGGGCTGCGAGATGAGGAGCTCGTCGGTGTTGACGCCGAGCCTCTTGGCGTAGATGGGATCGAGCGCGTGCTCGGCGTCGATGAAGGCGGCGGTGCCGCCGGCCGCCTGGGCCTCGGCGATAACGTGGAGCGCGAGGGTGGTCTTACCCGAGGATTCCGGGCCGTAGATCTCGGTGATGCGCCCGCGCGGGATGCCGCCGATGCCGAGCGCCACGTCGAGTGAGAGCGCGCCGGTTGGGATCACGGAGATCTCGTCGAGCGCCCCGCCCTGCCCCAGACGCATGATCGCGCCCTTGCCGAACTGCCGATCGATGGAGGCCAGGGCCAGCTCAAGGGCTTGGCGGCGATCGCTCTTCACTTCAGCCATTGGAGTCTCCTCGGGATGTTCGCACTCGCCCGGGAGGCGGGCAGCGCGCAAGTCTCAATTCCACGCGCAATTACGATTCTAGAGGGCCGATCCCTCTAAAGTCAACGAACGGCGCGCTCCGTCCGTCACTTTCGGTCCGAATCGCACGCCGGTCAACGTCCAAATTGGAATACACCCGATTTCCCTGAAGAGGATGGAGCTACTGAAGGCATCTGAAGGGCAACTGTCGTGTGCCCGACTCACCTCGCGGGGAGCGTGGCGTGGAGGATGCCCGTCGGGTGGCGCCGGACGGGCGCCCCCATGCGCCGAGCCGGGGGACCCCACACCGGGCGGGGGTGGCTCGGGGCATGGGGCTGTCCGGCGACAGGACCCGACGGGCATCCTCCACGCCACGCGGGCCAGGAAGACTGATCTCGGGCTCGACGCGTTACTTCTTCTTCCGCTGCTCCAGCCCCTTCAGGAGTCTCTCCGCCTGCTCGATGTTCTTCTTCGCGTTGGCGTGGCTGGGGTCGAACTCGAGCACGGTCTGCCACTCGCGGACGGCTTCACGCAGCTTCTCGTCGCGATAGAGCTTGATCCCTTCGCTGTAGTGCTTGTCGATCGCCTGCGCGCGCGCCTGCTGGAGCAGCCGCGCGGAATCCTCGTAGCCCGGCTGCACCTTCGTGAGCTGGGTGAGCGTGCGGTAGGACTCGTCGTACTGGCGCTGCTCGAACTGCGCCTTGCCGTAGCGGTAGAGCGCAATCTTACGTAGATCTTGCCCTTCGCGGTCGGATGGCGTGCTCGCGAGGAGCCGATCGAGGCCGGCCAGCGCGGCGCGATACTCATTGCGCTCGAGCGCCTCGCGCGCGTCGGCGAGCAGCGGGTTCACCTCGGGCGGTGCCGGCTCCTCGCGCACGGCTTCGGGCCGGCTGGGCGTCGTGCCGGTGGCGGGCGGCGGGGTCGCTCCCGCCGGAGGCGGTACGGCGGCGACAGGCGGTAGGGGATCACGACGCGGCTCCGCCCGGGCGAAGGGAGAGCCGGGAATCTCGGGAATCTTGAGGGTCGTCCCCGCGACCAGCCGGGGATTGGGGGGAAGCTGATTGGTCTCCCAGATCACCTCCGAGCGCGACCGGTCGCCGTAGTAGCGCTGGGCGATGCTGGCCAGCGTATCCCCCGCCCGCACGGTGTAGGAGATCGTCTCGACGTCGCGCACCTCCTTCTGGAGCGCGTCGAAGGCGGTGCGGTTGAACGGGTCCATGACGAGGGCAGCCAGGAAGCGCCGGCGGGCCTCGACGTGGGAGCCGCGCTGCAGCGCTGCACGTCCCTCGTTGATGCGCTGGCTCACGCCCTGCTCGATGCGGGCCTCGAGCCTGGTCTGGCCCTGCCGGGCAGCCGCGTCGTCCTTGTTGATGAGCACCGCGATCTTCCACTGGTCCAGGGCATGGCGGAGGTCGCCCTCGCGCTCGAGCCGCTCGGCCTGGGCGCGGTGCCGCGCGGCCAGCTGCTCGCGCGGCGACGGCTCCCGGGGCGCGGCGGGGGCGGCGGGGGCCGGCCGGCTCGCGGTGGCGGCCCCGCCCGGGGCATCGCCCGGCGCGCCGGCGGTGGTGCAGCCGCCGACCAGCAGTGCCAGGACGGCGACCGTCCCCAGCCGCCTCACTTGAGCTCCTCGGCGGCAAAGACGTCGAGGTTCTTCACGAAGTCCTCGAGCGTCATCTCCGAGTAGATCTGGCTCCGATGGCCCCGCAGCGGCGAGACGAAGGCGGGGCTCCCCTGACGGCGCACGGTGAACGCGGCGATGTAGCCGTACTCCCGCGCTTTCTTCACCACGTCATCGTCCTGCCGACCATAGGGATAGGCCAGGTAGTGCGGACGGCTGCCGATACGCTGCTGGAACAGGGCCAGCGGCTGCTCGAGCTCGGCCTGCATGCGACGCGTGAACTGGGCCTCGGTCTCGTTGGGGGCGCGCCGCAGGTCGCCGTGGGTCTTGGAATGCGCCTGGATGTCGAAGCCTTCGCCGGCGAGCGTCTTGAGATCCTCCCACGAAAACGCGCTCCGGCCGGCCCCGACGTACTCGGTGTAGACGAACAGAGTGGCGGTGAAGCCCAGTTCCTTCAAGATGGGATAGGCGAACTCCCGGAAGGAGCGATACCCGTCGTCGAACGTCAGCACCACCGACTTGCGGGGCAGCTGCCGCTTGAAGCTCATGAACTCGACGAACTCCGCGAGGCTGATGACGCGGTATCCCTCCTTCTTGAGATACCGCATCTGCTCCTCGAAGGCGGACGCGGCCAGGACCAGCCGTCCCTTCGCCTGGGTGGCGAGGTTGTGATAGCAGAGGATCGGCACGAGCTGATAGCCGTTCATCTCCACGCCGGCGGGATTCCACGGCCGCACCGGGATGATGACCTCGTCTCCCGGGGCGAAGCTGTCCCGCCCCATGTAGTCGGTGATCATCCAGGCCTTGCCGGCGTCGCCCAGATGGCGCTGCGCCAGCGTCTCCGGAGTGTCTCCCGCACGTGCAAACGTGACGATGAAGTCGTCGGAGCGGAAGGCGTCCGGCAGGGGCTCGACGCGGGCCGCCGGCGGGGGCGTCGCCCGCGGAGCGCCGGGCTCCGCCGTACGCTCCGGCGCCGCGGTGGCGCAGGCTCCCGCTACCAGTCCGATGCCGCACAACAGCGCGAGGCGCCCGAGACCGCTGCTCACACGCCCTCCCGGTGACCGACGAGCTCGAAGACTTCCACTTGCTCCTCCTTGCCCTTCACCTTGATCGGCCCCAGCGGCACCACCTCGACGAGGGTGCGCACCTTCTCGTAGGTGCGCCCGCTGATGAGGATGCGGCCCGGCTTGGCGAAGGACTCGAGGCGAGAGGCCAGATTGACGCTGTCGCCGATGACGGTGTACTCCATCCGCTCGCCCGAGCCCACCGTGCCGGCGACGACCTCGCCCACGCTCACGCCGATGCCGACCTGGATGCGCTCCTTGCCCTCGCGGGCGCGCGCCTCGTTGAGGGCGGTGATGCCCTCCTGCATGGCGATGGCGGTGCGCACCGCGCGCACGGCGTGATCCGGATGCGCGATGGGCGCGCCGAACACCGCCATGACGGCGTCGCCGAGGAACTTGTCGAGAGTACCGTCGTGCTTGAACACGGTCTCGATCATGAGTGTGTAGAACTCGTTGAGGAGCATGACCACGTCCTCGGGCGACATCCGCTCCGACAGCGGGGTGAACCCGCGAATGTCGCAGAAGAGCACGGTGGCCTCGCGCCGCTCCCCGGTAAGCACCATGTGCTCCGGGTCCTTCAGGATCTCCTCCACGACCTCGCGGGCCACGTAGCGGGTGAACGCGTGCTTGATCATCTCCTTCTCGCGGAGACTGCGCGCCATCTGGTTGAAGGATTCGGTGAGCACGCCCAGCTCGTCCCCCGAGGTGACCGGCAGCGCGACGTTGAAGTCGCCTTGGGCGATGGCGCGCGTGCCGCGGACGAGCCGGAAGATGGGACGCGACAGGAGGTTCGAGAGCCCGATGGCGCCGAGCACGCCCACCACCACCATGGCCCCGGTGATCACGACGGCGCGACGGAACGCGCGGGCAAGCGCGTCGGTGAGCGCCTGCTTCGAGAAGCCGAGGTAGAGGGCGCCCACCGGCGTGTCGCTGAAGACCAGCGGCATCGCGAAGTCGATCACCTCGCCGCGCGGCTTGGTCTTGTAGGTGCGGATCTGCGGCTCGGTGCCGAGCTTCTCGAACCCGGCCGGGCGCACGACGGGCTTGCCGATGTCCCCCACGTCGGAGTGCGCGAGGACGGTGGCGTTCTCGTCGACGATGGCCACGTAGGCCACGTCGGGATCCTTCATGGCGTCCTTGACGAGCACGTTGAGGGTCAGCTCGTCCGAGGCGAGCAGCGAGCTCTTCGCCCCGGCGGAAAGGTTCTCGGCGATGGTGAGGCCGCGCTTGGTCATCTCTGCGGTCAGGGACTCCTGCTCCTGGCGGATCAGGAAGGCGCTGACGAGGCTGACCGTCAGGAAGACGAGGGCGATGATGACGAGGCTCAGCTTGACCTTGAGCGACAGACGCAACCGGAGACGCGGGACGGTGTCGGGGGCGGGCTCGCTCGATACTGCCGATCCCACGGGCGGGCTCATTGAGTTCTCATGCCAGACAACTGAGCATAGCAATCCCGAGCACCTTGGATCAACCGCCCTTCGTCCCGAGCGGCCGCGCGGCGAGCGCAGTGTAGCGCGCCCCCGAGGGCGCCAGGTCGCTTTTCATCAACGACATCACCGTGATGGGCAGGCGGGCCACCGCGATGCTGCCCGCGCGTGTCACCGCCTGCCGCACAGCGTCCCCTCCCTCCCGCCGCCACCGCCGCTCGTCCGGCACCCGGCCAATGGTGAGATGCGGGTGCCAGGGCCGCGTCTCGGGGGGAAACCCGCGGGCCACGAGCGCGGCGGCGAGGCGGGTCTGGAGCCCGCGCGCGGCAGGACCGCCCTCGGCCAGCCCGACCCAGAAGATCCGGGGCCGCGCCAGGCCGGGAAAGGCGCCGAGGCCGTGGAGGGCCACCTCGAACGGGGCGCCTGCGGACGCCGCCTCCTCCACTGCGGCCAGGGCCGCCGCGAGCCGCTCCTCGCTCTGCTCACCCAGGAAGGACAGGGTGAGATGCAGGTTCGCCGCGGGCACCCAGGCGACCGCGCGGCTCAGGGGACGGAGCCGATCCACCTCCGCGGTCACCGCCGCCCGCGCCGCATCGTCGAGCAGCAGCGCCACGAAGGCGCGCGGCATCAGCCCGACAGCGCGCGCCGGAGCATGTCGAGCGCGGCCTGCGCCGATTGCCACTTGACCGCTCCTCGTCCGCCGAGGAAGCGAAAGCGGCGCACCTCGACGCCGGCGGGCGAGGCCACCGCGACGAACACCGTGCCGACCGGCTTCTCGGGGCTCCCGCCATCCGGCCCGGCGATGCCGGTGATGGCGATGCCGCAGGCAGTGCCACCCACCCGGCAGATACCGCGGGCCATCGCCTCCGCCACGGGAGCGCTCACCGCACCGTGCGCCCGGAGGAGATCGCGGGGCACGCCCAGCAATTCCTCCTTGGCCTCGTTGGAGTAGACGACCACCCCGCGCTCCACGTAGCGCGAGGAGCCGGGTACGTTGGTGAGCCGGTGGGCCACGAGCCCGCCCGTGCAGGATTCCGCGGTTGACACAGCGAGTCCCCGCTCGCGCAGGAGGGCCCCGACCGCCTCCTCCAGCGACTGCGCGTCGGTTCCATAGCAGTCCGCCCCCAGGGCGGCGCGCAGGGGCGCTTCCGCGGCGGCCAGGTCGGCTTCCGCGAGGGCGTGAGAGGGCGCGCGCGCGACCAGGCGAACCCACACATCCCCATCGACCACGAGGCACGACACACCCACCGGGCCTTCCTTGCCCAGCCAGCCGGCCAGGCGCTCCTCGGCCTCGGCGGGCGCGAGCCCGGCGGTCCGGAGCACGCGGACCAGGGTGACGCCGCCGGCGCCCGCGCGTTCGCGCGCCGCCGGGCGGAGATGCTGCTCGACGAGCGCGCCCAGGTCGGGGGCGTCGAGGGGCAGCACGGCCACGAGCGCCGCGCGCGCCTCGAGCGCCCAGCCGGCGCCGGCCGCGGCGCCGCTCGAGTCGACGCCTTCGGCGGATGCGCCCGCTTCCGCGGGCGCGGCCCAGATCTGGGCCCCTTGAGGGAGGAGAGCGAGCCGCTCCAAGCGGCGCGGCAGCGCGCGGCCACGGCGGGCATGGCTCTCCTCCAGCAGCCGCAACAGACGCTCGCTGAGGACGAGTCGCACGCCGGCCAGGCGGGCCAGCACGCGCCGCACCACGTCGCCCGCCGATCCGCCAGGTGGCGCCAGGATCACCACGATGCCGGGCTGATCCAGCGCCGGACCCAGCGCGGCCTCCAGCGCCGCCTCGTCCTCGTCCACGACCGCGCGCGCCGCCACCGGCACGCCCTCGGCCCGCAACGCGCGCGCGACCGCGATCCCGGGCGCCTCGTCGCCTCCGCCCGCCTCGGCCACGCCGACCGTGAAGACGCGCGCGGTCACGCCGGCACACCGAAGAGCGCCCGGGCGCCCATCACGAGGACGAGCGCGTAGGCGCCCGCGATGAGGTCGTCGATCATGACGCCCAGGCCACCCGTGAAGGCCTGGCTCTCGCGGGCCGGAAACGGCTTCCACACGTCGAAGAGGCGGAAGAGGACGAAGGCCACGAGGAGCACGGGAATCGTGCGCGGGAGCAGGAGGACGGACAGCGTCATGCCGGCCACCTCGTCGACCACGATGATGCCGGGGTCCTTGTGCCCGAGCGCGTGCTCTACGCGCCCCCCCGCCCAGAGGCCGGCCACGATGAGAAACCCGAGGGTGATGGCGAGCGCGGTGAGCGTGAACGGGATGAGCCAGAGGAGGAGCAGCGCGACCGCGCTGCCGACGGTGCCGGAGGCCACGGGGGCGTAGCCGGCGCCGCCCCAGGTGGCGATGACGAAGGCGAGGCGATCCAGTCTCCCCCGGGGCCGCCCGCCGCCGCTACTCTCCGACCAGCTCGTAGCCGTCCACTTCGACGATGCGCACCTCGGCGAACCGCCCCGGCGTCAGGCGCCGGTCGCGAAGGAGCACCACGCCGTCGATCTCGGGGGCCTGCCCGGCGAGCCGCCCCTCGAAGGGAAACGCGCGATCGGCGCCGGGGCCGTCCACGAGCACGGTCTGGCGCGTCCCGTAGAGCGCCTTCTGCCGCGGCCAGGCGAGCCGGTCCTGCGTCTCCTCCACGAGGGCCGCGCGCTCGGTCATCACCTCGGCGGGCACGGCGTCCGCCATGCTCGCCGCCGGCGTGCCTTCCTCCGCGGAGTAGGTGAAAACGCCGAGCCGATCGAAGGCCACGTCCTCGACGAAGGCGAGCAGGGTGTCGAACGCGGCTTCCGTCTCGCCGGGAAATCCCACCAGCACGGTGGTGCGCACGGTGAGACCCGGGATGGCCTCGCGGAACTGCGCCACGATCTCCTTCATCCGGCGGGCCGTCACCGCCCGGCGCATCGCGCGGAGCACGCCGTCGTCGCCGTGCTGCACCGGCATGTCGAGATAGGGCAACACGCGCGCCCGCGCCCAGCGGGCGATGAGCCGGTCGTTGACGTGGGCGGGGTGCAGGTACATGGGCCGTATCCACGGCATCCGCGTGTCGGAGAGGGCGAGGAGCAGATCGGCGATATCGCCGTTGCCGGACAGGTCCCTCCCGTAGGCGAGCGTGTCCTGCGAGACGAGGATCGCCTCCTGGATGCCGCGCGCGGCCAGCCCCTCGACCTCCGCGACGATGTCACGCAGCGGGCGGCTCCGGTGGCGGCCGCGGAACTGGGGAATCGCGCAGAAGGTGCAGCCCATGTCGCAGCCCTCGGCGATCTTCACGTAGGCGTAGGGCAGCCGCCCGGTGAGGAGCCGCGGGGTGGCCGCGTCGTAGAGATAGCCCGGCGGCGCCGCCGTCACCCAGTTCTGGCGGCCATCGGCCTGGTTCACCACCTCCACGATCCGCGAGAGCTCGGAGGTGCCGAGGATGGCGTTCACCTCGGGAATCTCGGTGAGAATGTCGCCGCCGTATCGCTGGGTGAGACAGCCGGTGACGACCAGGGCCCGCGCGCGGCCACGCTCCTTCAGGCGGGCCAGCTCGAGGATCGTATTGACCGACTCCTCGCGGGCGCGGTCGATGAAGGCGCAGGTGTTGACGACCAGGCACTCGGCCGCCTCCGCGCGCTCGGTGATCTCGTGGCCGGCGGCCGCGAGCATGCCCAGCATCAGCTCGGAGTCGACCTGGTTCTTCGGGCAGCCGAGGGTAGTGAAATGGACCTTCATGGCGAGGGTTCATGATCCCACACGCGCGCGGGACCCGTCAAACCGGCGCCGGCCCGCGGCGGCGCCCTACTTGAGGGATTCGAGGGCCCGGCGCGCCTCGTCGACCGCCTTGAAGTTGCCGGCCTTCACCGCCGCCTCGAGCTCGCGTCGCGCCTCCTCGGTCTTGCCCTGCTTGGCATACACCATGCCGAGGTGATAGCGGACCTCGCCCGCTCCCGGCGCGGCCTTGGCGACGGAGGTCAGCAGCGACTCGGCGCGAACGAGCTCGCCCTTCTGATAGAGCGCCCAGCCGAGCGTGTCCGCGATGGCGCCGTTATTGGGCGCCAGCGCCAGCGCTCGCTCGGCGATGGCGACCGCCTCGTCGTGGCCCGCGGGGTCGCGGACGAGCAGATACGCGAGGTTGTTCATCAGCATCGGGTTCTCGGGCACGCGTGTCAGGGCCCTGCGGTAGGCCGCCACCGCCGCCGGGAGATCGCCCGCGCGCTCCTCGAGCTGCGCGAGATCTACCAGCGGCTCGGCCGCGCGCGGGTGCGTCGTCGCGGTCTCTTCGAGGAGACGCCGCGCCTCGGCCACCTGTTGCTGGCGCTCGAGCAGGCCCGCGCGGGCGCGCGCGGCCGCCAGATACTGCGGATCCTTGGTCAGCGCGCGCTGATACGCGGCGAGCGCATCCGCCGGCCGGCCGGCCTTTTCGTAGACGACGCCCAGGATGAGATGCGCGGCGGGCGTATCGCCCTGGACCTTCTGCATCCGCTCGGCGGTCGCGACGGCCAGGTCGGGCTTTCCCTGCGCGATGTAGGAGTCCACCAGCATGCCCAGGGGCTCGAGGCTCGTCGGCGACAGCTTCGCCGCTTCCTCGAGCGGGGGCACCGCGTCGGCAGGGCGGCGCTGGGACAGGTAGAACCGCGCCAGCTGCAGTCGCGGGCCCATGCCCTGGGGCTGGGCCTTGATCACGTTCTGGAGCTCGCGCTCGGCGAGGTCGGGCTGGCCCTTGTCCAGATACAGCCGGGCGAGGAGCGCGTGCGCGAGCGGCGCCGCGTTCGTGGAGGCGACCGAGGCCTGCGCCTTGGCCATCGCGCGGTCACGCTCGCCCGCCGCGGCGAGGAGCCGGGCGACGCGAACGCGGGTCACCGCGGGGTCCACGCTCGTCTGCTCGGCGCGGTCGAAGGCGCGAAGGGCGGGCTCGAGCTGGCGTTGCATGAGGAGCGTGCGCCCGAGCTCAAAGTGCGCCATCGCCCAGTCGGGGCGCTCTTTGACGATGGCCTCCATGCCCGCCACCGCCTTGGCGAGCTGACCGCGCGAGCGCTCGACGACAGCGAGCCCCATGCGCGCGCCGAGCGACTTGGGGTCGCGCTGGATCACCCGTGCGAACAGTTTCTCCGCGTCGTCGGTCTTCCCCAGGTCGAGCTTGATGAGCCCCTGGAGCTGCAGGGCGGGCACGGAGTCGGGGGCCGCCGCGAGCACCTCGTCGAGCAGGGCTTCCGCCGCCGCCGCCTGCCCGGCTTCGGACTGGATCTGGGCGATCAGGATCTTGGAATCCAGATCCGACCCGCCCGAGCGCTTGAGGGCCTCCTGCGCCTCGGCCATGGCCGCCGCGAGCTGACGCTGCCGGAGCAAGACGGTCGCCAGGCCATTACGGGCTGGAGTGAAGTCCGCGTTGGCGGCGAGCGCTTTTCGGAACCAGCCCTCGGCCTTCTTGTAGTCGCGCGTGTCCAGGCTCAGATGGCCGAGCCGGAACATGACGGCCACCCGGCTCGGCTCGAGACGGAGTGCCTCGGTGTAGGCCCCTTCCGCCTCCCGCGTGAGCCGGTTGGCCTGGGCCGCGACCCCATGCACCTCGTGGCCGAGGGCATGGCCGGGTTGGGCCTTGACGAACTCGCGCGCGCCCTTCAGGGCCGCGGGATAGTCGCCCTTCTTGAGGAGGTCGATCACCGCGACCAGGCTGGGCGGGGCGGCAGGGGCCTCGGGGAGCGGCGGGGTCCCCGTGGTGCTGTCGGGGACGACGGCGCCGACGGACGTGGTGACGGCAATGACGAGAAGCGTGGCAACGAGCGCCCGGCTCACACGCTCAGACTACCAGACCGCCGCGAGGCAGGACACAAAGACCACGGGCGCCGGGTGGTTTCCCGGCGCCCGAGCTCTTCAGATATCAGCGACCAGCCGCGATCGCGGGTTACTTGCCCCGCTTGAGCGCCTGCCGCGAGGCGAGGCCGAGAAACCCCGCGGCGAGCAGCATCAGCGTGCCCGGCAGGGGGACCGAAGGCGTATCGTCGATGACTTCGCCGTTCCGCACCTGGAAGATATAGCGGCCATCGACATCGCTGTTCAGGCTGTTGCAAACGAGACCCGTGCTTCCCGGGCAGTTGGTATCGAGGAGCGCGCCGTCGACGGCGGAACCGGCGAGCTCGAAGCTGTCCGTGGCGCCGTTCGACCATCCGGCCCGCGCGGAGGAGCCGCCGAGCCCACCAGAGCCGCTGCTGGCGTCACCCGTTTCCCACTGCATCTGATCGTAGTTGAACTCGAAATCGAAGTTGCCGGCGCCGGTATCCGATCGATCGGTGATGATGAGCTGGAAGGAGTTGAGCTTGTCCGCGTGGGATCCGAAGTAGCCCACGTTGATCCAGTTCACACCGAAGACCGCTCGGCCATCGATGGTGCTCTGCCCGTACCGGACCACGTCGCTCCCGAGGTTCCGGGTGTCGACATCGCCGAAGAAGGGCGCGATCATCGGCACACCCGTTGTGATCAGGTTGAACGGCGTGAACGTAGAGAGCGGCCCCGCGAACGTCACGTTACCGTTGTTGTTCACGTACAGCGTCGTCTGATTGCCGCCATTGAGCCCGAAGAAGTTGATGCCGAACCCGATGTTGAGCTGACCCGTGGAGCCGTCATCATTCCGGGCCAACTCGTTGGTGAACAGCGACGCGTCGCGCACCGCCGCCGCGTCGACGGCCGGTGCAGCCGACACGAGCAGGGCGATCGTCGTCAGGGTGGGTGCTGCGATCTTGAGCAATCTCATGTATGGAGTCTCCTTTCCCTTTTGAACTTGTACTCATAGGCACTCGTCATGCCAAGTGGCAAAGCATTGAAACATATGTGATTTAAGGTCTGAAGTTTCTGCGCACCGCCAAACTGTAAATAAAGCCAACGAAAAGTTCTTCAATACGGCCCAGCGACGGGGGACGTCTAGGTCGAGGAGTAATTCGTGAACTGAAACGCGATGTCTAGGTCCTTCCTCTTCACGAGGGCGATCACCGCCTGGAGATTCGTCGCGGTTCTTGCCAGGCGCGGCCCTTCTACATCGCTGTTCAGCTGTGCAGACGAGTCCCCCGGGGGGTGGGTAAAGCCGAGCTAGCGCAATGTCTCGAGCGTCTTGCGGGCCTCGGCGGCCTCGGAGAAGTTCGGCGTCTTCAGTGCCTGCTCGAGCTCCCGCCGCGCCTCGGCCTTCTTGCCGCGCCGGGCGTAGACGGCGCCGAGGTGATAGCGGATCTGCGGGTCGTTCGGGGCGGCGCTGGCGGCCTGAGCGATGAGCTGCTCCGCGCGCTCGAGACTTCCCTTCTGATAGTACAGCCAGCCCGCCGTGTCGGCGACCGCCGGGCTCTCGGGGGCCTGCTGGCGCGCTCGCTCGGCCAGGCCCAAGGCCTCGTCGAGTGTCTTCGGATCCGGGCCGAGGAGAACCGCGAGGTTGTTCAAGATGATCGGATTCCGGTTGTCTCGATCGAGAGCGCGGCGATAGGTGGCGATGGCCAACGTAGGATTGCGCGCCCGATCGTACATCTGGGCGAGGTCCAGCCAGGGCAGCACGGATCGCGGGTGGGCGGCTGCGAGATCGTCGAGAAGCTTCACTGCCTGGGGCAGGCGGTTCTGCTTCTCGTGAAGGGCAGCTAGCCCACGTCCTACCGCGAGGTGATTCGGCGTGCGCTCGAGGGCCTTCTGATACGCTCGCGCGGCATCGGCGGGATGCCCGACGCCCTCCTGGACAGCGCCGAGGAAAATGTAGGCGTCGGCCGTCCCATTCAGGAGGGTGACGACCTGCTCGGCGGCGGTCACCGCCGCGCCCGCATTCCCCGCTGCTGCGTACGCTTCGGCCTGACCGGCGACCGGCTCCCACGCGTCGGGCCGGAGTTTGGCCGCCGCCGCGAACTGGGCCAGCGCCTCACGCGACTTGCCTCGACGGAGATAGAGACGACCGAGCTCCATGGGCCACGCCATATCCTGCGGGGCGGCCGCGGCCGCCGCCTGGAGCTCCTTCTCCGCCTGGTCGGGGTTGCCCTTGGCCAGATACGCCTGAGCCAGAACCGCCCGGGCCCAGGGCGCAGCACTCGGGGATCCGAGCGCAACTTGCGCACGGGCGATCGCGCGATCGGCATCGCCGGCAGCCAGGAGGATCCGAGCGATGCGGAGCCGTGCCACCGCCACGTCCGGGCTGCTCTTCTCGGCCTGCTCGAAGGCGCGAAGCGCCGCATCGACCTGCCGCTGGGCCAGCAACGTCCGCCCGAGCTCGAGATGTGCCAGCGCCCACGTCGGTTGCTCCCTCGTGATCTTCTCGAGCTCCGCCCGCGCCTGGTCGAGCTGCCCAGTGGAACGCTGGTGGATGGCCAGGCCCAACCGCGCCCACGGGGAGCCCGGATCTCGGGCCAGCACCTTCTTGAGAAGCGCGACTGCCTCATCGCTTTTCCGGAGGTCGAGCTTGACGAGCCCCTGGAGCAGCAAGGCCTGCTGGGAGTTGGGATCCTGGACCAGCACCTCGGTCAGCAACCTCTCCGCCTCGTCGTCTTGGCCCACCTCGTGGTAGACGGCGGCGAGGACGTACTTCGCCTCGGGGTCACGACCGCCCGAGAGCTTCAGGCTCTCCTGAGCCTCGGCGAACGCCTCCTGAAGTCGCCCCTGACGCAGGAGCGCGAGCGCGAGGGCTTGACGCGCCGAACCCATCGCGGAGCTGGTGGCTATCGCTCTTCTCGCCCAGTCCTCGGCCTTCTTCGGCTCTCGCCTCTCCAGAGCGAGCTGGGCGAGCCTCACCATGGCGCTTCCGCGGCTGGGCTCGAGGCGGACCGCCTCGTTGAGCGCCGCTTCCGCCTCCTTCCACTCGCGCCGGGCCAGGGCCGCCGCGCCCCGAACCTCGTGTCCCAGGGCCAGCGCCGGCTTGGCCGTGACGACCTCGCGAGAAGCCTTGAGCGCCCCGGCGGTGTCGCCCCGTCCGAGCGCGTCGATGGCCTCACGGAGCTTGGGCGGCAGCTCCTCGGATTCGGGGGCGACCGGCACACCCTGGATCGGGGGAATCGGCGCCCCCGCGGCGGGCGCGGGAAGCGTGGCGAGAATGACGAGCAGGAAGAGGGCGCGCGTCATTGGTAGTCGCACCGATGGTAGCACGCGGATAGGAGCGCCGAACGGACCTGGTAAGAGCACAAGGGCCGCGGCTAGCTGCCGCGGCCCTTGTGGAAGTCGTGCCGGAAATCGATCTTAGCGGCGGCGGACCATCCGGGCACGCCCGGCGGCCAGACCCACCATGCCGAACCCGAGCAGGACGAGCGATGCAGGCGCCGGCACCCCCGTGGGGATGTCGGGGCAGTCCGGCTGGCCCGCGGTGCCGCAAGGCGGAAGCAGGATGCCCTCGCTCGCGCCGAAGCCGAAGATGAACGTCTCGGGGCAGGGCCCGTCGCAGTTGCTGGCGTGGGCGTACGAGTAGAGACCCACGAGCTGCGTCCCAGCCAGGGCCGCGTCCCGCGCAGCGTCAGCCGCCGCCGGGGTCTCGGCCGCGCCGTAGTAGGTCGTGAAGCTGATGCCATCGCCGGCGGCCAGCGCGGCGAACTCGAAGTCGAACAGCGCTCCGTGGTCGGCGGGGCCGCAGTTGACGAAGTTCGCGTCGTCCACGCAATTACCGAGGCCGCCGCCGTCGTTGGCGAGGATGTTGCCGGAGGCGAACCCGTTGTTCGACGTGGCCGCGATATTGGTACCGTTGGCGATGCCGAGGAGCGCGGGCACGCCCTGGATCGACACGAATTCGGAGAACTGCGTCGGTTCGATGTCCCAGTCCATCAGGCGACGGTAGACCAAGTCACCCGCGGGGATGGCCGCCCCCGTCAGGTTCCCGACGGTCACCACCACCTCGTAGAGGTTCGGGCTCGCGCCGGGGTGATAGTCGTGAGTCACCCGCAGGATGGGCGCGCCGGCCGCGTTGGTCACGTTGACGATCGACACCGCGGTGCTCGCGGTCGAGTTAAAGCTGACGAGAGACAGGTTGAACGCGCCGCCCTCGTTCTGGTTCGCCCATCCCGCCCTGTTCGCGGCCGGGTTGCTCGACGTGGGACGGATCGCAACGCCCCAGCCCTCGCACGGACACCCGTCGAACGTGCTTTCGTTGCCCGTGGTCACATGCTGCAGCCCAACCCCATCGAGGTTCAACTGTCCGTGGTCGTTGACTCCCAGCCGCACCGTGCCGTTGGAAATGACCGCTCCCGCTTCCGCCCCGCCGACCGACGCGAGGACCAGCGCAGCGACCGCTACCAGCACCGGCGTCCACCTTCCGAACTTCACCATGTCGCCTCCCAGTCCTCTTTCAAAGTTGTGTTTCAAGCCGTGCACAGCACGAAGCGTGCCCGAATCCTTGCCTTAACTTAATCAACCATTTGCGATCGTATCGGCCGGGCTCGTGCTCAGGTTGTAAACCGGAGGCTACAGGGAGGCTTGCGAGTCGCCAGGTCTCGACGATCTCGACCGCGGCCGCCGCGTGGGGCGCCAGCGGAGCCAGAGGTAGAGGGGAAAAACAGCCCATGGCGACAAAAATTGTGACAGAAATTCCGACAGGTACGGGTCGAGGAGGGGGGAAGTCTAGGTCGAGCGGTAGTTCGTAAACTGAAGCGCGACGCCTAGGTCCTTGCCCTTGACGAGAGCGATCACCGCCTGGAGGTCGTCGCGGTTCTTGCCGGAGACGCGCACCTGTTTCTCCTGGATCGAGGCCTGCACCTTGATCTTGGAGTCCTTGATCAGGCGCACGATCTCCTTGGCCTTCTCCATCGGGATGCCGTCCTGCAGCGTGATCTTCTGCTTGAGGGTGCCGCCCGCGGCAGACTCGGGATCGCCGATGGTCAGCGCTTTGAGGTCCACGCCGCGGCGATGGAGCTTGGACTGGAGGATGTCCAGCACCGCCTTGAGCTTCATCTCGTCCGCCGAGGCGAGGACGAGGTCCATCTTCTCTTGGGTGATCTCGTTCTTGGAAGCCTTGAGGTCGTAGCGGGTCTCGATCTCCCGCGTCGCCTGGTTCACGGCGTTGGCGACCTCCTGCATGTCCACCTTGCAGGCGATGTCGAAGCTGTTCTCGGCGGCCATGCGGGTATTCTACCGTGGGTTCAAGGGCACCACGGCGGCGCCCTTGGGCGGGACGAACGTGAACAGGCTGTCGGGCAGGCCGGCGTTGGGCGTGACGCGCGTGAACTGCATCGTCACGGTGTTGCCCAGCTGATCGTAGACGACGGCCTGGCGCACGATCGAATCCTTGGGGTCGATGCTCAGTACCAGCCGCTGCAGCAGGGGCGTCGGGTTCTTGGGCGTGAGGTCCAGCACGGGCCGCCCCGCCGCGTCCACCCGGGCGGCCGGGTTCAGGAAGCGCACCGTGAACTCGTCGCGCACGCGCGCCAGCCCGGCAAGGAACGAGCCGGCGGGTCCGGCCAGCGCCTTCGGCGCCTCACCCTTGTTCACCTGGTTGAGCTCGGGCGTGTACACCCAAAAGTTGGTTCCGTCCGAGACGATCTGCTGCGGCGAGGGGGTCTTGTAGTCCCAGCGCAGCTTGCCGCCCTTCTTGAGATACACGGTGCCCTCGGCGCGAATGTCCTGGCCGAGGCTCTTGTTGTGCGAGACCTGCGTGAACTCGGCCTTGAGATCGGTGATGCGCCCGTAGGTGGCCTCCACTCCCGACACCACCTCGTCCAGCGTCTGGGCCCCGGCGGGGACGGCGGCGAGCAGCAGGAGACTGAGCGCTACCAGCAGCCCCCTCACCCTGCCCTCTCCCCCACGGGGGGAGAGGGGATATTGATGTCTCATCGGCCGTGCTTGGCCAGGTACTCGGGCCCGACGAGGATCTCGCGCGGCTTGGCGCCCTGCCCCGGTCCGATGACCCGATCCTGCTCCATCATGTCGATGAAGCGGGCGGCCTTGGGATAGCCCAGGCCGAGCCGCCGCTGGAGGAACGAGATCGAGGCGGCGCGCTGGGCGATGACGAGATTCACCGCGTCCCAGTAGATGTCGTCCCGGTCCTCGCCGTCGCCGCCGACACCCTCCGCGTCGGCGGTGGGCATCTCCACCTTCTCGTAGACGGCCGAGCCCTGCTTTCGCAGGAACTCGCAGATGGCCTTGACCTCGTTGTCGGCTACCCAGCAGCCGTGCACCCGCATCTGGCGCGAGGCGCCCGGGGGCACGAAGATCATGTCGCCCTTGCCGAGCAGCTGCTCGGCGCCGTTGGCGTCGAGCACGGTACGCGAATCCACCTTGGACGCCACCTGGAAGGCGATCCGGGTGGGGAAGTTCGCCTTGATGAGTCCCGTCACCACGTCCACCGAGGGGCGCTGGGTGGCCACGATCAGGTGGATGCCCACTGCGCGCGCGATCTGCGCCAGCCGCACCAGCGAGTTCTGCACCTCGCCCGCGGACACCATCATGAGGTCGGCCAGCTCGTCCACCACCACCACCCAGTAGGGCAGGCGCTCCTCGGGCGCGACCTCTTTGTTGTAGCCCTCGATGTTGCGCACCGCCTTGGCCTGGAGCTGCTTGTACCGCTCGTCCATCTTGCCCACGATCCACTTGAGCCGCATCGCCGCTTCCTTGGCGTCGGTGACGACGGGCGCGAGCAGATGCGGGATGCCCTCGTAGATGCCCAGCTCGAGCCGCTTGGGATCGATCAACAGGAAGCGCACCTCGGCGGGAGTGGCCTTGTAGAGCAGCGAGCAGATCATGGTGTTGAGCCCCACGCTCTTGCCGCTGCCGGTGGACCCCGCGATGAGGAGATGCGGCATGCTCGTGAGGTCGGACACCACGGGATTACCGGTCGTGTCCTTGCCGAGCGCCAGGGGCAGCTTCCCCTTGGTCTCGACGAACTCGGGCGAGACCAGGATCTCGCGCAGGTACACCGTCACCGATTCCGGATTCGGCACTTCCACCGCCACGGTGCCCCGCCCCGGGATCGGGCCGATGATGCGCACCGCCGCCGCCTTCATGGCCAGCGCGAGGTCGTCGGAGAGGTTCACCACCTGGCTCACCTTCACGCCCGCGGCGGGCTCGAACTCGTACGACGTGATCACCGGGCCGGGGCTGGCCTGGACGATGTGGCCGTCAACCCCGAAGTCCGCGAGCTTCTTCTTGAGGGTGGCGGCGTTCGCCTCCAGCTCCTCGCGCGTGCGGCTGAGCGCCGAGGCGGGCGGCGCCTGGAGCACGCCCACCGCCGGCAGCTGGAACGACTGGGCGCCGCCGGAGCCGAAGTCGAAGGTCTCCTGCCAGGCGAGGCCCTTCTCCGCGAGGGTGGACTTGGGCTTGGGGGGTTCTTTGACGATCAGGGGCGGCGGCGTGAAGGCGCGCTCGGCGGCGTCTGCGTCGATTTCGTCTTTGGAATCAACATGCCTGTTGGCATGTTGACCGTGGTCCAGTCGGTTAGGGCTCCCCGTTGTGGATCCGCCTCTCCACGCGCTCCAGCGGGCGCGGAGGGCCTTCCCGAACGTGCCGAGGGAGGCCTGGGTGATGAAGAGCGCCGCGACGGGCAGGACGGCGAGCAGGATGATCCAGGTCCCCACGCTGCCGATGGAGACGCTGAGCGCCTGATTGACCACCCAGCCGAGCATGCCGCCCTTGTGAATGCGGAGCTCGGCAAGCGTGTCGGAAGCGCGGGCGAGCATGCCCGTCACGCTCACGAGCAGCAGGATCAGCCCGGCCAGGCCCGGCCAGCCGCGCGCGAGCGGAGCGCGGACGAAGGCGCCCGCCCCGTACAGGATGAGGAGAAGCGGGAACACATAGCCGGCATAGCCGAAGGCCCAGAAGGCCGCCCAGCCCAGCCAGAGGCCCACCGGGCCGACCGGGCTCGACTGGTCAAGGGGGTGGCGGGTCGGATCGAAGGCATAGAGCGCCACCAGGGCGAAGCCCGCCAGCGCCATGGCCAGGATGCCCTTGACCTCCCGGACCCAGCGTCCATCGCCTCCCGACCGCCGGGAGCGGGCGTGACGGCGGCGCGCCTCCCCTCCCGGGCGCGCGGGGACCGTCTCGACGCTCGCGTCCACGATCTTGCCGGCTGCCATGTGGGCCTCCCGCCTCACACTTCCATGATCACGGGGATCACGATGGGCTTGCGCTGGAAGCGCTGATTGATGAAGCGGCGCACGGCGCTGCGCACCCGCGCGCCGAACAGCTCGCGATCCAGGACCTCGGGGTCTTCACGCTGTGCGATCGCCTCGCGGACCGCCTCCTTGACCTCGGCCATCAAGTCGTCGGATTCCTTCATGTAAACGAACCCGCGGGAGGCGATCTCGGGTCCCGCCACGATGGCACCCGTGTCGCGATCGATGGTAAGCGCGACGACCACCATGCCGGCGTCGGCGAGGATTTGCCGGTCCCGCAGGACCACCGACCCCACGTCGCCGATGCCCTTTCCGTCCACGAAGACCCGCCCCGCGGGATACGGGCCCAGCACCCGCGCCCCCGACTTCGTCAGCTCGAGCCCGAGCCCGTCCTCGACGAGGAAGATACGCTCGGCGGGAATGCCGGAGGCTTCCGCGAGCCGCGCGTGCTGGAGCAGGTGCCGGTACTCACCGTGCACGGGCATGAAGTAGCGCGGCCGCGTCAGCTCCAGCATGTGGCGGAGATCGTCCTGACTCGCGTGGCCGGACACGTGCACGAAGGCGACGTCCTCCCACAGCACCTCGGCGCCCCGGCGCAGGAGCGCGTTGATGAGCCGGCCGATCACCCGCTCGTTCCCGGGAATGACGCGCGACGAGAAGATCACGAGGTCGCCCTCGCCCGCCGTGACGTGCTTGTGCTCGCCCGCCGCCATGAGGGACAGCGCGGAGTTGGGCTCGCCCTGGCTGCCGGTGGAGAGGATGACCTGCCGGCGCGGGGGCAGCTCGGCGAGGTCCTCGAGGGGCCAGAGCACGCCGTCGGGCACCTTGAGGTAGCCCAGCTCGGCCGCCACCGCGACATTGCCGGCCATGCTCCGCCCGAGGAGCGCCGCCTTCCTGCCGCTCTCCGCGGCGAGGGCGAGCACCTGCTGGATGCGGTGGATATGCGAGGCGAAGGTGGCCACGATAATGCGGCCCGGCGCGGCCTCGAAGCGCCCGCGCAGCGCGGCGCCGACTTCCGTCTCCGAGCCCGTCCGTCCGGGACGTCCCACATTGGTGGAGTCGGAGCAGAGACAGAGCACCCCGCTCTCGCCGAGCGCGGCGAAGCGCGAGTAATCCGGCTGCTCGCCGTCGACCGGATGGGGATCGAGCTTGAAGTCACCCGTGTGGACCACCGTCCCCGCCGGGGTCTCGATGGCGAGCCCGATGCCGTCGGCGATCGAGTGGGTCACCCGAATCGGCGTGATGCGGAAGCACCCCGCCTCGATCTCCTCGCCCGGGCGATACGCGCGAAGATCGGCACGATCCAGCAGGCCGTGCTCCCCCAGCCGGTGCCGCGCGAGCGCCAGGGTGAGCGGCGTGCCGTAGACGGGGACGTCGAAGTCTCGCAGCAGATAGGACAGGGCGCCGATGTGGTCCTCGTGCCCGTGGGTGAGCACGACCGCGCGAAAGCGCGCGCGGTGCTCGTGCAGGTAGGTGAAGTCGGGAATCACGTAGTCCACGCCGGGCATCTCGTCGTCGGGGAAGAGAAGCCCGCAATCGACGGCCACGATGTCGTCCCCCGATTCCAGCAGCATCATGTTGAGCCCGATCTCGCCCAGGCCGCCCAAGGGAATGAGGCGCACGGCGGGCTCGGCGGGAACGTCGATGGGCGAAGGCTCGCGGCGGAATGCGATGCTCACGGCGGTCCATTCAGGGTACCACCCGCCTCACGCGGCACAAAAATTGGCGGACGTGTTCCCGGCGTTGTCTGACGCGGGCTTACGCTTTCCCGCCCAGGCGCCGGAGGGCGAGACGGCCGGCGGAGGCCCGAAAGGGAGCGATCCGTCGGAGCGGCCGGAGCCACCACAGCGCCGGGAAGGCGGGAACCAGCGCGAGCGCGGCCGCCGCCCCGCGAAGGCCCGCGGCGCGCCCGGGCAGATCCACCGTGAGAGATCCGGGCACTGCGGTGGGATCGGCCGCGAACTCGATCGGCGTGTGCTCGCGCAGGCGGAGCAGCGCCACCTGGCGCACGCTCGCCTCGTCGGGATGGTAGCGGACGATGATCGGATGCGCCCGCCGGAGGACGACGCGCCAGAACGCCTCGACGTCGGGCCCGCTGAGCCAGGCGAGGTACACCGCCATCATCACCTGGGGGAAGGTGCCGATGTTCATGCCGAGGTCGATGCCGAGGTGTAGAGCCAGCCCGAACACCAGCCAGACGCGCTTGCCGAGCACCCACTCGAGGACGAGGCGGAACGCGCCGGGGAAGTGCGCGCGGAGGGCGCGGTAGAGCAGGACGAGAACGATCGCGGCGCCTCCCATCGCCGCGGCGCGCACGAGCCCGAACGCGGCCGCGCCGGCGACGGCCCCCGCCGACGCGAGGATAAGCCAGGAGGCGAGGCGCCGCGGGGCTCCCGCGACCGGCCAGGCTCCCGCGCGGCGGTCGGCCTCGTAACCCCGCAGCGCCGCGCCGAGGAGGGCGAGGGGGAAGCCGAGCTCCCACGCCCGCGTGAGCCACGTCGCCAGGGGGAGCACGCCCAGGTGCTGCAGCCACGCCACCATACCCTGCGCGGGGATGCGGTAGAAGTGGTCGAGGTTGAGCGCGTAGTAGAGCGCGGAGCCGTCCCGCCAGCCCTCGCCGGTCTTGTGCCAGCCGTTCAGGAAGTAGATCAGGGTGAGCTGAATCATCATCAGCCGCAGCGGCCAGGCAGGAATGGCGCGGAACGGGGGGATATGGTCCGCGCCGGCCAGGAGCTCGCGCCGGCGCCGGCGCCACGCGTCGAGCGAATACGCCTCGTCCCAGCGGCAGAACATCGCGAGAAAGAGGAAGGCCCGGATCACCAGGTCGCCCCCGTTGGTGAACATGGCGTCGTAGCGATACAGCTGCTCGCCGAGGAACCAGGTGGCCGCGGTGGTGACGGGCGTCCAGACGCCCAGGGTCATCAGCACGGCGCTCGCGAGCGCGAGCCCGTACACGGCGAACGTCACGGGCGGGTCGCTCCGCAGCTGGAGCATCGACGAGCTCCCGACGAGCGGGAGGAGGCCTCGCGAGGCGGCGCGTGGGATGGCAGGCAGGACCAGGCCCTGATCGGTGAAGAAGAGGCTGACGCTCGGCCCAAGGCAGAGGAAGGTCCACAGGACGACGGCTCCGAACGCGATGCGCAGCAGCCCCGCCGGGCGCGGGTCGACACGGACGAGGAACACGCGCGCCCAGACCTCGGGCCGAAGGGCGAAGAAGCCCAGCAGCAACGCGAGGGCGACGAGCGCCGCGATCACTCCAGCGGCTCCGACGTGCGCTCGAGGGCCGCCGGCGCCGGATCGGCGCCCGTGTCGCGCAGCGTGGCGGCGACCGGGGGCAGTCCGTAGCGCGCGCGGAGGCCCGGCGGCAGCTGGCCATGTGGGGTGCTGGCGCACGGGAACACCTCCGGCGCGGCCTCGTCCACGTCGAGCCCGCGGGGGTCGTAGCCCGCGCCGCCCGGTGGCGGCACACGGGTCCGGATGGGAACGAGTCGAACCGCCCGCGCGGCCTCGCCCCCATGGGTCCGCTCCCAGTCCCGACACACCCAGCCGGCATACGTGAGGCGATAGTCCTTGCGGCGCAGCATCTGGCGGTTGATCTTCGCCATCCGGTCGTAGAAGAGGTAGGGATACTGCCGCCGCCCGAGCATGTCATGGCCCAGGTCCCAGACCTCGCCATCCACGCCCTCGACGAGGACGCGGACGAACGCGTTCACGCGCGGCGGATCGGGGGCAAAAACCTGCCAGCTCCGCGCGATTCCCGCGGCTCGGAGGTAGTCGCCGGTCCGGAGATGGCGGTCGAAGAAGGCCTGGAGCGACGGGATCGGACCGCCGGGAGGTGCGCTGTGTACGCCCACCGCGATCAGGTGATAGGCGATGAAGAGGGAGACCCCGATGGCGGTGAGAACGGCGGAGGCGGTCCTCCCGCTCGTCGGCTCGTCGCGAGGGACGGGGTCTCGGAGGAGCCGCTGCTCCAGGGAGGGGCTGCTCTCCACCAAATCACGGTAGCACGCGACGGCCGATCACCCGCCCTCCCTCCCCCTCACGGTCACGCCTGCCTTGTATCTCCCCGACCCGTCGTGTATCTTTCCCCCACCCTACGCGCTGTCGCGCCGGGACATCCCCAGAGGAGGGTGCTGCCCATGTCTGACCCGACCACCCCCGATAGTCCGAAGCCCCCCGTCAGCCGTCGCGCCTTCCTTCGCACCGCGGGAGTGGCCGGCGGCGCCGCCGCCCTGGGCCCTGCCGTCCTGCGCGGGCGGGCCGAGGCTCAGGAGACGCCGTCGCCCGTCCGGCCCGATCCGGCGGCCAAGCGCGGCGGGACCCTGCGCTACGCGGTGCACAATGCGCCCGCTCACTTCGACGTGCATCAGTCGGGCACGGTCGCCAATATCGGGCCGCAGAGCCCGATGTACGACACCCTGCTCCGCCGGAGCCCCAAGGACGGGCAGACGATCATTCCCGACCTCGCGTGGAAATACGACATCAGCGCGGACGGCAAGCGCTATACCTTCCACCTCCGGAAGGGCGTCAAGTTCCACGACGGCGCCGACTTCACCGCCGAGGACGTCAAGGCGACCTACGAGCGCATCGCGCGGCCGCCCAAGGGTGTCGTCATCCCGCGCACGCCGCTCTTCGCCACCGTGGGCGACATCGTCGTGCTGGATCCCCACCGCATCGAGTTCCGGCTCACCGAGGCGCGGCCCAAGGCCTACATGCTGGGCGCTTTCGCGAGCGGCTGGAACATCATCGTGCGCAAGAAGACCCTCGATGACAACGGCGGCAACCTCCGCCAGGTGATGAACTACCCCGGCACGGGGCCCTTCCGTCACGTCTCCCGCAAGGACAAGGAGATCTGGATCCAGGAGCGCAACCCCGACTACTGGAACAAGGGCCTGCCGCTGGTCGACAAGCTCGAGATCTACCACTTCCTGCCGTTCACCCCCGAGCTGGGCGCTGCGTTCCTCTCCGGTCGCGTCGACTACGCGCGGCTGCTGGATCCGGTGACCTGGCGCAAGGCCAAGGAGATGCAGGGCGTGACCGCGGCCAACTTCAACCAGTCCGTCATCCAGGCGTTCTGGACGAACATGGAGAAGAACAAGGCGCTGGCCGACCCGCGCGTGCGCCGCGCGATACACCTCGCCATGGATCGCCACACCCTGGTGGAGGTGGTCAAGGACGCGGCGCCCATGCAAGTGGGCGGCTTCGTCTATCCTTTCCACGAGATGTCGACGCCGCGCGCCGACCTCGAGAAGAAGCTCGGCTACCAGAAGGACGTCAAGCCGGCGGTGCAGGAGGCAAGGAAGCTCATGCAGGCCGCGGGCTACGGCCAGGGCCTGAAGAACCTCGACTTCTGCGTGCGCGACATCCCCACCTTCAAGCTCTGGGCGGTCGCCATCCAGGCCATGCTGAAGGAGCACCTCAACATCGAGTGCAATCTGCGCGTGGTCCAGACGTCGGTCTGGTTCGACGAGGCCCAGGCCGGCAACTTCGACCTCGCCATCAGCGCTATCGTGTCCAGCCTCATGGATCCGTCGGACATCTTCAGCGCCTGGTACGGCAAGGGCGGCCCCCAGAACTACTCGCGCTGGACGAACGCCGCGTTCCACGACCTGGCCTCCCAGGTAGACCGCGAGCTTGACGACAACCGGCGCAAGACACTCGTGCGCAAGGCCGAGGACATGCTGGAGCAGGATCCACCGCTCATCCCCGTCGCGTACGAGCAGATCTACGACGCCTGGTACAACAAGGTGCGCGGCCAGAACCCGTCCACCTTCTTCGGGATCTACGACGTGGTCCGCTGGGACAACGTCTGGGTGGCCCAGTCCTAGGCTAGGCGGGGCCGCTCGCGCGTGCGGAAGTACCTGCTGCGCCGAGCAGGGTACGCCCTCGGTACCCTGCTCGGCGTCTCACTCACCATCTTCGTGGTGCTACGCGTCATCCCCGGCGATCCGCTGGTGGCGATCCTCGGCGCGGAGGGGCACGCGCAGATGAAGCCCGAGGACCGGGTCCGCATCATGGCCGATCTCGGGCTCAGCGACCCCCTGCCGGTGCAGTACGGGCGGTGGCTGGTCGACATCGGCGCGGGCCGCCTCGGCAAGTCATTCTTCCGGGGTGACACCGTCGCCGAGCTCATCGCGCACCGCGGGCCGATCAGCGCGGAGATCGGAGTGCTCGCCCTCCTCATCTCCTGGCTCGTCGGCCTGCCCGTCGGCATCCTCAGCGCGTTCAAGCCCAACAGCATTCCCGACGGCCTTGCGCGGGCGCTGTCCATCCTCTTCATCGCTATTCCCGGCTTCTGGCTGAGCATGCTGATCGTGCTCGCCCTGCTCTTCTGGTTCGGCTACAAATCGCCCTTCGTCATCGTGCATTTCTGGGAGGACCCCTGGCAGAACTTCCAGATGGTGATCGGCCCCGCGGTGGTGCTGGGGCTGGCCCAGGGCGCTTACATCGCCCGGATGTCCCGCTCGTGCCTCCTCGAGGTGATCAGCGAGGATTTCGTGCGGACGGCGCGGGCCAAGGGCCTCCGCGAGGGGCTGGTCGTCCTCCGCCACGCGCTCCCCAACGCGCTCCTGCCCGTCATCACGATCTCCGGCGTCCTGCTGGGCTTCGTCCTGGGCGGCTCGGTCGCGGTGGAGCAGGCCTTCGGGGTGCCGGGGCTCGGGCGCTCGCTCGTCGTGGCCGTCATCGAGCGCGACATCATCGTCGTCCAGAACCTCGTCCTCTTCTACGCGGTGATCTTCGTGGCCGTCAACGTGCTCGTCGATCTCAGCTACGCGTGGCTCGACCCGCGCATCCGGTTCGGCTGATGCGTTTCCTGCTCCGCGAGCTTGGCCGCTTCAGTCGCCGCAACACCCTCGCCGCGCTGGGCGGCGCCGTCGGCCTCTTCATCATCTTCGTTGCCCTCGCGGCGCCGCTCCTGGCCCCGCGCGATCCGCTCAAGGCCGATTTCCGGCGCATGAACAAGCCACCGGACGCGCAGAGCCTGCTCGGCACGGACCAGGTGGGCCGCGACACCCTGAGCCGGGTCATCTACGGCGCCCGGACTTCGCTCTTCGTGGCCTTCTCCGCCGTGATCCTCGGCACCACGGTGGGGTCGCTCTGGGGCGTCGCGTGCGGCTACCTGCGCGGGCGCTTCGACCTCGTGAGCCAGCGCATCATGGAGATCTTGCAATCCTTTCCCGACCTGATCCTCGCCATGGCCATCTCCATGGCCATTGGGACGGGCTTGCAAGCGGTGATCTTCGCCATCGCCATCACCCGCATTCCGTTCGGCGGCCGCGTGATTCGCTCGGTGGCGCTTTCGGTGCGCGAGATGCCCTTCGTGGAGGCCGGCCGCGCCAACGGCGGGTCGTCGCTGCGGGTCATGACCAAGCACGTCCTGCCCCAGTGCGTGGCGCCGTACCTGGTCCTGGCCACCACCCATCTCGGCGTCGCCATCGTCATCGAGGCGGCCCTGGGCTTCCTCGGCGTCGGGGTGCCACCGCCCACCCCCACCTGGGGCAACATGCTGGCCGACTCCATCACCGCGCTGGTGCCGCCGTGGTGGCTGGCCTTCTTCCCAGGGCTCGCCATCACCATCACCGTGCTCGCCTTCAACCTGCTCGGCGACGGCATCCGCGACACCCTCGACCCGCGGCTGTCGCCGGGCTTCCTCCGCCTGGTCACCGGGGCGGGGCGCAGTGCCCCCGCGGCGGCGCCGGCGGCGGCCGCAACGTTGACAATTCCCGCATCGAAGACGTAGCTGACCCGATGGCAGGCGACACCGTACCGGCCGCGGTCGGCCAGCCGGCTCCGTCCTTCGTGCTTCCCTCCGTGCAGGGGCCGACTATCGACCTCGCCGCGTATCACGGGCGCCTCAGCGTCATCGTCTGGTTCTCGCGCGGCTTCACCTGCCACTTCTGCCGCAGCTACATGCAGGGCGTCATCGAGGGCTATCAGAGCCTGCTCGCGCACGCGACCGAGGTAATCCAGGTCACCCCGAACCTCCTCGGGGGCGCCCGGACCTACTTCCGTCCCGACCCCGTGCCGTATCCCGTCGTCTGCGATCCCGACAAGCGCCTCTACGCGGTGTGGGGTCTCGGCGAGCTCGGGGTGCTCGCCGCCACCCGCGCGGCGGTGGTGAGCTTCTCCGCGTCCTTCACCAGCGGTAAGCCCGGGCCCCAGCTGCGCGGCGCCTGGGTTGATGTGGTGAATCGCAACTTCGTCCGTCGCCTCCATCACCACGCGGCCTCCGCGCTCGAACAGGGCCTGTTTCTGGTGGACCGGGCGGGCATCATCCGGCACCGCGCCGTCATCGGGCCGCTCGCGCCCATTCCGGGCGGCGCCGAGCTCGTCGCGCTCGCCCGGGTCCACGCGGAGCAGCCGGCGACGTGAGCCTCGCCGAGCGGCTGGCCGGCGTCTGCGACATCCTCATCGCCATCTCGGGCTCGCCCCTGCCCACCCACGTGTTCCAGTCGCTGGCCGAGAACGCGGCCAGCGTCGTGCCATGCGACTACCTGGCGATCTGCCTGCAGGATTCGGAGGAGGCGGGCTACCTCGTGCATCCCCTCGCCGATCTGGGCGCGCCGGAGCCGTCGGCCCGGCGCTACTCGGCGGGCGCGCGCCTACCCGGGCGCGCCATCGCCGCGGGCCGGCCGCTGCTGGTGGAGGACCTCGCGGCACCGCCCGAGGGCGCGGGCGCGCTGGAAGCGGGCTGGGCCGCCGCCGGGCTCCGCGCCGCCCTCGTCGCTCCCCTGCGACGCGGCGGCGAGCTCCCCGGCGCTCTCGTCTTCGCCGCGCGCGCTCCCGGCATCTACGGTCCGGACGACGCGCGCGTCGCCGGCTTTCTCGCCGCCGGCATCGCCGCCGCGCTCGGAACCTCGCGGGCGTACCAGGGGCTGGCCGACGAGCACAGCACGCTTGGAGCGGTGGTGGGCAGCATGCAGGACGCCGTCGTCGTGGTGAGCGCGGACGGCCTCGTGCTCATGGCCAACCCCGCCGTCCACGCCATGCTCGGCCTCGACTCCCAGGTGATCACCGGCACCCTGCTCGTCGAGGGCATTCCGGAGGGCGAGCTGCGCGATCTCCTCGCCGCGGGCACGCCGGGAGTGGTCGAGCTTCCCCTGCCCGATGGCCGTACCGCGCAGGCGAGCGTGGTGCCGGTGCGCACGCCCTACGGCGAGCCGGTCGGCGTGGCCGCCATTCTCCGCGACGTCTCGCACTTCAAGGAGCTCGAGCAGATGAAGAACACCTTCGTCAGCACGGTCTCCCACGACCTCAAGAACCCCCTCGCCGGCATCACGCTCACCGCCCGAGCTGATGCAACGGGCGGGCGCCGGCAATCCCCGCTATGCCGAGCACTGCTCGATGATCGTGAAGGTGGCCAAGAGCATGAGTGAGCTGATCGGCGACCTGCTCGACCTCGGCCGCATCGAGTCCGGCCTGGAGGCCCCGCGCGAGCCCGTGGACCTGGTCGCCCTCGCACGCGAGACGCTGGCGGCGCTGGGGCCGCAGGCCGAGGCCAAGGGAATCGCGCTCTCCGCGGATCTGCTCGAGCGCGCCGTGGTCAGCGCGAGCCCGGGGCGGATGCGGCAGGTGCTGCTTAACCTCGCGGGCAACGCGGTGAAGTACACGGGCCCCGGGGGGCAGGTGCGCGTGACGATCTCCGAGGAGGGCGCAACGACAGGTGCCCCCGGCGCGGGACTTCGCGTCGCTATCACCGACACGGGGTTCGGTATTCCCGCCACTGCGCTCCCCTACGTGTTCGACAAGTTCTACCGGGTGACGAGCAAGGCCACGCGCGACATCGAAGGCACCGGCCTCGGCCTGGCCATCACCAAGAGTCTCGTCGAGGCCTACGGGGGCCGGGTCTGGGTGGAAAGTCAGGAGGGCCCGGCAGCACGTTCGCGTTCGTGCTTCCTGCCGCGACCTGATTTCACTCGCCGCCTCGGGCGGGGTCCTACTGGGCAGGAGGGACTGCTCATGACCGCCATACAGACTGGAACTAAAGGCGACCTTCACGACGTGTTGGCCGCGTCGGGCCGCGCGCGCGAGATTCCCGAGTCGGCCGACGTGTACGGGTGGCTGGTAGGACGCTGGGCGCTACAGGTCGTTCGCTACGCCGGCATCGACGTGAGCGCCGGCGGGCTCGAGGGCGAGGTGCACTTCGGCTGGGTGCTCGAAGGGCGCGCAGTGCAGGACGTCTGGATCATGCCGCCGCGCCCCGAGCGCGTGGGTGATCCGGACCGCGGCATGAACATGTTCGGGACGACGCTGCGCGTGTGGGACCCGACCATACAGGGATGGCGCATCACGTGGATCAATCCGGTCAACGGCCACCGCGAGGAGCAGGTCGGCCGGCGGGTCGGCGCGGACATCGTGCAGATCGGCGCCCGCGCCAACGGCGTCCCCACCCGCTGGCGCTTCACCGAGATCACGCCCGACTCGTTCCGCTGGATCGGGGATGCGCTCGACCGCGACGGCGTGACGTGGACGCGCGAGGGCGAGTTCGTCGCCAGGCGGCTGGGCTAGGCGGCGGCGTTGATCAGCCGGTGAATTGATCGGCGGCGCGCGCGAACTCCGCGAGCGACAGCGTCTCGGCGCGACGCCCGGCGTCGATGCCGGCAGCGGCGAGGAGGGCGCGGGCGCGCTCTCCCGGGATGCCGAGGCCGGCGGCCAGCGCGTTGGCGAGGCTCTTGCGCCGCTGGGAGAAGGCGGCGCGCACCAGCGAGCGGAACCGGCGCGCGTCGGTGATGGGCACCGGCGGCCGCGCCAGCGCGCGGAGGTGCAGCACCGCGGAGTCCACCAGGGGCGGCGGGCGGAAGGCCTCCGGCGGCACCGTGAAGGCAAGCCGCACCTCGGCGGCGCATTGGGTCAGCACGGAGAGGCTGCCGTACGTTCGATCGCCGGGCGGCGCGGCGACCCGCTCGGCGACCTCCTTCTGGAGCATCAGCGCCATCTCGGTGAGCGTCGCCGCCGCCAGCGTCGGGGCGGCCTCGGCCAGCGCCATCAGGATGGGCTTGCCCACGCTGTAGGGCAGGTTGCCCACGATCACGATGCGGCCCTGCCCGTCCCCGCGGAGCGCGGCCAGCCCGGTCCAGTCGAAGGCGAGCGCATCCGCGCGGCGAATCTCCACGGTGGAAGCCGGGCCCAGGCGCGCCGCGAGGCGCGCGGCCAGCGCGGCATCGATCTCCAGGGCGATCAATCGACCGGCCGTGGCGGCGAGCCGGCCGGTGAGCGCGCCCTCGCCGGGGCCGATCTCCACCACAAGGTCCGCCGCGGTCGGCCGCACCAGCCCGACGATCCGCTCCACGACGTGGTCATCCCGAAGGAAGTGCTGACCGAGCGCGCGGCGCTTGCCGCCGCTGGGCCGCCCCGAACCTCCGAACCGGACGATGGGCCGCACGGTAGCCCGCGCGTTCCGCCGCGGGCTCATGCCTGGCTCCGCGACCGGGCGGCCAGGTCGGCGAGGAGCGCCTGGTGCACCGCCCGCACCTGCCGTTCGGTGTCCGCGCGGGTGCCGGAGTTGTCGACGACGTAGTCGGCCAGCTTGGCCTTCTCGGCCACCGGCATCTGGCTGGCGATACGGGCGCGGGCGTCCGCCTCGGAGCAGATGTCGCGCGCGATGAGGCGCTCGACCTGCACGGCGGGCTCGGCGAATACCACCACCATCTTCTCCATCAGCCGGGCGCCGCCCGTCTCGTAGAGCAGGGCGGCGTCCCAGAAGACGATGCCGGCGAACGCCTCCTCCTCGTAGACGCGCAGGATGCGGTCCCAGCGGGTGCGAATGGCGGGGTGCGTGATGGCTTCCAGGCGCTTGCGCCGCTCGGCGTCCGCGAAGACGATGGCCCCGAGGCGCTTGCGGTCGAGATAGCCGTCGGGCTGCAGCACCTCCGCGCCGAACTCGGCCACGACGGCGGCATGGGCGGGCTGCCCGGGCGCCACCACGTCGCGCGCGAGCTGATCGGCATCGGTGACCCGGCAGCCGAGATGGGAAAGCATCGCGCTCACCGTGCTCTTGCCGGTTGCGATGCCGCCGGTGAGGCCGGCGAGGAGAAAGGCCCGCGTCACCGTCAGACCTGCGCCCAGTCGGCGCCGGCCTTGACGTCCACCTTGAGCGGCACGTCCAGCGTCATCGCGCCCTCCATGACTTCGGTGGCGAGCGCCTTCAGGCGCGCCTCCTCGCCGGGCGGCGCCTCGAACAGCAGCTCGTCGTGCACCTGCAAGAGCATGCGGCTTTCCAGGCGGGCCTCCGCGAGGGCGGCGGCCATGCGGATCATGGCGATCTTGATCATATCGGCGGCAGTGCCCTGGATGGGGGCGTTGGTGGCCATGCGCTCGGCAAAACCGCGCAGGTTCGGATTACCGCTGCGCAGCTCGGGCAAGTAGCGCCGCCGGCCCCGCAGCGTCTCCACGTAGCCGCGCTCGCGGCCCTCCTTCACGGTGCGGTCGAGCCACGCCCGCACCTTCGGATGACGCGCGAAGAACCGGTCGAGGTACTGCTGCGCCTCCTTGGAGGTGATGCGGAGGCCGCGCGCGAGCCCGAACGCGGTGACGCCGTAGATCACGGAGAAGTTCGTGGTCTTGGCGATGTCGCGCTGGGCGTCCGTCACCTGGTCGAGGGGCACGCCGAACACCTCGGCGGCCGTGCGCCGGTGGATGTCCTCGCCGCGCCGGAACGCCTCCACCAGGCTTTCCTCGCCGCACACGTGGGCGAGGATGCGCAGCTCCACCTGCGAGTAGTCGGCGGCGACGAGGCGCCAGCCCGGCTCGGGCACGAAGGCGGCGCGGATGCGCCGGCCCAGCTCGGTGCGCACGGGTATGTTCTGGGTGTTTGGATTTGACGAGCTGAGTCTCCCCGTCGCCGCCCCCATCTGGTTGAACGAGGTGTGAATGCGCCCGGTGGCGGGGTTGATCATCCCCGGCAAAGTATCGGCATAGGTCGACTTGAGCTTGGACAGCACCCGCTGGTCGACCAGCTTCGCGGGGAGCGAGTGTCCGATCGCGAGCTGCTCCAGCACGTCGGCGTCGGTGGAGTAGCCGGTCTTGGTCTTCTTCAGCGGCGTCAGGCCCAGTTTCTCGAAGAGAATAGCGGCGAGCTGCTTCGGCGAGCCGAGGTTGAATTCCTCGCCGGCCAGCGAGTAGATCTCGCGCGTGAGGGTCTCGAGGCTGCGGTCGAGCTCCTTCGAGAACTCGGCGAGACGATTCGAGTCGGCGTGGATGCCGTGCCGCTCCATGACCGCGAGCACGGGCACGAGCGGGCGCTCGATCTCGTCATATACCGGGCGCACCTTCGCCTCGCGCAGCTCGCGCTCCTCCTGCTCCCACAGCGACCACACCAGCCGCGCGCGCCCTCCCGGGTGGGCTCCCCCCGCCCCTTCGCCGAGATGCTCGTTGGCGACCTCCTCCATCTTGTAGTTCGAGCGCGCCGGATTGAGGAGGAAGGCGGCGAGCGCGGTGTCGTCGATCTCCGGCACGGCGCCGCCACGGGCGAGGATCCATTCCACGAGGTGCTTGATGTCGTGGCCGATGAGCCGGCGGCCTCCGAGGACGGCCCTCCCCTCACCCTGCCCTCTCCCCTCAGGGGAGAGGGTGAGAAGCTCCGACGGGACCTGGATGTCGCCGGCGGCGGGATGATGCAGCCCCACGCGCGTCACGACGAGATCGGGTGGCCCGCCCTCCTCTATCCAGTCCACGGCGAGCGGCTCGCCCTCTGGAACCTTGGCGAGAAAGGTCGCCAGCGCCTCGGCGTCCGCGAGCGGCGTCTCGTCCTCGACGGCGGCCGCAGCTCCCGGCGCGTCCGGCAGCTGGCGCAGCAGGTTGCGCAGCTCGAGCTCGGTCCAGACCGCGCGCAGCCGCTCCCAGTCGGGCTCGGCCCGCCGGAGGGCTTCGAGGTCGTCGGGCAGCGGCACGCGCGTGCTCACGGTGGCGAGCTCGCGCGAGAGCAGCGCCTGCTTGCGGTTGGCGGCGAGGGTCTCGCGCAGCTTCCCCGGCACCAGCGAGAGATGCTGGTACAGGCCGTCGACCGAGCCGAACTGGCCGATGAGCTTCACCGCCGTCTTCTGCCCCACACCCGGCACGCCGGGGATGTTGTCGATCGAGTCGCCCATGAGGGCGAGGAGGTCCGGGATCTGTTCGGGACCCACACCCCACTTCTCGCGCACTTTCTCGGCGTCATAGACGATCTGCTCGCCGGCCCGCGCTCCCGGCGCCAGCACGGTGACCCGCGGCCCCACCAGCTGCAACATGTCCTTGTCCTGCGTCACCAGGACCACGTCGAGGTCGTGGGCGCGCGCGCGGTCCACCACGGTGCCGAGGACGTCGTCGGCCTCGAAGCCCGGCACCTCCAGGACGGGGATCCGCAGGGCCTCCAGCACCTGCATCACGAGGGGGATCTGGCGCTTGAGGTCGTCGGGCGTAGCCGCGCGCGTCTCCTTGTAGGCGGCGAACTTCTCGTCGCGGAAGGTCGGGCCGGGCGGGTCCCAGGCTACTGCGAAATAGTCGGGGCTTTCGTCCCGGAGCAGCTTCCACAGCATCGTGGACATGCCCAGCACGGTGTTGACGGGCACGCCGCGCGAGGTGGAGAGGTACGGCAGCGCGTGATACGCGCGGAAAAGATAACCGGGCCCGTCGAGGACGAAGAGGCGCGCGGGCATCGCGACGGCGGCGGGGCCGGCCCCCTACTTCCGGAAGGCCGACTCGAGCTGCTGGATCATGTCCGCTTCGGCGGCGGACACCTTGCCCACGCCGAGGACGCCGCCGCTCGCGCTCGCGATGGCCTTGGCGCGCTCGATGAGGCCGTCGCGCAGGGCGCCCGCCTGCTCCGCCGTCATGTGCTCGCGAAGCCCCCGCACCATCTGAGTCCACGCCGAGAGCAGCTTCGGCTCGGGCCGGCGCTCGAGCCAGCTCTCGAGGAGGGCGTGGTCGGTGGAGCCGGGGGCGATGCCGGACTTCTCGGCGCGTTCGAGAACCAGGCTCCGCTCGCGCGCGTCGATCGAACCGTCGGCCCAGGCCACCTCGGCCAGCGGCACCAGGGCGAGCGCGGCGACCGTCTCGGGCCGGATGCCCAGCTCCATCAGCTTGTCCAGAATCGCCTCGTTCTTGATCCCCGAGGCCTTGGCGAGCGCCTCGCGCGAGGTCGACTTGTCGCGGAGCTCGCGCAGACGCTCGGTGAGACGCTGGTCCTCCTTGCGGAAGAACTCGTCCTCGAGCGAGCGGCCGCGGTCGCCGAGGATCTGCGGATTCTCAGCCATGAATATCCTCCCGGGTTGGGCTGTAGGCGATGCGAAGGCCATCATACCAGCGCGGCGCAGCCGCCGGGCGGCAACGAAGCCCATGGCCCCGTATCGCCACCCGGCTAGGCGGGGACGACACGGTTCCACAAGGCGCGGACCCACGCGGTGCGACGGCGGTAGTCCTCGAAGAACTCCTTCCGCGACGGGTATTCCAGGCTGCGGGCGACGCGCGAGACGAAGGGACCGGCCAGCTCCAGGGTGTCGCCGGGCCGGGCGCCGAAGAGACGCAGGCTGCCGGAGACGCGGCGGAGAAAGCGATACTGCTGATCGAGCGTGGCGGCGTCCTCGGCGGAGAGCAGGCCGGCCGCCCCGATGGCGCGCAGCGCCTGCAGAGTGTTCGGGCGGCGAAGCCCGGGGTGGCCGCGGCCGTGTACAAGCTGGAGCGCCTGGGTGATGAATTCCACGTCCACCAGCCCACCTCGGCCGAACTTCACGTGAAAGAGCCCGGACGTCTCCTTGCCCAGCTCCTTTTCCATCCGCTCGCGCAGCAGGCGCATCTCCTTGAGGTCGGCCGGCGCCGCCTCCGCGCCGTAGAGAAGATCGGTAATCAAACGGCGCACCCGTCGACCCACGGCGGCGTTGCCCGCCACCAGGCGGGCTCGCGTGAGGGTCTGGCGCTCCCAGGGATCGGCCCACTCGCGGTAGTACTGGGTCATCGACGCGACGCTGGCCGCGAAGCCGCTCCCCTTCGAGCCGGGGCGCAGCCGCAGGTCCACGGGAAAGACGGTGCCCGCGGGGGTGATGTCGCCCAGCAGCGCCTGGAGCAGCTCGACCGCCCCGTGATAGAAGACGGCGGCCTCCACGGGCGCGGGACCGTCCGTCGCCCCGTCGGCATCGAAGATCACGAAGAGGTCGAGGTCGGAGCCGGTGGAGAGCTCGCGGCCCCCGAGCTTGCCCACCCCCACGATCACCGCGTCGAGGAAGCCGCCGCCCGCGTCGCGCGGCGCGCCGTGGCGCTCGGCCATCGCGCTCACCGCCATGAGCCAGGCCACCGCCAGGGCGGCCTCGGCGAGCGCGGTGAGCTCGCCGGAGAAGCGCTCGGCGTCGGTCACGCCGAGCAGCATGCGCCACGTCGCCCGGAGCTCCTCGGCCTGCTTGAGCCGCCGCAGCAGGTCCTTCCGCTCGGGCGCGCTCAGTCCGGGCCCGAGCACGGGCGCGAGAGCGGCGCGGAATTCGGCCTCGGTCTTCTGGGCGGTGAACGTGGCCGGGTCGGCCAGGCTGCCCAGGAGCTCGGGCTGAGCGAGCAGCATCTGGCTCACGAGCTCGCCACGCGCGCACAGGCGCACGAGGTTGGCCAGCAGCCGCGGCGCCTCCGCGAGCAGCTCGAGCCAGGCCGTCCGCGGGCCCGCCGCCGCCACGAAGCGCTCGAACTGGTTCAGCGCCTCGTCGGGATCCGGGCTCTGCCAGAGGGCGTCGAGGAGCACGGGGAGCATCCGCGCGAGGGCCTGGGACGCGCGGACGGGATAGGGCAGGAGCGGCCGGCCCTCCAGGATCAGCCGCAAGTTCTGGCGGGCCCGGTCGGGATCCACGAAGCCCGTCGCCTTGAGCGCGGTGAACGTCGGAATGCGCGGGGCGGCCGCGCGCGGGGCGGGCCGCGCGTCGAAGAAGTCGCGGAACGCGGCGTGCACCGCGTCCGTGACACGCCGGTACTCGGCGAGGAAGCGGCGGCGGGCACCGTCGGGCGGCAGCGCGACGCCCATGCGCCGGGCAAGGAGGCCAAGGGCCCGCGGCTCCTCCGGGAGGGTGTGGGTCTGAAACTCGTGGAGGATCTGCAGGCGGTGCTCGACAGTGCGGAGGTAGACGAGGGCATCGCCAAGGGCGCGGCCGAGCGCGGGCGCCAGATAGCCGCGCTCGGTGAGGCGGAAGAGGGCGCGCAGCGAGTTGCCGCCGCGCAGCCACGGGTCGTCGCCCGCGTAGAGCAGCTGCAGCGCCTGGACGAGGAACTCCACCTCGCGGATCCCGCCGCGGCCGAGCTTCACGTTACGCCGCTCGCGGCCCTTGGCCCGCTGGGCGCGGTCGATCTCCTGCTTCATCCGCCGGACCTCGTCCACGATGCCGGCGTCGAGCCCAGGCCGGAATACGAAGGGGCGCGTAAGTTCGAAGAACCGCGCCGCAACCGCCGCGTTGCCCGCGCAGGCGCGCGCCTTGATGAGTGCCTGGCGCTCCCACAGCTCGGCGCGCTCGGTGAAGTACGCGTGGTAGCCGTCGAGCGAGAGGATGAGGGCCCCGGAGCGCCCCTCGGGACGGAGGCGCAGGTCGACGCGGAACGCGTATCCCTCGTCCGTCATCGACTCCACCGCCGCCACCACCGCCTTGGCCGCCTCCGCGAAGTAGCGCCCGTTCGGGATGGATCCCTCGCGGCCGCCTGCGGTCTCGCCGTCGTCGCCGTACACGAAGATGAGATCGATGTCGGAGGAATAGTTGAGCTCGTCGCCTCCGAGCTTGCCCATGCCGATCACGGCCAGCCCGGTGCGGCTGCCATCGGGGGCGAGGGGCGCGCCGTAGAGAGGCTCAAGCGCCTCCTCCGCCCAGCGGCAGGCGGCGGCCAAGCATGCGTCCGCGAGGCGAGACAGCTCCTCGGTGGTCACGGTGAGATCGGCGTCGCCCAGGATGTCGCGGCAGCCGATGCGGAGCAGCTGCCGGTACTTGAAGCGCCGCAGCGCGTTCCAGCGCGCTTCCCGCCGGGTGAACGGGGCGAGGCTCTGCGCCAGCTCGGCCTCCAGCTCGTCGGCCAACCACTGGCGCATGGTGCGCGGCTCGAGCAGCCAGGCGAGCAGCTGCGGGTAGCGGCGCAGGGTATCGGCGAGGAACTGGCTGGTTCCCCCGAGTCGCGCGAGCAGATGGACGGCCCCGGGGTGCGCGACGAGGGTCCGGAGAAAGACGCCGCGGTCGCCCTGGGCGGCGAGGCGCTCGAGGTTGTTGAGCGCCATGTCGGGATCGGGGGCCCCCGCCAGCTCGGCGAGGAGCCGCGCCAGAAAGGGCTCGAGGAGCCCGCCCTCGACGGGCGTGGGAGCCAGCGCATGCAAGTTCGCCAGCGCCGTCTTGGGCTCCGCGAACCCCCGCCGCCGGAGCTCGGCGAGCGCCTTTCGGTCACCGGGCGCCGCGCGGAGGAGATCAGCCACTACTCGCTCAAATGGCCGACTCGCCCTTCTCGCCGGTACGGATGCGAACGGCCTCGCCGATGGGCAGCACGAAGACCTTCCCGTCGCCGATCGAGCCCGTCTTGGCGGCGGCGGCGATCGCAGACACCACCTTGTCCACCATCTCGTTGGGGACCACCACCTCGATCTTCACCTTGGGGAGGAAGTCGATGGTGTACTCGGAGCCACGGTAGAGCTCGGTGTGGCCCTTCTGCCGGCCGAAGCCGCGCACCTCGGTCACGGTCATCCCGAACACCCCGAGCTGGGTGAGGGCCTCCTTGACGTCGTCGAGCTTGAACGGCTTGATGACGGCCTCGACCTTCTTCATGGCTGGCTCCCCCGCTCGCGGCTCGCGCGCGCCTTGATGATCTTTCGATAGAGGGTCGAGTACTCTCGGGCCGAGGCGTCCCACGAGAAGTCCTCGGCCATGCCGTTGCGGACGATGGCCTTCCACCGCGCCCCATCCGCGTGGGCGGCGGCGGCCCGCCCCACCGCCCCGACGAGCGCCTCCACGGTGAAGACGTCGAAGAGGAAGCCGGTGCCCGCCCGGCGATCGGTCTCTGCCTCGCGCACGGTATCGGCGAGGCCGCCCGTGCGCCGCACCACCGGCACGGTGCCGTAGCGGAGGGCGACGAGCTGGCTCAGCCCGCAGGGCTCGTAGCGCGAGGGCATGAGGAAGCAGTCCGCCCCCGCGTAGATGCGGCGGGCGAGCTCCTCGTTGTAGCCGATGCGCACCGCCACCTGCTTGGGATGGGCCCGCGCGGCCGCGACGAACGCCTCCTCGAGCGGCAGGTCGCCCGATCCCAGGAGCACGAGCCGGGCGCCGGTGGCGAGGATGCCGGGCAGCGCCTCCAGGGTGAGGTCCAGCCCCTTCTGCGCGGCCAGCCGCGTCACCATGCCGATGACGGGACCGCGGCCGCGCGCCAGTCCCATCTCGTCCTCGAGCGCCTGCCGGCAGATCGCCTTGCCTTCGAGGTCGCCCGCCCCATAGCGCTTGGCGATCGCCGCGTCCGTCTCCGGGTTCCACACCTCGTAGTCGATCCCGTTCACCACGCCGTGGAGGTCCGGGCTCCGCTCCTCGAGCACGCCCTCGAGCCCGGCCCCGAAGGCGGCAGTGCGGATCTCGTGCGCGTAGGTCCGGCTCACCGTGGTGAGCAGGTCCGAGAAGACCAGCCCGCCCTTGAGGAAGTTCAAGCGCCCGTAGAACTCGATGCCGGCGGGCGTGAACAGATCCCACCCCAGGCCCGTCATGGGCATGTCGTAGTGCCAGAAGACGCCCTGATAGGCGAGGTTGTGGATCGTGAACAGGGTCCCCACCGAGCCGAGCGTTGGGTGCTTCCGGTAGAGCGTGCGCAGATAGATCGGCACCAGCCCGGTCTGCCAGTCGTTGGCGTGGATGACCTGCGGCCGCCAGCCCTTGCTCAGCGCCGCGATCGCCTCGAGCCCGCCCCGGCAGAAAAAGGTGAAGCGCTCGCAGTTGTCCCAGTAGTCACCGTCGGCGGTGCCGTAGAGCGCCTCGCGGTCGTAATAGTGATCGTGGGCGAGGAAGTACACGGTCACGCCGTCGGCGGTCCGGCTCTCGAGGAGGCCGCCCTCCACCACCCGGTCGCCAAGGGGCACCCCGATGCCGCCGGCGGCGAGGGTGAGCGCGCCCGCCCGCGCCTCCACGCCGCGGTACTTGGGGATCAAAACGCGCACGTCGTGGCCCAGGGCAGCGAGAGCCCGGGGAAGCGCGCCCACGACATCGGCGAGGCCGCCTGTCTTCGCGTAGGGCGTGGCCTCCGAGGCCATCAGGAGGATGCGCAATCTCTCCCGGGTGGGCATGGGCGTGCTTTCAGACCTCCTCGAGGATGGGGAAGACGAGAGCGGTCACGTGCGAGGAGATCCGCTTGAGGTTGGTCAGCACGTCGAGATGGATCTCGGAGGTCTCCAGCGACTCGGCGAGCCCGCGGCGGAGCCGGCTGAGATGGGACTCGCGCAGCTCCCGCTCCTTCTGGCGGATGACCGGGCGCAGGTCCAGCACCTCCTGGGCGAGGCCGCGGTCGGCGGCGGCGAAGGCGGCGATGGCCCGCTCGAGGTTCTTGGACACCATGCCGTGGAACTCGGTGAGCTCGGCGTCGCCCTCCTCCGAGAAGCGGCGGGCCTGATACATCTTCTTGCGCGCCAGCTCCATCAGGTTCTTGTCCACGATGTCGCCGATGTTCTCGAGGTTGCCGATGAAGGAGATGAGAGCGATCTCGCGCCCCGCCATGTCGGGGCTCATCGCCTCCCGGCCGAGGCGGGCGAGGAAGAGCTTGATCTCGCGCTCGAGGTAGTCGAGCTGATCGTCGCGCCGCTCGACCTCCTCGAGAAGCTCCTGCTGGTCGCGCCGGAGCACCACGAGCGCGTCGCGCAGCATGCTCTGCGCCACGTCGCCCATGCGAAGGGCCTCGCGGGTGGCCTGGCCCAGGGCGAGGGACGGCTGGTCCAGATAGCGGTCGTCGAGGTAGCGCGTCTTGAAGGGGTTGTCGCCCCGCTCCTGCTCGGGCACGAGGGCGTGGATGGCGCGGGCGGCCAGCGGCGCGAACGGAAGGAAGAGCGCGCTGATGGCCACGTTGAACAGGGTGTGGGCGTTGGCGATCTGCCGGGCGGGCTCGCCGGCCGTCTGGGCCACGAAGCCGGTGAGCGGCTGGATGAAGGGGAAGACCAGCGCCACCCCCAGCACCTTGAAGGCGATGTGGGCCACCGCGACCCGGCGCGCGTCGGACGTGGAGCGCATGCTCGCGGCCAGTGCGATGGCGCACGTCCCCACGTTGGCGCCCAGCACCACCGGGATGGCGCCCTCGAGGGGCAGCAGGCCCTGGTGGGCGAGCGACAGGAGCACGCCGATCGTGGCCGCGGAGGAGGCCATGCCCGCGCTCAGCAGCGCGCCCACGAGGGCGCCCATGCCGGGATTGGACGCGAACGCCACCAGCACCTGGCGCGCGAGCGGGTGCTCGGCGAGGGGGGCGATGCCGTCCGTCATGAGCCGCATCCCGAGGAAGAGGAAGCCGAAGCCGAGCACGGCCAGCCCGATGCTCTTGACGAGGCCGCGCCGGCCGAAGAAGGTGAGCGCGAATCCCGCCGCGAGTAGGAGGAAGGCGAGCTCGCGGAGATTGAAGGCGAGGAGCTGGACAGTGAGGGTGGTGCCGATGTCCGCCCCGAGGATCACACCCAGGGACTGGCGGAAGGTCATGAGCCCGGCGGAGACGAAGCCGATCAGCATGAGCGTCGTCGCCGAGGAGGACTGGATGAGGGCGGTCACCAGCGCACCCGCGCCCACCGCCGAGAGCCGGTTCCGGGTCATGCTCGTGAGGAGGTGACGGAGGTGGCCGCCGGCGGCGCGCTGCAGCCCTTCGCCCGACAGCTGCATCCCGTAGAGCAGCACGGCCAGACCCCCCAGCAGCGAGAGCAGGCTCACCGGCTCGGCCTCATGGCGACAGGGACGGGAAGCCGCCCGGGGGCACCGTCACTCCAGCCAGGTGCGCGGTGTCGTTCACGGTGAGGACGCGCGGCGGGGCCACTTCGGTGAGCGAGCAGTTCGACAGGGTGAGGCGCCACAGGGACGATAGCGGCAGGGCCAGGCAGTGCGCGAGGTACGCGCCGATCACGCCGCCGTGACAGACGACGAGCACGTCGTCGCCGTTGGGATGTGCACGCTCGATCGCCGCCAGCGCGCGCAGCACCCGCGCCTGGACCTCCCGGAGCGGCTCGCTGCCCGGCGGCATGCCCCCCACCGGATCCCGCACCCAGCAGGCGTAGGGATCGCCCGGCCGGGCGCGGACCTCCTCCACCGTGCAGCCTTCCCACTCCCCGAGCGAGAGCTCACGGAGATCCTCCACCGCGTGGAGCGGCGCCTTCGCCGCCGCCGCCGCAAGCTCGGCGGTGTCGCGCGCCCGCTGGAGCGGGCTCGTGTAGACGGCGGCGATGGGGCGGCGCGCCACCGCCGCGGCCAGGGCCTCCGCCTGGAGCCGGCCCAACTCGGACAGGGGCACGTCCTGGACCCCCTGGAACCGCCGCACGGCATTGGAGACCGACTGGCCGTGCCGCGCGAGGAGCATGCGCCTCATCGCTTGCCCTCCGCGGCGGTCTGGGCCGCGCGAAGACGCGCCAGCGTCTCCTCCTTGCCGAGGATGCCGATGATCTCGAAGATGGGCGGGCTCGCCGCCCGGCCGGTGAGGGCGAGGCGCGTGAGCTGAGCGAGATCGACGAGCTTGAGCCCGAGCTCGGCGGCCAGCCCGCGGTAGAACGCCTCGAGCGTGGGCGCGTCCATGGCCTGCTCGGGGCTCAACCGCTTGACGAGCAGCGCGTAGCGCTCGGGCGCCTCTGGCGTCCAGAACTTCGCGGTAGCCGCCTTGTCGTACTCGGCGGGCGCGCGGAAGTAGAAGGTCGCGGCCGCCGCCATCTCCACCAGCGTCTTCGCGCGCTCCTGCAGCGTCGCCACCACCCGCGCGAGCCAGGCCCGATCCGCCGGCACCGGCAGCCCGGCGCGCTCGAGGAAGGGCGGCAGCCGCTCGGCGAGCGCGGCAGCCGGGAGCGTCTTGATCCAGTGCTGGCTCAGCCACTCGAGCTTGGTGCGATCGAACACGGCGGCGGCAAGGCCCACGTGGGCGAGATCGAAGTGCGCCGCGACGTCCTCACGCGAGAAGACCTCCTGGTCGCCGTGCGACCAGCCCAGCCGGGCGAGGTAGTTGAAGAGGGCCTCGGCCACGATGCCCGCCTCGCGGAAGGCCTGCACGCTGGTCGCCCCGTGCCGCTTGGACAGCCGGTTCTTGTCGGGCCCGAGGATCAGGGGGATGTGCGCGAACGCCGGTGTCGGGTAGCCGAGGGCGTGGTAGCACTGCACCTGCTTCGGCGTGTTCGAGAGGTGGTCGTCGCCGCGGATCACGTGGGTGATCTTCATGGTGACGTCGTCCACCACCACGCAGAAGTTGTAGGTGGGCGTGCCGTCGGTACGCACGAGGATCCAGTCGTCGAGCTGGCTGTGCTCGAAGACCACCGACCCATGCAGAACGTCCTCGACGACGGTCTGGCCCTCGGGCGGCACGCGGAGCCGGAGCGCGTGCGGTTCGCTCGCGGGCACGTCAGCGTCGCGGCAGGTGCCGGGGTAGCGAAACGTCTCGCCGCGGCCTTGCGCCGTCTTCCGCAGGGCGTCCAGCTCGGCGGGCGTGCAGCGGCAGCGATAGGCCCGCCCCTCGGCGAGCAGCCGGTCCGCATGGGCCCGGTAGATCTCGAACCGCTCGGTCTGCCGGTAGCCGGGGGTGGGTAGCCCCTCGTCCCAGTCGAGCCCCAGCCATCTCAGCGCGTCGAGGACGGAGGCGAGGTACTCTTCGGTGGACCGCTCGAGGTCGGTATCCTCGATGCGAAGAATGAACACCCCGCGATAGCGCCGCGCGAAGGCCCAGTTGAACAGCGCCGTCCGTGCGCCGCCGACATGGAGATGCCCCGTCGGGCTGGGCGCAAATCGGACGCGGACGGGCTCGGACACGTCAACCATTGTACTGCGGCGGCTGATCGAGACCGCATCGGCGTCGTGGCGGGCCTTTCGCGACTAGAACGGGAGGCGACGCATGAGCGGCCGGGGCAGGGCGCGGATGACGAGCATGATCAGCCTCCAGATCGGGGGCGCGTAGACGACGGGGCGGCCCGCGTCCATGGCGCGTAGCGCCTGGGCGGCGACTGCGTCGGGCTCGCCGGCGAAGGGCGGCACGGGGAGCCCGGCCGTCATCTCGGTGCGGACGAAGCCGGGCTTGACGCAGACCACCCGGACGTCGCGATCGGCGTAGGCCAGGCCCAGGCCGTCCAGGAAGGCGCTGAGGCCGGCCTTGGAGGCGCCGTAGAGGTAGTTCGTCTTGCGCGCGCGCTCCCCCGCCACCGAGGAGAAGGCGCAGATCACGCCGCCGCCGCGCTCGGCCAGGCGCGCGGCCGCCTGCTGGCACAGGAGCGCGGTGCCGGTGAAGTTGGCGCCGAAGAGCCGCTCGAGGCGGACGGCATCCTCGGCGAGGTCGGGCTGCGCGCCGAAGAGCCCGCCGGTGACCACGAGTGTGTCGAAGCCGCCGAGCGCCGCATCGGCGGCGTCCAGGGCGCCGGTAAAGCCGGCGGGCTCGCCGAGGTCGAGCGCGGCCGTGCGTACCGGCGCCCGCGCGCCGCGCGCCTCGAGGTCGCGGGCGGCGACGGTCAGCGCCGTCGTGTCCCGCCCGAGCAGGCAGAGCGCGTCGGCGCGCTCGGCCATCCGCCGGGCCAGCGCCTTGCCGATGCCGCGCGTAGCGCCCACGAAGGCGGCTCTCAGGACGGGTCTCCGAAGAGGCGGACGGATTGGGCGGAGCGGAAGCGGTGGGCGGGATCCCAATGATCGCGGACGGCGCGCCACGCGGCGAGCCGCGGCATCATGCGGGCGAAATCCTCCGCGCGGGTCACCGCGTCCTTGCCGAGGTACACGCGCCCGCCGGCCGCGATCACCACCGCGTTCAGCTCGTGTACGAGCGCCACGGTGGCGGGGCCACGGTAGGGCAGGTCCAGGCCGAGGGTCACGCCCTCCATGGGAAAGGACAGCGGCGCGGGCCCGGCCGGGCCGCAATCCTTGATCACGGCCAGGAAGGACGCGGCGCCGGCGCGTGCGACGCGCCCGAGCAGCTCGCGGATGGCGGGAAGGCTCGCGCCGCGCGGCACCACGCACTGGTACTGGAGGAAGCCGCGGCGACCGTAGAGACGGTTCCAGTCGGCGAGCGCGTCGAGCGGATAGAAGAACGACTCGTAGGAGACCAGGCTTCGATGCGGGCCCGCCGCGCTCCGGCCCCGGCGGCCCGCCTTCCGCCAGTAGTAGAGCCCGTTGAAGGCCCGCATGGCGGGAGGGCTCAGCAACCATTCAGGCGCGTCCAGCGGCACGCGGAAGGCGCGCCGGACGCGCGGATCGCCGGCCGGCGCCTCCGCGCGGGTGGCATGGCGGCCGCGCATGAGGACGCCGCGGCCGAGCGCCGCGCCGCTCGCCAGGCAGTCGATCCAGCCCACGGTGTAGGGCCACGCCTGGCGGGAGGCGTCGAGCGCCGCCACCATGCGATCGAGGTCGGGCACCGCCTCCGTCTCCATCACGATGCGTCCGGTCTCCACCGGGCGCAGGCGGAGCGTCACCTCGGTGATGAGCCCGGTGAGGCCCATGCCGCCCACGGTCGCGTGAAACAGCTCGCGGTCGAGTTCGGGACCACAGCCGATCTCCTTGCCGTCCGCGGTCAGGAGCGCCAGGCGCTCCACGAAGGCACCGAAGGAGCCGTCGCGGTGGTGGTTCTTGCCGTGCACGTCGCAGGCCACGCAGCCGCCGAGCGTCACGAACTTGGTGCCGGGCGTCACGGGGGGAAACCAGCCGCGCGGCAGGAAGATGCGGAGCACCTCGGCGAGGGACAGCCCGGCCTCGGCCGTGAGCCGGCCCGAGACGGGGTCCCAGTCGAGGATGCGGTCGGCGCGGGGGGTTTCCAGCACGAGGGTGTCCTCGCGCGACGGCACCGCGGCGTCCCCGTAGGCGCGCCCCAGTCCGCGCGGCAGCACGGCGTCCTCTCCCGGCGGCAGGAGCAGGCGTTCGGGCTGCGCCACGCGACCGGGCCGGACGGGGAAGCGTCCCCAACCGGCGACGGGCTCACGCGCCGTGGGGAGGCTCAATGCCCCCATGGTCCGTAGATCAGAAGGAGGAGGGCGGCGATCCAGAGCACGGTGTTCAGCAAGAGCGCGCGATCCGAGAGCACCAAGTCCGAGGGATTGCCACCCAGCTCGCGGCGATACAGCAGATAGAGGTAACGGAATATCCCGTAGAGGACGAAGGGCAACGTCAGGGGTAGCAGCCGCGTGTGGAACTTGGCCACGGTCTCCGGCGACATCGTGTAGAGGGCGTAGGCGGTGACGGTAGAAGCGGTGACCACCGCGATCATCTGGTCGATGAACCGCTCGCTGTACTCGGCGAGGATGGGCCGATGGGCGGCGGCGGCGCCGTGCAGCGTGAGGTATTCGTGCCGCCGCTTGCCGAGGGCGAGGAACAGCGCGATCAGCACGGTGCAGATGAGGAGCCAGCCCGAGATGTCGGCGTCCACCGCCACCGCGCCCGCCACCGCGCGCAGCACGAAGCCCACCGCGACGGTGAGCACGTCGAGGATGACGAGGTGCTTGAGCCACACCGAGTACGTGGTCAGCAGCACCCCGTACCCCAGCGCGACCAACCCGAACTGCCGCCCCAGAGCGAAGGATACGGCCAGACTCCCGGCGAGGAGGGCGAGGCCGATGACGAGCGCCGTCCCCCGGGGCAGCGCGCCCGACGCCACCGGGCGGCGCCGCTTGACCGGGTGCAGGCGATCCTTCTCGGCGTCGGCGACATCGTTGAGGAGATAGATGGCGCCGGACAGGCCGCAGAAGATGGCGAAGGCGGCCACCGCCCGCCAGGCCTGCGGCGTGAAGAGCTGCTGCGAGAACATCAGGCCCGCGAAAACGAAGAGGTTCTTCACCCACTGCCGCGGGCGGAGCGACGCGACGACGGCGACCAGAACATTCATGTGGCGGGCCGGCACCCCTCAGGCCCGGTCGGCGAGGACGGTCCGCAGCGCGGCGGCCACCTCGCCGAGCTCCGCGTCGGTGAGCTCGGGGAAACACGGCAGCGACAGCACCTCGCGCGCGGCGCGCGCGGCTTCTGGAAAGGCGGCGGCCGCCCGCTCCGCGCCGCCGGGCGGGCAGAACAGCGGCTGCGCGGGGATGGGGATGGGATAGTGCACGGTGGTCCCGATGCCGAGCTCGGCCAGGCCCGCCGCCACCGCGTCCCGGTCGGCCACCCGCACGGTGAACTGGTGATAGACGTGCACGGCGGGCGGCCGCTCCACCGGCAGGCCCAGCGGCAGGCCGGAGAGCAGCGCGCGATACCGCTCGGCGAGGCGGCGGCGGGCGGCCGTCCACTCGCCCAGGTGGCGCAGCTTCACGCGGAGGAGCGCGGCCTGGAGGTCGTCGAGCCGGCTCGAGATCCCCAGCTCCACGTGCTCGTACCGGCGCGCCGAGCCGTGATCGCGGAGCCGCCGTACCCGCTCGGCCACATCGTCTCGCGACGTCAGGATCATGCCGCCGTCCCCGCACGCGCCGAGATTCTTGGTGGGGTAGAACGACAAGCAAACCGCGTCCCCCCAGGCCCCGATGGCCCGGTCCGCATAGGAGGCGCCCACCGCTTGGGCGGCGTCGGCGATCACGGGCAGGCCGCCGGCCCGCGCGATGTCGGTGAGGGCCGCCATGTCGGCGGCCTGCCCGTAGAGGTGCACGGGCACGATGGCGCGCGTGCGCGGTGTGAGAGCCTTCTCCACCGCGGCGGGATCGAGGTTGTAGGTCACGGGGTCGATGTCCACGAAGACCGGGGTGGCGCCGGTGAGCGCGATGGTGCTCCCCGACGCCACGAACGAGAAGGCGGAGGTGACGACCTCGTCCCCCGGGCCCACCCCGAACGCCCGCAGGGCGAGGAGCAGGGCATCGGTGCCGGAGTTGAGGCCGATCCCATGCCGGGCCCCGCTCGCACCCGCGAGCTCGCGCTCCAGCGCGCGGCCTTCCGGTCCCATGATGAACCAGGCGGAGGCGAGCACGCCGTCGACGGCGGCGCGCAGCTCGGCCGCGAGCGCGGCGTGCTGGCGCTTGAGGTCGATCTGGGGGACGCGGATCTCTGGGCTCATGCCGAGCTCCTCATCGGAGACCGGCGCCGAAGCGGGTGCCGGTCTGGCCGACGCCGAGTAGGTTCACCGAGAAGCGGATCTCGTCCTCATCCTTGTGCCGATCCACGTACTCCAAGAAGAGCGACCAGCACTGCCACAGGATGTCCACTCCGACTCGGTTCTCGACCTTGGTGCCGGCCAGCACATCGTACTCGGTGGAGGCCCTGACATGGACGCGTGAGCCGATGCGCCCGGCGACGGCGGCGGTGGCGGTGGTGAAGGGCGTGAAGGGCGAGCCGATCTCGTTGAAGCGCGCGCCCGCCGCCACCGTCCAGTCCCGCCAGGAGGCGAACACGTCGGCATTGGCGGTCCGTAGCCCGAGCCCGTACACGTTCCATTGGCCCACCCCGCGCAGACCGAAGTACTGGTTCGGCCGCACGATGAGCTCGGCGAACAGGTCCTTGAACGGGTTGTCGGCGGCCGGGAGAAGATTGAAGATCTGGGCCACCGTGAACCGCGCGACTTCCCAGCGCACCGGCTCCTCGTTCGGACCCGCTTGGGTCTTGGCGTTGAGGCGCTGAGTGATCGAGTACGCCACCTGGCTCGTCTTGCCGATGTCGTCGATGGTGGGGTCGAACTGGGGGTTGGCCTTCTGATCCACCCCGCGAATCTCCAGCCAGGTCACTCGCGGCTCGATCACGTGCTGGACGGCGGCGAGCCCCCACTTGCCGTCCACCGTCCACACGCGCGCGACACGCGAGACTCCGCCTCGATGCCGCCCTCGATCTGCAACCGGACGTGGTTGTCGTCCACCGTCTCCTCGATGAGATGCGTCACGTCCTCTTCGGTGATAAAGCGCTGGTTGACCACCCGCTTGTTGTAGTAAGTCGCGCGCCCTCCCGCGAAGGGCGTGATGGTGAAGAGCCCGGCCACGGGAATGGGCCGGGAGATCCGGGGGTGGAGATCGACCCGCGGCCCCTCGGAGCCGAGGTCGCGCAAGAAGTAGGCGGCCCCCGCGCGCACTTCGTAGAGGAAGCCGGGCAGGCCGGGTATGGGCTGCCTCAGCCCCTCGAGTCGGATGTCCGGGACGCGCTGAAGCTCGACCGGGCGCGACGTCGTCAAATCCTGGTACCAGAGGATGTTCCCGACGAGGCTCCAGCGGTCCCAGTGCCGGGAGACGAACACGTTGGTCTCCGCCCGCTGCCGGGTCCGGTCGCCCAGCCGGTCGCCGTAGTCGCGAATCAGGAGGTCGTCGCTCACCACGTTGGCGTCGACCTTGACGGACAGACGCGGCGTCACCTGCCAGACGTGCTGGTAGCTCGCCAGCCCCCGGGTCTCGTTGTCCTTGAACACCTCGGCGATCATGAAGCCGGAGAAGGTGCCCGCCGATTGCTCGGAGACGATGTACCGGTATTCTGCGGTCGCGCCGAATCCGCGCTCGGTGTAGACGTCGAGCGACGCGGTGAGGTCCTGACTGTCGTCGATGGCCCAGAAGTACGGCACCTTCATGAAGTAGCCCTTGCGGCTCGACACTCCGGCCGCCGGGAAGAGAAACCCCGATTGCCGCTCGCGGCGGAGGGACGCGGCGAAGAATGGAAACCACGGCAGCAGGGGCACCTTGCCCACCCAGAACGAGACGTTGGTCCCGTAGATGATGTCGTTGAGATCGGCGGTGCTTTCGCCGATCCGGAACGACCAGGCGGGCGAATCACCCTCGCAGGTTGTGAAGGTCGCCCCCTTCATCTCGTAAATCCCTTCCCCCACGCGATCCATGCGGTCGCCGCCGACGCGGTAGTAGGGCGCCGAGAAGGCAGAGCCGTTGTAGACGACGCCGGTGCCCGTGCGGAGGTTGTAATCGATCCGATCGCCGACGAGGCGATCCTGCCCGTCGAAGAACACGACCTTGCCCTGCGCAATCGCCTCCCCGGTGTCGCGGTTGAGCTCCACCCGGTCCGCGAGCAGCCGGGTGGCGCCCCGAACGATCTCCACGTTGCCGGTCGCCACGAGCAAGTTGGTCGGGCCCCCCACCTGCTGCATCTGATCGGCGACGACCGACACTTCCCCGCCCTCCTGCGGGATGCGCAGGGCCTCGGGGCGGGCGGGCTGGGCGAGGGACGCGTCCGGCGTGGCCAGGAGAAGGATCAGCGCCAGTAGCGGCGCGATCCCGAGGGCACGCGGGCGAGGAGAGGGCATTGAGCTCAGTCCAGCATGCTATCAGCCGGCCGGACTCAAGCAAAGCGTCTCCGCGTCCTCCGGCCGCGGGGCGAGCACCTTGCCCACGAGGTAGAGGGAGCCGGCGACGCACACGGGCTCGTCGCCCTCCGCGCGGGCCTGGGCCACCGCCGCGGCGGGATCGGCGACGGTGAGCACGCGATCGGCGGGCACCCCGCCGAGATGGGCGGCAAGCTCGCGGAGCGCGGCGGGATCGGCGGCGCGGGGGTTCGGTGAGGCGGTGAACACCACCCGCGCCGCCAGCGGTAGCAACGGGGCCAGGATGCCCGCGAGGTCCTTGTCCGCGGACATCCCGAGCACGAAGGCGATCCGGCGCTCGGGGAAGTAAGCACGCAGCGACTCGGCGAGCGCGCGGGCGCCGCCCGGATTGTGCGCGCCGTCGAGGATCAGCGGCGGTGGCCCGGCCAAGACCTGGAAGCGCCCCGGCCAGCGCGCGGCGCCCAGGCCGTGGCGCACCGCCGCCTCGTCCACCCCCAGCACCAACGCCGCCGCGGCGGCGACGAGCGCGTTGCTGGGCTGGTACACGCCCAGCAGGGCGCAGCGGGCTGCCTCGATGCGCCACGCCGGCCCCGCCAGGTCGAGGAGCTGACCGTCGAGGGCACGCGCCCCCACGGTGACGGACAGGTCGCGGCCCTCGAGGAGCAACGGCACACCCACCGCTGCCGCCCGCGCCAGGATGACCGCCTCCGCCTCGTCGGCCTGCCGGGCCGAGACCGCCACGCCGCTCCGGATGATGTGGGCCTTGTCCCAGGCGATGCGCGCCAGGGTGTCGCCGAGGAGGGCCTGATGGTCGTAGTCCACACGCGTGAGCACCGAGACGTCGGGCCGTCCCACCGTGGTGGCGTCGAGCCGGCCGCCCAGCCCGACCTCGAGCACGGCGATGTCGGCGCCGACGGCGGCGAAGTGGTCCAGGGCCAGGGCGGTGACGGCCTCGAACACGCTGGCGTCAAGGCGCGCGAACAAGGTCCCCATCGCGTCGACGCCATCGGCGAGCGCGTCGGCCTCGATACAGCGGCCATCCACGCGGATCCGCTCGCGCACCGAGCAGAGGTGGGGCGAGGTGAAGAGGCCCACGCGATGCCCCGCCGCGGTGAGGATGGCGGCCAGCATGGCCCCGGCCGAGCCCTTTCCGTTGGTGCCCCCGACCTGGACGAGGCGCAGCCGGCGCTCGGGGTTGCCGACGGCGTCGAGGAGGGCCTGGATGGTCTCCTGCCCCGGGCGCATCCCCGCCATTTCACCGCCGCGGAGGCCGAGGAGGCGGGCCACGGCCTCGCGGTAGGTCATGGAGCCGGCTGGGAGGGCCCTGTTCCGAAGAACGCGATGATGCGGCGGAGGGTCTCGCGGAGCTCGCGCCGCTCGACGACCATGTCGAGCTGCCCGTGCTCGAGAAGGAACTCCGAGCGCTGGAACCCCTCGGGCAGGGGCTGGCGGATGGTCTCGGCGATGACGCGGGGCCCTGCGAACCCGATGAGGGCGCGCGGCTCGGCGAGGACGAGGTCGCCGAGCATGGCGAAGCTCGCGGTAACGCCGCCGGTGGTGGGGTCGGTGAGGAGCGAGATGTAGGGCACGCGCTCCTCGGCGAGCCGGTGGAGGGCCGCAGAGGTCTTGGCCATCTGCATGAGGGACAGGATGCCCTCCTGCATGCGAGCGCCCCCGGAGGCGGACACGATGACGAGCGGCGCCCGCTTCTGGACGGCGAGCTCGATGGCGCGGGTGAGCTTCTCACCCACGACCGAGGCCATGCTCCCGCCGAGGAAGCCGAACTCGAAGACGGCAAGCACGACCGGATGGCCGCCGATGCGTCCCATGCCGGTGATGACCGCCTCGTCGAGGCCGGTGGACTTCTTCGCCGCCTTCACGCGATCCACGTAGCGCTTGGTGTCCTTGAACTCGAGGGGATCGCGAGAGGTGAGCCCGGTGTCGCGCTCCTCGAACGAGTCGGGGTCGAGGAGGCTGGCGACGCGCTCGCGCGCGGAGATGCGGAACGGGTACTTGCAGCGCGGGCAGACGCGACCGGCCCGGTCCACCTCGGCGCGGTACACGATCTCCTTGCAGGAGTCGCACTTGACCCAGAGCCCTTCCGCGATCTGGACCTTCTTGCGCGGGGCCTCTTCCTCCCCTTCCCGCTTCTTCCAGAACCAGGCGGCCACGGCTCAGCCCCTCACCCCGCCCTCTCCGCGTTCCGAGGGGAGGGCACGTGGCCCGCGAGGGGAGCCTTGAGGGCGGCGAGGAAGCGCCCGACCTCGGCAATGAGGTCCGTCGAGCCGGCGTGGCGCTCGATGAGCCGCACGATGGCGGAGCCCACGATCACGCCGTCGGCGTGCTCGCCCACGAGGGCGGCCTGCTCGGGCGTGGAGATGCCGAAACCGACGCACACCGGCTTGGTGGTGGCGCCCCGCAGCGTGCGGAGGAGGCCGGTGAGATCGGGCGGCAGGCTCGCGCGCTCGCCGGTCACGCCGGTGAGGGAGACCAGATAGATGAAGCCGCGGCTGGCCCGCGCAATCATGCGCATGCGAGCGGGCGGCGTGGTGGGCGCCACGAAGTGCACGACGTCCAGCCCGAGCGGATCGGCCTCCGCGTGCAGCGGCCCCGCTTCCTCGGGCGGCAGATCGATGACGAGCACCCCGTCCACGCCCACCTCGGCGGCGGTACGGCAGAACGCCTTGAGGCCGAAGGCGAGGATGGGGTTGTAGTAGATCATGAACACCAGCGGCGTGGTGAGATCGCCCCGCAGCTCGCGCACCATCTCGAGCACACGCGGCAGCGTCACGCCGGCCGCGAGGGCCCGCTGGGTCGCCCGCTGGATCACCGGCCCGTCGGCGAGCGGGTCCGAAAACGGCACGCCGAGCTCGATGACGTCTGCGCCCTGCCGCGAGGCCTCCAGCATGAGCTTCGCGGTCGTGGCCAGCGAGGGATCGCCCGCCGTGAAGTAGGGGACGAGGGCGCGCGCGCCCCGCGCCCGCAAGGCCGCGAAGGTCGCGTCCAGCCGGCTCATGGGTGGCCGTTCCCCTTGCCGTCCAGCGCCTGGCCCACGGTGTGAACGTCCTTGTCGCCGCGTCCGGACAGCCCCACCACCACGATCTCCGACTTCTTCATGCGGCGCGCCGCCTTCATGGCGTAGGCCACCGCGTGCGCTGACTCCAGGGCGGGCATGAGCCCCTCGAGGCGCGTGAGCGTCTGGAAGGCATCCAACGCCTCGGCGTCGGTGATGGACTCGTACTGGAAGCGCCCCGCGTCCTTGTAGTAGGCGTGCTCGGGGCCGACGCCCGGATAGTCGAGGCCCGCCGAGATCGAGTGCGCTTCCATCACCTGCCCGTCGTCGTTCTGGAGCAGATAGCTCATGCTCCCGTGGAGCACACCCACCGCGCCTGCGGAGAGTGAGGCGCCGTGCTTGCCGCTGGAGAGCCCGTGGCCGCCCGGCTCCACGCCCACGATGCGCACCTTCGCGTCCTTGATGAAGGGCCAGAAGAGCCCGATGGCGTTGGATCCGCCGCCGACGCAGGCCACGAGGAGATCGGGGAGGCGCCCGGCCTGGCGCCGAGCCTGCGCGCGCGTCTCCTCGCCGATCACCCGGTGAAAGTCGCGCACCATCATCGGATAGGGATGCGGGCCCATCACCGAGCCGAGGAGATAGTACGTGGTGCGCACGTTGGTGACCCAGTCGCGGAGGGCTTCGTTGACGGCGTCCTTCAGGGTGCGCGACCCGCTCTCCACCGGGATCACGGTGGCGCCCAGCAACCGCATGCGGAAGACGTTGAGCGCCTGGCGCTCCACGTCCACGCTGCCCATGTAGACCTCGCACGTGAGGCCGAGGAGCGCTGCCGCGGTGGCGGAGGCCACCCCGTGCTGGCCCGCGCCCGTCTCGGCGATGATGCGCTTCTTCCCCATGCGCTCGGCGAGCAGCGCCTGCCCCAGCACGTTGTTGATCTTGTGGGCGCCGGTGTGGCAGAGGTCTTCTCGCTTGAGATACACGCGGGCGCCCCCGCAATGCCGGGTGAGCCGATCGGCGAAGTAGAGCGGCGTGGGCCGGCCCGCGTACTGGCGGAGGAGATCCGCGAGGCGCCGGCGGAAGCGCGCGTCCTTCTGCGCGGTCTTGAACGCCCGCTCGAGCTCGATGAGCGGCGCCATCAGGGTCTCGGGAACGAAGCGGCCCCCGAAGCGGCCGAAGTGGCCGTGGGCGTCGGGAAGCGCGCCGGGATCGAGCCGCGCCGTCCCCATCAGGCGCCCTTCGCTGCCGCCACGAAGCGGCGCACCTTGTCGGCGTCCTTGAGCCCCGGCCGCGCTTCGACCCCCGAGTTGACGTCCACCGCGTACGGCCGCGCCGCGCGCACCGCGTCCGCCACGTTGTCGGGAGTGAGTCCGGCCGAGAGCACGATGCGGTGGCCGGCGGCGGTGGCCGCGCGCGCCACGTCCCAGGAGATGGGCGTGCGCGCCTCGCCCTCGCTCCACCGGGCGGGCGAGTCCAGCAAGAAGGCGGCGGCGGGGTGGCGGCCGATGCGCTCGAGGGCGGCGGGACCGTCGACCTTGATCGTCTTGATGACGGGCAGGCGGTAGTGCGCGAGGTCTTCCGGCGTCTCGTCGCCGTGGAACTGCAGCGCGGCCAGCCCACACTCCTCGGCCACCGCCTTCACGTGGCCGGCGGGGTGATCCCAGAAGATGCCGACCGGCGTGACGAAGGGCGGCAGTGTCGCGATGATCGCCCGCGCCTGCGCGGGCGTCACGAAGCGCGGCGTCTTCTCCACGAAGATGAAGCCGAGGGCGTCGGCGCCCGCCTCGACGCAGCGGCGCGCGTCCGCGTCGCTGGTGATCCCGCAGATCTTGACGCGCGTCACCGCGGCTCCAGGGTGAGCTCGCGCACCTTCGCCGCCACGTCGGCGGCACGGACCAGCGCCTCGCCCACCAGCACCGCGTGGGCGCCGGCGCGCGCCACGCGCTCGACGTCGTCCCTCGTGAAGATGCCGCTTTCCGCGACGGCCACGTGGCCGGGCGGGATCAGCGGGAGCAAGCGCACCGAGGTCGCGAGGTCGGTCTCGAGCGTCTGGAGGTTCCGGTTGTTCACGCCGACGACACGCGCGCCCAGCGCGAGCGCCTCCTCGAGCTCGGCGGCGGTGTGGGCCTCGACGAGCACGTGCACCCCGATCCCCTTGGCCGCCTGGAAGAGATCACGCAGCGCCGCCGCGTCGAGCGCGGCCACGATGAGGAGCGCGGCGTCCGCCCCCGCCGCACGCGCCTCCCAGAGCTGATACTCGTCCACGGTGAAGTCTTTGCGGAGCAGCGCCCGTGATATGGCGCCACGTACCGCGACCAGATCGTCGAGGCTCCCCTTGAACCAGCGCGCGTCGGTGAGGACGGACACCGCGTCCGCGCCGGCCGCGGCATAGGCGCGGGCCTGGCCGATCACGTCGAGGTCGGCGGCGAGCACGCCCTTGGAGGGGGAGGCCTTCTTCACCTCCGCGATGAGCCGCACGGGCCGGTCCGGGCCCGGCGTGAGAGCCTCGGCGAAGTCGCGCGCGGGAGCGAGGCGGAGGCACGCCGCCTCCAGGTCGGACTGCGGCCGTGCCGCGCGGCGGGCCGCGAGCTCCTCACGCTTGTGGGCGACAATCTCGTCCAGCACGCCCATGGCGCGGGCCGGCCGGGCCCTCAGTAGTCTCCGCGCAGCCCGCGCTCCCGGGACGCGCCGATGTCGATCCGCGCCATCTGCTCGATGACGTACTCGCGGATCGTGCGCGGCGGCGGCAGGTCGCGGACGAGTCGGCCTCCCGCAAGAAGGGGCTTGAGCAGCGCCTCCGCCGGGCGGCCATCCGGCGCCACCGGCGCCGGCTTGTGCGCGGGCAGCACGGTGTTCTGCACCGTGCCCGGCAGGCGCCACACCTGCTTGGCGCCCGACCGCTTGCCGCGCTTGGCCATGGGCTTGCCCTCGATCTCCATGATGTCCAGCGCGAACGACAGCACCGGAGCATTGGCGATCGAGGTGCCCACCCCGTAGCCGTCCACCAGCGGGTTCAGCTTGAGGATCTCGTACTCGTCGATGCCGCCCGAGGCCAGGATCTTCACGTGCTCGAAGCCCCGGAAGTCGAGCTCCCAGCGCACCTCGTCGAGGATGCGATAGAAGTCGCCGCGGCGCGAGGAGGGCGTGTCGAGCCGGACCGCGTAGAGGTCCTTGCCGAGCGCCTCCGCCACGCGGATGGCCTCGAACTTCTCGTCCTGCAGGGTGTCGATGAGCGCGACCCGGCGGACCTTCGGATCCACCACGTCGTGAAAGGCGCGGAGCGCCTCCACGGTGTCGCCGAACATGAGCACGAGGGCGTGGGGGATGGTGCCCGTGGGATCGGCGTCGATCAGCTCGGCGGCCTTGGTCACCGCCACGCCGTCGCAGCCCCCGATGAAGGCGTTGCGCTCGATCATCGGCGCCAGCGCCGGGTGCATGCGGCGCGCCCCGAACGAGATCACCTGGCGCTCCCCGGCCGCGCGCTTGCAGCGCGCCGCCTTGGTAGCGATGCCGGAGGCCTGGCAGAGAAAGCCCAGCAGGGCCGTCTCGAACTCCGCCCACTCGAGGTAGGGACCCTCCACGAGCACCACCGGCTCGTAGGGAGCGAACATGGTGCCCTCGTCCATTGCCCACACATCCACCGGCAGCCCTTCGAGCAGGTGGGCGGCCTCCTCGATGCCGGCCAGGATGCCGAAGGACCAGTCCGCCTGGGGGAAGCTCTTCAGGCGTATCTCCGCCTTGACGCGGCGGTTGATGCCCTTGGCCCGGAGGATCTGGACGGTTCGAGCGAAGTACACATCGGACACCTCCCCCGCCTTGATGTCCCGCTCGGAGGCGATGTGAAACGCCCGCTTGGGATGGCTCGCCATGGCAGTCAGGGGTGCGTCCGATTGACGCGGATTCTCTCAGATGCCCCCATCGAAGTCTAGAGCCCCAAGCTCTTGAGATAGGCGCGAAACTCGTCGCGAAGGTCGGGCCGGGCGAGGGCAAACGCCACCGTCGCCTTGAGGAAGCCGAGCTTGTCGCCGGTGTCGTAGCGCACCCCCTCGAACTCGAGGGCGTAGATGGGCCGCCGCTTCAGCAGCGTGCGCAGACCGTTGGTGAGCTGGATCTCGCCGCGGGCGTCCGCGGGGGTCTCGGCGAGGATGGGGAAGAGATCGGGGGTGAGGACGTAGCGGCCGATGATGGCGAGGTCGGACGGGGCGTCTTTGGGCGCCGGTTTCTCGACCATGTCCAGCACCTCGTAGACGTTGCCCCCGAGGGGCTTGGGCTGGATGACGCCGTAGCGGCCGATGTCCTCGCCCGGGATGCGCATGACGGCAACGACGGGGCCGTCGTGGCGCGCGTACACGTCCAGGAGCTGGCGCATGCACGGCGTGTCCGACACGATGATGTCGTCGCCAAGGAACACGCCGAACGGCTCGTCGCCCACGAGCGGCCGCGCGCAGAGGATCGCGTGGCCCAGCCCCAGCGGCTCCTTCTGCCGCACGTAAGACACCGTGGCCAGCTCGGAGATGGTCTTGATCTGCGCCAGCTCCTCGGTCTTGCCTCGGTCCTGCAGGTAGTACTCCAGCTCGAAGGCGGCGTCGAAGTGATCCTCGATCGCGCGCTTGTTCCGGCCGGTGACGAGCACGATCTCGTCGAGCCCGGACGCGACCGCCTCTTCCACCACGTACTGGATGGTGGGCTTGTCCACCAGGGGTAGCATCTCCTTCGGCTGGGCCTTGGTGGCAGGGAGGAAGCGCGTGCCGAGGCCGGCGGCGGGGAAGACAGCCTTGCGAACGGGGGTCGTCATGGCGGGAGGCAGGCGCGCTCGGTCAGGCGTCCGGCGACGTTCGAACCTGGATGCCCAGCTTCTTGACCCGGTACCACAAGCTCCGCTCGGAGATACCCAGGAGCTTGGCGGCGCGGGCCTGCACGCCGCCGCCCTGGCGGAGGGCGCCGAGGATCATCTGGCGCTCCCAGTTCTCCAGCGCCTCGTCGAGCGGGCCCGCGAGCACGGGCGTGGCCTCGGCGGGAGGCTGCGAGGTCGAGCGCTGGATGGCGGGCGGCAAGTGCTCCGGGTGGATCACGCCGTCCGACATCACCATCGCGCCCTCCAGCACGTGCTGGAGCTCGCGCACGTTGCCCGGCCAGGCGTAGGCCCACAGGGCGCGGAGCGCCTCGGCGGACACCGTCGCGGGCCGCCGCGACATACGCCGCGCGGTCCGGTCGAGCAGATGGGTGATGAGATCCGGGAGATCGTCGATGCGCTCGCGCAGCGGAGGCAGGCGCATGCGGACGCCCTGGAGCCGGTAGAACAGGTCGGCGCGGAACTTCCCCTCCGCTACGAGGGTGTCGAGGTTCTGGTGGGTGGCCGCGATGACGCGCACGTCGATGGCGATGGTCTTGGTGCCGCCCACCCGCTCGATCTCCCGCTCCTGCAGGGCGCGGAGAATCTTCACCTGCATGGCGAGCGGCATGTCGCCGATCTCGTCGAGAAAGATCGTCCCCTCGCGGGCGAGCTCGAAGCGCCCCGGCTTGGCCCGCACCGCGCCGGTGAAGGCGCCGCGCTCGTGACCGAACAGCTCGGACTCCAGCAGGCCCTCGGGAATGGCCGCGCAGTTCACGGGGATGAGCGGGCCGTCCTTTCTGATAGAAAGGCGATGTATTGCGCGCGCGAGCACTTCCTTGCCCGTGCCGCTCTCGCCTTCGATGAGCACGGTGATGTCCGCGGGCGCCGCCCGCTGCGCCATCTCCACCACCCGCTTGAGGCTCTCGCTCTTGCCCACGAGCTCCTCGAAGCCACTGCCCTGGGCGGCCTGCAGCGCCTTGATCTGCACCTGTAGCCGCCGCCGCTCGAGCGCGCGGGCCACCACCACCTGGAACTCCGTCATCTTCAGCGGCTTGGTGAAGAAGTCGTAGGCCCCCTTGCTGATCGCCTCCGTCGCCACCTCGCGGGTGCCGTGGGCGGTCATGACGATGATGGGAGTGTCGGGGGCGAGGTCGCGGCACTTCGGGATAGCGTCGAGGCCGTCCATGTCGGGCAGCCGCACATCGAGGAGGATGAGGTCCCACGCGCCGCCCTTGAGGGTGTCGAGCATGTGGCCGGCGGTGGGCGCCACCTCGGCCTCGTAGTCCTTGCGGATCAGGGCCTCGCGCAGGACGAAGGCGAGGTCCTCGTCGTCCTCGGCGATCAGGATCCGCTCAGCCATGCGATGACTTTACTACGGGCGCCGCGTGGCTGGGCTGGGTTGTCGGCAGCTCCACCGTGAAGCTGGTTTCCGTCCGGCCGTCGCTGTCCACGCGCAGGGTGCCGCGGTGGGCGTCCACGATGTGCTTCGCGATGGCCAGGCCGAGCCCCGTGCCCCTGGTCTTGGTGGTGAAGAAGGGGTGGAAGATGCGCTCCCGGATGTCGGCGGGAATGCCCACGCCGGTATTGCGCACCCGCACCCGCACCAGGCCCCGGTCCGGCGCCTCCACGCGCACCTCCACCACCCCGCTCGGGGGGGAGGCCTCGCAGGCGTTCTTGATCAGGTTGTTGAAGACCTCGTGGAGGCGGAAGGCGTCACCCGGGATGGTGGAGAGCACGCTCGCCCCCTCCCCCTCGACGCGGAGCCGCGGATCGGCGGGGAGCGCGCGCACCACCTCGTCCACCAGCTCGCGTACGTTCACCGGCTGCAGGCTCTCGGGCTCGGGATGCGAGAGCGTCAGCATGTCCTCCACGAGCCGGTCCTGGCGATCCACCGCCTGGAGCACGCGGTCGATGTACTGCCGCCGCGTGGTGTCGGTCTCGGCGAGATCGGCCTGCAGCAGCTCGACGAGCCCGCGCACGGTGGCCATGGGGGTGCGGATCTCGTGGGCGACGCGGGCGGCCATGCCGCCGAGGAAGGCGAGCTGGTCGGCGCGCCGGATCTCCTCGCGGATCCGCCGCTTCTCGGACGCATCCCGGAAGAGGAGGATGAGTGCGGTCGAGTCGCGCCGCCATTCGCGGTGCTGCACGGTGACTTCCATGAGGAACTCGCGGCCGGTGGCCGGCACCACCGACACCTCGCCCAGCTGGAGCGAGCGCTCCTCGAGCAGGGCGTCGTCGAGGAGCCGGGCGAGCTGCTCGTTGCCGTCGGCGCGCGGGAAGAGTCCCTGGGGGGAGAGCAGCGGCGTCCCCCGGAACCGCTCGAGCGACGTCTCCAGCACCACCTCCGCGGTGGTGTTGAACGAGAGGAGGTCGCCGCCGGGCCCCAGGAGCAGCATGCCCTCGGGGAGCCGGCTCAGGATGTCGCTGTCGCGCACGAAGCGGTCCATGGACAGCGTCAGGCGGCCGACCGCCGCGTCCAGGGCGCCGATCTCGTCCTTGGGCCCGACGGGCGCGACGCCCCCATCGACGCGCGCGGTGAGCGCCTCCGCCTTCCGGGTGATGCCGCGGAGGCGCCCGGTCACGCGGAGCCCGATCACGAGCCCGCCCAGCGCCCCCAGGCTGCCGGCGGCCGCGGTGCCGAAGAAGAGCCAAGTCGCCGCACGCTCGGCGAGCTGGGCGTTGAGGCTGTTGATGAACGGCCGCGCGAGGAAGAGCACGTAGAGCCCGGACGCAAACGCTGCCGCCATCATCAGGAGCGGGAGCACGATGTAGAGCCGCGCCGAGCCGCGCAGGGGCCGGAAGGGATCCGTCGCCATCTAGCGCACCCCGCCCCGGAAGGCCTGGCCCAGGGTGAAGATCGGCAGGTAGAGGGCGAAGATCACGCCGCCCGCGATGGCGCCCATGATCACGATCATCACGGGCTCGATCAGGGTCGACAGCGTGGCGACCGCGTTGTCCACCTGCTGCTCGTAGTACACCGCCGCCTTGCCCAGCATGGCGTGGAGGCTGCCGCTCTCCTCACCCGTGGCGACGAGCTGGATAACCATGGCGGGGAACTCCCCGGTCTCGCGGAGCGTCGCGGAGATGGTGCCGCCGTCGCGCATCCGTCGGGTAGCGCGGGTGAGCGCGTCCTCGATGATCCGGTTGCCCGCGACCCGCGACACGGTCTCCATCGCCTCGATGAGCGGGATGCCGCTGTTCAGCAGCACGGCGAGCGTGCGGCACACGCGCGCCATGACCGCCTTGCGGATGAGCGGTCCGAACATGGGGATCGCGAGCTTCGCACGGTCGAACATACGGCGGCCGCGGTCGGTCTGGATCGCGAGGTAGAGGCCCACAACCGCGAAGAGGACGAGGAGAAAGACGGTGAGGGTGTAGGCACGGACGAGGCCGCTCGCCCAGATCAGCGAGCGGGTGGGCGCGGGCAGGGTCGCGTTGGCGCGGGCGTAGACGCCCTCGAAGATGGGCACGATCTTGACGATCATGATGAAGACGACGCCGATGGCCACGGTGAGGATGACGACGGGGTACGCGATGGCGCCAAGGACTTTGCGACGAAGCGCGGCCGATTTCTCGAGATAGACGGTGAGGGTGTCGAGCACGCCGGGGAGCGAGCCCGACACCTCTCCTGCCCGCACCACCGAGACGTACAGGCGGTCGAACACGTGCGGGAACTGCCCGAGGGCGTCGGCGAAGCTCGACCCCGCGGTGACGCCGTCCCGCACGCTCATGAGGATCTTGCGGAACCTCTGATTGGTGGTCTCCGCGGCGAGCGAGGCGAGGATGCGCACGAGATGCAGACCCCCGCCCAGCATGGCAGAGAGCTGGCCGGTGAAGAGGACGAGGGTGCCGAGGCCCACCCCGCTCGAGAAGCGGCGGATGGCATTCCGCACCGACTCGCCGAGGGCGAGGCTGGTCGCCCGGCCGAGGACACCGTCCCCCGCCGCGGGGCGGATGGCGAGGACGAGGCGGCCCTCCTCGCGGAAGCGCAGGATCAGGTCGCCCGCGTTCTCGGCTTGCGCGCGGCCGCGCGAGAGGGCGCCCACGCGATCGGCCACCTCGTACTCGAACACGGGCACGCCCGCTACTCCTGGTCCGCCACCACCGCCAGGATTTCCTCCACGGTGGTGTGACCCTGCAGCGCGCGACGGAAACCCGCCTGGCGCAGCGTCATCATTCCGTCCTCTGTCGCGCGCTGCCGGATCCTGTCGCCGTCCGCGCCGTCGAGTACCATGCGCCGGATCCCCGCGTTCAGCCAGAACACCTCGTAGAGCGCCATCCGCCCCGAGTAGCCGATGTTCCGGCACGCCTTGCAGCCGCGGCCGCGATAGAGCACCTCGGGGGCGGGATCGGGCGCGAAGAGGGCGGCCTCCTCGGCGTTCGGCCGGTAGGCCTCCTTGCACGCCGCGCAGATCTTCCGGACGAGGCGCTGCGCGGCGGCCACGTTGACGGCGGTGGCGACGAGGAAGGGCTCCACCCCGATGTTGATGAGCCGCGTCACCGTGGAGGTGGCGTCGTTGGTGTGCAGGGTGGAGAGCACGAGGTGGCCGGTGAGCGCCGCGCGCACCGCGATCTGCGCCGTCTCCTGGTCGCGGATCTCGCCGACCATGATGATGTCGGGGTCCTGCCGAAGGATGGAGCGGAGGGACCGAGCGAAGTCGAAGCCGATCTCGGATTTGACCTGCACCTGCTGGATGCCGGGCTGCCGGTACTCCACCGGATCCTCGACGGTGATGATGTTCTTGCGCGGGGACTTGATGGCCTTGATGGCGGTGTGCAGCGTCGTCGACTTGCCGCTGCCGGTGGGGCCGGTGAGGAGCACCATCCCCCACGGCCGCCGGATCCCGCGCATGAAGTGCTGGAACTGATCGGGCTCGAAGCCCAGGCTCTCCAGCGAATAGTGCTGGACCACCGCCTCCTTCTCGAGGAGCCGGAGGACGACCTTCTCGCCGAAGATGGTGGGCAGGGTGGACACGCGGAAGTCGATCTCGCGCCCGTGGATGCGCGAGGCGAAGCTGCCGTCCTGGGGAAGCCGCCGCTCCGCGATGTCCAGGCGCGAGATGATCTTGAGCCGCGACACCACCGCCAAGTGCAGCGAGCGCGGCACCTCGAGGAGGTCGAAGAGCAGCCCGTCCACGCGATAGCGCACGCGGCTTCGATCCTCATGGGGCTCGACGTGGATGTCGGAGGCGTTGTCGCTCGCGGCCCGGCCGAGCACGTAGTTGACGACCTTGACCACGGGGGGATCGTCTGCCTGCGTGCGGAGCTGCTTGAGGTCGATGATCTCCTCGGCGGCCGCGCTCAGCCCCACCGAGAGGCCCAGGTCCTGCCGCAGCGCCTCGTCGATCCCTTCCGTCGAGATCATGCGCCGGTACGTCCGGTCGATCGCCTCCTGGATGGCGGCGCCGGGGCCGATGCAGAAGTCGATCTCGAGACCGGTCGCGCGGCGGAGGTCGTCGATGGCGACCACATTGAGCGGGTCCGCGGTGGCGACGATCAGCCGGCGCCCGTTCCGCTCGGCGGCGATCACCCGGTGCTGGCGCGCGACCTCCTCGGGGATCAGCTTGACCACGTCGAGGTCGAGCGCTCCGAGCTCCTGGCGGGTGATGGGCTCCTTGCGAAACTGCGCACCGAGATACTTGAGCAGCACCTCCTCGTCGATGAGGTGCATGTCGATGAGGACCTGCCCCAGGCGCTCCTTCGTGCGCCGCTGGCGATCGAGGGCCGTCGCCACCTGCTCGTCGGTGAGAATGCCGTCCTGGACGAGCATCTGGCCCAGACGCACCCACCCCCAGTGATCGGTCGCCTGCGTCACGCGGGGTCCCGCCCGAGCTCGGCGAGCCGGCGCCGCACGTCGTCGCGGCCGGGATGGCCGGCGGCGGTGAGGGCGAGGAAGCTCCGGTAGTGCTGGATGGCCTCGTCGCGCCGGCCGAGCCGATCGAGGGCGGCGCCGAGGTTCCGGTGGGCGTCACCGTGGGCGGGATCGAGGCGGAGGGCCGTCCGGAGCGCGTCGAGCCCCGGCTCGCGGTCTCCCTGGCGGATGAGCACGACGCCGAGCCCATTCCAGGCGTCGGCGTCGCCCCCGTCCCGGGCGACGGCCTGCCGCAGGAGCTGCTCGGCGTCGGCCAGCGCGCCCCGCCGCGCAGCCTCGAGCCCACGAGCGAGCGGCGGGGCGGGATCGAGGGCGGGCACGGGCGCGGGCGGCGCGATGGGGAGGGCGGCGGGCACGGCTGTCGCGAACCTCGCGGCCGGCGGACGCACGGACACAACCATCGCGATAGCCGCCATGCTCCCTAGGATAGCCAAAGTGCCCACGATGCGCCATGCTCGTCTCCCCTCGGCGCGGAGGTTCGGAATCGAGATGCTGCCCAGTCCCGCGGGTCGCGGCCGGCCGCGGTCGAGGCGGGCCAGCACCTCGAAAAGCCGACTCATTTCAACGTGGGGCCGAAGGGGCCGGTGGTGGCGCGAGCCAGGGCCAGCGTGGTCCGCGGGCCCATGATGCCGTCCTCCGGGAGCCCGGCTGCGCGCTGGAAGCGGCGCACCCCGTCCTCGAGGCGCGGGCCGGCCCCCGCGGGCGTGGCGCCCGGCAGGAACCCCAGCTTGGAGAGGCGCAGCGCGACAGTGGCGACGACGGTCGGCGTCATCTGCCCGGCGGGGTCGGTGGGCAAGTGATCCACGTTCCTCCACATGACCCAGGCCGCGCGCGTCCACGCCGGCTCCAGACTGTCGAGGGCTACTCGCCGCTCCTCGCCGATCGCGCTCACCACGGTGGCGGAGTCGCGCTCGAGACGACGCAGGAGATAGGGCTGCCGCGCGCCTCGCTCTTCCAGCGCGATCAGCGCGGGGAGGTTCACCGCGCGCAGCTCCCCGACGCTGGCGTCGGCCAGGAACGTGGCGGCGAGGTGATGGCGCGCGGCGACCTGGGCGATATCGGGCGCGCCATCGGGGCCGCTCGGCCACCCGGCGACGGTGGCAGCGCTCAGGTCATCGGCGACCCCCCAGAGGCGCAGGAGCTGGGCGAGCAGGGCCCGCGCCGGCTCCGCGGGCCGCGCCTCCCCGCTCGCCGCCGGCGGCGCGTGGGCCGCCGGGGCCGCGGGCGCCACCGCCGACGCGTCGAGGCGCGGCGCCCGCTCGGCCGGAGCGGAAAGGAGCGCGGCGCGCGCGGGCGTGTCCACGTCGAAGCGCCCCGTGACGACGGAGAGCGCCGTCGCGCCGGCAAGGACGGCGAGCCCGGTGAGCCCCGCCGTCGCCGCGAGGCGGCGCAGCGCGGGCCATTCCGGCGCGAACGACCGCCGCCGACGCCCCGAGCGGCCCTCGAGACTCCGGGCCGCGCTGCGCACGAGCGCGGGGGTGACCTCGCGGGCGCGCGCGCTGAACGCGGCCATGAGCGCGCGGTCGCAGAGAAGGTTGATGACGCGGGGGACACCGCGGCTCCAGCGGTGCACGCCCGCAAGCGCCGCCCGGCTAAAGGGCAGCGCCCCGGGCAGGCCGGCGACGCGCAGCCGGTGCTCGACGTACCGGGCGGTCTCCTTTCTGCCGAGGGGCGCGAGATAGCAGCGGATGCCGATACGCTGGTCGAGCTGGCGCAGCTCGTGCCGCCGGAGCTTGTCCTCCAGCTCGGGCTGGCCCACCAGAACGATCTGGAGCAGCTTGCGGGTGGCGGTCTCGAGCGTGGACAGGATGCGGATCTGCTCGAGCGCCTCCGCACTCATCTGCTGCGCCTCGTCGAGGACGACCACCACCGTCTTGCCCGCCTCGCCGGCGGCGAGGAGATGCTGGTTGAGCGTCGTCATCAGCTCGCCCTTCGTGACCCCGCGGCGCTCGATACCCAGGTCGTCGAGGATGGTGCCGACCAGCTCGATGTCCGAGAGGTGCGGGTTCAGCACGAGGGCGCTCTGCACATCCGACGGCAGCTCGCGCAGAAGGGCCCGGCAGAGCGTGGTCTTGCCGGTGCCAACGTCGCCGATGAGGGCCATCAGGCCCTTCTGGCTCGTGACGCCGTAGAGGAGATTCGACAGGATCTCGTGGTGCCCCTTGGACCGGAGCAGGAAGCGCGGGTCGGGTGTCAGGACGAAGGGCGCGTCGTCGAGGCTGAAGAAGGCTTCGTACATGGGCCGCTACCTCGCCGCCGTCTTGCCGGCGGCGACGACGGTCGGAGTGAGGATCACGATGAGCTCCTCTCCATCGGAGGCGATCTCGCGTGACTTGAAGAGCCACCCGATGACGGGAATCTGGTTGAGGATGGGCACGCCTCGGTTCGTCTTGAACGCGTTGTCGAGCGTGATGCCCCCGATCACGAGCTTCTCCCCCTCCTTCATCACCACCTCGGTCTCGTTGCGCCGCTTGAAGATGGGCGGGTTTCCCTGGATGGACCGGGTAAAGTCAGGCTCGTTGTTCTCGAAGACGACTTTCATGCGGATTTTGGTCACGCCGTCCTCGTAGATGACGTTGGGGGTGACCTGGAGCTGGAGAAGCGCGTCCTTGAACTGCACGTTGGAGACGTCCGCGGTGGGCGTGCTCGTGAAGGGCACTTCGAAGCCCCGCGAGATGGTGGCCTTCGCGTTCTCCACCGTGACGACCTTGGGCTCGGAGATCCGCCGCGCCCGGCCCTGCACCTCGAGGGCCTGGATGGCGAGGTTGAGGTTGAAGTTCTGGCCGACCAAGCCGAAGAGGGCGCCCAGCGAGGGGCTGGCGAGCGTGGGGAGGAAGGTGGTCGGCAGGTTCACGAGGTTGCCGCCGATGGGCAGTCCCGTGGTGGGTCCCACCGGCAGGAGCTCGGACCCGGTGAAGTTCGGATTGGGGCTATAGGGACCCCCGGAGACGCCGGTGGCGTCGCCCGAGCGCGGGCTCAAGCCCGCGCCCACCACCGCCGGTCCCCGCCCCCCCGCGGTCCGCCCGACGACACCGCCACCCCACTGGATCCCGATCTGGTCCAGCGCGTTCTGGGTGGTGATCACCATGGTGGCGGCGATCTGCACCAGGGGCAACGGGATGTCCAACTGCTCCTTGATCAGCCTCACGATCCGCTCGAGGTCGTTCTCGTAGTAGCGAATGAAGATCGAGTTGGTCGGCCGGTAGGCTCGGACGGTGAGGCCCTTGGCGAGGCTGTCGGCGGGGAGCGCCACAGGCGGCGCGGGCTGCAGCAGCGGCGCCGTCGGCGAGGGCCCCGGCGGAATGTTGATCGGCGGCGGGGGCAACAGGACGCTGGGCACCGGAGCCTGCGGCGGCAGCGCCCCCTCCGGGGGCAGGCCGAGGATGCCCAGAATGGTCTTGGCCACCTCCTCCGCGTCGGCGTAGGAGAGCCGGATCGTGCGCTCCCGGACTGCGCCGCGGGCCCGCACCTTCTCGAACTCGTCACGCTCCCGGTCGACTTCCACTTGCCGCTTCGCCGCCTCCGCCTCGCGGCGCGCGCGCTCCGCGGAGACGGTGCGGCGCTCCTCGTCCTCGGCCCGCAGGCGGCCGATGCTCGACACGCGGAGCACGCCGCCCACCTCCACGCACTGGAGACCGGCGGAGTCGATCAACACCTGGAAGACGTCTCGGGCGGGCACCTGATAGAAATCCACCGTCACCGTGCCCTTCACCTCGTCGGTGACGATCATGTTGATCCGGTACTGCTGCGCGAGGAGCCGAAGCGTCGTCTGCACGTTGGCGTCACGCAGGTTGAGGGTGATGCGCTCGACGGGCAGCCGGTCCGCGCACGGCGCCTGACTACGGGCGACGCTCGGCGCGCCCAGAGTCACGAAGGCCAGCGTGATGACTACCAGAGCTTCACGAATGCGGGTCCGCATGTCGATCCTCACCTCCTGGGTGCCCCGGGCGGGGGTGCGGTCAGTCCCGGCAGCGACACCGTGCGTGTGCCGCCGCCGGGCTCGCGCAGCAGCACCGAGTCCTCGGTGATCCTCTCGACGCGATGGCCCGAGACGATGTCGCCGGCCTTGACGATCTGGTTGTTGATGATGGCGAGGTATCCGCCGGGAAAGCCGAAGATGCCCTTGACCTCCATGCCCGCGCGCGAGGGTTCGCCCGGTGATCCGCCGCTCGGCGCACCCGCCGCGGCGCCATCGGGCGCGCTCGGCCCTCCCGGCGGGGGCGGCCGGCGCACCCCGGTCACGAACGCGAAGGGATCGCGCGCGCCCGCCCCGGTGTCCGGCACCGTGGTGGGCAGCGGCAGCGCGAGCGACCCGCCCGCCGGCGCGCCGGTGCCGCTGGCAGCCACCGCCCGATCGAACACCTTCTTGGCGTCCGGCGTGAGCTCGAGCGCCGTCATCTTGAACCGCGCCTCGACCTCGTCCGTCCGGGGGCCGCCGGGACGGCCGGCCCCTTGCGTGGTGACGCTGACGTCCTCGAGGATCCCCTTCTCGACCTCCACCCGCGCGGCGAGCTCGCGCAGCTCGCGGTACGGCGCCACCACCTGGATGGTGTGCCACGACTTGGTGAACTGCGCGGTGGCCGACCGCTCGAGGGGCCCGATGCCGATCACCTTCATGCGCTTTTCGCGGGAGAGCTCGCCGAGCCGGGTGAGGAACGCAGAGGGATCACCGCCCGAGGACGACCACTGCATCTCCTGGAGGAGCCCCGCATTGCTGCGCATGAGGGCGACGATCGCCCCCTCCTTCGCGCGGATCTCGTTGCCCAGCGCCGCCCGCTGGGCGGTCGCGCGCTGGCCGCGGGCGGCGAGCGAGCGCCACTGCACGAAGGCCACCACGATGAGGAGGACGAGGCCCCCCATGACCACGATCCAAAGCATGGCGAGCGGCCGTCCCCTCACGGCGCGCGCTCCGCGAGCTGGATGGTGATGCCGAGCAGCCCTTCGTCGTCACCGGAGGTGACGGCGGGCGGCTTGATCTCCCAGCTCTTGAGCTGGAAGCGCCGGTTCACGGCGGGGTCGCGCATGAGGCCCGCCATGAACTGGGCCGTGTCGAGCAGCGGCGCGCTGCCTGGCCGCACCGGCGTGGCCGCCTCGATGCGGAGCATGCCCTCGGCCTTGGTGCCCGGGGGCGGGGCGGGCGCGCCCGGCGCGGACGTTGGGCGGGAAGCTTCGACCGCCTGGAGCCGCAGGGTCGGCGGGATGTGCTGGCCGAGAGCGCGCAGCAGCTCCGCCCAGCGCACCTGATGCCGCGCCTCCACCGTCAGCGCCTGGAGATTCGTGCGCAGCAGGTTGAGATCGCCGTCCGCCGCGGCGAGGTCGCGCTCCAGCCGCGGGACGTCCTTGAGATCGCTGGAGAGCCGCCAGTAGTCGGGGAAGATCCCCCCGACCAGGATGAGGATTAGCAGCGAGATCCCCGCCATCGCCACCAGCGCGAGATGCCGCTGCCCCTGCGCGCCGATGAACCACTCCTGCCAGGTCAGCGCAAGCTGGCCGGGATGCAGCAGGTCCACGCTGAAGCGGCGGGTCATAGGCCACGCAGCGCGAGCCCGAAGGCCTGCAGGTACTGAGGGCCCGCCTCGGCCCTCTCCGGGGCGCGAATGGCCGGCCTGAGCTTGAGCTCGACCGCCTTGAACGGGTCCATCGGCTCGAGGGGCGCGGTGAGGCCGATCCGCTCGGAAAGCCACCGGCCGAGAGGCGGGAGGTCGCTCCAGCCCCCGATCGCGTAGCGCGGAAGGCTCTCGCGGTCGTACTCCGTTCGATAGAACGTCAGGGAGAGGCGCATGTCGGCGGCGATGCGCTCCACGAGGTCGCGGCATGCCCGCTGGGCCCGCGGCACCTCGCTCGCGGGGATCGGGCGCGGGAACGACTCGGTGGAGGGCGCCGAGGTCCCGAAGGTCACACGCAGCTGCTCGGAGAACGCTTCCGCGCCGACGTCGAGGTAGCGCGCCACCACCGGCCCCTGCTCGCTGAACAGGCAGAGGACCGACGACTGCCGCCCGACGTTGAGAAGCACCAGCAGCTCCCCGGCCTCGAGCCCGGTGATGTAGAGCGCCGCGTTGAGCAGAGCGAGGGGCTCGACGTCGAGGACCTGCGCCGTCACCGCCGCCGACTGGAGCACGCGCGTCCGCTCCTCGACAAGGGCCCGCGGCGCACTGATCGACAGGACGTCGTGGCTGGTGCCGTCCTTGGAGCGACGCAGCACCTGGGCATCCATCACCGACTCGCCGGGCGGCAGCAGGCCGAGCTCGCGGTGCTGGATCTCCAGCGCGGGGATGATCTTCGCGGGGGGCAGCGGCGGCAGCGATACCTGGCGGATGACGATGTCGGGCCCCCCAACCGCGGCGATCACGCGCTCGCCCGTGGCGCCGGCCGCCGCCAGCGCGGTGTGGATGGCCTGGGCAGCGGTCTGCCGGTTGTCGAGGGTCACGTCGACCCGCGCCACCCCCCGTCCGACGACAACGTCTTCCGAGCCGCGCCGCTCCAGGACCAGCGCCTTGACGGACCCCCGGCCGACGTCCAAACCCACGACCCGCTGCCGGCGGAGAAAGTTGAGATTCATGCCACGAGTGGACACACCACGGTGCTCGATGTTAGCAACGTAAACTGCTGGGAACCAAGGAAAAGCGGGCGGAAGCGACAAAAACCGAGGGGTCAGAGACGGGCGGCTAGTATCCGCAGATGCCGGAAGGGGTCGCCGGAAGTGTGGTTGCGGGCAACAGGGGGCCGCACTCTAGCCAGAGGCGCGGCACGATTTGCGCTTGCCATCGATTGGGCGCTAGGCCATTCCGAGAGATACCCAGCGCCAGAATCTCCTCAGGCCAAAGACGCGGGTCACCGGGCACTTGGAAGAGTTGAGGAAGATTCGTGTTGCCCGATACGCAGGTGCCGGACATACCCGCCGCAACGGCCCCTAAGCAGAACCGGCTTGCCGCAAACGACCCCAAAATTCTCGTCGGCGTAGCAACGATCTCAGACCGCGAAACGAGGTCGCCCGACGCATATACGAGAGCCATAACGGGGGAGACATTTGCTTGAAATCTGCCGATCTCTGCCATCTCGGTCGTCAGGATCGTCAACGAATAGTCGTCTGGGAACTTCTCGCCTGTGCACGGAGGAATGGACAGAGGATTGCACGAGACCTGAAGAGGCTCTTCTATTCGAACGCGCCCGGTGGTCAGAAAAATCGCCGCACCTCGATACTCGATGACATTCGCGAGGCCAGCTGGGCGCTCAATACTGAACCCCATCGTTGCCATCGTTGCCGGGTTCGGCGAAGGGAAGTAAACGAGGAGAGGATCCTGCGATGTGCTTGGGCTCTCGCAACCTGAGCTCGGACCGGCAGCTCCATACCCAAACTCAAGAGTGTTCACGTTTGGAGGGAGCTTGCCCCCTCGGCTACTGCTGGGGGGCCCGACGAGGGGAAGGTTTCCTCGCCCCCAACAGATCTCTCCAACCCTCAGGGCGTTCGTCACCTTGTGGCGGAACGCAATCGGATAGCGAAATCCGGGAGTACCAACCTGGAGCCCATCGGCGCTTCCGATGCTGGCCCCCACGGAATCAGCCGGATTAACGAGGTGCGCCTTTGCAATGAAGTAGTTCGTCAGCCCCGCGTAGGGGTTTCCGCCGATCGTGACAGGCCCCGTCAGCAGCGGAAAGGCCGGTACAGGATTGTCCGGGTAGGCTCTTCCGATGGCACCCAGATCTGTCTGGACGTTCCCAGGGGTACTGAAGCTATCGACGCAAGAACCTGGGACTGCCGTGCAACCATCCGCCACAAACACCCCGTCAACTAGAAGCTTACCAGGTTGATTAGCTGGCCCATACGTTGGGGGGGTACCTAACGCTCCTATCCGGGCGGACCCGATCAACCTGACGGACGACGCAAAGGGTGTTCCGCCGATGGGTTTAGCCACCTTGAGGGTTGCCCCGAGACTGAGGAAGCGATCGGCTGGCGCTCTGCATTGCTGGCCCGGAAGACAAACTGGTTGCTGAAAGTGAAGTGCGGGAATCCGGTCATACAGAGTCGGCACCGCGGACAAACCGGCGAGATTGTTATGCTGCCCTGCAGTCGCTGCCGAGAAATCGAGGGCAACGGGTGGACCTCCTACACCGTTCGGGTGCATCGTGTGAATTGATCCGGCGATCAACGCGTTCCCCACGATTGGTTGCTCACCTGATTGAGTGCCGGCCGCGACGAAGCCGTTCGCGAGAACAGACGAAGGCGCGCCTCGGACCAACACTTGAATCGCCCGCCGGGCGAGAAATCCAGGGGGTGCTGGTGAGCCTCCGGCCACCGGGATGCTGTCTAGCGTTCCCGTACTTCGCAAGAATACGAGGTCAGCGCACAATGCCGGGGTCGTTGAGTCCGGCAGGCAGGTAGCACCGATCGGATAGCGGTTAGGCGGAGCGGCAGCGAGATCGACGGTGGCATTGGCCTCAGAAACCGTGACCGCCATAACCTCAAGGGTGAAGGTTCCGCCACCCGGCATACTGCTCGTTCCGATTGGAAGAGGCATCGCCCGATAGCCGCCGGTAGTCGTAGTGAGGCAAGGCGCCAGCGTGCACGGTGAGTTCACCGCGTCCGCCCAGCTCTCAGAACCATAGGCGTCATTGTTAAGCCGGTCTCGGAGCTCACGTAGACCTCGCTCGACGCCCGCTTGCGCCACTTCGAACGCGCGCGCGTCGGCAGCGCTGGTCAGCGACATGCGGTTCTCGATTGCGGCGAGATCAAAAAGAGCAAGTCCGAGCAGCGTCATCACGAAGACGAGTACGATGCTCATGAGAATCACGCTGCCGCGCTCGTCGCGCGCAAGAGCCGGGGTGCGCAAAAGCAGGCGCGGCATCAGTTTCTCAACGTCGTCGTGAAGCCGAAGCGCATGCCCGTGTACGCAGGGCTGACGCGATCCATAGCGCCGTCATGAAGGTCGAAACGCACGTCCAGCGCGCGGCCGGCGATGATCACGCCGCTCGTGCCGCTCATCGTAGACAGGGCAGTGAACTGAGTGTTGGCGACCCGCAGCTCGGTTCCGAGCCGCCGCGCCATCTCGTTGATGTTCTGGCTCTGAGCGGTGAGACTCCGGGCCGAGCCCGCCTCGCACAGTGGCCCCCCGCCGAAGACCGGGATGGTTAAGTCGACGCTACAGACATACAGCTGGGGGAAGTTGTCGCCGACCTTCTGGTCCTGGTGCAGGCACCACGATGTATTGTCCGGGAGTGTGTAGCGGACCGAGGCAGTCGCGGTGCCCGATCCGCACGGCGCGACCGAGAAGTCCACCGCGCGCTGGAGCCGGCGCTGCAGCTCTTCCTGGAGCAGGGTGCCTTGGCGCTGGGCGAAGGCCTGGGCACTGCCGTAGTCGAACGCACGCTGGGTCGAGACGTAGAGGGAGGCGATCGCAACGGCCGCGATGGCGAAGATGGCGCTGGCCACGGCGATCTCGACGAGACTGAAGCCACGATGGTCACCCGCGAAGACCCGGATGCGCGCACTCACCTCAGCACCATGACCGAGCGGAGGATGACGGGCGAGGTGGCCACGTCCGTGCCCTTCACGCCACCCGTGGCGCGCACCGTCACCGTGATGAGCTTGGCCTCGATGGTCGCGGGCAGGGGGCAGCCAGGCATGAAGTTGTTCGGACATACCGCCTCGATCGTAATCCTGCGCTCGTAGCCGGGGTGCGTGGTGCCGTACGCGATCGAGTTGAACGTCGGCTCCTCGCGGGGATCGGTACCGGCCGTGGGTCCGAAGCCGGAGGCGCGAACCTGCTCGACGGCCTGGCGGGCGAGCGCAAGGGCCACGCGGTTGTCCCCCTCGCCCACGATGAGGGCCTGGCCGCTGGCGAACATCACGGCCACTCCGGCGGAGGCGATGCCGAGCAGGAGTGCCGCGATCAGGACCTCGACGATCGAGACGCCGCGGCTGTCCCTCGAGAGCCGACGCAGGCACTCCATGGCTAGAATCTTAGCAAATGAAGTGCCCGAGAACCTAGGGCGCCGGCCTTGGGCCGACGCCCGTTCGCGTCCTTAAATCAGGTACTTACTTGGCGACGGCCCATCGGGCGTGCTGACCGCGGAGCACCCCCAGCCCCGCGATCCCCGCAGCAAGGAGGACCAGGCTACTGGGCACCGGGACTGCGCGGTCGGCACCGGGAGTGACGGAACCGATGGTGATGTCGTCGAAGCCGATCTGATTGGCGGTGCCCGAGAAATCCACCGAGCGGGCGCTGCCGTCGAAGGCCACGCCGACGGCCACGAAGGGGCTGACCACGCCGGTGGGATCCGGGGCGCCGTTGTAGGGAGTCAGCAGCAGGATCAGGGTCGCCAGAATGTTGCCAGTGCCGTCCAGGCCATCCCACACGGTGATCGAGCCAGGACTGCCGACGGCCGTGTAGAAGAACGAGAAGCCCGTATCAAAGCCGGCAGCGACGTTGAGGACAGCCGAAGCGGCTTGCGGGTCCAGGAACGTGATGGCGGTAGACGGCGAGGGCTCCTCACCAAAGTTGCCGGTGCCCCCCGCGTCGCTGTCGATGAAGGCGATCGCGTTGGTGAAGCGGATCCCGTGATTGAATCCCCCTCCGCTGCCGAGGCTCCCCGTGCCCCCGTTGTAGAACTCGGCCACTCCCTCAGCGTTGGTCAGACCCTCGAACGTGAGGACGATGGGAGCGGCCGCCACGGGGTTGGACATGATCAGCACGGCGAGCGCCAGGGCGCTGCCGGCAAGGTATCCGCCTTTGGAATTGAGGCGTAGGTGGCGAGACCGGCCGTCGAGATTTTTCCCGCGCAGAAAGTTCTGCGCGCGGGCAGCGGCGCGAGGGGGCCCTAGAAGCCCGTATCGAAGGTGCGATCCATCCAGAGCGTGACGTCGAACAGGCGGGTGTCGCCTTAGAGCATGACGGGATGCTTCCACTCCATCTCCACCTGCACCGCATACGGCGCGGGCGTCACCTTGAGGGAGCCCTCGTCCACGGCAACGGCTGGGCGCCGGGCCTCGCGCAGGATCATGCCGCGCACGTCGTTGGCGATCTCCTGCGTGGCCGCGCCCGAGCCCCCGCCGCGACGGCGACCTTGCGCTTAGTAACCGCGTCCACCACGAGCTGCCCCACCATGCCCGAGGTGTTGAAGTAGCCGAGAGCGAGCATCGCCGCCGTGTAGCCGGCCCACCCGAAGACTGCGATGAAGACCACGACGCGGATGAGCGTGCCGAACTTCACGTCCCCACTGTAGCGCGCCCCCCGGCCCGCCTCCAAGAATGCTCGAGCCCTCCGCCGACGGGAGCGCTATTGGAGCGGAGGCTTCCGCGCCACGGTGAGGTCGACGAGCCGATCGGCGTCGAAGTAGAGCGCCCAACCCGAGGGGTAACGCCACATCTCCTTCGCGCGCTTCCCGATCTCGGTCCAGAAGGTCTTCGCGGTTGTACCCATGACCGTCGGGTCCTGGCTCGTCGTGTCGGGCTGACCCAGGAGGAGGGTGACCTCCGGTTTCGTCATGCCCACGTCCACCCGGCGCTGGAACGTGAACTGGCTGGCCCGCGGCGAGGTCGCGAGCTGGGGGTTCTTGGCCAGGTACTCGCCGACCCGGCGATCGAGGTCGTCGCGGAACTTGGTGTTCTCCTCGAAGGTGGGCTCGCGCGCGTAGCCGCGGAGGAAGCGGGCGTAGAAGATCTCGTCCGCGCTGGGTCCCACCGTCGCGCGCTGGACGGGCACCTCGCCCATCGTCGCGCACCCCGCCAGCGCGAGCAGTGCGGCGGCGGCGAGCGCGCGGGGGCTCAGGGCTCGAGCGTGGCCGAGACCTGGATGCTCACGGCCTGGCCGAGATAGTCGAGGTCGAACGGCTTGGGGATGTAGTCGGCGGCGCCCAGCGCGAGCAGCTTGGAGGTGACATCCACGTCCGCGTTGGCGGTCACCATGATGATGGGCAGCCCGGGCTTGAGCGCGGCGAGCCGCTTGAGCGTCTCGATCCCATCCATCTGGGGCATGGTCACGTCGAGCAGGACGACGTTGGGCTTGACCTCGTCGACCATGGCGAGCGCCGCGGCGCCGCTTGCCGCCGCCGCCACCGCGAACCCGCGGCTCTCGAGGAATTCGGAGAGCACGAGCCGCACTTCCGGCTCGTCGTCGACCACGAGAACTTTGCCCGCGCTCATGGATGACCTGCGGGGATCTTAACGCCCGTCGCGGAAGTGGTCAACACAGTTAATATGATTAGGTCGTGCGCGCGCTTGCGAGAAGCCTTCCCGCGCTGGTGTCCCTGGCGGCGTTCGCGGCGTTTCTCCCCGCCGTCGGGGGCGCCTTCCTGAACTGGGACGACGCCGAGAACTTCGTCGCCAACCCCCACTATCGCGGCCTCGGCCCGGCCGAGCTCCGGTGGATCTTCACCGCCGTGCACATGGGCCACTACATTCCCGTCACGTGGCTCACCTTCGCCCTCGATCATGTCGTCTGGGGCATGAATCCTGCCGGCTACCACCTCACCTCCATCGTGTTCCACGCGGTCAACGCCGTGCTCGTCTACTTCATCGCCCTCCGCCTGCTCGCGCTCGGCTTCGCCCCTCACCCTGCCCTCTCCCCAGTGGGGAGAGGGAAACCCATCTCCCTCTCCCCTGGAGGGGGAGAGGGCTGGGGTGAGGGGGAGTTACCCCTCCGCCTTGGCGCGGGGCTGGCGGCGCTCTTCTGGACGCTCCACCCGCTGCGCGTCGAGTCCGTCGCCTGGATCACGGAGCGGCGCGATGTGGTGAGCGGGTGCTTCGCCCTCCTCGCCGTGCTGGCGTATCTTATGTCCGCCCAGCGCGGCGGCGCAGGCGGCCGCCTCCACGCGGGCCTTTACTGGCTCGCCGCGGCGGCCTTCCTGCTCGCCGTCTTTGCCAAGTCCATCGTGGTCGGGCTGCCGCTGGTGCTCGTGGTGCTGGACGTGTATCCCTTGCGGCGGCTCGCCTTCGCGCCGGGCTCGCTCCGGCGGGCGGCCTGGTGGCGGCATGCGCTTCGCCTCGCGGTCGTGGAAAAGCTGCCGTTCCTCGGCATCGCGGCGCTCGCCGCCGGCGTCATGCTGACGATCGGCTTCCGCTGGGGCATTCTCGCTCCGCTCGCCGCGGAAAGCCTCCCGCAGCGGCTCGCCCTTACCGCCCACAGCCTGACCTTCTATCTGGGCAAGACGCTCTGGCCCTGGCCCCTGTCGCCGCTCTACACGCTTTATCGCCCGCTGGACCCCCTGGCCCACCGCTATCTGGCCGCCGGCCTCATCGCCGTGGCGCTGACGCTGGCGCTGTGGGCCCTCCGGCGCCGGTGGCCGGCGGGCCTCGCCGTGTGGATCGCCTACGTCGCCGCGCTCCTGCCCGCCTCGGGAATCTTCCCCAACGGCCCCCAGCTCGCGGCCGACCGCTATTCTTATCTACCCGGCGTGGCCTGGGCCGTGCTGGTGGGCGCCGGCGTGCCGTGGGCATGGCGGGCCCGGCAGGCGGGCCGTCTGGGACGTCCCGTCGCCGGAGCCGCCCTCGCGGCGGGACTGGTGCTGCTCGCGGGGCTCACCGTGCTCAGCGAGCGCCAGATCGCGGTCTGGCGCGACTCGGTGACGCTGTGGCGGCATGCCGCGTGGGCCGACCCGGCGAGCGATCTGCCCGTCTTCTATCTCGGCTGGGCCCTGGCGGAGGACAAGCGTTTCGACGAGGCGCGGGCGCACTTCGAGCGCGCGCTCGACCGCGTGCCCGCGAGCGCGCCGGCGTTGCGCGCCCAGCTCGTCCTGCACGGGGCGCTCGTCGAGGCACAGGCCGGGCGGCCGGCCGAATCCGAGCACCGGTTGCGCGACACGCTCGCACTCGATGGCGATCATCCGGTGGCCTGGATCAGGCTGGGCACCGCGCTGGCGGCGCGTGGAGACTCAGCCGGCGCCGAGAGCGCCTGGATTGAGGCTGCCGACCGCGTGGCGCTCTGGCCGCGGTACCAGGTGTGGGAGCTGCGCGCGGCGGTGGCGGCGGTGCCGGAGGGAAGCGGCCCCGCCCGGGCCCGCCTCGCCTTCGCCCTCGGCGTCACGCTCCAGGAGTACGCCGCCCACGTGGAGGCCGAGGAGCACTACCGCCTCGCCGTGCAACTCGCGCCCGGCTATGCCGCCGCGTGGAACAATCTCGGCGTGACCTATGCCGCGCGCGGCCGCTACGCCGACGCCCTCGACGCCTTCGTCCACTCGCTCCGGCTGGGCCCCGGCGAGCGAGGCGCCTGCGCCAATGCCCGGCGCGCCGCCGCTACGCTGGGCACGCGGCCGCGCGAGCTGGACGGCTGCGGGCCGGAACGGAGCTAGGTGCTGAGCCGCGTCCCCGTTCGCTGGACGAGCGCGGTGCTCTGCGCCGTCGTGGTCGCCGCCGCCGTCGGTGTCTTCCTTCCCGCCCTCTCGGCGGAGTTCGTGAACTGGGACGATCCCGACAACTTCATCGCGAACCCCCACTACCGGGGCCTCGGGCCACGCCAGCTCGCGTGGATGTTCACGACCTTCCACATGGGCCACTACATGCCGCTCACATGGCTCACCCTCGGCTGGGACTACGCGGTCTGGGGCATGTCGGCCTGGGGCTACCGGCTGACCAACCTGCTGCTCCACGCCGCCACCGCGCTGACGTTCTACTTCTTGAGCCTCCGCTTGCTCAGCCACGCGCTGGGGCCGGCGTCGGGGCCGCTCCAGGTCCGCCTCGGCGCCGCCGTGGCCGCGATCTTCTTCGCCGCGCATCCGCTGCGCGCCGAATCCGTGGCCTGGGTCACGGAGCGGCGCGACGTGCTGGCCGGCCTCTTCTACGTGGGCGCCGTACTCGCCTACGTGAAGGCGGTGGAGGACGGCAAGCGGCGCGTGGATTTCTACTGGGGGGCGGTCGCCCTCTTCGCGGCCGCGCTGCTCTCGAAATCCATCACCGCCGCCCTGCCCGTGGTCCTCGTCGTCCTCGACGTCTATCCGCTGCGCCGGCTGGGCGGGCGGAGGGGCTGGGCGCGCTGGGATGTCTGGGCCGAGAAGCTGCCGTTCTTCGTGCTCGGGCTCGCCGCCTCCGCCCTCGCCTTCCTGGCCCTCCTCCCGCTCGGCAACATGCGCTCGCTGGCCTTCATGAGCCCGCTCCTGCGTGTGGTGCTCGCGCTGTACAGCCTGGCCTTCTATCTGTGGAAGACGGTGTGGCCGACGGAGCTGAGCCCGCTCTACACCTTCCCCGTGGAGGTGACCTACTATCACTTCGCGCTCGCCATCGGCGGCACCGTCGTCGCCCTCGTCCTGAGGCGCCGTCTACCCGCCTTCTCCGCGTCATGGATCATCTACATGGTGACCCTGCTCCCCGTGTCCGGGATCTTTCACAACGGGCCCCAGACGGTGGCGGATCGCTACTCGTATCTCGCCTGCCTGCCGTGGGCGCTCTGGGCGGGCGCGGCGGTGGCTTGGCGCCCGGGGCCGCGGGCGCGCGCGCTGGCGATCGGGCTGCGTACGGCGGTGGTGGTCGCGCTGGTCGCCTTCGGCCTTCTCACGTGGCAGCAGGCGGCCATCTGGCACGACTCGGTGGCGCTCTGGCGACACGCGCTCGCCGTCGACCCGGAGAGCCGCAATGCCCACGCCTACCTCGGCCGCGCCTATGCGGATGCGGGCATGGTCGCCGAGGCGGTCGCGCAGTACGAGGAAGCGGCCCGGCGCTTCCGGAACAAGCCGGCCTTCTACGTGCTGATCGGCCGGCTGCTCGAGGACGACGACAACGACGTCGGCGCGCTCGCCTACTACCGAGGCGTGCTGGCGGAGGCGCCCGGTCAGCCGCAGGCTTGCGCGGGGGTGCGGCGCATCGCGGGGCGCATGGACGTGCCGGCGGCGGCCACCGCAGGTTGTCCTAGCGCGCACTAGCGGGCCCGCGCGTTGAAATGAAACGGGGGTGACGGGTCATCCCGTCACCCCCGCAGGATCGGCGTGAATCAGACTAGCAGGGCTCGCCTTCGCTGGTGGTCGTCGGCGGCGTGCTGCTGGTCGTGTTGCAGCGAAGGAAGACACCGGTCGCAGTGGGGAACATCGACAACGACAGCGCCGCCGTGTCGGCCCCACTCCCGAACGCCGAAATCGTGCCGAGGAAGGTGGGCGGCGCGGCAATGGTCACCGTCAGGCTGCCCGTGGGTGTCACCGTCCAGCGCTTGTCGCCCGTCTCGCCGGTGGTGCTGATGCCCACGCGGTTCACGATCTCGGTCACTACGCAGACCTGACCCGCGCCCTTGGCCTGGACACAACCCTGAAGGGCCGTCATCACGGAACCCAGCAGGGCCTTGCCCTCGGCCAGCTTGGCGTCTTTCGTGTACCCCAGATACAGTGGGATCGCCACCGCCGCCAGGATGCCGACGATGAGGATCACGATGAGAAGCTCGACCAGGGTGAACCCCTGCTCGCGCTCCTTCCCGCGAACCGCATTCATCATTGAGGTGAACATCTCCATATCCTCCCAATCGATAGGTTTTTATAAGTTCCGGCCGGGGCGCCACGCGCCATCGGCCACTGCTGCCTTGAGATGCTAGCAAGCCATATGCCTGTGACTGAAGCGATTTGTACCCACAAAGCCCTCAGGAAATCGGATGCTTAGGAGGGCTGCCTCGGGGCCTGGCCGGAGCCCGCGCAACAATTTCGGAGGGTGCCTCCAAAACTCCGAGAGGGCGGGCATGGCTTGACACCCCGAAGGGCCGCTGAGTATGATCCGCTGGCCCGCAGCACCGCACACATGCCATGAACCGCGCCCTCCTCGGTGGTCTCGCCGGCTTCGTCCTCGTGCTGGTGTCCGCCGGCACGGGCTACCTGGTGCGCGACCGCCTTGGGTCGGCGCCCTCCGCGCCGCCAGTGAGCGCTCGCCTCGCGGGCGCCTCGGCCCTTCCCGATACCTTGCAGGCCGCCTTCGTGGGCGTAGCGCAGCAGGTCCGTCCCGCCGTGGTGAACATCGGCACCGTGCAGCGCTCGCGCTCGCGCCGGCCCACCGCACCCCCGCCCAGCGCCGACGATCCGTTCTTCCAGGACTTCTTCAAACAGTTCTTCGGCTCGGATGCGCCGAGTCAGCGTCCCGAGTTTCGCCTGCCCAGCAGGGGATCCGGGGTCATCATCGACAGGCGCGGGCTCATCCTCACCAACTTTCACGTGATCAAGGACGCCGACGAGATCCTCGTGCGTCTGTCGGACAAGCGTGAGTTTCGCGGCAAGGTCATGGGCGTGGATCCCAAGACCGATCTGGCCGTGATCCGCTTCGAGCCCCCCACAGAGGTGCGGGTGGCCGCCCTGGGCGACTCCGACGCGCTCCGCGTCGGCGAGTGGGCGATTGCGATCGGCAATCCCTTCGGGCTCGATCAGACCGTCACCGTGGGCGTCATCAGCGCGACCGGTCGCTCCGACGTCGGCGTGGCCACCTATGAGAACTTTATCCAGACCGACGCGTCCATCAATCCCGGCAACTCGGGCGGGCCGCTCATCAACCTCAAGGGCGAAGTCGTCGGCGTCAACACCGCCATCGTCGCCGCCGGTCAAGGCATCGGCTTCGCGATCCCGATCAACATGGTCAAGCGCGTGGTGGATCAGCTCGTGGAGAAGGGTAAAGTCGTCCGGGGCTGGCTCGGCGTGGCGCTCCAGCCGCTGTCGAAGGAGCTGGTGCAGACCCTCGGCCTGCCCAGCGGCGACGGGGCCCTCGTCGCCTCGACCATTCCGGGCAGCCCGGCGGCCCAGGCGGGCCTACAGCAAGGCGACGTCGTGATCGCCTACGACAAGACCCCCGTCGAGGACTCCCACCATCTCCAGCGCCTCGTGGCCGAGACCAAGGTCGGCAAGACGGTGGCCCTCGACGTCTGGCGCAAGAAGCAGAAGATCCAGGTCACCACCACCGTCGCCGAGATCCCCGAAGACAAGACCGCGCGCCCCGATCGCCCCCCCAAGATCAACTAACGCCGCGCACGTGGCGGCCTGCGGAGGAGCTGGGTAGCCGGGGGGCGGGCTCGAACGACCACGAGGTACGCGTCCGCATGCCCCGCCGCGGCTGGGCCCCGTCCGGGCGGGCTCCCTACGCTTGATGGTCGCAGGGAAACGGGTCTCTCGAGCCCGCCCCCCGGCTACCCAGCTCCTCCGCAATCAATCACACGGGGCCGAACGCAGGTGAGGGCGGGGGCGGCGGGGGTGCCGTCACAGAACCCGTTTCCCTGCGACGGTGATTCGATCCGAGCGCGCCCGGACGGAGCCCAGCCGCTACGGGTAGAGGCGCACGCGTGCCTCGTGGTGGCGTGACGGCACCCCCGCCGCCCCCGCCCTCACCTGCGTTCGGCCCCGCCCCGACGCTACGCGACGAACGGCGGGATCGGCGGGATCTCGACCTGCTGCGTGCGGACCTCGAGCACGCCGCTGACGCCGCGGGCCACTTCCACCGCCTCTTCGAGGGCCGCAGTGCCCTCGAGGGTCACGACGCCGTCCTTGGCCTCGACGGTGGTGCGGTACTTGCGCGTCTCCGGGTGGGTGGCCAGAGCTACCTGCACGCGCGACGCGAGCGCCCGGTCGGCGACGAGGCGGCTGCCCGCGTCGGTGGTGACCAGCTCGGGGCGCCGCACCATCGCGGCGATCACCTCCACCGACGCCTCCACGGAGAGCTTCTCGGTATTGATGACGAGGTCGTAGAGCGCGGGATCGCGGATGTCGACCTCGTAGAGGTAGCGCATCCGCCCGATCTTCTCCGTGTCGTCGCGCCGGACCATGTCGGTGACCGTGCGCTGATTGGTCTGCTCGCCCATCTGGCCGGCCATCTTCTTGGCGAGGCGCTTCTGGCGCAGGTCGAACGGCGCCATCACGCGCACGCGGAGCACGTGGGGGATGCCGCGCAGGAGCCACTGACCGCCGCGCCCGAGGAGGATGACGTTGTCGTGCTCGGCAAACTCGTAGAGCGCGGTCTGGATGACGGTGATGTAGCGGCGGGTCTCCGCGTCGAAGCGCTCGAAGAGCGAGGGTTTCGCCTCGTCGAGGTGGGAGAGCTTTTCTTCCAGGAGGCCGTAGCGGCGCGCCACGTCCACGATGAGGTCTTGCCCCACGCACCGGTAGGCGAGCCGCTCACCCAGGGCCTGCCCGATCTCCGGCCCGCCCGCTCCGATCTCGTGCGAGATGACGATGATGGCCATGGGTCACTCCTTTCTGTACTTCGCCTTCAGCGCCGCCGGCGCGATGGCGATTCGCTTGCCGCTGACGTCGTCGAGGATATAGACCTCGTCGGCCAGGGCCCCGCTGGCGAAGACCTCGTAGACCTCGAGCGCCTCTTCGAGCGCGGTGCCCGCGGGCCGCTCCGCCATCATCCGCTCGACGTCCTCGCGCTTGATGCGCACGCGCTCAGGCGAGGGCCCGCTCGGCCTTCTCGGGATTGGGAACGACGAGGACGACCTGGGCATTGCCGCCGGGAGCGCCCGTGCTGGCGTAGGTGCACTTGATGTTGATCTTCGCGGCGGCCAGCCGCTCGGCCACCCGCCCCAGGCTGCCGGGCCGGTCGTCGAGCGTCACCACGAGCGCGGGTTCCTCGCCGGCGCGAATCTTCGCGTCGGCCAGGGCCTGCTTGGCGCGCGCGGGATCGGATACCACCATGCGCAGCTTGCCGCGGCCGCCCGCGTCCGCCGCGCAGATGGCGTGGATGTTCACGCCAGCGCCGGCGAGGGCCGCGCAGACTTTGGCCAGGACGCCAGGCTTGGACTCGGCGGTCACCGTGATCTGCTTTACCTGGGCCATAGGTTGGTCTCCCTGCGTTCGGGCGTGCCCGGGCTTGGAGTTGCGCTGCAGGATCCCGGAGGGCTCGTATCTCCCTCGGTCTGGCCACTTCCGTACCAGCAAACCGGGGCGAACACAAGAGGCCCAGAAAGACGGGGGGGGCAACCCTACCGGCCGGGCCCCGGCGAGGCCGGGCGCCCCTGGAGCGCCTGCTCCACGCGGGTCAGCGCGCGAGCGCCAGGGCCAGGCGAAGCAGCGCCGCCTCGCCCGCGGCGGCGAGCATCGCGAGAACGTCTTGCCATCGCGGATCACATTGCGCCACGGCGGCGGGCCGGCGCGGCCCGTACCCGCCCCCCGTCACTCCGCGCGGACGAGGGCGAAGTTCAGCGTGTTCAGCTCGTGCTGGATGGGCGGATGGGCGCGCCGCTCCGTCCGGCGGCGGTCGCCGTTCGGCGGCGCCGTGCGGAAGCGGCGGCGCTCCGTCCAGCGCCGATCGAGAACGACCGTGACCCCTTCTTCGCTGACGAACTCGCGCTCGAGATGCGCGCAGAGCTCGGGCTGATCGCGCGCCACGATGAAGAGGTATCGCGGCATGCGCGCATACTATCGCAGGCGCTTGGAAGGAGTCCACAAGGATCGGCCCAGCGGGCGCGGGGGCTACTCGACCGACTGACGCCGGATCGTCTCGAACACTTCGAGGGGCAGGCTGAGAAAGGTCTGGACCACCCGCGGGTCGAAGTGGCTGCCCGCCGAGCGCTCGACCTCCCGGCGCGCCGCCTCCAGCGAGATCGCGCGCGAGTAGGGGCGGTCGAACGTCATGGCGTCGAAGGCGTCGGCGACGGCGAAGATGCGCGCCCCGAGCGGGATCCGCTCCGCCTTGAGGCCGAGCGGATAGCCGGTGTCGTCCCACCGCTCGTGGTGGTGATACACGATGGGGACGGCGCCGCGCAGAAACGGGATCTGCTCGACGAGCTGCCGGCCGATCTCCGGGTGCGTCCGCATGATCTTCCACTCCGCCGGGGTGAGCGGGCCCGGCTTGAGCAGGATGGCGTCGGGGATGCCGATCTTGCCGATGTCGTGGAGGAGCACCCCGTGCTCGAGGTCGCGCAGATCGATCTCGGGGATCCCGTACGCGCGCGCGATGGCGAGCGAGTAGCCCCGGACCCGGCGGGAGTGCGCATGCGTGCCCAGGTCGCGGGTGTCGATCGCGGAGCCGAGCGCCTCCAGCGTCGTCCGGTACGTGCTCTCGAGCTCGCGCAGGGTCGAGCCGAGCTCGCGGGTGGCCTCGTCCACGCGGCGCTCCAGCACGGCCTGGTGCTCGCGCCGCTCGATGAGGAGGCCCCGGTGCTCCAGGGCGCGCTCGGCGGCGATGAGCAGCTCGTCCATGTGCACCGGCTTCATGATGAAGTCGTAGGCGCCGAACTTGAGGCTCTCCACCGCGGTCTGCACGTTGGCCACGCCGGTGAGGACGAGGAACGCCGCGTCGGGATCGATCGCCCGGGCCTTCTTGAGGAGCTCCACGCCGTCCATGACCGGCATGTGGACGTCGGTGACGGTGAGCGGGGGGCGCTCGGCGTCGAAGCGCTCGAGGGCCTCGTGCCCGTCCGCGGCGACCTGGGCCTGGTAGCCGCTGGACAGGAAGAGCTCGCGGAGGATATCGCGAATGTGACGGTCGTCGTCGACGATCAGGACGCCGGCATGGCCCGGCGTGGGCTGACTCACACGCGCTCCACGTCCGATTCCACCCGCCCCGCCGTCGTGATGTCCTCGTACATGCAGACGCGGTTCTTGCCGGCCCGCTTGGCCGAATAGAGCGCCTCGTCGCCGGCCTGGAGCAGGCTGTCCGCGGTGGGCGCCACGTCCTCGGGCAGCGCGACGATGCCGAAGCTGGCGGTGATGCGGCGCCCGTGTGCGAAGGGGTACTCGGAGAGGACCTGACGGATGCGCTCGGCGTAGAGACGCGCCCCCGTCTTCGTGGTCTCCACCAGCAGCACCGCGAACTCGTCGCCGCCCCAGCGCGAGATGACGTTGATACCGCGCGAGTACTTCAGCAGAATGTCGGCCATGACACGGAGGGTGTCGTCGCCTGCCCCATGGCCGAGCTCGTCGTTGATGGCCTTGAAGCCGTCGAGGTCCAGCAGCACGATGGAGACGGGATGGTTGAACCGGCGGAACCGAGAAACCTCTTCCTCCAGTCGAATGGAGAAGAAGCGCCGGTTGTAGAGCCCGGTCACGTCGTCCTTGAACGAGAACTCCTTCAGCCGCGAGTTCGTGAACTCGAGCTCCTTGTAGGCGCCCTCGAGACGCTGGGCGAACTGGTTGATCTCGGTCGCCTGGTCCTCGATCGTCGCTAGCATCCGCGAGAACGAGTTCATCAGGGTGCCGACCTCGTCGTGGCGGAACGCCGCGAAGCCCTCCGCCCGCCGCGCCTCCGTGACCATCTCGGCGGTGCGGGACACCGCCGCCGCGAGATCCCACACCACGAACCCCCCCGCCGCCATGAGCAGCCCCGTGAAGATGACGAGCGCCTCGAACCAGATGAGGTCGCGCGCCGCGGTGGCCGGGTCGAGCAGCGGCAGGACGTGGGCGTAGATCGCGTAGGTCAGGATGAGCAGGGGAATGACGGCGGTGACCGTCAGGGCCATGCAGATCTTCTGCTTAACCCGCTGTCCGACGAACGCGACTTCCCGATCGACGTCGTAGTCCATGAACCTCGTTCGCTCTCGTGATCGAATGGACGGAGCCTGTGTCAGGCGGCCGCCGCCCCGGTCCGAATCGCAACATCCATGCCACGGGAAGGCCCAGACAAGTCTGCGGAATGATGGAGCGAAATCGACAGTCAGCAGGTGGTCACATACAGGAACTGACACTTCGCGGTGACACACGTCCAAGAATGTCAACAGCGTCCGACGGCGAAGGCGAAAGTTTTGCGTCCCGAGGGGCGCGCCGGAGCATCCGAGGCGACACAACAATCGGTGGTACGGGTCCCCGGCGCTTAGTCCCCGGGCTTGACTTCCCCGGGCCCCGGCTGCTACCACGGGAGCACCGCCATGACCGACCGCCCCGCCATGCTCGAGGGCCTTCGCGTCCTCGACTGCTCCCGCGTGATTGCCGGCCCCTACGCGGCGATGCTCATGGGCGATCTGGGCGCCGACGTGATCAAGCTCGAGCGCCCGGGGCGCGGCGACGACTTTCGCGCGATTCGGGGCGACGGGGGCATGAGCGCGGCGTTCGCGGCGGTGAACCGGAACAAGCGCGGGATCGCGGTGGATCTGGGCCACCCGGACGGGCGCGGCGTGGCGTTCGAGCTAGCCCGGCGCGCCGACGTCCTCATCGAGAACTTCCTCCCCGGGGTGGCGGAGCGGCAGGGCCTCGGCTACGCGGCGGTGAGCGCGGTGAATCCCGGCATCGTCTACGCGTCCGTGACCGGATTCGGCCAGGACGGTCCCCTCGCGCGGCGCCCCGGCTATAACCTCATCGCCCAGGGGATGAGCGGCATCATGGCCCTCACCGGCCAGCCGGGAGATCCGCCCACGCGCTCCGGCGGGTCGATCTCCGACCTCGCCGCGTCCTATCTGACTTTCGGCATGGTTCAGGCCGCCCTCGTGTACCGCGGGCGCACCGGCCGCGGCCAGCACCTCGACGTGAACCTCCTCGCCTCGACCATCGGCATGCTGCCGGATCCCGTCGCGCTCTACTTCGACACCGGCAAGCGCCCGGGGCGCGAGGGAAACCGCAACCCGAATCTCACCCCCGCCGAGGCCTACCGGACGGGCGACGGCTACATGAACGTCGTCCTCCTGAACCCCGACCAGTGGGAGCGCTTCTGCGGCGTGCTGGGCGACCCCGTGCTCCGCACCGACCCGCGCTTCGCCACGAACACCGAGCGCCTCGCCCATCACGCCGAGATGAAGGCGCGGGTCGAGGCCGTGCTCGCCACCGACTCGACCGCGGAATGGGTCGCCCGCTTCGAGAAAGCTCAGATCGCGGCGGGCCCGATCTACGAGTTCGACGAGGTCTTCGAGGACCCGCAGGCCCGGCACCTGGGCGTGATCGCGGAGATGGCGCAGCCCGGCTACGGCACGGTGCGGATGGTGAACTTTCCCGTGCGCGCCTCGGCCACGCCCGCGCGCCTCACCCGCCCCGCCCCGCTCCTCGGCGAGCACACGGCGGAAGTGTTGGGCGAGCTCGGTCTCGCCCCAGAGGAGATACAGCGCTTGGCGGGCGTGGGGGCTATCGCCGTCCGGTAGGCGCGAGGCGGGAGCGGGAGCGCAGCCGGGGGGCGGGGCGCTCGCTTGCTCAGTACAGCATTCGCCGCGAGCGCCCCGCCCCCCGGCTGCGCTCCCGCTCCCGGCTAGACGCGTACCGCCTGAGAGGCCTCCCACCGCTGGCCTTCGCTGTTCACGAAGACGACACGTACCGTGCCGCTCTTCGCAAGTTTGACGGGGAAGCGGATGAGGGGGTTGGCGCTGATCGCCGAACCCATCTGGAACTCGCTGATCTTCTCGCCGTCCATGTAAACGAGCAGGTCCTTCACGTAGAACTCCGGTTGCTCCCGCACCATCTTGCCGCCCTTGAGGGTCAGGCCGGTGTTCGAGTCGTGGTCCACCTTAGTCCGGACCTCGACGACCTGACCCGCGCGCGCGGAGGCGGGCAGCCTGAGCTGCGGGTTGCCGATGCGCACCCGGTCCACCGGCGCGCCGCCTGTGGCGCAGCCGCCCTCGGCGACCCGGACCTCGCGCGTCCCCGTGAAGCGCCCGTGCTTCGAACAGTCCGCCACCGCCCGCACCATCCCGCCCGCGCCCGAGCGCATCGTGAACGCGACCCAGGCGCGGCCGTTGCCGGGGGTGAAGTTGAACTTGCCCTTCCACGGTACGGGGTCCTTGTCGAGCGTGACCTCGATGGAGCGGATGTAGTGATCCGGATCCATGGGATGCTCTACCGAGACCTGCACGGGAACCGCCGCGGAGTCCTCCGCGAGAATTGGCATCTCGAGGCGGGGCGCGTGCTCGCGCTCGAGAGCGGTCTGGGCCCCCGCGCGGCCCGACGGCCCGAGGAGGCAGAGTCCGCCGGCGAGTCCTCCCACGAGGAAAGCGCGGCGTGATCGGCGGTCGACGTCGCTCATCTCACTCCTACGTGTACTCTCGTGCGGGCGACTTTGCCAGCGCATGGCGAGGGTCGCGCACGCGCCCGATCAGCAGCAGCAGGGCGGCGAGGCCGAACACGCCGGTGATCGCGAACACCGTCCGGAAGCCCCATGCGTCGGCGGCGAGGCCGGCGAGCAGCGGCGCTGCGAACGCCACCGGCGCCATCGCGGTGAGACCCAGGCCGAGGTAGGTGGGCCGCTCCGCCACCGACGGCGCGAACTCGAGCAGCACGTTGAGGCCCGACACGTTCTGGGCCGCGAACTGCACGCCCACGAGCGCGAAGGAGACCAGCAGGGCGTCCGGCGACCCCGCGGTGAGAGCGACCACATTGGCGGCCAGCGTCGCCGCCACCCCCGCGATGAGGACGGCCCGGTGGCCGGCATGATCCGCCACCCAGCCGAGCACGGCGTCGCCGGCGAGCTTGCCCACCACAAGGGACGTGGTGAAGACGCCCGCCTGCCACGCCGGCGCCCCCAGGGCGCCGAGGGCGTACACGGTATAGAAGCCGGTGGCCGCCGTGCCCACCGAGGCAACGACACGCGCGACGAGGTACCAGGCGAGGTTCCGGTCTCCGCGGACGAGGGCGGGCACGCGTCGGAGCTGATGGCGGAGTGGGCTCCGAGGCACCCCCGCCGGCCCGGCGGGCTCGCGGACGCAGGCGAGGGCCACGTAGGACAGGGCGAGGAGCAGCGCAGCGAGGAGAAAGCAGATCGCGAAGCTCCGCGGCGCCGGCACCGCGGACAGGAGCCACGCGGTGATCAGCCCCGCGCCGAGCCCGGCCACGCTGGCGCCTATGCCAGCGACGGCGAAGAAGCGCCCCCGCAGCCGGGTGGGGATCGCTCGCCCGACCACGTCCATCCAGGCGGGCATGAGGACGCCCCCCGCGCCCGCGATCAGGAGCAGCATCGCGAGGACGACGGCGAGCGCGAGGCGCGGCGCCCCTTCCGCGAGGGTGAACGCGGCGGCGGCGAGCACGAGGTAGGGGGCCCGCTCCCACACCGTGTAGCGCAGGATGAACGGCAGCTTGCGCGAGAGCGATTCCGTGTAGCCCGCGACGAAGAGCGGCGGCAGGTACCAGCCGATCGTCATGATCGCGGGGATCGCGCCGATCACCACGTTGGGTGCGCCCAGGTGGGCGGCGAACGCCGGGAGGATGGTCGTCTGCCCCGCGAACGAGAGGCCCACCATGAACAGGCCGAAGTCGAGCCCCAGCGCGATCAGGTTATGGCGCAGGAAGGGCCGGGCCGGATCGTCGCCGGACACGGCGGAATCGGACACCCTCGAGGGGGGTGGCGCGGTCGTCACGTCGGGCACCCCGCATACTACCTCGGACCACCGCGGCCCGCGCTTGCCTTGTCGCGGACGGCGCTCCATGATCGCCCCATGCTCCTCACCAATGCGCGGATCCACACCCTCGACGCGCGCGGGACAGATGCGGACTCACTCGTGGTGCGGGACGGCCGCATCGCCTTCTGCGGGCGGCGCGCCGAGATCAATCCGGGCGTCGGCGAAGCGGTGCTCGATCTCGGCGGCCGCACCGTGTTGCCGGGTCTCGTGGACGGACACGGCCATCTCATGCACCTGGCGCGCGGGCGCTTCACCCTCGACGCCGGCGGCCTCTCCTCCGAGGACGCGGTGGCGCGGTGCGTGGGCGAGACCGCCGCGCGCACACCGCGCGGGCAATGGATCGCCGGGCGCGGCTGGGACCAGAATCACTGGCCGGGAATGGCGTTCCCCACGCGCGCCTCGCTCGACCGGGCCGCGCCGGATCATCCGGTGGCCCTCACGCGCATCGACGGGCACGCGACCTGGGTCAACTCGGCCGCCCTGCGCGCCGCCGAGATCGATCGCCACACGCCGGACCCGTCCGGGGGCATCGTCGTCCGGGACGCGCGCGGCGAGCCCACCGGCCTCCTCGTGGATACCGCCCAGCGCCTCGTCCAGCGCGTGCAGCCTCCGCCCGACGAGGCCCGCTTCGACGCGGCGGTGAGCGAGGCCATCGGCGAGTGCCTGGCCCGGGGGCTCACCGGCATCCACGAGATGGGGGCCGACCTGCGCGCGCTCGCCTCCTACCGGCGGCTGGTCGAGCGCGGGCGGTTCCCCTTCCGGAACTACGTGGCGGTGGCGGGGCGGGACGCGGACGCGTGGGAGCACTACCGCGCCGCCGGGCCCGAGCGGATGGGCGACGGGCGGGTGGAGGTGCGCGCCTTCAAGCTGATGTCCGACGGCGCGCTCGGCTCGCGCGGGGCGGCCCTGCACCATCCCTACTGCGACGATCCCGAGAACACCGGCCTCGTCCTCATCCCGCCCGACGAGCTCTACCGGCAGACCGCGGAGGCGGCGGCCCGCGGCTTCCAGGTGTGCGTGCACGCCATCGGCGACCGGGCCAACACGCTCGTCCTGGACACCTTCGAGCGTGTGCTCGGCGAGCAGGCGGCGGCGCGCGCGCTTCGGCTCCGCGTCGAGCACGCCCAGATCCTCACCGAGGCCGACATCGGCCGCTTCGCGCGGCTGGGGGTGACGCCGAGTATGCAGGCCACGCACTGCACCTCCGACATGCCGTGGGCGGAGGCGCGGCTGGGGCCCGAGCGCTTACGCGGCGCCTACGCGTGGCGCTCGCTGCTCGCCACCGGCGTCCGCATCGCGGGAGGCTCGGATTTTCCCGTGGAAGATCCCAACCCCTTTCACGGGATCTACGCGGCGGTCGCCCGGCGGCCGCGCTCAGGCGAGGATCGCGGCTGGCAGCCGGAGCAGCGGATGACGCGCACGGAGGCCGTCCGCTCGTTCACCGCGTGGAACGCGGAGGCCGCGCATCAGGAACGCGAGCTGGGCACCCTGGAGGTCGGCAAGCGCGCCGACCTCGTGGCGCTCTCCGACGACGTCTTCACCTGCCCCGAAGCCGCCATCAAGGACATCAAGCCCACGCTGACGATGGTGGGCGGCGAGATCGTCTTCCGTCGCGACTAGGCGCAGTCGCGGCGGACCTGCTCGCCCATCCGCTCCGTCGCGAGATGGGCAGCGCTCACGCGGAAATAGCGGAAGGGCGGGCGCCTGCCGCCGACGCAGCTCCGCTGATAGGTGAGGATCCGCCGGTATCCCGGCCGCATCGCGGCGAGCGGCGCGCCGTACGGGGTGACCTCGCCGAAGTAGCTGATCTTCTCGCCCAGCGCCGCGAACGGAAAGCCCAGGCGGCGCAGGAGCCGGGCCAGCCCGCCCTCCATCGCGGCCACCAGATAGTCGAGGCCCAGCCGCCACGCCTCCTCGTAGAGATGACGGAAGAGGCCGAAGAGGATCAGCGGCTGCCGGATGGTGGCGGTGCGGTACCGCGGCGCGATGATGAGGCGGGAGACCTCTCCGGTACGCGGCCGTTCCGAGCTCGGCCGGCCGGCGAGGAGCGCACTCGCGTGCCGCTCCAGCGGGAAGCCCATCGGCGAGTCCAGCACGAGACGAAGCGTCGCTACCACCTCGCCGCGCTCGTTGGCCGCCGCGAAGTGGATGGCGTGCACGTCGTACTCGTCGCTCTCGCGGCCGTCGGTGCAGCGGGCCGCGTCCACGAACCGCTGCTCGAGGCAATAGACTTCGTACCGCAGCCGCTGCATGGCATGCAACGCGGCGTCGGGTGCGGCGGAACGGGCGGGACTCGGCGTGGGAACGGAAATGGGACGGATCGCGGAGCGGGGCGCACGGCGGCGGCGAATGGCGAGCAAAGTCCTCATATGGTCCGACCGGCAGCAGACTCCGTGCCAGATACGAGCCCTGAATCATAGGTGCTCTAAGGAAATTTATACGAGGGGGAATATGAAAGACAAACGGCGGCGCCCATGGGCGCCGCCGGCGGGGAAAGAATTTCTTACACACTGGACGACGTAACTCTTACACTGTTGCGAGGCCGCTGTGTCAGCGCGCGGCGATGCCCGCAATCTCCACGAGGAATTTTGGGTTCGCAAGGCGCGCCTCGACGGTGGCGCGCGCGGGCTTTCCGTCGGCGTGTACCCACGCGTCCCACGCCGCGTTCATCTCGTCGTACGATCCCATGTTCGCGAGCCACACCGTGGCGGAGAGCAGTTTCGCCTTGCTCGATCCGGCCGCCGCGAGGAGCTCGTCGAACTTCTTGAGGATCTGCTCGGTCTGGCCCTTCACGCCGACGGACGCGTCGGCCGCGACTTGGCCGGCGAGATACACGGTGTTGCCATGCACGACGGCGCCGGCGATTCGCGGGCCCACGCTCAGACGGTTGATGGACATCTCGGCCTCTCCTTTTCCGGTGGGTGCTAGAGCGCTGCGTGATTGTCCAGGATGAAGCGCGCGATGCTGTGGCGCGAGGGACGATCGGGAAGCGCGTCGGCGGGAAACCAGCGCGCGTCTTCCAGCTCGCCCCGGTCCACCGCGAGCTCGCCGCCCGCGTAACGGGCGACGAAGCCCACCATGAGCTGGCTGGGGAACGGCCAGTTCTGGCTCCCCACGTACTGAATGTCGGTCACGTCCACCCCGACTTCTTCCTTCACCTCGCGCGCCACCGCGCCCTCGAGTGACTCGCCGTTGTCCACGAAGCCGGCCACGAGGGCATAGCGCCCGGGCGACCACTCCGGCTTGCGCGCGAGGAGCACGCGGCCGACGTCGCGCACGAGCACGATGACGGCGGGATGGAGATGCGGGTAGTGCTCGTACGCGCAGCCGCCGCACCGCTTGCCCCATTCGCCTGCGATGCGCGTGGTGACTTCGCCGCAGCGCGGGCAGTGCCCGCTCGTGCTCTCCCACCAGAGACCCTGCATGGCCATGCCGCCCAGCGAGAGCAGCTCGTCGGGCAGGCGCGCCCCGCGCATGGGGATCATGGTCTCGCCGCGGAGGCCGGCGGGCACCGACGCCTCCTTCGGCACCGCCGCCACCCAGCACGGCACGCCATGCCACGTGCCGAGCCACAGCGGCTCGCCCATCGCCGCCGCGAGCTCGGCGGGCGGCCGGCCGTGGGGCAGGCGGAAGCCCTCCCCGTCGGGCGCCACGAGCAGGGTCTGATCCTGGACGAGCAGCCAGTGACCTTCGCACGGTGGCGGAGTTGTACCGCCCTTGGCGGGCTCGAAGGCGCCGCGGAGCGCGTCGCGGTTGAATGGAAGGAAGGCAGAGAGCGGCGTTAGAGCCATGGCGCTTCGGCGGCGCGGCGCCGCTCGAACTCCGCGATGGCGGGCGCGTGCTCGAGGGTGAGCGCGATCTCGTCCTGGCCGCGCAGCAGGCCGTCGCGGCGGAAGGGGTCCACCGCGAACGGGAGGCGGGTCCCGTCGGGGCCGACGATGACCTGGGCGGCGAGGTCCACGGTGACCTCCGCGCCCGGCATCGCGTGGAGTCGTCCGCGCAGGGCGCCGGCGGCTTCCGGCGTCACCACCACCGGCAGCACGCCCACCTTGAAGCAATTGTTGAAGAAGATGTCCCCGAAGGACGGCGCGATGACCGCGCGGATCCCGTAGGCGGCGAGTGCCCACACCGCGTGCTCCCGCGAGGAGCCGCAGCCGAAGTTGTCGCCGGCGACGAGGATGCGCGCGGCGCGGAACGCGGGCTGATTGAGGATGAAGTCCGCCCGCTCGCGGCCGTCCTCGTCAAAGCGTACGTCGTGGAAGAGGAGGCCCGCGTACTCCGGTCCCCGGGGCCGGTGCAGGAATCGCGCAGGGATGATGCGGTCGGTGTCGATGTTCACGGCATCGAACGGCACCGCCGGCGCGGTGAGCGCGATGAAAGGCTCCACCCTCAGGCTCCCGTGATGCCGAGCGTCCGCACGTCGGTGAGTCGGCCGGTGACGGCGGCGGCCGCCGCCATCGCCGGGCTCATCAGGTGGGTGCGCACGCCCTTGCCCTGTCGGCCTTCGAAGTTGCGGTTCGAGGTGGACGCCACCCGCTCGCCGGGGCGCCCGGTGTCGCCGTTCATGCCGATGCACATCGAGCAGCCGGGCTCGCGCCACTCGAACCCCGCCTCGCGGAACACGCGATCGAGCCCCTCCGCCTCCGCCGCCTGCTTGATGAGCCCCGAGCCCGGCACCGCCCACGCGGGCACGACCGTTCGGCGACCGCGGACAACCTGGGCGGCGGCTCGCAAGTCTTCGAGGCGACTGTTCGTGCACGAGCCGATGAAGACGCGATCGACGCGAATGGCGGTGAGCGGGGTGTTAGCGGCCAGTCCCATGTAAGCGAGCATGCGCTCGATGGCGGCGCGCCGCGCGGGGTCGGCGGTCTCGGCAGGATCGGGCACCCGCCCGGTGATGGGCAGGGCCTCCTGCGGGCTCGTGCCCCAGGTCACGGTGGGCGCAAGGGTGGTCGCGTCAAGGGCAACCTCGGTGTCGAACGCCGCGCCGGTGTCGGACGGCAGCGTCTGCCAGGATGCGACGGCCTCGTGCCACCGGGCGCCCGTCGGCGCGAAAGGCCGGCCGGCGAGGAAGGCGTAGGTGGTGGCGTCGGGGGCCACCATGCCCGCGCGGGCGCCCGCCTCGATCGACATGTTGCACACCGTCATGCGCTCGTCCATGGACATCGCGGCGATGGTCGAGCCCGCGTACTCGATCACGTGGCCGGTGCCGCCGGCGGCGCTGATCCGGGCGATGACGGCGAGGATCACGTCCTTGGCGGCGACCCCGGGCGGACGGGCGCCGTCCACCCGGATCCGCATGGCGCGCGGCTTCCGCTGCCAGAGGCACGACGTGGCGAGCACGTGCTCGAGCTCCGAGGAGCCGATGCCGAAGGCGAGGCAACCGAAGGCGCCGTGGGTGGCGGTGTGGGAGTCGCCGCACACCAGGGTGATGCCCGGCACGGTGAAGCCCTGCTCGGGGCCCATCACGTGGACGATCCCCTGACGCGGGTCGCCGGGGCCGAAATAGGGAATACCGAGCTCGGCGGTGTGCCGCGCCATCTCGTCCACCATGGCGCGGATGGCCGGATCGGCGACGGCGGCGCGACCGCCCGCGGTGGGCACGTAGTGGTCGGCGGTGGCAGCGATGGCGTCCGGGCGCCGCACCGCGCGGCCGCTCGCGCGCAGGCGCCCGAAGGTGTGCACGGCGCCGTCGTGCATGAGCAGGCGGTCGATGTAGAGCAGGCTCATGTCGCCGGCGCCGTCGGTGACGACGTGCCGGCCCCAGATCTTCTCGAACATCGTCCGGGGACCGGTCATGCGCGTCATGCCCCCGTGTACTTCTCCTCCACCGCGTGCCACCAGTCGAAGCCCACTTTTCTGAAGATATCCATGGGGGCGAGGACAGGGCCCTCGTGCCAGTCGGTGCCGCGCTCCTTGAGGAGGCCAAGGGCCCGCTCCATGGCGGGCACGGCGGCGGCCATGCAGACCGCCGGGAAGATGGCGATCCGGAACCCGAGCCGCTCCAGCTCGTCGGTGGGGACGCGCGGCGTCTTTCCCCCCTGCACCATGTTGGCGAGGAGCGGGGCCTTCACCTCGCGCGCCACCCGGTGGATCTCGTCGAGCGTCTGGGGCGCCTCCACGAAGATCACGTCCGCGCCCGCCTCCGCGTAACGATTGCCGCGATCGATAGCGTCGTCGAGGCTCGTGACGGCGCGGGCGTCCGTGCGCGCGATGATCAGGAAGTCGGGGTCGGTGCGGTGCTCGGAGGCGGCGCGAATCTTCTCCGCGAATTCCTTGGTGGGCACCACTTGCTTGCCGGCGATGTGCCCGCACTTCTTGGGCGCGACCTGATCCTCCATGTGCAGCCCGGCCACGCCCGCCTTTTCGTACTCGCGCACCGTGCGCACCGCGTTCAGCGCGTTGCCGTAGCCGGTGTCGGCGTCGGCGATCACCGGCAGCGACACCGCGCTGGCCAGATGCGAGGCGTGATTCGCCATCTCGGTGAGGGTGGCCAGGCCGAGGTCCGGCTGACCCAGGTGCGAGGCGGCGGTGCCCGCGCCCGTCATGTACACCACCGAGAAGCCCGCCGCCTCGATGAGGCGGGCAGAGAAGCCATCGTAGGCTCCGGGGGCCACGATGAGCCCGGGCGCGGCCAGAAGCTGGCGGAGACGAGTGGTCGTGCGCATTGGTCGTCCTTTCGGGGCGTCCTGTCGAGGCGGACGGGATTGTTCCGCAATCGCGCGGAACTGTCAACATGGTACGCTACGCGCATGGCCTTCGACCTCGCGCCCTTCCTCGAGCGGCGGCGCCGATTCGCCGAGGCGGTGGGCGACGCCCTCGCCATTATCCCCGGCAATCGCGAAGCGGCCCGCAACGCCGATACGGACTACGAGTTCCGCCAGGACTCGGACTTCTACTTCCTCACCGGATTCGACGAGCCGGACGCCGTCGCGGTGTTCAACCCGTCGCACGCGAAGGAGCGCTTCGTCCTCTTCGTGCGGCCCCGTGATCGCGAGATGGAGATCTGGACGGGCCGCCGCGCGGGGGTCGAAGGGGCCATCGCCACCTACGGGGCGGATGCCGCGTACACCATCGACGAGCTGGATGCCCGCCTGCGCGAGTACGCGATCGATCGGCCGGGGCTCGTCTATCGCCTTGGTCACCCGCATCACGACGCGCGCGTCACGCGACTGCTGGCGGAGATGCGGAACGTCCGCGTCCGAGGTGGCTTCCCCACCGCCGCGCGCATCGACGACCCAGAGCCGATCCTGCACGAGATGCGGCTGCGCCGCCTGCCCGAGGAGCTCGCCCGCCAGCGCCGCGCGTGCGAGATCAGCCGCGACGCCCACATCGAGGCGATGCGCTTCGCCCGGCCCGGCCAGTACGAGTACGAGGTGCAGGCGGCCATCGAGTTCGTCTTCCGGCAGGGTGGGTCCTCGCGCAACGCGTATCCCTCCATCGTGGCCTCCGGCCCCAACGCCTGCGTCCTCCACTACAACGAGAACCGGCGGCGGATGGAGGACGGCGATCTCCTTCTCATCGACGCCGGGTGTGAGTGGGGCTACCACGCGTCCGACATCACGCGGACGTTCCCGGTGAACGGCCGCTTCACCCCGCCGCAACGGCGCGTGTATCAGATCGTGCTCGACGCGCAAATGGCTGCCATCGCGGCGGCCCGGCCCGGCCAGCGCTACGAGACCATTCACGAGGCCGCCCGCCGCGTCCTCACCGAAGGGCTGGTCTCACTCGGCCTCCTCCCGCGCGGCGTCGACGAATCCCTCGCCATGCACCACTACCGCGAGTTCTACATGCACGGCACCGGGCACTGGCTGGGGATGGACGTGCACGACGTGGGCGACTATCGGGTGCGCCGCCAGTCGCGCGCGCTCGAGCCGGGCATGGTCCTGACGGTGGAGCCGGGCCTCTACGTGGATCCCGAGCGCGAGTCGGTCACGCTCCACCTTCGCGAGTTCAGCGAGGAGGAGATGTGGGAGCGCCGCTTCCGGCTCGGCGTCGCCGCCGCCAAGAAGATCGAGGACGAGGAAAAGGCGCGCGCGGAGAAGGTCGTGCACCCGATCCCCCCCGAGTATCGCGGCATCGGCGTGCGCATCGAGGACGACATCCTCATCACCGCGGGCGGCCACGAGGTGCTCACGGCGGGGACGCCGAAGACGGTGGAGGAAGTCGAGCGCACCTGCGCGGAGGCGCCGCGGCTTCCGCGGTGAGGGCGGCGGCCGCCCCGGCCGGCGCCACGCGCTGTCCTCGACGCTAGCGCGCGGAGAGGCGCCCCGCCACGGTGAGCTTCTCGTTGGGGCGGGGCGTCACCACGACCATCTCGGCGGGGGCGAGGCTCACGCCGGTCAGGGCGAGGATGGTCGAGCCGTGGGAGACGAGCACCAGATTCCCTCCCGCGCCCTCGGGGCGCCAGGCGCCGATCAGCGCCTCCATCTCGCGCACCTGCGGCACCGAGGCATCGGGACGCCCGTACAGATTCGACAGCGGCGTGGAGCTCTCCGCTTTCCCGAACGCTAGCCGGGCGGTCTCGAGGCATCGGCACCACGGGCTCGACAGCACCTGTCCGACGGGCACGGCCCGGGTGCGGAACGCCTCCCCGAGGCGCCGCGCGTCCGCGCGCCCCGTGTCGGTGAGATTCCGCTGCGTGGCGCAATCGTCGAGCTTGAAGCCCGGCGGATCCCCGACGCCCGGCGTCGTGATGGCGTGGCGGATGAGGACCACCTGGGCGCCCCCCTTGAGCAGCGTCCACAGCGCCTCACTGGCCTCGGCCGCTCGCGGCGGGACGACGGCGACGAGAGCGATCAGAAGCGCCACGGCGGCCCGTCGCATGGCTAGGCCATCGCTCCGCCGTCCACCGTGTACACCCCGCCGTTGATGTAGGACGCCTCCGGGCTCATGAGATAGGCCACGAGCGAGGCCACCTCCTCGGGCTTGCCGTATCGCCGCATGGGGATGGTGGCGGCGAGCCGATCACGCGTGGCGCGTGGGTCACGGGGATTGATGCCGCCCTCGAGCGCGTCGACCATGGCCGTCTCGATGGGCGCCGGGCACACCGCGTTGACCCGCACCCCGTGCCGCACGAGCTCGATGGCGGCCGTGCGCGTGAGACCGATCACCGCGTGCTTGCTCGCGGTGTAGGCGACCAGGTTGGGCGACCCGCGCAGCCCGGCGATGGAGGACGTGTTGACGATGGCGCCGCCCCCCCGGGCGATCATGGCCGGCGCGACCACCTTGAGCCCGAGCCACACGCTCTTGACGTTGACGGCGAGGACCCGGTCGAAGGTCGCCTCCGGGTAGTCCACGAGCGGGCTCACCACGCCGAGGATGCCGGCATTGTTGAAGAAGCCGTCGATCCCGCCCCAGCGCTCCACCGCCGCGGCGACGTAGCGCTGCACTTCGGCGATGCGCGTCACGTCCGCCTCGACCACCAGCCCCTGCCCGCCCGCCCGCTCGACGGCGGCGAGGGTCTCGGCGAGCCCGCCCGCGTTCACGTCCACGAGGAGCAGGCGGGCGCCCTCCGCGGCGAGGCGCGCCGCCGCGGCCCGGCCGATCCCGCCCGCGGCGCCGGTGACGACCACCACCTTGTCCACGAACCGCCGCTCCATGGCCCGCTACGCTATGCAATCCGGGCCGGGATGTCCAGGGACAGATACGCTTGCGCCGCGCCCGAACGCGGCCTAGATTGGCGGCGTGGACGCGGAGACGAAGACCTACCTGGACGATCGCTTTTCGGAGCTGAAGCGGCACGTCGGCGTACTCGTCGAAGACGTGCGCGCGGATGTCCGCGTCGCGGCGGAAGGCGTCGTACTCAACAACGAATCCATCGGCCGTCTCAACGCGGAGATGGACGCGCGCTTCGCATCCGCCGAGGTCGTCCAGCAGGCCGCCTTCGCCGATGTCCGGCGGGAATTCGCCGATGTCCGGCGGGAGTTCGCCGATGTCCATCGGGAGATCGCCGACCTTCGGCGCGACGTCGCCCAGCTGAAAACCCGCCGCTAGCCCCGCAGCTGCAGCGCCACACCCGACGCCAGCAGGATCGCGAACACGACCTTCCGGAACCGTGCCGCGTCCACTCGGTCGAAGAGCCGCATCCCGCCGAGGAGGCCGAGGGCGGCGGGCACCGCGAGCAGCCCCGCGAGACGCCAGACCTCGCGCGTGAGCAAGCCGGCCCACCAGTAGCCGACCAGGATCACCAGCTGGTTCACGACGAGAAAGGCCTGGAGATTGGCCTTGATCGTGCGCGGGCTCCAGCCCTGCGCGGCCATGTAGACGATGGCCGGCGGGCCGGGAGTCCCCACCGCGGCGCCGACCACCCCGGCCAGCACGCCGGTGGCGAGCCCCCACGCGTGCCCGGGGAGCCGCCGCGGGCTCAGCCCGCTCCATTCGAGCGCTACGATGAGGACGAGGACGCCACCGATGAGACGCGCGAGGACGGTCGCGGACACGCTGGCGAGCACCCACACTCCTAGGGGAGTGCCGAGCACGCTGCCGACGAGGAGGGCGTGCACCCCGGACGGCAGGAAATCACGCCGGAGGGGCACGAAAATCACCGCGCAGAACACCGTGGCATAGAGCGTCGTCAGCACGATGGCGTCGAGCGGGGACATGACGAACGGCAGGAACGCGAGGGCCACGAGCCCGATACCGAAGCCGGCCAGCCCCTGCACGAAGCTCGCGGTGGCGACGATGGCGGCGCCGGCGGCGAGGGTGAAGGTCACCCTGGGACGGTAGCACGCCGATGATAGAATGCCCGGAGGCTTCGCGATGAAGCACAAGAACGTCTACCGCACCGAGCTCACCCCGGTGAGCTTTCTCGAGCGCAGCGCGTACGTGTTCCCCGACAAGGTCGCGGTGATCCACGGCGCTCGGCGCTACACGTATGCCCGGCTCGCCGAGCGCGTGAACCGGTTCGCCTCCGCGCTGCGCGCCGCCGGCATGGGCAAGCACGATCGCGTGGCCTTCCTCTGCCCGAACATCCCCGCCATGCTCGAGGCGCACTACGGCGTGCCCGCCGCCGGCGGCATCCTCGTCGCCATCAACATCCGCCTCTCCACCGACGAGATCGGCTACATCCTCAAGCATTCCGGCTCCACGTTCCTCTTCGTGGACGCCGAGTTCGAGGCGGGGGTGAAACCGCTCGACCTGTCCGGCCTGCGCATCATCCGCGTGGACGATACGGGCGCCGCCGGCGATCCCTACGAAGACTTCCTCGCCACGGGGTCGCCGGCGCCGGTGGAGAGCTGGCTCGAGGACGAGGAAGAGACCATCGCCATCAACTACACGTCCGGCACCACCGGGCGGCCGAAAGGCGTCATGTACAGCCATCGGGGCGCGTGGGTGAACGCCGTCGGCGAGGTGCTCGAGGCGGGCATGGGCTTCGACACCCGCTATCTCTGGACGCTCCCCATGTTCCACTGCAACGGCTGGTGCTTCACCTGGGGCGTGACCACGGTGGGCGGCACGCACATCTGTCTGCGGAAGGTCGAGCCCGGTCGCGTGTGGGAGCTGATCGAGGGCGAGAGCGTGACGCACTACAACGGCGCGCCCACCGTGCAGATCGGCATCGTCAACCACCCCGCGGCCCATCGCCTCGCCAAGCCGGTCACGGCGACGGTGGCGGGCGCGCCGCCCTCGCCCACCCTGCTGGGCAAGCTCAAGGACCTGAACTTCCGCCCCGTCCACGTCTACGGCCTCACCGAGACCTACGGCCCGCACACCGTGTGCGAGTGGCATCCGGAATGGGACGCCCTCCCCAAGGAAGAGCAGGCCCAGCGCGCGGCGCGCCAGGGGCAGGGCTACGCGATCTTCGACCTCGTGCGCGTGGTGGACGAGAATATGCGAGACGTGCCGCGCGACGGCGAGACCCTGGGCGAGGTCATCATGGTCGGCAACAACGTGGCCAAGGGCTACTTCGACAACCCGGAGGCGACGGCGGAGTCCTTCCGCGGGGGCTGGTTCCACTCCGGCGACATCGGGGTGTGGCACCCCGACGGCTACATCGAGCTGCGCGACCGCAAGAAGGACATCATCATCTCGGGCGGCGAGAACATCTCGACGATCGAGGTGGAGCAGACGGTGGCGCGGCACCCCGCGGTGCTGGAGTGTGCGGTGGTAGCAATCCCTGATGAAAAGTGGGGCGAGCGGCCCAAGGCCTTCGTGACGCTCAAGATCGGCGCCGCCGCCACCGAGGGCGAGATCATCGAGTTCTGCAAGCAGCACATCGCCCACTTCAAGGCGCCCGCGGCGGTGGAGTTCGGCGACCTTCCCAAGACGTCCACGGGGAAGATCCAGAAGTTCGTGCTGCGCGACAAGGAGTGGGGCGGGAAAACGAAGCGGATCAACTAGCCGCCGGGCGGCCTACGTCTCGACGGGCGTATCCTGCCGGGCGCCCCATTCGGCCCAGGAGCCGTCGTAGATGGCCACGTCGCGGCGGCCCAGCGCGGCCAGACCCAGCGCGAGCACGCAGGCGCTGACGCCGGAGCCGCAGGTCGCCGCGATGGGGCGGTCGAGCACGAGCCCCGCGCCCTCGAAGGCCTTCTGGAGCGCCGGCGCGGGCAGGAGCGTGTCGTCGGGGGCGAAGAGCTGCCCATACGGCAGGCTGCGGCTGCCGGGAATGTGGCCGCCGCGCAGCCCCGCGCGCGGCTCGGCCTCGGTGCCGGCGAAGCGCCCCGCCGAGCGCGCGTCCACCACCTGCTCGCGCTGGCTCGCCACGTTCTCCCGGATCTGGCCGAGGTCGCGCACCAGCTCCGGCCGGAACTGCGCGGTGAAGCGTCGCGCCGGCGGCGCCTTCTCGCCCGACTCCACGGGCCGTCCCTCCGAGCGCCACTTGGCGAGCCCGCCGTCCAGCACGGCCACGCGGTCGTGCCCGAACACGCGGAACATCCACCACGCGCGGGCGGAGGCGATCATGCCCTTGGCGCCGTAGGCGATGACGCGATCGCCCGCGCCGATCCCCAGCTCGCCCACCGCCTTCGCGAAGGCGTCCGGGGCGGGCAGCATGTGGGGCAGCGGGGAGGACGTGTCGGCGATCTCGTCGACGGCGAAGAACACGGCACCGGGGATGTGCGCCTGCCGGTACTCAGCACGCGCGTCGCGCTTGAGGTGCGGGAGATAGTTGGTCGCGTCAATCACACGCAGGTCGGGATCGTGGAGATGCGCGGCCAGCCACTCCGTGCTGACGGTGAGCGGGAAGCCCTCGGAACTCATCGGGTCGCAGGCGCGCCGGGCAGCAGGGTGTGCGGGCTCCGGCCCTCCTGGTCCAGCGCCTCCTCCCAGCGGAGATAGGCCTCCATCGCCGCGCGCCCGCGCTCGTAGGGCTTCAGTACCACGTCGTCGGTGTCGTCGGCCAGACGCGTGGGACCGGTCTCGATGGGGCGCCCCGCCGCCTCCCAGGCACGCACGCCTCCCGCGAGGACGCGCGCCTTGGCGTAGCCCAGGCGGGCCAGCGTCGCCGCGGCGAGGGTCGACTGGACGCCGTCGACGCATGTGACCACCAGCGCCTGGCTCTTGTCGGGGGCGACCGCGCCGATCTTCCGCTCGAGCCGGCTCCGACAGATCCAGGCCGCGCCCGGCAGATGCGCCTTCGCGTACACGTCGCTGGGATCGACGCTGAGCACGACCGCCCCGCCGAGGTCGCTCGGCGCGACCGCCGCGGCCTCCTTGCGCGCCGCCTCGAGGCCCCATGGCGCCGGCGTGGGATGGCCCCTCTCGAGCGCGCCGCCCGCCGCCTGCCAGGCGGGCAGCCCGCCCTCGAGGTAGGCGATCTTCGGGAAGCCGAGGCGCTTGTACCACGCGGTGGTGAGCGCGGCGCGGCTCCCGTCGTCGCACACGAAGACGATCTGGGCGCCGCGCACCGCGAGATAGTCGTCGATGGCCTGCACCGCCTGGCCGCCGGGCGCCCACACCGCCCCCGCGACGTGACCCGCGGTGTACTCCTCGGTGGTGCGCACGTCGAAGACGTAGAGGCTCTCCGCGTCTCGGCGCGCCTGCATGGCCTTGAGCTCGGCGGCGTTGATCCCGCGCAGCCCGTCGGTCTGGCTCACGCGCTTGGCCACTTCGGCGGCTGCCGCGCGGCCCTTCGTGGTGATGGGCGGCGCCCAGCGCTCGGCCCCGCGCTCCAGCTCGAGCCCGGCGAGCAGCCACCCCATGGTGCCGTTCTCGAGGGCGATGATGGGATTCGCCAGCCCCATGCGCCGCAGCGACTCCGCGCCGATGTAGGAGCGTGTGCGCCCGCCGCAATGAACGACGATGGTCTGGTCGGGCCGCTTCACGAGCTCGCCGATGCGGAGCACCAGCTCGCCGCCGGGCATGCTCACCGAGCCCGGAATGCAGCCGCGGTGGTATTCCTCGGGCGTGCGCGAGTCCACGATGACCATGTCCTCGCCGCGAGCGATGCGCTGCGCGAGCTCCGGGCACGTCACCTGCGGGGTCTTCCACTCGTGCAGCGCGCGCTCGCCGAACACCTTGCTGGGCACGTTCAGCCCCTGGACGAGGGGCCGCCCCGCGGCCCGCCAGCCCCCGAGCCCTCCATCCAGGGCGCGCACGTCCATGTAGCCCATGGCGGCCAGCGTCGGCCGCGCGAGGTCGGCCACGCTGCCATCCTCGTCTAGTAGGACAATGGGCGTGGGTTTTGCGGTGATCAGCCCCGGAAGCCGCGTCTCCAGCAACCGCCGCGGCAGCGAGGTGGTCCAGTAGATGTGGCCGCGCTCGTATGCGGCCCGCTCCCGCACGTCGAGCACCGCGTGGGGCGTGGCGCCGCCCATGAGGGCGGCGAGGGCCGCGGAGCCGATGGTCGTCATCTGGCCACCGGCTCGGCGGGAACGCCCAGACGCTGCAGCTCAGGCATGACCCGGCGCGCGAAGAGGCGCAGGCTGCGCTCGGCCTCGTCCCCCGGCATGCCCGCGTACGAGAACACGCCCACGTAGTGGGTGTTCCCGGTGCGGCGGTGGATGTCGAGGATCTTCTCGTAGCACTGCTCGGGCGTGCCCCACACCTGCAGGTTCACGAAGAAGTCGATGACCTTGTCCTCACCGTAGGTGTGGATCTTGTCGGTCATCTTGCCGTAGTACTCGTAGCCCTTGGTCTTGGCGAGGTGATCGTCGGCGAACCGGTAGTGCGCGAGCACGGTGTGGAAGTAGCCGCCGATGTACCGCGCGGCCAGCTCGCGCGCGCGCTCCTCGCTCTCGTCGCAGAAGGTCCAGCCCGCCGAGATGGGTGGTGGCGCGTCCGTTCCATTGACCTGACGGTAGAGCGCCCGGTAGTCCTCGAGCTCCTTCGCGACCTCCGGCCAGGGCTTCTGCGGAATGATGAGGACGCCCACCCCGAGCTCGGCCATGATGCGCGCCGACTCCGGCGACACCGCCGCCGCGTAGGTCCGTCCGCGGAAGGACTTGAAGGGCGCAGGTCGAACGGCCACGCGCGGCTGCTTCACGAAGGTGCCGTCGTGCTCGCAGAAGCCCGTCTCGAGCCCCCGCAGGAGCATCTGCGCGCTCTCGACGAAGCGCGCGCGGGAGTCGTCCATGGATTGCCGGAAGCCGTCGAACTCCACCTTGCCCGCCCCGCGCCCCAGCCCGAGGATCAACCGGCCACCGCACAAATTGTCGAGCATCGACACTTCCTCGGCCACACGGAGGGGATCGTGCCAGGGCAGCACGACGACCATGGAGCCGAGCTGCACGCGCTCGGTGCGCCCCGCCATGTAGGCGAGGAACTGCAGCACGTCGGGGCACATCGTGTAGTCGGTGAAGTGATGCTCGACGCCCCACACCGACTCGAACCCCAGCGGCTCGGCGAGATCGGCGAGGCGCAGATCCTGCTGGTACACCTCGAAGTCGGCCCGCGCCTTTCCGGGATTCTGGAAGATCGCGGCGAGCCCGACGTGCATCAGGCGACCTCGAACAGCCCCGCCGCCCCCATGCCGCCGCCGATGCACATGGTGCAGACGACGTACTTCGCGCCGCGGCGCTTGCCCTCGATCAGGGCGTGCCCGACCATCCGCGAGCCCGACATTCCATAGGGGTGTCCAATCGCAATTGCGCCGCCGTCCACGTTCAGCCGGTCCATGGGGATGCCGAGCCGGTCGCGGCAGTACACCACCTGCACCGCGAAGGCCTCGTTCAGCTCCCAGAGGTCGATCTGGTCCATCTTCAAGCCGAAGCGCTCGAGGAGCCGCGGCACCGCGAACACCGGCCCGATGCCCATCTCGTCGGGCTCGCACGCGGCGATGGTGTAGCCGCGGAAGATCCCGAGGGGCTTGAGGTTCCGCTTCTCGGCGAGCCGGGCGTCCATCACGATGCAGGCGGAGGCGCCGTCGGAGAGCTGGCTCGCGTTGCCGGCGGTGATGAAGCCCTTCTCGCCCATCACCGGATTGAGCCCGGCGAGTCCGGCGAGGCTCGTGTCGGGGCGATTGCCCTCGTCCTGGGTGAGCGTCACCTCTTCCTCGCGCGTCTCGCCGGTGGTCTTGTCCTGGACGATCTTCTTCGTCTTGAGCGGCACGATCTCGGCGGCGAAGCGCCCGGCCTTCTGGCCGGCGGCGGTACGCTGCTGGCTGGCCAGCGCGTACTCGTCCTGAATTTCTCTTGTTATGTAGTAGCGCTTGGCCACGACCTCGGCGGTCTCGATCATGGGCATGTAGACTTCCGGCTTGTGCTCGTCGAGCCACGGCTCGTGGATGCGGAAGTTGTTGAAGTGCTCGTTCTGCACGAGGCTGATGGACTCCAGGCCGCCCGCGGCCATGACGGGCACGCGGTCCACGATCACACGCTGGGCGGCCATGGCGATGGCCTGCATCCCGGACGAGCAGAAGCGGTTCACGGTGACGCCGCCGGTGGTGACGGGCAGCCCGGCGCGCAGGGCCGCTTGGCGCGCGATGTTCTGGCCGGTGGCCCCCTCGGGGAGCGCGCAGCCGAGAATCACGTCTTCGACCTCGGCGGGCTCGACCCCCGCCCGCTCGACCGCGCTTGCGATGACGTGGCCGGCGAGGGTGGCACCGTGCGTGTTGTTGAAGGCGCCGCGGTAGGCCTTGCCGATGGGGGTGCGCGCGGTCGAGACGATGACAGCATCTGCCATGGGGAATCTCCTCCGTTGGAGTGGCTGCCCGACCATCTTGCCTGACTCGCCCGGCGGGGGCAAGATCGTGACCCGTGCGCTCCGTCACCGCCGTTCACGAGCCCTGTCCGCCCGGTCCCGCGGTGCGCGGCTGGCTGCATCAGCCGGCGCAGCCCGCCGGCGACGGCCTCGTCCTCGCCCACGGGGCAGGCAGCGACGCCGGCTCGCCCCTGCTGGTGGCCGTGGCCGCCGCGTTCGCGAACGTGGGCTGGCTGGTGCTGCGCTGCGATCTCCCCTTCCGGCAGGAGCGAAAGGCCGGGCCGCCCCACCGCGCCCACGGGGCCCGCGACCGCGCGGGGCTGCGGAACGCCCTCGCGGTGCTGCGGCCGCGCGTGTCGGGCCGGCTTGTGCTGGGCGGCCACTCCTACGGCGGGCGGCAGGCCTCGATGCTCGCCGCGGAGGCGCCCGGTCTCGCCGACGGGCTCTTGCTGCTCTCCTATCCGCTGCACCCGCCCGAGCGCCCGGGCGAGATGCGCACCGCGCACTTCGCCGCGCTGGCCACGCCGGCGGTGTTCGTGCACGGCACGCGCGACGCCTTCGGGACGGTCGCCGAGCTCGAGGCGGCGATGCGCGGCATCCCCGCCGCCACCGCCCTGGTGACCGTGGACGGCGCGCGCCACGATCTGGGAGGCGGGCGGCGCGCCAAGGCAGGCGCGGCGTCGCCGGCGGCCGCCGCTCTCGCCGCCCTGCGAGGCCTGCTTCCTGCCGAGGGCGCGCGCGCATGACCGAAGACCAGGCGTATCGGGAGCTCGCCGGCGACGATCCCGCGCGCGCAGCCCAGGCCGCCGCCGCGCTGTGGGACATCTGGTGCCGCTCGGACATCCCCGAGGTGGACCGGCTGTTCGGCCAGGGGGTGGCGGCCATGGAGAGCCGCGACTTCTCCCGCGCGGAGAATCTCTTCGCGCAGATCATCGAGATCGCGCCCGGCTTCGCGGAGGGCTGGAACAAAAGGGCCACGGTGCGCTATCTGATCGAAGACTTCGCGGGCGCCATCGCGGACTGCGAGGAGACCATCCGCCGCAAGCCGCGGCACTTCGGGGCGCTGTCGGGTCAGGGCCTCTGCCACGTGGCCCTCGGCCAGATGCGCGAGGCGGCCGAGCTCTTCCGCCGCTGCCTCGAGGTCTACCCCCACCTCACCGCGGCCCGCCAGAATTTCGCCGCCACCCTGAGCGAGGTGGTGCAGCAGAACGGCCATCAAAAGAGGCCGAACACCTCCGCCAGCAGCTCGTAGGAGCGCAGGCGCGCCTTGAACTCGTGGGCGATGGTGACGACGATCAGCTCGTCCACCTCGTACTCGTCGGCGAGGGCCTCCAGGCGGGCCTTCACCCGCTCCGGCGTGCCCGCCACCGTGCGCCGCCGCGCCTCCGCCACGATGCCCAGCTCGGGCGCCGAGTAGGCGTAGGCCTCCGCTTCCTCCACCGAAGGAAAGGGCCCGAAGCGCCCGGTGTACAGGCGCACGATGAACAGATCACGACAGCGGGCGAGCCGCTCCGCCTGCTCCTCCGTCTCCGCGCAGAGCGCGAAGACCGCGACGCTCGCCTCGGGCGACGCCAGCCGTGGGGACGGCCGGAACGCCTCGCGATAGGCGCGCATCGCGTCCACACCGCCCACCGCATTGATGAAGTGCGCATACGAGAAGGCGGTGCCGAAGTGCGCGGCGAGGGCGGCGCCGTCGCCGCTCGAGCCGAGGATCCACAGCGGGGGCGCCGTCGGCCCCGCCGGCATGGCGCGCACGCCGGCGAACGGGTGCCCGGGGGGCACCTCGTCGTGGAGGAAGGCGATGAGGTCGCCGAGCTGTTGCGGGAAGTGCTCGAGCGGCACCCCGCCGGGGCCGTAGCGGAGGGCCCGCGCGGTGCGCTGATCGCTGCCGGGGGCGCGGCCGATCCCGAGGTCGATGCGCCCCGGAAAGAGCGCCTCCAGCACGCGAAAGCTCTCCGCGACCTTGAGGGGGCTGTAGTGGGAGAGCATGACGCCGCCGGATCCCACGCGGATGCGAGAGGTGCGCGCGGCGACCTGCCCCATGAGCACCTCGGGCGCGGTGCCGGCGAGCCCGCCGCTCGAGTGATGCTCGGCGAGCCAATAGCGCGAGTAGCCGAGCCGATCGGCGTGCTCGGCGAGGAGAAGCGTCTCCTGGATCGCGTCGGTCGGGGAGCCGCCGCTCCGGATGGGCGACTGGTCGAGCACGCCGAGAATCATCCCCTCACCCTACCCTCTCCCCGCTGGGGAAAGGGTTCCAACTTGTAGGGTGAGGGGGAGCGATCAGGCGGCGCCGACCTTGATGCGCATGCCGTAGAACGAGCGCCACACGAAGACAAGCGACGCCGCGAAGAACACCGCTGCGAGAAAGCCGGCGAGCCCGGCTCCCTGCGACGCGGTCAGCGTCACGGCCAGCTCGACGGCGAGGAGGCCGAAGAGCGTGGTGAACTTGATCACGGGGTTCATGGCCACCGAGGACGTGTCCTTGAAGGGATCGCCCACGGTGTCGCCGACCACGCACGCGGCGTGGAGCGGGCTGCCCTTCTCTTTCAGCTCGACCTCGACGATCTTCTTCGCGTTGTCCCAGGCCCCGCCCGCGTTGGCCATGAAGATGGCCTGGTAGAGGCCGAACAGCGCGATCGAGATCAGATACCCGATGAAGAAGTACGGCTCGAGGAACGCGAAGGCCAGCGTGGAGAAGAACACGGTGAGGAAGATGTTGAACATGCCCTTCTGGGCGTACTGCGTGCAGATCTCCACCACCTTCTTGCTGTCGGTCACCGAGGCCTTGGTGGCGCCCTCGAGCTTGATGTTGGCCTTGATGAACTCCACCGCCCGGTACGCGCCGGTGGTGACAGCCTGAGTGGAGGCGCCGGTGAACCAGTAGATGACGGCGCCGCCGGTGATGAGCCCGAGAAGGAAGGGCGGGTGGAGCAGGGAGAGCTTGTCGAGGTTCTGGGTGAGGCCATGCGTGAGCACCACGATGATCGAGAAGATCATGGTGGTGGCGCCCACCACCGCGGTGCCGATGAGCACGGGCTTGGCGGTGGCCTTGAACGTGTTGCCGGCGCCGTCGTTCTCCTCGAGGAGATGCTTGGCCGCCTCGAAGTTAACATCGATGTTGTGCTCGCGCTTGAGGGTAGCCTTGATCCCGGGCAGCGTCTCGATCACCGACAGCTCGAACACGGACTGGGCGTTGTCGGTGACGGGACCGTAGGAGTCCACCGCGATCGTCACCGGCCCCATCCCGAGGAAGCCGAAGGCGACGAGGCCGAAGGCGAACACCGCGGGCGCGAGCATGAGGGTGGCGAAGCCCATGGTGCTCACCAGATACGCGATGCCCATCAGCACCACGATGACGATGCCGAGCCAGTAGGCGCTGAAATTCCCGGCGACGAGGCCCGAGAGGATGTTGAGTGACGCCCCGCCTTCGCGGGCCGAGGTCACGACCTCCTTCACATGGCCGGACTCGGTCGACGTGAAGATCTTGACGAGCTCGGGAATGATGGCGCCGGCGAGAGTGCCGCACGTGATCACGGTGGAGAGCTTCCACCACAGGGAGCCGTCGCCGAGGTCGGGAATGAGCAGGTACGACGCGAAGTAGGTCATGCCCACCGAGACGATCGAGGTGAGCCACACGAGGCTGGTGAGCGGGGCCTCGAAGTTCATCTTGGCCGCGTTGGCGTAGCGTCCCTTGGTGATCGTCTCGTTGATGAGGTAGGAGGCGCCGGAGGCCACGATCATCAACACGCGCATGACAAAGATCCACACCAGGAGCTGCACCTGCACCGCGGGCTCCTTCACCGCGAGGATGATGAAGGAGATCAGGGCCACGCCGGTGACGCCGTAGGTTTCGAAGCCGTCCGCGCTGGGGCCCACCGAGTCGCCCGCGTTGTCGCCCGTGCAGTCCGCGATGACGCCGGGGTTACGCGCGTCGTCCTCCTTGATGTTGAAGACGATCTTCATCAGGTCGGAGCCGATGTCGGCGATCTTGGTGAAGATGCCGCCGGCGATCCGGAGGGCGGCCGCGCCCAGCGACTCGCCGATGGCGAACCCGATGAAGCACGAGCCCGCATAGTCCCCGGGGATGTAGAGGAGGATGCAGAGCATGAGGAAGAGCTCGACGGAGATCAGCAGCATCCCGATGCTCATGCCCGCCTTGAGGGGGATCGCGTACACCGGGTAGGGCTTGCCTCCGAGGCTCGCGAACGCCGTCCGCGAGTTCGCGAACGTGTTGATCCGGATCCCGAACCACGCCACCCCGTAGCTGCCCGCGATGCCGACGAGGCTGAAGAGCAGGATGATGATGACCTTGCTCGCCTCGAAGTGCAGGAGCACGCCGAAGTACAGCACGATGATGACGCCGATGAAAGCTTCCAGGATCAGGATGAACTTCCCCTGGGTGATCAGGTAGGTCTTGCAGGTCTCGTAGATCAGCTCGGAGATCTCCCGCATCGACTCGTGCACGGGGAGATTCTTGAGCTGGGAATAGATGACGAGGCCGAAGATGAGGCCGAGCACGCAGACGCCGAGGCCGGAGGCGAGCAGGGTCCGGCCGTTCACGCCGAGGAACTGCGATTGCGAGAGGTCGGGAATGCGGATATTGGCCTCGCCGCCGCCGTGGGACGGAGCCGGCGCCGCGGCCGCCGCCGGCGCCGGGGTCTGCGCGAGCACGTCGGCGGGCAGGACGGAGGCCACGAGCAGCGCCAGGAGCACGAGCGGCAAGGCCACCCGGGCGGCGCGGCGGGTCGATGCGCGCAACTGATTCATGTGATCCTCTCCCTCAACGGCTCAGAGTGTGGACGGCTCCAGGCAACCTGCTACTTATGCCTATTTCGGCGCCCCGCGTCAAGACTGCTGCTTGACGAACTCCGGATAGAAGGCGCCGAGCTCCTCGCGCACCGTGCCCCGCAGGAGATCGAGCTCCTCCTGGGTGGGCAGCGCGGTCTCGGGCGCCGGCGAGGGCGCGTGGATCGGAAAGCCCGTCTTCGCCTCCACGTCGGCCACCGACACGCCGGGATGCACGCTGCCCAGCTCGAGCCGCCCGCGCTCGCGGGGGAACTCGAACACGCAGAGATCGGTCACCACCGCGTGAAGGCCCCCGAGCCGATACGCGCCCTTCGGCGGCGTGCCCGGCGCGGTCACGAAGTCCACCTTGGGCACGAACACCCGCCGGCTGTGCTCGGTGCGGAACAGGATGAGGCGCTTGGCCACGAAGGCGAGGATGCCGTTGGCCCGCCCGCCGGGCAGCCGGACCTTCGGATGGTCGTACTCGCCGATCACGCTGAGGTTGAAGTTGCCGTGCTGATCGATCTGGGCCCCGCTCGCGAAGAACACGTCGAGGCGGCCCCGCACCGCGAAGTTGTAGAACTCCTGCACGCCTCCGTTGAAGGGAAAGTGCGCGCGGCTCCCCAGCAGGATCAGCCGGGCGGAGGGCGCGTGCAAACGCTTCGCGAGAAGACAGGCGCTGGCGGGGATGGGCGACACCGAGCCCACCGCAATGGTCTCGCCGTCGCGCAGCCGGCGCGCGATGGCGACCGCCATCACCTCGGCGCGGCTCGCTCCCGGCGCTTCCCCCACGATCAGCGCGAGGCGCCGGCCAGGCCGACGCGCTCGAGATAGGCGGCGTGGTCGGGCACGCCGTGGACGTAACGCTCCAGCCACTTGCCGAAGGTGTCGTCGGCCTGGGCGGCCTCGATGTACTCGCGGATGTGCTCCCCGTCGACCGGGTAGTGGCCTTCGCACGAGGTCGGGTGGGCGCCGCGCGGGGCGTGCACCACCGCGCTCACGTGGATGCCGGGCACGAGCACGCCCCGGTGCGCCTCCTGCGTCAGGTCGCCGTCCACGACCTCCTCGACGGTGGCGATCGTCCGTCCCGAGGCCTGGGCGATGAGCTTGGCGTCGAGCGTGCCGCTGGTCACGACATTGCCGTGACGGTCGCCTTTGAAGCCGTGGAACACCGCGACGTCGGGCGCGATCGCGGGCACGATCACGATCTCCTCCTCGGGATCGTAGGGATTCGGGACCGCGCGGAAGTCCGGCCGCACTTTCATGTAGTCGGTTCCGAGGAGGCCGCGCACCGGCACGAAGGGAACGTTCATCACTCCAGCCTGGAGTGCGCTCATGATGGCCGGTCAGGAGTGCTCGCGGTAGCGCAGGCGCCCCGCCTCGGCGCGGCGGCGGAAGTTGGGCGCGAAGCCGTACTCCATGAAGGAGAGGCTGGAGAACTCCACGTCGGCGAGCGCCCCCGCCCCGATCATGAGGTCCACCACCCAGCCCGAGGACGGGGCGAGCACCATCTGGAGCTCGCGCCGGCCCTGACGGAGCAGCTCATGGAAGAAGGCAGCGGGCTCCATGCGCATGTAGCCGACATAGGTCACGCGGTCGCCGTCCCGCACGAGGCGGGCGGCCTCCGCCATGCTCGCGAGGGCGCCGTTCATGGAGTCTCCGGGGCCGATGGTATCACTGGGCGTCCCCCGAGGAGCCGACCCGCTCGAGATCTGCGCGCCGCAGCCAGAACGTCATTCCCATCGCCTGCAGGAGGGGCGCCGCCCGGTCGCGGTGGCGTGCCGCCGCGTCCTCGTCGCCGGCGCGCTGGGCCAGCCGCGCGAGCGCCAGGTGGCAGCGCGCGGCGAGCGGGCGCATCCCCAGCGTCTCCGCGAGGGCGAGGGCCTCCTCGCCGTGGGCCCGCGCGGCGGCGAGGTCGGCCGCCGCCGCTTCCCCCGTGGCCAGCGCGAGCAGGCGCAGGGCGTACACCTGATTGCCGCGCTCCTTGTGATGGCGGGCGAGGGCAAGGGCCCGGCGGGCCTGGGCTCCCGCCTCGCCGAGGCGGCCGGCGCTGGCCAGCACCTCGCCGAGGTGGGTCACGATCAGGGAAAGGCGGCCGAGCCGCCCCATACGCTCCCCCCGCGCGACGGCCTGGCCGGCCAGCTCTACCGCCTCCGCGACCCGGCCGGCGACCGAGCGCACGACGGCGAGATCGCCGGCGAATGGCGGGAAGAGCACGGGCACCTCCGCGGAGAGCGCGAGGCCGCGCGCCAGGATCGGCTCGGCGCCCGGCATCGCGCCGCGACGGAGCAGCGTGCCACCCAGCCCGAGCAGGGCATAGCCCAGGCTATAGGCGTGCCCGGCGCTCTCGGCGATGCGCACGCCGCCCTCCGCGGCGGCGAGGGCGTCATCGAACTCGCCCAGCTCGGCGAGGCTCCACGCCAGATGCGCCCGCGCGAGCACGGACGCCAGCCCGGGGAGGCCGTAGGTCTCGTCCCTCGCCGCCCCCTCGAGTAACGCCAGGCTGCGCCGCTGGAAGGCGGCGGCGCGCGGGTAATCGCCGAGCGCGCGGATGGCGCCGCCCAGGCAGTAGGTGCCCACCACCTGGAGCCCGAGGTCCTCGACGCGCTCCGCGATGGCCACGGCGCGCTCGCCCGTCTCGACCGCGGCGTCCGACTCGCCCAGCTCCCAGTGCATGGTGGTGCGGTACGACAGCGCCCGGGCAAGCCGCCGCTCGTCGTCCAGCTTCGTCGCGATCGTCTCCGCCGACCGCAGCACGGTGAGACCCTCCGCGTGGGCCCCCAGGGGCACGAGCGCGGTCGCGAGGTCGAAGCCGATGTCCACCGCGAGGGCGCGCGTCTCGGATGTCTCCGGCACGTGGCCGAGCGCCTCCAGCGCGCGCTGGAGAAAGTCCACCGCCTCGCGACAGGACAGCCGGCCCAGCGCGCGCAGGCCGGCCTCGCGGCAGTAGGGGATCGCGCGCGGCCAGAGCTCGCCCGCGAAGGCATGGTGGGCGAGTCGCTCGACATGCTCGGCGCGCTGATCGGCGTAGAGGCGCTCCATGGTCTCGGTGATCCGGCCGTGCAGGGCGCGCCGGCTCTCGTGGAGCAGGCTCGCGTAGGCCACGTCGTGAATCAGCGAGTGCCGGAAGGCGTGGACGGGATCGGGAAAGTGCACGGTCTCGGTGAGGAGCTCCGCCCGGACCAGCCGGGCGAGCCCGTCGCGCACCGCCTCGGCGGGCGCGTCGGCCACCGCCTCCAGCAGCGAAAGCGGCACCTCCTCGCCGATCACCGAGGCGGCCTGAAGCAGGTGCTTCTCGTCGGGCGGAAGGCGGTCGATACGCGCGGCGAGCACGGCGCGGACGCTGGCCGGCACCTCGAGGGTGGCCGCGGCGCGCGCCACTCGATAGTCGCCCGGCGTGCCCGCGAGCACGCCCGTCTCCACGAGGCTGCGCACCGACTCCTCGAGGAACAGGGGGTTGCCGCGGGCGCGCACGGCGACGAGGCGGCGAATCGCCGCCGTCTCCTCCGCGCCGCCGAGCAGGCCGTCGAGCAGCACGCCCGCCTCGTTCGGGCGCAGGGGCCCCAGCCGGATACGCGTGTAGCCCGGACGCCGGCTCCAGCCGTCGTCGTGCTCGGGCCGATAGGTGGCGACCACCAGGGTGGCGGGCGGCATGCGCTCGATCAGAAACTCGAGCGCCTCACGGCCCTCGGAGTCGAGCCACTGGAGATCCTCGAACACGAGGAGGAGCGGCTGTCGCCGCGACACGCGCTCGACCACGCGGACGAGCACCTCGACCGCGCGCAGCCGGCGCGCGCCCGCCTCGAGGGCGAGGAACGGGCTCTCCGGCGGCGCCACGCCGTGCAGCCACTCCAGCGCGGGCAGGCCGTCCTCGAGGGCGGGGTCGAGCGCGCGGAGCGTCCGCGTGAGCTTGTCCCGCACCGTCGGCGCACTGTCCCCCGGCTCGATCCGGAAGAACCGGCGCTGCAGCTCGATGCCCGCCCGGTGGCCTACGGCCCGGCCGTAGGACACCGCCGCCGCCTCCAGCACGAGGCAGCCCATCTCGCGCGCGCGATGCGCGAACTCGCCCACGAGGCGCGACTTGCCCACGCCGGCCTCGCCGACCACCGCCACCACCCCGCCCGCGCCCGTCCGGACCCGCTCGAGCGTGGACAGGAGCCGCTCGAGGTCGGCCGCGCGGCCCACGAACGGCGTGAGGCCGCGCGCGGCGAGCGCCTGGGCGCGCGTCTGCGCGGTGGTGGCGCCCGTCACCTCGTGCACCTCGATAGGCGTGTGCAGCCCCCGCACCGGCACGGGCCCGAGCGCGCGGGTGGCGACCCGACCGCCGGCGAGGGCGACGGTATCCCCGGTGGCGAGGATGGCTCCCGGTTGCGCCGCCTGCTCCATCCGCGCCGCCAGGTGCACGGTGGGCCCGACCGCGGTGTAGGTCATGGACAGATCGTTCTCGATGGACCGCACCATCACCTCGCCCGAGTTGAGCCCCACGCGGATCTGCAGCGGGACCCCCGCGCGCCGCCGCATGAGATCGCCGAGGGCGCCGATGCGCTCCTGCATGCGAAGGGCGGCATAGCATGCGCGGACGGCATGGTCCTCGTGGGCGAGCGGCGCGCCGAACAGCGCCATGATCCCGTCGCCCATGACCTGGTTCACCGTCCCCTCGTAGCGGTGGACGGCCTCCATCATCTGCTCGAGGACCTGGTCGAGGATGCGCCCCGCTTCCTCGGGATCGCGGTCGGCGAGCAATTCCATGGAGCCCTGCACGTCGGCGAAGAGCACCGTCACCTGCTTGCGCTCGCCGGCCAGCCGCGCCCCCGAGTCGCGGATACGGGCCGCGAGGTGCGGGGGGGTGTAGACATGCGGCGCGCCGAAGCGCGCCGGGTCGAGCGCGGCCACCAGGGGGGCGCCGCAGGCCGAGCAGAAGCGGGCGCCGGGTTGAGCCGCGTGGCCGCAGCGGGGACAGGAGGTCATTCGCGGAGATCCACCGGCATCTAGAGTCAGCCCGGGAGCGAGCCCCCGTCAAGGCCGACGACTTCCTTGCCTTGTGCGCGGCGCCGGAGGCATCATCGCGACTGGGAGACGAAGAGGTGACATCGATGCGCGCCCGCACGTGCTAGGCGGCGCCCGCTGCCTGCGCGGCCTGGGGGCGGGCTTCTTACTCCTCGTCGGCCTCGGCGGCTTCACGCCGCTCGCCAACGCGCTCAATGCGTGGATGGCCGGCCCCACCGAGCTGCGACCGGCGGAGGCCATCGTGGTGCCGGGGCGCGGCGGCGCCGATAGCGACGGGATCCTCACCAATCGGTCGCTTCGCCGCACGATGCTGGCGATCACGCTCTACCGCAAGAACCTGGCCCCGCTGCTCGTGTTCCTGGGCGACCGGGGCGAGGTCGACGCGCGGATGCGGCTGGCGCAGGGGCTGGGAATCCCCGACGACCGCATCGTGCCCGCCCGCGGCGCCAACACCACGCGCGAGGAGTCGGCCGCGCTGGAGCGCCTGCTCCGCCCGCGCGGCGTCACCCGCATCCTGCTCGTGGCCGATCCCATCGACATGCCGCGCACGCGCGCGCTGCTCGAGCAGCACGGCTTCACCGTGCTGGGCGCGCCCACCGAGAGCAGCGGCCCCGGTGACCCCGAGTCGCGCTTGCACCTGCTGCGCGAGATCGTCACCGAGCTGGCCGCCTCCGCCTATTACCGCCTGCGCGGCTGGATCTGAGCGGTGGACCTCGAACCGGTCGTGCTGCCCGCCCTTGTGGCGATCACCTCGCTGGGCGCGCTCCTCGTGGGCATCCGGCGGCTCGGGCTGGCGCCCGCGGGATTGCAGCAGGCCGGGGTCCGCGCGCTGGAGACGATGGGGCTCTTGCTCGTGTTCACGGGGCTCAACCTGGCCCTCGGAATTGCCGGCATCCTCGCCTGGCGCGGGATCACCGGGGAGTTCGTCTCCCTCTACGTGCTCAACGACGCGGTTCTGGGCCTCCTGTCGCTGGTCCAGGCGGTGATCTTCCACTGGTGGTGGGCGGCCGGGCGGCGATAAGGGGCGCGATAAGGGGTCATTGGCTTCGTTGCCGCCCGGCGCTACAGGAACTGCGTGTCGGGGTCGAGGCCGAGGAGGAACTGGCCCACCGTCTCGAAGTGGGCCTGCCGCCCCTGGAGCTGCTGGGTCACCGCGTGGATGTCCCGGAACCGCCGCTCGAAGGCCCCCGCGGTGAAGATGGCGCTCGAGCCCGCCGCGGCATAGGCGATGTCCGCCGCGTCCCGCGCCTGGTGAATGGCGTAGGTGGCGGCGAGGCGAATGGTCATGCGCTGGTCCATGGTGAGGGTGCCCGAGCGCCCCACCTCGCGCCAGATCTCCTCGAGCGAGCCCATGAGGAACATGCGCGCCGAGCGGATCCGTGCTTCCGCCTGGGCCACCTGCGACTGGACGACGTGGTTGTCGCGCAGGGTGCGACGCCCGCCCCGGGGCGTCTTCTCGCGCGCCAGGTCCACGAAGGCGTCGAGCATGGCGCGGGCCAGCCCCAGGGCCACGCCGGCGAAGCCCGAGGCGTAGAGGCTCCCCGCGGGGAAGCAGTAGAGCGGCCCCGGCTGCCGGCGCTCGGCGGGATCGTCGCGCGACACGGAGTGGTCGTGGGGGACGTAGAGATCGGTGACGGAGAAGGCATCCGATCCGGTGCCGCGGAGCCCGCTCACGTGCCACACGTCCACGATCTCGGCGCTGGCCGCGGGGAACAGCATGGTGCGCTCCTCGCGACGGCCGTCCGGCCGGCGGCGCGGCGTCCCGTCGGCGGTGAGGATCGGGCAGTGCCCGCCCAGCCAGGTCGCGTGACGGCAGCCGCTCGCGAATGACCAGGTGCCGGTCACCCGATAGCCGCCGTCCACCGCGAGGGCGCGGGCATCCGGTCCGGGGCCCCAGGCGAGCACGGCACGGCGGTCGCCGAACACCGCGCGTGCCACCTCGGGCGAGAGATAGGCGGCGGTCATCGCGCAACCGCCCGCCTGGCAGAGGCACCACGCCGCGCTCGCCTCGCCCTTGGCGACCTCCTCGATCACGCGTACGAACGTGACGGGATCGACCTCGCCCCCCTCGAGGACGCGCGGCAGGAGCAGGCGGAAGAGCGCGGCGTCGTGGAGGCCGTCCAGCAGGGTGGGCGTCAGGCGGCGATCCGCCTCGACCTGATCGGCGGACGCCTCGAGCAGCGGGCCGAGCGCCCGCGCGCGCGCCACGTGCACCTCGCCCGGATGCTTTCCCTCCTCCATGACGGGGCATTATACTGCGCGTCATGGCCCGACTGCTCGGCTCCACCGTGTCGCTGCTGGGTCTGCTCCTCTCGCTTGCCGCCGTCGCGGACGCCCAGACGGCCGCGCGCACGTATCGGATCGGGATGCTTGCCAACGCCTTCGAGGTCTCGGAGGGCCCGCTCTTCGAGGAGTTCCTCGACGGGCTCAGGAAGCTCGGCTATGTCGAGGGCAGGAACCTGATCATCGAGTGGCGGTCCTCCGAGGGCGAGTTCGATCGCCTCCCGGCGCTGGCCGCCGAGCTGGTGCGGGCACGGGTGGATATCATCGTCGCCTCGTCGTCGCTGCCCGCGCACGCCGCGGCGGAGGCCACCAAGTCCATTCCCGTGGTCTTCCTCGTGGTGTCCGATCCGGTGGGGCAGAAGCTCGTGGGGAGCCTGTCCCGGCCCGGCGGCAACGTGACCGGGCTCGCGACATTCGCCCCCGACGTGCTCGCCGCGCGACGGTTCCAGCTGCTCAAGGAGGTGGTGCCCGGAGCCACGCGGGTGGCCGTGCTCAACAATCCGGCCAACGCCACCCATCGCGAGCTGCTCTCCCGCGAGCTTCCCGCAAACGCTCAGCCGCACAAGCTCACCCTGCTGCCGGTGGAGATGCGCGCGCCCGGCGATCTGCCCGCCGTCTTCGACCAGGCCGCCCGCGAGAAGGCCGACTGTCTCTACGTGCTCAGCGACCGGCTAAGCTTCGTGCACCGGGCGCAGATCGCCGACCTCGCGATGCAGCGCCGGCTGCCGAGCATCAACCCCAGCCGGTCGAGCGTCGAGGTGGGGGGGCTCGTGTCGTACGGTCCGAAGCTGCGCGATCTCTACCGGCGGGCGTCGACCTACGTGGACCGCATCCTCAAGGGCGCCAAGCCGGCCGATCTCCCCGTGGACCAGCCGCCGTCGTTCGAGCTGGTCGTCAACCTCAAGACCGCCCAGGCGCTCGGTCTCACACTGCCCCAGTCTCTGTTGCGACGAGCCGACGAAGTCATCCAGTGAGCCTCGTCCGGCCGCGCCGTCTCTCGTCCGGCCAGACCATCGGGCTCGTCGCGCCCTCGGCCGCCGCCAACGAACCCGAGCGCCTGCGCTTCGCCATCGAGACCGTCGAGTCCCTGGGCTTCCGCGTCCGGCCCGGCGTGCATCTCTTCGAGCGCGACGGCTACCTCGCGGGCACCGACGCCGCCCGCGCCGCCGACCTCAACGACATGTTCGCCGACGACGCTGTCGACGCGATCTGGTGCGCGCGGGGCGGCTACGGCGCCTCGCGCATCCTGCCGCTCCTCGACTTCGCGCGCATGCGGGCCAATCCCAAGCCGCTCATCGGCTACAGCGACATCACCGCGCTGCACATGGCGCTCCACACGCAGGCGGGCCTCGTGTCCTTCCACGGCCCGGTGGCCTGGCGGGCGCTCACGCCCTACACGCTGGGCGAGCTCCGGCGCGTGGTCTTCGCGCCGGAATCCCCTGTGCGGCTCGGCGCCCCGCCCCCGTTCGAGCCGCGCCCGGGCCAGGTGGAGGCAGAAAACCGCGTGACCACGCTCCATCCGGGCCGGGCGCGCGGCCGCCTCCTCGGCGGCAACCTCTGCCTGATGGCGCATCTGGTCGGCACGCCGTACTTCCCCGACCTGCGGGGCGCCATCCTGTTCCTCGAGGACGTGGACGAGCCGTACTATCGTATCGACCGGATGCTCACGCAGCTCTGGCTGGCCGGCGCGCTGGCCGGAATCGCGGGCGTAGCATTCGGAAAATTCACCGAGGGTGGCCCCTCGGCGGGCTTCGTTCAGAACCGAGTGCTCGAGGACATTCTCGGGGAGCGCTGCCAGGCCCTGAAGGTGCCCGCAGTGGCGGGGCTCATGATCGGCCACGTGGAGAATCAGACGACGGTGCCCATCGGCTGTCTCGCCGAGCTGGACGCCGATGCGCGCACGCTCACCCTGCTCGAGCCAGGCGTGAGCTGAGCCAGGAGACGCGATGAGCGACGCGGCGACGGTGGGGCTCCTCCATCCGGGAGAAATGGGATCGGCGGTGGGCGCGACCCTCGTGGCGAGCGGGGCGCGCGTGCTCTGGGCCTCGGCGGGCCGCGGCGCGCAGAGTCGCGAGCGCGCGGCCACGCTGGGGCTCGAGGACGCGGGCTCGCTGGACGCGCTGACGCGCCGGGCCGGCACCATCCTCTCGGTGGCGCCGCCGCACGCCGCGGTCGAGGTGGCGCGCGACGTGGCCGCGCTTCGGTTCCGCGGCGTGTTCGTGGACGCCAACGCGATCGCCCCCGGAACGGCCCGGGAGATCGGGCGGCTGATCGAGCAGGCCGGCGGTCACTTCGTGGACGGCGGCATCATCGGGCCGGCCAACCGCAAGCCCGGCGCCGCGCGCATCTATCTCTCGGGGCCGGAGGCGAGTGCGGTGAAGCCCCTCCTCGAGAAGGGACCGGTGATGCCCGTGGTGCTGGACGGCCCCGTGGGCGCGGCGTCCGCCCTCAAGATCGCATACGGGGGCTGGAACAAGGGCAGCCAGGCGCTGCTCATGGCGATTCGTGCCTTCGCGGTCGCCGAGGGCGTGGACGAGGCGCTCCTCGCCGAGTGGACGCAGTCCCAGCCCGACGTGCCCGCGCGCTCGGAGCGCGCCGTCAATGACAATGCACGCAAGGCTTGGCGCTTCGTGGGCGAGATGGAGGAGGACGCGCGCGCGCTCGCGCAGGCGGGGCTCCCCGCCGGATTCCACGAGGCGGCGGCGGACCTTTATCAGCGCCTCGCCGGCTACAAGGACACGGCGACACCGCCCTCGGTGGCCGCGGCGCTCGCCGAGCTGCTCAAGCGCCGGGGCCGCTGAGGTGCGCGCTGCTCACCGGGTGTTGACGTCGTACTCCTCCCTGGTGACTTCCTTGATGTCCACGACGGGCAGGGCCACGTCCTGGCGGGTCTTGTGATCCTTGAACCGGACATTGTTCGGCTGCCGGTCGAAGGACGTCGTGTAGTACGACTTGCCCGTGTCCTTGTCGGTAATGCGGTAATAGGTGGTGCAGCCGGAGACGAGCAGGGCCACGACCAGCAAGGCCACCGTCACGCGCGAGATGTGCATGGGTCCCTCCCTTGAGGCAAGCGTAGGAAGAGACCCAATGGCAGGCTATCGGACGAAGGTCCTACATGGAGGCAAGAACATGCGGAAGATCGCCCTCATCCTGATGGTGGTGGGAGTGCTGGCCGGCTGCGCGGCCTCCGTCCAGGAACAGCGCGCCACCCTGGATCGGGCGGCGGCGTCGCTCGGCGCGGCGGACGTGAAGACGATCGAATACTCCGGCACGGGGACCTGGGGCCAGCTCGGACAGAGTGCGATCCCGGGGCAGGCCTGGCCGCGGTTCAACCTGCCGAGCTACACGCGCACGGTGAACTACGATAACGCATCGATCCGCGACATCTTTATCCGCACCCAGGCCGAGAATCCCCCGCGCGGTGGCGGCGGGCAGCCCATCCGCGGGGAGCTGCGTCAGGCCTTCTTCGCCAGCGGCGAGCACGCCTGGAACGTGGTGAACGACGCGCCCGTCCCAGCCGGCGTCACCCTCGCCGAGCGGCACCTGCAGCTCTGGACGACGCCGCACGGCTTTCTCAAGGCTGCGATCGCCCGCGGCGCGACGGTGTCGGGCCGTACCATCTCGCTCGCGGTCCCCGGCCGATACACCGCGCGCGGGTTCCTCAACGCAGACGGGCTGCTCGAGAAGGTGGAGGCGCGCGTCGCGAACCCGGTGGTCGGCGACATGCCGGTGGAGATCACCTACGCGGACTATCGCCAGTTCGGACCGGTCAAGTTCCCCGCCCGCATCACCCAGCGGCACAGCGGCTTCCCCACCCTCGACCTCACGGTTTCCGACGTCAAGGTGAACGTACCGCTCGAAATCCCGGCGCCGGAGCCGGTGCGCCAGGCGGGCGCGATCTACCGGACGGTGAAGAGCGACAAGGTCGCCGAGGGCGTCTGGTACGTGACGGGCGGCACCCACCACAGCGTGGTGCTCGAGATGTCCGACCACGTCATCGTGGTCGAGGGGCCGCTCAACGAGGAGCGGGCGCTCGCGGTGATCGCGGAGACTCGGCGCATCGTCCCGGCCAAGCCGATCCGCTACGTGATCGCGACCCACCATCACTTCGACCACTCGGGCGGGCTGCGCGCCTTCGCCGGCGAGGGCATCACCATCGTGGCCAGCCAGTCCGCCCGCGCCTATTTCGAGCGGGAGCTGAACGTGCGCGCCACGGTGGCGCCTGACCACCTCGCCAAGTCGGGCCGCCGTGCCACCGTCGAGGCCGTCACGGGAAAGCGGACCTTCTCGGACGGCACGCGCGTGGTCGAGGTGCTCCACATCACGGACACCATGCACTCCGACGATCTCATCATGGTGTACCTGCCGCGGGAGCGATTCCTCATCGAGGCTGATGCCTATACCCCGATGGCGGCCGGCTTCGTCCTGCCCGCGGGCGCGCCCGCCCACCCCGCCCAGGTCAACCTCGCGGACAACATCGCCCGGCTGAGCCTCGCCGTGGACCAGATCCTCCCCATCCACGGGCGGATGGTGCCGCTGGTGGAGCTGCACCGGGCCATCGGGCGCGCGCGATGAGGCGATGAAGCTCTCCGTCGAGTTCCCCAGCGTGGCCTATCGCGAGGGCCCGGAGGCCGTGCAGCGCCTCGCCCGGGCCATCGAGCGGATCGGCTACGACCACATCGATATCTTCGACCACGTCGTCATGGGGCACCCCATCGAGGGTCGGCCGCCGGGGCCCTACAACCCGGCGATGCCGATTCTCGAGGCCCTCATGACGCTGGCGCATCTCGCCGCGGTCACCACGCGCGTCACCCTCGGCACCGAGGTGCTCGTGCTCCCGCAGCGGGAGCCGACGCTGGTGGCCAAGCAGGTCAGCACGCTCGACACCCTGTCGGGCGGCCGCGTGCGGCTGGGAGTGGGCGTGGGCTGGCAGGAATCCGAGTACGACGCCCTCGGCGAGCCCTTCGCCACCCGCGGCGCGCGCATGGACGAAGCCATCGCGCTGCTGCGGGCTTACTGGGGCGAGGCGCGCGTGGACTTCAGGGGCGGGCACTATCACGCGACGGCGATGAGCATGGAGCCCAAGCCGCCGCAGGGCCGCGCCATCCCCATCTGGATCGGCGGGTATTCCGAGGCGGCGTTCCGGCGCGTGGGGCAGCTCGGCGATGGATGGCTCGCCAGCCGCGTCACCGACGCCGCCGACGCGCGCCGCGCCATCGAGTCGATCCGGCGCCACGCGGAGGCGGCGGGCCGCGACCCCGCGCAGATCGGCCTGCAGAGCATGGTGGCGCCGCCGCCCCGCGATGCCGAGGGCAAGCGCTTCTACGCCGAGCCCGACCGGGTGGTCGCCCGCGCGGCCGACCTCAAGGCGATGGGCTTCGCGTGGGTCGCCCTCAACGCGACCGCCATCTTCCAGGCGGGCGCGCGGTCCGTGGACGCGATGGCCGACGCGCTCGGCGCCCTCCACGCCAAGATTCGCGCGGCGGTCGGTTGATGAGCGCTCCCGACGGCGGCGCCGTCGAGCGCTGCACCGTCATCCTGACCCCGCGCGATCTCTTCTCGGTCACCGAGCAGTGCCTGGAGCATCTGTTTCGGAACACGCCGGAGCCCTTCGACCTGATCCTCGCCCTCGGCGGCGCTCCCGCCGGGCTCCGGAGCCGGCTCGAGGCCCGCCTCGCCGGCAAGGCGCGCCTGATCTTCACGCCGCGCTTCATGAACACCGCCGAGCTGCGCAACCTGGCCCTGAAGGAAGTCGGCACGCGGCTCGCCGTCGGCCTGGACACCAACGTCTTCGTGCGGCCGGGCTGGCTGGGAGCGCTCATCCGGTGCCAGCGGGACACCGGGGTGAGCATGGTGTCGCCGCTGATCCTGGACCGCGACGACATGATTCACACCGCGGGCAACGACCTCTTCATCACCCACGAGAACGGCGCCGCCTACGGCAGCATGGAGCTGCGGTTTCAGCATCAGAAGGTCTGCGAGACGACCAACCTCAGCCGTCGCGAGGTGGACTTCTGCGAGGTGCACTGCCAGCTCTTCGTCACCGACGACGCGGTGCGGTTCAAGGTCTACGACGAGCGCCTGCGCGAGGGCAGCGACATCGATTCCGGCCTGACCCTGTCGCGAGCCGGGCGCACCATGATGTTCGAGCCGACCGCCATCGTGTACCTGCACTACCCGCCCCTCATCGAGGCGGTGGAGGACGTGGCGCTCCACCGGTGGAAGTGGGACATCCCCGCGGTGATGGAGAGCTACCGCTACATGCGCGACAAGTGGCAGATCGACGTCGGCGGCGCCCGGGGGCAATTCAAGCGCTATCTGATCGCCGTCAACACCCGCGTCGGCGCGCTCACCCAGCTCTACCCCTCGCGCGCGACCATCTTCCTCGACCGCCTCTTCCGCCATCTCGGGACCCGCCTGCCTCGCGTCGCCACGCTCCGCCGCCGCTTCACCGCCTGGCGGGTGGGCTACTACCGGGAAGGCCCGTAGCCACCAGTCGCTGCACCGCCGTCCGACCTTGGTCCAATGGGCGTGACTCCTGCCGTGTGATACGAAAAGAGCCGACATGGTCATCGGCGTGCCGCGCGAGATCAAGCCGGGCGAGCAGCGGGTCGCCGCCACGCCGGCCGGCGTGCATGCGCTCGTGGAGGCCGGCCATCGCGTCCTCGTCGAGCACGAGGCAGGGGAGGGCAGCGGCTTTCGCGACGACGAATATGCCAAGGTCGGCGCGCAGCTCGCGCCGGTCGGCGATGTCTGGGCCACCGCCGACCTGATCCTCAAGGTCAAGGAGCCGATCGAGGAGGAATACCCGCGGTTCCGGCGTGGGCAGATCCTCTTCACCTATCTCCACCTGGCCGCCGTGCCGGCCCTGGCGGCGGCGCTGCGCCGGGCCGAGGTAATCGCCATCGCGTACGAGACGGTCCAGCGCCCGGACGGGAGCCTCCCCCTGCTCACGCCGATGAGCGAGGTGGCGGGCCGGCTGGCCGTCCTCGAAGGCGCGCACCACCTGGGCAAGGCGTACGGCGGGCGCGGCGTCTTGCTCGGGGGCGTCCCTGGCGTGCCGCCGGCCAATGTCGTGATCATCGGCGCGGGGACGGTGGGCGTCAACGCAGCGCGGATGGCCGCCGGCCTGGGCGCCGACGTGTCGCTGCTCGACATCAACCTCGACCGTCTGCGCGCCATCGACGAGATGTTCCAGGGGCGGGTCGTCACGCTGGCCTCGAATAGATTCAACATCGAGCAGGCGCTGCTGCGCGCCGACCTGCTCATCGGCGCCGTCCTCGTCACCGGCGTGCGGGCCCCCCGCCTCGTCACCCGCGCGATGGTGGAGCGGATGAAGGACGGCGCGGTGATCGTCGACGTGGCCGTCGACCAAGGCGGCTGCATCGAGACCATCCGCCCCACCACGGTGTTCGAGCCGACCTATCGCGTCGGCGGCGTGCTGCACTACGGGGTGGCGAACATGCCCGCGCTCGTCCCGCGCACCTCGACCTTCGCGCTGACGAACGCGACGCTGCCCTACGTCTTGCAGCTCGCCGCCAAGGGCCCCGTGGCGGTGGCCCGGGAGAGCTCGCCTCTCACGCACGGCATCAACCTCTGGGGCGGCCGCGTCGTCCACCCCGCCATCGCCGAGTCCCTCGGCGCGCCCGTCACGCCGCTGGCCGACGTCGCGAAGTAGCTTCAGGCTGGCGGCGGCCCCATCTGAACCTTTCCGGCGTGCGCGAGCGTCCAACTAGACAGAATGAAGGTTGTCGAGCTCTGGAGGTACCCGGTGAAGTCGATGGCCGGCGAGCGGCTGGACGGCGCTCGAATCGACGCGCTCGGCATCGAGGGAGACCGCGTGGTCCACGTCGAGGATGCCCGCGGTCGTGTCGTCACCGCGCGGACGCATCCCCAGCTCCTCGCGCACCGCGCCGTCCTCGCCGTCTCCGGGGAACCGCTGGTGGATGGCGCGCCGTGGACACAGCCTCAAGCGCGTCAGAGCGTCGTGGGCATCGTCGGCCAGGGGGCGCGACTCGTCCGCGACGAGACGGCCGACCGGTTCGATGTGCTCCCCCTGCTCGTCGCCACCGATGGCGCAATCACTCAGTTCGGATACGATGGCCGCCGACTCAGGCCCAACATCGTCGTCGGCGATGTCGAAGGCCTCGCCGAGCGCTCGTGGCCCGGCCGCTGCCTGCGCGTGCGCGAGGTCCTGATCGGCGTACAGGACCTTCGGGGCCGGTGCGTCATGACGACGTTCGACCCGGACACCCTGGCGCAAGACCCCAAGGTGCTGAGACGAATCGTCAAAGAATTCGGCGGCGAGCTCGCGCTGAACTGCCACGTGATTCGAGGGGGCGAGATCCGCGTCGGCGACACGGTCGAGCTGGTCTCATGCCGGCAAGAAGATGCGAACGGAGCAGGCGGACCGCGGGACTGAGCTCCTGGGCGGCGCCTACCGTCGTGGCGGCGGCGTCCGACCGAGTGCGTTTTCGATCGCCAGCCCGATGGCGAGGAGCCGCTCGTCGCTGCCGCGGGGGCCGTCGAGCGAAAGGCCCACCGGCAGGCCGGTGCTCGGACCAAGCCCCGCCGGCACCGTCAGCCCAGGGATGCCGGCGTTGCTGCCGGGATCCGTGTTGCGAATGAAGAGCAGGAATGTTGGTAGGCTGCTCGCCTCGGGGCCCTGGCGCACCGCCACGTGGGGCGTGGTCGGCGCCAGCAGCGCGTCGATGCCGTAGCGCTGGAAGGTGTCGGCAAAGTGCCGGCCGAGCGCCGGCCGCGCCTGCTCCATGGCGGCCCGGTATGCGGGGGCGGCGTCCACCACGCCGTTGGGCGCCGGCAGCTTGCGGGGGACGACGAGGCCATCGTACGTACCCTTCACGTCCTTGCTGGCGATCGCCTGGGCGACCTGCTCCACGGTCTTGCCCGTCTGGTACTTCGCGAGGTAGGCCTTGAGATCGTCGTAGGCTTCGTAGAGCGCGACCGGGAAGCTGGCCGCGTCGTTCAGCTTCTGCAGCTCCGGCATCTCCACCTCGACGATCGAGACGCCGGCGGCGCGCAGCCTGGCAATCGCCGTCTCGATGACCGACAAGGTATCGGTATCGAGGTCCTTGAAGAAGTACGCGCGATAGACGCCGAGCTTGACGCCGCCGAGGGAGGCCGGGCTCGCCGCGCGGCCGCCCACGATCACCGAGTCGAGCAGCGCAACGTCGGCCACCGTCTGCGCCATCGGCCCCACGGTGTCGCGAGAGTGCGCGATCGGCGTGACGCCGGCCTGGTCATAGCGCAGATGCGTGGGGCGCAGCCCGGCGCCGCCGGTCAGCGCGGCGGGGATGCGGACGGAGCCGCCGGTGTCGCTGCCGAGCCCGCCGGGCGCCAGTCGTCCGCCGACGGCGGCGCCGGTGCCGCTGGAGCTGCCCCCGGCGATGCGCGTGCGATCGTACGGGTTACGCGTGCCGATGGGCTGGACGGTGAAGAAGCCTTCGTTGTAGCCGGAGATGCCGAAGGCCAGCTCGTGCATGTTGGTCTTGCCGAGGATGACGGCGCCCGCGTCGACGAGCCGCTGCACGGTCGGCGCGTGCTCCCGGGGAACGAACTCCCGCAGCGCCGGGGTGGCGGCGGTGTTCGGCAGGCCGGCCACGTGGGTGTTGTCCTTCACCACGAGCGGCACGCCGTGGAGCGGCCCCCGGCTCTTGCCCGCCGCCAGGTCGGCGTCGGCCCGCTGGGCGGCGGCCAGCGCGCCGGCGCGATCGAGCGTGATGAACGCGTTCAGATCCGCGTTCGCCTCGGCCCGCGCGAGGTACGCCCGTGTCAGCTCCGTGCTGGTCACCGACCTCTCGCGGATCAGCGTGGCGGCCTCGACGACGCTCAGCAGGGTGAGATCGGCCGGGCGCGCGACCATGCTGGTGCCGGCGCAGCCGGCGAGCGCGATGACGAGCGGCAGGAGGGCAGCGGCTGACCGGAGGCGCATGCGGAGTCTCCTTGAGGATCAGTCTACTCGAACGCGAAGATCCGCTTCCAGTCGTTCTTCCGCCTTGCCCGGCCCGACCATCCATACGAGAGTGAGGGGAAAGGAGCATCGATGCGCCGGCTCGGTTGCGATGACGCGACCGCTCCCTCCCAGAGCCGCCTGACCGTCTGCCGGGCGTCGGGGGGCTTTGCTGTAGTGGGGAACACGGGGTTTTCATGGGGCCGCAAGGTCGCGTCCGCGCCGGCTCGCCCCCCGGACGGCGCCTATCTTTCATGGACCTGGGACGGGTCCACCCTGGAGTTGGAGAGCCACCCTTACGGATTCGTCCCCGTCTACTACTGGCTGCATGGGGAAGGCATCTCCGTCTCGACGTCCGTCCTCGCGCTGCTGGAGCAGGGCGCGCCCCCCGATCTGGACCACCAGGCCTTGTCCGTCTTCTTGCGTCTGGGGTTCTATCTTGGAGAGGACACGCCGTTCAAGGCGATCCGGGCCCTGCCGGCCTCGGGGCGCTTGCGATGGAGCCACGGTGAATTCAGCTTCCCCGGCTCGCCCCCCAGTCCGCCGCGAACGACGACGATCGGCCGCCGGGATGCGCTCGCCGAATACGCACGGCTCTTCAGGCAGGCGGTGGCGCGTCGAGCGCCCCGCGGACCTTTCGCGGTCCCGCTGAGCGGGGGACGTGACTCGCGGCACATCGTGCTCGAGCTCCTGTCCCAGGGACACCGACCGGATTTCTGTGTCACCGCGAGCAATCTCCCACCTCGCAACGCGGAGGACGTGCGCGTCGCCACCCGCCTTGCCCGTACGCTCGACCTCCGGCACATCGTCGCGGCGCAGTCGTGGTGGCGCCTTCACGCCGAGCTGTCCAAGAACGAACAGACGAGCTTCTGCTCGGACGAGCACACCTGGGCCCTACCGATCGCGGACGTGCTGGCTGCCAAGGTGGGCGAGGCGTACGACGGGATCGGCGGGGACGTCCTCTCCGCCGGCTTGTTCCTCGACGAGTCGACGCTCCGGGTGTATCAGGACGGACGCTACCAGGACGTAGCGCGCAGGCTCCTCAAGCACTGGAGCATTCCCGAGTCGACGCTACGCTCCATCGCGGGGCCAGCGTTGCGGGGACAGCTCTCCCGCGAGTCAGCCGAGCAGCGCGTGATCACGGAGCTGGAGAAGTTCGGCGGGCGGCACAATCCGTTGACGGCGTTCTATTTCTTCAATCGGACCCGGCGTGAGATCAGCCTCTACACCTTCTCCATGCTCATGGACCGCCTGAACGTCCTCTGTCCCTACCTGGACCGTGACGTCGTGGATTTCCTGATGAGCCTTCCCGCGGAGCTCTTCTTGGATCACACGTTCCACACCGACACGATCGCGGCACACTACCCCAGCTACGAGCACATCGGCTACGCGGAATCGGGCACGTCGTCGTCTCCCCACCGGAACTACTGGCGGCGATTCTCCCTCGAGCTTCTGTGGTATTTCATCCGTGAGCGAGACAGCGCGATGGTGGACATTGGCTGGCTCGTGCCGAGACTGCTCGCGAATACCGTCCTGGGATGGCAGTTCACCGGACCGCCTCCTGCCATGTATCTGGCGCAGCTCGGTCGTGTGTGTGGCCGCCAAGGAGGATCGCGGGCCCATCATGCTCGCATTCGCTCCGTCATGCGACCCACGTGATACGCGGCCAGCGAGTTGAGTCGTTCCAGCCGCCTCCGAGCGACGAAGGCTCGGCCGAGGCCTCCGGCGCCGGGGGTCAACGCCGCAACGTAGAGCCGGTACGATCGTTGGACGGGATTTCGGTATCCCAAGGCGTACGGAAACTCGGTCACGAGTCTGACACCCAGTCGACGGAACAGCTCGGGGTAGTCCCAGTAGTAGTTGAACCGGGTGAACTCCTCGCCGGCCCGTCCTACCCACCCCGCAAACGGCTCCAGCAGCACGAGGTACGTCCTGGTGAGCCGCACCAGCTCAGCGATGATGGCCTCCACGCGACCAACGTCCGCCACGTGGTCGAGTACTGACACCGTGAAGGAGCAGTCGAAGCGCGCACTGGGGAGCTCGCGCAGTACCGATTCGTCCCCGACTCGGAGGTCGAGTCCGTAACGCGCCTTCCCGTCCTCGACCGCCGATCGATTGATGTCGAGGCCGACGAGCTCGAGCGGAGGAGACAGACGCCGGCGCAGGGTCTCCAGGTTGCGCCCGACACTGCAGCCGAACTCGAGCACGGATTCGACCGGCCCGTGACGGCGAAGCGCCTCGAGGGCATCGGCGATCAGCGTCCGCTGCGGCCCGTCGCGGTGATAGGCGTCGAAGGGAACGGACGCCCAGTACTTCTTCGCCTCATCTGGCTCATGGTCCATTGTCTCGACCCCTCTCCGCATGGTGGCGAGCAATCGAGACTGTACACGTGACCTCGGGGAGACGCTACGACCCTCCGCAAAGTGCGCGACTCGAAATGGAGGCCGACGTGGCTCAGCCCACGGAGCTGGAATCCTCGGTGCTAGCAAAATCGCTTCGTGCGAGGCCCCTGGCCGCGTGCCGCTCGCACGGGAATCCGGCGAAAGCGTGAGCAGCCCCCCGGCCGCGGGTCCGATCCAAGGCCCGAGACGCAGTTCTGGACTGTCGGTCGGCGCATCTCTGCTAGACTCCCCCGCAGCCTGGGAGGCAACAGCAGATGAGCACGCCCGCGTACCTCAAGCCCCGTATTCCTCTCCCATGATCAAGCGACGCACCTTCTTAGCACTGCTCCCGGGTAGTCTCCTCGCCGCGCCGCTTGCCGCCGAGGCGCAGCCGGCGGGGAAAGTGTGGCGAGTCGGCATTCTTTCCACGGTGGCCGCAGCCGACGTTACAGGAGCTAACCCTACCAACCCGCATATACGCGTGCTGGTGCATCGGCTGGGAGAATTGGGTTGGGTGTACGGTCAGAATCTGGTCACGGAGCCGCGGGGTGCGGCCGGAGTGCTGGCACGGTTCCCGGTTCTCGCGGAGGAGCTGGTCCGCGGGCGGGTGGACGTCATCGTGACGACAGGAGGCAACCCGGCAGCCCTTGCCGCAAAGCAGGCTACGAGCACGATCCCCATCGTGGCGCTGAGCGCCGATCCGGTAGACGCGGGCCTCGTGCCGCGCCTGAACCGACCGGGTGGGAACATCACCGGTATGAACGTGAACGCGGGACCGGAGATCTACGCAAAGCGACTTGAACTCCTCAAGGAGGCAGCCCATGGCATCTCGCGCGTGGGCGTCATATCGCGAGCGGGAGGTCTGGGGCAGGCGTGGCACAGGCAATTGCGCACGGCCGCCGACACACTTAACGTCGCTCTGGTCGACGTGCAAGTGGCCGGCCCCGAAGACTTCAAGACCGCCTTCGCCACGTTGGGCCGTGAGCGGGTGGACGCGCTTTTGGTTTCCGATGCGGGGCTCAACTTCCACAACCAGCGGCTGATCATCGACTTCGCCTCGAGACAGCGTTTCCCCGCTGTCTATGCATTCAGGGAGTCCGTGGAAGCGGGCGGCTTCATGGGACTCGGCATAGACCTTCCGGACGTGTACCGGCGCCTAGCAGGCCACATCGACAAGATTCTCAGGGGGGCCAAGCCGGGCGATCTCCCCATCGAGCAGCCGACGAAGTTTGAGCTGGTCATCAACCTGAAGACGGCCAAGGCGCTCGGCCTCAAGATCCCACAATCGCTCCTGCACCGGGCGGATCAGGTGATCGACTAGTGGACCGCCGCACCTTCCTCGCTGGTTCTGCCACGCTGCTCGCCGCGCCGCTCGCCGCCGAGGCGCAGAAGTCAACCCGAGTGCACCGGGTAGGATTCGTTACGCTAAATCCCGCAACGGGAAATGCAGGGCCGACACTTGCCGGCATTCGCCAAGGGCTGAAGGACCTCGGCTACCACGAGGGCACTAATCTAACGATCGAATCTCGGTTCGCGGATGGACGGCGCGAAATGCTGCCGGCGCTCGTCAAGGAGTTGCTGGCGTTGCGTGTTGAGGTTCTCGTGACGCTCGGCACGCCGGCCACCGTGGCTGCGCGCGAGATGACAAGCGGGCCGATCGTCTTCATCGGGGTCGGTGATCCAGTCGGATCGGGCTTAGCGGCGAGTCTGACTCACCCCGGCGGCAATCTCACGGGTGTCTCGTTCGTCGGTCCTGAGCTGGCCGCGAAAGGCCTTGAACTTCTCAAGGAGGCAGCGCCCGAGGCGTCGCGCGTGGCTGTTCTGAGAGCCCGCGACGCTGACCAGCGATTGACCCAGGCAGTGTTGGCCGAGCTCGATCGGGCGGCTCGTGTTCTGCAGGTAACGCTCGTTTCAGTGGACGTGCCATCGATGACGGAGCGGCTCGACGACGCGCTTGCGGCGATGCGCTTGCGGCCGCCTGACGCGATGCTTACGCTCAACGATCCATTCTTTCTCGTGCATCGCGAACGGATCATCGCGACCGCAAACGCGCTCCGCCTACCCACCATGTTTCAAACCGCCGAATACGTTCGCGCCGGAGGGCTACTGGCCTTCCTTCCGAGCGTCGCCGAGTGGGGCAAGCAGGGCGCAAGGTACGTCGACCGGATCCTGAAGGGCGCCAAGCCTGGCGACCTGCCGGTCGAGCAGCCGACGAAGTTCGAACTGACGATCAACCTCAAGACCGCCAGGGCCCTTGGCCTGACGATCCCTCACTCACTCTTGCTACGGGCGGACCAGGTGATCGAGTGATAGAGCGACGTGCGTTCCTTGCTGGTTCTGCCGCGCTCCTCGCCGCGCCGCTCGCCGCCGAGGCGCAACAGACGGGGAAGGTCTACCACGTAGGGCTTCTCTCGGTTGGGGGGAGCCCGACGACATGGCGGGTCGGGTACAGGCCGTTCATTGAGGCGATGCGCGACCTGAACTACGTCGAGGGCCGGAATCTCGTCATCAGGCCGGCGTTCGCGGACGGGAAGCTGGAGCGTCTCCCGGCGCTCGTCACCGAGCTGCTCAGCGGGAAGGTCGACGTGATCGTGACCAGCGCGAACCGCGAGACAGCCGCCGTGAAGCGCGCTAGCTCTTCGATCCCGATCGTCGCATGGCTTCTCTCTGATCCGGTCACAGAGGGGTTGGTTGCGAGCCTAGCGCGGCCCGGTGGCAACATCACCGGGCTGACCGGTTTTGTCCCAGGGCTCAGCCAGAAATATGTCGAGCTGCTACGCGAGGTCGTCTCTTCGGCACAGCGGTTCACCGTCATCACCAGTCCCGTTAATCCGAGCCAGGAGATCCGGCGGGAGCTCGAAGCGGCGGGAAGGGCGCTCGGCGTGACGGTGTCCGTCGCCCATGTGTCCGGCTCTGGTCCCGACACCTTTGACACCGTCCTCGCTCGAGCGAAGAAGGACGGGGCAGCCGGCATCATCGCCACGCCCGACGGCATGACCTTTGCGCACCGGCGGACACTCGTGCAAGGAGCGCTGAACCACAGGCTGCCGGGGATCTACTGGTCTCGGGACTATGTCGAGGCTGGAGGCCTCATGGCGTACAGCGCTAACATCGACGATCTACGGCGACGCGTCGCGATGCACGTCGACAAGATTCTCCGTGGCGCGATCGCCGCCGATCTCCCTGTCGAGCAGCCGACCAAGTTCGACCTGGTGCTCAACATGAAGACCGCCAAGGCGTTGGGCCTCACCATCCCGCCGTCGGTGCTGTTGCGGGCGGATGAGGTGATCGAGTAGAAACGAAGCAGGCGACCATGGACAATCCAATGTTCGCACGGGTCGCGATTGGCATCGGCGCGCTCCTCGTCCTTATCGCACTGTTCGCTGACCCCTTGGGCTTGGGGGGTCGGTCTGGCTTCGGGTGGAAACAGGGGTTTGAGTTGGTCATCGGCGCCGTCGTCATTCTGGCTGGACTCTATCTGCGGCGCCGGGGGAAGGCACCTACGTAGGACCTAGCCAGACGGGGATCTCCGGCGCCAGAAATGGCTCACGTGCGACGGATAGGACTCGCGAGTGCGCTGCCACGGAAGTCCGTGAATCCAAATGGAGCCGGGGGCGGGAGTTGAACCCGCGACCTACTGATTACGAAGCGCTCTTGGCCAATTTTCGACGGTCACGCTCCATCTCGGTCGGTCGCTCCCCGTCACTGCTCTCTTCCAGCGCTGTCAGCAACTTACCTCACACACGACTGCCATGACTTGAGACCAAGCGCGCCCGGCGTTGATGAGTGAATCGCACCGGGAGTAGCACCGAGAGTAGCACCGCCCCCCCAAGGCCGGTACCCCTCGAAAAGGACCGGGCCGGGCATGTGAGCAGAACCGTATGGCTGTCCCGTGCCCCTTGGCCGCTTCACGGAGCGCAGGGTAGGCCCATGCGCGTCCACGAGGCTCAGGCGATCCAGACGGGGATCTCCGGCGGCAGAAAAATAGCTCACGCGCGAGGCTTCCAGCAGAGTCGCCACCGTGCCGCCGCATAGAGCGAGCGGTTCGTTTCCCTCCCCTCGCGACAACACGACGAAGGTCCGGCGCGGCTTGCGGCTGAGTGTCGGAAAGGTTTGCAGAATCCACAGATGCCTTCTGTAGCGCATGGCGTGAGTCTTTGAGATCCAGCCACTTACCTATGGGTTAACCTTAGGCATGGCTCTTGCGGTAAGGGCACGATTCGACTTCGAACCGACCGCTCAAAGGAGACAACCCCGCCCCCATGCGAACCTGGCTTGCACGACTCTCGCTCTTGGCCCTGATCATTGGCTTCACTCCCCCGGTTTCGGCGGGCACCCTGAACGACATCTTCACCTTTCCCCACGTCAGATACACCCCGGGTCCCAACGGGGGGATCAGCGGCGAGGGCCACGGAGGGCAGTACCTGGGGATGGGTGACCTCACGGTGACATTCGACTACAGCCCCGATCCCGAAGGCGGGCATCCCAACGGACGGCACCTCCGTTTCTTTGGCGTCATTCCAGAGCTGGGGATCACGGAAGAGACTTTGCCCTGTAGCGAGTGTCCGATATGGGCCGGGATCATGCTCACCGACGAGCCGGTGGAGTTCCCCGGCCCGCCGGGACCTGGCTTCTTGCGCTTCCTCTTCACGGAGGATGAGTCCCATCCGGCACTCAGCGTAGTGGGCGGGGAAGGGCACACCTGGGACGTTCGGTTGCCTCTTCAAAGGGTCCCCGCGCCCGCTGCCGCGTTGCTGCTGGGCACCGGGGTGCTCCTTCTGGTAGTGCGGATGCGGCGGCGGTCGACTAGAGTGCCGGACGAGTCTTAGCCGGAAGGGATCGATCCCGAGGCCAGCGCCACTCCACGGCTGTCAACAGCCACGAGATGACGGTATCTAATTCGGGACGCTTCAACGGAGCCCCTGCTCCTGCGAGTGTGGGGCGTGCATCCTGACGGCGCGCTCAAGGAGGGAGAGCTGTGAGGTACGGCTGACCGGGTGGCAGCGGCTCGGTTGTGATCGCCTTGATCCCGAGAGGTCCCGCGACAGGTTCATACGGCGGCGCGAAGCGCCGTCAGCCCCATGCTGTTGCCAGACGCCCCTTCAGCTCACTTCAAGCTCCGTATTCTGCGCCCACACCAACATTCTCGAACACCTTCCGCACATCCCGCACATCCGTACGAGTGATCACCGTGTCGAACAAGCCGATGTCCTCGCCCTCGTGCTTGTTGATGCCAGTGTAGCTGAGGCTCGCGTCCTCGTAACGCTTGAACTTGTAGACCGCGTCGTTCATCAACGCGCTGTTGAAGACCCCGAGGGTCACCAGTGACCCGAAGTCCTTTACTGTCAGACCCGTCACCTTCCGGAACAGCCCCGGCTCCAGCTGTGTGATCACATCCTTGAGCGACCGCTCGCGGTAATCGGTCAGGTACATGAAGATGGGGATCCGCGTCGCGAACTTGATGAGCTTCTCCTGGATCTGCTTCCGGAGACCTTTGTACTCCTTCTCCGAGTCGGACAGCTGCTGCTTCTTCTTGGCGGAGAGTTCGTCGTCGTTGGCTTCCTTACGTGCCTTCTTTACCGCGTCCGACTTGTTGATGATCGTCTCGATGTCCTTATTGAGACCACGGAAGCCTTCGATCTTCATTAGGGCGTCGAGCGCCGTTTTGTTGGCCATCAGCCGGCGCAGGGTTTGGTTGTCCACGTTAACCAGCAACGCGCTCTCCCACCTGCGCGCAAGCAGGGTGGACGTGGTGCCGCTCATCGCCATTTCGAGGATGCCGGCAGCGTCAATCTGCTTCATCGAACTGCCGTCATAGGCCAACACCGGGAGGAACCCGATGAACTCCTCCACCTTCTTCTCCTGATTCGCGTCGTTCACGTTCAGCCGACAGCTGTAGTCGGCGATCTGTCGCAGCGCCCGCTCCGGCGCGAAGTCAAACACGTAGCACTCCTCCTTGATGATCTGCTCGTCGTTCGGGGACGTGCCATCCGGGTTGCGAACGGTCCACGGTGACTGCACCCTGAACGCCGCCTGGAAGTACGTCTCGGGGCTCGAGGAGTTGCGCAGCATGAAGATCCCCGTCCAGGGCTTCACCGTCACGCCCGTCGTCAACTTCCCGCAGGAGAGCGTGATAGTCTTCGTCTTGAGCGGGTCATCCATTGCGTCTAGTACCGGAGGCAACGCCGCAACGCCGATTCCGGCGGCGTTCCCGGCAGCCACGATCACCGTGTAGTCGTGGTAGAACCTGTTCTGCCGCTTCGCCAGCAGGTTAAGCATCGCGTGGCACGACGCGACGCTCGGCAGGAACCAGAAAGTGTGCGAGAGGATATTCAGCAGCCGCGCATCCGAATAGGGCATCGGCGGCTTCTGCCCGCCGAGCTTCAAATTGTCCACGCTCGTCGGGAGGAACGCGCCACGGATCAGGTCCAGCCACTTCTGCACCTCATCCTGGTACGTGAACTGCGCCCTCTCACCGATGCCCTCGGCAGAGAAGAAGGCGTTCAGGTCGAACTCGTTGAACTCGCCCTGCATCGCGATCTCTCGGATCGCGTCGGGCAGTTGATACGTCAACAGAACCATCCGGGGCAGCCGCGCGTACGGGTTATTAGAGCCGCTCCACTCCTGCTTGGCCCGTTGTTCGTCGGAGTAGGTCCAGTTGTAAATCTGCTCCTCGATGAACTCGCCGGACGAGATAGCACGGAACGGCGTGCCCGAGAGGTAGAGATAGCCACCCGTGGTGATCGGCATGATCTCTTCATCGAAGTCCTCGATGCCGACGCCCTCGCCGAACTCCACCTCCTTCCTGTCCTCGGCCTCGAAGAGCTCCTTCGCGCTCTCCCGCCAAGCGCCGTAGTGATACTCGTCGAGGACGACGCAGTCCCAGTTCGTGGAGTGGACCCACTCGTTCTTGGTCTTGATGCCACCGGTGCTGGGGTTGCGACCCAAGTAGTCCTGGAACGAGCCGAAGCACACGAACGGCTTCCTGGCGTCTGCTTCCTCATACGAAAGGCCGTCGGGTGAGATGAACTGCCAGCCGCGGAAGTCAACGTGGCTCTTCAGGTCCCCCTCCCATGCGGCAGCGACCGCTGGCTTAAACGTCAGTACAAGCAGCTTCCGCCAGCCCATCTTCTTCGCAAGCTGGTAAGTTGCAAAGGTTTTGCCGAATCGCATCTTCGCGTTCCAAAGAAAGTGCGGCGGCTTGTTGCGGTTCCCGGTCTCCTTGCGCCAGCTAGCGAAGTACTCGGCCGTTTTCTCGACCGCAGCTTGCTGCTCCGGCCGCATCTTGAAGTCCAGCGACCGATTTTCCTCGTTCAGCTGTCCAGTCCGCACGGCAATGATGGCCGCCCTGAGCTGCGCGACCGTACAGCGGAACCACTCGCCGTCTGGATTCCTAATGCCGTTGATCCGGAGCATCAGATGGACCTCGCGGTCGGTGAAGACCGACCCGTCGTTCCTCATCGCGGGCTCTTCGAGGACAATCCGGTAGGGGGGCTTCCCCGGACGCAGCGTGGGGTACTGCTGCGCGACTCGGCTCTGGGCGTCTACCGTTGTGTAGCCAACTTTCAGCAGGTCGGTGTACTGTGGATTCGTGTCTTCGTAGGCGTAAACGATCGGACGCGACGGAGGGCGAGGCGGAAAGAACTCCTTATTCATCGACGGCATCCATCGGCTTCACGGTCGCCTCGATGAAAGCGACTTCCTCCGGCGTCAGACCGTAGCGCTCGTAGAGCTTCTCGTCGGTCCACGCGTGGTTGAGCGGGATGTCTGGGACGAACGCGAAGACATCCTTCGCAGCGTCCTGCGTTGCCTTGCGCAGCGACACCAGAAACCGAACGAAACGGGTCCGCAGATACTGCGCGTACGACTTTGCGGTCTTCTCATTCGCAAACCGCCCCGCGACGACGTACGACTCCGTGCATGCCGTTTCGGGCCCCGCGATGATGGGCCTGCTCAAGAACATGGTCTCGACCGCTGCGCTCGTGCCCTGCACGCGCGTCAGCAAGACCTTCCATTCATCTATCCACGCCGCGTTCCTGTCGATCTTTGCCCGCTCCACCCACGAGATGCGCTGTGAGCCATACAGCTTGACCGGGCGCTTCAGCCCCTTGCTCGATCCTGCCCCGTGGACGAAGGTCCGCAGCCCGAACGGCTTCTGGCTGGACACACGCGCATCGAGTGTCGGCTCGGCCTTCCCGCCGACGCGATAGGAACGGACCTTTTCGAGGATTGAGACAGCTTCGTTTCGGCGCACCAGAACGTCATAAGCATCCAAGCGCCGCTTCATTGGCTGGCCTAGCGGCTTGCTGTCCCACATGGTCTGCACGCTGCAGGGGCCGTCGTAGTCGCGATCCCACAGGAAATAGGAGACACCCCCGCGGATCTTCACGCCCGGAAAGCCGTCGTAGAGCTTCGGGTAGTCCACGAGGTACCGTAGTCGCGCCTCGCTGAGCATCCGGTAGCGGAAGTCGTCGAGTCCCTTGCCACCCGAGAACCAGCGCGACGGTGTGATCATAACGATGTATCGGGGGCTGAGCCTGATCGCGCTCTCGACGAACTTGTGATAGATGGGCGACGCGCTGGCGCCGTACCCACCGTCGCTCAGCTGGTACGGCGGGTTACCGACGATCACGTCGAACTTCAAGGCGACGACCTCCTTCAGGGACTCGCGGTGAATGAACCCGTAGGCGTGGCTCTCCAGCCCCTTATCTCGCGCATAGGTCGCTTCGGGTGCGCCGCAGAACGCACAGCGCCCATCCTCCCATTTGTGTTCGAGTCGCTCGAATCTGATGTTGCCGTCCGAATCCCCGAACTCACAGACCGAGTAACGGCCGTTGGCGTTCTTGGAGCAATATGTGGAGCGCCGGGAGAGCAGGGCGGTCAGCTCCGTGGTGGCGATGCCGAAGAGTTGGTGCATGAAGATGTGGTTGATCCGCTCCTGACGGTCCGGGATCTGGCCTTCCAGCCCGCGGTCGAGCCGCTTGGCGATTTCGCGGAGGAACACACCCGACTTGCAGCTCGGATCCAGGAACGTCGCGTTCCGATCGCTCCAGAGCGCACCCGGGAGCAGATCAAGCATCTGATTCGCCACCTGCGGAGGCGTGAAGACCTCATCGCTGCTGAGATTGGCGAGGCACGACAGTACGTCCGGGTTATGGCTGGTCGTGCTGATCATTCGCTATTTCCAGGAAGTGGGTAGGGGCGTACTCCTTCAGCGGAGTCGGGATGAATACATCGTCCCCGAGGTCGGAGAAGAGCGGCAATTCTTTCACGCCTCCGTGGGCAATCAACCCGTGGAAGGTGAAATCACGGCGCTTAAGCAGGCTCCCGTTGATTGAAGACCATTCGGCGAAGACGATGTGCTCTGGGTTCTCGCCAACGGTGCGCAGCGTAAGTGCGTCGCCGCAGATGATGTTCCGGTCGAGGATGAACCGGACCGCATCACGGCACTTCGCCTTGCAGCCCTTTTTGAAGAGCCGCGCGTAGAAGCCGACGTCGAAGACCTCGAAGAGGCGTTCGCGGCACCGCCGGACGTTGTCATCCAGAATGTCTATGCCGTAGATGGAGGACACCGCCATCACCGCGTAGCGCTCGAACTCCAGCTGCACTCTGGCGTAGCGCCGCTCCACGACCACCAGCTTCCGCTCGAGGATGACTGAGAGGAAGTTCCCGTTGCCGCACGCCGGCTCGAGGAAGCGGGAGTCAATGCGCTCCGTCTCCTGAGCCACGAGGTCGAGCATCGCGTTAACCTCGCGAGCGCCGGTATAGACCTCGCCGTGGTCCGCGACCCGCTGCTTGGTTATGAGCCGCGAATCATTCATCGATAGTTTCGGCTTCCTCAACTCGGGTTAACGGATCTCCCTCTCCATTGAGGATATACCCATCAATCCAGCATTATCCGCGCTTCGCAGGGCCCGCAGAAGGAATAGACCGACCAGCCTAGCGGGGTGACGCCTACAGAGGTCGCTGGCCGGTTTCGTTCGAGCCAGAGGGGCCCACGTGATTCCCCCTTTCGTCCCGCATGCTAACTAGGTCCTAGCGGGCCAGGCTCGGCCAGCCGAACGGGCGCTCCCCCAGTGCCCTGCCCGGGCAGCCAAGGGCTCCGCATCTGGCGTTTTGATCGTTGGACCCAAGCCTCTGCATGTGATCTCCGTCCGTCCGGATGGCGTAGCGGTGAATGGGCCGGACGGCGACGGGTGCGACCCGGATGGGCTCGAAGCGCCGCCACTGTGTACCGACAGGCTGCGTAGGTCCGGCAGCCGCAAGCGAGAAGCGCAAACGAACCTGCCCGACTTGGGCTCTTGCCGCACCTTGTCTCATTTTACAAGTCAGCGAATCCATGAATGGAAAGGGGTCAAAAGGATATGATTGAGGCCATTTTCTGATACGCCTACGCGCGATGTACTGCCCGCGTCCTCGCGGCCCCGAACCGTTACGATGGGCAGCCCCGTAGCGCTTCAAGGTCCCTGACCCACTTGAGTAAGCTAGGGGCAAGATGGGACGCAAGGAGAGTATCGCCGATCCGTTCATCGCCCCCGCTGTCCGGGCGTTCGCCACCGCCCCTGAGCATGAAGAGAAGCGGCGGGTCTTCCTGAAGCGCTGGCCCGAGTTGCGGGAATTCCTCCAGAGTCCCCAGCTTCCCGACTTGATCAAGGCTATCCAGGTCGAGCCCATGCTGTACTTGGAGCCGCTTGTCCAGCGGCAGGTCATCTACTTGTGGGAACTGGGCCGGGACCCGAGCGAGTGGCACCAGCGACGCTGGGCTGATCGCGAGGACGAGGACGATCCTCGTATTGCTCGCATTCCAGCTGCGGCGGAACAGGCGAACCCACCAGTGAGCCGCCGCTATTCAGTTCTCAAATTCAACAGAGACCGAGACATCCCCACCAGCAACCCGAGGAGGATCAGGGCGAAGGTTCCGATTCCGGGAGTGGGGACTACTTGCGGAACCGCCGACGCCGAAATAGGACCGCTTGCAGGACCGAAGGACGTCGTCAAGTTGAGTGTCCCTTGCGCCGTCGTTGACCCATCCGCAAAGAAAGTGGCCGTTCCGTCGAAGAAGCCGCTAAACGGAGTTGGCACTGTGCCAAACATAAGTATTCCAGCAAACTCGAAATCTTGTTCAGTTGAGACACCGCCGACCGGGAAGCCGTCGAGTAACACCTGCTCCCACACGGATGCCAGATGCGTTTCGGTCGAAGTGTTCCCGACTAAGCCGAATTGAAACGTACCGGCGACGCCAGTCCCTGTAATGCTTGCATCTGCAATGAAGCCAAGCTCAATACCATACGAGGGCGACGTTGGGTCATAGTTCACGGCTGTTTGCACCGCCGTGAAGCCGCCGCTGAGGGTGAATGTACTGCCGGCCAGAGTCAGCACTGAACCTGAATTAATCTCGAAATCGCTTACTACAATGTTCGAAGGGGGAGAGAAGGTGCTAGCAACAATGGCTGGATTTGTAATGCTTTCTGTAAGGTTTGTTACGGTGATCGTTGTACCATCTTTCGCCCCAACTATGCCAATAAACGCTGTACCCAACCCAGTGGCTGTCCTAGACGTCGTTACGACGGCCCCAGCAGCATTGGTATATGTAGCCTGATACTCGTCGGGGACGCGCCTCGTCCCTTGTATCTGAACGCCCGTCAAGGTTCCATTGAGGGTTCTGGTCGCGGTACTCGTGAACGGTGTCGCAGCCGCTGGGGGGATTCCGCCCAAGAGAGAGGAAACCAGGAGAATCAGGACAGAAGGTTTCACGATGTCACTCCTTTGCTGGATGCTTGGCAGTTTCTCCAGCCGCCTGCACTCCTTTCACCGACTGAGACTCGCCTCATATCCATAGCCACCGTCCCTTTCGGAGGCCAGATCGATTCAGCCTCCCGCTACTGCACCGATTCCAGTTGCGCGGCGTTCCTTCTCTCCCCTCTTCCGCCAGCGGGCTAGCCCTAGCCCGGCTACTGAAGAGAACAAGGGTCCTCCTGGTGGAGTTGTGGGACCCCAAGGCTCGTGTCGGGGTACTCGAGGCATTTGAACGGGGACAGTGGCGGGTATTTAGCGGCTCCTCTGTTTCCAGGCGGCTACGGCGAGCGCGGCCAGTCCAGCGCCGACCAGGATCGAGCTTGGAGGTCCAGGGACGGCGGTGTTGGGGGGCGGGAGTGAAAAGGATAAACTCCGCGCGAGTGAAGTTCTCGCCACGAAAGATATCAGCCGTCGCTCCATACGGGGTAAAGGGTCCAACCACTCCGCCATCAACGTAGGCGAAAGATCCCGTGATCGCATTGTTGCCAGTGTTAGCCCGCGTAAGATCAAACAGGATCTGGTCGTGATTTGGATCGAGCAGCAAATTGCCAAAGACCTCTAGGCTGCCCGGACCTGCCCTATGGAACTCCACACGGTCGACCCCGTCCAACCCTCGGCGAACGCCGATACTGACGAGGTCATTGGGAACGGTGGTAGGAGTCCCGTCGACGAGCCCCCGTGGATTGCGCTGCAATGTTGTGAACACATCACAGAGATACCCTGTCAACTCTCTTTCCAAACCGAGTGATTGCGGGACTTCGGGCCGATAGCCGCTAACATCGTGCCACTCGACGAGAGACGAGTCATTTCAGACACTTCAAGGGGCGTAAGGAAATTTGAGCCCCAAAATAGTAAAATATTTAGACTACCACCTGAAGGTATCTAGAGTACCCGGACCAGTCTTATCTGGAAGGGATCGATCCCGGGGGCCCAGGCGCCACTCCATGGCGGTCAAGACTGTATCTATCCGGGACGCTTCAACTGAACTCCGTGCTGGCGTATGCTCCTCGCCACCATGCGCCCGTCTATCCCGCCCGAAGTCGCCTTGTGGGCGTTCTTCGAGGAGCACCGCAGATGTGGGGAGCTAGAGGGCGGCGGCGTGGACGAACGGCTGTGGATGGCATGCGAGTGCGGGGCAAGTATCGTGAATCAGGTCGGACCCCCACTGAACCCGGCTAAGGGGTGATGGGCGCAAACCCTTGAGTCAAGGAACGACCTTCACCTTCCTAGCCTGGATCGGTCTATTGGGTGGCATCTGGTTCCTCTTCGACAAGTCGGAGAGCGTAGTCAGCAGTGATTGGAAGTTTCGCATCACGCGGTGGCTGAAGAATCTCGACCCGCAGGCGGCGACGGTCGGGTGGGTGAGCTCGTTCGGGAAAAGTGTTTGACTCGGTCTTTGGCGAAGCGCACCTCTCGTGGCGTTGTTTCTTGCGATCCTGCGTTGCATCGTGTGTGTCAGTGTTTTTGCTGACTCTCATCTGGCTTGCGTTTCATCCGATCCGGATCTCTCTGCTCACGAAGATCCCTGAGCTTGAACTAATGCTTTACTATCTGGGATTCTTGGTCGGAGTCAATGTCCTGCCTGACTACTTCTCACTGCTAAAGGCTCGGTGGATCGTACATTGGTTGGCGGCACACCCGGGTCGCTTGCGCATTGCCGTGGGGGTGGCGGCGGACTTCTTGCTCACCTCCGCAATCGGACTTCTCGCCTTCCTTTCTATGTGGCTACTTTTTCTGTTACACATCGCTATAGGTGCAGTGGGGGATCCAGTGGATTGGAGGTCGATGGATTGGAGGTCGGTGATAGAAGTAGCGTTTCTCTTCGGGTCCTTCGTCGCTATATCTGTTGTGCAGCTGCGGGACCTGCTTGGCGAGAACCTCGAAGCGGGCGGAATCCCCATTGGAATCTTCTTCGGGGCAGCGTTCTTTACCTCGGCGTGGGCCTGGCTTTATGCGATGTCGGGCCTAGTAGTCAAGCTCGCGGAGTATGGCGGAAGAGGACTAGGAGTCTTAAGGAACTTTCTGGACATCGACAAGAAGCCAATCACGTCGATCGGCTGGGTGGCTATGGTCCTCGTGAGCATCGGCTACTGGGGGTTGGCCCTCGCGCGTTGGCTTATTGCTTCCTAAGGTTGGCTTATTGCTTCCTAAGAATGAAGAGCGCTGACGGGCTTACTCACCAAGAGTAGGCACCATCCGCCACCAGCCGTCAGCTTCGGGCCAGGGCATGTACCTGCGCATGCCTGCCAACCGAGCCCGTTCAGCGTCTAAGTGCGGTAGCGCATCACCGCACCTCCATGCCACGCTCCCAGCACAAGGCTTTGGATTTATTAAGACTTATGCCCCAATTGGACTCATGCCGCACTTTGTGTCATTCCACAAGTCCGCGATTCTATGAGTGAAAACGACTCAAACGATATGATTGGGGCCGTCTTCTGATGCTCCCTACGCGCGATTCTCGGCATCTGCTGATCTTCAAGGGCCCTGATGCGCCAAGACGTGTCATTCCCCCGCCCCAGTGGATCGCGACTTGTCGCAATGATTCAGGCTCGGGAAGGATATGCGGCGGCCCGCTTCTCCCCGCTCTACGCGCCAGGGGATCGATTGACTCGATGCACTCCAACGCGTTTCACTAGACGGCGTGGGGCGAAAGCGCAAGGTCCACGGCCGACTGTACGAAGGCCCCCGTGGTAAGCCCGTCCGCATGGCCACGCGTGAGACGAAATGGCCACCCTTCCTGGGAAAGGCCCCTCGCGGTGAGACCGGCAAGGCGCATCCGCTCACATCGAACCTGAAGGAAAATGCCCCGCTTGTATATGCATTCGTCGTTGGCCAATTCAAGAACCGCAGCAAGCAAGTGGACCCAATGATGTTGCCGATTCTTCGCGAGTACCAGGAACGGGCAGGCCACCCGAGGAGACCGCCCGCAGCTGAGTTCACCGCGTTTGTCATGGAACGAGCCTTCGAAGGGGCATGGCGAATCTGGGGCGTCAAGCCTCCTCACAGCCGGGGCGACCCGGAGACATTCCGCAGAAGATACGTGCTGGGACACTCCCGTGCTCTCCAAGACTATCGAAGGATTCTCATGGAACCCCAACCTTGGCCCCCGCATCATCGTGGCCACTGGCTCAAGCATTTCTTTGGGAGTAGGGGGGAGGCGGCTCGAGAGTTCGGGCTGCTTTCGACCGTCCAGCCTCCGTTGACGGTCGTAGTCATCCAAGAGGAAGAGAAGGAGGTGAAACCCCCAAAATCTCGCTGATTCAGGGCATCTACCGTCGCGTCGCCTATCTCCCCCGCCAAGAATATCTCTTTTTTGCAGTCACTCCCCCGACCGCACACCACATGGGACCGTAACAGTCGGGCCCTGCGAGATGGGTCCTACTCGCTACTTCAAAAGGAGACCATGACGTGCAGAAGAATGCGCACACCGTAGGAGCAGCCGAACCACTAACCGACCTGGCGAATGCTCGACGTTTCGCCCAGGAGCACCACGAGAATCTTCGCTTCGTGGCCAGATCGCGACAGTGGCTCGTGTGGGATGGCAAGAGATGGCGGCTCGATGACACGGGGGAAGTCTCGTGCCGGGCCAAGGACACCGTTCGGAATCTCTTCAGCACCGCCGCCGCCCTAACGGACTCGGGCGAACGTGAGAAGCGGATGCGCTTTGCGCTAAGTGCGCAATCGGCCAAACGCATCGGAGGGATGGTCGAGCTGGCGAAGAGCGAGCCCGGTATCCCGATTACCCAGGACCAACTCGACGCGGATCCGTGGCTGCTCAACACGGAGAATGGAACGCTCGACCTCCGAACAGGGGACCTCAGCAACCACCGCCGCGAGGATTTGATAACCAAGCTCGCCCCCGTGACCTACGACCCTGCGGCGACGTGCCCGCAGTGGGAAGCATTCCTCGACAAGATCATGGCGGGCGACAAGGACCGCATTCGGTATGTGCAGAAGGCCCTGGGCTATGCCCTGAGCGGCGATACCCGCGAGCAGTGCTTCTTCATCCTTCACGGCACCGGGGCGAATGGGAAGAGCACTCTGACGACAGTGGTGGCGAAATTAGCCGGCGGATACTCTCAACACACGCCAACAGAAACGCTACTCACTCGGCGGTCAGATTCGATACCAAACGACGTGGCACGCCTCCACGGCGCTCGCCTCGTGACAGCCGCCGAAGCCGAGTGCAACCGGAGCCTTGCCGAGTCCCTCGTGAAGCAGTTGACGGGAGGGGACAAGATCGCGGCACGGTTCCTACATGGCGAGTTCTTCGAGTTCACCCCCTCGTTCAAGCTCTTCCTGGCCGTCAATCACAAGCCGGGGATCAAAGGGACCGACCACGCAATCTGGCGTCGCGTCCGGTTGATACCGTTCGACGTGACGATTCCTCAAGATGAACAAGACCGGACACTTCCGGAGAAGCTGGAAGCGGAACGAGCGGGCATCCTGCGGTGGCTCGTCGAGGGCTGCTTGGCATGGCAGGAGGAGGGCCTTGGGTCTCCGGCGGCCGTCACGGCGGCTACCGCAGACTATCGCGACGAGATGGACACGGTCGGGCCTTTCCTCGACGAGGACTGCTTTCGCGATCCCAAGGCTCAGACACTCGCGAAGGACCTGTATGAGGCCTACAACTGGTGGTGTAAAGACCTCGCGGAGACGCCTCTGAGCAAGCCCGACTTCGGCTCCCGCCTCGCTGAGAAGGGATTCACGGCGGGTCGGACCAAGGAGGGGCGGCACTGGCGCGGCCTCGGGCTGAGGAAGACGCAGTGACGAGGGTGACACCTGTTTTCAGGTTTTGCTTGTGTGCGGGCTGGCTATTAGGACAAGAACCCGGAAAGCGCGTCACCTGTGTCACCTGCGTCACCCGCTGCTCTGACCCGGGGGCCCGGGAATGAGTCAGCTCATTACCGTCGAGGAGGCTGCCAAGCGCCTGTCCTGTAGCCCAGCGGCAATCAGGAAATGGCTCTACCAGCGGCGCTTGCGGGCGGTCAAGGTGGGACGACTCACCCGGCTCCGCCTGGAGGACATTGAGCGGATCGCTTCCGAGGGCCTTAGATGACGGTTCGGGAGACGACCCGTGAGCGTGCCTGTGCGGACCGTGGAGCCACCAGGAGCCCCGTGTGGGGACAGAGGAGTGGTCCCGCATGGGTTGGCCCGGAGCGTCACCCAGGCATAGCACTTGAGAGCGTGTAGTCTCATGTGGTAACACTAGGTCCATGCCAGTCCTACTCCGGCACTGGAGGGAGCGCCGGGGGTACTCCGTCCGGGAGCTGGCCAGGAGAGCTGGGGTGGGATTTGTAAGCGTGTCCAGAATTGAAAACGGCCACATGAGCCCCACGGTGGCGATGCTGGAGAAGCTGGCCAAGGCGCTGGGGATTGCAGTCCGAGACTTCTTCCCCGTCCAGGGCAGACCAAAACGGAGGGCGAAGCGATGAAGTTGGCACAATCGGGCAGCCGAGGCGTGTTCTTCCGGGCCAACTCTCGCGGGACTCAGGAGACGAAGAAGCGCGATGGGGCCCGCGTCCGAGGCGACTGGTGGATTCGGTGGGCCTGTCCCCACGGCCACCTTCACCGGGCACTCGTGGGGCCAAAGAGCCTCGCCACTCAGGAGGCCCAGCGCAAGCGCCTGGGACAGCCGTGCCCAGCCCGCCAACCTAAGCCTACGAACTACCTCCTCGCTGATGTGATTGACGAATACCTGGAGAGCGCCAAGAAGACCAAGCGCTCATGGAAGAATGACGAGCGCTACGGCAATGCGTGGAAGGCACGTTTCGGTGCGCGCCCTCTGGACGATGTGACGCCGGCCGACCTCGAAAGGGTTCGGACGGAGCGTCTGTCGGCAACCGTGAAGGGTAAGGGAAAGCGCGCTGTCACCCCCGCCACGGTCAACCGGGAGTTTTCCTTCCTCAAGCACGTCTTCAACGTGGCAATCCGGGACGGCAAGACGGAGAAGAATCCCGTGGCCCGCCTCAAGATGCTGCGTGAGCCTAGTGGCCGGGTCCGCTACCTCTCCGACGAGGAGGAAGCCAACCTCATGCTGAAGTTGGCCACCGACGAAGACCGCCAGCGGGTCACCGTGCTGCTCCATACCGGACTCCGGAAAGCCGAATTCCTGGGGCTCCGCTGGCGCGATGTGGAATTTCAAGGCTGGAGTCGTGAGCATCCCTCGCAGCAAGAATGGTGAATCTCGCCACGTGCCCATGACGTCCACGGTTCGGATGCTTCTCGCTGGTCGGCCGCGCTCACTGGACCGCGAGGCCCTGGTCTTCCCCAACAGCGAAGGCAAGCGTGACCTCCGGTGGGCCGAGAAGACCGTCCCTGAGGCCCTGGGAGCCGCCAAGATCGAGGATTGCCGCTTCCACGACCTCCGGCACAGCTTCGCCTCGCGGCTCGCCATGGCAGGTGTGGATCTCTTGACCGTGAAGGAACTGGGCGGCTGGAAGTCACTGACGATGGTGCAGCGCTACGCGCACCTCTCCCAGTCTCATCGGCAGGAGGCAATCGAGCGCCTTGCGGTGCGCAGGCCGGAGCCCAGAGAGGCGACCGGCACCGGGACGGAGTAGCACCGGGATTAGCACCAGACGGATAGGACTCGCGAGTGCACTGCCACGGAAGTGCCCGAATCCAAATGGAGCCGGGGGCGGGAGTTGAACCCGCGACCTACTGATTACGAATCAGTTGCTCTGCCACTGAGCTACCCCGGCGTTCCGCGGACTTGCTTCGAAGGTGGGCTCGATTTTAGCACCACGTGCCGACCTTGCGCCATTCGCCGCCGTCTTCGCTAGTCGTCCTTCGAGGCGTCGACGGTGCCCGCGAGGGGCCGGCCGTCGACGAGTAGCGCGTAGGGCCCGACCAGACCCACAGCCTTGCCCAGCGAGAAGCCGCCCACGCCGCGGCGCTGCGCGGTCAGCGCCAGCCCTTCGGTCTTCGGATCGCCGAGGATCAGCTGGCCATTGGCAACGGTGCCAGTGAACTCCCGCCGACCTGCGGGCAGCCCGTACCACACGGCCGTCGCGGTCAGCCGATCGCCGCTGCCCCGGGTGAGTTGCAGAACGAACTTGCCGGAGATCGCGGCGCTGCGCCAGGAACCGGTCCAGCGTCCCACCAGGCCCGCGGCGTCGGGGCTGGTCGTGGTGAGCGGGACAGTCTGCGCGCAGCCGGAGGAGACGGAGAGCGCAACGATCACCGCCAGGTATTGAGCGGCGGTGGCTCCCCGCGCAGATTGGGGCATCGGCGGGAGCCTACCACGTTCCCTGCGCGAATCCTCGCCGGCGGTGACAAGGCGTCGCCGCCGGCGAGCACCGCGCGAGACGGCTACTTCGGCTGCGGGACGATGCGGATGTAGGGCTTGGGCGCCTTCCATCCGGCCGGGTAGGTCTGCTTGGCCTCGGCGTCGGACACCGCGGGCACGATGATGACGTCCTGCCCCTGCTTCCAGTTCACCGGCGTGGCTACCTTGTGCTTGGCGGTGAGCTGGCAGGAGTCGAGGATGCGCAGGACCTCGTCGAAGTTGCGGCCCGTGCTCATCGGATACGTCAGCATGGCCTTGATCTTCTTGTCTGGCCCGATGACGAAGACCGAGCGCACGGTGGCATTGTCGCCGGCCGTGCGTCCCTGCGATGTGGTGCCGGCTTCCTCCGGTAGCATGTCGTACGCCTTGGCCACCTTCAGCTCGGGGTCGCCGATCAGCGGATAGTTGACGGCGTGGCCCTGCGTCTCCTCGATGTCCTTCGACCACTTCTCGTGATCGGGGACGGAGTCCACGCTGATGCCGACGATCTTGGTGTTGCGCTTGTCGAACTCCGGCTTGAGCCCCGCCATGTAGCCGAGCTCGGTCGTGCACACCGGGGTGAAGTTCTTGGGGTGGGAGAAGAGAATGGCCCAGCCGTTGCCGATCCACTCGTGGAAGTTGATCTTCCCCTGGGTGGTGTCGGCGCTGAAGTTGGGTGCTTCGCTGTTGATTCGCAACGTCATGCGTCACCTCCGCCGTCGTGTGCTTGGTGGGGACTTTGACCGGAAGGGCCTTCGGCCCGTCGCGCCGTCGATCGAGTCGAGCATCGGCCCAAATGGAGGCCGCGTCAAGAGATCGCCCCGCACTATCGCAGCGCGCGAAGCGGGCTGACTACTCGCGCCAATGCCGCCAGAGCATGCAGCCGGCGAGGGCGACGAGAACCAGCCAACCCGAGGCCGGCGCGTCGACGCTCTGCTCGAGCGTCTCGGGGAAAGTCAGGACGAGGAGCAAGTTCGCGCCGTCGAAGGAGAGCTCGGGCAGGCCGATGACCGGGAGCGGCGGGGACGACCCCTCCGGGGGCGCCAACAGGAACGAGACCACATTGTCGTGCAGCTCCACGTCCGGGAAGCCGCTCTCGAGCATTGCCTCGTAGGTCAGCAGCGCAGCCTCCTCGGGAGTCGAGCCGTCCGGGATGAAGGCCGAGAACTCATGGAGCCCCGCCACCGCGATCCGTTGCGGCACGCCCGAGTCCGCGGCGAAGCCATCGAGGGTTCCTCCTCCTGCCGCGGCCTGCTCGATCGCGAAGCGAATTTCCCACTTGCTCTCGGGCTTTACCCCTCGGTCGATCGCGACGTCGGTGCCGTCCAGGCTCACGGGAAAGCGCTCCGTGGAGCTGCCCCCGCCCACCCCTCGAAGGATCGGCACTCCCGGCCGGTCGATCACTTCGATCGAGTTGGCGCTCACCTCCGTGACCTCGAATCCGAGACGCGCCGCGGCCACGCGGTCCTTCAGCTGCGCGGCAAGCCTGCGCGTGGCCTCGTTCTTGTCGTTTCCCGAGATGTCCATCGTGAAGTCGACGACGGCCGACGACGCGACGAGCCTGATCCGAACTCTGGTGTCATCCGGAGCCCGCCCGTCGTAGGTGAAGGTGAAGCTCCCCGTGGGGAGCGCCCATGCCGTGCCGATGCCAGCCGCGAGAATCGCCGGGAGCGCAAAGGAGCAGAACGCGACGAAGCGGATGACGAGCGCAGGCTCTATTGACACCCTCCCCAGGGTCGCGCCGTCGCGGGTCCCCGTCACTCTTGTCTGTCCCCTGGACCGCTCAGTTGCCGCGCAGTCGAGGATCGAGGCCGTCGCGGAGGGCGTCGCCGAGGAGATTGGTGGCGAAGACGGCGAGGCTGATGGCGATGCCGGGGTAGATCACCAGCCACGGCGCCTTCTGCGCGTACTCCGCCGCGGCGATGGACAGCATGCGGCCCCAGGACGGATACGGCTCGGGCACGCCGAGGCCCAGGAAGGACAGGGCGGCCTCGGCGAGGATGGCGCCGCCCAGCTGGGCGGTGACGAGCACCACGAAGGGGCCGAACGTGTTGGGCAGGATGTGGCGGAAGGCGATGCGCGCGTGGCGGACCCCCAGCGCGCGCGCCGCCTCGATGTAGACGAACTCGCGGATGGCCAGCACGCTGGCGCGCACGACGCGCGCCGCCCGCGGGGCGATCACCACCGAGATGGCGATGATCGTGTTGACGAGGGAGGGCCCGAGCGCGGCGGCCATCACCAGCGCGAGAACGAGGATGGGCAAGGCCTGCATGATGTCCATGAGGCGCTGCGCGACGAGGTCCGTCTTGCCCCCGATGTAGCCGGAGGCGAGGCCTACCAGCCCGCCCGTCACCGCGCCGAGAATCGTGGAGGCGACGCCCACGAGGAGCGAGATGCGCGAGCCGTAGACGAGGCGGCTCCACAGGTCGCGGCCGAGGTTGTCCGTGCCCAGCCAGAACTCGGCGCCCGGGCTCGCGAGCACGCGCGAGGAAGTCCGGATCGGGTTGTGGGTGGCGAGGACCTCCGCGAAGACAGCCGCGAGCACGAGCAGCACCACCACCACGCCCCCCACCGCGCCCAGTGGATTCTTCCGGATGAAGAGCCACAGGCGTCCGGCCCAGCTGCGCTCGGGGCGCAGCGTGGAGGGCAGTGCGAGGTCGAGGCTCCGGACGGCCATCAGGCTTCCCCGTACTTGATGCGGGGGTCGAGCCAGGTGTAGAGGAGGTCCACGGTGAGGTTGGCAAACACCACCACCACGGCGATGAGCATGACCAGGTTCTGGACGATCGGGTAGTCGCGGAACTGGATGGCGTCTACTAGATAGCGGGCGACGCCGGGAAGATTGAACACCGTCTCGGTGACGATGAGCCCGCCGATGAGAAACGCGAACTCGATGCCGATGAGGGTGATGACGGGCAGTGACGCGTTCTTGAGGGCATGCCGCCAGACCACGAGCGTCTCCCGCTGGCCCTTGGCCCACGCCGTCCGGATATAGTCCTCGCGCAACACCTCGAGCATGGTGGACCGGGTGATGCGCATGATGAGGGCCGAGCTGCGATAGCCCACTGCGAGGCCGGGCAGGACGAACTGGAACAGATTGGCGCCGAGGTTCTCGAACGGCGAGACGTAGGTCATGGACGGGATCCAGCCGAGCGAGCGAACGAGGAGCAGGATCACGATCATGCCCAGCCAGAACGACGGCATGGAGAGCCCGGCCAGCGAGAAGACCCGCAACACGTAGTCGATGGGACGGCCGCGCCGGACGGCGCTGATGACGCCCGCGGGCACGCCGAGGACCACCGAGAAGACGAGGGCGAGGGCGGCGAGCTCGAGGGTGACGGGCAGGCGCGGCTTGATGACCTCCCAGGCGGGCAGATCGTAGCGGTAGGACTTGCCGAGATCGCCGCTGAGGAACTCGCCGAGCCAGCGCGTGTACTGCACGACAACGGGCTTGTCGATGCCGAGCTCGGCTTCCAGCTTTCGCCGGTCGGCCTCGTCCACATAGCCGGCCGACTCGAAGATCATGTCGGTGATGTTGCCGGGGGCCAGCCGCATGAGGAAGAAGATCAGCATGGACATCCCCAGGAGGGTGACGCCCGCGATCACCAGCCGCTTGAAGATATAGACCCGCATGGCGCGCCGGGCCGTCCCGCGCTACTTGTCGAGCCAGACGTCCTGGCGCCGGCTCACGTTGTAGATCGAGTTCTCGTGCGTGAACCAGTTCTTGACGTAGGGCCAGTGCACCCAGTGCTGCTTGCCCCACCCGAGGATCGGCCGCGCTCCGTCGGCCTGGAGCCGGCGGTCGATCTCGTTGACGAGGGCCAGGCGCTTCTTCGGGTCGACAGTCTGGGACTGCTCGACCATGAGCCGGTCGAGCTCCTCCGAGCAGTAGCCGGAGAAGTTCCGCTGCGAGCCGCAGCGGTAGTTCTCGAAGAGCTGGGCGTCGGGATCATCGATGCCGACGCCGGTGAGGTTCAGGGCGACGGAGTACTCGAGGCGAGTCATCTTGGGGTGCCACACCCCGGTCTCGATCTGCTCGAGGGTGGCCTCGACCCCGATCTGCTGGAGCTGGTCCACCATCCAGCTCGCGGTGTCCACGTAAATGGCCAGTGCGCGAGTGGACAGCGTGAACTTCAGGGGATTCCCGGGCCCGTAGCCCGCCTCGGCGAGAAGCTTCTTGGCTTCCGCCTTCTGCTTCGCGGGGTCTCCCATGCCGGGCAGACGCACGACTTCGGCAGCGGGCAGCCCCCACACCCCGGCCGGGCGCGGCAGGAGCGCCCCCCCGAACGTGGCCGCGCCCTGTCGCGGCCCCACCAGGTACGCCTTGCGGTCCAGGGCGAGGTTGATCGCCTGCCGGATCCGCCGATCGTTGAACGGCGGCTTCTTGTAGTTGATGAGGATGTTGTCGTTGACGTTGCTGTCCGTCTCGACCACGACCAGCTTGGGCGCGCCCTTCTTGGCATCCTCGGCATTGGTCCGGTTCCAGCCGGTGCCCGCGACGTCGAGCTGGCCCGACTGGACGGCCGCGATCTGGGTGGAGCGGTCGCGGATGACGATGAACTTGATCCCGTCGAGATACGGCCGGCCCTTGACGAAGTAATCGGGGTTCTTCACGTACTCGATGTACTCGCCCGGCTTGTTGTCCTTGAGCTTGAACGGCCCCGTCCCGATGCACTTGTTCTTGAACTCGGCGAGCGGGACGTGGGCGGGATAGATCGGCGAGTAGCCCGAGGCGAGCATGGGCAGGAGCGAGGGCTGCGGCGTCTTGAGCCTGAACACCACCGTGTACGGATCGGACGCCTCGATGGCCTCGATGTTGTCATACCAGAGCTTGCGTGGGTTGACCTTGAGCTTGGCCTTGGCGTCGGGAGCGCCCCGCACGGCGTCGAACGTGTACTTCACGTCCGCCGACGTGAACGGTTTGCCGTCGTGAAACTTCACATCTTTTCGAAGAAAGAAGACGAGGTTCCGGTGGCCGTCCTGCCACGACCACCGCTCGGCCAGCTCGGGGATGATGGTGTCGAGGCTTTCCAGCTTCTTCGCGGGGTCGTAGTAGACGAGGTTGTTGAAGCAGGGACTCGCCTGCTGGGTGATGGCGACGGTGGACTCTTCGTGGGGGGACAGGCTCGGCGCCGCCGCCAGCGGGTGCGTGACGAGCACTCCGCCGTACTTCGGGGTCTGCGCGTCGGCGGGCTCGACGGCAAGGAGGAGAGCCACGGCAACGAGCGCGACGAGCAGTCCGAGCGAGCGGGGACGGGTCATGGCGACCTCCGCGAACGCTGAGGGTTGTGGGCCCCGACCGAATGTGCGGCGAAGTATAGCCCACGCTACACCCCTCGGCAAACGTATCGGTGTCGCCCCGGGCTAGCCCCCCTTGAGACGCGGATCGAGGAGGTCGCGAAGGGCGTCGCCCAGCATGTTGAAGCCGAAGACCGCGAGGGACAGCGCGACGGCGGGCCAGATGGCGAGCCAGGGCGCCCGGTACATGTGGTCGAGCCCGGCCAGGGATAGCATCCCGCCCCATGTCGGATACGGCGGCGGCACCCCGAGCCCGAGAAAGGACAGGCTCGCCTCCGTCAGGATGACGGTGGACAGCCCCGTCGTCGCCACCACGATGATGGTGGGCAGCGCATTGGGCAGGATGTGGACGATCGCCACGCGGAGGTGTCCCGCGCCCGCCGCGCGCGCCCCCTCGATCCACGTGTTCTCCTTGATGGACAGGACGACGCCCCGGACGATTCGCGAATTCTGGATCCCGAAGGCCACCCCGAGGACGAGCGTGATGTTCCAGACGCCCGGCCCCAGCAGCGACAGGATCGTCATGAGCAGGAGCAACCCGGGAAAGGCCATCCACGCGTCCACCCCACGCTGCACGAAGAGGTCCAGTCGCCCTCCGAAGTAGGCGGAGGCGATGCCCAGCAGGGTGGCGAGGAGGCTTCCCAGCGTGACGGCGCCGAAGCCCACGTAGAGCGAGATCCGCGCCCCATACAGGATGCGCGTGAGCACGTCCCGTCCGATCTGGTCCGTGCCCAGCCAGTGGGAGCCGTCCATGGCGATGAAGCGCTCGCGCAGGTTCGTCTGCGAGAATCCGTACGGCGTGAGCACGTCAGCGAGCACCGCGCCCGCGAGCATGACCGCCACGATGACCGCCCCCGTGGTCCCGAGCGGCTTCCGACGGAGCATCTGCACCCAGACGTCCACGTACCAGGCGCGCGTCCGGGGCAGCCGCCGGAGCTGGAGCGCGGCCCCTCCGTCCACCGCCGCCGCGGCGGCGGTGCCGGCGCTAGTGGTATCGGATGCGGGGGTCCAGGAAGGCATACGTCAGGTCGATGAGGAGGTTGAGGCCGACCACCATGGCGGCCACGATGAGATTCACCGACTGCACCACCGGGTAGTCCAAGCGGGTCAGCGCCTCGAAGAAGAACAGGCCCACGCCGGGGAGGCGGAAGATCGACTCCATGATCACCGATCCCCCGATGTAAAGCGGCGTCTGGAGCCCGACGAGCGTGATGACGGGGATCATCGCGTTCTTCAGCGCGTGGCGCAGCACGACCGCGCGCTCCGGAAGCCCCTTCGACCACGCCGTGCGGATGTAGTCCTGCCGCAGCACCTCGAGCAGGGCCGAGCGCATGATCCGCATGATGGGCCCCGCCCGGGTCACGCCGAAGACCAGCGCCGGCACCATCATGATCTTGAGGTTCTGGAGCGGGTCCACGGTGAGCGCGACGTATGTGTAGACCGGCGTCCACTTGAAGTAGATGGCGGGGAGGACGACGACGAGGACGGCCAGGCCGAAGTACGGCACGGACAGCGCGAGGATCGCAAAGACGCGCCCGATGTAGTCGGACGCCGTGTCCTGACGGACGGCGGAGACGATGCCGATCAGGATCCCCACCAGGACCGAGACCAGGATGGTCAGCACGGCGAGCTCGACGGTCACCGGGAAGCGGGCGATGAACTCGTCGAAGATCGGCTGCTTGGTCCAGTACGACGTGCCGAAGTCTCCACGCGTCACGATGCGGCCCACCCAGTCGAGGTACTGGAGGTGGGCCGGGCGATCCATCCCGAGCTCCTTGCGCAGCGCCTCCACCGTCGGGGCGTAGGCGTGGCCCTCGACCATCCGGAGGACCACGTCCCCCGGCATGAGCCGCATCATCGAGAAGACGATGATGCTCACCAGCACAAGGGTCGGCACCGCCAGGAGGACCCGCCGGAGGACATACTGCTTCATCGCGTCCCCGCCCCCTTCGCCTCAGCGGTCGAGCCAGGTGAAGATCAGCCGGTGGCCGAGCGAGAACCCGTCGTGGTGCTTGAAGCCCTTCACCTGCGGGGCGTGCGTGATGTATTGCGGCGGGGTGGGGAAGTACACGTAATAGGCCTTGTCGGCCAGGTGGCGCTGGATGTCGTGGACGATGGCCAGGCGCTTCTTGGGATCCAGCTCTCGCCGCTGGGCCACCAGCATCTTGTTCAGGTCGGCATCGGCGACGTGACTGCGATTGTGCGGCTGCTCGGGATAGAAGCAGCTGTAGAGCCAGTCGTCGATGTCATTGCCGGGCGCCTGCGGCCCCATCGCCATCTTCTCGAACTTGCCGAGGTAGGTCGTCGAGATGTACTTGCCGTACTCCTCGGGCTTGAACTCGACGGTCACGCCGATCTTGGCCAGGTTGTCGGCGGCAAGGTCGTAGTAGGTTCGCCACGGGGGCGCGTAGCCCGGCCAGTGGAACATCGGCGTCGAGAAGCCGTTAGGGTAGCCCGCCTCCTTGAGGAGGCGCTTCGCCTCCGCGGGATCGTACCCGACGAGGAACTTGGCCTTCGCCGGGTCCATCTGCGACGCGGGCAGCTGCCAGTCCTTCATGGCGCACGGCACGGGCCCGGCGTCGATGCATCCCTCGCCGAAGAGCAGCGCATCGTTCCAGCCCTTCCGGTCGATGGCCAGCGAGATGGCACGCCGCACGCGGACGTCGTTGAACGGCGGCTGGTCCGTGCGGAAGTAGAGCTTGCCGCTGCCCACCGTCATGGTCGGGGTCATGACCATCTCGGGGTTCGTCTGCTTCAGCGACTTGGCCTCCTCGGGCACCATGTAGCCCCACATGTGCCCCATGTCCACCTTGCCCGCCCGGAGAAGCGAGAGACGCGCGGCGGCGTCCGGCGTGATCTCGATGACGACGCCGTCCAGATATGGCTGCCCCTTCATGTAGTAGTTGGGGTTGCGCTCGAAGGCGATCTGGACGCCCTTCTGGTAGGACTTCAGCATGAAGGGACCGCTGCCGATCATGGCCTCGGGCCGGTTGAAGTCCTTGAACTGCTCCTCGACCTCGCGGGGCAGGATCGCGATGTAGGTCGAAGCCGCCAGATGGTTCAAGAAGGGCGCGAACGGCTCCTTGAGGGAGACGCGCAGGGTGTGGCGGTCGACCACGTCGATGGATTGGACCACGTCGAAGCGGGCGCGGAATCCAGATTTCGCCGCGAATCGCTCCATCGAGTACTTGGCGTCCTCGGCCGTCACTTCCCTGCCGTTGACCGGGGGCTTGTTGTGGAAGCGCACCCCTTTCCGGAGGTGGAAGGTGTACACGCGGCCGTCCGGGGACGTGTCCCATCGCTCGGCCAGGTCGGGGACGATGGAGAAGTCCGCCGGATGCTTCTGTTCCGGCCCGTGCGGGTAGCGCACGAGCTGGCTGTAGATCATGTTCGCCCAGGAGTGCGTCAGGAAGCTGATCGCCAGATGGGGATCGAGGTTCGGCGCTTCGCGGTCGGCGATGCGGAGGACGCCGCCGCGTTTGGGCGTCTGGGCGTCCGCCGTCGCGGCGGCGGCGAGCACGATCAGGCAGAGCGCGGTAACGAGGCCTCGTCGGACCATGGACGCCTCCTCGACGCCCCGCGGGGGCGGGGCCAAAGGATCAGGACGGGTCTCGGGAACGAAGCGCGAGAAAAGTGCCCCACTATTCGTCGAACGAGAAGCGTTGTCAAGCGCCTTGACACGGCGAGCGGGCCCTCCTACACTCCCGCGCAATTCCACCGGCCGGAGGGCCTACCCTGATCGAACGCTGGAGGTACACCCACATGACCAGACGCCGCACCCTGCTTCTCACTGCCATTGCGCTCACCGTCGTGATCGCGGCGGCGGGCGCGCTCACCTGGACCATGACCCCGAAGGCGCAGGCCCAGGCGCCGGTCATCCTCAAGATCCAGGCCAGCTGGCCGGCCTCGCTGACCATCTTCGATCATCTCAAGATGGTCGCGGAACGGGTGGACAAGCTCTCCAACGGCACGCTCAAGATCGAGCCGCTGCCCGCGGGGGCGGTGGTGCCCGCCTTCGAGGTGCTCGACGCCACCAGTAAGAAGGTCATCGACGGCGCCCACACCGTCGCCTACTACTGGGTGGGAAAGAACAAGACCGCGGTGCTCTTCACCGGCGGGCCGGGCGGCAACTTCGGCATGGACTGGGAGGACGTCCTCGGCTGGATGTACGAGGGCGGCGGGATCGAGCTCTACCAGCAGTTCTACAAGGACGTGCTGAAGCTCAACGTGGTGCCCCTGCCCGGCTGGCCGAGCGGCCCCCAGGCCTTCGGCTGGTTCAAGCGGCCGATCAAGAGCCTCGCCGACTTCAAGGGCATGAAGTGCCGGCAGACCGGCATCAACGCCGAGGTCTTCACCGAGATGGGGATGCGCACGGTCAACCTCCCCGGCGGTGAGATCCTGCCCGCCGCCGAGCGCGGCGTCATCGACTGCGCGGAGTGGGTGGGCGGCGTCGAGGATCTCCGGCTCGGATTCCATAACGTGTGGAAGTACCACTACACCCCGGGCATGCACGAGCCGGTGACGCTGGGTGAGATCCTCATCAACAGCGAGGTGTGGGAGAAGCTCTCCCCGCTGCACAAGGAGATCATCAAGTCGGCCACCATGGAGGCTTTCGTCCGCTGGTACGTGAAGTGGCAGCGGCAGAACGCCGACGCGCTGAAGGACTTCATCGAGAAGCACAAGGTCAACGTGCTCAAGACACCGAACGACATCCTGATCGACTTCCTCAAGGCCTGGGACCGGATCGCCGCCCGCGAGGCCGAGAAGGATCCCTTCTTCAAGAAGGTGCTCGAGTCGCAGCGCCAGTACGCCAGCGTGGTGGTCCCGGCCAAGCGCTTCCTGTTCCCCAACTACGACTTCGCGGCCAACTACTACTGGCCGGAGAAGAAGGCCGCGGCGAAGCCGTAGCGGTGGGCGCCCTCTGATCGACTTCGGGAAGGGCCGGCGGTGACGCCGGCCCTTCCGCTTCGACCGATCCACACACGGTCCCGGCGGCGATGGAGGGCCGTCCGCGCATGAGCCAACCGTCTCCGGGGCTGCTCCGGACCATCCGCGTCATCGACACCTTCAGCGAGTGGTCGGGCAAGGGCGTCGCCTGGCTCATCCTGCCCCTCGTGTTCGCCCTGACCTACGAAGGATTCGCCCGGTACCTCTTCAACGCCCCCACGCTGTGGGCCTTCGACCTCTCCTACATGATGTACGGCGCGCTCTTCATGCTGGGGGCCCACTACACGCTCCTGAAAGGCGCGCATATCCGGACCGACATGCTGTGGGACAAGTTCTCGCCGCGGACCAAGGGGCGCATCGACGCGGCCGCCTATATCTTCTTCTTCTTCCCCGCGATGATCCTCCTCTTCTACGCGAGCGTGGACGAGGCCTGGATCTCCTGGCGGATGGGCGAGCTCTCCGAGCAGACGGCGTGGCGGCCGGTGCTTTGGCCCTTCAAGGCGGTCGTCCCCTTGACCGCGCTCCTCCTGCTCGTCCAGGGCGTATCGGAGCTCCTGAAGTCGCTCTATGCCGCCCGCACCGGGCGCTTCCTCACCCAGGCCGAAACCATCCCGGTATGACCGGCAACGAGATCCTCGGCCTCGTCATGCTGGTCCTCATGATCGGCGTGATCTTCATCGGCTTCCCCATCAGCTTCACGCTCCTCTTCCTCTCCCTCGTGTGCGGCTACATCGGCCTGGGCGGCATCGTCTTCGACCTCGCCTTCTTCCAGACCATCGGCATGATGAAGGAGCAGACCCTCACGGCGGTGCCGCTGTTCATCTTCATGGGCTACGTGGTCGAACAGGCTGGGCTCATGGAGCGCCTGTTCCGCGCCTTTCAGGTCGTCCTCGCGCCCCTGCGGGGCTCGCTCTATCTCGGCGTGATCCTCACCGCCACCGTGTTCGCGATGGCCACCGGCATCGTCGGGGCGGCGGTGACCGTGCTCGGAATCATGGCGGCGCCCATCATGATGCGCAGTGGCTACAGCCCGCGCCTATCCGCGGGCGCCATCGCGGCAGGCGGAACCCTCGGTATTCTCATTCCCCCCAGCGTCATGCTGGTGGTGATGGGGCCCGTCATCAATGTGTCCGTGGCCAAGCTCTACGCGGCCGCGTTCGGGCCGGGCTTCCTCCTCGCCGGGCTCTATATCCTCTACACCCTCACGCGGAGCTTCCTGAATCCCGCCCTGGGGCCCGCTGTCCCCAAGGAGGAGCGGGCGGCGTCGTTCGCCGCCATGATCCGCGAGCTCGTGGTCGGGATGGTGCCGCTGACGCTCCTGATCTCGGCCACCCTGGGCAGCATCCTCGCCGGGATCGTCACGCCCACCGAGGCCGCCGCCATGGGTGCCTTCGGCGCGATCCTGCTCTCCATAGCCTATCGGCGCTTCACGCTGGCTGGTCTCAAGGCGGCGGTATTCAGCACCATGACCACCTCGAGCATGGTGCTGTTCCTGGCCGTCGGCTCGAACGTCTTCGGCGCCATCTTCTCCCGGCTCGGGAGCGCCGCCGTCATCACCAATGCGCTCACCGGCCTGCCGGTGCCGCCCTGGGCAACCTTGCTGCTCGTGATGGCCTTGATATTCCTGCTCGGCTGGCCCTTCGAGTGGCCGGCCATCATCTTCGTCTTCCTGCCGATCTTCTACCCCGTCATTGCCGCGTTGAAGTTCGACATGATCTGGTTCGGCACCCTGGTGGCGGTGAACCTCCAGACCGCGTACCTGTCCCCGCCCGTCGCCATGTCCGCCTACTACCTCAAGCAGGTCGTGCCCCAGTGGAGCCTGGCCACCATCTACCGCGGCATGGCCGACTTCATGGTGATCCAGGTCATCGCGCTGCTCCTGGTCATCTTCTTCCCGGAGATAGCGCTCTGGTTTCCCCGCTGGCTCTTCGGGGATTGAGCGGACCCCGGGGTCCCGGCCCTACCGATTTGGGCATTGACAGGCCCCGAGGCCCTCACTAGAATCGCGCCACCTTTCGACATTGCGAACCCTCACAGCGGAGGGCCCCATGCATAAGCTCGTGTCCGTAAGATCCGCGATCGCCCTCGCGATCCTCGTCGGCATGCTCGCCTTCGTCGCCGGCTGGTACAGCACGCCAAGCCCGGCCACCGCCCAGGCCCCGATCAGGTGGAAGATGCAGACCGCCTGGCCGATCGGGACGTTCCCGGACGACGCCGCGAAGCTCCTCGTGGCGACGATCGAGAAGAACTCCGGCGGGCGGCTCAAGGTCGAGGTGGTGCCAGCGGGTGCCGTCGTTCCCCCCTTCGAGATTCAGGATGCGGTGAGCCGCGGGGTCCTCGACGCGGGGCACACCACGCCCGGCTACATCGTGGGCAAGCTGAAGGCCTTCATTCCGCTCACCCACGGCCCCCTCTTCGGCATGGACTTCATCGATTACTACGGCTGGTACTGGGAGGGGGGCGGCCACGAGCTGCTCCAGGAGGCCTATCAGCAGCGCCTGAAGATGAACGTGGTCAGCTTCCAGGTGCACCCGGAAGGCCCCCAGGCCATGGGCTGGTTCAAGAAGGAGATCCGTTCCTTCGCCGACATCAAGGGGCAGCGGTATCGCATCTACGCGGCCGGCGCCGAGGTGTACAACAAGCTGGGCGTCGCCAGCGTGACGCTCGCCGGCGGGGAAATCGTCCCGGCGCTGGAGCGCGGCGCTATCGACGGCGCCGAGTGGGTGAACTGCTCGGACGACCGGGTGCTGGGTATCGACAAGATCGCCAAGTTCCACTATGCGCCGGGCATGCACGAGCCGGTGACGGTGGGCGAGTTCGTCATCAACAAGGCCAAGTACGACGCGCTGCCCGCCGACCTGAAGGAGATCGTCAAGTCCTCCGTCCAGGCTTCCTACTGGAACCATTTCGTGCGCTTCCAGGAAAAGACCGCGAAGGCGTGCCAGGAGCTGCTCGCCGCCGGCATCAAGATCATCAAGACCACGGACGAGCTGAACCGGGCATTCCTCAAGGCGTACGACGAGGCGTGGCAGGCCGACGCCGCCAAGGATGACTTCTACCGGAAGGTGATCGACTCGCAGAAGAAGTACTCGTCCCTGGTGGTGCCGTATCGCCTCTCCTACTGGCCGGCGTACAGCTTCATCGCGGAGCACTACTACAAGGACAAGATCTGGCTGAAGTAGCCGAACGGTGAGGTCGGGCTCTCGGACGGCGGGCCGGCCGCCGTCCGGGAGCCCGACGGACCGTGTCGCCGACCCACGGACCCACTCTTCCTTGAGCTCGGCGCTCAACTTCCGAGAGGAGAACGGAGGACCCGTGTGGCGACGGCTGCGCCCATAGCAGCACCCAACCATCGAGAAGCGTCTCCGGCGTTCCGGACCACCGTCGAAGTCATCGACCGGCTGGCCAGCTACGTCGGGCGGGCTGTCGCCTGGCTGATCATCCCCATGACCATCGCCGTGACCTGGGAAGTCGTGGCCCGCCACTTCTTCCGGGCGCCCACCATCTGGGCCTTCGACGTGGTTTACATGATGTACGGCACACACTTCATGCTGGGAACTGCCTACACCCTGATGCGTATCGGGCACGTGCGGACCGACATGCTCTACTCGCGGTGGTCCATCCGCCGCCAGAACCGGATCGACGCGATCGGGTACTTCTTCTTCTTCTTCCCGGCGATGCTCTTCCTCTTCTACTTCGGCTGGCAGGAGGCCTATCACTCGTTCCAGATCGGAGAGACCTCGGACGCCAGCCCCTGGCGCCCCATCGTCTGGCCGTTCAAGTTCGTCATTCCGCTTACCGCGGCCTTCCTGCTCATCCAGGGCATCGCCGAGCTCCTCAAGAGCCTCTACGCCATCCGGACGGGCCGTGAGTGGGTCCATCGCGAGCACCTGGAGATCGGATGAGCCCCGAGCTGCTCGGCGCCATCATGCTGGTGCTCATGCTGGGAGCCATCTTCATCGGCTTCCCGATCTCGTTCACGCTGCTGCTGCTGGCCCTGATCTTCGGCTGGCTCGGGCTCGGCGAGCGCGCCTTCTACATCATGGTGTTCCAGACCATCGGGCTCATGAAGGAGGAGGTGCTGGCCGCCGTCCCCTTATTCATCTTCATGGGCTATCTCATGGAGCAAGGCGGCCTCATGGAGCGCCTGTTCCGGGGCTTCCAGCTGATGATGGGGCCGATACCCGGCTCCCTCTACGTGGGCGTCCTCATCACCGCGACCATCTTTGGCATCGCTGCGGGCACGGTGGGGGCCACCGTCGTACTGATGGGCATCATGGCTGTGCCGATCATGACCAAGGCCGGCTACGACATCAAGATGTCGGCGGGCGCCATCACCGCGGGCGGCACGCTCGGCATCCTCGTCCCGCCCAGCGTCATGCTGGTGGTGATGGGGCCGGTCATGGGCGTATCCGTTGCCGAGCTCTACGCCTCGTGCTTCCTTCCCGGGTTCTTGCTCGCCGGCATCTTCATCGTCTACTGCCTCGTGCGCTGCCTCATCAATCCCCGCCTGGGTCCGCCGCTGCCGCTGGAGGAGCGCACCGGCAGCATCGGGCAGATCGCGTTGGAACTCACGCTGGGCATGGTGCCGCACGCCATCCTCATCATCGCCACGCTGGGCACCATCGTCTGGGGCTGGGCGACGCCCACCGAGGCGGCGGCGATGGGTGTGGTCGGCGCCGCCTTCCTCGCCGTCATCTACGGGCAGTTCACCTGGGGGCGACTCAAGGACGCGGTCTACAACACCCTGCTCCAGTCCAGCACGGTGATCTTTCTCGCCGTCTGCGGCAACGTGTTCGGGGCCGTGTTCTCGCGCCTGGGGACGGCCACGGTGGCCACCAACGCTTTGCTCGCCTGGCAGATCCCACCGGTGGCGATGCTGACCCTCATCATGGTCGTCATCTTCCTGCTGGGCTGGCCCTTCGAGTGGCCGGCGATCATCCTCGTTTTCGTGCCGCTGATGCAGCCGATCATCTTATCGATGAAGATCGACATGCTGTGGTTCGCCACGCTCATCGCGATCAATCTCCAGACCGCCTTCCTCTCCCCGCCGGTGGCGATGTCGGCGTACTATCTCAAGGGCGTGGCGCCGGCCTGGGGGCTGGGGGACATCTACCGCGGCATGGGGCAGTTCATGGTGCTCCAGCTCATCGGCCTCGCCCTCTGCATCATTTTCCCGGAGATCTCGCTCTGGTTGCCTCGAGCGCTGTTCGGCAAGTAACCATCCGAATGGAGGAGACGCCATGAGACACCGCAATTTCGTGATCGCCTGGCTCGCGTTCGCGCTCCCCGTCCTGATCCTCGCCGCCGTCCTCTGGCGAGGCCCCGGCGACGCCGCCGCGCAGCAGAAGATCGTCTGGAAGGTGCAGAGCGCATGGCCGGCCAACAACCTCCTGCACATCTCGGCCGTCGAGCTCGCGAAGATGATCGAGGAGATGTCGGGCGGCCGGCTCAAGTGGGAGATGTCGGCGGCGGGTACCGTCGTCCCCGCCTTCGAGGTGCTCGACGCCGTCAACCGCGGGCTCATCGATGCCAGCCATGCCTGGCCCGGCTACTGGGCGGGCAAGAACTCGGCGGCTGGCCTCTTCGCGCCGGGCCCCGGGGGCCCCTTCGGCATGGACCGCGAGGAGTATCTCGCGTGGCTCTTCGCGGGCGGCGGGCTCGAGCTCTACAACGATCTGCTCCAGAAAGAGCTCAAGATGAACGTGGTAGTGCCCGTCTTCACCACCAGCCTGCCCTACTGGGAGCCGCTCGGCTGGTTCAAACGGCCGTTCAACAGCCTCGACGACCTGCGCAAGATGCGGTTCCGCACCTCCGGCCTCGGCATGGAGATGATGAAGACCATGGGCGTGTCCGTGGTGACGCTGGCCGGTGGCGAGGTTATCCCCGCGCTTGAGCGCGGCGCCATCGAGGGCGCCGAGTGGGCCATTCCCAGCCACGACATCCTGATGGGGTTCCACAACGTCTCCAAGCACTACTACATGCCGGATCTTCGTCAGCCCGCCTCCTACCAGGAGGTGCTCATCAACAAGGCGAAGTGGGACGCGCTGCCCAAGGATCTCCAGGCCATCGTGAAGTGGGCGGGCATGGCGGAGATCATCCGCATGACCGCCTACAGCGTGGACCAGGACAGCAAGGCCATCGAGGAGCTCGAGAAGAAGCACGGCGTGAAGATCATGAAGACGCCGGACGACGTGCTCAAGGCCCAGCTGCCCGCCATCGACAAGGTGTACGAGGTCGAGGCCCAGAAGAACCCCTACTTCGCCAAGGTGCTCAAGCACCAGAAGGACTTCGCCTCCCGGGCGGTGCCGCACGCGCAGAAGATCCGGCCGCCCATCGAGGTTATCGTCAGCCACTACTGGAAGAAGTAGCGTCAGCGACGACGCGCGGGCCCTTGACGGGGACCCGCGCGTCGTCGATAGTCGGACCCGCGCCGGCCGCCGGGACGTGAACGGCCATGCCGGCGCGGGGAGGCTCAAGCGATGGCGGAGACGGGCGCGCGGCGGTATTCGGTGGTGGACGGATGGGAGCAGCTCCCATCCGGGTACGTGCACCGGGACGTGGCGGGAGTCGCGGTGGACGGCGAGGACCGCGTCTACCTCATTTGCCGAGGCGACCATCCCATCATTGCGTACGACCAGAAGGGCAACTTCATCCGGTCGTGGGGCGAGGGACAGTTCACCTATCGGACCCACGGCATCACCGTCGCCCCCGACGGGACGCTCTTCTGCACCGACGACGGGAACCACACCATCCGGCGGTTCACGCCGGAGGGCAAGCTCCTCATGACGCTGGGGATCATGGACACGCCGTCCGACACCGGCTACGACGGCAAGGACTACATGACGATCACGAAGCCCGCCGGCCCCTTCAACCGCCCCACCAATATCGCCGTCGGCCCTCGCGGACACCTGTATGTCTCGGACGGCTACGGCAACTGCCGCGTGCACCGCTTCTCGCCCAGCGGCGTGCTCGAGCGCTCGTGGGGTGTGCCCGGCACCGGGCCGGGGCAATTCTACCTGCCCCACGGGATCGCCGTCGCCGCGGACGGGCGGGTCTTCGTATGCGATCGCGAGAGCGACCGCATCCAGATCTTCAGCCCGGACGGCGAATACCTCGCCGAGTGGACGGACACGCAGCGGCCCACCCATCTCGTCTTCGACGCCGAAGGGCGCGCCTACGTCTCCGAGCTCTGGTGGCACCCCGGCGATATCTCGCGGCGCCACGGCCCCACGCGCGAAGCGAAGCCCGCGCGGCTCAGCGTCTTCGACCACGACGGACGGGTCCTCGCGCGCTGGGGCACCGCCGACGCCACCGCGGCGGGGAGCTTCGCGGCGCCACACGGTCTCGCGGTGGATTCGCGCGGCGATATCTACGTGAGCGAGGTGACGTGGACGTTCGCGGTCAGCCGGAACCGCGCGCCCGCGGATTGCCACACGTTCCAGAAGTTCGCGCTGGCGCGCTAGCGGACGAGGGCTTCGATCTCGTCCTTATAGGCCCCGAAGCCGCGGAACACGCGGTCGTCGATGACGACGGCGGGCATGGTCAGGCGCCCGATGCGCTTGAACAGCTCGAGGCTCGCGTCGGGGTCCTTGCCGACGTCGCGCACGTCCACGGCGACGCCTCGCGCTTGCAGATAGGCGAGAGCAGCCTCGCCGTCGGCGTGGCCCTCCATGGTGAAGAGGAGCGCGCGCTTCACTCGGGGCGATTCGTGAGGGCCGGCGCGTCGAGGAACCGGTACTCGCCGACGGCCGCCCACGACGGCGGCACCGAGGCGAGGAGCAGCGAGCGGAACTCGGCGAGACGGTCGGCGGCCAGCTCGGGGCGGGCGGCGAGCAGCTCGGCGAGGCCTTCGGGGTCGTCGTAGGCGCGCCGGCTCACCTTCGCCACGTGCCCGAAGAAGCGCCGGACCCGCCGGTCCATCTGATCCTCGGAAAACGACTTCAGGACCCGGACGAAGGCGTCGGTCACCACGGAATCGAGCTTGAGGAAGCCGGAGAACCGCATCGCGCAGTACGTGACCCCATCGGGCCCTTCCAGGTGCTCGCTGTCGAGGGCGATGACGGCACGGCCGGACAGCGCGGGGAGCATCGGCGGGTCGTAGCGTCCCTCGAGGTAGTAGACGCGCCGGCCGTTCTCGGCGAGGAGCGGCCGCATGAGGCCCCGCACGCCGCGGCCGTCGTCGGCCTCGTAGAGGCTGCCCACGCGACGCACGTGATACTTGCCCTCGCGCAGCACCCGCGCCACGTCCGCCGCGAAATCCGGGTGGTCGAGCAGGAAGTCGAGCACCGGCCGGTTGCTGCGGAAGGTGATGTCGCGCACCTCGCGCGCCACCGCCGCGCCCTGCACCACGTCGCGCACGAGCTCGTAGGCGTCGAGATCGAGGCGGTCCCAGGGAATGGCGCCCGCCCGGCTCGCTTCGCTGAGGGTGAGGCTCTGATCCTGCGCGAGCGCCGTCCCTACGCCGAGTACCAGCCCCAGCGTCAGCCCGGCCGCCGCGATCGCCCCCGCGCGCGCCCGCATGATGCCCCACGATACCATCGTCGTCTTGACCGTCCAACCGCGACTCTGCTATTCTCCGAACCCCGCGAGACGGAAAGGAGTTCCCGCATGATCCGATCGGACATCGTGACCGCGATGGCGGCATCCACCGGCTGGACGAAGGCCGCGTCGGACCGGGCACTCCGGGCGCTCCTCGCCTCGATCCGGACATCGCTCAAGCGCGGTCAGGCGGTGACGCTCGTGGGCTTCGGCACGTTCTGCGTGAGCCGGCGCAAGCCGCGACGGGGCAAGAATCCGCGCACCGGCCAGCCCATGGTCGTGGCCGCGGGCCGGACGCCCCGCTTCAAGCCCTCGAAAGAGTTGAAGCGCGCCATCCGCTAGGCTTTTCGTTACCCGGCTTCCGGCCTCCGCGCTAGAATCCGGAGCAGTGCGCCGAACCCTCACCCTTTGCGCCTTCGTGGCGATGACCTTGCTCGCCGTCGCCGCCGCGTCCGCGGCGCCGTCGTCGCGGAACGGCCAGGGCCTCTCGCTGAGCGCGGACTCCGTCCTCCTCCTCGACGCCGACGGCAAGGTGCTGTTCGCCAAGAATCCCTCCGAGGATCACGCCCCCGCGAGCCTCACCAAGCTGATGACCCTCTACCTCGCGTACGAGGATCTCGAGGCGGGGCGCGCGGAATGGGACGAAGGCGTGTCGGTGAGCCGGCGCGCCGCCGACACGCCGCGCTATCGCATGGGTCTCCGCACCGGCGAGACGGTGGCGCTCGGCACCCTGCTCGAGGGCGTCGCCATCGCATCCGCCAACGACGCCGCCGCCGCGGTGGCCGAGCACCTCGCCGGGAACGAGGAGGCGTTCGTCCACCGCATGAACAACAAGGCGCAGCTCATGGGGATGGCCGCCACCCGCTTCGCCAACCCGCACGGGCTGCCCGACCCGCTCCAGCGCACCAACGCCCAGGACATGGCGAATCTGATCGGCCAGCTCGTGACCGACTTCCCCGCCTCGCGCACCATCCTCGGCGGCAAGACCTTCGTGTTCCGGGGTCGCGTGTACGCGCGGCGCATCCCCCTCTTCGACGATCCGGGCGGCGTGCAGGCACTCAAGACGGGCTTCACCAACGAGGCGGGCTACAACCTCGCCATCGCCGCCTGGCGCGCCGGCCAGCGCTTTCTCCTCATCGTGCTCGGCTCGCAGACCCGCAGCCTGTCCTTTCGCGACGCCCGCAAGCTCCTCCAGTACGGCTTCATCGCCAACGGCCTCGACATCGGGGACGAGCCGCCCCGGCGCCCGGCGCCTCCACCCCGTCGCGGGCGGCGGTCGAACGCCGCCATCCGCTCCGGCGGCTGATCGCGGCCGGAACGCAGGAGGATCACGGATGCCCCCGCCCCGCGCCTTCCTCTTCGACGCCTACGGCACGCTGTTCGACGTGCACTCCGTGGCGGAGGCCGGCCGCGCCGTCACCGACGATCCGCAGGCCCTGACCGCGCTCTGGCGCCAGAAGCAGCTCGAGTACACGTGGCTCCGGTCGCTCATGGAGCGCTACGTGGACTTCTGGGCCGTGACCCAGACCGCGCTCTCCTTCGCCCTCCGCCGCCTCGGGCTCCGGCCGAGCCCGGCGCAGGCCGACGCCCTGATGGACGCCTACCTCTCGCTGGCGACGTTCCCGGAGGTGAAGGCGGCGCTCGCCGCGCTCGCCCCCGCGCCCCTCGGCATCCTCTCCAACGGCTCCCCGCGGATGCTCGACGCGGCGATCGCCTCGGCGGGGCTCGACGGCGCGTTCCAGCACGTGATCTCGGTGGACGCGGTGCGTGTCTACAAACCCTCGCCGCGCGTCTACGAGCTCGGCCCCCGGGCCTTCGGCCTGCCCGCCGGGGAGATCCTCTTCGTGTCGTCGAACGCCTGGGACATCGCCGGCGCGGGCACGTTCGGCTACCGCACCTGCTGGTGCAACCGGCTCGGCGTGGCCATGGACGAGCTGGAAGTCGCGCCCGACCACGAGGTGGAAAGGCTGGATCAGATCCCCGATCGCCTCAACCTGTAGCCGGCTGTAGCCGGGCGACGCCCGGCTTGGGCTAGTCGAGGAACTGGTTGGGCGTGTCGAAGACGCCCAGGACCACGCAGCCGTCGGGCGACCAAGCCTTGTGGACGGAGCCGGGACGCCGCCACACGAAGTTGCCGGCGGTGCAGGCGCCGTCCTCGTCGACCAGCGTGCCCTCGATCACGTAGCTCTGCTCGAGGCCCACGTGCCGGTGCGTGGGGAGCACCGCGCCCTTGTCCATCTTGGTGAGCGACGTGGTCTTGCCCGAGGCGTCCTCGTAGAGCTTCTTCGTGTAGACGCCGGGGAAGCGGGTGGGCTCCCACTCGATCTTCGAGACGTCGAGGTACGTGGATCGGTCGGTGGCCGTGATGATCATCGCTCGCCTCCCAGGCAGGATGGGCTCCGGGCCCAGTGTGAGCGGGCGGGGTCAGGCAAGTCAAGCGGCCGGGTGATCCTGGAGGCGCCGGGCAGAGCCTGGACTGATCCGGTCGGGAGCGCCGCTCCGCCTACCTACTTCTTCGCGAGCTTCTTCCGCTTCACGTAGGCCCAGATCTTCTTGGTCATCTCCGAGGGCCCGATGGGCGAGGAGCCCATCACGGACTCGAGGGTGTCGCTGCACCCCTTGAAGTTGATCGCGTAACCGCCGAACGCCTTCTTGCCTTTCGCCATGCTCCGTCCTCCCTCCGAGTGGTTGGCCGCGAGTAGTGGGATGTGCCGCCCGGCGCCTCCCGATCCGGCCGAGGGTATTATCCCGAGACCACGAGGGAGCGCAAGGGAAAAATACAATCCCTGGGGGGTCTCCCACGAGGGGGAACTACGGGGAGGGGGTATACCCCCGGGGGGCTACCCCCGCCCGGTGAACGCGGGCATGACCTCGCGAGCGAACCACGTGAGCTGCTCCTTGAACTCCTTCGGCCCCATGCCCTCGGCCCAGTGAATCATCATCTGGTCGAGGCCCGGATAGCGCGACTCGAAGTAGCGGATCCCCTCGATGACCTGCCGCGGCGGCCCGCAGAGCCACGCCTTCTGATCGACGCCGTCGCGGACACTGGGAATACGGGCGGGCGCGCCCGGCGTGCCCCACGGCCGGCCTTCCGCGTCGGCGTACCGCACGAAGCCGAAGGGTGCGAACCACTTGTAGCGCTCGTCGTGGTACGGCTCGACGCGCCGGATCGCTTCCTCTTGCGTGTCCGCGAGGTAGAGGCCCACGCCCCAGCAGAGATCTTCTCCGAGCGCCAACTTCCTGCCCGCTTTCGCCGCCTCCGCCTGGTAGGTACGCGCCACGTCGTCGAAGATCTTCTCTCCGTTGAGCGTGACCATGCCCTTGATGCCGCGCTGGGCGATGTACGGCAGCGTCTTGCCCGAGGCGATCGGCTGCCACAGCTCCACCGGCCGGTGGATGGGCCGCGGCACCATGGTGACCTCGCTCAGCGTGTAGCCGCGGTACTCGACCGGCGGCGGGATCGTGTAGTGCTTGCCCCGATGGGAGAATGACTCCTCGTTGAACGCCTTGAGGAGCACCTCCATCTGTTCCTCGAAGAGCTCCTGGTTGGCTTTGTTGTCCAGCATGGGGGCGCCGAAGCTCTCGACCTCCCTCGTGTGATATCCGCGCCCGACGCCCATGATGATGCGGCCGTTCGTCATGATGTCGGCGGCCGCGTAATCCTCGGCGAGGCGGATGGGATGCCACATCGGCAGGATGTTGAAGGCGCACCCGAACTTGAGTCGCTTGGTCTGGGTCGCCAGCCACGTGCCGAGGAGGATGAGGTTCGGGAACACCTCGTAGCCCTCGTGCTGGAAGTGATGCTCGGCTGTCCACAGGCAGTAGTAGCCGTGCTCGTCCATCAGCTGGGAGACGTCGCGGGCGGTGTGGTACGCCTCGACCAGCCGCTCGTTCGAGTAGCGCCGGTCGTTGGCGGGCGTCCCCTGCAGCCCCACGTTCTCCAGCTCGATCTGCCCGACGTAGAGCACCGAGAATTTCGTGATCATTTGGCTCTCCACCCTCCATCCACCACCATGGCGTGCCCGGTGATGTAGCCGGCCTCGTCGGAAGCCAGATAGCAGACGGCGGAGGCGATGTCCTCCACCGTCCCCCGCCGGCCTACCGGCACCAGGCCGCGGATCTGCTCGTCGTTGACGGCCACGCCGCGCCCGCTCATGTCCGGCACATCGGGGCCGAGGATCTGTTGCGAGTGCTGGCGCAGGTTGGTGAGGATCGGGCCCGGGCACACGCAGTTGACGGTGATCCCACGGGCGGAGTAGGTCACCGCCATCTGGCGGGTGAGGCCGACCACCCCGTGCTTGGCGGCGATGTAGGCGGCGCCGCCGCCCGTGCCGTTGAGCCCGGCCACCGAGGCCATGTTGACGATGCGGCCCCGCCCGCGCGGCAGCATCTCTGCGATCGCGCGCTTGCAGCCGAGGAAGACGCCGGTGAGGTCGATGTCGATCGTCCGGCGCCACACCGCCTCGCTCATCTCGTCCACGTTGAAGTAGCCGTCGAGGATTCCGGCGTTGTTGACCATGATCTCCAGCGGCCCCAGCTCTTTCACCGCCGTCGTCACGGCGCGGTCCACGTCCTTGCCGCGGCTGGTGTCCGCCCGCAGGGCGATCGCGCGGCCGGACGCTTTCACGACGAGCGCCACCGTCTCCTTGGCCGTCCCCTCGTCGAGGTCCACCGCTGCCACCCGCGCGCCCTTGGCCGCGAGCGCCAGGGCGATGCCTCGCCCGAGCCCCGATCCCGCCCCCGTCACCACCGCGACCCTGTCCTTCAGATCCACGACATCCCCCTTATCGTTATAGGGCCAGCGCGTAGCCGTCGCGGCGCGGATCGGCGCCGGCCATGAGCGCGCCCGACTCGGGATCGCGCATGATGCCCTGCCCGCCGCCCACGATCCAGGACCAGTCATCGATCACGTTGACCTGGTGTCCCCGCTCGGCCAGGGCCGCGCGCGTCGTGTCGGGCAGCCGGGACTCCGCGTCGAGCTGCCGGTCCGCGTACACGCGGATGCGCGGCGCCTCGATGGCCTCCTGCACGTTGAGCCCGAAATCCACCACGTTCATGAGCATCTGGGTCTGCGTCTGCAGGATGCCATACGAGCCCGGCGTGCCGATGGACAGGGCGAAGGCCCCGTCCCGGAACAGCTGGGTCGGCGACATCATGGTGCCGGCCTTCTTGCCCGGCCGCACCACGTTCGGGGAGGCCGGGTCCAGGTCCATCCACTTGAGGATGTTGTTGAGGACGAGGCCGGTGCCGGGCACCGCGAAACCGGAGCCGAAGGGGCCGCCCAGCGTCTGGGTGACCGAGACCACCGTGCCCTCGGCGTCCGCGCACGCGAAGTGCGTGGTCTGGTCGTGCATGAAGTCGGCGGGGTGCCCCTCCGAGATCTGCCCCATGCGCCGCGCGAGCGTATGCCGCTCGCCCTCGCTCACCCCCGCGCGCGCCGGATCGATGCGCGCCCGCTGCGAGGCCGCGTAGGCCTTGGACACGAGCCCGCTGATGGGGATCTTGGACACGTCGGTGAGGTAGGCGTAGGCGAGGCGATCCGCGGACGCGATCTTGATGGCCTCGATGAGATGGTGCAGATGCTCCGGCGAGTTGTGCCCCCAGCGGGCGACGTCGAAGCCCTCCATCATGTTGAGCGTCTCCAGCATCTGGAACGCCGAGAAGGGCGGCGGCACCGACGACACCTCGTGGCCGCGGTAGGTGATGGTGACGGGCTGGCGCCACTCGGGCGCGAACGCGGCGAGATCGGCCTCGCTGAGCCAGCCGCCGGCTTCCCGCACCGCGCGCGCGATGGTTTTCGCGATGGGACCCCGGTAGAACACCTCGGCGCCGCCCTCCGCCACCTGCCGGAACGTGGAGGCCAGCTCCTTGTACGTCACCACCTTGCCGGGACGCGGTCCGCCGTTGCCGAGGTAGAGCCGCTGCGCCTCCGCCGAGTGCGCCAGCGTCTCGCGCGACTTCTCGAAGAAGGTCGTGTTCATCCACGTCAGCGGCACGCCCTTCTCCGCGTACTCGATGGCGGGGCCCAGCACGCGGGCGCGCGGCATGCTGCCGAAGCGCTCGAGCGCGGCCAGCCAGCCGCCGAGGTTGCCGGGCGTGGCGAAGGCCTTGGGGCCCCCCGCCATCTCGGCCTCGGTGGCCTTGGCGGGATCGGCGGCCAGGGGCGCCCCCCCGATGAAGTCGAGCACGTGGCGCTCGCGCGTGCGGGCGCGGGAGATCAGCATGAGGCCGATGCCGCCCGCGCTGGACATGAAGGGCTCCACCACGTTGAGCGCGGCGCCCACGGCGGCGGCTGCGTCTACCGCATTGCCGCCCTCGAGCAGCATGCGCGCGCCCGCCATGGAGGCGAGCGGATGCGCGGACGTGACGGCGCCGCGAGTGCCCATCACGACGGGACGATAGGCGTGGCGATGCGGGGGCATGTTGGCGTCCTCCGATCAGATGCGATGTTTCGGAAATGCGAAACCCTCTCGAGGCAGGGCAATGGTAGGCTCTAGCCCGGCGGGACGCAAGGAGAGCACCGACCCGCCCGAAGGACTCCATGCCCACCATCTACGACGCCATCGGCCGCGGCTACGTCGCGCTCCGCCGTCCCGATCCGCGTATCGCCGCCGCCGTTCGCGACGCGCTGGGCGACGCGCGCTCGGTGATCAATGTGGGCGCGGGCGCCGGCTCCTACGAGCCCGCCGACCTGCGCGTGGTGGCCGTCGAGCCCTCGCGGGAGATGATCGGCCAGCGTCCGCCCGGCGCCGCGCCCGCGGTCCAGTCCGCCGCCGAGGCATTGCCGTTCGCGGATGGGGCCTTCGACGCCGCCCTCGCCGTGCTCACCGTGCATCACTGGCGGGACAGAGCGGCCGGGCTCGCGGAGCTGCGGCGCGTCGCCCGGCAGAGGGTGATCATCCTCACCTGGGATCCGGCGCGCGGGGCGGACTTCTGGCTCACCCGCGACTATCTGCCGATCATCGTCGAGGTCGACCGCCTCATCTTCCCGACCCTCGAGGAGCTCGACGGCGCCCTGGGCGGTACGCGCGTCATCCCGCTGCCGATTCCCCACGACTGCGTCGACGGCTTTCTCGGCGCGTACTGGCGCCGGCCGGAGGTGTACCTCGACCCCGCGGCGCGAACGGCGATCTCCACCTTCGCCAAGCTCGGGCCGGCCGTGGTGGCGCCGGGGCTCGCGCGCCTGGCCGACGATCTTGCCAGCGGCCGCTGGGAGTCGACATTCGGGCATCTGCGCCAGCAGGCGGCGGCTGATCTGGGCTATCGCCTCGTCGTGGCGGAGCGGAGTCGCGCGCGATGACGCCGGCGCTCGCGGAGGCGATCCGCCGCGCACGCTACATGTACGTGACGACGTATGGCCGGGCCGGCAAGCCGGGCACGGTCCCGACCTGGCTGTGGCCGCACCGCGATCACGTCTACTTCACGACCAAGCGCGACAGCCTCAAGGCGCGTCGCATCCGGGACAACGGCCGCGTCACCGTCCGCGTGGGGACGAAGGACGGCCCCGCATTCGAGGGCCGCGCCGAGTGGGTGGACGACCGCCCGGATCTGGAGCAGGCCCTGCTGGCGGACTACTGGAAGAAATACTGGCTGCTGGTGCCGCTCGGCATGGGGCGGTACATCCGCAAGGGGCTGACCGCCAAGACCAGCGTGTTGATCCGGATCACGCCCGGCTGAGCGCGGCCCCGACTTCCGTCGCCAGCCGCCGGAGATCGAACGGCTTGGTGAGGAAGCCGTCTGGCTTGAAGCCAGCGGGCGCCTCCGCGTTGTCGCCCCAGCCGGTCAGCACCAGCACCGGGGTTGTCGCGCGGGACTCCTTGATGGACCGGAGCACCTCCCAGCCGTTCAGGTCGGGCATGCCCAGATCGGTCATCACGAGGTCAAAGCGGCCCGACGAGAACGAGAGCAATCCCTCCCGGCCCCCATGGGCGACGGTCACGGTATGCCCGTGGGCGGTGAGCACCTCGGCCACGAGATCTCGCACCGAGGACTCGTCGTCGATGACGAGGATGCGGCCCTTCCGGTCCGCCTTCGGCTCCGCCGGCGCGACGCTGGGCAGCCAGAACGACACGGAGGTGCCGATTCCCTCCGTGCTCTCCACCGAGATCTCGCCGCCGTGGCGTCGGATGGTGCCGTAGGCGACGGCGAGCCCGAGCCCCGTGCTCTTCACGCCCTTGGTGGTGAAGAACGGCTCGAACGCGCGCCGCTTCACCTCGGGCGACATCCCCGCTCCCGAGTCGCTGACGACGACAGCGACGCGCCCCTTGTCCGCATGGGTGCGGATGACGAGGCGGCCCCCCGAGGGCATCGCGTCCACCGCGTTGAGGAGCAGACTCGTGATGACCTCGCGGATCTCGGCGGGCCGCCCGGGCACCCGCGGCAGGGGCGCGGGATCGTAGATCACCTCGATGCGGCTGCCGCGGATCTGCGCCTCGTGCTCCCACCGCGGGCGGGTGAGCTGTACCCCCTCGCCGATCACCGCGTCGAGGTCGAGAGCGCCAATGACATCGTCCTTGTCGGTGCGCCCGAAGGCCTGGATGCGCCGCACGGTCTCCGCGGCATCGACCGCCGACCGCTCGATGGTCTTGAGGCTCGCCACGAGCTCCTCGGGCGGCTTCTTCATGAGGATGAGCTGAGTCCGGCCGAGCACCACCGCCATCAGGTTGTTGAGATGGTGCGCGGCGCCCGCGGCGAGCTCGCCGACCGCGCGGAGGGTGGCGCCGCGCACAAGCGTCTCCTGCGCCGCCTTGAGGTCGTCGAGGGTGCGGCGGAGATCGGAGACGAGGCGCGCGTTGTCCATCGCGATCGCGGCCTGGCGCGCCAGCGCGGTCAGGAGCCGGATCTCGCGGTCGTCGGGGCGATGGACCTCGTCCCAGTAGATGCCCACCGCGCCCAGCACCGCCTCGCGGCTGACCACGGGCACCGCGAGCACCGCGCGGTACCCGAAGCGCGTGGCCATCGCGGCGAGGCTCACGTTCTCCTGGACCTGCAGGGACGCGTACCCCGGGGGCGGGTCCGCCATCACGTCGGCGCTCATCGACGGCGCCCGCGTCTCCACGGCGGTGCCCGCCGCGCCCTGGCCCAGCTTGACCACGTAGCCCTTGTCCACCGGCATGCCCCGGATCGCCCGGGCGAGGAGATGCCCGGCGGCCTCGTCCATCTCGAAGACCACCGCCCGCTGGGCGCCCGTCAGCTTGGTGGCGCTGTCCGCGATGGCGTCCAGCACCTCCTGCAGGTCCAGCGTGGACGCCAGCGCCTCGCCGATGGCGGACAGCGTCTGCACCTCGGTGGTGCGCTGCGCGGACTCCTCGTACTGCCGGGCCCGGTCCACGCCGAGGGCGACCTGGGCGGCCATGGTCATGGCGAGGTCTTGATCCGCGGGGCTCCACACCCGCTGCTCGCGGGTCTCGTCGAGCGACAGGGTGCCGATCACGCGGTCGCCGGAGATGAGCGGCACCACCAGGATGGAGCGGAGGCCGAACGCCTCGATCCACTGGGGCGTGACGAGCGCGGAGCGGGAGGCGTCGTCGATCACCACCGGGCGCCGCGTGCGCACGGCCTCGGCATCGGCGCCGATCGCCTGGCCGCCCGCCTGGCCGAGCGCCTTGAACTTCGTCCAGAGCTCGTTGTCCGTGTGTCCGTCGGCGAACTGCGCCATCACCGGCGACAGCCGCTGGCCCTGGATCAGGTTGATGGTGCAGCGCTCAGCCGCGAGCGCATGCGCGACCTGCCGCGCCACCGCACGGAGCAACGGCTTGAGCTCGAGCGTGGAGGCGCACACCTGGGCGATCGCGAGGAGCGAGGAGGTTTGGCGCGCCCGGTGCCGCTCGTCCTCCATGCCGCGGGCGGTCCCGATCGCCAGCGCCGCCTGCTGGGCGAGGCCCACGATGACCGTCTCGTCCTTGTCGGTGAAGACCACGTGGCCGCGGTGGTACGCCCACAGGATCGCGATGACCTTGGCCTCGCGGTCCAGGATGGGCGCGCCGATCATCGCGCGCGTCCCCTCGGCGTGCGCCCACTCGTCGAGCGGCCGGTTGTGGGAGAACCGCGTGTCGGCGAGATAGTCTTCCGTCCGCAGCGTGCGGCCGTCGGCGAGGATGAGGCCCGCCATGCCCTCGCCGGGCGCGAAGCGGTAGGCCGGGAAGTTGTCGGTGCGGGCGCCGTGCGTGACCACCGTCTGGGCGCCCTGGCCGGCGGCGTCGAGGAGCGAGCAGAAGGCGCCGTCCGCGCGGAGGAGATGGCGCGTCTCCCGCACGACCGTGCGGAGGGCCGTCTCGAGGTCGGGCGAGGACAACGACTCGGAGGTCACCCGCTGGAAGGCCTGGATTTCCTCGAGGCGCTGGAGGGCCTCCGCATAGAGCCCCGCGTTGCGCACGGCGGTGGCGGCGGGGGCGGCGACGGCAGCGGCGAGCTTCACTTCCTCCGGCGCGAAGTCACGTCGCGCGCGGGTCATGCAGGCGATGATGCCGATGGGGCTGGTGTCGAGCAGGATCGGCACGAGCAGGACCGACCGCACGCCCTCCGCCTCGAACCAGGTGCGGTTCCGCACCCGCGGATCCTGGTACACGTCGGGCACCACCAGCGGTTGCTGCGTCTCCAGCACGGTTCCCGCCAGCCCTTCGCCCAGGCTGAAGCGCTGCTGGAATTCGACGTTCTGGCCCGAGGTGCCGGTCTCCGCCCGGAGGGTCAGCGTGCCCGCGCGATCGCCGCTGAGCCAGATCCGGACGATGTCCACGCCGAGCCGGGTCTGCGCGATGTCGGCCAGGCGCTCCAGCACCTCGCCCAGGTCCAGGGTGGAGGCGACCAGCCAGCTCGATTCGGCGAAGACCTCGAGCTCGCGCGCGGCGGAGGGATTAGGTTCGCTCGTTGCCATTGGGGGACAACCGCCTTTCTCCACTGTAGACCGGAGCCTCCCGAGATCCTTGCGCTAATCGGGCAACCCGCGCTTGACGGGGCACGAGCGCGGCCGTAGGATCATGGCGCAGATTCTGCGCGGGAGCTCGGGGGACAACCGGGCTGAGAGGGCGGCAATCGGGCCGCCGACCGCCATCAACCTGACCTGGGTAATGCCAGCGTAGGGAGGCCTCAATGAAGATCCACCTGTCCGGTCGCGACCAAACCGTCCGTGTCCCCGTGCGCGAAATCGTGCTCACCAACCGAGAGCGCATCCGCCTCTACGACACCTCTGGCCCGTACACCGACCCCGATTTCACGCCCGACCTCAAGCAGGGGCTGCCGCCGCTCCGCCGCCCGTGGATCCTGGGCCGCGGCGGCGTGGAGCCGGGCACGGGCGGCCGCGGTGGGCTCCGCGCCGCGCCCGGCCGGCGCGTTACCCAGCTCCACTACGCGCGCCGGGGCGAGATCACGCCGGAGATGGAGTTCGTAGCCCTGCGGGAGGGGATGGATCCCGTCCTCGTCCGCGACGAGGTGGCGCGGGGACGCGCCATTATCCCCGCCAACATCAACCATCCGGAAAGCGAGCCGATGGTCATAGGCCGCCGCTTCCTCGTGAAGATCAACGCCAACATCGGCAACTCCGCCGTGGCCTCCTCGATCGAGGAGGAAGTGGACAAGATGACGTGGGCCACGCGCTGGGGCGCCGACACCATCATGGACCTCTCGACGGGCCGGAACATCCACGAGACGCGCGAGTGGATCCTGCGCAACTCGCCGGTGCCCGTGGGCACGGTGCCGATCTACCAGGCGCTCGAGAAGGTGGGGGGGAAGGCCGAGGACCTCACCTGGGAGGTCTACCGCGACACCCTGATCGAGCAGGCCGAACAGGGTGTGGACTACTTCACCATCCACGCCGGCGTGCTCCTGCGCTATGTGCCCCTGACCGCGAAGCGCGTGACCGGCATCGTCTCTCGCGGCGGATCGATCATGGCCAAGTGGTGCCTCGCCCATCATCAGGAGAGCTTCCTCTACACGCGCTTCCGCGAGATCTGCGAGATCATGGCCGCCTACGATGTGGCGTTTTCCCTGGGAGACGGCCTCCGGCCCGGCTGCCAGGCCGACGCCAACGATGAGGCGCAATTCGCAGAGTTGGACACGCTCGGCGAGCTGACTACGGTGGCCTGGGAGCACGACTGCCAGGTGATGATCGAGGGGCCAGGCCACGTGCCCATGCACCTCATCAAGGAGAACATGGACCGGCAGCTGGAGAAGTGCCACGAGGCGCCCTTCTACACGCTGGGCCCCCTCACCACCGACGTGGCCCCGGGGTATGACCACATCACGTCCGCGATCGGCGCCGCGATGATCGGGTGGTTCGGCACCGCCATGCTGTGCTACGTGACGCCCAAGGAGCATCTCGGCCTGCCCGACAAGCAGGACGTCAAGGACGGCGTGATCGCCTACAAGATCGCCGCCCACGCCGCCGACATCGCCAAGGGCCACCCGCACGCCCGCGCGTGGGACGACGCCCTCAGCCGCGCCCGCTTCGAGTTCCGCTGGGAAGACCAGTTCAACCTCTCCCTGGATCCCGACACCGCCCGCAAATTCCACGACGAAACGTTACCGGCCCAGGGCGCGAAACTCGCCCACTTCTGCTCGATGTGCGGCCCCCACTTCTGCTCCATGAAAATCACCCAAGAGGTTCGAGACTTCGCCGCGAAGCAGGGTTCGGAGGCGGGAGAGGCAACCGATCCCGCAGAAATCGCCAAGGGACTACGCGAAAAGGCCGCAGAATTCAAGCGAAGCGGCAGCGAGCTCTACATACCCCCCACACCGCCCACGCCCTGACCGGACAGCCGGGGGGCGGCGGGGGGCGCGTTAGCGGCGAATGCTTTACTGAGCAAGTCAACGCGCCCGCCGCCGCCCCCCGGCTGTCCGGTCAGGGAATCGACGCGCGTGCCGAGGCGCTACGTAGCGTCAGGGTCGATCCCGTGCTCCTTCAGCTTCTTCCGCAACGTATTGCGATTGATGCCAAGCAGCTGCGCCGCCCGCACCTGATTCCCCCGCGTCTCGCGCATGACCGCGCGCAGCAGAGGCTTTTCCACGAGCCCGACCATGAGGGCGTGGAGATTGGCGGACGCGTGCCCGCGCATGCCGCGCACGCAGTCCTCCATCTTCCGGTCGATGATGTCCTCGAGGGTGGCGTCGGCCGCCACCCCGGCGGCGGCGGACACGGGACCGATGGGCAGGTGCTCGGGCAGGATCACCCCCGAGGCCGCCATCACCATGGAGCGCTGGATCACGTTCTCGAGCTCGCGCACGTTGCCCGGCCAGTCGTGGCCCATCAACCGGTCCATCGCCTCCGGGGCGATGATGCGCTCGCCGAGCGCCTCTGCGTACTTGGCGAGGAAGTGATCGGCGAGGAGGGGGATGTCTCGGCGCCGCTCGCGCAGGGCGGGCAGCGAGAGCGACACCACGTTGAGCCGGTAGAAGAGGTCCTCGCGGAACTTCCCCTCCTTCATCATGCTTTCGAGGTCCCGGTGGGTCGCGGCGAGCACGCGCACGTCCATGCGGATCAGCTCGTGGCCGCCCACGCGCTCGAACGCGCGCTCCTGCAGTGCGCGCAGGAGCTTCACCTGCAGCTCCGCCGGCATGTCGCCGATCTCGTCGAAGAAGACGCTGCCGCCGTGCGCGAGCTCCAGCTTGCCGAGCCGCCGCTCGCGCGCGTCGGTGAAGGCGCCCTTCTCATGCCCGAAGAGCTCGGCCTCGAGCAGGGTGCCGGGAATGGCCGCCGCCGAGATGCCCACGAAGGGCCGGCCCGCGCGCCGGCTGTAGTGGTGGAGCGCGCGCGCCACCACTTCCTTGCCCGTGCCCGATTCGCCCCGGAGGAGCACGCTGACGTCGCTCGCGGCCACGCGCCCGATGGTCTTGTAGACCTCCTGCATCGTGGGGTGGCGACCCACGAGCGCCCCGAACTCCCACACCTCCTTGAGGCCGCTCTTGAGCGAGGCCACCTCCTGGGTGAGCCGACGCGCGGTGAGCGCGCGCTCGGCGAGCAGGAGGGCCTCGTCCAGATCGAACGGCTTGGCCAGGTAGTCGTAGGCACCCTGCTGCATGGCCGCCACCGCCGTCTCCATGGTGCCGTGCGCGGTCATGATGACGACCAGCGCGTCCGGACGCCGCGCCCGGAGCTGGCCCAGGAGGGTGAGCCCGTCCATGCCGGGCATGCGGATGTCGAGGAGCATCAGGTCGTAGGCCTGCGCCTCCGCCTCGCGTAGCGCGCTGGTGCCGTCCTTCACCGCGGTCACCGTGTAGCCGGCCCCGCGGAAGCCCTTCTCGAGGACCCAGCGGAGTCCGTCCTCGTCGTCCGCGATGAGGATCGTGCCGGTGGCCACGCTCACCTCGCGATCGGCACGAAGCAGGTCACGGTGGTGCCGCGCCCTCCCTCGCTCGCGATCTGAATCGCTCCCCGGTGCTCCTCGAGGATTCGGTGGCAGAGCGCCAGCCCCAGGCCCAGGCCCCGCTCCTTGGTGGTGAAGAAGGGCGTGAAGAGCTTGGCGCGGACGGCCTCGGGAATGCCCTCGCCCTCGTCCATCACCTGCACCTCGGCCATGCTCCGCTGGCCGGTACCGAGGTCCACCTTCGCGAACAGCGGGTCGAGACTGAGCCGCGTGCCGAGGGTGAGCCGGCCGCCCCGGGGCATCGCCTCGATGGCGTTGCGCACGAGGTTGTGGATGACCTGGAGCATCCGGTCCTCGTCGGCCAGGATAGGCGGCAGGCTCGGATCGTAGCGGCGGTGAATCTGGATCCCACGCTCCGCCGCCATCTCGCCGGACAGGAGGGCGACGCGCTCGAGGAGCTGATGGATGTTGAGCGGCACCGGCCGCAGCGACACCGGGCGCCCCAGATCCAGCAGCATCTCGATGATGCGGTTCACCCGCCCAACCTCGTTGAGGAGCACCTCCGTGTATTCGCCCCAGCGCGCCTCGTCGCCCAGCTCGCGTTTGAGCAGCTGCACCGCGCCGCGAATGGCGCCCAGCGGGTTCCGGATCTCGTGGGCGAGGCCGACGGCCACGCGCCCGATCGCGGCGAGCGTCTCGCCGCGCCGCACCTCCCCCTCGAGGTGGTGCAGGCGGGAGATGTCGCGGACCACTGCGACGGCGGCATCCACCACGCCGCCGCGCCCGGCAAGCGGCGCCGTCACCACGCTCACGTGGACGGTGCGTCCGTCACCGCTCTCCACGGTGGCCTCCGACTCGGAGCGGCTCTCGCCGGTGGCGAGGGTATCGGTGAGATGGCGGACCAGCGACGTCTCGGGCGGGAACACGTCCTTCAGCGTCCGCCCCGTCACCCGCCGCGCCGATCGGCCGAGCAGGGCCTCCGCCGCCGGATTCCACAGGATCACCCGCAGCTCCCCGTCCACCCCCACGACGGCGTCGGGCAGCCCCGCGATGAGCGCCTCGTAGTCCAGCCGGGCCGTCATCGGCCGCCGGTCCTCATGCCAGGGCGAGGTCCGGAATGGCGTTCATGGTGAGCGCGGCGCGCTCGCCTGCCTCGAGCCGGTCGTGGCCGGCGGCCGCGATCATCGCGGCATTGTCGGTGCAGAGGGCGCGCGAGGGCACGTAGAGCTCCCAGCCGCGCTCGCCGCACTCGGCCTGGAAGGCTGCGCGCAGGGCGCCGTTGGCGGCGACCCCGCCGGTGAGGAGAATGCGGCGCACGCCCACCTGCAGCGCCGCCTTGGCGGTCTTGCGCACGAGCATCTTCACGACGGTGGCCTGGAACGACGCGGCCACGTCGGCTACGTGCCCGGCGTCCAGCGCCGGCCGCCGCTTGACGTGCAGGGACACCGCGGTCTTGATCCCGCTGAACGAGAAGTCGGGCGCGCCGTCGCTCATGTGCGCGCTGGGGAACACGATCGCGCGCGGATCGCCTTCGCGGGCGGTGCGCTCGATGATGGGCCCGCCGGGATAGCCGAGGCCGAGGAGCTTGGCGACCTTGTCGAAGGCCTCCCCGGCGGCATCGTCGCGCGTCTGCCCGATCCGCTCGTATTGCCGGGGGGCGCGGGCGAGGTAGAGCGCGGTGTGGCCGCCGGACACGACGAGGGCGAGGAAAGGATAGGTCGGCGACGGCTCCTCGAGGAAGGCGGCGTAGATGTGCCCCTCGAGATGGTTGACCCCGACCAGCGGCAGGCGGTGGACGTAGGCGAGCGACTTCGCCACCGAGCAGCCGATGAGGAGGGAGCCCACGAGGCCGGGACCCTGGGTCACCGCGATCCCCTCGAGGTCCTCGAGCCGCGCTCCCGCCTGCGAAAGCGCGCCCCGCACTATCGGAATAATGTCCTCGAGGTGTCGCCGCGACGCGAGCTCGGGGACCACCCCGCCGTACGGCCCATGGATCTTGTCCTGCGACGCCACCACCTGGCCCAGCACCTTGCGGCCGCCGTGGAGCACGGCGGCGGCGGTCTCGTCACACGAGGTCTCGATCCCCAGCACCAGCATGTCGGCTCTCGGCTACCTCGTCAGCTGCGAGACGGGCACGAGGCGAATGCCCGCGGCTTCCCACTTCGTCACGTACTCCTTGATAAGCCTGAGCGTCAGCGGGTGGCCGTGCGCAAGCACGATGGCCTCGCCCCGCTCGAGCGCGAGCCGCCCCGCCTCGTCCAGGCGCTCGCGCTCGGCCGCTTCCCCGGCCGCCGCGTCCACCACGACCTGGCGGCGGCCCGCGCGCATCCCGAGGTTCCGCGCCGCCTCGAAGGCCACCGAGTGATTGCTCGTGAGCGCGTCCACGAAGATCAGCCGCCGTTCGGCGAGCGGCTCGAGCGCCGCGCGCATGCGGGCGCGATCCTCGGTCATGCGCGAGCCCATGTGGTTGGTCGCGCCGATCGCGGCCGGCAGCGCGCCGAGATGCCGCGCCACGCGTCCGCCCAGCTCGGCCGCCGGCATCGCCATCATGAGCGCGCCCGGCCCGGGATCCACCTCGGGATAGCGGTAGGGCTCCATGGGCAGATCGAGCAGCACCTCGAGCCCGACGCGGGCCGCCTCCGTCGCGATCCATCTCGACAGCGGCAGCTCCGGCAGGACGCCCACTGCCACCGGCCGGCCGACCTCGCGGACGAGGTCGAAGACGTCGCGCCGGCTGCCGAGATCATCCACGATGATCGCCAGCCGGGGGGCTCCGCCCGTGGCGGGAGGGCCGGCCGGGGGCAGCGGGGCGAGGATGCGCGCGGGCGCGGGCCGCGCTTCCGCAACCGGGCGCCCGGAGCTCCAGAACAGGCTGGTCAGCCCGTGCCACGCCTGCCAGCGATCGAGCGCGACGACCGCGATCAGCAGCGCGGCGATGAGGCCGGCCAGAGCCTTCCACACTCCGGCCGGCATCCGGACTGTCCTTAGCGGACTTGGGCCTGCGACCCCGCCGGCGCCGGGCGCGACCGGTCCAGGATTCGCATCGCCTTGAGCAGGTCCAGCGCGCGCTGCAGCTGCGGATCACGCTTCAGCTCGTCGGCGGGCTTGGTCTCGATCGTCGAGCCGGGCTTCGGCGGAGCCGGGGCGCCCTCCGGAGTCGGCGCCGCCGCCGCCGTGGTCTTGGGACCCTCGACGATGATGTCCGGCGCGATGCCCTTGCCGTGGATGGACCGGCCCTTGGGCGTGTAATACTTGGCGGTCGTCAGTCGGAGGCCGGAGCCGTCGGACAGGGGAATGATGGTCTGCACCGAGCCCTTGCCGAAGCTCTGCGTGCCGATCACGATGCCGCGGCCCCAGTCCTGAAGCGCACCCGCGACGATCTCGGAGGCGGACGCGCTGCCTTGGTTGAGGAGGACCACGATGGGGAAGTCCGCGTAGACCCGGCGGGCATTGGCCTGGAAGCGCATGTTCTGGTTGCGCACCCGGCCCTCGGTGTAGACGATCAGCTTGCCGGAGTCGAGGAACTTCTCCGACACCTCCACCGCGGAGGTGAGAAGGCCGCCGGGGTTGTTGCGGAGGTCGAGGACCAAGCCCTGGATCTTCTCGGTCTTCGCGAACTTGTCCAGGGCGGCCTCCATGTCCTGGGCGGTCTGCTCCTGGAACTGACGGAGGCGGATGTACTCGATGCCGGTCTCGAGCTGCTGTGTTTTCACCGACTGCACGCGGATCTGCTCGCGGGTGATCTCGAAGTCCTTCGGCTCCGCCCAGCCCTCGCGCACGATGCTGATGATGATCTTCGAGCCGGGCTTGCCGCGCATGCGCTTCACCGCGTCGGTGAGCTGCATGTCCTTGGTCGAGATGCCCTCGATCTTCACGATCCGATCGCCGGGCTGTATGCCCACGCGGTAGGCGGGCGTGCCCTCGATGGGCGCCACTACCGTCAGGATGTCGTCGCGGAGGGTGATCTCGATGCCGAGCCCGCCGAAGCTGCCGGACGTCTCCACCTGCATCTCGCGGTACATCTCGGGATCGAGGAAGGACGAGTGCGGGTCGAGGCCCCGGAGCGTGCCCTTGATGGCGTTGTAGATGATGTCTTTCGGGGGCACCTCGTCCACGTACTGGCTCTGGACGATCGAGAGCACCTCCGTGAAGAGCCGCAGGTTCTCGTAGGTGGCCGAGGAGTCCTGGCTCTTGCTCGCGACTCCCCCGCCCAGCGACAGGGTCAGGACGAGCAAGAGGGCCGATACCACCGCCACCTTCTTCACGTTCCGCATCGAGCTCATTCGCGCGCTCCTTGCTAGCCTCTGGGTCGGAGCCAATGGGCGGGATCTTGGGGCTTGCCCTGATGCCGCACCTCGAAGTAGAGGCGCGGCCCCTGCAGCGAGCCCGTGTCACCCACCGTGCCGATACTCTGCCCTTGCCTGACGTCCTCGCCCTCGGCGACCTTGATGTCGGCGGCGTGCGCGTACAGCGTGTAGTACTCGCCGCCGTGATCCACGATGATCAGGTTGCCATAGCCCCGAAACCAGCCCGTGTAGACCACATGGCCGGGATAGACGGCCTTGATGTCCGTCCCCTCCGCCACCTCGATGTCGATCCCGTTCCGGAACGTCTTCGTTCCGAACCGCGGATGCACCTGAGCCCCGTACTCGCCGACCACCTTGCCCTCGGCCGGCCACGACAGGCGACCCCGCACCGCGGCCAAGCCCGTGCCGCCCGGATCGCCGGGTGCCGGCCGGGTCGGCGCCGGCGAGGGCCGCGCCGCCGCGCGCCGCTGCTTCGCCTGCAGATCCCGGATGAAGGCCTCGAGGCGCCGGGTGGCTTCCGACAGCTCCCCGACCAGCCGCTCGTGCGAGGCGCGTTCGTCGCGAACCTTCGCCAGCAGTGCCCGGCGCCGGCTTGCCTCGCGATCCGCATCGGCCCGCTCTTCTTCGGCCTGGCTCCGCAGCGAGGCCAGCTCGACGCGCCGCGTCTCGACGCGTATCTTTCGATCGGCCAACCCCTCTGAAGTACTACGATACTCTTGAATCGCCCTGGCGTCCACCGTGGCCAGCGTGGTGAGGTGCCGCAGCCGGATGGCCTGATCCACGGGGTCCTCCCCCGAGAGCACCAGCGGCAAAACCCCGCCTTGCGACTGCAGCTTGTAGAGGATCCGCAGTCGCCGGCCCAGGGTTTCCTCCTGGCCTCGGCGCTGCACCTCGAGCCGGCCGATCTCGCCCTGCAGGCCGGAGACGTCAGCTTGGGCCCTCTTGACCCGGGAGTCGAGCGCCGCGACCTGCTTCCGCTTTTCGGCGATGCGCTTCTCGGTGTCCTCCAGCTCCACCAGGATCGACGCCTCCCGCTTCTTGGCCTGGGCGACCTTGGCGCGCTCCTCGTTGAGCTGGCGCTGCTTCTGCTGCAGCGTCCGCTCGCTGTCGCCGATGTCGGCGGGCGCCTCGCGTCGGCCCTGCGCCTCGGCGGCGCCGGCGAGGAGGAGTCCCGCGAGCAGACCCGGCCCAAGCAGCCCTGAAAACACGCGCGCGATCACGAGTAGGCCCGCCCCTTGGCAAGCAGCCCACCGAGAGCGCCCAGCATCGCCCCGCCGGCAAGGAGGAGCAGCATCTGCGGCGCCGAGAGGAACACGGCGCGGCTCAACCCGAGCGTGAGGGTGAGCAGCGGCTCCACGCGAGACGCGACGAGCGCATGGGCGGCGATGAGGGCGGCGAGGGCGAGGGCAGCGCCCAGCAGGCCCTGCGCCATGCCCTGCAGCAGCAGGGGGAGCCGGATGACCGTCTCGGTGGCGCCCACCAGCCGCATGATCTCCATCTCATCGCGCCGGGCGTGGAGCACGAGGGTGGTCGCCGTCGTCACCGTGAGGATGGCGGCGAGGGCGAGCACGGCGCCCACGCCCAGCCCGGTCAGCTGGAACAGCCGCTGCCACTGGGCGAGGCTGTCGACCCACTCGGCGCCGCCCTGCACCTCCTCGACCTCAGGGAGGGCGGCGAGGCGCTGTACCAGCCCCCGCGTGCCCTCGGGCGTCGCCGCGTCCAGGGCCGGCGTCACCTCGACGGAGGCGGGCAAGGGATTCCGCGGGAGCTGATCCACCACGGACGCCTGCGTGCCGAGCGAGCGCTTCAGCGAGGACAGCGCTTCGGCGCGGGAGACGAAGCGGACCCGCTGCACGCCCTCCAGCGCCTGGACCCGGGCGAGGAAATCGTCCACGGCTGCGGGCTTGGGCTCCTCTCGGAGATACGCGACGACGCGCACGCGCTCGTGCCACTGGGCCACGGCCTGGCCCAGGTTGAGCGAGAGGAGCCAGAAGCAGCCGAGCGCGGCCAGCGACAGCGTGATCAGGAGAATGGCCGAAAGCGCCACACGTCCTGCGCGCCGGAGATCCCGCGCGGCCTCGCCGGCGAGGAAGGTCAACATGGGGTTGACGCGATTTTCTGTTCACCATAATCAACATGCCCTTCGGCATGTTGACCGTGGGCCATCGCCGTCGCGGCAACCCGGGGCGCCCAGCTCATCCTTGGTCCTTGATCAGGTGGCCGTCACGCAACGTGAGGGTGCGGCGCTTGAGGGAGTCGGCGAGGGCGGCCTGATGCGTGGCGAGAAGCACGGTGGTGCCGCGCTGCCAGATGTCGCGGATCACGTCGAGGATCTCCCCCGCCATCTCCTCGTCCAGGTTGCCGGTGGGCTCGTCGGCGAGCAGGAGCAGCGGCGATTTCGCGATGGCGCGCGCCAGCGACGCCCGCTGCGCCTCGCCCTGGGAAAGCTGTGCGGGATAGGCCTGCGCGCGGGCGGACAGCCCCACCGCCTTGAGCGCGGTGAACGCGCGCGGCGTGATCTCCCTACGCGGCGTCCCGATCACCCGCATGACGAAGGCGATGTTCTCGAACACGGTGCGGCCGGCGAGGAGCTTGGCGTCCTGGAAGACGATGCCGATGGAGCGGCGCAGCCGGGGGATCTGGCGGCGCCGGAGGGCGGGCACGTCGAAGCCGGCCACCTGCACGTCACCCTCGCTCGGCAGCTCGTCGCGATACAGGAGCCGCAGCAAGGTGGTCTTGCCCGCTCCGCTCCTTCCGTTCAGGACGACGAACTCAGACTTCTCTACTGTGAGCGAGACATCACTGAGCGCCGTGTGCCTGGCGGGGCCGGCGCCGAAGGTTTTCCCGACGTGGTGGAGACTGATCATCGACTGCCATTCTACTTAACCCATTATACTTTCGAAAGTTTCTCCCCCAAAAGACGGTTCACGAGGGCCGGGTTCCCCTTGCCCTGGGTGGCCTTCATCACCTGCCCCACCAGGAAGCCCAAGGCGGCCTTCTTTCCGCCGCGCCAGTCCTCGACCACCTTGGGGTGCTGGGCCAGCACCTGATCCACCACCGCGCCCAGCGCGTCCGCGTCGGCGACCTGGGTCAGACCCTCGCGGCCGACGATGGTCCGGGCGTCCTCGCCGGTCCGAAACATCTTCTCGAACACGTCCTTGGCAATCTTGCCGCTGATGGTCCCGTCCTTGATCAGGGCCAGGAGGCCGGCCAAGCGCGCCGGCGAGATGGGGCAGGCCGCCACTCCCGCGTCGTCGTCAGCGGGCAGCTCACGGAGCAGCTCGTTCAGCATCCAGTTGGCCACCGCCTTGGGCTGGCCCGATTCCCGCACGGCCGCCTCGAAGTAGTCGGCCAGGCCCCGGCCCTGGCAGAGAAGGTCGGCCTCGTAGGCGGTCAGGCCATGCGCCTCCACGAAGCGTCGGCGCTTGGCCGCCGGCAGCTCCGGCAGCGCGGCGCGGATGCGCTCCACCTCTGCGGAGTCCAGCTCCAGCGCCGGAAGGTCCGGCTCGGGGAAGTAGCGGTAGTCGTGGGCGAACTCCTTGGAGCGCATCGACACCGTCCGCGCCCGCTCCGGATCCCACAGGCGTGTTTCCTGCACCAGGCGCTCGCCCGAGTCCAGCGCCTGCGCCTGGCGCTTCACCTCGTACTCCAGGGCGTGCTGGACGTGACGGAAGGAATTGAGGTTCTTAATCTCGACCTTGGTGCCCAAAACGTCGGTACCCGCTATCCGAAGAGACACGTTGGCGTCGCAGCGCAGGGAGCCCGCCTCCATGTTCCCGTCGCACACCTCGAGGTAGACCACGATCGCACGGAGGGCGCGGACATAGGCGCCGGCCTCCTCGGGCGAGCGCAGGTCGGGCTTGGAGACGATCTCCATGAGCGGCACGCCGGCGCGGTTGTAGTCCACCTGGCTCGAGCGCGCCGTCGCCAGCTCGCCCTCGTGCACGAGCTTGGCCACGTCTTCCTCGAGGTGCAGGCGCTGTATGCCGATGACGCGCGCCCCGCCCGCGCTCGTGACCTCGAGCGTCCCGTGCTCGGCGAGCGGCTCCTCGTACTGGCTGATCTGGTAGTTCTTCGGCATGTCCGGGTAGTAGTAGTGCTTTCGCGCGAAGCGGTTGGCCAGGTTGATCCGGCAGCCCAGCGCCAGCGCGGTGCGGATGCCGAACTCGATGGCCCGCCGGTTGATCACGGGGAGGCTGCCGGGATTGCCCTGACAGACCGGGCAGGTCTGCGTGTTGGGGGCGGCGCCGAACGTGGTCGCGCAACCGCAAAACATTTTGGTGCGCGTCCGCAGCTGGGCGTGGACCTCGAGGCCGATGACCGTCTCGTAGGCGCCGCTCATCCGAGCACCGGCTTCCTCGTGTGCCAGTCGGTGGCGCGCTCATAGGCGTGCGCCACGCGGAGCACCGTCGCCTCGTCGTAGGCCTTGCCGATCACCTGGAGACCGATGGGCAGCCCGGCGAGGGTGAAGCCGCCGGGAATGGACACGCCGGGCAGGCCGGCCAGGGAAACCGGAATGGTGAAGACGTCGTTGAGGTACATCTGCAGCGGGTCTTCCTTGTCGCCGATCTTGAAGGCCACCCCGGGGGTGGTGGGGGCGACGATGGCGTCCACCCGCTCGAACGCGCGCGCGAAGTCCCGGGCGACGAGCGTGCGCACCCGCAGGGCCTGCCCGTAGTAGGCGTCGTAGTAGCCCGCGGACAGCGCATACGTGCCGAGCATGATGCGCCGCTTGACTTCCTTCCCGAAGCCCGCCGCGCGGGTGCGGCTCTCCATTTCGACGATGTCGCGCGCGCCCGGCACCCGCAGGCCGTACTTCACCCCGTCGTAGCGCGCGAGGTTCGACGACGCCTCGGCGGGGCCGATCAGATAGTAGGCGGCGAGGCCGTACTCGGTGTGCGGAAGCGAGACCTCCTCCGTCTTCGCGCCGAGGCCGCGCAGCACGTCCACCGCCGCTCGTACCGCGCGCTCTACCTCCGGGTCCAAGCCGTCGATGAAGTACTCGCGGGGGATGCCGATCCGGAGGCCGCCCACGCCGCTCCCGAGGGCAGCCTGGTAGTCGGGGACGGCGACGTCGGCGGCGGTGGAGTCCATGAGGTCGGCGCCCGCGATCACGCGGAGCACCAGCGCGGCGTCGGCCACCGTCTTGGTGAAGGGCCCGACTTGGTCCAGCGACGAGGCGAACGCGACGAGGCCGTAGCGCGAGACGCGGCCGTAGGTGGGCTTGAGCCCCACGTTGCCACAGAACGCGGCAGGTTGTCTGATCGACCCGCCGGTGTCGGTGCCGAAGGTCGCCGCCGCCATGTCAGCGGACACCGCCGCCGCCGAGCCGCCGGAAGAGCCGCCGGGCACGCGGCCGAGATCCCACGGGTTCCGCGTGGTGAAGAACGCGGAGTTCTCGGTGGAGGAGCCCATGGCGAACTCGTCCATGTTGAGCTTGCCCAGCAGCACGCTGCCCGCGGCGCGGAGCCGCGCGTAGACGGTGGCGTCGTAGGGTGGCACGTAGCTCTCGAGGATGCGCGAGCCGCAGGTTGTGGCGATCCCGCGCGTGCACAGCACGTCCTTGAGCGCGATGGGCACGCCGTCGAGGGGCCCGCGCGGCGCCCCCGCGCGGAAGCGCGCGTCCGCCTCCGCCGCCTGGGCCAGGGCTGCCTCACGCGTCACCGTGGTGAAGGCCCGCACCTTGGGATCGAGGGCGGCGATGCGGGCGAGATAGTCCGCGGTCGCCGCGCTGGGCGTCGCGGAGCCGTCGCGGAAGCGGGCGCCCAGGGCCTCGATGCTGAGCGCGGACAGCACGCTATTCCTCGATGATCCGCGGCACGCGGAAGAAATCGCCCGCGCGGTCGGGCGCGTTGGCGAGCATGGCGTCGCGCGGGAGCGAGGGGCGCGGCTCGTCATCGCGCATCACGTTCCGCAGGGGCACCGCGTGCGAGGTCGGCTCGACGCCGGTAGTGTCGAGGGAGCGGAGCTTGTCCATGTAGGCGAGGATCGCGTCCATCTCCACGCGCATGCGCTCGAGCTCGGCTTCCGACAGCTCGAGCCGCGCGAGCCGGGCCACGTGCCGGACGTCTTCCGGGGTGATGTTCGACGGCGCCATGCCCTCAGATCTCCTCGAGATGGGCGTACTGCAGCGACAGGCGCTTGCGCCCCACGCTGGCGAAGTGGACGGTGGCGATGACGTCCTCGCCCTCTCGCTGGATTCCCACGAGGAGGCCTTCGCCCCAGCGGGCATGGCGCAGCCGCGCGCCCACCCGGAACGGCAGGTCCTCGTCCACCTCGGCCGCGGCCGCTGCCACCGGCGCGGCCGGCATCCGCGGCGCGCTGGCGCGGCCGTTGAGCAGGGTGACCTCGTCCTCGGGGATCTCCAGGAGGAAGCGCGAGGGCTCGCCCACGCCGTAGCCCTGGATGCGCCGGTGGAGCGCGTAGGAGAGGAGGAGCCGCCGGCGCGCCCGCGTGAGCCCGACGTAGCAGAGCCGCCGCTCCTCCTCGAGCTCCTCCGGCTCGCTCATGGAGCGTGAATGGGGAAACACTCCCTCCTCCAGCCCGGTGAGGAACACCACCGGGAACTCGAGGCCCTTGGCGGAGTGCAGGGTCATGAGGGTCACCCCCGCCGTCGCGGGATCCAGCTCGTCGGTGTCCGCGACCAGGGCGATGGAATCCAGGAAGGCGGGGAGGTCGGCGGGCGCCCCCTCCAGCTCGCGGGCGACCACGAACTCCTCGGAGGCCGCCACCAGCTCCTCGAGGTTCTCCAGGCGCGTGTCCGCCTCCGCGGTCCGCTCCGCCTTGAGCGCGTCGCGGTAGCCGGAGGCGGCGAGCACCTCGTCGATCAGAGCGGGCGGCGGCAGCCCAGCCTGCCGCGCGCCGAGGCGGGCGATGAGCGCGGCCATCTCCTCGAGGGCCCGGCGCGGCTTGGCCCCGATCTCGGCGGGAATGTCGGCGCAGGCGGCGAGGAGCCCGCCGCCCTGCCGGCGCGCTGCGGCCTCGAGATGCTCCAGGCTCGTCTTGCCGATGCCGCGGGCGGGCGCGGCGACCGCCCGCCGGAACGCGACGTCGTCGCGCGGGTTCACCAGCAGGCGAAGATAGGCGACCACGTCCTTGACCTCGCGCCGCTCGTAGAAGCGCACCCCGCCCACGATGAGGTACGGAATGCTCGCGCGCCGGAGCGCGTCCTCGAGCACCCGCGACTGGGCGTTGGTGCGGTAGAACACGGCCACGTCGCGGTAGTCGGCGCCCTCGTCCCGGAGCCCGCGGATGGCGCGGGCCACGAACGCCGCCTCCTCGTTCTCGTCCCAGGCCCGGTAGACCTGGGCGCGGTCGCCCTCGGCGTTCTCCGTCCAGAGCCGCTTGTCCTTCCGGGCGGTGTTGTGACGGATCACCGCCTCCGCCATGCGGAGGATCTGCTTGGTGGAGCGGTAGTTCTGCTCCAGCGGCACCACCCGGCAGTCCGGGAAATCCTTTTCGAAGTCGAGGATGTTGCGGAGGTCGGCACCCCGCCAGCGGTAGACCGACTGATCGGGATCGCCCACCACGCAGAGGTTGCGATGCCCCTCGGTGAGGAGCGACACGATCCGGTACTGGGCGCGGTTGGTGTCCTGGTACTCGTCCACGAGGACGTACGTCCACCGGGCGCGGTACCCGTCGAGGGTGGCCGGCGAGGTCTCGAAGAGGCGCACCACGAGCAGCAGCAGGTCGTCGAAGTCCACCGCGCCCGCCGCGCGGAGCCGCGTCTCGTAGATCCGGTAGAGCGAGGCGATGCGCTCCTCGCGCGGCGTGCGCACAAGCCGCTCGGCTTCCTCCACCGAGATCATCTGGTTCTTCGCGTGGCTGATGCGGTGCACCGCGGAAGCGGGGGTGAGCTCGCGCTCGTCCAGATCCAGCTCGCGCATGGCCTCGCGCACGAGGGTGAGGCGGTCGTCCTCGTCGTAGATGACGAAGCCGGCGGGCAGCCCCAGGCGGGGCGCGTGCTCGCGCAGAATGCGCACGCAGGTCGAGTGGAAGGTGGCGATGAGGGGCGGCCGCAGGCCGAGCGGGAGGACGAGATCCTCCACCCGCCGCCGCATCTCCTCCGCCGCCTTGTTGGTGAACGTGACCGCGAGCACGTTGCGCGGGTGCACACCCTCGACGGCGAGGAGATAGGCGACGCGATGGGCGATGACGCGCGTCTTGCCGCTGCCCGCGCCGGCGAGGACGAGCAGTGGTCCCTGCGTCGTGGTGACGGCATCCCGCTGCGCGTCATTGAGCGGAGCGAGAAGGGCGTCGCGAACCGCGCCGGGCACCGGCATGGGTTCTTACGATATCACAGCGCCGCGAGAGGGAATCGCGGCGCGGAGAGCCGGGTCGTCAGTGTCCGCGATGCGGGCCCTGATGCGTCGGCGGGGCGCCGCCGTACCCGCGCAGGGCGTCGTACTGCCGGCGCTGCGCGGGCGTCAGGATCTCGCGCTGGGCGAGATGCGCCCGGAGATGCGCGGCGCGCAGCCGGCCCTGGAGGGTACCGAGCTCCGTCGTGAGGCGATCCAACGACGCCGGCGCGATGGCGCCGGTCGCGAACAGCCCATCCAGCTCGTGCTCGCGCGCCACCAGCTGCTCGCCCAACCAAACCGCCTCCGTCCGCATGCTCTCGAAGACGCGCTCGGTCTTCCGCCGCTGTTCGGCGGAAAGCGACAGCCGCTCGGCGAGCTCGAGCACATGGCGCGGGCCGGGATAGCGGTTGAGCTCGGCGGCCCTGGCGAGCCCCATCCCGCTGCCGGAGAGATACTCCTGGATCTCATCGGAGGACAGAGCCTTGATGGGGCGGGTCGACTGCCCGGCGTAGGGCGAGGCTGGAGGCGCGGCCCCGCCGGTCGGCGCCCAAGCCAGGATCGCCAGGCCCAGCGCGACCGCGAACCCGCGGCTAGGCATCGCCGCGCCCCCGCGCGAAGGGATCATCGGCGGCGATGCGCCAGGTCCCGTCCGGCTGGCGGCGCATGACCTCCAGCGCTCGCCCCGCGCGCGTCACCGGCTGGCCGTCCGGTCCCTTCGCGGTCAGGCGCCAGTTGTTGTAGACCAGGGCGAGCCCGTCGCCGGCGGGCACCACCTTCACCACCGCCATCTCGATGCGCGGCTTCGTGGCGAGGATCCGGGTGAAGTTGGCGCGGATCGCTTCGGTACCGACGAGGACGTCGCCGTCGCCCTGCACGAGCGCGCAGGTCGGCTCGTACAGCGCGAGCAGAGCCTCCAGGTCGCCGGCGTTCATGTACTCGCCGAACAGCACATCGCACTCTTCGGGCTTGCGTGCGGGCATGGGCGCTCCTTTCCTAGAGCCGCGGGCCGATGCGTTCGACCGCTTCCTTGGACGTGATCACGGGGTACACCTCGAAGTCGGCGAGGTCGGTCCAGTGCTTCGCCCACGCGTCGAGCGACGCACGGTCATCCGCCTCCATGAGCTGATAGCAGCGGGTGAGCTCGGGCGTGACCCAGCTGCCCACGTACTCGACGCCCGGGGGCATCATCCGGCCTTTATCGCGGAAGCGGCGGTAGATCGGCACCGCGTCGCCGTTCTTGAAGTGCTCGATCACCATGAAGAGCGTTCGCGCCATCGGAGCCTCCTCGTCAGTCTTTCAAGCGATCGCCCAGATGCACGGCCACCGACGCGTCCTTCGCGCCGCGCATCACCACCGTGACACCCTTCGGCTTCTTGTGCTTGAGAAACGCCGCCACGCGCGGGACGCGATTGGTCAGGTAGAGAGTGTACGGACCCTTCGGCCGCGCGGCAAAGAGGGCCCGGAGGGTGTCGACGTCGGGGTTGTCGAAGCGCCCGTCGGCCGAGATCACGTAGTGGTCGGCCACGATCTGCTCGAAGAACTCCTTCTTCACGTTACGGATGCTCCCGTGGTGCGGGAGCTTGAGGACGTCCACCCGCATCCGTCCGTTCTTCAGCTGCTTGCCCTTCTTGACACCCTCCAGAATGACGTCGCCGCGCGCATCGCCGGTGAGGAGCATGCGCTTGCCGCCCGCCTCCGCGAGCAGGACGATGCTCGAGAGGTTGTTGACGCTGCCGTCCACGAAGTCGGCGAGGACAACCTGGAGCGCGGCCGGCGTGAGCTTGCCCGCCTTCCGGAGCCGCGCGACCTCCTTGTCCCAGTCCGCGCGCAGGGCGGCCAGCTGCGGGGCGAGCGGGCCCAGCACGGTCATGCGCAGGCCGTTCCCGATCGTCTCCGCGCGGCCGCCGGTGCCGGGCGCCGTGATCAGCCCGCCCCGGCCGTCGAAGTTGACCGGCACCCCCAGGCGCTTGGCCGCGTTGCGGAGGTTCCGCCCCTGCGAGACCGACGCGAGCACGATCGCCCCAGCGCGGCTCATCCGGAGCGCCCGGGGCACCTCGCCGCCGAGGGCGACGGGCTTGAGCCGGGTCTCCGCGGCGGCGAGCGCCTGCGGCTCCACGGCGGGGGCGATGTCATCGAAGCTGTTGTGCCAGAGCGCCTGCACGTCGAGCCCCGCCTCGTTCCCCCCATCCTTCCCGCGCTCGATGGCCGTAAACATCTGCAAGATGCCGTTGACGTGGTCGTCGTCGATATGGCTGACCGCGACCGCCACGACCGGGAGCGCGCCGTCCCCCGCCCGCGATTTCTTGAGGGCGGCCAGCCGCGGCTTGAGCGAGCGGTTCCACACGCCGCCGGGCCCGCCATCGATGACGATCAGCTGCGGGTCGGCCAGGGTGCCGTAGTGCAGCAGCAGCGCGTCGCCGTGCTTGGCCTCGAGCGCTTCCAGCGTGAAGAGCATCAGACAGACTGTATCGCTCGCAGGACGTCGAGCATACCGTGGCCCTGGAAGTACCGCTCCCGGCCCAGATCGGTGGCGGTGCTGCAGAGGATCTCCTTCACCCGCTTGGGCTGGCCGATGAGCTCGCGGTGCCGGGCCATCAGCAGCACCGCCGCGCCGCTCACGTGCGGCGCGGCCATGCTCGTCCCGTCCTTGGGGCCCGACCGCCCGCCGGGAATGGGAGCGGTGATCTTCTCGCCCGGCGCGACGATGTCGGGCTTGACGCGCCCGTCGCCGGTGGGGCCGCGGCTCGAGAAGTAGCTTACGCCGTAGGTGTGGGGGTGGAAGCGATGCGTCGCCCCGACGGTGATGACGCCGTCGGCATTGCCGGGGTCGGTGATGCTGATGCTGTTGTACCCCTCGGTCGAGCCTGTCGGGGTATGGAAGCGGATGTAGCCCTCGTTGCCCGCGGCCGCCACCACCACGACCCCCGAGCTGACCAGGCGCTCGCACTCGTCGCAGACCGGCGTGCGCCCACAGGCGTAGTTGGCGACGTCGTGCTTCAGCGAGAGGCTCAGGTTGGCGCCGTGGATGAGCTGCTTGTCGCGCGTTTGGTTCAGATGCCGGATGAACTGCAGCGCCGCCATCACCGTGAACTCGTCGCCGGCGCCGTCGGGGGCCACCACTCGGAAGTCGTAGAGGGTGAGATCGGGGCACATGCCCACGAGATCATCCTCGCAGTCGGGCCCGTTCGCCTCGTTCCAGTCCCGATGCTTCCAGTCGGCGGCGAGGATGCCCGCCACGTGGGTGCCATGCTCGGAGTTGGGCACCGCGTACCCGCCCGCGCCGCCGCGGTGGGGGACCTCGATCAGCGGTTCCAGCTCGTCCCAGTCGAGAGGCCGCCCGCTCAGGAGCCGCTGCTGGAGCTCCGCCGCCCGCCGCGCCAGCTCCGCGCGCGGAACGGTCTCCACGGGTCCCACGCGCGGGCGCGCGGCGGCGCGGCGGCCCCCGCCCGGCCCCGCCGCCCCCGCCGCGTGGGCGAGGCGGTCTGTCGCGGTGGCGTCCATCTCGAGGATCTGCCGGATGCGCGAGAACTCGAAGGTGCGAGCGACGCGGGTCCGGTTCACCCAGCGGTCGCCGCCAGCGCGCGGTGGCGCGAACGGCTCGCCGTAGGGCTTGCCCGTCGCGGCGTCGCGGGCGCGGAACGCGGGATGGGTGGCGTCGATACCGCTGTCGAGCACGGCCCACGCGATGTTGCGGCTCTCGATGCGAAAGAGGAGCGAGGCGGCGTCGGCCTTCACGGCCAGGGTCGAGCGCGCCACGCTCAGCGTCACCTTCCGGTTGAGGCTCACGCTGTAGAGTACGGGGTGCAGCCGACGCGCGTCCGCGGCGTGCATGCCCCGCACGAGCCCGGCGACCGCGTCGAGCACATCGGCGTGCCGCTCGCTCAGCGCCAGGAAGCGCTCCTTGTCGTCCGCTCCCGCCTCCTCGCGCGCGGCGAGGAGGATGGTGCCGACGACGCGGATCATCCACACGAGATCGGGCGAGACGTCCGCCGGCGCCGCCGCGCGGCGGCGGGCGCGCGCGCCCCCGCGGACCCGCCGAGGCGCCTTCGGACGCGGGTCGCCTGCCACGCGGGCCAGCTCGCCGAGGAGGATGGCGCGGCTCGCCGGCCGGCGGGCAGCCTGGTCGAGCGTGCCCGCCACGCTGGGCACGGCGTCCCGCCACCAGTCGCTCAGCGGCAGGACCACGCGGATCAGCTCGTCGAACGACAGCCGTGCCGCCACGCTCGCGGAGTTGTAGGCGATGTGGGCGGCGACGTCCGGCGCCTTTTCCCCGCCGTGGCGCGACCGCCACTCGCGCGTCTGCCGCTCCGCCTGCAGCCGCTGCTGGAGAGCAAACCCGAGCGCCGCGGCGGAGGCGTTGCGATGCGGGGTGAGGAGGAGATCGCGCCGCACGAGCGGGTCACGACTGTAGGCCTCACCGAAGGCCAGCCAGACATCGGGCAGCACCGGCGAGTCCTGGGTGAAGCGTCGCGAGGCCTCGCCGCGGAAGATCAGCTCCTCCAGCCACTCGCGCCGGATCAGCATCAGACGCCCACGCCCGGATACGGAAAGCCCGCCGGCCGGGCGATGCCCGCGTCCACGTGGCGGCGCAGAGCGGCGTCACACACGGCGTAGCCCCAGTTGATGAGCCGCTCCTGCTGCTCGGCCTCCATGCGCGCCAGGCGCGTGGCGATGTCCGCCAGCGCGAGCGTCCGGTCGAACGGACAGTCGAGCGCGTCGGCCAGACCATAGTCGGCAATGTTGGTTCGAATCCCCCAGTAGGCGCCCGTCCGCTCGCCGCGCTGATAGGCCGCGATCACCTGCCGCTTGCGGAGGCTCCGCACCTGATTGTCGATGATCTCCAGGATGCGCAGGACGTGACGCGCCCAGTCCCGCTCGGGCTCGGCCTCCGGCTGCATCTTGCCGCCCGCGTCGCTCACGAGCACGGTCTGGTAGCGTTTCCACGCCGTCTCCAGGCCGAGGTTGTCGTAGACGCCGCCGTCGCTCAGCACCACCTCGGTGGTGAAGGGCTCGTGGTTGAGATCCACGCCGGCCGCCGCCGGCGCCTCCCAGTCCTGGGCGCGCAGCTCGAGCTCCACCGGCGAGAGCACGGGGGGAAACGCCGACGATGCGGCCACCGCGCGGGCCAGCGACAGCGCCGGCTTGAGCACGCGCCCCACGCGATAATCGGCCAGGTACGGCTTCGAGAAGCGCCAGAGGGCGCCCGACTGCACGTTGGTGGCGTTGATGACGAAGCGGGGCTGATCGGGCAGCGCCTGCAGGGTGGCGTCGCCGAAGAGGTGCTTGCGATAGGCGGCCTCGACCCGCTCGCCCACGCTGACGCCGGGCAGCACCACCCCGCCCACGATGGCGCCGGCGTCGATGGTGCGGCCGGCGAGGGCGCGGAGCGGATCGACCACCTCGGCCCGGAAGCCCTGCCCGACGCCGGCCCCGTCGAACGCCAGGCGCGACCACTTGAGCCCCAGCACCCCCGCGGTGATCGAGCCGCCGGACACGCTCGAGACGCGGGCCAAGCGCGGCAGGTAGCCGGCCTCGTTGAGGCGCCACACCACGCCCAGGTGGAAGATCATGGCGCGATACCCGCCGCCGGAGAGACAGAGGGCGATGCCGGGCGTGGGCGGGCCCTCCGCGCCCTCGGGGGCGATCTCGCGGACCGGCGACTCCGGAGCGACCTGGCGATCTTCGGGATCCGGCATGACGGTCCTCGCTAGCGGGCCATGGGATGCGCGCGTCCGAACTCGACGATGCGCGCCACCACGCGCTCGGTGCTCTGCTCGGGCGGCATCACCGGCCAGAGTTCGGGCTGGGGCAGGAGCTCGCGCAGGTAGTGCGCGCCCGAAGTGGCATGTGCGGGGTCGTCGCCCGCGATGATGAGAGCGGGCACCCGCATCGCCAGCAGCTCCTCGGGCTCGGCGCCGGGCGGCATGTCGCGATCGAAGAGCGCTCGCCCGCTCGCCGCGATGACGCCGAGGTAGCGGTCGAGGTCCTGCGCGGCGAAGGCCGCCGCGAAGGCGGCGTCGCTGACGATCACCGAGGCCCACGGGCCGGCCTCGGGATCCTGCCAGAACGAGTGACCCGCGTGCGCGCGCTTGACCACGCCGGCCAGGCCGTTGTCGCGGGCGAAGCGCAGGTGCCGGGCGAACCGGTCGGCGCCGTTCATCTTCCACCGGTAGCCGCCCACCGGCCAGTGCAACACGAGGCCATGCGTCGCCTCGGGATGGCGCGCGGCGAATGCGGTGGCCACCGAGCACCCCATGCAGCCGCCCATGACGAACGCGCGCGCGATGCCGAGATGGTCGAGGAGACGCTTGCCCTGCTCCGCGAAGAGCGCCCACGACAGGCGCTCCACGCGCCCGCCCGACGCGCCGGACTCGCGCCGGTCGTACATGACCACGGTGAAGGCGCGCGCCAGCGCGTCGGGCGCCGCCATGCCCGTCCACGCGCTGCCCGTCCGCCACTTCTCCATGGAGGCGTCGAAGCCGCCGGGGGCCAGCATCAGCAGCGCGGGCCCGGAGCCGCTCGTCGTGTACTCGACCGTGAGTCCGTCGATCGTGGCCGTGGGCATGGGTTCCCTCCGGAGTTAGTAGCGCCCGCCGCGGACAAGGTACCGCGGCTCGTTCCCAGCAGCCAGACCGATCCCCGCCCGCGCGCCGGCCTGGCGGAGCAGCCGCACCATGGGCTCGTACCCGCGCTCCTGCGCGAGCGCCAGCGGAGTGCGCCCCTGGCGATCCGGCAGGGTCACGCTCGCGCCCCCCTCGACCAGGGCCTTCAGCGTCTCGATGTGGCGCGGCCCGCCGTCGCCGAGCACGATGGATTCGATGAGGGCGGTCCAGCCGAGATTGTTGACGTGGTCGAGCGGGGCGCCCGCACGAATCAGCATGCGCACGACGTCCGCGTGGCCAAGGTGCGCGGCCGCGATCAGCGCGGTGCCGTCGTAGCGGCTGGTCACGTTGCGGGCGCTGGCCCCGATGGCGAGCGCCACCGCCAGGGTGGGCGCGTCGTTGGCCACCGCGGCGATGGTCACGATGTCGTAGCGGTCGTACTCCAGGGCATTGGGATCCGCGCCGGCGGCGGCCAGCGCGCGCATGGCGTCGTGGTGCCCGCCGTAGGTCGCCACGTGCAGGGGCGTGCGTCCGTATCCATCCCGCGCGTCCGGGCGGGCGCCGGCGGCGACAAGCGCCGGGATGCGCGCCGCCTCCCCGCTCGCCGCGGCGGCGAGCAGCCCCGTGTACGCTGCCTGCTCGCTCGCCGAGGGGGGCGTCTGCGCTCCCGCGCCGGCGGGGCCAACGGTGAGGAGCGCCACGGCGAGCGCTGGAAGCGCGGCGCGGCGCGACGCGGGCACGGGCGTGTCAGGCCTCCACTTCGCTACGCTCCGTCGAGCGCCACGGTGAAGGTCGCCCCGTAGCCACCCGCGCGGGGCGTCAGGGCGAGCGTCAGCTGCCGGCCGCCGCGCCGGAAGAGCCCGTCGGAGTCGTTCCGCGTGCCGCGGGGGCGCCCACCGTAGGGCGGCGCCGCGAGTACCTGATCGGAGAGCGCGTCGTCGAAGTAGAGCTGCGAGGTGAAGGCGAAGCCCGGGCGCTGCTCCCGCGCCGCGCGCAGCTTGAAGTGGATGTGCACGGTCCGGCCCTGATAGCCGCCGGGGTACACCGTGGTGAACTGCGCGCGCCCCTCGCCATCGGTGAGCTGATAACCCCGCAGGAACTTCTTGCCCATGGTGCCGCTCACGTCCGAGTACGCCCCCAGGTGGTCGCAATGCCAGAGATCCACGCGCACGCCCGGCAGCGGCGCGCAGCTGCCGCGGGCGAGGCGGGCGACGATCAGGGTCAGGGCCAGCGGCGTCCCCGGCTTCACCGTCCCGTCCGACGGATCCGATCTCAGATCCGACCGGTTCAGGGCTTCCTCCACGAAGAAGGGCCCCTCGCTCTGCTCGGGTCGCACCACGCAGCCCGCGACGCCGGGCGGCGGCGCCTGGGCCTGGCCGGCCGCGGGCACGAGCAGGGAGGAGCCGGCGGCGGCAAGCACCGCCAGCGCTTCCCGCCGGGACAGCACCCGGCCCTGCGGGCGATCGTCCGCGCTCATGCCCCCGACACTATCAGAGCGTCCCGGCGAGGTGGAGCCCCAGCAACAGGAAGGCCAGGAGGCTCGCCGCCACGCGAACGGCGTGCAGGCGTCCCCAGCGTGCGAGCAGCACGGGCGCGTCGGGCGCCGCGGGGCCCAGCGCGGGATCCAGCAGTCGCGCGTTGGTGGACCGGATCACGAGCAGGGTGAACATGATCACCCCGCCGAGGAGCACGCCCGCCAGCAGCGCCGGGGCGTCACGCCCCAGCGCCCAGGCGCCGAGGGCGGCGAGGCAGCCCACTGCGGCGAGGCCCGCCTGCATCACGGCGGCCCGGCGATAGCTGGGGCGGAACTCGCGCAGCGCGACCTCGACGCCGCACTCCAGACGAGCCGGATGCTCCACCAGTGCGACATACGCGGCGGCGCCGGCGAAGAGGCCGGCGCAGAGGGTGGCGATCAGCTCGAGCAGCACGGGGCCGGTCATGGCGGCGCGGCGCCGATGCGCGGCGCGCGCAGCCGCACCTCAGGCAGGCTCACCCCGCCGATCTCGACCATCTTGGTCGCGTCCGGCGCGGGGGCGAAGCCCACCGTCGCGTAGAAGTGGCGCGCGGAGCGGTTGTTCTCGAGCACCCACACCACCGCGCTCGTGAAGCCCGCCTGCTCGAGGTGGGATTGGCCCCACCCCCACATCGCGCGGCCGACCCCGTGCCGCCAGCGGCCCGGCGCCACGTAGATGGCCCAGAGCTCGCCCATGGTGGCGGTCGCGTCGGCGTCGCGGCAGCCGCCGACGCTGGCCCAGCCGACCACGCCCTCGAATCCCTCCGCCACGCACACCGTCGAGGCGCGCTCGGCGAGATTCCGGCGCCACCGCGTCGTGCGCTCCTCCACGCTGAGGGCGTCGAGAAAGGCGGCCGGCACGATGCCCTTGTAGGCGGCCTGCCAGGCCTGGACGTGAACCGCGGCGATGGCGGGCGCATCGTCAAGGGTGGCCCGGCGGACGATCACGGCCGGCTCACTGCTCCTTCATCGTGCGCTCGTCCCAGAGACGCACCGCGTGCCCGTCGGGATCGGTGAGCTCCGCCCCATACCCCCAGAAGTTCTTCCGGGGCGGGTGCGCGAACGCGACGCCACGCGCAGACCAGTCACGGAACGTGGCTTCGACGTCGGCCACCTGGAACCAAAACGCACAGGCGTCGGGGCCGGCCGCCAGCTGTGACTCCTGGAGGAAGATCGTGAACCCCTCGGTGTCCTGGAGCGCCACCGTCTTCCTCTTCGGGATCTCGAACTCCACCTTCATGCCGAGGGTGTCCACGTACCAGCGGCGCGAGCGCGCGAGATCGCCCACGGCGAGCCGGAAGTGGTCGAAGCGGAGCATTCGTCCCCTATAGCAGGCGGCCTTGCGCGCGGGCAAGGGCCCCCTCGAGGTAGGTCGGCTCGAGTCCCGAGGCCCAGTACTCGACCGCCGTGCGGTTGGGCTGCGTGGTTTCCCGTTCCGTGCGCAGCACGGTGCGCCCGTTCCGGAACTCCAGCCAGCCCTCCCAGGTGCCGTCTGGGCGCCCCTCGCCGTAGATGAGCGCGACGTACTTCTTTCCGTCCTGATCCACGACCCGGGCCGAATGCTGGTGAATGAGCTCACGCATGTTCTCCACCCCTTCCTCAAACAATACGACGCCGGGCAAGCCCGGACGCGGCGGCTCAGGCGGGCGGCTCCGGCGCGCGGCGGCCGAGCTCGTCGAGCACGGCCTGCAGAAGGGCCAGGGTCTTCAGATCGATGGCGGGGTCCTGATAGTAGTGGTCGAGACCGAGGTCGGTGACGACCAGACCGCCCGCGAGCAGCTCGTCGGCCAGAAGCGTCAGCCCATCGTTCGGCCCGTGAGGGCTCAGCGCGCAGTACCGGCCGCGGCTCCACGGCGGAACCTGGCCCGAGAGCGGAGCGCCCACGTACTGCAGCGTCAGCAGATGCGCGGGAAGGCGCAGGCGGGCCAGCACCGGCGTGCGCTCCACCGTGCTCATGTCCCGCACGAGGCTCTTGGGCAGCCCCTCCCAGGTCAGCGCGAGGGCGGCGAGCCACCGGCGCGGCCAGCCGAGATAGCGGTCGGCGTACGGGCTTCCCCGGAGCAGCCCGCCCACGCTGATCCAGGCCTTCACGCGGCGGGCGGCGTCCGCGGACAGGCCCTCGCCCAGCGCGAGGGCCGTCTCCGGCCCGCCCTTGCTCGCGCTGACGACGATGATGCGCTCCTCGCCCTCGGCGAGTCGCGTGAGCCGCTCGGCCACGAGCCCGGCATTGCGCTCGACGCCCGCCAGCTCCTCCGTCTCGACGAGGAGGGTGCGGAAGCCCGCGGCCTCGAGCATGGCGCGCGGGCGGGCAAAGTCGGCGCCGGTCGCGGGGTCGCGCCGGTAAGCGTACCCCGGCACGAAGGCCACCAGGTACGCGCGATCCGGCGCGAGCGCGACACGCTCGCCGGTGGTGAGCCGGCGGAGGTGCGCGTGGAACGCGTCCTGGACCCGCCGGTTGTCGGGCTGCTCGTAGAGGCGCGCCACGAAGTGCAGGGTGGCCAGATCGGTGGAGTGCCGCCGCGCGAGCCGCCCCAGCGCCTCGCGATCGTGGGGGTCGGCGGCGGGCTCGCGCGTGTTGCCCTCGACCGCCTGCGTCAATGCGGCGTCGGAACGGTCGCCGCGGAGGTAGCGCTCCAGGTAGTCGCGCGCAATCGGCGCGTCCACCGTCGTAGCCACGCGCTGGCCCGCGATCATGCCCGCGGCGGGGATGCGCGCGGGCGCGGCGCAGGCCGCCGCCCCGCCGAGCACCGCGAGCGCGAAGAGGACGCGCGGGAGCCGGGCGCGCGACGGCGCGGCCCTACTCCACCGTGACCGACTTCGCGAGGTTGCGGGGCTGGTCGACGTCGCGGCCGAGACGGACGGCCACGTGATAGGCGAGCAGCTGGAGCGGAATGGCCATGAGGATGGGCGAGAGCAGGTCGCTCGCCGCGGGCACCGGGATCACCCAGTCGGCCTTGGCCTTCGCGTCGCGGTCACCCTCGTGGGCGAGGGCGATCACGCGCCCGTCGCGGGCGCGCACCTCCTCGACATTGCCCATCATGCGCTCGTAGGTGCTGTCCTTGGGGATGAGGGCGACCACCGGCAGCCCCTCGTCGATCAGCGCGATGGGGCCGTGCTTCATCTCGCCGGCGGGATACCCCTCCGCGTGCAGGTAGGACAGCTCCTTCAGCTTCAGCGCCCCCTCGAGGGCGATCGGATAGTGGATGCCGCGCCCGAGGAAGAGGAAGTCCTTGTAGCGCGACAGCTCGCGGGCCAGCGTGGCCACGCTGCTGTCGAGCTCGAGCGTCTTCTCGATCAGGCGCGGCAGCTCCAGGAGCCCCTGCACGTGCCGGCGGCCGTCCTCGGCTGAGAGGCGCTCGCGCCGGCGTCCCAGCCAGAGGGCTAGGAGGTAGGCGGCCACGATCGTGGCGGTGAACGTCTTGGAGGACGCCACCCCGATCTCGGGGCCCGCCGGGGTGTAGACCACGCCGGTGGACTCCCGGGCCAGGGCGGAGCCGACCACGTTGGTGATGCCCACGATGGGCGCCCCCTTGGCGCGCGCCGCCTTCACCGCGCCCAGCGTGTCGGCGGTCTCGCCGGACTGTGAGAGGGCCACCACGAGGGTGTCGGGGCCGACGGGAGCGTCCCGGTAGCGCCACTCCGAGGCGACGTCCACCTCGGCGGGAATCCCGGTGAGCCGCTCCACGAGGAACCGGCCCACGATGGCCGCGTGGTACGAGGTGCCGCACGCGAGCAGGACGACTCGGGATAGTTCGGAGGTTACTTCGGGATCGAGGTTGATGTCGGGCAGCACCACGCTCCCGCTCTCGGGCGAGACGCGGCCGCGCAGGCTATCGGCGGCGGCCCGCGGCTGCTCGTAGATCTCCTTCAGCATGAAGTGCCGGTAGCCGCCCTTCTCCGCGAGGATCGGGTCCCAGAGGATGCGGGTGGGCTGCCGCTCCGCGGGCGCGCCGTCGAGCTTGCTGACCTCCACGCCGTGGCGGGTGACCACCGCGATGTCCTCGTCCTCGAGGATGACCATGTCGCGCGTGTGGGCGAGGAGGGCGGGGATGTCGGAGGCGAGGAAGGTCTCGCCCGCGCCCAAGCCCACCACCACGCTGCCCGCGCCGTGCTTGGCGGCGACGAGACGGTCGGGCGCGCTCTTCGCGAGCACCACGATGGCGTAGGAGCCGCGCAGCTCGCGCAGCGCCCGCCGCGTGGCCTCGTCGAGGCGTGGGGTGTCCTGGAGGTGCCGCTCGATCAGGTGCGCGATCACCTCGGTGTCGGTCTCCGACTTGAAGACGTGCCCCTCTCCCATCAGGCGCTCCTTGATGGGGAGGTAGTTCTCGATGATCCCGTTGTGAACGACCACGAGCGTGCCGGAGCCGTCGGTGTGGGGATGCGCGTTCTCGTCGGTCGGACGGCCGTGGGTGGCCCAGCGCGTGTGGCCCACTCCGATGGAGCCCGCGACGGGGCGCTCGCGCACGAGGCCCTCGAGGCCTTTGAGGCGGCCGGCGGCGCGGCGCACCTGCAGGCCCTCGGCGCCCAGCACCGCCACGCCCGCGGAGTCGTAGCCGCGGTACTCGAGCTTCTTGAGCCCTTCCAGGATGATCTCGGCCGCGCTCTTGTCGCCGATGTAGCCGACGATGCCGCACATGCGCTTAGTCCCCTTCCCCGCGCGGGGCCTTCTTCCGCGTCGCCTTGCGGCGCTCCGCCCAGCCCTCGCGGACTTCCTGCTTGCCGCGGGCGACGGCCAGCGCGCCCGGCGGCACGCTCTTGGTGATCACGGAGCCCGCCGCGACGTACGCGCCCTCGCCGATGGTCACCGGCGCGACCAGGCTCGCGTTGGTCCCGATGAACGCCTCCGCCCCGATCACGGTCTCGTGCTTGTTGACGCCATCGTAGTTGCAGGTGATGGTGCCCGCGCCCAGGTTGGCCCCCGCCCCTACCTGGGCGTCACCCACGTAGGACAGATGCGGCACCTTCGCCCCGCGGCCGATCCTGGACTTTTTGAGCTCGACGAAGTTGCCGATCTTCGCTCCCGCCCCCACCTGGGAAAGCGGCCGCAGGTGACAGAAGGGCCCCAGCTGCGCGCCCTCCTCCACCGCCGACTCCGCGAGCACGCAGTAGGGCTTGAGGAGTACGCGATCGCCGAGGCGGCTCGAGGAGACCTGCGCGCCCGTGCCGATCACGCACTCAGCGCCGATGGTGGTGACGCCTTCCAGCACCACGCCCGGGTAGAGCACGGTGTCGGGGCCGATCACGACGGTGTCGTCCACGTAGGTCGTGGCGGGGTCCAGCACGCTCACCCCGTCGGCCATCAGGCGGTCCAGGATGCGGCCGCGGTGGATGGCGGCGAGCTGGGCAAGCTGCTTTCGGTCGTTGATGCCCAGGCACTCACGCGGATCCGCGGCCACCACCGCCTCGAGGCTTCGCCCGTCGCCGCGGAGAATCCCGATCACGTCGGTGAGGTAGTACTCGCCCTGCTCGTTGTGCGGCGTCACCCGGTCGAGCGCGGGCCAGAACGTGGCCGCGTCGAAGCAGTACACGCTGGTCCCGATCTCATGGATCTCGCGCTCGGCGGCGGTGGCGTCCCGATGCTCGACGATGGCGGTGGGCCGACCGTTGTCGCGGATCATGCGCCCATAGCCGGTGGGATCGTCGACGCACGCGGTGAGGAGCGTGGCGGCGGCGCCGGACGCCTCGTGATGGTCGACGAGGCCGCGCAGCATCGCCTCCGACATCAGCGGCTGGTCGCCGGGGATCACGAGGATGGTGCCGGTCGCGTCCCGGCACACCGGGCGGGTCTGCAGCACCGCGTGGCCGGTGCCCCGCCGCTCCGTCTGCTCGACGTAGACGAGGTCGGGCGCGTCCCCCACCGCCGCCCGGACCTGATCGGCGGCGCGGCCGACCACCAGCACGACGGTTCCGCCGAGGGCGCGGGCCACCGCGACGGGGTACTGGATGAGGGGACGGCCGCACAGGGGGTGTAGCACCTTGGGGCGGCCGGACTTCATGCGCTTCGAATCGCCCGCGGCCAGGATGATCACGGTCAGAGCGGCCGCCGCGCTGGATCGCATACGTGTTCGATCCTAGCACGGCGCTTGCCAAGGCTCATGGGTGGCGCCCTTCTCGATATTCCAGATACTTAGGTGTCGGTCGCCACCGACCAGGTGCGAAGAAGCGACACGGCCCAGCAAATTCGGGCGCACCGGAGGAGACACCTAGCGTGTCCGGCGCCTGCTCGGCCCGGCCGTAGCGCGGAGGCGAAGATGCGCCAGGAGGCGCTCGATGCGCGGCGGCGTCTCGGCTGCCAGCTCGATCCGCTGACCGGTCGCGGGGTGCACAAACGCCAGCCCCGCGGCGTGTAGGGCCAGGCCCCCCAGTCCGGTGACGAGGGCGGCGCGCTCGGGATCGGCCGGCCCCCCGGGGCGCCGGCGCCCGTAGGTCTCGTCGCCGAGCACCGGGTGGCCCAGCGAGGCCAGGTGCACGCGGATCTGATGCGTGCGCCCGGTCTCGAGCCGGCACTCCAGCAGCGTGGCGTCGGCGAAGCGCTCGAGCACCCGGTAGCGTGTGATCGCCCGCCGGCCCCGTCCTGCCGTCGCGATGGCCATGCGCACGCGCGAGCGCGGATCGCGCCCGATCGGGGCGTCCACCGTCCCCTCCTCTCTCGCCAGACGGCCGTGGGCGAGCGCGAGATAGCGGCGGCTCACCGTGCGGCGGGCGAGCTGGCCGGTGAGCGCGTCGTAGGCGGCCGCGGTCTTGGCGAGCACGATGAGGCCGGAGGTGCCCTTGTCCAGCCGATGCACGATGCCGGGACGCCGCGGGCCCCCGACGCCGGCGATGGCCGGCGCATGCGCGAGCGCGGCCGCGGCGAGGGTGCCCGTCATGCGCCCCGCCCCCGGATGGGTGACCATGCCCGCCGGCTTGTCCACGACCAGCACGTGATCGTCCTCGAAGATCACCCGGAGGGCGACCCCCTCGGGCAGCAAGGTCTCGGGGGGAGGGGGCGGCACCTGGGCTTCGACCCGCACGCCCGCGCGCAGGCGCAGCGCCGCCTTGGCCGGGCGCCCGTCCACGCGGACCTGCCCCGCGTCCACGAGCGCCTTCACGCGTGTCCGCGAGAGGTCGGGCAGGCGCGCGGCGAGCCAGCGATCGAGGCGGCCCCCCGCCTCGGCGGGCGTGACGGTGCCGGTGAGCCGCCGCGGCGCGTCCACGGTGCCTCGGGCGAGCCCTCGCCCGTCAGGCCTGGGCGGGGGAGGCGTCCATCAGCATGCGGATCGCGATGATGGTCACCCCCACGGTGATGGCGGAGTCGGCCACGTTGAAGGCGGGCCAGTGATAGTCCCGCCAGTAGAAGTCGAGGAAGTCCACCACCGCGCCGAAGCGGACGCGATCGATCAGGTTGCCGCCGGCCCCCCCGAAGATGAGGCCCAGGGCCAGCCGGGTCCAGGGGCCGCCGGTGGGCAGGAGGCGCGCGGCGAGGAGCGCGAGGACGACGACGGCGCCGACCGAGAGGAGCCCCACCGTCCAGCGGAGGGTCTCCGGCATGCCGCCCAGCATCCCGAAGGCGAGGCCGGGATTCATGACGAGGGTAAGCGAGAAGAAACCCTCCACCACCGGCACCGGCGAGCCGAAACGCAGGTCGCGCAGAGCCCACCACTTCGTGATCTGGTCGGCGACGATGATACCCGCCGCCAGCGCCGGGATCAGCCGCATCTACCGGAGCGTGCGGACGACCGGAGCGCAGCGCTCGCAGAGCGTCGGGTGCTCGCGGTCCTCCCCCACGCGCGGGCTCCACAGCCAGCAGCGCTCGCACTTCTTCCAGCGGAGCGCCTTGGCCGGTACCACCGCGAGCGCCAGCCCGGGGATGTCCGCGCTCTCGTAGGCGACCGCGTCGCCCGCGGGCGGCGTCTCGGCCAGCCGCACGGCAGAGACGTTGAAGACAGTGGCGAGCAGCGGCTCGCCCTTGGCGGCGAGGAGGGGCCGCCACTGCTCTTCCGGCGCGCTCACCACGTAGAGGACGGCGTCGATGCCCTTGCCGATCTTGCCAGCCTTGCGCGCGGCTTCGAGCGCGCGCGAGACTTCCCCGCGCACCTCGAGCAGGCGCTCCCACTCACCGGCGAGGCGCTCGTTCGCCCACTCCCCCCGCTCGTCGGGGAAGGTGGTGAGGTGCACGCTCTCCGGCTTGCCCGCCCCCGGGAGGTGCCCCCATACCTCCTCGGCGGTGAACGTCAGGACGGGCGCGAGCATTCGCGTGAGCGCGGTGAGCATCTCGAAGCACACCGTCTGGGCGGCGCGGCGCCTCGGGTCGCTGGGCGCGGAGACATAGAGCCGGTCCTTGATGATGTCGAGGTAGAGCGCCGAGAGATCCACGGCGCAGAAGTTGTGGGTGGCGTGAAAGACCACGTGGAACTGATATTCCTCGTACGCGCGGCGTACCCGCGTGATCAGCTCGCCCAGCCGCAGCAGCGCCCAGCGATCCAGCTCGTCCATCTGATCGAAGGTGACGCGATCCCGGTCGGGGTCGAAGTCGGCGAGCGCGCCGAGCAGGAAGCGCCACGTGTTGCGGATGCGGCGATACGCGTCGGCGAGGCGGTTGAGGATCTCGTCGGACAGGCGGATGTCCTCGGTGTAGTCCTCCGCCGCCACCCAGAGTCGCAGCACCTCCGCGCCGTACTTGGGTAGGAGCTGCTCCTGGGTCAGGTAGTTGCCGACGGACTTCGACATCTTGCGGCCGTCGCCGTCCACCAGGAAGCCGTGGGTGAGCACCGTGCGGTAGGGAGGTTTCCCTCGCGTCGCCACCGCCTCCAGCAGCGAGGAGTGGAACCACCCGCGGTGCTGGTCCGAGCCCTCCAGATAGAGGTCGGCCGGCCAGCGCTGATCCGGGCGCGTTTCCAGCACGGCGGCGTGGCTACAGCCCGAGTCCACCCAGACGTCGAGGGTGTCCGTCTCGCGTCGGAACTCCTCGCCGCCGCAGGCGGGGCAGCGCGTGCCGGGGGGCAGGAGCTCGCGCTCCGGTCGGACATACCACTCCTCGATGCCGCGCCCGGCGCGGAAGATCTCGGCCACGTGCTCGGCGACACGCTCCTCGAGCAGCAAGTGGCCGCACGTCACGCAGTAGAACGCCACGATGGGCACGCCCCACACGCGCTGGCGCGACAGCACCCAGTCGGGGCGGTGGGCCACCATGTTGTAGATGCGGGATTCGCCCCATTCGGGGATCCAGCGAACCTCGTTTCGGATGGCGTCCAGCGCCCGCTGGCGCAGGCCCGTCTTGTCGAGCGAGAGGAACCACTGCTCGGTGGCGCGGAACAGCGTGGGGTTCTTGCACCGCCAGCAGTGCGGGTAGGTGTGGCTCACCGGGATCTCGGCGAGCAGCGCGCCCACTTGCTTGAGATGCGCGATGATCTTGGGATTTGCCTCCCACACCGTCTGCGCGGCGAAGTGCTCGACCTCAGCGATGAACTTGCCGTCGTCGTCCACGGGGTTGTAGATCTTGAGCCCGGCGCGCCGGCCCGCCTCGTAGTCCTCCTCGCCGTGGCCGGGGGCGATGTGCACGAGCCCGGTGCCCGCGTCCATCGCCACGAAGTCCTCGGCGAGCACGACGGAGTCGCGGGCGATCCACGGATGCCGGGCCTGCGTGCCCACCAGCGCGGCACCCGGCAGGGCGAGGCCGGCGTCGCGGGCGCGGCCGGCGACCCCGGGCAGATTCGCCACCGCCAGCGCGAGGGGCCGGGCGACAATCAGCCACTCGCCGTCCACCTCGAGGGCGCTGTACGTCTCCGTCGGGTGCACGGCGATGGCGAGGTTGGCGGGCAAGGTCCAGGGCGTAGTGGTCCAGACGACGAACGACGCCTTCCGCCCGCCCAGCGCCGCAGTCAGGGCCGGGCTCGCCGTCGCCACGGGGAACTTCACGTAGACGGTGGGCGTGGTCTGGTCCTCGTACTCCACCTCGGCCTGGGCGAGGGCGGTCTTGCAGTGCATGCACCAGTGCACGGGCTTGAGACCCTTGTAGACGGCGCCCTGCCCCACGAAGCGCCCGAACTCGCGGACGATCACCGCCTCGTACGCGGGATCGAGCGTCGCGTAGCGGTTGTCCCAGTCGGCGAACACGCCCAGGCGCTTGAATTCCTCTCGCTGGATGTCCAGGAACTCGAGCGCGTACTCGCGGCAGCGCCGGATCTTCTCCACCGGATCCATGGCCTTGCGCACGTCCACCGAGGCCGAGTCGAGCCCCAGGGCCTTGTCCACGCCGTGCTCGATGGGCAGGCCGTGGCAGTCCCAGCCGGGCACGAACATCGCGTTGAATCCGAGCATGTTGTGGGTCTTGACCGCGAGATCCTTCAGAATCTTGTTGAGCGCGGTGCCCATGTGGATGTGCCCGTTGGCGTACGGGGGGCCGTCATGGAAGACCCACAGCGGGCGGGCGGCGGCGGCCTTCCGGATCTTCCCGTAGAGGTCCATGCCCTTCCACCGCTCGAGCAGCTCCGGCTCGAGCGAGGAGAGATTGGCCTTCATGGGGAAAGTCGTCCTGGGAAGGTTGAGCGTGTCTTTGTAGTCCATGCGATCGTCTCCCGCCGCGGCCGGCTACCGCGGCGTGAGCGTGACGATGCCCGCTTGGTTGTCGATGTTGACGATGAAGCGGTCGAGGTAGTCGCGGCCGAGCAGGCCCTCGCCCTGGCCGAGCTCGACGTCGTGGGCGACCACGCGGATGGGCCCCGCCTTGGCGCCGTTGACGTCGATCGTGCTGACCATGACGAAGAGCGCGTCGGCGGTGCCGGTGACGCCGCGGATGGAGCCCCGGAGGGCGTCGCGGCTCGAGACCCCGAGCTGGGCGAGCACGCGCGGGCTGATGGTCGTTACGGAGGCGCCGGTGTCGAGCAGCAGCCGGACGCTGCCTCCGTCATTGATGCGCGCGTTGACGAGGATGGGCTGGCCCGGCGTGAAGCGGATCTGCGCCGCGCTGCCGCCCGCCACGGGGACGGGGCGGCCGCCGGGCGCCGTCACCGCGGGCGCGGGGGCGGACGGCGGGGAGGTCAGGAACTGGGCGCCGGGCCGGAACCGCTCGGGGATGCTGTCGATCCCCTGGCTGTAGTTCACGCGGCCGTGCTCGTCCGTCCAGCGGTAGGTCTGCGCGGACGCGTCGGTGGCCGGCGCCAGTCCCATGAAGGCGAGCGCCGCCGTCCCCACGGTGAGCCGTCTCATCGCTTTCCCTCCCCTTTCATGGCCCCTCAAGTTAACACGGAGGGCCCGCCCGCCGCGAGGGAGGGGCGTCAGCGGGGCGCGAGGATGACCACCCGCGCCTCGGTGTCCACGGTCAGCGTGAAGCGGTCGAGAAAGTCTCGGCCGAGAAGGCCGTCGCCTTCGCGGAGGAGGAGGTCGTAGGCGATCACGCCGAGCGGCGCCACGCGGGCCTCGCCCACCTCGAGGCTTTCCAGCCCGACGTAACGGCCCTCCGCCTGGCCGGTGACGCCCATGACGCTGACGGCGCGGCCGTCGCTCGCATCCACGCCGATGGCGGCCAGGGCCCGCGTATGGATGACCGTGCTCTGCGCCCCCGTGTCGAGAAGCAGGCGGACGGTGCGCAGGCCGTTGACCCGCACGGTGAGCAGGATGGGCTCCCCGGGAGTGAACGGGATGCGTGCGCCGCCCCGGACGCCGGGGGAACCGGCCTCGGGTCCGGCGGGAGGCGGACCGGCCGGCCCGGCGGGAACCGGCACGGGCGCCGCCTCGGGATAGCCGAGCAGCCGCGCGCCGGCGCGGAAGCGCGCGGGGATGTTCTCGAGCCCCTGGGTGAAGTGCACCTCGCCCTGCTCGTTCACCCAGCGGTACAGCTGGGCATGGGCGGGCGGTGCCAGCGCCGCCAGCGCCAGCACGACGAGCGATGCCAGTACCGCCCGGCTTCTCATCGAGCGGCATCTCCCCGTGAGCACGCGTGCCCGCGCGCCCACACCGTCTCGTACACCACCATCTCCTCGGCGCCCGCTACCGTATTGTGCGCCAACCGCACGCGATGGATGGGCGTGAAGCGGTCCGCCCTGGCGGTGAGGCGCGGGAACCAGGCGGGAAACACGATGAGGTAATCGGGGCAGGCGCGCTCGAGGTAGCGAAGGACGCCGTCCTCACCGTCGCGGCGATACGGGATGATGGCCGGGGTCATCAGGCCCATCACGTCGACCACCTCGCGGCGCGACAGATAGCCGATGGCGCCCACGTCGTTGAGCGCCAGTCGCGCATGGAGGGGCGTGTTGGCGTCGACCCAGCGCCCGAGGCGCGCCTGCATGGTCTCGATGTTCTGCACCGCCCACCCGTAGCGCGTGGCCGCGGGCCAGAGGGCCATCAGCGCGGCCACGACGAGGCCCACCATGATGGGCCGGCGCAGGCGCGCGAGCCGGGGGGCGTCGACGCCCTTGCCCACGAGCGCCGCGACCGGGAGCGCGATCACCGCCAGGGCCATGGGGAGGAGATGCATGGCATAGCGCCCCTCCTGGAAGGCCGGGCCGCGATAGGTCGCGAGCAGCGCCATGGCCAGGGGCTGTAGCGCCAGCAGCCCGGCGGGCAGCGCGAGCCGGCGGCCCCCGCGGCGCCAGAGGAGCCAGAGGCCCGGCGGCAGCAGCAGCGGCAGCAGCGCGTTGACGCCGCCGAGCCAAAGCACCCATTCGACGGCGAAGTCCCACGGGCGCGTGACGAGCGTGGTCATGAGCGGCTCGCGCGCGCCGAGGAGAAAGCCGGCGAGGCCGCCCTCGATCTTGGCGGCAGCGGTGGCGGGCAGCGGCGTCCCGCCGGTGGCGAGATTGAAGGCCACCCACGGTCCCACGAGGGCGGCGGGACATCCGGCGAAGAGGACGGAGCGCCGCACCGTGATCGGCCCCGCCGTCCACACGAGCCCCAGCAGCAGCACCGACTCCGGACGCGCCAGCACCGCGAGGGCGAGCAGCGTGGCGGCAGCGAGGTCGCGGCCGCGCGTGTGGGCGAGCGTTCCCGCCGTGGCGAGGAGGGCGGCCAGCGAGACCTCCATCCCCGACAGCGCCCCCCAGAGGAGCGGCCCGCTCAGCGCCGTGAGCGCGCCGGTGAGCAGACCGGCCGCCCGGTCGCCCGTCCAGGCCAGCGCCAGGCGGGCGGCGACGAGCGCGGCGCCGAGCGCCGCGGCCGTGCCCACGACCTTGGCGAGGAGTGGATGGTTGCCACCGACCGCGAACAGGGCGGCGAGGAGCAGCGTCCAGAGCGGCGCGGTCGAGCCCGCCACCGGCACGCCGGGATTGTAGGAGAAGCCCTGCCCCTCGGCGAGGTTGCGCGCGAACTGGAAATGGATCCAGGAGTCGTCGAGGGGAAAGCCGGCGACCCCGGCCAACTGTTGCTCGCGGAGGGCGAAGAGCACCAGGCCGAGGGCGAGCGCCCCCGCGATAACCACTCTCGTCACCCCCTCACCCTGCCCCCACTCCCCCTCAGGGGTAGAGGGAAGGATGGGGTTCGCGGAAGAAGGTGTAGCCGGCGTGCTCCACCGGGGCCTTGCCCAGCGGGAGCACGTAGAGGAATCGGCCGTACGAGAGCTGAATCTCGAGGAGGCCCCGCGGCCGCGGCATCTCCGGATCCCAGTGGTCCACGAACCACACGAGCTGGCGCACACGCCGCGGCACCATGGTGGTGGCGCCCGGGGCGAGAATCATGGTCGTCGCCGACTTCGGCGTGTAGAAGCCGGGCGCCTCGCCGCGCAGGCTGAGCTGATAGATCGAGTACTCCGGCATGTAGTACATGGCGTGCCGCAGCCACGGGTAGGAGCGCGGGTTGCCCAGCTCGGTGAGGAGCGCGGTATCCGCCGGGTCAAAGACGGCGCGGATGGTGCGCACGTAGGTGCCGAGCACCGCCTCGTGCTCGCGGAGGGCGGCGACGGTCCGCGAGAGGATCCAGTCGTGCGCCTCGTCCCGCGCCCGCCACATCCAGCCCTCGCCCTCGCGACGGTCGAACTCGCGCGGCACCGGGCTCGCCTTCACGAAGAAGCCGGTGTTGATGAAGAGGAGCGGCCCGAGGGCGGCGAGAGTCAGCGCCCAGCGCCAGTGCGGCCGGCGCAGCCGCTCGGAGCCCGCCGCCACCAGCTCGACCACCGCGCGGCTCAGCAGGATGACGAGCGCGGGCAGGAAGGTCAAGACGTAGCCGGCCTGCCCGAAGTGGACGAGGGTGTACACGGCGAGCGGCGGCGCCATCCAGCCGAGGAGGAACCACTCGCGCGTGCCCCAGCCGCGCCGGCGCGCGTAGAACGGCAACGCTCCGAACGCGAGCGCGAGCGGCCCCAGACCCACCAGCACGGACTCCAGCACGTAGCGGGCCTGGCGCAGGGTGGCGTCCGGATCGCCGCCGAGGATGGAGGTGGGCAGCACCATGCTGCCGTAGAGCTCGCGCGAAGCGCGAAGATAGGCTGCCCACCCGCCCGAGAGCCAGACGAGCGGGAGGAGCCACGCGAGCACGGCGGCGGCGAGCAGCGCGCCGGCGGCGAATAGGCGTTTGCGCTCGCGGATGCCCAGCGCGGCGGCGACGGCCCAGAGGGGCAGCAGCAGGAGCAGGACGGACAGGCGAAACCCGCCCGCCAGGCCCAGGCACACCGCGCCCAGGTAGAGATGCGCGACGCTCCCGTGGAGCGCGCGGTAGGCGAGCAGCGCCATCAAGGTGGCGCCGAAGGCCTCGCCGGCATAGGTGAGGCCGACGGAGCCGTAGAACCAGAAGAGCGGGCTCACCGCGAGCAGGGCCGCCGCCGCGCCGGCGGTGGTGCGGTCGTAGAGGGCGCGGCCGAGCCAGTACACCGTGACCGTCGTGGCCGCGCTGAACACCATCGCGAGCGTCACGTAGGCCAGGGTGGGATCGGCCACGGTGGCATTGACCAGCCGTCCCAGGCCCACGTACAGGAGATAGCCGGGCGGGTGGGGCTGATGCTTGGCGATGTCGAACTCGCGCAACGCGAGGGCGAACTGGACGGCGTCCCAGTTGTAGAGCATCCGCGCGCGATAGGGCCAGCGCGACGCCAGCGTCACGAGGGCGAGGACGAGGGAGACCGCGACGTCGAAGAGGAGGCCGGAGCGCGACACCCAGTTGCGGCCCAGATCGTGGAGGCGCCTCACTGCTGCCGCCACACACGGTCGGCGGCGCCGAAGATGCCGGCGGAGTCGCCCAGCCCCGCGCGCGCCACCCGCACCGTGCGCGACATCATGGTGGCGTGCGCGCGGATGCGCTCGGTGAGCGACTCGCCCAGCGCGGGCACCGTGGTCATGATGCCGCCGCCGAGCACGAGCAGCTCGGGATTCAGGAGCGTCACGTAGTTGGCGAGGGCGGCGCCCAGATAGCGCTGCGCTTCCTCCCAGACCATGGCCGCGAAGGGATCCCCCGCGGCGGCCGCGCGCGCGACGAGCGCGGCGGTGAGCCGGCGCGCGTCGCGCCCCGTCTCGTCCGCGAGCACGGTCTTGGTCCCCGCCTCGAGAGCCTGCTCGAGCCGGTGGATGAAGCCGCTGCCTGAGGCGTAGGTCTCCACGCAGCCGCGCTGCCCGCACGGGCACGGGAGGCCGTCCACGACGATCTGGGTGTGGCCGATCTCGCCGGCGACGTTGTTGAAGCCGCTCAGAAGGAGACCGTCCATGACCGCCCCTGATCCGACGCCGGTGCCCACGAACACGGCAATCAGGCTCCGGGCGCCGCGGCCGACGCCGAAGCGATACTCGCCCCAGGCGGCCGCGCGCACGTCGTTCTCCACGTAGGTGGGCATGCCCACGTGCGACTCGATCTCGTCGCGCAGCGGCACGTCCGTCCAGCGGAGGTTGGGCGCGTAGACCACCGCGTGCGTCTTGGGGTGGATCTGGCCCGCGGCGGCGATGCCGATCCCGGTGACCCGCGAGCGGTCGGTCGAATCGAGGAGCTCCGAGATCATCCGCTTCAGGTTGGCGAGCACGCTCGCGGTGCCCTTCCAGGCTTCAGTCTGGGTCTCGACGCGCGCGACAAGCTGGCCTTGCTCGGAGAGCAGCCCGCCGCGAAGCTTGCTCCCGCCGAGGTCTATCCCAACGGCGTATCGATCGGCGGGCATCGCGGCGAAGGGATCGAGGCGTACAGGGCGGGGAGGGTCAGACCTTCTTCTCGTCGTCCTTCTTCGCGGGCGCGTCGTCCTTCTGCAGCTCGTTGACGCCCTTCTTGAACTCCTTCACGCTCGAGCCGAGGGAGCGGGCGAGATCCGGGAGACGCTGGGCCCCGAACAGAATCAGCACGATGACCAGGATCAGCAACAGCTCCTGATATCCCAGACCAAACATGGCGGGACTCCTTTCCTTTTACTGACGCGTCCTTACCCTACGCGCGGCCCGGGGGGTTGTCAACGTGTCCCCTCGCCGTCGGGGGTCACCCCGAAGCGGAGGAGAGTGACGGAATGGGCGGGGAACTCGTACTCGAACCGCCGGCCCCGGGCGGCGCCCGTGCGGTCGCGCGCATCGACCAGGCGGGGCTGCTCGAAGGAGTTCATCGCGCCCACGTCCGGCCCGTTGACCTCCGCGATGGCGAGGTCCCCCGTCGCCTCGGCGCCCCCGAGGTCAATGGTTGCCCGGTGAGCCCGGCTCGCGTCGCGGTTCACCACGGCCAGGCTCACCTGCCGCCCCCCGGCGTCGCAGGTCGCGGCCGCGTCGAGAAGCGTGAACGGGCCGAGCTCGGCCACGTGGTGGACCCGGCCCTCGCTGCCGGTTTCCTGGGCCGGCGCGAGCGTGTAGGTCTCGCCGGAGACGTGAACGTCGAGGCCGATCTCGCGGATGTGCTCGGCGTAGAGGCGGAGCGGGTGATAGATGGTCTGGAGGAACAGGCCCTTCGGGCTCGTGAAGATGGGGGCGATCGCGTTGACGAGCTGGGCGAAGTTGGCGATCTTCACGGTATCGCAGTGGCGGATGAAGCCGTTGAGATACGTCGCGATCGCGAGCGCGTCGGTGAGCGTGTAGCGCTCCTCCACCCCGCCCACCCGATCCTCGTGGCTCCGCGTCCGGTACCACACGTTCCACTCGTCGAAGGCGATGGCGATGGGGTGGGCGATCCGCTGGGCCGCGCGCACCCGCTCGATGAGAGCCGCGCAGATGCGCACCGCGCGCTCCGCCTGATGCGACGAGAACACCGTGGTGTAGTGGTCCGCGCTGCCCGTGTAGAGGTGGATGCTGTGGAAGTCGATCAGATCGGCGAGGCCGCCCAGCACGATCTCGTCCCACTCGCTCCAGCCGTTCTGCCCGCACCCGATGAGCTGGATGGACGGATCCGTCCGCTTCATGAGGGTGGCGAAGCCCCGCGCCTTCTTCACGTAGTCGTGGGCGTTGAGGTTGCCGATCTGCCAGCTCCCGTACATCTCGTTGCCGAGCCCCCAGTACTTCACGCGGAGCGGCTCGGGCCGGCCGTGCTGGCGGCGGAGGTTCGCCCACGAGGTGTTGCCGGTGCCGTTACAGTACTCGACCCAGGCCTGCGCCTCGTCCATGGTGCCCGAGCCCATGTTGACGCAGATGAAGGGCTCGGCGTCGATCTCCCGGCAGTAGTCGATGAAGTCGAGGGTGCCGAAGCGGTTGGACTCCTCCGCGTACCAGGCGAGCTCGGTGCGCCGGGGGCGCTGGTCCTTCGGGCCCACGCCGTCGAGCCAGTGATAGGCGCTGACGAAGTTGCCGCCGGGCCAGCGGAGAAGCGGCACGCGAAGCGGGCGCACCGCTTCCAGAACATCCTGACGAAAACCGCGTGCGTCACTGAGCGGCGAGCCTTCTTCGTAGATCCCGCCGTAGATGCAGCGGCCGAGATGCTCGATGAAGTTGCCGAAGATCCGCCGATCGACCGTCCCGATGCGCCGCGCCAGATCGATGCCGATGCGTGTCATGCCGCGGAGTCTACGCGAGCGAGGAGCGGTTTGACAGTCCGGGAGGGAGCGCCTAGAGTCGGGGCCGAACGCAGCGTCACCAGGGGAGGCGCCATGAGCGAGAGACACGCCGGAGTGAGCCGTCGGACGTTCGTCACGGGCGCCGCCGCGGGCGGAGCGGCCTGGGTGGCTGGAGGCGCCCGGCGCGCCGCTGCGCAGGCGAAGCCCACCATCACCTACTGGAACGGCCTCACCGGCGCCGACGGCAAGGTGATGGACGAGCTGATCGATCGCTTCACGAAAGAGACCGGCATCAAGATCGAGCAGCAGCGCATTCCCTGGGCGGATCTCTACGCGAAGCTCCAGGTGTCGGTGCCCGCCGGCGAGGGGCCCGACTTGGCGCTCATCCACACCGTGGAGGTGCCGCACTTCGCCAGCGACGGCGTCCTCGAGGTCATCGACGAGGGCGCGCTGGGGAACAAGGGCTTCCGCGCCGCCGACTATCTGCCCGCCACCTGGCAGGGCGGCGTCTTCGAGGGCAAGCGCTACTCGATCGCGCTCGACGTCCCCCAGCACGTCCTCTATCTGAACGTGAAGGTCATGAAGGAGGCCGGCCTCGTCGGCGCCGACGGGCGGCCGAAGGTGCCGGGCAGCCGCGAGGAGCTCGTCCAGATGGCGAAGCAGATGGCCAAGGGCGACACCTTCGGCGTCGCCATCGGCACGGTGAGCCCGGGCCGCTACACGTGGGGCTTCCACAACCTGCTCTGGCAGAACGGCGCCAACGTGTTCACGTCCGATCTCAAACGCTCCGCGCTCGCCGATCCGGCCGCCATCGAGGTCGCCGAGTTCTGGGGTACGCTCTTCGGGCCGCTCAAGATCGCCCCGCCCGCGAACGCGAGCTGCCGCGACGCGTTCATCGCGGGCAAACTCGGCATGTGGATCGCCGGGTCGTGGAACTTCACGGGGCTGCGCGACGCGAAGGTCGAGTTCGCGGCGGCGCCGGTGCCCCGGCTCTTCAAACAGCCGGTGGTGTGGTCCATGCCGCATCAGTTCACCTTCCCCAAGCCCAAGGCGGCCGACGCCGCCAAGCGCGAAGCCGCGTGGACCCATATCCGATGGATGACGGACCACGTGGCGGAGTGGACGCTCAAGGCGGGCCAGGTCTCGGCCTCGCGCAAGGCCCATAGCGATCCGCGCATCGCCGCCGACCCCGTGCTCCGCGTGCTCATGTCTCAGGGTGCCAACTGGCAGGTCGGCCAGCCGAGCCCGCGCTGGGTGGCCGCCGAGAACCTGACCCGACCCGTGATCGAGAGCGTCTACATCGGGCAGAAGCCCGCCCGGGCCGCGATGGAGGACCTGGCCCGACAGATCAACGCGCTCCCCGTCTGATCCGCGGCGCGCGATCATGGGACGCGGACGACGGGGCGGAACCGTGTCCCGGCGGGGCTGGCTGATCGCGTACTGCTTCCTGGCCCCCGGCCTGCTCCTCTTCGCGCTCTTCCGCCTCTATCCCCTGCTCGACGGCCTGCGGCTGTCCTTCACCAATGCGCGGCTGGGCCGCCCGGCGCAGGCCTTCGTGGGGCTCGCCAACTACGAGCGCCTGCTCGACGACACGCGCTTCCACGTGAGCCTCTGGAACACGGTCTTCTACACCGCCGCGAGCACGCTGCCGATCCTCGCCATTCCCCTGCTGCTGGCGGTGGCGCTCAACCGCGGGGCGATGCGGACGGTGCTGCGCGGCGCCTTCTTCTTTCCCTTCACGCTCTCCGTGGTCACGGTGGGGCTCACCTGGCTCTGGCTCCTCGATCCCGTGGTCGGCCCCTTCAACTATTACCTGCGCGCGCTGGGCGTCCCCGCGCGCTCCTGGCTGGCCGATCCCGCCACCGCCATGTGGGTGATCATCGTCACGACCGTGTGGTGGGTCACCGGCTACTACCTCGTGATCTATCTGGCGGGGCTGCAGGACATTCCCCGCGATCTCTACGAGTCGGCGGCGCTGGACGGCGCCGGCGCCATCCGCGCCTTCTGGGCGATCACTCTCCCCCTGCTGCGCCCGGTGCTGCTCTTCGTGTTCGTCACCCACATGATCGGCTCGTTCCAGATCTTCGGGCAGGTGTTCGTGCTCACCCAGGGCGGCCCCGGCGACGGCACCCGCACCGTGGTCCAGCACCTCTACGAGACCGCCTTCCAGAACTACTTTCACTTCGGCTCCGCCTCCGCGATGGCGTGGGTGCTCTTCGCCATCGTCCTGGTCTTCTCGGTGCTCCAGTTCCGCCTCCTGCGGGGCAACACGGAGTTCTGAGGCCGGCATGCCACGTCCCCGCGACCCTCAAGCCCTCGCGCTCACCGTCGGCCTCGGCGCGCTCGCCGTCCTGTGGCTCCTGCCCGTGGTGTGGGTGGTCGTCACGTCGCTCAAGCACACCGCCGACATCGTCCGCGTGCCGCCGGAGTGGGTCCCGTGGCCGGCCACCCTCGAGCACTATGTGGAAGTGCTCTTCAGCAGCTCGCGCACCGCCCGCATCGGCCGCGCCTTTGTGAACAGCATCATCGTCTCCCTCGGGACCGTCGCGCTCGTGGTCGGCACGAGCGCCCTCGCCGCGTATCCCCTCGCCCGCATGCGCTTTCCGGGGCGGAACCTCGTCTTCGTCGTGATCATCGGCAGCCTGATGATTCCCAACGCGGTGGTGCTGGTGCCGCAGTACGTGCTCGTGCAGCAGCTCGGCTGGCTCAGCACGTATCAGGGGTTGATCGTGCCGGAGGCCGCCATGACTTTCGCCTTCGGCGTCTTCCTCCTCCGGCAGTTCTTCCTCACGATGCCGCGCGAGCTCGAGGACGCGGCGCGGATCGACGGCGCGAACGCCTGGCAGGTCTTCGCGAAGATCGTCGTGCCGCTCTCGCAGCCCGTGCTCGCTGCCCTCGCCATCTTCGCCTTCCGATCGGCGTGGAACGACTTCCTGTGGCCGCTGATCGCGGTGAACAAGGCGGAGATGTTTCCGCTCCCCGTGGCGCTGGCGCTCCTGCGCGGAGCCTACAGCTCCGAGTCCTACGGCCCGATCATGGCCGGCGCGGCCTTGAGCGCGCTGCCGCTCCTGCTGGTGTTCCTCGTGGCCAATCGCCGCATCGTCGAGGGCGTGCGGCTGAGCGGCCTCAAGGGCTAGGCTGCGAGGCGCGGGACTCCCTCAGCACCCTGCGTTCGCCCTGACGTATGGTCACCCGCTGGGCATCGAAGTACTCCATGAGGGGAATGGCGTATTTCCGGCTGACGCCGAAGAGGTCCTTCATGTCGGCGGGGCCCAGCTCCTTCTTCTCCTTGAGGTGGGCGACCAGCCGGGTCTGGATGTCCTGGAGCGCTTCCGCGTGGAAGTAGAGGGATTCCTTCACGCGCACGAGCTTGCGGTCGGCGAGGAGGAGCAGGAAGAGCTCGTGCTTCTCCGTCCCCTTGACGCCGTGCTTGCCGAACGCCTCCTCGACCGCGGGCGGCGCCGCCCCCGCGCGCCGGAACTCGCCCTCCACGCCCTCCACCACGCGCTGCTGATCCGGGCTCAGGCGGATGGTGTGCGCGGTTAGGCGCACCTGATCGCGCTCGCTCCGCACAACCCCTTCGGCCTCGAGGGCGGTCAGGAGCTGGGTGAACACTTTCTCCTGCGCGTTGCCCGCACGGCTCCGCAGCTCCTCTCGCGAGATACCGCCGCGCAGGGGATTTTCCGCGTGGAAGGCCTCCAGCAGGGCGAGGGTGGCCGCGCGGAGCCGATCGTTGGCGGCCCGGTGGAGATAGGCGTCGCGATCGACCGCCACGATGGCGCCCGCGCGCTGCAGCTCGTCGAGGAGCGCGCGCAGGCGCTCGGGGCCGAAGGGCGTGCGGGCGAGCAGGTCCGTCAACCGCGCGCCCGCGGCCCCGGCCTGCTGGAGATGCTCCTCCACCACCTGGGCGGGCGCGCCGGTAGAGAGGAGGTCCAGATGAGCGCGGAGGGCCTGCGCGGCTTTTCGCTTGAAGCGCGGCGGTGAGACGTCCAGCACCGTCCCGCCGCCGATGGTGACGATGGGCGAATAGGTGCGGATCACGTAGCGATCCCCCGGCAGCGCCACCACCGGCGCCTCCAGCCGGAAGCGCCCGTAGGAAGCCTGTCCTTGCGGCAGCTCCGCCTGGCCCACGAGGAGGACGCGCGCCATCACCTCCTGCGTGCCCACGTGGAAGCGGACACGCTCGCGCATCTTGAGCGGCCGGGGCGCGTCGGCGAGCAGCTCCACCGTCGCGTCGATGGCCGCCGTCGCGAGCAAGGCGCCCGCCGGCGCCACCACGTCGCCGCGCTCGACGGCCGTGCGCTCCACGCCCTGAAGATTCACGGCGGTGCGCTGGCCGGCGGCGACACCCTCGACGCCGTGGCCGTGCACCTGAAGCCCACGCACCTTGGACTGAATGCCGCGTGGGTAAATTTCAACACGTTCATCGAGCGCGAGACGTCCAGTGGTGAGGGTACCGGTCACCACGGTGCCGAAGCCCCGCACGGTGAAGACGCGGTCTACGGGCAGGCGCGCCGTCTGGTCCTGCGACTTGGCGGGAATCGCCCGCGCGAGCCGACCCAGCTCGGCGCGCAGCTCATGGAGACCCTCACCGGTCTTCGAGGAGACCGGCACGATAGGGCAGCCCGCGAGGAACGTCCCACCGAGGAGCCGCGCCACATCGTCGCGGACCAGCTCCAGCCAGTCCGCCTCGACCATGTCAATCTTGGTGAGGGCCACGAGTCCGCTCTTGATGCGCAGGAGCGAGCAGATGGCCAGGTGCTCGCGCGTCTGCGGCATCACGCCCTCGTCGGCGGCGATCACGAGCATGGCGAGATCGATGCCGCCCACCCCGGCCAGCATGTTCTTCACGAATCGCTCGTGGCCGGGGACATCCACGATCTCGATGGTGAGGCCGTCGGGCTCCTCGAGAAACGCGAAGCCGAGGTCGATGGTGATGCCGCGCGCTTTTTCCTCCGGCAGGCGATCGGTGTCCGTGCCCGTGAGCGCTTTGACCAGCGAGGTCTTGCCGTGGTCGATGTGCCCGGCCGTTCCGATGACGACGTGCTTGGAGTCGGCCATGCGCGCCCTACAGGGCGGCGAGAACGCGGGCGAGATCGGGGAGATCGGCGGGCAGCACGGTGCGGAGGTCGAGCAGGAGGCGATCCTCGGCGAGGCGGCCCAGCACCGGCGGCCGGCCGGCCCGCAGCGCTTCGTCCAGCGCCTGCGGCGCCCGCTCGGCGGTGCCGAGGGCGAGGGCGGCGGTGGGCAGCTCCACCGTGGGGAGCGCGCCGCCGCCCACCTGCGAGGTGGTCTCGACCAGCGCGGCGCCGACCCGGCGCTGCGCCTCGGCGGGCAGCCGGCGCAGCAGGGCGCGGGCCCGCCGGCGGATCGCCACCAAGGGTTCAGTCAGTAGGCGGAGAGTCGGGATGGTTTCCAGCGCGTCGCCCGCCTCGTACGCGTAGAGCGTCGCTTCCAGGGCCGCGATCGTGAACTTGTCGATGCGCAGCGCGCGGTTCAGCGGGTTCTTGGCGAGGAGCGCGATCGCGTTCGCGCGCCCCACCACGATGCCCGACTGCGGGCCGCCGAGAAGCTTGTCGCCCGAGAAGGAGACCAGATCCACACCCGAGGCGACCACCTCCGGCACGGTGGGTTCGTAGGGGAAGCCATAGGGGCGCAGGTCGAGCAGCGAGCCCGAGCCCAGGTCCTCCATCACGGGAATGCCGCGCTGCCGCCCCAGCTCGACCAGCTCGCGCGACGACACCGCGGCGGTGAAGCCCACGACACGGTAGTTCGAGGTGTGGACCTTCAGGAGCAGGCCGGTTTCGGGCCCAATGGCGGCGGCGTAGTCCTTGAGGTGGGTGCGGTTGGTGGCGCCTACCTCGCGCAGCACCGCGCCGGAGCGGCGCATGATGTCGGGGATGCGGAACTCGCCGCCGATCTCGATCAGCTCCCCGCGCGAGACGATCACTTCCTTGCCCTTCGCGAGGCTTTCCAGCGCCAGCAGGACGGCGGAGGCGCAGTTGTTCACCACCAGCGAGCCCTCGGCGCCGGTGAGCCGCCGCAGGAGCCCGTCCACGTGCGCATAGCGCGAGCCGCGCTCCTTGCGCGCGATATCCATCTCGAGGTTCGAGTAGGCGCCCGCCACCGCGGCGAGGCGCTCGAGCGCGAGGGGCGAGAGCAGCGCGCGGCCGAGGTTGGTGTGGAGGACCACCCCCGTGGCGTTGATGACGCGCGCCAGCGAGAAGGCGCCCGCGCGGCCGAGGCCGGCCAGCACCTCGTCCGCGATGCGCGCCGCGTCCGTCACAACGGGCGCCGCCGAGCCGCCGGGCGTTGCCGCCGCGGCCAGCAGGCGCGCACGCGCGCGCGCGAGGGCCTCGCGCACCGCCTCCACGCGCCGCGCGTGCGGCAGCGCGGCCAGCGCGGGCGCCTCCGCGAGCGCGCCCAGGACGGCATCCACCGAGGGCAGCCCGCGCAGCAGCGCCTGCGCCGCCGCGGTGGGGCGGGTGTCGGTTGCGCCCGGCCCCTTACCCGCCCGCGGCAAGGCCCGTCTCCACGCGCTCCTTCACCCGCGCGATCACCTCGTTGGCCTCGCGGCGCAGCGCCTCGGCGCTCACGCCCTCCGGGCTCTTCTTCAGGAGGCGCCGCACCGCTTCCTCGGTGAGGCCGGCCCAGAGCTCGTCCAGATCGCTCGGCGAGAAGCCCTGCCCGCGCAGCGCGCCCGTCCACTCGCGCGCCAGCTCTTCCACCAGGCGATCGCGCTCATGCGCGAGGCGGCGGGCGCGCTTGATCAGCTCGGGCAGCCGCGGGGGCATGCGCCTACTCCCGCACCAGGCGACGCACGGTGTCCAGGAGGTTCGCCTCCCAGCGGCCCGTCGAGACGCAGAGGTACATCGTCTCCGACTTCAGCTTGCCGGAATCGCCACGCCGCCAGGCCTGGGTCCGCATCTTGGAGTTCACCTGTACGTCGGTGGCGCCGGCGCCGTTCGGCTGGACGAAGACGGTGAACGAGACCACCGCGTCGCCTTCGAGCCCGTCGTCGCCGATCCGCCCGCAGTCGGCATAGACGCCGATGGGCGAGACCATCTCATCCGAGGACACGACACCCGAATCCCGCGCTACCGCCCGGAGCGGCACGTTCTCACCCGCCAGCGCGCGGATCAGGGCCCGCCAGGTCGCGTCGTAGGGCGCCGCGATCTGATCACGGTGGGGCGGCGGCACGATGGGCGACACGAAGGGGCGCGAGCAGGCGGCCACCCCGGCGAGGGCGAGGCCGGCGACGAGGAGTCCGGCCGGGCGGGAGCGTAGGGCCCGGAGCATGCCGCTATCTTACCGCTTGTGGTGGTCGATGCCGCGATAGGCGCGGATGAAGCGGACGATGCGCCCCTCGTCGTACTCATCGAAGGCGTCCAGCCGCGTCCACGCGGTGAGCGCGATGCGTGTCTTCATGCCGGGATAGGGGGCCAGCACCACCTGCCGGTCATAGCCCTTCACGATGGCGGCGAGCTTGTCGAACAGGTCGGCGCAGCCGTTCGGGCAGTTGTACTGGATGACCACGCCGCCGTCCTCCAGGTTGTGCACCTGCAGCTCGCGCGTGATCGGCACGTTGTGGACGCCCCACGGCGCCAGATAGGGCAGATGCGGGCCCGAGGTGGGCGGGTCGGAATTGTAGGCGACGTGCGGCTCCGACTCCGTCTGGATGTGGAGATTGCCCTGATCCGCGAACTCCACGCCCGGCCGGTTCGCGGAGGCCTGATAGGCGAAGTAGCCCACCACCACCGCCACCACCACCGCCGCGGCGATGCCCAGCGCCGCGTTGCGCTGCCGCTGCGCTGCACGCGAGGGCCCGCGCGCGGGCTTCTCCGCCTTGCGGGCCTTGGGATCCTTCCGCTCCTTCGCCGCCCTGTCTTGCGCCATGCCGCTCCTTCGCTCCTTCGCGATATTCGGGCTGCGCCCGTGTTGGCGGAAGCGTGTGGGAGTCGAACCCACCTTCGACTTGTCTAGAGCCGAACACCGGATTTGAAGTCCGGGAGGCCCACCGGGATCCTAGACGCTTCCGTTCGGCTAACTGTGCGAGAAATCAGCAGGAGAAGTTTACCACTGAGGCCGAAAATCGGTCGAGGTGTAACGAATCTCGTCGACGATATGGCCTGGCTTCGACGCCGCGCATTCGCGATCGCCGCCATCGGCCGAAAAGTCCGGTGCGCGTCCAAATCAGCCATGAAATCGTTGGGATGCCCCGCGGCGCCAGCTATAATCACGCCGATGTGAACCGACATTGATCACAAGAGACGCGTGGCCGCTAAGCTTTCGATCACCCTGCCGCGACAGAGGAGCCCCTGAAGTGTCCTCGGTACCAGCACGACAATCCGGATGGCCTGAAGTTCTGCGGAGAGTGCGGACCCTACCTCGCCGCAGTCAGTAGGAGCGTACCGTTAGGCCGTCGCCGGTTCCCATGATTGCTCTGGGCGCGCGGTGCCGAGAGGCTGAGGATGCTGCTCCTCACCGACCAGGTTCGTCTCCTCGAAGCCGACCACGTGCCGGTACTCGTTGGCTCGCATCGCGTCTCGTCACTCCTCGCCAGGACGCCAGGGCCAGTCGGTTCGCGGCGCCGCAGACTCGCGTGGTGACGGTAGTCGTGATCAGCGGCCCGGCGCCAAAGAGGGTCCAGCCGTTGCCGGTCGACGTCACGAGCCAATAGAGAACCCACCGTGAACGCTCCCGAGCCGCGCCGTTCACCTTGTCTTGTGCGCCAGCGAGCCATTGAAGGCAGAGTACTCCGCTGCTAGACTCTGCCAGTCAATGAATCTTGATGTCGTCAACGCTCGTGTCGATCAGGCTCTGGCCGCTAACAGGCGTGCGGAGCATATTGTGATCGGGATGGCGATGGCGATCTTTTGCCTCGGGCTTTCTGTCGTCATCTTCGCCTACTGGAACAAGAACCCCTACTTCGCGGCAGGGACCGTGATTCTTCAGGCCCTGCTTTACTGGCCGATTCGAGAGATCGCCCGACTAAGGCGAGAGAACGTCTCTCTTCAGGTAGTCCCTGTGATCGTTTCCAGTCTGCCACGCGACAGCGCTAGGAGCGAGATCGTCGCACTTCTTTCATTCATTCGAGGTGGGAGGAGATGATCCTCGAGCGGCCGGCCGAGCTAGTCCTTCTCGAGGTTTACGACGCCTTGCGCTCGGGCAGCGAGACGCTAAGACCCCTAAAATTTCAACCTCTAACGCCCGCGAGCCGAGCGAGGCGAGGAATCGCGCTACTTCTAGGGCTCGTTGTTGGCTGCGGCAGCGGGTTCGCCTTGAGCAAGTTCGTCGGCCCGTGGTCAATCACCATTGGCGTGATAGGCGGCGTGGCGGTCGGCATGGTCGTTGGCGCGGTCGTAGTTGGGTTTGCTCCTGAGCTCTGGCGCCGGATACTATTCGGCAGGCGGCCATTCCCACCTCCAGCTTTTCACAAGATGAGATCGTAATGCGCTTACTTCGAGATTAGATGGAAGTACCCGCCTGATCTATCGAACTGTGTCGTGAGTTATTTCTCAATGTCTACCCGGTGTGGTACGGCGTCGACTGCGCATGACCTGCCCTTCGCCGCGGCTTACACGCGGCGCAGCAACTCGCGGTAGCCTGCTTCCAGCCGCTTGAGTGTGTCGGCCAGGTTCTTGTCGTCCTTCGCCGCGGCGGCGTGCGCCCGCTTGCCGCCGCCGGCGGTGAGCTGCGTGCGCAAAGCGGCGAAGTTGGCGGTGGTCAGCGTCAGCAGCGATCCCGATGCAATGGGAGTCGCTTCACGGGCGGGCCCTGGTGCGGGGCGCGATGCCTTGGCAGCTCTTGCCTTCGTGGGTGACGCTTTCTCGGACGCGGGTTCGGGCGCAGGTTTGGCGCGGGGGTTCTTCTTCGTGGGCATGGGATTTCTCCTTCGCCATCAGACCACCCCTTCGAGATTCAGTGGCGCCCACGGCGCTGCCAGGGGGGTGCCGGATTCGACCATGATCTTGCCGCGGCAGATGTTGCCAAGCACGGTGTAATGCAGCCGTGCGGCTCGGATGTCGAGCGAGGTGCCGCCCCCGACTACGCGGTTATTGGCGACGATCAACGTGTTCGACCTTAGGCGCACGTCAGGCGCTTCACCGCCGTCGTCGCGATAGCACTCGTTGTGGCTGAACACACCCTCGCCGCCGGTGAACTCCAGGAGCACGGTAGGCTCCTGGCTGCGCGTGCGGATCTGGTTTCCGGTCGCGGCGTAGCGCGCGCCCCCACCTTTTGCCAGGATGGCGGAACCGGTGATGTCGTTGAACTGGTTGTTCTCGATCGACAAGTGATCAAGCACGCCTCCGGATTCGAGCATCAGGCCGACTTTGACTTGGGCGATCTGGTTCTGCTTGATCATGGCCGTGTGCAACGGCGCGGTGACGAAGATGCCGGCGTGACCGAAACCCTGGATTCGGTTGCCGAGGATCTGGCAACCGCTGATCGCGTTGCTCGCCGTTGGCCCCGGCGCGAGGACAATGCCGCGTTGTTGCTTGGGCGGGGCTTCCTTGGCCTGCAGGATGTCGTTGTCGAGCACGCGCAGGCCGCTGAGGCTGGCGACAATGCCGTGGCCCAACACGCTGAATACGTTCGCCTGCACCTCGAGGCCGAAGCCAGGCGCGGTCATGCCGGTCAGCAGGAAGCCGGTCTCCTCGCAGCCGTTCACACGATTGCCACAAATCCTGTTGACGAGCTGGTGCACGGTCACCGGCGCGAAGGCTATCGCCGCCGTCGTGCAATCGAGGCTGTTGTCCTCGATGCGCACGTCGGCCAGGCCGGCCGCGCCAGCGCCGCTGGGAGCGCTGCCGCTGCGGATGCCGATGGGCGCCACCAGCCCGTTGTCGCGCAGGGTGAGGTCCATGAGCGCGTCGGCCAATCCGATCGCGGCCCATTGCGGATCCTGGCCTTCGACGCGGATCGCCAGGTGCTCGACGCGGATGCTGCGGGAAGCGACCACGCCCACCGCATCCTGCGGGGCGGTGATCGACCCACGGCACAGCACCGAGAAGGAATCGAGCACGATGTCCTGGCTCTTGTTGATGAGAACGGCGCCCGTCGCCTTGGTGGCGAGCAGCTGCGAGGCGATGCCCTTGCCGATGAGCCTCACCGAGCGAGCGCCTTCGATCTTCACCGGCGCCTCCAACGCGTAATTGCCGACGGCCAGGCACACCGTGCCGCCACCGGCCTTGATGACCTGGTCGATCGCCATCTGGATCGTCAACGTGCCACCGGCGTGCGACGTCGGCGTGACGCATGCGCCGCAGCTGCAATCGTGGCCGTCGCCGCGCGGCGGCCAGGGCGTGCGACAGTCGGTCACCGTGCCGCTGGCGACGTCCCAGATGCCCAGCCGCGCATAGTGATGGTGGATCCCGCGCGGTGGGGCGTTGTCGAGTTGCTCGACAGACGCATCGGCGGTGCGCGCAGCGAATACCCAATAGTCGCCAGAGCGAAAGCCCCTCGTGCCCCGGGTGGCAAAGCTGACCGTGACGCCGTCTTCGAGCAGCAGCGTGGTGCCGGCGGCGGGTACCGTGATGACGCCGGTGGATCCGACGGCGTCGAGGTCCTGGAACGGCTGCGTCGTGCCACCCGGGCCGGTTCGAAGCACCGTGCCCTTCTGATCCCAGAGGCGCACACGCAGGTTGCGAGCGCGCGGCGAGTCCGCATCCGGGAATGTCTGCGGCGCGGGCAGCATCTCGTCGGGCAGCGCTGGCGCGAAGGTGATGCGGCGCGCGGCCTCGTTGATGGTGATACGGCGCATCTCCCCTGAGCGCTGCGAGAGCTCGCGCACGTCGTCGATGATCTCGACCCAGTCGCCGGTGTTGAAGCGCAGGACGTCGTCGCGGCCCAGGGTCTGCAGCTCCAGCTCGGTGGCCGACACCATGCTCGCCACGCGGCTGCCCACAGATGCGTTGTTGGCCGACCACTTGAACGTCGCGGTGCCGTCAGGCAGGCCAGCGTCCTGTATCTCCACACGATAGGTCTGGTTCTCCAGCCCACGATAGCCCCCGGTCGGCGGCAGCTCGCAGGGGTCGGACGACGGCGGCACATCGAACGTGCCGGTGGAGAGACGCCCCGAGGAGGCGGCGATCAGCGTGGACCAGCCTTCCAGATCGCCGTCGGGCGAGGCGCAGGTGGCACCGCGCGCGTCGTCCCCGAGCGCGCGCACCTGCCACACGGTCTGCAGCCGCGAGCTGGTCTCTACCCCGACCGCGATCTCGACCAGCTCTGGGCGCTCCAGGTGCGTGAGCTCCCGCTGCCACACGTCGAGGTAGACGAGATGCGTGTTCTTCGTGGGCAGCGCTGGCGCGTTTGGCAGGTAGGGCTGCTCGGCGTAGTCGATGGGATCGACAAAGGTCGGCTCGCCCATCACCGGGTCAAAGAGTGTCTTCGCGGGGTCGGCGGACGTGGCGCCATGGTTCTCGGCCAAGAGACCATCCACGTAGAGCCGCCCTTTGGCGATGGACAACGTTCCTGCCGCCGCGATGATCCTGAATGCGTCAGGAGTGATCGACGATACCGTGCTCGGGCCAAGGATGTCGCTGGCCTCGGCGCGCAGGCGCCGATCCGTCACCGCGCGGGAGACGTTGAAATCGGCGTCCAGCAGGAGGCCGCCCTGCTTGATCTCGACGCCAGCAAAGTCGTCCAGCGCGTTGAAGCGGTTTCCAGAAACGTCGGCACCCATGTGTGGTTTTCCTTTCGGCGTAGCTCACGTGACGTAGAAGATGCCGGCGTGCAATCCGAATCGCAGGTATTCGTCAAGCCGGGTACGAAGATTGGTCTCACGCTGCGGCTGGTACAGCGGATGCATCACGCCGATCTCGCCTTCGTCGTCGGCGCCCTGGCGTATGACCAGCGCCGTGGCGCCACGCAGCTGGGCGTAGGCCGGAGCGCCATAGCGCAGTGAGGTAAAGTGCGGCAGCGCGTCCGGATCCTCGTCGCCGGGAACGCAGCGGAAGCACCTGGGCGTGAGCGAGCCCGGGGGCACCCAGCAGAAGCGCACGCAGCCTTCTTGCTTGCGCTCGACCCACACCGGCGCCTTCCACGTGTCGGAGGTGGCGTGTCGCGCGAAGAAGATGGAGTTGGACGCCAAGCGCATCAGCCGCACATGCAGCTTGCCGATGATCGTGCTGTCGCGAAGCGTCATCTCGGCACCCGGCTGGCCAGGTGCGATGCCTTCGAAGGCGACAGCCTCCGGCGATCCAGCGTCCACGATGCAGTCCACCAGGTTCACCGTGGCGTCGCCGGCCACCTGCAACGTCCCCAGGATGCATTGCTCGAGCGTGACCGTGGCAAACGTGTGCTCGATCCTCAGACTCGCCGCACCTGGCGACGCGGCGCGGCCATTCGTGTTCAGGCTCAGGCCCGGGACCAGCGTGCAATGGCGCAGCACCAGCTCGCGTGGCTCGTCGTCGGTTGCGGCGACGAGCTGCAACGCTCCGCCACTGATGACCAGACCGTCGAGCACCAGTCGCCCACGCGCGCCGATGTCGAGCGTGATCGCGCCACCCGAGGCGATCAAGGGCCGGGCACCGTTGCGCGCGGTCACCATCACTTCGAGACCCGGCGCACCGGGGGCGGTAACGCCGTCGACCTTGAACGTGGGCGTCTGTGCATAGGTGAGGCTATCGTTGATGACGAGCCGCCCACCGGAGGCGATCGCATCAAGATGCGGTTGCAGGGCTTCGCCCTGGCTCGCGCTGCGGAGGACAGGCAGCAGCTCCCCGCGCAGGGGGCGTTCGTATTCACCGCCCCCGATGGGTCGCGAGAAGCCGCTGTGGAAGGTGCCGAGGATGGTGCCGGCAATGTTCGCACCCAGCAGCACGCGCCCGAGCTGCGGATCGATGGAGATCTTGTCCGCGTTCACGGTGCTCGCCGAGCCCTCGTGCGCCCAGCCCCCGGGCACGTCGCGCAGGTCGCACACGCGGATGCTCGCCACGTCGATGGTAATCGGCGGCTTCGTGGGGTCGGCGTCGGGCCGCGACAGCACAATGCTCCTGCCGGCGCCGTAGTCGTTCGCCAGCGTCGGGTCGGGTGGGGCAGCCTTCACCGCCCTCGCCATCAGGCGCAGGTTGATCGGGTCCGGCACGTTCGCTGGCTCGGCGATGTGGGAGATCACCGTCTCGGTCGCCGGCCAGCGGAACAAGGGCTGATCGGCCCCCAGCGGATTGAAGCGGAACCTGCGTCCCGTCGCATCGCTGGGGTCAGGGGTGAGAGGTACATTGCTCAGCCGGAACGGCCGCAGACGCCACAGGAAGAGGCCGATGTTGAGAATGTTGTAGCGCCCCGAGCCGGCTTCGGGGCGGCGCATCTCCGCCGTGTGCGCCACTGCGTTGAACGCGCCGCCGATCTGCAGCATGCGCGGCGTGGAGCCCAGGTCGGCAGTGGCCGGCGCGTGCAGCCGTACATGGTTCATGTGCTGGGTGGTCGCGAGCTGCTCGAAGAACTCCACCGCGCGTGCCGGCCAGTCGGTCACGTCGCGCGCCAGCTGTTCGAGCATCGCGGCCGTGCCCTTGCGGCCCCGGAAGGCGAGGGTGTTCGCGATCTCGGCACGCGGCGCGACGACGGGTGCGATCACGCCATGCAACGGCCGGTACCCGATCAGATCGCCGATGTACGGCGCGACCCAATCCTGGCAGGTCTCGATGAACTGGTCATCGTAGAGCTGTGCGATGTTCTCTTCCAGTGCCTCGAACTCCTGCGCGATCAGCGACACCAGGGCGTACAACGGCTTGCCCTGCTCCTCGTCGCGGATGCGATGGACAGCGGGCAGCAGCCGATAGAGGCGTTCAGCGCTGAGGCTCATGTCATCTCTTCCAGCCGCTCCAGCGGCGCCGGATCGAGTGTCAGCAGCTCGGCCGGCAAGGCCACACCGCCGCTCACGCGCATGCGCGATGCGAGCAGCCGGGTCTGGCGTGACCTGCCTGTCTGCGCCACGGGCGAGGTGCCGCCGTACAGGAAGTCCAGGTCCACCGCCACCACCCCCGGCACCGAGTGCGCCACGGCGATCACGTCGGACTGCAGCACGGGTTGCGCGAGCGATCTGGATGTAAACGAGAAGTGCGCGCGCAAGGCTGCCTGCACCGCAGCGAGCACCGACGTCGATGCATAGGTGGGATCCGGCTTGACCTTCAATCCGAGTCTGAAGGTGCTGGCCTCGTACGACAGCAACGCCACGTTCACGTGCGGATCGCCGCTGGCCTTGAGCGCGAGCCAGAGGTTGTTCCACACGGGATTGCTGGCAGACAGTGCCGCGCCGTCCTGCCCGGCCACGGTGATCGCAATCGTGGGCCCGACGGGCACCTGCAGCACCTGTGCCTGTGCCTTGGCGATGCCGGTGAAGGCCATCGCGAAGTCCTCATAGTCGAGCAGGGACACCGCGCGGCCCAGTGTGCGCGTGCCCAACGGCATCGTCCGCCGCGCCTGGTCGGCCGGCTCCGGGTCGGTGCCGCCCTGCGCCGCGACCGGGTTGGTGACGCTCTTCAACCCGGGCGGGCGCGTCGCCAGCTGCGTGAGCGTGTCGGAACGGACGTTCCCGGGCTGCCCGAGGCCCTGGCGGTGGCTCGCGCGCACATTGTTCACCCCGCTCACCACGCGCGCCCCGCGTACACCGTCGCCGAACACCACCCAGGTCTTGCCCTGCTCGTCGGTGCTGAGCGTGTAGGCACGCTCGGTGGGCGTGGTGCCGAACATCGTCGGTCGCTCGGCCCATTCGACGTCGCCGACACGCACGGTGAGCTCGCTGTCCGCTCCTGTCTCGTTGGTGGCGCTGCGGTAGGTCAGCGGCCCGCGCTTGAGCTCGAAGCGCTGGAACCCCTTGCTCGCGTCGCCCGCGCCGAGGATCTGCGCGACGGTCTCGCCGTGCCTCGCGGGGGCGACGTTGGCATGGACGACCACCGTGCCGCGCTGCAGGGGCCCGGGAAGCGGTGGGGCGATGGTCAGCACGGCGCCGTTCGGATGCGGCTGCGCGTCGACGAGCGTCGCCTGATGGATCAGCCTGGTCGCGTCGTTGGCTCGCATGCCGGTGACGATCAGCCTGCGCGTGGCCAGCAGCCCGGCGGGCGATACCGCGAGAGGAAGAGCATCGCCGCGAACCGGAGCGGTGACGGGGTAGGGCGCGAGCCTCAGGCGTTCGGACTGCGCATACACTGACGTCGCGCGCACCCTGGAGAAGTATGTGTCCAGATGTTGACCCTGAATGCCGAGGCGCGTCACCTTGCCGGACAGCGCGAAGGCGGCGAGCGACACGTCGCTCGTGCTCGTGACCTTGTACAGCTCGGTGAAGGTTCTTGACGAGAAGCCAGGAACACTGCTGACGTCGATGCTGTCCACCAGCCCGACGGTCGCGTTCAGTACGACTGGGCCCGGGTCGGTTCCGACGCGCGTGAGAACCGCGAGGCCACCCGGCGTGATCTCGCCGAGTAGTGAATCGAGATCGACATGGCCGCCTGTCGGGCTCGCCGCCAGCGCGCTGATCGTGAAGTCGGGCCAGTCCGAAGCATCCTTCGTCCCGCTCGTCCCGCTCGCGTAGTCGACGCGGAAGCTCTCGCTCATGCTTCTCCACAGCGGCGCATTGTTGCCGAAGACCCCCGCGCGCGTGCGCAGGACGTACACGTGTGGCGCGTTCGCCGGATCGGCCAGCGTCGATGCGTGGGCGAGACCGACCTTCCAGGTCACATGCGTCCGGTCGGCGGCGGTGTCGACAGTCACCGTGTCGATCAGACGGAAGTCCCAATTCGTGTTCGTCGCTGGATGGGTGAGGAAATCCGGGTCGATGAATACCAGTGCGTCGCCGACCTTGAGATTGTTCGCGACGCCCTTCACCCAGGTGTCCGTGGCACCGAGACGCGGCGCGCGCGGCTCGGAGAGCCACGGACGGATCGCGTTCCACTCCGGGCGCGCCGCGATCTCTTCCACCGTTTCGAAGGTCTGCGGCGTCTCATCCTGTCCGGGCACACTCTTCACTTGCAGGCCCGCGGCCAGGGTCAGCGAAGTCGGTATGCCGGTCACGAACGCGCCGGGCTCCGGCGGCAGGCCAGGCGGCGGTGTTCTCGGGGCTTCGAGGGCGAAGGCAAGCCAGGTCTCCGCGGCCACGCCGGGGCGCAGGCGGTAGCCGATGAGCTTGGCCATCTCCTGCAGCGACACGCGCTCGGTCGCGGTGCGCAGGTACGACTCGTTGGCCACGCGCTCCTGGTAAAAGGTGAGCACGTCGGCAGCGCAGGCGACCGCGTCGATCAGGCCGAGCGTGAAGTCGTCGTCGGCGCGCGTGCGCAGGCCGCCGAGCGGCGGATACTTCGATGACGAGAGCCCCGCGAGCATGCTCTCCTTGAACTGCGCGTACTCCCCGATGCGGTAGGCTATCGCGGACAGGCCCATGCGGTTGGTCAGGTCCTGCGGTGTGCTCGCATCGATGCCGCCACAGCAGCCGCAGGTCTCGGTGCCGGGGACGATGGCGGCCTTGCTGTGCGGTCGGGTCACTTGCCGCCTCCCGGTACCAGGGTGAGCCGGCCCCGCTCCTGGTGGTTGAGGTCGTTGGCGAGCTGCGCGATCTCCAGCCGGCCGATGGGAATGACGCCCTTGTCCAGCGACGCCGGATCGGGCGCGGCCATGCGCTGGAATCTGAGCGCCCACACTGCCTCGACGCCTTCCACCGTCTGCGCCGCGGCCACGATACGGCTCAGGTACACCGCCTCACCGAACGAGAAGTTGTCGGGATGGAAGACCGCCAGCCGCCCGTCGGGCAGCACGCCGCTGCCCAGCGCGACACGTACCGCGCCCAGGACCTCACTGCGAAAGTAGTCGGACTTGACGCAGATGTGGAGCGTGATATCGAGCGCCACATAGCGCGGCGAGTCGACCTCGAGGTCATAGCCGGCCATGCGAAAGCGCTCGAGGTGACGCCGCAGCCGCGGCTCGAAGCGAGCGTCGAGCGCGGCGCCCGCGAAGCGATCGGCGGTGACGAAGACCGTGTGCCAGCTTCCGGTCCAGCGAAACGTTGCTGCAGCGCGCTGCACTTCGGGGCGCTGCGCGGCGGCCGCCGCATAGTCGGCGGCGGTGACGGCGCGCTTCTGCGTGCGGAAGGCTTCGGGGGCATCGCGTCGCGCCGCGTCGATGTCTTCGGGATCGATGCCACCCGCGGCAGGCATCGGGTTGGTGACCGCGCTGAACACGCCGGAGACATCGCTGATGATGTGGGCGATGGTGTCCGCCCCGACATTGCCGGAGGTGCCATTGCCCACGCGGTAGGTGGCCGTGAAGGTCGTGCCGGGGTCTGGGCGTCGCCCGTGCATGTCGTCGCCGAAGCGAATCAGGGCGATGCCGTCGTTCTCCGTCTCGACAGCGAAGTCGGTGGCGCCGCTATCACTGGCCAGCAGGTCGCGGCGCGCGGTCCAAGTGCTGGGCACGGACCCGAGCTGGCCCCTGAGTCCGGAGATGGACGGCAAGGCGTCGTGCGGGTCGCGAGCGATCAGCGCCCTCGCCGGCCACCAGCCTTCGTCCGCCGTGAGCGATGTCCGCAGCTCGCGCACCAGGTCGAAGCTTTGTGTCAAGGGCGCGCTCGCCAACGCGGGACGGAAGCGCGCGGGAATCGGGTCGACGTCGGCGCGGTGGCACGACTGTGCACTGGGAGCCGTGGCGACCCGGCGCAGAGTCGGCTCGGGCACCGTGCCCAGCGGCTCGTCGCGCACGGTCCGGCCGTGATCGACGAGCACGATGTTGCCAAGCACCGCGCTAATCTCCAGTCCCGGTCGCTCGCGGACCGACACACACAGCGGGAAGGGCAGCGCGTCAGCGGCGTCCCAGAAGATCTCGGTGACCGGCAGCGGTGCGTTCACCGGAGGGTCGTCGAAGAGGCGCCCCGACGGATCGACGCTCACCTTCACGTCGACGAGCCGCACGGCACAGCGCTTGGCGCGATCGGCATCTTCCGTCTTGAAAGTCGTCGGGCTCACGAGCTCCCGGAGCACCAGGACGTCGTTCTGCTTCAGATCGGGATGCGCACCGCGCAAGGTGGCATGGGTCGCGCCGCGCGGCAGGCAACAGCCCATGTCCCCCCAGGCGTAGAGCGATAGGGTATTCAGGTCCGCGAAGAGTTGGATCTCATGCGCGGTCTCGAACACCGTGGCGCCCGCGGCCAGCGCGTCGCGGACATCCTTGCTGTTCGGCGCCAGCTGCACCGGGAGATCGCCGATGCGGGTGAGCAGAGGTGTGCCCTTGGGCAGGGTGTGGTCGGCGGCCGCCTGCACCTGCACCCAGGCGCGCGCATTGCAACCGTCGTGCAGCGCGTAGTCCACGAGCCTCACATGCCGGCGCACCGACACGCGTATGTGCGCGGTGGGGAGATATGCCTCGTTCGCAATCGCATCCTGCTGGTACGAGAGGTTGTCGGCGGCATAGGCCATCAGCTCGACCAGCGTCACGCCCACGTCGGCGGCAGAACGCTCGCTCCAACCCGGCGCGAGCAGGTTCAGCCGGTCGAGCATCAGGCGGCGGAAACCCGTGTAATCCTTCGCGAGGTAGTCGATATCCGGCTTGTCGGCGGGCTGCGGCGGGCACGGCTGCGTGACGGCGCAGTCGAAGTCCGACGGGCACTCCACCTTGAACGAGAAGGCGATGTCCGACAGGATCGGATCGAAATCGCCGGGCGGCTGGTCGCTGCCCAGGCCGGCACGCAGATGCAAGGTGTAGCGGGAGAAGTCGCCGAACACCGTGGTCCGGACTACCAGGGTGCGCGGCAAGTCGTCGATGCCTTCGACCATCGCGGGATCGGTCCCCGCCGGCAGATTGTCCGCGGCGGCGACCCACTCGACGGGAATGGTGGCGATGCGCTCGCCGCCGTCGATCAGGACGTTGTCGAGTGTGAGCGTGAACCCGGGCCGCAACAGCCGCACGAACAGCGTCCGCTGGCGCAGCGCGGGGTCGGGTTCGAGGTGGTCGCGTACCTCGAGGTATTCGATGCCGTTCGCGGTGCCCGTGAGCTTGATGACCTCGAGCCGCCTCGCGTCGCAGCAGAAATACTTCATGTTCCGCTTCCTGGCACGGCGAACGTGGCCTGCTGTGCGGTGCCGTCCGCCAGCACGGTGTAGCGCACCGTCACCTGCAGCGCCGAGTCGACGCTGTCGACCGTCACCGCGTTCACCGCGATCAGGCTGGACAGGTGCCGCTGCAGGCCGCTTTGCACCAGGAACTGCGTCGTGGCCGCGAGCGTGGTGCTGTTGGGCTCGAAGACGAGCGCGAGCAGGCCAGCGCCGAAGTCCGGGCGCATCACGCGCTCGCCGGGCGAGGTGAACAGGACCTGCTCGATCAGGTCGCGGATGTGATCGGCCTGGCCGGTAGTGGCGCTGCGGCCGCGGCCGTCGAAGTGGTAGGGATGGTCAAGCGTGGGCATCGTCTCTCCGGTCAGGTCGCGAGCACGCGGGTCTGCGCGTTCGTCGGGGACATCGGGGTGCCGTGGGGAACGCAGGTTGACTGACCGCTGAAGATTGCGACCGGCGCACCTCCTGCTGTCACTCTTCTGGCACCCGACGTCCACTGCCCCGTGGCGCACGGCGGACTGTTGGTCCCGCTGAGCGCGCAACCGGCAATTGAGTACTGATTCGGCAGGGTGACCACGTCCTGTCCGGCTAACCTGACCCGCGGGAACGTGGAGACCGGGGTCGCGCGGCCGGGCGGGTGCGAGCAAAGGACGGTGGCGCCACGATGGAGGATCTGGGCGGGCATGTGTGGTTCTCCGTGCTAGCGGATGGTCAGCGCGCCGTCGTTCACGTCCACCGCGTTCCCCTTCAGCGTGATGACGGCGCCTTGCCCGTTGTCGATGGTGATGCCGTCGTCGGCGATCGAGATCTTCGCGCCGGTGGCGCTCTGGATGAGGATGCGCCCCCTGCCGGGCGCGTCGCTGATGACGATGCCGTCCCCGTTCGGGGTCTGCAGCGTGAACGCTGCGGCCAGGGGCGCTTCCTTGGGCACTAGATCAGGTACTTCGGCCGTGGCCCAGTACCCACCCACCCAGATGGGGTAGCGAAGATCGCCGCCCTCGTATTCGATCCACACCCCCGCGCCTTTCTGGGGGACCGTGAAGAGCCCCATGCCCGCGCCGGCCGCGGGCAAGCACGGAAGCGCCCATGTCGACGGCTCGTCCTTGCCGGTGACCGCCGGAACAATCGCCCGGATGCGGCCGAGCCCGTATGGGTCGACGTTGTCGTCCACCGTCGCGCGGTACTTGCCGAGGAACGGGCCGTTGTTCATACCGGCACCGTGGGCAAGGTGGACATCAGCCCGTTGCGGGCCAGCGTGAAGCTCTGCTTGTACTCCCCACGCTTGATGTCGTGCGAAACGCTCTTGACATAGTACAGCCCGTCGAACGGCAGGCCCGCGCCGCGCACGCCGACGAGCTGGCGTGACTTCAGCAATCGCCCGTAGCGCGCCGCGTCGAGCCTCCCGCTGCCGAACACGGAATCGCTGTGCTGGCCGGCGTAGGCGATGCCGGTCATGAGCGCGGATGGCAACGACATCCGTCCGGTGTCGTGGAGATGTACCGTCTTCACCGGCAGCGGGGGCACCAGGCCGAGGGGAGGGTTCAGCGGCGTGATGTCGGGAATCGGAATGCCGGTGGGCCTCTTGGTGAACGGGTTCTGGATGAAGACGATGGGAAACGCCTTCTTTTCCTTGTCGAAGCTGAAGCTCAGCTCTTCGACGTTGCTCATCGCGTCCATGTTGACCGACAGCGCGGGCTGTGGCTCGCCGACCCGGATCTCGGGGCCCCAGTAGGCGATGGACGTGCCGGGCAGCGGGCCCGGCTCCACGTAGAACACGTAGCCGCATTCCTGCGCGAGGAGGCTCAGGTAACCGTAGTCGGTACCGCGCTGCTGCTCGATGCGCTCGGTCGGAATCGGCACGTCTTCGACGATGCTCGGAATTACCCGTGGAACCACGCCGAAAGCCACGTACTTCGCGAGCACCCGCTGCACGCGCACCGACGGCGGCATCGCCGGGTAGGGCAGGCCGATCAGCTCGATGATGTCCATCAACGCGGAGAGATCCTTGCCCTTGACGACCAGCCTGCTCACCCCGCCCTCGCCGGGCTGCGTCTCGACGTTAGTCGTCATGCCGTCGATCAGCGGCTCGACACGGCCACCGATCTGCACCACCAGCACCACGCGGAGCAACGGCAGGCTGCCACCGCCGCTGAGGAGGAACATGGTGCGCAAGGCCGAGCGCACAGGCAGCTCGAAGGTCAATTCGAAACCTGACTGTGTTTCGCCTGAGCCAGCCTCGACCTTCACCGAGGCCAGCGCCTCCACCATCTCCCGGGACGCGGCCACCGGCACCGAGCCGATGAACAGCGACAGTTTGATGCCCCCCTGCGTGCTCATGGTGTCCTCACATGCCCGGCGCCAGTGGGATGTCGAGACGCCGCCCAAGCGCGTCAGTGAGCTCGTGGGGATCGACCACCGTGTTGGCATCCGCAATACGCCAGTACAGCAACGCATCGCCGAGGTATTTCGCTCCGAGCAAGTCGGGCCGATCCAATGCCGCGACCACATGCCGCGCCGCGATGGCGAGCGTACCCGGCGCGGGGATGAAACGCCGGCGCACGTACACCACACCCGTCTCGCCGGGGCGCAGCTGCAGCAGCGCGAGCGATACGCCGCTGTAGCGGCTTTGCGGCACGAACGGCGTGCTCGGGATCGCACCCGCGTCGATCAGGAGTTGGACGGGGTCGGCCATGTGTTTTCTCCGCCGTTCACTGAGGCAAGCTGCTCAAACCGAGCGACTGGAGCGACGCCGCTCCGGTCTTGCTTGCCAGCGCTTCACGCGTGCGCAGGTGGTTGATGAAGATGCTGGCGCCGCGGTCGTCGAAGCCCAGGTCGTCGGTGGTCATCACGCGCAGGCCCAGGCTCACCTTGGCGCGTATCGGGTTGAGCGCCGCGTCGAAGGCTTCCTCGGTGATCGAGAACTCGGTGATGCGCACCGGCACCACGCGGCTCGCGCTCCAGATGAAGAGCACCAGCGGCGCCTCGGGCGGCAGGATTTCAAGCGTGCCCGACTGCGCCTGCGCGTTCAGCGCCTGCAATTCGGCGGTCGTCGGGTTCACGAGACTTTCCAGCGCGGCGAGCTGCGGCGCGATGCCGTACTGCACCGCGTTCGCATTCTGGTCCGGATGCTCTAGAGAATCGGTGGCGTCGATCTCGGCTTCGAGCTTGATCGATTCGAGGGCCGGACCCTTCATGCGGAACGGCTGCGCGCGCTCGCCCCCTCCTTCTCCGCCCACGCCCTGCACCTGGTAGCTGCGCGTGAGCGTGTCTGGGTTGTATTGCAATGCAATGGTTCGCTTGACGGCGCCGCTGGCGACGTCGAGGACGACGAGACCGCCTTTGATGAGCTTGGGGGATGCGGTCAGGCTCACGGTATGGCGCCTTCGGCCGAACTCTCCGGCGCGCGGTGCAGTGTTATCTGAGTGTTCACTTGGATGCTCATCAACTCAATCCTTCACACACAGTCTGAACTGAAAGACTTCGACTCTAACCCCGACTCTGCCCTCAGTGTTCCAACTAGGGTCCATCCAGGTCTGTCCCCCATTACCGCTTCCACGGCTCGCGCGTCGACGCCTGAGCAGAGCTAGGGAGCATCGGGTAGCGGCGTCACGGTCACGGGCGCCTCGAGAACCTTGATGACTACCTTGCGCCTCTCCTTGTCCTCGATCTCGTCCGAGGGTTCGCCTACGCCCGGCTCGTACTCTCCGGGCCAGGCACTGTCGAACTCCTTGGCGCCCTGGCCGCGCAGAATGGCTTCCACCGCGTGAACTCGCTTCTCGGCAAGCACGCGGTTATTCGGGCCCTCGTCCGTAGAGCTTGCGAAGCCGTCTAGCTTGAGGTTCTCCCCCTCTTCGCGGATAAGGCGCCTAGTCTCTTCATTTAGGCTCGTGTACCAGACGACCAGGTCGTTCTCATCTCGGCGGCGAACCTTGAACTCTCCCGGGGAGCGGAAGTACACCTTGTGAGTGGCGTGCCGGCGCATGGACACCGACTCAATGAGCACCTGGGGCTCGGGAGGCGGCGCAATTCCGACGACCACGATGTCGACTCTGAAGCTTCGTACGAGTGAGCCCGGGGGATATGTCCGCTCGTTGCCGAGGGTTACCTGGCCGCCGACCGACCGCTTGTCGTTGCCAACTTGGCCGCCCACGCTGATGTTGGGTACATCGGTCGACTGATAGCTCACGAACACAGGCTCCATCTGTACATAGCCCGCCTCGGCGTTCTGTCTTGCTTCCAGCGACTGCAGCGAGAACTCCGCTTCGTTGTCGCTTGGTGGATTGATCTGCCGGCTCGCGTCGCTGATCGTGAGCTTGCCGTACTTGTCGGCCACCACGTCCCACGAGCACTGAAATTGCTGATCGATCTCGTCGTTCCACAACTGGTCCAACTCGAAGTGAGCCTTTACCTTGAGTGTGACAACACCCTTGGTCCCGGCCCGGATCATGACCTTGCCTCTGTAGCCGTCGGCGGCGGGCAGGCCGCTGAAGCGCTGATACCAGTAGCGGGCTGGCTTGGCTCCGGGCTCGGGCTCGAGGACTGCTAGGGGCTGGAAGACCACGTCACTGTCATCGTCGCCGATCAGCTCATCGCCCCAGCCCGGCAGGGGGACCCGGGCGTCGCGTCTGAGCGTTGGCGAGTTGTGTTGGCTGCCCTGCTGGGCCACGTGAGTGAGTTCATGGGCCAGCAGACGTCGTCCCTTCTCCGTGAGCGGAGCGTACTCGCCAGGGCCAAACACGATCGAGCGGCCCACCGTGTAGGCATGGGCGTTCACCGCCCGCGCCGATTGCTCGGCAGCCGCACCGGAATACACCCGCACCCGCGAAAAGTCGTGGCCGAAGCGCTGCTCCATATCGTGCCGCAGCGCCGGCTCCAGCGGCCTGCCGGGGCTGGCGAGGACGTGGTCTACGCTGGCAGGCGCCGCACCCTTCTGCCCGCTCGATGGCCCCGAAAAGCGCTGGATGCGCGGTGGCGCGATGCTAACGTTTGGATGCGCGGGCTTTGCCAGCACCTGCTCAGCGACGCGATCGGCCTCCTGCTCGTACACGTCGCCCGGCTCGCTGATCCGAAGTTTCGTTTGCAGTCCCACCAGCTTCTTCGTGCTGCACTCTGCGCATTCGCCGGTGAGACTGGAAGCTCCCGCACCGCACGCGCACTTGCGTTGCAATACCAGATTCGCACCCGCGGTTTGCAGCGGTCTACCCGCGGCGGTTTGCAAGGGAGCCGTTCCGCTCATCGCGAGATTCCTTTGGCGATTGCACGACCCGCAGAGATTCCGAGCCGTTGGGGTTTTGCATCCTGCGCGAGCGTGACCTTCCCCACGCGCATTCTCGAAACATGGCCCAGCGATGCCAGCCGTTCGCCTGCCGCCGGATCGGCCAGCAAGCGGGCGAGCTCCTCTCGCATTCCCTCGCCGATGGCCTGGGAATCCGCATTGCGGAAGCCTGTGAGAACCAGCCGGTCGATATGCACGGTGACGCGCTTCACACCCATCCCCTCGTCTCCGCCTCGGAGGGCGAGCGCTCGCGCTTGGCCACTTCGCTGCGTGCCGCTTGCAGCAGGTGGGGCATGACGACCGGGCTGCCTCCTTCGGCGGCGAGGAAGGCAGCATTCAAGGCGATGTTGCGGATGCTGCCGCCAGCCACATTGAGGCGAGCGAGCTTGGCGTGGTCGATACCGTTCAGTGGTGTCGCAGCCGGAAAGATGCCGCGCCAGATCTGCTCGCGTTGCTGCACGTCCGGAAACGGGAACTGCACGACGAAGCGCAGCCGCCGCAGGAACGCCGTATCCAGCGCGTTCTTGAGATTGGTGGTGAGGATCGCGAGCCCCCGATACGCCTCCATGCGCTGCAGCAGATAGCTCACTTCGATATTGGCGTAGCGGTCGTGGCTGTCCTTGACTTCGCTGCGCTTGCCGAAGAGCGCATCGGCTTCGTCGAAGAGCAGGATGGCGCCGCTGTCTTCGGCCGCATCGAACACGCGCCTGAGGTTCTTCTCGGTCTCTCCGATGTATTTGCTGACTGCCGAGGCCAGGTCGATGCGGTAAAGATCCAGGTGCAGCTCGTTCGCCAGCACTTCGGCGGCCATGGTCTTCCCGGTGCCGCTTTCGCCTGCGAAGAGAGCGCTGATGCCGAGGCCGCGTGCGCCCTTGCCGGCGAAGCCCCAGCCGTCGTACACCTCGAAGCGGTGCTTCACGTGCGCGGCGATCTGCTGCAATGTCTTCTTTTGCGGCTCGGGCAGCACCAGATCGTCCCACCGGGCGGCGGGCTCCACGCGTTGTGCCAGGTCATCGAGCCGGCTACGCACCGATGCGCGGCAAGCCTGCCACAGCGCCGCGTCCGGCGCCGGCGAGGCGGCAAGTGTCGGGCGCAGCGCCTCGCCCGTGCGCACGATGGTTTCCGCGCTGAGCCGGAACTGGGTGGCTACACCGTCGAGCGCGCCATTCAGGCGGCCACCTTCGACGCCCAGGGCCTGGGCCCACAGGCGCCGCTGATCCGCGGCGCCCGGCTTGTTGACCACGAAATGCAAGGCAGCACGCTGGACGGGCACGGGCTCGCGCCCGCCGATGAACATCAGACCCCCCTGGCGTTGCGCAAGCCGCGCCGCACTGCCCGCACCGTCGTCGCATTCGATGAGAAGCGCGCTGCCCAGCAACGCGGCATCGCGATGCCAGAGCACGGCCAGGGCATCGAGCTCGTGCAGTCCGCTGGGGATGTCCGCAGCGAGCAGGAGATGCAGTTGCAGGCCGAGGCGGCGGGCGATCGCGCCGGCCACATCTCTTTGGCCGGCATCATCGTCGCCCAGCAGTTGCACCACCGGCATCCTGCCGTCGCGCTGTTCCAGCGCGTGAGCTGCGGCTTCGACGACGCGCGCATGGGTCTCGGCCATCGCCACCGGCAGGGCATGGGCACGCAGCAAGGGGCGCAGGCGCGTGTCGAGGTACCCCACTCCGGCCAGGTAATGCAGCACGCGTTCGTCGATGCAGAGGCGGCTGCTGGCCAGGGGCTGGTCGTCCTTGAGCTCGAGCAGCCGCCACAGTCGCAGCGGGCGCACCGGCGTGACTGCGCTCCAGTGCGGCTGCGCGAGAGTCGCGAGTGCGAGTCCAAACGTGGGGTATGGCCGGCCCGGCGTGCCGGCAGCCGCAGCGCAGCACGCGGCGAGGCCGGCGTCCATTTCCACACCCGCGCATAACAGCAGCAGGTCGCGCTCGAAGGCGCTCAGGCCGAAGGTCTCGGTAAGCTGATCGATGGCCGCAGGCTCGGGCAGCACGGCGTGCGCCTCGTGCACGCTCTCGCTCGCGGCTTGTGCGTCCCCGCCGGTAAGCTGTGCCTTCAAGCGCGCAAACTCGGCCACCAGATAGCTCTGGTTGGCCTCGATCCAATCGAGAGTCAGCACCGCATTCATAGGATGGTGATCCTCTGATCGAGGAACGTGGGCGGCCTGGCGGCCCGATTGATGATCGGGCTGTCAATGCCGTCAATGCGCAGCCGGGCAAGGTGGTTGGCCACCGGTGCATTGGGGATGACGAAGTTGAGCGACGTGACTGGTGGCACGAATGGCTGGGGCGCGATCTCCTGCTGGCCGAGCACCAGGCTTGCGGTCTGTCCAGCGCGCAGGGCGGGAGAAAAGCCGATCGTGAAGCTCGCCGTGCCACCGGCGTCGCGCGTGACGGTCATGGGCAGCCCGCTGATCTGCGGCGCGAGAGTCAACGCGAAGCGGTTGGTCTCTCGCGCCGTGCTCTCACCCGGCCGGAGCACACGTGCCCCGACCCGGTAGACGCCTACCGGAAAGTCAGCGGCCCGCGCGATGGGGATGGAGAATCGCATCAACGTCTCGCCGCCGCCGGGCAATGCAGGCAGGCTGTCCTCGATCTCGAGGCGGTCATTGGTAAGGATGACCTCGCGCCCTGTCCCATCGAGATGATGGCCTTTGAGGTCGATCGTCGTGCCGAGCTGCGCCACGGGTTGGAGCGCGTCCGGGACGACCGCATCGATGGTGGGCACCGCCGGCAGCAGGTCTGGCCGCACGACACCCTGACGCGAAAGCACCGGAAGGGACGTGCGGGTCAAGTCGGTGGCCTGGATCAGCACGACCGACACTTCATAGGCCGAACTGGGCCTGTAGCGGGCTTGCGCGGCCGTCCAGAACTTGGACATGTCTTCCGAGTTGAGGTATTCCGGCGTGATCCGAAGCTGTTCGACCTGGTCTTGCAGGCCTGATTCGGCGAGGGCACGGAGCGCGGGTGGGAGTGTGGCTGCACCATCAGGCGGTGGCTGCAGCGCGATACGAATGGCCTCGCGAGTGATTACCGGGTTTTCATGCAGCAACTGCATGGCGTATCCGAGCAGGATCTCCGCATGCAGATCGGCCGCGCCATAGGCAGAGATCAGGTAGTGCAGGTTCAGCGCAAGCGGTGGATTGCTCAGGCGATTGCGGCCAGAGCCGTCACGCGAGGGCAGGCCCTCGTTGCGCCAGCCGGCATTGGGGGTGACCTGCCGCAGGAAGAGATTGAGCTGGGTGGCTTCAGTTCCGTCGCTGGCCGCCACCCGATCCGGCGGCAAGGCGGTGACGGTCACTGTGCTGCCGACGACGCCGCTGACGTTCTGATTGACGAGACCGTCGTTGAGCAGATCGCGCAGCACGGCAGTGACCCCGGCCAGGGCAAGGGCGCTGCTCATGGACGCCTCCGCTGGCGCTGGGCGAGGTACTCGTTGAGCAGCATCGACTTCTTGGCAGGCACGGCGGGCCGCGCGCGCGGCACAGCTTCATGAACCGCGGCTACTTCGATCCGCCCGATGCTAACGTGCACCTCGGTGGCATCGCTGGGGGCGGTATGCCAATCCGCAGTCGCTGTTCGCGGGGAGCCAGCGAGCAACGCGGACGCGAACGCGGGCGACAGGGCGGAGCGGGTTGCCGGCGGAACCAGCGGAGAAAGTGCTGGCACACGAGCCGGCTCGACAAGCTCTGCCCGCCCGAGCCCTGCGGGCTGAGTCATCGACATCGCTTGCGGATCCTGATCCGTAGGGGCGCGCATTGCGTGCGTAGGGCGCAGCTCGTCGCCAGCCCCATGTTCTCGGCGTCGAAGCGGTGCGGAAGACACCGCGTGGAGTTGTCCCGCTGCGCCAGGCGCAGGCGAGTCGGCTGCCCGAGCCCAGGCAGAGGGCGCGGTGGGCCCATCGACGGTCGGCTGCTCGAATACCATGGGCACGACAGCATAAGGGAGCCGGGCCGAGGACTTCACGGACATGCCCAGCCCGAGCGCCTGCGCCGAAAGGCTGCGCACGAAACCACTCACGCCATCACCATGTCCAGGTACGCCGAGCGACGCTGCTCGCCGAGCGCGAGCACTTCGCGTTCGCTCCAGCCGTAGGCGCGCGCCAGCGTATGCACCGCCGCAAGCAGTGCACGGGCGCGGGCATCCACCTCGTCCCAGAGCACGGCGGCGATGTCGAACGGCACCGCCCATGCGTGCTCGCAGCCCTCGCACCTGAGAGACAGCTTGATGTCAGCGCCCGGATCAAGTGATTCGAGACCCGCCTCGATCTTCTCTAGCAAGCTGTGGAGAGAGGAGGGCGAGGCGGTATCGGGCCGAGCGACGCAGCAGCGCTCGATAAGATGCGTCGCGGCCGACTCCTCATTCGCGTGACGGAGCACTGCGGACAGGTCCCGGCTCGTCGGGGAGCGAAAGCGGAACCCATCGGTTTCGAACTCGCCGCCGGCGACCGTCTGCCCGTGGGGTGGAAGAAACGTGTCCGTGCGCAGCGCGAGTGCCATGCGCTCGCCGCAGGCGGGGCAATCGACGTAGGCCGGGATCTCGGGACCGAACGTGGAACGGCGCAGCCTGAGCAGCGCCGCGTTGCGCTGCCCCAGTGGCAGGTCCGCGAGTCGCTCCGCCGGCAGCTCCGGACATGCGGCGGCGAAGAGCAACAATGCCCGGTCGATCGCGTGGCGCGCGCGGCCCTGTTCCCAGATTGCCAGGGTGTCCGGCACATTGAGCGGTGCTGGGACATGGGGCTGGCTAGGCAAGGCTCAGCTCGGGAGGCTCGACTACGGCGAGATCGCGTTCCCAGCCTTCATGCTCGAGCTTGATCTGCTGGATCGCGACGGCGGCGTTGGCATTCGCGTCGAGGTCCGGCAACGCCTGGTATTCGGACACCCAGCAGCGAAAGACCTTGTACGCGAGCGCGAGCTGGCCCGATTCGTTGTAGACCTCGATGAGGATGTCCTTGCGGAAATCCTTGAGGGAGACTTCCGCGCCGAGACCCGAGCCGAAGTTCCAGACCTTGTTCGCCCATTTTTCAAACTCGGTGTCGTGTGTCACGCCACGCTCCAGGGTGATGGCCTCGAACTTCGTGCGGCCCGGCGATTTACGCGTCGTGGACGGGTCGCCCCCTTCACGGTGTTCCACCAGATCGGTGGAGCGCTTGAGCGGGCTCACCTTGCACACACCCGCGACATAGCGCCCATCCCACTTGACGCGGAACTTGAAGGCCTTGTACGGGTCGAAGCGCTCAGCGTTGACGGAAAACTGTGCCATGCGTGCTCTCCTTGAAGGGTGCGTGAAATCGGCAACGCCGCCTCAGGCCGGGATGTCGCCGGCGATCTGCTGCAGCTTGATGACGACGAACTCGGCGGGCTTCAGCGGGGCGAAACCCACCAGGATGTTGACGATGCCGAGGTTGATGTCGGCCTGCGTGGTGGTCTCCTTGTCGCACTTGACGAAGTAGGCCTCGCGCGGCGACGTGCCCTGGAACGCGCCCTGGCGGAACAGGTTCTGCATGAACGCGCCGATGTTCAGCCGGATCTGCGCCCACAGCGGCTCGTCGTTGGGCTCGAACACCACCCACTGCGTGGCACGGTAGAGGGTCTCTTCCAGAAACAGCGCCATGCGGCGCACCGCGAGATACTTCCATTCATTGGCCAGGCTGTCGGAGCCCTTGAGCGTGCGCGAGCCCCAGACAACCGGCCCGGTGTTCGGGAAGTTGCGCAGGCAGTTCACGCCCTCCGGATTGATGGCGCCGTTCTCGAGGTCGGTGAGCGTCACTTCCAGGCCGAGCACGCCGCTGAGGATGGCGTCTATCCCCGCCGGCGACTTCCACACCCCGCGCGCCGCGTCGGTGCGGGCGATCACGCCCGCGACCGCACCGCATGGCGCGAACGGTTCGGGACGGTTCTCACTCAGGGGGTTAGGGACCCGGATCCGCGGGAAGAAGAGCGCGGCGTTTTCGCTGCGCGCCGCCACGGCGGTGATGGCATCGTCGGCCGTCACGTCAGAGGTCTCATCCCAGCCGGCAGTGTGGAACGGCGGGTCCACGAGTACCATGGCCCGGCGGTCCTTCGCGTAGGCGACAGCCACATCCCAGGTGGTCTTGTCCACGTCGGCGGTGGGTGAGAACGGTGGCACGTTGAGCAGGTTGAAGAGGTCGGCCCTTTCCAGCGCAAACAGGCCTTGCTTGTTGCTGCGCAAGTTGGGGCCGCTGACGACCGCGGCATCAATCGCGGTGCCGTCCGCGTCGGTTCCCACTGTCAGCGCCGTGGCGCTCGGGTCGTCGAAGGGGTCGGTAGCTGTAGCCGCCGGGGGACCGCTGATCGCGGGTCGGGCGGTCAGCGTCGCGGGGGCCCCGCGCAGCAACCGGCTGGATTGCAGCAGCACCTCGGAAACGAAGCGCGGGTGGCCGAGCGTGATGGAGACGTTCAGGAAGGTCTCGGTGACGCCGGTGCCCAGGTCCTTCACCCGGAGATTGAACATGGTGTCGGGGGGATTCGTGCTCACGATGGCGGCATCGACCTTGTGGTCCACGCGCAGCCGGAGACGGGCGCCCCAGGCACCAGGATTGGCCGCCCTGAACTGCGCAGCCGCCGGTGCGGCCGGTGTCTGGGCGGTGAGCGCGCCCTTATGCACCCGAACGATCAACGCGTCGGACCCGCCATTGAGAAAGAAGTGATAGACGGCGAACGACATCGGACTGTCCGCCCACAGCCCCCCGAAGACGCGCTCGTAGTCGGCATAGCTGAATATGCGCACGGGGCTCTTCTCGTCGGTATCCACCGGCCCGCGCAGCGCGCGCCCGACGAAGGCGGTGATCGAGGTGGCCACGCCGGTGATGGTGCGCACCCCGCTGGGCACTTCCTCGATGTACACGCCGGGGTACGAGAGGGAGAGAGGCATCGCTGGATCTCCTAGTCGGGTACGTCGGGGTTTCGCGCATGGCGCACATCGACTGCCTCATGCTCGTCGTGGATCCACGTGCTTGTTGCGTTCATAGATCACGGTGCCATCGGACAACGTGTGACGAAGTACGTCCCCCGTCGTCACGAGCTGCTCCATGGCACGCTCGACGTCGGTCAGCAGCGCGTTGCCGGAGCGTCCCCTCAACCACCATCGTGCGACGCCTTCCAGGGTGTCGGCCGCGTTGGGGTGGCCGCTCAGATAGCCACGGATCGCCGCTGCCAGCACAGCAAGGTCTGTCCTCTCTGCATCCATGCTCAGTCCTAAATGGGGGGAGCCATGTCGCCGAACAGAGAGAGCCGGCAAGAGCCATGCCGCGACTCAACGTGGCCGCAAGAGGCTGAAACGGCTGGAGGTTGAGACGCCAGGCCGGTGAGGCGGGTGATTGTCACCCCAGGGGCCGTCCGACCCACGCGGGTCAGAAGTGACCCATTCCAGAGGAAGGGGCTGGGAGTCCAGAAGATCAGGAAGAGGCGGGGTGGCTAGCGCGGATCGACGAACTGGCTTTTGGTGAGACCGTGCTTCTTCATGAGCTTGCCAAAGGCGCGGCGCTCTTTATCGCTCAAACGCGCCGCGGCGGAGACATTCCCGCGGGACTTATGCAGTACTCGCACGATGAAGGATCGTTCGAACGCCTGAATGGCCGTCGCCTTGGCAGCCCGAAACCCCAGTTCCGACATAGACGGATCCGCGTCCGAAGTTAGGGCCGGCTTGTGTTCTCGCGGCGCTACGGCATGGACGGATCCGAGTTCGATCGCAGTCTTGCCCTGACTCCGCACCACCGCTCGGTGCACGAGACTTTCCAACTCGCGCACGTTGCCGGGCCAGGAATAACTCTCTATCCATTCGAGATCGGCGCTTGTAATACGCAGATCCGCGATCTTGTACTGATTGCCATAGAGGCGCACGAAGTGTCTTGCCAGCAGCCCCACGTCGCCCGGACGTTCGCGCAGGGGAGGCAGTGTCAGTGAGAAAATATTCAACCGGTAGAGGAGATCGGGACGGAACCGACGCTGCGCCACCAGTTCACCGAGATTCACATTGGTGGCGGCGATAACGCGAACATCCGCCTGCCGATCACCACTCGCGCCCAGGGGCCGGTAGCGCAGGTCTTGCATGAACCGTAGCAGCGCCACTTGTCCCCGCAACGGCAGCGCGTCGACTTCGTCGAGAAAAAGCGTGCCGCCTTGGGCCTGCGCGATGAGCCCTGGCTGCGGCTCTCGCGCGTCCGTGTAGGCGCCGCGGGCATGGCCAAAGAATTCGTTCTCAATCAGAGCCTCGGGCAACGCTCCGCAGTTGGCGGGAATGAATGGCATGGCGCGTCGAGGCCCAGAGTAGTGCATGGCACGTGCTACCAATTCCTTGCCCGTGCCCGTTTCTCCTTCAATCAGCACCGGAGCATTGATGCTCGCAATGCCGGCGATCTGGCGAAGGACGTCGAGAAATACCGAGGCTTGGCCGATTAATTTGACCGCAGGATCGAATTGCATGGCGCACCCATTGGCGTGGGTCGGGTTGTCCTGCTGGCACCGGGGACACTTCATACCGGGCCCTCCCAAGCTCGGTACCACTGAACATCAGAAAGGTGGGCCGAGCTTAGTCCGATGCCGTCAGGGGGTCAAGGACGCGTATCGTGCCCTGTTGGGTCTCGTCAAGATTGACCCCGGGATTGCATGTCGAGCGCGTGCAGACACGAGACGCTTAGGCTGCCCGCAGTGTGTGGTTGAAGCGCGGCAAGCCGAAGAAGAATCGTGTGGCGATTCCGTAGGCTTCTCGGCTGGTGACCTACCCGCCGCGGCACTTGTACACAGAGGCACCAGGGCCCGCGGATTTGCGCGAAAGCCTGTTTGACCAGCCCATCGCTACGGTTGTACGTCGGCCCACCTTCCCTGGCGACAGCGAAGAGACGAGTCGGCCATGATGCGGCGCCCACCGAGTAAGTACGGTTGTTGGTACTTACGACGATGAGCAGCCGACTCAGCGGAAAGTGGTCCTTGATGTTCGCCACCGCGCAGCGTGCCGCCGGATGCTGGGCGGCGATCGGGAGCCCGATGCGCTGGAGCAGGCTGGCGGGCTATCTTTCTCAAGTACAGAGAGCCGGAGGCGGTGTCACCAAAGTGTAACCAACGCCCCGCAACGGAATGCAATTGGCGGGCACTTGGCGCACACACCGAGACACGACCCCGAGCGAGGAAGCCCACGAATCGCTTCGACGAACCTCGAGTCGTTCAGCAGGTTTTGAAGTCCGGGAGGCCCACCGGGATCCTAGACGCTTCCGTTCCGCTAACTATGCGACAAATCGGCGGTGGGAGTGTACCACCACGCGACCCATGCCGCCCGAGTGTCACCAAGATTGTAACCATTCGTGTCGTGTCGTGCGCATCATGTTTCCCGCGGCCTTGCGAGCGATCGCCGGGCACCGGATGAAAAATCCGGGCGCCCTCCTGCAGGCCCATGAAAGCGGGAGGATGCGAAGCACATCCGAGGTTGCCTACCACGCTCTACGCGCTGACCTCCGGGAGAAGGCCGTTACCTATCTCCGCCAGGCCGGCAGGAAGGCAGCCGCGCGGTCGGCGAACGTGGAGGCCCGGCCTGGTTCGAGTCAAGCACTCTCGACGCTCGAAGCCCTGCCAGAACACCCGGCTGCTCTCGAACAGGCCTTCGATGTCCGCCTCGAGCTGCGGCAGGTGCTAAACGTGCTCGGCGAGGGCCGGGAGATGTCCCAGCGTACACGCGAGGCCGACGCTCTCGCCGAGCGGCTGAATGACGATGGTCGGCGCTCCCGAGTCTGGGCGTTCCTTACGACCGTCCACTCGCAGCGCGCGAGCCAGCCTGCAGCGCGGATCTCTTGCTGCCCGGCCACGGACGCGCGCCATTGGGCCGTTACTGGATCACCTCGTCGGCGCGCTGTAACAGCGACTGCGGAATCGTCAGGCCGAGAGCCTTGGCGGTCTTGAGATTGATGACCAGCTCGAACTTTGTCGGCTGCGCGACGGGCAGGTCGGCGGGCTTTGCGCCCTTCAGGATCTTGTCCACGTACGCGACGCTGCGCCGGAAGAGATCGAGAAAGCTCGGCCCGTAGGACATGAGACCCCCGGCCTCCACACTCTCCCTGACGCCGTATGCTGCCGGCAGGCGGTTCCTGGCTGCGAGGTCTGCGAGCCGTGTTCGGTGGGAGTTGAGCATCGCATCTGACAATACGAGGAGGGCTCCCACGCGCTCTTTGGCCATTGCCGCGAATGCGCCGTCGAACTCGTTCGGACCTCGAGCTTCCAGGAGTTGAAGCTGCACTCCCAACGACCGGGCCGCGACGTTCACTTCTCTTATCGCGAGCTGGTGGTACGCATTGGCCGGGTTCGAGAGGATGGCCACACGGCGGATCTTGGGGACGGTCTCCTTGAGCAGCTCCAGTTGTTTGGCGAACATTTCCAGGCCGGCGCCGCCGGACACCCCTGTGACGTTCCCGCCCGGGCGCGCGAGGCTCGCGATGAGCCCGGTGCCAACAGGATCGCGAACGGCAATCATGACGATGGGGATCGTCTCGGTGGCGTTCTTGGCTGCCGTCACTCCTTGCGTCCCCCACGATACGATGAGGTCCACCTTGAGCCGGACCAGCTCGGCCGCCAAGTCGGGCAGCCGGTCGACCCGACCCTCCGCATATCGATAGTCGATGAGAAAATTCTGGCCCTCAATCCACCCGAGCTCGCGCAGCCCTTGCCGGAACGCGTCGAGCAGGGGCGGCCTATCGGAAGGCGACGTCAAGCTAAGAAAACCTATCCGAGGCACCTTTCCCGCCTGCTGCGCGTCGGCGGCGAGCGGCGCGGCGAGGAGCACCGCACCCGTGCCAGCGAGGAACGTGCGCCGGTCTATCAACGGGTCCTCTCGCAAGCAGTCTGCGAGTCAGGCGCGAGGGGATGCGGGGCGTGGGGAAACCGGGTCGGGTCCATGCAGGAGCCCTCCTCACGGGCTGGGTCCGTCAGGCCGGCTACCCCCTCAGCACGAAACCGCTTCACCCACTTGTGTACCGTGCATTCGGTCACCCTGAACTCGAGAGCCATCGTGGTAGGCCTCTGCCCCGCCTCAGTAACGCGACTAGCGATCAGAGCCGGCAATCAGGACATGTGCGGGCATTGCTATGCACCTTGGTCATGCGTCCTCTCGTCAGTCGAGGGTCTCCGATTTCCGGGAGTGCCGCAGGTCGCCAGTGACGGCGGGGAATGCCGGTCACGGGGCTCGCACGCGGGGCAATCTCGATTTGGTCAGGGGCCTCCTTCACCGAGGAGCGCCATGACCATACCCATAACTTCGCCGAGCTCAGGATCGGGCAGACGATCAGCGAATTCTACCTGCCGGGCTCGCCAATCCAAGCTCTTGATCTGGTCGGCCAAGACCACACCGGTCACCGCCAGACTCTTGGGAAGTCCGACCTCGAACGGATACCCCTTGACTCGGCTCGTAATGGGGCAGATCAGGGCCAGGCCAACCTTGCCGCTGTATGCAGAGGGGGACAGCACGAGCGCGGGTCGGCGGCCCGCCTGCTCGTGGCCAGCCTGCGGGGTGAATGAGAGCCAGACAATGTCGCCACGTCGCGGCACGTAACGGCGTGGCACTACCACGCCTCACGGCCGACCGTGGATCCGGTCTCCACCTCGCCGTGGAGGTTCCGCTTCGTAACCCGTCGGAGGAGATCCTCAAGACGAGCCCGTCGTGGCGCGATTGGCGCCGCGATCAACCGACCCTTCGAGATGGACACGTCGACGACCGTGCCTTCGGTTACGCCGACATCCTCGGCGAAGGGCTTCGGGATCCGCAAAGCGAGACTGTTGCCCCACTTCTGAACTGGAACTCGCATGGTCCTCGCCCCCAGGAGAGTGGTATCTACAAAGAAGATACCAGATTGACCGGAGAAGCAGCAACCTGGTGCCGCTCGGTGCCACTCGAGACGCCGACCTGCGGCGTCCGGCTGGAAACGGCAAAGGCGTGTCGACAGAACCGGGGAGGCAGGGGTACACGCTGTCACATGAATCGCTTCGCCGAGCTGCTCGTCGTTCGGCAGCCTTTGAAGTCCGGGGCGTGCACCGGCGCCGCAAACGCTTCCGTGCTGCTAGAAATCAGCGGTAGGAGTGTACCACCTCAGGTCCATCGAAGGTCCAGTGTCACCAGCAGTGTCACCATCCGCTTCGATCTGGCCCGCGCTTCTCGACTCTTGCGATCGGTCGCCTGGGCACCGGCTGAAAAATCCGGTGCGCGCCCGAGAGTACGCACGAAATCAAGCGCATGCCGGGCGCCTTCGGGCCTGTGGCGGTTCGACCGGAACCGTTCTTGTTCTACAGGCCTGGTGCCGGTAGTCTCTCGGCACCAGTTCGATCTTCATCGGCCCGGCGCGACGGAGGAAGCCCGTGAAGTGCCCTCGGTGCCAGCACGACAACCTGGGCGCCCTGAAGTTCTGCGGGCAGTGCGGAGCCCGCCTCGCCGCAGTCTGCCCAGCCTGCGGCGTCGCGAACGCCCCGACCCAGAAGTTCTGCGGCGAGTGCGGAGCCCGCCTCGCCGGGAGCTCGGGGCTGACCACTCCCGCCCTGGACACCTACACTCCGCGCCACCTGGCCGAGAAGATCCTCAGCTCCAAGGCCGCCCTCGAGGGCGAGCGGAAGCAGGTGACAGTCCTCTTCGCCGACCTCAAGGGCTCGATGGAGCTGCTCGCCGACCGCGACCCCGAGGAGGCGCGCAAAGTCCTCGATCCCGTCCTCGAGCGCATGATGGAGGCCGTGCACCGCTACGAGGGCACGGTGAACCAGGTGCTGGGCGACGGGATCATGGCGCTGTTCGGCGCGCCGCTGGCTCACGAGGACCATGCGGTGCGGGCGTGCTACGCCGCGCTCCGGATGCAGGAGTCGCTCAAGCGCTACGCCGACGACACGCGCCGGTCGCACGGGGTGGAGGTGCAGATCCGGGTCGGCCTCAACTCGGGGGAGGTCGTCGTCCGCTCGGTCGGCAGCGATCTCCGCATGGATTACACCGCCGTGGGCCAGGCCACCCACCTCGCGGCCCGGATGGAACAGCTCGCGCCGCCCGGGACCGTGCGGCTGACCGCGGAGACCGTGCGGCTCGCCGAGGGCTACGTCGAGGTGCGGTCGCTCGGGCCCATCCCCGTGAAGGGCCTCCCGGATCCGATCGAGCTCTTCGAGTTGACCGGCGCAGGGACGGCGCGGACGCGCCTGCAGGCCGCGGCGCTCCGCGGCCTCACGCGCTTCGTGGGCCGCGACGCCGAGGTCGAGCACCTGCGCCGGGTCCTCGGCCAAGCCGGCGCGGGCCGGGGACAGGTGGTCGCCATCGTCGGCGAGGCCGGGGTGGGCAAGTCGCGGCTCACCTACGAATTCACCCACTCCCATCGGGTGCAGGACTGGCTGATCCTGGGGGCCTCGTCGGTCTCCTACGGCAAGGCCACCAGCTACCTGCCCGTGATCGACCTGCTCAAGGGCTACTTCAAGATCGGTGACCGGGACGACCACCGGGAGATGCGCGCCAAGGTGCTGGGCCGGGTGCTGGGGCTGGACCGCGCGCTCGAGCCCCTGCTACCTCCGCTGCTGGCGCTGCTCGACGTGCCTGTCGAGGACCCGGCCTGGCAGAACCTCGACCCGCCCGAGCGCCGCCAGCGCACGCTCGACGCGGTCAAGCGCCTGCTGCTGCGCGAGAGCCAGGTGCAACCGCTGCTCGTGGTCTTCGAGGACCTGCACTGGGTCGACGGCGAGACCCAGGCCCTGCTCGACAGCCTCGTGGAGGGCCTCGGGTCCGCCCGCCTCCTGCTCCTGGTGAACTACCGCCCCGAGTACGAGCACCGCTGGGGGAGCAAAACGACGTACTCCCAGCTCCGGCTCGACACCCTGCCCGCCGAGAGCGCGGCGGAGTTGCTGGCGGCGCTCCTCGGCCCGGACCCCGGGGTGGCCCCGCTGACGCAGATGCTCGTGAAGCGGGGTAACCCGTTCTTCCTGGAGGAGACGGTGCGGACGCTGGTGGAGACGGGAGCGCTGGCGGGGGAGCGGGGGGCGTACCGGCTGACGCGGCCGATCGAGGCGCTACAGGTGCCGGCGACGGTGCAGACGATCCTGGCGGCGCGGATCGACCGGCTTCCGCCGGAGGAGAAGCGGCTCCTCCAGGCGGCGTCGGCGATCGGCAAGGACGTGCCCTACGCGCTGCTCGCGGCGATCGCTGAGCAGCCGGAAGAGGCCCTGCGGGGTGGGCTCGAGCACTTGCAGGAGGCCGAGTTCCTCTACGAGACGCAGCTCTTCCCGGAGCTGGAATTCACCTTCAAGCACGCGCTGACCCACGACGTGGCCTACGCGGGCCTGCTGGGGGAGCGCCGGCGCGATCTTCACGCCGCAGTGGCAACCGCCATCGAGCGCGTGCACGCCGATCGCCTCGTCGAGCACGTGGAGCGGCTGGCGCACCACGCGCGGCAGGGCGAGGTATGGGACAAGGCGGTGCGCTACCTGCGGCAGGCCGGCGCCAAGCTCTTCCTGCGCTCGGCCAACCGCGAGGCGGCCACCTGCTTCGAGCAGGCGCTCGAGGCGCTCCGGCGGCTGCCGGAGCATCCCGACGCAATCGCCGAGTCCCTCGACCTCCGCTTCGACCTGCGGAACGCGCTCAACCCGCTCGGCGAGTCGGGACGGATGGGAGCCCTCCTCGACGAGGCCGAAGCCCTCGCGGAGACCGTCGGAGACCAGCGGCGCCTCGGCCGCGCGCTGAACTACAAGGCGATCCAGTTCAGGCGGGCCGGCGATTTCGGGGCAGCGATCCGGGCCGGCCTTCGCGCTCTGGCCATCGGCGACTCGCAGGCAGACCTCGCCATCCAGGTTGTCGCCAACTGGGCCCTTGGCCAAGTGTACGTGGAGCGAGGCGAGTGCCGCGAGGCCGTCCGGCACTGCGAGGCCGCGCTACGGCTGATCCCGGAGGGCCTGGCGCAGGAGCGATTCGGGCAGGCCGAAATCCAGGGCTCGGCCGTGCGGCACAGGCTCGCCAGGGCGCTCGGGGCGCTCGGGCGGTTCGCCGAGGCGTTCGGGCGTCTCCGCGAGGCGATGCACATCGCGGAGGAGGCGGGGCACGTCTACACGCTTGTCTTCCCCCTCTTCAGTCTCGGCATCCTCAAGGTCGATCAGGGCGACTTCGACGACGCCGTGGCCCCGCTGGAGCGCGGCCTGGAGCTCTGCCGGACCCGAGAGGTACCCTTGATGCTGCACGATTTCGCCTGGGCGCTGGGCGCGGCGTACCACGGCACCGGCCGCCGCGCGGAGGGGGTCGCCCTGATGGAGGAGGCCGCCCGTGGCCTCGCCGAGCGGACTGTGAGAGTGGTGGGGTGGGCCGGCCGCGTCGGGGCGCTCGGCGGGGCGTACCTCCTCGACGGGCGCTTGGCGGACGCCACCCGGATCGCCGAAGACTGGCTCGCGGCGGCTCGGCAGCGGGGGGAACGGGGAGTGGAGGGCCACATCCTGCGATTCCTCGGCGACATCGCGGCCCATCCCGACCGCCTCGAGGCCGAGACCGCGGAGGCCCACTATCGCCAGGCCCTGGCCCTGGCCGAGGCGCTGGGCCTGCGCCCGCTCCTGGCCCACTGCCACCTCGGGCTCGGCAAGCTCTACCGGCGCGCGGGCAAGCGCGACGAGGCCCACGACCACCTCACCACGGCGACGACGATGTACCGCGAGATGGACATGCCGCGCTGGCGCGAGCAGGCGGAGGCCGAGCTCAGGGAGCTCGCGTGAGCCGCTGTCCTCAGTGTCGTCACGAGAACCCCAGCGACACCAACTTCTGCCTGGAGCGTGGCCGCCGGCTGGCCCGGTCGTGCGCGGCCTGCGGCACCGAGCTGCCAGTCGGCGGGGAAGCGCCTGATCGGCTACTTGTCTTCCATCGGCCGCTTCTGGGACCCGCCCTCGTTCATCTCGCGAGCGCGGCCGCTCTTCCGGCTGCCCGTGCTCGAACCGGCATGCGCCGAGCCGCGCCCTGCCCGGCCTCCATTCCGATTCCCGTTCTGACCTGACTGCCGCGTTCCGCCATTCTTCTTGGACCCGCGCGCCTTCGAGCTGCTGTCCGAGCTCATCTTGCTCTTTGCCACGTCGTGCCTCCTCAACGGATTAGTTAACCGCGCAATTCTCCGAGTGCAAGCGAGGTGCCACGGTCTTTTGGCGGACTTCGGGATCGGAGGCGGTCGGAGCTACCCGGTCGATCCTACATTGGCGAGACCGGCGTTTAATGGGCGCGACGCGTTTCCACGGCGGCGCGGTGGCCTTGCCAGGGGCAGTCACTCTGGCATGTCTGATGCTCCAAAAGGAAGAAGGCGGCTGCCCACGAGCGGGCTAGTACCTCTTAAAAAAAAGAGTCCACGGGGGGCGAGGACGATGAGGCTTCCATCGATGACACTCGCGACCCGGCGGCGCGCTCGTCATGACGCGTCACGGGGGACGACGATGGTTGCAGTGGCAGCGGTCACGCTGGTAGCCGGCGTGGCCGCATGGGCCGTGACGCGGCGCTCGTCCGATGGCCGGCCGTCTCACGGGTTCGAGGTGGAGCGGACGGTGACCGTGACCCATCCGCCGGAAGACGTGTATCGGGTCTGGCGGGACCTGGAGCGCCTCCCCGCCTTCATGTCCCACCTCCAGTCAGTCACCCGGATCGACGAGAAGCGCTCGATATGGGTGGCACGGGGGCCGGGAACCCTGCGCCTGCAGTGGGAGGCTGAGATCGTCGCCGACGAGCCCGGCGTCCTCATCGCCTGGCGCTCGCTGTCGGGTGGCGACGTCGACAATTCCGGCTGGGTCCGCTTTAGTCGGGCGCCGGCGGAGCGAGGCACCGAGGTGAAAGTCCATCTGACCTACGCCCCGCCGGTTGGGATGCTCGGGGAGGCGACCGCGACCCTGTTCGGGCAAGGCGGCGACCGTCAGGTACGCGAGGATCTTCGCCGCTTCAAGCAGCAGATGGAAGCGCGCGAGGTCGCCACGGACGGCAACCGGTCCGCGGCCGGAAGAGGGCATTAAGATGCGCGCTGTGTGCTGGCATGGACGACGGGACATCCGGGTCGAGCGGATGCCGGACCCCGAGATCGTGAACCCGAGAGACGCGATCGTCCGGGTAACGGCCACCGCCATCTGTGGCTCGGATCTGCACCTCTACAACGGCGCCATTCCTTCCATGCGCCCCGGCGACATCCTCGGCCACGAGTTCATGGGCGAGGTAGTCGAGCTCGGCTCGGGCGTGACCGGGCTCTCGCGCGGCGATCGCGTCGTGGTGCCCTTTCCGATCGCATGCGGGGGCTGCCTGCCATGCCACGAGGAGCTCACGTCGCTCTGCGACAACAGCAATCCCAACGCTGAGATGGCCGAGGCGCTGTACGGATTCTCGGGCGCAGGCCTGTTCGGCTACTCCCATCTCTACGGTGGCTATCCGGGTGGCCAGGCCGAGCTCGTTCGGGTCCCCTTCGCCGATGTCGGGCCCCTCCGAATCCCGCCGACCCTGTCGGATGAGCAGGTGCTCTTCCTCTCCGACATCTTCCCCACCGGGTACATGGCCGCGGAGAACTGCGGCATCCGACGGGGCGACATCGTCGCCGTGTGGGGGTGCGGTCCTGTCGGCCTGTTCGCGATGGCGTCCGCGGCACTTCTCGGCGCCGAGCGGGTCATCGGCATCGATCGGTGGCCGGCGCGGCTGCGCCTGGCGGAGAGCCAAGCCAAGGCCGAGACCATCAACTACGAGGAGACCGAGGACGTCGTGGAGGAGCTCAAGCAGCGCACCGGTGGTCGGGGCCCCGACGCCTGCATCGACGCGGTCGGCATGGAAGCGCACGGCACGAGCGTCGACGCGCTCTACGATCGTGCGAAGTACGCGGTGGGCCTGGCGACCGACCGGCCCCACGCCTTGCGGCAGGCCCTGCAGGCCTGCCGCAAGGGTGGCACCGTCTCGATTCCCGGCGTTTACGGCGGCCTGCTCGACAAGGTGCCGTTCGGCGCCGCCTTCGCGAAGGGCCTCACCCTGCGGATGGGACAGACCCATGTCCATCGCTACCTGCGCACGCTGCTCGGGCTCGTCGAAGAAGGGCGCATCGATCCCACGTTCGTGATCAGCCACCGCTGGCCCCTGAGCCGCGCCCCCGAGGCGTACCGGATGTTCAACGACAAGGCGGACGACTGCACCAAGTTCGTCCTGAACCCCGCCCCATGAGAAGTGCGGGGGGCGTCGCCGTTCTGGCCCTGGCGCTTGGCACGGGGGCGCTGGGCGGCACCGCCGCGGCCGCGCTCGGGCGGCGGTGGATCCTCCGCGGGCGTGTGGTGCTGGTGACGGGCGGCTCGCGCGGCCTCGGCCTCGCCATCGCGCGCAGGCTGGTCCGCGAGGGCGCCCGCGTCGCCATCTGTGCGCGGGATCGCGACACCCTGGAGCGCGCGCGCCTCGAGCTCGAGGGGGACGGCGGCGGCGTGCTCGCCGTCCCGTGCGACGTGTCGGACCGCGCCGCGGTCATGGCAATGGTCAATCAAGTCTCGCAGAAGCTCGGGCCCATCGACGCTCTCGTCAACAACGCAGGCACGATCGTGGTGGGGCCGGTCGACGCGATGACCATCGACGACTTTCGGAAAGCCATGGATACCAACTTCTGGGGCCCGCTGCACGTCACGCTCGCGGTGTTGCCCCAGATGCGCGCCCGTCGGTCCGGGCGCATCGTCAATGTCGCCTCCATCGGCGGCAAGATCAGCGTGCCGCACCTTCTGCCGTACAGCGCCAGCAAGTTCGCGCTGGTGGGCCTGTCCGAGGGACTACGCGCCGAGCTGCGAGACGAGGGGATCCTGGTGAGCACGATCTGCCCCGGCCTCATGCGCACGGGCAGCCCGCGCCACGCCTGGTTCAAGGGCCGGCATCGCGAGGAATACGCCTGGTTCAGCGTCAGCGATTCGCTGCCCGGCCTCTCGATGGCGGCCGAGCGAGCCGCCCGTCAGGTCGTGCAGGCCCTTCGCTGGGGTCGGGCCGAGCGTGTCCTGTCCCTGCCTGCCAAGGTCGGCGCCACCGTCCAAGCGCTGGCCCCCGGCGCGACGAGCGAGGTGCTCGCCCTCATCGATCGCTGGCTGCCGGCCGCCCACGAGCCGACGACGCTGAACGCCACCAAGGGCGAAGCGAGCACCTCGGAGTGGTCCCCGTCGTGGCTAACCCGCCTCGGGGACGATGCGGCGCGCCGCCACAACCAGATGGCGGACTCGGCGCGATGACGCGGCCAGTCAGCTCGCCGGCTGGAGCCGCTGGCGGCACGGCGGTTGCTTCCCTAAGTCCTGCCGGTGAGTAAATTTCAAGGAGGTTGCCAGGACTTGGCGGGACTGCGATTCGTCCCCTCTCGGCCCGAGCCAGTCCGATTTCCCGCGACGCTCCAAGGCTGGCACCGGATCACGTTTCTCCACTGGCCCTGCGATGCCGGGTTACTCCAAGCCCGACTGCCGGCAGGGCTGACCATCGATACGTTTGACGACACGGCATGGATTGGCTTGACCCCGTTTCTGCTCACCGGTCTCCGGCCCCCATGGCTGCCACCTCTCCCCGGGCTCTCGGACTTTCCCGAGACGAATCTGCGCACCTACGTACGGGGACCGGCGGGCCCGGGCATATGGTTTTTCTCCCTGGACGCCGCGAGCCTACTCATGGTCGGAGGGGCCCGTCTGACCTACGGATTACCGTACTGCTGGTCCGCGATGGCGATCCAGTCGAACGATAAGCTCGTCCAGTACCAGAGCAGGCGATCGAGCGCGGAGGCCACGATTACGATCGAGGTAGGAGCACCCCTGTCCGATCCGGACGATCTCGTCCTCTTCTTGACGGAGCGCTACCGCCTTTACACGCGCTGGGCTGGCCGACTCGGGACGGCCGCCGTGGAGCACAAGCCCTGGGCCTTGCACCAGGCCCGGCTGGTGACCGGGTGCGAAACGCTCAGACGAGCCGCCAGCCTCCCCAGTGGGGACGATCCCGCGCTCGTGCACTGGTCCCCCGGCGTGGACGTGAGGGTCGGCTGGCCGCACTGGTGCCCCACCACGCCGGTAGTCCCCAACCTTCAACCACTGACAGGGAGCTAATCATGGCAAGGACGAAGAACGGCCAAGACAGCGACGCTATCGCTCTTCTAAGAGCTGATCACCAGAAAGTTCGCGGGTTGCTCGGAGAGCTCGAAGAGACCACCGAGCGGGCGGCCGCTAAGCGCCAGAACCTGCTGGCCACGATTGAAGAGGAGTTGAAGATCCATACCAAGATCGAGGAAGAGATCTTCTATCCCGCGTTCCGCGATGCCGCGAAGAAGAAGGACGACAAGAACCTGTACTACGAAGCCATCGAAGAGCACCACGTGGTGGACCTAGTCCTCCCTGAGATCAAGAAGACGGCGGTGGACTCGGACGAGTTTGGCGCCAAGGCCAAGGTCCTGAAAGACCTGGTCGAGCACCACGCTGATGAGGAAGAGGGCGAGATGTTTCCCCGCGCGAGGAAGCTCATGGATCACGATGAGCTGCAGCGCTTGGGCGAGCAAATTGCCAGGGCGAAAGAGTCCGAGAAGCGAAATGGCGGGGTCATGGGGAAGATCTCGAAGCTCGTTTCGTAGACGCCGGCGTCAGCACCGGCCGAGGGAGGAAGTCCGATAGCCGCGATGTAGGCGTCCTGTGCTACACGCTGGATGACCCGCTCAAGCGATCAGACGCGCGGGGGGTCAGTGGGGCGGGTCCAGTTGCGATGTTTGCCCACTGCCTTTATGAAGGCGGCAACGTCGCGCACGAGCGCCCAGTCCGATTTGTCGTTTACTGGCAAGCCCGCTTCGGCTACCACGCGCTCCCCGGCCCCAAGCATCAGGATGGCCTTGCCGTGGCGGAACTGGTCCCGGAGGAACTCTCGTGCGTGCCCAAGGGCGGTCAATTCATTAGCGGCTCCGGGCCCGTCCGGTACAACCACGGCGTCGAACAGCACGGATGGCATCGTCTCGAAGGTTGCGTCGGCCTCTACGGGCTCCCCGCTGGCCGTACCGAGACTGCCGAGGCGCGCCGCCAGCAACCGCACGACCGCTCCGGCCTTGGACAAGGCGGCCTGCGTGCGGGTGACGGAGCCGGCGTCAACACCCGGCGCGGTCAGGATCGCCACCTTGCGACCTGTAATACTCCCGTCGCCGGGACGGTGGGTGAGGGACAACGCGGGCGAACTCGTGACCTCCGGGCGTGGCGGGTCCATCACGCGCGGCATCGGTCGCGGCAAGGCAATGCCAAGGCCATCGGCCACCGCCTTCGCCAGCTCATCCGATACGTTGCGGAGCATCGAGAGCGTGCGCTCACGAATCGCAGGCACCTGCACCTTCGTGAGTTCGAAACGGAAGCCCCGGATGATGTGGGCCTTCTCGTGCGGCGCCTGGCTGTTCCAGAAGAGCGTCGCCTGCGAATAGTGATCCGCGAACTTCTCAGGCTTTCCACGAAGCTTGTCGTCGGCGATCGCCTCGGGAAAGCTCGTGAAGCCGCGCATACCGGCCTGAAACGGACAGCCGCCGCCGAGCGAGTTCGGCTCATAGGACACGCGCCCGCGGTGAATGGCCTGCCGGTGAAATCCGTCCCGTTGGTTGTTGTGAGCCTCTGCGATCGGTGCGTTGATCGGTATCTCGTGAAAGTTCGGCCCTCCGAGCCGCAAGAGCTGGGTGTCGAAATAGGAGTGGATGCGTCCCGACAGTAGTGGATCATTTGAGAAATCGATGCCCGGCACAAGGTTCTGAACACCAAACGCAACCTGCTCGGTTTCGGCGAAGAAGTTATCAGGGTTACGATCGAGGACCATTCGTCCAACCGGTGTGACGGGTACCAGCTCCTCCGGCACGATCTTGGTGGCATCGAGCACGTCGAAGCTGAACCGATTCGCCTGCTCCTCCGTGAAGATCTGGAAGCCGAGTTCGTACTCGGGAAAGATACCGGATTCGATGGACTCCCAGAGGTCACGACGGGTGAAGTCCGGATCCGCTCCGGCAATCTTGACGCTCTCATCCCAATCCAGCGAATGCGTTCCCGCCTTCGGCGTCCAGTGAAACTTGACGAAGCGTGATTGGCCCTTGTCATTCACCAACCGGAAGGTGTGCACGCCGAAGCCTTGCATGGTGCGAAAGCTCCGCGGCAAGGCGCGATCCGACATGACCCACATCAGCATGTGGGTCGACTCCGGCATAAGGGACACGAAATCCCAGAAGGTGTCATGAGCGCTCGCCGCTTGGGGCATCCCGTGGTGCGGTTCCGGCTTCAGGGCGTGGACCAGATCCGGAAACTTCATAGCGTCCTGAATGAAGAACACCGGGATGTTGTTGCCGACGATGTCGAAATTGCCCTCTTCTGTGTAGAACTTGGTGGCGAAGCCGCGCACGTCGCGCGGCGTGTCGGTCGAGCCGCGTTCCCCCGCCACCGTCGAGAAGCGAACGAAGACCGGAGTGCGCTTGCCCTGGGCGGACAAGAAGGCCGCGCGCGTATATTTCGCGAGCGAGTCGTAGCACTCGAAGAATCCATGGGCCGCCGACCCGCGCGCATGAACGATCCGCTCCGGAATTCGCTCATGGTCGAAGTGGGTGATCTTCTCGCGAAGGATGAAGTCCTCGAGGAGCCCGGGCCCCCGGAGACCGGCCTTCAGGGAGTTCTGGTTGTCGGCGATCGGCTGGGCGAAGTTCGTGGTCAAGACCTGTCCGCCGGAATCCACCCGTACGCGGTCGAGTGGCTGAGTACCGGGATTCGATCCGGGAGGCGGGGGCGCACCGGTCTTGGCCGAGACGTTCGTCTCGGTCAGGGTGCTGGCCCCGACCGCCGGATCGGACGGCTTTGCGGTAGCGCCGGCTTTGGGCGTTCGCGCCGCCTTGCCGATTTCGCCCGCCTTTGAGGCGTTGAACGGAAACGCGGCGGCGAGTGCCTGTGTGCCGCGCATTTTGCGCTCGGCCGGCCCGTTCCCGACATCGTTGGGCAGCCGACTCGGACCGCTGACGGTAGACTTCGCCGCCCCCTTACGTGGACCCGATGCGCTACGCTTCTTCCGCATACTCTCCTCCTCGAGTCGAAAGAATGATGGAAAGTAGGGGCTGTGTCAGCGGTCAAATGGTGGTGACTCTGTTCCTCTAGCCGACCCGGTCGCCCATTCTCTCGGCGTCGGATGTTCGCGTTCGGTTCCTTTGCCTAACCGGCTCTTCCACGACAAGCTGCGTTGCCACTCCGAAAACAAGATGGGCGACGATATTGGTCGCGTTCTCGAGCGGGCCTGCCCTCCATGCCGGGCGCGCTACGCGGAGAGCGGGCATCAGAACCAGCATCCCGAAAGCCCAGCTAGCGAGGCCGAACCCCGTTCCGCGCCACAGCCCACCGCGCGCTTTACGTCCTGACAGCATCGGACCGGCGAGGGCTCCGAGATTGGCCCCATACGCCAGATGCAGCAGCTGGTCGGCCACCTGGTGCCCCGCCCTCGCGCCCGGCGGTTCGGTGTTCAACCGGTCGGAAAGCCACTCCTCTACGGCTTGCGGGACCATCTTATCGATGACCCCGACACGGTGCAGCGCAAAACGGAGAACCGACATGGCCGCGGCGCCATAAAGTCCACCGGCCGCTCCCGCCATGGCGGCTGTCGCGGAGCCGAGCTTGCCCTTGGCGCCAAAGTCGAAACTAATTTTTGCTGCATCTCTTCGTGCCATGGCCTTCCTGTACATCGGTGACTTGCATGTCAGGCGCAAAGCAGGGTTTCGCGCATATGTCACAGTAGCCGCGACCCGGTAACAATTCCCTCCTCACTCATAGATCGGATGCCATCTTCTCGTCGCTGTCCTTGGACTCATGGCATGTCGGGCGGTGACGACGGCGAGCTCATGGAAGGTCGTGGTCGCTTGAGCCACTCGAAGACGTAACGGGGGGCCAAACGAACACCGCAAACCGAGGAATGTGGTCAGCGAACAGCGCCCCGCCCGACGAGGAAACAGGGAGGGAGAGGATGAGGGTGAGGAGTCGTTTCGTCACGGTTTTCAGTCTGGTGCTTGGCTCCCTCCGATCCATCGGTCCCGGCCCCCTCCCGAAACTCCCTTACCGCAAAGAGCGTGCCGGGTGTCGACGACTAACGCTGGGGCTCCTGTACTTCGGTCCCCTGCCATGCGGCACATGTCTTGCTGTCCTAGACTGACCGCGACTAGAAGATGACTCATTGCCAGAAGGCGGCAGGACGACATGCGGCCCCAGTAGAAGTGGTACCGGTGATTGACGGCATCCTCCTCGGAGTGCGGAGCTGTCCGGACGCGCGGCCGTGTTCGGCCCGACGGCGAGCTTGCAGCTCCTCGGAGGCCTGGTCGACAAGGAGGAAGCGGTGATGCAGCCCTATGCTGAGCGAGCCCCGACGAACCACGAGGACGCGACCGTGGCTAAGAGCGCGGGCCCAAGTACCCGCGCGCTGGTCAGCGAGATCGGAAGCCAGGTCATTCAGCTTGCCCAGGCTGAGGTCGATCTGGCGCGCGCCGAGCTGGCGAGCGACGTGCGGGCGGGTCGCCGGACCGCTATAGGGCTCGGGATGGCGGCGGTGGCGGGGCTCGCGGGGTTCACCCTCCTCCTCGTGGCGGTCACATTGGCGCTCGTCCCGTACATGCCGGGATGGTTGGCAGCCCTGATCGTGGCGGCGGCCGTGTTCGGGACAGGCGTGATCATTGGCTACCTGGCATGGAGGCGACGCCCGCGCTCGCCGCTGGCGCTCACGAGGAAGTCGCTGAAGGAGGACTGGGAATGGCTGAAGGAACAGGTGGCGTGACCGAGGTCGAAGCGGCGGCGCCCCGCGATCCGGGCCCCATTGAAGCGGAGATCGTACTGCGGCGGCAGGAGCTCACCAGGCTCGTGTCTCAGGTGAGCCGACGGGGCCGCGAGCTCACGGACGTGAAGCTCCAGGTGAGGCGGCACGCGGTGGGCGTCGCGGCCACTTTCGTCGCAGTAGTGGCCGCCGCGGTCGGCTCAATCGCGCTCGGCGTCTGGCGGGCCCGGCGTCGCAGCACGCTGACCGCCCGCGGTAGCCGGCTGCGCGAGGCGGTCGGCCGCATGATCGATCGGCCGGAGCGGGTCGCGGTGGAGCCAACCGCCACCCAGCGGATCCTCGGGGCAGCGGGCTCGGCGGCGGCCGCGTTCCTGATCAAGGCCGCATTGGAGCGCGCGAGCAGGCGTATACCGTGACTCGTGAAATGCCGTGAAGAACTGCTAGCCGTCGCTGTGTGTCACTGTCGCTAGCCCGACGAGAGACTTGCCACCCAGGCGCCTCCAAGGACGATCGCCAAGATCGCGCTGAAATACCATCCCCGACGGAGACTGCTATCGGAGTGGCCCGTTGCACGATCGATGACCATCAGAAGTAGGATGATGCTCCCCAGGGCGAGGCCGGGGAAAAGACGGCGAGGATTGTTGCCGAGGACGGCAGGTGTCAGCGCAAGGAGGCCCAGGGCACCTCCGAACGCGCACCATATGACGATAACCGAGCGGCTCCGCCCCAGCCTGTGGGCGAGGCCCTTAACGCCATTCCGAACGTCTCCAGTCAAATCCGGGAGCGTATTCGCGAGATTCAGTGCTAGTGAAATAAAGACGCCCAGCGGGAATGACAACAGCACAAGGGAGTTGAATTTCTCGGCAGCGAGGAAGCCCCATACCGGAAGCGCCGGAATGAAGACAGCGTAGGGTACCCAACTATAAATCGTTCGCTTCGCCCAGACATTGTACGTCACTCCCGATGCGAGCACGGCGAGGGAGACGATGAATGTTTTCCATCCGAACCACAGCGACAGGAGTGCGCCAGCTGTCGCTGTGATGTACGCGACGAGAAGCGCCGTTCTGGCCTTGATATCTCCGCGGACTAACGGCTTGCCTGGCTTGGTCCGACTGTCGAGAGCGAAGTCGCAATAGTCATTTGATAGCCCGATCGACGCATGGATCAGAAATATCGACCCAAAGAGGATGAGCCAGTTGAAACCAATGGCCCCGTCAGCCGCCATGAGAAAGAACAGTGTCCCCGCCACGGCTTCCGCCGTGGTCGGAAACGGATGGATACCTAGTGCGAGACCCCGCGACGCGGCGATCAGACGGTCGAGCCCCCGCTGAAGGTATAGGGCGAGGTCGTCGACTGGCATCGGAGCCGGCGTCGCGTCGCCCGGGACGTTACCGGGGCAGGCCCTCGGCGACCTGCACCGCCGTAATCAGCTCCGAGCGGTCGCGGCGCTGGACCATGATGCGGACCGGTGTCCCCGGCTTGAGGACCTGCCCATCGACCTTCAAGGTCGGAGGGAAGGTGAAGACTCGGCCGTCCTCGAGGGTGAGGGTCATGGCGGCACTATCCACTCGAGCCACCCTTCCCGTCACCTGCCTCGTATCGCCCGCCTCGTCAGTGTTGGCCCCATCGTTCGGCGCCCCGTCCTTGACCGCCGGGGCCTTGCTCTTGTCCGTGGGGTCGTAGCCGCCGGGATAGCCCTGGACCGGCCCGCTCGATTTCGGATCGGCTGGGGGCTTGCCTTCCTCTGCCGAAGCGGATCCGGCGGCGCAGAGCAGTGCCACCCACATGATGACGCCCGCAAGCCCGATCACGGCCGTCGGTCCGGCACGGTGTCTTGTCTCCATGTCGATCGATTCTCCTTGCGCGCGCTACGCGGCGGCCTTTCGGGACTTCAGCGCCTCCAGCTCGGTCCCCGCCTGATCGAGCCGCGCGCTGTCCCAGATCCGGCCGATCCGCGGGAAGATGGCTTCTTCCTCTTCCTGGATGTGGGTGCGCAGGGTCGCCTCGAGCTCCTCGACCTTCTTCAGCCAGTCGTCCTCCTCGGCGTCGAGATCGTCGATCTCCTCGATCAGGCCCTCAGCCCTCTCAACCTCCCCCTGATGCCGCTCCCGCCACTCCGCCAGTGTCGCATCGGTTCCAGCGGCGTCGCGCTCCAGCGGCTCGTACAGGGCCGCGTCCTCGATCTGCTCGTGGAGCTCGAGCTCGGGCGACAGCTCCTCCCACAGCGCTTGCCGGGCCTCCGCCCGGGCGGCGAGGAGATCCGCAAACTTGGCCTTGGCTTTCTCGTGCTCCCGCTTCAGAAACTGAATGGCATCCATGGCACCCTCCTTGGCTACGATTGGTCGGCCGAGCCCGGCTCGGCCATCTTGCGGTGCTGCTCCGCCAGCACACCAGCCGGCGTCACGTTGGCGATGGCCGAGCGCAGCTTGTTCTTCCAGCCGCTCACGACGTCCCCCTCGCCCTTCATCATCGCGTCGAAGCCGACGCGCGCGACATCCGCCGGGTCATCTTTCTTCTGCCGCCCGACCTTGGTGTCGAGCATGTCGGCACGCTCGAAGAACTCGGTCTCGGTCGCCCCGGGCATCAGGCAGGTGACCGTGACACCCGAGTCCTTCAGCTCCGCGCGCAGCGCGAAGGCAAAGGAGTCGATGAAGGCCTTCGTGCCGTTGTACACCGCGGTGTAGGTCCCGGGCATGAACCCGGCGATCGATCCCGTGATGAGAATCCGCCCGTGGCCGACGGCCCGCATGCCCTGTCCGACGCGCTGGATCAAGTCGAGGGTGCCGGTGATATTGGTGTCAATCACCTGGCGGATGTCAGCGAAGTCCTGGTCCAGGAAGGCGCGGCCCAGACCGCGCCCCGCGTTGGCGAGGAGCGCGTCGACGCGGCGCCCCTTCGCGGCGCCGAAGAGACGACCGACTCCCTCCGTCGTTGCGAGGTCCGCCTGCACCGCAACGACCTCGCCGTCCCCCTCTCGACGCAGGCCTGCCGCCGCGTGGTGTATGGCGGGCTCGTCGGCGGCGATCAGCAGATCGAACTCATGCTCCGCGCACTGCTTCGCCAGCTCGTAGCCGATTCCACTCGATGCCCCTGTGACGATCGCGAACGGTCGGCTGCCCATCGTCATCGGTTCGGTCTCCCCGGAAATCTCTAGCGAGCAAGCGGTATGCCGCATCCCCATCGTGTCGTTTCCGAGGCTCGATGGGTTGGCGAGGAGGAGGGTCGCGCGGCCGTCAATTGCTAGATCTTGGCGCGAGGGTCCCTATGGCGCCTTTTCAGAAGGATATCCGGGCCGTGCTCGTGGCGCTCTCCGGAACCGGTGGCGGTGATCGTCGGGGCGTGGGCTCTTGGCAGATGACGTGAGGCCCGTCGCGCTCGCGCGCACCGCGGGCCGGAGGCGCCATCCGGTCAAGGCTTCCGAGTCGAATCGACCGTTATCGGATCGCGCGACCCGGAGAGTGGCGCGATCCGAAGAACTCGGTCCGAGCTGGTTTCAGGCATACCGGTGGGCAGAAGCGGCAGGATCGGGCTCGCGAAAGGCGCGGCGAGCATCGCTTCCCCGTCACACATACCAGACACCAAAAAGGAACCGCCATGACAGAGGGATTCGGCGTGTCGCTCACGACGGGGATTGTCTTGGGGTCGGGCGCGTGGGGCGGTGTGCTGCTACTTCTTTGGATCGCCTGACGGTTGCTCGTGCGATTCGCGTAGTAGCTCCTCGCGAGCAAGCTGCACCGCAGTCTTTCGCGAGTAGACAAACACCTTCTCACACGCCAAGCACACGCTATCAGTCCTCACCCGTCCGTCTACAATCTCGCTCTTCTCCAAGCGCATGATCCTGACCGACTGACAATGCGGACAGCGAGGCTCGCGCGTTTCCACGAGCTTCCCATCCAGCGACGCTGACCCGTCGCCATCAAGGTCACGCCCACCTTGAGCGTGGCGAGCCATCCGTCGAGTAGCGCTCCGTTTGACCTGCTCCGCGAGTGTGGCGCGAGTCGTCTCCGCGAGGTGTCGGAGTTCAGCGGCGTTCGCCCACAGCACTACGGATTGCGCCCGGAGTCGGCGCTGGAGCGCCTTGGCGAGGGTCTCGGAGGTCATGGTTGGTCGAGCATGGCAGTTCCCGAGGGGGACGGCAAGCGGGCCGCAGTCGGCTACGGAAAAGAACGGACCCTCTGCCCTGTTAAATTAATTGCGGCATAACCTGTGCATGGTTCCGAATCTCATGGGAGGCGCCCCTACGCGGCCGGAATCCGGGCCTGCGGTCGCCGGGCTGTGGTGGGCAAAGGCGGCCCTGACGGCGCTGCAGATCACTGCTGCCATCTTCACGAGCATCGCTGCCGCCATTCTGGCGGAGACGACGTCTCCACTTGCTCTATGAGGGTGCGCGCTGGCGCGCAGGATCTTCACGGTAATGTCCCTGACTCGTCCCCAGTCGTCCTGCTCGTGATCGACGCCATCAACGACTTCGCGTTCGAGGACGGCGCGCAGGTCCTGGCGGACGCACGCTCGGTAGCCGAGCGGATCCAGCGGCTGAAGCGGCGAACCCGGAGGGCGAGGATCCCGACGGTATATGTGAACGACAATTTCGGCCGCTGGCGGTCGGACTTCCGAGCCCTCATCTCACACTGCCTGCGTTCCGCGGCTCGCGGGCGCGCGGTCACCCGGCTGCTCCGGCCGGATCAGCGCGACTATTTCGTGCTCAAGCCGAAGCACTCGGCGTTCTATTCAACCGCGCTCGAGCTGCTACTCGACCACTTCCGCGCGCGGACGTTGATCTTGACCGGGCTCCTGGCCGACAGCTGCATCCTTGCCACCGCCCAGGACGCGTACATGCGCGGCTATCAACTCATCGTGCCGGCGGACTGCGTCGCCGCACGTGCGCCGGAGGACCGTCGCCGGGCTCTCGCGCTGATGCGCCGCACGCTGCACACCGACACGAGGATCTCAACGACGCTGAATCTGAATGCGGTGCTCCGTCGGCCTAGGCGGAAGCATCGCTAAGCTGCGCGACATGGCACTTGGTGAAGGGGGAGCCCACGTACCGTGGGGCTAGAGCGCGCCGTGTTACGCTATGGATTGCCTTCTCGGGGGCCGGTAAGGTTGACGTTCGTTGAACGTCTCGCCCCTTGGCATCTGGCTCGTCACTCCCACTACAGCACCCACTCGGGGGGCCGCCAGATGCCAGATGAAGTTCTCCGTCGTGAGCAAGCCCGCGAAGCCATTCAGAGCGGCAAGCTCCCTTCGAGATTACCGGACCGGACCTGGGGAGGGCCGGGCATCGGAGCGCCCTGTCAGATCTGCGGGGAGCCGGTGACCAAGGACCAGATGGAGTTCGAGATCCAGTTCGCGCACGACGGGGATGCGCCTGGACTCGACAAGTTCCACGTCCACATCCGCTGCTTTGCGGCGTGGGAGTTCGAGCGAACGAAGCTGTAGGCGGCAGGGGTCTATCTCGTGGGGTTCATCCTGCGCCGTGCGTACAAGGCGCTAGTCACGCGCTCGTGATCCAAGGCCGGCTTGCCGGGGGTCACACGGGGGACTAGAGTGCGAGGTGCATGCGGCGCCTCCTCTTCCTGTCGCTGCTGGTGCTCGGCGCGAGATTCGTGCGGGAGCGCGCGGGCCGGAGGCGCGCGGAGCGGTCCCTCGGCGAGCGGCTGCGCTTCGAGACCCTGCTCGCGGACCAGGCGGCGGCCTTCAGCCGCGTGTCGGCGGGCGAGGTCGATCGAGAGGTCGAGCACGCGCTCCGGCAGATCGCCGACTTCCTCGAGGTCGACTGGGGCAGCCTGGCTGAGTACTCGAGCGACCGCCGTACTGCCCGGATCACCCACTCGTGGGTGGCCGAGGGAGTGCAGCGCCAGCCGTCGACGCTGGGGTTCGAGGAGCTGCCCTGGACCGTGAGCCGCCTGCAGCGGGGCGAGGTGGTTCGATTCTCGCGGCTCGATGGGCTGCCGGACGGTCCCGCCGCGGTGGACCAGCGCACGCTTCGCGCCATGGGCATCAAGTCCCAAGTCGCGGTGCCCTTGATCGTCGAAGGGATCGTGGTGGGAGCCCTCGCGTTCAGCACGCTCCGCGTCGAGCGAGCGTGGAAAGACGAGTTCGTCCAGCGGCTTCGCCTCCTCGGTGAGGTATTCGCCAATACCCTCTCGCGCCGCCGATCGGAGGTCGAAGGGCACCGGCTCCGGCAGGAGCTGGCTCACGTCGGCCGGGTCTCGACAATCAGCGCGCTGACCGCGTCCCTCGCCCATGAGCTCAATCAGCCCCTCACCGCCATTCTGGCCAACGCGGAGGCGGCCGAGCAGCTCCTCGACGCGCCCGCCCCCAAGCTCCAGGACGTGCGCGAGATCCTCCAGGACATCGTAAGGGACGATCGGCGCGCCACGCAGGTCATTCAGCGGCTGCGCGGACTCCTTCGGAAAGGCAAGGTGGAGCCCGCCGCCCTCGACATCAACGAGATCGTGGTCGAAGTCGCGCGTCTGGTGAACGCGGACGCGGTGGCCCGCAACGTGTCGATCCGGCTCGAGCAGGCGCGCGACCTCCCTCCGATCTGGGGCGACCGGGTGCAACTCCAGCAAGTGGTCCTCAACCTGCTCCTCAATGGACTGGACGCGATGCCGGAAGGCGGCGGGGGGGACCGGAGCCTCACCCTTCAGACGACTCGAACGCGCTCGGACACCGTCGAGGTCGCGGTGCGGGACTCGGGAACCGGAATCGACCAGGCCAATCTCGACCAGGTCTTCCAGGCGTTCTACACGACGAAGGCCGCCGGGATGGGGATGGGGCTCACAATCGCGCGCGTCATCGTCGAGGCGCACGGCGGTCGCCTGACGGCCCGGAACAATCCGACCATCGGGGCGACGTTCGCCTTCACCTTACCCCTCGGCCGGGGACGATGAAGGTCCCGCCGGAGGCGCGGGTGTTCATCGTCGACGACGACGCATCGGTCCGGACGAGTCTGGCCCGGCTCCTCACCGGGGCCGGCTTCGAAGTCGAGGCCTTCACCTCCGTTCAGGAGTTCCTCGCGCGCCCCCGCTACGAGGGCCCGTGTTGCCTGCTGCTGGACGTGCGGATGCCCGGTCTGACCGGGCTCGACTTGCAGGAGGCGCTCACCGCGACGGAACGGCACCTGTCCATCGTCTTCATCACCGGCTTCGTCGATGTCCACGAGAGCGTCCAGGCGATGAAGGGCGGGGCCGTCGATTTCCTGACCAAGCCGGTGGACGCCAAGGAGCTCATGGCAGCGATCCGGCGGGCGGTGGTCCGGGGCGTTGAAGAGGGGAAGGAACAGGCCCGACGGGCGGAGGTCCGGGCCCGCGTCAAGGCCCTCACGCCGCGAGAGGCCGAGGTCTTCGCTCGCGTCGTGACGGGAATGCTGAACAAGCAGATCGCCGTGGAGCTGGGCGTCGTCGAGAAGACGGTGAAGGTGCATCGCGCCCAGGTGATGAAGAAGATGCGGGCGAGATCGCTGGCCGGGCTCGTCCAGCTGGCCGGCGAAGCGGGGGTGATCGCGGCGACGCCGTGATCGAGGGGACTGGACCAAGGTCCACTATCGCGCCCCGCCCCGTCCTGTAGCATCGGATCGGGTGCCTTTCTCCATGCCATCGTCCGCGCTTCCCTGCGCTCCGCTCGTCTCGATCGTCGACGACGATCCTTCCGTGCGCCGTGCCGTCGAGCGGCTCGTCGAGGCCGCCGGCTATGCGGTGGCGACGTTCGCGTCGGCCGAAGAGTTCCTCGACTCGACCGCAAGCGGCGCCAGCTCGTGCCTGATCCTCGACATCCACCTCAACGGAATGAGCGGGATCGAGCTGCACGAACGATTGGTGTCACCCGGCAGGGCGATCCCCGTCATCTTCATCACCGCGCACGACGACGCCCCGACGCGCGAGCGGATCGACCGATCCGGGGCGGCCGCGTTCCTGGCGAAGCCCTTCGACCGCCAAGCGCTGATCGGGGCCATCCGCGGCGCGCTGGAAACGACGGAACGGAAGGAGGCCTCATGAGCCTTGCCTGGGAACCGAACCGGGGCGTGGTCCAGCTCAGCGCCCTGATGACGCACCTCAACGACCTTCGAGAGCAGAGCCGGATGACCTGGAACGAGCGCGCGCGTGGGTGGCTGGGGACGCTGACCGAGATCGTTGGTGCCCTCGAGGAGGATGGGTTCATCGAGTGCACGCAGGCGGTCGCGGCGAGCCGGCGCGATCGCCAGCCGGCCGGCGGCATGTGGCAGGGTGTCAATGCCCGCACGGGATCCGTGGCCTCGGCGATCTGGGTCGCCCGCCCCGTGGCCCCGGCGGCGATGGTCTTCATCCAGATCGACGGAGAGTGGCTCACGCGACCGGGACGGGACCCGGACGAGGAGGAGGGCGGGGAGGGCTGACGGCAGGGAGCCTCCGTCGTGGCAGCACAGGGGAACGGCCATACGGGCGGCCGTTCCCCTGTGCTGCGTTCGGCTCCCGCCTAGAAGTCGCCGCCCCCGTACGGATTGGCCGGCGCGGCCGCCTTGTGTTCCTCCCGCACGTCGGTGATCAGCGCCTCGGTGGTCAGGAGCAGGGACGCGATCGACGCGGCATTCTGCAGAGCCACGCGCTCGACCTTGGTGGGGTCGATGATCCCGGCCTTGATCAAATCGACATACGTGTTCGATTCGGCGTCGAAGCCGAAGGCGATCTCCTTGGAGACCTTGACCTTCTCGACGACGACGGACCCTTCGAGACCGGCGTTCTGGACGATCTGCCGGATCGGCTCCTCGAGAGCGCGTAGGACGATGCTGGCCCCGGTTGCCTCGTCGCCCGAGAGATTGAGGCCATCGAGCCCCTTCGCGGCCCGCAGTAGCGCTACTCCTCCGCCGGGCACGATACCTTCCTCGACCGCGGCTCGCGTCGCGTTGAGGGCGTCCTCGACCCGCGCCTTCCGCTCCTTCATCTCGGTCTCGGTCGCCGCCCCGACCTTGACGATCGCGACGCCGCCCGCCAGCTTCGCGAGCCGCTCCTGGAGCTTCTCGCGGTCGTAGTCCGAGGTGGTCTCCTCGATCTGCGCCCGGATCTGCTTGATGCGACCCTCGATCGCCCCGGTCTTGCCGCCTCCGTCGATCACGGTCGTCTTGTCTTTGTCGATGACCACCTTCTTGGCCCGCCCCAGGTCCTCGAGCTTGAGGTTCTCGAGCTTGATCCCGAGGTCCTCGGTGATTGCCTTTCCGCCCGTCAGGATGGCGAGGTCTTCGAGCATGGCCTTCCGGCGGTCGCCGAAGCCGGGCGCCTTGACCGCGCCGCAGTGCAGCGTGCCGCGCAGCTTGTTCACCACCAGGGTGGCCAGGGCCTCGCCCTCGACGTCCTCGGCGAGGATCAGGAAGGGCTTGCCCGCGTGCGCCACCTGCTCGAGCAGGGGCAGCATCTCCTTCATGACACCGAGCTTCTTCTCGTGGATGAGGATGAGGCAGTCTTCGAGTACCGCCTCCATGCGATCCGGATCGGTGACGAAGTAGGGGGAGAGGTAGCCACGGTCGAACTGCATCCCCTCGACGACCTCGAGGGTGGTCTCCATCCCCTTGGCCTCCTCGACCGTGATGACGCCGTCCTTGCCGACCTTTTCCATGGCCTCGGCGATGAGATCGCCGATAGTCTTGTCGTTGTTGGAGGCGATGGTGGCGACCTGCGCGATCTCCTTCTTGCCCTTCGTGGACTTCGACATCCTCTTCAGCTCCTCGACCACCTTCTCCACCGCCTGATCGATGCCGCGCTGGAGGGCCATGGGGTTGGCCCCCGCGGTGACGTTCCTCAGGCCCCCGCGGAAGATCGCCTGGGCGAGCACGGTCGCGGTGGTGGTCCCGTCACCGGCGATGTCGGAGGTCTTGGAGGCGACCTCCTTGATCATCTGGGCGCCCATGTTCTCAGCGTTGTCCGCGAGCTCGATCTCCTTGGCGACGGTGACGCCGTCCTTGGTGATCGTGGGGCTGCCGAACTTCTTGTCGATGACGACGTTGCGGCCCTTGGGGCCGAGGGTGACGCTCACCGCGCGGGCGATGGTGTTGACGCCGCGCAGGAGCGCGGCGCGGGCTTCCTCGTTGAACACGAGCTGCTTGGGCATGGTGATGTTCCTCCAGCTAGGGGTGATCCGTCAGCAGCGGCCGGGCCGCCGGTTCACGAAGAAAGGACGCCGAGGAGGTCCTCCTCCTTCATGACCAGGTACTCTTCGCCGTCGAGCTTGACCTCGCTGCCGGTATACCTGGCGAAGAGCACGCGATCGCCCGCTTTGACGTCGAGCGGGGTCTTCGTGCCGTCATCGGCGACCTTGCCCTTGCCGACGGCGATGATCTTGCCCTCTTGCGGCTTCTCCTTGGCGCTGTCGGGGATGATGATGCCGCGCCGGACCGTCTCCTCCTCGACGCGCTTGAGCAGGACACGATCGTGGAGCGGGCGGAGCGTGGTCTTCCTTGTCGGAGTCATGGCGTGGGTGCCTCCCTCTTCCAGGTGTGGGTGAGCCAGGTCGTCAGGGGCATGCCAACGAGTCGGACATGCCGATGGGCAAGTCTTGATCGCACGCTAGCAGTCCCGCCGGCGGTTCAGCAACTGGACCAAGGTCCAATAGCACTCGCAGTTCCGCGTCCCCTACACTGTCAACTGGATACGGAGCGAGCTGCTCCGTCCGAGGAGGAGACAAATGGACCAAAGCAAGCGAACCCCGACGTTCAAGGAGAAGTGGGCCGATTCCCGGCCGTCGAAGACCCTCGTCTTCTGGTCGTGGCTGGCGATCTGCGTCGTCACCATGCTCATCGGCTTCACCTGGGGGGGCTGGGTGACGGGAGGAACCGCGCGCGCGATGGCCGAGGCGAGCGGCGAGGATGCCGTCGTCAAGCGGCTGGCGCCGATGTGCGCGCTCCGGTACCAGGATGCGCCCAACAAGGTAGAGAAACTCAAGGAGCTGACGGAAGCCGGCGCGTGGGATCGGGCCGAGTACGTCATGAAGCAAGGGTGGGCCACGATGCCCGGCGAGAAAGAGCCGGAGCGGAAGGTCGCCGACGAGTGCGCCAAGCTGCTGGTGGCGACCAACAAGTAGCTCTCACGGAGGTTCGCAATGGCACACAAGCTCTTCATCGGTGGGCTCGCGTTTTCCACGTCCAATGACCGGCTGCGCGAAGTGTTCGCCCAGGTCGGCAACGTCGAGTCGGCCACGGTGGTGACGGATCGGGACACGGGGCAGTCGCGTGGATTCGGCTTCGTCGAGATGGCGTCGGCCGAGGAGGCCGCCAAGGCGGTCGACAAGTTCAACGGCCAGCAGGTGGACGGCCGGACGCTGAAGGTGGAGATCGCCAACGCCAAGGGCGCCGGCGGCGGCGCGGGCGGCGGGGGGTTCCGGAGTCGCGGGAGCAGCGGCGGCAACCGTTGGTAGCACGGCGGGGGCAGTGCAGGTCGTAGCGATCCGGACTCCCACGAGTCCCGCCTGGCGGTGGCGGATCGTGGACTATTCCGGTGTGATCGTCGAGGAGTCGCGCGAGACGTTCCCGTCCATCGCGGCGGCGGTCGCGCGCGGGAACACGCTACTCACGCAAATGAACACAGTCGATCGTTCGGTGCCGGCGCCCCCGTATCGCCCGAGTCCACCGATGCGACGCCGCTAAGCGCGCCCGCCCCAGCCCCCCTGGGGCACGCTTAGTCGCCGCCCCCGTCTCCTCCGGTCGCCTCGTAGAGTCGCGCCTGCGAGCGGAGCGTCGGCCCCTCGGTCGCGCCGATGCGCTCGGACCCTCCGTCGGCGAGGATGCGTCGTGCCTTCACCGTATCGGCGAGCTGGGTCTCGAGGATGTTGCGGATCTGGTTCTGTAGGACCGGGTCGAGTATGGGGAAGGCGATCTCGACGCGGCGGTCGAGGTTGCGGGGCATCCAGTCCGCGGAGGCGAGCAGATACTCGCCCTCGCCCGCGTTCTCGAAGTACGAGATCCGCGCATGCTCGAGGTAGCGGTCCACGATCGAGATCACGCGGATGTTCTCCGACAGCCCGGTCACCTCGGGGCGCAAGCAACAGATGCCGCGCACGATGAGGTCGATCCGAACCCCGGCCGCGCTAGCCGCGTACAGCTCCTCGATCAGCCGGCGATCGGCGAGGCCGTTCATCTTCGCGATGATGCGTGCGGGCCGTCCCGCCCGCGCGTTGGCGGCCTCACGACGGATGCGGGCGACGAGCCCGTTGCGAAGGTCGACGGGAGCCAAGACGAGATGGTGGAAGCCGGGCGGCCGCGTCGAGCCGGTCAGGAAGTTGAACAGCGCGGTGAGATCTTCGCCGAACGACTCACGACAGGTGAAGAGCCCTAGATCGCCGTAGAGCCCGCCCGTCCGCGCGTTGTAGTTGCCGGTGGCGATGTGGCAGTAGCGGCGGATGCCGTCCGCCTCCTGGCGCACGACGAGGCAGGCCTTGCAGTGCGTCTTGAGCCCGGGGACTCCGTACACGACGCGCGCGCCCACCGCCTCGAGGTCGCGGGCCCATCGGATGTTGGCCTCCTCGTCGAAGCGCGCCCGGAGCTCCACGAGGACCGCAACCTCCTTGCCGTGCTCGACGGCCGTGCGCAAGGCATGGGCAATCGGCGAGGCGGGGCTCACGCGGTAGAGGGTCATCTTGATGGCGAGGACGTCGGGATCGACGGCCGCGTCGCGGACGAAGCGGGTGACGGCATCAAAGGCGTGATACGGGTGGTGCACGAGGACGTCGCGCGCGCGAATGGCGCTCCACATGTCGGACGCGGTGTCGAAGCCGGGAACGGTCTGCGCGGGCTCGGGCCGGTCTTTGAGCCGGGGCAGGTCGATCGCGTCGTAGAGCTGGGCCAGCGCGGCATAGGATGAGAAGCACTCACTCTCGTAGAGGTCGGTGGGGGCGAGCTCGAGCTCGGAGACGAGCGCGGCGCGGATGTCGGCCGGCAGGCCCGCGTGGTATTCCAGTCGCACCGCCGCCCCGAGACGACGCCCGCGGAGCCCCGCCTCGAGGCTGGCAACCAGATCGTCCGGCGCGCCGTGCGGCTTCAGGTTGGCGTCACGGGTGACGCGGATGACGTGGCTGGCGAGGACCTCGCCGCCGTTGTAGATGGTCGACAGGCGTGGGCGGATGACGTCCTCGAGGAGGATGAAGGCGTGCTGCCCGGCGGAGGCGGGCAGGGCCACGAGGGTCGGCAGGATCTGGGTGGGGACGTGAAGCACGGAGAGTGAGCCGAGCGGGAGCCCGGAGGCCGCCGCCGGGCGGACGGAGACCACGAGACAGGGGGAGCGATTGCCAAGGTAGGGAAAGCGATGGCCGGGTTCAGCCGCCATCGGGGTCAGCACGGGCAGTAGGGTGCGATGGAAGTATGCGTCGAGGAAACGGACCTGCTCCTCCCCAAGCTCCGAAGGGCGCAGGATGACGATGCCTTCCGCCGCGAGCAGCGGGCTCACGCTCTCGCGGAAGCAACGCTGCTGCGCCTCCACCAGCTCGTGGGCCCTCGTGGCGACGGCCCCGAGCACCTCCACCGGGACGAGGCCGCCGAGCTCCGGCGTCTGATCGCGGGCGCCGACACGGCGCTTCAGCGCGGCCACGCGGACCATGAAGAACTCGTCGAGGTTCGCGCCGAAGATTGCGAGGAACTTCACCCGCTCGAGCAAAGGCACGCGCGGGTCCTGAGCTTCCTCGAGCACGCGGCGGTTGAACTCGAGCCATGACAGCTCGCGGTTGACGAAGGAGTCCGTGTTCACCGTCACACTCACCGGCCGAACGTCTCGCGGAGGAGGACGCCGTCGCGGACCCCGCGCGTGCAGACGACGAGGGTCAGGTATCCGCCGTAGACCATGACCTCCTCGATGACGATGGCGCCGGCCAGGACGATGTCGGCGCGCTCGGAATTTAGCCCACGAATCTTGCTGCGCTTTCGCCGGGAGATGCCCTCCAGCCGCTCGCGGATCGCCGTGACGTCGGATTGCTTCAGCTCGAGCCCGTGGCGATGCTTGCGGTCGCCGCGCTCGGACCGGAGGTGGATCTTGGCCAGCGTGCGGACGATGCCGCCGAGGCCCACGATGACCTCGCCGCGCGTGGAGGGTGGTACTGCGTTGACGAGGTGCTGGCGAATGTCGCTGCGAAGGGCCTGAAGCTCGCGCGGCCGCGGTGGATCGTGGTGCAGGAAGCGCCGGGTGGTGCGCACGGCGCCGAGCGGCAGGCTCGCGCTGGACACGAGTCGTCGATCACGCACGCGGCTGAGCTGGAGGCTGGCGCCGCCGAGGTCCGCGACGATTCCGTTCGTGAACGGAAGGCTATCCACGGCGGCATCGACGCCGAGCTGCGCTTCCTCGCGTGCGCTGAGGATCTGGACATCAACCCCCTCGCGGAGCCGGAGGGGATCGAGGAGGCGCTCGCGGTTGTCGGCGTCTCGCACCGCGGAGGTGGCGACGGCAACGATGCGCGGCCCGCGTCGCGCGGACGCGCAGTGCCTGAAGAAGTGATGAACCGCCCGCAGCGTCTGGGCAACGGCACGGCGCGGGAGCGTGCCAGGTGCGCCTCCGCCCAGCCGCGTGGCCGCGCGCTCCTGCACGAGGACCTGGTAGCGTGCCTTGGGGACGATCCGGGCGAGGACCAGCCGGACGGCCGTCGAGCCCAGATCGACCACGGCCACCAGCTCGGCCATCAGACTACTGGTTGTCGGATCGAGGCGTCCAGCTGCCCGCCGCGTACTCGCGCAATGCCTGCCGGAGCACGTGGCCCAGCGTGGTCGTTTCACGCGCGGCTCGGGCGCGCGCCGCGCGCTGCAGCTCGCGGGACACCCCCCGGACAAGGTAGATCCCGGACCGTGCCGTCACCGCCAAGGCGTTCACGGAACGGGCTTCCAACCGTCGGCGGCCGGGCCGTTGTCGTTCGGCTTGGGGCCCCTGATCTCGGTCGGGTCGGCGAGCGCCCGGAGGACGCGGGGTGGTAGGAACCACACGAGGCGGCCGGTGCTGGCGGGCCCATTGGGGAGGTCCACGAAGGCCGCGCCGCCCTTCTTGAAGGCGAGGCGCTCGGCGCTGGGTGACCCCACCATGCGCGCGAGCAGGGTGCCCAGCAGGGGCTCGTGCCCGACGAGGGCGACCGTCGCGTCAGGCGGCTGCAGCGCCAGCGCGGCGACGATCGCGTCGGCGTGGTCGCCCGCGAGAGCGGGCTCGAGCACGGGCTCGAGATTCATGAACGCCCCCGCGGTGATCGCGGCGGTGTCGCGTGCGCGGGTCCGGGGACTCGTCATGATGGTGTCCACGCGGCGGACGATGCGGCCCAGGCCGCGCGCGGCGATGCCAAACTGGGCGCGGGCCCCCTTGGTGAGCGGGCGCCGGGCATGGGGCCCGTCGGACTTCCCTCGAGCCACCGCACGCGCGTGACGAACGAGCAGTACCTTCATGTGCTCGAGTGTATCGATCGCGCCAGGGCGGGACCATTGGACCTTGGTCCAGTAGGCAAGCGGAGCAGCGTCGACTACCCTTGGCTCAGGAGGCGCGCACGAGCATGAGCGACGCGAAGGCCCGGGCTGACGTCACGCCCGCGGACGAGATCAAGCGGACGTCGGGCCCCCAGACGACGAACGGGCGCCAGTGGCAGGTTCAGCTGAACGGCACACCCTCCCCCGCGTGGTTGGCGATCTTCAGGGAGTTCTCGGCGCGGATGCTCCCACAGCGTGTGGAATTCGACCGCGCCGCCGCTATCTTCAAGAGCGACGAGAGCGGGGTGGAGCAGTGGGTCGAATCGATCGACAAGTGGATCGCCTCCACGAACGCCCGCCACATGACGAACCTCGAACAGGTGTGGCGGGAGCGCTCCGACCGGGCCGACGCCGAGACGCGCGAGGGGGAGCGCATCCAGCGACTGAACGACCGGTTCAAGAATCTGTAGATGGCTAGCTCATCCGGGCCCCCCCGCGTGCCGGGGGGAGACGTGCGGTACTCGCCCAGCCCCCCGCTCAAGGTCGGCGACGTCGTGATCAGAAGCCACCGCCTGCTGAAGACGCACGGCACCGTCGTGCGCGTGGGAATTCCGCGCTCACGCGGCACCCAGCGAGTCTGGGTCAAGTGGGACCACCCGCATACGCTTCCCAATCCCAGCCTCGAGCAGTCGGACACGCTCGATGGGGTTCCGGACGCGGACGCGGGCGGGTAAATCAGACCAGGGTTGGCGCTTGCGAACGTGTTGCTCCCCTCGCGCCAAATCTGCCCAAGCATCACTGGACTTTGGTCCAGCTATCGGCCCGCCGCCGCTGCCGCTAGAGTGACTACCGATGAAAGTCGCGATCGGCTTGATCGGGCTCGGCGTCGCTGGCGGAACCATTCCCACCGGCTTGGCCGGCCTTGCCCATGCCGGGGCGGTGGCCGGCGGCACCGCCGCCGCCCTCGCGCTCTTGGTGGGTGTATGCCTCGCCGCGCAGGTTCTTGTTCGCCGGAGATCCCGCACGACCGGACCGGGGGCGAAGATGGCGTCCTTCCGTCCCGCCGATCCGCTCCCCCGCTCGCGGCATCTACCGCTCCCCGCGTCGACGCTCTCGGCCGCGCCGCATCACCCATAGCCGCTCACGACGGCTCGGGCGTACCGAGCCAGAAGGGCGTCGTCTTGCCGATACGTTCGAGCACGGCGCGGCGCTCGGCGGCTCGTTTCGGGTACCACGTCGAGAGGTAGTCCGGATCGAGCATGTGCCGGCGCGTCTCGGTGCCGAAGAAGGCGACCAGGTCGGCCACGGCGATGAAGCCGAGCCCGGCCTCCGACCCCGGGTTGAACTGGGCCCAGCGGCGTGCGTGGTCTTCCGACCGGAAGAGGTTCATGCCCGTTCAGAGGAAGGGCGGCCGCCCGCGCGACGGGCCGAAGCCCCAGTTCAAGTGGCCCACGAGCCCGGGCGGATCGACGGCGACGAGCTCGCCATCGCGCATCTCGATGCGCATGGGGTCACCGCAGTCCAGGCAGGGCGCTTCGACGCGGACGGTGGCACCCGGGAACAGCCACGTGACGGAAGTGGCCTCGAAGCCGCACTGGGCGAACCACTTCTGCTCGCCGCCCACCGTGACCCGGTACTGGGTGGGGAGGTTGTTGAGCGGCGGAAACGACGCGACGTAGTCGGTATCGGGATGCAGCCAGCCGATCGGGTAGGCCTGCATCACGTCGAGCAAGAGCCGGCGGCCGTCCTCGACGGAGAGGGCCAGCGCCGAAGCCATCTCCGCGTAGTGGGGCGCGCGGCCGTGGTCGACAAGCCCGCGCATGATGAGGTGGAACATTCCATCGAGCAGCCGGGCATCAGCCATCTCGGTCTCCTCCTATGTGATCGGCTAGACTCGCTCCGTGCCGCGACCCCGCCTGGCCGTCCTCGCGCTGGCGCTCCTCGCGCAGGCCTGCGCTACCGCTCCAGGCATCGGGCCAGCGCGGGTGCGTTTCTCCGCGCTGGATCAGCAGGCCACCGCGATCGACGGCTACCTGGTGCGCCCGCCCGGCGGCGGCCCGCATCCCGCCGTCGTGCTCATGCACGGCTGCGGCGGGCCGCTCACCGCAGCGGGCCGGCTCAGCTCGCGCGAGACCGACTGGGCGGAGCTGCTGGCCGCCCAGGGCTACGCCGTGCTCATGGTCGACAGCTTCACGCCTCGCGGGATCCAGCGGATGTGCTCGCCGGACCGCTTCGACGTACACGTGTACCTCCAGCGTCCGCGGGATGCGTACGGGGCCCTCCAGTATCTCCAGGGTCTGCCCTTCGTGCGGAGCGACCGCGTCGCGGTAGTGGGCTGGTCGCAGGGCGGCGGCGTGGTACTGCTCAGCGTGCGCGCGGACAGCCTGGGCCGGCCGCCGGCGCTGCCGCGCGGCGACTTCCGCGCCGCGGTGGCCTTCTATCCCGCCTCCTGCCGCGAGGGTGCGCACCGCCTGCCCTGGACGAGCCCCATCCCCACGCTCGTGCTGGTGGGCGAGCTCGACAACTGGACGCCGGCCGGCCCCTGTCAGGGCCTGGTGGCCGCCGCCGCGGGGCGGGGCTCCGACGTCCGCATCCGCGTCTATCCGGGGGCGTACCACGACTTCGACTGGCCCGGCTTGCCCATGCGCGCGCGGCCGGAGTTCCGCACCGCCGCCGGCGTGGTACCGGTCACCGGGATGGACTCCACGGCGCGCGAGGACGCGCAGCGTCAGGTCACGCGCTTCCTGGCGCAGCACCTTGGGGCAATCGTCCGCGGTCACCCCCCGTGACAGCACGCGGCGTGCGCGAGGGGCCGAGGGACATCGAGCGCCGGGTTCCGGTCGAAGAAGCCGGCCGGCTTGAGCATGAAGCCGATGGTCGCCACCGGCATCACCGGCCAATCCTCCGGACGCACGACGTGGTGCGCGCCGAAGGTGTACCAGACCACGAGGTCGGTGTTCTCGACGGGCGCGTCGTCCTCGACATAGCTCGGTAACCCCGCCCCGCCGGGATGCTGATTCGGGTACTCTCCCGCCGCGTACCGCTCGCGCGGATCGTAGCGGGTGACCCAGAGATGCCGGGTCATGAACCCCGCGCGCCGGGTGACGGCGGCCTCCGGCCCGGCGAACGGGCGGACGTTCTCGCCCGGCATCAGCTTGTACGCCACCGGCTCGCCCAGCCGGTTGCGGACGGACGGGTTGACGATCTTCCAGAAGCGGCCGGCGAGCGGATCGAGCATCCGCCGGGCCTGCATCTCCGACGGCAGCACGGTGACCTGGGCACGGAAGGCGTTCCCGTGCGGGTTTTCCGGGCCGGCGGCATCCGCGACGGTGTTCACCTCGTGGACCGAGTTGTCGAGCCCCTCCACCATGGTGTCGAGACGGGCGCAGAAGAAATGCTGGTGGATGGGCCCGTACACTCCGGGCGCCACCAGCTCGCCCCACGGCGGCTTCACGCCGAGCGGCTCGGCGCCGTTCGAGATGATCCCCGTAAGCTTGACCTCGAGCTGGATGGAGCCGTCCTGGTAGAAGCACCAGTAGAAGCCGTACTCGTAGTTGCCGACGGTGGAGATGGAGGACACCACGAGCCGGCGCGAGCGCCGCACCTCCGTCTGACCGAGGCGCCAGTCGAAATGCTTCCACAGGATGCCCGCGTCCTCCTCGTGAATGCAGATCGCGTTCGGCAAGGTCACCGCGCGCCCCTGCGCATCGTTGACCACGGCGTCGAGATAGCGAATGTCGCCCAGGCAGTCGCAGCCGTTCTGCAGCGCGTTGGCGAGCATGCCGATCCCGAACTCGCCCACGTCGAAGGCGTTGCGATGGAAATAGGTCGGCCGTGGATCGCCGTACGGAACGACCATATCGGCGACGGAGGCCCGGTACAGGATGGGGCGCTCCCGCGCCCCGTCCTCGTAGGACACCGTGTGGATCACCAGGCCCTCGCGAGGCGTGAACCCCACGCGCATCCGCCACTTCTGCCAGCGAAGCTCGTGGCCGCGGAGCTCGAAGCTCGGGCCCTCCGACTGGCGGATCTCGAGCGGCCGGAGGCCCGCCCGCGTCCCCGCCGCCTCAGCCGAATAGTCGGCATCCTCCGGCGGCAGCGGAACGACCCCGCCGTCCTCCACGCGCAGGACCTTCATGGCGTTGAGATCGACGACGGTGAGCAGGTTCGCGACGGGACGGGCGTACCCGTTGTCGCGCTCGTGCCGCCGGACCCAGGTGAGCGCGCGGACCAGGCGATGGCCCTCGTCCTCCGGGAACGCGAAGTGGCCCGCCGACCAGGGGTCCACCATGGCCAGACCGAAGTCTGTGACCCCGCGCCGGCGCATGGCCTCCTGCCAGCGCGGATCGGCCTTCACCGCCGCCTCGCATCCCACGGCCTCGTCGAGGACGATGGCCGGCTGCACCCCCGGCGCGTGCTCCCAGGAAAGCACGCCGCCGCGCGAGAGCGAGACGACGGCCTCGTAGGTCCGCCCCGCCGCGGTGTCGATGAGCACCACGGAAGCCGCCCGCTCCACGGCGTCGCCGGGACGGTGCGCGAGCACCACCTTCTTGGCCGGCTCGTGGAGCATGATGAAGATGGCCCGCGCCTCCGGCCCAAGCCGCCGCTCCTCGCGGAGGATCGCCCACGCCCGATCGACCTCACCGGCACTCAGGGGGTCCAGCGGATGCGCGCTCGCGGTCACCTCGTTCACCGTCGTTGCCATGGTCCGTCTCCTTTCGCTGCGGGGCCTCACCCTGCGCTATCCTAGGCCGGACTAAAGAGCCCCGGCAATGCCAAGTAGCGGATCGCGCATCGGGATACTGGACGACACACGCCGACGCGCACGCGAACGTGACCGCGCGGACGTCTGGTGTCTATTTGCACGCCGAGCCAACGGACATGACCATTCTGCAGGCGGCCACGCCCGGGGAAAGCACAGCAGGCCGAGCCCCGAGGGGGCCCGGCCTGCCGCTCGATGCGAAGCGCCGCTAGACTTTGCGGACGTTGGCGGCCTGGAGCCCCTTCGGACCCTTGGTCACCTCGAACTCGACCTTATCGCCCTCGGCAAGGCTCTTGAAGCCCTGCGCCTGGATGGCGTTGAAGTGCACGAACACGTCCTCGCCCGCCTCCTGGGTGATGAAACCATAGCCCTTCGCGTCGTTGAACCACTTGACCGTACCGTTAGCCATTGAACCGACCTCTTTCTTCTGAGGCTTCCGCCCCGGTGAAACCCCACCACCATGGCGGGGGCGCCCTCCGAATGGAGGGCAAAACAGAAACGCCGCGGGACCAGAGGTCCGCGCGGCGTTGATCTCGAATCTTGCGAATCGGCAACCGAGTGAACCTGAAACCGCTGCTAACGATACAGGACCCGCGTCGGCCCGTCAACAACTCTCGCGGACTCGCGTCGAGCAGCTCACGATGATGAAGACCGCCAGTGCGGTTGTACCTGCCTCAAGGAGGCGTCTCATACGGTCTCCTCTGGCTCCCGCCGCCGCACTGTCCCGAAGCGCACCCTCGTGTGCTCCAGTGTCACCAAACTGTCACCAACGCCCCGCAACTCGGTGCAATTGGCGGGCACTTAGCGCACATTCAGCAACTCGATAACGAAGTCGAAAGCCTGCGAATCAACTCGCTCGGCTGCGCCTTGCTGTTTCTTAGCGTGTGAAATCGGAGGATTACGGCAATCGGACATTCGTCCGACGAAGCATGCCTGAAGTTTCGCTGCGGCGGATGGCAGCTAGTTTCAGCCGAGGCCCTCGGCGGTACTCCACGGCTAGCTGGCTGGGTTGTCACGCCTTGCATAGGCGTGGAGTTGTGCCAGATTCACGTTCAGCCAGTCGCAAAAGCCAAAGCGTAGTGGGGTACCGACATCTCAGAGCGTCGAGCTCATGTGACGAAATGTCCGCCGGAACTTGGCGAAATGTTCGCTGAAGCTAGGATACGTCAAGCGCCAAGAGCATCTTGGGCCAACCGCCGTATTCCCAGGCTTTGTCGAACGGGCCCGCAAAGATACGTGAATCCGGGGGCTCGACGTCAATCCCGGATCGAAGAACGGCCCGCAGACGATCACTCGCCACTCCCCGAAACGTACAGCCCGAAAGGTTGAGCGTCCGAACTAGGTCGCCGGACGAGAACGGCGGCCGGAACCACTTGTCGCCCCCAGGAACGTCCACCAACCAAGTCGGTACCGGCTTGTCGGCAATGTGCAGGGGCGGGAGCGTCAGGCTCATCACGTTGAGGCGGTAGAAGAGGTCGTCGCGGAAGGTGTCCTCGGCGACCATGCGGGCCAGGTCGTGGTTCGTCGTCGCGACGATCCGCACGCCCGACCCATCCGAACGCGGCGATCCGACCCACCCCTCGCCCTCCTGGAGGAAGCCGAGCAGCCTGGCCTGGAGCGCAGGCGGCAGGTCCCCGACCTCGTCGAGCAGAAGCGTGCCGCCCCGGGCCATCGCGGGCAGGCTCGGCGGGGCCGTCGAGTCGGCATTCGTGAGAGCGTGCCGGCCGTTGCCGAGCAGCTCGGCCGCGAAGGTCCCGTCGTCCACGGCGCCGCAGCTCACCTCGAGGAACCGCCCGCCGGCGCGAGCCGAGGCCCGGTGGACCACCCGGGCCAGCAGGCTCTTGCCTGTACCCGTCTCGCCTAGGAGAAGGATCGGCGAGTCCACCCGCGCGTACGAACAGCACGCGGCCGTCCGGCAGGGAATGGATGCTCGTGGCGGTAGTCCCGCGCCCGGCCGTATCGTCGATCGCGGACCAGTCGAGGTCGGCCAGCAGGGGAAGCTCGGCCTCCTCGGCCCGCCACCTCGTCGCGCTGCCAGCCGAGCATCTCGAGCGCCACGTGGTTGGCGTGGAGCAGAGTCCGGTCGCCAGCGAGCCGAAAACGGGCGCGGGCATCCTTCGACACGCCAAGGCGACACTCCAAGGCGCGCCTACGACGAGTTCGCGCTCGCTCTGCTTCTCCGGGACCGCGCCACTCCAACAAAAATTCGGTAGCCGCTACGTTCTTGAGTGGAGCCGCCTTCGTGGCGCTCCATTACGTCTGTCGGCCGCCTTGCCAGGTGCCCGGGTGCATACGTGTTGTATCGGCACCTTCCCGCTGCGATCTGGCTCCGAGTCCCGGCCCACTGTTTCAGGCACTTACGGAAGCCTTCGCCAGCTCGGCGATGCGCGCCACCGCGGTCTCCACCGGGATCGCCGGCCGCCGTGGCATGTCGCGTGCACTGGACCACGATCGTTCGCTGATCTCGACTCCACGAGGGAGAGAAGGCCGCGGTGGTCGCGGCCGAGGCAGTGAACAAATACATTGCAAGGGCGCAGACGCCGCGAGCGATGCGCCGAAGGAGAAAGAGATGTTGAAGAAGATCACCGGTTACCTGAAGAACGAGCAGGGCATCGAGACGCTGGAGTGGATCATGATCGGCGCGCTGATTGGCGGGGTTGCCGCCATCGTCTATCCCGGCACGCTCCAGGCCTCGCTGACGGGCGTCGTCACCGCCATCGGCACGTCGCTGTCGGCCTACGGCACCTTTTAGGTTCCAAGCTAAGCATCCCCACCTCGCAGGACCTTGCAAAGGGCTCCTGCGAGGTGGGAAAGGAGAATGGTACGTGAAAGCGCTGAGACGACTGCTGGGGCAAGAGGGAACGTCGACGATCGAGTTCATCATCGTCCTCCCGACCTTGCTCTTTGTCATGCTCGGGGCCGTGGAGCTGAGCCGGGCCTGGTTGACAGCCCACATCGCAACGAATGCCGTCCGCGAAGGGGCACGGGTCGCGGTCGTGACGCCCACGACGTCCGACCCGAACGCGCCGATCACCCAGGGAATAGACCGGATCAACCAGGTCCTCTCGGCGGCGAACATCACCGCCCTCAGCGCCCCGACGGTCACCTGCACGCCAGCGCCGTGCGCACCCGACTCCAGGGTCGACGTGGACGTCACGGTTAGGTTCCAAACCCTGTTCCCGGTTGTCCTCCCGATGCTCCAGACCATGGACATCCGGGAGACCGCCAGCATGCGATACGAATAGAGGAAAATTGTCATGCGCAGACGACTCATCGTGATCCTTCTCGTCGCATCCGTCATGGGCCTGCTCGCCAGCATGCTCGTCTACCGGGTGGTGAATCAGGTCGCGTCGGCAGGGCAGAACGGCCACGAGCGGATCGTCGTGGCCGTCGCCAACATGAGCCTGGCCGACACCGTGACCTCGCAGCACGTCAAGCTCATGCCCTGGCCGAAGACGTCCGTCCCGGAGGGCGCCTTCCGGAGCCTCCCGGAGGTAGAGGGCCGCGTGGTGCGCAGCTCCGTGGTGGCCGGCGAGCCGCTCATGGAGAGCAAGCTGGCGCCCCAGCTCTCCGGCAAGGGGGGCATCATGCCGATGCTGGTCCCCGAGGGGCTGCGCGGAGTAACGATCAAGGTGGACGACGCCGTGCGGGAAACCGGCTTCGTGCTGCCGAACAGCCGGGTCGACGTCCTCGTGAGCATGGCGAAGACCAAGAGCTCGGACGAGCGGATCGCCAAGGTGATCCTCCAGGACGTCTCCGTCCTCGCCGCTGGACAGACCGTCGAAATGCGGGACAACAAGCCGGTGACCGTGACCACCGTGACCCTGTCCCTCACCCCGGAGCAGACCGAGCGTCTGGCCGTGGCCCAGGCCGAGGGCAAGGTCACCCTGGCCATGCGCAACCTGCGCGACAACCTGGTGGTGAAGACCCCGGGGGCCACCCCGACGACCCTGCTGAGTGACGCCGGTGCTCCCGCGCGCCCGGCCCCGGATGCGCCGAGGGTAGCGGCCACGCCGGCCCCGGCCAAGCCGCGGCCCGCTTCCGCGGTGACCAGCGCGCCCCTGCCCGCCCCGACGCTCGATGCCCACACCATCTCCGTGTTCCGGGGCGACAAGGTGAGAGACCACACCTTCGTCCGCCAGGACGGGCAGGCCTGGACGGAGCGAGGGGAGTCCAAGAAGTGATAACCGAAACCCATTCGAGGAGAGCAACGATGACGTGCCTGAACCTCATTGCGCGCATGGCGCTGGGAGTGCTGGCCACCGGGGCGGCCCTGGCGGGTCCCGCGGCGGCCGACGCCCAGATGCTGACGCGCCTCTATCTGTCAAAGGACAAGTCCCAGCTCGTCGAGCTGCGGGAGACCGCCACCAAGGTGGCCATGGCCAATCCGGCCATTGCCGACGTCCAGGTGATCAGCCCGAGCCAGATCCTGGTGGTGGGCCGCGCCGTTGGCGTCACCTCGATGGTGGTGTTCTCCGACAAGGCGATGCGAAACTTCGACGTGGTCGTGCACCCGTCGCCTATGGGCGAGGTGGCCGCGAAGCCCCTGAGCGGGGCGCCCCACGGGGTGCTCGTGCAGAAGGGTGACAAGCTCACCGAACACTACTTCACGCAGGACACCAACCGGCAGTGGGTCGAGCTGGGCAGCGTGAAGGTGGAAACCGAGGCCGGAAAGAAATGAGCCGCCGGCAGCTGGGGAGAACGCAGTCAATGAACTTCCGTGAGAAGTGCACCGCCGTCCTGGGGCTCGTCTTGGCGCTCGCCCTCGCCGCCGCATCCCATCCGCCGGTCCTCGGCGCCCAGCCCGCGCTGGTTCGCCTGGACGTCACCATCGGGAAGTCCCAGGTCCTCGACCTTCAGGAGCCCTTCACCCGCGTCTCGGTGACCAACCCGGCCATCGCCGACGTCTTCGTCGTGACTCCGAGCCAGATCCTCGTCAACGGCAAGGCAGTCGGCACCACGTCCCTCGTCGTCTTCTACCCGAGCAAGACCATGTTCTTCGACCTCGTAGTGCAGAGCGACCTAGCCCTCCTGCGCGAGCGCCTGAAGCAGGCCGCCCCGCGCGACGAGATCGACGCGCGTCCCGCCCAGGACGCCATCATCCTGACTGGCAGCGTGACGAGCGAGCGCTCCATCGCGGCCGCCAGCGAGGTGGCGGCGGTCTTCGCGCCCAAGGGCAAGGTGGTCAACCTGTTGAGCATCATCGACGTCAGGCCCCAGCAGGTGATGCTCCAGGTGCATGTGGCCGAGGTGGACCGCGCGGCGCTCAAGGAGTTCGGTCTGAACTTCGCGGCAAAGGGCGACACGGTCGTGGGGAGCTCGTCCCCGGGGACCCCCTTCTTCGGGCCCTTGCTGAGTGGCGCGCAAAGGGTAGCACCCTTCCTGATCCCGGGCGCGAGTCTCTTCGCCGCCTCAAACGGTCTCCCCGTTGACTTCGCCGCCGCCGTCCACGCCCTCAGCGAGAAGAATCTGCTCCGGACCCTGGCCAAGCCGAACCTCGTCACCCAGAGCGGCAAGGAAGCCAAGTTCCTGTCCGGCGGGGAGTTCCCATACCCGGTCGCCCAGAGCTTCAACGCCATCACCATCGAGTTCAAGAAGTTCGGGGTGGGCCTGATCTTCACCCCGGTGGTGGTGGACGGAGAGACGATCAACCTCCAGATCCGTCCGGAGGTGTCGAGCCTCGACTTCAGCCAGGGCCTCCAGTCGTCCGGCATCAACATTCCGGTCATCCGCAAGAACGAGGTCGCGACCAGCATCAACATCAAGGACGGGGAGTCCTTCGCCATCGCCGGCCTCATCAACAACGAGGTGCGCCAGTCCGTGGGCAAGGTCCCGATCCTGGGGGATATCCCCATCCTCGGCGCATTGTTCCGCAGCACGCGCTTTCAGAACAACGAGACCGAGCTGCTGTTCCTCGTGACTGTGAAGCTGGTGCAGCCCGACGCGCCCGGCACCGGCCCGGACGCCACCAAGCTGATGGAAATGCGCGAGGACGAGAAGAAGGAGTTCACCCTCGTGCCGGGGATTCCCGGGGTGGGCGAGGTCGTGACCCGGCCCTTCGGCAAGAGCAACCTGCCCAGGCCGTGAGCGGAACGATCATGCTGAGAACAGTCGTCGTCGATTCGGACCCCGAGGCGCGCGCCTCGCTCCGCCGCCTCCTCGCCGTCAACCCGGCGGTTGTGGTGGTCGGTGAGTTCACGGCGCTGGCGGCCTCCTTGACGGAGATCGCTGACTGCCGGCCCGAGCTAGTGATCGCCGAGGTGCCGTTCGACCAGCGGACGAACGATCCCCGGCACGCCGCCCAGGTGGTGGAAACGCTGGTCCGCGCGGTGCCGGAGGCCGCCGCGTTCGCCACTGGCTCCTCGGCCTCGGCCGACTTCGTCATCCAGGTGATCCGGGCCGGCGCTTTGGAGTTCCTGAAGCGCCCAGTGGAACGAGAGGCAGTGCTAGCCGCGCTTGACAAGATGCTCCGCCTCCGCCGGACGCCTACGCCCCCAAACCAGGCGGGCCGCGTCGTCTCGGTGTTCTCCAGCAAGGGAGGCCTCGGAGTGACGACGATGGCGGTCAACCTGGGTGTCTGCCTCGCCGAGCAGGGGCCGGGACGCGTGGTGCTGATGGACCTGGACACGCGGCAGTCCGATCTCGCCACCCACCTCAATCTTCGATCGACGTATTCGACGCTGGACGCTCTGGAGAACCTGGACCGCCTCGACGAGTCGTTCCTGCGGGGGCTCCTGGTCCGCCACCCGAGCGGGCTTCTCGTGCTGCCCGGGCCAAACCGGATCGAGCACACTCAGCTCAGCGGTGAACAGGTGCGGGCAGGCCTCGAGATCGTCCGGTCTCACTTCGCCCACGTGGTGCTGGACCTGCGCCACGATCTCGACGCCGGGACCATCGCGGCTCTCGAGGCGTCGGACAGCATCCTCTTCCTCACGAGCCTGGACGTGTGCGCCCTGCGCTCTGGGGCAGCGGGCCTCGCCGCCTTCCGTCACCTCGGGCTCAACCTCGAGAAGGTCCAGGTGGTCCTGATGCGCGAGGGCACGAGCGACGATGTGACGGTGAAGCACGCCCGCGAGACGCTCGGACTCCCCGTGGGCTGGAAGACGCCCAGCGAGTACCCGACGGTGGTAGCCGCCATCAACAGCGGCCAGCCGGTGGTGACCGCCTCGCCCCGCTCGAAGATCGCCAAGAACCTGCGCCAGCTCGCGGCAACGATCTCGCCGACGCCCGCCGCGCCGGCCGAGTCCGTGCTCCGCAGCGCCGCCTCGCTGGCGCGGCTTGTCTGGAACCCGAGACCCACCTCCGGAGGGTAATTCATGGCACTGACACTGTTTCAGCGAAGGCCGCCCGCCACTCCCGCCCCGAAGCCCGCGCCCGCGACCAGCGGGCGGCCGGAGGCGGACGCGCGCGCGGAGACCCCGCGCACGGAGACGGCCCCGCGCGCCGAGAAGGCCTACTACGAGCTGAAGGAGCGGATCCACAGTCAGCTCATCGAGCGGCTGGACCTGTCCAAGCTCGACATCCTCCCTTCCGATGCGGTCCAGCAGCAGATCCGCCGGATCGTCGAGGACATGCTGGCCGGCGATGACACGCCGCTCAGCCGCCAAGAGCGCGAGAAGCTCATCAGCGAGGTCGAGCACGAGACCTTCGGCCTCGGGCCCATCGAGCCCCTCATGCAGGACCCCACGGTGTCCGACATCCTGGTAAACGGGCCGCGCGAGGTGTACGTGGAGCGGCGGGGGAAGCTGGAGCGGACACGCGTCATGTTCCGTGACAACACCCATCTGCTGCAGGTGATCGAGCGCATCGTGTCGGCCGTGGGCCGGCGGGTGGACGAGTCCTCCCCCATGGTGGACGCCCGGCTTGCCGACGGCTCGCGGGTGAACGCGATCATCCCGCCGCTGGCCCTGGACGGCCCCGCGCTGTCCATCCGCCGGTTCGCGGTGGACCCCTTCCGGGTGTCTGACCTCATCGAGTTCGGGACCCTCACGCCGGCCCTGGCCGAGGTCCTCCGGGCCGCGGTCCAGACCCGGCTCAACATCCTGGTGTCGGGTGGGACCGGTGCGGGCAAGACCACGCTCCTCAACGTGCTGTCCAACTTCATCCCGAACAGCGACCGCATCGTCACCATCGAGGACTCGGCCGAGCTCCAGCTCCAGCAGGAGCACGTGGTGCGGCTCGAGACTCGGCCGGCCAACATCGAAGGCGCCGGGGCCGTGGCTCAGCGGGATCTGTTGCGGAACGCTCTCCGGATGCGGCCGGACCGGATCGTGGTGGGCGAGGTGCGCGGGGCAGAAGTCCTGGACATGCTCCAGGCCATGAACACGGGCCACGACGGCTCCCTCTCGACGGTCCACGCCAACTCGTCGCGGGACGCCCTCTCCCGCGTCGAGACCATGATGCTCATGTCCGGCATCTCGCTGCCCGTCCGGGCCATGCGGGACTACATCGCCTCCGCCCTCGACATGATCGTGCAGGTGGCCCGGCTGTCCGACGGCACCCGGAAAGTCGTCCGGGTCACCGAGATCGTCGGCATGGAGGAGGACGTCATCACCTCGCAGGACATCTTCCTCTTCGAGCAAGAGGGCGTCGACGCGGACGGGCGGGTACTTGGCCACCACCGCGCCACAGGCATCCGCCCCAAGTTCAGCGAGCGGCTCGTCCGGTCCGGCATCGCGCTGGGCCTGGACGTGTTCGATCCCGATCGGCGCCAGGCGGTGCGCTGATGGCTCTCCTGATCGCGGTCCTCGTCTTCTGCTTCCTGATGACGCTCGTGGTGGGCGTGTGGTGGGTCACCGAGACCCGGCGCCGTCTGCGCGAGCGGCTGGAGGCGCCCGGGGCCCCCGCCCCGGACCGTGGAATCCTTCGCGAAGGCCCGCGGCCGGCGGAGACAAGGCTCGCGGCCGTGCTCGGCGGAACGCGCGCCTGGCGGCGCTTCGAGACGCTGGTCATACAGGCCGGCTACAAGCAGCGCGTTGGCGATCTCGCGCTGATCGTTCTGGCCTTTGCCGTCGCCGGCGGGACGCTGGCCGCGCTTCGGACCGGCGCCATGGCGTGGGGCATCCTGGCCACTCCCGTGGCGGCCGCCCTGCCGATCGCCTTTCTCCTGCGCCGGCGCCAGCAGCGGATCCGCCAGTTCGAGGCGCAATTCCCCGAGGGGCTGGACATGATCACCCGTGCGATCCGCGCCGGGAACGCGCTCAGCGGGGCCCTCCGCCTCGTGGGCGAGGAGATGCCCGATCCCATCGGCGAGGAGTTCAAGCAGGTGTCCGAGGAGGTCCGGCTCGGCATCGACCCTGGCGAGGCACTGTTCCGGCTCCAGAGCCGCGTCCCGGTGCATGACATGGCCTTCTTCTGCACGGCCATCCGGATCCAGCGGGGCGCGGGCGGCAACCTGGCCGAGGTGCTCGATCGGCTGGCCGAGGTGATCCGCGAGCGCTTCAAGCTCCTGAGCTACGCCCGGGTGCTCCAGGCGCAGCACAAGTGGTCGGGCGTCGCGGTGGGCCTGAGCCCGGTGATCATCGCCCTCATCTTCCAGCTCCTGAACCCTGGCTATTTCGACGCGATGGTGAACGACCCGATGGGACCCTACCTCTTCGCGGCCGGACTGGCCTTCGAGGTGATGGGTTTCATCGCCATCTGGCGCATCGCGCAGATCAAGGTGTGAGACAGCCATGAGCCCAATGACCGCCGTCGTCCTGTCGTTCGTGACCGTCGGGGCCGTCACGTTCCTAGCCGGCCTGCTGCTCCTTCGCTGGTGGCCCGCGGTCCGGGCCGAGCGCCTTGCCAGCCCGTCGCCGATGGTAGGCACGGAATCCATCCTCCGCTGGGACACCAGCCCGAGGACGGGGCTCGCCCGCACCGTGGAGCAGCTCGGGAAGGCGCTCAGCGGGTCTTACGGCCCGGCGCGCTATCGCCAGCAGCTCGGCTGGGCCGGGTACCACGACCCCGCCGCCATGACCCTGTTCGTGGGCGCCAAGGTGGCGCTCGCGCTGGGGGGCGGTACCTTCTACTTCTTCTATGGCGCGCTCCAGAAGCTGGTGCTGCCGCAGCTCATGCCGGTCTCCCTGATCCTGGCCGTGCTCGGCTTCTTCCTGCCCGACTACTGGCTGCGCAACCGCGTCAAGGCCCGGAAGCGCGAGATCGTCAATGCCCTGCCGGACGTGCTCGACATGCTGATGGTGTGTGTCGAATCCGGCATGGGATTCGACGCCGCCGTGGCCCGCGTCGCCGAGGCCCCCGAGGCGCGTTCGGGCCCGCTCCACCGGGAAATGATGCGCATGCACCTGGAGATCCGCGCCGGCCGATCGCGGCCGGAGGCCCTCCGCGGCCTCGGCGAGCGGACCGGGGTCCAGGAGGTCAAGACGATGGTAAGCGCGTTCATCCAGACGGACCGGCTGGGGACATCGCTTGGCAAGACGCTCCGGGTGCACGCAGACGCCGCCCGGGTGCAGCGTCGCCACCGGGCCGAGGAGCAGGCGCACCTGGCCCCGCTGAAGATGCTGTTCCCGACGGTGATGTTCCTGTTCCCGGCGTTCTTCCTGGTGACCCTGGCCCCTACACTACTGAGCCTCATGAAGCTTCTGAAGAGCCTCTCGAGGTGAGATCCGGAGGATGAGGATAATGATGAGATCACGGTGGATCATTGCAGCTCTCGCTCTGGCCAGCCTGGCCGCCTCGGCGGTCCCGAGCCTGGCCCAGGACCTGACCGCCGACGTCCGTACATGGAGCGGGCAGTCCCTCACGCTGAAGCAACCCTCGTTCGAGGTCGTCTACACCATGTTCCCGCCGCCGCAAGAGGGGGAACAAGGCGGGGGCGGACAGACCGGAGGGATGGAGGGCCTGGCCACGCAAGGGGCCGGCGTGCAGTCCGGAACTGGGCGGCTCCAGGCGGCCCAGGTCTTCGGTTCGCTCCGATCGATCGGAGCGCTCCTCGACCGCGGCTCTGAGCCCATGCAGGGCAACAAGCAGAGCGACCACGTCACCCTTCACCGCGGCGGCGTCGAGCGCCAGATCCCGGTGACGAGCATCGCGAGCCTGACCTTCCAGCGTCGGCGGGTGGCGAACAGCACGCTGCCGCCCTACGTGGCGAACCAGCACTACCGCCACGGCGCCACCGCCACGCTGGTGGACGGCACCCGGGTGGACGGCGACTACGTCAACCTGGGCACCGCCCTCTTGCGCGGCATGACCGCAGAGGGTCACGTGGACATCCCGTGGCAGGACATCGAGAGCATCCGGTTCAGCCGGTGAGGAGAATGGTGAACATGGCCGGACTGGGTCGAGTGGCAGAGCTCTTGAGGAAGTGCTGGGGCACGAGGCGCGGCTGGTGCGGAGACCAGCGTGGCAGCATCCTGCTGTTCACCACCGTCGCGGTCGTCCCGATCATGATCGTCATGGGCGGTCTGGCCATGGACATGGCCTATTACGGGAGCGTGGACGCCGAGCTCCAGAGGTCCATGGACGCCGCGGCACTGGCCGGGGCGGGCAAGCTCGGATTCAACGACTCAGTGTTCCCGGCCGCCCGCCTGTCAGCCCAGCAGTACGCAGCCCAGAACCCGTACCGTGCCGGAACCCGTGCGGGAACCATCAACCTGAACCTGAATTCCGGGAACGCCTCGAGCGGCGACATTGTCCTTGGCATCTGGAACGGCTCGACGTTTACGCCGTCGCTCGACGGAACCCAGGTGAACGCTGTTCGTTGTCAGTACACCACGCAGGTTCCCATGTCGTTCCTCCGGCTCCTCGGCCTCAACACCCTCACCGCGGCGGCTGAGGCCATCGGCTGGGCCGCGCCACCTGCGACCCCACCACCGACAGCTTGCACGTTCCCGGTGGCTGTCAGCTCCTGCTTCTTCAGTAACGCCCTGTCCCCTGGTAATACGTCCTCCGGTTGCGGGGCGACCATCCAGTTCACCTCGAGCAGCGACCAGTCGCAGCTCGGTGCCAATACGGCCGCCTGGGCCAGCCTCGATCCGGACGCGAACAACGTGAATGCGGGCGCGACAGCGTCTGCCGTGGATGCCGCAGCGTCGGGTACCTGCGGCGCCAGTCTCCTCAGCACCGGAGCTAGCGTTCCCACGAGCGGAGGCGAGCTTGCGAACGTGATCAAGAACCACGTCAAGCCTGCCTTCATCGACAAGTACAACGCTTCACCCCAGCTAGTGGTCTACGCCCAAGATGGCACTACCGTCAGGTATCAGGGCAAGGGGTGGGAGGTGTTCGTTCCCGTCATCGATACAGGTTCCACATGCCCGCCTGGCTCGCAGATCAACCAATCGCACACCGTGGTCGGATGGACCCGGATGGTGATCACGCAGGTCCTCGACAATAACGGCGCGTGCGCAGTGGCGAACGACTGGCAACGGGGATCAGGGGGAAACCCCTGGGATCCCAAGTGTTTCGCCAGCAAGAATGGCACGGCTCCGCAGGGCTCGCCGACCGTCGTGCAGGGCAACACGGGAATCTTCGGCTACTACGACTGCACGTACTTTCCTTCGCCGCCCGCGTCGGCGCCGGGGCCGATCTCGGCCACCGCAAAGCTCAAGCTCGTGAGATAGGGGCTGTTCTCATGCGAGCCCCATCGAGGTCGCAGTCCTGGAGGCTAGCGCTCGTTCTCCTGGCAACGGCGGCGTTGGCGAGCGCGGACTGCGCCTCCGCAGGCTTGATGGTGGCAAGGCCGCTCTTCTCGGCGGTGTACGCGGTGGCCGACCGCAGCGTGGAGTGCACGCTGCCCGCGGACCGGGTGACGGGCTGGAGCGCCACGGTTGAAATCCTGTCCCGCATGGGAATCCGGGTCGACGAGGTCGACCACTCGCTCTCCTCTCTGAAACACGAGGTCGCGCGACTCGGGACGCGGATCGAGCAGGCGCGCGATGCCGAACCTGCGCCGACTGCCAGCCCGAGGCCTGCCAGCGCGGCCGCGCTCGACGCTGGTGGTGGGATCGTAGTCGTTCCGGCCAGCGTCGCCGTCCCGAGCGCGCCGGTGCGGAGCCCCGAGATGCTGGCGGTGGAGCGCGACGTCCTGCCCGCTCCGCTGAAGGCAGTGGATCCCCTGAGCCCGGTCGGGGTCCTCGACACCGGGCGCCGCGCACAGTAGCGCCACAACCGGACGCCATAGCCCGCGCGGATCAGGTGCCATGAGGGGACCGGCAAGCTCCCGGAGCGATCGTGGCCATTCCCGGTTCCTGAGGCGTCCTGGCCTCAGGCGCTTGGACCAGGGCCATCTGGGATCGGCTGTCGTGTTCTCGGTCGCCCTGCACGGGGCGGTGCTCTTCGGGTTCATGCCGGTGGTCGGTGCGCCTCCCGGCCCCGGCTTGCTCGAGGTCTTTCCCGTGGCCGTCGCGACCGAGGAAGGCGGCGAGGCCCCGACCGGGGGAAGCCAACCGGCCCAGCCAGTGTCGCAGCCCGAGCCCGTGGTCTCCGCGTCGGTCCGGCCGAGTCTGGAGGAGAGCAGTCGGGAAGAATGGAATGGCTCCGGACCAGCGAGGAGCGGGCGGTCCGAGCCGCCTCGAAATCAGCCGCGACAGGCGGCTTCACCGCCGGCTCGAGCCTCTATCTCGAGCACGCCCAAAGCACCACCGCCGCCCCCGCCATCCCCACCCGCCTCGGAAGACGTGGTGCTCACGGAGCAGCCGCAGGTACTCGCCGGGGCGGGGGCTAGCGCGGTGGCCAACGTGCCACCGGGCGACCGGATCGTGTCCATCGCGCCGAGTGAGCCCCGGCTAGCGGACGTGCTGGCGCCAGTCACGACGCGTACCGAGGCGACGGCGCCTTCAGCATCTTCCGACCTGTCGGTGACAGCGCCACACGACCCTCATCCCGGCCTTCTCGCCGGGAGAGAGAGGGGGGATACGCTGAAGCCTTCGGAGCCGCCTCCGAGGCGCGAAGTGGCACAAGCAACACCTGGCCACGCCCCGTCGGGGGCCAGGCCGGCGGGCTCGTCGCTGGGGCTGGGGCTCGACATGGTGCGGGTCCAGCTCGAGGGCCCGCGCAGCAAGGTGACACACGAGAGTGGCGAGACCGTCTCGGGCCGGATCACGGGAGGCGCCGCGAAGCGCCTGGTCCTCCACGTGAACGACACCGCGCACGAGGTCAAGCTCGACCATCGCGCGTTCCAGACCTCAGTGGCGCTGACCCCAGGCCTGAACCGCCTGCGTGCCGTGGTCACGGGGGCGGGCGGCATCGAGGCGGAAGACGTGATTGCCATCGAGTACGTGCCCCCGCCGGTAGCGAGCGGCATCGCGCTGACTAGCCCACACGAGGGCCTCACTCTCGGTCCCGAGGATCCGCCATTGATCGTCGTCGAGGGAGAAGTGGAGGACAGGAGCGCGACGGAGGTCTGGGTGGTCGCCAGCGACCGCCGCATCCCGGTGGCCGCACGAGAGGGCCGATTCCGGCTGGTCGTGCCCGCCCTCGAGCCCGCCACGCGCGTGTGGGCGGAGGCTCGGCCGAACGGAGGCCCGCTCCAGCGCAGCAGGACAGTGACGGTCCACGCCGCCCCGTCGCGGTCGGGGCCCGCACTTCTCGTGATGGAGGGGCTTCCCGAAACCGCCGGAGCGGAGGTGGACGTCAGCGCCATCTGGCGCGGAGCCCCGGGAAGCCTGGAAGCGCCGGCGGTACCGGTCTCGCTGAAGCCGCTCCGCACATCACCCGGCGCTCCGCGGCCAGCCGCGTTCTCCCTGGGGACCATCAAGCCCGGGGTGTACACCCTCGCGCTCACCGTCCGGACCCCGGTGGCGGACGCAAGCGTCCGGCCCACGCTGTACGTGGCGGAGGACGGCGCGGTGAAGAGCCGCGTCCTCAAACCCGTGTCGCTCGCCGTCGCCGGGCGGGTCGTGGTTGCCCGTGTCCTGCTCCCCCAGGGCGTGCTGTGGGACCAGGACGACTGGTTCACCGGCAAGAGCGAGAGCGCGGACGCGATCACCAAGTTCCGCTTCCCGGAAGGCATTGCCTGGGCGGAGCGGAAGGCGGATCTCCCGTGAGCCGCCGGTCGGTTCTCGTTGGCCTGGCGCTGGTCGTATTGGCCCCACTCGCGGGCCCCGCCACCGAGGCGGCGAGCGTGACCGATCTGAACGAGGCGGGCAAGGAGGCTTACGAGCGCGGCGACTACGCTCAGGCGGAGCGGCTCTTTCGCCAGGCCATCGCCCAGGCGCCCTCGCACCCGCTGCTGCACTACCACCGCGGGGTCGCCCTGAGCCGGCTGGAGCGCTGGGAGGAGGCCGCCCGGTCCTACGAGGCAGCGCTGCGCCTGAATCCGCCGGCACCGCTGGCCACGTCCATCCGCGGAGCCCTTCGGAGCGTCGCTCCCTTCCTAGCGTCGTCGCGCCCTTCGAGACCCGCCCCTGCGGACCTCTCCGTTCCGCTCGAGCGGACCGCTGGGGGATGGCTGGCGGACGTGGTGGTGAACGACCGGCGCACTGCTCGCTTCCTCGTCGACACCGGCGCCAGCATCTGCGTCGTCGGGCTGGACCTGGCCCGGGAGCTCGGCATCGAGCCGCGGCCGGGAGCACGGACGATCCAGCTCGAGACCCTCTCCGGCCGGACGAGCGGCTCGCTGGTGACCGTTGCCTCGCTGCGGGTCGGGGAAGTCGAAGGTCAGGGCGTCGCCGCCGTCATCCACGACACCGGCCCCCGCATGGACGGGATACTCGGCAACACCTTCCTCGGTCGCTTCACGGTGATCCTGGATCCGGAGCGGGCCGTGCTCATCCTGAGGCCGCGCTGACGGTGCAGACGCGCGTCGGCGACGAATCGGCCCGCATCGAGGCTGGGGTCCGAGCGCGAACAGCCACGGGCCGCGGCCTTCACAGCTCGTTCAGCTAGCAGTCTCCTTCAAGAGGCGATCCAGATCGGCCGCGAGATCCCTGCCTCGATGACTCCCACGCTCGCGGATCAGGGCAACCGCTCGCCGCGCCTCCGTGAGATCGGCCGGCCTCGCGATCCGCATCAGTGCGAGGAGACCCACATGGTCCTGCGGTCGCGCACGATCGTCGCGTGCCAGGAGCTTGAGCGCGATCAAGTGTCCGACGGTGGCAACCGGAACGGACACGCCCGCCAGCACCTCGACGGTCTCGGCGGCGCCCACGATCTCGGGTTCGATCCCCGAGGACGCGAAGAGCAGGTCGACCACCATCCCACCCTCGGATCCCGCGGTCGAGTGAAGGCGCGCAGTCGCTCGGCGTCTGGGTCGCCGTCGACGGCAACCACGACATCGATGTCGCGGGTGAAGCGGGGTTCGGTGCGAGCCGAGACCGCCAAGGCGCCCACCACGGCCCACCGTCGCCCGCGCGCTTCGAGACTGCGCGCAACCCGGTGGAGGGTCGATTCGATCCTGTTCAGCGCGTCATCCGGGGCCAGACCCCCGGCCGGCCGAGTGCATCCCCGTGCTCGGCGCCGGGCCGCTCGCGCAGCCACTGGACAAGCCGCGCCTCGACTGCAAAGGCGGACAGACCAGGGTGATCGCGCCGGATCTTCTGCCGCATCATCTCTTCTCCGGTCCGGAACAGGTCGAGCGCGAGACGAAGGCGCTCCGCCACAGCATCGCGGCGCCCATCCATGAATTCCATTCTAGCTCACCAGCTTCCCCAGGCCCCCGACAGCAGCAACGCGCCGAAGAGCGCGATGAGGGCCCCGACGGGCAGGTGCGTCTTCCGGCCGGCGCGGCGGGTGAGCAGGAGCGCGACGGCGATGACGCCGCCGACCAGTTGGGACAGGGCGAGGGCGATCAGCGCGAGCTTCCAGCCGAGCGCGGCGCCTAGCAGGGCCATCAGCTTGATGTCGCCGCCGCCCATGGCGCCGCGGCTGACGATGGCGACCAGCAATACCAAACCCGCCCCCACCACCGCGCCCTTCACCGCCTCGATGAGGCTGACTTGGCCGGGGAGGACCGCGGAGATCAGGAGCGCATAGGCCAGACCCGGCAGGGTGAGGAGATCGGGGATGAGCCGGCTCCGTAGATCCAGCACGATGATGAGGGCCAGCGCGGCCAGGAGCGGCAGCAGGCTCAGCCACCGACGGCCCGCGCCGAAGCTCGCCAGGGCCAGCAGGCCAAAGAGGGCGGCAAGAGCGCCCGCGCCCACGAGGGGTAGCGGACGCCGGAGCCCGCCCAGGGCCCGGGCTACCTCGGGCTTGATGGCGAGCCGGATGGCGGCGATGGCGGTGGGACCGGACCGGAGGGTCCGGAAGGCGGCGCGGCCGGTGCGGACGGCACACCAGGTTCGCCGGCCAGGCGGTAGGACTGGAGCTGCTCCTCCACCTCGGTGTTGGCGCGTCGGCCGACCCATTTCACGTAGTAGTGGACCTGCGGAGCGAACCAGTATTCGTCCGAGTCACCGGCCGAGCCCTGCCGGACCACCTTGAGGGCGTTGAAGCGCCCGGCAGGAGTCTCCACGATCTCCGGCCCGACGACGGTGAACACGTCGCTCACCTCGCGCTTGCCTTCGCGTCCCTCGTAGGTGCCCCGATGCTCCCACCGTCGGCCCGGCTCGAGCGGCCACGTCAAGAGCGGCACGGGAGGCACCAGGCGCGACTCGACGGTCTCGTTCTTCAGGGTGCCCGCCACGTGAAGGTCGCGCGTGTAGAGGTGATCGACAGTGCCGATACGCAGCAGATAGTACGACTGGCCACCGAGCGGGCGGACCTCCACGACCTCTGCCGTCCGCGTCCCGCTCTGGGCGCCGGCCGTCCAGCGAAAGGTCCACTGATCGCCTGGACGCCACTCGGGAGGTGTGGCAACCGTCGACGCGCCGGGTTCTGTCGTCCGGGCGTTCGGCATCGAGACGGGGGACTCGAGCGTCGCACACGCGGTGAGTGCCAGCGCGATCGCTCCGGCAGCGACGAATCGCCGCGCCGCTCCGGGCCCGGCCATACTGCAATCCACCTCGCGATGATGGCACGCGGCTCGCCGGACCCGCAAGCCCGCGGGAGTCGATCCCCCGCTTCCGGCTGCGGACTTCGCCCTGCACTGCCGTGCCGACCCTGGCCGCCGGTGGCTCCTCGAGATCGCGCGGACGTCTGGTGTCTATTTGCGCGCCGAGCCAACGGACATGGACATCATGGATGGGCGGGACGATCGGCCGCGACTGGAGCTGATCGCGGAGCGGCTGACCGGGGAAAGCACAGCAGGCCGAGCCCCGAGGGAGCCCGGCCTGCCGCTCGATGCGAAGCGCCGCTAGACTTTGCGGACGTTGGCGGCCTGGAGCCCCTTCGGGCCCTTGGTCACCTCGAACTCGACCTTATCGCCCTCGGCAAGGCTCTTGAAGCCCTGCGCCTGGATGGCGTTGAAGTGCACGAACACGTCCTCGCCCGCCTCCTGGGTGATGAAACCATAGCCCTTCGCGTCGTTGAACCACTTGACCGTACCGTTAGCCATTGAACCGACCTCTTTCTTCTGAGGCTTGCGCCCCGGTGAAACCCCACCACCATGGCGGGGGCGCCCTCCGAATGGAGGGCAAAACAGAAACGCCGCGGGACCAGAGGTCCGCGCGGCGTTGATCTCGAATCTTGCGAATCGGCAACCGAGTGAACATGAACCGTCATTAACGGTACAGGACCCGCGCCGGCCCGTCAAGAACTATCGCGAACTCGCGATAGGCGGCCGGCAGCGGCTTGACGACGTGTCGGCGCCAGTGGAGGATGTCCCGGAACTCAAGGAAGGGCACGAACACGCGCTTTCTGTCGCCAAGGAGAGACCATGGCCGACGCGATCCACGTCATTGAACGCGGCGAGTCGCTCGACACGGTTGCCGCTCTCTACTACGCCCTGCGCCACCTGCACGGGCCACTGGACGCCCTGAGACGGCCGCGGATCATCCGGGCCATCCGGGAGTCCACGCCGGCCGACGTCACGCGGCTCGACCCGGACGACGCGGCTCCACTGCCGCTCGGGGCGACTCTCTTCGTTCCGACACTGCGCGGAATCTCACGCGCGATCTTCGCCGAGCCGCCGGAAGTGGCCCGCGCCCTCGAAGCGGCGGGATTCCCGGATGCCCGTGCCCTGTTGCGGCAGCCAGCTGATCGGGTGGTTGCCCTCTTGAGGACGGGCGGCACCCCCCTGGGGGCCACCGATCTCGCGCGTGCGTGGACACTCACCGCGTTCCTGAACCTCGACGGCATGGATCGCTTCACCGCGCGTCATCTTCACGACGTCCGACACGTCACGTCACTGCAGGCCCTCGCCGATACGCCAGAAGCCACCTTGTTGTCGTGGCTGGCCGAGCTCGTGCATCGACACGACCGCCCCGCGTTGCTGAACGACCCGCGCCGTGTCCAACGATGGATCACGGCCGCACGCGTCCACGCCCGCCCGCGGGGCGGTGAGCTGACGCGGGCGGTCGCGAGCATCTTCGACGTGGCGATCTCCCCCGTCGGAGCCGAGGCGAACGCCAAAGACCAGGAAGCGGCGAGTCGTGTCGTGGCGGCACAGGATGGCCGGGCCGACGTCGCCTCTCTCCTGGCGACGATCTATCGCGTGCAGGCGGCCGTCCTTCGAGGCCATGCGGCGGTGGTGGCGGGACAGGCTGCCGAGGCGGTGCGATGGTATCAGGATGCGCGGCGACGCTGGCACGAGATCGCCCGCACGACGGGCGCGATCGGAGACGTGGACGATAACAGGGGACTGAATCTCGCCGAATGCGTCGCGGTCGCCGGGAAAATCCTCGCGCGGCTGCCGAAAGCGTCAGCAGCCGGGGCGGGAAAATCGCCGCGCGCCGCGCGCCGGGCCAGATCGAGCCGCCCGAGCATCGGCTCGCCGGCAGCGTACGTCCAAGCCGTCATCATCCCGCGCCTCCAAGATCGGTCCGGCGCCGGACTCGCCCTGAGCCGCGACGACTGGAACGACATCCATCGGTTCGTCGCGGCCCTGCCCTATGTGTATGCCACCCACCTCCCCCTGGGCCTCGGTCGCGCCTACGCGGCGATGGGGCGTGAGGCAGATGCCGGGCGATTCGGCGCTCCCCTGATCTCATTCGACCCAGGAGATTTCACGTCGATCATTGACCGGGACCCACGGGACACGGTCCTTCTCTGGGAGCGCGGATACTGCTTCACCACCTTCGGGGGCCCACGACACCCGGGGGCGCTTACCGCGCTCCTCATGTGGGCCCGCGATCGAGTGAAGCTTGCCGATCGCGCGTACGAGCACGATCTGCGGACGAAGGCCCGCGCCATCTACGGTGACGTGATCTGTGGCATCGACCGTCACCTGTCAGGCATGGCTCAACCGTCACAGCAGGGATTCCGCAACGTCATCGACGGGCTGCGGCGGTTTCGCCAGGCGCGCGTCATCGACCCCCTAGCCGTCCGCAGGCTACGGGACCTGACGACGCTCGAGGCCTTCCCGAACATGGTGGTGACCCGATCCGCCCCCGACGGGTCACCCCGCCACCTTGCGGACATCTCGACATCTCTCTCCTCCCTGTTTGCCCCGATCAGCCCATCGGTGCTGACCACCTCCATCAGCCGGGACGTTGGTGGCCTCAGCATCGACGGAGAGGTCGCCGGGGCTCCCCTGCGGTTCGGGGGCGTCGAGGCCTATGATCTCCACCTCCCCGACATGCCGGGTGAGATGATGGCGATCTATCATTGGTGTGCGGCGAAGCTGGTGGCTATCGCCGCCGGCCTCAATTGGTACGGCTACCGCGACGACTACGTGCCGCCGTGGTCGTTCGAGCATCTGTACGGTGAGGCGCGAAACCTCTGCGATCGCGCGCTGGATGTGGAGCAGCGCGTGGTGACCCTGCTGCAGCTGTACGAGAGCTCGCTAAAGGAAGAGCTCGGGGCCGCGCAGGCCGCCGAGCTTGCGGGGGCGGAGCTGACCGTCGCGGAAGCGAGGGTCGAGCAGCAGATCGCCGCCAACGAGCTCAGCGCCGCCCAGGCGGAGCTAGCGCAGCAGCAGGCCCAGGCCGCATCGAACAAGAGCGCGGCCGCGGCCAATATCGCCATGGTCACCTTCGGGGCGGTGGCGGTTGGAACCATAATCGGCGCCGGCGCGATCGCCTCCGTGGCCACAGCGGGAGCAGCGGTGCCGTTCGCGATCGGAGGGGTCATCGGAACGGTGGGGATCGTCGCCACGTTCGCCAACGCCTCGACGGGCCATGCCGAGGACGAGATCGTCCTGGACAAGGCCAAGACCGTGACCGAGGCGACGACTGCCGCGAACGAGGCCGCGCTCGCCGTCGCGACGGCGGAGCGCGACGTGGCCTCCATGCGCGCACGGCAGGCCGTGGAGTTCCAGGAGTTTCTCGGTTCACTTCAGCTCAACAGCACCGGGTATGCGCACCTGCTGGGCCTCACTCGTGAGGTCCTCGACGTGTACGTCTTCCACGCCAACCGGATGGCCTGGCTCACTCAGCGCGCGCTCGAGCACGAAAGTCGGCAATCGTCGGAGCTGGTCAAGACGAGCTACACGACCGGCGACACCTATGCCGACATGACGCGGGCGAATCGCCTCACCGCGGATCTCGAGGTCCTGAGAGCGCAATACGTCGCCGGACAAACTCGACGGCTCCAGGAAGTGCGGTGGACGATCGCGCTGTCGCAGCTCGATGCCATCGCCTACGGAGACCTCCGGCAGACGGGGAGCTGCACGTTCGTGCTGCGGCAGCGGGCCATCGACATGTTCTTCCCCGGCATGTACCAGCATCGCCTCAAGGAAGCGCGGATCGAGATCGTCGGCCTGGTGCCTCCCGACGGCGCCCGCGGCATCCTGAAGAACTCCGGCGTGTCCTGGGTCCGCGTGCCCGACGAAGGAGATTTTGTCGCATCGGCCGACATCACCACCCCCGACTGGGTGACGACGAGCCTGGCCGGCAGCGCGGCCTTCTCGCCATACAACCGCTATGTCCTGAAGCAGGTCGTCGGTGTCATGGCGACCCTCGCCCTCTCTCAGTTCGACGTCCGCGCCGACCGCGCCGTCCTGTCGTCGCCGCTGGGCATGCTCAAGCCCCTCGAGCACCAAGGCCTCGATGCCGCCTGGACGCTCACGCTTCATCGTCAGTCGAACAACTTCGAGTTCTCCAACATCATCGACGTGGAGTTCACTTTCTGGTTCCTGTGCGCGCACGACGAGGGGCTGCAGCGCGCGCAAATGGAGGCCCTGATCGAGGACGGACGGCGCGGGCGTCTGTCCGGAGCGGCGCGGCGTGCCTTCGCCGTCCACGACCCCGACCTCTGGCGGCAGGTGGTGACGGGGCCGGCGCAGCGGGACGGCCTCGACGTGCGTTTCCTCGGCTGGACGGTCGGCGCGGAGCGCCCGGCGTGGGAAGATCGGCGACGGCTGCAGAACGTGAGCCTGGGATTCGCCAGGCCTGATGGCGTCACGGACGAGCTCACCGTCCGGATCGCGAGCGAGCGCGATCCCGTGGGGGTGAAGGCGACCACCTCCGCAGGCGCGGTCTTCACACTCCTCGGCATCACGCTCTCCCCCCAGGACCCTACCTCCAGCGGATTGCTCGAGAGCTGGGTCCAGGCGACGTACTACAGTGGTGGCGCGCCGACCCAGGGGCCGGATGGACGCTGGGTTATCAAGCTCACGCCGGCCCTGATGGGCGCCGCGTGGCTTGCGCGCGACCCCGCCGGCATAACCATTACCAGCCGCGCGGGCTCGCTGCGCGCCTCGGGCGGGGGCCTCGCGCGGTTTCGCGACGGTGCGACCTGGACCGACGTCCTCCTCCGAGCAACTGTCGTACTCGGGGGGATGACGCATCGGCTCCGCGTCCGGGACGATGGGACGAACCACTACGCGCTCGAGCTCGCGCCCGCCGCGATCGCGCTCTATCGGGTCGAGGGCAGCCACGAGACCCGCCTGGCCAGCCGCGCCCTGGCCTTCCCCAGCGATGAGCCGCTCCGCATCGAGGTGCGCATCGTGGGGCAAACCCTCATGGTCTTCGTCGATACCCTGCCCGTCCTCCCCGCGACCGCCGGCGGCGCCGGCGCGGGACGGCTGACCAACGGGACGATCGGGCTCGAATCCAAGCCGGGGTCCGGCGCGAACGCGGTGTTCGATGACGTCGAGGTGATCCGGCTTTCGCCCTCCGGGGAGGAAGCCGAGTTTCTCCTGCGTCAACCCTTCGCCGACACGCTACCGACGGACTGGACCTTCACGCACGGTGGCCAGCCCTGGTCGATCGAGCCCGCCGGCCTTCCCCGGCTCGACCTCACGCGCTTGCTCAATGCCACGCTGAGCCTGGAGTACCAGCACGATTTCCGACCGTCCTGAGGGATGACCACCCCCGCGAATCTGTCGGAGCAGATCCTGGCGATCCCGAACGGCGCCGGCGCGGTGGGATCGGCCGGCCAGACGTTCGAGGCCGACCCGTACACCGGGACGGGACGCTTCACCATGCCGCTCGAGACCTTCCCCGGACATGCGGGCCTCGCGCCGGGGCTGGGCCTGACCTACTCGACGCATGGAGGGAGCGGGAGCGCCGGACTCGGCTGGTCGCTCGGGCTCTCGGCGGTGGAGCGCCGGACTGACCGTGGGCTGCCGACCTTCGACGATCTCGTCGACACCTTCACGTTGCAGGGCGACGAGCTCGTGGCCATCGGCGGCGGCGCCTATCGGCCCCGGACCGACGAGCAATTCGCCAGGATCCGCCATGTCGAGCGGAATGGCCTCGATTTCTGGGTCGTCTCTCACCGGGACGGCACGCGGGTGCTTTACGGGCTGGAGCCCGACCACCGGCTCCACGATGGCACGGGCCGGATCGCGGCCTGGTACGTGAGCAAGAAGCAGGATGCGTGCGGCAACGAGGTGGTCTATGGGTACGTCCGGGACGGCGCCACGCGTGACGTGCGGCTCATCGAAACGCGCTGGGCGGGATGCTACCGGCTGCGCGTGAACCATGAGGAGCGGCCGGATCCCATCCGGTCCGCGCGGACCGGCTTCGAGCACGTGCAGCGGCACCGGATCGCCAGCATCGAGGCACAGGTGGCCGCCACGCGGACCACGGCGTTCCACACGCATCGTCGCTACGACCTGCGGTACCGGATCTCGCGATGGACCGGCCGATCGTTGCTGGCGGGCGTCACGGTGACCGGCATCGCGCCCGACGGCGCGTCCCGCGCGATGCCGTCTCTCGCGTTCGGCTATGTCGATCCCGACCTCGCCGACCGCCGGTGGCGGGAGGTGCGGGGCACGATCCCGGGGCGCTCGCTCAGCGATGCGGACATCTCGCTCGTCCGGCAGTCGGGGAGCGGTCTGCCCGACCTCCTGGAGACGACGGGCACGGGGCACTGGCTCCGCGAGAATCTCGGTGAGGGGCGGTTCGCGCCTCCCGCCCAGGTGCCCGCGCCCGCCGGCGCCCGGCTCGGCGAGCCCGGTACCTTCATCTCGGACATGAGCGGCGACGGATTCGGCGATCTCGTCCTCGCGGGGGGAGCGCGCGTCTACCGCGGGCAGGCGCGGGCGGGATGGGGCCAGCCCTATTCTTCGGCCGCCGCGCCGTCGATCGTCCTCGACGCGCCGGACGTACGCACCGTCGATCTGGACGGCGACGGCATCCCCGATGCGCTCCACGCGGGAACGTCAGGCTGGACGGTGTACCGGAATCTCGGCGATGGGCAGTGGCTGCCGGGCTCGCGAGTGGAGGGGCCCGTTCCCTCACTCCGGCTGGACGACCCGCGCGTCCATCTGGCCGATCTCTCCGGCGACGGGTTCCCGGACCTCGTCTTCATGGAGCGCGGGCGAATTACCGTCTGGCCCGGCCTGGGACTTGGTCGCTTCGGCGCGCCCTACCCGCTACCGGGCGCGCCGGATTTCGGCGTCACGTTCGAGCCGCGGGCATGCCGCTGGGTGGACCTCACAGGCTCGGGCCAGGCCGACTTGCTCTACGTGCGGGCGGGAACCGCGGTCGCGTGCTTGAATCTTGGTGGCGTCGCCCTGGCTGCCCCCGTTGTCCTCGGCCAGGCGCTTCAGTCCGCAGCCGGGCACGTCGAGCCCGTCGATCTCCTCGGCACGGGCGCCACCGGCCTCCTGTTCACGGACGGGCGAGGCGCCGCCGGGGACTGGCGCTTCCTGGAGATCTTTGTCGCTGGGGCTCCCGATCTCCTCCAGACCATCGACAACGGCGTGGGGGCGCAAACTACCCTGGCCTATACGTCCTCGGCGTCGCATTGGGTGGCCGACCGCTTACACGGCACGCCGTGGCGCACGGCGGTGCCGTCACCGCAGCGGGTCCTCGACTCCGTCACCACGCTCGATACCGTCACGCGGCTACGGCACGGCGTCCGGTATCGTTACCATCACGGCGTGTACGACGGCGTGGAGCGGGAGTTCCGCGGCTTTGCGGGCGTCGAGCAGATCGAGCAGGAAGCGCCGCCCGACGACCCGCATCCGCTTCCCCCGACCTTGACCCGGCGGTGGTATCACACCGGCTCGCCGGTCGCCCTGGGCGACGAATTCGCGCCCCTGCGTGTGGCCGCGCTCCGGGACGACGTGCCCGACATGCCGGGCGCGCTCCGTAGCCTTCGCGGCAAGCCCCGGCGGATGGAACTCTACGCGCTCGACGGCGACCCGCGGCCGTTCCAGATCGCGGAGACCGCGTACCGCGTCCACGTCCTCGCCGAGCCGCGTGGAGGCCGCGAGGCGAGCTTCGCGCCGCTGACCATCCGGACCCGCGTGACGCATACCGAGCGCGGCGGCGAGCCGCGCATCGTCGACTCGACGACCACCTACGATCTGGACGAGGGGCCGGGTTATGGGCTGCCCCTCGAAATCCACGAGAAGGGCTTCGGCCGGCCCGGCGCCTTCACTACCGAGCATGAACGGACGCAGGCCACGGATCTCGCGCGGGCGACCCGTCACACGTATCTCCATCACGACGAGCCCGACGGCGATGAGGTCACAACCGCCCGCCCGCGCTACCTGGTGGGCGTCCCGCATCGCGTCGAGCGCTTCGCCATCGAGGGCGACCGCCGCGTTCTGCTGGGGCGAGAGCTTCGGTTCTACGACGGCGACCCGTTCCGCGGCCTTGGCTACCCGGGTAGCGGCACCGTCCCCGGCGTCGAGCGCGGACGCCTCTCTGCGACGCTCGTTCTCGCCTTCGACGACGCGCTGCTGAGCCGCGTCTATCCCGATCCCTCCGGCGCCCGGCAGGCGTTCCAGACCGGCGGGCACTACCTCGCGATCGGATCGGAGCACTACGCGCAGACCGAGCGATACCGGTACGACACCCGGGGCATGGTCGTCGGCGCCCTGGATCCCAACGGGAACGCATCCACGATCGCCTACGACCCGGAGTGGAGTCTCTTCCCCGTTCTCGCCGTGGACCCGGCCGGACATCCGACCCACCTCACGCGAGGGGAATGGCCCTTCCAGCTCCTGGCCGTCGACGACCCGAACGGGAATCGCACCCAGTTCGCCTACGATCCGAGCGGCTTGCCCTCAGCCCAGGCCGTGATGGGCAAGCTCCTGTCGACCGGCTGGCAAGGCGACCCGCCGGACGCGCCCACCGAGGAGTATCTCTACGACTTCAGCCGCCTGCCCGTCAGCGTGCGGGTACGCACACGGCAGACGCGCGCCGGGGCCGCCCACGAGACCGTCCGCTATGTCGACGGGCTCGGGCGGGCAATCCAGGAGCGCCAGCTCGCCGAGCCGGACGCGGCCGCTCCCTCCCGGCCGCGCTGGCGCGTCAGCGGGCTCCAGGTGCTCAATCACAAGAGCCTGGTGGTGCGCGCCTACCAGCCCTACTTCGACGCGACCGACGCACACGTCGCCGGGCGGGTCACCGCGGGTGCGGTGCAGACCGACTACGACGCGCTGGGGCGCGTGGCGCGGGTGACGTATCCGGACGGGACCTTCGAGAGCACGGCGTATCACCCGTGGATACGGACGGCCTTCGACCGCAATGACAATGCCGGCCACCTTACATCCGCCTCTCCCCGCTACGGACCCCATCTGGCGCCCTTCGCCGCGCACCTCGCGACGCCGACCCGTGTGTACCTGGACGCCCTCGGCCGCGAGGTCGCGATCGCCGAAGACAATGGCGGAGGCCAAGTCCACGTCACCCGGCAGGAGTACGACCTCGCGGACCGGCTGCTCGCGGTCCGCGACGCGCGCGCGCGCGCGACGCCCACGTGGACCTTTGCCTACGACCTGGCCGGGCGCGCGATCGCGTCGCGCCACGCCACCGCCATCGGGGATCGGTGGGCGCTCACGGACGCCGCCGGCAACGCCGTCTGGAGCCGGGACGCCACCGGCGTGGAGATCCGGCGCGAGTTCGACGCGCTGAACCGACCGACGACGGAGGGCACGCGCGAGGGCGGGCGGGATACGCTCCGGCGCGCGTGGCGCTACGCTCCCTATGACCCGACGGCCGCCGCCGAGCTCGCGGCGGCGCAGGCGGCCAACCTCTTCGGCCGCGTCGCGGAGGAGCGGGACCAGGACGGGCTGCGCGCGTTCGAGTACGACTGGCGCGGCTTGCCGGTGCGCGTCCACCACCAGTTCTGGGCCGTCGAGGATGCGGCCGGACGCCCCTGGTCCGACCCCGGCTCGGGCGTCTGGACGGACGGCGCCGCCTGGGACCCGGCGGTGCCCACCGCACCGCGCGCAGCGATCACGTCCTGGCTGACCCTCCCGCCGCTTCCCCAGCCCGACACGCTCACGATCGAGCACTCATATGACGCCGCGGGCCATCCGCTGGAGTCCCGCTATCCGGGCGGGCTCGGCGTCAGGAGCGCCTACCATCAGACGGGCGCGCTCGCCCGCGTCGACCTCGACCGGGGAAGCGGCTACCAGTTGGCGGTGGACGCGCTCCAGTACAATGCCCGCGGCCAGGTTGCGCGCTTCGTCCACGGCAACGGCGTGGAGAGCACGCGCGAGTACGACGAGCAGACCGAGCGGCTCCTCACCCTCGTCACCGCGCGCGCCGGCACGGCGCCCGTGCGCCTACAGGATCTGGCCTTCGCCTACGACCCCGTCGGGAATCTCCTCGCGGTGACCGACCGGCTCAGCGCGCCCCGGGCGGCGCACGGCCAGATCATCCCCAATGCCCGCGCCTTTTGCTACGATCCCCGGTACCGGCTCATCCATGCCACCGGCAAGGCCCATCGCAGCCTCCGCGCCCGCGACGGGGACGGCGTCATCCCGTCGCCGGACCCGAACGACTACGAGGCGTACGGCCTCGACTACACGTACGACGAGATCGGGAATCTCCTGCGGAACGGCGAGTACGGCGCGCGGCCGCTCCAATACAAGGCGGGCCGCCATGATCTGTTCAATGGGGACAGCGACGAAGCCAGCGCCGGCACCGATCCCGCCGCCGGAAACTTCCGCTACGACGCGTGCGGCAATACCCGGCACACTCCGCGACACCAGGAGATCGCGTACACCCACGATCACCAGGTCCGCTACGTCGACCTCCGCGGCGGCGGCCAGGTCCGCTACCTTCGTCACGGTGACCAGCGCGTGGTGCGGATCGAGCGGCGGGGCGGCCTCGCGACCCTGAGCGTGTATCTGGGCGCCTTCGAGTATCACCTTCGGACCGGGCTGGGCGGTTGGACGAAGCTCGTCCTCCATGTGGGCGGCGACGGCCGCCACGCCCAAGCCGAGGTCGTCCTGGCCGGGGCCGATCCCGCCTCGATCCCGCTGCTCTACAGCCACGGCGATCATCTGGGATCCGGCCACATCCTCACTGACGACACGGGCGCGGTGCTGTCCCAGGAAGAGTTCTTTCCCTACGGGCGCGCGTCGGACCGTCGCGACGCGCGGAACCGCTACCGCTTCATCGGTGTCGAGCGCGACGAGGCGACGGGCTTCTGCATGACCGGGCCACGCTGCTATGACCCAGTCTCGGCGCGCTTCATCCAGCCGGATCCGCTCGCGTCGGCACAGCCGGCGCGCTGCGCCTACGGATACGTCGGGGGTCGGCCCACCATGGGCCGCGACGTCACCGGCTACGTGGAGGACATGACGCTCGCGGCGGAGGGCAATCGGCAGCTCGGCCCCAGTGCGACGGCCAGCGCGGCCGCCGGCGGGGCCGCGGCGGGCGGTCTCAAGTTCGGCGCCGAGACCATGCAAGGCGCGCCGCTCCTCATCTATCTCTCCGGCCAGCCGATCCTGGCCGTCCAGGTCTATCTCTTGAATGGCGACACCCCCGACCAGCTCACGGAAATGGCGGGCAAGCTCCTCTACGACGCGTCACAGAAGAACGAGACGGCCGCCCAGGTGGGCGCGGGCGTGGGCTATTTCGGCGCGCAGGTGGCCAGCGTGTTCGCCGCGCCGGGCGAAAGCGCGGCCGGCGCCGGCGCGCGGCTGGGGAACATGTCCGCCGTCGACCAGGCGGTGGGCGGCGTCTTCGATCGGGTCGCGCTGCATAACATCATGATCTGGCTACGGCAGACGACCGCGACGGAGATCCGGTTCGGAGCCAAGCAGTCGTTCTACGCCGTCGACGAGAACGTGATCTACCTCCGCGAATCACTCAACGACCTGGTCCAGACAGGGATATCGCGCGGAACCTTGCTCGAGGAGATCAAGCACGTCCTCGATATCCACGCGCGGGGGTTGATCGGAAGCTCACGATCCACCGCCGACGTCTCGAAAGAGGTGCTCGCTCCCTTCTACTCGAAGGCCGAGCTCTCGAAGCTGAGCGATACCCAGCTCAACGAGCTCCTGCATGCTAGGACGTTCTACGACATGGGGGCGGACGCAAGCTCCCCGCTGGCCCTCTTCCTCACCCAGGCCGAACGCGACAGCCTGACGACGATTGGCCGTCAGCTATACCTGGGAGTCAAGTCCGCCTTGGGACGCTGAAGCCCTCAGGCGCTACCGGCTACGACAGGAATGGTCCGCGGTCGACGGCTAGTCTTTCTTGACGTCCTTGGCGCCCTGACGCGCGTCTTGCTTAGTGTCCCGCTTGTCCTGCCGGCACTCTGACCGCGACTTCTCATCGCCCTTCTTGCATTCTGCCTTTTGGCTACGTGAGTCCTGACGGCCTTCCTGCTTGACGTCCCGCGACCCCTTCCGATCATCCTGCCGGTCGTCCCGCCGCTCCTTCGTCTGGGTTTGCGCGTATCCGGCGATGGGCGCGACCAGGGTGGCCGGCACCGTCAGCGCCAAAGTCAAAATGCCAACCTCAAGACCGACAATCCACTTCATGGGACCTCCTATTCGGGGTATGTGACGACATCGTAGAAAGAGTCAGTCTGGGCGGTCCATCGGACCTTAGGCGTATGCGACGGCACTTGGGCGGCTTTGACGCCTCCAGGCAGGCTGTGCTATGCCGGTGGCGCGATGGCGACTCCTGTCACCGTGTACGCGTAGCCGTGTCCCGACTGACCGGCCGCGTGGCGATCGTCACCGGCGCCGCCCACGGCATCGGGCGAGCCATCGGCGTGGCGCTGGCGCACGAGGGCGCCACGGTGTGGGCCTGCGACGTGCGCCCCGCCGAGCTCGAGGCCACCCGCGCGGCGATCGACGGGGTGCGCGCCGGCGCCGGACGGGCCGACGTCGTGGACGTCCGCGACAGCGCCGCCGTGCATGCCTTCGTCGCGCGCGCCGCCGGCGAGGCCGGCCGTCTCGACGTGCTGGTCAACACCGCCGGGGGCGTGGCCGGCCAGGTGATGCGCCCCATCGAGGACATCTCCGATGAGGACTGGCGGATGATTTTCTCGATCAACCTGGACGGCGCGTTCCACTTCACCCGCGCCGTGGTGCCCGTCATGAAGCGCGGCGGGGGCGGCGCCATCGTGAACATCTCCTCCGGCGCCGGTCGCTCCTACAGCCTCACCGGCATCCAGGCCTATGCCAGCGCCAAGGCCGGCCTCATCGGCTTCACCCGCCAGACCGCGCGCGAGCTCGGCCCCCACGGTATCCGCGCGAACTCCATCGCCCCGGGCTTCGTGCGCTCGAACCCCGCCTCGGAAGCCCAGTGGCAGGCCATGGGCGAGGCCGGCCAGCAGGCGCTGGTCGAGTCTATCGCCCTGCGCCGCCTGGGCACGCCGGAGGACATCGCGCGCGCGGTGGTCTTCTTCGCCTCCGACGAGGCCGGGTGGATCACCGGCCAGACCATCAGCGTCGATGGCGGGCACTGGATGCTCGGATAGGGTTCTGGACTGAGGTATCCTCGTCCCCATGCGACTGAGCGTCTGCGTGATGGCCGACATCGACGAGGTGGATTTCTACCCCCACGTCGAGTCCCTGGGCTATGACTCGGCGTGGGTCGCCGACAGCCAGATGCTCTTCTCCGACTGCTACGCGGTGCTGGCCCTGGCCGCCCGGCAGACCTCGCGCCTGCGCCTGGGGCCGGGGGTGGCCATCTGCGGCACGCGGATCCCGCCCGTGCACGTGGCCGCCATGGCCTCGCTGAATCGGCTGGCGCCGGGCCGGGTGCACCTCGGCATGGGCACCGGCAATACCGCGCTCCGCAGCATGGGGCAGCCGCCCATGCGCATCGCGGACTACGGCGAGTACCTGCGCGTGCTGCGCGGCCTGCTGCGGGGCGAGACGGTGGACTACGCCTTCGAGAGCGCGCCACCCCAGCCCATCAAGATGCTCATCCGCGAGAAGAAGTACATGAGCCTCGAGCCGCGTATCCCGCTCTACGTGTCCGCCTTCGGGCCGCGCGCGATGGAGGTGGGGGGCCAGTTCGGGGACGGGCTTGTGATCGCGATCCCGCCGCGGGGGCTCCCGCCCGCGGAGGCGCTGGACCGGGCGCGCATCGGCGCCAAGCGAGACGGGCGCGAGCTGCCGCGCGACTTCCACCTGGCCGCGCTCACCAACATCATGCTCCTCGAGCCCAGCGAGCCCGCGAACTCCGAGCGGGTGCTGCGCGCGATCGGGCCGAACGTGATGGCGAGCGTGTACTACTTCTACGACACGCTGAACGAGCGCGGCGGCGAGCCGCCTGCCTTCCTGCGCCGCATCTGGAAGCGCTATGTCGCGCTGGTCGAGGAGACGCCCGCCGCCCACCGGCACTTCCGCACCCACGAGGGGCACTACACCTATCTGCACCCCGGCGAGGCGGAGCTGATCGATGCGGAGCTCGTGCGCGACACCGGCCTGGTGGGCTCACCCGAGGAAGTGATCGAGCGCATCCAGGAGCTCGAGCGGGGCGGCCTGCGCGAGCTGATGTGGGCCACCGGCACCGACGACAAGTGGCGCTTCAGCCGCGACCTCGCCGACCGCGTGATGGCGCGGGTGTAACGTAGGCGCCATGGACATGGACCACGTCGAGTTCGACCGCGAGCCACCCAGCAACCTGTCGACGCTGGTGATCGCGTTCGGCGGATGGATCGATGCGGGCCAGGCGGCGACGGGCGCCGTGCGCCACCTGGTCCGCGAGCTCCCCGCCGCGCGGCTGGCCTCGATCGTCCCCGAGGAATTCTTCGTGTTCACCCAGGAACGGCCCGAGGTGCGGCTCCGGCCCGACGAGAGCCGCGACATCCGGTGGCCGCGCAGCGAGTTCTTCGCGTGGCAGCCCGAGGACCGGCCGGACGGCCTGCTCCTGTTCTGCGGCCCCGAGCCGCATCAGCGGTGGCGCACCTATACGAAGGCGTTCCTCGACGTGGCGGAGCGCTGCGGCGTGCGGCGCATCGTGTCGATCGGCGCGCTCCTCGCCGGCGCGCCGCATACTCGGCCGGTCGCGGTCACCGCGCGCGCGACCGACCCCGCGTGGCGCTCCCTGGTGGAGGCCTGGGGCATCTACCGGCCCCCGACCTACGAGGGCCCGACGGGGATCTCCACCGTGGTCCTGGACGCGGCGGCGCGACGGGGCATGTCGTATCTCGGCTTCATGGGGCAAGTGCCGCACTACCTGCAGAACACCGAGAACCCGGCCGCGGTCGAGGCCCTGCTCACCTACCTGGCCCGTCTGCTCGATCTCCGCCTGGACATGTCCGACTTTGCCGAGGCCATCAAGGACTTCCGCACCCAGTGTGATCGGGCGGTGGCCAAGAATCGCGCCACCCGCGAGCACGTGCAGCAGCTCGAGCGGGACTACGACGAAGCGGCGGGCGAGAAGCGCGAGGGGCTCCCCGAGAAGCTCGACTCGGATCAGCTCATGCGCGAGCTGGAGAATTTCCTGCGCAAGCAGCGCGAGGAAGGCCCGCAGAGCAGCTGAGCGCGGCTAGCGCAGCTCGATTCCGAAGTAGCGCTTGAAGCGGGCATTGTACTCCTGGTCGGACAGCTCCCCGCCCATCGCCACCCACTCCTCGTCGCTGATGCGGGCGCGCCCGGCGGCCAGCCCCTCTGCGTCGACGCCCACGGGATAGCGCAGACGCGGCCGGTCGGTGGTGATGGCCTCAAGGATCGCCGCGGCGACGGTCTCGGGCTGGCCGGGGTTGCGGAAGCCGGCGGCGAAGAGCTTGCCGTTGCGGCGCATGATCTGCCGATACGGCGAGGTCTTGTCGTAGCGCGTGGCCCCCGCCGAGTTCTCGAAGATGGCGGTCTGGACGACGCCGGGCTCGATGACGGCCACGCGGACACCGAAGGCGGCCACCTCGTGGGCCAGCGCCTCGCTCGCCGCGGCCAGCGCGTGCTTCGACGCGGAGTACGCGATCTGGTTCGGGGTGGCGACGCGCCCCGCGATCGAGGTGACGTTGACGATGCAGCCGGACCGTCGCTCCCGCATCGCCGGAAGAACGGCTTGTATCATCCGAATAGGCCCCCAGTAGTTGGCCTCGAACATCGCCCGGTGCTCGGCCTCGGGCGTGAGCTCGAGCGGCGTCGCCCCGCCGATGCCGGCGTTGTTGACGAGCACGTCGACGGCGCCCTCGCGCTCCCGCGTCGCTGCCACCGCGCGGTCGATCGACTCCTGGCTGGTGACGTCCAGCTCGCGCAGCGCCAGCGGCAGGCCCTCCGCGCGCGCGGCCGACTCGAGCGGCCCCGCCTTGGCGAGATTCCGCATGGTGGCGACCACCGCATACCCGTGCCGCGCGAGGTGGAGCGCGGTGGCGAAGCCGATGCCGGTGCTAGTGCCGGTGACGAGGGCGAGGGGCATGGGCGCCATGCTGCCCGCGGGCGCGCGCGGCGTCAAGCGGCGGGCCGGCGGTCGGGATCCGCCGGCATGCCCGCCTGCTCCACCACACCGATCGACGCGCCGGGACCGTGGTGCCGAACGGCGCGGTCGATCGCCTCCTCCACCGTCTCCGCCACCTCGAAGCCCAGGTGCCGCGGCACGTGCTCGTCGCGGGCGCCGGCCACGATCACCTGGCCCACTCGGCGGAGGCGCTTGAGCGGGTGCGTGGCGAGGATCCCGTGAATGGGATGGAAGGCGAAGCGCTGCCGGTAGGCTTCGATGTACCCCGCGTGCCGGGAGTACTCCGTCTCGAAGCGGGCGGTGATCTCGTAAGCGTCGCGCGTCTGCGTGAGCACGCGCTCCCACACGTCGGGATACGAGGGGTGGTGCACCCGGTCCCACGCGTCCCGCACCGCCGCCGCCATGATCACGGTGCAGCCCGGCTTCCCCGCGGCGTCGATCATGCCGCCGAGATAGCCCAATCCCATCGAAATGAGCGTGAGGATCGGGTTCACTGACGCCCAGATGGCATAGGGGCTCGAGTCGGGCACGCCGTAGACGAGGATGTCGCACGGCTCGGGGGCAGCGGCGCGCCGTGAGGGGAAGCGCCGCGCCTGCGCGGCGAGGGCGGCCTGCCGCGTCTCGTCCACCCCGCCGGCCAGCACCTGCGCGGCGTGGAACGGGTCGGCGAGGAGGGTGTCGATCTTGAAGACGCGGCGGCCGAGCCGGTGCTCGAGGTGATGGCCCATCTCGTCGAGGACGGCGTGCATGCGGTTGCGCTCGAGCGACATCGACATGCCGTCGGGATCGTGGGTGACGCGGATCGACTTCCACGTCGACAGTCCGATGCACACTGACTTCCAGCCGCCAGTGAAGCCGCGGATATAGTTGGTGTTGACGTAGACGGTCAGGTCGGAGTCGGTGACGTGGCGGCTGACCTCTACCGGATATCCATGCTCGGGCGTCCGACCCAGATCGGCGATCTGCTCGGGATCTTCCGCATCGTGGCAGGACAGGCGCCCGGCGAACTCATCGGCCAGGTCGGCGTCGAGGAGGCGCCGCAGCTCGGGCGGCCGCAGCATGCGGTGCAGGGCGTTCGCGCAGACCAGCCGCACCTGCGAGCGTGCCACTCCCGCGGCGGCCAGCTCGTCCAGCACCGCCCGGATCGCCACCGGTCGGATCGGGCCGAACGAGCCGACCGTATGATCGTCGAAGGCGATGGTGACCCGAGCGTCCGGTTTCACTGCCTCCCGGAGACGCGGCAGGCCGAGCGGCGCCGCCAGCGCGGCACGCACCGCTCCGTCGAGATCAGCGAGCGGCGCGAGCGTTCCCCCGCGATGCTGGACAGCCGGCGCGTGCCCGCCGGCAGCTCGGCGGGAAGCGTTCCATCGGCGTACGGAAGCTCGATCTTCACTAGGGAAGGCCCACCCGGATTCGCCGCGAGAAGTCGGGCGCCTTGTCCGCGACCTGCGCCGCCGCGTTGATGAGGCTCCGCCGCTTGAGCTCCTCGAACGGCAGGCTCCGATCAAGGCGCCCGCGGTCGTAGGCGTACTCCGGCGCATAGCCGCTGAAGAGCACCTTCCAGGAGTAGGGAATGGGGTCGGGGTTCACCGCGCTGTGGGCGAGGATCATCGTGGTGCAGTTCGTGGTCAGGGTGTTGTAGAACCGAGGGCGCGTACGCAGCTCGTTGATATCGCGCAGGTAGTCGAGAAAGACTCGACGGCCATTCTCGATCGGCGCGACTATCTTGAAGAGATAGACGTCTTCTGGGGGCGACTTCCGGTAGTTCGTCCGGAGCCGAATGATGTCGCGCTCGTCGCCGACCACGTAGACGAGCTCGTACTGCTGGAAGAACCCCGGCACGGTGCCATAGGGCTTCGCGCGCTCCTTGCGCGCCTCGATCGAGATCGCAAGGTGCTCGCCCCCGAACCCGAAGGTGACGAGTAGATGGGCAATGGCGGGCCCTATCCAGTACACGGCAACGAGATCGACCCGGTCCAGCTTCAGAAGGTCGAACGTGCGATCGTAGTACGCGGGCGTGAAGTCCGTTTCCGAGCGGTAGTCAAAATTCCGAATGTTGTGGACGGTCACGCGATCCCCGTCGATGGTGGCAGAGGGAAGGACGGCCACCTCCGGCTGCCAGTCGCGGCTGTTCGACGGCGTCGCGGTCCTCCAGACGAGCAAGACCAGCACGACGGCAACGGCAAACACCCCGACGGCCCGCCAGCGCGCCCACCCCACCGCCAGCGCGCCCACCGTGATGAGCCCGAGCGCCGCGAAGGCCCAGGCGAGGGAGGTCCGTACCGTCTCTGAACCCGGAGCGAGATAGAACAGCGCGAGCGCTCCCCAGCCGGTCGTCACGACGATCACGAGCCCGATCAGGATCAGACCGAGGACGGGCAGAAGCCGGCGCTTCATTTCAGCGGATGCGCACTACCGCAGCCGCGTCGCCACGCACGGCGACAGCCGTGGGAGGGCCAGGATCGTCGCCGGGTCGAGGTTGACGCTCTGCCACTTGGGGTGCCCGTTCCGCCTCAACCACTCCAGACGATCCATGGCGACGCGCGCGAAGGCGCCGATCGCCTCGCAGCGAACGGTGCCGGATGCGACCACGCCGCTCTTGATCGTTACCGTCTCCACCGGCCGCTCCTGCCAGGCGTAGGTGCCGGCCGGAATGGTGGTCGGCACGTATACCGCGGCCAGCGCGGCGTCGTCCGGATGGGGCTGCAGGCGAATCGTCAGGAGGTTGAGCCGGTCCGCGGCCGAGACCTGCTCGACGAGGTGCCGGGCGGGAGCGCCGACCACGACGAAGAGCGCGTCGAGCTCGCCCTTCCGCAGGGCGTCGAGGGCCAGGCTCGTCTCGAGGCTATGGACGTCGCGCGGCTTCACCCCGGCCAAGTGGAGAAGGGTGAGCGCGGTGACCGTGGTCCCGCTACCCGGCGAGCCGATGGCGACGCGCTTGCCGCGAAGACCCGCGATCCCCTGGATGCCGGGACGCGCCAGCAAGTGCACCTCCTCGTCGTAGAGGGGAAGGACGAGCTGTAGCCCCTCGACGACGCGACGGGCCTCTTCATGTTCCTTGCCGTAAAGGCGCAGGTAGGCCATGACATCGAGCTGGGTGATCGCGAGGTGGATGCTCTGGTGCCGGAATACCTCGATCACGTTCTGGAGGGCGCCCTGGGAGGGGACGACGTCGAGATCGACGCCGGCCTCGGGGACGACCTCCTCCAGCAAGCGCTCCAGGTCACGGGCCACCGCGTAGTAGGTGCCCAGCTCGGATCCGGTCAGGATGGTGAGCTCCGTGCGTGGACGGAAACCCACCGTCTGCGCTGCGGCCAGGCTTGCGGCGAGCGTCACGACCAATACCGCCCCGATGCTTCGAATCACCCTGCGATGGTATACCGTGGGGCGGCGTGGGCCAGAATACGACCAAGGTCGCATGGCCACTGCTTATTGCGCCTTGTTAGGGTAGGCGCGACCTCAGCACCCAGGCACCCCGCTGCCGATGGCCCGACTTGGAACCCGCGCAGTCAGGACTGCCGTTCTGGCCACGGTCGTGTTCCTCTCTTGCCTCCCCGAATCGGCCCTCGCCCAGGACGCCGAGCGGGAGGCGGCCGTCCGGCTCGCCCGGCAGGGCGAGCTCGACGCGGCCATCGACAGGCTGCGCGAGCTGCGCCGGCGCTATCCCCGGGATCTGCCGATAGCCGCGGACCTGTCCGTGATCCTCCACTGGGCCGGGCGGAGCGCCGAGGCGCTGGAGGTGTTCGAGACGATCGGCCCCGACGCCGCGCCCAACTACGCCCTCCTGGAGGGCACTCGCGCCGCGCGCGCCGCCGGCAGGCTGGACCTGGCCGACGCGTACCTCCAGCGCGGCGCCGCCCTGAAGCGCATGGACGAGGCGCGCCGCCTCGCCGAGGAGCTGTACGAGGAGGACCCGGAGAGCATCGAGGTGCTGCACGCGAAGGCCTACTTCCACGCGAGCAGATGGCCGAGTGGCCGGAGGCCCTACGCCTCTATTCCGATGTCCTCCGACGTGCGCCGGACCGGAGCGACGCCCAGCGCGGGCGGCTGATGGCGCTCCAAGCCCTCGGATCGCCCTTCCGGGCGGAGGAGCTCGCCCGGGCGACGCCGGGCGTGCTGAATCCGGTCGAGCGCGCGCGCGTGGTGGGAACGCGACGAGCAATGTTCCTCCGCATGAATCAGCTCCCGAGCGACGACCCACGGCGGGGGTACGCCGTGACGGACCGCGCGATCGCGGACTTCGAGCGCGAGATCGCCGAGCTCCAGGGGCGCCCCGGCTTCGAGGTTCCGCTCCTCCGGGCGCGCTTCGATCTCCTCGTCGCCTATCGCGACCGCGTGCGTATGGCCGATGCCGTTGCGCTGTACGAAACGCTTCGCCGGGAGGGCGTGACGCCTCCGGCCTATGTCCGGAACTCGGCGGCCGCCGCCTACCTCTACGTGGAGCGGCCGGAGGTCGCTCTCGAGCTCTACCAGTCGGTCCTTGCCGACGACTCGAATGACCCCGACGCGTCCCTGGGCCTCTTCTACACATTGGTCGAGCTGGAGCGACACCGCGAGGCCTATGCGCACATCGACGCGCTCGACCGTCGGGAGCCCCCGTTCCGCGGGTTCACCGACACCGGCGCCACCTACGAGAACCCCAGCAAGCTCGACACCGCCCTGGCGGCGGCCCTGGCCCGGTACTACGGCGATCAGCTCGGCGAGGCGTGGAAGCGCGTCTCGGCGCTCTCGGAGGCTGCCCCCGGCAATAGCTGGGTACAGGCCTCCGCGGCGTCGGTGGCGCGGGCACGCGGCTGGCCCCGACGGGCGCTGGCGCTGGTCGATCCCTGGCTGACCCTCATCGACGAAGACGCGGGACTGGAGCAAGAACGGGCCCATACCCTGTTCGCCCTCAAGCGCTACCGTGAGGCCGACCTCCTCATCGACCACCTGCGGACGCGGCACTCCGAGGACAAGGGCGTCCAGTGGCTGGCCGAGGACTGGGACGCCTATCGGATGTGGGAGCTGCAGGTCCGCGTCGAGCCCAACAAGGGTGTCGAGCCACAGGCGGACGGGTTCGGGATGGAGGCGTCGAGCCGCCTCCTCTCACCGCCGATCGCCTACAACTGGCGCGTGGCCCTCGAGTATCGGTTCGCCACCGGCGACACGCCCGAGGGAAGCGTTGATCTGCACCGGGGCGCCGTCGGGCTCGAGTACCGGGGCCGTACTTCCATGGAGTCGGGGCCGTCACGTACAACGCCACGACGGTGGACGAATTCGGCGGGCAGCTCCTGCTTCGATGGACGCCCGACGATCATTGGAGTGTCTACGCGGCGGGGGAGATCTTCGCCACGGTGGGGCTGCGCGCCCTGAAGAACGGCGTCACGGCGAATTCCGTCGAAGGGGGCGCCGGGTACCGGTTCCACGAGAGCCGCGAGGTCGAAGCCGCGTGGCGCGTCACCGACTTCAGCGACGGCAATGTCCGTCACGAGGCGTTCGCGCGTCTGGGCCGGCGTGTGGTCGACCTCCCGCGATTCGACGTCATCGCCACGCTCGATCTCTACTACTCGACCAACACCAAGTCAGACGTTCCCTATTTCAGCCCGGAGCAGGTCTTCACGCCGAACCTGGTCGTCGCGTTCGAGCACGTGACATGGCGGCGCTACCGGCGGTCGTTCGTGCAGGCGCTTCAGCTGACTCCCGGGGGGATGATCCAGAAAGGGTTCGGCGCGGACCCGATCGGCGCCGTCCAGTACGAACACCGGTGGCGCTGGGATCCCCGCTACGAGCTGTCCTACGGAGTGCGGGCCGCCAGCCGTGTCTTCGACGGCGACCGCGAGCAGAGCTACGGCGGTTTCGTCCGGCTGACGGTGAGGTTCTGAGCATGGCGTGGCGCCTCGTCGTCGCCTTTCTGCTCGGCGCCGCCACCGCGGCGGGCGCGACGACGGACTTCGTGACCTTCGCGTACCACGACGTGGCGGACGGGGCGGGTGATCTCGAGGCCGACGCGGTGACGATCCAGAATCTGGCCGCCCAGTTCGACTGGCTCCGGGACCGGGGCTACCGCGTCATCTCGATCGACGACGTTCTCGCCGCCCATCGGGGCGAGCGGCCGCTGCCGCCACGCGCCGTGCTCCTGACCTTCGATGACGGGTTCGCGAGCAGCTACACACGGGTCTTCCCGCTCCTGCAGGCGTTCAACTATCCGGCGGTATTCGCGATCGTGGGAAGCTGGGTCGAGCCGCCCGAAGGCACTCGGCTGGGGGATGCTGCCGGCGGGCCGCCGCGCCAGCGCTTCGTGAGCTGGGACGAGCTGCGCGAGATGCGCCGCTCCGGCCTCGTCGAGATCGCCTCCCACTCCTACGGACTGCACACCGTGGTCACCGGCAACGTGGAGGGCACCCGGTACCCGGCCGCGGTGACACACGCCTACATGCCTCGGAGCTACCGGGGGGACATCGCGCGTCCCGGCTACCGAAGCGGCGTCATCGGCGCCCAGCGGCAGCCGACACCCCAGCCACAGTTCGGCGACGTCCTGCAGCTCCTCGCGTCGCCGTACAGCAGGTTCCTCGAGCTGACCGGGCGGCTCGTGGGCGCGGCGACCGACTACGGCTACGACCGCCGCACGGGACGCTACGAGAGCGACGTCGAGTACTCGGAGCGGGTCCGAGCCGACCTCGCGCGGAATTCGGCGCTCATCGAGGCGCGGGTGGGCGTCCGCCCGCGCGTGATGGTGTGGCCCTACGGGCGGTACAACGAGGTAGCCGTGGAAGCGGCCCGGGCCGCGGGCATGCCCGTCACGCTGACGCTCGATCCCGAGCGGTCCGACGCGCGCGATGTCTCGCGGATCGCGCGCTACTACCCGGCCCAGAACCCCGACCTCAAGATGGTGGCGGGGATGCTCGAGAAAACGCCTGATGTGGAGCTCGTGCGCGGTCTCTGCCTGTCGCTCGACGAGGTCAACGCGCCCACCGCCGAGGAGCGGTATGCGCGGCTGAGTCGCGCCATCGATCTCGTCGCGGCCTTCCAGCCGACGCTCGTCCTGCTCGGCGCGGCGGCGAGTGGGGGCGGCGTGTACTTCCCGAACGACCGGCTCCCTGTCCGGACGGATCTCTTCGGGCATGCCCTGTGGCAGCTTCGCACGCGCGCCGGGGTCGGCGTGTATGCGGACCTGCCGCTGGGGGCCACGGGGGCGAGCGTCGACGCCGTACCCACCGTCTACGAGGGGCTTGGCAAGAGTGTCCCGTTCGACGGACTGAGCCTCGGCACCCCCTTCCTGGCCGGCGACCTCGTCCCCGGGCTGGGTCCGAGCCCGACCCGTATCGGCGTCTGGGACCCTCGTGGCCCGCGGCAGGCCCGGGCCCGCCAGGACCCCGCTCGTCTGCCGGAGTCGGGCCGCCTCGCGCTCACGGCGATCCGAGCCGTGGACCGCTATCAGCCGGCCGTCCCGATCCTCGACGCCGTGCGGCTCGAAGCGCTGCGGCCCGCGAGTGAGGTGGCCCTCGACGCCGTGGACTACCTGGCCGTTCGCTGGGACGGCGCGCCGCGGACGGCCCTCCGTGCCCTCCGCGAGAAGGGATGGCTCGACCTCCCCTACGCGCGTCGGCTGGTGTACCTCAGCGCGCGCTCGGAGCCCGCGGTGTGGCGAACCGTTCAGGCGGCCGGCGTCGTCCACGGGATCTACTGCCCCGAGCGCCTGCTCGACCGCCCCGAAACCCTGACCGCCCTCCGCCCCGTGCTGGGGGCGGCCACGTTTCCCTTCCGGCCGCGCTGACTCACGGCCGCAGGGGCACATAGCCGCTTTCGCCGCCGCCCGTCTGAGCATACGGACCGGCGCGAGTATCGCCTGGGCCGGTGCCGGCCTTGACGGGAGCCGCGCGGGCAGTGCACGATCGGTCGAAGCCGACATGAGCGAACCCACGAACGGCGGCCGGGAGCGGGCCTACCAGGCCCTGCGCGAGTCGGAAGAGCTCCACCGCGCGACCCTCAGCAATATCTCGGATGCGGTCTTCCTCACCGACGACGAGGGCCGCTTCACGTTCATCTGTCCCAACGTCGACGTGATCTTCGGGTACCTGCCCGACGAAGTGCAGGCGATGGCGCGCATCAGCCGCCTCCTCGGCGAGAACCTCTTCGATCCTGCGCAGCTCGCCGCTCAGGGCGAGATTCGGAACATCGAGCGCGAGATCACGTCGAAGTCCGGGGTGCGCCGCACCGTCCTCGTCCTTCTGAAGGCGGTCGCGATCCAGGGCGGCACCGTGCTCTACTCCTGCCGCGACATCACCGAGCTCAAGCACGCCGAGGAAGAGCTGCGGGCCACCCGCCTGGATCTCACGCACGCCTCGCGCCTCGCCGTGGTGGGCGAGCTCCTGGCGTCGATCGCCCACGAGATCAACCAGCCCCTCACCTCCATCCTCAACAATGCGAGCGCCGGCCTGCGCCAGATGGAGGGCGGCGCGGCGCCCATCGACGAGGCGGAGCTGCGCGCCATCCTGTCCGACATCCGTGACGAGGGCCGCCTCGCCGCCGGGATCATCCAGCGCCTTCGGGGGCTGGCCCGCAAGCGAAGCCCGGAGCGGCGGGCGCTCGACGTGAACGAGGTCGCCGGCGACATCCTGCGCCTCGTCGGGGGCGACGCGCGGCGCCGCCGCGTCATCCTCAGCACGGAATTCGTCCCGTCGCTGCCTCCGGTGGACGGCGATCTCGTCTCCCTGCAGCAGGTCATGTTGAACCTCGTCGTCAACGCCATGGACGCGCTGGACCAGGAGAAGACGGGCGAGCGGCGCGTGGTCGTGCGCACGCGCCTCGCCGACGCCGCCGTCGAGGTCGCGGTGAGCGACACCGGCCACGGCATCCCCGCCGACCGCCTGCCGCGGCTCTTCGACGCCTTCTTCACGACGAAGGTGGACGGCCTCGGGCTGGGCCTCGCCATCGCCCGCTCCATCGTCGAATCCCACGGCGGGCGAATCTGGGCCGAGGACCACGGCGGCCGCGGGGCGACGTTCCGCCTGACGTTGCCAACCCTGGCCTCCGCGTGATCGGCGGCCCGCCGACCGCGGGCGGCCGATGACCACCGAAGCCGGCGCCCGCTCCCCCGCTCTGCGCCACTGCTGGCACCCCGTGGCCTACGCCGCGGAGGTCGCCGCCGCGGCGCCGCGCGCCGCCGAGCTGCTGGGCCGGCCGTTGGTCCTCTGGCGCGATTCGCGCGGGGTGGCGCACGCCTTCGACGACCTCTGCGTGCACCGCGGCACTGCGCTCTCGCTGGGCAGCGTGCGCGGCGACGAGCTCGTCTGCGCCTATCACGGGTGGCGCTACCGCGGCGACGGCGCGTGCTCCCACATCCCGCAGCTCGCCGAGCCGGCGGCGGTGCCGGCGCGTGCCCGCGCGGCCGCCCATCGCTGCGTGGAGCGCTACGGGCTCCTCTGGGTGGCGCTGGAGGAGCCCCGCTGGCCGCTGCCCGAGGTGCCCGAGCTGGAAGACTCCGCCTGGCGGGTGGTGCAAACCGGACCGTTCCCGTGGCGCTGCGACGCTTCACGCCAGGTGGAGAATTTCACCGACTTCGGTCATTTCGCCTTCGTACATCCGGGGCTGCTGGGTGATCCCGACCAGCCCGTGGTGGCGCCCTACGAGGTGCGCGCGGAGGGCCACGTGCTGCGCTACGACTACGCCCGGCCCGACAGCAAGAACACGGACGATTTCCCCGTCTACGCGGACGGGGGCCGCGAAGCGGAGCGGCGGCTCACGAGCTACGCCCTCCACCTGCCCTACACCATCGTGGAGCACATCGGCTGGGGCACGAGCGAACGCCTCGTCTACTTCTTCGTCTCTCAGCCGGCTGCGGCGGACCGGTGCGTCGGCTACTGCCTGGTCGCGCGCAACTACAACCTCGATCAGTCCGACGACGTCATGCAGGAGTTCGAGCGCGTGATCTTCGCACAGGATCAGCGCGTGGTGGAATCCCAGCGGCCGGAGGCGGTGCCGTTCGACCTCGCCGCCGAGCTGCACCTACGGTTCGACGCTCTCGCCGTCGCGTATCGGCGCGCGATGCAGGCCCACGGGCTGGCCTGAGCCCGGGAAAGGCACACCCCATGTCGCTTCGCCCGTCGGTGACCTGGTTGCTGGTGCTGGTGCCGGTCGCCGCCGGCCTGGATCGGGCGGGCGCCGCCGCCCCCCTGGTCTTTCTCGTCGCCGCACTTGCCATCGTGCCGCTCGCCGCTCTGATCGTCCACAGCACGGAGCACGTCGCCGCGCACACCGGGCCCGCGGTGGGAGGGCTGCTGAACGCCACGTTCGGCAACCTGCCCGAGCTCATCATCTGCGTGGTGGCTCTGCGGGCGGGCCTGCTGGAGATGGTGCGCGCCTCCCTCGTCGGCGCGATCCTGGCCAATGTGCTGCTGGCGCTCGGGGTGGCGTTTATCCTGGGCGGCCGTCGCTTCCACGTGATGGACTACAACCCCGCCGGCGCGCGCGCCTACGCGAGCATGCTCATGCTGGCTGTGATCACCCTGGCGATGCCGGCGGCGTTCCATCGCTTTCTCGGGGCGCCTCAGCCTGCGGTGAGCCGGCCCCTGGATCTCGGGGTCGCCGTCGTGCTGCTCGCCACCTACGTCTGCTATCTCGTGTACATGATCGGGACCCATCCGGAGCTCTTCGCCGCGCGCGGGACTGAGGAGCACGGCCCCCACGGTGAGACGACGTGGAGCGCCGGACGCGCCGTCGCCACGCTCGTCGGAGCCTCCGCCGGCGCGGCATGGATGAGCGAGGTGCTGGTGGGCGCGGCCGAGGCCACCGGCCACGAGCTCGAGATGTCACCCGTGTTTCTCGGCATGGTCCTGCTGGCGGTGATCGGGGGCGCCGCCGAGAGCGGCTCCGCGATCGCGATGGGGCGGCGCAACAAGCCCGACCTGGCGGTGGGTATCGCCATGGGCAGCTCGATCCAGATCGCCCTCTTCGTGACGCCCGTGCTCGTGCTCCTGAGCAGCGTGGTCGGCCCCGCCCCCCTGAGTCTCGCGTTCAGCCGGCTCGAGATCGGCACCTTGCTGGTCGGCACGCTGATCGTGGTGACCACCGCGAACGACGGCCGGGCCACCTGGTTCAAGGGCGTGCAGCTGCTCGCCGTCTACCTCATCATCGCCGCGTCGGTCTACTGGCTGCCCGTCAGCACGCCATGAGGCGCTACGCCGCTCACCGCTACACCATCCTCTTCTATACGCTGCTCCTCACACTCGGCGCGGCGCCGCTGCTCGCCGCGCTCCGCTTCAGCACGGACCTCCTCCAGGTCTTCCTCGCGTTCAGCCTCCTGGCCGCGCTGCTCGGCGTCCCCGGCCAGCGCTGGCGGGTGGCGCTGATGCTCCTCGCCGCGCTCGCGGTGGGACTGCGCGCCGCCCCCACCTCCGCGGTCGGCGCCGGCCTGACGAATGGGGCCCTCGCGGTGACCAGTGGCATCGCTCTGCTCGCGGCCGCCAGCGCCCTCCGGTTCGCGATGCGCACCCGCGCGGTGGATGCCGAGCACATCTACGCGGCCCTGAGCGTCTATCTCATCGCGGGCCTGGTCTTCGGAGTCCTTCACTGGACGATCGAGAGCGCCTGGCCCGGCTCGTATAGCGAGGCCGGCGCCAGCGGTGGCGGCCTTTCGCTGCCCACCGCGATCTACTACAGCTTCGTGACGCTGGCGACGCTCGGATACGGCGATGTCGTGCCCAGGAGCGAGATCGGACGCGGCGTGACGGTGCTGGAGGCGGTCGGCGGCCAGCTCTACGTCGCGGTGATGATCGCCCGGCTCGTCGGCGCCCGACTCCAGCGGGACGACCGCGCCGGTTAGGCGGCCCGGCGGTCCGGATCCGCCGGCATGCCGGCCTGCTCGACGACGCCGATCGAGGCGCCGGGGCCATGGAGCCGGACGGCGCGGTCGACCGCCTCCTCCACGCTCGACGCGACCTCGAAGCCCAAGTGTCGAGGCACGTGCGCGTCGCGGGCGCCGGCGACGATCACCCGGCCGACGCGGCGCAGGCGCTTCAGCGGATGCGTGGCGAGGATCCCGTGAATGGGATGGAACGCGAAGCGGTGCCGGTAGGCTTCGATGTACTCCGCGTGGCGCGCGTACGCGGTCTCGAAGCGGGCGGTGATCTCGTACGCGTCTCGCGTCTGGGTGAGCACGTGCTCCCACACGTCGGGATAGGACGGATGGTGGACGTGATCCCACGCGTCCCGGACGGCCGCCGCCATCACCACCGTGCACCCCGGCTTCCCCGCGGCGTCGATCATGCCGCCGAGGTAGCCCAACCCCATCGAGATCAGCGTCAAGATGGGATTCACCGACGCCCAGATCGCGTACGGGCTAGAGTCGGGCACCCCGTAGACGAGGATGTCGCACGGCTCGGGAGCCGCGGCGCGCCGCGAGGAGAAGCGCCGCGCCTGCACCTCGAGGGCCGCGCGCCGCGTCTCGTCCACGCCCCCGGCGAACACCTGCGCGGCCTGGAACGGGTCGGCGAGCAGGGTGTCGACCTTGAAGATGCGCCGGCCCAGCCGGCCTTCGAGGTGGCGGCCCATCTCGTCCAGGACGGCGTGCATGCGGTTGCGCTCGAGCGACATCGACATGCCATCGGGGTCGTGGGTCACGCGGATCGATTTCCACGTGGACAGCCCGATGCACACGGACTTCCACCCGCCGGTGAAGCCGCGGATGTAGTTGGTGTTGACGTACACGGTGAGGTCGGCGTCGGTGACGCGCCGGCTGACCTCCACGGGGTAGCCGTGCTCGGGCGTCGTCCCGAGGTCGGCGATCTGCGTGGGATCCTCCGCGTCGTGACAGGACAGACGTCCCTCGAACTCGTCGACCAGGCGATCGTCGAGGAGGCGGCGCAGCTCGGCCGGGCGCAGCATGCGGTGCAGCGCGTTCGCGCACACCAGCCGCACCTGGGAGCGCGCCACCCCCGCTTCCGCCAGCTCGTCCAGTACCGCTCGGATCGCGACAGGTCGGACGGGGCCGAACGAGCCGACCGTGTGGTCGTCGAAGGCGATGGTGACGCGCGCGCCGGGCTTCACGAGCTCGCGGATGCGGGGCAGCCCGCGGGACGCCGCCAGCGCGGCGCGCACCGCGCCGTCGAGATCGGCGAGCGGGGGCAGCGCGCCCTCCGCGGCGCTCGTCAGCCGGCGCGTCCCGGCCGGGAGCGTGGCCTGAATGGTACCGTCAGCGTAGGGTAGCTCGACCTTCACGTCGAAGGGACGAGGCGGCTCCGCTAGTGCGCCAGGCCGCGCAGGCGCGGGAGGGCGCGCGCGCTCACCGACACGGCGAGCAGCGGGCACCGGGCCTCGCGAAGGACGCGCTCGGTTGTACTGCCCCGCAGCGCGTCCATGAAGCCGTGCCGTCCTTGGGTCGTCATGACCACGAGGTCCGGCCCCCACTCCTGCATGGAGGCGACGAGGCGGTCCACGGCGGCGCCCGACTCCGTCTGCCGCTCCCAGCTCCAGGTCCCGCGCTGAGGCGTGACGATCGTGGGAAACGCGGCGTCGCCGACGTGGAGCAAGCGAAAGGTGATGGGATCGTTCCCCGCGAGCAAGGCCAGCGAGACCGCGGCGTCGATCGCGGGCTGCGCCGACGGTACGTGATCCACCGGCACGAGAATCCGGCGCAGGCCTAGCTCGCCGGTGTGCGGCGACACGAAGCCGGGTGCGCCCTCGGGAACGAAGAGGGCGATCTCGCCGGCGTGCTGACCGATGGCCGCGGCGACGCTCGGCTGTCGCCAGCGAGCGAACCCGTCCCGCGGGTGCGTGGCCATGACGATCAGGTCGGCGGGGTGCTCACGGAGGAACTCGCACGTTTGCGTCACTGGATCGGAGGCTGCCGCCTGCACCTTCTCGATGTGGACGCCGAGCTCGGCGACCGCCGAGCTCGGGCTGCCGGGCGGCAGCACTCGCCATCGCTCGAGCGCCTCGCGCACGCCCGGGAAATTCTTCCAGCCGGTGGGCCCCGCGTCCGGGGCGACGTGCAGGACGCGGAGCTCACCGGTCGTGAGCAGGGTGAGCTTCAGGGCATGCGCGAACGCTAGCTCGCTGGCGGCGGAAAAATCCGTCGGGTGGAGGAAGCGCCAGGAGCCGGCGCGCTCGGGATCGGTCATGCCGTGATGTCGTTCACGGCTTCAGGGCCATGTCGCGGGCCTGGATCAGCTCGTCGCTGCGGGCCTTCCAAGTGAGCCGCTTGCTGGCGCCGTAGAGATCGATCTGCTGATAGAGCGGGATCGACGGCACTTCCTCGATCCAGAGCTTGTTGATCTTGTGGTACTGGGCCAGCCGCTTCTTCTCGTCCATCTGGCTCTGCGCCTCCTCCGTCATCCCGTTGAAGTCGGGGTTGTCCCAGTTGACGAAGAGGCCGGGGGCCTTGAAGAGGGGCACGTAGATGGCCTCGGCGTCCATGGTGGGATGGCCCCAGCCGATCAGCCACACCGGGCCGGCTTTGTGCACGTACACCATATTGTTCAGATAGGCCACGAACTCGTGCGTGCGCAGCGTGGTGCGGATACCCGCCTTGGTGAGCTGGCCCGCCACCGCCTCCGCGACCTCCTTGTCGCGCACGTAGCGGCCCTGGGGGCCGTTGAGCACGATGTCGATGCCGTTCGGGAACCCGGCCTCGGCCAGCAGCTTCTTGGTGCGGGCGAGGTCCTGCTTGACGGGCTTGAGCGATGGATCGAAGCCGAAGTGCAGCGGGGTCAGCATGGTGGCCGTCCGCACCGCCTTGCCGTCCATCACCCCGCGGATGATCTCGTCCGCGTCCACCGCCGAGGACAGGGCCTGCCGCACGCGCTTGTCCGCGGTGGGCCCCGCGTAGGCGCCGATCGTCTTATGGGAGGCGTCCATCTGGTGCGTGTAGATCATGAGCTGGATGGTCCGGATGGACGGCGCCGTGCTGAGGAAGATCTTCGGGTGCTTCTCGATGATCTTGGCCAGATGAGGCGGAATGTTGACGGCGACGTCGATCTCGCCGTTCTGGAGGGCGGCCACGCGGACGGCGTCGTCGGGAATCGGTTTGAAGACGACCGTCTTGATGTTGGGGGCGCCCCGCCAGTGATTGGGGACGGCCTCCATCACGATCTCCTCGTCCTTGGCCCAGCGCACGAACTTGTAGGGCCCGGTGCCGATCGGATTTTTGGAGATCGCTGCGGAGTCCTTGCCCGTGTACTCCTTGGCGGGGTACATCGACGCGCTCCGGAGGGTCAGGTGGGGGACGAACACCGGCCACGGCTTCTTGGTGTGCACGCGCACCGTGTACTGGTCCACGATCTCGACCCGATCGACGAGGCCGAAGGACGGCGCGCCCCGGAGCTTGTTGGCGGGGTTGGAGAGCCGCTCGAGGCTGAACTTTACCGAGTCGGCGTTGAAGTCTTCCCCGTTGTGGAACTTCACGCCCTTGCGGAGCTTGATCTCCCAGGTGGTGGGCGCCACCAGCTTGGGCAGCTCGGCGGCCAGCGCCGGCACCAGCTTCAGGCTCTGGTCGCGCTCCACCAGCATGTCGAACATCTGAGCCCCCACGTTGGAGGCGGGCTGCTCGGACTGATTCATCATGTCGAGCGTGGTGGGGTCCACGCCCTGGGCGATGACGACCTTGCCTTCCGGGGCTGCGAGCGCCGCGGCGGGAAGCGTCAGGACAGTCAGTGCGAGGACGACGGCGCGCCAATTCCTCATGGGAGCCTCCCTTGGGTGCCGCTACTCTACCACGGGCCTCCGTGTAGTATCGGGGGTCGGAGGTAACGATGCGCTTCGGGACGTTTTTCTTCTTCCAGGCTGCGCCGGGGCTCAGCCATGCCGAGGTGGTCCACCGCGAGCTCGAGCAGATGCGGTGGACGGAGGAGCTCGGCTTCGACCAGATCTGGCTCACCGAGCACCACTTCATCGACTACGGCCTCGCGGTGGATCCCGCCAGCCTCGCCGCCACCGCCGCCGCCCTCACCCACCGCGTCCGCATCGGCCTGGCCGCCGCGATCCTGCCCTTCCATCACCCGCTGCGCCTGGCCGAGCAGCTGGCCCTCATCGACATCATCTCGAAGGGGCGCCTGGACGTCGGCGTGGGGCGCGGCAACCGCCCAGCCGAGTTCCGCGGCTACCACGTACCCCAGCAGGAGAACCGCGAGCGCTTCGACGAGGCGGTGGACATTATGCTCCGGGCCTGGACGGAAGAGCGGTTCGCTCACACCGGCCGCTTCTTCACGATCGGCGAGACGCGCCTCATCCCCAAGCCCTGGCAGCGCCCGCATCCGCCCATCTATCAGGTGTGCGGCAGCGACGACGGCATCGAGAGCTCGGCGGCCCGCGGCTGGCCCATGCTCAACTCGATCCTCACCGGGCCCATCAGCCAGCTCGTCAAGCGGCGCGATTCGTACGTCACCGCTCTCCACAAGCATGGCCGCGGCGAGGCCGAGATCGCGGCGCTCATGAAGGACTGGGGCGTCTCGCGCCAGATCTACGTGGCGCCCACGGACGACCAAGCCCTCGCCGAGGCCAAGGACGCCGAGATGTGGTATCAGGACTCGCTGCGCCGCTTTCAGGTGCCGGAGCGCATCGAGGACGCGCATCCGAGTCTCCAGCCCGGCTTCCGCGCCGCCGCCGAGCGCTTCGCCAAGGTGACGTGGGAGGGCCTCGTGACGGAGACCCTCGCGTTCGGCTCCCCGGACACCGTCAGCCGCACGATCGAGGAGATGCGCGCCATGGGTGTGGGACACGTGCTCTGTTGGATGAACTTCGGCGGCCTCCCCCAGGACAAGATCCGCCGCTCGATGGAGCTCTTCGCCACCGAGGTCATGCCCCACTTCCGCTGACGGGGGGTCCGGCGGCAGCCCGGACTCACTATCGGCGGGTAGATTCTCCCGGGCGCCGGTCGCGTCGTCGGCAAGCCCGCGTTATCTCGATCCGCGCGCCGATGGCACCCCCGTTGCAGTCACAAAGGCCCGAGCGAAATAGGTGCCTGCGTGAAACCCGTCCAAACCGGAGAAGGCGTCTACGCGGCGACCGAGCTGGCACACGTCGATGGCGACGGCGGCCGAGGCGACGTGCCGCGCGTCTCCGTCAACGGCGTCACGCACGACCTGCCCCTCGATCCCCGCGTCACGCTGCTGGACTTCCTGCGCGAAGGCCTCGGCCTGACCGGCACGAAGGTCGGCTGCGATCATGGCCAGTGCGGAGCATGCACCGTGCTCGTCAACGGCCGCCGCATCAACTCCTGTCTGACCCTCGCCGTCGCGCACGCGGGTGATGAGGTGACGACGGTCGAGGGCCTGGCGCTCGCGGACGGCACGCTCCATCCGGTGCAGGCGGCCTTCGTGGCGCATGACGGCTTTCAGTGCGGCTACTGCACGCCGGGGCAGATCTGCGCCGCGGTGGCCCTTCTGTCGGAGGCGGCGGCGGGCGAGCCGAGCGCGGCGACCCCCGACATCCGAAGCAACGCCCCCATCCGCCTGACCGACGAGGAGATCCGTGAGCGCCTGAGCGGCAACCTCTGCCGCTGCGGGGCGTACCCGAACATCGTGGCCGCCGTGCGCGCGGCGGTTCCGGACCGGTACCGGTGAAGCCCTTCGGCTACGCGCGCGCGGCGGACGTCGGCGGCGCGGTAGCGGCCCTTCGCGAGGGCCGCGGCGTCCGCTTGCTCGCGGGCGGCACAAATCTGCTGGACCTCATGAAGACCGGGGTGGAGGCACCCACGCGCCTCGTCGATGTGAGCCGGCTGCCGCTCGCCCAGATCGCCGAGCACGCGGGCGGCGTCCGCATCGGCGCCCTCGCGCGCAACAGCGACGTGGCGAGTCACCCCCTGATACGGCGGCGCTACCCCGTGCTCGCGGAGGCCCTGCTCGCGGGCGCCTCGCCCCAGCTGCGCAACATGGCCACGGTGGGTGGCAACCTCATGCAGCGCACGCGCTGCTACTACTTCACCGACCCGACGTTCGCCGAGTGCAACAAGCGGCGTCCCGGCTCGGGGTGCGCCGCCCGCGAGGGGCGGGCGCGGATCCACGCCATTCTGGGCGCCAGCGAGCACTGCATCGCCACGCACCCGAGCGACATGGCGGTGGCGCTCGCCGCGCTCGACGCGGTGGTGGAAGTGACGGGGCCCGCGGGCGCCCGCGAGATCCCCCTGACGGACTTCCATCGCCTGCCCGGCACGACGCCTGAGGTGGAGACGGAGCTACGGGGCGACGAGCTGATCACGGCGGTGGTACTGCCGCCCCTGCCCTTCGCCTGGCGCTCGCACTATCTCAAGGTGCGCGATCGCGAGTCCTACGCCTTCGCGCTCGTGTCGGTGGCCGCCGCCCTGGATCTCGACCGCGACGGCGCCATCCGGCGGGCCTGCCTCGCCCTGGGCGGCGTGGCGCACAAGCCGTGGCGGGTCGCGGCGGCGGAGCGCGCCCTCGTGGGACAGCGGCCCGACGCCGACGCGTTCACGACGGCGGCCGCCGCGCTGCTCGAGGGCGCCCGGCCCTATCGCGATAACGCCTTCAAGGTGCCGCTGGCGCGGCGCGCGGTGGTGCGCGCGCTGACCATCACGGCCGCGCTCAGCTGAGGCGACGATGCCCGACTCCGTGGGGCAGCCGCTCGATCGCGTGGACGGGCGCGCCAAGGTGACCGGCGCCGCCGTCTACACCGCCAACCGCACGCTCCCGGGACTGGCCCACGGCGTGATCGTCCCGAGCGCCATCGCGCATGGCCACGTCGTCGCGATCGATTCGCGCGAGGCGGAGCGCGTCACCGGCGTGCTGCTCGTGCTCACCCACGCCAATGCCGGTCGCCTCCCCGGCGGCGTGGGCAGGGACCGCGATGGCAATCACGCGATCCTCGCGCTCCAGGATCGCGTGATCCGCTACGCGAATCAGCCGATCGCGGTGGTGGTGGCGGAGACCCTCGAGCAGGCGCGCGAGGGAGCGGGCCGCCTCATCATCCGCTATGCCGAGAAGGCGCCCGTGACCGGACTCGAGCGCGCCGGCGCGCGATCCCTCCGACCCAAGGAGGTGTCGGAGGAGGAGCCCGACACGAGCCGAGGCAACGTGAGGGCCGCGCTCGCGAACGCCGACACGTGGATCGAGGAAACGTACACGACGGCGATGGCCGCCCACAACCCGATGGAGCCGCATGCCACCGTGGCCTCCTGGGACGAGGGCGGCCTGACGCTCTACGACACCACGCAGGGCCTCTTCGATTGTCAGGCGCGCGTGGCGCGGATCTTCGGGCTCCGCAAGCAGGCGGTGCGCGTAGTCTCGACCTACCTGGGCGGCGGCTTCGGCAGCAAGGGGCCGGTGTGGTCTCACGTCGTCCTGGCCGCCATGGCCGCGAAACAGCTGGGGCGGCCGGTGAAGCTCGTGCTCGCGCGGCCGCAGATGTTCGGGCCGGTCGGCTGGCGGTCGCGGACGAGGCAGACGGTGGCTCTGGGCGCCACCCCGGACGGCGCTCTCACCGTCTTGCGACACGCGAGCCTCGCCGAGACGTCCACCTTCGACGACTACATGGAGGCCTGCGGCCTGGCGGCCCGGACGCTCTACGCCGCCCCCGCCCGGGCGACCAGCCACCGCTTCGTGCGTTCGAATATCGGGACGCCGTCCTACATGCGCGCGCCCGGCTGGGCGCCGGGCACCTTCGCGCTGGAATGCGCCATGGACGAGCTCGCCGAGGCATTGCGCATGGACCCCCTCGCGCTGCGACTGCGGAACCTGGCCGCGCGGCATCCTCGGACGCGCCGGCCTTGGTCGAGCGACGCCCTCCGGGCGTGCTATCAGATGGGGGCCGCGCGCTTCGGCTGGCAGCGCCGGACGCCTGAGCCCGGCCGCTGGCGCCAGGGGCACTGGCGGATCGGCTGGGGCGTGGCCACGTCCGTCTACCCCGTGCACTACAGTCCCGCGTCGGCGCGGGCCCGACTGCACGCGGACGGCCGCCTCCTCGTCGAGACCGGTAGCCAGGACATCGGCACCGGGACCTACACGATCCTCACGCAGATCGCAGCCGATGCCCTCGGATTACAGCCCGCAGACGTGGCGGTGCGGCTCGGAGATACACGCTATCCGGAGACCCCCATGTCGGGCGGGTCGCAGACGGCGGTGAGCGCGGGCACGGCCGTGCAGAAGGCCGTGCTCGCGCTGCGGCGGAAGCTCGTGCAGCTGGCGGTGGCCGACCCAGCGGGACCTCTCCATCGGGAGAGGCTCGCGGCCGTGCTGGCGCGGCAGCGGCGCGCCCACGTCGAGGCGCTCGCGCATGCCGAGCCCGGCCAGGGCACGCCGCGCTACGCCGCGTATGCCTTCGGGGCCCAGTTCGCCGAGGTCCTGGTGGATACCGACCTCGGCCGCGTCCGCGTGAAGCGCATGGTGGGTGTGTTCGACATCGGCCGGGTGCTCAACGCGAAGACCGCCCGCAGTCAGCTGATGGGCGGCATGGTGTGGGGCATCGGCATGGCGCTGCACGAGCGGACAGAGATCGATGAGCGGCTCGGCCGGGTGGTCAACGGCAACCTCGCCGAGTACCACGTGCCCGTCCAGGCCGACGTGCCCGAGATCGACGTGTCCTGGATCGGGACCCCCGACGAGCGCGCCAATCCCCTCGGCGCCAAGGGGATCGGCGAGCTCGGGATCACGGGGGTGGCCGCCGCCATCGCCAACGCCGTGTTCCACGCGACCGGCCGCCGCGTCCGCGAGCTGCCGATCACGCTCGACCGGCTGCTCTAGTCGTTGGGGGGCGCGGCGCTGATTTCGCCCAGCGCCGACTCGGGATTCCGTTCCAGCGCGAGATCGCCCAGCGAGACGATGCCCACCGGGCGCCCGCGCTCCACCACCGGCAGTCGGCGGATCGAGCGCTCGCGCATCAGGGCCACCGCCTCGTCGATGGTCTCGTTGGGGCTGATGGTGGTGAGCTCCTGGCTGGCCACCTCGCCCACCGGCGTGTCGACCGGCCATCCCTCCGCGACCGCCCGCACGACGATGTCGCGATCGGTGAGGATGCCGGTGATCTGGCCACCGTTCAAGACCACCACGTTGCCGATGCCGGCATCGCGCATCCGGCGCGCCGCCTGCTCGATGGTCATGGTGGGGGTCACCGTGATGGGCTCTGGGGTCATGACGTCTCGAATCAATTCGCCTCCGCCTCGCTGCAGACTCATGGCTACGCCTCCGTCAGGGGGTTTCGTGTCGTCGCTCGGCCATCTGGACGGTTGATCGCAAGCGACATGCCATGGATACGCGCCCTGCATGGTTCCCGCGTGGGCAGGGGAGGAGCGTTTCTAGCGATCGAAAGGGCGAGAGGGGGCGGGGGGCGGGGTTCTTCCGACCGGGTAGATCTGGCGTTACCGCACGGGGGCTACAGGTACCGGGTGGGCCAGTTGATCGTGCGCCACATGTGCGCGGAGGGGCTGGCGTCGAAGCCCAGCCCTTCCTTCGGCTGCTTGAAGTGCCGGCCGACGATGTCGGTGAACTCCTCCATTTGCACGGTGACGTTCGGATCGAACGCGTAGAGGTCGTTCACGGTGATGAGCCGCGACGTCATGTACCACTTGTGCTCGCGCGCCGTCCGGTAGGCCCGCTCGATATGCGGCTCAGGCCGGTAGTCCTCGCCGAAGAGGGTCTTGTAGAGCTCGGGGTACTGGTAGCCCACCGACTCGTCGGGGTAGAAGCGCAGCGCCTGGTGATAGCGGATGGCCCAGGAGATCTCTTCGTCCACGTAAGGCTCCACCAGCTGGGCGGCCCAGTAGCCGTGGTCGCTCCGGATGAAGCCGGTGATGGCGAGGTCGTGGAGGAAGCACGCGACGACGACCTTCTCGGGGGCGCCGGACTTGAGCGCCAGACGCGCGCTCTGGAGCATGTGCATGGAGGGCCCGAAGCGCAGCCGGTAGAAGTCGAACAGCGTCGGCTTGTCCGGCATCTTCGCCAGCCGGTTGTCGTGCCCCATCAGGAAGAGCCGGCCCTTGGCGTCGGGCCGCGGGTTCGGCTCCCGGGGATCGCGCTCGCCCGACGTGTAGATCACCGACTTCACGGCGATCCTGTCCAACTCCTGGCTGAGGGCGTGCTCGGCGGCTTCCGCGCGCTGGAGTGTCGTCATGCGCCCATCATCCGCCCCCCCTCCGCCGCATGTCAAGATTGCTCCGGTGTATGATCCCCCGGGGGCAAAGCCCCGGGGGTGACCATGAGAGTGGAGATCATCTGCACGGGCGACGAGGTGCTGACGGGCAAGATCGTCAACACCAACTTCGCCTATATGAGCCAGAAGCTCGAGGACGTGGGCCTTTCGGTGGCCTGGGAGACCACGGTGGGCGACGACCGGGAGAGTCTGGCCAAGGCCTTTCTCCTCGCCGCCGAGCGGGCGGACGCCGTCATCGTCAACGGCGGGCTCGGCCCCACCGTGGACGACCTCTCCCAGGAGATCGCCGCCCAGGCCGCGGGCGTCCCCCTCGTGCTGAACGAGGAATGGCTGGTCAAGATGCAGGACTTCTTCAAGAAGCGCAGCCGCACCATGCCGCCCAACAACACGAAGCAGGCCATGCTCCCGGCCACCGCCGAGATCCTCGACAACCCCATCGGCACCGCGTGCGGCTTCGCGCTGGACATCGGCAAGGCGCGCTTCTTCTTCACGCCGGGCGTCCCGCGCGAGCTCCGGCGCATGCTCGAGGAGCAGATCGTCCCCCGCCTCCTCGCCCGGAGCGGCGCGCCGACGACCATCGTCCTCAAGCGCTTTCACTCCTACGGCCTCGGCGAGTCGCACGTGGACAGCCTGCTCGCCGGGGTGGACGCCCTCGTCCCCGACGGCAGCCTCAAGCTCGGCTTCCGCGCCCACTACCCGCAGCTCGAGACCAAGCTCACCGTGCGCGGCGCCGACATGGCCGACGTGCGTCGCAAGCTGGAGCCGGTGGAGAAGGAGATCCGCAAGCGCCTCGGCAACTTCATCCTCGCCGAGGACGACAAGACGATGGAGAGCGTGATCCTTGAAGCGCTCGCCGCCTGCGGCGGTACGCTGGCGCTGGTGGAGACGTTCACCGGCGGCCTCATCGCCGCGCGGCTCGCTCCGCACCTCGGCGGCGAGAAGATCGTCACGCGCGGCATCGTGTCGCGCGATCTCGGCCAGGTGCAGGCCGCGGTAGGGCTCGCCGGCCCCGCGCCCGCCGAGATCACCCCGGCCCTCGCTGAAGAGGTCGCGGCGGCGGCCCGGCGCCTCTGTGGCGCCACGCATGCCCTCGCCGTGCTCGTGGACCTCGACGACGGCCCCGATCGCATCGAGTTCGGCGGCACCATCAACCTCGCGATCGCCACCGCGGACGGCGCCGAGTCGCGCCGCAGCCGCATCCTCGGCGGGCGCGAATGGGTCCGCCTCGGCGCCACCGAGCTCGGCATGGATTGCCTGCGGCGGCACCTGCAGGGCTTGCCGGTGGTGGAGCGCATCGACTTCGAGAAGACATGAGGGCGCTATGAAGACGCTGATCGAGGGCGGCTGGGTGGTGGCGTGGAACGGGACCACGCACGAAGTCCACGAACGCGGCCATGTGGTGTTCGAGGGCGACCGTATCGTCCATGCCGGGGGTGCCTACACGGGTGCCGTAGACACGCGCATCGCGGCCGCGGGCAAGCTGGTGTCCCCCGGCTTCATCAACACGCACGTGCATACCGCCGGCAACGGCGGCGACTATCTCCTGCTCGACATGGCGAAGAACGACTACCGCACGTCGAATTACATGGCGTTCGCGGCGCCGCTCAAGGGCGCGATGAAGCCCCCGCCCCCTGAGGCGGTGGCCGCGCTCCGGGCTTATGTGTTCCTCCACACCCTCAAGCAGGGCACCACCACCGTGATCGACGTGGGCGGTCTGCGCGGCGACTGGGACGGCTACGCGCGCCTGGTGGACGATCTCGGCCTGCGCGTCTACGCGAGCCCCCCCTTCCGTGACCGTGACACCTTCATGGACACCAAGGGCCGGCTCTACTACGACGAGGACGTGGCCGTGGGGAAGCAGCGGCTGCAGGAGGCGGTAGACTTCGTCCGCAAGTTCGACGGCAGCGCGGGCGGGCGTCTGAAGGGGCTACTCAACGCCGCCCAGGTGGAGACCTGCACGGAGGGGCTGCTGCGCGCGGGGAAGGACGCCGCCCGCGAGCTGGGCGCGCCCATCCACACTCATGCCGGCGGCAACCTCATCGAGTTCCAGCGCATCATGGAAGAGCACCGGAAGACGCCGGTGCAGTTCCTCGCCGACATCGGCTTCCTCGACGAGCAAACCCTGCTCGGCCACGCCGTCTTCACCACCGCGCATCCCTGGCCGCGCTACCCGTTCGGCGACGACCTCAAGGTCCTTGCTCAGACCGGTACCACCGTGGGGCACTGCCCGTACAAGTACGCAAAGATGGCGATGACGCTCCACTCCCTGCCCCGCTACCTCGAGGCCGGGGTCACGGTGGCGCTCGGCACCGACACCTACCCGATGGACATGGTGTCCGAGCTCCGCTGGGCGTCCATTCTCGCCAAAGTCACCGACGCCAACTATCAGGTGGGCCTCGCGCGTGACGTGTTCAACGCGGCCACCGTCGGCGGGACCCGCTTTATCAACAGGAGTGACCTGGGCCGTCTCGCGCCCGGCGCGAAGGCCGACATCCTGCTCATCGACCTCGACCACCTGGGCGGGCCGCTCTATGCGGATCCCATCAAGGCGCTGGTGGACGCTGGCACCGGGCGCGACGTGCACACCGTGATCGTGGACGGCAAGGTGCTGGTCGAAGGCGGCCGGGTGACCCGGGTCGACGAGGAGCAGGTGCTGGCGAAGGCCCAGGCGGCTACCCGGCACTACTGGGAGCAGGTCCCCCGCTGGCGCTGGGACGGCGCGTCGGTGGATCGCATTGTTCCGTCTGCCTTCCCGATTCGCCGCGCCGGCGGCGGCTGAGCGTCAGGCGTCCTCGAAGGGATACAACGGCCGACGCCGCTTCCGGTAGGTGAAGAGGCGGAGGTCGCTGCTGGTGCAGCCGTCGCCGTCGCACAGCACGATGTGACGCGCGATGGGCTCGAAGCCGGCGCGGAAGTGCTGGCGCGACTTGATCAGCACATAGCGCTTGCGCCGCGGGTCGATCCCGCAGTGGGTGAACACGCCCAGGTCGAAGGGCTCGCTGCGCTGCTCCGACACCACGATCTGCATGCGGCCGGTGTCGAGCACGGCGGTGCGTCCCATGCGCACGCGGGTGCCGGTGGCCATGGGCCCAGTGACCACGAACTCGCCCTCGGTGACGCGGATGACCTTCCCGGTGACGGTATGCGGGCGGCCGGGCAGGTTGATCTGGGGCATGTCGATCTTGCCGCCGAGGGGAATCGTGACGCTGGCGGCGGTGCCGGCGGCGAGCAGCCGCGCCACCGCGTCCGGATCGCAGATGGGACCCGCCGCCACGTCCTCGAGCCCCTGGCGCTCGACCTCGGCGATCACGCTCATCACGTCCTGGGTGCCGCCGGAGGCGGTGTTGTCGCCGTGGTCCACGAGCACGATGGGTCCCTCGCCCAGCGTCTTCGCGTGGGCGATCTGACTCGCCAGCGGCGCGCCCTCATAGAGGAAGGCCTTGCGGCGCTGCCACGCCATGCCGAGGAGGCGGTCGAGCAGCGCCTGGCCCTTGTCCGCCTGGCCGTCGCAGACGATCACCGACGAGCAGGAGATGTGGGGGATGTCCGCGTGCGGGAAGCCGCCGAACACGGACGCATTGAGGACGGTCCCGCTCGTCTCCGCGGCGATGGCCTGGTCCATGATGTCCTTCATGGGCTGTCGCGACGGCGCGTGCGCGAGCGTGCTCGTCATCATGGGGCGGGTGCCCCACACCATGACGGGGCGCACCTCTCCGTCCAGCGCGCGGAGGAGCGTGCGCCCCGCGCGCTCGGCCGTCTCCGCCATGTCCACGTGCGGGTAGGTGCGGTAGCCGGTGACGACGGTGGCATGCTCGATCATGGGCGCGGTCATGTGCGCGTGGAAGTCGAGGCCCACCGCGATGGGCAGGCTCGGCGCGACCACCCGGATACGACGGAGGAGCTCGCCCTCGCCGTCGTCGGTGTGCTCGGCGACCATCGCCCCGTGCAGGGCGAGGAAGGCGGCGTCGCAGCCCCCGCGGACGGCACCCACGATGGCCACGGCCATGTCCTCGTAGGCGCTCTTCTCGACGTAACCGGAAGGATGCGCACTCGCCGCTACCGGGAGCAGGACCTCCGCTCCCGCCTTCCTCGCTACCGTCAGGAACCCGCCGAGCTGGGTGTTCGTGTCCCCGAACTCGGCGACGGCGGCCGCGCCGGCGAGGGGCCGGAAGGACGCCAGCGGCGTCGGCACGGGGGAGAACGTGTTCGTCTCGTGCATCATCATGGCGACGACGAGCTTGCGGCGCGGCATGCGGGATCCTCCCGCCGCCGAGTGTAGACGAACTCGCCCGCGCTGGGTATCGTCATCGGGTGACGGGCCCCTCGGGCTGGCAGCGCAATGTCTGGGCACTGTCGCTGTCCGTCTTCATCGCCTTCGTGGGGTTCCAGTTCTTCTCGCCCTTCCTGCCGCTCTATGTGCAGGAGCTCGGCGTCACCGATCCCGCCGCGGTGGCCCTCTGGTCGGGCGCGCTCGCGGCGGTGACGCCGACGGTGTCCGGCCTCCTCGCCCCGCTCTTCGGCCGGCTCGCCGACCGGTTCGGCCGCAAGATGATGCTGATCCGCTCGCTGGCGGGGTTCACCGTGATCATCGCCGCCATGGGCCTCGTCACGTCGGTGCAGCAGCTCTTCGCCGCGCGATTCCTCCAGGGCCTCTTCGCCGGCTTCACGCCGATGGCGATGGCGGTGGCGAGCGTGTCGGCCCCGCGCGAGAAGGTGGCGTCGGCGATCGCCCGCGTGCAGGGGGCGCAACTCCTGAGCGTGGCGGTGGGGCCGGCCATCGGCGGCTTCGCCGCCACCCATCTCGGCATCCGCCCCGCCTTCTACGTCACCGCCGCGCTCTGCGCGGTGTCGCTGGTCGCGTTGGTCTTCCTCTTCCAGGAGCAGCGTGCGGCGCCGGCGGGCGAGGCCCCCGCGCGGCGCCGCACGACGCCGTTCCGCGAGTTCCTGAGTCAGCCGCACTTCGTGCCGGTGATGGGCCTGCTCGTGATCGCGCAGTTCATCGATCGCGGCCTGGCCCTCGTCATTCCGCTGCAGGTGGCGCACATGCCCGAGGTCGCGGCGCCCGCGATGACCTCCGGCATCATCATCTCGGCGGCGGCCGTCGGGGCGACGCTCTCCGCCAGCCTTGCCGCGCGTCTGGTGGCGGTGATGCCCGCCGGCCAGCTCCTCTTCCTCCAGCTGCTCGCGGGGGGAATGCTTTGTGGAGGGATGGCGCTGGCCGAGGGCTGGGTGAGCCTGCTCGTGCTGCGGGTGCTGGTGGCGGTCTGCCTCGGCGGCGCGCTCACCCTGGCCTACGCCCTCGGCGGCATGATCGTGCCCGCGGAAGCGCGCGGCGCCGCCTTCGGCTGGCTCGCGCTGGGCGTGCAGATCGGCACCGCCGCGAGCCCGCTTCTCACCGGGGCCCTGGCCGCGGCGACGCTGCGCGGCGCATACCTGCTCGACGGGGCGCTGGCCTGGCTGGGCGCGCTCATCCTGCTCTTCGCCGCGCGCGACCTCCTCGCCCGGCGCGAGCGCCCGGACGGCTAGCGCGCGGCTGAACTAGCCGGCAGTCGCGGGCGCGACCGGGACCTGGTCCGAGCGGAAGATCAGCTCGCGCGCGGACGCTCCCGCCTCGACGCGGGCCACCAGCGCGTCCGGATCGAAGGGCTCGCCGATCGGATTGGCCTTGAAGGCGTCGCCCCGGAGAAAAGCGTTGGCCTCTTCGGGCGCGAGCAGATCGATCTGGAACTCGAGCTGATTCCCGTCGGGGTCGCGATAGTAGAGCGACAGCGTCGGCCCGTGGCGGATCGGCCGGTAGGGCAAGATCCCGTCGGTCTTGAGCCGCTTGTAGAGGTCGACCAGCTCGCCCAGATCCTTCCACGTGTACGCGAGATGATTCACCCCGACCTGGTTCGCCGCCCGCGCAGGTAGATCGGCGGGCGCCGGCCCGAGATTGACGAACGCGAACCGGTGATGCTCGTCATCGTAGGTGAGGAAGGCGAGACGCTCGCCCCGATGCTGCACTCGCGCTTCGAACACGCGCTGATACCAGGCGATCATCTCGGCATAGCGGTGGGTGTTGAAGACGACGTGGGCGAACTTGCTCGGCGGCGCCATGCCGGCCTCCGCTACCGCAGCACGGCGTCGGCGATGCGGGTGAGCTCGACAGCCATGTCCGCGTCCGTCCTCACGGTGGCCGGGCGGATGACCACACGCGTCGCCCCCGCGTCGAAGTGCCGGCGGACGAGGTCCCGGTCGGCGGGCTGCCCGTGCACCGAGATCGTGATGGACGCGGGGTTCCGGCCCGCTTCCTTGGCGAGGCGATCGAGCGTCGCACGCCCCTCGCGCACTACGTCGGGCCCCACGGAAGTCGGCAGCCAGCCGTCGCCCCATTCCACGATCCTCTTGAATACGTTGGCTGCTCCGCCACCCAAGAGCACCGGCGGATGCGGCTTCTGCGCAGGCTTCGGATACGAGCGCACGGGCGGGAAGTCGTAGTACTTGCCGTGGAACTCCGCCTCGGGCTTGGTCCAGCACTCCTTCATCGCCAGCACCGACTCGCGGGTCTGCGTCCAGCGATGGTCGAAGTCTCCGCCCATGATCTCGGTCTCCTCGCGGAGCCACCCCGCCCCGATGCCGAACAGAAAGCGCCCCCCGCTGAAGTGATCGAGGGTCGACACCTCCTTGGCGAGCACCAGCGGATGCCGCTCCGGCACCAGCACGATGCCGGTGCCGAGCTTGATGCGGGTGGTGCTGCCGGAGGCGCGCGCCAGCGCGACGAAGGGATCCACGAAGTGTGAGTAGGTCTCCGGGATGACCCCGTCGGCCGAGCCGGGGAAGCGGCTCTTCGTGTGGACGGGAATGAATGGGTGCTCGGCGCACCAGAAGGACTCGAAGCCGAGCTCCTCGGCGGTGCGCGCCATGGCCCCGACGTCGACAAGATAGGCGGGGAGCGGAACGGAGACGCCCACGTTCATGGCATGTCCTCCTCGAGACGGGTCAGAAGGAGACGGGCAGCGACGTCAGGCCGCGCAGGGTCAGGCTCTGCCGGTGCTGCGGCTCGGCGGTGGCGAGCGCGAGCTTGGGCATGCGCCGCAGCAGCGTATTGATGGCGATCTGCCCCTCCACGCGCGCGAGGGGGGCGCCGATGCAGAAGTGGATGCCCCAGCCGAAAGCGATGTGGCGGTTTTCCGTGCGGCCGATGTCCAGGCGATCGGGATCGGGGAACTGGGCGGGATCGCGGTCGGCGGCGCCGATGAAGGGCATCACCATCTCGCCCTTGCCGATGGTCTTGCCGCCGATGGTGACGTCCTCGCTGGGAATGCGCGCGGTGCGCTGCACCGGCCCGTCGAAGCGCAGCAGCTCTTCCACCGCGGTCACGATCAGGCCCGGGTCCTCGCGCAGCCGGCGCAGCTGATCGGGGTGGCGCAGGAGAGCGAGCGAGCCGTTGCCGATCAGGTTCACGGTGGTCTCGTGCCCGGCGACGAGGAGGAGGATGCAGGTGGCGAGCAGCTCGTCCTCGGAGAGCTTGTCTCCCGCCTCCTCGGCGGCAATCAGGCCCGACAACATGTCGTCCTGAGGCGCCCGGCGCCGCTCCGCGATGAGCCCGCGGAAGTACTCGGCGAGGGCGCGGCGCGCGAGCACGCTGCGCTCCGCCACCGGCGAGTCCGGCGGCAGCATGATGGCGTCCAGGCCGCGGGCGATGTCGAGACCCCAGCCCTTGAAGCGCTCATGGTCCGCCACCGGCACGCCGAGCATCTCGCAGATGACGATGACGGGCAGCGGGTAGGCGAACTGCTCGATCAGGTCCATCCCACGATCGCCTTGCACGCGGTCGAGCAGGCCGTCCACGATCTGCTGGATGTGAGACCGCATCTGCTCGATCACCCGAGGGGTGAAGGCCTTGCTGACGAGCCCGCGCAGCCGCGTGTGATCCGGGGGATCGCGGTCCAGCATGGACAGCCCCATCCCCAGGGGCGGCGCCTGCAGGCCGAAGCGCGCGGCCACGAACGCAGCGATGGGCTCCTTGATCATGCGCGGGTCTCGGAGCGACGCCACCACATCCTCGTAGCGGGTGAGCACCCAGAACCCGAGCGGGCTCTGGTGGACGGGATCCTCGGTGCGGAGCCGGTGATAGGTCGGATAGGGATCGGCTACGAACTCCGGGGCCATGGGGTTGAAGCTGAGATCGCTCATGGGCTAGACGCCGAAGGCCTCCGCGAAGCGCTTGTAGGACTCGAGGGGGTCGCCGAACTTCACGTGCCCCGCGGTGTGCTGCGCGCAGGCGAGCAGCAGGGTGTCGCGGTCGTGGGCCTGGGTGTGCCCGTAGTCCTCCAGGAGACAGAGTCCGATCTCCTGGTTGTGCGGGTCATTGCCTTCCTTCACCGCGGCGAGGGCGAGGGCCTGCACGAGCGGCGCGCGGTCGTGCCCGGCGTCGAGGTAGGCGCGGGTCCAGGCCACGCTCTCGTCCGTCTTGAGACCGAGCTGCGCCGCCTCCAGCCGCTCGAGCAGCTGCGCGGCGCTGAGCGCCCCCGCCCCCGCGGCCGGCCGCGCGATCGCGGACGGATCGTTCGGGACGCCGTTGCCGGGCGTGTCGCGCACCCAGCCTGCCGCCTGATGGATAAAGGAGCCGGCCACATAGAGGAGCTTCACGCGATGCGGATGATCGAAGGTGTCGAAGAACCACCCCAGCGTGTTCGTGTACTCGTAGCCGTGCTGCGGCATGGAGAAGTTGTCCGGGAGGCCGGCGGCGAGGATGTTCCGGGCGGCGGCGATCTGGATGGCGTCGAGGATGCGGCGGGGGTGCTTGCCGGCGAGCAGCAGCGCGGTGATCGCCTCGATGTAGGCCTTCTCCGACGGCCCGGCGATCGCGGCGATCAGCTCTTCCTCTTCCTCCGCGGTGAGGGGCGCCGCGTTGGCGAGCAGGCGCTCCTCGACGAGCCGCTTCGGCGAGAACTCCATCGACGAGCGCGGGCGGGCGTCCGGCTCCGCGAGGCGAGTCCAGCTCACCTGGCAGGCCATCTCGTACGCGGAGTGCCAGCGCGGCCCCACCGCCATGTCGGGGACGCCAGCGTAGATCACGTCGTGGGCGTCGTCCCAGCCCACGGTGTCGCCCAGCTCGATGGTGGCCCGCGCCCGGTAGGACTTGTGGCCGGTGGTGTAGGAGCGGTTGAGGAACATCCGGTCCTGCACGTCGATGAGTCCGGCGAAGATCAGGTGCGCGAGCAGCTCGCGGCGATGCGCCCGCTCCTCGAAGAGGCCGAGGAACACGCGATACGCGGTGACCACCTCGCCCCGCTGCACGAGGGTGAGCCAGTGGTTGAGCCGCTCCGCGAACGGCCCCTCCAGCGCCAGCGGCTCCTGATCCGCCCAGTGCCGCTCGGGCGCGCCCACCGGCCGGTCCGGATCCACCTTGAACGTGCGCCGCCCATAGTGCCCCGGCGCCTTGCCCAGCAGCTGATTCCACGGGTCGAGCCCGGTGGGCACGTACCAGATGGTCTGGGCCATGGGGAGGAAGCGGAGCGACTCAGGCAGATAAGCGGGCAGCCGTACGCTCGTGCGCGCGCTGAGGAGGCAATGGTCGTTGTTGACGAATCTGACAAAGCCGTCGTCGATTCGCTGGTGATAGGGCACCTGGGTGTAGGGCGCGTGGATGCGAACGGTCTCGCGGACGATCTCGGCGAGCGGCCGCTCCGCTCGTACGAGGTCGTAGAACACCTGGGTGGCCCCGACCTGGTCCCGGGCGAGGATGCGCTCCTCGAGCTTGGAATAAAGCGCGGCATCCTTGGCGATCACGGCCATGGGTCGGATCCTCCCTCGCTACCGGGGCTCTACCACGGCGGCGGAGTGCCCGCGGGCAGCGGGACCTCGGCCACGTTTAGCACCATCGAGACCAGCGTGTAGTAGCCGCTGACGCCGATGAGGTCCACCACGCCCTGCTCGCCCAGGAGGGCCTTCGCGCGCTCGAACAGCGCGTCCTCCACGAAGTGCCGCTGGTGCAGGGCCGTGCAGAAGTCGTAGACCAGCGCCTCGTCCTCCTTCATCCCCTCCGGCCGCCGCCCCTTCGCCACCGCGTCCGCGATGGCGTCCGAAAGGCCGGCTTTTGCCGCCAATGGGCGGTGGGCAAACCACTCGTACTTCGACTCCCAGAAGCGGGCGTTGATGATGATGGCGAACTCGTTCAGGCGCGGGGGCAATGACGAGTTGAACCGCAGGTGCTCGCCCAACTTCTGCACGCGATCGGCCAGCTCGGGGCTGCGCAGGAGCACCGCGAAGGGCCCGCGGATGCCGCCGCGCGGGCCGGACGTGATGGCCGTCGCCACGCGCTTCTGGGCCTCCGTCATCCGGTCGGGGGGGAGGTCCGGGAAGCGGGGCATGGGCGCATTCTAGCGCCGGGACGGGCCGAGGCCAATGGGGGGCTCCCGGCGCGCCGTTGGGGGCTGGACGCGGGCCCCCCGGCGAGGCAGCATAGGGCCATGCGCGCGGCCGTCATGCGGAGCCGGCAGCTCGTCATCGCCGACGTCCCCGTCCCCCAGCCCGGTCCGGGCGAGGTGCTGGTGAAGACGCTCGCCTGCGGGATCTGCGGCTCCGACCTCCACGCGCTCAAGCACGCCGAGCGCTTCGTGGAGAACCAGCACCGCGTCGGCGCCCGCTTCGTGATGGATCTCGGCCGCGACGTGGTGATGGGCCACGAGTTCTGCGCGGAGATCGCGGACTTCGGCCCCAAGACGACGCGGCACCTGCCGCTCGGGACCCGCGTCTGCTCCACCCCCGGTGTCATCCGGTCCGACGGCGTTCGCACCGTGGGGTACTCGAACGAGATGCCCGGCGGCTACGCGCAGTACATGATTCTTACCGAGTCGCGGCTGCTCCCCGTGCCCGAGGACCTCCCCACCGAACGCGCCGCGCTGACCGAGCCGATGGCGGTGGGGCTCCACGCGCTCAACATGGCGCGCGTCCAGCCCGACGACGCGCCCATCGTGATCGGCTGCGGCCCGGTGGGGCTGGCGGTGATCGCGGCCCTGCGCCTCACCGTCGCGCGGCCCATCGTGGCCGCGGACTTTTCCCCGCGGCGCCGCGCGCTCGCCGAGGCGCTGGGGGCCGACGTCGTGGTCGACCCCGCCGCGGACTCGCCGTGGACGCGGTGGGCGGACGTGGCGGTGTGGCGCGATCCCGCCCGCGCCCCGGTGCTGCCGCCGTGGGTGCCCGGCCCGCCCCGCCGGCCCGCAGTGGTATTCGAGTGCGTGGGCGTGCCCGGCGTGCTGGATCAGCTCATGGGCACGGCGCCGCGCGGGACCCGCATCGTTGTGGTGGGCGTGTGCATGGAGCCCGACACCATTCACCCCATGCTGGGCATCAGCAAGGAGCTCGCCTTCCAGTTCGTCCTCGGCTACACCGCCGACGAGTTCGAGGAGACCCTCCGCCTCATCGCCGCCGGCTCCATCCCGACGGCGCCGCTCATCACCGGCCGCGTCGGTCTCGACGGCGTGCCCGGCGCCTTCGCGGAGCTCGCCTCCCCCGAGCGGCACGCCAAGATCATCGTCGAGCCCTGGCGCGCCTGACGCCCCGAATTCCCTATCCGGGACGCGCTATACTGGGCGCGGTATGGCCTACAATGCGTGGTTCTCCTGCATCAACGGCTGCCCCGGGGAGTACGACCTCCGCGAAGTGATCTACCGCTGCCCCACGTGCGGCGACCTCCTCGAGGTGCGGCACGACATGGAGGCGCTCAAGTCGCGCTCCGCGGCTGCGTGGATCCAGCTCTTCGACGACCGGTACCGCCGCAACAGCTACCCGTACGGCTCCGGGGTCTGGGGCAAGAAGGAGTGGGTGGTCCCCTTCCTCGACAACGAGAACATCGTGTCGATGTACGAGGGCAGCTCCAACCTCCTCTGGGCAGATCGCTATGGAAAAAGTCTGAGGGTCGAGGACCTCTGGGTGAAGCAGTGCGGCAACTCGCACACCGGCTCCTTCAAGGACCTCGGCATGACCGTGCTGGTCTCGGTGGTGAAGCAGATGATCGCGGGCGGGGTGCCCATCGACGCGGTGGCCTGCGCCTCCACCGGCGACACCTCCGCCGCGCTGGGCGCCTACTGCGCCTTCGCCGGCATCCCCTCGGTGGTGCTGCTTCCCAAGGACAAGATCTCCATCGCCCAGCTCGTGCAGCCGCTCGCCAATGGCTCGCTGGTGCTCTCGCTCGACACCGACTTCGACGGCTGCATGGCGGTGGTGCAGGAGATCACCAAGGAAAAGCGCATCTACCTCGCCAACTCGATGAACAGCCTGCGCATCGAGGGGCAGAAGACAGCGGCCATCGAGATCGTCCAGCAGTTCGACTGGGAAGTGCCGGACTGGATCGTCATCCCCGGCGGCAACCTGGGCAATGTCCACGCGCTGGGGCAAGGCTTCCTGATGATGCAGGAGCTCGGGCTGGTCAACCGGTTGCCGCGCATCTGCCTGGCCCAGGCGGAGCGGGCCAACCCGCTCTATCGGTCCTTCCAGAACGACTTCAAGACCTTCGAGCCCGTCACCGCCCAGCCCACCCTGGCCATGGCCATCCAGATCGGCAACCCGGTGTCGGTGAAGCGCGCCATCCGCACGCTGCAGCGCTTCAACGGGGTGGTCGAGCAGGCCTCCGAGCAGGAGCTGGCCGACGAGGCGGCGCGCGCCGACCGCACCGGCATGTTCAACTGCCCCCACACCGGCGTGGCGCTGGCCGCCCTCCGCAAGCTGGTGGACAAGAAGGTCATCCGGTCGAGTGAACGTGTGGTCGTCATCTCCACCGCCAACGGGCTCAAGTTCGCCGACCAGAAGGCCGCCTATCACATGGGCGAGCTCGCCGGCATCAAGCCCACCCACCGCAACAAGCCCGTGGACCTACCCGCCGATCCCAAGCGGGTGGCCCGCGCCATCGCGCGGCACGTCGAGAAGTCGCGCCAGCTGGTGTCGTGATGCCCGAGCCCGTCGAGCCGCCCAAGAAGCCGCTGGGCCCGAGCACGCTGTCGGTGCACGGCGGCGAGCCGCGGCCCAAGCCCGCCAACGCGCTCGCCACGCCCATCGTGCAGACCGCGACCTTCACCTTCGCCAACACCCAGGAGCTGAAGGACCACTTCGACGGCAAGATCGAGCGGGTCGAGTACGGGCGCTACGGCAACCCCACCCAGAAGATCGCCGAAGCCAAGCTGGCCGTCCTCGAGGGCGCGGGCGACTGCCTGCTCTTCTCGAGCGGCATGGCCGCCATGACCACCGCGCTGTTCGCCATGCTGTCGCGCGGTACCCACGCCGTGGTCACCGACGACAGCTACCGGCGCACGCGGCAGTTTCTGAACCAGACGCTCTCGCGCTACGGCATCGAGGTGTCCACGGTGCCCACGGGCGACTACGAGGCCCTGGAGGACGCGATCCGCCCCACCACGCGGGTGCTCCTGAGCGAGTCGCCCACCAACCCCTACAACCGGGTGCTGGATCTCGAGCGCTTCGCCGCCATCGGCCGGAAGCACCGGGTGAAGACCGTCATCGACGCCACCTTCGCCACGCCCTACAACGCGCGGCCGCTGGAATGGGGCGTGGACCTCGTGATGCACTCGGCCACCAAGTATCTCGGCGGCCACAACGATCTGCTCGCCGGCGCGGTGCTGGGCTCGCGGGATCTGGTGGGCGCGGTGCGCTCCCTGCAGGGCATCACCGGCGCCATCGTCGATCCCTTCGCCGCCTATCTCCTCGTGCGCGGAATCAAGACCTTCGCCCTCCGCATGGAACGGCAGAACGCCAACGCCCAGACGGTGGCGGAATTCCTCGCCGGCCACCCGAACGTCACCGCCGTCCACTACCCGGGGCTGCCCAGCCACCGCGAGCACGCGGTGGCCAAGCGGCAGATGCGCGGCTTCGGCGGTGTGGTGTCGTTCGAGGTGAAGGGCGATCTGGACACCGCCTCGCGCGTGGTCGACGCCTGCGCGATTCCGCATCTCGCCGTGTCGCTGGGCGGCGTGGAGACGCTCATCGAGCAACCCGCCATCATGAGCTTCTACGAGCTCACCACCGAGGAGCGTCTCGAGATCGGGATCAAGGACAACCTGATCCGCTACTCCGTCGGCATCGAAGATGCCGACGACCTCGTGGCCGATCTCGCCCAGGCGCTGGATCGGGCCTTCGCGGGCGCCTAAGCGTCCGCGTCGTCGCGAAGGAACGCCCGCACGCGCTCCATCACCTCGTCCTTCGGGTAGATCCCGTTCACGAACCGCGCGCGGGCCAGCGGATCACCGGCGAAGAACCGCTCGTAGAGCACCTGCCGGCTGCCGAACGACGTGCCGGCGATGTCCCACGCCAGCCGGAAGAGCTTCACGCGGTCGCGGGCGGCCGCCGTGTCGGTGGCCAGATACTGCTCGATGTGCGGCGCCAGCGGGCCGCGGAAATCGCCCTCGGTCGGGGTGATCATGAAGCTGCTCGATCCGAGGAGCTGCAGGATCTCCACCATGCGCGGGTAGGCGGTCATGAACAGGTTGCGTGTCATCTCGATCGGCACTTCCGCCGGACACATCACGCCCCACTCGTCCAGCTGCGCGTCGGCTTCGGCCGCCCGTGTGCACGCCTTCATCAGCTCCGTGTACTGCATCAGCTCGGCGAGCCTCTCCTCCGAATGAGGCAGCTGCGCGTTGCCGAGCGTGTCCGCCACGAGCAAGGCGACACCGAGCACGAACTCGCACTTCGCGATGTTCTTCGCGGCCCCTTGGTGCGCGGTGTGGGCCATCGAGTGGGTCTGTGCACCGGTCCCGTTGATGAGACCCACGTCGCCGAGCAGGAACACCCGCTCCCATGGGACCAGCACGTCGTCGAAGAACACAACGCAGTCCATCTCCTCGAAGCGCGAGCCGAGCGGGTGATCGAAGTGCGACCGGCCGAGGTCGAAGCTCTCGCGGCACAGGAACCTCAATCCGGGCGTGCCGCACGGGATGGCGAAGTTCAACGCAAATGGGCTGTGGTCGCGCCCCATGTCGCTCATGCGCGGGGAGTACACTGCGATCTCGTCGGCGAGTGGGCCGAGGGTCGCGAGGATGCGCGAGCCCCGGACGACGATGCCCGCGTCGGTCTCGCGCACCACCGCCAAGGCGGTGCCGTCCTGGAGGTTCGGGCCTGACGCGCTGCGGCTCCGCTGCAGATTGATCAGGGCGTGCGTGAGGGTGAGATCGTGCTCGCGGATGTATTCGTGGTATCGCCGAACGTTGTCGCCAAACTCGGGACGATTCTGCGCGAAATACGGGGCCGCGCCCGCCCAGGCCGCGAAGGTGACGTTCATGAAGTCCGGCGAGCGGCCCATCATCCCGCACGTGCGCCGCGCCCAGCGCAGCATCATGCCGCGTCGGCGCTCCAGGTCCTCCCGGGTGCGCGGAATGATGAACGACAGCCCGACGCGATCGCCACTCGACGGCGACACGTACGTCATCTCGCCGCCCAGCGTCGGGTCGTGCTGCATGTCGTAGAGCGCGGCGACGGCCAGAGCCCCGTTCGCCAAGCCGGGTTGCGTCGTCACGTCCTTCACGCGCTCTCCTCCCAGCCACACCTGCCGCTCCTGCTCCCGCAAGCCGTGGAGGTACGCGCGTCCTGTCCGTGCCGGCATGGCTAGGATCGGCCGCCGGCGTCCAGGATGTGGCGGTCGGGCACGACCGCGAAGAGCTCGCCCTCGAGTACCGGCTGACCTGCCCGCTTCACGACGACCTTCACCCAGCGCTTCTTCCCGTCTTGCCGATCGACGGTGGCCTCTGCTTCCACGCGGTCGCCCACGACCACCGGCCCGAGGAACTTGAGCGTGGCGCCCGCCAGCACCACGGTGGGCTCGTTGACGGCCAGCATCGCCGCGTAGTCCGCCAGCCCGAAGGTGAAGCCGCCGTGCGCGAGCCCGCGGCCGTCGGCCGCCATCTCCGGGCTCACGTCCAGGGCGACGCGGGCCTTCCCCTCGGAGAGCGCGATCGGGGTCCCGCAGAGATGCGCGGCGATCTTCTCGTGAGTGCGCTGTTCCATGGCCGTCCTCCCCCGCCCGAGTGTACGCGAACCTCGGCGCGCATTGACCCCCGGCTTCGGCCCCCGTAGAATCGCCCTCGTCCGAGCGTTGCCCCGTCCACCCTGAAAGGACCGCTCATGGCCACGATCACGGGATCCGAGGTGCTGGCGCAGTCCCTGCGCTCGCAAGGCGTCGACACGATGTTCTACCTCATGGGTGGCCCCATGCTGGAGACGGAGGCCGCGTGCATCAAGCTCGGCATCCGCGCCATCGATACGCGGCACGAGCAGGCCGCCGCGCTGGCCGCGCACGCGTGGACGCGCGTGATGCGGCGGCCCGGCGTGGCCATGGCCTGCTCCGGCCCCGGCGCCATCAACCTCGCCACCGGCGTGGCCAATGCCTGGACGGACTGCGCGCCGCTGGTCGCCATCGGTGGCTCGAGCCCGCGCGTGTATCTCGGCATGGAGGCCTTCCAGGAGGTGGATCAGGTCGCGCTCATGAAGCCCATCACCAAGTGGGCGGAGCGCATCTACGACGCCAAGCGCATTCCCGACGTCGTGGACACCGCCTTCCGCCAGGCCACCAGCGGCCGGCCGGGGCCGGTGTACATCGACATGCCGGGCGACATCCTCGGCGAGAAGGTCGAGGAGGAGCAGATGCGCTACCCCGGCCCGTGGAAGGCGGCGCCGCGCTCGCTCGGCGATCCCGGCGCCATCCGCGAGGCGATCGACCTGCTCGCGAAGGCCGAGCGCCCGGTCGTCGTGGCGGGCAGCGGTGTGTGGTGGTCGGACGGCGCCGCCGCGCTCCAGGCGTTCGTGGAGGCGACGGGCATCCCCTTCTACACCACGCCGATCTCGCGCGGGCTCATCCCCGAGGACCACGCCCTCGCGTTCCTGAACGCGCGGAGCAAGGCCTTCACCGAGGCCGACGTGGTGCTGGCGGTGGGCACGCGCTTCAACTGGGTGGTGCAGTTCGGCCGGCCGCCGCGCTTCGCCGCCGACCTCAAGGTCATCCACGTGGACGTGAACCCGACGCAGCTGGGCCACAACCGCGCCGTGGACGTGCCCATCGTGGGCGACGCCAAGGCGGTGCTCGAGCAGCTCCGCGCCGAGGCGGAGGGCAAGATCGCGCCGAAGCGCTACGCTACCTGGACCGGCAAGCTCCGCACGCTGGACGCCGAGAAGGCCGCCGAGCAGGACAAGGCCATGTCGGTGGAGCAGACGCCGATCCATCCCCTGCGCCTCTGCAAGGAGGTGCGCGACTTCATGCGGCGCGACGGCATCCTGGTGGTGGACGGCCAGGAGATCCTGAACTTCGGTCGCCAGGCCATTCCGACGTACGTGGCCGGGCATCGGCTGAACTCGGGCGCCTTCGGGACGATGGGGGTCGGCTTGCCCTTCGGCGTGGGCGCGAAAGTCGCCAAGCCCGACGCCCAGGTACTGGTGCTGCACGGCGACGGCTCCTACGGCATCAATGCCATGGAGATCGACACCGCGGTGCGCCACAAGATTCCCGTGGTGGTGGTGATCAGCAACAACGGCGGCTGGACGGCGGACGCGCCGTGGACGCGGCCGCTTCCCAAGCCCGGCCGGAATCTCGGCCACACGCGCTACGACCGCGTGGCGCAGGAGCTGGGCGCCCACGGCGAGTTCGTGGAGAAGCCCCACGACGTGCGCCCCGCGCTGGAGCGCGCCTTCGCCTCGGGCAAGCCCGCGGTGGTCAACGTCATCACCGACTCCAAGGCGCGGGCGCAGACGGTGCGCTTCTCCGCCTACACGACATAGGCGGGCCGCGCCATGTCCAGGGCCCTCGACGGCATTCGCGTGCTGGACCTCACGCAGTACGAGGCGGGTCCCTCCTGCACCCAGATGCTGGCCTGGCTGGGCGCGGAGGTGATCAAGATCGAGCCGCCCGACGGCGAGCCCGGCCGCACCGCACTCTCCGACAAGCGTGGCGAAGACGCGTGGTTCTTTCTGCTCCTGAACTCGTGCAAGAAGGCGGTGACGCTGAACCTGAAGTCGCCGCGCGGCCGTGCGATGTTCGAGGAGCTGGCGAAATCGGCGGACGTGGTGGTGGAGAACCTGGGCCCCGGCTCCATGGATCGCCTCGGCCTCGGCTACGAGGCGCTCAAGAAGCTGAACCCGCGCATCATCAGCGTGTCGGTGAAGGGCTTCGGCGCGGGCGGGCCCTACGAGAGCTACAAGAGCTTCGAGTGGATCGCCCAGGCCATGGCGGGCGCCATGAGCATGACGGGCTCGCCCGACGGCCCGCCCACCAAGGCCATCGGCGGCCTCGCCGACACCGGTGCGGGCCTCCACGCTGCCATCGGCATCCTCGCCGCCATCATCCAGCGGCAGTCCACCGGCGTGGGCCAGCAGATCGAGGTGGCGCAGCAGGACTCGGTGGTGAATCTCCTGCGCATTCACCTCCGCGAGACCTACGCCTCCGGCAAGGCGGCGCCGCGCCAGGGCAATCGCTCGGCCACCGCGGCGCCGTCGAACCTCTACCGCTGCCGGGGCGAGGGGCCGGACGACTACGTGTTCATCCACGTGGCGACCGTGGAGATGTGGAAGACGCTCTGCCGCATCCTGGGTCGGCCCGAGCTGGGCGACGACCCGCGCTACGCGGACCGGCGCGACCGCGTCGCGTTCATCGACGAGCTCGACGCCATGATCGAGGCATGGACGCAGGAGCGCCCCAAGCACGAGGTGCTCGAGATCCTGGCCGGCCAGGGCATCCCCTGCGGCGCCGTGCTCGACTCGCGCGAGGTGCTCGCCGACAAGCACCTGCGGGCGCGCGGCTTCATCACCGACCTCGAGCATCCGCGGCGCGGCGCCTATCCCATGCCCGGCAATCCCGTGCGCATGTCGGCCTCGCCCACCGAGGTGACGCGCTCGCCCCTGCTGGGCGAGCACAACGCGGAGGTCTACGGCAAGCACCTGGGGCTGGGCGGCGAGGAGCTGGACACCCTGCGCCGCGACGGCGTGATCTAGGCCGGGCATGCTCATCGAGCGCATCGACGTCTACCGCGTCCGCATTCCCACCGCTATCAACTTCCGTACGTCGTACGGGGACCATCTCGCCACCGACACCCTGCTCGTCCGCATGGAGGGCGCGGGCCATCACGCCTGGGGCGAGTCCTGCCCGCCCTGGTTCCCCGGCTACTCGTCCGAGTACACCGGGGCCGCCTTCCTCACCGTGCGCGAGCACATGGCCCCGCGCGTGATCGGGCATCAGCTGGACTCCGCGGAGGCCCTGCTCGAGCGGATCGCGTTCGTGAAGGGCAACGAGTTCGCCCGCTCCGCGCTGGAGATTCCCTGGTGGGTGCTCGAGGCGAAGCGCCGCGGTGTGCCGCTGCATCAGGCGCTGGGCGGCAAGGGCGATCGCGTGAGGGTGGGCGCGGACTTCGGCGTCCAGGATTCGCTCGACCTCCTGATGGAGAAGATCCAGGGCGCCGTCGACGCGGGTTTCCCCCGCATCAAGCTCAAGTTCCGCCCCGGGTGGGACGGCAAGATGGTGGACGCGGTGCGGGGCACCTTCCCCGACGTCACCGTCCACATCGATTGCAACGCCGCCTACACGCTGGCCGACGCCGATCAGTTCCGCGCGCTCGACCGCTACCGGCTCGCCATGATCGAGCAGCCCCTCGCCGACGACGGGCTGAGCCTCGTACACCACGCCGAGCTCCAGAAGCGCATCGAGACGCCCATCTGCCTCGACGAGAGCGCGCAGAGCCTGGCCCATGTGCGGGCGGCCATTCGCCTGGGCGCGTGCCGGGTGATCAACATCAAGATGGGGCGCGTGGGCGGCCTCACCGCATCGCGGGCCATCCAGGCCCTCTGTGGCGAGCACGGCATCCCGTGCTGGGTGGGCGGCATGCTCGAGAGCGCCATCGGCGGGCAGATCTGCGCGGAGCTGGCCACGCTGTGGAACTTCACCTACCCGGGGGACATCTTCCCCTCGTCCTATTTCTACACGAACGACGTCGGCAAGCCGGAGATCGCGCTGTGCGGCCCCGGCGAGGTCGCCACCTCCACGGTGCCCGGTATCGCGCAGGAGCCCGATCCCGACCTCCTCGCGCAGTGGACGGTGGACCACGCCGCCTTCCGCGCCTAGCTGATCTCCGCGCGCGTCAGTGTCGACCGCCCGGCTGTCTACCTTCTCCGCGCTCCGCGAACGCAACTATCTCCTCTACTGGCTGGGCCTGGTGTGCTACGTGCTCGGGCATCGCGCGGAGTACGTCACCTTCGCCTGGATCACCTGGGAGCTCACGCACGATCCGCTGGCGCTGGCCTATCTCGGCCTCGCCCAGGGCGTGCCGCTGGTCGTGTTCCAGCTCTTCGGCGGCGTGCTCGCGGATCGCATCAACCGGCTGCGGCTGCTCCTCTTCAGCCAGGTGGGGCTCTCGCTCACCCTCGGCGCCACGCTCGCCCTCGCCGTCTCCGGCCACATGCGCCTCGGCCATCTCCTCGTGCTGGCGGTGCTCACCAACACCTTCCGCGCCTTCGACGAGCCGAGCCGCATGTCACTGGTGCCCCAGCTGGTAGGCCGCGAGCGGCTGCCCAACGCCATCGCGCTCGGGTCCATCCCCTGGCAGGCGGGGCGGATGGTCGGCCCGTCCCTCGCCGGCGTGCTCATCGCCGCGTTCGGCGGCTCGGTCGGCTTCGCGATGGCCTTGGCCGGATCGTGCGCGGCGCTCGCGCTCTATGGACGGATGCGCGTCACCCTGGCCCCGCTGCGGAGCGACGGCCAGCGCGTGCTGCGCCAGTTCACCGACGGGCTCCGGTTCGTGGCGGGGAACTTCGTCTTCGCAAGCCTGATCGCGCTGGCGCTCTTCAATAGCCTGTTCGCGATGTCCTATCTCACGCTCCTGCCCATCTTCGCGGACGACTACTTCCGCATGGGTCCGACGGGCTACGGGCTCTTGCAGGCCGCGCACGGCGCGGGGGCGCTCACCGCCACCTTCACGGTGGCGACCTTCGCGCACCTGATCCGGCGGCGCGGCATCGCGGTGCTCGCCGGCGCCACCGCGCTGGGTCTCGTCCTCATGGCCTTCGCCTACGCGCCGGTCATCGGGCTGGCGGTCGCGCTCCTGGCCGGCGTGGGGTTTTGCAACACGTTCTACCTCACCCAGGTGAGCACCTATCTCCAGCAGCAGGTGCCGGATCAGCTCCGCGGCCGCGTCATGAGCCTCTACTCGCTCTGCTGGAACCTGATGCCGCTGGGTGGGCTGCTGGCGGGCGTGCTGGCGGCGTTGGTGGACGCGCGCTTCGCGGTACTTCTGGGCGGCGGCGTGGTGGCGGCGAACGCGCTGCTGCTGCTCGGCTCCGCGCGCCTCCGCGCGATCCGCTAGTCCGGGCTATGCTGACCCTATGACGGCTCCACGGCTCGTCCTTGCGGCCGCCCTGACCATCGGCTTGCTCGTCGCGCCGCTCGTGGCCCACACGCAGCCGACCCGCACCCCACGAGTCGGATGGCTGGGGAACGGCGCGCCGGTGCCCGTCTCGTCCAACCTGGACGCGTTCCGTCGAGGGCTACGGGAGCGGGGCTGGGTCGAGGGCCAGACCGTCACGATCGAGTACCGCTGGGCGGAAGGGAAAACCGATCGACTCGCCGGGCTCATCGCCGAGCTCGTCCGGCTCAGAGTGGATGTCATCGTGCTGGGTGGAACCCCGGCGCTGCGCGCTGCGCGAAGTGTGACGAGCACGGTTCCGGTGGTCTTCGTGCACCTGGCCGATCCCGTAACCGCTGGGTTCGTGTCGAACCTGGCGCGCCCGGGCGGCAACTTGACGGGCGTAGCCTCCGAGTTCGAAGCGCTGACCACCAAGCAGCTCGGACTACTCAAGGAGGTGGTCCCCGCCGCGTCTCGGGTCGCGGTGCTTCATTGTCCCGAGCTCGCGCCGGCCGTCCTGAGCGCCGAGGAAGCGGCCGCGCGAGGGCTGGGCCTCATGGTCCAGCCTCTCAAGGTCGTCGAAGCAGCGGAGTTCGAATCCGCCTTCAAGAGGGCACGGGGCGAGGGGGCCGGAGCGATCCACGTGCTGCCTTCCCCGTTTTTCTACTTGCAACGGCGGCGACTGATCGAGCTCGCCGCGAAATACCGTTTGCCCGCGGTCTATGAGCTGAAGGAGTTCGTGGAGGAAGGGGGACTCATGTCGTACGGGCCGAGCATCAACGAGATGTTCCGTGCCTCGGCCGGCCATGTCGATCGCATCCTCAAGGGAGCCAAGCCCGGCGATCTACCCATCGAGCGTCCGACGACATTCGAGTTCGTCTTCAATCTGAAGACCGCCAAGGCTCTCGGCCTGACGATCCCGCCCTCGGTTCTCGCGCGCGCGGATCAGGTGATCGAGTAACCGCGTCTAGACGGCGATGGCGTCGAGCTGGGCCCGGGCCCAGCCGATGTCCGTCTCGCTCGCCGGGCTCACCACGGCATCCGGCAATTCGGGCGCGGTCGCGCCCTCGCCGGCCACCGTCGTACGATGCATCACGCGCCGGTAGCGGCTCTCGTCCCACGGCCGGCCCCGATGCAGCATGCAGCGGTTGTCCCACATGACGAGGTCGCCCACCTGCCAGCGATGCGTGTAGACCTGCTCGGGCCGCGTCGCGCGCTCGAGCAGCTCGCGGATGAGGAGGCGCGCCCGCCCGGTGGGCGTGCCGAGGATCTCGCAGGCGTGCGACGCCACGTAGAAGGCCTTGCGCCCGTTCACCGGGTTGGCGCGCACCAGCGCCTGCGGCACCGGGGGCACCTGGGCGGCATGCTCGGCGGGCATGAGGTCGTCGGCGATGAGCCCGCGCGAGTAGACGAAGCTGTGAATCGCCACCTTGCCCTCGAGCTGCGCCTGGAGCTCGGGCGAGAGGCGCTCCCAGGCCACGCGCATGCTCGCGTACTGCGTCTCGCCGCCCTCCGGTGGGACTTCACGCGCGGAGAGGAGGGACGCCATCGCCGGCACCCGCTTGAACGAGCTGTCGGTGTGCCACATCTGATTGCCCGCGTTGAAGAGGTTGCGCTTGTCGCCCTTCGGGATCAGCTGGTCCTCGGCGTCCACGTTGGCGAGGTTGGCGATCTGAGGCAGCGTGCGCTCTTGCGTGTTGAGGCTGCGAATGGTCGTCTCCAGCGGGCCGAAGCGCTGGCTGAACGCGATCTGCTCCTCGTCGGTGAGCGACTGGCCGCGGAAGAGGAGCACGGAGTGCTCATTGAACGCGGCGGCGACTTCGCCGAACGTGGCCTCGTCCAAGCGCTTGACGTCCATGTCGAGTATCTCGGCGCCGAAGAGCGGGTGCAGCCGGCGAATCGCGAGCCCCATGAGCCGTCCTCCCCGTTGGGTGAGCGTGGACTGACCCGATTCTAGCACCGCGCCCGCGCGCGGTGTATCCGGCCGCGGACGTTGACGGAGGCGGCGCGGCGGCGCTACCGTGAAGCACATGGGGCAGGTCCCCCTCACCCTCCGTCGCTGGCAGCGCGCCGAGTATGACCGGCTGGTGGATCTGGGAGTCTTCGAGGGTGAGCCCCTCGAGCTCCTCGCTGGTCACCTTGTCGTCGCCGAGCCCAAGGGCGCGTACCACGTGACCGCAATCACCAAGATCGAGTATGCGCTGAGGGGAATGTTGCCGCCGGGCTGGCTGGTCCGCACCCAGGCTCCCGTGTGGCTGGACGACGAATCCGAGCCGGAGCCCGATGTGGTCGTGGTGCCCGGCGCGCCAGACGACTATCGCGATGCCCACCCGTCTCGGCCGGCCCTCCTGATCGAGGTCGCGGAGTCGAGCCTGGCCTTCGATCGACGGCAAAAAGGCAGCCTCTACGCGCGGGCCGGGATCGCGGACTATTGGATCGTGAACCTCGTCGATCGCGTCGTGGAAGTGTATCGGGAGCCCCAGCTCGACGCCTCGGCCGCTCATGGCTGGAGCTACGGCGCCGCCATCCGCCTGGCTCCACCCGCCACCGTCACGCCCGCCGCGTTCGCGGCGATCCGCGTGGCCGTGGCCGATCTCTTGCCGCGATGACGCTGTCACGACCGGTCGTCCCGGGTGCCAGGATGCGCCGCTGGCGACGGGTCGAGTATGACCGGCTTGTGGATCTCGGCATGTTCACGGGCGAGCGTCTCGAGCTCCTCGACGGCGCCCTCGTGGTCCGCGAGCCGCAGGGCAGCTCGCACGCCGCCATCGTTGCTCATCTCGGGCAGACTCTCGCCGCCGCCTTCGGTCCCGGGTGGCACGCGCGCCCGCATGCGCCCCTGGCCCTGGACGACGACTCCGAGCCGGAGCCGGACGTGGCCATGGTGCCCGGCGAGGCGCGCGACTATGTCCAGGCGCACCCCGCGACGGCCGCGCTCGTCATCGAGGTCGCCGATTCGAGCCTACGCCTCGACCGCCGGCTCAAGGCACGCCTCTACGCGCGGGCGCGCATCGCGGACTACTGGATCGTCAACCTCGTCGATCGAACCCTCGAGGTGCATCGCGAGCCGCACGTCGATGGCTACCGCTCGATCGTGAGGCTCACCTCGTCCGCGACGGTATCGCCGCTCGCCGTCCCCACCGCCGTCATCGCCGTTGCCGATCTTCTGCCGTAGATGAAGGTCATCGTCTGCGGCGCCGGGGTGGTCGGCGCGTCGACCGCGTACTTTCTCGCGAAGCGCGGCGTCGACGTCACCCTCGTCGAGCGCTCCGGCGTGGCGTGCGCGGCCTCCGGCAAGTCCGGCGGGTTCCTCGCGCTCGACTGGTGCGACGGCTCGCCGCTCGGGCCCCTCGCCCGCGCGAGCTTCGCGCTCCACGCCGAGCTGGCGAAGGAGCTCGGCGGCGACCACGGCTATCGCCGCGTGGACACCTTCGCGATGGCGGCGCGCGAGCAGGGCGCGGTGCGCGGGGGCCACCGCGTGACCGCGCCCACGTGGCTCGACGGCGCCGGCGTCGTCACCGCGGCGCTCGGCTCGCCGGAGACCACCGCGCAGGTGCACCCCGCCCGCTTCACCGGCGCCCTCGTGGCCGGGGCCGAGGCTCGCGGCGCCCGCCTGCGTATCGGCGTAGTCGAGCGCATGTCGCACCGCGCCGGCGTGGCCCACGGCGTCACGGTGGACGGCGAGACGCTCGCGGCGGACGCGGTGGTGCTGGCGATGGGGCCGTGGACGGGCCGCGTGGCCGGCCGGCTGCTGCCGCGCGTGCACGGCCTCAAGGGCTACAGCGTCACGCTCGACGCGGGCGACATGCCGCCCCACGCGGTCTTCGTGGACTACCGCACCGCGGACGGTCGCGCGCTGGAGCCCGAGATCTTCCCCCGCCCGGACGGCGAGGTCTACGTGTGCGGCATGGCCGATCCGGCGCCGCTACCGGATGCGCCCGAAGGCGTGGCGGTGAGCGACGCCGCGTGCGACGTACTCGCGCGCGCCGCGGGGCGCGTGTCCTCGGCGCTCGCCGCCGCGCGCGTGACGCGGCGCCAGGCCTGCTACCGACCCGTCACCGACGACGGTCTCCCGTTGATCGGCCGCGTCCCCGGCCTTCGCGGCGCCTACGTGGCGACGGGCCACGGCCCCTGGGGCATGCTCAACGCCCCCGCCACCGGCCTCGCCCTCGCAGAGCTGATCGCCGATGGCGGCGCGTCGCTCGACCTCTCCCCGTTCGACCCCGCCCGGCTTCCGCTCGCGCGCGGCTAGCTCACGGCTGGCCGCAACCCCGCGTCGGCCAGCCGCGGGAACACGGTGTCGCGGAACGCGGCGACCTCCGCCTCCGGCGGCGCGAAGGTGAGCAGCGGCATCAGGTAGAGCTTGCGCACGCCGAGCTTCGTCATCTCGACGATGCGCGCGGCGCAGTCCTCCGGCGTGCCGATCAGCCCCATCGCCTCGCAGAGCTGGGCCACGATCTCGTCGGGCACGAAGGCGGTGGCCTTGATCGCGGCCTCCCAGTCGTGCGCGTGCGAGAGATCGGGATACACCTGCTTGGCCACCTCGGGAATCTCCATCGGCGGCAGGCGAAGCCCCGCGGGACCGAGCCAGTAGCCGCCCCACCGCATGACGCCCCAGTGCACCGCGGTCGGGCGCGCCATCCGCAAGGCCTCCGCCGTCGTGGCCATGGTCGACGTGCGTACCGCCCAGACGATCTCCAGATCCTCGAGCCGCCGGCCCGCGCGCTTGGCTCCCCGCTCGAGATGGCCGAGCGCCGTCTCCACGATGCCGCGGTTGAAGCCCACCAGCAGCAGCGCGCCATCGGCCACCTCGCCCGCCACCTCGATGGCCTTGGGGCCGGAGGCCGCCATGAGCACCGGGATGCGCCGGCCGGACGTGTAGCCGAGCTTCCCGGAGGTGGCGCCGAACGTGACCGTCTCGTCCGCGAGCAGCCCCTTGACGGCCTTGATGCACTCGCGCATCTCCGCCAGCGTGCCGGGCGCCCGCCCGATGGTGCTCGCGGACGTGTAGCCGGTGCCGATCACGAAGCGGACCCGCCCGGGCGCCAGCTCTTCCACCGTCTGGATGGCGCTCGCCAGGACGGAGGCGTGCCGGGTGAACGGGTTGGTGACGGCGGGGAAGAGGGCCATGCGGCGCGTGTGCGCGGCGGCCTGGCCCGAGCACGACGAAGGCGTCGCGGCTCAGGAGCTGGCTGTCGAGGATGCCGGCGCCGTCGAAGCCGGCTGCCTCGATGCTCTGGATCAAGCGCATCAGATCCGGCATGGGCTGGGTGCCGGGCACCCGCAGATAAACCCGTACGGGCTCGGTCATGCCTCAGGCTCCTCCCCGGTCACGCAGGGTTTTGCGGTCGATCTTCCCCGCCGGCGTCTTGGGCAGCTCCGTCACGATCTCGATGGCGCGCGGGTACTCGTGCTGGCTGAGCCGGCTCTTCACGAACTCCTGAAGCTCCGCGGCGAAGACGGCGTTCTTGCCGGGAGCCACGATGCACGCCTTCGGGATCTGCCCGCGCAGCTCGTCGGGCACACCGATCACCGCCGCCTCGCGCACGTCGGGATGGGCGAGGAGGGCCTGCTCGATCTCCAGCGCGCTCATGGTCCAGCCCGCGGAGATGATCACGTCGTCCGAGCGCCCGGCGTGGAAGAAATAGCCGTCCGCGTCCATGTGGCCGCGGTCCTTCACGCGGAACCACTCCCCGCGCCGCCAAACCGCGATTTCGCCGAGCTCGCCGGGGGGCAGCGGCCCGGCGTCGCCCACCACCGCGACCTCCCAGCCGGGCGCGGCCTTGCCGAGGGCGCCGCGCCGCACCTCGTAGCCGGCGAAGCCGGGATAGTCCACGATGATCACGCCGACCTCGGTGCTCCCGTACATGCTGCACGGAGGCACGCCGAACGCGCCCGCCACGAAGTCCCAGGTCTTGGCGTCCATGGGCTCGCCGGTGAACGAGAGCTTGCGAGGCGCGAAGCGCCGGCCCTCCGCCGCGCCCGACTCGCGCAACATCCGGTACACGGTGGGGGCGGCGGCGAGGTTGCTGATGCCGAAAGCGTGGAGCGCCTCCACGATGCGATGCCCGTCGAACTTGCCGGAGTAGGAGCCGACCGCGATGCCGAGCGCGAGCGGCGCGATGGTGCCGTGCCAGAGCCCGTGGCCCCACGCGGGAGAGGACGGGCAGAAGTAGCGGTCCCCCGCCGCGAGGCCGATCCCGTAGAGCGCCGCCACCATGAGCGTGACCACCGCGCGATGCGTGTGCCGCACCGCCTCCGGCAGGGCGCGGGTCGTCCCGGACGTGTACTGGAACAGGGCGAGGTCGTCGGGCGCGGTCTCGGGCGTGTAGCGCGTGGGGGCGGCGCGCAGCCGGTCCGCCAGGTCGTCGATCGCGAGCACGGTGACGACCGGGAAGCGCGCGCGCCAGCGCTCGGCATCGCGCTCGACCAGCAGCAGCGTCGGGTGGCAGTCGTCGATCCGGAGCGCGAGGCCCTCGGGACCGAAGAGCGTGAAGAGGGGCACCGCCACCGCGCCCCGCTTCATGGTGCCGAACAGCGCCCCGTAGAACGCGAGCGACGGCTCCAGCATGATGGCCACGCGGTCGCCGCGCGCGACGCCCGCCTCCTCCAGCACGTGGGCGAAGCGCGACGACCACTCGGCGAGCGCGCCGAAGTCGTGCTCCTCGCGGCGCCCGTCCGCGAACTGGACGCGGAGCGCCGTCCCCTTCCCCACGTGCCGGTCCACGCACTCGTGGGCGAGGTTCAGGCGCGTGCGGTCCCCGTCGAACAAGTCCCAGAGGGCGTCCCAGCGGAAGCCTTCGCGGACGTCCGGGTAGCGTCGCAGGTCGAGGATGGACGTCATCGGGGCGCGCGGGTCGGGAGCACGACCTCGGCGACGCCCGAGGCGATCACCTCTCCACGTTGATTCGTCCCGTCGAGGGTCAGGGTCACCAGCCCCCCCGCGGATTTGCCGGTCACGCGGCCGCGGCACCACGTGGTGTCGCCGATCAGGTTGTGGCGCAGCACCATCACGTTGAGCCGGCGCAGAAAGCCGGCATTGCCCATCCAGCTGGTCGCGGCATGGCCGAGCCACGCCACCCGCTCCGGGCCGTAGTCGTACGGGCCGGGCACGCCCACCGCCTTGGCGAGGGCCTCATCCCAGTGGACGCGCTCGGGCGGCTCGGGCACGCCGAAGTCGTTAGGGATTCCCAGCGCCGGGTGCCGCTCGAAGAGGTCGAAGGCCAGGCCGTGGGCGCGCACGTAGAGGCTGCCCCAGCCCTGAACGAACGCCACCACGGAGGTGACGGTGAGCGGGCCCTTCACCACCTCGGGCAGCGTCTCGCCCACCGCTCACGTCGTCCCAGTAGCGCGGGGTCGCGCCGCACGGCGCTTCGGTGGCGTAGGCGCGCTTGATGGCCTCGATCTCGTCCTCGGAGTAGCGGTGCGGGCCCTCGGACTTGTACTTGCCCCGCTCGCGTGCGGTCTCGCGCTCGGTGCGGAAGCACCAGGAGTCCGCCTCGCACACGCGCTCGCCGCGCTGATTGGTGAACGTGGTGCGGTAGATCTGCTGGATGGCGCGCTTGGCGAACTTCGACGGCTTCTCGTTGAGCGCGTAGAGCACGCTCTCTCCCACTATTTGATCATCCACATGGATAGTCCGCTCCCAGCGGAAGTCGGTGCCCGCGTACATCGCGTGGATGCCGGGGAGCCCGCCCACGTAGCCCGACACGATGCGGTCCATGGCGAACAGGATGGTGGGCGGCGCCACGCCCTCGGCCAGCCAGTAGGGATTGCGATCGCCGATGCCGTGCGCCCAGTGCCGGATGGCGTCGCGCGTCGCCACCTCGATGTAGGGCTCGGGCCGCGGCACCGGCTTGCCGAGCCGGGCCTGAAGGGCAGCGAGCGCTTCGGGCGTGATGGTGGGGAAGCGGGTGGTGGCCAGGGTCTTCATGGGATCTCCTTCGTGGGTTCCGAAATGATACTGAAGTCGGGCGGGGGCCGGAGGAAAATCGCCCCGTGCGGCTCTTCGACCGGAAGTTCGGCGCGGAGTTCCTCGGGGGCGTGCCCGCCGCGCCCGGCGTGTACCGCTTTCTCGACGCGGCCGGCGCCATCATCTACGTGGGCAAGGCGGGCTGCCTGCGTCGGCGCCTGGCCCAGTACCGCACGGCGGGAGCGGAAGAAGCAGGAGCGCAAGCGCCGCGCGCTCGTGAAGGCGGCGAGCGCGATCACCTGGGAGGTGTGCGCGTCGGACCTCGCCGCGTCGCTCCAGGAGATCCGGCTCATCCAGACCCTGCGGCCACGGCGCAACGTCGCGAGCGCGTACTCCTTCCTCTATCCCTTCATCGGGATGCAGGTCGATGGCCGCGAGACCTTCTTCTGCCTGACGACGCGGCCTGAGGGCTTCGCCGCCTTCGAGCTCCACGGTGCCTATCGTTCGCGGGAGGTGACCGGCGAGGCCTTCCACGCTCTGAGCCGCCTGCTCCGCTTCGTGGGCCACCCGGTTCCGCGCCCGCGCTGCCGGCAGATCACGGGCGCCGCGCGCGGGACGGTGGCGGGCTTCCGGCGGCTGGCCGCGGAGGCCATCCCCAGCTGGGCGGCGCTCCTGCGCGGGGAATCACGCGAGGCGCTGGAAGCGCTGGCCCTCGAGCTGCTCGAGCATCCGGGGGCGGTGGCGCGCCGCGGGGAGATCCAGGAGGATCTCGCCGCCCTCGCCCTCTTCTTCGAGACGGAGGCCCGCGCGCTCGCGCGGGCGCGCGCGGCCGTCGCTTACCCGCGCTATCCCGTGCCGCAGCGCGAGCGCGATCTCCTCTTCGTCGAGTCGCGCGAGGCGCTACGCGTCGCGACTTGACGGGCCGCCGCGAGGAGGAGTAGATGAGAGCCCAGGAGGGCCGGTCATGCGACGCATCGTCGCGGTCTCGCTGGTCGTGATCCTGATGACGGCCGTCATCGTCCCCGAGGCGGTCGGCCGGTGGCGGCGGCGTTTACGTGGTCGCGCCGCTGTTCGGTCTGGCCGCCCTCGCGCTCGCCGCGCCGTTCATCATCGCGGGCCAGGTCATCGCGGCCACCACCGTTCCCTATCGGGCCCCCGCGGTCGTGCGCGCCGCCGCCGGCCTACTCGGCGCCGGCCTATGTCGAATCCGCCGCGGCGTACCCGGCGCCGGCGCAGACCTATGCCGCCTACGCCCGGCCCGCGCCTGCCCGCGGGCCTGCGGTGTCGCGAGTGGTCGAGCATCCGCACGGCCGCTACCTCTTGCGCGGCGACGGCGTCACCACCGCCTATCAGTGGGTGTGGCTCCCGAATCCGCCTCCGCCGCCACCCCGCTGATTCTGCGCTCGCGCCCGCGCCCGTGACGCGCCCCTTCCAGGTCTTCCGCGGCGGACGTGTCCTGAGCCTGCCCGAGCATCGCGGCGAGCCCGCCGACGTCCTCCTCGAGGGTGAGGTGATCCGCGAGGTGGGGCGGCCGGGCCTGGCCGCCCCCACCGAGGCCGAGGTGATCGACGCGAGCGACCAGCTGCTCATGCCGGGGCTGATCAACGCGCACACCCATGCGCACGGGACCCTCGGCAAGGGGCTCGCCGGCGATCGCTGGTCGCTCGAATTCCTCCTCAACGCCAATCCGAGCGTCGCCGCCGACCGCACTGCGGAGGACAAGCGTCTCTCGGCCACGCTGTCCGCGGTGGAGATGATCCGCAAGGGTGCCACCGCCTGCTTCGACCTCTTCGTGGAGTTCCCCGCGCCCACCGTCGAGGGGGTGCTAGCGGCGGCGGCGGGCTATCGCGACGTGGGCCTTCGCGCGGTGGTCGCGCCCATGATCAGCGACCGCACGCTCTATGCCGCCATCCCCGGGCTGCTGGACGCCTTCCCCGAAGCCGAGCGCGAGCGCCTCCGCCGCATCCAGGCCGCACCCACCGAGACCACGCTGGCCACCTGCGCGGAGATGCTGCGTCGCTGGCCCTTCGACCGCGACCGCCTGCGCCCTGGGCTGGGCCCCACCATCCCGATGCACTGCACCGACGAGCTGCTCACGGGCTGCCGCGACCTCGCCCGCGAGTGGGGCGCCCCGCTCCAGACGCATCTCGCCGAGTCCCGCGTGCAGGCCCTCGCGGGCCCGGCCCGCTACGGGAAAAGCCTCACTGCACACCTGGACTCGCTCGGCCTCATCGGACCCAGCTTCAGCGCCGCGCACGCGGTGTGGATCGGCGACGACGACATTCGCCGCCTCGCCGATCGGGGCGCTGCGGTCTCGCACAATCCGCTGAGCAACATCCGCCTCGGCGCCGGCATCGCGCGCGCGCACGCCATGCACGCCGGCGGCGTCACCGTCGCCATCGGCACCGACGGCGCCAACACGTCGGACTCGCAGAGCGTGTTCGAGGCCATGCGCATCGCCGCCTGGCTCTCGCGCGGCCGCACCGTCGATTCGCGCGAGTGGCTCTCGGTCGACGACGTGTTCCGGATGGCCACCCAGGGCGGCGCGGCGCTGCTCGGCCTCCCCGGTCTCGGGCGCATCGCCGCGGGCGCCCAGGCCGATCTGGTCATGCTCGATCTCCGTCACGTGAGCTATGTGCCGTTGCGCGATCCCCTCCTTCAGGTGGTCGGCGGCGAGAGCGGGCTCGCCATCGAAAGCGTGATGATCGCGGGCCGGTGGGTCCTCCGCGAGGGGCGCATGCTCACGGTGGACGAGGCGCGCCTTCGCGCCAGGGTGACCGAGGCGGTGGACCGCCTGACGCCGGGCATCCTGAGCCGCCGGGAGATGTCCCGCGTGCTCGAGCCCTATCTCGACGCCTTCTGCCTCTCCCAAGCTCAGCGGCCGCTGCAACTGTGATACGTTCGCCGGGAGCGACAACGCACCCGGCGAAGACACATTCACGGAGACCCGACGCCATGGCCGATAACGCCGCCCTCCCCCTCGCACGCTACACCATCCTCGACCTCACCCGCGCCCGCGCCGGTCCCACCTGCGTGCGGCAGCTCGTGGACTGGGGCGCGCGCGCCATCAAGATCGAGATGCCGGGCGGGCGCGATGGCGACGGCATGGGCGGCAACCGCCACGGGTTCGACTTCCAGAACCTCCACCGCGGCAAGGAAGCCCTCACGCTGAACCTCCGCGATCCAGACGGCGTGGCCATCTTCAAGCGGCTGACCACGGATGCCGACATCATCGTGGAGAACTACCGGCCGGATGTGAAGCGACGGCTGGGGATCGACTACGAGGACATCCGCGCGATCAACCCGCGCATCATCTATGGCAGCATCTCCGGCTTCGGCCAGAGCGGGCCGTATCGCGACCGACCCGGCGTGGACCAGATCGCCCAGGGCATGGGCGGGCTCATGTCGATCACCGGCCTGCCCGGCCAGGGCCCCGTGCGCGTGGGCATCCCCATCGCCGACCTCTGCTCGGGGATCTTCCTCGCCCAGGGCATCCTCGTGGCCCTGATCGAGCGCGAGACCACCGGGCAGGGCAAGTGGGTGCATACCTCGCTATTGGAAGCGCAGCTCTCCATGCTCGACTTCCAGGCCTCGCGCTGGCTCATGGCGAAGGAAGTCGCGCCCCAGGCCGGCAACAACCATCCCACCGGCATCCCCACCGGCGTGTTCGAGACCAAGGACGGCCACATCAACATCGCGGCCGCCGGCGACGACATCTACGAGCGCCTCTGCAAGGCCATCGAGCGCTCGGACCTGCGCACCGACCCCCGTTTCGCCACCTCGCGGGCGCGCTCCACCAACCGCGACACGATGATGGAAGTCCTCATGCCGGTCACGCGCCAGAAGACGAGCGCGGAGTGGATCAAGATCCTGAACGCCGCCGGCGTGCCGTGCGGCCCCATCTATAGAATCGACGAGGCGTTCGCCGATCCCCAGGTGCAGCATCTCGAGATGGCGCAGCCGGTGCGCTCGCCCGCGCTCGGCGACCTCACCATTCTCGGCCACCCGGTGTCGCATGGGCCGAAGCGCCTCCCCATCCGGAAGCCCGCGCCCGAGCTGGCCCAGGACAACGACGCCATCCTGGGCAAGCTCGGCTTCAGCAAGGAGCAGATCACGGATCTCGCGAAGCGCGGCGTCATCTAGGCCCGCCCCATGGACTTCGGCCTCTTCTACCTGATGCAGCGCGACGAGAGCTGGAGTGAGGAAGCCGTCTACGACTCCGACCTCCAGCAGATGCTGGCGGCGGAGGCCCTCGGCTATCACTCGGTGTGGATTGCCGAGCACCACTTCAACGACTACGGGCTCTGCCCGGCCCCGCCCGTGCTCGCCGCGTTCCTCGCCGCCCGCACCACGCGGCTGCGCTTCGGCATGGGGGTGTCGCTCCTGCCCCTCCATCACCCCATCGACCTCGCCGAGCAGCTCGCGGTGCTCGACGTGGTGAGCGGCGGGCGGCTCGACGTCGGTATCGGGCGCGGCGGCACGCTCCAGGACTATCAGACCTTTCAGTCGGATCGCGAGGAGGCCCGCGCGCGGGTCGAGGAAGGGATCACGCTGCTCCAGCGCTCGTGGAGGGGGGCGCCGTTCGACTTCCAGGGCCGCTTCCACTCCGCCGAGGGCGTGCACGTGCGGCCGCCGCCCGGTGCAGCGGCCGCATCCCCCGCTCTACATCGCCGCCAACAGCGAGGACAGCGTGCTCTCGGCGGCGCGCCTCGGGCTCCCCACGCTCGCATCCTTCTTCGTGCCGATCGAGGAGCTCGTGCGCCGGCACCAGCTCTATCGTGACACCGCGCGCGCCGCCGGCCGCGCCGAGGCCGAGATCGGGGCGCTGGAGGACGCAGGCCTGGGGCATGCGGGTGGTTCACGTGGCGCCCAGCCGGGCGGAGGCGCTCGCCGCGATCGAGGCGCCCTTCATGGGCTATCAGCGCAAGATGGCGATGCTGCGCTCGGATCGCACCGGCGGCTCGGTGCCCAACTCGTTCGACCGCACGCTGCTGCGCCTTCGGCCGTTCGAGGAGTACCTCGCCGCCGGCTGGACGCATCTCGGCACACCCGCCGAGGTGCGCGAAGGCCTGGAGCGCTACGTCGAGACCACCGGCATCCGGCGGCTCCTCCTCCTCATGGCGCTGCCCGGCATCAGCACCGAGGCCGCGCTCCGCTCGATGCGCCTGTTCGCGGAGGAGGTGGCGCCGAAGCTCGCGGCGGCGACCGCCCGCGCTCTCTAGCCACGCGAGGAGCCACCGTCATGCCCGTCGGCTTCGAGAAGCGCGGTCCCATCGGTCTCGTGACGCTGAGCCGTCCCAAGTCGCGGAACGCATGGGGCGCGGATTTCAATGAGGGGCTCGCCCGGCATTTCCTGGCGATGGAGGACGACGACGACATCCGCTGCGCCGTTCTCACCGGGGACGAGGCGGGCGGCGCCTTTTCCGCCGGCGCCGACCTCAAGGATCCGAAGACGCACACGATGACCTCGGTCGCCGATTTCATCAAGAACCTGCCCAAGCGCCGCGACCGCGCCTTCGAGGTGCTGGGCAACTTCCCCAAGCCGCATCGTGGGGGCGGTGAACGGTTACGCGGTGGGCATTGGCTGCATCGTGACCTTCTGCTGCGATCTCCTCGTGGCCTCCGACCGCGCGGAGTGGCGGCTGCCCCAGGTGAAGCTCGGCATCCTGCCCGCCTACGGCGGCGCCGCCCGCCTCGCCCGCTGGGTGGGACGCGGCCACGCGATGCGCCTCACCCTCGGCATCCCGCTCGGCGCGGAGGAGGCCCACCGCATCGGCCTCGCCCAGTGGGTGGTGCCGCACGCGCGCCTCATGGACAAGGCCTTCGAGGTGGCGGAGCACATCGCGTCGCTGCCCGCCGCTGGCCGCGCGCCTCGCCAAGGAATCGCTGCTTCGCGGGCTCGACGTGCCCAATCTTTCGGACGCTTCGCTCGTGGATTTATACCGCTTCGCGACTCTCGAGCTCACCGAGGACAAGGCCGAGGGCCACGCGGCATGGCGCGAGAAGCGCAAACCGTCGTTCCGCGGCCGCTAGGCTGATGAAAAAGGCCCATCTGCTTCGTTGGCGCCTCTCGGCCGTGCGCTCAACGTAGAGAGACTACGCCTCGCGCACGGCCTCGGGCGCCGCCTCGCATCTGGGCCTTTTTGATCAGCCTAGCCGGTGTCCGCGGTGAGGCCGGCGGCCTCGATCCCCGCGAGCGCGCACGCCTCGTCCTTGTCGGAGACGTCGCCGGAGATCCCCACCGCGCCGATCACCGCTCGCTCCGCATTCCGCACGAGTACGCCGCCCGGCACCGGCACCACGCGGCCGTCCGACATGGCGTTCAGGGCGGTGAAGAACGGGTGCTGCTGGGGGTTGTCGGCAAGGCGGCGGGCGAGGGCGCGCGTGCCCACGCCCATGCCGAGGGCGCCCCATGCCTTGCCGAAGGCGATCTGGGGACGCAGGATGCCGGCGCCGTCCTCGCGCGCGAAGGCCTTGAGATGGCCACCGTCGTCCAGCACCGCCACCGCGAGGGGCGCGCAGCCCGTCTCGCGCGCCCGCGCGAGGGCGCCGATCAGGATCGCGCTCGCCTCGGAGAGCGTGATGCCGGGCACGTTCAGCGGCTCCCCAGGTGGCTGAAGTAGTGGGCGAGCTCGCGAAGATCGTCGTCGCTGAAGGGCTGGAGCTCGGTGGCCATGGCGCCAGCATAGCCGATGCGGGCGCCGCTCTTGTACTCCCGCATCGCCTTGAGCAGGTAGTCCTCGCGCTGATTCGCGAGGCGCGGCATCTGCTCGCGTCCGGAGAAGTCGGGGTTGTGGCACACCCCGCACGGATGCTGACGCGCGAGGGCGCGGCCGCGCGCGAAACGCGCGGGGTCGGGCGGATCGGCGGGCGGCCCCGGCGGCGGCAGCTTGGCGACGTACTCGCCGAAGGCGCGGAGATCGTCGTTGGTGAGGCCCTTGGCGGCCTCCGTCATCGCCACGTTGCTTCGCCGGCCTTCCCGGAAGAGAAAGAGTTGGGCTACCACGAAGAACGAGGGCTGGCCGCCGATCGAGGGCGTCTCCGGCAGCGCCGATTGCCCGGTGGGGCCGTGGCAGGCCGGGCAGAGCTTCACCCGTTCCGCGAAGGGCTGGGCCGCCGCGGGCGCGGCGAGGAGCGCGGCGGCGAGCAGGCCCGCCGCGCAGGCCGAGGGCGGGAGCCCCGCCCTCGGCCACGCTCGGCGTCTCACTACTTGCTGTAACTGATCCGGTAGATCGCGCCCGCGTGGTCGTCGGACACGAGGAGCGAGCCGTCCTTCATCACGAGCACGTCCACGGGGCGGCCGAGATAGGTGTTGTTCTCGACGAAACCGGTCATGAAGGGCTCGACGCTCTTGACTGTCCCGTTCGGATTGAGGAACACCGCCATCACGTCCGCCCCGAACTTCTTCGACCGATTCCACGACCCGTGCCGGGCGACGAAGATGGCGCCCTGATACTTCTCGGGGAACATCTTGCCGGTATAGAAGCGCATGCCGAGCGGTGCCGCGTGCGGCCCCAGCAGGGCGACCGGCCGCACGTAGTCCGCGCACGACTTCCCCCAGCCGAACTCGCTGTCGAGGAGATCGCCCTGATGGCAATAGGGATAGCCGAAGTGCTGCTGCCCGGCCTTGGAGAGGCGATTTAGCTCATCGTTGGGCAGATCCTCGTTCAGCCAGTCCCGCTGATTGTCCGTGAACCAGAGCTCACCGGTCTTGGGATGGAAGTCGAAGCCCACGGTGTTGCGGACGCCGCGGGCCACGATCTCCATGCTGCTGCCGTCGAGGTTGATCCGGCGAATGTGCGCGTACTCGTCGGAGTTGGGCTCGCAGATGTTGCAGGGCGCGCCCACCGGCAAGTACAGCTTGCCGTCGGGCCCGATCTTGATGAACTTCCAACCATGCGGCACCACCCCGGGCAACTTGTCGTAGACGAGCACGGGGTCCTTGGGCTTGTCGAGGGTGTCCTCGATGTCGTCGTAGCGGGTGATCGCCTTGGGCGTGGCCACGTAGAGCGAGCCCTTGTGGAACTCGATCCCGTTGGGGAGCATCAGCTTCTCGGCGATCGTCTTGATCTCGCGCTTGCCGCCCGTGTCGACGACGGCGTAGATCTTGCCGGCGACGAAGTTCGAGCTGACGAAGAGCGTGCCTTTGTCGCCCATCCGCATGCCGCGCGCGTCGAGGATCTCGGGCACGTACACCTCGACCTTGAAGCCCGCGGGTACCTTGATCTTGGCGACGGGCAGCTTGTCGGCGGCCATGGGCACGGGATATGGCGGCACCGGCGCCAGCTGAGCGCCCGGCCCTGCCTTCGGCCGGCCGACCGCCCAGAAAGGCACCTCTTCTTCCTTCGGTGGGGACGGGGACGGCGCCGGCTGCTGCGCGACTGCGAGAAGGGGAACGAGTCCAAGCAGCGCCACGAGACCGAGCAGCGTGAGCGCCCTGCGAAGCCATGTGGATGGGAATGAGGCCATTGATCGTCCTCCCAGGTCAGCGGGTCAGGCCAGGACCTTCAGCTGCCACGCCATCGAGAGGACACTCTAGCGCGACGCGGGGCGAGACGCAAAAAAGGGGCGACCGCCGGCTCTCGCCGACGGCCGCCCCCTCGCGGCGGCGGTAGTCCTACCCCCGCCCTCGCGCCACTACACGCGGTGATGGTGGTGGACGTCCTCCGTCCGCTTGCTCATTGCCACGAGACCCACCACGATGACGACGAGAAGCACGGCGCCGACGATCAGCGCCACCATGGGATCGACGCCGAAGATCTGTCCGGGTGTCTGGCGCTCGACGATGCGCTCGCTACGGGTCTCGATCTGCGTGTTGTTGTTCGTGGGCGGCGGCGTCTGCTGCCGCTCCATCTGCCCGCTCGGCGGCGTCGCGGGGCTCGGCGACGCCGGCTGATCAGGCTTCGTCTCCGTCGGCGCCGAGGACGGCGCCGGAGGGGCCGACTGCTGCGCGCTCACGTCCATCGCGAGCCCGCCGACCAGGAGCAGGCTCAGGCATGCTCCGATGACCCAGTACATGCGCTTCATAGGTGCTATCCTCCCATTCTGGATTCGTCACACCGACCGCCGGCGACGCCGTTTTGAAGCTAATCAAGCAATGGCGGTGCCACGCGGAAGCGGCGCAAGATCAGCCGCTTGGGCCGTCGCCGTGGGGTGGGGAGCGGCGTAGCACGCCGTTCTCTCCCGGGTAAGCGTTACCGGGGGGCCTGCGCTCACCGTGGCGGCGCCGGCCGGTTGCGGCTATGATCCTTTGGCGCGGGAGGGGGCAGCCCCCCGCTGACGGCGCCCGGAGCGGAGCGGCCAGGGCCATTCACCACCCATCAGGCGAGGAGCGACCGTGCGAGCGAACAAGATGAAGGAGATGTGGCGCGAGGGACGGTGCATCACCATGGGTTGGCTGTCGGTGTCCCATGGGTTCACCGCGGAGATCATGGCACGGCAGGGCTTCGACGCCCTCGTCGTGGACATGCAGCACGGGCTCACCGACATGAACGACGTCTGGCCGATGCTCCAGGCCATCTCGCAGACCGACACCGTGCCGGTGGTGCGGGTGCCATGGAACGATCCGCCCACGATCATGAAGGCGCTCGACTTCGGGGCCTACGGCATCCTCGTGCCGCTGATCAACACCGCCGAGGATGCGGCGAAGGCGGTGGCCGCCTGCCGGTATCCCCCGGTGGGCATGCGCTCGTCGGGGCCGGTGCGCGCCGTGCACTACGGCGGCGCCGACTACCTCGCGAAGGCCAACGACGAGATCATCGTGATGGGCATGGTGGAGACCAAGGAAGGCCTCGCCAACCTCGACGCCATCTGCGCCACGCCCGGGCTCGACGCCATCTACATCGGCCCGTCCGATCTCGCCTTCGCGCTCGGCATGAACCCGCGCCCGGACAATCCCGATCCCGTGCACATGGCGACCTGCGACAAGATCCGCGACACCGCCCACAAGCACGGCAAGAAGGCGTGCATGCACTGCGCGAGCGGGACGTTCGCGGCGGGCGCGGTGAAGCGGGGATACGACCTCGTCATGATCACCTCTGACCTGGCCTCCATGATCGCGGGCGTGCGCAAGCACCTCGATGATCTCAAGGCGGGTGCCGCGTAGGCGGTAGTACAATCACGCAGTCCCAAGGAAAGGTGAGCTCAACCCATATGCGCTACGAGGCACCCGATTCGCTGGAAGGGGCGGTGGCCCTCCTCGCCGGAGCGAAAGGCGAGACGAGGGTCCTGGCGGGGGGCACCGATCTCCTCGTCCAGATGCGGGCCGACATCGTCGACCCCGATCTGATCGTCGACATCAAGAAGATCCCCGAGACCCGCGCGATCACCGAGGAGAAGGGCGGCTGGCGCATCGGCGCCGCCGTCACCGGCGCCGAGCTGAAGGAGCACCCGCGGCTGAAGACGGTGTGGCCGGGCGTGGTCGAGGCCGCGAACCTCATCGGCTCCACCCAGGTGCAGGGTCGCGCCACGCTGGGCGGCAACCTCTGCAACGGCTCGCCCGCCGCCGACAGCGTGCCCGCCCTCATCGCCGCCGGCGCCGTCGCAACACTGGCGGGCCCGAAAGGTAAGCGCGATCTCCCCGTCGAAGACGTGATGCTCGGGCCCCGCAAGCTCGCCCTCCAGAAGGGCGAGATCGTGGCGTCCTTCCTCCTGCCTCCGCGGCCGCCTCGCTCGAGCGACGCGTATCTACGTTTCATTCCAAGAACGGAGATGGACATCGCGGTGGTGGGCGCGGGCGTGAGCCTGACCGTGGACGGCGCGGGAACGATCACGGCGGCCCGCGTCTCCCTCGGCGCCGTCGCCGCGCGCGTGCTCCTCGTGGCCGAGGCCACGCAGGCGATCATCGGGAGCCGGCTCGACAAGCCGGCGCAGGACCGGCTGGAGGCGGCGGCGCAGGCGGCCTGCCGACCCATCGACGACAAGCGGGGTACCGTGGAGTTCCGAATCCAGGTCGCGGGCGTGCTGGCGCGCCGGGCGGCCCTGATCGCGCTGGATCGGGCGAGGAGCAACTGATGGCCAAGCACCACATCGAGGCGACGGTGAACGGCGATCCGGTGGAGTTCCTCTGCGAGACGGAGGAGACGCTGCTGGACGTGCTGCGCGACACACTCCACCTGACCGGCAGCAAGGAAGGCTGCGCCTCCGGCGACTGCGGGGCGTGCAGCGTCATGCTGGACGGGCGGCTGGTGTGCTCCTGCCTGGTTCTGGGCGCGGAGATGAACGGGAAGAAGGTCGAGACGATCGAGGGCATGGCCACCGGCGAGAAGCTTCATCCGCTGCAGCAGCAGTTCCTCAATCACGCCGCGCTCCAGTGCGGGATCTGCACCCCCGGCTTCCTGGTGGCGGCGAAGGCCCTCCTCGAGCGGAATACGAGCCCCAGCGAGACCGAGGTACGGTACTGGCTGGCCGGCAACCTCTGCCGATGCACGGGGTACGACAAGATCGTGACCGCGGTGATGGACACCGCCGCAGCGATGAGAAAGGGATAACCGACATGGCCGAGACCAACGGGACCAACGGTCAGCACGCGGTCGGCAGCCGCAACATCCGTCCGGACGGGATGGACAAGGTCACCGGGCGTGCGCGCTTCGGGGCCGACTACAACCTGGCCGGCCAGCTCATCGGCCGTGTGCTGCGCAGCCCGCATGCGCACGCGCGGATCGTATCCATCGACACTTCCAAGGCGGAGGCGCTGCCCGGCGTCAAGGCCGTCATCACCCGGGACGATTTCCCGGACCAGTCGTCGGAGTTCATCCCCGCCGGCGAAATGATGATGAACTACAAGGACGTGGTGCGGAACGTGATGGCCCGCGAGAAGGCCCTCTACGAGGGCCACGCGGTGGCCGCCGTCGCCGCCACCAGCGTCACCATCGCCCGGCGCGCGCTCAAGCTCATCGACGTCAAGTATGAGATCCTGCCCCACGTGATCGACGTCGTCGAGGCGATGGCGCCGAACGCGCCGCTGCTCCACGACGATCTCTTCACCGTCGGCGTGGAGCCCAAGCCCGAGAAGCCCTCCAATATCGCGAAGCGCATCGAGATCAAGCAAGGCGACGTCGAGGCCGGCTTCGCAAAAGCCGAGGTCGTGGTGGACCGCGAGTTCAAGACCGCCCCCGTACACCAGGGCTACATCGAGCCGCATGCCGCGCTGGCCACCGTGTCCGAGGACGGCACCACCGAGGTGTGGACGACGACGCAGGGGCACTACATCGTCCGCGCCCACTGCGCGCGCCTGCTCGGCATGGACATCGGCAAGGTGCGCGTCACCGCCACCGAGATCGGCGGCGGGTTCGGCGGCAAGACCGTCGTGTACCTCGAGCCGCTCGCCATCGCGCTGTCCAAGAAGGCCAAGCGGCCGGTAAAGATGGTCATGTCGCGCGAGGAGGTGTTCAAGGCCTCCGGCCCGACTTCTGGAGCCACTGTTCGGGTAAAGATGGGGGCGACTCGGGATGGCAAGTTCGTGGCCGGCTTCGCCGAGCTCAAGTATCAGGCGGGGGCCTTCCAGGGCTCGCCCGTGCAGCCGGGTGTCATGTGTGCCTACGCCCCCTACGACATCGACAACGTCCACGTCATCGGCTACGACGTGGTGTCGAACCGGCCGAAGGTGGCCGCCTATCGGGCTCCCGGCGCGCCCATCTCCGAGTACGCAGTGGAGAGCGTGGTGGACGAGATCGCCAAGAAGCTCGGCATCGACCCCATCCAGCTCCGCATGATGAACGCCGCCCGCGAGGGCACCAAGGCCGCGTACGGCCCGAAGTTCGGCCCCATTGGCCTGGAAGAGACGCTCAACTCCATCAAGAAGACCGAGCACTGGAACACGCCGCTGCGGAAGTGGCAGGGACGTGGCGTGGCCTCCGGCTTCTGGTTCAACATCGGCGGCGAGACCTGCGTCTCCCTCACCGTGAACGAGGACGGGACGGTCTCGCTCATGGCGGGGACGCCGGACATCGGCGGGCTCCGAGCCTCGCTGGCCGCCGTGGCCGCGGACGAGCTGGGCGTGCCCTACGACAAGGTGCGGCCGATCATCGGCGACACCGGCTCGCTCGGCTTCAACTTCCTCACCGGCGGCAGCCGCTCGGCCTTCTCGGGCTCCATGGCCATCGTGGAGGCGGCCAAGCTCATCAGGGCCGATCTCATCGCGCGCGCCTGCAAGCTCTGGGAGGCCAAGCCGGATCAGGTAGAGTGGAAGGACGGCGCGGTGCGTCCACTGGGCGCCCTCGCCGAGAAGGTCAAGCCGATGACGGTGGTGGACTTCGCCAAGGTCGCGGGCAAGACCGGCGGGCCCATCGCCGGGCTCGGCCGGATCAACGCCCAGGGCGCGGGCCCGAGCTTCGGCACGCATCTGGTCGATCTCGAGGTGGATCCCGAGACCGGGCGCGTCACCATTCTCCGCTACACGGTGGCGCAGGACGCGGGCAAAGCGCTCCATCCCGCCTACGTCGAGGGGCAGTATCAGGGCGGCGCCGTGCAGGGCATCGGCTGGGCGCTCAACGAGGAATACGTCTACGGCGCTGACGGCAAGCTCCAGAACGCGGGCTTCCTCGACTACCGCATGCCGGTGGCCTCGGACGTGCCGATGATCGACACCGTGCTCGTGGAGGTCGGCAACCCGAAGCACCCGTACGGGGTGCGCGGCGTCGGCGAGACGCCCATCGTCCCGCCGCTCGGCGCCATCGCCAACGCCATGGAGAACGCCACCGGCATCCGCTTCACCGAGCTGCCGATGTCGCCGCCCAAGGTGCTCAAGGCGCTCAAGGACAAGGGCCTGAACAAGGCCTGAGAAGGACGGAAACGCATGGCGCGAGTGGTGCTGGTCGGCAACCTCGCGCAGCTGACGGGAGGCGTCGCCGAGTTCGATCTCTCGGCGACGTCCGTCAAGCAGCTCTTCGATCAGCTCGGCGAGCTCCATCCCGCCATCAAGCCACATCTCGAGGAGGGCGTGGCCGTCGCGATCAACGGCCAGATCGTCCAGGAATCGCTCTTCGAGCCGATCCCCGAGGGGAGCGAGGTATTCCTGCTCCCCGCGATCGCCGGCGGCTAGCCCCTACTTCTTCTCCGCGGACGTGGACGTCGCCGGCCCCATGCCCCAGACCTGGATCACCACTTCTTCGTCTTTGGCGCCGTCGTAGTGGACCTTGTTGGCGTAGTGGATGACGTAGCTGCCTGCGGGCGCGGGCACCGTCGCGTCCGGATCGAATTTCTCGCCGGTGCCCATCCACCACGTGCCCGAGATCACCACGAAGAAGCGGTCGTTGGGGTGGAAGTGCGGGCGGCTCATGTTTCCCTTGAGCCAGCGGAGGCGTACCACGTAGGGGCCGGGCTTGCTGGGATCCCCGAAGAGCACGGCCGACTCATTGGTGCCCGCCGCGTTCCGCACCCACTTGATCTCGGACGGCGGGGTGAAATCGACCGCGCTGCGGTCGAGTTCGGCGGCGAGCGCGATGGGGGTGGCGAGCAGCAGGGCGGCCAGGGCAACGACGAGTGCGCGAGCGATCGGGATCATGGGCGTCTCCTCCGGGCTCTGATATGCTCCGGCCATGCGCTACCGCCCCTTCGGCCGTACCGGTCTCCAGGTCTCTGCGGTGGGATTCGGCTGCTGGCCCATGGCCGGCGATCGCTACGGCGCCATCGAGGACGACGAGGCCGTCAAGGCCATCCATCGCGCTCTGGACCGGGGCGTCAACTGCGTGGACACCGCGCCCGCCTACGGCGCCGGCCACTCGGAAGAAGTGGTAGCGCGCGCGCTGGAGAGCCGGCGGAAGAACATCATCCTCGTCACCAAGTGCGGCGTGAAGGCGCCGCCACCCGGTCAGCTCGGCCCTCTGCGGGACGCGAGCCGCGAGAACATCCTCCGCGAGGTCGACGCGAGCCTCAAACGCCTGCGCACGGACTGGGTCGACGTGCTCCTCGTGCATTGGCCGGATGCGAAGACCCCGTTCGAGGAGAGCATGCGCGCGCTGGAGGAGGTCGTGGCCTCCGGCCGCGCGCGCTTCGTCGGCGTGTCGAACTTCACCGGGGACATGCTCCGCGAGTGCCTGCGCACGCGCCGGGTGGACGTCTCGCAGGTCGGCTATCACATGTTCGACCGCCGTCAGGAAACCGAGACCTTCCCGCTGTGCCGCGAGGAAGGGATCGGCGTCATGGGCTACGGCTCGCTCGGCCACGGCCTCCTCACCGGCGCGTTCTCCTCCGACACCTCCTTCGACCTGAAGCATGACTGGCGCGGAGGCGGCGTGGCCTTCGGCCAGCCCATCTTCAAGCGCGAGAACTTCCAGAGCAATCTCGGCGTGATCGAGCGGCTGCGCCGCGAGGTGGCCCAGCCGCGCGGAGTGCCGTTGAGCCAGATCGCGCTCGCCTGGGTGCTCGCCAACCCCGCCGTCAGCACCGCGCTGGTGGGCGCGCGCACCCCCGCCGAGGTGGATGCCAACGACGCGGGCGCCGAGCTGACGCTCTCGCCCGCCGAGCTCGCCACCGTCGACGGGATCCTCGCGGGCGTGGCCGGGCGCGTGCGCGAGTTCACGCCGCTGCGGCCGGCCATGGAGCCGTGGGGCGAGGAGATCCCCGCCGGCCGCGCCTGAGGGACCGCCGTGCACTTCGGGATCTTCGTCGAGGAGCTGCGCCAGGGGGCAAGCCAGGCGGACGCCTTCCGCGACATCTTCGACCTGGCCGACCGGGCCGAAGCCTGGGGCGTCGAGTGCGTGTGGCTCGGCGAGATACACTTCACGCCCACGCGCTCGGTGATCTCGGCCTCGCTGCAGGTGGCGAGCGCCATCGCCGCGCGGACCCGCCGGCTACGCGTGGGCACCGCCGTGCAGGTCCTGCCCTTGAATCACCCGCTGCGCATCGCCGAAGAAGTGGCCACCGTCGATCACATCAGCGGGGGGCGCTTCGAGTTCGGCATCGGGCGCAGCGGCGTGGTGCGCACCTACGACGTCTACGGCATCCCCTACGCGGAGAGCCAGGCGCGCTTCCGCGAGGCGCTGGAGATCATCCGTCTCGCCTGGAAGGGCGAGCCCTTCAGCTACGAGGGCGCGTTCTACCGCGTGCAGGGCGCGGTGGTGGCGCCGCGGCCCGTGCAGCAGCCGCATCCGCCCATCCGCATGGCCACCACCAGCGACGAGACCTTCCCGGCGGCGGGACGCATGGGTCTCCCCATCTTCGTGGGCCTGCGCACCACCGAGATCGCCGACCTCCAGACCCAGCTCGCCGCGTATCGTCAAGGCTGGCGCGACGCCGGGCATGAGGGCGAGGGCAGCGTATATCTCCGCCTCCCCGTCTACGCCTCACCCACCGAGGCGGGCGCGCGCGAGGAGCCGCGCGAGAGCATGGCCGCCTTCTTCGCCCGCCAGACCGAGCTGGCGCGCGCCGCGGTGGGCCGCGCTGGCGCGGGACCGGCCGACCAGCGCCGCATGCAGGCCGAGCGCATGGCGGCCCTTACCTACGACGACGTCCTGGCGCGAAAGGTCGCGTTCGGCACCGCCGCCGGCGTCACCCGGCGCCTCAAAGAGCTGGCGGTGGAGCTGGGCCTCGACGGCATCATCGCCGAGCTCAACCCGGGCGGCCTGATCCCGCCCGAGCTGGAGACGCGCAGCCTTCG
>CAVVJF010000010.1:0-180510 GCA_963748485.1 uncultured Candidatus Rokubacteria bacterium
GCAGCGTCGGGTGGGTCTCGCGGCGCGCCCGGCCGGGGGCGTTCGAGTTCCTGCCCTGCCAGTCCGCGGAGCGGCGGGCCCGCTATCCGGCCCTGCCCGAGGCCACCTGCCTCGAGGCGATACAGCTGGTCCTTCCCGACGGCCGCATCCTGGGTGGAGCTGCCGCACTCCCCGAAATTCTCCGGCGCCTGCGCGGCTGGCGCTGGGCCGCCGCGCTCTTCCGGGTGCCCGGGGCGAGCCTCCTCGCCCCCGTCGCCTATCGCTGGATCGCGCGGAACCGCTACCGCATCTCTTGCGCCATCGGCGCCCCGCGTGGCTGATCCGGCCGGCCGGGTCGCGGCCTCGCCGCGCGCTTCGTCATGGCGCGCGCGCTCGCGCGCTGAGCCCCCACGCGGCGCGCCTCAGCGCGTCCGCACGTTCCGGATCGTGAGGTAGAGCAGGATGTCGTACACGATCTTCAGCCCTCCGCCGATGAGGAACGGCGCCGACAGCGACAGGCCCTGCATGATCCACCCTGTCACCGTCGGGCTCGCCGACTGGGCCAGGGTGCGGCTCGTATTGGTCAGGGTGGCCGCGTGCTCGCGCTCGTGATCCTCGACGGCGAGCATGAGGAAGGTCTGGCGGGTGGGCAGGTCCATCTGCGAGAGGAGATGCCGGGCCAGGAGCAGGACCACCGCTGCCCCCGCGGTGGGCGCGAAGGCGAGCGCGATCAGGAGCACGTTGGAGATGAGGTGCGAGAAGACCATCGTGTTGACGAGGCCCAGGCGCGGCGCCAGCCGGGCGGCGAGGAGCAGGGACAGCCCGGACAGGATCTGGGTGCCGAAGAAGATCCACCCTAGCTGCGCCAGATTCATGTCGAAGCGCGTGTAGAACCAGTAGGTCACGAGGCTCTGGATCACGAAGCCCCCGGCCAGCGAATCCAGAGCGAACAGGGCGGCGATGCGCCGCACCAGGGGCCGCGAGGGGGCGCCGGCCCGGCCGGGCGCCGCCGCCGGCGGCGGTGTCCAGGACCGCATGCGCGCGTACGCCAGCACCTGCACGAGGGCGCCGGCCAGGAAGATCGCGAAGAGGGCCGTGGGGGAGTCCGGCACGCGCGCCACCAGCGCCGCCCCGAAGGCCGAGGCGACGTAGCCGGCGAGGTTATAGAGGCTCAGCGTGCGCGTGAGGCCGTCGCGCGTGGACGCGCGCGTGACCACCACCTGCTCGAGCGCCTGGAAGGGTCCCGTCTCGCCGGTGCCTACCGCAAGGTTCCCCAGCATGGCGGCGAGCACCACGAGCCAGGGGTCGCGCGTGAGGAGGAAGAGCACCGCGGCGACCGCGCTCAACCCGGCCAGCGTCATCAGGGACGCGCGGGGCCCCCAGCGCTGCGCCGGGCGCTGCACGGCGAAGGTCAGCGCGGCGCTCGACAGCAGGGTCAAGGTGACGGCGATCCCGAGTCCGCGCGCATCGAAGCCGAGGCGGGCCAGGTGCACGGGGACGAGCACGCCGAGCGATCCGTAGCAGAAGGTGCGAGTGATCTTCGCGAGGAGGACGAGACGGGCGTCCCGCGTGAGCGGCATCCGGGCGACTGTGGGGGACCCTCCGACCTCAGTCAAGACGGGGTTGACACGATCACTCCTCAGGTGTGTAGTGGTGATAGACGAAGGAGGCATGAACATGAACCGCCTGGATCGCCTGCTCCGCGCGGAGCTCGTCGGATTGCTGGATCGCATCGCCGCCTCCCCTGACGCGGGCGCGGCCGCCGGCTCGCTGGATCCCGACGCCCGGGCGCGCACGGAGGAGGCCGAGACGCGCCTCGCCGCGATGCGCCTGCGCCTCCTGGCGGGCTACGAGGAGTGGCAGCGGGTGCTGGAAGACTGCGCCGACCTCTGGGCCCTCTCGCGGCTCCGGGCGGCCACGGCCGAGAGCGAGCCCGACCGCCGCGCCGCGTGAGCCGGCGGCGAGAAGGGTCCAGCGGCGAGGCGCCGCCCGGCTAGGCGCCGAAGATTCGCTTGAGCCAGCCCTTGTCCTGGCCCACGGCGGTCAGGCGGGCCTCCGCGAAGGACAGGCGGCCCGCCTCGAAGCGCTGCCAGTAGTCGGCCAGGCGTCGGGCGAGGAGGGCATGGCGAGCGAGCGCTCGCGACTGCGCGTCGGCGGCGTCGCGTTCGACGGCCGCGAGCGCGGCACGATCCGGTTCGGAGAGCGTCGCCGCGAGCGTGGCGCCCAGATGCGCGAGGAAGTCAAAGGCCAGGCTGGACAGCTCAGCGCGATCCCGCTCGTTGCCATCGACCGGCGCGGGGCGGCCGGCCTTGGCGCGGAGCGCGACGAGGAGATCGAGGCTCGCCATCTCCGCGGCTTCCGCGATGCGCGCGCGCAGCTGCGCTTCGATCCGCTCGGCGAGGGTACGCGGGTCGCCGTGCTGATGTGCGAACGCCCCGGGTGTGCCGGCCATGCCTAGCCCGCCGCCCCGCGGTCGTCCGCGAGCATCCGCGCGAGGCCCACGTCGAAGGGCTCGGGGCGTATGCCGAGGTCCGCGTGAAAGGCGGTGGGGTCGGTGACGCTGTCCTCCTGGAGCATGGTGAGCTGATCGCGGGTGAGGGGAAAGAAGGGAAGGGACTGGAACAGCGAGGTCGCCACGCGCACCGGGCCGAGCGGGACATGAACTTTTCGGACATGGGACCGTCCGAGCGCGCGGCCGATGCGGTCGAGGATCTCGACGAACGGATAGTCGGCGGGGCCGGCCAGCTCGTAGACCTTGCCCACGCTGCGCGGGCTCCGCGCCGCGCGCGCGAAGCCCTCCGCCACCTGCTCGACCGCGATCGGCTGTAGCCGGTAGCGTCCCGAGCCCAGCACCGGCACGACGGGGAGTCGCCGGACCATGCCCGCGAGCATGGTGACGAGCTCGTCGCCCCGGCCGAAGATGACGGAGGGGCGGAAAATCGTCCAGTCGAGGCCGCTGCCCCGGACCGCCTCCTCAGCGGCCCACTTCGTCCGATGATAGCGCGAGCGCGCGTCCGGCCGCGTCCCCAGGGCGCTCATGTGCACGAAGCGCTTCACCCCGGCGACCCGGGCCACCGCCAGCATGTTCTGGGTGGCGCGCGTGTGCAGGGCCTCGAAGGTGACGCCGCGGCTCCGGTGTTCGCGGATGATGCCCACGAGGTGCAGCATCGCGGCGCAGCCCTCGACGGAGGCGGGCAGGTCGTTCGGCTTCAGCGCGTCGCCGGGCACGCGCTCGATGGACTCGAAGCCCTGGAGATCGCGCTCCGATCCGTGGCGGACGAGGGTGCGGACGAGGAAGCCCTGGGCGAGGAGGGCACGGATGACGTACTTGCCCACGAAGCCGGTGCCGCCGGTGACGAAGATGCGCTGCATCGCAGCGAAGCCTAGCACGTATGATGGAGGCATGCGGCTCGGGGCGGCGCTGATCGGTCTGCTCGTGGGCCTCCTGGGTATCTGGCTGGCCCGTCCGGCCGGGATCGCCCACGCCCAGCCCGTCCCCGACCTCGGCGGCCTGGAGGACGCCGCGCGGGACACCATCGCCGCCGGCGAGGTGCCCGGGGCGATGATCCTCGTCGGTCAGGGCGATCGCGTCGTCTATCGCAGGGCATCGGGCATGCGCGCCGTGGTGCCGCGCGCCGAGCCGCTCACGCCGGGTACCGTCTACGACATCGCCTCCCTCACCAAGGTCGTGGCGACGCTCCCCGCGGTGATGGCGCTCGTCGACCAGGGCAAGGTCGGCTTGGACGAGCCGCTGGGCCGCTACCTCCACGAGTTCGGCGCACCGGCCCAGCGCGAGATCACGGTGCGCCGGGTGCTCACGCACAGCGCGGGCTTTCCCGATCTGCCCTCGCCCACCGCGATCCCGCGCGGCTTTCCCGAGGCGGCGCGGCTGCTCGCCCGATCTGGCCTCGCCTACACGCCGGGGAGCACGTTCCACTATAGCGACACGGGCTTCATCCTCCTCGGCGAGCTGGTGCGCCGCGTGAGCGGGGAGCCGCTGGACCAGTTCATGCGCAAGCGCTTCTACGAGCCGCTGGGGATGAAGGACACCGCCTTCCACCCTCCCGCGGACTGGAAGTCCCGGATCGCGCCCACCGAGGTACTCGGCTCGGGCGTGCTGCGCGGCACCGTGCACGACGGCAACGCGCGCATGCTGGGCGGGGTGGCCGGCCACGCGGGCCTCTTCTCCACCGCCGACGACCTCGCGCGCTTCTGTCGGATGCTCGTCCGGGGGGGCGAGCTCGATGGCAAACGCTATCTGCGAGAATCCAGCGTCAAGGCGACGCTGGTCCCGCACCAGATCGGGGAGACCACGCGCGGGCTCGGGTGGGACATGTCCTCCGTTTACTCGCGGGCGCTCGGCTCCTTCTTCCCGATGGGCTCGGTAGGGCATACCGGCTTCACCGGCACCTCCCTCTGGATCGACCCGGCGAGTCGCGTCTACGCCATCGTCCTGACGAATCGGGTGCATCCCTACGGCAAGGGCAATGTGGTCGACCTCCGCCGCCGCGTGAGCGGCGTGGTGGGTGCGGCCTTCTTCGCCCCGAGCGGCCCCGCGCCCGCCGGCGCCGCGCTGCCGGAGCTCCTCGCCCCCGCGGCCGACCCGGGGGGCGCGCGGAGCGGCGCCACGCGCACCGGGCTCGATCAGCTCGTGGCCCAGGGCTTCGCGCCGCTGGTGGGCCGCTCGGTGGGGCTCGTGACCAACCAGACCGGCGTGGACGCGCAGGGCCGCCGGGCCGTCGATCTCCTCGCCGCCGCGCCCGGCGTGCGGCTGCGCGCCATCTTCTCGCCGGAGCACGGCATCACCGGCCAGCTCGACGCCAACGTGCCGCACGGGCGCGACGTCGCGACGGGGCTGCCCATCTGGAGTCTGTACGGGTCCGAGCGCCGGCCGACGGCGTCGATGATGGCCGGTATCGACACTCTCGTCTTCGACATCCAGGACGTGGGGGTTCGCTACTACACCTACTTGACCACCCTGGTCTACGTGCTCGAGGAGGGGGTCCGACGGGGATTCCCCGTCGTCGTGCTCGATCGTCCCAACCCCCTCACCGGGCGCATGGTCGAGGGGCCGCTCATGGACGCCGACCTGCGGTCGTTCACGTCGCCCCACGCCATTCCCGTTCGGACTGGCATGACCATCGGCGAGTTCGCCCGGATGGTGGTGGCCGAGCGCCGGCTCAATGTCGCCCTGACCGTCATTCCCCTCGAGGGCTGGGATCGGCGGCGCTGGTTCGACGAGACGGGGTTGCCGTGGGTGAACCCGTCGCCCAACATCCGGTCCCCGCTGCAGGCGCTGCTCTACGCCGGCGTTGGCCTGCTCGAGGCGACCAATCTGTCCGTGGGCCGCGGCACCGACATGCCCTTCGAGGTGATCGGCGCGCCGTGGATCGGCGACCCCGCCGGCCTCGCGGAGGCGCTCAACGCGCTGGCGCTGCCGGGGATTCGCTTCGAGCCCATCCGCTTCACGCCCACCGCGAGCGTGTTCAAGGGCGAGCCGCTGGGCGGGGTGCGCCTCGTCGTGACGGACCGCGAGTTCCTCCAGACCACGCCGATGGGGCTCGCGATCGCCCGGGTGCTGCTGGACCGCTACCCGGCGAACTTCCGGCCGGCGGCCATCCAGAACTTGCTGGTGAACCGGTCGACCATCTGGGCTCTCCTGCGGAAGGAGACGCTGACGCGCATCTGGAGCTGGGCCGACGCCGACCGGGCCAGCTTTCTCCAGCGCCGCGCGTCGTACCTCATCTACTGAGCGCGGCCCCCCTCATCGGCGCTCGACACGGCGCGCGCCTCCCGGGAGCCGGACCTGCGCCGCCTTGCCGCCCAGCACCGTGATGGTCGCGGGGTCGCCGTCGCTGACGTAGCGCTCGTCGGGCCGCCGGTCGAAGTGGGTGATCCAGTAGCCCAGCTCCGCCTCGGTGGCCTGGATGCGGGGCAGGTGATGTGGATCGAGGCCCCGGGCATGAGGCGAGAGTGCGGCGCCGCCCGCCACCATCAAGATGGCGTCGTGGCGATAGGTCGTACCGTTGACTCCACCCGAGATGGCCCACGCGAGCTCCTTCGGGTACGAGCCCATAGGCAGGGCGAGCGAGCGGAAGCGATGGCCCGGGAGGTGGCGCTGCACCCACTCCTGCGCCTCCGCGAGCTGCCTGCGCACGGTGGCCTCGTCGTACTTGGCGAGGTTGGCGTGCCAGAGCGTGTGGTTGCCGATCTCGTAGCCGCGACTCTTGAGATAGGCGAGCTTCTTCCCGACCAGGTCCGGCTGATTGAACAGGCGGTTGGGCGGGCTGGCCCCGGGTAGCACGTAGAACGTCGCGGCGCGGCCGAACTCCGGATGCTCGCGCTCGAACTGCTCCAGGATGCCCACCGCGCAGTCGGGATCGATCTCCCAGCCGCCGTTCCGCTCGATGTAGCGGAACTGACCGGGGGACGAGTCGTCGAGGGTGAGGATCACCGGTGTGGTGCCCTTGGGCAGGGCGATGCGGCCGTCGAGGAAATCGCCGAGGCTCACGAGGCGGTAGCCGCGCTCCCACAGGCGCTGGAGGTCGCGCCGGAAGTTGGCGGGCGTCCGCGTCCAGCGCTCCTCGGGGTGGTCGATCTTGTGGTACTCGAGGATCATCACCCGCCCGAGCTCGTTGGGCGCGAGCTCGGCGGGACGAGAGGTCTGCGCGGCGAGCGGCGTGGCCAGGAGCCCGGCGGCGAGGGCAGGCGCGAGGAGCGCCCGCATGCGGCTCAGCACGGCGCGGGGGCTCAAGGCTGGGCGGCCGTGGGCGACTTCCTCGCCAGCGTGGCGCCGGGACGCAGCGCCGCCGCCGTGTAGTCGTTGCGGGGGTTCCAGAGCATCCACCCGGCGCCGCCGCCTTCGTCGGAGCCGCGGATCTGAGCGCGAATCTCGGAGACCCCGAAGATCCGCTTGTCGAAGGCGTAGTCCTTGAAGTCCTGAAGCCAGGGGCGGATCTGGACGGGGAGGCCCTCGGTGCGCTTCCGTGTGAGTCGGATGCTCTCCCGGACGATCTCGTAGGAGTGGTGCACCGGGTTACGGTAACCGGGGATCCCCAGGTGATAGCCCGAGGGGTAGACCATGGGGCTCAGATAGTCGACATGGGGGGCGAGATCCTCGATGCGTTGCCCGATGTCGGTGTCGTTGTCGTTGAAGGCGGTGTAGCCGAAGATGTCGGCGGCGAGGAAGACGCCCGTCGGCCCCAGCTCCTTGCGCGCCTTGGCGAGAAACGCCGCGATGGTCTCGATCCGCACCTGCGGGGTGATCGGCTTCGAGTACTTGGCGGCGGACAGCTTGCCGTCGGTCGGGAAGCGCACGTAGTCGAACTGGATCTCGTCGAAGCCCTTGGCGGCCGCTTCCTTGGCCACCGCGATGAGGTAGTCCCACACCTCCTCGCGGGTCGGGTCCACCCAGGCGAGCTTCTCGTTGTCGATCCACGGCTTGCCGGTGCGCGTGTCGATCACGGCCAGCTCGGGCCGAGCGGTGGCGAGCACGTTCTCCTTGAAGGCGACGATCCGCGCGATCAGGTAGACGTTGCGGCTCTTGAGATCGGCCATGATCTTGTCGAAGTCCTTCATGATCACCGGCCCGAGCGCCCCCGCCTCAAGCGCGGCGGGCACCTGGGTTCGGTAGGGGATGAGCCCGCGGTCGCCCTTGACGTCGATCACCACCGCGTTCAGCTCGGTGCGGTCGAGGAGATCGAACACCCGCTCCCGGATCCCCTTGTCGGCGATCCCGTAGTAGGTCAGGTACGCGGCCTTCACCGCATGGGGCTTGAGGGTGACCGTGACATCGGCGCCGTCCAGGGCCAGCCGGTGCCGTTCATAGCCCGGGAGCTTCACCAGTGCCGCCCGCTCCTGCCCGAGGGGGCCGATCGAGAACCGGCCCTCGGCGTCGGTCTGCGCGATCAACTCGCCCACGTGCACCGAGGCGTGCCGCAGCGGCTTGCCGGAAGGATCCACGACCCGTCCCTCGACGGTGACGGGCCGCGCGGGCGCCCCCTGGCTGGCGAGCAGCCGGCCGGGCTGGGCAAGGAGGACGTAGCCGGTGAGCGCGGCGAGCGAGAACGCCGCGAGAGCCACCGCGCTGACGACCAGCAGCCGCCGTCGTGGCCTCTCGGGCGAAGGGTCGAGCATCATGGACGATGACGAAGGTAAATCGTCGCCGCGCTCAGTCCGAAAGAAATTCTTCACTCGTGCGCACCAGTCGGTCACGGATGATCCTCCCGCTCGACGAGAGAGCAACTCTCTTGCCAGCGAGTCGGCCGCGACCAAGTTCGCGATATGACGTCCTGCCGATGAAACGAGGAAGGCCCCTCGGTGGTGCCCCGCTGACTCTCGGCTGACGAAACGCGTCCGGCGCTGGACAGGAAGGTCGCCCGGCCTGGCGGTATAGAATGCCGAGCATGACCACTATCCCTGGATTCGGCTGTGCCGCGGCGGTGCGCAGAACCTTCATGGTCAACGGACTCAGACTGAGCGCGCTCGAGTGGCCGGCGCCCGGCCGCCCCGCGCTCTGCTTCCTTCACGGCGGCTCCGCGCACGCTCACTGGTTCGACGCGGTGGTGCCCAGTTTTGTAGGTCGCTACCACATCCTGTCGCTCGACCAGCGCGGGCACGGCGAGAGCCACTGGTCGCCGACGCAGGAGTACGCGACGGAGCACTTCGCCGCTGACCTGCTCGGCGTGATGGAGGCCATGGGCTGGTCGCGCATGGCCCTGGCCGGCCACTCCATGGGTGGCCACAACTCCATGGCGTTCTCCGGCTGGCATCCGGGGCGTGTCTCCGCGCTGGTGATCATCGACAGCCGCCCCTCGCTGCCGCCGGAGCGCCTCAATGCCATGCATCACCGAGGGCATCGCGGACCTCGCCGCCACGAGACCTTCGAGTCCGCCCTGGCGAGCTTCCGGCTGTTGCCCCGCGACACGACGGCCGACCCCGCCCTGCTCGCCCATCTGGGCCGCGAGGGCATCACCCAGCGGGATGGCCGCTTCCTCTATCGCTTCGACCCCGCCACCAGCGGCGAGCGACAGCCCACGGATGCCTGGCCTCTGCTCGAACGGATCACCGCGCCCACCCTGGTGGTGCGAGGCGAGCACTCGCCCATCCTGCCGGTGCCCATGGCGCAGGACATCGTCAAGCGGGTGCCGCGGGTGCGCTTGGTCGAGATCGCCGGCGCCTATCACCACCTGGTGCTGGACGCTCCCCAGGCGTTCGCCGCGGCCCTCGATCCCTTCCTCGCTGAATCCCTGTCCCCTCACCCCAACCCTCTCCCCTGACGAGAGAGGGCAGGGTGAGGGGTGATTTCACACGCCCGCCCCCGCGGTGTCTAACCCGTAAATCGCCGGCTCGGGCAGAGCCACGGGAGGGACATCATGGCCGACAAGCAAAAGCTGCTGGACGACGCGGAGCAGGCCTACGGGGAGCTCAATGAGGCGGTGGCCGGGCTCGGCGACGCCGAGGTCGAGCGCGTGTTCCTGGGGGTGTGGGGCGCCCGGGAGATCCTGATTCACATCGCCGGCTGGGATCGCGAGATGACGCCGGCGCTGCGACGCGTCGGACGCGGCGAAGAGCCCTACCCCTCCGGCGAGTACGACGACGCCGACGGCTGGAACGCGCGCTTCGTGACGGCACGGAAGGGCGCCCGGCGCGGCGAGATCCTGGCGGAGGTCGCCGCCACACATCGGGACCTGATGGATGCGGCCGCCGCTCTTCCCGAGCAGCACTTCGCCCCCGACCAGCCGGCGCGCGCGATCTTCGAGGGCACCACCTCGCAGCACTACCGAGAGCACGCCGGCCAGATCCGAGACTGGCGAAAGAGCGCGAGGCTCTAGCGGGCTAGGCCGGGTCGAGGCGGACCGCGCAGACCTTGTATTCGGGAATCTTCGCGGAAGGGTCGTGGGCGGAGTTCGTCAGAAAGTTGGCGGCGCTGGCCTCCAGCTTCACGAACGGCACGAAGACCGCGCCCGGCCGCACCGCCTCGGTGACGAGGGCGTGGCCTTCGAGGTCGCCACGGCGTGAGCGCATGCGCAGGCGGGCGCCCGTCTCGACGCCCAGGCGGCGGGCGTCGACGGGATTGACGGCGATTTCGAGCCGGGGGGCCAGCTCGAGCAGTCCCTGGACGCGTCGGGTCATGGTGCCGCCGTGCCAGTGATAGAGGAGACGGCCGGTGCTGAGCGTGAGGGGATAGTCGGGGTCGGGAAGCTCGTCGGCGGTCGCGGTCTGGGCGACGGGCACGAACTGGGCACGGCCGCGCGGGAAGGAATCAGCGTAGAGGAAGCGTGTGCCGGGGTGCTCGGGCGTGGGGCACGGCCACTGCAGACCTCCCGACTCGAGCCGCGCGTACGAGATCCCGGCCGCGGCCGGCCATAGGCCCGCTAGCTCGGTCCAGATCTGGCTCGGGTCGTCCCAGTCAAAGCCCGTGCTGGGCAGCCCCAACCGGCGGGCGACGCGACGGGCGAGCTCGGCCGAGATCCACCAGTCGGGCCGTGCCTGGCCGGGCGGCGGCAGCACACGCCGAACGCGCTGCACCCGGCGCTCCGAGTTCGTGAAGGTGCCGTCCTTCTCGGCGAAGGCGGCGGCGGGGAGGAAGACGTGGGCGCGCTCCGCCGTTTCGTGCAGGAAGAGGTCCTGCACGACCAGGCAGTCGAGCTGGCCCAGCGCCTTCTCGGCGTGGTGAAGGTCCGGCTCCGAGAGGAGCGGATTCTCGCCGACGACGTACATCGCGCGGATGCGTCCATCAAGACAGCCCTCGACCATCTCGGTGACCACCAGGCCGGGGGCGGCCGGCGGGCGGCGACCCCAGGCGCGCGCGAAGCGGTTGAGGCTCGCCGCCGAGTAATCCGCATAGCCGGGCAGATTGGTGGGGATGCAGCCGGCGTCGCCGCAGCCCTGGACATTGTTCTGGCCCCGTAGCGGCGAGATGCCGGAGGCGGGGAATCCCATCTGTCCGGCGGCGAGGGAGAGGTTCAGGAGCGCGTGCGCGTTGGCCGTCCCGTTGATGTGCTGGGTGATCCCCATGCCCCAGATCAGGCAGGAGCCGGCGAACGGCGGGCGCGCGTACCACCGCGCGGCCTGGGCGATGTCGCCCGCCGGCACGCCGGTGACCGCCTCGGCGTGCGCGAGCGTGTAAGGCTCCAGCGCCGCCGCCCACTCGTCGAAGCCCTCGGTGCGCGCACGGATCCAGTCCAGGTCAGCCAGCCCCTCGTCGAGCAGCACCCGGGCCATGGCATTGAAGAGCGCCACGTCGGTGCCCGGCCGCTCCTGGATCCAGAGATCGGCCTGGTCGCAGAGCTCCACGCGCTTGGGGTTGATCACGATGAGGCGGGCGCCGCGGGCCACGGCCCGGCGAAAGCGCACCGCGATCACGGGATGGTTGGCGGAGGCGTCCGCGCCCACCACCATGAGGCAGCCGGCCTCCTCGTAGTCCTCGTACGAGTTGGACGTGGCGCCCGACCCCATCGACACGAGCATGGCCTCCACCGAGGGCGAGTGGCAGAGGCGGGTGCAGTGGTCCACGTTGTTGGTGCCCATCACGTGGCGCACCAGCTTCTGCACGACGTACCCGTCCTCGTTGGTCGCCTTCGCGGAGGCGAGCGCCCCGAAGCGGCCGACGTTGCGGGCCAGGCCATCGGCGGCGGTATCCAGCGCCTCATCCCACGTGGCCTCCTGCCATGCCCCGTCTCGCTTGACCATGGGCGTGATCACCCGGTCCGCCGCGTGCACGAAGCCGGTGCCGAAGCGGCCCTTCACGCAGAGCATTCCGCGGCTCGAGGGATTGGCCGGGGCATCGTCGGCCATCCCGACCAGGCGCCCGTCCTCGCGCACCCCGAGCGTGATCCCGCAGCCGACGCCGCAATAGGGGCATATCGTCTCGACCTGCCGAAGGATGGGCGCCGGCGCCTCCTTGGGGCGCAGGGCGCCGGTGGGACAGGTGGCCACACACTGGCCGCAGGAGGTACAGATCGAGGCGGACATCAACCCGTCGCCCATCACGCCCACGCGCGCGTCGTGGCCCCGCCCGACCATGGAGATGGCGCCGATGTGCTGCACGTCGGCGCACGCGGTCGTGCATCGGCCGCAGAGGATGCAGGCCTCGCGGTCGAGGACGAAGAAGGACTTCGACGCATCCACGGCGAAGCGATGCTGCGGCGTCCAGGTGGGGCGGGCGAGAGCATGCCGGCCGGCCGCGGCGCCCACCTGGCCGAATCCGTCGCGCTCCTCCGACGGGCTCAGCATGGACAGGGTGAGATCGAGCACGGCCCGGCGCAGGCGCGCGGCGCTCTCGTGCCGGGTCTCGACCACCATGCCGTCCCGGGCGGGCAGGTGGCAGGCGGCGGGGAAGCCGCGCTGCCCTTCCACATGGACCAGACAGGTGCGGCAGGCGCCCAGTGGGGAGCGGTCAGGATCCTTGCAGAGCTGCGGCAGGGGCAGGCCGAGGCGGTTCACGGCGTCCAGCACCGTGGCGCCCGGTGGGACCTCGATGTCCGAGCCGTCTATGCGGAGTGTGATGGCCATTCGCGATCCCGAACTGCGCGGATATGATACACGTTCAGCGGAGATCGGCGAATGCCCCGTGGAACTCCTTGAGGGCGGAGAGCAGGGACAGCGGGGCCGCCTGACCGAGTCCGCAGAGGGATGCCAGACGCACCACCTCGGCGAGCTCGGCCACCGGGAGGGCGGCCTCGCCGCCGGGTGCCCCCGGACGGTCCAGCATGTCGCGCATCCGCGCGGTGCCTTCCCGGCAGGGGGTGCACTTGCCGCAGGATTCACGGGTGTTGAAGTCGAGCAGGGTCCGGACCACGTCACGAATGGACGCGCGCTCGTCGAGCACGGCGACGCCCCCCGTGCCGGGGCTCACCGCGCCGCCCGGCACCATCGGCTCGTCGAGGAGCCGGGGCGGGATGAGGCTCCCCGAGGGGCCGCCGACCAGCACCGCTTGTATCCGATGGCCGGCGGCCACCCCGCCGCCCAGGCCCTCGACGAGATCGCGGAGCGTGCCGCCCATGGGCAGCTCGACGAGCCCGGGCCGGCGCACATGCCCGGAGATCCCGAAGCACTTCATGCCGTGCCCGCGGCCGAGGCTCTTCCACCACGCGGCGCCGCGCCCCACGATGAGCGGCACCGCGAAGAGGGTCTCGACATTGTTGATCAGGGTCGGCCGGCCCCACAGCCCGGCTTCCACCGGGAAGGGCGGCTTGGCCCGTGGCATCGCGCGCCGGCCCTCGAGCGATTCCATCAGCGCGGTCTCCTCGCCCAGCACGAAGCCCCCGGCGCCGCGGCGTATCTCCGCCTCGACGGAGAAGTCGCTGCCCAGCACGTGGCGGCTCACCAGCCCCCAGCGCCGCGCGCCCTCGAGGGCGCGCTCGAGGCGCCGTGCGGCCAGGTTCGCCTCGCCGTGCACGTAGAGGTAGATGTGGCTCGCCCCCGCCGCGTACGCGGCCAGCAGGGCCCCTTCGAGGAGACGGTGAGGGTCGCCCTCGACGAGGTGCCGATCCTTGAAGATGCCGGGCTCGCCCTCCTCGCCGTTGACGATGAGGTACTTGGGCTGGCCGGTGGCGCGGCGCGCGCCCTCCCACTTCACCGCGGCGGGAAAGTAGGCGCCGCCTCGGCCTTGCAGCGCCGCGGCCTTGACCGTCTCGATGACGGCCTCGGGATTCCCCACGGCGAGCGCGGCGGCGAAGGCCGCGTAGGCGTCCCGATGGATCGCGTCCCCGATATCGCCCGGGTCCACGAGGCCGCAGCGCTCGGTGAGCACGCGGCGCTGGCCGGTGAGGAAGGCGGTGACGTCGGCCGGCTCTACACGGCCCGCCGCCTCGACCGCGTCCAGGAGCGCGCCGACGTCGCCGGGGCCGACCCGCGCCGCCGTCTCCGGCGCGGCGCCGGGCCGGAGCACTGTGACGGTGGGCGCGGCCCAGCACAGGCCCGGGCACCCCGCGGCGACCACGCGCGCGCGCAGACCGCGGCGCCCCACCTCCGCGGCGAGCGCGGCCAGCGTGGCCGCGGCGCCGACCGAGAGGCCGCAGCTGCCCAGGCCCACCGCCAGGCGAATCTCGCCCGGGCTCGCCAGCGCGCGCGCGGCGCGCACGAGCGCGGCAAACCAGCGCGCGGGATCGGCGGCCTGGCCGATGGCGGGGCCCGAATCGCCGGCAGGCAGGGGCGACGGGGGCGGCGACGGAAACGCGAGGACGGGGGGCCGTGTCTCGTACTCTTCGCGTGATTCGGCCGGCCGCTCCACGGGGGCGGGAGAGCCCAGCACGCGATCGACGTCGTCCGGGGCAAGGCGGCCGAGGTGCAGGCCGTCGACCTCGGCCAGCGGCGCCATCGAGCAGTTGAAGGCGCAGTCGAGCCGCTCGAGCGTCCACTCGCCATCGGCGGTGGTGCCGTCCGCCTGCACGCCGAGGCGCCGCTCCAGGCCGGCCAGCAAGTCCAGCGACCCCTGTACGCGGCAGGACACCCCCACGCAGACACGGGCCACGCGGCGGCCGGGCGCGGCCAGACGGAGCTCAGGATAGTGCGTGGCGACGCCGTACACCTCGCTCAGCGGGACGCGCAGATGGGCGCCCACCGCGGCAAGGGCCTCGGCCGAGATCCAGCGCTCCGCGTGCTGGACGGCATGGAGCGCGGGCAGGAGCCAGGTGCGCTCTCGCGGGAACTGGCCGAGATCGATCACGGGGCTAGGACGGCGGCGCGCACGGAAATCCCCATGAATTCAAGAAAATACTAGCATGACGGCATGCGCTGGACCGTGGTATAACCGTGAGCAGCGGAAAGGAGGCCCCCATGACCCAGAGCTTCACCGAGGCGCTCCAGAAGAATCGTCTCACCGTGGTGGCCGTGGACCAGGCCACCGGTCAGATTCGCGTGAAGAGCGACGCCGAGATGTGCAGCGATCTCTCCTGCGAGGGGACGCTCGTGGTGACCGACGAGGGCCAGAGCCAGGACCTCGGCACCATCAATGCCGGCGACATCGTCACGATGGAGCTGAAGGACGGCCGGCCGAGCCAGATCCGCGTGGTCCGCCGCGTCTACGACGAGTACTCCAGCCCCGAGTGGTGATCCGGCCGCGCGGCCGGTTGTGAGATCAGGCCCCGGAGTCGTCTCCGGGGCCTCCGTATGTCTAGGCCACGCCGGTGTGAATCGATACCGTGCCGAGCCCCAAGCGCTGCACCTTCACCGCACGCAGGCCCACCTCGCCCATGAGCGTGGCCAGCTCCCCGGGCGTGAGGAAGCGATCCACCGACTGCGGCAAATACGTATACGCCTCGCGGTCGCCCGCGACGAGGCCGCCGATGCGCGGCACGAGGTGGTGGAAGTACAGGCGGAAGAGGTGGCGGAACCCGGGCAGCGTTGCCTGCGTGATCTCGAGGGCGACGACGCGCCCGCCCGGCCGCGTGACCCGCTTCATCTCCGCCAGCCCGCGACGCAGATCGGCGAGGTTGCGGAGCAGGAACGCCGAGGTCACGCAGGCGAAGGTGCGCTCCGCGAACGGCAGCTCGAGCGCGTCGGCGGCGACCAGGCGCACGCGCTCGGCCGCGCCCACTTCCCGCACCTTGATGCCGGCCTCGCGCAGCATCCCGAGCGAGAAGTCCGCGGCGACGATGTCGCGATGCGGGTGCAGCTCGCGCAGCTCGAGCGCCAGGTCGCCGGTGCCCGTGGCCAGGTCGAGCGCGGGCCCGTCGGGGCAGGCGATGGTCTGGCGCACGGCGACGCGGCGCCACGCGTGGTGCATGCCGAGCGTCATGAGGCCGTTCATCAGGTCGTAGCGGCCGGCGATGCGGGAGAACATCTCGCTCACGAAGCGGGCCTTGTCCGGCCCCACACCGACGTCGCGAGGGCTCATGCCCAGCGTCCCGCGAGCACGGCGGCGAGCAGGATCACCGCGATGTAGCCGTTGACGTTGAAGAAGGCCATGTCGAGCCGCGAGAGATCCCCGGCGAGACGAGGGAGTGCTCGTAGACGAGCAGCCCCGCCACCACCGCCACCCCCGCCCAGTAGAGGACGCCCAGGCCGAGCGTCCAGCCCAGGAGGACCAAGGCCGCCACCGTCAGCACATGGCAGGCCTGGGCGATGCGCAGCGCCGCCGCGACGCCGAACCGCGCGGGAACGGAGTGGAGCCCCTCCGCGCGGTCGAACTCCACGTCCTGGCACGCGTAGATGAGGTCGAAGCCGCCGATCCAGACGGTGAGGGCGAACCAGAGGATGAACACCGGTGGGTCGAATTGCCCGCGCACGGCGATCCAGCCGCCGGCGGCGGCGATGCCGTCGGTGAAGCCGAGGATCCAGTGCGAGAGCCACGTGAAGCGCTTGGTGTAGGAGTAGCCGATGAGGAACAGCACGGCCAGCGGCGCCAGCGCGAGACAGAGCGGGTTCAGCATAGCCGCGGAGACGAGCAGGAGCACGGTGGCGGCGACGGCCGCGACGCCGACCTGCGTGGGGCTCAGCAGGCCCACGGGCAGGTGACGGCCGCGCGTGCGCGGGTTCCTGGCGTCGATCCAGCGGTCGGCGAGGCGATTCACCGACATGGCCAGCGTGCGTGCGCCCACCATGGCCAGGGTCACCCAGATGAGCACGCGCCAGCCCGGCCAGCCGTCGGCGGCCAGCACCATCGCGACGTAGGCGAAGGGCAGGGCAAAGACGGTGTGCTCGAACTTGATCGCGTCGAGAAAGTGGCGGACCGCGCTCACGCGTCTCTCACGAGAGGCCGTACTCCGCCCAGCGCCGGGTCACGCGCTCGCGGACCTCGGGGCTCATGGTGATCTCCTCGGGCCAGGGCTGCCCGATCCCGTCCGCCTCCGTCTTCTCGGTGGCGTCGATGCCGAGCTTGCCGCCGAAGCGGTGGCGGAGCGCGGCGTGGTCCAGATCGTCCATGGGTCCGTCCACGAGGACGAGGTCGCGCTTGGGATCGACGTTGCCGGTGGCCCGCCAGGCGACCTCCGAGAGGTTCTGCACGTCCACGTGCTCGGAGACGATCAGGATGTTCTTGGCGAGCATCATGAGCCCGAGCCCCCAGAGGGCGTACATGACCTTGCGCGCCTGTCCCGGATAGCGCTTCCGGATCGCCACGATCACCAGATTGTGGAACACGCCCTCGGCGGGCATGTTCATGTCGATCACCTCTGGAAGCAACAGGCGGATAATGGGCAGGAAGATGCGCTCCGTTGCCTTGCCGAGCCAGTAGTCTTCCTGCGGCGGCCGCCCGACGATGGTGGTGGGATAGATGGGATTCTTGCGCCGGGTCAGGGCCTGCAGATGGAACACCGGATAGTCGCGCGCCAGCGAGTAGTAGCCCGTGTGGTCGCCGAATGGGCCCTCGACCCGCCGCTCGGCCGGATCCACCCAGCCCTCGAGCACGATCTCGGCCTCGGCGGGCACCTCCAGATCCACCGTCTTGCAGGCGACCATGGGCACGCCCGAGCCGCGCAGCCAGCCGGAGAACACCATCTCGTCCACGCCGGGCGGCAGGGGCGCCGAGCCGGAGTAGATGGCAACGGGGTCGCCGCCCAGCGCGATGGCGACCTCCATGCGCTGCCCGCCCCGCTCCGCCGCCACGCGCTCATGCTCGGCCGAGCCCTTGTGGATCTGCCAGTGCATGCCGAGCGTGCGGTCGTCGTAGACCTGCAGCCGATACATCCCCACGTTGCGCGCGCGTGTGACGGGGTCGCGTGTGAAGACCATCGGCAGCGTGATGTAGCGGCCGCCGTCGGACGGCCAGCAACGCAGGACGGGCAGCGCGGCCAGGCTGGGGGCGGCCGTCTCCACGACCTCCTGGCAGGGCGCCGAGCGCACCCGCTTGGGGCCGGCCTTGGCAAGCTCGAAGAGATCGCCCAGCCGGCGCAGCTTGTCGAGGAGCGAGCCCGGCATGCGGAGGTCGAGCAGCTTGGCCACGCGTGCGGAGAGATCGTCCAGCCGCTCGACGCCCAGGGCCGCTGCCATGCGCGCGGGCGAGCCGAAGGCATTGATGAGGACGGGCATCGAGAAGCCCTCGACGTTCTCGAAGAGGAGGGCGACGTTGCCCGCGTCGGGGCCCTTGGAGACGCGGTCGGTGATCTCGGTGATCTCGAGATCGCGCGAGACGGGCGCGCTCACGCGTCGGAGCTGCCCGATCTTCTCGAGGTGGGCGACGAACTCGCGGAGGTCGGCGAAGGGCACGCGGTGCCTACTCGTTGTAGTAGAGCGTCACCAGCCAGCCGGCGAGCAGGGGAAAGGCGAGGCTCGACACCACCCGCACCGCCACGAAGTGCCAGCCCATGAGCGGCGCCTCCCAGGCGATGATGCGCTGTACGCCGAACAGCGACCACGACGTCATGTAGGCGACGAGCGGACCGAGCGCCATGCCCGAGTTGGCCAGCACGACCAGGAGCGGCACGCTCACCATCGGACCGCCCGGCGTGATCACGCCGGCGAGGCTGGCGAGGGCGAGCGCGGGGAGGCCGGCCTGGCGGCCGAAGTAGCGCGCCACCGTCTCCTGGGGGATCAGCACCTGGAGCATGCCGGCGAGGATCAGCGCGGGCACGAGGCGCGGGATCACGAACCAGAGCAGCGACAGCCCATTGCGGGCACCGATCGCGGGTAGCCCCGGATCCTTCATGTAGGCGAGGCCGGCGGTGACGAGGGCGAGTCCGGCGAGCACGAAGAACGATACGTCGAACGACGCCCGCGGCATGCACGGATTATACGTCAAGGTGGACTATACTCGGTCCTGGCGGCCCGTCGGCCGCGGCCATGCGCTGGACGATCCGCGCGAAACTCATCACCCTCGTCGTCGGCGTCCTCGCCATCCTCGCGGCGGGCGCCGTCTGGAGCTTCTGGCTCGACCTGCGCGCGGCGCGGGCGCAGTCCCAAGAGGCGCTCCTCGCGGTGGCGAGGGGCTCCGCCCATCAGATCGACGCGCTCCTGTCCGGCCGCATCGTGAGCCTGCAAACCCTCGTGAGCGTGCGGGTCCTGGAGCGGCTCGAGCCGTCGAACCTCGTCGAGCTCTTCGAGCAGGCGCAGGCGACCCAGCCGTTCGTCGCCGGCTTTCTCGTCGTGGATGCCGAGGGCCGCGTGCTGGTGTCGAGCGGCACCACGGAGCCGCGCGCGCCGCTCTCGGTGGCCTCCGCGGCGGCCTTCCAGATGGCCATGAAGACCTTGGAGCCCCACGTGGACGGGCCCGGTCCGGGCGCCCTCGGCGCCCCGCGTACCGCCACCATCGTGGTGCCCGCGACCGGCCTGCGAGGCCAGGCCACCGGCGCGGTGGTGGCCGAGATCGACCTCGACAAGCTGTCCACGTTCCTCGACGTCACCGCCACCCACGAGGGCATCACCCTCAGCGTGATCACCGCGGACCGCGAGGTGCTGGCGAGCACGAGCCCGTCGGGGCCGCTGGTGGGTCGCATGCTGGGGGCGGCGCGCGACACGGCCGACCTGATCCGGCCGCGCGATGGCGTGGGCGAATGGACCTCGGAGACGAGCGTGGGCTACCTCGCCGGCGCGACGGGCCTCACGCGGGCGCCCTGGCTCGTGGTGGCGGCAACGCCGACCGCCACCGCCTACGGTCCCGCCGGCGCGCGCTTCCGCGCCAATCTCCTCAGTCTGGGCATCGTCACCGCGCTGGCCCTGGCGGTGGCCTGGCTGATCGGCCGGCAGTTCGCGGCCGCCATTCGCGAGCGCGAGCGCGCGCTGGCCGGGCTGGCCGCGCGCGAGCGGCGCTTCTCCGCCCTGACCGAGGTGAACGCCGCGCTCATCCAGGAGCTGGACCTGGCCCCGCTGCTCCGGCACATCACAGAAGTGCTCGCCCGGCTCACCGGCGCTAGCGCGGCGGTGCTGTGGGATGCCGATGACGGCGCCCGGCGGCTCGTCCGGCGCGCGTGGACGGTGGATCCGGCCGTCGGCACGTCCGACATGCCCATGGAGCTGGGCTACGACCAGGGCGGCACCGGCTGGATCGCCCGGAACCGCGCACCGCTCTTCGTCGACGACGCGTCGACCGACGAGCGGATCGCCTCCGTGCGCTGGGCCCGCGCTCAGGACCTTCTCGCCTTCGCGGGCGCACCGGTCGTTTCCGGCGAGACTCTGCTGGGCGTGCTCACGCTCAACCTGCGGCGCGGCGAGGGGCTCGGCGAGGACGGCCGCGCCCTCCTCATCTCCTTCGCCTCGCAGGCCGCCCTGGCGGTGCGGAACACCCGCCTGTTTGCCGAGGCGCAGGCGCGCCGGCGCGAGGCGGAGTCGCTGGCGGGGCTGGGCCGCGTGCTCGCGCAGACGCTCGAGCCGGTGACGATGGCGCAGGAGATCGCCGATTGCGTCCGTGCCCTGATCGGGACCCACACCTCCGGCCTCTACCGTCTCGAGCCGGCTTCCGGCGACATGGTGGCCATGGCCATCTCGGGAGATGCCGGCCCCACGCCGGGACAGGGCGTCGTGTTCCCGCGCGGCATCGGCGTGGCCAGCCTCGCCGCACAGCAGCGCCGCCCCGTCGTCACGCCGAACCTGCTCGAGGACAATCGGTTCATTTTCACGCCCGAGGTGCGCGCGCGCATCGAGCAGGCGACCTATCGCTCGGTCGTGTCCGTGCCGCTCGTGGCGCGCGGCGCCGTGATCGGCGCGCTCTCCGTGGCGACGTGGAGGGCCGCGTCTTCAGCGACGCCGACGTACGCATCCCCCAGGCGGTGGCCGACCAGGCCGCGCTGAGCCTCGACAATGCGCGGCTCTACGTGGAGGGCGCCCGGCGCCGGCCCGAGGCGGAGGAGCTGGCGCGTGTCGCCCGCAGCCTCACCGAGACGCTCGACGTCGCCGCGGTGGGGCGTCACATCATGGAGGGCGTGGGGCCGCTCATCGGCGCCGGCTTCTCACGTCTGCGCCTGCGCGAGCCGGATGGCTCGCTCCGCGCGGTCGCCTGGGCGGGGGCGGGCCCCGACTTCGTCGGTGCGCGGCACACCTTGCCGCCCGGCGCGGGCATCGCCGGGCGCGCTGTCGAAGAAGGCAGGCCCGTCTGGGTGACGGACTTCGCCGCCGAGGGCCTCCGCCAGTACAGCGCCAAGAGCGACTCCCGCGCCGTGCTCGGCGTGCCGCTGCGCCTGCGCGGCGAAATCATCGGCGCGCTGACGGTGGGCGATCGCACGGGCCGGGTCTTCACGCCCGCCGACGTCGCGCTGGTGGAGGCGTTCGCGGATCAGGCGGCGCTGGCCCTGGACAATGCCCGCCTCTACGAGGAGCCACGCGAACGTCTGCGCGCGCTGCAGGACACGCAGGCCCAGCTGGTGCAGGCGGCCAAGCTCTCGGCGGTGGGCCAGCTCGTCTCCGGCGTCGCCCACGAGCTCAACAATCCGCTCTCGGTGGTGATCGGGCACGGCCAGCTCATGCTCACGAAGAACCCGCCCCCCGAGGTGCGCCGGCCGATCGAGCTCATCGTGGCTCAAGGGGACCGGATGGTCAAGATCGTCCAGGGCCTGCTGCTCTTCTCCCGCCAGCGTTCGACGGCGCTGGGGGCGGTGTCGCTGCCCGAGATCGTCGAGCAGACGCTCTTTCTCCGCGCCGCCCAGCTGCGCCTGTCGGGTATCGAGGCGCACGTGGAGCATGCGCCGGATCTCCCCGCTGCCGATGGCGACGCGCATCAGCTGCAGCAGGTGATCTTGAACCTCGTGCTCAACGCCGAGCAGGCCATCCTCAGCGGCCGCGGCGAGGGCGCGGTGCCGGGCGACGCGACCGGCGTCCCGCCCGATCGCATCGCCATCCGCATGGGGCCCGCCACGGCGGAGGGCGCGGAGTGGGTGCGGATGGAGGTCGAAGACAACGGGCCCGGCATCGCGCCTGACGTGCTCCCGCGCGTCTTCGACCCGTTCATCACCACCAAGGCCGTCGGGCAGGGGACCGGGCTCGGGCTCAGCGTCTCCTACGGCATCGTGGAGCAGCACGGCGGCCACCTCCTGGCGGAGAGCCGTCCCGGGCGCACCGTGTTCACGGTGCTCCTGCCCCGCTACGTGGAGGGCCGGGCCGCGCTCGTGGTGGACGACGAGCCCGACATCGTCGAGCTCGTGGTGGGCGTGCTCAAGCGCACCGGCTGGATGGTGGATGTGGCCGGCGGCGGGCGCGTCGGCCTCGAACGCGTGCGCGCCGCCCGCTACGACCTCATCGTGTCCGACATCCGCATGCCCGACGGCGACGGCGAGGAGTTCTACCGCGCCGCGGTGGCGGCCCAGCCGGCGCTGGCCGGGCGGTTTCTCTTCATCACCGGCGACACCGCCAACCCGCGCGCGTGGGAGTTCCTGCGGGCCACGCGTGTGGAGGCGCTCGAGAAGCCGTTCAAGCCCACCGACCTCCTCGCCGCTGTCGAGCGCCTGACCACCTGAGCGCGCGCGGCGCGCGCCGCTTGACTTCGCGCCGCGCCATCGGGTACATCAGGGCATGACCAAGGCCGACCTGGTGGCCGTCATGGCGAAAGCCTCCGGCGGCTCGAAGGTGTCCTCCGAGAAGGCGCTCGAGACGTTCATGATCGGCATCTACGATTCACTGAAGCGCGGCCGGCGTGTGACCATCGGCGGCTTCGGGACGTTCATGGTGAGCCGGCGCGCCGAGCGCAACGGCCGCAACCCGCGCACGGGCAAGGCCATCCGCATTCCCGCCAAGAAGGTGCCGCGCTTCAAGCCGAGCCGCTTGCTCAGGGAGGCCGTTCTCTAGCGTTCGCCCCGTTCGCCGTGCCATTGACACCTAGAAAGGCGCGCACGTACAATGGCCGTCGCGCTGGGGGATCGTCTAATGGTAGGACGCCAGGTTCTGGCCCTGGTAATGGGGGTTCGAGCCCTCCTCCCCCAGCCATTTTTCGTTTCCGCAGCGCGAGACGGACGACGTAGCAGACGCGAGCAGTAGTCGCAAGGCCGGCCCCATCGTCTAGTGGTCTAGGACACGGCCCTCTCAAGGCTGAAACACGGGTTCGAACCCCGTTGGGGCCACCAAGTTGTTTTGATAGATGTTTGAGGGCCTCGTGTTTGAGTCCTGTCGCCGACGGGATTCAAACACGCGGTCATCGGCCTCCGGTTTTCCTCCCTAGTTGGTCAACACGTCGAGCGCTTTAGCTTCGTAGAAATCCACGGCGTGTTTGAGGGCGGTCGGGCGGATCTGCGCGTAGAGCTGCGTCGTCTCCAGGCGCGTGTGCCCGAGCAGGCCGCGGACCTGCTCGAGATCGTGGTGCTGCTCGTAGACCTCCATCGCCACGCCATGCCGCAGGTCGTGCGGCTTCAGCATGGGATAACCGATCAGCCGACCGTAGGTCTTGCACAGACGCCAGATATTCTTACCTAGCATCGGTCGCCGCACGAGGCCCTCATGCCGCCGCCCGAAGGTGGACCAGAACAGCGGCGTGTCACGGGTGACCTCGTCTATCTCGGTGGGTAAATACTGCGACACATAGCGATCGAGGTGCTGCATCACGGCTGCGGGCAGGGGAATATCGCGGGTTTTGCCACCCTTGACGGGAACGTTGCGGAGACCCCATCCCCGGTCCAGATTGCGGACTCGCAGCGTGGCCACCGATTCTCGTCGCATACCGGAAAAACGCAACGTGAGGAAGATCGCGACGTCGCGGGGGCGCGATCGTTGTAGGGCGGCCTTAATCAGGGCATCCATGATCGCCGACCCAGGCACTTGATGCGGGGCCTCGCGCCGATGAGGCGGCCGATCCAGGCGCGCGACGGGGTTGGTGTCGAGATGCCCGCGCTTGACCAGCCAGGCACAGAAACTCGAAAGTGTGGATTGCCGGACCCGCATGGTGCTGAGGGCCAGATCCGCCGCCGCCATACTATCCATCCAGTCTTGAATTGTCGCCGCCTCCAGATCGCCTAAGCAGGCCGGCCGGCCGCGGTGGCCCCGGACAAACCCCAGATACTGGTTCAAGTTCCATCGGTAGGTGTTGACGCCTCCTTCCGACCTGCCGCGCTGTTTGCGTTGAAACACACAAAACTGCTCCACGAAGTCAATGAGCGGTTGGGCCATGCTCCCAGTCCTCCGGCCCGGGTCACGGCCACGTTTTCGACGAGGGCCAGTATCGGGAGGCACGACCCACGGGTCAAGAGGGGTCTCAGCGATCGCAGGCGGGTCGCCAAGTCTGGCAAGGGGTGCTTGATCCGGCCGCACCGGCAGGCTCTCCGGAGACGACGCTCGCTCGGGGGGTCGCCGAGAGTCCTTGCGAGGGCCTGCCATGGGTCGGCTATCGCGAGCGCGGAAAGGGGAAGAACCGGCGCGCTTGATGCGCATGCCACTCTTCGGCCACGATCTCGAACACCGAGTCAGAGATCGCCAACTGATATTCGCGCTGAGCCATGCGAAAGGGCTTTTGCTTGCACCGCAGCGCTTCCCGCGGACGCACCATTCGGGTTGCGGAGTAGAGCCCGCCTCCCCGGAGGATCAGATCCAGGAGCGCGTTCGCGGTTCGGCCCATGAAGCCATGCAATGCCTTCTTCGGAACCTCGCCGCGCTCGTCCACGATGAAGTAGAGGCGCTTGCGAAGAATCACGAGACGACCCTCGGCCTTCACCTCGAGGCTGCCCAACGCCGACCCCGTGGGAATTTCGCGAGCACGAGTCAGAATCGAATCCGTCGAGGAGTGGAGCGCCTGATGGCGATGCTCGAGCTCATGCAGGCGGGCCCGGCAATGTCCGGTAATCTGACCGGCCCAGAAGGGGTTGAACAGTCCGCCCGCCACCCGAAGCGGAGTTCCCAGGCCGGTGTCGATATCATCCGACAACTGGATAAACTTTCCGTACAGTGAGTTCAGCAGGAGCTTGTACATCTCGTACTTCGGGTCCGTCTTCGGCGTCTCCCGCTTCTTCTGGAAGAAGAACTCCACATCGTCGGCCAGGGGGTTAGTAGCGTCGGGCGCCGGATACCAGACATAACCGTCGTCCACCGCGTGGAGGACAACCTCATCCTGCGCAGCGGCCAGCTCCCATCCCGTGACCCAAGTGTCGAAGTAGCCTTCCCGGAAGAATCCCGTCCCCCCGACATCCATGAACACCCCGTAGGGACAGCGCCCTTTAATCGCGCCCCGCACCTTGTAGATGGCAGCGGCGTCCGGAACATATTCGCGCGTGCGCTTCCATCGCCCCCGGGTCAAGGGCGGCAGCGCGGTCATCGCGTGCGGATACGCCGACACGATATCGACCTCGGCGATGTCCTCGTACACACCCGGGCGCACGTAGAAACCGTTCTTCCCGCCATGGAAGGCGAGACAACTGGCCTCAAGGAGCGCAGTGGATCCGGGCTTGGTCTCGCAGAAGGGGATACCTGAACCCACCGTGACTCGCATGGCCGGGCGGAGCATCTTCCTTCGATGAGCGACGACCGCCGGGGACAGTGTCCGGACCTGCGTTTGAAGAGGCCGACCCAGATCCTGCTTGAGGAAGCGACTCCGAAACACGGCGGCGGCGAACTGGGCGATGGAGACAGTCGGCCCGACACCAAGCTCCCGATGTCGAGCAACGAGATACTCGGCCAATGCATAGGTCGCTGCCGCATCGTTCTTCGCGTACGCCTCGAAGTCTGGCTGCTCCGCACGCGTGGGGGCCCGGGTCCCCAGATATCCCGGTCGAGGGAGCTTCTGAACAGGCAGTCGCAGCCGCCGGCACGCGGCGTCGAGGCTGAGTCTGATGAAACTCATTGTATCGAGGAGTAACCAGTGCTGGGACCCAACGATGAGGTGATGGAACGGGCTGTGGAGATGGTTGTATGCCAATTCCACGCGTGTTCCGTCGGCTAGGGTGGTCTCGATGTGGCCCTTCCGTGCCCTCCAGATGCCCGGTTCCTCGACGAAGATCACGCCGAAGTCAAACTCCAGGTGATGGGCCCACGCGAGATTCGGCCCACTCGAACCGCCCCGGCACCGGAGAGCGTCCAGGAACGCGGGGAGGATAGTCTCACGCGAGACATAGACGAGCTCTACGCCGTCCGCGTCGGCGATCTGTAACGTGTACGGCTCCCCGTCCACGGTTTCCGTGTCAAACACAACCATGCGCACGGCGACCTCCTGTACCGTAGGTGGACGGCGGGCCGGGCGATGGGGGAGATGGATCCGTGCCTTCCTTCCCCCGTTCTGTTGGCCATTCAGACCAAAGCGACGTCATCCGCCAGGCCGTTGAGGTACACCGAAGACAAGCGAACGCGAACCGTCCGGCCACCCAGCGATATAGGGATCCGAACGGATGCAGCAGGCGAACTCCCTTCAGAACATGCTCGTAGACGCCCTTCAGGTGGTTGGGCACCTCCGGGGACTTCGTCAGATATTTGAGGACGTACTTGAGAGCGCCCTGCGGAGAGAAGGCCCGTCGGATATCAACGATGTATGCGTCCCCGGTAATCTCGTGCCACAAACGCGATAGCACAGCCTGCGGAAGATAGTCCGCATCAAGGATCGCGTGAATATGAACGTGCCAGCCTCGGCCCTTGTTGATGGGTTCGATGGCGTAGAAGCCTCCTCGGACGCGGGGCCCAAGTCGGGTCCACAGACGCCGCATAAACTTCCTGAGCCGCTGGACCCCCTCGCGGGTCAACTCCGTGGTATTCGGCGAGGTGAGAGTGAGGAGTTTCGGATGCTGGAAGCCGTTGATCGTCGCCCCATACTTTCGGCGGAGCCGGAAGTAGTCGCGGAGCCGGCAATCAGGACATGTCCGCCGCCCGCAGCGCGTCTTGACCGTGCGCCGGGTTGAACAACCAAGCGTCGCGCACCGGAGAGTGAAGTGGCGGTGCACGTACTCCACCGGCCCCCAGATCAAGCGCACGGGCCCAGCACCCGAAGGACCAAGCGCCAGTTGTTTCGAAAGACATGAACTGAAGTAGGGCAGCGATGGTCGACCTGGGCCGACCTTGACAGGCCGAGCGGCGGACGAGTAACGTGCAGAAGGCAGGGGACGAGCGTGGTCATTTACGGCTCTCCTTTGCGTGGCCTCTGGGAGCCCTCCAAGGTTTCCCCAGGGGCCACACTTTTTTCAGCTGCGGTTTTGGCGGTTGTTCTCAACCGCCGCACCAATCTAGTTGCTTAGCCGTTCACCTCCCGCGTAGTTCAAGCACACCCCACCGCGCGCCTTCGGCGCGCGGCGGGGCCCCCCCAACTTTTCAATGGGGGGACCGAAGGTGAGGGGGAACTCTCCCTCACCCTCGGCGGCTCACCTTTCGGGAGCCCCCCATCCGGGCGCAGGAGTTGTCAACCTGGCCCGGATTCGCGTTTGCGGCTTAGGGTGCCACGGTACGATCCTCGGGCTCGGATTCGTCGTCCTCATCCTCATCGAGACCGAGCGCCTCGTCGATGAGCCCGCGGACCTCCTCCAGCGCCTCCTCAAGGCTCGCGTTGCGTTCCTCGAGTTCTCGCTTCGTCGGCATGACGCCTTCACCTCCTCCCGTTCACCACTCGCAAAGTGTCCGAAACAGGGAACCGGAGACTCCGAGATCCTCGATTGGGGTGAAGTGCGCCCCGGGCAACTAGATAGAAGACTTGTCGTCGAGAGACACGGAGCAAGCGAACGACCTCATCAGTCGAGAGATGTCCGCCGATAGACGCCCATCGCTCATAGAGCCGTCCCTCTACGAGACGGCGCACTCGGAGTGCGCGCTTCATGGTGCAAGGGGTAGCACAGGTGTTGGTGCCAGCGGAACCACAAAAGTTCAGCGTCTGTTTACGATCCGAATTTTGGTAGTAGCGCTGTCGGTGATGGGCGGGCATTCGAAGCGCACTGGCGAGAGTGACATATGTCACACCCCGACCCAGCGCATGACAACCGTCAGGGGATATAGGTATATAAGGACATATATATCGCCTGGCTCGGCGTGTCGGTGAGCTGCCCGTTGAGTGCTCTGGAATTTAGAGAACTCGCCTGGCGGGTTCCGCCGCACCCACACGTCATCCACAAAACGCCTCAACGCCCCCGTCAGGTCACCGCACCGGCGATGGCTCCTCGCAGAAGGCAAGGAGCTCGAGCACAAGGTGGGGCGGCTGGCGCACAGTGGTGAGGAGCATTCGAAGGATGCGATTCAATTGAAGCGTCCAGGATTGGGTACACCGACGGATAGAAGTCGAGCAATACGCTGTTTTTGCACTCCGCATGGTATAAGGGCGTCGGCATGCAGTGGCCGCGATGCCATCGGGAGAATCGAGCAGGGCAGAAGCACTGTGGGGAATGTGGTGCCTCTATCATCCACGTCTGCCCCGGAAGCCCCATGATGGGCTCCCACCGATGCCTAGTCTGTGACGCGCGCAGCACCCGCACCACAGGATGCCACCTAGACCCCACTCCTAGCGATCAGCTCGCTGCGATCAAGCTAGCAACAGCCAACCCTTGAAAAGAGGGGGTCGTTTCCGGGTCCGGGTCCGCGAAGGACACTCCAGCGTTAGCGCCCGACCCTGGTGCGACCATAGATTGCCGCTCCAGCCCAGCCTATGATTGCGCCGACCGTTTCGCCTCGCGGAGGGAGACACCAGCGTGCCCCAATTGGCTTCTGACTCGACGGACGAGTTTCTCGACGAAGTCTTCCGTGACCCAAAACTCAGACACGGCCTGACCTTCTTCCGTCACGGAGAGCGCAACAGACTGAAGATGCGCCGGAATGCTGAACAAAGACTCGAGATCCTCTGCGCCAAGCGGGACAGGTGGTTGCGCGCGAAGCCGGAGGAGATTGTCCGGCAACTCTTTCTCGTCTGGGTGCTGGACACGCTCAAGTACCCGTTGAAACGTGTCGCCGTGGAGTGGCCAATCCAAATGGGCGAGGACGCCGAGAAGGAGCGTTCGGACATCGTGATCTTCTCGGACGACGCCTGCACGGACCCGTACATAGTGTTCGAGCTGAAGAAACCAGAGAGCGAGGAGGGGCTCGAGCAACTTCGCTCGTACCTGCGCTGGACTGGCTGCTTCTTCGGTTGCTGGTCGAATGGACATGACCCCATCTTCCAGCTGCGCGAGGAGGATCCGCACACAAAGAAGGGGCCCTACAAGTTTCGTGACATTTCCCGGCTCCCGAAGATTGGCGAGCACCTAGCGGAACTTAGCCGGCGGACGGAGAAGGCGTACGTCGGGTGGATCCGCCGCTTCATCCTCTTCCACGAAAAGCGCCATCCGTCGAGCATGGGCGGACCGGAGGTGTCGAAATTCCTCAGCGCCCTCGCCATGGACCGCGACGTCGCGGGCTCCCGCGATGGCATTGACGACGTGCGCCGCCGTCAAAGCGTCATCGGTAGAGGAGCGAGCTTCCTCGCGTCGCGCCCCTACTGCTTCTTGAGTGTTAGCCGGCCGGGAAGGATCCCGTTGATCTGGCCGGTCATCTCGTTACCGCTGACCTTGAGCCAGCCGGTGGCGTCCGGGCCGGTGACCTGGATGTCGTTCCCGGACATGATGCCGTTCCAGAAACCCGCCCGCCCGCGGTGGGGCCCACTCATCGTCTCGATCGTGCCCTTCACCTGTTTCCCGTCCTGAGTTATGTTCATGGATATTTCTCCGCTGCCGGCACTCGACGGCTCGAAAACCCACGTGCCGGCCCACCGCCCCGCGACATTGCCCGCCGGGGGCGCGCTTGGCGTGGCCGATGTGGAAGCGCACGCAGCGGCTCCAAGGATTACGCCACCGATCAGGATCCAAAGTGAGAGCTTTCGCAATTCTCCCAGAGTCGGCAGCGTTGATTTCATGGCCGTTCCCCCCTTGGGTTGACTGTAGTAAGCCCACGCCGGCTGTCTATCGGACTTAGGTCGTATTGTTGAACGAGTCGTATATTCGACAAAATGTCCATAGGTTGGCGAGCATCGCCGCGGTTCGGGTGGCACCTCCCATGCGCCACTCCAGTGACAAGTCGTCGCCAGCTCGGGAGAGGCTCGGCACAGCCGGGCAAGGAGGAAGCAGCATGAGAGAACTTGCGCCGTGGAGTGGATTCGGCAGCCCGGCCCAAAGGGCAGCACGATTCCCGTCAAGGCCGAGTAACCTCTAAACCGAAGAAGGAGACGTCATGCAAGCGCTCGTGCTCATGCTGGTTGGATTCCTTGTGGTGGGTGGGCCCGTGCCGTCGGTGGTCCAGGCTCAGCAGAAGGGATGCCCGCCCGAGGTCGCGCAAGCACAGTCGGCGCTGAAGAGCGCCCAGGCTTCCCTGAAGACGCAGCCCGCGGCGAAGGAGGTCCAGGCGCCTCGGACGCAGGCCGGTGCCCGCACGCAGGAGGTCAACGCCCCCCGCACGCAGGAGGTCAACGCCCCCCGCACGCAGGAGGTGAATGCGCCGCGGACGCAGGAGGTCAACGCCCCCCGCACGCAGGAGGTGAACGCCCCCCGCACGCAGGAGGTGAACGCCCCGCGGACGCAGGAGGTGAATGCCCCCCGCACGCAGGAGGTGAATGCGCCGCGGACGCAGGAGGTCAACGCCCCTCGCACGCAGGAGGTGAACGCCCCGCGGACGCAGGAGGTGAATGCCCCCCGCACGCAGGAGGTGAATGCGCCGCGGACCCAGGAGGTCAACGCCCCCCGCACGCAGGAGGTGAATGCGCCGCGGACGCAGGAGGTCAACGCCCCTCGCACGCAGGAGGTGAACGCCCCGCGGACGCAGGAGGTCAACGCCCCCCGCACGCAGGATGTGAATGCTCCGCGAACCAAGGAAGCGACCGCAGCGCGGACGGAGAGCGTCAAGAAGGCCGAGCCTCTCGTCCGCCAGGCGGAGTCAGCCTGCAAGTCAGGTGACATGGCAGGCGCGTCATCGAAGGCGAAGCAGGCTCTCGCCATCCTCAAGTAGCAAGGCGCACGGTTCGAGGCAGCCTGGGGCGCTGACGGTCGGGGTGGTACAGTGTGCCACCCCGACCGTGCCCCCCCCCCAACTCTCGCGGTTGCAAGGAATGTAAGACCGACGGGAGTCGTTCGAGGCGGTAGGTCCACTCGTCGTCGTAAACCAAGGCCCCGGGGCCATGTTCGCCGGCAATCGGGGCAGGACGTGAGATGAAACATCACGTCAGGGGGAGGACAGAAATGGAGATGCGAACAGCGAGAACAATTCTTGGCTTTACGTTGATGTTCGTCGTGTTCGCTGCGGCCTACGGCTCGGCGCAAGATGATGTCAAGAGCCTAGCCGGCAAGTGGCTCGGCTATGCGTCACCCACGAGCGGCTCACAGGTCACTCTCCAGGTCGAAGTCATGCCCGACGGTACCTATACGAGCCGGTGGGGCACCACCTCGGGGAAGGGCGTCATTAAGAAGGAGGGTGGCAAACTCATGGCCGAGGGCATGCTCGTCAGTGGTGCCAGCACGGCGATCGCCGGCGTCGGGAAGGCCGAGCTAACGGTCACCACGAAAGACGGGAAGCAGCGAATTTCCGGTATCGGACGCGATCAGCAAGGTCCTTACAATTTCGAACTGACGAAGCAGTAAGGGCAAGCGCCGATGCCAGGCGAGCCGCCAGCGGGCTGCGGCGGCCCGCTGGTGTCGGCGCGTTTCCCCTCTCTCCCAGCGACCGGCAGAGAACATGTTTCAAGGAACTTCGCCCTGCATGTTTTAGTCGCGGCAGGTTTCTGGGGGTGCTCGGGCGAGAACCGCCCGGAACTGCTGGCGAAAACGTGGTCGTGACTGAAACACGGGTTCGAACCCCGTTGGGGCCACCACCGAAGTGCCGCCGACGCGCGCCAGCGCGCTGGCGTAGGTGAGCGCGCCGGTAATCGCACACCCGCCCCCGTCGTCGTCCGGGGTGAACGTGAACCGGCCCCCGTCCAGCAAGGCCTTCATCACCGGGCGCGCCTGCTCGCGATCCGCAAGCAGGTCGTGCCACCCGGCGAGCTCTTCGGCCACGCGAACCCGGAGGGACGGCGCGGAGAGGCGTTCTTCCACCGCGCCGATGGTCGCGGCGTGTCCGACTTCCGCCTTGAGCACGTCGCGTTGTTCCCGCCGCGCGAGTAGAGGCTCCGCCACGACCGTCCAGGGCGCGCCCGCGATCAGTTGCTGCTCGAGGGCCGCGATCTCCCGATCGAGGGCGCGGAGTTGGCGCGTGACGGTATCCGCGCGCCGCACCATCGCGGGCCGCTCCGCGTCGATCCGCTTGATCGCCGTCCCGCATACCTCGTGAATTAAGTCCGCGTCGAGGATCGTCCGGCGCACGGCGTCGAGTACGAGCGCGTCCAAGTCTGCCAGGGGGAGCCACAGCGCGTTTGCGCAGACGACGGGTCCGCGCGTGGCCCGGAGGAAGCAACGGTAGTAGCCGGGCGCGCCCCGATGATTCGCGCGCTTCGCGCGCGTGGTGGCGAAGATCGTCCCGCCGCACACGCCGCAGACGGAGAGGCCCGAGAGGAGGTACGGGCTCTCGCGCGTCCCGGGTGGGCGGCCGATGAGGCGACCGGAGACAGCGCGCTTGAACACCGTCGCCTTGGCCGCGAGGACGCGATGCGTCCTCGCCCAGAGATCGTCGGCGACGATCCGCAACTCGGGCGCGTCGAGCGTGAGCCATTCGGCTCGATCCCGACGGCGGCGCGTGCGCGTGCCGCCGCGATCGACGCGCGCGGTGCGGTTCCAAGTCACGGTGCCGGTGTAGGTCGAATTTCGCAACATGGCGCGCACGGCGGAGGGGGCCCAGCCGCGCTGGCGCCCGCCGCGCGGCGGCGCGATGCCCTCGGCGGTGAGGGTGCGGGCGATGCGGTCCAGGCCGTAGCCCTCCGCGGCGAGGGTGAAGATCCGCACCACCACCGCCGCCTGTTCGGCGTTCACGCGCCGAACGACATGGGCGCGCTTGCCGTTTGGGCCGAGGACCTCGTGGTTGTCATACCCGTAGGTCACGCCCCCGCACACGTGGAGCGCGCGCGCCTTCGCGATCATCGCATCGTAGGTTCTGGACTTGGCTTTCTCCCTCTCCACCTCCGCGGCGTAGAGGCGCACGCCTTCGATGAAGGAGCCGGTCGCGCTGTCCATCCGGACCTCGCGATCCTCGTGGAAGTAGAAAATGCGGACCCCCGCATCGACGAGTGTCTTGATCCTGAATTCGGTCTCGACCCGATCGCGCCCAAGCCTGGACTCCTCGGACACGACGAGCACATCGAAGGGGCGCGGCACGCGAGCCGCATCGGCGAGGAGGCGGAGAAAGCCGGAGCGCTTGAGAAACTCGCCGCCGGACGCGTCGTGGTCGGCGTAGACGGCTGCCTCGACGAGCGTCCAGCCCTTCCGTGTCACGTAAGCGCGCCCGTGCTGGATCTGGCGCGTGATGCTGCGGGCGTCGTCGTCGTCGCTGCGGCGGGCGTAGAGTCCGGCCTTCATGTCTTCTGCCTCCGTGTCTTCTTGGTGGGGGTGGTGGAGCGGAGGCGGCGGCCCTTGGACGTGAGCCGTCCCCCCGCGCGCCCCTGCGTGGTGGCGGTGAGAAGTCCGCGCTTTCTCGCTTCCGACACGAGACCCGCCACGTCGCGGGGCGCGCGCTTGATCTGGATCCCGACGAGTTCACCGACCCGGCGTCGGTCCGTCGCCATGGCCTTGACGTAGAGCTCCGCCACCAGGGCGAGATACTCGTCCTCAGTCCGGGCGCGGCGCTGCGCCCGGCCACCGCGTCGGGGCGGCGTCCGGACGGGGCCCCCAAGCCACGTGTCGGGCTCGTAGCCGAGGGCGGCACCGGGCGCGGTGGCGCGGACCCAGCGCAGGAAAGCGGTGAGCTCGCGCTTCACGTAGTGGCCGATCTTGACCTTCCGGAGAAGGCGCAACGTGGCCCCGCCGCGTGGAACGGACGCCTTGCGACCGAGCCACACGCCTGACCACTCGCCAGCCGGACGGCCTCTCCACGTCTCCGTGGGGAAGACGCGAATCTCCGTCACGACCGCGCCGCCCGCCTGCGCCGCCAGCCTGAGGGCGAGCGTCCATTCGGCGGTGAGCGGAGCCTCAAGCCACGCGGGCTGAACGAGGACTTCCGGATACGGCTGTCTGCTGCTGCGCGGCGCGAGGCCGAGCGCGTCCACCAGCGCCGGGGAGACCGGGACGACGCGCGCGCCACTGTAGAACGTCGGTCTATTCATGGGGGGGATCATACCACACATGTACCGTCGACGTGACACGACACCGTAAGTATCGCCAGCGCCGAAGGTGTCACCGGATCCCGAAGCAATAGATTGACAGAGGCCAACCGGAGATGTACCGATAACGCGACACGATGAAGAAAGAGGGAGGGATACATGCTCGATCAAGCATTGCGGGACGCCGCGCTGCGGCGCCTTCTGCCGCGCCCCGCCGAACTCCGGCGCGTGCGGCGTCAAGCGGGGATCCCGACCGCCGCCGTGGCGAGCGACCTCGGGGTCACCGAGACGGCAGTGAGGCGCTACGAAGGGGGCTCACGGACGCCACGCGATCCCAAGGTCGTGGCGGCCTATCTGGAGATCCTCCGCCGGATGCGGCGGGGGGGGTAGCCGACGAGGCGAATGGCGCAGGAGTGCGGCTACGCGTCCACCTCAGCGCGGGCGTAGGTAGCCCGGAGCGTCAGCAGGCGGTACGGCGCGCCCTGGTGGAGGCGCTGGCCAACGCCGTCCTCGCGAAGATCAGGCAGGACGCACTCGGGGAACGCCCTGAGGGTCCGCGCCCGGAAGGAGGAGAAGTGAAGTCGTCCGCGTAGACACTGACGCCCGGAGGCCGATGAAACCTCCGGGCGTCCCCGCTGCTCACGCGCTCCCCGAAAGGAGCTTCCCAATGCCTACAGGTAGCATCGCCAACCCGTCGTCGTCAACCCTCGCCGACCTCGAAGCCCAGCGCGCCGTGCTGCGACACGGCCTGGACAACCTCATCGGCGTCTATTGCGTCAACACGCCACGGGTCAACTGGGCCGCCTGCGCGGCGGCGGAGCTCAAGGTGATCGGGAATGCCCTGAAGACTCTGGAGTACGCCGTCGAGGACGCCATGGTCGATGCCCTCGACAACTTCCAGGCGGAGGTGGACGCAATCCTGGATACGCCCGCTCGCTAACCCCTGATCTCCGGCAGGGGGCCCGCGGTGGGCTCCCTACCGGAGTGGAGCCCGCGATGCCGAATCGAATCATCCACGAGAAGACCGTACGCAGTGCCGCGCTCGACGCGCTGAGCGACTTCGCGGAGCGCCTCTTCCACCGACTAACCACCCAGGCCGATGACGGAGGCCGCTTTCCTGCCGATCCCGACGCCCTGCTCGTCGCGTGCTTCCCGCTCCGGATCGGGCGGGTGAAGCTCTCACGGGTGCGCCACGCGCGAGACGAGCTCGTCGCCGCCGGGCTCGTGCGGCTCTACGAGGTCGCGGGTCGCCCCTATGGCGAGATCGTGACCTGGAGGCAGCGCAAGCGGGCCAGGACCAAGTACCCCGATCCTGGCGGTCATCCGCCCGCGAATGGCGGTCATCCGCGCGCGGATGGCGGTCATATGACCGCCATATGGCCGCCAGATGACGGTCAGATGACCGCCATGCCGCCCTCGCGCGCGCGCGTTCTAGATTCTGATCTAGAAGCTAAGAATCTAGATCTAGTACTAGAACTAAAGCAGGAAACTACGCGGGAAGGGGGTGCAGGGGGAAACCTATTTTCGCCTAAGCCCGTCCGCGCCAGCGCCCCCAACGGCGCTGGGTCCACCCCCGCCCCGTTTGCCCTCTGGGCGCACATCGCCCCCGCCCTCGCCCAGTGCCCGCGGCTGGGTCGCGACAGGGCGCTGCATAACCCCGAATGGTGGCGCGCGCAGTCCCGGGCATTCCTCGAGGTCGATCTGGTCGGGGAGCTCCTCAAGGCCGAGGCGTGGTGTGTCGCGAATCCGGCGAAGGCCCCGAAGCGTCGGATGCCGCGATTTCTGCACTCGTGGTTTAGCCGCAAGCAGACCGACGAGGAGCAGGAGGACTAGCCGCCATGCAAGCGCGCACGTGGATCTGTCAATGCGGAAACCGAAACGGGCGCAGGGCCACGGCCTGCTCGGAGTGCGGCAGGGCCAGTGCGGTCGGCGGGACGACGGCGAAGCTCACCGCGAGCGCAGTCCCGCGTGAGTGCCCCGCGGACGGCGCGATCCTGGAGGCGAACGGCCTCTGTCCGCGCGGACGCGGCTTCCCCGCGACGATGCGGTGTCCGTTCGTCTGTCCCCTCTGCCGCCAGCCGTTGGACTGGGACGGCGGCTGTCCCGCCTGCCACGGATGCACGAGCGCGCTTCGGCAGGACTGGTCGTTCCCCGGCGACCGCTACGAGCTCGAGGACGGTCACTACCGCTGGGTGGCGAAGGGCGGCAGGCGGGCGTGTACGCCCGAGGAGAACGCCGAAGGGCTCGCGCGCGTCCGCGCCATCCTGGCGGGCGGCGCGAAGGCCAAGCCGCCCGTGGTGCGGTTGATCCGGCAGGTGCCCGCGACGGGGCCAGGCCACGTTCTGACGCTGGAGGGGACATCTCCCAGGTCGATGATCCCCGCTGCGGCGACGAGGGAGGAGGAGCCATGAGCCATCCTGGAGAGCGCGTTGGTGTCCTGATCAGCCCCACGGATGCGGCGATGGCCCTCGTCGAGCGGTGGAGTGCTCCGGATGCGGGTGGTGGGCCCGAGCGGCGGTGGTTGGGTCCTGCTGCATTCGACAGCTACAACGCCGAGTCCAATCGGCTGACCGTATGGGTGCTGGAGGGATCGCCCGCGCGGGGTGTGGTGATCCGGTATGCCGATGGCAGCGCGCTGGCGCTGTCGATGTTCGGTGGTCGGAAACGGATCTTCAGGGCCCCCCTGTGACGACGCCGTTCGAGACGCCGCTGGCGCAGCGTCGGTGCGCCTGCGGACGCACCCGCGCGACCGTCGAGGTCAACTGGTCGTGGGCGGAGCAGCGGTGGATCTGCGCCGTGTGCTTCTTCCGGAGGACGCCATGATGACTCTGCGCCAGCACGTCGACCAACTCGTCGACGACGTAGAGGAGAAGATGCGCACGCTGGACATCGAGCTTCGCCGCTGCGCCGCAGAGGAGAACCCGGAGCTCCAGAAGGTGTGCATGGTGGCGCTGCCGAGCATCAGGGCGAAGCAGAAGCGGTTGAAGAAGCAGCGCACCCGCGGCGCGCCGGTCGTTGAGGTGATCGCGACGCTCATCGCCCTCGACCGCGACGTCACCTCCATCCTGCTCGTCCTGCAGGGGAAGATCAGGGTGGCCTTCCAGGGTGAGGAGCCGAATTGAGTCAAGCATCCCCCGAGGTCTATCGTCGGATGCTGGCCCGTCTCGCGGCGATGCCCTCGGCCACGGGAGGAGATGAGCTACGCGCGCAAGCTCGCGAAGCGTTCCGTCGCGCCCGGCGTGGTGGGCGCGCTGGCCGTGCCGACGCCCCCTCGTCTACCCCTGCGGAATCTCAGGGAAGCGTCACAGTAACGGACGGCCTCTCGCGCTTCTCGCGCCGCCTCCGCGAGTGGCTCGACGCGGAGCGCGCGCAGCAGGCGCAGTGGCGAGCCCTCGCCAAGGACTCCGCCCGGCGTCAGCGGAACCGGCAGAAGAACGCGAGCCGGGAACGTCGCCGCGTCGAGGCGAGCATCCGGTGCTGCGTGGTCTGCGACCGGGGGATGTTCCGCCTCGGCGGCCGTGCCTCCCGTCGGACGTGTAGCGACCGTTGTCGTCAACGGCTGGCCCGCGCGCGGCGATCAGCTTCTGGGACGTCCACGACGTGAACGGGGGGACGGGTCAGGACCCGGGATCCCCCGGAACTTCCCCGCTGCGGGGATCCTGGAGGACTGCACGATGGGATATTTCGCCGACGCGCACGCGACGGGGGGCCGCGGTCTGGAGGCACCCCCAGGCATCCAAAAGCTCGACGGGGGGATCAAATCCCCCTCCTACCGCGTCCAGAACGCCCCTAGGACGGGAAGTTAGGGGGGATCTCCCGTCATGACCCGGGACCTCCGATGACTTCCCGTCCTGGGGACGCTGAGGGAGGATCTCCCCGATTGGAGAGATCCTCGTCCGAGTGGCAGCGCCCGATGCGATTGGCGCGCCTGCTCGGCGTAAGTCGGTCGACGATCTGGCGGTGGACTTCAGCCGGGCTCGTCCAGGTGCGCCGTCGCGGCCCGAGGCGTGGCGTTGAGATGAGGCTGCGCACCGAGCAGGAGATCGCCGTCGGTCGCGCCGAGTACACACAGAACCAGTACGGCGAGCTTCTGCCTCACGTCTCATCGCGTCTCGCGCCGCCCTGATGCGTCCCGTCCAGGGGGCTACCCCCTTGTCGAGATCCGGCGCGGTGCGATCCTCTACGCCACAGATCATCGCGCCCGTGGTGAGCGGCGCAGAGGGAGCCCGCCGATGGTGAAGACGCTGCGAGACGAGATCGCTGAGGCGACTGAGCGGATGCAGGCGCTCATGGACGGCGCGCGGGATGGCCAGCGCGAATTCACCGCCGCCGAGGCCGAGGAGTTCGACGGGCTCGACCGTAAGACGCGGGTGCTCATCGCCCGGGAGCGGGCGCGCTCGGAGAACGGCGGCTTCAGCGGGATCCTCGCCAGCATTCGCAAGGAGGCTGACCCGGCCCGCCTGACCGATGCCGCGTGGCCTGCGCCGGGCGCGGGGAGTTCCGCAGGCCAGACGTTCGTGCGCAGCGACGAGTTCCGGCAACTCCTGGCGCGCTGGCCCATGAGCGGCCCCCGATCCCCCGTCGTGGTCGAGGTACTCGCCGCCACGCTCACGAGTCCGGTCACGGGCTGGCCCGCGTCCACGCAACTGCCCCCGGTGCCGCCGCCCGCGCCCGTGCGGCTGCCGCGCGTCAGCGAGCTCTTCACGCGCGCCACCGCCGAGGGCGGGAACGTGCCCTTCGTCACCGATGCCTCCACGGGCACGGCGGCACCCCAGACGGAGGGGACGCCGAAGAGCGAGGTGACGCTCGTGCTGCCCGCGTCGATCCTGCCGCTCCGCACCGTCGCCGCGTGGGCCAAGGTAGCCGATCAGAGTCTGGAGGACGTCGGCGGACTCGCCAGTTGGATCGACGCCGTGCTCGGCAACAAGGTGCTCACCGAGCTCGACCGCCTGTGCCTCGCGGGCACCGGCGTCGCGCCGCAGTTGCTCGGGCTGCTCAACGTCGCCGGGCGTACCGCCGACTACGCGATGCCCGCCACGGGCTCGGACCCGGCCACCGCGATCCTGCATCAGATCCTCGCCGTGGAGGCGAACAGCGGCTTCGCCGTCGATGCCGTCGTGTTGAGCCCGAACGTCTACGAGGCGCTCCTGAACTTGAAGGCGGTGGATTCCGGCGTTTATTTGAGCGGGACGCCCATTTCCTCGAGCCCGCTGACGATGCTCTGGGGGCGGACGCTCACCTATTCCGCGGCGCTCCCGGCGGGTTCGGCGCTGGTCGGCGGCTTCCGCTCGGGCGCGGCCTTGTTCCTGAGGGGCGGGTTGAGGCTGGCGATGACGAACAGCGACGCCAGCGACTTCACGGCGAACGTGTCCACGTTGCGGGCCGAACTCCGCGCCGCGCTCGCAACGTGGGTGCCCCGGGCATTCGGACTCGTCACCGCGCTCACGCCGTAGGGCATCGGAGGCGGCGACTTCGAGCGGGGGGAGTGGAGCTCGTCCGGCTCGAGGCGGATGCCGACGGTGGGGTCCAGCGAGGCCCCCCGTCGGTGTTCTGTGGGATCAAGGTGCTATGCGCACCCTGATCGCCGTCGGTGGGGTTGCCCGGGGCCCTAGGAGCCCTCTGCCCGCGTCCAGGGGCCTCTAGACGGGGAAGTCCCGGGGGGATCCTAGGACGGGATCCGTCCCCCCGTCAGGCGACGCGCCAGACGACGCGCAGGGGGATGGCGGCACTTCGGTTGAACCCCGTTGGGGCCACCAAATTGATTTGGTGGTTGTTTTTGCCCTAGAGTTTAAGTGCTGTGGGGGGAGGGACGCGAATCCCTCTCCTCATTTCTCTGCGTATCGAACGTGCTCACGACCTTCTGCAGGTCGTACTGCGTGAGTCTGGTGTACACCGTCGTGGTCTGAATATCGGAGTGCCGGAGATGCTCCTGCACCGCCCGCAGATTCCCGCCGCTGCGCCGCAGTAGCTCGACGCCGCACGAATGACGGAACGCATGCGGATGCAGTTCAGGGATGCCCGCCCGCTCGCCGATGGCCTTGACGATCTTCCAGATTCGGTGATCCTTCATCCGAGCCGCGATGCACTGGCTACCCTTCGTCTTGTAACGTGACACGAAGAGCGGCTCCATCCCTTTCGTCCCGGCCCGCTCGCGAATGACATACTCCGCCAGGATGCCACGTGCCACCATCGGCAGTGGCACCGCCGCCTCGTAGCCACCCTTTCCGCGAACCCGCCGAAGCCCGAAGTCCGGCGCGACATCACCGACATCGAGTGCGACGACCTCAGAGCGCCGTAGCCCTCCGAAGCACATGAGGGCGATCAGCGCCCGATCACGAGGCGCCTTGCTTTCGGCAAGCAAGCGCTCGACAACCTCCCACCGTGGTACGCGGGGGAGCCGCGTCTTTCGACGTGGCCGAGTGAGGAGATCGACGGGATTGCGAGGGACCCGACCGCGTTTCAGCGCCCAGCGGCCGAGGCTGCCGAGCGTGGCCAGGCGCACGCGGATACTGTTGGGCTGTAGCCCACGCGCGGCCAGGTCGTATTGATACGCTCGGCACGTCTCCTCGGTGAAGTGCGTGATGAGCACCGTCCCCCCGTTTTGCTTCCCGGCGAACGCCTCAAAGTCCCGTAAGCACCAGCGGTAGGTCTCAACCGTTCGTGGGGTCGCCTCCCGTTCGACCCGAAGTGAGAGCAGGAACTCCTCGATCCAGGCGGACAAACGCATAGGCTGCCTCCGTCTGTCCGCCACGCGCTTGGTGGCAGTATCTGGAGGCACGAGCCAGGGGTCAAGCCCGGTCGGGGGGGAGCCCGCTCGTTCAGACGACATGGCGCGCCCGGATCAGGCGGCTCGCGGTCTAGTCGTCGTCCTCATCTTCATCATCCCAAGAGTCGTCTTCAGGGAGGGGCCCCTCATGGAGGCGGCCGCTACAATCCTCGCATCGCACGGAGCCTTCATCTTTGAGTGCAACTTCGTACTGGCACTGGGGGCAGTGATAGGTTCCCGAATAGAGCTTGCTGGTCCGCACGTCATGTCCTCCCATCATGTGGTTCACCGTGTTGCGGGGACGGGGCTGAGGGCTAGGCAGGGATTCAGTTGAGAGATGGTGGAGTCGTAGCCAGCCTTTGTCCGTTAGCGTGTAGGTGAAGCCGACACCGCCATTGCCGCCGGCGCGGGCGAGGAGACCCGCGCGATACGCACGCAGCAGGGCCATGGCCGCCGCGGGCGGGCTCATCCCGAGAACGGTGGCGACTTCCCGCGCCTCGACCTCACCCTGGTTGGCCACGGCACCGAGCAAATCGACCTTCATGGGATGTCGTCGTGCCGACAAAAGAGAACTGGGCCGCGTTCCATTGCGGCCCACTCTCCTAGAGTGCTGCGGGCTTCGGCAAAGTTACGTTTTCATCGTGTTTCCGTGCGAGCCGAGAGGGTGAACAGAGCGTCGCCCAGCGGCCGCTTCGGGGCGGCGCGCCTAACGTGGCGCTGGACCGCGGCCTGCACCCGCTCAACCGTCAGGTCGGTCGTCATGTATGGCAGTTCGAGGCGGAGGATATCGACAATGTCTCGTAGAAGCTGTGTCGGATAGTCTCCGGGCGTCGGCGACGTCAAAGACTTCCGATACCGTCGCGCAACATAGAAGGGGCGAAGATAGTCATACAGGATCGGGATGGTATGCCGGAGGAGCATTGGCCAGCTGCTCGGCCCGCGTTCGGACCGCCACCTCCGACCAATCCGCTGTCGCATGACCTCGGGGAAGTGCAGACGGAGAACCGCGGCGGTGATTCCATCAGTGAGCTGCGGGTCGTAGTACGGGATTCGCTCATCGCCCCATGGAGGCACGGCGGGAGGTACGACCGAGCGATCTAGCAGGCGAGGCGTGGAGCGGCCGGGTCCCCAAACCTCGAGAATCCAGCCGCGCGACACTATCGTGGGGATCCGACCAGTGCCGGATGGTTGGTTGACGAGTCGTATGGTCAGCCAGCGCGTCTCGCGGTTCGGATCACATTGCCTGACCGCAGCCAGGAAGTGTTGAACCCACAAGTGCCGAAGCATCTGCGTGTATCTGAAACCTCGCGGGTCGACGGTCCCATCCGGTATCGCGGCACCCCGTTCACGGAGCCGGAGGGCCCGGTCGACTGCTCGAAAGGTCTTGCCCCTGAACATGGACCAAATCGGGTCATCCGTATCAGTGGACAGCCACGGCGCGATAAACAGCGGCGATGGCAGGTCGAGAAGGATGAGCTTGACGTGGGAATATTCCACCCCCGGCGGAAGGCGACGAATGACTGCGGGCTCGTTGGGCGCCCGGGTTGGGCCCGTATCGCTTCCAGGCAGGCGCATGCTCATCGTTGAGCATCATACGGCCGATCGAGCACTATAGAAGATCGGGCATCTTTCGGAGAGACCTAACGCCTTAGCTGTTAGCTGGGCTACGCCCAGTTGAAGTGGATGCGGTGCCCGGAGTACGGTACGTCGGGAACGTTGTGTTCTAGTTCTGCTGCGGTCAGAGCCCGTTCAGGGTCCTCGTCAGTGTGGATGCCGGTGGTGGAGATCAGGATAGTGCGCGTGGGAGTGGCGCAGCCGGGTGTGCTGATGCGGATGGGAGTGCGGCTCGCTGACCGGCTCGCGGCCGGTATGCTCGTGCTGATGATGCTCATCGTGGACGTGAACGTGCTCGTGCACGAGCTCCTCATGCTCGTGCACGTGCTCATGATGTTCGGTCAGATGAAACCAGACACCCAGCCCCATAAGTGCCCCTGCCGCCAGTAGCGCCGCGGACACGGGCTCCCGCAGCAGTACTGTCGAGAGCATCGCGCCGAAGAAGGGCGCGAGTGAGAAGTAGGCGCCAGTGCGGGCGGAACCAACGTAGCGCAGGGCGAGCACGAACAGGACTAGGCTCACGCCGTAACCTACGAACCCGACAACGCCCGCCGCGGCGAGAGTCCCGGCGCTCGGCCAGGGAGCGCCGAGTGATGTCGCGAGAGCCACGTTCAGGGCCCCCGCGACGCACCCCTTGGGCAAAGCGACTTGGATGGGATCGCTCAGCGCGACCTTTCGCGTGAAGTTATTGTCGAGCGCCCAGGCCAGGCACGCGCCGGCGATGGCGAGCGATCCCAGGCGATTGCCGAAAGCGGCTCCGCCTTGCCACGAGAGGACGAGGGCGCCGGCGACGATCGCGGTCATTCCGAGCGCGATCCGGCGATCGACGTTCTCGCCGAACACGAACCAGGCAAGCAGCGCCGTGAACACCCCCTCCAGGTTCAAGAGCAGCGCGGCGGTCGTCGCAGGTGTTCGCGCGAGGCCCAGCATCAAGAGGACCGGGGCGACAATGCCGCCGGCCAGGATCGCGAGCCCGAGCCATCCCGCCTGCGCGGGGGCGATGCTCGCTTCCGCCCAGCGGTGCCAGAAGCCCGCCCAGCGGAGGCCGGCCAGGACGGCTAGCCCCACCCCCGCGCCCATGTAGAGCAATCCCGCCAGCAGCCAGGGGTCGGTCTGACCCAATAAGAGCTTGGCCAAGGGTGTGCTGGCGCCGAAGAGAAGCGCCGAAAGGATGGCGAGCGTAGGTCCGGCCGGCATCCGTGACATCAGTCCCAGTATGCAGGCAGGACGAAGACGATCCACAGGCCAACCCCCGCGAGGATGACAATCCCGCATAGGAGCACTATGCGGGTGACGATCGATGGAGGCGGCCACCATAGTAGCCGGGCAAGCATCCACACAATCAGCGCCGCGATCGCGGCCACGACGGAAAGCGCGACGATGCTCCGCAATGGCATGGAGACCTGCGCTCTGGATGAGCCCAGCGCTAGTCTGCGAGAGCGGCCTTGCCCGGGGTGGGTTCTTCGCGCGTCCGCCGAACCTCCGCGTGACCGTATCTCAGATAGAGCACGGGGATCACGATCATGTTGAGTGCGGTCGAGGTCGCGATCCCGCCCAGGATCACGATGGCCATGGGCTGCTGGATCTCTTTGCCCGGCTGGCCGGCGCCGAGCGCCAGCGGAACCAGACCGATGCCTGTGACGAGCGCCGTCATGAGGATCGGGCTCAGCCGTTCCATCGATCCCTGGACGATGGCGTCCCGGAAGCCTACGCCCTCCTCCTCCACGAGGTGGCGGTAATGGGTGATGAGCATGAGGCCGTTCCGAGTTGCGATGCCGAAGAGTGTGATGAACCCGATGAGGGAGGCGATCGATAGAGTGCCGCCCGCCACGAACACCATGACGACTCCGCCGATGAGGGCCAACGGCAGGTTGGCCATCACGAGCGCGGCGAGCCGTCCGGACCGGAGCGCGAGGTAGAGCAGGAGGAAAATGCCTCCGATGGCCGCGACGGAGAGTAGCGCGATTTGGCGCATCGCGCGCTCCTGCGACTCGAATTGCCCACCGTACTGGACGAAGTACCCTTGCGGTAGGGCGACCCGCGCGGCGATCGCTTGCCGGACCTCGGCGATCACGCTGCCAAGGTCGCGGCCCGCGACGTTGGCCTGCACGATGATGCGTCGCTGCACGTTCTCGCGGTTGATGGTGTTGGGCCCCGCGTCGACTCGGACCTCCGCGACCTGGCCGATCGGGACGCGGGCACCGGTGGGGGTGTCGATGAGCGTTCGGCGGATCGTCTCGACCGACTCCCGGGCGGCGTCGTCGAGGCGAACCACGATGTCATAGCTTCGCTGCTCCTGTAAGACCTGGGAGACGACGTGGCCGCTGAAGGCGGTCTCGACGGTTTCCGCGAGGTCCTCCGCGCGAAGGCCGACGGTGGCCGCCGCTCGCCGGTCTAGGTTGATCTGAACCTGGGGCACGCCAACCTGAGGCTCGACGAGCAGGTCCACGATCCCGGGCACTCTGGCCATCGCGTCCCGGATCTCCCCGCCCTTCGTTCGCAGGATGCCGAGATCGGCGCCAAAGAGCTTGATCGCGATCTGAGCGCGCGTGCCCGAGAGGAGATGGTCGATCCGGTGGGAGATCGGCTGGCCGATTTCGATATCCACCCCGGGCAGCTGACCGAGGCTCTGCCGGATCTCGTCCAGCACCGCGGCATGACGGCGGACCCCCTCGCGGAGCACCACCTCCAGCTCGCTCGTGTTCACGCCGGCCGCATGCTCGTCCCGCTCGGCACGGCCAGTCCGCCGCGTGCTCGAGACGACCTCTGGCGTCTGCCGGAGGATGCGCTCGATGGCGCCGCCCATGCGGTTGGATTCGGCCAACGACGTGCCCGGTGGCAGGGTCGCATTGATATTGAGCGTGCCTTCATTGAACGGTGGAAGGAACTCCCGTCCCATGAAGGGAACACAGGCCAGGGCGAGCGTCAGCAGGATCACGCTCGACACGACGACGGCGCCGCTGTGCCGGAGCGTCCATTCCAGCAGCTTGGCATAACGGCCCTTGAGCCAGGCCACCACGAAGGCGTCACGCGGGTCGCGGAGCGCCCTCGAGCGGCTGAGCAGAAAGAAGCCGAGGACGGGCGTCACGGTCAATGCGACGACCAGAGAAGCCGTGATCGAGATGATGTAGGCGACGGCGAGCGGGGCGAACATGCGGCCTTCGAAGCCACCGAGACTGAACAACGGGAGGAAGACCAGCACGATGATCAGAGTCGCGAAGGTGATAGAGCCGCGGACCTCGCTCGAGGCCTTGAAGATCATCCTCGTGGCCGGCTCGGGCGTGGGCCGCTGGGCGTTCTGCTTGAGGCGGCGAAAGACGTTTTCGACGTTCACGATGGCATCGTCGACGAGCTGGCCGATTGCCATGGCCAGGCCACCGAGCGTCATCGTGTTGATGCCGATCCCAAACCAGCTCATCACGAGCACGGTCGCCACCAGGGAGAGGGGAATGGCCGTCAGGCTGATGAACGTGGTCCCGAAGTTCCAGAGGAACAGGAAGAGCACGACCGTCACCATCACGCCGCCCTCGACGAGCGCGGCCTTGACGTTGCCGACCGCGCGCTCGATGAAGTCGGACTGGCGGAAGGCGGTGGTGTCCAGGCGCACGTCGGGGGGTAGGCTCGGCCCCAGGGCCTTGAGCGTCTCCTCGATCCGTCGGGTCAGCTCGAGGGTATTGGCGTGCGGCTGCTTTTGGATGGTCGCCACGACGGCCGGCGCGGCGTTGAAGCTGCCATCCCCCCGCTTGTGGGCGGGACCTATACGCACCGTCCCCACGTGCTTGAGCAGGACGGGCGTCCCGGCGCGGACGGCCACGACGGCTTCGGCGAGGTCCTCCGGCGTGTAGACGCGGGCCCGGCCGCGGATGAGGAACTCCTCGTTTGGCCGCTCGAGGAAGCCCCCGCCACTCGTGGCGTTGGCGGCCGCCACCGCCTTCGTCACCTGGTCGAGGGTGAGCCCGTGGTGGGTCAGGCGGGCGGGATCGACCAGTACCTGGAACTGCCGGACCTCCCCGCCCACCAGGCTCACCTGCGACACGCCAGGGACGCCGAGGAGCCGGGGGCGGACGATCCAGTCGGCGAGCGAGCGGAGGTCCATCGGCGAAGTCTTCGAGCTGGTCATGGAGATCAGCATGATTTCGCCCATGGTCGAGGAGATGGGCCCGAGCGTCGGCGGCGCCACCCCGGCCGGCAGCCGGACCTGCTGCAGCTTCTCGGTCACCAGTTGTCGGGCTCGGTAGATGTCGGTTCCGAACTCGAACTCGACGAAGATGATGGAGATCCCGATCGCCGAGTTCGAGCGGACCCGGAAGACTCCATTCGTGCCGTTCATCGCCGATTCGATCGGGAGCGTGACGAGCGCCTCGACCTCCTCTGGCGCGAGACCGTGGGACTCCGTCAGCACCGTCACGGTGGGCGCGGTGAGGTCCGGGAAGACGTCGATGGGAGCCTGGAGCGTCGCGATGCCGCCGTAGACTAGCAGGATAGCCGCGGCGACCAGCACGAGCAGCCGATTGCGCAGCGACCAGGCAATGACGGCGTCCAGCATCGCTCGCTACGTCTCGTGCGTGTGAGCGCCCGGCGTCGAGGGACGCAGCTCGTGCTGCCGGAGCTGCCAGGCTCCCTGGGTGACGACGCGCTCGCCCGAGTTGAGGCCCTTGAGCACGGCCACGCGCTCCCCGTGCTCATCGCCGAGGGTCACCTCTCGCCGCTCGAACTCCTCGCCGGAGCGCAGCACGTATACGAATCGCTTGCCCTCGGCCTCCAGGACCGCTTGCTTGGGAATCATGAACGCGTCGACCTTCTCGCCGGCCTCGAGTCGCACATTGGCCTGCTGCCCGATCCGGAGCGTCCGGCCGGGGTTGGGCACCTCGAACACGAGGGTGGCGGATCGGGATTCCCGGTGAATCACGCCGCCGAGATCGATCACGCGGCCGGCGAACTCCCGTTCAGGGGCTGCCTGGGTGCTGAACGCGGCTCGGACGGTCGGGCCGAGACGAGCCAGATCCTGTTCGAAAATGGGCACCTCGACCCACACGACGTCCAGGTTGACGATCTCGAGAATGGCCTCGCCCGGCGTGACCTGCTCGCCCTCGGCCTTGACCACCCGGGAGATGGTGCCGCTGATAGGCGATTGCACCGTGTAGTCGCCAGACGGGGCAGGAGCGGCGACCCGGCTGTCGCGCAGCGCATCCCGCTGGGCGACCGCCGCCGCCTGGGCGACCTCAGCGGCCCGGAAGTCCGTTTCTGCGGCCTCGAGCTGGCGCTTGGCGTAGGCCTTCCGTTCGAACAGGCGCTGGGCGCGTTCGAACTCGACCCGCGCATGGTTGACCCGCAGCTCGGTCTCGCGCACGGTCTCGGCCAGCCGGCGGCGTTCGGCTTCGAGACGAGCTCGTTCGATCTCCGCCTGGGCCTGGCTCGTGGCGATCTGCGCGGCTTCGGATGCCGTCGGCGTCTGGCGCACGACGGCGACGGTCTGCCCCCGCGCGACCGTCTGTCCGATGCGGGGCAGGGCGCGCCCGTCAAGTAACCCTCCGACCGGAGGCGCGACCACGGCGCGTTGGCCGGCGGCGGGCACGACGCGGCCGGTGGCCGTGATCTGGCGGGCGACGGTTGCCGGCGTCGCCTTCGCGAGCATCATGCGCACCGACCACTGCTGCTCCATGAGGAACTTCACCGTCCCCGACTCGGCAGCCGGTGGGGGCGCCGACTCCTGGAGCTGCGGCGGAGTGCCGCGGCGGGCCACGACCGCGCTGATGATCCCCGCGGCCACGATCACGGCGCCGACCAGCGCAAACCACGCGGGACGGCGCCTCATCGGCTCACATCCCTACCGACCGCCTGCTCCAGGGCGAGCAAGGCCGCATGGGCGTCGAAGAGGCTGCGGGCGTATTCATGACGAACGTTCGTGAGCGTACGTTGGGCCTCGAGGTATTCGACGAGGCCCAGGGCACCTTCCCGATACGCGTGGAGCGCGATCGCATGGGACTCCTCCGCCTCTCGTAGCAGGTCGCGTTCGAAGGCCGCCGCTTGGGTCCGTGCGGTCTGCCACGATTGCCAGGCGGCCTCGACCTCGGCGAGCACGCGGTTACGATGCAGCGCGAGCTCGGCCGCGGCCGTCTTCTCCTCGGCGATCGCCCGGGCTATGGCGCCCTGGTTTCGATCGTGGACTGGGAGCGGGATCGTGATCCCAAACAGCACGGTATTGTTCTCGCCGACTCTCCGCACTCCCACGAACGGTGACACGTCCACCGTGGCTCGGGCCCGTTCGACCGCGAGGCGTCGGGTCGCCAATGTCACGTTGTGCTGGGCGGCCTGTAGGCTCGGGCGCGCGATGAGCGCCGCGGCCCGAAGGGCCTCCGCCTCGGGCACCGTGGTGAGGACATCGAGCGTGCCTGCGACTGTCCCGGCCGTGGAGAAGTCGGACTCGCCGAGCAGGTCCAGGAGCTTGATCCCCGACTGGCGCAGCGCGAGGTTTGCCTGGCCGAGGAGGGTGTCGTGCTTTCCTCGTTCGAGCCTCACCTTGATCAGCTCACCCTCGGCAACAGCGCCTTCCTCGAGCCGCACCCGGTTGAACTCGACCAGCGTGTCGAATGTCTGCCGCGTTTCGAGCGCGTGATCGCGCGCGGTGCGGGCGATGAGGACGTCGTAGAAGGCCCGCTTGAGCTCGACCAGCCGCTGGCGCAGCACGTCGGCGAACTGGGCTTCCGCGAGATCGATGGACGCGTCCGCCGCCTCCGTCCGTAGCCGCCGCTTGTCGCCCAGCTCGATCGGATAGCTCAGGCTCGATGTGACCTCGTACAGATCACCTGCTGGCGTGGGGCCGGAGATCTTCACGTTCTCGGCGCTGAAGGTGAGCGCGGGGTTCGGCCGCAGCACGGCGGCGAGGCGCTCGGCCCGCGCCCCGTCGAGCCGGTATCGTGCAGCCTCGACGGCCAGATTGCGCGCGAGGAACCGGTCCACCGCGCCCTCGATTGTGAGCGGTGGGGGCGGCGCGGGAGCCTGGGCGCGCGCGAGCCCGGGGGCGAGCGAAAGGAGGCAGCCGAGAGCGAGCACACGTCCAGTCATCGGCGTCATTTGACGTGAAAGTCGGCAAGCGTCATGCGCTCGTCGAGCTTCTGGTTCTTGACGTGGAAGTCGATCGTGTAGGTGCCGGGGCCAGGCAAGGCGACCTCGGCGACGTAGATTCCCGCGACGCGCCCCACTTTTGCCTTCTCAGTCGCTCCGGACCCTCCGGCGCCGGAAGGCGTCCAGGTCACGGTCACCTCGGCATTCTCCACCGGCGACCCATCCGAGAGGTCCGTGAGGTGGATGAGAAATCGACTCGGCTTGCCCGGCGTGAGGGTGTCGTGCTCGAAGAAGTTCTCGATCCGCTCTGTGAACTCCGTGCGAGAAAGAGTCTCGGCCTCCTTGGCGGCTTCCTGAGGCTTGGGGCCGCGACAACCGGCAAGCAGAATCAGCGTAGCGACAGCCAGCGCTCCTACCCATCGACGATCGCCGGTAGTCGGTTCCGAGCCCAGTGTCGTGCGTTCGCGTGACATCGGCAGTCTACTTGAGCGCCTGCAGGAAGGATTCGGTGGCGGCGTGGATCGCGAGCGGGACCGAGGCTCCGAGTGCGGCCAGGCTCAGCGAGAAAAGCGCCGCGAGCGCCAGGGCCGTCGCCACGCGCGGCGGGGCCGGCGCGGGAATCGGGGGCGATGTGGCATCCGCGATCGCCAGAAGGTGGCGTACGCGCCGCTCTACGCTCCGATCGTCGTCAGGGACGAAGTGAGATGCCTGCGCGGCCAGCGCGGGCCGCGCCATGGCGCGTCGGGCGGACCGGCGCAGCTTGACTAGGGCTTCCGCGATGTCGAGCGGCTCTGAGTTCTGCGCCGCCGCGATCTCGTCACACAACAGCTCGACCTGTTCGCTGCGCCAGCGCAGGAGTCGCCGCCCGAGCGGCGCGGCCAGCGACGCATACGCGCAGCCTGTGAGCGCGAGTTTCACGAGGTTGTCACGGCGCCTATGGTGAGCGGCCTCGTGTTGGAGCACACCCGCGAGTTCGGCTGGCGTCAAAGTGGAGAGTAGTCCCGAGGAGAGCACCAGCTTGGAGCGCCGGAACCCCCACACGAAAGACAACGGATAGTCACTCTGAATCAGGCCGACCTCGAGGCCGTGGTGTTGCGCGGTTTTCTCGACGATCGCGAGGTGCGCGGGTGGTGGCGGAGCGCCGACGAGCTGGAGTCGTGCCACAGCCCAGGCGAGTCGCCGGTGCCCGTGCGCCGTCGACCACACGAGGAAAAGTACAGATCCCGCGACGATCACCACAACCGAGTAGGCGAGCACCGGCTCGAGGCGACTCGTGAGAGCGCCTATGAGGTGCAACGGATGGATAGGGTCCGGGTGTGCCGCGTAAAGCTCGTGCTCCCCCAACCACCAGCATGGTAGAAGCGCGGCTGAGACGAGCCAGGCGGCGCCCACGGGCGGCAGCACCAGGGCCAGCGTGTACAAGCGCGCGAGCCTATGGGGGCGCAAGCTTTCGGGCCTCCACTTCGCCGCGACGCGGCCCCCCCAGGCAACCGCGAAGCCCATCAGAGCGAACGCGGTGCCGAAGAAGAGAAAATTCTCAAGGGTTTCAAGGATCATGGCTCGTGCCGAGCCCGCCGCTTCTCGCGGATCATCGCCTCGAGCCGCTCGAGCGCGCCAGAATCCTCCACCACGAGATCCACGAACGCGGAGAGGGCAGGGGCGCTGAACTGGCCGAGGAGCGCGCCGAGGATCTCCTCGGCCATGCCACGCTCGAACTCCTCTCGACTGAGGCGGGGTTCGTAGATGAATGCCTTGCCCCGTTTCTGGCGCCGAAGATAGCCCTTGCGGTGCAGGCGGTCGAGTGTCGTCAGGACGGTCGTGTGCGCGATCGCACGCGATTGCAAGAGCCGCCCCTCGACCTGGGTCACGGTCTGTGACGGCTCGGTCCAGAGGAGTTCCATGACCACCGTCTCGAGGTCGCCGAGAACGCTCCCCATGCCGGATGCGCCGGGCTTGAAGGTTCGCAGCGTAATACGAGGCAGGCGACGGTTAGCCGCGTCCATGGTGCGATCGGCCGGAGTATAGGGACGACAACCGACTATTGTCAATAGTCGGTTACCCAGCACCCTAGTCAGGACTTGAAGAACGGGAAAGCGATCAGGCCGACGATACCCGCTGCGGCTACGATGATCGGTTCCGGGATCTTGAACCTCCACAGCACGGCGAGGCTGATGAGGGCTACGGCGGCGGTCGGCACGTCGTAGATCGCGCGTCGGGCCAAGAGGATGACGGCACCGGCGATGGCGCCGGTGGCCGCTGAGGTCGCACCCAGGACGAACGCTTTCAGCAGGGCGTTGTCGCGGTTCCGCGTGCCACCATCGCGGGGATCTGATCAGAGCCGGATGGTTCGTTGACGAGTCGTATGGTCAGCCAGGGCGTCTGGCGGTTCGAATCGAATTGCCTGACCGCAGCTAGGAAGTGTTGGACCCAGAAGTGTCGAAGCATCTGTGTGTACGGGAACGCTTGAGGGTCGGCTTTCGGATCCGGCGCCGCGGCACCTCGCTCACGGAGCCGGAGGGCCCGGTCGAGTGCTCGAAAGGTCTTGCCCCTGAACATGGACCAGATCGGGTCATCGGTATCGGTGGACAGCCAGGGAGCGAGATACAGCGGCGATGGCAGGTCGAGAATGATGAGCTTGACGCAGGAATACTCTACCCCCGGCGGAAGGCGGCGGATGACTGCGGGCTCGTCGGGCGCCCGGGTTTGGCCCGTATCGCTCCCAGGTAGGTGCATGCTCATCGTTGAGCGCATCATACGGCGAATGGAGCACTACGAGAGATCGGGCATCTCTCGGAGAGACTTAACGCCTTAGCTGTTAGCTGGGTTAGGCCTAGTTGACAGTGGATGCGGTGCCGCGTAACCTCCGCCGCAATGGTCAAGCGCGACGGCAGCCAATCACGCCCCCGTTGGCTCCTCACAGTGATGGTGGCCCTTCTCGTGCTCGGTCATGTCTGCGAGTTGCCTGCCTACGCCGCCCTCGTGGTCGCACCGCACTCGACCGAGGGTCGCTCGGCTGACGGCCATGGGCACGAGGCCGAGATGTCCTGTGATCCCGTCGACGCGGTTTCGAACACCACGCCGGTCCAGGCGATGGGCCCGGTTCTCGCGACCGTCCAGATTCTTCCCGCTCCCTGTGTGGTTCCGGGCGGGCTGAACGCCTCGTCGTCAATCGAGCGCTCCACAAGACGACAAAGTCGACCGCCGTTGTTCGTGTTGTACGCCTCCCTCCTGATTTAGCCGCTCCCTCCTGCAATCTCGGTTCGCGCTCCGGTCTCGAAGTCTGTTCCGGGCACCGGTCTCCTCGGGCGCGTGCATCTGCCTATTGCATAGGAGGACTCTGTGAGGCGCATACGAACGCTCGTCGTTGTCTTGATGGTGGGATTGGTGGTGTCTGCCGCTTGGCTTGTGGGATTCGCACTCCGCGACGTGCAGGCCCAGCAACCGCCGGCCGGCACGCCGAAGGCTGGCCAGCACACTCATAAGCACGGGAGTGGCGGGCATGGGGACCACGAGCATCCGGCGGTCCCGCCTGCGTACGCCAATTCCCATATTCCGACCCACGTGTGGACGGACCCCAAGATGATCGCGAAGGGTAAAGAGATCTTCACCGCCAAGTGCGCGCTCTGCCACGGCGAAAAGGGGGATGGGAAGGGCCCGGGCTCGGCCAATCTTCCCCTCAAGCCGGCCGATCTCACCGACGGGAAGATGGTTGCCGAGATGGCAGGGAACTTCTGGGTCTGGCGCGTCAGCGAGGGCGGCCTGGTCGAGCCGTTCAAGTCGAAGGGCTCGACGATGCCGGCGTGGAAGGGAGAGTTGTCGATGAACGATCGCTGGGCAGTCATCGCGTATGCGCACACGCTTTCTGGCCACCGCGGACCGCATGTCGCCAGCGAGCATCCAGAGCTGGCGCCCAAGCCCAAGTTCGTCACCGGCGAGGGGATCGTGACGGCGCTGGCCCCCCGGAAGCAACAGATCGTGCTGGAGCATGGGGAGATCAAGGGCTTCATGGAAGCCATGACGATGGGCTACAAGGTCGATCCCCCTTCGCTGCTCAACCGTGTCAAGCCCGGGGACAAGGTCCGCTTCACGATCGACACCGAGGCGCGGGCGATCACCAAGATCGAGACGCTGCAGGACTGAGGGGCAAGCCATGACGACCCACAAGCCAGCTCGCTGCGGTCAGGTCGGACTGGTCGTCGCGGCATTGGTGCTGTCGGGATGCGCGGGGTACCAACTGGAGCCGCTGGGCCCGAACCATCCCGCGCATCTGGACGCCCCCGCTGCGCCCAAGCGGACGGCCTCGCAGACCCTCGCCTATACGCGGTCGGACCTCCCGATCGTTCGCCAGCCCCCTGCCGCAGCGGTCACTCCGCCGGCCGCGTCCGGGTCACCTCCGACCGAACCGGCAGCCTCGCAGCGCGTTGTCGGTGAAGGCGAGGTCGTGGCGACCGTTCCCAATGCGAGCCAGATCGTGGTCGAGCATGGAGAGATCAAGGGGTTCATGGAGGCGATGACGATGGGCTATCGGGTCGATCCGCCCTCTCTGCTTGCCGGCTTGGAGGAAGGCGACAAGATCCGGTTCACGATCGACGTCTCGCGCCGGGCGATCGTCGCGATCGAGAAGCTGAAGTAGCCATGGCCATGGCGCGAGCGATCACCTGGCCGATGCTCATGTTTCTTATTCTCACGGGCTGTGCCTCGGTGGACCTCAGCGCTGGGTTCTCGGAGGTCGGCACGGCCGTCGAGGAGCGCTCGGCTGCTCGCATCGTGTGGAATCGTGGCACCGAGCTAGACCAGGAAGCAGCCGAGCAGGTGCGGTCGTTGCTGCAACGGAAGTTGACGGTTGATGACGCCCTGCAGATCGCGATGCTGAACAATCGCGACCTCCAGGTGATTTACTCCGATCTCGGCTTGGCGCAGGCCGATCTGGTCCAGGCGGGCTTGTTCAAGAATCCGGTCCTTGACGCCGCCATCTTGTTTCCCCTTTCGGGAGTCCGGCCCGATCTCCAGCTCAGCGTGGTCGTCAACCTCCTCGACGCGCTCTACGTTCCGTTGCGTAAGCGCGTGGCCGCCGCCCAGTTCGAGGAGGCCAAGCTTCGCGTCACCGGGGCGGTGCTCGATTTCACGGCCCAGGTTCGCCGGGCCTTCTACGTACACCAGGCGAATGAGCAGATGGTGGAGCTGCGCCGGACGATCGTCCAGGCGCTCGCCGCCTCGGTGGACGTGAGCCGACGGCTCCATGAGGCGGGCAATATCTCGGACCTCGATCTGGTGCGCGACCGCGTGCAGATGGAGGGGGCGAAGGTGCTGCTGCGATCGGCGGAGAGCGATGCGCAGCAGAGCCGCGAGCAACTCAACAGCTTGCTGGGCGCCTGGGGAGAAGACACGGCGTGGGAAATCGACGGGCGGATGCCCGACATCCCGGAGGAACCCCCGCAAGTGAATGAGGTCGAGCGCGTCGCTCTGGCGCGGAGCGTCGACCTCTCGCACGCTCGACAACGGATCGTCGTGTCGGGGCAGCAACTGGGGTACAGCCGGGCAAGCGCTCTGGTCCCGGACGCGGACGTCGGGGCGAGCGCCGAGAGGGAGGCGGGAGAGGGATGGAAGGTGGGGCCCGCGGTCACGATCCCCCTTCCACTCTTCGACCAGGGGCAAGCCCGAATCGCGCGGGCCGCATCGGAACTGCGGCGCGCTCAGCAGGACTACTACGCCCTGGCGGTACGGGTCCGCTCGACCGCTCGCGCCGTTCAGGAGCGGATCGCCGGCGCACGGGATCGCGCGCTGTACTACCGGGACATCCTGCTGCCCTTGCGGGAGCGGATCGTCAACGAGGGCCAGCTCCACTACAACGCCATGCAGATCGGGATCTTTCAATTGCTGCGTGACCGCGAGCAGCAGATCGAGACCGGCGTCGCGTACGTCGAGGTGCTGCGGGACTACTGGCTGGCTCGAGCCGACCTGTCGCTGATCGCAAGTGGTCGTTTGCCCACGCCGAACGGCAGTGGAGTCGGCGGGAGGAGCTGGCAGATGAAAATGAAACAGACAGAAGGGCACTGAGGAGGGGCACGACGTGGCGAATAGATTGTCGCGGAGGCAGATCCTGGGGATCGGGGCAGGCTCGGTCGCCGCCGGCGCCGCCTGGACGGAGGCCGGTCACGCAAAGAGCCACGACCGACGGGCGCAGGCGGCGGGTGGCCGCGCATACTGGCAGAAGTCCTACAGCGGAGGGCCGATCAATGTCGCGCCACAGGCCCCGGGATTGCCCGGCGATCACTACAAGCCGGTCGTGGTCCCGAATGGCGCCGCGTTGCCGTTCAGGATCGTCGATGGCGTGAAGGTGTTTCATCTGGTCGCCGAGGAAGTCGACCATGCCTTCGATTCCGGCCTCCGCGCCAAGTGTTGGGGATACGACGGTCGCGTGAACAGCACGATCATCGAAGCCGTGGAGGGCGAACGGATCCGGATCTACGTCACGAATCGGCTTCCGGTGGCGACGTCCGTCCATTGGCATGGGATCTACCTCCCCAACGGCATGGACGGGGTCGGAGGCCTGACGCAGCCGTACATCAAGGCCGGGGAGACCGTGAAGTACGAGTGGACACTGCGGCAGTATGGGAGCTTCATGTTCCACTCGCACCACGACGAGATGACGCAGATGGGGATGGGAATGATCGGCATGTTCATCGTCCATCCTCGGAACCTGTCGCCGGACTATCGTGTGGACCGCGACTTCTCGCTCATGATCAGTGAGTGGGCGGTGAAGGCGGGAACCGCGCGCCCGAACACGCTCGAGATGACGGACTTCAACGTGTTGACGATCAACGGTAAGGTGTTTCCTTCGACGGCACCTCTTGTCTGCAAGACGGGCGATCGGGTCAGGCTGCGCCTGGGCAACCTGGGCGCCATGGACCACCACCCGATGCACATTCACGGGTACCACTTCCGGATCACCGCCACGGATGGAGAGGACATCCCGCTGTCGGCGCAGTGGCCGGAGACGACCGTGCTGGTCGCGGTGGGACAGACGCGCAACGTCGAGTTCGTCGCCGACGCTCCGGGGGACTGGGCATTTCACTGTCACATGACCCATCACGTGATGAACCAGATGGGCCACGAGTTCCCGAACATGGTGGGCGTGAACCCCCAGGGGGTTGACGAGAGGATCCGCCCGCTGCTCCCGGCGTACATGACCCACGGCCACACCGGGATGGACATGGGCAAGATGGCGGAGGTCATGCCGTACCCCCCGAACACGATCTCCATGAAGGGGGCCACCGGCCCCTTCGGAGACTACATCTCGATGGGAGGCCTCTTCACGATCGTCAAGGTCCGGGACGGCTTGAAGAGTTACGACGAGGACCCCGGATGGTACCAGCATCCTGCAGGCACCGTCGCGCTCAAGGCGAGCGAAGGGGACCTCGCGCGCGATGGCATCGACTTGAAACAGAGCGTCGAGAGGTGAACCGATCCGCGCAGGGAAGGAGAGTTCATGAGGGCGAGACTGATGGGGGTGGTGCTCGTTGTGGCGATTGTCGCGATGGGAGTGGAAGGCGTGTGGGCCCAGGCGAAGGTCATCGTGACTCGCGAGGAGAACAAGCCGAGGAATATCGAAGTCAAGGCCGGCCAGGAGGTGCAGTTCATCAACCAGTCGGGCGGCACCGCGCACGTGTGGTTTGCCGGCAACGATGCCATCAGGTTCTACGTCGGCACATCGCCGAGCCGAGTCAAGTTCGAGAAGCCCGGGACCTACGAGTACACGGTGCACGTGTCGGGGACCAAGGTGCACGCGCACACGGGCAGTGTCGTCGTGAAGTGATCCGGGCAGATGCCGCACAACGGCGTGCGCCTAGATGCGGACCATACTGAGCAGCCTCTCGAAGTGACAGGAGGCCGTTAGACGCAATGGATCACACGCGCCAGGGCCACGGGCAGCCACGTCCAGCGACGATACCGCCGCGCCCACTCGTGAAGGATCCGGTCTGCGGGATGGAGGTGACGACCGACAAGGCGGGCGGCGGCAGCGCCGAGCACGCAGGAACGACGTACTGGTTCTGCAGCCCCTCGTGCCGGGCGAAGTTCGTGGCTAAGCCGTCGAAGTACGTTGCATCTGATCCGGCGTCGCCCGCTTCCACCCCGGCGTGTGCGCCGAAGGCTGCTGACACTGACACGCGCATCTATACGTGTCCGATGCACCCGGAGGTTCGCCAGGTCGGACCCGGGAGCTGCCCCAAGTGCGGAATGGCGCTCGAGCCTCTCGAACCGGTCGGCGAGGAGGAGCCGAACGCCGAGCTGGCGACCATGACCCGGCGCTTTTGGGTCGGCGCGGCGCTCACGCTGCCGCTCGTCGCCCTTGAAATGGGCGGCATGGCGATGCCGGAGCTCGTCGGGCGGCTCAGCGCGCCGGCGCGTCTCTGGAGCCAGCTTGTGCTCGCTGCTCCGGTGGTGCTCTGGGGCGGCTGGCCCTTCTTCGTGCGCGGCTGGCAGTCGGTGGTGACGCGCAGCCTGAACATGTTCACCCTCATTGCCCTCGGGACTGGGGCCGCTTTCGGCTACAGCGTCTTCGCGGTCCTCTTCCCCGACGCGCTGCCGCACGGCATGCGGCACGGCGGGGCGCCGCCCGTCTACTTCGAGGCGGCGGCGGTGATCACGACCCTCGTCCTCCTCGGCCAGGTGCTGGAGCTGCGGGCGCGGAGCGCGACTTCGGGAGCGATCCGCGCGCTTCTCGGGCTCCAACCGAAGACGGCGCGGCGGCTGCGCGCCGGTGGTGTCGAGGAGGACGTGACGCTCGCGGAAGTGCAGCCGGGCGATCGGCTACGGGTCCGGCCCGGCGAGCGCGTTCCCGTGGACGGGGTGGTCCTGGAAGGCCGGAGCGCGGTCGACGAGTCCATGCTCACGGGCGAGCCGATCCCCGTCGAGAAGGATCCTGACGCGCGTGTGACGGGCGGCACCGTGAACGGAACCGGCGGTTTCGTCATGCGCGCGGAGCGCGTCGGGGCCGACACGCTGCTCGCGCAGATCGTCCGCATGGTCGCGGAGGCCCAGCGCAGCCGCGCGCCCATCCAGCGGCTAGCGGATCAGGTGTCGGCTTGGTTCGTGCCCGCCGTCGTGGTGGTGGCGGTGCTGACCGCGCTCGCCTGGGGTCTGTACGGACCCGGGCCGCGTATGGCCTATGCGCTGGTCAACGCGGTTGCTGTCCTGATCATCGCGTGCCCCTGTGCGCTCGGCCTTGCTACGCCGATGTCGATCATGGTGGCAACGGGGCGGGGCGCTCAGGCCGGTGTGCTGATCAAGAACGCCGAAGCCCTCGAGACGCTCGAGAGGGTGGACACTCTGGTGGTCGACAAGACGGGGACCCTGACTGAAGGCAAGCCGCGCCTCGTCTCCGTCGTCGCCGCGGACGGCATGGCCGAGCGCGAAGTCCTCGCCATTGCCGCAGGTCTCGAGCGCGGAAGTGAGCACCCGCTCGCGGCGGCGATCCTGGCCGGGGCCGCCGAGCGCGGGGCCACGCCAGCGGAGGTGGCGGAGTTCCGCTCGCTGACCGGCCGAGGCGTGGCCGGCGTTGTCGGTGGCCGCCGCGTGGCGCTGGGCAATGCGCGCCTGCTCGAGGAAGTGGGTGTGACGCCGGGTCCACTCGGCGCTCGGGCGGACGCGCTGCGCGAGGAGGGCCAGACCGTGATGCTCCTGGTCGTGGGAGATGTCGTCGCCGGCATTCTCGGCGTCACCGACCCGATCAAGCCAACCACGCCCGAGGCCATCCGCGCACTCCGCGCGGAGGGGCTGCGCGTCATCATGCTGACGGGCGACAGCCATGTGACTGCGAAGGCGGTGGCGCGCGCCCTTGGGCTCGACGACGTGATCGCGCAGGTGTTGCCCGAGCAGAAGGTGGACGCCGTGCGCCGCCTCCAGGCTGAGGGGCGCGTCGTGGCGATGGCAGGCGACGGCGTGAACGATGCGCCCGCCTTGGCCCAGGCCGACGTGGGCATCGCGATGGGCACTGGCACCGACGTGGCGATGGAGAGCGCGGACGTGACCCTCGTGAAGGGCGACCTCCGCGGGATTGTACGCGCCCGTCGGCTTTCGCGCGCGACCATGCGGAACATCCGGCAGAACCTGGTTTGGGCGTTCATCTACAACGCCCTCGGCGTGCCCGTGGCCGCAGGAGTGCTGTACCCGTGGCTCGGCATTCTGTTGAGCCCGATCATGGCAAGTGCGGCGATGAGCCTCAGCTCGGTGTCGGTCATCGCTAACGCCCTCCGTCTGCGGCGCGTCCCGCTGTAGCGTCGAGGGCCGGTATGAAGCAACTGCCGACTATGGGCCATCCAGGCCTGACCGTTGACCATCCCAGATGCATCTGTGATACTGGTGCCGGCGATGAGTGCGCGGCGAGTTCTCACCGTGATGGCCATGGTCCTCTGGGTCCTGCTCGGACCCGTGGGCATGACGTTTACGTGCGCCGCGATGGACGGCTGCGACGCACTCTGCGGCACCACGAGCGCCGCCGTCCAGGTACCTGCGACGGTCGCGTTCGAAGTGCCCGTGAACTGGCTCGAATCCAGCCTCGATGGGCATCTGCCGTTGAATAGCGGTCACGTGCTCGACGCTCCCCCGAAGTTCGCTCCCCGATCGCTGTAGCTCCCGCTCGTATCACGTCCTAGCTGTCTGGTCCGCCTGCGTCGGTCCTCGTCCGCCATCGCGCGGACGGTGGTTCATGGCGCAGGCCAGGGGAGCCTCATGGGGAGCCAATGGTCGACTGGCTGATCGCCGCCTCGCTCCGGAACCGCGTGCTCGTCGTTGCCTTCTTTCTCCTCATCGGAGGCTGGGGGTACTGGGCGGTTTTGACTACGCCCATCGACGCGATCCCGGACCTCTCGGATAACCAGGTGATCGTCTTCACCGACTGGCCGGGCCGTTCGCCCCAGGAGGTGGAGGACCAGATCACTTATCCGCTCACGGTCAGTCTCCAGGGCCTTCCCGGCGTGCGGGTGGTGCGGTCCTCCTCAGCGTTCGGCTTCTCGATGATCAACGTGATCTTCGAAGACGCGGTGGATCTCTACTTCGCGCGCTCCCGGGTCCTCGAGCGCCTGAACCTGCTGAGCAAGGGGCTCCCGGCCGGCGTGGTGCCGACCCTCGGGCCCGACGCGACCGGGGTCGGTCACGTCTTCTGGTACACGCTCGAGGGCGGGGGCCGGTCGCTGCAGGAGCTTCGAACGCTACAGGACTGGTTCATCCGCTACCAGCTAAACGCGGTGCCCGGGGTGGCCGAGGTCGCCAGCGTCGGCGGTGTGGTCCGCCAGTACCAGGTCGACGTGGACCCGAACCGCCTCCGGGCCTTCAAGATCCCGCTCTCGGCGGTGGTGGATGCCGTGATGCGGAGCAATCGCAATGTGGGCGGCAACGTGGTCGAGGGCAGCGGCACCTGGACGGTGATCCGGGGCCTCGGGCTGGTCGAGAGTGTGCAGGACCTAGAGCATGTGGTGATCGGTGCGGAGAACGGCGTACCCGTCTTCGTCCGGCAGGTGGCGACCGTGCGGGTCGGCGATGCCTTCCGGGTGGCGGCGCTGGTCAAGGGAGCGGAGGAGGCGGTGGGCGGGGTGGTGGTGGCGCGCTACGGCGTCAGCACCACCGAGGTAATCGTGCGGGTGAAGGAGAAGATCGCCGCGCTCCAGGCCGGGCTGCCCCCCGGGGTGCGGATCGTCCCCTTCTATGACCGCTCCGCCCTGATCCAGCGCGCGGTGGACACGCTCAAGCGCGCCCTCCTCGAAGAGGCAGCGGTGGTCACCCTCGTGAACATCCTGTTTCTCCTCCATTTGCGATCGGTCCTCATCGTGACCATTCCGATCCCGCTCGCGGTGCTGACCGCTTTCCTGTTCATGCGCTACTTTGGGATCACCTCCAACATCATGTCGCTGGCCGGCATCGCCATCGCGATCGGCGTCCTCGTGGACGCGGCCATCGTGGTCACCGAGAACGCCTTCCGCTTCATCGAGAAGCGCGGGGTGGACCCGCGAGACCGTCAGGCGGTGGCGGCGACTGTCCTCGAGTCCACACGCCTGGTGGGGCGGCCCATCTTCTTCTCGATGGCGATCATCATCCTCGCCTTCATTCCAGTGTTCGCCCTCACCGGGCAGGAGGGCAAGCTCTTTCATCCGCTAGCGTTCACGAAGACGTTCGCCATGGTGGGCGCCACCGTCCTGTCCGTCACCTTGGTCCCGGTGCTCTGCACGCTGCTGATCGGCGGCCGCGTCCGCGGCGAGGAGGCCAATCCGGTGATGCGCCCCCTGGTCTGGCTTTACCAGCCCGTGCTGGCGTGGGCGCTTCGCCACCGCGCCCTCACGCTTGGCGTCGCCGCCCTCGTGCTTGTGGGCGCCCTGTTGCTCGTGCCGCGCATCGGAAAGGAGTTCATGCCGCCGCTGAACGAGGGATACCTCATGTTCATGCCGGTGACGGATCCTGCGATCTCGCTGCCGCAGGCGATCGAGATCAGCAAGAGACAGAACGCGGCCATCCTGAGCGTCCCGGAGGTGGCGGGCGTGGTGGCCAAGATCTCCCGGGCCGAGACCTCGACGGACCCGGCGCCCGTGAACATGACGGAAGCCATCATCGATCTCAAGCCCGAATCCCAGTGGCGACCCGGGATGACGCGGGAGAAGCTGATCGCCGAGCTCGACGTCGCCACGACCCTGCCCGGCGTCTCGAATATCTGGACCCAGCCCATCATCAACCGGATCAACATGCTCACCACGGGTATCCGGTCGGAGGTGGGAGTGAAGGTATTCGGCGACGATCTCAAGGTGCTCGAGGAGCGGGCGCGTGCGGTGGCCGACATGCTCCGTGGCATCCCGGGGGCGGCCGATGTCTATCCGGAGCAGGTGACCGGGGCCCCGTACCTAGACATCCGGGTGAACCGGGAGACGGCCGCCCGGTACGGGATCACGGTGGGGGCGATCCAGGATGTGATCGAGACCGCGGTCGGTGAGATCAACCTGACCCTGACCATCGAGGGGCGGCAGCGCTTCCCGGTCCGCGTGCGGTACGCGGCCCCGTTCCGATCGTCTCCGGAGTCGCTCGCGGGCGTGGTCGTGGCCGCTCCGAGCGGAGCCCAGATTCCACTCGGCCAGCTCGCGGAGATCCGTCGGGTGAACGGCCCCGCCATGATCTCGAGCGAGAACGGGCTGCTGGTCGTGAGCGTCCTGCTCAATGTCCGCGGGCGGGACGTCGGCAGCTTCGTGGACGAAGCCCGGCGAAAGCTGGCCGCCACGGTTCCGCTCCCGAAGGGCTCGTACATTGAGTGGAGCGGCCAGTATGAGAATGAGGCGCGTGCTCGGCAACGGCTGGCCATCGTGGTGCCCGCGGTTCTGCTAGTGATCTATCTGCTCCTCTACCTGACCTACCGCTCGTTCCTCGAAGCCGCGCACGTCCTGCTCGCGGTTCCGTTCAGCCTCGTGGGCGGGATCTACTTGCTGTACGCCCTCGGCTACAACTTCTCGGTCGCGGTGTGGGTCGGCTTCATCGCGCTCTTCGGCACCGGGGTTCAGACGGTGGTTGTGATGGTGATCTACCTGGAGGAAGCGGTGGCACAGAAGCGAGAGGCGCTCGGTGGCCGCCTCACCCGGGCCGCGCTCCTCGATGCGGTCAAGGAGGGCGCGCTCCTGCGCCTGCGTCCGAAAGTGATGACGGTGACGACGGTCGTGGCGAGCCTCTTGCCGATCATGTGGAGTCATTCCACCGGCGCCGAGGTTATGAAGCCGCTCGCGACGCCGGTGCTCGGGGGCATGGTGAGCTCGCTGCTGCACGTGCTGGTGGTGACGCCGGTGATCTTCTACTGGCTCCGCGAGCGGGAGCTTCGGCGCGAGGAGCGGCGCCTACTGACAAGCGAACAAGCAGGACAGGAGGGGGACATGAAGCAGACCATCACTGCGGTCGTGTTGGCGGTCGTGTTGGTTGGAGGCGTCCTGGTCGGGCTCGTGGGGGCGGCCGAGATGAAGGTGATCCAGACTCAGAAGACCAAGGACGCGGTCGTCACGCTCAAGAGCGACACCGGCCAGTGGACGCAGGGGAAGAACAGCTTCGCCCTCGAGATCACCACGCCGGACGGGAAGCCACACGACGCGGGCAAGGTGAGCCTCAGCACGAGCATGGCGATGCCGGGCATGGCGCCCATGGTCGCTGGCGCCACCCTGACGCGCGACAAGACGCCGGGACGCTACGTGGGAACCATCAGCTTCCCCGACCGCGGAGCGCGGCAGGTGACGGTGTCGTGGGACGGCCCCGCGGGGAAGGGTTCGGCGCGCTTCTCCGTGCCGGTGCGGTAGAGGCCCCCATGCGACGGTCGCGGGCGCCCGTGCTCTCTCTAGTGACGATCGTATGGCTCGGCCTGGTCGCGACGGCCGCGGCGCAGTCGGTCGACGCGATCGTCGCGCGGGCCCTCACCGAGCACCCGGAGCTGGCGGCAGCGCGGGCCGAGGTGGACGCGGCGCGCGCGCGCCTTCAGCAGGCGGGACTTCGCCCGAACCCGATGCTCGATCTCGCGGGCCAGCAGAATGTCACTGGCTCCGACAACAGTGTCTCGGTGGGGGTGACCGTTCCGCTCGACCTGAACGGTCGGAAGGAAGGCCGCCTGGCGGTGGCCGAGCGGGAGATCGAGGTGAAGGGAGCCCAGCTGGCGGACCGAGAGCGCCGGCTCCGGGCCGAGATTCGGCTCAAGGCGGGGGAGGTGCTCGCCGCCACGAGGAACCTCGCCGTCACGCGGGAGCTACTTGATGTTAACCGGCGGGGCCTCGCACTCATGGAAGAGCGCGTGCGCCGCGGGGCGGCTCCCCCCCTGGAGGGGAGCCTGCTGCTCGTGGAGGTGAATCGGCTCGACGCCGCCCAGCAGCTGATGGAGAGCCGCGTTGAAGTGCTGCACCTGCAGCTCAGGGCGCTCGCGGGGCTTCCACCCGAGGAGCCGATCGACGTCGGGGGGGCACTCGAGGCCCCGGCGGTGCGGGTGGACCGTGCCAGCGGCCTCGCGCGCGCTGCCGCCATCCGACCCGATATCCGCGCGGCCAGGGCGGAGGCAGCGATGGCGCGGGCGCGCATTCAGAAGGAAGAGGCGGAGGGACGCTGGGACGCCAGCGTCAATGTCGGCTACCAGCGGCAGGAGACCGGCTTCGGCGGGCTCAGCGGCATCACGGACCGAGGAGGCACACGCCCGATCCAGGACACGTTCCACATGGTGGGCGGGGGGCTCACGATCACTCTGCCCGTGCGCAATCGAAACGACGGCAATATCAAGGCCGCGCAGGCCGAGACCCGAGCGGCGGAGCGGCGACGCGAATTCCTCGAGCTCGTGGTCCGCCAGGAGGTGACCGCGGCGTTTACTCAGTACGAGGCGGCGCGGCGGTCGCTCGATACCTACGGGCGCGGCGTCCGCGACGTGGCGCGGCAGAATCTCGATACCGTCCGCCAAAGCCAAGCCCTCGGCCGCATCCCCCTACTCGACGTGATCGCGGAGCAGCGTCGGCTCATAGAGGTCGAGAATGGGTACACGGAGATTCTCAAGCAGGTGTACGACGCCGCGGTGGAGATCGAGCGTGCCATCGGAGAGGCTTCTTGAAACCCTTCGGGCGGGGTCTGCTGTGGTTCGGAGTCGCACTGGGTTTCACCGCGCTCGGGGCTGCCGGCGCAGTGGTGGCGCTCCGTCCGGGTGTCGACCGACCTGCCAGCCCCCCGGCGGCGGCTCCCGTGACTGCCACCTCGTCGCCGGCAGCGGACGCGGATGTCGAGATCGTGCTGGCGCCGGAGGCGGTAGCGCGAGCCGGCATTAAGACCGCGGCCGTGACCGTCGGCTCCAGGACAATGGAGGTAGTCGTGCCCGGCAATGTGATGGCGAACAGCTATCGCGAAGTGAAGGTGGCGCCGGTCGCGGCAGGTCTCGTCACCAAGGTGAACGTGGAGCTGGGCGCCTCGGTGCGGCGCGGTCAGCCACTTGCCACCATCTTCAGTACGGATTTGGCTGACGCTCAGACCCGCTATCTTTCCATGGTCGCCATGCTGGAGGCCGATCACAGGAAGCTCGAGCGCACGCAGGCGCTGGCTGCGATCGGCGCCGCGAGCCGGCAGGAGCTTGAGGAAGTGACGGCCGTCCACGCCAGCCGCGAGACCGAGGTCGAAGCGGCCCGGCAGCGTCTATTACTTCTCGGGCTGACGGCCGATCAGGTCCAGGGCCTCAGCGGCCCAACTCAGGTCGTCTCCAGCGTGACGGTACCGGCGCCGATCGACGGCGTCATCACGGGCCGCTCCGCGAACCTCGGCCAGGTGATCGGGATGGGCCAGGAGCTCTTCGTTGTTACCGACCTCTCCGAAGTCTGGGTGGTAGGTGATCTCTACGAGCAGGACTTTCAGACGGTAGCGATGGGCTCGGAGGTTGTCATCACCACGCCGGCCTACCCGGGCACGTCGCTGCGAGGCCGCGTGACCTACATCGACCCCCGGGTGGACCCCCAGTCGCGGACCGCCAAGATCCGCGTGGCGCTGGCGAACGCAGACGGGCGATTGAGGCTCGGCATGTACGTCAACATGGCCTTCAGGACGCAGGCCGGCGACCGCGTGGTGCTGGTGCCCAAGGCGGCCGTGCAGGCCCTCGGCGACCGCCAGGTGGTCTTCGTTGCCGCCAAGGACGAAGAGGGGAAATTCATCCAGCGCACGGTGCGCCTGGGCCCTCCAGTGGGGGAATCCTACACGGTCGTGTCCGGCCTGCGCCCGGGCGACACCGTGGTCACCGAGGGCAGCTTCCTTCTCCGGGCTGAGAGCACCAGGAACGCGCCATCCAGTTGAACTCGGAGGACGTAAGCGCACACAGGAGGACCCGGCAATGATGATGGAACACTGTGGAATCGGGATGATGCTCGTAGGAACCCTCGGGGCAGTGCTTGGCCCCGGACTCCTGGTGAGTCTGATCGTTCTCGTGTGGGTGGTCATCGGCCGGCTCCGCCGGGAGCCAGGGCCGCCGGCAGCCCGACCCTAGATCTCGGCCTGCTCCTGCAGCATCGCCTCATTGTGCGCAGCAAATCCGCTTGACCTTGCCCCACGGGGTAGGGTTTACGCTGCCTCTATGGCACATGACAGCCTGTTGATCGGCCAGGTAGCCGAGAAGAGCGGGGTGAGCCGGAAGGCCTTGCGGCTGTACGAGAAGGCTGGAATTCTCCCACCCCCTCCTCGGACCGAATCGGGCTATCGCGTGTACCCGCCGGAGACGCTGGCCCTTCTGACGTTTGTCTCGCAGGCTCGACGTCTGGGCTTCGGACTGGGCGAGATAAAGAGCGTCGTCGCGCTCAAGCGGTCGGGGCGTACTCCCTGCTCACACGTCTCAGACCTCGTTCTTATGAAGTTGGAGAGTATCGAGCAGACCCTCGCCGACATGACGCAATTGCGTGAGCAGCTTCGGGGTCTGTTGAAAGTGTCGCGAACTCGACAACGACGTTCTGCCGCCGTATGTCCGTGCATCGAACACCTTACTGTCGTGAAGGGGGGAGGTGAAGACCATGGAGAACTTCAAGGTCACCCTGTGCCCAGCCGGTTGCGGTCAGTGCCCCGACGTCGAGATCGTCGGCGATGAGGTGCGGATCGGCGAGACTGGCAACCTCGCCGTACTCAAGAAGGACGAAAGGAACCTGCTTGTTGACCTGATTCAGTCGGGCCAACTCACCAGGGTGTAGCGGACGCCGAGCCCGAGGGGCGGGGCCGCTCCTTATCGGCTGTCCCCTCGGGCTATGTCGGATACGCGATTGACCTTGTTCGTCGGCCCCGCTTGTAGTCCCGGGCTTCTCTGCCAGATCGCAGGATCTAGCCGGCTAGCCGCGCGAGGATTCTGGCTTTCTGATCTGGGGGCTGAAAGTCGCGTTCTAGACCCGCAGCGCGAAGCGGAATTCTAACGCTCTGTCTGCTTATAAGTGATTGCAGGTCCCCGCAACTACACAATCGCGCGTATTGTGCCGCAACGGCAAGGCGTTATCTGGGCAGTACCCGTTTCGCCGGCAAGCGGTGGGGACCCTCTACGCATGCTTCCCGGCGCAGCGAAGTTCGGGTTCGGGGCGCAGCCGCCGAACTCTCGGACACGCGTCCAGGGTTGGAAGTCCTATGCCCATCCTTCTGCATTGAGAAAACGCACAGGATGCCAAAGGAGGTCGAACTGGTTCCTCAATGTTGAGCTAGGTTCCCGTCCCCCACCTCAGTGGTGTCCAGAAACCCAGGGAATCCGCCGCTGCTGTGAGTGTGATTTTCCAACTCTATCCCGGGCGGGAACCTGGGCTCAAAAACAAATGATTGTGGAGCGGTGAACGCTCCGCTCAGCGGCCGCATCGTCGGCCGGGGTGGGCCCGGGCCGCGACGTTAGGTCCCCATTCCGTTTTGAGCCGACCATCAGTAAGCACTCCGGGCCGACCGCATGCGCGTTGGCTCTTTGCGCGGGCCCCGACGAGAAGGTAGAATCCCCGGCAATGACCCGGCGAGCGGTTCTCCTGGCCGTCCTCGTCTACTTGACCCTCGATGTCTCACTGCCCTGGGTGCAAGGGGTGTTCGTGTTCGAGCCCGGTGATTCAGTCGACGTCGTCCAGCTCTCCCGCGTCCGGCTGGTCACGGAAGACGTGACGCTCCCCGAGCTGCGGGGCGGTCCCTTCGTGCCTTCGCCTCGGCTTCTCGACCTCCGGCATCGGATGCCAGCCACGAGTGACGGCGTAGTTCCTGTAAGACACGAGGCGCGGTGTCTGCCTCGGGCTGTCTGCGCTTCATCTCCGCCCTCCTCCGAAGACCCCCACTAGCAGGTCCTCCGCCCTCGACGATGTTCGGCGTCCCCATAGGGGACTCCTGCGTCCACATCACTCGAGACCCCTACGGAGGAATGCACGATGCGGAAGATCACCGAGATGTTGACGGCCGCGGTGTGCCTGCTCGTTGCTGCGTTGGTCCTGGCTGCGTTTGCCCACATCGTGTTTTGAGGAGGACCCCACCATGGCCAAGATCGGTCCGTTCGTCACAGACCCAAGAGCCGGCGCGTACTGCAAGGTCACGCTCGACAGCGGCGAGAAGATCATCGTCAATCACAACAAGGGCGGGTTCAAGGGAGGCATGTTGACCATCGAGGTCCAGAAGTTCATGGGCTTCAGCTCCGATCGAGTCTTCATCTGCAACCTCGACAGCGACGAGGGTCGGACGGCTCTCACCCAGCTCACCCGGAACGTCCGCCCGGACAGCGTCGAAGCGACCCCGCTCGCCGCATTCGTCGAGTACTTCAAGGATTGCCGCTCGGTTTCGGAGATCAAGGCTAAATGCGACGCGCTGGGGGCGAATCGGGAACGATAGTCCGGCAATGGAGATCCGCGAGCTGCTCCTGGGCCTTGTCCTCGTCTGGCTCGCCGCCAAGGTGGCCGGGGAGGGCATGGAACGTATTGGCCAGACCGCCGTCCTGGGCGAGCTTCTGGCCGGGGTCATCATTGGGCCGGGCGTCCTCGGCCTCGTCCATGAATCGGAAGTGCTGCACGCCCTCGCAGAGCTGGGCGTCCTCATTCTCCTCTTCGAAGTGGGGCTGGAATCCGATCTCGGTGAGCTGCTGCGCGCGGGTGTCCAGGCCGTACTGGTCGCCCTTGTCGGGGTTGCGATCCCCTTTGCTGTCGGGTTCGGCGTGATGCAGGGGCTTGGCCATCCCCCCCTTTTGGCGGTGTTCGTCGGAGCGACCCTTACCGCCACTAGCGTGGGGGTCACGGCGCGAGTCCTCACCGACCTGGGGCGACTTCAGGACGCGGCCGCCAAGGTCGTCCTCGGCGCTGCGGTCGTCGACGACGTCCTCGGGCTCCTCATTCTTGCTGTGGTCACCGGGATTGCGGAGACCGGAAGTGTGTCGGCCACCTCCGTGGGCCTGCTCTCGATCAAGGCTGTCTTGTTCTTGGTCGTCGCCATCCTGGTAGGGATTCGCCTAGCACCGCCAGTCGTGCGGTGGATCGGGCAGATGCGGGGGCGTGGATCTCTCATTGTCTACCCCGTCGTCTTCGCGGTGGCCCTCGCCGCCGTCGCCGACATGATTGGCTTGGCTACGATCATCGGCGCCTTCGCGGCGGGGCTCGTGCTGGCCACCTCTGAGCGCCGAGAGCACATCAAGGACCGGGTCAAGCCGATTGCTGATCTCCTGGTGCCGATCTTCTTCGTCACCGTGGGGATGAAGGTCCACCCGGGCGTGCTCAATCCTTTCGCTCCAAACGCGCAGTTTGGGATCGCGATGCTTCTGGCGGTCGTCGCCATCATCTCGAAGCTCGTGGCGGGCCTCGCCGTCTATCAGCGGGGCGTACGACGGTGGCCGGTCGGCGTCGGCATGGTGCCCCGCGGAGAAGTTGGCCTCATCTTCGCCGGGGCCGGGCTGGCGGCTGGCGTAGTCGCACAGGACCTGTACTCGGCGCTCGTGGTCGTGGTGATGCTCACGACATTTGCCGCGCCTCCTTGGTTGAAGGTTCTCTATCGGAGATGAGCAGGCGACTGAGGGATGGTGAGTCGAGAGTGTATCGAACGCGGCGGTCCCCAGGTGAGGAGTTGGCAATGCCCGTGGGCCGCCCCCCGGCACCGGTGATCAGCCCGGCGCCGCGCCTGCTTTAGCTCACGATTGCAGAAAGCCGGGCGGACCCGTCGCCCTCCTTGTGGGAGTCTAGCCGGCGCCGTCGAGTGGGTTTAGACGCTTCCTCGCGGTAGATCTCGTGACACCGCCGGTGGAGGTGGCTGGAGCAGAGTTTCGGGCCCCCTCGGGAGGTCACCCTGGGCCAACAAAGACGTTCACACGCACTCGAATCTCGTCGTCTGTCATTCGGCAGGGTAGTTTTCGTGTACGCACCGCCCTGTTGACTCGAACTCAACTCGGACCGAATCATGTGTTTCTATGCGTCCTGATCCGGAGGCACAGGCTAGGTCGACGCGCCGAAAGCCACGGATCATAACAGATACGGACCTGATCCCGAAAAACTGGACCAATTCACGGTTGAGGAACTGACCAAAGTGCGGTCCTCTCAGATCGGGAGGGTCGCTGATGAAGAAGCCCCGGTATACCGACCAGCAGATCGCCCAGGCGCTGCGCCAGGCCGAGCAGGGCCTGCCCGTGGCGGAGCTCTGCCGCAAGCTCGGGGTCAGCGAGACGACGTTCTATCACTGGAAGAAGCGGTACGCCGGCATGGGGGTGGCCGAACTGCGGCGGGTCAAGCAGCTCGAGGAGGAGAATCGACGGCTGAAGCAGGTGGTCGCCGATCTGACCTTGGATAAGGCGATGCTGCAGGACGTCCTCCAAAAAAAGGGCTGAAGCCCGCCCGGCGGCGCGAGATGGCGGGCTATCTGGTGGCGGCGTTTCGGGTGCCGACGCGGCGGGCGTGTGGCGTCGTCCGGTGCAATCGGGCGACGTTTTACTACCGCAGCCAGCGGCGCGACGTGACCCCCTTGCGGATGCGCCTGCGGGAGTTGGCCGCCGCGCGCCCCCGCTTCGGCTATCGGCGCCTGCACATCCTGCTCCGCCGGGAGGGCTGGCGGATCAATCATAGGAAGACCTATCGGCTCTACCGCGCCGAGCAGCTCGGCGTGCGGGTGCACCGCCGGCGGAAACGCGCCAGCCAGCTCCGGGTGCGCCCCGCCGCGCCCACTCGCCCGAATGAGCAGTGGTGTATGGACTTCATGGTCGACCGGCTAGACGACGGCCGGCGCATCCGGATCCTGACGGTGGAGGATGTTTTCACGCGGGAATGCCTCGCGGTGGAGGTCGATACGTCGTTGATCAGCGCCCGGGTGGTCGCGGTCCTCGACCGGCTCGTGCAGACGCGCGGCGCGCCGGTGATCATTTCGGTCGATAACGGCTCCGAATTCTACTCGCGGACGACGGACAGCTGGGCGTACCAGGCCAGCGTGCAGCTGGACTTCAGTCGGCCGGGGAAGCCGATGGACAATCCCTTCATCGAGAGCTTCAATGGCCGCCTCCGGGACGAGCACCTCAATACGGAGTTGTTCTTCTCGGTGGCCGACGCCCGGGCCAAGTTACTGGAGTGGCAACGGGACTACAATGAGGTCCGGCCGCATAGCTCCCTGGGCGACATTCCCCCTCGGGAGTTCGTGGCCGCGTGGCAGTCAACCCGGGCCGCACGAGGCGAAATCCTCAACCTCGAAACGGTCTAGTTTTCGGGGGCAGGTCCCGAGGCGAAATCCTCAACCTCGAAACGGTCTAGTTTTCGGGGGCAGGTCCGGCGCTATGGGGATATCCCCCTCGAGTGTCCTAGAAACCGGGAGCGGTACACTACCCTGCGCTCCGTAGAGCGGCCAAGGGGCGCGGGAGAGTCATACGGTCCTGCCCACATGCCCGGCCCGGCCTCTTTCAAGGGGTACCGGCCTTGGGGGGGGCGGTGCCGGTTCTAGTGCCGGTTCAGAGTCATACTCGATAGAGTTAGGGCGTCGTTCGTAGCATCGCCGCCAAGCGTAACTCCGCATGATGGCGCACTCGGTAACTCTCCGTCCCACTCAGGCCGCATACCCGCCCACGCACTTCTTGGCCTGGGGTCGGGGGGTTCGAATCCCTCCAGGCGCGCCACTTGTTGACGCGAGATGAGCGCCCAGCAGAAGAGTTGGTACTGCGAGTACGACTGGACGGGAGAGAAAGAGGCGCTCCGCACGGTGGTCGAGGCGAGGCGGAAGAAGTAGCCCTAAGTCGGCTCGGCCGACCACAGCCGCTCGCACACCTCGATCTGTGCCGCCCAAACCGCGTGCAGCTTGCGGTGAACGACCGCGATCTCGGGATGGAAGTCCCGGTAGTGCTCTGGATCATCTCTGCCGCACGGAAGCTTCGGCGGGATCTTCGTGAGGCCCAGGCGCTCGTACCAGCCGCCGCAGACGACCACCGGCCAGGGGTTCATCTTCTGCCCGACCGGAAGGTCTTCCTGAGGTAAACGCCCAAGCTGGCGGCATCGTCACCGCACGCCTCAGGGTTCGTCAGCCAGGCAGTCCCATTGAAGTGCATGTGTGACCACAGGCCCTTGACGACCTCGATGCGGTCGAGGAGATGCGTCCCCCGCACGAAGTAATCGACTTCCGTGTCGCTCGGCATGGGCACCTGCACCCACCCGTGCGCTCCGAGCACGCGGAGGTATGCCACCAGCGTGACTTGGCTGTCCATCTTGGACTACGACTGCAATCCAAGCACCACCTCCGAATCGGCAAGGAATCACAGGGTTACGAGACTTCTCCTGGCTTCAAAGTCATCACGTCTGGGGGTGGGGCTACGGGTTCTGGAGCCTGGCCATCGGCGGGCGCAAGACCTGCGCCGTCTGTATGAGCTGGAATGGAAAGTTGGACGGCCGTCACTGCGCTCGCTCGCCGTGCAGTCATCACTCGATCACCTGATCCGCGCGCAGCAGGAGCGACGGCGAGATCGTCAGGCCGATCGCCTTGGCCGTCTTGAGGTTGATTACTAACTCAAATCGCTTCGCTTGCCGCAGCGGGATGTCGCCCGGTTTCGCGCCGCCCAGAATCTGCACCACCTGCTCAGCCATGATGGTGTACAAATCAATGTTGGTTGGCCCGTAGGACATGAGGCCGCCCGCCTCGACAAACTCTCGATAAGCATGCATCGTCGGCAGTCGGTGCCGCAGCGCGAAGTCCGCAATCTGCCTACGCTCCGCAAAGCCAATCGGGTCCGGATAGATGAACAGTGCATCCGGACGTTCCTTAGCGACGGCAGCGAGAGCATTGGGGATGTCAGCGCGGTCTTTGAATCGAACAGCGCGTAGCTTGATACCGAGATGCGGGGCAGCGTCTTGAGTGAGCTTGAGACCCACCGGGGCGTCCTCTGGATCGTGTAGAAAGACTGCGCTCGAGATCGTCGGAACGGCCTCAAGCAGCTCCAGACGCTTCGGACTCAGCTCAGCCGTCATGCAGGTCACTCCGGTGACGTTGCCTTCTGGCCGCGCAATTCGAGCAACATGCTCATACGGATCGCATGAGTAGACAACCAGAGGGACGGTCCGTTCTGCTGCACTGACGATTTTCACCGTCCTCGCTCCTGCGGTGAAAATCACATCGACGCCGCTGCGGACAAGCTCGGCCGTGAGTTGCGGAAGCCGTTCGTACTCATTCCCGGCCCACCGCTCCTTGATCACTACGTTCTTCCCCTCAACGTAGCCGCTCTGCGAGAGTCGTGTGCGGAATGCCTCCAAGAAATCCGGACGCTGGGCTGGCGTCGAAGCGACGTGCAGCCACCCTACTCGATACACCTTCCCCGTCTGCTGTCCCCAAGCGACGAGCGGCGCGGCGAGGAGACAACCTGGGACCAGCGCCAGGAAGGTGCGTCGATTCATCATGGGAGAGGAATTCGGGACTTGAGGTACGCGGGCCGCGCTCATCGGCTGTTGCCTCCCGGGCTGCAGGGGAGTCTAGCAGTCAGGAGGCTCGCACGAGGGGATTTTGCTGGCGCCGGAGATCCCGAGTTGGATCGGTTGAGCCGCGAGGGCCCGAGGGGGGGACTTCGCTGCACCACGGAGAGCGCCAGGAGCGAGGGAGGGATACGGTCCTGCCCACATGCCCGGCCCGGCCTCTTTCAAGGGGTACCGGCCTTGGGGGGGCAGGTGTCCGGTGCCGAAATAGTGCCAGTCGCCGGTCGTCAGCCGGCGTGCTCGGGGGGTCTCGGTAACAGTGAGGGTGAGCGCCAAGTGCAGGCAGAGTGTACTCGGGAGCACCCTGGCACGATTGGGCATCGAGCGCCCAAACCCACTCTCAAGGCTGAAACACGGGTTCGAACCCCGTTGGGGCCACCATACCTTCGCGCTCTGTGCTGGAGCGCGACCCATCTTGTGCTCGTGCTGTATCAGATGCGAACATATGGGCCCTGAACCGAGGCGGGCAGCGACGGACGTGCGCGCCTCCGGTCGAGCCCCCTCAAGGAGACAGCATGCTCAGATGGCTCGCGCCCCTTCTCCTCGTCGTGCTCGTCACCGGGGGTCCGCTCGCCACGATGGGCCACAGCCAGACCGCGGACAGACAGGCTATCAGAAGCGTCATCGAGACCTATAGCCGCGCCATCGATAACGCGGACCTCAGGATGCTCCTTGCCCAGATTGCCGACGATGCCACGATCGATTCCAAAATCGCGCGAGGCAGGGTCGGCAAGCAGAAGTTCGCGGAGGCCATGGCGGCCGCGTTCAGGGCGCGCGAACTCATCGGCTTCGAGACCCGTGACATCAAGATCACGATGGCGGATGTGACCCGCGCGACCGTCCTTGCCACGATCCACCCGATGAATGCGGGCCGGCGCTTCATCTACGACCACGAGTGGAAGCTCGAAAAGCGGGACGGACTCTGGCTGATCGTCGAGACCAGCTACCGGACGAGAGTGCCGGAGCCCGTGGAGCCGTCCTGGATGGTCTGACTCTTCGCCAAACCCCGTGGGGCCACCTCAGGCGGCGCGCCAGACTACCCGGAACGGTAGGGGGCTAATTCGGGTGAACCCCGTTGGGGTCACCACCGTCCGTGCGAGATCGGGCGGCAGGAGGCGCAGGTAGTTCCCGCGGCCGCTGAACGCGCAGCGGCGCACGCCGTTTACCTCGTAGCGATGGACAAGCTCGCAGCGCCCCGCCGCCCGCCGCCTAGGCAACCCGAATCACTCCGCCAAGTTTCACCTTAGCCCAGTTAGCACGAAGCCCGAGACGCCACTTTCCGACGGCGCGCTTCTCCTCGGCTGTTTTAAAGAGTAACAATAGTGGATAGTCAAAATATTTTACCATTCTAGGCGTTTGGTTTCTTGGGTCCACTGAAGTATTCGAGATGATTCGCTCTCATCGCGGTGGCACGAACTAAGCGCCTATCGACTGGGAGCCCCGCAATCACTCAGTTTGGAAAGAGAGCTGACAGTAATGTGTTCGCTCCCAAGCATTTCACCCGCGAGGAGGGGGCCAGATGAATCGGACGAGACTCGTGGTCGCGCTCGCACTGACCGTCATGGCGTCGCTCGTCGGGCACGGACGATCCCTCGCTGCCAACATCGTTCAGAATGGAAGCTTCGAGGATTTGAACGGTGCGTTCGTCGATTTTGCTTCCAGTGGCTACATGCCTCTGGCGGCGGGAAACACCACCATTCCCGGCTGGACCGTGTCCCCTGGGACGACCGGATCGCTCGTGTGGGCCAGGAGTGTGACTTCCGATGGCCACACGGCCTCGAACGGAACCTTCTTCATGGACCTCACCGGCTTGGGCTCCAATTCACCGGACGGGGCCCTCGAACAGGCCCTGACGACCGTGGGCGGTCAGGACTACGACTTTTCGATCGATCTCGCCTCGTTCAACAATGGCGTGACCTCTGTGGTGATTGGATCTCACGCCCTCGCATTGACGCCGGGGACGACCTTCGTCGTCGCCGGAACGTCGTGGACGCGGTCAACGGGCGCCTTCATCGGGGATCCGTTCGAACCCATGCCGATCCTGCGCGTAATGAATACTTCCCCTGGTATAGACCTCGGCTTCATCGACAACATTTCTCTCACGACCGCCGGCGTGCCAGAGCCGGCCAGCCTCGTGCTGCTCGGCCTCGGCGCCGGAATGCTGGCACTCTGGCGTCGCAAGGGAGCCTGACCCCCCCCCTCCGGCGATTAGGGGCTGGCGCGAGCCTACCAGCGCCACGTCCTGGAAAGGCACCTCCAGCAAGCGCGCCGGATGGGCGGTACCTCCTGGAATCTGCGTGCGAGAGTTCCCCTTGCACTCTGCTCAAGCCGAGCATGCTGGCCTTTAGGCCAATAGACAAGAGACTGGCCCTTCCTCCACAGTGAGCCGAGTCACTCCGCCGGGTTCGCCACGTTCTGAGAGCGACTCCCGCGATCCAGTGGGACTGGTGGGGCAAAGACAACCAAAAGTTTCGGCTGGACCCGCTGGACCTCCGGCTAGACCCGGTGGACCCGCCGACGCCGGCGGAGCGGATCTGGGCGGATGGCTACTTTAAGTTGATGGCAAAGGACAGCGGGAAAGTCGTCGGTGTGGTGACCCCTCAAAATTTTGGGTATTATAAAGGGTCTCGCGTAATTCAGTTGGCCGACGAACAGAACTTCTACTCGGCGTGGAGGTTGGGGCCGGCTTACATATCCCCCCAGTGGTCCGGCATAAACGTCCTGGATGTCGAGAGCATGTCGCTCGCCAACGGTGCTCGATTGATTCTATGGCCCAACTGGGGTGGAGGAAATCAGAAGTTCCGGCTTGATCCAGTGGGCGGCGGGTTCTACAGGATCCTGATAGAGCACTCCGGCAAATGCCTGGATGTCGAAGGCGCCTCGATGGCTAACGGGGCGCGGATCAGCCAGTGGGAATACTGGGGGGGAGACAACCAGAAGTTCCGTCTCGAACCCGCGCCCTTCCAACTCTACAGCAATTTCTACAAACTGGTGGCCAAGCATAGTGGCCGATGTGTAGAGGTGGCCGGTGGGTCACCTGACGATGGAGCACCGATCATCCAATGGGACTATTGGGGGGGCTCGAACCAACATTGGATGTTTTAGCTGGGGGCTCGAACCAGCATTTGATGTTTTAGCGCGCCCGGCGACTAGGCATGGCCGATTCGTTTGGTGGTGAGTCGGCATGGGTCACTGGTTCAAGTCCAGCATCGTCCACCATCGAAACTCAAGAAATCCGGGGGTTGTAGAACCCTCCGGGTTTCGCTCGTTTGTGGCTGCTGTGAGCCAGCGTAAGCTTCCCTTCGTGGTAGACAGTTCGACGGTAGACTTTCCCGGGCCAAGGAGATGCCCATGCGAAAGTCACGCTTCACCGAGAGCCAGATTGTCGACATCCTGAAGCAGGGCGAGGCGGGGGTCCCGATCGCCGAGATCTTACGGCAGCACAACATCAGCAAGGCGACGTACTTCCAGTGGCGCGCGAAGTACGCGGGGGCCTCGGTCGACGAGCTGAAGCGGTTGAAGGAGCTCGAGGCCGAGAACACCAAGCTGAAGCGGATGTATGCGGATCTCGCGCTGGAGAACGCGGCGATCAAGGACGTCCTGAGCCGAAAGCGGTGACGCCGTCCGCGAAACGAGAGATCTTGGCCGTGCTGGTGCAGAACCACGGGCTGCCCGTGCGGCGCGCGTGCCAGGCCGTGAGGCTCTCGCGGGCGGCGTACTACCGGCCGCCGCGCTCCCGGCTGCTGCGAGACACCGACGTCGTGACCGCGCTGAATGACGTGGTGGCCCGGCACACGCGGTGGGGCTTCTGGAAGTGCTTCTATCGGTTGCGCCGCGCCGGGCATGGATGGAACCACAAGCGGGTGCACCGCGTCTACTGCGCCTTGCGACTCAATCTGCCGCGCCGCACGAAGCGGCGGGTTCCGGCGCGTGTCCGTCACCCGCTGGTCGCGCCGGCGCGCCTGAACGAGACCTGGGCGCTCGATTTCATGACCGACGCGCTCTACGACGGCCGCGGCTTTCGGACCCTCAATGTGATCGACGAGGGCAACCGGGAATGCCTCGCGATCGAGATCGGCACGTCGATTCCGAGCGCGCGGGTCATCCGCGTCCTGGACGACCTCATCCAGCTCTACGGCCGGCCCACCCGGGTGCGCGTCGATAACGGGCCCGAGCTCACCGCCGAGGCCTTCGTCGAGTGGTGCACGGCACAGCGGATCGGCATTGGCTACATCCAGCCCGGGAAGCCGGATCAGAACGCCTTCATCGAGCGGTTCAATCGTACGTTTCGCGAAGAGGTCCTCGACGCGTACCTCTTCGACTCTCTCGAGCAGGTGCGCGAGATCACCGAGGCCTGGCTCGAGACCTACAACACCGAGCGGCCCCACGACAGCCTCGGTCGGGTGCCGCCGCTGAGGTTTCTGCCGAGGCCGGACACGCCCGCGGAGTCTATCTTCGAAGTGTCTACTTGACGGGGAAGCTTACGCCAGGATGAGACAATTTCGATCGGCCGGCGACAGCATTAGAGAAATTGATAGGCACCGGTAGGCGGGGCGGCGATGGCGATGGACTTGGCCTCCTCCGGGTCCGTGAACGCGATGCGCCAATCGCCGGAGGTTGGCCTTCAAGTGCCCGGCGATGACCCGCGCGCCGACATAGACCGACCCGTCCCGCGCGACCCACACCCGCCATAAGGCGGAGCGGGCGGCATCGGGCCGGCCTACGGCGAAGCGGATCACGTTACGCTTTTGGGACATGGTGAGGAGGGGCTCGCCACGGACACCTACGCGGCGAGCGCGCGCCCGGTGAAAGGAATCGCGATGCTAAATCGTTCCGGTCGGGTTTGGGCCACTAATCCACCAGCGCGACGCTCTGAAGGAACACTTCTAGGAATCCCGCCTGATAGGCGGTATCTCCTGGGGTGTCTACGCGAGTCCGGCCATGTAGAACGTGAAGGGCGCCTCGCACGAGCGGTCGCCTCCCGTTGGGGCCACCAGTGCCTTGGGTGTTTTTCCCTCGGCGACTTTCGAGATAGAGCACCTCGCGACGAAACTCGTAGTCTCCGTTCGTTAGAGCCGCAAGCCGTTGGTCCTAGTCGTACTGCGCGGCCACGCCGTCGCCCTCGTCGCGTCCCGTGCCGGCGATGACCCGCTCCAGCTTGGCGGCCAGCCTGCGGTCCAGCCTGAGCAGCTGTCGTGGTCGGCGCGGGCTCGGGTGAGATCTCCGCGAAGTGTCCGGTGCCCCCGGCACGGGAGCCGAATCGTCTACCATTTGTGCTGACTAGCGCCGTCGTGCTCCCCGGGCGATCCGGATCTTCCGGCAGCCCCCGGCCGTTGAATAGGCGGCCGGGGCGGACTTGACAGCCACCGACCGCGCGGCACATATCTCGTCGCCAGGGACCCACACACCGTCAGGAGGTCACGCATGCGAGCGCTGATGGCCCTGTTGACCGCAGTCCTCTTGCTCTCGCCGTTCACCGCCCACGCCCAGGACCGCGCGGCCCTCGAGGCGGCCGTCAAGGCGCTGGGGCCCACCGACCTCAAGTCGATCGAGATCCAGGGGGCGGGCACCTTCTTCTGGGGCGGGCAAAGCCAGACGCCGGGCACGGCCTGGCCGCAGTTCAACGTGCGGAGCCTCAAGCGCCTCGTGAACTACGAGACCGGCTCCCTCCGCGACGACATGACGAGAACGCGCACGCTGGAGCCGCCCCGGGGCGGTGGCCCCTACGTCCGCGGGGAGCACACCGCGGTCGCGGTCGTCAGCGGGGACCACGCCTGGAACGTGATCGGCGAGAATGCCGTCCCGGCGCCCATCGCGCTGGGCGAGCGACAGCTGCAACTCTGGGCGACGCCCCACGGGGTCATCAAGGCCGCCCAGAAGAACCCCGCCGGAGTCCAGGGCCGTACGATCGTGTTCGGCGTCCCCGGCCAGTTCAAGGCCACCGCGTTCCTCGACGCGGCCAACCTCGTCGAGCGCGTCGAGGCGGTGCTGGCGAACCCGGTGACCGGCGACATGCCCGTGACGGTGCACTACGCCGACTATCGCGACTTCGGGGGCGTGAGGTTTCCCACGAGGATACGGCAGACCTATGGCGGCCACCCGGCCTTGGACATCACGGTGACCGAGGTGAAGCCCAATGCCGCCGCCGACATCACGGTGCCCGACAACGTACGGCAGGCCGGTAACCCCTACACGCGCGTGCAGAGCCAGAAGGCCGCCGAGGGCGTCTGGTACCTGACCGGCGGTACGCACCATAGCGTGGTGATCGAGATGAGCGACCACCTGATTGTCGCCGAGGGCCCCCTCAACGACGACCGGGCTCTGGCCGTGATCGCCGAGGCGCGCAAGCTCGTTCCTGGCAAGCCGATCAAGTACCTGATCGTCAGCCATCACCACTTCGACCACTCCGGAGGTGTGCGCGCGTTCGCGGGTGAGGGCGCGACGATCGTCACGCAGAACGCGAGCCGGGCGTACTTCGAGCGCGTCCTCGCGACCCCGGCCACGGTGGCCCCCGACCACCTGGCGAAGTCGGGCAAGAAGGCCACAGTGGAGGGCGTGCCTGACCGCCGGGTGCTGGGCGACGCGACGCGGACGGTCGAGATCCGTCACATCGCGGGCATCCAGCATGCCGACGACATGCTGATGGTCTACCTGCCGAAGGAGAAGTTCCTCATCCAGGCCGACGCCTATACGCCGCCGGCGCCGAACGCGGCGCCCATGAGCCCGCCCAGCCCGTTCAACGTCTCCCTGTACGAGAACATCACCAAGCAGAGCCTGGCTGTCGACCAGCTACTGCCGCTGCACGGTCGGATGGTGCCGCTCGCCGAGCTGCAGAAGGCGGCCGGCCACAGCCACTGAGGAGTCCTCGGGGCCGGGGGCCCGCCACGGGGCCCCCGGTCGCCGATCCCACCGCGGTCACCCGCCGAGACGATCGACCAGCGCCCGCGCCCACGCCATCCGATCTGGGTCCATCACCAGCTTGTCGGCGAACGGCTGCCCGAAGGGCCGGGTGGCATCGATCCCGAGCTTGGCGGTGACGCCGCGCTCATCGGCACTGGGATCGAGGAGGGCGCCCAGGCTCCCCTGTATCGTCACGAGGTCGCGGTCGGCCTGCATGCGGGTGGCGACCGCCCACAGGACGTCGGCCTCGTCGAAGACGTCGATGTCGTCGTCGACCACGATCACCAGCTTCAGATAGTGATCGACGCCGAGCACGATCGGGATGACGTGCTTGGCCTCGCCGGGGCGGCCCTGCTTGATCGACACGTAGGCGGTGAAGGAGGAAGTGCCCGAAAGGGGCACGTGCACGCCGGTCACGTTGGGGATCACCCGGCTCAGGGCGTTGTGGATCTCGGCCTCGCGGACGAGGCCTAGCGTCGTGATGTGGTCGCCGGCGCGGCCCGAGCCGATCGACTGAAACCAGGGACGCTCGCGCAGGGCGATTGCCTTGGCCAGGAAGACGTGCTCGGTGGACCGCCGTGAAAAGTAGCCGGTGAACTCGCCGAACGGGCCCTCCGGCTCGCGCACCTCCGGCAGGATCTCGCCCTCGATGACGATCTCGGCGGCGGCGGGAACGTGGAGATCGATCGTCGTGCAGGGCGCCACCTGCAGCGGCTCGCCGAACAGGCCGCCCACCACCTCGAACTTGCCCACGTCGGCCGGCGGATAAGCCAGCGAGCCCATCGAGACGAGCGGGTGCACGCCGAGCACGATCGCGCACGGCAGGGACTGCTTGCGTGCCTCGGCGCGTCGCTGGTACTCGAACATGCGCCGCCGGGAGTGCAAGCTCACGCCCATGCGATCGCGGCCCTTGACCTGGAAGCGGTGATACCCCTCGGTCTCCACGCCGGTCTCGGGGTCGCGCGCTACCAGCAGGCCGGCGGTGAGATAGCAGCCGGCGTCGCCGGGGAAGTAGGTCGGGATGGGCAGCTGTCCGAGGTCGACGTCCCGGCCGGTCAGTACGCGATGGCGAAACGGCGGATCGGCCACGATCACCGGCTTGACGGTGTCCTTGATGCGCTTCGCGTACTCGAGCGCCAACCGTGCTTCGGGCACGCCAAGCGCAAAGGCCAGCGCGCGGCGGCTGGCGACCACATTGCAAACGATCGGGATGTCCGAGTCCCGCACGCGCTCCAGCAGCAGCAGCGGGAAGCGCCGGCGGCGCTCGTACTCGAGCACGAGCGCCATCACGTCGTAGTCGAGCGAGACCGGCTCACGCACGCGGACGACCTCGCTCGGATGAGCGCGCTCGTAGGCGGCAACGAAGCTTCGCAGGTCCTGGCTCACGCGCTCCTCGATCGAGCGGCTCAGTAGACCGCGCGGGTGCGCGAGGGCGCCCCGGTCCCCCCGCGCACGGCCACCACCGACGCGGCCAGATCGGCCAGGTAGGCGTCGACGATGGGGGCGTGCACGGGCGTGAGCATGAGGTGTATGCCGGGCGGCGTGCGCACGCGCCCCACCGACCAGCGCCGGGTGGTCATCGCGTCGGCGACGGCGTGGATGTCCAGGTCCTCCGCGCCGTAGGCCACCGCCCAGAGATCGGGCTTGCCCCAGAGGTGCAGCCCCTCAATGCGTGCCAGGCCGGCCACCAGGCGCTCGCGCGCCTCCATGACCACAGCGGCGATGCGGCGATAGCCCTCGGCGCCGAGGAAGTGCATGACCGCCCACGCGGCGGCGATGGCCCCGCCCGGACGCGTCCCCGCGAAGGTGGGAACCGCGTAGAGCCCGGTGGGCCAGTCGCTGAACTCGTAGCGTCCGGCGGCTTCGCGCTCCGCGTCGCGGTAGAGGATGACCGAGGCGCCCTTGGCGGCGTAGCCGGACTTGTGCAGATCGGCCGAGAGCGAGGTCACGCCGGGCAGGTCGAGGCCGAAGGCGGGTACCGGATAGCCCAGCTCGCGCACGAAGGGGCCGAGTATGCCGCCCACGCACGCGTCCACGTGCAGCCAGAGGCCGCGCGCCTGCGCGAGCACACCGAGGGCGACGACGGGGTCCACCAAGCCCAGCGAATAGGTGGGGGCCGAGGCGTAGCACATGACGGTGCGGGGCGTCACGGCGGCCGCCATCGCCGCCGCGTCGGCGCGGAAATCTGTGCCCGTGGGCACCCGCACTACCCGCATGCCGAGATAGTGCGCGGCCTTGTCGATGGCGGGATGCGCTGAGAACGCGGCCAGGATCTCCGGCGTAGCGACGTCTGGGCGATGACGTCGCGCCCACTCACGCGCCGCGTGGGTGGCCAGGAAGATGCTCTCGGTGCCGCCGGAGGTCATGTGGCCGCGCACGGCCGCGTCGCCCCCGACGAGGGCGGCCACCATCGCGACGACATCGGCCTCCATGCGGCGCAGGCTCGGGAACACGCGTAGCCCCAGGCCGTTCTCGGTCATGAAGAGCGCGTAGGCCTCGCGCGCGACCCGCTCGACCTCGTCGTCGGCGTGCCAGACGAAGGCGGCGTGCCGGCCGCCGCGCCAGTCGAGATCATTCCCCTTGAGGTCAGCCATCGGCTGGGCCAGCTCCTCCCAGGGTCGTCCGCGCCCGGGAAGTCGTGGCGTCATTTCCGGTCCGCTCATGGCAGGGACTCTATGAGTCCTCGGACCGGCCGGTCAAGCCCGAACTGTGTCGCCGAAGATCAGGGGAGAGTCTACGCGACCTCTCAGGATGTCACCACGTGACTCGCAGTTCGATATTTCCCTTGACGCCTTGGCGATGATCGCCGCCGAGATTGGTGATGTAGCTGGCCGCCGCATAGACGCCGACGCGCGGCGAGAGTTGCGCTACGACGCCGCCGCCGAGCTCCAGCGACGTATGCTGCCGAAGTCGGTGCGTGATCGGCGTGGTGTTGAAGGTCGTCGTGTCGCTTCCCGAGAAAGTGCGCCAGACATTGGCGAGGAGATAGGGCTTCAGCTTCATGCCGCCGAGGGCCGCATCGCCGAAAAGCCGCGCCCCGATGCGGCCGGTCAGCGCATCGTCGGGATCGAAGCGGACGGTGGCGAACGGATCCTGCGCCTGATCAGAATTCGACATGCTGCCAGATCAGCTGCGCCTGCGGTTCGAGCGCCAATCCGGCGCCGATCGGGATCGGATAGCCCGCTTCGAGCGAGGCGGTGATGCTGGTTCCGTCGGCGTTCAGCCCAACGCCGCGGGTCGAGCGCGGTTCGCCGTCGAACCAGGACCCCATCAGCACCGCATCGACATACCAGTTCGAAGGGACCGAGATGGGTCCAGTAGCCGCCGAAGCTGGTTGAATCCATGGTCAGGTCGCCGACCAACGCTCGCTGCTGGGCGAGTGCGAAGCCGCGGGCATCGACGTCGGCGCGGGCATAGCCGAAGAAGAGGCCAAGCCGGTCGCGGTGGCCGTCATAGTCCCAGCCGAAGAGATCCTGGCCGACCTGGAAGCCGCCGAAATTGCCCTCGAACTCCGGCGACAGCCGCCCTGAGCGACGCTCCTCGGCATGGCCGCCGAAGAGGCGGCCCCAGGCACCGGGGAGCGCGCCTGATCCGAGCAGCAGAGTCTGATCGCCTTGGCGCTCGTGGAAGGTCCCGAGCGTCTCAAGGCCAAGCCGGCGCGCCACCCCCGGCAACACGTTGTAGAGCGCCGCCTCGGGACGGAACAACGGAATGGGAGGCGCTGGAGGGGCCGTCGGGTCGGTCGGGCCGGTCGGGCCGGGGGGCGGCACTGACGAGCGCAGAAACCAGTCATTCTCGGCGCCGGGCGCCACGCCGCCCTGGAACAACTGATACTCATAGTGGGCCAGCCGCGACGATGCCGCCGAGCGCAAAGGCGCCGGGAACTGTAGTTCCGCCGCCGGCCGCGCCGACGACCTGAATGCCGTTCGCGGTCGTCACCTCGCCGGGCCCCCCGGCGTTGGCGATGCTCAGAAGCGAATTGCCGCTCGCCTGGCCGCCGTTGATGACGAGCCTGTCGGAAGGCGAGTTGTCGGTGCCCAGGAAGGTGTTCATCCTGATCGTGCCGCCAGCTCCCGTGTAGCTGGGCGTCGTCAAGACCGTGCCCGGCGCGGTGCCCGTGCCCATGTTCACGAGGCCAGCATTGGCGACGCTGGCGAGGGTGTGGCTGAAGCCATTGAGGTCGAGCGTGCCGCCGCTGGCGACCGTGAACGCCGACGTCGGGCTGAACGTGTTCAGCGCGCCGGCGCGCAACGTGCCGGCGTTCACAGTGGTTGCGCCCGTGTAACTGCTGGTGCCCGACAGCGTCAGCGTGCCGGCGCCGACCTTGACCAGCGAGCCGCCAATGCCCGCGATGACGCCGCTGACGTCGGTGGAGAGGTTATTGCCGCCGGCGGTCAGCTCGTTGGCTCCCAACAGGAATGAGCCGCCGCCCGCGATCGAGCCGACGGTCTGGTTGAAGCCATTGAGGTCGAGCGTGCCGCCGCTGGCGACCGTGAACGCCGACGTCGGGCTGAACGCGGTCGGGGAGCCGGCGCGCAACGTGCCCGCGTTCACGGTGGTTGCGCCGGTGTAGGTGCTGGTGCCCGACAGCGTCAGCGTGCCGGCGCCGATCTTGACCAGCGAGCCGCCCATCCCCGCGATGACGCCGCTGACGTCGGTGGAGAGGTTGTTACCGCCGGCGGTCAGCTCGCCGGCTCCCAACAGGAATGAGCCGGCCCCCGCGATGGAGCCGACGGTCTGGTTGAGGCCATTGAGGTCAAGCGTTCCGCCGCTGGCGACCGTGAACGCCGACGTCGGACTGAACGCGGTCGGCGCGCCGGCGCGCAACGTGCCCGCGTTGACCGCGGTTGCGCCGGTGTAGGTGCTGGGGCCCGACAGCGTGAGCGTGCCGGTCCCGACCTTGACCAGCGAGCCGCCAGTGCCCGCGATGACGCCGCTGACCTCGGTGGAGAGGTTGTTGCCGCCGGCGGTCAGCTCGCCCGCGCCCAGCTGGAATAGGCCGGCCCCCGCGATGGAGCCGACGGTCTGGTTGAAGCCATTGAGGTCGAGCGTTCCGCCGCTGGCGACCGTGACCGCCGACGTCGGGCTGAAACTGTTCACCGCGCCGGCGCGCAAGGTGCCCGCGTTGACAGTAGTCGCGCCGGTGTAGGTGCTGGTGCCCGACAAAGTCAAGGTGCCCGCGTTGACAGTAGTCGCGCCGGTGTAGCTGCTTGTGCCCGATAAAATCAAGGTGCCGGTCCCTACCTTGACCAGCGAGCCACCAAGACCCGTGATGACGCCGCTGACGTCGGTGGACAAGTTGTTGCCGCCGACCGTCAGCTCGTTATCGCCCAGCAGGAATGTGCCGGCCCCCGCGATCGAGCCGATGGTGAGCTTCTTGTCGCCCGCAGGGCCGATGCTCCCCGCGAAATTCACCGTGGCACCGGCGGTGTTGTTGGTGATGGCGGCATTGCCGGCCGTGCTGTTGTCACCGAAGGTCAGCGCGCCGTTGTTGGTGATGGCGGCGTTTTCGGCGGTGCTGGTGTCGAAGAAAAACACATTGTTGTTGTTGGTGATGGTGGCGTTGCCGGCCCTGCTGGTGGCGTTGAAACGCAGGTCGCTGTTGTTGGTGATGGTGGCGGCGCCGGCTGTGCTGTTGTTGTTGAAAAACATGTTGAAGTTGTTGGTGATGGTCGCAGTGCCGGCGTTGCTGCTGTTATTGAAAGTCAGGTCGCCGCTGATGGCGTTGGTGATGGTGGCGTTACCGGCCGTGCTGGTGTGGTTGAAGAACATGTCGGAGTTGTTGGTGATCGTGGCGCCGGTGGCGCCGGTGGTGGCGCCGCCGGCCGTGCTGCTGTCATTGAAATTCAGAGTGCCGCCGATGTTGGTGATTGTGGCGCCGCCGGCGCCGATAGTGGCGCTGCCGGCCGCGCTGCTGACATTGAAATTCAGAGTGCCGCCGTTGTTGGTGATGGTGGCGCCGGGGACGCCGATAATGGCGCTGCCGGCCGAACTGGTGTCGTCGAAAAACAGAAATCTGGCATTGGCGATGGTGATGGTAGCGCTGCCGGCCGTGCTGGCGTTCGAGAATTGCATCAAGCCGGTGTTGTTGATGGTGGCGCTGCCAGCCGTGGCGCTGGTCGAGAATCCCAAGAGGTTGATGTTGTTGATGGTGGCGCTGCCAGCCGTGCTGTTGTTCAAGAAGCTCACGAGGTTGCGGTTGATGATGGTGGCAATGGTGGCGCTGCCGTCGATAACGTCGATGCCAGCGCCATTGAACCCGAGCGAGTGAGTGTTGTCGAACGTAAAGGCCGAGGCCCCTGCGTTGAAGGTCCAGCCCCCGAGCGTGGTGGCGGTGGCCGAGAACGTAATCGGCTGGGGGTTATTGGTTGTGTTGAAGAATGCGGTGCCCGTCGGCACCGCGGCCGGGTTCCAGTTAGCGGGGAGATTGAAATCCCGCGACGGGTTGTCCAGCCAGGTTGCATCCTGCTGGGCATGAGCCGGCATCGCTGCGAGCGACGCCATGAGCGCGGCGCTGATCAAAACAGGCACGCGCATTCGCCGCGCTCCGAGACCCCCGCGCCGCAAGAACTTCCCGACGGCCGTTGCCCTTTTGTGGCCCTGAATACCGACAATCCATTTCATGGGGCCTCCCCATTAAGGGTGTGACGGCATCGTAGAAAGAGTCCATCTGGGAGGTCCATCGGACCTTAGACCTATACGGATCGGGCGCGCGTCCGGCCAACGTGTTCGCGCACCACCGCGGCCATCTCGGCCACCGTCGGGGTCGCGAGCAAGGCGCCCATGGACACCTCGATGCTGGTGGTCTCCATCACCAGCGCCGCGACGCGCATTGCGGCGAGTGAGTCGCCGCCCAGGTCGAGGAAGTGGTCGTCGATTCCGACCACCTTCAGGTCGAGCACGCTCGCCCACAGGGCGGCGAGCATGTTCTCGATCTCGTCGCGCGGCGGCGCGAACGGCACGGCGAGGTCCGGGCGGGCGCGGCCGGGAGGCGGGAGCTGGCCCCGGTCCACCTTGCCCGACCCCGTTCGAGGCAAAGTGTCGAGGAGCACGAAAGCCTGAGGCACCATGTAGGCGGGAAGAACGTCTGAGAGCGCGCGGCGCAACTGCTCCGGCTCGCCACCGGCCGGCGCCACGTAGGCGACAAGCCGCCGCTCGCTGGGCCCGCTGCCGTGGGCGACGACGGCGGCCTCCCGCACGCCGTCCAGCTCGAGAAGGGCGGCCTCCACGGCGTTGATGGGCACCTGGTATCCGCGAATCTTCACCTGGAAGTCGATACGGCCGAGATGGACGAGGCAGCCGTCAGCGAGCCGTCGGCCCAAATCCCCCGTGAGGCTGAGCCGCTCGCCGGCGGCGCCCACCGGTGCGAGCCGGGCCGCGGTCAGCTCGGGCTGACGCCAGTAGCCGGCCGCCACGTGACGACCCTGCACGGCGATCTGCCCGGCCTCGGCCGGATCGGCATCCTGCCCGTCCTCGCGAAGGATCCGGACGCGCTTGCCTGCCACCGCGTACCCGAGCGGCACCACGGCATCGGGCAGGGGAGTCGCGCGATCCATGAACAAGTAGGTCACGCGCCCCGCCTCCGTGGAAGCGAGACCGGCCACCATCGTGGCGTGCGGGAAGAGGGTCCGGCCGGCCTCGATGTCCTGCCGGTAGATCGTGTCCCCGCCGATCACGACGATCCGCGCATCCGGGAACACCCCGCGGTCGGAGCGCTGCAGGAGCTGCCGAACGACGATGCGCGCGTGGAACGTCGTCAGGCGTGCGGCGCGCGCCCATCCCGCGAACCGGTCGATGCCGTGGGCGGCCACGTCGAAAGGACACACGCACGAGCCGACCACGAGCGGGCCGAGGAGCGTGAACAGGCTGGCCAGCCAGGCCAGAGACGACGCGCAGGCGACCCGGTCGACGTCGCTCAATCGGAGTGGGCCCGCCATGAGCGCCGCCTCGGCGAGCAGCGTCCGATGCGTGTGCACCACCCCGCGCGGAGGCCCCGTCGTGCCGGAGGTGTAGATGATGGTGGCCGGCGCATCCGGGCTGATGTCGCACGGGACGGCCTCGACGCCTCCGGTGTGCCCGATGTCCTCCAGGGGCAGCACGCGCCGGCTCCCGCCGGCCAGCTGCCGCGCGGCGCCGAGGTGCCCCGCGTCGGCCAGGATCACGTCGACGTCTGCGTCGTCGACGAGCCGCTGCTGGCCAGCCGGCGACAGGGAGCGATCGAGTACGACGAAGACGCGTCCGGCCTCGAGCGCACCCAGCACCGCCACGACCGCGTGCGAGTCGAGCGCTGAGAGAATGGCGACGGCGCCGCTTCCAGGTCGGGCTTCGCCAGGTCTGGTCGGGCTGCGCCCGTCCCCCCCGACGATCGCACTCGCGACGCGCCGGGCCTCCGCGCCGAGCTGCTCGTAGGTCAGCGAGCCCGCCGGATCCAGGACGGCAACACGGTCCGGGTGACGCGTCGCCACGGCGCGGAGTCGCGCGGGTACGGAGAGCTCCGCCCGCAGCCCGTCGAAGGGTTCCCAGGCGCCAGTCGGGTGTCGGCACCGCTCGCGGATCTCCTGCTGGGACGCAGGCAAGCACTCGGCGTCGAGCCGGTCATCGGCAGAAGGCACGCGCTCACCATAGCGCGTGAATCGGTCACGGAGCAATGCTCGCCCCAGCGAACGAGCGCGCGTCCTACCGCAGTCCCGCGACCAGACACGAGACCAACCCGCGCGCGATTGACCCATCTGCGTCCATCGCAGGATTGAAAATGCCGACGTTCATCCCCACCGCCTGACGCGTTGCCGTCAATACGCGCAAGGTTGCGCTCAACTCGTCCCAACTCAACCCGCCCGCTAAGCGGTACTCCACGGCCGGCATCACAGCATCGTCCAAAACATCGGCATCGACGTGGATCCAGAACCCTTCAACGTCGTTCCGCTGCAGGAGTGCGGCGGCTTGCTCGGCGGCAACGGCGACTCCTCGCTCACGCACGTCGTCAAGCTCGAACGCGTGGATCACGGTGTCCCGGATGTCCTGACTGCCGTACTCTCGTTGTTGCTCGGCGTCGCGGAAGGCGAACGCTACGACGTCTTCATCACGCACGAGCGGTTTGAGTCCGTCAATGTCAGTCAGCACGGCGGGACCTCTGCCGGAGACAATCGCCAAATCCATCGAAGCAACTTCACCATTGGGCTCTGCTTCCGGCTGGTAAAAGTCGGCGTGACCGTCGATAAAGAACAGCCCGTACCTCCCGGCCCGTCTGAGCGCGAGCATGATGCCGATGATGTTGCTGCAGTCGCCGCCGAGCACGAGCGGGAATTTACCCTGCTGCAACACGCCGGCGACCATTGCGGCAAGCCGCAATGCATAAGCCCTGAGCGTATCGGGATTAAGGATGAGCGTCTCGGGGTCTCGCCGCGGGTTATACGGCAGCGGTTCGACTCGTCCGGCGTACTCGGCGTTCAGTCCCGCCAGCAGGCCGGCCGCCTTGAGTGCCTCGGGCAGACGCTCGACGCCGTTCGGCCTGAGACCGAGGATGGAAGGGGCATCGATGACGGCAAAGTGTGACATGTTGCCTCCTCCTCCGGTTACGTCTTGGCTAACACGCGGTCAGAAGACGCGGGGCGTGACGGGCGCCCGGCTCGGCCTCGGGGTCGGTGACGATGGCGCAGAGGGCCGCCGCGACGGCCAACGAGAGGCCGCCGATGACGACGACGGTAAGCCGGTTGTCGCCGCCCACGAGCAGCACGAGCGCGCTCTGGTCGGTGAGCAGGTGTTCCATGATCGTGCCGAACCCGAGCGCGGCCACGATCTCCGGGATGACAATGAAGAAGTTGAAGATACCCATATAGATGCCGGTCTTCCCGGCGGGAAGGGCGCCGGCCAGGATCGCGTACGGCATGGAGAGGGTGCTGGCCCAGGCCACGCCCACGCCGACCATGGGCAAGAGCAGCAGGTACTTGTCGTGGATGACGGCTACCGAGAGCAGGCCGATGGCCCCCATCAGCAGGCACATGCTGTGGGTGAGGCGGCGGCCCAGCCGCCCGGCCACAGCGGGCAGCGCGAAGGAGAAGCCGAAGCACACCGCCGAGTACATGGCGAAGCAATTGCCCGCCCAGGCGATGCCCTGCTCGTAGGCCGGCGTGCCGGGCGTGCCGCCGAAGATGTTCCGGGCCACCGCCACCCCGAAGTAGAGCCACATGCAGAAGAAGCCCAGCCAGGTGAAGATCTGCACCCAGGCCAGGCGTCGCATGGTCAGCGGCATGGCCAGCACGTCGTGGAAGATCTCGCTGACGGCGGCGCCGATGCCGGCCTTCTCGGCCTTCATCCGCCGGAAGGCCTCCAGGTCCTCCGGCGGATGCTCTCGGGTCGTGAAGACGGTCCAGAGCACCGCCGCCAGGAAAGCGAACGCGCCCAGGTAGAAGGCCACTCTCACCCCGAACGGAATGGTCGTCCCTGGCGTTCCGCCGTCACTGCCGGCAGGGAAGAGGGCGTAGAGCAGCCAGGGAAGCATCGAGGCGATGACCGCTCCCAGCCCGATGAAGAGCGCCTGCATCGCGTAGCCGCGCGTGCGCTGCTCGGGCGGGAGCAGGTCGGCGACGAAGGCGCGGAAGGGCTCCATGCTGATGTTGATGGACGCGTCCATCACCCACAGCAGCCCCGCCGCCATCCAGAGCGTGCCCGAGTTGGGCATGGCGATCAGCGCGAAGGAGGCGAGCAGCGCGCCGGTGAGGAAGTAGGGGCGGCGCCGGCCCAGGCGGTTCCAGGTGCGGTCGCTCATGTGGCCGATGACGGGCTGCACGAGCAGCCCCGTCAGCGGGGCCGCGAGCCACAGGATGGGGATCTGGTGCGCGTCGGCGCCGAGGTACTCGTAGATCGCGCTCATGTTGGCCATCTGCAGCGCCCAGCCGAACTGGATGCCCAGGAAGCCGAAGCTCATGTTCCAGATCTGCCAGAAGCTCAGATGCGGTCGCGGGCCCTCTCCGGTCATCTCGGATCCTCCGCGGGACTACTTGATGAGCAGAACCTGCCCCTCGTGCGGACCGAGCGCGAGCGGCAGCTCGCCGCGCGGGCCCAGCGTGCCGAGCGACTTCTCCGCGAGCAGGTCGGCGACCGCACCGCCCGGCGGAGCGGTCTTCAGCATCACAGCCTCCCGGACGGCCGCGAGGCCGAAATTGACGGCGGTGACCTGGGTGCCCGTGCCGCCTGGAAGTCGGTGGACCATGACGAGCAAACCCGGGGCCCGCACGGCCGGCAGCTCAACCTGCTCGGCCTCGTTGATGCGGTATTGCGCGCGCACGCGCAGCATCTTTCGGAGCTCGGAGGCGAACGAGTCCGGGCGCTTGAGCTGCTCGGGAAGCGGCCCGTAGAGGGTCTGGGCCCGCGGCAGATCGCTGCTGGACTTCGCCACGCCGGAGTGCTTGCCCAGCAGGTCATAAGCGCCCCGGTTGATCCAGCGCGTGTCGCCCTCGGCGATCATGGGCTTCACGGACTCGCCCGGCAGCGTCAGGGCGCCCACCAGATCCCAGCCGGAGAGGGCGAAGACGCCCGGTTGCATGGCGTTGTACAGGGCCAGGAGCAGATGCGCGCGCTGGATGTCCCGCCGCTGCGCCTCGGTGAGATGGCGGATGTCGCGGATGCCGAGGGCGGCGGCGGCCACGGTGGCGGTGGTGCAGGAGACGCCGTTGGCGGCTTTGAGATTGTAGGGGGCCGCCGGACCCAGCAGGCGGCCGTGCATCTCGGCCCGGATCGTCTCGCGCAGCGCGCTGCCCTTGACCGGCTTTCCGCGGAAGGTGAACGTGGTGTCCTTGTGCCGTGTCCAGAAGTGCACCAGCTCGAGCGTGAGCTCGTCGTGGTTCTGGAGCGCGTGGATGAGGGCGGCCGGGTCGACCTGGTAGGCGCGCTGCAGACCGAGCATGAGACGGAGGAACTCGGCGTCGCCGGTGACAAGCGCGTGCTGGTAAGCCGGGCGGGTGACGAAATCGTAGGAGAGATCCGCGCCCCCCTGGGACATCGCCTGGATGTCTTCGAGCGTGAGGTTGAGCTCCTGGAAGGTGAAGCCTCCGAGCTTGCGCACCAGGCCGGCGATGAGCTGATTGGCGGTGACCGAGAGCGGATGGCCCTCGGACCAGGCGGGGCCGCTGCTCGGGCCGACCTCGATGCCGAGGAAGCCATTGGCGTCCAGGCGCAGGATGCGCTCGCCCAGGGTCGCCAGCGAGTGGATGGCGTCTCCCGCCACCAGCCGCGGCGCTGCGAAGGTGGGGTCGAGCCAGTTGAAGCTGGGCTGCCCCTCCTTGAAGTAGTGCAGGTACACCCAGCGGCGGCTCTTGCCGTCGGCGCCGACGACCGCGTCGGTGGCCGACCAGTCCGTCTCCTTGACACCCGGCTCGTAGAAGATGGTGCGCGGGAGCTGTCCGACGATGTAGCCGCGCGCCTTGAGGGCGTCCACCGTCGCGGGCCCGAGGTTGATCGAATCCTTGCCGGCCGGCACTGCGGGGAGCAGGCTCCAGTCTGCCGGTCGGATCTCCACCAGGTGGTAGAGGCCCGGGTAGTCGCGGTAGCCCCGCTCGGCGAGACGGAAGTCGGCGCCCTTGCCGCTATGGCCGGGGATGACATCGCCGATGACCACGGCACCGTTGTCGCGTGCGTGCCGGACCATCGCCCGGTACTGCTCCTCGGTGCCGAAGGCCGGGTCGATCTCGGCGCTGATGCGGTCGAAGTTACCGTCCACGGTGGGCGTGTACTCGCGCCCGCGGATGCCGCCGGCACGCTTCATGGGGCCGGTGTGCATGCCGCCGATGCCGATGGCGTGGAAGGCGCGCCAGAGCTCCGGGTCGCCCAGGCTCTCCAGCACCGACTCACCCGGCCCCGTGATCTGAGACGGCGGGTACGCGGTGAACCACACCGAGGCCAGCGCGGAGGCCGTGCGCGGCTGCGGCATGGCGTAGGGATGCTGCCAGATCTGTCCCTCGCCCGAGTAGCGCCGCGCAGCGAGCTCCGCCTGGTGGAGCATCGAGCGCTCTACGAGCCACCGGATGTAGGTCTCGCCGGAGGCGACTTCCGGCGCTTCCGCGGTCGGCGCCGCGGGAGCGGGCACGGTGCTGGGGGCCGGGGCGGGCCTGGATGTGAGCGTCGACTGGCACGCGGGCCCCAGCGCTCCGAGGAGCGCGGCCAGGATGAGGAGGACGCCGCGCAGGCGGGTCGTGGCTGCGGCTGCCATCATCGAGCACGAGAACAGAAGCGGCCCTGGCCGTCAAGGCGGGCCTCAGAAGTATGGCGGGCGCGCTAAGCGGTCCGCTTAGGGCCCGCCCGATACCCTCTTGTACTGCGCTGATCTTTAGTCGAGATCCTTCACGGTCCGCTCGCGGCGCGGGTCACCCGATTCACCCGATGCAGGAACGCATTGCTGGCGCGCAAGACGAGGGACTTGTCGTCGCTCCCCTTGTCGTAGCGCCGCAATGATGACGCCATCGCGGTGCTGCCACTGAAAGGTCTCTGCTCCCGACCTGGCGGGGGGCCATACTTGGCAGTGAAGGCGCGGAAGACCGTGTCCTACGTCGGGGTCGAAGACAGGTCTGCCTCCCGATCGATGGTCGGCCATCCCATTTCGGTCTCCCTCTCGCTGTGGACGCGAACGTCTCGACTCGGAAGCCAACCGAGGTCAGGAGGTTCCTGACCGACCGGCGCAGTGATTCGTCGTCGTCCACGATCGAGACCAGCCGCATGTCGTGCTCGCTGACAGTTCGGAGGCTACGGCTTGGGGTGGGCGCGGTCTACCCGACCTTGGTGGGGTCGGTCCCTGCCGGCAAGGGGGGCCGGACCTCGGGGAGAACCGTGGGCCGCTTCCTGGGCATCAGAAGAGCAGCGATGCGCCCCCCGCTTCCGCCCTTCGATCGCGCCGCGGCCACCACGAAGGTTCGGCTCGCCGAGGACGCCTGGAACACGCGCGATCCGGAAAAGGTCGCGACCGCCTACACCCCGAAGAGCGTATGGCGCAATCGGTCGGAGTTCCTCTCCGGCCGCAAGGCGATCGTTCAGTTCCTCACGCGGAAGTGGGCCCGGGAGCTGGACTATCGACTCAGCAAGGAGCTATGGGCGTTTCACGAGAACCGGATCGCCGTCCGATTCGCCTACGAGTGGCGCGACGACAGTGTGCACTGGTTCCGCTCGTACGGGAACGAGAACTGGGAGTTCGACGGGAACGGTCTCATGGCTCGGCGGATTGCGAGTATCAACAATCTGCCGATCCACGAGGTGGATCGAAAGTATCGGTGGCCTCTGGGTCGCCGTCCCGACGATCATCCGGGCCTCTCCGATCTCGATCTGTGAGCCGAACGCACCTTCAACCGGGGATCCGGCAGCGGAGGCACATCATGGGGAAGAGAGTAGCGGACGCGCTCGTGGACACGCTGGCGGCCCACGGAGTCGAGCGGATCTACGGCGTGGCGGGCGACTCGCTCAACGGAATCACGGACTCGATCCGGGGACGCGAGTCCATGCGATGGGTCCACGTGCGACACGAAGAGACGGCCGCGTTCGCCGCGGGGGCCGAAGCCCACCTCACCGCGCAATTGGCAGTCTGTGCCGGGAGCTGCGGTCCCGGCAACCTGCACTTGATCAACGGGCTCTACGACTGCCACCGCAGCCGGGTGCCGGTCCTGGCCATCGCCGCACAGATCCCCAGCAACGAGATCGGCAGTGGGTACTTCCAGGAGACCCATCCCGAACACGTCTTCGCCGAGTGCAGCCACTATTGCGAGCTGGTGTCCCAGCCCGACCAGCTGCCGCGCGTCCTCGGGATCGCCATCCAGACCGCGCTCGCTCGGCGGGGGGTCTCGGTGATCGTCCTGCCCGGAGACATCGCCCTGCGCCCTGCCATCGAGCATCATGCGGGTCCACCCTTCCGCGAGCCCACGCCCGGCGTGTCTCCCTCGGATGAGGAGATCGCCGCCCTGGCGGAGCTCCTCAATGCCTCGGAGAAGATCACCATCCTCGGCGGCGCTGGCTGCGCGGGAGCCCATGGGGAGTTGATCCAGCTCGCGGGCGTGCTCAAAGCGCCGATCGTGCACGCGATGCGCGGGAAGGAGTTCATCGAGTACGACAATCCGTTCGATGTCGGCATGACCGGGCTGCTCGGATTCTCCTCCGGCTATCACGCGATGATGAACTGTGACGTCCTCCTGATGCTCGGGACGGACTTCCCGTACCGGCAATTCCTGCCCAGCGACGCGACAATCGTCCAGGTCGATCTTCGGGGGGAACAGCTCGGTCGGCGCGCCCGGCTCGACCACGGTCTCGTGGGCGACGTCAAGAGCACGCTTCGCGCCCTCCTCCCCAGGCTCGGCCAGAGCAAGCACGACCGGCATCTCAAGGCCTCGCTCGAACACTATCAGGCGGCGCGCAAGGGCCTCGACGAGCTCGCAGTGGGCGAAGCGGGCAAGAAGCCCATTCATCCGCAGTACGTTGCCCGGGTGGTCGACGAGCTGGCCGCGAAGGACGCCATCTTCTCCTGTGATGTGGGCACCCCGACGATCTGGGCCGCACGCTACCTCACCATGAATGGCGAGCGGCGGCTCCTCGGGTCCTTCAACCACGGGTCCATGGCCAATGCGCTCCCCCAGGCCATCGGCGCCCAGGCCAGCCATCGCGGGCGCCAGGTCATCTCCCTGTCCGGAGACGGCGGCCTCGCGATGCTCATGGGCGACCTGCTCACGCTCCGGCAGCTCGATCTGCCGGTCAAGCTGGTCGTCTTCAGGAACGACGCCCTCGCTTTCGTCGAGCTGGAGATGAAGGCGGCCGGGATCCTCGACTTCGCTACGGATTTGCAGAACCCGAATTTCGCGAGGATGGCCGATGCGGCGGGTCTCCTCGGCCTGACCGCAGAGACCCCGGAGCAGGTACGGCCGATGATCGGCAAGGCCCTCGAGCACGACGGACCCGCCCTGGTCGAGGTGCTCGTCTCCCGCCAGGAGCTCGCGATGCCCCCGACGATCACCCTCGAGCAGATGACCGGGTTCAGCCTCTTCATGCTCAAGGCGGTGCTGAGCGGCCGGGGCGACGAGATCGTCGATCTGGCGAGGGTCAACCTCTTCCGCTCGTGAAGTATCGGTGGTCTCTCGGTCGTAGTAGGTGACGTTTGTTGACCTGAGTGGCGCGCAAAGTCGTCGAGCGCCGGGGTGAGCCAGGCGCTCGGAACCGCTCTCGCCCATCGCGCGGAAGGACTAGATGGCGAGGACGTTGCGGCCCAGCGGGCGGCCCTCGCGCAGGGCGGTGAAAGCGTCTTCGATGTCGGTCAGCGGGATCACACGGTCGACGATGGGTCGGATGCGGCCGCGGGACACCAGATCCATCGTCTCCTGTAGCTCCTGCTTGGTGTTGGCGCGGGAGCCGACGATCTCGAGCTCGCTCCGAACCAGCTCGCGTGGCATCACCGACATCGCGATCTCGGGCGTATAGCCAACGAAGACGAGTCGTCCCGCGCGCCTGAGACTTTGAAAGCTCGATGGCAGGGTCTGCTGATTGGCGACGAACTCGAGCACGACGTCCACCCCCTGGCCATCGGTCAGCTTGCGCACCGCCTCGTGGAACGGCCCGTCGCGGGCATCCACCACCGCGTCGGCGCCGAGGGTGCGGGCCAGCGCGAGTCGTGCCTCGTTGACGTCGACCGCGATCACCCAGCCGCCGGCCAGCCGGGCCATCTGCAGCGCGTGCAGGCCCACGCCGCCGACGCCGATCAGCGCGACTGTGGTGCCGGGCCGGACCTGGGCGCGCTTGGTGATCGCGTGGTAGGAGGTCGCGACCGCGTCGCCGAGGATACACGCGGCCTCGAGCGATACGTGGTCCGGGACCTTGCAGAGGTTGGCGCCCGGCGTCTTGAGGTACTCCGCGAAGCCGCCGTCGATGCTGAAGCCGTGCTGCCGGACCTCGGAGCAGAGCGTGTCGCGGCCCGTGCGACAGAACGGGCAGCGGCCGCACGTGACATAGAAGTTCACCAGGACCCGGTCGCCGGGCGCGAACCCGCGCACCAGGCTGCCCACCTCCGCCACTTCGCCCGCGATCTCGTGCCCCATGATCAGCGGGATCACGCCGAGCCCCATCCGGTCGGCGCGGATCTTCACGTCGGTGCCACAAACGCCCACGTTCCGCACACGGACCAACGCTTCATGGGGGGCAATGGCGGGCGTGGGTACGTCCTTCAGAACGAAAGGTCCGCCGAACGTCTCGAGGACAAGGGCGCGCATGGATGCGGCGAGGATCCCTTGGATGCGGCGGCCGGTCAAGCGGCCGAGTGGCGCCGGGGCAGGACGGGGGGCACACTGAGGCCCAGAGGAGGATGCCCATGCGAAAGCGTGTGATCGGAACCGCACCTGTGGAAACCGAACCCTCCAAGCAGGGCTGGCTGGACCTCGAGGAGCTGGCTCAGATCGAGGTAACGTCCGAAGACGCGGCAAGCCCGATCGAAGCGGCCTTGGCGCCCGGAGAGGGATCCGGGTGGCGGGCCGCGCAGCCGGGACCGCAAACTATCCGCCTGCTCTTTGACCGGCCGCAGAGCTTGAGCCGCGTGTCGCTGCTCTTCATCGAAGCGGACAGGGCGCGCACGCAGGAGTTCGTCCTGCGCTGGTCGCCCGACGGCGGGCGGTCGTTCCGGGAGATCGTCCGGCAGCAGTGGAATTTCTCGCCTCCGGAGACCATCCGCGAGGTCGAGGAGTATCGCGTGGAGCTCTCCGGGGTGACGGTGCTCGAGCTGGCGATCGTCCCCGATCAGAGCGGGGGCGAGGCGCGGGCGTCGCTCGCCCGGTGGCGCCTGGCCAGCTGACCGTGAGCCGCGACCGGGGGCGCTAGCCTCGCACTCAGCCCCGCCCCCGACGCCTTACGATCGGCCCCTCAGCATCCAGCCCCTTACCCTGCCCTCCCCCTAGAGGGGCGCGGAGTTGAGGGCCGTGAGGCCGGTGCGCTCGGCCAGGGCGCGTATCGCGCAGGTCGCCGCGTTGACGGAGATCGGCGAGGAGGAGGAGTACCCTCAGGACCATGGAGGCCGGCGAGACCCCGGTGACCCAAGGCTCGAGCCGGCGGCCCCGCCTCGTCGAGCGGCTCCTCGATCCGGCTCTCTACCCGCATCCGGCGGACCGCGTGGAGCTGATCGAGACGCACATCTCCTGGGTTCTTCTCGCCGGGGACCGCGTGTACAAGATCAAGAAGCCGGTGAACCTCGGATTCCTCGACTTCACCACGCTCGGCCGGCGGCGACGATTCTGCCAGGACGAGGTGCGGCTCAACCGGCGCCTCACCTCCGACATCTACCTGGGCGTCGTGGAGATCAAGGGTAGCGCGGCGGCACCGCGCTTCGACGGCCGGGGCCGGACCCTCGAGGTCGCCGTGGTGATGCGGCGGCTTCCCGCCGAGCGCATGCTCGATCGGCTCGTAGGTGAGAACGCCGCCCCGCCCGCGCTGCTCGACGGCATCGGGACGACGGTGGCGCGGTTCCATGCGGCCGCCGACACGGGGGGCGAGATCGACGAGCTTGGCAGCATCGAGACAATACGGCGGAACTGGCAGGAGAACTTCGCCCAGACCGACACGGTGGGCCGGGAGCTGCTGTCGGACGACACGCGCCGGCGCGTGCGCGAGTACGTGGCGACGTTCCTCGAGCGCGAGGCCGCGCGCTTCTCGGCGCGGGTCGCAGCCGGGCGCAGCCGCGACTGCCACGGGGACCTGCAGGCCCAGCACGTCTGCTGCGTGGAGCCCGTGCAGATCTTCGACTGCATCGAGTTCAACCATCGATTCCGCTTCGGCGACGTGGCGGGAGAGATCGCCTTCCTCGCCATGGACCTGGAGCGGCTGGGCCGCCCGGACCTGGCGATCCGCTTCCTGAACGCCTATCTCGAGGAGAACGGCGACTACGAGGCGGTGCCGCTGCTCGACTTCTACCGCGCCTATCGAGCGTGGGTGCGGGCCAAGGTGACGGCCTTCCAGGTCGCCGCTCACCCGCAGCGGGCGGGCGAGGCCAGGACTCTGTTCGAGCTGGCCGGGCGCTTCGTGGTGCCTCATCGGCGCCCGCGTCTGGTCATCACCACCGGCGTGATGGGCACCGGCAAGAGCACCGCCGCCCGCCATGCCGCAGCCCGGCTGGGCGCCATCGTGGTACGGACCGACGCCGTACGGAAGCGGCTCGGCGGCGTGCCGCTGCGGGAGCGGGTCGCGTCTGCCTTCGGGGAGGGCCTCTACACCGCCGAGATGGGGCGGCGGACCTACGTTGAGGCCGCGCGGCTGGCCGACGAGCTCCTCCGGGCCGGCTGGCCCGTGATCGTGGACGGCAGCTTCTCGCCCGCCGCGGAGCGGGCCGAGGCCCGCGCGGTGGCCGACCGCCATGGCCTTCCGTTCGCTGTGCTCTGGTGCGACGCCTCCGACGAGGCTCTCGTGAAGCGGCTCCGGAGGCGGAGCGAGGACCGGCACGAGGTCTCCGATGGGCGGGAGGAGCTTCTGGCCGAGCACCGCGCCCGCTACGAGTCACCGGCTCACGAGCCGGGGGTAGTCCGCCTCGACACCGGCGGCGAGATGGATGGGGCCGTCGAAAAAGCCATCGTCGAGATAGGATATAAGTAGCTGTTTATATTGCTGTTTATATTACCTATTAAATACGACCGTTTTAGTCGCCATCTCCACGATCTGGGTGTACGCTGACCCCCGTAGGCAGGGAGGGACAGCGCATGAGCAGCAGCGGCAGCCAGAAGATCATCGAGGAGTTCGCCAACCGGACGTACCCCTATGGGTTCGTCTCGGCGGTGGAATCGGACTCGACGCCGCCGGGGCTCGACGAGGACATCGTCCGGACGATCTCGGCGAAGAAGAGCGAGCCGCAGTTCATGCTGGATTGGCGGCTGCGCGCCTATCGCCACTGGCGCACCCTGGAGCGCGCGGCCGGCGAGCCCCGCTGGGCGAACGTCCGGTACCCGGCGATCGACTACGACAAGATCGTCTACTACTCGGCGCCCAAGCAAAGGGTCGCGGCGCGCCTGGAGGACGTGGACCCCGAGATCCTCCGGACCTTCGAGAGGCTCGGCATCCCGCTGGACGAGCAGAAGCGGCTGAGCGGGGTCGCGGTCGACGCCGTGTTCGACAGCGTCTCGGTGGGCACCACCTTCAAGGAGAAGCTGGGCGAGCTGGGGATCATCTTCTGCTCGTTCTCCGAGGCGGTGCAGGAACACCCCGCGCTGGTGGAGCGCTATCTGGGCTCGGTGGTCCCGTACACGGACAACTTCTACGCGTCGCTCAACTCGGCCGTTTTCAGCGACGGGTCGTTCTGCTACGTGCCGAAGGGCGTGCGCTGCCCGATGGAGCTGTCGACCTACTTCCGCATCAATGCGGCCGGATCGGGCCAGTTCGAGCGGACCCTGATCATCGCGGAAGAGGGCAGCTACGTGAGCTATCTCGAGGGCTGCACCGCCCCGATGCGGGACGAGAACCAGCTGCACGCGGCGGTGGTGGAGCTGGTCGCCGCGGAGGGCGCCCACATCAAGTACTCCACGGTGCAGAACTGGTACGCGGGCGACCGCGAGGGCAAGGGCGGCATCTTCAACTTCGTCACCAAGCGGGGCAAGTGCGCGGGGGCGCGCGCCCGCATCTCCTGGACCCAGGTAGAGACCGGCTCGGCGATCACCTGGAAATATCCGAGCGTGATCCTGCAGGGGGACGAGTCCGTCGGCGAGTTCTACTCGGTGGCGCTCACGAACAACCACCAGCAGGCCGACACCGGCACCAAGATGATCCACATCGGGAAGAACACCCGCAGCACGATCGTCTCCAAGGGCATTTCGGCCGGCCACGGCAGCAACACCTACCGGGGCCTGGTGAAGGTGCTGCCGCGGGCCGTCAACGCGCGCAACTACACCCAGTGCGACTCGATGCTGCTGGGCAGCCGCTGCGCGGCCCACACCTTCCCCTATATCGAGGTGGCCAACCGCTCGGCGGTCGTGGAGCACGAGGCCTCGACCCGGAAGATCAGCGACGAGCAGCTCTTCTACTGCAAGCAGCGCGGGCTCTCGGGCGAGAACGCGGTCTCGATGATCGTCAACGGCTTTTGCAAGGAGATCTTCCGGAACCTGCCGATGGAGTTCGCGGTGGAGGCGACCCGGCTCCTGAGCGTGAGCCTCGAGGGCGGGGTCGGGTAGAGGGAGAGGTATGGACATGTTGAGCATCCGGAAGCTGCACGCCGGCGTCGCGGGCAAGGAGATCCTGCGTGGCATCGATCTCGAGGTGCGCGCGGGGGAAGTGCACGCGGTGATGGGGCCTAACGGCTCGGGCAAGAGCACGCTGGCGCAGGTGCTGGCCGGCCACCCCGGCTTCGTGGTCACCGGCGGCGAGGTCCTCTACGAGGGGCGCAACCTGCTCGAGATGCCGCCCGAGGAGCGGGCGCGGGCCGGCTTGTTCCTCGCCTTCCAGTACCCGGTGGAGATCCCCGGCGTTCCGAACGCCGAGTTCCTCAAGGCCGCCGTGAACGCGGTGCGCGAGCACCGGGGGCTCGAGGAGCTGGACGCGATGGAGTTCCTGACCTTGCTCAAGGAGAAGATGAAGCTGGTGGACATGGACCCGGCCTTCATGAGCCGGCCGGTAAACGAGGGGTTCTCGGGCGGCGAGAAGAAGCGCAACGAGATCCTCCAGATGGCCGTGCTGGAGCCCCGGCTCGCCATCCTGGACGAGACCGACTCGGGCCTCGACATCGACGCCCTCCGGACGGTAGCGGACCGGATCAATCGGCTCCGTCGCCCGGACAATGCCATCGTCCTGGTCACCCACTACCAGCGGCTGCTCGAGTACGTCACGCCGGACCGGGTGCACGTACTGTCCGGCGGCCGTATCGTGAAGTCCGGCGACAGGACCCTGGCCCACGAGCTCGAGGCCCGCGGATACGAGTGGCTGGAGGCCTCGGCGGAGGCCCTCCCGCGATGACGGACCGGACTACCAAGAAAACCATTCTCGCGGCTTACGCCGAGCACGAGCAGCGCGGCGCCGTCGATGGGCCGGCCTGGCTGCGCGAGGCGCGCCGGGTCGCGATCGACCGCTTCGCCGAGCGTGGCCTGCCTACCACCCGCGACGAGGAGTGGAAGTACACGAGCCTCGCCCCGCTGGTGGCGACGCCGCTCGATCTGGCCGTCGACGCGGCGCGGGAGATGCCGTCCGAGGAAGACCTGGCGCGCTTCTCGATGGGGCCGGCCTCGTGGAGCTGCCTCGTCTTCGTCGACGGGCGGTACGCGGCCAAGCTCTCGACCGTCCGGCCGCTGCCGCCCGGCGGCCGTCTCGGCAGCCTCGCGGAGGCCCTGATCACCGACGAGCATACGGTGCGCGCCTACCTCGCCGGTAGCGCGGAGCCCGCCGCCGAGTCCGGTGACGCCTTCGGAGCGCTCAACGCGGCCTTCTGGGCGGATGGCGCGTTCCTGCATGTGCCGGCCGGGGTCAGCCTCGAGGAGCCCATTCAGCTCCTGTTCGTGGCCACCGCGCCGGGGGGGCGCGCCGACCACCCACGGAACCTGATCGTGCTCGAGCCGGAGAGCCGGGCGGTGCTGGTGGAGAGCTACGTCGCCCTGACCGACCAGGCCTATCTGACCAATGAGTCCACCGAGATCGCCCTCGGCCCGGGCGCCGTCCTCGACCATCACCGGGTCGTGCTGGAGGGCCGCCAGGGCTTTCACGTGGGCCGCACCCGGGTGCGCCAGGGGCCGGACAGCCGGTTCGCCTCGTGCGCCGTGACCCTCGGGGGGCGGCTCGTCCGGAACGACGTCGATGCGCGGCTTGATGCCGAGGGGGCCGAGTGCGCGCTGAACGGCCTCTTCGTGGTCGGGGGGGTCCAGCACGTGGATACCCACACGGTGGTGGATCACGCCCAGCCGCGGACCACGAGCCGCCAGCTCTACAAGGGTGTGCTGGACGGTCGGGCGCGGGGTGTCTTCAACGGGCGGGTTGTCGTCCGGCCGGGAGCCAACGGGACCGACGCCCATCAGACGAACAAGAACCTCATCCTGTCGGACGGGGTGGAGGTGGACAGCAAGCCGCAGCTCGAGATCTTCGCGGACGACGTCAAGTGCAGCCACGGCGCGGCCGACGGCCAGCTCGCCGAGGACGCGATCTTCTACCTCGAGAGCCGCGGGCTCGACGAGGTAGCCGCCCGCTCCCTGCTCACCCACGGGTTCGCCAACGAGGTGCTCGGGCGGATCCGCGTGGAGCCGGTGCGGGTCTGGTGCGAGGAGCTGCTGCGGGGCCGGCTGCGCGGCGGCCGGGTCCCCGAGGAGGCGGCATGAAGGAGTCGACGATGGCCCTGGACGTGGAGCGGATCCGGAAGGACTTCCCGATCCTCCACCAGGAGGTGCACGGGCGGCCGCTAATCTACCTGGACAGCGCGGCGACGTCCCAGAAGCCGCAGGTGGTGCTCGACGTAGTCGCGGACTACTACGCGCGTGACAACGCCAATGTGCACCGGGGCGTGCACCTGCTGAGCGAGCGCGCCACCGAGGCGTACGAGGGCGCGCGCGCCCGCATCCAGCGCTTTCTCAACGCGGCCCATTCGCGGGAGATCGTCTTCGTCCGGGGGACGACCGAGGGCATCAACCTGGTGGCGCAGACCTTCGGCCGGCGGAGGGTGAAGCCGGGGGACGACGTGATCATCACCGCGCTCGAGCACCACTCGAACATCGTGCCGTGGCAGATGCTCTGCGAAGAGACGGGCGCGACGCTGCGGGTGGTGCCCATCGACGACGCGGGCGAGGTGGACGTCGACGCCTACGAGCGGCTGCTCGGCGAGCGGACGCGGCTGGTCGCGGTGGCCCACGTCTCCAACGCGCTCGGCACCATCGTGCCGGTCAAGCGGATGATCGCGGCGGCGCACCGCCACGGCATCGCGGTGCTGGTGGACGGCGCCCAGGCCGCGCCGCACCTGCGGATCGATGTGCAGGATCTCGACTGCGACTTCTACACGTTTTCCGGGCACAAGACGTACGGACCGACCGGCATCGGCGTCCTCTACGGCAAGACCGCGCTCCTGGAGGCGATGCCGCCCTACCAGGGCGGGGGCGACATGATCAAGTCGGTCAGCTTCGAGAAGACCGTCTACAACGACCTGCCGTACAAGTTCGAGGCGGGCACGCCGGACATCGCGGGCGCCATCGGCCTCGGCGCCGCCCTCGAGTACCTGGACGGCCTCGGGCTCGACCGGGTCGCGGCCCACGAGCACGCGCTGCTCGTCCACGGCACGGAGCGGCTCACCGCGCTCCCCGGCCTGCGCCTCGTCGGCACTGCGCGCGAGAAGGCCTCGGTGCTGTCGTTCCTGGTCGACGGCGTCCACGCCCACGACGTGGGCAGCATCCTCGACCGCGAGGGCATCGCGGTGCGGACAGGGCACCACTGCGCGATGCCGGTCATGACGCGGTTCGGCATCGCGGCCACCGCGCGCGCCTCCCTGGCCGTCTACAACACGCGTGAAGACATCGACGCGCTGGTCGAGGGGCTCGCCAAGGTCCGGGAGGTCTTCGGATGACGTCCGAGCTGCGCGATCTCTACCAGCAGGTCATCCTCGATCACAACCGGAAGCCGCGCAACTTCCGGACGCTCGCGAACCCGACCCGGGCGGCCGAGGGCTACAACCCGCTCTGCGGCGACCGGCTGACGGTGGAGATCGCGCTCGAGGGCGAGGTGATCCGCGACATCGGCTTCCGGGGCTCGGGCTGCGCCATCTCCAAGGCGTCCGCGTCGATGATGACCGCCGACCTCAAGGGCAAGACGGTGACCAAAGCCGAGGAGGTCTTCGAGCGGTTCCGCGCCATGCTGACCGACAACGGCCCCGACGCGGAGCTGGGCAAGCTCGGCGTCTTCGCCGGCGTGCGGGAGTTCCCGAGCCGCATCAAGTGCGCGACGCTGGCCTGGCACACCGTGCACGCGGCGCTGGCGGGCAAGGCCGAGCCCGTGACGACGGAATAGCGGGGGTATAGGAGGCCGTCATGGCCGACCAGGCAGAGATCGAGAAGCTCGTCGTCGAGGCCCTGCAGACGGTCTACGACCCGGAGATCCCCGTGAACATCCACGAGCTCGGGCTGATCTACGGGATCGCGGTCGACCCGTCCGGGGCGGTCACCGTCCGGATGACCTTGACCGCCGCGGGGTGCCCGGCCGCCCAGGCGCTGCCCCGGGAGGTCGAAGAGCGGGTTCGCGCGGTCCCGGGCGTCAGCGACGTGAAGGTCGACCTTGTGTTCGATCCGCCCTGGGACCAGAGCCGGATGTCGGAGGCGGCGAGACTCCAGCTCGGCCTGCTCTGACGGTCAGTCGGGGCGCTGGACGATAGGTATGAGCACTCCACCCAGCGCCCTCACTGAGCCCCGATGCCTTACGATCGGCCCCTCAGCATCCAGCCCCTCACCCTGCCCTCCCCCCAGAGGGGGCGTGGTTGAGGGCGGTGAGGCCGGTGCGCTCGGCCAGGGCGCGGATCAGCTCGCGCAGGTCGCCTTGGGCCCCCGGATCGTGAAGCCGCAGTGAGAGCGCGGCGGAGGCCAGCCGCCCTACCGCGGAGATCAGGAACAGGACGTGGAGGTTGGTCCACGCCTCGCCGGCCAGCTCGAAGTGGGCGGGGAAGAGCGCGGCGAGCTGGCCGGCCAGCATCGAGGCCGCGCCGAAGCCGAGGCCGCCGGCGGTCGCGAAGGCGCCCACGTAGAAGGGCCGCGACGCCCGCGGCGCGAGGCCGATGGTCAGGTCGAAAGCCGCGATGCCGTGGCCCGCCCATAGAAAGCCGGCGAACACCGCATCGAAGGCGATCGGCCATAGCCGGTCGGGTGTGATGAAGAACCAGGTGAGCGGTATCACCGTGATGCCGAAGGAGCAAAAGACGAGGACGGGCCCCGCGCCGACCCGATCCACGGCGTGGCCCCAGAGCCGCGCCGAGGCGATGCGCATCGCGGCCACGCCGACACCGTGGGCGGCCACCACCAGAAAGCCGGTGTGGAGGTTGGTCAGCATGTGGTAGGCGAAGAAGCTGGCCGAAATGCCCACCGCCCCGTTCCAGGCGAGGAGATACCCGAGGAACGGCCGGGCCCGGCGGTCGCCGAGCGCGAGCCGGAGCGCCTGCCAGGCGGACACGCCGGGCTCGCGGGGAACGGGAGGCTCGTGCTGGCGCAGCATCAGCACCACGCTGGCCACGCCGGCCATGCAGGCGACGAAGGTGAGCGCGCACAGCGCGGCGCCGGTCCAGCCGATCAGCGCGAGCCGGTCGAGCAAGACCGCGGCCCCGAGCGAGGTCAGCGTGCCCGCGATGCTGATGTAGATCGTCCGGCGACCGACGAAGCGGCCGCGGATGCGGTCCGGCACCAAGTCACCGATCCAGGCCACCCAGGCGCTGTTGCCGACCACGCTGAAGATCGTGCTGATCCCCACGATCGCCATGAACAGGTGGAGCTTCGTAGACGCATCCACGTCGAGCGTTGGGAGGGCGAGCACTGGCAGGAAGGTGAGTCGCGAGATGCCGACGGCCCAGAGCGTGACGGCCTTCTGACTGCGCGCGCTGGTGAACCAGGCAGCGGGTAGGCTCACGACCTGAGCGGCCAGTGGCAGGGCGCCCAGGAAGCCGATCACCGCGGCGCTCGCCCCGAGGTAGAGCGCCCAGCCGATGATCACGGCCCCGCTGGCGCAGGCGGCGAAGACCTCGGCGGAGGCTCCCTCGGCGACGGCGGCGTTGAGGGAACGGCGCAGCGGCCGGGCGGGTGTCCGCGCGTGGGCGGCCGCACGATCCGATCGCGGGGCGCCCGTGAGGGCCGGGCTGGAGCCGGGGAGCGGTTCGCCGGGCTGGGGGATCGAGAAGCCCGAGGCGATGCGAGCGAGCGACGCGAGAACGATGGAGGGGCGGAGCGTCTTCACAACTGGAGAAGCTTATCGCTCGCGTAGCGCTCTGGGACTCCTGGCGCGACGATCGTTGTCAACGCGGTGACGTAGTTGGGCGGGCGGCGCTCCCTCGATTCACCCGATTCAGGAACGCATTGCTGACGAGCAACACGAGGGACTTGGCGTCGCTCCCCTTGTCGTAGCGCGTCGCAATGATGGCGCCATCACGGTGCTGCCACAGAAAGGTCTCTTCTCCCGACGACGCCGGGGGGCCATACTTGGCACTGAAGGCCCGCAAGACCGTGTCCCACGAGTCGGGGTTGAAGGTGATGCCGAGCGCTTCAATACGGTAGTCCTCGATGATGATGACCGCGCCGACGGCGACGTCGCCGATCATCCATCCGCCCCCGTCCGTGCATGTGGTCGCGCCGCCTTCGCCCAGGCTTCCACATGAGGCGCGGGCATCCGGGCGGCCGATGACGAGGGGATCGGCGTCGGTGATGCGCGTCCCGATGCGAATGCCCTTGAATTCGAGCGGCAGGTCAGCCGCGACGAGCGGCGCATCCAGAAACGTGACGGTAAGCGCGACGAGTGCGATGCGAGCCAAGTGCTTCATGGGATCGATGTAGTGCAACGGAGGAGCCAACTGGAGAAGTCCATCCGACTGGGCACTTAGCGGACGGAGTCGGCCTTCCGAGAGCGACGCTCTTGCGTTGGAGGCTACAAGCCTGAGGGAATGCGGTCGCTAGGCGGGCGGAGCGAGGCCGATCATAGTGACGCCGGTAGGCCTAAGGTCTTATTGCCCACTAGACCGGACCTTACCAAGCTGCGGGATGTGCCACACCAGAGCGCGGACTCTGGCTCAGAGCTGGTGGGCGGTGGTCCTGCGGAAAGGAGGCGGTAAATGACGAGCCAGGGGGTCCTAGTGCCCCTTGCCGGAATTGGAGCACACGGTAGGCGGGATTTTATCTTCGACTGACGGAGATAGGAAAGAAGGGGGAACAATGAACGTACGATCTTTGGTGGCCACTCTCGGTGTCGCGTCCGTCGTCCTCATGGCCCCCGTGGGCAGCACCAGAGCTGCGGACGAGTGGTTCGTGCTCAGCGAGCAGACGATCAAATCCGTCGATCAAGGCACGCTGATCAAGAGCCAAGGCGGTCGGTGGGCGAAGGACATCAAGCAGGTGAGGCTCAGTGTCGAGGGTGCCGACGTGGAGGTCAAGAAGCTCATCCTTGCCTGGGACAATCGCCCCGACCAAACGATCACGGATATCGGAACCGTGAAAGCGGGAGGAAATTCGACTCCGAAGGATGCACCGGGACGCAAGGCACGGCTCCAGTCGGTGACGGTCGAGTACAAGATCGTTGGTACTGCACCGACGGCCAAGCTTAAGGTCTGGGGATTCGACTAAGCCAGGCGTGAGGTGACCAGGGCTCACGGCCGCGCTCCGTTCGCGCGGCCGCGGGCCTCGGGCCGGCCGAGTGCGCTGCCGCTCAGGCCGGAAGGCGCTCGTACATGTCGTGCACTTCGCGGCCGTGGAAGCGCGCCACGCGGTTGGTCGGTGGCAGCATCTCCGTGTAGAAGAAGGCCGGCAGCTCGTCGTCCTGCGCGGTGAATCCGGCGCGGCGATTGAACTCGTGCTCGAGCCGCAGGGTCTCGCGTCCGAGCGCCGGGAAGAAGTCCGGCGTCAGGCTCGTGCCGTGGGCGGCGTTGATCGCGTCGATGATGAAGGCCAGGTTCGGCTCGGTCACGCTGCGGCCGAAGATGCAGAGCCCGAGCGAATCGGTAGCCGCGACGTTCGTCTGGACCGTGAGGCTCTCGCTGATGATCTTGTCCAGATCCATCTCGCGCGTCTTCAGCCGCGGCAGGTTGCCGGCGGTGTGGTCGGCCCCTTGGGCGGTGGCCATCATGGCAACGCCGGTCGCCTCGACCACGCGCGGATCGTACGCGCTGATCGCCTGCTTCTTGATGACGGGCACGCGCGCGACCTTGTAGTGCGCGCCGACCCGGGCCGTGCCCTGCGCCCAGAGCCGGCCGTTCTCCGTCCCGCGGCCGATCTCGGCCAGGCACTCGGCCATGAACTTCGCGTCGCCGAACGCGCCGAGCCCCGCCTCCATCAGCACACCGAGCATGGCGCCGGTCTCGATCGTGTCCACGCCGAGGTCGTTGGCCACGTAGTTGAGCTGGGCGAGATCGTCGGGATCGGTGAGTCCGCAGTTGGTGCCGAGCAGGCCGAGCGTCTCGTACTCGACGGGGGAGACGACTTCCTTGCCGGAGGCGTCCGCGTAGAGGTTGCTGCACTGGATGATGCAGCCGGGCATGCAGGCGTGGGTCTGCTCGCCGCCGCGCGAGTTGTTGAGCTCGGTGATGTAGTCGCCACCCATCTTGAAGCGCTCGCCGGTGGCGAGGTCGACTTGCTGTCCGGCGCTGAAGTTGCGCACCGGCAGGCCGCCCATCTGGTTCTGCACGTCGGCCATGCCCATCGTACCGATCTTCTGGTAGAAGTTCGTCACGATGCCGTCGGCCTGCAGCATCTTGGCGTAGTCCTTGATCGCCGCGTTGACCTTCTTGGGCTCGTGGAACGCGGGGATCTTGTCGAGATCGACGACGACGGCCTTGACCTTCTTGGCGCCCATGACGGCACCCACGCCGCCGCGCGCGGCCAGCCGCGAGGGGCGGCCGTCCTTGTCGCTGAAGGCGATGCCCGCCAGCAGGCCCTGGTACTCGCCCACCGGGCCACACAGCGCCACCGTGACCTTCTTGCCGTACTTGGCGTGGAGCATCCGGTCCGCTTCGAAGTTGCCCTTGCCGAGGTACGGCGTGGCATCGTCGAAGGCGATGGTCCCGTCCTTCTTGAAGTGGATCACGACCCACGTGGACGCGGCGCCGTGCAGCGTGAAGCCGGCGATGGACTGATGGCCGAGGGCGTAGGAGAACGATCCGCCGCCGTTGGCTTCCTTGATGCCGCCGGTGAGGGGGCTGCGGCACCCGACGCTGGTGCGGTTCGCATTGGAAAAGCTCGAGCCGGCGAACGGCCCGGCCGAGAAGATCAGGGGATTCTGCGGCGATAGAGGATCGACGGTCGCCGCGCCGAGCTCGAGCAAGGTCCGGGCGATCAGGTTGCGTCCCGCCTTGACGATCTCCTCGCCGTGCAGCTCACGGGTGGTGATCGTCCGGTCGTCCAGGCGGATATCGTAGTACTTGCGCATTGCGGGCTCCTCGTCGAAGTCGGGTGATGGGCCTCGAGCGCCGCCTAGTCTATCAGAATCCGGGGGGACTCCGGCGGCGCGGGGGACTCATGCCGCCGGGGCCTGCACGATCACCCCGGCGCGTAGGAGCCGCTCGATCTCCGCGGCAGCGATGCCGGCGGCGCGCAGTACCTCGACGGTGTGCTGCCCGATCTCCGGGGCAAGCGAGGGGGGTACTTTGTCCTGCCCGGCGATCTGGAGCGGGCTCGACACCGTGAGGACCGCGCCGGCGCGCGAATCGCCCATGGGCACCAGGGCCCCGCTCGCGCGCATCTGCACGTCGTGCGGAATGTCGTCGAGCGTGGCCACGACGCCGAACGCGACGCCGGTCTTCTCGAGGATCGCCGACCACGTCGCCCAGTCCTTCGCGGCGAAGACCTCGTCGAGCAGCGCGGTGAGAAGGCGCGCGTTCGCGCGCCGATCTGGCGTCGCCGCGAAGCGGGGATCGGTCAAGAGATCCTCGCGGCCGATCCCCCGGGCGAAGCCCTCCCACTGACGCTCGTCGCCCGTGATCGTCAGCATGAACCAGCGCTCGTCCCGGCAGCGGTACATGTTGGCCAGAGCGCTGATTGCGCGTTCTCGCGGCGGGCGCACCTCGGTGGGCGCCCCGCACAGGATGCCCTGCACCGGGATGGCGTTCATCCAGAGACCGTTGGCCATCAGCGACGTGGACACCATGGAGCCGCGCCCGGTGCGCTCGCGCTGGTAGAGACCCGCCATGATCGCCGCGAAGAGCGCCGTTCCCGTCGGATGGTCGCCCATCCCGGGCAGCGAGCGCGCCGGCGGCACGTCCGGCGAAGCGCGCACGAGGTCCATCAGCCCGGTGCGCGCCCACAGCGCGATGCTGTCGAAGCCGGGCTTGCTCGCCTCCTCGCCCGTCTCGCCGTAGGCGGTAATCGACGCGTAGACCAGACGCGGGTTGAGCGGGGCCAGGTCCTCATAGCGCACGCGCAGGCGCGCGCGGGAGTCGAGCGGGGCGTTGGTGACAAACACGTCGACGTCGCGCACCAGGTGGTGGAGGAGGCGTTGTCCGTCCTCCGTGCGCAGGTCGATCGCCACGCTGCGCTTGGAGCGGTTGTCGACGATCCACGGGTAGTTGTACGGGCTCGGCGTATAGCCAGCCCCGCGCACCCGGTAGACGTCGCCGGTCGGGGGTTCCACCTTGACGACCTCCGCCCCGAAGTCCGCCATGATCGTGGTCGACACGGGGCCGGCGATGAAGTTGGCCGCGTCGATCACCCGGATACCGTCGAGAAGGCGCGTCATCGTCAGATCCCCTCCATGGCGGAACAGGATACCAGCGCGCCTTGACGGCTGACCCGCGATGATGTACTTAATACCCTATTCACGGTAGGAAATAGCATAGAAAGGAAAACTGTAATGAATCTAGCCATTGAGGCACCGATCGGCATCCTCGACGAGCATCCGGACTGGTCCGCCCGCCTGATCGGGGAGCTCACCCGGCGGGGTCTCCCGTGGGAGAAGATCGATCACTCCAACCACGCTTTCGACCCTCGCGACCGCCGCCCCGCCTACTCTGTGATCGTCAACCGCTCGAGCCCCTCGTCGCACACGCGTGGGCACGGGGCGGTGCTGTTCTACGCCGAGGCGTTCCTGGCCCATGCCGAGTCGCTGGGCATCCCGGTGATCAACCCCGTGGCCGCGTACCGGTTCGAGAAGTCGAAGGCGCTGCAGCTCGGGCTCTTCGAGCAGCTGGGTGTGCGCTATCCCCGCGCCGTCGTCGTGAACCATCGCGACCAGATCCTGAAGGCGCTGGACAGCGTCCGCTTTCCGCTGGTGATCAAGCCCAATGTCGGCGGCTCGGGCGCCGGCATCGTCCGGTTCCAGAAGCGCGAGGAGGTCGCCGATCGGGTCGACACGCTCGAGTTCGGGCCCGACGGCACGGCGCTGGTGCAGGAGTTCATCGAGTCCGAGGAGGGGGCCATCGTGCGCGTCGAAGTGCTGGACGGCCGGTACCTCTACGCCATTCGGATCGTGCGCCGTGGAGAGGCGGGCTTCAACCTCTGCCCCGCGGACATTTGCCAGACATCGCCCGCGCCCGCCGCACTCGGCGCGTGCCCGGTGGAGACCAAGCCGGGGCTCGACGTCAGCCGCTTCGACGCGCCGTCCGAGGCCATCGAGACCGTGATCCGCCTCACGCGCGCCGCCTCGATCGACGTGGGCGGCGTGGAGTACCTGGTGAGCGAGGCCGACGGGCAGATCTACTTCTACGACGTCAACGCGACCTCGAACTTCGTCGCCAACGCTCCGACGGTGCTGGGCTTCGACCCGACCGCGCGGTTCGTCGACTACATCCTCCGCGTCGCTCAGCGAGGAGCGCCGGTCGGAGCTATGTCCGGCAGCTGACAAGCTCGGGATCGGGGCGGGCCGGCGCGAACGGCGCGCGCGACCGCACGACGACCAGGCGCAGAGCCGCCGGGCTCGCGGCCCGCTCGCACAGGACGCGGAATGCCGCGAGGTACGCGCGCCGCTCGGGATAGGGCGGCGTCTTGACGTCGCGCATGGCCCAGGGCAGGAACCGGACGACGAGCCGGCCATCGGTGCCCGTCTCCGCCACCGCGCGGGCTTCCGGACCCAGACCCGGCACCGCCGCGCGCTCGACGGCGAGCCACGCCTCGTCCACGTTGAGGGAGTAGAGCGAGAAGGAGGGGTAGGCGTCCCAGAGCCCCACCGGATGCAGCGCCGGCAGCAGCCCGACGAGCACGATCAGCGCGCGGTGATACCAGCCCGGGGACCAGACCATGGCCATAGCGGGGCGGTCATCGTCCCAGAAGAGAAGCAGGACGAGGATGCCGAGCCCGAGGTTCCACGGCCAGACGACGGGGTTCCAGCTCTGGCCGAGAGGCCCGATGGCCAGCAGCAGCAAGCCGTGCATGAGTGCCGCAGACAGGGCGGCCGGCCGCCGCGTGCGCGGCAGCAGCAGGGCCACGCCAATCAGCGCCTCCAGGAGGCCCAGCGCCATGCCGAGCGCCGCCAGCCACTCGGCCGGCAGCGACGCGCTCGCGCCGACGGAGCTGAGAGCCCACGGCAGCACCCCTGGGCCGAAGTCCGGATTGAGCTTGCTGACGCCGCTCCAGAAATAGGTGGCGACGAGGACGAGCTGGCAGGCGGGGCGGGCGCGGTCGGCGAGCGCGAGGGCCCCCAGACACAGCACGCCCTGATAGAGCCAAGGCTGCAAGCGCGTCTGGTCCCAGACGACGAGGACGGCCGCTACGGCGATGAAGGGGAGGGGCGTCCAGGGCCTGGGGACGAGCGCGAGAGCGAGGAGGGCGAGCAGGAGCGGCAGGATCCATGGCGAGAGCGCGTCGGGGAGGGGAGGAATCGGCAGCCACGGCGCCGGCGGATACTCGCGGACGGTGCCCCACAACGGCCGGCTCGAGACGATGCTGGCGGCGAGCATGGCCACGACGAGCACGCGGGTCGTGACCATGCGGGGCCACGCCAGGGCCCCGCGCTTCACCGCGTCAGGGATGCGGTCCCCAGGGCGCCGCGGTCAAGAGCTTCACTTCCTGGGACGCGACCAGAGGCCGGAACTTCACGGCGAAGCCCTCGACGAAATCCTTGTTGGCGAACACGGAGGCCCAATGCGCGCGCCGATCGGCGTCGTCGGTGAACTTCCAGAGATGCACGAGCTGGTTGATCATGCCCGTGTCGGCCTGGAAATACCCGATCAGCTTCTTGTCCTGGCCGCCCTTCTGGAGGGCCGGGTAGCCGAACTCGGTGTAGAGCTTGACGGCCTCGCCCATCTTGCCGACGTGCAGCGTGTAGGTCCGCATCTCGTAAACGGTCATGGCTGGCCCTCTCGATTCCTGAGGTGGTGAGCGGCTACGGGGTCATCGCCAGCTCGCGATAGCCATCCGCGGCCACGCGGTCGCACCACTCGCGGTATTCCGGCGCGGTGCCGCTGTAGCGGGCGATGATGCGGACGTTCTTGCCCTCGACGTTCATGTTGACGCCGGTCATCCAGGAGTCGACCTCATTGGCGAGCAGGCCCTCGCCCTTCTTCTTGACGAAGGCCGTCCACTCCTCCACGGCGTCCCGTCGGGCGTCGGCGACGCGCAGACCACGCCGCTCCAGGTAGCCGAGCAGGTCGCGGATCCACTCGACGTTGTACTCGATGCTGCGCGGGATGTTGCCGAGCGCGGTGTGGGGGCCCATGACCATGTAGAGATTGGGGAAGCCGTCGATCATGACGCCCAGGAAGGTCTCGGGGCCGCCCTTCCACCGCTCCTTGAGCCTCTGGCCCCCGACGCCGCGGATGTCGATGCGGTCCAGGCTGCCGGTAATGGCGTCGAAGCCCGTGGCGAAGACCATGATGTCGAACGCGAACTCCCGATCGCTGGTCCGCAGGCCGGTCGGCGTGATGCGCTCGATGGGCGTGTCGAGAATGCTGACCAGCTCGACGTTGGGCTGGTTGTAGATCTCGTAGTAGCCGCTCTCTTGTGGCACCCGGCGCGTGCCGAAGCCGTGGTCGCGCGGAATCAGCAGCTCCGCGACCCTGGGGTCCGTCACCCGCTGCCGGATCTTGTCCGCCACGAACGCGGAGAAGAGCGCGTTCGCCTCGCGATCGATCAGCATGTCGCGGAAGTTGCCGAGCCAGATGGCGAAGCCGGGCGAGGAGTAGAGCGTTTCCCAGAAGGCCTGGCGCTCCTCCGGGCTGACCTCGAACGTGCCGCGCAGGTCGGTCGTGTGCAGGAAGCAGGCGGCGGTTTCCCGGCACCGCTGGAAGAGCGCCGGATAGCCCTCGCGGATCTCGGCCATCTCCGCCGTGGTGATGGGCCGGTTGTGCAGCGGGGTGCACCAGTTCGGGCGGCGCTGGAAGACGGTCAAGTGGCCCGCCGTCTTCGCGATCTCGGTGATGGCCTGCACGCCGGTGGCTCCGGTGCCGATGATGGCCACGCGCTTCCCGGCGAAGGAGACGGGATGCTTGGGCCAGAGGCCGGTGTGGTAGGCCTCGCCCCGGAACTCCTCGACGCCGGCGAGCCGCGGCAGGGTGGGGGCCGACAGAGGGCCGACCGCGGTGACCAGGTAGCGCGCCCGCCAGCGGCGACCGTCTTCCGCGGTGATGTCCCAGGCAAGGAGGCCCTCGTCCCAGGTCGCGGCCTTCACCCGCGTCCGGAGCTCGATGTGGGGGCGCAGGTCGAACCGGTCGGCGACGTGGTTGAGGTAGCGCTCGGTCTCCGGCTGGGGCGCGAAGTGCTCGGTCCAGGTCCAGTCGTCGAGCAGCTCCTGGCTGAACGAGTAGCCGTAGGAGTAGCTCTCGGAGTCGAAGCGGCAGCCGGGGTAGCGGTTCCAGTACCAGGTGCCGCCGACCCCGGTGCCCGCTTCGAATACGCGAACACGCTGGCCCAGCTCCCGAAGGCGGTAGAGCTGGTACAGGCCGGAGATGCCGGCGCCGATGATGGCGGTGTCATAGTCCAAGCCGGCGGCGGAAACGGGCATGCGCACGTTCCGTTCGTGTGTTCGGCGCATTGAAATCAACGATATCGCGAATGACCACGCCCGAGCACAGGAACTTTGACGTCCGAGACGCGTCGCGGTTGCCCCCTAGCCGCGTCAAGTACACTGAAGTCTGCCATGCTCCAGATGCCGCTCTTCGAGGGGGGCAAGGAGACCGTGCTCGTCGATGACGGGCGAGGGCGAGTCGTCCATGTGCCAGACCTTGTGCCGGGTGAGATGGCCTTGGGCTGGTTTTCCGAGTTACGCGAGGGCGTCTCGTGGAGGTCGCAACGGCGCCGGATGTACGACCGCGAGGTCGACGTGCCGCGGTTACTCGCCCATTTCCACCTGTCGCCGGAGGATGGGTGTGTTCCACGGCCAATCCGCGTTGCGGCAGAGTGGGTGGTCGCCGTGACCGGAGTCCCCTTCAACAGCGTGGGCCTCAATTTCTACCGCGACGGCCACGACAGCGTGGCGCCGCACTGCGATCACCTGGACGAGATCGCCGACGGATGCCCCATCGCGCTGCTCTCCCTGGGCGCCACCCGACGCATGACGATCCGCGCGAAAAATCCACCCCGGCGCGCGCTCCATGTTGACCTCGCGGCCGGCAGCCTCCTGATGATGAGCTATGCGACGCAGCTGCACTATACGCACGGCATCCCCAAGACGAACGAACGGGTGGGTCCGCGCATTAGCCTCGCCTTTCGGGTGAAGCCGGCGCGTGACTCGCCGGACTAGCGCGCGTCTACCGCGGAGGATGGCGTGGCCTCCCAGGAGCGCACGACGGGCAGGACCTCCTTCGCGTACAGGCGAAGCCCCGTTTCGGCCACGTCGTAGGGCGTGCCGCCGAAGCGGAACGACGTGGCCAGCTCGAAGTCGCCCACGAGGGCGCGCCGCTCCTCGAGCTTGCGCAGGATACGATCCGGCGTGCCCCAGACCGCCGCTTCCATGAACGCGGCGACGATCCCGTCCATGCCGATCTCCCGGGCCATGGCGATCTTCTGCGCGTAGGCGTCGTAGCCCTTCACGGTGCTGAAGTGCGAGCCCAGCAGCTCGTAGTGGTAGAAGTTGCTCTCCACGAACTTCCCCATGTACTGGCGGGCCTTCGCCTCCGCGCCATCGAGCGTCGGTGTGCACACGCAGAAGTCGGCGAGCAGCGGCGGCCCCGCCTCTTGCCGGTGCATCTCGCGCACCAGCTCACGATGCTTCTGGATGGCGGGCAGACGGAGGGGCCAGGGCCGGTCGGCGAACATGACCATCCTGGCGTTGAGCCGGGCGGCGGAGACGACCGAGTCGTCGGAGGAGGCGACCGCGTAGAGGCGGCCGTCGAATCGCCGGGTGGGGCGCGGCCGGATCTCGGTTCTGGGCTGCCGGTAGAACGGCCCGTCCCCTTCCATGACCCCCGTGTGCAGGGCGCGCAGGATCATCGCCGAGGCCTCGTCGAAGCGCTCGCGCGACTCGTCCATCGTGCCGCGGAAGGCTTCGAACTCCCGCCGCGCGAGGCCGCGCCCGATGCCGAGGCGGAGGCGGCCGCCGCTCAGGTGGTCGAGGACGGAAACCTGCTCGGCCACCCGCAGGGGATCGTGCCAGGGCAGAATCACGGCGGCGGTACCGAGGCCGATGTCCGGACACTGGGCGGCCAGGTAGGACATGAGCTGGAGGTTGTCGGGGCAGAACGAGTAATCGTTGAAGTGATGCTCCACCGACCACAGCACGTCGAAGCCGAGATCGGCGGCCTGCTGCGCGAGCCGGAGCTCCTCGTCCCAGACCTGCTGATCGGACACGTCGCTCCAGCCGTAGCTGGCGAAGACCATCTGCACGCCGACGTCCATCGCGTCCTCCTGGGCCGGAGCGGCCGGCGTCATGATTTCACGATTGCCGCGCGGGCACAATCGAGCGATGCTACCCGCCATGAGCGCGACCAATCGACCTGTGGCCGTCGTGGTGGGAGCAACATCGAAGTGGCAAGCGGATGGGCGTAACACCAAGCTGGCGCACGGCAAGACGCTGGACGACCACGACTTGCCGGTCGGCATCCGCTGGGGCGTGGGTGGCGCCGTCACGCAGAAGTTCGCGAAGGAGGGCTTCGTCACCGTGCTGACGACCCGCCGGGCCGCGAATGCGGCCGGGCTGGAGAAGGCCATCCAGGAACAGGGCGGCACGAGCTTCATCGTGGAGCTCGACCTGGTGTCGCCGGAGTCCATCTCGAAAGCCTTCGCCACCATTCGCGAGCAGGCCGGGGATCCGGAGGTCCTCGTCTACAACGCGGGGTACCTCGAGGGGCGTGACCTGCCGCCGGACAAGGAGCTGCTGGAGCACGTCCCCGTCGACATCTTCGAGACCGCCCAGCACGTCGCGAGCCGCGGGCCCTTCCTGGTCGCGAAGGAAGTGCTGCCGGCCATGCGCCAGCGAGGGACCGGCTCGTTCCTCATCTCGAACAACGCCTCGTCTCTTCGCGGCCGGAAGCGATTGACCGGGCAGTCGCTCTACTACCCGCGGGTCATGATGCGCACGCTGGCGCAGGTGCTGACGGAGGAGTATTCGGAGCACGGCGTGCACGTCGCCAACGTGGTGATCGACGGTCTCATCGACTCGCCGGGGACCAGGGCCCTGGCCCGCGCCCGGGAGCACCCGGAGATCGTGATGAACCCCGTGAAGATCGCGGAGGCGTTCTACTACCTCCACACTCAGGATCGGTCCTGCTGGACGCACGAGCTCCAGCTGACGCCCTTCTCGACCAAGCCCAGCTTCTAGGGCGCGCGGCGCGGGCGCGCGGCGTCCAGCGCCGCCGCGATGGCTTTTGCCACCGCCTCCACCGTCTCGGTTTCTGTCAGCAGGGTGGTGGCGGGGAGCTCGCACCCGAGCCTTTCTTGCAGCAGCGCCACCACACGCATGGCCGACAGTGAGTCGCCGCCCAGGTCCAGGAAGACATCCCGTACGCCCACGGGCTCCACGTCCAGCACGTCCTGCCAGGTGGCTACCACCATGGCCTCCACGCGGTCACGGGGCGGAAGCCACGCCGACGCCAGCTCGGGACGCGCCGAGGGTGGTGGCGGCAGAGCCTGCACGTCCACCTTGCCATTGAGGGTGAGCGGGAGGGTGTCGAGCATCACGAAGCGCTGCGGCACCATATAGGCGGGCAACCGCACCGCCAGCGCCTCACGCAGCGTGGAGATGGACGGCGCCGGCGCGCCGCGCACCACGTACGCGGTCAGCCATGGACGGCCCGTTCGATCGGGCCGCATGGCCACCGCCGCCGACCGCACGCCCGCGCACGCGAGCAGGGCGATCTCGACCTCGGCCGGCTCCACCCGATTGCCGCGCACCTTGAGCTGGGTGTCGACTCGCCCCAGCACGGCCAGCATGCCGTCCGGACGCCACTGTCCCACGTCCCCCGTGCGGAACGAGCCCGGCCCCCCCGCGGGGTCGGAACGGAAGCGCGCGGATGTCTCGTCCGGTTGCCCCCAGTAGCCCAGGGCCAGCTCCGGAGTGCGCACGACGATCTCGCCGGGCTCGCCGTCCTGGCGCGGCGTTCCTTGCGGATCCACGACGCGCACTTCGATCCCCTGAACCGGGTAGCCGCAGGGCGGCGCCTCGCTGTCGAGCGGCGCCGCCTGATCGACCAGGTAGTCGCTGATCGGACCGGTTTCCGTACTCGAGTAGCCGATGCGCAGCACCCCCCCGGGCGCGCAATGCCGCTGGAAGGCCGTGAGGTCCTCGTGCCGCACCTGCTCGCCCGCGAGCCGCACCAGCCGCAGCGCCGGGAAGGCGTCGGTCGGCCGCAGGGTCTCGACCAGCTGACGGAACAACGTCACGCCGGGCGATAGGATGGTGATCGCCTCTCGTTGAAGGTAGTCCCTCAGGCCGGCCAGCCCTCCGGCGCGCACGTCGAAAAAATGCGCGCTGGCGCCCGTCGCGAGCACATTCAGCGTGACGCCGAGATCGCCCACGAAGGCGAGTGAGCGCACGACCGCCTCGCGGTCGTGCCGGCACGCGCCGGACCGATTGGCCACCTCCGAGATGCGCCGCCCGAGGCACGCGTAGCCCAGCATGACCCCCTTGGGCCGGCCCGTTGTCCCCGACGTGTACACCAGGCACGCGAGGGCACCGAGGCGCGGCACGATGCCCGCGATGGCTTCGGGCGCGGGGTCTACCTCGCCCACGTCCACGATGGGCGTCGTCATGACGCCGACGGCCGCCCGCGCGCGGCCGTGGTGCTCGCGCCGCGTCACGAGCAGCTCCGCTCCGCAGTCCTGGAGGATGGCGGCCAGCCGTTCTGGGGGCGCGTCCGGATCCAGCACCACGAAGAACTTTCCCGCCTTCCACACTGCCAGCATCGCGGCCACAGCCAAGGGCCCGTTGTCGAGGAGGAGCGCGATGGGAGCGGGACCCGAGCACGCCAGGATGCGCGTCGCGAGGCCGCTGGCGAGGGCCTGCAGCTCGCGATGGGTCAACCGCTGCTCGCCCTTACTCAGGGCGAGGCGCGGCCCGAGCGCCGTCGCCCGTTGCTCGAAGTAGGCGGGCAGATGCTCGGGGGAGGGGAAAACTACCGGCTCGAACTCACCCTTCGGATGGCGGCACGCGCTGGCGATACGCGCTTGCTGGGCCCGCGCGGCGGCGGCGGCGACATCGGATCCCGTCCCCGTCGGACTGACGTGCTCCATGGCTGCCAATGCTCCCGCGCCGGCGGGAGGGCTGTCAAGGCGACGAGGCCGGGTGTTGGGCCGCGTCGGGGCCCCACATATCGTAGCCCTTGACTTACTCCACCCCCACCGGTATGGTCCCGGGCGAGGAGGAGCCCACCATGAGTTACGTGCCCACGCAACCACAGGCCGACGACTTCATGCTCGTGGACTACAAGCACGTGCTGGACGACGACGAGACCCCGGAAGCCGTCGCGGAGTGCAAGTGGCTCCTCACGACGGCCACCCAGCTCGTGGAGCGGGAGGCGGCGCGGCTGGGGATCGCCGAGTGGCAGCTCTTCCGGCGGCGGCACGACATCGACTCGCTGCGCGTCCAGCGCGCCTTCGACATCCTCGACTACGGCGGGCATATCGCGCGCGATCCGACCGACTAGGACCCCGCCCGCGGCCCCCTTGACAGGGATGTCCACCATACTGGACACTTAGTCCAGCATGAAGGATGCGGCGCCTCGAGACATCAACCACCGGATCGCCGCGCGTGTCCGTGACCTGCGCGGCGCGGGCCGGCTGTCGCTCGAGGCCCTGGCGCAGCGTAGCGGCGTGAGCCGCTCGATGATCTCGCTGATCGAGCGGGGCGAGTCGAGCGCCACCGCCGTCGTCCTGGAGAAGCTGGCCGCCAGCCTCGGCGTCTCGCTCGCCGCGCTGTTCGAGGACACCCACGCGCCGGTCAGCCCGCTGGCCCGGCGTAAGACGCAAACGGAGTGGCGCGACCCCGGCTCGGGTTACCTGCGGCGCAATCTGTCGCCGGCCGGCTTCGCCGCGCCGCTGCAGCTCGCGGAGATCGAGTTCCCGCCCGGCGCCCGGGTGGCCTACGAATCGAGCGCGCGCGCGGTGCCCATGCATCAACAGATTTGGGTGCTCGAGGGCGCGATCGAAGTCAGCGTCGGCACCGAGCAGGTTCGGCTCGAGGCCGGTGACTGCTTCGCCCTGCAGCTCGATCGAGCGACCGCCTACCGTAACCCGGGACGCACGCGTGCCCGCTACCTCGTGGCGATCGTGAGCGATGCCGTCGCCCCCCGGAGGAGGCCATGACCCCGACCATCCAGATTCGCCGCTCCCGCCCCGCCGACGCCGTCGAGCAGGTGCCGGCGCTCGCCCACCTTCTGATCGCGTGCGTGGAGGCGGGCGCCTCGGTGAGCTTCATGTATCCGCTGAGCCAGGAGCGGGCCGAGACGTTCTGGCGCGGCGCGCTCGACGGCGCGGGGCGTGGGGAGCGCGTCGTGCTCGTGGCCGAGGACGAGGCGGGCGCCATCGTCGGCACCGTGCAGGTGATCCTCGCGGTGCCCGAGAATCAGCCGCACCGGGGCGACATCGCCAAGCTGCTGGTGCATCCGCGCGTGCGTCGCCAGGGCATCGCGGCCCGGCTGATGGCCGCGGCGGATGAGGCGGCGCACACAGCCGGCAAGACGCTGCTCGTGCTCGATACCGTCACGGGCGGCGATGCCGAGCGGCTCTACACGCGATTGGGCTGGCAGCGCTGCGGCGTGATTCCGGACTATGCCCTCTGGCCGCGCGGCGGCTTCTGCAGCACGACGGTGTTCTACAAGACGGTAGGCGCCTGACGGCGCGGGAGCCGGCATTCGACAGTGGTAGGCTGTGGCCTGCCATGGCCAGCGCGCCCTACGACGCCCTCATCATCGGGGCAGGCATCTCCGGGATGTATCAACTCCACCGGCTGCGGGGGCTCGGTCTGCGGGCACGGGTGTTCGAGGCCGGGGCCGGGGTGGGAGGCACCTGGTACTGGAACCGCTACCCCGGCGCGCGCTTCGACTCCGAGAGCTGGACCTACGGGTACTCCTTCTCCGACGAGATCCTGCGTGAGTGGGAGTGGAGCGAGCACTTCGCCGCCCAGCCGGAGACCCTGCGCTACTGCAACTTCGTCGCCGACAAGCTGGACCTGCATCGGGACATCGACTTCGGCTGCCGGGTCCGCGCCGCCGTCTACGACGAGGCCGCGAACGAATGGGAGGTCGAGATCGAGGGCGGTCGGCGCGAGCGGGCGCGCTTCTTGATCACGGCCATCGGGCCGCTGTCGGCGCCCACCATGCCCACCATCCCCGGCGTGGGGACCTTTCGCGGCGAGGCGTATCATACCGCCACCTGGCCGCACGAGCCCGTGGGCTTCGCGGGAAAGCGGGTGGGGGTGATCGGCACCGGCGCGACCGCAGTGCAGGCCATCACCGAGATCGCCAAGACGGTCGGCCACCTCACAGTGTTCCAGCGCACGCCGAACTGGTGCGCCCCGCTGCACAACAGCAAGATCGACGCCGCCACGCAGTCGCGGATCAAGGCCACCTACGGGGAGATCTTCGCGCTCTGCCGCGACTCGTTCGGTTGTTTCATCCATCAAGCGGATCCGCGGCACGCGCTCGAGGTGAGCCCCGAGGTCCGAGAGGCGTTCTACGAGAAGCTCTATGCCGAGCCCGGCTTCGGGATCTGGATGGGCAACTTCCGCGACGTGCTGATCAACGCGGAGGCTAACGCTACCATCACCGAGTTCATGCGCCGGAAGATCCGCGCGCGGGTGAAGGACCCAGCCCTCGCCGAGAAGCTGATTCCCACCAACCACGGCTTCGGCACCCGGCGCGTGCCGCTGGAGAGCGAGTACTACGAGGTTTTCAATCAGCCGAACGTGCGCCTCGTCGACCTGCGGGAGACGCCGATCGAGCGCATCACGCCGGCGGGGATCAAGACGAGCGACTCGGAGCACGCGCTGGATATGATCATCTACGCGACCGGCTTCGATGCCATCACGGGGGCGTTCGACCGGATCGACATCCGTGGCCGCGGCGGCCGGCGGCTCAAGGACAAGTGGGCGGAGGGCCCGCGGACCTATCTCGGGCTGCAGGTCGAGGGCTTCCCCAATCTCTTCACGCTGGTGGGGCCGCACAACGCCGCGACCTTCTGCAACATCCCCCGCTGCATCGAGCAGAACGTGGAGTGGGTGACGGAGCTGCTCCGGTACATGCGCGACAAGGGCTACGCGCGCATCGAGTCCGCGCCGGACGCCGAGCAGGGCTGGACCGAGCACGTACTGGACACCGGCCGGCGGATGCTCTTCACGCAGATCGACTCCTGGATGATGGGCATCAACTCGAACGTGGCAGGCAAGCAGAAGCGGACGTTCATGGTCTACGCGGGGGGCGCGCCGAAGTATCGGGAGCGGTGCGACCAGGTCGCCGCCGAGGGCTATACCGGCTTCATCTTCGGCTAGCTCAGGGCACGAAGGCGAGGAAGAGGAACGCCGCGAAGATCACCAGGTGGACCGCCCCCTGCATGATGTAGGTCCGGCCAGTCCCGAGCGTGACGGCGCTCACCAGGAACGTCATCACGAGCATCGTCATGTCCTTGGGCTCCAGGCCGAGGACCAGGGGCAGCCCGAAGACGATCGAGGCCAACACCACCGCGGGAACGGTGAGGCCGATGGACGCGAGCGCCGACCCGATCGCGAGGTTCATGCTCGCCTGGAGGCGGTCCGCCCGCGCCGCCCGCATCGCCGCCCACGTCTCCGGCAGCAGGACGAGCCCCGCGATCACGATGCCGACCACCGCGCGGGGCGCGTTGACCGCCTCGACCGCGCGTTCCACGGAAGGCGACAGCGCCTTGGCGAGGCCGACCACCGTCACCAGCGACAGCAGGAGGAGCGCCGCGCTCAGCCACGCCTCCCGCACGGTCGGCGGCTCGGCGTGCGTTTCCGCGTCGGCCAACCGGGTCTCGGGGATGAAATAGTCCCGATGGCGTACGGTCTGCACGAAGACGAAGATCGCCCACAAGACGGCCGACGTGACGCCCACGAACACGAGCTGCGAGGTGCTGTAGGTGCCGACGCCGGAGGTCGTGGTCACCACCGGGAAAATGAGAGTGAGGGTCGCCATGACGATGAGCGCGGCGAGCCCCGCGCCGGCTCCCTCGACACGGAACGTTTGCTCGCGGTGGGCAAGCCCGCCGAGGAGGACGCAGATGCCGATGACCCCGTTGCAGATGATCATCACCGCCGCGTAGATCGTGTCGCGGGGCAGGACCGCCATGTCGTCGCCGCCGGCGATCATCATCGAGAGGATGAGCGCGGTCTCGATCACGGTCACCGCCAGGGCTAGAACGAGCGTGCCCAGGGGCTCACCCACGCGATGCGCGACGACCTCCGCGTGGTGGACGGCGGCGATGACCGCCCCGATCAACGCCGCGCCGCACAGGAGAGCCAGCAGCGTGCCCACGCCGGCCACGAACGCCGCGACGAGCAGCGCGAGGGCCAGCAGGGGGACGAGCCAGGCCCAGCGAGGCATGGGAGCCGGCGGTGACGCTTAGGGCTGGCGGGTCGCGCCGGCCGCCAGCATTGCCCGGATCTCCTCGTCGGACAGCCCCGCCTCCTTGAGGATCTCCACGCTGTGCTCGCCGAGGCGCGGCTGGTGGCGGCGCACCTCGCCGGGGGTGCGGCTGTACGTCGTGGGGATGTCGGGCGTGCGGAGGGGGCCTTCCGTCGGGTGCGCGATGGTCTTCCAGAAGCCGGTGGCCTCGAGCTGCGGGTCGGTGAGGATGGACTCGAGGGTGTTGACCACGGTGGCGGGCACGTTGGCGGCGTCGAGGAGGCCGAGCCACTCCGCGTTGGTGCGGGTGGCCGCGATCTTTCCCAGCTCCTCGTAGAGCAGCTCGATGTGGGTGAGCCGCGAGGCGAGGGTGCCGAACCTCGGGTCGGCGAGCAGGTCCTCGCGGCCCGCCACGCGGAAGAACGTCTGCCAGTGCGCGTCGGTGTAGGGAATGATGGCGAGATAGCCGTCCTTGGTGGGAAAGGGGCGGCGCCACTTGTTGAGCACCCGCTTGTAGCCGGCGGTGTCGAGCGCGGGCAGAAACGTCTCGCCGTAGAGGTGCTCGACCATCATCCACGCCACCACCGTCTCGAACATGGGTACCTCGATGGCCTGCCCCTCGCCGGTGCGCGCCTTGTGGTAGAGCGCGGCGAGGAGGGCGTGGGCCACCGCCATCGAACTGGTCTTGTCGGCCACGATGGTGGGGAGGTAGCGCGGGTCGCCGACCAGGGGGGCCTGCAGCGACGCCAGCCCCGACGCCGCCTGGATGATGTCGTCGTAGACCGGCTTGTTCCCATAGGGGCCGGCGGCGCGGAAGCCGTAGGTGGCGCAGTAGACGATGCCGGGATTCAGCGCGCGGACGCGCTCGTACTCGACCTGGAGCCGCGCCGCCGCCTGCGGCCGGAAGTTGTGCACGAACACGTCGGCGCCCTCGATGAGCCGCATCAAGGCCCGGTGGCCGACCGCGTGCTTGAGGTCGAGCACGATGCTGCGCTTGTTGCGGTTGCAGGCGAGGTAGAAGGCCGCCATGTCGGGATTGCGGGTGGGGCCGAGCTTGCGCGTCGTGTCGCCCTCGGGCGGCTCGACCTTCACGACGTCGGCGCCGAGGTCGCCCAGCAGCTGCGTGGCGAGAGGGCCGAGCACGACGGTGGTGGCGTCGACAATGCGAACGCCCTGGAGCGGGCCCGGCAACGCTAGACCGTCTGCTCGATCTGCGAGCCCGCGGGGAGGGCGGCCTCGCGCCAGTCGGCGTCGCGGGGCAGGACGGCCTCGGCGGCGGCGAGCGCGCCGTACGTGGGCTCGAGGCCCCGCGGGATGCCCCCGTCGGCGACCACCTTCACCGCCTCCAGCAGGAGCCGGCGCGCCTGGATGACGGCACGGTCGGCGGGGCCGAGATGCTCGCGGCTGCGGTCCACGATGGCGCCCATGCTCTCCTGGATCGCGCGGTCCTGCGTGTTGATACCGTCGATGCCCGTGAAGCTCTCCGTCTTCTGGACCCGGCGGTCGAGAAGGTAGTTGTTCCCGCGGTTGCGCTTGGAGCGGAACGTGGCCTGGTCCACGTCGAGGGGGCCGTTGCCGAGCCGCCGCTCGAGGCGATCCTCGGCGGTCAGGGTTACGCCGTTGGTGCTGAATTCCCAGTTGTAGACCATCGTCTTCTCGTCGTCGATCGGCACCCAGCTGTGGCCGGCCATCAGGGGCACGCCGCTCTCCGAGCGCGAGGGGCGAATCTGATGGAAGGGCAGGATGAAGTGGTACGTCCGCACGTGGAAGGTCGCCTCGTCGAGGGGGCGGATCCCGGCATAGCGATAGCCGTAGTCGGTGATGTCCAGCGCGAGCGTCGGCGGCTTGCCGCGGACGAACGGATTGTCGGGCTTGAAGCCGGGGCGCGCCGTGTTGGCGGTGAGGAGCCGGTGCAGGATGGGCGCATGCGAGGTGTCGATGCCGCCTTCCACACCCTGGAGCCAGCTCGTCTCCTGAATGACCTTCGACACGATCAGCTGCGCGGCGGGGATGCGCATCCAGGAGAAGGCGGGCGGCGCGGGCTTGCGCTCGGCGGGCCCGAGGTAGGCCCAGATGAGGCCGCCCATCTCGAGCGTCGGGTACGAGGTGATGAAGATCTTCTCCTTGAAGGAGTGGCCCTCGGGCTCGTTCATCATGTCCACGCAGCGCCCCTCGACGTCGTACTTCCATCCGTGGTACACGCAGCGCAGCCCGCACTCTTCGTTGCGGCCGAAGAAGAGCGAGGCGCGGCGATGGGGGCAGAACTCGTCGAGCAGCCCCACGCGGCCGCTCGAGTCGCGGAACGCGATGAGGTCCTCGCCGAGGAGACGGACGCGCACGGGGGCGCCATCGGGCTCGGGTAGCTCCCGCGCGAGCAAGGCGGGCACCCAGTAGCGGCGCATCGTGGCGCCCATCGGAGACCCAGGGCCGACGCGGGTGAGAAGCTCGTTGTCCTCGCGTGAAAGCATCGTGCAACCCCTCCTTGACGGGCGGGAGGCCACGGCCGAGGCGCCACCGGCGCTGAGGGGAGTCTACCACCGATACCGGGTCGCCTTGCCTGTGCTACCCTCGTCGCACCGCGGCCGCGGAGCGGTCGTCATCGACCCCCAGGAGGAACGCATGCGCACGTTACTCGTCGGTCTCCACGTCGCTCTCTTCACCCTCGGCGTCTTGCTCGCGGTACCGCCGGCGGCGTCGGCGCAGGACGTGATCCGCATCGGGTGTCCGACCAAGACCTACTTCCCCACCATTCTCGCCACGGTGGCCAAGGAAAAGGGCCTGTTCGAGAAGGAGGGCCTCAAGGCCGAGATCACGGTCTACCGCGGGGGCGCCGAGACGTTCGAGGCGATCGCGGCGGGCTCCGCCGACCTCGGCACGGTGGCGGTTCCGCTCATCGCCACGTCGCGGAAGCGCGGCGTGCTGACCAAGATCGTCGGCGGGTCCGGCGACGAGTGGTCGGGCTGGATCCTCGGCGTGAAGTCCGACTCCCCAACCCGGTCGGCGAAGGAGCTCGATGGGAAGAAGGTGGGCATCACCTCGGCGGGCTCCGGCACCGACACCCTCGCGCTGTGGGCGCAGAGCGAGCACAAGGTGACGTTCTCGCGCATCGCCGTGGGCGGCGGCGGGCTGGTGCCGAATCTGCTGAACGGCAATCTCGCCGCGGCGGTGATCTACTCGCCGCTCAGCTATCAGGTGGTCTCCGAGGGCAAGGTGCGCGTGCTGACCGACTTCGCGACCGCCATGCCGCCCAACCTGATCGGCGGCTGGACGGCGACGGACAAGAACCTGACCGAGCGGCGCGCCTTCATCCAGAAGGGGTTGAACGCCCTCTACGGCGCCCTCGAGTACATGCGGGCCAACCCGGACTACGCCATCAAGACCATCGCCGCCAACAACGAGCTCTCGCCCGAGATCGCGAAGATGGAGCTCGAGCGTACGTTCCTGCGGCTCTCGCGCGACGGCCAGACCAAGCTCTCCTCGGTGGAGAAGGCGCTCGAGCTGGCGGCGGCGAGCGGCGTGAAGGACATGGCGCCTGCCGCCGAGCTCTTCCAGAACGTGCCCATCGCCCCGACCAAGCCGTAGCGGCGCGGCGATGCGGCGGCACGAGCGGCTGATCGTCGCCGCCGTCGTCCTCGGCGCATTGCTCCTCTGGGAAGGGCTCGTGCGGGGCGGACGCCTGGACGCGAGCCTGGCCCCCGCGCCGAGCACCATCGTCGAGGCCCTGCTGCGCCTGGTGGGGCGGCCGGAGGTGCTGACCAGCCTCTGGGTGACGGGGTGGGAGGTGCTGGCCGCCTTCCTCGTTGCCGCGCCGGTCGGGCTCTTCATCGGCTTCACCCTCGCCGAGGTGCCCGCCCTCGGCGCGCTGTTCCGGCCGCTGATCAACTTCCTCTTCGGGGTGCCGAAGTCGATCTTCCTGCCGGTGTTCATCCTGGTGTTCGGGGTGAGCATTCCGCAGAAGATCGCCTTCGGCGTGTTCACCACGCTGTTCGTGGTGATCATGGGGGGGATCGCGGCCGTGGAGTCAGTGCCGCGCGAGCTCGTCACGGTGAGCCGCGTGTATGGCGCCACCCGGCTCCAGGTCATCCGCGAGATCTACCTGCCCGCGATGGCGCCGATCCTCCTCGAATCGGCCCGCCTCGGCATGATCTTCAACATCACCGCGGTGCTGCTATGCGAGATCTACGGGGCCCGCGACGGCATCGGGTACCGGATCGCCGCGTGGGGCGAGAATCTCCAGATGCCGCAGCTCTACGCGGCGCTGGTGATCGTGGCGGCGGGGGCAGTGGCCGTCAACGAGGCTCTCCGCGCGGCGGAAGCCCGCCTCGGGTTCTGGAGGCGCCTCGGGTGACGCGGCCGGCGCTGGTCTCGCTGCGGGGGGTCACGCATCGATTCGGCACGGACGGCGCCGGCCTGCTCGCGCTCGCCGAGGTGGACCTCGAGGTGCCGGACGGTCAGTTCGTGGCGGTGGTGGGGCCGAGCGGGTGCGGGAAGTCCACGCTGCTCTCGCTGGTGGCCGGCCTGCGCGAGCCCTCCGGCGGCGGCGTGTGGTGCGACGGGGAGCGAATCACCGCGCCGATGCCCCGCAAGGTGGGCATGGTGTTCCAGGAGGCGAATCTCCTGCCCTGGCTGTCCGCCATCGACAACGTCGCCTTCCCCTTGAAACTACGTGGGATCCCCAAGGCGGAGCGGCGCGCGGGAGCCGCGCGCATGCTCACGCTGACCGGGCTGGCCGGCTTCGAAGACAAGCTGCCCCATCAGCTCTCGGGCGGCATGAAGCAGCGGGTGGCGATCGCCCGCGGCCTCGTTCAGGATCCGGCGGTGCTGCTCATGGACGAGCCGTTCGCGTCGCTCGACGAGCAGACGCGCATGCTGCTGGGCGACGAGCTGCTCCGGATCTGGTCCGAGACGCGCAAGACGGTGATCTTCGTCACGCACAGCCTGAACGAGGCGGTGTACCTCGCCGACCGCGTCGTGGTGCTGAGCTCGCGGCCGGGCCGCATCGTCGACGACGTCACCGTGGATCTGCCCCGGCCCCGGAGCTTCGCGATGACATCGACGGAGCGCTTCGGCGTTCTGAAGGACCGGATCTGGCAGCACATCCGCAACGCGGCGCGCGGATGATCCGCCTCGGCCAGGTCGTCCTCTACCTGGGAATACTCGCCGCGTGGGAGATCTTGCCCCGCGCGGGCGTGGTGCCCCGGCTCTTCGTGCCGCCGCTCAGCGAGGCGCTCGGCGTCCTTGCCACCGACCGGCGGGAGTACTTCGGCAGTCTCCCGACGACGGTGGGAGAGATCCTCGCCGGCTACGCGCTCGCCTGCGGCGGCGGCATTCTGGCGGGCCAGCTCATTGCCGCCTCGCCCGCCGCCAGACGAATGATCTTGCCGCTCATCCGAGGCGCCTATGCGGTGCCGCTGGTGGTGCTCTATCCCGTGATGATGGTGTGGTTCGGCCTGGGCCCGGAGTCCAAGATCGCCTTCGCCGCCATCTATGCCTTCATCCCCACGATGCTGACGGCGGTGGCGGGTGTCACCGCGCTCAGCCCCGCCCTCGGGGAGACGGCCCGGGCGTACGGCGCGACCCGGATCCAGCAGATCCTCTACATCACCATACCCGCGAGCCTGCCGTCCAGCGTCGCCGCCTTGCGGCTCGGCGGCGCCCTGGTCATCGTGGGCGTGATCGTGGCCGAGATGCTGGGGGCGGCGGAGGGGCTCGGGTTCCTCATCACCCGTCAGCGAACCATGCTGAACAGCCCTGGGGTCTACGCGGGCATCATTCTGGTACTGGCGATGACGGGCGTGCACGAGCTGCTGCTGCGCCGGCTGGAGCGGCGGGTGGCGGCGTTCCGGGACACGCAGTGAGGAGAGTCACCATGGCATTACACGCGCTCGCGACGACGGTAGTGGGGAGTTATCCGCAACCCGATTGGCTGGTCGATCGGCAGATGCTGTCCGGGGGAGTGCCCCGGACGCGGCTCACGGCGATCTGGCGCGTGCCGGAGCCGCTCCTCGAGCAGGCCCAGGACGACGCCACCATCGTGGCCATCCGGGAGATCGAGCGCGCGGGCATCGACATCGTCACCGACGGCGAGATCCGGCGCGAGAGCTACTCGAACCGGCTCGCGACCGCCCTCGACGGGGTGGACGCCGACAATCCCGCCGTGATCCGCGACGCGCGGGGAAACGAGACGCGGGTGCCGCGCGTGGTGGGTCGCGTCCGCCGCGTCCGCGCTGTCGAGGTGCGCGACATGCAGTTCCTCCGCCGCTACACCGACCGCACGGCGAAGATCACGCTGCCCGGGCCATTCACGATGGCGCAGCAGGCGCAGGACGAGTTCTACCGCGACCGCGAGGAGATGACGATGGACTTCGCCGCGGCGGTGAACGCGGAGGCGCGCGAGCTGGAGGCGGCGGGAGCGGACGTGATTCAGCTCGACGAGCCGTGGCTCCGCAACGATCCCGAGGCGGCGGCGCGCTACGCGGTGCCGGCGATCAACCGCGCCCTGGAGGGGATCCGGGTGCCCACCGCCGTGCACCTCTGCTTCGGCTACGCGGCGGTGGTGAAGCAGCAGAAGCCGACGGGCTACGCGTTCCTGCCGCAGCTGGCCGACTCGATCGCCGGGCAGATCTCCATCGAGGCGGCGCAGCCGAGGCTCGACCTCGGCATCCTGAAGGAGCTGGCGCCCAAGACGGTGATCCTGGGTGTGATCGACCTCGCCGATCCCGCGGTGGAGACGGCCGAGCAGGTGGCGGGGCGCATCCGCGCCGCGCTTCGCCACGTGCCGGCGGAGCGGCTCATCCCGGCGCCCGACTGCGGGATGAAGTATCTGCCGCGCGAGACCGCGTTCGGCAAGCTCCAGGCGCTCGCGGACGGCGCGCGCCTGGTCCGGGCCGAGATCGGCTAGGGGCGGACTTCGCGCCCCAGGTACTCCACCGCCCGCTGCACGCCGCCCGCCCCGTGGGGGGTGCCGAGCGCGCCGAGGCCCATCTCGACGGCCCCCAGCGTGCCGATCAGCATGGGCGCGTTGACGTGGCCCATGTGGGCGATGCGAAACGCCCGGCCGTTGAAGCCGCCGATACCCACGCCCAGGACCACGCCGCACCGATGACGACAGTAGTCGAGGAGCGGCTGGGGATTGCGGTCGGGCATCAGCACGCAGGTGATGGAGTTCGCGCGCTCGGCGGGCTGGGAGGCGTTGATGGCGAGCGCGCCGCTCTCCGCCCAGCGACCGACGGCCTGGCGCGCCGCCTCCGCGAGCAGGGCGTGACGTCGCGCCGCCGCCTCGAGCCCCTCCGCGAGCAGCATGTCGAGCGCCTTGCGCAGCGCGAAGAGCAGGTGCTGCGGCGGCGTGCCGCCGTACTTCTGGTAGTGGGCCGCGCCCTGACGGAATGTCCAGTCCCAGTAGCGCGTGCGGAGATCGGCCTTCTGGTGCACGGTGTGGGCGCGCTCGTTGCCGGCGACGAAGGCCAGCCCGGGCGGCGTCATGAGGCCCTTCTGCGAGCCGGCCATGGCGACGTCGACGCCCCAGGCGTCCATCTCGAAGGGCATGCAGCCGAGTGAGGCCACCGCGTCGACGAGCAGCAGCGCGGGATGCCGGGCCGCGTCGATCGCCTGGCGAATGGCCGCGATGTCATTGGCCACGCCGGAGGCGGTATCGATCTGGACGACCAGGATGGCCTTGATCTCATGGCTCGTGTCGGCCTCGAGGCGCTGGGTGACCGCGGCCGGGCTGACCGCGCGCCGCGGGTCGCCCTTGAGCACCTCGACCTTGACGCCCATCATCTGCGCCATCTCGCCCCAGCCCACGGCGAAGAGGCCGCTTTCCAGGACGAGCACCGTCTCGCCGCGGGAGAGCACATTGCTCAGCGCGGCTTCCCAGCCCCCATGCCCATTGGCGGCGTAGATGTAGGTGCGGCCGGCCGTCCGGAAGACCTTGGGCAGGTCCTCGTGGAGCGAGTGGGTGAGGCCGAGCATTTCGCCGGAGTAGATGTCGATGGCGGGACGCTGCATGGCGGCCACGACCGCGTCGGGAATATTGGTGGGCCCGGGAATGCTGAGGAACTCGCGACCGTTGGCGACTGTCATGTCGGCCTCGTCTCGGGAAGTGGATAGGCAGCCACTCTCCACTGTCGCACGAACGGGGCCGGAGGAGAAGTCTCCGGGCCGCACCGGGCGGCCCGTTGTCGGGTCGCCCGGCGCCAGGGACTACTTCTTGCGGGGGTCGTCCTCCGGATTCACGTAGGTGACCGTCCATGGACCGACGCCGTGGACCTGAACGACGGTCTCTTCCTGCGTCCACGCGAAGTGACGCATGCCGACCTGCATGATCGCCACGCTGCCCGGCCCTAGCGCCCGCGTCGCCTTGGCGTCGAGCTTGTCCCCCATGCCGAGGTTGAACGTGCCGCTCATCACGGTGACGTGCTCGATCCCGGTATGGAAGTGCGCGGGGATCTTGTAGTTGGCGGGCAGGCGGAGGCGGATCATGAAGGGCTTGGCCTCGTTCATCGGCCCTTCGATCAGGGCGAGCTTGGCGCCGGGCGGCAACGAGGGGACGTCGGTCCACTTGAGCTCGTCCGGCGTCACCATCATGTGATCGTGAGCCTGAGGCGTCGCGGAGGCGGGTGCGAGCGCGACGAGCGCGAACAGTACTACCGCAACTTTGACCAGCTGTGTCATGTCGTATTCTCTCCTGTCATTGTGGATGTGGGTTGCTGAGACCATCTCATATGGCGCGCCCTCAGTCCACCCGCGAGGCGTCGCGGTACATCACCTTGTGGCGCTGCGTCCGTATCCACTCGTCGATCTCGGCGTCCGACATGGCCTGGGCGGCGTCGAAGCGGTCCCAGTGCATGATCTGGTCGAGGCGCTTCTTCCAGCGCTTGTAGGAGGCCTTCGCGGGCGGGCCGAAGCACATGACGTCGATGATCGCGAGCGGCTCGGGCACGCCGAGCAGGGGCCGCACCCGGCGCTGTATCTCCTCCTGGCCGATCGCGGTGATCCACCACACCGCGTAGCCGAGCGCGGCCGCGGCCAGATGGGCGGACATGGTGGAGGCGGCCACGCTCTGGAGCAGGATGCGCTCGGCGTTCTGCTGGTAGAGGCGGTCCAGGTCGGAGCCGTCGTTGAGGACGGGGAAGGCGCGCACGAAGCGGAAGTCGGCCACGATGACGACGAGGCCGGGCGCGGTCTTGACGCCCCGATAGTCGGGGGTGGGAAAGCCCATGCGCAGCCGCGCGCGGCGCTGCTGCTCGTCGACGAAGCACTGCCCGATGGCGTCCTTGACGGCGGGGTCGGTGACGATCACGTAATGCCACGGCTGGGCATTGGCGCCGGACGGCGCGTGGCGCGCAGCCTCCATGATCAATTCGAAGTGCGCGCGGGGGATCTCCGCGGGGGCGAAGGCCCGATTGGTCATCCGGTTCCGCACCACGTCCATCAGCGCCTCGTAGCGCGTCAGGCCGATGCCCGCGTCGGCGTCCATCGTGGGCCTCCCGCGTCCTACCGCATCTGGCTCGGCAGCAGCAGGGCCAGGCCCGGCCACACCGTCAGCAGGACGAGCAGCACGATCATCGCGGCGAGGAAGGGCATGATGCCGCGGTAGATCGTCATCATGGGCACGTCGCGCGCCATCCCGCCGATCACGAAGACGTTCAGGCCTACCGGGGGCGCGATGAGCCCGATCTGCACCACCACCACGATCACCACGCCGAACCAGATGGGATCGTAGCCGAGTGCGGTGACGACGGGAAAGAAGATAGGCACGGTCAGGAGAATCATGGCCAGCTCGTCCATCAGTGCGCCCAGGATGATGTACGTCACGATGATGGCCCACAGCACCACGAAGGGCTTCACCTGCATCGCGGCCAGCCCGGCGGCCAGCTGCATCGGCATCTGGGAGAGCGCCATGAAGTAGCCGAAGAGATCGGCGCCGATCACGATGAAGAAGACCATGGCGGTGGTGCGCACCGTCTGGTCGAGCGCCCCGACCAGCCCGCGCCAGCTGAGGCGTCGCCGGGCAAGACCGAAGGCGAGGGCGCCCACGGCGCCGAAGGCGGCCGACTCCGCGGGCGTGGCGAGGCCGCCATAGATCCCGCCGATCACGATGGCGAAGAGGACGCCCACTTCCCAGATGTCGCGGGTGGCCCGCAGCGCCTCGCCCCAGGAGGCCCGCGGCGCGGGGACGCCCAGGCTCGGCCACCAGGCCGTCACCAGCGCGATGGCGCCGATGAAGAGGGCGGTCTCCACGATCCCGGGGAGCACGCCCGACATCAGGAGCTTGCCGATGCTCTGCTCGGTCATGATCCCGTAGAGCACGAAGATGATGCTGGGTGGGATCATGATGCCGAGGGTGCCGCCGGCGGCGATGGAGCCGGTGGACAGGCTGTCGGCGTAGCGATAGCGGCGCATCTCGGGTAGCGCCACCGTGCACATGGTGGCCCCGGTGGCGACGGACGAGCCGCAGATGGCCCCGAAGCCCGCGCAGCCCGCCACCGTCGCCATGGCGAGCCCGCCGCGCCGGTGGCCGAGCCACACGTGGGCCGCCCGGAACAGGCCCTGGCTGAGCCCCGCCTGCGAGGCCACATACCCCATGAAGATGAACAAGGGGATGATGAGCAGCGTGTACGACGACGCGCGCTCGAGGGGGCCCTGCCGCAGGGTGGCGAGCGCGGCCGGCCAGCCGGCGATGGCCGCGGTGCCGCCCACCCCCACGATGGCCATGGCGGCGGCGATGGGCAGGCGCACGAGGATCAGCGCGAGGAGCGCGGCGAAGCCCAGCAGCGAGATGGTGACGGGGCTCATCGCGCGGCCGCGCGGGCGAAGGCGGCGAGCGCCTGCACCACGAAGCCGAGGGCGGCCAGCGCGGCCGCCGCCGTCACCGGCACGATGAAGGGCACGATGGGGATGCGCATGGTGATGGTGGTGCGGGCGGAGCGCCCGTACTCGGCGGTGACCAGTCCCATCTGATAGGCGATGAAACCCAGGATCACCGCGCACACGAGCGCGTTGAGGCCGAGGATGACGCTCTGGGCGCGTCTCGACAGCCGGGCGGTGAGGAAGTCGACCGAGACGTGCCCGTCGGTGAGCCCGGTGTAGGGCATCGCGAAGAAGATGACCGCGGCGAGCAGCAGCTCGCTCGCCTCGAAGGTGCCGGGCAGCGGACGCGAGAGGAACTTGCGCAGCAGGGCGTCGGCCACGGTGAGGACCGCGACCCCGAGGAGCACCCAGCCGCCGGCCAGCGCCAGGAGGCGGGTCCATCGTGTGGCCGCCGCCTCCAGGCGGAGCACGATTCGGGGCGCGGTCCTATTCCGCCTCGCCGTACTTGGCGGCGAGCGCACGCGCCTCCTTGAGCAGCGCGGCGCCGGGGACGCCCTTGGCCTCGACGTCCTTCACCCACTTGTCGTCGAGACCGCGCAGGGCCTCCCGCCAGCGCTGGCGCTCGGCCTTGGGCAGCACGAGGATCTCGTTCTTCCGGTCCGTGATCGTCTTGCGGCCCGGCGCCTCCGCGCCGTCCCACAGGCCGCCCACCTTCTTCCAGTAGCCGGCCTGCCCGGACGTGGTCTCGTCGAGCACCTTGCGTACGTCCGCGGGGAGGCTCTCGTACCTCTTCTTGTTCATCATGGTGGCAAAGGCGGTGGTGTACATCCCGACCTCGGTGTGGAAGCGCGTCACTTCGAAGAACTTGAACGGCGGGAACACCTCGTAGGGGACCACGAAGCCGTCGATCACCTTGTTGGACATGGACTCGTAGATCTGGTTGACGGGCATGCCCACCTTGGCCGCCCCCAGGGTCTCGAGGACGTCGCCCACCACCGCGGTGGGGGCGCGCAGCTTCATGCCCTTGAAGTCCTCCAGCGCGCGGATGTGCTTGGAGTGGGTGTGGATGTGGCCGGCCGGATGCACGTTCATGTAGAGGAGGTGAACGTCCCCATACTCCCCCTTCAGGTATTTGTCCCAGAGGTCGGTCAGCATCTGCGAGCCGGTCGAGGCCGTCCGCATCATGAATGGCAGCTCGACCACCGAGCTGGCCGGGAAGCGCCCCGGCGTCCAGCCGGTGACCGCGAAGGCGATGTCGGCGATCCCGTCGCGCACGCATTCGTACTGCTGGGGCGGCTTGCAGAGGGATGCCCCGGGGAAGACGGTGATCTCCACCCGGCTGTTCGTACGTTTCTTCACCTCCTCCACCCACGGCACGATCACGCTCGTGTGGTGGTTGTGGGAGGGCGGCACGAAGTGCGAGAGCTTGAGCTTGATCTCCTGGGCGGCCGCCGGCGCGGGAAGAGCCAGAAGCAAGGCGAGCAGCCAGGGAGCGGGGCGCAGGCGAGTCGTCATGGTCGCGTCTCCTCGTGCCAGCAGGGCCCGCGCGGATCGGACGGGCCGCGTCGTTGGGTGCGTCAAGGCTGGCGGAATGATACGGGCCACCCTCCACGCCGTCAAGGATCGGCAGCCGCCTCCGGTCATCCGGCATTCGGCAGGGGCGTGTCGTAGTATGACGAAGACATTCCATGCCCCGATTTCGCGCGCGCGCATTCCCCGTGGTATTGCTGGCGGCGCTCGGCGTGGCGGCGCTCGTCGCCGGCGCGTATGGATGGTGGTCGGGCTGGCTGCCGTCCGCGCTGGGGCGCGGCCGCGGCGGGGGGCGCGGCGCCTTCGCCGACGAGGCGAGCTGCGGCGCCTGCCATGCCGCCCAGCAGCGCGCGTGGACCGACTCTCACCACGCCAAGGCGATGCAGCCCGCGGACGGGCGCACCGTCCTCGGCGACTTCAACGATGCCCGCTTCGAGCAGCGGGGCGCCGTCACCCGCTTTTTCAAACGTGGAGGCAAGTTCGTCGTCAACACCGAGGGGCCGGACGGAAAGCTCGCCGACTTCGAGATCGCCTACACGTTCGGGGTGGAGCCGCTCCAGCAGTACCTCGTGCCGTTTCCCGGCGGACGCCTCCAGGCGCTCACCATCGCCTGGGACACGAAGGCGAAGCGGTGGTTCTCGCTCTACCCCACCGAGAAATTCGCGCCAGGCGATCCGTTGCACTGGACCGGCCGCTACCAGAACTGGAACCTCATGTGCGCGGAGTGCCACGCGACGGATCTGCGCAAGGGTTACGACGCGCGGACCGACACCTACCGGACGACGTGGGTGGCGCTCAATGTCGGCTGCCAGGCGTGCCATGGGCCGGGCCGCGCTCACATCGCGTGGGCGAAGGGACGGAAGCCGGACGCCGGCGCCAAGCCAACCGAGACCGGCCTCGTCGTCGACCTGCGCTCGGCGGCCGCCGCGCAGGTGGACAGCTGCGGGCGGTGCCATTCGCGTCGAACGCCGCTCGCCGAGGCCGAGCGGCCGGGGCGCCCACTACTGGACGAATACCGGGTCGAGACGCTGCGGGCAGACCTCTACCACGTCGACGGGCAGCTCCTCGGCGAAGTCTACGAGTGGGGTTCTTTCCGCCAGAGTAAGATGTATCGGGCGGGAGTCCGGTGCACCGACTGCCACGACGCGCACGGTCCCGGGCTCAAGGCCACCGGCAACGCGCTGTGCACCCAGTGCCATCGCGAGTCCGCGGACTCGCGCTTCCCCACGCTCAAGGCCAAGGCTTACGACGCGCCCGCCCACCACTTCCACAAGGCGGATTCGCCGGGCGCCCAGTGCGTGGCCTGCCACATGCCCGAGCGCAACTACATGATCCTCGACGGCCGGCGAGACCACAGCCTGCGCGTGCCGCGGCCCGACCTGACGGCTTCCCTCGGCACGCCGAACGCGTGCGCGACCTGCCACTCGGACCGGCCGCCCCAGTGGGCAGCTGCCGCCATCCAGAAGTGGTACGGCACGCCGCGGCCGCCGCACTGGGCGCAGGCGATCGCCGCGGGCCGGGCGGGGGCGCGCGATGCGAGCCCCGCGCTGCTGGGGCTGCTCGCGGATGGCACCCAGCCCGCCGTCGTGCGCGCGAGCGTCCTCGACGCGCTCCGGCAATACGGCGCCGCCGCGCCGGCCATTATCGCGGCCGCCAACGATGCCGACGCGCTGGTGCGCCATGCCGCGCTGTCGGCGCTCGAGACGCTGCCGCCGGCGGACCGGCTGGCCGCGGCGGCTCCGCTGCTGCGGGACGCGATGCGGAGTGTTCGACTCGAGGCGGTGCGCGTGCTCGCCGGCGTGCCGGCCGCTCTCTTCGACCGTGATCAGCGGCAGGCCTTTGACGCCGCCCTGGCCGAGTTCAAGATGGCGCAGGCGGCCATGGCGGACCTGCCCGCGTCCCATCTCAACCTGGCCGTGGTGCTGGACGCCCTCGGCCAGCGCGACCAGGCTGTCGGCGCCTACGAGACGGCCCTGCGGCTCGATCCGCGCTTCTCGCCCGCCCGGGCCAATCTCGCCCGGCTCCACAATTCCATGGGCAAGAACGCCGATGCCGAGCGGGTCCTGAAGGACGGGATCAAGCATTCACCGGACGAGGGGGAGCTGCACTACTCGCTTGGCTTGCTCCTCGCCGAGGACAACCGCGTGCACGAAGCCGTGGCCGCCCTCGGCGAGGCGGCTCGGCTACGCCCCGAGCGAAGCCGGATCCTCTACAACTACGGGCTGGCGCTCGACCAGGTCGGTCGCCGTCCGGAGGCCGAGGCCGCCCTGCTCAAGGCCCAGACGCTCGATCGAGCCGACCCGCAGATCGTCTATGCCCTGGTGGCCTTCTATGCCCGGCAGCAACAGCCCAAGCGCGCGCTGGCCTTTGCCGACCTGCTCGTCCAGCTCGTGCCGGCCGATCCCCGCGCCCGTCAGCTCGCCGAGGGGCTCCGCCGGCAGGTGGGACCCTAAGGGCTAAACAGCGAGCCAGCCGCCGTCGACCACCAGTTCGGTGCCGGTGATGTACGAGGCCTCGTCGGAGGCCAGGAAGAGCACGGCGTAGGCGACCTCCTCGACGCGCCCCTCGCGCCGCATCGGCACGCCCGACAGCATCTTGGCGCGGAAGGCCGGGTCGGCCGTGGCCTTGGACGAGCGCATTGCCGGCAGGACGCCCGGGTGCACCGAATTCACGCGGATGCCGCTGCGCGCGTACTGGACGGCGGCCGACTTGGTCATCAGGCGCACCGCCCCCTTCGAGGCGTTATAGGCCATGTGAATGCCGGCTTGGCCCACGAAGCCCGACACGGAGGAGATATTCACGATGGCTCCGCCCCCCGCCTGCTCCATCAGCGGGATTGCATGCTTCATCCCCAGGAACACGCCCTTGGCGTTGACGTCCATGAGGCGGTCCCACGCGGTGGTGCTCAGGGTGTCCGGGTCGAAGGTGCCGCTGATGCCGGCATTGTTCACCAGGATGTCCAGCTTGCCGAAGGTCGATCGGGCGGCGGCCACCGCTTCCTGCCAGCCTGCCTCGCTCGTCACGTCGAGGCGCACGAAGTGACCCGACTTACCCAGCCCGTCCGCGACCTTCCGCCCCTCCGCCTCGAGCACGTCGGCCACGACCACCTTGGCGCCCTCCCGGGCGAATAGCACCGCCTCACTCTCCCCCATGCCCCCCGCGGCCCCCGTGACCAGCGCGACCTTGCCCTCGAGTCTCATGTCGGTTAGCTCCCTGTCTCGCGCACGGTCATGATCTCCAGGAGATGCCCGCTGGGATCCTCGAAGTAGAGGCCCCGCCCGCCCCGCCGCCGGTTGAGCCGGCCGTTCGCGGGGTTGTCGGGCTCGCTCCCGAAGGGGATGGCCCGGGCCTTCACCCGGGCCAGGATCGCGTCGAACTCGGCGTCGGTGATGTGAAAGGCGTAGTGAAGCCCCTCGGGCGGTTTCGCCTCGTCGGCGAAGTCGAAGGTGAGGCGATCGTTGATGCGCACTTGCGAAAAGTAGCCGTTGCCAGGCGTGACGGTCAAGCCGAAGATCTCGGCGAAGAATCGGGCGGAGGCCTTCTTGTCCCTCGACGGGACGATGGTGTGGTCGAGCTCCATGGTCATGATCCACCTCCGTCTTGACTATGCCCCCGTCACGCCCAGTCCGCACGCGTCGCCCGGTGGCTCTCTTACCTGGTAAGTTTTCTATACCCGTCGTTACGCGCGCCGCCGCCGGGCTCGCGGGAAGTGGCATCGCCGTATTTTTCGTGGGTTGGCGCGGGCGACGCCTCGGATCGTGCTGGCACGGCGGTTGCTTGGTCCTAGGCGCCGTGAAGATGGAGCCGGGAAGTGATCGAACCTGGGCGGTGGTGCTGGCAGGGGGCGAGGGGGTTCGGCTCCGGCCGCTGATCCGCCAGCTCTACGATCACGATCTTCCCAAGCAGTACGCGGTCCTCACCGGCGGTCGCTCCCTGCTGGACCAGACCTTGGATCGCGTCCGCCTGCTCGTGCCTCCGGAGCGTACCGTGGTCGTAACCATGGCGAGCCATCTGCGCCACCTGGGGCGCGAGTTGAGGCACGGAGGCGGTCCCCACGTGCTCGCGCAGCCCCAGGATCGCGGAACCGGCGCGGCCATTCTCCTGGCCGCCCACTGGATACACGCGCGCGATTCCCAGGCCTCCGTGATCCTTTCCCCCTCCGACCACTTCATCCGCGACGAGGCGGCATTCGCCCGGACGGTCGGGGTCGTGACGCGGTTCGTCGAGAGGCAGCCGGAGTGGATCGTGGTCCTCGGCGCTCCGCCGACCGATCCGGAGCCGGATCTGGGGTGGATACAGCCCGGAGAGCGTATCGGCGCGGCCGGGTACGCGCCGATCTTTCGTGTCCGGCGCTTCGTGGAAAAGCCCTCGGCCGAGATGGCGAATTCGCTCCGGTGCTCGGGGGCCCTCTGGAGCACCTTCGTGGTAGCCGCAAGCGCTCGGGCTCTCATCGAGGTGGGGCGCGAATGCGTACCCCAGCTGGACGAGCGGCTCGCCCGCGCGATCGCCTTCCAGGGCCCCGACCAGGAGCGGTGGGCGCTTGGCCAGGCGTATGCCCTGGCGCCGAAGGCCAATTTTTCCCGGTCCGTGCTCCAGATGACGGCGAAGCCGCTGGGGGTAGCCGAGTTGCCGGACGTCGGATGGCACGATCTCGGGACCCCCGAGCGCGTCCTCCGGATGCTGGGCCAGATCGGCGTCATGCCCGCCTGGGCGACCGCGCTACAGCCCGCGAGCTGACCCCTAGAGATACTGACCGGGACCTGGTCGCCGCCCTCCGTCTTCGCCGATGGGCGACCGAGCGAGGCCCCGCCGCCGCATCTCCTCGAGTTGCGCTTGGGCCTGGGCGTGCTGTGCCCAGACAGCGGCCTGTCCAGCTGGGCCTGAGCCAGACGGATCTCCGACTCGCTGGGCGTTCCCTCGAGGGGAATCGTGAGCGTGTCGAGCTCTTGCTGGAGCGTCTCGGACAACCCCTCGCGCAGCTCGGCGAGGGCGCGCTCGTAGACGCGGCGGAGTCGCTGCCTGCCCGCCTCGTCTGGGGAGGACTGGCGTACCTCGCCGAGCAGCTCGCGCACCATCGCCGCGATGCGAATGAGCTGGCCGGGCCGCTGGATGTCCGCGGTCGGCATCGCCATCTGCCGGGCCGGCTGGGAGTCGCCCTCGAGCTCCAGGTCTCGCCCGGGCATCTCGGCAGGGGTCACGTCCGGATCGGCTGTGCCTGGTTCCGCCATGATTGGCCTCCTCGACAGATGGGTCGATGCAGACGGGTCGGTCTGCGGCGCTCCTGCGTGGAGCATCGCGCATGCCAATGCGGCCGACCGCCGAGCGCGGTGTGGGGCCGCGAGAAACGGCGCCGCGTGGGGGAGCGCGAGCCTCCCCACGTAGGATCGACCCGGTAGCAACGACCGTTCCCGTTTCCTCCATAGCGATTGCGACACGCTGTCCGTGGTGAGGGGGTGGCACCTCGCTTGCAGCCGCTCGACACCGAAGCACACTCTTCGCCGAGGAGGCACGACGTGGCAAAGAAGAAGAAGCTGAGCGCGAGCGGGAAGTCGAAGGCGAGCCCATCGTCCCGTCGGAATGGGAACTCAAACGGGAGCCGCGGCACGGCGCGCGGGCAGGCTCGCGCGGGCGCGCGGAGCGGAGAGCGCAAGGCGGCGGGCCGCTCTCGCGACGTGAACGATTCCGGAATGGGTGCGATGGACGGCGAGTAGCCGTCAGTGGAATTCGGGGGCGACCTTCTGCATGAAGAGCCGGAGGCTGCTTTCGGCGACCTCGTAGGGCATGGGCCCGAGGCGGAACACCAGAATCAGGCCGCCCACGCCGATGTTCTCGATCGCGGCGATGGCCTCGGCCACGGTCGCGGGCGACCCGCACAACAGAGCATGCCGCGGCTCGTTGCGCGCCGCCGGCGCGATCTCGGGTTTGAGCAGGACGCCCTGCTCCTCGTAGATCCGGCGCCGCATCAGCTGGCGAAAGTCGGCCTGAGCCTGGAAGGCGGGCAGGGCGAGGCGCTCGGCCTCGGCGTCGGTCTCCGCCACGAAGACGTTGCGCCAGACCCAAGTCGCGGCGACATTCTTCGCGATAGCCGCCTCGTCGAACCCGGACTCGCGCATGGTCGCGCGGTAGCGGCGCATGCGCTGCCCCGTCACCTCGTTGCTCTGCACGTTCATGAGGAAAGGACGGCCCGCGCGCGCCATGCTGACCACGGCTTCCTCGGACGCGCACGCACGGATGATAGGGGGATGGGGCCGCGTGTAGGGGCGGGGGCGCAGGAGTGGCAGGCGCAGGTTCCAGAACTTCCCTCGGTGCTCGTAGTTCTCGGCGGTCCAGGCCTCGATCATCACCGCTTCGGCTTCGTCCAGCCGCTCCTGAGCCTCCGTGGGGTCGATGCCGTAACCCTGGTAGTCGTAGATGTTGTACGCGGTGCCGCGGCCGAGACCGACGAGCAGCCGGCCCCGGCTGATGTTGTCGATCAACGCCATCTGCTCGGCCATACGGATGGGGTGGTGCAGCGACATCTGAGCGACGGCGAAGCCGATGCCGATGCGCTCCGTGCTGGCGGCGAGGGCGGCCGCGAAGGTCACCGGATCGACGTAGGCGCAGATGCCGTCGAAGTGATGCTCGGCCAGCCACAGCATGTCCATGCCGAGCGCGTCGCATAGCCGCGCCTCACGGAGGGTCTCGTGGATGACCTGGCCGTCCCGGTCTGGGTCCATCGATGCCGGGAAGAGGAAATCGCTGAACTTCATCTTGGGCGCCATCCTGACAGATCCGCCGGCAGCCGGTCAAACCGGAAGGTGGCATGTCGCTTGCTAATTTCCGTAGTGATGAGTCACGGCGACGGGCCGTCGCGACGAACCTTTCTGTGGTCCATAGGCCTGGCGCTTCCCCTCCTGACGGCGGGCCCGGCCGACGCGGCGCCGGCGCTCGACGTGCGCCGCCACGGAGCGCGCGGCGACGGCCGCGCCAAGGATACCCAGGCCATTCAGTCGGCCATTGCCGCCGCCGGCCGTGCGGGCGGCACCGTGTACTTCCCCCCCGGCGACTACGTCTCGGGCACGCTGCGCCTGCGCAGCCGTCTGACCCTCCACCTCGACGCCGGCGCGACGCTCCGCGCCAGCGGCGACGATGACGATTTCGATCGGTTCGAGCCGCCGGGCTACGTGACCTTCGCCGATCGCGAGACGAGCGACTATTCCTTCGCCCTCCTCCAGGGCCACGGCCTGCGGCATGTGGAGATCGTAGGAGCGGGCCGCATCGATGGCGGACGGTCCTCGCGGCAAGGGCCCAAGCCCATCGCCCTGCGCGAGTGCCGCGACGTCCGGATCCGCGGGATCAGCATCGTCAATGGCGGCAGCTACAACATCAGCCTGCTGGGCTGCGAGGACGTCGACGTTACGGGGGTGACCATCGAGAACGGCTACGCCGACGGCATCGATCCCGATTGCTGCCGCAACGTGCGCATCGCCGACTGCCGGATCGAGTCGCGCGACGACGCCATCGTCCTCAAGACGAGCCTCGCCCTGGGGCAGCGGCGCGACACCGAGCGCGTGACGGTCAGCGGCTGCCACCTCGTCACCCAACATAACGGCCTCAAGCTGGGCACGGAATCTAGCGGGGACTTTCGAGGGATCGTGTTCCGCGACTGCACGATCGTGGGGCGGCGCCATGTCTGGAAGGGCGAGCTGACCGGCGGCGTCACGCTGACATCGGTCGATGGCGGGACGCTGGAGGACGTGACCGTGTCCGGCATCCGGATGGAGGCCGTGCGCTCGCCCTTGTTCGTCCGGCTCGGCCGGCGCGGGCGCGGGCAGACGGTGCCGGCGGCGGGGGCCGTGCGCAAGGTCGAGATCTCGGACGTGATAGCGACGGGAGCGTCGGGATCGTCCTCCATCATGGGGCTGCGCGGCGAGCCGGTCACGGGGATCGCGCTCCGCAACATCCGGGTGGCCGCCCGGGGCGGAAAGCCGGCCGAGCTGGTGCTGGGCGATGTCCCGGAGGCGGATGGCATGTATCCCGACCCGGGGCGGCTGGGCGAGCTGCCCGCCTACGGGCTCTACTGCCGGCACGTCACCGGCCTGACCCTGGATGGCATCGATCTGAGCGTCGAGCGTCCGGATCCGCGTCCCGCCGTGCTCCTCGACACCGTGCGCGACGTGCAGGTACGCGGCCTGCGCGCGATGCCGCCGACGCAGGGCGCCGCCCTGGTCCAGGTGCGGTAAACGGCGCCCGCGCCCCTCAGGCGAACAGCCGTGGGACGAGATGGACGAGCCCCAGTCCCGCGAGGCCCTGCGCGACCGTGTAGTGCCACAATAGCGCCGTGTTGTCGAAGGTGACGCGGCGGGTCCCATCGAGCAGGCCCCGCCAGGCGCGGACGAGCGAGTAGCCGGCCATCACCAGCACCGTGATCGCCGTCGTGGCCTGCACGCACAGGACCGTCGCGATCGTCGCGTCATACGCGTGGCGGTCGGGCGTCAGTCCCGCCGCCAGGAGGCCGTAGCCGTCGAGGGCGATGGCCCCCAGCAAGAGCCCCGCGCCGCCCGCGACCAGCAGGAGGAACCACCCCATCGCGCCCGCGCGAAGCGCGCGGCTCGCGCCCGTCGCCAGAAGGCTGCTGGCCAGCCAGCCGCCCGCGGCGAGAGCGGGCCAGCCGGCCCAGGGCAGTGCCGCACCCGGCGGCGGCCAATGCCCCCCGATCCCGAGATACACGTAGGCGAAGGCGAGCGAGGCGAAGGTGGCTCCCAGCACGATCATGATGACGATCATCGCCCACCACGAATGCGCCGTCGGGCCCGTCACGTACGTGGGGAGCGTCAGCCCCCGGGCTACCGGCGCGGGGCCGTAGCCGGGCCCCGGATCCGTGCCCCAGGCCCAGACGAGGAGCATGACGAGCGCGAGCACGCCGCCCGCCACCGCCAACCCCACGAGCTTGACCGTGAGCAGCAGGAAGAACGCCGCGGTACCGACCGCGGCGAGAAAGGGAGGCCACCCCGGCCCGGGCAAGAGCGCGATGTATTGCGGCTCCGCGCGCCCGGGGCTCGTCACCAGCGTCTCGCGCCGTCCGGTGACCGTGCCCGGCAGGTAGTGCTCTCCACGCTTGACCTCCTCGCGCAGCGCCGCCTGGTCCCAGAGCGGGTAGCGGCTCTCGACGTGGGGGATGCTGCGCGTGCCGTAGCCGGCATGGGGAAGCCACTCGAGCGTGCCCGCCCGCCACGGATCGACGTCCACCTCGTCGCGCGATCGGAGATGCCTGACGATGTCCAGCAGCAGGAGCGCCACCGCCCCCGCGATCAGGACTGAGCCAAGGCTCGAGATCAGGTTCAGCCACTCCCAGCCGAGCCCGGCCTGATAGGTGTAGACGCGGCGAGGCATGCCGCGGAGCCCGGTGAGGTGCATCGGCAAGAAGGTCACGTTGACACCCACGAACAGGAGCCCGCACACCCACCGGCCCATGCGGTCCGAGAGGGGCGCCCCGAGGAACGGCGCCCAATAGTAGAAGCCGGCGAGCAGCGGGAAGAGCATGCCCCCGATGATCACGTAGTGCAGGTGGGCGACCACGAAGTGAGTGTCGTGCGCCTGCCAGTCGAAGGGCAGCACGGCCAGCATCACGCCGGTGAGCCCGCCGAGGGTGAAGACGAAGAAGAAGCCGAGGACGAAGAGCATGGGCGTGGCGAGCCGCACCTGTCCGCGGCGAAGGGTGGCCAGCCACACAAAGACCTGAATCCCGCTGGGGATGACCACGGCGAGGCTGGCCGCCGAGAAGAAGTACATCGAGTGCTTGGTGAGCCCCGCCGTGAACATGTGATGCGCCCAGAGCAGGAAGCTGAGCCCGCCCACGCCCAGGAGGGCGCCCACCACCCACGCATAGCCCACGAGGGGGGTGCGGGCCATAGTAGCCACGACCATCGAGATCATCCCGGCGGCGGGCAGGAAGATGATGTAGACGTCCGGGTGCCCGAAGAACCAGAAGAGATGCTGCCAGAGCACGGGATCGCCGCCCTGGTCGGGAATGAAGAAGGGCCAGCCGAACGCGCGCTCGAGCTCGAGGAGGAGCGTGCCGAGGATGATGGGCGGAAAGGCAAAGACGACCATGCCGCCCACCACCAGCATCGCCCAGGCGAAGATCGGCATCCGCGAGAGCGTCATGCCGGGGGCCCGCGTGCGGAGGATCCCCACGATGAGCTCGATGGCGCCGGCGATGGCCGAGATCTCGATGAAGCCGATGCCGAGGAGCCAGAAGTCGGCGCCCACCTCGGGGGAGAACCGCGTGCTCGTGAGCGGGGGATACATGAACCAGCCCCCATCGGGCGCCCGCCCGACGAAGAGCGAGCCGAAGAACACCAGGCCCCCGATGGCATAGGCCCAGTAGGCGTAGGCGTTCAGCCGCGGGAACGGCAGATCGCGCGCGCCCAGCATCGCGGGCAAGAGGTACACCGCCATGGCTTCGACCACCGGCACCGCGAAGAGGAACATCATCACGCTGCCGTGCATGGTGAAGAGCTGATTGTAGGTGCCCGGGCCGACCAGGCTCGCGCCGGGCACCGCGAGCTGCGCCCGCATGACGAGGGCAAGGATGCCGCCGAGGACCAGGAAGAGGATGGCGGTGCCGATGTAGAGGAGGCCAATGTGCGTGTTGTTCACGGCGGTGAGCCTCCGCCAACCGCGCGGCGGGGCCCACGCCGCCTCGAGGCGTTCGAGCTCGTCGGCCGGGCGCGGGAGGGAATTCGGTCGCGTCACCGAAGGGCCGCCAGGTAGACGGTGAGCGCATCCAGGGCCGTCGCGTCGAGATGCGCGTACGACGGCATGCGATTGCCGGGCTTGAGCGCGCTGCCCGCGGCGAGCCAGGCCCGGAGCGCCCGCGGATCGTTGGGAAGCGTCGCCGCCGCCAGCGTGCGCCGGCCGGCCAGATGCGTGAGGTCGGGCCCAAGGTCGCCGCGCGCCATGGTGCCGCGGATGGCGTGGCATCCCGCGCAGCCCTGCGCCATGAATACCTCGAGCCCGCGCGCCGCCTCCCCCTCGGCCGGTGGCCGTGCCGGCGCCGCTTCCGCGCGCAGCCACGCCTCGAACGCCTCGGGGGGCTCGGCGACGACCACCAGGGCCATCTGCGCGTGCTGGACGCCGCAGTACTCGGCGCACTGGCCGCGGTAGACGCCGGGCCGCTCGGCGCGCAGCGCGAGACGGGTAGAGCGCCCGGGCGTCATGTCCACCTTGCCGCCGAGGCTCGGCACCCAGAAGCTGTGGATGACGTCGGGCGAGGAGACGATCACCTCCACGCTGGCGCCAGTGGGGATATGAAGCTCGTTGGCGGCGACCACCGGCCCGCCCGGCGATCCGGGATAGCGAACCTCCCACCACCACTGGCGTCCCTCTACCTCGACGCGGAGCGCGCCGGGACCAGGGGGCGTGATGACCGTGTCGGTGACGTGGGCGCCATAGAAGAAGAGCGCCGTGAGCACGACGATGGGGAACGCCAGGCCGCCCCCCACCACCCAGAGCCCCGTGCTCACGGGCGCGGGATCGCGGCGGGCGCTGTAGAGCAGCACGGCCATCACCGCGAGGAGGATGAGCGTCGCCCCGACGGCGAGGACAGTGGTCAGCGTCGCGATGTCCTGGGCGGCGGGGCCGCCCGGGCTCAGGGCCGATTGCATCAGGCCTGAGGCCCCGAGACCTGGAGGAAATCTCGTCGGGAGACAGCCATTGCCGGCCGTCAAGCGCAGCAACCTCCGTGCCGGAGGCGAGGAGGGCCGCCGCGCGCGCGATCGCCACGTCCTCCCCCTTTGTTCGGCCGCGGCGCCCGGTCACATTGACGCGCCCGGAGGTGGTCTACCGCTCCTTACCCAGGTAGAACCTTCCAGGGGCAAGATCGTCCTCGTGCGCGCGCCTTGCTGGGCGCCGCGGAGGGTTCTACACTATCGGCCCAGAGGAGAAGCCCACATGTCCCAGAGTCTGGACGAGCTGCTTCGCGCGCACGTGGCGCGCTTCACCGAGCGCCGCGGGGACTGGGATGCGTTCGCCGATGCGCGGGTCGAGGGCTTCCGGCGCGCCCAGCATCGCTTCATCGGCTCCGGCGCGTCGGGCAAGGCCGACGCCTCGGTGATTCCCGCCCAGCACTTCACCCTGAGCGTCATGTTTGTCCCGCCGGGTCAGGGCAACGCGGCGCACACGCACGAAGTCGAGGAAGTCTTCTTCATCCTGCAGGGCAAGGTGCTCGTCTTCGTGGAGGACGGCCGCGGCGAGCGCGCGGAGACGGTGCTGGGCTCCTGGGACTGCGTGTCGTGCCCCGCCAATGTCATCCACGGCTTCACCAACGTGGGGCTCGAGCCCGCCTATCTCCAGGTGATGCTCGGCAAGGCTGCGCCCGACCTCATGACCTACGCGGATCAATCGCTTCAGTCCCGCCGCGCCGAGCACCTCGCGGCGCCGCCTCGCTCGTAGCGCCGCGCCGCCCGTGCTCGTCGGCGCCTCGCCGAAGCGGAAGGAAGACGCGCGCTTCATCACCGGACGGGGCCGGTATCTCGACGACATCACGGTTTCCGCGCTCCTTCACCTGGCCTTGGTGCGCAGCCCGCACGCGCACGCGCGGATCCTGCGCGTCGACGATGCGGCGGCGCGCGCCCTCGACGGCGTGGTGGCCGTGCTCACGCGCGAGGACATGCCCGAGCTGGCCGCGTCGGTGCCGCCGCTGGTCCCGGAGCCGAAGGGGCGCGAGTACTTCCACCCCGTGCTCGCTGCGGGGAAGGTGCGCCACGTCGGCGAGCCCGTCGCCATCGTGGTGGCCACGGATCCCTACCTGGCTGCCGACGGCGTGGAGCGGGTCGTGGTGGAGTACGAGCCGCTGTCCGCCGCCTCGACACCGAACGCGGCGGCGGCGGCGGGCGCCCCGCGGGTGATCGACGCGTGGCCCGACAATATTGCCGGCGTGAGCGCGGGCGCCGTGGGAGACGCCGCCCGCGCCTTCGCCCAGGCCGACGTGGTGGTGAGCGCGCGTCTGGTCTATCCGCGCGTGGCCGGCATGCCGCTCGAGACCCGTGGCGTGCTGGCGACGACCGATCCCGTCGGCGGCGAACTCACCGTGTGGACGTCCACCCAGGTGCCCTTCGCCGTGCGCAGTGCCATCGCGCCCGTGGTGGGCCTGGCCGAGGAGCGAATCCGCGTGCTCGCGCCCGACATGGGCGGCGGCTTCGGCACCAAGGGCCATGTCTACGCCGAGGACATCCTCGTCCCCGCGGTGGCGCGTCGCCTCGGGCGGGCCGTGAAGTGGGTGGAGACGCGGCACGAGCACTTTCTCGCCGCCGCCGCCGACCGCGACCAGGTCCACGACGCCCGTCTGGGCCTGGCGCGTGACGGCCGCATCCTCGCCCTGGAGACGGAGTTCACGCGCGACCACGGCGTGGCGCCCACGCTCGGCGAGGCCATCACACTCAACACCATCAATCACCTGCCGGGGCCGTACCGCGTGCCGAGCTATCGGGGCGTCGGCCGCAATATCCTGACCCACAAGACATTCGCCGCCGCCTACCGTGGGGCGGGGCGTCCGGAGGCGGCGTTCGTGCTCGACCGCCTGCTCGACCGCGGCGCGCGGCGGCTCGGCATGGATCCGGCCGAGCTGCGGCGGCGCAACCTGATCCGGCGGGATGAGATGCCCTGCGCGACCGGGCTCACGTATCGAGACGGCGCGCCCATCGTCTACGACCCCGCGGACTATCCGGCCGCCTTCGACCGGCTGCTGACCACGCTCGACTATGCCGGCTGGCGGGCGGAGCAGGCACGGCGGCGCGGGAGCGGGCGTCCCATCGGCATCGGGCTTTGCGCCTACGTGGAGGGCACGGGGCTGGGTCCGTTCGAAGGCGCCGACGTGCGCGTGGATCCCGACGGGACCATCTTCGTGGACCTCGGCGTCTGCGCACAGGGCCAGGGCCACGAGACCACGCTCGCCCAGATCTGCGCCGACGAGCTGGGGGCGCCGCTCGAGGCGGTAGTGGTGCGGGGCGGCGACACCCGCCTGGTCGGCTTCGGCATGGGCACCATCGCCAGCCGCGTCGCCGCCGTGGCCGGTCCGGCGGTGGCGCGCTCGGCGGGCGAGGTGGCGGCGCGCGCGCGGATGGTGGCGGGCGAGCTCTTCGAGTGCGCGCCCGCCGACGTAGTGCTGGCCGAGGGCCGCGCCCACGTCAAGGGCGTACCCGGCCGCAGCCTGTCGCTGGGCCAGGTGGCGCGGGCGGCGGTCCGTAGCCGCGCGCTGACGGGAACGGGCGCGCCCGGCCTGGGCGCCTGCACGTTCTTCTATCCGGGCACCGTGACCTGGGCCTTCGGCGCCCACGGCGTGGTGGCGGAGGTGGACGTCGAGGTGGGCGCGGTGCGGCTGCTCGCCTACGCGGCGATGCACGACTGCGGCCGGCCCATCAATCCCGTGATCATCGAGGGCCAGCTGCACGGGGGCATCGCGCAGGGCATCGGCACCGCGCTGGGCGAGGCGCTCGTCTACGACGAGGCGGGCCAGCTCCTCACCGGCACGCTCATGGACTACCCTCTGCCGCGCGCCGACGAAATGCCCGCCTTCGCGGTGGCGCACCTCGACTTTCCCTCCGTGGTCAACCCGCTGGGGATCAAGGGGGTGGGCGAGAGCGGCGTCATCGCCCCCGCCGCCGCCATCGCGAACGCGGTGGAAGACGCGCTGGCCGAGCACGACGTGCTCGTCGATCGGGTACCCCTCACGTCGTCTCGCGTCTTCGGATTACTGCACAAGGGCCACTGCGCAAACGTGGCGCGCCTATAGGGACAACTCCCGACTCTCCTGAGGTAGAATCTCCCGCGTGTCCAGGGGAATGATCTGCGCGGCGCAGCCGGAGTCCACCGAGGCCGGCGCCCTCGTCATGCGCGCGGGTGGCAACGCGGTAGACGGCGCCATCGCGTGTGCCTTGGTGGCGGGCGTGGTCGATCCCATGATGACGGGCATCGCCGGCTTCGGGAGCGGCCAGTTCTATCTGCCCGGCAAGAACGTCCACGAGTGCATCGACTTCCACGGCAAGACCCCCGGGGCGGCGCGGCCCGAGATGTGGACGGACCGTCTGGAGGGCGAGACGCGCGACGGCTTCGGCTTCGTGCTCAAGGGGCGCGTCAACGACCTCGGCTATCAGTCGATCACCGTGCCGGGCTCGCTCCGCGCGTTTCACGAGGCCCAGACCGCTCACGGCGCGCTCCCCTGGGCGCAGGTCGTGCAGCCCGCCATCGACTGGGCCGAACGCGGCTGGCTGGTGAAGCCCCATGTCGGCTACTGGTGGGCCATCGAGGAGCAGATGGGCCGCGTGGCCAACCCCGAGCGGCTGCGATTCAGCCCGAGCGGCCGCGCGCTCTACTGCCGGGCGGACGGCAGTCCCAAGCGCGTGGGGGACACCGTGCGCAACCCCGACCTGGCCGCGACGCTCCGCCTGATCGCCAAGGGCGGCGCGGACGTCTTCTACACGGGCGAGCTCGCCGAGCGCATCGCCGAGGACATGCGCCGTCACGGCGGCCTCCTTTCCTACGAGGACCTCGCGAATTACCGGACCACGCGCCGGCCGCCGCTCCGCGGTACCTTCCGCGACTGGCGGCTCGCCACCAATCATCCGCCCGGCGGCGGCCTCATGCTCCTCGAGATGCTCAACGTCCTCGAGCAGTTCGACCTCCGCGCGCTGGGGCACAACACTGCCGCGTACATCCGCGTGGTCGCGGAGGCCATGAAGCGGGCGGTCGCCGACAAGGAGGCGCATGTCGGCGATCCCGCGTTCGTGGAGGTGCCCGTCGAGCGCCTCCTCTCCAGGGCGTACGCCAGCGCGGCCGCCGCCGACATCCGCGCGGGCCGGCGCGTGCGCATCGATCGGGTGGGCCTGCCCGAGCCGAAGGGCACGACCCACGTGGCGGCGATCGACGGGGACGGCAACGCCGTCACCATGACCCACACCCTCGGCATGCCCTCCGGCGTGATCACCGACGGCCTGGGCTTCATGTACAACGGCGCCATGAGCGTCTTCGACCCCCGACCCGGCCGCGCCGGCTCGGTGGCGCCGGGGAAGAGTCGCTTCAGCGCCATCTGCCCGACCCTCGTGTTCGGCGCCGGCGGCCTGCGCGCGGCGATCGGGGCACCGGGCGGGGCGCAGATCGCCATCGGGGTCATGCAGGCACTCGTGAACCTCCTCGAGTTCGGCATGTCCATGTCCGACGCGGTGGCGGCGCCGCGCTTCAGCGCGACCAGTCACATCATCGACGTGACGATGCGTATCCCAACGCATGTGGCCGAGGAGCTCGAGCGCGACGGCTATACGGTGGCTCGCAATCCCAACACGTTCGACGTGGCGGCGGTGCACGGCATCGAGGTCCGGCCCGACGGCTCGCTCCACGGCGGCGCCGATCCGGGGCACGACGGCATGGCGATGGCGGTCTAGCGTGCGCTTGCCGCGCGTCACCGTCTCCTTGGTGCTCGGTGGCCTGGCCGGCGCCCTGGTGTTGGCGGGCAGCGGCGGCGCCGATCCCAGCCGGCGTCCGAGCACCCCCGAGGAGCGGAGCGGCAGCGCCTTCGGACCGGCGCCGGCGGCCCCCGTCGAGGCGGCGCCGCCCACGCGCGAGCTCACCCTGCCGGCCTTTCCCAACGCGACCGCCATCTGGGGATCGACCGGCCGGGATCTGCAGGGGAGGATCTGGATCGGCGTGTCGGCTGACGCTCCCGGCATGAGCGCGCACCTGATCCAGTACGATCCGGAGGCGGACGTGCTGCGGGATCGCGGGGCGGTGATCGGGCAGCTCAAGAGCCTCGGGCTGCACCGCGCCGGCGAGGGGCAGGTCAAGATCCACTCGCGGATCGTCGCGGCCGACGACGGATGGCTCTACTTCGCGTCGACCGACGAGGAGGGTGAGCGGGAGGACGGCTCGGCGCCACCACGCTGGGGCGGCCACTTCTGGCGCGTCGATCCCGATTCAGGGAAGTGGGAATACATCTGGACCGCCCCCGAGGGCCTGGTGGCGGCGAGCGGTGTGGGGCGCTATGTCTACGTGCTCGGCTACTGGGATCACGTGCTCTATCAGCACGACACCGTCACGCGGAAGACGCGGCGCGTGGTGGTGGGATCGGTCGGCGGCCACGTCTCGCGCAACGTGCTCTCGGACGCGAACGGTCACGCCTACGTGCCACGGGTGACGAGACCCTCGCCGGGAAAGACGACCGCCGTACTCGTGGAATTTGACGCCGACCTCCAGGAAGTCGCCGCCACCCCGCTCGAGTTTTACGTGGGCAAGGCGGCGATCGCGGAGAACCACGGCATCGTCGGCCTGACCTATCTCGCCGACGGCCGCCTGGCGTTCACGACGCATCGAGGGTATCTCTACCTCGTCGAGCCCCAGGCCGGCCGCCCCGCGCAGGTGGTGCCCGTCGGCTGGTTCAATCCCGCCCGCGAGACCTATGCGCCGTCGCTGTTCGCCCTCGACGGCCGGCGCTATCTGGCCGGAGTCACCCAGCGCGGCCGCCGCTTCGAGTGGGTGGTGTTCGACCTGCAGACACGAAAGTCCACCGCCCATCCGCTCGACACGAAGGGCTTGAAGGACGTCCTGCTCTACGGCTCCAACGCCCGCGACAATGCCGGCCGCTTCTACGTGGGCGGGTGGGCGGCCAATCCCGCGGGCGGCTCGCGCCCGCGCCCGCTGCTCCTGCAGGTCGGCACGCCGCCCTGAGCGATCGCGGAAGCGGGCGCCGCTCGCGTCAGCCGCGCTTCTTGCGGGCGCGGAGATCGAGGACGCCGGGGCGGCGGCGTGGGTCTTCGCCGCGGGGAAAGATCTGCGCCTTCTGCACCTTCTGGGTGCCGGTGGTGGGCAGGCTCTCCACGAAGAGAATCCAGCCCGGCGCCTTGAAGTAGGCGAGGCGCTCCAGGCACCAGTCCATCAGTCGCTCCGCCAGCGCCGCGCCGGCCGCCGCGCCCGGCATGGGCACGACGCACGCCATCACCTCTTCCTCGCGCACCTCGTCGGGAACGGCGAGCACCGCCACCTGTGCCACCGCCTCGTGCGCCTGCAGCGCCGCCTCCACCTCGGCGGCGGCCACGTTCTCGCCGGAGCGGCGGATGATGTTCTTCTTCCGATCCACGAACACCAACATACCGTCGGTCAACTGGCGGACAGTATCGCCCGTGTGGAACCAGCCACCGCGCCACGCCTCCTCGGTCGCCTTCGGATCCTTGAGGTAGGCGGAGAAGAAGCCGTGGCGTGGCCCTTCCGCGCCGCTCCAGCGTACGAGCAGCTCGCCGTCGGCGCCACGAGGCAGCTCGCGATCGGCGTCGTCGACGACGCGTGCCTCGAGCCCGCCATGAGGGCGGCCGAAGGCGCGCGTGTGCACCTGTCGGGGCTCGTCGCGATCGGCGAAAATGCGCCCGGTCTCCGTCATGCCCCACACTTCCACGAGCGGGAACCCGAAGCGCTCCTCGAAGGCCGCGTGGAGCTGGGGCTCGACGCCGGCCCCGATGCCGAAGCGCACCTGATGGGCCCGCTCCTCCGCCGCGGGCGCCTGGTTCAGGAGCAGCGGCGGCATGACGCCAAGGTAGTGGAGCGCCGTCGCCCGCGTCGCCACCACGTCCGGCCACCAGCGCCGCGGGCTGAAGCGCTCGGGCAGGATGAGGCAGTTGGCGGTGAGGATGACGCACGTGCCGGTGATGCCGAGGCAGTTCATGTGGAAGAGAGGGAGCGGGTTGATGATGCGATCGCGGCCGTGCGCGATGGCGAGCCGGCCGCCAAGATCGCGGTACCAGGCGCCTGCGTTGAGCATGTAGAAGTTGCCGAGCACGCAGCCCTTGGGCCGGCCGGTCGTGCCGGACGTGTAGAGGAGCGCACATTCCGTGTCCAGGCCGGGGGCACCCGCGCGCGGGGCGGTGGCGGCCTTGGGCAGGGCGCGGGGCCAGGCGCCGGTGTCGACGACGGGGAGGGGCCGCGCGCGCGCGCGCCCCACCGCGCTCAGCGCGGCGGCGCGCTCCGGCACCGCCACCGCAAGCTCGGCGTCGGAATGGTCCATCTGATAGGCGAGCTCGTCGTGGCGGTAGTCGGGATTGATGGGGACGATCCCGCAGCCCAGCGCGTTCAGCGCCAGGTAGTGGAAAAACATCTCTGGCCGGTTCTCGAGAAGGAGCGCCACGCGGTGGCCGTGCCCGTAGCCGGCGTCGGCGTATGCCGCGCGCAGGCGGAGGGCTTCGTCACGCGCCTGCGCATAGGTGATCTCGATGCCGTCGGGGTGGTAGGCGCGCCCGGGGGCGGGCGGTGCGCAGAGGAACGCGTGATCCGGCGCGGCGGCCGCGGTGGCGATGAACGCATCGAAGACCGTCTCCACGATTGGCGACTATAGCACCGCGCCGGCGGCGGCTCGGGTGATGCGGTAGAATCACGTGGAACCGCACTGTCGCGCCCGCCGTGATCGAGAGGAGCCCGTGATGGACGTCGCCCGCCTCCATGCCGCCTTGACCAGCCTGCTCGGCCTCACCCTTCCCCCGGTTGGCCTCGCGTTTTGCGCGAGCCCGCCTGCGGGCGTCGCGCGAGTCGAGCGCCCGGGCCCCGCGGGCTGCGCCTACTGGCGAAGCGCGGCGGAGGGGCGGGTCTTCTACACGGAAGCCGCCGATCACTACAACTGTCCCGTGGGTGCGCACACCCATGGTGTCGAGCTGCCGCCCGAGCGCGCCGCCGAGCTGCAGCAGGTGGTCGGCACCATGGTGGGGCTCCAGTACCTCCGCATGGAGGAGGTGCCGGCGCTCCCCCGCCGCGCCGAGCCCTTCGGCGTGGCGGTCTACGGCCCGCTGGGAGCGCTGCCCGTCGATCCCGACGTGGTGATCGTGCGCGGCCGGGCGCGGGAGATCATGCTGCTGGCGGAGGCGGCGAGCGCGGCGGGCGTGGGCCACGACGGCGCCACCATGGGGCGCCCCGCCTGCGCCATGATCCCGGAGGCCCTGCGCTCGACGCGGAGCAACACGAGCCTGGGCTGCATCGGCAATCGCGTCTACACCGGGCTCGGCGACGCGGAGCTCTACTTCACGATTCCCGGGCAGGCGCTCGGCGACGTGGTCGAGCGGCTCGCCGTGGTCGTGCACGCGAACCACGAGCTCGAGCAGTACCACGAGAGCCGCCGCGCGAGCCTGGCATGACAGATCGGCTCGCCACCGGCTTCGTGTTCACCGAGGGGCCGCTCTGGCATCCCGAGGGCTTCTACTACTTCGTCGACGTGCAGGCGAGCCGCATGTACCGGCTCGTCCCCGGCCGCGAGCCCGAGCTCCTGCGCGAAGACACGGGGGGCGGCAACGGGCTCACGTTCGATCTCCAGGGCCGGCTCGTGCTGTGCGAAGGCGGGAATCGCCGGCTCACCCGGCTCTCGGCGGCCGGTAAAGTCGAGCAGGTGCTGATCGACCGCTTCGAGGGCAAGCGACTCAACCGGCCGAACGACGTGGTGTGCCGCTCGGACGGAAGTCTCTACTTCACCGACCCCGGCCTCCGGGTGCCGCTCGCCGAGCGTGAGCTGACCTATGCGGGCGTGTATCGTCTCGCTCCCGACGGCACCACCACGCTGATCGCGGACTGCGAGTATCCGAACGGGCTCGCCTTCTCGCCGGACGAGCGCACCCTCTACGTCGCCAACACCCGCTGGACGGCGTACATCCACGCGATCGAGCTGGACGCGGACGGTCGTCCCGTCCGGCGCCGAATCTTCGCGGACATGTCCTCCGATGAGCGGGACGGCGTGCCCGACGGCATGAAGGTCGACGTCGAAGGGCGGGTCTACTGCACGGGGCCCGGGGGCACCTGGGTATTCGCCCCCGATGGCACCCGGCTCGAGATCATCCGCACGCCCGAGGTCCCTGCCAACCTCGCCTTCGGCGGGCCCGATCTGTGCACGCTCTTCTTCACCGCGCGCACGTCGGTCTACACCCTGCGGGTCAAGGTGCCGGGCCGGCCGCACCCCTGGTATCGCGTGTGAGCCAACGCGCCGGCATCGACGTCGGCGATCCGTGGGATGCTATCGAGGCATGCTATGCGCGAGGGTGGACCGACGGGCTGCCCGTGGTGCCGCCCACCGATGGCCTGGTGGATGCCATGCTCGCCGCGGGTCCCTGGGCCGCGGGAGACGTGCTCCTGCACGAGCCCGTGCGCGATCGCGCGGTGACCGCCGAGAAGGCGGCGATCAACGCGGTGATGGCGGGCTGCCGGCCGGAATACTTCCCGGTCGTGGGCGCTGCGCTCCACGCCATCGGCGATCCCGCCTTCATGCTCCACGGCCCCGCGACCAGCACCGGCGGCTCCGCCCTCATGGTCATCGTCAGCGGGCCGATCGCCCCGCGGCTCGCGATCAACGCCGGCGCTAACCTCTTCGGCCCCAGCGAGCGCGCCAACGCCACCATCGGGAGGACGCTGCGGCTGATCCTCCTCAACTGCCTGGGGTGCCGGCCGGGCGTGCTCGACAAGTCGACGCAGGGCTGGCCGGGCAAGTACACGCTCTGCTTCGCCGAGGACGAGGCCCAAAACCCGTGGGAGCCGCTGTCGGTCGCGCGCGGTGTCCCCGCCGGGCGCTCCGCCGTGACCGTCTACGCCGCCGAGTCCGGCCATAACGTGCTGAGCCACGGCACCGGCGATCCGGAGCGTTTGCTCACGTGCTTCGCCGACGTCATGGCCGGGCTCGGAAGCCTGAGCCCGGGCCGGTCCGTGGTCGTCTTCGCACCCGAGCACGCGCAGCACCTCCGGCGCGCGGCCTGGACGCGGTCCCGGGTGCAGCAGTGGCTCTACGATCACGCCTGGCGCTCGCTCGCCGACCTCAAGCGGGGCGGAAAGGTCGAGCCGGCCTTCTACACCAACCCCGATCTCATGGACTGGCTCTATCGCGATGCGCCCGGCGGTCGGCCCGACCCGCCGCCTGGGCCGAAGGATGCCGACCAGATCGCGCCCGGTGACGAGGCCGTGCGCGTGCATCGGGGCCTCGGTCCCGAAGACATCCTGCTCGCGGTGGGAGGCGGTGCCGCCGGCGGCCACTCGGCCTTTTTCCCCTCGTGGAGCCGAGGCCGCTCCGTCCCCTTCGTCACCAAGGAGGTGCCGGCATGACCCGCATTCTCGATCCGACGCTCGCCGACGCGGCGGCTCCCGCCACCTTTTCTCGCGCTCCCCGGCCGCGCGCACTGCGCGGCCTCACGGTGGGGCTCCTCGCCAACGGCAAGTCCAACGGCATGGCGCTGCTGGACGGCATCGCCGAGCGCCTCCGCGAGCGTCACGGCATCGGCGAGGTGGTGCGTGCGGCGAAGCGCAACGCGAGCGCCCCCGTCTCCGACGAGGACGCCGAGCGTCTGGCCAAGGGCTGCGCCGTCGTCATCACCGCCATCGGCGACTGAGGGTCGTGCTCGTCGGGCAGTGTGCTCGACGCCATCACGTTCGAGAAGCGCGGGATCCCGGCCGCGGTCGTCATCACGGAGCCCTTCATTCCGACTGCCGAGGAGATGGCCCGCCTGGCCGGCATGCCCGGGTACCCGTATGCCGTCCTGCCGCATCCGGTGGGGAGCCTGACGCCCGCCGAGGTCGCGCGGCGCGCCGACGGAATCGCCGCCCGCGTCGAGGTGCTGCTACTCGACCCTCGGTGAGAGCGCGCTGAGCGATCAGGCGCGCCCGCGAGCGTCCTGAATCGCTCGCCACACGCGCTCGGGCGTGGCCGGCATCTCCACGTGCTCAACGCCCAGCTCGGCGAGGGCGTCCACGATGGCGTTGACCACCGCGGCGAGCGCGGGTGTGGTGCCGCCCTCGCCGCCGCCGCGCAGGCCGAGGGGATTCGAGGTCGATGGCACCTCGCTGATCTCGGTGGCGAAGTGGGGCAGCGCGTCGGCGCGCGGCAGGGCGTACTCCATGAAGCTCGCCGTGCGCTGCTGGCCCTCCGCGTCGTAGTCGCAGAGCTCCCACAGCGCCTGACCCACGCCGGCCGCGATCCCACCGTGGGTCTGCCCGTGCAGGATGAGTGGGTTCACCGCGCGCCCCACGTCGTCGACGGTGTTGTAGCGCGCGATCTCTACCAGGCCCGTGTCGGGATCCACCTCGACTTCGCACACGGCCGAGCCGTAGGGGAAGGACGGTACGCTCATGGTCTCGTCGCCGGCGCCGGCGAGCGGCCCGCCGAGCGCGGGCGGCGCATCGGCGCGGAGCGCGGCAGCGGCCACCGCGAAGAGGTCGACCGCGCGGTGCGTCCCGCGCACCGTGAAGTGGCCACCCGCGAAGGCGATGTCTTCGGGAGCGGCCTCGAGGAGCCAGGCCGCCAGCCGCGTGCCCCGCGCGACGATCTCGTCGGCCGCCTGCGCCATGACCACGGCGCCCAGCCGCATGGAGCGCCCAGAGTGCGAGCCGCCGCCCACGGGCACGCGATCGGTGTCGCCGGTGATCAGGCGTACCCGGGCGATCTCGACGCCGAGCCACTCGGCGACGAGCTGAGCGAAGCTGGTTTCGTGGCCCTGCCCCGCGGACAGCGTGCCGAGGGCGACCTCCACCTCGCCCTCGGGCCGGACGGTGATCTCGGCGCGCTCGCGGGGCGCGCCGGTATTGAGCTCGATGTAGTTGGCGAGGCCGATGCCGCGGTAGCGCCCGCGGCTGCGGGCCTCCGCGCGCCGGGCCTCGAAGCCTGCCCAGTCCGCGTTCGCGACCGCGCGGTCCTGGACCAACGTGTAATTGCCGCTGTCGTACAGGAGCCCCAGCGGGTTGCGATGGGGCATGGCCTCGGCGGGGATGAGATTGCGCCGCCGCAGCGCGACGCGGTCGAAACCGTGGCGGCGGGCGGCGAGGTCGATGAGGCGCTCGATCACGAACATCACCTCGGGGCGGCCCGCGCTCCGGTACGGTGTGGTGGGCGCGGTGTTGGTGAGGACGGCGCGCGCGTCCATCGTCGCCGCGGGGATGCGGTAGACGCTCGGCAGCACCGCCACGCCCTTGGCGAGGGGGATGAACGACACGGCGTGGGCGCCCACATTGCTCGTGTTCACGCCGCGCAGCGCGAGGAAGCCGCCGTCGGCGTCGAGCGCCAAGGCCACGTCGGAGAGGAGGTCACGGCTCTGATAGTCGGTGAGGAGGGCCTCGGTCCGGTCGCACGTCCACTTGACGGGACGGCGGAGACGGCGGGCCGCCCAGGCGGCGAGGGCGAACTCCGGATACGAGCTGTTGCGCGTGCCGTAGTTGCCGCCGACGTCGCCGGCGGTCACACGCACGGCGTCCTCGGGCACGCCGAGCGTCGCCGCGAGGTCGGCGCGGCAGCGCTGGACGCCGCCGGAGCCGGCGTGCAGCGCATAGCGGCCCGTGGCGCCGTCGTACGCAGCCACCGCGGTACGGGGCTCCATCGGCACGCCGGTGACCCGATTGATCCGCGTCGACAGGCGGACGACGTGGGCGGCGCGCGCGAAGGCGGCCTCGGTGGCGACTGGGTCGCCCGTCCGAGAATCCACGCAGACATTCGAGGGGTGGTCGTCATAGAGGGTGGGCGCGCCGGCGGCAAGGGCGGCTGCGGCCGCGGCGACCACGGGCAGCGGCTCCCACATCACGACCACGCACTCGGCGCCATCGCGAGCGATGGCGACACTCTCCGCCACCACCATGGCGACCGGCTCGCCCACGAAGCGCGCGCGGTCGGCGGGCAGGGGAGCATGGGGGGCGAGGAAGAACGCGGTGCCGTCGCGGCTCCGCAGCGGCACCTCGTGAGGATTGGTCGGGACCGGGCGATGGGGAATGGGCCGGAGCCCATCGGCCTCGGCGTCGGCCCCCGTCAGCACGGCGAGCACGCCCGGTACCGCGAGGGCGGCGGCGGTGTCGATGCCCCCGATGCGCGCGTGGGCGTACGGCGAGCGCACGAAGCACGCGTACGCCTCACCGGGGAGATTGACGTCGTCGCCGAAGCGTCCCTCCCCGGTGACGAAACGCGCGTCCTCTTTGCGGGGGACGGGCTTGCCGATGCCGTCGGCGACATCGTGAGCGCGCGAGTTCAGGAAGGACGCGACGGGAGAAGCCTCCACGGTGCCGTCAGCGGGCGCGGCGAAGCGGCCTGGCCGGTGCGCCGGGCGGTCCGTGGCGCCGGCGCCACCCGGCCGGCGGCATCCCGGTGGCCCGCTTGAAAGCGCGGCTGAAGGCGGCCTCCGAGTCGTAGCCGACGTCGAGCGCCACTGCGGCGACCTTGGCGTCGTCATCAGCGAGGCGGCGGGCGGCCAGCTGCATGCGCCAGCGCGTCAGGTATTGCATCGGCGGATAGCCCACGAAGTGCGTGAAGCGCTCGGCCAGCGCGGAGCGGGAGAGCCCGACCTCTCGCGCGAGTGCGCGAAGCGTCCACGGCTGCGCCGGCCGCTCGTGCAGCAGGCCGAGCGCCCGTCCGACGATGCCGTCGCGGAGCCCACCCAGCCAGCCGGCCGGCTCGCCCGTCACCGACTCGAGATGGCGTCGCACCACCTCGACGAACATCAGCTCGCTCAGGCGCAGCCGGACGCACTCCCCGCCCGGGCGCGGCGCGCGCGACTCCGCCAGCGTCAGCTCGATGAGCTGCCGCAGGGAATCGCCGGCGGCCGACGTCGGATGGGGAACGCGGAGGAGGCGGGGCAGGGTGCCGAGTAGCGGGTTGAAGGGGCTGACGTCACAGCCGAGGAATCCGCAGACGAGCTCGAGCCGGGAAGGGCCGTCGCCGCCCTCAACAACGACCGACGGCAGCTCGCCGACGGACATCTTCTTCATCCAGTCGAGCACCTCGGCCTCGTCTGGCCCGGCGCCCGTGGCCGCATCGATGGACATGATGTACGGGTCCCCCCGCGGGAACACGAGAACGTCACCGGCCTCGATGCGCGTCGGGGCCCCGCCGGCGAGCCGACCCCAGCAGGCTCCGCGCGTGACCACGTGATACGAGATGACTTGCTGGGCGCGGGGCATCAGCGCGGGTGCCAGCGCCGTGCCGGCGGGCATGGCGATCTCCCAGGGCGATGAGGCCTCGACGAGGAAGTAGAGCGCGCCGGTCAGGCGCACCGTCCGGAGCACGTCCGAGAGGACGTCGCCGGGGGGCATGGTCCCCGGCGTGGACGCTCGGGCAAGCGCGCCGGACGCTCGGGCAGGTCGCGCGCGCGTTCTGGTCGGCGCGGCATGGAATGCGGACGCTCGATCATGGCGGCGCGGCACGCCCCGATCATACACTGCGCCTCGACGATCGAAACTTCCCACACGGAGGAGAAGCCATGAGCCAGATCGCGAGTGGGCAAGTCAGCACGAGCGCGGCCGACATCTACGAGGAGTTCTACCTGCCGGCCATGTTCCTGGAGTGGACGCCGCGAATGGCGGCGGCGGCGGGAGTGGAGCCGAACCAGCGTGTGCTCGACGTCGCGTGCGGCACTGGCGTGCTCGCGCGCGCTCTCGCTGAGCGCGTGAAGCCGGGCGGGACGGCGACCGGGCTCGACATCAACGAGGGGATGCTGGCGGTGGCGCGGCGCAAGGCGCCCGGCATCGACTGGCGGCACGGGGCGGCGGAGGCGCTGCCGTTCGACGACGCGGGCTTCGACGCCGTGGTTAGCCAGTTCGGCCTGATGTTCTTCCACGACCGGGCGAAGGCGATCGGGGAGATGCTGCGCGTGCTGCGGCCGGGCGGTCGGCTCGCCGTCGCGGTCTGGGACTCGCTCGACCGGACGCCGGCCTACCGCGCCTTCGTCGGCCTCCTGGAGCGGCTCTTCGGCGCGGGGACCGCGGAGGCCCTTCGCTCGCCGTTCGTCCTGGGCGATACGGCCGCCCTCCGCGCTCTCTTTCGGGACGCCGGGGCCCCCGACGTCCGGGTCGTCACCCACGAGGGCGCGGGGCGCTTTCCGTCCATCGAGTCGTGGGTGTTCACCGACGTGAAAGGTTGGACCGCCGCTGACCTGATCGACGAGGCCGGATACCGTCGGCTGCTCGGCGAGGCCGAGCGCGAGCTGCGCACCTTCGTCGCCCCCAACGGAACGGTGGCGTTCGCGATGTCCGCTCACATCGTCACGATGACAAAGTCACGCGGCTGACGGAGGCATACGCCCTCCGTCCGATGGACGGGGGGCACGCTCCGGTGTCTACTGGAGCCATGAGTCGAGTGGCTCGAGGCGTTCTGCTCGCCGTTCTCGTCGCGCTTGCCGCGGGCTGCACGCCTCCCACACCGGAGGAGCGCGCCGCCGCCCAGCGGGCCTGGGCGCAACGTAATGAGGAGCGCCGCGCGGAGTGCGCACGGCAGGGCCTCCCGTACTTCGACGGGGCCTGCATCTCGCGCGGTGGCCCGTAGGCATGAGCCGGGCGGCCCGAAGCGTCGGGCTCGCGCTGCTTCTGACGCTCGCGGCGGGGTGCTCGCCCACACCCGAGCAGCGCGCCGCCAGCCAGCAGGCGTGGGCGGAGCGCGAGGAGGAGCGTCGGGCGGAGTGCGCGCGACAGGGCCTGAGGTACTTCGATGGGGCCTGTCTCTCGAACGCCTTCTAGGGGTCTACCGACCGCCCGCTAGCGCCAGAGCTGACGAGACGCGAGGCGGGCGCCCTCCGCCATCGCGCGGAGCTTCTCCCAGACGATCTCGGGCTCGACCAATGAGGCGGCGCGCGCGAAGGTGCCGAAGCCGCAATCGGAGCCCGCGATGACGCGCTCCCGGCCCACCACCTCGGCGTAGCGCACGATGCGCTGGGCTACCAGCTCGGGATGCTCGATGAAGTTGGTCGTGGTATCGAGCACGCCCGGGATGAGGATCTTGTCGTCCGGTAGCTTGATGTCCTTGAATACCGCCCACTCGTGCCCGTGGCGTGGATTGGCCCCTTCTAGCGAGATGGCGTGGGGCCGCGCGCGCAGCACGATCGGCAGGATCTCGCGCAGCGGGATATCCCGGTGGTGGGGACCTTCGTAGTTCCCCCAGCACAGATGCATGCGGAGCCGGTCCGGGGGAATGTCGCGAAGCGCGTGGTTGAGCGCCTCCACGTTGGCGGCGGCGATCTTGAGGAACTCCGCGTCGCTGAGCTGGTGGAAGGCCAGATGCCGGCTCATCGCGAGATCAGGACAGTCGATCTGGAGAACGAAGCCCGCGCGGGCGATGGCGTCGTACTCCTCCTTCATGACCTGGACGAGGCGCGCGAGGTATGCCTCCCGGCTGGGATAGTGCTCGTTGCGGAGGAAGTGGGCGATGACGCCTGGCGAGGCCGCCGTCATGAAACCGTCCGTCGCCGTCGTCCCGTCGAGGCCCGCCCGCAGATTGGCGATGTCCGTCTTGACCGCATCGCGGTCGCGCCACTCGATGGGCCCGGTGCACGCGGGGCGCGACACAGTGGAGCGCTGCTCACGCCGGGCTGCGGCTTCGGGGAAGTCCGCCCAGTCGGGGCGGCCGCGGACGACGCTCGTGCCGTCGAAGCCGGTGAGCCGGTGGCGCACATAGGTCGAGTAGCCCACCTTGCCCTGCTCGCCGTCGTTGACCACGTCCACCCCGGCTGCGACCTGCCTGCGGACGATCTCGGCGACGGCGGCGCGGACGCGCTCCCCGAAGGCGCGCGGCTCGGGCGCGGCGCCGGCATCGAGCGCCTCCAGAGTGGCGGTGAGGTCGGCGGGGCGCGGGAGGCTGCCGGTGTGGGTGGTGAGGATGCGCTCCGTGCTGCGCTTCATCGCGCGCTCCGAATCTGGGCCACGGTCGCGGCGTAGCCGGCCCGGAGCACGGCGGCGTCGGAGGAGAAGTTGATGATGGTCGCGCCGAGATCGACCATCTCGCGCACGCCCTCCACGCTGTCCGTCAGCATGGCGAGCGCCTTGCCGTGCTTGCGCGCGGCCGCGGCCAGGCGCTGGCGATACTCGGTGAGGGTGGGCCGCTGAGCGGGGGTGCCGAGCACACCGAGGTCCTGGGCGAGATCGGTGGGGCCGATGGTGAGGGCGTCGATGCCAGGCACCGCCGCGATCTCGTCCAGCCGGTCGAAGGCGCGCTTCGTCTCGAGCATCGCGGTGACGTGCACACGTGCGTTGGCCGCGGCCATGTGCTCGCCCGGCGCCAGGGTCTGGTACATGGTGTGGGGTCCGAAGCCGTACATGCCGCGCTCGCCCAGCGGCGCGTAGCGGGCGCATGCGGCCACCGTCGCCGCCTGCTCGGGCGTGTCGACCTGGGGCACGTGTAGGTTCCACACGCCTGCGTCCAGCAGGCGGGTGATCCACTCGCGGTTGCCGTCGGGCGGACGGACCACCAAGGGGAAGTCCAGCGCGCGCGCCAGCGTGGCCATGTCGGCCACCGTCTCCATCGAGAACGGCGAATGCTCCATGTCCACACGGGCGAAGTCGAGCCCCGCCGATTGCAGGAGGGTCAGCACCGCCGGGGTGCGGATCATGGTGATCCAGGTCCCGATCTGCACCTCACCCCGTTCGCTGCGAACGCGATAGACGTTGTCTCTCATGGGCGCGATGTTGCGCCCCGGGGAACGGAGGCGTCAAGCCCCGGATTGGCGTATGCTGTCGCCGCCCAACCCAAGGAGGGTCCCATGGACTACGGCGTCGTCATGTTCCCCACCGAGTACTCGATGGCTCCCGACGACCTCGCCCGCGCCCTCGAGGAGCGTGGCTTCGAGTCGGTCTGGTTTCCCGAGCACACCCACATTCCCGCGAGCCGTCTGAGCCCCTGGCCGGGCGGTGGCGACCTGCCGCGCGAGTACTGGTCGGCCTACGACCCCTTCGTTGCCTTGATGGCCGCCGCGGGGGCGACCAAGCGCCTCAAGCTCGGCACGGGCATTTGCCTCGTCATCGAGCGCGATCCCATCACCACCGCGAAGGAGGTCGCCACGCTCGATCGCCTCTCCGGTGGTCGCGTACTGTTCGGCATCGGCGGGGGCTGGAACAAAGAAGAAATGCTTCACCACGGGACCGAGTGGAAGACGCGCTGGAAGGTGCTGCGTGAGCGCGTGCTGGCCATGAAGGAGATCTGGACGAAGAAGGAGGCCAGCTTCAACGGCGACTACGTGCGCTTCGATCGGATCTGGAGCGATCCGAAGCCCCTGCAGAAGCCGCATCCGCCCATCGTGATCGGCGGGGATGGCGCGACGACCTTCGATCGCGTGGTCGAGTTCGGCGACGGCTGGATGCCGATCCTGCGGCCGCACGTGGACCCGGTGCGCCGAATCCCCGAGCTGCGCGAGCGGCTGAAGAGGGCCGGGCGCGACCCAGGATCGGCGCCGGTGTCCATCTTCTTTGCGCCCCCCAAGCGCGAGGCCCTGGATGGCCTCGCTGCGGCGGGCGTGCAGCGGGCCATCTTCGGGCTGCCTTGCGAGCGCCGGGACGCCATCCTGCCGCGCCTGGACGCCTATGCCAAGGTGATGCGGGGCTAGCGGGAACTCCGGGGACGGTTCCGTGGTTGCTTGGCTGGTCTTCTCGTTGCGGCCCGGACGGCGACCTTACCCACACCGTTCCGTTACCTATGGAGGGAAGCGATGAAAAGGACGACGCAAGTGCTTGCGCTCTTGCTGGGACTTCTGCTGTTCGTGGTGGCACCCGCCTACGCGCAGGCCCCCCCCGCGTATGGCAATCCCATCACCCTCGAGCAGGCCAAGAAGGCCATGATGGCCGCCGAAGCCGAGGCCAGGAAGAACAACTGGCCGGTCGTCATCGCCATCCTGGATTCAGGCGGGCAGCTCGTCATGCTTCAGCGCCTGGACAATACCCAGTGGGGCAGCATCGAGGTCGCCAAGGACAAGGCCCGCTCCGCCGTGGCGTTCCGCCGTCCGACCAAGGTCTTCCAGGACGCGGTCGCGCAGGGCGGCGCGAATATCCGCCTGCTCAATGTCACGGGGGCCAGTCTTCTGGATGGCGGCCTTCCGATCATGGCCGACGGCAAGATCATCGGCGGGATCGGGGTCTCGGGAGTCACCGGCGAGCAGGACGCGCAGATCGCACGGGCGGGCGCCGACTCCCTGAAGTAGCACTAGCCGCGGCGGGCCGGGCGTCAGGTCCGGCCCGCCGCATTCCTCCCTACCTCGCGCGGTAGGTCAGACGCCACACCTCCAGGCCATAGGGCCCGTGGCCCTGCAGGTCGCCCGGGCGCAGCAGGGCGATCAGGCTCGCGGGGACGTTCAGCGCCACCGCCTTGTAAAAGGGCCCTTCCCCGCGCAGCACGGGGGAGGCCTTGCCGCTCGGCAGGTGCAGCACGCGCAGGCCACGGTCGTGCGTGTCGGGCGCGAACAGCCAGTCACCGTCGTCGGTGAACGCTCGACCTGGTCGCGTGCGCCGTCGAGCGCTACGCGGTGGGGACGGTGGAGGCGTGCGCGGGCCGTCTCCAGACGGCCAAGGAAGCGTTTCTCTGGGCCTGCGACGCGCATCGCAGCTGGTGCGCGCGCGCGGCGCAGGAGCCGCGGGTGGCCTGGACGCCCGAAGAGATCGAGCGCCTCCGTCGGTAGGCGCGCCGCCTAGCCGAGGGCGGCGAGGCGGTCGAATTGACGCTTCAGCGAGTGGACCTGGGCGAGATAATGACGCGCCTCGTGATCGCCGCAGCGCTGGCCCGGCGCCAGCCGGAATCCGCGGCGCGCGTAGGCGTCGCCCGCGCCGGCGCCGCAGAGGTGGATCAGGGCGGCCAGCTCCTGCTTCTGGGCGAGGGTGGCGGTCGCGATCGTCCGGCGCTCGAGGGTGCGGGCCACGCTGCGGTCCAGATGCGCGGCGGTCAGCTCGACGGCGTGGCTCGGGATGACGCGCGCGTAGAGCGCATTGAACCAGCACGAGCGGACGTCGTGCCAGGCGCCCTCTTCGACCACCCGATGGTCGTGGATGCAGTAGCGCCGCGCCTCCTGGAACGCCCCGTCGGTGATCTGGAACATCCCGACCGCGCTGGACGCCGGCCGGTACACCTCGAAGGGGTTCAGGGACAGCTGCCAGCGCCAGTAGGTGCGCGCCACCGGGTTGCCCGCGCTCTCGGCCTGAGCGAGCGCGGCAAGCAGGCCGGGCGTGACCACGGTGGTGGAATGCGCGCGGAAGAGTCCGCCGTACTGCTGCCAGGTCTCGGCGGGGGCTTTGTTGAGCGCCCGGCTCACCGGGAAGAAGAGCTCGCTCGGCTTGCGCGCCACCTGGACCACCCAGTTCACCGTCCACCACAGCGCCAGGATCACGGCCGACGCCACCAGGATGCGGACGAGCAGGGGAGCGGCGAGCACGAGCATGAGCACGCGGCGCCAGGGGCGGGCCGGGCGCCGGGCGTACCGGGGCCGGGCCGCCCGTACCGCAGGGCGCCGAGTCATGGGCTGTCCCGCCGCGAGGGTGTGCGCCATACCCCTCTACTCTAGCAACCGGGTCGCTCGCGTGCGGCTATGCGGGAAGCTTGTCGCCGTCAGCCGGCGCCGCGACCTCGAAGGCGTTGACGATGCCGGCTAAGATGCCGAAATAGTTCACCACCGCCGTCAGCTCCACCAGCCACTGAGTGCCGTGGCGCTTTTGGAGCGCGTCGAAGGCTTCCGCTGTGACGCGGTTGTCGCGGATGAGCTGGCGGACGTAAAGGACGATGTCGCGGGCGGGGCCGCCGAAGCGCTCAACGTCGGCACGCGCGCGGAGGAGATCAATCATCTCCAGGCTCACGCCGTTGCGGCGGGCTGCCGCCACCTGGGCTGCCCACACGTAGGCCGCCTGCCGCTCGCGCACCGCGGTCAGGATGGCGATGGACCGCAGCTCGGGTTCCACGACGCTCTCGTCGCGGAAGAAGGTGACCAGGGGCAGGATGCGCTCGGCCAGCTTCGGGCTGTGCAGCAGCATGCTGAAGGGCCCGCGCACGTTGCCGAAGACCTGCACGACCCCGTCGACGACGGCGTGATGTGCGGGCGGTACGTCGGACTTTCCGGTGATGGGCGGGACACGAGGCATGAGGGCTCCTTTCAGCGCAAGTCCTGGAGGATCTGCACGGTCTGGGTCGGCTCCGAACGTCGCGTGTAGTCCGGATCGGCGTCCACCGCGTGGATGATCCCGTTTCGGTCGATTACGAACCGCGCCGGGACCGGGAGCCGCCAGGCTCCGTCGCCGTTGCCCTGGGCCAGGTCGATGCCGCGCTCCCGATAGATGGCCTGGAGATCCGCGGGCAGGGTGAAAGCGAGTCCATACGCCTCCGCCACCTTGTTGCCGAAGTCACACAGGATCTCGAACGAGAGCGGCGCGGGCGCCTCCGTCTCGCGCGGCGTGCGCGCGACCTGGGGCGAGATGACCACGAGGCTGGCCCCGGCGGCGGTAATCTCGGGCAGGGCCCCTTGCAGAGCTGCCAGCTCTGCGTTGCAGTACGGTCACCAGCGCCCGCGATAGAACGACAGCACCACGGGCCCGCGCGCGAGCACGCCCGCCAGCCTCACGTCCTGCCCCTGCGCGTTCGGCAGGGTGAAGTCGGGCGCCTTCTGCCCGACCTTCGCGACCCCGTCCATGATCCCCGAGGCACGGAGATCCGCCACGCTGCGCTCCATCACCTCGCGGGCCTCCACGGGAATGCGCGTCTTGGCTCCCTCGCGAATCGCGTCGAGCCGGTCCTTCAGCAGGAGCATCAGGTCTGCCTCAGCGCCGCGGCAGCGTCTGCCCCTTGACGGGGTGGGCAACGGCCTCTTCCAGCGACTTCGCGGGCAGCCACTCGGCGGCCGGCCGCACCGTGCCCTCGGTGCCGACCTGGTCGATGTTCCAGTAGATCTCGAGGTTGTTGCCGTCGGGATCCTGGAACTCGATGGCGATCTGGCAGCCGGCGCGGCGGCGCCCCTCGAAGTGGATGGGGACGCCGCGCTCGCGCAGCCAGTCGCGCGCGCGGAACACTTCGTCGAGCGACCCCACCTCGAAGGCGAAGTGGTTCAGGCTGCTGCGCTCGGCCTTCGCGGCGCCGCCCACGAGCGCGACGCCATGATGGTCGGGGTTGCACCGGAGAAAGACCATGCCGCCCGGCACCATGCTGTCGGGATAGCGGTCGCTGACCCCCAGGCCCAGGATCTCGGTGTAGAAACGCACCGACCGATCGAGGTCGGTGACGTTCAGGACCACGTGGCCGATCTTGCGAAGCTGGAACTGCATCGCGCCTAGTATACTGCCGTTCGACTCACCAAGGGGGACCGCCCATGACCGATCGCGCGCTCCAGGGCATGCGAATTCTCGATCTCACCCAGTTCGAGGCGGGCACCACCTGTACTCAGTTCCTCGGCTGGCTCGGAGCCGACGTCATCAAGATCGAGCCACCGGGCGGAGAGCAATCGCGCCGCAATCGGCCGGAGGTGCCGGGGCTGGACGCGATGTTCTTTCTCGTCTTCAATGCCAACAAGCGCAGCGTCACCATCGACCTCAAGCAGCCCGAGGGAAAGAATCTCTTCCTGAGGATGGTCGAGCGAGCGGACGTGGTGGTGGAGAACTTCGCGCCCGGCCTGATGGAGCGGCTCGGGCTCGACTACGAGCGGCTGCGCGCGACCAATCCCCGCATCATCATGGCGCGCATCAAGGGCTTCGGCCTGTCCGGGCCCTATCACGAGTACAAGAGCTTCGACATGATCGCCCAGGCCACCGGCGGCGTCATGAGCGTGACCGGGTTCGCCGACCGCGAGCCCGTACGCTGCGGCGCCGCCATCGGCGACACCGGCACCGGGGTGCATGCCGCCGGGGCGATCATGGCCGCCTACATCCAGCGGCAGCGCACGGGCCAGGGCCAGCTCGTGGAGGTCGCGATGCAGGAGGTGGTGGCCAACTTCGTGCGGGGCCGCTACGTGGATCACTACCGCGACGGCAAGGCCAGCATGCGACGCGACAACGAGATCACGGGCGGCGTGCCCGGCGGCGCCTACCCGTGCGCGCCGGGCGGCCCAAACGACTACGTCTACATCTACGTGCAGCCCATGAACGGCGACATGTGGCGCGACTTCGTGACCGCGATCGGGCGCGAGGACCTGCTCGCGGACGCGCGCTACGCGGACGCCAAGGCGCGGTGGGCGCGGCGCGACGAGCTCAACGAGGCCACTCGCGCGTGGACGGCGGTGCGCTCCAAGCACGAGGTGATGGCCACGCTCGGCAAGGCCGGCGTCCCCTGCGGCGCGGTGCTCGACACCGGCGAGATCCTGGACGACCCGCACTTGAACGCCCGCGGCCAGGTCCACACCATCGAGCACACCACCCGCGGCCGCATCCGGTTGCCCGGCTGCCCGGTACGCCTGTCCGCCTCGGAGGCGCCCACGTCCCCTCCGCCGCTCGCCGGCGAGCACACCGCCGAGGTGCTGGGCGAGGTGCTGGGCCTCTCCGCGGACGATGTCGCCAGGCTCCGCGCGGAGGGTGTACTCGGCTGAGACGTTCGCCGGCCGCGCTCAGGCCTTCCCGTGCGCGAGGCGGCCGCCGACCATGGTGAGCCGCACCCGCATGTCCGGAAGCGCCTCGAGGGGCAGCGTGAGGGGATCCTCCTCGAGCACGGCGAGGTCGGCGCGGCGCCCCGGCGCCAGCGTACCCGCTTCGCGCTCTGCGCGCGTGATCCACGCCCCTCCCACGGTGAGCGCGCGCAGTGCGCCGACGCGGCTCAGCCGCTCGCCTGCGCCCAGCACCAGACCCGAGGTCATGTCCCGGCGGGCCACGACCGCGGCGAAGGCCGCCCAGGGATCGGCCGGCTTGTTGTCGGTGGCGAGACCGAAGGGGATGCGCCGGCGCTGAAGGCTGCGGTGGGGCAGGAGGGTGTCCGCGGCGCCGGCCAGCTTCGCCGCCTCGTCCGCGCCCGAGCGCCAGAGATAGCTGATCGGGTTGGTGGTGGCCACCGCGCCAAGGCGCTTGATGCGCTCGAGCTGGCCGGCGTCGGCGGTGTGCAGATGCACGAGCACCCAGCGAAGGGAGCGGATGGAATGCTGCCGGTCCACCTGCTCCCACACGTCGAGCACCTCGGGCAGGCAGCGCGTCACCAGGGTGTTCACCCTCAGACCCAGCCGCGCGGCGAGCAAGGCCTGCAGCGTGTAGGCCTCGTGGGTGTTCGCGCTCTCCACGAAGCCCGCCCACGCCGTATAGGGCTGCGCCTCGTGCAGGATGCGGGCGATCTCGGGATCGCCGCCGTAGTGGAGGCAGATGCCGGCCACGCGCAGCATGTCGTCGCCGAGGCCGCCGCCGCCCACCCACGCCGCAACCTCGCGCAGCGCCGTCGCGGCCTCGACGGGACCCTCCCAGGTGGGACTGACGGCCAGCGTGGCGCGCAGCCGCAGCGCGCCCCGCTCGTGCGTCTCCCGGTAGACGGCGAGCACCTCGGGGGCGATGCCGTGTCCCTCGTACACCGCGGTGACGCCGCGCGCGGCATAGGCGCGCTGGGACGCCTCGAGGGCGGCCAGGCGGTCCGCGTGGGTGAAGCGCGGGACGAGCCCCATCAGGGTGAACTCGAGCACCTGGATCAGGTTGTGCTCCACGAGCACGCCGGTCGGCTCGCCGGCGGCATCCTTCATGATCTCCACCCCCGTCGGTGGGACGGTGTCGCCCGTGATCCCGGCGCGTCGCAGCGCGGCGGAATTCGCGACGGAGTAGACGGGTGGCTTGTTCCAGTAGCCCCAGATGCCGCGGAGGTAGACGGGATGCTCGGGGGCGGCGCGGTCCAGATCCGCGCGCGTCGGCCAGCGCCCCTCGGTGAGGCAGCCGGGCGCGTCGCGATAGAAGGGGGGCGTGCCCACCGGCATCGTCACGATCCACTCGCCCGGCGCGCGCCGGGCGGCGAGGCGGCGCACGAGCGCTTGCACGTCGGCGATGGAGCGGCAGCCGGCGAGCGAGGGGAAGATGCGCTTTAGCCCCTCGCGATCGAGATGGGCGTGGGCGTCGACGAGGCCCGGAATGAGGGTGGCGCCGCGGAGGTCCACGACGCGCGTCCGGCGATCACGCCAGCGCCGCGCCTCGCGTTGGCTGCCTACGGCGAGGACCAGCCCGTCCCGCACGGCGAGGGCCTCGGCCGGGGGGCGCGCCCGCTCGAGGGTCAGGATTCGACCGTTGACGAAGACCCAGTCCGCCGCGGGCGCGACGCCGCTCACCGCGCCGGCGCGAGCGCGTAGCGCGGCATGACCTCCGTCGCGAAGAGCTCGAGGGAGCGCATGGCCTGCGCGTGGCTCAGGTCGCCCCACTGGAAGGAGCACACGAAGTAGTTGGCGCCGGTCGCCACGTACTCGTCCATGTATTCACGGACGGCGGCCGGCGAGCCGGCCAGGGCTACCCCGCCGAGTCGGTTGGGGTGCGGGCGGCGCGCCTGCTGGTCGAAGCGCTCAAGCTCGGCGTCGATGTCCCGCCGCATCTCGCGCGCCGGCAAGCCGGCGGGGCGCTCGCCCACGAAGCCGAACGACCCGTCCTTGGCGTGCATGAACTGCGTGAGCCCGCGCCGCTCTGCCTCCAGCCGGCGCGGCGCCGCGAGGTTCCACCGGTACTTTTCCCACGCCGGCGTGGCCGCGGCAAGGGCCTCCGCGTCCGTGTCCGCCACCACCAGATGCACGACGAGGCCAATCATGGGCTCCTGGCCCTGAACCGTGCGCGCGCGAGCGCGAGCGCCCTGATGCTCTTCCCAGGCGGCGTGATAGCGCGGTACCGCCGCGGCGAGGCCGTCGAGGGAGCCGACGATGATGGTATGCATCCCCTCCATCGCCGCCGTCACGGGGTTGCGCATGTACCAGAGGGGCGGATAGGGCTTCTGCAGCGGCCGGAGATACATGGGCAGCTTCTCGAAGGTATGAAAGCGCCCCGCGTAGGTCAGCTCGTCGTGGCTCAGGCCCTCGCGGATGATGGCGAGGGTCTCGCGATAGCGCTCGTAGTTGCTCTCGGGATCGGCCTCCTGCCCCCAGAAATACGCCTCCATCACCCCGCCGCGGCCCACGCCGATCTCGAGGCGGCCGTCGCTCAGGTTGTCGAGCATGCTGATCTCTTCGATGAGGCGGAGGGGGTGGTGCAGGGGCAGCACGTACACGCAGGGGCCGAAGCGGAGGCGCCGCGTGCGCTGAGCCACCGCGGCCAGGAACACATTCTGTGAGGGCGCCAGACTGTGGATGGCGGGCGTGTGGTGTTCCGCCAGGTGATAGGCGTGAAAGCCTGCGGAGTCGAGCCGCTCGATCTGGAGCAGGCGCTCGCGGTAGATGCGATCCAGGCCCAGGCCCGGCACGGGCTCGATGTGGTCGAAGACGCCGAACCGCAGAGCCATCAACCCCCCGCCAGGGCCGCCTTCACGCGATCGGGCCGGAACGGCACCGTGCGTAACCGGATGCCGGTGGCGTCGAAGACCGCGTTGCCGAGGGCGGCCGGCACCGGCGTGGAGGCCGCCTCGCCCGCGCCCAGCGGAGGCTGATCCAGCCGCTGAATCATGTCGAACTCGAGCGCGGGCACCTCGGGGAAGGCGAGGATCGGGTAGGAGGCCCAGTCCAGCGTGGTGACGCGATTGACGTCGTAGACGACTTCCTCGTGCAGGGTCCGCGACAGCGTCTGGAGAATATTGCCCTCGAGCTGGGCCTGGACGCAGTCGGGGTTGATCATGAGCCCGCAGTCCTGGGCGCACACCACGCGGGTCACGCGGATCCTGCCCGTGGCCCGTTCCACCGCGACCTCCATGCCCATCGCCACCATGGTCTCGTCGTGCTTGTAGTGAACGTACGCCATGCCCCGCCCCGTGAGCACGGCGGAGGTCCGGTCGATCGGGCGCGGAGATGGTCGCGGCTGCCAGCCCATCTTCGCGGCCGCGCGGCGCAGCACCTCGGCGCCCCGCGCGTTGGTGAGGCGGCGCAGGCGGAACTCCACCGGATCCACGCGGGCGGCCGCCGCCACCTCGTCCACGAAGGACTCCACCGCGAAGGTGTTGGCGATCTTCCCCGGCGCGCGGATGGCGGAGGTGCGCAGGGGCGCGTCGGGGATCCAGTGCACGAGGGCGTTCATGTTCGGGATCGCATAAGGCGGATCCACGTTCTGGTAGATGAGGCCGGTCGCGCGTCCCTGGGTCTGCGGGATGCCGGCGGCGTCCAGCGCCATCAGCGGAATATGCGGCAGGTTGGCGGTGGCGATGGGGAGCCACGCCTGCGTCTCCCAGGCCGCGACCTGGCCGTCACCGTCCACGGCCGCGCGCAGCTCCACCAGCTGGGCCGGGCCCTTCGGGTCGAGGCCGTGCTCTTCCTCGCGCGTCCATTGCACGCGCACCGGACGCCCCACCGTCTTCGAGAGGAGCGCGGCTTCCGCGGCGGCGTCGGCGTCGCCGTTGATCCCGTACGAGCCGGAGCCGTCCATGTAGATGACCCGCACCTGACCGCGCTCGAGGCCGAGGAAGCGCGACAAGGTGTTCTGCAGGCCGTGCGTGCCCTGGGACGAGCTCCACACCGTGGCGCGATCCGCCCGCACGTCGGCCACGCCGCAGGACGGGCCGATGGAGCCGTGGGTGTGGATGGGCCATCGATACGTCGCCGCCAGCGTCTGCGTGCCCGCGGGGGGCGCGCTCAGCGCGGACAGGTCGCCCCGCTTGACGACCTCCTGATCGCGGACGATCGGGCTGGCGCGCATCGCCTCGAACTGGGTGGCGTGCGCGGGCAGGCCGCGGCCGGCGCCCCACGTGGTCTTGAGCAGTCGCGCTCCGCGCACCGCGTCCCACTCGTTCTCGGCGAGCACGGCCACGAAGCTTTGCTGGCGGACCACGCGCGCCCCCGGGATGGACGCGATCGACGATTCGTCCACCGCGGTGAGGGGCGCGCCCAGGGCGGGCGGCCGCACCACGCGGGCGTGGAGCATACCGGGCAGCGTGACGTCGTGGAGATACGGGTGGGCGCCGGTGACCTTCGCCGGCACGTCGGGCCGGGGCAGGGACTTGCCGACCAGCCAGAACCGGTCGGGCGTCTTGCGCGGTGCCGCGGGCTCGAGCTTGAGGTTGAACCGCTTGTCGCCGAACAGCTCGGCATAGGTGACGGAGGCGCCCCCGCCGCGCACGCGCACCACGCCGTCCGCGACCTCGAGATCGCCCTCCGGCCGCCCGAGCCGCTGCGTCGCCGCCGCGAGCAAGGCCTGCCGCGCGGTCGTCGCCGCCTGACGGAGCTGCGATCCCCCCCGCGCGACGCCATAGCTGCCGCCCGTGCCCCCCTGGTTCGGCGTCAGCGCGGTGTCGCCCTCGATCATGGCGATGCGCTCGGGGGCCACGTCCAGCTCGTCGCCCACGATCTGGCGCATGGCGATGCGGTGGCCGGTGCCGATGTCGATGCGGCCCGAGAAGATGGTCACGGAGCCGTCGGCGTGTATTGCCAGGTAGGAGTCCACCTGATCGGGGGCCAGGGGCTTGCCCAGGAAGCGATCGGCTCCGGGAATGGTCTGGCTCAGCGCCGGGTCCATCCGGAAGGCGACGATCAGCGCTCCGCTTCCCGCGAGGAAGGCACGACGTGAGACGCGCACCTCAGCGGCCCCCCGGATTGCCGGCCGCGCGCAGCACTGCGCGGATCACGCGGTCGTGGCTACCGCAGCGGCAGAGATTGCCGGCGAGCGCGTCGCACACCTGCTGGCGGCTGGGGCGCGGCGTCGCGGCGAGCAAGGCCTTGGCGCTCATGATGATGCCGGCCGTGCAGTAGCCGCACTGGGCGGCCTGCTCGGCAATGAAGGCGGCTTGGAGCGGGTCGGGGCGGGCGGGGGTGCCGAGGCCCTCGATGGTGGTGACCTCCTGCCCTGCCACCGCGCGCGCCGGAGTCACGCACGAGCGCACCGCCCGCCCGGCCACGAGCACGGTGCAGGCGCCGCACTGGGCGAGACCGCAGCCGAAATGCGTGCCCGTCAGCCCCAAGTCATTCCGGAGCACGTAGAGTAGGGGGACATCGGGATCGCTTGCCTCGACCTCGCGGTTGCTTCCGTTCACCCGCAGCGCCAGCTTGGCCATCAGGTCCTCGCTCTCCGACGCATCGCCTCAGCAGGCGCGGCAGGGAGGAATGTCGCGGTTGTAGAGCGGCTGCTTCAGGAACTCCTCCGGCTTGTACGTCCAGAACTGCGACACCGCGGGGTAGGTGTGAATCACGGTGTTCTGGAGCTCTCCGCCCTTTCGCTCCACCTTGCGGACATAGATGTTCTGGATGGGGTTGCCCCACTCGTCGAGCTTGAGCGGCCCGCGCGGCGAATCGGGAATCTCCACCTTGCGGAAGGCGGCGATGAAGGCTGCCCGCTCCTCGACCCGGCCGCCCACCGCCTTGGCCGCCTCGTTGATCCAGCGGCCGCTCGTGTAGCAGGTCTCCGAGAAATAGGACGGAACCTTGCCGAAGCGCTTCCGGTATTCGGCCACGAAGCGCTTGTTGGCGGGCGTGTCGAGCGCGGCGGAGTACTGCAGCGGCGTTACGATCCCGAGCGCCTCGTCGCCGAAGGTGGGCAGGATCGCCTCGTCGACGATCACCGCGCCGCCGATGACGGGGAGCTTGGCCTTGAGGCCCGCGTCCTGATACTGCGTGGGGAACTTCAGGGCCGAGGCGGCCACCACGATGATGAACGCGGCGTCGGCCTCCCGCTTGAGCTGGGTGATGTAGGGGGCGAGGTCGGTGGTGCCGAGCGGCGCCCACAGCTTCTGGATGATCTGGCCGCCGTTCTCCTCGAACGTCTTCTGGAACCCGCCCACCACCTCGTAGCCGAAGGCGTAGTCGCTGCCCAGCACCGCGACCTTCTTATAGCCCAGCGTCTTGGCCGCGTATATCCCGAACGGGTGGGAGGGCTGGCTGGACGCCCAGCCCAGCCGCACGACCCACTTGGAGGGTTTCCGCTGGGTGAGGTCGTCGGCGGCGATCACGGGGAAGATTGTCGGCATCTGGTACTCGTCGGCCTTGCCGGCGAGCGCATAACCGATATGGGCGAAGGTCTCGCCCACCACCATGTGCACCTTGTCCGACTCGACCAGCTTGCGCACCTTGGTGATGGCGGTGGCCGGGTTGCCGGCGGTGTCCTCGACGATCAGCTCGACCTTGCGCCCACCGATCTGATTGCCCGCCTCGCTGAGATACATCTCGAACCCGTTCTGCATGTCGCGCCCGATCTGGGCGGCGCCGCCCGTGAGGGGAGCGAGGAAGCCGATCTTGATCGGCCCCATCTGGGCGTCCGCGGGAGAGACGTGGAGGACGGTGGCGGCGACGAGGACGAGGAGAAGCGCTCGGCGAGCTCGCATGGTCATCCCCCGCGACGGCGATGAGGCGTGCGCTGCGGCGACTGCGGCTATCCCTTGAAGACCGGGTAGTCGGTCCGATCCACCAGCGCCTCGGGGCCCTCGGTGGGCAGCGCCTCCGAGAAGTTCTGGGCGCCGTCGATGTCGTGCTGCCAGATCTCGCGCGGGAGCTCGTACAACACCTCGATGCCGTGCCCGTCGGGGTCGGCGATGTACACGCTGTGGGTCATGCCGTGATTGATGCGCCGGAGGAACTTCACGCCCTTGGACTGGAGCCACGCGATCTGCTTCAACCAGCATTCGCGATCGGGCCAGGCGATCGCCACATGGTTGAGCCCGGGCCGGCCGGGCATGAGGCTCCACTCCGGGGGCTCGCTCCCGTCCTGATTGGCCGGCGGCAGCTCCGCCAGCGCGAGGTCGTGATGCGTCACCCCGCCCTCCGCATCCACCCCGCTGTAGAAGCGCATCTTCGGCCGGACGCGCCCGGGCATGGGTTTGAGCTCGGCCACGCACTTGAACCCGAGGATCTCCGTCCAGAACTGGTGCGAGACCTCGAGGTTCCGCACGTTCAGGACGAGGTGATTGATGGCCCGCGGTGGCTGGGCCTGGACCGGCGGTGTGTGCGCTCCGTTCGTGCCGTTCGTCTCGGTGCTGGGCATGGGGAGGCCTCCCTTATGGCTTGGAGGGCATTGTATCGCAAACAAAGGCGACGGGATGGGGCCTGCCTGTGTCATGCTGTTACTGTCTGGCTCGGCTGTCGGATCTCGTTGCCCCTCCAGATCGTGACCCTGCTGCCGTCTTCCGCGCATCGGGGCGCTCCAAAGCCCGCGGGAGATCTCCCGGGAGGCGCTCGATGCAGGTCAT
>CAVVJF010000011.1:0-871177 GCA_963748485.1 uncultured Candidatus Rokubacteria bacterium
GCTGAGCTGGTCGAGCGTGGCCGCTTCCTCGGCGATGCGCAGGGGATTGCCCAGGGGGAGCACCTGGACGGCGGTGCCCACGTGGATGCGCTTGGTTCGGCTGGCCATGGCGGTGGCCATCACCATGGGGGCCGAGATGACGGAGCGCGCCGGGTTGAAGTGAATCTCGCCCAGCCACACGCAGTCGAGCCCGATAGCCTCGGCGGCGTCGGCGAGGTCGAGCGCTTCCCGGAAGGCCTGGGCCTGGGTGTAGCCGGGGCGCGTCTCCTCGACGAACAGCCCGAAGTGCATGCCCCGAGGGTAGCCCGACGCGCCGCGCGTGTTCAAGGGACAGGTCGAGTCGTCGGCCAGCCGCACGCACGCGGCGGGATCGACGCGCAGTCCCACCGCCTCGCCGGGGCTGAGGCGCGGGGAGACGGGCGCGGCCACGCGCAGCGTGAGGTCGGCGCCCACCACCTCCACCTCGTAGTCCACGCCGTCGCCCAGGAAGGCCACCCGCTTCACGACGCCGCGTAGTGAATTCCGTCCGTCCGCGCCGGCGCCGGCACCGCCTCGGCGGCGACGAGGGCGATCAGGTGCGGGCCGTATCGACACCGCGACGCGCGCGCCCGCGACGAGGCCGCCCGCGGCGATGCGGAGCCGCACCCCGTCGCGCGCGATGGTGTCGGCGGAGACGGCCACCCCCTCCACGACATTGGTCTTCCCGATGAACTCCGCCACGAAGCGCGTGCGCGGGGCGTGGAAGAGGGCGTCGCGCCGTGCCCACCTGGGCCACCCGGCCGCGCTCGATCACGGCGATGCGGTCGGAGATCACCATGGCCTCGGCTTGATCGTGGGTGACGTAGAGCGTCGTGATGCCGAAGGCCTCGTGCAGGCGGCGGATCTCGAAGCGCATCTCCTCCCGCAGGTTGGCGTCGAGGTTGGAGAGGGGCTCGTCGAGCAGGAGGATCTCCGGCTCCACCACCAGGGCGCGCGCCACCGCCACCCGCTGCTGCTGCCCGCCCGAGAGCTCGCCCGGATAGCGCGCCTCGAACCCGGTCAGCCGAACGACCTTCAGCATCTCCGCCACGCGCCGCGCCCGGTCCTCGCGTGACAGCGCGCGATTGAAGCGGAGGCCATAGCCCACGTTCTGCGCCACCGTCATGTGGGGCCAGAGGGCGTAGCTCTGGAAGATCATGGCCATGCGCCGGCGCTCGGGCGGGACCACGGAGGCGGGGGAGGACAGCAGGCGGTCGCCCACGCGGATCTCGCCCGTCTCCGGCTTGAGGAAGCCCGCCACCAGGCGCAGCGTGGTGGTCTTGCCGCAGCCCGAGGGCCCGAGGAGGGCGACCAGCTCGCCCGGCTGCACCTCCAGCGAGAGGTTCTCGACGGCGGCCACCCCGCCGTAGCGCTTGCCGAGCCCCCGGATGCTGACGCCGGGCATCAGTCGCGCGCGCCCAGCACGTCGCGGCCGAGCACGGCTTGCACCAGCGTCACCGTGGCGAAGGTGAGCGCCAGCATCACGAGGCCCAGCACCGCGATGGCGCCGAACTGGCCCTCTTCCTTCAGGTCGAAGAGCACCACCGACATGACCTTGGTCTGGGGCGTGAAGAGGATGATGGAGGCGGAGAGCTCACGGATCACCCCGATGAAGATGAAGCACCAGGCGGCGATGACGCCGCTCCGCGCCAGCGGCGCGGTGACGTCGCGGAGCACGCGGAGGCGGCCCGCGCCGAGGATGCGCCCGGCATCCTCCAGCTCGGGCGGGATGCCGCGGAAGGTCGCGTCCGACTGCGCGTAACCCACCGGCATCTCCTTGGTGAGATACGCGATGAAGAGGATCCAGAGCGTGCCGTAGAGGACGAAGGGCGGGCGCGTGTAGGCGATGAAGAGGGCGACCGCGAGCACCACGCCCGGGATCACCACCGGCACCAGCGCGAGGAAGGCCACCACCTGATGGCCGACTACGAGGCGCCGGCTCGCGATGTAGGCCAGGAGCGCGACCAAGGCCGCGCCCACGGTGGCGGTGAGGAAGCCCAGCTCGAGCGTGTTCACGATGGCGGCCTGGGTGGCGCTGTACTCGAAGAACGTGAAGGTGAAGTTGGCGAGGGTGAAGTTGCTCCAGGACATGGGCTGGGCCCACGCGCGCGAGAAGGCGGCCTTGGCGAGGATGCCGTAGGGCAGGAAGATCGCGCAGGCCATCACGGCGAGACAGGCGGCGAGCGCCGGATAGCGCCACGGCCCCAGCGCGATCACGCGCCGCTGCCCGCCCTTGCCGCCCACCGCCGCGTAGCCGCGCCGCCCGAGGATCCGCTTCTGCAGGTAGAGCAGCACGACCGGTGGCGAGGAGCAGCGGGACGGAGAAGGCGGCGGCCATCTCCACCTTGGGCGGAAACTGGAAGAGCGACCAGATCTGGGTGGTGATGGTGTGAAAGCCCGCTGGGAGCGCAAGGATGGCGGGCGAGCCGAAGAGGGCGAGGGCCTGGAGGACGGACAGGATGAATCCCGACACGAGGGCGGGTAGCACCATCGGGAACGTGATGGTCATCGCGACCCAGAGCCGCCCTGCGCCCAGCACCGCCGCCGCCTCCTCCACGTCGGACGCGATGAGGGCGAGCGTGTTGGCGACCATGATGTAGACGTAGGGGAACGTGTAGATCGTCACCACGAAGACGAGCCCGGGCATGCTGAAGATGTTGACCAGCGGCGCCTCCGCGCCGGTGGCCCCGCGCCAGAGCGCGATTGAGGTAGCCGGCGTTCGGCCCGGCGAGCATCACCCAGGCGAAGGCGCCGAGAAACGGCGGGGTCACGAACGAGGCGAGCACGAGCCCGCGGATCAGCCCGCGGCCGGGCACGTCGGTGCGCGCGGTGAGCCAGGCCAGCGGCGCGCCCACCGCCACCGAGAAGAGCCCCACCCAGAAGGCGAGCACCACGGTGTTCCAGAGCGCCCGCTGCAGCGCGGGGTCGCGCGAAGACGCTGACGTAGTGGCGAAAGGTGGGGCCGGTTTCCCCGCTCACGCTCATGTGCGCGAGCCAGCCCAGCGGCAGCGCCATCAGGAAGACGAGCGCGAGGGCGGCGCCGACCCAGACGGGCAGCGCGCGGTCGATCCCGGCCGGCACCACGCGGCTCACGCGCCGAAGAACTCCACGAAGCGCTTCTTGATCTCCTCGTTGCGCTTCTCCAGCTCGTCGGCGTCGGGCACGAGGAGCTTCAGCTCGCCGAGCTTGGGCTTGTCGGCGGGGTACTTCACCTCGGGATGCCCGGTGTAGAGGCCTTCGGAGTCCGCCATCACCTGCTGGACGTCCTTGGTGAAGCTGAAGTCGGTGAAGAGGCGCGCGGCGTTCGGGATGGGGCGCGAAGGAGGTGATCGCGGTGGGCGAGACGACCAGGGGCACGCCTTCCTTCGGGTACACGATCTCGAGGGGATTGCCCTTCTTCTTCGACTGGTAAAACGTGTAGTCGCCGCCGTTCGCCGCCACCGGCCGCTCGCCGGAGGCGACCACACCCGCCGGATCCACCGCCGACTGCACGAGCATGAGCTGGTTCTTGGCCAGAGCCTGGAAGTATTCCCACCCGTGCAGATGCACGAGGGCCAGGACGTGGGTGGCGATGACGCCGCTGTAGCCCGGATGCGCGGTGACGAGCTTGCCCTTCCACCGGGGATCCAGCAGGTCCTTCCACGTCTTCGGCGCCTCCGCCGCGCTCACCTTCTGCGTGTTGTAGGCGATCACGTTGACGGTGGCGCGGAGGCCGTAGTAGTAGCCGTCCTTGTCCTTGAAGCCCGCCGGGAAGCCTCCACGCCCTTCGGGGTGTGCTTGGCGAGGAGCTTCTTGTCCTTGAGCAGCTCGAAATGGCCCGCGTCGGAGGTGTGAACGACGTCGACGTTCTTGATATTCGCCTGCAGCTCCTGCATCACGCGCTGGAGGATGCGCTGGGAGCCGGTGCGGTGCACCTCGACCTTGATGGGGGGATAGGCGGCCTCGAAGAGCTTGGCCACCTTCTCCGCGCTCGGCAGGGCCAGTGAGGTGTACCAGACGACCTTGCCCTCCTTCTTCGCGGCCTCCACCAGCGGGGCCTGGGCCGAGGCGACTCGCCCCCGGCAGGAGTGAGTGCGACGAGGACGGCGAGGGCGAGCGCAATGCGCATGGTCATGTCCTCTCTGGCGTGAGGGCGGTGAAGAGATCCGGCAGGGTCGCGCCGGTGTCGAGGGCGTCCACGACCTGGATGACGCGGTCGATCCTGGCGGCCGGGAGACCGGCCGCATTGCCGCGGAACTTGGCCTCGAGCTCCTCGCGCGTGAGCGGGGCGTCGGGTCCGCCCCGCGGGCGATCCTGCCGCGCGCGGAGCACTCGCCCGTCGGTCAGGGTGATCTCGACGTCGCCGACGAACTGGCGTGGATAATCTATCGTAGGGTCCAGGGTGTAGACCACCTTGCGGGCCACCGCGAGCACGTCGGGATCGCCGACGGCCGCGTCCTCGAACTCGGCCAGGCCGGTGCGCCCCTTCACGAGGATGACCGCGACCAGATAGGGCAGGCTGAACTTCGCGGCATAGCCGTTGGGCGGGGCGTGTTTGGCGGAGAGCGGCTCCCAGAGCCGGGGCAGTGGGCCGGCGGCGGTACGGCAGGTGACAGCGCGGATGACGCCGGGGCGAAGCCGGTGCTCGGTGCGCAGGCGCATGGCGCAGTCCATGTACGGCTGGGCGATGGAGCCGCACGGATACGGTTTGAAGGTGAGCTCGGCCAGCTCCCACTTCTGGCCGAGGGAATCGAGCAGCGTCTCGAGCCGTGCGGCGTCGTGGCCACCCGCGAAGGCGGCGTAGAGGCCGTGCTCGCCTTCGAGCACGGACTCGGGGCCGGTGAAGCCCGACTCCGCGAGGAGCGTGGCCACCATGCCCGCGTGGGCGTTCCAGCCGGGATGCAGCCGCTTGGTCCACGTCCCGTCGGTGAGGTACTCGATGATGCCGGAGGCCTGGCTGCCGCAGATGCCGAAGGCTCGGACGAGCTGGTCCTCGCTCAGCCGGCGAAGTCGCGCCGCCGCGGCCGCGCTGGCGAAGGACGCCGTCACGGCGGTCGGATGGAAGTGCCGCGCGTGGAAGGCGCCGGGCACGGCGAGGCCCACGCGGCACATCACCTCCACCGCCGCGATGGCGGCCTCCAGCGCCTCGCGCCCGCCGGCCTTGGCCGCCTCCGCCGCCGCCAGCGCCGCCGACACCGCCACGCAGCCGGTGTGCACGATGGCGTCCTCGCGGGTGTCGTCGAAATCGAGGCCGTGGGCGAGGGTGGCATTGGCGAGCACGGCATTGGGCGCGCCCACGCGGGCGCCGCTGCCGAGCACCGTCGCCTCCGCCGGCCCACCCAGTTGAACGGCCGTTTGGATGATCGACCGCCCGAAGTCCTCACCGGTGGCGGCGAGGCAATTGCCGAGGGTGTCGAGAGTGAGGAGGCGGGCGCGCGCCACTACCTCCGCGGGCACGTCCTCGAGGCGCAGCCCGAGCACGAAGCGCGCGAGCCGCCGGGCTGCCGAGAGCGCCGCCATGGGCCCGGCGCGCCTCAGGCCGAGTCCACCGCCGGGCGAATGGTGCCGGTCACGAAGTCGAGGATCTCGATCATCTTGCCGAGGTCATCTCTCCGGAAGTCGAGGACGATGTGGGCGAGGCCGATGCGCTTGTACTCGGCGAGGAGATCGATCACCGCCTGCTTGCCCTGCGCGAGATCCTCGTCGCGGAGCGGGTTGCGGATGCTCAGCGTGAGCGATTCGAACGGTCGCTTCGCCGCCTCCGCCGCCGCGCGCAGCCGGCCGAGTCCCTCGCGGAGCTGGGCGGGCGTCTTGGACGTGGCATGCCAGCCATCGCCGAGGGTGACCACGCGGCGGAACGCCCCTGGGCTGTCGCCGCCGACCCAGATGGGCGGCATCGGCTTCTGCACGGGCTTGGGCGCGAAGCCCAGCTCGCGGAACTTGTAGAACTCGCCCTCGTGCGCGGGGTTGTCTTGCGTCCACAGCGCCTTGAACACGCGGAGGATCTCGTCGGCTTGGCGGCCCCGCGCGTGGAAGGGCACGCCGAGGATCTCCAGCTCGTCCTTCCACCAGCCCACCCCCACGCCGCAGATGAGCCGGCCGCTGGAGAGCGCGTCGATGCTGGTGAGGAGCTTGGCCATCACCACCGGGTGCCGGTGGCCGAGGATGAAGACGGACGCGCCGAGGCGCGCGCGCTGGGTGAGGACGGCCGCCGCGGACAGCACGGCGACCGGTTCGAGATACGCCTTATCCGGTGGGTGTGGGAAGCGCCCGCCCGGATACCCTGGAGGCACGTGGCGGGGGAAGATGACGTGGTCGCTCACCCACAGCGAGGCGATCCGGCGCGACTCGGCGGCCCGGCAGAAGGCGACGAGGGCCTCGCCGGTGGCCAGCGGGCCCTGGGTGGGAAGGTGGCAGCCGATTTCCATGATCGATCCTCCCTACAGGGCGAGGTACTGGTGGCGGATGGACTCGTCGGCGCGGAACGCCTGGGTGGTGCCCTCGTAGCGCACGGCGCCCTTCTCCAGCACGTAGACGCGATCGGCGAGGGACAGCGAAAAATCCACGTTCTGCTCGGCGAGCAGGATGGTGAGCCCCTCGCGCTTGAGCCGGCCGATCTGCTCGTTGAGATGCTCCACCACGAGCGGCGCCAGCCCCTCGGACGGCTCGTCGAGCAGCAGCAGCTCAGGATTTCCCATGAGGGTGCGCGCGATCGTGAGCATCTGCTGCTCACCGCCCGAGAGGTAACCGCCCTGCCGGTCGCGCAGCTCGGCGAGCTTGGGGAAGAGCTCGTAGACCCGCTCCAGGGTGAATCCGCCGTTCCGCTCGCCCCGGGTAGCCACGTCGAGGTTCTCCCACACCGTGAGGTCGGCGAAGATGCGCCGGTCTTCCGGGACGAACCCCAGCCCCCGCTTGGCCACGTCGTGGGGCGCCCGGCCCGCGATGTCCTGGCCCTTCCACTCCACTCGGCCGCGCGTGGGCGGGGTCAGGCCCATGATGCTGCGCATGGTGGTGGTCTTGCCCACGCCGTTCCGGCCGAGCAGGCTGACGCACTCGCCCGCGGGCGACCTCGAGGGAGACGCCGAAGAGGACCTGGGACAGGCCGTAGGCGGTGTAGAGGTCGCGGACCCGCAGGAGGGGCTCGCTCACGCGTGTTTCTCCCCGAGATAGACGCGCCGCACCTGCGGGATCGCGCCGGACGTCGTCGGGCGCCCCGTCGGCGATGACGCGGCCCTGATGCAGCACGGTGATGCGCTGGGAGATGGAGAACACGACTTCCATGTCGTGCTCGGTGAAGAGCAGGGTGAGCCGACGCTCCTGGGCGAGCCGCGCGATGAGGGCGATGGACTCGCGGGTCTCGCCCGCCGACATGCCGGCGGTGGGCTCGTCGAGGAGGAGGATCTCCGGCTCCAGCGCGAGCGCGATGCCGAGCTCGAGCTGCTTCTGCCCGCCGTGCGAGAGGAAGCGCGACTCCTCGTGGGCGCGGTCGTGGAGGCCCACCGCGCGCAAGGTCGCCTCCGTGTCGTCTCGAAAGAGGCGCTCGGCCTTCGCGAACAGGCTCCAGCCCCGCCCGCGGTGCGACACGTACGCGGCCTGGACGTTCTCGAACACGGTGAGGCGCGGGAAGATGTTGGTGCGCTGGAAGGAGCGTCCCATGCCGAGCCGGCAGAGGTCGTGCGGGCGCGATGCCGGTGACGTCGCGCCCCTTGAAGACCACCCGGCCCGTGTCGGGCCGCAGGTGCCCGGTGATGAGGTTGAAGAGCGTGGTCTTGCCGGCGCCGTTGGGCCCGATGATGGCGCTGATCGAGCCTTGCGCCACCGTGAAGCTCACGCCGCCTACGGCCTGGAAGCCGTCGAAGCTCTTGGCGACGTCGCGGACCTCAAGCACGGGCGCTCCCTCCGCCGCGTCCAGCGCCAGAGGCTCTCGGCGGCGCCGGCGAGGCCGCCGGGGAACACGAAGAGCAGCAGGACGAGGATGCTGCCGAGCACGAGCGGCCAGTACTGCGTGTAGGACACGATCTGCTGGTTGAGCCAGATGAGCACGATGGCGCCCACGCTGGGGCCGAAGAACGTGCCCATGCCGCCCAGCAGCGTCATGATCAGCACCTCGGAGGACTTGGTCCAGTACGCGAAATCGGGGAAGACGCCCCGGTTGAAGATGCCGAACAATCCGCCGGCCAGGCCCGCGAAGGCGCCCGCGAGCACGAAGGCGGCCAGCTCGTAGCGGCGCACGTTGACCCCGATGAACTCGGCGCGCTCGGGATTCTCGCGAATGGTCGTGAGCATGCGCCCGAAGGGCGAGTGCACGATGCGCCGCAGCATCCACAGCGACGCCGCCACCAGGACGAGGGACACGAAGTAGAAGTAGTCGGACGTGCGGTAGCTCCCGAGGAAGGGGAGCCAGCCCATGATGCGCTCCAGCCACTCGAAGCCGGGGTAGGGGATCTCGGGCATGCCCTGCTCGCCGCCCGTCACCTCGTTCCACTTGAAGCAGATGGCCCAGACGATCTGGGCGAAGGCGAGCGTGAGCATGGCGAAGTAGATGCGGGTGAGGCGCACGCAGAAGAAGCCGAACACCAGGGCGAAGAGGCCCGCGACCACGCCGGCGGCGGGGAAGGCGAGCAGGAAGGTGATGCCCAGCTTCTTCATGAGGATGCCGGTGGTGTAGGCGCCGATCCCGAAGTACGCGGCGTGGCCGAAGGAAACGAGCCCGGTGTAGCCCACGAGGAGATTGAGGCTGGTGGCGAACAGCGCCCAGATCGCCACGTCGTTGGCGAGGAAGGTGTAGAAGCGCGTGCCGACCGCCGGCACGAAGAACGCGGCGATCAGCACGAGGAGGCCCCAGGGGATTCGGGCGAGCAGGGTCACGGGAGTTATTTGAGGGGCCGGCCGAGCAGGCCCCACGGGCGGATGATCAGCACGGTGGCCATGAGCGCGAAGATGGCGAAGATGGAGAAGCGAGGGAAGAAGAGGATGCCGAAGGAGAGCACCTGCCCGTAGATGATCGCGCCCAGGAAGGTGCCCCAGAAGGAGCCGAGGCCTCCGATCACCACCACCACGAAGGCGTCCACGATGACATCGGTGTCCATGCCGGGGACCACCGCGCGCATGGGCGTGATGAGCGCGCCGCCCAGCCCGCCGAGGAACGACGCGAGGACGAACACGCCGGTGTAGAGCGCGCTCACGTTGACGCCGAGGGCGCCCAGGGTCTCGCGGTCCAGCGCGGCGGCGCGGATGAAGCGGCCGGCGCGCGTGCGCTGGAGCACGAACCAGAAGGCGAGCGCGATGGCGGGCCCGAGCAGGAGGATGAACAGGTTGTAGTGGGGCACGGTGGCGCCGAATACGCTGAACGAGCCGGTGAGCCCGGGCGGCCGCCCCACCGATTTCTGCTGGGTGCCCCAGATGATCTTCGCCACGTCGCCGAGGATCAGCACCAGCGAGTAGGTGAAGAGGAGCTGGTACAGCTCCTCCTTCCCGTAGAGATAGCTGGAAGAGGAAGCGCTCGATGATCGCCGCCCAGGAGGGCCACCGCCAGGGCCGCTCCCAGCGCGGCCACCCAGAACATCCCGCCCTCTTGCCCCAGCCACTGCACGATCTGATACGCCGAATACGCCCCCAGCATATAGAACGTGCCATGCGCGAAATTCAACACCCGCAACACACCAAAGATCAGCGAAAGCCCCGACGCGATCAGAAACAAAAACATCGACGCAGTAAGCCCGCTGAGGCACTGCGCGAACACAAAAGAAAAATCAGGCATCTAACAACGCTAGGGGAGCTGACTGAAGTCGGGGAAGTGATCGAGCGGAACGGGCGAGCGGGAACAGCAGGGCGGGGCGCACCCCCGGCGAATGCTGTACTGAGCAAAGGGGCTGCGCCCCGCCCTGCTGTTCCCGCTCGCCCGTGACCCTCGCGTCCTAGTCCATGAACTTCGTCGGGTCCACGTACTCCACCGGCTTCATGATCGGAAACGGATACTTCGGATCCATCACCGTCTTGCCATAGAGCTGCCCACGGTTCGCCTGATGGTCCTTCTCCCGAATCGTCTGCTTGCCGATGGGCGTGTCGATGGAGAGGCCGAGTAGCGCCTTGGCCACCTTGTCCGCGTCCGTGCTGCCGGCCTTCTTGATGCCCTCGACGAGGAACTGCATGCCGGTGTAGCCCTGGATCGCCCACGACGACGGGTACTCGTCCTTGAGGTACTTGGCCAGCCGCGCCACGTAGTCGCGGTGGGCGGGCGTCTCGCCCCAGTAGAAGGCGTCGTACGAATTGCCCCAGATCCCCACGGGGTAGTCCTTGCCCATGGACTTGGTGGTCTCGGGCGAGCCGGCCTCACCCACGCCGATGAAGTTGTACTTCACCGCGTCGAAGACGCCGAGCGCCTTGGCCTGCTTGGAATACGTCACGAAGAAGCCGCCCCAGATCGAGGAGAAGATCGCCTCGGGCTTCTTGCCCATCTGGGCGTTGATGAACGGGTTGTAGTCCTGCTCGCCGAGCTTCGGCCACTGCTGGTCGACGATCTGCACCGACGGCTTGACCTTCTTCAGGTGCTCCACGAAGGCCTTGGTCACGTCCTGGCCGTAGGCGTAGTCGAAGCTGATGGTGGCGATCTTGGTCACCGGCCACTTGGCCACGATCTCCGCCGCGCTGCGGCCTTCCATCGTCGTGTTCGCGGAGATGCGGAACACGTAGGGATGCAGCTTGTCCGGCGGCGGTGAGCTGATCGGTCTTGGGGATAGGAGCGATGAAGACGATCTTGTTCTCCTTCGCCACCACCGAGACCGCCGGGCCCTCGGCGGAGGTCAGGGTCCCGACGAGGAAGTCCACGTTGTCCTTCAGGATGAGCTCGCGGGCGACGCGCACCGCTTCGTTGGCGTCCGCCTTGGAGTCGCGGGTGAGGAGCTCGAGCTTGCGCCCGAGGACGCCGCCCGCGGCGTTGATCTCGTCCACGTACATCTGCGCGCCCTTGGACGCGGGCTCGCCGAACAGCGCGGGCGGGCCCGACAGGGGCATGGGCATGCCGACCTTGATGGTCTTCTGCGCTTCCGCGGTGAGCGGGAGCGCGAGAAGCCCGGCAACGAGAAGCGTGAGCACTCGAATACGCATGAGCCTGCCTCCTTTAGAAGTTACGGGTCACGAAGCGGCCGCCCTGCATCACGGAGAGGCGGTCGCGGCGCTGCAGGACACCGATGTCCTTCAAGGGATCGCCGTCCACCACGACGAGGTCGGCGAGCTTGCCCGGCTGGAGGGTGCCGATCCGGTCGGCCATGCGCATCAGCTCGGCGCCGCTGCGGGTGGCGCAGGTGATGGCCTCGAGCGGGGTGTAGCCGATGACGTCCACGAAGACCTGGATGTCCTTGGCGTACTCGCCGTGCGGATTCCAGGCGAAGCCGAAGTCGCCGCCCGGGCACATCCGGATGCCGAGGTCCTTGGCACGCCGGTAGGTGTCGGCGGCCTGCTTGATCTCGTCGCGCAGTCCGCTGGGCCCGATCACCGCCTCGGTGATCCCAAAGCGCGGCCCGTTCTCGATGATCGAGTAGAGGTAGCGGAGCCCCGGCACGAGGGTGAGCCCCTGGTCGGCGATCATGCGGAGCGTCTCGTCGTCGGCGTAGGTGGCGTGCTCGAGCGAGTCCACGCCGGCCTCCGCGGCGACGCGGCTCGAGCGCTGGCCGCGCACATGAGCGGCGGTCATGCGCCCGCGCATGCGCGACTCGTCCACGAGGGCCAGCACCTCCGCGAGCGTGTAGGTGCAGTCGCCGATGGGCGTGTGGGGGAGGAGGGCGTCGCCGCCGACGTAGCACTTGACCACGTCGGCGCCGTCCTTGATGGAGCGGCGCACGGCGGCCCGGACCTGTTCGGGGCCGTCGGCGATGAGGGCGAGGCCTTCCATGCCGAGCTTGAGGTAGGCCGGGTTCCAGTCGGCCATCCCTCCGGTGGCGCAGATGTCGCGGCTCGCGGCGAGGAGGCGCGGGCCCGGGTAGAGGCCCTCCGTCGAAGGCCTGCTTGAGCGCGGTGTCGATCCGGTGCACCGCGCCCGCGGAGCGCGCCGCGGTGTAGCCGCAGTGGAGTGCCAGCTCGCCGTTCTTGGCCGACGCGCAGGGTGGAGATACTCGGGCGGGCAATTGAGGTCGAGGTCGGCGATGGCCTTGACATCGTTGTACGAGAGGTGGATGTGCGCCTCGACGAGGCCGGGGATCACCGCGCGGCCGCCGAGATCCAGCGTCTCCGCGTCACCGGCGCGCGGGGCGTCCGTCGCGGCCAGCGGCCCGGCGTGGACGACGGTGTCGCCCTCGATCAGGAGCGCGGCGCCGTCGCGCGCGGCCGCGCCGGAGCCGTCGATGAGCCGGAGGTTCTGAGGGACACGCATGCCGGCCGGGCTAGAGCGCGGCCAGCCCGGGGATCACGGTGCGGATCTTGTACACGGAGGTGGACGCGGTGATGAAGAGCGCCCGGAGGTCGGCCTCGCCCCAGGCGAAGTTCGCGGTGTACTCCGGCACCTGGATGACGCCGAGGTCCACGCCCTCTGGGCTGAAGACGTGGATGCCGCCAGGCCCAGTGCAGTATACGTTGCCGGCGGAGTCGAGCTTCATCCCGTCGGGCGCGCCCTTGCCCTCCCCCTTGGTCTCCGCCCACACTGCGCCACCCGCGAGGGTGCCGTCCGGCCGCACGTCGAAGACGCGGATGTGCTGGCGGGCAGTGTCGTTGATGAAGAGCTGCCGCTGATCCAGAGAGAAGCAGAGGCCGTTCGGGCGCTCGAAGTCGTCCACGAGGAGGGTGGGCGAGCGGGGATCGGCGCCGGCGCGGTACACGCCCTGGAAGGCGAGCTCCTGCTCGCGCTTGACCCCGTAGAACTCGGCGCGGCCGTACGGGGGGTCGGTGAAGTAGATGCCGCCGTCGGCGGCGCACACGATGTCGTTGGGGCTGTTGAGCTGCTTGCCGGCGTAGTGGGTGGCCACCGCCGTGAGCCGGCCGTCCGCCTCCGTCTGTGACACGCGGCTCGAGGCGTGCTCGCACGCGAGCAGGCGGCCCTGGCGATCCCAGGCGAGCCCGTTGGACTTGTCGCACGGCTTGCGGAACGTCGTCACGCCGTCCGAGCTTCGACCAGCGCCGCAGGTGATCGCCCGGCATGTCGCTCCAGAGGAGGTATTCGCCCGCTCGGGTGCCAGAGCGGCCCCTCCGTGAAGAGGCAGCCGGTGGCGATGCGCTCGAAGTCGATGTGCGCACCGACGATGCCGCCGAGCCGGGGGTCGCGGACGTCCAGGGTCACTTCTTCATCCGCTCCCCGGGCTTGCCCGCCACGTACCAGTCCGGCGGGTCCACTTCCTCGACAACCACCCACACCGCCTGCGCCGGCAGCTTGGTGACGTCGGTGATCGCCTCGGTGACGCGCCGGGCGATCTCGTCCTTCCGCTCCTTCCCCCAGCCCTCATAGATCCGGATGTTCACGAACGGCATGGCGGCGCCTCCTCGGCGTGGATGACGGAACGGTGAGATACGAGGCCGGAAACGCGGCGAATTTATCACGCGGGGATGCCGGTCGCAAGACAGCGGCGTCGCGGCCGCCGCAACGCGTCAGCCTACCGCCTATGGCACACTGAAGACGTGGAAAAGGCCGAGCTCCTCAAGCAGCTGCGCCGCGAGCGCGGGCCCGACGCCGTCCCGCGCCGGCGCGGGCGACGCTACTTCGTCGTCGCCCTGGCGCTCTTGGCGCTCGCGGGGGCGGGCTGGTTCGTCGCCGCCCGCGCCACGCCACCGACGGTGCGCACCGCGGTGGCGCGGCCGGCGGGGCGGGAGTCCGGCGCGGGATCGGTGCTGGACGCCAGCGGCTACGTCACCGCGCGGCGGCAGGCCACCGTATCCGCCAAGATCACCGGCAAGATCGTCGAGGTGATGATCGAGGAGGGCATGCGGGTGCCGGAGGGCGCGGTGCTCGCGCGGCTCGACGACACCGAGGCGCGCGCCCAGCTCTCGCTGGCCCAGGCGCAGCTCGGCGCCGCGCGCTCCCAGCTCGCCGAGATCGAGGCGATGCTCGCCCAGGCCGAGCGTGACTACGCGCGGCAGAGCGAGCTCCTCGGCCGCCAGCTCGTCAGCGAGCAGTCGATGGACGCGGCGCGCGCTCAGCGCGACATGCTGCGCGCCCGCCTCGCCGCCGCCCGCGAGCAGATCGCGGTAGCGCAGGAGACGGTGGATGTGGCCAAAGTGCAGCTCGACAACACGGTGGTGCGGGCACCCTTCGCGGGCATTGTGGTCGCCAAGTCCGCCCAGCCGGGGGAGATGATCTCGCCCATCTCGGCGGGCGGCGGCTTCACGCGCACTGGCATCGGGACGATCGTGGACATGGACTCGCTGGAGATCCAGGTGGACGTCAACGAGTCGTTTATCAACCGGGTGACCCCGGGTCAGCCGGTGGAGGCGATGCTGAACGCCTATCCCGACTGGAAGATTCCCGGCGAGGTCATCGCCATCATCCCCACCGCGGACCGCAGCAAGGCGACGGTGAAGGTCCGCGTCGCCATCAAGTCGCGGGACGGCCGCATCGTGCCCGACATGGGGGTGCGGGTGTCCTTCCTTGAGCCGGGCGGCGTGCGGCGCCCCGCGGCGACGCCGGGCGTGCTCGTTCCTCCGGAGGCGGTCACCGCGGTCGCGGGCAAGGGCGGCGTGGTGTTCGTGGTCGCCGCCGACAGGGTGCAGCGACGCTCGGTGACCCTCGGCGCGGAGTCCCCCGCCGGACGCCAGATTCTCAGCGGGGTGCGCGAGGGTGAGCGCGTGGTGCTGGCGCCCCCGGAGTCGCTGCGCGACGGCGACGCGGTGAAGCTGGCCGACAAGCCGTGAGCGAGGCGGCGGCCGCGCCCCTCGTCGAGATCCGTGGGGTGATCAAGCACTATCAGCGGGGGACCGAGCGCATCGAGGTCCTGCACGGCATCGACCTCGACATCCCGCGCGGTGACTTCGTGGCGCTCATGGGGCCCTCCGGCTCGGGCAAGACGACGCTGCTCAACCTCATCGGCGGGCTGGACTCGCCCACCGCGGGGAGCATCGCGGTGGACGGCGTCCGCATCGACCAGCTCTCCAGCGGCGAGCTGTCGCGCTGGCGGGCCGCCAACGTGGGCTTCGTGTTCCAGTTCTACAATCTCCTCCCGGTGCTCACCGCGCAGCGCAACGTGGAGTTGCCGCTGCTCCTCACCGATCTGCCCGCGTCGGAGCGGCGGGCGCGGGCGACCATCGCGCTGGCGCTGGTCGGGCTCGAGGACCGGGCGCGGCACAAGCCCAAGGAGCTGTCGGGCGGGCAGGAGCAGCGCGTCGCGATCGCCCGGGCCATCGTCACCGATCCGCTCTTGCTCGTGTGCGACGAACCCACCGGCGATCTCGATCGCGGCACCGCCGACGAGGTGCTGGGGCTATTACAGATGCTCAACCGCGATCACGGCACCACCGTGGTGATGGTGACGCACGATCCCAAGGCCGCCGATCATGCGCAGCGCCAGCTCCACCTGGACAAGGGCACCCTCGCGGACTGATCCCCGATGCGCTACGTGCCGCTGCTGCTCGCCGGGCTCTTCCGCAAGAAGACGCGTACCATCCTCACCCTGCTCTCGGTCACGGTGGCGTTCATGCTGTTCGGGCTGCTGCAGGCGGTCACCACCGCCTTCGAGTCCGGGGCGGACTCCGCCGACGACAAGCGCCTGCTCACCACCGCGCGCTACTCCCTCATCGAGCTGCTGCCGATATCCTACCTGCGCCGGATCGAGGGGGTGCCCGGTGTTGTGGGTGCGGCGAGCGCGGAGTGGTTCGGCGCCAAGTACCAGAACGAGAGCAACGCCTTCCCGGTGTTCGCGGTGGACCCCGCGCGCTATCTCGACATGTACCCGGAGTTCGACATCGCCCCCGCGCAGCGGGAGGCCTTTGCGAAGACACGCACCGGCGCGGTGGCGGGCCGCCGCCTCGTCGAGCGCTTCGGCTGGAAGGTCGGCCAGAAGCTGCCGATCGCGTCGGAGATCCATCCCAAGGCCGACGGCAGCATGGCCTGGGAGTTCGACCTCGTGGGGACGATCGACGCCGAGGATCCGGCGGTACAGGGGAATACCGACGTCGTGCTCATCAACGTCGCGCACTTCGACGAGGCGCGGCAGTTCGGCAAGGGCCGCACCGGCTGGTACATCGTGCGCGTGGCCGACCCGCGGGCGGCCCGCGGCGTCGCCGCCGCCATCGACCGCGTGTTCGCGAACTCCCCCGACGAGACCAAGACCCAGCCCGAGAAGGAGTTCGCGGTTGGCTTCGCAAAGCAGATCGGGGACATCGGGGCCCTCATCTCGCGCATCCTCGCCGCGGTGTTCTTCACCATCCTCATTCTCACCGGGAACACCATGGCCCAGTCCATCCGGGAGCGCGTCCCCGAGCTGGCCATCCTCAAGACGCTCGGGTTCTCCGACGCGCGCGTCACCGCCTTGGTCCTTGCGGAGGCCGCGCTGCTGCTCGTCATCGGGGGCGGGGCGGGCATGGCCGCCGCCGTCGCGATGCTGCCCTTTCTGAACCAGTCCACGGGCGGCCGGTTCCCGCCGCTCTTCGTGGATCCCGGCACGTGGGTGGCCGCCGTCGCCGTGGCCGCCGCGCTTGCCGTCGCCGTCGGGGTGCCTCCCGCGTGGCGGGCGCGCCGGCTGCGCATCGTGGACGCGCTCGCGGGGCACCGGTGATGCGCACGCTCCATCAGATCGCGATGATCACGCTCGTGAACCTGCGCAACCTCCCCCAGCGCCTCGGGACGTCGCTGGTGGTCATCGTGGGCATCGCGGGAGTGGCGGGCGTGCTGGTGGCGGTGCTCTCGATGGCGGAAGGATTCCGCCACACCCTCGCGAGCACGGGGCGCGGCGATCGTGTGATCATGCTGCGGGCGGGCTCCGACGCGGAGATGTCGAGCGGGATCTCGCGGGATCAGACCCAGCTCGTGGCAAGCCTGCCCGCCGTCGCCCGCGACGCGAGCGGCCGGCCCCAAGCATCCGCCGAGCTCGTGGTCATGGTGGACCTGCCCCGCCGCGGACAGACCGATCCCAACAACGTGCCCTTCCGCGGGGTGCAGCCGGCCGCCTTCGCGATCCGGGACGAGGTGGCGCTCGTGGAAGGCCGCCGCTTCGCGCCGGGGGTGCGCGAGGTGATCGTGGGTCGGCGGGCGGCCCGCCAGTTCGAAGGGCTGGAGGTCAGCTCCCGCATCGCGTTCCGCGACAGCGACTGGACCGTCGTGGGCATCTTCGCAAGCGGCGGCGACGTCCACGAGTCCGAGATCTGGGCCGACGCCGAGGTGGCCGCGTCCGCGTTCCGGCGCACCGGCTTCCAGTCCGTCACCGCGCGGCTCGTGGACGGCTCAGCCGCCGGCCTGGAGGCCCTGACCACCGCGATGGCGCGGGATCGGCGGCTGTCCATCACCGTCCTCCGCGAGCCGGAATACTACGCCAAGCAGTCGCGGGTGCTGTCCACCTTGATCAACGTGCTCGGCTACACGGTGGCCGCGTTCATGGCAGTGGGGGCGATGTTCGGCGCCCTCAACTGCATGTACTCAGCCATCGCCAGCCGCCAGGTGGAGATCGCCACCTTGCGCGCGATCGGGTTCGGCGGCACGCCGGTCGTGGTTTCCGTCCTCATCGAGTCGCTGGTCCTGGCGCTCGTGGGCGGGGCCCTCGGGGGTGGTCTCGCGTACCTCTACTGCGACGGCGCCTCACTCTCCACGCTGAACTTCGACACCTTCTCCCAGGTCGCGTTTGATTTCCGGGTGACGGGCGCGCTCTTCGGTCAGGGGATGCTGTGGGCCCTCGCCATCGGCGCCGCCGGCGGCGTGCCGCCCGCGATCCGGGCGGCACGCCTGCCGGTCACCTTGGCAATGAGGGGTAACTAGAACGTCAGCTTGTCGCCTGGGCTAATGGGGAACACCTGCGCGGTGGAGGCACCGAGAGCGGCCTGATACTCCTGGGGCGTGCCCTTGAGCACCGGGAACGTGCCGTAGTGGAACGGAATGGCGAAGCGCGGCTTGAGCATCTCGCGCGTAGCATAGGCAGCGTCGCGCGGATCCATGACGAAGTGCCCGCCGATGGGGACCATGATCAGGTCGGGCTTGTAGTATTCGCCGATCAGCCGCATGTCGCCGAAGAGGCCGGTGTCGCCCATGTGGTAGAGCTTGAAGCCGTTCTCGAACTCGACGATGAAGCCGCAGGGCTCCCCGCCGGGATAGGTGGTGGACTTCTTCGTCGTCGGGTCGGTGACGGTGACCTCCGAGGAATGCTCCGCCCGCACCTGGGTAATGGTGATCTGCGGGCCCATCGGGTTCACCCGGCCTCCCTTCCCGAACCGCACCGCCTTCTCCGCCGTCACCCACCCGAGATCGACGAGGGTCGACATGAGGCCGGCCGGGCCCAGGACGGTCGCGCCGGTGCGCTTCGCGAGCTCGGCGACGTCGCCCACGTGGTCGCCGTGGCCGTGGGTCACCAGGATCACGTCCACCTTGCCGAGCGCGTCGAGGTCCTTCATTGAGGGCGGGGTCTTCGGGTTGTTGGTGATGAACGGATCGATCACGATGACCTTGCCGGTGAGCGTGGTCAGCTTGGTCGCCGCCTGGCCCAGCCAGTGCACCTCGACCTTGGCCGTCTGCGCCCAGGCGGGGCCCGCGGCGAGGGCGACGGCCGCCGTGCCGGCGAGGGAAAGGAAGTCCCGCCGGGTCAGGTCGGCCATGCGGGCCTCGGGAGAGGCAACGCGGCGGTTCCGGTACTCGGAAACGATCTGGCACATCGGCGAGCCCTCCGTGGCGACGGGGTTCGAGCCTCGGGCTGTGCGGCCCGTCGGCCGGAGGGTACCACAGCGATGCCCCGACCCTGGTATCCTGGGCCCGTGGCCGATCTCACCAACGACTTTTCGTGGTCCCGGACCCGGGACAACGCCTTCCAGGAGTGCCGCCGTCGCTACTTCTTCCAGTACTACGGATCCTGGGGCGGCTGGGACGCCGAGTCCGACCCGCGCACGCGCCTGCTCTACGTGCTCAAGCAGCTGGGCACGCGGCAGATGTGGGCGGGCCGTCTCGTCCACGAGGCCATCGAGCGCGCGCTGCTCGCCATGCGCGACGGCTATGCGCTGTCGGAAACGTCGCTGATCGAGAGCACCGTGCGTCAGATGCGGGACGAGTGGAAGGGCTCGCGCCGCGGCGTGTACCGCGAGACGCCCAAGCGGACCGGCCTCTTCGAGCACGAGTACAACGTGCCCGTGCGCGACGCGGAGTGGCAGGCCATCCGCGACAACGTCGTCCGCTGCCTGCGGAACTTTCACCGGCTCGCCCTCCTCGTCGACATCAAGGCGACCCCCACCGAGCGCTGGGTGCTGATCGAGGACATCAACGCCTTCGACTTCGAGGGCACGCGTGTCTTCGCCGCGCCGGACTTCGGATACTGGAGCACGGCTGACCGCCTGCAGCTAGTGGACTGGAAGACCGGCGGCAACGGCGGTGACGCTTCGTTGCAGCTCGGGGGCTATGCCCTCTACGCGCTCGAGGTGCTGGGCGTGGATCCGGCGCGCGTGGATCTCCTGGAGGTGAATCTCCGCGAGGGTAAGGTGACCACGCACCCGTGGGATGCGAGCGGCCTCGACCGGGTGCGCGAGCACGTGCGCTTCTCCGCGCGCTCGATGCGTGCGTACCTCCGCGACCCCGCGCGGAATCTCGCCGAGGAGTCCGACTTCGAGCGCGCCGAGGACCTGCGCATCTGTCGCTGGTGCAACTTCCGGGGGGTGTGCCGGCCCGAATTGCCGCCCTTCGAACCCCCTCCCCCTCACCCTACGCTCTCCCCCAGCGGGGGAGAGGGTCAGGGTGAGGGGGGTGAGGGGGATTCCCGCTGAACGCCCTCCTCATCGACCTCGACGACACGCTGCTCGACTACTCGGGCGGCGTGGACGACTGCTGGGCGGGCGCTTGCCACACGGTGGCGGGGCCCGCCGGCATCGATCCCACGCGGCTCGTCGCCGCCCTCGGCCGCTCGCGCCGATGGTTCTGGGACGACCCCGAGCGTCACCGCCGCGAGCGCACCGACATGATGGGCGCCTGGACCAAGATCGTGGCGCATGCGCTGGAGGGCGTCGGCCATCACGGCGACGGGCTCGCGGCCGGGGTCGCGGAGGCCTTCGCGGCGAGCCGCTGGGAGCGGATGGAGCTCTTTCCGGGCGTGCGGGACGCGCTGGCCCGCCTGCGCGAGCGCCGCGTGCAGCTCGCCCTCGTCACCAACGGCGACAAGCGCCAGCAGCGCCGGAAGATCGAGCGGTACGATCTCGCCGGCTACTTCGACGTCATCGTGATCGAGGGCGAGTTCGGGGTGGGGAAGCCGGAGGAAGCCGTGTACCGGCACGTCCTCGGCGCCCTCGCGGTGACGCCGGCCGCCGCCTGGATGGTGGGTGACAACCTCGAGTGGGACGTGGCGGCGCCGCAGCGGCTCGGGCTGCGCGCGGCCTGGGTCGACGGCCCCGGCCGGGGCCTGCCGGAGGGAAGCCCCGTCCGGCCCGACCGCATCCTTCGCGCCTTCCCGGAATTTCTCGACTAGCCCGGACGCCATGACCGAGGAGAGCCAGAGCCTGAGAGGACTGTCCGCCATTCAAGCGCTGGACTACACGGTCGTTCGCGTGCGCGACATGGAAGCGATGCGCGTCTTTTATGGGCGCACATTGCGATTTCAGTTCGTGCGTGAGTTGTCACCAAATTGGGTCGAGTATCGCATCTGCCCGAACACCTTGGCCTTGGCGGGCCGCTTCAGATTCGTCGAGAACCAGACGCTTGAGGCAGGCGTGGCCGCGGTGCAGCTTGCGTTCCGCGTTCCCTACGAAGCGGTAGACGTCTGTGCCGCAGAGCTGACAGCGGCTGGAGTTCCCCTCCTCTCGCCGCCGACCGACCAGCCCTGGCGACACCGCACGCTCTTCTTCCGTGACCCTGACGGCAACCTGATTGAGATCTACGCGGATTTCTGATCTGGGCGCTGACACGCCCGGCTAGGGCTTGGGCGGGCGGACGATCACGGTGCGGAGGGTTGCGAGGTACAGCTGGGCCACCCGCTGCACGTCGGCGGCGGTGACTGCCTTCACGTCCGCGCTGTAGCGGTCGAGGAACTCCTGGCCCACCCCCGCCGCCTCGTAGGCGGCGAGATACCAGGCCTGGCGCGCGTTGGTGCGGCGATCCATGGCGAGGTTGCCGAGGATATAGGCCTTGGCCACGCGGATCTCCTCCGCGGAGGCGGGCTCGCGCTGGATGCGCGTGAGCTGCTCGCGCAGGGCGGCCTCGGCGCGCTCCACGTTCTCCGGCGCCGTCCCCAGCTGGGCGAGGACGTAGGCGCGGTCCACGCGGGTGGGATAGATCAGGCCGGTGGTGTAGGCGAGCCCCTGCTTGTCGCGCAGCTCCGAGAAGAAGCGGGCGGCGAGCCCGCCACCGAGGATGGCGCCCAAAACCTTCACCGCGGCGTGATCGGGCTCGGTCATCCTGGGCGCGTGCCCCCCGGCGAGAATCTGTGCCTGCGCGCCCGGCACCTCTAGCACCTCGAGGGAGGCGGCCATCGGTGGCAGGGGCGCGGGGCTCAGCGGCGGCCGCGGCCCCGCGGGGCTCGCGCCGAAGCGCTTCTCCACCTGGGCCAGCACCTCGGCTGCGCGCACCTGGCCGCTCACCGCGAGGAACATCTCGCCCGGCAGGTAGAAGCGCCGGTACTGCCCGATGAGAGCCTCTCGGTCCATCCGCTCGACGCTCTCCCGCCGCCCGGTGGGGCTCCAGGCGTAGCCGTTGGTCCCGTAGAGCCGGGCGAGCAGCGTGTCCAGGGCCACGTCGTAGGGCTTGTCGCGGCGATTGCGGATCTGGTTGAGGATGAAGTCGCGCACGGCGCCGGTGGTGCCCGTCGGGATCGTCGGGGTGAGCGCGATGTCGGCGACGAGGTCCAGCATCTCGGCGGCGTGGCGCGAGAGCGCGGTGGCGGGGATCTCGGCGTTGTCCACGTCGCCGTAGGCGTCGATGCTGCCGCCCATGCGGTCGGCGGCCTCGACGATCTGCCCGCCGTCGAGCCGCTGGGTGCCGCGCACCACCATGAGCTGGAGGAGGTTGGAGATGCCCGCCTCGGCCGGCGTCTCCCACCGGGTCCCCATGCGGGTGAGGAGGGACATTGCCACCACCGGCGCGGTCGGGTTCTCGCGCACGAGGAGGGTGAAGCCGTTGGGAAGCCGGGTGCGAACCACCGCCCGCGCTGGCGCGGGCGCCTGCGCGCGCGCGGAGGACGGCGCGGCGCCCCAGGCGGTGAGCCCACCCAGCGTCGTGGCGAGGAAGGCGCGGCGGCGCACCGGCTACTGACCCTTTCGCGGCAGGAAGGCCAGCCGCGCGTACGCGGTGTGCGAGAGGAAGCGCCGGGCGACGTCGCGGATCTGGTCGCGGGTGACCTGGCGGAGCCGGTCCACGTAGCGGAGCTCCTCCTCCAGGGTCCAGGTCGTCTCGGCGATGCCGTAAGCGTTGGCGAGGCCCTCGGAGGTCTCCACCGAGAAGGCGTGCTCGGATTCGAACTTGGTCACCGCGAGCACGCGCTCCTCCTCGGTGGGCCCGCTCTCCTGGATCTTCGCGATCTCCTCGAGAATGATCTGCTCCGCCCGCGCGAGATCCTTGGCCTCGAGCTCCGCCCGCAGCGAGACGATGCCCCCCGCCACCAGGGCGGCGTAGCTCATGGTGACGCCGGTGACGAGGCGCTCCTCGTCGCGGAGGCGGCGGGCGAGGCGGCTCGACTCGGTGCCGGCGAGGATCGAGGCGAGGAGGTCGATGGCGAAGCCGTCGGGATCGTCGGATCGCGGCGCCGGCCAGCCGAGCGCGAGGAGCGCCTGCTGCTCGGGCCGCTCCACGTCTCTCCGCATCACGCTGGTGATGGGGCGGGGGGCGGGAACGGGCGCGGCCACGTAGCCCCGGCGCGGCATGCGGCCGAAGGTACGATCCACCGTCGCGCGCACCGCGTTCTGGTCCACCGGGCCCACCACCACCACCGACATGTTCTCGGGTGTGTAGTAGTGCTGGTTGAAGGCGCGGAGCTTGTCGCGGTCGGCCTTGTTCATGGTCTCGGGGATGCCCAGCACGGGGCGGCCGTAGGGATGACCCTCGAACACCATGCCGTAGAGCTGGCGAACGATGGCGGTGCGGGGGTTATCCGACTCGATGCGGGACTCCTCGAAGATCACCTCGCGCTCCCGGCCGATCTCGGCGGGATCGAAGGCGGAACGGAAGGCCATGTCGTGCAGCAGCTCGATGGCGGTGTCGGTGGCCTCGCGCGGGACCACGATGTAGAACGTGGTGTAGTCGAACGAGGTGACGGCGTTGGAGCGCCCCCCCACCCCCTCGACGGCACGATCGATGTAGCCCGGCCCCCACTTGTCGGTGCCCTTGAAGAGCATGTGCTCCTGGAAGTGGGCGTAGCCCAGCTCGTCCGGCTTCTCGTAGCGCACGCCGACGCCGACCCACAGGTAGACGGCGACGATGTCGGAGGCGCGGTGATCCTGGTAGATCAGCCGCATGCCGTTCGGCAGCACCTGCCGGGTGGGCGGCGCGAGCTCACCGGTCGCGGCAGCAGTGGCGGGCCGAGCGGGGGCGGGCGCGGGCGCGGCGACCTGCTGGGACGCACACCCGGCGCCCAGCGCGAGGACGAGGGCGACGGCGAGGAGGCGGGCGGCGCGGTCACGGCGAGGATTATACCGCGCTCATACTGGCACCGCCACGCCGGAAACCGCCGCCGCGTCCTCCGACGCGAGGAAGGCGATGACGCGAGCCACCGCCTCGGTGCTCACCCATCCGGAACGGTCGGCGTCGGGCATCGCGCGCCGGTTCGCAGGAGTGTCCATGGTGCTGGGCAGCACCGCGTTCACGGTGATCCCGTGTGAGCGCACCTCCTGGGCCAGCGCCTGGGTGAGCGTGATCACCGAGGCCTTCGACACCGTGTAGGCGATCAACCCGCCCTGGGGCGGCACCACCGCGCGCGAGGCGACGTTGACGATGCGCCCCCAGCGCGCCTCCGTCATGGCGGCAGCACCGCACGGCAGGCCACGACCGCGGTGCTGAGATTGAGCGTCATCATCCGGTTCCACTCGGCGAGCGGCGTGGAGGCGAGATCGCCTCCCGCGAACCCCCCCACCGCGTTGACGAGCACGTCGATGCGCCGGTGGCGCCCGAGGATCTGGGCGGCGTAGGCGGCCACCGCCGCCTCGTCGGTGACGTCGCAGGGGGCCATCTCCAGGCGCCCGGCGTCGGCGGACCCCACGCGCCCCCGCAGGGCGACCTGCTCCTCCTCCACCACGTACGGCGCGCAGACGGTCGCGCCGGCGCTCAGGAAGGTGAGGCAGATGGACTCGCCGAGGGCCCCGGTGCCGCCGGTGACGACGACGACGCGCCCGCGCACGGTCAGGCGCTGGGAGGTCGGGGAGCCGCCGGACGGGCGGGGCGACGGCGAGCGCGTCCATGCGGCGGCCAGGGAGAAGTCCAGCTCCGTGAGCCCGCCCGCGTCGTGGGTGTTGAGGTCCACGGTGACGCGATTCCAGACGTTGAACCACTCGGGATGGTGCTCCAGGGCCTCGGCGGCGTGGGCGACCGCAGTCATGAAGCCGAACGCGGCCACGAAGTCCGGGAAGGTGTACTCGCGATGAAGCTTTCCCGCTCGGAGAGACCAGGCGGCAGCGCGCAGCCGTGACTGCACGTGCTCGTCGGAGAGCTTGGGCACCGCCATCGCTAGCCCGCCGCCGGCGCGGCCATGATGCCGACCGCTGGACGTCGTCGTAGCGGACCTTGGAACGTCGAACTCCTCGAGGTTGTCCCGAGCTTCTGGAAGTCTGGTCGAAGGAGGGCAGGGTCTTCCGCGGCCGCGTGAGCGGCGTCGTCCGGGCGAGGACGTAGTTCTTCACGTAGGGGTGGTTGATCCCCCGCTTCTTGATCTTGGCCACGACCTTGCCGAGCACCTCGTCGGCCTCCGCACCAGGGCGGCCCGCTCCTCGCGGTCGCCGAGCGCTTCGGGAAGGGCGACTTGAGAACTTGTCCACGCGCCGCAGGATCGGCGCGAAGGCGCCGCCCGAGAAGCGCTTGTTCCCTCGTAGAGGAGGCCCAGCGTGATGAAGTGGGCCGCCTCGAACTGGAAGGCGTAGCCTCCTCCCGGGGTCGGGCTGTTCCTCGACGAGGCCCGGTACATGCGGATCACCTCGAGGGACTTCTCCTTGAGGTTGTGGGCTTTCTCGGTGTTCAGCGCGAGGACCTGGAAGGCCACTCCGGGTCCGCGACCACGATGGCCGGCACCACCTCGGCCTTGAGCTTATCGAGCACGCTTCGCCGGTGATTTCCATTCGGCGTCCAGTAGAGGCCGGGCTCGGGTGACATGACCACGATGGGATCCACGAAGCGGTCGATCTTCTTCACGCACTCGTCAGGCGCTTCACGTGGGTGGGGAGAGATCGCGCTGGTACGGGCTGGCCTCGACCCTGGCCGCGGAAGCAGGCAGAAGATCTGCCAGTGGTCGCCCACGGGCTCGCGGTACACGGCGAGTCGCGCCGCCGTCGCGCTCGACCTGCGCGGCGAGCTTGGGCGCGGCCTCGGGGGTTCCACGTCATCGGGAAACACGCTCCACCGCGCCATGGGCGACTCCTGGGGGAAGCCCGCGGGCCAGGCTGCAGCGGCGGACCGGGCGCGCCGGCGGCGCGGCGGCGGAGGGCATCGCGGAGGCGCCGTAGATGCCGGAGGGCAGGAAGATGATGAAGATGATGAGCAGGAGGCCGTAGATCGTCTCCGCCATGCCGATGAACTTGAGGCCGAAGCACGATGCGCAGGTACTCGCCCAGCGCGATGGTCAGCGCGGTGCCCACGGTGGGCCCGAGCAGGGAGTACATCCCGCCGAGTACCACCGCGAAGACGATGCGCAGCGACACCCCGATGCCGGACAGCGTGTCCGGGTTCACGTAGGCGATGTACTGCGCGTAGGCGACGCCGCCCAGCGCGGTGAGCGCGGCCGACAGCACGGTGATCGCCATCTTGAAGCGCGTCACACGGATGCCCACGGAGGCGGCCGCCGTCTCGTCCTCGCCGATCGCCTCCATGGCCGAGCGGGCCATGCTGCGGTCGACCCGCCACCACACCCAGAGGCCGGCCAGCCACAGCCCGAGCGCGCCATAGTAGAAGACGCGCTTGTCGGCGAACTGGATGGCCCAGACGCTGTCGCCGCCCGCCGGCTTGACGGATACCCCGAGCGAGCCGCCCGTCCAGTCGCGCTCGGCGATGATGAGCAGGCGGATCACCTCGCCCACCGCGAGGGTGACGAGGCCGAAGTAGTGGCCGACCACCTGGAAGCGCGAGCAGGGGTAGGCGACGACGAGCGCGAGCCGCCGGTGAGCAGGACGGCGACCACGCCCCCAGCCACGGCGTAAGCCCGTAGAAGTTCCACAGCAGCGTGGTCGTGTAGGCGCCGAGCGCCGAGGAACGCGCCGTGGCCGAGCGAGACGAGGCCGAAGCGGCCCATGAGCGACCACGCGCCGCCGATGAACGACCAGATGAAGATCTGGATCATCACGTGCAAGATGTACTCGTGCGTGCCGCCCAGGGGCAGAACGGGCCCCGCCACGAGACGGCGAGGAAGAGGCCCCCGACGACGCGCCCCGGGGTCACGGCGCTTCGCCAGGATGCCGCCCGGACGGGCGAACATCATCACGATGAAGACCACGAAGGCGATCACGTAGCCCATCTCGGTGGACCAGAGCACCCCGGCGATGGAGATGATCTCGCTCATGACGAAGGAGGCGACGAACGCGCCCACCATGTTGCCGAGCCCGCCGAGCACGCAGATCATGAACGTGAGCGGCCCGAATGCCCGCCGAAGAACGGGTGCACCGAGTACTGGAAGATGAGCAGCGCCCCGCGAGCCCCGCCATGAGCGCCGCCCACCGCCGAGGTGACGATGTACACCCGCTGCGGGTCGGCGCCCATGAGCGCGCATGGCGTCGCGGTCCTGGGAGACGGCGCGGATCGCGGTGCCGATGTAGGTGCGGGTGAGGAACAGGTAGAGCGCCACCATGGCCAGGATGGAGATGGCGAAAGGGATCAGCGCCCGAGCGGGAGGAAGATGCCGGCCACCTCATGGATGGGCAGGCTCAGGCGGACGCGCTGTGGTCGGTGGTCCAGAGGAAGGTGGCGAAGGACTGGATGAAGAACAGCAGCCCGCCGGTGGCGAGGAGCTGGTTGACGGGCGGGCTCGAGGATGGGCGTGATGATCAGGAGGTGCACGACGACGCCCAGGACCGCGCCGAGGCCGACGCGACCAGCCCGGCCACCCACAGCGGCCAGCCGTAGACCTGCACCAGGAAGTACACGGCGTACATGCAGAGCATGACGAGATCGACGTAGGCGATCCACACGATGTCGATGACGCCGAAGATCAGGTTGAGGCCGAGGGCGAGGAGCGCGAGGATGCCGCCGAGCAGGATGCCGTTCACCGCCGCCTCGAGCGATGAAGATGGGATCGATCAGCAGCCCACGTAGGCTTGGCGCACGAAGTCCTGCTCGGCCAGCTCGGCGGCGCGGCCTTCCATCTTGATGCGGCCCACTTCCAGGAGATAGGCGCGGTCCACCAGCTTGAGCACCTGCCGCACGTTCTGCTCGACGACCAGGATCGTGTAGCCCTCCTCGCGCACGCGTCGGATCAGGTCGAACAGGCGCAGCACCATGACCGGGGCCAGGCCCATCGACGGCTCGTCGAGCAGGATCAGCTTGGGCCGCGACATGAGCGCGCGGCCGACCGCGAGCATCTGCTGCTCGCCGCCCGACAGGCTGCCCGCCCGCTGAGCGCGCCGCTCGGCCAGGACCGGGAAGAGCGTGTAGACGCGCTCGAGGCTCTCGTGGAAGTGGGCGCGCGCGGCGGGCAGGAAGGCGCCCATCTTGAGGTTCTCGGCCACCGTGAGCGCGGGAAAGAGCCGGCGCCCCTCCGGCACGTGGGCGATGCCGTGGGCCACGATGTCGTGGGCGGGCTTGCCGGCGAGCGCGGCGCCCTCGAAGATGAGGCGCCCGCGCGCGGCGCGATCAGGCCGGAGATGGCGCGCATCAGGGTGGTCTTGCCCGCGCCGTTCGGGCCCACCACCGCCACCGCCTCGCCCTGGTCCACGCGCAGGCTCACGTCCCAGAGCGCGGTGAAGTGGCCGTAGCCCGCGGTGACCTGCGGCGAGCTCGAGCATCAGGAGGCGCCACCTTCTCGCCCAGGTACGCCTCGATCACCTCGGGTCCTCCGCCACCTCGCGCGGCGCCCCTCCGCGATCTTCTCGCCATGGTCGAGGACGACCAGGCGATCCACCACCCGCATCAGGGTGGCCATGATGTGCTCGACCCACACGATGGTGATGCCGAGCTCGCCGCGGATGCGCCGGAGCATCTCGGCGGCGCTCCTCATCTCGGCGGGATCGAGCCCGCCCAGGCTCTCGTCGGCGAGCAGCAGGGTGGGCCCGGTGGCGAGCGCGCGCGCCAGCTCGAGCTTCTTGAGGCCGCCCGCGCCGAGCGTCGGGTGGCGGCCTCCGGATCGGTGGGCAGGCCGACCAGGGTCAGGATCTCCGCGCCTGACGGCGCGCCTCCGCTCGCGTGGTGCGCCCGCGCCGAAGTGGGCGGCCACCGCCACGTTCTCGAGGATGGAGAGCTTGCGGAAGGGGCGGGGGATCTGGAAGGTGCGGGCGATGCCGCGGTGGCAGACCGCGTCGGGCGTCAGCCCGGCGATCTCGTGGTCCTTGAAGCGGATGGTGCCCGGCGTCGGGGCCAGCGCGCCGGAGATGCAGTTGAAGCAGGTGGTCTTGCCGGAGCCGTTCGGCCCGATGAGGCCGAGGATCTCGCCCTCGCTCACCTCGAAGGAGACGGCGTTGAGCGCGGTGAAGCCCCCGAACTGCTTGGTGAGCCGGCTGATCGTCAGCACGCGCGGAGTCGGCCCGCGCGCGCGGGCGAACGGCCCCGGGGCGTGGCGATCGGGCTCGCTCAGCGCGCGGCAAATGGCGACGAGGTCGGCAGGCAGGACGGGCTGCGCGCGTGGCGACGACCTTGGGCCAGACGTGGCGGAACTTGCCCTCGATGACCTGGTACACCGCGGCGATGGCGCGCTCGTTCTGGCCCGCGCATCGGTGGCCCTCGCGGTAGGAACTTCACGCCGTATCCCTGCATGGTGCCGCCCTCGGGGATGTCGGTCTCGCGGGCGGCCTTGGCGAGCGCTTCGGCGTTGAAGCCGCCGTGCTTCTGGATGGCCCGCGGCAGCACGTCGTTGAGCAGGATCCACATGTTGTTGAAGCCCATCGAGACGTGCGGCGCGATGGCGTTGACCGGGATGTTCGGCTCGAAGAAGGCCTTGTAGCGCTTGACCATCTCCTGCGGTCAGGTCGGCCACGCCCGGCTTGAGCTTCTTGGCGTCGATGAGCTGGGAGGCGGGCGGGTCGACGGTGTGGAAGCCCTCCACCTCGTTGCCGAAGGCCTCCTTCAGCTTGTCGAGCTGGCTGTGGCCGGCGCCGTGCCCGATGTAGGCCCTCACGCGCAGGCCCTGCTCCTTGGCCTGGCGGAGGAACAGGTTGATGTCCGGGTTGTAGCCGGTGTGGAAGAGCACGTCGGGCCGCGCCGCGCGGAGCTTGGTCACGAGCGAGGAGAGGTCGGCGGCTTGCGCGGAGTAGCCTTCCTTCAGCACGACTGCATGCCCGAGCTCCTTGCCCTCGGACTCGTTGGCCGCGGCCACTCCGGCGCCGTAGGCGCCGTCCTCGTAGATGATGGCGATGCGGAGGTCCTTGGCCGGCTTCTTCAGCTTGCTCCTGCGCGTAGTCGGCGACGTAGTCGACGCAGCTGCTCGCCGAAGAGGCTGCCGTTGGGCTGGGGCCGGAAGGTGTACTGGAGGTTCCGGCCTTCAAGCACCGTGTCCGCGATGGCGGTGGTGATCCAGAGGAACTGCTTCTGCTTGTCCACCTTCTCGGCGAGCGGCACCGCGTGGGCGCTCGAGTAGACGCCGGCCAGGATGTCCACCTTCTCGACGTTGAGCAGCCGCTCGGCTTCGTTGATCGCGACCTCGGCCTTGGACTGGCTGTCGCCGTCGACCTGCACGATCTTGTACTTGCCGAGCACGCCGCCCTTCTCGTTGATGTAGTCGATCATCATCTTGGCCCCGCGCCAGCAGTTCAGCGAGCCGGCGGCCGAGAAGGGGCCGGTGTGATCGTAGAGCATGCCGATCTTGATGGTCTGGCCCTGGGCCGCCGCTGGCAGCGGCCGAGACGGCGAGCAGCGCGATCGCGGCGAGCGCGGTCGGGCCCGAGGGATGCGAGACAAGATGCGGGGAGACTTCATGGCCGCCTCCTCATTAAGGCTTAAGTTCTTGGACGGCGAGAGAAAAGTGCGCCAACCCTAGCACGCCCGCGCACGGGCCGGTCAACGAACGCGATCAGGACCGACGCGCCGCGACGAGCCATTCGAGATCCCGGCGGCGGTCGGCGGAGCGGCCCGGCGGCCCGGCCCGCTCCACCGTGAAGCGGCCCGCCAGGGGCCCGGTCGATGTCGCCCCGGGAGACGGGGAACGGCGGGCCGTCCGCGCCCTCGCGGAGCGGGTAGAAGCAGGCGAGCAGGAGCCCGCCCGGCCGCAGGATCGGCGTGGAGCACGCTCACCATGTACTCCTCCCGCCGACCGGGATCGATGGCGCAGAAGCACGTGTACTCCCACCCCCGCGGCTCCCGTCGCGGTTCCCGGAGCGCGCCGTCTTGCTCCACGACGTCCACCCCGTCGGGCGCCGCCGGCCGGCGCGCCTCGTCGCGGACGCCGCCATCAGCCGCGAAAAATCAACCACGCCGCTTCCGGGGGAGAGAGCAGGGCGAGGGGGACCGCGCGCCGTCTCGCCCGCGGCACCGGCTGGGCCGTCCTCACCGGCCTCACCATCGCGGCCTACTCGCTCGTGGACAAGGTCGGCGTCTCCCGCCTGCACCCCCTTCCGTACCTGGGGTTCCTCGGGGTTGGCATGACCCTGGTCCTCGCGCCTGTCCTGGAGGGCCCGCGCGGCGACTCGTACCGATGACGTGAGCAAGCGCGGCATCCTCGTGGGCCCGTCACACCCTGAACCGCAACAGCGAGCGCCTCATCCCGCCGAACGTTCCGCCTCGCAAGACGAGCTAGTGGTGGCGGCGCGCGAGGCGTCCATCGGCTTTCCCCGAGATCGCCAGCCGTCCTGGGGAGGCCGCGTAGAGGCCGTCCCAGAAGCCGGCCGTGCTCACCGCGGGCGCGGGCGCGCTAGGCTCCTACGGGTTCCTCGAGTCCCTGGAAGTCGGAATGGTCGTAGCGATCGACGCCGGCCGCGACCATCTCCGCCTCGGTATAGCGCGGTGGTGACCCCGATCACCCGCATGCCCGCCGCCCGCGCGGCCTGCACGCCGACCAGCGCGTCCTCGAACACCACGCAGGTCGTCGGCGCGGCGCGGAGCCGGCGGGCCGCCTGCGTCCACACCTCCGGATCGGGCTTGCCCAGCATGACGTCGTCGGAGGTCACCACCACGTCGAAGTAGCGCAGGAGCCCCGATCGTCGAGGAGGCGCTCGGCGTCCCAGCGCGAGGCGGAGGTGCCGACGGCGCGCGGGACCGCCGGCGCGCCAGCGCGCGAGGAACGTCGGGCACCCCGGGCACCGGCGCGAGTCCGATCTGCGATCTGCGCCTGGTAGAGGTCGCGCTTGCGCCGCGCCAGGCGTCGCGCCTCCGCGCCGCTCATGCGACGCCCGAGGAGCAGCGGGATGGCCTCCTCGCTGGGGCGGCCGATGGTCAGTCGCCAGTGCTCGGGATGCGCGGGCTCGGCGCCCAGCTCGGCCAGTAGCGCGCGCCACGCCTGCCGATGGTGCGCCCCGCTGTCGATCAGCACCCCATCCATGTCGAAGATCGCGGCGGCCGAGATGGTCACGGGATCGAACGAATGTCCGCGGGGTCGAAACGAGTGTCCGCAATTGGGGGAGTGCGGGGGCCATTTCTGGGCCCCCGCATATGAAAGAGCCTGAGGAAGTAGACGGTATCTGCCCTCCCCGCCGCCTCACTTCAGTCGATACAGCGGCGCGAGCAGATGAAAAGTCTGACGGGCGGCCCGCGCGTACTCGCGGGGCTTCCACTTCGTGGCCTCCTCCGCGGGGACGCAGCGGCCGAGGACGAACTGGCCGTCGTGCGTGCGCAGGAGTTCGTCGCCGAGCCGCGCCACGCGTCGGCGGGCAGGTCGGTGAGGATCGCGGACGGGGCGTCGTCGTGCTCGTCCTTGAACCAGCCGAGCCCCTCGGCCCGGCGGAGCACCGGGACGAGCTGCCGCGTGTGGCGCTTCCAGGCCGCGAGCCAGCGCTTCTTCTGCGCGTGCTCCGGGCCGGCCTCGAACAGGAAGCGCACCCCGGTGCGCGAGAGCGCGACCTTGAAATGGCAGTGCTTCTTGTAGCCGCGCTTGTCGAGCGCGAAGGCCACCCAGGTGTCGTCGGGCGCGTTCACGGTCCGGCGCGCGTGCTTGGCCACGTGGGCGAAGGCGGGCGCGCCGCCGATGCGCGCCACGTCGGGCAGCAGCTCCCGTCCCACCGCCTCCAGCTTGGGGCGGACGCGACCCTTGATCGCGGCCATGCGGGGCTCGAAGCCGGGAATCTCGAACACCTTGAAGTCGGACGACGTGAAGCCGCTGAACGACATGCGAGGGCCTCCTTCTACTCCGGCTCGTACACGGTGTCGGGATCGAGCGGGAAGATGGGGCGCCGGACGCGCCGATACTCGAAACGCGCGAGGTTGGATGACGACAACCCCGGCGCGTCGACCTCGATGATCTCCTTGGCGATCGGCTCGAAGGCCGCGCGGTAGTGAATGGTGGATTTCACGACCAGGATTTTCTCCCTGAGGGGGTCGATGCCGACGAACCGGATCATCTCCGGGTCGAGGGTCTGCCAGCGGTAGGAGATGAGTATCACCTTTACGTCGTTGACGTCCAGTACCGCGGTGACCCCGAGCCGGCCCGGCAGGCCGTTCATCATCGGCCCGCGGTGGATGAAGCGGCCGTCGGAGAGCGTGCGCACGGTGCCGGTCACGCGCACCGGCGCGCCGTGCCGGTCGTCCACCTTGCCGCCCACGTCGAGCGTCACCGACGCGCCGACCCCCGCCTTCACGCACGCCTGCACCGCCGCGGCGTCCCAGATGCACGCGACCGTCGCGCTCCGCGCGCCCACCCGCAGCAGCTCGCGCAGGATCTCGGTGCCGTCGCCCGCCGCGCCGCCGCCCGTGTTGTCGGCCATGTCGGCGAGCACGATGGGCCGGCCCTCGGCGGCGAGGGCCTGGGCCACCGCGTCCTTCACCGGCAGGGCGGTGTGGATGAACTCGTGGCGGTGCTCCCAGGCCACGCGCGCGAGCCGGTCGGCGAGCCGCTCCGCGAGGGCCTTGTCATCGTCCGTCACCACGTAGACGCCGAGACCCGCGTCGGGGATGTCCGCGAGGGGAAGCCCGCGAAGAGCGAGATCGAGATGACCTTCGGGTCTCGCTCCATCTCGTCGGCCAAATCGTAGAGCCGCCGCATCGGCCCGCGCGCGGTGCCCTGGCGGCCGAGCGGCGGCATGAGCGGCGGCTTGCGCCACGCCGCGGTCGGCTTGAGGCGCCCCGCGATCACCTGGGCGAGCCGCTCGGCCGCCTCCACGCCGCGCTCGGCCATGTCCACGTGCGGGTAGGTCTTGTAGCCGTGCAGCAGGTCGGCCCCCGCGATCATGTCCCGGCCGAGGTTGCCGTGAAAGTCGAGCGTGACCGCGATGGGCACCGTCGGGCCCCACCGCCTGGCGCACGCGCTGCGATGATGTCGCCCTCGCCGTCGTCCACGCCCTCGCGGGACCATCGCGCCGTGCAGATCGAGGAGCACGCCGTCCAGCCGGCCCCGGCCTTGAGGTCGGTCAGCATGCGTTGCTTGACGTGCGGTAGATGTCGCGGGTGACGAGACCGGCCGGCGAGGCGGTGGCCGCCACCGAGGGCAGCAGCGCATGCCGAGGCGCTCGGCCGCCCCGATCATGCCGCCCAGACAGGTGCCGGTGCCGCGATAGGCCTCGACGATCTCGCCGCCGTAGCTCAGATCGCGCGCTTCGAACTGACGGCGGTCGGTGGGGACGTTGCTGAAGGTATTGGTCTCGTGGGACAGCATGGCGAGGAAGAGCTTCATCGGGTCCCCGTCAGAGCTTCAGGCGGGGGTCGAGCCAGTCGCGCAGCGCGTTGCCCATGAGGTTGATCACCAGCGTGGTCACGAAGATGGCCGCGCCGGGAAACGCGGCGATCCACCACGAGTTGAGCATGTAGACGCGCCCCTCGCCGAGCATGTTGCCCCAGGCCGGGATCGGCGGCTGCACGCCGAGGCCCAGGAAGGACAGGAACGACTCCAGGACGATCACCTGCGCGACCTGGAGGGTGGCGATGACCACGACCGGCCGAGACCAGGTTCGGCAGGATCTGGCGGAAGATGAGGCGCGCGTGGCTCATGCCCAGCGCGCGCCCGGCGGTCCACGAACTCGCGCTCGCGGAGGGCCATGCGTCTCGGCCCGCGAAGACCCGTGCGTAGATGGGCCAGCCGGCGACCCCGAGCACCGCGATCATGTTGGGCAGGCTGGGGCCGAGCACCGCGATCACCGCGAGGGCGAGGAGCACGAACGGAAAGGTCAGCATGATGTTGATCACCGTCATGATGGTCCAGTCGAGCTCGCCGCCGAAGTAGCCCGCGGCGAGCCCCAGCCAGGACGCCGATGCTGGCGGAGAGGATCACCGCCGACACCCCGACGATGAGGGAGATGCGGCCGCCGTAGATGACGCGTGAGAGCAGGTCGCGCCCGACCTGATCGGTGCCGAGCCGGTGATCGGGCTTTCCCCCCGCCATCCACGCCGGCGGAGCCAGGCGGTGGCGGATGTCCACCGCGAGCGGGTCATGGGGCGAGATCCACGGCGCCAGCACGGCGCTGAGCACGATGAGCGAGCAGCACGATGGCGGCGGCAACCCCCCATTGAAGGCGCGCGAGCCGCCGGAGAAGCGGGCTGCCGCGCTCGGCCGGGGCCGCCGGGGCGAGTCGCGTCGAGGGCGACGTCGGCGGCGCGCCGCCACCGTCATGCGCCCGCCCGGATGCGTGGGTCGATGAAGCCCACGACCATGTCCACGATCGAGGTTCATCACGACGATGATCAGGGCGAGCAGGACCACCGCGCACTGCACCACGGGGAAGTCCTGGTTGCGGATGGAGTCCACGGTGAGGGTCGCCACGCCCGGCCAGGCGAAAACGGTCTCGGTGATGATGGCGCCGCCCAGGAGCTGACCGAACTGGAGCCCCAGCACGGTGATGACCGGGATGCAGGCGTTGCGGAAGGCGTGCTTGCCACACGACCCGGCGCTCCGCCATGCCCTTGGCCGCGCCGTCTTGATGTAGTCCATGCTCATGACCTCGATCATGCCGGAGCGGACCAGGCGCATGGTGATCGGGCGCAGGAAGGCGCCCAGGCAGAAGCGACGGCATGAGGAAGTGCTGCCAGGTGCCGTACCCGGAGGCGGGGAGGAGCTTGAGCCGTACCGCGAAGATGATGATGAGCATGATGCCGAGCCAGAAGAGCGGCATGGCCTGGCCCGCCACGGCGACCACCGTGCAGAGGGTGTCCACGAACGAGTGGCGGCGGAGCGCGGCGAGGATGCCCAGGGGGATGGAGATGAGCAGAGCCACTCCGAGGCCTGCGAAGGTGAGGTAGATGGTGGGGGGCATGCGCTCGATCACGAGTCTGAAGGCGGGGGTGTCGGCGTACCAGGAGCGGCCGAAGTCGCCCTGCATGGCCCGGCTTGCGAACTTCCAGTACTGGACGTAGAGCGGCCGGTCGAGGCCCAGCAGTTGACGGTAGCGCTCGAACTCCTCCTTGCCCGCGTTCTGGGGAGGAGGAGCGGCACGGGGTCGCCAATGACGTGGAGGATGCGCGAAGGACAGCATGGAGATACCGATGATGACCACGGCCAGCTGGACGACCTGACGGGCGATATCGTTGCATCTGCGACCGGACGGCGCCGGCTCACCCCCGGCCGCCCCGCCCCCTCGTGGGTGAGGGCGGGCGGCCGGAAGCGGCGTCACTGGGCGCCGGACGGCAAGCCTGGTCTACTTCTTCCGCGGGGTCACGAGGAAGAGCCGGTCGACCTCGTCGGCGGGGGCCTGTAGTCCACGCGGTTGCTGATGCCCCACACGCCGCGCAGCCCCCACTTGTAGAGATAGGCGGCGTCGTCGTAGAGGAGCTTCTGGGCCTTCACGTAGATCTCGCTGCGCTTCTTGGCGTCGAGCGTGGAGCGGCCCGTGGCAATAAGGTCGTCCAGCTCCTTGTTGCAGTAGTAGCTGTAGGACTCGCCGCACTTGAACACGTCGTAGAGAATGGCGTCCGCGTCGAAGACCGAGTAGTAGCCCCAGGACCAGTTGAACATGTGCCCACCCTTGCCATCCTTCACGCGGGCCACCAGCACGGTGTTGTCGCCGATGTACACGCGCTTCACGCGGAAGCCGGCCTTGGCCATGTCCGCCACGATGGCATCGTTGGTCTGCTGGATGGCGGGCTCGACGATGGGCGGGCCCTCGTGGAACACGATGTCGACGCCGTTCGGGTACCCGGCCTCGGCGAGGAGCTTCTTGGCCGCGGCGAGATCCTGCTTGTAGGGCTTGAGGTTCGGATCCCACCCGAAGGCCATCGGATTGATGCCGGTGGCCACGCGGTCACCGAGCCCGTTCAGCACGTGCTTGATGATGCCCTCGCTGTCCACCGCGAGGTTGGCCGCCTGCCGCACCTTCCGGTCCGTGAAGGGGTTCGGCCCGCCGCGCGCCGCCTGGTCGAGTTGCAGCATGGCGGTGCGGAGGATGGGCGACGTGCCGGTGCGGGCGCCGCCCGACTTCTCGATGACGTCCATCTGATCGGGCGGCACCGCCTTGATCACATCCACGCCGCCGGAGAGGAGCTCGGCGATCTCGGTGGCCTTCTCCGGGATGATGCGGATGCGGAGGTACTTGTAGTGCGGCTTGTTGCCCCAGTAGTCGTCGTTGCGGACGAGGAGGTGCTCCTGCTTGCGGTTCCACTTGACGAGCTTGTAGGGACCAGTGCCGATGGGATTCTCGCCCATCCACTGATCGCCCTTCTCGCGGATGACCTTCTCGGACTGCATGACCTGGGCGGTGAGCCGCTCCACGAAGAGCGGGTACGGCCCGTCGGTCTTGAAGCGCACGGTGAAGTCGTCCACGACCTCGACGCCCTTGATCTTGGCGTGATTGCCCCGCGCCGTCATCTTCTTGGCGGGGTCGAGGACGCGATCGAACGTCGCCTTGACGTCCTTGGCGGTGAACGGCGTGCCGTCGTGGAACTTGACGCCCTGCCGCAGCTTCACCTCCCAGGTGGTGTCGTCGATGTTGCGCCAGGAGGTGGCGAGGTTCGGGCCCACCCGCCGCGTCTTGAGGTCGCGCGTGGCGAGGTGATCGAACGCGTGGTAGCCGAGGATGATCGCCTCGCGCAGCACCGACGCGGGCGGATCCCAGGAATCCACGTCGGACTGCAGTGAGTAGACGAGGGTGTCGTCCTTGGTCTGCGCGCTCGCGAGGCCGGGAACGGCCAGGACGAGGGCGAGCAGCAAGGCGAATCCGGGGACGGCGACGCGGCGCATGGCAGCCTCCTTCTTCAGCGGGGCGGAGTGATCGCGGCAGTGGAGCAAGAGGGCAACATACTAGCTACCGTGCAAGAGGTTGTCAAACCAACGGCGGGAACTCCCCGCGAGCGCGCCGAGACTGGTCGCGCCCGCGGGGACTCGGCTATCGCGAGTGACGTTCCAGAGCGGAGAGCACCGCGCGGAGGGACGCGGTGATGATGTTGGGGTGCGTCCCCACGCCCCAGCGGAGGACGCCATCGCTGCCGGTGGTCTCCACATAGGCGGCCGCGCTGGCGTCGGCGCCTTGGCCGAGGGCGTGCTCGGCGTAGTCCACCACGTCCAGCTCCACCCCGAGCCCCCGCCGAAGCGCGTCCACGAAGGCGGCGATGGGGCCGTTGCCAGCGCCCGTGACCGTCTTCGCCTCACCCCGCACCACGAGGTCGGCGGTGATGCGGGTGCCGTCCCCGCCGTCCTCCGACTTGAGCTCGTGTCCGCGCAGCGCGAAGGCGGGCGCTTTCGGCAGGTACTCCTTCTGGAAGGCCGCCCACATGGCAGCGGGGCTGATCTCGGTGCCGCTGTCCTCGGTGATGGCCTGGATGGTCTTGGAGAACTCGATCTGTAGACGGCGCGGGAGGTCGAAGCCGTGCTCCATCTTCATGATGAAGGCGACGCCGCCCTTGCCGGACTGGCTGTTGACGCGGATCACCGCCTCGTAGGTGCGCCCCACGTGCTTGGGGTCGATGGGGAGGTAGGGGACCTCCCACACCGCGTAATCCCTGGGCAGGGCCTCCATGCCTTTCTTGATGGCGTCCTGATGGGAACCGGAGAAGGCGGTGTAGACGAGGTCGCCCACGTAGGGGTGTCGCGGGTGCACGGGAAGGCGGTTGCAGTACTCGGCGACCCGCCGGAGGGCGTCGATCTCGGAGATGTCGAGACCCGGGTCGATTCCCTGCATGAAGAGGTTCATGGCCAGCGTGATCACGTCCACGTTGCCGGTGCGCTCACCGTTGCCGAAGAGCGTGCCCTCCACGCGGTCGGCCCCCGCGAGCACGCCCAGCTCGGCCGCCGCCACCGCGCAGCCGCGGTCGTTGTGCGGGTGGAGGGAGAGGATCATGCGGTCGCGCCGGGAGATCTGACGGAGGAACCACTCGATGGTGTCGGCGTAGAGGTTGGGCGTGTACATCTCCACGGTGGCGGGGAGGTTCAGCACGATCTTCCGCTCCGGCGTGGGCTCGATGACGTCCATCACCGCCTCGCAGATCTCCACCGCGAACGGCACCTCGGTGCCGGTGTAGCTCTCCGGGGAGTACTCGTAGAAGATCTTGGTGTCCGGGATGGTCTCCTCGAGCTTGCGGCACAGCTTGGCGGCGTTGACGGCGATGTCGACGATGCCAGGCTTGTCCAGGCCGAACACCACCCGGCGCTGGAGGATCGAGGTCGAGTTGTAGAAGTGCACGATCGCGCGGGGCGCGCCGCGGAGGCACTCGTATGTCCGCTCGATCAGCTCCGGGCGACACTGCACGAGCACCTGGATCATGACGTCGTCCGGGATGAGGTCTTCCTCGATGAGGATGCGGACGAAGTCGTAGTCGGGCTGGGAGGCGGAGGGGAATCCGACCTCGATCTCCTTGAAGCCCATCTTCACCACGGTCTCGAACATGCGCCGCTTGCGCTCGGGGTCCATGGGGTCGATGAGGGCCTGGTTGCCGTCCCGCAGGTCCACCGAGCACCAGCGCGGCGCCTTGACAAGCTTCTTGTCCGGCCAGGTGCGGTCGCGCAGCTCGAGCGGCACGAACGGCCGGTACTTATCGAACGGCATCGTCTTCGGCGTCGCTGGTCGTGGCGGCATGTCCATCTCCTCACTGGGCGCTATGGGCTCTAGAAAAACAAAAAACCTCCTGGCGGCACAGGCGCAGGAGGCTGACGGCAAGCGCGGGAAGCGCGCTTGCCGCTACATAAGTAGGAGGCCGAGAAGCCGGCTGATCACGGGAGGATAGTGCCAGCCAACCCTCACCCTGTCAACACCTTTTCCGGGCCCCCAAGATTGACAAGCCGCGCGGGGGCCACCCATAATGAGGGCCGTCGCGCACCCCATGGCCACACCACCTCTCGCGCTCGTCACCGGTGGAGCGGGCTTCATCGGCTCGCATCTCGTCGAGCGCCTGCTCGCCGAGGGCTACCGCGTGCGCGTCTTCGACAACTTCTCCACCGGCAGCCGGGCCAACCTCGCCTTCGCGGGCAAGGGGGCGCGCCTGGAGGTGCAGCGCGGCGAGCTGGCGAGCCTCAAGGCGGTGCAGAAGGCGGTACGCGGTGCCTCCGTGGTCTTCCACCAGGCCGCGCTGCGGTCGGTGCCGCGCTCGGTGGAGGATCCACTCGGCGCCAACTCCTCCAACGTGACGGGGGTGCTGCATCTCCTGGTGGCCGCGGCGAAGCAGAAGAAGAAGCCGCGCGTGGTGTACGCCTCGTCCTCGTCGGTGTACGGCGAGCGGCCGGACCTTCCCAAACGGGAAGACCAGCCCACCGCGCCGATCTCCCCCTACGCGGCCACGAAGGTCGCCGGCGAGCTCTACGCTTCGGTGTGGACCAGGCTCTTCGGGGTGGAGACGGTGGGCCTTCGCTACTTCAACGTGTTCGGGCCGCGCCAGGACCCCAAGAGCGAGTACGCGGCGGTGATCCCCAAGTTCATCCTCTGGGGCCAGGGCGGCAAGCCACTGCGCATCCACGGCGACGGCACCCAGACGCGCGACTTCACCTACATCGACAACGTGGTCTCGGCGAACCTCCTCGCCGCGCGGGCGGAGGCCCGCGCCGTCGCCGGCAAGTCGTACAATGTCGGCTGCGGCAGCCGTACCAGCTTGCTCGAGATCGTCACCCTGCTGGAGACGATGCTCGGCCGCCCGCTCGCGCGCCAGCACGAGCCGGGCCGCGTGGGCGACGTGCCCCACACCCTCGCCGACGTGAGCGCGGCGAAGCGGGACATGGGGTACGAGCCCCTGGTGGGCTTCGAGGAGGGCCTGCGACGGACCGTGGCATTCTTCACCGGGAGGACGGCATGACGATAGGGACGCTGGCTCGCGTGGCACTGGCAGTGACGCTGATGGCGGCGACGGCGCCGGCGGGGGCGGTGGCGCAGTCCGCGCCCAAGGCGCTCGTGATCCAGCTCTCCACCGAGCCGCCCGGCCTCGACCTCACCACCAGCCCGGCCTCCGCCATTGCGCAGGTGGTGTTCGACAACGTCCAGGAAGGCCTCATCAAGATCGACCGGACGGGGAAGATGGTGCCGTGGCTGGCCGAGCGCTGGTACACGACCGACGGCAAGAACTACACGTTCTTTCTCCGGAAGAACGTGAAGTTCCACAACGGCCGCGAGATGAAGGCCGCGGACGTGAAGTTCGCGCTCGACCGGGCGATCAATCCCGAGACCAAGCACCCCTACCGCACCCAGTACGACGCCATCACAGGACGTGATCGTGAAGGACGACTACACGATCACCGTCGCCCTCAAGCGGCTGGACGCCACCTTCCTCTACACGCTGGCCCGTCAGGGCTCCATCATCTACCCGCGCGAGGCGGTGGACACCCTCAAGACCCAGCCGATGGGCACCGGGCCCTTCATGATCGCGGAGTGGGTGCGGGGCGACCGCATCCTCCTCATCAGGAACAAGGACTACTGGGTGAAGGGGCTGCCCCACCTCGACAAGGTCACGTATCGCTTCATCCCCGATCCCAACGCCGCCCTCGCCGCTCTCAAGGCGGGCGACGTGGACGTGTCCGCCTTCGGCATCGGGCCCGAGGCGTGGACGAGCTGAAGAAGGACGACCGGTTCCAGGTCATCGTGGGCGACACCACCAACGACGTCACGCTGTCCATGAACAACAGCAAGAAGCCGTTCTCGGACAAGCGCGTGCGGCTGGCCGTCACCCACGCCATCAACAAGGACGAGGTGCTCAAGGGGGCCATGTTCGGCCACGGGAAGGTCCTGGGCTCCAACGTGGACCCGCTGAACCCCTTCTTCGTGGACGTATCCAAGCGCGTGCCCTACGATCCCGCGAAGGCCAAGAAGCTCCTCGCCGAGGCCGGCTATCCCAACGGCTTCGACGTGACCTTCCGGGTCGCCCCGCAGTACTACTACACGGTGCGCAGCGCGGAGATCATCACGAGCCAGTTCGCCAAGGTCGGCATCCGGGCCAAGATCGAGCAGATCGAGTGGAGCGCCTGGCTCGTCGCAGGTGTTCTGCCTGGCCCCCTGCCAGAACCCCGACTACGAGATGTCCATCATCGGCCACGCGGAGGCATGGGACATCGCGAACTTCGCCAATCCCAAATACTACTTCCGCTGGGACAACCCCGACTTCCAGAAGCTCTTCGCGGAGTCGCAGGTGACGGTGGACGACAAGAAGCGACGGGAGCTCTACGTGAAGATGCAGCAGATGCTGGCGGACGAGGCGCCCGCGGTGTGGCTCTACATGCATCCACGGCTCGTCGTCACCAAGAAGGGCGTGACCGGGCTCTGGAAGGACCTGCCGCTGCCGGTGCTCGACCTCTCCGAGGTCGCCTGGCAGAAGTAGGCGGGGCCGCGCGGGCGGCCGTTGCGCCGATTCGTTCTGAGGAGGGTGGCCACGCTGGCGGTCACCCTCCTCTTCGTGTCTCTGCTCGTCTTCATCGTGGTGCGCGTCCTGCCTGGCGATCCCGCCCTCGTCATCGTGGGCACCGAGGGCAGCCCGGAGGCGGTGGAGCGCATCCGCGAGTCGCTCGGCCTCAACCGCCCGCTCGTCGTCCAGTACGTGGAGTGGATCGGGCGCGCGTTGCGGGGCGACCTCGGCCGCTCTATCCAGTACGACGTGCCCGTCGGCTCGCTGGTGGTCTCGCGCCTGTCCGTGACATTGCCGCTCACCCTCATGGCCGCCGCCTTCATGGCCTTCGTTGCCATCCCCGTCGGCGTGTTCGCGGCGACCCATCAGCGGCGCTGGGGAGACTACCTCGCCATGGCCTTGTCCCAGATCGGGGTGGCGGTGCCCGCGTTCTGGGCCGGCCTCCTCCTCGTGCTCCTCTTCGCGGTGAAGCTCGGCTGGTTCAAGTCGGGCGGCTTCGACGGCTGGGGCGAGGGCGTGGGGCCCGCGCTGAAGTCGCTGCTGCTGCCCGCGGTGGCGCTGGGGCTCTTCCAGTTCGCGGTGCTCGCCCGCACCACGCGCTCCGCCGTGCTCGAGGTGCTCCGCGAGGAGTACGTGAAGACTGCGCGGGCCAAGGGGCTCGGGCGAGCGCGTCGTGCTCTTCCGCCACGTGCTTCGCAACGCCATGATCCCGATCCTCACCGTGGGCGGGATACAGCTGGGCCAGCTCATGGCGGGCAGCATCGTGCTCGAGTCGGTGTTCTACCTGCCCGGCCTCGGCCGCCTTGCCATCGGCGCGATCAGCGCGCGCGACCTGCCCGTGGTGCAAGGCGTGGTGCTCTTCGTCGCGTCCGTGATCGTCACCATCAACGTCGCGGTGGATCTCCTCTACGGCGTCCTCGACCCACGTATCCGGTACGAGTGATGTTCGCGGACCCGGGCGTTGCGTCACGTCACGTTCATTATCGGCCTCGGGGTGACGCTCGTGCTGCTCGCCACGGCCGCCCTGAGCCTCGTCTACACGCCGAGGGACCCGCTGGAGATGTCGATCACCGGGCGGCTGCAGGGGCCCGCCGGAAGCGCATCCGTTCGGCACCGATCAGTTCGGCCGCGATCTCCTCTCCCGCGTGATGACCGGCGCGGTCACGTCCATCCTCGTTGGCGTGATCGCGGTGGGGATCGGCATGGGGGTGGGCGTGCTCCTCGGCGTGATCTCCGGCTACTTCGGGGGCTGGCTCGACGAGGGCTTCATGCGCCTCATGGACGCGGTGCAGGGATTCCCCGCCATCCTGTCCGCGCTCCTGATCTCCGCGGTGTTCCGGCCGAGCGTGACCATCAGCATGGTGGCGATCGGCATGGCCTTCCTGCCCGTGTTCGCGCGCCTGACTCGCGCCGCCTTCCTCGAGCTGCGCGACCGCGACTTCGTGGCGGCGGCGCGGGCGCTGGGGGCGAGGGATGCGACCATCATCGGGCGCCACATCATGCCCAACACGCTGTCGCCGCTCATCGTGCAGGCGACCATTAGCTTCCCGGTGGCCATCCTCGCCGAGGCCGCGCTCGCATATCTCGGGCTGGGCACCCAGCCCCCGCATCCCTCGTGGGGACTCATGCTCCGCGAGTCGCAGGCCTTCCTCGCCACGAACCCATGGTTCGCGGTGTTCCCGGGAGGGGCCATCGCGCTCACCGTGCTGGGGCTGAACCTGCTCGGCGACGGGCTGCGGGATCTGCTGGATCCGAAGCAGGGGGGGTGACCTGCTCTTCAGCTCGTTGGAGTTCCTCGTTCTCTTCCTGCCCCTCGCCCTCGTTGTCGCGTTCTGGCTCCGTGGCCAGCCGCTTCTCCGGTGGATAGCGCTCACCAGCGTGATCTTCTATGCGTTCGCCGGCCACTGGTGGTTCATCGTCCCGATGCTGGTGACCACGGTAGTGGATTTCTGGGTGGCCATCGCGATCGATCGAGCGGCGGCCCGCGCGCGCGGCGCTGGCTCCTTGCCGTCTCGCTCTCGGGCAACCTCGGCATGCTCGCCTACTTCAAGTACTCCGGGCTTCTCGTGCGGACCACGGAATGACCCGCGCTCGCGCTCGGGCTGCAGGCGACGGCGCGCACTTCGCGCTGGTTCGAGGTGGTGCTCCCGGCGGGGATCAGCTTCTACACCTTTCAGACTCTCTCCTACGTCATCGACGTGTGGCGTGGACAGGCCCCGCCGAGCGGAATTTCATCCGCTTCGCGGGATTCGTGAGCTTCTTCCCCCATCTCGTGGCGGGTCCGCTCACGCGCCACCATCAACTCATTCCGCAGCTCGCGCGCATCGCGCAGGCCGGCATCACCCGCGCTGGCGCGAAGGGATCCTGCTCTTCGGTCGGCCTCTGCAAGAAGGTGCTCATCGCCGACCGGCTCGGCAATCTGATCGATCCGCTCCTCGCCCCTCCGCTCGCGCTCGACGCGCCCCGCGCCTGGCTCGCCCTCCTTGGCTACGCCTTCCAGATCTACTTCGACTTCAGCGGGTACTCCGACATGGCGATCGGGCTCGGGCGCCTCTTCGCGATCGAGCTGCCGCAGAACTTCAATAGCCCCTACAAAGCGACCTCGCCCAGCGACTTCTGGCGGCGTTGGCACATGACGCTCTCGGCGTGGCTGCGCGACTACCTCTACATCACCCTCGGCGGCAATCGCTGCTCGGCCCGGCCCGCCGGCGCTTCAACCTCATGGCTACCATGGTCGCTGGGCGGGCTGTGGCACGGCGCGAGCTGGACCTTCGCCGCGTGGGGGACCTGGCATGGCCTTCTCCTCGTGGGCCATCACGCCGTGCCCGCGTGGGACCGCCGCCTCTCTCCGTACTGGCAGCGCAACTTCACCTTTCTGCTCGTCACCCTCGGCTGGGTGTTCTTCCGCGCCGAGACGTTCGCGCACGCGAGGCAGTGGTTCGCATGCCTGGCCGGTGCGCACGGGCTCGGCGCCCCGTGGACGTGGGAGACGACCGGGCTCACGGCGCTCGTCGTGCTTTGCGTCGGCATCACACGCCTGTCTCCGAACAGCCTCGAGCTGCCGCTCGGCCGGCTGGGCACGGCGCCCCAGGTGGGGCTGGCGGGCGCCACCGCCGCGGCGCTGCTCCTCATGAACTACGGCTCCAAGTTCCTCTACTTCCAGTTCTGAGCGATGCGCCCCTTCGCGCTCACCGTGGCCCTTCTCCTCGCCCTCACGCTGGCCGTCAACGGCCTGGCCGCGTGGGACCGGAGCCGCCAGGAGGCGCGACTCCGCGCCGCCTCGGGGGGCTTCCGTGCCGGCCAGGTGATGCTCGGATACCGAGACGTGGACGAGCGGCGCTTCCAGCAGGCGCGGCTCGAATCGCTCCAACGTCCGCGCCTCGTCGCCTTCGGCTCGAGCCGCGTGATGGCAGTGTCTCATGCGCTCACCGGGGCAGCGGAGGGGGACTTCTACAACGCGGGCATGTCCGCGGCGACGGTCGAGGACTTCATCGCGCTGTGGTCGATCCTGGAGCGACGGGGCAAGCGGCCCGAGATCGCCTGGTTCTCTCTCGACGGCTGGGTCTTCAACCGGACGGTGGAGGAGATCCGCTGGCTGGTGTGGGCCGACGAGGTCTCGTCCTTTCTCGCGCGCGCCGAGGTGGGCCGCGCCCTCGGTGGGCCGCTGCCCGGGACTTTCCTCCTTTGGTACCGCGCGAAGGAGCTGCTCTCCTACACGGTGCTGAGAGCGTCACTCACCGACCTCCGTCGTCTGGCCGCCGGCCGGCGGCGCCCCGGGGCCGAGGTGGCCCAGGCACTCGAGCGGGCGCTCGTCCCCGAGTCGGAGCTGGGCGGTCGCCGCGGACTCCGTGCCGACGGCAGTCTCATCTACGAGGCAGAGTACCAGCGTCTCGCGCCGGAGCGGACGCACGAGGAGGCGGTTCGCCACGTCACCGCCGGCCGGACCGGGCTCGAGGGTTTCCGCTGGAACGCCGAGCGGGCCGCCCGACTCGAGGTCCTCTGGGGCGAGATGCGGGTGGCGGGAGTGCGCGTGGTGGCCTGGCTGCCGCCCTACCATCCGGACGCCTGGCGACTGCTTCAGGCCGATCCGCAGCGCGCGGCCGCGCTCGCCGAGGTGCGGCGCTTCCTGGAGGGTGCCGCCGCGCGGAGCGGCGCCCAGTTCCGCGATTTCTCGGATCCCGCATCACTGGGATGCGACGCGGTCGACTTCTACGATGCGGTTCACGCCCGTCCCGCCTGCCTTCGCCGCTTGCTCGAGCGCCTGGGCGCGGCGCTCGTGACATCAAAAACCGGGCTACGATCACGATGGCTGCTTATGAGTGTTGGGAAAATGCTGGTGTCTGCGGACTCATACTATTTGCCTGGCTCACGTGGACTGAATGCGCCGTGCTGATCAACAATATCGAGTCCGCTTCGGCAGGGATTCAACCAGGGTCGTTCCTCCACGGTGCGGCAGTACGACGCCGACGGCTCCTGGTCCGTCACCGAGGTCGCCTCGCATCCAGCACGGACACCGTCGAGGTCGCTCTGGAGCCGACCGCCGCCGGACTCGGGTTCGTGACGGTGGACGTGTCCCGCATCCATTCGGATCTCTACGTGACGCTCTCCGACGGAGAGTTTTATGCGGCCACGATGGTCGCCACGAGTTCATCGAGCGCTATCCCATCTGGACGCGGGCGGTCATGGCGGCGATCGGACGCCCTTGCCTCGCTGGCCGGACATTCCGCCTTCGCCGCGAGCAGTACGTCTACGCGGGCAGGAGAGCCGTTCACATCTGCTGATCATGAACCTCTCCAACGTCACCAACGGATCCGGGTCGTCGCCGGGGAGGGGGCCGGGGTGGGAGAGCGGCGCCTGCTGACCTCCCGCCGATGGGCTCGGGCCTGCTGACGCTCGTCGCTCGGCGGTCCGCCGGTGAGTCGGTGGCCGTCACGACTCCACCTCGAAGGGAATGCCTGGTTCAATCTCTATCTGGTTGGGGCCGGCCACGGGATTGCGGGGATGTCACTGATGCATGTCAAGTAGTCCCTCCGCCTGCTGTGGGCGACCTTCTACGAGCACGGACACGACATCTCGTCGAGCTGGTGCATCAGCGCGATACCCAGTCGCGTCGTCGTCTGACCTCGCTGGAGGTCGAGCTCTACGCTCCCGACGGGATCGCTGGGCAAGGTGGCCGTCGACCCGCAGCAGGAGATCCGACCTGGACGAGCGGCGCGGCCCCTCCTCGCCGGTCGCCCGCGACTCATGGTGGCGTTCGACGCCAGGTACGACGAGCGCATCTTTCCTTACCGGCCGCATCACTACGGATACGTCCATCGTCGGGGGGTGCGGCGCCCCCCCTCTACTACGCGGTCAATGCCGTGCTGGGCGGCGTTCCCGATCGCATCGGCGCCACCGGGATCAACAACTTCGAGACCTATCTCCACTCCGCGGCCTTTCGCGGAGGGTTTTCTCTCCTGCTCGGGAACATGTCGCGCTTCGCGGCGGCCCGCGCGCAGGTGTTCACCTACTACGGAGCCGCGCGGGGGGTCGACGAGGTGACCCTCGACCCGAAGGCGCACACCGAGATCCCGCTCACGCTCGAGCGTGACGGGCGGCGCCTGGAGCGGGTGGAGGTGAAGGCGCTCTTCCGCCTGGCCAGCTACGTGGTCGGGCGGCATGCCCTCGGTGGCGAGCTGGTGTTGTTCGACCACCTCTTCGCCTACGTCAAGTGAACTCCGCGCGCCTGCCCGAGGATGCGGACGCGCTGCTGCTGTGCTACTGCACGGGCTGACCATCGGTGGTCTGCGGGCAGCCTGTCAGGAGGGCCGCTGGCCTTGCGGAATGGAGCGGATGGGAAAGATCTGCAGGGGTGCTGGGAGATGTGATGTGCGCGGTTGGGGTGCCCATCGGCTCGCCGAGCATGGATCCCACGTCGGACCGCTGAGTCGCCGGCGGCGCGCCCCCGCTCCGCCTACCGCTTCCGCGCCACGCTGGGGCCCACGTCGGCCCCGTCGTCGGTGACCGTTCCCTCCACGATGTCGAAGCGATCGAGGATGTAGCGCAACGCGGGAAGGCGGTCGCGCAGCGCGCTGGCCGTGTCGAGTCCCGTCCCGTCCGAACGGATGAAGTCGAAGATCAGGCAGCCGCCCCGCCGCAGCACTCGGTGGAAGTGCTCGAGCGCGGCGAGCGGGCGCGGCAGGTGCTCGAAGACCTCCTGGCAAAAGATCGCGTCGTATTCGCCTGACAGCGGCTCGTCGTGATGCGGCGCGATCGGCACCATCGTGACGAAGGGGTCCCGCCGGAATTTCCAGCGTGCGTAGTGGAAGAGGAGGTGAGGAATGTCCGCGCCCACGAGCTCGAGGTCGAGGTGGCGGTAGCGCCGGGCGAGCCCAGTGAGGATGGGGGCCGCCCCGCACCCGTACTCCGCCACCCGGCCGCCGCGGGGCAGGTAAGACGTGAAGCGATGGACTCGCAGCGGCGAAAGGGCCTGGAGATATGTGTGCGAAAACAGATAGTAAGTCGACCGCGGATCTCGCCAGGCCTCGAGGTGTTTCTCGTCCGAGGCCAGCTCGACGTTCTCCATGTGCTCGAAGTACATGGTTTGAAGTCTCTGCCGATAGACGCCCATGAGGAAGTAGAAGTCGGCCGGCTGGATGGGACGGTTGCCGAGCTCCCCCATCCAGTACTCCTGGAATTCGTAGAACCAGTCGAGTCGCCAGTTGGCGTAGACCAGCCGGCGATGAAGGCCGAGCTTGACGAGCGCTCCGAGCGCATAGAGACGGACCCGGCTGGCCACGCCTCCCAGCCAGCCGAGCCCGTCGCCGCTCCGGGCGCCGGGGACGGCCGGGGCGAGCTTGCCGTCTTGCTCCTTGAGCAGCGCCGCGACGTCCAACTGCACGTCATCGAAGCGATTCACGGTGGCCACGCTAGCCCACGCGCGAAGAGCCTGTCAAGTCCTTGAGTCCCCACTGATTTTCTTGACTCCCGTCGACCTCGATGTTCATATATTGAACGTGAGTGCGATGGCATGGAACGCCACGTCGAGCGCGACCTAGAGATCCTCACCGCCATCGAGGAAGGAGTCCCACTCACGCAGCGGGCGCTCGCGCAGCGTCTCGGCGTGGCGCTGGGGCTCACGAATCTCTACGTCAAGCGCCTGGCCAGCAAGGGGTTCATCAAGGTCAAGGAGTTTCCCAGGAAGCCCTCCGCGCGGAAGCGTCTCCGGTACGTGCTGACCCCGCGGGGCGTCGCCGAGAAAGCCCGCCTCACCTATGAATACATGGGCCATTCGCTCCGCCTCTTCCGGCGCACGCGCGGAAATCTCCGCGAGGCAATGGCGGCGCTCATCCAGCGAGGCATCAAGCGCATCGCGTTGTACGGTGTCGGCGACGCGGCCGAGCTCGCCTATCTCACGCTGCGCGAGTTCGGGATCGAGCCCGTGGGAGTCTTCGCGCCCGAGCCGGGCGCGCAGTTCCTGGGATTCTCCGTGAGACCCCCGGCGGAGCTGGTCCAGGAAGAGCTGGACGCCATCATCATCGCGACGTTCGACCGACCCGAGCAGCACCTCGCCGCGCTCCGCGGGCTCGGGCTGCCGGCGGAGAAGTTCCTCACCCTCCGCCGCCTGGCCTCCCCGGACCTCGCCAAGCCCGGCCCGAGCGGCGTGTCGTGACCGACCTTCGGCAGCTCGCGTGGCTCCTGCGGAAGTACGTCGCGCCGCACTGGCCCGCCGTCGCCCTCCTGCTGGTGACGAGCTACCTCGCGACCGCGCTCACCGCGGCCGGCCCCGTGGTGATGGCGCCCATCCTGGATCTCGCCCTCGGCTCGGCGCCGGGCGCGGCCGGAGCTACCGACGGCGCCGGGCTGAGCCTGAAGAACCTCGGCGCCGCGTTCTTCCGGTGGCTCGGCATCGACGCCGTGGAGGATCGCTTCCGCGCGATCCTGTGGCTCGCGGCGGCGTACTTCGCGCTCGGCCTCGTCAAGGGCGTGGTGGACTTCGGCAACTACCTCCTCGCCCTGTGGATCCGGGTGCGGTCGGGGACGGCCCTCCAGCTCGACCTCTTCCGGCACCTCCTCGGCCTGTCGATGTCGTTCTTCACCCGGCATCGGGCGGGGGAGCTCGTCTCGCGCCTCGACGCCGACACGCGCGGGGCCACCAGCGGCCTGGAAACCATCGTCATCACCGTGCTGACCGCGCCGGTGCTGATCGCGATCTACGGGTACTTGATGGTGCGGACGAGCCCCCGGCTGGTGGGGGCCGCCGCTGCTGGCGGTGCTGGTTCACTACGGCGTGACCCGGCTCGCGAAGGGGCCCATCCGGCGCCTCGCCCACGACCAGTTCGCGGTGTTCGCGGATCTCGTCAGCCGCCTGCAGGAAGCGATCGTCAGCGTCCGCATCATCAAGTCGCTGGGGGCGGAGGCGTTCGAGGTCCGCCGAGCTGGCCGAGACCCTGCGGCGGACGCTGCGCGTCACCATGAAGTTCGGGATCTCCAAGCACGTCGAGGAGCCAGCCCGCGCGGCGGCCAATGGATTCGTCGAGGCGATGCTGATCGCGCTCGCCGCCTGGGAGCTCCTGGCGGGCCGCCTGGGCACGCCGGCGTTCTTCCTGTTCCTGTACGTGGGCCGGGTCGTCATGGTCCAGGTCGGGGCCCTCGGCGCCGCCTACACCCAGATGCAGGGCACCCTGGCCGCCTCCGGGCGCGTGGCGGCGCTGTTCGCGGAGGCTCCGGCGGTCAAGGATGGCCCCATCGCGATCGGCTCGTTCGCGGATCGGATCGCGCTCGAGCGCGTCGGCTTCCGGTACGACGACAGCCTGGTGTTCGAGAACGTGAGCTTCGATGTGCGGCGCGGGGAGCTGGTGGCTCTGGTGGGTCCGAGCGGCGTTGGCAAGTCAACGCTGGTCGACCTGATCCTGCGCTTCCACGACCCCGCCGCCGGGCGCATCACCTGTGACGGGCACGATCTACGCACACTGGCGCAGAGCTCCTACCGGCGGCTCTTCGGCGTGGTGTCCCAGGAGGCGCTGCTTTTCAACGCGAGCGTGCGGGACAACATCGCCTACGGCCGGGAGGGCCTCGCCGACGCCGACATCGTGCGCGCGGCGACGATCGCGCGCGCGCACGAGTTCGTGACGCGGTTCGCCGACGGCTACGACACCGTGGTCGGTGACCGCGGGATCCGGCTGTCCGGTGGCGAGCGGCAGCGCATCGCCATCGCGCGCGCCATCGTGGGCCGCCCCGCCATCCTCGTGCTCGACGAGGCGACGAGCGCCCTCGACAGCGAGTCGGAGCGGCTGGTCCAGGAAGCGATCGACAGCGTCATCCAGGGCATGACGTGCATCGTGATCGCGCATCGGCTGTCCACCGTGCTCCACGCCGACAAGATCATCGTTCTCGGGCGGGGCGGGGTGGAGGCGATCGGACGGCATCAGGAGCTCCTCGTCACGAGCGAGACCTACAGCCGATACCATCGTCTGCAGTTCCCGGTAGGGGAGAGCGTTGGGCGTCTCTGACCGGTGGCACTTCGGCTGGCTGTGCGATGCCCTGTCGCAATTCGAGCGGGAGCAGGGCGCCCTGCGCCTGATCGGCGGCCGCGGGCCGGTGGCCCTCGCCGCGCTGGCCGAGCAGCGCCTGACGCCACCCCTGACGCGGCTGACCGAGCTGATCGGGCGAGAGCGCACCCGGGTCGATTTCTTCGACAAGTACCCGACCGACGCCGCGGTGCCGCGCCTCGACCTCAACGACCTCGGCGCGCTGGAGGACGACGCCTACGACGTGGTCACGCTGTTTCGGGCCTCCTACTTCATCGCGAACCCGGAGCGGTTCCTGGCCAATCTGTCCCGAATCCTCCGTCCCGGCGGCCTCGCCCTGATCGACTGGCTCCACGGCCTCTCCAACGCGCCGCTGCTCGCCATGCCGGGGACGCCGCAATACGGCGGAGAGGTCGTCCTCTTTCTCACCACTTACGGCGATGCCCAGTTCCTCTCGGAGTTTCCCGAGGCGTTCGCAGCCTTCATCCGCCACGTGAACCGTCCCCCGTGGTGGGTGGACCCGACTCGCCCGGGCCGGCGCCGGACGGTGGTGGAGGGGCTCCGGCGCTGGCTGGCGGGGGCCGGGAAGGGACCCACCGCGGGCGAGCCCCTCACGCCGGAGACGTATCTGCACGTGCTCGATCGAGAGCTTGTTCGGGCCGGGAAGCATCTGATCGACGCGCCCACGCTCGAGTCTCACTTCAAGGTCCTGTTCCGCCACGCGCGCTACTTCTACCCGCACGTGAGGAAGTTCAACCTGTACCTGCTGACCGTGCTCACGCCTGTCGGAAAGTGACGGCGCGCGGGATGGCGAGGAGATCATGAAGAAGCGCATCGCAGTCGTGGGGGCCGGCTCGATCGGGCGCCGGCATGCCGGGAACTTCCTGTCCATCGGCTCCGAGGTCACCATCCAGGACGTGGACGCGGCAGCGCGCGACCGCGCGCGCGCTCTCTTCCCCGCCGCGCGCGTGGTCGAGACGGTGGAGCAGTGCGTCGAGAGGGCCGAGGGGGTCGTCATCTGCACGCCTCCCGACAGCCACGTGGCCATCGGTCGAACCGCGCTCGATGCCGGCGCTCACCTCCTGATCGAGAAGCCGATCGCCCATAACCTGGACGGCCTCGCCCCGCTCCTTCGCGACTGCGACCGTGCGGGCAAGGCGGTGGTGACTGCCTACAACTGGCGGTACTGGCCGCCCATGCACAAGGTGCAGGAGCTCCTGAAGCAGGGCCGCATCGGGGATGTCCTTGTCGCGCGGACGGAGTACTCGTACGACGTCACCGCGCGCTATCAGGGCCGGCCGGCGCGGCAGTTCTACATGTCGGTGGCCGCGCAGGGTGGGGGCGCCATCCTCGACGAGAGCCACGCGGTGGACTACATGCGCTGGCATCTGGGCGAGGCGGCGCAGGTCTTCGCCCTCATCGACAAGATCTCGAAGCTCGACCAGGACACCGACGACGTGTGCGAGCTGGTGGTGCGATTCAAGCGGGGCACGCTGGCGAACCTGCACATGGATCTCTTCTCGCCCGTGATGCACGGACACTTCGAGTTCATCGGAGAGCGCGGCATCATCCGATGGGATCGGCCGCTCAACCAGGTCAGCCTCTACGAGTCGGCCCAGGAGCGGTGGGAGGTGTACCCCTTCGCCTGCCAGCTCAACGACATGTACGTGGACGAGGCCCGACACTTCATCGCGTGCATGGAAGGGAAAGCAGCCACCGGCCTGCGACGGATGGGATGGGATGAAAACTCTCGAGCTCTGTCTCGGCGCCATCGAGTCCTCCCGCGCGCGGCGCTGGGTGGATCTCTAGGCGGCGAGCGTGTTCGCCCTCGGCGTCATTCCCGCCCGCGGGGGGTCGAAAGGCCTGCCTGGCAAGAACCTGATGCGGATCGGCCGCCTCTCGCTGATCGGTCACGCGGTGGAGTCGGCCCGCGAGTCCCGCCTGCTCACGCGGGCGATCGTCTCGACGGACGATCCCGCCATTGCCGCGGAGGCGCGCGCGGCCGGCGCGGAGGCGCCGTTCCTGCGGCCGGCGGCGCTGGCGAGCGACGAGGCGGGCATGCTGCCCGTCCTTCAGCACGCGGTGCGCTGGCTCGAGGGTACGGGCGTCAGCCCCGACCTCGTGGTGCTGCTCCAGCCCACGTCGCCGTTTCGCACCGGATCGGACATCGACGCAGTGATCCGTAAGGTGCTGGAGCGCGGCGCCGACTCCGCACAGAGCCTCATCGACGTCTCGTACCACCCGTTCTTCATGTCGACGCTCGAGGGCGACCGCGTGCAGCCGCTGTTTCCCGCGGAGCGGGACAAGTATGTCCGCCGCCAGGACACGCCGCGCGTCTATCAGCCATCGGGCTCGGTCTACGTCGTCCGGCGCGGTGTGCTGATGGACGAGGGCCGCATCCTCGGGCGCGACCACCGGGGCGTCGTCATGGGGTGGGAGGCCTCGATCAAGATCGACACGGAGTGGGAGTTCCGGCTGGCCGAGCTTGTCTTCGCGGCCGGCCGCGCCCCCGTCTCCGAGGACCGGCGGCGGGCGTGACGGGACGGCGGCGGCTCCTCATCATGGGTGCCGGCGGCCACGCCGCGGCGGTGGCCGACCTCGCCGCGGAATGCGGCATGGACCTGGCCGGATTCGTCGATCGGGCCGGGGCGACGGTCCGCCCGGATGTGCTGGGCACGGACGCGGATCTCGCCAGCCTCCATCGCCGCCGCGCGATGGACGCCGCCGCGGTCGGGCTCGGCAACTCCGCCCTCGCTCGCCGCGTGGAGCTGTTCACCCTCGCTCGGGATGCCGGGATCCCCCTGCCGGCCCTCGTGCACCCCCGGGCGATCGTGTCACGAAGCGCCCGCATCGACGACGGTACGGTCGTGCTGGCGGGGTGCGTGGTCGGCGCGGGCGTGCGGGTCGGCGCCAATGCCGTGCTCTACAGTGCCGTGGTTGCCGCGCATGGTTGTGCGATCGGCGACCACGTCTATCTCTCACCGGGCGTCATCCTGTCCGGGGCGGTTCGCATCGAGCCGCAGGCCTTCCTCGGGGCGGGCGCCGTGGTGCTCCCGGGTATCACGATCGGGCGAGGGGCGACGGTGGGCGCGGGGGCGGTCGTCGTGCATGACGTCCCCGCCGGCGCCACCGTGCTCGGCGTGCCCGCGCGTGATCGCGGAGGTCGTGGGTGAGCCGGATCCTGCTGATCACCCAGTCGACGCGCAGCATCGGCGAGTTCCGCCGTCCGCTCGCGCGGCGCCTCTATCGCCGCTTCGCGGCCTGGCATCGCCGCGCGGTGACACGCGCGCTGGCTCGACTGGCCGGTGCGGGCGAGGTGACCGTGCTCGCGGCCCGCGACCTCGTGGAGCCGTCCGCGCTGCCGCGCGGCACCGCCGTTCGCTACTACGATGAGACCTCGTTCCGGGTGGACTCCGACCGGCTCGCCGAGGCGAGCCACCACCTGGCCACCGCTTGGTGGCCCGACCCCGCGCTGGCCCCCGCGCTGGCCCATCGCGCGGTCTGGCTGCCGGAGATCCTGACCATCGGCCGATCGATCGTCCTGCGGCTGGAGATCGCCGAGGCGCTGGGCGCGGTGGAGGAGACGATCCGGACGGTGCAACCGGACCGCGTCCTGCTGTTGACCGGGGCCTCCGCGCCGGAGCGAATCGCGCGGCTCATCGCCCAGCGCGACGGCCTGCCGGTGAGCGTCGCCGCCGCGAGGTCCATCTGGGGGCGGCTCTACGCGGGCGCCCACGCGGCGCTCTTCCCTCGCGAAGAACGCATGCGGCTCCGGCAGTTCCTGAGCCATCCGCGTCGCCCCGTCGAGGCGCCGCCGCGCACATCCGCGCCGCGTCTGCTCTTCGTGACCTGCCGTCCCCGCCACCACCTGATCGTGGACCCCATCATCGCGGCGGTGCGCGCGGCCGGGGCGGAGGCCCTGGTCGTGGCGGTGCCCAACGCCGAGGCCGAGTATCAGGCGCGGCTCGAAACGCTCCGAACGGCCGGCGTGCCGACGAGCGAGCTGACCGATCACCTGCCGATCGGCGAGACGCGGCGGCTCGCCACCCGCCGCCGTGGTCCGATCCGGGCCGTCCTCCGGCGCCTCGTGTGGAGCGCCGAGTTTCGCGAGCGGTTGACGTGGAAGGGTTTGCCGCTTGCCGAGGTCAGCGCGCCGTTCCTCGCGCGGTCACTTCCGCCGGCGCTCACCGCCGCCGCCCTCTACCAGGAAGCCGCGTTCCGGGCACTGGACGCGATCGCGCCCGACGCGGTCGTCATCACCAGCAATCGGCGCTACCCCGAACGCGCCCTCGCCCTCGCCGCGCGCGCGCGCGGAATCCCGTGCCTCGTCTTTTCCGGGACCATGATGCTCACGCGGGATCGGACGCCGCTCTTCGACATCGGCGACCGGATGCTCGTCATGGGCGAGCATCTTCGGGAGCGCTTGGTCGGGGAGCAGGGGGCGGACCCGGCGCGGATCCGGGTGGTCGGCGATCCGCGATCGAATGCCGCGCGGCTGGTTTTGCCCCTCGCGCTCCGTGCCGAGGTGTACCGGGACTTCGGGCTGGCCGCCGAGCGCCCGCTCGTCGTCTTCATCTCGAAGTACGCGTCGCTCCTCTTCTCGGCCGACGAAAAGGCCGCCTACTACCGGACCATGGTCGAGGCCATGCGTCGGCTCCCGCCGATTCACGTCATCGTGAAGGTGCACCCGAACGAGCAGCTCGATCTCCTCCGCGAGCAGGTCGCCGGCTGGGGCTGGCCGGAGGCCATCCTGACCCGGGACTACGACATCCACCGGCTCTTCGGCGCGGCCGATGTGGCGGTCATGGTCACGTCCCAGGCCGGCTTCGAGGCCATGGCGCTCGACTGCCCGGTGGTGGCGGTGCAGCAGGCGGGCAAGGACTACGAGGGCGGCTACATGCCGCCCTTCGTGAGCGCCGGTGTGGTATGCCGCGTGGACATGGGCGATCCGTCCGCGCTGGCCGGCGCCCTCGGCCGCCTGCTCGGCGACCCCGGCGCGCGCGAGGCGTTGATCGGCCGTGCGCGAGCCTTCGCCGCCCCCTTCCTCCACCCCGCCGACGGCGCCCTCGGCGCGCGTATCCTCGCCGTGGTCGACGAGTTCGCGGCCAACCGGGCACGGGGGCCCCGGCCATGAGCGGCGACCGGATCGAGATCGCCGGCCGCGCGATCGGGGCGGGCGCGCCCGTCTTCGTGGTCGCCGAGGCCGGCGTGAACCATAACGGCGATCTGGACCTGGCCCTCCGTCTCGTGGACATCGCGGCGACGGCGGGGGCCGACGCGGTGAAGTTCCAGACCTTTACCGCCGAGTCCCTGGTCAGCCGCGGTGCGCGGAAGGCGGCGTACCAGGAAGAGACCACTGGCGTGGGCGAGAGCCAGCGCGACATGCTGAAGCGACTCGAGCTCGGGGGCGAAGCGCACGCGCGACTTCAGGCACGGGCGGCGTCCCGCGGCCTGCTCTTCTTCTCCACTCCGTTCGACGAGGGGAGCGCCGACTTGCTGGAGGCCCTCGAGGTCCCCGTGCTGAAGGTGCCGTCCGGCGAGGTGACCAACCTGCCGCTGCTGCGCCATCTGGCCGCCAAGAAGCGGCCGATCATCCTCTCCACGGGCATGGCCACCCTCGACGAGGTCGCGGACGCGGTCGCGGCGATTCGAGCGGGCGGAGATCCTCCGCTGGCCATCCTCCACTGTCTGAGCGCGTACCCCGCGTCCCCATCCGAGGTCAATCTCCGAGCGATGGACACGCTGCGGGCGCGGTTCGGCTGCCCGATCGGCTTCTCCGACCATACCCTCGGCATCGAGATCGCCCTCGCCGCGGTCGCGCGAGGCGCCGCCATCATCGAGAAGCACATGACGGCCGACAATGCCTTGCCGGGCCCGGACCAACGCGCCTCGCTCGAGCCCCCCGAGCTGACCGAGATGATCCGGGCCATCCGCCGCGTGGAGTCCGCGCTGGGCGACGGCGAGAAGCGGCCGATGCCGTCGGAGCTCGATACCCGCGACGTCGCGCGGCGGAGCCTGGTCGCGGCGCGGCGCATCGCCCGCGGCGAGCGCCTGGAGCGCGCGATGCTCGCGATCAAGCGCCCCGGTACCGGCATCCCGCCGGCCGCGCTGGAGCGGGTGCTGGGACGCGCCGCCCGCCGCGATCTCGCCGTGGACGAGGTCATCGGGTGGGAGGACCTGGCGCCATGACCGCGTCCCGCTCGATCGGCGTGGTCACCGTGAGCCGCTCGGACTACGGCCATCTCACCCCCGTGCTGGACGAGATCCGGCGTGCTCCCGATCTCGAGGTCGGCCTCTACGTGGCCGGCATGCATCTCGAGCCCGACTTCGGGCTGACCGTGCGGGAGATCGAAGCCGATGGCTGGCCGGTGTGGGCCCGCGTGCCGATGGACGAGACCGACGACTCCCCCGCCGGGATCGCGCGGTCGACCGCGAAGGGCGTCGAGGGCTTCGCGCGGGCGTTCGCCGCACGCCGTCCCGACCTGGCTCTGGTGTTGGGGGACCGGTTCGAGATGCTGGCCGCCGCGGTGGCGGCGCTGCCGTTCGCAATTCCCGTGGCACATATCCACGGCGGCGAGGTGACGGAGGGCGCCATCGACGAGCAGATGCGTCACGCCATCACCAAGCTCTCGCACCTGCATCTGGCGTCCGCGGAGGCGCACGCGCGGCGCATCACCCAGATGGGCGAGGAGACCTGGCGCATCCAGGTGACCGGCGCGCCGGGCCTCGATCGGCTGCGGACTCGCCCCCTGCTCTCGCGCGAGGAGCTCGCGCGCCAGCTGGGGCTTCCCGACGGTGGCCCATGGATCCTCGTGACCTTTCACCCGGCCACCCTCGACCTCGAGGATCCCGGCGCCCAGGCCGACGAGCTCCTGGCGGCCCTGTCCGAGGTCCCTGGCGCCCTGGTGATGACGTATCCGAATGCCGACGCCGCCGGCCGGGTGATCGCCGAACGGCTCGAACGCTTCGCCGCGCAACACGCCCGCGGACCGCTCGTGAAGAGCCTGGGCGAGCGCCTCTACGTCTCGCTGCTGGCGCACGCCGACGCCATGGTGGGGAACTCCTCCAGCGGGCTGATCGAGGCGCCGACCTTCGCTCTCCCGGTGGTCAACATCGGCTCGCGCCAGGACGGGCGGCTGCGCGGCGCGAACGTCATCGACGTGGGGCCCCGCCGGGCGGACATCGCGGCGGGTCTGATGCGGGCCCTCGAGCCGGCGTTCCGCGCCCGGCTGGCCGGCCTCCCCAATCCCTACGGCGATGGCCGCGCGGCCCCGCGGATCGTCCGGGTGCTGCGCGAGGTCTCACTGGATCGCCGCCTCGTACGGAAGCGCTTCGTCGACGCGCCCGTGGCCGCCCTCGCGGAGATCGGGCGATGAGCGAGGTCTCCAGGCTGATGGTGGGAGAGGGGACCCGGCTTCGCGAGGTCCTCGAGGTCATGACGGCCAACGGCAAGCAGGTGGCGCTGGTAGCCGATGGCGACGGACGGCTCATGGGGCTGGTGACAGACGGCGATCTGCGCAAGGCCATGCTGCGCGGGGCCTCGCTCGAGGCGAAGATCGACGAGGTGATGAACCGTCGGCCGCTCACCGCACCGGTGGGGACGGGGCACGACGAGGTGCTGGCGATCATGCGCCGCCGGATGATCCGCCACCTCCCACTGCTGGACGCGAGCGGCCGCGTGCGCGACCTCCTGTGGCTGGATGAGCTGCTGGCGCCGCTGCCCGAGCTCCCCGCTGCCGCCGTGATCATGGCGGGGGGCGAAGGGCAGCGGCTCCGTCCGCTCACCGAGGCCACCCCCAAGCCCCTGCTGGCGGTCGGCGGCAAGCCCCTCATCGAGCTCATGATCGAGCGCCTCCGCATCGCCGGCGTGAGCCGGATCACCGTCGCTGTCCACCACCGGTCGGACATGATCCGCGAGCGTCTCGGCGATGGGGCCCGCCTCGGAGTACGGCTCGACTACGCGGAGGAGCCGCGGCCGCTGGGGACGATGGGCGCTCTCACGCTGCTGCGCGATCGGCTCGAAACTCCCTTCTTCGTGGTCAACGCGGACATCCTGACCAAGTGCGACTTCCGTGCGATGTGGGCGTTCCACGAGGGCGAGGGCCCGCCCGCGATGACGGTGGGCGTATCCGTTCACCAGGTGGACATCCCGTACGGCGAGTTCACGCTCTCGGGCGCGCGGGTGGTCCGAGTCGAGGAGAAGCCCCGGAAGGAGTTCCCGGTCAACGCGGGCATCTACCTGCTCGCGCCCGCCGTGCTCGACCTCATCCCGCCGGGCGAGTACTTCGACGCCACCGACATGATCCGGGCGCTCCTCGACCGAAGCCGACCGGTGGCCGCGTATCTCATCCGCGAGTACTGGCTCGACGTGGGGCGCCTGCACGACCTCGAGAAGGCCAATCGCGACGTGGCGGAGGGGCTGCTTGACTAGCGTGGGCGTGGTGGGCCTGGGATACGTCGGACTGACCCTCGCGGTGGTGCTCGCGCGGAAGGGCTTCACCGTTCACGGGGTGGACTCCTCGCCCCGCGTGGTGGCGGCCCTCGCGGGCCGCCGCCCGCACCTCTTCGAGCCTGGAGTGGAGGAGGGCCTCCGCGCCTTCCTCGGCGACCGGCTCCACATCGGGCCGACGCTGCCCGCGCAGGGCGTCGAGTGCGTCGTCATCTGCGTCTCGACCCCGGTGGCCGAGGGCTCGCATGTGCCCGAGCTGGAGAATCTCCGCAGCGCGGCCCGCCACGTCGCCGAGCGCTGCGCGCCCGATACCCTCGTGGTGGTGCGCTCCACCGTGCCCGTGGGCGGGACCCGCGCCGTGGTCCTGCCCGAGCTGGCGACGCGCTGGACCCGGCCGCGCCTGGCCTTCGCCCCCGAGCGGACCATCCAGGGGCAGGCGCTGCGCGAGCTGACCGAGTTGCCGCAGGTGGTGGGCGGGATCGATGCCGCCAGCCGCGACGCCGCCGGCGCGCTCTTCCAGTCGCTCACCCCGCACGTCGTGCTCGTCGGCTCGCTCGAGGCCGCCGAGTTGGTCAAGCTCGCCAACAATTGCCACACCGACCTCATCTATTCCTACGGCAACGAGATCGCGCTCCTCGCCGAGCGCTGGGGCGTGGACCCGCTCGAGGTGATTCGTGCCGCCAACCTCGACTATCCTCGCCCGGATCTTGCCAGGCCCGGCTTCGTGGGGGGCGCCTGCCTCACCAAGGACCCGTACATCCTGCTCAGCGCCGCCAACTCGATGGGGCACGAGCCCTGGCTGGTGGGCCGGGCACGGGCGCTCAACGAGCACCTGCCGGTTCTCGTGGCGGAACGGCTCGTGCACCGCATCCGCGAGACGCGCGGCAGCGCCGAGGGGGCGCGGCTCTGCGTGCTCGGCTGGGCCTACAAAGGCTGGCCGCCCACCGACGACATGCGCGGGGCGCCGGTGGTCCCCATGCTGCCGATTCTCCGTGCCGCCGGACTCACGCTGCGCGGCCACGATTTCCTCGTCGAGCCCGACGTCATCCGCGGCCTCGGCGCCGAGCCGGTGACGCCGGAGGCGGGCTTCGACGGCGCCGACGCCGTGCTCGTGACCGTGAATCATCCCGAGTACGCCAAGCTCGACCTGCCTGCGCTTCTCGCGCGGCTGCGGCGGCCCGCCGTGCTCTTCGACGCGTGGCGGATTCTCGATGAGGAAACGGTGCGGACAGCGGGTGTCCGCTACGCGGGAATCGGCTATGGCTAGGATCTTGATCCTGGGCGGCGCCGGGTTTATCGGCTACCACCTGGCCGCCCGCCTCGTGGCGGAGGGCCATACCCTCACCCTGGTGGACGATTTCTCACGGGGACAGGCCGACGCCGCGCTGGAGGCGCTCGGCGCCCGGCCGGGCGTCACCTCCGTCCGCGCCGACCTCACGCGCCCGGGCGCGCTGGAGGGGCTGCCGCGCGACTGGGCGCAGGTCTACATGCTCGCCGCCGTGGTCGGCGTGCGCAATGTCGAGCGCGATCCGGCGCGAGTGGTGCGCGTGAACACCCTCGCGCTGCTGAACGTCCTCGAGTGGCTGCCCGGGCGCGGCGAGGCGCTCTTCTTCTCGTCCACCAGCGAGACCTACGCGGGCGGCGTCGCCAACGGGACCGTTCCCGTGCCGACCCCCGAGGACGTGCCGCTCTCGGTGCCCGACCCCGCCGCCCCCCGCTGGGCGTACGCGGCGAGCAAGATTCTCGGCGAGGCGGCCGTTCTGCACGAGGCGCGCGCCCGTAATCTCCACGTCGTCGTGGGGCGCTTTCATAACGTGTATGGCCCGCGTATGGGCGCCGATCACGTGATCCCCGAGCTGTCGCTTCGGGCCATCCGCCGGGAAGATCCCTTCCGACTCTACGGGGCGGAGCAGCGGCGCGCGTTTTGCCACGTGACCGATGCGGTGGAGGCCATGGTCCGTCTCATGGGCACGGAGACCGCCGGGGGACAGGTGGTCAATATCGGCAATGACGCAGAGGAGACGCGAATCGGAGATCTTGCACGCCTCGTCCTCGAGGTGGCCGGCTTCGCGCCGGCCCTCCAGCACGCCCCCGCGCCCCCGGGCTCGGTGGAGCGGCGCTGTCCAGACCTTTCGCGGCTCCGCGCGCTCACGGGCTTCCAGCCCAAGATCACGCTGGCCGCGGGCGCGCGCGAGACTTTCCTCTGGTACCGCGATCGCGCGGCCGAGGCCGGGGCGGGGCGATGACGGAGCGGCCGCGGGTGATTCCGAACGCGGTGCCGCATCTCGGCGGCAACGAGTGGAAGTACCTCAAGGAATGCCTGGACACCAACTGGGTGTCCTCGGCGGGCCCCTTCGTGGACCGCTTCGAGCGCGAGGTGGCGGACTATCTGGGCGTCCCCCACGCCGTCGCGACGGTGAACGGCAGCGCGGCGCTTCACGTGGCCTTGCTCGCGGCGGGGGTGCGGCCCGGCGATGAGGTGCTGCTCCCCACCTTCACCTTCATCTCCACCGCCAACGCGGTGGCGTACTGCGGCGCGATCCCCGTCTTCGGCGATTGCGAGCCGGTGACGTGGGGACTCGATCCCGCGAAGACCGAAGAGTTCCTCGCGCGTCAGTGCGACGTGCGCGCGGGACAGGTCGTCAACCGTGCCACCGGCCGGGCGATCCGCGTCGTCCTGCCCGTCCACCTCTACGGCCATCCCTGCGATCTCGATCCCTTCCTCGAGCTGGCCCGCCGCTATCCGCTGCCGCTCGTGGAGGACTCCGCGGAAGCGCTGGGCGCGCGCTACCGCGACCGTGTAGTCGGCTGCGAGGGACTCGCCGGGTGTCTCTCGTTCAACGGAAACAAGATCGTCACCGCCGGGGGCGGGGGGATGGTCCTCACGCGGGACGCGCGGCTGGCCGAGCGCGTCCGCGCCCTCACCACCCAGGCCCGCGGTGACGCCCTCGAGTTCGTGCACAACGAGGTCGGCTACAACTATCGCATCACCAATCTGCAGGCCGCGCTCGGGGTGGCTCAGCTCGAGCAGCTTGACGAGTTCGTGGAGCGCAAGCGCGCGACGGCCGCCTTTTACCGCGGCGCGCTGGCCGGCGTGGAGGGCGTGACCGTGTTCGCCGAGGCGCCGTGGGCGCGTTCGACCTACTGGATGGCCTCGCTGCTCGTGAGCGAGCGCCGCGCCCCCGACGTGCGCGCGCTCCTCCGCGATCTCAACGCCGACGGGATCCAGGCCCGTCCGCTGTGGCGGCCCCTTCACCAGCAGCCGGTGTTCGGCGGGGCCCAGGCGTACCGGATCGAGGTGGCCGATCGCCTCTACGCTCGGGGTCTCTCCCTGCCGTGCTCGGTCGGGATCACTCCCGATGAGCGCGAGCGCGTGGTGGCGGCGCTCATCGAGAAGCTGGTCCGATGAGCGGCGCGGAGATCGGCGTCCCCGGCGTGGCCTGGCCCGAGGCCCTCCGCACACGCATCGTGGGTTACTACACCCGCTATTACCGGGACGTCCTCGGCATCCCCACCTGGGACGCCCTCGTTGCGTCCCGCCTGGACGAGGAGCGCCAGGAAGCCGCCCACCTCGCGCGGCTCGAGGCGCTGCTGGGCCGCTCGGTGAGCGGGCTCGACGTGCTCAATCTCGGCTGCGGCACCGGCGGGTTCAACGTCGTCGCGCGCCAGCGCGGCGCGCAGGTTTGCGGCGTGGACGCCGAGTGGGAGGCGGTGGCGATCGCGGGGGACAAGGCGCAGGCCACGGGCGGCCTGGTGGCGGGCGCGGCCGGCGAGGCGCTGCCGTTCCGCGACGCGTCGTTCGACCTCGTGCACTGCTTCTCGACCCTCGAGCACGTGTCGAGCGCGGCGGAAACGGTGGGCGAGATGGTCCGGGTGACGCGGCCCGACGGGGCCATCTATGTCCACACGCCCAGCGCGCTGGCGTGCTACGAGGCGCACTACAAGCTCTTCTGGATCCCGCGCCTGCCCCGGCGGCTCGGACAGTGGTATCTGCGTCTCCGCGGCCGCCCCACCGCGTTCGTGGACACGCTCACCCTGCTCACCCCCGGCCGGCTCGAGGGCCTGCTCCTCCGTGCGGGCGCGCGCGAAGTCCGCCACGTCCCCGGCGCCGCCGTCCCGCGTGAGACGGGCAGCCCCCTCTGGCCGTTGATCCGCGCCTACTACGGGCTCCTCGGCGTCTCGCCGACCATCGAGGTCCTCGCCCGGAAATGAGCGAGCGCGCGCCGGCCGCGATCGCGCTTCGAATGGACGATGTCGGCTCGGCCTCGAAGCGCCACGAGGTCCACGGGCTCACGCGTCTCCACGTGGGCGGGCTCCCCGTCCCGTTCCCCGGCAACTTCCTCTTTCTCAAGTACCTGCCGGGCATCAAGCGCTGGGGGCCCTACCGCGAGCTGGGCCCGCGGGACTTCGAGGCGATGCTCGAGCGGTTGGCTGGGACGGGCTCGCGCCTCACCGTGGCCATCACCGCGGGCTGGGTCGAGGATGACGGTGCCATCGTGCCATACCCGCTGAAGTTCCCCGACGCGAGCCGCCTGATCCGCGAGGGTGTCGAGCGAGGGCTCCTCGAGGGCGCCAACCACGGCTATACCCATTGCGTGCTGGAGGGCGGCGCGTTCCGGCCGCGCTGGTTCGCCGGCAACCGGTCCGCGCACCGGGAATTCTACGATTGGCTGCCTGAGCGCGTGCACCGCGAGCACCTCAAACGCGCCCAGGGGATCCTGGAGGGGTTCCTGGGCCGTCCGGTCGAGACGCTCGTCCCGCCGGGCAACGTGCTGTCCCGGAAAACCTTGGCCGCCGCCGCCGAGGAGGGGATTCGCTACGTGTCCTGTCTCGGGGCGAGCCGGTGGGCGCCCGCAGAGGGGCTTGCCCTCCTCGACGACTCGCGGGTGGTGGCCTTTCACGACCGGGACGTGGTGCGGGGCGGGCTATCCTGGCTCGAGCGACTCCTCGAGGGTGGCCCCTCCGGGGGCTACGTGACGGTGCGCGACGCGGCGGCGGCATGAAGGTCTGCCTCGCCAACGAGTATTTCCCGCCGCACGCTCCCGGTGGCGCCGAGTGGAGCACGGAGGCGCTCGCGCGTGCGCTCGCGTCGCGCGGAGTGGAGGTCACCGTCGCCACCCCGAACTACGGCGCGCCCACCGTGGAGGAGCGGGACGGCTTCCGCGTTCGCCGCCTGCCGTTCCCCCTCAAGCGCCCGCCGGGCCGCGCGGTCCTGCCCGCGCGTGTGTTTCAAAATCCATTCGTCGCCCTGTGGCTGGGGCTTGCCCTCGCGCGCGTAGTCCGCGCCGAGGGGGCGGACGTGGTCCACGCTCAGAACAAGCACATGCTCTTGCCGGGGTTGATCGCGCGGTGGATCACGGGCGCACCCCTCGTGCAGAGCATCCGCGATGGAAGCCTCATCGACGCGGCCCCCATGTGTCTGCACCACGGCGACCGGCGACCGCCCGATTGCGGTGTCCGCAAGCTCTGGCGCGAATGCTCCGAGGAATACTTCACGCTCTACGCGCGCGGCCGCCGCAGCCGACTGCGCACCAAGCTGGGATTTCTCACGGGCTGGCTCGATGCCTGTTTCAAGCAGCGCCTACTCTCCAGGGCGGACGCCGTGGTCGGGGTGAGCGAGGGGATACTCGACGTCTACCGGCGCTCGGGGCTGCTCACTCGTGCGCGGCGGCTGTCGGTGATCCCCACCATTCCACCGCTAGCCCCACCCGCCGGCCCGGAGCAGGCACGGGTGACGCGGAGACGCTATGGTCTCGAGGGCCGGCGCGTGGTGCTCTTCGTGGGGAAGTTGTCCCCGGGGAAGGGGGCACCCGACCTCATGGCCGCCGCTCTCCGTGTGGTCGCCTCCGTTCCCGACGCGGTCTTCGTCTGCGCAGGCGAGGGGGTCGTGCCGCAGCCCGAGCCCACGTGGCTCCGATACCTGGGCCCGCGGCCGAACGCGGAAGTGCTGAGTCTCTACGCGGCTGCCGATGTCGTCGTGGTGCCCTCCGTCATCCCGGATGCATTGAGCCGCGTGGTCCTCGAGGCGATGGCGGCCGGGCGGCCTGTCGTGGCCACCCGGGTCGGGGGTATGCCCGATCTAATAACGGACAAGGTGACGGGGCTTCTCGTGGAGCGCGGTGATCGCGAGGGCCTCGCCGACGCGATCATCGCCGTGCTGCGCGATGACACCCTCGCCCGCGCGCTGGGGGATGCGGCGTCCCGGCGCGTGGCCAGCGCCTTCGACGCGGGGAGCACGGTCGATCGGCTGCTTGCCGTCTATGAAGCGTTGCGCCCACCGGTTGTCGCGGGGCGCTCACGATGATCGTCTGCTCGCCGCACTGTGGGGTGGCGCCGGAGACGACCTCGGGGGGCGAGACATACGAGCGCGAGGTTCTCACTCGGCTGGGGCAACGAGGGGTGCGGATCGAGCTGATCCTTGCCCGCGGAAAGCCGCATCCCGCGGACGTGCCCAACTGGGCCGTGCATCGTTTCGCGATCCGACGCGGGCTGCGCTGGTATGTCGCGCCCGCGGTGGTGCCGCCCGCGATCGCGCGGGTCTACCGCGAGTGCGGCTTCGATCTCCTCCGCGTCCACTCACTGCGCTACATCGGGCCCGCCGCTCTGTGGGCGCGCCGGCGCTACGCGATCGACGCCCCTGTGGTGTCCCATCACCATCACCTCGATCCGAGCCCCCTCAATCGCGTGATCGAGAAGCGTGTCGTGGAGGCGAGCGATCACGTAATCACCGTGAGTCGCTTTTCCCGTGAGCAGCTGGCCCGGGAGCTGGAGGTTCCCCTGGAGCATGTATCGGTGGTCCACAATGGCATCGACGAGCGCTTCGCCCCACGGCCGCGCGACCCGCTCCTTGCCCAGCGGCTGGGCCTCAAGCCTGGTCGTGTCGCCCTCTTCCTCGGCGGCCTCAAGCGCCGCAAGAATCTGGAGTTTTTGCTCCACGTGTGGCGCGCAGTTGCCAAGCGCGAGCCGGATGCCACTCTGCTCATCGCGGGAGACGGACCGGAGGCGGCGGCGCTCCGCCGCGCCTCCCTCGACGCGGGCGTTGGCGATCGGGTGGTGTTCGCCGGCCGGATCGCCGAGGAGATCAAGGTCGCCGTCTACAATCTCGCGGCAGTGTTCGTGTCGCCGTCATCGCTCGAGGGATTTGGCTTCACAGTTGCCGAGGCCATGTCCTGCGGCCTTCCGGTGGTGGTGGCGCGCCAGGGCGCCCTCCCCGAGATCGTCGGCGACAGCGCCGGCGGCGTCGTGTGTGACGCGGACCGCCACGATCAGTTCGCCGAGGCCCTGATCGGCCTGCTCCGGTCGCCCGAGCGCTGCGCGCTGGGCGGCCAGGCGAATCGCGCGCGCGTCGACGCCCACTTCCGATGGGAAGGCGCCGTGCGGCGCATCGAGGAGATTTACGCCGAGGTCCTGACCCGCTGGCGCGTCGAGCGACCGGCGCCGCGGACGGGGATGGCGACGTGACGGAGCGCCCCCGGCGGGAGTCCGAGGCGGAGCGGTTCTTCCAGGCCAGCGAGTACTGGGCCGCCTGGTCTCAGGTGCCCGACGCGACCCCGGACATCGACTACGCCGTCGCCGCCATCGGCGCCCAGCACCGGACGGTGCTCGACGTACCATGCGGGCGGGGGCGCCTCCTCAAGGCCCTGCTGACGCGGGCGCCCCACTGTCAGTTATTCGCGGCGGACGTCAACCATCAGATGGTTCAGCAGGTCCGCCGCGCCCTGCCCCAGGCGCGCGCGATGGTGTCGTCTGTCTACGCCCTCCCGTTCCGCGATCGCGCGTTCGACGTGGTCGTATGCCACGAGTCGTTCATGCACTTCGAAGAGCCCGAGAAGGCCCTCGGCGAGCTGTTGCGCGTGGCGCGGCAGCGCGTCTGCTTCAGCGTCACCACACACCGTCAGCTCAATACCCTCCTGCGGCGCCTGGGTCTTCTGGGTACCTCGCGGGTCCCGCACTGGACATATGACATCGAGGACGTCCGGCGCCTCCTGCCTAGGGGAGAATTCGAGTGGCGGGTCGTTGGCGCGTTTCTCGTCGGCCAGAAGGCCCTCCGGCTCTCCCACCAAGCCTTCGCCCGGTGGCATCGCCGAATCGGCCGGCGGCTGCCTCAGTGGGTGCTCCGTCGGTTCGGCCAGACCCTCTTCGTGTACGGCGAGCGAAGGAGGACCGCGGCTTGAAAGTGATGGCGCGCGCCGTGATCCGGATGGTCGATCTCGTCAATCGCAAGGGAAAGTCGGGGAAGCGGGAGGCGGCGCTGCGCCGGCCCGGCGAGAGCACTGACTTTTGGTCGATCGCGCGGAAGCGCCGCTGATGCGGCTGGGTCTGCTCCCCGCGCTCGGCGGCGGCATCCGCGAGATGGCGCGGACGGGCCAAGCCTCGCGCCTGATCGACGGCTACCTGCGCCGCTACGCGGAGGCCTTCGACGAGGTGGTCTACTTCTCGTACCTCCCCGAGTCCCTGGAGGAGTTCACCGACGACGCCCGCTTGCGCGCGCGCGTCCGGGTGGTCGCGCCCGACCGCCCGGTGTCGCGGAGCCGGCGGGCGGCCCAGCTGGCGCGCGCCCATCGGGATGATCTTGCAGCCTGCCAGGTGCTCCGCGCGTTCCAGATCACCGGGGTCGCGCCGCTCCGCCTCGCCGCCCTGCTGGGCGCCGAGATACCCACACCGTTCGTGGCGACCTACGGCTTCGCCTACGAGGAGCTGTCGCGCTCCGGGCCGACCCGCGCCCTCAAGCGCCACGTCGCGGCCTGGGGGCTCGAGCGCGCGGCCGCCGTGATCGCGCCCACGGAGGATCTCCGCGCGCGCGCCGGCCGCGCGGCCCGCCGGGTGGAGCTGATCCCCAACGGGGTCGACACCGCGCACTTCGCCCCGAGCCGGCGGCGGCGTGCCATCGGCGAGCCCTTTCGGGTGATCTACGTGGGGCGGCTGTCGGCGGAGAAGAATGTCGCGGCCGCGGTGGACGCGGTCTCCGGCCTGGAGGTGGGCGCGCCGGTGACGCTGGCGGTGATCGGCGACGGGCCGTTGCGGGAGTTGCTCCTAGAGCAGACGCGCGCCCGCGGCGCGACGCAACGGATCGAGTTCCTCGGGGTGGTGGACCAGCGGGCGCTGCCCGACGAGTACGGCCGCGCCGACGCCTTCGTGCTTCCCTCCTTCACCGAGGGCCACCCCAAGGCGCTGATCGAGGCGATGGCGTGCGGGCTGGCGTGCGTGGCCTCCGACTGCGCGGGCAACCGCTCGCTGATCAAGGACGGGGTGACCGGCCTCCTCTTTGACGCGCGCCGGCCGTCGGAGCTCGCCACTCACCTGGAGCGGCTCGCCCGCGACCCCGAGCTCGCGGCCCGGCTGGGCGCCGCCGCGCGCGAGCGCGCGGTCTCGCGCTACGATCTCGGCGTGCTCGTGGCGCGGGAGATCGCACTGCTGCGCGACGTGGGCCGGTCGCGCGGCTAGCCATGCCGCTCGCCTACTACTCGCGCTCCGCCACCGCGGAGTTCTGGAGCGATCACTGGGGAAGCCACTCGATGGCGGCGCTCCTCGAGGTGGCGCGTCGCTCGCCCCTCACCGCGCTCATCGAGCGGCATCTGCCCCCGCGCGGCCTCATCCTCGAGGCGGGGTGCGGGCTCGGGCAGTACGTGCTCCTGCTGCGCGAGCGCGGCCATGCCGCCGTCGGCGCGGACTGGAGCCTGGAGGCGCTGCGCGAGGGCGCGCGGTCGGGCGCGCCCCTCGCCGCCATGGACCTGCGCGCCCTCGGGGTGCGCAGCGGAGGCGCCGCCACCTATCTCTCGCTGGGCGTGGTCGAGCACGATTCCGCGGGACCCGCCGCCATCGTGGCCGAAGCCGCGCGGGTGCTGGCGCCGGGCGGGGTCCTGCTCCTGTCGGTGCCCTACTGGAACGGCGTGCGGCGTCTGTCCGCGCCCTGGCTCGCGCGCGAAGCGCGTCGGACGCAGGCGGGCGGCGGCCAGTTCTATCAGTACGCGTTCACGCGGAGCGAGGTGCGCGGCTTCCTCGAGGCCGCCGGCTTCCAGGTACAGTCGTTTCATCCCTACGACCCCGCGCGCATCCTGCGCGGGGCGCTCCGCCGAGCTCGGCGGCCCTCCGGCGGGGCGGCCCCGCCCGCGGCGCCGCCGGCGCCCGCGCCGGGCGGTGGGCGCTCGCGCGGCCTCCTCCGCGCCGCCCTCTACTCGCCGCCCGCCCTCCGCCTCCTCGGGCACATGATTCTTGCCTTCGCGACGAAGCCGGCGCGCTGAGCGTTGCTATACTGGGCGCGATGATCGAGTCCGAGTACCGACTCCGGGACCTCGGCGACCGGCGGGTCCTCACGGTGGACGGGCAGGAGCACGTCACCGGCTACAGCGAGCGCGTGATCCGCATGCTCATCGACCGCAAGGGCGCCAGCCGAGCCGTGCTCTACTTCCCGTTCAAGGAGACTCGCGGCCGGCACTTCCTAGCGCCGCTGTTCGCGTACCTCCGCGCGCGCGGAACCCGTGGGCTCAATGTCCTGGAGATCGGCTGCTCCTTCGGTCATGTCACCGAGTACCTCGACGAGCAGCTGGAAGTCGCGCGGATCGCCACCTTCGACACCGACGCCGACTTCGTGGCGATGCTCCGCGCGAAGATCGAAGACGGCGCCCTCCGGAAGATCGCCGACGTGCGGCTCCTCGCCAACGACGCGACGCGGCGGCTCCCCTACGCCGACGGAGCCTTCGACCTGGTCCTCGCCATCGGGGTAGTCGAGCACCTCCCGCCGCGCAACCGCCGCGCCCAGGTGGACGAGTACTACCGCGTGCTCGCGTCGGGTGGCCACATCGCGGTGCTCGATACGCCCAACCGTGCGTTCCCCCTGGAGACGCACTCGGTGGGGCTTCCCTTCGTCCAGTGGCTGCCCGCGCCGCTCGCCTATCGGTACGCGCGCCTCTGCCGCCCAGAGCGGTACCGCGCGGTCGCGTACGCGGACTTCGTCGCGGATGGAACCGGCTGGCGCAACGCCGGCTACCGCGAGTGCTTGCCCTCGGCGGGCGCGGCGGGGCTGGACGACGTCACCGAGGAGGCGGGCTACGGCTGGCGCTTCTTCCGGGACACCGCCCGCAGCCGCACCCGCCGCGCACTGCTGCCGCTCTTCGGCGCGTGCTGCCGCGCCCTCGCCGCCGCCGGGCGCAGCCCGTCCCTCGCCCTGCCGTATTTCAACCTGGTCTTCCGCAAGCGGTGATGCGCAGCGGGGGCGGCACGGTGAGCACGCCCGCCGTCTCCGTCCTCATGGCCGTCCGCGACGGCGCGCCGTGGGTGCGGGAGGCGGTGTCGAGCGTGCTGGGCCAGACCGCCGGCGACCTCGAGCTCATCGTGATCGACGACGGCTCCCGCGACGGGACTGCCGACCTTCTCGCCGCCATCGTCGATCCGCGCTTGCGCGTCGAGCGCCGGGAACCCGCCGGGCTCACCGCGTCGCTGAACCGCGCTCTCGCCCTCGCCCGCGCCCCGCTGGTGGCGCGGCTCGACGCCGATGACCTCGCGCTGCCCGACCGGCTCGCGCGGCAGCGCGCGTTCCTGGCCGTCCATCCCGACGTCGGGCTGCTGGGCGCGGGCGCGCGCGAGGTGGACGCGGCCGGTCGGGAGACCGCGGTGCGCCTGCCTCCCACCGACGACGCCGCCCTCCGCGCCGCCCTCATCCGCCGCAACCCGTTCATCCACTCGGCGGTGATCGCCCGCCGCGCGCTCGTGGAACGCGCGGGCGGCTACGACGAGTCCGTGCCGGTGGCGCAGGACTATGACCTCTGGATGCGCCTGGCGCGGCTGACGCGCCTGGCGAGCCTGCCCGAGGTGCTGGTCGTTCGCCGCCTCCTGCCCGGGCGCGTCACCGCGGTACGGGACGACGCACGCCTCCGGGCGGAAACGCGCATCCGCTGGCGCGCCGTGCGGAGCGGCGGCTATCCGTGGTGGTGCGCGGTCTTCGTACTGCGCCCGGCGGCCGCCCTCGCGGTGCCGCTGCCCCTCCGCCGCGGCGTGCGCCGCGCGCTCGGCCGCTGACGTGCCGGCGCCTTCCCGCATCGGCGTGCTCGAGCTGCTCGTGTCGAGCCAGCTCGGCGGCGGTCCCGCGCACGTCGAGGCCGTCATCGCCCGGCTCGACCCCGCCGAGTTTGCCGTGACGGTGGGCGCGCCCGGGGGCGGGCCGTTCCTCGATCGCTTCCGGGCGGCGGGCGCCGAGGTCGTGGAGGTCGCGGCGGATCGGCTGTCCCCGCGCACGCTCGTCCGGGTGACCCGCCTGATCCGTGCGCGCGGCGTGGTGCTCGTGCACTCGCACGGCAAGGGCGCCGGGTTCTACGGTCGCCTCGCCGCGCGGTGCGCCGGCGTCGCCGCCGTCCACACTTTCCACGGGATCCACTATGCCGGCTACCCGCGGGGCGTACGGGCCGCCTATCTCGTGCTCGAACGGGCCATGCTGCGGCGCACGCACACCGTGATCCACGTGTCCGCCAGTCAGGCGGAGACGGCTCGGGCCCTCGGGCTGGCGCCGCCGGAGCGCGCGCGCACTATCGTCAGCGGGATCGACGCGGCGCGAGTGGAGAGTCGTCTCATCCCGCGCGAGCGGGCCCGCGCCGAGCTGGGGGTGACCTCCTCGGGCCCCGTGCTGGGTACGGTGGCCCGGTTCGATCCGGTGAAGGGGCTCGATATCCTGCTCGACGCGGTGGCGCGCTTGCCCGGCGCCACCCTGGTACTCGTCGGCGACGGACCGGAGGCGGCCGCCTTGCGCGCCCGCGCTCGCCGGCTTGGGCTCGAAGGGCGCGTGGTGTTCGCGGGAGCGCGTCCCGAGGCCGCGCGCTGGCTCGCCGCGCTCGACGTGTACCTGTCCGCTTCGCGCGGCGAGGGGCTGCCCCTGGGGCTCGTGGAGGCGATGGCCGCCGCCCTCCCGGTGGTGGCGACCCGCGTGGCGGGCCACGTCGATACGGTAGCGCATGGCGAGACTGGCACGCTCGTGGCAGTGGATGATGCGGCCGCTATCGCCGCCGCTGCGGCTGGCTACCTCGCCGATCCCCCGCGCGCCCGGGCGGCGGGCGCAGCCGGGCGGGCGCGGGCGCGTCGCGAGTTTGCCGCGGACCGCATGGCTGCCGAGGTCGCCGAAGTGTACCGGTGTGCGGCCGCTGCGGTATAATTCTCGCCGATTCAGGGAAGGGGAGACGGGCAGCAATGCGGATGTTGATCACGGGCATCACGGGCTTCGTGGGCAGCCACATGGCGGAATACGCGCTCGCCAAGGGCGCCGAGATCTTCGGTTCCATCCGCTGGCGGAGCAAGACGGAGAACATCGACCATCTCCGCGCCCGAGTCGGCCTGATCGAGTGCGACCTTCGTGACCTGTCATCGGTTCGGAACCTCCTCGAGACGTCCGAGCCGACCCACATCGTGCACCTGGCCGCCCAGAGCTTCGTCGGCGCGTCCTGGAAGACGCCGGCCGAGACGCTCTCCACCAACATCATGTCCCAGGTCAATCTCCTCGAGGCCATGCGCGGTCTCAAGGTCGCCCCCCGCTTCCTCGCGGTGGGAAGCAGCGAGGAGTACGGGCTGGTCCATCCCGACGAGATGCCCATCAAGGAGACCAACCCGCTCCGGCCCCTGTCGCCCTACGCGGTCAGCAAGGTCACGCAGGATATGATGGGATACCAATACTTCAAGAGCTATGGGCTGCCCATCGTCCGCACCCGCGCCTTCAACCACGAGGGCCCCCGCCGCGGCGACGTCTTCGTCACATCGAGCTTCGCCAAGCAGATCGCCGAGATCGAGGCCGGTGTCCGCGAGCCCGCGATCTCGGTGGGCGACCTCAAGCCCAAGCGCGACTACTCCGACGTGCGCGACATCGTCCGCGGCTACTGGACCCTGCTGGAGCGGGGCGAACCGGGTGAGGTCTACAATCTCTGCTCGGGCCGGTCGTGGTCCGTCCAACAGGTGCTCGACTTCCTCCTCGAGCGATCGCGGGTCAAGGGCATCGTGGTCCGCACCGATCCGGCCCGCATGCGTCCCTCCGACGTGATGGAGCTGGAGGGCGATTCCGGAAAGATCGCGCGGGCGACCGGCTGGAAGGTCGAGATTCCCTTCGAGCGGACCCTGACCGAGCTCCTCGACTACTGGCGTCAGCGGATTCCCTCGGCGCCGCGCTGAGTCGCCGAGCGGCCCGCCGCACGTGAGAGTCGCGCTCGTCCACGACTGGCTCACCGGAATGCGGGGCGGCGAGCGCTGCCTCGAGGTCTTCTGCGAGCTGTTCCCGACCGCCGACCTTTACACGCTCCTGCACGTGCGCGGCTCCGTCTCCCCCGTGATCGAACAACGGCGAATTATCACCTCGTTCATCCAGCGGCTGCCCGACGCGACCCGCCGCTACCGCACTTACCTCCCGTTGTTTCCCGCTGCGATCCGCGCGTTCGACCTGCGCGGCTACGACCTCGTGCTCTCGTCCAGTCACGCGGTGGCCAAGGGAGTGCGCGTCCCGGGCGGGACCCTGCACGTCTGCTACTGCTTCACCCCCATGCGCTACGTCTGGGACCTTTACGACGACTACTTCGGCGCCCGCGCGGGCGGTCTCACGCGGCTCGTCATGCCCCCTCTGGCGGCGGCTCTCCGGCGCTGGGACCGGCGCACCGCCGCCGGCGTGCACCACTTCGTGGGCATCTCGCGCTTCATCGCCGACCGTATCCGGCGCTGCTACGGACGGAACGCCGACGTGATCTACCCGCCGGTGGACGTGTCCCGCTTCCGGATCGAAGAGAAGCCCGACGATTTCTACTTGGTTGTCTCGGCACTCGCTCCGTATAAACGTGTCGACCTCGCGGTGGCGGCGGCGACGCGGCTTGGCCGCCGGCTCCTCGTGGTGGGCACGGGGCCGGAGGAGCGGCGGCTGCGAGCGGCGGCGGGGCCCACCGTCGAGTTCCTGGGCTGGCGGGATGACGCGCAGGTGGCCGAGCTCTACGCGCGCGGACGCGCGCTCCTCTTCCCCAGCGTCGAGGACTTCGGCATCACACCGCTCGAGGCGATGGCCGCGGGCCGCCCCGTCATCGCGCTGGGGCAGGGGGGCGCGCTGGAGACGGTGGTCCCGCCCGGCGAGGCCGCGCCGCCCACGGGGCTCTTCTTCGCGCGGCAGACCGTCGACGACCTCGTGGACGCCGTGCTCCGCTTCGAGGCCGGCACGGTGCGCTTCGACCCCAAGGCCCTGCGCCAACACGCGGAGCGCTTCGACCGTCCGATCTTCAAGGAGCGCGTCGAGGGCTACCTCACCGCCTGCCTAGCGAGGGCGGCATGCTGAAGGCCTACTCGCGCGTGCTCGAGCACGTGATGCTGGTGGGCGACCTCGTGATTGTCGTAGCCTGCTGGCTTCTCGCCTATGCCGTCCGCTTCTACGTGGCGGGCCCGCCGCGGCCGACGGCCGAGATCCCCCCCCTGGGGCCCTACCTGGCCATGATCCTGCCCATCCTGGTGGTCTGGGGCATCTCGTTCCGGGCGTTCGACCTCTACCGGCCGCGACGCATCGGCTCGCGCTTGTCCGAAATCGCGGACGTCGCCAAGGCGTCCACGCTCGCCGGCCTCGTCCTCGTCACGATCATGACCTTCCTTTATCGGGAGTACGAGTTCTCGCGCGTCGTCATCGTCTACTTCTGGCTCTTCTCCATCGCGGCGGTGTCCTTCGCCCGCTACGTCTTCCGCGAGGTGCTGCGCTTTGCGCGCCGCCGCGGCTACAACCAGCGCTACGCGGTTGTGGTGGGGGGCGGTGAGCTGGCCCAGCACGTGATCGAGCGGCTCCGGGCCCGACCCGACGCCGGCATCCAGGTAGTGGGCCTGATCGGCGATACGAAGGAGAGCGCGGGCGGCGTGCCGTGGCTGGGCGCGTATGCTGACCTCGCCGCCCTCCTCGCCGCCCGGCCCCTGGACCACGTCATCCTGGCCCTGGCCCACGAGGATGCCAGTCGCCTGCCCGCGCTCCTGGAGGCGATCGGAGACGAGCCCGTTACCATCCATGTGGTACCCGACCTCTTCCGCTTCACCTCACTCCGGGGCGGCATCGAGGAGTTCGAAGGGGTGCCGTTCGTGCACCTCCGCGAGTCGCCGCTTCACGGGTGGAACGCGGTGGCCAAGCGGGGCTTCGACCTCGTATTTGCGGCGACCGTCCTCGTGGCTCTCTCACCGCTCTATGCGCTCGTCGCCGCGGCGGTGCGGCTGACCTCGCGCGGGCCGGTGCTCTATCACCAGGACCGGATGGGGCTCGATGGCGAGGGCTTCCGCATGCTGAAGTTCCGGACCATGAACATCGGCGCCGAGGCGGAGTCGGGGCCCGTGTGGGCGCAGGCGGGCGACACGCGCCGCACCGCGATCGGCGCCTTTCTTCGCCGCTTCAGCCTCGACGAGCTTCCGCAGTTCGTGAACGTCCTCCGCGGCGAGATGAGCGTGGTGGGCCCTCGCCCGGAACGGCCCATGTTCGTGGAGCGCTTCCGCCAGACGGTACCCGGCTACATGCTGCGTCACAAGGTGAAGTCCGGCGTCACTGGCTGGGCTCAGATCAACGGCCTGCGCGGCAACACCTCGCTCGAGCGGCGCATCGAGTACGACATCCAGTACATCGAACGCTGGTCGTTCTGGCTCGACATCAAGATCATCGCGCTCACCGTGGTGCGGGTGCTCTTCGACCGGAACGCGTACTGAGGTGGAGCGGCTCCGGGGGGCCCTGCTCGGCGTCTTCGTCCTCGGGCTCGGCACCTCGATCTCGCTGGCCCAGGCCGCCCTCACCGCGCTGACCCTTCTCTGGCTCTGGCGGCTGCACGCGCCGGAGGCGCGGGCGCGCGCGATCTGGCCGCTCGCGGGCCCGGTGGCCGCCTTCTCGGCGGTCAGCGTGCTCTCCGCGCTGGCGTCTGCCGAGCCCGCGGCAAGCCTGTCCGCGAGCCGCGGCCTTCTGCTCGTGGGCGCGCTCTATGTCACCGCCGATGCGCTCCGCGACGGCGCCGCCGCGCGGCGCTTCCTCACCGGCCTGTCTCTGGCCGTTGCGGTGGGGGCCGTGGTGGGCCTCGTGCAAGTCGGGCTCTGCCCCGGCTCCACGCCGACGGAGAAGTGGCCGTCCTGGATCTACCATCGCTGCGATCGCGCGCGGGGCCTCTTCAGCATCTACATGACGCTGGGAGGCGTGCTGATGCTCGTACTGCTCGCCACGCTGCCGTGGCTGCTTCCCCGCACGTGGCACGCGCGCCGGTTCCCTCTCCTCTGGCTCGTGCTGCTTGCCGGGCTCGTGGCCACCTACGTGCGTGGGGCGTGGCTGGGCTTCGCGGGCGGCGCGCTCGTAGTGGCCGCGCTGGTGCGTCGCGGCCGCTGGCTCATCGTGGGTGGGCTCGTTGTGCTGGTGGGGCTCGGCCTGCTCGGTCCCTACGAGCTGCGCCAGCGTCTCGGAAAGATGGCCGACCCGCAGGAGGCGGGGCTCCGCGAGCGGATCTACATGTGGCGCAGCGGCACCGCCATGTGGCTGGAGCGCCCGTGGCTCGGCGTGGGCCCCGGCCTGGTCAGGCGCGAATACGGGCGATTCGCGCTGCCCGAAGCGTACAAGAAGCGCACGAGCCATGTGCACAACGCGCCGCTGCAGATCCTGGTCGAGCGGGGGATGCTCGGCTTCGTCGCGTGGCTCTGGCTCTGGGGGGCCTACTTCTGGCGGGCGGGGCATATCCTGCGTGTCCTCTCACCGGAGGCGGGACCGGACCGGAGTCTGGTCATCGGCGCCATTGCTGCCGCCGCCGGCTTCCTCGTCTCCGGTCTCACCGAGTACAACTGGGGCGACGCCGAGGTGGTGACGGTGCTGTGGGCCCTGATGGCGCTGCCGTTCGTGGTGGGGCGGGGCGCGCCGGCGGCGCCCGGGGAGGCGGGGTCGGCGCCTACTGGCGCGAGTATACGAGGTCGGTCGCCGAGCGCACCTTGACGAAGTGCCGCTTGAGGCGGGCGAGGTCATCGTCCGAGACCAGGTCGGCGACGAGCACGCAGAAGAGCCCCTGCTGCTTCCACATGATGAGGCTGAAGCCGTTTTCTTTGCGGATGACCGGGCGCCACTGCTCGATCCGCACACGCTCGGCCTCGGGCATGGCCACGGTGGCGGCACCGGGGAAGATCACGTAGGTCACCGCGTGGCCGTGGGCATCCTGGTAGACGAGCGAGATCCCGCGGTGGCCCTCGACATAGGTCGGGTGCGCGTTGATGAGCTGGAGCTCGCTGTCGCCGGCGAACACCCAGTTGAGCGTCACCCCGCTCTCGTCCATGGCGCGCGGCAGCGCCGCAGGAATCACGTTGGGCTCGGTGGGGCTCCACGAAAGCGTCCGCGCATGCTCGGTGACGACCGCCCGGGCGAGGTCGCGCAGGGTGTCGCCGCCCACCGAGGTCGGCAGCGTGCTCGCCAGCCAGCCCACCATCACGAGCGCGGTGGCGCCCGCGGCGACCGTGGGGACGAGCCAGCCGGACCACCGACTTGTGGGGGCAGGCTCCAGGGCCTCGCGCACCGCCACCCGGAGGCGAGGGGACGCCGCATAGCGCCCCAGCCGCTCGCGCAGCGCGCGGCTCAGCGCGGGGTCGTCGCCCGGTTGATTGGCCGGTCCGCCGCCCAGGTCGTGCTCGCTCACCGCCGCAGATCCTCTCCGTAGTCCTTGAGATAGTCGCGCAGCCGTTCCTTCGCCCGGAAGATGCGCGACTTCACCGTGCCCACCGGACAATCCATCACCCGAGCGACCTCGTCGAGAGGCAGCCCTTCCACCTCGGCGAGCAGGAGCGGGGTCTTGAACTCCTCGGGCAGTCGGGACAGCGCCCGGTCGAGGTCCGTGAGGACCTCGGTGCTCGCCCCATCCTGATCCGGGGCGTCGTGGAACATCGGGGCTCCACCCGCCGGCACCCCGTCCTCGGATAGAGCCGGCTCACGCTCGCGGAGGCGGTAAAACGTGAGAAACGTGTTCCTCAGGATCTGGAACAACCAGGCGCGCAGATGGGTTCCCGGCTGGAATCGGTAGGAGAAACGCATGGCCCGGACATAGGTTTCCTGGACCAGGTCCTCCGCCTCCGAGCCGTTCCGGGTCAGGTAGACGGCCAGGTTGTGGAGGGCGTCGAGGTGCTCCAGGGCCTGGCGACGGAATTCGGCGTCGCTCACCGCTCGAACCAGCGCCGCGGCAGGTCGGACACGCGCACCTCGTGCTCGTCGTCCAGGGCGGCCACCAGTTCCCGGATGGTCTGGTAGAGGGTGGGGTGCTCCATGTCGGGCGCCAGGTCGGCGAGCGGGCGGAGCACGAAGCCGCGGTCTTGCATCAGGAGATGCGGAACTTGCAGGGCATCCGACAGGGCGAGCACCTGATCGCCGTAGAGCAGGATGTCGATGTCGAGCGGGCGCGGCTCGTAGCGCTGATCCTCGTGGGTGCCTGCGCGTCGCACGCGTCCCAGCGCGGACTCGATAGCCTGTAGCTCGGCGAGGAGCGTGGGCGGCGGCAGCGTCGTGTCGATGGCGACGACGCAGTTGACGAACCACGTCTCGCGGTCCCTCACCTCGCCGGGCCGCTGCTCCCACGGCTCCGTCTGGTAGAGGGGGGAGGCGTCCACGAAGCTCACCTCGTGGAGCGCGCGCAGCCGCTCGACGGCCTGGCGGAGGGCCTCGACCCGATCGCCCTTGTTGGACCCGACGCTCAGAAAGACTCGCGGCATAGTCAGCGGCGGCGGCGCGTGACCTCGACGCCCGGCGTCGCGTGCAGTCCCTCCATCGGCGGCGTCAGCTTTCGCACCCGCACCCGTACTTCCTCGCAGGGGAACTCCCCGAGGAGCATGCTCGCCAGGCCGACGGCCAGGCGCTCCAGGAGGTTCACCCGCTGCTTCGTGCACACCTCCACGATCCGGGCGGCGACGAGGCCGTAGTCCACGGTGGCGCGGACATCGTCGGACGCCGCGGCCGGACCCACGTCCACCGTCAACTCGGCGTCCACCGAGAACCACGCGCCCACTGTCTGCTGGGCGCGGGTCACCCCGTGATGACCGTAGAAGCGTACGTCCTCGAGGAATATCTTATCAGAGGCCAGCGGAGGTCGCTCCGGACGGGGTCAGGGGCAGAGCCGGATCACCGGGTTGGCGAGGCTGCCGATGCCCTCGATCCGCACCTCCACCTTGTCCCCGGGCATCATGGGGCCGACGCCCGCGGGGGTACCGGTGGCGATGACGTCACCGGGCAGGAGGGTCATCACCGCCGCCACCCGGGCCACGAGGTCCTCGATCGGGAACAGTAGGTTCTTCGTGCTCGAGCCCTGCCGCCGCTCCCCGTTGAGGAAGGTCTCGATCTCCACGCCGCCGGGGTCGATGTCGGTGGCGATGCAGGGCCCCACCGGGCAGAAGGTGTCGAAGGCCTTCGCGCGGCAGGGCATGGCGTCGCGGGCCTGGATGTCCCGCGCGGTGACATCGTTGAGGCAGGTGTAGCCGAGGATGTGCTCGCGCGCCCGCTCGGGCGGGACGTTCCGGCACCGCTTCTTCATGACCACCGCTAGCTCGCCCTCGAAGTCGACGCGGCCGGACTGGGGCGGGTAGACGATGGGATCGTCGGGTCCGCAGAGCGAGGACGGCGGCTTGAGGAAGATGCGCGGCTCGGCGGGCAAGGGGAGGTGCATCTCCTCCGCGTGGTCCCGATAGTTCAGCCCCACCGCGATGATCTTGGAGGGCATCACGGGCACGAGCAGCACGGTCTGGCGCAACGGGTAGCGCTTGCGCTCGCGCCGAAAGCCGCCGTACGGAGTGCCCGAATACTCCACCACTTGGCTGCCCTCGACGACGCCGTAGCGCACCTTGCCCACGACCTTGAAGCGGACGATCTTCATCTCAGGCGAGGCCGAGGACGTTCTGCATCGAGTAGAGCCCGGGACGCGCGGTGGCGATGAAGCGCGCGCCGCGGAGGGCGCCGCGGCCGAAGTTGTCGCGGCTCTGGGCCCGATGGGTCAGCTCGATCCGCTCGCCGAGGGCGCCGAAGGACACCGTGTGCTCGCCCACCACGTCGCCGGAGCGCAGCGAGAAGACGCCAATCTCCTTGCGCGGCCGCTCGCCCGGCATCCCGTGACGGCCGTACACCGCGGTCTTGCCGAGGTCGCGGCCCAGCGCGTCGGCGACGATCTCGGCCATCCGGAGAGCGGTGCCGCTGGGCGCGTCCTTCTTGAAGCGGTGGTGGATTTCGGTCACTTCCACGTCGTAGTCGTCGCCCAGCATCCGGGCCATGTCCTGGAGGACGCGGAACGCGACGTTGACGCCCACGCTCATGTTGGGCGACAGAAGGATCGGCGCGTCCTTGGCGAGCCGCTCGATTTCCTCGCGCTGCGCGCCCGTGAATCCGGTGGTCCCGATCACCGCGCGCCCCTTCTGGCGCGCCACCATCCGGAGATGCTCGAGGGTCGCCTCGGGCACGGAGAACTCGATCAGGATGCGGTCGGCGCCGAGCGCTCCCGCGGGGTCGGCGGTGATGGGAACGCCGAGCCGGCCCACACCGGCGACCTCCCCCGCGTCCTTACCGAGCGCGGGATGGCCCGGCGCCTCGAGGGCGGCCACCAGGCGGAGAGCTGTGTCCTCTTGCAGGAGGGCGACGAGACGGGACCCCATACGGCCGGCCGCGCCGGCCACCACCACATCAGCCATCGGCGTCGGGGGATCAGCCCTTGAGCAGGCCCAGCGACTTGAGCACGCCGCGCAGCCGATCGCGGTTGGCGTCGGCCATCCGGCACATGGGCAGGCGGAACTCCGGCTCCAGCATCCCCATCATCGCCATCGCTTCCTTGATGGGAATGGGGTTGGTCTCGAAGAACGCGGCCCGGCAGAGCGGGTACAGGCGGTGATGGAGGTCGCGTGCCTGCTTCCAGTCGCCGTTGAGGGCGGCATGGGTCAGCTCGGCGGTCTCGCGCGGGACAATGTTGGCGATCACGGAGATGACGCCGTGGCCGCCCACCGACATGAGCGGCAAGGTCAGGTTGTCGTCGCCGGAGAGCACGGAGAAGTCCGGCCCGCAGGCGAGCACGACCTGGGTCATCTGGTCCAGCGAGCCCGAGGCCTCCTTCACCCCCACGATGTTCGCGCAGTCCTTGACGAGGCGGGCGAGGGTGTCGGTCTCCACGTTGATGGCGGTGCGCCCGGCGATGTTGTAGACGATGATGGGAATGTCCACCGTGTCCGCGATGGCGCGGAAGTGCCGGTAGAGACCCTCCTGCGTGGGCTTGTTGTAATAGGGATTCACCACGAGGGCGGCGTTGGCGCCCGCGCGCTTGGCGTGGCGGGTGAGGTCGATGGCTTCCGAGGTCGAGTTCGATCCCGTGCCCGCAATGACGGCCACCCGCCCGCGCGCGGCCTCGATCACGACTTCGACCACCCGCCTGTGCTCGTCGTGGCTCAGGGTGGGCGACTCCCCCGTGGTGCCACAGGGAACGATGCCGTCGGTCCGGTTGCTGACGTGGAACTCGACCAGCTCACGGAGCTTGTCCTCGTCGACGGCACCGTTACGGAATGGCGTGACGAGCGCGACGATGGAGCCCTGGAATCTGGGGCGCATGATTGAGCCCTCCGTGAGTCGAAGCGTTCGGGGCGCGTGACTGTCTCGACTCTAGCACCACCGGCCGAGCCACTTCAAGCCGCGCCGCGAGTACGGTATCATCCTCCGCATGGCCGCGATCCCTTCCCCGTCTCCCGGGCCGCTGTTCCTCACCACCGCGCAGGCCGCGGAGGTGCGCGCGCGCTTTGGCACCCCCTGCTACGTCTACGATCGACGGACGCTGGAGGCGACCGCGGGCGAGGCGCTCGCCTTCCCCGCCCCTTTTGGCTTCACGCTGCGGTACGCCATGAAGGCCAACCCGAGCGTGGGCATCCTGACGCTGTTCCGGGACATGGGCCTGCACGTGGACGCGTCCAGCGACTTCGAGGTGGAGCGCGCCCTGCGGGCCGGCTTCAAGCCGGAGACGGTGCAGCTCACCTCGCAGATGCCGTCGCGCCGGCTCACCGAGCACCTCGGCCGCGGCGTGCTCTACAACGCCTGCTCGCTCCATCAGCTGGAGGAGTTCGGGCGCGTGGCCCCCGGTCGCGACGTGGCGATCCGGCTGAACCCCGGGCTGGGCAGCGGGGCGACCAACCGCACCAATACCGGCGGACCCGCCTCGTCGTTCGGGATCTGGCACGAGTACATGGACGACGTCCGCCGCATCGTCGCGCAACACCGCCTCTCGATCCGGACCGTCCACAGCCATATCGGCTCTGGCACCGACCCCGAGATCTGGAAGCGGGTGACCCAGATGACCCTCGACCTGGCCGCGCGGCTGCCGGAGGCGGGCGCGGTGAACCTCGGCGGCGGCTTCAAGGTGGGACGGATGCCGGAGGAGCCCACGGTGGGGATGGCCGACGTGGGACGGCACGTGCGGGAGGCGCTGCTCGAGTTCCGCACGCGGACGGGCCGGGCGCTGCATCTCGAGATCGAGCCCGGCACCTATCTGGTCGCGCGCGCGGGCGCGGTGGTGGCCAGCTGCATCGACGTCGTCGACACGGGGCGGGAAGGGTATCGGTTCGCCAAGCTCGACACCGGGATGACCGAGGTGACGCGCCCCTCCCTCTACGGGGCCCAGCACCCCATCGACGTCCTGCCGCCCGAAGGCGATCGGAGCCGCGAGACCGCCGCCGTCGTCTTCGTGGGCCCATGCTGCGAGTCCGGCGACATCCTCACGCCGGCGCCGGGCGACCCCGAGGCGCTCGCTCCCCGCTGGGTGCCCATGCCGAAGCTCGGCGACCTCGTAGTGGTCGGCGGCGCCGGCGCCTACTGCGCCGCGATGTCCACCATCAACTACAACTCCTACCCCCAGGCCCCCGAGGTCATGCTGGAGACCGACGGAAGCCTGCGCCTCCTCCGCCGCCGGCAGGAGCCTGCTGAAGTGTGGGCGACCGAGATTGGCGAGCCGCAGCCGCAGGCGAGGCGAGCGGATCCATGAAGGGGTCCCGCGAGATTGGCGAGCCGCAGCCGCAGGCGAGGCGAGCGGATCCATGATGGGGTCCCGAGCGGAGCGAGGGAGGGCCTGTCAGGGGACTGTCACCTCCGCTTCGTTGGAGCGCCCACTCTCGTTGGGCGTCCGTGCCCGGTCCAGGGCCGTCACCGCATAGCGGTACCGCTCGCCCCGTCGCACGTCCCGATCGGTGTAGAGGGTGTTGATCGCGGTCGTGGTAGCGATGCGCAGGAAGGCGCCGCTCGCGACGGCTCGATATACCGCGTAGCCGGCGACGTCGTCCGTCCGGCTCGCCGTCCAGGCCAGCCGCACCGCCGACTCCGAGGGGACCGCGATGAGCTGCGTGGGTGGCGCCGGCGGCGTGCGGTCCACCGGCGTCGCCGTCGCCTCCGCCGAGGGCTCGCCGTGGGCGGTGGCCTCGCCTTCCTTCCGCACCGCGCGCACCACGTAGCGGTAGGTCGTCTCGTTCTGCAGGCCGGTGTCGGTATGGGTGGTGCCCGTCACTGGCTCGCTCATCACCGGGGCCAGCGGCCCGTCGGCGCCCGCGCCGCGGAGGACGATGTAGGCGAGCTCGCCGCGCGGCGGGCCGCCGTCGATCAAACCGGGAGGCGGCTGCCACGTCAGCCGCACCTCGTGCTCGCCCGGCGTCGCGGCGAGGGCCTGGGGCGGCTGCGGCGCGGCGAGATACACCACGGGGACGCGGGCCGAGGGCGCGCTCGACCGTCCGGTGGAGTCGATCGCCGTCACCACGTAGACGTACCGTGCGTCGAAGCGCAGCGTCTTCCGATCCACCCAGCGCACGGTGTTGCCCGTGACGACGGCGGGCGCGGGCGCGTCGGGCTTGATCTGCGCCAGCTCGTCCCACCCCACCACCGCGCCGCGCGATACCATCGCGGAGCGAGGCGTCTCCCCGGGCGCCTCCACGCGCCGGTAGAGCTTGAGGAGCGCCACGTCGCGCAGGGAGGTGCCGTCCACGCGGGTGCGGGGCGTGGCCCAGCTCACCACGATGCTGTCGGCCTCCACGGAGGCGGACAGCGCGGACGGGGCGGCGGGGAGGCGGAGCTCCGGCGCCACCGGCGGGCCTTTCTTGCCGCAGCCGCCGTCGCCGAGGAGGACGAGGAGCAGGACGGCGAGGGTGAGGCCCCGCGCGCGGGGGCCCGTCACCGGCGCGGCTCGGGCCCCACGAGGCGCCGGGCCTCGGCGAGGGCGCGTGCCACCGCCGCCGGCGCTGTTCCGCCCGTCACCGCGCGGGCGGCCAAGGAGGCCTCCACCGACAGCGCGGCGTGGACGTCGGCGCCGATGAGCGGCGAGAACCCACGCAGCTCGTCGAGCGACATCTCGCCGAGCTCGCGCTTGTTCGCGATCCCGTGGCGGACCGCGCGCCCCACGATCTCGTGCGCCTCGCGGAAGGGGAGGCCCTTGCGCACGAGGTAGTCCGCGAGGTCGGTCGCGGTGGAGTAGTTCGCGCCGGCCGCCTCGCGCATCCGCTCGACGCGGAAGGTGAGCGAGCGGAGCATCGGCGGGACGACCCGCAGCACCGCCTCCAGCGTGTCGACGGTATCGAAGAGCGCCTCCTTGTCCTCCTGCATGTCGGAGTTGTACGTGAGCGGCAGCCCCTTCATGACCGTGAGGAGGGACATGAGGTTGCCGTAGAGACGCCCCGTCTTGCCGCGGATCAGCTCGGCGACGTCGGGATTCTTCTTCTGCGGCATGATGGACGAGCCGGTGGCGAAGGCGTCCGAGAACTCCACGAACCCGAATTCGCTTGTCGCCCAGAGCGTGAGATCGGCGGCGAGGCGGGACAAATGCATGCCGAGGATGGCGCCCGCGGCGAGGAACTCGATCAGGTGGTCCCGATCGCTCACCGCGTCCAGGCTGTTGGCGCTGGGGGCGGCGAAGCCCAGATCCCGCGCGAGGGTGTCGCGGTCGATCGGGAAGGCGGCGCCGGCGAGGGCGGCCGCACCCAGCGGCAGCACGTTGTTGCGCCGCGCGCAGTCGGCGAGCCGCTCGCGGTCCCGCTGCAGCATGAACACGTAGGCGAGGAGATGATGGGCGAGGAGCACGGGCTGCGCCCGCTGCAGGTGGGTGTAACCCGGCATCGGCGCGTCGAGGTGCTCCTCGGCGCGCGCCAGCAGGGCCACCTGGACGTCGCGCACGCCGACGTCGGCGAGGGCGAGGATCTCGCGAAGGTAGAGCCGCTCGTCGAGCGCGATCTGATCGTTGCGCGAGCGGCCGGTGTGGAGCTTGCCGCCCACCGGGCCCGCGAGCTCGGTGAGGCGCCGCTCGATGTTCAAGTGGATGTCCTCGAGCTCCTGCCGGAACGGGAAGCGCCCCTCCGCGAGCTCGGCATGCACGGCGTCGAGCCCACGGAGGAGGGTGTCCAGCTCGGACTCGGTGAGCAGCCGGGCGCGCTGGAGCGCCCGCGCCCAGGCGCGGCTCCCCTCGATGTCGTGGGGCCAGAGGCGCCGGTCGAAGGCGAGCGAGGCGGTGAACGCCTCTGCCCCCGGGTCCATCCGCTCCGCGAAGCGTCCGCCCCAGCGCGGGCTCTCGCCCCCGCTCACGCCGGGTCCTGCGCGAGGAGCCCGGCGATCTCGGACATGATCCGACCGGTCATGTCCACGCGCTCCGCGCGTCCGGGGCTCGGCCGGCGTCCGCGCGTGGGATGAAGCGGGTGCCCGAACCGCACGGTGAGGGGATGGCGGCGGGGCAGGTAGAAGCGCCGCCCGCGCAGGGCCTCGAAGGTGCCCGCGATGGCGGCGGGGACCACGGGCACGCCCGCGCGCAGCGCGAGCGCGGCCACGCCGGGCTGGCCCGGCACGAGGCGGCCCTCGCGGCTGAAAGGACCCTCCGGGAAAATCCCGATGATGCGCCCCTCGTCGAGCGCGCGCAGCGCGCGCCGGATGGCGCCGGGATCGGGCCGGGACAGATTCAGGGGAATGGAGCCGATGCGGCGGTGGAACGCCGGGTGCAGCGGGCTCGCGTGGTAGACGCGCGGCATGACGAGGAACGAGATCGGGCGCGGCACCGCCACCCCGAGCACGACCCCGTCCAGGTAGTTGTGGTGGTTGGCGGCGAGCAGAAACGGGCCCGCGGGCAAGCGCTCGAGGCCTTCCACGGTCAGGTCGAACCAGCGGCCGAGCACGGCGCGGGAGACGCTGCGGCAGGCGCGGTAGAGAAGAGGGAACCGCTCGCGCGCGACGGGCGGCGGGGGGAGCGTGGCCGGGCGGAGCCGCACCGACAAGACGCTGGATTCTTCCCTCGGCGCCATGACCCCGGTTTATAGCACCGGGCCGACGCGCTGACAAGGACGGGCAGCGCCGTCAGCGCAGCCTGGTGAGGCGATACTGCGCGACGGCGGCGTTGTGCTCGGCGAGATTGGTGGAGAAGTGATGCCGCCGGTCGTCGATGGAGACGAAGTAGAGGTAGCCGACGGCGGCCGGCTTCACCGCCGCCTCGATGGCGGCGCGGCCGGGCGCCGCGATCGGGCCCGGCGGCAGGCCACCCCGTCGATAGGTGTTGTAGGGCGAATCGACTTGCAGGTCCGCGCGGCTGAGGGCGCGGCCGTCCTTGCCCACCGCGAACTGCACGGTGGGATCGGCCTGCAGCGGCATCCCGCGCTTCATCCGGTTCCAGAAGACGGCCGAGATCAACGGCATCTCCGCCCGTACCACTGCCTCTTTTTCGATGATGGACGCCAGCGTCAGGAGTTGATGTACGGTCAGGTCGCGCTCCCGCGCGCGCTCGAGGATATCGGGGGTGATGTGATCCCGCATGCGGGACGCCATGCGCGCGAGAATCTCCTCGGGCGTCATCCCCTTCACGAGCTGATAGGTGTCGGGGAAGAGGTAGCCTTCGAGGGTCTCGGCGCTGACGGCGACGGTCTTGAGGAAGACGGGGTCGCGGGCCACACGCAGGATGTCGTCGGCCTGGCTCAGCCGCTCGCGTTCCAGCGCGACGGCGAGATCCGCGAGAGTGTCGCCCTCGCGGAACAGGACGGCGTGCTGGCGCACGCGTCCGCCCTCGAGCAGCGTCAGCACGGCCAGGGTATTGGCGCCCTGCGGGATCTCGTACTCCCCCGCCTTCAGGGTGCGCGCGGTACCTCGGGCCACCGCGAGGAGCATGAACCCCAGCGGGCTGCGGATCACGCCGGCGTCGTCGAGGCGGCGCGCCACCGTGGTGAGGCCGAGGTGCGCGGGGATCTCGACGATCCGCGACCCCGCCCGCAGGCTGGCGGCGGCGGTGAAGACCCAGAAGGACTGGAGCGCCAGGAACACCGACAGGACGCCGGTCACGCCCCAGAGCAGCCCCCACCCGCGGATACCGGGGGGGCGGCGAGGGGAGGGCTCTGCCCAGGTCTTGAGGAACCACGGCCGCTCCATCATGATTTCCTCATATTTTGCCGCTACTTTGGCCTTATGACAACACTGAGAAAGGGGCCTGGAATCGGGGGGTTGGAGACCCCGGCGGCAGGTGGTGGCCTGACCCCAATCGCGGCGTGGTACACTTCCACCTCGGGATTCCGGTCCCGCACCATTCCAGGAGGTTCGCAATGTCGCAGCTCGTGCTTCCCGCCCGTCACCAGTGGCTCGCACAGGACCGCAAGTACGGCAAGATTGCCATCGAGCCGTTCGAGCCTGGCTTCGCGCTCACGGTGGGCAACGCCTATCGCCGGGTGCTGTTGTCGTCCATCCACGGCGCCTCGCCCACCTGGGCCAAGATCGAGGGCGTGCTCCACGAGTTCTCGTTCATGCCCGGCGTGACCGAGGACACCCTCGACATCATCATGAATCTCCGCAAGGTCGTCTTCGCGCTGCACGTCAACCGTCCGAAGATCCTCCGCCTGAAGGCGCAGGGACCGAAGACGGTGACCGCCGCCGATTTCGAGCCCGACGCCGACGTGGAGATCCTCACGCCCGACGTGACGCTGGCTACCCTCGACAAGGACGGCGGCCTCGAGCTGGAGCTGTGCGTGGAGCGCGGGCGCGGCTATCAGGCGGCGGAGCGCCGCGAGCCCGAGGCCCTGCCCATCAACGCCATGCTCATCGACGCCGACTTCTCCCCGGTCAAGCGGGTCAACGTGCAGGTGGAGACCGGGTCGGGCGCCGGGCAGGAGACGCTCGTCCTCGAGGTGTGGACCAACGGCAGCGTCAGTCCCGACGCCGCGGTCGGCGAGGCCTCGCGCATCCTGCAGGATCAGTTCAACCTCCTCACAGATTTCCCCGTGGCCGCGCCCACCGAGACGGAGCGTCCAGAGGCGGGCGTGGAGCCCGCCGTGCGGGTCGAGCTCAACGAGCACCTGTTCCGGAACGTCGACGAGCTGGAGCTCTCGGTGCGGGCGTCGAATTGCCTCAAGACCGCCAATATCCGGACCATCGCCGACCTCGTGCAGAAGACGGAGTCGGAGCTGCTCAAGACGAAGAACTTCGGCAAGAAGTCCCTGAACGAGATCAAGACGATCCTGGGAGAGATGGGGCTCTCCCTGGGCATCCGTCTCGATCCCGAGGAGCTGGAGCGGTTGCGCGCTCAGTACGAGCGCACGTTCGAGAGCTAGAACCCTCCCGCTTCGCGCGCGTCGCCACGGCCTCCGGCACCGAGCCGGGGGCCGTGGTGTTTTCACTCATTGAGGGCCCACATCGGGGCCGAGGGCGAACCGCTCCGTCTGCCCGGTCGCCCACCGCGTGACCCACAGGCTCGCGCCGTCGGTTTCCACGATCACCGCGCCGTCGCGGTCGGTACGATAGACGCGCGCTCCCATGTCCTCGAGCCGGCCGAGCACCTCTGGCGCGGGATGACGGAAGGGGTTGCGCGCGCCGACCGAGACGATGGCGACGCGCGGCCGGCTGGCGCCCACGAAGGGTTCGGCGGTCGAGGTACGGCTGCCGTGATGGGCGACCTTGAGCACGGTGGCGGCCAGGGGTGCGCGGGCGCCGAGCAGCCCCTCCTCGCCGCTCGCGGTGAGGTCGCCGGTGAGGAGCAGCGAGACGCCGCGCCAGTCCAGCCGCAGCACCAGCGACCGGTCGTTCTCGCCGGTGATGGGCTCCTCGCCCTTGCCATGCGGCGGCGGATTGAGGACCGTGACGAGCGCGTCCGCCAGCCACACGCGCGCGCCCGCGGCGAGGACGCGGCGGGGCGCATGGGCGCGGGCGAGCGCCGCGACGACGTCCTCGTGCCCGGGGCCCCAGCGGCCGTTCTCCCACACCTCGCCCACCGTGAATCGGCGGAGGACGGCGGTGAGCCCGCCGGAGTGGTCGCTGTCGGCGTGGCTGGCCGCCACCACGTGGATGTGCTGGAAACCCCGGTTCCAGAGAAATGGCGCGACCACGCGCTCGCCCACGTCGAAGCGCGCGTTCCCGCCGGGGCCACCGTCCACGAGGAGACGCGGGCCCCCGGGCACCTCGACGAGGAGCGCGTCGCCCTGGCCCACGTCGAGAAACGTCACGCGCAGCCGACCGTCGTGGGGCATCAGGTGGGGCGCGAGCGCGGCGGCGAGGCCGAGGCCGGCAAGCAGCAAGGCGGCGCGGCGCACCCGCCGCCCGCTCACGGTGGCGGCCAGGACGGCGGCCAGCGTCCAGGCTGACATGGCGAGCGGTCCCGGCGCCGGGACATGGACCAGGGCCCAGGGAATCGCGGCGGCCAGCCACACCGCCGCCCGCAGGAGCAGGGCGAGTGCCCACGCCAGGTGAAGGGCCATCGAGCCCGCGAGGTCGCTGCACGCGGCGGCGGCGAGGGCGAACAGCCCCACCGTCGTGGCCGCTCCCGCCAGGGGGACCACCACAAGGTTCGCCGCGGGCCCGATCAGTGAAAGCTGATTGAAGTGCGCGGCCATGATCGGGAGCACCGCGCACTGCGCGGCCGCGCTCACGCCCACCGCGGCCGCGAGACGCGGCGGGCAGCCGAGACGCCCGAGGGCCGCGCGGGCGGGCGCGGCGAGATAGACGAGGCCCGCGGTGGCGGCGAAGGACAGCTGGAAGCCGGGATCGAGGACGTCGCCCGGCCGCCACGCGAGCAGTGCGAGAGCCGCCAGCCCCAGCGCATTGGGCAGCTGCGACTCGCGATCGAGGAACACGCCCGCCAGGAGCACCAACCCCATGAGGGTGGCGCGGATCACCGATGCCTGCGCGCCGACGATCAGCGCGAAGCCGATCAGCGCGGCGCCGGCGGCGATCGCGGCCGCGCCGCGGCCGAGACCCACGGCGGTGAGCACGGCGAACACGGAGGCGGACACCAGCGCCACGTTGAAGCCCGAGACCGCCAGCACGTGGTAGACACCGGCGCGGCGAAAGGCGTCGTCGAGCTCGCGGGGCAGGGCAACGCGCTCGCCCAGCAGCAGGCCCGCCAGGAGAGCGGCGGAGGCTTCGGGCAGCTCCGCCGCGATCCGCCCCACCGCCCAGCGCTTCACGCGCGCCGGCCACGGGGGCGCATCCGCGGTGAGCGGCCGGAGGCGATCCGCGCGCCCGCTGCCGACGAGCGCGATCCCCTCGCGGCGGAGCTGGGCGGGATAGTCGAATCCGCCCGGGTTCCGGAACCCGACGGGGCGATGAAGGCGCAGCTCCGCGGCGAGGCGCTGCCCTTCGCCGAGCGGCTGGGCTTCGCCATACACCGTGACAAGGACGCGACCGGAGGCCGGGCGCCGCCCTGCGTCCGTGACGAGGGCCTCCACGTCGAGCAGCAGTCGCGCGCGATCCGGCGCCCAGCGCCGGGGCTCCTCCACGAGGCGCGCCTCCAGGGCCACGAGTCGTTCCGGCGCGGCCGCCACGATATCGTCCGGAGCCGGCGGCAGCTCGTGCGCGCGCAGCGCGCCGAGCAGCACGGTGGCGCCCAGGAGCAGCGCACCCGCGCCGGCCTCGCGGCGCCACGCCAGCGCCGCGGCGGCACCCAGGAGCAGGGCGGCCGCGCCGCCGATCAGCCCCGACGGCGGCGCCGCCACCACGGCGCCGGCGGCGATGCCCGCGCCCCAGGCCAGCGCCAGCGGCACCAGCGGCGCCCGTAGCGCGGGCGGGATCGCCGCCAGCGCGGGCGATGGCATGCCGGCCACCGCGCCACGCTACGGGGCGACCGTGACGCGGTCGCGGAGCGCGGCGAGCTTGCGCGGCCCCATGCCCAGCACAGCGCGCAAGCCCTCGGGGCCGTCGAAGCGCCCCCGACGCTCGCGTTCTTCCACGATGCGCCGGGCGAGGCCCGTCCCCACGCCGGGCAATCGCGCGAGCTCCTCGGCCGTCGCCGCGTTGAGGTCGAGCGGGCGCGGATCGACCGCCGCTGGGTCGCGCGCGGGTGGGTCCGGGCTCGTTACCGCCCCCGGCGCCGCGGCCGGCGGCGGCCGCGAAGGCCGCGGCGGCGCGGTCAGCGGCACGGGCGGCGGCGCCGCGCGGGACTCGTCGCGATCGAAGGCTTCCAGCCGCGCTGCCGCTCCCGGGAAGCCCGCCCGCCACTCGCGCACGGCGAGGCCCAGCAGCAACGAAGCGCCGAGCAACAGGAGCAGGGCGAGCTGTGGCCGCGAGTAGAGCATGCCGCCACGCTGCCACGCCGCGCGCCGGGCGCCTAGAGTGCGGAAATGGATACAGGGTGCCGCGCGAACCTGACGCGCGGCGACGGGAACCGCCTACAGCGCGACCGACAGGCCCGCGTCCACCGTGAGCACGTGCCCGTTCACGTAGGACGCGGCATCCGAGGCGAGGAAGATGGCGGCGCCCACCAGCTCGTCGGGCCGGCCCCAGCGCCGGAGAGGGATGCGTCGCCCGAGTTCGGTGGCCACGGGGCTCTCGAAGAAGGTCGCGTTCACGTCGGTGAGGAAGAAGCCGGGGGCGATGGCGTTGGCGGTGATGCCCTTGGGGCCGAGCTCGACGGCGAGGGCGCGCATGAGGGCGTTCAGCCCGCCCTTGGAGGACGTGTACGCGGGATCCCCCTGGAAGGACTGCGGCCCCACCATGGAGCTGATGAAGATCAGCCGTCCGCCGCCCTGGCGCTCCATGTGCCGGGCGGCGAGACGGGAGATCTCATAGGCCGCGACCAGGTTGGTCTCGAGGAGACGGCGCAGGTCCGCGCCGTCGATGTCGCGCAACGCGCGCCGGTCGCGGAGGGCCGCGTTGTTGACCAGGCAATCCAGCCGCCCATGCCGCGCCACCAGGGCGTCGATGGCCGCGGCCGCGGCGGCAACGTCGGTGATGTCGAAAGGCGCCGCGAAGGCGTTGGGAATGCCGGCCGCGGCCACCTCGGCCGTTCGAGGGTCGCGGCCGTTGATGCCCACGCGGGCCCCCGCCGCCGCCATCCCGCGCGCCATCTCGAGCCCGAGGCCGCGCCGCGCGCCGGTGATGAGCACGACGCGCCCGTCCAGCGAGAAGCGCTCGAGTCCGTGCGGGTCGATTGACATGGGCCTCCCCCCTCCTGATAATTCCGGCGCGCAGAAGAGTACTTCACCTGGGGCGGGGCGCCAAGGAGGAGACCGTGGGCACCAGCATCAGCAAGACCTTTCCCGTGTTCGATTGCGACAGCCACGTGGTGGAGCCGCCCGCGGTGTGGGACGAGTACGTGCCGGCCAAGGAGCGCGCCTGGGTCAAGACGCAGTTCTGCTTCCACACCGACGCCGATGTGCTGATGATCAACGGGCGCATCGTCCCCGCCTCGCGCGAGCGCTCGAACGCCGCCGAGGTGGGCTGGGCGCGCTGGGACAAGAAGGAGGTGGGGCGGCTCACCCCGGGGACCGACGAGTGGAAGGCGAAGTTCGGGCGTTTGCTCGGCTGCCGCGATCCGCACGCGCGGCTCCGGGACATGGACGCCCTCGGCACCGATCAGGTGATGCTCTTCCCCACCTGGTTCGTGCGCCTGGCCCTCCTGCGCGACCCGGTCGCGGCGGCCATCCTGGGCCGTGCCTACAACGACTGGGTGCACGACTACTGCGCCGCCGATCGCGGGCGGCTCTATCCCTGCGCGGTGCTCCCGCTCCAGAGCGTCGAAGCCTCCATCGCCGAGCTCCGCCGCGTGGCCAAGCTCGGGTTCAAGGCGGCCGCGGTGCGCCCCTGCTTCTGGAACGGGCGCTATCCGACCCTGCCCGAGTTCGACCCGCTCTGGCGCGAGTTCGAAGACCTGGACGTGGTGCTCGCCATGCACACCTTTCCCTCGCGCGAGGCGCTGACGCCGGAGTGGGGGCAGCGCATGGCGCAGGCCCGCGGCCATTCCGGCCAGGGGCTCATGTTCACCGACGAGGCGGTGGTCTACTCGCCCGGCCAGTTCGTCTCCAACATCACCGCGGCCATGGATCCCGCCATCGACGCCTCCGAGACGCTGGGCTTCGTGATGGAGGCGATGACCTGGGTGACGGTGGTGATGCAGACGGGCTGGCTCGAGAAGTTCCCGCGCCTCAAGGCGGCCGTGCTGGAGTCCAACGCCTCGTGGCTGCCGCTGATCCTCTCGCGCGCGTCGAACTTCTCGAACCTGTTCGCCTTCCAGCGCGAGAACCGACCGCTGCGCGACCCCGTGGAAGCGTTTCACGATCGCTGCTTCATCGGCTTCGAGTCCGACGAGACGCTTGTGTACCGGCTCTGGGACGAGTTCAAGGACATCGCCATCTGGTCCTCGGACTATCCGCATCACGACGCCGAGGACGCCTGGGACGGCCTCGCCCACATGGCCGAGTTCGGCGTGCCCCCGGACGTGCAGAAGAAGCTCATGGGCGAGAACGCTCGGCGGCTCTACGGCATCGAGCCCCGGCTGACGGTGAAGGAGCGGATCGAGGACTACGCGCCGGCCATCCTGGCCTGGTAGCGACGCCGCCTCGCCGCGCTCAGGGCGCGAGGAGGCCGCCGAAGATGCGGCGGCCGAGCGTGAAGGCTTCGCCGAGGTGCATCCCCGCGCCGGGCTCGTCCGCGTGCCCCTGCCACCACCCCCGCAGCGCGTCTTCCGACCGGAAGAAGTTGAGGCGGGTTCAGAGCCCGGTGCACGCGCGCTCCTCGTTGGGGTCCGACCGCGTCACCCACACCATGAGCCCCGCCGCCTCGGGAGCGGGGCCATCGGGCGCGACGGCGAACCGGAGCGGCGCGCCGGTCTGGTGACAGGACGCGACGACCTCGACGGGCTCGCCCAGCATCGGCGCGATTCCGAGCGCGTCGATGGCGCAGCAGATGAAGCGCTCCCGCCCGTCGCGGCGGCGCGCCACGAAGCCGGTGGGCGCGGCGCTGAAGGGGTAGGCGAGCGCGATGGCGTTTTCCCGGAGGACCAGGAGGTCGTCCGCGTCGAGGCCGCGGAGCGCTCGTCGCACCTCCTCGTCCGACATGTCGCGCCGCGCCGCCGCCACCGCGCGCACGTCCACCGGCCCTTCCGAGTCGGCGAAGAGCCGGAGGACGGTCCGCATGAGGGACCCCTCGCGGGCCGCGCGCCGCGAGGCCGCGCGCGCCTCAAGGTCGGCGTCGGCCAGGGCGGCGGCGGTCGTGATCGGCAGCGCGCGCGACGCGCTCACGCCCCGTCGCGCTCGATGATCGCGCGCAGGCGCTCGGGCGGCACCGCGATCTTCACCCCCGCGCGCTCTTCCTCGAGCAGCATGTACGCGCTTGAATCACGGTCGCCCCAGCCGCGGTTCATGGCTTCCGTCATCTCGGCCAGCGCCAGGTTGGCCAGGCGCATCGGCACACCCACCTCGCGGCCCAGCTCGGTGGCGAGCGACACATCCTTGTGCCCGAGCTTCAGCGCGAAGGAGGGCGGGTCGAACGTGCCGGGGAGGAATTTGTCCATGAGGCGGTCGAAGGTGCGGGCGCGGCCGCTGGCGCCCTGGCGCACCGCCTGCCAGAGGAGGTCCGGCTCGACGCCGGCCTTGACCCCCATGCAGAACACCTCGGCGAGCGCGGCGCGAATGGTGAAGCTCGCGCAGTTGTGGACGAGCTTGGCCACCGCGCCCGCCCCGATGGGGCCCACGTAGTAGGGCTGGTCGCCCATGGCCTCCAGGAGCGCGCGATGCCGGTCGTACTCGGCGCGGTCGCCGCCCACCCAGATCGCGAGCCGGCGAGACTTGGCCCCGTCGGGCCCGCCGCTCACGGGAGCGTCGAGCACGGCCACGCCGCGCTCCGCGAACGCGGCGTGAAGCCGGCGCACCACCGCCGGCGAGTTCGTGGAGAGGTCGAAGAGGGCGCTGCCGCGTCGCATGCCCTCGAGCAGCCCGTTCGCCCCCGTGGCCACCGCCGTCACCTCGGGCGGACCGGGCAGGGAAGTGAACACGACATCGGCCGCTTCCCCCACCGCGCGCGGCGTGTCCTTCCAGACCGCGCCCTTCGCGAGATGCGGTGCCGCGCTCTCGCGCCGGAGGTCGTGCACGCGGAGGGCGTGCCCCGCCGCCTGCAGGTTCGACGCCATGCTGCCGCCCATGAGCCCCAGCCCGATGAACCCGACGTTCATGTGGTCCTCCTCGCCCGCGAGAATAGCGCACCTGGAGTCCGGGGTCTTGTCCTGACCTCGGCCGCATGATGAAGTCGGGCCTACGGAGGATGTCCGATGAACGATCGCCGCCGCGACCCCCGTCGTATCGTGTCATGGCCCAGCAGCATCGTGACCGACGAGACGATTCTCGTCGGCCGCACCGTGGACGTCAGCGAGTACGGGCTCTGCGTGGTGACGGCGCCCACCACGGCGCTGAAGGCGGGACACGCCTATCGCATCGAGCTGGTCGGATCGAGTGGCGCCGCCATCTCCACGGTGGCGGAGGTGCGTCACATCAGCGCGCAGGGAATCGGCCTCCGGACGCGCGACCGCATGCTGTCGCCGGGCGTGGTCGTGGCGCGCTGACCTCCGCAGCGCCCCCTCGATCCCGCCGAGCTTCCCTCCGCAGTTTTTTCGTGGGCGCGACCGGGGCCTGCGCGGAACCTCGTCAACGCTCGCGGAGGGGCTACCCAAAGTTGTAGCGATTCGTTCCCGAGGGTAGCGCCCGACGGGGCCGGTCACATGGGATTCCGGCTAGTTCCGTATCTTGCGCCGGAGTGGGCTCCCTGGCATTTTGCTTTGCTCCCATCCTCGCCAGGATGCACCGAATTGCCCCGGTAGGAGACAAGGGCAAGGCCCGGCTCGAAGCCCCCATCGACGCCTGCGATGGCCGGCCGTCCGGCGGTGGATGCGCGCGGGCCTACTGCACACGGTGCTGCTGGCCCACTCCGATCCCGAAGGCCTTCGCCCCCTGACCCGGGAAACGTGCGGCGCCATGCTGTCGGTGGCGGGGCGGCCGCTGGCCGAGTTGGCCGTCGAATCCCTCAAGGCCGCGGGCATCCGCTCGGCCCTGGTCGTGCTCGGCGCCCACGCCGACCGGGTGGCGGACGTGCTGGGGACGGGCGAGCGCTGGGGGGTCGCACTCGACTATCTCCGCGTGCCGTCCGACGAGGCGGATGGCGCTATCCTCGCGCGGCTTGGCAGCGACCTGGGCGACCTCCTGGTGCTCCGCGCCGAAGTCCTGCGGAGCGCCGTGGTCGATCGCTTCCTCACCGCGGCCGCCGCGCGTCCCGGTACCTCCGCCTGGGCCGCCATCGGCGGCGTCCCCGCCGGCCTGGCCCTCGTCCGGCGCGAGGACGCGGCCTGGCTGGACCTGCCCGGCACGGGCGGCTACGTGGCCTGGGAGCAGGCCGGCCGTCGCATCCAGTTCCGAGACGCCACCCTTTACCGGCTAGAGACGGTAGCGGACTATCAGCGCGCGAACCTCCGGGCACCCGCCGCCCGCGCCGCCGTCTCGCCGCCGCCGGGCCCGCCGCGCGACGCCACGGAGAGCGTGACGTCGGAGCCGCTGGGGCCGCGGCCCGCGCCTGCCCGCCCCGGGCGCATGGGGAAGTTCGACTGCCTCGTGGCCCAGCACCTCGCCACGCGCGAGCAGCTCGGCGAGGCCGGCGTCGATGCGCGGCGCCGGCAGATCAGCGTGGAGTCCGTCCTGCTGGAGCATCACGGCATCCGCGAGCCCGATCTCGCCGCCGCCCTCACGCTCTACTACCGCCGTCCCTATGTCTCGCTCGACGAGCGCACCCCCATCACGCCCGACGCCCTCGCCGGGCTCAACCGCGCGCGGCTGCGGTCGGGTGCCTGGCTGCCCATCAAGCGCGAGGGTGACGTGGTGACGGTGGCGGTAGACGACCCGCACGACCTCTTCAAGATCGATGTGATCGAGGCGGCCCTACGCCCGAGCAAGGTCGCCCTCACGGTGGCCATCCGCGAGCGCATCATGCGCGCGCTCGACGGGCTGGCCGCCGCGGAGACCCGGCAGGAGTCGGTGAGCGACATCCTGGGCGAGGTGGCGGCGGAGCCGGTGGTGGACGACGGCGTCGAGATGGGCACCTCGGAGATCAGCGAGAGCGACAGCATGGTGGTGCGTCTCGCCAACCAGATCATCCTCGACGGCCAGCGCGCGCGTGCCTCCGACATCCACGTAGAGCCGCGCGGGAACGCGCAGGAGATGGTCGTGCGCTTCCGCGTGGACGGCACGTGCGTCGACTATCAGCGCCTGCCCCCCACGCTGCGGAATCCGTTGGTCGCGCGCCTCAAGGTCATGGCGGGCCTGGACATCGCGGAGCGGCGCAAGCCGCAGGACGGCAAGATTCGCGTGCGGACGCCGGAGCGGCTCGAGATCGAGCTCCGCATGGCCACGGTGCCCACCGTGGGGGGCAACGAGGACGTGGTCCTCCGCCTCCTGAACTCGGGCGACCTGTACTCCATCGACAATCTGGGCCTGAGCGAGCGCAATCTCCGGGAGCTCAAGGCCATCGCGGACAAGCCGTACGGGCTCATCCTCTGCGTGGGGCCTACCGGCGCGGGCAAGACGACATCGCTGCACGCCGTGCTCGCGCATCTCAACACCGCCGGCCGGAAGATCTGGACGGCGGAGGATCCCGTCGAGATCACCCAGGACGGGCTCCGGCAGGTGCAGGTGCGGCCCAAGATCGGTTACACGTTCGCGGCCGCCCTGCGCGCCATGCTTCGCGCCGACCCCGACGTCATCATGGTCGGCGAGATGCGCGACGCGGAGACGGCGGCCCTGGCCGTTGAGGCCTCGCTCACCGGCCACCTCGTGTTGAGCACGCTCCACACCAACAGCGCGCCCGAGACCATCGTGCGACTGCTGGACCTGGGCGTGAACCCGTTCACTTTCGCCGACGCGCTCCTCGGCGTGCTCGCCCAGCGGCTGGTGAAGCGGCTCTGCCGCGCATGCCGGCGCCCGTACCATCCCAGCCGCCGCGAGTGGAACGAGCTGGCCCACGCCAATGGGCCGGAGGATCTCGACGCCCACGGCCACCGCTACACCGAGTACGTGGAGCTCTACGAGCGTCAGGGCTGCGAGCGCTGCGACGGCAAGGGCTACCGCGAGCGCAGCGCCATCCACGAGCTCCTGGTCGGCACCGATGCGATCAAGCGCCGCATGCAGCGGGGCGCCCGCGTGGACAGGATCCAGGCCCGGGCCAAGCGCGAGGGCATGACCACCCTGGTGCAGGACGGCATCACCAAGGTGCTCCAGGGCATCACCGACCTCCCTCAGGTGAAGGCGGCCGCGATTCGCTGATCGCCCGCCCCCGTGGCGTCGGCGCCGCCCCCCACTCAGGGCGTCAGCGCCGCCCGCGTGATGCTGTGGGTCTCCTTGCCGTGCCACTCCGACGCGGCAAAGGCCTCGTTGATCCCCTCGAGCGGGAACTTGTGGGAGATGATGCGATCCCAGGGGAAGCGGCGCTGCGTCCGCACGAGGAAGCTCAGGGCGCGCGGGATCACCCAGGGGTCGTACTGGATCACGCCCACGATCTTCTTCGAGCCCCACACGAGGAGCGAGGGCTCGAGCTCGATCTTGGCCCCACGGCTGATGGTGCCGATCTCGAGATAGGTGCCGCCCGAGCGCAGCATCTCGATGCCCTCGGGGATCACGCCGGGGAAGCCGACGAAGTCGCAGGCGACGTCCGCCCCCACGCCGTCCGTCCATTCGCGCACCTGCTTCACCCGGTCGCGCCGCTCGGGCATCTCCTTGAGGTTGAGGGTGTAGTCGGCGCCGAAGGTGCGCGCCAGCTCGAGCCGCCCGGGGATCTGGTCGACCACGATGACGGTGGAGGCGCCCATGTCCTTGGCGACGGCGGCGGCCTGCACGCCCAGCCCGCCCGCGCCCTGGATGAGCACGCGGTCGCCCATGCGCACGCCGACCACCCAGAGCCCGTAGAGGACTTGGGCGAGCGCACAGTTCACCGGGGCGACCACGTCGTCGCTGAGCACGTCCGGCACCTTGAAGAGGGCGCCACCGGGGCGCAGGTAGTAGTGATCCGCGAACGCCCCGTGCAGATGTGGGAAGGCGCTCGGCCCGAGCGGGCGCTCGATCTTGTGGGGACAGGCGGCGGGCTCCTTGTGGAGGCACGCATGGCAGCGGCCGCACGGGTAGAAGTAGGTGTAGGCGACGCGGTCACCTTCCTTGAGGGGGCGGCCCAGCGAGTCCGTCTTCACCTTGGCGCCCAGCCGCGCCACCGTGCCCGTCATCTCGTGGCCGAAGATCCACCCGTCATCGGGGAGCTTGAGGGGGGCGTCGCCGCGCCAGAAGTGCAGGTCGCTCCCGCAGATATTGGCGCGGGTCACGCGGATGAGCACGCCCTCCGGCTCCACCTCCGGGATGGGGACCTCGCGCAGCTCGAACGGCTTGCCGGGACCGAAGAAGACGGCGGCGCGGGCGACGGTGGCCATAGGCTCCTCCCGGGATTCAGGGAATGGGTGAGGGGCGCGGCGCGCGCATGCCTCAGGCGCCGCGGTCGCGACCCAGCTCGAAGGCGTCGTGCAGCGCGCGCACCGCCAGCTCGGTGTACTTGTCCTCGATGACACACGACACCGCGATCTCCGAGGTGGAGATCATCTGGATGTTCACGCCCTCCCTCGACAGCGTGTCGAACATGCGCGCGGCGACGCCGGCATGGCTGCGCATGCCGACCCCCACGATGGAGACCTTGGCGACGCGATCGTCGGCGGCAACCCCCGCCGCGCCCACGTCGGTGGCCACCTTGCCGAGCACCTGCTCGGCCCGGGCGCGGTCGCCCCGCGGCAGCGTGAACGAGATGTCGGTGAACCCGTCGCGGCTGATGTTCTGCACGATCATGTCCACCACGATGCTCTGGGTGCCGAGCGCGCCGAACACGCGGGAGGCGATGCCGGGCCGGTCCGGCACCCGTAGGATGGATAGCTTGGCCTGCCCCCGGTCGTGCGTGATGCCGGTCACCACCACGTCTTCCATGCCCTGATCCTCCCTCGTGACGAGCGTGCCCGCATCGGGCTTGAACGTGGAGCGGACGTGTACGGGCACGCCGTACTTCTTGGCGAACTCGACGGAGCGGGCCTGGAGGACCTTGGCCCCGAGGGCGGCCATCTCGAGCATCTCGTCGTAGGATACGCGCGCGAGCTTGCGGGCGTCGGGCACCACGTTGGGATCGGCGGTGTAGACGCCGTCCACGTCGGTGAAGATCTCGCAGACGTCTGCCTTCAGGGCGGCGGCGAGGGCCACGCCGGTGAGGTCGGAGCCCCCCGGCCGAGCGTGGTGATCTCGCCGGCCTCGGTCGTGCCCTGGAAGCCGGCCACCACCACGACCTTGCCGGCCGCGAGGGCGGCTCCGATGCGCTCGGCCGTGATGCGCTTGATGCGCGCGCGGGTGTGGGCCTCGTCGGTGACCAGACCCACCTGTGCGCCGGTGAAGGAACAGGCCGGATGCCCCAACGTCTGGAGGGCCATGGCGAGCAGGCCGATGGTGACCTGCTCGCCGGTGGCCAGCAGCATATCCATCTCGCGCGGATCAGGGCTCGGCGTGATGGCCCCGGCGAGCGCGACGAGGGAGTCGGTGGTCTTGCCCATGGCCGACACCACCACGACCATGCGGTGGCCCTGGCTCGCGTAGTCGGCCACACGGCGGGCCACGCCCTTGATCTTCTCGGGATCGGCGACCGACGAGCCCCCGTACTTCTGCACGATGAGCTGCCCCATGACGCGCCATTATATCCGCTCGAGGATCGGAGGGAGAGTGGCGTGTGTTCGACGGAGAGCGCAGGGGAGGGGCGGGCCCTCGCTTACTCAGTAAAGCATTCGCCGCGAGGGCCCGCCCCTCCCCTGCGCTCTCCTCCGCGCACGATCATCTCCGCCTCGCAGCGGCTGCGGCTCGCCAATCAACTGCGGCGGACCAACGGTGATGCGCTCGCGGGCGATGCCACGCTGACGCCGGGGCAAGCACACGCGGGGGCAGGCATTCGCGGCGAATGCTGTACTCAGTAAGCGAGTGCCTGCCCCTGCGTGTGCTTGCCCCGGTCCTCACCGCGGGATTCGCGCGCCGGAGGGCGTCAGCGATTCGGGCGCGGCGCTCCTTGCGCGCCGGGGCCCCCGCCATTTGGGCGCGCGGCGTCGCCGGGGGCTGCCTCGCCGCGCTCGCGCCGCCGCTCACGCGCCGCGTCGCGCGCCTTCTGCCGTTCCTCAGACGACATGTTCCGCCACCGCTCGAGATTCCGGTCCACGCGCTCCCGCTGCTCGGGCGTCAGGCTCTGGTACCGGCGCAGGCGCTCCATGATCTGCTGCTGCCGGTCGGGCGGCAGGCGCTGGAAGCGCTCGTGGGCCTGCTCGAGCTCGCGCCGGCGTTCCGGCGGCAGGTCGTTCCAGCGCTGGAAGTCCTGGAGGATCTGGGCTCGCTCGGCGGGCGTCATCTTGCGGAGACGCTCCTGATTCTCGCGCGCCTGCTTCCGCTCCTCGGGGCTGAGGGAGCGCCAGTGCCGGTAGTTCTCGAGCGCGCGCTCGCGCTGCTCGGGTGACATCATGCGCCACCGCTCGGTGTTCTGCCGCACGCGCGCCTGCTCCTCGGGCGTGAGCTTGTCCATGCCCTCGATGGGCGGGTCGCTCGGGGGCGGCGTCTGCGCTCCCGCGGACCCGGGCGCGAGGACGACCCAGGCGGTGACGAGTAGCCACCCGAAGCGCATCAGCATGTCACTTCACCTCCTGCGGGCGCGGCGGCGCCGGGGCCGCGCCCGCCGGCAGGGTGGCGGCGGCGGGATCCGTCTCCAGCTGACGCAGGGTCTCGAGCATCCGGAAGCGCTCGATGACGCCGAGCTTGCGCCCGAGCTCGCGGTCTCGGGCATAGTTCGCGGTGCCGAGCAGATCGAGATCACGCAGCATCTCGGCGTCGAGCGCCCCCTTGGGCGGCTCCGCCCCGCGAGCGGCGGTCGCCGAGAGCAGGACGGTGGCGAGCACCATTTCCCGCACTCCCACCCGTCAGCTCTGCTCGCTCGGCTCAGACCCGTCGAGCCGGCCAATGACGTCGAAGTCCTCCAGGAGATCGAGACGCTGGACGAGGTCGAGCTCCTTGATGAGGTCCAGCCGGCTCGCGAGCACCGCGTTCTCGGCGGTGGCCTGGTCGTTCACCGGCGCGCGTCCGTTCTGGCCGGGGATCGCCAGGTACAGCACGATGACGGCCAGCCCGGCCGCGAGGGCGCCGGGCAGGGGGCCGAGTGACCAGCCGCGGACGCGCCGCGCCGGCGCCTCCCGGCGCGCGAGCGACTCGCGGAGCTCCGCGCGGAAAGCGCCCCAGTGAATGGGCGGCGCGGGCTCGGGCGCGTGCTCGAGCCGCGCCGCGATGGCCGCGAAATCGGCCAGCGCCGCGCGGCACTCCGCGCAGCCCGCCAGGTGCGCTTCCACGCCCGCGCGCTCGGCGGGGGCGAGCTCGCCGCGCCGATAGGAGAGCAAGCGGTCCGACGGATGCACGCTCACCGCGCGCCTCCCAGGCGGCGGCGCAGCGTCCCGAACGCGCGGTGCAGATGCACGCGAACAGTGGCCTCCGACATGTCGAGCACTTCGGCGATCTCCTTCGTGGCGAGTCCCTCCCGGCACTGCAGCTGCACGACCATCCTCTGCCGGGGGGATAGCGTAGCGACCGCCTCCCAGAGCCGGCTCAACTGGCGATCCTCGTCCACCTGCTCGCCCGGATCCTCGACGGGCGCGGGGTGACGCTCGATCGGGTCATCGTCGCGCTCCTCGTCGGCCGCGTCGCGCCACACGAGGAGCCGCCGCCAGCCGCGCCCCCGCCGTCGGTTATCGAGGCAGCAGTTGACCAGGATGCGATAGAACCACGTGGAAAACTTGGCCTGCCCGGCGAAGGTCCCCGCCGCCTCGTGCAGGCGGATGAAGGCATCCTGGGCACAGTCCTTGGCCTCCTCGCGGTCGCGCACGATGGACCAGGCGATGCGATAGGCGCGCTCCTGGTATCGCTCGACCAGGAGGTCGAAGGCTCCCGGCTCGCGATCCGCCACGCCTCGGCACAGCGCCTCATCGGATGGCTCCACCGGCTCGTCCCGGCTCGATCTTCCCACAGCGGCTCATACGGGGCACCAAAGGGCGGACGGAGGGCCCCATGCCCTCCTGGACCGCCCGCACTGGGTAGGACGGCCGCTCCCGGCGGCCCGTTTACGGGCGCGCCCGGATGGGCTAACTGCCCGTCGAGACGGGCGGCGCCTGGTGCGAGCGCCTGGCCTCTGACAGGCTCACGTGCTCCACGAAGAGCAGGATCAACCCCCAGACGGTCACCGGCACGAACTGCGAGGCGTGGAACAGGATCGAGAACGACAGGGCCTCGTTCAGGGGCACGTCGAAGAGCCGGAGGGCGGCCCAGGCGGCCGCCTGGATCACGCCCACGAAGCCGGGGCTCGACGGCAGGCTCACCCCCAGTCCCATGAACGCCAGCGTGGTCAGCGCCGCGATCATGGGCAGGTCGAGATGCGCGGCGACGAGACAGGTCCAGATCGTCCCGATCAGCGAAACCCAGATCAGCACGGACCAGAGCACCGTGGAGGGGAAGTGGCTGGGCGCCCGGATGCCGGCCAGCCCGCTGTCGAGCGTGTCGAGGATGCGCGCGACCCGCGCGGTCAGCGCGGGCCACCGGTCGGTGAGCCGCCCGGCCACGCGGCGCACCCAGGTGGGCGCCAGCACGAGGGCGCCCAGCACCGTGATGAGAACGAGATCGGCCGAGATGAAGATCAGCGCGGCCCACTCGAGCTCGCGGGGGACGGGGACCAGGAAGAACACGGCCGCGAGCATGAGCCCCACCGCGAGGCCATCGAGGACGCGCTCCACCACCATGGTGGTCACGGTGGTCCAGAAGGCTTCGCCCCGTCGCGTCACCACGTACGCGCGGAGCACCTCGCCCGCGCGCAGGGGGAGGAGGTTATTGCCCATGTAGCCGATCATCACCGCGTTGAAGAGGCGCCGCGGCCGCGCGCCGGGGGGGAAGAGAAACCCCCAGCGACGGGCGCGGCACCAGAGCGAGAAGATGTTGAGCGCCACGCTGATGGCGAGGAAGCTCCAGCGCGTCTCGGCCAGGCGCGCGGTGATGGCACCCACGTCGGCGTGCCGGAAGAGGTAGTAGACGAGGGCGGCGCTGACGACGAGGCCGAGGACGACCTTGAGGGGGCGCCCGCGCCCCCCGGCGCGCGGACTCGGAGCGGACGCTGGCTCGCTCAGGCTTCGACGCGGATCATGGTGGTGGGGCTCGCCACCACCGACAGCTTGTCGATGGCGGCCAGGGCGGCGCGCATGTCGCGCTCGCGGGCCTCGTGGGTCATCATGACGACCGGCACCGCCTCGTGCCGCTCCGCGCGCGTCTTCTGGAGCACGGAAACGAGCGAGATGCCGTGCTGGCCGAGATGGCCGGCGACCTGAGCAAGCGTGCCCGGCCGGTCGAGCGCCATCACGCGCAGGTAGTACGCGGTGCGGATATCGTCGATGGGCCGGAGCGGGAGCGGGGAGGGGCCCGGCCCCGGCAGGTCCACCGCGAGAGCGGGCAGGCCGTGGGCCACGCGGCGCGCGATGTCCAGCACGTCCGACCATACCGCGGAGGCGGTGGGGAGCTGGCCGGCGCCGCGCCCATAGAACATGAGGTCGCCGACATTGTCGCCGGTGATGAAGACGGCGTTGAAGACCCCGGCCACGGCCGCCATCGGCGAGGCGGCGGGAATCATCGTCGGATGCACACGCACTTCCAGGGCGCCCTCGCCCGCCTTGGCGATGGCGAGCAGCTTGATGCGGTAGCCCAGCTCGCGCGCGTTGACCACGTCCTCCTGCGACACGCCCGTGATGCCCTCGGTGTAGATGTCCTTGAGGTCCACCGCGGTGCGGAAGGCGAGCATGGCGAGGATCTGGAGCTTGTGCGCGGAGTCCAGGCCCTCGATGTCCAGCGTAGGGTCGGCCTCGGCATAGCCGCGCGCCTGCGCTTCCTTCAGCACGACCGAGAAGTCGAGGCCCTCGTCGGTCATCTTGGAGAGGATGTAGTTACACGTCCCGTTGACGATGCCGAAGGCGGAGCGGATGCGATTCGCCGGCAGACCGTCCTTCACGGCGCGGATCAGGGGGATGCCGCCCGCCACCGCGGCTTCGAAGCCCAGCATCACCCGCTTCCGCCGCGCCTCCGCGAAGAGCTCTGGTCCATGGTGGGCGAGCAGTGCCTTGTTGGCGGTGACCACGTGCTTGCCGGCAGCGAGGGCGCGCAGGATGAAGGTGCGCGCGGGCTCCAGCCCGCCCATCAGCTCGATCACCACGTGGATGGCGGGATCGTCGAGCACGCGCCCCGCGTCGGCACAGAGAGGCAGGCGCTTGAGGTCGAGGCCCTCGCGCGGGCGCACGAGATCGAGGTCGGCGATGGCGGCGATGGTCAACGGGCACCCCGCGCGCTCGGTCATCTCGGCGCCGTGGCTCTGGAGGATGCGGACCACGCCCGCGCCGACGGTGCCGAGGCCGAGCAGCCCGATCTTGATCTCGTTCACCGGCAGCCGCCCTCCCCCGCGCGCACGGGACTCACCGGGCGGCGAGCGTCTTGAGGCCGCGGAGCGCCTGCTTGATGCGCTGCTCGTTCTCGACGAGGGCGAAGCGGACGTGGCCCTCGCCGTACTCGCCGAAGCCGATGCCCGGCGACACCGCCACCTTGCACTCCTGGATGAGCATCTTCGAGAACTCGAGCGACCCGATGGCGCGGAAGGCCTCGGGGATGGGCGCCCAGACGAACATGGTCCCCTTGGGCTTGGCGACCTGCCAGCCGATCTTGTTGAGCCCGTCCACCAGGGTATCGCGTCGCTTGCGGTACATCTCGTTGATCTCGCCCACGACCTTCTGGTCGCCCTCGAGGGCGACGATGCCGGCGATCTGTATGGGCTGGAAGACGCCGTAGTCGAGGTAGGACTTGATGCGCGCCAGGGCGGTGACCATCTGGCGGTTGCCGCAGCAGAAGGCCAGGCGCCAGCCCGCCATGTTGTACGACTTGGTCGTTGAGAAGAACTCCACCCCCACGTCCTTGGCCCCCGGCGCCTCCAGGAACGAGGGCGGCCGGTAGCCGTCGAAGGAGATGTCCGCGTAGGCGAAGTCGTGCACCACCATCAGGCGGTGCTCCTTGGCGAACTCCACGACCTTCACGAAGAAGTCGCGATCCACGCAAAGCGTGGTGGGGTTGTGCGGGAACGAGAGGATGAGGAGCTTGGCCTTGGGCCAGGCGAGCCGGGCCGTCTCTGTGAGGCGCGCGAAGAAGTCCTCGCCGGGGACCAGCGGCACCGAGCGGAGATCCCCATCGGCGATGACCACGGAGTAGGAGTGGATGGGGTATGTCGGGTTGGGGACGAGGGCGCCGTCGCCGGGTTGTAGTACGGCCAGGGCCAGATGCGCCAGGCCCTCCTTGGCCCCGATGGTGGCGATGGCCTCCGTCTCCGGATCCAGCTCCACGTCGTAGCGGGTCCGGTACCAGGTCGTAATGGCCCTCCTGAGCCGGGTGATGCCCTTGGAGGCCGAGTAGCGGTGGTTCCGTGGGTTTCGCGCCGCCTCGACCAGCTTGTCCACGACGTGCTTCGGGGTGGCCTGATCGGGATTGCCCATCCCGAGGTCGATCACGTCCTCGCCGCGGGCACGGGCCTTGGCCTTGAGGTCGTTGACGATCGCGAAGACGTAGGGCGGAAGGCGCTTGATCCGATAGAACTCGTCCATGAAAACCTCGCCGAGAATCATACTCTTGTCGTGCCAAAACTGTCAACAAATCGGGTGGATGGCGGGAGCGAGCGGACCGCCGCGGCCGGGGGCAGGGAGCGTTTTCAGGGTTGACACTCCGCCGGAGCCGATGCTAGAAACTCGTAGCCCGCCGGGCCAGTGGCCCCGGGGTGAGACCAACGTGAGCGATCGAGGCCTCGAGCGGGTGCAGGTGGTTGTCGAGCGCGGGGATGGCTCCCGCGTGGTCAGGCTCCCGGCTCCCCGCTGGGCGGTCTCCGTCGCGGTCGGCCTGCTCGGCCTGCTCCTCGTCGTCGGCGGTGCCTGGTACCGGGACTACGCGTCCCTCAAGTCACAACGCGCCGCCTTCACCGCCCTTCAGGCCAGGCTGGTCGAGCAGCAAAAGGTCTTCGACGGCTTCCAGGAGCGGGTGGCCCGGATCCGGGGCGAGATCGACTCCTGGCCGGCCCTCCACGACCGCATCTGGCATCCGTTCGGGCCCGACACCGGGGCGGAGCGTCGAAGCAGCGCGATCGGCGGCCGCTCGGACGCCGCGCTCAGCGTCCAGGAAGATCCCGCCACCGGGACGACGGAGGAGCTCGAACGGCTCGCGGCGGTGGTCGGCTCCGAGTCGGAGAGCCTGCGCGCGCTCGAGCGCTACCTCGCCAAAGCCAGCCGCGCCCTGGGCGCGCTCCCGTCGCGCTGGCCCGTGCGCGGCCCCGTCAATTCCGAGTTCGGCCGGCGCACCTCGCCGTGGCTCGACGACGCTGTCGAGGCGCACAGCGGGCTCGATATCGGCGCGCCCCTTGCCACGCCGGTGACGGCGCCTGCCGCGGGCACCGTCGTCTTCGCGGGCGGGCATGCGGAGTACGGCGTCACCCTCATCATCGACCACGGCAACGAGATCAAGACGCTCTACGGCCACCTCACCCGCGTCCGGGTTGCCCTCGACCAGAAGGTCGAGCGGGGACAGGTGGTCGCGTTCACCGGCAACACCGGCCGCTCCTCGGGTCCCCACCTGCACTACGAGATCCAGGTGAAGGGCCTGCCCGTCAACCCACGCTCCTACCTCTGGGACTAGCCGGGCGGCGATAAGGGCCATCGCCGCTAAGTTAACCGGGGGAAGCGGCGGCCGCCGCGGACACGGGTGAACGACGTGTGTAAGGCGCGGGCTGCGCAGAAGCGTCGGCGGCGCCGAGGGCCGCTGCGTGTCTCGACCTGGACGGCGGCGATCGGGACGGTGGCCCACGGCTGCTGGCGCCAGTCGATCCAGCGCAGGCGTCGGCTGGGGTTGAGCCGGCGCATCTCTCGCTCCCAGAGCTGGGCCCCCAGGTAAACGTGGCAGGCGGCAGCCAGCCGGGGATAGAGCTTCGCGGGCGAGAGTTGCTCCGGGGCCAGGCCGGCCGCCGCGGCGGCATCGGCTTGCGCCACGCGCATGGCGTTGTAGACGAGGCCGGCCGCGTACACCTGCATCGCTACCGCGTTGGGATGGGCAGCATAGATCCGATTCAGGTTGAGCACTTCCTTGAGATCGAAGTACATCCGCTCCACGCTCCCCCGCGCGGGGTACAGCGCGATGGCTTCGGCCGCGCTCAGGCGCTCCGGGGCGAGGACATTGGTGAGCCCCTCGTAGCCGGTGCGGCCGTGGCGCCAGCGGTCCCGCGCAATCGCGGCGGGGGCACTGCCCGCCCCGGGCCCGCCCGCACCTGCCAGTCGGTGAGCTCGCCGTCGGCCCCCCGGGTGCGACTGAGACACACGACACGCTGGAGCTTCACCACGCGATTGCGGCGGATGACGTCCCAACCCCCGTGCCGCTGCAGATGCGCGAAGAACCCGGGGTGGCCAAAGGCCCGATCGCCCACGACGAGCGTGTCCGCGGCGAGGTCCGCCACCGCCGCCTGCGCCTGGCGCAGCTCGCTGACAAACGCATCGGCCGAGAACCGCAAGCGGCGACAGAGTCCCCGCCCGAGGTCATACACGGCCACCCCCGCCCCGGGCAGCACCACCCGCCGATCCGGCCAGAGCATCTTGAGCCGATGGGCGATCGCCGCCAGCCCGGAGCCGTCCACCACCACCCCGGCGGCGAACCGGGCCTGCACGGCGGCCACCGCCGGCGCGTAGCGCGGGGGCCGCAGCCGCACCAGTCGCGCCGTCACCCGCGCACACACCTCCGCGAAGAAGGCCGGCCGGAGATCACGACAGCGCTGGAAGAACGCCTCGGGACTCGCCACGACCCGCGGAAACAGTGGGTCACGCTGATCGAGGGCGTCCTGCAGTGCCTGAGTGAGCGCCGCCGGAGCCCGCACCACAACGGCGGTCCAGAACCGCACGAGCGCTTCCAGCGTCCAGACCCGTTGCCGCTCGGTGGTCCGCACCGCCCCGAATGTCGCCCGGCACACCGCCGGGGTGACCTGGCTTTGCCGCACGTCCCAGAGGTGGAGCACGTCAACCCGCTCGGCCGCCCCTTGCGCTCTGCCCATGCCCCTCCCCGTCGTTGTGGGTTCATGGGCAGTACACACAAGCCCTCGCGGATTCCGGACGCTTTATCTTAGCGGCGATGCCGATAAGGGCCCATCGGCTTCGTTGCCGCCCGCGCCCGGGCGCTCAACGTACAGGGAGTACGCCTTGTATGTTGAGAGGGGGCGCCGTCGGGCGACCCCTCGGTAAGGCGGACGGAAGCCCGGACACGCCTGGGTCCTCGAAGGCCGTATGTGAGCTTGGTGCTCCGTCCGCTGTTCCATTGCTAACCCGAACAGTCACTGGGGCCGCGGGAGCCCGCATGCAAGGACGGGACATGGAACAGATTTTCGTGGGGATCGATGTGTCGAAGACGCGGTGGGACGTCGATGTGCGGCCGCAGGGGGAGACGTTTGCGGTGGCCGCGGACGAGACGGGGATGCAGGAGTTGGTGACGCGGGTGCGGGGACTGGCGCGCCCCGCCTGGTGGTGTTGGAGGCCACGGGCGGGTACGAAGTGCCGGTAGCCGCTGGGCTGGCCAGTGGGGGGGTGCCGGTGGCCGTGGTCAATCCGCGGCAGGTGCGGGACTTTGCGCGGGCGACGGGCCGCGTGGCCAAGACCGACGGCCTCGACGCGCAAGTGCTCGCGCTCTTCGGCGAGGCGGTACGCCCATCGGTGCGGGCGCTGCCCGACGAGCAGGCCCAGGTGCTGGGGGAGCTCGTGGCCCGGCGGCGCCAGTTGGTCGAGATGCTGGCGGCCGAGAGCAATCGGCAGCGGCAGGCGCGGGACCCCCGCGTGCGGCAGCGGATCACGGCCCATCTGGAGTGGTTGCGGGCGGCCTTGCGGGCGCTGGAGCGCGATCTGCGGGCGACGATTCGGGGCACCGCGATCTGGCGGACGCGCGATGAGCTGCTCAAATCCGTGCCCGGCATCGGGGAGGTGACGGCGCAGACGCTCATCGCTGAACTCCCCGAACTCGGGCAGCTGGATCGCCGCCAGATCGCGGCGTTGGTGGGCGTTGCGCCGGTGAATCGGGACAGCGGCGCGTTCCGCGGGCGCCGCATGATCGGCGGCGGCCGGGCCCCCGTGCGCGCGGTTCTCTACATGGCGGCCCTCACCGCGATTCGGTGCAACGCGGTGATCGCCGCCCAATATCAGCGCCTCGTGGCCGCCGGCCGGCCTGGCAAGGTGGCGCTCGTCGCCGCGATGCGCAAGCTCCTCGTGATCCTCAATGCGGTCCTCCGGGACGGCCGGGCCTGGCAACCGGCTTGACCTGGAACACAGTCGCTCGCGCCCGGGCTGCGGGCGGCGCCTCGCGGCTGGGCCCTTCTCGCCGCCCGGCTGCCGGGCTGTCGATGTCGCGGGGGACCATTCGACCTAGGGGTAGGACAAACCAAACTCCCTGAGGCGAGGTCGAGCCATGGCAGACGTGAAAGCGCGGAAGATGTTCGTCAATCTGGCCGTCGGCGATCTCGAGAAGTCGAAGGCGTTCTTCTCGGCCCTCGGCTTCTCGTTCAACCCAAAATTCACGGACGACAATGCCGCGTGCATGATCGTCAGCGAAGACGCCTACGTCATGCTCCTGACCCAGCCGTTCTTCAAGACCTTCACCCGGCGGGAGGTCTGCGACACGAGCCGGTATACGGAGGGACTCCTCGCGCTCTCGTGCGACAGCCGGAGCGAGGTGGACGCTCTCGTGAAGAAGGCCCTCGCCGCCGGCGGCCAGCGCGCCATGGAGCCGCAGGACCATGGCTTCATGTACGGCTGGAGCTTTTACGATCTCGACGGCCACCACTGGGAGGTCTTCTGGATGGATCCCAAGGCCCAGCCGTAGGAGCGGAGAGGCTCAGCGCCCGGCGTGCTTCGCGAGAAACCCCAGCATCGCCTCGTTGAAGGCCTGTGGCTGCTCCAGGAAGTGGACATGCCCGGCGTCGGGGATTAGCGTGAAGGCGGCGTCGGGAATGCGAGCATGGATCTCCCGGGAGAACGCGGGTGGCACTAGGATGTCCTCCGTGCCCACCGTCACGAGGGTGGGGACGCGGATGCCGCCCAGGCGGTCGAGCGTGTCGTGGCCGCCGATGGCCTCGGCCTGGCGCTGGAGGCCCGCGAGGCTGGTCGGGTAGGGATTGTCGAGCGCGCGCTGCAGCATGACCTCGACGAACTCGGGCCGCTCGCGCACGGTCTTCCGGCAGATGATCCAGGGCAGCATGGCGCGTGCCCACTCCTCGCGGTCCTCGCGGGCCCGCACGCGCAGGAGCGATTCCACGAGGTGGCTGCCGTAGGCGTCCGGCCGCGCGAGCGTGCAGTGCAGCTGCAGCGTCCGCACGCGCGCGGGATGCCGGAGGGTCAGCTCCTGCGCGATCATGCCGCCCATGGACGCGCCGCAGACGTGAGCGCGCGCGACCCCGAGCGCATCGAGGAGCGCGGCCACGTCGTCAGCCATGCCGGCGATCGAGTACGGCAGGTCGGGCTGATCGCTCTGACCGGCGCCGCGATTGTCGGGAGCGATCACCCGATAGGACCCGGCGAGGGCGGGCATCTGGAAGGCCCAGGCGGTGTGATCGCCGCCCCAGCCCATGATGAGCACCACCGGCTCCGCGTCGGCGGCTCCGAAGTCCTGGTAGAAGAGGCCGATTCCGTTGACGGCGGCGCGGGGCACGGCGGCTCTCCTAGCGGGCGACGGCGGCGAGGATCTCGGTCAGCTCCGCCAGCGTTTCCGTGTCGAGGCTCGCCGCGGGCGGCCGCACGAAGGCCGAGTCGATCCAGCCACGCCGGCGGAGGATCTCCTTGCGTATCCCGATCGAGGTGCCCGGCGTGGAGCCGGGCTGGCTCTCGAAGCGGATGAGCGGAAGCCAGCGATAGAAGAGCGCACGGGCGGCATCCCGGCGCCCCGCCACGAACTCGTCGCGGATGGCGCGCAGGGCCTCGGGGTAGGGGAAGCCGGTCATGGCCCCGTCGGCGCCCCGCGAGAGCTCCTCGAAGAAGTAGCAGCCACCTAGCCCGCCGAAGATGGCGACGCGCCGCTCGAAGCGCGCGCGCAGCCGGGTGATCTTGGGCAAGGTGGGGGCTTCCTCGAGCTTCACCGCCTCGATTCGGGGGATCTCCGCCACGAGCCGGGCGATGAAGTCGGGCGGCATCAGCACCCCGGTGGTCACCGGCTCGTCCTGCAGCACGATGGGCAGGGCCGTGGCCTCGGCCACCGCGTGATAGTAGGCGAGCACGGCGTCGAGGTTCCGGACGCCGTTGGGAGGCGCGAGCATGAGGGCCTGCGCGCCGGAGTCCCGGGCCATGCGGGCCAGCGCGGCGGCGAGATGGGTGCCGGAGGCCGACGCGCCCACCGCCACCGGCACGCGCCCGCGCGCTTCCTTGACGACGGTCTCGATCACCTGGCGCCGCTCGTCGTCGGTGAGGCGATGCGCCTCGCCCGCGATGCCCAGCACGGTGAAGCCGGCGATGCCCGTCTCGAGCGCGCGCTCCACCAGCCGAGGCAGGCCCCCACGGTCCAGCGTGCCGCCGTCCGTGAACGGCGTGGCCGTGATGTGGAAGACGCCGGACCAGTCGATCAGGCGCGGACCTGGCAGGCGACCCAGTGACCGGGCGAGACCTGCTTGAGCACCTGGTCGTTCTCGGAGCAGGACGGCACGCGGATCCCGCAACGCGTGTGGAAGCGGCAGCCGGAGGGCGGCTTGATGGGGCTGGGGACGTCGCCCTCGAGCAGGATGCGCTTGCGCTTCACCTGCGGATCGGGGATGGGCACCGCGGAGAGGAGCGCCTCGGTGTAGGGGTGCTTGGGATTGTTGTACAGCTCCTTGGCAGGCGCGATCTCCACGATCTTGCCCAGGTACATGACGGCGACGCGCGTGGAGATGTGCTCGACCACCGAGAGGTCGTGGGCGATGAAGAGATACGTCAGGTTGAACTGCTTCTGGAGGTCCTCCAGCAGGTTGATGACCTGGGCCTGGATGGACACGTCCAGCGCGGACACCGGCTCGTCGCAGACGATCAGCTTGGGGTTGACGGCGAGGGCGCGCGCGATCCCGATGCGCTGACGCTGGCCACCCGAGAACTCATGGGGGTACCGGCGCAGGTGGTCGGCGCCCAGCCCGACCGTCTCGAGGAGGTGGACGACCCGCTCCTCGCGCTCGCGCCGCGACTTGGCGAGCTTGTGAATGACGAGGGCCTCCCCGATGATCGACCCCACCGTCATGCGCGGGTTCAGCGACGCGTAGGGATCCTGGAAGATGATCTGCATGTCCCGCCGCAGGTGACGGAGGGAGCGCTTGTCGAGCGTGGTGACGTTCTTGTCCTCGAACCACACCTCCCCCGCGGTGGGCTCGATCAGGCGCAGGATGCAGCGGCCGGTGGTGGACTTGCCGCAGCCGGACTCGCCCACGAGGCCGAGAGTCTCGCCCTTCAGGATGTCCATCGAGATGTCGTCCACCGCGTGGACCCGGGCCACTTCCCTGGAGAACAGCCCACCTCGGATGGGGAAGTACTTCTTGAGGTTCTTCACGCGAAGGAGCGGCGTCTCAGCCATGGCGTCGTGTCCTCTCAGTAGAGCCAGCAGGAGACCTTGTGGCCGGGCTTCACTTCCTTGAGGACAGGGTCCTTCTCGGTGCAGACCGGCTTCACGAACGGGCAGCGCGGCGCAAAGCGACAGCCCGGGGCAATCTCGCCCCGCAATGTCGGCACGGTGCCCCCGATCACCTCGAGGCGGCGCCGCTCGGTGGCGGCGAGATCAATCCTTGGGATCGATCGCAGGAGCCCTTGGGTGTAGGGGTGCAGCGGCTCCTTGAAGAGGTCGCCGACGGAGGCCTCCTCGGCGACCTTGGCCGCGTACATCACGACCACGCGCTGGGCGGTTTCCGCGATGACGCCCATGTCATGGGTGATGAGCATGATGGCCATCTTCAGGCGCCCCTTGAGCTCGTTGAGGAGCTCGAGGATCTGCGCCTGAATGGTGACGTCGAGCGCCGTCGTGGGCTCGTCGGCGATGAGGAGCTTGGGATTGCAGGACAGCGCCATCGCGATCATGATGCGCTGCCGCATGCCGCCGGAGAGCTGATGCGGGTACTCCTTCACGCGGCGCTCCGCGTTGGGGATGTGCACGAGCTTGAGCATCTCCACCGTCTTGTCCATCGCGTCGCGGCGCCCCAGCCCCTCGTGCAGGCGGAGGGCCTCCGCGATCTGCTCGCCGCAGGTGAAGACGGGGTTCAGCGAGGTCATGGGCTCCTGGAAGATCATCGAGATCTCTTTGCCCCGGATCTTCCGCATCTGACCGGCCGGCAAGGTCACGAGGTTCTTGCCCTCGTAATGGATGCTGCCTTCGACGATCTTGCCGGGAGGCTGCGGGATCAGCTTCATCACCGACAGCGCGGTCACCGACTTGCCGCAGCCGGACTCGCCCACCACGCCGAGCGTCTCGCTCTTGTCGATGTGCAGGTCGACGCCGTCCACGGCCCGCACGGTGCCCTCGTCGGTAAAGAAGTAGGTCTTGAGGTTCTTGACTTCGAGAAGGCGCTCGGCCATGTGGGGATCCTCTCAGCGCCAGGCGGCGGTGATTTCCCGGAACGCGTCCAGGGCGCGGTCGATGTCGTCCGAGTCCACATCCTTGTGGGTGACGCAACGGATGGCGACGGGCCCCGCGTGATGCACCTTGATCTTGCGAGCGAGGCAGCCATTGACCAGCTCCGTGGCACGCTCGGACGACGTCACCTGGAAGCGGACGATGTTGGTCTCGACGGTGGCGAGGTCGAGCGTGATCCCGGGCACGCCGGCGAGGCCCTCGGCGAGCCGCCGCGCGTGAGCATGGTCCTCGGCGAGCCGGTCGACCATGCTCTCCAGGGCGACGATGCCCGCGGCGGCGAGCACGCCCGCCTGCCGCATGCCGCCGCCGATCATCTTGCGCACCCGGCGCGCCTGGGCGATGAACTCGCGGGACCCGCAGGTCAGCGAGCCGACGGGGGCTCCCAGCCCCTTGGAGAGGCAGAAGGTGAGGGAGTCCACCGGCCGGGTGAAGTCGTCCACCGGCCGCCCCAGGGCGACCGCGGCGTTGAAGATCCGCGCGCCGTCGAGGTGCACGGGCACGCCGGCCGCGTGGGCAGCGGCGGCCACCGCGGCGATCTCCTCAGGGCTGCAGCAGGTGCCGCCGTGGCGGTTGTGGGTGTTCTCGATGCAGACCAAGCCCGTTACCGGCAGGTGGATGTTGGCGGGCCGCACCGCTTCCCGGACCTGCTTCGCGGTCAGGAAGCCGCGCTCGGTGACGAGGGGTCGTGTCTGGAGCCCACCGAGCCGGGCGGCGCCGCCGACCTCGGAGCCGAACACATGGCAGTCGGCGTCGAGGAGGATCTCCTGGCCGGGCTGCGTCTGCGCGAGGATGGAGACGAGGTTCCCCTGCGTGCCGGACGTCACGAAGAGTCCAGCGTCCTTGCCCGTCCGGCGCGCGGCGAGGGCCTCGAGCCGCTGGACGGTCGGGTCTTCCTCCCACACGTCATCGCCCACGCTCGCGTGGGCCATGGCCTCGCGCATGGCGGGGGAGGGGAGGGTGAAGGTGTCGGAGCGCAACTCGACGATGTCGTGCACGTGGCTACCTCGCGGCGGTGCGAAGACGCTGCACCGCGCGGCGCCCCCATTCCGTATAGGGATACTCGTCGGCCAGCCGCTGGAAGTTCGCGCGTGACTCCGCGCTCTTGCCTTCGAGCGCGTTCACCTCGCCCAGCCGGAACAGGGCCTCGGGGACCACGAGCGTCCGCGGGAAGTCCTTCAGCACGACTTCGAGCCGCTGCCGGGCCGCCACGATATTGCCCTGATTGAGGTAGTAGCTGGCGACCCAGAGCTCCTTCTGGGCGAGCCGGCCGCGGCAGACGTCGATCTTGGCGAGGGCGTCGGAGGCGTAGCGGCTGTCCGGGTACTCACGCACGAGCCGCCGGAACTGCTCGATGGCCCTGGTCGTGATGGACTGATCCTGCTCCACCGGCTTCATCTGGTCGTAGTAACTCATTGCGTGCCGGTACTGGACCAGATCGGAGATCTCGTGGCGGGGGAAGAAGGCAAGGAAGCTCTCGAACTCCTTGATCGCCTTGTCGAACTCGCCCTCGCGATAGTACGCCTCGCCGAGCAGGAACTTGGCCCGGGGCGCGTAGGTCGACTGGGGATGACGCTCGACCACCTTGCGGAATTGTAGACGCGCTTCCTCGTACCGTTTCTTGGTCATCTCCAGCTCGCCCGTCGCGTAGAGCTCGGACGCCGGCGGCAGGGGTTGCGGCCGCTGCTTGAGGAGGTCGCTGACCATGGAGCATCCTCCGAGGAGGAGCGCCAGAGTGAGGAGGAGCGACACCGAGCGAGCCCGCGACGGGACGCGCATGTGTGCGTGAAAGGTAAGGGCACACCTCAGCAAAGTCAAGGAGATTGACAGGCTCCGGGCGCCTCCTTATTATCCACTCGTGGCCCTCCCCAAGATGCTTCGCGTCCGGCAGCGCTTCTCCGGCCCCCGGCTCGGCGACATCGCCGCGGGGGTGCGGCAGACTCTGGAGGCGACCGCCCTCCCGATCAAGCCGGGCGACTCGGTGGCGGTGGGAGCGGGCAGTCGCGGGATCGCCAACATCGCCACCATCGTCCGGGCCACCGTGGACGAGCTGAAGGCCCGCGGGGCGCGGCCGTTCATCTTCCCCGCCATGGGTAGCCACGGCGGCGCCACCGCGGACGGGCAGCGCGACGTGCTGGCCCACTATGGCATCACCGAGGCGACCATGGGCTGCGAGATCCGCGCCTCCATGGACGTGCTGCAGGTGGGGGAAGCGCTCGGGCTGCCGGTCTGGATGGACCGCATCGCCTCCGAGGCCGATTGGATCGGGCTCGTCAACCGGATCAAGCCCCACACCGACTTCAAGGGCTCGATCGAGTCCGGGCTCTTCAAGATGATGACGATCGGGCTCGGCAAGTATCAGGGGGCCATCCAGTACCACCGGGCCAACGTCAACCACGGCTACGAGACGGTCATCACCGCGGTGGGGCGCGAGGTGCTCGCCAAGGCGCGTATCGGCTTCGGGCTCGGCATCGTGGAGAACGGGTACGACGAGACAGCCAAGGTGGAGGCCTTCGCGGCGGGCGACCTCGAGGCGGGGGAGCGCCGCCTCCTCAAGGAGGCGCGCGAGTGGATGGCGCGGCTGCCCTTCTCGCCCATCGACGTGCTGGTCGTGGAGGAGATGGGCAAGAACATCTCCGGCTCGGGCATGGACACCAACGTGATCGGGCGGCCGTCCAATCCTCACGAGCCGTTCCCCGCCGATCCCAAGATCCTGTGGATCGCCGCCCTCGACCTCACCGAGGAGAGCTACGGCAACGCCACCGGCATCGGCAACGCCGACTTCACCACGCGGCGCCTCGTCGACAAGATCGACATGAAGATGACGCTCATCAACTGCATCACCGCCTGCTCGCCGAACGGCGCCAAGGTCCCCGCCACCTACGACACGGACCGGCAAGCCATCGAGACCGCGCTGTCGTGCATCGGGCTCACGCCGCCCGAGAAGGCGCGCGTGATCCGTATCAAGAACACGCTCCTCCTCGGCGAGATCGAATGCTCCGAGGTGTTCCTGCCTTCCATCGAAAAGCGCCCCGACCTCGAGGTCGTGGGCGAGGCGCGCCCGCTCGGCTTCGACGCGAGCGGCCGGATCGCGCCGCTGCTCGCTCACTGACGGCTGTTCTCACTCGTGAACAAGGGGGTTCGCTCATGCCGGTTCTGAACGTGTGTGCACGCCTCGGCGTGCTGGCCATCGCCCTTCTGACGCTCGTGACAGCGATGCCCGCGCCCGCGGCCGCCCAGTCCAAGACCAGCCTCGTCTTCTCCGCGGGCCCCACCGGCGGGTCGTGGACGCCGATGGCCGCGGCCACCGCCGAGGTGATCAAGCGGAAGTTCCCCGAGCTGGACATCCAGGTCGAGCCCGGCGCCGCCCTCGTCAACATGGAGAAGATCCGCAGCGACAAGACCGACCTCGCGTGGTCGATGACCACCGTGCTCTCCGACGCTCGCGCGGGCACCAACACCTGGAAGGGCAAGCAGACGGACAAGCCCCTCTTCGTGGCCAACTACTACCCGAACGTCTGGCAGCTCGCGGTGCCGGTGGCCGCCGACGTCCGCAAGTTCGCCGACCTCAAGGGCAAGGCGGTGGCGCTGCCCCCGCGGGGCAACACGAGCCTGTCCGAGGGCTGGGAGCTGCTCCTGCAGGCGCACGGCATGAAGCTGGACGATCTCGGGACGAAGAGCTTCGGCTCCCTCACCGAGAACGCGGAGGCCATCCGGAACCGTCAGGCCTTCGCGATGGGCTGGTTCACCACCGTCCCCGCCTCGTTCATGCTCGACCTCGGCACGTCCCTCAAGCTCCGGGTGCTCTCCCTGCCGGAGGATGTGATCGAGAAGATGCGCAAGATCAACCCCGGCTTCATCCGCCACGTCATCCCCAAGGCCACCTACGCCCAGTACGGGGTCGAAGAGGACGTGGTGACGATCCAGGCGCCCACCATCCTCATCGCCCACGCCAAGACGCCATCCGACGTGATCTACAAGGTAGCCAAGGCGGTGGTGGAGGGGCGGGAGGACTTCGCGCGCGTGACGGCCGCCATGAAGGGCGTGACGGCCCAGGACATGGCGCAGAATTTCGGGATGGCGGTGCACCCGGGCGCGGAGAAGTACTACAAGGAAGCCGGGCTCTCGAAGTAGCGCGCGTCGGTGCGCAAGCTCACCGGATACGCCGCCGCGGTCGTCGGCGTGGTGGGGGTGGTGATGTCCCTCTACCACGTCTACGCCCGGCTGACGCCCGCCGCGCCGGACAGCCTCGTCCTGCGCATCATCGCGCTCGCCTTCTGTCTGGCGCTGTCCTTCCTGCTCTTTCCCGCGCGCGCCTCCGCCCCGCTCGACGAGGACGGCACGCGGCTCGACGCGCCCGCCGACGCGCCCAGCACGATCCCGTGGATCGATCTCGGGCTGGCTGCCCTGTCGCTCGGGTGCCTCTCCTATCTGTTCGTCTACTACGACTACATTACTCAGCGGTTTCCCACCGCTCACCCGCTGGCCACCGTCGACATCGTGGTGGGCACGGTGACCGTGCTCCTCGTGCTCGAGGCCACGCGGCGGACGCTCGGCCTCGCCCTGCCCATCCTCGCCCTGTGCTTCGTCGCGTACGCGCTCTCCGGGCCGTGGCTGCCCGGGCCCCTGCGCCACAAGGGGCTCACGTACGAGATCCTGATCGACCAGACGTTCTTCACGACTGAAGGCCTGTTCGGCATCCCCCTGGGAGTCGCCGCCTCTTACGTGATCCTCTTCATCATCTTCGGCGCGTTCCTCGAGCAGTCGGGAGCGGGGCAGTTCTTCATGAACTTCGCCAACGCCATCGCGGGCGGGCAGCGCGGCGGGCCGGGCAAGGTGGCGGTGGTGTCCTCCAGCATGTTCGGGACCATCTCCGGCTCCGCCGTCGCCAACGTCATGGTGGACGGCTGGCTCACCATTCCCATGATGAAGCGTACCGGCTTCAAGCCGGAAGCGGCGGCGGCGGTGGAGGCGGTCGCGTCCACCGGCGGGCAGATCATGCCGCCGGTGATGGGCGCGGCCTCGTTCGTGATGGCGGAGTTCCTCGGCGTGCCGTACTCGACCATCATGCTCGCCGCCGCCATTCCCGCGCTCTTCTACTACGGGACCCTCTTCGCAGCCATCCACTTCAACGCCGGGCGCACCGGACTTCGGGGAATCCCCAGGGAGGAATTGCCTCGGATGCGCCACATCCTGTGGCGCCAGGGCCATCTCCTCGTGCCCGTCCTGGTGATCTTCTACCTGCTGCTCCAGGGCTATACCGCGACCTACGCCGCCATCATGTCGACGGGGTCGGTGCTGATCGTCTCGTGGTTCCGGCGCGACACGCGCATCACCCTCGCCAAGGCTATCAAGGCCTTCCGCGACGGCGCCCAGCAGACGGTGCCGGTGGCGATGGCCACCGCCACCGCCGGGATCATGATCGGCATCATCCTGCAGACCGGCCTCGCCATCCGGTTCACGAGCTTCCTGGTGGATTTCGCGGGCGGCTCGCTCTTCATCGCCCTCGTCATCACCATGCTCGCGGCCGTCATACTCGGCACCGCGCTCCCCACCACGCCCGCCTACATCATGCTGGCGGCCCTTCTCATTCCCGCGCTGATCAAGCTGGGAGTACCGCCCCTCGCCGCCCACATGTTCGCCTTCTACTTCGGCTGCCTCTCCGCGGTGACCCCGCCCGAGTGCCTGGCCGTCTACGCGGCGGCGTCCATCAGCCGCTGCAGTGTTTGGGCGGCGGGCTGGTACGCGATGCGCTTCGCCGCCGCCGGCTTCCTCGTCCCGTTCTTCTTCGTCTACTATCCCGCGCTGCTCTTCCAGGGCCCGTGGACGGAGATCCTCCTTGCGGCGCTGACGGGCGGAGTCGGGTGTGGTGGCGCTGGCGGCGGGCCTCGAGGGTTATCTGCTCCGCACGGCGAACTGGCCCGAGCGCGGCCTCTTCGTGGCCGCCTCCCTGCTCCTCATCAACCCCGGCCTCCTCACCGACGCGATCGGCATCGCCCTGCTCATCGTCGGCCTGGCCTCGCAAAAACTACGGGCGCCCGACCTAGCGGTGGCGCCAAGACCCGCCACATGACCCGCCTCCAGCTCGCCGCCCTCACGCTGATCGCCGCCGCCCTCATCGGAGGCACCATCATCTACGGCGTCCTCCGTCTCTACGCCTGACCGCCCCCGAGTCATCGGGCTCTCGACTCACACGCCAAACGGAGAGCGCAGGCAGGGCGGGGGGCGGGGCGGGGGCCCACGCGGCGAATGCTGTACTGAGTAAGCGGGGCCCCCGCCCCGCCCCCCGCCCTGCCTGCGCTCGGCGACTCGGCCGCGCGCCTAGTCGAGCAGGCCGATCTCGCGGTAGCGAGTCTCGACGCGCGGAGAGATGAGGCCCAGGCGCTGGAGGCGGGGGATCAGGACCTCGGTGAAGAGGTAGCGGTTGAACGCCTTCGCCGTCATCGAGTTGGTCATCGTGTCGCGCCACACCGCGTCGGCGTCCCAACCCATCTCCTGCCAGACGTCCCGGATCGACTTGAACCCGGTCCGCTCATCGCGGGCGAACATGGAATCGCAGGCGCGCAAGGCGAAGTCCTCGAGCATGGCGTGCTTGGAGGCCTCCATGTCGGGCAGCGCCCGCTTGAGCGCGAAGTAGCCGAAGTTCACGTGGCGGCCCTCGTCCTGGAGCACGTAGTCCAGGAGCTGGGCGAGGGTGGGATCGCCCGTCTGCTTGTGCATGAGGTTGAAGGCGGCGATGGCGAGACCCTCGATGAGCATCTGCATCCCGAGCAGCTTCAGCTCCCAGTGGGGGGAGGTGAGGATCTCGTCGATGAGGCCCTTGAGGAGGGGGTCGACCGGGTAGATCTTGTGGAGCTTCTTGACGTACTTCTCGAAGACCTCGACGTGGCGTCCCTCGTCGACCACCTGGGTGGAGGCGTAGAGCTTGCAGTCGAGCTCGGGCACAGGATTGACGAGCTGGCTCGCCACCAGGAGCGCACCTTGCTCGCCGTGGAGGAACTGGGAGAGCCGCCACGCCGACACCCGGATCTCCACCTCCTTCTGCTCCTCGGGGGTGAGCCGCGGGTAGAACTCCGTGCCCTGGAAGGCCATGTGGGTGTTGAGGACGGGGCCTTCCTTGCCGATGGGCCGGCTCCAGTCGATCGCCACGCTGCCGTTCCACTGATTCTTCTTGGCCGTCTCGTAGAGGGACTCCAGCTCGGCATGGGTGGGCACGTAGTCGAAGTCCCACAGGGTGTCGAGCCGGGAGGAGACCGTCCGGGCCGCGGCCGCGCTTGAGGTTGTCATGAAGGGACAGTACGGCGGGTGGCCGCGGGGGTCAAGGTGGGGGAGCGGCTCCTTGACAGTTGGAGACTGAGCCCGTAAAGTCCCATCAACTATGCTGAAGTGCCGCCGCTCCCTCCCGTCCCCGCTCCCATCGAGTCCAAAGGAGGAGTCCATGGAGCCCGTCAGCCGCCGCCGTTTCGTCGTGGGGACCACCGCCGGTCTTGCCGGCATCCTCGCCGCCCGCGTGCCGCCCGCCCGGGGGCAGCAGCGCGAGATCTCGTACCTCTGCTGGAACAACTTCGCGCCTGCCTCCGACAAGAAGCTCGCCGAGATCGGGCAGCGCTTCACCAAGGACACCGGCATCAAGCTCAAGATCGACCACATCTCCCACATGGGCCCGCAGCAGGCCAAGTACGCCTCCGAGGTGCAGACGCAGGCCGGGCATGACATGGTCGAGATGCGCATGCACTTCCCGTGGCTCTACGAGCCACAGCTGGCGGACGTGTCGGACGTGGTGGCGGAGCTGGAAAAGAAGCACGGCAAGGCGCTTTCGTCCGCGTACGAAGGGGCCCACGTCAAGGGCGTGTGGCGGGCGGTGCCCCAGTACCACGGCATGTTCGTGGCGACCTATCGCGAGGATCTCTTCAAGAAGGCGGGTCTCAAGGTGCCCGATACCTGGGAGGATCTCCACGTCGTCGGCAAGGAGCTGAAGAAGATGGGGAACCCCGTGGGTATCCCCATCAGCCAGAACTACGACTCCATCTCCACCGCGAGCCCGATCTTGTGGTCGTTCGGCGGCATGGAGGTGGACAAGGACGGCAAGACGGTGCGGATCAACTCGCCGGCGACCGTCCAGACCATCGAGTGGTACCAGAAGATGTATCGCGACTGCATGGAGCCCGAGGTGCTGTCGTGGTCGGACGCGAGCAACAACGAGTCCATCCAGCAGGGCAAGGCGGGCTGGATCCACAACCCGGTGTCCGCCTACATCGTGGCGCGGAACCGCAAGCTCGTCTCCGCCGACGGGATCAACCATCACCGGAGCCTCGCTGGGCCCCACGGGCGCCACGAGACCGACGTGCCCCGGTCCATCGGGATCTGGAAGTTCTCGAAGAACGTCGACGCGGCGAAGGAGTGGATCCGCTACCTGATCGGCAAGCGGGAAGTCTACGACGAGTACATCATGTCCGGGGATGCCTTCAACCTGCCGGTGTACACGAACCTGCAGGACCATCCCGTCCTCAAGACCGACCCCAAGTACGCCGCGCTCAAGGGTGACGGCATTCAGTACCACACGTACGGCTGGCCGGCGCCGCCGTCGGACAAGGTGCAGCTCATCACGAACACGTATCTTCTCCCGAACATGATCGCCAAGGCGGTGACGGGTACCTCGACCAAGGACGCCATCGCCTGGGCGGAGACCGAAATGAAGAAGATCCTTGCCGGCTAAGGACATCGCGTAGATGGCCGTTCGCGCCGACGAGTTGACAGTACCGCGCGGCCGCCCCGGGGCGGTCGCGCGGCTACGCGTCTTGCTGGATCGCGAGTCGGTGCTGGGGCCGGTCTTCGTCATGCCGGCCCTGCTCTTGCTCCTGCTGCTCGTCGCCTATCCGTTCGTGATCGCGCTCTACTTCTCGCTGTCCAACGCCTTCATCGGGCGTCCCAGCCAGTTCATCGGCATCCGCAACTTCGTGAACCTCTGGGACTCGGACGTCTTCCGCCAGACCTTCCAGAACGCCTTCGTCTTCACCGGCATCGCGCTGGCGTTCAAGATCGTGCTCGGGATCTGCCTGGCGCTGCTCCTCAACGAGCAGCTCTGGTTCAAGCGCATGATTCGCGGCGCCGTGCTCCTGCCCTGGGTCATCCCGACCGCGCTCTCCACACTCGGGTGGTGGTGGATGTTCAACTCGCTCTACAGCGTGGTGAACTGGACGGGGATCGCGCTGGGGATCATGACGCCGCCCGGTCCGAACTGGCTGGGCCAGGCCTACTATGCAATGGCGGCTGTGATCACGGTCAACGTCTGGCGGGGGCTGCCGTTCTTCGCCATCACCATCCTGGCCGGGCTCGTGGCCATTCCCAAGGAGCTCTACGAGGCGGCGGAGGCCGATGGGGCCAACGCCAATGCCCGCTTCTGGTACATCACCCTCCCGCTGCTCAAGCCGGTGCTCGCGGTGGTCACGCTCTTCTCCACCATCTTCACCTTCAGCGACTTCAACATCGTCTACGTTCTGACCAAGGGCGGTCCCATCAACTCCACCCATCTCTTCGCCACGCTGTCGCGGCAGATCGGCATCGACACCGGGCGCCTCGGCGAGGGGGCGGCCATCTCGCTGTACCTCTTCCCGTTGCTCGCCTTCGTGGTGTGGGTGCAGCTCCGCTTCGTGCGGAAGCAGGTGTACTAGCCATGACGGTTGCGCGCCGGCCGCTGCTGACGAAGACGGTGCAGCATCTCCTGCTGGTACCGTTCCTCGTGTTCGCGCTCTTCCCCTTCTATCACATGGCGCTGACGTCGCTGAAGCAGGACAAGGAGCTCTACGACCGTCATGCGCTGCCACTCGTCATCAAGCAGGGGCCGACGCTCGAGCACTACACCAAGCTGATCTGGGAGACGGAGTTCCTCACCTGGACCAAGAACAGCCTGCTGGTGACGGCGCTGTCGACCGCCATCTCGATCTTCATCGGCACCATCGCCGCCTATGCCATCGCGCGCCTCAAGTTCTTCGGGGTGGCCGCCTTCGGCACGGGGATCTTCGTGACCTATCTGGTGCCCACCTCGCTCCTCTTCCTGCCGTTGGCCCAGGTCGTCAACTGGGTCGGCTTGGGTGACTCGAAGTGGGCGCTGGTCCTCACGTACCCGACCTTCCTGGTCCCGTTCTGCACCTGGCTCCTCATCGGCTACTTCCGCACCGTGCCGAAGGAGATCGAGGAATGCGCGATGGTGGATGGCGCCACCCGCATCCAGGCGCTCTGGAGCATCGTGCTCCCCATCGCCATCCCCGGCCTCATCTGCGCCGCCCTGTTCGCGTTCACGCTGTCCTGGAACGAATTCATCTATGCGCTCACGTTCACCTCCTCTTCCGAGCAGATCACCGCGAGCGTGGGCGTGACCAGCGAGCTGATCCGCGGCGACATCTACTTCTGGGGCTCGCTCATGGCCGGCGCGATCCTGGGCTCGGTGCCCATCGTCATCCTCTACGTCTTCTTCCTCGACTACTACGTCTCCGGCCTGACCCAGGGCGCCATCAAGTAGGCGGGGCAACCGCGGCGCGCCGCGGCGCATCTCAAGAGCGATGGCCGAGCCTCCTCCGACGGCGACGCCCTATCCCCGAGAGCTGGAGCGCCCAGTTCGGCTCGCGAACGACGCGGTCGTGCGTCTGCGCCCCATCCGCCCCGACGATGCCCCGCGCCTCATCGCCCTCTACGGACGGCTGAGCCAGCACTCCGCCTATCAGCGCTTCTTCACCGTGATGAAGCGTCTGCCCCCGGACTGGGCGGAGGTCTTCGCCACGGTGGACTTCCGGCACCGTCTCGCCATCGTTGCCGAGCGGGACACCGCCGCCGGGCCCGAGATCATCGGGGTGGGCCGCTACGAGCCCACCGACGGCGATGACACCGTCGAGGTTGCGTTCGTGGTGGAGGACGGCTGGCAGGGGCTCGGGCTCGGTCCAGTCTTGCTTGACGCCGTCATGCGGGCCGGGGAGGCCCGAGGCATCCGCGGCTTCCGCGCCTACGTGCTCGCCGACAACCATCGCATGCTCCGGCTACTCGCCCGCCACACCGACCTCATCGAGCGCCGGCTCGAGGATGGCGTGGTGTCGCTGCTCTTCCGCACCCGCGGAGGACCAACGCCCGCCCCGCTGACTCAAGCGCCGGGGCACGAGTCCGCTTGATTCAGAAGGTGAGGGGGATCTCCCGCCCCTCGCGCAGGGAGCGCTCCGCCTCGACACACACGATCACGCGCTTGCGCGCCTCTTCGCCCGACACCAGCGGGCGCCGCTCGCGGAACGCCACGACGGCTCGCGCGAGCTGTGTCTCCAGCTCAAACAGCTCGCCGGACGGGGCCAGGGTGGCGGTCTCGGCCTCACCCGCGCCGCGCCGCTTCACCTTCAACTCGTACGCGGGCTGGCGCGTGCGGTCCATCGTGCCCGACCAGCAGGCACGGATGGAGCCCTCGCGTCCGACGACCTCGGTCACGTGGTGGTACTCGAAGGCGGCCAACGTCTCGGTGACGACGGCGTAGGCACCGCCGCGGAAGCGCAGGAGAGCGGTGAAGTTATCCTCCATGCCTTCCTCCGGGCGCCCGCCGTTGCCGAGGGCCAGCACCGACACGGGGTCACCGTGGCGCTCGAGGTACCACATCACGGAATCGAAGGCATGGACGGGCTCCTCGAGGACCCAGGAGCCCACGCGCGATCGGTCGTGACGCCAGCCCTCGGCGCCGGGACGGTAGGGGAAGCGGAAGAGGGTGTGGAGCGCGTAGACGGGCTCGCCGATGTCGCCCGCGTCAATCAACGCCTTCACACGGCCCCACTGCGTCGAGAGTCTCAGCTCGTGGCCAATCGTGAGGACCCGCCCGGTGCGGCGGGCCGCCACGAGGAGCCGATCGCACTGCTCCGGGGTGACGGCCATCGGCTTCTCGAGGAGGACGTCCTTGCCATGATCGAGGGCGGCGACGCCGATCTCCTCGTGCAGGTGGTTGGGGACCACAACGTCTGCCACGTCCACGTCAGCGCGCGCCAGGAGCCCACGATAGTCGATGTGCACCGGCACGTCAGGGAAGTCGCGCCGCGCGGCGGCCGCCGTCTCCTCGCTCCGGCAGGCGATGGCGGCGAGGACTGCACCGGGAGCCTTCCGGATGGCGGCCGCGTGGTGACGGCCCCACCGCCCGTAGCCGATCAAACCGAAGCGCAGGCTCATCCCTTGACCGCGCCCGAAACCAGCCCGCGCACGACGTACTTCTGCAGGAGCAGGACCAACGCGAGCGTGGGCAGGAGGCCGAGGAGGCAGATCGCCATCATCAGGGTAAAGAAGACGAAGTAGTCCGAGACGAGTCCGGCCAGGATCACCGGCACCGTCATCGCCTCGGGCCGGCTGACGACGATGAGTGGGATCAGCAGCTCGTGCCAGGAGATGATGAACAGGATGACCGCACAGGCCGCGAGGCCGGGTGTCGAGAGCGGCAAGATCATCCGGATGAACGCCGAGAAGCGCGTGCAGCCGTCGATCCGGGCGGCGTCCTCAAGCTCCCCGGGGAAGGACGCGAAATACGGCACGAGGATCATGATCGCGTACGGGATCAGGAAGGCGACCTCGGCGAGGATCACGCCGGTGAGCGAGTTCAGGAGCCCATAAGTCCGGAAGAGGACGTAGAGGGGAATCATGAGGACGATCAGCGGCACCATCCGACTCACGGCGCTCATCTGGAGCAGCGTCCGCGTCCAGCGCACCCTGAGGCGGGCGATCGTGTAGGCGGACAGGCTGGCCAGGGCAAGCGCGATCAGCGTGACCGCGACGCCGACGATGAGGCTGTTGAGGAACGCCGTCGGGAAGCGCTCGACCGACTTCGGCAGGTAGGACACCTGCTCGAAGATCGGCCCGCGCTGCGCGCCGGCGGACAGGATGAGCCGGAAGTTGGCGGCGGTGTACTCGCGTGGCAGGAGCGCCCGCGTGTCTCCCTGGAGGGTCTTTTCCGACTGAACGCTCGACAGGACGAGGGGGGCCAGCGGCGCGACCAGGAACGTGATCGCCATGACGTTCGCGATCCAGAGGGCCCCCCGCCGCGGCCACGGCAGACGTCGGCTCACCACTCCACCCGCCGGTAGACGAAGCGCACGTAGAGGAGGGCGAAGGCGCCGATGATCAGCGTGAGCCCCCACGCGGAGGCGGCGCCGAGGCCGATGTTGAACGGCGGCTGGAACGACATCTTGTAGGTATACCAAGCCGCCACCCACGTGTCGTTGCCGGGACCGCCCTGGGTGATGGCGAGGATCTCGTCGAACACCATGAAGGCGAACGTGGTGCGGAGGATCAGCGTCACCGCGATGATCGGACGTAGCATGGGCAGGGTGAGGCTCCAGAACGCCGACCATCCCGACGCGCCGTCCACCTCCGCCGCCTCGAATAGCTCGCGCGGGATCCCTTGGAGCGCCGCGTGGTAGAGGAGGATGTTGAACGGCGTGGTGCGCCACACATAGGCGGCGATCACCGCCGCCATCGCGAAGCGAGGGTCGCCCAGCCAATTCACGTAGCCGTCGATGAGGCCGAGCGCCGACAGCGTGCGGTTGAGATAGCCGTACTGGGCGTTGAGGATGAACGACCAGAGGAGCCCATTCACGATCGGCGGGACCGCCCACGGGACGAGGATCAGGACCCGGGTCACCCGCGAGAGCCAGACGCGCTCCTCGTTCGCGATGAGCGCGATGACGAGCCCGATCACCACCTCGAGGGCGACGGAGGCGGCGACGAAGACGAGCGTGTGCCGGAGCGACAGCCAGAAGAGATCGTCGTGGACGAGGCGCGCGAAGTTCGCCGGGCCGACGAATGGGAACTCCCCCGTGCGGAGCTGTCGCAGGCTCACCTCGTGGAGGGAGAGGTAGCCCGCGTAAATGATCGGGTAGGCGAGGACCAGCGCCAAGCAGATGACCGCCGGCGCGTTCATCAGCACCGAGAGTCGCCCCGCTGGCAGCTCGCCGCGTCCGAGCGCGGTTGCCGGGGTCACCGCGCGCTCCGGGTCCGCTCGGTCCGGCCGGGAGTCAGGCGCTCTTGGCCTTGGCGACGGTGGCGACCATGTTGTCGCACGCCTGATCGGGGGTGATCTTCCCCTGCAGGCAAGCGGTCAGCTCCACGTTCATGGCGTCGCTCCAGCGCGGGTACCACTTCTGGGAGACGGCGGGCACCACGTCGGAGAAGTTCGACGCCCGCTTCCAGATGTCGAGGATCGTCGGCACGTCGCCCCACTTCGCCCAGCCCTGCTTGAGGAGATCGCTCTCCATGACCGTCTGGTAGCCGCTCCCGAGCATGGCATCGGTCGCCAGGCGATTGGCCTGCGTGTACTGCCCGTCCTTGGTGCGGCCGCCCAGGTATTGGAGGAGCTTCCAGGCCCATTCCTTGTTCTTCGTCGCGCTGGTGAGGATGTAGAGCATCGTGTACCCGATGGTCTTGCCCTCCCCCGGATGCCCGACGACGCGGCCCTTGCCGGCGATCGGCGAGTTGGCGGGGTCGTTCACGAGGCTCACGTAGTAGTGGTGGAGCGTGCCGAGGTAGATGTGCTGGCCGGCGTTGAACGCCTTCACCGCCGGGATGAAGCGGACGTTGAGCGAGTTCGGATCCGCCAGCTCCTCCTTGAACGTGTTCTGCCACCACTTGAGCGTCTCCCGCGCGACGGACCCGGCCCCCAGCTGGGGGGCCAGCTGCTTGTCGAAGATCACGCCGCCGCGGTTGTGCGTCATGCTGAACCAGGTCGCGGGGAGCTGCTCGAAGCCCGCCCCCGCCACCCAGAGGATTGGATACTTGCAGACCCCATCCTTCTTGGCCTTGCGGCATTGCTCGAGCAGCTCGGGGTAGCTCTTGAACGGCTTGCCCTTGAACCCGGCCTTGCCGAGCAGCTCGTCGTTGTAGATGAAGACCCACACCGTGGAGAAGTACGGGAGCCCCCACGTCTTCCCGTCGCGCTGGGCGATGGCCTTGGTGAACGGCGTGAAGTCTTTGACGTACTGATCCACCCCGGGCAGCCCGTCGATGGGCACGGCGATGCCTTGGTCAATGTAGCTCGCGAGGTACTGCATCGGCGACTGCGAGACATCGACGGTGTCGCCCGCCGCGTACATGGCGGTGAGCTTCGCCACCTGCGGCTCGACGTTGGGCTCGATGATCTGGGTAACCTTGACCGACCAGTCCTGTTCGAACTGCTTGGCGATCTGCTCGTAGATCTTGCCGTACTGCCAGACGACGAAGGTGACGTTCGACGGGCTGCCCGTCGGACGCGCCGCCCATGGCGCGGCCTGCGCACCGAGTGGGCTCGGGATCATCGACAACCCCGCGGCGGCGGCGGAGGTGCGAAGGAACTGCCGGCGATCGAAGTTGGCGGGCGGTCTGGCCATGGCTTCCTCCCGGCGAGGTTGGCTCCCGAGCGACGTCTGGCGGTTGCGATGCTCGTGCGCTACCGCGTGAGCGCGCCTTCAGGCGGCGCGCGCAGGATAGTCGAACCGGGGCGCCTCCCGCAATACCCATGGGCGAGGACGTGGACGGGCGGGGCGTCCGACTGATGAGCACGCCGCGAGCCGAACGCCGAGAAGGGCATTGACAGCGCCCTTGGGCCCGCACATACTGCCTGCGTTTTTCTCGAAATGGCCCGTCTGGTCCCGCGGGGGAACAATGTCCCTAGCTCGGGCGCTCGGACAACCTTTCGTCGTTCGCATCGACCATCCCGGTGGCCGGCGTGCCCGTCTGCCTCTTCACGCCCGACCGCGACCGTGATGGACCTCTACAGCTGCGACGTGCTCGTGGTGGGTGGCGGCGGGGCCGGCCTGCGCGCGGCCATCGCCGTGGCCGAGACCCATCCGAGGCTCCGCGTCGCCGTCATCTCCAAGGTGTATCCCATGCGCAGCCATACCGTCTCGGCGGAGGGAGGAGCCGCCGCCGTGATCAAGGCGGCGGACAGCCTCGACGAGCACGCCTACGACACCATTTCCGGGGGCGATTGGCTCAGCGACCAGGACTCGGTGGAGGCCTTCGTGAGGGAGGCCCCGGAGGAAATGCTGCGGCTGGAGCACTGGGGCTGTCCCTGGAACCGGGAGCCGGATGGCCACATCGCCGTGCGTCCCTTCGGAGGGATGAAGATCGAGCGGACGTGGTTCGCCGCGGACAAGACCGGCTTCCACCTGCTCCATACGCTGTTCCAGACCACGCTCAAGTACGACGTCATCGAGCGATACGACGAGTTCTTCGTCACCAAGCTGCTCGTGGACGACGGACGGTGTCAAGGCGTCGTGGCCATCGAGCTGGCCACCGGGCAGGTCCGGGCCATCACCGCCGGGGCCGTCATTCTCTGCACGGGGGGTTGCGGCAAGGTCTTCCCGTTCACCACCAACGCCAACATCAAGAACGGCGACGGAATGGCCCTGGCCTATCGCGCGGGCGCGCCGCTCAAGGACATGGAGTTCGTGCAGTACCACCCGACGGGCCTCCCGTTCACCGGGATCCTCATCACCGAAGCGGCGCGGGCGGAGGGCGGCTGGCTCCTGAACAAGGACGGCTACCGCTACCTCCAGGACTACGACCTGGGCACCCCCACCCCCAAGCCGGTGCTGCGCTCGATGGAGCTGGGCCCGCGCGACCGGCTCTCCCAGTGCTTCGTCAAGGAGCAGGAGAAGGGCCGCACATTCGAGGGGCCCTATGGGCACTACGTCCACCTGGACGTTCGCCACCTGGGGGCGAAGGTGATCGAGAAGAAGATCCCCTTTGTCCGGGAGCTGTGCCTGAAGTACGCGGGCATCGATCCGGTCAAGGAGATGATTCCGGTCCGGCCCGTCGTGCACTACATGATGGGCGGCATCCACACCGATATTCACGGGGCCACCCCCCTCCCGGGACTGTACGCAGCGGGAGAGGCCGCCTGCGTGAGCATCAACGGCGCCAACCGGCTGGGCTCGAACTCGCTGACGGAGATCCTGGTCTTCGGGGCGCGGGCGGGCAAGGCCGCCGCGGCCTTCGCCGCCACGCAGGGCGTGGCGAGCCCGGCCCTCGTCGCGCAGGCCCACGACGAGCAGCGGAGGCTCGAGACGAGGTTCCTGCGCAAGACGGGCGGGAGGGAGCGGATCGCCTCGCTACGCGCCGAGATGCACCAGATCATGGAGGAGAGCGCGGGCATCTATCGGACGGAGACCGTGCTCAAGGAAGCGGCGGGGAAAGTCAAGCGACTCCAGGAGCGGTACCAGGACCTCGCCTTCGACGACGACAGCTATACCTTCAACACGGAGCTGACCACCGCCCTCGAGCTCTCCTACATGCTCGACGTGGCGCAGACGATCGTGCAGTCCGCGCTCGAGCGAAGAGAGTCGCGCGGCTCGCACCAGCGCAGCGACTACCCGCAGCGCGACGATGACCGGTTCCTGGCGCACTCCCTGGCCTATCGCGCGGAGGATGGTCCTCCCCGGATCGAGTATCAGCCGGTCACGATCACCCGCTGGCCGCCGGGCAAGCGAGTCTACGGGAGGTAGGGTAAGGATGCCGTCCACCGTCGCGCTTTCCGTCGCGCGCTACCGTCCGGAGAAGGAGTCCGAGCCCACGTTCCAGACCTATGAGGTCCCGTTTCGGAAGGACTGGGTGATACTGGATGCCCTCAACCACGTCAAGGACACCCTGGACGGGTCCCTCTCCTTCCGATGGTCGTGCCGGATGGGCGTGTGCGGCAGCTGCGGGATGAAGGTGAACGGCACACCGAAGCTCACGTGCGCGACCTTCCTGTCCGACTACTTGCCCGGCCCCATTCGCGTCGAGCCCCTGGACTACTTCCCGGTGGTGCGCGACCTCGTCGTGGACATCACCGATTTCGTGCGAAAGCTCAAGCAGGTGAAGCCCTGGATCGTCCGCAAGGAGGACAAGCCCCTGGCCGAGGGCGAGTACCTCCAGACTCCGGATCAGCTCGACGCGTACAAGCAGTTCAGCATGTGCATCAACTGCATGCTCTGTTACTCCGCGTGCCCCATCTACGGGCTCGAGCCGGGCTTCATCGGTCCCGCCGCCATCGCGCTGGCGCAGCGGTACAACATGGACTCCCGGGACCAGGGGTCGGCGGAACGCCTGAAGCTCCTCTCCGAGCACGACGGCATCTGGCAGTGCACCTTTGTGGGTGAGTGCACCAAGGTATGCCCCAAGCATGTGGATCCCGCGGGGGCCATCCAGCAATACAAGCTCGCCGGCGCGACCGAGTGGGTCAAGTCGCTGCTGCTCCCGTGGGGAACGCGATGAGCGCCGAGCCTCACTACACGCTCTATCATCCCCGGTGGTACCGGCGTCGCGTGTCCGTCTGGTGGTGGCTCAAGAACCGGTCCTACACGCGCTTTGTCCTGCGGGAGCTCACCAGCGTCTTCGTGGCCTTCTTCGCGGTAGTCTTTCTTTGGCAGGTCCGCGCCATCGCCCAGGGCCCGGAGGCATATGGGCAGTTCGTCGCCGCGCTGAAGACGCCGCTCTTCCTCGTGCTCGACGCGATCGCGTTCGTCTTTGTCCTCTTCCATGCCATCACCTGGTTGAATCTGACCCCCAAGGCCATGGTCGTGCGGATGCGGGGCAAGCGGGTGCCCGACTGGGCGATCCTTGGACTGAACTACGCGGCCTGGCTCGTGCTCTCGGGCGCGGTGGCCGTCGTGTTGCTGCGCGGGTAGGTGGTGGAACGGATCACGCCGCTCCTGTGGCTCCTGTTCAGCGCCGGTGGCACGGTCGCCGCGCTCTTGTTCCCGATCCATCTCTTTCTGACCGGCCTGGCCTTCCCGCTGGGATGGCTCGAGACACCCCGCCACGACTTCCTCCACCGCCTCCTGACGCATCCGGTGACACGGCTGTATCTCTTCGTCCTCATCTCCTTGCCGCTCTTCCATTGGGCTCACCGCTTCCGGTACACGCTCTACGATGGACTGCAGCTGAAGCATCTGACCGCGCTCATCGCCGTGCTGTGCTATGGCGCCGCGCTCCTCGGAACGGTGGCGGCGGCCTACGTGCTGTGGAGCATCGGCTAGCCAGCGACGCCGGCGGGTCGTGAGGGAGGGGAACCATGTCGAAGTATCTGGTCGTCACGCATCAGACCGCCTTGAGTCCCGCTCTCCAGCAAACCGTGCGTGCGCTGGCCGCGGGAGACGCCGCCGCGGAGTTTGCCGTGCTCGTCCCGGAAGCGCCCAGCGGCGCGACGACGTGGGAGGGCGAGACAGTGGACGGGGCACGGCAGCGCGCCGAAGCCGCCAAGACGCTCTTCGAAGAAACGACTCAAGCGCGAGTCTTCCGGACGGCGGTGGGAGTGGGTGACCCGTTGCAGGCGATCGGCGACGAGCTGCGCGCGCAACCCGGCTACGAGACCCTCGTCATCAGCACCTTGCCTCCGGGCATCTCGCGCTGGCTGAAGCTGGACCTGGTGCACCGAGCCGAACGGAAGTTCGGCCTGCGGGTCATCCACGTCCGCGCCGAGGCCCCCGTGAAGAGCCACACGTGAGGAGGGGCCGAGCCCGCTCTGCTCCTCGCGGATGATCGGCGGTCGCGCGTGCGCCGCGTTAGAGCAGCTTCTCCATGATCAGCGTGTCGATCCACCGGCCGTCGAGCTGGCCCATCTCGTGGCAGACGCCGATCCGGGTGAAGCCCATGCGCTCATAGAGCGCCACCCCGGAGCCGTTGAAGGGGAAGGTGGAGAGCATCATCTTGTGGTAGCCGATGGCGCGCGCCTGGTCGATCAGGTGCGCGAGGAGCCGCCGGCCCACGCCCTTCCCCCGCCAGCCCCGCTCGATATAGACGGAGAGATCGGCCACGTGTTGATAGGCCGGGCGCGGGTTGTACACGTTGAGGCTGCTCCAGCCCACCACGCCGCCCGCGCCATCGTCGGCCACGAAGACAGGGTGACGCGGGCTTCGCGTTGCCAGCCACTGACGCCTCTCCTCGGGGGTGCGCAGCTCGGTCTCAAGCGTCGCGACGCGGTCCTCGATGCCCTGGTTGTAGATGAGACAGATGGCGGCCGCGTCCGCCTCGGTGGCGGCGCGAATGGCGAGCTCGGTCATGCCGTCGGCGGGTCGAGCTCCCGCGCGTCGAGCCGGCCCGCGCGCTGAAGCGCGGCGAACTCGTCGAGCGTCTTGCGGATGCCGTCGCGGAGGCCGGTGCGGGGGCGCGGGCCCAGGTCGCGCTGATAGCCGGGGTCATCGAGAGCGCCGGGGAAGGGGATGGGCTGCTCCACATGCGAGAGCTTGCCCTTGGCGGCGGGCCACGCCTCCTCGATCATCCGGATCACGTCCACGATGCGGGCGGACTCGCCGTGCAGGTTGTAGACGCGGGCGCGGTCCAGGGTTGCGGTGGAGGCGGCGATGCAGGCCTGGGCGACGTCGTCGGCGAAGATGAGGTCGGTGGCCCCGCCCCATCGAATCTGATAGGGCCGGCCGAGCACGGCCGCCTTCATGGCGAGGGTCGGATCCGCGGTGAGCCCGAAGTCGCGGCCGGGCCCATAGACGGACAGGGGCCGGAAGCCGACCGACGGGATCCTGTGCTCCTCCCAGTAGACGCGCGCGGTCTCCTCGTTGGCCACCTTGTAGACACCGTAGTGCGTGGCCGGCCGCGGGGGCGAGTCGTCGGTGACGGGCCCGGGGCCGTAGTGCTCGGGCGGGCCGAAGACGGCCGCCGACGAGAAGTACGTCACGCGACTGATCTGCGGGCGATGGACCTTGACCGCCTCGAACACATTGGCGGTGCCGACCACGTTGACGAGGGCGCCCCGCGCGGGGTCCTGGCGGCAGAGCGGCACCTGCCAGGCGGCGAGATGGATGACGCGCGTGACCTTGTGCTCGCCCATCACGCGGATGAGCGCGTCCTTGTCGGCGATGTCGCCGCGCACCATGGTGACGGCCTTCAGCGGCGCCTCGCCCACGAGCATGCGCATGCGCCACGGATCGTCGCCGAGGTCGTACACGACGGGCCGCTCGCCGGCGGCGAGGAGACGCTTCACCACCCAGGAGCCGATGCAGCCGAACGCGCCCGTCACGAGGGTCGTCATCGAGGACACCTCCCGTTTGGGTATAATGCGCCTCGTGTTCGACGGCAAGCGTTTCTTCCTCGTAACCCCTTGACCCGGGAGCCCGCATGAAGCCCCTCATCGTCATCGGCGGCGGCCTTCACCCCGATGGGCTGCGCCGCATGGAGCAGGAAGCGCGCGTCGCCGTCGTCTCCGACTCCCTGTCGGAAGCGGGCATGATCGCCGAGGCCAAGGAGGCCGCCGGCATCCTCTTCCGCTCGAAGCCCCTCTGCTCACGCTCGCTCATGGCCGCGCTGCCGAATCTCAAGGTGATCGGCCGGCACGGCGTGGGCCTCGACATCGTGGATCTGCCCGCCGCCACCGAGCTGGGCATCCCGGTGGTGCACGCGCCCGGCTCCAACTCCAACTCCGTGGCCGAGCACGCCATCCTGCTCATGCTCGCCTGCGCCAAGCAGGCGGTGGTGATCGACCAGCGCACCCGCAAGGCGGAGTGGGGCAAGAGCAAGTGGGAGGGCCTGCTCGAGATGAATGGGAAGACCCTCGGCATCATCGGCGTGGGCAACATCGGCCGGCGCGTGGCGAAGACGGCGGGCGCGCTGGGCATGCGCGTGATCGGCTACGACAAGTACGTGGCCGCCGACGAGCTGCGGAGCCGCGGCGTGGAGCCCATGGCCGACATGGCCTCGGTGCTGCGACAGGCCGACGTGGTGACGTGCCACACGCCGCACACCAAGGAGACGCACCACATGATCGACGCCGCCGCGGTGGCGCAGATGAAGGACGGCGTGATCTTCATCAATACTTCACGTGGAAAAACGCAAGACGAGAGTGCGCTGCTCGCCGGGCTCGAGAGCGGGAAGATCCGCGCGGCCGGGCTGGACGTGTTCGAGGAGGAGCCGGTGTCCTCCGACAACCGCTTTCTCCAGATGGACAACGTCATCGTATCGCCCCACATCGCCGGGGTCACCCGCGAGACCATGAAGGGCATGGCGCTCCAGGTCACGGAGGAGATGCTGCGCGTGATTCGCGGCGAGCGGCCCCACGTGCTCGGCAACCCCGATCTCTGGCCCCGGCTCGGCCACCTGAAGTAGGAGGGACGTCTCCATGCCCATCGACGCGCGCCATCCGAGAGAGATCCGGGCCGACATCCGCCGCGGCGCCCTTGTCGGTGTGACGGCGGGGCTCGCGCCCGGCTTCGTCCAGGCCAATCTCGCCATCTTGCCGAAGGACGCCGCTTACGATTTCCTGCTGTTCTGCCAGCGCAACCCGCGCCCGTGCCCGCTCATCGAGGTCACCGACGTGGGCTCGCCGGAGCCGGTGGGGGTGGCGCCCGGCGCCGACCTCCGCACGGACCTGCCGCGCTATCGCATCTACAAGGACGGCGTGATGGCGGACGAGGTGACCGATATCACGCCATTCTGGAGAGACGACCTCGTCTCGTTCCTGCTGGGGTGTTCGTTCACGTTCGAGTGGGCGCTGCTGGATGCGGGCATTCCCATGCGCCACATCGAGCAGGGCAAGAACGTGGCGATGTGGAAGACCTCCGTCGAGTGCCGGCCGGCCGGGCGCTTCCACGGGCCGATGGTCGTGTCCATGCGGCCGATCCCCCAGGGCATGATCTCCAAGGCCGTCACCGCCTCCGCGCGTTTCCCCAACGCCCACGGGGCCCCGGTGCAGGTGGGCAATCCCGCCGCCATCGGCATCAAGGACGTGACCCGGCCCGACTGGGGCGACTTCGTGGGCATCGAGGCGGGGGAGGTGCCGGTGTTCTGGGCGTGCGGCGTCACCCCGCAGGCGGTGGCGCTGGCCTCGCGCCCCGAGTTCATGATCACGCACAGCCCGGGCCATATGTTCATCACCGACCTGCCGAACCATGCCCTCGCGGCCATCTAGTGACGGGCTACGCCGAGCCGCGCTTCCTACCATGCGGCGATCTCGCGCTGTCGGTGGAGCTGGCCGACGAGATCGACCGTGAGATCAACGCGCGGGTCCTCGCCCTCGAGTACCTGATCCGCCAGCGGCGCCTGGCCGGCGTCACCGAGACGCTGCCGACCTACCGCGCGCTGCTCGTCTACTACGACCCGGCCGTGGTCGGCTTCGACGCCCTCACCGCCGCGCTGCGCGCGCTCGCCGCCGACGCGCGGCCGGACGTGCTGCCCCCCGCGCGCACCGTCGAGCTGCCCTGCTGCTACGGGAGCGAGCAGGGCTTCGAGCTGGAGGCCGCCGCCGCCAAGCTCGGCCTCGGGCCCGAGGAGCTGGCGCGCCTGCACGCCGGCGCCGACTATCACGTGTACTTCGTGGGCTTCACCCCCGGCCTGCCCTATATGACGGGCATGCCCGAGCGCATCAACATCCCACGCCTGGTGAACCCGCGCACCAAGACGCCCCCGGGCAGCGTCGCCATCGGCGGCGTGCAGTGCTGCATCTACTCGGTGGAGAGTCCCGGCGGGTTCTGGGTGCTGGGCCGCACGCCGGCCCGGCTCTACGATCCCGCCGCCGCGGATCCCATCCTGCTGCGCGCGGGCGATCACGTGCGCTTCCGCCCCATCGAGCGCGCCGAGTACGACGCCATTGCCGCGGAGGTCGCGGCGGGACGCTGGCGGCCGCGTGTATCCCTCTCCCCCGAGGGGAGAGGCCAGGGCGAGGGGCGATCGTGAGTCTCCTCGTGCTGGATGCGGGCCCGCTCACCACCGTGCAGGATCTTGGCCGCGTGGGCCATCTCCGCGTGGGCATCCCGCCGTCCGGCCCCGTGGATCGGGACGCTTTCGTGCTCGCCAATCGCCTCGTGGGCAATCCCGACGGCGCCGCCGGCCTGGAGTGCACGCTCAACGGCCCCCGCCTGGAATTCGGCGACGCGCGCTGGGTGGCGGTGACCGGCGCGGAGGTCCCCGTGACGGTCGACGGCGCCGAGCAGCCGACGTGGGCCGCGTTTCCGGTGCGCGCTGGCGGCGTCCTCAAGATCGGCGCCGCCCGGTCGGGGGTACGCGCCTATGTCGCGGTCTCCGGCGGGCTGGATACGCCTCCCGCGCTCGGCTCGCGTGCCACATACCTGCGGGGCACGCTCGGCGGCATCCATGGGCGCGCCCTCCGCAAGAACGACGCGCTTCCGCTGGGCGCCGCTCCTCCGATGGCCGGCGCCCGCCGGGTCCGGCCGGACCGAATTCCCACCTATGGCGACGAGCCAGCGATCGACACCATCCTGGGCCCCCAGGACGACCGCTTTTCCGCCGCGGGAATCGCCGTTCTCTTCGCGGGGCCGTATGAGATGCTCCCCCAGTCGGACCGGATGGGCGCGCGGTTCAAGGGCGCGCGGATCGAGCACACGCGCGGCCACGACATCATCTCCGACGGCATCGCGCCGGGCGCCATCCAGGTGATCGGGGATGGCCAGCCCATCGTGCTGCTGGTGGATCGGCAAACTGCGGGAGGCTACACGAAGATCGGCGCGGTATGCTCGTACGAGATCGGACGCGTCGGGCAGCTGAAGCCCGGCCAGTGGCTGCGGTTCCGCCGCGTCACCGTGGCAGCGGCGCACGCTGCGCTGGCCGCTCGGCGCGCCGCCCTCGAGACGGCCATCGACGTAGGCTCCTCCCCCTAGCCCTCTCCCCAAGGGGAGAGGGGAATGAGGTAGTGAACATGACATTGGAACACGCCATCCGCGACTATCAGGCCAAGACCCCCCGTTCGCGCCAGTTGTTCGAGGACGCGCTGCGCGTCATGCCCGGCGGCAACAGCCGGACCACGACCTTCTTCGATCCGTACCCCTTCTATATCGCGCGCGGCGCGGGGGCGCGCATCTGGGACGCCGACGGCAACGAGCGCCTCGACTTCAACGGCAACTACACGAGTCTCATCCTCGGCCACGCCAATCCCGCGGTGGTGAAGGCCATCCAGGAAGCGGCCGTGCATGGGATGTCCTTCCCCGGGCCCAGCGAGCACGAGATCCGGCTCGCCGACATCCTCACCAAGCGCATTCCCACCATGGAGGTGGTGCGGTTCGCCAACTCCGGCACCGAGGCCACCATGCACGCCATCCGCGTGGCGCGCGCCTTCACCGGCCGATCGAAGATCGCCAAGTTCGAGGGCGCCTATCACGGCACCCACGACTGGGTGCTGGTGAGCGTCTCGACCGCCGAGGGCGAGGGCGGCTCGCGGAAGCGGCCGAAGGCGGTGGCGTGGTCGGCGGGCGTGCCGGGCGCCGTGCTCAAGCACGTGGTCGTGCTGCCGTGGAACGATCTCGATGCATGCGTGAAGATTCTGGAGAAGGAGGCGCGCGATCTCGCCGCCCTCATCATCGATCCCCTGCTCGCCAACGCGGGTCTGATCCCCGTACGCGAGGGCTTCCTCGAGGGGCTGCGGGAGGCGACGGCGCGCCTCGGCATCCTCCTCATCTTCGACGAGGTGATTTCTTTCCGTGTTGCAACGGGTGGCGCGCAGGCGCGCTTCAACATCCGCCCCGACCTCACCACGCTGGGGAAGATCATCGGCGGCGGGCTCGCCGTGGGCGCCTTCGGCGGTCGTGCCGAGGTGATGAACTTCTACGACCCGCGCGGCGGCAAGGGCCGCATCAACCACGGCGGCACCTTCAACGCGAACCCGCTGACGATGGCAGGCGGGGTGGCCACCATGGAGCAGCTCACGCCGGAGTCGTATGCGCGTCTGGACGCGCTCGGTGACCGCCTGCGCCAGGGCGTGGGCCGCGTGTTGCGGAAGCAGAAGTATCCAGGGCAGATCACCGGCACCGGCTCGCTCTTCTGGCTGCACCACACGAAAAAGCGGCTCACCGACTACCGCTCGCAGCGGCCCGAGGACCCCAAGGCCGCCGTCACGACCTTCATGTCGCTCATCAACGAGGGCTTCCTGATCTCGCAGCGCGGGCTGGGGGCCTGCTCCCTGGCCATGACCGACGCCGACGTGGACCGCTTCGTCGAAGCGGTCGGCCGGGTGCTCGCGGGGCGGGCCTAGGCGCCCGCGCGCTCCAGCCGGCTGACCGCGTCCGCGTCGAGGCGGATGCGGGCGGCATCGGCGAGCTCCTTCATCTGCGCCACCGACGTGGCGCTGGCGATTGGAGCGGTGATGCTCGGCCGCGCGAGCAGCCAGGCCACCGCGACCTGGCCCGGGGTCGCGCCGAGACGCTTGGCCTCGCCCTCCACCGCGTCCAGGACCGCCCAGCCGCGGTCGTTCATGTAGCGCTTGCTGATCCCGGCCGCACGGGGCGTGCTGGGAAGGGCCCCGCCGCGGTGATACTTGCCGGTGAGGAACCCGGCGGCGAGTGAGAAGTAGGGGATCACCGCGATCCCCCGCGCGCGGCACAGCGGCTCTAGCTCCTTCTCGTAGTCCGCGCGCTCCACGAGGTTGTAGCAGGGCTGGAGCGTTGCGTAGGCGGACACGCCGGCTTTCTGGCTCACATCGAGGGCCTCGGCGAAGCGCGTGGCGCCGTAGTTGGACGCGCCGATGGCCCGCACCCTGCCGGACTTTACCAGCGCGTCGAATGCGCGCAGGGTCTCGTCGAGCGGGGCCGCGGCGTCGTCGATGTGGGCCTGGTAGAGGTCGATGTAGTCGGTCTGGAGCCGGCGCAGCGAGTCCTCCACCGCCTTGGCGATGCGCGCGCCGGCGAGGCCCTTGTCGCCCGGCCCGTCGCCCATGGGGTTGCCGAGCTTGGTCGCCACGATCACCCGCTTGCGGTTGCCACGCGCCTTCATCCAGCGGCCGAGCACGATCTCGGACTCGCCGCCGGTATGGCCCGGCGCCCAGCGCGAGTAGACATCGGCGGTGTCGATGAAGTCGCCGCCGGCCTCCGCGTAGGCGTCGAGCACGGCGAACGAGGTGGGCTCGTCGCAGGTCCAGCCGAGGACATTGCCGCCGAAGCAGATCGAGGAGACGTGTATGCCGGTCGGGCCGAGCGCTCGCTTGTCCATGGGGCGATTCTGCCATAAGATGAGGCCGATTTCCGATGACCGCCCACGAATCCGGCCCGCTCAAGCGCACGCCGCTCTACGACGTCCACGTCAAGGCCGGCGCCCGCATGGTTCCCTTCGGCGGCTGGGAGATGCCGGTGCAGTACGCGGGCGTCATCGAGGAGCACCGCGCCGTGCGCTCCGCCGTCGGCCTCTTCGACATCAGCCACATGGGCGAGTTCGAGGTCGAAGGGCCCGGCGCCCTCGCCGTCCTGCAGCGGCTTTGCACCAACGACGCCAGCGCGCTCACCCGCGGCCAGGTGCAATACTCGCTCCTCTGCTTTCCCGAAGGCGGAATCGTGGACGACCTCACCCTGTACCGCTTCGAGGACGCCCGCTACATGCTCACCGTCAACGCCTCCAACATCGACAAGGACTGGGCGTGGGTGACGTCGAACGGCGCGGGGGCGACGTGGCGCAACATGAGCGCGGACACCGCGCTGCTTGCGGTGCAGGGGCCGAAGGCGGAAGGCCTCGTCCAGCGTCTCGCCGACACCGACGTGGTAGGCGTCCGCTACTATCACTTCACGCGCGGCAAGGTCGCGGGCGTGCCCGCGGTGATCTCGCGTACCGGCTACACCGGCGAGGACGGCTTCGAGCTCTACACGCCCGCCGGCGAGGCGGAGCGGCTCTGGCACGCGCTCCTGGAGGCGGGACGGGGCAACGGGATACAGCCCATCGGCCTCGGCGCGCGGGACACGCTGCGGCTGGAGATGAAGTTCGCGCTCTACGGCAACGACATCGACCAGACCACCAATCCCCTCGAGGCGGGCCTGGGCTGGGTGGTCAAGCCCGCCAAGGGCGACTTCATCGGGCGAGACGCCATCGAGGCGATGCGCGCCGCCGGCGTGCCGCGCAAGCTCGTGGGCGTCGAGATGGTCGAGCGCCAGGTGCCGCGCCACGGCTACCGCATCTTCGCCGCCGGCGCGCCGGTGGGCGTGGTCACCTCCGGCTCGTTCTCGCCGAGCCTCGAACGCGGGATCGGCATGGGCTACGTGCGGACGGACCTTGCGACGATCGGGACCGAGCTGGAGATCGAGATCCGTGGGGCCGGGCAGCGCGCGCGCGTGGCGCGCACGCCGTTTTCTCCTTCCAAAGCCAAGAAGTCGTAGGGGGGCGCGATGTCCAAGGTGCCGGGAGAGCTCAAGTACACCAAGGAACACGAGTGGGCGAAGATCGACGGCGACCGCGCCCGTATCGGCATCACAGCCTTCGCTCAGGAGCAGCTGGGCGACGTGGTGTTCGTCGAGCTGCCCAAGGTCGGCGCCAAGGTCTCCAGCATGAAGACCTTCGGGGTGGTCGAGTCGGTGAAGGCGGTGTCGGACCTCTTCGCGCCGCTCACCGGCGAGGTGGTGGAGGTCAATGCCGAGTTGCCCAAGAAGCCCGAGGTGGTGAACAGCGACCCCTACGGGGCGGGCTGGATGATCGTGATCAAGATGACGTCGGCCGCGGAGGCGGGGGCCCTCCTGAGCCCCGCCCAGTACGAGCAGCTGATCGCCGGCGGCGGTCACTGAGCGGGCCCGCCGAGCCGATGCGCTACATCTCGAACACGCCCGGCCAGCAGAAGGAGATGCTCGCGCGGATCGGCGCCGCCAGCATCGAGGCGCTCCTCGCCAATGTGCCCGCCAAGGCGCGGCTCTCGCGGCCGCTCGCCCTGCCCGCCGCGATGGCGGAGGGCGACCTCGTACGCCACCTCCGCGGCATCGCCGGCCAGAACGCCAATGCCGACGACTTCGCCTGCTTCCTCGGTGCCGGCTCCTACGATCACGCGATCCCGAGCCCAATAAACCACCTGATTTCCCGAGGGGAATTCTTCACCGCGTACACGCCCTATCAGCCCGAGGCCAGCCAGGGGACCCTCCGGACCATCTTCGAGTATCAGACCATGATGGCCGAGCTCACCGGGATGGACGTGGCGAACGCCTCGATCTACGACGGCGCCTCCTCCCTCGCCGAGGCCGTGCTCATGGCGCACTCGGTGACGGGGCGGGCGGAGACAGCGTGGAGCCGCGGGGTGAACCCGCTGTACCAGCAGGTGGTCGAGACGTACTGCGAGGGGCCCGATCTCCGGCTCAAGATGGTACGGCTCGGCGACGGCGTGACGGATCTGGACGCGCTCGGCAAGGCGGTGACGGAGCGGACGGCGGCGGTGGTGGTGCAGTACCCGAACTTCTTCGGTTGCCTGGAGGACCTTCGCGCGGCGGCGGAGATCGCCCACGCCAAAGGCGCGCTGCTGGTGGTGGCGGCGGATCCGGTGAACCTCGGCTTCCTCACCCCGCCCGGCGCGCTCGGCGCCGACATCGTGGTGGGCGAGGGGCAGGGCCTGGGCGTGCCCATGAGCTTCGGCGGGCCCAATCTCGGCGTCTTCGCCGCCCGGGCCGATCTCGTGCGGCGCATGCCGGGGCGTCTGGTGGGCGCCACGGTGGACAAGGACGGCAAGCGCGGGTTCGTGCTCACGCTTGCAGACGCGCGAGCAGCACATCCGGCGGGAGAAGGCGACGTCGAACATCTGCACCAACGTCGCCCTCTGCGCCCTCATGGCCACCATCTACGTGTCCATCCTCGGTAGAGCATGGCCTCCGCAAGGTCGGCGAGCTCGCCACCGCCAAGGCGCACTACGCGGCGGAGCGCTTTGCCGCGGTGCCGGGCGTGAGCCTCCGCTTCCCCGCGCCGTTCTTCAAGGAGTTCGCGCTGACCCTGCCCAAGGCGCCCGATCGGGTGCTCAAGCGCCTCCTGAAGGACCGCATCCTCGCCGGCGTGCCCCTTCGGACCTTCGACCGCGCGGAGAAGAGCACGCTGCTCGTGGCGGTGACCGAGCGCCGGACCAAGGACGAGATCGACGCCTACGCCGCGGCCCTGGCCGCCGCGGTGGCGTGAGGCCCGCCATGGAAGCGCGCCCGCCCTACGACAAGCTGATCTTCGAGCTCTCCGCGCCCGGCCGCTTCGCCCACTCGCTGCCCGCGCTCGACGTGCCGTCCGCCGACCCCGCGAGCCTGGTGCCCGTCCCAGTACGTGCGCGCCACGCCGCCCGAGCTGCCGGAAGTCTCGGAAGTGGACGTGATCCGTCACTACTCGCGCCTCTCGCTCATGAACTACGGCGTGGACACGCACTTCTACCCGCTCGGCTCGTGCACCATGAAGTACAACCCCAAGATCAACGAGGACATGGCGCGGCTGCCCGGCTTCCTCCGCCTGCACCCGCTCGCGCCCGCGGCCAGCGAGCCAGGGCGCGCTCCAGCTCATGTGGGAGCTGGCGCGCGACCTCGCCGAGATCTCGGGGATGGACGACGTGTCCCTCCAGCCCGCGGCGGGGGCGCAGGGCGAGTTCGCCGGCGTGCTGATGATCCGCGCGTATCACCTCTCGCGCGGCGAGCGCCGCCACAAGGTGCTGATCCCCGACTCCGCACACGGCACCAATCCGGCCACCACCGCGCTCGCCGGCTTCTCGGTGGTGCAGCTCAAGTCCGACGAGGCGGGCGAGGTGGATCTCGCCGACCTCGAGCGGAACCTCGACGAGGACGTGGCCGCGTTCATGATCACCCAGCCGAACACGCTGGGGCTCTTCGAGTCCCGCATCCACCAGATCACCGAGATGTGCCACGCCAAGGGCGTGCAGGTGTACATGGACGGCGCCAACTTCAACGCCATCCTCGGCATCACGCGCCCGGGCGATCTCGGCTTCGATGTCTGCCACTTCAACCTGCACAAGACCTTCACCACGCCGCACGGCGGCGGCGGGCCGGGGGCGGGCCCGGTCGGCATCAAGGCGCACCTGGCGCCGTTCCTGCCCACGCCGGTGGTGGTGAAGGCGGACGATGCCGGATACGCGCTCGACTGGAGCGCGCCCGCAGTCCATCGGCAAGCTCCAGGCCTTCTGGGGCAACTTCGGCATGCTCGTGCGCGCCTACGCCTATATCCGCACGATGGGCCCCGACGGGCTGCGGGCGGTGTCGGACAACGCGGTGCTCAACGCCAACTACATCCTCAAGCGCCTCGAGGGCGACTACGACCGCGCCACCGCGGGCCCGTGCATGCACGAGTGCGTGGTCTCCGCGCGGCGGCAGAAGAAGCTGGGCGTCTCCGCCACCGACATCGCCAAGCGCCTCCTCGACCTCGGCTTCTACGCCCCCACGACGTATTTCCCGTTGATCGTCGACGAGGCGCTCATGATCGAGCCCACCGAGACCGAGTCCAAGGAGACGCTCGACGCGTTCTGCGACGCCATGGTGCAGATCGCGCGGGAGGCGGAGACGGATCCCCACCGGATCCACGAGGCGCCCGTCACCACGCCGGTGCGGCGTCTCGACCAGACCCTGGCCGCGCGCCAGCCCGTGCTGAAGTGGACGCGCCCCTCATCCTGACGCGCTCTCCCTCATCCCGCCCCTCTCCCTCAGGGGCGAGGGTTAGGGTGAGGGGGCGATGATGACCTTCCGGCTCCTGGTGACCGAGCCTCTCGACGGGGCAGCCAACATGGCCCTCGACGAGGCGCTGCTCCTCTCGCGCCTCGACGGGCGCGCGCCGCCCACGCTGCGGTTCTTCGGCTGGGACCCGCCGACCGTCTCGCTCGGCTATGGCCAGCCCCTGGACGGGCGCGTGGATCTCGAGGCCGCCCGGCGCATGGGCGTGGGCGTCGTGCGGCGGCCCACCGGCGGCAGCGCCATCCTCCACGAGGGACCGGAGCGCGAGCTCACCTACAGCGTAACGGCGCGTCGCCGGCGACTTCCCCGGTGCCGACGATCTTCTGGCCACGTATCAGTGGATCGGCGCGCGCTCTGGAGGCGGGGCTCGTCGAGCTCGGCGCCCCGGTCGCCATGGTCGCGGCGCAGCCCTCCGACCCACGCACCATGCCCGCGTTCTGCTTCGCCCGCACGGGCTCGTACGAGCTGGAGGCGAGCGGCCTCAAGGTCGTGGGCAGCGCCCAGCGCCGTCAGGGCGCGGGCTTCCTGCAGCACGGCGCGGTGATGCTGGCCGCCGACCGCGAGCGCCTCGCCCGCGTGTTCCCCGGCAGCCGGGATCCGCTGGCGGGCATGACCACGCTCGAGGCGGTGCTGGGCCGCCGGCCTACCTTCGACGAGACGCACGATCGCGCTGGCGGAGGCCTTCAGGCGCGTGCACGGCATCGAGCTGCGCCCGAGCGGCCTCACCGCCGCCGAGACCGAGCTGGCGGAGACGCTCGCGCGCGACAAGTACGGGTCGACGGAGTGGACGCGCGCGGGCCGCGTCGTCGGCGTCGCCCCACGTCCCGCCGTGCGATGACGGACGCGCCGCGCGAGTATCCCGACGCGCCACGCGTGGGCGTGGGGGCGGTGGTCCTCGAGGGCGACCGCGTGCTCCTCGTCCAGCGGGGCCGGCCGCCGTCCCAGGGGAAGTGGAGCCTGCCCGGCGGCCTCGTGCACCTGGGGGAGCGGCTCGAGGATGCCGTCCGGCGCGAGGTCACCGAGGAATGCGGCCTCGCCGTGCGCGTGCTCGATGTCTGCGGCGTCATCGATCGCGTGGTGCGTGACGGCGCCCCCGCCGGCGTCGACCGCGTCCGCTATCACTGGGTGATCGTGGACTACGTGGCGGAGCCGGCCGGCGGCACCCTTCGCGCGGCCAGTGACGCCGCCGACGCGCGCTGGGTTCCCGTCCGCGAACTCGGCCGCTACGACACCACCGACGGCCTGGCCGACATGATTCACCGCGCCGTTGACATTGGAAAGGAGACGCTCCCGATGAACGTGTCCCTGGAGAGACGACGCCCCGCCGACAGCGCGTGCCGACGTGCTCGTGATCGGGCGCCACAGCGACCCCGCGCGAGGGGACGGCGACGAGCTGGCCGAGGTGGACCGGCGCATGGGCGGCCTGGTCTCTCGGGCCCTGGCGACCGAGAAGTTCGAAGGCAAGCCGGGGCAGATCTCCTACCTCTTCACCAACGGCAAGCTCCCGGCGGGCCGCGTCATGGTGGTGGGCCTGGGAGCCCGCGGGAAGGCGGAGGCCGAGACGGTGCGCCGCGCCGCCGCGGGCGCGGCGCGGCGGGCCCGCGATCTGGGCGCGTCGAGGGTGGCGATGTACCTGCCCGCGGCGGGGCTGTCCGCGCGCGAGCGCGCGCAGGCCACCGTGGAGGGGGCCCTGCTGGGCACCTATCGCTTCGACAAGTACCTCAAGGAAAAGAACGGCAAGGCGATCGCGTCGCTCGCCGTCGTCGAGCCCGAACGGCGTCAGCAGACCGCCGCCCGCGACGGCGTGCGGCTCGGCCAGATCGGCGCGGGGGCGACCGCGCTCGCGCGGGATCTCGTCAACGAGCCGGCCAACGTGGTGACGCCGTCCTACCTTGCCGCCCGCGCGCAGGAGATCGCCAAGGCGGGCCGGCTGCGAGTGCGCGTGCTGGATCGGGACGCGTGCGCCAAGCTGGGCATGGGCGCCTTCCTCGGCGTGGCCCAGGGCAGCCAAGAACCACCCAGCTTCATCCACCTCACGTACGCACCGGGTCGGCGAGCGCGGCGACGCGTGGCCCTCATCGGCAAGGGCATCACCTTCGACTCGGGCGGTCTCGACCTCAAGTCCGCCGACGGCATGCTCCGCATGAAGGACGACATGGCGGGCGCCGCCACCGTGCTGGGCGTCTTCCAGGCGCTGCCGCGGCTCCGGCTGCCCGTGGAGGTGCACGGCCTCATCGCCGCCACCGAGAACATGCCCTCGGGGACCGCCCAGCGTCCGGGCGACATCGTGCGGGCCATGAACGGCCTCACCATCGAGATCGGCAACACCGACGCCGAGGGTCGACTGACGCTCGCGGACGCGCTCGCCTACGCGGTCAAGGAGATCGAGCCCCAGGAGATGGTGGACCTGGCCACCCTCACCGGCGCGGTGGTCATCGCGCTCGGTCTCGGCATCACCGGGCTCTTCGCCACGCAGGACGGCCTCGCCGACCGGCTTCTGGGGGCGGCGCGCGACTCCGGCGAGCGCATGTGGCGGCTGCCCCTCCACGACGAGTACAAGGACGGGCTCAAGAGCGAGGTCGCCGATCTCAACAACGTATCGAGCCAGCGGGGCGCGGGGGCCATCGTGGCCGCGCTGTTCATGCGGGACTTCGCGGGCGGGCTGCCCTACGCGCACCTCGACATCGCGGGCACCGCGTTCTCGGAGCGCGAGCTGCCGCTCGGGCCCAAGGGCGCGACCGGCGTGGCCGTGCGCACGCTGCTCGCCTATCTGACGCGGCTTGCGGGGCGGCGCTGAGGGAGAGCGCGTGCCGGGCGCCGTCGACCTCCACTCCCACACCACCGCCTCCGACGGGACGCTGCGCCCGCGGGAGCTGGTGCGGGCGGCGGCCCGCCGCGGTGTGCGCGTGCTCGCCGTCACCGATCACGACTCCACCGAAGGGCTCGCCGAGGCGATGGAGGAGGCGGCCGCCCTCCGGCCGCTCGAGATCGTGCCCGGCATCGAGATCAACTGCGACATCGAGGGCGGCGAGATTCACATCCTGGGCTACGGCATGGACTACGCAGCCGCGTGGTTCCAGGACTTCTGTCGCGGGCAGCGGGCGGAGCGGCGCGAGCGTGTGCATCGCATGGCGGAGCGCCTCGCCGCGCTGGGCATGCCGATCGATCCGGACGCGGTGTTCGCCCTCGTCCTGGAGGGCTCGGCGGGGCGGCCCCACGTGGCGCAGGTCATGGTCGATCGCGGCTACGTGAAGAGCGTGCGCGAGGCCTTCGATCGCTTCCTGGGCGCGGGCAAGCCCGGCCATGTGCCGCGCAAGAAGCTCACGCCCGAGGACGCGGTGCGCCTGCTGCGTCGCGCGGGCGGCGCGCCCGTCTTCGCCCATCCCGGTCTCGCCGGGCGGGATGACCTCATCCCCGCGCTCGTGGCGGCGGGCCTCATGGGCATCGAGTGCTACTACCCGGAGCACTCGGCGGCCCAGACCGGCGGCTACGTGGAGCTCTGCCGGCGGCATGGCCTGGTGGCGACCGGCGGGTCCGACTTTCACGGGCCGCGTGTCCGGGCCTCTCAACTGGGCGACCCGTCCATTCCTCTCGCGGTCTGGGATGCCCTGCGGACCAAGGTGGCAGAGGCCCAGGCCTCTCGGCCAAGTGTGTAGTCGTTACCCGCCCCACTCTCTTCCTTCGTGACAGTCGTCGCTCAAGAAATCAACCAGTTACGACCGCGGCATATCCCTTGCTGCGCTTGGAGGGTAGCGTGCAATTCTCAGACGGGGAGGAAGCCATGAAGCCTGTACGAGGTCTGATGTTCGTGCTCGCCGGCGCGATCCTGGTCGCCCCGCTGCCCGCGCTCGGCGCCGATGACACCAAGGTCAAGGGTGCGACCCAACAGGTGGAGACGGGCGCCAAGAAGATCGGCCAGGGTGAAGTGGGCAAGGGCGTCGAGGAGACCGCGAAGGGCGTCGGCAAGACCGTGGAGGAGGGCGCGAAGTATACCGGTGAGAAGTTCAAGGAAGCCGGCAAGTCCGCGGAGCCGCCCGCCAAGAGCGCCTGGCAGAGCACCAAGGACGGTGCGCGCTCCTTCGGGGCCAGCGTGAAGAACTTCTTCACGACCCTCTTCGACTAGCCGGTGCGAGCGCTCGTGCTTGTGCTCGTCGTTGCCGTCGCGGGGCTCTCGCCCGGCCCCGCCGCGGAGGCCGGCCCGGTGTCGGATCAGTTCAAGGGCGATCTCACCCGGGTGCTGAAGGTGGTCGAGGACTCGGAGGGCAAGCCGGCGGATACCCGGCGCGCCGCCATCCGCGCCGCCGCGGAGCTCGTGTTCGACTGGCGGGAGATGGCGGCGCGCTCGCTCGCGACCCACTGGAACGCGCGGAGCGAGGAGGAGCGGGCCGAGTTCGTGCGCCTCTTCAGCGACCTCATCGAGCGCGCGTATGTCACGAAGGTGGAGCGGTACAGCGGGGAGGCCGTGCGGTTCGTGGGGGAGCGGACGGAGGGGAACCTGGCGCTGGTCCAGACTCGCTTCGTCACCACCAAGGGGCAGGAAGTCCCGATGGACTATCGGCTCATCAGCCGGGGCGATCGTTGGCGCGTCTACGACGTGATCATCGAGGGCGTCAGCCTGGTCGGCAACTACCGGACCCAGTTCGATCGCGTCATTCGGAGCTCGTCATATCCGCAGCTCGTCGAGCGGCTCAAGAGCCCGAATCCGAACGTGCCCGCGCCGGACGGTCCTCGCCCCCGTCAGCCGTAGTTCGGAAACATGCGCGTGAAGGACGCGGGCTCGGCGCGCGCCTTGAAGTAGGGCACCTGCCGCGCGGAATACTCCGTGCCGCCCCGGAAGACGATGGTCGCGGTCGCGAGCACCCCGCCGGCCGCGTCGCAGAGCGCCGTGCTCGTGCGCCAGAAGGTGCGCTTGCGGTCCACCGGCGCGACGTCGGCGAATCGCCCGACGGCGAGGAGCGGCCCCGCCGCAGGCAAGTTGCCGGCGCCCAGCGTGACCTGAATGCGATTGGTCAGGCCGCCTTCGCGCATGGTGAGGGCGCCCAGCCACCACGCCACTTCGTCGAGGAGCACGGGCGCGAGGGCGGCATGCGCGAGCCCCGGACCGGTCAGCCAGGTCGCGCGCGGCGCCAGCCGGGCCCATACGCCGTCGCCGTCGAAGCGCAGCGCGGTCTGCAGCCCCAGGGGATTATTCGACCCGCACGCGAGGCACTCCTCGGACATGGGGAGGATCCAGCCGTCGGCGCCGCCGCGCCAGCGCCGCCGCCGCCGGCGCCGACCCTACGCTCACCGAGGCGGAGGACAGCGTCTGGCCGTCCTGCACCACGGTGATGCCGGCGCCGCCCTCGCGCGCGCGCCCGTCGAGGACGAGGTCGGTGGCAATGGGCACGGAGGCGGTGAGCCGCCCCTCCACCACGCGCGGGGCATCGGGAACCCCGAGCGCGCGCGTCGCCGCGTCGAGAATGGCCACGAGCCCGCCGCCGTGGACGATCCCGGGCCAGCTTTGCAGCGCCGCGGGCGCCCGGAAGCGGCCGCGGCCGTCGGCCGCAAGCGTCGCGGCGGCGGCGAGCGCGGCGGCGATCGCGCTCAGGCGCGCGCCCGCGTGCTATACTTCACGCGTCTCATGGCGGCTGCCATTGTAACGGTCCGCTTCCCTCCGCCGCAACGCTCGTGACCTCCGCCCTTTCGCTCCTGGCGAGCGCGCCGTTCGCGCACGCCATGCTCACGAACTTTCTCTTCTTCATGAGCATGAACGGCTTCCTGCTGCTCCCCATCCACGTGCAGCAGATGGGCGGTGACGAGGCCCACGTGGGCCTCGTGCAGGCGACGTACAGCATCGCCGGCATCCTGTTCCAGCCGCTGGTGGGCGTGTGGGTGAACCGCCTCGGCCGGCGCTTCTTCATGCGTCTGGGCGCGGCCCTGCTGCTCCTCTCCGCCGTCGGCTTCCTGGCCTCGAGCTCGATCACCCTGCACGCCGCCCTGCGCGGCGTGCAGGGCCTCGCGTTCTCCGCCTTCTTCGTCTCGAGCTACATCCACATCGTGGATGTCGTGCCCGTCGAGCGCCGGGGGTGGGCGCTGGGCATCTTCGGCCTCTCCGGGCTGACGTCGACCGCGCTCGCGCCCCTCCTCGGCGAGGCGGTGGTCCGGCACATGGGCTTTCGCTGGTCCTTCGCGCTGTCCGCCCTGCTCGCGGCGGGCACCCTCGTTCTCGTGCTGCGCACGAAGGGGATACGCCCGCCCGCGCCGGGCGGCGGACCGGGGCCGGAAGCGCTTCGCGAGGGGCTGCAGGAGCTGCTGCGCGTGCACATGGGCCTGGGCTTCTTCTTCGGCCTGGGTACGGGGGCGGTGTTCACCTTTCTCCCGACCTTCGCGGAGTCGCTGGGGGTGACCGGCCTGGGCCTCTTCTACACCGCGTACTCCGCCTCGGCGGTGGCGGTGCGCCTGTTCGGGGGCGACCTCATCGACACCCGGGGCCGCCGCGCGGTGATCCTGCCCTCGATGATCGTCTTCACCGCCGCGGTCTGCATGCTCGCGCTGCTCGCGAGCACGGGCCTGCACGTCGCGGTGCTGCCCTTCCTCTTCCTCTCCGGCCTCATCTCGGGCGCGGCGCATGGATTCCTCTACCCCGCCCTGTCCGCGCTGCTCGTGGACGTGACGGCGGAGTCCCGCCGGGCCAGCGCGGTGGGGATCTTCAGCGCCGCCTGCCTGGTGGGGAATGCCGTCGGCGCGGTGGCGTTCGGCTACGTGGCCCATGGGCTCGGTTACTCGCCGATGTGGACGATGCTCGCCATCTTCATGGGCGGCGGCATCGCCTTGAGCTACCGGCTCGCTCCCGGCCCGGGCGCCGCGCGCGCCGGCGACTCGCGTCCGCGCGTGCGGGGCGCGGCCGCGCGCGCCGGCTCGGTTGACTTGCACTCGGGGCGGGCCGATACTGCGGAGGCGCTTCGCCCGCTGGCGAGCGCGGAGGGCGCGCATGAACATCCCGAGCCGAATGGCGGCGCTGGCACTACTGCTCGGCTGTAGCGCGGGTCTTGGAGCGGAGAGCGGCCGCGCGGCGGCGCCAGCGCCGGCGCCCGCACCCGGGAGCGCGCAGCCCGCGCCCGCGAGCGCCCAAGAGGTGGACATCCTCGCGGTGGTGGCGAGCCCGCAGACAGGGACGCCGCTCGTGCTCCTGCAGGGCAAGCGCGACGGGCGCGCGTTCGCGATGGCTATCGGCCCCGCGGAGGCGACCGGCATCGCGCTGCCGCTCGCCGGCCGCACGCCTCCCCGGCCGCTCACCCACGACCTCTTCGCCACGCTGTTCGGGCGCCTGAACGTCACCGTGACGAAGGCGGTGATCACCGACCTGCGCGACGACGTCTACTACGCGAGCCTCCATCTCACCGCCGCCGGCGCCGCGCACGTCCTCGACGCGCGCCCGTCGGACGCCATCGCGCTCGCCATCCGGGCCAAGGCGCCCGTGCTCGTGGAGGAGCGCGTCCTCGAGCGTGCCGAGATCATCACCCCCGCGCCCCCCACGCCCGGCGGCCCGCGAATCTGACCGATGCCCATCGAGCTGCCGCGTCAGGCGGGGCCGTCGGCGAGCGCGCCCGCGCCCGAGCCGGAGAACCAGCAGTGGGCCATCCAGCGCCGCATCGAGGACGTCTTCACCAAGCTCGGGGAGAAGTTCGGCGATCTGAGCGGCCGGGTGGTGGTGACGATTCGTCCGGAGACGTCCTTCGAGCAGATCGGCGGCATCGCGGCCGCCAAGGCCGCGGTACGCGGATTCACCACCGCCCTCACCGATCCCGACCTCTATCGCAAGTGGGGCATCCATCCGCCACGGGGCATCCTTCTCTACGGCCCGCGGGGCACCGGCAAGTCGATGCTCGCGCGCGCGCTCGCCACGAGCGCGGGCGCGATCCTCTACCATCTGAAGATGATGAACCTGACGTCGAAGTTCGGGCCCACCACGGGCGAGCTGCTGCAGGAGATCATCAACATCGCGAAGACCGAGGGCAAGGCCGTGGTCTACCTCGACGAGGCCAACGCCCTGTCGCTGGAGCATCTGCTCCCCCCCCGCAGGCCCGCGAGGCGAGCGCGCGGCTGGTTGCCGCCCTCTGCGAGAAGCTCGACGGGCTCGACGAGTCCTCCCGCATCCTCGTGGTGGCCTCCACCAACCGGACCGACTCGGTGGACCGGTCCCTCGTGGAGCCGGGGCGGCTCGACCGCCTCGTCGAGGTGACGCTGCCCGACGCCGTCGATCAGCAGAAGATCCTCCAGCTCGTGCGCGAGCGCGCGGAGGCCAAGGCGGACCGGCCCCTCTTCGACCAGATCGACTTCCGCTCGCTGCTCCCGCCGATGGGCGGCATGAGCGGGGCGGAGATCTCGGAAGTTTTCCGGCGCGCCCTGGAGCAGAAGGTGCAGGAGGCGGGGGAGGGACGCGACACGGGACTCGTCACGACCCAGGACCTGCTTCAGCAGCTCGACGCCTATCGGCGCATCCGGGAAGTGGTCGAGAAGATCCGCTACGGCCAGTATCTCTGAGCGGCGGCCGCCCGCTTCCATGCCGTCGCTCACTCGGATCCGCGTGCGCTACAAGGACACCGACACCATGTCGGTGGTCTACTACGGTAACTACCTCACATACTTCGAGGTGGCGCGGGTGGAATACCTCCGCGAGCGCGGCCTGCCCATGTCGGAGGTGAATCGCCGCGTCCACATGCCGGTGGTGGAGGCGTGCGTGCACTACGACCGACCCGCGCTCCTCGACGATCTCCTCGCGGTGACCTCGCGCGTGAGCGAGCGCCGGCGCGCGAGCTTCACCTTCAAGTACGAGATCCACAACGAGAAGGGCGAGCTGGTGGCGTCCGGCCACACTCGCCACGCCTGCTGGGACCCCGCCACGCAGCGGATGATCGCGCTGCCCGACTGGCTCAAGGAGATCATGCCCGATGCCGACCTCGACCCCGCCCCCGTCCGATCCTAGCGTTCCCCGGCCGATCGCGGCGGTCGCCGCCGATCTGGGCCTCGCCGAGAGCGAGTGGGTGCCCTACGGGCGGAGCAAGGCCAAGGTGCTGCTCGACGCCCTCGCCGCCCGGCGGCAGCGGCTCGACGGCAAACTCGTGGTGGTCTCCTCCATCACGCCGACCCCGGCCGGCGACGGCAAGACCACCATGACCATCGGCCTCGGCCAGGCCCTCTGGAAGGCGGGCGCGCGCCCGGTGATCGCCCTCCGCGAGCCCTCGATCGGCCCCACGCTCGGGCTCAAGGGCGGGGGCACTGGCGGCGGCCGCTCGCAGGTTGTCCCCATGGACGAGATCAACCTGCACTTCACCGGGGACTTTCACGCCATCACCGCCGCCAACAACCTGCTCGCCGCCGCGCTGGACAATCACCTCCATCACGGCAACGCCCTCGGCATCGACGTGCGCCAGGTGCTGTGGAAGCGCGCCCTCGACGTCAACGACCGAGCCCTCCGCCGGCTCGTGGTCGGGCTCGGGGGACGGATGGACGGCGTGCCCCGCGAGTCGGGCTTCCTCATCACCGCCGCCTCCGAGATCATGGCCGTCCTCTGCCTCGCCGAGGACATCGCCGACCTCAAGGCGCGGCTCGGCCGGATGGTGGTGGCGCTCACTCGCGACGGCAAAGCGGTCGCCGCCGACGCGCTCGGGGTCACGGGGGCGATGGCCGCCCTGCTGCGCGACGCCATCCATCCCAACCTCGTGCAGACCATGGAGGGCACGCCCGCGCTGGTCCACGGCGGGCCCTTCGCCAACATCGCCCACGGGTGCAACTCGGTCGTGGCCACGCGCATGGCGCTCAAGTTCGGCGACATCTGCCTGACCGAGGCCGGCTTCGCCACCGACCTCGGCGCCGAAAAGTTCTTCGACATCAAGTGCCGGCTTGCCGGCCTTCGCCCCGACGCGGCCATGGTCGTGGCCACGAACCGCGCGCTCAAGTACCACGGCGGGATTCCGGTGAAAGACGTGGCCGCCGAGAACCTGGATGCTCTGCGCCGCGGCCTCGCCAACCTGGACGCGCACATCGAGTCGATCCGGCAGTTCAAGGTGCCGGTGCTGGTGGGGATCAACCGCTACCCGACCGACACCGAGGCCGAGTACAAGATCGTGCTCGACCACTGCGCGAAGGCCGGGGTGCGCGCCCACGTGGCGGACATCTTCGCGCGGGGCGGCGACGGCGGGGGCGACCTTGCCAAGGGTCTGCGCGACCTCCTCGCGTCGGAGCGGTCGGATTTCGCGCCGCTCTACGCCCTCGATCAGCCCGTCAAGGCCAAGCTCGACACCATCGCCCGCCGCATCTACGGGGCGGACGGCGTGGGGTACCCGGGGCGGGTGGAGCGCCAGATCGCCGACATCGAGGCGCTGGGCTACGGCAAGCTTCCCGTCTGCGTGGCCAAGACGCAGCGGTCGCTCTCCGACGATCCCACGCTGCTCGGCCGCCCCCGTGGCTTCACGATCACCGTCAACGACATCTACATCTCCGCCGGCGCCGGCTTTCTCGTCGCCATCACCGGCGACATCACGACAATGCCGGGCTTTCCCCGTCGCCCCAATGCCGAGGGCGTGGACGTCGCGCCGGACGGGCGCATCACCGGTCTCTTCTAGGCGCGCGCGGTTCTTCTTGAAGCGTCGAGGCGGGTGGGGGTGGGGGGCAGGGCTCGGAGGACCACGAGGCACGCGTGCGCATGACCCGCCGCGGCTGGGCTCCGTCCGGGCCCGTTGCGTCCGCAGCCGGTTGCAGGGAAACGGGTCCCTCGAGCCCCGCCCCCCACCCCCACCCACCTCGAGGACCTACAGACCCAACCCCGAAGTATCGACACTCTGCGGACGACAGATCCCGTCCGCTGCTGTTCAGAAACCCAGCGGCGCTCGGCCGTCATCGGCTGTCAGCGTGACCAAACGCGATAGCCCCGTTTCTGTGATTCCACGTTGAGGGGGGTCGGGGGCAGGGGGGCGGCGGGGTCGAGGGACCCGTTTCCCTGTAAGGGTATTCGTGCGCAACGGGCCCGGACGGAGCCCAGACGCGACGGGTCATGCGCACGCGTGCCTCGTGGTCCTCCGACCCCGCCGCCCCCCTGCCCCCGACCCCCCGCGCGATGAAAGCAATGAACGCGCGCGGCTACCGCGACCGAGGCACCTCCGCCTCCCCGATGACGACCCGATCGCGCCCCTCGCGCTTCGCGCGATAAAGCGCCGCGTCGGCGGCATGGAGCAGCGCGTCGCCCGCGAGGCCGTGCTCCGGATACGCCGCGAGGCCAATCGAGATGGTCACCGGCCCGAGCAGCCGCCCCTTGTCCGACACGCGCAGCCGCTTGATCTCGGCGCGCAGCTCCTCGGCGCGGCGCTCGGCGTCGGCGAGGGAGGCCTCCGGCAGCACCAGCACGAACTCCTCGCCGCCGAAGCGGCAGGCCACGTCCTCCCGCCGGAGGTTGCGCAGGAGCCCGGCGCCGATCTCGCGCAGGAGGGCGTCACCCGCGTCATGGTCGAAGTCGTCGTTGACTCGCTTGAAGTGGTCGAGGTCGAGCATGAGCACGGCCATGGGCCGCCCCGCGCGCTGGGCGCGCCGCACCTCGCGCTCGAGCGTCTCCTCCATGTAGCGCCGGTTGAAGAGCCCGGTGAGGGGATCGCGGATGGACTGGCTCCGGAGCACCTCCCTGAGCCGCACGTTGGCGAGCCCCAGCGCGACGTGCTCGGCCACGGAGGCGGCGAGCCGCTGCTTGCCCTCGGGGAGGGGCGCGGGCGACAGACGGCCGCGGGCGACCGCGCCCAGATAGAGGATGCCGAGCGCGTCGCCCTGTGCCACCAGCGGCGTGCAGAGATAGGCGCCGGGGGCGGGGGAGGGCAGGTGGGTGCAGAGGGGACCGGTGTGCATGTCGTCCACCACGTGCGTGCGCCCGCTGCGAAGCGCCCAGCACTCCTCGATCGCGAAGACGCCCGCCGTGCTCTGGGGCGTGGGCCCCCAGCGCGCGACCGCCTCGATGAGGTTCCGCGAGGAGCTGCACGCGAATACCGCGCCGGAGTCGCCGCGGAACAGCTCCTTGAGGATGCGCTCGATCACCGCGTAGGCTTCCTGCACGGTCAGACAGGCCTGCAGGAGCTCGCCGAGGCGATTGGTGAGGTCGAGCTCGTTCACCCGCTCCGCGAGCCCATCGCGCGTCTCCTGCTCGGCCTTCACCATGCTCGCCAGCCGCTCCGCCATTGCGTTGAAGGCATGCCCCATCACCGCGATCTCGTCGTTGCCGCCGACGTCGGCGCGGGCAGAGAGATCGCCCGCCCGCACGATCTCGGCGGCACGCACGACCTCGCGGAGGCGCCGGATGATCATGATGTGGCCGATGATGGCGGCCATGCCGAGGGCGACCGCGCCCACGAGGCCCAGGGAAAGCAGGTTGCGCACGAGGCTGCGGTCGGCCTCGGTGAATGCCTCCTCCCGCGAGATGCCCACCGCGAAGTAGAGACGGTCGGCGGGCGGCAAGCCCCCGACCGGCGTGAACGCGAAGAGCCGCGTGGTGCCGTCGAGGCCCTCCACGGTGACGCGTCCCTCACTCTGCTGGGCGCGGATGGCCTGCGCGATGGCCAGTTCGGGCAGGGGCTGCCCGACCCAGCGCTCGGAGTCGGGATGACGGGCGAGCACCATCCCGGCGGCGTCGGCGCCGACGAAGATGGAATTCGAGGGCAGGCGGGCGCGCTCCGCGAACGAGTGCATGCCGCCCAGATCCACGCTGGCGAAGAACACCCGGCGCACCTCGCCGGTGGGCCCGAGCGCGGGCCAGGCCACGGTCAGGGCCGGCCGGCCGGTCACCGGCTCGACCACGTAGCCTGACACCACCACGTCGTGGGTGGCCTTCGCGCGCAGGAAGTACGGCTCGTCGGCGACGCTGATGGGGCCGCGCAGCGGCTGGGCCGAGCAGGTGAGGTCACCCGCCGCGGTGGCCTCGCTGATGTTCACATAGATCGGGAAGCGCCGGCGCAGATCGGAGAGCAGGGTGCCGCAGCCGCGCGGGCTCCCTGGAGCGGGCACCGCCGGCACCTGGGAGATCCCGATGAGCAGGGAGCGTGCTCCCTCCATGAGGCGCTCCTGGTTGGACGCCGCCGCGCGCGCGACGCGCAGGGCGTCCTCCTGGGCGTCGGCGGCGGCCAGCTGGCGCTGCTCCCAGGCGGTCACCAGGATGAGGACGAAGGCGGGCAGGAGGGCGAGGAGGACCAGCAGGAGCAGGCGCGAACGGAGACTGGACCGGAAGAGACGGGTCATCTGGCCCCCACCCACTCTATTTTCTCACGCCGCGGGGAGTGGCGCTACCTCGAGCATACGCCATGCCGAGGTGCTCGCTAACCCTGTGGTATACTGGGCGCCGTTCACGACAGCCACCCAAATCCCGGATGATCCAGGTCGAGCATCTCACCAAGAGTTACGGGCCCGTCACGGCCGTGTCCGACGTCTCTTTCAGCGTCGACAAGGGCCGCATCGTGGGCTTTCTCGGCCCGAACGGGGCCGGGAAGTCCACCACCATGAAAATCCTCTCGTGCTTCATGCCCGCCTCGGGCGGGAGCGCACGGGTGGCCGGCTTCGACGTGTTCAAGCCAGTCGCTGGAGGTGCGTCGGCGCATCGGGTATCTACCCGAGAACGCCCCCCTTTACACCGACCTGCCGGTGGGCGCATACCTCGAGTTCGTCGCGGAGATCAAGGGCGTGGGCCGGGGGGAGCGGCGCGCGAAGGTGGACGAGGTGATGGAGCGGTGCTTCATCACCGACATGCGCCGCCGCCTCATCGGCAGGCTCTCCAAGGGCTACCGGCAGCGCGTGGGGCTGGCCCAGGCGCTCCTGGGCGACCCCGAGGTGCTCATCCTCGACGAGCCCACCATCGGGCTGGACCCCAAGCAGATCACCGAGATCCGTGCCCTGATCCGGTCGCTGGCCGGCCAGCACACGGTGATCCTGTCCACGCACATCCTCCCCGAGGTCTCGATGGTCTGCGACGGCGTGATCATCATCAACCGCGGACGCATCGTGGCGCAAGGAACCCAGACCGAGCTGGTCGAGCAGGTATTCCCCACCGCGCGGATCGAGGTCGAGATCGGCGGCCCGCGCGACGCGGTGCTGGCGGCGCTGCGCGGCGTACCCGGCGTCCTCCGGGTGGACGACCTGGCCGGTGGCGGGACGACCGCGCGCTTCCTCGTCGAGTCACCGCGAGGCCGTGACGTGCGCGCCGAGGTGGTGCAGCTGGTCGCGGCGCGCGGGTGGCGCCTCCTCGAGCTGCATCAGGTGGGCATGAGTCTGGAAGAGGTGTTCATCCGGGTCGTCGCGGGCGAGGATACGGACGCGCGGGAGGAGGCCTGATGCGCTGGCTCCCCGTGTTCAAGAAGGAGATGCGCCTCTACTTCGGCTCGCCGGTCGCCTACGCGTTCCTGGCCCTCTTCCTCATCATCAGCGGCTGGATGTTCTCGCAGATCTTCCTGATCTACAGCGAGCTGTCGATGCGGGCCTTCATGCAGCCCATGGGCCCGCAGAGTCTCAACCCCACCGAGAACGTGATGCGCCCGCTCTTCTCCAACATGAGCGTGGTGCTTCTCTTCTTCATCCCCATGCTGACCATGCGCCTCTTCGCCGAAGAAAAGAGGTCGGGGACGATCGAGCTGCTGCTGACCTATCCGGTGCGAGACGGCGAGGTGCTCCTCGGCAAGTTCCTCGCCGCGGGCGCGGTGTACCTGCTGCTGCTCGTCCTCACTCTGACCTACCCCGCGCTCATGGCCGCCTTCGGCCGCATCGAGTGGGGGGCGGTGCTCACCGGCTACGTGGGGCTGCTGCTCCTCGGCGCCGCTTTCCTCGCTGTGGGGGTCTTCATCTCGTCCCTCACCGAGAATCAGATCGTGGCGGGCTCGGCCACCTTCGGCGTGCTCCTGGGGTTCTGGCTCATCGGCTGGGGCGCCGACGCGGCGGGGGGCCGCCTCCGCACGCTGCTCCAGTACCTGTCGATCATCGAGCACATGGACGGCTTCGGGAAGGGCGTCATCGACACCAAGGACGTCGTGTACTACGTCACCGTGATCGCCTTCGCGCTGTTCCTCACCCTGCGCGCCCTCGACGCGAAGCGGTGGAAGGGCTAGGCCGATGACGACACTCGTCCGGCGGTGGGCCTTCCCGACGGGCCTGCTCTGCCTCGTCGCCGCGCTCGCCGTGTGGCGCCTCGTGCCCTGGCTCGTCCGGCTGCAGTGGGCGCTCGTCATCGCGGGCGGCATTCTCGTCCTCGCGGCGATCGCCCTCAACGCGGGGGCGCTGGGCGCCGCCGCGGGCCGTCGCTCCGCCCGCTACGGCGCGGGCGCGGCGGTGCTGATCGTGCTCGCGCTGGGCGTGGTCGTCCTGGCCAACGCCCTCTCCGTGCGCCACAGCGCCCGGTGGGACCTCACCGAGAATCGCCGGCAAAGCCTGTCGCCCCAGTCCATCCAGGTCGTGCGGGGGCTGGCGGAGCCGGTCGAGGCCATCGCGTTCTTCCGCGGCGATACGCCGGGGAAGCGCACCGCCGAGGACCTGCTGAAGCTCTACACGTCCCACTCGAACGGCAAGCTCACCTGGCGGATGGAGGATCCCGATCGGTCGCCCGGCCTCGCCCAGCGCTACGGGGTGGACACGTACGGCACCGTCATCCTCGAGCGGGGCGGCAAGGCAGCGACCAAGTCCGAGAAGGTGCTCGACGCCGACGAGGAGCGGCTCACCAACGGGCTGATCAAGCTCACCCGTGAGACGAAACGGGTGGTTTATCTGCTGCGCGGCCATGGCGAGAGCGATCCGGCGAGCACCGAGCGCCCCGGCTTCAGCCAGGCGAAGGAGCAGATGGAGAAGGCCAACTACGAGGTGAAGGACCTGACCCTCGCGCGCGATCCCAAGGTGCCCGACGACGCGGCCATCGTGATCGTGGCCGGGCCCAAGACGGATCCCCTGGCGCCCGAGATGACCGCGCTGGACGCCTTCATCGGCAAGGGCGGCAAGGTGTTCTTCATGCTGGCGCCGTTTCAGGCGGACGGGCTGCGCAAGCATCTCGGCCGCTACGGCTTCGAGGTGGGCGACGACCTCATCGTCGAGCTGAACCCCATCGGCCGCGCCTTCGGGCTGGGCCCCGAGGTGCCGGTGGTCACCCAGTACGAGGCTCATCCGATCACGCGCGACCTGGGAGGTCTCATGACGCTCTTCCCGCTGTCGCGCTCGGTCGACGTGACGAAGACCCCAGCCAAGGGGACCACGGTGCAGGCGCTGGCGCGGTCGAGCGACCAGTCCTGGGGCGAGACGGACAAGAACGCGCTCGCGCGCGGCGAGGCCAAGCCGGATGCCGGGGACAAGAAAGGCCCGCTCCCGGTCGCGGCCGTCGCCACCGTCGAGGTCGCCGCCGAGACGCTGGTTCCCGCGCCGGCGGCTACGCCGCCCCCCGCGCCGGCGGCTACGCCGCCCGCGGAGGGCCCCAAGAAGCCGGCGCGGGCCCGGGTGGTGGTGGTCGGCACCGCCAACCTCGCCGCGAATCAGTTCCTCGGCGCCCAGGGCAACCGCGACTTCTTCCTGAACGTCGTGTCATGGCTGGCCGAGGACGAGGGCCAGATCTCGGTACGCGCGCGCGACACCAAGTCGGCCCCCATCGTATTGTCGCCCCCGCAGGCCGAGCTGGTCCTCTGGGTGCCGTTCGCGGTGCTGCCGGGCGCGGTCATCCTGGTGGGAATCCTGGCCGTCGTCAGCCGCCGCCGCTCGCGATAGGACGCCCGTTGCCCCGCTGGATCACCGTCGCCGCGCTCGTCCTCCTGCTCGCCGGGATGGGCGGCTTCTACTACTACGACACGTACTGGCTCGAGCCCGCGCGCGAGAAGAAGGAATCGGCGAAGGGCCGGCTCTGGGACTTCGAACCCAAGGACGTCGAGGCCCTCACCTTGAAGCGGAAGGGTGAGACCGTGCGCCTCAAGCGCACCGACTCCGGCTGGGAGCTGCTGGAGCCGCTCAAGACCCGGGCCGACCGCGGCGCCGTGGACGGCATCGTGACCGGTCTCGCCACCGCCCGCGTGGACCGCGAAGTGTCGGCGACCCCCGCCTCGCTCGATGAGTTCGGCCTCAAGACGCCCGAGGTCGAAGCGGTCGTCGAGGTCAAGGGACGCGCGCCGCTTGGCTTGCTCGTCGGTGGCAAGAGCCCCACCGGCGCCTGGGTCTTCGGCAAGGAGCCCGCCAAGCCGGCGGTCGTTGCGCTGTCGGAGATGCTCGCGCGCGACCTCACCAAGCCGGTTGCCGAGTTACGCGACCGCACCGTGCTGGCGTTCGACCGCAAGGCGGTGAGTCAGGTGGATCTGGCCGTGGCGGGCGATGCCGTCTCGCTCGAGAGCGCCGAGGGCGGGAAGTGGCGAATGACCAAGCCGCGGCCGATGCCCGCCGACACCGAGCTCATGACGGACTTTCTCGAGAAGCTCGACCAGGCCAAGGCCAAGGAGTTCGTGGACGACACGCCGAAGTCGCTGGTGCCCTATGGGCTGGATCGGCCGACGACGGTGACGGTTTGGGTGGGGAAGGACAAGGAGCGCGCCGCGCGGACGCTCCACTTCGGGCGCGAGGACAAAGACAAGAAGGGCGTCTACGTGATGCGGGCGGGCGAGCCGGGCGTGATGCTCGTTCCCGAGGAGCTCTGGGCCGCCGTGCCCAAGACGGTGGGCGTGCTTCGGGACAAGGTCGTGCTTGCCTATCAGTACGACAAGGTCACTCGTGTCGAGCTGGAGGGCGCGCGCGGCCCCGTCGTCCTCGAGAAGGACGGCACCGGCTGGAAGATCACCGCCCCCGAGCCCCTCAAGGCCGATACCGGAGCGGTCAACAACGTGCTCTGGAAGATCCGTGACCTCCGGGCCATCGGCTTCCTCGCCGAGGAGGCCGCGGCCATCCCGCGCTTCCTCGCGCGGCCGGAGCTGACCGTGAAGCTCTGGGAGGAGGGCGCCAAGGAGCCGCGGGTGCTCCTCTTCACCCCGTCGCGCGAGACCCGCGGGGGACAGCCGGCGGCGGTGGCGGCGGTGATGGGGCAGGGCCCGGTGATGCTCGTCGAGGGCAAGGCCCTGGCCGAGATCGGGCGCGCGCCCGCCGATCTCCGTGACAAGATCCTCCTGCCCGCGTTCGAGATGAACGACGTCAAGCGCGCCCGTCTGGTGGCCGGCGGCAAGCCGCTCGTGGTGGAGCGCAAGGGTGAGAAGGACTGGCAGACGGTGGAACCCTCGCGCGGGGCCACCAAGGAGCGCAAGGTCGACGACTTTCTACTCGGGCTCAAGATCCTGCGATGGACCGAGATCGCCTCGCCCAAGGGGGACGACGCGGCACGGTTCGGCCTGGACAAGCCGGAGCTCGAGGTGGCGCTCCTGAAGGCCGACGGGTCCGAGATCGTGGGCCTTCTCGTCGGCAAGACCGAGGGCCCGGTGACCTACGTGAAGCTCAAGTCTGGACCGGCCGTCTACGCTATAGATACAAAGCAGGCGGCTGATATCCGGAAGGCGCCCACCGAGATCCCGGGCTAGAGGGGAACCCACGGGGACGGAGTGGAGTTTCCGCAGGGGGAGCACGCGATGAGCCAGAAAATAGTGAGCGTGGTCGCAGGGTTAGCGCTGCTGGCGATGATCCAGGGGGTGGCCGAGGCCGCAGGCCCGGTCGGGAAGGGTGGGCGCCCTGCGGTTTCGGGGCAGGCCGGGCGGGGCGGCCATGGAGGCCATCCTGGCCATGGGGGCCATCACTCGCATTTCAAGGTGACCGACACCGCCCCCTCCAAGGTCGTGATTCCGCATCATCACCACCACGGCTTCTCGTCCCACCATCCTGGTCACCTGCCGGGACGCCCGTTCTACCCCGGCTATTTCTATGGGGGGTACGGCTACGCTTCCACCTATGTGGCGCCGTCGTACACGCAGTGGGTGCCCGGCTACTGGTCGTATGTCTGGGTGCCGCAGGGCTCGAGCACGAACGTCTGGGTGCCCGGCTACTACGATCGTGACGGGGTCTGGGTCGCGGGTTATCACGTCGCTCAGACCGTACACGCCGGGTACTATCAGCCGTACTGGGTGAACGGATACTGGATTCCATGAGCGGTTTCCCGCGGTTGAGAGGAGGCTCTATGCGCGTTCACGCGACGATACGGACAGCGGCCGTGGCCGCCGTCCTCACGCTCGGGCTCACCGGCGCGGCCGCCGCGCTCGAGGTCGGCCAGAAGGCGCCAGACTTCACGCTGCCGGCGCCGGGCGGGAAGACCGTCAAGCTCTCCGAGTTGCTGGGCAAGGGCCCCGTCGTTCTCTATACCTTCATTCAGGCCTTCACCAAGACCTGAACGGAGGAGATCAACGGCTTCGAGGCGAACCTCGCCAAGTTCGAAGCCGCCAACGCCCAGGTCGTGGGCGTGAGCGCCGACCACATCGCGACGATCGACGCGTTCGTGAAGACCAACAACACCAAGCACCTGCTCCTCTCCGATTTTCGACGCCAGATGCTGCCGAGCTACGACGCCCTCGTCACGGATGACAAGAGCCCCATCTTCCGCTATGCGAAGCGCGCGTACTTCATCCTCGACAAGAACGGCGTGGTCCGCTACATGAAGATCCAGAACAACGCCCTCGACCTCCTCAAGCCCGAGGAAGTGCTCCAGGCGTTAAAGGATTCCGGCGCTTGATTCCCAGGGCGAGGGGGGTCGTCATCGTCTGCGTGATCGCGCTCCTGGGCGCGACGCCGGTGGTCGCCGCGGAGCCCGACTGGGCGTCGTTCAGCGCGGTGCCCTACGACCCACCCAAGCCCGCTCCCGCGTTCAGCCTGCCCGATCTCGACGGACGCCAGGTCGCCCTCGCCGATCTCCGCGGCAAGGTGACCGTCGTCTTCTTCTGGGCTACCTGGTGAACGAGCTGTCGGAAGGAGTTGCCTTCCCTCAATCGGCTCCACGGTGAACTCGAAAAGAAAGGCCTGGCAGTGGTCCTCGTGGCGTTCCGCGAGGACGCCGGGCTGGTGAAGCGGGTGGCGCGGGAGCGAGGCTACACCGCGCCGGTGCTGCTTGACGGCAGCGGCGACGTTGCCGGGCGGGCGTACGGCGTCTGGGGTCCGCCCACGGCGTACGTGGTGGATCGGCAGGGCCAGCTTCTCGCGCGGCTGCTCGGCGAGCACGACTGGTCGAGCCCGGCCGCGCGGCGCCTCATCGAGACCCTGCTCGAGCGATGAGCGACGCGCCCCTGATCAAGCAGCTCGAGCTGGGCCCCATGCAGAACTTCGTGTACCTCATCGGCGACCCCGAGACGCGGGACTGCGTGGTGGTGGATCCGGCCTGGGAGATCGACGCTATCGCCGACGAGGCCGCCGCGGACGGCTACACGATTCGGGGCATCCTCGTCACGCACACCCACCAGGACCACGTGGGCGGCCACCTGTTCGGCCACGATATCCCGGGAGTGGCCGAGCTCCTCGGCAAGGCGTCCGCCAAGGTCTATGTGCACAAGGCGGAGCGCGAGTTCCTCCGCGGCATGGGCGGGGATGTGGTGAAGGTCGAGGGCGGCGACACCCTTCCGGTGGGCCGCTTTCCGCTCACCTTCATCCACACGCCCGGCCACACGCCGGGCTCGCAGTGCTTTCTCGTCGACGGACGCCTCGTGTCGGGTGACACCCTGTTCATCCGGTCCTGCGGCCGCACCGATCTGCCCGGCAGCGATCCGAAGGAGATGTATACGTCGCTCACCCAGCGCCTGGGCGCGCTACCGGACGAGACGGTGGTGCTGCCGGGCCACAACTACGGCGGCGCGCACACCACCATCGGCGCCGAGAAGCGGCAGAACCCGATGATGCGATTTGCCACCATGACGGACTTCCTCCGCGCCATGGGCGGCGGGCGGTCCGGCTAGGCATCGCGCGCCGCGGCCCTCTGCGTCGTCAATCCGGCGGCGGGCGGTGGGCGCACCGGCCGGGTCTGGCGCGCCCTGCGCGACCGCCTCACCCGCCTTGGCTTCGCGTTCGAGCAGGTCGAGACCCGCGCGGTGGGCGACGGGACGGTTCTGGCCGCGGAGGCCGCGCGGGCGGGCGTCTCCCTCGTGGTCGCGGTGGGCGGCGACGGCACCCTGAACGAGGTCGTCAACGGCATCACCGACGCGGAGGGCCGGCCTCGCGCGACCCTCGGGGTCGTCTTGACCGGCCGCGGCCGTGATGGCGCGCGCACGCTCGGCCTGCCGCGCGACCCTGCCCGCGCCGCGGAGCGGCTGCTCGGCTCCGACGCCGTGTCGCGCGATCTGGGCCTCGTGCGCGCTGCCGGCGGCCGGCGATACTTCGTGACGGTGGCGGGCGCCGGCTTCGACGCGGTAGTGTCGGCGCGGGCGCTCACCATCGCGGCCCCCGGCACCCTGCCGTACCTGCTCGCGGTGCTGCTGAGTCTTCGCGACCATCGGCCGTGGCCGATCCGCCTGGCCGTGGACGGCGCGCCGCCGCGCCGGGTGGACGCCACCGGCGTGATGTTCGTCAATGGACCGTCCTGCGGGGGTGGGATGCGCATCGCACCCGGCGCCGATCCCGCCGACGGCGTCCTCGACCTCGTGACCCTGGGCGCCCTCTCCCGGAGTGCTCTCGTGCGCTGGCTGCCCACGGTGTACTGGGGCGGCCATCTCCGGCACCCGCGCATCACCGCCGAGCGGGCGCGGACGGCCACCGTCACGAGCGACACCCCGCTGCCCCTTCAAGTCGACGGCGAGCCCTGGGGCCACGCCCCCTTCGACGTGTCCGTGATGCCCAACGCGCTCCGCGTCCGCGTCTAGCCGGCCGCGCCGCCCTGTCCGCGGAAGCCGGGCGGCGAGAAGGGTCCAGCCGCGAGGCGCCGCCCGACGGCCGCAGGTGAGCGACTGTGTTCCGGGTCAAGCCGGTTGCCAGGCTCGGCCGTCCCGGAGGATCGCGTTGAGGATCACGAGGAGCTTGCGCATCGCGGCGACGAGCGCCACCTTGCCAGGCCGGCCGGCGGCCACGAGGCGCTGATATTGGGCGGCGATCACCGCGTTGCACCGAATCGTGGTGAGGGCCGCCTGTAGAGAACCGCGCGCACGGGGGCCCGGCCGCCGCCGATCATGCGGCGCCCGCGGAACGCGCCGCTGTCCCGATTCACCGGCGCAACGCCCACCAACGCCGCGATCTGGCGGCGATCCAGCTGTCCGAGTTCGGGGAGTTCAGCGATGAGCGTCTGCGCCGTCACCTCCCCGATGCCGGGCACGGATTTGAGCAGCTCATCGCGCGTCCGCCAGATCGCGGTGCCCCGAATCGTCGCCCGCAGATCGCGCTCCAGCTCCCGCAAGGCCGCCCGCAACCACTCCAGATGGGCCGTGATCCGCTGCCGCACGCGGGGGTCCCGCGCCTGCCGCTGCCGATTGCTCTCGGCCGCCAGCATCTCGACCAACTGGCGCCGCCGAGCCACGAGCTCCCCCCAGCACCTGGGCCTGCTCGTCGGGCAGCGCCCGCACCGGTGGGCGTACCGCCTCGCCGAAGAGCGCCAGCATTTGCGCGTCGAGGCCGTCGGTCTTGGCCACGCGGCCCGTCGCCCGCGCAAAGTCCCGCACCTGCCGCGGATTGACCACGGCCACCGGCACCCCCCCACTGGCCAGCCCAGCGGCTACCGGCACTTCGTACCCGCCCGTGGCCTCCAACACCACCAGGCGGGGCGCCAGTCCCCGCACCCGCGTCACCAACTCCTGCATCCCCGTCTCGTCCGCGGCCACCGCAAACGTCTCCCCCTGCGGCCGCACATGGACGTCCCACCGCGTCTTCGACACATCGATCCCCACGAAAATCTGTTCCATGTCCCGTCCTTGCATGCGGGCTCCCGCGGCCCCAGTGACTGTTCGGGTTAGCAATGGAACAGCGGACGGAGCACCAAGCTCGCGCACGGTCTTCGAGGACCCAGGCGTATGCGGGCTTCCGTCCGCCTTACCGTGGGGTCGCCCGACGGCGCCCCCTCTCAACATACAAGGCGTACTCCTTGTACGTTGAGCGCCCGGGCGCGGGCGGCAACGAAGCGGATGGGCCCTTATCGGCGTCCGGTGCGGCTAGATGGAGGTGGCGCCGCCATCGACGAAGAGGACCTGGCCCGTGATGTAGGTCGGGCAGGTCGCGAAGAAGCGTACCGCGGCCGCCACGTCCTCGGGGCGGCCGTGGCGGCCCATGGGAATCCTCGCGCGCAGGCGCGCGGCGGCCGCGCGCGGGAACCCGACGGGCAGGAGCACCACCCCCGGGCCGACCGCGTTCACGGTGATGCGGGGCGCGAGGGCCGCGGCGAGCCCGCGCGTGAGCATGATGACGCCGGCCTTGGAGACGCCGTACGGGATGTAGCCCGGCCACGCCCGCACCCCGCCCACGTCCGCGACATTCACGATGCGTCCCCCCGCGGCATGAGCCGCGCCGCGGTCTGGGCGCAGAAGAACGCCCCACGCAGGTTCACGCCGAGGATGCGATCCCACTGGGCGGCGGTGGTCTCCGCCAGCGGCGTCCGGACGAAGACGGCCGCATTGTTGACGAGGATGTCGAGCCGCCCCAGTCGTCGCGCCGCGTGCTCGACGAGCGCGCGCGCCGCCGCGGGCCGTCCGATGTCCGCGCGGAGCGCCACCGCCCGCACGCCCTGGGCGCGGAGCTCGGCGACGGTGCCATGTGCGGCCGCGGCCGAGCCGTGATAGCCGATGGCCACGTCCGCGCCTGCGCCGGCCAGGGCCAGCGCGATCACGCGCCCCACGCGCACGGCGCCGCCCGTCACCAGCGCCACTTTGCTCGCCAATTCCTTGACTTGCCGTGTCGTGCGTGGTGTCATCAGCCCGCTATGAGGGTGCCGTGAAGAACTGGCTGAAGGTCCGGTTCATCACGGGATTCTTCGTCATCGTCCCCGCCATCGCCACCTCGTGGCTCCTCTACGTCTTCTGGGACGCCATCGACAGCTTCTTCTCGCCGGGATACGAGCGCATCTTCGGCCGGCGCATCCCCGGCCTCGGCTTCCTCACCGCAATCCTGCTCGTCCTCGTCATGGGCATCATCGCCACCAACGTGGTGGGGCGGCGCATCCTCGCGCGCGGCGAGCGACTGCTCACGCGCGTGCCGATCTTCCGCAGCGTCTATCCCACCATCAAGGAGCTCATCGCGTCGTTCTCGCCGGAGAAGCGCGGCTCGTTCAAGGAGGTCGTGCTCGCCGAGCACCCGCGCAAGGGCGCCTTCGCGTTCGGCTTCGTCACCTCCGAGCTCCTCGTGGAGGGGCCGGACGGCAAGCGCCAGATGGTCACGGTATTCGTGCCCACCAACAACCTCTATCTGGGCGACGTCATCGTGGTCCCCCGCGAGGAGGCCATCGCGACGGGGCTGAGCGTCGAGGAGGGGATACGCATCATCCTTTCAGCAGGCACCGCCGCGCCGCCCCGGCTCCCCCGGCAGCACGGCTGACGCCCACTCCCGGCACCAGGCCGCGATCTCCTCCCCCATCGGATAGAGCTTCCCGAAGAAGAAGTGATCGGCGCCCTCGATCACGGCGCGCCGCGCGCCCGCGAGCCGGGCGGTGAATCGCTCCAGGTCGGGAAGCGGGCAGTACGAGTCCCGGCTTCCCGCCACCACCAGCAGGTCGGCGCGGGCCGGCGGCAGGGTGGTCCAGTCCAGCATGCCCAGCGGCGGCGCCACCAGGCAGAGCGGCAATCCCGCTCCGGCCTCGGCGGCGACGCGTGCGGAAACCCAGGCGCCGAAGGAGTAGCCGAGCAGCCCGATCGGCCCACCCGGCGGCACCACCGATCGCATGCGGGCAAGGGCTGCCTTCACGTCGTCCCGCTCGGCGACCCCGCCGCCATGGGCGCCGGTCGAGCTGCCGACCCCCCGGAAATTGAAGCGCAGCGTGGCCAGGCCCAGGCCCTGCGAGATCTCGGCGGCGCGTACGATGACGGGATTGTCCATGTCCCCGCCGTACAGCGGGTGCGGATGACAGAGGACGAGCCCGGCGCCGGCCCCGGCCGGCACCAACAGACGGCCCTCCAGGGCGGGGCCGTCCGCGACCTCCACGATCAGGGATTCCTCCATCGCGGGAATATTTAAGGGCGGGGGGCCGTCGGAAGCAATGGGTATACTCCCACCGATGCGCTCACCGGCCTGTCTCTGGAATCGCTCGCGGCTGATCGCCTTCGCGGATGACGCTCTCGAGGGGCGCGGGCACGCGCGCGTCGCGCGCCACGCCGCGGCCTGTGCACGGTGTCGCGCCGAGATCGACCATCTCCGCGCGCTGCGGACCGCGATCAAGGCCGCCGCACCGGCGTCGGCGGAGCCGGACTGGTCGACCTTCTGGCCCCGCGTGCAGGCGCGCTTGCGCACGGAGCCCGGCCGCCCCATCCGCGAGCCGTGGTGGCGTCCCTTCTGGAAACCCTTGTGGGGGCATCCCCGCATGGCCACGGCGACCCTGGTCGCCACCGCCATCCTGCTCGGAGTGTCCCTCTGGCCGGGCAGTGAAGGGGACGTGCATCTCGCCGAGGCCGGTCCGGTGGTCGTCCAGGATGTGGCGACGGGCGACCCCGACGGCAGCGTGATGGTCTACACCGACCCGGATCGCGGCCCCGACCGCGGCGTCACCGTGATCTGGGTCTTCGCCTCGAACGCCCCCCGCTAGCGCGTCCCGCGCCTCACCCGCCGATGGTGGCGAGGCGCTCCTTGGCGAGGGGGGCTTCCTCCGACTGAGGGAAGTTGTCGATCAGATACTGCAGGCGCGCCTGGGCGAGCTTGGGCTGCTTGAGCTCGAGCAGGGCGAGCGCCTCCTTGTAGAGCGCCGTCGGCGCGCGGTCTCCCCGGGGATAGTTCAGGGCGACGCGACGGAACTCCTGCACCGCCTGCTCGAGCTCGCGCGTCGCCTTGTCCGTCTGCCCGGCGGCGAGGCTGGCGCGCGCCTGGCTGAACAACGACTCGCCCACCCAGTACTGGGCTTGATCCGCGAGGGATGCGTCCGGGTAGCGGCGCACGAACTCACGGAACCCCGCGATGGCAAGCGGGTAGTTGCCCTTGCTGAAGTCCAGATAGGCGGCCTGGTACGCCTGCTCGGCGGTGGGGCCGCCCGAGGAGCGTGGCGCGGAGGGGCTCGCGGGACCGGGAGATGCTGGTGCGCGGGGCGCCGGGCCGGGACGTCACCTCGCGGCTCAATGTCTCCACCCGCTGGGAGATCTGATCGAGGCGCGCGGCCACCCGGCCGAGCTCGGCGGCGAGCGTGTCGACGCGGGCGGACAGGGCCGTGAGCTGACGCCCCTGCTCGGCGCTCTGTTCGCGCGTGCGGCGATCGAGCTGGCCCGCCACCGTCTCGGTGTCGCCCCGGCCACGATGGACGGACAGGGTCAGGGCGTTCAGGTCCCGGCGGAGCTGTGCGACGTCCTGTTGCACGGCGCTCGTCGCGTCGGAGCAGCCGGTCGCTCCGAGGGCGGCGAGGCCGATGAGAAGACCGAAGGGGAGCACCAGGCTCCCCTTCGGGTATCGCGACCGCACGGAGTGGTTCCCCCCGGCGACGGCTAGCGGGCCTTCACGAGGAAGTGAGCGCGCCGGTTCTTCTGCCAGCAGCCCTCGTTCTTCTCGCTGCAGACGGGCCGCTCCTTGCCGTACGAGATGATCGTGATGCGGTTGGCCTGGATCCCCTGCGACACCAGATAGTTCATCGTGGACTTGGCGCGGCGCTCGCCGAGGGCGAGGTTGTACTCGTTGGTGCCGCGCTCGTCGCAATGCCCCTCGATGAGCACCAGGTTGTTGGCGTTCGACTTCAGCCAGGTCGCGTTGCCGTCGAGCACCTTCGCATCGTCGGCGCGGACGTCGTACTTGTCGAAGTCGAAGTACACGTCCTTGAGGTTCGCGCTCTCGGTGAACTCGCTCGGGCGCGGGGGCGTCGCCGGAGCCGCCGTCGCGGGGGCGGCGGGCGCGGGGGCCGGCGCGGGCCCCGGGGCGGGGGCGGCGGGCGCGGGGGCTGGCGCGGGGGCGGGCGCGGGCGCCATCGTCGATCCCGTCGGCGCGGGAGCCGCCGCGGCGGTGGTGGCCGGACGCTTGGGGCAGCCTGTGATGAAGAGTGTCAAGACGAGGAGGGGCAGCAAGAGATGCAGCAGGTGACCCCGTCGGTGCGGCATGATGTCGAACCCTCCTTTGACGTCGCGGTGGACCGGGGTGAAGAGCGCTATTAATCCTATCACGGAAGACGTGGCGACCACGCAGGACTTGCCGCGTCACCCGTCCCATTGGGGATCGCCTGCTGCTCGGTGCCGTCGGCGAGCATGGTGAAGACCCGCGGGCCGCGCAGCCGACTCGACTGAAACGCGAGGTGGCGGCCGCTGGGCGACCACGCCGCACTCTCGTTGTCGCCTGGGCCCGTGGTGAGGCGCCGGAGCGCCGACCCGTCGGGCGCGACCGCCCACAGGTCGTGGGTGCCCTGGCGGGAGGTGAACGCGATGCTGTCACCTTTGGGCGACCAGCGTGGCTGCGTGTTGAATCCCGAGTGGGTGAGACGGCGGAGGTTGGCGCCCTCCGCGTCCATCACGTACACCTGCGCGGGCCCTCCGCGGTCGGAGACGAAGGCGATCTCGCGCCCGGTAGGCGACCACGTGGGCTCGGTGTCGATGGAGTGATGCGTGGTGAGGCGCCGGAACGCGCCCGACGCCAGCGTGAGCACGTAGATCTCGGGGTTGCCGTCCTTCGACAGCGTGAGCGCCACCTGGCGGCCATCGGGACTCCACGCCGGGGAGGAGTTGATGCCGAGGAAGCCCGCGAGGAGCTGGACGGGCCGCCGCTCGAAGGCGAAGAGCCGGTAGAGGAAGGGATAGCCGCGCATGTACGAGGTGAACGCCAGCGAGCGGGCGTCCGGGCTCCAGCGGGGCGAGATGTTGATCGACTGATTGGCGGTTAGCGGCACCGGCGCCGCCCCGTCGTAGTCCATGGTGTAGATCTCCTTCGTGCTCCCGCGGGGGGCCACGTAGGCGATCTTGGTGTCGGCGTCCCCCGGCTCACCGGTGAACTGGAACACCACCTCGTCGGCGATCTTGTGGGCCAGCCGACGAGGCTCTCCCGGCACCACCGCGAAGCGCTTGGTAGCGATCGGGCGGAACTGGGGCGAGGTGAGATCGTAGAGACGCATCTCGACTTCCAGGCGGTCGGGGCGCGGCGTGAGGGTGCCGTGCAGGGCGGCATGCGCCCCCGCGGCGGCTGCGTCGCCCCACGTCTTCTGCATGGCCTCGGCGTTCCCGGCCGGGAGCGGGGGCTGGCCGCCCACGACGCTGAACAGAGTGGAGAACTTGAGGTCGTTCGCGGTCACCTCGGCGAGAGAGCGCGAGAGCCCTCCGGGATCGGGAGCCCCGGTCACGGTGAAGTCCGGCATGAACAGGTTGAGCTTCCCAGCTCCGCCCCGGATGACGTTGAGCAGCACGTCCGGCGCCTGCGAGCGGGCGGGCGGGGGCGGGGTCGCGAGGAGGAGCCCCAAGGCCACGACGGCGGGGGCGGCGGCGAGGAGGGCAATGCGTCGGCTGATCATCCGCGGCTCCGCTCGAGATCGAAGGTGAACATCACCCGCAGTGAGGGGCGGCCCCAGTCCTCGGGGAGGCGCGGGAACGGTCGGGCGTCCATGATGGCGCGCAGAGCCGCCTGATCGTAGAAGGCGTTGCCGGAGCTCTTCTCGATCCGCGGCATCGCGAACGAGCCGTCACGCTGTATCTCCACCACCACGAGCGGCTTCTGGTTCGGCTCGGACGACAGGGGCTGTCGCTGCCACGCATCCTGCACCTTGGCGAGCACCTGGCGCAGGTACCACGCGTGCGGGAAGTCGGTGACCTCCAGCGTGCGCACGCCGGCGCCCGAGACGGAGCCCGTGGGCACTCCGGTGGGGACGGGAGGGGCCGGGCGCGCCTCGGCCGGCGTCTCCGCCGGCTTGGCCATGGGAGGTGTGGTCGGTCGGCGCTCGGCGGGCGGGGCCAGCGGCGGCAATTCCTTCTCGCCCGCGCGCGGCAGCGCGGCCGTGCGAGGCGGCAGACGCGGGCTGGGCAGCGAGGCCTCGGGTAGGCTCGCTGTCTTCGGCGGATCCGGCATGCGCGCCTCGCGCGGCTCCGGCGGGACGGGCGCGGCCGGTTGGGTCGGGGCGGGCGTAGCCGGCCGCGGCGGAAGGGTCGGCGCGGGCGGCGCCGGTGTCGGCGCGCCCACCGCCGCAATGGTCGGCACGAGGTTCACGACATAGACCTTCTGCGCACGGAAGCTGCCCCAGATGACGCCGAGGACGAGCGCCCCCGCGAGCAGGCCGTGCACGACCGCGGAGACGGTGAGCGCCGCCATGGGCAGGCGGCGACGCCGTAACGCGGGTCCGAGACGGCCGCGCGTGGACGACGATGGGGATCGCATGGGAAATCCCTCGGCCACGGTGGAGGCGATCAGGGCTCCCTCGCTGGCTCCGTGACCATACCGAGCTTCTCGACTCCGGCGCGGCGGATCCGGTCCATCGTCTCCACCACGAAGCCGTACTGCAGTCCCTGGTCGGCCTTGAGGTAGAGGGTTTTGTCGGCCCGATTCTTGAGGGCATCGCGGATACGGGGCTCGAGGCCGGCCACGGGCACCGGCTTGTCGTTGAGATAGACCGCCCGCTCCTTGGTGAGCGTGAGCACCAGCCGCTCCTCCACCGAGGTCGGCTTGGCCGTGCTCTTGGGCAGGGCCACGTCGATTCCCCTGTGCATGAGCGGGGCGGTGAGCATGAAGATGAGCAGCAGCACCAGGATGACGTCCACGAGGGGGATGATGTTGATCTCGGACAGGGTCGCGCCGATCCGCGCGTTCCCGCCGCCCTCGCTGGATTCGAGCCTAAACGCCATCTTTCGCGCTGCCCGCCGGCTTCGGCGCCGGTCGCGAGAGGACGTTGAGGAAGTCCAGGGCGAAGCCCTCCATCTCGGCCGCCCAGTGCTTCACACGATTGACGAAGAAGTTGTAGCCCATGACCGCGGGGATGGCGGCGCCGAGACCCGCCGCGGTGGCGATGAGCGCCTCCGAGATGCCCGGCGCGACGACGGCGAGGCTGGCCGAGCCCTGCTGACCGATCCCGTGAAAGGCGCTCATGACGCCCCACACCGTGCCGAAGAGGCCGATGAAGGGCGCGGCGCTGGCGGTGGTGGCGAGGAAGGGCAGGTAGCGCTCCATCCGCGCGACTTCGACCGACGCCGCCCGCCGCATCGCCCGGTTCACCGCATCGAGCCGGTCGAGAGGCAGGCCGTCTTCGGCCTGGGCGAGCGCGTGCTCGAGCATCTCGCCGCCGGTGACGCCGCCCGCCGCCTCCTGGCAGCCGGCGATGTAGAGCTGGGCGAGGGGGCTGTCGCGATGCTTGCGAGCGCCCACGAAGACGGCGGCGAGGCGCCGGCCCTCGCGGAAGATGCTCATGAACGTCATGGACTCGCGGTGGACCTTGCGGAACTCCCACCATTTCTCGACGATGAGGGCCCAGCAGACCACGGAGAAGATCCCCAGGAGGACAAGGACGAATTTTGCGACCGGGCCGGCGTTGACGACCAGCTCGATCACGCTCGAATTGAGGCTGCCGTTACTTGGCACGCAGGGCTCCTTTGCAGACGGATCTACACGAGGGAAACACTCGATTTGATGATACAGAACGCTCGCAAAGCGTGTCAATTAATCGTATAAAGGTCAGGCCATGTTCCGGTCTCCGGGCCCCGTCGCCGTGCAGCTCGGCCCCCTGAGCATCCGCTGGTACGGCATCCTGATGGCCCTCGCGATGGCGATCGGGCTCTGGCTCGCCTACCGGGACGCCAAGCGTCGGGGTCTCGATCCCGAGAGCTTTCTCAAGGCGGCGGAGCTCGGCCTGCTCGGCGCCCTCGTGGGCGCGCGCCTCTACTACGTGCTGTTCAACCTCGACTATTACACACAGTTCCCCCGGAAGATCATCGCGGTGTGGGAGGGCGGGCTCGCCATCCACGGCGGCGTCATCGGCGGCCTGCTCGTGGGCGGGGGCTACGCGTGGCTGCGCCGGTTGCCCGTGCGGGAATTCCTCGACATCGCCGCGCCCAGCCTCGTGCTCGGCCAGGCCATCGGCCGCTGGGGCAACTTCTTCAACGAGGAGGCCTTCGGCACGCCCACGGCGCTGCCGTGGAAGCTCTATATCTCGCCGCCCCATCGCCCGCTGCTCTACGCCCAGGACGACTTCTTCCATCCCGCCTTCCTCTACGAGTCGCTGTGGGACCTCGGCGTGTTCTTCGTCCTCGTGTCGGTGCTCCGCCGGCGCCTCGAGCGCGCGCCGGGCGGTCTCTTCCTCGCGTATGTCGGCCTCTACTCCGTCGGCCGCTTCCTCACCGAGGCGATCCGCACCGACCCGCTCATGATGGGGCCGCTGCGGGTGGCCCAGCTGGTGAGCCTCATCGCCGTCGCGATGGCGGCGGTGGGCGTTCCGCTCCTGCTCAAGCGTAGCCGCGCCACCTAGCGGTCCCCACCCGTGCACTTCGCCTTTCTCGGTACCTCGGGCGCGGTGCCCTCGCTCGCGCGGGACAACACGTCGCTGGTGTTCGTGGGGGCGGGCGAGGCCGTGCTGGTGGATTGCGGCGGCAGCCCCATCCAGAAGCTGCTGCTCGCGGCGGTCGACCCGCTGACCGTGAGCCAGGTCATCCTTACCCACTTCCACGTGGACCATGCGTATGGGCTGCCGTCGCTCCTGCGGAACCTGGGCCTGCTCGGCCGGCGTCTGCCGCTGCGCATCTCCTGCCGCGAGGAGCACGCCGAGCCCATTCGCGACCTGCTGCGCGTCTTCCGCGTGCTCGACCGGCCCGACAGCTTCCCCATCGAGATCGCGCCCGTGCCGGCGCGGGAGCGGGCGGTGGTGGGCGCCGCCGGTCCCTTCGCTATCACCGCCTCGCCCAATGCGCACGGCACGATGCCGAACCTCGCCCTGCGCTTCGAGGCGCACGGAGGGTCGACGGTGGTCTACTCCTCCGACACCGAGCCGTGCGCGGCGGTTGTGGAGCTTGCCCGCGGCGCCCACACCTTGATCCACGAGGCGACCTACGCCGAGGGCGACGTGCGCCGCGCCGGCGTGCACTCCACGGCGGCCCAGGCGGGGGAGGTGGCCGCGCAGGCGGGGGTGCGCCGCCTCATCCTCGCCCATCTCGGCGCCGCCCATCACGACGCGGTGGTGGGCCTCGCCGCCGAGGCCCGGAACCGCTTCGGCGGCGAGGTGGAGATCGCGGAGGAGTTCGTCCCGTACCCGCTATGACCGTTTTCGCGAGCCGCGACGGCCGGGGCCGGCTCCTGCGCGGCGATGCGCGGCGCCTCGAGGGAATCACTCCCGGCGAGGTCGGAGTCATCGTCACGTCGCCGCCCTACTGGGTGCGCGGACGTGGGCTGGCCTCGGCCGATCGGTACGCGCGGCGTCTCGCCGTGGAGTTCGCGGCACGGTGGCGCCGTGTCCTCGCCCGCGACGGCGACTGCTGGCTCGTCCTCGGCGACCGCCACGACGGCCGCGAGTGGGCCGGGGTGGACGGTCTCGTGACGCGCTGGATGCGCCGGACGGGATGGACCCTCCAGGCCAAGGGCTGCTGGGCCCAGGTCCGATCGCGCGAGCGCTGGGACAACCGGATCAACTACGTGCTGCGCTTCCGCAAGGTGGGGGCCCATCCGGCGCGGCCACGCTCGACGACGCTGGCCTGGATGCTGCCGTTGCCCCGCTCGCACGGCGAGAGCCGCTGGGACGCCACGCCGAAGGCCCTGATTCGCCGGGTGCTCGCGGTGAGCGCCAAGCGGGGCGCGGTGCTCGATCCCTTCCTGGGGGCGGGGACGGTGGCGCTGGTAGCGGCGCGGCAGGGGCGGCGGTGGATCGGGGTGGAGCGCGATCGGCACATGGCCGCGCTGGCCGCGCGGCGGCTGGGACTGCGCCCCGTCAGGACGCGCGGGCGCGCATCCGGCGGACGAGGTCTCCGTACGAGGACTTCGTGAGGAAGCCGTCGAACTGGGCGCGGTAGTTGGCGGTGATGCTGACGCCCTCCACGATGACGTCGTAGATCAGCCAGCGGTCGCCCGGGGCGCCCACCCGGTAGTCGATCGCCACCTCACCCTGACGCATGAGCACACGCGTGCGCACGATGGCCTGCTCGCCCTCCACCGTCTCGCCCGCGAAGACGATTCGCTCGCCGCCGTACTTTTCGATCTTGCCCACGTAGGCGCGCTCGATGAGGTCGCGGAAGAGTCCGGCGAACTCCGCCCGCTCGGCCTCGTTCCGGACGTCCCAGTGGCGGCCGAGGGCGCGACGGGCCATCTCGGCCCAGTCGAAGATCTCGTTCGTGATGTCCCGCAGGGTCTGGCGCCGCTCGGTCGCGCGGCCTGGGGCCTTGAGCGCCGGGTCCTCGAGTGTCTGGACGACGCGCTCGATCTCGGGACGCAGGCGCTCGGTGACGGAATCGGCGGAGACGTGAGCCGCCCCCCAGAGGGCCAGGAGCACCAGGGCGACGGCGAGCACGATTCGTATGGGCGACATGGGCAAGATCCGAATGCAAGCCATGTGCCCGGCCGCCGTCGCGCCGGACTTCGCGAACCGACCGTGCTAACTACGCTCGGCCAAAGGGGATCGAGAACAGCAGATGGCAAGCGGGCTCGGCGCGGGTGTCATTTTCTCCCGCCGTCGTCGACCAGTCTTGTCAACGAGCGGTCAGGCGACCCAGCCGATCTTCGACGAGGCGACGCAGGCCCGCCTCGTCGAAGGCGGTGGCCGGGCGGGCGGGCGGGGTCGCCTCGGTCTTGAGGCCCGTCTCGCTCACGATCACGCAGATGGTCGCGTCCGGGTCTAGGGCACGCTCGGCGAGCAGGCGCTCGAGGACGGCGAGGGAAGCTGAGCCCGTCGGCCCGGCCCAGATGCCCTCGACGCGGGCAAGCAAGTTTTGCGCTGCCAGGATGGCCTCGTCCTCCGCGTCGCCGGCCAGACCGCCCGTCTCCCGGAGGATGCGGAGCACCCAGTCGCCCTTCTTCCCGGGGTTCCCGGCCGCCAGCCCCTCCGCCACCGTGTAGCCGATCTTGAGGCGCCGCAGCGGGCCCTTCTCGCGCCAGGCGCGCGCCACCGCGTTGGCCCGGGTCGCCTGGGCGGCGACCATCATCGGCCGGCGGGCGATCCAGCCGGCGCGCTCCATCTCGACGAATCCCCGGTGCGCGGCGATGAACGTCTCGCCCACGGCAACGGGCGCCACGACCACGTCCGGCGGCTGCCAGTCCAGCGCTTCCGCGATCTCGTAGGCGATGGTCTTCTTGCCCTCGTGCTTGTAGGCGTTGCGGGTCGCGCCGCAGTCGAAGAAGGTCCCCTCCGCGGCGAGCCGGTCCCAGATGTCGATGAGGTCGTCGTACACGCCGGCGTAGAGCACGAGGTCGGTCGCGGTGGCGGCCATGTGCAGGAGCTTGGGGGCAGAGGCCTTCTCGTAGGCGAAGATCAGCGAGCGCAGGCCCGCGCGCGCGGAGTAAGCCGCGATGGACGAGCCCGCGTTGCCGCTCGACACCACCGAGGTCGCGCGGAAGCCGAACTGCAGCGCGGCGCCCACCGCGGTAGCCGAGGAGCGATCCTTCACGGTGCCGGTGGGGTTAGTGCCCTCGAACTTCACGAGCAGGCGGCGCACGCCCAGGTGTCGCGCCAGCGTGGGACAGTCGAGCAGGGGACTGGCCCCTTCGCCGAGGCTTACCCGGTGCGCGGGGTCCGCGATGGGCAGCACCGGCGCGTAGCGCCAGAGCCCGCGCCCCGCGAGGAGCGCGGGACCGCGGCGCGCCAGACGTATCGGCGTCGTAGACCATCTCGAGGAGGCCCGCGCATGTCGCGCACTCCAGCCGATACTCCAGCGGGTAAGCGGCGCCGCACCCGATGCAGCGGAGGGCCGTGGCGAGGGACTCGGATCCGCGACCGGCCCCCTCGCTTCGCTCGGAACCCACTATCGTGTCCGCTCGCCTCGCCTGCGGCTGTGGCTCGCCAACCTAATGCACGCCAAAGCGGCGGTCCACCTCGGCCGCGATCTCCTCGATGCGGTGACGCAGCGTGTGCTCGCCCAGCGCGCGCTTGAGCGCGTTCTGGCCGATCTCGCGCGCCTCGTCGGGATGGGCGAGGTAGTAATCCAGGTGGCGCCGCAACTCGTAGAGGTCGCGGTATGTCACGATCTCGCGTCCCGGCACGAACAGCGCGGGCAGCTCGTCCTTGTGGTCGACCACCTGGCAGGCGCCGGCGGCGGCCAGCTCGAAGGCGCGCGTGTTCACGCCCACGATGTCGTTCATCGGATGATGGTGGTTCAGCGACAGGGTGGCGCCGGAGTAGATCGCGAGCTTGGCGCGCCCCCACACGGGCCCCCCCGCCACGAGGGCGCGCACCTCCGGCGCGGCCGCGCGCTCCCACCCCGCGCCCCACAGGCGCACGGGGTAGCCGGCGAGCTCGCGCACGAAGCGCTCGCGATACGGATAAGAGCTGCCCACGAAGGCAACAGTGCCCGCGAGCCCGCGGGCCTCCGCGGGGGTGGGCGTCACGGGATGATGCATCTCGGGCACGCAGTAGAGCGGGAGATAGTAGAGGTTCCGGAGCCCCACGCTCTCAAGACTCCGAAGGGCATATCGCTCCTTGGTGAGGAAGAGGTCGTAGGCCTCGATGCACTCGAACGGGATCGTCCAGAGGGGGTTGTCGGGGAAGAGGTTCACGAACAGCGTATCCACCCGGGCCTTCACGCGGCGGATGACCCCCGGCGTGATGGGCCCGCCCTTGACCACGAGCACCACCGCCGGCCGCCAGTCGAGGCAGGCGCGCTCGAGCCGCCGCAGGATCCAGAGCTGATAGGCGGCCTTGGTGCCGCGATTCTTGTAGAGCGGGTTGTCGCGGCGGTACGCGAAGGTGCGGACCTCGTGGCCGAGCCCGCGCAGCTCGTCGCGGAGGTCCATCCCCATGTGCTCGGCGCGCTCGAAGGGCAGGACGATCAGCCAGCGCATCGGCGCGAGCGTATCACAATCGGCATTGACAGGCCCGGCGGCCGCGGCCACAATGTGCCCGATCTTTCGCATGCTTATCCGCCGCCATCTGCCGCCGATCCTGCTCTTCGCCGGCCTCATCGCCGCCTGGCAGCTTGCGGTGACGGTCTTCCGCATCCGCGAGTACTTGCTCCCCGGTCCGTGGGCGGTGCTCCGCGCCGCGCTGGACTTCCGTATCCCATGGTGGAGCCACCTGTGGGTCACGAGCGCCGAGATCGTGGGCGCCTTTCTGCTCGCCGGCGCGGTTGGAGTCCTCCTCGGCACCGCCATCGCCTGGTCGCCGGCGGCGGCGGCGGCGCTCGTGCCCTTCCTCGTCTTCGTCAACACGCTGCCCAAGGTGGCGGTGGCGCCGCTCTTCCTGCTCTGGCTCGGCTATGGCATCTTCCCCAACATGCTGATCGGCGCCCTTATCGGCTTCTTTCCCGTCGTCATCAACACCGCCGTGGGGCTGACGCAGGTGGACGCGGAGATGCTCGATCTCGGCCGCGTGTTCGGTGCGCCAAAGTGGAAGGTGTTCCTGACCATCCGCATCCCGAACGCGTTTCCGTACATCCTGAGCGCGCTCAAGATCACCGCGACCGCGGCGGTGGTGGGCGCCATCGTGGGGGAGTTCGTCGCCTCGCAGGCGGGGCTGGGCAGCGTGATCGTCGTGACCCAGACCAACCTCAACACCCCGGTAGCCTTTGCTGCGCTGATGTGGATCTCGGTGGTCGGTCTCGTCGTCTACGGCGCCGTCGATCTGGCCGCGCGCTGGCTCGCCCCCTGGGCCGACACGGGCAGCGCGTCGTGAACGGCCGACGCTCGCACCCCATTTCAAGGAGGACCTCTCCATGATTCGCCTCGCCCTCGCTCTCGTGCTCGCGCTGGGCCTCGCCGGCCCCGCCGGCGCCCAGGCCCCGCAGAAGGTCGTCTTCGCGCTGAACTGGTTCGCGGTGGGCGATCACGCCGCCTACTGGGTGGCGCTCGAGAAGGGCTACTACAAGGACAAGGGGCTCGACGTGGAGCTGCAGAACTCCAAGGGCTCCGGCGACTCCATCGCCAAGGTCGACACCGGGCGGGCGGACATCGGCCTCGCCGACGCCGCGGTGGTGATCCCCCTCGTGGCCAAGGGCGCCAAGGTCAAAGTGGTGGGGGCGGTGTTCGACAACACGCCGCTCAATATCTGGACGCGCAAGGACACCGGGATCACCAAGCCCAAGGATCTCGAGGGCAAGACGCTGGCGGCGCCGCCGGGAGACGGACAGCGCCAGCTCTTCCCTGCCTTCGCCCGCATCAACGGCATCGACGAGAGCAAGGTGAAGTGGGTGAACATCGAGCCGGCCGCCAAGTTCGTGGCGCTGTCGGAGAAGCGCGCGGATGCGGTGCCCGACTACACCACCGGCCAGCCCTTCTGGGAGAAGGCCGTCGGCAAGGATAACCTCGTCCGCATGCCGTGGTATCAGCACGGCTTCGACACCTACTCCATGTCCATCATGGCGAGCGAGAAGACCATCAACGAGCGGCCGAAGGTGCTGAAGGACTTCCTCGAGGCCTCGTACCGGGGCTGGCGCGATGTGATGGAGAATCCCAAGGCCGCGCTGGCGATCTTCCAGAAGCGCGTGCCCGAGATCGACCTCACCCTCATCGAGCCCAACATGATGCTGGGCCTCGAGCTGATGAAGACCGACCGCTACGCCAAGAACGGGATCGGCTGGATGGACCGCGCCAAGATGTGCCGCACCGTCGAGCTCATCAACACCTACATGGACATGCCCCGCAAGGTGGGCTGCGACGAGGTGTTCACCAACTCGTTCCTCACCAAGATCGAGCCCCCCGCGAGCATGCGCTAGGCGGCGATGTGGGCGGGGGGCCGCGGCCCGGGCCGTGCTGATCGAGCTGGACGGCGTCGGCATGACCTATGCTTCGGCGAGCGGCTCCGTCGAGGCGCTGGACGGCATCAGCTTCGGTGTGGGGCGAGGCGAGCTGGTGGCGCTGGTGGGGCCGTCAGGATGCGGAAAATCAACCCTGCTCCGGGTAATCGCCGGGCTCCGGCCGCCCACCGCGGGCCGCGCGCGCGTGGAGGGCCGGGCCGTGCTCGCGCCGCTGCCCGCCGTCGGGATGGTGTTCCAGGCGCCGGTGCTGCTGCGCTGGCGCCGCCTGCTGGACAACGTGCTCCTCCCGGTGGACCTCGCCGGCCGGCGGCGCGCCGACTACCGGGAGCGGGCCCGGGAGCTGCTCCGGACGACGGGCCTCGACGATTTCGCCGAGAAGTATCCGCGCGAGCTGTCCGGGGGCATGCAGCAACGGGCGTCGCTGTGTCGCGCGTTGATACTGGATCCGCCCATCCTCCTGATGGACGAGCCCTTCGGCGCGCTCGACGCCATGACCCGGGACGAGATGAACCTCGAGCTGCTGCGTGTCTGGGGCGAGACGGCGGAGCCGGCGGCGCGGCGGAAGACCGTGATGTTCGTGACCCATTCGATCCCCGAGGCGGTGTTCCTCGCCGATCGGGTGGTGGTGATGACGCCGCGGCCCGGCCGCGTCGCGCGCGTGTTCGACGTCCCGCTGCCGCGCCCCCGCACCATGGCCCAGCGCGCCGATCCCGCCTTCGGGCGGCTGGCGCTGGATATCTACGAGACGCTCATGTCTGGCGAGCCGCAGCCGCAGGCGAGGCGGGCGGATACATAATGGGGTGCGAGCGGAGCGAGCCGCGTCGATCGCGCGTATAGTGCCCGTATGCCCCAGATCCCCCGCGATCTCGCGTTCACCCCCGCCGTGGAGCTGGCGCGCCTCTACAGGCGCCGCGCCGTCTCGCCGCTCGAGGTCATGCAGGCGGTGCTCGCGCGCATCGATGCCGTGAATCCCCAGGTGAACGCATTCGTCACGCTCGCCCGCGACGAAGCGCTGCGCGAGGCGCGCCGGGCCACCGCCGGACTGCGCCGGGGCAAGGTCTTGTCGCCGCTCTTTGGGGTGCCCGTCGGCATCAAGGACGTGACGCAGACCAAGGGGTTGCTCACCACGTACGGCTCCACCCTCTTCAAGGACCACGTGCCGACGGCGGACGCCCTCGTGGTGGAGCGGCTCCGGGCCGCGGGCGCCATCGTGCTTGGGAAGACCAACACCCCGGAATTCGCCTTCGGGCCCAACACCGTGAACGCCGTGTTCGGCGCCACCCGCAACCCGTGGAACCTCTCGCGCACCGCCGGCGGGTCCAGCGGAGGCTCGGCGGCGGCGCTGGCCACCGGGATGTGCCCCATCGCAGAAGGGACGGACCTCGGCGGGTCGCTGCGCGGCCCCGCTTCGCACTGCGGCGTGGTGGGTTTCCGGACCACCCCGGGGCTGATCCCGCGCTATCCGTCCGTCCTCGCCTGGGACACCTATTCAGTGGAGGGGCCGATGGCGCGGACGGTGGCGGATGCCGCCCTGATGCTCTCGGTGATGGCAGGGCCCGACGCGCGCTCGCCGATCTCCTATGCCGTGGACACGCGCGACTTCCTCCGGGCGGTGGTTGCGCGGCCGTCGGTGAAGGGGTGGCGCATCGCCTGGACTCCGGACCTGGGCGGGCTGGTGGCCATCGACCGGGAGGTGCGGGAGATGTTCGAGAGCGCGGTCGCCGGGCTGCGCGGCGCGGGCGCGCGCATGGCGCAGGCGTGTCCCGACATGACCGAGGTGCCCGAGATCGTGCGGCTGACCCGCGGGCTGCTGATGGTGGCCCGGCACGGGGACAAGCTGCCGCGCCACCGCGATGTGCTCCAGTCGGGCCTGGTCGAGAACACCGAGCAGGGGCTGGCGCTATCCGCGACGGACATCGCGCGCGGCGAGCTGCTGCGAACGACGCTCTGGAACCGCGTCCGCGAGTTCCTGGCGGGCCGCGACGTATGGATCACGCCGACCTCGGCGACGCCGCCCTTTCCCATCGAGCAGGCGCACGCGCAGGCCATCGATGGGCAGCCGGTGGGGAAGATGCTGCAGCGCTCGCTTCTGACCTACGCGTTCTCGGTCCTGGGGCTGCCCGGGATCTCGATTCCAGCCGGCTTCTCGGCGGACGGCCTCCCCATCGGCCTGCAGATCGTCGGCAAGCGGGGCGGAGAGACGGCGGTGCTCCGGGCGGCCGCGGCGTTCGAGGAGGTTCGGCCCTGGGCGGATCGGGTCCCGCCCGTGGCGCTCGACCCGTTGCCGGCGCGGAGCGCCGGCTAGCCCCTCAGCGGGACGGCGAGAAGACCCAGACGTTCTGACCGGCGCTGTTCACGTAGTAGAGGCGCCCGTCCCACTCGAAGAAGCGCTTCCACACCCCCTGCGCGACCGGCGCCGGGGGGTGGGCGTCGCCGGCGGGCACGTGGCGCGTCCATCGGCACTTGGCCTGAGTGGAGCGCCCGCAGTCGGCCGGATCGAGCACGTGAATGGCACCATGCTTGCCGTCCTCGGTCTTGCCCATTCCGAACAGGCGCCCGCCGTGGACGCGAAGCCCCACGCCCGACAGCCGCTCGATGCCGGTGTCGCCCTCGGTGGCGAGGGTCTGCTCCTTGGCGCCGAGGTCCTCGAGATCGATCATCCGAAGCCCCCCGCTCTTCGCGGCCGGGACGAGCCGATAGATGCGTCGTGATTTGGGGTCGAGGGCCAGCGAGGAGCTGGTCGACGCGTTGCCGGCCTGCTGGGTGAAAAGTCGGGTGTAGCCGTCGCTCTTCGGAGTGTAGGCCACGAACTCGTTGCCCAGCCGCACCAGGAGCCGCTCGCCGTGCGCGTCCCACACGCTCGCGCAGCCGTAGCCCCCCGGCCGGTCGGCCTTGCGCGTCCATTCCGCGTCGGCCGGGTTCCACCAGAAGGTCGCGCGGTCCGACTTGCCGGCGGGGGACCAGTAAATGCCCCCCGAGCTCCAGATCCGATCGACCGTCGGCAGATAGGCCACGCAGTCATACGAATGGACGGAGGCGGGGGTGCCGTCCGAGTAGGTAGAGCTGAACTCGCCGTTGGGCATCGGCGGATAGGCCATCGACATCTCGCGCCGGAGGCGCCACTCGCCGGGCTTGTCGCCCGCCGGAGGCCGGAACGCCAGCACCTGGTTGCCCGCCCAGTCGGCATGGCCGCCCCCGCGGGGGATCACGAGCTCGCCGCGCTGGGTGTCGACGTCCCCGCCCACCCAGGCCGAGACGGCGCCCCCGAGGATGTTGTTGCCGCCACGGGGTACCCCGCGGGGAAGGCAGCCGGGCGGAGCCGCGGGCGCGCCGGCGTTGCCGCACACGATGCGCGACTCGGTCAGCCGCGTCCCGCTCAGCTCCTGCCAGGCGCCGTCGCCGTGGGCGAGGGTGGCGAGCGGACCCAGGGCGATCCCGACGACGACGAAGGTGGCGGCGCTGGCGGCCCACATAGTCACCAATCTATCGCAGCCACCGAGCAATTTCGACCGTCATTGATCAGGGAAGAGGCGGGTGCTACGATGGTTTTCGAGCCTCGCGGCTTCGTACATGCCGAACGGGACCCCCTCCCAGGCGCTCGTCAGCGTCGTCATCCCGACCTATCGGCGGGCCGCATTCCTGCGGCGGGCCATCGAGAGCGTGCTCGCGCAGACGTACCCTCCCGTCGAGGTGATCGTGGTCGAGGACGGCTCTCGCGATGCCGGCAATGTCGCGTCCTCGTTCGGGGAGCGCGTCCGCTATGTCTGGCAGGAGAACCAGGGGGCCGCCGTCGCACGCAACACCGGTGCCGCGGGCGCGCGCGGCGCATGGATCGCGCTGCTGGACGACGACGACTACTGGGTTCCCGACAAGCTGGAACGCCAGATGGCGCTCGTCGACGCATTTCCGTCCATCGGCTTCGTCCATGCTAACTACTTCTGGGTCCGCGACGGAAAGCGCGAGCCCCGGCCGGAACGGCGGGTCCACGCGGTGCCATCGGGATGGGTCACGCAGGAGCTCATCCTCTCGCGCTTCTCGATCAACACCAGCACCGCCCTCATCCGGGAGGACGTTTTCCGCCGCGTCGGCGGATTCAATCCCGCGTATCGGGTCGTGCAGGACTACGATCTGTGGATCCGGCTGTCCCAGGTGTGTCAGTTCGGCTATCTCGCCGCCCCCCTCGCGTGCTACGAGGTCGACATCGAGGAGGAACCGGCCGTCCTCTGTCGAAAGTCGCTCACCAACGTCGCCATTCTCCAGACCTTCGTGCAGGCCAATCGCGATCTCTGCCGGACGTGGCCGCAGGCCCTCCTTCGCCGGCGCTTCCACCGCGTGCACCTTCGCTGCGCGCAGCGGCACCTGTGGGTCAACGACGTCGAGACGGCCCGCTCCCACTTCTTCAAGGCCTGGGCATGGCGTCCGTCGCAGATCTCCTGTCTCGCCTACGGGCTCGCGTGTCTCACCGGGCGGGCGGGAGTCAGCACCTTGCGGGCCCTCTATCGCCCGACGGGCGACTGACCGCGGGAGGCCCGCTCGGCGATTCCCTTAGGGCGGCGAGGATGGCGCCGTCCGGCCGCGCCAACTCCTCCAGGATCGAGAAGTGGTCGTGGCGCGCGAGGGGCAGGTAGCGGCCGGGCAAACCCTGCTTGCGCCAGGCCTCGGCATACTCCGCGGACTGGCGGATCAGCTCCGGCAGCTCGCCGAGCCCCACTGTCACCACGAGCGGCGCCCCCTCCGCCGGGAGGTGAGCGATCGGGCTATTGCGCGCCGCCTCGACCGCGTCCAGCCGGAGCTTGTCGTTCAGGTAGTTGAGCCGTATCGGCTCCAGATCATAGATGCCGCTGATCGCGAGGCCGCCCGCCACGCGCGGGTCCGTCATCGCCATCGCGGTGAGGTGCCCGCCCGCCGAGTGTCCGGCCACGAAGACGCGCCGCGGATCGCCGCCGTGCTCCCCGGCATGCTCGATGACCCACGTCGTCGCCGCGCGCACCTCACCCACAATGGCGTCCAGCCGCGCCGCCGGCGCCAGCGTGTACTCGAGCAGAGCCAAGTTGAAGCCGGCGGGCAGCAGCCCCTCGCCCAGGAACGCGTAGGGCTCCTTGTCGTTGGCCTGCCAGTAGCCGCCGTGGATGTAGGCGAGCGTGGGAGCGCCCGCGATGCGGCAGGGGAAGATGTCCAGGCGCTGCCGTGGTCCCGATCCGTAGCGCAGATCGAGTCGGCCCGCGTGCGCGCGGCGGAACGCGTCGCTGCGCGCCGTCCAGCCCGCGACGTACTGATCGCGGCGGGCCTGGCCCACCGCCTCGGTGTTGTTGTACGCCGCATCCAGCGCCTTCCGGTCGAATCCTCGATAGAGCACGGTCGTCACCTCGAGCCTCCAGGCGCGGCCGCGCCGGTCAAGGTCTTGGCGTATTTCTCGTCGCGATACTCGCCCGAGAGCACCGGCGCGTGTCGGGCCGCGCCCTGGGACGGCAGGCACTCGATGCGGGCGTCGTAGTTTGGATGATTGAAGAAGGCGATCGACAGCCGCGCCCCGCCCGTGTCCGCGGCGGGATTGACCACGCGATGGAGGTTGGACAGCCAGCGGTCGTTGGTCCACCGCATGAGGAGATCACCGATGTTCACGACGAACGTGGTGGGCGTGGTCGCCACGTCGACCCACTGCCCATCGCGCGTTCGCACCTGGAGGCCGCCCGCCACGTCCTCGCCGCTCAGGATCGTGAAGCCTCCGTAGTCGGTGTGGGCGCTGGCCCGGAGCTGGCCCGGCCGAGGCGGCGCCGCCTGCGCGGGGTAGTAGTTGAGCCGCATGGTGCCGATCGAGCGATTCACCTTGTCGTCGAAGAATCGCTCGGGGACGTCGAGGGCGAGGGCGGCCAGCCGCATCAGCTCGACGATGAGCGCGCTCATCGCCCGGTAGTACGTGGTGGCGGCGTCCGCGAAGCCGGCGGGCACGGCGGGCCAGAGATTCGGGAGGAAGTGGCGGCGGCCCAGCGGGCTCGTGTAGTAGGCGTCGTCGGTGACGTCCACGGGCCCCACGTGGAAGAACTCCTTCAGGTCCGGCGGCGCCTCCGTGTCGTTGGCGGCGGCGAGGGTCTCGCCGCCGATCTGGTGATAGCCGCGATTGGTCCCTGCCACCGGATGCCGCGCGGCCAGCTTCTCGGCGAGGGAGCGCGCGAAGAAGTCGTGCGCGGCGGCCCGCAGCGAGTCCACGGCGGCGTCCGGCACGCCGTGCCCGCGAATGGCGAAGAAGCCGATCTCCCGGCAGGCCGCGTCGATGGCGGCGGCCACGGCGCGGCGGGCGGGCGCGCCGCCCGCGCGGGCCGGCGCCAGATCGATCACGGGGACGGTGTTCATACGTCGGCGTGCGTCACAGGGTCGAGAACACCGAGCCGCCGTCCACGATCAGGGTCTGGCCGCTCATGAACGCGCTCTCGTCCGACGCGAGGAACACCACCGCGCCCTCCACGTCCTCGGGGTAGGCGTCGCGCTTGAGCGAGCGCGCGCGCATGACCGCGTCCGCCTGGAACTCGGTGATGGCGGGATTGGCCTGCACGGTGTCGCTCAGGATGAGGCCGGGCGCCACCGCGTTGACGGTGATGCCGCTCCCGCCCAGCTCGCGGGCGAGGGCGCGCGTCATCGCCACCACCGCGCCCTTGGACGCGACGTAGTGCAGCAGCATGGCGGTGCCCTTGGCGACGATGGCGGAGGCGACGTTGACGATGCGCCCGCTCCCCTGGGTGCGCATGATCGGCGTGACCGCTCGCGCCGCGTTCCACACGCCGCGCACGTTCACCGCCATCACCCGGTCCCACTCCGCGTCGGGAATCTCCTCGAACGGCCGCGGCGTGAGCGTGGCGAAGACGGCGGCATTGTTCACGAGGACGTCGATGCGGCCGAATCGCGCCGCCGCCGCCCGGGCGAGGTCGCGCATCGCGGCGGCGTCGCTCACGTCGGCGCGGTGGGCGAGCACGCGGTCGGGGTGGCCGAGCCGGGCGGCGGCGGGCGTCGGGTCCACGACGTCGCTGACGACGACCCGCGCGCCCTCGGCGAGGCAGCGCCGCGCGTAGGCGAAGCCGATGCCGGCCCCGCTCCCGGTGATCAGCACGACTTTGTCGTGAAGGCGCGTCACGGGTGGCACACTATCGCGCCCCGACGTGGCCCGTCAACCAGGGCGCCTCCCCGCGCAACCTATAGTGGCCTGGACGGTCTTCTTGACAGCGATGCCGACGGGCGTCTATGTTCCCCTTTGTTACCGGTGAACCCCACTCGCGGTTGTGAGGAGACGCGCCATGAGGAAGCTTGGAGTCGCCGCGGCACTACTCGGTCTGCTGTTCCTCCTCCCCTCCGACGCCCTCGCCCAGGTCAAGGGGGTGTACTGGACGGCCAGCGGGATGTTCGGGCCCTTCAACATGCAGGGGCTCGTGCCTTCGCTACCCAAGGAAAAGGCCCGGGAAGTGACGATCCCCATCAACATGTGGGTGATCGACCACCAAAAGGGGCTCGTCATCTTCGACACCGGTAACAACCTCGCCATCTCCGACGGCAAGTGCAAGTCACACTGGGTGGCGGGGCTCTGTGACTTCCTCAAGCCCAGCCAGAAGCGCGCGGACGTCATCGACGAGCAGCTCAAGCGCCTCGGCTACTCGCCGGACAAGGTGAAGGCGGTCGTCACGTCTCACTCGCACCTGGACCACATCGGGAACATCAAGCTCTTCCCGAACGCGGTCCACGTGCTGCAGCGGAAGGAGCTGTACCAGGCGTGGTGGCCGGAGAAGTTCCAGCGCGACGGCGCGTTCGTGATGGGTGATTTCGACGGGCCGGCCCGCGACTTCAACTACCTGGAGCTGGAAGGCGACTACGATCTCTTCGGTGACGGCAGCATCATCGTGCTCAGTACCCCCGGGCACACCCTCGGCCATCAGTCGCTGAAGGTGAAGCTGGCGAGCGGGCAGACCATCATCATGGCGCAGGACGCGATCTGGTTCAAAGAGAACATGGAAGGCTATCCGGCGGGGTTGAACTACAGCGTGAAGGACTACAACAACTCCGTGCAGCGCCTCAAGATGATCCGCGATCTCGAAAACGCCGAGATCTTCTTCGGTCACGATCCCGATCAGTTCTCGACCAAGGGCAACAAGTGGTATAGGTAGCACCACCTCTCCCGCGCCCCACGGTGACGTCCTGGCCGGACGTCCCGTGGGGCGCGCTGTCTCGCCCGCCGTGACGTCCCCACCTCCTCTCATCCAGCTCGAGTCGGTCTCCAAGCGCTACGGCTCGCGCACCGTCGTTCACGACCTCTCGTTCGACGTCGGGAAGGGCGAGGTGGTGGGCTTTCTCGGGCCCAACGGCGCGGGCAAGACCACGACCATGCGAATGATCGCGGGGTATTCGGCGGCCACGGCGGGGCGCGTGAGGGTGGCGGGGTACGACATGGCGACCGACAACGTAGAGGCCGCGCGCCGCATCGGCTATCTTCCCGAGCGGCCGCCGCTCTACGATGCCCTGGACGTGGCCGCGTATCTCCGCTTCGTGGCCCGCGCAAAGGGAGTGCCGCGCGCCGCCATTTCCGTCGAGCTCGGCCGCGTGGCCGCCGCCTGCCGGATCGAGCCGGTGTTCCGGCACGAGATCTACAAGCTCTCCCGCGGCTATCGGCAGCGGGTTGGCCTCGCCCAGGCGCTCCTGGGGGCGCCGGAGGTGCTCCTGCTGGACGAGCCCACCGCGGGGCTGGATCCCGGGCAGATACAGGAGACGCGCGAAGTCATCCGCGCCTTCGGAATGGACCACGCCGTGCTCCTGAGCACGCACATCCTGCCCGAGGCGACGCTCATCTGCCGGCGCGTCGCCATCATCCACCACGGGCGGTTGCTCGCCATCGACTCGCCCGCCGGCCTCCAGCGCGCCGTGGAGGAGACCGAGCGCGTCACCCTGGAGGTCACCGCGCCGGCCGGTCCGCTCCGCGACGCGCTCCTCGCCGTGGATGGCGTCTCCGCGGTGGAGCTACGCCCGGCCTCCCGCGACGGCGGCGCGCTGATCGCCGACTGCCGCATCGAGCGGCGGGAGGGGGTCGAGTCGGCGATCGCCCGCGCGGTGGCGGGCCCCTGGGACCTGCATCGTCTGGAGCGGCAGCAGGCCACGCTCGAGAGCATCTTCCTCCGCTATGTCGATCGCGCGGGCGACGGGCCGCCGGCATGAGGGGCACGGTGGCCGTCTACCAGAAGGAGCTCGCGACGTACTTTCGCTCGCCCATCGCCTACTTCGTGGTGGCGGTGTTCCTTCTCGGCACCGGCTATTTCTTCCTCTACAACATCTTTCTGAGCGGCGACGCCACGATGGCGGGCACGTTCCAGAGCATGGGCATCCTCCTCCTGTCCGTGGTTCCCCTGCTGTCGATGCGGCTCTTCGCGGGGGAGCACAGCGGAGGCACCATCGAGCTGCTGATGACGCTGCCGCTGGGGCCCTGGCAGGTCGTCCTCGGCAAGTACCTCGGCGCCGTGACCATCCTGCTCGTGATCACGGCCGGCACGCTCGTCGACCTCGTACCCCTCTATCTCTTCGGCAATCCCGAGACCATGACCATCCTGGCCGGCTACATCGGCTTCGTGCTTCTCGGCATGGCGTGCCTCGCCATCGGGCAGCTCTGCTCGGCGCTGACCCAGAACCAGATCATCGCCGCGATGCTCACGGCGGCGGTGCTGCTGGGCCTGTGGTTCGTGGGGCACCTGCAGAGCTTCCAGTCGCCGGCCTCGGCGCTGCGCGGCCTGTTCGCGTACCTGTCCTTCTCGCTGCACTTCGTCGACTTCATCCAGGGGCTGGTGCGCTCGGAGGCGGTCGCCTTCTATGGCCTCGTGTGCGCGGTCGCCCTCGCCCTGAACGCCGCCTACCTCGAGTGGCGGCGCTGACATGGACCGCCCCGTTCTGGGGGGGCTGATCCTGCTGGCGGGCCTCGCGTCCCTGGGGGCGGCGCTGGTCGGGCACGCGGTGCTGCTGGAAGTGACCTGGTGGACGGTGGCCCTCGCCGTCGCCGGCGGGCTCCTGACCGCATGGGGGGCGTGGGCCCTGCGCGCCGAGCTGGGGGGCATGCTGCGCGGCCGCCGGGGCGAGATCGCCGCCTATACGCTGGGGCTGCTCGGCGTGGCGATCGCCCTCGCCGTGCTCACCGCGCGACACCCGCTTCGCTTCGACCTCACCGAGACCGGGCGCTATTCACTGTCCGAGCCGACCGTGACCATGCTCAAGCGCCTGGACAAGCCCGTCCACGTCGCCTTCTTCCACGATCCGATGATGCGCGAGACGGTGGAGCTCTACGAGCTGATGGCCCGGCAGACCCCACGCCTCACCGTGGAGTTCCACGATCCCATGCGCAATCCGGCCCAGGCGCGGCTGCTCGGCGTGAACTTCGCGGGGACGGCGGTGATGCGCAGCGAGGCGCGGACCCTCCAGGTCAATAGCCCCAGCGAGACGGACATCGCCAACGGCATTCTTCGCGTGTCGCAGAGCGCCACACAGCGGCTGTGCTTCCTCGACGGCCACGGCGAGCCGGATCCCTTCAGTATGGAGTCGCATGACCACATGGAGGGCGCGCCTGGGCACTCGCACGGGCTCGGCGCCAAGTACGTGCTCCACGAGCGTCACGGGATGGCCAAGGCCCGCCATGCGCTGGAAACCCTCAACTACGAGGTGCGGAAGGTCTCGCTGCTCCAGGGCGACGACGCGCTCCGCGGGTGCGCGGTGCTGGCCGTGGCGGGGCCGAAGCTGCCGCTGCTCCCCGCGGAAGTCGCGGCGGTCCGCGCCTATCTCGCCGAGGGGGGGAACGCCTTCTTCATGCTGGATCCCTTCGTGACCACCGGGCTCGAGGCGGTGCTGGGCGAGTACGGGATCGTGGCGATGGACGACATCGTGATCGACGAGGCGAGCCACTTCTGGACCGACGTCTCCGCCCCCGCCGTTACCGACTATAACCGCCACCAGGTGACCCGGGACCTCCCGTTGACGTTCTTCCCGGGCGCGCGCTCGCTCTCGCCCACCCGGGAGCGCCCGCCCGGCACCTCGGTGGTCCCCCTCGCCAACTCCTCCAAGCGGAGCTGGGGACAGACCAATCGGACCCGCGTCGAGCAGAGCCAGGCCAGCGAGCGCGGCCCGCTCACGCTGATGGTCGTCGCGCTGCGACGCCCGCGTCCGGCCGGAGGGCCGGAGCCGATCCGACTGGGCCCGGAGGCCGCGCGGGAGAGCGCGCTGGAGCCGAAGGGGGACGGCGCCCCCGGCGTGACGCGGCCGTCGCGGATCGCGGTGGTGGGCGACTCCGACTTCGCCACCAACTCGTTCTTCCCGATCATGGGAAACGGCGCCCTCTTTCTCAACACGGTGAACTTCCTCGCCGCCCAGGAGAACCTCATCGGCCTTCAGCCGCGGTCGCACGAGATCCCGCGGGTCAACCTCACCAATCGTCAGATGAAGGCGACGTTCGTGGTCTCGGTGATGCTGATGCCGGCCCTGCTCGCGGTGGTCGGCGTCGCCGTCTGGTGGCGGCAGCGGTGAGGGGCTGGCTCCGGCGGGGTCGGGTGCCGGTGGTCTGGACCGTGTGCGCCCTGCTCGTCGGCGTCATCGTGGCCCTCGAGCTGGGGGCGGGCGCGCGCGGCGGACGCTCTGACGAGGCGGACGCGCGTCTGCTTCTGGCGGAGCCGGTAGCGCGCCTCGGGGCCATCGAGGTGCTGACCGCCGGCCGTCTGCATCGCTTCGAGCGGGACGCAGGCGACGCCTGGCTCTATCACGGCAGCCACTCGGGCACGGAGAGCGCGGGCCACGAGCATGCCGCTGATCCCGCGCAGGCGCAGCGCATCGGGGCCGCCTTCGACGCCCTCGGGCGCGCCCGTATCGAGCGCGAGTTCCCCCGCGCGTCCGACGGCCGTGACTATGGGGTGACCGCGCCCCAGATCGTGATCCTGCTCTACCGCCCGCGCGAGCCGCAGCCGCTCGCGCAGTACGCGGTGGGGGATGTCGCACCGGATACGGCCAGCCGCTACGTGGAGCGCGTGGGGTCCGGGCGGGTGGTCACGATCCCGACGTATCAGATCGACAATCTCCTCGCGCTGGTCGCGTCGGTGGAGCCGTCGGTGCGCCCATGAGGCGGAGCGGGCTCGCCGCCGGCCTCGTGCTTCTCATGGCGCTCGCCGCCGCGCCGGCCGCGTCGCACACCGGCGGCAGCACCGGCCACGCCGGGATCACCGTCGAGGGCGCGATGATCCGCTACCGGCTGACGCTGTGGCCGGCGACGCTCCCGCCGGCGACGGCGGAGGGGCTCCGGGGCGCGCGTGACGGCGACCCGGGCAGCCGGGACCGCCTGCTCGCCATCGTCCGCGACAAGGTCACGCTGACCGCGGAGGGCGCGCGCTGCGCGGCGGGGGCGGGGTCGCTGGCGCCGGGCGCGCCGGGCGTGGAGAGCGTGACGCTCACCGTCGAGTACCGGTGCCCCGCGCTCGTTCGCCGCCTGCACGTCCGCGACGATATCTTCGATATCTTCGGACCCGATCATCACACCATCGGCCGGATCGACGCCGCGGGGGCGACCACCCCGTTCGCCTTCGCGCCCGACCGGCGGGAGCTGGGCGTGACGCTGGACGGCGAGGGCCGCGCGCGGGGACTGGCGGGCTTCGTTGCCCTGGGCGTGGAGCACATCGTGACGGGATGGGACCATCTCCTCTTCCTCCTCGCCCTGCTGCTGCACGGGGGCGGCGTCCTCGCGATGGTGAAGATCGTCACCGCGTTCACCGTCGCCCACAGCGTCACGCTGACTCTCGCCGCGCTCGACCTCGTCACGCTGCCGGAGCGCCTGGTGGAGTCCGTGATCGCGCTGTCCATCGCCGCCGTCGCCACCGAGAACCTCTTTGCCCGGCCCACCGTCACCCGGCGCTGGATCGTGAGCTTCGCCTTCGGACTCGTGCACGGCTTCGGCTTCTCGACGGCCCTCCGCGAGCTCGGCCTCCCTACCGAGGGCCTGGTGCTCTCGCTCGTCGGCTTCAACGCCGGGGTCGAGCTGGGGCAGGCCGCGGTGGTGCTGCTGGCGGTCCCCGCGCTGGGGCTCGTCCGCCGGGCGGGCTGGGAGAAACGAATGGTCTGGGGGGTCTCGGCGGTGATCCTGGCGGTGGGCGTCGCCCTCTTCGTGGAGCGCGCCCTGCTGTAGCGGGAGGAGCCGTCAGCGACTCCGGCGGAAGCGCACCGCGAAGAGCGGGTCGGCCAGCGCCCCGGTGGCGACGAGCGCGGCGGCGGCGCCGGCCTCGAGGGCCGCGCGGGCGCGGGCAGGGGTGGTGAGCCCGCCCACCGCGAGGATCCGGCGATCCCACGCGCCCGCCTTGCGCCACGCGATCAGCTCGTCGACCTGCAGCCGGCAGGCGTCGTGGATCTCCGCGCCGCCGATCTCCGCGATCTCGCGGCCGGGGCCCGGGAAGGCGGGCTTGCCGTCGGGCGTCACCACCTTGCGCGGCAGCCCGCCCACCAGCACGAAGCCATCCAGCCACGGGGCCAGCCGCGTCGCCAGCTCGTGCAGCGCGCGCGGGCCGGGCAGGGCCCCCAGCTTGGCGAGGAGCGGCCGGCTCCCCGTCGCGCGTCGCGCGCGCTCCACGACGTGCCCGGCGAGCTCCTTGTCCTCGAAGACGAGCGGTGCCCGCTCGCCCAAGGCATTCGGCGCGCCGAGGTGGAGCTCGATCACGTCCGCACCGGCCTCTGCCGCCCACCGCGCGCAGGTGGCGTAGTCCTGGGCGAGCTGCTCGCCGTCGCCGCCGGGCACCGGGGTGCCCGCCACGCTCACGATCAGCAGCTGATCCGGCGCCAGCCGCGCCCGCGCGCGCTTCACGTCGGCGCGCCAGGCGGCCGGCGCGGCGGACGGGAGGCCCAGCGAGACAGCCACCGTGACCTCGGCGGGATCGGGACGGCGCGGCGCCTTCGGGATACTCACCGCGAGCTCGCCGAACCGGCACGGGACGAAATTGGGCGCGGAGGGGGCCGCGTGGGCTGCCGCGCGCACGGTCTTGTAGGTGAGGAGGCCGTAGCCCAGGCGCGCGTAGGCCTCGATCCACTTCGAGTTGGGCAGCGGGCCCGCCGCGATGCCGATGGGCGAGACAAGGCGACGGTCGAAGAGGGTGACGGGAGGTGCCGGCGGCAGCTTTCGCGGGCGGGGCGGCAGCTTGGGCGGATGGGCCGCGTTCCACGCGAAGGACCGGGCGGTGCGATAGACGATCAGGCGGAATCCTCCAGGGCGGCGGGGCTCCAGCGATCGAGCGGGATCATCGCGGCGAGGTCGGGCTCAAAGGCCACGCCGTAGCCCGGCGTCGCGAGCGAGCCCACGCCGATGCCGCCCCCCTCGATCCGGAGGAAGGCCTCGCGCGCTCCGCCCACGTAGAGATCGGCGTGCCGGGCGGTGGCCGCCTCGCGCTCGGCGGGCGAGCAGTGGGCGAGGCCGCGCACGTAGTGATGCCCGTTCCGCTCCACGTGGCTGATCCCCAGCGCGCGCACGGTGGCGAGGTCCTGCTGGAGCGGGACCACCGGCACGTTGGTCAGATCCTCCGCACTCATGAAGAGCCGCTCGCCCGCCGTCCGATCACGGTTCTCGCGCTCCACGAGGCAGCGGTTCAGGAACGACTTGACGATCCCCTTGCAGTTCTTCGTGGAGACGCCGCGATACCCGAGGGCGATCGCGGTGGGGAACGCGTCCAGATCACCGTCGCTCTCGTCGATGAGCATGGGGACGCGGCGACCCAACGCGGCCAGACCCGAGGTGGCGGCGGGATCGAGGGCGATCGCGCGGTCGAGGGGCTGTTCGATGAACGCGATGGCGGCCACCAGGCGCGCGAGCGCGGGGGTGGCGCGCATGGTCTCCACGAGCTGGGCGAAGTCGTCCATGGCCTTGTACTGTTCGTTGCCGTCGAGCGTCACCACATACCGTCCGTCCACGAGCCGGTCGAGGGTGGCCGCGATGGCGCCCAGGCGGTCGAGGTCGGCGTCGAGCGAGCCCGAGACCTTGACCTTGAAGTGAGAGAGGCCGTGCTGGCGTACGCACTCCTCGAGGGTCTGGGGCAGCCCGTCGTGGAGCCAGCCGCCCGCGGGGACGTCGGCGGCGGTGATGGGGTCGAGGAGGCCGACGGTGTGACGCACCGCGAGACGATCGGGCGGCGCCGCGCCGGTCCACGCGTCGAGATCGGCGCGGCCCAGGCTGCGGTGCACCGACTCCGGCCGGAGCCCCAGCGTGTTCGCCCGCAGCATGCCCACCACGTCCAGGCCGGTCAGGCGGCCGGCCGCGTCCGCGAGCGCCCGCTCGAAGAACGACGAGCCGAAGGACGCGGTGAGACCGTTGAGCCCGCGGACGCGGCCGGCGGCGCGGGAGGCCGCGTAGGCCTCGAGCCAGACGTCGAAGACGGGGCGCGGGGTCCGGGCCGCTTCGAGATATGCGTCGCGCGCGATCAGGATGGACACCAGCTCGTCCTCTACGTTATCGCGGAAGGACTTCCGCGGGTCCTTGTCGAACCACTTGGGCGGCAGGTTGTCAGCGGCGAAGCCACGCCCGCGCCGGCCGTCGGCGGACTCGACCTCGACGACGAGGTGGAGCAGGGGAAAGTGGGTGAGGGTGACGGCCCCGTAGCGGAACGGCAGGCGCGTCCGCAGCAGACGGACGTGAAACGACGTGGACTTGAGCGCGACGGAGAGGCTCACCGGAATGCCGGCATGACCTCCTTCGCGAGGAGATCGAGCTCACGCATGATGTGCCGGTGCGGCATCCCGGGGAAGAAGACCCGGCAGATCAGGTGCGTCATCCCGTACTGCTCGACGAAGGGTTTGAGATCGCGGATGACCTGGTCGGGGCTCCCGATCAGGAAGCGGTCCTTCTTGACCTTGTCGAGGTCGGTGGCGATCGCGGCGTCGATGAACGGATGCCGCCAGCCACCCGCGTACTCCTTCCGGTAGGACACCATGATGTGTTTCTCGGCCAGCTCGCGGGCTTCCTTCTCCGTGTCGGCGATGATGACGTCGCGCGTGAGCGGCCAGTCCGTGATGGGGGGCAGGCCCGCGGCGGCGCGATTGGCCTGGAACTGCGCCTTGCCCTTGAGGAGACGCGGCAGCTCGCCGGTGGGGCCGGGAATCCAGTTGTCGGCCAGCGTCGCGGCGCGGCGCAGCGTGATGTCGCCCCACCCGCCGATCCAGATGGGCGGCGTGGGCTTCGTCACCGGCTTGGGCTCGAGGCTGCCCTCGACCTGGTAGTAGGTTCCCTTGAACGAGATACGGTCCTGAGTCCACAGGCCCTTCACGATCGCGAGCTGCTCCTCGAAGCGGGCGCCGCGCTTCTCGAGCTCGGCGCCGTACAGCGCGAACTCATCCGGCTTGTAGCCGATCGCGATTCCGAGCACGAAGCGGCCGCCCGACATCACGTCGAGCAGCGCGCAGTCCTCGGCGAGCCGGGTGGGGTGATAGAAGGGCGCGACGAGGATGTCGGTGCCCAGCAGCATCGTCGACGTGCGCGTGGCGAAGCCGGCGAGCACCGGCAGCGGCGAGGGCCAGTAGTGGTTGACGACCGCGTGGTGCTCCTCCATCCAGACAGAGTCGAAGCCGAGCTCCTCCGCGCGCACCACTTCGGTGAGCGCATCGGCATAGTAGTGCCCGCCTTCGATGGGTATGAAGCCGAACTTGAGCCTGGCCATGCGCCGTCCTCTCGCGCTCGATCGCGCTGCGCTAGCGGCGATCGTGGTAGGTGGGAAGCTCCGTGACGTGCCGGTGGCACATCTCGCAGCTCGTGAGCTTGCGGTCGCGCGCGGCAGGATCGAGCACCGTGCGCGCCCAGGTCCGGAAGCGGCGGTAGTTCGCGAAGACCTCGGCGGGTGGCGTCTCGAGGTCGCCGAGCCGGTAGTGCGGCGCCGCGTTCTCGACGGCGAAGGGGCAGGCGTGGAACTCGCCGGTGGAGCGAAGCACCGGGGAGCACATCACGCAGCCGGCGAGGGCGTGGTAGTCCGCCTCGCGGTCGGTGTCGAAGATCTGATCGGCGCCCGCGCCCACGCGGTAGAGGACCTTGTAGCCGGTGAACAGCCGATTGGGGTGCGCCCCTGCCCAGGCCTCGAGCGTTGCCTTGGCGCGGGCGGGTAGGGGCTCGGCGTCGCGGCCGAGATAGATGGAGTAGTTCAGCACGGCCTCGCTCCGCGGATCCGACTCGAGGACGCGCACGAGGGTCGAGGCCTTCACGCCGTTGGAGAAGATCGTGAAGAGGCCGCGGAACCCCCGCCCACGGAGGTAGCGCATCGCCTCGATGAGGCCGTCCGCGTGCAGCGTGGGCTCGCCCCCGTAGAACTTGATGTTGCCGTCGGGGGCCACGTGCGCGGCCGCGGCGTCGAGCACGCGGGCGCCGTAGTCCACGTGCCAGCCCTTGGGCGAGCCGAACACCGTGCACCACGAGCAGTCCCGGTTGCAGAAGTTGCCGTCGTAGAGATAGAGCTCGCGGAGCCCGGGGTCGCCCTCGTGGAAGGTCTCCACGCTCTCGTGGAACCGGATGGGGCGCAGCCGCGGATCGCGGTGCGAGTCGTTGAGCCCCCAGTCGTAGACGTTGTAGACCACCTCGTGGCCGGCGAGGGACGCGTACGCCCGGCCGGTGTGGGCGGCCACGAAGCGGAGCACGCCCTCGCGGTACGCCGCCGTCGAGTCCACCTCACCCGCAAAGTCCTCCGCGTACATCCGGAAGATCCGCGAGACGTAGATGCGGCGCTCGGCGTCGTCGATGCGGCAGTTCCACTCGCTGGCGAGGAACTGGCGAGTGGCCGCGTCCAGGGTGTTCCGGATCCCGTCGGGCTCGTAGGCCTGCGGCCGCATGGGCGGACAGCCGTTGGAGGCGCAGTTGATGGCGAAATGGATGCGGGGCTCGCGGTAGCGCTCCCGCAGGATGCGGTGCTCGATCTCGTTGAGGCTCACCGGGCGCCCGCCCGCCACGTGCCGCGCCCGCTCGAAGAACTGGCCGTCCCGCACCTTCCACACCGAGCGGATCGGGTACTCCTCGATCACCGCGGCGAGGACGAAGGCGTTGTAGGCGTTGATCCAGTAGGCGAGGGCGTGCTCCTCGGAGGGGAATCGTTCCGGGGTGGCCTCGGGGCTCGAGGCCGCGAGCATGTCGACCACCCGGTCGAGGCGGTCCCGCCGGGCGGCGAGCGCCTCGTAGTCCACCTTTCCCGCCGGGGTGACGATGTCGGCGAGGAGACCCGTCCAGTCCGAGTAGTCGAGGGCGGCCGGGCTCACGCGGGGCAGGGGGCTAGAGCTCCCCCGCCTCCTCGAGCGACCTTCTTGAGCCGCTGGCGATCCTCGGCGCTGACGGGCAGGAGCGGCGGCCGCATGTGCGCGTGCTGGATCACGCCCTGCATCACCAGCACTTCCTTGGACCGGGCCCGATAGTCGCGCACGGGCGCGGCGAACACCGCGTCGACCACCTTCTGGATGCGGTCGCCCTTCGCGCGCGCCGTCGCCCAGTCACCCCGCATGGCCGCCTCGTAGACGTCCACGTGGGTGCGGGTGGTCACCGCGCAGGCGCCGAGGAGGGCGCCTTCCGCGCCCAGGAGGTAGGACTCCCAGATGAAGTTGTCGTTGCCGGTGAGCACGGTGATGCGCCGCGGGGCCTTGCGCACCACGTCCACGATCTCGCGGAAGCGCTTCGCGTCGAAGAGCGCCTCCTTGATCGCCACCACCTGGGGGATCTCGATCAGGCGCAGGCAGGGTCTCGTCGTCGAAGGCGACGCCGCCCAGGGCGGGCTGCAGCGTGAAGATCACCATGGGCAGGCCCACCGCGTCGGCGATGGCCTTGTGGTACCGGTACGGCACCTCGGGGTCGAGGGGCTGGCCGAGATAGGCGGTGATCGGGAAGACGAGGAAGGCGTCCGCTCCCGCGTCGCGATACTCGCCGGCATACTTCACCGCCTGCGCGGTGAAGGAGGCGCCGAGCCCGGCCACGATCGGGATGTTCTTCCCGGCCAGCTCGTCCTTGTAGATCCGCAGCACGCGGAGCTTCTCGTCGTGCCAGAGATGCGGCCCCTCGCCGGTGTCCACGTTGACGGCGACGGCGCGGATGCCCTGGCCGGCGATCCAGCGGATGTAGGCGCGCAGGGCCGGCTCGTCGATCTGGGCGTCCGCGGTGAGGGGCAGCACGGTGGCCGGGATGATGCCTCTTAGATCCATGGTAGACGGCTCCCTACTTGTCGCTGGCGAGCTTGCCGTTATACGCCCCAGTTCGACTTCTCCACGTCCTGGAAGACGATGTGCACCTGGTCGGCGGTGGTCTTGCCGATCCGCACCATGGCCTCGGTGATGGCCTGCGTGAGCTCGCGCTTCTGCTGGTCGGTGCGGCCCGCGTACCACTGGACGGTGATGTTCGGCATGGCGCCTCCCGGCTGGAGTGAATGCGGCGGAATTATCCCATGCGCGCGGCGGGGGAGCAACGACGCTTGACTTGGCCGGCGGCCCTTGGCTAGGGTCGGGGCACCGAGCGCCCCCAAGGAGGCCCCCATGCCGATCCCCGTGATGACCGGCTACGTCAATCTGAAGGATGTCCCCGAGGAGAAGATCGGCGACAAGATCACCCGCCGCATCGTGGTGGGCGACAAGGGCATGATCGTGTTCTGGAAGATGAAGGCAGGCACGCACGCCGCCCGGCATCAGCATCCCCACGAGCAGATCTTCTGGATGATCTCCGGCCGGATGGAGTTCGACCTGGACGGCGAGAAGCGCGTGTGCCGGGCGGGGGACTGCGGCGTGATCCCCGGCAACACGCCCCACGAGGCGTATTTTCCGGAGGACACCGAGGTCATCGACGTGTTCGCGCCGCCGCGCGAGGACATGTTCACCGGACAGGATACCTATCTCCGGCGAGGGCTAAGTCCCGACCGAGAGCGCCGCTCATCCCCGGATCTCCAACGAGGGAGGCTCACCCTATGCAGTCAGGATGGCTCCAGCAGTTCTTCCACAGCATGACGCGCAGTGCGGGCACGCGTGTCGAGGGGGACACGGCAGCCGAGGTGCAAGCCCGACGACGATGTCTCGCGCCGCGACTTCGTGAAGACGGTTTCGTGGCGGGCGTCGCCGCCGGGCATGGCGGCGGGCGCGGTGGTGGCGCAGACGCAGACGGCGCAGGCGCAGACGCCCGCGAACCCGATGGGCGCGCGACTGGTGGCCGTCCCGCTGGGGCGCCGCCGACGAGAAGGGCGCCTACAACCGTCAGACACCCGCCAAGGTCGATGGAGGCGGCGCGCCTCATCAAGACCGGCAAGATCTATCCCCTCGAGCCAGGCGCTCGAGACGGGCATTCCCGCTCTTCGGCGCCCGGCACGTTTCGCTCACCATCCCCGGCGGACCCGACCGGCGGGCCCCTTCGGCGAGCACAACCTCTACTTCCACGACGAGATGTTCAGCGGCGAGATCGGCCAGGTCGGCTCGCAGTTCGACGGCCTTGGCCATATCGGCAACAAGGTCGGGAACACGATCCGCTACTATAACGGCCTCACCCAGGAGCAGGTGGGGGGCGCCTACGGCCTGCAGAAGCTCGGAATCCACAACCTGGGGCCCGATCTTCACGCGCGGCATTCTGCTCGACGTCGCCGGCCTCAAGGGTGCCGACCGCCTCGCCCATCAACTACATCATGACCGTGGCGGACGTCACGCAGGCCTCACGCGGCAGGGGATCCGCGAGCCGGGCGAAGGGGACGTGGTGCTCTTCTACACCGGCCACAGCAAGCTCTGGAAGAAGTACAACGCAGGAGTACAACAAGGGCTGTCCCGGCCCGGGCAAGACCGTCGCCAACTGGCTCGCCGGCAAGGGGATCATGGTTGTCGGCGCCGACACCTGGCCGGTCGAGGCGGTGCCGGGAGAGGACTCGAAACGCCCGTTCGAGTGCCACTCGATCTGGCTCACCATGAACGGGATCTACATCAACGAGAACCTGAATCTGGAACCGCTCGCCAAGGACCGGGTCTACGAGTTCGCCTGTTCGTTCAATCCGCTGCGCCTCAATGGCGCCACGGGCTCTCCCGGCAACTCGGTGGCGCTGGCCTGACGCTCTCGTCGCGGAGCGGTGGGGATCCCTCGCGGGGGCCCCGCCGCTCCGCGGCCTCCACCTGCGTGCTACGATGACCGCCGTGGAAACCTTCACCGCCGAGGAGCGCGCTGCCCTCGCCCCCACTTCACCAACCTCGACGGCCCCGTCTTCGCGCTCGTGAATCTTCCCGAGGTGGTGAAGGGCGCGCTGTTCGCACGCTACTCGCGCTCAGCCAAGTCGCTCCGGCGGCTGTTCCTCGACGAGTTCCGCGAGGGCACGGCGCCGCGGCCCATCCGCCGCCGCCATCGGTACCACGCGCGCGGATGCCCTCTACGACCGGGTACTGTCGGACTATGGCGACGACTCGGTGGCCCAGCTCGGCGGTGTGCACCTGGCGTGCGAGGGCGCCTCCAACCTCCTCACCAAGGTGCTCGAGTGGGGCCGGCTCATGGCCTATCTCGAGCAGTCCACGCGCTACGTGCCGTACACGGACCGGCCGGACGGCCGGTGGAAATACCACGTGCCCGCGGAGCTCGAGGGCCACCCGCTCCGCGCGCGCTACATCGAGACGCTCGATCGCGCCTTCGAGACCTACGCGCGCTGGATCCCGGCGCTCCACGATCACTGGGCGGCGCGCGTCGCGCGCGAGGCGGGCCAGCCCGAGGGGCCGTGGAAGATGACGGTGCGCGCCAAGGCCCTCGACAGCCTGCGGGGGCTCTTGCCCGCGGCCACGCGGTCCAACGTGGGGATATTCGGCACCGCCCAGGGATACGAGGCGCTCCTCCTCCGCATGCGCGCCCATCCGCTGCGCGAGGCGCGCGACTACGCGGAGCTCATGCTGGCCGAGCTGCGCAAGGTGATCCCTGCCTTCCTCGCCCGGCTCGACCGCCCGGAGCGCGGCGGAGTGTGGGGGCGCTATCTGGCCGACACCGTCGCCGCCACCCGCGACGGTCGCGCGAATCGCTGCTCGGCGGAGTGGAGCCGGAGCCGCGCGCCGAGGTCACGCTGACCGACTGGGACCTCGACGGGGAGGTGAAGGTGGTGGCGGCGGCGCTCTACGCCGTCTCCGACCTACCCGACGATCAGCTGCTCGGCCTGGCTCGCAAGCTGGGGCCGGAGGAGCGGCGGCGCGTGCTCGACGCCTACGTGGGCGAGCGCGCGAACCGCCGCCACAAGCCCGGGCGTGCGTTCGAGCGCACCGTGTACCGCTTCGACGTGCTGGGCGACTACGGCGCCTTCCGCGATCTCCAGCGCCACCGGCTTCTCACGATCGAGTGGCAGACCCTGTCGCCGCGCCACGGCTGGGCGGCGGGCGATGAGATCGCCGAGGTGGGCGCCCTCGCCGACTGGACGCGGGTAATGGAACAGTCGGCGGCGCTCCACGCCATGCTGGTCGAGGCGGGGCTCGGCGCAGCGGCGCCCTATGCCGTGCTCGATGGCCCATCGCGTGCGGTACTACATGGAGCTCAACGCCCGCGAGGCCATGCACATGCTCGAGCTCCGCACCGCGCCCCAAGGGCACCCGGCCTATCGCCGCATCTGCCAGGCCATGCACCGGCTCATCGCCGAGCAGGCCGGGCACGGCGCCCTCGCCGCCGCGATGCGATACGTGGATCCTTCGGATGGCGAGACGGGCCGGCTCGCCGCCGAGCGCGCGTCAGAGGCGCGCCGCCGCTCCGCGCCCTGAACGAACACGTTCCCATTCCCAGGAGGTCATGCCATGGCCGAGACCAGAGCCAACGCCGTCACCCTTCGGGGTAACCCCGTCACCCTCGTCGGACCCGAGATCAAGCTCGGGCAGGCCGCGCCCGACTTCACCGCCGTGGACACCTCGCTGGCCGCGGTGAAGCTCGCGGACGCCAAGGGCAAGGTGCTCATCCTGAGCGCGGTGCCGTCGCTCGACACGCCCGTCTGCGACACCGAGACGCGCCGGTTCAACACCGAGGCGGGCAAGCTCCCCGGCGGCGTGGAGGTGTGGACGATCAGCATGGATCTGCCGTTCGCCCAGAAGCGCTGGTGCGGCGCGGCGGGGGCCACCGCGGTGAAGACGCTGTCGGACTTCCGCGAGCGGGCCTTCGCCCCCGCCTACGGCACCCTCGTGAAGGACGGCCCGCTCGCCGGGCTCAGCGCCCGCGCGGTGTTCGTGGTGGGGAAGGACGGCAAGGTCGCCCACGCCGAATACGTGAAGGACATCACTCAGGAGCCGAACTACGATGCCGCCCTCGCCGCCGCCACGAAGGCCGCGGGGAGTTGAGCGTAATTAACTGGTTGACCGACCAATAAAAACCGCGTAGACCCTGGGGCATGAGCCCCAGGGTCGGCGTGGCGTCCCTCCGGCGCGAGCAGATCGTCCGCGCGACGATTCACTGCCTGGCCCAGGACGGCTACGCGGGCCTTACCATGAAGCGCGTGGCCCGGAGGCCGGCCTGAGCCAGGGCATCCTCCACTACTACTTCACGGACAAGCGCGCGATCCTCGCCGCCGCCGCCCTGCGCGTGAGCGCCGATCTCGACCGCCGGGTAGCCGCGGAGGCCCGCGGCGCGCGCGGGGCGCGGGGCCGCCTTCGCGCCCTCGTGCGCGCGTGCCTGGAGGTCGCCGCGCGCGACCGCGAGTTCTGGACCGTGTTCATCGAGCTCTGGGGCGAGAGCCTGCACGACCGCGCCCTCGCCGCCCTGAACGCGCGCGCGTACACGCGCTCGCGGCGCCTGATCGCGTCCGCGATCCGACGGGGCGTGCGCGGAGGGCCGGCTTCGCCGCGTCGCCCCCGAGGAGGCGGCGGCGGTGGTGCTGGCGGTCCTCGATGGGCTCTCGCTCCAGCACACCTTCGACCGGCGGGCGCTGTCGCGCGCGCCGGGCCGAGCGCCTGTGCGAGGACGTGCTCTGGGCTTATCTACGCGACGGGGAGAACGCCGATGACGCGAGCGCGAGGAGCAGATCCGCCTGCGCGAGTACTGCGGGACAAGGGCGATGCGGCTGCCGCTGCCGCGCGGTCCGCGGACCGCGTGGGCGCGAGCTTCGCCGCCATGGAGGCGCTGCTGGCGCCGGTGTCCGCGGCGCGGGCGGCCGACCGGCCGTGGGCCGGGGAGTGGTGCGTCCACGAGGTCGTGGACCATCTGCTGCTCACCCACGCGCCGAGCGTGGGCGAGCTGCGCGATCTGCTCGCCGGGCGCCGTCCCGCCGGCCCCCCCATCCCGGCTGGGCTCCAGTCCGCCGATCCCCTCGTCACGCCGTGGGAAGGCCTCCGGGGCGCCCTCATCGCCCAGCACGCCGAGGTCCTGCGCGTGCTCGACGGCGCGCGCGACGCGCCCACCGACGCGCGCGCGCCCGTGATCGCGGTGATCAACGTGCGCGAGCCCGACGGCCGCCAGGCGCCCCTTCACTGGGTGGAGGAGGTCGCGTGGAAGGCCTACGCGGTGTTCGCGTTCCGCCTGCACACGCTCGATCACATCAGCCAGGTGAAGAAGCTCCTGGCCGCCGCGCGGGCCCGGGCATAGGCGCCACGCCGGTCCGCGCTAGCCGCCCGTCTTCGCGAACTCCTCCTTGGCCTTCCGCAGCTCGCCCGGCTCGGCGAGGAGATCCAGGGCCGTCAACGCGAGCGTCTTGGCCGCCGCCACCATTCCCGTGTGGGCGATCGGCGATTTCGCCCACTCCGCGAACTCGCGCGAGTGGCCGGGGATGCCGTCGGGGCTGATCCGGATGTAGGGATGGATGGTGGGCAGCGCCTGGCTCACGTTGCCGCAGTCGGTGGAGCCATAGCCCGCCTGCCCGTCGTCCGGGTCCTCCGGGAAGTCGATCCGCTCGAGGTTCTTCTTGAAGAGCGCCGCCATGGTGACGTTCGGCTTCAGCGGATCGTGGATGATCGCGTCCGGGCTCACCGTGACGGTGCAGCCAGTGGCGGTGGCGGCGCCCTCGGCCGCGGCCTCGAAGCGGCGCAGGAGCTCCTTGCAATAGTCCCGCGTGGGCGCGCGCAGGTAGAACTCGGCGGCGGTGTGCTCGGGGATGATGTTGGCCTGGTCGCCGCCCTTGGTGATCACGCCGTGGATGCGCGCGTCGGTCTTCACCTGCTGGCGCATCTGGTCCAGCGAAACGAACAGCTGAATCATCGCGTTCAGCGCGTTGACGCCGCGCCACGGCCACGAGGAGGCATGCGCGGCCTTGCCGAAGAACTCCACCTTCACCTTGATGATGCCGAGCGAGGGCCGCCACACCTGGGTGCCCGGCCGCCCATGGATCATCATGGCGGCGTCCACGTCCTTGAAGACGCCGGCCTCCATGAGCCGGACCTTGCCCGCGCCGCCCTCCTCGGCGGGCGTGCCGATCACCTGGATGCGCCCGGCGAAAGGCAGGGTTTTGAGGGCCAGGGCCAGCGCCGCTCCCGCGCCCGCCCCCGACGTCGCGATGATGTTGTGGCCGCACGCGTGGCCGATGCCGGGCAGCGCGTCGTACTCGGCGAGAATCGCCACGGTCGGCCCGGGGCCCTGGCCGGGAATGGTGGCGCGGAACGCCGTGGGCAGCCCGCCCACGCCCTGCTCCACCTGCGCTCCGTGCTTGCCGAGGAACTGCCCCAGCCACGCCGAGGCCTTCTCCTCCTTGAAGCAGAGCTCCGGGTTGGCGTGGATCTGCAGACTCAGCTGCTCCAGCTCGCCGGCGAGCCGGTCCACGGCTTCCACCACCTTGGTCTTCGCAGCATCGAGCGTCGGATTCGCGGTCATGGCTAGGGGTTCCGCGCGAATTCCTCCTTGGCGGCCCGCACGCGCGCGGGATCGGCGAGGAGGTCGAAGGTGGTGAGGGCCATGGTCTTGGCGGCGGCGAGCAGGCCCGCACGGGCGAGCGGCTGCACCGCGGCGGCCTCGAACTCGCGGGTGTGGATGGCGGTGCCGAGCGGCGCGATGCCGACCATGGGCTGGATGGTGGGGAGCACCTGGCTCACATTGCCGACGTCGGAGGAGCCGAGGCGGTCGAGCACGGGCGGGCCTTCCTCGAGCCCCGCCGTCTTCATGTTGGCGGCGAAGAGATCGAGGAGCGTCTGGTTGCGCTTGAGGGGCTCGTAGACGTTGTCCGAGTACTGCGTGGCCTTGAGCGTGCAGCCGGTGGCACGGGCCGCGCCCTCCGCGCAGGCCTGCACGCGCTTGTAGAGGTCCCACATCACGTCGATGCGCGGCGCGCGCACGTAGAACACCGCGGACGCGTACTCGGGGATGATGTTGGCGGCGGCCCCGCCGTTGGTGATGATGCCGTGGATGCGGCAGTCCGGCCGCACCTGCTGGCGCATCATGGAGACCGCGTTGAAGGTGGCGATCACCGCGTCGAGAGCGTTCACGCCCTCCCACGGATCGGCGGAGGCGTGAGAGGCCTTGCCCGAGAACTCGAAGCTGCCGCGCACGATGCCCAGGAGGTCCTGGTGCAGGATGGTCCGATCGAACCCGTGGATCATCATGGCGCAGTCCACGTCCTTGAAGACGCCCGCCTTGATGAGCCGGCACTTCCCGCCGCCGCCCTCCTCGGCCGGGGTGCCGATGACCTGGATACGTCCCTTGGGCAGCACGCTCTTCGCGACGGCGAGGGCGGCGCCGGCACCCGCGCCGGAGGCGGCGATCACGTTGTGCCCGCACGCGTGCCCGATGCCGGGCAGCGCGTCGTACTCGCACATGATGGCGATGGTCGGGCCCTCGCCGGTCTCGATGGTGGCGCGGAAGGCGGTCTCGACGCCGCCCACGCCCTGCTCGACCTTGAAGCCCTTGCCGGCGAGGAACTCGGTGAGCCAGTCCGCGGCCTGCGTCTCCTGGTAGCCCAGCTCGGGATGGTCGTGGATACGGCGAGACAGAGTCTCGAGCTCGTCGCCGAGACGGTCGACGGCCTGGATGATGGAGTCCTTGGCATCGCTCATGGTGACCTCCGCAGGGTCAGGGAGACTGTACGCAGAAGAAGAAGAGCAGGGGACGATCGGGCTCCTCGGAGGAGCCGTGGGCGCCGTGGCCGCCGGAGGCGCCGCGGTCCAGGCACCGCACGCTGCCGCTGCTGCCGCCGCCCGACGCGCTGGTGCAGCCGCCGAGGAGCGCCGCGAGGACGAGGAGCAAAACGAATGGGCGCGCCGGAAGCCGCATGGCGCAACAGCGTACCACACGGGAAGCGGGCTAGGCGGCGGGGGGGCGCTCGGCGCGACGCAGGCTGATGGGGAGCTCGATCACGAGCACGGCGCCGCCCGACTCGGCGTTCTCCGCCCACAGGCGGCCGCCATGCTCCTTGATGATGCCGTGGGCCACCGCGAGCCCGAGCCCGCGCCCCTGATCCGGCCCCTTGGTCGTGAAGAACGGGTTGAAGATCCGCGGCAGGTGGTTCGGCATGATGCCGGGCCCGTCGTCGGAGACCTCGATGCGCACGCCCGAGGACACGGGCATGAGGCGGATGGTCAGCATGCCGCCCACGTGAGCCGCCGCCATGGCGAAGCGCGCGTTGTCGACGAGGCTCTGCAGCACCTGGCCGAGCTGGGCGCCGTCCGCCCAGATCGTGGGCACCTCCTCGAGCGCGGTCTGCCACTCCACGTGATCGGCCCGCAGCCGGGAGGCGTTGGCGTCCAGCACCTGACGGATGAGCGCGGCGAGGGAGACGGGCGCCCGCTGGGCGGGCGCGGGCTCGGCGAACGAGCGCAGGTCCTTCACGATCTTCGCGGCGCGCCGGGCGGCGCCGTCGATCACGTGGAGCTGAGTTTGCAGCTCCTCGTCCGGATCGCCCTGCAGCATCACGTGGATCTGCCCCAGGATGATGGTGAGGGGGTTGTTGATCTCGTGGGCGACTCCGGCGGCGAGCCCGTCGATGGCGGACAGGCGCTCCGCCCGCACCGCCGCCGTCCGCGCGCGCTCGAGCTCGGTGAGCTGATGCCGGGTCTCCGAGTAGAGGCGCGCGTTGTCGAGGGCGAGCCCGATCTGGTCGGCCACGCACTCCAGCAGCGACAGCTCGGGGTCGGTGAAGCGGCTGCCTGTCTGCCGCCCCAGCGACAGCGTGCCGAGCAGGCGCTGCCGGGCGCGGATCGGCACGCAGACGAAGGCGCGGATACCGTCCGCCGCCACCGCTTCCCGCGCGGCGGGCAGGAGATCGCGGGCGCGTGCGACGTCGTCCACGCGGCGTGCCTGACCGGAGCGCGCCACGCTGCCGACCAGCCCCACGCCCATGGGCAGGACGAGGTTGACCTCGCGCAGCCGCGGCGACATCCCGCGCTCGCCCCGGAGCAGCAGCCGCTCGCCGTCGGGCGAGACGAGGTGCAGGCTCGAGATCTCGTGACCGGTCACCTGGATCAGGGCGTCGAGCGAGCGATCCAGCACCTCTTCCAGGTCCAGCGAGCGGCTCACCGCCTCTCCGACCATCTGGAGGATGCGAATGTGCCGGACCACGGACGAGACGGCCCCTGGCCGGGGGGGCGTATCCGCGATGGGAGTCTCGTTGATGGGCATCACCGAAGCCTCTGACGCTAAGCGTTCAGCAAGAGGAATGCCACGGTCGGCTCAATATAACTGTGTGATAAGATGTAGATATTTGGTCGGCCTTCGCGGGCCTCCGTCGGGGTAAGAACGAGTTGCACGGTACACTGTCACCCCGGCGACCCTGCCGCGAGCGCCCGTGCCCGGGCTACCCGACGGCCGATCGCAGGGTGGGAGTAGAGCAGGGCCTCCTCGAGCGGATGGGGATACCGCTCGGCGAGGTTCAGCCGGGCCAGCTTCTCCATCGCGTTCACGAAGGCCTCGGCGCCGCCGAGCACCCGCACCGCGAAGTCGTCGGCCTCTCGCTCGACGCGGCGAGACCAGCCGTTGGTCAAGGGCATCGCGAGCAGGCCGGCGCCCAGCAAGATGAGCCCCAGGAGGGGGAGCCCCGCGAGGTCGGCCTGCCCGGATAGGCCGAGCGCGGCCACGCCGGCCGCCAGCGCGCGATCCGCCAGCCACAAGGTGGCGAGCGTCACCACGCCATGCACGGCCAGCCCCCGCCAGATGTCGGCATGGGCGTGATGGGCGAGCTCGTGAGCCAGCACCGCTTCGATCTCGTCCGCGGTCAGCTCGCGAAGCAGGGTGTCGAACAGGATGATCCGCCGCGTGCGGCCGAGCCCGGTCACCGCCGCGTTGACCGGGCGGCTCTTGCGGGACTGATCGCCGACCCAGACACCGAGCACGGGCACGCCCGCGCGCGCGGCGAGCGCGACGAGACGCGCCCGCAACGGCTCGTCCACGAGGGGCGTCAGCCGATAGAAGAGCGGGACGAGCCAGATGGGAGCGATCAGCGTGAGAAGCACCGAGGCGACGAAGAACGCGAGCGCGCTCAGGAGCCACCACCACGGCGTCAAGCGCAGCAGCACGTACGTCAGCTCCGCGGCCGCCAGGGCGAGGACCGCGCCGATCGCAGCCGCCTTGACGGCATCCCACGCCCAGCGGCCGAGCGACTGATGGAGCAAGCCGAAGCGCCGGGGCAGCCAGTATGAGCCGACCCAGGCGAGGGGCAGGCTCAGCAGGCGCCATCCGATGGCGAGGATGGCCAGCGTCAGGGCGAGCTGCAGCCAGGGGCGCGGTGTCCAGGCCGCGGCGCCGAGAGCGACGCGGCCGGCGGCCGCCGACGCAAGCAGCGCGACCAGGTAGCCGACGGTCAGCGCGAGGTCGAGCAGGCGCACGCCGAGCCGGAGACGGTGATACCGGCGCGCGTTCGGGATCGTCAGCGGGCACGGGGAGGCTCGGCTCAGTCTCCCATCGCCCGCGCCGCTCGCCAAACGCGCGGTCGGATGCTAGGATGAACGCCAATTCATTCCAAGGAGCCGCCATGTTCCAGTCCGTGGAGGAGGTCCAGCAGCGCTTCAAGAGCGCGGGCTACATCGCCAACCGTCGCATCTCGACCGTGGTCTTCCTCGCCGCGCGCATGGGGCGTCCCGTCCTCATCGAGGGGCCCGCGGGCGTGGGCAAGACCGAGCTGGCGAAGACGCTGGCCGACATCGCCGGGCGGCGGCTCATCCGGCTCCAGTGCTACGAGGGCCTCGACGAGGGCAAGGCGCTCTACGAGTGGAAGTACGCGAAGCAGCTGCTCTACACGCAGCTCCTGCGGGATCGCATCGGCGAGCTGATTGCCGACGCCCCGTCGCTCCCGGACGCGGTGGCCAAGATCTCGGGTCAGGATGATGCCTTCTTTTCCCACCGGTTCCTGGCACCCCGGCCGCTCCTGCAGGCCATCGAGTCCCCGGACCCGGTGGTGCTGCTGGTGGACGAGATCGACAAGGCCGAGCCCGAGTTCGAGGCCTTCCTTCTCGAGGTGCTGTCGGACTTCCAGGTCTCGGTGCCCGAGCTCGGGACCATCAAGGCCACGAACATTCCCCTGGTGGTCCTCACGTCGAACAACGCGCGGGAGCTCTCCGACGGCCTGAAGCGCCGGTGCCTGCACCTCTTCATCGACTTCCCGCCGCCGGACGAGGAGCTCGCCATCATCCGCCTCAAGGTCCCGGAGCTTCCCGAGCGCCTCGCCCAGGCGGTGGTGGGCGTGGTGAACAAGATCCGCGGGCTCGAGCTGCGCAAGGCGCCCTCGGTGTCGGAGAGTCTCGACTGGGCGCGCTCGCTGGTGATCCTGAACGCGGACGCGCTCGACCGCGAGCTCGTGGAGTCCACCCTCACCATGCTCGTGAAGCACGAGAAGGACCTCGAGCGGGTGCGGGGCGCCCTCGACAAGGTGCTCGCCGAAGTCCCCGCCAAGTAGCGAGGGACGAGACGACGCCCCGATGAGCCCCGTAGGGTGCGGACGAGACGACGCCCCGATGAGCCCCGCAGGGGCGAAGAGGCCAAAGCGCCGGCCGTGAAAGTCGACAGGAGCGCGAGCTAATTGGACTGGGCGAGCCTGACCGAGTTCCGGGAGGTATGGTTTCCCTCGCCCCGGATCCGCCTGCCCGAGCTCGGCCCCTCGGGGCCCGTCTTCATCGAGGGGGGGCGGTGCATCTCCGGGGCGCTCGGCGAATACATCAAGCTGTGGATCTCGGCGGCGGGCCGCTGGCACTTCTACTACGTGCATCCCACCCCGCGCGACTTCTACAGCCGGGTGATGCCGGACGCGGTGCCCCATCTCGTGCACCCAGGCGAGATGACGGTGGAGACGTTCCGTCCGGGGCTGGCCTACAAGGTAGTGCTCGGTCTTCGCTGCGCGGAGGGACCGGTGCGGGTGCTGCACCTCGTCGGCGACGTGCCGGACGTGACGCGCGCCGTCGAGCTGGACGAGGAGACGCCCGCGGGCGCGCTGGGGTGGAAGCTCAAGCAGACCCACTTCGTGTGCCGCGGCTCCTTCCACGGCCTGCTGCGGCTCGAGGACGGCCGTCTCCACCCCATCACCCGCGACGGCAACGAGGACGTTTTCAAGTCCTCCTGGGTCACCTTCTCGCGATGAGCCGCCCGACCCGCCGCCCCGATGAGCCCCAGCGCGCGAGTGCTCACGCCCGAGACGCCGCCCCGATGAGCCCCATGGGGGCGAAGAGGCCAAACCTCAACCCGGTGAAGAGTCGAAGCAAGGCGACCTAATTGGACCAGCGAATTCTCGAGTTCATCAGCGACCTGCGGCGCGCCGAGCTGCGCATCTCGACCAGCGAGGCGCTCGACGCCCTGTCGGCCTCCACCGAGATCGGCGTGGAGACGCGGGAGACGTTCAAGTCCGCCCTCGCCGCCACCCTGGTGAAGGAGGCGCGCGACCTCCCGACCTTCGACCGGATCTTCGACCTCTACTTCCTCGACCTCCAGGCGCTCGGCACCGGTCTCAAGAAGGCGCTCGGGCCCGAGGATCCGAAGATGCGCGAGATGCTCGACAAGCTCATGGCTCAGGAGGGGCTCGAGCTGGACGACATGACTGAGCTGATGCTCCAGGGTGAGGGCGCCGAGATGGAGATGGCCATCCGCGGGCAGGGGCAGGGCGCGGGACTCGAGCGCCTGATGTACTTCCTGCAGATCGGCTACTTCTCGCGCCGCATCTACGACAAGTTCGACTGGGAGGCCATCGAGCGCGATCTCTCGCGGATCATGCAGATGCTGGAAGCCCGGGGCCTCGATCCCGGCCAACTCGCACGCATCCGCAACTATCTCGACCTGCGCCTGGAGGCCTTCCGGCGCATGATCCGCCAGCACGTGGAGCGCGAGCTGGAGCGCCGCGCCTTCCGCGAGGGGGAAAAGCTCACGCGCGAAGTCCTCGCCGACAAGCCGCTCTTCGCGCTCTCGCCCGACGAGGTGGCCCAGATGAAGGCGGTGGTCGCCCGCCTCGCCCGCAAGATCAAGGACGCGCTTGCCCTCCGGCAGCGCCAGGAGGAGAAGGGCCGGCTCGACTCGCGCCGGACCATTAGACAGAGCTTGCAATACGGCGGCATCCCCATGGAGGTGCGCTTCCGCCGCCGGCACCGTGAGAAGCCGAAGCTCGTCACCCTCTGCGACGTCTCGGACTCGGTGCGGAACGCCTCGCGCTTCATGCTCCAGCTCGTCTGGAGCCTGCAGGAGTGCTTCTCGCGCGTGCGCTCGTATGTCTTCGTGTCCGAGATCGCCGAGGTCACCCAGGCCTTTAGCACCTATCCGGTGGACCGGGCCATCGAGTGGGCGCTCAAGGGCTCGCCGGTGGACTACCATTGCCGCTCCGACTTCGGCTATGCCTTCAACCGGTTCGTCCGGACGGAGCTCGATTCCCTGGACCGGAAGACCACCGTGCTCGTCCTCGGCGACGCCCGCAACAACTACAACGACCCGCAGGCCTGGGCCATCCGCCTCATTCGCGAGCGGGTCAAGGGCATCATCTGGCTCAATCCGGAGGGGCAGTGGGGCTGGGGCATCGGCGATAGCGTGATGCCGCTCTACGTGCCCTCCTGCGACATCGTGAAGGAATGCCGGACGGTGACGCAGCTCGTCCAGGTGGTGGACCAGCTCGTCCACCAGTGGTGGCGCCGCGGGCGTTAGCGGGGCATGCTGTAGGCATGCGGTGGCTGGCCCTCGCGATCCTCGCCGTTCTCACCCTCCCCACCGGGACGCCCGCCGCCGACTGCATCGTGCTGGAGGACTTCTCGCGTGCCGCGGTTGGCCAGTTCCCCGCGGACTGGAAGCCCCGGAAGGACTCGGGGCGGCCCGTCTACGCGGTGCGCGACGAAGGCGGCCGCCGCTTCCTCGCCGCCATGTCCGAGGGCATCGGCGTCCAGGCCGCGCGCGAGCAGCCGTGGGATATCGCGGCCTATCCGGTGCTCGCCTGGGCCTGGCGGCTCAAGGAGCATCCCCGCGGGGCGGACGAGCGGCAGAGCAAGACCAACGACAGCGCGCTGGCGGTTTACGCGGTCTGGCCCCACTCGTCGGTGTCGCTGAAGTCGCTCAAGTACGTCTGGAGCGCGGTGGTGGCGCGGGGCACGGCGCTGACCTCGAGCGCGGGCCTCACCCAGGTCAAGGTGCTTCGAAGCGGCGACGCGCCGCGGGGCGAGTGGGTGGAGGACCGCGTCAACGTCGCCGAGGAGTACCGCGCCCGCTTCAAGGAGTCGGAGGTGCCCAAGCCGGCCGGGATCGCCGTCCTCACCGACGCCGACGACACCAAGAGCCGCGCCGCCGGCGACTACGCGAGCTTCCGCGCCTGCCGGTCGTGAGACCATAGCGGCGCGGTGGACCCCTCCGGCGACCCTTTCGAAGCGCTTTTCGCGCGCGGCGTGACCGACGGGCTGCCCGTCGTCCCGCCCACCCGGGAGCGGGTCGCCGCCATGGTCGCCGCCGCGGGCCGTCCGGCCGACACGCTCGTCGCGCTCATTCCCCCCAACTTCGGGCGCGCCACCGTGGAGAAGATTGCGATCAACGCGGTCATGGCAGGCTGCCGCCCCGAGTACCTGCCGGTGGTGATCGCCGGGGTGGAGGCGATGTGTGACGAGGCGTTCGACCTGCAGGGAGTGTCAGCCACCACCAACAGCGTCGCGCCCCTCTTCATCGTGAACGGACCCGTGCGCAAGCGTCTCGACATCAACGCCGGGGCGGGGGTCTTCGGCCCCGGTCACCGCGCCAGCGCCACCATCGGTCGCGCGCTCCGCCTCATCGTCCGCAACCTCGGCGGCGCCGTCGCCGGCGGCATCGCCATGTCCACCTTCGCCCATCCCGGCTACTTCACCTACTGCATCGCCGAAAACGAGGAGGAAAGCCCCTGGCCGCCGCTGTCGGTGGAGCAGGGATTCGCTCCCGGCGAGAGCACCGTGTCCGCCTTCGCGGGCGCGGCGCCGCAGACGGTCTACGACCACCTGAGCCGGAGCGGTGAGGACCTCCTCGTCACCATCGCCCGGTCGCTGGCGGTGATCTCGCACCACAAGTCCACCCACCACGGCGACACGCTTCTGGCGCTCTCCCCCGAGCACGCGCGGCTGCTCGCCGGCGACGGCTGGGACCGGCCCCGGGTGCGGGCCCATCTCTGGGAGCGCCTGCGCAAGCCGGTGCGCGAGCTGGTGCCCGGCGTGGACGGCGGCGAGGGGCTGCCTGCCCACGTCCTCGCCAAGTTTCCCGATCCGCGCGCCGACACGACGCTGATCGCCAAGTTCCGCGAGCCGGCGAACCTCAAGCTGATGGTGGCGGGAGGCACCGCCGGCCGCTTCACCGCGGTGATCGCGGGCTGGACATTCCCCAAGATGTCGCGCATGGTAACGAAGCGGATCGAGGTCGACTAGGGGCGCGGAGGAGGACGCGATGAGCGACGAATATCTGGACCCGACGGACTCGGTGGCGGTGCCGCGCCGGGTCGCCCCGCGCCCGCCGAGCCTGGAGGGCCGGGTGATCACTCTCCTCGACATCTCAAAGGCCAAGGGCGACCACCTCCTCGACCGCGTGGAGGAGCTGCTGCGCGAGCGCCATCAGCCCAAGGCCATCATCCGCGTGAAGAAGCCCACCTTCGCGCGCCCCGCTCCCGAGGACCTGCGCGTGCGTATCCTCAAGGAGACGGAGGTGCTCGTCGAGGGGCTCGCCGACTGAGGGTCCTGCACAACGTGCAGTGTGCACGACGGCGTGTTCTTCGAGGACAACGGGATCCCCACCGCCACCGTCATCTCGACGGAGTTCCAGCGGGCCGCGCGCGCCCAGGCCGCCGCGCTCGGCGCCGACGACTACCAGACGGTGATGGTGCCGCATCCCATCCAGCCGCTGACCCGCGACGAGGTGCGAGCCCTCGCCGACAAGGCCTTCGACGCCATCGTCGCGCGCCTGACGCGCGGCTGACCCGCGGGGCACGAGGGTGAGCGACACGCGACGGCTCCGCGGGCTCGCGCACGCGCACTCCACGCGCTCGTTCGATGGGACGCTGAGCTATGGGGAGCTGCGCGCTACGTTCCGGCGGGCCGGTCTCGACTTCGCTTGCATGACCGAGCACATCGAGGAGCTCGTCCAGGCCGACATCGACGCCATCATCGCGGATTGTCGCGCGCACTCGGACGGGGACTTCCTGTTTATCCCCGGCATCGAGATGGATTGCTTCACCATCTACTTCCTGGGCCTCGCGCCGGCCACCGTGGACTTCCGCGACAACCGCAGCATCTTCGATTCCCTGCGTCCCCGCGCGCGCCTGTGCGTGCTGTCGCATCCCATCAAGGCCGGTTACCGCTACCCCGACTGGGTGGTCCAGCAGTGCGATGCCGTCGAGATCCTGAACACCAAGCACGACGGCCGCTTCTACTTCCGGCCCCAGAGCGAGCGCCTCCTCCGGCAGGTCCAGCGGTCGCGGCCGCAGGTGGTGCCGGTGGTCGGCATGGACTTTCACCAGCCCGATCAGCTCGCCCCCATCCACATGCGCCTCACCGAGCCGGGTCCGCTCACCGCGGACTTCGTGCTGGGGGCGCTCGCGGACGGGCGCGTGGATTTCTACGACGGTGAGCGGCGAATGCGGGACGCGGGGGCCCTGCCGCGCGCGTACGCGCGCGCCCGCATTCACGCGATGGACGCGGCCCACGCGACGAACCGCTGGCTCCGCGGCCGCGGGATCAAACTGCCGCGGGTGATTCGTCGAGCTCTCAGCCGGACCATCGAGGGAGGCTGATGTGGGCGGGGGAGCTGGGGACCCCGCCGGTCCTGCTCCTCGGCATCGACACGCCCATCGGGCTCACCATCGTGCGCGAGCTCGGCGAGCGCGGCGTCGCCGTCTACGGGATCGCGCGCGGCCGCGACGGCGTGGGCCTTCGCTCGCGCTATCTCCGGCGCGGCTGGGTGGCGCCCCCCGGCGAGGCGGATACGCTGTCCCTCATTCGCGAGATCGCCGCCCACCACCACGCGCGCTTCCTGATGACGGTGTCGGAGCGCGACATTCTCTGGCTGAACCGCGAGCGCGAGGCCCTCGCCCCCCTTCGCCTGCTCCTCCCCGACGCCGGGCGCATGGCGCGGGTGCTCGACAAGGCGGTGGCCTGTGCGGCGGCCGCGCGGGCGGGCATCGAGGTGCCCGAGACCTGGGAACCCGCGCGGGCGGAGGAGATCGACGGCGTCGCCGCGGCCGTCCGCTATCCCGTCATCCTCAAGTGGGGTGATCCGGTCGTGGTGGGCCCGCTCCTGCGGGCGGCGGGCCTGCCCGTGCACAAGGCCGAGTACTGCTACGACGGCGCGGAACTGCGGCGCGCCCTCGGCCGCTACGCGCGGGTCGGCCGCTTCCCCCTCGTGCAGGCCTTCTGCCCCGGCCACGGCATCGGCCATATGGTGTTCATGCATCGCGGGGTGGCGCTGCTGCGCTTCCAGCACCGCCGCCTGCGCGAATGGCCCCCCGAGGGAGGCACCGCCACCGCGGCGGTCAGCGTGCCCCTGAGCGAGCACGGCGCCCTCTTCGAGCGGTCGGTCGCGCTGCTGCGCGGCCTGGACTGGGAAGGCGCGGCGATGGTGGAGTATCGCCACGACCCCGCGACGGGGCGCTCGGCCTTCATGGAGGTCAACGGCCGCTTCTGGGGCAGCCAGCCGCTCGCCTATCACGCGGGGGCCCCCTTCGGCTGGTACACGTACAGTGTGCTCGGGCTGGGGCGCGTGCCCGACGCGGCGCCCTATCAGGCCGGGCTCCGCTGCCGCTTCGTGATCCCGGACACGCGCCGGCTCCTCACCGTGCTCTTCAGCCCGAGCACGGTGCAGAATCGCCGCCTCCGCCTGTCGCGGGGGGCCGAGCTGCGCGACTACCTCGTGGATTTCCTGCGCCCGCGCACGCGGTACTTCGTCTTCATCTGGCGCGATCCGCTTCCCGCGCTCGCCGATCTCGCCGGCGTTCTCGGCAAGGCGATTCGCCAGGCGGCCGGCGCCCTGCTGGGCCGCTGCGGCCGCGCGCTCGGTCTAGGCCGTCCGCGCCCGGTCTGAGTCCTGTCGGCCGTCTCAGAGGAATCGCGCGCCGATCTGCTCCGCGAAGCGCCACGCCGTGCGGCCCACGTGGGAGGTCAGCCCCGCCCGGGGCTGCGGACCCCGCAGGCGCTCCGCGGCGACGTCTCCGAGGGTCGCGGTCTCGAAGACCTCGCGATGCCGCGCGAGGAAGCGGCACAGCCGCTCGAAGCGGCGCACCACGATTCGCGCGGGGCGGGTGACCCCGGTTCGCGCCATGTCGGGGACGCGCTGGAGGAGCTCGACGGAGTGAAAGACGAGGACGGCGGTGCGCCAGCCCGCGCGCGCGGCGCCCCATAGCGCCGCCTCGATCTCCCACGACGAGCAGGCGCCGAGCTGGAGGGGGCGGTGATGGCCCGGCCAATCCTGGAAATAGGTGATGGGCACCTCCAGGGTGGCGCCCACGTCGAAGGGCTGAAGGGGCGGCTCGGCGGTCCGGATGTCGCAGGGGCCCCCGAGGTACGGCACGTTCAGGCTCGAGTCTATCAGGATCCCGCAGGCGGTGAGCGCCCGGAGGGTCGCGTGATCCGCCCCGTAGCTGCCCGCGCGGAATGCCCGGAGCCCGGTCGCACCTGCCCCGCGCAGGAGGGCAGCGGCCCGGCCGATGATGGCGGCCTGCTCGGCCTCTGGATAGCGCCGCATCAGCGCGTGCCCCGCGCGCGGCAGCCCCGCCTCCGCGACCAGGCTGAGCCACTCGGTGTGGGCATGGACCTGCACGTCCTGGCCCGCCGCCCGGATGAGGCCGACCATTCGCGCGAGGGCGGACGGCCCCGCGAGGAGGCTGAAGAGGGGCTCCACGAAGAAGGTGGCGCGAAGGCCGTGCTCGCGGAGCCGGGCGAGCTGGAACGGCACGCCGTAGTCGCCCGCGCGCGTGTGCCCGTCGAAGTACGCGGCGATCGCGGGCTCGAGGTCGAGCGGCGCGCCGGGAGCGGCGAAGGCGGCCGGGCTGGCGGGCCAGACCTCGCTGTCCACGGTGAGAAAAACCTGGACCACGAGGGGCCCCGGGGATGCCGCCTAGCCGGGGAAGCGCCAGACCCGGCCGACCGGCGGCTCGTCGGTCAGCGCGAACTGGGGCAGCGCAAAATCATCCGCGAGGTCGTTGAAGACGACGCGCACGCGCTTGCCGATGGCCACGTTGGCTTCGGGCTCGGGGCGGAAGTCCGCCGTCACCAGATTGGCGATCACGCGCAGGCCCTCGTCCGCGGTAGGCTTGCCCCGCTGCTCGTCGAGCTCCACGAGGACCACCGCGTAGGGTGTCCAGTCCTTGAAGCCGGGTTGGATGGCGTGGTGCACCATCTCGTACGAGTAGATGTGGCCGCTCCCTGACAGCGCCTGCCACGTCCACGCCTGCGACGGGCACCACGGGCAGCCGTGGCTCGGCGGGTAGCGCATGAGACCGCACTGCGCGCATTTGCGGAGCATCAGCTGATGGCGCTCCCGCGCCAGCTTGAAGTGCTCGCGCCACTCCGAGTCGTTCTCCGGGATCACCAGATTCATGCCGCGATACTCGACGTTGGCCATTCCCGCGCTCCCGCTCAGTTGTGGAGGATGAGGGCCGAGCCGGTGGGAGGCATGGCCCAGCCGAGGTTCATGGTGACGCGGGCGTCCTTCACCTGGCGGCAGCGCCCGGGCGCGTAGTCGTAGGAGTGCTTCCCCTCGGCGGCACCGGGGCAGTAGTCGTCCACCGTGCCGCGGAGCTGGCGCACGTTCTCGATCACCATGCTCATGCCGTGGGTGTATCCCTCGCTGAGGTGGCCACCGGAGGTGTTGTTGGGGCGCTTGCCGCCCAGCTCGATGATGCCGCTGGACACGTAGGCGCCGCCCTCGCCCTTCTTGCAGAAGCCGTACTCTTCCAGCTGGAGCATGGTCGTGAAGGTGAAGGCGTCGTAGGAGCCGGTGACGTCGACGTCCTCCGGGCCGATGCCGGCCTGGCCGAAGACGATGTCCTTGGCGTAGTAGCCCGCCACCCGGCTGATCGGCCCGTGCGCCCAGTGGAAGTCCGTGCGCGGCTTGTTGACGCGGCCGGCCACTCCCATGATGTAGGCGGGCTTGCGGCGGCAATCACGCGCCCGCTCCGCCGAGGTGACGATGAGGGCGGTGGCGTTGTCGGTCTCGAGGCAGCAGTCCAGGAGATGCAGCGGCTTCACGATCCACCGCGAGCCGACCACGTCGGCCACCGTGACCCGGTTCTTGATGAGGGCTTTCGGGTTCTGGGAGGCGTGCTTGCCGTGGGCCACGCGCACCGCCGCGACCTGCTCCGAGGTGGTGCCGTACTCGTACATGTGCCGCATGAAGGTCGGCGCGAAGTTCTGGCCGGCGCTGCGCATCCCGAAGGGCACCTGGGCGAGGTCCAGCCCCCGCACGGGCTGGGCGGCGCGGGCGCCGGTGCCGCCGATGCGGAAGTCGGAGTAACCGTTCATGGAGCGGAAGAGCGCCACCGTGTTGCACATCCCGGCCTCGATCGCGCCGATGGCCAGCCCGATCAGGGCCTCGGTGGAGGAGCCGCCGCCGAAGACGTCCATGTAGAAGTTCAGCCGCATGCCGAGGTCGCCCGACACCCAGTTGCCGAAGGTGGAGTCGCCCCCTTGATACGACATCATCCCGTCCACCTGGCCGCCGGAAAGCCCGGCGTCGTCCATGGCCTTGCGGATCGCTTCCACCGCCATGGCCCGCGTGCTGCGGCCCGAGTGGCGGCTGTACTCCGTCTCCCCCACGCCGACGATGCAGTACCGGTCTTTGAGTCCCGCCATGCCGCCTCCTTGGCGCCGCCGTCCGGCGGCGGGCCGGGCCAGTCTAGCGGGCCGCCGCCGCTCGGTCAATCAACTGTGCACGCGCCCGCGGACGCGGGGCCCGCGCCCACCCGAGCAGCGCGAGCGCCGCGAGGTTGATGCCGGCGCTGAGCCAGCACGCCAGGCCGTAGCTACCGAAGCGATCGTAGATCCATCCCGCGCCCACCGGACCGAGCGCGGCGGTGGGGGCGGCGAGGCCGAAGAGGAGCCCGACGAGTGCGCCGGCGTGGGCGCGTCCGAAGAAATCCGCGACCATGGCGGGGAAGATGGTGGACACAGTGCCGTAGGAGAAGCCGAACAGGAGGGCGGCCGCGACGAGCCCGGGCAGCGCAGCGGCTTGGCCAAGGGCGACGAACGACACCGCCTGGGCGGCGAGTGCCCCCGCGAGGATGGCACGCCGGCCGATGCGGTCGGACAGCCACCCCATGGCGAGCCGGCCCGCGACGGCGGCGAGCCCGAGGGTGGAGACGAGCGTGGCCGCGCGCAAGGCGTCGATGCCGAGGTCGCGCGCTAGCGGCACGAGGTGGACGAGGGGCACGAAGACGGGGATCCACGTGAGGCCGTAAATGGCGAAGAGCACCCAGAACGGGCGCGCGCGCATCGCCTCGCGCACCGTCCAGCCGCCGAGCGCGCCCGCCGGCGCGGGCGTCGCGGCGCCATCGGGGTGAAGGCCGAGCGATTCGGGGTCGCGCCGCAAGACGAGCGCCACGCCGCCGAGCGCGACGAAGAGGGCGGCGCCGAAGACGAGATACGCCGTCCGCCAGCCCAGCCCGCTCACGAGCCAGTGCGCCACCGGCGGCAGCACGAAGGTGCCGAGGCTTCCGCCCGCCGAGGCGATCCCCACCGCGAGCCCGCGCCGGCGCACGAACCAGCGGACCACGGTGGCGTTGCACGGCACGTAGGCGGTGGACATGCCGAGGGCGGCCACCGTCCCGTAGAGAACGTAGGGCTGCCAGAGGGCGCTCACCAGGCTCATGCCGGCGAGGCCGGCGCCCAGCAGGAGCCCACCGACGGCGATCACCGCCCGGGGCCCCCAGCGGTCGGTCAGGCGCCCGGTGACGAGGCCGAAGACGCTGTAGACGAACGCGTAGAGGGAGAACGCCCCCGACAGGCTGGCGCGGCTCCACGAGAACTCGGCGAGCAGCGCGGCGAAGAACACGCCGAACGCGTACTGGGTGCCGTACGCGAGGAAGAGGACGACGAAGGCGCCGCCGACGATGACCCAGCCGCGGTACGGGGGCCGCCTCAACGGGAGGGCGGAACGGACGAAGGCGCGGCGGGGTCGGCGGGGGGCGGCTCGACTTCACCGAGTCGAGCATCGCGGGGGTGTCGCCGGACGGCGTGGTGGCGTGGACCCTGATCACGCTGTTCAGCCGGCCGACCGCGTCCCGGATGCGCGCGCCCGCTTCCATCATCTGCGCCCCCCACATCGCCTCGCGGCTGTCCGGAGGCAGCCGGCCCGCAAGCAGCTGCAGGTAGCCGAAGATGACGGCGAGGGGATTGTTGATCTCGTGCGCGGCGGCGCGGGCCACCAGGGTGGCCGCGCGCAGCTCGGAGGCCTCGCGGGCCGCCGCCTCCGCGGCCATGCGCTCCCGCGACTCGCGCCAGATGACGATCTCGTAGCGGCGCTCCTGGAACCGCACCACGTGCCGGGTGGTGTCCACGAGCACGACCTCGCCCCCGTGGGTGCGGAAGGGAGAGCCGAGGGTCTGGGCGAAGCCGGTGTCGCTCGTCTCGGCGAAGGCGACCTCTTGCAGCCGGCGCGCCTCGGGCTCGGTCGGCCAGAACTCCCGGCGGTCACGCCCCACCAGCTCCTCGCGCGCGAGGCCCGCGATGGCGCAATCCGCGCGATTGGCGTCTACGATGCGCTGCGTGTCGCAGTCGATGATGCGGATGGCGTCGGTGGCCTGGTCCAGCACGGCGCGGAAGCGGGCGCGCTCGGCGCTCACCCGGAACTGCTCGGTGACCGCATGGAAGAGCCGCGCCATGACCCCGAGGCCCACCACGCAGGTGACAAAGTAGGCCTGCCACACGTCGCTGAATCGCTCGAGGCCGCGCCGGCCGATGAGGGCGAAGGAGAGCACGGTCAGCGCGTAGGAGGCGCCGCCGAGGGCGAGCGCGTGGCGTGCCCGGAGGCCGCCGTCGCGCCGCGCCCACTTCCGGATGAGCACCGCCACGACCGCCGTCCCCGTCAGCGAGAAGATGCCGGGGGGCGTGCCGGAGCCGCCGAGGCGATAGACGATGCCCGCGCCGGCGGCGATGAGGGCGGCGGGCGCGCCCTCGAAGAGGCCGATCAGGGCCACCGGCACGAGGCGGGCGTCGATGTAGACGCCGGGCGCGATCTCGATGCGCGCGACCATCGTCGCGACGGTGAGGGCACCGAAGGCGAGTCCGTGCACCACCGCGCGCGCCGTCCGCGACCGCGGCCGCTCGCCCCGCAGCCGCCCGTGGGTATAGGAGTAGAAGAGCAGACCGATGACGAGGATGCCGACGGCTTCCAGGAGGTGGTGGAAGTTCATCCTGTCCGTGTCCCGCGCCCGTTGGGGCGGGGGAGCACGTCCCGCAGGTACTTGCCGGTGTAGGACCCGTCGATCTGCGCGACCTGCTCGGGGGTACCCTCGGCGACGATGGCCCCGCCCGCCTCGCCGCCCTCCGGGCCGAGGTCCACCACCCAGTCGGCGGTCTTGATGACGTCCAGGTGATGCTCGACCACGAGCACCGTGTTGCCGCTGTCGACCAGGCGGCCGAGCACGACGAGCAGCTTCTTGACGTCGTCGAGATGCAGGCCCGTGGTGGGCTCGTCGAGCACGTAGAGATGATCCGAGGTCTGTCGAGTCCCCAGCTCCGCGGCAATCTTCAGGCGCTGCGCCTCGCCGCCCGACAGCGTGGTGGCGGGCTGCCCGAGACGGAGATAGCCGAGCCCCACGTCCTGCAGGAGCTTGAACCGCCGCGCGAGCACGGTGTGGACTCCGAAGAACTCCACCGCCTCGTCCACGGTGAGCTCGAGCACCTGGCTGATGTTCTTGCCCTTGAGGGTGACGCGCAGGACCTCCGGCCGGTATCGGCGCCCTTCGCAGTCGGGGCAGGTCACATAGACGTCCTCGAAGAAGTACATCTCGATCTTCTGGTACCCGCCGCCCTCGCACGTCTCGCAGCGGCCGCCGGGCACGTTGAAGGAGAACGCGCCCGAGCCGAGGCCCATGGTGCGCGCCCGGGGCAGGCCGGCGAACAGCTTGCGGATCTCGTCGAAGACCTTGACGTAGGTGACGGGGTTCGACCGCGGGGTGCGCCCGATGGGCTCCTGGTCGATCAGGCGCACGCCCTTGAGGTACTCGAGCCCGCGCAGGTCCGCGTGCTCGCCCGGCGTCTTGAAGTCGGCCTTGAAGTGCCGCGCGACTGCCCGATAGAGCGTGTCATGGATCAGCGTCGACTTACCGGACCCGGAGACCCCGGTGACGCACGTCAGCGTGTGAAGAGGCAGGCGGAAGACCACGTCCTTCAGGTTGTGGGCGCGCGCCCCCTTCACGACGAGGGCGCGGCGGCCCTCGCGCCGGGTGAGGGGCAGGGGAATGCCGTCGCGCCCGGAGAGGTAGCGCGCGGTGATGGAGTGCGGATCATGGGCGAACTCGGCCTGCGTGCCTGCGAAGGTCACGGTGCCGCCGCGGTCGCCGGAGCCGGGGCCCATCTCCACGAGATAGTCGGCGGCCTGGATGAACGAACGGTCGTGCTCCACGATCACGACGGTGTTGCCGGCGGCGGCCAGCTCGCCGCACAGCTCGGCCAGCCGCGCGGTGTCGCGCGCGTGTAGCCCGATGGACGGCTCGTCCAGGATGTAGAGCGTGCCGACGAGCTGGGCGCCCAGCTGATTGGCGAGGTTGATGCGCTGGGCCTCGCCACCGGACAGGGTGCGCGTCTGGCGGGCGAGCGCAACGTAGCCGAGGCCTACACGCAGCAGGAACGAGAGCTTGGCGCGGAGCAGGCGCAGGACGTCGCGGCCCACCGCCGCTTCCAGGGGTGTGAGCGCGAGTGCCTCCACGAAGGCGGCGAGGTCCTCGACGGTGCGCTCGCACAGCTCCGCGATGGTGGCGCCGCCCACGCGGACGGAGAGCGCCTCCGGCTTGAGCCGCGTCCCCGCGCAGCGCGGGCAGCGCGCCTGGCTCCGGTAGCGGGAGAGGAACACCCGCACGTGGAGTTTGTAGCGGTACGACTCCACCTCCTCGAAGAAGCCCTGGATCCCGCTGAAGCCGCCGGCGCCGGCGTAGAGCCATTCGCGATCGGCGGGAGGCAGCTCTCCGTACGGAACGGTGATGTCCACGCCCCGCTTCTTGGCGGCTTTGAGGAGCTGCTTCTGGTACCAGCGCCCGGACGGGTGCGTCCACGGCTCCACCGCGCCGTCGGCGAGGCTCCGCGTGGGATCGGGGACCACGCGCTGCTCGTCGTAGCGGAGGATGTTGCCGAACCCCTTGCACTCCGGGCACGCTCCGAGGGGATGATTGAAGGAGAAGAGGAGCGGCTGCGGTCGCGTGAGGGGCGTCTCGCAGCGCGGACAGCGAAACTCGCGACTGACCGGCACCACCGCGCGCCCGAGGATGTCCACCTCGGCGCGCCCCTCGCCCTCGGCGAGCGCCGCCTCCAACGACTCGACCACGCGTCGGCGCGACTCGCGGCCGAGCGTCACCCGGTCCAGGACGACCATGATGGGTTGCCCGGCGGGGGGCTCGGGAAGGGCGGCGGCGCGTCCCCCCGCGTCGGCGAGCTCGTGCAGGGCGCCGCCCAGCTTGACGCGGGCGAACCCGCGCCGGAGAAGCGCGGCGTAGATCGCGCGAGGGTCGGGGCCGGCGGGGGGCGTGAGCGGGAAGCAGATCAGCGCGCGGGCGTCAGCGTGGTCGCGGAGGAGCGCCTCGGTGACGCTCTCGGCGGCGTCGCTGCGGGCCTCTTCGCCACACTGCGGGCAGTGGACGCGCCCGATCCGGCCGAAGAGGAGGCGGAGATAGTCATAGAGCTCGGTCGCGGTGCCCACGGTGGAGCGGGCGGTGCGGACGGGGTTCTTCTGCTCCAGCGCGATGGCCGGCCGCACGTTCTCGATCCGGTCCACGTCGGGGCGATCCACCCGCTCGAGGAACATGCGCGCATAGGTGGAGAGCGATTCGACGTATCGCCACTGCCCCTCCGCGAACAGGGTGTCGAAGGCCAGGGAGGACTTGCCCGAGCCGGAGACCCCCGTCACGACGGTGACTTTGTCGTGGGGAATGGCGAGCGAGACGTTCTTGAGATTGTTCTGCCGGGCTCCCTCGATCCGGAGCCAAGACGGCTGGGGCATTCGAACAGGTCCTCCTGAGGTGTTGAGTCTACAGGAAGGCCCGCGGGCCGGGCAACCGCCAGGGGGCGTGCCTATCGCGCGGGCGGCGCGAGGCACGCTTGACACACGCCGGCGCGCCGGGTACGCTGGCGACCTAAATGAGAATCATTCCTGGAAACAACGACGCCGCTCACGCCGAGAGCCCAGCGGGTGCGCTCCGCGCGCGCGGGCTCCGCCTCACCGGGCCGCGCCGCGTGGTGCTCGAGGTGGTGCGCGGGACGGAAACGCATCCCACCGCCGAATGGGTGCACCGCATGGTCCGACGGCGCCTCCCGCGGGTAAGCCTGGGCACGGTGTACCGGAACCTGCGGCTCCTCGTCGAGGAGGGACTGGTGCAGGAGCTCCCCGGGCCCCACGCGCGCTTCGACGGCAATCTCGCGCGGCACCACCACTTCACCTGCACCACGTGCGGCCGCATCCTGGACGTGGACGGGCCCCTCTGCGAGCCCCAGACGCGGGCGGTCTCGGCCCGCGTGGAGTCCCTCACCGGCCTGACCATCACCCATCACCGCATCGAGTTCTTCGGTCGCTGTCCCACGTGTCGGCCCGCCGGCCGTCGCGAGGCGAGCCGGCGCCGTCCCCGGCGGTCCCGACGTTCACCCTGACAGAGGAGGATGCACCATGGCAGGCAAGAGTCTGAAGGGCACCCGGAGCCTCGAGAACCTCAAGGAAGCCTTCGCGGGCGAGTCGCAGGCGAACCGCCGCTATCTCTACTTCGCGCGCGTGGCCGACATCGAGGGCTTCCCCGACGTCGCCGGGCTCTTCAAGGACACCGCCGACGCGGAGACGGGCCATGCGTTCGGGCACCTCGACTTCCTGAAGGAAGTCGGCGATCCCGCCACCGGCGAGCCCATCGGCAAGACGGAGAAAAATCTCAAGGCGGCGGTCGCGGGCGAGACGTACGAGTACACGCAGATGTACCCGGGCATGGCCAAGACCGCCCGCGACGAAGGCTTCGCCGAGCTCGCCGAGTGGTTCGAGACGCTCGCCAAGGCCGAGAAATCCCACGCGGGCCGCTTCAGCAAGGGCCTGACCCAGGTCGCCGGGAAAGATCCCGCCGACGCCATATAGCGCACTCCGTCAGGGCCGGGCGCCCGTGTCGCGGCGCCCGGCCCGAGCCTTTCCATGACCCTCGATATCCGGCAGGCGGAGTTCTGGAAGCAGGACCGCGTCGATAAGGAGCTGCGACGCGTCTACGACATCTGCAGCGGCTGCCGCCGGTGCCTGCCGCTGTGTCCGTCCTTCAAGGTGATGTTCGATCGCCTCGACGTGGACGCAGTGGACGGGGACGTGGAGCGACTGCCCGCCGCCGACGTCAAGGAGGTCGTGGACCTCTGCTACCAGTGCAAGCTCTGTTACAACCACTGCCCCTACACGCCGCCGCACCGCTGGCAGGTGGACTTCCCGCGCCTGATGCTGCGGGCGCGCTCGGCGGAGGCGCGGGCCAAGGGCGTGACGCTCCAGGATCGCTTCCTCGGCAACACCGAGCTGGTGGGACGGCTCGGGAGTCTCACCGCGCCCGTCTCCAACTGGATGAACGCCTTCCCGCCCAACCGCGCGCTGATGCAGACGGTGGTGGGCATCCACAAGGATCGCCGACTGCCTCTCTTCCATCGCGAGACCTTCTCGCGGTGGTTCGATCAGCGCAAGCGTCCGCCGCCGGCCGGGCCCGCGGAGAAGCGGGTGGCGCTCTTCGCGACCTGCTCGGTGGAGTACAACGACCCTGCGACCGGCAAGGCCGCCATCGCCGTGCTCGAGCGGAACGGTGTCGACGTCGTGGTGCCGGCCCAGCGCTGCTGCGGGATGCCGTACCTCGACGGCGGGGCGGTCAAGGAGGCCAAGGCCCTCATCGCCGACAACGTCGTCTCGCTCGCGCGCGCCGTACGCGAGGGCCGCGAGATCGTGGTGCCGGGGCCTACCTGCTCGTACATGCTCAAGCAGGAGTATCCCTGGCTCGACGGCTCCGACGACGCCAACCTGGTGGCGAGCCACACCCGTGACCTCTTCGAGTACCTCGCCGGCCTGCACGCGGAGGGCCGCCTCGACACGCGCTTCCCGCGGCCGCCCGGCAAGATTGCCTATCAGCTGCCCTGCCACCTCAAGGCGCAGAATATGGGCACGCGGTCCGCGGACGTCCTCCGTCTCACCGGGGCGGAGGTCGAGACCATCGAGCGCTGCTCGGCGGTGGACGGCACGTGGGGGATGAAGAAGGAGTACTTCACCCTGTCCATGAAGGTGGCGGAGCCTCTTTTCAAGGGGATCGCCGCCGCCGCCCCTGAGCGCGTCGCCACCGACTGTCCGCTTGCCGCGCTCCAGATCAACCAGGGCACGGGGCGAACCGCCCAGCATCCCATTCGAATCCTCGCCGACGCCTACGGGCTGCCCGTCGACGAGGAGTGACGGCCATGGACAAGATTCGCCTGGAAGACGTCGTCAACTTCTTCGAGTACGAGAAGGTCCGCGAGGCGCGCCGGGCGCGTGTGATCGAGCTCAAGCGGCGCCGCCGCGTGACCGTCGGCCGCTACCTGTCGTTCGTGTTCGAGAACTGCGAGACGGTGCTCTTCCAGATCCAGGAGATGTGCCGCGCCGAGCGGATTGCCGCGGACGCCAAGGTGCAGGAGGAGATCGACGTCTACAATGCGCTCCTGCCGGGGCCGGGTGAGCTGTCGGCCACGCTGTTCATCGAGATCGAGGACATGGCGCGCATCAAGCCCATCCTCGACCGGCTGATGGGCATCGATACCGGCCAGTGCATCTGGCTGCAGATCGGCCGCGAGTTCGCGGTGCCCGGGGAGTTCGAGGCCGGGCACTCCGACGAGGAGAAGGGCAAGCTCAGCGCGGTGCACTTCGTGCGATTCCGGCTCTCGCCGGAGGCCGTACGCGCCTTCGCGGCATCGGAGGTCCACCTGGTCGTTGACCATCCCGCCGAGCGGGCCCGGGCGCGCCTCGAGACCGAAACACGGGCCGCCCTCGCGCAGGATCTCGCCGAGTGACACGGAGGCGCCTCGGGCTCACCGGGCCCGTCGCCGCCGCGTTCCTCCTCGCCGCGTGCGGCGACTCGCCTCCCGCCCCTGCTCCCCCGACGGCGGCGCCCGCGCCGGGAGCTGGTGCGACGGTGGCCTCCGCGGAGAAGGGCAAGCAGACTTGGCTGGCGCAGTGCATCGCCTGCCACAATCCGGATCCGAGCAAGGATGGCCCCCTCGGGCCCGCAGTGAAGGGCTCCTCGCGCGAGCTGCTGGAGGCTCGCGTGGTGCAGGGAAACTATCCGCCGGGCTACACGCCCAAGCGCCCGTCGCGGGTGATGCCGCCGCGCCCCGACCTGACCTCGAGCATTCCCGACCTCGCCGCGTACCTGCAGTGACGCCGACGCCGGAGGAGCCATCCGGCCCCTCCGGCGCGGGTGTGGCGCGCGCGCGGCCCCGCGATTCGGTTCGGCTAGCGCATGACCTCGAACCAGACGTAGTAGACCACAGCGAGGATGAAACCTGCCCACAGCGTGCCCGACACGGTGGCGAGCGGCTTGGCCGCGCCCTTGCCCGGCGTGCCCTTGAGAGCGTTGAACTCCACGAGGAGCATGATCACGATCGCGCCGATCCAGAACACGAGCCCGGAGCGCGGCACCGCAAGGGTGAGGTGACTGGCCGCGCCCATGAAGAAGAGCATGGGGATCGACAGCAACGTATTGGTCCGCGAGGCGAGGCCGGCGCGGGCGCCGGACGGAGCGGCGGCGGGATTCGCGGGCTTGCCGGCGGCGACATCGAGGGCGTTCTGGATGACGATCTTCTGCTTGGGATGGATCACGAACCACACGTTGGCCCACATCAGCGAGCCAATGAGGCCGCCGAGGAGGATGGCCCAGCCATAGGAGCCGGCGAAGAAGCCGCCCTGATGCGCCCGGATCAGGAGATAGATCCAGCCGGAGAGGAACGTGATCATCGCCCCCCAGCGGAACCACCACATCGCTCGGGGCAGGAGCTTCTGTTGCGCCCCGCTGCGGACGGGAGCGTCGGCCTCCGCGAAGAACGGGGTCTGGACGAAGTTGAAGTAGTAGAGGAGGCCGATCCAGGTGACGCCGGCCAGGAAGTGGATCCAGCGTAGGAGGAAGAGCAAACCAGCTTCGGACATGAGTGCCATGAAGCCCTCCTTGGTGAAGGGGGTTAGGCCACTGCTGTCGCTGCGCTACTCGTCCTCGTCGTCCTCCTCATCCTCCGATTCATCGTCCTCGTCGTCCTCCTCATCATCGTCGAGGTCGTCGTCGTCGAGATCGTCGTCGAGGTCCTCGTCGTCATCTTCGTCGTCCTCGAGGTCGTCGTCGTCCTCCTCATCGTCGTCGAGGTCGTCGTCCTCGTCGTCGTCGAGCTCCTCGTCGGGCTCCGCTTCCGGACGCTCGGAAACGCGCGGTTCGTCGTCGTCGGTCCATGGCCGAGTGCCGAGCCATGCCATGAATGGTTCCTCCAGACGCCTGCGCTGCTTGACTTGAAAGATGAGAGTCGCTACTGTTGGACTCCGTTCGGCGGGATTATAACAAACGCGTTTTTCGTGTCCACGCCATTTTGGCGGCGTAGCTCAGGTGGCAGAGCAGGGGTCTCATAAGCCCCGTGTCGGAGGTTCGAGTCCTCCCGCCGCCACCATCCCGGAGGCGAGCATGAGCGATCTCATTTTGGTTGAGCAGGCCGACGGCGTCGCGACCGTCACCATCAACCGTCCGAAGATGCGCAATGCGCTCAGCCTCGCGATGTGGACGGCGATGGGCGAGGTGACGCAGCGGCTGGCCGCCGACGACTCGGTGCGAGCCATCGTCTACCGTGGCGCCGGGACTCAGGCGTTCGCCTCCGGCGCCGACATCTCCGAGTTCGAGGAGAACCGGAAAGACACCGCGACCGCGCTCCATTACAACAAGCAGACGGAGGCCGCCTACGGGGCCATCCGCACGTGTCCCAAGCCGACGGTCGCCATGATCTACGGCTTCTGCATGGGGGGCGCCATGGCGCTCGCCATGGCGTGCGACCTGCGCTTCGCCGCGGAGGGCTCGAAGTTTGGCATTCCCGCGGCGCGGCTGTCGATCATCTACGGGCTCGAGCCCGTGCATCAGCTGGTGGACCTCGTGGGCCCCGCCTACGCGAAGGACATTCTCTACTCGGCGCGCACCGTCGAAGCGGACGAGGCCGCCCGCATGGGCTTCATCCAGCGGCTTCTCCCCGTCGCGGAGCTCGAGCCCTACACCTATGAGTACCTGCGCAAGGTCGCCGCGAACGCGCCGCTCTCGATCCGGGGCACCAAGACGCAGGTGCGCGCCATCTTCGAGGGCATCACCGACCGGCACCGGGACGAGCTGCGCGACGCTCGGACAGGAGACCTTCCACAGCCAGGACTACAAGGAAGGCACCCGCGCCTTCCTCGAGAAGCGCGCGCCTCGCTTCCAGGGCCGCTAGGCGCGCCCGCCGCGCGAGGCGGTCGCCCTGCGCGTCGCCGTTCTCACCTCCACGCCGCTCGACCCCCGCGAGGGGAGCGGCACCTTCGTGGCCCTCGCCGGCTTCGAGAAGGGCCTTCGTCTTCTCGGCCACGAGGTGGAGATCCGGCCCCTCGGGCGTCGCACCGGCTTCCACACCTTCGACCGCTGGCTGTACAACGCGGGCGTGGCGCGCCGCCCGCCCGCGCGCCCCGATCTCGTGGTGGGCTGCGACCTCGACGGATTCCTCTGGGCGCGCCGCCGCCGCCGCGTGCCGTTCGTGGTCATGCTCAAGGGCATCATCGCCGACGAGTTGCGCAACGAGCGCGGGTGGGTGCGCGTGCTGCTCCGGCTCCAGGCGCGCTGGGAGCGCCGCAACGCCAACCGGGCCGACCTTGTCCTGGTGCCCAGCCACTACTCCGCCGGAGTGGCGACGGCGGTGTACGCGGTGCCGCCCGCGCGCGTCGCGGTGGTGCCCGAAGCCATCGACCTGGCCGAGTGGGACGCGCGCATTGCCGTCGCGCCGCGTCGCCCACCCGGCGGGCCCACCGTGCTCGCGGTGGGGCGCATGTATCCGCGCAAGCGCTTCGTCGATCTGCTGCACGCGGCGGTGCGGCTGCGCGCCGATTTGCCCGCGGCGCGGGTCCGCGTCGTGGGGAAGGGGCCGGACTGGGAGGTGGTGGTCCGGCTCCGCGACGAGCTGCGCCTTGCCGACATGGTCACCCTGCTCGGCGACGTCACCCGCGATCAGCTCGCCGCCGAGTACGCCAGCGCCGATTGCTTCTGCCTTCCATCGGTGCAGGAAGGCTTCGGCATCGTCTTCCTCGAGGCGATGGCGGCGGGCCTTCCCGTGGTGGCCTGCCGGGCGGCGGCGGTGCCGGAGGTGGTCGAGGACGGCGTGACGGGGGTACTGGTGCCTCCGCGGGATCCCGGCGCCCTCGCGCGGGCCCTCGGAGAAGTCCTCGCCCGGCCGGCTCGGGCACGCGAGCTGGGCGAGGCGGGACGGCGGCGCGTGGCGGCGTTCACCCTGGAACGGGTCGCGCAGCGCTTCCTCGACACGGTAAGATCAATAGGAGAGGTCTCATGACCCCCGGCCCCGTCTACGTTACCCGGAAGTTCACGTTCTCGTCGGCGCATCGCTACTGGCAGCCGGCGTGGAGCGCGGAGGAGAACGCGCGCGCCTTCGGCGCCCTCACCGTGGCGCACGGGCACAACTACGTCCTCGAGGTGACGCTGGCGGGCGCCGTCGACGAGAAGACCGGCATGGTGATGGACCTCGCCGAGCTCAAGCGCCTGGTGGGGGACGCGGTGATCGCCCGCTTCGACCATGCCGATCTCAACGCCGATCCGGCGTTCGCGCAGGGCCGGATTCCCACCACCGAGAACCTCGTCCGGGTGTGCTGGGACGTCCTCGCGCCCAAGCTCGGGGCGGAGCGGCTATACCGGCTGCGCCTCTGGGAAGATCCCGTCTTCTACGTGGAGTACCTCGGGCCGTGAGCGAGTACCACCTCACGCGCGCCTATCACTTCAGCGCGGGCCACCGACTCGCCAGCCCCGCGCTCTCGGCAGGCGACAACGCGCGCCTCTACGGGCAATGCTACCGGCCCCACGGCCACAACTACACGGTGGAGGTCACGCTCCGGGGCGCCCTCGATCCCGTCACCGGCATGGCCGCCGACCTCGGCGCCCTCGATGCCACCGTCGCCCGCGTGCTCCTCGATCGCGTGGACCACTACGACCTGTCGAGCGCGGTGCCCGCGCTCGACGGCGTGATCACCACCGGCGAGAACCTCGCCCGCGCGTTCTGGGACTGGCTGGCCGCCGCGCTCCCTCCCGGCCAGCTCACGCGCGTCGTCGTGGTCGAGACCGCCAACAACACTTTCGAGTACTGCGGCTAAAGGAGCGCGTGTGAACAATCCATCCAGTGTCGAGCGCCTCATCTTCGACTTCCTGAAGGAGCTCGGCGAGGATCCCACTCGCGAGGGATTGGAGCGCACGCCCGCGCGGGTGGCGAAGGCCTACGAGTACCTCACCTCGGGCTACGCTCAGCGCGTCGAAGACATCCTCAACGACGCGCTCTTCACCGAGGAATACGACGAGATGGTCGTGGTGAAGGACATCGACTATTTCAGTCTCTGTGAGCATCATCTCCTTCCATTTTTTGGCCGCGCGCACATCGCGTACATGCCGTCGCGGAAGATCGTTGGGCTCTCCAAGATTCCGCGCCTCGTGGAGATGTTCAGCCGGCGGCTGCAGGTGCAGGAGCGGCTCACCACCCAGATCGCCCACACCATCAACGACGTGCTCCAGCCGCGCGGGGTCGCGGTGGTGGTCGAGGGGCTGCACCTCTGCATGCTGATGCGCGGGGTGGAAAAACAGAATTCCAAGGCGGTGACGTCCGCGATGCTCGGCGCCTTCCGCGACCGACCCGAGACGCGCGCGGAGTTCATGGAGCTGATCAAGTCCCGCGGCTCCTCGATGCTGTGAGCGCGCGCGCATGAGCGACGCACGCCTCGCCGGCCAGGTCGCCCTCGTCACCGGCGCGGGGCGGGGGATTGGCCGGGCCATCGCGGAAGCGTTCGGGGCGCAAGGGGCGGCGGTGGCCCTGGCCGCCCGGTCGTCGCGCGAGCTGGCGCAGGTCGCGGATGCTATACACGCCGCGGGCGGTCGGGCCCTCGCGGTGCCCACCGATGTGCGTCAGGAGCCCGCCGTCGCCGCGTGCGTCAAGCGCACGGTGGCCGAGCTGGGTCGCCTCGACGTGCTCGTGGCGGCGGCGGGGGTCGCCGTGTTCGGCCCCGTGGCCGAGAGCCGCCCCGCGGACTGGGACGAGTTGATGGCGGTCAACCTGCGGGGCGCCTATCTCGCGTGCCGGGCCGTGCTGCCCGCAATGGTGGCGCAGCGGCGCGGCACGCTGATCCTCGTGGGCTCCATGGTGACCGGGCGGACCCTGCCCGGGACCGCCGCCTACACCGCCTCCAAGTATGGGCTCCTGGGGCTCGGCCGGGTGCTCACCGAGGAGCTCCGGGGGTCGGGCGTGCGGGTTGGCGTGCTGACGGCGGGGGCCGTGGACACCCCCCTCTGGGACGCGATCCCGCACGCGCCGGACCGGAGCCTCATGATCGCCCCCGCGCAGGTGGCGGAAGCCGCCCTCCTGATGGCCACACTGGCGCCCAACGCCGCCCTGGAGGAGCTCACGCTCATGCCCGCCCGGGGGGTGCTCTGAGTCCCGGCCATCCTCCGCGCGGAGTCTGATATATAATTAGAATCGATAACGGGAACCTCCCGCGAATCATGAACTTCTCAAGGAGGTAGGCATGGTGACGTTGACCGAGACGGCCGCGAAGAAGATCTCCGAGCTGCGGCTCGAAGAGGGCAAGCCCGAGTGGGGGCTCCGCATCCGCCTGGTGGGCGGGGGCTGCTCCGGCATGTCCTACGAGCTGGGCTGGGACGATACGGCCGCAGGGGATGACAATGTGATCGAGTCCCACGGGGTACGGGTCTTCGTGGACGCGCGCAGCCTCCCGTATGTGGACGGTAGCGAGATCGACTACGTGGACAACAACATGCTGGGGGCGGGCTTCGCCATCAAGAACCCCAACGTCAAGTCGTCCTGCGGTTGCGGCTCGTCGCACCAGTTCTAACCGGTTTCCCATGAAGGTGCAGGTGCGGTTGTTCGCCCGGTATCGTGAAGCGGCCGGGCGCGATCGCGTCGAGGTGGATCTTCCCGAGGGCGGTACCGTCGAGTCGGCCTGGGACGCGGTGACGAGCCGCTTCCCGGTGCTCTCGGCGTACCGCCCTTTCACGTTGTTCGCGGTGGACCAGGACTATGTCGAGGCCGACCGCGCCCTCCGGCAGGGCGACGAGCTCTGTCTCTTCCCGCCGGTGAGCGGCGGCAGCGCGCCCTCCCCCGACCTCGTGGAGCTCACCACCGCACCGCTCTCCGAGCCGGCACTGGTGGCCGCCGTCGAGGACGGCGGCGCGGGGGCCATCGTGCTGTTCTCGGGGGTGGTGCGCGACCAGACGGGCGGCCGCCGCGTGAAGTTCCTCGAGTACGAGGCGCACGCGCCCATGGCGGTGGCCAAGATGCGTGAGATCGCGGCGACGGCGCGGCAGCGCTTCCCCGGGGTGCGCAAGCTCGCCATCGTGCACCGGATCGGCCGGCTCGAGATCGGCGAGTCGAGCGTCCTCATCGCGGTCTCCACCGCGCATCGAGGGGAGGCCTTCGAGGCCTGCCGGTTCGCCATCGACACGCTCAAGGAGACGGTGCCCATCTGGAAGAAGGAGCACTTCGAGGACGGTGAGGTCTGGGTCGGGCTCCAGTCGGAATGTGACCACCGCCACTAGCTTCATCGACGGCGTCCGCGCCACCACTCGCCGCCACGGGATGCTCCGTGGCGGCGACGTCGTCTTGGCGGCGGTGTCGGGCGGGGCGGATTCCGTGGCGCTCCTCGACGTCCTGCGGACCCTCGCCCCCGACGTAGGCTACGCGCTGCGCGCCGTCCACGTCGACCACGGGCTTCGCGCCGAATCCGCCGCGGACGCCGCCTTCGTGGCCGATCTCTGTCGGGCCTGGGAGTTGCCCCTGCGCATCGAGCGGGTCGAGGTCGCGCGCCGCCCCGGTGACGGCTGGGAAGGGCTGGAGGCGACCGCCCGCCGCGCGCGCTACGCGGCATTCCGGCGCGCCGCGGCCGCCGCCGGCGCCCACCGGGTGGCCACGGGGCATACCGCCGACGATCAGGCGGAGACGGTGGTGATGCGGCTCCTCGACGGCGCGGGCCCGCGCGGGCTCGGCGGCATCGCGCCGGTTCGCGGTGCCTACGTCCGTCCCCTTCTCGACACGTCGCGCGCCGCCGCGCGTGCCCACCTGGCCGCGCGCGGCATCGCCTGGGTGGAGGACGCGACCAACCGGGACCTCCGCGTCGTGCGGAACCGCGTCCGGGCGGTCGTGCTGCCCTTCCTCGCCGAGCATCTCGATCCCGGCATGTCGGCCTGGCTGGCGGAGGCGTCGGCCCGGGCGCGCGCCCTCGTCGCGGAGCTCGAGCGAGAAGCGGCGGACGTGCTGGCGCGGCTGGGGTCGCGGGACGCGGAGGGCATCGTCCTGCCCGCGCGCCCGCTGAGCGCGCTCTCCGGCGAGCTCGGGGCCGAGGTGCTGCGCGCCGCCGCCGCCGCGCTGGGTGAGGGGGGCGCGCGGCGCGCTCACGGCGAGCGGGCGCTGCGCCGCGCGCTCGATCCCGCCCGCCCGCGCGCCGCTCGCCTCGGCCGCCTCGTCTGCGAGCGCAGCGGTCACTGGATTCGCGTGGGGCCCGCCGACCTCCCGGCCCTCCCCGAGCGCGCCTGGACCGTGCCGGGAACGCTGGCCTTGCCCGAGATCGGCGCGCGGCTGGAAGCACGGTGCTTCATTCCGGGAGACGGCTGGACGCCGGGGCGCGCCGCCGATCGCGCGGCCTTCGACGCCGATCGTCTTCCCCCGGCCGTCATCGTCCGGGCGCGCCGCCGAGGCGACCGCTTCCTGCCCTGGGGCGGGCCGGGCGAGCGGCGGCTGAAGACCTTCCTGATCGACGCCGGCGTGCCGCGCTGGCGCCGGGCGCGCGTGCCGCTGCTGGAAGCGAACCGCGAGATCATCTGGGTCGCCGACCTTCGCCGCGGGCGCGCCGCGCCCGTCACGGATGCCACCCGGCGTATCCTCGAGGTGACACTCCGCTCCCCTCTGGCCATGCCCGGAATGCAAGAGTAAGATGGCCCGCGGAGGTCGATTGATGCCCACTTCGCTCAGCCGCGCGCTCGCCGTGGTCGCCCTTGTCGGGCTCGTCTCGCTCGCCCTGCCCATCGTGAGCCACGCGCAGGCGCCCGCCCCGGAGGCGGGCCGTGTCCTGGAGGCCCTCGAGACGGCCTTCGTCACGGTGGCGTCGCGTGTGATGCCGGCGGTCGTCAACGTGACCGTGAAGTCCAAGCGGGGAGCGGCAACGGGCGAGGCGCCCGAGCGACCCGAGATGGACGAGCGGTTCAAAGAGTTCTTCGGGCAAGATTTCTTCGACCGCTTCTTCCGGAAGCGGTCGCCCCGCGAGGAAGGGCGCGCGTCCGGATCGGGCGTGATCATCGACGCCCAGGGCTTCATCCTCACCAACGCCCACGTGGTCGAGAACGCCGCCGAGATCGAGGTGGGGCTATCCGACGACCGGAAGTTCAAGGCGACGCTGGTCGGGCGCGATCCCAAGACCGATCTCGCCGTGCTCAGAGTCGAGGCGCCGCCGGGCGGCCTGCCCGTGGCCGAACTGGGCGACTCCGACCGCCTCCGCGTGGGCCAGTGGGCCATCGCCATCGGCAATCCGTTCGGGCTCGACCGAACGGTGACGGCGGGGATCATCTCGGCCACCGGCCGCACGCGGGTGGGGGTGGCGACGTACGAAGCCTTCATCCAGACCGACGCCTCGATCAATCCCGGAAACTCGGGCGGCCCCCTCCTGAACCTCCAGGGCCGCGTGATCGGGATCAACACCGCCATCGTCGCGAGCGGGCAGGGGATCGGGTTCGCCATCCCGATCAACATGGCACGCGAGGTGATGGGCCAGCTCATCTCGCGCGGGCGCGTCGTGCGCGGATGGCTGGGCATCGTCATCCAGGACCTCACCCCCGACCTCGCCGCGGGCTTCGGGCTGCCCGACACGGGCGGCGTGCTCATCTCCGACGTCATGAAGGATAGCCCCGCGGAGGTGGCGGGGATGCGGACGGGCGACGTCATCGTCGAGTTTACCGGCGAGCCCATCAAAGAAGTCGGCGACCTGCAGCGGCGCGTGGCCGCGGTGGAGCCGGGGCGTCCCACCGGCCTGACCGTGATCCGGGATCGCCGGCCCACCCGCCTGACCGTTCGCATCGGCGAGCAGCCGAACGAGGAGGTGCGGGTCGCGGCGGTGCCGCGCGAGGAGCGGCTCGGGCTCACCGTCGAGGCGCTCACCGCGGAGAACGCCGAGCGCTTTCATCTCTCCGCCCGCGCGCGCGTGGTCGTCACCGCGGTGAAGCCGGGCAGCGCGGGGGCGGACGCGGGCATCCGGACCGGGGATGCCATTCTCGAGGTGAATCGCCGGCCCATCTCGAGCGTCGAGGTCTTCCGCGACGTCGTGGCGGCGGTGCGGCCCGGCGACCTCGTGCCCGTCTACATCCAGCGCGGCGGCGGCGGCAACGAATACGTCGTGCTCAAGGCGGCCGAGCCGGGCAAACCCTGACCGCCGTGTCCGCCGAGCCCGATCTCACTCACGTCTATCGCCCGCTCCCCGTCGTGCTCGTGATCGACGACGAGCCCGGGGTGCGTGAGTCGCTCCGCGAGATCTTCAAGCTCGACTTCGAGGTGCTCGAGGCGGAGGACGGCGCCGCCGCGCTCGCCCTCGTGGGCTCGCGCCGCGTCGACGTGGCGCTGCTCGACGTGCGGCTGCCCGGAGAGCGCGGCCCCGCGGTGCTCCCCAAGCTCCTCGCGCTCGACGACTCCATCGCGGTTATCCTCATGACCGCCGTCCCCGACGTGCGCGCCGCGGTGGACGCGATCAAGGGAGGCGCGTACGACTACATCGTCAAGCCCTTCGACGTGGAGGAGCTGCTGCTCCTCGTCAAGCAGGCAGCGCAGCAGCGCGTGCTCGAGCGCGAGGTCTGCTATCTCCGCGCCGAGCTCGACCGCGCCCACGGCTTCGACTCCCTGGTGGGCCGCCACCCCGCCATGGTTCGCCTCTACGAGCAGATCGCCCAGGTCGCCCAGACCCACGCCACCGTCCTGGTGACGGGTGAGAGCGGCACCGGCAAGGAGCTGGTGGCTCGGGCCATTCACCGCCAGAGCCCGCGGCGGGGCCAGCCCTTCGTGGCGGTGAATCTGGCCGCCATCCCCGAGGGCCTCTTCGAGTCCGAGCTATTCGGCCACGAGAAGGGGGCCTTCACGGGCGCGCACGCGCGCAAGCTGGGGCGGTTCGAGCTGGCCCACGGGGGCACGCTCTTCCTCGACGAGGTGGGAAGCCTCCGCGTCGACCTCCAGGCTAAGCTCCTGCGCGCGCTACAGGAGCGCGAGGTAGAGCGTCTGGGCGGCACCCGCACCATCGCGGTGGACGTGCGCGTGATCGCGGCCACCAACGAGGATCTCCGCCAGCTCGTGCGCGCCCGCGCCTTCCGGGAGGACCTCTTCTACCGCATCAACGTGGCGGCGCTGGCCATCCCGCCCTTGCGGGAGCGCAAGGAGGACATCCCCTTCCTCGTGGAGCATTTCATCCGGAAGTACGCCCGGGAGTTCAAGAAGGATGTCCGGGGGATCTCGCGGGGCGCCTTGCCGTCGCTCGGCGCCTACGACTGGCCCGGCAACGTGCGCGAGCTGGAGAACGTGATCGAGCGCAGCGTGGCGCTGGCCACGCGCGCGGTGATCGGTCTGGACGATCTCCCGCTGGATCTCGCCATCCACGACGAGCCCGCCCGCGAGACGGGCGGGCCGGCGCCCCTCCCCCTCAAGGAGGCGCGGGACCGGTTCGAGCAGGTCTATATCCTGCGCGCGCTGGAGCGCGAGAACTGGAATCAGAGCCGCGCCGCCCGCAGCCTGGGCGTGCATCGCAACACGCTCCTCGCGCGGCTGGCCGGCTGGGGGATACGACGTGACGGGGACGCGGGTGGCGCGGCGCGCGGAAGCGGGTCCGCATGAGGGGCCGCCGCCCGTTCAGGGAAGCCGTCAGCCTGATGGGGCTCGACCCGCCGAAGTGACCGAGAAGGCATAGAAGGCCGCGCCGAGGCGCGCCAGATCGGCGAGCCGCCCGGCCGCGCCGGGCTCGACGTGTCCCACCGTGCCCACCACGACGAGACGCGCGGCGCGGCCGGCGCGGGCCGCCGCCGCGGCGAGCCGAGCGCTCTCGCTCACGGGGACAGCCGGATCGTCCCGCCCGTGGACGAGAAAGAGGGGCGCGCGGACGCCGGCCATCCGCCCCTCGGGCGAGAGAGCGTCGAGCAGGCGCTGGGCGGACGGCGAAAGACCCTCGAGCAGCGCGTCCACCGCGCGCGGGTCGCGATTGGCCGCCAGCCGCCGGCCCGCATCATCCAGGAGCTCGGGATTGGCGGCGAGGAACGCGGCGATGGCCGCCGCGTGGGGATGGGCCCCGTCTCTCGCGTGGCCACCGCCCGTCAGGGTGAAGCGGAGCAGCTCGCGCGCCGAGGCGTAGCCTCCCAGGGTCAGCACGGCCGTGATCGACGGCGCGAGGGCGGGATCGCCGGCCGCGGCTAGGGCCGGCCCCGCTCCCACGCTCACCGCCACGATGGCGAGGGGTCCGGCTCCCGCCTCGCGGAGGGCGCGGCCCGCCGCCACCACCGCCCCGGCGTCTTCGGGCCGCAGGCGGAAGCGCATGAGCCCCTCCACGGATGGCACCGCCACCGTCCAGCCCGCCCGCGCGAGCAGGCCAGCCGCCGTGCGCACGCGCGCATCGTCCTTGCCGGCGGCGGTGAGCCCGTGGACGACGACGAGCCCGGGCCGGCCGGCGGGATGGCTGGTCGCGTAGAGATCGACGGGGACCGGCCTCCCGCCGTCCGACGCGGGCAGGGCGGTCCATGTCGGGGGCGTTGTCACCGCGGACAGCGGGCGCCAGCGGCCCTCGGTCAGGAACTCCGCGAGGAAGAAGCCGACGCGCAGGGCGCGGCCCGCGGCGGGAACGGATGGGAGCGCGAGGACGACGGCGACGACGAGGACAGCGACGCGGACGTACGAGTTACGCGTTATTCCGGCACTTGATGAGACGCCAGCCGTTGAAGAGATTGACCTTGGTGGAGATCTCGGGTTTGAGGCCGACCTGTTCGAGCAGCGGCTCCAGGGGCAAGTTGGACTTCCAGCCCAGCCGCGTGCACACCGGCGCCACCATGTCCTCGAGGCGGCCCATCACGCGCCGGTCGCTCCGGAAGTGGTTGAGCACCACGATGTTGCCCCCGGGCTTCACCACACGCTGCATCTCGCGCAGCACCCCGACGGGATCGGGTACGGCGCTGATCGTGTAGGTCGCGACGGCGGAGTCGAACTCGTTCTCGGGGAAATCCATCACGGTGGCGTCCATGGCCCGGAGCGTGACGTTGCTCATCCCGAGCTCGCGCACGCGCTCCTTGGCCTTGCGCAGCATCTCCTCGGACAGATCGATGCCGGTGATCCGGGTGCGCGGGGGAAAGAGCGGGAGATTGAGCCCGGTGCCGATGCCGACCTCCAGCACGTGCTGGCCGGGACGGATGTCGCACAGGCGGATGGCGGCCTCGCGACCGGGATGGAAGATCCAATCGAAGACGAGATCGTAGGCCGGCGCGTACAGCTTGTAGGCCCGCTTGACCTGCCGCTTCTCCAGCGCTACGTCCACGTTTGGTCCCCTCCTCGAGTCAGTTCCCACCGTGCGGCGTAGTGCAGCCGTCGAACATTTAACACGGGGTTGGAGCCATTGCCAAGTGCTTTCTTAGCGCTTGGAATTATAGCAGAAATCTGATCATCAGGGTCGCCAGACCCAGGAAGGTGAAGAATCCGCAGACGTCGGTGAAGGTCGTGATGATGACGCTCGAGGCGATGGCGGGGTCGATGCGGAATGTCTTGAGCGCGATGGGGATGATGACGCCCACCGCGGCTGCCACCAGCATGTTCAAGACGAGCGCGGCGCCAATGATGAGCGCGAGCAGGGCCTGGCCCTTCCACAGGTAGGCGATCACCCCCATGACGGCGGCATTGGCGAGCCCGGTGGTGAGGCCGAGCACGACCTCCTTCTTCAGCACGCGCCAGAGATGCGCGGAGGTCATGTCGCCGAGGGCGAGGCCGCGCACCACGACCGTGGCGGTCTGGGTGGTGCCGATGCCGCCCATCGAGGCCACGATCGGCATGAAGATCGCCAGGGTGGCCAGGCTCTGGATGGAGCTCTCGAAGAGGCCGATGACGGAGGCGGCCAGGATGGCGGTGCCGAGGTTGATCAGGCGCCACAGGAGCCGCTTGGGGAACACGGCCCGGGGCGGGTCGAACACCGTCTCGTCGCCGGCCGCCCCCGCCAGGCGCTGGATGTCCTCGGTCGCCTCCTCGCGGATGACGTCGATGACGTCGTCGACGGTGATGACGCCGAGGAGCCGGTGATCCTTGTCCACCACCGGCAGGGCCACGATGTCGTACTTGGCGACCAGGCGGGCCGCTTCTTCCTGGTCGGTATCCGGCGTCACTGTCACCACATCCTCCTGGGCGAGGAGGCGGATGGGCGTGGTGGGATCGGCGGTGAGGAGCTTCCGCAGGGGCAGGACGCCCACGAGGTGATCATGGTCGTCCACCAGGTAGAGGTAGTGCGCGGACTGGGCCGCGGGCGCCTTGCGAACGTGGTCGATCGCCTGGGCGGCGGTCGAGTATTCGTGGGTGGCGAGCACGTCCGGCGACATGATGCGGCCGGCCGTCTTGTCGCCGTACTCGAGCAGCTCCTGGACGTCCTCGGACTGCTGCTCCTTCATGAGGTCGAGGACCTTCTCCGCTTGCTCGTCGGGCAGCTCCTCGATGACCTGGGCGGCGTCATCGGGCGACATGCGGTCCAGGATGCCGGAGATCTCGGCCTCGTCGAGGGCGCGGACGAGGTCGAGGAGCGTCGGGTCGTCGAGCTCGGCGAGGACGGCGCCGGCCCGCTCCCGGTTCAGGAGGCGGAACAGCGTGACCTGCTCGGGCACCGGCAGATCACGGAGCGTGGCGGCCACGTCGGCGGCATGCGCCTCCTCGAGCGTCTGCGCGAGCCGCTCGTGCCGCCCGCCATCGAGCAGATCGCGTACCGTTTCGCCGAGGCGCGCGGTCTCGCTCATGGCGGCGGTGACGGGCCCGGGGGGACGGGCGCCGGCGGCGGGGTGGGGGCGGGGGGCCGCTGGCGCTCGAGGGCGCGGATGCGTGAGTACAGGCGGAGCTGCTGGACGATAGCCACCATGGTCGCGAACAGCAGGCCCGCGAACGCGGACAGGAGAATGACGAGGGCGAGCGGCATGCCCTCGATGCGCCACGCGAGAAAGCGGATCACCACCGGGTCGATGTTCTGGATGGCGAAGATCGTGGCAGCCGCGCCCACCAGGATCATGACCAGGTAGATGACGATCACGAGCACTCCTCCCGGCCGTTGATCCCGAGCGCGCGCAGGAAGCGCTGGATCACCAGCTCCTGAAGCCCGTGCCCGGCGCCGTGGTCCGCGTCGGCGAGCCGGTCGAGGGGGATCACCGCCTTGGCCATCGTCCGGTGGCCGCCCGCCGAGCCCAGATCGCCGAACGCGTCGTGCGTCACCTCGCCCGCGCTCCGGACATAGCCGACGTTCCGGATGGAGACGTGAAGCTCCGCGCCGACGATCCCCGAGACCACCGACCACTCCACCCCTTCCGCCTGCAGGCCGAAGTCGGCGAACTGCGGCACGAGATCGATCTCCGCGACACGGCCCAGGTGGGAGAAGAACACCTCGTGGACGATGCGCCGGCGCGCGAGGCCCTGGGTGAGCACGTCCAGCGCCGTCTCCGACAGCTCGGGGCGATCGATGCGGCGCAGGGCATTGTGATTCGCGAGCAGGTAGAGATACGCGAAGGCGTCCAGGTCCGCTTTGGTCCCCCCGCGCTCCAGCCCGAGGGTGTCCGACTTGATCCCGTAGAGGAGCGCGGTGGCGAGGCGCTGGCTGATCTTCACGTCGGCGGCCCGGAGGTACTCGACGAGAATGGTCGAGGTGGCGCCATAGTTCGGCCGCACGTCCTTCATGCGCGCTTTGATCGGGCGCTCCACGGGATGGTGGTCGATCACGAGGTCCACCTCGCCGATCGGCTCCTCGAGAAACGACGGCTGCACGTCCACCATGGCCACCCGGTCGAACTGGTCCAGGGCGCGCGCGTCGATCTCCTCGACCTCGATCTCGAGGATCTTGCACATGGCGAGGTTCTCCGGTCGCGTGATGGTGCCGAAGGTGCAGAGCGGCGCCGAGGTTCGCGTGCGCCCGAGCAGCGTCTTGAGCGCGAAAGCGGAGGCAATGGCGTCGGGATCGGGATCGTCCTGCATCAGGATGAGCACCCGCTCGGCGTCCTCGAACCGCTCGCGAATCCGCGCCACCCGCGCGCGCGTGATCGCGCGCTCGAGGGCGGGCCGGACGAGCAGCTCGCCGAGGGTGGAGAGGGGCACGGAGGTGGCGCCCGCGACCGCCCGCGCGTCGTCCGTGACGGCGAGGAGGGGGACGTCGGGAAGGGCCTCACGGGCGGCGGTCACCGCGCGGGCGAGACGGGTGCGCGGCGTGGCGACGACGATGGGGCCCCGGTGACCCTTGGCCGCGCGCGCATATGCCTCGGGGTTCGTGATGTCGCCCACGAGGACCGGACGCCCGGCGCGGGTGAGACGGGCGCGGAGCGCGGGGCGCGCCACCAGGTACGCCGGCGGATCCCCCGGGAGGGTGGTCGTTCCCGCCACGTCCTCGAGGAGCCCGTCGGGGCAGAACAGCACGTAACGCATCATTTCATTCTGGGCCCCGGGTCAAGGGCGGCCAAAGCGAATTCTACTTCCGCGGCTTCGCCCGATAGGCGGCGCGGCCGGCGCGCACGCCTGCCCGGAGCCCGCGCGTGAGGAGGCCCACCTCGCGCTCGATTCGCTCCCGCGATGTGAGGAGCGCCCGGCCGACGCGATCGACCGTCGCGCTCAGCGTCTCCCGGGCTTGGGCGGCGCGCTCGGCGACCGCCTCGGCCACGCCCTCGAGCCGGGCGCGGGTCGCTCCGCTCGAACGCCCGGCTTCCGCGCGCAGGTCGGCGAGCATCGCCTCGAGATGCGCCAGGCGATCCTCGAGGTCCTTGATCTGGTGCCCCACCGGGGGGGCGGCCGGACGGCGCTTGCGCGGTTCGGTCATGGCTCTCTGTCCTCTGGTCTCCGGGCGAGTCGACCCCCGTCAGGTCTACTCCAATCGACGGAGGGCGGCAAGACCCTGACGATCGGTGTGCCCCCTGCGTGCTAGATTGCGTCAATGGTATCCGACCCGCACATCTTCGGCGACCTCGCCCTCGTCTTTCTCGCCGCCGTGGTCGGCGGCTCCGCGGCGTGGGCCCTGCGTCAGCCGCTCATCCTGGGCTACGTGTTCGGTGGGCTCCTGATCAGCCCCTTCACTCCGGGCCCCTCGGTGGCCGATCTGCGCTCCTTCGACCTCTTCGCGGAGATCGGCGTCGTCCTCCTCATGTTCTCGATCGGCCTCGAGTTCTCGGTGCGTGATCTCCTGCGCGTCAAGTGGGTGGCCTTCCTCGGCGGCCCGCTCGGCGTGCTTCTCGTCTTGGGCATGGGCACCGTGACGGGCATCGTCATGGGCTGGGGGGCGCTCACCGGGCTGGTGGTGGGCATGGTGATCTCCGTCTGTAGCACCATGGTGCTCGCCCGTCTGCTCATCGACCGCGGGGAGCTCCACTCGCGCCACGGCCGCATCATGATGGGCGTCTCGCTCGTCGAGGACCTCGCGGCGATCGCCCTCATGGTCCTCCTGCCCTCGCTCGGCGGTCTCGAGCCCGGCCGCTTCCTCGCCATCGGCACCGCGCTCGGGAAGGCGGCATTGATCCTGCCCTTCCTCTACATCGTCTCGAAGGTGATTCCCCCCTTCATGACCCAGCTCGCCCGCATGCGGAGCCCCGAGCTCTTCCTCCTCGTCGCCCTTGCCATCGGGCTGGGCACCGCCGCGCTCACCCAGGCGGTGGGATTGTCGCTGGCCCTCGGCGCCTTCCTCGCGGGCCTGCTGATCAGCGAGTCCGACTACGCGCACGAGACGCTGGCGCGCCTGCTGCCCCTGCGCGACATGTTCGGCGCGCTCTTCTTCGTCACGGTGGGAGGCCTCATCGACCCGCGGACGGTCCTGGAGGACCTGCCGGTCCTGGCGACCATCGTCGGCCTCGTCGTTGTCGGGAAGGCGGTGGTCCGGGCCGCGGTGGTCCGGCTCTTCGGCCACCCGCTGCCCACCGCCATCCTCGTCGGGGTGGGCCTTGCCCAGATCGGCGAGTTCTCCTTCGTTCTCGTAAAGGCCGCCCGGGATGCCGGCCATGTCGACGCCGGGATGTACAACGCCATCCTCGCCGCGTCGCTGATCACCCTCCTTCTCAATGCCGGCCTCGTGCGCATCGGGCCCGGCTGGCTGGGCCGGCTCCGGCTCTGGTTTCGCTCACGGCCCGAGCCGGCCCGCGCGGCGGCGCCGCCGGAGCCTCCCGCGCAGCACGTGGTCCTGTGTGGGTTCGGGCGGGTCGGCAGCGCCATCGGCGAAGCGCTCGACAGCTTCGAGATCCGCTACCTGGTGATCGAAGCCGACGCGGATATCATCCGCGGGCTCCGCGAGCGCGGCATCCCGAGCGTCTTCGGCGACGCGACGCGACGGCGCGTGCTCGAGCGCGCGGGCGCCGCGCACGCCACGCTCGTGATGGTGGCGCTGCCCGAGATCGACCGCGCCCATCTCGTCGTCCAGAACGTCCGGCGGTTGAACCGCGAGGCGCCCGTGCTCGTGCGCTCTCACGATCCCGCCGCGTTCGACGCCCTCACCCGCGCGGGCGCCACCGAGGTGATCCAGCCCGAGGTGGAGGCGGCCGCCACGCTCATCCGTCACGCGCTACGGCGCCTCCGATTGCCCCAGGAGCGTGTGCTTGCCTACCTCGACCGCTTCCACCGGGCCATGATGCTCGAGGCGGAGACGGGGCCCTCGCGCGACCATCTGCCTCAGATCGCGGACGTCCCCCTCGGGCCTGGGGAGCTTGCCGACCGCTCCCTCCGCGACGCCCGGATCCGCGAGCGCCTGGGCGTGACCGTCGTCGCGGTCACGCGCGCCGACGGCCAGGTGGTCGTCAATCCTTCCGCTGACACCTTGCTGCGGGAGGGGGATCACGTCCGCGTGTTCGGCCTGCCCAAGCAGATCGCGGACTTCCGCGACGAGGCGGAGGCCTAGCGGCGGGCGGCGGCGCGTGTGAGCTGGGCGCGCGCGCAGCCGGGGGGCGGGGGCGCTCGCTTGCTCAGTACAGCATTCGCCGCGAACGCCCCCTCCCCCCGGCTGCGCTCGACGTCGAGTTTCTTCGACCGAGCGCCTGCCGCCCGTCCTAGAAGGCGGTGTAGAGAGCTAGGGCGAAGGCGGCGACCGTGAGGACGGCGGCGATGACGGCGGCCAGCACGTGCCACGGGCGCTCGGGGCGCGTGGCGTCGTGACCCAGCAGCAACGCGGCGAGAAAGCCCCCGATGAAGCCGCCCGCGTGGCCGGCATTGTTCACGCCGGGCATGAGGAAGCCCATCACGAAGAGCACCAGGGCCCACTGCCAGTACTGGCGAAAGATCGCCACGCCGTAGACGCCGCCCCGGCTTCGCCCGAAGTGCACCATGGCGCCGAGCAGCCCAAACACCGCCCCCGACGCCCCCACGGTGAACGCGATGCCGAGCAGGTTGGACAGCACGAAGCCCGCCACGCCGCTCGCGGTGAAGATGAGGAACGTGCGCGGCCGGCCGTAGAACTCCTCGACGGCGGGGCCGAGCTGGCGGATCCACAGGAGGTTGAAGACGATGTGGAGCAGGCTGCCGTGGAGGTAGACGGCGGTGAGCAGCGTCCACCAGTAGCCGGCCGACCAGGGGATCGCGCCCGTCATGCCCAGCGCCACGAGCGCTCGATCCGACGGGGAGAGGAGATTGAAGAGCCCGCGCCCGCGGAACATCGCGCCCGGCTCGAGGCCCAGCGAGGCCACGTAGGTGACGACGCAGGCCGCGATGACGATGCGGGCCACGTCCAGATCGGCGCCGAGCCGCCCGAGGAGATACCCCCAGCCCCAGAGACCCGGCCGCGGCGCCCCGCAGTAGAAACAGCGGTCGGCGTCCACGCGGTTGAGGCGGCCGCAGCGATAGCAGAGGCTCGACCCCGAGGTCCGTCGCAGCACGGCCTCAGTATCGCACGCGCTCAGCCTGCCCCGGCCGGACGTCGCCGCCTAGAGGTGGGTCAGGGTCTCCCGCGGATGCGGCTCGTCGCGTTCTTGGCGCAGCCGCCGCTCGAGGATGTCGCGCGCGAGGCTGCGCCCGCCCAGCCCGAAGGCCAGCGCGAGCGCAAGCACGAGCCCGCCGAACGTGAGGCCGAAGGCGAGCAGCACCATCTCCTTCGCGATGCCGAGATGCGTCAGCGCCATCGCCCACGCCACGAGCAGGACGCCCACCCGGACGCCGCGGGCGAGCGGCCGCGCCTCGCGTACCCCCGCGTTGACGGCGGCGATGAGCACGCTCTGCGCGAGGAAGTTCGCGGCGAGCCAGCCCACGAGGAGGAGGAGGGAGGCACCGATCAGGCTCGGGATCCAGAGGAAGAGGAAGTCGGTGATCCGCCACGTGCCCGGAATGCGGAGGGAGTCCACGCCCAGGATGGCGAAGACGGCGAAGATGGTCCAGAAGACCGTGCGCTCGAGGGCGGCCGACGGCGGGCGCATCACGCCGGCCCGACGGAGCGCGCCCGCCAGCCCCCACCGCTCGGTCCGGCGGTCGAAGTCCGTCGCCTGGGCCAGGCGGACGAGCAGCTTGCCGGCCAGCCAGGCGAGGACGAGGCCGCCGAAGACGAGGGTGAGCAGGGCCAGCACGGACGGCAGGGCGGACACCAGCCGCGTCTTGAAGTCGGCGAGGGCGCTCCACACCAGATCGCCCCAAAGATCGGTCATGACGATGCCTCCTTGTCGGCCGTCGGCCACTCGGCGACGAGCAGCGGCTTCAGCGCTTCGAAGACGAGGGCGAGCGGCTCGACGCGGGCCTCCACTTCATCGGGTCCGGCCCCCTGCATTTCTACCACGAAGGAGGCGCAGCGACCCAGGTGGCGCGGCGGGTCGGCGGTACCGATCGCGCGAACCTGTGCCTCCGTCGCGGGCGGCAGGTGCGCCGGCACCATCAGGCGATGGCGTGGAGCTCGTGGCCGAGGACGCGGAGCACCTCGAGCTTCCACCCGAACGGCCCGGGCGCAGGCGCGGTCCGCCACCCGCCGTGCCGGAGAGCAGGATCCACCACGCCCCAGTCCCGGGGGATCACCACCGGATGATCGGCAAGCAGGAGCAGGGACCGGTCGTTCGCGCCCTCCCCGAGCGCGACCACCGGGAGCGAGCGCCAGCGGGTGCGGTACAGGCGGATGAGGAGCTCGGCGGCCAACCCTTTGCTGTGGCCGCCCGTCAGGTGGAAATACCGCCCGCCGCGGCTCACGGTGAGGCCGCGGGCTCGCGCCTCCTCGACGAGGATGCCCTCCTCGATGGGCGTGAGATCGCCCCAGAAGGGCTCGTCGTAGTCGCGCGCTTTCGCCCGCGCCGCCGCCTCGCGGGAGAGCCCGCTGTGCCGCGCGAGCTCGGTCACCGTCATGTCCGAGAAGCCGCGGACGTCGAGCCCGGTCGTCCGCCGAAGGTCCTGGAACAGCCGCACCAGCGCCTCGTAGCGGACGCCCAGCTCGACGACGGCGTAGCCGCCGTCGGTGCGGGTGAGCGCGTGCGGGAACGGGAAGTAGCCGCGAGGAATGAAGATCGCCCCGCCGTTCTCGACCACGAAGGGGTCGTCGTTCTCCAGCACGCGACGATGATGCTCCACCTCGGCGCGGGTCTGGCTCGAGCAAATGATGAGGGGCACTCCCGCCTCGGCGAGGGCCTCGACCGCCGAGCGCGCGGCCTCCACGGAGTAGGTGCGGCGATCGAGCAGGCAGCCGTCCAGATCGGAGAAGACGATGAACGGCGGCGTCATGCCGTGTCCCTATCGACCGCGGCGACGAGGCGGTGGAAGATGTCGGGGAGAGCGGCGAGGACGCGGTTCCAGCTGGGGATGCGCGGTAGGCCCACCGGATCTGCCAGGTAGGCGTCGAATGCAAGGCATCGGCGGCCATGGCGAACTCGCCGGCGAGCGGGTAGCGGAACAGATCCGTGAAGGCCCGGAAGGGCCGCTCGCCGACGAGGCGTTCCAGCGCGCGCAACAGGGTGGCGCGAGGCAGGGAAGTACCAGGGCCACCGGCCGCAACGTCGCCGTCGTCTCGAGGTCCCGTTCGAGGGCGTCGAGAGTGTTCGGCCCCAGCCGGTGGAGCGTCGTGATGACGCCCCCCTGGTGGAAATCACTCATGCCGACTCGTGGTCGAGGGGATGGTGGTTGTCCCCGCCGCCGATTCCGACTCGCCTTCCGGCGGCGCGAGGGCACCGAGGAAGCGATGCACGGCGGACACGTCCGTCACCCAGCGCGCGGCCCGGCTGCCCCGGTGCCCGGAGCCGACGCGTACGGTGATGGCCTTGCCGCGCAGGGCCTGGAAGGCGCTCTCGTCGGTCTCGTCATCGCCGATGTAGACGACGGCGGGATCGAGCGAATGCTGCCGCGCCCAGCGGTCGCGAACCCAGAGGGCGCACTCGCCCTTGTTCCAGGGCACGTTGGGAACCAGCTCGAGCACCTTCTTGCCCGGGCGGGTCGTGAGATGCGGCGCGTTGGCCTCGCGGGCTTCCTCCACCTGGAAGAACACCTCGGCCAGATCGGAGGGATAGGCACGACGATAGTGCACTGCGACCCCGAACTCCTTGGGCTCGACCTCGACCCCGCGCAGTCCGCCCAGGCGCTCGACGAGGTCGGTGGCGAGCCCGGCCAGCATCTGCCGGCACTCGGCGGCCTGCAGGTGGACGAACTCGAGACCGGGACCCTCGATGATGAGCCCGTGGCAGCCGGCGAGGATCGCGTCGGGCAGCTCGGCGCGCGTGCGGAGGTCGGCGAGGTCGCGGCCAGAGATGATGGCGAGGCCTGTCGCGGCCGCGCCCGCGAGGCGTCCGAGCACGCGGCGGACGGGGGGCGCGAGCCGGGCATCGCCCGGCGACGGCGCGATGGCGGCGAGGGTGCCGTCGAAGTCGGACAGGATGAGCAGGGCGCCGTGCGAGCGCGCGGCGTCCCGGACCTCCGAGGCCAGGGCAGCAGGAGCAGACGGAGCTCTCATGAGACCACCTCCGGGGCTGGCAGGCGCAGCACGGTATCCAGCGCGGCGCCCGCCCAGCGATAGATGTTCCATTCCAGGATCCGCTCACGGAGGCGCGCCATGCGCTGCCGCCGGTGCGGCTCCGGCATCGCGAGCGCGGCGGCGAGGCGCTCGGCGGTGCCATCCAGGTTGTAGGGGTTGACGAGGAACGCTTCCGGGAACTCCCGGGCCGCGCCGGTGAACTGCGAGAGCACGAGGGCGCCGTCTCCCTCCGTGCGCGCGGCAACGTACTCCTTGGCGACGAGATTCATGCCGTCGTGCAGCGAGGTTACCATCAGGGCGTCGGCGATGCGATACAGAGCGTGAATGGCGGTCCGCGACAGGTGCTCGGGCACCAGCACCACCGGCGTCCAGCCGTTCCGGCCGTGGCGCTGGTTGATCCGCTTGACGAGCCGCTCGATGCGCCGCGAGACCGACCGGTACGCGGGGATGCGGGACCGGCTCGGCACCCCCGCCTGGACGAAGACGAGGCGCCCGCGCCACTGCGGATACAGGGTGAGGAGGCGGTCCACCGCGAGGAGGCGCTCGGGAATGCCCTTGGTGTAGTCGAACCGATCCAGTCCCACCACGATCTTCTCGCTGACGAGACCGTACTGCTCGCGCAGGCGCTCCATCTCACGGCCCACGTCCCCGTCCGCGCACTCCGCCGCGATCTGCTCGGCGTCGACGCTGATGGGGAACGGCCGGACGAGGGTGGTGTGGCCGCGGTAGGTGACCGCGGAGCGCTCGCGGTCCACGTTGACCTCGAACTCCCGACTCACCGTGTCGAGGAAATTTTCGCAGTGATGGCGGATGTGGAAGCCGAGCACGTCGTTGGCAAGGAGCCCCTCGAGGATCTCGCGCTGCCACGGACAGATCCGGAAGACCTCCGACGAGGGCCACGGGATGTGCCAGAAATGCGCCACCGTCAGGTCGGGGCGCGCCGCCTTGAGCAGACCCGGCAGGAGGGCGAGGTGGTAGTCGTGGACCCATACCGTGGCCTTCGGCGGGGCCTCCTCGAGAACCGCGCGGCAGAAGTGCGCGTTGACGGCCTTGTACTGCTCCCAGTCGCGGCGGCGGAACCTCGGGCGCACGTAGACCACGTGGCAGAGCGGCCAGAGGGTCTCGTTGGCGAAACCGTCGTAGTAGCCGCGCTCCTCCTCCTCGGTGAGCCAGACGCGTCGGAGGGCATAGCGCGGCCGATCGGGCGGCACCATCACGCGCCCGTCGGGATCGACGACCTTGCGATCAGCGGAGCCGGAGCCGTGAGCGATCCACGTGCCTCCCCCCGCGCGCATGATCGGCTCCACCGCGGTGACGAGGCCACTCGCCGGGCGTATCCAGCGGATCTCGCCGTCGACGAGCTCGTGCACGTACGGCTCGCGGTTGGACACGACGAGCAGATGGCCGTCGCGGAGACGCCGCGTCACCAGATCGCGTACGCGGTCCGCCGTCCAGACGTCGGCGGGGGCCGGCGCGCTCGTGGGGGCGCGGAAGGGGTCGAGCTCAGGCATCCAGGGTCTCCACCGGCGTCCGCGCTGCCCGGAGGGCGCGCAGCGCGTCGAGTAGCGTGGCCATGCGGAAGGGCTTCTCCAGGTACTCCGCGGCGCCCTGCCGTCGGGCCTCGGCGCGGATCGCCGCGCCCCCGAAGGCGGTGATGACGATGACGGGCAGGGCGGGATAGAGGCGGCCGAGGACGGCGACCAGATCGAGGCCGTTGGAGCCCGGCATCTCCTTGTCGACAATGACGGCGGCGGGACGGAGGACGTCCACCGCGGCGGGCACCTGCTCCGGCCCCGGCTCCTCGTGGACCCGGAAGCCTTCGTGGGTGAGCACGTCGCGCAGGACCGCCCGCATCTCGGGGTCGTCGTCGACCACCATGATGATCTCCCGCGTCACCACGTCGTCCTTCATGCGACCAGCCGCGCGAGCAGCGAGACGTACTCGCGGGGGTGGCGCGTCCAGTCCGGTCGCCGCGTGCTGCAGGGCCTTGATGGTGAGGTGGGCGTCGGGGGAAGATCGAAGAGGCGGGCCGCCGATGGAGACGAGGTGACGGCGCGCTCGGCCATACCTCTGGACGGCTGCAATGGCAAGGCCAGGGGCCACCATGGGTTTCTTGATCAGACATCTCTTGTTTCACAGGTACTTGTGAGTCAGGGGTGACGCCAAAATCTCCCCATAGGTAGGATTGACCGGACAATATGTCGCCGCCGCGACAGATTGTCGCGGTAAGCGGCTCAGGATTCGGCGGCACCCGCTTCGGCGGCATCCTCGCGGTCGAGGCGCTCGAGCAGCGTTCGCACGTGCTGATCGAAGGCCGCGCGCTTCCGCGGGGACACCGGCTCGCCGGGGATAAACTTCTCGCCGAGCGGGTTCACCCACTGTTCGTTCCGCTTCACGCGATAGTCCAGGTGGGGGCCGGTGGCCAATCCCGTCGCGCCCACGCGGCCGATCACGTGCCGCTGCCGAACCCGCTCACCCACCCGTACCAGCGCGGTCGCGAGGTGGTTGTACATCGTCTCGTAACCGCGCGGGTGGCGGAGGGTGACGCTGATCCCGTTGCCACCGTTCCAGCCCGACGCCACCACGGTGCCGTCGGCCACCGCCCGCACCGGTGTGCCCGCGGGCGCGCCGTAGTCGATGGCGAGGTGGGGCCGGGCGCCGCCGAGGATGGGGTGCACGCGCGCGTGCGAGAAGCCGGAAGTGATGCGCGTGAAGTCCAGGGGCGCGCGGAGAAACATCTTGCGGACCGACCGACCGGCCGCGTCGTAGTAGGCGGCGCGGCCGTGGCTGTCCGGGAACGCCACCGTCGTGAGCGGCGCGTGCGCGGCGGATCGGTACTGGGCGACCAGGATGTCGCCGTAGCCGAGGAACTCACCGCCGCCGAAGCGCTTCTCCACGAGCAGCCGGAAGCGGTCGCCGGGCAGGGCGTCGGCGGCGAAGTCGAAGTCCCACTCGAAAAGCCCGACGAACGCGGCGGTGAGGGCGGGACCCTCGCCCAGCCGATCCATACTGGCGAAGAGCGAGTCCGCCAGCCGTCCGCTCACCGCGGCGATCCGCGTCTCCACGGGCACGCGCACCGCCTGCACGCGCCAGCCGTCCGCCTCTCGCGTCATCTCGTAGCGCTCGATGGGAGACCGCCAATAGGTGATGGCCGTGACCTCCTCCTCGCCCGCCGCCACGATGAGCCGCTCGCCCGGGGCGAGGCGGCGCAGGTCCACCACGCCGCGCAGCTTCGCGATCACGCGCGCGGCGTCGGGCCGGGTGAGCCCGCCCCGCCGCAGCGCCGCCTCCAGGGTCTCGCCGCGGCGGAGCAGAATCTCCGCGGTGGGGGCGGGGGCGGGAGCAGCGTCCTCGGGCGCGCGTAGCCCGAGCGGCGGCGCGGGATCGAGCGGCACGGACGCCCAGCCGAGCAGTGTGGCGGCGACGAGGCCGCCGACGAGAAGGAGTCGCGCACGCATGCGCATGGCCCGCGCCACCATACCCCCGCCTCCCGACCTCGCCAAGCTTCTCGGCATCGAGCGCTTGACGGGGCCATCGGCTTGTATAATTATGCTTAACTATGAATGAACATACCGACCGCCGGGGTCTCCGTCGTCACGAGACGATCCTCGCCCTCGTCCGCGCCAATGCCGTCCGCTCGCAGGGGCATCTCCAGCGCCTCCTCCGCCGGCGCGGCCTCGCGGTCGCGCAGCCTACCCTCTCGCGCGATCTTCGCGACCTCGGGCTCGCCAAGACCCCGCGTGGCTACGTGGCCCCCGAGGGCGCGCTCGCCCGATTCACCCCCGCGCGGCGGCGGGACGCGCGGCTGGGGCGGGCGCTGCGCGGTTTCGCGCTGTCGGTCCGAGCGGCCGCGAGCCTGGTCGTCGTGAAGACCCCGCCGGCGGCGGCGCCGCCCCTCGCGCGGGCGCTCGACGAGGCGGCGCTCCCCGACGCCCTCGGGGCCATCGCCGGAGACGACACCATCTTCATCGCTGCGCGCGACGCGCGGACGGCCCGTGCCCTCGCCCGCCGGCTCACGGTGGTCCTCACGCGGCGGGCGCTGCGGGAGGGCGCGTGATGGGCACCACGCACCTGATGGAAATCACCGAGCGGCCGCCGATGGTGTTCGTCCGCGGCGAGGGATCCTGGCTCGTCGACGACACGGGGAAGCGCTATCTCGACTTCGTGCAGGGATGGGCGGTGAACTGCCTCGGTCACTGCCCGCCCGCGGTGACGGACGCCCTCGCCGCGCAGGCCCGCGTCCTCGTCACCCCCAGCCCGGCGTTCCACAACGAGCCCGCGCGGCGCCTCGCCGCGACGATCGCCGAGCACTCGGACTTCACGCGCGTGTTCTTCACCAATTCGGGGGCCGAGGCCAACGAGGGCGCCATCAAGCTCGCCCGCAAGTGGGGCCGCCGCTTCAAGGGAGGCGCGCACGAGATCATCACGTTCGACGGCGCCTTCCACGGCCGCACCCTCGCCACCATGTCGGCGAGCGGCAAGCCGGGGTGGGACACCATGTTCGCGCCCCAGGTACCGGGGTTTCCCCGCGCGACGTTGAACGACCTCGCCTCGGTGGAGGCGCGGATGGGGCCGCGGACCGCCGCCGTCATGCTCGAGCCCGTCCAGGGCGAGAGCGGCGTGGTGCCGGCCACCGTCGAGTTCCTGCGCGACCTCCGCGCGCTCACGCGCCGACATCACTGCCTGCTGATCCTGGACGAGGTGCAGACGGGCGTCGGGCGCACCGGTCGGCTCTTCGGGTACCAGCACTTCGCCCGCAGTCGGGACGAGGCCCCCGACATCGTGACCCTCGGCAAGGGGCTGGGCGGCGGCGTCCCCCTCGCCGCGCTCTGCGCGACGGAAGCGGCGTCGGTGTTCGAGCACGGAGAGCAGGGCGGCACCTTCAACGGCAGCCCCCTCATGACGGCGGTGGGGGCGGCGGTGCTCGAGGTGATCCTCGCGCCGGGCTTCCTGGACGCGGTCGCCGAGCGCGGGCGCTACCTGAGCGCGCGGCTGGGGGAGATGGTCGCCGCGCGGGGCCTCTCGCACGAGCGCGGGTGGGGGCTGCTGCGGGCCCTCGATCTCGGGGTCGACGTTGCCGCGGCCGTCGTCGCCTACGCGCGCGACTCCCTCGAGAAGCACGCGGGGTGGGAGGGGCAAGGGCTGCTGCTCAACGCGCCGCGCCCCCATCTCCTGCGCTTCATGCCCGCCCTCAACGTCACCGAGGCCGAGATCGACCGGATGCTCGACGGTCTCCGCCTCGCCATCGAGTCCGTTCGTTAGCCGCCGGCACGCCCGCAGGCGGCCTCTATCGGCCGCCTGCTAGAAGTCTTTTTCCTTGCGCTGAAGGGTACGGACCGACACGCCGAGGATCTTGGCGGCGGCCTGCTTGTCGCCATGCACCTCGTCGAGGACGCGGCGGATGTACTGGCGCTCGAGCTCTTCCAGGGTGGGGCGCAGGGAGTCCGCGGCGGGCGCGAGGCTGAACTCCGTCCGGAGATCCGCGAGGGTGACGGACGGACCGGCCGCGAGCACGGTCGCCCGCTCGACGACGTTCTCGAGCTCGCGCACATTGCCGGGCCATCGGTGCTCACGCATCCACTCGACCGCGTCCACGGTGAAGCCGGTCAGGCGCTTGCCGAGGCGGAGCGACGCGCTCCGCATGAAATGCTCGGCGAGCAGCGGGGTGTCCTCGGGCCGCTCGCGGAGGGCAGGCAGGCGGATGGGGATGACGGCGAGGCGATAGTAGAGGTCCTCGCGAAACCGCCCGTCCTGGACGAGAGCGGCGAGATCCCGGTTGGTGGCGGTGACGAGGCGCAGGTCGAGCTGTATGTCCTCGCTGCCCCCCACGGGACGCACCGCCTTGTCCTGGATGGCCCGCAGGAGCTTGGCCTGGGTGGCGACAGAGAGATCGCCGACCTCGTCGAGGAAGAGGGTCCCCCCGTGGGCGGCGGCGAACAGGCCGGCGCGCTTGCGGTCGGCGCCCGTGAATGCGCCCTTTTCGTGGCCGAACAGCTCCGATTCCAGAAGGGTCTCGGGAACGGCTGCGCAGTTGACGGGCACGAACGGGCCGGCCCGCCGCCCGCTCGACCAGTGCAGCGCGCGCGCCACCAGCTCCTTCCCGGTGCCGCTCTCGCCGAGCAGCAGGACGGAAGCGTCGCTGTCCGCCACCGCGCGCACCTGGTCGAGCACCGCGTGGATCGCGCGCGACTGACCCACCACCCGCTTGAAGCCGAACTGCCGTTCGACCTCCGCGCGCAGCCGGGCGTTCTCCTCCCGCAGCCGCTGGTCGTCGACCGCCCGGCGCACCGCGTGGGTAACCTCGGCGAGCTTGAAGGGCTTCGTCAGGTAGTCGTACGCGCCCTGACGCATGGCCTCGATGGCGGTCTCGAGGCTGCCGAACGCGGTCATGAGGAGCACCCGCGTGGCGGGCGCCCGTGCCTGGGCGGCCGCGAGCACCTCGATTCCGCTCGCGTCGTCCATGATGAGGTCGGTCAAGATCACGTCGTAACGGGCGCCCGCGATGGCGGCGAGCGCCTCGCGCCCCCCCGTCGCCGCCGCCACCGCCAGGCCCTCGCCCTCGAGGTGGCGCCGCAGCATGGCGAGCATCTCGGGGTCATTGTCCACCACGAGCACCCGCGGCGCACTCATGCCGCCTCGTGGACGGGCAGCCACGCGGTGAAGGTGGTCCCCTGTCCGGCGCGGCTTTGCACGGCGAGGGTGCCGCCGTGATCTCGGAGGATGTCGCGGCAGATGGGAAGGCCCAGCCCGGTGCCCTGTCCCTGGGGCTTGGTGGTGAAGAAGGGCTCGAACACGCGCCCGAGGGCGTCGGCGGGAATGCCGGAGCCGGTGTCGCTCACCGCGACGGCCACGCCGGCCCGGCCGTCGTTCGGACACGCCCAGACCTCGATGCCGATCCGCCCGCCGCGTGGCGTGGCCTCGAGCGCGTTCACGATGAGGTTGATCAGCACCTGCTGCACCTGATTGGGGTCGGCGGCGACGTCGGGCAGCGGCGGCGCGGGTGCGGCGGCGATGCTCACGCTGCGCCGCCGGGCCATGTGCTCCATGAGGGGGACCACCCGCTCGAGCAGGGTCGGGATCGCCACCGGCTGGATCTCGGGCTTCTGCTGCCGCACCGTGTCGAGGAGCGAGCGGATGATGGCGGAGATGCGGTCGGTCTGCGCCACGATCACCTCGAGGTCGGGCCGGCCGGGGTGGTCGGGGGGCAGGCTGCGCAGGAGGATCTCGGCGCGGCCGGAAATGATGTTCAGCGGCGTCCCGACCTCGTGGGCGATGCCCGACGTGAGCTTGCCCGCCACCGCAAGCGTCTCCGCCCGACGGAGCTGCTGCTCGAGGTCCACCGCGCGGTCGCTCTCGAGGAGCAGCCGCTGCTGGGCTCCCTCCAGCTGCTCGGTCATGCGGTTGTAGGCCTCCGCAACCTCACCCAGCTCGTCGCGGCGGCCCACCGGCAGGGGCGGTCCCGGCTGCCCCTCGCCGAGGGCGCGGATGGAGCGCGTGAGGAGGGAGAGGGGACGGAGCACCTGCCGCGAGAGCACGAGGGTGGTGAGCCCCGCCAGGCCCAGGGCGAGCAGGCCCAGGCGAATGACGGCATCCCGGGTCGCGCGCTCGCGCTTCAGGCGGGCGCCCGGCGAGCTGAACAGGACCTCGAGGGCGCCGAGCATCTCGCCGCCTCGCCCGCGCAGCGGCATGACGTAGGAGAACGTGTCGGCGTTGGCGGCCTCCTCGGCCACGACCTCGGAGCGCCCCTCCGTCATCACGCGCTGGAGGCGCTCGGCGGCAACGGGTCCGCCCGCGGCGCCGGGCTCGGACTCGAGGGTCTGCGCGAGCGACCGGTCGTAGATGCGGATCCGCTCGATCTGCTCCTGCCGGTTGACGAGCTCGGAGAGCAGGCGGCGAATGTCGGCCAGCTGCCGATCCCGCATCGCGTTCTCCACCGCGATCTGGATGGCGCGCGAGGCCACCGAGGCGTTGCGCTGTTCGGCGGCGAGGAGCTGCCCTTCCTCCTCCCGGATGCGCACGACCGCGTAGAGTCCCACCAGAAGGGTCAGCGGGACGATGAGCACGAAAAAGAGACGGAGCCGCAGGCCCATTCGGTTTCCCCGATGATACCGACCGTCAAGAGGCGCGGCAACCCCGAGAGGCGGGGCGCCGCCCGGCTAGGCGCCGTACTTGGTGAAGCGGAGGGCGTTCGCCATCGCGAGCGGCATCAGGTGATGCGCGGGCGTGATCCCGAGGCTTCCCGCCACGCAGTCCCGCTCGGTGAAGCGGGCCACCGCGTCGCTGCCGCAATACGCGCCCGCGAGGAGGGCGGGCACGGGCTGCCAGCCGTGCCCGGCGAGCACCGAGGGCGTGGCGTGATCTCCGGAGACGACCAGCACATCGGGCCGAAGGGCGAGGATCTCGGGCAGGAGCGCGTCCCACCGCTCGAGCGCGGCCACCTTGGCGTCGAAGTCGCCATCCTCGCCCGCCTTGTCGGTGTCCTTGTAGTGGAGGAAGAAAAAGTCGTACCCGCTCCAGTGCTCGCGCAGGGTCGCCACCTCGTCCGCGAAGGTGGAACCGGTTTTGAGCACTTCCATGCCCACTAGCCGAGCGAGGCCGCGGTACATCGGATAGGCGGCGATGGCGGCCGCCTTCACCCCGAAGATCTCCGGAAATCGCGGCATGTCCGGGCGCTGGTCGAAGCCGCGCAGGAGAATCATGTTGGCGGGGCGCGCGTCGGCGAGGAGGGGCCGCGCCGCGTCGACGAAGCGGTTGACGAGGGCCGCGGTGGGCGCCCCCTCCAGCGCGGTGGCGACGACGGGAAGGGGTGGCCGTCCGGTGGCCTGGGGATCGGTCTCGCTGAGCCGGCCCGACAGCCCCGCGCCGCGGAGGACGAGGACGAAGCGATGCTCCTTCACGGGCTCGACGATCACCTCGGCGCCGTCCAGCCGGATGCCTCGCAGCCGTTCGCAGAGCGCCACGCACATCTCGGTGGAGATCCGGCCCGCGCGCCGATCGGTGATCCGGCCCTGCTCGTCCACCGTGCAGAAGTTCCCGCGCGCAGCGAGGTCGCCCGGGCGGAGCTCGAAGTCGATGCCGAGCGCCTCGAGCACGCCGCGTCCCACCGGATAGCGGAGCGGGTCGTAGCCGAAGAGCCCGAGATGGCCGGGCCCGCTGCCCGGCGTGATGCCGGGCCCCACGTGACGGAGCAGCCCGCACGCCGAGCGCGCGGCGAGGGCGTGCAGATGAGGGATGCGCGCGGTCTCGAGCTCGCTCTTGCCCGTCTCCGGCCGGGGCAGGCCGCCGAGGCCGTCGAGGGAACAGAGGACGATCTTGGTGGTGTTGGAAACCGCGAGCGCCCGCAGGCCCTCGAGGTCGAGGCTCACGCCGCGCCTTCTTTGTTCTCGCCGAAGTCGGCGGGGACGGGCGGCCCCCAGATGTAGAGCGAATCCTCGCCGGGCCAGTCCCGCGGCACCCACGCGCAATCCTCGGGGATGACGTCGAGGTCGTAGAAGTACTCGGCGAAACTGCCCCAGGGATCGCGGATGTAGTAGAAGAAGTTCGAGCCGATCACGTGCCGGCCGAACCCCCAGCCCGGCTGCCAGCCCTTGTCCGCCATCCGCACCGCGCCCATCCCGATCTCGTCGACGCTGCCCACCTGGAACGAGCCGTGGTGGAAACCCGGCGCGTGCGAGGCGAGGAAGGCGACGTTGTGATGATCGGTGGTGCAGCGCAGGAACGAGATGATGTCGCCGGACCGGTCGGACAGCTTCATCCCGAGCACGCGCGTGTAGAAGTCCATCTGCCGCGGCATATCGGGGGTGAAGAGGAGCACGTGGCCGAGCCGTCGTGGCGCCACCGAGGCCGCGCGCTCGGGTGCGCCGCGCTTGGCCACCCGCGCCGCGTAGCCGGGCCCATTGAGCATGAGAGGAGGATCATGGGGCTCCAGCGGCGCCGCCTCGTCGCGGACATTCACGAGATTGCCGTCGGGATCGCGAAGCCAGAGACCGCCCTCGGGAGCGCCGCGCGGCGGATCGACCTCGGCCGCCCCCGCCTTGCGCACGGACTCCCGCGTCTCGGCAAAGGCGCCCCCGGGCGCGCCGAAGCAGAGGTGATGCAGGCGCTTGCGGGGGCCTTCGTAGAGAAGGACGTTGTCACGAGACTGCCGCGGCGCGCGCAGGCGCACCGCGTTGCCGCCGCCGGTGGCGTCGGTCAGCCCGAAGTCGCGATAGTAGCGCTGGCCGACCGCCTGGTCGGGTACCTCGAGGGCGTAGTGGAGCAGCGACTTGACGGCCATCCGCGATCCTCCTCAGGCGTCCTTGACCGGGTTCTCGAGGGTGCCCAGGCCGGTGATCTCGAGCTTCACGCGGTCGCCCGGCTGCAGCGTCACCTGCGGCTTGCGGGAGAAGCCCACCCCCGCCGGCGTGCCCGTCGCGATGAGGTCGCCCGGGGACAGCGTCATGATGTTGGTGAGGTAGTTGATGATGTAGCGGATGTCGAAGATGAAGTTCTTCGTGCTGCCGTTCTGCATGAGGGTGCCATTCACCCAGGTCTTGAGGTCGAGGACGTGGGGATCCGGGATCTCCGTGCGGTCGGCGATGTAGGGCCCCACCGGCGCCAGGGTGTCGCCGATCTTGCCCGCGCCCCACTGGGTCGTGTGGAACTGGAAGTCGCGCGCGCTCGCGTCGTTGATGATGGTGTAGCCGTACACGTAGTCGAGCGCCTGCTCCTTGGACACGTGGCGCGCGGTACGTCCGATCACCACGCCGAGCTCGACTTCCCAGTCCAGGGTCTTCTCGCCGCGCGGCCGCAGGATGGGCTCGCCCGGGTCGAGGATCGTGTTCGCCCACTTGGGGAAGACCGGCGGCTGCTTCGGCGCCGGGTTGTTGGTCTCGGCAGCGTGGTCGGTGTAGTTGAGGCCGATGCAGATGAACTTACCCGGATCGGCGATGGGCGCATGCAGACGCACGGAGGCGAGGGGAGCCGTGGCCCCTGCCAGCTTGCCGCCCTTCACCGCCTCCATCATCGCGGCCAGGGTGTCCTGGGAGGCGACCCCCCCCTCGAGGAACTCCCGCGTGCTCTGGGGAAAGAGGGCGTCCGCGATGGCCTGGGCCCGGGTGACGCCGCGGCCGGCGAGGTAGGCGCTGGCGGCGGCGGCGAGGTCCATCACGCGATCGTTCCCCACCAGGCAGCCGAGCCGCGGGGCGTGACCATTCTGGGAAAACCGGACGATCTTCATCTCTGGCTCCTTGTCCTGTGTCGGGGCGCTTCGTGTCGGAAGTGGCGTCGGGGATGATAGCACCCGCCGGAAGCGTCTGCATCCTGTGTGGCATCTCCGCCACGCCTCTATATGAAGTGGGTATCGCGCCGTGCCGGAGGCTTTGTAATATCGCGATTTGGCTTGCTATGATGGTTCCCAGGAGGAAAAACATCCATGAGGACCACCCGCTGGCAGTGTGCCGTCCTTGCCTTCGTCGTGATGCTCGCCGCGCCGTACGCGACCTGGCTGTCCATGGCCGAGGCGCAGTCGCGGCAGACGTCGACCATGGATGGGTCGGGCTCCATCCTGGCGGATTCCGCGGAGGAGTCGCTCGAGCCCACGGCGGGCGACGCGGTGGGCGCGGGCTTCATGAACGTCGTGTACGTCCCCGGCAAGGTGATCATTTGCACGGTCGGGACTGCCGCGACGATCGGCCTCCTGCTCGTCACCTTCGGGACCGCATACACGGCCGCCAAGAAGGTGTTCAGGGAAGGCTGCGGCGGGGACTGGGTGCTCACCGCCGAGCACGTGTCCGGCGCCATCCCGAAGCCGACGTACGACTACCTCGAGTAGGGGCGCGGCGCCGCCGCCGGCACGCCGCGGACAATGGCCGCGAGCCGCTGGGTGGCCCCCGTCCTCTTCGCGGTCCTGCTGGCCGCGTTCGGCGCGGGAATCTGGGGCATCTACCGGTCGCAGTTCCCCGGCCAAGGCCTCTATCGCGCCGGCGGAGTTTACGAGACACGACTCACCGACGTGATGGTCGTCGTGCGGCACGAGAAGGTGCCGGGCCTCATGGACGAGATGCAGTCCATGGTGTTCATGGTGGAGTCGAGGGACGTGCTCGATCGCGCGAAGCTGCTGGCCGGCGACCGGGTGCGGCTCACCATCCGCCCCACCGGTGACCGGCTGCTCCTCGTGGACATCCAGAAGATCCAGTAGTCCCCCCGGGTGCCAAGGCCGGACGGCTCCTACTGCTGGTCCCCCCTCAGTACTGCCACGACATGATCAGGGACACGACGCTAACGCCGGGGCAGCGTCCGGAGATGGCGGATCAGGTCGCGGATCTCTTCGTCGGACAGGTGGTAGCTGAAGGCCGGCATCCCGGGCTTGCCGAGGGCGGCGCCTCCATTTTTGATCAGGAGGGCCAGGTACTCGTCAGTGAGGCGGTCCATCGCGCGCGCGTCGGCGAGATTGCCCGGACGCATGAAGAAGAGCGTGGCGCGCCACGAGCCCTCGCCGTTGGCGGCGTGGCAGGTGGCGCAGTGGGTGAGGTACAGCCGCTGGGCGGGCATCGCTCGCTTGGGTACGGGATGGGGAAAATAGAGCATCGCGGCCACGCTGGCGAGGAGCATCAGCAGGGCCGGGCCCGCGATGATGAGCAGCCACTTGGCCCGCACCGCGGCAGGATAGCACGGGCCTTCCGCGCGTCCGCCGGGCCGGCGGGATTTGACGGCCGGCGGGGCCGGAGGTAGGGCCCGCGCGGAAAGGGGAGACGAATGCGCCTGTACCTCATGCGGCACGCGGAGGCGGGGGAGGCGGACTCCCGCCGCTGGCCCGACGATCGGCAGCGCCCGCTATCCGACGCGGGACGTCGCGAGCACGCGGTAGTGGCGGCGGCCCTCGTGCGTATGGGCGTGCGCTTCGACCGCCTGCTCACCAGCCCGCTCGTACGCGCGCGCCAGACCGCGGAGATCACCGCCGCCGCGTACGGCGGCGCGTCCGCGCTCGAGGAGACGGCGGCGCTCGGGGACGAGGCGACCTTGCCTGACTTCGTGGCTGCCCTCGCGCGGCTGCCCGCAGGCGCCGTCGTGCTCGGCGTGGGCCACGAGCCCTTTCTCTCCGAGGCCGCCGGCGCGCTGATCTCCCGCGATGGTACCGCGCGCATGGTGATGAAGAAGAGCGGAGTGGCCGCCATCGACTTCGACGGGCCGGCCGCGGCGGGGCGGGGCGCCCTCCTCTTCCATCTCCGCCCGAGCGAGCTCGTCGCGCTGACCGGGGATGCTGCTCCCGGCGTCGGCGCGGGAAAGCCGGCTCCCGGCTAGCCCTTGACCGCGCCCGCAGTCAGGCCGGAGACGTAGTAGTCGAGGAACAACACGTAGACGACCACCACCGGCACGCTCGCGAGGACGGCCCCTGCCATGAGCGAGCCCCAGTAGTAGATGTCGCCGCGGATGAGATCGGCGGTGACGCCCACCACCGCGGTCTTGTTCGCTGTCTGCGAGACGAAGGTGAGCGCGTAAGTGAACTCGTTCCAGCAGAGGGTGAAGGAGAAGAGGAGCGCGCAGATGATGCCGGGCACCGCCATCGGGAGCACGATGCGGAAGAGCGTCTGCAGGCGGGTCGCGCCGTCCACGAGGGCGCACTCCTCGACCTCGCGCGGGACCGTCCGGAAGTAGCCCATCAGGAGCCAGGTGCAGAAGGGGACGAGGAAGGTCGGATAGGTGACCATGAGCGAGTAGATGGTGTCCGAGAGGCCCAGCCAGCTCACCACCTGCGACAGGGGCAGGAAGAGAAGCGTGGGCGGGACGAGGTAGGTGATGAAGACCGCGGTGCCGAAGGAGCTGGCGCCGCGGAAGCGGAGGCGCGAGAGGCTGTAGCCGGCGAGGATGGACAGGACGATCGATACCGTGGTCGCGACGACGCTGATGAGGAGGCTGTTCTTGATCCAGACGAGGAAGTCCGTCTTCATGAAGAGGAAGGTGTAGTGGTCGGCGATGACGCCGGTCTGGACCCAGAACGGGGCCGACTTGAGGTTGTAGAGCTCGGCGTTCGACTTGAACGACGTCACGAACATGAAGTAGACGGGGAAGAGCGCGAAGAAGACGAAGGGCACGAGGTTGGCGTAGGCGAACACGCTCGATCCGATCCGGGCCCCGCGACTCCTGGCGGTGGCCATGCTCACTCCTTCCGGATGTAGCGGAGCTGGAAGAACACCACCGCGCCCAGGAGCGGAAAGATGAACAGCGCGATGGCGGCGCCCTGACCGAGATTGCCGCCGTTGAGCCCGACCTGATAGGCGAGGGTGGCGAAGAGGTGGGTGGTGTTCATCGGCCCGCCCCGGGTGAGCACGTACACGATGTTGAAGTCGGCGAACGTGAAGATGGTCGAGAACAGGATCACCACCGCGAGCACCGGTTTGATCAGGGGCAGGGTGACGTACCAGAAGCGGGTCCACGAGCTCGCGCCGTCCACCTCGGCCGCCTCGTAGTATTCCTTGGGCACGGCCACGAGCCCGGCGAGGGTGGTGATGGCGAAGAAGGGCAGGCCGCGCCACACGTTCACCGCGATCACCGCCGCCATCGCGTACGATGCCTGGCCGAGCCAGTTCGGTCCGGGCGGGCTCATGATGCCGACGCGGATGGCCGTCCAGTTGACCACGCTGTAGAGCGAGTCGAACATCCATTGCCAGCCCAGCGTGGACAGCGCGGTGGGGATAACGAAGGGCAGGAGGATGGCGCCGCGGATGAGGCGCTTGAAGCGCAGCTCCCGGGCCAGGAGCATGGCCAGCCACACCCCGAGCACGGTCTTGAGGCCGAGCGCGATGGCGGTGAAGATGAAGGAGTTCTGAACGGTTTGGCGAAACACCTCGTTGGCGAAGAGCGCCCGATAGTTGTCGAGTCCGACGAAGGACCCCGGTGAGCCCACCCAGTAGTCGGAGAGGCTGAAGTAGATGGCCATGCCGAAGGGGAAGGCGACCAGCGACACGAGCAGCGCGAGGGCGGGCAGGATGAGGCCGTAGCCGAAGACCTCCTCCCGCTCCCACCACTCGCGGAGCCGCGTGAGGCGGCCGGCCCCCGGGGAGCCGGCCGCCTCGAGCACCTGCGGGCCGACGGACATGCTAGCCGGCCTTGAGCTGACCCTTGATGGCGAGCGCCACCTGCTCCTGGCCCCAGTCCATGGCGCGCTTGGTGGGCATGCCGTTGATGGCTTTGGCCACCATGTCGGCCATCACGTAGTTGTTGTCGATGCGCTGGACCGCTTCGTTGGGCTTGGCCGGCCACCCGCGAGGATGCGCGAACTCCGCCTCCTTCGGGAGCATGGCGAACTTCGGGTTCTTGGCCCAGATCGGATGGTCGGCGAGGTGCTTCAGGGGGGGGTGGTTGAAGGCGTTCGACGCCACGATCCAGGCGTCGTAGTTGTCCTTCTTGAAGAGATACTGGATGAACTCTTTGGCGAGCTCCTGGTTCTTCGAGAACTTCCAGACGGCGATGCCGAGGATGGGCGGGGCGGAATGCGCGCCGGCCGGCCCCGAGGGGCTGTTGGCGTGATTCATGTCGTCGGCGATCGGCATCTTCTCCTTGAGCGCCGCGTTGTAGGGGCTGACCGGGTTGTGGATCCAGGAGCCCTTGCCGGAGAGCATGAAGCGGTTGTTGCCGGCGTCGTCCCACGACAGGACCTCCGGGTCCATGGCGTCCTTGTAGAGCTCCTTGTACCACTCGATCACCTGGGCGGTCTTGTCCGAGACGATGCCCGGAGTCTTCCCGTCGGCCTCGAGGACCTTGGCGCCGTACGACCACGCGACCGACCAGTACGTGCTGTGGGCGTCCGAGCAGTGGCTGATGGGAATGCCCACCGGATTGCCCTGCTTCTTGAGGACCTTCCCCATCGAAAGGAGCTCCGCCCACGTCTTGGGGGGCGAGTCGAACCCGGCCTTCTTGAAGTGGGCCTGGTTATACGTGGCCGGGAAGGACACCCAGAACCACGGCATCGCCTTCCAGCCCGACTTGGCCTGGTTCGCCTCGGCGCAGAACGGATAGAGCCCGCCGTACTGCTTGCCGAGCTTCTCGACGACGTCGTCCACGTTGGCGAGCTGGTTCTCGAAGAGGAAGGGGTCGGAGGAGGCCGAGCGGAACATGTCGTGGCCGGACTGCGATTGCGCCTCCGCGGCGATCTTGGCCGGCATCTGGAGATGCGCCATGGTGTCCACGCGGACGGTGCAGTTATTGGCCTTGCTGAAGGCCTCCGCCTGCTTGCGGAGCTCGTCGTCGGCGGCGGGCACGAAGTGGTTCCAGGAGAGGAAGGTCAGCTCGCGCTTCTGGGCGAAGGCGGGCGCCTTGCCGAGGGCGAGCCACGAGGCCATTCCGGCGCTGGTGCCGGCGGCGGTGCGGAGGAACTGGCGGCGTTGCGGGTCCCGAGGAGGAGAGGCCTCGGACGATTCAGGCGTACGCGGGCGCTGGTCTCACCCCCTTTGGCAGAGCCTGGACACTGACGTCGCGCTAGCTGATGACCGCTTCCGTCTTCGCGTCGAAGAAGTGGATGCGCTCGGGCACGAACGTGAGGCGGATCTTCTCGTGGGGCTTCGCGCGCACGCTGGGCTCGACCCGCGCCACGATCGACTGCCCGGCCCCGGTGACGTCGAGGAGGATCTCGGCGCCGAGCGGCTCCACCACGTCCACCACCGCGTCGAACGAGAGGTCCGCGGAGTCCGACGTCGCGCCCACGCGGAGATCCTCCGGACGCACGCCGAGGGTGACCGGCTGGTCCTTGAAGGCGCCGAGCCGGCTATGACGCGCGGCGGGCACCTTGACCCGCAGGCCGTTGGCCTGGGCGTAGAGCGCGCCGCCCGCTTCATTGATGGTGACCGGGACGAAGTTCATGGCGGGGGAGCCGATGAAGCCGGCCACGAACTTGTTCTGCGGGCGGCTGTAAATCTCCATCGGCTCGCCCACCTGCTGCACCCACCCGTCCTTCATGACCACCACCCGGCTGCCCAGGGTCATCGCCTCGACCTGGTCGTGGGTGACGTAAATGGCGGTGGTCTCGAGCCGCTCGTGGAGGCGCTTGAGCTCCACCCGCATCTGAACGCGGAGCTTGGCGTCCAGATTGGAGAGCGGCTCGTCGAACAGGAAGACCTGGGGGTGGCGCACGATGGCCCGGCCGACGGCGACGCGCTGGCGCTGGCCGCCGGAGAGCTGGCGCGGCTTCCGCTTGAGCAGCTCCTGGATGCCGAGGATCTCGGCCGCTTCCTTCACCCGCTTCTGGATCTCGGGCTTGGGGAACTTCCGCATCTTCAGCCCGAACGCCATGTTGTCGTAGACACTCATGTGGGGGTAGAGGGCGTAGTTCTGGAACACCATCGCGATGTCCCGGTCCTTGGGGGGCAGGTCGTTCACCACGCGCTCGCCGATGTGGATCTCGCCCGCCGTGATCTCCTCGAGGCCGGCGACCATTCGAAGGGTCGTCGTCTTCCCGCAGCCGGATGGACCGACGAGGACCATGAACTCCTTGTCGCGGATGGTCAGGTTCACGTCCTTGACGGCGTGGACCTCGTCGTACTTCTTGTTCAGCTCCTTCAGGACGACCTGTGCCATGGCGACCTCGCTGTCCTCGGGAGATTGTGGGAGTAATCGGCCGCCTGACGCGCGGCGTGAGGGGCCGACTGCTGGCGCGGATATTATCATAACGAGATTCTCCTTGACAGCCGTCCATTTGCCGCCTACTTTGCCTCGATCGTCCATGCGAACCATCAAGGGTCGTTGGCGCGGATGACCGCGCTCCTGAAGTTCTCCGAAGGCTCCCGGCGCACGCTCGAGGCAGTGGCGCTCACGTCGGGCTGGCTCCTCGTCATCATGGCCGCCGTTACCTGCTTCGACGTGCTCGCGCGGAGGCTCGGGATCCCCGCCCCCCTCACCAAGCTGCAGGAGCTGGAGTGGCATTTCCACGCCGCCCTCTTCTCCCTGTGGATGGGCTACTGCTACACCATCAACGCGCATCCACGCGTGGACTCCTTCACCGAGAAGCTCGGGTATCGGCGCAAGGCGTGGTTCGAGCTCGTGGGCTGCCTGCTCTTCGCGCTGCCGTACTGCGCGCTGGTCGCCTACCACAGCATCGACTTCGTGGGGCAGTCCTACGCGCTCGCCGAGCAGTCGGACAGCACGGTGGGCCTGCGCTTCCGCTGGGCCATCAAAGGCATCTACGCGGTCGGACTCTGGCTGGTGGTGCTGGGGATCTTGAGCGTGCTCGCCCGAGTGATCGTCTTCCTCTTCGGACGCCACACTCAGGAAGAAGTCAATCTGCAGATCGGCCACACCGAAGCGGACATCTAAGGAGACGACGTGCTCGAATTGCTGGCCGATAATCTGGCCCTCATCATGTTCGTGGCGATGTTCTTCGTCATCTTCATGGGCTATCCCGTCGCCTTCATCATGGGCGGCATGGCCATGGTGTTCGCCCTCATCGGGTGGTCCCTCGGCGTCTTCAACATGATCGGCCTCTACGACGTCGTGCTGCGCATGTGGGGCGGCGTCGCCGCCGATCCGGTGCTCGCGTCCGTCCCGATGTTCATCTTCATGGGGTCGATCCTGGAGCGCTCCGGGTCGGCCATGGACATGCTGAAGGCCACCGAGGTCATGCTGAAGCGGGTGCCCGGCGCCCTCGCCGTCGCGGTGATGGTGATGGGCACCATCCTCGCCGCGCCCATCGGCACCGTGGGCGCTGCCGTGGTGACGCTGTCGGTCATCGCGCTGCCGCAGATGCTCCAGGCGGGCTACGACAAGCGCCTCTCCATCGGCACCATCGCCTCCGCCGGCACCCTCGGCATCCTCATCCCCCCCGCGATCATGCTGGTCGTGATGGCGGAGATGCTGGTGACCTCCGCGGGCGCCCTCTTCCTCGCCGCCACCGTGCCGGGCTTCGTCCTCTCGGGGCTCTATCTCCTCTACATCATCGGCGTCGCCATCTTCCGGCCGCACAAGGCTCCCAAGCTTCCGAAAGAGTACGGCCCGCAGACCCGGCGCGAGTTCTGGGTGGCCATCTGGCGGGGGCTGTTCCCGATGACCGCGCTGATGTTCATCGTCATCGGCTCGATCTTCGCCGGTTGGGCCACGCCCACCGAGAGCGCCGCCGTCGGCGTGTTCGGGTCGTTCCTCATCGCGGCGCTGAACGGGAAACTCACCATGAGGATGACGAACGAGGCCATTTTTTCGTGCTGCCGGGCTAACGGCCTGGTGTTCATGATCTTCCTCGGCGCGACGGGGTTCTCCTACGTGTTCCGGGTGCTCGGAGGGGACGATCTCATGATCGGGATGCTGGCGAAGTTCGGCATCGACACCGGCTGGGAGATGCTCGCCTTCATCATGGTGCTTGTCTTCCTGCTCGGTTTCCCGTTCGAGTGGATCGAGATCTGCCTGATCGTGCTGCCGGTCTTCGCGCCCATCATCGCCAAGTACGACTTCTCCGCGCATCTGGGGAGCAACCAGTACCTCATGGCGTGGTTCGGCACTCTCGTGGCGGTGAATCTGCAGACCGCGTTCATGACACCGCCCTTCGGGGCGACCCTCTTCTACATGAAGGGGACGGCGCCGCCGGGTGTGACGATGACGGACGTGTACCGGGGGATGTATCCCTTCGTGGCGCTGCAGGTGGTCGGGCTCATGCTCTGCATCTACTTCCCGAGCATCGTCCTGTGGCTGCCGAAGTTGGCGGGGTTCCTCGACTAAGTCGCGCCGGGCGCCGATAAGGGCCCATCTGCTTCGTTGGCGCCCGCGGCCGTCCCCTCAACGTACAGGGGTACGCCTCGCGGTCGGACCGCGGGCGCCGCACCCTTCTCGACGCCCGGCTCCCTTCGCGTCGTCTGGATAGCCCATCAGCTGGTTCGGGCGCATGGTTCATTTCTCGGCGTAGCCAAGGCTACGCCTCGGGTCTTCGCCAATGCATCGGCGGTAATAGATGGGGGGTGGAGGCCCGGGGGAGCGCGGGGCGCTCCCCCCGGTTTGATTTAGGTTACTTCTGGTAGGTGCTCTTCAGCTCCTGGGCGTCGCCCCAGATCTTGTAGGTCTTCCGCCACGCGAAGTAGTGGTCGGCGACCTTCTTGAAGAGGGGATCCTTGGCGCTCTCGCTCTCGAGCACCTCGAGCCAGCCCTTCTCGAACGTCCGCAGGTCGTCGTCGGACCAGCGGCGGTTGGTGACCTTGTGCTTGTCCTTCATCTCCAGCATGACCGGCGGGTTCTTCGCCTCGGTCTCGACGTAGGTGTGGATCACCGCGTCGTTGAGGGCGACCTGGATGATGCGCTTGTGCTGGTCGGAGAGCTTGTCCCACTCCGGCTTGTTCATCAGGAGCTCGCTCACCGAGACCTGCTGGTGCCAGCCCGGATAGTAGTTGTTCTTGGCGATCTGGTGGAAGCCCAGCGCCACGTCCATGGTGGGCATCGAGAACTCGGTGGCGTCGATGACACCCCGCTCTAGGGCGGGATAGATGTCGGCGGCCGCCAGCAGCTGGGTGTTCACGCCCAGCTTCTGCATGACCTGGGCGCCGAGGCCGAAGAAGCGCATCTTGATGCCCTTCAGCTCGGCGACGTTCTTGACTTCCTTCCGGAACCAGCCCGACGTCTCCGGCCCGATCGCGAAGCAGTCGAGCGCGAAGAGGTTGTGCTTCGCGTAGATCTCGTTGCGGAGCTCATTGCCCCCGCCGAACCACTTCCACGCGAGGAACTCGCCGATCTGGGGGCCGAACGGCACGGTCGTGAAGAACGCGAGGGCCGGATACTTGCCGGTGTGGTACCCCGGCGTGGTCCAGCACGACTCCACCGAGCCCTTGGAGACGGCGTCGAAGCACTCCAGCGCCGGCACCAGCGCGCCCGGCTCGTAGAAGCGCAGCTCGAGCGAGCCGCCCGACATGACCTTGATGTTGTCGGCGAAGCGTGTGGCCGACGTGCCGAGATGGGGGAGCTTGCTGCCGAAGGCGCTCGCCATCTTCCACGTGACCTTCTTCTGCGCCTCGGCCGGCGTGGTCAGCCTGGAGGCCAGATAGGCGCCGCCCGCAAGGACGACGACCAGGACGATGAGACCCTTGATGAACCGTGATCGCATGCTGATCCTCCTCGATTGTGGGGTGAGGTCCCTCGACACCTGCCTGCGCATGAGCCCCCTCGTGAGAGCGTCTGAAATGTCGAAAGGTGGCGCGAGTTTAGCCAGATCGCTCTTATGCTGTCAAGCACTTTGGGGACCGCGCTGATCCGGCCCCGATCGGGCGCCCGCCTAGCCCTTGACCGAGCCGGTCAGGCCGGTGACGTAGTACTCGACGAAGAACGAGTAGACCAGAGCCACCGGCACCGACCCCAGCAGGGCGCCCGCCATGAGCTGGCCCCAGAAGTAGATGTCCCCGCGGATCAGCTCGGACACCACCCCGACCGGCACCGTCTTCCGCTCCGGGGAGGAGAGGAAGATCAGGGCGTAGATGAACTCGTTCCACGACAGGGTGAAGGCGAAGATGCCCGCCGACAGGATCCCCGGCACCGCGATGGGGAAGATGATGCGCGTCATCGCCCCGAAGCGGGTCGCCCCGTCGATGCGGGCGCACTCCTCGAGCTCCTTGGGGATGGTCTTGAAGTAGCCCATGAGGAGCCAGGTGCAGAACGGGATGAGGAAGGTCGGGTAGGTCAGGATCAGCGCCCACGGCGTGTTGCCGAGCTGGAAGTTCCGGATGATGTCGGCGAGCGGGATGAAGAGCAGGGTGGGGGGCACGAGGTAGGTCACGAAGATGGAGGTGCCGAGCATCCCCGCCATGGGGAACCGCAGCCGGGCCAGCGCGTACCCGGCGAGGAGCCCGCAGAAGAGCGAGATCAGCGTCGAGATGATGGCGATGAAGAAGGTGTTCCACAGCCAGATGGGGAACGTGGTCTTCGCCATGAGGTCGCGGAAGTGCTCGACGGTGGGCTGCAGCGTCCAGAAGGGCGCGTTGTTGACGGCGCGCCAGGAGCGGTAGAGCTCGGCATCGGGCCGGATGGCGGTGATCAGCATCCAGTAGAACGGGAAGAGGGTGCCGATGACGAAGATCGTGAGGGGGATATAGAAGAACACCCACTTCTTCCAGCGCCGCTCGATGACCACGGGCTAGGCTCCTTCCAGGCGGCGCAGGTAGCGGAGCTGAGCCCAGACGACGATGAAGAGAACGGGCAGCATGAAGAGCGAGATGGCGGCGCCCTCGCCGAGGAGGCCGGTGGCCACCCCGACCTGATAGGCGTAGGTCGCGACCAGATGGGTGGAGTTCGCGGGCCCGCCCCCGGTGAGCACATAGATGAGCTGGAAGTCCGAGAAGGTCTGGATGATCGAGAACACCACCACCACGATGGTGACGGGCTTGAGCAGCGGCCAGGTCACGTGCCAGAAGCGCCGCCAGCCGTTGGCGCCGTCGAGCGAGGCCGCCTCCTGCAGGTCGGGGTTGATGGTCTGGAGCCCGGCGAGGAGGGTGATGGCGAAGAACGGCATGCCGCGCCACGTGTTCACCACGATGGCGCACCACATGCCGTAGGTCCCGTCGGACAGGAACGGGATCTTGGTGGTGATGAACCCGGTCTGGTACAGGAGCCAGTTGAGCACGCTGAACGTCGGATCGAACATCCACCGCCACGCGAACGTCGAGAGCACGGTGGGGATGATGAAGGGCAGCAGCATGGACGCGCGGACGATGCGCTTGCCGCGGAAGGTCCGGTTCAGGAGGAGGGCGAGCCACATCCCCAGCGCGAGCTTGAAGATCGTCGCCCAGAACGTGTAGAAGAACGTGTTCTGGAACGCCGTCTGGAAGATGGAGTCGTCCCAGGCCTTGATGAAGTTCTTGAGCCCGACGAAGTGGCCGACGTTGCCGACGCTGGTGTTCGAGAGCGACAGCCACACGCCCATCACGAACGGATACGCGATGAAGGTGCCGAGGAGGAGGACGGTGGGGGCGAGGAGGAGGGCGGCGAGGAGCCGCTCGTTCTCCAGCATCCGCACCCACCCGCGGGGCGCGACGTGCCGGGGTGGGGGAGCGCCACCGTGACGTCGGCGGCGCCCCCCGCTCCTCCCGCGATCGGCTTCTTCATGTGACTGTGACCGCCCCGTCCACTAGCCCTCGTAGATCTTCTTGAGCTCGCCCTCCGCCCACTTCACCGCGTCCTCGGCCTTCATGCCCTGGACGGCCTTGGCGTACATGTCGGTGATCACATACTTCGTGAAGGCCTCGGTGGCCTTGGCGGTGGAGGGACCGGCGTGCCCGAACAGGCGGGTGTTGCGCGCGGCGGTGCGGAACATCTTGAGGGGCTCGTCCAGCTTGCCCCACATGGGATCGCTCTCCCACTTCTTGGTGGAGCCGACCGAATAGCCCTCCTGGGTGGTGAACCACTTGCCGAAGTTCTCGGTCTTGTGGAGCCACAGGAGGAGGTCCTTGGCGAGCTTCTGGTTCTTGCTGTACTTCATGATCGCGTGTGACTGGTTGAGGAACAGGAGATAGGAGCCCGCGGGGCCGGCAGGAAGCGGCGCGTGGTCGATGTCCGTCCACATCGGCTCGCCCTTGTCGTCCTTGATCTTTTCCTTCTGACGCTTCGCCACGATGTAGATGGAGGCGCCGTTGAGCGTCGCGGAGAGCTCACCGGCGTGGAACGCCCGGTTGTTGTTGGTGTCGTCCCAGGCCAGCCCGCCCTCGTCGCAGCACTCCTTCCAGAACGCCTGCATGAATTTCACCGCCTCCAGCGTGCCCTTGGAGTTGAGGACAACCTTCTTGCCCGCGCTGTCGGTCTCGGCGCCGCCGAAGGCCCAGGTCATGGTGTAGGTGAAGACGGGCGCGTCGCCGAAGGTGTGGCCGAGGGTCTGGCCGTAGGGCTTGCCCTTCTTCTTGAGGGCGGCAAAGAGCTTGCGGGCGTCATCCCACGTCTTGGGATACTGGCTGGCGCCTGCTTCCTTGAGCCACGACTTCCGGTACGCGACCGCGTTGCCCACGATGGAGTGCGGCACGGACAGCCACTTGCCGCCTACCTGGCACGAGGGCGACCATACGTCGTAGAAGCCGCCCTCGGCCTTGGCAACGGCGCTCGCCACGTCCGACACGTCCACGACCGCGTTCTGGTAGAGGTGCGGCCAGTTGTACTGGAAGTTGAAGATGTCTGCACCGGAGCCCGACTGAATGGCGGCGGTGATGCGAGGCTGGAGATCGTTGGCGTTGATGGTCTCCAGCGTGACCTCGGCGCCCAGCGCCTTGGAGGCCTCCGGCATCTGCCGCTTCAGCTCCACGTCGGACTCGGGGATGAAGTCGACCCAGCGCACCCAGTGCAGCTTGGTGCCCTGCGCGAACGCGGGCGCGCGGCGCGCGGCCAGGATGCCCTCGATCCCGGCCGTCGCGGCGGCGGCGGCGCCCGCCGTCTCGAGGAAGCGGCGCCGGTTCATGCCCGGCCGTGTCACGGAAGCGTGGTTGCTTCTGTCCATCGAAAGATCCTCCTGGGATGACTCGGATGGAAACGGGCCGGACGGCGTACGCGTGTCCAGCGGGGCTTGGAATCGGACGGATCATCGGCTTCAGGCGGATCGAATTCTGAACCGATGGAGCCGTCCTGTCAACGGCTTTCGCCGGCCGCGCCGAGGGCAAGCGCGCTCGACGGACGCGGGGCGGGCGGGCCGGAGCGTGGCGCGAGCACGACGGCAAGGCCCCCCGACCGTGCCGGAGGCGATGAAGAGCCAGGCATAGGAGCCCAGCGCGTCGTGGATGACCCCGCCGACGTAGGAGCCGAGCCCCATCCCGATGCACGAGATGAAGAACACCGCGCCGTAGGCGGTGCCCAGCACCCGCTCGCCGAAGTACTCGCGGACGACGAGCGCGTAGAGCGGCATCGAGCCACCGTACGCAATGCCGAACACGAAGCCCAGCGCCGACAGCCCGGCGAGGTCGCCGACGACGAGGAAGGCGAAGATGGTCGCCGCCTGCAGAGTGAGGGCGGCGATCAGCGTCGGCTTGGCGCCGAGGCGGTCGGCCACGATGCCGGTGCCCACCCGCCCGAAGATCGAGGAGAACCCGGACAGGCCGAGGATCCCCGCCGCCGCCATCCGGGGCACACCCTGATCGATGGCATGCGTCACCAGGTGGAAGATGGGGCCCGCGTGCGCCGCGCAGCAGCCGAAGTGCGTCAGCGCGACGGCCCAGAATGGCCAGGTCTTGATGGCGGCGAGCGCGGTCGCGGGCGTAGCCAGAATGGGGTGTCCGCCGCGACGCGCGGGTTATCCGCTAGCTGGGGGAGAGCGGGGGCCATGTCTGGGCTCCCGCTGATGATGGATGCACAGGGCCCGGCGCGTCTCGCAGGAGAATCGCCATAGGGATCACCAGCAGCCAGGCGAGATCGCCGAGGACCAGCAAGGCGCCACGCCAGTCGAGCGTGCTCACGAGCCAGCGCGTGAGCGGCGAGAGGAGGAGGATCCCGGCGCCGTTCCCCGCGGAGACGACGGCGGCCGCCATGCCACGCCGGTCGCCGAACCACTTGATGGCGAGGACGGTGAGGGGCACGTAGAAGGCGCTCACCCCGCCCGCGACGAGGACGCCGAAGGTGAGGTAGAACTGCCAGAGCGCGGTCACCTGGCTCGACAGCACCAGCCCCAGGCCCAGGAGCGCGCTCCCCACCAGCACGACCGCGCGGGTGCCCACTCGATCGGAGACGAAGCCCGCCACCACGCCGCCCAGCCCCATGACCACCCAGTTCAGGAAGCCGACGCTGCCGATACTGCTGCGGCTCCAACCCATCGCTTCCTCGATCGGCTTGAGGAAGACGGCGAGAGTGAAGAGCATCCCGATGGACATGGAGATGATGACGAAGGCGGCGCCGAGGACGACCCAGCCGTAGAAGGGGCCGACGGAACGGAGCGGAGCGGCGCTGGCCGTCATGGCACCGCCATTCGCCCTTCGCGAACGGGAATGAGCAGGCAGAGCGCCAGCGCCATCGCCGCGGCGAGTACGAGCCATGGCGCCGTCCACCCGCCCGCCCACTCGACGAGGGCCCCGAAGAGCGGCGGGCAGACGGTGACGCCGAACGACGACACCGCGAGCCCGAGCCCGACCGCCGTCCCCACGGAGCGTGGCCCGACGAGCTCGGCCATGAGGGTGTGCTGGACGCCGTTCCAGCCGATGCCGAAGAAGCCGAAGACGACCGCGAGCGCGGCGAACAGCCACGGGCTCGTGCCGGGGCCGGTGGCGGCGATGGCGAGCGAGCACGCCATGGAGCCGATCCCGGCGAGCACGAGGACGATGCGCCGCCGCCCGCCGAAGAAGCGATCGGAGAGCAGCCCGAAGACCACGCGGCCCACCATGCCGGTCACCTGCGCGAGCACGAGGACGCGGGCGGCCGTCACGAGCGGCATCGCCACGACGTCGCGCAGGTAGAGGACGAGGTAGGACATCCACACCGTTTGCATGCCCGCGAACACCAGCGTCGAGATCGCCAGCAGCCAGAGATCGCGGTTGCGGAGCACGTCGCCGAGGCTCCCGCCGCTCGCGCGGCTGGTCTCTACCTCCATCCCGGGCGGATCGCGGTACAGGACCCACGTGAGCACGGCGAGCAGCGCGATCACCGACGCGGAGAGCGCCACTGCCGGTCGCCAGCCCACCGCGAGGGCCAGGGGCGGCATGACGAGGGCCCCCACCGCGCCGCCGAGGGGGAGGCCGACCTGCTTGAGGCCCACCACGGTCGCCCGGTGGCGGCGAGGGAACCAGATCATCACCGCCTTGGCGGTGGTGGGGTTGAGCATGCCGTAGCCCGCGCCCGCCAGCATCATGAGCACGCTCAGGAGCACGAACGACACCGAGCTCCCGACGGCGAAGAGGCCCAGCGCGATCACCACCTGGCCCAGCACCATGGTCCGGGCTATCCCCCAGCGGTCGGCCATGCGTCCCGCGGGCAGCGACATCACCGAGGGTCCGACGTAGTAGGCGGAGAGGAACGAGCCGGCCTGGGCGGTGGACAGCGCCAGGCTGTCCCGGATGAGAGGCGCGATGGCGGGAATGCCCAGGGGGCCGACATTGGCCATGGTCTGGGCGGCCATGATGAGCGCGAGAATGCCCCAGCGATTGGTCACGGGCGGAGCGGACGCGCGAGGCTCAGGGCAGGGCGCGGGAATCGCGGCGAGCGAGCAGGGCTTCCACCGCGCGAAGATCGTCCTCCGTGTCCACGCCGACGGTCGGCTCGTCGGTCTCGACCACGCGGATGGGAATGCCGTTCTCGAGCAGGCGCAGCTGCTCGAGCTGCTCGGCCCGCTCCAGCGGCGACGGCGGCAGCGCATGGAAGCGCTCGAGCGCGGCGCGGCGGTACGCGTACATCCCGGCATGCTTCCAGTAGACGACGTCGCCGCGGTTGTCGCGGTCGCAGGGGATGGGGAGGCGCGAGAAGTAGAGGGCGTCGCCGCGGGCGTCGGTGACGACCTTGTTGGCGGTGCGGGTGGGCACTTCCTCGGGAGTGGCCCGGATCTTCAGCGTCGTGACCTGCACCGCCGGGTCCTCGGCGAAGGGACGCACGAGCCGCTCGATGTGACCGACGGTCACCAGCGGCTCGTCTCCCTGGATGTTCACGTAGACATCTGCCTCGTGCGCTCGCGACACCTCCCACAGGCGGTCGGTGCCGGTGGGATGGTCGGCCGACGTCATCATCGCGGGGATGTCGCGCGCCCGGCACGCCGCCATCACCTCGTCGGAGTCGGTGGCCACGAGGAGATCATCCAAAAGGGGAGAGCGATGAGCGGCCAGGTACACATGCGCGACAAGCGGGAGCCCAGCGATCTCGCGGAGTACCTTCCGCGGCAGCCGGGTGGAGGCAAGCCGCGCGGGGATGACGCCCAGCACCTTCATGCGCGCTTGTACTGTCGCGTAGTTACAGAGCAGGCGGGCATGGCGCCCCATCGTAGCACGCGCCCCGCGGTGCTACACTAGGGTGCTAACTAGGCTCCCATGGCCGACATCTCCATGACCGCCGCTCGCGCCGCCGCGGCGCCCGCGCTGTGGGGCTTCCCGTTCCGGACAGAGTTCAGCCTGGACCCGCTCGTGCGGTACTGGGAGCGTGAGCTCGCGGAGGGCGACAGCACCTTCGCCACCGCCGCCCGGGCCCTGCTGGAAAAGGTGCGGCAGACGCCCGCGCTGGCCGCTCCCGTCGTCGATCCAGCGGCGGTGCGCGCTCACGACAAGCTCCTCGATGCCCTCATGCTGGCGGTGTTCTCTCCGACCTTCCAGGAGGACAGCTACGCGGCGGCGCTGCTCCCCTTCAAGCTGCAGAGCTTCTACGCCACCCCGGGCTTCGCCCGGCTCCTGACGGATGCCGACGGGGCGCTCCAGTTCCGGATGGACGCCGACGTGTCGCTCGTCTTGAATGTCCGCATCCTCGCGGCGTACTCGTTGATCCTGGAGCGGGTGTACGGCATCGACCTCGGCGTGGAGTACCCGTGGGTCGCCATCGTCAACGACCCCGATAGCGGGCTCGACCGGTACTTCAAGCTCATCATGAGCCGCCGCTTCCTGGAGGTGGACGTGGTGGGGACGGCGCCCCCTATCACCGACGAGGCCCTCCGGCGGCTGCGCTCCCACCTGGCCGATCCCGTCGCCCTCACCGAGCTCCTGCCGCCGGATCGCTTCGTCATCCGGGGCTTCGGGGTGGTGCAGGCCGTCGAGGTGACCGATCAGGAAGTGCTCTCCGCCATCGAGCGCGACCTCATCGAGAAGGAGTCCATCGTCTCGACGCCGCGGTTCCGGGGCCTGAGAGACAAGCTGCGCGCGCTCCTGCGGCGGCCGGAGCTCGAGCTGGGGGTCGCCGCCGTGCAGGGCGATCGCGTGCTTATGCTCAACTTCGGCGCCGAGTTCGAACACGCGTGCATCTTCGCCGACTCCACCCATCTCCGGCTCGGCGACTTCGCCGGCTCCGTCTACGAGCGTGCCTCGCGGGAGCGGCGGCCGCTCATCATCGAGGACCTGCAGACCTATCCGGGTCGGACGCGGGTCGAAGACGAATTGCTGAGCGCCGGTTACCGGAGCGTGGTGGTGGCGCCGCTGATCTACGAGGACGCCCTCATCGGCAGCCTCGAGCTCGTCTCCGGCGAGCCGGGCGCCTTCAACGTGTCGCACACCCCCCAGCTCCTGCAGATCCTCCCCCTCTTCGCGATGGCGGTGAAGCGCGCGATCGACGAGCTCGACACCCGGGTGCAGGCTGTCATCAAGGAAAAGTGCACGGCCATCCATCCCGTGGTGGAGTGGCGCTTCCGGCAGGCCGTGCTCAACAGCCTGGAACAGCAGGAGGAGGAGGGCGACGCGCGGGCGCTCGAAATCGAGCCCATCGTGTTCCGCGACGTGCACCCGCTCTACGCGCTGGCGGACATCCGCGGCTCCTCCACTCACCGGGCCTGGGCCATCCAGGCGGACCTCTCGGCTCAGCTCGGGCTCGCGCGCGACGTGCTGGAAGCGGCGCATCGTGCCCGGCCCATGCACATCCTCGATCACTTGCGCCATCGTGTGACCCGGCACGCGGAGGCGGTGGAGCTGAACCTGCGCGCGGGCGACGAGTCGAGCCTGGTCGCCTTCCTCCGGGCGGACGTCGAGACCCTCTTCGAGCACCTCGAGGGCTACGGGCCGGAGGTGCGGGAGCGCATCGAGGCGTATCGGGCCGCCCTCGATCCCCAGCAGGGCGCGGTGGCGACGCGCCGGCGGGACTTCGAGACCAGCGTGACCATGATCAACGACGCCATCCTCGCCTTCGTCGAGGCGGAGGAGCGCGCCGCGCAGGCGGCGTGCCCCCACTTCTTCGAGATGCAGCGGACGGACGGCGTGGACTACAGCATCTACGCGGGCAGCGCCCTCCTCGAGGACGGCGCCTTCGCGCCGCTGCACCTCCGCAACCTGCGCCTCTGGCAGCTGATGGTCGCCTGCGGCATCGCCGCGCAGGTGGAGGCGCTGCGGCCGCGCCTGCCGCAGCCGCTGGAGATCACGAACCTCGTGCTCATCCAGCACGCCTCCCTCGCGATCCGCTTCCGCTTCGACGAGAAGCGCTTCGACGTCGACGGCGCCTACAATGTCCGCTACGAGATCATGAAGAAGCGGATCGACAAGGCGGTGGTGCGGGGGACCACGGAGCGGCTGACCCAGCCCGGGAAGATCGCCCTCGTCTACTCGCAGCCCACCGAGGCCGCGGAGTATCGCGAGTACATCACCTACCTGCAGGCCCTCCGCTTCCTCACCCCCGAGGTGGAGCAGCTCGAGCTCGACGAGCTTCAGGGCGTGACGGGGCTGCGCGCGCTGCGCGTCACCGTGGATCTGGACAATGTCCGGATCGATCCGGGCGTGTCGCTGATGAGCGCCGCCTCCGCCGCCGCCGCGCGGGCCGCGCGCTAGCGGGCCGCGCCCGCCCGCGCGGGCGTCTCGCCTTGACAGCCCTCCGGCGATGCGCTACTCAATGCCCCGTCTCCCACGCCGCCGCACGAGAAGGAGGTCACCCATGACGTTCCGTCGCCTTGCCCAGCTGGCCGCCCTGGTGGTGTCGCTCGGCAGCCTGGCCTTGCCCGCGTTCGCGCAGAGCCCCATCAGGATCGGCGAGATCAACTCGTTCAGCGGGATCGGCGCGCCCTTCACCGGCCCCTACCGCGCGGCGGTGGAGATGGCGGTGGAGGAGGTGAACGCCCGCGGCGGGATCAACGGCCGGAAGGTCGAGGTGCTGTTCCGCGACGACAAGGGCCAGCCCGCGGAGGCGGTCAAGCACGCCCAGGAGCTGGTGGCGTCCGAGAAGGTGGCGCTGATCTCCGGCACTTTCCTCTCCAACGTGGGCCTGGCGGTGTCGGACTGGGCCAAGCAGAACAAGACCATGTTCGTGGCGGCCGAGCCGCTCACCGAGGCGATCACCTGGTCGAAGGGCCACGACCACGTCGTGCGCGTCCGGCCCAACACCTACGAGCAGGGGCGCATGCTCGCCGAGAGGGCGGGCAAGCTGAAGCACGTGAAGTGGGCGACCATCGGGCCCAACTACGAGTACGGCAAGCGCGCGTGGGAGACCTTCCGCGACCGGCTCAAGGAGCTCAAGCCCGACGTGCAGATCGTGGGCGAGCACTGGCCCACCCTGGGCAAGATCGAGCCCGGCCCCATGGTGACGGCCATCCTGAATCAGAATCCGGACGCGCTCTACGTCTCCCTCTTCGGCTCGGACTGGCTGGCCTTCGTGCGGGAGGCGCAGAAGCGGGGGCTCTTCCAGAAGACCTTCGTCGTCGGCATCCTCCTGGGCGAGCCGGAGTACATCGATCCGCTCGGCCCGGAGGCGCCCGAGGGCACGCTCGTCACCGGTTACCCGTGGTACGACGTGCAGACGCCCGCCCACAAGGAGTTCGTGGCCAAGTTCCAGAAGCGCACCGACAAGCCCCCGATGCTGGGTTCGCTCGTGGGCTACGTGACGTATCTGTCGATCTTCGAGGCCATCCGCAAGGCGGGCGGTACCGACACCGACAAGCTCGTGACCGCCTTCAAGGGCCTCAAGGTGGAGACGCCGATCGGGCCCGATCACGTTCCGGGCCTCGGACGGCCAGTCGACGATGGGCGCCTGGGTGGGCACGACGAAGATCGATCCCAAGCGCAACGTGGGCATCATGGTCGGCCACGAGTACATCCCCGGCGAGAAGGTGCTGCCTTCGGACGACGAGGTGAAGAAGCTCCGGTCGGGTAACTGACCAACGGCCAGCATGGCCCCTCACCCCGCCCTCTTCCCTGAGGGGAGTGGGTGCTCGAATCCCCTCTCCCCCCAGCGGGGGGAGAGGGGAGGCTGAGGAGGGGCTCTCGTGTCGCTCCTCTTCATCCAGCTCCTCAGCGGTCTCGCCAACGCGATGTTCCTCTTCCTCGTCGCGTCGGGCCTCACCCTGATCTTCGGCGTCACTCGTATCGTCAATTTCGCGCACGGCTCCTTTTACATGCTGGCGGCGTATCTGACCTACACGCTGGTCGCCGCCCTGCCCTTCGGGGGCGCGGCGTTCTACGTGGCGGCGCTGCTCGCCGCCCTCGCGGTGGGCGTCCTCGGCGGCCTCGTGGAGCTGCTGCTGCTCCGGCGCGTGTACCGCGCCCCCGAGCTCTATCAGCTGCTCCTCACCTTCGCGCTGGTGCTGGTGACGGCCGACGCGGTGAAGTACCTCTGGGGCGCCGACAACAAGACAGGCCCCAGCGCCCCCGGCCTCGCCGGCTCGGTGTCCCTGGCCGGCCAGCTCTTCCCGACCTACGACCTCGCCATGATCGTCTTCGGTCCGCTGGTGGCCCTGGGGCTCTGGCTGCTCTTCTACCGGACGCGCCTCGGCATTCTCATCCGCGCCGCCACCCAGGACCGGGAGATGGTGGCGGCGCTCGGCGTGGACCAGTCGCGGCTCTTCACCGCCGTGTTCGTGCTGGGAAGCGCTCTCGCCGGCCTCGCCGGCGCGCTGCAGGTCCCTCGCGTCGCCATCACCACCGTCATGGACACCACCGTGATCGTGGAGGCCTTCGTGGTGGTGGTGATCGGCGGCATGGGTTCGGTGTGGGGAGCGCTGCTCGCCTCCGTCCTCATCGGCGTGCTCGGCGCCTACGGCATCCTGCTCCTGCCGCGCATCTCCATCGTGCTCATCTTCGTGGTCATGGCGGTGGTGCTCATCGTGCGCCCGTGGGGGCTCCTGGGCCGTCCGGAAATCGCGCTCCGCGCAGCGGGCGGCGCGGCGCCCGCGGCGTCCCTGCGGATCCCGCCCGCCTGGATCGCCGCGCTGCTCGTGCTCCTGGTGGTCGTGCCGCCGCTCCTGCCCACGTTCTACGTCTGGCTCCTCGTCGAGGTGCTCGCCTTCACCCTGTTCGCCTCCAGCCTCCACCTGCTCATGAGCGGCGGCGGGCTCGTGTCCTTCGGGCACGCCGCCTACTTCGGCCTGGGTGCCTACGGCGCCGCCATCCTCATGAAGCACCTGGGCCTGCCGATGCCCCTGGCCTTTCTCGGAGCACCGCTCGTGGCCGCGCTCGCGGGGGTCTGCTTCGGCTACTTCAGCGTGCGCCTGTCGAGCATCTACTTCGCCATGCTCACGCTGGCCTTCGCCCAGATCGTCTACGCCGTCGTGCATCAGTGGGACGAGGTGACCGGGGGGGACAACGGCCTCCTGAGCGTCTGGCCCGCGCCTTGGCTGGCCGCGCCGCTGCGCTTCTACTTCGTGGCGCTGGTCGCCACCGTGCTCGGGCTCACCCTGCTCCTGCGCGCGCTCCGCTCGCCGTTCGGCCTGGCCTTGCGCGCGGCGCGCGATCATGCCCGCCGGGCGGAGGCGGTGGGCGTGAACATCCGCGCCCACCAGCATCTGGCTTTCGTGGTGGCTGCCTTCGTCGCGGGGCTGGGCGGCGCAATCTTCGTCTACCTCAAGGGCAGCGTGTTCCCGCCGTACGTGGACGCGCCCATGTCGGTGCAGCCGCTCGTGATGGTGCTGCTCGGCGGCGTCGGCTCGCCCGCCGGCCCTCCCCTCGGGGCGATGGTGTACAAGCTGCTCGACACCTTGATCACGCGCTACACCGAGTACTGGCAGGCGGTACTGGGCGCGATCCTGATCGCCCTGGTGCTGGCCTTCCCGCGGGGTTTGGTAGGTGTGCTCGATTTCAGATTTTTTGGCTGGGGGGGAGCGAGCGCCGCTCCGCCCCCAGACCCCCCCACCGCTTCGCCCACATGAGCGGACAACCGGTGCTGGAGACGCTTGGCCTGACCAAGGCGTTCGGGGGGGTCCGGGCCGTCGACGGCGTGAGCTTCACGCTCCCCCGAGGCGAGATCCGGGCGATGATCGGCCCCAACGGGGCGGGGAAGACCACGTGCTTCAACATGCTCTCGGGCCAGCTGGCGCCGGAACGGGGCGAGGTGCGGTTCAAGGGCGAGCGGGTATCCGGACTCGCCCCGCATCGCATCTGGCGCCGGGGAATCAGCCGGACCTTCCAGATCACCGCCACCTTCGCCTCTCTCACCGTGCTGGAAAACGTGCAGGTCGCCCGCCTGTCGCACCTCGAGCGCACCTATGCCGTGCTCGCATCCGCCGCCCGACTGGAGGTGGACGAGGCGCGGCGCCGGCTCGCCCAGGTGGGCCTCGAGGCCCAGGCGGACCGGGCCGCCGCCGTAGTCGCCTATGGCGATCTCAAGCGGTTGGAGCTGGCGGTGGCGCTCGCCAACGATCCCGAGCTGCTGCTCCTCGACGAGCCCACCGCGGGCATGGCGCCTGCCGAGCGGGGCGCCCTCATGGGCCTCGTCGAGCGACTGGCGCGCGACCGGGGTCTCACCGTACTCTTCACGGAGCACGACATGGACGTGGTGTTCACGGTGGCCGACCGCATCATGGTGCTCCACCAGGGTCGGGTGATCGCGGAGGGCAAGCCGGCCGAGGTGCGCGCGGACCGGGACGTGCAGCGCGTCTATCTGGGGGACGAGCCTGGCGAGGTGCAGCCGCAGGCGAGCCGAGCGGATACGAAGCTTGGCGAGGTGCAGCCGCAGGCGAGCCGAGCGGACACGGAAGAGGAGGAGTGAGATGACCGACATCAAATACGACTGGGATGCCATCGTGGGCGGGCTCAACCAGTACCTACGGCTTCGGTCGATCCCTATCGGCATGAAGCTCTTCGAGACGGTGGAGGAGATGGAGGCCATCCCGAAGATCCGCCGGCCGCGGGCCAAGCACACGACCGACCAGATCGTCGCGCAGGCCCGTCAGCTCGGCTGGACGGTGGGCATCACCATGGCGGACCTGATCGGCGCCCAGTGCGGGGCGGTGATCGGGCTGCACCCCCAGGACGAGGAGTGGCTTTCGGGCAAGCGCATGGCCGGGGTCTGGTTCAAGATGCAGGAGGACGCGAGCCTGCACCAGCACGCGATGGACTGCGTCCCCCATGGCCGCTACCGGGCCATGGCGGTGGCGCCGCTCACCTCCGGCCGCCTCGACCCGCCCGACATCTGTCTCATCTACGGAACGCCCGGCCAGATGATCTTCTTCATCAACGGGCTGCAGTGGATTGGCTACAAGAAGATGTCCTTCACCTCGGTGGGCGAGTCGGCGTGCGCGGATTCCTGGGGCAAGGCGCTCAAGACCGGCGAGCCCGCGCTGACCATCCCATGCTACGCGGAGCGCCGCTATGGCGGGGTCGCCGACGACGAGCTCCTGATGGCGATTCCCCCGCGCTTCCTCCCCAAGGTGATCGAAGGGCTGGCCGCGCTGTCCAAGAACGGCCTGCGCTACCCCATTCCGCCCTACGGCATACAGAGCGACGCCGGGGCCGGGCTCGCGGTCTCCTACTCGGACAAGGACAAGACATAGTGCTGGAGCTCTCCCAGGTTCACGCCGCCTACGGGCCCTCGCGGGTCCTGCACGGCGTGAGCTTGACCGCCCGGGCCGGCGAGGTCGTCTCCCTACTCGGCCGCAACGGCGCGGGCAAGTCGAGCACCCTCAAGGCGGTGGTCGGGCTCATGGACGTCACGGGTGGGGAGATCCGCCTGGACAATCGCGACCTGCGCGGCCTGCCCACGCACGAGATCAGCCGCCTCGGCGTGGGCTGGGTGCCCGAGGATCGGCGCGTCTTCAGCGACCTCACCGTGGAGGAGAACCTCCGCGTGGGCGCGAAGGGCGACGGGCCCTGGACCACCGCGCGCGTGTACGCGCTCTTTCCCAAGCTCGCGGAGCTGGCGCGGCGCCGGGCGGGGAGCTTGTCCGGCGGCGAGCAGCAGATGCTCACGGTGGCGCGCACCCTGATGGGCAACCCGCGCATCGTCCTGCTCGACGAGCCGTCGGAGGGCCTGGCCCCCGTCGTGGTCCGCGCGCTGGGCGAGCAGATCGCCGCGCTCAAGCGCGAGGGCCTGACCATCCTGCTGTCGGAGCAGAACCTCCGTTTCGCCGCCCGCCTCGCCGACCGCGCCTACGTCATCGAGAAAGGCGAGATCCGCTGGGAAGGCCCGATCGCTCGCCTCATGGCGGACGAGGCCGTTCGCCGCGCCCATCTGTCCATCTAGGGCGCCCATCCAGGGGGAACGTATCGATGCGCACGTTGATCAAGGGGATCGGGCAGATCGTCTCCGGCGACATCGACCGGCCGCTCCTCGACGGCGATTCCATCGTGATCGAGGACGGCACGTTCACGGTCGTGGGCCGCGGGCTCGATACCGACGCCGACACCGTGGTGGACGCCCGGGGCTCCACCGTGGTCCCGGGTCTCATCGACTCCCACTGTCACCCGGTGTTCGGGGACTTCACCCCGCGCCAGCGCACCGTCGACTTCATCGAGTCGGGGCTCAACGGCGGCCTCACGACCATGATCTCGGCTGGCGAGGTTCACCTTCCCGGAAGGCCGAAGGACATCGTGGGGCTCAAGGCCCTCGCCATCGTGGCGGCGAAGGCCTACGCCAATCTCCGCCCCGCGGGCGTGAAGGTGCACGGCGGCGCGCCCATCCTCGAGCTCGGCATGGTGCGGGAGGACTTCGCCGAGATGGCGAAGGCCGGCGTGAAGCTAGTCGGCGAGATCGGGCTCGGCTCGGTGAAGACGGGGAAGGACGCCGCCCCGATGGTCCGCTGGGCGAAGCAGCACGGGATGACGGTGACCATTCACACCGGCGGGCCCTCGATCGCCGGCTCCAACCCCATCAGTGCCGAGGTTGTGCTGGAGGCCGATCCCCACGTGGTGGGGCACATCAACGGCGGCACCACCTCGATGAGCGAGCGCGAGATCGATTCCCTGGTCGCCACCAGCATGGCCCTGGAGATCGTCCACTGCGGCAACGGCAAGACCGCGCTGCACACCTTGGCCCGAGCCACCGACGCGCGTGCGCTGGGGCGCATCATCATCGGCAACGACGCGCCCTCGGGCACGGGCGTGGTGCCGCTGGGCATCCTGCGCGTCATCGCCCATCTCGCCTCCCTCGGCGGCGTGGCGCCCGAGACCGCCATCGCCATGGCCACCGGCAATACCGCGCGCGTCTACGGCCTGCCGGTGGGCGTGATCGGGGCGGGCCGCGAGGCGGACTGCTGCATCGTGGACGCCCCGGTGGGCTCGGTGGGACGCACCGCACTGGAAGCCTTGCGGGCGGGCGATCTTTTCGGGATCTCCATGATATTGATCGACGGGCAGATCCGGATCGGGCGGAGCCGGAACACCCCCCCGGCGGCCCGCGCCGCCGAAGTGGTGAAGGGGCAGGGGCCAGGCGGCGGTACACACTGAGAGAGGAAAGATCATGAAAATCAGAAAGTTCCTCACCGTTGTCGAGGAAATACTCGAGGACGGCGGCCGGCCGGTGGCGAAGCCGCTGAGGAAGGTCGCGGCGGTGGCGGTGATCGAGAACCCGTTCGCCGGCCGCTTCGTGGAGGATCTCCAGCCGCTCGTCAAGACGGGCGAGGAGCTGGGCGATCTGCTCGGCCGCCGCGCGGTGGCGGCGCTCGGCGCCCCCGTGCACTCGTACGGCAAGGCGGCCGTAGTGGGCGTCGACGGCGAGTACGAGCACGCCGCCGCGATCCTGCACCCGACCCTCGGCACGCCCTTCCGGGCCGTCGTCGACGGCGGCAAGGCCATCATTCCCTCGGCGAAGAAGCTGGGCGGACCGGGCACGCCCATCGACGTGCCGCTCCACTACAAGGACGCCGCCTTCGTCCGGACCCACTTCGACGCCATGGAGGTGCGACTGGTGGACGCGCCGCGGGCGAACGAGATCCTGGTCGCCCTCGTCGTCACCGACGGCGGCCGACCGCACGCGCGCGTGGGCGGGCTCACCGTGGGCGAGGCCAAGAAGGAGGACGGCCTCCGATGAACTTCGGCCTCCGCATCCCGAGCTTCGCGCTGGGTCCCAAGACCGCCACGCTCGCCGAGATGGGCGCCTATCTGCGCCGCGCCGAGGACCTCGGCTTCGACTGCGCGGTGTCCATCGACCACTTGCTCCTCACGCCCCCGGCGTATGCCTGCACCTGGCTCGAGCCGGTGGCGCTCCTGTCCGCGCTGGCCGGCGTCACGCGCACCATCAAGCTCGGCACCATGGTGCTGGTGCTGCCGCTGCGCACCCCCGCCTACTTCGCGAAGGAGTGGGCCACACTCGATCTCCTGTCGGGCGGGCGGTCCATCTTGGGTGTCGGCGTGGGCTGGCACGAGGAGGAATTCGCGCTCATGGGCGTGCCCCACAAGGAGCGCGGGCGGCGGATGGACGAGATGCTGGAGGCCGTCACCGCGCTCTGGGCAGGCGATCGCGTGACGTACAAGGGCAAGTACTACGCCTTCGAGAACCTCACCATCGACCCCAAGCCGATCCAGAAGCCGCATCCCCCCATCTGGATCGGCGGGGGCACCCAGCCGTCGGAGAAGATCTACGCCCAGACCGTCACCAACATCGATCCGGTGCTTCGGCGCATCGCGAAGTACGCGAAGACGTGGGTGCCGCACTCCTCCTCGACGGCGGACATGGTTAAGGGCGACTGGGACAAGATCCAGAGCTTCATGGCCGCGCACGGACGGAAGCCCGGCGACATGAGCCGCGTCTACTCGAACTTCGTCTGGGTGCTGAAGAAGGGAGAGCGGCCCGAGTCGGCCATCCCGCACTTCAAGACGTACTCGGGCATGGATCTCCCGTACTGGAAGGAGTTTTACCTCCTCGGCGAGGCCGAGGAGGTGGCCGACAAGATCCGGAAGAAGGTCGAGACCCTGGGCGGCTGCGAATCCATCGTGCTGAACCCGCTCAACTGGGGCATGGAGCAGCTCGAGCTGCTCGCGGCCGAGGTGCTGCCGCGCGTGGCGAAGCGCTGACCCCTCCCGGACCGGTGCGCTACACGGGAGCCGTTGTCAAACGTCGTGAAGATCCGCGCCTCCTCGCCGGGCGCGGCGCCTATCTCGACGACATCCATCCCGACGGCTGCCTGCACGTCGCCTTCGTCCGGAGCCCTCACGCGCACGCGCGCGTGCTCGCCGTCGATGCGCGAGCGGCGCGCGCGCGGCCACGCGTCGCCGCCGTCCTCACCGGTGAGGAGCTGGCGACGGCGGCCGCCCCCCTCGCGCCCCGTCTGCAGGGAGACGGCTTCTTCGCCACCCAGTGGGCGGCCCTGGCCCCCGCGCACGCGCGCTTCGTGGGCGAGCCGGTCGCGGCGCTGGCGGCGGAGGATGCCTATGACGCCGTCGACGCGGCCGAGGCGATCGAGGTCGAGTATGCCCCGCTTCCCGCGGTGGCCTCGGCGGACGCCGCCGGCGCCGCCGATGCGCCGCGCGTGCACCCGGGGATCGCCGGCAACGTGCTCTTCGAGCGGCAGGGCAGCCGCGGCGACGTCGACGGCGCCTTCGCGCGTGCGGCGGTGCGCCTGGCCGAGACGTTCACGCACGGGCGCGTCTCCGGCGCGCCGCTGGAGCCACGCGGCCTCGTCGCCAGCTGGACCGGCGATCGCCTCACGGTGTGGATGGGCACCCAGGCCCCCCACATGATCCGCGTGGGCCTGGCCGCCGCCTTCGGGGTGGCGCCCGATGCCGTGCGCGTGATCGTTCCCGATACCGGCGGCGGCTTCGGCCAGAAGATGGCGCTCTTGCCGGAGGAGGTCGCGGTGGCGGCCCTCGCGCGCGCGACCGGCCGACCGGTGAAGTGGGTGGAGACGCGCCGCGAGAATCTCGCCGCGGCCACTCACGCGCGCGAGGGGCGCGCGGAGGTGGAGGTCGCCGCCGACGGGGCCGGCGTGCTGCTCGCGCTGCGGGCGCGGGTGGTCTCCGACGCCGGCGCCTATCACATCTACCCGCTCACCCAGGCCCTGGAGCCGATGGGCATGGCGAGCATCCTGCCGGGGCCGTACCGCACGCCCGCCTACGCGTGGCACGCGCTCGCCCTCGCCACCAACAAGCCGCCCCTCGGCGCGTACCGGGGGGTGGGCATGACCTTCGGCGCCTTCGCGATGGAGCGCACCCTGGACCTGCTGGCCGAGCGGCTCGGCCTCGATCCCGCGGAGATCCGGCGGCGCAATCTGATCCCGCCCGAGGCCTATCCGTTCACGTCGGCCTGGGGCTACGTCTACGACAGCGGCGACTATCCGCGCGCCCTGGCGGAGGCCCTCGAGCTGGCGGGCTACGCGCGTCTGCGGGCGGAGCAGTGCGCCGCGCGCGGCGCCGGCCGCCTCGTCGGGGTGGGCCTGTCCTGCTACACGGAGTACACCGGGATCGGCGCGCGCACGTACCGCGGGCGGGGGATGGTGGAGGTGCCCGGCCCGGAGGCGGCGACGGTGAGCGTGGACGGCGAGGGCCGTGTCTCGTGCGATCTCTCGTTTCCGTCGCAGGGCCAGGGCCATGCGACCACCGTGGCTCAGCTGGTGGCCGATCGACTCGGCGTTCCGCTCGAGGCCGTGACCCTGCGCCAGGTCGATACGGATCTCACCCCGGCGGGCAGCGGCACCTTCGCGAGCCGCGGCGGCGTGGCATTGAGCGGTGCCGCCGACGGGGCGGCCAATCGCGTCCGCGATCGCCTGCTCGCCCTCGCCGCCCACCGGCTGGAGGCGAGCGCGGCCGACCTCGAGCTCGTCGGGGGCGAGGTGCGCGTGCGCGGCGTGCCCGACCGGGGCGTCCGCATCGGCGACCTGGTGCCGGAGGGGGCGCCCCTGTCCGCGTGCGAGGTGTTCGATCCGCCCGGCCCCGCCTTCGCGGGTGCGGTGCACGTGGCCGCGGTGGAGGTCGACGCCGGCACCGGCCGCGTCGCGGTGCGGGAATACTCGGTGGTGGAGGACTGCGGTCCCGTGATCAATCCGCTCATCGTGGAGGGACAGATCCACGGCGCGCTCTCCCACGGCATCGCGGAGGCCCTGGGGGAGCCGCTCGTCTACGATGCCGACGGCCAGCTCCTCACCGGCACCCTCATGGACTATGCCCTGCCTGTCGCGGCGGACACGCCGTCCTTCGTCGTCGGCCATGTCGAGACGCCGTCGCCCCTCACGCCCGGCGGCTACAAGGGCATGGGCGAGGGCGGCACCATCGGCGCGCCCGCGGCCATCGCCAACGCGGTGGCGGACGCGGTGCGCCCCCTCGGCTTGAAGGTCACGGCCCTGCCGATCCGGGCCGAGGGGCTGCGGGCGCCATGACCGCTCCCGCGACGGCTGCGCACCGCGCCGTCTCGGCGCTCTATCAGGGCCTGATGACGGGCTTCGTGCTCACCCTCATCACGCGCCGCGGGGAGGGCGACGCCGCCGAATTCGTCTTCCGGCACTTCCGGCGCCAGCATCTCGAGAAGTTCCTCCCCGGGCTGGCCAAGCTCGGCCTGGACGGCTTGCCCCATGCGGTGGCGTGCGCGCAATACCACGATCTCTCGAACCGCATCGGCGGCGTGAAGACCGAGTACATCTACGAGTCGGATCGCAAGGCCTGGGTGCGGTATCCGCCGCCGCGGTGGATCTGGCACGGCGCCGCGATCTGCGCCGTCCCGAGCCGCGTCAACGCCGCCATGCTGCACGGCTGGCACGGGCACAACGGCGTCAGCCTCGGCAATCCGCGCCTCGGCTTCGTCTGCACGGGACAGACCGTGGACGGTCATCCCGGCCTCGAGGGCTACTATTTCGAGCACGATCGCGCCCTGGCTCCCGAGGAGCGCGTGCGTTTCGCCTACGGCGAGGCGGCGCCGGATCCCGATCCCGCGCGGTCGCCGCGCCTGGACTCTGCGGTATGGACGGCGGAGCGCCTGGACAAGGTCGTGTCGCGCTACGCGATGGAGTACGTGCGCACGATGCTGCCGGTGGCGCTGGAGCTCCTCGGGCCGGCGGACACGCGACGGCTTCTCGGGCACGCGGCGCGTCTGATCGGCATGCAGCTCTACGACGAGACCGCCACGCTACTCGGCGTGCCGGGAGCCGACGCGGCCGCGTACGCGGGCTATCTCACCGCGCTCCTGCGGGCGCAGGGGGAGGACGTGGAGAGCGAGGGCAGGGGCGACGAGGCGCGCGTACGCCTCCGGGGCTGGCGGCTGATGGGGGGTATGGAGGCCCTCGCACCGGAGGCCTTCGCGTCCTGGCTGGAGCTGTGGCGGGGGGCGCTGTCCGTCCACAACCGGCGGCTGGCGCTGGCTCTGACGCCGAGCGCGGACGGCGAGGTCGAGATCAGGATCGCCCCGTCGGGGGGCCACCGCTGACGGGCTCCCAGGGCGTCGCGCCCTCCTGCCAGCCCTCGGGGAGAATCCCGAAGGCCTCGATGAAGCGGCCCCAGCCCAGGAGGAAGGCGATCGACATGCCGAGATCGACCAGCTCCTCCTCGCTGAAGGCGGCGCGGAGGCGAGCGACGAAGGCGGCGTCGAGGCCGCGGTGCGCGAAGGCTAGGCGATCGGCGAGGGCCAGGGCGGCCTTCTCGCGCTCCGGCAGATCCGACGCCTCGTAGTCGTGCATCTTCTGGATGGTCGCCTCGGTCAGTCCCGTCCGCATCGCCGATGCGGAGCGCACGGTGCTTCAGTGGCGACAGCGATTGTTCCAGGCCGTCTTGATCCGCACCATCTCGACGAGGGCCGGCTCGATCAAGCTCTCGCCGTACATGTAGCGGACGAAACCCATCGCCGCCCGCAGCATGCCGGGACGGCGCGCCAGCGTGAGGAGCATGGTGTGGTCGTGATACGCGCTCTCGCTCCACGCCGAGAGAAGGCGCCGGAGGCCGTCGTCCAGCTGGGCCGGTTCCGCCTTGCCGATCGGGGAGGGTGGTGCCACTCTGTCTGAAGCCATGCCCTATTCGACCGCGTCGTTGACCCCGTTCGCAAGGAAATCGTGATGGCGGAAGAGCCGAGGGCGATCGACGAGGCGTGGTGGGCGGAGGCCGGCGCGACGGGCAGCGCGCTGCCGCTGGGCGCCCCGTTTCGGCCCGGCCTCGACGCGATCCCCACTCATCAGACCGTCTGGGCCGTGGTCAAGGACCGCTGGGGGCGGCCCGCCCACGGCGAGCCGCGCGAGGCCCTGCGCGCGGTGCGAGCGCCCGTGCCCGCCATCGGCCCGGACGAGGCGCTCGGCTACGTGCTCTATGCCGGGCTCACCTACAACACCATCTTCGCCGCGCGCGGCGTGCCCATCTCGGTGTTCGACCTCCACGACCGTGATCTTCACGTGGCGGGCTCCGGCGCGGTGGTGCTGGTCGCCGCGTTCGGGAGCCTGGTCGCGCGCGAGGGCCGGCTTCGCGTGGGCGAGCTGCGCGTGCTCTACCCCGGTGTGTCGAATCTGCTCTCGCCGCGGGCGGGCGAGGACCCCATGCACACCGACTTCAAGATCCAGGGCTACGAAACGCCCGACGGCTCCTTCGCCCAGTTCGTCCGCGGCCAGGCGCCCCAGTGGCTCGCGCACTCGGAGCGGCTGACGCTCGCCGAGGGGTCGTCGTACATGCTCGACCTGGAGACCGTCTACAAGGCGCTCTACGACGTGGCGCGCGTACAGCCCGGCGAGCGGGTGTTCGTGGAGGGCGCCGCGGGCGGCACCGGGATCTATGCTGTGGCGACGGCGGCGCTGCGGGGCGCCCGCGTGGTCGGGCTCGTCTCCACCGAGGACAAAGGCCGTCTCGTGCGGGCCGCCGGCGGGAGCGGGCACGTCAACCGCAGGTCGCCCGGCCTCGCGGACATCTTCACGCCGGCCCCGCTGGCCGTGGGCGAGCGTGCCGCGTGGCGGGCGGGCGGTGAGGAGCTCGAGCGGCGCGTGGGCGCGATCACCGGCGGCGCGCCGATGGACGTCGTGGTGTCCTCGGTGGGCCGCGACCTCTTCGCGCGCATGGTCGGCCTGCTCGGCCCCGGGGGGCGCCTGGTCTTCTACGGCGCCACCAGCGGCTACTCGCTCACCTTCTTCGGCAAGCCGGGCGCCGCGTCGGCGGCGGAGATGCTCCGCCGCGCCGACGTCCGGCCGGGCGAGGGCGTGCTCGTGTACTGGGGAGCCGCCTCGGGGCCCGCGGACGATCCCGTCGCCGCGGAGGCGGTGGCGGCGGCGCTCGCGGCGGGCGCGCGGGTGGTGGTCGCGGCACGCCGGGACGAGCAGGCGGCCAGGGTGAAGGCGGCGCATGGCGGGCTCGGCGTGGTGAGCCTGGAGGCGCTGGAGCGCGACGCCGGGCTCCGCTGGCCCGACGCCATGCCCGACTACGACCGCGACCGTGACGGCTTCCGCGCCTATCAGGACGCCACGCTGAAGCCGTTCGGCCAGGCCGTCGGGCGGCTGCTGGCCGCCGGCGACAATCCCCGGGGCAATCCCGACGTGGTGTTCGAGCGCGGCGGGCAGGACACCCTGGGTGTGAGCACGTTTCTCGCCCGGCCCTTCACGGGCCGGGTGGTCTACGCCGACGCTGCCGCCGACCGGCGCCTCTCGTTCTACGCCCCGAACGTCTGGATGCACGAGAAGCGCGTGCTCTTCCCCACGTTCTCGATTCTCGGCTCGCATCTGTCCAATGCCCATCAGGCGAACGAGGTGGTGCGGCTGCTCGACGCGGGCGCCCTCCGCGTCCACGCCCCCGTCGTGCGCGAATGGTCGGCGCTCCCCGAGTGCCATCAGGAGATGCACGAGAACCGGCACACCGGCACCTTGACAGTCCGCGTGGGGGCGGGGCCGTCGCTGGACGGCGCCCGGACCGCGCGCGAGGTCTACGCGGGCTGGGGCTCGCGCTTCCTCGACGGTACGACGGTCCACGTGCGGCTGGATCCGGTGCGGCCGGGGGGCACCGACCTCGTCGCCCTCGTCACCGTGGACTCGCCGCCCGCCAACGCCATCGGGCGGGCGGTGCTGGACGATCTCGAGCGGGCGGTGACGGCCTTCGAAGCCGAGCCGCGGGTGCGCGCCGTCGTGCTGGCGGGCTCGGGCACGATGTTCGTAGCGGGCGCGGACATCCGCGCCCTGCGCGCGTTCGCGCGGGCCGAGGACGTCGAGGCCTTCACCACGCGCGTGCAGCGGCTCCTCGAGCGCATCGGCCGGCTTCGCGCGCCCATGATCGCGGCGGTGGACGGCTATGCTCTGGGCGGCGGCAACGAGCTGCAGATGGCCTGCGCGTGGCGGGTGGGGGCGGCGCGGGCGGAGTGGGGTCAGCCGGAGATCAACCTCCACGTGCTGCCCGGCTTCGGGGGAACGCAGTCGCTCCCACGGCTCGCGTTGCGGCGGGCGCGGGCGCAGGGGCGCCCGGATGGCGAGGCGCTCATCGCCGCCCTGGTGATGCTGCTGGATGGCCGGCGGCGCGGGCCCGAGGCCGCCGCCGCCCTTGGCCTGGTGGACGAGATCGCGCCCGCGGACGCGCTCTCCCACGCGCTCGGCGTGGCGCGGCGCATCGCGCTGGGGGAGTGGCCGGGCGCGCGCTGGTCGCCCCTCGCCGAGGGCGCCGCGCTCGACGGCGGTACGTCCGCGCGCGGCGCGGCGGACGACGCCGAGGTGCGCCGGCTCCTCCTGCATCACGAAACGGTGCCGCGTCTGGGCCCGGCCCGCGCGATACTCGAAGCCGTGCGGATCGGCCTGGAGAAGGGGCTATCGGACGGCCTTCTCTACGAGGCGCGGGAATTCGGTCGCGCGGTCGCCTCGGAGGAGGGGAGGAGCGGCATCGACCGCTTCCTCGCGCGCCAGTCCTGGGCTCTTCCCCTCCGGCGCGAGGAGCCGCTGCCGTGGGCGGGACGATCGCGCTAGGTCCCCGTCACGTGCTTCTATCCGCCGCGGGCGCCGAGGTCGCGTTTCCCGACCCTCACCGCCCCACCCGGCGCCAGTGGGCCTGCCTCGCCGGCCTGCTCGCGGTGGCGGCGCTGGCCTACACGCTGCCGCTGCAGAGCCGTCCCCTGTGGAATCAGGACGAGGCCCGCGTGGCGCTTCTCGCCGGCGACACCCTTCAGCGTGGGCCCCGGCTGCCCGCGCGCGTTCGCGAGGAGCCGTACCTGAACAAGCCGCCGCTCTACTTCTGGAGCGTGGCGCTGGTCTCATGGCCGGGCGGCCACGTTACCGAGCGGACCGCTCCGATTCCATCGGTGATCGCGGCGCTCGTCGCCCTCGTCGGCGTGTTCGCCGCAGGCCGCTTGTTGACCGGCCCGTCGACCGGTCTCGTCGCCGTCGCCGTGCTGGCCACCAGCCCGGGCTTCTTCCTGCACAGTCATCAGGTCCTGCCCGACATGGCCCTGACCGCGGTGCTGACCTGGACGCTTTACGTCCTGCTCCGGGCGCTCCGTGCCCTCAAGCCGCGGCCGGCGCATCTCGTCGGCTTCTACGCCTGCGTCGCGGCGGCTCTGTGGATCAAGGGCATGGCCGCCCTCATCGTCCTCCCCGCCGGGCTCGCCGCCACCGTAGCCGCGCGCGGCTGGCGCGGGGTCGGAGACCTGCGGCCGGGGCTCGGCCTGACCCTCGTGGCGGCGGCCATGCTGCCCTGGGCCATCCCGTACGCGCTGGCGCCGGGGCACGAGAGCAGCCAGTCCGTCGGCGCTGGAGCCGCGGTAACGTGGTACCTGGATCGCAATCTCCACGCGACGTCCTTCCCCCTGTTCGGCGGCGTCGTGATGTTCCTTCCCTGGGCACTCTGGCTGATACCGGCGGCGCTCTGGTGGTGGCGTGCGCCCGAGCGCATCACGTACCGGCCGGTGGTTGCGTGGATCCTGGTGGAGATGGCGCTGCTGGCGCTCAGCGTGCAGCAGCGGCCGCGGTACCTGCTGATCGTGTACCCGTTGTTCTCGCTGCTGGTGGCGGCGGCGGTGACCGCCCCCGGCGCGGGCGCGCAGGCGCTCGTCCGGATCAATCGGGCCGTGGTGGTCCTCTTCGCGGCTGCTCTCGTGGCCACCGGGGCCTGGCTATTCCTCCGCGGAGACCCCGCCCGCGAGGCGACGTCCCTGAACGTCTCCGTCGAAGGGCCGTTCCTGCTCGCCCTGCTGCTCGCCGGTGTCACCGGCGCGTTCCTTGCGCTGCGCGCCGGCGGCTCGCCGGGCCGCGCGGTGGCGTGCATCGCGGCGAGCGTCGGCCTCGTCCTGCTCGTGGAGGCCTGGATCTATCCGGCTCGCTTGATTGCCCAGACGCCGGTGCGCGCCTTCGCGGAGCAGGCGCGCCCCAAGCTGGATCTGCGCGTGCCCGTACTCGGGCATCCCGACGCCAACCTCGCGTTCGATTTCTACTTCGACCACCCGCTGCGCGAGCTGCCGCAGCGCGCGGCGGTGCTCCGCCGTGTCGAGCGTCCCGCCGAGGGCACCCTGCTCCTGCGCGAGAAGGGGTGGACCGAGCTGGCGCCCGCCGCGCATCCGAGCTGGTGCCCGCTAGCGCGCGCCGCGATCGAGAAGAGAGAGTTCATCCTGGTGGGCGCATGTCGGTGATGCCCGAGGTGAGCGTGATCCTGCCCGTCTTCAACGAGGCAGAGAGCCTGCCCCTTCTCTGGCCGGAGCTGCGTGCCGTGCTCGACGCCCACTGGACCGACAGCGAGGTGATCTTCGTCGACGACGCCAGCACGGACGGGAGCGGGGCGTGGCTGCGCGATCTCGTGGGCAAGGACGCGCGGGTGCGTTATGTCCGGCTCGCCCGGCGCGCTGGTCTCACCGCGGCGTTGGACGCCGGCTATCGGCGCGCGCGATCCTCGATCCTCGTCACTCTCGACAGCGATCTGCAGAGTAATCCCGCCGATATTCCGGCGATGGTCGCCGCGCTGGGGGCCGCCGACGCGGCGGTGGGCTCGCGAGTCCGGCGGGGCGATCCCTTGGTGAAGCGGTGGTCTTCGAAGATCGCCAACGCGGTCCGCAACGCCATCACCCGGGAGCACGTACGGGACAGCGCCTGCACGCTGCGGGCCATCCGGCGCGAGTGCCGGCCCGCGCTGCTGCCTTACGACGGCCTGCATCGCTTCGTGCCCACCCTGCTGCGGATGGCCGGGCACCGCGTGGTGGAGGTTCCCGTCGTCCATCGGCCGCGCCGCTTCGGGACGTCGAAGTTCGGGATTCGTGGCCGCGCGATCCGCGGGTTCCGGGATCTCCTGGTGGTCCGCTGGATGCAGCTGCGCATGCTCCGCTATTCCATCGACCCCGACGCCTAGCCCGGCGGGCGCTGCGCCGCTTCGTCGGCGCGCGCGCGGGCGCGCAGGGCGAGAATGAAGTACGCGTTGGCGAACAGCTCGAACCCTTCCTCGAGGTACGTCTTGGGGATCACCGAGGGCATGATGCGATTGAGACGCCGCTCGAAGAGCTCGGTGCCCGCGAAGATCAGCATCCCGACGATGAGGACCCGCCCCCAGTCGCTCCCGAGCGCGGCGCGGGTCCATCGGCCGAGCTCCCGGGCGTGGCGAAGGGCGTAGAGCGCCACCGCCACCGAGACCGCGATCATCAAGGTGAGGATCAGGATGGCGCGCACGAAGGGCGCCGGCGGGAGGATGAGAATGCGGCGGATGGTGAGGTTGCGGCCGACCAGCGCCTTCCAGACATCGAGCTCGCCGGTGAGCAGCACCACGAAGCAGTAGGCGAGGACTACCTCGGCCACTGCCGATTGACCGGCGGCGAGCAGGCGCCGGCAGCGAAGCGTCGTCAAGAGGAGGGCAACGGCGAGCAGGAGCCCCTGCATGGTCTCGACCGGCCCGTTCTCGGAGACGATCCAGATCGCCAGGCGGCGGTCCATCGCCAGGATGACCGTGAGGGTCCCGCCGATGACGACGCTGGCGAGGACGGCCTGACCGGTGAGCGAGAGCCGCGGCACCCCGCCTAGCCCGCCGTGCTTGCCACGTGGGCGGCGGGGAACGGCCACTCGACACTGTCATCGCGCATGTCCGCCTCCTGGGGGTCAGGGGTAGAGGCCGCGAACCTTGTAGCCCTCGGCCACGCGGCGGACGCCCTCCATGAGGGCGGCGGTACGGAGATCGACGCCTTCCTTTTGCCCGAGGCCCCAGACACGGTTGAACGCCCGGGCCATCACCTCCTGGAGGCGCGCGGTGATCTCGCTCTCCTTCCAGAAATAGTATTGCAAGCCCTGCACCCACTCGAAGTACGACACGACGACGCCGCCCGCATTGCAGAGGATGTCGGGGATGACGGTGACCCCGCGATCGTGCAGGATCGCGTCGGCCTCCGGCGTGGTGGGGCCGTTGGCCCCCTCCGCGACCACGTGAGCCCGGATACGCTCGGCGTTGCCCGCGTGGATCTGCGAGCCCACCGCGGCGGGGATGAGGACGTCGCATGGCTGCTCGAGGAGAGCGGCGTTGTCGAGCGGATCGGCGCCGGGAAAGCCCACGACGGTGCCCGTCTCGGCGACGTGGGCTTCCAGCTGACGGATGTCGAGGCCGCGCGGGTTCCAGATCGCGCCCTTGACGTCGCTCAGCCCGGTCACGACGGCGCCGTCGCGCCAGAGGAGGCGGGCAGCGACCGCCCCCACGTTGCCGAAGCCCTGGATAACCACGGTCTTCCCGCGCAGCTCCTGGCTCATGTGGTGGGCCGCCTGGTACAGGCAGTAGACGATGCCGCGGCCGGTGGCCTCGCGACGGCCGGCCGACCCACCCACGATCAGGGGCTTGCCCGTCACCACGCCGGGCACGCTCTTGCCCTGGGTCATCGAGTAGGTGTCCATCATCCACGCCATGGTCTGCTCATCGGTGCCGAGGTCGGGGGCGGGGATGTCGAGGTCGGGCCCGATCATGAGGATGATCTCGGCAGTATAGCGGCGGGTGAGGTTCTCGCGCTCGGCGACCGACATCGCGCGCGGGTTGCAGCGCACGCCGCCCTTGGCGCCGCCATAGGGCAGTCCCATGAGGGCACACTTCCAGCTCATGAGCATCGCGAGCGCGGTCACCTCGCCGAGGCTCACGTCGGCGTCGTAGCGGAGGCCGCCCTTGGTGGGCCCGAGCACGGTCGAGTGATGCACGCGATACCCCGTGAACACCTCCGTGCGCCCGGAGTCCATGCGAACGGGAATCGAGACCACAAGCGCGCGCCGCGGCGCCCGCAGGCGGACGTGGATGTCGGGCTCGAGGCCGAGCCGGACGGCGACGCGATCGAGCTGTGACAGCGCGGTCCGGTGCAGGTCCGATTCGAACTCGTCGATGTGGCTCACGGCCATTCTCCTTCCGCGTCCAAGCGCAGCACGGCGAGCGAGCGATCGGCGAACGCGTAGGCGTCGCCGCCCGCGTACACCGGCGCCGGAACGGGGGGCGTCCAGTCTCGCGTGTCGAGGACAACGGACCAGCGCGCCCCCCCCGGGGGCGCGGGGAGGACGAAGCCGATCCCCGCGGCGTGGGCGTTCACGAGGAGGAGGAAGGTGGCGCCGGCACGCCGGGCGCCGCTCGCGTCGATTTCCTCGATGCGGTCGCCGCGGAGCAGGAGGCCGAGCGCCCGGGTGGCGGCATCGTGCCAGTCCGCCGTCGTCATCTCCTTGCCGTCGGGGCGGACCCAGGCGAGGTCGCGCGTGGTCGTGTAGGTGCGGCGGTGGAACACCGGCTCGGCGAGGCGCAGGGCGATGAGCCGGCGGGTGAACTCACAGAGCGCTGTCTCGGCGGGGGAGGGGCTCCAGGCCGCCCACGCCAGCGGTCCGTCGTGGCAGTAGGCATTGTTGTTGCCGGCCTGGCTGCGGGCAAGCTCGTCACCGTGGGACAGCATGGGAACGCCCTGGGAGAGCAGGAGGGTGGCCAGAAAGTTGCGCATCTGGCGCTCTCGCAGCGCGGTGGTCGTCGGGTCCGCCGCGGGGCCCTCCGTTCCACAGTTCCAGGACAGGTTCTCGTCGGCTCCATCACGGTTGTCCTCGCCGTTCGCCTCGTTGCGCTTGCGCTCGTAGGCGACGAGGTCGGCGAGGGTGAAGCCGTCATGCGCCGTCACGAAGTTGACGCTGGCCGACGGGAGGCGGCCTTCCATCGCATACAGGTCGCTCGAGCCGGTGAGACGGAACCCGAGGTCGGCGGCCTGCCCGGCGTCGCCGCGCCAGAAGCGCCGGACGGTGTCGCGGTAGCGTCCGTTCCACTCCGACCAGCCGGGGGGAAAGCGGCCGACCCGATAGCCGTCGGGACCCAGGTCCCAGGGCTCGGCGATCAGCTTGACGCGCGAGAGCACGGGGTCCTGCTGGATGGCGCTGAAGAACGGCGAGAAGGCATCCACTCCCTCGAGACCGCGCGCCAAGGTGGGCGCGAGGTCGAAGCGGAAGCCGTCCACGTGCATCTCGCGCACCCAGTAGCGGAGGCTGTCCATCACGAGCTGCAGCGCGCGGGGATGCCGCGCGTGCCACGTGTTGCCGCACCCGGTCCAATCCACGTAGGCGGCGGGGTCGCCGAGGTCGAGCCAGTAATAGGCGCTGTTGCCGAGTCCGCGAAAGGCCAGGGTCGGTCCGCGCGCGTCGCCTTCCGCGGTGTGGTTGAAGACCACGTCGAGCAGCACCTCGAGCCCCGCCTGGTGCAGGGCACGCACCATGGTCTTGAACTCCACGACCTGCTCGCCGCGGCTGCCGGCGGCGGCGAAGCGGGCATCCGGCGCGAAGAAGCCGATGGAGTTGTAGCCCCAGTAGTTGGTGAGGCCGCGGTCCACGAGGGCGCGCTCGGGCACCGCGTGATGCACGGGCAGCAGCTCGATGGCGGTGACACCGAGGCGGCGAAGGTGGTCGATCACGGGCGGGGCGGCGAGACCGGCGTAGGTGCCCTGGAGCGGCGCCGGGAGGCCGGGGTGGCGCGCGGTGAGGCCCTTCACGTGGGCCTCGTAGATCACCGTCCGATGCCAGGGAACGGCGGGCGGGCGGTCACCCTCCCAGTCGAACGCGTTGTCTACCACCACGCTTCGTGGCGTGAAGGGGGCGCTGTCTCGCCCGTCCGGCGCGAGGCCGTGTGCCCCGTGACGGGCGCGGTCACCGCCGAGGGCGTCGTGCCAGGTGAGGCGTCCCGTGATGGCCCGCGCGTATGGATCGAGAAGCAGTTTGGCGGGATTGAAGCGATGCCCGTGGTGCGGGGCGTAGGGGCCGTGGGCGCGGAAGCCGTAGAGCGTGCTCGGCGCGACGTCGGCGAGGTGACCGTGCCAGACGTGGTCGGTGCGCTCGGGAAGCGCGAGCCGGCGGATCTCCCGATTCGGATCGCCGCCGTCGAAGAGGCAGAGCTCCACCGCGGTGGCGTGCTCGCTCCACACCGCGAAGTTGACGCCGTCGCCCGTCCAGGTGGCGCCAAGCGGGGAGGAAGAGCCGGGACGAAGCGGGAAGGGAGGGCGGCCCATCGACTCAGGAGCTCGTCCGCCGGAAGGAGGGATCGTCCTGCTCGCCGGTGACGAGGGCGCGGGCCGTGTCGGCGGGGAGGCTCACCCGCCCATTGTACGCCGCGGGACGACTAGAACGAGCGGATGAGGCGCTCGACCCGCTCGTCGTGACTCTGGAATGGGTCCTTGCAGAGAATGGTTTCGCGCTCGGGGTCGTTCAGCTTGAGGTAGACCCAGTCCACGCGATAGTCCTTACCCTTGAGGTTGGCCTGACGGATGAACTCGCCGCGGAGCCGTGCGCGCGTGGTCTGGGGCGGGACGTGCTTGGCGCGCTCGATCTCCTCGTCGGTCGTGACGCGGTCGAGCAGATCCCGCTGGGCGAGCCGGAAGTAGAGCCCCCGGTCGGGCCGGATGTCATGGTACTGGAGATCCATCAGCGAGACCTTGGGATCGCGCCACGACAGGCGGTGCTTGACCATGTAGGCGTCGATCATCTTGTACTTGATGACCCAGTCCACCTCGCGGTCGAGCTTCATGGGGTCCGTGTGCAGGGCCTCGATGATGTTGGTCCAGCGCGCGAGGACATCACGCGTGACGGGATCGGCGTCGATGGCCGCCACGTAGCGCGTGGCGTGCTCGAGATATTCGGTCTGGAGATCGAGGGCGGTGATCGACCGGCCGTCCTTCAGCCGCACCGTCTCGCGGAGCGTGGCGTCGTGGCTGATGTCCCGGATGGCCTGGACGGGGGACTGGAGGCTGTAGTCCTTGTCGAAGTGTCCGTCCTCGATCATGTCGAGGATGAGGGCGGTGGTACCCACCTTGAGATAGGTGGCCACCTCCGACATGTTGGAGTCGCCCACGATCACGTGGAGCCGCCGGTACCGCTCGGCGTCCGCGTGCGGCTCGTCGCGGGTGTTGATGATGGAGCGCGACGAGGTGGTGGCCCCGGAGATCTCCTGGCAGATGTGCTGGGCGCGCTGGCTCAGGCAGTAGTGGAAGCCGCGCGGCGTCTGCAGCACCTTGCCCGCACCCGCGAAGATCTGCCGGGTGACGAAGAAGGGGATGAGCCCTTCGGCGAGCCGCTGGAACGACACGTCCCGGCTGACCAGGTAGTTCTCGTGGCAGCCGTAGGAGTTGCCGGCGGAGTCCGTGTTGTTCTTGAAGAGGAGAATGTTGCCCGAGATCCCGTCCTCGCGCAGCCGCTTCTCCGCCTGGTGCAGGAGGTCCTCGACGATGCGCTCGCCCGCCTTGTCGTGGGTCACGAGCTCGACGATGTCGTCGCACTCGGGGGTCGCGTACTCCGGGTGGAAGCCGGTGTCGAGATAGAGCCGCGCCCCGTTCTCCAGGAAGACGTTGGCGTTGCGGGCCCCGGGGATGACCTTCTCGAACAGGTAGCGGGCGACGTTGTCGGGAGAGAGACGTCGCTGACCGTTGAGGGTGCAGGTCAGCCCGTACTCGTTTTCCATCCCGAAGATGCGCCGCTTCATCAGGGCCTCAGGGTAGCAGGCGGGAAGGCCCGGCGCAAGAATCGGGAAGGGGTGGTCACGTGGTGCCGCTGGCGAGCAGCTGGTTGAGCACCTCGGCGGGGATGCGCCGGAACTTGCGGCGTTCCTTGCTCCGGTCGAGGACGGCGACCTCGAGGTCCCGCTCGGTAAGGGTCTTGTTCTGGGTGACCATGAGGGCGCGCACGCCGAGCTGGAGGGCGGCGGCGAGGTCGAGGGCGTCCTTGAAGTTGTCCTTCAAGTAGCGGCGGATCTCGTCGGACTGGCCACCCATCGCCGCGTAGTTCTTTTCGTCCTCGATGGTTCCATCGTAGAGGATGTGGTAGATCTCGTTCTTGCCGCCGTTGCTGTCCCCCACCTCGCAGACGAGCACCTCGACCTCGAACGGCTTGATGTCCTGGGTGAAGATGTTGCCGAGGCCCTGCGAATAGGCATTGGCCAGCGCCTTGGCGCTCACGTCGCCGCGGGAGTAGGAGTAGCCCTTGACGTCGGCGTGGCGCACCCCCGCCACCCGCAGGTTCTCGAACTCGTTGTACTTGCCTACACCCGCGAAGGCGATGCGGTCGTAGATCTCGGAGATCTTGTGGAGGAGGGTGGACGGGTTCTCGGCGACGAGGAGGATGCCATCGTGGTACTCGATGGCGACGATAGCCCTCCCGCGGGAGATGCCCTTGCGGGCATACTCCGCCTTGTCCTTCATCATCTGCTCGGGCGAGACGTAGTAGGGCAGCGGCATCAGCTGCGTCCCCCCTCGCCGAGGATGGTTTCGAGGTGGCGGCGGACGTCGTCGTCCGCGAGGTCGGTGATCCCGGAGCGGCTGATCGTCTTCACGGTGGGATAGATGCCTCGCTGGAAGTCGGGCCCGCCCGTGCCGAGGTCCTCGTCGGCGGCGTCGAGCAGAGCCTCCAGGGCGGCGCGCACCGCGTCGTCCTTGGGCATGTCCCGGCGGAAGCGCTTCTTGAGGGAGTCGCGGGCGTCCTTGCCCCCCGAGCCCTGGGCGAAGTAGTCGGTCTCCTCGTAGCGGCCGCCGGTGACGTCGTACTTGAAGAGCCGCCCGACTCCGGCCCGCTCGTCGAAGCCGGCGAAGATGGGGACGACGACGAGCCCCTGCATGGCCATCGGGAGGTTGGCGCGGATCATCTGGCCGAGCCGGTTCGCCTTGCCGTCCAGGGAGAGGTTCTCGCCCTCCACCTTCTCGTAGTGCTCGAGCTCGGTCTGGAACAGGCGCGCCATCTCCATGGCGGGGCCGGCGGCGCCGGCGATCCCGACGGCCGAGAGGTCGTCGGACTTGAAGATCTTCTCGATGCGGCGGTGCGCGACCTGATAGCCCTCGCTCGCCTGCCGGTCGCCCGCGATCACCACGCCGTCACGGTAGCGCAGCGCGAGGACGGTGGTGCCGTGGGGCACCGATGGCTTGCCGCCCTCTCCGCCCCCCGACATCTCCGCCCCGGGCAGGAGGTGGGGCGCGGTCTGGCGCAGGTGGTCGACGAAGCTGGCGGAGGAGCGGCTCTCGAAGGCGCCCTCCCACGCGTCGGGGGTCATACGTCGCCGGCCGGCTTGCCCAGGTTCCGCAGGAGATCGGCGGCGGTGGGCGAGTCGGCGAAGAGCTGCCGGACATGCGCCTCGGTGCCGCGAAGGGGCTCCAGCATGAAGATCTTCTTGAGGGGGCCTTCCTTGAGGTCGAAGATCACCGAGTCCCACGAGGCGGAGACGACCTCGTCCGAGTACTTCTGCAGGCACATGCCGCGGAAGTATGCCCGCGTGTCCTTGGGCGGGTCGTAGATGGCCTTGGTCACCTCGTCCTCGGTCACGAGGCGGTCCACCGCGTCCGACTCCTCGAGCTTGTAGAAGAGGCCCCGGCCGGGGCGGATGTCGTGATACTGGAGGTCGATCATCGCCACCCGCGAGTCGGACCAGGCGAGCCCGTGCTTCTCGCGGTAGCGCTCGATGAGTAGGTACTTGATGACCCAGTCGAGCTCCCGATCGCAGGACAGGGGGTCGCGCCCGATGCGAGTGAGGACGGATTCCCAGCGCGCGAGCACGTCGTGCACCCAGGCCTCGGCGCCCCGCTCGTAGTAGCGCTTCGCCTGTCGGTAGAACTCCCACTGTATGTCGACCGGGGTCATGTCGCGCCCGTCCTTGAGCCGCACCGTCTCGCGGCAGGTCAGGTCGCGGGAGACCTTCCGATAGGTCAGGACGGGATTCTCCAGCGAGAGATCCTTGTCGATGACGTCGTCCTCGATGAGTCCGAGCACGAGGGCGAGCGTGCCACACTTGAGGTAGTTGGCAATCTCGCTCATGTTGGCGTCGCCCACGATGACGTGGAGGCGCCGGTACTTCTCGGGGTCGGCGTGGGGCTCGTCGCGGGTGTTGATGATCGGGCGGCTGTGCATCGTCTCCAGGCCGACCTCGGTCTCCAGGAAGTCCGCGCGCTGAGACATCTGGAAGTCGGCGTGCTCGGTGTTGTTCTCCGCCCCGACCTTGCCCACGCCCGTGTAGACCTGGCGGCTCACGAAGAAGGGGAGCAGGTGCTGGACGATACGCGCGAAGGGCACCTTGCGGTCCATGAGGTAGTTCTCATGGGTGCCGTACGAGTTGCCCTTGGAGTCGGTGTTGTTCTTGTAGATCAGGATGCGCTGCTCGGGGGGCGAAACGGCCTCCGCCCGGGTGCGCGCGAGATCGAGGATGCGCTCGCCCGCCCTGTCCCAGATCACGCAGTCGCGAGGATTGGTCGTCTCGGGCGAGGAGTACTCCGGATGGGCGTGGTCCACGTAGAACCGGGCCCCGTTGGAGAGGATCAGGTTGATGAGCCGCGACTCTTCCTTGGACGGGACGTCCTTGTCCTCGGCGTACTCGAAGCCCCGCGCGTCGCGCAGGGGGCTCTCCGCCTCGTAGTCCCAGCGGATCCGCGACGATCGATAGGTCTCGTAGGAGTTGATGAGGAGCAGGGAAGAGAGGATCGGATTGAAGTCGGGCTGGTTCCTGACGATGATGCCGTACTCCGTCTCGATGCCCATTACCTTCGGAAGCGCCATGAACCCCCCGCTCGCGGAACGACAACTCGACCTCCACGGACACCACCTCGCCGACGTCGGACGGAGGGGGGTGCGGAGGCGCGGCGGGGACGCAGGGTCCCCGCCGCGGTCACGCCTGGACGACTAGGCCATTAGAGATACTGACCGGTATTGATGACGCGCTCGACGTCGCGCTTCTTTTCCTTTGTCTCGCCCATGAGCGGCTTCACGTAAACGATCCGCTCACCCTTCTTACCGGCGATCTTCGCCCAATCGTCCGGATTCGTGGTGTTGGGCAGGTCCTCGTTCTCCTTGAACTCCTCCCGCACGGCGTTGATGAGGTCCTCTTGCTTGATCCCCTTCTCGGCGGACTGGATGTAGCGCTTCAACGCCAGCTTCTTCCCCCGCCGCACGATCGACTCGATCATGGCGCCCGACGAGAAGTCCTTGAAGTAGAGGATCTCCTTGTCCCCGTTGGCGTAGGTGACCTCGAGGAATCGGTTGTCGTCGCCGAGATTGTACATCTCCTCGACGGTAGCGCGGATCATGGCGTCCACCGCGTTCTGCATGTCGCCGGAGTGCTGCCGGACTTCGTCCTGGTGGATGGGCAGGTCGGTGGTCATGTACTTGTTGAAGATCTCCACCGCCGCCGGCCCGTCCGGCCGCTCGATCTTGATCTTCACGTCCAGCCGACCCGGCCGAAGGATGGCAGGGTCGATGAGATCCTGGCGGTTGGAGGCGCCGATCACGATCACGTTCTTGAGGTGCTCGACGCCGTCGATCTCGGCGAGGAGCTGCGGCACGATCGTCGTCTCGACGTCCGACGAGATGCCCGAGCCCCGGGTCCGGAAGAGCGCGTCCATCTCGTCGAAGAACACCACCACCGGCACGTCCTCGGCGGCCTTCTCCCGCGCCTTGATGAAGATCTCGCGGATCTTCCGCTCCGTCTCGCCCACGTACTTGTTGAGCAGCTCCGGCCCCTTGATGTTGAGGAAGAAGCCTTTCACCTTCTCGCCGCGCTTCTCCGAGATCCGGGCGGCGAGATTGTTGGCGACGGCCTTGGCGATCATGGTCTTGCCGCAGCCGGGAGGGCCGTAGAGCAGCACGCCCTTGGGCGGCGCGAGATGATGCTCTTTGTAGTAGTCGGCGTACAGGTACGGCAGCTCCACGGCGTCCTTGATCGTCTCCAGCTGGTTGTTGAGCCCGCCGATGTTCTCGTAGCTGATGTCCGGCACTTCCTCGAGGGTGAGATCCTCCACCTCGCTCTTGGGGAGCTTCTCGAGCAGATAGCCGCTTTTTCCGTCCATGAGGATGTGGTCGCCCACCTTGAGCTTCTCGGTGCGGAGGGGATCGGCGATGATGCCGACCTTGTCCTCGTCGGCGCGCAGCGTCACCACCGCGCGGGCCTCGTCGAGGACCTCCTTGAGGATCACGACCTCGCCCTGGATCTCGTAGCCCGCCGTCTCCACGACGTTCAGCCCCTCGTTCAGGACGAGCTCCTGACCGGGCTTGATGTCCTCGGCCTTGATCGAGGGATGCAGGTTGACCTTCACCTTGCGCCCCTGCGAGAGGATGTTGACGGTGGCGTCCTCGTTGACGGAGAGGTAGACGCCGTAGGTGGAGGGTGGCGCGCAGAGCTTGTCGACTTCCTCGCGCAGCGAGGAGATCTGCTCGCGCGCCTCGTAGAGCGCGTTGACGAGCTTCTCGTTCTGGTTGAACGACTGCACGAGCTGCCGGTTGGCCTCGCGCAGCTTGTTCTCGAGGACCATCGCTTCCTTCGGCGCGTCCTCGACCTTCTTCCGCAGGCGGACGGTCTCCGCTTCGAGCGAGCGCACGTACGTCTGGAGGTCCTGCACCTGCACCTCGTACTCGGTGAGGCGCCGGCGGTAGTTCGAGTCGGTCATGGGGAGGAACTTGGAGAGCCCCTTCATCCCGTCCGACGCAGGCTCGCGATTCGGGTTCGGTTTCTTCTCGAACTCCTTCATGTCCGCCCGTTCCTTTCTCGGTGACTCAGCGGGCTTCGCGTCAGGCGCGCCCATCGGGGGCGAAAGTCCCCACGCGCGAATTCAGTATAGAGGTCGATTTTGCGGCAAGTCAAGGGAATTGGCCCTGAATGACCGTTCACATCCACCCAATTCATATGAGCTTTCCCTCGCTCGACCCCACGCCGCCCGTGCACCGCTCACCGTGTCAAACCCGCTGCTGAAGAGGCCGGTTCCTGACCCTCTTCGCGTCTGTCTTCCGACGTAGCGACCGACTCAGACCGCAATCTATTCATCGTTCAGGGCACGTTCCGTGCCACGTCCGGGAAATTTTCGAATCGCTGCGTATCCAAGCAGATGGCGCGATCGCCGACGCGCGCTCCCTCGGCGCTCGCCCGTTCGTGCCTCCAAAAAGTGCCGAGGGAGGGACGAAATTTTGCCGCTCCCGCCGACGTCGCCAACCTCGGCGGATCGGGCGTATAACTACGGCATGCGCTCGCGGGTCGCCGGTGTCGCCCTGCTCGTCCTTGCCGTGCTTCCCGTCGAGCGCGCGCTCGCGCAGGGCGGCATCCTGCGCGTCGGCGTGCCTGCCTTGCCCGCCACCCTCGATCCCGCGCTGGCGGCGGAGGCGCCCGCCGGCCTGGTCGCCCGGCAACTGTTCGACACTCTCCTCCAGTATCGCGAGGGTTCGAGCGACGTCGAGGCGGGGCTCGCCAGTCAGTGGAACGTTTCACGCGACGGTCTCGCCTGGTCGTTCCGACTCCGCGAGGGCGCCCGCTTCCATGACGGCACGCCCCTGACCGCCCTGGACGTCGCGACGAGTCTGGAGCGTGTGTTGTTTCCCGGCGCCGCGCACGCGCCGAAGGCGAACCCGGTGGTGCCGCGGCTGCTCCGCGGCGCGCCCGGCGTCGTCAAGGCGATCAAGGTGTTGGATCCTCGCACCGTCCACCTCGCGCTGAACCTGCCGTATGCGCCCCTCCTCACCGTGCTCGCGCATCCCGCCCTGTCGATCGTGCGCGTGACGACCGGGCCCGACGGCGGCCCTCGCTGGCTCGGCACGGGTGCCTTTCTCCTCGCGGAGCAGGCGCCCGGGCGCATCGTGCTCGAGGCCAATCCGGCCTACTGGGGTGGGGCACCGCGGTCGAGCCGGCTGGTGTTCGTCGAGCAGGGCGACGACGCGCGCGCCGCCGCCGGCCTCGACGCGCGAACGGTGGATCTCTACGTGCCCGCCGGCGCCCCCGCGCGCATGGCTGGCGCGCTCGCGGTCCAGAGCTGGCGCATCGGCTTCCTTGCCCTGCACACCGAGCGCGAGCCGTTCCTGCGCAAGCGCATCCGTCAGGGCGTGGCGGTCGCCCTCGACCAAGCCGCGCTGGCTGCGGTCCTCGAGCCCCACGCGGTGCCCCTGACCACGCCGCTGCCTCCCGGCGTGTGGGGTCATCAGGCCGGGGGCAAGCCGCCCGACAACCGCGCGGAGACGGCCAGACGCCTCCTCGTGGAGGGCGGCGCGCTCCGGGCAATCTCGGTGGGGCTGATGGTGACGCCGCTAGCGGCGCCCCTGGACGGCGCCCCCGTCGCCGAGGCCCTGCGCGGAGCCCTCGCGCCCGGCGGCGTCAACCTCAGCATCACCGCCGTGACGCCGGAGACCGCGCGCCGCCTTGCGCAGAACGGCGAGCATCAGATGGCGCTCGCCGAGGCCCAGGCCGATGGCGGGGATCCGCACCTGCTGCTCTACCCGCTGTCGACCAGCGAGGGCGCGCGCAAGGGCGCGCTCGCCTGGAACCTGTCCTTCTACCGCAACCCGCGCCTCGACGACCTCCTCATCCGCGGGAGCCAGCTCTCCGGCCGCCTCGAGCGGCAGCGGGTGTATGGGCGCGCGCAGAGCCTCTTGCTCGACGAGGCGCCCTGGCTCCCGGTCTACGCGCGCCTGCACTGGGTGGTCGCGCGTCCGGAGGTGCGGAACCTGCGCCTGCATCCGAGCGGGTACCACCGGCTCGACCGCGTGCTCGTGGACGGCGCCGCCCGGCCCTGAGGGCCACGCGGGGGCGCCCGCCGGTGGACTTGCCCCGACCCGCGTGGTAGAAAAACGAGGAACTCGGCGGGCGTTGCCGCCACTCCGATGCCACCGATCAGCGACACCGTCACCGAGATGGTCCAGTGGGTGTTCCCCGAGCACGCGGGCGCGCCCGGGCAGATCCACGGCGGCCGCATGATGCAGTGGATCGCCACGGTGGGTACCATCGCCGCGTCCAGGGTGGCGAAGGGCCACGTCGTGCTGGGGGCGATGGACGACATCGATTTCCTCCATCCCGTCAAGGTGGGCGAGGTGGCGGTCCTCCGCGCTCAGGTCGAGCTGGTGGGCCGCTCGTCGCTTGAGGTCGGTGTGCGGGTGTTCGCCGAGAACGTGACATCGGGGGCGCGCGCGGTCACCCTCAACTCCCACCTGGTCTTCGTCAAGGTGGACGACCGGCTGCGCCCGCAGCCCGTGCCGGCGGCCATCGATCCGCGCGGGCGCGAGGAAGAGGAGCTCCACGCGGCCGCGCTCGACCGCCGGCGGCACCGGCTGGCGCGGCTGACCCGGCGCGCGGCGCGGGCCCGCGAGATCGGCGACGACGGCACCGGCGGGTTGCGCTGGAAGTTCGAGTCGAGCCGCTCCGTGCTGCCCGAGGACACGCTGTTCGGCAACACCATGTTCCCGGGCAAGCTGCTCATGGACGTGGACGAGGCGGGCGGCATCCTCTCCATGCGGTACAATCGCGGTCTCGTGATGACCGCGTGCCTGGATGCCCTGGACTTCTACGCGCCGATCTCCTCGCACGAGGTCGTGACGTTCAAGGCCGGGCTCAACCACGTGGGCACCTCCTCGCTGGAGGTGGGGGTGAAGGTGTTGACGGAGGTGCCGATCACCGGGGAGGTGCGGCACGCCTGCACCGCCTACCTGACCTACGTGCACCTGGGCGCCGATCTCCGGCCGCGACCCTGCACGCCGTTCACCCCGGAGACGCCGGAAGAGCAGCGGCGGTGGGGCGAGGCGCTCGAGCGGCGGGCGCGGCGGCTGGCGCGGGTGAAGGCGCTCCGGGCATCGATCAACGAGGGAAGGTGAGGGGACATGTCGGGACATTCACGGTGGTCGCAGATCAAGCGGAAGAAGGGCAAGACGGACGTCCAGCGGGGGAAGCTCTTCTCCAAGATCCTCCGCGAGATCACGGTGGCCGCCCGCAACGGGGGCGGCGACCCCAAGGGCAATGTCCGGCTCAAGGCCGCGATCGAGTCCGCCAAGGGCGCCAACATGCCCGCCGACAACGTCAAGCGCGCCATCCAGAAGGGCACCGGCGAGCTGCCGGGCGAGAGCTACGACGAGATTACCTACGAGGGCTACGGGCCGGGCGGGGTCGCGGTCCTCGTTCAGGTGCTCACGGACAACAAGAACCGCACCGGGCCGGAGCTCCGTCACCTGTTCGAGAAGCAGGGCGGCCGGATGGGCACCGCGGGCTGCGTGGCGTGGATGTTCGATCGCCGCGGGGTGGTGCAGGTGGACGCCGAGCGGATCAAGGAGGACGATCTGTTCGAGAAGGCGCTCGACGCGGGCGCCATCGACGTGAAGCGGGTGGAAAAAGCTTTCGAGATCACCACCGCGCCTGATGAAATGGAAGCGGTGCGGAGCGCGCTGGAAGGGCAGGGAGTGCCCGTGCTCGAGGCGTCCGCGGTCATGATCCCGCAGTCCACGGTGCGCGTGGAGGGCAAGGACGCCGCGGTGGTGCTGCGGCTGATCGAGGCCCTCGAGGAGCAGGACGACGTCCAGTCCGTGTACTCGAACTACGACATTCCCGACGAGGTCCTCGACGCCATCTCCGCGGCCTAGCGCCCTGCGTGTCATGGGGGTGGACCCCGGCCTCGTGGACACCGGATTCGGCGTCCTCGAGGCGGGGCCGGGCGGCGTCGCGGTGGCCGGCGTGGGCGTGATCAGCAGCGCCGCCGGGCAGCCTCTGGAGTCCCGTCTCGACGCGATACACCGCGCCATGCGCGAGCTCATCCAGGCCCGTGAGCCCGGGCTCCTCGTCGTCGAGGATCTCTACGCCGAGTATCGGTTCCCCCGCACCGCCATCCTGATGGGCCACGCCCGCGGCGTCATCTATCTCGCCGCCCGCCAGTGCGGCGTGCCGGTGCTCGCCCTCGCCCCCTCGGAGGTGAAGCGCGCCATCACCGGGAGTGGTGCCGCGGGGAAGGCCCAGATGCAGCGGGGCGTCCAGACCCTGCTCGGGCTCGCCGAGACGCCGCGCCCCTCGCACGTGGCCGACGCCCTCGCCCTCGCCCTCACCGGCATGTCCCGCGTCACCGGCCGCCTCCCCATACCCACCTCCGTCCGTCCGCTGCAGTTGATTGGCGAGCCGCAGCCGCAGGCGAGGCGAGCGGAAACATGATGGGGTTCCCGAGCGGAGCGAGGGGCGAGCCGCAGCCGCAGGCGAGGCGAGCGGAAACATGATGGGGTTCCCGAGCGGAGCGAGGGGCGAGCCGCAGCCGCAGGCGAGGCGAGCGGAAACATGATGGGGTCCCGAGCCGAGCGAGGGCGGGCATGATCGCGTCGCTCCGCGGCTCGATCCGCGCCAAGCTCGAGGACCGGGTGATCCTCGAGGCGGCGGGCGTGGGCTACGAGGTGTTCCTGCCCCCGGTGACCCAGCGGGCCCTCGTGGACGTGAAGCCCGACGACGGCGCCGGTGGCCCCGAGGTCACCCTCGCCATCCACTATCACGCCACGCAGAATCAGCCTCGGCCGGTTCTGATCGGTTTCACCTCAGAGCTGGACAAGGAGTTCTTCGAGAAGCTCATCACCGTGAAGGACGTGGGGCCCCTCGTGGCCGCCCGTGCCCTCGCGGCGCCGGTGGGTGAGATCGCGGCGGCCATCGCCCGCCAGGACGAGGCCTATCTCCGTCGCCTTCCCGGGATTGGCCCCCAGAAGGCGAAGAACATCGTGGCCCAGCTGTCCAGCAAGGTGGCGAAGTTCGCCCTCATGGCCGACGCGGCCGTCGAGGAGACACGGGCGAAGCCGGCGCGGCCGATGGACGAGGACGGGCTTCGCGCGATGGTGTTCGAGGTGCTCGTGAAGCAGCTCGGGCACCGGCCCAGCGAGGCCGCCGGCCTGATCGACCGCGCGCTCGCGCGCCGCCCCGACGTCACCACGCCGGAGGAGCTCTTCGAGGAGATCTACCGCGGTGCCGGGGCGCCCGCTGTCGGCGCGCGCGGCGGGGAGAGCCGGTGACGGACGAGGCGCACGTGATGAGCCGCGTGGCCCTCCCCGAAGAGGCGCAGCTCGAGCGTCAGCTCCGGCCCCAGCGGCTGGACGAGTACGTGGGGCAGCGCGCCGCCGTCGAGAGCCTGCGCATCTCGGTGGAGGCGGCGCGCCGCCGGGGGGAGCCGCTCGATCACGTGCTCCTGTCGGGCCCGCCCGGGCTCGGCAAGACCACCCTCGCCACCATCATGGCCAACGAGATGGGCGGGGCGCTGGTCACCACCGCGGGGCCCTCGCTGGATCGCGGCGCCGACCTCATGGGCATTCTCACGAATCTCGGCGAGCGCGACGTGCTCTTCATCGACGAGGTTCACCGGCTGCCCCGAGTGGTCGAGGAGCTGCTCTACCCGGCCATGGAAGATTTTGCCGTCAACTTCGTGATGGACAAGGGGCTCAACGCCCGGACCATGCGCATCCCCCTGCGCCCCTTCACGCTCGTGGCCGCCACCACCCGGCCCGGGCTCCTGACCTCGCCCCTCCGGGAGCGCTTCGGCATCTTCCACCACCTGGACTTCTATGACCAGGGCGAGCTGGGTGCCATCGTCACGCGCTCGGCGGCCATCCTCGCGGCGCCGCTTGAGCCGGAGGGCGCCGTCGCCATCGCCCGGCGCTCGCGGGGCACGCCGCGCATCGCCAACCGCCTGCTTCGCCGAGTGCGCGACTACGCGCAGGTGAAGGCGCGGGGCGTGGTCACCGCGGCGGTGGCGCGCGACGCCCTGGATCGGGAAGGCGTCGACGAGGCCGGGCTGGACCGCCTCGACCGGCGCTTTCTCGCCGCCCTCATCGAGCAGTACGGCGGCGGGCCGGCCGGCCTCGAGGCGATCGCCGCCACCATCAACGACGAGGCGGAGACGCTCGTGGAGGTGGTGGAGCCCTTTCTGCTCAAGATCGGCTACATCGTGCGCACGCCGTCCGGGCGTCGCGCGACGCCCGCCGCGTACGCGCATCTGGGCATGGCGCGCCCGGCGCCCGCCACCGGCCAGGGCGAGCTGCCTCTCTGATTCGCCGCGGGGACCGGCGCGAGCGCACGGATGACCGACCTGGGCAAAATCCTCCTTGGCGCGGGCCTCGTCATGGTAGTCCTGGGAGCAGTCCTGCTGCTCGCAAGCAGCCTGTCAGGAAAGGTGCCATGGATCGGCCGACTCCCCGGAGACATCTACATCGAGCGCGGCAATCTCCGCTTCTACTTCCCGCTGGCGACCTCGGTCCTCGTGTCGATCCTGCTCACCCTCATCCTGTCCTTGTTCTGGCGGCGTTGAGGTGATGGTCCGGGGTTGTCCGGCTGTCCGGCTTTATGATCTGAGCCGCGCCCTGCGGGCGCTGACGATCGCTACGCTCGGGCTCATGGTCGGCGCGGGGCCCACGTGGGCGGGCGGCGAGATCCGCGTGGCGTTGGTGGAGGGCGCGCGCGCCGTCGAGGTGGGGGGCGGTCCGCTGGCGCTTCACGATCTCGACGGCCGTCGGCTCACGCGAGTGAACCCGACGTGGATACGCGTGGTGGAGCGCGGTGCCGGGGTCGAGGTCCGGGGCGTGGGGCGAGAGACGCTGCGCGCCGACGGCGTGCGCGTGGCCGGCGGCGGAGCGGCGGTACGGGTGGGCAACTTCGACTACCCCGGCACGATCGAGGTGCGCCGGGCCGGCGACGGGCTGCTCGTGGTGAACGCGCTGCCCCTCGAGGACTACGTCGTGGGCAGCGTGAAGGCGGAAGCCGGGGAGGCGATGCCGCTGGAGATGCTCAAGGCCCAGGCGGTCGTAGCGCGCACCTATGCCGCGTATCACCGCCGGCTGAACGCGGGCAAGCCCTACGCGATCGTGGCCGCCACCGTCCATCAGCAGTACGCGGGACGGGTGGGCGTGGACTCGCCGATCTGGACGGCAGTGCGGGCGACGCGGGGACAGGTGATCCTCTGGGAGGGCGATCTGTTCCCGGCTTTCTACCACACCGACAGCGGCGGGCACACCGAGGATCCCCGCGAGGTGTTCGCGGCATCCAATATGCCGGCCCTGCGTCCGGTGCGCGTGCCATTCCCCTCCGATTCGCCGCATCACCTCTGGACACTTGACGTCTCCCTCGCCGAGCTGTCCGCCGCCATGCGGCGCGCGGCGGTCGGCGTGGGACGTGTGAGCGGGCTGGAAGTGCTCGAGCGGAGCGTGTCGCTGCGGGTGACCCGCATCGCCGTGCAGGGCAGCGCGGGCCGCGTGGTGCTGCGCGGCAACGACTTCCGGCGCGCGCTGGGCTACGACACGCTCAAGAGCACGCTGTTCGCCGTCGCGGTGGACGATGTCGGCGCGCGCTTCGCGGGCCGCGGCTACGGGCACGGCGTCGGCCTCGACCAGGCGGGGGCGAAGGCCATGGCTCAGCTCGGCTACTCCGCGCGGCAGATCCTGGAGTACTACTACCCGGGCGTCGAGTTCGCCGCGCTGCCGTAGGCCCGGCGTCCGATGGGCCTTTCCTGGGCTGAGTTCGAGAAGGTCGACATGCGCGTCGGAGTCGTGGTCGACGCGCAGCCATTCCCCGAGGCGCAGCGCGCCGCCTACAAACTTTGGGTGGACTTTGGCCCCCTCGGCGTCAAGCGCTCCAGCGCGCAGATCACCCGGCACTACGCTCCCGTCGAGCTCGTGGGGCGGCGCGTGATCGCGGTGGTGAACTTTCCCCCGAAGCAGATCGGCCCCTTCGTGTCCGAGGTGCTGGTGCTGGGGGCGTACGACGAGCACGGCGAGGTCGTGCTGCTGCGGCCTGACGCCGAGGTGTCCCCGGGGGCCAAGATCGGCTGATTTGCTAGACTGCGAAGTCGCATGGAGCTCTCGCAGTTCGACTACGACCTGCCGCGTTCGGCCATCGCCCAGGAGCCGGCCACCCCGCGTGATGCGTCGCGGCTCCTCGTCCTCGACCGGGTGCGTGGCGGCTGGGAGGACCACGTGTTCGCGGATCTCCCCGGGCTCCTCCGGCCGGACGATTGCCTCGTCGTCAACGAGAGCCGCGTGATCCCGGCGCGCCTGCTCGGCGCCCGCACGGACGACGGCCGCCCCGTGGAGCTGCTGCTCGTGCGCGAGCTCGCGCCGGACCGCTGGGAGGCGCTGGCGCGGCCGGCGCGTCGCTGCGCCCGCGGGACACGGATCGCGCTGGGAGATGGCGCCGCGTACGCGGTGGTGGCGGCGGCGAGCGCGGACGGAGTCCGCGTGGTCGGCTTCGAGTCACCGTGGCCGTTGCGCGAGCTACTCGAGCGACATGGGCTTCCGCCGCTTCCGCCGTACATCACCCGGCATGCCGCTCCCGGGCCGGACGACCGCGCGCGCTATCAGACGGTGTACGCGCGCGCTGAGGGCTCGGTGGCCGCGCCCACCGCGGGGCTGCACTTCACGCCGGCCCTGCTCGATCGGATCCGGGCGCGCGGCGTGGAAGTGCACGCGCTCACGCTGCACGTGGGGCCGGGCACCTTCCGGCCCGTCAAGTCTCCCGCCATCGAGGCGCATCGCATGGACGGCGAGGCCGTCAGCATTCCGCCCGGGACCGCGGCGGCCGTGAACCGCGCGCGCGCGGCAGGGCGTCGCGTGCTGGCGGTGGGGACCACCACCACACGCTCGCTCGAGTGGGCGGCGGACGCGGCCGGCGTCGTGGCCGCGGGCGCGGGCTGCGCCGATCTCTTCATCCACCCGCCGTACTCGTTCCGCGTGGTGGACGGCCTCCTGACGAACTTTCACCTTCCCCGCTCCACCCTGCTCATGCTGGTGGCCGCGCTGGCCGGCCGCGAGCTGGTCCTGGCCGCGTATCGCCACGCGGCGGCGGCGGGCTACCGCTTCTACTCGTACGGCGACGCGATGCTGGTGGTGTAGGGGAGACGATGGGCGCGTTCAGCTTCGAGCTCCTCGCCACTGACGGCGCCGCCCGCCGCGGGCGCATGCGCACCGCGCACGGGGTGGTCGACACGCCGGCCTTTATGCCGATAGCGACCGCGGGCAGCGTCAAGAGCCTGTCCCCCGCCGACGTGCGCGCGGCGGGCGCGCAGATCGTCCTCGCCAACACCTATCACTTGTTCCTCCGGCCCGGCCACGAGCTCGTCCGCGAGCTGGGCGGGCTCCATCGCTTCATGGGGTGGGACGGACCCATCCTCACCGATTCCGGCGGCTTCCAGGTGTGGAGCCTCTCGGCCCTCCGTCGCCTCGGTGAGGACGGCGTGGAGTTTCGCTCGCACGTGGACGGCTCGCGCCGCCTCCTCACGCCCGAGCTGTCGGTCGAGATCCAGCACGCGCTGGGCGTCGACGTGATGCATCCCCTCGACGAGTGCCTCGGACATCCTGCCACCGAGGTGGACACCGAGCGCTCCCTCGCCCTGACGCAGCGCTGGCTCGTCCGCTCGGCGGCGGCGCACGCGCGGGGCGGCGCCGGCGCCGCCCTCTTCGGAATCGTGCAGGGCGGCGTGTACCCGCCGCTCCGCCGGCGCGCGGTCGAGGACGCCGCCGCGCTGGACCTCGCCGGGTACGCCATTGGCGGGCTCGCGGTGGGCGAGCCCAAGCCGGTGCTCCTCGATGTCACCGCGCTGACCGCCGCCCTCTTGCCGAAGGACCGGCCCCGGTACCTCATGGGCGTGGGCAAGCCGCCCGACCTGGTGGAGGCGGTGACCCGGGGGGTGGATTGCTTCGACTGCGTCCTGCCCACGCGCAACGCCCGCAACGGCCAGGCGTTCACCGCGGACGGCCCCCTCGCCATCCGCAACGCGCGCTTCACGCATGACGCCGCGCCGCTCGACGCCGAGTGCCCCTGCGAGGCGTGTCGCGGCTTCTCGCGCGCCTATCTCCGGCACCTCTTCCTGGCGCGCGAGCTCCTCGCGTATCGGCTGCTGTCGCTCCACAACGTCACCTTCTATCAGCGGCTCGTGGCGGCGATGCGCGAGGCCATCGCGGCGGCGCGCTTCGAGGCATTCCGCGCTCGGTTTCTGGATCGATATGGGGTAGAATCGCAACCCGGCTCCGACGAAATTTCAACCGACAGGGAGGCGTGACGCTCATGGTGGAACTCGCCTACGCGATGGCGCAGGCGCCGGGCGGCGGGAGCAACGGCGGCGGCATCCTCTCCATCCTGCCCCTCATGGTCGGGATGTTCGCGATCATGTACTTCATCGTGATCCGGCCTCAGCAGAAGCAGAAGCGGGAGCGTGAGGCCATGCTGGGCGCGGTCAAGAAGGGCGACCGGATCGTGACGACGAGCGGCCTGCACGGGACCGTCTCCGGGCTCGACGAGCACACGGTGACGCTGCGCGTGGGCGACCAGATGAAGCTGACGTTCGATCGCGCCGCGATCGCCCGGATCATTCCGACCACGAGCGACAAGGAGGCGTCCGGCTGATGCCGCAGCGAATCGGGCTGCGCATCGCCATCGTCGTCGTGGCGATCGTCGGGTCGTTCATCTATCTCTATCCGCCGCCGTTCGTTCGCCCCTGGCTCTACACGCATCCGCCGGTAGGGCAGGGGCGGGGGCTCCTCCCGGGCACCATCAACCTCGGCCTCGACCTCCAGGGCGGGATCCATCTGATGCTCGGCGTCGACCTCGACAAGGCGATCGAGTCCCAGATCGAGCGCGCGGTGCCCACGGTGCGCGCGGCGTTCGAGCGGAAAGGCGTGGCGGTGAGCCGGATGCAGCGTCGGGGCGTGTCGGAGCTGGTCGTGGAGCTGGCCTCGCCCCAGGCGTTCGGCGCCGCCCAGACCGCGGCCGCCTCCGAGCTGGGGAGCTTCGAGCTGCGTGAGCCCGATCAGGCCGCCGGCCGCTTCGTTCTCGCCATGCTGCCGAAAGAGGTGACGACACTCAAGGATCTGTCCGTGCGCCAGGCGCTGGAGACCATCCGGAACCGGGTCGATCAGTTCGGCGTGGCGGAGCCGTCCATCCTCCAGCAGGGGGAGAACCGGATCCTCGTGCAGCTGCCGGGCGTGCAGGATCCCGAGCGCGCGAAGTCTCTGATCGGGAAGACCGCCCTGCTCGAGTTCAAGCTCGTGGACGAGCGGCTGGACGCGGACCGGGCCGCGCGCGAGGGCGTGTCCGAGGGCCTCGAGCTCCTCTACCAGCGTCGGGTCGACAAAGAGACGCGCCAGGAGCGGCGGCTGCCGTTCGTGGTGCAGCGGAAGGCCGTGCTGAGCGGCGCCGACCTGACCACCGCGCGGGTGTCCATCGACCAGAACACCAGCGAGCCCTACGTCTCGGTGGAGTTCAACCCCGCGGGCGCCCGTGTGTTCGCGGAGGTGACCGAGGCCAGCGTGGGCCGGCGCCTCGCCATCGTCCTCGACGGCAATGTCCACTCCGCTCCCGTCATCCGCGAGCGCATTCCCTCCGGCCAGGCCCAGATCACCGGAGGCTTCACCACCGACGAGGCCACCGACCTCGCCATCGTCCTCCGTGCGGGTGCGCTGCCCGCGCCGGTGCAGGTGCTGGAGGAACGCACGGTGGGTCCCTCGCTCGGCGCCGACTCCATCCGTCAGGGCCTCCTGTCCATCGGCATCTCCGCCCTCGTCGTCTTCGCGTTCATGCTCGTCTACTACCGGCTGTCGGGCCTCATCGCCGACATCGCACTCGGCCTGAACCTCCTCATCCTCCTCGCCGGCATGGCCGCCCTGGGCGCCACCCTCACCCTGCCCGGCATCGCCGGGATCGCCCTGACCATCGGCATGGCGGTGGACACCAACGTGCTCATCTTCGAGCGGATCCGCGAGGAGATGCGCGCCGGGAAGACGCCCCGCGCCGCCATCGACAGCGGGTTCAGCCGCGCGTTCACCACCATCATCGACACCCACGTGACCGTGCTCGTCACCGCCGCCATCCTCTACAACTTCGGTACCGGCCCCGTGAAGGGGTTCGCGGTGTCGCTCTTCATCGGGCTGGTGGCGAGCCTGTTCACCGCGGTGTTCTTCACCCGGCTGCTCTTCGACCTCGTCTACACGCGGTCGCGGCAGGCCCTCCGCGCCATCTCCATCTGACCACCATGCTCGAGCTCTTCCGCGCTCCCAACTACGATTTCATCGGCCGTCGCAAGTGGTTCTACCTCCTCTCCGCCCTCTTCATCGCCGCGGGCGTCGTCTCCCTCTTTGCGCGCGGCGGGCTCCGCGTGGACATCGATTTCGCGGGCGGCAATCTGGTCCAGGTCCGGTTCGAGCGTCCCGCCTCCATCGACCGCGTCCGCGCCACCCTCGCCGCGGTGGGCCTCGGGGACAGCGTCATCCAGGAGTTCGGCGACCCCCGTGAGCTCATCATCCGCTTCAAGCTCGGGAAGTCGGAGGCGGAAGCCGGCAAGACCGTCCAGGCCGCCCTCAGCCGCGATCCCTCCCTGGGCGCCTTCGAGGTCCGGCGCGCGGAGTACGTGGGTCCGCAGGTGGGCCGGGACCTGCAGTTGCAGGCCCTCTACGCGGTTCTCGCCGGTCTCGCCGGGATCCTCATCTACGTGGCGATGCGGTTCGACCTCAAGGGCGGCATCACCGCGATCGTGGCGCAAACCCACGACGTCGTCGTCGCCCTCGGCGCCCTGTCGCTGACCGACCGGGAGTTCGCTCTGCCCGTGCTCGCGGCGCTGCTCACCGTCATCGGCTATTCGGTCAACGACAAGATCGTGGCCTACGACCGGGTCCGCGAGAACCGGCGACGGGGGGGCGCCCTCCGGGGACAGCCCTTCGCCACCCAGATCAACCTCGCCATCAACCAGACGCTGTCCCGGACGCTCCTGACCGGGCTGTCGGTGCTCTTCGCGGCGGGGGTGCTCTTCCTGTTCGGCGGCAAGGTGCTCGAAGACTTCGCCTTCACCCTCATCGTGGGAGTCATCGCAGGCACCTACTCGACCGTCTACATCGCCGCCGCCCTCATCGTGGACTGGACGCAGTGGGAGGACGGGCGGAGGCGGACCGCGAAGAAAGTGGTGGCAAAAGCCTGATTTTGGTGGCAAAATTAGTGGTCAACCTAGGAGGAGCGCAGGGTTGACCCAGCTGCAAACGCTGATCGAGGAGATCCCCAAGTACCAGCCCCACGCTGACCTGGACCTCGTCCAGCGCGCCTACCGCTTCTCCGAGCAGTCGCATCAGGGTCAGCATCGCGCGTCCGGGGAGCCCTATCTCTCCCATCCGCTCGAGGTCGCCGGGCTACTCGTCGACTTCAAGATGGACGTGACCACCATCACCGCGGGCCTCCTTCACGACGTCCTCGAAGACACCGCCACCACCAAGGACGATCTCAGCCGCGAATTCGGGGCCGACATCGCCGAGCTCGTGGACGGCGTGACCAAGATCGGCAAGCTGGCCTTCTCGTCTCGCGAGGAGCGGCAGGCCGAGAACTTCCGCAAGATGGTGGTGGCGATGGCGCGCGACATCCGCGTGCTCATGATCAAGCTCGCGGACCGCCTCCACAACATGCGGACGCTCGGCTACCTGCCGCCCGAGAAGGCCAAGACCATCGCGCAGGAGACGCTCGACATCTACGCGCCCCTCGCGCACCGGCTCGGTATGGCCAAGGTCAAGGCCGAGCTCGAGGATCTCGCCCTCCGTGTGATGCACCCCGACAGCTACCAGGAGCTGATGCGCCGGGTGGCCAAACGGCGCCTTGAGCGCGAGGCCGAGATCAACCAGGTGATCGCCTTCCTCCAGGAGAAGCTGGGGGAGGTGGGCATCGAGGCGCGGATCAGCGGGCGTCCCAAGCACTTCTACTCGATCTGGAAGAAGATGCACGAGGGCGGGCGGGAGTTCGACGAGATCTACGATCTGACCGCCGTCCGCGTGATCACGAAGTCCGTGCGGGACTGCTACGGCGCCCTCGGCGTGATCCACTCGCTCTGGAAGCCGGTGCCCGGTCGGTTCAAGGACTTCATCGCGATGCCCAAGGTGAACATGTACCAGTCCCTTCACACCACGGTGATCGGGCCCAAGGGCGATCCCGTGGAGATCCAGATCCGCACGCTCGAGATGCACCGGATCGCGGAGGAGGGGATCGCGGCCCACTGGCTCTACAAGGAGCGGAAGAGCGACCGCGACCGGTTCGACGACGCCTTCACGTGGCTCCGTCAGCTCATGGAGTCGCAGAAGGAGGTCAAGGACCCCAAGGAGTTCCTCGACACCGTCCGGCTCGACCTCTTCCCCGACGAGGTCTACGTGTTCACGCCCAAGGGCGACGTCAAGGCGCTGCCCGAGGGCGCCACCCCCATCGATTTCGCCTACACCGTCCACACCGACGTGGGCCACCACTGTGTCGGCGCCAAGGTCAACGGCAAGCTGGTGCCGCTCCGCTACACGCTCCGGCAGGGCGACATCGTCGAAGTCGTCACGTCGGCCGGCCAGCACCCGAGCCGCGACTGGCTCAAGATCGCCAAGTCCAATCGAGCCCGCGCCAAGATCAACCAGTGGCTCAAGGTGGAGGAGCGGGCGCGCTCGCTCGAGCTGGGGCGGGAGCTGTTCGAGCGGGAGGCTAAGAAGTACCGCCTCGCCCCCGCCACCCTCCTCTCCGGCGAGGAGATCCGCCGGCTCGGAGCCGAGCTGGGTTTTCCCACCGTGGACGATCTCCTCGCCTCCATCGGCTACGGCAAGACGTCGCTTCAGCAGGTGCTGGGCCGGCTCGCGCCGGGCGCCGTCCGCGAGGCCGTCGAGCCACGCAGTCCGCAGAAGGCGCTCCGGAAGAGCGACGGCGGCGTGCGGATCCGCGGCGTGGACGACCTCCTCGTGCGCTTCGGGAAATGCTGCGCGCCGGTGCCCGGTGACGGCATCGTGGGCTTCATCACGCGCGGGCGGGGGCTCACCGTGCACGCGCGCGACTGCCTCACCGTGGCCAAGAACGTGCTCGACAAGGAGCGGCTCGTGGCGGTGGAGTGGGAGGGAAGCGAGCCGGCCAAGCGGCCGGTCCGCATCGCCGTCTACATCGGGCGGGATCGCCCCGGGCTGCTCGCCGACATCACCACCGCGATCTCCTCGTGCCGCGGCAACATCACCAAGGCGGACATCACCGTCACCGAGGACGGCAAGGGCATCAATCATTTCGTCGTCGAGGTGGAGGATCTCAAGCAGCTGCAGACCCTCATGCAGGCCATCCGCGAGGTGAAGGACGTCTTCAACGTCGAGCGCGTGCGAGGCCTGTAGCCCGCTCACAGTCGCCGTGCCATGACCCGTCCCGAGTTCGAGGCCCTGGTCGATCGGGCCATCCGCCGCCTCCCCCGCCGCTTCCGGGACAAGCTCGCCAACGTGGCCGTTCTCGTCGAGGACTGGGCGGACGAGGCCACGCTCGAGGAGATGGGCATCGAGCCGCCCGACACCGTCTACGGGCTCTACCGGGGCATCGACATCACGCGACGCGACTCCGGCTACGGCAACGTGCTCCCCGACACGATTCACATCTACCAGGGGCCCATCGAGGAGGATTGCGCCGACGCCGAAGAAATGGCGGACCTCGTACGGGATGTCGTGATTCACGAGATCGGCCACTACTTCGGCCTCGATGACGAGACGATGGACGGCATCGAGGCGGGCGACCGCTAGTCGCCCCCATATCGCCGCAGATTTTTGCTTGACATGGATTTCGTTTGTTCTTATCGTTTCAGCAGACGCTGAAACTTATGGAACAAGTGAAACCATGGCTAAGCCGCACGACATCAAGGAGTTGGCGGGACAAAAACTCCGCGAGCTCTTTCCCCGGGCTACCGCCTGGGAGGAGAACAGAGATCACCCTGTCGGCGCCCAACGTGCTGATTTTCTGATCCGATTCAAGATGGGACCGTCCGAGGTCAGCCTACTTCTCGAGTTCAGTTCCGTCGGACAACCGAGACGGATACGGGAGTCGATCGCCCGCCTCGGGGAGCTTCGACGGGATCTGCCGTCGGCGTACCCGGTGGCGGTTGCCGAGTACGTGAGCCCGCAGAGCGCGGGGCTGCTGAAGCGGGCGGGCGTCGGCTACCTCGATCTCTCGGGCAACTGTTATCTCTCCTTCGATCAAGTCCTGATCGAGAAGGAGGGCAAGCCCAACCTTCGCCCGTCCACGCGTCCCCTCCGCTCCCTGTTCGCGCCCAGAGCGACGCGGGTGGCGCGGGTGCTGCTCGTCGATCCCCAGCACGCCTGGCGGCTCGAGGAGCTCGCGAAGGCGGCCGACGTGAGCCTGGGGCATGCCCACAACGTGGTGAAGCGGATGGAGGAGCTGTCCTGGGTCGAGCGCGGGGAGCATCAGCGCCTCCGGCTCGTCAAGCCCGCGGACCTGCTCGAGAGCTGGCGGGACGCGTACGCGTACCGGCTCAACCGCGCGGAAAACGGCTTCACCGCGGAGCGGATCACCCGCAAGCTCGTGGCGGAGCTGGCCCGCGTGTGTCACGCGGAAGGTCGACGCTACGCGTTCACCCTGCACGCGGGCGCGGCGCTCATCGCGCCCAGCCTGCGCTTTCCCGCCATCCACTGCTACGTCGAGGGCGATCCCGCTCCGGTCATGCGGGGCCTCGGCCTACGGAGCGCGGAGGGCGAGGGCAATGTCACGCTGCTCGAGCCGTACGACGAAGGTGTGTTCTACGCGCCGATGACCAAGGGGGGGCTGCCCATCGTGTGCCTGCCCCAGCTGTACGTCGACCTCTATCGCTACGAGCGTCGCGGCAGGGAGCAGGCTGCCCACCTGCGGCGCGAGGCGATGGGCTACTGACGCAACGGGAAGGGGGTGAGCCCGACATGGCCAAGCGCAGAGCCGCGAAGAAGGGCGGCAAGAAGAAGAAAGCGGTGAAGAAGGGGAAGCGGAAGTAGGAACCCAGGACGAACGCGAAGGATGGCTGACGAAAGGAGGTGACGCTCCGATGGCGAAGAAGAAGGCTGCCAAGAAGAAGAAGAAGTAGGTTCGCGACGTGCTGAGCGGTGGGGGGTGGCGGCCTCCCACCGGGACTCATACTACATACGATGTGGGTCGGAGACGGGGGGCCACGAGCCCCCCGTTCTCTTCGGGCTAGACGACCTTGGTCACCTTGCCGGCCTTGAGGCAGCGGGTGCACACGCGCATGCGCTTCGGGCGACCGCCGGCCACCGCGCCGCGCATGGACACGAGGTTGGGCATCCAGCGACGGGTGGTGACATTGTGCGCGTGGCTGATCCGGTGACCGACGTGGGGACCCTTCCCGCACACGTCACAACGCTGAGGCATGCTGGCTCCTTCGTGATGGCGACCGAGATGGCCGATGAGGTTGTTGGATGCGGCGCCCTTTTATAGCATGGGGTCCCAGGCGAGGCAACCGATTGGCGATCAAGCGGCAGCGCCCGACAGCCACCACGCCGGCGCCCCCGGCGCGGCCCCCCGGCGCCGCGCAGCGGCCTGCCAGCCCCGCGCAGCGGCCTGCCAGCCCCGCGCAGCGGTCTGAAGGTCTCGAGACCCCCCTGCAGTTCCTCCGGGGCGTCGGCCCCCAGCGCGCCAAGCTCTACGCCAAGCTTGGGATCGACACTGTCGCGGACGCGCTCCTCCACCTGCCGCGGCGCCACGAGGATCGCAGCCAGCTCACCCCGCTCGGGCGTGTCGCGGTCGGCCCCGAGCCTCGCACGTGCGCGGGCACGGTGGCGGGGGTGAGTCCTCCGCCCCGGGGCCGGCCGCAGATCCCCCTCTTCGTCACGCTTCGGGACGCCACCGGATTCCTCCGGGCGGTCTTCTTCGGCCAGGGATATCTCGCGCGCGTCATCCAGCGCGGCCAGCGGCTCATCGTGCACGGCAAGATCCAGCCGCCCAACCGCGGCAGCGGCGCCCTCGAGATGCGCGTGGACGACTACGAGATCATCGAGGACGCCGAAGACGAGACGCTCCACACGGGCCGCCTCGTCCCCGTGTACCCGAGCACCGCCGGCCTCAACCAGCGGCCCTTTCGCACCCTGCAGAAGCGCCTGGTGGATGCGCACGCGGCGGCGATGCCCGAGCCGCTGCCGGCCGCGGTGCTGGCGCGCCGGCGTCTTCTGCCCATCGGCGAAGCGCTACGGGTCGGCCACTTCCCCGCCACCGACGCGGAGCAGGCCGCCGGGCGGCGACGGCTGGTGTTCGACGACCTCCTCCTTCTCGAGGTGGGACTCGCCATTCGCCGCAACCGCGAGGGCCGCCGCCCCGGACTCTCGCTCAACCCGCCCGGCGAGCTGGCGCGCCGGCTGCGGGCCGCGCTCCCGTTCGCCCTGACCGGCGCGCAGGAGCGGGTGTGGAAGGAGATCCGCGCGGACATGGCGGCGCCGTATCCCATGAACCGTCTGCTCCAGGGCGACGTGGGCTCGGGCAAGACGGTGGTGGCCTGCCTGGCCATGCTCACCGCCATCGAGTCCGGCTATCAGGCGGCCTTGATGGCCCCCACCGAGATCCTCGCCGAACAGCACGCGATCACCCTCGGGCGCCTGCTCGCCCCGCTGGGCGTGGAGGTCACGCTGCTCACCAATGCCACGCGCGGCAAAGCCCGCCGCGAGCGCCTGGAAGCGCTGCGCGCGGGCGCGACGGGCTGCGTGGTGGGGACCCACGCGCTCGTCCAGAAGTCGGTCGGCTTCAAGCGCCTCGGCCTGGCCGTCGTGGACGAGCAGCATCGCTTCGGCGTGGTCCAGCGCGCGGTGTTGCGGGGGAAGGGCGAGAGCCCGGACGTGCTGGTGATGACGGCGACGCCCATCCCGCGCACCCTCGCCCTCACGCTGTACGGCGACCTCGACGTCTCCGTGCTGGACGAGATGCCGCCCGGCCGCCAGCGCATCGTCACCGGCGTGCGCGATGAGAAGGGCCGGCCTCGCGTCTACGCCTTCCTGCGCGAGCAGATGCAGGCCGGTCGGCAAGTCTACGTGGTCTATCCCCTCGTCGAGGAGTCGGAGATGCTGGACCTGCGGGCGGCCACCGCCATGGCGAAGCGACTGCAGGACGACGTCTTTCCCGAGCATCGAGTGGGGCTGCTCCACGGGCGCATGAGCTTTGCCGAGAAGGACGCGGTCATGACCGAGTTCCGACGCGGCGCCATCGACCTGCTCGTCTCGACCACGGTGATCGAGGTGGGCATCGACGTGCCGAATGCCACCGTGATGGTGGTAGAGCACGCCGAGCGCTTCGGGCTCTCGCAGCTCCATCAGCTGCGCGGTCGCGTGGGGCGGGGGAGCGACAAGAGCTACTGCATCCTAATGAGCGGAGGGGCCTCGGAGGAAGCGCGCCGCCGGCTCGCTGCCATGGAGGAGACCGGCGACGGGTTCAAGATCGCCGAGGCCGATCTCGACATCCGCGGCCCCGGCGACTTCATCGGCACCCGCCAATCCGGGCTGCCCGCCTTTCGGATCGCCGACCTGCGGCGTGACGCCGCGCTGCTCGAGGAGGCGCGGCAGGAAGCCTTCGCCCTCGTCGCCCGCGACCCCGATCTCGCCCAGCCCGAGCACCGCGCGCTCCGGGCGGCGCTGCTCGCGCGCTGGCGCGGGCGGCTCGACCTCGCCAGCGTCGGCTGATGCGGGTGCTCGCCGGCGCGCTGAAGGGGCAGCGGCTGTCCACGCCGAAGGGACGGACCACGCGGCCCACCGCGGATCAGGTGCGGATCGCCTGCCTCGATACCCTCATGCCCTATCTCGCCGACGGTCCCTTCCTCGATCTGTTCGCGGGCGCGGGGGGCGTGGGGATCGAGGCGCTCTCCCGCGGCGCGCCCTCCGCCGTCTTCGTGGAGCAGAACGCGCAGGCGCTGCGGGCTCTGCGCGACAATGTCGAGCGTCTCGGGCTCGCCGCGCGGGCGCGCGTCCTGCGTGACGACGCCGCGCGGGCCGTCGACGCGCTCGCCGCCGCCGGCACGCGCTTCGCGGTGGTCTTCGCCGATCCGCCCTACGACTCGGCGCGCGCGACGCCCACCGTGAGCGCGCTGGCGCGCGGCGAGTGTCTGCAGCCTGGCGCGATCGTGGTTGTCCAGCACGCGACCAAGGTGCCCCTGACCGCTGACACGGGGGTGCTGGCGCCCTGGAAAGCGCGGCGCTTCGGGGAGACGACCTTGACTTTCCTTCGCTCTCCTGCCTAAACTCAGCGAGGTTTTTTCGCTACTTCCGGTCAATCGACCGCGACGGAGGATTCGGTGGGCAAGCGGGCGGTGTATCCCGGCATGTTCGACCCGATCCACAACGGACACCTGGACCTCATCGAGCGCAGCCTGCGCATCTTCGACGAGCTGATCGTCGCCGTGGTGGCGAACCCCTCCAAGGCCCCGCTATTCAGCGTGAAGGAGCGGCTCGAGCTCATCGACGAGGCCACCCACGGGCTCACCCGGATGCGGATCACGTCGTTCGACGGTCTCCTCATCGATCTCGTCGAGCGCGAGGGCGCGGACTGCATCGTGCGCGGCATCCGCGCGGTGTCCGACTTCGAGTACGAGTTCCAGATGGCCCTGATGAACCGGAAGCTCCGCGGCACCGTGGAGACCGTGTTCATGATGCCGCACGAACGGTACACCTACATCTCGTCCAAGCTCATCAAGGAGGTCTCCTCCCTGGGCTCGCACGTCACCGGCCTGGTGCCCCCGGTGGTGGAGGCGCGCTTGACCGAGAAATTCTCTAGAAAGCAGGGCTAGCCATGCTCGCCGACCGCCTCAAGACGCTCGTCCCCTCCGCCACCCTGGCCATGAACGCCAAGGCCCGCGCCATGCGCGCGCAGGGCGTGGACGTCATCTCCTTCAGCGTCGGCGAGCCGGATTTCGACACGCCCGCGCGCATCAAGGACGCGGCGGTGCGGGCGCTGGAGAAGGGCCACACCAAGTACACCGAGGTCGGCGGGATCGCCGAGCTGCGCGCCGCCGTCTGCCACAAGCTCAAGCGCGACCACGGGCTCGAGTACACCGCCGACGAGGTGACGGTATCCTGCGGGGCGAAGCACACCCTCTACAACATCGTGATGGCCCTCGTGAATCCGGGCGACGAGGTGCTGATCCCCAGCCCCTACTGGGTCTCGTATCCCGAGCAGGTTCGCCTGCTCGGGGGTGTGCCGGTGGCGGTGGAGACGCACGAGTCCACCGGCTTCGACCTCGATCCCGCGGCGGTGCGCCGCGCGGTGACGCCGAAGACCAAGCTGATCATCCTCGACAGCCCCGGCAACCCCACCGGCGCGGTGTTCTCGGCCGCCGCCCTCGAGGACGTCGCGCGGCTCGCTGTCGAGCGCGGCCTCTGGATCGTCTCCGACGAGTGCTACGAAGCGCTCACCTACGAGGGACGCCACGTGTCGATCGCGTCGCTCTCGCCCGAAGTCAAGGCGCGGACCATTCTCGTCAATACTTGCTCCAAGGCCTACGCGATGACCGGCTGGCGCATCGGGTACGCCGCCGGTCCGAAGCCCATCATCCGGGCGATGACCGACATCCAGAGCCAGGTGACCTCCAATCCCGCCTCCATCGCGCAGTGGGCGGCGGTGGAGGCGCTCACCGGCGCCCAGGACGAGATCGCCAAGATGGTGGGCGAGTTCGACCGGCGACGCCGCGCCATCATCGCGGCGCTGAACGCCATCCCGGGCGTCCACTGCGCCACGCCGAAGGGCGCCTTCTACGCCTTCCCCAACGTGTCGGGACTGTTCGGCAAGCGCTGGAAGGGGGGCGTCCTCACGGGCTCGGTCGACGTGTGCGCGTTCCTGCTCGAGGATGCGCGCATCGCCTGCGTCGCCGGCCAGGACTTCGGCTCCGACGCCCACATCCGCATCTCCTACGCCACCGGCATCGAGACGATCGCCGAGGGGATGCGCCGCATGGACACCGCCGTCCGCGCGTTGCAGGCCTGAGGCGCCTTCCGTCATGAAGATCGAAGGCACCCGTGACATTCCGGCTTCCCAGGACAAGGTCTGGGCGGCCTTCCTGGACCCGAACACGCTCGCCAAGGCCATCCCCGGCTGCGAAGGGCTCGAGGAGGTCGGCCCCGGGGAGTACAAGGCCGTCATGAAGGTCGGGGTGGCGGCCATCAAGGGCACGTTCGAGGGCCGCGTCCGGCTCATGGACCTGGAGCCCCCGCATCGCTACCGCATGGCGGTGGACGGCAAGGGTGGGCCCGGGTTCGTCCGCGGCGAGGCGATGATGGCGCTGGCGCCCACCAACGGCGGCACACAGGTGAGCTACGACGCCGACGTGCAGGTGGGGGGGCTCATCGCGAGCGTCGGCCAGCGCATGCTGGGCGGCGTCTCGAAGATGATGCTCGACCAGTTCTTCAACCGCATGACCGAGCTCCTCGCCGAGGGCGCGTGAGGCAGCCCCGCGATTAGCCCGCGCTGGCTCCTGCTCTCCGCCGCCCTGCTCGCGATCGCGACGGGCGCAGCGGGGGCGGAGCGCGACGACGGGGAGTGCACGGGAGCAAGTGGCGCCGGGCCCACGCGCTGCCTCTACCGATCGCTTCTCCCGAGCACCGGTATCGTCGCCGACTGCGAGTCCGATACCCGCTGCCGCGTCGGCGTCTACTACGGCTCGCCCGACACGCCGACGTGGTTCGCGGTGCCCCCCGGACTCGAGGCGCTCCCGCGCCCGCACGTGCGCTGGCACGGGGCCACCTTCGCCGAGGCACGCTTCGCATGCGGTCCCGGATGCTCGGTGAGCTACTTCTTCGAGGCCCGCCGCCGCCGCGTCTCCCCGCCGCGCGCGTCCGTGCTCGGCATCGACGCGCGCCGCTGGCTCCTCGTCGCCGCGGAGGGGCCGACCTTAGTGGTGCGTCAGATCTTCGCGGGGCGGCCGGTGGCGCGCATCGAGCGGGCGTGGGCGCCGGGGCTGTCCGCTCGCGAGGCCATCACCGCCGCCCGCTTCGATCCCGACGGCCGCCTGACCTTCACCTGGCTGGCCGGCTCCGACCGCCGCCCCACCACCGAGCGCGTCACAATCCCGTCGGCCGCCCTCCCCGGCTCCACCGCCGACTAGGGAGCCGGGGGGCGCCCGCCGCTAAGCGGTGGCCGCTAGGGGGGCGCGCAGCGCGAAGGTCAGGGGAAGCGTGGTGAAGACGAGAAGGCCGACGGTGGCGAGCGTGAAGGGGACGCTGGTCCAGTCGCTGAGTAGCCCGTAGAGGAAGGGCGACAGCGCCGAGGCGGCAATCCCCAGCGTGTAGAAGACGGCGTAGCTCCGCGCCCGGCGGTCGCTCGTCACGAGGTCGGCCACCGTGCCGTACAGCACCGACGATGTGCCGTTGAGCGCGATGCCGAGGGGCACGAGGAGGAGCAGGCAGCCGCTCAGCGGCAGGACGAGCAGGAGCAGGATCCCGGCGCCGGTCGCGGCCTCCGTCAGCACCACGGTGCGGATCACGCCGAGGCGATCGGCGAGCGCGCCGCAGGCGAGCTTGCCCGCCGCGCCGCCCGCGAACACCAGCATGAGCGCCACGCCCACCGCCGGCACCGTCGATCCCTTGGCGATGAGGAGGAAGGGGAGGAAGGTGAGGAAGGCGGTGCGCGTCGAGTTGTCGATGATGTGCACCGCGGAGAGCGCGCGGAAGCCGCGGGGGTCGCGGATCCCCCACCCGCTCGATCCCGCGCGCGCCTTAGCGGCGGATGCGGGTTCCGTCACGCCGCCTACCCGGAGGCGGGCGAGGGCGACCATGACCATCACCGCCGCGACCAACCCGAGCAGCGCGTAGCCTCGCGTGGCCTCGCGCCAGCCGATCCAGGCGGCCACGAAGACCACGGCGGCGGGTACCACCACCTTGCCGAGATCGCCCGAGAAGTTGTAGGTGCCGAGCGCCATCCGGCGCGATCCGTCCTCGTAGGCGCGCGAGACGAGCGACGAGGAGAGGGGATGCTGCACGGATGAGCCGAGCCCGCCCACGAGCAGGCAGAGAAGCAAAGCCCCGAACCCGCCCGCCGCGCCCGCAGCGAGGAAGCCCAGCGCGGTGACCGCGGTGCCCGCGGCCAGGAGTCGCGCCTCGCCCCAGCGCTCGGCGAGGATGCCGGCCGGAATCTGGAACCCCGCCATGCCGCCGCTGTAGACGGTCTTGAGCAGGCCCACCTGGGCGAAGCTCAACCCGAACTCGGCGCTCCAGATGGGGAGAAGCACGTAGATGATGTCGGAGAAGCCGTCGTGGACGAAGTGCGTGGCGCAGGCGGTGCCGAGCACCGCGCGGGCACGACGGATCATGCCGCCGATTGTGTCATGGATGTGACGGCGGCACCAACCGCGCCGCTCAGTCCGGCAGGCGCGCGAGGAACTCCAGGATTATTCGATTGAAGGCGGCAGGTTGATCCCGGTTTCCGAAGTGGCCGGCCGGTGACAGCAGCGCGAACTCGGCGTGCTTGATCTTCTCCGCCATCACGCGCATGGGCCCCAGGGAGGGATCCTCGTCGCCGCAGACGAGCAGGGTGGGGGCGGCCAGCTCGGGAAGCCGCTCGGTGATGTAGTCCATCTGCAGCAGCGCCCGGAGGGCGTTGGCGTAGCCGACGGGCTTGAGCATCCGATACATCGCGAAGACTTCCTCACGCGCCTTGGGATCCAGCTTGAGGCGGCCGGAGACGTTGGGGTTCGACGCGATCGCGAACTCGGCCATCGCGTCCATGCCGCCCTCGAGCACGACCTGGATGCTGCGAGCCCGCATCACCACGTTGTCGACGCTCAGCGGCAGCCCCGCCGCCGACGAGGAATCCACCACGACCAGGGCCCGCGCCCGCTCGGGATGCTTGAGGATGAAGCGGGTGGCGATGCCGCCCCCCAGCGAGAGCCCGCCCACCACCGCGCGGTCGAGGGCGAGGTGGTCGAGGAGATCGTGGAGGTCGAGCACCCAGTGGGCGAAGGTGACGCGGGTGGGGTCGGCGGGCGCCTCCGAGCGCGCGTGGCCGCGGGGCTCCCAGAGGATCAGGCGGTGCCGGGCGGCGAGGGCCGCCACGTTGGGCTGCCACATCCCCGCATTGCCGCCGATGCCGTAGGCGAGCAGGAGGGGCTGGCCGGTGCCGTGCTCCTCGTAGTAGATCCGGACGCCGTCGGTCGTCGTGAAGTAGGCCATGGGTCGGGCCTCCTGCGAGTGTGGTACAAGAGACCCCATGGAACGGTCGTTCGCCGCGGAAGTCAAGCAGCTTGCGCTCGGCGAGGGCGAGATTCTCCGCGGCGAGGGCATCCTCGCCATCACCAAGGCGCTCCTGCAGTCGGGCGTGTCCTACGTGGGGGGGTATCCGGGCGCTCCCGTCTCCCATCTTCTCGACGTCATGGCCGATGCCAACGAGGCTCTCCTCACGCCCATGGGCGTCTACTTCGACGCCTCCGCCAACGAGGCGGCCGCGGCCGCGCTCCTGGGCGCGTCCATCAACTACCCCATGCGCGGCGCGGTGACGTGGAAATCGGTGGTGGGCACCAACGTGGCGGCGGACGCGCTGTCGAACCTGGCCTCCGCCGGCGTGATCGGCGGCGCGCTCATCGTGGTGGGCGAGGACTACGGCGCGGGCGCCAGCGTGATCCAGGAGCGCACGCACGCCTTCGCGCTGAAGTCGTCGCTGCTCCTCTTCGACCCCCGCCCCGAGCTGCAGAACCTGGCCGCCATGGTCGGGCACGCGTTCGACATGTCGGAGGCGGCGAACCTGCCCGCGGTGATCAGCCTGCGCATCCGCACCGCGCACATGCGGGGCACGATGGTGTGCCGCGACAACGTGCGGCCCAGGGTGGGGATGCACGACCGGCTGACGGCGCATAGCTTCGACTACTCGCGGCTGAGCCATCCCCCTTCTACCTACGCGCAGGAGGTGCAGAAGTTCGAGCAGCGGCTGCCCGCCGCGCGCCGCTTCATCGCCGCGCGCCGGCTCAACGAGATCGTCCCGGGGGACCGCGCCGACATCGGGATCGTGCTCCAGGGCGGGCTCACCCCGACCACGTTGCGCGCGCTGGCCTTGCTGGGTCTCGCGGATGTCTACGGACGCAGCCGGATCCCGATGCTCGTGCTGAACGTGATCCACCCCCTGGTGCCGGACGAGGTGATGCAGTTCATCGCTGACAAGGAGCGGGTGCTCGTCATCGAGGAAGGCATGCCTGCCTTCATCGAGCAGGAGCTGAAGGCGCTCGCCTATGACCGCCGGCTCGGCGTGCGCATCCACGGCAAGGACCTCGTGGGCGTGCAGGGAGAGTACGTGCCCGAGGTGGTGCTTGCCGCGTTGACGCGCTTCGTGGGCGGCGAGGCGGAGAGCCGTCGCGCCGCCTTGACCGCCCATGTGGGCCGGGCCCGCGAGATCCTGCGGACGCCCCTGCCGAAGCGCCCGCCCGCGTTCTGCACGGGCTGCCCGGAACGCCCCGTGTTTAGCGTGCTCAAGATCGCCCAGCGCGAGCTGGGGGAGACGCACGTGGCCGCGGACATCGGCTGCCACGCCTTCGCCACCCTGCCGCCCTTCAACATGGGCAACACGATCCTCGGCTACGGGATGGGGCTGGCCTCGGCCAGCGCGGTGGCGCCCGCCTTCGACCGCCGCGTGGTGTCCATCCTCGGCGACGGTGGCTTCTGGCATTCGGGCCTCACCGCCGGCGTGGCCAACGCCGTCTTCAACCAGCAGGACTCGATCCTGGTGATCCTGGAGAACGGCTACACGTCCGCCACCGGGCAGCAAGCCAATCCCTCCACGGGGAAGAACCCGCGCGGCCAGGCGGTGCGGATGTCCATCGCCGACACGATCAAGAGTCTGGGGGTAACGTGGCTGCGCGTGGTGAACCCGTACCGCGTGGGCGACACCCTCAAGACCATTCGCGAGGCGATGACGACGGCGGCGGGCGGGCTCAAGGTGATCATCGCCAAGGGGGAGTGCCAGCTCGAGCGGCAGCGCCGCGTGCGGCCGCAGATCGCGGCGCGGCTCAAGGCGGGGGGGCGGGTGGAGGCGCCGCGCTTCGGCGTGGATCCCGACGTCTGCACCGGCGACAAGTCGTGCATGCGCTTCAACGGCTGCCCCTCTCTCACGCTCGGAGAAAGCGGCGACCCGCTTCGCGAGGACCCGGTGGCGCGCGTAGACCAGAGCTGTGTGGGCTGCGGGCTCTGCGGCGAGGTCGCGCACGCGGCGGTGCTCTGCCCGTCCTTCTACGAGGCGCGCGTCGTGCACAATCCCGGGTCATGGGAGCGGATGCTCGCGGGCGTGCGCGGCCGGGTGATCGGGTGGCTCCAGGCGGCCTGAGCGCACGCCCGGCATGACGTCGGCCGCTCCGCGTCCCGTCTCGGTCCTCATCGCCGCGCTGGGTGGGCAGGGCGGCGGCGTGCTCACCGACTGGATCGTGGCCGCCGCCGAGCATGCCGGTCTCGCCGCCCAGGCCACTTCCATCCCCGGTGTCGCGCAGCGCACCGGCGCCACCACGTACTACCTCGAGGCGCATCCCGTCGCGGCCGTCGCGGGAGCCCCGCGCCCCGTGTTCTCGCTCTACCCGACGCCGGGCGACGTCGACGTCATCATCGCCTCCGAGTTTCTGGAGGCGGGCCGCACCCTCGAGCTCGACTTTGCCTCGCCCGAGCGCACGACCCTGGTGGCAAGCACGCATCGCCTCTTCGCCATCGGCGAGCGCACCGTGCTCGGCGACGGCGTATTTCCCGAGGAGCGTCTGCGCGAGGCGGCGCGGGCCCTCACCCGGCGCACGGTCGCCTTCGACGCGCTAGCGGCGGCGCGGGCCGCGGGCTCCGAGGTCAACGCCGTGCTCCTCGGCGCCTTCGCCGCCACCGGCGCACTGCCCATCCCGGACTCGGCCTACGAGGCCGCCATCCGGGAAGGCGTGGCCGTGGAGCGGAACCTCGCCGGGTTCAAGGCCGGCCGGGAGATCGCCGCCCTCGGCACGAGCCTGGACCCGACCCGCCCGGCCGCGCGCCCCTGGCCGGAAGTCCGCGCCGAACGGGCGGCGGCGCTGGGCCGGCGTGGCGCGGACTTCCTCGCCCTCTGCGTGACCGTGGAGGCCGCCTTCGAACCGGCCCTGCATCCGACGCTGGGGGAGGCCCTGGCGCGGCTCGTGGACTATCAGGACGCGCGCTACGCGGAGCGCTGGCTGGCGCTGGTGCGCGAGGTGCACGCGACGGGGCGGGGGGCGCGGCTCACCGAGCGTTTCGCGCGGCGGCTCGCGGTGTGGGCGACCTACGAGGACGCCATCCGCGTGGCCGATCTCAAGACGCGCCGGGCGCGCTTCGAGCGCATCCGCGCCGAACAGAGCGCCCCCCCGGGTGCGACGCTGGTGGTGACCGACTACCTCAAGCCGGATCTGGACGAGATCTACGGCATCCTGCCCGCGGCGATCGGCCGGCCCATCGCCCGCTGGGCCGAGCGCCGCTGGCCCGCGGAGCGGCCCACCCTCGGCCAGCATGTCCGCACCACCACCGTGCTCGGCTTCCTCCGCGTCTGGCTCCTCGGGCGTCTGCGCGTCCTGCGCCCGCGCTCGCTGCGCGCCGAGCGCGAGTGGACCCTCATCGAGCGCTGGCGCGGCGCCGTCCTGGCCGCCGCCGCGCTCGACGCCGACCTCGCCGTCGAGGTGGCGGAGACGGCGGGCGTCGTGCGGGGCTACGGCGAGGTGCGCCGGCGTCTTTCCGGCGCCTTCGTCCGGCTCCTCGACGAGGTCGTCGCGCCGGCCGTGGCGCGCGACCGCGACGCGGGACAAGGCTATGCGCGATCTCGCGGCATCGTGGCGGAGGCCCGACGGCTGCTGCTGACCGACGAAACGGGGATCGACGCCGCGGTGGCGCTGGGCGCCGCGCGCCCCTGAGGGGCCCATGGCCGACAACGTGCGACTCGAGCGCAAGGGACTCATCGCCACCGTCATCCTGGACCGTCCGGACCGCCGGAACTCGCTGAGTGACGAGATGCTCGCCGAGCTCGTGAGCGCATTCGCTGCGCTCAGAGACGACGAGTCCAGCAGGGTGGTTGTTCTCACCGGCACGCCGCCGATCTTCTCCGCCGGCGCGGACGCTCCCTTCAAGAAGGGCATGTCCGAGGAGGAGCGGCGGCGCATGTTCACCGCGCGGAAGAGCCAGTTCCGCCGGCTGTTCGAGCGTGCGAACGTGCTGCTGGAAGGCCTGGAGCAGGTGACGGTGGGAGCCATCAACGGCCACGCGGTGGGCGGGGGGTGGGGACTCGCCCTGGCCTGCGACTTCCGGGTCGCCGCCGCCGAGGCGGAGTTCTGGATCCCCGAGGTGGATCTCGGCGTGCCCCTCGGTGTGGCGACCACCACGCGTTTCGTCCGCTTCGTGGGCCCGACGCGCGCCAAGGAGATCATCATCGGCGGGCGCCGTTACTCCGCGGCAGAGGCCCTCACCCTCGGCCTTGTCAACGAGGTGCATCCGGGCGCTCGGCTGGCGGAGGCGGTTCAGACCTTCGCGGATCGGCTCGCCGCCAAGCCTTTCCGGCCCATGGCGGAGATGAAGGCGCGCATCAACGCCATCGCGCGCACCGGTATGCCGGAGGTGAACGCGATGACCGAGGGCTTCCTCGATCGCGGGTAATCGGGTCGCCATGACCTCCCCCATGCAGGTCTCCGGCGCCCGTCGTTGCCTGCTCCTCGCCGCCCTCGTCGGGTGGCTCGTCGTCTCGCTTCCGTGTCCGCTGCGCGCCCACGATCCGGTGGTCGTCACGGGCATCCGTGCAGAGCATCGCCACGGGCAAACGTTCGTGACGTGGAAGGACGCGGCGGAAGGACAGGCGGGGGCCCGCTTCCGCTACACGCTCTACCGGTCCAGCCGGCCGATCACGGAGGACACGCTGGCGCAGGCGCGCGTGGCCGCCACGGGTATCCTCCACAACTCCGCCAAGCTCTTCGGATCCGACTTCTCCCCGCGCGATCGCCTGGATCCGGGGAAGCCGACGGCGATCCTCGAGGAAGGCGGGACGCCGCTCCCGCTCTGGAGCGGCGTGGCCGTTCACACGACGCGCGAGGAAGGGGCCGCCTACTACGCCGTCGCGGCCACCGACGAGAAGCTCGCCCGCTTGAGCGGCGTCGTGCCCGGAGAGAGCGCCACCGTCACGGCGGTGGACGAGCGCGTCGCGCCGATCCAGCCCATCAAGCTCCGCAGCCAGCGCAGGGCGAGCTCCGGCGCCGCGGCGGCGGGGGGCGAGCCGCCCGGCTTGCCCCTGGTCCTCCGACTGCATGCGAGCGAGGGCGAAGGCGGGGGGGCGAACCCGAACGGCGACTATTATCTCTACTTCGCGACGACGGAGATGGGATGGCGTGACGGTCTCCCCGGCGTGTTCTCCGTGCTGACCCGGAAGGGGCAGGCGGGGACGTGGCTCGAGCTCTTCACCCGAGACGCGATTCACCATCCCACCGGTCGCCGCGCCATGGAGACGGTCTGGTTCGGCTATTTGAGCGTGCCCGCGGGCGCGAGACCCTCGGAGGCTCGCGCCTATCCGTTCACCGAGCGACGCCTCCTCTGGCTCCTCGAATGGGTGGCCGCCCGCTATCAGATCGACCGGAACCGGGTCTATCTCACCGGCCAGTCCATGGGGGGCTGGGGATCCATGACCTTCGGCCTGCGCCAGCCGGACCTGTTCGCCGCGATCCATGCGGTGCTGCCGCGCATGCGCCAGCGCGCGCTGCCCGCCATCGTGCCGCGCCCGCGTCCGCCCCAGCGCGCCCTCATGGACGATGGACGCACCGACTACCTCGAGCGGATGGACATGGTCCGATTCGTCGAGCAGCATCCCGGGGACCTGCCGTTTCTCGCGTGGACGATCGGACGGCGCGACGGCTTCGCGACGTGGAAGGAACAGGTCGACATGGCGCGGGCCCTTGCGGCCGGACGCCACGGATTCGTGTTCGCCTGGAACGCGAAGGGGCACAGCGAAGGCGAGGAGCCCATGGTTCTTGTGCGTCGGGACTTCCCGCGTCAGCGATTCAGCCGGGCCGAGAGCTACCCGGCCTTCAGCCGCTCATCGATCGACAATGACCCCGGCCGCGGTGACCCGGTGGAGGGCGACCCGGAAGGGGGGATCAATCTCGGCTTCGCGTGGACGATGGTCGCGGATGACGCGAGCCGGTGGGCGGTGCGCGTGTCCAATCAGCTGGCCCAGGCCCCGATGACTGTCGACATCACGCCCCGTCGCGTGCAATCGTTTCGGATCGCGCCTCACGAGCGGATCCGATGGGCGACCTCGGACGGGAGGGCGGGCGAGGTGGTCGCCGATGCCCATGGACTCGCGACGGTCGAGCGCGTGGTCATCCAGCCCGGCGCCGAGACCGAGATCAGCCTTCAGCGCCGCTGACGCGGCCTAGCGGAGCGCGGGAATCTCCATCTCGTGGAGCGCGCGCCCGAGGGCCTGCGCGATGAGCCGATGCTGAAGCACGTTGGCGTGCGGGTCGAGGCCGATCGTCAGGCGCGTCCGCAGCGCGCGGCGCAGCTGGTCGGTCGGAGCGGTTGGATCGAGGCCAAAGGCCTCGGGTCCCAGACGGACGACATGGGCGGCCCGATGCGCCGCCGCGACTGACCGGAGCGCCGCTTCCAGGGGAGCGGCGGCCGGCGCGGACACCGGGTCGTGCACGACGAACACGAGAGGTGCCCCCTTCGCCTCCGCGTGGTCGGCCATGCGCTGCCACCACGGCATGGCCTCGGCGGCCATGGCGCGGCCGACCGCCACCGAGAGGCCCTCGCCGGGCTCGCGGCGCCGCTGCAGGACGTGGGGGGTCAAGGCGGCCCGGATCGCGGGCACCTGCGCCTCGAGCTTGTTGACGAGGAACGGCAGGAACTTCGTCCAGCGTCGAAGGGTGGCCCGGCGATGGGCGGCGGCCACGCGCCCGTCCCGTTCCCCCTCGGGCACGGGGCGGAACTGATGCTGGCCCGGGGAGACCCGCACGAGAATCGCGTCGACCGCGTGTCGGGCCAGGAGCCGCTCGATCACCATGGCCTGGTGGAAGGGCCCGAACCCTGGATGCGAGGCGTTGACCACCTGCACGGGCTTCTCGCGGGACGGGGAGTTGAGATCGGACTCCAGCTGACTCGTCCATACCTCGTCGTCGTCGACTCCCGCCCCGAACCACTCGGAGTCGCCCACCACCAGGATGGTCGGGCGGCGCCACTCGCGATCGACTCCCCGATGGCCCTCGCGATTGATCGAGATGGCGGGGCTCTGGAGCGACATGTTGGCGAGCCACACGTAGCCGTGCTGGCGGGGAGCGAGGCGGCCATCGAGCTCGCGGTCGGGCTCGTACTCGAGCCGGGGCAGCACGAAGGGAAGCCGCATGTACACTTCGCCGAGCAACAGGGTCAGCACGATGGCGAGTCCGACGAAGCGCCAGCTCGAGGCGAGGAGGCGCCCCCCATCGACGACACGGAAGCCGACCAGCGGTTGTCTCATGTCAGAACTGGAAGTAGATGAACGCCTCGCCGGCCTGCATGCCCCAGACGAGCCACATCACGCTCAACCCGGCCACGAGGAGCGCGCGGGCCGGCATCGGCAGACGGAGCATGCACTGGTGGTCGCCGGTCCGATACTGGAAGAGCTGCATGGCGAGAAGCGGGAGGGCGAAGGCGACGATGCTGACCACGATCGCGAGCGATGCCGCGTCGAATCCCCACCCGTTACGGAACGCGGTCAGCATCTCGATGATCTGGGCGCCGCTGTCGTCGCGCAGCGTCCCGTCGATCTCGATCCGCCGCGTGCACCGGAAGAGGAGCCACCCGAACAGCGTGAACTGGAACATCAGCAGGATGGCCCCCACGCGTCGCCAGCGTGAGTCCGGGCGCGCGGGGGTGTCACCGGTGATCCGCCGGTGCCCGATCAGCAGCGCACCGTGATAGACGCCCCACCACACGTAGTTCCATGCGGCGCCGTGCCACAGCCCGCCCAGCAGCATGGTGAGGAAGAGGTTGCTGGCGGTGCGGGCGGGAGTGCCTCGGTTGCCCCCCAGGGGAATGTAGAGGTAGTCGCGCAGCCAGGTCGAGAGGCTGATGTGCCAGCGGCGCCAGAAGTCGCTCGGGTTCCGCGCGAAATAGGGCAGGTCGAAGTTCTGCATCAAATCGATCCCGAGCAGCCGCGCCACCCCCCGCGCGATGTCGGAATACGCGGAGAAGTCGGCGTAGATCTGAAAGGCGAAGGCGACGACGCCGAGATACGCCTGCGCCCAGGTGACCTGGGCGGAGTCGGCGAAGATGGGATCGGCGAGTCGCGCCATATTGTCGGCGATGACGATCTTCTTCCAGAGCCCCCAGAAGATGAGCCAGACCCCGGTGATGAGGAACTCCCGGGAGATGACGCGGGGACGGAAGAACTGGACCAGGAGCGTCGAGGCTCGCATGATCGGACCGGCGACCATGTGGGGGAAGAAGGCGACGAAGAGCGCGAAGTCCAGGAGGTTGCGCGTGGCCCTGATCTCGCGCCGGTACACGTCGATGGTGTAGGACATCTCCTGGAACGTATAGAAGGAGATGCCGACGGGCAGGACGATGTGCAGGTGCAGGCCTTCGGCCGAAAGCCCGAACGGCATGAGCAGCGTCTGGAGAGAATCGAGAAAGAAGTTGTAGTACTTGAAGAACCCCAGGAGGGTGAGGTTGCCGGTGATGCTGGCGACGAGGAAGGCGGTGCGGGTCCGGGGGGAGTCCGTGGTATCGATGGCCAGCGCGCACACGTAGTCGAGCAGCGTCGACGACAGGAGCAGGAAGAGGAATCGCCAGTCCCAGGCGGAGTAGAAGTAGTAACTGGCGACGAGGAGGAGAAGGTTTTGCTGACGGTACGACGGCAGAACGAGGTAGAGCAGGTACACCGCGAGGAAGAAGACGACGAACTCCCACGAATTGAAGAGCATTACCCTCGTCCCCGCAGCTCGGCGTAGACATTTCGGCCGCGGGTCTCCTTGATCGCGAAGCCGATGAGCACCGCCGCCAACATGAAGGCCACGCAGACCAGGAACGCCGCGCGATAGGCGTCGGCCGGGTACACGCGCGCCCCGCCCGCCACGACGCCCGCCCACCGCGCGTCCAGCACGGCGCCGATCGGCCCCTGGGTCAGCGCGGCGCCGACGAAGCCGCCGAGGTTGACCACCGCCACCGCGCTGCCCGCGAGCGCGGGCGGATTGACCTCGCGGCCGATCGGCCAGGTGAGAACGAACGCGCTGCCCACGAGGCCCATCGCGAAAAAGAGCGCGGCCACGCTCCCCAGGGGAATCGCCCCGGCGGTCATCGCGAAGACCGCCCAGAGGGCGAGCTGGGCGCCGGCGAGCGCCATGAACGGCAGCTTGCGGCGGCGGAGCAGCCGATCGGAGACCCAGCCCGTGAGCGGGCCCGACGCGAGCAGGGCCAGCGGCGTGGCGCTCGCGTAGACGGCCGCCTCCGTCATGCCGAGCCCATACACGTCGCGCAGGAACGGGACGCCCCACAGCATGAGATTGCCCATGCTTGCGTAGAGGAAGAAGAAGGAGAGGAAGGGCGGCCAGGTGTGGGGGTTGCGGAGCACCGCCAGCGTGCCCGTCAGCACTTCCCTCAGCGGCGGCGGCGTGGGCGGGGCGACATCGGATTCCGTCGCGGGCGCGTCCCGGACCACCGCCAGGCACACGGCGGCGCCGACCAGGGTGAGCAGCGTGATCAGCCAGAGGGCGCCGCGCCACCCCACCCAGGCGCAGAGCGCGGCGAGCGGGGCGGTGGCGACGAGCGAGCCGAGGACGCCGACGGTGGCGGTGAGGGCGGAGATGGTGCCGAAGCGCTCCGGCGGAAACCACGCCGCGCCGAGCTTCATGGCGCCGATGAACGTCACGGTCGCGCCCGCGCCGATGACGAAGCGCCCCGCGAAGAGAACGCCGGAGGTCTGCGCCACCGCCATCGCGAGTGTGCCCAGCGCCATGATCGCGCTCCCCCACGCCACCACGCGCCGGGCGCCCAGCGCGTCGATCAAGAGACCGCCGGGTAGCATGAAGCCCGCATAGCTATAGAAGTACGTGGCGGAGAGGAGCCCCACCATCGTGCCGGTGGCGCCGAAGGCCTGCATGAGGTCCTTCGCCATCACGCCGGGGGCCACGCGGTGGAGGAAGGCGAGGAGGAAGAGGAAGGCGGGAATGCCCCACATGACCCACCGCACCCCGCCGGCCCCCGTGGCGGGAGGCCGGCCAGCGGTCGTGAGCGCCATCAGCGGGTCCAGAAGCCCAGCGGGTCGCAGGCCCGCACGATCGCCAGCTCTTCCGAGGTCGGCGTCGGCGTCTCGCGCACGTCCGGCGCCACGCGCAGCGCCCAGCCGGTCTCCGCGCGCACGCGCTCGACGCTCTGCCCCTGATGGTAGGAGGCGAGCAGCATCTCGGCAGTGAGGGGGTCGAAGCGGAACACCGCCAAGGTGGTGATCACCGCGCTGGGTCCCCCGCCCATCAGGCCCACGCGCGCGCGCCAGCCCGCCCCCTCGCCGAAGCCGGGCGAGGTGATGAAGTCGACGCGCTCGCGGAACCGGTGCTTCTCCTGGGGCATGATCACCACGAAGCGCTTCGCCAGGCTGGCGATGTCGCTGCCACCGCCCGATCCGGGCAGGCGCACCCGCGGGCGGCGCCAGTCGCCGACGTAGTTGGTGTTGAGGTTGCCGAAGCGGTCGATCTCGGCGCCGCCGATGAAGCCGAGATCCACCAGGCCCTGCTGGAGCAGGCCCATGATCTCGCGCGTTCCCGTTGACCAGACGGCACCGGGCAGATTGGGAGTGTCGCTCATGGTCATGAGGGTCTCGGAGGCCGGACTGTCGCGCACGACGCCGTTCTCGAAGAGCCCCATCGCCGAGGGCGCGTGGGTGCGCTTGGCGAACGCGAAGGCGAGCAGGGGCAGGCGCATCCCCACGAAGACCGTCTCCCCGTCGCGGATCTCGCGCCCGGCGGCGATGACCATGAGCTCGCGCTCGGTGAAGCCGGCGGGAATCGGGCGGGCGGCCGGGCTCATCCGCCCAGGTCCACGGGAAGGGACGGGCGGGGAACCTTGGCGCGGATCGCCTCGATCCGCTCGGGGCCCAGGCGGGCCAGGAAGCCCTTCCAGTCCGCGGGCCCGTGGACCCAGCGCTCGAGCCAGGCACGCATGCCGTCCACCGTGCGTGATTCGTCGTGGTAGCGGTGAAAGAAGTCGTGATCCCGCGCGTAAAAGCCCTGGAGGGGGGACGGAAACGCCCCGAACGGCTCGTGCACCACCGCGGCGACCTTGCTCGGGGGGGCCAGCACGAGATTGGGGTCGCTGAGGATCTCGGCGACGGCGCGAATCTCCTCGGCCACCACGATGACCCGCCGCGCGGCGAGCGCGGCCTCGCGCGTGACGCCGAGCGTGCCCCAGGCGTGCGCGTGGCCCTCGATGTCGGCTCGCTGGACGTGCAGCACCGCCACGTCGGGGGTGAGGGCGGGAATCAACACGACGGGGGCGCCCGACCAGGGATCGGTGCCCGCGCGGAATCGGGGATTCGACTCAAGCAGCCCCGTGCCCAGCAGCGAGCGCGTGGGGATGAAGGGCGCGCCGGTGGCACCGGCGAGCAGCGCCATGGCCAGGCTCAGGTTCGTGTGGTCCTCGACCGCGAGCGGCGCGGGGATGCCCTGCTCGCACGCCCGACGATAGTTGTGTCCGAGCCCCGCCGACACGTTGCCGACCCACGCCGCCACCACCCGGCTCACGCAGCCGGCGCCGACGAGGAGGTCGAAGAGGATGTCCGAGATCGGGCCCACCAGCGTGAGGCCGCGCCGTGCCTGGCGGATCATCTCGTGGCCGGCTGCGTACGGGATGGCGGCCTCCAGCGCCGCGCCCATGCACACCACGCTGCCGTCGGGGACGAAGCGGGCGATCGCCTCCCGCAGCGTAAAGAGCTTGGACTCGGGCACCCGGCCATCTTAACCGGGCCGGCCGCCGGCCTTGACAGCGGGGGCCGGCGTTTAGTACTACTTAATCGTGGTTTCGTTGTTCGGTAACTTCGCCGGAGGCCGCCTATGAAGATGCTCCTCGCGCTGACCGTCAACGGCGAGGCACGCGACGTGGTCGTCGCGCCGCACAAGACTCTCCTCGAGGTGCTGCGGGAAGACCTGGCCCTCACCGGCACCAAGCACGGCTGCGAGCTGGGCGAGTGCGGCACCTGCACCGTGCTCGTCGACGGTGAGCCGGTGCTGTCCTGCCTTGCGCTGCCGGTGGAGTGTCAGGGCCGACGGATCGAGACGATCGAAGGGATGGCGGACGGCGGACGTCTGCATCCACTCCAGCAGGCCTTCGCCGAGCTTGGCGCCGCCCAGTGCGGTTATTGCACGCCCGGCATCCTCGTCACCGCCAAGGCCCTCCTGGCGGAGCGTCCGATGCCCACGCGCGACGAGGTCCGGCACGCCCTCGCGGGCAACCTCTGCCGGTGCACCGGTTACACGAAGATCCTCGACGCGGTCGAGCTGGCCGCCCTCCGGATGCGAGGGAGCGGCGCCCGTGTCGAGGGGGAGAGAGAAGGAGCTCGGCCATGAGCAAGCGCTTCTCCATCATCGGACACTCGCTGCCCAAGATCGACGCCTGGGCCAAGGTCACCGGCGAGACGAAGTACGCCGACGACCTTGTCCTGCCGCGCATGGCCTACGGCAAACTCCTCCGCAGCCCGCATCCGCACGCGCGCATCGTGCGCATCGGCACCGCACGCGCCGCCGCGTTGCCGGGCGTCTACGCCGTCATCACCGGGCATGACCTGCCGCGGGTGAAGTTCGGCATCCTTCCCGTGTCACAGGACGAGGAGGCGCTCTGCGTCGAGAAGGTGCGCATGGTGGGCGACGCGGTGGCCGCGGTGGCCGCGGTGGACGAGGAGACGGCCGAGCGTGCCACCGAGCTGATCGAGGTGGAGTACGTGCCGCTCCCCGCCCTCATGTCCATCGAGGACGCCCTCGGGCATCCCGACGTCCGCATCCACGAGTACGGCGACGGTCCCAACGTGCACAAGGCGGTGGCGCTGCAGTTCGGCGACGTGGACGCCGCCTTCGCGAGCTCCGATCTCGTGCGGGAGGACGTCTTCTTCTTCGAAGGCAACACGCACCTGCCGCTGGAGCAGCACGCGGCGGTGGCCCACTGGGGCCCGGACGGAAAGCTCACGCTCTGGTCGTCCACCCAGACGCCGCACTACGTGCACCGGCTCCTCGGCAAGATCCTCGACATGCCGCAGGCGCATATCCGCGTCATCGCGGCGGCGGTGGGCGGCGGCTTCGGCGGCAAGCTCGATCCCTTCGCGCACGAGATCGCCGCCTGCAAGCTCTCGCAGCTGACGGGACGGCCGGTGAAGATCGCGCTCACGCGCGAGGAGGTGTTCTACGTCCACCGCGGCCGCCACCCCGTGCTCATGTGGGTGAAGACCGGCTTCCGCACGGACGGCGCCATCACCGGCATGCACTTCCGGACCTGGCTCGACGGCGGCGCCTACGGCTCCTATGGGGTGGCTTCCACGTTCTACACGGGCGCGCTCCAGACCGTCACCTACAAGATCCCCGTGTACAAGTTCGAGGGCGCGCGGGTGTTCACGAACAAGCCCCCCTGCGGGCCCAAGCGGGGGCACGGCACGCCGCAGCCGCGCTTCGCGCTCGAGTGCCAGCTCGACAAGGCGGCCGAGCAGCTCGGTCTCGATCCCGCCGACATGCGCCGCCGCCATCTCGCCGAGCCGTTCACCAAGACCGCCAACCACCTGACCGTGACCACCATCGGATTGGGGGAGTGCATCGATCGCGTCGTCGAGGCGTCCGGCTGGAGCCGGAAGTGGAAGACGCTCCCGCGCGGCAAGGGCATCGGCATCGCCTGCTCGTCGTACCTGACCGGCGCGGGCACCGCGATCTACTGGAACGACATGCCGCACTCGGGGGTGGTGGTGCGCGCCGACCGTAGCGGGGGCGTGTCCATCCTGTGCGGCGCCACCGACATCGGGCAGGGCTCGGATTCCGTGCTCGCCTATCTGGTGGCCGAGGTACTCGGCATCGAGCCCAAGGACATTCGCGTGCACGTGGCCGACACCGATCTCACCCCGGTGGACCTGGGCTCCTATTCCTCCCGCGTGACGCTCATGGCGGGCAACGCCGCCATTCAGGCGGCGGAGCGGCTGCGCGCGACGATCTTCGAGGCGGTCGGCCGCAAGCTCGAGGTGGCGCCCGAGCGCCTGGTGGCGCGCGACCGCCGCGTGTTCGTGGCCGACGACGAGGACAGGAGCGTCACCTTCCCGGCCGCGGTGGTGCTGGCCGAGAGTCTGCACGGCGTGCTCGCCTATCCCGGCTCGTACGCCCCGCCCAAGCGCGCGGGCAAGTACAAGGGCGGCGGCGTGGGGCCGTCGCCGTGCTACTCCTACTCGGCCTGCGTGGTCGAGGTGGACGTGGACGAGCAAACCGGCGAGGTGAAGCCCACCGAGATCTGGATTGCCCACGACGTGGGCCGCGCCCTCAACCCGCTGCTCGTCGAGGGGCAGGTGGAGGGGTCGGTCTACATGGGGCTGGGCGAGGTGCTCATGGAGGAGCAGGTGTTCCGCAAGGGCGTGCACAAGATTCCCTCCATGCTGGAGTACAAGAGCCCGACCACCCTGGAGACGCCCGAGATTCACACCATCCTGGTCGAGACCGACGATCCCGACGGCCCATTCGGGGCCAAGGAGGCGGGGCAGGGGCCACTGCTTCCGGTGATCCCGGCCGTCGCGAACGCGGTGTGGAGCGCGGTTGGGGTGCGCGTGGACGAGATTCCCATCACGCCGGACAAGGTGCTCAAGGGGCTCGAGCTCCGGCGGCAGGGGAAGGTCCCTCGCGTGGGCCCAGAGCGGCTGCCGCTCTTCAGGTTCCCGGAGCCGCGCCCGGTGGAGTCGGCGTTCGGTCAGCCCGCCGAGGATGTGGCCGTGAGGCCCTTCGCGTCATGATGCGGCTGCCGCCGTTCCGCTACCTGGCGCCGGTGTCGGTATCCGATGCCGCCAAGCTGATGGCCGAGCACGGGCCCGCGGCCATGCTGGTGGCAGGCGGCACCGACCTCTTCCCGAACATGAAGCGGCGCCAGTTCGAGCCCTCCGTGCTGGTGGGCCTGCGCGGCATTCGCGACCTGGTCGGCGTGGCCTCGGCGCCGGCGGGCGGGCTCCGCATCGGCGCGGGCACCGCGCTCACCGCCGTCTCGCGTCATCCCGACGTGACGCGCGCGTACCGCGCGCTCGCCACCGCCGCCGGCGTCGTCTCGACCCCCCAGCTCCGCAACATGGGCACGCTCGGCGGCAATGTCTGCGTGGACACGCGCTGCAACTACTACAACCAGTCCTACCAGTGGCGGAAGGCGGTCAACTTCTGCATGAAGAAGGACGGCGAGATCTGCCTCGTCGCCCCCGGCAGCTCCCGGTGCTGGGCGGTCTCGTCGTCGGATACCGCGCCCGTGCTGTGGAGCCTGGGCGCCACCGTGCGGCTGGTCGGGCCGGCGGGCGAGCGGACCATTCCCCTCGCCGCGCTGTATCGGGACGACGGTATCGAGTACCTGGCCAAGCGGCCCGACGAGGTGCTCACCGACATCGTGCTGCCCGCCGCCGACGGCCTCCGCTCGGCCTATCTCAAGCTCCGCCGTCGCGGCGCCTTCGACTTTCCGGTGCTGGGCGTCGCGGTGGCCCTCCGCATGGAAGGTGACCGCGTCGCCGCCGCGCGCATCGTGCTGGGCGCGGTGGCGTCGCAGCCGCGCGAGGCCGCCGACGCCGCGGCCATGCTGGTGGGGCAGCGCCTCGACCCGGCGCTCCTCGCCGCCACCGCGGAGCGCGCGGCCCGGCCCTCGAAGCCGCTCGACAACACCGACCTCACGCACCCCTACCGGAAGAAAATGACCCGCGTCTACGTGGAGCGTGCCCTGCGGCGGCTGGCGGGGCTCGACGAGATCGGACGTCCCGACCCCTTCATCGAGGAGGCGCGCGCGTGACCGCACTGGGTGAGCGAATCAAGGCCCTCCGCGCCGAGCGCGCGCTGCAGCAGCGGCAGCTCGCGGAGAAGGCCGGCCTCACGCCGAGCATGCTGTCCCAGATCGAGTCGGGCCGGCTGACGCCGTCCCTGCACACGCTGGGCCGGGTCGCCGGCGCGCTCGGCATTCCCATCGCCGCCCTGTTCGAGCAGGCGCCCGAGGGCCGCCTTCACGTCTCGCGAAAGAGCGACTACCCGGTGGTCTCCTTCGACGGGAGCTCCGAGAAGTGGCACGTGCTGGGCGCCGGTCTCTTCCAGGGCAAGATCCGCGCCGTGGTGGGCACGCTCGGTCCGCGCGCGAAGGGCGTGAAGACGGAAAAGGTGATCCTCGACCCCGGGCAGATGAAGCTGCTCTACGTCCTCGAAGGCAAGGTCGCGTTGCACTACAATGGCGGGACCCACCCGCTGGAGGCGGGCGACAGCGCCTATCTCGACGGCGGCAGTCCGCACGGGTGGGAGAACCTGGGCGGGAAGACCGCCAAGGTGCTCTGGGTGATTCTGGGGTAGCGGGGAGATAACGAATGACCGAGCAGCCGCGCGTCGTGGTGGACTTCCGTACCGAGCCGTCCCGGTACCGGCACTGGAAGCTGTCCGTCGACGGGCGGGTCGCGACGCTGGCCATGGACGTCCAGGAAGCCGGCGGCCTCGTCCCCGGCTACGAGCTCAAGCTGAACTCCTATGACCTCGGCGTGGACATCGAGCTGCACGACGCCATCCAACGCCTCCGCTTCGAGCATCCTGAGGTGGGGGCCGTGATCCTGACGTCCGCAAAGGAGCGGGTCTTCTGCGCCGGCGCCAACATCCGCATGCTCAACCAGTCCTCCCACGGCTGGAAAGTGAACTTCTGCAAGTTCACCAACGAGACCCGCAACGGGATCGAGGAGGCCACCGCGGAGTCGCGGCAGGCCTGGGTGTGCGCGGTGAACGGGCCCTGCGCGGGGGGTGGGTACGAGCTGGCCCTGGCCTGCGATCACATCGTGATGGCCGACGACGCCTCGACCACGGTGGCCTTGCCCGAGGTGCCGCTCCTCGCCGTGCTGCCGGGCACCGGCGGGCTCACGCGCCTCGTGGACAAGCGCCGGGTCCGCCGCGACCGCGCCGATTTCTTCTGCACCCTCGAGGAGGGCATCAAGGGCCAGCGGGCCGTCGAGTGGCGGCTCGTGGACGAGGTCGTGCCGCGCTCGCGGCTCGAGGAGACGGCAAAGCGGCGCGCCGCCGACCTCGCCGCGCGGTCGGATCGCCCCGCCGACGGGCGCGGCGTCCCGCTGCCTCCGCTCGCGCGCACGATCGCGGGCGACCGCATCGCCTATCGGCATGTCACGTGCGCGCTCGACCGGGCGCGCGGTATCGCCGAGATCACGGTGGCGGCGCCGGATCAGCCCGCTCCCGCCGGGCTCAGCGCCCTGCACGCCCAGGGGGCAGACTTCTGGCCGCTCGCGCTGGCCCGTGAGCTCGATGACCTGATCCTGCATCTTCGCGGCAACGAGGAAGAGATCGGCGTGTGGGTGCTCCGGACCGCGGGGCGCGCCGACCACGTCGAGGCGCACGACCGGCTGCTTCTCGACCATCAGAGCGACTGGCTCGTGCGCGAGATCCGCCTCTTTCTCAAGCGCGTCTTCAAGCGGCTCGACGTGACCTCGCGTTCCCTGTTCGCGCTCGTCGAGCCGGGCTCCTGCTTCACGGGGACATTGCTGGAGCTGGTACTCGCCGCCGACCGCTCCTACATGCTGGATGGCCAGCGCGAGGGTGACGCGCGCCCGGCCCCGTCGCTGCGCCTCACCGGCGTGAACTTCGGCGCCTATCCCATGGTCAACGGGCTGGCTCGGCTGGCCAGCCGTTTCCTCGACGAGCCCGCGCGCGCCGACGATCTCAAGGGCCGGGTCGGCCAGGACCTCGACGCGGCGGCGGCCCTCGAGGCGGGACTGGTGACGTTCGCGCCCGACGACATCGACTGGGAAGACGAGGTACGGATCGCGCTGGAGGAGCGCGCCGCCTTCTCGCCGGACGCGCTCACCGGGATGGAGGCCTCCCTGCGCTTCGGCGGCCCCGAGACGTTGGAGAGCAAGATCTTCGCTCGGCTCACCGCGTGGCAGAACTGGATCTTCCAGCGGCCGAACGCGGTGGGTCCCAAGGGGGCCCTCAAGGTGTACGGCACCGGCGACCGCGCGGACTTCGATCGAAGGAGAGTGTGATGCCCGGCATCGACTACACGGACCGGATCCCCAACAACGTCAACCTCGCCGAGAACCGGCGGCTCCAGCGCGCCCTCGAGGACTGGCAGCCGAAGTTTCTCGAGTGGTGGAAGGACATGGGGCCGGTCGGATTCCAGGGCAACGAGGTCTATCTGCGCACCGCGGTGAGCGTGGACGCGCAAGGCTGGGCGCACTTCGACTGGGTGCGCATGCCCGAGTACCGCTGGGGGATCTTCCTCGCCGAGCCCGATCCGGGCCGACTCGTGAACTTCGGCGACCACAAGGGTAGTCCGGCGTGGCAGGAGGTGCCCGGGGAGTATCGCGGGGTGCTGCGGCGCCTCATCGTCACCCAGGGCGACACCGAGCCCGCCTCCGTAGAGCAGCAGCGGCACCTCGGGAAGACGTGCCCGTCTCTCTACGACCTGCGCAACCTCTTCCAGGTCAACGTGGAGGAGGGCCGGCACCTCTGGGCCATGGTGTACCTCCTCGACGCCCACTTCGGACGCGACGGGCGCGAGGAGTCGGAAGCCTTGCTGCAGCGCCGATCGGGCGACGCCGACAAGCCGCGTATCCTGGGCGCGTTCAACGAGCGGACGCCGGACTGGCTCTCCTACTTCATGTTCTGCTTCTTCACTGACCGGGACGGGAAGTATCAGCTCGCCAGCCTCGCCGAGAGCGGATTCGACCCCCTCTCCCGCACATGCCGCTTCATGCTGACCGAGGAAGCCCATCACATGTTCGTGGGGGAGTCGGGCGTGCAGCGCATCGTGCAGCGCACCTGCGAGCTGATGCGCGAGCATCGCACGGACGACGTGCGGAAGCACGGGGGCATCGACCTCGCGACCATCCAGAAGTACATCAACTTCCACTGCTCGGTGTCGCTCGACCTCTTCGGCTCCGAGGTGTCCACCAACGCCGCCAACTTCTACACCATGGGGCTCAAGGGACGCTTCGAGGAGACCAAGAAGGACGACGACCATCGCCTCAAGGACGCCACCTACTCGGTGACCGACCTGCAGGGCGACCGGCTCGTGACCCGGACGGAGGCCGCGCTGGTCTCCCTGAACGAGCGGCTGCGGGACGACTACGTCGCCGATTGCGCGCGTGGAGTGGCCCGCTGGAACCAGGTGATCAAGAACCACGGGATCGACGTCGAGCTGCGCCTGCCGCATCGGGCCTTCCATCGCGCCATCGGCGCCTTCTCCGACGTGAAGGTGTCGCCCGACGGCCGGGCCCTCAGCGAGGCGGAGTGGGACGCCCGCCACCGCGACTGGCTGCCCACCGCCGAGGATCAAGCGTTCGTGGGCAGCCTGATGCAGGGAGTGGTGGAGCCCGGGAAGTTCGCGAGCTGGATCGCTCCGCCGCCGCGGGGGATCAACAGCCAGCCCATCGAGTTCGAATACGTCCGGCTGTCCTGAGGAGGCCTCCAATGGCGCCACGCGCGGTGACCGGGAAGACGCTGGGCCCCCCTCTGGGAATGTACTCGCACGGAATGACGGCCGGGCCGGGCGAGCTGATCGTGGTGGCGGGACAAGTGGGGATGGAGTCGGGTCGCGTCGTCGGGCCCGGCGACGTGGCTGCCCAGACCCGACAGGCGCTCACCAACGTCGATGCGGTGCTGCGCGCGGCCGGCGCGTCCATGCGGGACGTGATCCGGTTCCAGACGTTCCTCACGAGCGCGGCCGACATCGACGGCTTCATGCGGGGGCGCCGCGAGGCGTTTCCCGGTTACTTCCCGGACGGCGTCTACCCGCCCAACACCCTGCTCGTGGTTTCGCGCCTCGTGAATCCCGAGCTCCTCGTCGAGATCGAGGCGATGGCGGTCAAGGCGGCGGCCGCCCCCGCGCGGCCCCGCGCGGCGGCCAAGCGGAAGCCGGCGGGCCGCCGGCGGGGCGGTCGGAAGCGCCGCTGAGATGACCGCGCGGTCCACCCAGCTCCCCGAGCTGTTCAACGCGGCCACCTTCTTCGTGGACCGCCACGTGGCGGAGGGCCGCGGCGGCCGGGTCGCCTTCCAGCACGAGGGGGGCACACTCACCTACGGGGCTCTCCACGAGCTGGTGAACCGGGCCGGCAACGCGTTCCGCGACCTCGGGATCGAGCGCGAGCAGCGCGTGCTGTGCCTCCTCCTCGACTCGCCCGCGTTCCTCGCCGCGTTCTGGGGCGCGATCAAGATCGGCGCGGTGCCGGTGCCCCTGAACACCATGCTCCGGGCGCCTGACTATCTCTACTTCCTCAACGACAGCCGGGCCCGCGTCCTCGTCGTGTCCGAGGCGCTGTACCCGCTGGTCGAGCCCGTCCTGAAGGAAGCGCGATTCCTCCAGCACGTGATCGTGGCCGGCAAGGCCCCCCATGGGACGCTCGGCTTCGACGCGCTGCTGGGCAAGGCCTCCGCCCAGCTCGCCGCCGCCGAGACGTCCCGCGACGAGCCGGCCTTCTGGCTCTATTCCTCGGGCTCCACCGGCTTTCCCAAGGGGGCCGTGCATCTGCAGCACGACATGGTCATCTGCCTCGACACCTACGCCCGCCAGGTCCTCGGGATGACCGAGGCGGACCGCACGGTCTCCGCGGCGAAGCTCTTCTTCGCCTATGGGCTGGGCAACAACATGTATTTCCCCATGGGGGTGGGCGGGCAGGGGGTGCTCTATCCGGACCGGCCCCTGCCGGAGGCGATGTTCGACCTGATCCACCGCACGCGGCCGACCATCTTCTTCGGCGTTCCCACGCTCTACGCGGCCATGCTGCAGGTGAAGGACGCGGCGTCGCGCTACGACCTCTCGTGCCTCCGCCTGTGCGTCTCCGCCGGTGAGGCCCTGCCCGAGGAGCTCTTCAAGCGCTGGGGCGAGCGCTTCGGCGTGGAGATCCTCGACGGCATCGGGACCACGGAGATCCTCCACATCTTCCTCTCGAACCGCCCCCGACGGGTCCGGCCCGGCGCCACCGGGCTGCCGGTGCCGGGCTACGAGGCGCGAATCGTGGACGACGAGGGGCAGGCGGTGCCGAGGGGCGAGATCGGGAACCTGCGCGTGCAGGGCGACTCGACCATGGCCTACTACTGGAACCAGCACGAGAAGACCAAGAACGCCCTCTTCGGCCAGTGGATCAACACCGGGGACAAGTACTACGAGGACGAGGACGGCTTCTTCTGGTACTGCGGCCGGGGCGACGACATGCTCAAGGTGGGGGGGATCTGGGTCTCGCCCATCGAGGTGGAGAACACGCTCGTCGGTCATCACGCCGTGCTGGAGGCCGCCGTGGTCGGGCAGGAGGACGAGGACCGCTTGGTGAAACCCAAGGCCTACGTCGTCCTCAAGGAGGGCCAGACGCCGGGGTCCGCGCTCGAGGCCGAGATCAAGCAATTCGTGAAGGACAAGATCGCCGCCTACAAGTACCCGCGCTGGATCGAGTTCGTGACGGAGCTCCCCAAGACCGCGACCGGGAAGATCCAGCGCTTCAAGCTGCGGCAGTGACGGGCTTCTTCGACCGGGCGCTGGAGACCCTTCCGTCCAACGAGCTTCGCGTGCGGCAGTGGGCGCGGCTGCAGGCGCTGGCGCGTGCCGTCCTACCCGCCAACCGCTTCGTCGCCGACAAGTGGCGCGCCGCCGGGATCACGCGTCCGGACGACCTGCGCGACTGGAGTGACTTCGCGCGCCTGCCCTTCACCCTCAAGAGCGAGCTGGTGGCCGACCAGGCCGCGCATCCACCCTTCGGCCGCAACCTGAGCGTGCCCCTCGACCGCTACGTGCGAGTGCATCAGACGTCGGGCACCACCGGGGCGCCCCTCCGCTGGCTCGACACCGAGGAGTCGTGGGCCTGGTGGCTCCGGTGCTGGGGATTCGTCCTGCGGGGAGCGGGGCTCGGCCCTGGTGATCGCATCTTCTTTCCGTTTTCCTTCGGGCTCTTCGTGGGCTTCTGGGCGGGCTTCGAGAGCGCGCGGGCGCTCGGCGCCCTCGCCATTCCCGGCGGCGGGCAGGACACCGCGCAGCGATTGGCGACCCTCCAGGCGCTGGGCGTCACCGCGGTGTGCTGCACGCCGTCCTACGCCCTGCATCTCGCCCAAGCGGCCCGGGAGCGTGGCGTGGAACTTGCCCGCCTGGGGATTCGCGCCACCGTGCACGCCGGCGAACCGGGCGCGGGGATCCCCGCCGTTCGCGCCCGCATCGAGGAGGGGTGGGGCGCCCGCGCATACGACCACGCGGGGATGACCGAGACGGGCGCGTACGGCTACGAGTGCGCCGCCCAGGACGGGCTTCACGTCAACGAGTCGGAGTTCATTGCCGAGGTCGTTGATCCCGCGACGGGTGCCGCGGCCGCGTCGGGGGAGCTGGTCCTGACGAATCTGGGTCGGGCGGGCTCGCCGGTGCTCCGCTACCGGACGGGCGATCGGGTGCGCCTCGCCTCCTCGCCCTGTCCGTGCGGCCGGACCTTTCTGCGCCTGGCGGGCGGCATCCTCGGACGCGTGGACGACATGCTCATCGTGCGGGGCGTGAATGTCTTCCCCGGCGCCCTGGAGGGCATCGTGCGGCGCTTCCCCGGCGTCGACGAGTTCATGATCGAGGTCTACCGGCGGCATGAGATGGACGAGGTGCGGCTCCTCGTCGAGGTCGCGGACGGCGCCGGCGGGGAGCTGGCCGGGCGCGTCCAGGAGGCGGTCCGCGTCGAGCTCGGCATCCGCGTGGAAACGGTCCCGGTGCCCGCGCGCAGCCTGCCCCGCTGGGAGCTCAAGGCCCGGCGCGTGGTGCGCCGCGTCGGCGCCTGAGCAGTCCCCCGTATCCGGTCTACGACCGGCCCCGCCCCGCTGGATCTCTCTCCCGAAGTTGTCAGCGCGCGGGGGGTCTGGTACTCATGGACGGCAGGATGCGCGAAAGTAGTCCGGTCTCCGCCGCCGCCGACCTCATCGCCGGAATTGCGCGCGGCGACCGCGCGGCCTTCGAGCGCTTCTACGACACGCAGGCCGCGATGGCCTTCGGTCTCATTCGCCGCATCCTCCGGGATCGCGAGGCCGCGCAAGAAGTGCTGCAGGAGGTCTTCTGGCAGGTCTGGCAAGATGCCTCGTCCTATGATCCCTCTCGCGGGAGCGGCGAAGCATGGCGATGCGCGCGAAGAGTCGAGCAATCGACCGACTGCGTGCCATGCGTAGAAGAGAGCAGACGTTCGTGGCGCCGGTGGACGACCGCGTGGCGGCCGCCCCGGCGACCCGAGGCGACGATCCGGCAATGGCCGCAGAGGACCGGGGGCTGGCCCAGGGAGCGCTCGAGCAGCTGCCGGGGCCGCAGCGGCGGGCGCTCGAGCTGGCCTTCCTCGAGGGCCTCACGCAGTCGGAGATCGCGGCCCGGCTAGGCGAGCCGCTGGGGACCGTGAAAACGCGGATTCGTCTGGGGCTCGAGCGCCTCCGGGCGGCCTTCAAGGTGGACAGCGCGTGAGTCCAGAGATCAGAGGAGACGAGCTGCGGGAGCTGGCGGCGGGCTATGCGCTCGGCTCGCTGGACGGCGAGGACCGCGCGCGCTTCGAGGCCTTGCTGCGAGCGGGCGACCGCGAGGCGCGGCGCGAGCTGCGCCAGTTCGAGGAGACGCTCGTGCGGGCGGCGGCCGAGCGGCCGGAGGCGCCCCCACCCGAGGTCAAGGCCGCGCTGCTGACCCGCATCGCGGCGACCCCACGAGCGGCCGCCGGTGACGGCGCCCGCGTCGTGCCCCTGGCGCCCCGGCCGCGCCGCGCTCTCTGGACGACGGTGCTGGCGGGGGCGATGGCCGCCGGGATCGCGGCCATCGCGGTGGGGCTGGCTGTCTCCACGCGCTACGAGCGCCGGCTGGAGACGCTGGGCCAGGAGGCCGCCGCGCTCAAGGCCGAGCTGGATCGTCAGGCGTCCGTGCTCGCGATCCTGCGCGACCCCGCCACCCAGATGGTCGCCCTCAGCGGGCTCGCGCCCAGCCCGACGGCGCGCGCCCGGATGATGTGGCACGAGAAGGCGGGCGGGATCCTGGTGGCGGCGGGTCTGCCTCCGGCGCCCGTCGGCAAGGCGTATCAGCTCTGGGCCATCGCCGGGCAGGGGGCCCCCGTTCCCGCGGGAGTCTTCACCGTGGACGCCGGCGGGACGGGAAGCCTCCGGGTGCCCCCGCTGACGGGGGTGAGCCGGGTGGATGTGTTCGCGGTCACGCTCGAGCCCGCCGCGGGCGTTCCCGCACCCACCGGGCCGATGTTCCTCGCCGGCAAGTCGACCTAGCCGTCGCGCCCCTTGTAGGCGTCGCTACTGCTCGCGCAGGCGCGCCGCGCGGAGGACCGCGATGATCGTCATCGAGTCCACGATCTCCCCACGCTCCACCATGGCGACGACTTCCGCGAACGGGAAGAGGCGCCGCTCGATGAACTCCGTGTGATCGGGTAGTCGCGCGGCGGGGTGGAGGTCCTCGGCGAGGAAGAGATGCGCGACCTCGCGGAGGATGCTCTTCGAGGTGTGAAAAGCGCCGAGGGGGACCAGCCGTCCCGCCTCGTAGCCCGCCTCCTCCGCGAGCTCGCGCTGCGCGCTCGCCTCGGGCGGTTCGCCGGCGTGCCCGGCCCCCGTCGGCATCTCCCAGTAGAAGTCACCGGCCACGTAGCGGTACTGGCCCACGAGCAGCACGGAGCCGCGGTCGACGAACGGCAGGACGCCTACCGCCTCGGCGCACTCGACCACGCCGTAGATCGTGGTGCGCCCGTCCGGCAGCACCGCGATGTCCTCGCGGACGCGGATCCAGGGGTTGGCGTACGCCGGGCGGCTGGAGGCGGTAGTCCAGGGTGTACGCGCGTGACGCGCGCGATCGTGACCGGTCGCGTCTTCGGGTGCAGGCATGGTGACGACCCTTGTAGCACGGGCGGAGTATAATCGCATCCGCATGAAGGTGACCCTCCGGTATCCCAAGCGCCAGGTGGAGATCGTGGGCAAGCGGCGCGTGAAGGATCTCCTGCGCGAGCTCGACGTGATCCCCGAGACCGTCCTCGTGATCCGCGGCTCCGAGCTGCTCACCAGCGACACCGTCGTCGGCGACGACGAGGAGATCGAGCTGCGCCCCGTGATCTCCGGAGGCGCCGCGGCGTGAAATGCCGTAAGTGCGGGGAGGGCGCCGCCCTCGAGCTGCGGCGGCACAATGCCGCGTTCTGCTCGCCCCACTTTCTGGAGTTCTTCCAGAAGCAGGTGCGGGAAGCGATCCGGCACTACCGGATGTTCCCCCCTGACACGCCCATCCTCGTGGCCGTGTCCGGTGGCAAGGACTCGCTCGCGCTATGGGACGTGCTGATCGCCGACGGCTACGACACCGCCGGGCTTTACCTCGACCTTGGCATCTTCGACTACTCGGTGGAGTCCAAGGCCAAGTGCGAAGCATTCGCGGCGGCGCGCGGCCAGAAGCTCATCGTCGAGCGCGTGGTCGACGCGGTGGGCGCGCCCATCCCCGAGATGCAGAAGGTCACCCGGCGACCGACCTGCTCCGCCTGCGGCCTCTCCAAGCGCTATCTCATGAACCGGGCCGCCCTCGAGCACGGCTATCGCGTGGTTGCCACCGGGCACAATCTGGACGACGAGGCCGCCACGTTGCTGGGCTCGGTGCTCCACTGGCAGATGGACGCCCTCCCGCGCCAGTCGCCGATGCTGGACTCGACGCACCCCAAGCTCGTGCGCCGGGTGAAGCCGCTCTACCGGCTGTCCGAGCGGGAGACCGCCGCGTACGCCTTTCTCCGCGGGATCGACTACATCGTGGAGGAGTGCCCATTCGCCAAGGGGGCGACCTCGCTCGCCCACAAGGACACCCTCAATCGGATGGAGGAGGTCTCGCCCGGGGCCAAGCACAACTTCCTCTTCGGCTTTCTCGAGAAGGCGCGGCCGGCCTTCCAGCGCGCAGCGGACGTCACCCTCATGGAGTGCCTTAACTGCGGCCAGGTCACCACCGGCGAGCTGTGCGCCTTCTGCAAGCTGTCCGACCAGGTCCGTCGACGCACCGGCGCCTGAGGAAGTCCGCGTGAGCCGCAACCTTCACGTCGGCGCGGCCGAGCTGCCCAACCCCTCCGCCAACGCGACCTTCGCCGAGGTGCTGCTCTCGCGGCGAGCGCTCCTCAAGGGGGGCCTGGGATCCGCGGTCGTGGCGGCGCTGGCCGGCTGCGCGACCCGCGGCACCCGCCCCGATCTCGGCTTCACGCCGGTCCCCGCCTCGCGCGACGACCTGCTGCGGGTGCCGCTCGAGTACGAGGCCCGCGTGCTCTACCGGTGGGGCGATCCGGTCGGCGTGCCCGGCGCCATGCCGGAGTTCAAGCCGGACGCGTCGAATACCGCCGCCGAGCAATCCGTGCAGGCGGGTATGCACCACGACGGCATGCACTTCTTCCCCCTGCCCCGGGGCGGCCGGACGTCCACCCACGGTCTGCTCGTCATGAACCACGAGTACCTGGACGAGGGCCTCCTGTTCCCCGATGGCCTGAAGACCTGGAGCGCGGAGAAGGTGGCGAAGGCGCAGAACGCGGTCGGGGTCTCCGTGATCGAGGTGCGCCTCGAGGGCGGAGAGTGGCGGGTGATCCGGCCGTCGCCCTATGCTCGGCGCATCACCGCGCAGAGCGCCTGCGTGGTGGCCGGGCCCGCGGCCAGCCACGCGCTGCTCCGCACCACCGCCGATCCGGTGGGACGCCTCGTCCGGGGCACCTACAACGGCTGCGCCCATGGCTGGACGCCGTGGGGGACCTACCTCACATGCGAGGAAAACTGGCACTTCAATTTCGTCAATGGCGGCGAGATCTCCGCCGACCAGCGGCGCTATCGCATGACCGCGAAGGGGCGGGGCTACCGCTGGGAAGAGCACGACCCGCGCTTCGACGCCGCCCGGCACCCGAACGAGTTCCACCGATTCGGCTGGGTGGTGGAGATCGACCCCTACGACGCCGCCAAGGTCCCGGTCAAGCGCACCGCCCTGGGGCGCTTCGCCCACGAGGGCGCCGCGTGCTCGGTGGGCGCCGACCGGCGCCTGGCCTTCTACATGGGCGATGACTGGAACTTCGAGTACATCTACAAGTTCGTGCCCCGGCGGGCGTGGGAGCCCGGCAATGCCGACGCCAATCGTAACCTGCTCGACGACGGCATCCTGTACGTCGCGCGCTTCAACGCGGACGGGTCCGGCGACTGGCTGCCTCTCGTGTACGGGACGGGGCCGCTCACCGCCGCGAACGGCTTTCGCGACCAGGGCGAGGTGCTGGTGCGAACGCGGCAAGCCGCGGACGCCGCGGGGGCGACCAAGATGGATCGGGCGGAGTGGGTGGTCGCGCACCCGGTCACGCGCGAGGTGTTCTGCGCGTGCAGCAACAATAGCGAGCGCGGGACGGCTGGATTCGAGGGCACCAATCCGGCGAGCCGACGCGGCCCGAATCGCTTCGGCCACATCGTGCGCTGGCGGGAGCAGCGCGCAGACCCCGCGGCCACGCGCTTCCAGTGGGACGTGTGGGTGGAGGCGGGGCCCGCCGCTCGCGGCGGCACGATCAAGGGAGACGAGTTCGCGTGCCCGGACGGGCTGTGGATCGACGCGCTCGGGGCGCTGTGGGTTCAGACCGACGTCTCGCCCACCTCGCTCGGCACCGGCGACTTCGCGGCCCTGGGCAACAATCAGGTCCTCGCGGTCGATCCCGCGACGGGCACCTTCCGACGCTTCCTCACAGGACCGCGCGGCTGCGAGATCACAGGATTCCACACGACCCCGGACAACCGCACGGCGTTCGTGAATATCCAGCATCCGGGTGAGGCGCCGGGGGACCGCTCGAACCCGGACAATCCGCGCGCCAACTCCAACTGGCCGGATTTCGCCTCCGACGGACGCCCCCGCTCGGCCACGGTCGTGATCCGTCGCAAAGACGGCGGCCCCATCGGCGCCTGACCGCCGGGCGGCTATCGGGGCCCGGCGAGTTCGGCCAGGGTGCTCTGGATGGTGCGGCGCAGTTCGCCCGGGCCCACCGGTTTGAACAGGACGTGGTGGATGCCCAGGTGCCGGCAGCGCTCCTGGTCTTCCTCGTGCAGGCCCCAGCCCGTGATGAAGGCCACGGGCACGTTCCAGGCATGGGCGCGGATGCGTTGCGCCACTTCCCAGCCCGTCATCCCGACCATGCCGATGTTGGTGAGCACCACATCGAAGGTCCCCGGTCGGAACACATCCATCGCGGCGGCCCCGCTCGACACGGCGATCACGTCGTGGCCGGCCTCCTTCAGCATCTCGGTGAGGATGGCCAGGACCTGGGTGTCGTTGTCCACGAGGAGAATCCGTCCGCGGCGGCTGCCCGGCGCGTCGACGTCCAGGGGCGCTTCCGTGGACGGCATGACCGCGATCGGCAGCACGATGGTGAAGGTCGTGCCACGTCCGAGCAGGCTGTCCACCCGCATCTCGCCGTTGTGGCGCTTCACGATGGAGTAGGACACGGATAGACCCAACCCCGTCCCCGCCTCGCCCTTCGTGGTGAAGAAGGGGTCGAACACGCGCTTGCGCACGGCCTCCGGCATCCCGGTGCCGGTGTCGGAGACGGTGAGGACCACGGTGTCGCCGCGCTCGACGTGGGTGCGGATGGTTAGGGTGCCGCCCGCGGGCATGGCGTCGATGGCGTTGAGGATGAGGTTGGTCACCACCTCATTGAGCTCCGACGGCCGGCCCATCACCGCGGGGATGAGCGGCAGCTTCAGCTCCATCCGGAGGGGCAGCCCGCCCTTGGCGGAGCGCTCCTCCCAGCGCGGCTGCGTGATGGCGACGGCGTCGTTGACCACGCTGTTGAGGTCGAGCGACACGAACGGCTCGTCGGGGCGGAGGCGGGCGAATTTCTGGATCCGCCGCACCGTCTCGGCGCCGCCGGTGGCGGCGGCTTCGATGACGTCGAGCCCGCGCCGGACGACATCGACGTTCGCGGGGTTCTTCCCCATGAGCTGGGCGTAGCCGAGGATAGCCTGAAGCAGGTTGTTGAAGTCGTGCGCGATGCCACCGGCCATTTGCCCGAGGGCAGTCAGCTTCTCGGACTGGAGCATCTGCGCTTCCAGCTCGCGCTGGGCGGTGGTGTCGTGCACGATCGCGAGCATGCCCTCGATCTGCCCGTCGCGACCGGTCAGGGCAGACAGGGTCACCACGAGGTTCAGGCTGGTGGTCTCGTCTCGACGGGACGCGACCTCGAACACGCGCACGGGCGACTCGGGGGACAACGCGGCGCGCGCGGCGAGGTATTGCTCGCGGGGCAGGAGCTCGGTGATGGGGCGGCCCAGGGCGTCGCCGGCGGAGAGGCCGAACACCCGCTCGGAGGCGGGATTCCAGCCCACCACGAGGTCGTCGCGGTCCACCGAGATGATGCCGTCGCCGGCGGACTGGATCAGCTGCTCCAGCGACCGCTTGGTGTCGGCGACCTGCCCGTACAGCCGCGAGTTGCGGATGGCGACGGCGAGGTAGCCCGACAGCATCTCCAGCAGCTCGCGCTCGCGCGGATCGATGGGCCGGGCGCTCGCCTGGTTGGCGGCGGCGAGATACCCGAGGGTGCTGCCGTCATCCCGGATCGGGCACACCACCGCGGTGGAGCCGGCGAGACTCTCGCCGGGGGCGGAGCCCAGATGGATCCGGACCTCGTCGTAGCCCAGCGCGCCGCGGAGCTGCTCGGTGATGGTGGCGATGAGCTGGGTGAGATCGAGCTGGCCCAGGAGACCGCGCGAGATCTCCCGCAGGATCGAGAGCTGTGTCACCCGCAGCGACTGCTCCGCCTGCTCGCGCCGCGCCTCTTCCTCGAGATCACGGGTCTTGCCGGCGAGGGTCCGCATCTGGTCGACGAGCGCGGTGAGCTGGTTCCGGGTGCCCATCTCGGTCTGTCGACGGGCGAGGGCCCGGCGTACGGTCTCTTCGAGGTCATGGCGGCTGAAGGGCTTGATGAGGTACTCGAACGCGCCGTGGGTGAGGGCGTTCTTGACCGTCTCGAGGGAGGCGTAGGCGGTGATCATGACGACCTCGATGCTCTGGTCGATCGCCTTGATCCGGCGCAGGAGCTCGATGCCGTCCATCTGCGGCATCTTGATATCCATGAAGATGAGGTCGGGATGGAACGTCTTGAGCGTCCGCAGGGCGGCCTCGCCGCTGTCCGCGGTGGCGATGTCGTGGCGGGGCTTGAGGATCATGCGCAGCGATTCGCGGGGCCCCATCTCGTCGTCGACCACGAGGATGCGCGCGCGATCCGTCATGCCACGGTCCCCGGGACGCCCGGCAGCTGCGCGGTGAAGGCGACTTCGGACCGTCCCTGCCGGGCTTCGAGGCGGCCGCCTTGCGCTTCGAGGATGCGCTGGCTCACGCAGGGCCCCACGTCGATCAGGTTCTCCTGGACCACCTGGATGGGGTCGAAGATGCGGTGGAGCTCGTCCGCCCGGACGTCGGCGGTGCGCGAGGCGACGGTGATCCGCACACGATCCTCCTTGTCGAGACGGGACACGGAGACCGACAGCTTGGCGTCCTGGCTGGGCGTCTTGCGCAGGAGGTACCACACCAGGTAGGCAATCGCCTTCTTGAGCATGGCCCGATCGCCGCGGACGAGGAACGTCCGCCCCTCGTAGGAGTAGGTCGCGGAGACGTGCTTCTGGGTGGACTCGTCGACGAAGGTGAGGAGCCGCGCCTCCGCACCGGCGGTCGGCACCGCCTGGGCGCCCAGCTCCTGCAGGCACTCCTCCACGGCGAGACGCGCGTCCACCACCTCGAGCTTGTAGTCGCCCTCGTTCACCAGCGCGGCGAGCTTCTCGAACATCTGGACGAGGCGGCGCACGTCGCGGCCCACCACCGACGCGAAGTGGTTCCGGAACCCCGCGTCGTCGTACCGCTCCTCGAGGAGCTCCATGAAAGTACGGATGGAGACGAGCGGGTTCTTGATCTCGTCCGCGATGCGCGCTACCACGCGCGTGAGGAGCTCCAGCTGCTCCGCCTCGCGGCGCTCCCGGGCGGCCTGGCGCTGCTGGGTGAGATCCTCGAAGACGAGGACCGCGCCCAGCGTGGCCGCGCTCTCGCCGCTCACCGGATAGGTGGACACCTCGAGCGGGAGACCCCGCAGGGCGAGCTGCACTTCTTCTCGATGGATGGCCCGTCCCCGCGTGAGGGTCTCGAAGAGCAGGTCGCCGAGCGGGGAGGGGAGGACGCGGAGGTCGCGGTTCAGGGCGTCCCGCGCGGACATCCCGAGGATCTCCTCGGCCCGGCGGTTCATGATGACCACCCGCTCGTCGGGCCCGATGGTGATCACGCCGTTCGACATGTGGGCGAGGATCCGCTCGGTGAACTGCTTCTGATACTCGAGGAGGTGGTGCACGCGGATATCGCGGATGGCGGTGGCGAGGTGGCTGGCGAGGTTGTAGATGATCTCGGTCTCGCGCCGGCTGTACGCGCCGCCGGTCACGCGCTGCCCGAGGGTGAGCACCGCCACCAGCTCGCTGTGCGAGATGAGGGGCACGGCGATCACCGCCTGGAGGATGGCCATCTCCTTGGCGATCTCGCGCGCGGTGGGATCGGTGGCGCGTGCCTGCGCCTCCTCGATGTGGATCAGGCGCCCCTCCGCGGCCAGCCAGAGGGGCAGTCCCCCGTCGGCGGAGAGCACGACCGACTCGACGACGTGGGGCGCCAGCCCGCGCTGCGCGGCGATGCGGTACTGTCGGCCGGCCTGATCGGCGGCGAGGATGGCGCTGCGGGAGGGGCGGGCGAGCTCCCCCACCGCGTCCAGAAAGAGATCGAGCACGCGCGAGATGTCGAACCCCGCGGAGAGCGCCTTCGCGAACTCCTTCACCATGCGGGTGAGGACGTCGGAAGGCAGATCCAGCGCTGGACCCGGATCGCTCGTCACCATGACGGTCTCGACGGGGCGGACGGTCGAGCGGAGAGCCGAGACCTCCTGCACGAGCCTGAGCTTCTCCTCGGCTTGGCGCAGGATGCCCTGCAGGTGGCTCCCCGTGAACGGCTGCAGCAGGACGAAATCGGCGTGCTCGATGATGGGATCGTCCTCGACTGGTGGCCCCTGGTCGGGCATCACGCACACCACCACCGCGGTGGGGCAGAGCTGGCGGGCGCGCTCGATGAAGCCGGCCACGTCCCGGGTGGGTGTCGCCTCCTTGACGATGAGGTCCACCGCGGTGAACCGGAGCGTGCGCAGCCCCTCCTCGTCCGATGCCGCGGTGAAGACCGCCCGCCCGTCGAGCCCACGACGGAGACGAGTGCGCAGGGTCTCGTCGGCCGAGACCAGCAGGGCCGTTCTCATGTGCGAATGGTGGCGGGGCGCTCGCCGGGAACCGGGAACTGGACCGTGAAGGTGCAGCCAGGCCGGCCCACGTGGTTACGGGCCCGAAGCTCGGCGCGGTGGGCGTCGGCGATGCTGTTGCAGACGGCAAGGCCGAGGCCGGAGCCCCGAGCCTTGGATGTCACGAACGGATTGAAGATCGTGTCCACGAGGTCGGCCGGGATGCCGGGTCCGGTGTCGGAGAGCTCGACCAGCAGGTAGTTTCCACCTGCTTCGCGCGGATCAGCCACCCTCACTGTGAGCTCCCCACCATGGCCCATAGCTTCCACGGCATTTAAGCATAAGTTGTGGAAAAGCTGCTCCAATTGGGACGCGTTGCCCGTGATCTTCCGTGTCGGCGCATCGGTCCCGACCCTGCGAAGTCGGATACCCCGAGCCTCCAGCTCGGGCTGCAGGAGCTCCAGTGTCGAATGGATGGGGTCCAGTACGTTGATGACATCCATAGGTTGTGTCTGTGCCGACGACAAGGTCCGGAAACGCCCCAGGAGCTCGTCGATACGGGAGATCTCCCGATCGGCCACCCGAACCAGGCTACCGCGGAACTCGGGGTCATCAAAACGGCTGGGAAGCAGCTGGGTAAAAGCCTTCAGGGCGACCAGGGGGTTGCGGATCTCGTGGACCATGCCCGACGCGATGGCCTCCAGAGAGGCAAGCCGCTCGGCCCGCCGCTTTTCCCCCTCGAGCTCCTTGAGCCGGCTCAGGTCGGTGAACACCGCCACCGCCCCTGGCCGGGTACCCGGGCCGCCAACCAGGGGGGAGGTGGAGCACATGAGGGGGATCAGCTGCCCGGCCGCATTGGGCAGAGCGAGCTCCACCTGCGAGCGCGACTCCCCGTCGGCCGCCGTCGCCTCGAGCAGGCGGGCCAGCGGCACCGGCAGGTGACCGGCCGGCTGCCCCCGCAGGGTGTCCCCGGCCACCCCCGCCAGTGCCTCCGCGGCGCGGTTGAAGAGCGTGATCCGGCCCCGCGCGCCCACCGCCACCACGCCGCTCTCGATCGTGCCGAGGATGCGCTGGATGTGCTCGTTCACGAGAAGGACCTGGTGGTGCACCTGGGCGTTGCGCACCGCGACCGCCGACTGATTGGCCAGCGTGGCGAGGAGATCCGCGTCGTCACTGAAGAAGGGATCGCCAGACCGCTTCGCCCCGACGGCGAGGAAGCCGATGACGCGGTCGCTCTCGACCAAGGGCACGAGCACCTCGCTGCCCAGCCGCGTGAAGTCCGCGAGCGTCGAGATCGGATCGCTCCCGTCCTCCCCCTCGTCCCGGAAGAGCAGCCGGCGCTCGCGCTCGAGCTGGGCGAGGAGCGGCAGGTTAGAGGAGGCGTGATCCGGGAAGGCGCCCTGCCCGAGCAGATGCGCCCGCTCGAATCGCCCCTCCTCCTCGTCGAGCAGATAAATGGCCAGGCCCTCGGGCCGTAGCGTCGCGCCTACCGTGCGCGCGAAGTGGCCCAGCAGCGCCGGCAGGTCGATGGTGGTGCTCAGCGCGCGGCTCGTCTCGCGAACCGTCCGCGGGTAGTCGTACGGCTCGCGGTAGAGATATCGATCGAACGCGCGCTGGATCTGACGCTTGAGCGGCGCGAAGAGCACCGCAACCAGCAGCGCCAGGAGGATCTCGCGGATCGGCAGCTGAAGCTCGTCGTGGAAGAGGGCGTTCGAAGCGACGAGCAGCGTAAGGAGGGCCACGCCCGCCACGAGGACGGCGGCCAGATACACCGCCCCCCGACGCACCTTCACGCGGATGTCCATCAGCCGATGGCGGATGATGGCGTGGCCGATCATGAGGATCATGACGAGGGAAAAGAGGGGTCCGAATTTGCTAAGACTCGACGTCCCGAACAACAGGGGAACGAGTAGGTTTGTCAGGGTCCCGAACGCGATGGGAACGGAGATAGCCAGCAGGAGATAGCCGGTCTGGATGCGCAGCGATCCGCTCACAGAGCGATACTTTCTGGCTAGAACCCAGATCGCACTTCCAAAGCACGACAGCATGTAGAGTCCGTAGGCTGAGTGGAGTGACCCGTATTCGATGGTGATGCCACTTGCTCCTCGACTAGTCGAGATCACTAGCAGAGAGGAAAACATTGCCAGCGTTACAAAGAGCACCGCTGGCGCTGCGAACATCGCCAAGGGCAGGCTGTCCTGGAGGCGGCGGGATGGCGGGAACACTTCAGCCAGGACCAGCGCTGATAAGGGCGCAAGGCCTGCAACAGCCAACGTGAACCTTACATATCTAACGGACTCGGGAGTGGCGTAGTGGCCCAGTGCGACACCAATTGCCCAAAGGGCTGCGAGAACCCCGATAGTCGCCAGGGCGATGTGGGGGCCTCCTCGCGGGTTACGACGGTAGACGTAGGCAGCAATTGCAAGGTTGCAGAGCGCCGTAGCGAGAAGTGGTATCGCGCCGAGACTGATGGACATAGGTTTCCCCCACGAAAGGGAATCCAGCCTTAGGTCATGCTCTGTCGGGGATTGTTACTCCGAAGAGCTTTGTATTCAACACCGAATCGGACCGATGAAGGCTGGGTATTCCTCGATCAGCGCAGGGTAGCGGGCTGCATCTCGGTCGCTACGGGAAACTCGATCAAGATCGTGGTACCGCGTCCGAGAGTTGGAGACGAAGCGCGAATTGTTCCCTTGTGGGCGTCGGTTATCCCGCGACAGATCGCCAGACCGAGGCCCGACCCCTTTGGCTTCGTAGTCACGAAAGGTTCAAACACCTTGCCCACAAGATGGTCAGGGATGCCTGCGCCAGAATCTGTAATCTCGATTAACAGGCTGTGGCCATCATGCGTAGCCCTGTCTGCCAGTCGTATGGTCACTTCTCCGTCGTGCTCCATTGCTTCGACCGAGTTAATGAGGAGATTCAGGAACAGTTGCTTGAGCTGATCCGAATCCCCAGATATGCGCGTATTGGAAGCACCGTAAGCGCGTGTGATCTGAATTCGCTTCTGAAGGAACTGACCACGGAGGAGAGAAAGGGTTTCTTCGATCGGCTCGATGACATCAACGGTACGGAAGGATTGATGTGATGGTACCGCGAGGCCCCGAAGTCGACCCACGAGTTCATCAATACGCTCGATTTCCTTCAGGACGATCACTGAGAAGTCCTTGCGAAAATCCTCCTCAGTGAAGCGCTCGGGCAAAAGCTCGGCGAACGTTCTTATCGCCACGAGCGGGTTCTTGATCTCGTGCGCGATGCCGGATGCAAGGGCGCCAAACGCGGCCAACCGTTCGCCCCGTCGTTTCTCGCGTTCGAGATCCTTGAGCCGACTCAGATCACTGAAGACGATAACAGCGCCAAGAACCGTTCCTGCCCGGTCCTTCAAAGGCGAAGTCGCACAGACCACCGGAATCACGCGCCCCGCCTCGTCAATGAGGGCGGATTCCAACTGTGTTTGTGGTTTCCCATCACCAAGTGTGGCTTCTAGCGGTTCCCGCAGCGCATCAGGCAGCTTGCTAATTCCCTGACTGCGTAGGGCCTCCGCCGTAGTGCCGGTCATTCGTTCCGCGGCCTTGTTGCAGAGAGTTATTGTCCGCAAGAAGTCAGTCGCGACGACGCCGCTTTCCATGGTCGCCAAGATGTTCTCTACATATTCGTTGACTAGGACCACTTGACGATAGAGTTGCGCATTTCTCATTGCTATGACTGCCTGGTGAGAAAGTGTCGAGAGCAGTTCGAGGTCATCAGAGAAATACGCATCTCCTGATCGCTTTGGCCCCACGATGAGAAGCCCGATTAAGTCGGCTTCCGACATCATTGGGATCGCAAACTCGCCCCCTAGCGCTATGAGTTGGTCGATGGCACGTTCGGCTTCGCGGCCGCTTACGGTGCTGCCTAGGTCATCGCGTAACAAAGCGCGACGATACTGCAGGAGGAAGGTAGGAAGCGGAGAGGACGCGGAGAGAGAGGAAGCGATCGGGAGCCTGTCAGTGTCAAAGATATTCTGGACTGCAAGCAAATCTAGGTGGTCTTGAGTGGAGTCGCGAACGAACACTGCGACGGAGTCGGGGCGAAGGGTATCGCTTACGGTCTTACAAAGGTACTCCACGAGCGACTTTAGGTCCAGGAGCGAGGCGACTGTACGACTTGCCTCTCTTATGATTGCACGATAGTCGTATGACTCACGATAGAGGTATCGATCGAGAGCGTTTTGAATCCACTGCTTCAGCGGTTGAAAGGCTAGCGCGATCCCCAGCGCCACGCCGATCTGAAGGGCAAGGGGAAGGTCTTGCGCCTTCGTGCCCGTCAGCGTCGAAACAATAGTGAGTATGGCGACAAAGATTCCGCCAGCCGTCGCGACCGAAAGGAGAAACACGATTCCGCGCTGGACTACAAGGCGAATGTCCATCAGGCGGTGGCGAATGATTGCATGCGCCGAGAACGACACCATCAGCAGGCTGAAGTAAGGACCCAAAACGCTGTATTGCGATGTCTTCCATATCAAAGGAATAGCGACGTTTGTAGTAACAGCCCCGGCAGCTCCCAATAGGATGCCAAGGAGTAGATAGCGTAATTGGAGCTTGCGGAGCCCGGTGGCGAGACGAAGCTTTCGCCACAATGTGTACAACGCAAAGCCGAGAGTGCCTGCTACGTAGATTGAGAAGACGGGGTGAAGAGCGCCGTACAAGAAGTTGGTCTTGGATGCGATCCGCTGGGCGCCGGAAACGATCAAGGGGGTAAATGATATAGCAATGAAGGTGAGGCAGAGGGCGGCGGGAACTGCAATGGCTCTCTTGGACGGGTGGCGGTGGCCGATGGGGAACGCGTGAAATACGAGTAGGAAGGTGAAAGGAATGCTTCCAGCGAAGGCGAACGCAAGTCGCCCATACACTACCGCCTTGGAGAGGTCGTCGAGGGAGAGTGCGATCGTAATACTTACTATCCAGCCGACGATACTGATAACGGACAGGCCGAAGAGTCGGTTGACCTGGGCACGGTGGTTGTTGAGGAATACGAGAAGACCGAGACCCGTCAACGCCGATGATAGAACGAGGACCCCGAGGACCCTTGCGCTCAACACAATGAGGCGACGACTCTCATTCCTCGAACCGGCCTACGACGAGAGCTGAACACCCGCCCCCAAAGCCATGTCCGTTGCATAGAACGTTTCTGATGCGCGCCACACGTGAGACATTCGGAACGTAGTCAAGGTCGCATCGTGGGTCTGGAACTTCCTGATTGATCGTAGGGGGGACTCTCTGGTTGAGAATCGACATGCAGGCGGCTGCAGCTTGAAGAGAACCCGCCGCTGCGAAAGGTTGGCCAATCATCGACTTGATAGAGGAGATCGGTATTCGATAGGCGTGCTCGCCCAGCGCCTCTTTAAAGGCGTTGGAATCGCAGACGTCAAAATCTGGCAACGAACTACCGTGGGCATTTACGTAGTCGATGTCGAGAGGCGTGAGTCCAGAGTCGTTGACCGCGCTGCTGATCGCCTTGGCCATGACCTTCCCGGTGAGATCTCCCTTGCGCATATCGATGGCTTCGCTTGCGCCACCGAAACCTCGAATCTCGGCGTATATCGTCGCGCCTCTGTCGCATGCATGATCCAGTTCCTCAAGCACAAAGCCTGCGGCGCCTTCTCCAATGACTAGCCCGTCGCGCAATAGGTCGTAGGGGCGAGACGCCCTTGTTGGATCGTCGCCACGCTTACTAAGGGCGCCGAGTGCTGAGAACGTTGCAAACAAGGCAGGGGAGATTGGGGCTTCCGAGCTGCCCGTGAGCACAACTCGAGTTCGGCCCGACCGGATTTGGAGCGCCGCTGCCTGAAGTGCGTCGAGCCCCGTGCAGCAGTTGGATGAAACTGAAACAGTCGGTCCAGTAATGCCTAACTCGATCGAGATGTAAGAAGCCGGAGCGTGCGGCGGGTATTCCAAAGCTGTCCATGGGTCGACAGCTTTCATCCCGTCTAGTTGAAGACTGACCGCTGCTCGCTCGAATATCGGAGCTCCACCGGACGTACCAAAGCAGACCACAGTCTGACTCACGACAGAGGGACTCAGGACAAGCCCTGAGTCGTCCACCGCCATTCGACAAGCTGCTACCGCGAACTGACTGAATCTGCCCATATGCCGAGCTTGCTTATTGCTTACGAAGTCGCCCGCGTTGAAGTCCTGCACCTTCGCGGCGACCTTGCAGGGGTAGGGGTCGGTGTCGAACTCGGTGATCCAGTCCACGCCGGACTTGCCGGCGACGAGGCTATCCCAGTAGGCCTGCTTGCCGAGTCCATTGGGGGCGACGACCCCTATGCCGGTGATGACCACGCGGCGTCCCTTTCGCATGAACCCTCCGCCCGTAAACCTCTGAAAGTTAAAGCGAGGTACCGCGTACGATAGCAAGAAAAAAGGGCTAATCCAAGTTTCCTCGGGAGTGGCCGTCGGGTACAATCCGGCCTAGATGAACACAGCGATGACGCGCCGCCAGTTGCTTTCTCTTCCCTTCGGCTTGCTTGTTTTGCCGGCGCTCGCGACGGCCGAGTCCGTGACAAGGAAAACATGTTCCTATCAAGCGAACATGGCTGTGCTCTTCGATCTGATTACGTTCAACGTCACCGGCACCGTGGTCGAGGAGATCGACCAAGCGGCCGGGCAGTATCGGGTCGTGCTCACCGGTGAGGGATCGGGGGTCACGCACCGATCGGAATCCACCGGCATCATCCGGGCGGGTCGCTTCCTTCCCGTCACCCACTGGAGCGCGGGCAGTGTCCGCGGTCGCGACAACCGGGCCTTGACGAAGTACGACTACGAGCGCGGCACGATAGAGCTGCACTCGCGGTACTACACGCTGTTCATGGGACGGCTTCGTCAGCTCGACGACGTCCTCAAGATCCCGGCGGGTCAGCCGGTCGACGACATCATCTCCGCCACGCTGAACTTTGCCGCGGGTCAGCTCGGAACGGACGCGGAGGGGTACTATCGCACCCAGGTCGTGCGCCGCGCGAAGGCCGAGAACGAAGGACCGGATGACGTCTCGGCCAGCGGGTACCGTGCCGAGCTGGTCCCCCTGCGATTCCAGGCACGGACCGATCCCGCGACGGGGCGGCTCACCGCGATGATCGACATCACGCGCTTCTCGGCGTGGGCACGCTCCAATCGACCCGCCCTGGTCACCTTCGATCAGACCCGCCACGTGGAGTCGATGAAGTCCTCCCTCATACTCGGCAGTACCGTGAGCCTCCGGCTCACCGCCTTCGCCTGACGGGCTCGCATGGCGTTTGACCTCGTCGCCCTCGGAGAGGTCATGCTCCGGTTATCGGCACCGCCTCCCGAGCGGCTCGAGCAGGCTGTCGCGTTGAACGTTCAGATCGGCGGCTCCGAGGCGAACGTGGCGGCCGCGTGCGCGCGGCTGGGATTGCGCACGGCGCTCATCTCCGCCCTGCCCGCCTCGCATCCCTGGGCGGATCGCGCCGTCCGCGAGCTCGGTGGCCACGGGGTGGACTGCGCTGGCGTGGTGCGGTTGGACGGTGCCCGGATGGGGCTCTACTTCCTCGAGTACGCGCCGGCCCCGCGTCCCGTCCGCATCCTCTACGATCGTCGCGATTCCGCGGCGAGCCGGCTCACCGCCGGCGACATCGACTGGACGCTCCTCCAGGGCGCGCGCCTGCTCCACCTCTCGGGGATCACGCCGGCGCTTGGCGAGAACCTTCGCGCCGTCATCCGGCGCGCGGTGCAGGAGGCGAAGAGGGCGGACGTGCCGATTTCCTTCGACGTGAACTATCGCGCGCGCCTCTGGACCCCGAAGGAAGCCCGCGACTTCCTGGTCGAGGTGCTGCCGCCCGCGCGGTATCTCTTCGTGGGCGCCGACGACGCGGAGACGGTGTTCGAGCTGCGCGGCGCCCCCGCCGACGTGCTCGGCGGCCTGCGCGGGCTCGCCCCCGCGGCCACCATAGCGCTCACGCTCGGCGAAGCGGGGTGCGCCGTGCTCGATGGGACCACCGTGTGGACCCCCCGCCGACGCTACGCCGTCACCGTGGTGGACCGCGTGGGCGCGGGGGACGCCTTCGCCGCCGGCTTCCTCTGGGCCATGCTCGCCGGGCGGGGACCCGAGCCCGCGGTGGACGCGGGGACCGCGCTCGCCGCGCTGAAATGCACCATCTGGGGCGATATCGCGCTCGTCAGCCGCGCCGAGCTGGACGAGCTGATGGCGAGCGACAACACTGAGATCCGCCGCTAGCCCCGTCCACGGGCGCCGCCGACCCCGGGGGCACCCACTAGGGGTTGACGCCGGGCCCCCGAGCCCCCACAATAGGGTGTTATGATCGGCGCGTGGAGCGTGACCAGCGCGGGGTCGAGCGGATCCTGGATGGCCTCGACGCGCCCCAGCGCGCGGCCGTCACACACGAGGTTGGCCCACTTCTGATCATCGCGGGGGCGGGAACGGGCAAGACCACCGTCATCACCCGCCGCATCGCCTACTTGATCGCGGCCCGCCGCGCCCGACCGTCCGAGGTCCTCGCCCTCACGTTCACGGACAAGGCGGCCGCCGAGATGGAAGAGCGGGTCGACACGCTCGTGCCTTACGGGTACGCGGACGTGCAGATCGCCACCTTCCACGCGTTCGGTGACCGGCTCATCAAGGAGAACGCGCTCGAGCTGGGGCTCACCCCGGACTTCCGCGTGTTGACGCGGGCAGAGCAGGTGATCTTCCTGCGCGACCACCTCTTCGAGTTTCCGCTCCGGCACTATCGACCGCTCGGCGACCCCACCCGGCATCTCCAGGCAATGCTGGGTCTGTTCAGCCGCCTCAAGGACGAGGACGTCGGGCCGGACGAATACCTGGCACACGCGGAATCGCTCCTCGCCGCCGCCACCGACGACGAGACGCGGCTTCACGCCGAGCAGCATCTCGAGCTGGCCCAGACGTACGCGCAGTATCAGACCCTCATGGCCCGGCTGGGGCAGGTGGACTTCGGGGACCAGATCGTCGAGTCGCTGCGGCTCTTCCGGACGCGTCCGCACGTCCTGCGCCGCTATCAGGAGCGCTTCAGGTACATCCTGGTGGACGAGTTCCAGGACACCAACTACGCCCAGTTCGAGCTGGTGAAGCTGCTCGCCGCGCGGAATCGGAACGTGGCGGTGGTGGGCGACGACGATCAGGCCATCTTCCGGTTCCGGGGCGCGTCGATGAGCAACATCCTCGACTTCGATCGGACGTACCCGGACGCCAAGAAGGTCGTGCTGCAGGCGAACCGCCGGTCCCCACAGGCCATCCTCGATGCCGCCTACCGGCTCATCCAGCACAACAATCCCGACCGGCTCGAGGTCGCCCAGCAGATCGACAAGCGGCTGATTGCCAAGGGGCCGGATGGCGGCGAGCGCCTCGGCAAGGCGCCCGAGCACCTGGCATTCGACACCTTGTCGAGCGAGAGTGACCACGTGGCGAACATGATCGCGGAAGAGCACGAGGCGGGGCGGCCCCTCAAGGACTTCGCCATCCTCGTCCGCGCCAACCACGACGCCGACGCCTTCCTCCGTGCCCTGAACATGCGGGGGCTTCCCTGGACCTTCTCGGGGAACGCCGGGCTCTACGGTCGGCCCGAAGTGCGACTCCTGATCGCGTTCCTCCGGGCGGTGGCCATGCCCGACGAGTCGGTGAGCCTGCACTACCTGGCCTCGTCGCAGGTCTATCAGGTGCCCATCGTCGACCTCACCAAGTGCGCCACGAGCGCCCACCGCCGCAACCGCACGCTCTTCGACGTGCTGCGCGAGCTCCCCGCCGATCTCGAGCTGAGCGACGAGGGGCGTGCGGCGGTGCGCCGGCTCGTCGTCGATCTTCACCGCTACCTCGAGCTCGCGCGCGAGATGCCCACCGGCGAGCTGCTCTACCAGTTCCTGGTGGACTCCGGTCTCATGGCCGACTACGCGAAGGCGCCCGCCGAGATGGAGCAGGAGGTGCGGAACGTCAGCAAGTTCTTCAACCGCGTGCGGGACGCTGCCCACGTGCTCAAGTACGATACCGTCGGCGAGTTCGTCCGCCACCTCGACGCCCTCATGGACGCGGGAGACGATCCGCCGGTGGTCGAGGCCGACACCGACACGCCCGCCGTCCACGTCCTCACCGTGCACAAGGCCAAGGGCCTGGAGTGGCCGGTGGTCTTCCTCGTCAACTGCGTGCAGAACAAGTTTCCGTCCACGCGCCGCTCCGAGCCGGTGGAGATGCCCGCCGCCCTCATCAAGGACGTGCTCCCCACCGGGGACTTCCACGCCCAGGAGGAGCGGCGCCTCTTCTACGTCGGGATGACGCGGGCGCGCGATCGCCTCTACTTCACCAGCGCAGAAGACATGGGCGGCACGCGTCGGTGGAAGGTGAGTCAATTCGTCCTCGAGGCGCTGGATCTCCCCAAGGAGGCGGCGCGGCCGACCCGCGCCCGAGCTATCGAGGAGCTACTGCGCCACGCGCCGGCGCCGGAAGGGCAGGTGGGCGCGTTCGACGTCGTGCCTCCCGATGCGGAGCTGGCCGTGAGCCATCATCAGGTGGACGACTACCGGACCTGTCCGCTGAAGTATCAGTACGTCCACCTCCTCCGGATCCCTCTGCGGCAGCATCACGCCATCGTCTACGGCAGCGCGCTGCATACGGCGGTGGAGTTCTACCTGCGGCGCCGGGCCGTCGGGAACTTCACCTCGCTGGAGGACTTCCTCCGGGCCTTCGACGACGCCTGGCGCAACGAGGGCTTCCTCACCCGCGAGCACGAGGAGCAGCGAAAGCAGGCGGGCATCGAGGCGCTGACCCGCTTCTACCATGAGGAGGAAGCCTCGGGGTCGAAGCCCGCCTCGGTGGAGCAGGAGTTCATTTTCGCCCTGGGACCGACGCGCGTCCGGGGGCGGTTCGATCGAACGGACGAGACGCCCGAGGGCACCGTAATCGTCGACTACAAGTCCAGCGACGTGACGGAGCAGAAGGCCGCCGATCGGCGCGCGCGGCAAAGCCTGCAGCTCAAGATGTACGCGCTGGCCCACCGCCACGCCACCGGCCAGCTGCCCGCGCGGGTAGAGCTCCGCTTCCTGGAGTCCGGGCTCGCCGGCCGCCACGTACCCACCGAGGCGGACCTCGCCGATGCCGAGCGCGCCATCCTGGAGGCGGCCGCGGGCATCCGCGCCCGTCGCTTCGGAGCGACGCCGGGCTACCAGACTTGCCGCTTCTGCGCGTACAACCAGATCTGCCCCAGCACAGCCACCCGAGAGTGAAGAGAGGGACACGCGATGAAGATCAGCGCCAACGGCATCGAGATCGACTATGAGATCGCGGGGGAAGGGCCGGTCGTCACCTTCAGCCACTCGCTGGCGTGCAGCCTCGCCATGTGGGACGAGCAGGTGGCCGCCCTCCGCGGCCGTTACCGCGTCCTCCGTTACGACACGCGGGGACACGGCGGAACGAGTGTGCCCCCAGGGCCCTACTCGCTCGAGCAGCTCGCCGCCGACCTCCACGCGCTCCTGGGTGGCCTTGGCATCACCGAGACGCACTTCGTCGGGCTGTCCATGGGCGGGATGATCGGACAGGTATACGCGCTCCAGCATCCCGAGATGGTGAAGAGCCTCGTTCTCTGCGACACGACCAGCCGCTATCCCTCCGCCGCCGGCGCCGTCTGGGAGGAGCGGATCCGCACTACGGAGGCGAAGGGGATGGCGCCCCATGTCGAGCCCACGCTCGGCCGCTGGTTCACCGCGCCGTTCCGGGCGCGGCGCAAGGACATGATGGCGCGCGTGGGCGCCCTCATCGCGAGCACGCCACCCCAGGGCTACATCGGGTGCTGTCACGCCATCCCCAGGATCAACGTCACCGACCGGCTCGGCGGCGTGACGTGCCCGGCGCTCGTTATCGTGGGCGAGGAGGATCCCGGCACGCCGGTCGAGATGGCGCGTGACATTCACGCCGCGTTGCCCGCGGCGGAGCTGGCGATCCTGCGCTCGGCCTCACACCTCTCGAATCTCGAGCAGCCGGAGGAGTTCAACCGGGTCCTGCTGCGCTTCCTGGACAAGGTCTCCGGCCAGAGCCCGCTCTAGGGGCCACCGCGCTCGATGCCGTCGGGCCTCGCGGGGGCGCCGCTCGTCAGGACGCTGCGCCTCTGGGCGGGGCTGATTCTCTTCAGCTACGTCTCGCTCCACCTCGTCAACCATGCCCTCGGACTGATCTCGTACGAGGCGATGGAAACGGGGCTCGCGTGGATGTTGACGTTCTGGCGGACGATCCCGGCGTCCCTCGCGCTCTACGGCGCCTTCGTCACCCATCTGGCCCTCGGCCTGTGGGCGCTCTATCGCCGGCGCACCCTTCGCATGCCGGCGTGGGAGGCGCTGCAGCTCGTGTTCGGCCTGTCCATCCCCGTCTTGCTCCTGTGGCATATCGTGGGGACGCGCCTCACCGACGAGCTGCTCGGGACCTCGCCCTCGTACGCGCGGCCGCTGCTGTTCTTCTGGGTGGTGGATCCCCTGGCCGGACTGCGGCAAGTCGGCCTCCTGCTGATCGCCTGGACGCACGGGTGCATGGGGCTGCACTTCTGGCTGCGCTTCCGGCGCTGGTACGGCCGGCTCGCGCAGGGCCTGTTCGCGCTCGCCCTCCTCGTGCCCGTGCTCGCGTTGCTCGGCTTCGCGGCGGGGGCGCGCGAGGTGGCGGCGCTCGCTCGGGCCACCCCTGGCTTCGCGCAGGGGCTCATGCGCACGCCGGCGCCCCTGACGCCGAAGCAGCGCGGGGCGCCGGCGCGGGCGCTGCGCGTGATGCTCGCCACCTACGGCGTGGCGCTGGTGGGGGTGCTCGCCGCCCGCGGCGTCCGCGCGCGCCTCGGGCGGCGGCGCGGCACGATCCGCGTCGGCTACCCCGAGCGCCGCGACGCGGTGGTGCCGCAGGGCTGGTCGGTGCTCGAGGCCAGCCGCTTCGCGCGCGTGCCGCACGCCTCGGTGTGCGGCGGGCGGGGTCGCTGCTCCACGTGCCGGATCCGCGTGCTGGGCGACATCCGCCACCTGGCTGCGCCCACTGCCGACGAGCGGCGCGTGCTGGACCGCATCGGCGCGCCCGCCAACGTCAGGCTCGCCTGTCAGCTCCGTCCCACCCGCGACATCCGGGTGGTGCCGCTGCTCCCGGCCACGCTGGCGCCGCGCGACACCGCGCTGCAGGTGGGCGCTCGTCACGGCCGCGAGCGCGAGATCGCGGTGCTCTTCGCCGACCTGCGGGGATTCACCCGGCTCGCCGAGAAGAAGCTGCCCTATGACGTCGTGTTCTTACTCAACCGATACTTCGAGGCGGTGGGCAGCGCCATCGCGGACGCCGGCGGCCTCGTCAACCAGTTCACCGGCGACGGGGTGATGGCCCTGTTCGGCGTGGAGCGGGGCGGCGACACCGGGTGTCGGCAGGCGCTCGAGGCCGCCGGGGCGATGGTGGCGCGGGTGCTCGACCTGAGCGAGGCCCTGGGCGAGGAGCTGGAGGGGCCGCTCCGGTTGGGCATCGGGATACACGTGGGACCAGCGGTGGTCGGCGGGATGGGCTACGGTCAGGCCGTCTATCTCACCGCCGTGGGCGACACCGTCCACGTCGCTGCCCGGCTCGAGGCCCTGACCAAGGACTACGGCTGTGAGCTCGTGATCTCGGAGGAGGTCGCGGCGCGGGCGCGCGTGGCAGTGGACGACCTGACCCGTCACGAGCTCACGCTGCGCAACCGGCAGGCCCCCCTCACCGTGGTGGTGGTCCCGAGCGCGCGAGCCCTCGCCGACCGTCTCGCCGAGGCCGGTGGTAGAGTCGGGACCGGACCATGAGCCGGCCCTCCGACCCTTCGTTCGCGACCCGGGCGCGCGCGCTCGTGCAGCGCGCCCGGACCGGCGCGCTGGCCACGCATTCGCGGCAGCAGCCCGGCTATCCGTTCGGCTCCGTGGCGCCCTACGCGCCTGACGAGCGGGGGCGGCCCGTGTTCCTCATCAGCGCGCTCGCGCTGCACACGAAGAATCTCGAGGCCGACCCGCGCGCCAGCCTGCTCGTCGCGCCCGCGGAGGCCACCGAGGATTCTCTCGCCGCCGCGCGGGTGACCCTGCTGGGCGAGGCGCGCCGCGTTCCTGCAGATGAAGCGGCGGCTCATCGGGCGCGATACCTGGAGCGCCATCCGAGCGCGGCGACGTGGGTGGACTTCGCGGACTTCGCCTTCTGGCGCCTCGAAGTGCGCGGCGCCTACTTCGTGGGAGGGTTCGGGGCCATGGACTGGATCGCGGGAGATGTGTACGTGGACGCCAACCCATGACCGCCGCGCCCGACCCCGCGCGCGCCGAGGCCGCGGGCATGGCGGCCCTGATCGAGCGCGCCGAGTCCGATCTCGCGCTGGCCGAGGAGCCGTCGCGCTTCGTCGCCGCTCTCGAAGCCGGCGCGCCTGCCGATGCGGGCGGGAAGGGGAGCGCATGACCGACGACTGGACGATCACCACCCTCGCGGCCGCCATCCGCGCCCGTCGGATTTCGCCGGTGGAGGCAACGCGGGATCTGCTCGGCCGGATCGAGCGGCTGGACGGGCGCCTCCGCGCCTTCATCAGCGTCGACGCGGCGGGCGCCCTCGCCCGCGCCCGCGCTCTCGAGCGGGACGGCATGGCGGGGCGCTGGCACGGGCCGTTGCACGGCGTCCCTCTCGCTCACAAGGATCTCTTCCGCATCGCCCCGCTGCCGACCTCCTGCGGCACCAAGACCGCCGAGTACTTCGTCGCCGAGCGCGACGCCACCGCAGTGACCCGCCTGGCGGAGGCGGGGGCGATCACGCTCGGCAAGCTCAACATGGCCGAGCTCGCGATGGGCCCGTATGGGGACAACGCCCACCACGGCGACGTGCAGAACCCCTGGCGCCTCGGTCACGTGTCCGGCGGCTCCTCGAGCGGCTCCGGCGCGGCGGTGGCGGGGGGGCTGGCCCTCGGCGCGCTCGGCACCGACACCGGGGGCTCCATCCGGCTCCCGGCGGCGTGCTGCGGCATCGTCGGGCTCAAGCCCACCTACGGGCGTGTGAGTCGCGCGGGCGGCATGGCGCTGTCATGGTCCATGGACCACATCGGTCCCATGGGGCGCACGGTCCGTGACGTCGCGCTGCTCCTCGAGGTGATTGCCGGCGCGGACCCGGAAGACGCCACCGCCAGCGCCCGTCCCGTCGCCGCCTATCTCGCCGGGCTGGAGCGGCCCATCGGCGCCCTTCGCGTGGCGCTGGCCGACAACTATTACTTCGACGGGGTGGCCCCGGCGGTGGCACGCGCGGTGTCGGATATGGGCGGCGTGCTCGAGCGTTTGGGCGCGCGGGTGGCGTCCGTGCGCCTGCCCGATCCGCAGGTGATCCACGACGTCAGCGGGATCGTCGCGCGCGCCGAGAGCGCGGTGGTGCACACGCGCATTCTCCGCGAACGGCCGCACGAGCTGCAGCCGACGGTACGCGCGCGGCTCGAGGTGGGCGAGCGCGTCACCGCCCACGACTATCTCCAGGCGCTGCGGCTGCGCGCGCGGCTGGCACGCGAGTTCATCGACGAGGTCTTTGCCGAGGCCGATCTCGTGCTAGCGCCCGTTACGCCCACGCCGGCGCCGGCGCTCGCGGAGGTCACCGCGGGCGACGGCGAGGCCATCGCCGCGCGCATGGGGCGCTTTTCACGCCTCACCCGCCCTTGGAACGGCCTCGGCCTGCCCGTGCTCGCGCTGCCCTGCGGGTTCTCGGACGACGGTCTTCCCATCGGAGCCCAGCTCGTGGGCCGGCCCTTCGACGAGGCGACGGTGCTCGCCGCCGGCCACGCCTACGAGCAGGCGACGGAGTGGCATCGCCGCCGGCCCGCGCTCGACTGACTCGGTGGTGACGGCCGCTCACCGGGCGAGCGAGTAGACGAGGCGGTAGACGGCGAGCGAGAGATCGGGCGCGGCGCCATGACGGGTCAGGTGCTCGGCGTCGAGCAGGCTCCGGCACGCGCGTTCGACAATGTCCCCGCGGAGCCCTTCCACTATCACCACCCAGCGCGCGAGAGTATCCGGCTTCTCGAGCAGCGTCTTCTCGGCGGTCCGTACGACCGTCATCTCCACGTCGGCCTCGCAGAGATGCGCGCCCACGATGCCGGGCCGGCGCACGACGGCGGGCAGGGCGGTACCGGTGAGCCAGGCGCGAAGCGAGGTCTCCTTGTCGGTCAGGGGACCCAGCTCGAGGGTCGCGATGGCTCCCCCGGTGCCGACGCCCAGGGACAGGGTGGTCCGGCAGGCGGTGCGGCGATTGTTGCGGAACAGCTGGATGCACTTCGTCGTCCACGGCGTCGGCGCGTTGAGCCGGGCCAGGTACGCGGCGCTCTGCAGGGTGGCGACGGATTCCGTCTCGTACAGCGTGAAGTACCTCGGGCTGCCCGTGAGGGCGGTGTAGCGGCGGCCGCGGAGAAAGCCCGGCACGCCGACGCGCTCGGGAATGTGCTCGCTGGTCTGCCAGTGGTCGAACTCGGCGTCGCCGCCGGGAGCGATGTCGTTCCAGATGGCGAGCACGCCGGCGCCGGCGAAGGCCATGCCGGAGACCCTACCCGGCGCGGACGTACTGCGTCAAGATCGGGGCCCCGCGTGCGATAGACTGTAGCCATGCCCGACTCCGCGGTGACCGCGGCGGCGCCGCCCGAGGCGCCGACCGGCGTGGTCCAGCGCCTGCTCGGCACCATCCGTCCCGCCTACTTCCCCGTCCTTCTGACCTACTTCGCCTGGGGCGCCAGCGGCATCACCGGCGTCGCCACGCTGTTCTTCCAGAAGGAGGCGCTCGGCCTGACGCCGGCGGAGGCGGCGCAGATCGCGTTCTGGGTGGGGCTGCCGTGGAGCATGAAGATGGTCGTCGGCGTCGCCTCCGATGCGTATCCGATCTTCGGGAGCCGCCGTCGGGCCTATCTGGTGCTCGGCGCGCTCGCTGCCCTCGCGGGCTACATCGTGCTCGCGACCACCGTGGCCGGGAAGGGCATGTACCTGGCGATCACCGTGCTCATTGCGGTGGGCTTCGTGATCCAGGACGTGGTCGCGGACGGCCTGTCCGTCGAGATCGCCCGGGACGACAAGGAGACGGCGCAGATCCAGACCCTGGGGCGGATCGCGCTGCTGAGTGGCGTCATCAGCGTCGGCTACCTGAGCGGCGTGCTCGCGGGCGCCCTGGGCCCGCGCTCGGTGTTCGCGCTCGCCGCGCTCCTGCCCGCGATGGTGCTCGTGGGCTCGCTCTTCATCCGCCCGGCCGCCCGCGCGGCGGCGACGCCGGCCGCGGTGGAGGCGGGGCCCCTGGGCGGCGGCCGCGCCCAGGTCATTCTCGTCGCCGGCCTGGCCTACGGCGTGTTCGGCGTCGCGGTCGAGGCGTTCGACGTACCCTTCGGGCAGGAGATCGTGCTGGTCGTGTCCGCCGTGCTGATCGTCATGCTGCTCCGGCGCATCGGGCTTTCGCGGGCCGTCGCCGTCTCCGCGTTCGTGATCTTCCTGTTTCGCGCCGTCCCCGGCGTCGGGCAGGGGTACAGCTACTGGGCCATCGACGTGCTGAAGTTCGACCAGCGCTTCCTCGGGCTGCTCGCCCAGGTCAGCTCGATCCTGAGCCTGGCCGGCCTGATCGTGTTCCGGAAGGCCATCACCAGCCGGCCGGTGAGCTTCACCATCGCCTGGGTCAGCGTGGCCGGCATCGTGCTGTCGCTGCCCACCATCGGCCTCTTCTATGGCGTGAACGAGTGGGTAGGGCTGTCGCCCCGCGCCTTTGCCTTCATCGATACCACCATCTCCGCGCCGCTCGGCCAGCTCGCCATGGTCCCCATGCTCGTGCTCATCGCCAAGACCGCGCCCCGGGGCGCCGAGGCGACCATGTTCGCCATCATGGCCTCGCTGATGAACCTCGCGCTGTCGGCGAGCGAGGTCTTCACCCGCTACCTCAACACCGCCTACGGGGTGACCCAGACGAGCTACGACAACCTCGGTCGCCTCATGATCACCGTGACCCTGCTCGGCCTGGTGCCGCTGCTCGCCGTCCCGATGCTCCGGCGCGAGGAGGCGGCGCTCGAGCGCGCCCCCGCCCCGGCTGCGGGCGGCAGCCGCACATGACGGCCGGCCGCGCTATCATGGTCGGCGGAGCGATGACATGATCCGCATCTCGCGCCGGCCATGGTCCGCGGTCGTCCGCTTGCTCGAGCGCGACGAGCGCGTGTTCGCCTTCCTGCTTGCCGTCGTCATGGTGGGGGGCCTCGCCACCCTGGGCCTGGCGCCCCTCCGTCCCCGCTACCGCTTCGACCTGTTCTCCCTGGTGGTGTGGTTCGCCGCCTACAAGGCGTGCGTCCTTGCCCTCGTCACCGTGAAGCCGCGGGCCACCCGCTTCATCTTCAGCGGGGCGCTCGCGGTGGACCTTCTCGTGGTGTTCGCGCTGCTCTATCTGACCGGCGGCGGCGAGAGTCTCTACTACCTCCTGTTCTTTCCCCTCGTCGCCATCAACGCCTACTACTTCGGCCGCGCCATCGGGCTCGTCATCACGCTCGTGACGGGGCTCATCTTCTGGCTGGCGTGCTGGCTGGCGCCCCCGCCGGCGACGTGGACGGCGGTGGTCATCCTCATGGCCCTGGTCGGCCTGCCCGCCTTCGCCCTCTCCCACGTGGCCGAGCGCGAGCGGCGGGGCCGCACCGAGGTGGAGCGGCTGAACGCCGAGCTCACCGGGACCCTCACCCGCCTCCAGGCCGTCCAGCAGGAGCTAGTTGTCGCCGAACGCATGGCCACCGTGGGTCGGCTGTCCCTCAAAGTCGCTCACGAGGTGCGTAACCCCATCGCCGCCATCGGCCTCAACGCCGAGATGCTGGGCGACATCGTGGGAGAGCGCGCCGAGGCGGAGATGGTGGAAGCCAAGAGCCTGGTGGGCGCGATTCGCGATCAGGTGGGCGCCCTCGACGCCCTCACCGAGGAATACCTGGCCTTCGCGCGCTTTCCACGGCCGCAGTTCGAGGAAGACTCGGTGAACGAGGTGGTGACGGCGGTGACCGAGTTCATCCGGCCCCTGGCCGCCCGTCAGGGCATCACCGTGCATCTCGAGACGGACCCCGCGGTTCCCGCCATGGCCATCGACCGCTCGCTTCTCCGCCAGGCCGTGCTCAACCTGATCAAGAACGGGCTGGAGGCGCTGTCGCAGGGCGGCGCGCTGAGCATCACCACCCGGCGCCTCGACGCCGCCGTCGAGATCGGGGTGAGCGACACCGGCCCGGGCTTCAGCGAGGAGGTCGGCGGGCGGCTCTTCGAGCAGTTCTTCACCACCAAGCCGCAGGGCTCGGGGCTCGGGCTGTCGATCACCCGCCAGATCGCGGAGGGGCACGGCGGCCAGGTGCGCTGGACGAGCCAGCCCGGCGCCGGTGCTACCTTCTACATCACCCTCCCCATCAAGAGGCCGGAGCATGCCTGAGACGCCCGTCCTTCTCGTGGCCGATGACGACCCCGCGGTTCGCCAGAGCCTGGAGCGCATCCTCGCCCGCGAAGGCTACCAGGTGGTCCTGGCGCCCGACGGCCAGGCCGCCGCGGAACGCCTGCGCCAGGGCGGTGTGGACCTGCTCCTTTCCGACCTTAGAATGCCGGGACTTACGGGCCTGGAGCTACTACGGGAGGTGAAGACGGCCCACCCGGACGTGGATGTGATCATGCTCACCGCCTTCGGCACCGTCGAGGAGGCGGTGGCGGCGATGAAGGACGGAGCGGCGGACTTCCTCACGAAGCCGTTCCAGCGAGCCCAGCTCATTCGGGTCATCCGCAAGGCGCTCGAGCGGAGGGAGCTGATTGCGGAGAACCGCGCGCTGCAGCGCCGCCTCGACGACCTTCTCGCCCACGGCAACGCGATCGGCGTGAGCCCGCAGTGGCGAGCCACGATACGGCTCGTCGAGCAGGTGGCCAGCAGCTCGGCCACCGTCCTCATCCACGGCGAGAGCGGGACGGGCAAGGAGCTCCTCGCGCGCGAAGTCCACGACCGCTCGCCGCGCCGCAACGGCCCCTTCGTCGCGGTGAACTGCGCGGCGTTGCCAGAGACCCTGCTCGAGTCCGAGCTGTTCGGTTACGAGAAGGGCGCGTTCACGGGCGCGGCGGCCCGGAAGGAAGGCCGCTTCGAGCTGGCCGACGGGGGCACGCTCTTCCTCGACGAGGTCGCCGACCTCTCGCCGGTCACCCAGCCCAAGATCCTCCGCGTGCTCCAGGAGGGCGAGTTCGAGCGGCTCGGCGGCACCCGGACGAGCAAGGTGGACGTGCGCATCGTGGCCGCGAGCAATCAGGATCTCGCCGCGCTCGTGAAGGAGAAGCGGTTCCGCGAGGACCTCTTCTACCGCCTGAACGTGATCACCATCACCGCGCCGCCGCTGCGCGAGCGCCGCGAGGACATCGCCGTGCTCGCCCAGCACTTCCTCCGCATCTACGCCGCCAAGAACAACCGCGCGCTCGTGGGGTTCTCCGAGGACGCCATTCGCTGCTTCGAGAGCTACACGTGGCCCGGCAACGTGCGCGAGCTGGAGAACGTGGTGGAGCGCGCGGTGGTGCTCGCGCGCGGCCAGACGGTGGAGGTCGGAGACCTTCCCGACAAGGTCACCGCCCGCGCCATCGTCCTCGAACGCCCGGCGCACGGGGAGAGCACCGGCGAGGGGGGAGGCGCGGAGGGCGTGCTCCGGATCCGGGTGGGGACGCCGCTCGCCGAAGTCGAGCAGCGGATGCTTGAAGAAACCCTGCGGATGACTCGCGGCAACAAGACGCTGACCGCCAAGCTGCTCGGCATCGATCCCAAGACGGTGTTCCGGAAGATCAAGGCAGCCGAGGAGGACGAGGAGGGGACGGACGGCGGCGAGCCGGACGCCGAGCGGACGGGCGGCTGAGCGTGGCCTTCACGGAGATCCTCTACGAGGTGGAGGACGGGGTCCTCACCCTCACCCTGAACCGTCCCGCCAAGCTCAACGCGCTCACCCCCGTGATGCTCGACGAGCTGCTGGAGGCCTTCGACCGCGGCGACGCCGACGACGCGGTAACGGGCGGTCATCGTGACCGGGGCGGGCCGCGCCTTCTGCGCGGGGGCCGACCTCTCCGCGGGCGCCCGGACCTTTGATCGAGACGCTCGGGGTGACAGCCAGCCGGGTGAGCCACACCGTGACGGCGGGGGGCGCTTCGCCCTCCGCGTGTACGCGCTCAAGAAGCCCGTGTTCGCGGCCATCAACGGCCCCGCTGTCGGCTTCGGCGCCACCATGACTCTCCCCATGGACATCCGCATCGCCTCGTCGGCGGCGCGGGTGGGCTTCGTGTTCAGCCGGCGCGGGGTGGTGCCGGAGGCGTGCAGCACCTGGTTCCTGCCCCGCGTCGTCGGCATCAGCCAGGCCGCGGAGTGGGTATACTCGGGCCGCGTCTTTTCCGCCGGCGAGGCGCTCGCGGGCGGGCTGGTGAGCCGCGTGGTCGAGCCCGACGCGCTCCTGCCCGCCGCCCGCGCCCTCACGCTCGAGATCGTCGAGAACACTTCCGGGGTGTCGGTGGCGCTGGCGCGGCAGATGATGTGGACGCTGCTCGGCGCCGATCACCCCATGGCCGCCCATCGGCTCGACTCGGGCGCCATGGAGTACATGGGCCGCTCCCCCGATGCCCGAGAGGGGGTGACGTCCTTTCTGGAGAAGCGGCGGCCCCGCTTCACCATGCGGCCCAGCGCGGACATGCCCCCGTTCTACCCCTTCGGAGACGCGCGCCCATTCACGCCCTGAGCGGCACCACGCTGCTCTGCCTGGTGATCTTCGGTAACACGTTCCTGGTGGGCGCCTTCGGCCCCGTGCTCCCGGAGATCGCGCGCACGCGTGGCTTGGCCGACTGGCAGCTGGGTGTCGTCGCCGGCGCCTTCGGCTTCGCCCGCATGGCGGGCGCCATGCCCGCGGGCCTGCTCGCGGGCCGCCACGTCGCGCTGAGCCTGGTGCTCTCGCCCGCTTTCCTCGCCTTCGGGCTCGTCTGCCTCACGGCCGGCGGCACCTTCGGCCTCCTCGTTCTCGGGCGCGCCCTCATGGGCATCGGCCACACCCTCCTCATGGTCGGCGGCCTCACCGCCATCCTGCAGGACGACACGGGCGCCGACGCCTCCTTCCGCCTGAACACCTTCGAGTTCTCCGGCATGCTCGGCATTCTCGGCGGGCTCCTCGTGGTAGGCCTTCTACCCCGCGCGTGGCCCTGGAGCCTCTCGCTCGCGGTCGCGTCCTCGCCGCTTCTCGTGAGCGCCCTGGTGGGTCGCGCGCTTCTGCGCCGCTTTCCGCCGACACCGCCTCCGCGGGAAGTGGTCGACGCGCGGTCGTCGACGGGACCATCGGCGGCGCCCGGCGCCCGCGTGTTCTGGCTGATGCTCGCGGTGGGCGTCACCCTGGCTTTTGCCTGGTCGTCGGTGAGCCAGTTCCTCATCCCGCTGCGCGGCACCCGCGAGTTCGGGCTCGACCGTGGCGGGATCTCGCTCCTCCTGGGGCTGGCGCAGGTCGTCGATCTCGTCGTGCTGCTCCCCACCGGTCGCCTCGCCGATCGCGTGGGCCGCGTGCCTGTGCTCGCCGCCCTCACGCTCGTGCTCGGCCTCGGCGCCATCGGCACCGGGCTCGGCACCTACCCGCTCTTCGTCGCCGGCTGCGCCTGCTTCGGCCTCGGCCTCGCGGGGTGGATGCTGCCGCTCGGCATCGCGCGCGAGCACGGCGGCGCGCAGAGTCTGGCCTGGCGCACCGCCCTTTACCGCGTCGGCACGGATGCCGCCATCTTCCTGGGGCCTGTCCTCAGCGGCCTTCTCGGGGAGCGCGCCGCCCGCGGATTCGTGGCACTCATCGGGCTCGCCGCGCTGGTGGCGGGGGCCCGGCTGCTCCTCCGTCCCTTGCCGCGATAGCCGGACGCGATTGGTCGTCGTATGCTCAGACCATGCGACGCCTCGCGCTGGCGTTCCTCGTCCTGCTCGCGGCGCCCCCTCCCGCGCCGGCCGCGGACGACACTCTCTGGAATCTGTTGCGGGGAGGCGGACAGGTCGTGCTCGTCCGGCACGCCGCCACCGACATGAGCCAGCGGGACCAGGTGGGCGCCCCGCTGTCGGACTGCGCGCGCCAGCGGAATCTCACCGACGAGGGGCGGGCCGACGCGCGACGCATCAACGAGGTCTTCCGGACCCGCGGCATTCCCGTCGGCAAGGTGTTGTCGAGCGAGTATTGCCGCTGCCTCGAGACGGCGCAGCTGGGCTTCGGGAGCGCGGAGGTGTGGCTGCCCCTCCAGTCCGCCATCCGAGAGCCGGAGATACAGGCCGAGCGGACCGCGCAGATCCGCGCCATCGCCGGCGCGCGGCCTGTCGGCGGCAACCTCATTCTCGTCACGCATCAGTTCACCATCCGCGCGGTGACGGGCGTGGCGGTGGCCGAGGGCGAGATGCTCGTGGTGACGCCGCGCGGCGGCGGCCAGTTCGAGATCGCCGGCCGCATCCCGACGGAGGACCTGCCCGATCCGTGACGCGGTCGCGCGTCAGGCGGTGCGGGTGCGCAGGTGAAAGCTCTTGGGGCGGGTGAGGTGGCGAAATCCGAGATGTGACAGCGAGCAGCCCTTCCCGCTGTCCTTGACTCCCACCCAGGGCAGGAGGGGATCGAGGTAGTCGCAGCGGTTGGCGTAGACGGTGCCGGCGTCGAGCTGGTCCATCAGGCGCTCCGCGCGCCCGGCGTCTTCCGTCCATACCGACGCGGTAAGGCCATAGGGGCTATCGTTCATCAGGCGCACCGCTTCCGCGTCGTCGGCCACGGGCATGAGGCCGATGACCGGGCCGAAGCTTTCCTCCCACATCACGGACATGCCGTGGTTGACGTCGACGAGGACGGTGGGCTCGCAGTAGAACCCGCGGCCGCTCCACGGCGTGCCACCGGTGAGCACGCGGGCGCCCGCCGCCCGCGCCTGCGCCACCTGGCCTCGGACGGTCTCGACGACCTTCTTCTGGGCGCACGGCCCGAGCGTGGTGGCGGGATCCTCGGGGTCGCCCATGCGGTACTGCCGGACCAGCGCGACGTAGGCCTCCACGAAGCGGTCGAACAGCGGGCGAGCCACATAGATGCGCTCGATCCCACAGCAGCTCTGGCCGGCATTGTAGAAGGCGCCGTCGACGAGGTTCTCCACCGCGAACTCGAAGTTGGCGTCGTCCGCCACATAGGCGGGATCCTTGCCGCCCAACTCGAGGCCGGCGTCGATGAAGCGGCTCGCCACGTGCCCGTGGATCTCGCGGCCCCCTTCCACCGATCCCGTGAACGAGACGTAGTCGACCTGGCCCGAGCGGATCACCTTGGCCGCGAGCGCGTGGTCCATCGGCGTGGCCGCGATGAGGCCGGCGGGCAGTGCGGTCTTGACGAAAGCGTTCACGAAGTGGTCCGCGCACAAGGGGGTCAGGCGCGCGTGCTTCACGAGCACCGCGTTGCCGGCGAGGAGTGCGGGCACGATCACGTTGACGGCGATGAGCAGCGGGTAGTTCCAGGCCGCGATGTCGAGCACCACGCCCAGCGGCTCGTGCCGGATGAAGCGATGGAAGCCGTCCTTGGGGGGCAGCGGCTCGTCGGCGAGGGCGGACTCCGCGAGGCGGCAGATGGCCTCCGCGCGGTCGATCATGGTGGCGATCTCGTTGCGGGCCTGCTGGACGGGCTTGCCCATCTGCCGCGTGATCTCCAGCGCCACCTGGTCGGCCTGCGCGCGGAACGCGGGCACCATCGCGGCCACGATCTTGATGCGCGTCTCGATCGGGGTGTGCCGCCAGTCGCGCTGGGCACGACGGGCGCGGATAACCGCCGCCGCCAGCTCGGGCTCGGAGATGGCGGTAACGGCGCGGTAGGGCTCTTCGGTGGCGGGATTGATCAGCGTCCAGGTGTGGCTCATGCGGGTCACGTATCTCCCGGACGCACGAGGCGGTCGCGCCTCGTGCGTCCGGAGGAGATTGGAAGTCGGGCGGGTCGAGCTAGCTCTTGAACTCGATCTTCTTGTGGCCGCCGTCGCAGTAGGGCTTGTTGGCGGACGCGCCGCAGCGGCACAAGGCGAATTGCTCGCCCTTGGACGGCAGCACGTTCCCCTGAGCATCCTGCACTTCGACCTCACCTTTCACGATCAGCGGCCCGTTCTCCATCAACTTGACCGTCACCGGCATGAGCGCGTCTCCTTTGGCTGGGCCGCATCCCGCGCGGCCGTGGCATGGCGCGCACCCCTCAGCGGAGCGCGCAGGCGCAGTATAGGGGTGATCGGCGTCACGTGGAAGTAGCTTTTCGGCTGCGGTGTCCGTCGTAAACTCGGCCCATGCCCGTCCCGTCCATGACCGAACGGTTGCTCGAGGCCTTCACCGGTTCGGCGGCCCGCCTCTACGGGGGCGAGCCGGTCACCGAGCTGGCACACTCGCTCCAGTGCGCGGAGCTAGCGCAGGACGCGGGGGCGGACGAGGACCTCCAGCTCGCCTGCCTCCTGCACGACGTGGGGCGATTCGCCGTGGACCCCCGAGAGATCTTCGACAAGACGGATCAGAAGCTCGGTGCCCACGCGGGAGCGCGGGGCCACCACGACGTGGGAGCCGATCTCATCGCGCCCTGGGTTCCGGAACGGGTCAGCTGGCTCGTGCGCATGCATGCTGACGCCAAGCGGTACCTATGCGCGGTGGAGCCCGCGTATCTCGACGCCCTTACCCCGGGCTCGCGCTACACGATGACGCTGCAGGGCGGCGTGATGGCGGCCGAGGATGCCGCGCGGCTGGGGTGGCATCCCTGGCTCGCGGACGCCCTGCGGCTACGGCGGTGGGACGATCTCGCGAAGGTGCCCGACAAGATCACTCGCCCCCTCGAGGCCTGGGTGCCGCTTTTGAGGCATCACTTCGCGTAACCGGCCTCGCCCATCTACCATCAGCGGGGGCCCAGAAATGGCCCCCGCTCTCTCCCAGCCGCGGACGGACGGTTAGTCGAGGCGGCGGAACTTCTGGAGGGAGCGGATCTCGCGCGGGGGATTCTCCAGGCTACCCTTGGCGGTCCAGGAGACCTCGGAGACGTACACGTTGCCCCGCGAGTCCGCGACGACGCTGTGGGGCGCGGTGAACTCGCCCGGCTTCTCGCCCGCGAACTGGCCGCCGAAGCGCGCCACGCGGGCCCCTTTGGCGTCGAGGACGGTCACGCGCGGCCCGATGTTCGGTGTCTTGTCGGTCACCGGGATCGCCGAGCCCAGCTCGCCGACGTAGAGGAGATCGCCCTGGCGGCGGTCCGTATAGAGGCCGCACGGCCGGTGCAGGTTGTTCAGCTGGCCCTGATAGCGACCGTCGCCGTCGAAGATCTGGACGCGGTGGTTCTCGCGATCCGCCACGTAGACGAGGCCATTCCGGTCGGTGGTGATGTTGTGGGGGAGATTGAACTGGCCGGGATCAGTGCCGGGCTCGCCCCACGAGAGGAGATGCTTGCCGTCGGGCGCGTACTTGTGGACACGCGAGTTGCCATAGCCGTCCGAGAGATAGAGGTTGCCGGTCTTCGGGCACACCGCGACGTGGGTGGGGCGGTTGAACGGCTTGCCGCCCTGGAGGGTCGACGGCGTGTCGGGATCGCCGATGGTGAGGAGGAGCTTGCCCTCCGGCGTGAACTTGCGACTGGTGTGGTGCAGGTCGTCCGTGAGCCAGAGCATGCCCTCGGCGTCCAGCGAGATCCCGTGCGCCCGCCGGATCTGGCCCTCACCCCACGAGCGGAGGAAGTTGCCCTCCGCGTCGAAGACGATGACGGGGTGCTCGCCCCGCGTGAAGCAGTAGACGTTGTCCTTCGTGTCCACCGCCACGCCTGCGACCTCGACGTAGCGCCATCCCGTCGGCAGCTTGCCCCAGCCGACCACTGACTCGAAACGCATGACTATTGGCTCTCCTCGATGGCCTTCTCCATGCGGGCGAAGCGGCGCCGCAGGGGCTCGAGGCCCTCGGAGTGGGTGATGACGTAGAGACGGTTGGCGACAATGGCACGCAGCACGCGCTCGGCCACATGCTCGGGGGCGAGGTAGCGGCCGATCAGCTCTACCTCGCGGCTACGCTCGCCGGCGCCGGAGTTGCGGAGGGCGACGGGACGGGTGCGCGCGCTCTCGCGGATGCGCGTGCTGACGCCCATGGGACACAGTACGGAGACCCCGATGCGGTGACGGCGCAGATCCTTCTGGAGGGTCTCGGACAGCCCGACCACCGCGTACTTGGTGGTGTTGTAGACCCCGAGCCCTTCCGACGCGATGAGGCCGGCCATGGACGCGGTGTTGACGATGTGACCGTCCGCCTGCTGGGCGATCATGCGCGGCACGAAGGTCTCCACGCCGTGAATCACGCCCCAGAGGTTCACGCCGATCGCCCACTCCCAGTCCTGATGGGTGGCGGTGTCGAGCCCGCCCCAGAGAGCGACGCCCGCGTTGTTGCACAGGACATGGACGGCGCCGAGCTCCGCCCAGGCGCGGTCGGCGAGGACCCGCACGTCCGCGAGGCGGCTCACGTCGGTGCGCACGGTGAGGGCGCGCCGCCCGGCCTTCGCGACGCCGGCCGCCGTCTCCGTCATGCCCGCCTCGTCGAGGTCGGCGACCACGACGTCCGCGCCCGCGCGCGCGAAGGCGAGACAGAGCGCGCGGCCGATCCCGCTGGCGCCGCCCGTCACTACCGCCACCCGCTCCGCGAGGGTTTGCACGTCTGGGGAGTGTGGGCTCCGCGCGGAAGAGATGTCAAGTGTGTCGCCTGGATGAGTCTGGTATTCTCATCCGCCATGGACTATCGCCTGCCGACGTCCGTGGTGCCGAGCCGGTACGACCTCCGGCTCACCCCCGATCTGGAGGGCGCGACCTTCGCCGGCGAGGAGACGGTGACGGTCGCCGTCCGCGAGCCCGTGATGGAAGTGGTGGTCAACGCCGCCGAGCTGGCCATCCAGTCGGTGGCCGCGCGCGACGCCGCGGGCACGGTGGTGCAGGGAACGGCCGCGCTCGACGAGGGGCAGGAACGGGCACGGCTTGTTTTTCCCTCCCCCCTGACCCCCGGAGAATGGCACCTCACCCTTGCCTTCACGGGCACTCTCAACGACAAGCTCCACGGCTTCTACCGCAGCACGTACAAGGACGGCGCGGGGGTGACGCACACCATCGCCGCCACTCAGTTCGAGGCCACCGACGCGCGCCGGGCCTTCCCGTGCTGGGACGAGCCCGCGTGCAAGGCGGTCTTCGCCGTCACCCTCGTGGTGCCCGAGCGGCTCGTGGCGATCTCGAACACGTCGGTGGTCGCGGAGGAACCAGCGGGCGAGGGACGCAAGGCCGTACGCTTCGCCGAGTCCATGAAGATGTCCACGTATCTCGTGGCCTTCGTGGTCGGCGAGCTGGAGGCGACGGCGCCGGTGATGGTGGGGCCCACGCCGCTGCGCGTGTGGGCGGTGCCGGGGAAGCTCCACCTCGCCCGCTTCGCGCTCGACTGCGCGGCGTTCTCGCTGGCGTTCTTCGAGCGCTACTACGGCCTCCCCTATCCGAGCGACAAGGTCGATCTGCTCGCCATCCCCGACTTCGCGGCGGGGGCGATGGAGAACCTCGGCGCCATCACGTTCCGCGAGACCGCGCTGCTCGTCGACGAGCCCGACGCATCGCACGCGGAGCTGGAGCGGATCGCCGACGTGGTGGCGCACGAGCTGGCCCACATGTGGTTCGGGGACCTCGTGACCATGACGTGGTGGAACGGCATCTGGCTCAACGAGGCCTTCGCCACCTTCATGGAGATGCTCGCGGTGGACGCGTGGAAGCCGGAGTGGGAGCGCTGGGTGAACTTCGGCGTATCCCGGGCGGCGGCCATGGGCGTGGACGGGCTCCTGTCGAGCCGGCCCATCGAATTCCCCGTGCGCGAGCCCCGCGAGTGCGAGGCGATGTTCGATCTGCTGACCTACGAGAAGGGCGCCGCGGTGCTGCGCATGCTCGAGCAGTACCTGGGCCCCGGCGTGTTCCGGGAGGGCGTGCGCCGGTACCTCCGCGAGAACCAGCACGGCAATGCCGACACCACGGATCTCTGGAAGGCGCTCGGGGCCGCCTCCGGTCAGCCCATTCCCGAGGTGATGAATGGCTGGATCTTCCGCGCCGGCTACCCCCTCCTCATGGTGGAGCCCGACGGGACGGGGGTGAAGCTCTCGCAGCGACGCTTCCTGTTGCTGGGCGCGGACGCGGACACGGGCGGCGAGCCCGAGCCGTGGCATGTGCCCATCGCCCTGCGCGCCGCTGTCAAGGGCGGCTGGGTGGACAAGCGCCTGCTCCTCACCGGTCCCGACGCGCAAGTAATCCTTCCCGCCGCGCCCGAGTGGGCGATCGCCAACGCGGGCGGCCAGGGCTTCTACCGCGTGGGCTATGCCCCCGCCATGCTCAAGAAGCTGGCGCGCTCCGTGGCCAAGGTCGCGCCCATCGAGCGCTTCAACGTGGTGAGCGACACCTTCGCGCTGAGCCAGGCGGGCGTGGTGCTCGCGGTGGACTACCTCGACCTCACCGGCCGCTTCCGCGACGAGACGGACCGCAACGTGTGGGCCGCCCTCGCCGGATCGTTCGCGTTCATCAATCGCGTCATCGCCGAGTCCGCGCGCCCCGGCCTGGAGACCTTCGTCCGGCACCGCGTCGGGGCGGCCGCCGCCCGCCTGGGCTGGGAGGCGGAAGCGGGGGAGGGCGAGCTGATCCGCCAGCTCCGCGGTGATCTGATTCGCGTGCTCGGTGTCCTCGGCAACGATGAGGAGACCCAAGCGCAGGCGCGCGCCTTCTATGCGCGGCACCGGGAGCACGAGGGGGTGGGGGATCCGAACATCCTGCCCGCGGTGATCGGCATCATCGCCTCCGTGGGAGGCGAGGCCGAGTACGCGGACTTCCTCCAGCGGTTCCGGAGCGCGAAAACGCCGCAAGAGGAGCAGCGCTATCTGTTCGCCCTCGCCGCGTTCCGCGATCCCGCCCTCATCACGCAGACGCTCGAGCGCACCATCAACGGCGAGGTGCGGAGCCAGGACGCGCCCTTCCTGGTACGGGCGCTGCTCGGCGGTGTCTACTCCCGCGGCCTCGCGTGGGAGTTCGTCAAGACGCACTGGGAGACCATGGCCCGGCAGTATCCGGGGAGCGCGTACCGGCGGATGTACGAAGGAATCATCGCGCTGATCAGCCCCGAGTGGGAGCGCGAGGTGAAGGACTTCTTCACGTCGCGCGGCATCGTGCTGGGCGGGAAGACGCTCGACCAGTACCTCGAGCAGCAGCAGGTGGCGGTCCGTTTCCAGGGCCGGGAATCCGCCGCGCTCGCGAGCTACCTGGCCCGCACCCCGCGCTGAGGCTCGACCATGAAATACGGCTGCTTCATGTTCGCGACCGACTACGCGATCCGCCCTGACGAGCTCGCCCGCGCCCTCGAAGAGCGCGGCTTCGAGTCGTTCTGGGTGCCCGAGCACACCCACATCCCGGCGAGCCGGAAGACACCGTTTCCCGGCGGCACGCCGCTCCCCAAGGAGTACTGGCACACGCTGGATCCCTTCGTGGCCCTGGGAGCGGCGGCGGCGGTGACCAGCCGGCTCCGGCTCGGCACCGGCATCTGCCTCGTCATCGAGCGCGATCCCATCACGCTCGCCAAGGAAGTCGCCAGCCTCGACTGGATCTCGCGCGGCCGTCTCCTCTTCGGCGTGGGCGGCGGGTGGAACCAGGAAGAGATGGAGAACCATAACATGGAGTTCACGAGCCGATGGAAGGTGCTGCGTGAGCGCATCGCGGCGATGAAGGAGATCTGGACGCGCGACGAGGCCGAGTTCCACGGCACGCACGTCAACTTCGACAAGATCTGGTCCTATCCCAAGCCGGTGCAGAAGCCGTACCCGCCCATCTTCATGGGCGGCGCCGGGCCTCACGCGCGGCAGCGCGCGGCCGAGTTCGACGGCCACTGGCTGCCGATCGCCAGCCGCGAGCCCATCGCCGAGGGGATCGCCGATCTCAAGGCGCGCGCCGAGAAGGTCGGACGCGACCCCGCCACCGTCACCGTGTCGCTCTTCGGCGCCCGTCCCGACGAGGCGCGCCTCGCCGCGCTGCGGGATGCCGGCGTCGCGCGCGCCATCTTCGCCCTGCCTCCCGCCCCTCGCGACACCGTGCTCCCCCTCGTCGATCAGTACGCGGGGCTGATCACAAAAGTAGGCTGATCGAAGATCAGCGATCATGCGCGTCTGCGTTGGGCGACGGGCCCTCGCTCCGCTCGGGGATATTTGATCTACGGTCGTCGCAAGCGACGACCTTCATGAGGTGGGGTGACCGCGACCGTCACCCGACTATTGGGGCCGCCGAGCGCCGTAAGTCATCATCACGAAGGCGGCGAGGGTCGCGAGACCGATCAGGCCCACCGCTGCCGCCAAGATGTAGATGACCAGGTAGGAGCCCGTCCGGTCGTAGAGCACGCCCGATAGCCACGGGCCCGCGGCCGCGCCCAGGTTATTGCCGATCCCCAGTATCCCGAAGATGACGCCGTAGTGCGCTGGCGGTGTGATCCGGCTCACCAGCACCGAGAAGATGGTGGCGCGGCTCCCCAGCGGCAGGAAGAGGAAGAGCACATAGGCGTAGGCCACGAGGCGCAGCGGCCACGCTTCGAAGGTGAAGAGGCAGGCCATCCCAGTGAGGGAGAGGCCGAAGGAGAGGAAGCCGGTGACGGGTGCGCCGAGCCGGTCGGCGGCCACGCCGGCGAGCGTCCGCCCGCTCGCGGAGAGAACGCCCCCCGCGGCGAGCATGAGCGAGGCTTCCTCCGCGCTGAGCCCTCGCGCGGGGAAGTAGAGGGCATGCTGCGTGGTCGCGAGATAGCCGAACAGGGGCGGGGTCGTGAATCCGATGAACAGCATGACGAAGGGCGCCGACGCGATGATGTCAACGATGGACGGGCCGAGCGCCCCGTCGCGCCGCGCGCCCAGGGCGGGCGCGCTGCCAAGCCGGCTGGGCAGGATGTGCCAGGCCAGCGGGACGAGGAGGCAGACCGCTCCCCCGTAGGCGCCGAGGGCGACCCGCCACCCTGCGTGCTCGATGGTCGCGTGCACGAGCGGCGCGATCGCGTAGGCCGCCATCGACCCCGAGAAGGCGATGCCCATGGCGACCCCGCGGCGGCGGACATAGACGTCGGCGAGCAGGGAGGCCTGAGTGGCGATGCCGGTGAGGCCCACGCCGATTCCGCCGCCGATGCCGACGGCGGCGATGAAGAGGGGCAGCGTGGGCGTGACGGTGCCGAGCAGCATGCCCGCGGCCGCGGCGGCGAGGCCGGCCACGGATACCGCGCGCGGGTTTCCCCGCGCTACCAGGAAGCCCGCGACGGGGCCGAGGATGGCCCCGCCCACCCAGCAGAGCGAGACCGTGAGAGCGGTGGCGCCGCGCGACCCGCCGAACTCCGCGAGCAGGGCGGGGAAGAAGACGGGGAAGACGTTGGTGATGCCGGACACGAAGAGCATGCTCGCGAAGGCGAGCCAGAGGCGGCCGTTCGCCAGCGTCTCGCGGGGGAAGGTCACTCGGGGGTCGGACGCGCGCGGGCGCCGGCCGCCATTATTGACAATCCCTCGGGCCCGCGCAACAGTTCGCTCCCGGGAGGACTTCGATGCCCGACGACGGCCGCGAGAAGGAGCACGCCGGCTGAACGGGGGGAACAGGTGACGCGCGGTCGTGGCGGAGCTGCCTGAGCTTACTGTCTACGCGGAGGTCCTCACCCCGCGTCTCGCCGGCCAGCGCCTCGCCGCGGTGGTGGTGCACGAGGCTCGCGTGCTCCGCGGCGTGTCCGCCGAGGAGCTCGTGGCCGCGGCGCGCGACCGCCGCGTCGCCACCGTGACGCGGCGGGGGAAGACGCTCGCCTTCGCGCTGGACGGCGGTCACCGCCTGGACGTGCACCTCATGCTCGCCGGCGCGCCGTACTGGCTCGAGACGGCGGATACGGCCCGGCCGCCCCAGCCGGTGCTCACCCTCGCCCGCGAGGACGGTGCCCGCCTCGTCTTCTCGGACGAGAGCTTCGACCTTCTCAAGCCGGGCGAGGCCAAGATGTGGGCCGGCCTCGACCGGCGGGAGCGCGGCGGCCTCGATCCCCTCGATCCCGCGTTCACGCCCGCCGCCCTCCAAGCGCTGTGCGCGCGGAACAAGCTCTGGCCCATCAAGACCGTCCTCTGCGATCAGCGGCTCATCGCGGGCCTGGGCAATGCCTATGCGGACGAAATACTCTGGGAGGCCGCGGTCAGGCCGCGTCGTACCGCGTCGCTCATGGCCGCGGAGGAGATCGCGCGCATTCACGCCGCCACCGCGGTCACGCTGGCCGCCGCCACCGCCGCGCTGCGCGAGCGGGTGCGCGCCGGGGCCCTTCATGGCGAGCCCAAGCGAGACTTCCTCCGCGTGCACCACCGCGCCCGCAAACCGTGCCCCCGCTGCGGCACGCGCATCGGGCTGGAGACCCTTCGGGGCCGATCCACTTACTGGTGCCCCGGCTGCCAACGCTGAGAACAAGCGAAGGCGCGTGCTAGGATCATTTCATGTCGGTGCCGCCTCGCCTCCCGCTCGCGCTCGCGCCGACGCCCATCATGAAGCTCGAGCGGGTCTCGCGCCGCCTGGGCGTGGAGCTCTTCGTGAAGCGCGACGACCTGACCGGCCTCCTCGAGTCTGGCAACAAGGTCCGGAAGCTCGAGTTCCTGGTGGGCGAAGCGCTCCAGCAGCGCGCCGACACCCTCGTCACCTGCGGCACGCTGCAGTCCAACTGTTGCCGGGCGGTCGCCGCGGTGGCGGCGCGCCTCGGCCTCAACGCCGTGCTCGCGGTGAAGGGGACCCGCCCCGCGGCCTACGACGGCAATCTGCTGCTCGACCGGCTGCTCGGTGCCGAGATCCGCTACCTGTCCGACGTCGAGTGGGAGCGCGTGGACACCGTGCTCGAGGAGCTGGCCGCCGACCTGCGTGCCCGCGGCCACCGGCCCTACGTGATCCCGGAGAGCGGATCCAACGAGGTCGGCGCGCTGGGCTATCTCGAGTGCGCGGTCGAGCTGGCCGGCCAGATCGGCCACGGGGCTCCGCGCTTCGACGCCGTCGTGATCTCGGTCTACAGCGGGGGCAGCCAGGGTGGCCTGCTGATGGGCAAGCAGCTGGCCGGACTTCCCAGCGAGATCGTCGGCGTTCCCATTGCCTGGCCCGCCGACAGGGTGCGGGCGCATGTCGAGCAGACCATGGCGAAGTCGATCCGCCGCTTCGGCTTTGCCATCGAGGTGCCCAAGTCGATTCACCTCCTCGACGGCTATCAGGGGGTCGGCCGCGCGGCGGTCGGCGAGGCCGAGCTCGCCACCGTGGTCCGCCTCGCGCGCGAGGAAGGCCTCGTTCTCGATCCCGTCTACACGGCGAAGGCCTTCGCCGGCCTCCTCGACACCCTCGCCAAGGACCCCAAAGCCCTAGGCCAGAAGGTCTGTTTTATCCATACAGGAGGCATATTTAGCCTCTTCCCGTTCCGAGACGACTTGACCCGCCTCCTCGACGCCCCCCAGTCGTAGAGCAACGCCGGACGGCGCTAGAAGGTGTAGGTTTTGCCCTGCTCGAGGATGTGAATCCGCTCCGGATCAATCTGCGCGAGCTCCGCCGCCGTCTCCTGATAGAGCTGCGGCTTCACGTGGAAGATCCAGATCGGCAGGTCGGCGGGCATCTTCTTCATCTCCTGGCGAAGCTTGGTCGGGGTCAGATGCCCCGACGCGCGCGCGAGGTCGTCGAGCCGATCGGGAAAGGCGGTTTCCACCACGAGCGCCTTGAGCCCGCGCATCTCACGCGCCACCTGCCAGAGCCGCGTCGTCGGGCCGGTGTCGCCCGAGTAGACGAAGCCCGTCTCCCCGTCATGCACGATGAAGCCGGTGGTGGGCACGGTGTGGTCCACCGGCACCGGGGTGGCCCAGAGATCGCCCACGCGCGCCTCGCTCTCCTCGGGGAGTACGCGAAACTTGAGCACGGGGTGGTCGCGGGTGGGAATGGCCGTGAAGTCCGGCCACAGCGCGTCGTTGTAGCAGTGGATGCGCAGCGTGTCGATGACGGGAGCGATGCTGCAGGCGGTGACGGAGCGGTCCGGCGCCACCATCGCGAGGGTGTCGATCAGGAAGGCCAGGCCGACGGTGTGGTCCAGATGGGCGTGGCTGAGCAGTGCGTGGGTGATGGCTGTCTGCTCGGGGACGGAGAGCGCGCCGCCGACAGTTCCGGCGTCGACCAGCACACGATCATCGACCAGAAAGGCCGACGGCCGCTGGCCCTGACCATCACTGCCAAAGGCTCCAAGGACCTTGAGCCGCATTCGACCTCGCCTGCCTCCTGTGGTTCGATGCTGGCGATTTCGGTGACTCTAGTGTAACAGTCGAGCCCGGTCAAGTTCCTACACTCCCGGCGATCCGCGACCGCGCCGGCGCCGTCCGGCCTTGCGCCCCCCCGGAGCCATGTGGGACAATCCAAGCGATGATTTTTCAGCAGATCCTGAACGAGGAGGCGGGCTGCCTCTCGTATCTGGTCGGCTGCAGTCAAGCGGGACAGGCCGCGGTAGTGGATCCGGCGCGGGATCGGATGGAAGAGTACGTCTCCCTGGCTCGCCGCAAGGGCCTCACCATCACCCACATCGTCGACACTCACATCCACGCCGATCACGTCTCCGGCAATCAAGCCCTGGCCGAGAAGACCGGCGCCCGCATCCTGATGCACCCGGCGGCGGAGACCGCCTTCGCAACGACGCCCATCGAGGACGGAGCGGAGATCCGCCTCGGCAACGTCTCCCTCCGGGTCGTGCACACGCCGGGGCACACGCCCGAGAGCGTCTCGCTGCTGGTGACGGACCGTGCGCGGGGCGACGAGCCCTGGTTCGTGCTCACCGGCGACACGCTCTTCGTCGGCGACGTGGGGCGACCCGACTTCGGCGGCGAGCGCGCGGCGGCCACGCTGTACCAGAGCCTGACCCGGCGGCTGCTCACCCTGCCCGACAGCGTCGAGGTGTATCCGGCGCACGGCGCTGGATCGTCGTGCGGCCGCGCGATGTCGAGCAAGACCGCCTCCACCGTGGGTTTCGAGCGCCGCTTCAACCTGGCCCTCCGCGAGCCAACGGAGGAAGCCTTCGTGCGCGCGCTCATGACGGGCATTCCCCCGAAGCCCCCGACCTTCGATCGCATCATCGCGCGCAATCGCGCGCGGGCCCTGCCGCCAGTGGGCGAGCCGCGCGCGCTGTCAGCGGCTCAGGCGCGCGAGGCGATCGACAAGGGCGCGGTGCCGCTCGACATCCGCACCGCGGCCGAGTACGGCGAGGGGCACATCCCGGGCGCCCTCAACGTGTGGGTGGATAGCCCTCAGTTCGCGAATCGCGTCGGCCTGTTCGTCCCCGCCGACCAGCCGATCCTCCTCGTGGCGGGCGGTCCCACCGATCTCGCACACGCCGTGCAAGCGCTGGGCCGGGTGGGCCTCGACGACGTCGCGGGTCACCTGCAGTGGGGTATGGGCGACTGGAAGAGCCAGGGCCAGCCGGTGGCGGAGATTCCGCAGATCAGCGTGCACGATCTCGCGACGATGCGGGACGAGCGGCCGGACCTCGTGGTTCTCGACGTGCGCGAGTCCTTCGAGTGGGACGAGGGGCACATCGAGGGCGCGCGGCACCTGCCCATGGCGGAGGCGATCCGTCGGCGCGCGGAGGTGCCGGCGGGGAGGCCCACCGCGGTGGTGTGCGCGGGGGGGCTGCGCTCGAGCCTCGTCATCAGCGCGCTCGCCCGCGAAGGCGTCGCGGGGCCGTGGTTCAACGTCGCCGGCGGGATGGGGGCGTGGGCCCGCGCCGGCTATTCCACCACCAGAGACGGAGGGGCGCCGAGCCGCGCATGAGCCAGGATCCCGCCGCCGAGTTCGACTACCCGACCATGTCGCGTGCCCTCATCCTCGGCGACAAGGACACGGTGGCGAAGAAGACGGCGGAGGGGCTGGCACTCGCGATGGATCCCAAGTCGCTCATCTTCCGCGGGCTCATCCCGGGGATGGACGTCGTCGGGGAAAAGTTTAGGCGTAATGAATACTACGTCCCCCAGGTGCTCCTGTCCGCGCGCGCGATGTACGCGGGCCTCGATCTCCTCAAGCCGCTCATCACCGCCGCCGCCCAGGGGCAGCAAGACCTCGGCGTGATCGTCATTGGCACCGCGCAGGGCGATCTCCACGACATCGGCAAGAACCTGGTCGCGATGATGCTCGAGGGCGCCGGCTTCAAGGTGGTGAACCTCGGCCGCGACGTGGCGCCGGAGAAGTTCGTCGCCGCCGTCACCGAGCACGGCGCGCAGATCGTCGGCATCTCCGCCCTCATGACCACCACCATGCCCGCCATGAAGCGCACGATCGACGCCCTCAGCAAGGCGGGGCTGCGCGAGCGGGTGAAGGTGATGATCGGCGGTGCCCCCGTGAGCCAGGCCTACGCCGACGAGATCGGCGCCGACGGCTACGCCCGGGACTCCACCCTCGCCGTCGTCCGCGCCAAAGAGCTCCTCGGAGTGCCCGCCGCGGTATGAAGCCAAGCACGCGCGCTGACACCAAACGGGTGGGGGGGTCTGGGGGCGGAGCGGCCGCCGCTTCCCCCCAGCCAGATCAATCGAGACCGGCGGCAAACCGGAACTCGGCGGCAAAGCCGAAACCGGCGGCAAACCAGAGATGAGCAAGAGCCCCGGCTGGCAGATCGTGGAGCGTGTCAGGGCGGGCGAGCTGCTCGTCTTCGACGGGGGCTACGGCACCGCCCTCTTCGACGCGGGCCTCCTCAACGGGGCCTGCCCCGAGGTCTGGAACGATACCCACGCCGACGTGGTCCGCCGCATCCACGGGGGCTACTTCGACGCGGGCTCGGACTTCGTGGAGACCAACACGTTCGGGGGCACCCGGCTCAAGCTCAACGAGTACCGGATCGGCGATCGCACCCGCGAGCTGAACGTGAAGGGCGCCGCGCTCGCCCGGTCCGTGTGCCCGCCCGGCCGCTGGGTGGCCGGCTCCATCGGCCCCACCTCGTGCGTGCCCGCCGACTACGGCGTGGGCGACAACATCGCCACCGACGAGGAGTACCTCGAGACCTTCCGCGAGCAGGCGGCCGCGCTGGCCGAGGGCGGCGTCGACATCTTCGCCGTCGAGACCATGATGTTTCCCCAGGAGGCGACGGCGGCGATCGCGGCCTGCAAGGCGGTGGCCGACCTTCCCGTGATGGCGACGATGTTCTTCCAGTACGAGGAGATCCACGACCGCGACCGCACCATGTGGGGCGAGAGCCCCGCCGAGGTCGCCCAGACCCTTCTCGCCGCCGGCGCCGACATCGTGGGGATGAACTGCGGCCGCGGCCCCGACCGCGCGATCACGATCATCCGCGAGATGCGCGCGGTGACGGACGCGCCCCTCATCGCGTATCCCAACGCCGGGCTGCCCATCACCACCGGCGACACCACCACCTACGAGCTCGGGCCCGAGGCCATGGCCAAGGACTACCCCGCGCTGCTCGACGCCGGCTGCAACATCGTCGGCGCCTGCTGCGGCTCGGGGCCCGAGCACATCCGGCGCATCGCCGAGATCGTCCGCTCTCGCCGCAAGCGGTGAGCCGCGCGCTATCGGCTCGCGCCTCCGGGCCCGTCGTTCTCGAGGACCTGCCCCTTCGCGTCGACCCGGACGAGGTTCTGCGCTTCCAGGGTTACAAGAAGGGGCTCGACGTCCCCTCCGCCGAAGTGCGCGCGATCTTCGACGAGGCGCTGGCGATGGGCGAGGCGCTGATGGCCCCCCGGGCGGTGTATCAGGCGTCGCGCGTCACCGGGCAAGGCCCGGGCACCATCGACGCGGCAGGCCTCACACTCACGATCCCCGACATCCGACGGCTCTGGGGACGGCTCGAGGCGGTGGGGGCCGGGATCTGCACGATCGGCGACGCCATCGAGGGGCGCGTGCGTGCGCTCTTCGACGCGCGCGAGTTTCCGCTGGCGGTCATGCTCGACAGCGTGGGCTCGGCCGCGGTGGAGAGCCTCGCCGAGTACGTGAACGACCTCCTCTGCCAGGCCGGGCTGGCGGAGGGCGTGAAGGTGACGAACCGAGTGAGCCCGGGTTATGCGGGCTGGGACACCGCCGAGCAGCGTCAGCTCTTCGGCCTGTGCTCCGGAGCGCCCATCGGGGTGACGCTGAATGCGTCCTGCTTCATGCTCCCCGCGAAGACCATCACGTTCCTGGTCGGCGTGGGGCGGGAGGCGCGGGTCGACCACTACTTCACCCAGTGCCGCCGCTGCTGGATGCGCGACTGCGCCTACCGCCGCGTCCCCGCGGCCACCACGGTGCGGCGATGATCCGCTCGGTCGTGGAGGACGTGGTGGCCCAGGGCCGAAGGGGAACCGCGCGAATCTGCTAGGATGGCAAGGACATGGATAATGTCATCCTCGTCGGCTTCATGGGCGCGGGGAAGTCCTCGGTGGGCCGATTGCTCGCCCGCCGGCTCGGGCGTTGCTTCGTCGAGACCGACGATATGATCATTGCCAAGGAGGGGCGGTCCATCCCCGAGATCTTCGCCGCCCGGGGCGAGGCGCACTTCCGCGCGGCCGAGATGGAGGCGGTGCGGCTCCTCGCCCTCAAGCGGGGGGACGTGATCGCGACCGGCGGGGGGCTGCCGTGCCGCGAGGGGGTCCCGGAGGCGCTGCGCGCCCTGGGCACCGTGGTGTGGCTGGCCGGCGACTTCGCCACCCTCTACGCGCGCGCGCGCGGCGCCAGGGACGACCGGCCGATGCTGGCGAGCCGCACGCGGGCGGACGTGGAGGCTCTCTACCGCGCGCGTGAGCCCTACTACCGCCAGGCCGATATCACGGTGGACACGTCCACGCTCGGGCCCGATCAGGTCGCGGCGCGCGTGGCCCTCGCCCTCGCCGAGCGCAAGCCGGCGGCGGGCGCGGCCAGGGCAGGGGGCGCCTGAGGCGATGGCGGCGCCGTTCCTCGCGCGCCTCCGCGAGCGCCCGCTCCTCTCCGACGGCGCCATGGGCACCGCCCTCTATGCCCGCGGCGTGTCCCTCGATGCGTGCTTCGACGTGCTCAACGTCAACGAGCCCAAGCTCCCCCAGGCTATTCACGCCGAGTACATCGCCGCGGGGGCCGAGTGCGTCCAGACCAACACGTTCGGCGCCAACCGCTTCAAGCTCGGGGTGCACGGGCTGGCCGCGAGCGTGCGCGAGATCAACCTGCGCGGCGCCAAGCTGGCCCGCGACGTCCGCGAGAGCATGGGGCGGGACGTCTTCGTGCTGGGCTCCATCGGTCCGCTGGGGAAATATCTCGCGCCGCTCGGCTCCATCGAGCCCGAGGAGGCGCTCGCCGCGTTCCGCGAGCAGGCCGAGGGGCTGCTCGAGGGCGGGGTGGACGGCTTCGTGGTCGAGACCATGTCCGACCTGGTCGAGATGCGGCTGGCGGTGGAGGCCATCCGCGCGCTCACCGACCTGCCCATCGTGGCCACCGTCGCCTTCACGGAGGAGGGCGTGACCTATCTCGGACGGGGCGCCGCCGAGGTCGCGGGCGTCCTCCGCGGGCTCCCCGTGCAGGCCATCGGCGCCAACTGCTCGGTGGGGTCGAGTGTGCTCTTCGACGTGCTCGAGGCGATGGTCCCCGAGGCGGGGGGGCTCCCGCTCGCGATACAGCCCAACGCCGGCCTGCCGAGCCGGGTGGGCGAGCGGCTCATGTACCTGTCGTCGCCGTCGTACATGGCGGACTACGCGGCCCGGATGATCGCGGCGGGCGCGCGCCTGGTGGGCGGCTGCTGCGGCACGACGCCCCAGCACATCCGCGCGATGCGCGAGGCGGTGGACCGCCATGTGCCCGAGCGCGTCGCCGCGCCCGCCGCCCGTCCCGCCCGGGTCCACGCGGACCCGGAAACCGCGGGGCTCGCCACCGCCGCGCCGCCCACGCGGATGGCGCGGAAGCTCGCGGCGGGGGAGTTCATCGTCTCCGTCGAGCTCGATCCGCCTCGCGGGCACAACATCGAGAAGCTGGTGCAGGGGGCCAAGCTGCTCAAGGAGCGGGGGGTCGAGATCGTGGACATCAACGACGGCTCGCTGGGCCGCGTGCGGATGTCCGTGCTCCCCACCGCCATCCTCGTGCGGGAAGCTACCGGGCTGGACATCAACATGCACTTCACCTGCCGAGACCGGAACCTCATGGGCATTCAGGCCGACCTGCTCGGCGCCCATGCCATGGACATCCGGAACATCCTGGCCATGACGGGCGACCCGCCGCGCACCGGCGACTACGTCAACGCCACCGCCGTGTTCGACGTCGACGCCATCGGCCTCATCCGCGTGCTCGCGAGCATGAACCTCGGTCTGGACGCCACCGGCAACTCGGTGGGCGAGCCCACCGCATTCTGTGTCGGGGCGGCCTTGAACCCGGCGGCGGAAGAGCCGTCCCGGGAGATGGAGCGCTTTCTGGCCAAGGTCGAGGCGGGGGCGCGGTGGGCGCAGACCCAGCCCGTGTACGACCTCGAGGTGCTCGAGCGCTTCTTCGCGCACACGCGGCCGCCGGTGCCGGTGATGGTGGGCCTCCTGCCGCTACACTCGTCCCGCCACGCCGAGTTCCTGCACAACGAGGTGCCCGGCATCACCGTGCCCGACGACGTGCGCGCGCGCATGCGCGAGGCGGGCGAGCGCGGGCTGCGCGTCGGCGTCGCCCTGGGCCAGGAGCTCATTGCGGAAGTGCGCCGCCGCTATTCGGGCGCCTATCTCATGCCTTCCTTCGGCCGCTTCGAGGTGGTGGCCGAGGTGCTGGAGGCGATTCATTAGCGCCCCCGTGGATCTCGCCGATCTCGGCGCGGCGGAGGCGGCCCGCCGCGTCCGCGCGGGCACCGTCGATCCGGTCGCGCTAGTGGAGGCGTGCCTGGCCCGGATTGACCGGGCGGAGGCGGCCGTGAAGGCGTGGGTGCACCTCGACCGCGAGGGTGCACTGCGCGCCGCGCGGGCGCGCGCGGCGGAGGCCGCCGCGGGCGCGTTCCACGGGCCGCTCCACGGCGTGCCCGTGGCGCTCAAGGACATCTTCGACGTGGCGGGGATGCCCACGCGCGCGGGCGCGGCCGCCTTCGCCCACCGCCGGCCGGACACCGACGCGGCCTCGGTGGCGCGGCTGCGCGCGGCGGGCGCGGTGATCCTCGGCAAGGTGACCACGACGACCTTCGCCCTCATGGATCCGAGCCCCACCGGCAATCCCTGGAACGTCGCGCACACGCCGGGCGGCTCCTCCTCGGGCTCGGCGGCGGCGGTGGCCGCGCGCATGGCCGCGCTCGCGCTGGGCTCGCAGACGGTGGGCTCGGTGCTTCGCCCGGCCGCCTTCTGCGGCGTGGTGGGCTTCAAGCCCACCCACGGCCGGATCAGCGCGGTGGGCGTGGTGCCGCTGTCGTGGAGCAACGACCACGTGGGCATCTTCGGCCGCGCGGTGGAGGACGCGGCGCTCGCGCTCCAGATCCTCGCCGGTCCCGACCGCGCCGATCCGTTCTCGGCGGCCGCGCCGGTGGACGACTATATGGCCGCGCTGGGCGGCGGGCCGGCGCCGCGCATCGGGGTGGTGCGCGCGCTGGTGGAGCGGGCGCAACCGGAAACCGTCTCGCACCTGGATGAGGTCGCGCGCCGGCTCGCCGCCGCGGGGGCGCAGGTCAGCGACGTGATCCTGCCCGCCTCCTTCGCCGGCATCCACGACTCGGGGCAGATCGTGGTGCGGTCGGAGGCCGCCGCGTACCACGCGCCGAACTTCCCGCGTCTCGCCGACGAGTATCCGCCGAAGATTCGCGAGGCGCTGCACCACGGACGGGAGCTCCGGGCGACCGAGCTGCTCGCCGCGCGGATGCACCTGCGTCGTTTCCGGGACGACATGGCGCCGATCGCGCTCCGCTACGACGCGCTCGTCACGCCCACCGCGCTCGGGCCCGCGCCTCGCGGGCTCGAGTCCACCGGCGACCCCTACTTCTGCGCCCCCTGGAGCCATGCCGGCATGCCCGCCATCGCGCTCCCGAGCGGGATGGCGCGCGAGGGCCTGCCGCTGTCGCTGCAGCTGGTGGGGGGCGCCTTCACGGAGGCGCGGCTCCTCGCCGCCGCCGCGTGGGTCGAGGGCGTCCTCGGCTTCAAGGAGGCGCCCGGTGTTTGATCTCAAGCTGGAGGGAGGGCAGGTCCTCGACGGCACCGGGGCGCCGGCGCGGCGCGCCGATCTCGGCATCAGCGGCGACCGTATCGCCGCCATCGGCGACCTGTCCCGCGAGCAGGCCGGGCGCACGCTCGACGCGCGCTCGCTCACCGTGACCCCGGGCTTCATCGACGTGCACTCGCACTCGGACTGGCGCCTGTGGGGCAATCGGCGGGCGGAGTCCAAGATCCGCCAGGGCGTGACCACCGAGGTGGTCGGCAACTGCGGCTTCTCACCGGCCCCCGTGTCCGACGAGTTCCGTGACGACCTGCAGGGCTTCGCCCTCTACCTGCCGCCGGGCATGGATTTCACGTGGCGCACCATGCGGGACTATCTGCGGCGCTACGAGGACGGCGGGGTTGCCCTCAACGTCGTGCAGCTCGTGGGCCACGGCACCCTGCGCATTGCCGCCATGGGCTTCGCCCGCCGGCCTCCGACCGCGCGCGAGCAGGCGCACATGGAGCGCCTCATGGACGAGTCGATGGCGGGCGGCGCCGCCGGGCTCGCCACCGGGCTCATCTACGCGCCGGGCTCCTTCGCCGCCACCGACGAGATCGTGGGCATCGCGCGGCGCGCGGGGGCGCGGGGCGGCTTCTACGCCAGCCACATCCGCGGCGAGGGCGCGACCCTGCTCGAGGCCGTCCGCGAGGCCATACAGGTGGGTCGCGAGGGCGGGCTGCCGGTGCAGGTGAGCCACATCAAGGCGGCGGGCCGCGCCCACTGGGGACGGGTGCCCGAGGCCCTCGCCCTCATCGACGCCGCGCGCGCCGAGGGGCTCGATGTGCGCGCCGACGTGTATCCCTATACCGCGTCCAGCACTACCCTGCGCACGCTCCTGCCGGACTGGGCGCTGGAAGGCGGCATCGAGACCATGCTCCGCCGTCTCGCCGACCCCGCCGCGCGCGCGCGAATCCGCGCCGAGCTATCGAGCGGCAGCGGGATCCTCACGCGTGGCCTCGCGTGGGAAGACATCATGGTGGCCTACGCACCGTCCCGGCCGGATGCGCAGGGCCGGCGCCTGTCGGAGATCGCGGCGGCGTGGGGCAAGGATCCGCTCGACGCGGCGATCGACCTCATCGTCGCCGAGCATGGCAAGGGCTACATGATCCTCTTCCAGCTCGACGAGCAGGATCTCCGCCGCGCCCTCGTCCATCCCCACGTGATGATCGGCTCCGACGGGTCGTCGCTCGCCATCGACGGGGCGCTCGGCGAGGGCAAGCCGCACCCGCGGAGCTACGGGACGTTCCCGCGCGTGCTCGGCCGGTACGCGCGCGAGGAGGGCGTGCTCGGGCTCGCCGAGGCGGTGCGGAAGATGACGGCGCTGCCCGCCGATCGCCTCGGCCTCGCCGACCGCGGTGTGCTGCGCGAGGGGGCACGGGCCGACGTGGTGGCCTTCGACGCCGCCCGCGTGGCCGACCGCGCGACCTACGAGGAGCCGCATCGCTATGCCGCGGGCGTCGAGCACGTCATCGTCAACGGTCGCGTCGTGGTCGAGCGGGGCGAGCACACGGGCGCCCTGCCGGGCCGCGTTCTCTCGCCCTCGTAGAGCCTGGCGATGAAGATCGGCCGGTTGATCCCCGATCTTTTGGCCACTCTCGGCCGCGCCGCCTCGCCGGAGGCGGGGTTCGCGCGCACCCTGCGCCGCCTCGTGAAGGACTCGGGCGCGACGGCCGGTGCCCTGCTCTTCGCACCGGGCGGAGCGGTCGCCGTTCGCGTGACCGCGGGTGCCCGGCGTGGCTCCGCCCTCGAGGGATGGCTCGTCGAGCGCGTGGGCGAGCCCGCGCATGGGCTCGCGCTGCGCGCGCTGCGTGAGGCGCCGCCCGGCTGGCGGCGCCGCGAGCGCCCGTGCCTCCTGCGCGCCGCCCTCGGCGAGCCGGCCTCACCGGTGGGACGGTTCGTGCTCGTGGGGCCATCCGGCCCGCGGGGCCTTCACGCCGCGCGCGTGCCCCGCGACTTCCCGCGCGACCTCGGCCTCACGATGGCGCAGGCCTGGCGCCTGCATCAGCGGACGCAGCGACTCGAGGTGGTCAATGAGGTGAGCGGGCTCGCGGGGAGCACGCTGGATCTGCCGGGGATCTACCAGGCGGTGGCCCGGGCGCTGGCTCAGCTCATCGCCTTCGAGTTCCTCGGTGTTGCCCTCCTCGATCCGGAGCGCGGTGAGCTCCGGCTCATCGACATCGTCGTCGGCCCGGACGAGGCGAGCGGCGGCCAGATGCGCGACATCCGGTTGCCCAGCGCGGGAACGGTGGCGCAGTGGGTGGCCGAGCAGCGCGCGCCCCTCCGCTTCGACGATCTATCCGACCCGCGCCTGCCGCCCCTGAGCCGCGAGCGCTTCCGGGGACGCGGTTTTCACGCCGGCGTGCTCGCGCCGCTGGTCTCGCAGGGAGGCGTGATCGGCATGCTCTTCGTGGGCCACCATCGCCCGCGGGCCTTCGGGGACGAGGACGTCGAGATCCTCACCGAGGTGGCCCGTCCCGTCGCCTGGGCGATCGAGCGCGCGCGGCTGCATGCGGAGACCGTGCGCCGCGCCGAGGCGCTCGCCGCGCTCAACGAGACGAGCCGGCTCATCAGCGCGCGCCTGCACCTGCCCGTCGTGCTCGCCACCATCAGCCGGTCGGTGAACGCCCTCATCGGAAGCGCCGGGTGCGGCATCGGCCTGCTCAGCGCGGACGGGACCACCGTGGAGCACGTTGCCGCCCAGGGGTTTCGCACGGGCGAGTGGCGCACCCTGTCCACCCCTCTCGGCGCCGGCATCATCGGCCGGGTGGCCGAGACGGGGACGCCGCTCCGGGTGGACGACGTCCAGGGTGATCCCCGCTCCCTCGAACCCGCGCTGGATGCCAAGGAAGGAATCCGGTCGATGCTGGCGGTGCCGCTGCGGGTGGGCGAGGGCGTCATCGGCGTGATCGCCGCGTACTCCCGCGAGCCGGGTGACTTCTCGCCGCGCGAGGAGACGCTCCTGGAGGCCTTCGCGGAGCAGGCGGCCATCGCCATCCAGAACGCCCGGCTCTTCGACGAGAGCCAGCGGCGCGCGCGCGAGACGGAAGCCCTCCTCGCCGCGGGACGGGCGGTGAGCCAGAGCCTCGAGCTCGGTGAGACCATCCGGGTCATCCTCCACCAGGCCCGCGAGGTGCTGGGCGTGCAGTCGGGCAGCATCTTCACCCTCGACGAGGCCACCGGCGAGCTGACCTCGGTGGCGAGCCTGGACGAGGGCCCGGCGCGGGTGGGGCAGATCCGCGTGCGGGTGGGGCAGGGCATCACCGGCCTCGCCGTCGCCGAGCGGCGGCCGCTCCAGAGCGAAGATCTCTGGAACGATCCCCGCGCGAACCCGCAGCCCGCAGTGGCAGGCGGGCTGCGCTCGATGCTGGCGGTGCCCCTGGTCGCGAGCGGCCGCACCATGGGCGCGCTCACCGCCCTCCGCACCGACGTGCATCGCTTCCTGCCCCACGAGGTCGCCCTCGCGTCCGCCTTCGCGGACCAGGCGGCCCTGGCCCTCGAGCACGCGCGGCTCTTCAGCTCGGTGCGGACCTATTCGGAGCGGCTCGAGGCCATGGTCTCCGAGCGCACCCGGGAGCTCGACGAGCAGAAGCGGTTCGTGGAAGTCGTGCTCCAGACCCTGCCGCTCGGGCTCTACGTCCTCGACCGCGACCTCGCGGTGGTGAGCGCCAATCGCGAGGCCGACTCCGTCCTGCCCGGCGCCCCGGTGGCGCGCGGGCCGTTCCTGGAGCTCGTCCCCGCCGACAAGGTGGAGACGCTCCGCGCGCTGCTCGAGGAGGTGCTCGGCCCGGGCCTGGTGCGCCAGGCGGAGGAGGAGACGGTGGTGGGGGCGGAGACGCGCGTGTTCAGGTTCACCGCCGCCCCGCTCCGCGGCCCCGATCGCCAGATCACGCACGCGATCGTCCTCGTGGAGGACATCACGCTGCCGAAGCGCCTCGAGCGCCAGATGCTGCTCACCGAACGGCTCACCACCGCGGGCCGGCTCGTGGCGGGGGTGGCACACCAGCTCAACAATCCCCTCGCCACCATCGCCGGGTGCGCGGAGGCCCTGCGCGAGCGGGCGCGCGACCCCGCCCTCGCCGAGCTCGACGCGTTCAAGGATTTCCCGTCTTACCTCGCTCTCATCGAGGAGGAGGCGTACCGCTGCAAGGAATTCACGGGCAGCCTCCTCCGCTTCGTGCGCGATCCCGGCAGCCGCCGCAGCCCGACCGACGTCAACGCGCTCGTCGACAAGACGCTGGAGCTGCTGCGCCACCAGCCGCGGTTTGCGGCGAGCGAGCTCATCACCACCCTCGATCCGACGCTGCCGCCGGTGGTCGCCAACGAGGGCCAGCTCCGCCAGGTGTTCCTCGGCATCGCCGCCAACGCCCTCGAGGCGATGGATGGAAGGGGGCGCCTCACCGTGCGCACGCGCGCGCGGGGGGACGAGGCGGAGATCGAGTTCGAGGACGCCGGGCCGGGCATCTCCGCGGACATCCTGCCGCGGCTGTTCGACCCGTTCTTCACCACCAAGCCCCCCGGGCAGGGCACCGGCCTCGGCCTCGCCATTGCCCAGGGGATCGTGGCCGATCACGCGGGGCGCATCGAGGTCCAGTCGCGTCCCGGCGCGGGCGCCTCCTTCCGCGTCATCTTGCCCGTGACCATTCAGCTCGATTCCGGAGATCCGATCCGATGACTTCGCCCATCCGTGTCCTGGTCGCCGACGACGAGCGCAACCTCCGCGAGCTACTCGTGCGCGAGCTCTCCCGCAAAGGCCACGCGGTGGAAGGCGTCGGCGACGGTGAAGCCGCTCTCGAGCGGCTCCGCGACGATCCGCCCGACGTCCTCATCCTCGACATGCGGATGCCCCGGCTCGAGGGGATCGACGTGCTGCGCCGGCTCGCCGAGCAGTCGGAGGCGCCCCAGGTGATCGTCACCACCGGCTTCCAGGAGGTGTCGAGCGCGGTGGAGGCGATGAAGCTCGGCGCCTACGACTATCTCACCAAGCCGGCCCGCATCGAGGAGCTGGACATCCTCGTGCGCAAGGCCGCCGAGAAGGGACGCCTCATCCGCCAGAACGTGGTGCTCCGGGACCGGCTCGACCCTCCCGCGCCCGCGGGCGGCATCATCACCGCGAGCGCGAAGATGGACGAGGTGCTACGGCTGATCGACCGCGTCGCGCCGACCGAGTCGACGGTGCTCGTCCTCGGCGAGAGCGGCACCGGCAAGGAGCTGGTGGCGCGGGCGATCCACGACCGCTCCCCCCGCGCGCGCCAGGCCTTCGTGGCCATCCACTGCGGCGCGCTGCCCCGCGAGGTGCTGGAGTCGGAGCTGTTCGGACACGAGAAGGGCGCCTTCACCGGCGCGGTGAACGCCAAGCCCGGCCTCATCGAGCTCGCCGACGGCGGCACCCTGCTCCTCGACGAGATCGGCGAGATGGAGCCGGAGAGCCAGGTGAAGCTCCTCCGGGTGCTCGAGACGCGCACCTTCTTCCGGGTGGGCGGCACCCGGAGCCGCACGGTGGACATGCGCCTGGTGTGCGCCACCAACCGCGATCTCGGGGAGGCGATCCGGCAGGGGCAGTTCCGCCAGGATCTCTTCTACCGGATCAACACCATCTCGGTGACCTTGCCGCCCCTGCGCGACCGGCCCGAGGACGTGCGGGTCCTCGCCGAGCACTTCCTCGAGCAGAACGCGCACTACGGACGCAAGCGTCTCGCGCCCGAGACGCTCGCCCACCTCGAGGCCTATCACTGGCCGGGAAATGTCCGTGAGCTACAGCACGTGATTCAGCGGGGTACCATCCTCGGCGCCGCGGAGGCCCTGACGCCCGCCGACCTGCCACCCGAGATACGGCACGGGGATCCCGAGCCGGCGGCGCCCGCGGCGGGAAGCCTCGAGTCCATGGAGCGCCAACACATCGTGACGACGCTCAAGCAGGTGGGTGGCCACCGCGGCAAGGCCGCCGCGCTGCTCGGCATCGATCCGAAGACCCTCTACCGGAAGCTCCTGAGCTACGGGATCAGCGGCGACAACGTCGCCGGCTGACGCGGCGCGCCCCCCAGCGACACGGGCCATTGTCGAGGTCCGGCGGGCGCGGTGCCCGACCGCGGCACCCGCTCTCGTTCCCAAGCCCCCTAAGTGCTTGAAAGGGTGGAAGCGCGCCTGATGGCGCGATGCGGCACGGCCCTTGCTATGTCTTCCTCCGGTCCGTGGCCTCAACCAAAATGACGACAACGGAAAGGCAAGGAACAAACATGAACCGGATTCTTCTCATCGATCGAGACCGGACGCTGGGCGCTTCCCTGGGCATGGCGTGCCTGGAGCGCGGCATCGCGATCCGGATGGCCGAGACGTTCTGCGAGGGTGTGCGCGTTCTGATGGACGCGCCGGCGACGGCAGTCCTCGTGACCGTCGCTGCGCTGCAGACCGCGGGCGCCGACCGCGGCCGCATCTTCGAGACCGTCGCGCCCGGCGTGCCGGTGATCGTGATGGTGGAAGCGGGGACGCCGGTGGAAGAGCAGGTGCGGTTCGAGCTGCAGGGCTTCCGCGTGCTCGCCAAGCCCTTCGCGCCGGAGGACGTCCTGGACAAGATCGAGTGGGCGGACAAGCCGGGTCCGGCGCGGCCGTATGCCGCCGCTCGGGTGCGGGCGATCTGCGGATAGGCGCGGTCCGCGCGCTTGGTGTACACTACGGCGGGTTGTCCGACTCACCAGCCCTGGCGACGGTGAGCGTCTTCGCGCTGCGGAGCCTGCGTCAGAATCGAGCGGTCGCCCCAAGGAGATTCACATGGCTGCGAAACTGTACGTAGGCGGTCTGTCCTACTCGACGACGAGTGAGACGCTTCGCGAGTACTTCGCGCAGTGCGGGACGGTGGAGTCGGCGTCGGTGGTGACCGACAAGTTCTCCGGCCAGTCGCGGGGATTCGGCTTCGTCGAGATGGCGACGGCGGAGGAGGCGCAGCGCGCGATCGCCGAGCTGAACGGTAAGGAGCTCGACGGGCGCAAGCTCACCGTGAACGTCTCCAACCCGCGTCCGGCGGGCGGCGGAGGCGGCGGTCCGCGGGGCGGTGGCGGTCGCGGTGGCCGGCCCGGCGGCGGGCGTGGGCCGGGTGGCGGCGGTGGCGATCGGGGCGCCTACGGCGTGCCCCCCTCGAAGAAGCCCTTCCGCTGGTAGCGTGACGATCGGCCGGCGCACGCCGGTATGAGGTGATGACGGGCGCGGGACGACTCCCGCGCCCGTCGTGCGTTCGTGGGCCTCAGGCCCCGCCGGGCGTCGGCGCGGTCCGGAGCGACGCGCAGCGCGCGCGCACCTCCGCGAGTGAGCGGCAGTCCTGGATGTGGGCGACGATGATCCCGAGCGGCGTGGCCCAGGCGCTCTCCGGCGCCACCGACGCCGGCTGCAGCCGCGTCATGAGGGCCTTGCCCTCCGGACTGTCGAGGTCACACTCGAACAGCGTCTCGCCCGAGGCCAGGCCCATCCATTTCATCTCGGTGATGGTCAGCGGGCCGCCCTTGAAGCCCCCTTTGGCGTGATTCACGACGATTTTCTCGCCGCTGTCGAGCTTGATCTGGCAGTACGTCCCTGCTCGGGGATCGCTCTCGAATCGTCCCACCTTCGCCATGATCTCCTCCGTGTCCGGTGCTCGGAGGGGCACCCGGCCCCTCGCGGGAGCCCGGCGGTCAGTGCAAGTGGATTCGAGCGATACGGCAGACCGTGGCGCGGCCGCGCGACGGTCCGGGGGGACCGACGCGGTCAGTGGTCCTCGCCGGCGGACGGAGGCGCCGTCGCGGCGCGCGGAGCGGGGCGGCGCAGCGGGACGCGCCAGGGCCGAGCGCCCTGCGCCGCGGAGAGGACGGCAGCGGGCGTCGGCAGCGGGGGCGCGACGGCATGCGGGCCCGACGCGGGCGCGGGCGGTGCCGTCGGCATCCGCTCGGGGGAGGAGCGCGCGCCGTCCACGACCGTCACCACGCCGGAGGTGAAGTACACGGCGCCGGGCATCAGCGGGTTGGCGAAATCGAGCCCCGCGTAGAGTGCGAGAAGGGCCACCAGCCATCGCCCCTGCGTCGCGCGCATGGCGCCCTGCCCGCCGGTCAGCCCAGGACGCGCTCGTAGCGGCCGAAGTCGTGCGCGGCGTCCATGAACCACTTCACGATCTCGGGGTTTGAGCGCGGGGGGATCTCGCAGGACGTGGAGAGGATGAAGCCCGAGTGGCGCGCGGCCGCGTCGATGCAGCGCCGCACGTCGGCTTCCATCTCCTCTTTCGAGGTCTTCTCGAACTTGGTCGCGTCGACGTTGCCGATGGCGACGGCGCGCCCCTTGGCCACCTCCATGAAGCGCGCGAGCTGGTCCACGTGCAGAGTCGGGTCGGCCTGCTGGTCGAGGTCGAACGACACGGTGGTGAACCCGCACTGGATCAGGTCCTCGTAGATGGGATACGTCGTGCCGCAGATATGGGTGGTCACGCCCACCTTCTTGGCCTTGAAGTGCTCCACCAGCTCCTTGTGATAGGGGGCGATGAACTCGCGATAGTTGTCGGGCGAGATCAGACTGATGGAGGCGGTGGGCTCCGAGTACGAGAGCCCGATCCCCGTCTTGACGATGGCGTCGCCCCACGCCTTGGAGAAGTCGGTGGCGATGCGCATGAGGTTGTGGATGAACTGCGGATCCTCGAAGGTGTCGAGCAGCATCATCTCGGGATTGCGTAGGAGCATCGCGATGGTCCACGGGCCGACCGCGACGGCGCCGATCGCCGCGGGCGGCTTCGCCTTCACGAGCGCCTCGCACTGCTCGAGGAAGCCGGGGAGCCGCGCGGTCTTGTACGGATCCGGCATGACGAGCTTGGCGAGGTCGGCCTTGTCCTCGAGGACGTGCCGCTCGATGGACGGCACCACGTAATCGGAGTACTTCACCCCGCAGCCGAAGGCTTCCGCCTCCTTGGCGAGGTCGTTGTACGCGAGCACCACGTCCGGCTGATAGCGCTCGTAGTAGTTCATCATCGCGGTGATGGCCTTGACGGGATTGGTGCAGTACTCCTCGATGCTGAGCCCGTCCAGCGTGCCCGCGAACGACGCTACGATCGGATAGACGGGCACCCGGTCGGCGAACGACCGCTTGTAGGCGGCGACCACGCGGTCGCGGTTGGTGAGGGTCGCCTTGCCCTGCTCCGCGTCCCAGAGCTTGTTCACCTCCATGTAGCGGGGCGGCAGCTTGGCCTCGTACTCCATGAACTGGGTGATGGGGTAGCGGATGCCGCCGTTGTGCGTGCCCCGCAGCCCCTCGACGATCTCCTCCATCCGGTCCCACGGGATCGCGAAGGCCATCTCGTGGTCCTGGGTCTGGCCGAAGATGCGGTCACCAGAGCAGGGGAGGATGACCTGCGGCTCGCCCGTCTTCATGGTGGTGACGATGATGTCGGCGCACACCGCGCGGCCCTCGAAGGATGAGGTGAGCCGGCCGCCGCGCTTCCACAGCGCGGCCTGGGTGAGCCGCATGACCTGGGCGGGATTGGCGTACACGCACACCAGGTGCGGCTCGAAGACAGCGCGGTCCAGCGGCGCGACGAGAAGCGTCGCATATTCGCCGGGCGCGAACTTGTCGATCGCGGCCTCGGAGCGGGCGCCCGCCGCCTTGGTCTCCGTGTACATGCCCTCGCAGAGCGTGCCCACGTTGTAGATGGGCAGGGGCTTGTCGAAGCCGATGGCGGTGATGCCCAGCGAGCAGATGTGATCCTCGCGCGTGAGCGCGATCATCCAGCCGTAGCGGCGCGCCATGTCGATGACCTGGCACGACATGCTGAGCTTCTTGAAGTCTCGGGCGGGGCGCCGCGCGCGATCGGGAATGGGCTCGCCGGGCTTGAGCATCCGGATCGCCACCGGGAAGGTCTGCGGGCGGATGTAGGTGTGCAGCTCCCGGTCCGCCGTCTTCACATCGATCATGAATGGTCCCCCCGATCCGGAAGGTACGGGGGTACCCCACCTTTGTCAAGGCGAGGGACGAGTTTTGGCTAGAATGGGCGGCATGATACGCGGCGCGAGGGGGGCCTGACGCCGGTGGCCCGCTACCGCGTCCTGCGCTGGAAGGACGTCCCGTCGCTTGTGGAAGCCGACCACGAAGGGGCCACCGTACGGGTGCCGCTGTCGCCTCGCTTCCAGGACCTGATCGACGCCCTCGCCATGCGTGAGGGCGCCACCGAGAGCGACGCCTACCTCGCCGGCTGGGCGCAGGATCCCTACGCCGAGCGTCCCGGCACCGCCGAGGAGGTCGCCGCGGCGGTGGCCGCCGAGCTCGAAGCGGATTTCCAGGATCTCGTGATGCGCCGCTTCACCGGTCCACCGGGCTTCCTGCCACCTCGATGATGCGCGCCTTGCCTTGTCGGCGCTGTCGGCCTCCCCTATAATCCGGCCACGACCATGAGGGCCACGGAGCGCTTGGTCGCTTGCTTCCTCCTCTTCGGGGCCTGCCTGCTCTGGCCGCTCCTGTCCATCGCCAACCGCCCCATCCTCGTCTTCGGCGTGCCCGCCCTCCTCCTGTACCTCTTCGGCGTCTGGGTCGCCATCGTGGCCGTCCTCGTCCTCGAGGGGCGGCGGCTGCGGCCGGAGGATCTCCCCTGATGTCGCTTTCGCAGGGCGGGCTCCTCGGCATCGTCCTCGGCTACTTGGTGTTCCTCTTCGTGGTCGCGACCGTCGCGGAGACGGGCTCCCGCTGGCTATCACGCGGGCGGGCGCGCACGGTGACGTACGTCCTCGCCGCCTCCGTATACTGCACCGCCTGGACCTTCTACGGGAGCGTGGGGCTGGCCGCCAATCGGGGCCTCGAGTTCCTCACGATCTACCTCGGGCCCGCCTGCATCGCCCTCCTCTGGCCCGTCCTCCTGCGCAAGCTCGTGCGGGTGGCCAAGGAGCAGCGGATCACCTCCATCTCGGACTTCATCTCGAGCCGCTACGGCAAGTCGGCGCCCCTCGGCATGCTGGTGGCCCTGCTGGTGGTGGGCGGGATGATCCCCTACATCGCGCTGCAGCTGAAGGCGGTGTCCGTCTCCTTTACCATGATCCTTCGCGAAGCGTCCGTGCTTGACGTCTTCGACCCCACGCTGCTCGTCGCCGCCACCCTTGCCCTCTTCGGCATCCTCTTCGGCGCGCGCAACCTCGACTTCACCAAGCAGCAGACCGGGCTCATGACCGCCGTCGCGGTGGAGTCCGTGGTGAAGCTGGTGGCCTTCCTGCTCGTGGGGGTGTACGTCACCTGGGGCCTCTTCGGGGGCCTCGGCGACCTCTTCGGCCGCGCCGCGGCCCACCCGGAGTGGTCGCGCCTGCTCACCCTCGACCAGCCCACCACCGCCTCCTACTCGCGCTGGGCGGCCATGCTGGTGATCTCGATGCTGGCGGTGATGTTCCTGCCGCGGCAGTTCCATGTGCTGGTGGTGCAGAATCCGCACGAGCGCGACGTGCGCGCGGTGTCCTGGTCCTTCCCCCTCTACCTGCTCCTGATGAATCTCTTCGTGCTCCCCATCGCGCTCGCCGGGCTCGCCACCTTCCCGGCGGCGGGCGCCACCGCGGACTCCTTCATCCTCCGGCTTCCGCTGCACTTCGACAGCCACCTGATCTCGGTGGTGGTGTTCCTGGGGGGCTTCTCCGCCGCCACCGCCATGATCGTGGTGGACTCGCTGGCCCTGTCCAAGATGATCACCAACGACGTGATCCTCCCCTTCCTGCTCCGCCGCCGGGCCCTCGAGGATCTCTACTGGATCACGCTCCTGTACACGCGCCTCGCGATGCTGGGAGTGGTCGCGCTCGGCTTCATGTGGGCCCGCATGGAGCACGGCCAGCTGCTCCTCGTGGAGATGGGCCTCCTGTCCTTCGTGGCGGTGAGCCAGTGCGCGCCCGCCATTCTCCTCGGTCTCTACTGGCCGCGCGGCAACCGGCGGGGCGCCTTCACCGGCATCTCGGCGGGTTTTTTCATGTGGTTCTACACTCTGATCATCCCCGCCCTCGGGAAGGAGGGGGTCCTGCCTCCGTCGTTCCTCGCCGACGGCCCGCTCGGCCTCGGCATCCTCCGCCCCACCGCGTTCCTCGGCCTCAGTGGCCTCGATCCGCTCAGCCACGGCGTGTTCTGGTCGCTGTTCTTCAATCTCGGCCTCTTCGTCACGGTGTCGCTGCTCACCGAGCAGCGCGCCGACGAGCGGGCGCAGGCGGCTGCGTTCGTGGGGGCGGGCGGCGAGGACAAGGGCGGCGCGGGCGCGCCCGGTATTCTTTCGCCCAGGGAGATCGAGCGGCTCGTGCACCACTTCGTGGGCGAGGAGCAGGCGCGGGCGATCATCCGCGAGCTCTTCGGCGGCAAGTCGCCCGCCGACCTGTCCGTTCCCGAGCTGCTCGAGCTGCGCATCCGCTTCGAGCGTCTCCTCGCCGCGCCCCTCGGCGCCGCCGCCGCCCGCATGATCGTCGAGGACCGCTTCACCATCTCCAAGGACGAGGCGCAGCAGCTGGTGGCCTCCTTCCATCGGATGCAGGAATCCCTCAAGGAGACGGAAGAGGAGCTGCGGCGCGGCGAGCGCCTGCTCGCGTCCGTCGTCCAAAGCGTGGACGACTGCATCTTCACCGCCGACGTCAACGGCCGCCTCGTCACCATGAACCCGGCGGGCCGGCGCCTCCTCGGCTATCGCGAGCGGGACTTTCCCGGCCGGGCCACCGCGGATCTCGTGGGCCCCGAGGACCGGCGGCGTGTGGCGCCGGCCATCGCGCGCGCGGTGGAGCAGGGGGCGGGCTGGAGCGGACAGGTGACCGGCTGGACGCGGCGAGGGCAGGCGTTTCCCGCCCACCTCGCGATGCGGTGCATCTTCGACGCCCGCGGCCAGCTCATGGGCACGGTGGGGGTGCTGCGCGACCTCACCGAGCAGGTGGAGACGGAACGGCGCCTCGTGCAGCGCGAGAAGCTCGCGTCCCTCGGGGAGATGGCGGCGGGGGTCGCGCACGAGATCCGAAATCCGCTGGGCGGGATCAAAATGGCAACGCGCCTCCTCTCGTCGGAGGACCTCGACGGCCGCCCCCTGTCCCAGGAGATGGCGCGGGCCATCCTCGCCGGGATCGCGGAGATCGAGGGCATCATCAACAGCCTTCTCGACTACACGCGCGATACCCGTCTCGAGCGGGCGGAGTACGAGGTGATGCGCATCCTCGACCCGGTGGTGGAGGTGGCGGTGGGGGACGGCCGGGCGCGGGGCATTACCGTCGCCTACGGTCCGGTCGCGCGCGACGCCGTCGCGCTGGGGGACGGCCAGAAGCTGCGCCAGGTCTTCGCCAACGTGCTGCAGAACGCGCTCGAGTCCTTCGGCGCGCACGCGGACGGCGGCCGCGTCGAGGTGTCGCTCGCCGCGGAAGGGGAGCGCGTGGTGGTGGAGGTGTCGGATACGGGCGCGGGAATTCGGTCCGAGGATCGCGAGAAGATCTTCCTGCCGTTCTTCACCACCAAGCCCTCCGGCACCGGGCTCGGCATGTCCATCGTGAAGAAGATCGTGGATCTCCACGGCGGTGACATCACCGTCGAGAGCACGCCCGGGCGCGGCACCCGCGTCCGCATCGCGCTGCCCGCCGCGGCGGCCCATCCCATCGCCACAGGAGGCGACTCATGAAGCGCAAGATTCTGCTCGTCGAGGACGATGACGTCTTCCTGCGCCCGCTGCACCGGACGCTGGAGCTGGCGGGCTACGACGTGGTGCCCGCTCTGAGCGCAGAGGAAGCGCTCGACGCCCTCAAGGTGGAAGATGTGGACGTGGTCCTCACCGACAAGCGCCTGCCCGGGATGGACGGCGTCGAGCTCGTCCGGCGCATCCACGCCGACCACGCCGATCTCGCGGTGGTGGTGATGACGGCCTACGGCACCATCGAGTCCGCGGTGGAAGCGATGCGGATGGGAGCGGAGGATTACCTGGTGAAGCCGTTCGAGGCCGCCGAGCTCCTGCTCGTCATCCGGCGGGCCATCGAGTTCCAGGAGCTGAAATCAGCGCGCCGGCTCACCCTCCGTCGCAACCAGGAGCGCTTCACCTTCAAGAACATCGTGGCGAAGAGCCGCCGCATGCAGGAGGTCTTCGACCTCGTGCAGCCGCTGGTGGAGCTCGACACGACCGTGCTCATCCACGGCGAGACCGGCGTCGGCAAGGAACTGCTCGCGCGCTCCATCCACTTCTCGGGGGCCCGGCGCGATCGGCCGTTCGTCGCCGTCAACTGCGCCGCCATCCCCGAGGAGCTCTTCGAGTCCGAGCTGTTCGGCGCCCGCAAGGGGGCCTTCACCGGCGCCCACGAGCACCGGCGCGGGCACTTCCAGATGGCCAACGGCGGCACCCTCCTGCTCGACGAGATCGGCGAGATGCCGCTGCACCTGCAGTCCAAGCTCCTGCGCGCCATCGAGGAGAAGAAGGTCACGTCGGTGGGCTCCGATCGGGCGGTGGACATCGACGTCCGATTCATCGCCACCACCAACAAGGACCTCCAGGTGGAGGCGGAGCGCGGTGCCTTCCGGCGCGACCTCTTCTATCGCCTGTCCGTGATGCCCGTCCTCATCCCGCCGCTGCGCGAGCGCCCGGAGGACGTCCCCGTGCTTGCCCAGCACTTCCTGGAGGCGGCGAGCCGGCGCTGCAAGAAGGGCTTTCACGCCATCGCGCCGGAAAGCCTCCAGGCCCTTTTGCGCTACCCATGGCCGGGCAACGTGCGGGAGCTGGAGAACGTGTTGGAGCGCGCGGTCATCGTCTCGAAGGGCGACGTGCTCACCGGGGTCGAGCGCTTCCTCTCGCCCGCCGGGGCGCACGCTCCCGTGGATCTGTCGCTGCCCTTCCGCGACGCCAAGGCCCGGGTGGTGGAGGAATTCGAGCGCGCCTACGTGGCCGGGCTGCTCGATGCCCACGGCGGCAAGCTCACCGCCGCCGCCAAGCACGCCGACATGGACCCCAAGAACTTCTCCGACAAGCTCGCGCGGTACGGTCTCCGTCGCGTGCCGCCCGCGGAGGGCGGCGAGGCGGGGCACCGCGCCCCTTGAAGTCCCCGAGCAGATGGTTTAGAAGATAGCCGGCGCGGCGACGCGCCCGAACTGCCCTCTCGCACTCAGACGAGGATTCCCATGGCGAGCAAGCCCGCTGGCACGACGACTCCGATCGAGGCCCTGCTGAAGGAGCGACGGAGGTTCCCGCCCCCCAAGGCCTTCGTGAAGCAAGCCAACGTGAATCGGGCCGCCATCTACAAGGAGGCCGCGCGCAACCCCGTGCGCTTCTGGGAAGGCTGGGCCCGCCAGCTCGACTGGTTCAAGCCGTGGAAGAAGGCGCTCGAGTGGAAGGCGCCGAACGCGAAATGGTTCGTGGGCGGCAAGCTGAACGTGTCCTACAACTGTCTCGACCGCCACATCACCACCACGCGGCGCACCAAGGCCGCCCTCATCTGGGAGGGCGAGCCCGGTGACACGCGCACGCTCACGTACTGGGACCTCTATCGGGAGGTCAATCGCTTCGCCGCCGCGCTCAAGCAGCACGGCGTCAAGCGCGGCGACCGCGTCACCATCTACATGCCGATGGTGCCCGAGGCGGCGGTGGCCATGCTCGCGTGCACGCGCATCGGCGCGCCCCACAGCGTGATCTTCGGCGGCTTCGCGCCCGACGCCGTGCGCGACCGGATCCACGACGCGGAATCCAGCATCGTCATCACCGCCGACGGCGGGTACCGCCGCGGGGGGACGGTGCCCCTCAAGAAGAATGTGGACGAGGCCCTGAAGGAGTGCCCGGGGGTCAAGACGGTGATCGTCCTTAAGCGCACCGGCCAGGACGTGGGCATGGAGCATGGCCGCGACATCTGGTGGTCGGACTTCATCAAGGACGCCCCCGCCCACTGCCCGCCCGAGAAGATGGACGCCGAGGACATGCTGTACCTCCTCTACACCTCGGGCTCCACCGGCAAGCCCAAGGGCATCCAGCACACCAGCGGCGGATACCTGACCGGCGTCTACGCCACGTGCAAGTGGGTGTTCGACCTCAAGGACACCGACGTGTACTGGTGCACCGCCGACATCGGCTGGGTCACCGGACACTCCTACGTGGTGTACGGACCCCTCGCCAACGGCGCCACCACCGTCATGTACGAGGGGACGCCCGACTATCCGGACAAGGACCGCTTCTGGCGCATCATCGAGCGCCACGGCGTCACCATCTGCTACACCGCACCCACCGCCATCCGGACCTTCATGCGCTGGGGCGAGGCGTATCCGAACCGCTGCGATCTCTCGACGCTCCGCCTCCTCGGCTCCGTGGGCGAGCCCATCAATCCCGAGGCGTGGGTCTGGTACTGGAAGGTGATCGGAGGCGGCCGCTGCCCGGTGGTGGATACCTGGTGGCAGACGGAGACGGGCCATATCTTGATCACGCCGCTGCCGGGGATCACGACGCTCAAGCCGGGGTCGGCGACCCGGCCCTTCCCGGGCATCGAGGCCAAGGTGCTCAACGACAAGGGCGAGCCCGCGAAGGCGGGATACCTCGTCCTCACCAAGCCCTGGCCGGGCATGCTGCGCGGCATCTACCGCGACCCGGAGCGCTTCGTGGCGCAGTACTGGAGCCGCTATCCCGGGATCTACTTCACCGGCGACGGCGCCAAGCTCGACGAGGACGACTACTTCTGGCTGCTCGGCCGCGTGGACGACGTCATGAATGTCTCCGGCCATCGCGTCTCCACCATGGAGGTGGAGTCGGCGCTGGTGGACCATCCCAAGGTCGCGGAGGCCGCGGTGATCGGGCGGCCGCACGAGATCAAGGGGCAGGCCATCGCCGCCTTCGTCACCATCAAGGACGGCACCCAGGGGACCAAGGAGCTGATGGAGGAGATCAAGGCCCACGTGGTCAAGAAAATCGGCGCACTGGCCCGTCCCGACGATCTCATCTACGCCTCCGATCTGCCCAAGACCCGCTCGGGCAAGATCATGCGGCGCCTCCTGCGCGACATCGCCGAGGGCAAGGCGCTCGGCGACACCACCACGCTCGCCGATCCCACCGTGGTGGCCCGGCTGAAGGACCAGTACGGGGAGGAGGAGTAGCCCTCAGCGGAAGAACACGAGCGTCACGAGCACGAACAGCGGGATCAGGACCGTGCCGCTGTAGGCCATGTAGCCGACGAAGCTCGGCATCTTCACGCCGGCTTCCTCAGCGATGGCCTTGACCATGAAGTTGGGGGCATTGCCGATGTAGCTGTTCGCCCCCATCGCCACCGCGCCCACGCTGACGGCGGCGAGGACGGCGTGCGGCACCCCCACCACCTCGCGGGTCAGGCCCAGCCCCTGGGCGAGCGCGAGGAAGGTCATGTAGGTGGGGGCGTTGTCCAGGAAAGACGACAGGACCCCCGTCGCCCAGAAGAATTGCCACGGTGCCTGCACCCCGAGCTCGCTCCCGCGGGTCCGCAGCAGCTCGAGGGCGGGGATCATGGTGAGGAAGATCCCGAAGAACAGCACGGCCACTTCCACCATCGGGCCCGCGGTGAAGCCGTTCGCTCGGCGGATCGTGCCGGGTGTATGCCAGAGAGACAGCGCGGCCAGCGCCACGATGGCCACCTCGCGGAACGGGGCGTGCAGGAGCGCGACCGCTCCGACCACCCCGACGAGCCACAGGGCGTTGAGCCCGCCGTGGACCCGGAGCGGCTCGGTCTCCGCGCGGTCGCGGCGGATCGCACCGAGCGTCTCCCGCGTGTAGGCTACCGAGTCCCACACGAAGTACGTGGCGAGCAGGAGCACGGCCATGAACAGCCAGTGGGGCCACAGCCGAAGTGTCCACGTGAACGGCACGCCCTCGAGATAGCCAAGGAAGAGCGGCGGGTCGCCGAGCGGCGTCAGCATGCCGCCGACGTTCGACACCAGGAAGATGAAGAAGATCACGGTGTGGACGGTTCGTTGGCGCTCGCGGTTGGTCTGGAGCAGGGGGCGGATGAGCAGCATGGAGGCGCCGGTGGTGCCCACCACCGAAGCGAGCAGGGCCCCGACGGCGAGAAATGCTGTGTTCACGGCCGGGGTGGCCACGAGATCGCCGCGCAGGAGCACGCCCCCCGAGATCACGAAGAGGCCGGCCAAGAGGACGATGAAGGAAACGTAGTCCGCCCCCATGTGCGCGAGCGCATGGGGATCGCGGGCCACGTACAAAGCCAGCACTGGGAGGCCTAACGCCGCCGAGACGACCAGCTTGTTACGGTTGTGCTCCCACCAGGCCGGCGTCCAGAGGGGCAGGACGGCGATGGCGAGCAGCATCGCCACAAACGGCAGGATGGTGTAGACGGGCAGGGAGGACACGGCCACGGGGCGCCATTCTATTTCGACCGGGGTTCGAATACCAACGAGGCCGGCCACGCCCTTCTTGGCATCGATGCCAAGCTTCCTTGGTACCGATGCCAACCAAGCTCTGGCCTCGAGACCTGGATGCACCGGATAATCAATATGTTACGGGATGTGGGCGAATGGCACGGACCCTGCCTTCGCTTGGACCGGATGAACGGACGGCGGCTCGCGCTTGTCACTCTCGTCCTGATCTCGCTCGACTTCGGCAATCCCTTCGTCGGCGGCGCCTTCACCTTCGAATCCTCGGCGGAGGGCCTCCGCGCGGCACGACACCATGAGGGCGTTCTCGTTCAGGCCGCGCGCGTCCCGGATCCACCCCGGATCAACGGGGACCGCGCGGTACGTCCGGTGATGAAGTCCCGACGCGAAGCACCCGGTCCCGAGCGCTCGGCGGTGGCCCTCCCGCGGTGTCTCGCGCAGTCCGACCCCGTCGCTCCCTCGGAAGACCACTAGTCCTCCGCTCTCGCTCACTGCGGGTACCCCCGGGCATGCCGCCCGGCCGCGTCCATAGCCGCTCACTGCTACCCAACGGAGGAGGCACATGGCCGATCTCACCGACAGACAGAAAGACGAGTACTGGCGGTATAACGTCCGGCTCACCACAATCCTGCTCGTGATCTGGTTCGTGGTGACCTACATCATCTCGGGGGTCATGGCGGGCTGGTTCAACCAGTTCACCATCCTGGGCTTCCCCATGGGCTACTACATGGCGGCCCAGGGCTCGCTGGCGATCTTCGTCATCGAGATCGCCGTGTACGCCAAGCTCATGAACGCCAAGGACGAGGAATATGGCATCCGAGAGGAGGCCTAGCGCATGAGCCTGGACAAGCTCTTCGGCATCTACACGGTCGCCTTCCTCGCCGTGACCATCCTTATCGGCATCGGCGAGATCTTCTTCGGGCTCCCCAACAAGTGGATCGGCTGGATCTTCATGGCGCTGTCGCTGGCCATCTACGTCTTCATCGGGATCGTGACGCGGACGTCCAATCCCGACCAGTACTACGTGGCCGGTCGCGGCGTGCCCGCCTTCTACAACGGCATGGCCACGGGCTCGGACTGGATGTCGGCCGCCTCCTTCATCTCCATGGGCGGGGCGCTGTCCGCGCAGGGCTTCGCCGGCCTCGCGTACGTCATGGGCTGGACGGGCGGGTACCTCCTCCTCGCCGTGTTCCTGGGGCCGTACCTGCGCCAGTTCGGTGCCTACACCATTCCGGACTTCCTGGGCGCGCGCTACGGCGGGCACGCCGCCCGCGTCATCGGCGTCATCGCCGCCATCGCGTGCTCGTTCACCTATCTCATCGCGCAGGTGACGGGCGTGGGGCTCATCGTGTCTCGCTTCATCGGCCTGGACTTCAACGTGGGCGTCTTCGTGGGGCTGCTCGGCGTGCTCTTCTGCTCGGTGCTCGGGGGCATGCGCTCCGTGACCTGGACCCAGGTCGCGCAGTACATCATCCTCATCATCTCGTACCTGGTGCCGGTGGTGTACCTCTCGTGGCAGATCTTCTCGATCCCCATTCCCGAGCTGACCTACGGCCAGCTCCTGCAGCGCAACAACGCCAGCGCCATCCAGATCACCCGGGACGCGAAGGAGAAGGAGACGCGGGCGCTCTGGAAGAAGGACGCCGATGAGGCCACCGAGAAGCTGAAGGATCCCAACCTGTCCGAGGCCGATCGCGCCCGGCTGACCGGGGTGCGGACGGCGGCGCTCGCCCAGGCCCGGCCGCCCGCGCCGAGCGAGGACGCGAAGTTCGGCTACTACCTCACGGTGCCGACGGGCATCGGCATGTGGAACTTCCTCGCCCTCACGTTCTGCCTCATGGTGGGCACGGCGGGGCTGCCCCACATCCTCACGCGGTACTACACCACCCCCTCAGTGCGGCAGGCGCGCACCTCGGTGGCCTGGTCGCTGTTCTTCATCTTCCTGCTCTACTTCACCGCGCCCGCCTACGCGGCGTTCGCTCGCTTCGCCATCTACGCCAAGCTGGTCGGCAGCCAGGTCGCCGATCTGCCGCGGTGGGTGACCCTCTGGAAGCCCGCCGGCCTCTTCGACGTGGTCGACAAGAACGGAGACGGCGTCATCCAGTGGGCGGACTTCGTGGTGAAGAGCACCGACTTCGTCGTGCTCGCCACCCCGGAGATCGCCGGGCTGCCCTTCGTGATCACCGGCCTCGTCATGGCCGGCGGCCTCGCGGCGGCGCTGTCCACCGCGGACGGCCTGCTGCTCACCATCGCCAACGCCATCTCTCACGACCTCTACTACAACGTCATCGATCCATCCGCTTCGCTCGCGAAGCGGCTCACCATCACCAAGGTGCTTCTGATCGTCACCGCCCTCGTCTCGGCGTACGTGGCCACCTTCCGGCTCTCCCTCATCGTGGAGCTGGTGGCGTGGGCCTTCAGCCTCGCCGGGGCGTCGTTCTTCCCCGCTCTCGTCATGGGCATCTGGTGGAAGCGGGCCAACAAGGCGGGCGCCGTCGTCGGCATGATCGTGGGCCTCGGCGTCACCACCTACTACATGATCGGCAGCCGCTTCTTTGGGGTCCAGTGGTTCGGCACGCTGACGATCGCCTCCGCGATCTTCGGTCTGCCCGCCGGCTTCATCACCATCTGGATCGTCTCGCTCCTGACCGCGCCGCCCCCCAAGGCGGTCCAGGATCTCGTGGTGTCCGTGCGCTATCCCAAGACCGGTCAAGCGACGGCGCGGGATGCCCAGGGCATCGGGCTCGGCCAGCACTGATCGGCCCTCGCGCGCGGGGCGGGACGGGGAGACCCGTTCCGCCCCCGCGCATCGCCGGCCCGTGATGGAGATCGTCTACCGCCTCGGCGTCCTCGTCTGGTTCCTCGCCTACATGGCGACGATCTATCTCCTTCTGCACATCGTGGTCGCCCGCTTCAGCCGGGCTCCCGAGAGTCGCCTCCTCTGGTTCTTCGGCATCGTCACCCGGCCGCTGCTCGCTCCCATTCGCGCGGTGGCGCCCGGCCTGTCCCCGTCGAGGTTGCGCTGGGCGGCGCTGGCCTTCTACGGCGGGATCTGGCTCGCCACCAAGGTGCTGCTGCAGCAAATGGGCGGCATCGACCTGGGCTAGTCTAGGGGGCGTGCTCGCGCTCACCGCGATCAACGCCCTCGGAGTCGCCGCCTTTGCCGCCGCCTACGCGGCGGCCGGCTTGCGGTGGCTGTCCCAGGGCGCCTTCCTCGCGAGCCTCGTCGTTGCCTTCGTCGCCGTCTGCGCCCTCTGGGTGCGCACCGAGCGCGCTCACGCCGTCGGGCGCACGCCGCTGGAGCGGCTTGGGCGAGCCGCTGCCGGCCTCGTGCTCGTGGCGGTCCTGACGCCCGGCGCTCTCCTCACTCCGCTCTTCGCCCTGCAGCCGCACCTGCCGGAGGAGGCCGCCGCCGAGCACCTCACCGGGCGCCTCATGGTGCTCCTCTTGGTCTCGCTGACGCTCGTCGCCTTCATGAACCTGGCGGGGGCGGCCTACATTTCTCTCGTTGGGCTCCGCGCCCGTCGGCAGCGCTCGTAGCCTTAAACCCTCAGAAATCGGCACTCCGTGGGGGATTTCTCCATGCTCAGGGGAGGAATTTCGCCCGCCTGAATCCTTTCTGGCCTATCTCGGATCTTGAATATCAAGCGTTTGCGAGAGGGCTGGTTGTGGGGAAGTGCAGGCATAGGGATTGCATTCTCCTGGTCCAACGCAGGACCGGGTGGGATACCGGTCCCGAGGAGGATAGAGAGATGGACGAGATCAGAAAGCGGCTCGAGACCGAGCTGAGCGATACGGTGAATCGAATCCGTCGCATGGGCGGCGCGGTCGTCTTCGAGGAGTTCCAGGGCGCCGTCGGCGACAACTCGCCCTTCGCGGACGAGGTGGACCTGATCCAGGTGAACGAGAACCGGGAGATGAGCTTCGCCACCCGGAGCGTGCTCGTCGAGCGGGCCAACAAGCTCGCCGAGGCCCTCGAGCGGCTTCGCGAGGGTGAGTACGGCACCTGTCAGGAATGCGGCGAGACCATTGCGCCCGCCCGACTGCGCGCGATGCCCGAGGTCACGACCTGCGTCCGCTGCCAGGATCGTCTCGAGCGGACAAAGGGGCTACAGCCCGTCGGTGCCGCCAAGAGCGGCGACGAGGGCGACGAAGAGTAGCGCACGTTCCATCACCGACCGGCCGGGTCCTAGGCCCGCCGCTCCAGGCGGGCTCGAAGGACATCAGGCCGGTCGGTGATGATGCCATCCACGCCCCATTCGACGAGCCGGTCCATGAGGGCCGGCTCGTTGACTGTCCAGACATGACACTCCCGCCCGGCCGCCCGTATCGCCGCCCACTCCCCGGGCCCCAGCACGGCCACCGAGGGGCAGATGGCGGTCCAGCCCGGCGCCAGGTCCGCGTCCAGATCGATCGGCCGATGTGCGACGAGCGCTCCCAGCCGCACCTCCGGCGAGCGGGCCCGAAGGACTCGTAGGGCCGCCGCGTCCAGGGACTGTACCAGCGTCGACTCCAGGACGTCATAGACCTCGAGAAGGCCGACGATGCGCTCCTCGATGTCGGGATAGAGCGCGGCCCCGCCCTTGAGGGTGATCGACAAGCGCGCCCGATCCCGGAATCGCTCGAGCACCTCCTGCAGGGTCTGCACGCGCTGCCCCCGGAAGGCCGCCCCGAACCATCCGCCCCCGTCCAACCGCTTGAGCTCGCGGACGGTGCGCGCGCGCACCGGGCCGCTCCCATCCGTGGTGCGCTCGAGCGTGAAGTCGTGGATGACGACGGGCTGGTCGTCACGGGAGAGGTGTACGTCGAGCTGTATGGCGTCGGCGCCTAGCTCCAGCGCCCGCTCGAAGGCGGCGATGGTGTGCTCGGGCGCGTCGGCGGCGCCGCGATGGGCGATGACCAGCGGCCGGGCCGCGGCCCTCATTGTCGCTGCCCGAGTCTCCATGGCAGTATCGAGACGTGCAGACGCCCCTGCTCGACGTGTTTCGCCCGGCGGTGTGGCTGAGCGCGCGGCTCTACTTCCGCATCCGGTTCGAGGGGATTGCCCACATTCCCAAGCAGGGCCCCCTCATCATCACGCCCAATCACGTGACCTTCGCCGATCCGCCGCTGGTGAGCATTCCCATCCGGCGCCCCGTCCACTACATGGCGTGGGACAAGCTGTTCAACATTCCGGGGCTGGCCTGGCTGATCCGCCGTCTCCGGGCCTTTCCCGTCGACATCGACGCCGCCGACCCGCGGGCCACGCGGGCCGCCGTGCGGCTGCTGGATCAGGGGCACGTCGTGATGATGTTTCCCGAGGCCGGCCGGAGTCTGGACGGCCGCCTGCAGCGATTCAAGCTGGGCGCCTTTCGCCTGGCCTGCGCACGCGGAGTTCCCGTCCTGCCCGTCACCATCCTGGGCGGTCACGAGTCCTGGCCCCCCGGCCGCGTGCTGCCGCGACCGGGCCGGCTCACCATCGTCTACCATCCCGTGATCGCTCCACCGCCCGAGGCCGGCGATCTGCGCCACGCCGCGCGACTGCTGGCCGACCGGGTCCGCGCGGCGGTCGCGTCGCGGCTGCCTAGGGACCTGGCAAGTCAGCCCGGAGAAGGTGACCAGCCGGGCGGGAGGGTGACTCACGGAGGGGCCGAATGATGAGCCGCTTGCCAGACCGCTCGATCGGAATCCGTTCGACAACCTCGAGGCTCACTTCGATTCCCGGTCCGAGGAAGGTCGCCACCCGGTTGCGGAGCGTTGCGGCGATCTCGTGCGTGATCGTCCCGGCCGGGACAACACGCAAGGTCACCGCGCCCGGAGCGGTTTGTTCGGCCTGATACTCGGCCACCGAAGGAATCACGCCCCCCTCGAAGGTCAGGAAGTGGCCGAGCACGACGCCGCTAATCTGCCGACCGGCGGGAGTGCGGATGACTTCGGTGTCCCGGCCTTCGACGAGCGAAACCGCTGGGAAACCGCGCCCGCAGGGACATGTGTCCCCGGCGACCGCCGTATCACCTAGTGCATAGTTGATGAACGGCATGACCTGATTCGCCAGGTCTGTCACGACCACCCGACCGCTCTCGCCGGGAGCGGCGTCACCCCCGTCGGGACGCACGATGCGCAAGATCACGCGATCCGAGTGAACATGAAGCACTTCGGTGTTGTCGGGGCAAGTTTGCGCGATGTGGGGGATGTCCCAGCTCGAATAGTAGTTGAAGACCGGACAGCGAAACACCTCCGCGATGCTCCGTGCGTTCTCGGGCGTGAGCGTCTCCGCGTAGGTGATGACGGCGGCGGGGGTCCCCGCGAGTGGCGCTCCCTCCGCGGCCACCTGACGGGCCAGCCAGGCGATGGCCGACGGATAGCCGCGGATGAAGTAGCGGCGACCGCCCGAGATCTCGGACAGGCAGGCGCGTAGCGCGGCGGGGGTCAGGGAGTCCGCAGGTAGCCGAACGTTGTGCTCGCCGAGGACGAGCCTTCGAGCGAGCGTCCGCACCCGTGACACCGGTACGGTATTGGTGGCGAAACCGGAGGGGATGAGTATGGCAAGGCGGCTGTCCCACAACGCGACGCCAGCCCACTCCAGCGAGAAGAGATAGGAGCCGAAAAGGACGTCATGCACGGCGCGGTCCCAAAAGAATTGGAATGGATACCCCGACGAGCCGGACGTCATCATCGATTGACGACGTGCCGAAACGATATTGCTCGCGGTGGTGCGCTCCGGAAATCCGGCGCGCAGCTCGACCTTGGTTGTGATCGGCAGGCGGGAGAGGTCTTCCCGTCCCTTCAGATCGCCGGCGGCGATCCCTGCGCGCGCGAATAGGTCCCGATAGTAGGGCACATTCTCTGCAGCGTGTGCGATGAGCGATCTCAGGCGGGCATTCGTAATCGCCTCGATTTCATCACGAGACCTCCACTGCAACTCACGCAGACGGCGGAGCTCGCTCAACATTCTGCGCCCGGCCAGCCGTTCGGCAAGCGGGAATATGACGTGCGGCACGAGCCAGCGGTACATTGGGCGGGCGCCGTTTCAGACGCTTTTTGGCGCTGGGAGGTCGCTCATGCGACCGAGCCAGTAGGTCATGCCCATCGTCCGGTACAGATCCGCCGCGGCGAGGAGTTCCGCGCTCGCCTGGCTCTCTCGGCCGGCCTTTCGATGGAGGTCTGCCAGCGCGACCCGACAATGTGCTTCGAGCGGCCGCATGCCGAGTTGGACCGCCAGTTCGAGGGCGCGCTGGAAGGCGGTCTCGGCCGATGGCAGATCGGGAGGGATGCGCCGAACGGCTATCTCGCCAATGAGTCGTAGCGCATAGGCCTCGTGGCCCACTTCCTTGTGTGCCGTCGCGCGATCTAGCGCCTGTGCGGCCAAACGCGTCGCGTTCTCCAGACTGCCTCCAAGCAGATGGGCCTCGCCCAGCCAGGCCAGCCACAGCGAGTATCTGAACACCACCTTGAGCGTCTCGGCTTCTCGCACCGCCTGTTCGAGGAGGGGCACCGCCTCCCGGAGGCGCCCAGAGACGATGTAAGCGTAGCCGATCGCAGAATAGAGCAACCGGGAGCCGATGGGGATATTGTGCGCTTGACAGCGGCGCAGGGTTTCCTCGAGCAGGGGCAGCGCTTCGTCGAGATCGCCCTTGAGGACGAGGCCTATTCCCACCGCATGGCAGGCCACCGCGTGACTGTGCTCGGTGTCTAGCTCCTCGGCCAGGCGCGCGCCCTCCTCGCCCATGCGACGAGCTTCCGCGAACTCGCCGAGATCGGCGAGGGACAGCGCCATATAGCCGCGCGACATGACCGCAGGGAGCCCAGCGGAACCGAACCGCTCCCGCATGTGGTCACCCTGAATCGAGTCGACATTTCGACGGAGCACCTCCACTGCTCGCCGATAGTTACCCACCGCGTGATACGCGTGACCGAGGACCATGTTGCTCAGGATTTCGAGCGAGAAGTCCCCGAGTTCGTGGGCATAGGCGAGCGCCTCCTCTCCGGATACGATGGCCTGCTCGCTCTCTCCGGTCAGGCGAAAGTAGTCGGTCATGTAGGCTCGGATGAGGCCGAGCCCCCGACGGTCACCCAGTTCCTGCGCGATCTGTTCGGCCTGGGTAAGGTTCGCGAGGATCCGGTCATAGTCTCCGAGCGGCACCAGCCAGGTTCGCAAGCCCATGCGAAGATCGAATGCCTCGTGTAGCGTCTCGGCCGTGTCAGGAAGATTCCTGAGCGCTCCCAGCGCCTTGTCATAGCAGTCCACCGCATCACGAAACCCAGAGCGCATCGCCGCCTTGTGCGCCGCCTGACGGTAATAGCCCACCGCTTTGTCCCAGAGGCCCCCCTGGAGGGCGTGGTGGGCGAGCCGGTCGACCTCGCTTGGCAGTCGGTCCGCGTAGAGAGACTCGATGGCGCCGACAATGGTGGCGTGCAGCGCCCGGCGACGCTCCCGAAGGAGGCTGCCGTACGCGACGTCCTGGGTGAGGGCGTGCTTGAAGGTGTACTCGAGCTCCGGAAAGAGGCTGGTCTCGTAGAGGAACTCCGCCGACTGGAGATGCGAGAGGCCCTCGCGCACTTCGGGCTCGCTCATCTCCGTCACCGTCCGGAGGAGCGTCATCGACACGTTTCGCCCGATGACGGCGGCGGACTGTAGGAGACGCTTCTCCGCCGCCGACAGCCGATCGATGCGCGCGGCGAGGATGGCCTGCACGGTGGGAGGCACCTGGAGGGCGGCGTCCGCCTTGAGCAGACAGCGGCGGCCGCGGCCGCCCCCGAGCACCTTCAGCTCGACGAGCTGGCGCACGCTCTCCTCGAGGAAGAACGGGTTGCCGTCGGTACGCTCAATGAGGTGTCGCTTGAGCGGCTCCAGTTCGGCCTCGTCGCCCAGGAGGAAGCTCAGCAACTCCTCCGCGCCCTCGCGTGGGAGCGGGTTCAGTCGCAGCTGGGTGTAGTAGGTCTTGTTGCCCCACGTGTGCCGGTACTCCGGCCGGTAGTTGACGAGCAGGAGGATGCGCGCGCCGGGAAGACTGTCTATCAGGCTGTCGAGAAAAGCTTGGGTCTGGCCGTCGATCCAGTGCAGGTTCTCGAAGACCAGGAGCAGGGGCTGGATCTGGCTCTGCCGGACCAGCAGCTGCTTGACGGCGTCGAGCATCCGCTGCCGACGGCGGGAGGGCTCCAGGGACTCCCACTCGGGTTCTCCCACCGGAGTTTCCAGCAGCGAGCGCAGCGCGGGCAATGTCGCGCCCAGCCCCGGGTCGAGCGCGAGGATACGTCCCGCGAGCTTCTCCTCAACCTTTTCCGCCTCGTCTCGATCCTCGATCTGGCAATACAGTCGCACGAGGTCGCGGAGGGGCTGAAAGGCATTGACCTTGCCATATGATACGGATCCTGTCTCCAGCCGAATCCATCCCCGGGTGGGCTCCGAGTCTAGGAATTCGTAGAAGAGGCGCGACTTCCCGACCCCCGGATCGCCGATCACCGCGACCGCCTGGCCGCGGCCGCCCAGCGCACGCTCCAGCGACCGGTGGAAGGCGCTGATCTCGCCCTCTCGGCCCACGAAACGCGTGAGCCCGCGCCCTGGCGCCGCCTGGAAGCGCGAGCGAGTGGGCTCGGCGTCGATCAACTCGAAGATGTCCACCGGGTCCGCCAAGCCGCGCACGCTCTGGAGCCCGAGAGGCTTGAAGTGCAGGTACCCTTCGGTGAGTCGGGCAAAAGCCTCGGTGGCATAGATGCTCCCCGGCGGGGCCAGCTGCTCCATTCGCGCGGCGAGGTGTGTGCTCTGTCCCACCGCACTGTAGTCCATGTTCAGGTCGTTGCCGATCCCGCGCACCACCACCTCGCCCGAGTTCAGGCCCACTCGGATCTGGATCTTGACCCCGTGGTTGACGGCGTGGTCGCGCGCGAACTCCCCGATGGTCCGCTGCATCCGCAGCGCGGCATAGCCCGCGCGGACGGCGTGATCCTCATGAGCGACCGGGGCGCCGAAGAGCGCCATGATCCCATCTCCCATCACCTGGTTCACCGTGCCCTCGTAGTGGTGAACCGCGCTGATCATGCGCTCCAGCACCGGATCGAGGATCCGCCGGGCTTCCTCCGGATCGCGATCGGCGAGGAGCTCCATCGATCCCTTGAGGTCGGCGAAGAAGATGGTGACCTGCTTGCGCTCGCCCTCCAGGGTGGCCCTGTCGCTGAGGATCCGCTGAGCTAGGTACGGCGGCGTATAGTCCTGGGGGGTCGCGAAGGCGGGGCTGGCCGGCGGCGCGGGGCCCGCGTTGAGCAACGCTCCGCAGCCGCCGCAGAACTTCGACTCCGGCTCGTTAGAGAAGGCGCAAGCCGGACACGCCCGTGTGAGCGGGCCGCCACAACTGCCGCAGAATCGGCGGTCGCCCCGGTTCTCGACCTTACAATGAGGACATTGCACGCGGAGCCTCCGGTGGACCGAGCACGACCATGGACGCGGTCAGCGTAGCCCCTCTCGGGCACGAGGGTCAAGCAGTCGCGGGCGGTGTCTGTTTTTTCCGCGCGACGATCGCCACATAGTATCCCGTCCAGTACCGGGTCGGCCAGCGGCCCAGCGCCTCGAACGCCCAAAGGAGGCGGTCGAGGCGCGATGACGAGCGGAGCCGGGGGTGTCGCTCCGCGAGCCGCGCAAGCCAGATCGCGGGAGCGCGCGGAGCGTGTGCCACCGCCCCGATCGCGATCGCGTCGAGGCCCAGGACTGCCAGACGTGAAAGGACTTCGTCTCGCCCCAAGGTGTGGCCCACGAAGTACGGCACGAGGCCGATCCGCTTGAGCCATGCGAACGGCAGGTGGTTACGCAGCCAGATGAGAGGATTGTGAGGGTTATCGAGCGTCACGACCATCACGCCTCCTGGCGCAAGCACCCGGGCAAGCTCGGCGAGGCCAGTATCAAGATCGGCACGCACGGCGAAATGATCCAGTGATGAGCCGGCGAGGATCCGAGTCATGCTGCCCGAGTGCAGCGGAATCCGACGCAGGTCGCCGACTACGAAGTGCGGTGAGCGGCCCTCCCCGAGGAACCGAGCGCGGGCGGCCCGCACGACGGCCGGGGACACGTCGAGTCCGATCCTGCGTACTCCCAGCTCCGCGAGGAGGTTGTGATGCGTGACGGCCTCCTCGAAGAGATCTGTCTTGAGGCCGACTCCGCTGTCGGAAGGCATCCATCGTGTGATCAGGTCTGCATAGACCCGGCGCATGTAAACGCGCCAGGCGCCGATGGCCGGGGCGGAGAGCGTTTCACCTACGACCTCGTCCCAGTAACCCGGCGATGAAGAACGCGACGCGGCCTCCGCCCGCCAAGAGCCCCGAGAGAAAAGATGCCAGGAGCCGACGCGAATCACCCCGATCTTGCCTAGGGCGCGATATCCCATGGCCTCGAGCGGGCGAAACGCGGCCGGGTTCTCTGGCAGCACGGCCGCCACCAGGCTGTGATAGCCCTCTTTCCCGAACGCGCGCGTCATGGACGCGATTCGAGCCTGCGATATACCGAGTCCGCGAAACCCCTGCGCAGTGAAAGAGTCGAACACATAGACATCGCCTGGGCGAAGAGGAAGCTCGCATCCCAGGTACTCGACCCAGGCCTTAGTGGTCGCGGCCCAGCCAGCATGAACGATCCGACTCTCGTGAACCGCCACGAAGCAGCGATAGCCGGCGCTGAGCCGTCGACGCACCTCGTCTGGGTCAGTGTCGGGACGAAAGTGAAGGTAATCGTCGAGCCGCGACTCGGACAATGACTCAATCATGACTGCCAGTGGCGGACTCGGCGGCGTTCGGACCTCCTCAAATGGGAGGGCCATGACCACAAGGCGGCGATAGACTGTCATGGACAGGAGTCGGATACCAAGGCCTCGCAGGCCTTCGCGCGCGAGCACATCGAGCGCCCGCGTGATCTGCCCTTTGAGCGGTGTCGAGTCAGTCATGGGCGCGGCTGGCCGGACGAACCCGGCGGAGCAGGCTTCCGATTGCTCCGAGTTCACGGAGTGTCATCACGCGTAAGAGGATCAGCGTCGCCACATAAGCAAGCGTGGCGCCGGCAAAGAGCGCGACGTCGATCGCGCCGCCCGTCCGCAGCCACCCCACGAGCACGAGAGGGGCGCCCAGCGCCACCGGAGGCCACCACGCGCGCAGTGCCGCGTCGCTGAGATCCCGCAGGCGCCACGTGAGATAGAGGCTATGAGCGGTTACCGCCGAGAAGAGGGCAAGGCACGCGCCCCCGCTGCCCGAGCGCGTGATGAGCAGCGGTGCGAGCGACCAGAACACTGCGAGGCGCAGCACTGCGGCGGTCAGCGGCGGCTCCGGTCGCTCATGCACGACGGCGAGAAGACCGGGCACGCTGCCGAGCGTGAGCGCGAGCGCGGCGAGGGCGAGGAGGAAGAGGTTGGCCGACACCTGCGTGTACTCGGCGCCGAAGAGCAGGGCGACGATTAGCGGTCCGACCAGGACCGCTCCGAGCACGACCACGACACCGGCACCGGCGAGCATCCGCGCCAGCGGCTCGCTCCACCGCGAGATCTCCGCGGCCCGGTGTTCCTCGAGGAGGCGGCTCAGATGAGGCACGAAGGACAGCAAGAGCTGCGGTAGCAACATGCCCGGAACGAGGTAGAAGCTGTGGGCAAGGCTGAAGTAGCTCACCTCCGCGTACGACCCTGAGAACGCGCGCACCAGCACCTCGCCGCTGCCGTGGAAGACCAGGAACAGGATCTGGGTGACGAGGAAGGCGAGGCTGAACCGCAGGTAGGGCGCCAGGAATGCGAGGCGCGGTCGGAGATCGGCGGCCGCGCGCGGAAGCGGGCTCCAGCAGAGGCCCAGCACGAGTACCACTGCTTCGGTGAGCACAACTGCGGCGGCGGCACCGAGCAACCCGGCCACGTGGAAGCCTGGGATGATGAGCCCGAGCAGGAGCCAACGGCGGAGGGTGTCCGCCACCGCCCAGCGCTCGGCGCGGTTGAGCCCCAGGAAGATCGAAAAGATGAAGCCCCCGAGCCCCTGGAGGAAGACGGCCACCGCCATCAGGCCCACCATCCGTGGGTCCATGTCCCGCCACCACGCCAGGCCGAGCCCCAAGTAGAGAAGGCCGGCAACGAGCCCGCTTGCCACGCGCAACGTGAGGAGGTTTCCGATGAATCGTGGAAGCGCGCCGGGCTCGCCGTGCGCGAGGATCTGAGGCACGTAGCGGGTAATCGCATTGGTGAATCCGAGACCGCTGACGAGCGCGAACCACATTGCCACCGACGAGGCCAGGGTGTAGCGGCCGTAGAGATCGGGGCCGGTGAGGCGCGGGACTAGAGCGATGAAGCAGAGACCCCCAATCACCTGGATTCCGCGCTGGACCAGCACCAGCACGGCGTTGCGCAGCGTGACCCGTGCCTCATCCCTCATCGGCTGGCATGAAGGAGCCGGTCTCCGTGGTCCAGACAAAAGTCCCGAGCTCCAAGCCTCGAATAGTAGCATGGTAGTCGTGAGAACTTCCGTTGGCGCGGTGGTCCGACTCTCAGTGATCGTGCCCGCTCATAACAATCCGCGCGAGTTGATCCAGTGCCTCGCCGCCCTGCGGGCCCAAGGTTCGGAAGGAGTGGATCTCGTCGTGGTAGATGACGCGTCCACTGACGACACGCCGGTTGTGGCGGCCGCCGCGGGCGCCTCCGTGCTTCAGATGGTGCGCAATGGCGGACCGGGGGCCGCTCGCAATCTCGGAGCGCAGCAGGCGCGCGGCGACGTGCTCCTGTTCGTGGACGCCGACGTCGTGATCGCAGCCGGGACCCTCGACCGTGTGGCGTGGAGCTTCGCCAAGGACCCGGCGCTGGGCGCGCTCTTCGGCTCCTACGACGATCGCCCGTCGGCCCCCGGGCTCGTCTCGCGCTACCGGAATCTCTTGCACCACTTCGTCCACCAGGAAGGTGATCCTGAGGCAGAGACCTTCTGGGCCGGGCTCGGCGCGGTGCGCCGGACGGCGTTCCTCGCGGTGGGTGGTTTCGACGCCGCGCGGTTTCCGCGGCCGTCCATCGAGGACATCGAACTCGGCTACCGACTCCGCCGTGCCGGCTATCGGATACTTCTGGACCGTGAGCTTCAGGGCAAACACCTGAAACGGTGGCGATTCTGGTCGATGGTCCGGACCGATGTCACGTGCCGAGCCCTGCCGTGGGGCCGCCTCATTGTGCGAACGGCGGCGGCCGAGACAAATCTCAACGTTCGGATATCCCAGCGCGTGAGCGCTGCCCTCACCGGCCTCGCCCTCGCGGCGGCGTTGCTCGCACTCCACTGGCCCTCGCTGCTCGCCGTCTCGGGCCTGGCGCTGACCGCAGTCGCGTGGCTCAATCGCCGCTTCTACGCGCTGCTCTGGCGGCGCGGTGGCGCACCGCTCTCCGGCATCGGCTTTGTCCTGCACCTGCTCTACTACCTCTACAGTACAGCGAGCTTTGCCTACGTCTGGCTGGAGGCGCGCGCGAGCCGCGCCGGCGAGCAGGCAGAGCGCCCCACGCGGGCGAGCCGGCCATGACGGGCCGGTCCGAAGCAGCTGAAGGTATTCGCGTCGTGGTCATCGGCGCGGGGCCGGCCGGCCTCACCGCCGGACGCGAGCTCGCGCGTCGGGGCCACGCGCCCGTGGTACTGGAGAAGGACGGGATCGTCGGGGGCCTCGCCCGCACCGAGTCGTACAAGGGCTTTCACTTCGACATGGGAGGCCATCGCTTCTTCACCAAAGTGGACGAGGTCCAGAAGATCTGGCGCGAGGTGCTGGGCTCGGAATTCCTGCGCCGGCCGCGGATGTCGCGCATCTACTACGACGGCACATTCTTCAACTACCCCCTCAAGCCCCTCAACGCCCTCGCCGGGCTGGGCGTCTGGCGCGCCGTCATGGTGGTGCTGAGCTACGTCCGCTGGCAGATCGCGCCCTACCGCCGGGAAGACACCTTCGAGCAGTGGGTGACCAATCGCTTCGGGCGGCGGCTCTTCCTCACGTTCTTCAAGGCCTACACCGAGAAGGTTTGGGGCATCCCGTGCTCGGAGCTCCGGGCGGAGTGGGCGGCCCAGCGCATCAAGGACCTCTCGCTGCGCTCGGCGGTGGTGGCGATGTTCGTCAAGCCCCGTCACACGATCAAGACCCTCATCGAGGAGTTCGACTATCCGCGCCTGGGGCCGGGCATGATGTGGCGCGCCACCGCCGATGAGATCGTCCAGGGCGGCGGCGAGGTGCGGCTCGGCGCCGAGGTGACGGCCATCAACCGCACCGGGCCGCGCGTGGACGCCGTGGTCGTCGCCGGCCCGGCGGGGGAGGAGCGGGTGACGGGCGACCAGTTCCTCTCCAGCATGCCGGTCACACAGCTCGTCCTCCGCCTGTCGCCGCCGGCCCCCGAACCCGTGCGCGAGGCGGCGCGCCGCCTCACCTACCGCGACTTTCTCACCGTCTGTCTCATCGTGGACCGTCCCGATCCCTTCCCGGACAACTGGATCTACGTCCACTCCCCGGAGGTCAAGGTCGGGCGCATCCAGAACTTCCGGAGCTGGAGCCCCGAGATGGTGCCCGACCCGGGCAAGGCCAGCCTGGGCCTGGAGTATTTCTGCTCGGAGGGCGACGCGCTGTGGTCGATGCCGGACGCGGAGCTGATCCGGCTCGGCAAGGACGAGCTCGAGCGCATCGGGCTGGCGCGCGCGTCGGAGATCTCCGACGGCTGCGTGTTCCGTGTGCCCAAGGCGTATCCGGTCTACGACGCCTCCTACCGGGAGCACCTCGATACCGTCCGGCAGTTCGTGGACGGGCTCGAGAACCTCCAGACCATCGGCCGGAACGGACTCCATCGCTACAACAACCAGGACCACGCGATGCTGACCGGACTCCTCGCTGTCCGCAACATGGTCGGGGGCGAGCGGCACGATCTCTGGAGCGTCAACACGGAGCCGGAGTACCACGAGGAGGTGGGCGTCAGCGAGGAGGACGCGGCGGTCCTCGAGGGCCGGATCACGGAGATCTTCCCCCGCGTCGACGGCGTGGCGCTCGGCGCCGCCACCGGGGTGGTGGTGGGCGCGCTCCTCTTCCTGGCCACCGTGGTCCTGGTCCTCAAGGGAGGTCCCGCGGTCGGGCCCCGGCTGGGGCTGCTGGGCCAGTTCCTTCCCGGCTATACCGTCTCCATTCCCGGCGCCCTCGTCGGGCTGGCCTATGGCCTCGGCGGCGGCTTCGTGGCGGGCTGGACCTTCGCGACGCTCCGCAACCTCACGCTCTTCTTCTCGCTGGCCATCCTGCGCCGCCGCGTCCAGCGGCAGCTCCTGAAGCGGTTCCTCGAGTTCGTCTAGGGGGAAATGCATGGCGCGTGACACGAAGGATCTCGAGGCCCTGGTGCTCGTCCGGGTGGTGCGGCTCAACGCCATGGTCGCCGGCCTGGTGACGGGGCTCTTCGCGGGCCTCGCGCTCTTCGTGGCCACCAACTGGCTGCTGCTCAAGGGGGGCGCGGTGGTGGGCCCCCACCTGGCGCTGCTCGGCCAGTACTTCATCGGCTATCGCGTGTCGTTCGTGGGCAGCCTCATCGGGTTCGTGTGGGCCTTTGCGGTGGGCTTTCTCGCGGGCGGCGCGGTGGTGTGGATCTACAACCGGCTCGCCGGACTCCGGACGCCGCCCGCGCGCTGATGGAGGGCGCCCCCGCGGGCCCGCGCCCACTCGAGTCTCTCGCCCGCGGCCTCGCGCTCCTCGTCGTCCTGGGTGGCATCGCGCTCCGCGGCTGGGACCTCGGCGCCGACCCCTATCATTACGAGTGGAACGGGTACATCACCGACGAGGGGCGCTGGATTGCCCACGCGCGCGCCTTGGCCCTCTTCGGCGAGATCGGCTCGGTGGTCTCGCCCTTGCACCTGCTCGTGGCGCCGCTGTTCCAGGCGGCGTCCTACGGCGTGTTCGCCGCCGTCGGGGTCAGCCTCTGGTCCGCGCGGCTGATCAGCGCGGTGACGGGGAGCGCCCTCCTCGTCGGGTTCTGGCTGATGGCCCGCCGCCGCGCCAGTCCCGAGGCGCTGCTGCTGGCGCTCACGATGCTGGCGGTCGAGATGGACACGGTGTTCCTGAGTCGTCTCGCCATCCCGGAGATGGCCGCAATGTTCCTGACCTTCGCCGCGTTCGCCCTCCTCGCCGCGACGCCGCCTCGACGGCTTCGCCTCGTCGCCGCTGGGCTGCTGACCGCGGCTGCGGTGGGGATGAAGGCGACCGTGCTGCCCGTGGCCGCGATCTTCGCCCTCATCGCGCTCCGACGCGGCGGGGCGCCGGGGCTCTCCCGCGGCGCCGCGCTCGGCGCCTTCGCCGCCGGCGTTCTTGGCCCCGCGCTCCTCGCCGGGGCGGCCCTCGTCGGGAGCGGTCTCGCGGGCCTGCCCTCGACCGCGCCGAGCCTGCGCATCATCGTGGGGTTCATCGCCCTGACCGATGTTTACGCGCTCGTCGCGTTTCCCTTTGACGATGCGCTGGCGCCGGTGCTGGGACTCTGGGCGCTGGCGGCGTGGGTAGGCCTACTCGGCATGCTCCTGGACGAGGCGCGCGGCGACGCGGTGCCGGGACGCCGTGACCTCGAGCCGGCCGTCCTCTGGGCCGGCCTCTACACGGTCACCATGTTCCTGCTCCACTACTTCCCCGCTCGATACAAGCTCCACGTCCTCGTACCGCTCGCGTTCATCATCGCGATGGGCCTCACGCGCCTGCAGCGGCAGGGCGGGCTCCAGGGCCTCGGCGCCGTCCTCTCGCGGCTCGACGGGTTGCGCCGGCTCGGCGGCGCGCTCCTGCTGGCGGTGCCCACCGCGGTGGTGCTCGCGGCCGCGAGCCTGGCGGCCGCCGCCGCGCTGGGGATCGACCCCGAGCGGCTCCGGACGCGCTACGCGGCGCTAGTCCTCGCGCTCCTCGCGGTCTCGGTCTTCGCCTGGCTGCGCCGGGGACGCGGCATCGCCGTTCTCGTTTGGTTTCCGCTGTGCTGGGCCGGCGCATGGCTCCTGGCCGAGCGCGTGCGCCAGGTCTCGCCGAGCTTCTGGCCGGGTGCGGAGGCCGACGAGCCGCTGCTCCGGTGGGGGCTCTTGCTCGCCGCCGCCGCGGGTGCGCTCACCGCGGGCGGGGCGAGCCGGTGGGGGAGGACGGCGGCGGGCGGCGGGCTCGTGGCGGCGGCCGTGCTGTACGCGATGCTGGGCCTGGCCCGGCTCGCGCCGGGGTATCTGGATCCGCACTACTCGATGCGAGATGTCTCGCGGGACCTGGGCGCGCGGCTCGCGGGCGATTCCGGGCGCATCGCCGCGCTGGGCGGGGAGGCGCTGTTCAACGAGAACCGGCTCGCGTACCAGACCATCATGGGCCGGCGCTGGCCGGCTTCACCCCCCGAGGTGCTGCTGCTCGCCGGCCGGCTCATCGATCCCGGGGACCGGCTCGCGCGGGAGTATCGGCTGATCCGGCACTACACGATCCACGTCTCGCCCGAGCTCGTGAACAAGGCGTCGACATGGGACCCCACGGTGGGGCCGTTCCGCCGGACGCGGATCCTCGTCTACCGCCGCGTCGCGGGGGGCTGAGCCGCCCGCACGATCTCGTGCACGACGTAGCCCGCCTCGGTGAGGTGGCGCTTCACCGCCTCGATGTGCTCTCGACCCGTCGTCTCGAGCGTCACCTCCACCTCGGTCTCGCCCAGACGCGCGCGCGAGAAGGCCCGATCGTGGTCGATGTGCAGCACGTTGGCCCGCATCTCGGCGACGAGCGCGGTCAACCGGGCGAGCTGGCCCGGGCGGTCGCGGAGCATCACGGCGAGACGGACGAGGCGCCCGTCCTTGACGAGGCCGCGCTCGATGATGCGGGAGACGAGGTTCACGTCGATGTTGCCGCCGGTGAGCACGAGGGCCACCGTCTTGCCGGCGAGCGCCACCTTCTTGTTGACGAGGGCGGCGAGGGGCACCGCGCCCGCCCCCTCCACCACCGTCTTCTCGATCTCGAGCAGGAGGAGGATGGCGTTGGCGATCTCCTCCTCGCTGACGCTCACGACCTGATCGATCCAGCGTTGGGCGAGCGGGAACGTGTGCTCGCCCACGCGCCGTACCGCGATGCCGTCGGCGATGGTCGGGGCCGGCGCGACCGTTACCCGCTCGCCCGCGGTGAGCGCGGCCTTCATCCCGGCGATCTCGTCGGCCTGGACCCCGATCACTTCCACCGCCGGCCGGCGCGCCTTGAGGGCCAGCGCGAGGCCGGCGACGAGACCGCCGCCCCCGACCGGGACCAGCGCTGCGTCGAGATCGGGCACCTGGGCGGCCAGCTCGAGCCCGATGGTGCCCTGGCCGGCGATGACGCGCGCATCGTCGAAGGGATGGACGAAGACGAGGCGGCGCGCCGCCTCGATCTCGCGCGCGCGGCCGTAGGCCTCGTCGTAGTTGTCGCCGTGGAGCACGACCTCCGCGCCCTGGCGGCGCGCGGAGAGTACCTTGGTGAGCGGCGCCCACTCCGGCATCACGATGACGGCGGCGAGTCCGAGCCGGGCGGCGTGGAAGGCCACCGCGAGCCCATGGTTGCCCGCGCTCGCCGTCACCACGCCGCGTCGCCGCTCCTCGTCGGAGAGCTGCAGGAGGACATTGGCGGCGCCCCGCTCCTTGAACGAGCCGGTCATCTGGAGGTTCTCGAGCTTGACGAAGACGCGGGTACCGGTGAGATCGCTCAGGCTCTGCGAGTACGCGCAGGGCGTCTCGTAGATGACGCCGGCCAGCCGCGCCCGCGCCGCCTCCACGTCGGCGATGCCGATGTTGCCGCGCTCCGCATCGCTCAAAAGCCCACCACCGGGCCCTGGGCCGGGCTCGCCCACGCCACCGGCATCAGCGCGGTCGACCGGGCCCAGCCGATGCGGCCCCGCCAGTCCACGCAGATGAGGCCGCCGCCGCCCCGCCCTTCCTCGACGAGCACGTCCACCGCGACCTGGCAGGCGTGCATGGGCTCGTCCACCGATCGCATGATTTCGAGCGCACGTCGGGCGAGCACCACACGGATGATGGCCTCGCCGTCGCCCGTGCAGGACACGCCGCCCAGCGTGCTCTCGGCATAGGTACCGCAGCCGATGAGGGGCGAGTCGCCCACGCGACCGGGCAGCTTCCCGCTCATGCCGCCGGTGGAGGTGGCGGCGGCGATGACGCCGGCGCGGTCAAGTGCCACCGCGCCCACCGTGCCCGCCTGCGTCTCCTGCAGCCGGCGCTGCTGATGCTCGAGCACCAGCTCGGCGGGATCGCAAAGGGGCACGCCGAGGACGCGCGCCTGGGCGAGCGCGCCCTCTCCCACGAAGAACGAGTGCCGCCCCGCCTCGAGGATGCGGCGGGCGAGCGTGATGGGGTGGCGGAGGCCGGTCACGCAGGCCACCGCCCCGTTGGTGAGCCCGTTGCCCTCCATGATGGAGGCGTCCATCTCCACCGTCCCCGCGCTGGTGAGGACGGAGCCGCGCCCGGCGTTGAAGCGGGGGTGGTTCTCGAGGACACGCACGGCCGCTTCCACCGCGTCCAGGGAGGAGCCGCCGGCGGTGAGGCGCTCCCACCCCGCTCGCGCCGCCTCCGCCATGCCCGCACGCATCTCCTCGCGCCCGGTGCGGGGATCGGCGCCGGCGCCGCCGTGCACGACGAGGGCGGGCACTCGGCTTGTCACCGCTCGCCCCCGTTCGGTATCATCGCCCCGTGATTGTCCCCGAAGTCGGCGGCGAGGACAACGCCTCGCTCGCCGATCTCGCCGCGCGCATCGTGGCGTGCCGCCGCTGTCCCCGCCTCGTCCGGCATCGCGAAGCCGTCGCGGTGGCGCCCCCGCGTCGGTACCGCGGCGAGGTCTACTGGGCGCGGCCCCTGCCGGGCTTCGGCGACGTGCGGGCCCGCGTGCTCGTGATGGGACTGGCGCCGGCCGCCCACGGGGGCAATCGCACCGGGCGGATGTTCACCGGCGACCGGAGCGCGGACTGGCTGTTTCGCGCGCTGCACGACGCGGGCTTCGCCAATCAGTCCACGTCCGTGCACCGGCACGACGGCCTGCGGCTGCGGGACGCCTATGTCACCGCGGCGCTGCGCTGCGCGCCGCCCGACAACAAACCGTCTCCCGCCGAGCTCGCGCGCTGCCAGCCGTTTCTCCTGGAGGAGCTGCGCACCCTGACGCGCGTCACCGTCGTGGTGGCGCTCGGCAAGATCGGCTGGGATGCCTATCTCCGCGCGCGCCGCGCGCTGGGCGCCGCCGTGCCGCGCCCGCTCCCGCGCTTTGGCCACGGGGCGGAAACCCGCATGCCCGACGGGATCGTGCTGGTGGGCTGCTTTCATCCGAGTCAGCAGAACACGTTCACGGGCCGGCTCACGCGCCCCATGCTCGACCGCGTGTTCGCGCGCGCCCGGCGGCTCGCCGCCGGGCGCCGCCCGCCCCGCCGTGGTGCCTGATGGCTCCGCCCGCCTACGCGCTGATCTGGGGGCTGCTCGTCTACGCGTGGATCGCCAACTACCTCATCCGCATGGCGCTATCCGCCTTGCTGCCGCCCATCATGGAAGAGTTCCGCCTGACCTACGCGCAGGCGGGATTTCTGTCGTCCGCCCTCTTCTACGCGTATGCCGCGATGCAGTTGCCCGCAGGGCTCCTCGGCGATCGCCTCGGCCGCAAGCGCATGCTCGTCGGCGGCCTCGTCCTGGGTGCGGCGGCGGCTGCTTTCACGGGCCTGGCGGGCACGGTGACCATGCTGTTCGTTGCGCGGCTGGTCACCGGGCTCAGCCAGGGGTTTCTCTTCTCCAATGACCGCGTGATCATCGCGGCGACGACGCCGCCCGCCAAGATGGCGCTGGGGCAGGGGATCTCGTTTTCGGGACCGGGCCTCGGCACCACCCTCGGCCTCTTCCTCGCCGGGGTGCTCGGCAGCGTGCTGCCGTGGCGCGGCGTCTTTCTCATCTTCGCGCTTCCGCCCCTCCTGGCCGCCTTGCTCGTGTGGCGGTTGATCCCCGAGCCGCCGCATGCCACCGCGCCCGCCGATCCCGCCTGGCCGTTCCGCCGCGTCATGCGGACGCGCGATTTCTGGCTGCTCGGTCTCACGGGGATCATGCCGATCTACGTGCAGTTCGTCCTCGCCACCTGGGGGCCTGCGCTCTTCGTCGAGCTGGGCGTGCGCGACCTCGCGCGCTCCGCCTCGCTGGCGAGCCTCCAGGGCCTGACCGCCCCGCTGGGACTTCTCGTCTCGGGGCTGGTGGCGGACCGACTCCACGCGCGCGGCTGGCATCGCAAGGTGACCATCGCGGCGGGGCTCGTCCTCACCATCGCGGTTCTTGTCGCGATGGGGCTCACCATCCAGCACCGCGGGCCTACCTGGCTCCTCACGGGACTGGTCCTCGCCACGAGCTTCTTCATCTGGTGTTGCTGGGGGCCGGCTTACGCCATCTTCGGCGAGCTGTTCCCGCCCTCGGTGCTCGGCCGCGCCTTCGGCGCCTACAACACCATCTGTTTCCTGGGGGCGGTGGCAAGCCCGTTCATCACGGGGTGGATCCGCGACGCCACCGGCTCCTTCGTGGCCGGCCTCTACGGCGCGGCGGCGCTGTCCACCCTCTGCGTGGCGAGCGCGATGGCGCTCGATCGGCCGTTCCGGCTCGCCGGCGGCGTCCGTCCGGTTGCCGCGCCCGCGCCCCCATAGCATAATTCCGCGCATGCTGCGGGGGCTTCCGGTCGCCGCTGTGCTGGTTGCCGCCCTCGGGGTCGCGGGGCCCGTGGCCGCGGCCACGCCCGTCCTCGAGGCCACCCTCGACAACGGACTGCGGGTGCTCCTGCTCGAGGACCGGCGGAACCCGATCGTCTCCGTGCAGGTGTGGTACCGGGTGGGCTCGCGCGACGAGCGGCCCGGCGCCACCGGCCTCGCGCACTTCCTCGAGCACATGATGTTCAAGGGGACGCCCGCCCACGGCAAGGGCGAGTTCTCCCGGATGGTGGAGCGGCGCGGCGGCCACGACAACGCCTTCACCACGCAGGACACCACGTCGTACTTCGTCAACGTCGCCGCCGACAAGGTGGACGACATCCTCCGGCTCGAGGCCGACCGCATGCGCAATCTCCTCCTCGATCCTGCGGAGATCGACGCCGAGCGCCGCGTGGTGATGGAGGAGCGGCGGATGCGCACCGAGGACAACCCGGAGAGCCTCCTCGGCGAGGAGCAGACGGCGGCCGCCTTCACGGCGCATCCCTATGGCTGGCCCGTTATCGGCTGGATGGACGACATCGCCCGCATCGACCCCGGCGAGCTGCGCGCGTTCTACGATCTCTACTATCGGCCGAACAACGCCGTGCTCGTCGTGGTCGGGGACATCCGGCCGGCGGACCTCCTCGAGCGCATCCGCGCTCTGTTCGGCCCGATCCCGCGCGGGCCGATGCCGCCCGCCGTTACCGCGGTGGAGCCGCCCCAGCGCACCGAGCGCCGGATCACGCTGCGCAGCGTCGCCGCGCGGCTGCCGAGCCTGGCGCTCGCCTGGCCGGTCCCCAATCACCGCTCGCCGGACGCCGCCGGCCTCGAGGTGCTCGAAACAGTTCTGTCGGGCGGGCGGGCGGCGCGGCTCTATCGCCGGCTGGTCGTGGAGGGCCAGCTCGCCCTCGACGCCGAGGCCGACTTCTCCTACGGGTCGGTGGACCCGAACCTTTTCTGGCTGTCGGCGCGGCCCCGCCCCGGCGTGAGCCTGGAAACGCTCGAGCGGGCGCTCCTGGATGAGCTCGAGCGGCTCAAGCGCGAGCCCGTCCCCGCCGACGAGCTCGAGCGTGCCAAGAACCAGATCGAGGCCGGATTCGTCTGGGGTCAGGACTCGATCTATGCGCGCGGGGCGACCCTGGCGCGCTTCGAGCGAATGGGCTCGTGGCGCCTCGCCGACGGCTTCGTGGCCTTGATCCGCGCGGTCACTGCGGCCGACGTGCAGCGCGCCGCGCGCGAGTACTTCCGGGAGGACGCCAAGACGGTGGGCGTCCTCGTGCCCGCCCCGGCGGCGCCGTGAGGCTCCGGGACGCGCGCCCCGCCCAGGGCGACGCGATCCGCGACCTCACCCTCGCCTCGTACGAGCAGTACGCCGCGACGCTGGGGCCGCTGTGGCCGGTCTACCGGGACAACATCACCGTCACCCTGGGGTCGGTGAGCGGCGTCGCCCAGATCGTGGCCGAGCGCGAGGGCGCCATCGTGGGCGCCGTGCTCCTGTATCCGTCGGGCGCCGCCATGCCCGGGCGCGGCGGGGCCGTGCCGTGGCCCGAGATCCGGCTCCTCGCGGTGCCGCCCGCCGAGCGCGGCCGCGGCATCGGGGAGGCGCTGGTGCGGGAATGCGCGCGCCGGGCGCGGGCGGGCGGCGCCGAGGCGCTCACCCTTCACACCACCGACATGATGCGGGCCGCGGTGCGCCTCTACGAGCGGCTGGGCTTCGCGCGCGACCCGGCCCTCGACTTCAGTCCCGCGCCGGGGGTGACCGTGAAGGGATTTCGGCTCCCCCTTCTCGACGGGGACGGGCGACGGGGAGGGGAGGGGCGACGGGGAGGGGAGCGATGAGGACGTGGCTGGGCGGCGCGGCGCTGGCGCTCCTTGCGCTCGCTTCCGCCGAGGCGGCGCCGCTGGCGCAGCGCGAGGTGCTGCCCAACGGCGTCGTGCTACTCGTGAGCGAGCGCCGCGCCCTGCCCATCGTGGCGGTGAACGCCTACGTTCGCGCGGGCGGGGTGCTCGATCCCCCCGGCGCGGGCGGCCTCGCCCACCTCACCGCCTCGCTGCTCACGCGCGGCACCGCCCGGCGGAGCGGCGCGGAGATCGACCGCGCCATCGAGTCCGTCGGCGGCAGCCTCGGCAGCGGCGGGGGCCGCGACGGCGCCTCGGTATCGCTCGGCGTGCTGGCCCGGGACTTGCCGCTCGGGCTCGATCTCCTCGCCGAAGCGCTCACCGAGCCGACCTTTCCCGAGGACGAGGTGAAGCGGAAGATCGGCGACGTGCAGGCCGCCCTTCAGAGCGCGGAGTCGGATCCCGAGACGGTGGCGGGCCGAGCCCTCGCGCCGCTGCTCTACCCCGGGCATCCTTATGCGCGCCCGGCCTCGGGCACGGTAGCGTCGGTCGGTGGGCTCGATCGTGACCAGGTCGCGCGTTTCCACCGCGTCCACTACCGCCCGGATGTCACGATCGTCTCCGTGGTGGGCGACGTGTCGGCGGCGGAGGTGCGGGCCGGCCTCGCCGCCCGCCTCGGCGGCTGGCGGCCTCCCGCGACGGTGCGCCCCATCACGCCCGTCGCGGCGCCGACGGCGCCTCCGGAGGTGCGCCTGCTGACGCGCGAGCTGACCCAGACCACGGTGTACCTGGGCCGGCCCGCGATCCGCCAGGCGGATCCGGACTATCCCGCCCTCGTCGTCGCGGCCTATGTGCTCGGCGGCGGCTCGACCTCACGCCTGTACACGCATGTGCGCGAAGAGCGCGGGCTGGCCTACTCGGTGGGCGCGAGCGTGGGGGCCGCCCGGCACGGCGCCGCGGTGATCGTGTCGCTCCAGACGCGCAACCAGAGCGCGGACGAGGCGGTGCGCCTCGTGCGCGAGACCATGCGGCGGATGGGCGAGGCCGAGGTCTCGGCGGCCGAGCTGGACCTCGCGAAGGCCTACCTCGTGGGCAGCTACGCGCTGCGGACGGATACGACGTCCAAGGTCGCGGGGCTGATCGCCTCGCTGGAGGAGCTCGGACTCTCCCTCGACTATCCCGAGCGCTACCGGCAGCGCATCGCCGCGGTCACCGCCGCCGACGTGCGGCGCGCGGCCGCGCGCTACCTCGACCCCGATTCCTACTCGCTGGTGATGGTGCGAGGCCGCGCGGCCGCGTCTCACCAGTAGTACGGCCAGAACGGGCGATGGTAGGGAACGGGCGCCGGGTAGGGATAGGGCCCGCCCACGTAGTCGCGCGCCCAGAGATAGATCTGCTCGGCCCCGATGACCACGTAGCGGTACGACCGCTCGCCCAGCGTGCGGTCCTCGTTGCCGGTCACCGTACCGACCACGCTGAGCCGACGGCCGCGCGCGAATACGGCGGGATCGAGAAAATCGGGCGCCACCACCAGGAAGCGGCCCTCGGAGTGGTCCGTGAACCTGGGGGCGTCGCTCTCGCCGAGCGGCCGCCCGAGCACCTCGATCTCGGTGGGACCGGTGGTGGGGCGGGTGGAGATGACCTCGCCGGCCAGGACCACGCGCGCCTGCTGATAGCGATCGGGATCGCTGCGCAGCACCCCGAGCGTGAGGGAGCGGTCCACCCCGCGGAGCATCGCGTCGGGAAACACCGAGCCGCAGCCGGCGAGGACGGCCATCGTCAGGATCAGCAGAACGGCGCGCCGCATGCCTTCAGCCTAGACCGGGGGCGGGGACGCCGCAACGGGCGCGGTCCTGCTAGAATCGCGAGGGCGATCCTTCCCGGAGGGGACAGCACATGAGCACGTTCCGCACCGAGCTCTGCGACCTGCTGCGCATCGAATACCCAATCCTCCAGTCCGGCATGGGTAGTGTCGCCGGGCCCGACCTCGTCGCCGAGGTCAGCGAGGCGGGGGGGCTCGGGATCCTCGCCGCCCTCAACCTCACGCCGGAGGCGCTGCGCGACGGCATCGCCAAGGTCCGCGCCCGCACGCGCCGGCCCTTCGGCGTCAACCTCTGGTTCCACCGGGACATCCGGCCGCCCGCCGACGTCGCCGCCATCCCCGAGGCCACCGTGGCGCAGGTGCAAGGAGTCCTCAACGAGTTTCGCGAGCGGCTGGGCATCGCCGCCACCACCGCGCGTCCCAGCCCCATGCCCGATCTCGTCGAGGCCGCGCTCGAGGTGATCCTCGAGGAGCGTGTCCCGGTGTGGAGCATCGGGCTCGGCGATCCCGGCCCTGAGCGCGTGCGGCGCTGCCACGAGCGCGGCGTCAAGGTGATCGCCATGGTCGCCACCGTGGAGGACGCACGTGTGGTCACCGAGGCCGGCGTCGACGTGGTGGTGGCGCAGGGGAGCGAGGCGGGCGGGCATCGCTCGACCTGGGTGAAGCGCGAGAGCCGCGAGGCGGCGAGCATCGGCACCATGGCCCTGGTCCCCCAGGTGGTGGACGCGGTGCAGGTGCCGGTGGTGGCCGCGGGCGGCCTCGCCGACGGCCGCGGGCTGGTCTCCGCGCTGGCGCTGGGCGCGTCCGGTATCCTCCTCGGCACCCGCTTCGTGGCCACCCGTGAGTCGGCCGCCCCCGAGTTCTGGAAGAAGGCGCTCCTCGAGCGCGGGAGCGACACGACCACGGTGACGGACGCCTTCACCGGCCTGTACACACGCACCCTCGTCAACGCCTTCAACGCCGGATACGCGGCCTCCGGCGCGCCTGTCCTGCCCGCGCTCGTGCAGGCGCGCGCGGCCATGGACATCTACACGGAGTCGGCGAAGCAGCAGACGGGTGAGTACTTCCCCATGCACACCGGGCAGAGCGTGGGGCTTATCCACAACCTGCCGGGCGCCGCCGAGGTGGTCCGCGAGATCGTGCGCGAGGCGCGGGCGGTCCTGGCCGCCCTTCCCGGACGCGTCCGCGTGCTACAATGACGTCCGCCTGAGCGGTCCATGCAGCGCTACAGAATCCTCTCCCTTGTCGCGATTGCCCTCGGCGGCATCGCCTTCTGGCCGGCCACGGGCCAGTCGGCCGCCGCCGCCTCGTTCGCCCTCGGCGAGGGCGAGCAGCAGGACGCCATCCGGGTCGGGAAGCGCAGCGTGGTGAGCGACGAGTTCGGGGGTGAGTGGCAGACGCGGAATCCCTCCGGCGAATCGGCGCTGGTGATGACGCCCTTCCACCGGCTGGCGCTCGCCGCGCGCAACGCCGCCTTCAAGAACGAGCCGCTCCGCCCCAAGGAAATCGACACCGTGCTGAAGGAGTCGCAGGGGAAGCTCACGCTGTGGGTCACGCTCCGGGGCGGCTCCCCCGACTTCGCGCGCTTCTACGCGCCCGTGCTCCTCGACGGCCGCACCGAGATCAAGCCGTCGTTCGTCCAGAACGAGCGCACGGCCCTCCGCGCCGCCGACGGGGGCTATGCCGCGCGCTGCCTCTACGTGTTCCCCGCCGACGGCCTGAAGGACAAGGGGCGCTACACGCTGGTCGTCCGCAATTCCGACGAGAAGGATATCTCGACGTTCACCGTAGACCTGTCGGCCATGCGCTGAGAGGCGAAAAGGAGCCTGCTTCATGGTGACCAAGGAGCAGTTCAAGCAGGGGATGACGCTGGACCAGTACCTCGCCCAGATGGGGACGAACAAGGACAAGTTTGTCGAGTTCCTCCAGACGATCAAGGTCCCGCCCGAGGACAAGCAGGCGCTGGACAAGTACGGCAAGAAGCTCAATGTCCTCGTCATCACCGAGGACTGGTGCGGGGATGCCCTCTACAACGTGCCCGTGCTCGCCAAGATGGTGGAGGGCAACCCGAACATCGACATGCGCATCTTCCTCCGGGACAAGAACAAGGAGCTGATGGACCAGTACCTCAACCAGGGCATGTTCCGCTCCATCCCCGTGTTTGCCTTCTTCGACGAGAACATGAACGAGGTCGCGCGCTTCATCGAGCGGCCGCCCGCGCAGACGGAGGAGATCGAGAAGAAGATGCTGGAGACACGGCGGGCCCTCCGCGGCGAGCGCTACATGGACTGGCGCGGGGGCGTCGTCAAGGAGATCCGCTCGCTGCTGAAGGTCTAACGCCTCCCCCTCACCCTGCCCCCCCTTCACCCTGCCCTCTCCCCCAAGGGGAGAGGGTGAGGGGAGAGGGCAGGGTCACCCTCACCGAGGAGACAGCCGATGAAGGCGATTCGCGTCCACACGCCGGGCGGTGCCGATGTCATGAAGCTGGAGGACGTGCCGGAGCCCAAGCCGGGCGCCGGGCAGGTGCTGGTGAAGCTGGAGGCGGCAGGGGTCAACTTCATCGACGTGTACTTCCGTTCGGGCACCTACAAGGCGCCGCTGCCGCTCACACCGGGGATGGAGGGCGCGGGCACGGTCACCCAGGTGGGCGACGGGGTGAAGGACCTGAAGGCGGGCGACCGCGTGGCCTACACGGGCATCGCCGGCTCCTATGCCCAGATGAATGCGTGCCCGGCGGACCGGCTGGTGAAGCTGCCGGACAAGCTCTCCTTCCACGACGGCGCCGCCGCCATGCTCCAGGGCATGACCGCCCACTACCTGACCCGCTCCACGTACCCGCTGAAGTCCGGCGACACCTGTCTCGTCCACGCCGCCGCCGGCGGCATGGGACTGCTCCTCACGCAGCTGGGCAAGATGTTCGGCGCGACCGTGATCGGCACCGTCTCCACCGACGAGAAGGCGGCCCTGGCCAAGCAAGCGGGCGCCGACCACGTGATCCTCTACACCAAGCAGGACTTCGTCGCCGAGGTGAAGCGCATCACGAACGGACGCGGCGTGGACGTGATTTACGACGGGGTCGGCGTCACGACGTTCGAGAAGGGTTTGACCTGCATCCGGCCTCGCGGCGTCATGGCGCTATACGGGGCGGCGAGCGGGCCGGTGCCGCCGCTCGATCTGCAGCTCCTCAATGTCAACGGCTCCCTGTTCGTGACCCGCCCGAGCCTCAACCACCACATCGCCTCGCGCGAGGATCTGGTGCAGCGCTCAGGGGACGTGCTCGGCTGGATCCGCGACGGGAAGCTGAAGCTCCGGGTCGAGACGACCTTCCCGCTCGACAAGGCCGCCGAGGCCCACCGCGCGCTGGAGGGCCGCAAGACCACGGGCAAGCTGCTGCTGATCCCGTGACGCGCCCGCGGCGCCGCCGCCGTTGAAGTGGATCCTGATCGCGACGGGCGCGCTCGTCCTCCTCGTGGCGGGCGCGCTCGTCGCGCTGCCCTGGCTGGTGGATGCGCCCCGCGTCCAGGCCTCGATCGCCCAGGCCGCGTCCCAGGCCCTGGGGCGGCCGGTGCGATTCACGTCGCTATCCGTCTCCGCGTTTCCCACCCCCGGCGTGCGCCTCAGGGGCCTGCAGGTCGCCGAGGACCCCCGCTTCGGTAACCAGCCATTCCTCGTGGTGGACGAGGGACGCTTCCGCCTGCGGCTTCGCCCCCTCCTGTCGGGGCGTGTCGAGCTGACCGACCTCACCCTGGAGAAACTGCGCGTCGAGATCATCGACGACGGCGGACGCCTCAACGTGGCGTCGCTGCGTCCGGCCGCGCCGGCCGGACGACCGGCGCCCCGCACCCCCGGCACCGCCGCCCCCGCCACGGGCGCCGCCGCCACTATCAGCCAGATCCGGATCAAGGACAGCGTGGTGCACTTCGTGCGGCGCGGGGCCCAGCGGCTCGACGCGCGGCTCGAAGCCGTGGATCTCCTCGTACGGCCGTCGGGCGACGGCGTCTCGCTCGAGGGCAGCGCCCGTCTGGCGCCCGGCGGGGTCCGGCTCAAGCTCATCCAGACAACGCTGACGCTGCCGCCCGGGCGCGCGCTCGGCGAGGGCCCCGTCCGCGCCACCGTGGAACTGGGCGGCGCCGACGTCGGCGCGCTCGTCGGCGGCTTCGTGGCCGCTCCGGAGATGCGCGGTACGGTGGAAGGCCGGCTTCGCGTCGCGGGAACCGTCGCTCAGCCGACCGCACAGGGGGAGCTCACGTTCGGGGGCCTCACGCTGACCGAGCGCCAGCCGCAATGCCCCCCGCCGCCCGACCGCAAGCTCCAGCTCGGCGATGTCCGCGTTCCCGTCGCGCTGACGCCCGCACGGATCGACGCGGCGCCGCTCACCGCGCGGGTGGCGGGCGGCGCCGTCTCCCTCCGCGCTGAGATGCCGCTCGCGTCGTCCAACCCCACGGTCACGCTGAAGGAGATCAGCCTCAAGGGGGTGGAGCTGGAGCCGGTGCTGGTGCGCTATCTCTGCCAGGCGTACGCGGTGACGGGGCCCCTCGAGCTCACCGGCGACGCGTTCTTCGCCGCCGGCGATCCCCTGCGGACGGCGAGCGGGGCGGGCCGCCTGCGCATCGGCCGGGGGCGTGTGGTAGGCGCGGCCGCGCTCGGGCTCGTGCGCGACGTGGTGGCACTGGCGGGCATGGTGGCACCGCTCGCGGAGGGCCGGCCCGTGTCGGCCCCGACCCGGCCCCTCGAGTTCGAGTCCATCACCGCCACTTACCGCATCAGGAACGGCGTGGTCGCGACGGACGATTTCGTCTATCAGGGCGACGGGCTCACCGGGAACATGACGGGCACCTACGGCCTCGCCGACGGGCGCATCGACGCGGCGGTCACGCTCACCCAGGGTCGCACCCAGCTCAAGGCCCGCGTCACCGGTGCCCCGGGCGCGGTACGGGTGATCCCGACCGGCGTCACCCAAGGGGGCCGCGACGCCGTCAAGCAGATCCTCGACCAGCTGCTCCGCTGAAGCGCGCGCCGCCGAGCTTCCCCGCTTCTACGAGCCCCACGAAGTACGCGTAGAGCTGGTGATACTCCGCGTAGCGCGTCTCGCCGAGCCGCGCCACCGTGTCCTCGCGCAGGCTCCGGTACCTCGCGAAGCGCCGCCGGAGGATACCGATCCACTCCGCCGAGAGATCCTCCGCCTCCACGCCCTCGAAGCCGGTCCGGGCGAGGAGCGCGCGGTAGCCCGCGACGCTCTGGATGGCGACGGCGGCCATCCAGGTGGCCAGACGCGCGCGCTCGTTGTCGGCCAGGCGCGGGGTGGCGATCCAGTCGGTGAACGCGATGCGACCGCCCGGGGCCAGCACGCGCGCGCAGTCGGCGAGGACCCGGCCCTTGTCGGGCACGTGGAGCAGCCCTTCCTGGCTGATCACCGCCGCGAAGGCTCCCGCGCGGAAGGGCAGTGCCTGCGCGTCGGCTCGCACGGGGCGCACGAGCCGCTCGAGACCCACGAGCCTCGTGAGCCGGGCCGTGCCTGCGCAGCGACCCGCGTTGAGATCGAGCGCGATCACGCGGGCCGCGTGGCGCGCGGCGAGGACGCGGGCGGGTCCGCCGAGGCCCGCGCAGACGTCGAGGACGCGCACGCCGGGGCCGATGGCGGCGCGCCGCGCGAGCGCTTCCACTGCGGCGAGCCCGCCGTAGTGGTCGTGATCCAGGTCGCCCAGGTCCTCGGGGGTCAGGCGCGCGCCCACCTTGCCCTGCCGGCGCAGGGCGTCGAGGATCTGCGGGGCCGAGATGGGATGGCGATCGTAGAAGTCGACGACGTCGGGCGCCGGCGGCGGCGGCATGGGGGCACTCTAGCGTCGCCGCGGCGCGGGGAGAAGCCTTGAAGAGCCCCCACCCGTGTGGTACAAGGAGGCGTTTTCAGGCCGCCCCATCTACCCCGAAAAGGAGTACCGAGACGCCATGACGAACGGAGCCAGCGCGGCGGTAGCCCCCATGAAGGCCGGCCTCGAGGACGTCGTCGTTTCGACCACGGAGATCTGCTTCATCGACGGACACAAGGGGCGCCTCGTCTATCGCGGCTACGACGTCGATGATCTCGTCGCGCACTCCACCTTCGAGGAAGTCGTCTTTCTCCTCTTCCGCGGGCGGCTGCCGAACCGCAAGGAGCTGGAGGCGAACGGCAAGGCGCTGTCCTCGACCGCGAGCCGCAAGCTGCCCCCCAAGCTCATCGCCATGCTGCGCCAGCTCCCGAAGAAGACCACGCCGATGGAGGCCCTGCGCACCGGCGTCTCCGCGCTGTCCGCCTTCGATCCCGACGCCGCCGACAACTCCCACGAGGCGACGCTCCGAAAGTCCATGCGGCTGACCGCGCAGCTGCCCACCCTGGTGGCGGCGTGGGAGCGCATCCGACGCGGCAAGGCGCCGGTGGCGCCGAATCCGCGGCTGTCGCTCGCCGGCAACTTCCTCTACATGCTGAGTGGCAAGAAGCCCACCGAGCTGGCCACCAAGACCTTCGACGTCGCGCTCATCCTCCACGCCGATCACGAGTTCAACGCCTCGACCTTCGCCGCCCGCGTCACCGCCGCCACCCTGTCCGACGTGCACTCCGCGGTGGTGTCGGGCATCGGCGCGCTCAAGGGCCCGCTGCACGGGGGGGCCAACGAGCAGGTGATGCTCATGGTGGAAAAGATCAAGGATCCCGCCAAGGCGGAGGCCTGGATCCGCAAGGGCATCGCCGACAAGATGCGCATCATGGGATTCGGCCACCGCGTGTATCGCGTCGAGGATCCGCGCGCCAAGCACCTGCGGCGGCTCGCGGGCGAGCTGGGCCGGCAGGCCGGCAGCACCGCGAACCTGGACATCCTCGAGACGGTTGCCCGCGTGGTGTCGAGCGAGAAGCACATCTTCCCCAACGTGGACCTGTTCTCGGGCGCCGCCTACGCCTCCATGGGCATCCCGACCGACCAGTTCACGCCGATCTTTGCCATGAGTCGCGTGGCGGGCTGGGCGGCCCACGTGCTCGAGCAGCACGGCAACAACCGGCTCATCCGTCCGCGCGGCGAGTACACGGGGGCGCTCGACCTGAAGTACGTGCCCCTGGCCAACCGGTAGGGGGCGGGCCGAGGCCGCGGCCCGCCACGGAGAGGCCGCCGTGCTCGTGAGCGTGGTGCTCGTCGTGTACAACCAGCTTCCCCTCACGCGGGCCTGCCTGGAAAGCCTCCGGTCCACCACGCTGCCCTTCGAGCTCTGCGTCGTCGACAACGCCTCCAGCGACGGCACCGAGAGCTACTGTCGCCGCTTCCCGCTGCCGTACACGCTCCGCTATCAGCGCAACGCCGAGAACGTGGGACTCATCCGGGCGCTCAACGCGGGGGCGCGGCTGGCCGGCGGCGACTTTCTCTGCTTCCTGCACAACGACACCGAGATGCACGAGCCGGACTGGCTGGCTCGGCTCCACGCGGCGGTGACGAGCGGGGAAGGGTTCGGGCTCGCCGGGCTCTACGGCGCGCGCCGGCTCCGCACCGACGGCCGCTACGTGGCCCGCACCATCGTGTCGAGCCTGGAGGAGGCGCCGCCCGTGCCCGCGCCGGTGACGGAAGTGGCCGCCGTCGACGGCGTCTGCCTCTTCCTGTCCCGCGCCGTCCTCGACGCAGTGGGAGGCTTCGACGAGGGCTACGGCTTCTTCCACGGGTACGACCGCGATCTCTCGTTCGCGGTGCGCGCTGCCGGACACCGCTGCGCGGTGGTCCGCGCGGGCTTCACTCACCGCGGAGGGGGCACGCGCACCGGGCTCGGCGCACCCCGGCATCCTGACCAGGACCTCGCCGACCGGCGCGCCGCCCTCGCGCGCTTCGCCGCGAAGTGGCGCCATCGGCTCCCCAGCGACGTGCGCACGCTGAAGGAACGCTTGGCAGACCGCCTACGCGGCAGTGGATTGGCGAGCCGCAGCCGCGAGGCGAGGCGAGCGGATACATGATGGGTGCCGAGCGGAGCGAGGCGGCGAGCCGCAGCCGCGAGGCGAGGCGAGCGGATACATGATGGGTGCCGAGCGGAGCGAGGCCGTCCAGTGACGCATGGTGGCTCGGGGCTCTCGGTCGGCCGCGATCCGGTGGAGGCCACCCTCGAGGCCGCCCTCGCGGCCATGGAGCAGCTCGGCGCCGCCCGCGCCGATCTCGCGGTGGTGTTCACGACCCCGCCCGCGGTCACGGCCGCGCACGAGATGCTCCACGCCGTCCGGCGCGTGACCGGCGCGCCCGCCGTGGTGGGCGCGAGCGGCGTCGGCATCCTCACCGAGCGCCGCGAGGTCGAGAGCGTGGAGGCGGCGGGCGCCCCGCGCCCGCACGACTCAGCGGTGGCGGTGCTGGCGGTGCGAAGCGATACCCTCCGCGTCACGCCCTTCCTCGTCGACGAGACCGAGGGCCTCGGCGCCGCCGCCGGCCGCATCGCGGCGGTCCGGCTCGCCGAGTCCGACGGCACCGCGCTCATCGTGCTTCCCGATCCCATGGGGCTCGAGCCCGCGGCCCTGCTGGGCGCCGTCGGCGGCGGTCGCGGAGTGCCGGTGCTTGGTGGCGTTGCCTCCGGCCTGCCGCTGTTCGAGCTCTGCAACACCGAGGTCGCCTCGGGCGCGCTCGTCGGCCTCGCGGTGGCGGGGGCGATGCCGGTGGTGGGCGTGGCGCAGGGGTGCGAGCCCATCGGCGAGCCGTTCGTGATCACGCGCGGCGAGGGCACCACCGTGACGGAGATCGCGGGCCGCCCCGCCCTCGAGGTGCTCTCGGAGGCGGTGGGGGCGGTGGAGGGCGGCATGCCCCGCGTCCGCCGCGCCGGCATCTTCGCGGGGCTCGCCATGGACCCCTCCAAGAGTCCGCTCGGCCGCGGCGACTTCCTTGTGCGCAATCTCATCGGGATCGACCGCGCGAGCGGCAGCGTCGACGTAGCCGAGCCGGTGCGCGTCGGACAGACCATACAGTTCCAGCTCCGCGACGCGCCCGCCGCCGCCGCCGACCTGCGCGCGACGCTCGGGGGAATGACGGCGGCGCTGGGCGGCCGCGCGCCCGCCTTCGGCCTCTACTTCAACTGCGCGGGGCGTGGGCAGGGGCTCTTCGGCGCGGCCGACCACGACATCGGCCTCATCCGCGAGGCGCTCGGCGAGTTCCCGTTGGCCGGCTTCTTCGGCAACGGCGAGTTCGCGCCGGTAGGCGGCCGCAACCACTTCCACAACTACACGGGGGTGCTCGTGGTGTTTTCCACATGATTCCCTTCGCGAAGGGACACGGACTGGGCAACGACTACATCGTCATCAACGGCGCCGACCTGCCCGCGCCGCTCACCGGCCCGCAGATCGAGAAGATCTGCGACCGGAACTGGGGAGTCGGCTCGGACGGCATCCTGCTGCTCGTCCCCGCGTGGGCGGGCGCGGACTTCGGTCTGCGCATCTTCAACCCGGACGGCAGCGAGGCGGAGAAGTCCGGCAACGGCCTGCGCATCTTCGCCAAGTACCTCCACGACCACGGGCACGCGCGGCGCCCCACCTTCACCGTCGACACCAAGGGCGGCCGCGTGGAGTGCCAGTGCCATGTGGTCGACGGCCGCATGAACGAGGTCACGGTCGAGATGGGCCGCTGCACCTTCGTGGCGCCGGAGATTCCCATGAACGGGCCCGAGCGCGAGGTGGTGAAGGTGCCGCTCCAGGTGGGGACGGAGAGCCTGCTCGTCACCGCGGTGTCGGTGGGGAATCCGCACTGCGTGATCTTCGTGGACCGGCTGGACGAGAAGGAGGCGCGGCGGCTCGGGCCCCTCATCGAGCACCATCCCGCCTTCCCCAACCGCATCAACGTGCAATTCGCCCGCGTGGCCTCGCGCTCGCAGGTGGACATCATGATCTGGGAGCGCGGCGCGGGCTGGACGCTGGCCTCGGGTTCGTCGTCCAGCGCGGTAGCCTGCGCGGCGGTGAAGAACGGTCTCTGCGACCCCGGGCGGGTGACGGTCCGGATGCCGGGCGGCACCCTGCACATCGACGTGCGTCCGGACTGGTCGATCCGCCTCCAGGGCCCCGTCGAGGAGGTCTACACCGGGACGTTCTCGCGCGATCTCATGGACGCCCTGTCGCGCTAACCCGCGGGCATGCCTGCCCCGGTCCCTGGCTGGCTCACCGCCGTCTTCGTGCTGCTCGTGCTCGCCATGGCCACGCTCGTGGTGGGGGCGGTGGCGGCGCGGCGGGGCGCCGGCCCCGCGGGGGCGGTGGCGGGGGCGATAGGCGGCTGGCTCCTCCTCGCCGCGCTCCTCGCCCGCGCCGGCTTCTTCGCGGACTTTTCGCGCTTGCCCCCTCGCATCCCGATGCTGATCGTGCCCGTCGTCATCCTCATCGTGATCCTCTGTCGCTCGGCGGCAGTGGGACGGCTGCTCGACGAGATGCCCGCAGGGTGGCTCGTCTACCCGCAGGCCTTTCGCATCGTGATGGAGCTGATCCTCTGGAGCCTCTTCGTGGTGGGCGCGGCGCCCGCCATCCTGACCTTCGAGGGCCGGAACATGGACATCCTGGTCGGGGTGTCCGCTCCCATCGTCGCCTGGCTCTGCCTGACCCGGCGGATGTGGCCACCGCGCGTGGCCGTCTGGTGGAACGTGGCGGGCGTCCTCATCCTCGTGAGCGTCGTCGCCGTCGCGCAGCTCTCGGCGCCCACGCCCTTCCGCATCTACTACCCCGAGCCGCCGCTGACCTTCATCGCCTACGTGCCGTGGATCTGGCTGCCCGCCTTCCTCGTTCCCCTCGCGTGGGGGCTCCACGCGCTCAGCATCCGCCAGCTGCGTCGCCGCCCCGGATAGTCAGGAGTTATCGGGCAGGCGGAGCACGCGCGTGAGCAGCCGGTCCCGCGCCCGGTCCGGCACCCAGCGGGCGATGACCGCCTGCAGCTTGGCGCGACGGCCGACGATATACCGCGTGCGTGGTCTGGGGGCGGTGAGGGCGTGCACCACCGCCGCCACCACCGCGTCGGGCGCGATGGCGTCGCGCTCCGCGCGGGCGGCGCCCTGGCGCAGGGCCTCCAGCGCCTTGCCGTAGAGCCGCGTCGCCTCGGGCGGCAGGGCCCCCTGCAGGCGCGAGCCCTCCCGGGCGGACTTCTGCCAGATCGGCGTGGCGATGGCCCCGGGCTCGATGATGGAGACGTGTATCCCCCATGGGCGCACCTCCACGCGCAGGGCGTCGGTCAGCGCCTCCAGCGCGAACTTGGATGCGGCGTAGGCGCCCACGAACGGCGTGGCCATGCGTCCGCCGATCGAGCCCATGTTGACGATGCGCCCGCGCGCGACGCGGAGCAGCGGCAGCATCGCCTGGGTCACCGCGACCTGGCCGATCACGTTGACCTCGAGCTGGCGGCGGAGATCACCGATGGGCAGAAACTCGAGCGGCCCCGGCACCACGATGCCGGCATTGTTCACGAGGCCGGCGAGCCCGCGGCTTCCCACCACCGCGGCCACCGTCCGCGCCGCGCCCACGATGGAACTCGCGTCGGTGACGTCGATCGCAACCGCGGTGAGCAGCGGCGAGGCTTGGCGCTGCAGCGCGGCGCCGTCCGCCGCCCGCCGGACTCCGGCGAAGACGCGCATCCCCAGGCGATCGAGGCTGAGGGCGCAGGCCGCGCCGATGCCGGTGGACGCCCCCGTGACGAGGACGGCGCGCTCGGCGCCTTCCCGGCTCGATGGCGTCGCGCTCACACGCTACTCGATGACGTGATCCGCTTGCAGGAGCACCGCGGGGGGAACCGTCAGCCCGAGCGTCCGCGCGGTCCGGCGGTTAGGCTGCGCGTCGGAGCTCAGCGGTGACCATAGCATCGTGAGGAACGCGACGACGAGCCCCGCGCGCATCGCTCGAAGATACCTCATCGGCGTTCGATCTGCGCCACTCATCGCGGGAACTCATCGGGGATACGATTTTCGGGTTCGCGGCGTGGTTCTTGCAGCCCTCGTCCGTAGGGGGAAACGGGACATGACTCCGAAGGATCTGGAAGTGTTCGTCGGCACGTGGCAGAAGGCCGGTCGGGCGCACGAGAGTCCCTTCGGCCCGGCGGCCACGGTGACGGCGGTGGAGACATTCGACTGGCTCGAAGGCGAAAAGTTCCTCATCCACCGTCTCGATGGCCGGCTGGGCGACGAACCGATGGCCTGCGTCGAGATCATCGGGCTCGACTCTTCGAGCGGTGGCTATGCCGCCCACTCCTTCTACAACGACGGCGCCACGAACGTGTGGCAGGTAAGTCACCGCGACCAGGCGTGGCTGTTCAGCGGGAGCTGGAACCTCGCGGGCCAGGCCCTGAAGGTCCGGTGCCGGCTCTCGTTCGACGACGTGGACACCATGTCGGGCAAGTGGGAATACTCATCCGGCGGCGACCGCTGGCAGCTCTTCTGGGACACGACGCTGACCCGGGCATAGGGCGGCGCCCGCGCGCCGCTAGGCGGTCTCCGGCGCCAGCGCATCGGAGAGGCGCCGCGCGAGGTGGCCGCCCACCGCTCCCGCGCCGAGCGTGAGGACAAGCGCGACCAACATCTCGCCGCCGCCCGGCACCTGCGGCGCGAACGCGGGATTGCCCGCAAGCGTCCAGCCCGAGGTCGCGAAGAGCGCCGCGCCATAGGCCATGGCCGCGGCCACCGGCCGGTGCCGCGGGTCCACGACGGCGAGCGCGAGGACGGGGACGATGCTGATCACGTGAAAGAGCCCGCCGGTGGCGCCGGGCCGCGATCCCGTCTTCCGTGCGATCGCGGTGGCCAGCGCGATGGGCGAGGTGGGATCTTTCGCGATCTCCTCGTCAATCACCGAGACGGGCTGCAGGACGTCGAACCCGACGCGCGCGACCTGCGCGCCGATGACGCCGCTGACGATCACCAGCGCCAGCACCGCCGCCGGGATCCAGCGACTTCCCGCCAACCGCGCCACGGGAACGAGGGCCAGCGGCATGATCAGCGCGGAGAGGATGGCGAGGGTAAAGAAGCGGACCCCGCCGTGAGCATAGGCCGTGAGCATCGACGGCTCGACGGTGAGGTGCAGGCCGCGGAAGAGCGCGGCCCCCGCGAGGGCGAGGGCGGTCAGGCGCCACACGCGGTCTGTGTAAACCTCGCGTCCGATAATCAGACAGCCCCAGCTGTTCACGACCCCGCCCAGTATGCCCAGGAGATGGGGCGGGCTCCACAGGGTGACGTCGATTCCGAACAGACGATGCCAGAGATCGTCGATGGGCGCGGCCAGCACCGTCAGCCCGATGCCCCACGCGGCGAGATGGAAGCCGCGCGTCCCCACGAGCCCGGCGATGCGCAGCGAGGGCGTGGGCGCGCGCCCGCGCCGCGTATCCCACGCCAGCACGCCGAAGCTCCCCAGCACCGCGAGGGTCACGCCCGCATAGGTCATGACGTGCGGCGCGATCCAGAACGTGTCGCGGCCGATGAGGACATGCCACTGGATGTCCCACTGCACGCCCCAGCCCGCGACGAACTTGGCGGCGAGGAGCAGCCAGAAGGCGGCGCGATGGACGGCGAGGGAATCCCGCGCCGCGGTGGGGGCGCCGGCGGCCTCGAGCAGACCGAGCGAGGCGCGCGACGGGTGTGCCATGTCGGCGGCCAGTCTACACCGTCGCCGGACCGCGTGATATCCTCGACACAATGGCCGAGGACAGCACGCGCCAGCTGCTCAAGCTCTTCGGGGTTGCGGTGACAACCTTCGAGGAAGCGGTCGAGGCGGGCACCGGTGACGGCGCCCGCAAGGCCGAAGCCGAGCTCCGCACCCGCATGAAGGAGCTGATCGCGCTCGTCGAGCGCCTCTCGGAGCGCGCGGCCAAGCTCTAGTGCCGCCGCGCCGCATCGTCTCGCTGGTCCCCAGCATCACCGAGGTGCTCTTCGCCCTCGGCGTGGGCGAGGCGGTGGTCGGGTGCACCATCTATTGCACCCAGCCGCCCGAAGGGGTGGCCACCAAGGTCCGCGTCGGCGGCGAGAAGAACCCCAAGCTCGAGCTGATCCGCGATCTCGGCGCCGACCTCGTCATCGTCAACATCGAGGAAAACCTGCGCGAGCACGTCGAAGTCTTGCGCGGGTGGGGCATCGCCGTTCATGTCGTCTACCCGCGGACGGTCGCGGCGGGCATCGCCATGATCCGCGAGCTGGGCGAGGTCGTGGGGGCTCCGGCGCGCGGCGCCGAGCTCGCCGATGCCCTCGCGGCGCGCCTGGCTGAGACGCGCGCGCGGGTGGCCGGGCGCCGACCCGCGCGCGTCTTCTGCCCGATCTGGCGCAACCCCTACATGACGCTGAACGCCGACACGTACGTGCACGACATGCTCGCCGCGTGCGGCGGCGCCAATGTCTTCGCGGCGGCGTCGACGCGCTATCCGCAGGTCGAGCTGGCGGAGGTGGCGGCAGCGGCGCCCGAGGTGATCCTGCTGCCCGACGAGCCCTATCGCTTCCGGCGCGTGCACGCGGCCGACTTCGAGCCCTATCCGGCGCTCCGGGCCGCCGCCACCCATTTCGTCGACGGCAAGCTGCTCTCGTGGTACGGCCCCCGCATCGGCGCGGCGCTGGCGACCCTTCCCGGGCTGCTCGGCGCCCGCTGACGCGTCGGCCGCGCGGGCGCTACTCGACCTCCAAGATCATCTCGATCTCCACGGGAATCGAGAAGGGCAGCTCGGCCATGCCCACCGCCGAGCGCGCGTGGCGGCCGTTATCGCCGAACACCTCCACCATGAGGTCGGAGAAGCCGTTGATGACCTTCGGCGTATCGGTGAAGCCGGGCGCGCAGTTCACCATGCCCAGCACCTTCACGACGCGCTTGACCTTGTCCAAGCTACCGAGCAGGGCTCTGGCAGATCCGAGGAGATTGATGCCCACTCCCCGCGCGACCTTCTGCGCCTCCTCGAGCGAGAGGTCCTTGCCGACCTTGCCCGCGGCGCCGGGCTTGCCGTCCACCTGCAGGGGCCCGTGTCCCGAGAGATAGAGGACATTGCCCACCCGCACGCCCGGCACGTAGTTGCCGCCGGGCTTCGGCGGAGGCTGAAGGGTGATGCCGAGCTCCTTGATCCGCGCTTCTGCGCCCATGGGAGGCTCTCCTGCGGGTGGAACGGGTGGGAAAGGGGAGCGGCGGGCGCGCCGCCGGGACGGCTCAGCCCTGCCGCTGCGTCACCGACTCGTCGTCGACGCTGACGAAGAAGAACGCGGGGCCGTCGGAGTCCGCCCGCCACACGACGGCGTCGACGTCGAGCGGCTGCCCCTGGGGCGGCCGGAAGCGCAGCCGCGCGTTGCTGCCCACGGGGAGCTCTTCTTCGAGCTGGACCTTGGCGCCGATGGGGCTCAGATTGACGGTCTGCCGCTCGAAGCGGCGCCCGCCCGCCTCGACGGTGACGGGCCATGCCACCTTGGATCGCGGGTGCCTGCGAAGATCCGCCATCTCGTCGTTCATCAGCGTTCCTCTCGGCTTGCCCAGGCAAGCCCGACTGCGCCCGTCGCGTTGCTCGCCGATAGGTTGGCAGGGTTCACACGGGCTGTCAAGAAAGACCCCACCGATTGGCCCTCCCGCGACCCTATGGCACAATCGTGGCGCGCCTCCACGGCGCCGCCATGACCCAGCCCGCCATCCCGTCCCCCGCCGCCACGCTCGTGCTGTTGCGCGACCGCCCGTCGGGCGGGCTCGAGACCCTCCTCATCCAGCGGCACACCAAGAGCAAGTTCGCCGCGGGCGATTACGTGTTCGCCGGGGGCAAGGTCGAGGCGGATGACGTGCCCCCCGACGCGGAGCGCTTCTGCGCGGGGCTCACCGCGGAGGCGGCGGCGGCGCGGCTGGGCGGCCTCGCCCCGCGCGCCTCGCTCGGCTACTGGATCGGCGCCATCCGCGAGGCGTTCGAGGAAGTGGGCATGCTCCTCGCCTACGCGGCGTCGGGCGAGCCGGTGGTGTTCGACGCCGGCAACCGCGAGCGGTTCACCGCCTACCGCGCGGACTGCCAGCGCTCCAACGCCGCATTCTTCGACATGCTGCGGGCCGAGCGCCTCACCCTCGCGACCGATCGCCTCGCCTACTTCGCGCACTGGATCACGCCCGAGGAGCAGCCGATCCGCTTCGACACGCGCTTCTTCGCGGCGCCGGCGCCACCCGCGCAGTCGCCGGAGGCCGACGGGCACGAGATCATCAATCTCCAGTGGCTGTCGCCCGTGGAGGCGCTCGCGGCGCTCGGGCGCCGGGAGATCACGCTGCGCACGCCCACGCTCAAGAACCTCGAGCTGGTGGGCGTCTACGGAACTACCGCGGAGGCGGTGGCGGGATTGGGTCGCCGCGAGGTGCCGACGATACGGCCGCGCATCCTTCAGGTGGACGGGAAGCCCGTGCCGGTGCTGCCCGGCGATCCGCGCTGGTACTAGGGCCGGGCGGCGATAAGGGGCCATGGGCTTCGTTGCCGCCTGCGCCCGGGCGCTCAACGTACAGAGAGTACGATTCGCGCCCGGGCTGCGGGCGGCGCCTCGCCCCTGACCCCTTCTCGCCGCCCGGCCGGTGATTTAGCGGGCTTGGTCGGCGGCGCCGGTCCGGCGCGCCTGACGTCGGCGCGACCAGCCGAGCCAGAACGCGACCGCAATCAGGCCGGTTCCCAGCAGGATCAGGCTGCCGGGCTCGGGAAGCCGCGAAGCGCGGACGCTGGAGAGGAGAATCTCGCCGAGGACTGGAGCGGGGGCGGTCAGGGACATCAGCACGACCAGGAGCGCCTGCGGCATCGGGGGCCATCCTCCTCTGGCGGATCAACCCCTGGTGCATGGCCAATGCCATAGGAAATCATTCACGGCTGCCGGGCACTTACCCGGTGGGCCCTTCCGGCCCATGGCAGTAGTGTAAAGTCTGCCAACACTTGGCAAGGCTCGACTTCCACGCCTCTTGAGGCATAATGGCGGCCTGGCACGACACCCCATGCACCGCACCCGCGACCTCCGTGTCGAGCACTTCCGGCCCCTGCTGCCCCCGGCCATCCTCCTGGAGGAGCTGCCGCTGGGAGACCGGGGCTCCGCCACCGTAGCCCGGGGACGCGAGGAGGTTTCCCGCGTCTTGAACGGTGAGGACGACCGCCTGGTGGTCGTCGTGGGACCCTGCTCGATTCACGACCCGGCGGCCGCGCTGGACTACGCCCACCGGCTCAAGACCCTCGCAGACGACCTCGCCGGGGACCTCTGCATCGTGATGCGCGTCTACTTTGAGAAGCCCCGCACGACCGTCGGATGGAAGGGGCTCATCAACGATCCCCGGCTGGATGGAAGCTTCGCCATCAACGAGGGGCTCCGCCGTGCGCGGCGGCTGCTCGTCGACCTCGCCGAGCTGGGCCTGCCCGCCGGCTGCGAGTTCCTGGACCCCATCTCGCCTCAGTTCACCTCCGACCTCGTCTCGTGGGGCGCCATCGGCGCCCGTACGACCGAGAGTCAGGTGCATCGAGAGCTGGCTTCCGGCCTGTCGATGCCGGTGGGGTTCAAGAACGGCACCGACGGCGGCGTGCAGATCGCCATCGACGCCGTGCGCTCGAGCGCGCACCCGCATCGCTTCCTCGGCGTCACCGAGCAGGGGCTGTGCGCGATCGTGGCCACGCGCGGGAATCCCGACTGCCACGTGATCCTGCGGGGCGGGCAGAGCGGGCCCAATCACGACGCGGGGAGCGTAGAGGCGGTGGCGGAGGCGCTGCGGGACGCCGGGCTTCCGCCGCGCATCATGGTGGACGCCAGCCACGGCAACAGCGGCAAGGACTACCGGCGCCAGCCCCTGGTGGCGCAGGACATCGCCGAGCAGGTGAGCGGGGGCCAGCGCGCGCTGTTCGGCATGATGCTGGAGAGCTTCCTCGCTGAGGGACGGCAGGATCTCGTCCCCGGGCGGCCGCTGCACTATGGCCAGAGCATCACGGATGCCTGCATGAGCTGGGAAACCACCGTCCCCGTGCTCACCGACCTCGCCAAAGCCGTTCGCTCGCGCCGTAGCAGCTAGCCCACCGGCTGCGATCTAGGGTGTGAGAACGATCTTGCCGAACTGTTTTCCGGCGGCGAGGCGCTCCTGGGCGGCCACGCCATCCTTCAAAGGCGACACCGAATCCACGATGGCCTTGAGGCGTCCGCGGAAGAGCTGGCCCATCACCTCGGCGAACTCCGCGTTCGTCGCCATGGTCGATCCGATGATGGAGACTTGCTTCCAGAAGACCTGACGCACGTCGGTCTCGCAGATGGGCCCCGATGTCCCGCCGCAGGTCACGAGGCGGCCGCCCTTGGCGAGCGCGCGGATGGCGCCGGGCCAGGTGGCCGCGCCCACGTTCTCCAGCACCACGTCCACGCCCCGCCGGCCCGTCTTCTGCCCGATGACCTTTACCCAATCGTCCTTTGAATAATTGATGCACTCGTCCGCGCCGAGCGCGCGGGCGCGCTCGAGCTTCTCGTCGCTGGAGGAGGTGACCCAGACGCGGGCGCCGCAGAGCTTGCCGATCTGCACGCCGGTGGAGGACACACCCCCGCCCACGCCGATGATGAGCAGATCCTCGCCCGCGCGTAGCCGCGCCTGCGAGACGAGCATGCGCCAGGCCGTCATGTTGACGAGAACGAAGGCGGCGGCGTCCTCGTACGTCACGTGATCGGGGAGCTTCAACACCTTCCGGCCGTCCACCTTCACCAGCTCGGCGAGGCCGCCGTGCGTGTGCTCGCCGAGAATGCCATACGACACGCACAGGCTGTGCTGGCCCTTCTGGCAGTACTCGCAACGGCCGCAGTGCAGGTTCGGGTTGACGGCCACGCGGTCGCCCACCTTCACGTCCGGAACGGCGGCGCCGACCTCGACGATCTCGCCCGCGATGTCGCAGCCGCTCCAGAACGGCATCGGCAGCTTGAGGCCGGGAATGCCTTCGCGGACGAAGAGGTCCAGGTGGTTCAGCGCGGCCGCCTTCACGCACACCAGCACGTCCCCGGCGCCGGCCTTGGGATCGGGCACGTCCTGGTACTTCAGCTTGTCGATGCCGCCGTGCTCGTGGAACGCGAGGGCCTTCATGCCGGTCCCTATCTCCCCTTGAAGTTGGCGCGCTTGCGCTCCGCCCCCGCGCGCATGCCCTCGATGCGATCCTCGGACAGGAGCACCCCGGCCGCCAGGTCCGCCTCGAGGGCGAGCCAGGCCTCGCGGTCGCGCCAGTAGGTGCCGTTGATGCTCTGCTTGGCCGCCTGCACCGCCAGCGGCGCGTTGCCCGCGATCTCGGCGGCGAGGTCGGCCACCCGCGCTGGCAAGTCAGGAGATGGATACACCGCGTTCACGAGACCGATGCGCAGGGCCTCGGCGGCGTCGATACGCCGCGCGGAGTAGATCAGCTCCTTGGCCTTGCCTACGCCCACCGTGCGCGGCAGGCGCTGGGTGCCGCCCATGTCGGGCACGATCCCGACCTGCACCTCGGGGATGGAGAACACGCTTCCCTCGGCGGCCAGGCGGATGTCGCAGCAGAGCGCCAGCTCGAGCCCGCCGCCGATGCACACGCGCTGGATGGCGGCGATGACGGGCACGCGGCAGGACTCGAGCCGCGAGAAGCACTCCTGTAAATACCGGAGATGGGCGCGGATCCCCGCGAGGGCCTGGGGCGGCGTCTCGCCGTCCGGGCGCTTGAGGGTGGAGCCTGCCTTGAGGTCCAGTCCCGCGCAGAAGGCGCCGCCCGCGCCGGTGAGCACGGCGACCCGCACGTCCTTCGCGCGGTCGACCTGGCCCGCGGCCTCCGCGATCGCCTCCCACATCTCGACGTCGAGCGCGTTCAGGCGCTCCGGCTTGTTGAGCGTGATCGTGGCTACCGGCGCCTTGATCTCCACCTGGATTTTGTCTGCCATCGCTGTCCTTTTAGGCGTTGAACGCCTTGATCAGCGCGGGGAGCCGCGGATCGTCCTGGCGCGGCGGGTAGGGCTGATAGAGCGCGGTGCGGTCGAGGAGCCCGGCGTAGCGCGCCTCCATTACCGCCTGCAAGCGATCGTATGGAGCCGTGACCGCGTAGGTGTCGAGCATCTCGTCAGTGATGAGATCGGCCATGCCCTTCCAGTCGCCCTCGATCGACTTCCGGTGGAGCTTGGTGGTGAGGTCGCCCCAGCCGTGGCACTCTAAAACAGCCTGATAGGTCCTGGTAGATCCGTAGAACGCGATCTGCTGCTTCACCATCTGCGCCTGCTCGCTGCGCTCCTCCGGCGTGTCGCCCACCACCACGAAGCTCGAGGTCGCGTAGGTGAAGTCCTTTCTCGCGCGGCCCGCCTTGGCGAGCCCGGCATTCACCGCCGGCTGCACGATCTCGCGCAGGTACTTGGGCGAGTTGAAGGGATGCACGTGCATGCCGTCACAGTGCTCGCCCGCGACCCCGCACATGAAGGGGTTCACCGCGGCCACGAAGATGGGAATCTTCGGGTGCGCGATGGGACCGGGATTGAAGAAGGGCGTCATCACGTCGAACGTGTAGAACTGGCCCTTGAAGTTGAGCTTGGTTCCGTTCTGCCAGCAGTCCCAGATGGCGCGGATGGCGCGCACCGCTTCGGCCATCTTGGGCCCGGGCGACTCGAATTTCACGGAGAAGCGGCGCTCGTTGTGCGCTTTCACCTGGGTGCCGAGGCCCAGGGTGAAGCGGCCGGTCGAGGCCTTCTGGAGATCCCACGCGATCATCGCGGTGACCATCGGGCTCCGCGAGAACACGGTGGCGATGTTGGTGCCGAGGCGGATGCGCGAGGTCGCGCTGGCCGCCACCGCGAGGGGCAGGAAGGGGTCGTGCTGGGTCTCCGCGGACCAGAGCGTGTCGTAGCCGAGGGCTTCCGCCTTGCGCGCGTAGTCCGCGACGGTCGAGAGGTCGTGGGTGAGCATGCCGACGTCGAGCTTCACGGGTTCACCTCCGTCATGCCGGCGAGCATACGCGAGGCGCTAGCGCCCTTCAAGGAACTGCTCGCGCAGCCGGGCCTTCTGCACCTTGTCGCCGTGGGGCCCCGGCGTGCGGGGCACGTCGTCCACGATGCGGACGTGGCGCGGCACCTTGTAGGAGGCGATGCGGCCGCGGCAGTGGGCGACGATGTCGTCGGGGATGAGGCGCGCGCCGGGGCGCGGGATCACGTAGGCCGCGGCCGCCTCGTTGAGCCGCGGATCGGGCACGCCGATCACGAAGGCCTGCAGCACGGCGGGATGCTCCATGATGAACGCCTCGATCTCCGCGGGGGCCACCATGAAGTGGCTGATGCGCAGCACCTCGCGCAGCCGCCCTTTGAAGATCGTGCGGCCCTCGCCGTCGCGGACGCCGAAGTCGCCGGTCTTGAACCAGCCGTCCGCGGTGAAGGCGCTCGCCGTCTCCTCGGGCTTCGCGTAGTAGCCGCGGGTGACGAGGGGACCGCGGAACCAGAGCTCGCCCTCCTCGTCGGTCGACGCCGTCTCGCCCGAGTCGGGCCGCACCACGCGCACCTCCACGCCCTCCGCCGCCCACACGCCGGGCAGCGCGCGAGACGCCGCGGATTCGTCCAGATGATGGTGCATGCAGAGCGCGTTCAGCTCGGTCATGCCGTAGGGCTGATACGCCAGGGGGACGCCGAGGCGGCCCACGATCTCCTCGAAGAGCCCGTCGCGGCCGCCGCCCGTCATGCCGAAGCCCCCGGTGCGCAGGGCGGCGCGCGCCCGCCGCCCCAGATCGGGATGGTCGAGCACGGCGATGGCCATGGCGTCCACCGCGTTCCAGATGCTGATGCGCTCGCGCTCCATGAGGTGGAGCGCCACACCCGGCTCGAAGGTGTCCATGAGCACCAGCGCGGCGCCGTGCGAGAGCGCGGTCAGGGGGATGTTGAGCCCGCCCCAGGTGCCGGAGAAGGGCAGCGCGTGGAGCACGCGGTCGGCGGGCGTGACCGCGAGCACCTCGCCGCAGTACCAGCCGTGCGGCACCGCGTTCCGGTGGCTGAGCACCGCGCCCTTGGGGAACGACGTCGTGCCGGAGGTGTAGAGGATGGTAAAGGGATCGTCAGGGCCGACGGAGGCGCCGGCGCGCACCCGGTCCGTCTCGAGCCGGTCGTCGGCAGCGGCCTCGAGGACGTCGCCGAGGCGCAGGCAGCCGGGGTAGGGATCGTCCGCGTCCACGATGACGCGCCGGAGGCGCGGGAATCCCTCGGTCTCGAGCTCGCCCGGCACCGCCGACGTGAGGCCGGGGAGGGCCTCGCCGAGCGTCTCGAGAAAGTCCACTGATCCGAGGTGATCGGCGAGGAGCAGGGTCGTCGCGTCCGACTGCGCGAGGATGTAGGCGAGCTCGCGGGCCTTGTAGCGCGTGTTCAGCGCCACCGCGACGGCGCCGATGAGGGCGCAGCCGTACTGCGCGTAGAGCCAGGCGGGGCGATTGGGAAGCCACAAAGCGATCTTGTCGTCCTTGCCGATGCCGAGGGCGATGAACGCGCGCGCGTAGCGCTCGGCCTCGCTCAGGAGGTCGCGGTAGCTGATGCGGCGGTCGGCGGCGACGATCGCCTCACGGTCGGCATGGCGCGCCCCCACCGCGGCGAGCAGCCCCCCCGCCGTCGCGTGAAGGAAGGGATTGGCGGACATGGCGTCAGCCACGGACGGTAGCACGCGGCTTTGCTCGTGTCGCGTGCTAACGTGTGGGGCCGTGCGCCACGCCCTCATCGTGCCGGATCACTCGCGGCGCCGCATCTTCCTCATCGCGGGGCCGCGCGGATGGTCGCTGCCCAGCATCTCCCTCGCCCGCGCCCATCCCGGCGCCGTGGACGCCGTCAACCGCGCAGTGCGCCGGCGCTATGGCATCGCGGTGAGCGTGCTGCGCACCTTCGCGCGGCCGCGCGATCCACGCACCGCCGTCTTCAACGCCGCCCTCGAGCTGGAGCGGCTCGATCGGCGGCCGCCCCGCGCGCGCGGCGGGCGGTGGGTGGCGGTGGGGGAGCTCGGAGGTCTGCGCCCGCATCGCCGCGACGACCGCGAGGCGCTGGCCCGCTGGCTGGCGAGCCCGCTCGGCAACGCGGAGTGGATGCGGCCCGGCTGGCGCACCCGCGCGGTGCGCTGGGCGGAGCGCCGAACCGGCTCGCGCGCCATCCGAATAGTCCAGTTGCGCGCGTGGGAGGGATCCGCCGTGCTGCGCCTCGTCACGAGGAAGGGAACGTACTACCTGAAGGCGGTGGAGCCGCCGTGCGACCACGAGCCGGGTCTCACGCGCTGGCTCGCGCGCCGGTCTCCGCGCGCGATCGCCCCGGTGGTGGCGGTGGATCGCCGGGGCCGCTGGCTGCTGACGCGCTCGGCCCAGGGGCCGACTCTTCGCTTCCGCTCGCGCTTTTCGGACTGGACGCGCGCGGCGCGCACGTACGGGCGCCTCCAGCGCGCCACGCTGGGGAGCCAGACGCTTCCCGTCGTGCTCCATCAGCGGCGGCGCGACCTCGCCTGGCTCGCCTCCCAGATCGACCCGCTCGTCCGCGACACCCGCAGCCTGGCCGTGGGCGGCCGCGGGCGTCTCACGCGCGCGCAGGTCGCCCGCCTCCGCCGGCTCGCGCCCGTCCTGCGTGCGCGCTGCCGGGCGCTCGCTCGCCTGCGGATTCCCGTCGCGCTCGACCACGGGGACCTCTGGGGCGGCAATGTCGTGGTCGGCGCGCGCGGGCCGGTGATCCTCGACTGGGAGGACGCGGTGATCGGGCACCCGTTCTGGGCGGTGTTCATGCTGCCGTGGAGCCACGGCTTCTGGGAGCGCTGGGGCCATCGGGGCGCCGCCGCCGCGCGCCTGGGCGACGCGTACCTGGCCGGCTGGGCGGGACGCGAGGGGGCGGATCGGTACCGCGAGGCGTTCCGGCTCTCGGGCGCACTCGCGCCGCTACACCACGCGGCGATCTGGCGGCATGACGTGCTGCCGAGTCTGGACAGCAGCCTCGAGACCGCCGCGCTGCTGCCGTTCTTCCTCCGGCGGCTGCTCGAGGCCAACCCTCGCGTCTAGGAGCCGCCGCGCTCCTTGGCCCGCGCGCGCATGTACTTGTCCATCGCCTCCATGAGCAGGCCGAGCGCCTCCTTCTCGGTGCGCCCGGTGGCGGTCACGGACGGGTACGCCACCGCGGTGGCCTTGAAGATGCCACCTTCCTCCTCGGTCAGGTCCACCTCGAACCGCATGGCGCGCACGCTAGCAAGGCCCTGAGAGGTCGTCAAGCGGAGCGACTACCGACCCGAGGCGGCTTCACCCCGCAGCGTCATCAGGGTGCTACTGGCGCGGGCAACCAAGCGCTCCTTGTCGTCCACGACGTCGCACTCGGTGAGGCCCACCGTGCGGCCGCCCTTCACCAGGCGACCGGTCGCGACCAGCCGCCCCGTCCACACCGGCTTCAGGAAGTTGATCTTGAGCTCGAGCGTGGTGAACGTTTCGCCCTCGTCGAGGGACGACGCGTAGGCCATGCCCATGGCGGCATCGGCGAGATCGCAGAGCACGCCGCCGTGCACGGTACCCATGGGATTGGCATGGCGCGGCTCGGCGTCCATCTCCACCACCACCCGTCCGGGCTCGACGGAATTCAGGCGGAAGCCGATCAGCTGAGCGATGGGCGGCGGCGGGAGCTCGCCCGTGTGGACCTTGCGGATCAGGTCGAGCATTGTGGGCATGTCAGTGTCCTCCGGGGAGATTCAGCCGCGGCGCTGTCGGAGCAGCAGGAGGAAAATCATGGCGTGCGTGATGAAGAGCACCGGGCACGGCCAGGATGGGGATGTAGTAGGCCGCGCCGAGCTGCACGTCGAGCCGGGTCCCCTGGCCGACGGCGTAGACGAGATCGGCCCGGCGCTGAGGTCCCCGTACGCGGCCGGCTTCGCGAAGGCGGCGGGCACGTCGGGCGCTCATGCCATGTCTCTCCGGCCGCGGCGCCAGGCGCCGGCCTTGATGGGCACCACGACCATCACGCCCATCACCACGAGGGCTGCCGCGATCGCCACGAACACCGCCGCCGGCCCGCCGCCCCACCAGCGCGTGGCCACCCAGCCGCCGGCGGCGGCCAGGACCAGGCGCACGAAGCCCGCGAGCAGCGGCCAGGCGAGTCGCCCCGCGCCCTGCGACGCGAAGTAGAGCGCGAGCCCCACGCCGAAGAAGCCATAGGCGGGGCCCACGATGCGGAGATAGGCGATGCCGGTCTCGATGACGGCGGGCTCGGTAGTGAAGAGGTCCATCCAGGCGCGCGGGAACAGCGCGAAGGTGAGGCCGATGGCGCCGGTGACGCCGCCGGCGAGCCCCGCGCCCACCCAGGCCACCCGCTCCGCGCGCGCGAGGCGGCCCGCGCCGACATTGGTGCCGACCATGGCCACCAGTGCCGAGCCCACGCCGAATACCAGCGGGATCTGGATGTACTCGAGCCGGGCGCCCATGCCGTAGCCGGCCAGCGCGTGCACGCCAAAGGGGCCGATGAGGCCGGTGAGCAGCACCACGGTGAGATTGGTGAAGACGGTGTTGAGCGCCCCCGGCGCCCCGACCCGCAGAATCTCGCCGAAGAGGCGCAGGCGCGGCCGGAAGTTCGCGAGGCGCAGCCGCACGAGGCTGGCCGGCGAGCGGAGCGACAGCGCGAGCACGATCGAGCCCGCACCGAAGGCGACGATGCTGGCGGCGGCCGCCCCCGACACCCCGAAGCGCGGCAGGGGACCCCACCCCATGATCAGGGCGGGCGCGAGGGCGAGATAGAGCGCGCTGGCGAGGGCCATGACGGCGGCGGGCGGCAGCATGCGGCCGCTGCCGCGAATCACGCTCGCCAGCGAGTTGAAGAGCCAAAAGGCTACCGCGCCGCCGAACAGCACCCGCGAGTAGGCGAGCGCGGCGTCCAGCGCGGCCCCGTGTCCGCCCATGGCCCGGTAGATGGCGGGGCCGGCGGCGAGCAGCGTAGCGGTGAAGAGCGCCGCCATGCCGAGCGCGATAAGGACGCCGTGCGCGGCCAGCCGGTCGGCATCGGCCTGCCGGCCGCCCCCGAGCGCCCGCGCCACTGCCGAGGCGATGCCGCCGCCCATGCCGCCCGCGGACATGGTCTGCATGAGCATGAGCAGCGGGTACACGAGCGAGACACCGGCCAGCGCCTCCGCCCCCAGCCGGCCCACGAACACCGCGTCCAGCGTGCCCACCAGGGCCTGCAGCAGCATGACGGCCACGCCGGGCGCGGCCAGGCGCAGCAGGGTGAGGGCGATGGGCCCCTCGAGCAGCGCGCGGGTGCGCGGGTCCGTCGCCGGCACGGCCGGCGCGCGCGGAGGGGCGGAAGTGGGCGCGGCAGGCGCGGTGGCGAGGGGGGCGGCCATGTCACTTGTAAAATAATAGTGACTAGCGAAGTTGTCAACCGCGCCCCCGTTCGCCTATACTCGGAGTATGCCGAAGCGCTACGGCCAGCCCTGTCCCGTCGCCAAGTCGCTCGAGGTACTCGGCGACCGCTGGACGCTCCTGGTGGTGCGGGATCTGCTCCGGGGGACCCGCCGGTTCCAGGACCTGCAGGCCGGGCTTCCGGGCATCGCCCCCAATATTCTCTCCGACCGACTGAAGCTGATGGAGCGCAACGGGCTGGTGACGCGCAGCTTCTATTCGGACCATCCGCCGCGCGCCCAGTACACGCTCACCGAGCGTGGACAGGGGCTCGGGGTGGTGGTGGGCGCCCTCGCCGACTGGGGCTCACGTCACGTGTACAAGCGCACCCGGCTGGTGCACGCCGACTGCGGCCACGAGGTGCGCCTGGGCTATCACTGCGGGGATTGTGGCACCCGCGTGGGCGGGGCGGCTGTGGAGCTCCGGCGCGCGGCCCCCGCCGCGGGAAAGACTCGCGCGGGGGCGAAGCCCCGCGTCTCGTCGGCGTCCTGAGCGCCTCCGGCCCCCGGTTCAGCCGGGGTGGTATCATCCGTCACTGAGCCGCCATGTTCGATATCGGTCTCCAAGAGCTGGTCCTCATCTTCGTCATTGCCCTGCTCGTCTTCGGGCCGAAGAACCTTCCGCAGCTGGGCCGCTCGCTGGGCCGCGCCATGCGCGAATTCCGGCGGGCCAGCGACGAGTTCCGCAGCACCATCGAGACCAACTTGCAGATGAACGAGCCCGATCCCCCGCCCACCGTTGCCGCCTCCACCACTCCCGAGACGGTCGAGACCTCGTCGAGCCCGCTCGCCCAGGCCGAGGCGCTGCCCGACAGCGTGCTCGACCCCCACGCGCCGGTCGAGGCGGGGGCCGGCGAGCCCCCACCCGGCGAGCCCTATCTCGCGCAGCGCGGCTCGCGCATCTTCCACGGGCGGGACTGCGGCTGGGCGCGCCGCATTCCGGAGCCCGAGCGGGTCTACTTCAAGCGGGTGAGCGAGGCCAGGGAAGGGGGCTTCCTGGCCTGCCCCTCCTGCGAGCCCTGGGAGCCCGCCTGATTTTTTTTGACATGGACCACTCAACGGGTGTTTACTGCTGTCCTGTTGAGCCCAGGGCGAGGCGTGAACCGGGAGTACCAGAGGGGGCATCGATGCGGGAGCTGACGGCACGGCAGCGCGAGGTGCTCGGCTTCATCCGGAGCTTCACCGAGCGCCACGGCGCGCCGCCCACGGTGCGGGAGATCGGCGAGCGCTTCGGCTTCACCGCGCGGGCGGCCTTCGACCATCTCCGCGCCCTCGAGCGCAAGGGTATGCTCCAGCGCCGCGTCACCGACAAGCGCGTGTCCCGCACGCTCGTCCTCGTCCAGCGTCCCGGCGCCAAGCGGTCGTTGTCCACCCGCGACGTGCCCGTGCTGGGGCGCATCGCCGCCGGCACACCCATCCTCGCCGTGGAGAATCACGAAGGCTCCATCCCGCTCAGCACGGACTGGCTCGAGCGCAAGGGTGGGGAGGTCTTCGCGCTGCGCGTGCGCGGGGAGAGCATGATCGAGGCGCACATCCTCGACGGAGACCTCGTCCTCGTCCGGCAGCAGGCCTCCGCGCAGCCCGGCGACATCGTCGCGGCGCTCGTGGACGACGAGGCCACCGTGAAGCGCTTCGCGCGCGACGGCGAGCGCGTCGTGCTCAAGCCCGAGCATCCCACGATGAAGCCCATCGTGGTCGAGCCCGGGCGCGCGGACTTTCGCATACTCGGCAAGGTGCAGGGCGTTCTGCGGGGATTCTAGGAGGTGAAGCATGCGGACCCAGACGATTCGCGGCACTCAGCATCGCAAGCTCCGCCGCGCTCCCCATGCGGGGGCGGCGCCCGGCTGGCCGCCCCGGCGACTCTACGCGGGGCGCCGCAACGCGCTCGCGCTGGCGCGCGCGGCGGCGCCGGCGCGCCCCGCGCGGCCGGCGGCCCCGCGCAGCCGGCTCGAGCCCTGGCTGGGCGGCGCGGCCATGGTGGCGAGCGCGGCCAGCTGGTGCCTGCTGCTCGCGCTGCTCGCCGGCTGAGCCGCCGCGCGCCTCAGCCCGCCCGCTTCTCCCAGGGCTTGACCGCACCCGCCGCCTTGTAGGGCCGGTCGCTCGCGGTGAGGGCGTCGAAGATGTCGCGACCCAGCCGGCGGGTTGCCGGCTCGACGAGGCCCCGCTACAATCCGACGTCATGACCACTCCCGAAAAATCGAGGGTTTCGACGGGCATCGCGCGTCTGGACGGGATGCTGGGCGGAGGTCTCCTTCCCGGCACGCTTGCGGTCGTGTACGGGGCCACCGGCATCGGCAAGACGCACCTGGGACTGACCTTCGCGAGCCACGGCCAGGTGGCCGACGGTCGGCGCGGCATCGTCTTCGACATGAACGCCCGCGGAGACTCCCAGCAGCACCACACCTACGCCGAGCGGCTGTTCGGCTGGCCCCTCCGCCGCTGGACCCACACCGTGACGCCCATGGCGGCGCCGTTTCCCCCCGCGGGCGAGATGGACGCGTACTACTGCGACGCGTTTCCCTGGGTGGGTAAGCTGCGCGACTATCAGCTGCCGACGACGGACGGCTTCGAGTTCGACTGGAACTGGAAGGCCGCCTTCAACCACGCGCTGTACACCGTGCGCCCGTTCGTGTACTTCCAGCTGGGCGCGGGCACGCGGCGCATCGTGGTGGACGGGGTCGAGCCGATGGACGTGCCCGCAGACTACATCCAGCCGTACATCTTCGACGAGCTCTACCGGAAGACCATCCACCGGGACGCGGAGACGCTCGGCATGGAGATCTGCCTGCCCGTGTGGCAGCACCGCGCGTACATCGACGCGCACCTGTACGACCACGCCGCGGTGACCACGCTGCTCCTCGTGACGACCGAGGAGACCCAGCTCGAGCATCTGCTCGCCCGGAAGGTCGCCACCGGCGACATCGGCGCCGTCGCCAACACCATCATCGTGATGGGCAGCGAGCGCGTGGGGCAGCGCCTCGCACGCTACCTCGCGGTGGTGAAGCACCGGGGGAGCGCGATGAGCGACGAGTTCGCCGAGTACCGAATCACCGGAGACGGGCTCGGGTTCGTGTAGAGGCGTGACCGGCCCCACGCTCGAGCGTCAGCGCCGCTTCCGCTTCCGCCAGGAGACGGCGCGGCGGGTCCGCTCCCCGCGCTCGGCCCGAGCCTTCGTGGAGGACGTGGGGCTCTGCTCCACCTTCTACCGGTTCCCGGAGGGGCTCGCCTGCCTGTGGGAGGCGGTGGTGGGGCGCGAGAAGCCGCGATGGCCGCGGCGCTCCCACCACGACGCCTGGATCGGCCTCACGTGGGAGCTGAAGGACACGCTGCCCGCCCGGCGCGACGTCTACTACGGCAAGGTCCTCAAGGGGCGCCCCGTTCTCGTCGCGCTCGATCTCTTTCCCGCCTTCTATGCCTTAGTGCGGGGCCGCCAGCGGGCGCGTGACTATCGCCACGAATACGCGGAGGGCCGGCTGTCGCTGCCCGCCCGCCGGATCATGGACGCGCTCATGCGCGAGGCGCCGCAGTACACGCGGGGGATACGCGCGGAGTGCTTCATGCTCGAGCCGGGGAAGACCCGCGAGTTCGAGCGGGCGATGGCCGAGCTCCAGCGGGGGCTCTGGGTGGTCAAGACCGAGGAGCGCTACGAGCCCAGCTTCTCGTACCGATGGGACCTGGTGGAGCATTGGCTCCCCGAGGCGGCGGCGGAGGGGCGGCGGCTGGCGCGGGCGGCGGCCCTGGGGCGGGTGCTCGATCGGTACCTGGGGGGCGCCCGTTACTCCACTCCGCGGCGGCTGGCGCGACTCTTCGGCGTGCCCACCGCCGAGGTCGAGGCCGCGCTCGCCGGGCTGGCCCGGGTGGGCGCGGTGCGCCCCGACGAGACGGTGGCAGGCTGGCCGGGCCGCTGGGTGCTGAGCGCTCGGTGAGCGCGTCGCTGGACCTCCAGCGGTTTGCCCCCGAGGCGCGCGCGGCCATCGCCGCGCTCGCCGCCGAGGACCGCGCGCCGGCGTGGCTGGTGGGCGGTGCCGTGCGCGACGCCGTCGCCGGCGGCCTGCCGCGGGAGCTGGATCTGGCGGTCCCGGCGGGCGCCCTCGTCATCGGCCGTGCCCTCGCCGCGCGCCTCGGCGCCGCCTTCGTCGTCCTCGACGAGCGTCGCGGGGTCTGCCGGCTGGTGGGGACCCTCGCGCTGGACATCGCGGACTTCCGCGCTTCGACCATCGAAGCCGATCTGGCCGCCCGCGATTTCACCGTCAACGCCATGGCGGTCTCCGTGGCCGCGCTCGCGGCGGGCGGCCCTGCGCCCATCATCGACCCCACGGGCGGGATGGCGGATCTCGCGGCCGGTCACGTGCGCCTCTGCGCGCCGGATGCGCTCGCCGCCGATCCCGTACGAGTGCTGCGCGCGGCGCGGCTGGCGCTGCGGCCGGGCTGGCGCCTCGACGGAGCCATTGTGCCCGCCGCGCGCGCGGCGGCCCCCGGACTCGCCGCTGTCGCCGCCGAGCGGGTGCGCGACGAGATGATCCGCATCCTCGACGGGGAGGAGACGGGCCGCGGCCTCCGCCTCCTCGACGAGATGGCGGCGCTGGAGACGCTGCTGCCGGAAGCCGGGCCGATGCGGCGCACCCCGCAGCCGCTCCCGCACCACTTCGACGTCTGGGAGCACTCGCTGCGCGCGGTGGAGGCCGCCGACCGGCTGCTCGTCACCGCCTCCGAGATTGCCCCGTGGGGAGAGGAGGCGCGCCTCGACGAGGACCTGGGCGATGGCCTCACGCGGCGTGCCGGCGTGAAGCTGGGCGCGCTCCTGCACGACGTGGCCAAGCCCGAGACGCGCGCGGAGGTGGAAGGCCGGGTGCGGTTCATCGGCCACGACGTGAAGGGCGCCGAGCGCGCCGCCGTCATCGCCGAGCGCTGGCGGCTGTCCCGTCGGGCCGCCGCGGTGGTGGAGCGTCTCGTGCGACATCACCTGCGACCCATGCATCTCGCCCAGTCGGGTCCCGTCACCCGCCGCGCGCGCCACCGCTTCTTTCGCGACCTTGGCGACGACGCGGGCGCGCTGCTCCTCCTCGCCCTCGCCGACGCCGCCGCTCTGCAGGGGGACGATCCCCTGGAGGTCTGGGCGGGCGAGGGTGGGCGCGTGCTGCGCGAGCTGATGGCGGGCGCCGCCGACGAGCGGGCCCTCGCGGCGGCGCCCCCGCTCGTCACCGGCGAGGACGTCATGGCCGCCTTCGCGCTCCCGCCGGGCCCCGAGGTCGGCCATCTCCTCGCCCGCGCGCGCGAGGCGCAGGCCCTGGGGCAGGTGGCCACGCGGGAGGAGGCGCTCGCCCTGCTGGCGCGCCCGGAGGCGCGGCTTGACACCCCCGGGGACCGCTCCTAAAGTAGCGCCACGTTTTCGGCCGCGCTCGAGCGCGGCGGCCCCGCCACCCTCAAGGAGGAGCCCCATGCGCGCGCTCGCCGTCCTCGCTCTCCTCGCCCTCGCGCTCGCCGCCCCGGCAGCCGCCGCGCCCCCCGGCGCGGTCGTCGTCGCGCAGGGCGTGGATCCCACCACGCTCGATCCCATGAACCATCAGGAGACGCCGGCGGGCAACGTCGCCGCGAACCTCTTCGACACCCTGCTCGAGCGCGACGGGAACCTCGTCGTGCAGCCGACGCTGGCCGCCGCGCTGCCGCGGCTGGTGGCGCCCACGGTGTGGGAGTTCAAGCTGCGCCCGGGCGTGAAGTTCCACAACGGGGAGCCCGTCGACGCGGAGGCGGTCAAGTTCAGCCTCGAGCGCCTCGTGGATCCCAAGCTGAAGCTGCGCGGCGCCACGCCCTTCGCGCCCATCAGCCATGTCGACGTGGTGGACCCGCTCACCGTGCGCATCCACACCAAGACGCCGTGGCCCATCCTGGACACCCTCATGACGGGCGTGGCCATTCTGCCCCCGAAGTACTACCGCGAGAAGGAGCTCACCCATGTCGCGCGCAATCCGGTGGGGTCGGGGCCGTTCAAGTTCGTGCGGTGGGTGAAGGACGAGCGCATCGAGCTGGAGGCCAACGAGAGCTACTGGCGGGGCGCCCCGCGGATCAAGCGGCTGATCTTCAAGCCCATACCCGACGACGCCGTGCGCGTGGCCGCGCTCCAGAACGGCGAGGTCGACGTGGCGGTGAACATTCCTCCGCACCTCGCCAACATCATCGCCAACCACCCGCGTCTCTTCCTCTCCACCGCGCCCAGCGTGCGCACCATCCAGCTCATGTACTACACGCATCAGTTCGACGCCCAGCACAAGCTGGTGGGCCCCTATCCGGGCCCGGTGGCGGATCGTCGCGTCCGCCTGGCCATGAATCACGCCGTGGACGTCGACGAGGTGATCCGCACGGTGCTGGACGGCAAGGGACTGCGCGTCGCCACCATGCTCACCGAGAGGCACTTCGGCTTCGATCCCAAGCTCGCGCCCATCAAGCACGATCCCGCCCGCGCGCGGCAGCTGCTCGCGGAAGCCGGCTACCCGGGCGGGGTGGACATGGTCCTCAATGCGCCCCACGGCCGCTACGTCCGCGACAAGGAAGTCGCTGAGGCCATCACCGGCCAGCTCACCAAGGCGGGAATTCGGACCACCCTGCGCATCCACGAGTGGGGGAACTACCTGAACAACATGGCCTACGTGCACAAGGCGGGACCGATCTGGCTCATCGGGTGGGGGACCTCCGCCTACGACGCCGAGACCGTCTACGTCCCGCTGTTCCGCTCGGGGAAGCTCTTCGCCAACTACCACAACGCCGACTTCGACGGGATGGTGGATCAGGCCCAGGCCATCATGGACCCGAAGCGGCGCCTGGAGCTCTACCACCGCGTCAACCGCCTCTGGATCGACGACGCGGCGGCGATGCCGCTTTACCAGCAGGTGGACCTCTACGGGGCGACCCGGCGCATGGCCTGGAAAGCCCGCGGCGACGAGCAGATCAAGGGCTTCGACATGGCGATCCGGGAGGGGAAGTGAGGCGGGCCGTTCCCTTGACAGCACTCCGGTAGGTCTTTACAGTCGAGTGCGTTTTCTCATCTCATACCGGATCGTGAGGAGGGTTTGATGGACTGGACGCGATTGCTCGTCACCCTCGTGCTCGCGGCGACCACGCCCGCGGTCACGCTCGCCGCCTCGGAAGGCAAGGTCGTGATCGCCCAGGGCGTCGACCCGACGACCCTCGACACCATGAACCAGCAGGAGACGCCCGCGTCGGTGGTGGCGACGCACATCTTCGATACCCTCGTGGAGCGCGATGGGAGTCTCACGATCGTGCCGGCGCTCGCCGCCGAGCTCCCGAAGCTCGTCGCCCCCACCACGTGGGAGGTGAAGCTCCGCAAGGGCGTGAAGTTCCACAACGGCGAGGAGTTCAACGCCGAGTCCGTGAAGTTCAGCCTCGAGCGGGTGAAGTCGGGCATGCGCTCCAGCTCGAACTTCCGCCCCATCGACAAGGTGGACATCGTCGATCCCTACACCGTGCGCGTGCAGACCACCAAGCCGTGGCCGACGTTCACGACGGTCATGACGTTCCGCCAGGCCTCGATGTATCCGCCCAAGGCGTACGCGGGCAAGGACTCGGCCTTCATCTCGAAGTCGCCCATCGGGACCGGCCCCTACAAGCTCGTGAAGTGGGACAAGGACGAGCAGATCGTGCTCGAAGCCAACGACCAGTACTGGCGCGGGGCACCCAAGGTCAAGACGGTGGTGTTCCGGCCCATCCCCGACGACGCCGTGCGTGTGGCCGCGCTGCAGAACGGCGAGATCGATGTCGCCGTGAACATCCCGCCGCACCTGGCCAACATCATCGCCAACCACCCGAAGCTGTTCCTCTCGACGGCGCCCTCGATCCGCACGCTCCAGCTCATGATCGTGACGCACGAGTACGACAAGGATCACAAGCTCATCGGCGCGACGAAGTCGCCGGTGGCGGACAAGCGCGTGCGGCACGCGCTCCTCTACGCGGTGGACGCCGACGATATCATCAAGAACGTGCTCGACGGCAAGGCCTTCCGCGTCGCCACGATGCTGACGCCGCTGCACTTCGGGTACGACGCGGCGGTGAAGCCGGTGAAGCCGGACCAGGCCAAGGTGAAGAAGCTCCTCACCGAGGCGGGCTTCCCCAACGGCCTCGAGCTCACGCTCAACAGCCCGCAGGGCCGCTACGTGCGCGACAAGGAAGTGGCGGAGGCGGTGTCCGGACAGCTGACCAAGGCCGGCATCAAGACGCAGCTCAAGACCCACGAGTTCGTGAGCTTCCTCAACACCATGGTGTACGTCCACAAGCCCGGTCCGGTATGGCTCATCGGCTGGGGCACGCCCACCGTCGACGCGGAGACCGTCTACGGCCCGCTCTTCCGCACCGGCAGCAACCTGGGGAACTATCACAACGCCGATCTCGACGGCATGGTGGATCAGGCCCAGTCGATGATGGACGAGAAGCGCCGGCTCGAGATCTACCACCGGATCAACAAGCTCTTCGTGGAAGAGGTCCCTGCCATCCCGCTCTATCAGCAGATGGACCTCTACGGGGCGAGCAAGCGCCTCACCTGGAAGGCGCGGAGCGACGAGCTGATCAAGGCCTACGACATGTCGCTCAAGTAGGCCAAGGCCCGGAGTGTTAGACTAGGGGCAATCGCGGCCGTAATTCAGTGGCAGAATGCCAGCTTCCCAAGCTGGACGTCGCCGGTTCGAATCCGGTCGGCCGCTCCAATTTATCAGGCAGTTGCAGGGACGAGGCCCTCGGACAGGGTGCTGCGGTGACCAAAACGGTGACCACGGTGACCAAAGTCCGAGGGCTTTTCGCTACCGGAAGGTGTCTCACCAGCCGGACTCCTCCAGCTGCTTCGTCATCGCCGTCCCGTCGCGCCGGGTGAGGTTCGGGATGAACCGGTGGTAGTGCCGGATGACCATCTCGATCGAGGTGTGCCCCAGCATCGTCGCCACCCAGCCGATGTCCTCGCCCGCCTGGAGCATGAGCGTGGCGAAGGTGTGGCGGGTCTGGTAGAGGGCCCGATGGCGCAGGCCCGCGCGCTGGAGGGCGGCGCGCCAGATCCGCTCGCGCAGGTTGGTCAGGTCCATCGGGCCGCCGTCGCGGTTCGGGAACACGTACGCGCTGCGGAGCTGGCTGGCCGCCCGCTGCGCCTGGAGCGTCTGTTCCACGAGCGGCAGCATTGCAACCTCCCGCGCCGAGGCCACGGTCTTGACGCGGTCGGAGCGCACTGCGTCCCGGGTCCAGCGTGAGCGCGCGCGGCGGACGCTGAGCGAGCGGCGCGTCCAGTCGACATCGCCCCACTGGAGCCCGAGCTGCTCGCTGGGGCGCAGGCCCGTGAAGCAGGCGACGGTGACGTACCGGCGCAGCTCGGGCGTGGGCAGGCCGCGGTCGAGGAGCTGGCGCAGCTCCGCGAGCGTGAGCGGGAGGACCTCCGTCTTCTCCGCGCGGACCAGGGCGACGGCGCGGGCGGGGTTGGCCTCGAGCCACCCGCGCTTGACGGCGCGATCGAGGGATTGCCGGAGCACCTGGAGCGTGATGTTCACGCGGCGCGGGGAGAGCTTGCGCCGGCGCGCGGGTGCGCCCACCGTGACGCGCAAGAGCTCGGCCAGGAAATGCTCGACGGCCTCCTCGGTGATCGCCGAGACCAGCGCGGCGCCGAAGTGCGGCACGAGTCGGCCTTCGATGATGCGGCGCCGATCATAGGCAGTGCCCGGGGCCCAGCGCGGCGCGAGATCCTCGAGCCACTGCCGGACATACGGGGCATAGGCGGGGGGGCCCGCCGGGGCGGGCGCGGTGAAGCGCGCCAGGCGCGGGCTCTGCGGGAACCACGCCGCGTAGTCGAACGTCCCCGTCGCGAGCGCGCCGTCGAGCTGGCGGGCGCGGCGACGCAGCTGCGTGCGGTGATCGGGCGTGTCGGCCAGGCGCATCGCCTCGCGGCAGCGGACGCCGCGATAGCGGTGTCGGCCTTGCGCTTGTTGGCCTGGATTTTCGCGGCCTGCGCTCCCATGTGGCTGTCGAGGATGTCTGCCAAGAACCACCAGCGGCGCCGTGTGGTGGCGCGCGCAGCCCGCCACCGCTCGAACTCTTCGTTCGCGTGCGCGCGGCGCTCGCGCTCTAAGTAATCGGAGCAGTCTCAGGCTTTAACCGCGGCCTACCGTTTTCGGCCGCCTCGTGCATCCAGGAAGGCGGTTTCATCTCTCCGGCTGTGGCGTGGTAAGCCAATCGCTCGGTTTAGGCCACTCGCTTGATCTACGGAAGGCTTCTACGGCAGTTCGGATCTGTGGATCACGCTCGCCCCGTCTTGCCCCCTCATATTGTTCTTCGATCCTGTTCCTTGGATACCGCTCCCGTACTGTGGCCCGCAGAGCGGTCCGGTCGTTCTCGGCCAGCGCTTGCAGAGACGGATCATTCAAGAACGCGCTCGCTATGCACGCCGCTAGGTCTGCTAAGTCTGGGTCTGCGGCTGCGGCTGCCCTAATTTCTCGGAGAATCTTGAACTCAGTCTCGATCGCGCTTTGCTCCTCGTTCCACCTCACGGTTAAGTACTCTGACGTGGTCAGGAACGGGGCCGCCTCGCTCAGCGAAAAGCCGCGACGCTGAAGGGATTGTACATGGCCATACTCGTGAGCCATCACGTTGGCAATCTGAAAGCGACTCGTCATCCTTGGGAAGTTGAGCCAGATCGCGTAGCCGCTTCCGTCTGGCCGTCGGCCTGTAAGGCCGAGCGTATCGGATGGTTGTTCAGCGCCCGCACCTCGTGTGATCGCCGGCTTCAGCTCGTTGTAGATGCTTTTCCATGTCTGGGACAACTCAAGTATTCTGCCCACGTCCTCGCGAAGCTCGCGGTCGTTGCGCCATCTGTCAAAAGTGAATCCTGTCTCAGCGTCACACGGGCTTGGTTTGCACACACATTGCGTGCTTCGCTCTAGTGATACCCATGCTAGTGGGCGCGGGGTAACACGGGCGCCCGGCACGCCCGGAAGTGGATTGATCCGTTGCGTCAGTTGCACCCGAGGTGACGCCCCGCCTAGCACGCGGATTTCCGGCTCCACAGCCACCCTTTCATTACCGAGTGACAAAAGTCCCTGGGCATCCGGCGTGCTTCTGATCGTGAATTGGAAACTCCGAGAGCCTGGTCCGGTTGTCTGATAGCGTGCGATGATGTGCCATTCCGATGTCATCGGGTCACCGCACACGGTGCCGGAATACTCGCTGCTTAGCTCGAACGCCTCCGCAGAAAACCCTCCACGAAGGCCAGCGAATGCAAGACACCGTGAGGAGCGAGGTTCCGTGGGTTGTGCGAGAGCCGCTCCGTGAACGAGGACGAGTAAGGATGATGCCACCATGATCGTCAGCGTGTTTCTCTTCATCTCCATCGACGCCTCGTGCAATGCACCGCGGGCGTTTCTACTGCGACGGTCCTTCAGCAAATCCGCTCATTGAGGTCGGCGTGCTCGCGCCTCCTGAGCTGCGCCAATGCCGAGGAATGCCCCGGCAGAGTACACAATGATGTTGCAGAAAAGGCGCTCCGCACTGGCGATGTGAAGCGGGCCATGCACGGCCTCGTAGGGCTCCTCGTAGGTGTAATTCGGGATTTGCGATTTGGACCCACGTGCGTAGCGCCCAGATCACGACCTTCCCTCGCAGCCGACGCTGCCACATCAAAGCTCGAAATTCCTAAAAACCTTATTCGCTCATCGTTGCTTGGGCCGGCCCTCCTGACAACTCTGGAGGGCTTGCTTCGTGCTCTGAAGGTCTTGGGACATACGCCTCAAAATGGTGTCCCGAACAATGGTGTCCCGAACAAGAGACGGACCTTCGCAGCGGCTACTTACAGTTGACGCATAGTCGGAGACCTCTCGGGTCTTTGAATCCAGTTGACTCTTCGCACTCTCGAGCGTGCTTCTGTTGTAACCGTATGGCCCACATGCGGAGGAATTACCCCTATCATAGCCGTAGGGCCCGCAGGCACTCTCGTAACTCGACTTTGCCGACTCATATTGCTGCTTCGCGGATTCACCTTCCTCGGCCGCGTTCCTCAGATTGCGCGCGGCGCGGGCGCAGTCGTCAAAATCCATCGCGCTCGCGATCGACACGGGCGCTGCCACGCACAGAATCGTAAATATCGCCCTCCGAATCATTCTGCGTTTCTCCTTGAGATACCACTCCTCGGCCACCGCCTGACTGCGCTCCCACGCCGCCCGCTGACCAACGAACACCTCGCCCTCGACCCGCACCTCCTGGCCACGGTCATCCCAGTCGCGGTAGCCGGCGCGCCACAAGTCGCGTTCAGGATCGAGCCGCCTTGATGGAGCCCGCAGGGTCACGCCGGCGTGCGCCGAGACCGGACGACGGGCCGCTCCCGACGCCGTTGCTGGTCCGGGTGCCGTCGGAAGGCATAGGCCCCTCCTTGGTCCTGGCGGGGCCCCGGACGCGGCCGCCCGCCGGCGCGAGCGCCTCACTCCACCACGGCGCCCACGCGGGGGCTATGGGACGAAAGAAGTAGGACGAAGGGGCCTACGCCGCGCGCTCAGCGCGGCGGCGAGGGCCTCGAGGGGCCCGGGCGGTTTGCGGAGGAGGCTCGCGGGGCCCTCATCGTCGATCGCGGCGCCCTATGGTGAACCGATGGCAAAGGGCCGTCACCACGTCTCAAAAACCAGCGAGCCAAGTATTCGGCGAAAGCTGGGTTCCCAATGCTGGTAGTTTCGTCTCGCTTCGTCAAGAGTGGCCGCGATCCCAGCACAACCGAAGTTCCATGTGAATCCAGGTGTGAGGGTGACAAGCTGCAAGCCACGGACGAACGTCTTGCGATCTACTGTCTCAGAACTGAATTCAACGAGTCCCAGATACGCCGGCTGGTTGTGAACCTTCGTGTGACTGGACGACACGACCGCCAAGTCGGCGGCTACTACCACTTCACGCCCCGCCCGGTGTCGGCGCGCGAGCTCCTCGAGCAGCTCCTCGCCGATGAGGAACTGCTGGAGCAGGTGCGGACCCTCCTCCGCAAAATGGGGCCGGCCCCCGATTCCCGGGCCCGCCGCTGGCCCCCGCGCCCGTAAGCCCGCGATGTCGCGACCGCGAGCGGTTGGCATCGGACTCGCAAGAGGATCGCGGTGCAACGAATCCCGAGCGAAGGAGACGACGACGTGAAGGTATGGCTGCCCTTGGTAATCCTCGCCGGCCTGCTGGCCGGCTGCGCGACCCCGCGCACGTACTATGGGAAACTCGGGTTGAGCGAGTCTGAGATGGTCGAGCCGCTCGCCCAGCAGCATGCTGCCTGCTCGATGGCGTCGCTTGGCATGCCGCAGACGACCTCGGCGCCGGTCTGGGCCCCGAGCGCGCATCCGAACCCGTACGTCAACACGCAGATGGCCTTCCAAGGCCTGCAGAACTCGGTCGGGCATCTCGGGGACGCGATGATCGCCCGTGAGCGGAGCACGCAGATGTATCGGCACTGCATGCGCGCCGCCGGGTGGCGGCAGACCGACGGCCGCGGCAAGGTAATCGACTGATGAGGGCCAGACGGATCGGCCTCGGCATCGTTGGGGTGCTAGCGCTCGGCGCGGCGTTCTGGCTCGGGACCGGCGCTGCGCCCGCGCGCTATCAGGTGGTCGAGCACAAGGGGATGCTCGTGCGGTTCAACACCCAGACCGGCGGGTTCGAGACGTTCGTGATGGTGCCGCTGGGCACGCCCATCGCGATGCGCGTGGAAGTCGTTCCGATCACCGCGGCCCCCGCCCCGTAACCGCGCGCCCCAGGGTCGACGCGGGCCTACCGCCCGACACGGAGTGCACGTGCTGCATACCACCCTCACCGAAAGGACTCCATGCTCCGCCTGTTGCTTTCCCTCGTGACCCTCGTGACCCTCGGCGTCGCCGCGACGCCCGCCCTGGCGCAGACGACCCTCTACCCCACGATCCCGGGGACCTCCCTCCGGGACCTCTCAAAGCCGGGTTACACGATCCAGTCGGGCCCCAGCGGGCATACCGACCTCTATCCGACCCTGCCCGGCACGAACCTCCGGGACTTCAGGCGGCCCGGCTACTCGATCGATCCCCAGGGCGAGGTGGTCCCCACGATCCCCGGCACGGACCTCCGCGACTTCTCCCGGCCCGGCTTTCAGCTCGGCCGATAAGTAGGCAACCATGACCCGCAGCGACCTCGTCGTCTTCAGTGTGATGATGGCGCTCGTCGGCGCGACCGCTGCGGGGTTCGTGCCGGAGCCGTGGGCCTGGCCCGTGGTCTCGGGCGCACTCTGGACGGCCGTCCTGCTCCTCGTCTACCGCGCCTGGGACGTGCAGGGCCGGCTGGGCCCGGCGGCGATCCTCGCCGCGGCCTGGGCCCGGCGCCGGTTCTTCGCGTGGGCCTGCTGGGTGCTGGTGTCGCGGTATGCCGCCAATGTGCTCGGGGTCTGCGCCAGCTGCTTCCTCGTGGGCTGGCTCCTCTGGGGCGAGCTCTGGACGCCGTCCTGGGCCTACCTCGTGGTCAGCGGCCTCACGATCACCCAGACCACCGAGCGCCTCCAGCGCGGGCGCTAGGCGGTCATCGCCCGCGTCGGGAGGCCCACGATGCCAGACGCCCCGATCGATCCCCGCACGCTGATCACGCACCCAACCGGCGAGTACGCGCGCTTCGCGGAGCTGCTCGCGCAGTTTCGCGCGGGGCGCGTGCAGAGCGTCCTCATGGACAACGACGGTGTGTGTGCGCTGGTGGCGGACCTCTTCTTCGATGGCGTGTGGAGTCGCGCGGCGCCGGGTGATGCCGCGGCCGTGTTCGGGGCCCGCCGGCCGCCCCCGTCACCCGCGTCGTGACGCGCGCGGCTCCTGCGTGAGCGCCTGGTCGATCACACGGACGGCGGCCGGCGCGTGGAGCAGCGCCAGGGCGCGGAGGAGGAGCAGCTCCGGCCGCGAGCCGTGCACGGTGTGGACCGTTCGCCCCTTCGTGGTCTCCTCAGTCGCCGCGACGAGGCGGGCCGCGGTGCGCGAGCCCTTCGCGGCGCCCTTCAGGAGTGCCAAGTAATCGGCCTCGGCAAGGGCGACGCGAAGAGGCCGGGCGGACCGGGCGGACGGCATGCCGCGCATGATGGCACATCACCGCGCCCTCGGTGAGGGTACGCGCGTGCCCTCCTGGCGAGCCGCGGACGGCCAGCGCGTCCCCACGCATGCGTGCGCCGCGTGCGGGCGGCCCGCGCCGCTCATGCGCTATCCGCTGGGGACGCTCCGGCTCCTGGGCTGGACGATCGGGACGCCGACGTCGGTCGTGAACTGGTGCGGGCACGCGACCGTCTATGTGCCCCGGGCGACGGCGCGGGCGTGGGTGCAGCTGGTGCCGACGCGCGACAACGAGGAGGATCCGCGGACGCTGTGACGGATCATTCTCTCGGTCAAGGGCGGCGGAACCAGCGTGAAGGACCTGCGCGACCTGTGGGGGGTGATCGAGCGCGAGAAGGCCGAGATTGGTGTCCTCCTGACGATGGAGGAGCCGACCAAGCCGATGCGGACCGAGGCTGCGTCGGCAGGCTTCTACGACTCACCCGGATGGAAAAAGAAGTACCCCAGGCTCCAGATCCTCACCATCGAGGAGCTGCTCGATGGCAGGGGAGCCGCGGCGGGATCGTCTTCAGCTTCAGGCGCTCGTACCAGCCGCCGCAGCCGACCACCGGCCAGGGGTTCATCTTCTGCCCGACCGGAAGGTCTTCCTGAGGTAGACGCCCATGCTGGCGGCATCGTCACCGCACGCCTCAGGGTTCGTCAGCCAGGCAGTCCTGTTGAAGTGCATGTGCGTCCACCGGCCGTTCGAGAGTTCTATGCGGTCGAGGAGATGCGTCCCCCGCACGAAGTAATCGACTTCCGTGTCGCTCGGCATGGGCACCTGCACCCACCCGTGCGCTCCGAGCACGCGGAGGTATGCCATTAGCGTGACTTGGCTGTCCATCTTGGACTGCGATTGCAATCCAAGCACCACCTCCGAATCGGCAAGGAATCACAGGGTTACGACACTTCTCCTGGCCTCGAAGTCATCACGTCTGCGGGGTGGGCCAACGTGTTCCGTAGCCCCGACAGCGGCGGGCGCAAAACCTGCGCCGTGTGTGGTAGAAGCGGGAGACTGTGACTCCACCGATCCGGCTCGACGAGCACGGCCGGCGTCAGCCGACCCGCCGCTGCTGGAAGTGCGGGAGGGCGGTGGGCGAAGCGCCAAACACGCCCACGAGGAGAACGACCCTATGACGAGTTACAAGGTCGCTTTGCTCGGGATAATCGCGCTCGCGGTCTTCCTCGTAGCGGTTTGGCTGTTTCCCCACGACTCGGGTCCAAAGCGACCGCCGCCTCAAGCTACGGTCCATCCGTGCCAATGGCCGTTCAAAGATGTGGGGGAGGACAACACTTGCTTGGGACGATGCGGGCCCCCGTACACTTCAGTCGACACCCCCGTGCAGGCCCCAGTCGGCGGAGCGGTGTGGCTGTATTGCTGTCCGACCGGATACCACCTCGATGGCGCGACCAGAACCTGCACTAGCAATTAACGAGCAGACGATTCGCACGATTGGGATAGTCGGCAATCCGGGCACGGTCAAGCGATGAATTCGCCCCCGGCTTGGCTCGACGAGCACGGCCAACGCCAGCCGACCCGCCGCTGCTGGAAATGCGGGAGCGAGGTGCCCGTCAGCCGTTATCGCACCGAGACGCTCCGTCAGCTCGGGTGGCAGCCGTGCAAGACGCAGGTGGTCGTCGAGTGGTGCGGCCACTCGCGAGTACGTGCCGTGGCCCGAGGCTGGCGGCTGGTGGCGCATGGTGCCGGTCTTAGGGTAAATGCCGCAGAAGGAGGGCGCTGAGATGATGAAGAGGCCGGCGTCGCTCGTCGCTGCGATCGTGTTCTGGCTGATCGCCCTTGCGCAGCTGCTTCGCGTCCTCCTCCAAGGAGAAGTAACGGCAGGGGTGTCAACGTACCGCTTTGGCCCAGTGCCGTGGCCTTCATCGTGCTGGGCGCTTTGGGAGTCTGGCTGTGGCGCGAACGGAAGGAAGCCTAGCTTAGCTTAGCTAAGCTAGTTCCTACATAGGTGCCTTCCCCCGGCGCCGCAGATAGAGTCCCGCCAGAATGACCACGGCGCCGATAACCAACCCAAGCCCTGCTTCCACCCGAAGCCAGACCGACCCCCCAAGCCCAAGGGGTCAGCGAACAGTGCGATAAGGATGAGGAGCGCGCCTATGCCAATCACGACCCGTGCGAACATTGGATTGTCCATGGTCGCCTCCTTCGTTTCTACTCGATCACCTGATCGGCCCGCCCCAGCAGCGACGGGGGGATCGTGAGGCCGAGGGCCGTGGCGGTCTTGAGATTGATGACCAGCTCGAACTTCGTCGGCTGCTCGACGGGTAGGTTGGCGGGCTTCGCACCCTTGAGGATCTTATCCACGTACGTCGCGGCGCGACGAAACGAATCGGTGAAACTCGGCGCGTAGGACATGAGGCCTCCGGCCTCGACGAAGAGCCGCTCGTCATAGATGCTCGGCAAACGGTTCTTGAGCGCGAAGTCGGCAATGAGCTGCCGACCCCTAAAGTTGATCGGGTTGCCGAGCGCCAACAGGGCGTGGACGCGACTTGGCGCGAGAGCGGCGAAGGCAGCTGAGAAGTCGTCCGGGCTGCGTACCTCGACGGACTGGATCTCGACGCCAACTGCGAGGGCCGCGGCCGACAATTCTCGAACCGCGAGTGGCTCGACCTCGCTCGCCGGGTTGAAGAGGACGGCCACGCGTGAGGCCTTCGGTGCAATTTCCTTGGGAAGCTCGAGCTTCTTCCCGCTGAGTTCCGGACCGACGTTGCTCAGGCCCGTGACGTTGCCACCCGGACGCGAAAGACTGTCCACGAGCCCGATCTTGTCGGGATACGAGGAGGTCGTCATCACGATGGGAATCGTGCTCGTCGCCCGCTTCGCCGCCCGGGTCGCCTGCGTTCCAGACGCCACGATGACGTCGGGCTTGAGCGCGACTACCTCTGTCGCGAGGCCGGGGAAGCGATCGGGCTTGCCTTCCGACCACCGCCACTCGATCGAAAGGTTGCGTCCGTCAACGTAACCCAGGTCACGTAGCCCTCGCCGGAATCCCTCCCAGGGGGGGTTGTTCTCGTTACCAAGGACGCCGATTCGGTGAATCTTTCCCGCCGTCTGCGCCTCGGCGGCGAGCGGCGCGGCGAGGAGACTACCTGGGACCAGCGCCAGGAAGGTGCGTCGCTTCATCACGGCTCCCTGCGCACCGGAATCGTGAACGTGAACGTAGAGCCGACTCTTTCCTCACTCTGGACCCAGATGCGGCCGCCATGCCCCACATCGGTGAGCGACTCGACCGCGACGCGCCGCTTCTTGCCATTCGGCATGGGGAGCCCCCCTTCTCAACGAGCCGCCGGGCGTCCGGGCGGCCCGTGCTGTCGTGCGTGCTCTGCGTCGGCGTCACGGCGAGCATAGCGCACCGCGGCCGGTCAGGACGGTCGGCCCCAAGGGGGGCGGCCATCCGAAGGGGTCCCTTGGGGCCCGCTGAGCGCGCTGCGCGGTTGTTCTCGGCCTACTCCGGCACTCGCTCGTAGCCCTGACGAACGTAGTCGTCAATGCAGCGGACGTGCAGCTCCTTGGCGGTCTGGTTCGTCAGTCCCGCGAGCCCCCGGGTCGGGTACCCGCCTTCACAGACCGCTACCTTGCCGGTCGCGGGATGCCGGAGCTTGACGTCCGCGGCACAGCCGGCGAGCAGGAGCACCAGCCCAATCAGGAGTCCTCGTCCTCCGCAGGAACAGTCGCTGGCGGCGAGTGTCTCAGGGGGCGAGACGCGGGCGCAAGGGCCACAGGGACGGCGCTCCCCGCGGGGCGGCGTTCTCACGCTCGCCAGCGGCGGGCGGGCGGCGTCGGGCTCTGGGTGAAGGAATAGCTCGGCGGAGGGACCTTGACGGGCGGCCGCGGCGCCAGCCGGCCCGGGCGAAGGCCCAGGGCCAGGTAGCGGAACGCATCCGCCCCGTGGCTGGCCCAGTCGTGCCGCGGCCGCGGGGCGAAGGTCTTGCGCGACTCGTCCCAGTCCTTCCGATAGCTCTCCAGCGCCCGCAGCAGCGGCCGGCAGCGCTCCGCGTCGATGTAGCAGCGCGGCAGCAGGAGTCGGGCCTGCTCGATCCCGTCCTCGACCGGCAGTGACGGCAGGACCCGCACCGTGGACAGCCGGAACGAGCGGAGGACCTCGGCGCGACTCTTCCCCGTGCCCAGCTCGCGCACGTCCGCGTCATGGGGCAAGAGATGCTCGGCGTAGCGGTACGGCTTCTCCTGCAAGCACTTCGCATAGTGGGCGAGGCCCTCACCACTCTGCTCCAGATAGTCGATCAGCCGCACCTCCGCACCGGTCACCTGCGCGAAGATGATCGCCGTGACGTCGCCGATGCCGAGGTCCCAGGCGGTTGTGACCGGCAGGGTAGGCTCCCAGGGGACCGCGCGCAGGCGGCCGGCGCGCTCGGCGTCCTCAAGCGCCTGCGCGTAGTAGGCCCCGGGCATCGCTGCCGTGAAGCTCGTGTAATACTCCTGCTCCGCAAGCTCCTTGGGCATCCCCTCGGCGATGTCCTGGGCGATCTGCGCCGCGGTGACGATGGGCTGGCCGTTCTCCCCCGGCGCATCCCGTCGCGTGTCGTCCACGGTCTTGCGGGTCGTGAACCAGCCGGGGTGCTGCCGCGCCTGCTCGTACAGCGCATGCGCGTGGTTGCGCCCGTACGGCGTGAACGCGAACACGGCGAAGCCCCCGTTCTCGGCCAGGATCGGGCGCGTCAGGTCCCACGCCTCCGAGCCGGGCATCTGGCTGTACTCGTCGAACGCAATCCCCACCGGGTTGGTCCCGCGCAGGCGGTCGGCCTGGTCGGCGCCGAGGACCTGGAAGACGCTGCCGTTGCGGAGCCGGATCTGCATCTCGACCTCGTTCCGCGCGGCCACGAGCGCCGGCGGGAACGCAGCGAGCATCGGCCGGCCGGCGTGGTCCAGCCCGTCCCACACGATCCGCCGGCCCGTCACGAAGTGCGGGGTGACGTAGTAGTAGGTCCCGACGCGCTGGACCATGGCCTTGGACAGGAGCGCCAGCTGCAGGGCCGTCTTGCCACTCCGGCGATGCACGACCACCACGAGGCGCTTGCACCCCCGGTCGTACGCCGCGAGCACCTCCTGTTGCCAGGCGCGCGGCTCCAGGACGGGGAGCGTGATCTCAGCGGGCGCCATCACGCGGGCGGGCCGTCCGTGAAGTGCTTCAGGCGCACCTGCACCGCGGCGGCGAGCGGCTCGGGCGCGTCGAGCGCGAGCGCCGCGGGCGCCTCGTTCTCGACCGACAGGACGACCGGCGGCGGCGCGCCCGGAGCCGATCCATTCGGGCCGAGCACGTACTGCCGGAGCACGATGGTGAAGCCGCCTGGCTCGGCGCCGTCGACGAGCTCCGGTCGGGGCGAGCCGTAGGCGCGATCGAGGACGGCCTCGGCGGCCCGCACGGCGACGCGGGGGTCCTCGTGGTGCATGAGGGTCACGAGGATCTGAAGCGCCTCCGGCGCGTGCTGGCGGGCGAGGGCGCGCACGTCATGCACCACGGCCTTGCGGGGGCGGCCGCGCGGGTTGCCGGACACGCCCTTGGGCCACGGCGGGGCCGGCGGTGTTCTTCGCTTGTTCTGCTCGATGTTCACCGCGGCGTGTTCCCCCGCTCGACCTCGGTCATCGCTCACCCGATGGCCAGGAGTCTCGCACACGCGCGCGCCGTGCAATGAGACGGGCCGCGCGGGCGCCGGGGGGGGGGGGACCGGGAGGGGTCCGAGCACTGGGTCGAAAGGGGGCAGATGCGGGAAGACGCCCTTTCGCCAGCGACAAGGCCGCTAGCGCGATCCCCTGGAAGGGCACCAGGATGAACCCTTCGTCCGGGGCTCCCGTCCCCGTGACGTAACCGCCCATTCTCGGACGCTGGCTGCCGCGATGACACAGGCTAGACCGACCGAGACCAAAGTGAGGCTCGCCAGTCCGGGCACCTGGGACCACCTCTCCTCAAACGTTTCCAGTGCCGCGGTTGCCCCTGCCTCGCAACACACCGCGGCCGAGATGTCCTTTCTGCTGAAGACGATCGATTGGGGAGTGAACTCAAGTGAATCAGAGAGCCTGAACTGGTCGAAGACGTCATGAGCAAATACCTCGAGCGACCGCTCATCAGAACAAAAGGATAGCTCCCCAGGACAGAGACCTTCGTCTATTCGAACGAACCCTGCATCTCCGGCCAGGCGGAAATCCTGCAGTTCCAGCCGATGATCCTTGATCCTGGGCAACCCATCGAGCGACCCGACCACGTAACCAAAGTGGATCACCCTGAAGACCAAGGTGGACGGTTGTCCATTCACCGAAAACTGGCCATTCGCGTCGTACCGGAGGCCAGGATTCAGCGAGTCATCAATCGGGAGAACCTCGATGAGGCGAGGATCGGGCAGCAGTGTGGCGTGCGCCGACAGGGAGAAGAGCCGCCAGCTAGTAAACACCTTGTCGTTGATCCGAATCGTGCCTCCATCAAACAACTCTTGGAGCGAGCACGTGCCGCCAGGGCAGTCGGTCATGACAGTGGCCACACCGGGAACGGGTACGGAGACGCCGCCGGCCATGACGATCACAGCTACGCTCAACATCACCACATACCTGCAAGGCATTGCCCAACCCTCCTAACCGGCACCCGCCATCGCGGGCCAAGCCCAGCCGACCCCCCTTGGCCTTCGTACAGTCCCATCCCGACTCCGCGGAGGACAAGGGCATTCAGAGAGCGTTGCCTCAGTTGGGCCCAATTCTGGGCACACTCGCCCGGAAGGTCAAGTCCAGGATGTAGGCTAAGTCGGGAAGAAGAAATGGTGGGCGGGGACGGGATTGAACCGCCGACACCTCTAGGCCCGCCAGGTCGTACTCGTTGTTCATCCGGCCGCCTTGCGCCGACCATCGCTCGGTTCCGTCTGACCAGCCCGTGCTGCTCCATAGCGGCGATTGAATCGCTCCGGCCGTGGGTCTGGGATTGGTAGCGAAGCCCGAGGCAGAACCGACACCGAAGCAGCACGGTGCGGCCGACGGGCGCCGGGTACAGGGTGCAGCACCGGCGGTGGCACGATGGGCACCCGAGGTAGTAGCGGACGATCGTGCGCGCCAATCCAAAGGCCCGTTGCGGGTGGGCGACCAGAAGACACCGAACGTCGATCTCGGTCTCGTCGCCGGTCCGTTCATCCCTCATGGTGAGCACGGTCGGACGCTGCGCTTTCCGGCGTCCCTTGGGCGGCAGCACGTCGGCGAGTGAGAGGGTGTTCTCGTGCTCCTCGACGAGGGATCGGGTGCGCTGGTGACGGAGACGGTGGCGTCTCATCGGGCAATGAGATGCCGACCCTCACGTGAGGTCATTTCGACCACCGACACGTCGCGGCCAGGTCGCCCTTTCCCAAGGGCTCGTCCTGCGCCCCTCAGGCTCCAGCGCTCGAGGGCCAGAAAAGCCGGGCAGGCCACGAACGTCAGGCCGCCGCGCCAGTTGGCCGCCGGAACTCATGCTGCGTCCACTAGAGCCGCATGTGCGGCACGCAAACGCAGGGACCGCACGCTGACCAAAACGGTGACCACGGGACGCGAAAGGAGAGAGGATTTCGGGTAGGCGCGAACGTGCGGATCCCCCTAACATGCTGATTCGGCAGAACACGTGAGAAGGCGTGAACCGTCCAGAACGATTTCCCAAGCTGGACGTCGCCGGTTCGAATCCGGTCGGCCGCTCCAACGGCAAGGGGCTACGGGTCACCCCGTAGCCCCTTTGTTCGTCTCTACCGGCGCTCGATGTCGCGGACGTAGATCCGATCGGCGCTGACGCTGTTGGCCACGATCCGGTCCGCGTAGATCGTGCCCGCGATCACAGCCGAGGTCTTGAGGTCGCCGGGCTTCGTGTCGAACTTGACGCGCTCGACCTTGTGAAGCAGGCCGCGGATGTCGGAGGCCTCGATCTTGTTGGCATAGATGGTTCGGGCGCGGACCTCGCGCGCCTCGATCTTGTCCGCCTGCACCGTCGCGGTGGCGTCAGTATAGACGGGTTGCTGCTGCACGACGACCGGCTGCTGCTGCACGACCACCGGGGAGCTCGTAGTCGTCACCGACGGCTGAACGACCGATGGGGACGCGGGCTCGACGGTGACGCCGGGCGGTGGAGTGGAAGAGATGACAACCGTTTCAGGGGTCGTGGCGCATGCGGTCAGCGCCGTCGCGAGAATCATCGCGGCCGAGAAGCGAAGTGGTGTGTTCATGATGGTTCTCCTTTCATCATCCCGGAGGGCAAAGGCCGTGCCAGCGGCCCTCCGCCGCCCGAGGCGCTCGTAGAGCACTTTTCATCCACCACAGGTGGCCGAACAGCGCGCGCCGGAGACAATCCTACCGGGTAGGGAAAAGCGAGAGGGCTACGGGACGACCCGTAGCCCTCTTCCAGCTTCCCCGCCGACTATCGCGTATCGTCCGCTAGAATCCCGCGCGCACGCGTTCCAGCGCGGCCTTGATGGTGACGATCGAGATCCCCGCCACCGGCGTCAGAGCGGTTGATAGCGTGTTCGGGTCGGTCAGGGTGGCGAAGCGCCCGCGAGGGGTTTCCCAGATCCCATTGAATATGCCCCCCGCTCTGGCCACCAGCTCACGAATCTCGTCCGGCAGGTCCATGGCGCTCCTCCCGAGCAAGCTTCGAACCCGGGTCGTCACGCGACCTAAGTATTGGACTCAATTGCGCCTTGTAGCTCCTCTCTGCCCGGTTGCCCTGGGCAGGTTCTCCCCGCTCGGGCAAAACGGACCTACCTGCCGGCCTGGTCGAAACCTCAGCGAGCGGAGGCCCGCGCCTTCGACCAGTGACGGAGGGAGCGGGGCGCGACGCGGAGAGCCGTCCGGATGGCGAGAGCCGTGCTCCGGAGTGCCGCCTCCTGAGTCGGGCTCCAATCGAAGCCGTACTCCGCCCGGAGCCGGCTCGGCAGGAGACCAACTGCAGGGAGCCGTGCCATCCACATCGCGGGCGCCATCACGCGTGGCACCGGTCTGAACAGCTCACGGGCCAGCTGCCGCGCCGGCTCCGTGATCACGAGATCGGGACCCGTGAGCATCTCCTCCATGTACCGGGTCAGCGCGGACGCGGTGCGCGGGAGAAAACCGCTCGGGATTCCCAGCCGGGGCTCGATGGCCGTCGCCTCCACGACGTATTGCTCCTTCTCGGCCGGCGTCAGGGGGCCGACGTAGAGCTCGTACGCGCGGAGGAAGCTGTCCACCAGGGTCGCGTGCACCCAGCGGAGGAGCGCCGGGTCATGGGCGGAGTACGGCAACTCGCCGTCGCCTCGCACACGGTCGTGGATGGCGTTGATGCGCCGAGCCACCGCGTCCGCCTCCGCGGGCGAGCCGAACGTGAGGACGAGCATGGCGTCGAGGGTGCGCGCGAGGCGGCTCCAGCGCGCCCGCTTCTCGCGCAGGAAGGCGCTGTGCTCGACGATGCCCCGTGCCACCGCGGGGTGGGCGAACTGGAGCAGGAGGGCGCGCCCCCAGCCGAGGAGGAGCACTCGTTCGGCGTGGATCTTGGCGCTGATCATGCGGGCCCGTCGGTCATTGTAGTCCCTGGGACGCGCGCTTGCCCATCGCCCGCGGCTGCGGTATGAGTCGCTGGAGCCCGCCGTCGGGCAATCGCGCCAAGGAGACCGCCATGCCACGCTTCGTGAAGGTCGCCGCCGCCCAGATGGGCCCCAACAACGAGGGGACAAGCCGCGAGGAGATCGTGGAGCGCATGCTCGCCTTGATGGAGCAGGCGGCGCGCGAGGACGTCGAGATCATCGCGTACCCCGAGATGGCTCTGACGACTTATTTCCCCAAGCGCATCCGCGACGACTTCGACCAGTTCTTCGAGACCGAGGTGCCGCCCAAGGCGCTGCTCCCGCTGCTGGCCCGCGCCAAGGCGGCGCGGATGGCCTGCCACGTGGGCTTTTCCGAGAAAGCCGACGGGCACTACTTCAACACCGCCCTCCTCACCGACGAGGCCGGCCATCTCGGCGGGACGTTCAGAAAGATTCATCTACCCGGCGTGACCAAGCCCGACGGGTTCGCGCAGGTGTACGAGCCGCACTTCTTTGAGACCGGCAACACCGGCTTCAAGGTGTTCCCCACCGCGAAAGCGCAGGTGGGCATCGCGATCTGCCAGGACCGGCGGTATCCCGAGTCCTATCGCTGCCTGGGCATACTCGGGGCCGAGATCGTCCTGATCGGCTACAACACGCCGCTCTCGCCCCTGGCGCTCGACCTCAACGAGCTGTGCCTCCGCGCGGGCGCCTATCAGAACAGCCTCTTCGTGGTGGGCATCGCCAAGGCCGGAGTCGAGGACGGCATGGAGCTGATCGGCGGCTCCTGCATCGTGGGCCCGCTGGGGCAGGTGCTGGCCAAGGCGGGCACGACGGGGGACGAGCTGATCGCCGCCCGCATCGATCTCGATCAGATGACGCCGGCGCGCAAGCGCTGGGACTTCTTCGGCCGGCGTCATCCGGAGTACTACGGCTTGGTCACCGAGCCGGTGCGGAGGAGCTCCTGATGGCGGCGCGCGCCGTCGACACCATCGTGCGCGGCGGCAAGGTGGTCACCGCGACCGAGGTGCTGGACACGTCCGTGGCCGTCCAGGGCGGTCGTATCGTGGCGCTGGGCCACGACGAGGCGCTCCCGCCGGCCGAGCGCACCATCGACGCCACCGGGAAATACGTGCTGCCGGGGCTGATCGACTGCCACGTGCACCTGGGCGCGGTGTACGACGACTGGAGCTCGGGGCCGATCGCGGCCGCGCACGCCGGGCTCACCACCCTCATCGCCTTCGCCGAGTACAACGACGGGGAGACGTTGCCGCAGGCGACGAAGCGGCTGGCGGACGAGGCCAGCCAGGCCTCGGTGCTGGACTTCGGCTTCCACTTCATCCTCAACAACGAGCCGCACATCCTGGACGGCCTGCCCGAGGCGTTCGAGATGGGCGTTTCCTCCTACAAGATCTTCATGACGTACAAGAAGCGCCCCAAGCGCATGTGCACCGACGACTTCATCGCCCAGGTGATGGAGCGGCTCGCCGCGTTGGGCGGCATCTGCCAGCTGCACTGCGAGAACGGCGACATCCTCTACCACCTCGAGAACAAGGCCATCGCCGCCGGCCGCGTGAAGCCCACCGACTTTCCCGCGACCTGCCCGCCGTGGACCGAGGAGGAGGCCATCAATCGCGCCATCCGCATCGGCGCGATGACGGGCTGCCCGGTCTATGTCGTGCACCTCTCGACGGCGGGCGGCCTCGAGCGCATCAAGGAGGCGCAGTCCGAGGGCCAGCGGGTGTGGACGGAGACTTGCCCCCAGTACCTCCTCCTCACCGAGAAGGAGATGGAGAGATGGGGACCGTTCGCCAAGATCGGTCCGCCGCTCAGGCCCGCCGGCGGGGGGAATCAGGAGGCGCTGTGGGAAGGCTCGGCCGGCGGCCATATCGCCACGCTGGCCAGCGACCACTCGCCGCGGCGCAAGGCGCTGAAGGAGCCGGGCTGGCAGAACATTTTCGTGGACGGCAAGGGCCAACCCATTCCCTTCGGGAGCCCGTCCGTGGAGACGCTGGTGCCGCTCGCGTACAGCGAGGGGGTGGTGCGCCGGGGTCTGCCCATCACCTGGATGGCGCGCGTGATGGCCGAGAATCCCGCGCGAATCTTCGGCCTCTATCCGCGCAAAGGCGCCATCCGTGTGGGCGCCGACGCCGACCTCACCATCATCGATCCCGATCCGGAGACCACCATCTCGGTGGCCGACCACAAGGGCATCGCGGGGTGGACGCTCTACGAGGGCTGGAAGGCGCGCGGGCGGCCGTGGATGACGCTCCTCCGGGGCGAGGTGCTCCTCGATCAGGGGAAGCTTACGCGGCCGGCGGGCTATGGGCAGTTCCTCCGCCGGGGCGGCCCCATGCCGCCGCTGGGGGGCGCCGCCCGCTGAGGGCGCGGCGCCGGGGCTCATGCACTATCTTGACACCCTCGCGGGATTCGCGGCGGACGTCGCCTACGCGCGGCTCGACGCGGGCGCGGGCGCGGCGGCGCGGCTCGTGCTGCTCGATACGCTGGGGGCCATGCTCGCGGGTAGCGCCGAGCCCGAGAACGGACGCCTAGCGCGGGCGATTGCCGAGCGGGCCTCGCGACCGGCCGCGACCGTGATCGGCCACGATCTGAAGGCGGACGCCCTGCTCGCCACCTTCGTGAACGCCACCGCGGGCGTCGCTCTCGAGGTGGACGAGGGCAACCGGTGGGGCGGGGGACATCCGGCCATTCATGTGGTGCCCGGCGCACTCGCCATGGCGGAAGAGCCGGGCGCCGACGGGGCCCGACTGCTCGAGGCCATCGTGGCCGGGTACGAGGTGTGCTCCCGCATCGGCGGCGCCACCGTGCCGCGCGACAACGTGCACTCGCACGGCACCTGGGGCACCATCGGCACCGCGGTGGCGGCGGCCAGGTTGGGCGGACGGGACGCGCGCGCCATGCGCGAGATCATCAACCTCGCCGCGAGCATGAGCCCCGCCAACACCTGGACGCCCGCGCTGGAGGGCGCCACCGTGCGCAATGCCTATCCGGGGCGCTCGGGCCTGCAGGGGCTGCTCGCCGTCGAGCTGCACCGCGCCGGCTTCACCGGGCTGCCCGACGCCCCCGCTGACGTGTACGGCACCATCCTCGCCGAGCGGTTCGAGCCGGAGCGCGTGCTCGAGGGGTGGGGCGGGCCCCTCCGGATCGAGCGGAACTACTTCAAGCTCCACGCCTGCTGCCGCTACAACCATCCCGCGCTCGAGGCGCTCGCGGCCATCCGCCGGCGCGTCCCCGTCGACGCCGCGGACGTGACGGCCGCCGAGGTGACGGTGTTTCCCTTCGGCCTGCGCATGGCGAGCCCGGCTCCGGTGAATCAGCTCGCCGCCAAGTTCTCCATCCCGTGGGCGGTGGCCACGGCGCTGGTGCTCGGCCACGCCGACGTCGATGCGTTCCGGGACGAGGCGCGGGGGGACGCCCGCATCGGCGCGCTCGCGCGCCGGGTCACCGTGACCAGCGATCCGGCGATGACGCCGCGGCGCTCCGATTACCCGACCTCGCGGCTCCGCCTGCGTCTTCGCGACGGCCGGACCCTCGAGGGCGAGGCGGGGGTGCTGCGCGGGGACGCCGAGAACCCGGTGGCCGAGGCCGACGTCGTCGAGAAGTTCGAAGCCCTCGCGGAGCCGGTGCTGGGCGCCCGCCGCATCGAGCAGGTGGTGGCCGCGGTGCTCGCCCTCGAGGAGCTGAAGAACGTGGCTCACCTGGGGGAGCTGTTCGGCCCCGCGCGCTAGCGCCCGCGCTCGAGTCGCTCCCGCTCGCCGCGCGCGCGGGGACGCGGCCGGCGGCGCGTCATGGGACGGGCGGCGCCTCCAGATGCGCGATGGAGCGCGCGAGGTTGGCGCGCGCGGGCGCCTCGAAACCCCTGAATTCCGGCGTGAGGAAGAGCGCGGGGTGGTCGAGGAAGCGTCGCAGGAGCCGCGCCCGGCCCTTCCGCCACTCGGTCTCCGACCGGAAGGCGTACTCCCGGCGCACCTGCGCCTCGTAGCGGTCGAACTCGTCGGGCGGCGCCCCCAGGATGGACAGATCGGCGTCCACCACGTAGCGCGCGTCGTGCTCCTCGGGCGGCGCGGCGTGACGCGTGGAGAGAATGAGCGCGCGCAGGCACGCCGCGCGCTCGCCGTCCACGCCGCCCTCGGCGAGCCAGCGCGCGCCGATCCCGGCGCTTCGCTCCTCGTTGTCGGCGGCACGCGGGTCGTAGACGAGATCGTGGAGCCACACCGCGAGCTCCGCCTCGTCGGGCCGCCGCAGGCGCCCGCGGATGCCGTCGAAGAGGCCTAGCGTCCGCGCGATGTGCTCGCCGGTGTGGTAGGCGCGGTGGGGCTCGGCATAGCGGGCGAGAACCTCCGCGTGCAGGGGCGCCGGATCGCTTCGCGCGCCGAGACGCAGCCACAGCGCGCGCCACGCTCCGAGCGAGAGGCGCGGGAAATCCACGGTGGCCCGATGATACCGCGGCCGCTCGGCGCGCGTGCTATGTTGGCGCGGTGAGCCCCTCCGGCCATCGCGCCGCGCCGGTGACGCCGCGATGGTGACGCGCGCCTTTCGCCTCGGAGCGGCCGTCGCCGCGCTCGCCGCCTGCGCGAGCGGGCCGCCCGCGCTCGAGAGCACGCTGCGCGTCTGGGATCTCGGCACGCGCGAGGCGGACGCCATCGGCAGCTGGCGCAGCCAGCTCGTCAGTGGAGCCGGGACGGACTGGGCGCGCAAGGTCCTGTGCCGCCCCGACGGCCCCTGCGCCTTCTTCGGGAACACGCGGGGCAGCTTCGGCCCCAGCACCGACTTCCTCGCCATGGGCGAGATTCCCGAGCGGCGCTTCCAGTGGGCGCGCACCTACGGCGGCGCGGACGTGGACGAGCTCGACGGGGCGGCGGCGGTGCCCGGCGGGGCGGTGATGTTTGGGCAAAGCGCGAGCACTTTCGGCGCGTCCGGACCCTCGACGGCGGGCGTGACGCCGCGGCCGCTGCTGCTGCGCATCGACGAGACGGGCGCGCCGCTCTGGGCGCGCACCCTGGACGCCGGCGGTCTTGAGCGCTTCCACGACGGCGTCACCGCCGGCGACGGCATCGTTCTCGCCGGCTACGCGGGGCTGGGAGGCGCGCCGAGCGTGGCGGCGGCTCGCTTCGGCCACGACGGCACGCTCCGGTGGGCGCAAGCCTACGATCTCGGCGCGCCGGGCTATGGGGTGGCGGTGGCCCCGGCGGCGAACGGCGGCGTGATCCTCGCCGGCTATCTCCGGCTGCCCAACGTCGCCTTCGCGGGAACGGCGTTCGTGCTCGGGGTGGACGCGTCGGGGCGTCCGCTCTGGGCCCGGCGGTACGACATGGAGGGCCCCGCCCAGCCGCGCTCGCTGCTGGCACTCGCCAACGGCAGCCTCGCTCTGAGCGGGACGCTCTTCGGCGCCCGCCCCGGACGCAGCCCCTTCGTGCTGTGGCTGGGGCCCGACGGCGCCCCCCGCCTGGGCCGCGAGCTCCGCGGCCTCGAGGTCGTCGAGGCGATGGCGGCGGCCGATGCCGGCGCCGGGCGCGTGGTCGTCGCGGGCCGGCGACGTGATCCCTTCGTGGATCGGCACTGGGGCTTCGCGATCCTCGTGGACGATCGCGGGCGCGTCACCGCGCACGGTACGCTCCTCGCCCAGGGCAGCGTGGAGTTTCCCTCGGTGGCCACCGCGCGAGAGGGCGAGTATCGCGTGGCCGGCTCGACCAACAGCCTCGGGGCGGCCGGGCTCGACATCGTGGTGGGCACCTGGCTGCCGTCAACCCCCGGCGGTGCTGCGGGAACCGGATCGCGCCTCGACGAGCGCGACCTCGTGGTGAAGGAAGGCGAGGTCGCCGCGCGTGCGCAGCCCCTCACCGTGCGCGTCTCCGAGATCCCGCTCGCCGCGCTCGAGGTGCGCGCCCTCGAAGTTCCCGGCGCGGTCAGGCGCTAGGCGACGACGCGGCTGGCCCGGAGCGCGGCGATCTCATCCGCGCCGAGCCCGAGGCCGCGCAGCACCGCGTCGGTGTGCTCGCCCGTGGCGGGCGCGGCATGCCGCACCGTGCCCGGCGTGTCCGACAGCTTGATGGGGATGCCGAACTCCGTGATGGTGCCATGCACGGGGTGCTGGAGCTCGACCACCATGTCGCGCGCCTGCACCTGCGGGTCGCGCACCATCTCCTCCGGCTCGTACACCTTGCCCACGCACACGTCGGCCTTCACGAGGTAGTCCCACCACTCATCCCGCGTGCGGGTGCGGAGGATGGCCTGGATCTCCTCGCGGGCCTTGATCTCCTCCGCGTTGGCGGCCCGCACGAACTGATCGGGCTTGCGCGCGAAGCGGACGAGGTCGGGACGGTCGATGGCCTTGCAGAAGTTCTCCCACAACCAGGGTTCGGTGCAGCCGATGGTCAGGAGCTTGCCGTCGCGCGTTTCGTAGATTGCGTAGTACGGGTACGATCCGCCGAGGAAGCCGGCGCCGCGCTTGGGCGCCAGCCCGTCGCTCCAGAAGAAGCGCATGTTGGGTGTGGCGGCGAGGAGGGCCACCGAGGTGTCGAGGTAGGATACGTCAACGAGCTGGCCGCGCCCCGTTCGCTCCCGCGCGAAGAGCGCGAACATGATCCCGAGCGCGCCGTGCATGCTCGCGCCGGCATAGTCGGCCACGATGTTCAGCGGGATGGCCGGCTTGCGGTCGGCCTCGCCGATGAGGGTGAGCACGCCGGCAAGCGACAGGTAGTTCATGTCGTGGGCGGGGTAGTCGCGGTACGGGCCTTCCTGGCCGAAGCCGGACAGCGAGCAGTAAACGATCCGGGGGTTCCGGGCGCGCAGCGTCTCGTAGTCGGCGCCGAGCCGCTTCATGACGCCCGGCCGGAAGCCCTCGACGATCACGTCGGCCTCCGCGGCGAGCTTCTGGAAGATGGCCTGACCCTCCGGGGTCTTGAGGTTCAGCGCGAGCGAGCGCTTGTTCCGGTTCACGTAGGCGAAGGCGGCGCGGCGGCTCACCTCGGCGGACTCTGGCCCCTCGGGGGGTGTCTCGATCTTGAGGACCTCCGCGCCCATGTCCGCCAGCATCATGCCGGGCAGCTCCGCCGGGGGCACGCGCGCCAGCTCGAGCACTTTGATCCCGTCGAGGACTTTCATGGCATCTCCTAGCGGTAGGCGTCCGGCGACTTGATGGCGGTCTTCCAGAACTCGGGATCGTGGCTCGGGAACACGCGGCCGCCGGTGAGGCGGGCCAGCGTCTTGAGGCGCTTGATCGAGTGCATCGCCCGGGTGGGATCCCACACCACGCCGGGCGGCTTCTCCTCGTCGATCGACTGCTGCCAGTAGCAGGCGTCGCCGGCGAGGATCACCGGCCCCGACTGGGGCAGCTCCACGAGCAGCGACTGATGGCCCGGCGTGTGCCCGTCGCTGCGAAGCGCGGTCACCCCGGGCGCGAGCTCGGCGTCCCCGTCGAGCAGCCGCCAGCGGTAGTCGGGCAGGTCGAAGTTCTTCCGGTAGTAGAAGCCCGCGAAGAACGCGGCGGGATAGTGCGCGTAGGCGTACTCGTCCTTCTGCGCGACGAGCTCGGCGTCCTGGAACAGATAGGCGCCGCCCGCATGGTCGAAATGCAGGTGCGAGAGCACCACCAGGTCCACGTCGGCGGGCTCGAGACCGAGCGCGTCCAGCCGGTGCACGAGGAGATCCTCGTCGGTGAAGCGGGCGAGGGGATCGGAGCGGACGAGGCCCGGCACCGCCCGCGGCGAGATGCCCGTATCGAAGAGGATCACCGCGTCGGCGGTGCGGACGACCCAGCACGAGATGGGGAGGGTGACGCGCTCGGCGGAGCGCTCGCCGTAGAAGAGCCCGCTCTTTTCGAACCCGATGAAGCCGTTCTGCAGCGCGTAGAGCCCCTGGACGGCCCCCATCGAGCGGGCCGCTAGCGGGCCGCGACGCGGACGCGCTTGGCGCGCGCGGAGGCGCGCGGAGACGCGCTCTTCGGCGGATCCTTGGGGTCGTATACCCAGATCTTGCCGGAGGCGACCAGCCCCATGGTGACGGTCCGCCCGTCGAGGAGCACGCTGATCGTGCCCGCGTAGGGCGCGACCTCCTTGATGCTCAGACGCACGCCCGGCCGTATCCCACTCTCCCAGAGGAAGTGCAGCAGTTGCCGATCCGCCTCCGCCTCCTCGGTGATGCGCTCCACCGTCAGATCCTGGCCGGCATGGGCCTGGCTCAAGGGGATCGGGTTGTGGGCCTCGGGGGCAGGCATGCCGGGAATGGGGTTGCCGTGCGGGCACGTGCTGGGCATGCCGAGCTGCTCGGCGAGACGCTCTTCCACCACCGGAGACAGCGCGTGCTCGAGGCGATGCGCCTCCTCGTGGGCGCGTGACCAGTCCAGCCCTAGCACGTCGGTCAGCCAGCGCTCGAGCAGCCGATGCCGCCGCGCCATGGTCTCCGCCATGCCGCGCCCCTTGGTGGTGAGGCGGACTTCCTTCTTGCCGGCCAGGCGGATATAGCCCTCGCGCTGCATGCGCCGCAGCGCCTCGGTGATCGACGGCGCCGACACGTGCATGTGCCGGGCGAGGCGCGCGCCGATCACCGGCTTTTCGCCGCCGGTGAGGTCGTAGATCGCACCGAGGTAATCCTGGATGGCGGGCGTGGTCTCCACGGTTCCGAGAATACCGGAGCCGCGCGGGCCCGGCAAGCCTCGCGCGGCCGGGTGGACCTGGGGTACGATCGGGGCGGAGGTTCCCCCCATGGATTTCGCCCTCACCGAATCGCAGGAGATGATCCGGAAGGAAGTGGCGGCCCTCGCCCGCACCTTCTCGATGGACTATTGGCTGGAGAAGGACGAGAAGGCGGAGTATCCGCACGAGTTCGTCAAGGCCTTCGCGGAGGCGGGGTGGCTGGGCCTCATGATCCCCGAGGCCTACGGGGGGTCCGGGCTCGGCGTGACCGAGGCGTCGATCATGATGCACGAGATCTGCGCGTCCGGCGCGGGCACCTCGGGCGCCTCGCCCATCCATTTCTACGTGTTCCCGCCCACGCCGGTGATCAAGTTCGGCACCGAGGCCCAGAAGCGCAAGCATCTCCCCGGCATCTGCACCGGCGAGACCGTGATGGCATTCGGCGTGACCGAGCCGAACGCGGGCACCGATACCTCGCGCATCCAGACTCGCGCGGTGAAGCAGGGCGACAAGTGGATCGTGAACGGGCGCAAGGTGTGGACCACCAACGCGCAGCACGCCACCAAGTTCCTGCTATTGGCACGCACCGCCGAGCGCGACCCCGCGCGGCCCCTCAAGGGGATGACCCTCTTCTTCACCGCGTTCGACCGCTCCGCCATCAGCGTCCGGCTCATCCACAAGCTCGGGCGGGCGGCGGTGGACTCCAACGAGATCGTCATCGAGAACCTCGAGATCCCGGAGGAGGACGTGATCGGGACCGTGGGTGACGGCTTCTACCACCTCCTGGAGTCCCTCAACCCCGAGCGGATCGTGGTCGGCATCGAGGCGGTGGGGATTGGCCGCGCGGCCCTCGACCGCGCCGTGCAGTACGCCAAGGAGCGCGTGGTGTTCGACCGGCCGATCGGGAAGAACCAGGCGATCGCCCATCCGCTCGCTCATGCCTCCGCCCAGCTGGAGGCGGCCGAGTTGCTCTGCCTCAAGGCGGCGTGGCTCTTCGACACCGGCCGGCCGTGCGGCAAGGAGTCGAACTCGGCCAAGATGCTCGCCGCCGAGGCGGGCTTCGCCGCCTGCGACGCCGCGCTACAGACCTTCGGGGGGTTCGGCTACGCGCGGGAGTTCTATGTCGAGCGGCTGTGGCGGGAGGTGCGGCTCTACAAGATCGCGCCGGTGTCGCAGCAGATGGCGCTGAACTATCTCTCCGAGCATGTCCTCGGGTTGCCGCGCTCCTACTAGCCCCTCAGGGTGAGGGGTGCTAGACGGCACCCGCCTGCCGGAGCGCGGTGATCTCGGCGTCGGCGTAGCCGGCTTCGCGAAGGATCTCGTCGGTGTGCTCGCCCGACATCGGCGGCATCCGGCGCACCTCGACTCGGCCGGTGGAGAACTCCAGGGGATGGCGTAGCAGCTTGACCGGGCCTGCCACCGGGTGGTGGATCTCCTCCACCGCGTCGGCGGCCTCGACGGCGGGATCCGCGAAGGTCTCGGCGTGGGTGAGCACGGGTGCCGCCCAGATCCCTCGAGGCACGAGGCGCTCCAGCCAGGCGGCGGTCGTGCGTGCCTTCACGACCGGCTCGATGAGGCGCGCGATCGCCTCGCGCGACTCGAAGTTCCAGGTGGTGGCGGCGTAGGGCGCCAGCGTGGGCAGCTCGAGCGCGTCCGCCAGCTCGCCGAGCGGCGACATCGACAGCACGATGTGGCCGTCCTTCGTGGCGTAGGTGCCGTAGGGCGCGGGATGGAAGGTGCTGGCGAGCGGGGTGTCGGTCTTCCGCAGGGGCGCGCCGTTGAGATGATACGAGGCCACCTCGATCTGAAGATCGAGGGCGGCGCGCAGCATGCTGACCTCCACGTGGAGGCCGGCGCCGGTGCGGCCGCGCTCGATGAGGGCACCGAGCACGCCGAGGGCGAGGAGCGCGGCTCCGTGCTGATCGATCACCGCGGTGCCGACCGGCACCGGAGGCTGATCGGCCCGTCCGGAGATGTGGGCCAGCCCGGAGAAGGCTTGCATGAGGAGATCCTGCCCGGGGCGATCGCGATAGGGGCTCCGCTCGCCGTAGCCGGAGGCGGAGACGTAGACCAGTCGCGGGTTGAGCGCGCGCGCCGCCTCCCAGTCCAGCCCGAAGCGCGCCATGACGCCGGGGCGGAAGTTCTGCACGAGGACGTCCGCGCGCTCCACGAGCCGCCGGGCCACCGCCTGGCCGCCGGGTGTCTTCAGGTCGAGGGTGAGGCTCCGCTGATTCCGATGGGCGAGGAGGAAGAAGGCGCTCACCCCGTTGAGGAAGTGGTTCGCGCCCGACCAGTTGCGCTCCCAGAGGCGGCCCCCGGGCGGCTCGATCTTGACGACGTCGGCCCCCAGGTCGGCGAGGAACTGCACCCCCGAGGGACCGAGGAGGAACTGGGTGAAGCTGACCACGCGCACCCCCTGGAGGATCGCGAGTGGCGGGCGGCCGTCGGGCGGGCGCGAGGGTGTCATCGATTTCCGATCTCCATATGCGTTCGCCTCGCCGCTCGGGGCGGCTCAGCTCACCCAACCACCTTCATAATATGGGTGGCCGCGGCGACGACGGCGCCGGTCTGGGTGGTGCAGGTGACGCGCGCGAAGGTCTTGCCCGCCGCCTCGTCGCGCTCGACGATCTCGTACGTCGCCGTCACGGTGTCGCCCAGGAACAGTGGAGCGGGGAACCGGACGCGATCGTAGCCGTACGAGACCACGGTGCCCGGCACGCCGTCCAGGACGCGGGTCGAGGCATTGGACATGAGTCCCACGGCGAGGGCGCCATGGGCGATGCGGCGGCCGTAGCGCGTCTTCTTCATGTACTCCTCGTCCACGTGGTTGGGGCTCAAGTCGCCGGTGATGCCGGCGAAGAGGTACACGTCGGACTCCGACACCGTCTTGCGAAAGGTCACCGTCTTGCCGACGGGCAGCGCGGCGAGCGTGGACGAGCTCATCTCAGGCCTCCGGCGCGCGGACGGGCGGCGTGATCTGCACGAGCCCCCCGTCCGTCTCGACTTGGATGGTGGTGTGGTCGATCCCGAAGCGAGCGTGCAGGAGCACGTGCAGGTCGTGCAGGAGCCGGTCGCCGGACGTGCCGGGAACCACGGAGACATGCGCGCTCATGGCCTCGCGCCCGGACGTGAGGGTCCAGACATGCAGGTCGTGCACGCGGCGGACGCCTGCCACGCCGGTCATGGCCGTCTCGATCTCGGCGAGATCCAGGTGAGGCGGTACCGCCTCGAGGAGCACGTTGACGGCGTGGGAGAGGAGCGTGCCGGTGCGGGGCAGGATGAGGAGCCCGATGACCGCGCCGGCGAGCGGATCGGCGGCGTGCCAGCCGGTGAGCGCGATGACCGCTCCCGCCACCAGCACCGCGCCGGAGGACAGCGCGTCACCCCAGACCTCCAGGTAGGCGGCGCGAACGTTGAGGCTCTCGGCGGCCCCCGCGTGGAGGAGCCGCATTGTTGCGAGGTTCACGACGAGGCCCACCGCGGCGGCGGCGACGAGCGGCAGGCCCGGCACATCGGGCGGTGCCCAGATCCGTTGCCAGGCATGCCAGAGGATGCCGAGGGCGACCACGCAGAGGACCACGCCGTTGACGAGCGCGGCGAGGATTTCCACGCGATAGTAGCCGTATGTCTTCTTCGTGGTCGCCGGCCGTTCGGCGATCCAGATCGCGGCGAGGCTCAGCAGGATGCCCCCCGCGTCCACCAGCATGTGCACGGCGTCGGCGAGCAGCGACACGCTGCCCGTCCACACCGCGAGGACGAGCTCCAGGACGAGGAAGCCTCCGACCAGGCCCAGCCCGGCCCGGAGCCGGCCCTTGTGCCGCGAGCCGTGAGAGTGCTGGTGCACGGGGCTCAGCGCGGCGGCGGCAACACCAGCCGGGCCTCGCCCTGGCGCACACCCTGGCTCGCGAAGAAGCCCTTGCGCGCCTCCAGCGCATAGCGGAAGTCGCCCATGGGCCCGTACAGCGCGGTCGCGCTCGGCTCCATGCGGAGCACCGCGAAGATGCGCCCGTCGACCTTGGCGAAGGCGATGTCGAGCGCGGCGGGGACGTTCTGCATGTGGAACTGGGTTGAGATCTCACGGCCGAAGTCGAAGAGGATGAGACTTCGCTCGATCTCCTGCGGGGTCGCGCACTGGAAGCCCGCCGCCTGCTGCTCGGGGGTGGCGGCGACGCGAACGCGCACGGCGATGCTGCGGCCGTCCGCCTCCAGCGTGATCATGTGCACGGGCATGCTCGCGAACGCCTCGCGCCAGCGCTTGCACCCGGCGTCGTCGGCGGACGCGGCGGGCGCGCCGACGGCGGCCGCGAGGGCGACCAGGCCCAGCGCCGTGGGCCGGGCGGCGGGCAGCCGCACGCGCCGGGCCAGGGACGCCCCCGCGAAGATCACGAGCGCGGTCAGCACGATGGCGCCGCCGGCGGCGAGGCGGAGATAGTAGGCGGCGACCAGCCCCGCTGCCACCGAGACCAGCGCCATCCCGATGGCGATGACGAGGGCCTGGCGGAAGCTCCGGGCGAGGGCGAAGCCGGTCAGAGTCGGGATCACGATCATGGCGCTCACCAGGAGGACGCCGACCATGCGCATGGCCACCACGGTGGTGAGCGCGGTCAGCAGCGTGAGGATGAGGTTGAGGGCGGCGACGGGCACGCCGCTGGTGCGGGCGAGGTCCTCGTTCATGGTCACGGCGAAAAGCTGCGGGTAGAACGTCCCGATGGTGGCGCCCACCACCGCGCCGAGGCCGACGATGAGCCAGACGTCGCCGGGGCTGACGGTGAGGATGCTGCCGAAGAGCACGGCGAAGAGGTCGGCGTTGAAGCCGCGCGCCAGGCTGATAAGGACCACCGCGAGGGCAAAGCCTCCGGAGAGGAACACCGCGAGGGCGGCGTCTCCGGACAGCGCGCCCCGCGTCCGCAGGCGCTCGATGCCCACCGCGCCCGCCACCGTGACTACGAGCGCGCCCACGATGGGCGCCACGCCGGTGAGGAGTCCCAGTGCCACGCCGGCCAGCGCCACGTGGGCGAGGCTGTCGGCGATCAGCGAGAGCCGCCGTGGCACCAGGAACACGCCGATGGCCGGGCAGATGACGGCGGTCATGGCCCCGGCGACGAAGGCCCGCTGCATGAAGTCGAAGGCGAGGAACTCGGGCACGCGTCAGTGCTCGTGGGAGACCACGCGCATGGAGGGGCCATAGAGCGCGGCGAGCGCGGCATCGCCCAGGAAGTCGCCCGGACGCCCGTGGAAGATCAGGTGGCGATTGAGGCAGGCCAGCCGGGTCACCTCGCGGGCCACCACGCCGATGTCGTGGCTGACCAGGATGAGGGTGACCTCGCGCTCCCGGTGGAGGTGGTGCAGGAGGGCGTGGAAGCTCGTCTGGGCTTCGGGATCCACGCCGCCGGTCGGCTCGTCGAGGATGAGCAGCTCGGGCTGGGTCACGAGCGCGCGGGCGATGAGGACGCGTTGCTGCTGTCCGACGGAGAGCGCGCCGATGCGCCGCGCCGCGTGCGCCTTCATCCCCACCTGGGCGAGGACCTCCGACACCCGCGCGCGGCCGCCGGTATTGCTCCGTCGGAACAGGCCCGCGGTGGCGACGAGCCCGCTCGCCACGACCTCCTGCACGGTGGCGGGCAGCGAGGGATCGAAGGTCGCCTTCTGCGGGACATAGCCGAGGCGGCCCCACTGGGTGAGGCTCGCGGGGGGGTGGCCGAAGAGACGGATGGCGCCTCGGGTCGGCGTCAGCAGCCCCAGCATGAGACGCAGCAGCGTGGTCTTGCCGGAGCCGTTGGGCCCGATGATGCCGAGGAAGTCGCCCGCCGCCACGGTGAAGTTGATGCCCTCGAGCACCGACACTTCGCCGTAGGCGAAGCTCACGTTGTCGATCTCGACGAGGGGTCGCATGACTCAGTCGGCGGTCCGACGCCCAAGCCGTTCGGGCGGGGGCGCCGGCCGCGACAGTGGGCGCGCCGCGACCGGTGCGGGCTCGCGCGCCGCGTCCCACCACGCGGCCAGCCCGCCGCAGGCCCCGCCGAGCAGCCACCCGCCCAGGACGTCGGAGGCCCAGTGGGCGTCCAGCGCGACCCGCGCCGTGCCCACCCCGATGCCGAGACCCACGACGACGAGCGCGCCCAGGCCGACGCGGGCGCCCGTTCCCATCCGCGCGCGCGTGGAGAGGTAGAGGGCGATGACCACGAAGACCGCGGCGGCGGTGGCATGCCCGCTCGGGAAGCCGTAGGCCGGGCCCTCCGGGCGAGGGCGCGCCACCAGCGCCTTCCACCCGTTCTCGACGAGGGGCGCCGAGGCCAGGGCGAGGCACCAGATCCACCAGCGCGTGCGCGCATGGCGCGAGAGCGCGAAGAGCAGCCCGGTGGCAGGCAGGAGCACGATCCAGGTACCGCCCACGTTGACGGCGTGAAGGACGCCCACGATCGCGGGGCCGAGCGAGGCCTTGGCGGCCGCCCGGATGGCGACGTCGCCGGGCAAGGGTCCGTGCGCCGCGGCCAGGCTCAGGAGCAGGAACGCGGCGAGGGATCCGAGCGCGAGGGCCCGCCAGCGGGCCGAGACGGTCGCGCTCATGCGGCCGAGGCGAGCGGCATAGTGAAAACCGAATGCAGTGTATTGGCCCCGCGCCCGTCCTGTCAAGGCGAGGCGGGCGCGCCCAGGCGCGCGCGGCGCAGGATCGCGTCGGCGAACACCTCGGCCGCCTCGGGCGCGAGCGGAAAGTAGAGGCCGGGCTCGTGCGCTTCCACCTCCATCACCACGAAGCCCCGCGCGGTCTCGATGCCGTCCACGCGGGCATAGAGCGGCGGCAGGGGGAGCGCGTCGAGAGCGCGGCGCCCCACCGCGACGAGGGCGGCGTCCGGTCGCGACGCCACCGAGCGGCCGCCGTGGCTGGGCTGCACGCGAAAGTCGCCCTCCGCCGGGTGCTTGAGGGCGGCGTGGGTGAAGGCGCCATCGATGAAGATGAGCGACCACTCGCCCCGCCGGCGGATTTCCTCCACGAAGGGCTGTACCATCACCGGCCGCCGGATGCGTCCCTCGGCGATTGCCCGCGCCACCGCTGCCGCCTCCGCGGCGGGCACGAGGGTTGTGTCGTGCGCGGAGGCCGACACGAGGGGTTTGACCACCGCGAGCGGCCAGCCGCGCGCGGTCATCACCGTGGGCAGGGAGACCGTGTCGGCCTCCTCGAGGATGATGGTGGGCACCACCGGGACGCCGGCCCGCTCCAGGTCTCCCAGGTAGCGCTTGGACAGGTTCCAGCGGACGAGGTCGGGGCGGTTCCAGAAGGGGATCCCCGCGGCCTCGCCCCGAGCGAGCCAGGCGAGGAAGGCGTCCGGCTCGTGGTGATAGTCCCAGTTGGAGCGGAAGACGACGGCGTCGAAGCCGTCGAAGCGCGCGTCGGGAGCGTTCCAGGGGCGCACTTCCACGGTGGCGCCCCGTGCCTCCAGCGCCCGCTTCACGAGGGCGTCGCTCTCTGACACCTCCGGCCAGCGCGCGCACGAGACGAAGCAGATCCTCAGCGGCATTCCAGCGCCACCCGCAGGTTGTCGAGGTTGGCGCGCATCAGGGCGATGTAGTCCTTCCCGGCAGCGGCTTCCTCGCGGGTGAGCCCCTCGACGGGGTTCAGCACCAGCGTGCGCGCGCCCACCTCCCGCGCGATGGTCTCGGCGACGCCGCGGCTCACCAGCGTCTCGAAGAAGATCACCTTCACCCGCTTGGCCCGCGCGACGCGGACGAGCCGCGCGAGGTCCTGGGGACTGGGCTCGGACTCGGGAGCCAGCCCCATCACCGCCACCGGCTCCAGACGGTAGCGCCGGGCGAGATAGGCGAAGGCCTCGTGGGAGGTGACGATGTCGCGGCGCGCGCAGGTTTCGAGCCCCGCGCCCAGGGCGTCGTGCAGCTCGCCGAGCCGGGCCCGATAGGCGGCGGCGTTCCGCTCGTACGCCGCCGCGCCAGCCGCATCGACCCGGACGAGCGCGCGGGCGATGGCCTCGACCTGGCGCTGTGCGAGCAGGGGATCCAGCCACACGTGCGGATCCTTGCCGAGCAGCGGCAGCCCGTCGGTCGCGTTCAGCAGCACCGGCCCCTTGCCCGTGACCTCGCTTGCCAGTCGCTCGGCCATCGGCTCCAGCGCGGCGCCGTTGTAGACGAAGAGCCGGGCCCGCCGCGCCTCCCCGACGTCGCGGGGCGAGGGCTCCCAGTCGTGCGGGGCCACCCCGGGCGGCACCAGCGATGTCACCTCCGCGCGGTCGCCCGCGACGTGCCGGGAGAAGTCGTAGAGGGAGAAGTTGCTGGCCACGACCAGCGGCCGAGCGGGCGCGGCCGCCGACGGCGGCGCCGGCGCCTGCTCGCATCCCGCGAGCGCAAGCAGGGCCGCGACGACTCCGGCGCGGCCCGACCGCCTCACGAGGGGCGCTCGCGCGACTCCGCGAGCGGCGTGACGGGATGCAGCGCGCCCGGCCCCAGCAGGCCCGCCTGCCGGCCGGACGCTCTCGCGTAGATCCCGAGGGAGAGGAGGGCCAGGCCAAAGGCACAGACCACGGTGGCGCCGGTGGGGAGGTCCAGCACCGCCGATCCCGCCATGGCGAGCACGCTCACGCCGGCTCCGAAGGCCCAGCCGATGAAGAGCCGGGTGGCGAGACGGCCGCCAAGGATGACGCCGGCGAGCGCGGGCACGATGAGATAGGAGAAGACGAGGAGTACCCCACCCACGCGCACCGAGCTCGTCACCACGACGCCGAACGAGGCGTAGAAGAGGAAATCCCACCAGCGGACGGCGAGTCCCTCCCGGAAGGCAGCGTCCGGATCGGCGGAGATGAGGAAGAAGGGACGCCGGCAGAACCAGTGGAAGAGGCCGATCGCCGCGTAGAGCGCGGCGACCATCAAGACCTCCAGCCCCGTGACGGCCAGGATGCTCCCCACCAGCATGCCCCTGAGATGCTCCATTCCGTGCGGCGTGCGATCGGCGACGAGGATGGCGGCGGCGGAGGACACCGCGTAAACGACCCCGATCACCGCTTCCTGGGAGACGTGGCGCCGGCGCGTCCGGGTGAGCGCGAAGACCAGCGCACCCAGCACGGTGAAGACGAGCCCGGCGGCGTAGGACTCCCACGTGTGGAGGTCGAAGCCGAGCACGAAGGCCGTGGTGGCCCCGAGGGCGGCGATCTGGGCGAGCGCGATGTCCACGAACACCACTTCGCGCGCGAGCACGTGAATGCCGAGATACGCGTGTATCCCGGTGAGGACCAGGCACATGAGAAACGGGACCCACATCAGCGAGAAGAGATCCGCGGCCATGGATTACTTAAGCGCCGTCGCCAGCGCGGTCACATTGTAGTCGACGGTGGACAGGTAGGTGTCGGCGCCCTTCAGCCCGCCTACCGCCGGCGCCAGGGCCACCACCCGGGCGCCGGCCTCCTCTCCGATGCGCGCGGCCAGCTTTCGGTCGCCCCAGGGCACGGTGAGGATGGCCTTGATCCGCTCCTCCTTGATCTGCTGGATGAGCTTGGTCACGTGCGCCGGGGCCGCCGGGATCCCGGGGCGCTCCTCGATGGTCCCCGCCTGCACCAGGCCGAAGCGGGCGAGCAGATAGGTGAAGATGCCGTGCTCCACCACCACCCGAGTGCCCCGGGCGGGCGCGAGGGCGGCGGTCCAGCGTTCGAGGGCCGGCTCCAGAAGGCCCAGGAAGGCCTGCCGATTCCTCTCGAACGCGGTGCGATGCTGCGGCGCCGCGCGCGCCAGGCCGTTGAGGATGTTCTCGGTGACGGCCGGCGCCATCCCCGGGTCGAGGGTGTAGTGGGGATTGCCCAGAGGGTGCACGTCACCCATGGACCGGTCCACCCTCGTCTTCGGCACCTCCAGGACCATGACCCCCTCGGACGCGTCGACCCGGCCCGGCGCGCCGGGCAGCACCCGGGGGTTACTGGCTCCGCGCACCACGGCCTCCACCCAGGCATCGCCTTCCAGCCCGTTGATCACGAGCAGGTCGGCGCGGCGCACCTTGACCATGAGGCTCGGGCGGACCTCGAGATCGTGCGGGTTCTGATTGCCTCGCGCGAGGCTGTCCACCTCGATGAGGTCGCCCCCGACCGCCTCGGTGAGGGCCTTGAGATCGGTGAGGGTGGTGACGACGCGGACCTTCTCGGCGGCGGCGGTGGGGCTGCCCCCGCCGCCGGCCACGAGGCCGGCGGCGACGAGGGCGAGCACGACGACGCGAGCGAGTGCGCTCATGGGAACCTCCTCAGAACGGGTGCGCGGGGTGCGCGCCGAGGATGAAGGTGGCCTGCAGGAGGAGCTCGTCCACGATGCGCGCGCTCCCGCCGTTGTCCCCGAAGCCGTCACGCTTGTTCCGCTCGGTGTGCTTATAGGCCAGCCGGAACCGGAGGAACTCGGTCGGCATGAAGGCCACGTACGGCTGCACCGCCCACTCGTGGCCGCGACGATCGGGGAACTCCGTCCAGTCGTAGCGGAAGCCGAAGAGCCAGCGCTTCCAGGGCTGGACCTCGGCGTACGTGTACCACCCGTTCTTGTTGCGGGTCCGGGTCTCGGGCGCGTGCTCGAGGATGCCGTCGCCGTCGTCGTCGGCGCCCTCGGTGGTGAAGTGCTGATGGACATGGAGCCACTCGCCGGCGAGGGTGAAGAGCGGATGCGACCAGCCGTCGGGCCGGTACTTGTACTTCGCGTCCACGCCCACCACGGTGCTGCGGTGCCGGTCCGTGTTGGTGCCGCTCGCCACCGACGCGCCGAGCTGGACGGCGCCCCACTCCTCGAAGTCGAAGAACGTGCGCACACGCCCGGTGAGCAGTGGCTCGGAGACCTTCCCGTAGCCAAAGAGCACGTCGTTGTCGCCGTTGAAGATGCCGCCGAGCAGCTCGAGATAAAAGGGAAGCGGGACGATCCAGGTAATCTCGGCCCCCGATTCGCGGAGGCCTTCCTCGCCGAAGAAGCGGGTCAGCACGTTCGGTCGGTCGATCTGGGGTCCGTCATGGAGATGGAGCTGGTTGAGGAGGCCGAAGCGGTTGCGCATGAAGCCCAGCTTCGCCTGCGTGTTGAACGGCAGGGTGAGGAGCGTCAGGTGCGCCTCCGCCAGCCCGAGGTGGATCTCGCGCCCGCCGTCCTCGAACTCCTCGGCGGCCTCGATGCGCACCTCCGCCCGCGCGTAGGGATCCACCTGGCCGAAGAACGAGAGCTCGACTTCTCTGGGGAAGAAGCGGTTCTCCCGGCCGGCGAACGTGCCGCCGTTGGCCTTGTCCACGTTGCGCTGCGTGATGTTGGCGACGAAGTCTCCGACCACGCCCATGTCGAAGAGCAACTGCCCGGGGCCCCGCCGCTCGTAGAGGGCGAAGGGCTCGCGCGGACGGGCGAGGTCCATGAGCGACGGGGGGCCGCTCCCCGGCTGGGTCTGGGCGATGTTGCCGACAAAGGTCTGGCCCGTGGCGGGCGCGGGTGCGGCCGCCGCCGCCGGCTGCGCTTCGAGGGTTTTGAGGCGCTCCGACAGCGTTCCCATAGCCTTCTTGAGCGTCTCGAGTTCCTTCTTGAGCGCCTCGATCTGGGCTTCCTTTTCTTGGGCCCCCGCCGGCGCGGGAGCGAACGTCACCGCGAGCAATGCCACCACGCAAACCAGTGCGCGCATGGACGATCCCCCTCGTGTGGAGTGGAAGTGGGCGCGCGCCGCCTGACGGCGCGCGGAGGTCAGCGTCCCGACGAAGCGGCGCTAGCGGGAGGGGGGAGCGCGGGGCCCGGCGTTGCGGACAACCGCGACGGCGCGGAGCGGGCCCTCGAACAGGGCGACGAGCCCGACGAGGAGAGCGAGCGGAGCGGTGATGGGGGCGACGGGGAGCGTCGCCACCCCGGACAGCGTTCCGAGCAGGGCCGCGAAGACGTGCTGCTCGTTGTAGAGGCCGACCGTTCCGGCGCCGTGGAGATGCGGGATCTGTCCGCTCTCGATGACGAGCGCCCCAAGGGCGAGGGCGAGGACGGCCACGAAGGCGACGCGGCGGAGGAGCGGGCGGCGATGGAGGAGGCGCTGCATGGCTCAGCGCTCCTTATACCGGAACGGCGGGGCGAGCGCAAACGCGACCGTTCGCGGCCGCGCCAAGGACGCCTACTTCGCCAGCCGGTACTGGCCCTTGACCCACCCCTCGAAGCCGTCCTCAAGGACGACGTGATTCCGGTAGCCGAGGCTCGCGAGGAAGGCGTGGACGCTTCCTATGTCCTCCAGCGGGCACTGGCAGTAGAGGATGACGCGACTGGCCTTCGGGATCTCGCGATAGCGCCGCTCGAGCTCGGCCATGGGCAGGGAGATCGCGCCGGGAAGATGGGCGGCGCGATACGCCGCCGGCTTGCGCATGTCCACCAGCACCATCGGCTCCCGGACGTCGAGCAGGCGCTTCACTGCGTCGGAGCGGAGGGTTGGGAAGTGGGCGGCAGGAGCGTGGCCGGCCGTCGCGGGTCCGATCGCCGCGGCGGTGACGGCGAGGACGACGAGGCCCCGGGCGATCAGAGCCGGCCCTCCTTGCGGAGCTCGGTGATCACGAGGTTGGGCGGCACGCCGCGCAGCGTGAAGGCGAGCACGTCACCGATGGCGACGCCGTCGTAGAGCTTCGGGTCCTGGGCACGGAATCCCATGGTCATGGGCGGCATAAAGCCCGGGATGTCCTCGTGCGAGAGCACGATCACGTTGATCTCGGCCACGACCGCGCGCACCACGCCGCGTGCGCGGAAGGTGCGCTCCACGCCGGCCGGGATCGCCTGCCCCCGCAGCTCGGCGTTCTCGCGGCGCAGCCCCTCCAGGGCGCGCCCCCAGGCCAGGTAGCCCACGAGAAGCCCGAGCGCGAGCGCCAGGTTCATGAGCAGGACCACGCGCCAGAGGCGCATGCCTAGTGAACATGCTCGGCGGGCGGGGGAGCCGGCGCCTCGCGGTTGAGCGCCTGCAGCTCGGCCACCAGCGCCGATAGCTCGGCCCAGCTGGCGCCGGGTTCACCGGGTATCCAGCGGGCGCGAAGATAGCCGGCGCGGTCGATCAGGAGCTCGATGTGGCGCGGCATCGCGGGATCGGGCTTCATTCCCTCCGGCGAGAGCGTACGCCGGAACACGCCATAGGCCCGCGCGATCTCTGCGGCGCCCGCGGTCACCACGGGATAGTAAATGGGCGGATTCGCCCCGAGCCGCGCGATGACGGGCCCGTCGTCCTCCACGGGCACTGCGACGATCTCCGCCCCCAATGCCTGCAGGGTCTCGTACGATCTCGCCAGCAGAGAGAGGCGTGGATGTGACTCAGGAAGAGTAAAGAAAACGAGTAGAACTGACTTGTTCCCTCGAAAGTCCTTGAGATGATGACTGGGCGCGGGGCCCACCGCGAACGCCGCGTCCGGTGCCGCGAGCCGCGGCCGGTTGGCGATGACGGCGGGGCTCAGCATGCGCGCTTCCTCGCCAGCCGAGAGCGCCCGGATGTAGTTGATGAGGTCCCACCGATCGTCCTCGCTCAGCACGAGGCCGAAGGCCGGCATCCCCGCCGCCGGGATGCCGTGCGTGAGCCACCAGTACATGTCACCCGCGGTGTGCTGTGCGGCATGTGGGGCGGTGAGATCGGCGGGCTTCTTCGGCAGGCCCGTGCCCGCGGGCCCATCGCCCCAGCCCGCGGCCCCGTGGCAGAGGGCGCAGTGGTTGCGGTAGAGCTCGAGCCCATGCGCGATGGAGGAGACCTGATACGGAACCGTCGTGCGGCGGTACGTGGTGGGGTAGGCGTCCACCGACAGCGGCGGCAGCGCCACCCCGAGGCCGATGGCGACGAGCACGAGCCCCGCGAATGCGGCGAGGAGGCGCGCGCGAGAGAGCAGCACCGCCACCACGAGGCCGAGCACGCCCACCACCGCGAGCTGGCTGCCGATGAGGAAGCGCGTCCGGACGCCGGGCAGCGCCGCGGTGGCTTCCCACGAGAGGCGGAAGGACAGAGGCCACCACGGCGTATCGTGCCGGCCCGGCGGCGTGGTGCCGAGCACGGCGACGACCGCCAGGATCGCTAGCGCGATCAGCCACTCGGCCGCGACGAATCGAGCGAGCCGCGCCATGGCCGGACGCCCGACGGTGGCCGCGTCGCCGCCGAGCGCTGGGACGAGGCGCCCGCGGTTCACCGCCGCGAGAGCCAGGATGGGGACGAGCAGGCCGAGCTTCAGCAGGAGGAGCCAGCCGTAGCGGGTGCCGATCAGCGAGGGGATGTCCCCCAGCTGCTCCCAGGCGTTCCACAGTCCCGTGGCCGCGAGCGTGAGCATGGCGACGAGGGCCAGCCGCGAGAAGCGGCGCGCGGCGACCACCGCGTAAGGACGGGCGTCGGCGCCGGCGGCGGTCGAGGCCGCGCGCAGCAGCAGATGCAGGGGAGCGAGCGCGCCGAGCCAGACGCCCGCGCCGATCAGGTGAACGAGGTCCGACGCCAGGGCCCACGCACCGCCCGGCTCCACCGCGGCGGCATGGCCCGCCCAGGCGAGCGCCCCCGCGCCGGCGGCGGCGAGCAGCCAGGCCTGCCCCCGCAGGGCCGCCCAATCCGCGGTGGAGTCCTCGCGCTCGCGCGCCCACACGAGCGCGACGAGCAGCGCGATCACGCCCACCCGAAGCAGCCACACCGCGCCGAACTGGGTGGCGGCGAGCACGCGGAGCCACGCTGCCGGCTCCAGCGCCGCGCCGGGGCGGCCCGCGACGTAGGCGGCATGCAGCGCGAGGAGGCCCGCCGCGGTGACGAGCGCGGCGATTCCGGCCCCCCGCGCGAGCGTGAGCATGCGACGCTCCCAGGCGCGCGCGGTCGGATGGGACGGGCGCCCGGCGAGGAGGGAGAAGCCGAAGACGCCCACCAGCACGAGCGCGGAGAGGAGGTGCGCCCAGCGCAGGACGGTGGAGGCGCCGCTCACTCTCCGGTCTTCCTGGTCAAGGCCATCACGATGAGCACCACGAGGATGCCGGCGGCGAGCACCGCGCCCGCGGAGATGAGGGCGAACGTGAGCGGGCTCATGGGGGCGTCGCGGAGCGGCCCACCGTGGTCCGCGAGCGCCGCGGCGGGCGAGAGGGCGAGGAGCGCGAGCGTCGCGGCGGAAAGCCGTGTCATCGTCCTCGTCATTATAATGAAGGCGGCGGTTTGCCCATGACACCTTCACGTCCGCCTCGCGCGCCCCGCGCCGTGCTCTTCGACGCCGGCAACACGCTGATCCGCATGGACTACGCGGCCATCGCCGCCGCCCTGCGCCGCCGGGGCCTCACCGTCGACGAGGCGGCCGTCGAGGATGCCGAGCTGCGCGCGCGTGTCCGCCTCGATCCCCACCTCGCGCCCGGCGCGTCGACCGAGAGCATCGCCACCCACGACCGGTACCTGCGCTATCTCCTGGAGCCCCTGGGCGTCACGGCGCCCGCCGAGATCGAGGCGGTGGAGCGCTGGCGGCGCGACCACAACGCCCCCGTGGGCCTGTGGACGCGGGCGGACGCGACCGCCTCCTCCGCGCTGGCCCGCGCGAAGGCGGCCGGGCTCGTCGTCGGCGTCATCTCGAACTCGAACGGCACCGTCGAGGGGACGTTGGAGGCGACGGGGCTCGCCGTCAGCATCGACTTCGTCCTGGACTCCTCGCGGGTGGGAGTGGAGAAGCCCGATCCGCGCATCTTCCGGCTCGGGGTCGAGCGCGCGGGTGTCGCTCACGACGAGGCCGTCTACGTCGGCGACCTCTATTCGGTGGACGTGCTCGGCGCCCGCGCGGCCGGGCTGGCCGGAATCCTCATCGACCCCCGCGGCTACTGGGGGCCGCGTGACTGCCCGCTTGCGCGGGACGCCGACCACGCGGTGCGCCTCCTCCTCGCCGGCTGAGGCGCCCGCCGCCAAGGGTTTGGTCCAAGCGACGCCCATCCTGTAGGCTGGACGCATGCGGGCGCGCGTGCTCTCCATCATGCTGTTGCTCTGGCTCGCCGCTGCTCCGGCCGCCGGCGCGGGTGCGCCCGACACCGTGCTCCTGGAAGAGCTCACCTGGACGGAGGTGCGTGACCTCGTCCGGGGCGGCAAGACCACCATGCTCGTCCCCGTCGGCGGCACCGAGCAGAATGGCCCTCACATGGCGCTGGGCAAGCACAACGTCCGGGTGCGTGCGCTCGCGGAGCGCATCGCGCGAGCACTCGGCGACGCCCTGGTCGCGCCGGTGGTCGCCTATGTCCCGGAGGGCCGGATCAGTCCGCCCAGCGGACACATGCGCTTCGCCGGCACCATCAGCGTGCCCCAGGACGCCTTCGAGCGGGTGCTCGAGTCGGCGGGGCGCAGCTTCGGGCAGCACGGCTTTCGTGACATCGTGTTCCTGGGGGACCACGGCGCCAGCCAAACGGGTCTGCGCGCGGCGGCAGCGCGACTCAACCGGGAGTGGACGGCGACGACCGTCCGCGCCCACGCTCCCGACGCGTACTATCGGGCGAGCCAGGTCGAGTTCGCGCGGCTTCTGCGAGCCCGAGGGTATCGGGACGAGGAGATCGGCGCCCATGCGGGGCTGGCCGACACCGCGCTCATGCTCGCGCTGGATCCGCGCCTGGTGCGCGCCGACCGTCTCCGGGGAGGGGCCGCCTCCGGGGCCGACGACGGCGTCAACGGCGATGCCCGGCGCGCTACTGCGTCACTGGGCGCCCTCGGGGTGGACGTCATCGTGACCCAGACGGTGGACGCCGTGAAGAAATCACTGGAGCAGCGCCGCTAGGGCCGCCGCGGCCGCGGCAGAGGAGGTCCCTTGGTGTCATCGTTCCGTCTCACCGTGCGCCTGGCCATCGGGGCGCTCGTCGTCATGGGCGTCGCGGTGGCGCCCTCCCTCGCGGTGGACACCCTGCCCGGGATGCCGCCGGTGGTCGACCCCGCCCACCTCTACAGCGAGACGCGGAGCGGCCAGATGAGCCCCGCCGTGGCGAACGCGCTGCCGCGCGTCTACGTGCCCAACCGCTCGTCCAACGACGTGTGGGTCATCGACCCCGCCACCTTGAAGGTGGTCGACCGCTTCAAGGTGGGCATCAACCCGCAGCACGTGGTGCCGTCGTGGGACCTCAAGACCCTCTGGGTCACCAACAACGCCGAGGGCCGCACCGACGGCAGCCTGACGCCCATCGATCCCACCACGGGCAAGCCGGGCAAGACCATTCCCGTCGACGATCCCTACAACATGTACTTCACCCCGGACGGCAAGTTCGCGGTGGTGGTGGCGGAGGCGCTCAAGCGGCTCGACTTCCGGGATCCGCGCACCATGGCGCTGCAGTGGTCGCTGCCCACGCCTCAGTGCGCGGGGATCAACCACGCGGACTTCTCCATCGACGGCCGCTACGTGATCTTCACCTGCGAGTACGCGGGAAGCCTCGTCAAGATCGACATGGTCGGGCGCAAGGTGCTCGGCCACCTGAAGCTCTCCAAGGGCCGCATGCCGCAGGACGTCCGCGCCTCGCCCGACGGCAAGGTGTTCTTCGTGGCCGAGCTGCAATCGGGCGGTGTCTTCGTGGTGGACGGCGAGAGCTTCAGCGAGGTGGGTTTCATCCCCACGGGCGTGGGCGCGCACGGCCTCTACCCGAGCCGCGATGGCAAGAAGCTCTATGTGATCAACCGCGGCGCGTCGCGCGTCTACGGGCCGCCGCGCGGCAAGGGAAGCATCGCCGTGCTGGACTTCGCCACGCGGAAGGTCGAGGCGACCTGGATGATTCCCGGCGGCGGCAGCCCCGACATGGGCAATGTCAGCGCCGACGGCACGCGACTCTGGATCTCCGGGCGCTACGACGATGTCGTGTACGTGATCGACACCGCCACCGGCGAGGTCAAGACCATCGCGGTGGGCAAGGAGCCGCATGGCCTCACCGTGTGGCCCCAGCCCGGGCGCTACTCGCTCGGCCACACGGGAAATCTTCGCTAGGCCGGGCGCCGATAAGGGGCCACGGGCTTCGTTGCCGCCCTCGCCCGGGCGCTCAACGTACAGGGAGTACGCCTCACGCCCGGGCCGCGGGCGGCGCCTCGCCCCTGACCCCTTCTCGCCGCCCGGCCGCGCGCGGGGCTAGGACGGCAGGGTCACAAAGGGATAGCGGCGGAGCGCCTCGTACACCTCGGCCATCATGGCGTCCAGGGCGCGCTGGGATCTCGCCTCGAAGCGCAGGGTGAGGTAGGGGTTGGTGTTGGACGCGCGCACGAGGCCCCAGCCGTCGGGGAAGAGAATCCGGACGCCGTCGATCTCCACCGTCTCGTAGCGCGCGCGGAACGCGCGCGCGAGCTCCTCCACCACCCCAAATTTCTGGTCGTCGGGACAGGGGGCCTTGAGCTCCGGGGTGGCGACCAGATGCGGCAGCGTGGCGAAGTGCGCGGACACGGGCTTCCCGTCGCGCGCCACCAGCTCGAGGAACTTGCACGAGGCGAGGATCCCGTCGTCCACACCGTACCAGTTCTCACCGAAGAACATGTGGCCGGACACCTCGCCCCCGAGCAGGATGCCGTCCTCGCGCATCTTGCGCTTGAGGTGGGAGTGGCCGGTCTTCCACATCACCGGCGTCCCCCCGTGCTTGCGGATGTCGTCCACGAGCACCTGGGACGACTTGACGTCGAACACGATGGGAGCGCCGGGATGCCGCGTGAGGAGATCGCGCGCAAGGAGGGCGAGGAGCAGGTCGGCCTCGTGGCGGCCGCCGCCCTCGTCGATGATTCCCACGCGGTCGGCGTCGCCGTCATAGGCAATGCCGACGTCGGCGCGCGTCTCCCGCACCTTGGCCACGAGGTCGCGGACGTTCTCCTCCATCTCCGGGTCGGGCAGGTGGTTGGGAAAGCTCCCGTCCGACTCGCAGAAGAGCTCGGTCACCGCGCAGCCGAGCCGGCGCAGGAGGTCGGGGGCGAAGCTCCCGGCGATGCCGTTCCCCGCGTCCACCACGACCTTCAGCGGCCGCGCCAGGCGGACGCGCTCGGTGATGGCGGCGAAGTAGTCGTCGCGGGGATTGCGGGCAGAGCGGCGTCCGCGGCTGGCCGCGAAGTCGCCGGCGCGGATGGTGGCGAGGAGGCCCTGGATCTCGTCCTCGGTGAGCGGCGCCGCGCCCGCGTGCACCATCTTCACCCCGTTGTCGCTGACGGGGTTGTGGCTCCCGGTCACGGTGGCGCCGCCGTCGAGCTTCCAGTGCGCGGTGGCGAAGTACATCAGGGGTGTGTGGTTGACCCCGATGTCCACGATGTCCACCCCGGCGGCGAGCACCCCCGCCGCGAACGCCTCCTTGAGGGGAGGCGAGGTGAGGCGGTTGTCCATGCCGAGCGCGACGACCCGCCCGCCCCGCCGGCTCACCAGGGTGCCGTAGGCCCGACCGATGGGCTCGAACACCTCGGGGGTGATGTCGATGCCCACCTTGCCGCGCACGTCGTAGGCGCGGAAGATGTACGGGTTCAGCTCGGCTGCCACGGCCTAGATGACCGCGACCGCCTCGACCTCGATCAGCCACTCCGGCTGGGCGAGCGCCGCGACGGCAACCAGAGTGGAGGCGAGCGTCTTCTTGCCGAAGAACTCCTCCCGGATCGGCACGAGCTCGGCGCGGTGCCGGATGTCGGTGAGGTAGGTGTTGACCTTGACCACGTTCGCGAGCGTGCCGCCGCCGGCCTCCACCTGCGCCTTGAGGGCCTGGAATACCGCGCGCGCCTGCGCGGCGAAGTCGCCGCGATGGGCGGGCTTGCCCTGCGCGTCGTAAGCGACCTGGCCCGCGATGAAGAGGATGGTCTGGGCGCCCGTCACCTTGACCGCCTGGGTGTAGGTGGGCGGGTTGAAGACGGTGGGCGCGCAGTACGGCTGTATCGTGGTCATGGCGGGCTCCTCGTGACGGGGGATCGTGCTATGGTTCCCCTACGCTAGAAGGCCGGCCCGCGCGAGTCAACCCCGACCTACCCCGGGAGCCTGCGTGCCCAAGGAGTTCGTGCTCGTCCACGGCGCCAGTCACGGCGCGTGGTGCTGGGAGGACGTCGCCGCGCGACTTCGGAAGGCGGGTCACCGCGTGGTGACGCTCGATCTACCCGGTCAAGGACGACGCGCGGGCGAGGCGCGCCTGGCCAGCGCGGACGCCTACGGCCGCGCCGTCGCCGACCTCATGGCGCGCGAGGGCGTGTCCCGCGGCGTGCTCGTCGGCCACTCCATGGGCGGCATCGTGATCCCCAAGGCGGCGGAGCTGGCGCCGACGCGCGTCGCGCATCTGGTGTTCCTCGCCGCGGTTGTGTTGCCCAGCGGGGAGAGCCTCGAGCGCGTGCACCTGACGCCGTCCGGGCGGTCGCTCATGCGCGGCCTCGCCGCCGCGCGCGGCGACGGCACCTTCCTCTACCCTGCGGAGACGGCGTGGGCGCGCTGGATGGGCGATCTGCCCCGCCACGATCCCGCGGTGATGCGGGCGCTGGCGCTGCTCACGCCGCAGCCCGTTCGTCCCTTCGTGGACCGGATCGACCTGTCCGTGTTCTATCGCCTGTCCGTGCCGCGGACCTACGTGCGCTGCCTGGGCGATATGGCGGTGCCGCCGGCGCGGGCCGCGGGGTATGCCGCGCGGCTCGGCGTGGCTCCCCGCGACATGAACACCGCGCACAATCCCATGCTGTCGGCGCCCGCCGCGCTCGCGCGGCTGCTCGAGACGATCGCGGCGTGAGGCGGGAGTCGAGGTCGGGCTCAGCCCTGGCGGGCCGCGCCGAGGCGCTGGATCAGCTGGCGGATCCGTTCGCCCTGCTCGGGCGCCACGCGCGCGAAGCGGACGCCGAGGCGGCTGGACCTCCGGGAGCGCACCTCGCCCACGTCCACGTCGATGGGTGGGCCGTCCGGCGGCGTCATCTGGAGCAGGATGAGGGCCCCCAGCGGCACCGCCACGTCGGTCTCGATGGCGCAGCCGGCGACCGCGAGGTCCCTGACGGTGCCCCCGCCCTGGCCCCCATCCTTCCAGTGAAAGGTCACGGGAAACTGCACGGGGATGCGTTCGAGGTCGCGACGATCCAGATGGACCCGCACATAGCGCTCGCCCCATCGGAAGCGGCGGAAGCGGCGGTGACAGGTCCCACAGCGGAAGGGGTAGATGTAGGCCAGGCTGGCGACGCGCTCGATGACGCCGGTGCGATGGGTGCGACCGACCTGGGTGCCGCCGCACTTCGGGCAGGTGGGCCGCCCGCTCACCGCAGGTCCTCGGCCGGGTCCTGGGGCTCACGGCCGGTCAGGTATCTGCGCAGCCGCTCCGGGCCCTCGTTCTTGACCCCGACGAACTGTAGTCCAACCCGGCCGGACCCTATGGTGCGCACCACCGCAACCTCCACACGAAGGGGACGCTCCCCGGGCCCGGGCTGGAGATCCATCTCGAGGTGTTGCCCCGGCTGGAGGTCGACGTGGGTCTCCAGCGCGAGGCCCGTCTCGGAGAGGTCCCGCACCCGGCCGGGCGTGCCGCCGGCCTCGAGCCACAGGGTGGTCCACAGGTCCACCGGCCGGCGCTCGTGCATGCGGCGCTCCTTGCGCACGCGGACATAGCGCTGGCCCCACTGGAAGGCACGGAAGCGGCGAAGGCACGCGCGGCAGCGGAACGGATAGAAGTAGGCGAGGCTGACAAGGTGCTCGTAGAGACCATCCCGGGAGACGCGCTCGGTTTCGCCTTGGCAGCGAGGGCAATGGGGATCCGCCATGTCCGCGGGTAGGTCTCCGGATGGGGAGTGTGAGGGATAGGTCGCGGCGAAGTCCAGCGAAAAACGGAAGCACAAGGAGACGCCATGGACGAGGCCCTGAAGGACAAGACGCGCAAGACCGCGCAGATGCTGTTCCACTCGATCAAGGGCGGCGTGGGGTTCGAGATGTGGAAGAAGTTCGACCGTGACCTCGCGCGCGACCTGTCCGCGTTCTTCACGGGCACGCTCTACAGTCGCGAGGTCATCTCCCAGAAGCAGCGCGAGCTGTGCGCCGTGGCCTCGCTCACCGTGCTGAACCGGACCAACGAGCTACGCGCGCACATCCATGCCGCGCTGAACGTGGGCGCCACCCGGCAGGAGGTGGCCGAGGTCATCTTCCAGCAGGTCACCTACGGCGGGATGCCGGTGGTGGTCGAGGGGCTCAGCGTCTGCAAGGGCGTCCTGGAGGAGCGGGGCGAATGGGAGTGACCCCGCGGCACCCCGCCGTCGTCGCCGCCGTCGAGGCCGCCCACGCCGCCGGCGAGGTCGCCATGCGCTACTACCGGGGCGGCTTCGAGGTGACCATCAAGCCCGATCAGACTCCGGTGACCCAGGCCGACCGGGAGGCCGAGGAGACCATCACCGGCCTCCTGCGCCGGGCGTTCCCCGACGTGGGCTTCCTGGGCGAGGAGTTTGGCCAGCAGGGGCCCACCGAGCGGCGCTGGATCATCGATCCCATCGACGGGACCAAGAACTTCGTCCGCCATCTGCCCATCTGGGCGGTGCTGATCGCACTGGAGGAGGATGGGGAGGTGACGACCGGCGTCGTGCTCAACCCGGTGAGCGGCGACCTCTTTTGGGCGCGCAAGGACGAGGGCGCCTACGCCAACGGCGAGCGCCTCCGCGTCTCCGAGTGCGGGGCGCTGAAGGATGCCTTCCTCCTGCACTCGAGCCTGTCGCTGCTGCGGCGCACCCCGTACTGGCCCGGCTTCGTCCGCCTCGTGGACGGCACGTCGCGGACGCGGGGCTTCGGCGACTACTACGGTTATTGCCTGGTCGCGGAGGGCAAGGGAGAGATCTACGTGGAGGCCGACCTCAAGCCGTGGGACGTTGCGCCGATGAAGATCCTGGTGGAAGAGGCGGGGGGGCGCCTCACCGACTTCGCCGGGCGTCCCAACATCTACGACGGCACCGTGGTGGCCACCAACGGCCGCCTGCACGAGGAGACGCTGCGCCTCCTTCGTCCCACGGGAGATTGACATGGACCGACGCCCCGACGAGATGGCGCACGTGGTCTGAGCCCGCTCAGCCCAGCGCGGCGCGGCGCCGCTGGAACTCGGCGATCGCTCGCTCTTCCCCGGCGCCGAAGCGATAGGTAAAGGTCGACAGATACCGGATGACCTCCGCCTCGCTCCAGCCCGTATCCCGTCGGCGGGCGGCGATGGCGGGCAGATCGGCGAGCCCGCGGGTGAGGGCCGCGTCCAGCGCCCGCGCGAAGGCGGCGCGCTCGGTGGCGGGAATGGCCCGCCGCACGCCCCAGCGCGCGAACACGCAGGGCAGCCCCGTCCACTGCGTCCACTCGCTGCCCAGGTCCACCGCGTACGCGAAGCGCCGGGGCGCGGTGAGCTCGCGAATGGCCGCGTCGCCGATGAGCAGGATGGCGTCGCAGGCCGGTCCCGGGGTGGTCCAGGCACGCGGGCTCACTCGATACTTCTGGGCGAGGAGGATGCGCAGGATCTCGACGGAGGTCGACGTCTCCGTGCTGACGCCGACCACCGCTCCGTCCAGCTCGGCCGGCCCGCGGTCCGCGAAGAGGAAGACGCTCATGGCGGGGCCATCGGTGGCGATGCCGTAGGGGAGGCCCTCGAGCGCCGACTCGAGGCGCAGGAAGTCGGCCAGCGACAGCGGCGCGGTGTCGGTTTCCCCGCGCTCCAGCGCCTCGCCGAGCTGGCGCGGCGGCAGGGCCAGGGTGGGGAAGCCGGCGAGATGGGCGAAGAACGGCTCGCAGTTGAGATAGGGGATGACGCCGACGCGGGGCGTGGTCACGCGACCCGCCACTCCCGCGTGAGCGTGCGCACGCGGGCGAGGAGATCGTCCTGGTCCAGCGTGGCCAGGCGCTGGCCGCGCACCACCGGCCGGCCATGCACCCAGACGTCGGTCACCGCCTGATGGGACATCGCGTAAACCACGTTCTTGTGCAGGTTGATGGGTGGGTGCAGCGAGGGGTGCCCGAGATCCACTGCGACCAGGTCGGCGAGCCGGCCCGGGGCGATGGCCCCCGCCGCGAGCCCGAGGATCTCGGCGCCCCCCCGCGTGCCCATGGCGAAGGCGTCCTCGGCGGGCAGCCGCGTGCCGTCGAGGTGGCGCACCTTCTGGAGCAGCGCGGCCATACGCATCTCCTCGAACACGCTCAGCCGGTTGTTGGTGCAGCCGCCGTCGGTGCCGAGCCCGACCCGTATCCCACGCGCGCGCATCTCGGTCAGGCGGGTGATGCCGTCGCCCAGCGCCATGTTGGACGACGGGCAATAGGCGAGCCCGGCCCCGCGCTCGGCCATGAGGGCGATCTCCGCGTCGTCCAGCCAGACGCAGTGGACGCCGATCATCCGGGGCCCAAGGACTCCGAGCGCGTCGAGGTAGCGGATCGGGGTGGCCCCGTGCTCGGCGAGCGTCCGTTGTCCCTCGTATTGACCCTCCGCCACGTGGATGTGGAACGGCGTGCCCTCGGCCTCGGCCACTTCCCAACCCGAGCGGATCATCGCGGGCGAGGCGCCGTGCGGGCTGTGGGGGGCCGGCTGCACCGCCACCAGCGGGTCGCCGGCGTACGCGCGGATCAACGCGCGAGTCCGGGCGGCCGCCTCGGCGGGCGTCTCGCGGTAGCGCGGGGGCGCCCCCTCCCAGTCGTACATGGAACGCGCGAGGACGAGACGGATGCCGGTGTCGCGCGCGGCTTGGATCACCGCCTCCGCATTGTCGTTACCCGAATCCTGGAGGTAGAAAAAGTCCACGCACGTCGTGGCGCCGTGGATCAGCATCTCGGCGAAGGCGAAGGCGGCGCCGAGGTAGATGCCGTCGCGGTCGAGCCGCGTGGAGAACGGGTAGAGCACGCGATCGCGCCAGCTCATGAAGTCCATGTCGTCACCGAGACCGCGCAGGAGCGATTGGAAGGTGTGGCAGTGCGCGTTCACGGTGCCGGGGAGCAGCGCGCGCCCCGGTAGCCGCACGACGTCGTCGGCGAACGCGGTATCGCCCCACGGCGGCGGGAAGGGGACGATGCCCGTGATGCGTCCGTCCGCGATCTCGACGGCCCGGGCGGATTCGAAGCGCCCATCCACCAGGACCAGATCGGGGGCGAGCCTCATCGCGGCGGCTATCTTACTCCACGCGCGCGGCGCGACGGGCGACCACGGCGAGGAGGGGATCGCCCGCCCGGGGGCTCCGGTCGAGCGCGATGCTCGGGCTCCAGCCCCCCGCCGCCTCGAAATAGTGGGCCACGAGCGCCGCGTGCCCCGCGTCGTCCAGCGATTCCCAGAGTGCGATCACCTTGCTGGGGAAGCGCCGGTTGGAGAACGTGATCACCGCGGGCGCGCCGGGACGCAGCACCCGCGCGAGGTCACGCAGCACCTCGACGGGGCGCACCAAGTAGTCGATGGAGACGCAGCAGCCCGCGCCGTCGAAGTCGCCGTCGGCGAAAGGGAGGCGGGGGTCGGCGTTGAGATCGTGCGTGACCCACGCGTCGAGACGGGGGTTGGCGGCGAGCTCCTCGGCGTTCATGCCGAGCCCGACCACCTTGCCGTACGAGATCTCGGGAGGCAGATGGCTCACCCAGCTGCTCATGAGGTCCAGCAGCGCCCCGCCGGCGGGGAGATGCTCGCGGTAGAGCTGGGTGACGGCGTCGATGGCGCCCGTGTCGATGTGGGTCACGAAGCGCGGCGTGGCGTAGAACCCGGCGTCGGACGACTCGTCGAGGCGCTGAAAAGCCCCCGCGGGAATCCGGCGCGTCGGGCGTTGGGCCATGCCGGCTAGAGGACGTGCAGGAACGGGCGGGCGCGGAGCGTGCCTTCCTTCCAGAATCCAGATTCGACGAGTGGGCGGATGGCCTCGTCGGGATCGACGGCGTTGACGAGGACGAGCGACCGGCCGTCGGGGAAGAACCCGCCGAAGGCCACGCGGCCGGCGCCGCGCGCCTCGATGAGGGCGAAGGTGGCCATCTCGACGTCCGGCGTCTCGCCCTCCACCAGCATGGTGAGGCGCGAGCCATCCGTGGAGAGATCGGGCAGGCGCCACGGCTCCAGGAACTGCGAGAAAGCCTCGGGTCGATACGCCGTCCAGACGCCACCCTTCCAGTAGGGATCGTCCTCGACGAGCCGGACTACCGCCTCCGGTTCGGGCACCCGGTAGAAGAGGTCGGCGGACTTCCCGTCGGGGGCGGGCCCGCCCCCGATCACCGCGCCCTGCGCGCGCAGGCCGGCGATGCGCTCCAGATGCTGCGGCCGGTGCGCGGCGCGGCGCGTGACGTAGTCGTCCGCAGCGGTGATGCCGACGTGATAGAAGAGCATGGCGTTCAGGACTCCCCTCGCTCCGCTCGGGACCCCATCATGTCTCCGCTCGCCTCGCCTGCGGCTGCGGCTCGCCAATCGCGCTCCGCTCGGGACCCCATCATGTCTCCGCTCGCCTCGCCTGCGGCTGCGGCTCGCCAATCGCGCTCCGCTCGGGACCCCATCATGTCTCCGCTCGCCTCGCCTGCGGCTGCGGCTCGCCAATCGCGCTCCGCTCGGGACCCCATCATGTCTCCGCTCGCCTCGCCTGCGGCTGCGGCTCGCCAATCGCGCTCCGCTCGGGACCCCATCATGTCTCCGCTCGCCTCGCCTGCGGCTGCGGCTCGCCCAGCGTCATACCCAGCCTCCCGCGAAGGGGACCACCTGACCTACGAAGAAGTCGGCGTCTTCCGACGCCAGATACACGGCCAGGCGGGCGGACTCCTCGCTGCGGGCGAGGCGGCCCGCCGGGACGTTGCGAACCATACGCGCCAGCGCCTGCTCGTCGGCGAGAAGTGTGGGCGGGAAGTAGGTGGGGTTTTCCACGTAGTTCTGGGCGATGGCGTTCACCTGCACCCCGTCGCGCGCCACCTCGCGCCCGACCGCGCGCGTGAGCCCGTTGACCCCGGCCCGGGCGGCGGAGTAGGCCGCGTAGCGAGCGAGGCCGGGAATGCCCGCCGCCGAGGACATGTTGATGATCTTGCCGCGGCGGGCGGGGCGCATCGCGCGCAGCGCGGCACGCAGGCAGAAGAAGGGCTCGTCGAGCAGGCGCGTCATCATCTCGCGCCAGTCCGCGTCGCTGACGTCCTCGGTGGCCCGGCCGGTGGGCGGATGCGCGCTGTTGTTGACGAGGATGTCGAGACGCCCGAAGCGCTCCACCACCGCCGCGACTATACGATCTGCTTCGCCGGTGGTTCCGAGATCCCCGCTGAGTCCGAGCGCGGTGCGCCCCTGCCGCTCGGCCAGGGCGAGGAGGGGGGCTGCCGCCTGGGGCTCGCGGTCGTGCAGCGCCAGGGCCGCCCCCTCGCGGGCGAATTCCTCGGTGAGGGCGGGGCCCATGAAATGGCTGACATTGGTGATGAGCGCGATCTTGCCGGTGAGCCGCATGCCGAGCGTATGATAACGTGGAATCGCAGCGGCGAGGGGGCGCCCATCTCCACGGCAGATATGCTCGAATCCTTCCTGGCGCGGTATCCGTTCGCCCTGGACGACTTTCAGCTGCGCGCCGTCCGGGCGATCGACGAGGGGAAGTCCGTCATCGTGTCCGCGCCCACCGGGGCGGGCAAGACCCTGGTGGCGGAGTTCGCCATCCACCGAGCGCTTGCCCACGGCCGGCGTCTCGCCTACACCACGCCCCTCAAGGCGCTCAGCAACCAGAAGTTCGCCGACTTCGGCCGCCAGTTCGGGGCGGACCAGGTGGGCATCCTCACCGGCGACGTGAAGGTGAATCCCCGCGCTCCCATCCTGGTGATGACCACCGAGATCCTTCGCAACATGTTCTACACGGGCGGGCTGCCGGGGCTCGAGACGGTCGTCCTCGACGAATGCCACTACATGGGCGACGAGGGCCGCGGCACCGTGTGGGAAGAGATCATCGTCAACGCGCCGCGGGACGCCGCCCTCGTGGCCCTGTCCGCGACGGTCGCCAATGTCGGCGAGATCGCCGACTGGATCAGCCTCGTCCACCGGCCCATCGTGGCGATCACGCATCCGCACCGGCCGGTGCCTCTGTCCTACCTCGTGGCCGATCTCTCCGGCGAGCTGCACGGCTACGAGGGGGTGCGGGCGGGGACCGTTCGGCTTGTCGGGTGCCGAGCACGACGGCGGCTATACGGACAAGGGCCGCTGGTACACGCGCCGCGTGGTCGATCCCACCGTGATGCTGGACGCGCTGGAGGCGCGTGGCTGGCTTCCCGCGATCTACTTCATCTTCAGCCGCGCCGGCTGCGAGCGCGCCATGGAGACGGTGCTCGCCGAAGGCAAGCCCCTGTTGGCGCGGAAGCAGCAGGCGGAGGTCGAGGAGACGATTCGCGAAGCCATCGGGGACACCCCCACCATCGCGGAGTCCCCCCTCAACCAGACCATCTTCCAGGGGCTCGGGATGGGGGTGGGCCTGCACCACGCGGGGATCCTGCCGAGCGTCAAGCGCCTCATCGAGCACCTCTTCGAGCGTGGGCTCTGCAAGGTGGTGTTCGCGACCGAGACGATGTCGCTGGGCATCCACATGCCCGCCCGCAGCGTGGTGCTGCAGTCGCTGACCAAGCGCACGGACCGCGGCTTCCGCAGCCTCACCCACAACGAGCTGACCCAGATGGCGGGTCGTGCGGGCCGCCGGGGCATCGACCCCGAGGGCAAGTGCGTGATCGCGCTCGACGTACGCGACGGCGTCGAGGACATCCGGCGCGTGGTGGACGGCGCCCCCGAGCCCGTGGTGAGCCAGTTCAAGCTGGGCTATGGCTCGGTGGCGCTGCTCCTCGGCAGCGGCAACGACATGGCGGCGATACGGCGAACGGTCGAGTCCTCCTTCGGCCAGTACCAGAACCTCCGCCGCATCCGCGGCCTCGAGGCGGAGGTGGCGGGGCTCGAGGCGGCGGTGGAGGACGCGCGCGGCTTCACCGCGCCCTGCGGCGACTTCGCCCGCATCGGCCGCTACCGGGCCGTGCGCGCGGAGGTGGAGACCGCGCGCGCGGCCCTGGGCCGCGGCGGCCGTCGGGCCGCGCGCACAGTGGCCGAGGCCGAGCCCGGCCGGTACGTGCTCGCCCGCCGCCGGGGCGGCCAGGCGCTGGGCCTGCTGCTGCGCGTGGACGCGCGACGCCACAAGGTGATCGCGAGCGTACTGCTGGCCCACGGCGAGGTGGTGCACGTCAAGGCGGGGCACATCAAGCGCGTGTTCTGGGCGACGCCGCCCGTGCCCATCCCGCGCGACTGGGAGCATCGCACCCAGGCGCTCAAGGCCCAGCTCGCCCGCATGAGCGCCGGGGCGCTGGTGGAGCGCGAGCGGGCCGAGGGGCCGGAAGGGGCCCTCGCCGCCATCGAGTGCCACCGCTGCCCGTGGGGCTCGCAGCCGCGCGTGCGACCATACCTGGAAGGGGCTCGAGAAGCTGGAGGCGCGGCTCGCCCACAAGCGCGAAACGCTGGAGGCCCTCCGCAACGCCTACTGGGCGGAGTTCCTCCGGGTGGTCGAGGTGCTGGAGCACTTCGGCGCGGTGGCGGACGGCAAGCTGCTCGCCAAGGGACAGCTCATCGCGACGCTGCGCCACGACAACGAGCTGCTCGTGGCGGAGATGGTCGACCGCGGCATCCTCGCCGACACCACCCTTGCCGAGGCGGCCGCGCTCGCCTCCTGCCTCATCGAGGAGTCGCGCTCGGGAGACAGCGCGGTGGCGCGCCTCTTCCTGCGCAAGCGCGGGAAGCTCAAGCGCAAGCTCGGCGAGCTCGAGACGGTGGCGCGGACGGTGTACGAGGCGCAGCGGATGCATCAGCTGCCGGTGCCGGTGTCGGTCTCCACCGGCTTCATGCCCGCGGCGTTCCGCTGGGCCTCCGGCGAGGACGACTGGGCGGCCATCGTGGAAGAGTCGTTCGGGGGCCACGAAGGCGACCTGATTCGCGCGCTGCGGCGGCTCATCGACGTGCTCCGACAGCTCGCGGAGGCGCCCGAGGTGGACCCCGCGCTGGCGGGGTTGCTGGGCCGGGCGGCGCGGGTGATCGACCGGGGCATCGTGCTGGAGTCGGCCCTCATCTAAGGCAATGCACGCGCGGGCAACGGAGGGGCGGATGCGGACACCGCAAGTGGCGAGGCGAGGGCTGGGCCTGCTGATCCTGCTCAGCGCGACGGGCTGCCTGAGCATGCCGGCGAGCGACCAGCCCGAACGCATGGGGCGGGGGCCCCGCGCCGAGGAGCTGTTCTACGCGCGCGTGTCGCAGCGGAGCGACCGCGAACCCAACTTCGACGAGCGGCGGCAGTTCAAGGACCAGATGGACGAGCGGGTCTTCAAGTACTTGCGCGAGAATCCGGCGATCGAGCAGAAAGCCTACTATAGCGAGTTCCGTTTCTGGCGTCAGGTGAGCGAGGGAACCGCGCCGGAGGAGGTGCGGGTGCTCCTGTACGATCCGCTCGAGCAGACCATCGACCCCGCGCGGATGGGGGCACTCGCCAAGGGGCAGTGGACGGGAGACGTGCGCGACAAGGCCAAGGAAGCCTGGGTCTATCCCCTCGGATGGATCCTCTACTTCGACGACAAGGGCGTGGTGACCATCCTGCGCCGCCCGCAGTCGGGCTTCCTCGTGACGGAGTAAACCCGGGCGCCATGGCCGACGCGCCTGAGTGGTTCCTTCCCGGCGACCACGCCACCGTGGTCTGGCACGGCTCGTGCGCGGAGCGTCCTGACGGCACGCGCCTGTACCAGGTGGCGGGGCCCGAGCTCGCGGGTCCCAACCCCCCGCGTCGATTCCTCCTTGCTCCCACCGAGCGGGAGGAGTTCGCCCCGCGCCTCTATGGCGGCCTGGTGGGCCTCAATGGCCTTCGCGCCTTCCTGGGCGAGTGCCGGCTCGCGCGGGGCGAGCTGATCGAGGAAGGCGCGTATCTCTCCATTTCCCACGAGGTTCCGGTGCTGCCCCTGATCGACGCGTGGAAGCGGGAGACGGGTCGACCCCGACTCCCCTACCTCGCCGATATCGCCGCCTTCATGCCGGCCGGTCAGCCCCTCTACGTCGATCCCACCGCCCATGCCCAGTCGCTGCGCGACCCCGAAGGATTCCGCACGGCCTGGGTCTGCGACGAATGCGGCGATGCCGCCGACGCGGGCGTGTTCCTCTGGACGGCGCATGGCGCGGACGAGGTGCGCGTGTGCCTTCTCATCCACAATGACGCGGGCGTGTGGAAGGTGAGCCTTCATCCCTTCGCGTTTCCCAAGGAGACCTCGTGATGATCCGTAGCGTGCTCCGGATGACCAAGCAGACGCCCGTGGGCTCGCGCGGGATGGTGGTGGCCGAGCATCCGCTCGGCGCCGAGGTGGGGGCGTCGATCCTCGCCCGCGGCGGCAACGCGGTGGACGCGGCGGTGGCCACCGCCTTCGCCATGCCGGTGGTGGAGCCGTTCATGTCCTCCCTGGCCGGCGGCGGGAGCTTCCTCATCCACATGGCCCGGCGCGGCGAGACCGTGGCCATCGACGCCAACGTGGCGGCCCCCGCGGCCGCGCACGAGACCTGCTACACGCTGGGCGAGGGGGTGGGCGACGACCTCTTTCCGTGGCGCCGGGTGGTGGACGACGCCAACATCTTCGGCCCCCGCGCGGTGGCGGTGCCCGGCTCGGTGGCGGGCCTGGCGCTGGCGCTCGCGCGATTCGGCACCATGGCGCTCGCGGACGTGATCGGCCCGGCCATCCGCCTCGCCGAGGACGGTTTCGTGCCGGACTGGTACGTGGCCCAGACGATGGCGCTCTACACGCGCGAGCTGCGTGCCTTCCCCGAGACCGCCCGGACCTACCTGCGCGACGGCCTCGACATCTACCGGCCGCCGGTCAGCAAGGACGGCGACGTGCTGCGCCAGCCCGATCTCGCGCGCTCCCTCCGCCTCATCGCCAAGGAGGGGCCTGACGCCTTCTACCGCGGCGCCATCGCCCAGGCCATTCACGCCGAGGTGCAGGGCAAGGGCGGCTTCCTGACCCGCGACGACCTCGCCGGCTACGAGGCCCGGCTCCTGTCTCCGCTCATGGGCGGCTACCGCGGCGTCGAGCTGGCCTTCATGCCGGGCGCCACCGGCGGCATCACCGCGCTCGAGATTCTGAATCTCCTCGCCGAGTTCCCGTCGGGGGCGGTGACGTACGGCAGCGTCCGCGGCCTGCATGTCCGCGCGGAGGCGGTGCGCCTGGCCTTCCGTGACCGCCTCCAGCACCTGGGCGACGCCCTCCGCGTCACCGCGCCCTGGGACGGCCTCGCCTCCCGCGACTACGCCCGCGCCCTCTCGAAGCAGATCAAGCCCGGAGGCCCGAGGTCGAATTCCCCAGCCCCCGACCCGTGGAAATACGGCGACGTAAAGGCGCCCGGAACGGGTGTCCGCGGTGGGGGGAGAGCGGGGGCCATTTCGAGGCCCCCGCTGATGGTTAATCGCTCGACAGCAGGAAGACCCTCAGACGATTGCACCACCCACGTTTGCGTCGTCGATCGGCAGCGGAACATGGTGTCGTTCACGAACACCGCGGTGTCCCTGTTCGGCGCGCGGATGGTGGTGCCGGGCACCGGGATCCTGCTCCAGAACGGCATGATCTGGTTCGATCCAGAGCCGGGGCGGGTCAACTCGATTGCGCCGGGCAAGCGGCCGCTCGTCAACATGGTGCCCGTGCTGGCGTTCCGGAAGGGCGAGCCCGCGTACACTCTCGGTGCGCCGGGCGGGCGGAAGATCGTGTCGGTGATCCCGCAGGTGATCTCCAACATGGCCGACGCGGGTGATGCGCCGCAGGCGGCCATGGAGGCGCCGCGGCTGCACGACGAAGGCGGCGAGCTGCTCGTGGACGACCGGGTGGGGGACGCCGCGCTCGCCGCCCTGCGCAAGCGCGGGCATCCCGTCACGCCCAAGGATTGCACGGTGGGCAACATGTTCTTCGCGCGGCCCATCGCCATCCGCATCACGAAGAAGGGGCTCGAGGCCGGGCTCGATCCCACCAGCGACGCCAGCGCGGCCGGGATCTAGGCGAGGCGAATCGATGGCCGAGATCAACCTGACCACCGCGTTCTCGACGGTCCTGGGCCCGGATCAGGAGGCGATCAAGCGGCTCCTGACCGAGACCGTCGCCCAGATCGCCCAGGACGACGGCAGCTTCACCCGCGCCAAGATCGTCTTCACCGAATCCGACGAGCGCTGCGGTCTCACCGCCGAGCTGGACGGCGTCAAGAAGGAAGGCGTGCCGCTGGCGCTCGACCTCGATCAGCTCGAGGACGCCCAGACCAGCGCGGGCGCTCGCGCCCAGCTCAAGGAAGCGCTGCGCCTCTACTTCCGCCGTGTGATGGGCAAGCGGTGAATGGGCAAGCGGTGATCGGGCAAGCGGTGACCCTGCCCGCGCGCGTGCTCATCATCAACGCCGACGACTTCGGCCTCACGAGGGGCGTGAGCCGGGGCATCCTCGAGTCGTACCGGAGCGGCATCGTCACCAGCACCACCCTCATGGTCAATCGCGACGCCGACCCCGCCCAGCTGGAGGAGCTGCGGGCGTCGGGGATAGGGGTGGGGCTTCACGTCAACCTCACGCTCGGCGCGCCCGTCTCGGATCCCAGGCGCGTCGCCTCCCTCCTCGACGACGCCGGTCAGTTCGTGCGCGACGCGCGCCAGCAGGCCCAGCGCGGGCTGCCGGAGGAGGCGCGTATCGAGATGGGGAATCAGATCGAGGCCTTTCGCCGGCTGATGGGCCGCTTCCCCACGCATCTCGACAGCCACCACCACGTAGCCCGCGACGGCGCCCTCCTCGACCTCCTCTGCTTCTTCGCCCGCTCCCTCAAGGTGCCGATGCGGGCCCAGGACGCCGAGGTGCGAGCCCGCGCCAAGAAGGACGGGATCCGCACCCCGGAGCACTTCATGGGTGAATCCGGGCCGGAGCCCTACTGGTCGGGGGAGCGGGTGCTCGAACATCTGCGCGCGCTCCCGCCCGGGGTGAGCGAGTTCATGACGCACCCGGGCTACTTCGACGATGACCTCGCGTACAGCCGCTACGGCAAGCAGCGCGAGACCGAGGTGGCGGGGCTCACGCATCCCGATGCGCGGGCCCTCATCGCGCGCGAGGGCATCCGCCTCGCCCACTTCGGCAATCTCTGACCGAAAGGACGGCCGTCGCGCGCCGCCTCGCATCTGGACCCTTTTGAGCCGCCGGGCCGGCGGCGGGCTAGCGCGTGGCGGTTGCGGGCGGGAGGAGGAGCGGGTCGAGGATCTTGGTGAGTCGCGCTTCGTCGGCGGAGCCGGTGATGCGAGCGACCATCTCGCCCTTCTTGTCGATGATCACGGTGTAGGGCGCGCGCTTGAATCCGAAGCGGGTGGCCGCGCGCGCGCCCTGATCGAGAGCAGCCGGGTAGGTCTGCCGGTACCGCTTCCGCCAGGCGCGGGCCTCGGTGGCGGTGTCGTTGACGTGGACCCCGATCACCTCCACGTCGCGCGCGCGGTATTTCTCCGCGAGCCGCTGCATTCCCGCCGACTGCGCGGTGCACGTCTTGCACCACGAGCCCTGAAAGCGCAAGACGATCACCTTCTTGCCGAGAAGCGCGCGGGAGTCGAACTCGAGCCCGTCGTCGAGGAGCCGGGCGGTGAAGGGCGGCGCGGCGGGGGCGGCGCCGACGGGCGCGACCGCGACGACCAGGAGCGCGAGCCCGATCAGCGCGGGGAGAAGGCGTGTCGCGACCATGCCGATCCAGTATAATCCGCGCATGATCGAACTCGAGCACGAACTCCGCCGCGTCGTCGAGGGCGACGTCCGCTTCGACGTGTACTCGCGTCTGCTCTACTCCACCGACGCGTCGATGTATCAGGTGGAGCCGATCGGCGTGGCCATCCCGCGCCATGCCGGCGACGTGCAGGCGGTGCTGGAGGTGGCCAACCGCCTCGGCGCCCCCCTCCTCGCGCGGGGCGGCGGCACCTCGCTGACGGGACAGACGGTGAATCACGCGGTGGTGCTCGACTTCTCGCGCTACATGAACCAAGTGCTGGAGGTGAACGCGGAAGAGCAGTGGGTGCGCGTCCAGCCCGGCGTGGTGCAGGACGAGCTCAATCATCACGTGCGCGGACAGGGCCTGCTCTTCGGCCCCGACACCTCCACCTCCAACCGCGCCACCATCGGGGGCATGATCGGCAACAACTCCGGAGGCAGCCACTCGATCGCCTACGGGCTCACCGTCGAGCACGTGATCGAGCTCACCACGCTCCTCGCCGACGGGAGCCGCGCGGTGTTCGGCATGGTGACGCCCGCGGAGCTCCAGGCCAAGGCGCGCCTGGAGACCCTCGAGGGACAGATCTACCGGGAAGTGGCCCGGATCCGCGACACGTACCGGGACGAGATCGCGCGGCGGTATCGGGGCCACTGGCGCCGGGTGTGCGGCTACAACCTCAACGAGCTCATCAAGGACGGGCCGCTCAACATGGCCCGGCTCATCGTGGGCTCGGAGGGCACGCTCCTCACCATCGTCGAAGCGAAGATGCGCCTGGTGAAGCGGCCCAAGAAGACCGCGCTCGACGTCATCCACTATCGTGACATCCAGGAGGCGCTGGAGTCGTCGCAGGCCATCCTCGAGACTGGCCCCTACGCCGTCGAGCTCACCGACAAGATGATCCTCGACCTCGCCCGCGCCAACATCGAGCAGGCCGGGCGCATGGGCTTCGTCTCGGGCGATCCCGCCGCCATCCTCATCGTGGAGTACACGGGGGATAGCGACGCGGAGGTCAAGGACAAGGTGGAGAAGCTGGAAGCACTCCGCGTCCGCGAGCGCTTCGGCTATGCCGGCCACATCGCCCTCGACGCCGCCGAGCAGCAATCGATCTGGAAGCTCCGCAAGGCGGGCCTGGGCCTCCTCCTGGGGACGCGGGGCGACGCCAAGCCCATCGCTTTCATCGAGGACACCGCCGTCGATCCCAAGCACATGCCCGCGTTCGTGCCGCGCTTCCGCGACATCATGGCGAAGCACGGCGCGGAGGGCGCGTACTACGGCCACTGCTCGGTGGGGTGCCTGCACATCCGTCCGCTCATCAACTTGAAGACCCAGCGGGGGCTCGAACAGGTGCAGGCGATGGCCGCCGAGATCTTCGACATGGTCCTCGAGTTCGAGGGCGCCATCTCCAGCGAGCACGGCGACGGACGCGCGCGGAGCCCCTACCTCGAGCGGGTGTTCGGGCCCGTGATCTTCGGCGCCTTCGGCGAGCTCAAGCGCGCCTTCGACCCGAAGAACCTCCTCAACCCCGGCAACATCGTGGCGAGCCCCGGCGTCACCGAGCACATGCGCTACGGCGCGCAGTACCGCACGTGGGAGCCGAAGACGCGCCTGGACTTCTCCGAGCAGGGCGGCTTCGCCGCCGCCGTCGAGATGTGCAACGGGGTGGGGGTGTGCCGGAAGAAGCTCGAGGGCACCATGTGCCCCTCCTACATGGCGACACGCGACGAGGAGCACTCTACCCGCGGGCGCGCCAACGCGCTGCGCGCGGTGCTCTCGGGTCGGGTGCCACGCGAGGACTTCACCGGCAAGCGGCTGTTCGAGGTGATGGATCTCTGCCTCGAGTGCAAGGGCTGCAAGGCGGAATGCCCGTCCAACGTGGACATGGCCAAGATGAAGTACGAGTTCCTGTACCACTACTACCAGGTGCACCCGACGCCCATGCGCAACGACATCTTCGCGCACATCGGGAGCCTCTCCTGGTGGGGATCGCGCTTGGCGCCCCTGTCCAACTGGATCGCCGGTACCCGGCTGAACCGGTGGCTGATGGACCGCGTGGTGGGCATCGATCGCCGCCGGCCCCTGCCGCGCTTCGCCCGCGAGACGTTCACCGACTGGTTCGACGCGCGCAAGCCAAAGCTGGACGCGCCCCGCGGCAGCGTGGTGCTCTTCCACGACACCTTCAACACGTACAACACGCCGGAGGTCGCGCAGGCCGCCGTCGAGTTGCTGGAAGGGGCCGGCTACCGTGTGGAGATCGTGGGCCGCAAGTGCTGCGGCCGGCCCCTCATCTCCAAGGGCATGCTCGACGAGGCCCGGGCCCACGCCGAGTGGAACGTGGCGCGCCTGGCTCCCTGGGTGGAGCGGGGCGTGCCGGTGGTGGGGCTCGAGCCGTCCTGCCTGCTCACGCTGCGCGACGAGTACGTGGACCTGCTGCGCAGCGACCCCGCGCGGGCGGTGGCCCGCTCGAGCTATCTCCTGGAGGAGTTCCTGCTCCGCGAGCGGGGGCGGGGGCTCGAGATCGCGTGGACGGGCGGCGGCGCCCGCCGGGCCCTCCTCCACGGTCATTGCCACCAGAAGGCGATGGTGGGCACGGCCCCCACGGTGGCCGTGCTCGCCTGGGCGGGCTACACGGTCAGCGAGGTCGACTCCGGGTGCTGCGGCATGGCGGGCGCGTTCGGCTTCGAGACGGAGCACTACGATCTCTCGGTGAGCCTCGGCAACCGGCGGCTCGCGCCCGCGGTGCGCGCCGCCGACCCCGAGACGGTCGTGGTGGCGCCCGGCATCTCCTGCCGGCAGCAGATCGCGCACCTGACTGACCGCCGGGCTTTCCACCCCGCCGAGATCCTTCGAGAGGCCCTGCTCGGACCTCAGCGCCGCCAGTAGCGCGCGACGCCGAAACGCAGGGCGACGAACCACGCGGCTGCGCCGGTGAGGATCCAAGCGAGGCCGATGAAGAGCTCGTGCGTGGGCTCCATCGCCTCCACGTGCGGCCAGATCCACCAGACCGCGCCGACGAGGGCACCCAACCACACCAGCATCATGGCGAGCCAGATGTAGGCCACGGTCAGATGCCCAGGGTCGCGGCCACGTAGCGGCGGATGGCGGCCTGGGTCTCGGACGCCCGCCAGCAGCGCATCACCTCGCGATCGATCCGGGCCGCGTGCACGGCGAGGAAGTCCCGAACGGGCTGCCGCCCCTGCGCCTTGGTGAGGGCGAAGGTCTCGGGGGGAATCGCGGCGAGCGTCTCCGCCGCAGCCACCGCGGCGTCGACCAGCGCAGCCGGCTCCACCACTTCGTCCACGAGCCCCCGGCGCGCCGCCTCCCCCACGGACACGGTGCGGCCCCCGTACACCATCTCCGCGAAGTGCCCGGGGCTCACCACCGACCGCATGATCTCCAGCGCGATGGCGGGGAAGGGGACGCCCACGAGCAATTCGGTGACGCCGATCCGCGCGGCGCCGCGGGCGGCGAGCCGGCGGTCGGCGGCGCAGGCGAGCACGCAGCCGCCCGCGATGGCGTGGCCGTTGACCGCGGTCACCACCGGCCGCGGGTGGTAGAAGAGCCGCGCGAAGCAGTCGCTGAGGGCGGGGAGGAGCGCGCCCGGATAGTCGGGCCCGCCCGCGGCCAGCCGTTTGAGGTCCACTCCGGCGGAGAACATCGCGCCATCGCCGGTGAGCACCACCGCGCGCGTCGCCGCCGCGGCGAGGGCCTCGCCGAGCGCGCCCAAGACCTCGGGATCCAGTGCGTTGGCGCGGCCGTGGGCCAGCCGCAGGATGGTGACCGCCTCGCGGTCCTCCCGAGTCATCACGCGCGCTATCAGATGGGCGCGACGACGACGTCGGTGGGCTTGCCGGCGAGGAAATGCTCCACGTTCGCCACCGCGCGGAGCAGGCCGTCGCGCACCACCTCGGGCGTCTGCCCCGCGTTGTGGGGCGAGAGGACGACGTTGGGCAGGGCGAGGATGGGATCGTCGGCGGCAAGGGGCTCCTGGTGGAACACGTCGAGGCCGGCGCCCATGATCTTCTTCTCGCGCAGCGCGGCGAGGAGGGCATCGCGCTCGACCAGCGCGCCGCGGCCGGTGTTGACGAGGATGGCGGTGGGCTTCATGAGGGCCAGCTCTTTCCGACCGATGAATCCTCGCGTGTCGTCGGCGAGGCGCACGTGCAGGCTCACCACGTCGGCCTGGCGGAGGATGTCCTCCTTGCCGGCGGACTTGGCGCCGGCGGCGCGGATGCGGCCCTCGTCGCCGCGCGCGCTCCACGCGAGCACCTCCATCCCGATGGCGCGGCCCAGCGTCGCCACGCGGCTGCCGATGGTGCCCATGCCGAAGACGCCCAGCGTCTTCCCGAGCAGCTGGGTGAGCATCTCGCGCGGCCACTTGCCCCCGCGCATCTCGCGGTCGATGGCGGTGATCTTCCGGCCCACCGCGAGCATGAGGGTGAGGGCGTGCTCGGCGACGGCGAAGGCGTTGACGCCGGGGGTGTTGCAGACGGTGACGCCGCGCATGCCCGCCGCGTGCAGATCGATGTTGTCGGTGCCGGTGCCCCATACCGAGACCATCTTGAGGGCGGGGCAGGCGAGGAACACCCCGTCGGTGAAGCGCGCATGGGCCCGGATGTTGATGGCGACGCGGGCGCCGCCGATGCGACGGATCAGCTCCGCCTCGTCGTCGGCGCCGCGCTCGGTGAATACGCGCACCGGACCGAGGGCCTTGGCGCGCTCGTGGGCGGCCGCGCCCTGGAACACCGACGGGAAGTCGTCGGGAACGACGATCACGCGGTGCGGGCCGAGAAGACGGCCTGGGCTGCCGCCACCCCCGCCCCCGCCTCGGTGCGATGGCCCAGGTCGCGGAGGGTGAGCTCGAGCGCGGAGAGTGTGGGCAACACGTAGAGCGGGCTCGCGGTGATGCCCATGTGGCCGACCCGCAGGGTGGTCGCGCGGATCTTGTCGAGCCCGGTGCCGATGAGGATGCCGTAGCGATCGCGCATGTGCTTGACGACGGCGCCGGCCTCGATGCCGGCGGGCGTCTTGAAGCAGGACACGGTGTTGGAGGCGATGGACTCCTCGGGGAACACCTCCAGGCGCATCGCGCCCAGGCCGGCCCGGAAGGCGGCGCCCGCCACGGCGTGGCGCTCGAAGCGGTTGGCCAGCCCCTCCTCCTTGATCAGGCGCGTCGCCTCCGCGAGGGCGGCGGTGAGGTGGGTGGGGATGGACACCGGCTGGCGCCGCGGCTGCCCGTCGGGCACCTGCCCGCCGCGGGAGGCGGGGATCCAGTGCTCCTTCCAGCGGAGCAGGTCATACACGAGCGAGCTCGCCTTGTGCTTGCGGCGCTCCATCGCGTCCCAGGCGGCCGGTCCCACCGCGGCGAGCGACATCCCTAGCGGCGCGGCCAGGCATTTCTGGGAGCCGGTCATGTTGAGATCGATGCCCCACTCGTCGGTGCGCACGTCGATGCCGGCGAGGGAGGACACGGTGTCCAGCAGGTAGAGGGCGCGGTGCCGCTTCACGAGCCGGCCCACCTCGGCGGCGGGGTACGTGGTGCCGGTGGACGTCTCGTTGTGGACCATGGTGACGGCCTTGGGTCGGACGCGCTCGATCTCGCGCTCGAGCCGGGCGAGGTCGATGGGCCGGCCCCACTCGACGGCGAACTCCGTCACCTCGGCCCCGACGCGCGCCATGATTTCACGCATGAGCATCCCGAACACGCCGGCGACGATCACGAGCACGCGGTCGCCCGGCTCGATGATCGAGACGGCCCCCGCCTCGAGGGCGGTCCGCCCGGAGCCCGGCATCACGATCACCTCGCCCGCGGGCGTCTGGAACACGTCGCGGAGCGCGAGGGTTGCGGGCTCGAGCACCTCGAGATCGAAGCGCTGGTCGTACTGGATGGTCGGCGGCTGGTTCATCGCCTGGATGACCGTCCAGGGCAGCTCGGTGGGGCCGGGGATCATGAGCACGGCGCGCGCGGGGGCGGTGCCCCACTGCACGGGGGAATCCATGGACGCGCCTCCCGGGGTCACGCTCCGGCCTCGGCGAGCCGGCGCTCCTTGCGGCGGATGAGGTAGAGGTTGCGGAGATACACGAAGAGCCCGGCGGACTGACCGACGATGAAGACGGGATCGTGGCGGTAGATGGCGTAGAGGAGGAGGGTGAGACCGCCGCCGATCGAGAAGAACCAGAACGAGACGGGAATCACGCTCTCCCGCTTCTTCTCCGACGCGATCCACTGCAGGAGGAAGCGCATCGAGAAGAACGCCTGTCCGAGAAATCCCACCGTCAACCAGAAGTGCTCGGTGCTCATCTCCCCTCGCTCCCCGCGTGCTAGAATTCCAGCCGTTCACCATACCGGATGCCCCCCACCGGAGCAAGGAGTTTCCGCCGCGCATCGCGACGCGGCGTGGACATGCGCGCGATCGATCGGGCCCTCGTCGATGCAGTGTGGCAGGAGCTGACCGCGTACGGCGCCGCGCGCACCGGCGAGGAGGCGCGCGCGTTCCTCGCGCGGCAGCCGTTCGTCGCCGGCTTCTCCCAGGCGCTCACCCAGGGGCAGGACGAAGCGGTGCAGCGCGCCGCCCTCGGTCTTTGCTTTCTGCTCTTCAAGGTCCTGGAGGCGAGCCTCGGCCTCCCGTTTCCCGAAGTATCGGAGGCGCGCATCGTCGCCGCTCACGCGGAAGCGCGGGCGGCCATCGCCGAGCTCGGCGCGCCCGAGCCGGATACCGTGCTCCGCGCCATGGACGGGGGGGCCGGGCCCGGGCTCGTCGGCCACATCCTCGCCACGTTCTACGGCGGCGACGGCGCGGGCGCCGGCTACGACGACGGGGTGCGGGCAAACCTCGCCCTGCTCCTCGGCACGCTCGCTCGCGCCCTCGACCTCGGTCGAGCCGAGGCCTGAGGCCGTCCTACTGAGGCCGCGCCGGCAGGTCGATCAGCTTCCGCAGCTGGGTCTTGAGGGCGACCGACACGCGGTAGAGGCTGTCCACCGAGATGGACTTCTCGCCCCGCTCGACCTCGCCGATGAACTTGCCCGACAGCGCGGAGCGCTCACCGAGAGCCTCCTGGCTCCAGCCGCGCTCTTTCCGCATCGATCGAATCTTGGTTCCGAGTGCCTTGCGCACGTGGTTCACGCGACGCTCCATCTCAGACGGCCTCCGTTGGTCCGGACGTCACGGCGAGGACCAGCGCTCCCGTCTCGCTCTTGACGCTGTGGACACAGCCCGGCGGGCGCCGGGCGTAATTGCCTGCGGTGCACTCCCCGGTCTCGTCCGCCACGCTGCCCTCGATCACCCAGATCTGCTCGTCGCCCAGGTGGCGGTGGCGCGGAATCGTCGCGCCCGGCTCATAGCGCATGAGAATGGCCTTGTGGCCGTTCGCATCCTCCCACAGTACCTTCCAGAACACGCCCGGGCGCCGCTGCACCCAGGGCACCGTGGCCGCGTTCACGTACAGGCTTTCCGGCAGCGAGGCGCTCACTTGCTCCCCAGCGCCGCGCGGACGGCTTCGCGAAAGGCTTCTACCGGCTGGGCGCCCACGAGGCGGCGCCCGTTGATGAAGAAGGTGGGCGTGCCGGTGACGCCGAGGGCCCGGCCCTCACTCATGTCCCGCTCCAGATCCTCGCGGAAGCGCTCGCTTTCGAGGCACTCCGCGAAGGGGGCCCGCTCGATGCCGATGCGGTCCGCGTAGCGCAACAGGTCGGCCCGCGCGAAGTCGGGCTGGGCCACGAAGAGCAGGTCGTGGTATTCCCAGAAGCGGCCGGCGGCCCCCGCGCAGCGCGCTGCCATCGCGGCCGGCCGCGCGCCCGCGTGGAAGTCGAGGGGGAAGTCCTTGAAGACGAGCCGGATCCGGCCGGGGAACTCCCGCATCACCTGTTCGAGCGCCTCCTGCGCCCGCTTGCAATACGGTCACTGGTAGTCGGAGAACTCGACGATCGTGACGGGCGCGTCCTCGGGCCCGCGCGCCATGACGGGATCGATGGTGACGGAGGCGCTTTGCCCCGCGCACGCGCTCGCCCACAGCGCCAGCGTCAGCGCGACCCCGCTCACCACTCGTCTCACGCGTCTCCCCCACGATGGTGCGCGTCATTCGCTCATTCCATCCGCATGACAAAAGGTATGATCCACAATACGCGACTGTTTCGAGGGAGGCAAGGCGGGGTGACACACTGATGGGTTTTTTCGTCCGCGTTCTACTCTACGCGCTTGCGATCGTACTCGCGGGAGCGATAGTTCCCGGAATCACCGTCGACAGTCTCCTTTCCGCGCTCGGCGCGGGCGTCGCCCTGGGGCTCGTCAACGCCGTGATCCGGCCCATCATCGTGATTCTCACCCTGCCCATCACGCTGCTCACCCTCGGGCTCTTCCTGCTCGTCCTCAACGGCCTGTGCTTCTGGCTCGTGTCGGCGTTCGTGCCGGGATTCCAGGTGGCGGGCTTCTGGCCGGCGGTGGGCGGGGCGCTGCTGGTGACGGTGGTGAGCTGGGTGGGCACGGCCTTCGTGAGCGATCGCGGCCGCGTGACGATCATCACCCGCCGCGACCGCTGAGGCGCCCGCCCGGCCGGGCGGCTAGGCGGCGCGGCCGCCCTCTTCCAGTGAGGTGATGATGTACGTGCCGCTCTTGGCGTCGCGCTCGAGCGTGACGATCTTCTGCTTCTCGGCCTCCTCGAGGAGCTTCGAGAAGGTCGAGTACCCATAGTACGACTCGTTGAAGGCGGGGTTCTTCCGGATCATGGTCTGCTTGACCATCGAGCCCCACAGCGTGTCCTTGTTCTCCCGCTGGAGGGCGAGGATGGCCTCGATGAGCTGGGCGAAGGCTTCCGCTTTCTTCTCGGGCAGCCCCCGCAGGGCGGTGGTCTTGCGGGACTCGCGGATGAGATCCTCGTAGAAGATGAACTCGTCGCAGTTGCCCACGAGGAGCTCCGACGAGGACGACTTGACGCCGAGGCCAATGACGTAGCGGTCGTTCTCGCGGAGCTTGGAGACGAGCGGTGAGAAGTCGGAGTCGCCTGACACCAGCGCGAACGTGTCCACGTGGGTCTTGGCGTAGGCGAGATCCATGGCGTCCACCACCATGCGGATGTCGGCGGAGTTCTTTCCGCTGTACCGGCTCTGGGGCACGTCGATGAGCTCGATGGCGTGCTCGTGGAAGGGGCGCTTGTACTCGGTGTAGCGGTTCCAGTCCGCGTAGGCCCGCTTCACCATGATCTTGCCCTTCTCGACGAGCCGCTCCAGGACCAGCTTGATCTCGAACTGCTTGTACTGCGCTTCCTTGACGCCTCGCACGATGTTCTCGAAATCGATGAACATGGCGAGCTTCCGGTCGTCGCTCATTCCCTCCCGTCCTTTCCCCACGCCGCTCCATTATAGGCGGCGGCGCGGGGACGGACCAACCTTCACCGGTTCAGCGGGCGGGGGGCCGGGCCCACGTAGTGGGCGCGGGGGCGGATGAGGCGGTTGTCCGCGTACTGCTCGAGGGCGTGCGCGCACCAGCCGGCGACCCGGGCGGTGGCGAAGATCGAGGTGCAGAAGTCGGGTGGGATGCCGAGGGCGTCGTAGACCACCGCCGAGAAGAAGTCCACGTTCACGGGCAGCCCCGTGCGCCGGGTCACCGAGGCGTACACCGCCTCCGCGACCTCGAACAGGCGGGTGCGTCCCGTCGCCGCCGCCATCTCCTTGGCCATGACGCGGATGACCCGGGCGCGCGCGTCGTCCACCTTGTACACGCGGTGCCCGAAGCCCGGCATGCGCGCGCCGGGGGCGGCCCGCTCGGCGCGGCTCAGCCGCTCGCGGCTGCCGATGCGCCGCTCGACGTAGTCCTCGGCCTTCGCGGGGTCGCCGATCTCCTTGAGCATGGCGAGGACGTCGTCGTTGGCGCCGCCGTGGCGGGGGCCTTTCAGGGTGGCGACCGCGGCCACCGCCGCCGCGTGGAGGTCGGCCAGGGTGGCCACCACGACGCGCGCGGCGAACGTGGAGGCGTTGAGCTCGTGATCGGCGTGGAGGGTGAGGATCACGTCGAGGACCCGCGCCACGTCCGCGTCGGGCGCGCGCCCCTCGAGCATGTGCAGGAAGTGGGCGGCGTGGCCGCCCTCCGCCGGGGCGGCCACGGGCTCCAGGCCGCTGCGGATCCGGTGCCACGCCGCCACCACCGCGGGCACGAGGGCGGTGATCCGCACCGACTTGGCCAGGTTCGCCTCGGGGCGGTCCGCCCGGGCGTCCGGATCGTGGGTGGCGGCCAGCGACACCGCGGTGCGGAGGGCGTCGAGGGGGTGGCAGTCGCGCGGGAGGGAGCGGAGGAGTGCCGTCACCGGCGCAGGCAGGCCCCGCGCGCCGGCCAGGCGCGCGGCGAACGCGCCGCCCTCGTCGGCTCCCGGCAATTCGCCGAACCACAGGAGATGGGTGACCTCCTCGAAGCTCACACGCCCGGCGAGGTCGGCGATCTCGTAGCCCCGGTAGTAGAGGCGCCCGGCGGCGCCGTCCACCGTGCAGATCGCGGAGTGTGTGGCGACGACGTCCTCCAGCCCGGCCTTCCAGTCCGTGTGCGTGCCGGCGGTGCTCATGAGAGCCTCCTTTGGTTGGATTGACTATACATGATTTATATTGATTTACAATGATCCAGTTCTAAACGCATGCATTCGCGCGCATGCTGCCTGTACGATTGGGTCGAACGGAGGCGGAGATGATCATCCTGGATGGCGAGGAGTACCTGACGGTGGAGGAGGCGGCCGGCCTGCTCGACATCAAGCCGGCCACCCTCTACGCGTACGTGAGCCGCGGGGTGCTGAAGAGCTACCGCCAGGGCATCAAGCGACAGCGCCTCTACCGGCGGGCCGACGTAGAGGCCCTGCTCCGCGTGGCGCCGTCCTCCGGGCCCGCCGGGGACGAGGGCGAGCTCGCCGCGCGCCGGCTTCCCGAGATCCCGCTCGCGGAGTCCTGGATTCGCGAGTGAAGGGCCCGCCGCCCGCCCTCGTCCATCGCGTTCCTCCCGGCCAGGTGCTCACCGAGAAGTGGCCGGTCCTGACCTATGGTGAGACGCCCCGCTTCATTCCCGCCCGCTGGACGTTCCGCTGCTTCGGTCTCGTCGCCGAGGAGGTGACGTGGAGCTGGGACGAGTTTCGCGCGCTCCCCCGGACGGAGCTCCACTGCGATATCCACTGCGTCACGCGCTGGTCGCGTCTGGACAACCGCTTCGAAGGCGTGCCCATCCGCGAGATCATGCGGCGCATCCGGCTCGCGCCCGAGGCGCGCTTCGTGCGCATTCACGCCGACCCCGACTACACGACGAATCTGGCCCTCGACGAGCTGACGCGGGACGACGTGCTCCTGGCGCTCAAACACGATGGCCGGGACCTCACGCCGGACCACGGCGGTCCCCTGCGGCTCGTGGTGCCGCGCCTGTACTTCTGGAAGAGCGCCAAGTGGCTGCGCGCCTTCGAGTTCCTCGACGTCAATCCGCCCGGCTTCTGGGAGGCCAACGGGTACCACATGGAGGCCGATCCCTGGAAGGAGGAGCGCTACGCCGACCAGGAGACAGACGCGATGCAGCGCATGAGGGCGGAAGCGGCGCGGCGGCTGAGGGGGCGGGAGCGGTAGTCAGCGCGCCTCGCGGCGGCCCAGCCGGACCTCGAGCTTGAGGAATCGCCGGTCCACGCGCCGAAACGCGCCGGCGACCTCCTCGCGGAAGCGATCCACCTTCTGGTCGAGCCCGGCCAGTCCCTCGGCGACCAGCGCGCTCCGTCCGCCCAGACGCTCCGCGACCACGTCGAGGTGCCGGCGCGTCTCCACGTGCTGCGCGCGGAGCTCTTCCATGAGGCGCTCCGTGTGCGCGCGCGCCTCGGCGATCTTGCGGTCGGTGTCCGCGTGCCCCTCGGCGACGCGCTGCTCGGTGTACTGGCGCGCCTCGGCCCGGGCCTCGGCGATCTTGCGGTCGGTGTCCGCGTGCCCCTCGGCGACGCGCTGCTCGGTGTACTGGCGCGCCTCGGCCCGGGCCTCGGCGATCTTGCGGTCGGTGTCCGCGTGCCCCTCGGTGACGCGCTGCTCGGTGTACTGGCGCGCCTCGGCCCGCGCCTCGGCGATCTTGCGGTCAGTGTCCGCATGTCCCTCGGCGACGATGGCGCGAACCTCCCGCCGTAGCACGCTGCGGAAGCGGATCAGGGTAAGGGGGGCGTGTCCGGTCCGGCGTCGCGAGCGCGCCATACGCGTACTCTCTGCAGTACCCGTCGCGCGGTCAAGCGTGGACGGGAGGATACACGCGGGAAGGCGCCCTATCCCGCGCGGGCGGCGAAGAAGCGCCGCACCACCGCCACGAACTCGGCCGGCTGATCGCCCGGCACCGTGTGGCCGGCGTCCGGAACCTCGGCTAGGCGGCCGTCGGGGAGGGCCTCCACCACACGCTGGGCCAGCTCGGGCGACAGCACGTCCGACTCCGCCCCCCGCACGAGCAGGGTGGGGCAGGTGATGTGAGTAAGCCGCTCCCACAGATCCATGGGCTCGCGCCGCCCGCCCCGCCGCATCATCTCGCGGAGATCGCGCGCGTACTTCCAGGTGAGGGTGCCGTCCGGCTCGCGCCGGAGGGCGTGCTTGATCCGATGGCGTAGCTCGCCCACGTCGGCCCGCGGGTTCGCCGCCATCGCCGTCTCGACCGCCCACTCCTCGGATTCGATGGCTTCCGGCGCATTGGCGATCATCTGGCGGATCCGCGCCATCCCCGGAGGATGGATGTCGGGAGCGATGTCGACGATGACCAGGCGCTCCACCCGTGATGGATGCGCGCCCGCGAACCCCATGGCCACGCGCCCGCCCATGGACAGCCCCAGCAGCGAGAAGGTAGCGAGGCCCCCCGCGTCGGCGAACGCGCGGAGATCGTCGACCATGGCCCCGACTGTGTAGTCCCCGTCGGGCGCGGGCTCGGAGTCGCCGTGACCGCGCTGGTCGAGCCCGATGACATGCCAATCCGCGGCGAGCGCGACCGCGAGGGTGTCCCACGTGCGCGCGTGCCCGGTGATGCCGTGCAGCAGCACCAGCGGCGGCCTTGCGGGATCGCCCCACTCGACGTAGTGAAGCCGGAAGCCGCGCAGCGAAAGCGTGTGGTCTCGGGGCTCGGTGTGAAGTGTCATGGCGAGGGCGAGTGTACGGGGAGGATCTGGCGCCGTCAATCAAGGATGCTCTTGGGCGCATGGCCGGGTAGAATCGGCCCGGCATGGCGCTTGGAGAGGCCGACACACGGGCCAAGCTGATCGACCCGGCGCTGCACTCCCGCGGGTGGACGGAGGACCTGATCCGCCGCGAGGAGACGGCGGGCGCTGTGGACGTGCTCGAGGGCCGCGCCCGGCGGCGGGCGCGCGGCCGGACCGACTACACCCTCCGCGTCAAGATCGCGCCCGACAGCCAGCCGGTGGCGGTGGCGCTGATCGAGGCCAAGGCCGAACATCTCCCGCCCGGCCATGGGCTCGAGCAGGCCAAGGTTTACGCCGCGTGCCGACGGCTCAACGTGGCCTTCGCCTTCTCGTCGAATGGCCATCTCTTCGTCGAGTACGACCGGCACGCGGGCCGGACCGCCGCCCCGCGGCGCCTCGCCGAGTTCCCCACGCCCGCCGACTTGCAAGATCGGTACGAGAAGGCGCAGGGCTTCCGGCTGGGCGAGCCCGCGGCCCGGCCCCTCGTCACCCGCTACGCGGGCGGGGAAGAGGGCACGCGGCGCTACTACCAGGACGCCGCGGTGCGCGCCGTGCTGGAGAAGCTGGCGCGGGGCGAGAAGCACGCGCTCCTCTCCCTGGCCACGGGAGCGGGCAAGACGCGCATCGCGGTGAACCTTCTCAAGCGCATCGGCGACGCGGGGCTCCTGCGGCGAGCGCTCTTCGTCTGCGACCGGGACGAGCTGCGCAGCCAGGGGCTCGGTGCGTTCCAGAACGTCTTTGGCGCGGACGCCGCGGCGGTGTCGAGCGGGCATCCGCAGAAGAATGCGCGCATCCTCATCGCCACCTACCAGACGCTCGACGTGGACACCGAGGAGGCCGACGCCAATTTCCTGACCGACAACTATCCCGAGAACTACTTCAGCCACATCGTGATCGACGAGTGCCACCGCTCGGCCTGGGGGAAGTGGTCGCAGGTGCTCACGCGGAACCCCGACGCCGTGCAGATCGGGCTCACCGCCACCCCACGCAAGATCGAGATGACGGAGCAGACCAAGGAAGCGCAGGCCGACGCGAAGGTGACTGCCGACAACCTCGCCCACTTCGGGGAGCCCGTGTACGAGTACGACATGAGCCAGGGCATCGAGGACGGCTACCTCGCCGCCTGCGAGATCGTCCGACGCGACATCTTCCTGGACGAAAAGGCCCAGCCTGAGCGTGAGTCCGGTCTGGCCCAGGAGGACCTCCAGGGAAAGACGCTGCGCGACGCCGACACCGGCGAGCCGGTCGGGTGGGTCACGGCGCGGGCCCGCTACGATGCGGCCGCGTTCGAGGATCGCCTTCTCCTGCCCGAGCGGGTGAGAGAGATGGCGCGCGACCTCTTCGCGCACCTCCTCGCCACCGGAGGACCCGAGCAGAAGACCATCGTCTTTTGCGCCCGAGACCGCCATGCCGACGACGTGGCCGCCGCCCTCAACAACCTCTTCGCGCAGTGGTGCGCCGCGCAGAATCGCCCGCGGCTCGAGCCCTACGCCTTCAAGTGCACGGCCGCATCCGGCGGCGCCGACTACCTGCCCGACCTGCGCGGCGCCGCGCGCCACCACTTCATCGCCACCACGGTGGATCTGCTGACCACCGGCGTGGACGTACCCTGCGTCCGCAACATCGTCTTCTTCAAGTACGTGCGCTCGCCGATCTCCTTCTATCAGATGGTGGGGCGGGGGACGCGCATCGACCCGGCCACCGGCAAGCTCATGTTCCGCGTCTACGACTACACCAACGCCACCCGCCTCTTCGGCGAGGAGTTCACGAGCCGCTTCGCGCCGCCGCGCAAGGAGCCGTCTGCCACCGCGCCAACCGGGCCCGCCACCCCGCCCGAGCGCACCATCGAGGTGGAGGGCTTCGACGTGCGCGTGTCGGACGCGGGCCGCTACATCGTCACCATGGTGGACGGCCGCGCCATGCCCGTAACGGTGGAGGAGTACAAGCAGCGCGTGGCCGAGCGCCTCGTGGCCGAGGCCCCCACGCTCGAGGGCTTTCGCGCGCGCTGGATCGCCCCGCCTGCTCGTCGCGAGCTGCTGGGCCGGCTCCCGGACGCCGGCCGCTCCGCCCTGCTCGTCCGCGCCCTGGAGGACATGGCCGACTACGACCTCTACGACGTCCTGGCCGAGCTGGGCTACGGCCAGGCGCCTCGCACTCGCGAGCACCGCGCCGAGGCCTTCGCCTACAAGCACGCGGGCTGGCTGGCCGGCCTGCCCGCTCCGGGCGCGGCCACCCTGAGCGCCCTGGCCGGCCAGTTCGCCCGCGCCGGCACGGATGGCCTGGAGAGTCCCGAGGTGTTCCAGACGCCCGAGGTGGCCCGCGCCGGCGGCGTCGCCGCCCTGCGGGTCCTCGGCAAGCCGGCCGAGATCCTGCGCGAGACCAAGGAGCGGCTCTTCGCGGCATGAGCCCGAGCGCGAGCGCGTCCGACACCGTCTACCAGCTTCACCTCCAGCTTCAGGAGATCGAGCCCGCCATCTGGCGCCAGGTGCGTGTGCGCGGCAGCCTGGGCCTCGACCGCCTGCACGCGGTGATCCAGCGCGTGATGGGCTGGAAGGACTACCACCTACACGAATTCACCGTCCGCGGCCAGCGCTACGGTATGCCAGATCCCGAAGAGCCCGACGAGGGCCTCCAACCGGACGACGCCACTACCCTCCGCGAGACCGCTCCGGAGGAGGGCATGACGCTCGCCTACACGTATGACTTCGGCGACAACTGGCAGGTCGAGATCCGTGTCGAGCAAATCGAGCCCGCCTCGGGCCCCCCGCCGCGGCCCGCGTGCCTGGCCGGCGCCCGCGCCGCCCCGCCCGAGGACTGCGGCGGCGTGCCCGGCTACGAGGAGCTGTGCGAGATCCTGGCCGACCCGCGCCATCCCGAGCATGCCGAGCGCCGCCGCTGGGCGGGCCGCGCCTTCGACCCGGAGACCTTCGACCTCGCCGCGGTGAACCGGCGGCTCCAGCGGCTGAAGTGAGCCGCCGGCCGCGATGCCTCTGCTATGATCTGGAGGCTTGGAGGGTCCGGCGATGAGGTACTACACCTTCGAGATCGTGATCGAGAAGGAGGCCGAGGACGACGGCTACGCGGCCTACAGCCCCACCTTGCCCGGCTGCTTCAGCAACGGGAAGACCATCGAGGAGGCCAAGCGAAACATCCGCGACGCCATCCGGCAGCATCTCGAGTCTCTCCAGGCGCACGGCCAGCCGATTCCGCAGAACGACAAGCTCGTCCACGTCGAGGAGTTAACCGTCGGGCTCCCCTGATGGCGCGGCAGCCGCAGATCAGGGCCCGCGAGCTGATCCGCTTCCTAAAATCCCAAGGCTTCGTCGAGGACCGTCAAGCCGGGAGTCATCTGACGCTCTGGCACGAAGCGAAGAAGGTCTCGCTCACGGTGCCCGTCCACACCGGCGCCGACCTCGGCCGCGGCCTGGCCGCCCGCATCTTGAAGGACGCCGGCTTCTCCGTCGAGGACTACCTCCGCCTGCGATGAACGGCCCAGCCCCGGTCAAGCGCTGATGCCGCGATGGGGGCGTCTCGTTCGACTTGGCGACGCGCTGCTCGAGATCACACGAGGCGTCGGGCCTGGCTGGAAGGAGTTCCCCGTCTTGGGAGCGACACGAGGCGGTATCTCGCTGGCTAAGGAACCAGTGGGTAAGACGCCCGAGCGGTACAAGCTCGTGGAGCCGGGGACCATCTTCTACAATCCCATGCGCATACTCATCGGCTCCATCGCGATGCTGGACGAGGGCGGAGGATCCGGTATTACGAGCCCCGACTACGTGGTGTTCCGGACACGACCGGATGCCCTCCATCCTCGTTGGTTCTACTACTGGCTTCGCTCACATGAAGGGGCCGCGTTCATCCAAACGCTGGCGCGGGGTGCGGTCCGCGAGCGAATGATGTTCCGTCGCCTGGCGTCTGCAGAGATCCTAGCTCCGAATATCGAGGCCCAACGCCAGTTCGCGGCCGCGATGGTGGAGGTGGAGCGGGCGCGAGCCGCCGCGGAGGCGCAGCTAAAGGCGGCGGCGAGCTTGTCTCATGCTCACTTGCTGGCGGCGTTTCAGCGGGAGTCCTCGCGAGAGTGGCCGACTCGCATGCTCGGTGAAGTGGGCCGGCTCCTCCCATCGCGATCGATTGTGGCCGACGGTGATACGTCGGTGTTGGCGATTACGACAGCGTGCTTGACGGAGTCAGGGTTTGATCCAAAGGGAGTAAAGCGAGCGCGGATGTGGGCGACTGATGCGGCCGAGTGCGCAGTGGTCCCTGGAGAGATTCTGGTAGCCCGAAGCAATACTACGGAGCTCGTGGGTCGTGCTGCTGTCTTCACGGGGACCCCGGTCGGTGCAGTTGCGTCCGACCTGACGATCCGGATCCAAATGGGTTCCGACGTAGCACCTGAGTTTGCAGGAGCGTATCTCTCATATCTCTTCGCGACCGGATATTGGCGCGAACGTGCTGGTGGAGCGAGTGGTTCAATGAAGAAAATCACTCGGGGTCAACTCGAGACTCAACCGGTACCGGTCCCGGCGAAACGTGTGCAAGACGAGTTCGTCAGGGTACTGGAAACTAAAATGACAAGCGCGAAGCGTGCCCGTCTAGCAGCCGAAGGCGAACTTGCGGCTCTCAAGGCCCTTCCTGGAGCATTGCTTCTACGTGCCTTCATTGTAGACGTGTGAAACTTCTGGCTTTTCAGCTTGCACCCTTCAAGCAGGTTCTCGATATTATCGCCGGTGAGGATGATCGCAAACAACGCCAGCTGCTGTTCGCGGCTTCGCAAACAGGCGGTCTCGTGACCCGAACCGCAAGCCCAGCAGGGCAGCGCGTGCGCTTGGCCGAAGGGGTCTGGGCGCATGTGCCAGATCCGCTTCCCCCCGCCATCGAGTGGTTCCCCGATCTGGTGGCCGCCCTGTCCGAGGCCGACCGGCTGATCGGGCGGTTGGCGGGTGAGGGGGCGCGCCTCCCCAACGCGCACCTCCTGATCCGGCCCTTCGTGCGGCGCGAGGCGGTGCTGTCGAGCAAGATCGAGGGCACCCAGGCGACGCTCGGCGAGCTGCTGGCGGTCGAGGCGGGGATGGTGGTGGACCGAAGCCCGGACGATCTGCGCGAGGTCGGCAACTACGTCGTCGCGCTGGAGTACGGCGTCAAGCGGCGCGAGGACCTGCCCCTGTCCCTGCGGCTTATCCGAGAGCTCCATGCCAGGCTGATGAAGAGGGTCCGTGGGGATCGGGCCCGACCAGGCGAGTTTCGCACCGTGCAGAACTGGATCGGGCGACCCAGCGCCGGCATCGCCGGCGCGACCTACGTGCCGCCGCCGCCCGACCGGATCTTGCCCTGCCTGGACGCTTGGGAGAGGTTCCTCCACGATCGGTCGCTGCCGCCGCTCGTACAGGTGGCGCTGGCGCACTATCAGTTCGAGGCCATTCATCCGTTCGTGGACGGCAACGGGCGCGTGGGACGCCTGCTCATCACCCTGTTCCTGATCGAGCGCGGGGTGCTGCCCGCGCCGCTCCTCTATCTCAGCGCCTTCTTCGAGGCGAGCCGTCGCGACTACTACGATGGGCTCCAAGGGATCCATGCCCGCGGCGATTGGGAGGCATGGCTCCGCTATTTCTTCCAGGGCGTCGCGAGCCAGTCTGCGGATGCGCTGTCGCGGGCGAGCCGGATGAACGCGCTCCTGTCGAAATGGCGCGACAAGGCCGTCGATGCGGGCTTGCCCGCGGCGGTACGCCTGCTCGACGTGCTGGCGGAGAACCCCTACTGCACCGTAAGGGGCGCGGAGAAGCGTCTGAAAGTCGCCTTCACGACGGCCCAGCGCGCCATGCTGAAGCTGGAATCACTCGGGATCGTGAAGCAAGTAAATGAGGCCAAGCGCGACCGCGTTTACTGCGCGACCGCGCTGCTGAAGATCCTCGAAGAGCCCGCAGCCGTCGGGCAGGACACGATGAGCTGATGGCCCGCGGCTCGCGTACCAAGGGCAGCAATGGGAACGGCAACGGGAAGCGGCTGGTCACCCAGCAGTCGGTGAACGCGGCCGTCAAGGCCATCTGCGACATCATGCGCCGGTCGAACTGCGCGGGCGCCCTCCAGTACGTGCCCGAGCTGACGTGGATCCTTTTCCTCCGCATTCTGGATGAACGGGAGACGCGCGAGGCGGAGGAAGCTGAGGCGGTGGGGGCGGAGCACACGCCCTCGCTCAAGGCGCCTTATCGCTGGCAGGACTGGGCGGCGCCCGACGGCAAGAAGCGGAAGGCCCTCCAGGCGGGTACCCTAGGGGGCTTCCTGTCGTTCGTCAACGGCGACCTGTTGCCGCACCTCAAGGCGCTGCGCGACCGGCCGCGCCCGACGCCCCGGCAGAAGGTGATCAGCGAGATCATGTCGGGGGTAGAGCGCACGCGCATCGACACGGAGCGGAACTTCCTCGACGTGCTCGATAAGGTGCACGAGTTGAGCGGGGAGCGGGTGGACCCGACGCACGTCTTCGCGCTCTCGCAGGTGTACGAGGGTCTGCTCCTGAAGATGGGGGAGAAGGGCAACGACGGCGGGCAGTTCTTCACGCCGCGCGAGGTCATCCGCGCGATGGTGCGCGTGATCGATCCGTGTATCGGCGAGACGGTCTACGACCCCGGCTGCGGGACCGGCGGGTTCCTGGCCCAAGCCTACGAGCACATGGCGGGCCCGGGCAAGGGCAAGATCGCCTCCGCCGAGGACCTGGAGACGCTCAAGCGGCGCACCTTCTACGGCCGAGAGAAGGACAACGCCATCTACCCGATCGCCCTCGCGAACCTCGTCCTGCACGACATCGACGAGCCGCACATCTGGCACGGCAACACGCTGACGGGGCAGGAGACGTACGGCGGCCTCTTCGCGGATGCTCCGGCGCTGTTCGACGTGATCCTGATGAATCCGCCCTTCGGCGGCAAGGAAGGCAAGGAGGCGCAGACTAAGTTCGCGTACAAGACGCGCGCCACCCAGGTGCTCTTCCTCCAGCACGTCATCGAGACTCTCAAGCCGGGCGGCCGATGCGGCATCGTGGTGGACGAGGGCGTGCTCTTCCAGGTGAACCAGATCGCCTTCGTCCAGACCAAGCGCAAGCTGCTGGACGAGTGCGACCTCTGGTGCATCGTGAGCCTGCCCGCCGGCGCGTTCGTCAACGCCGGCGCAGGAGTGAAGACCAATCTTCTGTTCTTCACGAAGGGCAAGCCCACGGAGCGGATCTGGTACTACGACCTCTCCGGCGTGAAGGTCGGGAAGAAGCGCCCGCTGACCCTGGCCCACTTCGAGGAGTTCTTCCGGCTCCTCCCGGCGCGCGCCGATAGCGAGCGCTCCTGGCTGGTCGAGCGCCGCGCCATCGAGGAAAAGGGCTACGACCTCAAGGCGGTGAACCCGCACGCCAGGCGCGACGAGGACCTCCGCACGCCCGAGGAGCTGCTCGACATCATCGAGGCCAAGGGCAGGGAGGTGGCCGAGGCCGTGGCGGCGCTCAGGGCCCTAACGAAGCCTACGCCGGGCTAGTTGCTCTCACTCGGGCAGGCTTAGCGGCACGAGGGTCCCGCGCAGCGTGCGCCGGCCATCGGCCGAGGTCCACTCCAGCTCCATTCGCCCCGCTCGGCCCGGCGCGAGCGTCATGGTCGGGGCGCGGTCGCTGCCGAGCGTCGCGTGGAGGCGGCCCCCTTCGGCGCGCACGGCGTATCGCCCGCCCGTCGCGCGCGCCGCGACCGCACGGTAGACCAGCTGGGGCGCCTGACCCTCGCTTTCCACGAGGCCGGTGATCACGACCGTCTCCTCGAGCAAGCCGAACCAGAGGCCCGTGAAGGGGGCGAAGGCCTCGGGCAGGGTTGAGCCCTCGGCGAGGGGCTTCGTCCCCTCCCAGCGACCGCGCAGCAGCAGCGCTCTCGCGGCCTCGCCCTCGCGGCCTTCCGGGCACGGGAAGCGTCCTGTCGGCGCGTCCACGGCGAGGAACTCGGCCAGGCAAGTCCCGTAGCGGAGCGCGAAGCGCCCGCCGGTGGCGCCGCCGTGGCCGGCGATGGCGGGCGTCGTCTCGTCGACGAGGAAGTAGGGTCGCCCGCGCCGCGCCAGCACCTTGAGGGCGCCGGCGCCGCGCGCGGAGTGGTTGAAAAGCTCGTCGCCGGCGGGGAACACGAGGGCGACCCGCGCGGCCTTGCTGTCGGCGAGCAGGCGTTCCGTGACACTCGGGTCGAGGCGATCGCCGCCGCCGCGGCTCGTCACGCCGGGCGCCATCGCCACCACGCCGAACACGTCCGGCCGATCAGCCGCGGTCTCAAGTGATATGTAGCCGCCGAACGACTGACCGGCGAGCACGATCCGGCGGTAACCGCGGCTCCGCTGGGTCCGGACTTCCTCCTCGGCGCGCGCCGCGGCGCGGGACAGCGAGCTTCCCGTCTCGCCCAGGTTGTTCCGGTTGATCTTCATGACGTCCCAGCCGCGAGCGTGGAGGACTCGCAGCGCCATCGCGGGCGGGGACTTGTACTGCTCCGCGGTACCCGCGATGCCGTGGCTCCAGAGCACCAGGCCGCGGGCCTTCTCGGGCCCGTGCGGCTCCAGGTCGCAGAAGCCCCACTCGGTCCAGAAGAAGCGATTCCCCGGCTCCTGCTCGCAGCGGAGGTCGGGCGCGTCGGCGGGGCGCGCGGGCGCGGCGGCGAGCAGGAAGGCGCTGGCGAGCACCGCGGCAGTCCAGGCGGGGAGAGTGGAAACGTTGCGGATCCCGGCGGCGGGCGCTAGAGTCACCCCGGTAGTATCACACCCACGGAGGCCAGCATGCCAAGCCTTGCCCTCACCGACGTCGCGATCGTGCTCCATCCCCAGGACGACGTGGCCATCGCCAAAAAGGAGATCAAGGCGGGCACGGCGCTGGACGATGCCGGCGGCGGCCGCATCGAGGCGCGCCAGGACATCCGGCCCGGCCACAAGATCGCGCGCCGCGCGCGCGCGGCCGGCGAGACGGTGCGCCGCTACGGGCAGGTGATCGGCTTCGCCACCGAGGCCATCCGGGTGGGCGACCATGTCCACACGCAGAACCTCGGCATCGGCGAGCTCGCCGCCGACCGCTACGAGGTGGGCGTGGACGTGCGACCGGTGACACCCTATCCGGCTGCCGAGATGCGGTACTTCGACGGCTACAAGCGCGAGGACGGCCGCGTCGGGACCCGCAACTACGTGGCGATCATCTCGGGGGTGAACTGCTCGGCCTCGGTGAGCCAGTTCGTAAAGGACAAGTTCCGGGACGTGCAGCGGGACTTTCCCCACATCGACGGCGTGCTGGCCATCACTCACAAGTCCGGCTGCGGCACCAAGCTCTTCGGCGAGGACCACCTCGCGCTCCAGCGCGTGCTCGCCGGCTACGCCAAGCACCCCAACGTGGCCGCCTATATCTTGGTCGGACTCGGCTGCGAGGTGAATCAGGCCGCCGTCATGGTGGACAAGCAGCGGATGGCCGCCCCCGGGCATCCGGAGCGCGCGCCGTTCGTCGTCAACATCCAGGAGGCGGGCGGGATACGGCAGACGGTGGAGATCGCCGCGCGCGAGGTCGCCCGGCTGCTCCCGTTCGCCAACGAGGCGCGGCGGACGCCCCAGCCCGTGTCGGAGATCTGCCTCGCCACCAACTGCGGTGGCTCCGACTCCAACTCGGGCATCACCGCCAACCCCGCGCTGGGCTGGGCGGTGGACGAGCTAGTCCGCTATGGCGGCACCGGCGTCCTCGCCGAGACGCCGGAGATCTACGGGGCGGAGCACCTCCTGATCCGCCGCGCCGTGAACGAGGGCGTGGCCAAGAAGCTCATCGATCGCTACAAGTGGTGGGAGTGGTACTGCCGGGGGATCGAGGCCATGGACAACAATCCCGCCCCCGGCAACAAGGCCGGCGGCATCACGACCGTGTTCGAGAAGTCGCTGGGCGGCGTCACCAAGGGTGGGACCACGCCGATGATGGACGTCTTCCAGTACGGCGAGCCCATCACCACGCGGGGGTTCGTCTTCATGGACACGCCCGGGCACGATCCCGTGTCGATCACGGGCCTGGTCGCGGGCGGCTGCAACATGATCTGCTTCACCACGGGCCGCGGCTCGGTGTTCGGGTGCAAGCCGGTGCCCTCCATCAAGCTCGCCACCAACTCCCTGATGTATCGCCACATGCAGGACGACATGGACGTGAACTGCGGGGTAATCCTCGAGGGGGTGCCGCTGGCCGACGTGGGCCGTCAGATCTTCGAGGAGATCGTGGCGGTGGCGTCGGGCAAGCGGTCGAAGAGCGAGCTAAGCGGGGTCGGAGAGGAAGAGTTCGCGCCGTGGATTATCGGTCCCGTCATGTAGCGGTGGGCGCGCGGTCTGGTTCTGGCGCGTGGCGCCGATGAAGAAGGCCGACCAGAAGCGCGCGGGCGGCGGGGCCAGGCGTCCCATGTCGAGCAGGCGATCAGTTCGGAAACCGGCGCGCCCGCGGTAGACGAAGCTGTAGAACGGCACCATGTTCCGTCCCGCCACCTTGCCGTTGAACACGATGTCAAGCGGCAGGTGCAGCGCCGCCGCCCCCAGAACATAGCCCCATAGCCACTCGAGGTTTCCCGCCCAGGCCATCAGGGCGAGGGCGGCGAGCACCTCGTACGAGTGCAGCAGGAGCACCACGGTACGGGTCCGTCCGGCCAGGTAATAGCGGAGGAAGGCGGCGGGGCGCAGGTCGCGCTGCCGCTCGAAGGCGATGTAGTCGAGGACGTGATCCAGGTCGATGAGAAAGCCGCCGGTGGCGACACCTGCGGTGAGGGCGGCGGAGCCGGTGACCGTCTGGACGGCCGCGCATGCGAGCGCCGTCGTGACGAGATGACCTCCGGGGCTCACGCCGCCCTCACCAGATGCGGAGGAACCACCTAGAAGCGGCGGGCTCGGCGGTTACGCGCCTCGACATAGGCGACGCGCGCCACGGGAAGCAGCCAGCCGAAGGGAAGCACCAGGGCAGCAGCCACCATCCACATGTTCGGGCGACGGTACCAGGGGCGGGCGATGCCGCCCTTGTGATCTTCTTGCCAGGCTTCACGGATCAGGTCGAGCAGTCTCATTGTCGGGGCTCCTAGGGCCGCTGTTTCCGGCCACCCCTCTGTAGAGCAATGAAAGTGCCACGAGTCGAATCAACGTAACATATCGATATAATGTGTGTATTGGTCGAGACGCATACTCTTGATCTGGGCACGCTCCCCCCGAACAGGGGAAGTACCTCGACAAATTGGAGATGCGATTTCCCGCGAAGGGACTGCGTAGCTACGACTGCACGACGGTGACGACGAGGCCGATCGAGGCCAGCACGTTGCCGACGCGGACGCATTCGACTTCGGGACCCACCTTCACCACGGCCTTGCCGGTGTTGTGGACCTCCCAGGCCAGCTCCCAGCCTTTGTCCTCGGAGCAGCCGATGGCCTTCATCAGCTGCTGCACCACCTGCTCGAAGGTGTGGCAGTCGCAGTTGTGAAGGATGGTCATCCAGGGCGGCGCGGCCTCGGTCTCGGTACGCTCGACCTCCTCGACCTCGGGAACCTCGAGGGGGCGGTCCGTCCCCGGACTCATCCGATGACCCCCCGGTCGCGCAGGCGCGCGATGGTCGCGGCGCCGTAGCCGAGAATCTCGCCGAGGATCGCGTCCGTATCCTCGCCGAGGCGGGGGGCCCGGCGCGGCGTGCGTACCTCGCCGGTCGTGCGGATGGGGCTCCGTACCTCCTTGAGCGTGCCGAAGGCCGGATGGTCGACCTCGACGATCATGTCCCGCGCCAGCACCTGCTCGTCGGCGAGCGCCTGGCGCACGTCGTTGACGGGCGCGCACGGCACGCGGCCGCGCAGCCGATCGAGCCAATCGGCGGTGGTGCGGGTGACGAAGCGCTCCTTGAGGAGCGGGAGGAGCGCGTCGCGATGAGCATGACGGTCGGCAAAGGTGCGGAAGCGCGGGTCCGCCGCGAGCCCGGGGGCCTCCATGGCTTCCACGAGCTCCTGCCAGAACTTGTCCTTGTTGCAGAAGACGACGATCCACCCGTCCTTGGTGGGGAAGTTCTGGGCGGGGACGAGCACCTGATGGGCGGAATCCCGCGTCCGTTCCGGGGCCCACTCGCGATTGAGCGTCCAGATCGCGAAGTAGGACAGCATGCTCACCGCGGTGTCGAGGAGCGAGATGTCCACGTCGCGGCCGACCCCGGTGCGCTGGGCGTCGAAGAGGCCGACCATGAGGCCGATCATCGCGGCATAGCCGCCGGCGAAGTCGATGACGGAGACGCCGCACTTGCCGGGAGGCCCGTCCGGCTCGCCCGTGACCGACATGTAACCGGCATAGCCCTGGATCAGGTAGTCGTAGGCGGGCTCGGCGGCTCGCGGACCGGTGGTGCCGAACCCCGTGAGGGAGCAGCAGACGACCTTCGGGTTCACCCCCTTGAGGGTCTCGTAGGTGAGGCCGAGCTTGCCGGGAAGGTCGCCACGGGCGTTGTTGAACACGGCGTCGGACACGCGGACGAGATCGTGCAGCACCGCCTGACCGTCGGGATGGCGAAGGTTCAGGGTCAACGAGCGCTTGCCGCGGTTGAACGACTGAAAGTAGGGCGAGTCGGCCTCTCCCGTGAAGGGCGGCACATAGCGGGACACGTCGCCGCCCACGCCGGGATCCTCGATCTTGATCACCTCGGCGCCGAGGTCGGCGAGCACCTGGGTGCCGAACGGCCCCGCCCCGAACTGCGAGACGGCGAGGATGCGCACTCCGGCGAGCGGCGCACGGGCCCCCTCACCTTGCCCTCTCCCGCCGATGGGGAGAGGGGTAGGGTGAGCGGGATGCTCGGGCTGATCGGGTGGCATGTCAGTAGGGGAGGCGACCCTCGCCGAGGGTCGGGTGATTCTTCTTCGGGACGAGGACCGTCCGCGTATAGGTGCAGACTTCTTCACCACGTTGATTTGTCGCGCGAGTCTCCACGGTGACGATGCCGCGGTCGCCCTGGCGCGACTCCCGCAGCTCCAGCACGCGCGAGTGGGCATAGAGCGTGTCCCCGATGAAGGTGGGCTTCTCGTGCCGGAGGGCGTTGACCTCGAGGTTGGCGATGGCGCGCCCCGAGATGTCGGCCACCGTCATCCCGATCACCACGCTGAAGACGAGGGGGCCGAGCACCACCCGCTGCTTGTGCTGGGTGTGGGTCTCGGCGTAGTGCGCGTCCGAGTGCAGGGGATGCTGGTTCATTGTCAAGAGGGCGAACCACGTGCAGTCCGCCTCGGTGATGGTGCGGCCCGGCCAGTGGCGGAACGCCTGTCCCACCGTGAACTCCTCGAAGTAGCGCCCGTAGCTCACCCGGGATGACCCTCCAGCACGGCGCGCGCCACCGCGAGGCGCAGCCGGCCGGTCACCCCATCGCCGGCGAGGAGCGCGGCGGCGTCGCGGTAGACACGCTCGATGGAGAACTCCTTCGTGTAGCCGTAGCCGCCGTGGGTGCGCATGGACTCGAGCGCGGCGTGGTAGGCGGTCTCCGCGGCGTCCAGCCGCGCCATCGCCGCGGCGGCGGCGTCGCCGGGATGCGCGGCCAGGCGCTCGGCCGCGTGGTGGACCAGCAGCCGCGAGGCGGTGACCCGCGTGGCCATATCGGCCAGCTTGAGCTGAATCGCCTGATGCTGCGCGATGGGCCGGCCGAAGGTGTGACGCTGCTGCGCGTAGCGGAGCGCGGACTCCAGGGCCGCCTCGCCCAGCCCCACCGCCACCGCCGCCTCGCCCAGCCGGAGCATGCTCTCCACCGCGGCGGCCGTCTCGGCGGCAGCTCCGTCGTCGTGACCCAGCCGGGCCTCGTGGGGCAGGCGCAGATGCGCGAAGGCGATGTCGGCGACCCCGAGCCCGTGAAAGCCGAGGGTCGTCGCCGCCGATCCCACCTCGAGCCCCGGGGCGCCCGCTTCGGCCAGGAAGGCGGCGCGCCGGCCCTCGAGGTCGCCGACGATCACGAGCACCCCCGCGTGGGCCGCTCCCGCGGTGAACGGCGCGCCGCCCAGGAGCCCCCAGCCGCCCCCGGTCCGACGTATGGGCGCGTGACTGCCGAGAGCCACGCAGCCTAGCCGCTCGGCGCTGGCCATGGCGGGGAGCAGCCGATCTCGCGCCGCCGGTGTGCCATGCCGCGCGATCGCGTCGGCGACGGCAAGGTGCGAGGCAAGGAGCGCACCCAGCATCCCCCATCCGCGTGCCACTTCCTCCACCATCATGGCGGCGGTGACGAGGTCGAGATCGAGCCCGCCGTACTCCGCGGGAATGACGGCGCCCCAGACTCCGAGCTCGGCCAGCCGCGTCACGAGTCGGGCCGGATAGCGGCCCGCGGCGTCCTCTTCCTGGGCGAGCGGGACCACGTCCTTCTGGACGAACTGGCGAACGGCCTGCACCAGCTGCCGCCGGTCGTCGGACCCGGAGTCCGGAGAGAGAGAGGAGGCAAAACCATCGCCGTATCGCTCGAGTAGCTGACGAGCGATGAGGATTCGCTGGATCTCGTTGGCACCCTCGCCGATGATCATGAGCGGGGTATCACGGTAGAGCCGCTCGATGGGCGAGTCGGCCAGCTGGCCGCGCCGGCCGGATAGACGGACCAGCTCCACCGCTGCCTCCTGGGCGGCCTCCGAGGCATAGAGCTTGGCCATGCCGGCCTCGAGGTCACAGCGCTCGGCGCGGTCCTTCATGCCCGCGGCCCAGCGGGTGAGAAGGCGCGCCGCCTCCACGCGCGTCGCGATGCCCGCGAGCGCGCCCAGCGCGGACTCGGCGGCGTCCTGGCGGGCGGCCGCGGCAGCCTCCTCTAGGGCGGCCTGGGCCACGCCCACCGCGCGCGCCGCGATGTTGATGCGTCCGGTCTCGAGGCCCGACATCACCTGGCGGAAGCCGCGCCCCTCGACGCCCCCCACGAGGTTCGCGGCGGGAACGGGAAATCGGTCGAGGACCAGCTCGGCGGTGTCGACGCCCTTGTAGCCGAGCTTGGCGATGGATTTCACCACGTCCAGACCCGGCGCGCCCTTTTCCACGATGAAGCAGGACATTCCCCGATGCGGCGGGTCCGCGGCGGTGTCCGTGCGGGCGAGCAGCGCGAACGTATTGCCCTCGCGGCCATTGGTGACGAACATCTTCGAGCCGGTGATCAGGTAGTGGTCGCCCTCGCGGCGCGCCACCGTCTGGATGGCCTGCACGTCCGAGCCGGCGTGGGGCTCGGTCAAGCAGAGCCCGCCCCGCGCCGTGCCACCGGCGAAGCGGGGGAGAAGACGCTGCCGCTGCTCGTCGGTGCCGTGCTGGAGCACGATGAGAGCGGCCATGGTGTGGCTGTTGATGACGCCGGCGAGCGACATCCAGCCCCGGCAGAGCTCCTCGATGACGCACGCATACACCGCCACGCCGAGCCCGAGCCCTCCGTACGCCTGGGGAACGAGCGCGCCGAACAGTCCCAGCTCGCGCATCCGCTCCACGAGGGCATGCGGGTACTCGTCGGCATGCTCGAGGGCAAGGGCCACCGGCACCACCTCGGCCTCGACGAAGCGGCGAACGGCGCCGACGGTGGGATGCGGCGCGCCCGCGGGGGCTTCGCTCATGCGGGTTAAGATAGCAAGGACATGGCCCTCGACGCCATCGTGCTCAGGGCGCAGGGCGCGCTCGATGCTCTCGCCCGGTGGGCGCGCCTGCACCCGACGGCGCCGCCTCGACCGCGGCGCTTCCTCATCATCCAGATCGACGGGCTGTCGCGCGCGGTACTGGAGCTCGCGCTGTCCACGGGCCGCGCGCCCGCGCTGGCCCGGCTCCTCGCCTCCGGCCGGCTTCTCAAGCGGCCCATGTCGGTAGGCCTGCCTAGCTCCACGCCCGCCTTTCAGGCAGCCATCATGTATGGCGTGTACCCGGACATCCCGGGCTTTCACTACTACGACAAGCGGGCGGGCGAGGACCGGTACTTCCCGCGTCCCGGCATGGCCGCCCTCATCGAGGAGCAGCACGCGCGCGGCCGCCGGGGCATCATGCGCGGTGGCGCGGTGTACGGCTGCATCTTCGGCGGCGAGGCCGTCGACAATCTCTGGAACCTCGCCGTCCTGCTGAAGCCGACGCGCGCCGGGTGGGCGATGCTCCGCGCGCCCCTGTCGGCCGTCCTCCTCGCGTGGGTGATCGTCAAGTGCAGCGCGCTCACCCTCCTCGAGCTGGGCCGAGCCCTCGGCCGCTTCATGACCGGCACGGCGGCGCCCGAGCCGGGAGCGCGGTGGATCCTCTTCAAGGTCGGCTCGTCGATCTGGGCCCGGCAGTTCCTCACCCTCGCGACCTCGGTCTCCCTCTATCGAGGCGTGCCCGCCATCTATGTCAACTTCATGGAGTACGACGTCTACGCGCATGGGTTCGGCCCCGCCAGCCGCAACGCCCTCCGGGCGCTCCGGCGGGTCGATAGCTCCATTAACCAGCTCGCGCGCATCGTGCGGCGCCTGCCCGACCCGGGGGTGGACCTCTATGTGCTCTCGGACCACGGCCAGGCGCTCACGCGCCTGTTCACCGAGGTCTCCGGGGGGGCGAGCATCGAGACGGTGGTGCGCGCGGCCCTTCTCGGCGACGCGCGGTCGGCCGGCTCCCACGCGCCCGCCACGACCCTGCGGCGCCAGTGGGCGGGCGTGCGCGCGCTGCGCGCGGCGGGGGCGATCCAGCGCTTCGTCAACTACCTGGAGCAGGACTTCACCCGCTGGATCTGGTCCCCCCGGACGGCGGGGGGGAAGGAGGGGATCCGCGTTGTGCCGGCGGGGCCGAACGCGTTCGTCTACTTCACGGACCACCCGGAACCCGTCCTCGCCGAGGATCTGGAGTCCCGGTACCCGGGGGTCGCCGGCACCCTCTCCCGCCACCCCGGCATCGGTCTCGTACTCGTTCGTTCGCGCGCGGGGGCGGTGTGCTGGTATCGTGGAAGACGGTACATGCTCGACCGAGGACCGACGGACGGTCTCTTCGAGGGACGAGCGGACCGGGAGGTCGTCTTGCAAGGACTTCGAGAGCTGATGGCGATGCCGAGCGCGGGCGATCTCGTGCTCTACGGCATCGAGGCCGCCGCGGGCGACACGTCCTTCGTGCCCGAGCACGGCGCGCACGCGGGGCCGTCGGAACACGAGCTCCACACCTTCATCCTCCACCCGCCGAACGTGCCGCTGCCGTCGGCGCCGCTCACGCATCCCGTGCAGCTCTATCCGCACTTCGCCGCCTACGCGGACGGTGCGGGCGCATGAGCGAGTCACTCCGATCGGTGTTGACCGTCGCGTCGTACAACATTCACAAGTGCCAGGGGCTGGACGGGCGGGTCGACCTCGGCCGCATCGCGGGGGTCCTCGAGGAGCTCGAGGCCGACCTCGTCGGCGTGCAGGAGGCCTTCCGGCCGCAGGCAGAGGCGCTCGCGAGCCGGCTCGGCATGGACATGTTCATGGGGGTGACGGTGGAGCGGCCGCAGGGCCCCTACGGTAACGTCATTCTCACGCGCCACCCCGCTCACGACGCGCGGACCTTCGACCTCACCCGCTTCGAGCGGGAGCCGCGCGGAGGCCTCCGCGTGGACGTGGAGCTGTCGGGGCACCTCGTCCACCTGTTCAACGTGCACTTCGGCCTGCGGGTGCGGGAACGGGCGGCCCAGGTGGAGCTGCTCGTGCGGGAGCATGTCCTCCACGAGGCGCTTCGCGGCTCGCGGGTGGTGGTGGGAGACCTGAACGAGTGGTTCCCGGGCGCGGTGGGGCGCACGCTGCGGCGCGAGCTGGCGGGGCCGCGCATCCGGCGCACCCATCCCGCCCCGTTGCCACTGTTCCCGCTCGACCGGATCTACTGGGATCGCACCTTGCACGGCGAGGGCTTTCGCGTCCACCGGAGCCGGCTCGCGCGGGTCGCCTCCGACCACCTGCCGGTGGTGGCGCGCCTGCGGCTGCCGCCGGCGCATCACGCCGAGCGCGCCGCCCGCCCGGCCTGACGCGGGCCCCGCTCAGGCGGTCGCGCCCGCCAGCTCGGCCGCCGCGAGCAGCAGCGTGTTGGCGCCGTGCTCGATGTCGTCGAGCGCGGTGAACTCTTCCTCGCAGTGGCTGCGGCCGCCTCGTGACGGCACGAAGACCATCCCGGTGGGACAGACCGCCGCCATGTACTGGGCGTCGTGCCCCGCGCCGGAGAGAATGCGGCGGTGGCCGCAGCCGAGCGCGCGGGCGGCCTGCTCGACGGCGCCGACCACGCCCGGGTCGAACTCGGTGCGGGGCACACGCCAGTAGTGCTCCACAGCGGACGCCACCCCTTCGCGACGGGCGGCGTCCTTGACCACGCGGTCGAGCATGCCGAGGGCGCGCGTGAGGGTGGCCTCGTCGGAATCGCGCATGTCCACCGAGAGGCTCACCCGGCCGGGGATCGCGTTGGGGATGTTCGGGGTCACGTCGAGACGTCCGACCGTCGTTACCAGGTCGCCGCCGATGCGCCGGGGAATCTCCCGCACCGCGCGGACGACCTCGGCGGCGGCCACGAGGGCGTCGTGGCGGATCCGCATCGGGGTGGGGCCGGCATGATCCTGCACGCCGGTGAGGGTGAGGCGGGACCACGCGATGGCCACGATGCCGTCCACCACTCCGACCGGCAGGCCCTCCTCCTCGAGGAGGGGGCCCTGCTCGATGTGCAGCTCCAGATAGGCGCGCGCGGGGCGGGGCACGCACGGCTCCGGCCCGAGGTAGCCGATGCGCTCCAGCTCGTCGCCGAGGCGCGTGCCGTCGCGGTCGCGCGCGTTGTAGGCGTCCTCCAGCGCGATCTTGCCGGCGAGCACGCCGGAGCCGATCATGGCGGGCTGGAAGCGCGCGCCCTCCTCGTTGGTGAAGATCACCATGCCCACGGGGTGGCGCGTGCGCGCGGCGGCCGCCGCCAGGGTGCGAATGACCTCCAGCGCGCACAGCACGCCGAGCTGGCCGTCGTACTTGCCTCCTGTCGGCACCGAGTCGGCGTGCGAGCCCATGAGGACGGGGGGCAGCGCTTCCGTTCCCGCCCGGAGCCCGAAGATGTTGCCCATCTGATCCACCGTCACGTTGAGCCCGGCCTCCCGCATCCAGCCGACGAGGAGGTCACGCCCGCGCCGGTCCTCGTCGGTCAGGGCCAGGCGCGTGAGCCCGCCCCGGGGCGTCTCGCCGATGCGTCCCAGCGCATCCATGCTCGCGGCCAGCCGGGCTCGGCTTATTCGCATGAGGGCCCCTGTTGCTGCTGTTGCTGCTGCTGGACGATGGCGTCGTCGGTCGCGACGCCCCTTGAGAGACGGGACCGGTCGGGAATCTCCTGGAACACCGGCAGGTCGATGGCCTCGATCTCCTCGCGGAGGGTGGAGACGTCCTTGTGCGCGGACACCCGCGTGTAGACCTCGGCGGTGAGCGTCTCGCGGGCGTTGCCGCGGAAGATGCCCTTGTTGGGCGGGACGTCCTCGTAGTGCCGGCCGTGCCCCACCGTCACGTAGTGCTCGTCGATCTCGCGATCGTGAGTGGGATCGAACGGGATCCAGCCGCGGGTGGGCGAGAAGAACTCAATCCAGGCATGGCTCTGCGCGACCTCGTCGCCCGCGGGCTCCAGATGCAGATAGCCGCTCACGTAGCGGCACGGCACCCCGCGCAGCCGGAGGAGCCCCAGGGTGAGGTGCGTGAAGTCCTGACACACCCCGGCGCCGATGCCGAGGAAGTCGTCGGTGGTGGAGTCGACGCGGGTGACGTGCTTCCGGAACTCGAACTCTCCGTGGACGTGCCGGCCCACCGCCCGCACGTGCTCGCCGAGCGACGACGCGTTCGCCGTCTCTGGAATGGACTGGCTGAACTTGCGGAGCGCGGCGCCCGCGCGGATGGGGCCCCCGAGCTGGAGGAAGTCCCACAGGGGATAGGGGAGCCCCTCGAGAGGCAAGCGATCCACGACCTCGCCGAGGGGCGGCGCGGTGGAGTGGGTGGCGACGAGCGAGCGCCCCGCCACCGCGATGCGGTCGTGGAACGACGTGACCGTGAAGTGGTGGACGAGGTTGTCGTTCCAGTCGCGATAGCGCGACAGCGTGGTGGGCGGCCCCACCGCGAGCACGAAGGAGTGCAGGGTCTGGTGCGGGGTGGTCTTGGGTTGCATGCGCAGCTCGATGAACGACTCCCGCACGAAGGCGTCATAGTCGAAGGAGAAGCGGTGCTCGACCTCGATGAACATGGCGCTCAGCTCCCGAAGTACAAGGTGGACAGGGCGTCGTGGGTCTTGGCGACCTCGTCGAGCACGGAGTCGAGGAAGGCCAGGTACTCGCCGCGCCGGATGACCTCGTCGCCGCGATACGTGAGCTCGGCGGCGAGCCGCCCCATGAGGCGCGCGGGCGCGCTCGGCTGCTCCGCCGCCGAGAGCCGATCGAGGACCTCCTTGACGGCGCTGGTGCCGAAGCGCAGCGACCGGGGCGCGTGGGGATCGAAGAGCAGGAAGTGCAGCACGTCCAGCGGCTCGAGCCGCGCGCCGTAGGACTGGCGGAAGTTCTCCAGCGACGAGAGCCCCCGGAGCAGGGCCCGCCAGCGCGTGTGCAACAGCGGCAGGTCCACTTTCGGCACGGGGGCGACGAGGCCGGGCAGCTTGATTCGGAGCACGGTGGCCGCGCGGAACAGGCGCTCGGTCGACTCGCCCAGCCGCAGGAAGAGCCAGCCGGGATCGCGGGTGAGGGTGTGCTCGATCGCGCCCACGGTGGAGAGGATCCCGCGGTGCGCGCCGCTGAGCGCGCTGCGGAAGGCGGGGGTGTCCGACAGGCGCCGCCCCGCCTGCGCCTCCAGGTCCTGATAGGTCTCGTTGAGGTTCACGAAGACTTCCACGCTCAAGGCCTCGCGCACGGTGCGGGCATTGTCGCGGGCGCGCTTGAGGGAGAAGTGCACGGAGTTCGGATGCCCGGGGGCGAGGGTGAGCGCCTGGAGCGTCGCGGCGGCGAGGCCGCCCACGTGGCGGGTCGCTCGCTCGGGCAGGGGCGGGCCGGGGAAGATCTCGGCGAGTTCGCGCCACTCCGCCCGAGCGAGCTCCTCGTCAAGGCCGTGAACCTCGGTGGACATCTCCTCGGTGACGAGGAGCAGCCGCGTGGTGTTCTCGGCGCGCTCGAGGTAGCGCCCCATCCAGTAGAGGCCGTCGGCGACGCGGGAGAGGATCATGGCTCGCGCGTGGCCAGCACCCACGTGTCCTTGCTGCCGCCGCCCTGGGACGAGTTGACGACGTAGGAGCCCGGCCGCAGCGCGACACGGGTGAGGCCGCCCGGCAGCACGCGGATGCGATCCCCGTAGAGCATGAACGGGCGGAGGTCGATGCGCCGCGGCTCGAAGCGGCCCTCCACGTGGGTCGGGTGCGAGGAGAGGTCCACGAGCGGCTGCGCGATGTAGTTGCCGGGGTTCTTCCGGACCTGGCCGAGATAGGCCTCGATCTCCTTCTTCGCGGCGAAGGGGCCCATCAGCATCCCGTAGCCGCCCGCGTCGCCGGTGGTCTTGATCACGAGGGTGTCGGCGTGCTCGGTGATGTGGCGGAGGTCGTCCTTCCGGAAGCCGAGATAGGTCGGGACCTGAGGCAGGAGAGGCTCCTCATCGAGGTAGTACTTGATGAGGGCGGGCATGAAGGCGTAGACGCTCTTGTCGTCCGCCACGCCCGCGCCGGGCGCATTGGCGAGCACGACGTTGCCGTCGCGGTAGACGTTGAGCAGGCCGGGCACGCCCAGCAGGCTGTCGCGACGGAAGGTGAGGGGATCGAGGAACTCGTCGTCGACTCGCCTGTAGATGACGTCGACCTGGCGCTTGCCGTGGGTGCGGCGCATGAAGACCCGGTTGCCCTCGACGAGGAGGTCGCGGCCCTCCACGAGGGTCACGCCCATCTCGCGGGCGAGGAACGAGTGCTCGAAGTAGGCCGAGTTGTGGATGCCGGGGGATAGCACCACCGTGACCGGGCTCTCGCTCGCCCGCGGCGCGGCGTGGAGGAGGGTGTCGAGGAGCAGGCTCGGGTAGTCGTTGATGGGGCGCACGGGGTACGAGGCGAAGAACTCCGGGAAGACCCGGTTGAGGAGGGTGCGGTTCTCGAGCACGTAGGACACGCCGCTCGGCACCCGGCAATTGTCCTCGAGGACCAGGTAGCGGCCCTCGCCGTCGCGGATGATGTCGGTGCCCACCACGTGAGTGAAGATCTTCCGCGGCGGCACCACGCCGCGCAGCTCGCGCTTGTACTCTCGCCGGGACAGCACCAGCTCGGCGGGGATCACCTTGTCGCGCAGGCACTTCTGCTCCTGGTAGATGTCGAGCAGGAACAGATTGAGGGCGGTGATGCGCTGGACGAGGCCGTCCTGAAGCTGCTTCCACTCGCCGGCGGGAATGATGCGGGGCACGAAATCGAAGGGGAAGATGCGCTCGAGCCCCTCCTTCTCGCCGTGGATGGTGAAGGTGATGCCCTGGTTGATGAGGGCGAGCCGCTGCAGCCGCTCGCGCCGCGCGACGTCCTCGAGGGTGAACGACTCGAGGATGGACAGGAGCGCGGCGTAGTGGGCCCGCGGTGCGCTTCCGCGCGCGAACACCTCGTCGAAGCCCGCTTTGGAGGCAATCCACTTCATCGCGAGTTGTGTGATGGTATGCTGGCGCCCGGATGAGCGTCAACGAGTCGCTGCGTCAGCTCACCCCGGACGGCGTCCGCTTCTGTCCCCTCTGCGGCGGCGCTCTCGCCCGCCGGCCGCTTCCTCCCGAGGGCAAGATCGAGCCGGTGTGCACGCGGTGCGAGTTCGTCTTCTACCTGAACCACAAGGTGGTCGCGGGCACCATCCCGGAAGCGGACGGGCAGATCCTCCTGACCCGGCGGTCCATCAATCCCGCCCGCGGCAAGTGGACGTTCCCGGGCGGCTTCGTGGACTGGGGCGAGCCGGTGGAGGCGGCGGCGGTGCGCGAGACGTGGGAGGAGACGGGCCTGCGCGTGGCGCTGCGCGGCCTCGTGGGCGTCTACTCGTACCCCAGCTCTCCCATCGTGATCGTCGTGTACCAGGCCGCCGTCACCGGCGGCACCCTCGCCACCTGTTCCGAGAACGACTGCGTGGAGTGGGTGGCGCCGGCGAAGATCCCCTGGGACGAGCTCGCGTTCCCGTCCACCGAGGAAGCCTTGAGAGACTTCCTCGGTCGCTAGCTCACCGCCTGCTCATCCATCGCCTAGCCGTCCTCGCGGGACAGCAAGGAGCCGGTGGCGCGGCCAGTGATGACCTTCTCACCCTTCTGATTCTCGGCCCACAGCTCGACGTCCACCTGGCCCGCCCCGCGGCCGGGCTCCTTGGCGGGACGCTTGGCCACGATCTTGCCCCGGCAGGTGATGACGTCGCCGAGCCGGACCAGCCCTGCGAAGCGCACCCCGATCTTCGCCACGGTGCCCGCGCCCAGCCAGTCCGTCACCGACTGGGTGACGAAGCCCATCGAGAGCATGCCGTGCCCGAACACGTCGCCCATGCCGGCGGCCTTGGCGAAGGCGGCATCCTGGTGGATGGGGTTGAAGTCGCCGGAGGCCCCCGCGTAGCGGGTGAGCTGGATCTGTTCGATGGGGCCCTTCACCAGCGGCGGCATCTCGCCGCCGATCTCCACGTCCTCGAAGTAGACCTTGGCGTATTTCATGGCGTCCTCACAGGCGGATCACGGTGATGCCGCGGACCTTGGCGACCACGTCGTTGTCGGCGTCGGTGACGGTCGTCTCCCGGACCACGAAGGCCATGGGGCCGGAGCGGCCAGACTTCTCGTAGATGTCGGTGATCTTGCCGCGGCAGAGGAGGGTGTCGCCGGGGCGAATCGGTTTCATGTGCTCGAATTCCTGCTCGCCGTGGAGGATGCGCGAGATGTCGGTGCCGAGGTCTTTCAGGAATGAAGCGGTGTCGTTTCGCTCATCCCGAAACGTGATGGCGAAGGTGGGCGGCGCGATGATGTCGCCCCACGGGGAGGCGCGTCCCACCTGGTCGTCGAGGTAGAAGGGGTTGAGGTCGCCGATGGCGCGGGCGAAGTCCTTGATCTTGGCCCGTTCCACGTGGACGACGTAGGGCACGTACTCCTTGCCCTTGATGCTCGTGTTGATCTGGATGGGCATCGGGATCTCCTTAGCCGGTGGGCCGGGCCTTCTGCATCGCGCGTTCGAGGAAGCGCGCCAGGTTGCCGATGATGAACCGCTCGTGGCGCCCCTCCGCGATCTTCTCATGGTGCCTACGCTGCGGCCCTCCGGGGGACTGGCCGGGGGCGAGGGACGCGGTCATGGGCCCCTGTTCTACCGCGATCTGTCGCTCATGGTCAACGGACCGGCCACCGCAGCATCGGCAGTCCGAAGAGCACGGGCCGACCTTCGATGACGCGGAGGAAAGTCCGCTCGCTCATCCGGCGTTCGCATGCGGGAATTCCTCCGCGCGGCGCTGAAGAGCGCGGCTAGTATACTCTGGTGTCCGTCGCCCTCGCCGCGCTTGGCGCGCTCGTCGTGTCGCTCGACTCCTCCGTGAACATCGCCTTTCCCGCGATGGCGTCGGCCTTCGGGGTAGGGCCGGTGGCAATCCGCTGGGTCATCGTGTCCTATGTCCTCACCTACGCGCTCACCTCGTTCGCCGCGGGCCTTCTCGCGGATCGCCTGGGGCCGACGCCGGTGTTCGTGGTGGGCCTGGGCGTGTCCGCCGCCGCCTTCTTCACCTATCTCGCGGTGGACTCGTTCGGCGCGCTGCTCGCCACCCGCGTGCTCCAGGGCGTGGGCGGCGGTCTGGTCTACGGCACCGCGCCCGCGCTGGTCACCCTGTCGCTCCCGCGCGAGCGTCACGGCCGCGGCCTCGGCCGCCTCGCGCTCGGGCTCGGCGTGGGGCTCACCGTGGGTCCCCTGATCGGCGGGGCGCTCGTCGAGCGCTTCGGCTGGCGCGCGGTGTTCGTCTATCGCGCGCCGCTGGCGACGGCGCTGGGTCTGGCCGCCGCCCTGGGCTTGCCCGCCGGCCGGCGCGTGGGCGCGTGGCGGCTGCCGCCGCGGGCGGAGTGGCTGCGCGCCTCCGTGCTGAGCGCGCTCGGCCTCGCCGCGCTCGCCAACTGGGCGCAGTTCGCGGTGTGGCTGCTCGTGCCCTTCTATCTCGTGGAGGTCCTCGGCCTGGCGCCCGCCCTCGGCGGGCTCTTCTTCATGCTCACGCCGCTGGGCACCGCCGCGCTGGCGCCGCTGGCGGGGCGGCTGACGGACCGCGTGGGCCCGCGGGCGCCCATGACGCTGGGCCTCGCGCTGGAAGCGGCCGGTCTCTTCGCCATCAGCGGCTTCCGCGGCGATACCGCGTGGGCCCTGGTGGGCGCGGGCCTCGGCCTGGTGGGGGCGGGGCTCGGGCTCTTCCAGGTGCCGAACCTCGCCCGCATCATGGCATCGTTTCCGCCGGCGCGTCAGGGCGCGGCCGGTGGGCTCGCCTTCATGAGCCGCACGCTCGGTGTGGTGGGCGGCGTGCAGGCGACCGGGGCCGTCTTCGGCGCCCTCGAGCGGTCGCGGGGCTGGATGGATGCCTTCGCGGTGGCTTTCTTGGTCGCGGGGGCGGTCTGCGCGGCGGCCGCGCTCATCGCGGCGGCGGCGCCCGCTGCGCGGGGGTATCATGGCGGAGCCGGGGACGATCCCGGCGCCACAAGGGAGGACATTCGATGAAGGTGCTGGCCGCGCTGATCCTCGCCGCCGCCCTCGCCGTGCCCATCGAGGCGACGGCCAACGAGTCCGTCTCTCCGCGCCCGTCCGCGACGGTCACCACCCCGGCGGAGGACGAATACGCCAAGGGGATGCGGGCCAAGCGAGCCAAGGAGTGGTCGGTGGCCGGCGCGTCCTTCCGCAAGGCGGTGGACCTCAAGCCGGACTACGCGGAGGCGTGGAACGAGCTGGGCTATGCCTACCGCCACTTGGGGAACTATCCCGAATCGGTCAAGGCCTATGACGAGGCGCTGCGCCTCAAGCCGCGTTTTCCCGAAGCCCTCGAGTACCTGGGCGAGGCCTACGTGAAGATGGGACGTCTCGACGACGCCCGGAAGGTCCTGGAGCGCCTGAAGCCCCTGCACAAGGGCATGGCGAAAGAGCTCGAGGACGAGATCGCGAAGGCGAAGTAGTCAGGCCGTGTAGAGCCGGGCGAAGTACTCGCGCACCATCCGGTCGGAGGAGAACTTCTCCACGCCCATGGTGATGGCGGCGCGCATCATGCGCGTCCACCGCGCGGGATCGGCCCAGGCGGGCAGCACCTCGTCCTCCAGCGTGTCGTAGAGCGCGGCGAGGTCGCGCGCGTCCGGGTCGGGCGGCTCCGTCCCGTCCCCGATGGGCCAGCCGGTCACGCCGGGCACGCAGCCCTCCGGCCACCAGCCGTCGAGCACCGAGAGGTTGAGCCCCCCGTTCATCGCCGCCTTCATGCCAGACGTGCCCGACGCTTCCAGCGGCCGCCGCGGGTTATTGAGCCACACGTCGCAGCCCCGCGTGAGCAGGCGACCCAGCCCCATGTCGTAGTTCTCGAGAAAGACGATGGACTCGGGCCACTGCCGGATGGTTTCCACGAGGAGCGCGATCACCGCCTTGCCCTCGCCATCGGCGGGGTGCGCCTTTCCCGCGAACAGCAGCTGGACCCGGTGATCCTTGAGGAGGGGGGCGAGCCGCGCCGGATCGCGCAGAAGGAGGTCCGGCCGCTTGTAGGTGGCGGCGCGCCGGGCGAAGCCGATGGTGAGCGCCTCGGGATCCAGGCGCGTGCCGGTGCGGCGCTCCACCTCGGCGAGCAGCTCGTCCTTCAGCTCGCGGCGGGTGGCGCGGAGGGCGCCGTCGCTCGCGAGGGCGGCGGGCACGCGCGGATCTTGCCAGGTGCCCGCGTGGACGCCGTTGGTGATGGCGACGATGGGCGCGGCGCCCTCCACGCCCGCCCACATCGCGCGCGCGGTCTCCCCGTGGAGCTGCGCCACCGCGTTCGCGCGGTGGGCGAGGCGCAGCCCCGCCACCGTCATGTTGAACGGCTCGCCGCCGATGGCGGCGAGCTCCCCGGGCAGCAGGTCGCAGTCGGCACCGAGCCGGCGAAGGTCGGCGAGCGCGTGCGTCTCGTTGCCCGCGGGCACGGGCGTGTGCGTGGTGAACACGATGGAGGAGCGAACGGCATGCCGCGCCGCCTCGAACTCCACACCCGCCTCCATGCGGTCGGCGATGAGCTCGAGGCCCGCGAAGACGGCGTGCCCTTCGTTGAAGTGGTAGAGCTCCACCGGTTGATGCATGGCCTGCAGCGCGCGCACCCCTCCGATCCCCAGCAGCATCTCCTGCGCGATGCGGCAGTCTGGGCGCGTGTCGTAGAGGCGGCGGGTGATCCAGAGGTCGCGCGGGTCGGTGGGCTCGAGGAGGAAAAGGGGCGCGATCTGATATCGGCCCACGCGCCACACGCGACACTCGACCTCACGCCGCGCGACGCGAACGCGGACGCGCGTGCCGGTGTCGGTGAGGAAGTCGGGCCGGTGCTCGTGCCACTTGTCGACCGGGTAGCCGTCGGCGCCGATGCGCTGCGCGGTATAGCCCTCGGCCCAGCGGAGCCCGACGCCCACCACGGGCAGGCCGAGATCGCCCGCGGACTTCATGAAGTCGCCGGCGAGGACCCCGAGGCCGCCCGCGTACGAGGGAAACTCCTCGTGCAGTCCATACTCCATGGAGAAATAGGCGACGAGCGGCATCGGGTCCGGTCTCCTTCCCAGTGTACCCCGTGCGCGCGCCTAGTCGCGGCCGCGCCAAGGCCCCGTGATGAGGCGGGCGCCCCGCTGCCACGTGAGATAGGCCCATGCCCATTGAACGAGCACGAGGAATCGGTTGCGGAACCCGATGAGATACACGATATGGACGCCGAGCCAGGCGAGCCACGCGGGCAGGCCCGAGAGGTGGAGACGGCCGATGACGGCCACCGCGGCGGCGCGGCCGATGGTGGCCATGCTGCCGCGGTCGCGATAGCGGAAGGGCAGCGTCGGCTCGCCGCGCAGCCGGCGCCAGGCATTGTCGGCGGCGGCGCGACCCTGCTGCATCGCCACCGGCGCCAGTCCGGGCAGCACCCCGCCGCCTGGGAGGGGAAACGCGGCGAGGTCCCCCGCCACGAAGATCTCGGGATGCTCAGGCACGGACAGATCCGGCTGCACCGTGACCCGCCCGGCCCGGTCCGTGGGTACGCCCAGCGAGCGGCCGAGGGCGGCGCCCGCCACGCCCGCCGCCCACACTACCGCGCGCGAGCGGATCTGCTCGCCGCCGACCCACACCGCGTCGGGCGTGATGCGCGTGACCTGCGCGCCCGTGTGGACCTCAACCCCGAGCCGGGCGAGGCTCCGCGCCGCCGCGGCTGCGAGATCGGCGGGGAAGCTCGCGAGGAGCCGGGGCCCGGCTTCGATGAGGATCACCCGCGCGTGCGTCGGATCGATGGCGCGGAAGTCCCGGGCGATGGTGTAGCGCGCGATCTCCGCGAAGGCGCCGGCCAGCTCCACGCCGGTGGGCCCGCCCCCCACGACCACGAAGGTGAGCAGCGCGGCGCGCTCGGCGCCGTCCTCCGCGCGCTCCGCCGCCTCGAACGCGAGGAGAAGCCGTCGCCGGATCTCCAGCGCGTCCTCCAGCGTTTTGAGCCCGGGTGCGAGGGCCTCCCAGTCGTCGTGGCCGAAGTACGAGTGGCGTGCGCCGGCGGCCACGATGAGCGCGTCGTAGGGAAGGGCGCCGCCCGCGTCGAGGATCACGCGCCGGCCCGCCGGCTCCACCGCCTGCGCCTCGGCGAGGAGCACGCGCACGCGCGGCGCGTCTCGCAGAATGGAGCGGAGCGGCATCGCGATGTCGGCCGGCGAGAGGACGGCGCTCGCCACCTGATAGAGAAGCGGCTGGAAGAGGTGATGGTTGCGCCGATCCACCAGCGTGACGCGCACGCGGCGGCGGGCGAGCCGGCGCGCGGCGTTGAGGCCGGCGAAGCCGCCGCCAACGATCACGACGTGCGGCGCCCCCGCGTCGACCATCGCTCGCATCTTCGGGTATACTACCGCCCATGACAATGACCCTTGCCTCCAAGCGCCACGTCGTCGCGGACCTTGGCCAGGCCATGGACCTCTGCTACGAGCGCGGCTGGACGGACGGGCTGCCGGTGGTGCCGCCGACGGAAGCGGCGGTGCAGCGCATGCTCGACGCTGTCGGCCTCGCGCCAGACGCGCAGCTCGCGTTCATCACCAATCGCCAGGTCGCGGTGACGGCGGAGAAGGTGGCGATCAACGCGGTGATGGCGGGGTGTCTGCCCGAATACATGCCGGTGGTGGTGGCGGCGGTGGAGGCGATCTCCGATCCGCTGTGGGCCTATCATGGCCCGGCCACATCGACGGGCGGCGCCGGCCCCCTCGTCATCGTCAACGGCCCCATCGCCCGTCGGCTTGAGATCAACTGCGAGGACAACCTCTTCGGCCCCGGCTGGCGCGCCAACGCCACCATCGGCCGCGCGGTGCGTCTCGTCATGCGAAACGTCATCGGGACCCTGCCGGGTCTGCTCGATCGCGGCACCCTCGGCCATCCCGGCAAGTACAGCTACGTGATCGCCGAGAACGAGGCCGAGAGCCCGTGGATTCCCCTCCACGTGCAGCGCGGGTTCAGGGCCGAGCAGAGCGTGGTCACGGTGATGCCGGCGGAAGGCCCGCGTCAGTGGTACAACCAGCTCTCGAGCACGCCGGAGGGCGTGCTTCGCAGCGTGTGCGACGACATGCGCCACCACAACAGTACGGGCGGGCAGCCACAGTACGTGCTGGTGCTGGCGGGCGAGCACATGCGAACCATCGCCAACGGCGGCTGGTCGAAGGCCGACATCCAGAAATACGTGTTCGAGAACACCCAGAACAGCGTGGCCCACATCAAACGTATGGAGCGGATGGCGGGCGCGGTGACGGCGCAGGACGAGACCACCATGAGGCCCCTTCTCGCGCAACAGGACGACCTCCTGGTCGTTGCGGCGGGGGGGCGCGCGGGCGCCTTCTCGTCCTACATCCCCGGGTGGGCCGGCGGGCGGCGCTCGTCGCAGGCAGTGACGAAGGTCATCCAGGACAGGAGGGTATGATGGCACCCATCGAGATCCTCGATCCCACCGTCGAACCGCGGCAGCAGCCCCTGACCTACGTGCCGCGGCCCGACTCGCTGAAGGGCAAGCGCGTCGGCCTCGTCGAGAACACCAAGTTCAACTCGGACCGGCTCCTGCACCGCATCGGTGAGCTCCTGATCAACGAATACGGCGCCGCTGATTGCAAGATGTGGCGCAAGCACAACGCCAGCGTGCCCGCCCACGCCGAGATCCTCGAGGAGGCCAAGCGCACCGTCGACGTCGTCGTCGCCGGCATCGGCGACTGAGGGTCGTGCTCGTCGGGCAGTGTGCTCGACGGAATCCTGTTCGAGAAGAACGGCGTCCCCGCTGCGTCCATCGTCACCGACGTGTTTCAGTCCACCGGCCGCGCCATGGCCCAGTCGTGGGGGCTCCCCGCGTACAAGTTCCTCGCCATGCCGCACCCCATCGCCAATCTCTCCGAGGCCCAGCTCGACCAGCGGGCGCGCGAGATCGCGCCGCAGGTCGTGAAGCTCATTCTCGAGGGCCAGGAGTAGCGGCGCGTCTCCGCGCGTGACCGCCGCCCCCGCCGACTACCGGCCCCCCTGGTGGCTGCGGGGGCGGCACCTGCAAAGTTTGTGGGGCCCGCTGCGGCGGCGCCCGCGCCGGCCGGTGTTCCGGCGCGAGCGCTGGGAGACGCCGGACGGCGACTTCCTCGATCTCGACTGGCTGGCCACCGCCGCCACCGATCCGCGCGCGCCGTGCGTGGTCGTGCTCCATGGGCTCGAGGGGTCCTCCGAATCCCACTACGCGCTGGGGTTGATGGGGCTGGTGGAGTCGGCGGGCTGGCGCGGCGTGGTCCTGCACTTCCGCTCCTGCAGCGGCGAGCTCAACCGGCTCGGCCGCCTGTATCACTCGGGGGAGACCTCCGACCTGGACTGGGTTCTGCGGCGGCTCATCGCGGCGGCGCCGGGCGCGCGGCTCGGCCTCGCCGGCGTGTCGCTCGGCGGCAACGTCGTGCTCAAGTGGCTGGGTGAGCGCGCCGAGGCCGTGCCCGAGGAGGTTGCCGCCGCTGTCGCCATCTCCGTCCCCTTCGATCTCGCCGCCTGCGCGGCCGTCCTCGACCGCGGGCTCAACCGCGTCCTCTATACCGCCCACTTCCTCCGGGCCATGAAGGCGAAGATCCGCCAGAAGGCGGCGCTCTACGGCGGGCGGGTGGACGTGCCATCGGCCCTCCGAGCGGGGACGTTCCGACTCTACGACCGCTTCGTCACCGCGCCGATCTTCGGCTTCGCCGACGAGGAGGACTACTGGCGGCAGTCGAGCAGCGGGCCGTATCTGCCCAAGATCCGCCGGCCCACGCTGCTCATCGGCGCGCTGAACGATCCCTTCGTGCCCCCGCGGAGCCTCCCGCGGGTGGACGTGGAGCGCTCGCCCTGGCTGGAGGCGGTGTTTCCCGCCCAGGGCGGGCACGCCGGCTTCCTCGAGGGCCGCGGCCCCGGGCCCTCCTGGGCCGAGCGCCGCGCGATCGACTTCCTCCGCCGTCACCTCGCGGAGGCGCGGTGATGGACGTGCGGCGGCCGCTGCGGCGCTCCCGTCGGCATCGCATGATCGCCGGGGTCTGCGGCGGCATCGCGGAGTGGCTGGGCTGGGATCCGACCCTGGTGCGCGTCCTCTACGTCGTCGCCTCCGTTGCCTCGGTCGCGTTCCCGGGCATTCTCGTCTACCTGATCCTCTGGCTCATCGTGCCCGCCGCGGAGGAGTAGCCCGCCCGCGGCCGGCCCGTCGACAGGCCGACCGGCGCTCTGCTACGATGCCGCCGTGCTCCGTGACGCCTATGGTCTCGAGCTCACCACCGACTCCCGCGCCGCCGCCGATGCCTACGATCGCGGCGTGCGAGCGCTCCTGGGCTTCGGCGCGGACACGGTGGCCGCGTTCGAGGCCGCGGTGGCGGCGGACCCCGGCTTCGCCCTGGGCCGCGCCGCGTTAGCCGTCACGCGCTATCTAGAAGAGCAGATCCCCGAAGGCCGCGCCGAGATGGAGCGGGCGGTGGCCGCGGCGAAGGCGTCCGCACTCACCGCGCGCGAGCGCCGCGGCGTGGAGGCCCTCGCCCTGTGGGTGGCCGGCCGCGGCAACGACGCCATTCCCCTCATCAAGGAGATGCTCGCCGAGCACCCGCGGGACATGCTGCTGCTGCAGCGTCTCTACTTCATCTACTTCTGGCAGGGGCGCTCGGCGGAGATGCTCGAGCTGACGGAGTCGACGCGGCGGGCGTTCGAGGGGGATTCCTACATGCAGGGCCTGCACGCCTTCAGCCTGGAGGAGAACGGCCGCTTCGGCGAGGCCATGCCGCTGGCCGAGCGCGCGGTGGCCGCGAACCCGCGGGACGCGTGGGCGGTGCACGCGGTGGCGCACGTGCTGTACGAGACGGGTGAGAACGACCGCGGCGTGGAGGCGCTGCCGCCGCGCATCCATCCCTGCGACCATCTGGGCTACTTCCGCAACCATCTCCTATGGCACCTCGCCCTGATGCACCTGGCGGCGGGGCGGTACGAGCGCGCGGTGGCGCTCTTCGCGTCGGTGTTCGGGCGCATCCCCATCACGGTGGGCTCCGACCTCCAGGACTCGGTAGCGCTGGCTTGGCGCCTGGATCTCTTCGAGCGGTCCGATCCCGCGCGCTGGCGCCACCTGGGAGCGGCGGCGCGGCGATGGCTGGACCTGCCGCTGCTGCTCTTCCACGATCTCCACGTGGGCATGGCGCTGGCCGCCGCGGGCGATTGGCCCAATGCCGAGGTCCAGCTCGAGCGGCTGCGCGCGCGGGGCAAGAAGACGCGCAACGCGACGCTGCCGGAGGTGGTGGTGCCACTGCTCGAGGGGCTGCATGCCTTCGCGCGGGGCGATCACGTGGAGGCGGTATCGCGGATCGCGCCGGTGGAGGCGCGCATCGTGGAGGTGGGCGGCAGCCACGCCCAGCGCGAGCTGTTCCACGACACGCTCCTGGCGGCCGCGCTGCGCGCCAACGACACCGAGCGCAGCCGCGAGCTCCTGCGTCGCCGGCTCGCCAAGCGCCCCAACCCCGGGCACTACTGGAGCGGACGATGACGGCGGCGCGAACGAAGGCGGCGCGCGCCCGTCCCCGTCGCTTGCGCCGACCGGGTGCGGCGCTGTCGATCCGGCCGGGCACCGCGCGCGACGTGCACACCATCCTGGCCCTCATCCGCGGGCTCGCCGACTACGAGCGGCTCCGCCGCGAGTGCCGGGCCACCGCGGCGGGCGTGCGCCGGCACGGCTTCGGCCGGCGCCCGTACTTCGAGACCATCATCGCTCGGCGCGGGGGCCGGCCGGTAGGTTTCGCCCTCTACTTCTTCACGTTCTCCACGTTCCTCGCCAAGCCCACGCTCTACCTCGAGGATCTCTTCGTGCTCCCGGACGAGCGCGGGCGCGGCGCGGGGCGCACGCTGCTGGCGGCGCTCGCCCGGATCGCGGTGCGGCGCGGCTGCGGACGTCTGGAATGGGCGGTGCTGGACTGGAACCGGCCGGCCATCGGCTTCTACGAGCGGCTGGGCGCGCGGTTCCGGCGCGAGTGGATCCTCACGCGCCTGACCGGCGCCCCCCTCACGCGGCTAGCCCGGAGCGGATAGCGGAGCACGGAATCGCCGGGAGCTCTACGGGAGGAACGAGCGCAGCATCCAGGCCATCTTCTCGTGCTTCTCCATGAGGCCGGTCAGGAAGTCGCTGGTGCCGGCGTCCCCGAACTTGTCCATGGCCGTCTGGACGTCCGCCCGGAGCTCGCGGACGAGCGTCTCGTGATCCGCGAGGAGATTGGCCAGCATCTGCTTGGCGTCGGGCGTCTTCTTCGGCTCTTCCTTGAGCCGGGTGCGCTCGGAGAATTCGGCGAGCGTGCCCAGGGCGCGGCCGCCCAGGCTGCGCGCGCGCTCGGCGACCTCGTCGATGACCTCGTCGAGGGCCTCGTACTGCGCCTCGAAGAACTTGTGGAGGTCGTTGAACTGCATTCCCACCACGTTCCAGTGGTAGTTGCGGGTCTTGGTGTAGAGCACGTACTCGTCGGCGAGCAGGGTGGAGAGGATCTCCACCACGCCGCGCCGCATGTCGTCGGCCATTCCGATCCGTGGCTTCATGGCTGCCTCCCGTCCTTTAGTCGTCCCCTGACATCCCTTCGCTTCCGTCTCGCCGCCGAGACGGCGACATTCTATCCCTCCGGGGCGGAGCCGGTCACGGGTGGCGGCGGGCTCCCCGACGACTGATCGCCCAGATCGGGCGACCGCCGCGCCGGCGCGAGCTGGCGCACCGCCCCGGCGTCGCCGTCCCGGACGCGCAGCTCGGTCTGGGCGAGCGGGATCTCGATCCCTTCGTTGCGGAGGGCGGCAAGGACGGCAAGTCCCAGCGCGCTCTTGAGGGAGAGCGTGTCCTCAATCCGCGGCGTCCACGCGTAGATCTGGAAGAGCAGGCCGCTGTCGCCGAAGCGATCGAAGAAGATCAGCGGAACGGGATCGCGCAGCACGCCCGGGTGATCGGCGCAGATGCCGTGCAGCAGCGCGAGTACCCGCTCCGGATCCGCGCCGTACGCCACCCGCACGGGGAGATCCACGCGGCGGATGCGGTCGGTGAGTGTCCAGTTGGTCACCCGCTCGGCGGCGAGGAAAGCGTTGGGGACGATGACGTCGCCGCCCTCTCCCGTTCGCACCATGCTCGCGCGGAGGCCGATGGAGCGGACCTGACCCGACATGTCGCCCACCTGGACGATGTCGCCCACATGGATCGAGCGCTCCACGAGGAGGATGAGGCCGGAGACGAAGTTGTTGACCACGGTCTGCAGCCCGAAGCCGATGCCCACGCCGAAGGCGCCGGCCAGGATAGTCAGGCGGTTGAGGTCCATCCCCATGGCGGCGATGGCGACGATGAATCCGACGACGAGGATGCTGTAGTGGAGGAGCGTCGACACCATGTTCGGGACCCCGCGGGCGAGAGGCAGCCGCGGGTAGATGTCCTCCTCGAGGAGGAAGCGCATCAGACGCGAGAGGGCGAAGGACAGCCAGACCGTGATGGCGAAGGCGGTTACGTCGCCGATGGAGATGCTCAGGTTTCCGCGCGTGAGGGTCGCGCCGAGCACGGCCATCACCACTGCGTAGACCTTCCAGAACAGCCCGAGGTTTGCGAGGGAGACGACCAACCAGCCCGCGACGGCCAGCCACCAGCAGTATCGGTCCACCCGCGACTCGACGATCGGCCGGTTGCGCTCGATGAACCGGAGGTAGGTGAGCGGGCGCATGCGGAGGGCATAGGCGAGCAGCGCCAGGGCCACGCGATAGAGGGCCTGGAACACCATCGCGTAGTAGCCGAGTGACAGCGCACCCGCCCCGAGCAGCCGTCCGAGGCGCGTGTACCCGAACACGGCGAGCAGGAGGCCCGCCGTCATGGTGACGAGCATGGCACCCACGAGCGCGCGCACGAGCCGCATGGACGGCTCGGCTTCGTGACGGCGGTATGAGGCCACGATCAGCAGGATGAGGCCGATGGCCAGGACCATCTCGGCGAGGAACACGAGCTGGTCGAGGAGGGGCACCACCGCGGCGATGTCGTCGAGGCGCTCGAGGACGAAGAACGCGGTAAGAGCGACGAAGCTCGCGCGCAGGGGCTTCGGCGCGAGCAGCGTGTAGACGCGCAGCACCGGGATGACGCCGATGAGAAAGATGAGGGTGCGCACGGGCCGCGGCAGCTCGCCGTAGAGCCACGGGGAGAAGAAGAGCGCGACGAGCACGGCCATGGCGAGCGGGTACCGGAACAGGCGCGACGCCTCCGCGAGGCGCTGGTCGGCGGGGTCCGTGGGGACGCGACGGCGCAGCAGGTAGAAGGCAATCGAGAGCGTGATCCAGATCAGCACGTGGAGGACGATGAGCGCGCCGTGCGTCTGCCGGAAGCGGCGGAGGGCGGCCCGGTCCTCCAGGATCCATTGTCTCGCGCGCTCGGGAACCTCGTGGAGGGTATCGAGCGCGCCCAGCGCCTGCCAGATCGGCAGGCCGCCGCGGGAAAGAATCTGCCGGTCGGCCTCCGCGCGGGTGGCCGAGATGCGCGCGAGCAGATCCTCGATCGTTTCCGTCTCCTGCGAGACGCGATCCTGGAGCAGCAGCATGTGCGCCCGGCGCCCCCGGAGCGCCGTCTCCGCCTCTCCGATCGCGCTGAGGGTGCCGTCGATCCGGCCCAGCACGGCACTGGGTGCTCCCGTGCGTCGCGCCTCGGTACGGGTCGCCTGCCACGACGCGCGAAGCGCGCCGAGCTCGGCGAGGTCGGCCTCGGCCTGGGTGGCATGACGGCCGAGGGTGGTCGCCCAGCCGGTGAGGAGCCCTCGCGCGGTGAGCAGCGGGCTCACGTAGTTGTCGAGCATGGCCGACGGAGGCGCGTCCGCCAGGATCTTGAGCGTGGGCGCGACGCGGCTGCGCACGTCCTCGGCGACGGCGGGGAGACGATTCTCGATGATCTCGACCTCGGCCCGGGAGCCCACGTCTTCCTCCAGAGCGCGCAGGCGTGCCGTCACCTCCTCGGCGCGCCGGATGATGTCGGGCACGGGTATTGGCTGAGGCGGGGCCTCCGGCGCGGACGCGGCCGGCGCTGCCGTCGTCGGCGCGGGAGAAGAGGGGACGATCTGAGCGAGCGCCGCTCCCGACACGAGGAGCGCGCCGAGCATGAAGGGAAGCGCGAGGCGAGCGCGCATCAGCGCCCCTCGACCTCCGGCTGCGGCGACCACGGGTGACCCAGGCCTTGCGTCATGCGCCGATCATACCGCTCGCTCCGCGCGCGCGGGCAGGCGGATGGGCGGTCCTAGAGGCGGGCGGCGACGACGGGCGGGATCCGATCCCGCCAGGGCGCGGCCGTCTCGAAGGCGGCGGCAGCCCGGAGAACGGCCGCCTCCTGGCGGCGGCGGCCGACGATCTGCAGGCCCACGGGCAGCCCGCTCGCGGTGAACCCGCACGGCACCGAGATGGCGGGGAGCCCCGTGAGCGTGATGCCGTAGGTGAGGAAGAACCATTGCGTGTAGTTGTCGAGGGGCTTGCCGTTGATCTCGGTGGGATAGCGCTGCTCGACCGAAAACGGGGGCACCGCCACCGTGGGCAGGATGAGGAGATCACGGGTCTCCATGAAGGCGCGCACCCGGTGCCAGAGGGTGGTGCGCGCGGTCTCCGCGCGCGCGATGTCCCGGGGATTGAGTGCGAGCCCCTGCTCGATATTCCACAGAAGGCCCTTCTGCAGCTTGTCCCGCCACTGGGGGAGTTTGTCGGCGTGGCGCGCCACCATGGAGAGGCCGCGCGTGCCGAGCACGATGTCGTTGACCTCCGCGAACGACGGGCAGGCGGACTCGACCCGGGCCCCGAGCGAGCGGAAGACCCGCGCGGCCCCGTGCGCGATCCGCGCGACCTCCGCGTCCACCGGGATCAGGCCGTCCAGGTCCGGCGTCCACGCGACCCGCCACCCCTTGACGGATGGCGACTTCGTGGCGCGCAGGAACGCGCGCGTGTCAACGTCGTAGGACAGCGGCGCGCGATCGTCGGGGCCCGCCATCGCGGCGAGCATGAGGGCGGTATCCGCCACCGTGCGCGCCATCGGGCCGGTCACCGAGAGTGAGTCCCAGGCGAGATGGTTAGGGTATTCGGGCACGAGCCCGGGCGTGGTACGGAAGCCCACCACGCCGCAGAAGGCGGCGGGCGTGCGCAGCGAGCCGCCGAGATCGGACCCCTGGGCGATCGGCCCGATCCCGGTGGCGAGCGCCACCGCCGCGCCGCCGCTGGAGCCGCCGCACGTGAGGGCAGGGTCCCACGGGTTGCGGGTGGCGCCGAACACCGCGTTGAACGTGTTTCCGCCGGCGCCGAACTCGGGCGTGTTGGTCTTGGCGAACACGATCGCCCCCGCCGCCTTGAGCCGCTGGACGACAAGCGAGTCCTCGGTGGGGACGTCGTGCTCGTGCACCTTCGAGCCCCACGTCGTCCGGATGCCTTTGGTGGGCGTGAGGTCCTTGATCGACACCGGGACCCCGTGGAGCAGCGGCAGCGCGCGCCCGCGCTTGAGGCCGGCGGTGGCGCGGCGGGCGTCCGCCAGCGCGGATTCCCGCGCGACGGTGACGCAGGCGTTGACCGCGGGATTGACCGAGTCGAGCCGGGCGAGCACCGCCTGCATCACCTCGAGGGGCGAGACGGACCGGGCGCGATAGAGACGGATGAGGTCGGTGGCGGGGGTATAGCACAGGTCGCGAGGGCTCAATGCTTCCTCCGGAGGAACCGGCTAGAGGACTTTGCGGGGGTCCAGGGCGTCGCGGAGCCCGTCACCGATGTAGTTGATGGAGAGCACGGTGAGGAAGATCGCGGTGCCCGGGAAGAGCGCCCAGTGAGGCGCGAAGTCGAGGTTGTCCTTGGCGTCGAAGAGAATGCGGCCCCAGGTGGGAATGTCGGGCGGGAAGCCGAGCCCAAGAAATGACAGCGACGACTCCGCGATGATGGCGGCGGCCACGTCGATGGTGCCGGCCACGATCACCGGCCCCACCGAGTTGGGCAGGATGTGGCGCAGCACCTGCCGCACCGGCGGCGCCCCCAGCCCGCGGGCCGCCTCCACGAACTCCTTCTCTCGCAGCGAGAGGAACTGCGCGCGGACCAGCCGGGCCACCGGCATCCAGCGGAGCCCGCCGATCACCGCCACGATCAGCACGAAGACGCCCACCTCCGGTCCCAGCGCCTTCTTCAACCCGTCTCGGAAGAGGTACACGATGAGGAGCAGCAGGGGCAGGCCGGGCAGGGAGAGGAAGAGGTCGGTGACGCGCATCAGCACATGGTCCGTGTAGCCGCCCATGAAGCCGGCCATCGCGCCCACCGCGGTGCCCACGATGATGGCGATGAGCATGGCGGACAACCCCACCGCGAGCGAGATCCGGCCGCCGTAGAGCATGCGCGCGAGGACGTCCTGACCGAGGTCGTCGGTGCCGAGGGGATGAGCCCACGACGGGCCCTTGAGCTTGGCCTTGAAGTCGATCTCGTCGATGGGCACCCGGTAGACGAACGGGCCGGCCAGCACCGTCACCACCATGAGGAGGAGCACCACCGAGCCGAAGAGGGCGAGGCGGTGCCGGCGGAAGCGCCGCCAGGACTCGGCGGTGAGCGAGGAGGACTTTCGCCGCGCTGCGGTGGGCGGGGCCCCCGCGTAGGTGCCGCCGGCGGCGCGACTACCGGTACGAGATGCGGGGATCGAGCCAGCCATAGAGGATGTCGGCGACCAGGTTGAACACCACCACCAGGGCAGAGAACACGAACGTGATCGCCATGATCACGGGGGTGTCGTTGGCGAGGATCGAGCTGATGAGGAGCGAGCCGATGCCGGGCACGCGGAAGATCTGCTCGGTGATGAGCGCGCCCGCGAAGATCGTGGGCACCTGCAGGGCGACCAGGGTGACCACCGGGATCAGGGCGTTCCGCACCACGTGCTTCACGACGGTGACGCGCTCGGCGAGGCCCTTGGCGCGGGCGGTGCGCACGTAGTCGAGCTGGATGACGTCGAGGACGGCGGACCGCATGAATCGCGTCATGGACGCGGCCTGGAAAAGGCCGAGCACCGCCACCGGCATGATGGCCTGCCGGATGTGCTCCCACCACCACCGCCAGCCACTCGCGCTGATGTCGGCGCGGTAGATGAAGGGGAGCCAATCGAGATAGATGCTGAAGAAGAGGATGAAGAGGAGGCCGGTGAAGAAGGTCGGCAGCGAGAAGCCGAGGAAGGCGCCGGTGGTGGCGATCTGGTCGAAGAACGAGTATGGCCGCGTCGCCGAGTACACCCCGATGGGAATGGCGATGAGAAGCCCGAGGAGCTGGGCGGAGCCGATGACGAGGATGGTAGTGGGCAGCCGCTGCATGATCAGGGTGACCACGTTGACGCGGCTCACGAACGAGAACCCCCAGTCCCCTTTCAACATGGAGGAGAACCAGCGGAGGTAGCGCACCGCGATGGGGTCATCGAGCCCGAACTGGGTGCGGAGGTTCTGACGCACCTCGGGCGGGACGTTGGGGTTGGTGGCCAGCTCCTCGAAGGGGTCGCCGGGGGCCATGGCGAGGATGGTGAAGAGGACAAGGCTGATGCCGGCGAGGACCGGGATCAAGATCAGAATGCGCCGGATGATGTACTTGTACATCGAGGCTGCGGGACGCGGACCCGGCCCCGAGAGAGGCCGGGTCCGCGAGCGCTTCCGCTATCCCTCGCGGTACCAGCTATGCAGGGCCCAGAAGTCGGAGTCCCAGCCGCTCTGCTCCGCGCGCAGGGTGTTGCTGACCGCGGCCACGCGGGGACGGAACACCACCGGGATGACCACGACGTTCTGGATCACCAGCTCGTTCATGCGGATGAAGAGGGCGGCGCGCTTGACGGGGTCGAGCTCGGCCTCCGCCGACTTGTAGAGCTTGTCGTATTCCTCGTTCCGCCAGCGGGTGATGTTGCGGCCCTGCCACTTGTTGTCCTTGGAGGCGACTTCCTCGCTGAGGAACTGGCGCATGAACAGCTCGGGATCGGGCTGCGTCATCGTCGTCGTGTACATCTGGATGTCGGTGTAGAAGTGGGTGTACGTGTCGGGGTTCGCCACGTCGGACGAGAAGTACACCGACGCCGTCACCGACTTCAGCTCGAGCTCGATGCCCGCCTTGGACGCCGCCTGCTTGACGATGGCCTGGGTCTTCTGGCGCGGGGCGTTGATCGACGTCTGGTAGACCATCTTGAGCTTGACGCCGTCCTTGGCCCGAATGCCGTCCGATCCCTTCTTCCAGCCCGCCGCCTCCAGGATCTGGTTGGCCTTGTCGACGTTGAACTCCCACTTGGTGGCCTTGGACTGGAAGCGCGCCGGTTGGTTGAGGAAGTTCGCGGTGGCGATGCCGGTGCGGCCGTAGATCTGCTCCTGCACGGACGCGCGATCGACGAGGAGGTTCAGCGCCTGCCGCACCGCGGGGTCGGTGAGGAACGGATGCTTGGTCTTGAGGCTCGAGCGCTCGCCGTCCACGTCCTTCCACGGATCGGTGAAGTTGCACTGGATGTGCTCGATGTTGCCGCCGGACACGATGTCGGCCTTGCCCTTGCCACCCTGCTCGAGGCGCTTGAGGATCTCGTCCTCGACCTGCATGTTCCAGGCGTAGTCGAACTCGCCGGTCTGGATGACCGCCCGCGCCGCCGAGATGGCATCGCCGCCGCCCTTCATCTCGATGGTGTCGAAGTAGGGACGGTTGGGCATGTGGTAGGCGGTGTTGAGCTCGCCCTTCACCATGTCGCCCGGCTTGAAGTCCACGAACTTGTAGGGGCCGGTGCCCACCGGCTTGAGATTGGCGGGCGCCTCGCGCGACTTGCCGCCCTTGTAGGCCTCGAAGAGATGCTTGGGGATGATCATGCCGCGGACGCCCACGAACGGATCGGCCCAGAACGGCGTCGGCTTCTGGAAGGTCACCTTGACGGTGTGGCTGTCGATCTTCTCGGCCTTGATGTCCTTGTAGGTCCCGATGTTGGCGGACGCGGTGGCGGGATCCGCCACGTACTCCCAGTTGAACACCACGTCGTCGGCGGTGAAGGGCTTGCCGTCGTGCCAGGTGACTCCCTTCTTGAGCTTCCAGGTGACGGTCCGGCCGTCGCGCGAGAGCCCGCCGTTCTGCTGGGTGGGAATCTCGGCGGCGAGGATCGGGGAGAGGTTGCCGTCGGGATCCCAGGAGGCCAGGGGCTCGTAGAAAATGCGGGAGCCGTCCTGATCCTTGGTGCCCACTGCGAAGTGGGGGTTCAGCAGCGTCGAGCCTTGCCACCACAGCGTCTTCAGGGGCCCGCCGCCTCCCCGCTTGGTCGGCTTGTAGGGCACCTTGGTCTGGGCCTGGGCGACGCCGGCCGAGGCGAGCATCTGCCCCGCCATGGGCGCGGTGAGCCCGAGCCCGACCATCATCTGGACGAAGCCACGCCGGCTGAGCCGCCCGGTCTTGACCTGTCCGATCAGTTCACGTATTTCGCGCTCTTCCATGAAGGTCCTCCTGGGTGGGTCAACGATGACCGGCGGAAAGTGTAGGCCCGGTGTGTCTTTATAGACTTCATGGCCGAAACTGTCAAGGGCGGCGGGAGGTTCCGCCGCCCTTGACCCCGCGCCGGCCTAGGCTTCGCGATACCAGTAGGGGAGGCGCCAGACGTTCGAGTCCCAGCCGGTCAGGTCCAGGCCCCGGATCTTCCCGCCGGCCACCGCGACGCCGTTGCGCCAGAGGACGGGAATGACGACGCCGTGCTGGATGACGAGGTCGTTCATCCGGATGAACTGAGCGGCGCGCTTCACCGGATCCATCTCGGTCTCGGCGGCCTTCCACAGCCGGTCATAGTCCTCGTTGCGCCACCGGGTGATGTTGCGGCCCTGCCACTTGTTGTCCTTGTTCGCGACTTCCTGGGAGGTGAATACCCGCATGCCCCAGAGGGGATCGACCCCCGTCGTGGTCGTGTACATCTGGAGATCCGCGTAGAAGTGCGGATAGGTGTCGGGATTCGCCGCGTCCGAGGCAAAGAAGACGGAGGCCACCACCGACTTGATCTCGATCTCGATGCCCGCCTTCGCCGCCGCCTGCTTGACGATGGCCTGGGTCTTCTGGCGTGGGGCATTGGTGGAGGTCTGGTACAGGAACTTGAGCCGCTTGCCGTCCTTGGCGCGCACGCCGTCGGGGCCGCGCTTCCAGCCTGCCGCGTCCAGGATCTGGTTGGCCTTGTCGACATTGAACTCCCAGCGGGTGTTGCGAGAGTAGAAGCGCGGGGGCGCGTTCAGGTAGTTCGCGGTCGCCTGCCCCTGACGCCCGTAGATCTGCTCGTGCACGGACGCCCGGTCCACGAGGAGGCCGAGGGCCTGGCGCACCGCGGGGTCGGAGAGGGAGGGGTGGGTTGTCTTGATGCTGGAGCGCTCCCCGTCCACCTCCCGGTTGGGATCGGTGAAGTTGCACTGGATGTGCTCGATGTTTCCGGTGGGGTAGATCTCGGCGCGTCCTTTGCCGCCCTGCTCGAAGCGGCGCAGGATGTCATCCTCGACCTGGATATTCCACGCGAAGTCGTATTCCGCCGTCTGCAAGACGGCCCGCGCGGCGGAAGCGGCGTCGCCTCCTCCCTTCATCTCGAAGGAATCGAAGAAGGGCCGGTTGGGGACATGATAGGCGGGGTTGATGTCGCCGCGCACGATGTCGCCGGGCTTGAAGTCCACGAAGCGGTAGGGGCCGGTGCCGACCGGCTTCAGGTTCGTCGGCGCCTCGCGCGACTTGTCCCCCTTGTAGGCGGCGAAGAGGTGCTTGGGGATGAGCGCGCGATTCTGGCCGCAGAAGGCCTCGAACCAGAACGGGGTCGGCTGCTTGAAGACGACCTTGACGGCAAGGTCGCTCAGCCGCTCCACGCGGTCGATCTCGCGATAGGCGCCGATCGTGACCGCGGCGGTGGCGGGGTCGGCGGCGTACTCCCAGTTGAAGATCACGTCGTCGGCAGTGAAGGGCTTGCCGTCATGCCAGGTGACGCCCTTCTTGAGGTTCCACACCACCCATTTCCCGTCGCGACCGAGGCCTCCGTTGTCCACGCTCGGGATCTCGGTGGCGAGCACGGGGGAGAGATTGCCGTCCGGATCGTAGGCGGCGAGGGGCTCGTAGAAGATCCGCGAGCCGTCCTGGTCCTTGGTGCCGGTGGCGAAGTGGGGATTGAGCAGGGTAGGGGCCTGCCACCAGAGCGTCTTCACCGGCCCGCCACCGCCCCGGCGCGTCGGCGTGAAGGCCGGCGTCTTCGGCTGGGCGGCCACTCCCCCCGCGGCCAGCAGCTGGGCGGCCATGGGGGCGGTGAGGCCGAGCCCGACCAGGGTCCGCACGAAGGACCGGCGGGTCATCCGACCGGCCTTGACGTCGGTGATCATCTCGCGAAGGGCATGCTCGTCCATAGAGGGCACCTCCTCCGGGTGGGTTAGGTCCTTATACGGGTGGGGGATTCCGCCTGTCAAGAACGCGAGCCAGCGCGCTCAGGGCGCGAGCCAGTCGGCCAGCGCGGTGAGGGTGGAGAGCTCCTGGGCGGGTCGGGCGGAGCCGGCTGGGGTCTGGCGCTTGCGGTTGATCCACGCCACCGGGATGTCGAGGGCGCGCGCCGGCACCACGTCGTGGAAGTAGCTCTGGGCGGCGTGCAGCCACGGGGCCGTTCCGACCAGCGCGCGGGCGGCCAGGAAGTGGGCCGGGGCGGGCTTGTAGGCGCGCACCTGCTGCGCGGTCACCACGATCTCGAAGGGGACCATGAGATGCCGCCGGCTCCAGGCGAGCAGATCGTCGTCCACGTTGGACAGGATGCCCAGCCGATAGCCGGCGGCGGCGAGCCGGCGGAGCGCGGCGTTCGTGTCCGGGAACTGCGGCCAGGCGGGGAGGCTCTCGGCGAGGAAGCCCGCGCGCTCGGACGGAAGCGGCCAGCCCAGCCGCGCCGCCACCTGGCGACCCGTCTCCGCCAGCACCGCGCGATAGGGCCGATAGGCCTGTGACTCGACCCCGGCCTCGATCTCGACGTAGAGACGCACCGCCGCCGCGACGTCGACCCGATGGGCGAGCTTCGCCGCCTCCGCCGCGAACGCGTTGCGGATGCCGCGCTCCCAGTCGATCAGGGTGCCGTAGCAGTCGAAGGTGACGATGTCGAAGGGGCGGTCGGCCATGTCCTCTCCCGGGCGCTCGGTCAGGCCTCGCTCCGCCACTGCGCGACGTTCCAGAGGTTCGACTCCCACGGCGAGATCTCCACGCCCCGCAGCCGGGACGAGACCGCGGTGGCCTCTTGGCGCCAGAGGACGGGGATTACCACGCCCTCGCGGATCACGAGGTCGTTCATCCGGATGAAGAGCGCGACCCGCTTTGCGGAATCCATCTCCGCCTCGCTCGCCCGCCAGAGGCGGTCGTACTCGTCGCTCCGCCATCGCCCGGTGTTCCCGAGCGACCACTTGTTGTCCTTGGACGGGATCTGCCACGAGGTGAAGCGCTCCATGTAGAGCTGCGGATCCGGGCGGCCCATGAGGAGCTGATACATCTGGAGATCGGCGTAGAAGTGGCGCACGGTGTCGGGGTTGGCCACGTCGGAGGAGAAATACGCCGAAGCCACCACCGACTTCAGCTCCACCTCGATGCCGGCGCGCGCGCAGGCCTGCTTGACGATGGCCTGCGTCTTCTGGCGGGTGGCGTTGATCGAGGTCTGGAAGACCAGGCGCAGGCGCCGGCCGTCCCGCGCGCGCACCCCGTCCGGGCCCCGCCGCCAGCCCGCCGCCTCCAGCGCCGCCGCCGCCTTGTCCACGCTGAACTCCCAGCGGGTGGCGGCCGAGCGGTAGCGCGCGGGGGTGACGAGGAAGTTGGCGGTGGTCTCGCCCTGCCGCCCGTAGATCTCCGCCTGGATGGACTGCCGATCCACGAGGAGGGCGAGGGCGGCGCGGACCGCCGGATCGGAGAGGAGCGGATGCGTCGTCTTGACGCTCGCGCGCTCGCCGTCCACCTCTTTCCACGGGTCGGTGAAGTTCAGTTCGATGAACTCCGTGCTGCTGCTGGGCGTGAAGACCACGCGCCCCTTGGCGCCCCCCTCGAGGCGCCGGAGCAGCTCGTCCTCCACCTGCATGTTCCACGCGAAGTCGTACTCGCCGGTCTGGAGCACGGCACGGGCGGCGGAGGCGGCGTCGCCGCCGCCCTTCATTTCTACCCCGTCGAAGTTCGGCCGGCCGGCCAAGTGATAGCCGGGGAAGCGCTCGGCGCGCAGGGCGTCGCCGGGGCGGAAATCGAGGGGGCGGAAGGGCCCGGTGCCGACGGGCTTGAGGTTGGCGGGCGCCTCGCGCGAGGCGCGGCCGCGGTGCCGCTCGAAGACGTGCCGCGGCAGGAGCATCCCGGCGCCGCCGCAGAAGGGCCCGGCCCAGAACGGGGTGGGGCGCTTGAAGACCACCCGCACCGCGTGATCGTCCACTCGCTCCACGCGCTCCAGCTCCTTGTAGTTGGAGATGGTGGTGGCGGCGGTGGCGGGATCGGCCGCGTACTCCCACGTGAAGACGCAGTCATCGGCGGTGAGCGGCCGGCCGTCGTGCCACGTCACGCCCTTCTTCAGCCGCCAGAGGACCCAGGTGCCGTCGCGGGCCAGCCCGCCGTTGTCGCGGGTGGGGATCTCGGCCGCGAGCTGCGGCACCAGGGTGCCCTCGGGATCGAAGGCGGCCAGCGACTCGTAGTAGAGCCGCGCGGCGGCGAAGTCCTTCACGCCGGTGGCGAGGTGCGGGTTGAGGATGGTGGGCGCCTGCCAGTAGAGGAGGCGGAGATTGCCACCGCGTCGTGCGGGAGCGGCGGGCTGGGCCCGCGCGGCGCGCGGAGGTGGCAACAGCTGGGCGGCCAGCGGGGCGGTGATGCCGAGCGCGGCGAGAAGACGCAGGAAGCGCCGCCGTCCGAGCCGGCCCGCTTCGACCTCGCGGACGAACGCCCGGAGAGCGCCCTCATCCACCGGCGTGCGCTCCGCGCCCGCCCCGCGCCCGCAGCATGCTGACGGCGACGTCGATAGCCTCGATCATGCTCTCGGGATTGGCGATGCCTTTCCAGGCGCGGTCGAAGGCGGTCCCGTGATCCACCGACACGCGCAGGAACGGCAGACCCACGGTGACGTTGACGCCGGACAGACCCGTCCACACCCCGGAGGCCTGGTCGAAGGTGAAGCCGAGCGTCTTCACGGGTACGTGGCCCTGGTCGTGATACATCGCCACCACGATGTCGAACTCCCCGCCGCGCGCGCGCGAGAAGAGCGTGTCGGCGGGAAGCGGGCCGTGCACGTCCAGTCCGCCGCGGCGCGCGGCCTCGATGGCGGGGCCGATCTCGCGGCGCTCCTCGTCGCCGAAGAGCCCGTCCTCGCCGGCGTGCGGGTTCAGCCCGCACACCGCGATGCGCGGGCGCGCCACGCCCAGGAAGGTCATGGTCTCCTGGGCGAGGGCGATGACGCGGCCGACGCGATCGCGCGTGCAGAGGTCGGGCACGCGCCGGAGGGCCACGTGGGTCGTCACGTGGATAACCCGGAGCTCCTTGCCCATGAGGAGCATGGCGAAGTCCTTGGTGCCGGAGAGCTTGGCCAGGATCTCGGTGTGGCCCGTGTGCTGATGCCCGGCGGCGGCGAGCGCTTCCTTGTTGATGGGGGCGGTGACCATGGCGTCGATCTCGCCGCCTCCGCAGAGCCCGACCGCGGTCTCGATGTAGGCGTAGGCGGCCCGTCCCGCCTCGGGGCTCACCGCCCCGCGCGGCAGGCTCGCCATGTCCACGTTGGCGAGATCGAGGCATTCGATGGCGTCCGGCGCGAAGCGGCAGTCCGCTACCGTGCGCACGCGATGCAGCCGGAGGGGACTCTGGAGGAGGTCGAGGGCCGCGGCCAGCGCGTCGCCTGAGCCGATCACGACGGCGTGGCAGGAGCCGGCCACCGCGGGCAGGGCGAGAGCCTTGACGGTGATCTCCGGGCCGACGCCCGCGGGGTCGCCCATGGTGATGCCGATGCGCGGGACGCGCGTCGTCATGGCGCCGATCCTCCGAGCAGGGTGAGGAAGAGATCGGGGGGACCGAAGCCTCCCGCCTTGGTGAGGAAGGCCACCTGCCGTGCCCGCCGCGCCCCGCGGCCGACCGCGAGCGTGCCCAGCGCGAGCCCGCTGCCGGGCGCGCCCAGCAGATCCAGGCGCGAGGCCTCCAGCGCGCCGATGACGCCGAAGGCCGTCTCGCCTCCCGTGACGGCGAGGAGGTCGGGCGCGGCCGTCTCGAGGACCCGCGCGGCGGCGGCGGCCAGCGCGGCGGCGGCCGCGCGCGGCTCGAGCGCCGCCTCACGCGCGGAGGCAATGAAGGCGGGCGTGCCGCGGTGGAGGGCGCGTAGGACCGGGTCGAGATTGGGCGTCGTCTCGCCGTCCACCCACGCGCCGGGCGCGCCCGCCGCCTCGAGGGCGAGGAGCTGGGCGCGGCTCGCGGGATGGCGGCTCCCCACCACCCAGAGCCATGCCGCGCCGGCGGGCAGCGCCGCGCGCGGCGCCGGATAGTCGAGCGCGGTCGCGAAGGCGCGGCCCAGCCCCGCGGAGCCCGCCAGGAGCAGCGCCGAGCGCCGCGCCGCCGCGCGCGCCAGCACGTCGAGATCGGCGTCGGACTCGGCGTCGGCGGCCACGACGTCGCCCGCCGCCTCGGCGAGACGCTCGAGCACGGTCTCGGCGCCGGCACGCACCACCGGCAGCGGCAGGCGCGTCACCGGACGCGACAGCGCGGGTCCGAGCAGCGCGGCGACGTCGGACGTGAGGCCCGGATACCGATCGTCCCGACCGATGGCGGACTCGTGCGCGAGCACGCCGTCCACGCGCAGCAGGCCGTCGCGGACGACGCGGCCCTGGGCGGGAAAGGCGGGACACACGAGCGCGCCGTCCCATCCGCCGGCCTCGAGCAGGGCGCCCAGCTCGGCCCCCACCGATCCGCGCATGGTCGAGTCGATCTTCTTGAACGCGCGCCCGCTCCCAAGCCGGGCTCCGAGCCGTCCCGCCGCCGCGCGGAGATGCCGCCCGGCCTCCGCGGCCGGGAGCGTCCGGCTCTCCGTGTCCACCGTCACGACGGGCGCATCGCGGTGCGGGAGGGCGGGCTCGGCGATCACCCCGACGGTGCCGCGCCCCGCGAAGAGACACCCCGTGTCACAGGCGCCGGTGAGGTCGTCGGCGAGAACGGTCACGATCATGTCGAGTGCACCCTATCACAGACGTCAGACCCGGCACGCGGGCCGCCGGGCGCGAGCGGCGCGCCGTGTATACTGCCGCTGTGTCGCGCGTCCTTCGCGCCGTCGTCCTCGCTGTCGGTGTGCTCGGGGCGACGTCCGCGTCCGCGCAGGACGGCGCCAAGGAGCTCGAGCTCGCGCGCCCCGCGCGCCCGCAGGCAGCCCAACCGTTCGAGCTCGCGACGCCGGAGGGCGGGCGGCTATCGCTGGCCGACTTTCGCGGGCGGGTGGTTCTCTTGAATTTCTGGGCGACGTGGTGCGGACCCTGCAAGGACGAGATGCCCTCCATGGAGCGGCTGTATCAGAAGCACCGCGCCCAGGGCCTGGTCGTGCTCGCGCTGTCGAACGATTCCGAGGGCTCGACGGCGCGCGTGGCGCGCTTCATCAAGGATGCGGGCTTCACGTTCCCCGTTGGGCTCGATCCGCGTCTCAAGGTCGCGAGCCTGTATGGCGTACGGGTGCTCCCGTCGAGCCTCGTCATCGACCGCCAGGGCAAGATCACCCACGTCGCGCTCGGCCCCCGCGAGTGGGATCAGCCCGCCGCCGTAAAACTCTTCGAGGCCATGCTGAGATGAAGAGACGTAAATGACTGAGACTATTGGAGTATTCGTTGCATTCTCGGCCGGACTCTTTTCCTTCCTCTCCCCCTGCGTGCTCCCGCTCTTTCCCTCCTACCTCTCCTTCATCACCGGGATGTCCGTGGACCGGCTGTCCGGCGAGGTGACGGCAGCCACGCGCGGGCACGTGCTGCTCCACTCGCTGGCCTTCATCGTGGGCTTCTCGTGCGTGTTCGTGGCCCTCGGCGTCTCGGTGAGCGCGGCCAGCCAGTTCCTGCTCGACTATCGCGACTGGATCCGCATCGCCGGCGGCGTGCTCATCATCGTGTTCGGGCTCTATATCGCCGGCATCCTGCGCGTAGGCCTGTTCGGGCGCACCGCCCAGATGCAGATCCGGACCAAGCCCGCGGGCTTCATCGGCTCGTTCGCGGTGGGGCTGACCTTCGCGATCGGATGGACGCCGTGCGTGGGCCCTATCCTCGGCTCCATCCTCACCCTCGCCAGCAATGACAAGACCGTGGCGCAGGGGACGGGGCTGCTGCTGGCCTACTCTGCCGGGCTCGGCATCCCGTTCCTGCTCTTCTCGCTGGCGCTGGGCTCGTTCCTCCGCTTCTTCAAGGCGTACCGGCCCCTCATTCACACCATCGAACGGGTGGCCGGGTTGCTCCTCGTCGGGGTGGGCGTGCTCGTCGTCACGAACTACTACATCGCGCTCAATGCCTGGGCGGTGTCCCTCACGCCCGAATGGCTGCTGAAGCGGCTCTGACATGCGGGTGCTCGTCCGCGTGCCCGCGACCTCGGCCAATATCGGCCCCGGCTTCGACGTGCTCGGGCTGGCCCTCACGCTCTACAACGAGGTAAGCGCCGAGGAGCGGGACGGCGTGTCCGTGACGGTCGAGGGCGAGGGGGCGGGCGCGCTGCCCGCCGGCGCCGACAATATCGTCGCCCGCGGCGTGCGCGCGGCGTTCGAGGCGGCGGGACGCCCGTTCCGGGGGGTGGCGCTGTCCTGCGCGAACCGGATTCCCCCGAGCCGCGGGCTGGGCTCCAGCGCGGCGGCCTGGGTGGCGGGGCTGGTGGCGGGCAATGCGCTGGCCGGCGACGCCCTTCCGCGCGAGGCGCTCCTCGACGCCGCGGCGCGGGCGGAGGGGCACCCCGATAACGTGGCCGCCGCCCTCCTGGGCGGTCTCACCGTGTCGTGCGCAACTGGCGATCACATCACGGCGATCTCGCTGCCCGTGCCGGCGTCGGTGGGGTGGGTGGTCCTCATCCCGGAGGCCCACGGCTCCACGCGCGAGGCGCGCGCGGTGCTGCCCGCCGAGATCTCGCGCGCCGACGCCGTGTTCAATCTCCAGCGCGTGAGCCTGCTCCTCGCCGCCCTGAGCGCGGGGCGCCCCGACCTGCTCGCGACGGCACTGGACGATCGCCTGCATCAGCCCGCGCGGTGGAAGCTGTTTCCCTGGCTCCCCGCCGCGGTGGCCGCCGCGCGCGCCGCCGGCGCGCTCGGCTGCGTGCTCTCCGGCGCCGGACCCTCGCTGCTCGCCGCGGTGACGGGTGGGGGCGAGAGGGTAGCGCGCGCGATGGAGGCGGCGCTGCGCGCGGAGGGAGGCGCCGGACGCGCGGCGGCACTGGCCGTGGACGCCAAGGGCGCGACGTGCCAGCGCGTTGCTTGACTCCCTCTCGGGGGCGGCAGTACCATGACGTCAGAAGGCGCTTGCGAGGGACGATGACGTGATCAAGAGCGATCGGTGGATCAAGCAGATGGCCCTCGAGAAGGGCATGATCAAGCCGTTCGAGGACCGTCAGGTCCGCAAGGGCATGATCTCCTACGGTGTCTCCTCGTACGGCTACGACCTTCGCATCTCCGACGAGTTCAAGATCTTCACGAACATCAACAACACCATCGTCGATCCCAAGGGATTCGACCCCCGCTCGTTTGTGGACTATCAGGGGGACGTCTGCATCATTCCCCCGAACTCGTTCGCGCTGGGCCGCTCGGTGGAGTACTTCAAGATCCCGCGTAATGTCCTGACGATTTGCGTGGGTAAGTCCACCTACGCCCGCTGCGGCATCATTACCAACGTCACCCCGTTCGAGCCCGAGTGGGAGGGCTACGTCACGCTGGAGATCAGCAACACCACGCCGCTCCCCGCGAAGATCTACGCCAACGAGGGCATCGCGCAGGTGCTGTTTTTCGAGTCGGACGAGGCCTGCCTGACGTCGTACGCGGACCGGCAGGGGAAGTACCAGGGCCAGCAGGGGATCGTGCTCCCCACCGTCTAGCCCTCGGGACCGGCCTCCCCACCGAGGCCAGGAGGAAGCGTTCCATGGCAGAGCAGAAGAAGAAGGAGACGAGGCCGCAGAAGCCACCGGAGGGCGACGAGTCCGGAGCGGGCAGTGGCGAGCTCGCCAAGAAGGGCAAGAAGCTGAAGGAAGACCTCGACAACCTGCTCGACGAGATCGACGACATCCTCGAGGAGAACGCCGAGGAGTTCGTGAAGAGCTACGTGCAGCGGGGAGGCGAGTAGTGCCGATCTACGAGTACACCTGTCTCGCGTGCGAGCGCGAGTTCGAGAAGCTGGTGCAGGGGGCGGCGGTGGTAGCCTGTCCGGCCTGCGGGACCGAGCGCGTGATGCGCCGGCTCTCGCTGTTCCGCGCCCGCACCGCGGTGTCGGCCGGCTCCGCCTCGGGCGCGAGTGCCGCGCCCACGGGCGGCGGCTGCTGCGGCGGCGGCTGCGGGTGCCACTAACCGGCGGCGGCTGCTGCGGCGGCGGCTGCGGGTGCCACTAACCGGCGGCGGCCGGACCCTCTAGCTTACCGGGGCCCCCGCGGGCCCCTTTTTCTTTTTTGGGGAGGCGCATGCCGAGAACGGTTCTGGAGCCGCGGTGCCAGGTCGAGCACCTGTCCATCCTTGACGCCGACGGCAACCTCGACGTCGCCCTCGAGCCCCCGCTCGCCCCCGACGATCTGCGGCGGTTGTATCGAGCCATGCTGCTCGGCAGGCGCCTGGACGAACGTATGGTCCGCCTCCAGCGCCAGGGACGTATTGGTACCTTCGCGCCCATCAAGGGGCAGGAGGCGGCCCAGATCGGCAGCGCCTTCACGCTCCGGCCGACGGACTGGATGGTGCCGTCGTTCCGGGAGACCGCCGCCATGATCTGGCGCGGGTGGTCCATCGAGAAGATGCTGCTCTTCTTCTCCGGCCGCCTCGAGGGGGACAGCCGGAACCCGAACAGCGCGATCTGCCCGTCGCCATTCCGGTCGGGACGCAGATGCCGCACGCGGTGGGCCTAGCCTACGCCGCGCAGTACCGCGGCGACGACGTCGTCGTCATGGCGTACTGCGGCGACGGCGCCACCTCCGAGGGAGACTTCCACGAGGCGATGAACTTCGCGGGCGTCTGGTCGGTGCCGCTGGTCTTCGTGGTGCAGAACAACCAGTGGGCGATCTCGGTGCCGATCAAGAAGCAGACCCACTCCGCCACCATCGCCCAGAAGGCGGTGGCGTACGGCATGCCCGGGATCCAGGTGGACGGGAACGACGTCCTCGCGGTCTACGCGGCGAGCCGCGAGGCGGTCGAGCGCGCGCGGGCGGGCGACGGTCCCACCTTGATCGAGGCCGTCACCTACCGCCTGAGTGTACACACCACCGCCGACGACCCGACCAAGTACCGGTCCGAAGAGGAGGTGAAGGCGTGGGAGCGAAAGGACCCGCTCACCCGGTTCACCGCCTACCTCGAGAAGCGCAACATCGCGGTGGCGGGCGTGGAGGCGGACGTCGACGCGGAGATCGCCGCCGCCGTCGCGCGGTTCGAGGCGGTGGCGCCGCCCGATCCAGTCGCCATGTTCGATCACGCGTACGGCGAGCCGCCCGCCGCGCTCGAGGCCCAGCGCGCGGAGGTGGCGGAGCGGACGCGGGATCACGCCCCGCCGACCCCGCCGGGCGACGACGCGCCACTGCCCATGCGCGGCCAGCGGACGACCCGACGGCCATGAGCAAGCTCACCATGGTGAAGGCGCTCAACCTGGCCCTCCAGCAGGAGATGGAGCGCGACGCCGACGTGCTGGTACTCGGCGAGGACGTCGGGGTGGACGGGGGCGTCTTCCGCGTCACCGACGACCTCCAGCGGCAGTTCGGCTCGCGCCGGGTGATCGACAGCCCGCTCGCGGAAGCCGCCATCGTGGGCAGCGCGGTGGGCATGTGCCTCTACGGACTCAAGCCCATCTGCGAGATCCAGTTCTCGGGCTTCGCTTTCCAGTGCTTTCACCAGATCGAAAACCACGCCGCGCGCTACCGCCAGCGCTCCCAGGGGCGCTTCCATTGCCAGATGGTGGTGCGCATGCCGTACGGAGGCGGGGTGCGCGCGCTCGAGCACCACTCGGAGAGCGAGGAGCAGTTTTACGCTCACATCCCCGGGCTCAAGATGGTGATCCCCTCGGGTCCGCGTACCGCGCGGGCCCTCCTCGCCGCCGCCATCCGCGACCCCGACCCCGTCATCTTCTTCGAGGCCAAGGCCCTCTACCACGCCGCGAAGGAGGAGGTGCCCGACGAGCCCGAGACCCTGCCGCTGGGTCGCGCGCGCCTCGATCGCGAGGGGAGCGACCTCACCATCGTCGCCTACGGCGCCATGCTGCGCGTGGCGCGCGAGGCGGCGGAGACGCTGGCCGCCGAGGACGGGGTCGAGACGGAGATCATCGATCTCCTGACGGTGTCCCCGCTGGATCGCGAGACCCTTGCCGCCTCGGTAGGGAAGACGGGCCGGGCTCTCGTGGTGCACGAGGCCACGCGCAGCTTCGGGCCGGGCGCCGAGATCGCCGCGTCCATCATGGAGGGCGCGTTCCTCTCCCTGGAAGCGCCGGTGCAGCGCGTGGCCGCCTATGACGTGCCGTTTCCCGGCTTCGCGCGCGAGAAGGCCAGCGTGCCGGACGCGGCGCGCGTGGTGGCCGCCGCGCGCGCGACCCTCGCCTACTAGGTCGGCATGCCCCGCGAGTTCCGGCTTCCCGATCTCGGCGAGGGACTGACCGAGGCGGAGATCGTGGAGGTCCTCGTGCGCGAGGGCGACGTGATCGCCGAGGATGCGCCGCTGCTGGAGGTCGAGACGGACAAGGCCAAGGTCGAGATCCCCTCACCGCTGGGCGGCCGCGTCGAGAAGATCCACGTGGCGCCGGGCCAGACCGTGCAGGTGGGGGCGGTGCTCGTCACGTTCGCGGACGCGGAGGCGGGGACCGCGCCGCCCGCGGCCGCGCGCGCGGCCGGCGCGCCCTCCGCCGCCCCCGTGCCGGCGCGCTCCGCAGCCGCGCGTGGGGCCGCGGCCGCGCCCTCTCCGCCCGCGGCCGCGCGCGCGGCCGGGCCGCCCCCGGCCACGCCCTCGACGCGGCGTCTTGCGCGAGAGCTGGGCGTGAACCTCGCCGCGGTGGCGGGCAGTGGGCCGGGCGGGCGAATCACCGACGAGGACGTGCGCGCGCACGGCGGCAGTCGCCGGGACGCGGGGGCGCCGGCGACCCCGGCCGCACGTGGCATCGCCTCGCGGCCCGCGGAGCCTGCGCGGCCCGCGAAGCCCCTCGCCGCCGTCGGGCTCACGCCCCCGGCCTTGCCCCGCTTCGAGCAGTGGGGCCCCGTCGAGCGGGTGCCGCTGTCGCATCTCCGACGCACGATCGCGGAGCGGATGGCGCTCTCGGCGAGCCTGATCCCCCACGTCACGCATTTCGACCGCGCCGACATCACTGAACTAGAAGCCATTGTTCGAGGCTGCTTCGAGGCGGCGCGCGAGCGCGGCATCTATCTCACCCTGACCTCGTTCCTGCTGAAGGCGGTGGCGACGGCGCTGGGGCGCCATCCCCAGTTCAACGCCAGCCTCGACGCGGGAGCGGGCGAGCTCATCGTCAAGCGTTACGTGCACCTGGGGGTGGCGGTGGCCACCGATCGGGGCCTCATCGTCCCCGTGCTGCGCGACGTGGCCGGCAAGTCCGTGCTCGAGATTGCCGCCGAGCTGGCGGCGCTCGCCCAGCGCGTGCGGGAGGGCAAGGCCACGCTGGAGGACCTTCGCGGCGGCAGCTTCACCCTCACGAATATCGGCGCCCTCGGCGGCACCGGCGCCATCCCCATCATCAACTATCCGGAGGTGGCCATCCTGGCGGTGGCGCGCGGGCGGCTCGAGCCCACCGTCCGCGACGGCCAGGTGGTGCCTCGTTTGCTCCTCCCGCTCACGCTCACCTTCGACCATCGCGTGGCCGACGGCGCCGACGGGGCGCGCTTCGCCGCCGACGTGGTGGGCCTGCTCGAGAATCCCGGCCGCCTCCTCCTCGGCCTCTGAGACGCCGCCCGAGCCGCCGCCATGGTCATGGGTGACCTCGTGAGGGAAGTCGACGTGGTGGTGCTGGGCGGCGGCCCCGGTGGCTACTCGGCGGCCTTCCGCTGCGCCGACCTCGGCCTCGAGACGGTGGTGGTGGACGCGGGCGGGCGGCTGGGCGGCGCGTGTCTCTTCGAGGGCTGCATCCCATCCAAGGCGCTGCTCCACGCCGCCCACCTGATCGGCGAGGCGGAGCGGGCGCGCGAGCTGGGCATCGAGTTCGGCGAGCCGCGTATCTCGCTCGACCCCCTGCGGAAGTGGAAGGCCGACCGAGTGGTGGGGAAGCTCGCGCGCGGCCTCACCGGGGTGGCGAGGGGCAAGAAGGTGGAGCTCGTGACCGGCCGCGGCGTCTTCGCGGGCCCGCGCGAGGTACGCGTGGAGGGGGATACCCCGCAGACGATCCGCTTCGCCCACGCCGTGGTGGCCACGGGCTCGCACCCCCGGCCGCTCGCCGGCGTGGATGCGCTCGGCGCTCGCGTCATGGACTCCACCGCCGCGCTCGATCTGCCCGACGTGCCCGAGCGCCTCCTCGTGATCGGCGGCGGCTACATCGGCCTGGAGCTGGGCCAGGTCTACGCGGCGCTCGGCAGCCGCGTCACCCTGGTGGAGCTCACCGACGGGCTCCTCCCCGGCGTGGACCGCGATCTCGTCCAGCCGCTCGCCCGCCGCGTCGAGCGGCTCTTCGCCGCCATCCACCTGGGCACGCGCGTCACCGCGCTGCGCGAGGCGGACGGGGCCGTGGAGGCCACGCTCGAGGGACGGGGCCCCGAGGGGTTCGATCGCGTCCTCGTGGCCGTCGGACGCCGCCCCGTGAGCGAGGGGCTCGGGCTGGAGGCGACCCGCGCGCGGGTGGACGCGCGCGGCATCATCGAGGTGGACGCCCAGTGCCGCACCGCCGATCCGCGCGTGCTCGCGGTGGGCGACGTTACCGGGGAGCCCATGCTCGCGCACCGGGCCATGCGACAGGGGAAGGTGGCCGCCGAGGTCATCGCCGGCCGGCCCGCCGCCTTCGACAACGTGGCGATTCCCGCGGTGGTCTTCACCGATCCGGAGATCGCCTGGTGCGGTCTGGACGAGGCGGGCGCCCGCGCGGCCGGCCACGAGGTGAAGGTGACGCGCTTCGCCTGGGCCGCCTCGGGGCGCGCCGCGACGCTCGGGCGGGCCGACGGGCTCACCAAGCTGGTAGCCGACGCCGCTACCGGCCGCATCCTCGGCGTGGGGCTGGTCGGCCCCGGCGCGGGCGAGCTCGTCGCCGAGGCAGCGCTCGCCGTCGAGAACGCGCTCACCGCGGAGGATCTGGCCGCGACCATCCATGCGCACCCGACGCTGTCCGAAGGGTTGATGGAGGCGGCGGAGAGCCTGCTCGGCTGAGGGCCGGCCGGCTGGATCGGCTCCGGCTGCGCTCACCTTCTCACGCACCGGGAGCGCGGCCGATTTGACTTGCCCGCGGCGCCCCGGCACTCTGGCGGAAAGGAGACTACATGAATCGACGCGCCTTTCTGACCACGAACATGGGACTCTCCGCCGCCGCCCTCGCCGGCCTGGGTCGGCCGCGCGCCGCCTTCGGGCAGCAGGGCAGCGGGGAGGCGACGAAGTGGCGCGCCTTCGAGGTGACGACCCGGGTCGAGATCGTCAATGCGAACGGCACCGCTCGTGCCTGGGTGCCGCTGCCGCTGTCCCCCGACACCGACTACTTCAAGAGCCTCGGGCAGACCTCGAGTGGCAACGCGAAGGCCACGCGTATCGTGCGCGACGAGAAGTACGGCGCCGGCGTCTTCATGGCGGAGTGGGAGGCGGGGGAGGCGGCGCCGATCGTCGAGGTGATCAGCCGCTTCGCCACCCGGGACCGCGCGGTGGACTTCAAGCCCACCGACGCGCGCGAGGACCGGCGCGTCCTCGCGCGGTACACCGAGCCCACCCGGCTCATGCCCACCGACGGCATCGTGGCGAAGTCGGCGCGCGAGATCACCAAGGGCCAGAAGTCGGATCTCGACAAGGCGCGCGCTATCTACGAGTGGGTGGTGGACAACACCTTCCGGGATCCCAAGGTGCGCGGTTGCGGCGTGGGCGACATCCGCGCCATGCTCGAGACGGGCAACCTCAGCGGCAAGTGCGCCGACCTGAATGCGCTCTATGTGGGGCTCGCGCGGGCGGTGAGCATACCCGCGCGCGACGTCTACGGCGTGCGCGTGGCCGACGCGGCGGAGTACAAGAGCCTGGGCAAGAGCGGGGACATCACCCGGGCGCAACACTGCCGGGCCGAGTTCTACCTGGCCGGCGTGGGGTGGGTCCCGGTGGATCCCGCCGACGTCCGCAAGGTCGTCCTCGAGGAGCGCGGCGGTCTCCCGCTGACCGACCCTGCCGTGCAGCGCGTCCGGGCCAAGCTCTTCGGGCAGTGGGAGATGAACTGGCTGGCCTACAACTACGCCCACGACCTGAAGCTCCCGGGCTCCATCGGGGAGCCCATCACCTTCTTCATGTACCCGCAGGCCGAGGTCAACGGCGCGCGGCGGGACAGCCTCGACCCCGACGCGTTCCGCTACAAGATGACGGCGAAGGAGATGACCGCCTGAGATCGGCGTGACAGAAGGAGCAGGCGCGGGTCAGGCGCGCGCGGAGCGCTTGAGGAAGGCGACCAGCTTCTGCTGCAGCTCTGGCGGGATCTTGGTCTCGCGAAGCCGGCGGGCCGCGTCCACCGTGCCCTTGTACGTGTTCACGAACGCCACGCACGGGGGGCAACCCTCGAGGTGCCAGTCCAGGAGCTCGGCCTGGTCCTTGGGAAGAGTGCCATCCACGTAGTCGGCCAGGAGATTCATGCACTCCCGGCACTCCATGTTGCCCGACGGCTGATGCGGCATCCGGCTCCCTATGGCTCCCCGTCAGGGGTTGGTCGCGGCGGTCCGGCCACCCGCGGCTGTCACCTTAGCACAGCGGCAAGGCGCCTCGTCCACCTCTTCTGACGCGCGGCGTGGGCGCAACGCTTCCGGCCGGCCGCGCTCCCACCCGCCTTTTTTCGCCCGATTGGGGGGCGCGGAAAGCCGGCCCGCGCGCCTCCGTCGACGCAATCGGTTGACGGGTCACCCTACCGCCCATATCATGGGGCAAGTTTCACGACCCGCCACCACCCCGATGACGGGAAAGGAGCCGTTCATGGCCCAGTCCCCGCAGCCGGCCGCGACGCAGGAGCAGCGCGTCGAGGCCTTCGTCCAGGCGTACCGGTCCCTCCGCGCGGAGATGCAAAAGGTCATCGTGGGCCACGACGAGGTGGTGAACCACGTCCTCGTGGGGCTCTTCGCGGGCGGCCACGTCCTCCTCGAGGGTGTCCCGGGCCTGGGCAAGACCCTCCTCATCAAGACGCTCTCGGAGTGTCTGGATCTCACGTTCTCGCGGATCCAGTTCACCCCCGACCTCATGCCCGGCGACATCATCGGGACCAACATCATCGTGGAGGACGCGGAGACGCGGAAGCACTTCCAGTTCCAGCGCGGCCCCATCTTCGGGCACATCCTCCTCGCCGACGAGGTGAATCGCGCCACCCCCAAGACCCAGTCGGCCCTCCTCGAAGGCATGCAGGAAGGCAACGTCACCGTCTCGGGCGCCGCGCATCCGCTGCCGTCGCCCTTCTTCGTCCTCGCGACCCAGAATCCGATTGAAATGGAAGGGACGTACCCTCTGCCGGAGGCGCAGCTGGACCGCTTCGTCTTCAAGCTGCGTGTGCGCTACCCCGCCCTCGAGGAGCTCACCGAGATCATCGACCGCACCACCCGGCCCCGCGAGGTCGACGTGCGCCGGGTGATCACGGGGCCCCAGGTCCTGGCGTTCCGCGAGCTGGTCCGTGAAGTGCCGCTCGCCTCCCACGTCCGCGACCTCGCCTCGCTCATCGTGCTCGCCAGCCACCCGCAGTGGGAGCGGGCGCCGGAAGTGGCGCGCCGCTTCGTGCGCTACGGCGCCAGCCCCCGCGGCGCCCAGGCCCTCGTTCTCGGCGCCAAGGTTCGCGCGCTCGCCGAGGGCCGCTACAACGTGAGCCTGGACGATCTCCGCGCCCTCGCGCTGCCCGCGCTCCGGCACCGCATCATCCTCAACTTCGAGGGTGAGGCGGAGGGCGTGGACTCCGACGCCCTCATCACACAGCTCATCGAGGCCGCGGAAGCGCTGAGCACCTCGGGGAAAGACGCGTTCGTCCGCTAGCGCTCCCGCGGGGAGTGGGCTCCGGAGAGAACCGCAGGGGAGAGGAGTCGGCGATGCCCGATTCGAAGGTCCTGGAGCGGCTGGTCCGGCAGGTGATGCGCGAGGTGCGGCTGCGCCGCGCGGAGTTCTGGGCGCTTCGCGGCCTGTTCGTCGGCGCGATCGCCGCCGCCATCCCCCTCCTCCTTCGCGAGTCCTTGGGCACGCTGGCCTTCGTGGCGGCGGGCGCCGCCCTCGTGCTGGGCGCGGTGCTGGGCGCGCTCGTCGGCTACCTCCGGCCCGTCACCCTCGCCGAGGCGGCGCGGCTCGCCGACCGGGGCTTCGGCTTCCAGGATCGCGTCGCCACCGCGCTCGAGTGGGGCGACCATCCCGAGCGCACGCCCCTGGTGGAGGCGCTCGTCGCGGACACGGTCGCCCGCGTCGAGAAGCGCGAAGGGCGGCGGGTGATTCGCCGGCTCCTGCCCCGCGAGGCCAAGCTGGTGCCCATCCCCATCGCGCTCGGCCTCGTCCTCGCTCTGGCGCCGCCCATCCCCTTGCCGGCGGGGAGCCTGCCCAACTTCACCGCGAAGACCGACGACGAAGAGGCCAAGCCCGCCGACCGCGCGGGCAAAATCGAGTCCGACGAGCGAACGCGCGCGGCCAAGCGCGACGTGCTCCCGCGCGCCGATCTGCAGGAGCGGACGCTCTCGCCCCGCCAGGGCGGGGGCGGCCCCACCCAGGGCGGCGATCTCGCCGCCGTGTTCAAGGACACGTCGCTGGGCGCCAAGAGCACCGACTTCAACGCCTTCCTCAAGAAAGGCGACGAGCGCATCCGCATGCTCGAGCAGGTGGACCGTCTCCCCGATCTCCAGCGCGACTTCACTCAGAGCCAGCACAAGGCGATCTTCCAGCGCGCCAAGGAGCTGCGTGGCGGGATGAAGGGCGACCAGTTCTCGCCGGAGAAGATGCGGGAGCTCCTCAACGAGATGGAGAAGCTCGGACGCAAGGGCGGGAGCGGCTCGCCGTGGAGCGGCGACGTGGGCGAGGGCATGGAGGCGCTCGAGGGCGGGCAGACCGACAAGGCCATGGAGGCCATGGAGCGGGCGCTCAACAAGCTCCGCAACATGGAGGACCAGGGCCGCGAGGGTAAGGGACTCAAGGGCGGGCGCGAGAACGAGCGGCGCGGCAATCAGCGCGGCGGCCGCGGCCAGCAGTCGGGCTCTCCCGGCGACGAGGGCGACTTCCCCGAGGGCGAGGGCCTCTTCCCCGGGCGGGGCAAGAGCGCCAACCCCAAGGGCGATCCCACGCAGCGCCTGCGCGCCAATCCCTTCGACGTGGGCGTCGAGGGACAGTCGCGCGGAGGCAAGAAGGAGGGCATGGACACCAATCTTCTCGGCCGGGGCGCCAACACGCCGTCGCGCCTGCAGTACCTGGGCGTGGTCGGGCAGTACCGCAAGATGATGGAGGAAGCCATCGCGCGCGAGCAGGTGCCGCGCGACTATCAGGGTCAGGTGAAGCAGTACTTCCAGTCGCTGGACGAAAAGTAGCGACGTGGCCACTACCACCCGCGTGGGCGAGCTGCTGTCGCCCGACTTCCTGGCGCAGCTCGAACGGCTCGCCCTGCTGTCGCGCCGCGCCTTCCGGGGCCGCGTGAGGGGCGAGCGGCGGAGCCCCCGCAAGGGTATCAGCGTCGAGTTCTCCGACTATCGTCCCTACGGGATCGGCGACGATCTCCGGTACGTGGACTGGAACATCTACGGCCGCCTCGATCGCCTCTACGTGAAGCTGTTCGTGGACGAGGAGGATCTCTGCCTCAACATCCTCCTCGACGCGTCCGCCTCCATGGCTTTCGGCACGCCTAGCAAGCTCGCCTACGGTACGCGGCTCGCCGCCGGGCTCGGCTTCGTGGGCCTCGTCAACCTGGAGCGGGTGGGCGTGGCGGTGGTGCGGGAGCGTCTCGCCGAGGGTGCCGGCCCCGCGCGCGGGCGCAGCCAGATCCTGCCTCTCATGGAGTTCCTCGCGCGCGTGCGGCCGGTGGGCGGCACCTCGCTGAACGAGGGGCTGGGCGCCTGGGGCCTCCGCACCCGCGAGGCGGGATTGGCCGTCGTCATCTCGGACCTCATGGATCCCGCCGGGTACGAGCGCGGCCTGAAGAGCCTGCTCGAGCGCCGCCACGACCTGCACGTGATCCATCTCCTCGCCGCCGAGGAGATGAATCCCGCGTGGGGCGGGGACCTCCGCCTCCAGGACGCGGAGAGCGGGGAGACGCGCGACCTCACCCTCGACGCGGAGGCCATGCGCGTGTACCGGGGGCGCCTGCGCGACTTCCTGGAGCGCGCGGAAGGGTTCTGCCGGGCCAACGAGATCGGCTATCACCGGGTCGTCACCGACACGCCGGTGGAGGAGTTCATGCTCCGGCAGCTCAAGGGCTTCCTCGTCGGATGAGCTTCCTCTCGCCCCTCTCGTTCCTGCTCGCGGGCCTCGCCGTCCCGCTGCTCCTGCTCTACTTCCTGAAGGTGCGCCGCCGCCAGCAGACGGTGTCCAGCCTCCTCCTCTGGGACTCGTCGCTACGCGACCGCGAGGCGTCGGCCTTCTTCCAGCGGCTGCAGCGCGATCCCCTCATGCTGCTGCAGATCCTCGCCCTCCTCGCCCTCACCCTGGCCCTGGCGCGGCCGGCGGTGACGGTGAGCGGCTACGGCGCCAAGCGGGTGGTGATCGTGCTGGACTCCTCCGCCTCGATGAAGGCCACCGACGTGGCGCCCTCGCGCTTCGCCCGCGCCCAGCGCGAGGCCCTCGGACTCGTGAGTCGCCTCGGCGAGGGGGCCGAGGTCATGGTGATCGAGGCGGCCGTGCAGCCGAAGGTGCTGGTGCCGTTCACCCGGGACCGCGATCAGGTGCTGAGCGGTCTGCGCAGCGCCCAGGCGCGCGATCTCCCCAACCGGCTGGGCGACGGGATTCGCACCGCGCGGGCGCTGGTCGGGCCGGACCCGCGCGCGGAGATCCACGCCTTCACCGACGGAGCGCACCCGGAAGCCCTCAAGGGGCAGGGGGACGACGTGCGCGTCCGGTGGGTGGGAGTCGGCCAGCGGGCGCGGAATGTCGCCATCACCAACCTCGCCATCCGCCGGAACTACTTCGGCTCGTTCGACTCCCAGGCCTTCCTGTCGGTGGTGAACTTCTCGGACGCCGCGCAGACGCTGTCCTTCACGCTGCACCTGGACAACGATCTCATCGCGGAGAAGTCGCTGACCCTCGAGCCCAACGTGCGGCGGGCGGTGGTGCTGCCGTTCAGCCACCCGGGGGGCGGGGTGGTGCGCGCGCGCCTAAACGTCTCGGACGACCTTGAAGCCGACAACGCCGCCTATGCCGTGATCCCGCCGCCGCGTGACATCTCGGTGCTCCTGGTGAGCGGCGGCAATCTCTTCCTCGAGAAGGTGCTCAAGAGCGACCCGCAGGTGAAGATGGAGGTCCGCACGCCCGATGCCTACCCGGGCGGGATGCAGGGCTTCGATGTGGTCGTGCTCGACGGGACGAGCCCACCGCGCATCGGCAACGGGCGCTTCGTGCTCGTGAACAGCGCGCCCGGCGACGTGCCCATCGAGGTGCTGGGGCGGCTCGAGTCCCCGACCATCATGGACTGGGACCGCACCCACCCGATCATGCGCCAGATCGACTTCGCCAAGGTGGCCATCGAGGAGGCGATGCGGGTGCGCCCGCTCGCGCCGGGCAAGACCCTCGTGGAAGCGCAGGGTGGCCCCCTCATCTATCTGCTCGAGGAGCGCGACCGCAAGGCGGTGTTCTTCGGCTTCGACCTCTTCCGCACGGACTTCCCGCTGCGCGTGGCCTTCCCGCTCATGCTCTCGAAGAGCCTGCGCTGGCTGCACCCGGCAGGGCTCGATCAGTCGAGCCTGCAGCTCGCGACCGGCCGGCCCATCCTGCTGCCGGTGGAGCACGGGGTGACGAGCGCGACGGTGACCACGCCCTCCGGGCGGGTCATCTCCGCGCAGGTGGCGCGGGGGCTCGCGAGCTTCACCGAGACCGACGAGGTCGGCGTGTACCGCGTGGCGACGGCGCGGGGCGAGACGCGCGTGGCGGTGAACATCGCGAGCGCCGACGAGTCCGACGTCACGCCGAAGCCGCTACCGAGCTTCGTCGAGGGCGCCCGCCCCGACGTGCCGCCGGTGCCCGTGCAGCGCGAGATCTGGTCCTATTTCGTCCTCTTCGCCCTGCTGGTCTTCGCCCTGGAGGGGTTCCTCTACTGGCGGCGCCAGACAGGCGGCCGTCTCGGCATGCCGTTCACGGCGGGCGATCGCTGGGCCCTGGGCCTGCGCTGCCTGCTCCTCGCGGTGCTGGTGGTGGCGCTGGCCCGGCCGACGATTCCGCGCTGGATCGACCGATTGAACGTGCTGTTTCTCTTGGATGTTTCGGATAGCGTGAGCCTGGCCGCGCGTGAGAACGCCTTCCGCTTCGCCGCCCAGGCCGCGCAGTCGCTGCAGGCCGGCGACCAGGCGGGGCTGATCGTGTTCGGCCAGGAGGCGGTGGTGGACCAGCCGCTGCGCCAGTCGGCGCGCCTGGACCGGCCGCAGGTGCAGGTGGGCGGGCGCGGGACCAATCTCGCCCAGGCCCTGCAGCTGGCGCTCGCCACCGCGCCCCCGGGCCACGCCAACCGCTTCGTCCTGCTGACGGACGGCCGGCAGAACGCGGGCAATGCCCTCGCGGTGGCGCAGGCCGCCAAGGACGCGGGCGCCGACATCTACTACGTGCCGGCGCCGCTGGACTTCAAGCAGGAAGTCGTCGTCGAGTCCATGGTGCTCCCCGTCGAGGTGAAGTTCGGCGAGCCCTTCCAGGCCAAGGTGGTGGCCTGGAGCCAGGCGGATACGCAGGGGCGGCTGGCCCTCTTCCGCAACGGCGAGTTCATCGGTTCGCAGGTGGTGCGGCTGAACGCCGGCAAGAACGTGTACACCTACCGGCAGTCGCTGGAGCAGAGCGGCATCCACGTCTATCAGGCGGCCATCGACGTCGAGGGCGACACCATCGAGGAGAACAACCGCTCGGTGGGGACGGTGGTGGTGCGCGGGCGGCCCCTCGTTCTCCTCGCCGAGAAGGATCGGAATCAGGCCCAGACCCTCGCCGCCGCCCTGCGCGCGCAGCACGTCAACGTCGACATCGTCGAGGCCGACCACATTCCCAAGGAGGCGGCGGGCTTCCAGAAGTACGACGGGGTGATCCTGTCCAACGTGTCCTCGCTCAAGATGTCCAAGAAACAGATGGAGGTCATCCGCGACTACGTCCGCGATCAGGGCGGCGGGCTCATCATGCTGGGCGGCGAGGAGAGCTTCGGCCTCGGCGGCTACTACCGCACGCCCATCGAGGAGGCCCTCCCCGTCACCATGGAGGTGAAGCAGAAGCTGGAGATTCCCAGCCTCGCGGTGGTGCTGTCCATCGACCGCTCCGGGTCCATGGCCATGACCACCGACTCGAAGGTCACCAAGCTCGACATCGCCAAGGAGGCGTCGCACCTGGTCGTCGATCTCCTCGACGAGCGGAACGAGGTCGGGATCATGAGCTGGGACACCGAGTTCGTCTGGGACGCGCCCGTCCGCTCCGCCCGCGACAAGCAGGCCATCCACACCGCGATCTCGACGATCAAGGCGGGCGGGGGGACCGACGGCTACCCCGCGCTCAAGGAGTCGTACCAGGTGCTGTTCGAGCGCCCCGCGCTCCTCAAGCACGTCATCTTCCTCTCCGACGGGCAGATGACGCGCGGCGACTTCGCCGGTCTCATCCGGCGCATGGCCAAGGACAAGATCACGGTGTCCTCGGTGGCCATCGGGAAGGACGCCGACGCCCAGCTCATGTTCGACATCGCCAAGTGGGGCCGCGGGCGCTTCTACTACACCGAGGACGACAGCACCATCCCGCGCATCTTCACCCTGGAGACGCAGCTCGCCTCCAAGGCCTCGCTCATCGAGCAGCCCTTCAAGCCGACGGTGGGCTCGCCCGCGCACGAGGCCATCCAGGACATCGACTGGCGCGAAGCGCCACCGCTGGGCGGCTACGTCGCCACCTCGCTCAAGAGCACCGCCGACATGGTGCTCATGACGCATCAGGAAGACCCGCTGCTGGCCACCTGGCGCTACGGGCTCGGGCGCACCGCCGCCTTCACCTCCGACGCCAAGGCGAAGTGGGCGGTGCTCTGGATGCGGTGGAACGGCTTCAACAAGTTCTGGTCCCAGATCGTGCGGTGGACCCTGCGCACGGGGACGCGCAGCGACACCGTGGCGACGGTGGAGCGCAGCGACGAGACGGGCGAAGTGCTGGTGGACGCGGTGAATCCGCGGGGCGAGTTCATCAACTTCCTCGACTCGCAGGTGGGGGTAGTGGCGCCCAACAAGCAGCGCACCGTGATCGATCTCGAGCAGGTCGGACCCGGCCGCTATCGGGGCCGCTTCCCCGCCGACCGCGAAGGGGTGTACCTGGTCGGGATGGCCCAGCGCCAGGCCGACCAAATGGTGGGCTCCCAGCTCGCCGGACTGGTGGTACCGTACTCCCAGGAGTTCAAGGAGCTGGGGGTGGACGAGTCCCTCCTGCGGGAGCTGTCGGAGCTCACCGGCGGCGGGGTGCTCGCGCAGCCGCGGGACGCGTTCCTGCAGGCCCGGCGGCGGTCGCGTCTGACCCTCGACCTCTGGCCCTGGCTCGTGGGTCTGGTTGCGGTGATGCTGATTCCGGAAATCGCGCTGCGGCGCGTCGGTCCCGGCCTTCTGGGGCGGCTGGTTGCACCGCTGCAGCGCTTCCGGAGGCAAGGAGGGCCCGGACATGACACTCCGCGGGACTCGCCCTAGCTGGCTGGTCGTCGGCGCCCTCCTGGGCGCCGTCCTCGCCGTCGCCTCGCCCGCCGACGCCAAGACCCGCAGCGTGCTCGTGCTGCCGTTCGCCCCGCTCGATCTCGGGCGCGAGGAGCAGTGGATCGGCGAGGGCGTGGCGGAGAGCCTGCGCCTGGCCATGGTGCAGATCCCCACCTTGGTCCCCATGGATCGGAGCCGCCTCCGGAACCTGACCCAGCCCGATGCCTGGGACGAAGCGGCCGCGGTCTCGGCGGCCCGCGCGCTCGGCGCGGACGTGGCCGTCTACGGCGAGGTCCGGCGCACGGCGGGCGACCTGTCCATACAGCCGCGTCTGCTGGAGGTGAGCGGCACGACGGTCGCGCGCACGGCGCTCGACCCGGTGCCGGTGCCCGAGGGCAAGCTGATGGAGCGGCTGCGGACGCTGCCCGTCGCCTATCTTCGCGCGCTCAAGACGCCGGCCTCCGAGGCCGAGCTCGCGCGCGTGCAGAAGTTCGCGGCGCCGACCTCCTCGGTCCGCGCCTACGAGGCCTACATCAAGGGCCAGATCGCCAGCTACCGGGGCAATCAGGAGGGCAACGAGGCGGCGGTGGATCTGCTGGGCCGCGCGGTGGAGCTGGATCCCCAGTTCGTGGTGGCCCACTATGCGATCGGGGTGGTCCATCAGACCCTGGGCAATCGGTGGAAGGCGAACGCGCAGTTCCGTGCCTGCGCCCAGCTCGATCCGACCTATCCCGAGCCGTACAAGGCCATCGGCGACCTCTACCTGACCGCCCCCCGGCGGCTCTTCGACCAGGCGATCGAGGCGTACAACAAGGCCCTCGACCTGCGGCCGACGTACGCGGACGCGTACGCGGGGCTGGGAGACGCCAACGCCGCCAAGGGCAACTTCGACGGCGCGGTGACGGCGTATCAGAAGGCCCTCGCCAACAATCCGCTCAACCCGCGCGTCCACGTGAGCCTGGGGAAGATCTACTACGGCGAGAAGCAGCTCTACTACGAAGCCGTCACCTCGTACAAGAAGGCCATCGATCTCGATCCGCGCTATGTCGAGGCCCGGATGGGGCTCGCAGAGGTCTACGAGGAGAAGGGCCTGTACCAGGACGCGATCGGCGAGTACAAGAAGGTGGTCGAGCAGGACGACAAGAACACCGGCGCCCTCTACAACCTCGCCCTCGTCTACGAGAAGGTCGACCCGCGCGAGGCCATCATCCTGTGGGAGCGCTACATCAAGCTGGCCGGGCCGCTGCCCACGGAGAAGGACTGGGTGGACGTGGCCATCTTGCACCTGCGCAAGCTCAAGAACCAGTACAAGGACTGAGCGCGGGCGATCAGCGCGTCGGGCCACGGCCCGCGCCGCCGGCGGCGTCGGCGGTGGCCGGCTCGTCCCCGGGCGGCACCTCCCCGAGGTCGATGAGGCGGAAGGGCGGCACGGTTGGAGACGCCGCCCGCAGCAGAGCCAGGCACACGTTGTACACGGGCGAGCCGGCGCGCGTCTTTCCCTCCGGATAGCCATGATGGGCGTGCCCGTGGACGGTCACCGCCACCTCGTAGCGAATCAGCGGCTCCTCGAGACGGCTCGATCCCAGGAAGGGAAAGATCTCGGGCGGCTCGCCCTCGACCGTCTCACGGATGGGCGAGTAGTGAAGCACCGCGACCCGCACGGACGTGCGGAGGCGCGCGAGGGCGGACTCGAGCTTGAGCGACTCCTCGACCGCCTCGTGGACCAGGCGCTTCATCACGTCCTCGCCCCAGGGCTGTAGCGCGCGATTGCCGAAGCCGCCGCCGAGACCCTTCACGCCCGCGAAGCCGACTCCGCCGACGACGTGGGTGCCGCCGTCGAGGACCGCCACGCCCGCTCCCTCGAGGATCGCCCGCACCTGGTCGACCGCGCCCGACTCGTAGTCGTGATTGCCCAGCACCGCGATCACCGGCCGGGGCCTGGCCGCGCGAAGCTCACGCGCCAGCACCTGTGCTTCCTCGGGCAATCCCAGATCGGTCAGGTCGCCGGCCAGCACCACCGCATCGGCGTCACAGGCCATCGCCGCGAATAGCGGCTCGTACGCGCCGTGGCCGGCCGCGTTGCAGTGCAGGTCACCGACGGCGGCGATGCGCATCCTTCGCCTCCTCGCGGTCGATGGCCCGGGTCCAGACCTCCACCGCCTGCGGGCTCATGCGCCCGTACGGCGCCACGCGCCCGTCCGCGTAGCCCCACTGCGTGATGTCGGGCATGTACTGAGCGCGGGAGAGCAGCGTGCCCTGGCACAGCGGCTCGCCGCTTGCCGGGATGCCCTCCTCGGCGACGACCCGGCGGGCGAGCATGCCGGCCACCCTCCGCGCCGCGGGAGCGTGCTCGTTGGGGTAGATGAACTCGAAGAGCGCGAGGTGGCTCAAGAGCAGCCGCCAGTGCGGCCCGAACCTCGCGACGAGCCGATCCCAGTCGAGCTCCGCGTGACCGGCGCGGACGAGATGGGCGATGTCCGCGCCGTCATACCGCTCGCGCTCCGCGACGAACGCCTTGGACCAGATCGTTTCTTCGCGCGGACAGAGCAGGACGGGTACGCCGAGGACCCGGCCGGGAATGCCGTGGGCCATCCAGCCCTCGTCGACCTCGCAGGCGCCGTTGCCCGAGCCGAAGATCAGATCGATGAAGTCCCGTCGCGCATGGGCCTTGGCCAGCCAGTGCGGATAGGCAAGCTCGGTCCGGAAGCCGGCCGCGGTGAGCGCGGCGAGGACCGCGGGGACGTCGCGCGGCAGGATGAACAGATCGAGGTCCTTCGTCCAGCGCGCGATGCCGGTATAGCGTTCCATGGCATAGGCGCCGCCGACCAGGAAGGGCAGGCCGGCGCGTCGCAGCGTCACGAGGGCCCGACGATAGCGCCGCCGCGCGGCCGCCGTCTCCTGCGATCGCAAGCGGCGGCGTACGGACGCCGGCGTGCCGGGGACCGCGAGGGGGACTGCGGCTGCGAATGCACTGGGCTCTGCGGACGCGGGAGGGGCTTCGACGGTGTGTATCATGGCCCGGCACGCTACAAGATCCGTGCCTGGACGGTATCCACGCTCCGCCTCGACGCTTTTCGCCCCGGCGGCGGCGTGGGGGGCCGGAGGCAGATACGGCTTACCCGGTCGCCGCTACCGGGCGCGCGGCCGCGTGGGCCGGCTCAGATGCCGAGAAGCACCTTCAAGCGCGCCTTGTCGAAGCCGCGCACGACCTCGTCGCCGACGACGATGACGGGGATCGCCATCTGCCCGGTCAGCCGGACCAGAGCCTCGCGCGCCTCAGCATCCGCCGCGACGTTGACGTCGCGAAAGGCCACGCCCTGAGACGAAAGAAACTCTTTCGTCGCCTTGCAGGGCCCTCAGGTGGGGCTCGAGTACACCACTACGGTCTTGTCGGTCATGGCGACCCCTCCTCGGATCTCCCTTACGATACTCGAAGAGGGGTCATCGCCGCAGCGTCGTCGAGCGGTGGCGCCGCGCCGTCGGTTGACTTGCCCGAGGGAGTTTTCTATGGTGACCCGGCCATGAGCGATCTGCGCAAGGATCCGACCCGTGGGCAGTGGGTGCTGGTGCGCCCCTCGGGCGAGCCACCCACGCCCCTGACCGAATGCCCCTTCTGTCCCGGCAACGAGCGACTCACGCCCAAGGAGATCGCGTGCTATCGAAAGGAAGGCGCGCCGGCCGACGGCCCCAGCTGGTCGGTGCGCGTGATCCCGGAAACGGATCCCTACTTCCGCATCGAGCGGACCCTGGAGCGCGAGGGCGTTGGTCTCTACGACAAGATCACGCCCCGGGGGGCGAGCGAGCTCATCATCGAGAGCCCGCGGCACGAGGAGACGCCGGGGACCATGCCGGAGGAGCAGTGGGAAAAGGTGCTCTGGATGTACGGCGAGCGCATCCGCGACCTCAAGCGGGATCTCGCCATCCGGGACATCCTCATCACGCGCCGACACCGCATTCCGGGCTCGCGGATCACGCATCCCTACTCGCGCGTGACCGCCATCCCCATCATTTTCGACGACGTGCGTCGCAAGCTGGACGAGGCGCGCGAGTACTACCAGTACAAGCACCGGTGCATCTACTGCGACATCGTGCGCCAGGAGCTGGCCGATGCCGAGCGTGTCGTACACGAGACCGAGCGGTTCGTGGCGCTGGCGCCCTACGCGGGCCGGGCCCCGTTCGAGCTGACCGTGCTGCCGCGGCAGCACGGGGCCGCCTACGAGGATGCCCTCTCCGGGGATCTCGTGGCCGACCTGGCCCGGCTCATCAGCCAGTGCTTTCGAACCCTCGCCCGGGTGCTCGACGACCCCTCCGTCGAGATGACGCTCTACACGGCGCCAAATCGGGCCTCCAAGGTGCTGGCGGGGGAGTGGGCGTCCCTCGCCGACGATTTCCACTGGCATATCGGGGTGATACCGGGCCCGGAACGGCTCAAGAGGGTCGGAGGCATCTACATCAATCAGACCCCCCCGGAGTCGGCCGCCCGGTCACTCCGGGACGTCTGGGGATAGTGGCAACCTAAAGACATTGCTTGACTTTCCGAGGTCCAGGGTGCAAACTCCGACTAGAACAGTCGCCGATAGAAACAGTCGGGTATAGGAGGTAGGCGAGGTTGCTGCGGTTCACCAAGCGCGCGGATTACGGGCTCATGGCCATTCACTACATCGCCGGGCAGACCGACGATGTGGCGGTGAGTGCCAAGCGTATCGCCGGGGAGTTCAATATCCCGGCGGAGTTGCTCGCCAAGATCCTCCAGCGCCTGGCCAAGGGGAAGCTCATCGTGGGGCACAACGGCCCCAAGGGAGGCTATGTCCTCGCTCGACCCCGAAACGAGATCACGGTGGGGCAGGTGGTCCGGGCCCTGGAAGGGCCGGTGCGGATTGTCAGCTGCATGGTGGACGACCATTGCCCGCAGTACTCGCGCTGCAACCTGCGACTGCCGGTGCAGAAGATACAGGCGAGCATCAGCTCGCTGCTCGACACGATGACGCTGGCCGAGCTGTCGCCGGCCGAGCTCCCGTCGGACACGACGGTGGTGCCGGTCTCGGCGCTGACGGCGAGCTAAGCCCGGAGGGAGACCGAGCCCCATGGCGCTGAAGCTGCCGATCTTCATGGATAGCCAGTCCACGACCCCCGTCGACCCGCGCGTGCTGGACGCGATGCTGCCGTACTTCACCGAGAAGTTCGGCCATCCCGCGAGCCGGAACCACCCGTTCGGCTGGGAGGCCGAGGGGGCGGTGGACCGCGCCCGGGGCGAGATCGCCGGGCTCATCGGCGCGCGCGACCCCAAGGAGCTCGTGTTCACGTCCGGTGGCACCGAGGCGATCAACCTCGCCCTCAAGGGCGTGGCCGAGATGTACCGCGAGAAGGGCAACCATATCGTCACCACCGCCATCGAGCAGCGGGCGGGGCTGGACGTGTGCAAGCGCCTCGAGCGGCAAGGCTTCGAGGTGACCTATGTCGCGGTGGGCACGGATGGGCTCGTCGATCCGGAGGCGATCCGGCAGGCGCTCACCGATAAGACCATCCTCATCTCGGTGATGCTCGCCAACAACGAGATCGGGACGATCCAGGACGCGGCCGCGCTGGGCAAGCTCGCCAAGGCGAAGGGGATCGTCTTCCACACCGACGCCACTCAGGCGGTGGGCAAGGTGCCGGTGGACGTGGAGGCCATGGGGATCGACCTCCTGTCCTGCACCTCCCACATGCTCTACGGCCCCAAGGGCGTGGGCGCGCTGTACGTCCGGCGCAAGAACCCGCGCGTGCGCCTCGCCCCCATGATCGACGGCGGAGGACACGAGCGGGGGATGCGATCCGGAACGGTGCCGGTGCCGCTGGCGGTGGGCTTCGGGCGGGCCGCCGCCCTCGCCCGCGAGGGGATGGGCGAGGAGGCCAAGCGCATGGCGGCGCTGCGGGACCGGCTCCAGGACGCCATCCTCTCCAAAGTGGACGAGGCGTACCTCAACGGCCACCCCGAGCGGCGGCTGCCCCACAACCTGAACATCTCGTTCGCGTACGTGGAGGGCGAGTCGGTGCTGATGGGGCTCAACAAGGAAGTGGCGCTCTCGTCGGGTTCCGCTTGTACCTCGTCCACCCTCGAGCCGTCCTACGTCATCTCCGCCCTTGGAGTGGACTCGGAGCTTGCGCACTCCTCGATTCGCTTCGGTCTGCACCGCTTCAGCACCGAGGAAGAGGTGGACTTCGTGGCGCGGAGGACCGTGGAAGTGGTGACGAGGCTGCGCGACATGTCCCCGCTCTACGAGCTCGCCAAGGAAGGCGTGGATCTCAAGACCATCAAGTGGAAGGCAGAATAGGGAGGCTCGGACGCCATGGCCTATAGCGAGAAGGTCGTCGATCACTACAACAACCCGCGCAACGTGGGGTCCTTCGGCAAGGACACCCCCGGGGTGGGGACGGGGCTCGTGGGGGCGCCGGAGTGCGGCGACGTCATGAAGCTCCAGATCAAGGTGAACCTCGAGACCGGTGTCATCGAGGACGCCAAGTTCAAAACCTTCGGCTGCGGCAGCGCGATCGCCTCGTCCAGCCTGGCCACGGAGTGGCTCAAGGGACGCACGGTGGACGACGCGGCGAAGATCAAGAACACCGACATCGTCAACGAGCTGAAGCTCCCGCCGGTGAAGATCCATTGCTCCGTGCTCGCCGAGGACGCGATCAAGGCGGCCCTCGCCGACTACAAGGAGAAGTGGAGCGCCGCGGAAGCCGGCGCGGACTCGAGCGCGTCCTAAGAACGGGACGAGCCCAACACGAGGAGGACGGACGGACATGGCGGTGATCCTGACCGACAAGGCAGCCAAGCAGGTCAAGAAGCTCATGGAGGAGCAGAAGCTGGAGCAGGTCTTCCTCCGCATGGGTGTCAAGGGAGGGGGCTGCTCGGGGCTTTCCTACTCGCTGGAGTTCGACACCGAGATGGGGAAGCACGACAAGAAGTTCGACATCGATGGGGTACCGGTGGTGGTGGACGCGAAGAGCTATCTGTACCTGAACGGCACCACCCTCGACTACGTGACGGAGGGGCTGCAGGGCGGCTTCACATTCGTGAACCCGCAGGCCAAATCGAGCTGCGGCTGTGGGACCTCGTTCTCGGCCTAGCGCCGGGCCCCTCGGGATTGAGTCCGCACGGGCCCGCCGCGGGCCCGTTGGTGTTTCTGGGAGACGAGTGAGCGCGATGGCGACGGAAGATTACTTCAGCGTGTTCGGCTTGCCCCGCAAGCTCGCGGTGGACGGAGAGGCGCTGCGCCGGCGCTTCTATGAGCTGAGCCGGGCGCACCACCCCGACTTCCACCAGGGGGCGGACGAAGCCGCGCAGGCGGCCACCCTCGCCCGCTCCGCGCTCGTGAACCGCGCCTACCAGGCGCTGCGCGACCCCATCGCGCGGATCGGGTATCTGATCGCCCTCGAGGAAGGGCGCGACACGCGGGAAGGCGCGGCCGCTCGACCCAAGGCGCCGCGCGACCTCCTCGAGGAGATGCTCGAGGTGCAGGAGGCGCTGGAGGAGGCCCGATCGGGCGGGCTCGACGAGGGGGCGCGCGATCGGCTGCGCGCGGAGCGCGAGCGCCTCGCCGTCCGCAAGCGGGCCGAGGAAGAGACGCTGATCGGCCGGGCGGGCGAGTGGGACGCTGCGCTGGATACGGGCGCAGACCGGAGCGCGCTGCTCGGCTGGTTCAAGGAGCGGCTGGCCACGCGGGCCTACCTCCGCACCGTCATCGACGATCTGAACGAAGCGCTCGGGGAGGAGCAGGATCAGCATGTCTCGCATCGTCGGCATTGATCTCGGGACCACCAACAGCCTCGTCGCCTACGTCGACGGGCACGGGGTCCCGCGTGTGATCCCCGACGCGGAGGGCCACGCCCTCCTGCCGTCGGTGGTCGCCTACACACCCACGGGCGTGCTCGTGGGCGAAGCGGCGCGGCGGCAGCTCGCCCGGCAGCCCACCCGCACCGTCTACTCGGTGAAGCGTCTCATGGGCCGCGGCTTCGCCGACGTCGAGGGCGAGCTCGAGCATCTGCCCTTCGAGGTGGTGCCCGCCGCCGAGATCGTGCGCATCCGCGTGGACGGCCGCGAGGTGACCCCGCCCGAGGTCTCGGCCCAGATCCTGCGTGCGCTGAAACAACGTGCTGAAGCGGCGCTGGGGGAGAAGATCGAGCAGGCGGTGGTCACCGTGCCCGCCTACTTCAACGACAGCCAGCGGCAGGCGACCAAGGACGCCGGACGCATCGCGGGGCTCGATGTGGTCCGCATCGTCAACGAGCCCACCGCGGCGTCCCTCGCCTATGGCCTGCAGCGGCGCGCCCAGGGCCTCATCGCCGTGTACGACCTCGGCGGGGGCACCTTCGACATCTCGATCCTGCGCGTCAAGGACGGCGTCTTCGAAGTGCTCGCCACCAACGGCAACACGCATCTGGGCGGCGACGACTTCGACCAGGCGCTCGTCGCGTGGCTCCTCGAGGACATCCGCGCTCAGCACGGCGTGGACTTCGCGCGTGATCCCGAGGCACGCCAGGAGCTCCGGCTCGCCGCGGAAGCGGCGAAGTGCCGCCTGTCGTTCGAGGAGCGGACCCACCTGGCCATTCCGTTCGAGGGCTTCGTCTACCGCCGCGACCTGTCCCGGGCGGAGGTGGAGGCGCGGATCACGCCGCTCGTCGAGGCCACGCTGGGGCCGTGTCGAATGGCGCTCAAGGACGCCGGGCTCACCCGGGAGCAGATCGACGAGGTGGTGCTAGTGGGCGGCTCGACGCGGGTGCCGCAGGTTCAGCGGCGGGTCGAGGAGCTCTTCGGCCGAAGGCCACATAGCCAGCTCAATCCCGACGAGGTGGTGGCGCTGGGAGCCGCCGTGCAGGCGCAGATCCTGGCCGGCGGGATCACCGACATGCTGCTCCTGGACGTGACGCCGCTGTCCCTCGGCATCGAGACCCTGGGCGGCATCGTGAGCGTGCTGATTCCGCGCAACACCACCATCCCCACCATGGCCAAGGAGCAGTTCACGACTTCGGTGGACGGCCAGACGGTGGTGGACATGCACGTGCTCCAGGGCGAACGGGAGCTGGCCCGCGACAACCGCTCGTTGGCCCGCTTCGAGCTTCGGGGCGTCGACCCCATGCCCGCGGGCATGCCCAAGATCGAGGTGACGTTTCTCATCGACGCCAACGGCATCCTCCAGGTCCACGCCAAGGAGCTGCGCACGGGTAAGGAGGCGGCCATCGAGGTGCGTCCCACCTACGGCCTCACCGAGGCCGAGGTGGAGCGGATGGTCGAGGAGTCGTTCGAGCATGCCGAGGCCGACGTGAGCGCCCGGCTGCTCATCGAGGCGCGGACGGAGGCCGAGACCGTCGCCAACCACGTGGAACGGGCGCTGACCCAGGGCGCGCAGCTGGCCGAGCCCGGCGAGATCGAGCGGATCCGGGCCGCCCTCGCCGCCCTCCGCGCCGCCCAGGCGGGGAATGACCGCGGCCTCATCCACGAGCGCACCACCGACGTGAACAAGGCTACCGAGCGCCTCGCCGAGGCCATGATGGACGCCGCCCTCAAGGGAGCGCTGGCCTCCAAGCGCGCGGACCGGATCCTGGGGTCTTCCTGATGGCCAAGCACAAGGTGACCTTTTTGCCGCAGGACGTCACGGTCGAGGTGGACGACGCGAAGTATCCGCTCGCCGATCACGGCCGTCCGGGGTCGCTGCTCGACATCGCCCTCGCCCACGACATCCATCTCGAGCACAACTGCGGCGGCTCCTGCGCCTGCACCACCTGTCACGTCATCGTGCGCGAGGGCGAGGAGAACCTCTCCGTCATGGAGCCGGACGAGGAGGACCGCCTCGACACCGCGGAAGGCCTGACCCTGCACTCGCGCCTCGGCTGCCAGGCCGTGGTCAAGGGCGACGTCGTCGTGGAGATTCCCAAATGATGTGGTCTGACACAGAGGATATCGCGATCGCGTTGATTGAAGCCCACCCGGACATCGATCCGCTCTCCGTGCGCTTCACCGATCTGCACAAGTGGGTGGTGGCGCTGGAGGACTTCGACGATGACCCCAAGGCCTCCAACGAGGGGCTGCTCGAGGCCATCCAGATGAAGTGGGTCGAAGAGTATCGAGATCGCTAGCCGCTACCAGGAGATGACGTGATCCGCTTCAAAGATCAAGTCGAGCAGGCCCGCGTAGTCGAGCCCGTCGCCCAGGCGGAGCAGTCGCGCGCCCGGGGGCAGGGACGCGGGCGCGCCGCCGTCGACGAGCACCACGGTGACCTCGTCGCCCGCGGCAGACTGCGCGATCACGTCCTGCGCGAGGGGGTCGGCGTCCGCACCCACGAGGTGGAGGTAGCGCGCCATCAGAACACGAGGTACCGGCGGGCGCGGCGGACGAGCTCGACGACCGCCGCCGGCGTGACGGGAATCACCGGATGGTCCTCGGTGTTCCAGTCGGGCCGGCCCTGGGGGACGGCGGTCGCCTCCACGTGGAAGGGGATGCCGAGTTTCTTGAGCGCGGCGCGAAACTTCGCGATGTCGTCGCCGTCCACGAGATCATCGGTGTCCTCGTCGAGCAGGTGGACGGCGGGGCCCGCGAGCACCACCGTGACCTCGTTCTCGCCGGCGACGACCCCCAGCGCGATCCGCATGGCCTCGTTGGCGCGGTGGGACGCGCGGGGGTCCTCCGAGATCAGCACGAGCACCGGCTGGCCGTCCGCCACGGGATCAGTTGAGCGCGACGAAGCGGTCGGTGCCGTTGATGACGTCCGTGAGCACCACGAGACCGCAGTTGGTGGCGCGTTCGGAGAGCGGCTGCCGGCGCCTCTGGCAGCCATAGGCGCAGACGAAGAGACGGGCCCCGCGGTCGGCGAGCGCCTGCACGCGCGGATCCTCGACGGCGGCCACCCCGTCGTCGATGAGGTAGAGGTAGACCTGCGCGCCTCGATCGAGCGCGGCGATGGAGAGCCCGACCGCCGTGGCGAGATTGGCGTGCTCGGGTCCGGTGGACACCATGACCCCAAGCTTTTTCCCCGCGGGATTCATGCGAGGGAAAGCGTAGCATCGCGATGAGGGAGAATCAATGAACCGGCGCGTCTATCTCGATCATAACGCCTCCACCCCCGTGCATCCCGAGGTAGTCGAGGCGATGCTCCCGTACTTCGCGGAGCGCTTCGGCAACCCCTCGAGCATCCACGGCTTCGGCCGCGAGGCTCGGGAGGGCCTCGACGTCGCGCGCGAGCAGATCGCGCGCTTCCTCCGCGTGGGCAAGGACGAGATCGTCTTCACCTCCGGTGGGACGGAGTCCGACAACCTCGCGATCAAGGGCGTCGCGGCGGCGCGGGGCCGCGGCCACATCGTGACATCGGCGGTGGAGCACCACGCGGTGCTGCGCACCTGCGCGGTGCTGGAGGGGCAGGGCTTCGCCGTCACCGTGGTGGCGGTGGACGGCTACGGCATGGTCGACCCCGACGACGTACGGCGCGCGCTTCGCGACGACACCATTCTCGTCTCGATCATGCACGCCAACTCCGAGGTGGGAACCATCCAGCCGGTGGGCGCGATCGGCGCGATCACCCGCGCGCGCGGCATTCCCTTCCACGTCGACGGCGTGCAGACCTTCGGCAAGCTGCCCGTGGATCTGGAGGCCCTCGGTATCGATCTCTTCTCGTTCTCCGGCCATAAGATCTACGGGCCCAAGGGCGCGGCGGGCCTGTACATCCGCAAGGCGACGCGCATGGCCTCCGTCCAGCACGGGGGCGAGCACGAGCGCCGACGCCGGGCGGGCACCGAGAACGTGCCCGGCGTCGTGGGCCTCGGCAAGGCGGTGGAGGTGCGCGGGCGCGACATGGCGGCGGAGGAGGGCCGGGTCCGCGCCCTCCGCGACCGCCTGTGGGAGGGCCTGTCCGCCCGGGTGCCCGAGATCCGGCTCAACGGTCATCCCACCGAGCGCCTGCCCGGCACGTGTAACGTCTGCTTCCGCCACATCGAGTCCGAATCGATCGTGCTCGGTCTGGATCTCAAGGGCATCGGCGTGTCGGCGGGCTCGGCCTGTACCTCGGGGAACGTGGAGCCGTCTCACGTTCTCCTCGCGATGGGCGTCCCTCTCGACTGGGCCATGGGCACCGTGCGCTGCTCGGTGGGGCGGGGCACCACCGCGGAGGACATCGACTACGTGGTCGACAGCGTGGAGCCGCTCGCGGGCAAGCTGCGCAGCCTCTCGCCGGCGCGAGCCTGAGGACCGGGTGCGCTACTCCGAGACGCTCATCGAGCACTTCCGCAACCCGCGCAACGCGGGCATGATGCGAGATCCCGACGGCGTGGGGGAGAGCGAGTACCCGGAGTGCATGGATCTCACGCGCGTTTACCTGCGCGTGAGGGGAGGGCGGGTGGCGGAGGCGCGCTTCCAGACCTATGGCTGCGGACCCACCATCGCCGCGTCCAGCGCCGCCACCGAGCTGATCCGCGGGGCGGCCCTCGAGGACCTGCTCGACCTGGCCGATGCCCGGGTGGAGACGGCGGTGGGCGGGCTGCCCGCCGACCGCGCGCATGCCGCCCAGGTGGTGTCGGCGGCCATACGGGCGGCCGCCCGCGACGCGGTGGCGCGAGTCGACGGAGGCCGGCGCCGGCCGGCCCAAGGAGGGTGATCGCATGTTCGCCCAGATGAAGCGCGACGTGAGAACGGTGCTCGAGCGCGATCCCGCCGCGCGGTCTGCCCTCGAGGTGGTGCTCTGCTACCCCGGCGTTCATGCGATCTGGACGCACCGGATCGCCCACGCCCTGTGGCGGAGCGGCTGGTTCACCTCCGCGCGGCTCGTCTCGCATCTCGGCCGATTCTTGACGGGCATCGAGATTCACCCCGCCGCCAAGCTGGGGCCGGGTCTCTTCATCGACCACGGCATGGGTCTCGTCATCGGCGAAACCGCCGAGGTGGGCGAGAACGTGAGCCTGTTGCAGGGCGTCACGCTCGGCGGCACCAGCGTACGGCGCGAGAAGCGCCATCCCACCCTCGGCGACAACGTGACCGTCGGCGCGGGGGCCAGCATTCTCGGCGGGTTCACCATCGGCGCGGGCAGCCGCATCGGCGCGGGCTCGGTGGTGGTGCGCGAGGTTCCCGAGAACTCGGTTGTCGTCGGCGTGCCGGGACGGGTAACATATCGGGACGGCCAGCGCGTGCGGGGCGAGATCGATCTGAACCAGGTGGATCTACCCGACCCGCTGGCCCGCGCGGTGGAGCACCTGCTCGACCGGATCCGCGCGCTGGAAGCCGAGCTGGAGGCGCTGAAGCAGCCCGCGCGCGAGCGCGAGGCCGAATAGGGGAGGGGCCGAGTGGTTCCGAAGGACACGATGAGCGTGCAGGAAGCCTCGCAGTACCTGGCCATGGACGAGCAGACGATCACGCGCATGGCCACCGAGCGGCGGATCCCGTGTCTGCATCAGGATGGCAAGTGGCTGTTCTCCAAGAAGTCCATCGACAAGTGGAAGGCCCGCCAGACCCCAGCGCGCGCCTGAGCCGCGACGCCGCGTGGGCGGTTCTCACCGAGTTCACCCGCTCCGATAGCCTGCGCAAGCACGCCCTCGCCGTCGAGGCGGCCATGCGCGCCTATGCCGCCCGTTACGAGGCGGACGCCGAGACGTGGGGCATCGCCGGTATGCTCCACGACTTCGACTACGAGATGCATCCCACCGCGCCGCGCCATCCCCTGAAGGGGGCGGAGATCCTTGCCGCGCGTGGCGTGCCCGGCGCGATCGTGTACGCGATCCTGGCGCACGCCGACTACTCCGGCTGCCCGCGGCGGAGCCTGCTCGACCGCGCCCTCTACGCCTGCGACGAGCCGGCCGGCTTCATCACCGCCTGTGCGCTCGTCCGGCCCGGCCGCGCCATCGCCGGGCTGGAGACGGCGTCGGTGGTGAAGAAGCTCCGCGACAAGGCCTTCGCCCGGACCGTGAACCGCGCCGACGTGTACCGGGGCGCCGAGGAGCTCGGCATCCCGCTCGAGGAGCATTTGGGCTTCCTGGTCCAGGCGCTGACCGCGTCGGCCCCCGCCCTCGGCCTCGCCGGCGCCCCGAGCTAGCGGGATGCCGGGCGCGCCGCGGGCCGTCGCCTAGTTTTCATGGCGGGATCACCCGGCGCGATCCGGACGGTGCTCCACGTCGACATGGACGCGTTCTACGCGTCCGTCGAGCAGCGCGATCGGCCGGAGCTGCGCGGCCGCCCGGTGGTGGTGGGCGCGCTCCCGGGCGGCCGGGGAGTGGTCTCCGCCGCCTCCTACGAGGCGCGGCGCTTCGGCATCCACTCCGCCATGCCCATCAGCCGCGCGTACCGGCTCTGCCGGGACGCGGTGTACCTGCCGGTAGACATGGACAAGTACGCCGCCGAGTCGCGCCGCATCATGGCGCTGCTGGCCGAGTGGACGCCGCTGCTCGAGCCCGTGTCGATCGACGAGGCCTTCCTCGACGTCAGCGCCAGCCGCGCGCTCCGGGGCGACGGCCCCGCGATCGCGCGCGACATCAAGGCGCGCATCCGCGCCGAGGTGGCCCTCACCGCGTCGGTGGGGGTCGCGCCCAACAAGTTCCTCGCCAAGGTCGCCTCCGATCTCGAGAAGCCCGACGGCCTCGTGGTGGTGGCGCCGGGGCGAGAAGCGGCGTTCCTCGCGCCGCTGCCGGTGTCGCGCCTCTGGGGCGTGGGGCGTGTGACCGCGGCCGAGCTGGAGACGCTGGGGATACAGACCATCGGGCAGCTCGCGAGCCTGGCCCCCGCCGCGCTGGAGGCGCGCTTCGGCAGCAATGGGCCCGCCCTCGCCGCGCTCGCGCGGGGCCGCGACGATCGTCCCGTCGAACCCTTCGCCGCCCCCAAGTCCATGGGCGCGGAGGAGACGTTCGGGGTCGATCACGGCGACGTCGCCCGTCTCCGCGCGACCCTCCGCGCCCAGGCGGAGCGCGTCGCGCGCGAGCTCCGGAGCGAGGGCTATGCGGGCAAGGTCGTCACCCTCAAGATTCGCTTCGCCGACTTCTCGACCTTCACGCGCGCCCACTCGGGCGAGCCGACGCAGGACGGACTCCGCATCTACCAGGAAGCGTGCCGGCTGCTCGACCGGGTGCGACTCATCCAGCCCGTTCGGCTCATCGGGCTGTCGGTTTCGGGGTTGGGCGCTGCCGGCCAGGGGCAGCTGCCGCTCTTCGGCCCCGACGCCGCTCGCCAGGAGCGGCTCGGCCGCGCGCTGGACCGGCTGGCCGAGCGCTTCGGCGGTGATACGGTGCGCCCCGCCAGCCTGCTGGGCCGCCGGCGCTCACGCCCCGCCGCGGGCGGCGCGGAAGGGAATCCGCCGAGCGGCCGCGCGCGTTGACTGAGGGGCGGCCGGATTGCCTTCGCTGGGGGCTTCGGCTACACTCACTGAATAGCGGTTCATTCTCTTCCGGGAGCCTCCCATGGAACGTCTCATCGCGTATGACAAGCTGGCCCGCGAGGAGCGCTTCGTGCGCATGCGCGCCCGTGACGTGGCCCAGCTGAAGGTCGAGCAGGGCCTCGCGCCGTTTCCCGACCTCGCCACCCGTGAGTCCATTAAGGAGCGCGTGCACGGGATCATGGTGGGCGAGATGCAGGCGATGGAAGGCGCGGGGCGGAGCGTCTACGACTTCCCCGACGCGCCGTGGGAGTTCACCATGGACATGGCGCGCCAGGTGTGGGACGAGTCGCGCCATCTCGAGATCTACCTCCGCCTGCTCGAGCACCTCGACGGCTACGTGGGCGAGTTCCCCGAGACCACCATCCTCTGGCGCTGCGCCTGCGCGGAGGACGCGGCAGCGCGGGTCGCCGGCGTGAACCGGGGCCTGGAGGGCCTGGCCTGCGACGTCTTCAACCAGCTCGTGCACATCGCCCGCAAGATGGGCGATCCGATCCTCGAGCGTGCGGTGGACTTCGTCCTCGCCGACGAGATCACCCACGTGCGTATGGGCTCGAAGTGGCTCACGCGGCTCACCGAGGGCGATCCGGAGCGGCGGAAGAAGGCCATCGCGTTCCAGGACAGCATCGACGAGCGCTTCAACCTCGGCGGCGTCCGCCAGGACGGACATCACGAGGAGGTCCTGATCTCCATCGCCACCGAGGCGCGCCAGCTCGGCGGGTTCACCGACGAGGAAATCGCCCGCCTCATCAAGACCACCCAGCGGTCCCAGGTCTACTAGCTCGATGAAGCCGCTGGACGGCCCTCACTCCGTCGAGCAATCCGCCCGCCTTGTCCGCCACTACCGCTACGCCACCGAGCGGATGATGCGGGTCATGGGGGGCTGGCTCGCCCTGACGCCGGAGGTGTCGGCCAAGCTCCTCATGGGCCGACACGTCTGGGACAATGCCCAGCACGCCGACATCCTGGGGCGCCGGCTCCCCGAGCTGCGCGCGCCCGCCCAGGAGTCCGAGCCCCCCAACGACGCCTTCCGAGCCTTCTTGGACGCCCTCGAGTCGCCGGAGACGCCGGAGCGGACGGTCGAGCGGCTGGTGGGGCTCTACCGCGTCCTCAAGCCGCATCTCCTCGCCGACTACGACCGGCATCTCGGGAGCGCGAACGCGGTGTACGAGCCGCCCACGCGCCGCATCCTCGCCCGCTGCGCGGAGGACGAGCGGCGTCACATCGCCGCCGGCGAGCGCGTGCTCGCCCATCTCACCGCCGCTCCCGAAGCGCGGGCGCGCGCCCAGGCCTGGCAGGCGCGGCTGGAGGCGCTGCTCGCCGAGGCGGGGGGCGTCAGCGGTCAGGGGCTGCCCGAGGCGTCCCCGCCTCCGGTGTCCGCCGAGGGGGTCGCGGAAGCCGAGGAGTTCATCCGGCTCGAGACGCGCCCGGCCCACTGGCCGCTGCCCCCCGAGCTCGGCGCGGCGGTGACCGCGCTGGGCGACGCTCTCGTGGCCGGCGACCGGACGGCGGCCCGGCGCTGGCTCGCCGCCGACGTCCCAAGCGACGGCGCCGACGTCTCGCTCGCCTCCGCCCGATTCACCGCGCACGCGGTGGTGGCCGTCGCGCGCATCGGCGATCAGCTCCTCGTGAAGCTCCGCCTCGACGGGCCTACCCTGTCGGCGACGCTTGCCGCGCGCTGGGCACGGGGCCCCGGGGGCTGGCGCGTCCACGCCCTCGACGTGGCTCGCCTCGAAGCCGTCCACTCCGCCTGAACGAGTGCTCGCGAGCGTCCTCGTCGCCAACCGCGGGGAGATCGCGCGCCGGGTGATCCGGGCCTGTCGCGCGCTGGGGATCCGCACCATCGCCGTCCATTCCGAGGCCGACGCGGGCTGGCCCCATGTCGCCGACGCCGATCAGGCCGTCGCCATCGGCCCCGCGCCGGCCCGCGAGAGCTATCTCAGCATCGAGCGCGTTCTCGCCGCCGCCCGCGACTCGGGCGCGCGCGCCGTGCATCCCGGCTACGGGTTTCTCTCGGAGAACTGGCGCTTCGCCAAGGCCTGCGAGGAGGCCGGGCTCGTGTTCGTGGGGCCGTCGTGGCGCGTCATCCAGCAGATGGGTGACAAGGTGGAGGCGCGCCGGCGGATGCGGGAGGCGGGGGTGCCGGTGGTGCCGGGCAGCGAGGGCGCCCTCGACACGCTGGAGGCGGCGGTGGCGGTGGGCGAGACGATCGGCTTCCCGTTGATGCTCAAGGCCGCCGCGGGTGGCGGGGGGATCGGGATGGTCCGCGTGGCGGATGCCCTCGCGCTCCCCGCCGCCTGGGCCTCGGCCCAGCGCCGGGCGCAGGCCGCCTTCGGCTCCGGCGCACTCTTCGTGGAGCGTTACATGACGGAGCCGCGCCACGTCGAGGTGCAGGTGTTCGGCGATTCCCAGGGGCAGGTCGTGCATCTGCACGAGCGCGAGTGCTCCATCCAGCGCCGCCACCAGAAGCTCGTCGAGGAAAGCCCCGCGCCGGGGCTGGATCCGGGCCTCAAGGCGCGCCTCGTCGCGGCGGCGGTGGCGGGCGCACGCGCCGTCGGCTACGTCAATGCCGGCACCATGGAGTTCATCGTGCAGTGCGGAGAGTTCTACTTCCTCGAGATGAACACCCGCCTGCAGGTGGAGCATCCGGTGACGGAAGAGGTGACGGGCCTCGACATCGTCCAGGCCCAGCTCCAGGTGGCGGGCGGTGCGCCGCTGCCGTGGAAGCAGGAGGAGATCGTGCAGCGGGGCGCCGCCATCGAGTGCCGTGTCTACGCGGAGGATCCCGCCAAGAACTTCATGCCCTCGCCGGGGCGCATCACGCGGCTCGTGGCGCCCCAGGGGCCGGGCGTGCGGCTGGAGTCCGGGGTCGCCGATGGGGTGCAGGTTTCAGTACACTACGATCCGCTCCTGGCCAAGCTCGTCACGCGCGGGGACACACGCGACGAGGCCATCGCGCGCATGGCGACGGCCCTCGACGCCTTCGTCGTGGAGGGGGTCCGGACCGTCATCCCATTTCACCGGCGGGTGCTGGCGAGCGCGGCGTTCCGGGCCGGCCGGGTGCACACTCAGATGGTCGAACAAGGAGCCTTCAATGCCTGAGGACGTCAAGGCCCACATCACCGGGGTGGTCTTTCAGATCACGACCAAGGCCGGTGACAAGGTGGCGGCGGGTGATCCTGTCATCGTGCTCGAGTCCATGAAGATGGAGATCCCGGTGGAAGCGCCCCGCGCCGGCGTCGTGCGCGAGATCAAGGTCGCCGAGGGACAAACGGTGCAGGAGGGTGACACGGTCGCATTGATCGACTAGGAGGGCCCGTCATGAGCACCACGCTCGTCCGCGAGCACTACGACTATCACCGCTGGGCCAATCGCCGCCTCTTCGATGTCGCCGAAGCGCTGGGGGCGGAGGTGGCGGGCCGCGACATGGGCAAGCACTGGAGCTTCCCCACGCTCAAGGCGATGTTCGCCCACATCTACGCGGCGGACAGCATCTGGCTCAGCCGCTGGAAGGGCGAGTCGCCCGGGCGCTTGTTCCGCGACGCCGACTTCGCGAGCATGGCCGACCTCCGCGCTCGCTGGGACGCGCTGGAGGCCGAGCAGCGCGCCTTCGTGGAGAGCCTGGGCGACGCCGACTTCACGCGCGTGATTGACTACAAGAACACCGAGGGCGCCCAGTTCCGCGTGGCGCTGGGGGCGCTGCTGCTGCACGTGGCCAATCACGCCACCCACCATCGCAGTGAGGTTGCCACCATGCTGACCCTCCTCAGCGGCTCGCCCCCCGACACCGGGATCAACACCTATCGCGTCAGCGTCGTGAAAGGCTAGGGCGCGCCGCTGGCGGGCGCGCTGCGCGCCGCGCTCGGGTGGACGCTGCGTCGGCTCCCCGGCGACGCTCCCGAGCTGATCTACACCCGGCTCCTGCGACCCCGCCCCCTACGCGCCGCCGTCAACGCGATCTTGCGCCGTCTCCTTCCCGTGCGCGTCGCGCTCCCCGAAGGTCCGCTCGCCCTGAACCTCGACGATCCCGTCGTCTCGGGGGCGCTCGCCCTGGGCGTCTACGAACGGCAGGTGAGCACGTGCTTCCGTCGCGCCCTCGCGCCCGGCATGACGGTGGTGGACGTGGGCGCCAACCTCGGCTATTACTCCGTGATCGCGCTCGGAGGATCCGCGCCGGACGGCCGCGTGGTGGCCTTCGAGCCCGATCCCGTCAATCACGCGTTGCTCCGGGCCAATCTCGCGCCGTTCGGCGGGCGGGCCCTCGTGCGGCGCGAGGCGGTGGCGGCGGGAGCGGGGACGGGCGTTCTCCACCGGCATCCCGACAACAAGGGGAAGCACTCCCTGCTGGCGTCGCCCGAGCTGGGAGCGGGCCTCCCCGTGACCACCGTGTCCCTCGACGCGATCCTGCTCGCTCTCGGGGTCGACCGCGTCGATCTCGTGAAGCTGGACATCGAGGGGGCGGAGCCGCTGGCGCTGGCCGGGATGGCGGCGACCCTCGCGCGCCATCGGCCCGTGCTCTTCCTCGAATGCGCGCCGCGCCGGTGGGAGCGTGCCGGGTTCGAGCCGGCGGGAGTACTGGATGGGCTCGGCCGGCTGGGCTATATCCTGACGCTGGTGGACGAGAGGCGGGGCGGTGAAGCGCCCGTCACGGGCGCGACCGTGGCCCGATTACCCGGGCGCGATCCCTGCGTGAACCTCATCGCGCGGCCGGTCGGGAGCAGTCCCTCACCCTGACCCTCTCCCCCGGGGGAGAGGGTCAGGGGAGTGGTCAGTTCTCGACGAAGGCTTTGAGCGCGCGGCCGCGGAGCGGGTGACGGAGCTTGCGGAGGGCCTTCGTCTCGATCTGGCGAATCCGCTCGCGCGTCACCGAGAAGCGCTTGCCCACCTCTTCCAGCGTGTGCTCGCCCTCCTCGCCGATGCCGAAACGGAGGCGCAGGATCTCCTTTTCCTTCGGCGACAGCGTCGCGAGCGCGCGGTCCACCTGATTGGTCAGGTCCTGGCTGATCAGGGAGTCGTTGGGCGACTCCGCCGTCTTGTCCTCGAGGAAATCGCCCAGGTCCGAGTCTTCCCCGATGGGCGTCTCCAGCGACAGCGGCTTCCGCGACGACTCCAGGATGAGCCGCACCTTGCGCGCGGGGACGCCGGTGCGCCGCGCCAGCTCCTCGGGAGTGGGCTCGCGACCCATCTCGTTGACCATGACCCGGTTCACGCGCGAGATGCGGTTGAGCGTCTCGACCATGTGCACGGGGATGCGGATCGTCCGGGAGTGGTCCGCGATGGCGCGGGTGATGGCCTGCCGGATCCACCACGTCGCGTAGGTCGAGAACTTGAACCCCCGCCGGTACTGGAAGCGGTCGACCGCCTTCATGAGGCCGAGGTTCCCCTCCTGCACCAGATCGAGGAGGGACAGCTCGCTGCCGAGATACCGCTTGGCCACGGAGACGACCAGGCGGAGATTGGCCTCCATCAACTCCTTCTTGGCCTGCCGCACCACCCGGTCATGCTTCTCGATCTCGGCCAGTGCCGCGAGCAGGGGCTTCCGCGCCACGCCGGCCTGGGCCTGCAGCGTCGCCAGCTCCGCGCCCGCGCGCGCGATCCGCATCCGGTCGGCGAGTCGGCGCACCTCGACCACGAACGCGTCGATCAGGGCGGGCTTGAGCGGCAGCCTCTCGACGATCCCACGCACCGAGGCGCGGTTCTGGGCGATCCACTTCTGATAGTTCGCGCGGGTCGACGCGGCCCGGCGCTTGACACCGAGCGACTCGCGGAGGCGCTGGCTCTCGCGCTCCAGCCGCCGCATGCGTGCGAAGGCCGCCATGATGGGGCGGACCTGCTCCGGGCTGGGGTCGCCGCCCTCGGGCAGGATGATGACGTCGTCGAGCGGGATCTCCGAGCGCCGCAGGCGGTCCACCAGGGTCAGCAGCCGGTCCACCGCCATCGGGATGTCGGCGAGAGCGCCGCGCAGCTTGATCTGCCCCGCCTCGATTCGCTGGCCGATCTCCACTTCCTGGCGGGCGCTCAGCAGGCGGACCTTGCCGATCTCCTTGAGGTAGATGCGGACCGGATCCTCGCCTTCGGCGGGGGAGGGGCGCAGGGCCTCCTCGCTGAGTCCCGTCTCCTCGACCACCGCGGGGGCCTCGCGCTCGTCCTCGACCACCTCGTCCGCGCCGGCAGGCTTGACGGGCTTGGGTCGGAGCACACGCACGGCGGCCTTCCGACCGGGCCGACCCGGTTCCAAAGACGGCCAACTAGCCGCCACTTCGATCGTATTGGTGCTTTCTGAATCTCTAAAGGTCATCGTTTCCATCCGTTCCCCGCCCGCATCCGGGGCTCTCGCGCCCAAGGCCACACGTTCTCTCGACATTTAGAGGGCGGCAGCGCCCCGGTCGTTTCAGCAGTTGTGTGTGAGCTAAAACCGTGAGACGAGGGGCAGGGTTTCCCGCCGCCCGCCCTCGGTGAGAGACGTCGCGGGGGCCCGGGCTATTCGGCAGGCTCGAGCGTCACGTCGAAGCTGATCGCGACCTTTTCACCCACCGAGAAAAGGAGTCGCCTGGGTGGCGTGATACCGAACTCTCGGAGTCGCAGCATCGATTCTCCTCGTACCCATATGCGGTCGTCGCGGATGCGGGCCCGAGCCAGGAAGCTCAGGGGGCGCTCGACACCGCGCAGAGCCAGGCCCCCCTTCACGGTGAGGAGCACGTCGGCGGCGGCGGTGACGGAGTTGAAGGACGGATCCACGCCGCCGATCGTGAAGCGGATCTCCGGATGTCGCTCGACCTCGAGCAGCTTGCGCATGTCGCGATCGCGGCCCTCGTGGCCGGTGCGCAGTGCCGCCGCGCGCACGCGCAGCACCCCCGTGATGCCGGCGCGCAGGTCCGCGATGTCAGCCTCGAACTCGCCGGTCACACCTTCCGCGCGTCCCCCGAAGTCGCCCATGAGATGTGTGGCCTCGAAAGTCACCGCGCTCTTGGGGGGGACGGCGACCAGGCGGCGCGGCTGGGCGGAAGCGGGTATGGCGAGCAGGGCGATGATGAGGCCCGCCATAACCGTGCGCAAAGTCACGCCGGTGGGATACCATGGCAGTCACGCCCGGTCAACGGACGAACCCCCTCCGGGGCGGAACTGACACCCGAGCGGCGCGGCACCCGGCCACTGGGCCGGCCGCGCGCTCATCGAGGACTCGATGACGATGGCGGCTCCGAGCGCCTCCTACAGCCTCACGGTGCGGCTGGAGATACAGAACAAGCCCGGCATGCTGGGCAAGGTGACGTCCGCCATCGGCAAGGTGGGCGGCGACATCGGGGCGGTGGACCTCGTCGAGGTGACGGGCGGCCGCACCCTCCGCGACATCACCATCAAGGCCAGCGACAGCCAGCACGGCCAGGCCATCATCGACTCCCTGCGAAGCCTGATCGGCGTGCGGGTAGCCAACATCTCGGACCGCACCTTTCTCATGCACCTGGGCGGCAAGATCGAGGTCAAGAGCAAGGTGCCCATCCGCACCCGGGACGATCTTTCCATGGCCTACACCCCCGGAGTGGCGCGCGTGTGCCTGGCCATCAAGGAGGACCCGTCGCGGGCCTTCACCCTGACCATCAAGCACAACTCGGTGGCGGTGGTCACCGACGGCACCGCCGTGCTCGGGCTGGGAGACATCGGCCCCGAGGCCGCGCTGCCGGTGATGGAAGGCAAGGCCATGCTCTTCCGGGAGCTGGCAGGGGTGGACGCCTTCCCGATCTGCCTCAACACGAAGGACCCGGACAAGATCGTCGAGACGGTGAAGCACATCGCTCCCGGCTACGGCGGCATCAACCTCGAGGACATCTCCGCCCCCCGCTGCTTCGAAGTGGAGAGCCGGCTCCGGAAGGAGCTGGACATTCCCGTCTTCCACGACGATCAGCACGGCACCGCGGTGGTGGTGCTCGCCGCCCTCCTCAACGCACTGAAGATGGTCAAGAAGGATCGCAAGCGCCTCCGCGTCGTGGTGTCGGGGGTCGGCGCTGCCGGCACCGCCACCATGAAGATCCTGCTCGCCGTCGGCGTGAAGCACATCGTCGGGGTGGACGAGCACGGCACGATCTACCGGGGCCGCAAGGCGGGGATGGACTTCATGAAGCGCTGGGTCGCCGAGGCCACCAACCCCGGCGGCCTGCGCGGCACGCTGTCCGACGCCGTCCGGGGCGCCGACGTCTTCATCGGGCTCAGCGTGCCCAATGTCCTCACCGCCAAGGACGTCCGCGGCATGGCGCGCGACCGCATCGTGTTCGCGATGGCCAATCCCGACCCGGAAATCCGGCCGGAGGAGGCGGAGCCGCACGTGCGGGTGATCGCGACGGGGCGCTCGGACTATCCCAACCAGATCAACAATGTGCTCTGCTTCCCCGGCTTCTTCCGCGGCCTCCTCGACTCCCGCGCCCGCAGTGTCAACGACGAGATGAAGATCGCGGCCGCCCACGCCATCGCCGACTGCGTGGGCAAGTCCGAGCTCGGCCCCGAGTACATCATTCCCAGCGTGTTCAACAAGAAGGTCGCCCCCGCGGTCGCCCGCGAGGTCGTGCGCGCCGCCCAGCGGACGGGCGTGGCGCGCCGCCGCCGTCGCACCGACGGCCAGCTCGGATTCTGAGCGGGGTCCGCGTGGCGCCGTCCGCTCCCCTCCGGTGGTCGGTGGTGATTCCCGCCTGCAACGAGGCCCGTCGGCTGCCCCGCTCCCTCTACGACGTGGTCGCGTACTTCGACGGCCGCGACGAGCCCTACGAGGTGCTCGTCGTAGACGACGGCAGCACCGACGACACCGCCGCCCGCGTGCGCGAGATGGCGGCGGAGCACCGCGCGGTGACACTGCTGAGTCTGCCTGCCAACCGCGGCAAGGGTGCAGCGGTGGCGGCCGGCATGCGGCGCGCGCGGGGAGGGCTGCGGCTCATGACCGACGCCGACGGCGCCACCCCCATCGTGGAGCTCAAGCGCCTGGAGGCGGCAGTGCAGGGAGGCGCCGATCTCGCGGTGGGGTCGCGCGCCCTCCCCGACCCCTCGGTGGTCGTGCAGGCCCGGCTGCACCGCCGGCTCTCCGGCCGTGTGTTCATTGCCCTCGCGCGGGCGCTGGGGGTTCGCCAGGTGGTGGACACGCAGTGCGGCTTCAAGCTCTTCCGCGGGGCCATCGCCGATGATCTCTTCGGCGCGCTCCGGACCGACGGCTTCGGCTTCGACGTCGAGCTGATGCTGCGCGCGGAGCGGCGCGGTTACCGCATCGCGGAGGTGCCCGTGAACTGGGCGGACCAGCCCGGCTCCAAGGTCGGCGTGCTCAAGGACGGGCCGCGCATGCTCGCCCAGATCGTCGTGGCGCGGCTCCGGCTCGCCAAAGAAGGGCGCGGGAGCCGCGCGTGATCGCCCGGCGCGCGCAGGCGATCGAGCCCTTTCTCGCGGTAGAGGTGTTCCAGCGCGCGCAGACCCTCGAGCGCGCGGGCGCCGACGTCATCCACCTGGAGTTCGGCGAGCCGGACTTCGAGACGCCGCCGGTGATCCGCGAGGCTGCCGAGAAGGCGCTGAAGGACGGGCGCACCCGCTACGCGCACACCCTCGGCATCCTGCCCCTGCGCGAGGCCATCGCCGAGCACTACCACGCGCGGTACGGCGTGAGCGTCTCGCCCGACCAGATCCTCGTCACCGCGGGGACGTCGCCCGCCATGCTCCTCCTCTTCGCCGCTCTCCTCGAGCGCGGCGACCAGGTGGTCCTGTCCGATCCGCACTACGCCTGCTATCCCAAGTTCGTGAAGTTCGCCGAGGCGGAGCCCGTCTTCGTGGACGTCGCCGAGGCCGACGGCTTCCAGCTGCGCCCTGACGTGGTGGCGGCGGCCCTCACGCCGCGCACCCGCGCCCTCCTCATCAACTCGCCGGCGAATCCCACCGGCAGCGTGCTCGCAGGGGAGCGGATGGCCGCCCTCGCCCGGCTGGGCCCCTGGGTCGTCTCGGACGAGATCTATCACGGGCTCACCTACGAGGGCGACGAGCACACCATTCTGGAGTTCACCGACCACGCCTTCGTGCTCAACGGCTTCTCGAAGGCCTATGCCATGACGGGCTGGCGCTGCGGCTACGTGATCGCGCCCCGGGAGATGATGCCCACGCTGACCGCGCTCCACGGAAACTTCTTCATCTCGAGCAACGAGTTCGTGCAGTGGGCGGCGCTGGCCGCCCTTCGCGAGGCGGGCCCCGACGTCGCCCGCTTCCGCCGGATCTTCGACGAGCGCCGCCGGGTGATGGTGGACGGCTTGCGACGGATCGACCTCGGGATCGGCGCGCTGCCCACCGGGGCGTTCTACGCGCTGGCCAACGCGCGCCGCTTCACGGGTGACTCCCTGCGCTTCGCCTTCGAGATTCTCGAGGCGACCCACGTGGCGGTGACGCCCGGGGTGGACTTCGGCCGGAACGCGGAGGGATACCTCCGCTTCGCCTACGCGAACTCGATCGAGCGGATCGAGGAGGGTCTGGCGCGGCTCGGCCGCTTCCTCGCCGAGCGCACGCCGTGAGCGCGCCGGGCTGCGAGCTCTGCGAGCGGGTGGCGGGCGAGGGCGAATTCTTCATCGCCGACCTCGAGGCCTGCCGGGCCTACCTGAACCCCGACCAGTTCTTCCCCGGGTGGGTGTTCGTGGTCCTGCGCCGCCACGCCACCGAGCTGTACCACCTGTCGGCGGCGGAGCGCGCCTGCGTGATCGAGGACGTCAATCGCATCGCGCACGCGCTCGCGGACGTGTATGAGCCCGTGAAGATGAACTACGAGCTGCTCGGGAACCAGGTCGCCCACATCCACTGGCACCTGATCCCGCGGCTCGCCGGCGATCCCGAGCCGCGCTGGCCGGTGTGGCGGGTGCAGCACGATCCGACTCCACTGGCCGCGGCCGAGGCGGCGGCGCGGATCGCGAGTCTCCGCCGGGCCCTCGCCGCCCACCCCTGAGGCCGGCCTCGCCGATGCTTCGGTCCGCTGCGCCACGAGACGGCCTGTGGCTGGCGCTCCTTCTCCTGGTACTTGGCGCCGCGATGGCGGCGTGGGTGAGCCTCGACCGGCGGCCGCCCGAGTGGGACCACGCCAATCACCTCGAGCGCGCCCTGCATTGTCACCGCATCCTCGCCGAGCCTGGACACGGCCGGCTCGCCGAGATCGTGGCGATGTCGAGCTTCTATCCCCCGGTCGTTCTCTGCGCGACGGGGCTGGCCTATTTCGCCCTGCCGGTATCGCCGCTCACCGCGCAGGCGATGATGTGGCTGGCGCTCGTGGTCGGGGTCCTCGCGGTGTGGGGGCTCGGGCGCCGTCTGCTCGATCCCACCGCCGGCCTGCTCGCCGCCTTCTTCTTCGCGACCGCGCCGTTCGTGGTGTTCTCGCTGCTGCGCTTCCAGCTCGACCTCCCGCTCGCCGCCGCGGTGGCGATGGCCCTCTACCTGCTCGCGCGAGCGGAGGGCTTCCAGTCCCGCGCCTGGTCGCTCGCCCTCGGCGTCGTCCTGGGACTGGGCATGCTCGTGAAGCCTCCCTTCGCGGCCTATCTGCTGCCGCCCCTCGCGTGGGCCGCCCGGCTCGCCCTCCGCGCGCCCGATCGCGGGATCCGGCTTCGCCACCTGGCCGTCGCCCTCCTCGTGGGCGGGCTGATTGCGCTGCCGTGGTATGGGCCGCGGCTGGCGGGGCTGCCCATGCAGATCCTCAATCGCTCGTTCCAGCTCGCCACCGAGTCGCCGCCCACACTGTCCTCCGGCGGTCTCCTCTTCTATCCCCGGGTGTTTCTCCCTCTGGCGGGCGTGCTCGTCGGCCTCGCCGCGCTCGCGGGGGTCTGGGCGGTGCGGCGCATGCCGCGGGCCCGCGGCCTCGTGTGGGCCGCGCTCGTCCCCTGGCTGATCATCGTCTTCATCCAGAACAAGAACTTCCGCTACGCGCTCCCCCTCCTACCCGCGGTGTGCCTGGCCGCCGCGGCCGGCCTCGCCGCGCTCGGGCCACGTCTGCGCCGGGTCGTGGCGACGGCGTGCGTCGTGCTCGGCCTCGCCCAGGCGTCCAGCACCGCCTTTGCCATGCCGCCTTTTCCGCAGCTCCCGATTCTCCATATCCCGCTGGTGATGTCCGATCCGCCCGACGCGCGCGACTGGCGCCACCGCGACGTGCTCGCTGCGGTGCTGCGCGAGAGCAAGGGGGAGCCGGCCCGCGTGGCCGTGGTGCCGAACGACAACTACTTCTCCATCTCGAACTTCCGCTACGAGGTTGTGCGCGACCGACTCCCGCTCCGGCTGATGCGCGCGTGGGGCGACGCGCCCTTCGGCGTGGACGTGGCCATCGTGAAGACGGGCGACCAGGGCCCGGACGCGGCCTCCGAGAAGCCGGACCGCATCATGCGCGCGCTCGAGGGCGGCGACCCCTGGCTCGCCGCCGCCTATCCGGTGGTCGCCGAGTTCCCGCTGCCCGACGGCAGCCGCGGCATGGTGCGCGCGCGGCGTCCACCGCCCGTGACGACCCTGAGCGCGGAGGCGCTCGCGGCGCGGTTCGCCGTCGGGGCCGGGGAGTTCCTGGCCGACTTCGCCCGTGAGCCCCACGGCCTCACCGTCCGCACCGAGCACCGTCCGGACGCGCTCTTGCGCGGCGAGGTCGACCGGGTGGTCGTCGAGGTCGACGACGCCCTGGTGGGCGAGCACGCCCGCGGCCGTCCCCCTCTGCGCGTGCGCGACGTGCGGCTCGTCGCGCGCGGCCTCCGCTTCAATCCCGGCCGCCTCGCCGAGACCGGCCGGCTCGAGGTGCTCGACGTCGAGGGCATCACGGCGGAGCGCCTGCGCGTCACCGAGCCCGATCTCCTCGCCTTCGTGCGCGCGCAGCGCGGCCTTCGCCACGCCTCGCTCACGCTCGGCGAGGGGGAGGCGCGCCTGACGGCGGCGCTGGGCGGCGGCCCGGCGGTGGCCGGGCGGGTCCGCATCCTTCCGGGACGCGACGGCGCCCCCTTCGCGCTCGACTTCGACGACGTGCGGCTGGGCGGGGTCCCGCTGCCGGACCTGCTCGTGGGCTGGATCGTGCGCCATCTCGATCCGGCCGCGCGGCTCGCCCGCCTCCCGGTGGCGGTCGCGCTCGGGCCCGTACGCATCGTGCCCGGTCACCTCGAGATCACCGGTCCTCCCGCGGGCCGATCGCCCCGCTGACGGAAAGGAGTCCCCGATGGCCGAGTCCATTCCGGACCGGAAGCGCCGCGCCGGCCGCATCCTCGCGCGCCTGGCCCGGATGTATCCCGATGCGCGCATCGAGCTCGACTCGACCAACCCCCTTGAGCTCCTCGTCGCCACCATTCTGTCGGCGCAGTGCACCGACCAGCGCGTGAACCAGGTGACGGCGGAGCTCTTTCCCCGCTATCGCTCGGCGCGAGACTGGGCGGCCGTCCCGCCCGCTCGCCTGGAGCGGGAGATCTACTCGACGGGTTTCTACAAGGCCAAGGCGCGATCCATCCTGGGCATGGCGCGGGCCCTCGTCGAGCGGCACGGCGGCGAGGTGCCGCAGACGCTGGAGGCGCTCACCGAATTGCCCGGGGTGGGACGGAAGACGGCGAACGTCGTGCTCGGCAATGCCTTCGGCATTCCCGCCTTCCCCGTGGACACCCATGTCACCCGCGTTTCGCAGCGGCTCGGGCTGACCCGGGCCACCGACGCCGAGGACATCCACGACGATCTCTGCGCCCTTGTCCCGCAGCCGCGATGGACCAAGGCCAGCCATCTCCTCATCTGGCACGGTCGGCGGACCTGTCACGCGAAGGCGCCCAAGTGCCCGGAATGTGGTGTCCGCGCCCTGTGCCCGTGGCCGGGGAAAACCGCCCCGGCGGCGGGCGGACGCTGGAGAACTGCACGGAAGGGTTGACAGAATTGGGTTCGGCCCATAACATGACGTGTTGCCGAGTCTCAGGAGGATTCATGCCGACCGTCATGCCGAAGGAAGAGTCGATCGATCGGAAGTGGTTCCTGGTGGACGCCGAGGGCCGCGTGTTGGGCCGGCTCGCCACCCAGGTCGCGACTATTCTCCGTGGGAAGCACAAGCCCGTCTTCGCGCCGCATCTCGACGTGGGCGACCACGTGGTGGTGATCAATGCCGAGAAGGTGCAGCTCACCGGCCGGAAGATGACGGACAAGATGTACCGGTGGCACACCGGTTACATCGGCGGGCTGCGCGAGGTGAGCGCGGACAAGATGATCCGCACCCATCCCGAGCGCGTGATCGAGTGGGCGGTGCAGGGCATGCTCCCCAAGGGCCGGCTCGGACGAGCCATGGCCAAGAAGCTGAAGGTGTACCGCGGCGCGGACCATCCCCACGCCGCGCAGAAGCCCGAGCCGCTCGCTGAGCGGAAAAGAGGGTAAGGAGCGTTATGGCAGCGGCGAGCACCTATTACGGCACCGGGCGGCGGAAGACCTCGGTGGCGCGCGTCTGGCTCCGGCCCGGCGCGGGCGCCATCCGCGTCAATCAGCGGCCATTCGAGGACTACTTCCCGCGCGAGACGCTGCGGATGATCATCTGCCAGCCGCTCCAGCTCACCAACACCCTCGGGCAGTTCGACGCCACCATCAACGTGGGCGGTGGCGGGCCGACCGGGCAGGCGGGGGCGGTGCGGCACGGCATCGCGCGGGCCCTCCTCGAGTTCGACCTCCAGCTGCGGCAGGCCCTCAAGCGGGCCGGTCTCCTCACTCGCGACCCGCGGATGAAGGAGCGCAAGAAGTACGGCCAGCCGGGAGCGCGGTCGAAGTTCCAGTACTCGAAGCGGTAGAGGGCCGACGGTGCTGCGCGTCGCGGTCGCGGGAGCGAGCGGGTACATGGGGGCGGAGTTGCTGCGGCTCCTCTCCGTGCATCCGAAGGTGCAGCTGACGGCCGTCACCTCCGAGCGCCTGGCCGGCGAGCGGCTCGACAAGGTCTACCCCCACTTCCGCGGGCTCTCCTCGCTGGTGTTCCAGGACGTCGACGCCGAGCGGCTCGCCGGCGAGGCGGATCTGGTCTTTCTGGCGCTCCCGCACATGGAGTCGCAGCGCGCGGTGCCGATACTGCGACGCCACGGGCGCAAGATCATCGACCTCTCCGCCGACTACCGGCTGCGCGACGCCTCGCTCTACAGCACCTGGTACAAGGCGCCGCACGTCGACGCCGCCGGCCTCGCCGAGGCCGTGTACGGGCTGCCGGAGCTGCACCGGAAGGCCATCGGGCAGGCGAGTCTGATTGCCTCGCCCGGCTGCTATCCCATGGGCGCGATCCTCGCCACCGCGCCCCTCCTGAAGAGCGGACTGGGCGCGCGCGAGGGCATCGTAGTCGACGGCAAGTCGGGCGTGACGGGCGCGGGCGCGCAGGGACGGAAGATCGATCCCATGTACCTCTACACGGAGGCCAACGAGAACGCGCAGGCCTACGGCATCGGCACCCACCGGCACACCCCGGAGATGGAGCAGGAGCTCTCCGCGCTGGCGGGCGGCCCCGTCGTGGTCGGTTTCACGCCCCACCTCATCCCGCTCAACCGCGGCCTTCTCACCACTGCCTCGGTGCCGCTCACCCGCGGCGCCACCACCGCCGATCTGCTGGCACTCTACGGCGAGTTCTACGCGGGCGAGGGCTTCGTCCGCGTGCTGCCCGAGGGCGAGCGTCCGACGACGCGCCACATCGTGGGCTCGAACTTCTGCGACGTCACGGTGGTCGTGGACCCGCGGACCCGGCGGGCGGTATGCGTCTCCGCCCTCGACAATCTCGGCAAGGGCGGCTCCGCCAACGGGGTCCAGTGCCTCAACATCATGATGGGGTGGGACGAGCGGAGCGGGCTCGAAGCGCCTCCCGTCTATCCATAGACGTTGACCGTCACGCCAGGCATGGGCGAATTCCAGTGGCTCGAGGGCGGCATCACCGCCGTCCCCGGCATTCTTGCCGCCGGCATCACCGCCGGGATCAAGCCCAGCGGGAAGAAGGACCTCGCGCTGATCTACTCCTCGTCGCCCGCGCGCGCGGCGGCGGTGTTCACCACCAATCAGGTCAAGGGCGCGCCGGTGCTGGTGTCGCGCGATCACATCAAGGGCGGGCAGGCCCAGGCCATCATCGCCTCCTCCGGCTGCTCCAACGTGTGCACGGGCGAGCAGGGGATTCGCGACGCCCGTGAGATGACCAAGATCGTGGCCGAGCACCTGCGCATTCCCGCCCAACGCGTGCTCATCGCCGCCACCGGGGTGATCGGGCAGCCGATGCCCATGGACAAGGTGCGCCCGGCCCTGCCCAAGCTGGTCCAGGCGCTGTCCCCGCAGGGCGGCCGCCGCGCGGCCGAGGCCATCATGACCACCGACACCATCCCCAAGGAGGCCGCGCTCCGCGTCGAGCTGGGCGGCCGCCCGGTGACCATTGGCGGCATCGCCAAGGGCGTGGCGATGCTGGAGCCGCACCTGGCCACCATGTTCTGCTTTCTCGCCACCGACGCGGTGATCGCCGCCGACGCGCTACAGGTCTCGCTCCGGCGCGCCATGGACCGCTCGTTCAATCGCGTGACGGTGGACAGCGACGAGTCCACGAGCGACACCGTGGCCGTGCTCGCCAACGGGCTCGCCGAGAACGCCCCGCTGGAGCGGGGAGGTCGCGGGCTCGCGCAGTTCCGCGCCGCCCTCGAGGCGGTCGCGGGCCGGCTCGCGCGCATGCTCGTCCAGGACGGCGAGGGGGCCACCAAGCTCGTCGAGGTCCGCGTGCAGGGGGCGCGCACCCGGCGTGAGGCGTTGATCGCCGCACGCAGCGTCGCCAACTCGCCCCTCGTCAAGACCGCCATCTGCGGCGCCGACCCCAACTGGGGGCGCATCATGATGGCGCTGGGCAAGCAGTCGGCCGCCAAGATCGTCCCCGAGCGGGTGGCGATCCGGATCGGCGACGAGGCGCTGGTCGAGCGCGGCGCCCTCCGCGCGGGCGCCCGGATGGACCGGGTGGAGGCCACGATGCGGAGCAGCGAGTACCGGATCGTGATCGACCTGGGCCTCGGCCCCGGCGAGGATTCGGTGTGGACCTCCGATCTCACCGAGGAGTACGTTCGGCTCAACTCGAAGTACACGACGTAACGTAGAATCGACGTAGCTCACCACGCACGACCGCGAGCTTCGGTCTTCGTCGGCCTTCGGGCGCGACGGGGGAGCGCGGACGGCCTTCCGGGGCCTCCGCCGCTCGACGGTCGGAGGCGAACCGAAAGGACGGACGCATGGCCACGCTGACCATGAAGGAACTGCTGGAGGCCGGGGTGCACTTCGGCCACCAGACCAAGCGCTGGAACCCCAAGATGCAGAAGTACATCTTCGGAGAGCGCAACGGCATCTACATCATCGATCTGCAGAAGACCCTCAAGAAGTTCCGCGAGGCGTATGCCTTCATGCGGGACCTGGCCGCCCAGGGCGGGTCCGTTCTCTTCGTGGGCACCAAGAAACAGGCCCAGGAGGCGGTGCTCGAGGAGGCCGCGCGCTGCGGAATGTTCTACGTGAACCACCGCTGGCTGGGCGGGACCCTCACCAACTTCGCGACGATCCGCAAATCCATCGCGCGGTTGAAGAAGCTGGACGAGATGAAGGAGACCGGCGAGTACGAGCGTCTCCCCAAGAAGGAAGTGCTGGGGCTCGAGCGCGAGCGCGAGAAGCTCGAGAAGGCCCTGGTGGGGATCAAGAACCTGGACCGGCTGCCGTCCGCCGTCTTCATCATCGACCCGAAGAAGGAGGACATTGCCGTGGAAGAGGCCCGTCGTTTGGCCATCCCCATTGTGGCCATCGTGGACACCAACTGCGATCCCACCGTCATCGACTACCCGATCCCCGGCAACGACGACGCGATCCGCGCGGTCCGGCTCATCACCGCGCGCATGGCCGATGCCGTCAACGAGGGGCGGGGCACGCTGGCCAAGGAGGAGGCGGAGGAGATCCCCGCCTCGCCCGACCTGCCCCTGGTGACGGAAGCCGAGATGACCGCGTCGGCCGAGTCCGGCGCCTAGCCCCTCGCAGCGAGAAGAGAGCCGCTCTCATGGCATCGTCGGCCGAGCTGGTGAAGGAGCTCCGCGAGCAGACCGGAGCGGGCGTGATGGACTGCAAGGCCGCGCTCGAGTCCTCCAAGGGGGATCTCGCGGGCGCGGTGGAGTTCCTGCGAAAGAAGGGGCTCGCCGACGCGGCGAAGAAGGCGCATCGCGACGCCCGGGACGGGGTGGTGCACGCCTACATCCACCCCGGCGCCAAGATGGGTGTGCTCGTGGAGGTCAACTGCGAGACGGACTTCGTGGCGCGCACCGAGGATTTCCAGCAGCTCGTGAAGGACATCGCCATGCAGGTGGCGGCGGCCAACCCGTCGTACGTCGCCCGCGAGCAGGTGCCCGGTCCCCTGATCGAGAAGGAGCGCGAGATCTACCGCCAGCAGATGGCCGACCAGAAGAAGCCGCCGCAGGTGCTCGACAAGATCATCGAGGGCAAGCTGGAGAAGTTCTTCGCCGAGCAGTGCCTGCTCGAGCAGCCCTTCATCCGGGACGCCACCGGCAAGACCCGGATCAAGGACATGGTGGACGGGGCCACGTCCAAGATGGGCGAGCGCGTGGTCATCAAGCGCTTCTCGCGGTTCAAGGTGGGCGAGGGGGCATAGTGCCCGCGGCGTACCGCCGGGTCCTGTTGAAGGTCTCGGGCGAGGCCCTCGCGGGCAACCGCGGGTACGGGATCGACCCGGAGACCCAAGCCCGCATCGCGGAGGAGATCCGCGAGGTGGTGGACCTCGGCGTGGAGATCGCGGTGGTCATCGGCGGCGGCAACATCTTCCGCGGGCTCGCGGCGAGCGCGGGCGGGATGGAGCGGGCCACCGGCGACTACATGGGCATGCTCGCCACCGTCATCAACGCCCTCGCCCTCCAGGACGCCATCGAGAAGGCGGGCGTGCCCACCCGGGTGCTCTCCGCCATCGAGATGCGGGCGGTGGCGGAGCCCTATATCCGGCGCCGCGCCATCCGCCACCTCGAGAAGGGGCGGGTGGTGGTGTTCGCGGCGGGGACGGGCAACCCCTTCTTCACCACCGATACCGCGGGGGCGCTGCGCGCGGTGGAGATCGGCGCCGAGGCCATCCTGAAGGCGACCAAGGTGGACGGGATCTACACCGCCGATCCCGCCAAGGACCCCTCCGCGACCAAGCTGCCCCGGATCGGCTACATCGAGGTGCTCAACCGCGGGCTCCAGGTCATGGACACCACCGCCATCTCGCTCTGCATGGAAAACAAGCTTCCCATCGTCGTCTTCGACCTGACTCGCCGGGGTAACATCCGGAGGATCGTGATGGGCGAGCCGGTGGGCTCGGTGGTCTCCGCCGACGCCGGCGCCATCAAGGAGTGACCGCGATGCACGAGGCCCTGATCAAGGACATGGAAGCGCGGATGCAGGCGGCGGTCGATCTACTCACCCGCGAGTTCGGCGGCGTCCGCACCGGCCGCGCTAACACCGCGCTGCTCGATTCGATTAGAGTCGAGGCCTACGGAAACCTCGTTCCTATCGTGCAGGTGGCGTCCACCTCTGTCCCGGACCCTAAGACGCTTTTGATCCAACCCTGGGATGCATCGACGATTCACGCTATCGAGAAAGCGATCTCGAAGTCGGACCTCGGGCTCACGCCGGCCAGCGACGGCAAGGTGATCCGCCTCACGATGCCCACCCTCACCGAGGAGCGCCGCAAGCAGCTCGCCAAGACCGTCCACAAGCTCGCCGAGGACGCGCGCGTGGCGATCCGGAACGTGCGCCGCGAGGCCAACGACAAGCTGAAGGGCCTCGCCAAGGACAAGAAGGTCTCCCAGGACGAGGAACGGCGCGGCCACGACACGATCCAGAAGAGCACCGACAAGTTCGTGACCAAGGTGGACGAGCTCTCGACGAAGAAGGAGGCCGAAGTTCTCGCGCTATAGACTCGCCAAATTGGTGATTTTCCTGGCGGGTTGCTCGAGCCTCCGGTAAGATTCGAACCCATGGCGTTCACGCCCGCCTCCCGCGTCCCCGTCGCCGACCTCTCGCGGCTTCCCGAGGACGAGCTGCGCACCAGCGTTCTCGCCCATCCCCGGCCGCGCCACGTCGCTATCATCATGGACGGCAACGGTCGCTGGGCGACCCGGCGGGGGCTGCCGCGCGTGGCCGGGCATCATCAGGGCGTGAAGGCGGTACGCGAGACGGTGCGCACCGCCGGCGAGCTCGGTATCGAGTTCCTCACCCTGTACGCGTTCTCGTCGGAGAACTGGCAGCGCCCGGAGACGGAGGTGTCGTTCCTCATGACCCTCCTCGAGCGCACCATCGACGGAGAGCTGCCCGACCTGCAGGCCAAGAACGTGCGCTTTCGCGTCATCGGCCGTCTCGCCGGCGTCCCCGCCGGCGTGCGGCGACGCATCGAGCGCGTGGTCGCGGAGACCGCCGCCAACACCGGGCTCACCCTCGTGCTCGCGCTCAACTACGGCGGGCGCGACGAGCTGGTGGACGCGCTGCGCCGGCTCGCCCGCGAGGTGGGCGCGGGTACCCGCGATCCGGAGACGATCGACGAGGCCGCGGTGACGGCGGCACTGTACACCGGCGACATGCCCGATCCGGACCTCCTCATCCGCACGAGCGGCGAGATGCGGGTGTCGAACTTCCTGTTGTGGCAGATCGCCTACACCGAGCTCTGCGTCACCCCGACCCTGTGGCCCGATTTCGGCGGGCGTGACCTCTGCATGGCACTGGCCGACTTTCAGCGTCGCGACCGCCGCTTCGGACGCGTGTGATGGCCGAGGTCGGCGGGGTGCCGATGCCCGCGCAGACGCAGGCGCCCTCCCGCGGCGTCACCCTGCTCAAGCGGGTGGCGAGCACCCTCGTTCTCCTTCCCGTCTTCATCTGGATCGTCGTGGGCGCGCCCATCTGGGTGTTCGGCGCCACCGTCGTGCTCGTGGCCGCCCTCGCGCAGTGGGAGTTCACCGGCATGTTCGAGCGGGCGGGCGTGCGCGCCTTCCGCGTGCTGGGGCTGCTGGGCGGCACCTTCGTGACGGCGAGCTTCGCCCTGCCCATCTCGGAGCGTCTGGCCTTCACCGCCGTGCTTCTCGTCGCCCTCACCGCGCTCCTCTGGCCGCCCGCCGGCCGCCCGCGGGACTGGCCCGGTGTGATGGTCACCGTGTTCGGGATCGGCTACGTGAACTGGCTGCTGGGCTATGCCTTCTGGCTGCGCGACCTCGCGGACGGCGAGGAGTGGGTGCTCCTCCTCGTGTGGGTGACATGGCTGGGGGAGACCGCCGCCTATCTGGTGGGCTCCGCCGTCGGACGTCATCGTCTGGCGCCCCTCGTCAGCCCGAACAAGACGGTGGAGGGCGCGCTCGCGCAGCTGGTGGTGTCGGTGCTCGCCGCGCTGATCGCGCGCCTGTGGTTCTTCCCCGCGCTGCCCCTGCCGGGCGCTCTCCTCGTGGGGCTGCTGCTCGGCGTCACCGGGCAGGTGGGCGATCTCGTCGAGTCCGCGTTGAAGCGGAGCGTGGGGACCAAGGACACCGGGCACGTCATGCCGGGGCACGGCGGCGCCCTGGACCGGATCGACAGCCTGCTCTTCAACACGCCGGTGCTCTTCTACTACGCCGTCCACGTGCGGGGGCCGGCATGAAGCGGCTCGTCCTTCTCGGCGCCACCGGCTCGGTGGGGCGCCGCGCCCTCGAGCTGGTGGATCAGTTCCCCGGCGATTTTCGCGTGGAGGGCCTGGCCGCCCGCGGCTCCAACCCGGAGCTGGTCGCCGACCTCTGCCTCAAGCACCGGCCCCGCGTGCTCGCCCTCATCGACGCGGGAGCGGTGGACACGGTGGCGCGGCTGCTGCCGCGGCCGCATCCGGAGATCCTCCGCGGGCCGTCGGGGCTGGTCGCGCTCGCTGGCGAAGTGGATGCCGATCTCGTGCTCTCCGCCATCGTGGGCGGCGCGGGGCTGCTGCCCACCATGGCCGCGATCCGATCCGGGAAGACGGTGGCGCTGGCCAACAAGGAGCCGCTCGTCATGGCGGGAGCGCTCATGACGGCGGCGGCCCGCGCCCGCGGCGTCGCTCTCTTGCCGGTGGACTCCGAGCACAGCGCCATCTTCCAGTGCCTGGTGGGTCACAACCGGGCCGACGTGCACCGGATCCTGCTCACCGCCTCCGGGGGGCCGTTCCGCTGCATGCCCCGGGCCGAGCTGGCCCATGTCACCGTGGAGCAGGCGCTCAACCATCCCACGTGGAAGATGGGTGCGAAGATCACGGTGGATTCCGCGACCCTCATGAACAAGGGACTGGAGATCATCGAGGCGCGCTGGCTGTTCGACGTCGAGCCCGCGCAGGTGCAGGTGATCGTACATCCGCAGTCCATCATCCACTCCATGGTCGAATACGTGGACGGGTCGGTCATCGCCCAGCTGGGCGTCGCCGACATGGGGATCCCCATCCTCTACGCGTTCACGTATCCCGACCGTCTCCCCGCGGCGGCCGAGCGGCTCGACCTTACGCGGGTGGGCGCGCTCACCTTCGAGGAGCCGGATGTCGAGCGCTTTCCGTGCCTGGCCCTGGCGCGGCGCGCCCTTGGCGAGGGGGGAATCGCGCCGGTGGTTCTCAACGCCGCCAACGAGGTCGCGGTGGCGGCCTTCCTCGGCGGCCGGATCCGCTTCGTCCAGATCCCGGAGCTGATCGAGCGCGCGCTCGGGCAGGTGCCGGCGCGCCGGCTCGACGACATCGAGACATGCGTGGAGGTCGACGCCGCGACGCGCCGGCTCGTCGCGGCCTGGCTTCCCGCCGGGAGCGCGGCATGACCTCCCTCCTCGCCTTCCTCGTCGTGATCGGCGTCCTCATCGTGATCCACGAGCTGGGCCACTTCGTCATGGCCCGCCTCGCCGGCGTGGGCGTCGAGCGCTTCTCCGTCGGGTTCGGGCCCGTGCTCTGGCGGTATCGCGGCAAGGAGACCGAGTACTGCCTCTCCGCGATTCCCATGGGTGGGTATGTGAAGATGGTGGGCGACGACGAGAACCCGCTGGAGGGTGGCAAGGGGCCCACGGTGGATCCGGCGAAGGCGTTCAACAACAAGTCGCTGATCGCGCGCTTCCTCATCGTGTTCGCGGGCCCGGGGATGAACTTCGTCCTTGCCGCCGTGATCTTCGCCCTCGTCTACATGATCGTGGGCCGCCCCGCGCTGCACGCGGTGGTGGGCTCGGTGGCGCCGGACAGCGCCGCCGCCCGGGGCGGCCTCGCGGCGGGCGATCGCATCCGGGGCGTGGACGGGCGGCCCACGCAGTACTGGGACGAGGTGATCCGGCTGGTGCGGGAGGGCGGGGGCAAGCCGCTCGAGCTCACTGTCGCCGGCCCCGCCGGGGCCGAGCGCCGCATCACGGTGACTCCCGCCCGCGTCGCCGAGAAGGACATCTTCGGGGACGATCGCGAGGTCTGGGACATCGGGGCCACGCCGTTCGTGGCGGCGACCATCGGCGACGCCGTGGCCGGGTACCCGGCGGCCCAGGCGGGCCTGCGCGGGGGCGACACCGTGCTCACGATCGAGGGTCGTCCGATCGTCACCTGGAGCGATCTGGCGGAGGTGATCAGTCGCCGCGCCGATCAGCCGACCCGCCTCGAGGTGCGGCGCGGGAGCGAGACGCTCACGGTGACGGTGACGCCGCAGGCGGTGAAGGATCGCGGTCCCGACGGCAAGGAGACCACGGTCGGCCGCATCGGGATCAGCCCGGCGCCCGCCGCCACCTACGTGCGCGTCAACCCGGTGCTCGCGGTGTGGGAGGGGGCGGCGAAGACCGCGGAGATCACTGCCCTCACCGCCATCGGCCTCTGGAAGATCGTGGTGGGCCAGCTCGACCGGTCCAACATCGGTGGGCCGATCCAGATCGCCCAGGCGGCGGGGGAGCAGGCACGGCACGGGCTGCCGAGCCTGGCCTTCTTCACCGCCGTCATCAGCGTCAACCTCGCCCTCCTGAACCTGCTGCCCGTCCCTATGCTGGACGGCGGGCACCTGCTCTTCTTCGTCTGCGAGGCCGTGCTGGGGCGCCCGCTGTCCATTCGGAAGCGCGAGGTCGCCCAGCAGGTGGGCTTCGTGCTGCTGCTCATGCTGATGGTGTTCGCGGTGTACAACGACCTGGTGCGTATCGACGTGCTGCGTTTCTTCCGCTAGCTCGAGCGAGGGCCATCCATCATGGGACAGTATAAGTGCCACGTGTTCGTCTGCACCTCCGGGGAGACCTGCCCGGGGCAAGGCGACGTCGAGAAGTACGTCAAGACCCTCCGCGCGGCGGCCGCCACCGCGGGCAAGCACACCGAGGTCCGCATCAACAAGGCGGGCTGCTTCTCGCAGTGTGGACACGGGCCGATGATGGTGATCTACCCGGACAATGTCTGGTATCACGGCGTGCAGGAGGCCGATCTCGCCGAGATCTTCCAGTCGCACATCCTGGGGGGCAAGCCGGTCGCGCGGCTCGTGTACGATCCCGGGGTGCCGGGGGCCAACAAGGTGCACGTCGCGCCCAAGCCCGCCGGAGGCTGAGCCCGGTGCGCTGGAAGGGCGCCCTCATCCCGACCCTCCGCGACGATCCCGCCGACGCCGAGGCAGTGAGCCATCGCCTCATGGTCCGCGCGGGGATGGTGCGCCAGCTGGCGGCCGGCATCTACGTTTATCTGCCCGTGGGCCTTCGCGTGCTGGACAAGGTCAACGCCATCATCCGCGAGGAGATGAATCGGATCGGCGGTCAGGAGATCACGATGCCTGTGCTGCATCCCGCCGAGATCTGGCAGCAGTCCGGCCGGTGGGACGCGATCGGCGCGGAGATGTTCCGCCTGAAGGATCGCTACGGCCGCGACATGTGCCTCGGCATGACGCACGAGGAGGTGATCGCCTGGCTCGCCTCCAAGGAGATCCGTTCCTACCGCGACCTGCCGCAGATCTGGTATCAGATCCAGACCAAGGAACGGGACGAGGCCCGGCCCCGCTCGGGTGTGCTGCGCACGCGGGAGTTCCTCATGAAGGACTCCTACACGCTCGATCCAGACACGGCGGCGCTGGATCGCTCCTATCAGGCCCATCACCAGGCCTACTGCCGGATCTTCGATCGCTGCGGCATCCGCTACATCGTGGTGGATTCGGACCCCGGCATGATGGGCGGGTCGGGCTCGCACGAGTTCATGGCGCCCAGCGCGGCCGGCGAGGACGACGTTGCCCTCTGCGCGGTATGCGGCTACGCCGCCAATGTCGAGCTCGCGCGCGGGGTGCCCGCCACCCCGGCGGCGCCGTGGAGCGCGCCCGCGGAGGTGGCCACCCCGGGCGCCCGCACCATCGCGGAGGTGTCCGGCCAGCTCAAGGTCGATCCGGCGCTTACCATCAAGTCGCTGCTCTTCATGGGGCCGTCGGGAGCCGTGCTGGCGCTCGTGCGGGGTGACCACGCACTGCACGAGCGGAAGCTCGCCCGTGTGCTGGGCGGGGAGGCGCGTCCCGCCCATCCCGACGAGGTCAAGGCGCAGCTGGGTATCGCGCCGGGCTCGATCGGGCCCGTCAAGGTCCCCGGCGCGCCGCGCATCCTGGCCGACGCGTCGCTCCGGGAGGGGCGCTACGTGGTGGGCGCCAATCGCGAGGGATACCACCTCACCGGTGTCGGCCCCGGCGTCGACTTCGCCGCGGAGTTCGTGGACCTCCAGGTCGCGCTGCCCGGCGAGGCGTGCCCGCGGTGCGGCAAGCCGCTCGCCGTCGAACGGGTGATCGAGATCGGCAACATCTTCAAGCTGGGCACGACGTACTCGGAGGGCCTGGGCGCGACCTACCTCGACGAGCAGGGGCAGCAGAAGCCGATCGTGATGGGCTCGTACGGCATCGGGCCCGCCCGCATCTGTGCCGCCGCGGTGGAGCAGCGCCACGATGCCGACGGCATCGTATGGCCGTGGCCGATCGCGCCCTTCCAGGTGCACCTGGTCCCCATCGCCGGCAAGGAGGGGGCGCAGACCGCCGCCGCCGAGGCGATCTACGCGGAGCTCCGGGCCGCCGGCTTCGACGTCCTCATGGACGACCGTGACGAGCGCGCGGGGGTGAAGTTCAAGGACGCCGATCTCCTCGGCTGCCCCATCCGCGTCACCGTGGGGCAGGGACTGGTGAAGGAGGGGGTCGTGGAGGTGCGGGAACGCGCCTCCCGCCAGGATCGAAAGGTGCCCCGCGCCGATGTGCTCGGCGCGGTGCGGGAGATCGCCGCCCGGCTCGCCGGATCCTGAGCCGTCCGCCCGGCCCGGCGGGGTCCCGGTGTTGCGGGGGCCCCGGCCGTGTGCTAAAGTGTCGCCAAAAGTGGGCTTTGCCCACTTTTTTTCTGAGGATTTGGGAGGCGATCGAGCGGTGAGCGATCTGGAAGGGCGACTCAGCCGCATCGAGGCCGTGGCTTCCCCGGTGCTGGAGGCACACGGCCTGTCGCTCGTCGATGCGGAGTGGCGCCACGAGGGTCGGCGCTGGGTCCTCCGGTTCTACGTCGACAAGGACGGGGGGGTCGGAATCGCCGACTGCCAGCGCTTCAGTCGAGAAATGGGCGACGTCCTGGACGTCTCCGGGCTCATTCCCGAGCCGTACGACCTGGAAGTCTCGTCCCCGGGCCTGGACCGCGAGCTCAAGAAGGATCGGGAGTTCGCCTGGGCGGTCGGGCGCGAGGTGCACTGCTGGGTGCGCGAGCCCCTGGAGGGTCGCCGGGAGTTGACGGGGGTGCTCGTGGCGGTGACGCCGGAGGCGCTGACGGTGTCGGAAGCGGGAGGGGAAGCCTGCGCGGTACCGCGGCGGCTCCTCAGCAAGGCGCGGCTTGTGCCCGCGCTGTTCAAGCGGAAGCAGGGAGCAACGTGATCAACAAAGAGCTCATCTACGTCATCCAGCAGATCGGGAACGAGAAGGGGATCGTGGTCGAGGTCCTCTTCGAGGCGCTGGAGTCCGCCCTGTTGTCGGCGTCCAAGAAGACCATGGGTGTGGCTGACAATGTCCGCATGCACCTCGATCGCCACACCGGCTCGCTGCAGGTCTTCGCCCGCAAGAAGGTCGTGGAGGCGGTCACCGACCCCAAGCTGGAGATCCGCCTCGCCGAGGCCCGCGCGCTGAACCGCGACGCCGAGCTGGAGGACGAGATCGAGGTGGAGCTGCCCCCGCAGGAGTTCGGCCGCATCGCCGCCCAGACCGCCAAGCAGGTCATCCTGCAACGGGTGCGGGACGCCGAGCGCGACGCCATCTACTCCGACTTCATCGACAAGGAAGGCAAGATCGTCCGCGGGGTCGTGCACCGCATCGAGAAGCGCAACGTGATCGTCGAGCTGGGGAAGGCCGAGGGCGTGATCACCGAGCGCGAGCAGATCCCGGGTGAGCGCTATAACCCCGGCGACCGCGTCCGTGCCTACGTGCTCGAGGTGAAGAAGACGGCCAAGGGGCCTCAGATCCTCCTCTCGCGCACCCACCCGGGCTTCCTCGCGCGCCTGTTCGAGGCCGAGATCCCCGAGATCGCCGAGGGCATCGTCCAGGTGCGCGCGGCCGCCCGCGAGGCGGGGGAGCGCGCCAAGGTCGCGGTGGCCTCCACCAAGCGTGACGTCGATCCCATCGGGGCGTGCGTGGGCCTGCGCGGCACCCGCATCCAGGTGATCAGCCGTGAGTTGCGCGGTGAGAAGATCGACATCGTCGAGTGGGCCCCTGACGCGTCCGCTTTCGTGGCGCGCGCGCTGTCGCCCGCCAAGGTGTCCTCGGTCTCCCTCAGCGAGCCGGAGGCGGAAGGCGAGCAAGGCGCGGTGCTCGTGGTCGTGCCGGACAATCAGTTGTCGCTGGCCATCGGCAAGCGCGGGCAGAACGCACGCCTGGCCGCCAAGCTCACCGGCCTTCGGGTGGACATCAAGAGCGAGGGTGAAATCGAGGAGGAGCGGCGGCGCGATGAGGAAGAGCGCGCGGCCGGGCGGGAGGCGCTCGCCGAGTTCGCGGGGGTAGGCGCCCAGATGGTGGAGCGGCTCACCGAGGCCGGCCTCTATTCGCCGGCGCGCATCGTGCGGGCGGGGCTCGAGGCCCTCGAAGCGGTGCCCGGCATCGGCCAGGCCAAGGCGGCGGCCATCCTCAAGGCGGCGGTGGAGTGGATCGAGGCGCACCCGGTGGTCGTGGATCAGGAGCCTGTCCCCGACGAGGGGCTCGAGGACGTGCGCGCTCCCGAGGAGACGGGGTCGGAGGATGTGCCCAGGGCCCAGGCGGGGTGAAGCGGGCGGCGCCGCGGCGCACCTGCCTCGGCTGCCGGCAGGTGCGGCCGCAGGACGAGATGGTCCGGTTGACTCGCGGGCCCGACGGTCGGGCGCGGGTCGACAGCGGCGCGAGGCAGACGGGGCGGGGCGCGTACGCGTGCCCCTCCGAGGAATGCCTGACGAGGGCGCTGCGCAAGGGCCGTCTCGATCACGCGCTCCGCCGCGCGACGAAGGCGCCCGAGTTGAGCGTGGATGAGATACTGAAGCAGGTGCTTGGCGAGCCGCAGCCGAAGGCGAGGCGGCAGTTGCCTGGCGAGCCGCAGCCGAAGGCGAGGCGAGCGGATACGTAATGGGGTCCCGCGCGGAGCGCGGGGGCGAGCCGCAGCCGAAGGCGAGGCGAGCGGATACGTAATGGGGTCCCGCGCGGAGCGCGGGGGCGAGCCGCAGCCGAAGGCGAGGCGAGCGGATACGTAATGGGGTCCCGCGCGGAGCGCGGGGGCGAGCCGCAGCCGAAGGCGAGGCGAGCGGATACGTAATGGGCTCCCGCGCGGAGCGCGGGGGCGAGCCGCAGCCGAAGGCGAGGCGAGCGGATACGTAATGGGCTCCCGCGCGGAGCGCGGGCGGACAGTCGACGGCGAGACGAGGGTAAAGGAGGCGGGCTTTGGCGGGACGTCTGAAGGTCATTGACCTGGCGAAGGAGCTGGGCGTCACCAGCAAGGACCTCTTGGTGGCCCTTGATAGCATGGGCCAGAAGAACAAGCGGGCGATGACGCCGCTCGACACGGCCACCGCCAACGAGTTGCGTGTGAAGCTCGGCCGGGGCCGCGACATCCCCGTCGAGGCCAAGCCCAAGCGCGCGCCCAAGCCCAAGGCCGTTGCCGTCCAGGGCGACGGTGCCGAGCCCGCCGTGGCCAAGGCGCCGCGCAAGGGTGGCGCGAAGTCCGCCGCGGCGAAGACAGCCAAGATCGAGCCCGAGCCCGTGCCGATCGCCGAGGTCGCCAGGCCCGCCGCCACCATCTTCCGGCCGGCCCCTGTCGCGCCCGCGCCGGCTGGCCCCGGCGAGATCGCGCCCGCTCCCGCGGGGCCGCCCACGATCGAGCTGATCCGTCCGGCGATCACGCCCGCCACGCCTGCGAGTCCGCCGAGCAGTCCAATGGTCGAGCCGCCGCGCGTGGAGCCCCTCCGTCCCGCCGCCGCTCCCGTTCGCCCCGCCGCCGCCGCGGCGCCGCCCATTGCGCCGAAGCGTCCGCTCACACCGTCGGCCCCGCCGCGCCCGGGGGCGCCCCCGCCGCTGTCGCGTCAGCCGCTGTCCGCGACGCCGCGTATCGTGCCACCGTCGCCCGCGCGGCCCGCCGCGCCGGCGCCGCCGCCGCGTCCGGTGCCGCCCGCCGTCGTGGTGAAGCCGCCGGAGCCCAAGGTCGTCCCCGAGCCCAAGCCGCCCGAGCCGCCCGTCGAGGTCAAGCGCGAGCTCATCAAGCTGCCCGAGTCGGTCACGGTTGGCGAGCTGGCCGCGGCCATGCGCCGCAAGTCGGGAGAGGTGATCAAGGCGCTCCTCGAGCTGGGGGTGATGGCCACCGTCAACGAGGTGCTCGATCCGACCGCGGCCAAGCTCGTCGCGGACAAGTTCAGCTTCGATGTGGAGGTCCGCTCGCTGGAGGGGGACATCCTCGAAGAGGAAGAGACGGACCCGTCCCAGCTCAAGCCACGGCCTCCGGTGGTGACCGTGATGGGCCACGTCGATCACGGCAAGACGTCGCTCCTGGACGCCATCCGCAAGACGCGGGTGGCTGAGAAGGAGGCGGGCGGCATCACTCAGCACATCGGCGCCTACCAGGTCGACACCAGCCACGGCAAGGTGACGTTCCTGGACACGCCGGGCCACGAGGCGTTCACCGCCATGCGTGCCCGCGGTGCCCAGGCCACCGACATCGTGATCCTCGTGGTGGCCGCGGACGACGGCGTGATGCCCCAGACGGTGGAGGCGGTGAACCACGCCAAGGCCGCCGAGGTACCCATCATCGTCGCGGTGAACAAGATCGACAAGCCGGGCTCCGAGCCGGACCGCGTCAAGCGCGAGCTCGCCAATCACGGGCTCGTCCCCGAGGACTGGGGCGGCCAGACCATCTTCGTGCACACCTCCGCGAAGCGAGGCGACGGCATCCCGCAGCTCCTCGAGATGACGGCGCTCCAGTCGGAGATCCTCGAGCTCAAGGCCAATCCCAACCGCGCCGCGCGCGGGGTCATCGTGGAAGGCCGGCTCGACCGCGGTCGCGGTCCCGTGGCCACCGCCCTGATCCAGTCCGGGACGCTCAAGGAGGGCGACGCGGTGGTGGTGGGCTCGCAGTCGGGCCGCGTGCGCGCGATGTTCTCGGACCGCGGCAAGAAGGCGCAGCATGCGGGCCCCGCGGATCCCGTCGAGATCCTGGGTCTCTCCGGCGTCCCTCAGGCGGGCGATACGCTGTTGGTGGTCGCCGACGAGCGCAAGGCGCGGCAGATCGCCACCGTGCGCGCCGACCGCGAGAAGCTCAAGGGCAAGGGCTCTGCCCGCATCACGCTGGAAGAGCTCCACAAGCAGATCGAGTCGGGCGAGGTGAAGGAGCTGCGCCTCATCCTGAAGGCGGACGTGCAGGGCTCGGTGGAGGCCCTCACCGAGTCGCTCGAGCGCCTGTCCACCGACGAGGTCAAGCTCAAGGTCATTCATGGCTCGGTGGGCGCGGTGAACGAGTCCGACGTCATGCTGGCCTCGGCCTCCAACGCCATCGTGCTGGGTTTCAACGTGAAGGCCGACGCGAAGGCGGCCAGCCAGGCTCAGTCCGACGGGGTGGACGTGCGCAGCTACAGCGTCATCTACGACGTCATCAACGACGTCAAGGCGGCCCTGTCCGGCATGCTCGCCCCCGAGATCCGTGAGACGATCCTGGGGCGCGCCCAGGTGCGCCAGCTCTTCCCCATCTCCAAGCTGGGCCTCATCTTCGGCTCCTCCGTGCTCGAGGGGAAGATGGTGCGGAGCGCGCGCGTGCGCGTGAAGCGGGGGGAGACGCTGCTGGGCGAGGGCACGATCTCGTCGCTCAAGCGCTTCAAGGACGACGTGCGCGAGGTCCTGCAGGGGCTGGAATGCGGCATCGGGGTCGACGGCGTCAAGGGCATCGCGGCGGGGGACACGATCGAGGCCTTCAGCACCGAAGAGGTCGCGCGGACGCTCTAGGCGATGTCGGCGGCGCGGGTGGCGGTAGGGACCGTCGAGCTGCACCTCCCCGATGTCGGGTCGCTCAAGGGCAAGCGGCACGCGCTCAAGGGGCTCAAGGAGAAGCTCCGGCGGCGGTTCGAGCTCTCCGTCGCCGAGGTGGATCACCAGGATCTGTGGCAGCGCGCCACCCTCGCCCTCGCCTATGTCTCGGGAAACTCGCGGCATGCCAACGAAGTGATCTCGAAGGCAGTCGACTTCATCGAGGACAACCTCGACGGCTACGTCACCAACGTCGAAGTCGAAATCCTCTGACCGTCGCCCGTTCCGGAACGATTCTCCGGAGGCAGTGCCGGAGCGATTGTCCGGGGCAGTTGATTGGCGAGGTGAGCCGCCCCTGGCGGCGAGCCGAGCGGACAAGTAATGGGTACCGAGCGAAGCGAGGGAGTGCAGTCACGATGCAGGGGAAAAGACTCGAGCGCGTCAACCAGCTCATGAAGGAAGAGATCTCGCGGCTCGTCCAGCGCGAGCTGAAGGACCCCCGCCTCGGCTTCGTCACCATCACCGAGGTCGACGTCACGCCCGACCTCCGCCAGGCCAAGGTCTACGTCTCCGTGCTCGGCCCCGAGGACAAGTGGGTGGCCTCCTTCAAGGCGCTGGAAAGCGCGCGCGGCTTCATCTGGAGCTCGCTCCGGAAGACCCTCGACCTGCGCGTGACGCCCCAGCTCCTGTTCCGCCCCGACCGCTCCATGGAGCACGCGGCGCGAATGTCGGCCCTCCTCGCCGGCCTGCGGCCGGGGGAGCGCGCTCCCGTCGAGGACGACGACTGATGGGCACGGAGGCGTTCTCCCCCACGCCGCCGGCGGCGCTGCTCGAGGCGCTTCGCGGCACCGGCGGGGAGGTCCTGCTGCTCGGCCACGTGCACCCGGATGGGGACGTGCTGGGCACCCTCCTCGGTCTCGGCCTCGCGCTCGAGGCCGCCGGCCGGCGCGTCACGTTCGCGGGGCCGCATGGGGTGCCGGACGTCCTGTCCTTCCTACCCGGCGCCGCCCGCTACGAGGTCTGGGCGCGGGCGCCGCGAGTCTTTGACGTCCTCGTCCTCACCGACTGTCCGAACCACGGGCGCACCGAGGGCTTGCTCGAGCAGGCGCGCGGCCCGGCCAGCGTGGTGCTCAACATCGACCATCACCCGGACAATCGCCGCTACGGCACCATCGACTGGATCGATCCGTCGGCGGCGGCCACCGGGGAGATGATCTGGGAGCTGCTGCGCCGGCTCGGCCTGGCGCTCACGCCCGAGGTGGCGCTCAACCTCTACACCGCCGTACACACCGACACGGGCTCCTTCCGGTATTCGAACACGACGCCGCGCACCTTCGAGATCGCGGCCGATCTCACCCGGGCAGGTGCGGCGCCGGCCCTCGTCACCGAGTGGCTCTATCAGCGCCGCGCCCGGCGCGCGCTCAACGAGCTGGGCGAGCTGCTCCGCCGCATCGAGGTCAGCGAGGATGGCGCGGTGGCCTGGCTCGGCGTCCCGCGCGGGCTCGTCTCCGAGGAGTTCATGGCGGCGGAGGACGTGGTGACGTACCCGCGCTCGATCGGCGGGGTGAAGGTCGCCGTGCTCCTCCGCGAGGAAATGCCGGGCCGGGTGAAGGTGAGCCTTCGCGGGAAGGGCGAGGTGCCGGTGAACACGATCGCCGGCCGCTTCGGCGGGGGCGGCCACGAGAACGCCGCCGGGTGCACGGTGCCGGGCTCGCTCGACGAGGCCACCGCCACCGTCCTCGCGGCGGTTCGCGAGGCCCTGGGCGCCGCCGTCCGGTGACCGCCGCGCGCCCCGGAGCGTCGCGCTCCGGCATCCTCGCCGTCGAGAAGGGACCCGGAGTCACGTCGTTCCAGGTCGTCGCCCACCTGCGTCGTCTCCTGCGAGCGCCCAAGGTGGGCCACGGCGGTACCCTCGATCCCGACGCCACCGGGCTGCTGCCCATCCTGGTCGGCGAGGGGACCAAGCTCACGCCGTATCTCACCGGTCTCGACAAGGAATACGTGGCCACCGCGCGGCTGGGACTCACCACCGACACCCAGGACCTATCGGGCCGCGTGCTGACCACGCCTCCGGTGCCCGCCCTCGACGAGGCGGCGATCCGGGCGGCGCTCGAGCGCTTCGTGGGCACGATCGAGCAGATCCCGCCCATGTACTCGGCCCTGCACCACGAAGGCCGGCGGTTGTACGAGCTGGCCCGCGAGGGCACGGAGGTCGAGCGGGCGCCCCGTCGCGTGACCATCCACGCCATCACGCTGGAGTCCCTCGACTTCCCGGAGCTGACCTTTCGCGTGCGGTGCGGCAAGGGCACCTATGTCCGGACCCTCGCCGCCGACCTCGGCGAGGCGCTCGGCACGGGCGCCGCGCTGGCGCGCCTCGTGCGCACGCGCGTGGGGCCCTATCGCCTCGAGGCCGCGGTGGCCTGGGCGGCGCTGCGTGAGGCGCGCGATGGCGCCGAGCTCTGGCCTCATCTCTTGCCGCTCGACTCCGCCCTCGCGGACCTGCCGGCCTGCGCGCTCGACGCGCGAGCCGCCCAGGCCTTCGTGCACGGCCAGTCGGCGCCCGCGCGCCCAACCATCACCGGCCTCGTGCGCGTCTATGCCCCGGACGGCACGCTGCTCGGCGTCGGCGCGGCCGGAGGCGGCCTCGTCAAGCCCGAACGACTCCTCCATGCGGATCCTCCGCGGGCTCCCGTCCTTCCCGGCTGAGCTGACCCCGTCGGTGACGGCGCTCGGCGCCTTCGACGGGATCCATCTCGCTCACGCCAAGGTCCTCCGCACCACCGTGGAGCGGGCCCGCGCCCTCGGCGTGGCGGCGCTGGCCTGCACCTACGAGCCCCACCCCAACGCCGTGCTGCATCCGGAGCGCGCCCCCGCGCCCATCGCGACGCCAGAGGAGAACCTGGCCCGGATGGCGCAGCAGGGACTCGACGCGACGCTCGTCATCGAGTTCACCCTCGCCTTCTCCCGGATGGAGGCCGAGGCCTTCGTCGCCGATATCCTCGTGAGCCGGCTCCACGTGAAGGAGGTCGTGGTGGGGTACAACCACACCTTCGGGCGCGAAGCCCGCGGCACCGCCGCGCTGCTTCAAGCGCTGGGGGTGCGTCATGGGTTTGTTACCCACGTGCTCCCGCCGCTCAAGGTGGAGGGCCAGACGGTGTCCTCGAGCGCAATCCGCGAGGCCCTGCGGGAAGGTGACCCCGCGCGCGCCCGCGTGTTCCTGGGCCACTCTTACGCGATCAGCGGGCCCGTGCTGCGGGGCGCGGGGCGGGGGAGAACGCTGGGCTTCCCGACCGCGAACTTGCGGCCGGACCGGGCCGTGCTCTTGCCCCCCGGGGTGTACGTGGCCCGAGCCTCGTGGAAGGAGGGTCGCGCCGGCGCGGTGGTGAACATCGGCTACCGGCCCACCTTCGGCGAGAACCAGTACTGGATCGAGGCCTACCTGCTGGATTTCTCCGGCGACCTCTACGATCGCTCGCTGACCTTGGCTTTTCACGAGCGCCTGCGCCCCGAGATGAAGTTCTCCAGCGTGGATCTCCTCAAGCGGCAGGTGCTCGCCGATATCGAGTCCGCTCGGGCCGCGGTGGCCCGACTGCCGGAATCCGAGTAGGAACGCTCGAGCAGGCGAGAAGGACTTCTTTACAGGGTGGACCCACCGTGGTACCGTTGCCACGGAACGGCTGATTATCTATACACTTCTCTTGAACCCGCCTCAACGGAGTGGCTGCACGAGCTCTGGGGGCTGGGCGATTGGGGGGGGATCCCCCGGAAGGAGGCGCCATGCGTCTGTCCGTCGAAAAGAAGAAGACACTCGTGGAGCAATTCCGCACCCACGAGGGTGACACCGGGTCTCCCGAAGTCCAGATCGCCCTCCTCTCCGAGCGGATCACCAGCCTCACCGACCATTTCAAGAACCACCAGAAGGACCATCATTCCCGGCGGGGCCTGCTCATGCTCATCGGCAAGCGCCGCGGGCTGCTCGAGTATCTGCGCAAGAAGGACACGGAGCGCTACCGGGCCTTGACCGAAAAGCTCGGGATCCGCAAGTGACGGCGGAGCCCTATTCCCGTCTCTATTCCCGCGCCCGGCCTCGCCGGGCTCATTCACCGATCGCGACACCCCTAGCTGGAGGCTTAGCACGCATATGACCCCCCACTCTGTCCAGGCATCCATCAGCGGCACCATCCTCTCGATCGAGACGGGCAAGATCGCCAAGCAATCCGACGGCGCGGTCGTCGTTCGCGCCGGCGGCACCATGGTGCTCTCCACCGTCGTCTTCGCGAAGACGCCCATGGAGGGCCGCGACTTCCTGCCGCTCACCGTGGAGTATCGCGAGCGCGCCTATGCCGGCGGCAAGATTCCCGGCGGATTCTTCAAGCGTGAGGGCCGCCCCGACGAGAAGGAGACCCTGACCTGCCGGCTCATCGACCGGCCGGTGCGTCCGCTCTTTCCCAAGAATTTCCGTCAGGAGATCCAGGTCATCAACTTCGTGATCTCGGCGGACAACGAGCACGACCCCGATGTGCTGGCCATGGTCGGCTCCTCGGCGGCGCTGGCCCTGTCGGGTCTGCCCTTCGACGGCCCCATCGGCGCGGTGCGGGTGGCCCTGGCGGACGGCAAGCTCGTGGCCAATCCCACCTACGCGCAGCTCAACGGCTCGCCCCTCGAGATCGTGATCGCCGGCACCGAGGACGCGATCCTCATGGTGGAGTCTGGCGGCAAGGAGATCGCCGAGGAGCAGATGCTCGAGGCGATTGCCTTCGGCCACGAGCAGTGCAAGGCGCTCGCCCGCATCCAGAATGAATTGATGCAGAAGGCGGCCAAGCCCCGCATCGCGTTCGACGGCGACGCCGGCGCCGACCCGGCGCTGGCCGCGCGCGTGAAGGACCTCGCCAGCGCCAAGGTGGCGCAGGCGCTCTCCATCCACGAGAAGCAGGCGCGGGCGCGGGCCATGGACGCCATCTTCGAGGAGGTCGCGCAGGCAGTGGGGGCCGACGAGACCGCCCTGCCGAAGGTGCGCGGCTACTTCGAGAAGGTCGAGAAGGCCGAGGTGCGGCGCCTCATCGTCGAGAAGGGCATCCGGGTGGACGGCCGCAGCGTGAAGGAAGTCCGGCCGATCTGGTCGGAGGTCGAGTATCTGCCACGGGCCCACGGCTCGGCGCTCTTCACCCGCGGCGAGACCCAGGCCCTGGTGGCCGCCACGCTGGGTACTAAGAACGATGAGCAGAAAATCGAATCATTCGAGGGAGATGCCTACCGTCGATTCATGATGCACTATAACTTCCCACCGTTCTCCACCGGAGAGGTGAAGCGCTTCGGGACCACTAGCCGTCGCGACATCGGCCACGGCGCGCTGGCCCACCGAGCCATCGAGCCGGTGCTGCCGTCCAAAGAGGAGTTCCCCTACACGATCCGCATCGTGTCGGACATCCTCGAGTCCAACGGCTCCTCGTCCATGGCCACCGTCTGCGGGGCCTCTATGGCGCTCATGGACGCGGGGGCGCCGCTCAAGGCGCCAGTCGCCGGCATCGCCATGGGGCTGGTGAAGGAGGGCGACAAGGTCGGCATCCTCACCGACATCATGGGGACCGAGGACCACTACGGCGACATGGACTTCAAGGTCGCCGGCACCGAGAAGGGGCTCACCGCGCTGCAGATGGACATCAAGATCAAGGGCGTGTCCATCGACATCATGCGCCAGGCCCTCGTGCAGGCGCGCGAGGCGCGCCTGCAGGTGCTCGAGAAGATGGCGGAGACGATCAAGGGGCCGCGCGCGAGCCTGTCGCCCTATGCGCCGCGCTTCGTCACGATCAAGATCCGGCCCGAGAAGATCCGCGAGATCATCGGCCCCGGCGGCAAGGTCATCCGCGGCATCCAGGAAAAGACCGGCGCCAAGATCGACGTGGAGGACGACGGCAAGGTGACGATCTTCTCCTCCAGCAACGACGCCGCCCAGGCCGCGCTGGGAATGATCCAAGACATCTGCCGCGAGGTGGAGCTGGACCGCGTCTACGTGGGCAAGGTGAAGAGCATCAAGGAGTTCGGCGCCTTCGTGGAGGTGATTCCGGGAACGGAAGGGCTGCTGCACATCTCCCAGATCGCCGAGAATCGGATCCGCACCGTGCAGGACGTCCTCACTGAGGGCGACACCGTGGTGGTCAAGGTCATCGAGATCGACGGCAACGGCAAGATGCGCCTCTCGCGGAAGGCCGCCCTGCGCGACCAGCCCGCCCTGGCGGAAAAGGAGCAGCTCAAGGTCGTGCCGTCCGGGGCCTCGTAGTGCCGGAAGGCTACCGGAAGAGCGTTCTCCCGAACGGCATTCGCCTCGTCACTGAGGCGATGCCGCACGTGCGGTCGGTGGCGGTGGGGGTGTGGGTCGACACCGGCTCGCGCGTGGAGCCGGAGGAGCGGGGGGGCATCTCCCACCTCATCGAGCATCTCGTCTTCAAGGGCACCGCGACGCGCTCCGCGGAGGCCATCGCCCGGGCCATCGACTCGGTCGGCGGCCACATGGACGCCTTCACCGCGAAGGAGCACACCTGCTTCTACGTGGGCGTGCTCGACGAGCATCTTCCCCTCGCGGTCGATCTGCTCAGCGACATCCTCATGCGACCGCTCTTCGCGGCGGGGGATATTGAGAAAGAGAAGTCCGTTGTCTTGCAAGAGATCAAGATGGTGGAGGATACGCCCGACGACCTCATTCACGACCTGTTCGCGGAGCGGGTATGGGCCGGGCACCCCCTGGGGCGCCCCATCCTGGGTCTCTGGGAGCGCGTGAAGGCATTCGATCGGCCCACCATCCTCCGCCACTTCGAGGAAGAGTACGTGCCCGGCCGCATCACGGTGGCGGTGGCCGGCCACGTGGAGCACGAGCGGGTGCGGGACCTCTTCGCGACCCGCTTCGCCGCCTTCGACCGGCCGACGATGCCGCGGACGATGACCTCGCCCACGCTGCACCCCGGCCGGCACATGGTGACCAAGCCCCTCGAGCAGGTGCACCTCGTGCTGGGCTTTCCCGGTATTTCAGACGTCGCCCCCGAGCGCTATGCACTCTACCTGCTCAACGACGTCATCGGCGGCAGCATGTCCTCGCGCCTGTTCCAGGAGGTGCGGGAGCGCCAGGCCCTCGTGTACTCGGTGCACTCGGGCACCCAGCCCTACCGCGACACCGGCCTCCTCTACGTCTACGCAGGGACGGAGCCGGCGAACTTCGCCAAGGTGCTTCGCGCGGTGATGAAGGAGGTCCGGGCGCTCAAGAAGGATGGCATCACCACCGACGAGCTGCGCCGCGCCAAGGACCACCTCAAGGGCAACTTGATGCTCTCCCTCGAGTCGACGTCGAGCCGCATGAACCGCCTGGCCAAGCAGGAGCTCCGCTTCGGCGCCTTCGTGAGCCTCGACGAGATGCTGGGCGCGTTCGATGCCGTGCGTCCCGAAGATGTGGAGGCCCTGCTCCACCGTGTGCTCGACGAGGAGCAGCTCGCCCTGATGACCCTCGGCCCTGTCGATCGGCGCAACCTCCCCCGCGATATCTTCCAGGGCTAGCATGATCGAGCGCTACAGCCGGCCGGAAATGGCGCGGCTCTGGACCTCGGAGGCCAAGTACGACGCCTGGCTCCGCGTGGAGCTGGCCGTCTGCGCGGTATATGCCCGGCGCGGCGTGGTGCCCGGCGACGCGCTGAACCGCATCAAGGCGAAGGCCAAGGTCGACCCTTCGCGTATCGACGAGATCGAGGCCGTCACCCGCCACGACGTGATCGCCTTCCTCACCAACCTGGAGGAATCGATCGGCGCCGACTCACGCTACGTGCACGTCGGCATGACCTCGTCGGACGTGCTGGATACCGCGCTGGCCCTGCAGCTCCAGCAGGCCTCGGCCCTGATCCTCGCCGGCCTCGAGCGCCTCCGGGCGGCTCTGCGGACGCTCGCCCTCGCCCATAAGGCCACGCTCTGCGTGGGGCGCAGCCACGGCATCCACGCCGAGCCCATGACGTTCGGGCTCAAGGCCGCTCTCTGGTACGCCGAGGCGGGACGGAACCTCGAGCGCATGCGGCGGGCGCGCGAGACGGTCCGGGTGGGGAAGATCTCGGGGGCGGTGGGGACCTTCGCCCATATCGCCCCTGATGTGGAGGAGGAGACCTGCCATCTCCTCGGCCTCGAGCCCGCCCCCATCTCCAGTCAGATCGTCCAGCGCGATCGCCACGCCGAGTTCATGGCGACACTCGCCATCATCGCCGCCTCGCTGGAGAAGATCGCCGTGGAGATCCGTGCCCTCCAGCGCACGGAGATCGGCGAGGCGGAAGAGCCGTTCGCGGAGGGGCAGAAGGGCTCGAGCGCCATGCCCCACAAGCGCAACCCGGTGAGCTCCGAGAACATCACCGGGCTCGCGCGCCTCGTTCGGGCCAACGCCGGGGCCGCGCTGGAGAACGTGGCCCTTTGGCACGAGCGCGACATCAGCCACTCCTCGGTGGAGCGGGTGATCCTGCCCGACTCGACGATGCTCCTCGACTACATGCTGCACCGCTACGCCGGCGTGCTCGAGGGGCTCCGGGTGTACCCGGAGCGCATGCGCGAGAACATGGAGCGGAGCTTCGGCCTCATGTACTCCCAGCGCGTGCTCCTCCGCCTGACCGAGTCGGGCCTCGGCCGGCAGCCCGCCTACGAGATCGTGCAGCGCAACGCGATGCGCGCATGGAGCGAGCGCCGGCCCTTCCGTGAGCTGCTCGGCGCCGACCCCGAGGTGACGGCGCGCCTGAGCCCCGCCGCACTCGACGAGTGCTTCGACCCCGGCTGGTATCTCCGGAACGTGGACGCCATCTACCGCCGCCTGAACCTGTCCTGACCGCCGACCCCCCGAGGGCTCTCGCCATGGAAAAGCGCGACAAGATCTACGAAGGCAAGGCCAAGATCGTCTACACCACGGACAAGCCGGGGTTGGTCATCCAGTACTTCAAGGATGACGCCACCGCCTTCAATGCCGAAAAGCGTGGCACCATCGTCGGCAAGGGCGTGGTCAACAATCGGATGTCCGCCACCATCTTCGAGCGGCTGGGCAAGGCGCGCATCCCCACCCACTACGTGTCCACCCTGTCCGACCGGGAGATGCTCTGCCGCCGGCTCGACATCATCAAGATCGAGACCATCGTGCGGAACGTGGTGGCGGGGAGCTTGGCCAAGCGCACGGGGCTCCCCGAGGGCACGAATATCCGCCTGCCGATCGTGGAGCTGTACTTGAAGTCCGATCCCCTCGGCGACCCCATGATCAACGACGACCACGTGCGGATGCTCAAACTCGCGACGCCGAAGGAGCTCGGCTGGATCCGGCGCACCGCCCTGCGGATCAACACGGTGCTCGTGCCCTACCTCCGGAAGAAGCAGCTGCTCCTGGTGGACTTCAAGCTGGAGTTCGGCCGGGCGGGGAAGACGCTCCTCCTCGGGGACGAGATCAGCCCCGATACGTGCCGGCTCTGGGACGCGACGACCAAGGAGAAGCTCGACAAGGATCGGTTCCGCCGGGACCTGGGCGGGGTCGAAGAAGCGTATCAAGAAGTGTATCGCAGGGTCGTGCCGCAGCAGTGAAAGCGCGCGTGCTCGTCCGGCTCAAGCCGGGCATCCTCGACGTGCAGGGAAGCTCGGTGAAGCGCGCCCTCGAGGGTCTGGGTTTCGCCGAGGTGCGCGAGCTGCGCGTGGGCAAGGTGCTCGACCTCGAGGTGGACGCGCCGGACCTACCCCGCGCCCGGCGCCGCGTCGAGGAGATGTGCGCCCGCCTCCTCGCCAACCCCGTCACCGAGGACTTCTCGGTGGAGATCCTGCCGGAAAGCTGACGCCGAGCCTCCCCGATGGGCCAGCGGCCCTTGCCAGAATCGTGAGCGCGGGGTAGAGTGAGGAAGCAAGCATCAAAGGAGGGGCGTCCAGCGTCCATGAGATTCGGCGTGGTGGTCTTCCCGGGCACGTGGAGTGACTGCGATTTTCACTATGTGATCAGTGAAGTGCTCCGCCAGCCCGTCAGCTACATCTGGCATCGGGAGTCGAATCTCGCCACGTACGACTGCGTCGTCCTCCCCGGGGGCTTCTCCTACGGCGACTATCTCCGCGCGGGGGCCGTCGCCGGCCGCTCGCCCGTGGTCGAGGCGCTTCCCGAGTTCGTCGCCCGCGGCGGGCTCGTCCTCGGCTCCTGCAACGGCTTCCAGATCCTCTGCGAGGCGCGCCTGCTTCCCGGGGCGCTGTCGCGGAACGAGTCGCTCCAGTACCGCTGCCAGTACGTGCACCTCCGCACCGACAACGCCGAGACCGCGTTCACGCGCGCCCTGCGTCCGGGCCAGGTGCTCAAGATGCCCATCTCGCATGGCGAGGGGAAATACTATTGCGATGGGCCCACCCTCAGGAGCTTGCGCGAGAAGGGACAGATCGTCTTCCGCTACAGCGAGGAGGACGGCCGCCTCACCAAGGACGCCAATCCCAACGGGTCGCTGGACAACATCGCGGGGATCGTCAACGACGAGGGCACGGTCCTGGGGCTGATGCCTCATCCCGAGCGCGCCGCCGAGAAGGCGGTGGGCGGCCTCGACGGCCTCTACATCTTCAACTCCCTCCTCGGCAGCCTCGTCGAGGACGGGACGTTCCTCAAGCGGTAGACCGGAATCGGTGTGACGTGGGGACGGGGTGACCGGGGCCGAGCGGGTGACCGGGCCCGAGCCTAAAGTCACACAGGAGCTTGCCCTCGACCACGGCCTCACCGCCGAGGAGTACGACCGCATCATCCGCCGGCTCGGACGCGAGCCGACCTTCACCGAGTTGGGCCTGTTCTCCGCGCTCTGGTCCGAGCACTGCGCCTACAAGCACTCCCGCGTGTTCCTGCGCGGGCTCCCCAGCCAGGCGCCCCACGTGTTGCAGGGGCCGGGGGAGAACGCCGGCATCGTCGACCTGGGCGACGGTCTCGCCCTGACCTTCAAGGTCGAGAGCCACAACCACCCGTCCTTCATCGAACCCTTCCAGGGCGCGGCCACCGGCGTGGGCGGCATCCTGCGCGACATCTTCACGATGGGGGCCCGGCCCGTCGCCATCCTCGACTCGCTGCGCTTCGGGGAGCCGTCGGACCCTAAGGCGCGCCGGCTCCTCGAAGGCGTGGTGTCCGGGATCTCGTGGTACGGCAACTGCTTCGGCGTGCCCAATCTCGGCGGCGAAGTCGGCTTCGCTCCGGAGTACGCGGGCAATCCCCTCGTCAACGCCATGGCGGTGGGGCTGGTCCCGCGGGCCGGCATCTTCCGCGCCCGTGCGGAGGGGGTGGGCAATCCCGTCTTCTACGTCGGCGCCAAGACCGGTCGCGACGGGATCCACGGTGCCACCATGGCCTCGGCGACCTTCGACGAGGGGGCGGAGGAGCGGCGGCCCACCGTGCAGGTGGGGGACCCCTTCACCGAGAAGCTCCTGCTGGAGGCATGCCTGGAAGCGATGGCCACCGGCGCCATCGTCGGCATCCAGGACATGGGCGCGGCGGGGCTCGCCTGCGCCTGCTCCGAGATGCCCGCGCGCGCGGGCACCGGCATGGAAGTAGCGCTCGACCGCGTGCCCCAGCGCGAGCGGGGCATGACGCCCTACGAGATCATGCTGTCCGAATCCCAGGAGCGCATGCTGCTCGTGTGCACCCGCGGCCGGGAGGAGGAGATTCGCCGCGTCTTCGCCAAGTGGGAGCTCGACGCGGTCGAGATCGGCCGCGTGACCGGCGACGGCCTTCTGCGCGCGCGCATGCACGGCGAGGTCGTGGCGGAGGTGCCCGTGCGGGCCCTCGCCGACGAGGCGCCCGTCTACGAGAAGCCGGTGGCGCGTCCCGAATGGCAGGACGCGCTGGAGGCATTCGATCCACTGAGCCTGCCGGCGGCCGAGCCAGGGCCGGCGCTCCTCGCCCTGCTGGCGGCTCCTGCCATCGCCTCCAAGCTCTGGGTGTATCGGCAGTACGATACGCAGGTCGGCCTCAATACGCTCGTGCTCCCGGGCTCCGATGCCGGCGTGCTCCGGATCAAGGGAACGGGCAAGGGCGTGGCCCTCACGACCGACTGCAACGCGCGCCAGGTGTATCTCGACCCCCGGCGCGGCGCCGCCATGGCGGTCGCGGAGGCGGCGCGGAACCTCGCGGTGTCGGGCGCGCGGCCGCTCGGGCTCACCGATTGCCTCAACTTCGGCTCTCCCGAGCGCCCGGAGATTCTCTGGCAGTTCAAGGAGGCGGTGGAGGGGATCGCGGAGGCCTGCCGGGCGCTCGACATCCCGGTGGTCGGCGGCAACGTCTCCTTCTACAATGAGACCCTGGGGCAGGCGATACTGCCGACCCCGGTGATCGGGATGGCGGGGCTGCTGGAAGACGCCGAGGCGCGCGCCACCCAGTGGTTCCAGGGGGACGGCGACCGCATCGCCCTGATCGGGCCGGATGCGGTGAGCCTGGGCGGCTCCGAGTATCTGTGGACGCTGCACCGGCGCCTCGCGGGGCGCCTGGCCTCGCTGGACCTCGCCCTCGAACGGCGGGTGCAGGAGGCCTGCCGGGCCGCCATCGAGGCGCGGCTCCTGCGCTCCGCGCACGACTGCGCGGAGGGCGGGCTCGCGGTGGCGCTGGCCGAGTGCTGCGTGAGTGGCCCGGCCCCGCTCGGCGCCGTCGTGGAGCTGCCGGTGTCCGGCGAGCGCGTCGACGCGGCGCTGTTCGGCGAGGGACCGTCGCGCGTGGTGGTCTCGGTGCCCGCCCCCGCGGCGCGCGCGTTCGAGGCCCTGCTAGGTGAGTTCGCCGTGCCCTGGCGTTGGATCGGCACGGTTGAAGGCGAGCGGTTCGTCATCCGGCGCGGCGCCGAGGCCCCGGTGATCGATCTCGCCGTGGACCGACTGGATCATGACTGGAGGACCGGGCTTGCGCGACATGTGGACTGAGACGCCCGAGCTGGACGACGACAAGTTCCACGATGAGTGCGGACTGTTCGGCGTCTGGAACCACGCTGAGGCGGCCAACCTCGCCTATCTCGGTCTCTATTCGCTCCAGCACCGCGGCCAGGAATCCGCCGGCATCGCCGCGACCGACGGCCACAGCTTCCATGTCGAGAAGGCGATGGGCTGGGTGGCGGACGTCTTCAGCCGCGAGCGCCTGAAGCGCCTGCCCGGTCATCGCGCCATCGGCCACGTGCGCTACTCGACGGCGGGAAGCTCCAATCTCCGCAACGCGCAGCCCATCAGCGCGCAGACCGTCCACGGCATGGTGGCGCTGGCCCATAACGGCAACCTCGTCAACGCCGAGGAGCTGCGGCGGAGCCTCGAGCAGGACGGCGCGGTGTTCCAGTCCACGTCGGACACCGAGGTGATGATCCATCTCCTCGCCCGCGCCGAGGGCGGCACCCTCGTGGATCAGCTCCCGCGCGCCCTCACGCGAGTCAAGGGCGCCTACACCCTGCTGCTCCTGACTCCCGACCTCATGGTGGGCCTGCGCGATCCCTCGGGCTTCCGCCCGCTGTCGCTGGGGCGCCTGGGCGACGCGTGGATCCTGGCCTCCGAGACCTGCGCCCTGGACCTCCTGGAGGCGGAGTTCGTGCGCGACGTCGAGCCCGGCGAGATGGTCGTGATCGACGATCGCGGGGTGACCAGCTACCGGCCCTTCAAGCCCGCCGAGCGTCTGGCCTGCGTGTTCGAGTACGTCTACTTCGCGCGGCCCGACTCCATGCTGTGGGGCCGGAACGTGCACGCGGTGCGGAAGGCGCTGGGGCATCAGCTCGCGCGCGAGTATCCCGTCCAGGCCGACCTCGTCATCGCGGTGCCTGACTCCGGGGTGAGCGCGGCGCTGGGCTACGCGGAAGAGTCCGGCATCCCCTACGACAGCGGCCTCGTCCGCAATCACTACGTGGGCCGGACCTTCATCGAGCCCAGCCAGGGCATCCGCCACTTCGGGGTCAAGGTGAAGCTCAATCCCAACCGCGAAGTGTTGGTGGGCAAGAGAATAGTGGTCATCGACGACTCGATCGTGCGGGGCACGACGAGTCGGAAGATCGTGAAGATGATCCGGGCGACGGGCGCGCGCGAGGTGCACATGCGCATCTCCTCGCCCCCCATCCAGTGGCCGTGCTACTACGGCATCGACACGCCCACCCGCAAGGAGCTGATCGGGGCGAGCCACGACGTGGCGGAGATTACCCGCTACCTGAGCGCGGACTCGCTCGGCTATCTCTCGCTCGACGGCATGCTCAAGGCCACGGGCAACGACCCGAGCCACTTCTGTCACGCCTGCTTCACCGGCCAGTACAAGGTCGGCTTCGAGCCGGAGGACGCTTCGCAGCTCAAGCTGTTCGACGCCTGACGACGGAGCCCGTGGACCCGCTGACCTATCGAGCCGCCGGCGTGGACATCCAGGCCGGGGACGAGGCGGTGCGGCGCATCGCCCGGCTGGCGGCGCGCACCCAGCGCCCGGAAGTGCTGGGCGGCATCGGCGCCTTCGCCGCCTTCTGCCGCATCCCCGCCGGCTATCAGGAGCCGGTGCTCGTCTCGTCGACCGACGGGGTGGGATCCAAGTTGAAGGTCGCCTTCCTCGCCGACCGCCACGACACCGTGGGCATCGACCTCGTGGCGATGGGGGTGAACGACCTCCTCGTGCATGGCGCCGAGCCCTTCTACTTCCTCGACTACCTCGCCGTGCACCGGGTGGAGCCGGCCCGGGTGGAAGCCATTGTCGCCGGCATCGCGGCGGGCTGCGCCCAGGCCGGCTGCGCCTTGGTCGGCGGCGAGACCGCGGAGATGCCCGACTTCTACGCGCCCGGCGAGTACGACCTGGCCGGCTTCGCGGTGGGCGTGGTCGAGCGGAGCCGCATCATCACCGGCTCGGAGGTGAAGCCGGGCGACCGCGTGCTGGGGCTGGCGTCCTCGGGGCTTCACAGCAACGGCTACTCGCTGGTGCGACGGGTCGTCTTCGAGCGGCTCGGGCTCAAGGTGGGCGATCTCATCCCCGGGGTTGGGCGCACGGTCGCCGACGAGCTCCTCGTCCCCACGCGCATCTACGTCAAGCCCGTGCTCGACCTGCTGCGCACGGTGCCGGTGCAGGCCATGGCCCACATCACCGGCGGCGGCATCACCGAGAACCTGCCGCGGGTGCTGCCCGAGGGCTGCCGGGCGGTGATCCGCCCGTCCCGCTGGCCGCTGCCGCCGATCTTCACGGTGATCCAGGACGCGGGCCGCGTGGAGGAGGCCGAGATGCGGCGCGCCTTCAACATGGGGATCGGGTATCTCGTGGTGGTCCGCCCCGAGGACGCGGATCCCGCGCGCGCGCTCCTGAGCGGGGCGGGCGAGGCGGTGTTCGAGATCGGCGAGATCGAGGCGGGCGCCCGGCGCGAGGTGCGCTATGCCTGAGGGCGGGCGGCTCCGCGTCGGCGTGCTCGCGTCCGGGCGCGGCTCCAACTTCCAGGCCCTCGCGGCGGCCTCGCGCGCCGGATCCATGCCCGCCGACGTCGTGGTGCTGATCTCGGACCGCGCCGACGCGGCCGCGCTCGACCTGGCCCGCGCGGCGGGGATCGAGGCGGTGGTGGTGCCATCGCGCGAGCATCCCGGGCGTGCCGCCCACGACAAGGCGGTGACGGATGCGCTCGAGGCCCGGCGCGTGGGACTCGTGTGCCTTGCCGGCTACATGCGCATCCTCGGCGCGGGCTTCGTCGAGCACTTCCGCGGCCGGCTCCTCAACATCCACCCCGCGCTCTTGCCGGCCTTCCCGGGGCTGCACGCGCAGCGCCAGGCCCTCGAGCACGGAGTACGGGTGGCGGGGGCGACCGTCCACTTCGTGGACGAGGGCACCGACACCGGCCCCATCGTGCTGCAGGCGGCGGTGCCGGTGCGGAGGGACGACACGGAGGCCACGCTGTCCGAGCGCATCCTCGCCGAGGAGCACCGGATCTACCCGGAGGCGGTCCGGCTTTTCGCCGAAGGGCGGCTCCAGATCGAAGGCCGGCGGGTACGCATCAAGGAGGGGGCATGAATCGCGTCAGCCGCGCGCTCATCAGCGTGCACGACAAGACCGGCATCGTGGAGTTTGCCCGGGGGCTCGCCGCGCTCGGCGTGGAGATCCTCTCCACCGGGGGCACCGCCGCGCTCCTCCGCGAGAGCGGGGTGACGGTGGTGGACGTGTCCGAGGTCACCGGCTTCCCCGAGATGCTGCACGGGCGGGTGAAGACCCTGCATCCCAAGGTCCACGGGGGTATTCTCGCCCGCCGTGCGCTCCCCGAGCACATGGCGGCGCTGGAGCGGCACGGCATCCGCCCGATCGACCTGGTCGTCGTGGCCCTCTATCCCTTCGAGAAGACGGTCGCGGATCCGGGGTGCACGCTCGCCGACGCGATCGAGAACATCGACATCGGCGGACCCAGCATGATCCGGGGGGCGGCCAAGAATCACGAGAGCGTGGGCGTGATCACCGATCCCGGCCAGTACGCGGCCGTGCTCGGGGAGCTGCGCGCGCACGGAGCGCTGTCGGACGACACCCGCTACCGCCTGGCCCAGGAGGCCTTCCGCCGCACCGCCCAGTACGACGCCGCCATCGCGACCTATCTGCGCGATCCGGGCGCGCGTGGCGCCGCCCCCGCCGCGGGTGCGGAGGACGCGCTCCTGCCGCCCCGCCTGCGCGTGAGCGCCGAGCGCGTCCAGGGTCTGCGCTACGGCGAGAACCCGCATCAGACCGCGGCCTTCTATCAGACGACCGGGCGGCCGGGCGGCGCGCCCCTCGGCCTCGCCGCGGGCGTGCAGCTCCACGGGCCGGAGCTGTCGTACAACAATCTCCTCGACTGGTCGGCCGCGCTGGGCCTGCTGCTGGAGTGGGAGGAGCCCGCGTCGGTGGTGATCAAGCACACCAATCCCTGCGGCGTCGCGGTCGGCGCCTCGGTGGGCGAGGCGATGCGGCGCGCCAAGGCGTGCGATCCCGTGTCGATCTACGGCGGCATCGTGGGGGTCAATCGCCGGCTCGACATGGAGGTGGTGAAGGAGCTGTCGGGGATTCTCCTCGAGATCCTCTTCGCCCCCGACTACGAGCCCGACGCGCTGGAGGAGCTGCGGCGCACCAAGAAGAAGTGCCGCGTATTCAAGCTGCCGTGCGCCCGTGCCGACTATCCGGCGCGCCTGGCCGAGATGCGCAGCGTGCTGGGCGGTCTGCTCGTCCAGGACGCCGATCTCACCGATCTGGACCCCACGGCGCTCACGGTGGTGTCGCGGCGCGCCCCCACCGAGGCCGAGATGCGGGCCCTTCGCTTCGCCTGGCGGGTCGCGAAGCACGCCAAGTCCAACGCCATCGTGCTCGCCACCGCGGAGCAGGTGGTGGGGGTGGGCGCGGGACAGATGAACCGGGTGGACTCCGCCCGCATCGCCGTCATGCGCGCGCGCGAGGTGGGGCTCGAGACCAAGGGCACCGTGTGTGCGTCCGACGCCTTCTTCCCGTTCCGCGACGGACTCGACGTGGTGGCGGCGGCGGGCGCCACCGCCGCGCTGCATCCGGGCGGCTCGGTGCGCGACGCCGAGGTGATCGCCGCCGCCGACGAGCACGGCATGGCGCTGGTGACCACCGGCATCCGGCACTTCAAGCACTAGCGTGCCCACCGCCCACTCCGAGCGTGTCTTCAGCCTGCGGGAGCTGACCCGGCTCCTGCGGCTCACCCCGAAGCGCGCGGTGCAGCTCCGGCGTCTGGGGCTGCTGCGCGCGGATACGAGCGGCTACCGGTTCCGCGACCTCGTCGCCTGCCGGGTGAGCGCGGCGCTGCTGGAGTCCGGCGCCAGCGTGCGCCAGGTGCGGGAAGCCCTCGCGGGGGCGCGGCGGCTCGCTCCCGACGCGGAGTCGCCACTGGCCGAGGTCCGCCTGTCCGTGGAGGGGCAGCGCGTCATCGTCGCGCAGGATCAGATCCGCTTCGACGCGCGCACGGGGCAGGCCCTGCTCGACTTCCCCGTGCTCGAGCTCGAGCGCGAGACGCGCGAGTCGCTGGCCTGGGGCCGGGTCCGGCCCATGATCCCCCCGAGTGACGCCGCGGAGATCTGGTTCGCGCGCGCCTCGGAGTGGGACGACGATCCCGAGCGCTGGGAGGCGGCGGTGGACGCCTATGAGCGCGTCCTCGCCGTGGATCCCGGCTACGCGGCGGCGTGGAACAACATGGGGCTGCTCCAGCACCGAATGGGCCACTACGAGCGGGCAGGGGAGTGCTACCGCGCCGCCCTCGCCGCCGACCCCACGTGCACCCAGTCCGCCTTCAACCTGGGCTCGCTGGGGGAGGACCTTGGTGACTTTCCGACCGCCGTCAGTTGGTACCGGCGCGCGCTCGAGATGGACGCCGACTACGCCGACGCCCACTTCAACCTCGCCGGCGTGCTCGGCAAGATGGGCCGGAGCGACGCGGCCGCCGTGCACTGGCGGCGCTACCTCGAGCTGGACCTCGGCAGCCCGTGGTCGCAGATCGCTCGGTCGCATCTCGAGTCCGGCGGCGCGGGGGACGAGGAGCCGGAGGGCGAGGCGTGAAGGTGCTCCTGGTGGGAAGCGGCGGGCGCGAGCACACCCTGGCCTGGAAGCTCGGGCAGAGCGCGCGGCTCACCGAGCTCCTCGCCGCGCCCGGCAATCCCGGCATCGGCCGGCACGCGCGCTGCCTGCCTATCAAGGACCACGACATCGACGGGCTTTGCGACCTCGCCGCGCGCGAGGGGGTCGATCTCACCGTGGTGGGCCCCGAGCTGCCGCTGTCCCTCGGGCTGGCCGACCGGCTCCGCGAGCGGGGGCTCGCGGTGTTCGGGCCCTCGCAGGCGGCCGCCCGCCTGGAGAGCAGCAAGGTCTTCGCCAAGGACCTGATGGCTCGGTACGGCATCCCCACGGCACGCTTCCGCGCCTTCACCGAGGCGGCGTCCGCCCGGGCGTGGTGCCGCGAGCTCGGCGTGCCCCTTGTGGTGAAGGCCGATGGTCTCGCCGCCGGCAAGGGCGTGATCATCTGCCGTACGCTGGCGGAAGCCGACGCGGCGGTGGCCACGTGTCTCGATCAGCTCGCGTTCGGCGTCGCCGGGGCCAGCGTGGTGATCGAGGAATTCATGGTGGGCGAGGAGGCGTCCTTCTTCGCCATCACCGATGGGGCCGCCATCTTGCCGCTGGCCGCCGCTCAGGACCACAAGACCGTCTTCGACGGCGACGAGGGGCCCAACACCGGCGGCATGGGCGCGTACTCGCCGGCTCCCGTCATGGACGCGGGCATGACGGAGCGGGTGATGGCGGAGATCGTGCGCCCCACCGTCGCCGCGATGGCGAAGGAGGGTGCGCCCTTCACGGGCCACCTCTACGTCGGTCTCATGATCACCGCCGATGGTCCCAAGGTCGTGGAGTTCAACTGCCGCTTCGGCGATCCCGAATGCCAGGTCGTGATCCCGCGCCTCGACGCCGATCTGCTGCCCCTGCTCGACGCGGTGGCGCGCGGCCGGGGGATCCCGAGGAGCGTCCCCTGGAGACCCGAGGCCTCCGTATGCGTGGTGATGAGCTCCGGCGGCTACCCCGGCCCCTACGAGACCGGCCGCTCCATCGCCGGTGTCGAGGAGGCCGAGGCGCTGCCGGGCGTGCGCGTCTTCCACGCGGGGACGGCCCTGCGCGAGGGCGTCCTCCAGACCGCCGGTGGGCGCGTGCTCGGCGTTCAGGCCCTCGGCGCGGACGTCCGCGACGCGGTCGAGGCCGCTTACGCGGCGGTGGCGCGCATCCGGTTCGAGGGCGCGCACTACCGCCGTGACATCGCGCGGAGGGCGCTCCGCCGGTGACCGTGATGAGGGTGGTTGATGCCGACCGCCCGGATCCCGATGCCCTCGACGCGGCCGCCGCCGTGCTCAAGTCTGGCGGCATCGTGGCGTTTCCCACCGAGAGCTTCTACGGCCTCGGCGCCGACGCGCTCGCGCCGGCGGCGGTGCGGCGAATCTTCGAGGTCAAGGGACGCCCCGAGACCAAGCCCCTTCTGGTCCTGGTCGATTCGGTCGAGCAGGCCTTGGCGCTCGCCGTCGAGCCGAGCGCGGGCGCGCGCGCGCTGATGGCGCGACACTGGCCGGGTCCGCTCACCCTGGTGCTCCGCGCGGCGCCGACGGTGCCCGTGGAGGTGACGGCGGGATCCGGGACGGTTGGCGTGCGCGTGCCCGGCCATGCAGTGGCGCTCGGTCTTGTGCGCGCGGCGGGTCGGCCCGTCACCGCGCCCTCCGCCAACCCGTCCGGCGGCGCCCCGCCCACCGTCGCGGCGGAGGTCGCGCGGTTCTTCGAAGGATCAGTCGACCTGATCCTCGACGGCGGCGCCACCGCGGGGGGCGGGGGCTCCACCGTCGCCGACTGCACGGTGTGGCCGCCGCGCATCCTTCGCCAGGGCCCTATCAGGCTGTGATGACGCCCTCCGGTTGCCCTAACCGATTGGACCACGGTCAACATGCCGAAGGGCATGTTGATATTCAATGATCACCGGCGTCATTCAGGCGGGGGGCAAGAGCACCCGCATGGGCGGAGAGCCCAAGGCGCTGCTCGAGCTCGGCGGGCGGCGCATCGTGGAGCGAGTGCTCGGCGTGCTGCGAGAGGTGACGGCGGATGTCCTGGTCGTGACCAACACCCCGGAGCTCTATGCCTATCTCGGCGTGCCGATGGTGCCGGATGTGTTTCCCGATGGCGGCTCGCTGGGCGGGATTTACTCCGGCCTGCGGGCGGCGCCGGGTGAAACGGCCTTTACCGTCGCCTGCGACATGCCGTTCCTGTCCGTCGAGGTGGCGCGCCTCGTCATCGGCCGCGCGGGAGAGGCCGACGTCGTCGCGCCCTTGATCGGCGAGCAGTGGGAGACCCTCCACGCCGCCTACGGCAAGGCGTGCCTCGGCCCGATGGAGCGCCGCATCCAGGAGGGACGGCTGAAGATCACCGGGTTCTTCCCCGACGTGCGCGTGCTCGCCATTCCCGAAGCGGCGATCGCGCGGGTGGCCGACCCCCGCGTCGTCTTCATGAACGTGAACACGCCCGCCGAGCTCGAGCGGGCGCGGGCGCTCGCCGGCGGGTAGGCATGGATCCTCGCGCGAGCGGGCTCGGGCTCACCTCCATCGAGGAGATCAACGTGCTTCCGCGCGAGATGGCGGAAGCCCTCTACCTCCGGCTCGTGCCGGGTGAGCTGCTGCGCCGGCTCGAGATCAGCCCCACCACCCTGTGCCGGCCCGACGGGGCCCGCCTCGTCCGCATCACCGCGCCCGAGGAGCGGCCGTGGGCGCGCATCGAGGTGCGCTCCGCCCCGGGCGACCGGGATCCGACCCTTCTCGTGGACGTCGAGATGTCCTCGGTGTCGGTCCCCGAGCTGGCCTTCGTCCAGATCAACGACCCCGCCGCGCTCCGCTACGAGATCGACCGCGACGCGGACGGGCGCGACACCCTCTTCGGCACCGCCTCGCGCAATCACGCCGAGGAGGAGCGGGCCCTGCGCGATGGGCTGGCCCCCGGCCAGGTGCGCCGCGGGATGCGACTGCTCGCCCGCGTGCTCGAGTGCATGGAGGGCTTCTGCGGGCTGATCGGCAAGGACCTCTATCTCATCGACCCGCTCTTCTACCACTCCGCCATCATCTACGAGCGCCATGGCTGCGGGTACATCATGGGGCGCGAGATCATGGAGTTCATCCACGAGGAGTTCGCCCAGACCGGCGCGCTCACGCGCGGGCTCGACGCCTCCACGCCCTTCCGCGCGCCGGGCGCGGGGCTGACCGTGCGCGGCCGGAGCTGGGCGCTCCACGACGGCGTGGCCGGGCAGACCTGGGGCGGCGTGAAGATGTACAAGGCGGCGGGCCGCCACGCCGGCGTGAACACCTTTCCCGGCGGCTTATACTAGGCGGGTGGGAAAGCGAACGAAGCCCGCGCACGCGCGCGTGCGCAAGCCCATGCCGAAGAAGCCACCCAAGGTCGAGGTGCCGAAGACCGTCTACCGGCGCCGGCCCAAGCATCCTCGCTCGCCCGAGCCGGAATGATGCCGGACCCGTCGGGCGGCGGCCAGATGGTCGTCGTCCACTACCACGAGATCAGCCTCAAGCGCGGCAACCGGCCGCTGTTCCTGCGCCGCCTGCAGGAGAGCCTGCTCCGTGCCCTCGGCGATCTGGGCCCGGTGCGGATCGAGCAGCTGACCGGCCGGATCGCGGTGCACCTCCACGCCCACGTCGATCCCGAGGCGGTGACGGAGCGCATCGCGCGCGTCTTCGGCGTCGCCAACTTCGCCCTCGCTGAGCAGACGCCCCCCGACGTGGAGGCGCTCAAGCGCGCGGTCGACCGCGTCACCGAGGGCCGGCGCTTCGCCTCGTTCCGCATCACCGCGCGGCGCGCGTTCAAGACGCTGCCGCTCAGCTCGCTAGAGATGAATCGCGTCCTGGGTGCCCACGTGCTCGCCCGTCACCAGACGCGCGTCAGCCTGGAGCACCCCGAGCTGAACGTGCACGTGGAGGTGCTCCCCGGCCGGGCCTTCGTGTACGGGGACCGCCGTCCGGGCCCGGGCGGGCTCCCGGTGGGCTCGAGCGGCACGGTGGCCGCCCTCCTCTCCGGCGGCATCGACTCGCCGGTGGCGGCCTGGCGCCTCATGAAGCGGGGGTGCCGCGTGGTCTTCGTGCACTTCCACAGCGTGCCGTATCTGCCGAATGTCTCTCCCGGCAAGGCGCGCGAGCTCGTCCGGCGGCTCACCGCGTGGCAGTACTACTCGCGCCTGTTCCTCGTCCCCTTCGGCGAGATCCAGCGCGCCGTCGTGCTCGGGGTGTCCGGCCCCGCGCGGGTGGTGGTGTACCGGCGCCTCATGCTGCGTATCGCGGAGGCGCTGGCGCGCAGCACGGGCGCCCTCGCGCTGGTCACCGGCGAGAGCGTGGGGCAGGTGGCCTCGCAGACCCTCCACAATCTGGCGCGGGTGGACGAGGTGGCCGACCTGCCCGTGCTGCGGCCCCTCATCGGGATGGACAAGCTCGAAATCACCGCCCAGGCGCAGGCCCTCGGCACCTTCGAGACCTCGATCGAGCCGGACGCCGACTGCTGCACGCTGTTCGTGCCCAAGCACCCGGGCACGCGCATGAGCCGCGAGGAAGTCCTCGGCTTCGAGAGCCGTCTGGACATCGCCGCCCTCGTGGCCGAGGGCGTGGAGGGCGCGAGCCTGGAGGTGTTCGACTTTCCCGCGGGCGCCGGCCCCCTACGCCCCATGCCTGCCCGCGCCGTCCCGAAACGCGGAGAGCCGCGCGGCCGGTGAGCGTTCGCCTCTTGCACGGCGAGCCCCATGCCGCCGAGGCCTTGCGGCAGGCAGTGCGGGGGTTGGGCTGGCGCGCGGAGGTCGCTCGCGACGGCGAGACGGTCACCGTCTGATCCAGAGCCGGAAAACACCATATCTAGCGCCTTCTTGACACCCCACCCCGACAGAGCGTAAGGTGAGGCCGGAATGCTGGCCATCGCCCTGGGAGCCGATCATGCGGGGTGGGAGCTCAAGGAAGCCTGCAAGGCCTGGCTGATCGACGAGGGTCATCAGGTTCTCGACTTCGGCACCCACTTGCCCGAGTCCGTCGACTATCCCGACTATGCCGCGCAGGTCGGCGAGGCCGTCGCGGTGGGCAAGGTGGACCGCGGCCTGCTCGTGTGCGGGACCGGCATCGGAATGGCGATCGCCGCGAACAAGGTGCCGGGGGTGCGCGCCGCCGGCTGCTTCGACGCCTTCACCGCGCGCATGAGCCGCGAACACAACGACGCCAACGTGCTGTGCCTGGGCGCGCGGCTCACCGGCCACGAGCTCGCCCTCGAGATCCTCCAGATCTGGATCGGCACGGTCTTCGCCGGCGACCGGCATGCGCGGCGGGTGGGCAAGATCGTCGCCCTCGAGCAGCGCCTGCGCGGCGAACGCTGCGGATAGCCGTCACGAACGCGCGCGCCATGAGCTACCTGGCCGAGGTCGACCCCGAGATCGCGAAGGCGATCCGCGGCGAGACCGAGCGCCAGGCGCGCAACCTCGAGCTGATCGCCTCCGAGAACTTCGTCTCCGAAGCGGTGCTGGAAGCGGTGGGCTCGGTGCTCACCAACAAGTACGCCGAGGGCTATCCCGGCAAGCGCTACTACGGCGGCTGCGAGATGGTGGACGTCGCCGAGGAGCTGGCCATCGCTCGCGGTAAGGAGCTCTTCGGCGCCGAGCACGCCAACGTGCAGCCGCACTCGGGCTCGCAGGCCAACATGGCCGTGTACCTGACCCTGCTCAAACCCGGCGACACCGTGCTCGGGCCCAATCTCGCCCACGGCGGGCATCTCACCGCAGGCAGCCCGATGAACTTCTCGGGCAAGCTCTACACCATCGTCCCGTACGGGGTGCGCAAGGACACCGAGCGCATCGACATGGATCAGGTGCGCGAACTCGCCCGCCAGCACCGGCCCAAACTCATCATCGCCGGCGGCTCCGCCTTTCCCCGCGCCATCGAGTTCAAGCCCTTCCGCGAGATTGCCGACGAGGTGGGCGCGGCCTTCATGGCCGACATCGCCCATCCCGCGGGCCTGGTGGCGGCGGGCCTGCACCCGTCGCCGGTGCCCTACGCGGACTTCGTGACGACCACGACGCACAAGACGCTGCGGGGGCCGCGGGGCGGCATGGTGTTGTGCCGCGCCGCACACGCGAAGGACCTCGATCGGGTGGTGCTGCCGGGCATCCAGGGTGGGCCCCTCATGCACGTGATCGCGGCCAAGGCGGTGGCCTTTCGCGAGGCGCAGACGCCGGCCTGGCGGGCGTATCAGGGGCAGATCGTGAAGAACGCCAAGGCCCTCGCCGAGGCCATGCTCGCGCGGGGCTTCCGGCTGGTCTCCGGCGGCACCGACACCCATCTCCTCCTGGTCGACCTCACGCCGAGAGGCGTCACCGGGAAGGATGCGCAGGACGCGCTGGACCGCGCCTGGATCACCGTGAACAAGAACGGCATCCCCTTCGATACCAAGGGGCCCATGGTCACGAGCGGCATTCGCGTCGGCACCCCCGCCGTCACCACGCGAGGCATGAAGGAGGCCGAGATGACGCAGATCGCGGGCTTCATCGACCGCGTGCTGGGCAAGCTCGGCGACGCCGCCACCGAGGCGGCCGTGCGCGCAGACGTGCAGGAGCTCACGTCGCGGTTCCCCCTCTACCCGGAGCGGCTGCGCCCATGAAGTGTCCCTTCTGCGGCCACAGCGAAGACCGGGTGGTGGATTCCCGCGTGGGGCGCGACGGCGAGTTCATCCGGCGCCGGCGGGAGTGCCTCAAGTGCCACCGCCGCTACACGACCTACGAGTACATCGAGGACGTGCTTCCACACGTCGTCAAGCGCGACGGCCGGCGCGAGCCCTTCGATCGGCAGAAGCTGCGGGGCTCCATCCTGAAGTCCTGCGAAAAGCGCTCGGTGGGCGTGCAAGCCGTCGATGACGTTGTCGCCGAGATCGAGGCCAAGCTCCACGAGCGTGCCGAGAAGGAGATCACCTCCAAGGAGCTCGGCGAGGTCGTGATGGAGCATCTCCAGAAGCTCGACCAGGTTGCCTATGTACGCTTCGCCTCCGTCTACCGGCAGTTCAAGGACATTTCCCAGTTCATGGACGAGGTGAAGGGCCTCATCAAGGAAGGCGAGAAGGGCAAGGGCCCCAAGCCCGTCAAGGTCGCCCCGCGGCGATAGGCGTCAAGGCAACCGGCCTCGGCCCACGAGCGCGCCGAGGGCGGCCCGGAGCCGCCGGTGGCGGTCGAGCTTCCTGAGGTATGCGAGCTCGCTCGGGCCGCCCTTGGCGTGGATCACGGCCATGAGCCGCGCCCGTTCGCGGCGAGGCCACTCCTCGAGGTTGGCCACTAGCGCTACCAGTGGCATCAGACGCTCGAACCAGCGGCGCTCTGACGCCGTCCAGATCGACCAAGCCGAGCCAAGGGCGCGGGCCACCCGCTGCCGGTCGGCGCGTTGCGCCGCCCGCCGGTCGCCGTCGAATTCGTGTCCGATGCGGCGCGCGACCAGGGCAGCGAGTGCGCTCGCGGTCAGCCGCAGGTCGGGCGCGGGGCCCGGTAATCTCAAGATTAGGTCGGTCCGGGCCAGCCGGCGGAGCACGGACGGCGGCGAGCGGTATCCCGGCTCGTGCGCGACCTTCGCCTGCTCTTCCTCGGCCAGACGCTGCGCAGCCGGGTCGAGCGGCCGGAAGCCGAGCCGGCGATAGAAGTAGAACGCGCCCGAGCGGAGCGCCTCCTCGTTCTCGTAGCCGATCTGGTAGCGGTCGACGAGCACGGCGCGCATACGGAAGACTCGATAGTAGACGCGCAGGATCTGGCTTGCCACAAACGCCGACTCGCCCTGACGGAAGGATTCGAACACGTTGAGCGCCCATTCGAGCCTTCCCCCATGCCCCAGCCGGCACCATAGCTCATGGGGACACCGTTCTTCAGCAGCAGGAAGGCGTAATACGCCTGGACCGGCAGCCGGAACTCCGACGCGAGGCCGATCAGCGCCACCCTCAGCCCGCGGCCGGGGTCGGCCACGAGCACATCGTTGGGGTTGGGGTGCGAGAAGGCGTACAGCTCGCGGGCCCGGGTGGCCATGGACGCCCGGGCCATGTCGATCAGAGAACGGCTCAGCGCGCGGCCGGCCGGGCGCGGCGGGGGAAGCGGTCGAGTGATCTCACGGGCGAAGTCGACGCCACCGCGCCGAAGACCGTCGCCGTACCCCGCCCCGTGCATGAAGCGCGGCCCGCCTGTCAGGATGGCGCGCGTGCGGGACGGCGCCACCCCGCGCAGGCGCCACTCGATCGGCAGCGCCAGACCTTCGAAGAGCGCGTCGCGGACGGCGAGCGGCCAGGGCGCACGCTCGAACAGCTCGAGGAGGGTGCGCAGGTCGCTCCGGCGGTGGCCTTTGGCCAGCGCCATCCACCGTCGCGGGTGGAGCCCGCCCTCGCTGAACGCCTCGCTCTCCTGGTGGGTGACGAGGAGTGGAAGCAGCTCCTCGAGCCGCTCGGTGTCGCCGAAGCGTCGCCACGCGATCTCGACGTCGGCCGAAAAGCGCGACGCGAGCCAGCGCGCCATCGGAAAGCCGAACGGGTAGTCGAGCGTGGTGCCCGCGATCCCGGAGTCGTCGAGCCGCGCCCTGGCCGAGGCTCCGAGCCGCGCCACGCGCGCGGGGAAGGCCGTCAGCGCGCGCTCTACCCGCTCCTGGACCTGGGGGCCGTCTGGGTACGCTCGCAGGAAGCAGAGCGCCTCGTGGAGCTTTGCGAGAGTGGCCGGCGACCTGATCGGTAGGCCCTCTAGCTGGTCCAGCAAGTCGAGCTTCTCGGTGCTGTCCTCGGCGGCGAACCGCGCGACGATGGCCGTCAGCCGATCGACGAGGGCCCGAGTTCCCGTCACGCCGAGCCGATGTGCGCGGGGAGGAACCCGGCGTCGGTCATACGAGGGCATTTAAGCACAAGCACGACCGGGGAGGGCAGCGCGTACGCTCGAGGGCGGGTCGCCGCCGAAATGGTTCGGCCCTGTCGGGATGGGGCCGACAGGGCCGAGCGCCGTTACGCAGGCGCCTTACTTCTTCTTCTTCTTCGTGGCCTTCTTCTTCGCCATCGTGTCACCCCCCTCCCGATCCGCGCGCGTCGCGGAGTTAGAACAATTCGGACTCTAAGGGCGTGAAAAAATGGTGTCAAGGAGAAAATACAGCATGAGGGGGTGGGAACCCCCTCGGGGGCCTACCGGTAGGGGCTATTCCGGCTCGCGCGGTTACTCTTGGACGTGCGACGGCTTGCGCTCGTCACGGCGCTTCACGAACTCGCGATTGAGCGCCATGCCCTTCTTGCACAGCGGGCAGTTCTCGGGCGGGTACGTCGGGAAGTCGCGGCTCACGAGGCTGAAGATGGGCTTGCCGTCCACCTCCGCGCGCTTGGTGCGCCGCCACAGCGCGCCGATGCCCACGATGTGGCCGCCCAGGCTCTCGACCAGCTCGGTGAGCAGGCGGACCGTCGCGCCGGAGGAGACGAGGTCCTCCACCACGAGGACCTTGGTGCCCTGGCGGATGATCCGGTGGAATTCCACCGGGAGGGTCACGCGGCGCTTGCCCCCGCTCACCCCTTTGGTGCCGTACATCACGGTGGGGCGCGAGGGATGCGCCCGCGCCACGCAGTGGGAAAGGATGAGGGCACCGGGGCCGGTGGACACCACCACGTCGATGGGCCACTGCGCGTAGTGCTTGGCGATCACGGCGCCGAGGCCCTCGGTGAAGGAGGGCTCGGTGGTGACCAAGGTCTTCTCGATGTACTCCGTGGTGTGCTGGCCGGAAGGAAGGAGGATGTGATCGTTGGCGTGATACGCGCCCGTGCGCTTGAGGATCTCGAGATGTATCTTCTCGCGCACCTCGGCATCCATGGTCTCGGAATCTCGGCGCGCCGGCGGGGGCATTCGGGGCTCCTCCTTCGTGGGGTAGCGGCCAGAATGGCCGTCACGGCGTTGCCTTGTCAACCCCAAAGATCCACGAGTAAACTGGCCCGGCCATGAGGATTCTCGCCATCGAGTCCGCCACCCTCGCCGGCGGCGCGGCATTGCTCGACGGCGAGCGGCTGGTGGGCGAGATCGACGCTGTCGATCGCGCTCACCCACTCGGAGCGCATGATGGCGGTGGTGGATCGGCTGCTCGTGGACTGCGGCTGGAGCCCGAAGGATCTGGAGGGGCTGGCCGTCTCGATCGGCCCGGGCTCGTTCACTGGGCTCCGCGTCGGCGTCGCCACCGTCAAGGGTCTCGCCCTGGCCCTGGATCTGCCCGTCGCGCCCGTCCCCACGCTCGACGCCCTCGCCGCCACGCTTCCCTTCGCCGCCGCGCCCGTGTGCCCGCTGCTCGACGCGCGCAAGGGCGAGGTGTATTGCTCGCTCTACCGCTGGCAGGGGAGCGGCGATGACGCGCGAGTGGGAGTATCTGGCGCTCTCGCCGGAGGCCGCGGTCGGCGCGCCTGCGCGGCCCCGTCATCGTGCTGGGCGATGGCGTACAGGCGTGCCGGCCCCACCTCGCGCGGCTGGGCGACGCGGTGATGGAAGCGCCGCCGGCGCGGCGCCAGCCCGCGCCCGGCGTGGTGGCCCACCTCGGCCACGCGCTCCTGGTCGCCGGGAAGGGGATGGACGCGGAGGCGCTCGTTCCCCTGTATCTCCGGCCGTCCGAGGCCGAGCTCAAGGCCAGGCGCAGCGCATGATCCCGGCGCTGACGCTGACCCCGATGACGCTCGAGGATCTCGACGAGGTGCTCGAGATCGAGCGCCTCTCCTTCAAGACCCCGTGGTCGCGCGCCGCGTTCCGCTACGAGATTGCCCAGAATCGGGTGGCTCGCTGCGTGGTGGTGCGCGCGGCGGGCCAGCTCGCCGGCTATCTCTGCCTCTGGGAAATCGGCCACGAGATCCACATCACCAACCTGGCCGTCCACCCGCATCGCCGGGGCCAGGGGCTCGCCCGCGCGCTGCTTCAGGCCATGCTGGAGGACGGGCGCGGCCGCGGCGTCACCCTGGCCTTCCTCGAGGTGCGCCCCAGCAACGCGGAGGCCCTCGGACTCTACGAGAGCCTCGGCTTTTCGGTTATCGGACGGCGCAAGGGCTACTACTTCGACACGGGCGAGGACGCCCTCGTCATGGAGACGCGCCTCGTCGGGGCCCGCCCGGCCGAGGCGGGGTGATCGAGCCCGAACCCCGGGGGCCGGGAACTCCCGGCTTCCGTTGCCAGTTACGGGAGAAATTCATGGGGTATGTTCTGCTCATGCTCGTGGTCGGCCTCATCTTCGTGCCGGCGTCGCCGGCCGAGGCGCAGGCCCCCAGTGCCGCCGATCTGGCGCGGGGCAAGTACATCTTCGGGGCCACCGGGGGCTGCGGCTGCCATACCCAGCCCAAGCAGCCGGTCAACAGTGGGGGGCGCAAGTACGACGGCCCCTTCGGCACCGTGTACTCGACCAACATCACCCCGGATCCCAAGACCGGCATTGGGACCTGGACCGACGCCCAGATCATCACGGCGATCCGCCTGGGCCGCCGGCCCAATGGCGAGCGGCTCCTTCCGGTGCATCCCTTCACCGTCTTCAACGGCATGGCCGAGGGCGATCTCAAGGCCGTGACCGCTTACCTTCGCAGCCTCCCGCCCGTCAACCGGGCGAACCAGCCCAAGAAGATCACCGTCCCCATGTTCGAGTCCGTGTTCCTCCCCGCCTGGCTGGCCGCCTTCGCGCCCAAGGAGACGCCGCCGCCCTCGGCGCCCGCGACGGGTATGCCGCGCGGGGAGTACCTCGTCCGCGCAGTGGGCCACTGCGGCGAGTGCCATACTCCGCGCACGATGACGATGGCCACCGACAACTCGCGCTTCCTCGCCGGCAACCCGAAGGGCCCCGAGGATGCCGAGGTGCCGAACATCACGCCGGACAAGACGACCGGCCTCACCTGGACGGTGGATCAGATCGCGGACTATCTCGGCACCGGGAACAAGCCAGACGGCGACGTCGCGGGCGGGCTGATGGCGGAGGTGATCCAGGGGACCACCGCCGGCTACAAGGACCTCACGCGGGCGGATCTTCTCGCCATCGCCCACTATCTCAAGTCGATACCGCCGATACCGCACAAGGTCGGGAAGTGACGGCGGGATGCAGTGCCCTTTAGCCACGGAGGCGACATGAAGCGACGGGCATTCACGGCAGTCTTCGTCATAGGCGGCCTGGCGTTCGGACTGCTCGCGAGCTGCGCGAGCAGCGACAAGATGAAAGTGGGCTCCGGCGACATCGTCGCCGATCGGCAGCGCATCATGAAGCTCAACGGCGCCTCGTGGGCGGACGTGCAGGCCAAGATCAAGGCCGGGCAGTTCGAGGCGGTGGCAGTGAACGCCGAGACGATGGCGCTCAACGCCGAGCACATCCCCATGCTCTTCCCCAAGGGCTCGCTCACCGACAAGTCCAAGGCCAAGCCCGAGATCTGGGACAAGTGGACAGAGTTCGAGGCGGCGGCCAAGAAGATGCAGGTCGAGTCCGAGAAGCTGCGTGACGCCGCCCGCGCCAAGAACCAGGCGCAGGTGGAGGCCATCTCCAAGGATTTCGGCCGCAACGCCTGCGGCACCTGCCACCAGCCGTTCCGCGTCCCGCCGCCCCGCCAGGGCTAGCGGCGCCCCGCCCGACGGCGGGAGGGCGTTTCCACACCGGAAGCGCCTTCCCGCCTTGACAAGCTCGCAACCCCACCGGATGCTGTTCGGGTCATGAACCCTCTCTACGGCGATCTTCCCTTCCGCGACACGTTCTGGAACGTTCCGTACTGGGCGCAGCTTGCGCTGTACGCGGGGGCAACGGTCGCGATGGCCGTCTTCTTCTGGGGCTCGCCCAGCGCGTGCGCCTCTGGGCGGGCGGCCGGCCCGAGATGCGGTGGGACCACCTGCCCACGCGCGTGGGACGGGTCATCACGTTCGGACTGCTCCAGGTGCGCGTGCTCTCTCAGGCCTATCCCGGCGTCATGCACGCCACCGTCTTCTGGGGCTTCCTGGCGCTCTTCATGGGCACGGTGCTGGCCACGATCGACTACGACATTACCCTCCCCCTGCTGGGCGTGAAGATCCTCAAGGGGCCGTTCTACCTCTTCTACGAGGTGGTGCTGGATCTCTTCGGGCTCTTCTTCGTTCTCGGGCTGGGCATGGCCTGCTACCGCCGCTTCATCAAGCGGTCGAAGCGTGTGGATCCCGATCCCAAGTTCGCTTATGCCCTCCTCATCCTGTTCGTGATCAACGTGACGGGCTTCGTGATGGAGGGCGCCCGGCTGGCGGTGGTGAAGCCCTGGTGGGCGCCGTGGTCGCCGGTGGGCTACGCGGTGGGGCAGGGCTTCCTCGGCGTCGGGCTGGGAGAAGGGGTCCTGCGCGGGCTCTACCTCGGCACGTGGCTGTTCCACGCCGCGGTGGTCTTTGTGTTCATCGCCCTGATCCCGCGCTCGTACTTCATGCACTTCATCACGACCCCGCTCAACATCTTCTTCTCCAAGCTCGGGTCCCGCGGGGCCATCGCCAAGATCGAGAACATCGAGGAGGCGGAATCCCTGGGGATCTCGAAGTTCGAGGAGTTCTCCTGGAAGCGCCGGCTCGACTTCGACGCCTGCGTGGAGTGCGGCCGCTGCCAGGACGCGTGCCCGGCGTATCTGTCGGGCAGCGCCCTCAACCCGAAGGCCGTCATCATCAAGCTCAAGCGCTACATGCTGGATGGCGACACCCGCCCCATTCACGGCGAGGTGATCGCCGCCGCCGAGCTGTGGGCGTGCACCACCTGCATGGCCTGCGTCGAGGAGTGCCCCGCCCACATCGACATCGTCGACACCATCATCGACCTGCGCCGCTACCTCACCCTGTCGGAAGGCACGCTGCCGTCCACCGCGCCCATGAGCCTGCAGAACATCGAGCGCGCGGGGAATCCGTGGGGGCTCGCTCCCGGCGATCGCCTCGCCTGGGCGGAGGGGCTCGACGTGCCCGTGCTCGAGGCGGGCAAGCCGGTGGAATACCTCTACTGGGTGGGCTGCTCGGCTTCCTACGACCGGCGGAACCAGGCCATCGCGCGCTCGGTGGTGAAGATCCTCAAGAAGGCCGGCGTGTCCTTCGGCGTGATGACGGAGGAGCGCTGCCACGGGGAAGTCGCCCGACGGCTCGGTAACGAGTATCTCTACCAGATGCTGGCCGACGAGAATGTCGGCAACATCAAGCAGTACGCCTTCGAGAAGGTCATCACGCATTGTCCCCATTGCTTCAACACGATTCGGAATGAGTATCCCCAGTTTGGGGGCGACTTCGCGGTGCTGCACCACTCGGTGGTGATCCGGGAGCTGCTGCGCGAAGGCCGCGTCCAGCCCGTGAAGCCGCTCGACAAGACAGTGGCCTTCCACGACTCGTGCTATCTCGGGCGCTACAACGACATCTTCGACGCGCCCCGCGAGACGGCCATCTACGTGCCCGGCCTCAAGCTGGTGGAGATGCCGCGCCGCCGCGAGCGGGGGCTCTGCTGCGGCGGTGGCGGCGGGCAGATGTGGATGGAGACGCCCGCCCAGAAGCGCGTCAACGTGATCCGGGTCGAGGAGGCGCTGACGGTGCAGCCGGACATCGTCGCGAGCGCCTGCCCCTTCTGCCTCGCCATGGTGGACCTGGGTCGCAAGGTCGTGGGCGCGGAGGAGCGGCTCCAGGTGAAGGACATCGCGGAGCTGGTCGCGGAGAGCCTCGAGTAGTCGCGATGGCGCCCCTCCGCCTCGGCGACCTCGCGCTCTTCCTGCCGCGCCTGGCACGGATGATCGCCGCGCTCATGGCCGACCGGATGGTGCCCAAGGCGGCGAAGATCGTGCTGGCGGCGGTGGCCGTGTACCTCGCGAGCCCGGTGGACCTGATCCCCGACTTCATCCCCGTCCTGGGCTATCTGGACGATGTCCTGCTCGTGGCGGTGGTGCTGGACGGTCTGCTCAACTACCTGGACCGGACCCTCCTCCTGAAGTACTGGCCGGGCGACGCCGCCACCCTCGACTCCATCGCTGCCGTCGCCCGTCGGGTGGCCCGCTGGGTGCCCTCGCGCATCAAGTCACGCATCTTCGGGCTGCCTCCCATGCCTCCACCTCCCCCATCAACGTGAGGCGCTGGTCAGGGTAACGCCGCCATCCACCGGGAGCACGACGCCGGTGATGTAGCGCGCCTCGTCGGAGGCGAGGAAGAGGGCGGCATGCGCGATGTCCCAGCCGGTGCCCTCGATGCCGAGCGGTGAAGCCCGGCGGCGCTGGTCGCGGAGTTCCGGCGTCATGCCCGCCGCGTAGACCATGGGCGTGTACACGGGCCCGGGGGCGATGCAGTTCACGCGGATGCCCTGCGCGGCGTGGTCGACCGCCATCGCCCGCGTCAGCGCGATGACCGCGCCCTTGGACACGGTATACGGGGTGAGCCCGCGCGGACGCAAGGCCGAGATGGACGAGATGTTGACGATGGCCCCGCCGCCGCCCCGCGCCATGGCGGGGATGGCGTGCTTCGAGGTCAGCATCATGCTGGTGACGTTGACGCGCATCATGTGATCCCAGTCGGCTTCGTCGACCTCCACCACCGTGGCCCGCCCGCCGATGCCGACATTGTTGTCCAGGATGTCCAGGCGACCCCAGCGCCGCACGACCTCGTCCACCATGGCTTGGCAGTCGGCGGCGCGCGTGACGTCGGCCTCGAGCACGGCGGCCTCGCCGCCCTCGGCGGCGATCATGGCCCGCGTGGACTCGGCCGCGTCTTTCTTCTGGTCCACGCACAGCACGCGCGCCCCCTCGCGAGCGAAGAGTACCGCGGTGGCCCGGCCGTTGCCGATGCCTTCGGCGCGCGATCCCGCGCCCGTCACGATCGCCACCCTGCCGGACAGTCGAGAGCCGCCCATCGCGATCCTCCATGTGAGAGAGTGTTGCGGGATCGATCGCGCCGATCATAGCCCGAAACGGTGAGATCATGGGATCGGAGGAGCGGGGCCATGAGCGAGCGGGTACGGCCGGTGGCCCGGGTGATCACGCCGGAGCCGGTGGTGGAGGGCGCGGGCGTGCATCTGCGCCGCAGCATCGGCATGCGCGGGCTCGACAACCTCGATCCATTTCTCCTTCTGGACCACTTCGAGTCGACCATTCCGGCCGACTACGAGGCGGGCTTTCCCGTGCATCCGCATCGTGGCATCGAGACGGTGACCGTCATGCGCACCGGCGAGGTGCGCCACGCCGACTCGCTGGGCCACCGCGGCAGCATCGGCCCGGGCGACATCCAGTGGATGACCTCCGGCAGCGGCATCCTCCACGAGGAGATGCCCCAGGTTCGGCCCGAGGGCATCGCGGGGCTACAGCTTTGGCTCAATTTGCCTGCGGCGGAGAAGATGGGCCGCCCGAAATATCGCGATCTCGTGGCCGGTCGGCTGCCCGTCGTCGAGGCGGATGGTGGCGCCCGGATCCGTGTCATTGCCGGGGAGGCCGGCGGCGGCCGGCTGCGCGGCCCCGTGGAGGGTCTCGCGGTCGCTCCGCTGTTCGTGGACATCACCCTGCCGCCCGGCGCGACGCTTCGCGAGGCGGTCACGGCCGGGCACACCGCCTTCGCGTATGTGGACGCCGGCGAGGTTCGCTTCGGGAGCCGGGCGGTGCGTGCCCCCGCGCTGGTGGTCTTCGACGACGGCGACGTGGTGGAGGCGACGGCGGGCCCCACGGGCGGCCGCTTCCTCCTCGCCGCCGCCCGTCCTCTCCGCGAGCCCATCGCGCGCTGGGGCCCGTTCGTCATGAACACGCGCGCCGAGATCGAGCGGACGCTCCAGGAGCTTCGCGATGGGAGCTTCATCAAGAAGGAGCCTCAGGACGCCTGACCGAGCGATGAAGTTCGACGTCGCGATTCTCGGTAGCCAGCCCGTGCCGACCATCGTCGAGCAGGTGAAGCTGGCGGAGTCGCTCGGCTATGACACCGCCTGGATCACCGACACGCACCTCGTCTGCCGCGAGCTCTGGGTGACCCTCGCCGCCTGCGCGCTCGCCACGTCGCGCATTCGCCTGGGGCCCGGCATCACGGTGCCCCACACGCGGCATATCTCGGTGACGGCGAGCGCGGCCGCTAGCCTGGACGAGCTGGCGCCCGGGCGTGTGGTGGTAGGAGTGGGGACGGGCGGCAGCGCGGCCCAGACCATGGGCCTCACGCTCGCGCAGACCGCCAGGACCGCGACCCTCGAGGCCATGGCCACCGATCTCCGCCGGTTGACCCGGCGCGAGACCGTCCGCTTCGAGACGGGCACGGAAGGGCGCCTGGCCTGGCTGCGCGAGCCCCGGGCCATCCCGATCTATGCGGCGGGGTCGGGCCCGCGCATGCTCGCGGCGGCGGGCCGCGTCGGCGACGGCGTCATCATGTACGCGAGCGTGGACCCTGACATCCTGCGTGCCGGGCTCGCGCACGTTGCCGCGGGGGCACAGGCCGCGGGCCGGACGCTCGAGGATCTCGACGTGGCGCTCTGGGCGCCCATGTCCGTCGCGCGCGACGGGGCGCTCGCACGGGATCACGCGCGGGGGCGGGTGGCGTCCGCGCTGCGGCACCCGCTACCCGTGCCGTTCCGCGACGCCGACCGGCCCGTGGTGGAGCGCCTGCGGCGCGAGTACGACGCCTTCCAGCACGCGACGGCGGCCTCCCGGCATCGCGAGCTGGTGCCCGATCGGCTCGTGCGCCTCATGGCCCTGGCGGGCACGCCGGAGGAAGTGCGCGCCCAGGTGCAGCGGGTCATGATGGTGCCGGAGATCCGGCGCGTGATCCTGCTCCCGCAGGTGCCCGACGCGGGCTTCGTGGCGCGCGAGCACATTTTCACGCTATTCGCCGAGGAGGTGATGGGCCGACCGCTGTGCTAGCATCCCCCGGGGAGGGCGCCATGGGGACGTTCCGGCTCTACACCGGATCCGACGGGCAGTCGCACTTCGAGACGATCGACCTCGCGCGGGCGCCCGAGTGGACCAAGGGCCTCGCCACTACGCAGATATCCTTTCGTGAAGACCCTGTCGGTCGTTTTCTCGACTGGCACCCCGCGCCGCGCCGGCAGTTCGTCATCATCCTGTCCGGCCGGCTCGAGATCGGGTTGGGCGACGGCTCCACGCATCTTTTCGGCCCCGGCGACGCCCGGCTCGTGGAGGACACCACGGGCAAGGGGCACACCACCCGAGTCCATGGGAATCAGCCATGCCTGACCGCGACCATCCCGCTCGCCCAGCCGTGAAGATCCTGTTCGCGCCCAAGCAGCCCGACCCGGTCCTGGACCTCGCGCGCGCCCTCGTTCCGCCCGGCTACGAGCTGGTCGTGGCCGACGTGGGCACGCCCGAGTTCATCGAGGCCGCCGGCGAGGCGGAGTTCTACCTGGGCCTCGCGCGGCGCATGGGAGGCGAGTTCTTCCGCTCCGCGCCCAAGCTGCGCCTCGTCCAGCTCCTCAGCGCGGGCTACGACCACGTGGACGTGGAGGCGGCCCGGAAGGCGGGCGTGCCGGTGTCGAACAACGGCGGCGCCAATGCCATCGCGGTCGCCGAGCACACCCTCCTGCTCATCCTCGCTGTGCTGAAGCGCCTGGTGCGGTTCCACAACGACGTGGTGGCCGGGCGCTGGCGGGTGACCGACCCCGCCGACGCGCGGGTGGGGGAGCTGGCGGGGCGCACGGTGGGCCTCGTCGGGCTCGGCAACATCGGCAAGAAGGTCGCGCGGCGGCTCGTCGCCTGCGACGCGCGCGTACAGTACTACGACATCCGCCGCCTCACCGAGGATGCCGAGGACGCCCTCGGCGTCCGCTTCGCGCTCCTTGACGAGCTGCTGTGCGCCTCCGACGTGGTGAGCCTGCACGTACCGCTCGACGACGCGACCCGCGGGCTGATCGGGGCGCGGGAGCTGGGCCTGATGAAGCCGGGCGCGGTGCTCGTGAACACGTGCCGGGGGCCGGTGGTGGACGAGACCGCCCTGCACCGCGCCCTCAGCACGGGAGCGCTCGCGGGCGCCGGCCTCGACGTGATGCGGGAGGAGCCGCCCGCGAAGGATCACCCCCTGTTCGGCCTGCCCAACGTCACGTTCACGCCGCACACCGCGGGACCCACGTGGGAGAACTGGACGGCGCGCTTTCGCAACGGCTTCGACAATATCCAGCGGGTGGCCGCGGGGCAGCGCCCGCTCTGGGTGATCCCGGAGCTGGCCTGATGCGCTACGGCTTCTATCTTCCCACCCGCGGGCACACCGCCACGGCGGAGGCGCTCGAGGCCCTTCTGGCGCGGGGCGAGGGCCTGGGCTTCACGTCGGTGATGGTCGCCGACCACATCGTCTTTCCCGTCACCATCGACTCGAAGTACCCCTACACGGTGTCGGGTGCCTTTCCCGGCGGCGGCGACGCGCTGGAGCAGCTTACCCTCATGGCGTTCGTGGCCGGCAAGACCAAGTCGCTCCGGATCGTGTCGAGCGTGATGATCCTTCCCCATCGCAACCCGGTGGTGACGGCGAAGATGCTGGCCACGATCGACGTGCTCTCCAACGGCCGCCTGACGGTGGGGGCGGGAGTGGGCTGGATGCGCGAGGAGTTCCGGGCCCTGGCCACGCCCGACTTCGACCGGCGCGGGGCCGTGAGCGACGAGTACCTGCGGATCTTCAAGGCCCTGTGGACCGAGTCTCCGGCATCCTTCGCGGGGGAGTTCTACCGCTTCGACTCGATCCGCTGCCTGCCGCAGCCCGTGCAGAAGCCGCACCCGCCCATCTGGATCGGCGGCCACAGCAAGGCGGCCCTTCGGCGCGCCGCACGCTACGGCGACGGCTGGCACCCGGTGGGCGCCAACCCCGCCGTCCCCCTCCGCCCCGCGGAGCTCGCCGGCTCCCTGGACGAGCTGCGCCGCCTCACCGAGGCCGAGGGACGCGATCCGTCCGCCTTGACCATCTCCTACAAGGCGCCCGTGTACGACACCACCCAGGCCCTCGACAGCGCGGGAGAGCAGCGCCCGTTCACGGGCGGGCTCGCCCAGATCGCGGACGACGTCGCCGCCTTCGCGCGCGTCGGCGTGAGCGAGATCATCATCGATTTCCGGAGCGAGAGCCTCTCGGAGAGCCTCGAGCGCATGGAGCGCTTCGGCCCCGTGATCGGCGCCACCGGCAGCATCTAGGAGCCCCCATGCGCAAGCCCTGCATCTCCGCCGACTCCCACGTGACCGAGCCGCCCGGCACGTATCTCGACCGTATCGACCACCGGTTCCGGGACCGCGCCCCCCGCATCGTGCGCGACGCGAAGCGCGGCGATGTCTTCGTGGTGGAGGGGATGGACAAGTCCATCCCCATGGGGCTGGTGGCGGCGGCGGGCAAGGACGCCAGCGAGCTCACGATGTGGGGCGTGCGCTTCGAGGAGCTGCACCGCGGCGGCTGGGATCCCGAAGCGCGCATGGCCGATCAGGACCGCGACGGGGTGTCCGCCGAGGTCGTCTACCCGACGGTGGGAATGGTGATCTGCAACCATCCCGACTTCGAGTACAAGCAGGCCTGCTTCGACGCCTACAACCTCTGGATCGCGGAGTTCTGTGGCGCACATCCCGATCGCCTGATCGGGGTGGGGCAGACCGCCATGTGCTCCGTGGAAGACGGCATTCGTGACCTCCGACGCATCAAGGAGCTCGGGCTCCGCGGCGTCATGATGCCCGGTAACCCGGCTGTCGCCGACTACGACGATCCCATGTACGGCCCGTTCTACGAGGCCGCGGTGGACCTCGGGCTGCCGCTCTCGTTCCACATCCTCACCAGCCGCGAGGATGGACTCGACCGGAAGACCCGCGGGCCCAAGCTCAACGCGTTCCTCAGCATCATCCGCGGCTGTCAGGACATCCTGGGCACGTTTGTTCTCGGCGGGGTGTTCGAGCGGCACCCGCGCCTGCGCGTAGTGAGCGTGGAGGCGGACGCGGGCTGGGTGCCCCACTACATGTATCGCATGGACCACGCCTACGAGCGGCACCGCTACTGGCTGCCTGCGGGCACGCTCACGCGGATGCCGAGCGAGTACTTCCGCGACAACGTCTACACGACGTTCCAGGACGACTGGGTGGCCTTCAAGGTCAAGGACCTCTGCAACATCCGCCGCCTGCTCTGGGCCAACGACTTCCCCCACAGCGACTCGACGTGGCCCGTGTCGCAGGCGCTCCTCGCCAAGCACGCCGCGCACCTCACCGACGAGGAGCGGAACCTCTTCGTCCACGACAACGTCGCCGAGCTCTACGGGCTCCCCGCGCTCGCATGAAGGTCGAGGAGGCGCTCGCCCGCCTCGGCATGGCGGTGCCCGATCTCGCCGACCTGTGGCGGGTGAATCCGGCAGGGGCCCACTACATCTCCCACTTCCCCGTGCAGGGCCTTCTCCATCTCTGCGGAACCACGCCGGTGCGCGACGGCCGGCCGTATCTGCCCGGAGTGGTAGGCGATACCCTCACGCTTGCCCAGGGTGCCGAGGCCGCGCGGTACGCGGCTCTCACCACGCTCGCCGTGCTCAAGTACGCGCTGGGGGATCTCGACCGGGTGCAGCAGTTCGTCCACGTGCTGGGCTTCGTGAACTCAGCCCCGGGCTTCAACGACCAGCCGAGGGTCATCAATGGCGCCGCGGACTTCCTGGTGGAGCTCTACGGGGACCGCGGCAAGCCCACGCGGGCGGCCATCGGGTGTCAGGGGCTCGGCGGCGGCGCGAGCGTCGAGATCATCGCGACCGTGCTCTTCTCGGGCACGGAGGTGCGCCCCCCGCTCGCTCGCGACGCCTTCGCCCGTTAGCAGTCGGGCTAGCCGTCGACGGGGATCTCGATCCGCATGTTGCTGAAGACCACGCGGACGCTGAGTCCGCTGGCCGGCATCAGGTCGGGCGGGAGCGGGCCGCTCGTGTAGATTCCGGCCCGTTCGCTGTCGTCGAGGCGCGTCTCGTGGATCTGCCCATTGGGGCTCTGCCCGCGGAGCCACACTTGCGCCCCGGACAGGACGCGGCCGCTGGGATCGACGAGACGCACGGAATAGACGACATCGCTCCCCGACGGACCGGCCTGACGCGACATCTCCAGGCGCGGGATCCTCCCGGTGAAGGCAGGGAGCGATTGCGTCTCCGCGGGACCGATTGGCTCGCGCGCCGCGGGCGGCGGGCTCGGCCACGGCGCCTCGACGGTTGGAGCGCGCGGGGGTGCCGTCGCCACCGGCGATGTGGCCACGCGCGGCGGCGGCGGCGGAAGCGGTGTCGCGGCGAGGGTACCCCGCTCGGTGGGCAGGGTTGGTGACGCAGCCGCGGGGACCGGCGGCGCGGGCTCCGAGTCGCGGTCAGGGCGCGGGGCCGGCGGCTCCGGCTCCGAGCCGCGGTCGCGGTCACGGCGCGGGGCCGGCGGCTCCGGCTGCCCACGGAGGCTCACCCAGGCATCCTCGACGCGCCGTACCGCCGAGTCCGTCCACTCGGCGGCGGCGTCGGCGATGCGCCCGATGCCGCCGAGTCTCAGGATCGCCGCCAGGACCACGGCGATGAGCAGCACGGTCGCCACGCTCTTGAGAATGGCGCCGAGGACCGCACGCCTGCGCGCCCCGAAGCGAAGAGCCAGAGGCCCACGCCGCTCCACGTCGGCGAGCAAACCGATGGCCCGTTCGATGAATGCCTCGTCCTGGCGGCTGGGAGCCCCCCCGCCCGGGCCCGTGAATATGGCGTAGCCGCGCGCGCGTACCGCCTCGTCCACCGCGGTGCGCCGTCGCCGGTCCGGGCTCGGACCGTTCGGGCGCGCAGCGCTCCCGCCGCCGCTCCGCGAGTCGGTGAGGCGGCGGTCCAGGACGATGTCCAGGGCGGGTGTGCCGGCGGGCCGGTCCCTGAAGGCGATCGTGAGGTAGCCGTACAGCGGCGAGTTCTCCCGTGCCACGATACAGAGATGGCGTGCCATGCGACGGCTCATCTTATCAGTGCGGCTCCGCCATGCCCATCCCCCCGGCTTTTTGCTATCTTCGGGCCATGCGGATGCCGCTCCTTCCCGACGATGGGCTCGACGCCGAGCTGCGGGGCATGCTGGACAGGTGGGTGGCGGATGGCGGCGACGCCAACTTCATCCGCACGTTTGGACGACTCCCCGACACCCTCAAACGCTTCGTGCGCTTCTACTCGCCGCTGGTGCGCTTGGGCGTGGTCGAGCACCGCACCAAGGAGCTCGTGCGCCTGCGCCTGGCGCGGAACAATGCCTGCCACTACTGAATGACCACGCGCTACGCCTCGGGAAGGCGCGAGGGCATCACCGAGGACCTGATCGCGGCCCTCGCCGACTTCGAGCGCGGCCCCTTCTCGGCGCGGGAGAAGGTAGCCCTCCGCTACGCCGACCGGATGTACGCCGACCACCACGCGGTGGACGATGCCCTCTGGGCCGACCTCCGCGCCGAGTACGTCGAGGCCGAGCTGCTCGAGCTGTCGTGGGTGATCGCCGAGTTCATAGCTCTCGGCAAGGTCATTCACGTCCTCGGCATCCCCTACGGGGACCACGCGCACCCCACGCACACCAGCAGCTAGTCCACGCGCGCGCGCCGGCTCGCTACGGCGCGGTACGAACTTCTTACCCGGACGGCATTACGCCCTCCCGCGGGGCCCGTCTGTGCGCTCGCCGAAAATCCGTTCAAACGTGCGCTCCTTTGCGATGGCACATCGCTTGCTGTTCTCTGAGGGAGAGGCGCACATGGCGACCCGTCCCCTCGGCTCTGGAACGATCTCGCTGGGTCTGGTGTCCATCCCAGTTCGACTCTATCCGGCGGCCGTCCCGCGGCGGGTGTCGTTCAACATGCTGCACGCGAAGTGCGGCAGCCGTATCCGTACCCAATGGTTCTGTCCCGTATGCGAGCGTGTGGTCGAACGCGACGAGCTCGTCCGGGGTTTCGAGGTCGCCAAGGGACGCTTCGCGCGCATGACGGAGGAAGAGTTGGACGTCCTCGCGGGCCCGGCATCGCGCGAGATCGAGATCAGCGAGTTCGTGCCGCTCGACAGCGTCGATCCGGTGCTCCTGGACGAGGCGTACTACCTGGGTCCGGACAAGGGCGGCGGGCGGTCGTACCGGCTGCTCGAATCCGTGCTCGCGGGGACGCGCCGGGCGGGCATCGCGCGCTTCATGCTCCGGGGCAAGGCCAGCCTGGTCTTGATCCGCTCCAGCGCCAAGGGCGTCTTGATGCTCCACACCATGTACTACGCCGACGAGGTCCGCGACGCGGCGGAGATTCCGCGCGGTGAAGCCGGCGCGGTCAGGCCCGCCGAGCATCGGCTGGCCCAGCGTCTCGTCGGCGAGTTGACGCGGCCCCGCTTCGAGGCCGGGAAGTACCACGACGAGCACCGGGGCCGCGTGCTCCAGGCCCTCCGCCGCAAGGCCGCGGGGAAGGTGGCCGCGGCGGCGCCATCACCCGCGCCGCGCGGCAAAGTGATCGATCTCATGGACGCGCTCCGCCGCAGCCTCGACGGGAGCGGACGCGTCCGCCCGCGGGGCGCCGCGAGCGGCAAGGTGGGGCGCAAGGGGGTGAGGAAGACATGGCGCAGCTCAAGTGCGGTAAGTGCGGGAAGAGCTTCGACTCGGAGCGCGAGTTGAACGAACACGAGCAGCAGTGCAAGAGCGGGGCCCGCGGGTAGGGCCCCCGAGCGAGGAGAGGAGACGGCGATGACGACCTGGTGGAGGCGCATGGCTCGCGTGGCGATGATGGGGACCGTCCTCGTGGCGGCACTCGGATGGACGGTGCTCACGGCCTCGCCGGCATGGGCCGAGCCGGGCGAGATGGCGGTGATCGAGACCCGGGCGCCCCTCGAGGACCAGTCCGACAGCGGCATCAATGCCGCGCTCAAGAAGGCTCTCGAGAAGGCGATTCGCGGCGCCGCCGCGATGGGGCTGGGGCAGGTGCAGGTGAGCGGGGCATATCGGGGGGCCGGGTTCGTGGCGGTGCAGGTGCTCGCCACCGTGCCGGACGAGACCGCCGACCGTGACGACCCGCAGACCCAGCGATTCTCACTCAAGTGAAGCGCGCGCGAACGCGCGTGGGAGGTTCTCGATGGCTCGACGGTCGAGAAGCAGCAGCGCAGGAAGCAGCCGCGGCAAGGGGCGGGGGAAGGTCGCGAAGGTGATGAGCGAGTACAAGCAGGGATCGCTCCGCTCGTCGTCTGGCGCGAAGGTCCGCAAGCGCAAGCAGGCGGTGGCCATCGCGCTGAGCGAGGCGCGGGACGCGGGCGCGCGCATTCCGCGAAAGGGCGGACGGCGGCGCTCGGGCGGCTCGCGCTCTCGCCGGTCCACCTAGGCTCGAAGGGGAGCGCCGCTCGGCGGCGGTCCCGTCTATTTCCCCCGGGCGCGGCCTGCGCCCGGGGGTGCCGTTGCGCAGATGCTCGCCCCGTCGTACTCTGCCCGGGCATGCTCCAGGTTTCCTTCTCAGTCCTGAACGAGGAGGCGTAGGCATGGCCGAGCTGACGCGCCGCTATATCGTGATGCCGATGAGCGCCGAGGGACCCTTCGATCCCCTGGACCCCGACGCCTCGTTCGTGCTCAAGCCGTGGAAAGACCCATCCGCGCTCGCTGCGCTCGAGGCGTATCGAGACTCGTGCTATCCGGAGCTGGCGCGCGATATCTCGGCATGGGTGACGGCTATTCGCTCGGGCCCCGTCATCCGGGGCTCGGTGGGGGCGCGCAACGAGAGCTATCTCGCCTCGCGACCGCGCCCGGCCAGGGCGGGGACACGCCGGAAGCCCAAGGCTAAGGTCAGGCCGAAGCCAAGGGGCTCCAAGAGATCGAATAAGAAGGCGAAGAGACGCTAGGGAGTCTGCTGGATGCCGATCGCCATCGATGCCGCCGTCAATCACCTTCTGATGTCGCGGCTCGGCCACGGGCAAGTGGCGCCGCTCACCGAGAAACATCCCGATCTGGGGCTCGACGAAGCGTACGCCGTTCAGCGGGCCGTGGAGCAGGCCCTGGTGCTGCGGGGCGAGCGCGTGGTCGGCTGGAAGGCCGGCTTCACCAATGCCGCCGTCCAGGCCACCTACGGCGTGAGCGAGCCGGTGCTGGGCTTCATGCTCGGCTCCGGCGTGTACTCGGGCGGCGACAGCATCCCGGTCAGCCGGTTCGCCGGCCTCGGCGTCGAGGTCGAGGTGGCGTTTCTCCTCAAGTGTGACCTCGGCGGCCCCGGCGTCACGCCCGTGTCGGCGCTGCTGGCCGTCGAGGGCGCCATGCCGTCCTTCGAGCTGATCGACTTCCGCTTCTCGGGCAAGCCCACGGGTGCCGACGTGGTGGCCGACGGCGTGTACACCAACGCCATCGTGCTGGGGCGCCCGCTCACGCCCGTGGCTGCCCTCGACCTAGCCCTGGAAGGCGTGGTCTACGAGCAGAACGGGCAAACCGTCGCCACCGCCACCGCCGCCGAGGTGCTGGGGAATCCACTTATCTCGCTGGCCTGGGTGGCCAACACGCTCGGCCGCATGGGGCGGGGGCTCGTCGCGGGCGATATCGTCCTGACCGGCTCGATCTCCAAGATCCTGCGTCCGCAGGCGGGCGAGTCGGTACGCGCCTCCTTCACGCGGCTGGGCTCCGTCTCCTGCCGCTTCGTCTGATCCCGCAGCCGTGCGCCTGAGCGGTAAGGCCGCGGTGGTCACCGGAGGCGGGCGGGGCATCGGACGCGCCATCGCGCTCGCCCTTGCCGCCGAGGGCGCGCGCCTGCTCGTGGCGTCCGACGTGGAGGCTGAGGTGCAGGCGGTGGCGCGGGAGGCGGAGGCGCGGGGCAGTCGCGCCGAAGCGCTACGAATCGACGTGACCCACCTCGGCGACATGGAGGATATGGCGGCGCGTGCCGTGCAGGCCTTCGGCTCGGTGGACATCCTCGTCACCTGCGCGGGGGTGGCGGGCGGCGGCCTCCTCGCCGAGCAGCCCGAGGCGGACTGGACGCGGGTGATCGACGTCAACCTCAACGGGACGTATCGGGCCATCCGGGCCGCGCTGCCCGTGATGATGCGACAGAAGCAAGGCCGGATCATCACCATCTCGTCGATCTACGGGCGCATGGGCGGCTACGGCTTCGTGAGCGCCTACGCCGCGAGCAAGCACGGCGTGATCGGGCTGACCCGCGCCCTCGCCACCGAGATGGCGAGCCAGGGCTACCCGGGCATCACCGTCAACGCCATCTGCCCCGGATTCGTGCGCGCCGGCATGGGGCTCGCCCCGCGGAAGGTGCGCGACCGCGACGGCGGCCTGACGGAGGTGTCGGGCGAGGAGGTCTTCGAGCGCTACATCAAGCGGCGGGTGCCCCAGCGACGCATGATCGAGGCCGAGGAGATCGCCAGCGCCGCCGTCTTCCTCGCCCTGCCCGAGAGCCACGGCGTCACCGGGCAGGGGCTCAACGTGGACGGCGGCTTCGTCATGTCCTAGGATCGGAGAACCGCCATGAGCGTGCGCTACGAGCAGGCCGGCCGCATCGTGACCATCACCATCGATCGTCCGGAGGCATTGAACGCGATCGATCCCGAGACTCACGAGGCGCTCATCGAGGCGTGGACGCGCTTCCGCGACGATGACGACGCGTGGGTGGCGATCTTCACGGGGGCGGGGGAGCGATCCTTCTCCGCCGGCGCCGACCTCAAGAAGATGATCCCGGCCGCCTTCGGTGCCGGCCGGCGCCGCAGCGCGAACGACCCCGGACTGGGCGGCATCACGCGGGGCCTCGAGATCTGGAAGCCGATGATCGCCGCCATCAACGGCCACTGCCTGGCCGGCGGCATGGAGCTGGCCCTGGCCTGCGACCTGCGGGTCGCCGTGCCCCATGCCACCTTCGGCCTGCCCGAAGTGCGCTGGGCCATCATGCCGGGCGCGGGAGGCACGCAGCGGCTCCCCCGCGCCATTCCCCTCGCCAAGGCCATGGAGCTGATCCTGATGGCGCGCACGATGACCGCCGAGGAGGCGCTCCGCTGGGGGCTGGTGAACGCGCTCGTACCGCCGGCCGATCTCCTGCGGACGGCCCGGGAGTGGGCCGAGACCATCTGCGAGCGCGGCCCGCTCGCTGTGAGGGCGGCCAAGGAGGCAGTGCTTCGCGGGCTAACCATGCCGCTCGGGGACGGCCTCCGGCTGGAGGCCTTCCTCTCGGGCACGCTCCGCGGCACCGAGGATGCGGTCGAAGGACCGAAGGCGTTCGCGGAGAAGCGGAAACCCCAGTTCCGGGCCCGGTAGGACAGGGTGGACCTCGAGACCCTGCGCCGGCGGCTCGACGCGGCGCTGTCACGGCATCCGCGCGTCGCGCTGGACCGGAGCGACCTCATTTCCGCGGCCGTGCTCCTGCCCATCACCGATCACGGCGGGCCCCACGTGCTCTTCACCAAGAAGTCGGATGCGGTTCCGCATCACAAGGGACAGTTCTCGTTCCCGGGCGGCATCTGCGAGGAGCGCGACGCCTCGCGGGTGGAGACGGCGCTGCGGGAGGCCTGGGAAGAAGTGGGCATTCCCGCCGACGCGGTGGAGGTGCTCGGTCTGCTCGACGACACCGCCACCCGCGCCACGCCCTTCGTCATCACGCCGGTGGTGGGCATCATCCGGGGCGCGCCGGCGTTCAAGCCGGACGGCCGCGAGATCGAGCGCGTGATCGAGGTCCCGCTGGATCTCCTCCGCGATCCCACGATATTCCGCACGGAGATATGGGAGCGTGGCGGAAAGCCGCATCCCGTACACTTCTACCAGGTGTCGGTGGAGGATGTCGTGTGGGGCGCCACCGCGCGCATCCTCAAGCAGTTCCTGGAGCTGGTGGACCAGCCGGAGGACACGCGGTGACCGACGAGACGAAAGGATTCCCGGGATGATCCCATCGGCGCTCGCGCTCGCCGCCGCTCTGCTCGGGGCGCTCCTCGCGGCCCCGGCGGCGGCGCAGCCCAAGGAAACTCCTCTCACCATCGCCACCCTCAGCGGGCCCGCGGAGACGATGGCGAAGGGCGGCACCTGGACGCCGGCCAAGCTGCGCACGAAGATCGCCGAGGGCGAGGGCGTTCGCGCGCTCGCGGGCGGTCGGCTCGCGGTGCTCACCGCCAACGGCAACGCCGTCCGCATGGCGCCGCTCTCGCAGGTGTTCGTCCAGGAGCCGGCGGCAGGGACCCCGCTCCGGTTGACGCTGGACGGAGGCCGGATCTGGGTGTCCATCCTTCCTCTCACGGTGACGCGTTCGCCCTTCGAGATCGAGGCGGGACCGGTGACGGTAGCCGCGCGCAGCGGCGGTGTCGCCATCCGCGCCAACACCGACGGAACCGTGCTCGTGCGCGTCTACCACGGCCTCGCCGTCGCGCGCGCCAGCAAGGGGACGGCGTGGGAGCGCACGGTGAAAGGTGGGGAGGAGCTGCTGGTGCCGGCGAGCGGTGCGCCCGCGGCGGGGCGGCCCCTCACCGGCGAGCCGGAAGAGGCGGGCTGGGTGAAGTGGAACTCGGACCAGGACGTCGCCGGCTACGGCATGCCCGCGCCCAAGTGAGGGCGACGGCGCCCCTTCTCACGGCAGGCTGATGACGAGGCTGTCGCCGGTGGTGGAGACGGCGTAGACGCCACCGGAGGACGACGTGTAGGCGTAGACGGTCCACCCCGCAGGCGGGTTGGGCGTCGAGGCCATGAAGGGGCCGGCCACCGCACCGATGCTGTTCGTCGCGGTGGTGTTCAGCGCGTCGAGGTCGGGCGGCAGTGCCTGCATATGCGCCGAGTAGACGCTGATGGCCCCCACGAGGGCGCGCGCGTCCGCGGTGGCCTTCGCCACCCTCGCGCGGAGCTGCATGTTCGTATACATGGGGATGGCGATGGCGGCCAGAATGCCGATACCGCCACCACGACCATCAGCTCGATAAGGGTGAAGCCCCGTCGGTCGGCCGCACGCCTGACGCCCGGGCGCCAGAAAACCATGACACTTTCAGGTTAGCACCGGGTGCCGCCCGGGCCGCCCTGATTTCTCGGCGCGGGCCGCCGACTCAGGGCCACCAGAGATAGAGGAAGCGCGCGCCCGGGGCGCCTCCCAGCAGGCCGGCCATCTGGGCCACCAGGGCGTCGGCGCCGCCGGGCGGCGGCGAGGCGGAGTAGAGATTGGCGCGGTACTCGCGGGGGCGGTGATACATGACGACCCGCGCCTCGGTGAGCGCCGCGGCCTGCCGCGCCGCCGCGACCGCCTCGTCGAGGTAGCCGATCCGGTCGACCAGACCCAGTGCCCGGGCCTGCTCGGCGGTGTAGATGCGACCGTCGGCGAAGGCGCGGACGCGCGCCTCGGGAATCTTGCGCGACTCCGCGACGAGCCGGACGAAGCGGCCATACATGTCGTCGATCACCGACTGGAACACCGCGCGCTCCTCGTCGGTGAGGCCGCGGAAAGGCGAGCCCGCGTCCTTGAGGGGTCCGGACTTGATGGCCAGCGGCGTCACCCCCACCTTCTCGAGCAGCCCCTGGGCATTCACGGTCAGCATGATGACGCCGATGCTCCCCGTGATGGTGGTGGGGTGGGCGAAGATCTGGTCGGCGGCGAGGGCGGCATAGTAGCCCCCGGAGGCGCCCACGTCCATCATCGCCGCCACCACCGGGATCTTCCGCCGCTGCTTGAACTCGCGGATCTCCCGGTAGACGACGTCGGAGGCGGTGATGGTGCCGCCCGGGCTGTTGATCCGCACCACCAGCGCCTTCACCGCGTCGTCCTTCTCGGCGCGCGTGAGCTCCTCGCGGACGCGGGCGAGGAGCGGGACGCGGGGCGGCGGCGTGGTCAGGGACAGGCTCGGCGTGTCCTCCTGGAGCACGCCGGAGAGGTCGAGCAGCAGGATCTTGGCCGCCCCCGAGCCGTCGATGGTCTCCTCCTCGAGCGGGCGGATGCGCGGGCTCAGGTCGATCGAGATGACGGAGCAGCCCGCACCCGCGAGGAAGACGAGGAGCGCGAGGCTGATGCGGCGGACGGCGGGGCCGAGAGCGGGCATGCGGGACCTCAGCGCGAGTGGTACGCCGGGATGACCTCATCGGCGAGGCGCGCGAGCTGGTCGAGCATCATGTCGGCAGGACACAGCGGCCGCAGGATGAACTTCGAGCCGCCGCCCTTGACGTATTCCTCGATCTTGTCGGCGACGACCGTGGGCGGCCCGAAGGCCACGCACTGCCGCATCACCGACTCGTCGACGCGGCCCCGCGGGATGAAGGGCTCGGCGAGGGCCTCGCCCCGCTCGCGCGTCTCCGCGAGGGCGAAGTTGATCAGGGTGCCGAAGTGATCGGCGGGTACGTCGCGTCCCTCTGCCGCCGCCAGCTCCTGCACGCGCTCCACGCCCACGCGAAACTCGTCGGGCGTGATGAAGGACGGCATCCAGCCGTCGCCGAGGCGGGCCGTGCGCCGCTGGGCCGCCTCGCTCTTGCCGCCGATCCAGATGGGCGGCGGCGTCTGCCAGGGCTTGGGGAGCACGCGGATGCGGTCCAGCTTGTAGAACTCTCCCTGGAAGGTCACCTCGTCCTCGGTCCAGAGCAGACGGATCACGCGGATGGCCTCGTCGGTGCGGCGGCCGCGCTCCCGGAACGGCACTCCGGAGGCCTCGAACTCGCGCGGCAGCTCCACGCCAACGCCGACGGCGGGGAACAGGCGCCCGCGCGACAGCCAGTCCACCGTCGCCATCTCCTTGGCTGCCACCACCGGCGTCCGGTAGGGGAGCACGACGACGCTGGGGCCGAACTTGAGGCGGGTCGTGCGGGCGGCGACGGCGGCGAGCGTCGTCATCACCTCCGGCGTCGGCACCGGGGCGGAGAGACGGTCGGAGAACCAGAGCGAGTCGATGTCGGCGCGCTCGCAGAGATCGGTGAGCGCCCAGAGAAAATCCGCGCCGTCGCGGCCCGGCGGCCACGGCCCCGGCATGACGCCGACGCGGTACTTGATCTTCATGCGCGGCATCGTACGCGCCGCACGGGAGAGCGTCAAGGACGCCGCGCTTGACAGGGGCCGGGGTCGAGCCGCAAGTTGGTCGGGGACATGAGGACGCGCGCGTGAAGGGGCGAGACCGCCGCGGGGCGCCACGGGCCAGGGCCGATTGGCCGGTGGTGCTCGAGACCTTCGAGCGCGGCATCATCCGGGGCGGCGTCGCCGACATCTCCACGTCAGGCGTGCGCGTGCGCGCGGCCGCAGATCTGCCCGTCGGCGCGGCGGTGACGCTGCGGATCACGCTGCCGCGAGGCGCCGAGCGTCTGGAGGTCGTGGCGCGCGTGGCCCGGCGCGACGCCGAGGGGCTCGCGCTGGACTTCATCGGCTTGCCGGAGACGGAAGCGCGGCGCGTGGAGCCGCTCGTCGCGGGATGGGACGCGCGGCGGCGCGCGCCCCGCGCGAGTCGGCCGATGCCGGTGACGATCCGGGTGCCCGGGGCCCGGCAGGGCAGGGCAAGACCCTCGACCTCTCCGCCTTCGGCGCCCGCGTCGCCACCGACATGGCGCTTCGGCCGGGCGACACCGCGCGCCTCGAGCTGGAGACGGACGAGGCCGATCCGCTCCGCCTGCCCTCCGTGGTGTGGAGCCTCGCGGACCGCGGCCCCATCTTCGTGTTCGTCAATCTCCGGACCGCCGAGTTCGACCGGGTGAGCCGTCTCGTGAGCCGGCTGCTCGAGCGCGGCGGCTGAGGCCGCCTCCGCGGTGCGCGAGGACCGACGGAGCGCGCAGCGGGCCCCGGCCGCGTGGCCGGTGCAGCTGGAGGTCCCCGGTAGGGAGCCCATGAGAGGGCGCGTCGCCGACGTCAGCGCCTCGGGCCTCCGCATCACGACCCCCGCGGCGATTCGCCCCGGAACCGAGGTGCGTCTCATGATCACGCTACCCGGCTCCCCGGACCGAATCGAGGTGGTCGCGCTCGAGGCGCGGGTGGTGCGACGGGACGAGGACGGCTTGGCGGTCGATATCCTGAGCGTGGGGGGCCTTCCCGAGCGTGCGGTGCGCCGCATGCGGCCCCGCCTGGACGCCTGGGAGGCGCGCCGCCGCTCGCCCCGCGTCCACCTGCCGGTCATGATCACCCTCCGCCACGGGGGCGGGGCGCTGGTCTCCGCGGAGACCGTCGATCTCTCGGCCTTCGGCGCGCGCGTGACCAGCGGGCTCGTGCTCCGCCCGGGCGAGCGCATCGACGTGCTGCTGCCGCCCGACGGCGACACCGAGCCTCTCGTCATCCGCGCGGTCGTCTGGGACGTGGACGAGCGGGGCGCCGCGCTCGTCTTCGTCAACGTCGCGCCGGCCCAGTTCGACCGGCTCGGCCGTTTCGTCACCGCACTTCTCGAGGAGCCCGCCTAGCCGGGCGCCGCCCGGCTACCGGGACGGACGGGTGGTGCCGGCAGTTGACAGCGTGAAAGGCCGCGTCTACCATGAATGGCGGTTCAGTCACCCGCACTCGCATGCGCGATCCTGACAAGCCGCAACAGATCATCGAAGCCGCCGTTCGGGTCTTCGCCCGCAAGGGCTACTACAACTCGCGCGTCTCCGACATCGCGCGGGAAGCCGGCATCGCCGCCGGCACCATCTACCTCTACTTCCGCACCAAGGACGACATCCTCGTCACGCTGTTCCGCGACAAGATGGCGCAATTCGTGGGCAGCCTCCGCAAGGCCATCGCGGACGAACCCGATGCCGTGGCCAAGCTCTCACGGCTCATCCGTCTCCACTTCGAGATGCTCGAGCAGGATCCGGAGCTGGCCGAGGTGGTGCAGGTGGAGCAGCGGCAGGGCCAGAAGTTCTTCCGCGGCGCCTCCGCACAGGAGATCGCCTCGTACTTCGCCCTGATCGCGTCCGTCCTCGAGGAGGGCGTGGCGGAGGGACGCTTCCGCCCCGAGCTATCCGTGAAGGTCGCGACCAAGGCGCTCTTCGGCGCCATGGACCAGATGGCGACCTCGTGGGTGCTCGGCAAGCGCGGCTACCGGCTTGCCGACACCGCTCCCGCGCTGGCCGACCTCTTCCTCCGGGGCCTCGGCCCCCGCTAGCCCGCCCCCAAGGAGCCCGCCCGATGGCGTACGAGACCATCATCCTCAGCCGCGAGGAGAGCTTCGCGGTGATCACGCTGAACCGGCCGCCCGCCAACGCTATCAGCGAGCCGCTCATGCGCGAGCTGAACGCGGCCCTGTCCGAGCTCGAGCCCGACGACGCCGTCCGCTCGGTCATCATCACGGGCGCGGGCGATCGGATCTTCTGCGCGGGCGCCGATCTCGGCTCGGCCTTCACGGGCGACATCACCGCCTTTCTCCGCTTCGGCAACAGCGTGCTGCGTCGCATCGAGCGCTTCCCGAAGCCCGTCGTCGCCGCGATGAACGGCCATGCCCTCGGCGGCGGCTGCGAGATCGCCATGGCCTGCCACATCCGCATCCTCAAGGAATCGGCGCGGATGGGCCAGACCGAGTCCAACCTGGGCATCATCCCCGGTTACGGCGGCACCCAGCGCCTGCCGCGACTCATCGGGCGGGGGCTCGGGCTCGAGCACCTGATCCTCGGCACCCAGATCCCCGCCGCCGAGTGCCATCGCATCGGGCTCGTGAACCGGCTCGCCCGGGACGGGGAGGCGCTCGCCGACGCGAAGGTGCTGGCCCGCGAGCTGGCCAAGCGGCCGCCCATCGCCACGCGGGTGATCATCGAGGCGGTCGACGACGGTCTCGAGGCGCCCATCGACAAGGGAATCGAGGTGGAGATCAGCGCCTTCGACAAGGTGATCCGCACCGAGGATGCCGCGGAGGGCCTGCAGGCCTTCTTCCAGAAACGCGCGCCGGAGTTTAGGGGCAAGTAGCGGCGCAGTGGATCTTGGGATCGAGGGGAAGGTGGCGCTGGTCACGGGCGGGGCTCGGAGCCTCGGGCGGCAGGACTGCCTCACCCTCGCCGGGGAAGGGTGCCGCGTGATCGTGCTCGACCTCAACGGCGAGGGCGCGGCCGAGACGGCCAAGGACATCGCCGACAAGGGCGGCGCCGCCCGAGGCTACGAGGTGGACATCACCAACCGGGGCGCGCTCGGCGACGTGATCCGCCGCGCGGAATCCGAGGTCGGGCCCGGTGGACATCTGCGTGAACAACGCGGGGCTCATCTACACGCTGGGCCAGCTCAAGGACATGGACGACGCGGCCTGGGATCTCAATCTGCAGGTCAACCTCACCGGCACCTATAACGTGACCAAGGCCGTGTTCGCGGGCATGCGGGAGCGGCGATGGGGCCGCGTCATCTCGATGGCGTCGATCGCCGGCCTCATGGGCGGATTCGGCCAGACCGCGTACTCGACCAGCAAGATGGGCGTGATCGGCTTCGCCAAGTCGGTGGCCCTCGAGGGCGCCCGCTACAACATCACCAGCAACGTCATCGCGCCCGGCATCATCGGGCCCAACGCGAACCTCTCCCCCATGTACGAGCGAATGGTCAAGCGTGTCGCCATGCAGTCGGAGGGCCAGCCGGAGGACGTGGCGAATGCCATCGCGTTCCTCTGCTCCGAGCGCGCGCGCTACATCACGGGGGCCGTGCTCACCGTCACCGGTGGCATGGACCTCTTCACGTTCTAGCCGCCACCGCGCACCCCACACAGGAGGATCATGATGCCCACAGTCAAGGAGACCTTCGACGCGATGGCGAGCCGGTTCCAGCCCACCAAGGCGTCCGGCGTCAACGCCACCATCCAGTACGACATCACGGGAGACCAGGCCGGCACCTGGCACGCCGTCATCAAGGACGGCACTTGCGCGGTCAATCAGGGCGCCGCCGCCACGCCCAATCTCACCCTCAGCATGTCCTCGCAGGACTGGCTCGACATGATCGGCGGCAAGCTCTCCGGCCAGATGGCCTTCATGTCCGGCAAATTGAAGTTGAAGGGCGACATGGGCCTAGCCATGAAAGTGGGCTCCCTCTTCTCCGTCTAGTCTCGCTATCCCGTATCGTCGAGTCCTATCGGCCGCACTTACCCGACGTTGAGCGCAGGCAGGGGAGCGGGGGCGCTCGCGGCGAATGCTGTACTGAGTAAGCGAGCGCCCCCGCTCCCCTGCCTGCGCGCGCGCCCGACTTGCACGCCGCCGCCGGCACTCCGTTGTTGACGCATGGCGTCAGCACCGCGTAGGATGCCCCAATGGAGGAGACATGAAGGACGAGCTGTTCACGATGGTGCCGGACATGCCGGGGGTGCCGCCCGAGGTGCGGGCGCGGTGGCAGGAGGAGACGCACCGGAACTTTCTCCGGATGAAGCACTTCTCCGAGATGGTGATGAACCCCAAGGAGCCCGAGGTCGGGCCCACCCCGCGGCAGGAGATCTACCGGAAGAACAAGTCGCGCCTCTACCGGTACGAGTCGAAGCGCACCCACCGCACGCCCGTCCTCTTCGTGCCGAACCTCGGCATCAGCCGGCCCTACATCTTCGACCTCATGCCCAAGGGCTCGTTCATCGAGCACATGACGCACCAGGGCTTCGACATGTACCTGCTCGACTGGGGCGTGTTCGGCCCGGAGGACAACGACCTCACCTTCGAGGACGTCGTCACCAAGATCCTCCCGCGCATGGCCGACAAGACGCTGGAGTCCTCGGGGTCGCGCGAGATCTCCGTGCTCGGCTACTGCATGGGCGCGCCGATCTCGGCGAGCTTCCTCGGCTCCAATCCCGAATTCCCCGTGAAGAACTACGTCGACATGGCAGGACCCATCGACTTCTCCCAGGCCGGCCTCTTCGCCCTCTGGCTGGACGCCCGCTACTTCGACGTGGACAAGTACGTCGACACCCTCGGCAGCATTCCCGCCGACATGGTCAAGGCCGGCTTCAAGCTGCTGAAGCCCACGATGGATCTCTCCACCAATCTCAACCTCTGGTGGAATCTCTGGAACGCCGACTACGTGTCCGGCTTCAACGCGCTCAACAAGTGGGCCAACGAGTATCAGCCCTTCCCCGGCGAGTTCTTTCGCCAGTGGGTGAAGGACTTCTACCAGCAGAACCGGCTCATCCGAGGCGATCTCCGCATGGGCGGCCGGCCGGTGAGCCTGCGTAACATCCGCTGCCCCGTGCTCGCGGTGGGCGCCAAGGAGGACAATATCGCGCCCCCCGCCTGCGTGAAGCCCCTCATCGACGCGGTGGCCAGCACGGACCGCGAGTACGTCGAGCTGTCCGGCGGCCACATCTCGCTCATCGCGGGGCGCGGCGCGTCGGTGCATTGTTGGCCCAAGGTCGCATCCTGGCTCGGCGCCAGGTCGTAGGAGGCCATTCCATGGCGGACCCGACGCAGCAGCTCTTCGAGATGTGGAAGAAGCAGGTCGAGGAGGGGAGTCAGGCCTGGCTCCGCATGCTGGGGGCGCCCCAGGCGCCGGCGATGGATCCGCAGGCCTTCTGGCGGCCGTTCATGGATCAGGGCATCGCCGCCTGGTCCAAGGTGATGACGCAGGGCCAGGCCTCGCCCGACCTCATGGCGCAGTGGAAGCAGTTCCTCGACCAGTGGATCGCCGCGTGGTCCCGCGTGCTCGAGCAGGCGATGGGCACCGAGGCCTTCGCGAAGACCCTCGGCAAGCAGATGGAGGGCTTCCTCAACGCCGCGAGCCCGGCCAAGAAGGCTGCCGAGCAGCAGATCGAGGGCTCGCTGGCCGGCCTCGGGCTGCCCTCCCGCAGCCAGGTGGTGTCGCTCGCCAAGCAGATCGTCCTGCTCGAGGAGAAGATCGAGGGCCTCGAGGACAAGCTCGCGCTCATTCTCAAGCGGCTGGAGAGCCGATGATCGGGGTCACGATCCACGAGCTCGCCGTGGGCGACCACGCCGAGCTCACACGGGTCGCCACCGAGGCCGACATCGCCGGGTTCGTGGACTCGGTCGGCGACTACAACCCCGTGCACACGGATCCCGCGTACGCGGCGGACACGCGATTCAAGCGACGCATCGCCCCCGGAATCTGGACGGCGGGACTCGTCTCGGCGGTGATCGGCACCCGCCTCCCGGGCCCCGGCACCATCTATCTCTCGCAGGACCTCACGTTCGTACGCCCCGTCATGCTGGGCGATACCGTGTCCGCCCGCGTCGAGGTGGTCGAGGTCAATCCGGTGAAGAACCGCCTCCGCCTCCACACGTCCTGCGTAAATCAACGTGGAGAAACAGTGCTCGAGGGGGCGGCGCTGGTGATGCCGTCGCGCACGCCGGTGCGTTACGAGCGCGCGACCGATCCCGCCGCGCTCGTCACCGCCTGGGCGATGGCGCCCTGGCCGTGGGCGCTGCAGGGCGCCGCCGTCGCAGGCATGCTGGGGCTCGGCGCGCTCGCGATGGCCTGGCCCCGCGGGAGCTACATGAAAAGGCCGCCGTTGATGGAGAGCTCGGCGCCGGTGATGTAGTCGCCGTCCTTGGCGCAGAGGTACACGCAGGCCCGCGCCACCTCCTCCGCCTTCCCGAAGCGCCGCATGGGGATCTGCTCGAGGAGCTTGCCGCGCACCTTCTCCGGGATCGACGTCACCATATCGGTCTCGGTGAAGCCCGGCGCCACGCAGTTCACGGTGATGCCTTTGCCGGCGAGCTCCTTGGCGAGCGACTTGGTGAACGCCGCCACCCCCGCCTTGGAGGCCGCGTAGTTCGCCTGCCCGAAGTTGCCGATCTGCCCGATCACCGACGTGATGTTGACGACCCGGCCGAAGCTTTGCTTGAGCATCGGGTCGATGAAGACCTTCGTGCAGTTGAAGACGCCGTCGAGGTTGATGGCGAGCACCTTCCGCCACGAGGCGTGATCCATCTTCACGAAGCTCTTGTCGGAGGTGACGCCGGCGTTGTTGATGAGGATGTCGACATGGCCGAACTCCTTCAGGACGTCCTGCGCCATCCGGTAGGTGTCCGGGTAGTCGGCGACGTCGGCCTGGGCGAGCATGGCGCGGCGCCCCAGCGCCTGGATGCGATCGGCCACGTCGCGCGCGGTCGCCTCGCTGGACACGTAGTTGACGGCGACGTCGGCGCCCTCCTCCGCGAGCGCGATGGCGATGGCGCGCCCGATGCCACGGGAGCCTCCGGTGACGAGTGCGGTGCGGCCGGCGAGCTGCATGGCGCATCCTCCTGGATTTCCATCGTGGAGCGGGGCGCCAGTATAGCAGGCGAGGGGTGGTCGGCTTGTGGGCCCTGACGCGCGGTGTTAGACTCCCGCCATGCCGTACGTGATCAAGCGGTACTCCAACCGTAAGCTCTACGACACACAGGAGAGCCGCTACGTCACCCTGGAAGAGCTCGAGGAGCTCATCCGCGCTGGGAAGGAGATCTCGGTGGTGGATGTCTCCACCGGCGAGGACCTCACCTCGGTCACGCTCGCCCAGATCATCCTCGAGAACGAGCGCAGCCACCGCGCCGCGCTGCCGACCGCGTTCCTCCACCAGCTCATCAAGCACGGCGAGGCGTGGCAGGACTTCGTCCAGTCGTCCTTCAAGTCGAGCCTCGACGCGATCATGACGAGCCAGCGCGAGGCGGACCGCGTGTTCCGCGAGTTGGCGGCCCGCGCGGGCTGGTCCACGGCGCCCACGAAGGCCGCGGCGGCTGCGAAGGCCGAGCCCGCCGGCGAGGCGGAGGCCCTGCGCGACGAGGTGGCGGCCCTGCGCGAGCAGCTGCGCACCCTCGAGGAGCGGCTGGAAAAGCGGCGCGGAAGCTAGGCGAGCGGGGAGTAGACGGACTGCATCCGGGTCGCGAGCTGGGCGAAGGTGGCCTGGATCTCTTGCCCGGCCTGCTCGGTGCTGACCTGCAGCCGCTCGGCCGACCGCGTCATCGCCTGCGCGTTGCCCTCGAAGAGCCGCAGGGCGGTCTGAAGCCCCGGGGCGCTCGAGGGAAGCGCGGAGGGCGCCTGCAGGAGGAGGGCCTGGCTGTCCCGGACGGCCTCGACCGCGGACGACTGCAGCTCCGCGTAGAGGCGGACGCCTTCCTTGGCGGCGCTGGCCGACAGGTCCACCAGCTCGCGGAGGACCTTCTGATTGGCGTCGGCGAGGAGGGTGAAGACTTCGACGGCAGTGCCGGTCATCTGCGCAAGCATCTCGCCCGTCTGCGGTGACGTCATGGGGTGACTCCTTCGTCTGGAGATGACTACTTCTTCCAGGATAACGCGTCGCGTGAATGTAGGTCAATCGAGATATTGCATCGCGTTAACGCTCGGTTGCCTCGTCCTTGCCGGGATCCTGGCCGGCTGCGCGAGCGCCCCGCGGACAAGCCCGGCGCGTCCCGCGGTCAAGCCCCGCGCGGCGACCGATGACGACCGCTTCAAGATCTCGGCGGCGCTGGCCCCGCTGCTGCGGACGTCGGGCATGTGGCGGGGACCGGAGGACGGATGCGCGCTGGCCTTCGGCGTGATTCCCCTGACCGCCATCAATCTCGGGGTCGCTCCCCATGCGACCTGTCGCTTCAGCTTGCTCGCGACCGAGGGCGCGCTGCAGCGGCTGCCGCCGGAAGAGATGCGGGCCGCGCTCGCGCACGAGCTGGGCCATGTCGAGCTCGAGCATCTGGGCGCGCGGCGGGCGCGGCGTCAGACCGAGCGCGACAGCGGCGTGATGGTCTCGCGCGAGCCGGCCGAGGTGGCCAAGTTCCGCGCCTACGACCGCGAAGAGGAGCGGGCCGCCGACCGATACGCCGTCGAGCTGCTGAACCGGGTCCCCGGCGACGGCACGCGGTGCCGCGCGCTCGTGGCCCTGCTCCGCCGCCTCCTGCGGGAGGCGCGCCGCCCGGAGTATCAGAGCTGGCTGTCCACCCACCCGAGCCCCGGTGCGCGGCTCGAGGCAATCAAGGAGACGTGCCCATGACCCGCATCATCGCCGCCGCGTTCGTGGCTCTCGCCCTCCTCGCCGCCGGGGTCGCGGAGGCCCAGGTCGTCCCGCTCACCACGCTCTTCTCGGAGCGGAGCCGCTTCGCCGAGCGCACCGTCATGGTCGTCGGCACCGTGGGCATCGTGGCCGCGCCGGCGGGAGGCGCGCAGCGCTTCACGCTGGTGGACGGCGGCGTGAGCATCGACGTCGTCGCGCGCGGCGGCGTGCCCCTGCATCCCGGCAACCGGGTGGAGGTCGAAGGGGTGTACCACCTCGGCCCCCATCTCATCGAAGCATTCCGGGTCATGCTCCGCTAAGATACTGCCCCATGAATCTGGCCCGCCTCGGCGAGGACAACCTGGCGAAGTTCGGCGAGTACGTGGCGCTGCACTTCGAGGGCCGCGACATCACCAACGTCGACCAGGCCCGCGCCGCCGCCCGCATCGCCTCGGCCCTCCGGCGGCTCGGCGTCCAGCCGGGTGATCGGGTCGTCGTCATGCTGCCGAACTGCCGCGAGGTCATCCAGAGCTACGGGGGGATCTGGCGGGCGGGCGGCGTGATCGTGCCGGTGATCTTCCTGCTCGGGGCCGAGGAGGTCGCCCACATCGTGGGCCATTCCGAGGCCAAGGTCGTCATCACCTCCTCGGACATGCTCTGGAAGGTCGAGGCGCAGATCGGAGTACTGCCGCTTTGAGACCGTCGAGCGGAGCGACGACGACATCGCCGTCATCCTCTACACGTCGGGGACGACGGGACGCCCCAAGGGCGTCGCGCTGTCCCACGGGAATCTCGGCGCCAACGCCCGGTCCGCCGCCTTGCTGTTCGAGCTGGACCGCGAGGACTGGGGCGTCGCGGTGCTCCCCCTCTCCCACTCCTACGGCCTCACCCTCATGAACGCCGGGAACATCCTCGGCACCCGCGCCGTGCTGCTCCGCTGGTTCAATCCGGAAGACGTGCTGCGCACCATCCAGGCCTTTCGCGCCACCGCGATGTCGGGCGTGCCGACGATGTTCGTGTACCTCCTGAACTACCCCGAGGCCGGACGCTACGACACCTCGTCCATGCGCGTGTGGGGGTCGGGCGCGGCGCCACTGCCCGTCGAGATCGTCGAGCCCTTCGAGAAGAAGTTCGGTGGCAAGCTGATGGAAGGCTACGGGCTGACCGAGGCGGCGCCGGTGGTGTCCGCGCACCGGCTGTCAGGCGTGCGCAAGCTCGGCTCGGTGGGCCAGCCGATTCCGGGGTCCAGGTCAGCATCCAGGACGACGCCGACCGCGTGCTGCCGGCAGGCGAGCTCGGCGAGGTGTGCGTGAAGGGCGACAACGTCATGCTCGGCTATTACCGCGATCCGGAGGAGACGGCGCGGACCATTCGCGGGGGGTGGCTACACACCGGCGACGTGGGCCGGCTCGACGCCGACGGGTTCCTCTACATCGTGGAGCGCAAGAAGGATCTGATCATCCGCGGCGGCTTCAATATTTACCCGCGTGAGGTGGAGGAGGTCCTCTATGCCTTCCCGCACACCGCCGAGGCGGCGGTGATCGGCATGCCCGACCCCCTCATGGGGGGAGGACGTGCTCGCTTTCGTGGTTCTCCGCGACGGCGCGACGGCGACGGAGGCGGAGGTGATAGCGTTCTGCAAGACCCGCCTCGCCCGCTACAAGTGTCCGAAGCAGGTGCGCTTCGTCGGCACCTTGCCCAAGAGTCCTGTCGGGAAGATTCTCCGCAAAGAGCTCCGCACACAGGTGTGAGGGGGGGCCATGACTCAAGACACCCTGACCAAAATGTTCTGGAACCGGGTCGAGCGCAGCGGCGGCAATCCCGCCCAGCAGGCCAAGCGCGACGGCGTCTGGAAGACGCTGACGTGGAAGGAGGTCGGCGAGGCGGTGAGCGAGCTCGCCGCGGGCCTCGTCTCCCTTGGCCGAAAGAAGGGCGACACGGTGGGCATCCTCTCGGCCAGCCGCGCGGAGTGGGTACAGGCGGACTTCGCCATCTTCACGGCGGGGTGCGTGACCATCCCCATCTACCCGACCTATCCGCCCGACCTCATCCAGTACATCGTCAATGACGCGGGCGTCAAGACCCTCATCGTCGAGGACCCTGGCCAGCTCGCCAAGGTGCTCGAGGTGCAGGGCAAGATGGACGGGCTCGAGCAGATCGTGGTGATCCAGGGCCACGAGGGCAAGGAGCCCTTGCCTCGCATCATGACGTGGGACTCTCTGCGGCGCCTTGGGCGTGAGAAGCACGAGTCCCTGAAGGGTGAGCTTGCGAACCGCGTCGCCGATGGCCGGCCCGCGGACATCGCGACCATCGTCTATACCTCGGGCACCACCGGCCCGCCCAAGGGCGTAGTGCAGACCCACGGCAATCACATGGCGGCGCTGGACGCCGCCGCCCAGACCACGACCATCGCCGAGGGCGACGTCCATCTCCTCTTCTTGCCGCTCGCGCACTCCTTCGCGCGGCTCGAGTCCTTCATCGGAATCCATCGGGGGCTCACCACTGCCTTCGCGGAGAACATCGACAAGCTGCGCGACAACCTCCCCGAGACGCGCCCGCACTTCATCTGCAGCGTGCCGCGCGTGTTCGAGAAGGTGTACGCCGGCGTGCTCGCCAAGGCGGAGGCGGGCTCGCCGCTCAAGAAGAAGATCTTCCACTGGGCGGTCGGAGTGGGGAAGGAGATCTCCCGGCTCAAGCAGGCCGGTAAGCCCATTCCGGGCGGGCTCGCCTTCAAGGGGCGCCTTGCCAACAAGCTCGTCTTCTCGAAGATGCACGCGGCGCTCGGCGGCCGCCTGCGCTTCGCGGTGTCGGGCGGGGCGCCGCTGTCGCGCGAGATCGCCGAGTTTTTCCACGCGGCCGGGATTCTCATCCTGGAGGGGTACGGTCTCACCGAGACCTGCCCGGTGCTCACCAACAATCGCGAGGACCGCTTCAAATTCGGCTCGGTCGGCCTGCCGCTGCCCTCGGTGGAGGTCAAGCTTGCGCCCGACGGGGAGATCCTCGGCCGGGGCCGCAACATCGCCCAGGGCTACTTCAAGAAGCCGGAGGCCACCGCGGAGGTGTTCCTCTCCGACGGCTGGTTCGCCACCGGCGACATCGGCCGCATCGACGAGGACGGCTTCATCTTCATCACGGATCGGAAGAAGGACCTCATCGTCACCGCGGGCGGCATGAACATCGCCCCTCAGAACATCGAAAACCTCCTCAAGGGCGATCCGTTCATCAGCCAGGTGATGGTGTACGGCGACCGCCGGCCCTATCCGGTGGCGCTGATCACCATCAACCCGGAGGAGCTGCTCAAGACGGCCAAGGCGGAGGGCATCCTCGACCAGGACCCCGCCTCCCTCGTTCGGAATCCCAAGATCGTCGAGCGAGTCTCCCGCATCGTCGAGGAACGGAACGCGGAGCTGCAGTCCTACGCGAAGATCAAGAAGTTCACGATTCTTCCCGACGACTTCACCGTCGAGAACGGCTTCCTGACCCCGACGTTGAAGGTGAAGCGCAAGGTCATCCGTGACAAGTACCAGGACGCCATCGACCAGCTCTACCGCTGACCGATGAGCGACGCGTTCCGTCTCGACGGCAAGGTGGCCATCGTCACCGGCGCCAGCCGCGGGTTGGGGCGCGCGATGGCGCTGGCCCTCGCGGAAGCGGGGGCCGACGTGGCGGTGGCCGCCCGCACCGCCGGCGAGATCGAGGAGACCGCGCATCTGGTGGAGAAGGGAGGGCGGCGGGCGCTCGCCGTCCGCACCGATGTGGCCGAGTACGCCCAGGTCGAGGCCCTCGTCGCCCGCACCGTCGACGCGCTCGGCGGCCTCGACATCATCGTCAACAACTCCGGCATCGCGGCGGTGCGCCCCGTGCTCGAGATGCCGCCGGAGGAGTTCGTCCGCATCATTTACGTTAACCTGATCGGGGTCTTCAACGGGTGCCGGGCGGCGGCGCCGCGGCTCACCTCCCAGAAGTCGGGCAAGGTCATCAACATGGCTTCGGTGCTGGGCACGGCCGGCCTCGCCGGCTACTCGGCCTACGCCGCCTCCAAGGGCGGCGTCATCGCCTTCACCAAGGCCCTCGCCGTCGAGTGGGCGCGGTACGACGTGCAGGTCAACGCCATCGCGCCGGGGTGGTTCGTGACCGACATGAACGCGATGGCCTTCGCGGACCCCAAGGTCCGCGACCGGCTGCTGCGGGACGTCCCCATGCGGCGGACAGGGGAGCTCGCCGAGATCGGACCGCTCGCGGTGTACCTCGCCGGTCCCGCCTCGTCTTACATGACCGGGCAGACCATTTTTCTCGACGGCGGCCACACCGCCGCGTAGCCGGTCGGCGTATACTGGCTGCCCATGCCGACCCTCGAGGCTCTTCGATGACGTCCCCGCGGGCGCGGACGGCCCGCGTGTATCCCCATACCGTCGCGCTGCGGGACGGGACGACGGTGAGCCTGCGCCTCATGACCGCGGCCGACGCCGGGCGCATCGCCGCCTTCGCGCGAAGCTTGCCCGAGGACGACTTGCTCTTTCTCCGCACCGACATCACCGATCCCAGCGCGGTGGCACTGTGGGTGAAGAACCTCGAGGCGGGCCTCGCCACCACAGTGATCGCCGAGGCGAGCGGCGAGACGGTGGGCTATGCCTCGCTGGTCCAGAACCGCGTGGCGTGGCAGCGGCACCTGGGCGAGATCCGCACCCAGGTGGGTCCGTCGCATCGCTCGCGGGGCCTGGGCCGCGCGCTCGCCGGCGAGATCTTCGCCATCGGCCGGGAGCGGGGGCTGCGGAAGATCGTGGCCCAGATGACCACGGATCAGAAGGGGGCGCTGGCCACCTTCGAGCGGCTCGGCTTCAAGCCGGAAGCGCTCCTGCAGGACTTCGTGGTGGACCACGCGGGCCGCACACGCGACCTGGTGGTCATGGCCTACGACGTCACGGGGCTGACCGAGTTCGTGGAATAGCAGGGCCGCAGAGGAGGGCTTTCCATGGCTTCACCCGGCACACCCCCCGGCATGAACCCCGACGAGCTCCGCCAGATGTGGGAGACGGGCTCGCGCTCGCTCCTCGAAGGCTTCCGCCAGGCCCAGGAGTTCTGGAACAATGCCGCGCGCAGCTGGGGCGAGGTCGCGGGCGCGTGGACGAGCCAGCTGCCCCGCTCCGCCCCCGGGCTCGCCGCGCCCGGCCTCTCCGCCGACGGCGCGGCCGCCCTGCGCGAGCTGCACGAGGCGGCCTTCGCGGCGGGCCAGGCCTGGATGCGCCTGCCCTTCGCCCTCGCCACCGGCGCCTCGCCCACCGAGCTCTCCGAGGCCATCGCGCGCCTGACCCAGGCGCAAGGCAAGGCCTACAAGCTCTGGATGGACGCGCTCGTCCGCGCGGGCGAGACGCTGCGCGCGGGCGGCAGTCCCCGGGCCTGACGCGGAACCGATGGCACCGCGCCGCGTCCATGGCAGCACCGTCGTCATCACCGGCGCCACCAGCGGCATCGGCCGCGAGACGGCGCGCGAGTTCGCCCGGGCGGGGGCGCGGGTGGTCGCGGCGGGGCGCCGCGAGGACCGCCTGCGGGAGCTCGTGACCGAGATCGAAGGGCAGGGCGGCGAGGCGCTCGCGGTACCGACCGACGTGGCGAACGGGGGTCAAGTGGAGGAGCTCATCGCGCGCGCGGTCGATCGCTTCGGCGCGGTGGACACCCTCGTCAACAACGCGGGGGTGGGGATGGCCGCGCGCTTCGAGGCGCAGTCGATCGAGGACTTCCGCCGCGTCATGGAGGTGAACTTCTGGGGCGCGGTGGTCGCCTGCAAGGCGGTCCTGCCCCGGATGCGCGCGCAACCGCTGGGCGGGCTCATCATCAACATCGCGTCGATCATGGGCAAGCGCGGTCTCCCCTTCGAGACCGCCTACTGCGCCAGCAAGTTCGCCCTCGCGGGCTTCTCGGAGGCTCTCCGCACCGAGGTGATGGCGCAGGGGATCGACGTGAGCACGATCTTTCCCGGCGCCGTCGAGTCGGAGATCTGGGAGACCACCGACAACCAAACCGGACTGGACCTGGCGACCCTGCTACCCAAGCTTCCCGCGTGCGACCTCGCCCGCGTCATCGTCGAGGACGCGCGCGTGCCCCAGCCCGAGATCGTGATGGCGCTCGACGCGCAGGTGGTGGGCCTGCTCAACACGGTGGCCCCAGGAATCATGGACTTCGTGCTGGGGCAGAGCGTGCCCTTCCTGGAGGGCTTCCAGAAGGGCGCCGCCTTCGGGCGTCCGGGCGGGGCGGAAACCCCCGGCCCGCGGGGCGGGTGAGCGGCGGTGGCGGCCAAGAACGCCCTCCACCCCATCCCGCACCCGCCGCGGACATTCGTCCTCGGCAATCTCCTCTCGTTGACCACCGTCTCCCCCGTGCAGGACATGATGAAGCTGGCCCGGGAGTACGGGTCCATCTACTGGCTGGACATGCTCGGCAAGCCAGTGGTGATCGTCTCTGGCTTCGATCTCGTGGACGAGCTGTGCGACGAGTCGCGCTTTGACAAGAGCGTGCGGGGAGCCCTGCGGCGGCTCCGCTCGTTTGCGGGCGACGGGCTCTTCACCGCCTACACCCAGGAGCCCAACTGGTCGCGGGCGCACAACATCCTGCTGCCTAGCTTCGCCCAGCGCGCGATGCAGGGCTATCACCCGATGATGCTCGACATCGCCGAGCAGCTCGTGCTCAAGTGGGACCGCCTCAACGCCGACGATGAGATCGACGTCACCCACGACATGACGTCGCTCACCCTCGACACCATCGGGCTCTGCGGCTTCGGCTACCGCTTCAACTCGTTCTACCGCGAGTCGCCGCATCCCTTCGTGGGGGCCATGATCGGCGCGCTCGGCACTTCCATGGAGACGCGCGGGCTGCCGCTCGAAAGCATCATCAAGAAGGACCGGGAGCGGAAGCTGCGCGCCGACATCAAGTACATGAACGAGATGGTGGACCGCATCGTGCGCGAGCGGCGGGAGAGCGGCGACGACCTCACCGACAAGCCCGATCTCCTGAGCCACATGCTCTCGGGGGTGGACCGGAAGTCGGGCGAGCGGCTCGACGACCTCAACATCCGCTACCAGGTCATCACGTTCTTGATCGCCGGGCACGAGACCACGAGTGGGCTCCTGTCCTTCGCCGTGTACTACCTGCTCAACAATCCGGACGTGCTGGCGCGCGCCTTCGCAGAGGTGGACCGCGTGCTCGGGCCCGACCCCGCCGTCCTGCCTACGTATCAGCAGGTGAACCAGCTCACCTACATCGAGCAGATCCTGAAGGAGTCGCTGCGGCTCTGGCCCACGGCGCCGGTCTTCGCGCTGTCGCCGTACAAGGACGAGACGATCGGCGGGGCGTACCGTATGCGGAAGAACTACCAGATCGTGGTGCTGAGCCCCATGCTCCATCGCGACCCCAAGGTGTGGGGCGAGCGGGCAGATGTCTTCGACCCCGACAACTTCAGCCGCGAGGCCGAGCGTGCCCGCCCCGCGAACGCCTACAAGCCCTTCGGCAACGGCCAGCGCGCCTGCATCGGCCGGCAGTTCGCCCTGCAGGAGGCCGCCCTCGTCCTAGGCATGATCCTGCAGCGGTTCAAGCTGATCGACCACACCCGCTACCGGCTGAAGCTCAAGGAGTCGCTCACGGTCAAGCCGGACCAGCTCCGGATCAAGGTGCGCCGGCGCACCGATCGGGAGCGCGGGGCGGCGGCCGTGGCCGCCGTCGCGCGGACGGCCGCCTCGGCCACGGCCGCGGCACCGGCGGCGGCGACACGGCCGCAGCACCAGACGCCGCTCCTCGTTCTCTACGGCTCCAATCTGGGCACGGCCGAGGAGATCGCGCGACGCATCGCGGAGGCGGGGGAGCGTGCGGGATTCGCGGTCGCGGCGGCCGCGCTCGACGAGTATGCGGGCCGCCTCCCCACCCAAGGCGCCGTCCTCATCGCCACCGCTTCCTATAACGGCACGCCCCCCGACAATGCCGGACGCTTCTGCGACTGGCTGCGGGACGGCAGCCTGGCGCCGGGCGCTCTTGCGGGCGTCCGCTACGCCGTGTTCGGCTGCGGCAATCGCGACTGGGCCTCGACCTTCCAGGCGGTGCCGCGCTTGATCGACGCGAAGCTCGAATCTCATGGCGCCGAGCGCCTCTATCCACGCGGAGAGGGCGACGCCCGCGACGACTTCGACGGCCAGTTCCAGGCCTGGCAGGAGCCGCTCTGGAACGCGGTGGCGGGCGCGCTTGGCGTGAAGCTGGTGCCGGCCGAGACCGTGGAGGCGGCGCGCCTCACCGTGGAGACGGTGTCGGGCCCGGACGCGGGCGCGCAGGTGGACGGGACCGGCGCCCGCCCCATGCGCGTGGCGGTGAACCGCGAGCTGCACGTCAAGAGCGGACGCTTCCCGTCGGAGCGCTCGACGCGCCACATCGAGCTGGACCTTCCCGCGGGAGTGACGTACCGGGCGGGCGATCACCTCGGCGTGGCCCCGCGCAACGCCGACGCGCTCGTCGCGCGAGTGGCGGCGAAGTTCGGGCTCGACCCGAAGAGCCGCGTGATCGTGCGGCGCGCGGGTGCGCGCCCGGGCTTCCTGCCCCGGGACACGCCGATCGGGCTCGCGCGGCTGCTGGGCGAGTACGTGGAGCTGCAGGAAGTGGCTTCGCGGCGCCACATCCAGACCATGGTGGAGCACACGGAGTGCCCCTGGACGGGCCCGCGGCTGGCCGCGCTGGCCGCGGACGAGGCGCGCTACAAGGACGAGGTGATGGGGCGACGCAAGTCCGTGCTCGACCTCCTCGAGGAGTACCCGGCCTGCCAGCTCCCGTTCAACGCCTACCTCGAGATGCTCCCGCCCCTCCGCGCCCGTTACTACTCGATCTCGTCCTCCCCACTCCACGACGCGCGCCGCTGCAGCATCACGGTGGCGGTGGTGGCGGGCGCGGCGCGCTCCGGGCGCGGCTCCTTCGAGGGCGTCTGTTCCAACCATCTCCTGCGACACGGAGAGGGAAGCGCCGTACAGGCGTTCGTGAAGGACACCCACTCCGCGTTCCGCCTGCCCGAGGACCCGGCCACGCCCATCATCATGATCGGCCCCGGCACCGGGCTTGCCCCGTTCCGCGGCTTCCTCCAGGAGCGGGCCGCTCTGCGCGCGGGGGGCCGCACCGTCGGGCCCGCGCTCCTCTTCTTCGGCTGCCGGCATCCCGAGCAGGACTTCATCTACGAGGGCGAGCTGCGCGCCTTCGCGGAGCAGGGTGTGCTGCGGCTCCACTCCTGCTTCTCGCGGGTACCGGACCGAGCGCGGGTCTATGTGCAGGACGAGGTGCTAGAACGGACGGACGAGGTCTGGAACCTGCTCGAGGCAGGCGCCGTGGTTTTTGTATGCGGCGACGCGACCCGCATGGCCCCCGACGTGCGGCGTGCGTTCGCGGCCATGCACCGCGCGAAGACGGGCGGCACCGAGGCGGCGGCGGAGGCGTGGCTGGACGGTCTCGTCGGGAGCAACCGCTACCTCGTGGACGTGTGGGCGTCGGGCTAGGCCGGCTTTCGCGCCACGACACTCATGTAGGCGATATGGCCGAAGTACTCGCCGGCGGCGACACGCCGGCGAGCCTCCGCCTTCAGCTCCGACGCGGCGTCGGCTCCGATCCGTCCGGCCGCGACGAGCGCATCGGCGCCGAGGTCGACCCAGCTGGACAGCATGAAGCCCGGCGCCGCGGCTTCCACGTAGCCGTGGCTGCGCACTCGCTCGACCTCCACGCCGGCCGCCCGCACCAGCGCTGGCAGGCGCCGGACGAGCCATGGGTCGTGGACGAAGTGCTCCCGAAACGCGTCGGCGCAGACGTTCAGCGGGTCTCCCGCCCGTGTGGCCAGGGTCGCGGTGGCGTAGTCGCCGTCGAATACCATGAGGTATCCGCGGGGCCGGAGCACCCGCACCGCCTCGCGCAGGGCCACGTCGGGATCCGGCACGTGACACAGCGTGGTGTGGAACACGACCGCATCCAGGGAGTGGTCGCCGAGCGGGAGGGCCCGCGCGTCCGCCCCCTTGAACGTGACGCCGCCGAGACCGCCGGCCAGGTCGCGGGCCCTCGCTACGAACACCGGCGAGGGATCCACCCCGACCGCCTAGGCCACGCCCGGCCACGCGGCAAGCACGCGAGTGACCGCCCCGTGCCGCAGCCCAGGACCCGGGCGCGCGGGGGGAGCGTCGCGTCGGACAGGTACGCCTGGAGCATCGCGCGCTGCTGCGGGTCGGCCGCGCGAAGCTCGAGCGCCGCCATCAGGCCCGCGAGGATCTGCGGCGGCGCTTCCGTGACCGTGGTGTAGATGTCGGGCATGTCAGGCCGAGAATAGCCCAATCGACGCGACCGTACCGTCCGGCATGTCGCGGCACGCCGTCACAGCAGGCGCAGCAGAAGGTGGATCGCGTAGAGGGCGCCGCCGGCGAGCCCGCCGACCACGGTGCCGTTCACGCGGATGTACTGGAGGTCGTCGCCCGCGTGCTCCTCGATCAGGCGCACTGCGCCCTCGGCTCCCAGCGCGTGGACGCCGCGCTCGATGAATTGCGCGATGCGATCGTGATAGCGCTCGATGAGGCTCGTCACGCGCACCTTGATCCAGCGGTCCAGCGCCTGGCGTAGCGCCTCGTCGGTGGCGAGCTGACGCCGCAGGCCGTCGAGCTGGGCGGCGATCCACGCCACCGTCTCGGAGCGCTCGGCGGCGAGGTCGGTCACGAGCGCGCGCCGCAGGCCCTCGGCGGCGTCCTCGATCAGGCGCGTCACCTCCGCGCTGGTGACCAGCTCCGTCTTCGCCGCCTCCACTCGAGCGGACAGCTCCGCATCGGAGCGCAGCCGCTCCGGGAGCCCCCCGATCACCTCGCCCAGCCGCCGGCGCATCGGATCGTCGGGATCGGCGGCCACCTTGCGAACCGCGCCGTGAAGGGCGCCGACGAGCCGGTCTCGGTTGATCAGGCCGAAGGCGTCGGCCAGCCCGAGGAGCAGGCGCGGGTAGGTGCCCATCCTCTCGCGGTAGCTCTGGAGCACCTCGTCCACGAGATCGCCCACCGCGGCGCGGAAGTCCGGACGGTCCAGCGCGTCGGCCAGTGCCCCCGCCAGCGCCTCGATGGCGCGCTGATCCCACCCCTGCCGCCGCGCGATCTCGATGGCTCGCGCGAGCATCGGGGCCACCGGCTGCTCGAGAACCAGCCGGCGCGTCCAGCCGACGATGTCGGCCGTGGCGGCGGGCGACAGCTGATCGGCGATCCAGCGGGCGACGCGGCGCACGCCTGCCTCGAGCTCCTCGGGCTTCACGCGGTCGGCGGCGCGGGCGAGCAAGTCGGCGATGTCGAACCGCGCCACCTCGTGGGTGACGTAGTCCTTGGTCAGCACGCGGTCGCCGACCATGCTGCCTACGCGCGTCGCCATCAGCTCCCAGTTGGCCGGGATCAACGCGGTGTGCGGAATGGGTAGCCCGAGGGGCCGGCGGAATATCGCGGTGACGGCGAACCAGTCGGCGAGGCCCCCGACAATGCCGGCCTCGGCGATGGCCAGTATCCATCCGCCCCACCAGGAGGCACGGAAGGGGAAGGAGGCGATGGCGAGCCCGACCGCCAGGAGGAGGACAATCAGGGCCAGCCTGCGCTGCCGGGGCCTCCGAGTATTCAACGTAATATCAATACTATAGTTATGTATGATGCTATGCGTTAATTTTAGCTTGACGTCATGACGCAGTGTGTTAGTCTACGCGTGACGATTAGGGGACCGACCGGGTCCTAACCCCAAGCCGGCGAAGCCGGAGAAGAGAAGGAGAAGCGCATGCAGACCCCGAGCACCGTGAAGGACAAGATCCTCGACTCCGTATCCGCCTATGCTCAGGCCAACGAGCGCGTGATCGGCGAGCTCGTGGAGCTCGGCTCCGCGACCGCTCGCGAGGGCATCAAGACCTACCTCCAGCTGCAGGCCGCGGCCCTCGAGGCCGCGCGCGAGGTCACGCTGCCGGGCCTTCCCCAGGCCGACATGTTCGACGAGCTGCGCCGCGACCCGCTCGCCTGGTACCGCAAGGGCCTGCAGGCGTTCGCCGATGGGGCTCAGCGGGCCACCCGGCTCATGGAGAGCAATGCCCAGATCGTCGCGCGCAATGCCGAGCATTTCCAGGCGTACGCAGAGCGCACGACGAAGGAGATCGAGGGCGCCGGTAACACCTACGTCAACCGGATGCGCGAGATCTATTCGCGCTAGCTAGAATGCGGTCGGGGACCGGCGCCCAGCCGGTCCCCGATCAGCATAGGCTCCGCCACAACCTTCTCGCGCGCACCATCTGCGCGTCCGGCCGCTTCGCGTAGCTCGGCGAAAGAGGCCTTGAGGCATTCCACGTAGAGCCAGACGTCCGGCACTAGTCTTGGTTCGGTGGTGACGCCGATTGTGAGGCGCTGGTCGTAGGTAAGGATGGCGTTGCAGAGACCCACGTCGCCCGCGAGGGGTAGCAGCGGGTACCAGCCGATGAGCCGGCGACCGGATAGGAACAGCGGGATCTGGGGTCCCGGCACATTGGTCGAGACGGTGTTGAGCAGCGTGTTCGGCAGCGACAGCTGTCCTGCCACCGCGGCGATCGCCGGCGGGACTTGCTCCAGCAGGCTGGTCATCTCGTAGAGTCCGCCAGCCTGATCCTGATTCTTCAGACGCTCCATCGCCTCCCGCTCGGCGGTGAGCCGGGCCACGGGGTCGAGGATCCCGACGTAGAGCGGCGCGAAGATCATGGAGACGAGATTCCCCAGCGCGCCCCGCTGATCGGGCCGCCGCATGCTCACGGGACACATGGCGCGCAGCTCGACGCCCTCGGTGGGAAGACCGAGCGCGCGCAGGTAACGGCCGAGCCCACCCGCGATCACCGCCAGCACCACGTCGTTCACGGTGCCCCCGAGCACCGACTTCACGCGCCGGAAGTCGCCGAACGAGAACTGCGCCCAGCCGAAGCGGCGCTCGGGGCCGATGGTGCCGTTGAACGGCACGCGCGGCGCGGGACGGAGGACGTTCGGAGCGGAGGACGTGAGCGCGCTCGCGAGCTGTCGCACGCGCGCCTCCACCTCCGTGGGCCGGAGCAGGCGGAACGCCTCGTCGGTGGCGAGGCGGGCCACCTCCGTGAGCCGGTCCCGCACCGAGTCCTGGAGCAGCGTCAGGGGGTCGGGCACGGGCTGGGGCGTCCACGCGGCGGCGGGCGGATCCGGCGGCGCGGCATCCGGCTTGAGGTCGTGGAGGACCATGGTGAGGTCCACGCCGGACACGCCGTCGATCATGGCGTGGTGGATCTTCCAGATCACCGCGGTGTTCCCGTCCTCGCGGCCGTGCACCACGATCAGCTTCCAGAGGGGATGGTCGCGGTCCAGCATGCCCGCGAAGGCGCGCCCGCCCGCCTCTGACAGCTCGCGCTCATTGCCCGGCGGCGGCAGGGTGATCTCGGCGGCATGGTTGCGGATGTCGAAGGCCGGATCGTCCTCCCAGGTGGGGTGGGCGATCCCGAACGGGGGGAACACCACCTTCTGCCGATAGCGCGGCAGCAGGTGCAGGCGCGCGCTCAGCGCGGCCACGAGGGCGTCCAGCGAGAGGTGGCCGTCGTAGACCATGCAGCCGCCCACGTGCATGGGCAGCGTCGACTTCTCGGTGTAGAGGAAGGTCGCGTCGACGGAGGTGAGACGGCGATTGAACTCGCGCGCCGGCACCGCCGGGCGCCCTACGCGCGGGTTCCGGCGGGCGAGGCGGGCCGCCCCGCCGCCGCGAGATGCGCGGCGAGGATGCGATACACGGCGGGATTCACGACGAGTCCGATATGCGTGCCCGTCACCTCGAAGTCCGTGGCGGGATCGCCATTGAGGCAGTAGCGCCAGTCCACGATGCCGTCCGACTTCGTGTACACCGCGATCTGCGGGACCGAGGCGGGGAACGATCCCGCGAGGCCGGCGACGGCCGGGCAGGCGCAGTAGCCGGTGTAGCAATTCGGCCGCTCGCCCGACCGGGTGAGGCGGGCACGCACGCGATCCGAGGCGAAGAGGACCAGCGGGTGGCCACGGACGCCGCGGAAGGGCGAGCCCAGCGTGGCCACCGACGCGATCAGGTCCGGGCGCCGCGCCGCCGCCGAGCGCGCCAGCAGGCCGCCGAGGCTGTGCCCGACCAGGTGCACGGGTCGGCCCGTAGCCGCGCGCGCCGCCTCGATGGTGACGAAGAGGCGGTCGGCGATGATATCGAGGCACTCCGCGTTGCGGCCGACGCGCGAGAGCTCGGCCCGGTAGCCGATCCGGCTGAGCCAGGCGTGAATCTCGAAGAGGTACCAGTCGCTGGCGAGAAAGCCGGGGACCAGAACGACCGCGGCGCCGTCGCCGCGCGCGACGTCGCAGCCGTAGAAGACGGGTGAGGCCCGTAGGGAGAACCAGTCCAGCCCCGCGAGCGCCTCGCGCCAGATCGGCACCGACGCCGGCTGCTGGTCCTTCACGAAGGGCGAGGACGTGGGGCTCGTCATGCGCGATTCCACGGTCAATTTAGCACGGAGTCTTCTGCTACGATACGCGCCATGCGCGCCGCCGTCCTCCACGGCCCCCGCGATCTTCGCGTGGAGCCCCTCCCGGATCTCTCGCCCGGCCCCGGCGAGGCGGTGGTGCGCGTGCGCGCCGTCGGCCTCTGCGGCACCGACTACCGCATCTGGACGGGCGAGCGCCCGGTGACGTATCCGCTGGTGATGGGGCACGAGTTCATCGGCGAGGTGCTCGGCGTCGGCGCGGGCGTGAGCAATATCCGCGTCGGCGAGAAGGTGGCGGTGGAGCCCAACTATTCGTGCGGCGCCTGCCCGCTCTGCCGCGAGGGCAACCGCAACCTCTGCCTGGCGCGCACCGCGGTGGGCATCGACGTGAACGGGGGGCTCGCCGAGCAGGCGTGTCTCCCCGCGCGGGTGTGCTGGCCGGCGCCGCGCGAGCTGTCCGACGATCAGCTCCTGCTCGCCGAGCCGCTGGCGGTGGTGACGCGGGCGGTCGGACGCGCAGCGGTTCAGCCCGGCGAGACGGCGGCCGTGCTCGGCGTCGGCACCCTCGGCCTCCTCGGCGTGCAGGTGCTGAAGGCGCGCGGCGTGTCGGTGCTGGCGGTGGGGCGAACCGAGGCGCGGCTGGACGTGGCCCGCGCGGTCGGCGCCGATGCGGTTGCGGCGTCCACCGCCACCGTGCCCGCCGCCACGCCCGCCGCGGCGGCGCGCGCGCTGTCCGGCCGCGAGGGCGTCGACCTCGTCATCGAGACTGCGGGGACGCCGGAGGCGGTTGGCCAGGCCATCGAGCTCGCGCGCCCGGGAGGGCGTATCGTGCTCACCGGGCTGCCACACGCGCCCTCGTCCGTGGAGTTCTTCTGGGTCGTGCGGCGGGAGCTGTCTGTCCTGGGCTCGATGATCTATCAGACCGAGTTCCCCGAGGCGATCCGCCTCCTCGCCGACGGCAAGGTGCGCACCGAGCGCCTGCTCACGCACCGCTTCCCGCTCGCCGACGCGCTCCAGGCCTTCCAGGCCCACCGCGCGCCCGAGTCCATCAAGGTCGCCGTCATTCCCTGACCGCCGAGCCTATACGGAGACCGGCCCATGCCCTACGCCACGCTGAACGGGATCCGCATCCACTACGAGGTGTACGGCCAGGGCGATCCTGTCCTGCTCGTGAGCGGCCTGGGCGGCGCCGCCGTCGGCTGGCTGCTCCAGGTCAAGGATCTTTCCGCGCGCTACCAGGTGATCACGCTGGACAACCGTGGGGTGGGGGAGTCGGACGTGCCGGACCTGCCCGCCTATCCCACCGCGCTGCTCGCCGATGACGCCGCCGCGCTCCTCGACCATCTGGGCGTGGCGCGTGCGCACGTGGTCGGCGCCTCCATGGGCGGCACCATCGCCATGGAGTTGGCCATCCGCCATGCCAAGCGGGTGCGGAGCCTGTCCATCTGTTGTAGCTGGGCGCGGGGTGACGGGCGCTTCATCCAGATCATTCGCGCATGGATGGCGCTCACGCCGCTGATCTCGCTCGAAGACCGGTTCCGTCACCTGCTCTTTCCGCTGATCTACTCGCCGCCCTTTCTGGCCGACGCGGCGGCGGTCGGCGAGGCGCTCAAGCGGAGCCTGGCGTATCCGCACCCGACGCGGCCGGAGGGGCTCGCCCGCCAGGGGGAGGGGCTGATCGCCTGGAACGGGACGCGAATCAAGGAGATCAAGCGGATCAAGGCGCCTACTCAGGTGCTGGTCGGCAAGGAGGACATCCTCACCCCGCCCGCCTTCTCCCGCGAACTCGCCGAGCTGATTCCCGGGTCGCGCCTGCGCATGCTGCCCGGCGCGCACGCCTTCTTCATCGAGGAAGCCGCGCGCCTGAACGGCGCCCTCCTCGAGTTCTTCAAGAGCGTCAAGCGCTGAATGGCGGCCCGGCTCGCCGGGAAGACCGCCATCGTCACCGGCTCCACCAAGGGCATCGGGCTCGGCATCGCCCGTGCATTCGTGGAGGAGGGCGCGCGCGTCATGATCAACTCGCGCAGCGCCGAGGATTGCGCGCGCGAGGCGCGCGCGCTGGGGCCGGCGGCGCGTCCCGTCGCCGCGGACCTTTCCCGCTCCGACGAGGTGCGCCGCCTCGCCCGGGAGGCGGCCGCCGCGTTCGGCGGCCCGCCCGATATCCTCGTGAACAACGCGGGCCAGCCTCGCGTGGCGCCCTCCGAGGCCCTGCCTGAGGCCGACTATCGCCAGACGCTCGAGCTCAACCTGACTGCCTATCTCCTGCTGAGCCAGGAGGTGGGGCGTGGCATGCTCGCGCGGGGCAGCGGCAGCATCGTCAACGTGAGCAGCATGTTCGGCAGCGTGCCCGCGCCCGAGCGGCTCGCGTACTGTGTGTCCAAGGCCGGCGTCAACATGATGACGAAGGTCATGGCGATCGAGTGGGCGGAGCGGGGGGTGCGCGTCAACGCCGTCGCCCCCGGCTACGTGGAGACGGACTTCACGCGCGGGCTCTCCTCCCGCGGCCTGCTCGACTTCGGCAAGCTGGCCGGGCGCACTCCCATGCGCCGGCTGGGGGCCATCGAGGAGGTCTCGGAGGCGGTCATCTTCCTCGCGGGATCGGGCGCCGCCTTCATCACCGGCGAGGTGCTCACGGTGGACGGCGGCTGGTCATCCTATGGATTCCTTTGAGACGGGCGAATACCGGAGGTGACATTGGGGCGGTGTAAACAATAAGATACAGGGTAGCGTCATAGCCCAAGGGCGCCACCCATGCGACGACTTCGGCCGCTGTCCCCCGCGCTGCCGGGCCTCCTGGCTCTGATGGTCCTTGCCGGGTGCTCGGCGGGGCCGTCCGCGTCCCGCTCCGTGTCCGCGCCGCTCGAGCCGCCCTCCCGCTACCGCGTCGTCCTGGCCCGCTCGCCGCTCACCGAGGAGCAGCAGATCGTCCACGTGCTCAATCGCCTGGGCTATGGCGCCCGCCCGGGCGACGTCGAGCGCGTCAAGGGCATGGGCCTCAACCGCTGGATCGAGCGTCAGCTCGAGCCCGAGCGAATCCCCGACGGCGCGCTGGAGGCGGCGCTGGCCCCGTTTCCCGTGCTCACGATGAGCGCGGCCGACATCTATCGCGAGTACCCGCCGCCGAACCTCCGGAACCTGCAGCGACTCCAGGCCGGGGAGTTGACGCCGGAGGAGATCCGGGAGATGTTTCCGCCCGCACGGCGCCCGTCCGTCATCAACGCCCAGCTCCAGGCGGGCAAGCTCACCCGCGCCATCGTCTCCGAGCGTCAGCTCCAGGAGGTGATGGTGGATTTCTGGTTCAACCACTTCAACGTCTATGCGCTCAAGGGCGCGACCCGGTGGAACACGCCCGCCTATGAGCGCGAGGCGATCCGGCCGCATGCGATGGGCCGCTTCCGCGACCTCGTCGTCGCCAGCGCGCAGCATCCCGCCATGCTCTTCTACCTGGACAACTGGCTGAGCACGCGGGACGACCTGATGGTGCCGGGGCGCGGCCGCCGGGGGCTCAACGAGAACTACGCCCGCGAGCTGATGGAGCTGCACACGCTGGGCGTGGACGGGGGTTACACCCAACAGGACGTGGTCGAGGTGGCGCGCTGCTTCACGGGCTGGACCATCGACCGGCTCCAGCAGGGCGGAGTCTTCCTCTTCCGTCCGGCCGCGCATGACCGGCGAGCGAAGCAGGTGCTCGGCACCGTGATCATGGCGGGGGGCGGGCAGGAGGATGGCCTCGCCGTGATCGATCTCCTGGCGCGGCATCCCTCCACGGCGCGGTTCATCTCAACCAAGCTCGCGCGCCGCTTCGTGTCGGATGATCCGCCGTCGGCGCTGGTCGACCGGGCGACACGGACGTTCCGAGCGACGGACGGCGACATCCGAGCGGTTTTGGTGACGATCTTTACGGCTCCTGAGTTTGTATCGGCGGATACTTACAGGGCAAAGACAAAGACTCCACTTGAAGTGGTAGCGAGCGCCGTCCGCGCGCTTGATGGCCAGTTGGATCCGCCCGCGTCCCCGAACGGCGCCGCCCGCGCTCCCGCCGCCGGCGGCGGCCTCGCCCTCGCGCGACAGGTCGCCACGCTGGGCGCGCCGCCCTACGAGTCGGCGCCCCCCACGGGCTACGCCGACGTGGCCGCGGCCTGGGTGAACACGGGGGCGCTGCTGGCCCGCATGAACTTCGCCCTCGCGCTCTCGCAGGGTCGGGTTACCGGCGTCCGCGTGGACCTCGCCCGCTCCCTCGGCGACGTGGACCGCACGAAGCCGGCGGCGGTGCTCGATCGCGATCATTGCCACCCTGCTCCACGGTGAGGCGTCGGCAAGGACGCGGCAGGTACTCGAGCGCGCATCTCGACAGCCCCGAGATCGTCCGCGCCACCACCGACGACCGAGGGCCCCGCAACACCGACGTCGAGAAGCTGGCCGCGCTCGTCCTGGGCTCCCCCGAGTTCCAGAGGCGATAGCATGCACGCCTGCACGCGACGGGCCTTCATGAAGGGCGGGGCGCTGGGCCTCTTCGGCATCGGCCTCGCGGGCATTCCCCGCTTTCTCGTCCGCGCGGTCCACGCGCAGGGGAGCCCGGCGCGGCCCAAGGTGCTGATCGCCGTCTTCCAGCGCGGCGCGGTGGACGGGCTCAGCATGGTCGTGCCCCACGGCGATCCCGAGTACTACGCGGCGCGCGGCAGCATCGCCGTCGCCCGGCCGGTGGCCGGGCGGAGCGACACCACCCTGGACCTCGACGGCTTCTTCGGCCTTCACCCCACGCTGTCGCCGCTCCGCCCGCTGTGGGCCGCGCGACGCCTCGCGGTGGTGCATGCGTGCGGATCACCCGACACCACGCGCTCGCACTTCGACGCGCAGGACTACATGGAGTCGGGCACGCCGGGGCGGAAGAACACGCCCGACGGCTGGCTCGCGCGCGGCATCCAGGCGACCCCGCGCGGGAGCGCCTCGCCCTTCCGGGCGGTGGCGATGGGGCCGCAGCTCCCACGCATCCTGCGCGGCGCGGCGGGTGCGGTCGCGATGGGGCGCATCGCCGATTTCGACGTGAAGGGCGAGGCGGGCCCGGCGATGCCGGGGCAGGTGGATCCGCGGCGCGGCTTCGAGTCCCTCTACGAGCAGGGCGTGCGCGACCTTCTCTACGGCACCGGGCGCGAGACCTTCGAGGCGGTGAAGATGCTGCGAGCGGCTGGCCCCCAGCGGCTGGCGCCCGCCAACGGCGCCCAATACCCGCGCAGCCGCTTCGGCGAGAGCCTCCGGCAGATCGCCCAGCTCGTCCGGGCCGACGTCGGCCTCGAGGTGGCCTTCGCCGACGTGGGCGGGTGGGACACCCACGCCGGCCAGGGCAACGAGCGCGGCCAGCTCGCGAATCGGCTGACCGATTTCGCCCAGGGTCTGGCTGCCCTCGACCGCGACCTCGGCGACCGCATGGAGGACGTCGTGGTGCTCACCATGTCCGAGTTCGGGCGGACGGTGCGCGAGAACGGCAATCGCGGGACGGACCACGGCCACGGCACCGCGATGCTCGTGCTCGGCGGCGCCGTGCGTGGCGGCCGCGTGCACGGGCGCTGGCCGGGCCTGCGCCGCGAGCAGCTCTTCGAGGGCCGTGACCTCGCGGTGACCACGGACTTCCGCGAGCTTTTCGCCGAGGTCGCCCAGCGCCACCTCGGGGTGCCGCCGGCGGCGCCACTGTTCCCGGGCTTCGCGCCGAAAGGGGGAGGCCCGCTGGGCGTGCTCGTGTAGACTCCGCCGCATGTGGTTTGTTCTGGCCCTCGTCGCCGCGCTCTGCCAGGTGCTGCGGAACACGGTGATGAAGCGGCTGGGCGACAGCCTCGACGAGTACATCAACGTCTGGGGCCGCTTCACCTTCCTCCTTCCCTTTGCCGCCGCCTTCGTCGCGTGGCGCGGCGTGCCCACCCTCCAGCCCGGCTTCGTGCCCGCGTGCCTCGCCTTCGCGGTGTCCCAGACCATCTCGACGATGGCGCTCTCGAAGGCGCTCAAGCTCGGGCAGATCTCGATGGTGACCGCGCTCTGGAAGGTGAGCCTCCTCATCCTCGTCGTCCTCGGCTATCTCACCCTCCGCGAGACGCCGAGTGCGCTGGGCATCGCAGGCATCCTCATCAGCATGTCGGGCGTCTACCTCCTCAACGTGAACCGCGCCCACATCGCCTGGTGGGCCCCCTTCGCCGTGCTCTTCACCGACCGGGGTCTGCGCTACACGCTGCTCGCCGCCCTCTTCTATGCGCCCTCGGTGGTCACCATCAAGTGGGCCATGCAGTGCTCGGACCCATACATGGGCACGCTGGGCGGCTATCTCGCCGCGAGCCTGCTCGTGACGCCCATCGTGCTGGGGACGTCGCGGAAGCGCTTCGCCGAGGTGCCGCGCCACTGGAAGGCCTTCGTGAGCTTCGGCCTCTTCGCCGCCCTGACCACGGTGACCCAGGGAACCGCGTATCTCATGACGCTGTCCTCCTACGTGGAGGCGGTGAAGCAGGTCGAGATCCTTTTCGCCATGGGGATCGGCGTCGATCGTCTTCGGCGAGAGACAGAAGGTCCGCGACATCGCGCCGGGAGCGCTGGTGATGCTGGCGGGGGTGGTGCTGCTGTCCCTCGCGGGCTGAAGGGCGGCTAGATCTCCGGCCGCTTGCCGTGCGCGACGCGTACCACCGTCTTGATGCCGCCGCGCACGTTCCAGTCCCCCACGACCTCCAGCCAGCGCGGGCGGGCCGCGGCGACGAAGTCGTCGAGGATGCGGTTGGTCACGTCCTCGTGGAAGGCCCCCTCGTTCCGGTACGACCACACATAGAGCTTGATGGATTTGAGCTCGAGGATTTGCTGGTCGGGCACGTAGCGGACGCGAAACGTGGCGAAGTCGGGCTGGCCCGTCATGGGGCAGAGGCAGGTGAACTCGGGGATCTCGAGCGCGATCTCGTAGTCGCGGTCGGGATGCGGGTTCGGCACCACCTCGAGGCGCTTGGACGGCTGGGTCGGCATGGATCGAGGCTACCCCGCGCCGGCGTGGCCGGTCAAGGAAGGCGGGCGCGGCGGGGCCACGTGGTGATGCCGATCCCCAGCGCCACCATGACGCCGGACAGAAGCAGCACGGGTGTCAGGGGATCGCCGGTGACGAGCCGGGCGATGAGCAGCCCGAAGATCGGGGTGGTCAGCACGGGCGGGGCGAGCACGCTCGGCCGGTAGATCTGGAGCAGCCAGGTGTTGACGAGGAAGTTGAAGCCCGCCACCACCACCCCCTGGTAGAAGAGCGAGGCGGCTAGCGTGGGCGTGTAGCGCGTCGGGGTGTCGCTCTCCCATATCAGGCTCGCCGCCACGAAGCATGCGGTGCCGATGGCCGATTGCCAGACGAGGAGCTTGATGGGGTCGATCCGCTGTAGCGCGCGGGCCATGTAGACGATGCGCTCGCCCAGGAGCAGCGCGCTCGCCGAGACCACGAGATCGCCGAGCAGCGTATCCCCGTCGAGCGAGAAGTCGCGGGCGAAGAGCACGACGATGCCGGCATAGGCCACGAGCACGCCGATCAGCGTCGAGGCCCTGAGGCGGTCGCCGGGGATGAAGAAGTGGGCGAGCAGCACGGTGTGGACGGCATAGGCGTTGAGGAGCACCGTGCTGTGCGCGGCGGACGTCAGCGCGATGCCGTGGTTCATCAGCCCCACCTGAACCGCGAAGAGGAGGCCCACCGACCAGATCACGCGCCACTCGCTCCGGCGCACGGTGAAGAGGCGGGCCCGTCGCGTCCACAGGGCGTAGGCGAGAATGGTGAGCCCGCCGATGAGGAAGCGCATCCACGCCAGACGCAGCGGCGGCGCGTCGGCGACCGCGACCTTGACCGCGATGGGATTGCCGGCCCACAGAGCGGCGAGGAGAAGCGAGATGAGCGCGCCCCTGGCGTCGAGGGAGCGGAGGGACGTCACGGGGCGTCATGGTAGCATGAGCCTCCATGAAGATCGGGCTCGTCGGACTTCCCAAGAGCGGCAAGACGTCGCTGTTCAATCTCCTCACCGGCCAGAGCGTGGCCACCTCATCCTTCGGCGCGACTCGCGGCGAGATGCACGTGGGCATGGCGCGCGTGCCGGACCCGCGGGTGGACCGGCTCACTGCGCTCTTCACACCGAAGAAGACGACGTTTGCCTCGTTCGAGGTGGTGGACCTCGCCGGCATCACCAAGGGCGAGCGCGGCGGGCTTGACGCCAAGGAATTCCGCAACGCGGATGCGCTGCTGCACGTGGTGCGAGCCTTTCCCGACGCGACGGGTGCGCCCGCCTCGCCCCGCGGCGACATCGCGGATCTCGAGACCGAGCTAATCCTCGCCGACCTCGAGGTCGTGGAGCGGCGGCTCGAGCGTCTCGAGGCCTCGCTGAAGAAGAAGCCCAACCCGCTCGAGCAGAAGGAGCAGGCGGTGCTGCAGCGCCTGAAGCCCGAGCTCGAAGGGGAGACCCCGCTGCGCGCGGTGCCGCTGTCGGACGACGAGGCCAAGCTCATCCGCGGGTTCACCTTCCTCTCGCAGAAGCCCATCCTGCACTGCCTCAACCTGGACGAGAAGGAAGTGGCGCGGGGCGCCACCGTGGTGGAGAGCTTCGGGCTGGGCGGGCTCGCCGGCCGCCCGGGCACGCGCGTCGGCTGGGTGTCGGTGATCATCGAGGCGGAAGTGGCGCAGCTTGCGGGAGAGGAGCAGGCGGCCTTCCTCGCCGATCTCGGCCTCGCCGAGCCCGCGATCCGCCGCGTGCTCACCGATTGCTACGCGCTCCTCGGGCTCATCTCGTTCTTCACGGTCGGCGACGACGAGGTGCGCGCCTGGCCGGTGCCCCGCGGCACCCGCGCTCAGGACGCGGCCGGCGCCATCCACTCCGACATCGCCCGCGGTTTCATCCGCGCGGAGGTGGTGGGCTACGACGAGCTGCTCGCCGCCGAGGGCTCGATGGCGACGGTGCGCGAGCGGGGGCAGTTCCGGCTCGAGGGCAAGGAGTACGTGGTCGAGGACGGGGAGATCTGCCACTTCCGGTTCAACGTTGCGAAGTAGCGGCGCCGGGCGCCGATAAGCCGCCCGGCTAGTCTTTGGCGCCGACCTGTTGGAGGAGATCGACGAGGGCGGCATGGCCTCGGGAGCGGGCGTCGCGGAGGGCGGTGGAGCCGGAGCGCGAGGTGCGATTCACGTCGGCGCCCCAGGCGAGGAGCATGGAAGCGACCTCGGCGTGGCCCCCGAAGGCGGCAAGCATGAGCGGCGTCACGCCGGCTTCATTGGTCGCGTTTGGGTCGGCGCCCCGGCGCAGGAGCGCCTCGACCTCCGGCCCGTGGCCCTCCTTGGCCGCCTCGTGCAACGGCGCGCGTCCGTCGTCGGCCCGCGCGTTCGGATCCGCCTTGGCGACGAGAAGGAGCCGCACGATCTCCGTGTAGCCTCGCAGCGCGGCTCCCGTCAGCGCGGTGGCGCCGTCCTCCGCCTTCGCGTTGGGCTCGGCGCGCTTGGCGAGGAGCTGGCGCACGATCTCGGTGCGACCGCTCCACGCCGCGTCGATCAGCGCGGTGCGTCCGCGCTCCGGCCCCGACCGCTTGGCGTTGACGTCCGCGCCCGCATCGACGAGCGTCCGCGCGACCTCGGCATGGCCGTGCTGGGCGGCGACCATGAGCGGCGTCATGCCCTCCGCGCCCGCACGGCCGGGCTTGGCGCCCTTCGCGAGCAGCTCCCTCACGGCGTCGTTGTCGCCCTTGGCGGCCGCGGCGAGCACGGGCTTGGCCCCCGGGCTACAGCCCGTGAGGCACGCCAGCAGGAGCAGCGCTCCCATCGCCCGGCGCATGCGCGCGTTCATCACTCGCGATAAACCCCGCCGCATGGGACGGGATAGGTGAGGGCCAGCCGCCCCAGCGGATAGGCCTTCTGGGGATCGAAGCACCCGGCGCTGAGCTTCAGGGGGGTCGGCGGTGCCGGTGAGGTCGCCGTCGGCGTGGGATCGGCAGGCGCTCGTGCAGAGCTCGAGGTGCACGTGGGAGATCCCCACCGCGTTCCCGCTCATGCCCATGTGCCCGATGATGCGCCCGCGGGTGACCTCCTCGCCCATCCGCACGAGGATCTCCTGCAGGTGGCAGTACGCGGTGTACCGCTTGAACTCGGCGTGCCTTCGCAGGTGCGCGTAGGCCAGATAGCCCGCGGCGAGGACGGCGAGGAGGACGATGACGCGGAGCAAGCCGGGCTACTGGGGCCGGATGAGGCCCAGCCGGGGCCGGCCGCCCAGCGCCTTCACCAAGCCGACCAGCGTGGCATCGGACGTGTTGGGAAGAAGCACGCAGCCCGCGCCGAGAATGATCCCGCGGCCCCCCGTTTGCGTGACGGCCTCGCGCGCCTCGGCCTCTGCTCGCTCCGGGGGCCCGTCTTTGAGCGTGTGCCACTGGTCGAGCCCCCCGCACACGGCCCCGGGGACGCGCGCCTGGCCGGCCGCCAGCGGCGGGCCGGCGCGGCGATCGTCCCAGTTCCACACATCGGCGGGCAGGGCGGCGAGGCGGTCGAACATGAGCCGCTCGCCGTGGCAGTGCAGGATGCTGAGGCGCGAGCGGGACCGCACCGCCTCGAGGATGCGCCGGTCATAGGGCTCGCCGAAGCGCAGGTACTCCTCCTCGGTGTGAAAGGCCGTGCTCGCCGCCTGCACGGAGTAGAAGATGCCCTCGCAACCCTCGCGGAAGCACGCCTCCATGAAGGCGAGGATCGTTTCGGTGATGGCCTCGAGGGCGCCGGTGACCGCGGCGGGGTTTTCCTTGAGGTCGTACGCGAGGCGGTCGCCGGAGAGTTTGCGCGCGAGCGAGAGCGGGCTGAACACCGTGGGCACGGTGGAGCAGTCCGCGCGCTTGTCCACCACGCAGCGGATGATGGTCTCGAGGTGGGTGGCCCAGCCGGTGGACTCCATCGCGAGCGGGCGGATGCGCTTCCAGTCCTCGGGGGCGCGCACGCCGTGGCTCGCGCACGGGCGATGGCCGTCGAGCGCGACTTCGTCGGACTCCACGCAGCCCCAGTCCTCGACGGCGTAGCCGCCCGTGGGTGTCACCTTGAGGAAATCGGAATCGTAGCGCTCGTGAAAGCGGAGCGTGGACTGCGCCAGCGCCGCCGCACTACGGTCCACGTCGGGGAAATGCCGCCAGAAGGCATAGGGCGCGCGATCGGTCGGCTGCCGCCGTATCGCCGCCTGCACGCGCTCGAGCTTGGTCATGAAGCCTCCAGGTAGCCCTCGGCCACGGCACGAGTGCCGTCAGGCGTCGTCGCGCGGAAGCGCAGGCCGCCCGGCGTAGCCCGGATCGCGCCGGCCGTGAACGAGCAGCCGCGAGGGGAGCGGCACCATGCCGGTGAAGCGGCAGGCGACCCGCGTGACGCGCGCGCCCGCCGGGCCTTGCCCGGCGCGGCGCAGCGTCGCCGAGATCGCCAGAGCCAGGGTGGCGGTGCCGTGCAGGATGATCCGCGGAAGCCCCGCGCGCTTCGCCACCTCCGGATCGGTGTGAATGGGGTTCCAGATGCGCGCGCACTCAGTGTAGACGTGGGCGAGAGTGGACGCGATGGGGATCTCCTCCGTCCACTCGGCCTCTCCCTCACCCTGCCCTCTTCCCCAGGGGAGAGAGGGGGGAATGCCCTCGGGATCGCCGGCGACGCCGAGATACACGCTGCCGTAGTCTGTCGTGCTCACGCGCTCGCCGCGTGCGTCACGCGTCTCGTAGCGGGTGAGGACATAGGCCCCCGTGCGCCGCGGCGCCACCGCGATCACGGCAGCGGTCGTCGTCAGGCGGTCGCCCGCGCGCACCGGGCGGTGCAGCGTGAGGTCGTGCGTGGCGTGCACGCCGCGCAGCGCCACCTCGTCGCCGAGCTGCGTCGCGCGGCTCTCGACGGCGAGGGGCCACTCGTAGCAGACCGGGAACAAGGGATGCGCGGCGATGCCGCCGGGCCGAAGCGTGTCGAGATAGACGGGATCCGTCTCGCCGAGGCCGGCGGCGTAGGCCATGAGCCAGCGCGCGTCGATCTCCTGGGTAAGCGGGCCCACGGTGGCGCCCACGAGGCCGCGGGGGATTTTCAGCACGATGGCGCCCTCACCCTGCCCTCTCCCCTGAGGGGAGAGGGAGAGAACGGGGGAAGTTCATGCAGTCGACGAAGATGTCCTGGAAGTCGGGATGGGCGGCGAGCGAGACGTGCTCGATGCGCCGGGCCAGCGTCTCCGCGCGCCCGCGCTCTCCTTCGGACATGAGGGCGAGCTGGGCGCCCAGCGCGGCGGCATTGCCCACGTAGCGGATGCGCGCCTCGGGCAGCGCGGGGATGAGGCCGATGCGCAGCGCGCTGCGGATCGAGAGGTAATTGCCGAACCCGCCCGCGAGCATGAGCTCGGCGAGCTCGGCGTGACCGATCCCGGCCACCCGGAGCAGCATGGCCGCGCCGGAGGCGATGGCGCCCTTGCAAAGCTGGACCTGGCGGATGTCGTCCTGGGTGAGGACGATTTCTCCGCGGGCGCCGCGCTCGCCCGGCCGCGCGAGGATCACCAGGCGCTCCTCGCCCCGCATCTCCACGCGCGAGGCGAGCGGGGCGGGGAGCCGGTCGCGGCCGTCCACGTCGATAAGCCCCGTCCAGTCGACGACGCCGGCATCGAGAAGCGCGGCGACCGCGTCGATGACGCCCGAGCCGCAGATGCCCTGGGCAGCGGTGTCGCCGATGGCGTGCCAGTGGAGATCGCCCCCTTCGAGCCACACCCGATCGATGGCGCCAAGCGCCCCGCGCATGCCGCAGCGGAGCTGGGCGCCCTCGAGCGCGGGGCCGGCGGGCGCCGAGCAGGCCCAGAGATGCTCGCGCGACCCCAGAAGCACCTCGCCGTTGGTCCCGATGTCCACCGCCAGGCGCAGCTCCGGTGTCTCGCCGATGCGGGTGGCGAGGGCCACGCCCACCGCGTCCGCGCCCACGAAGCCCGCCACGATGGGGAGCAGGCACACGCGCGCCTCGCCGTTCACCTTGAGGAAGAGCTCGCGGGCGGCCAGCTCCTGGGGATGCCGCATCACCGGCGCGTAGGGGGCCAGGCCCACGTGGGTGGGATCGATGCCGAGCAGGATGTGGTGCATGCACGTGTTGCCGACGACGACCACCTTGTAGATCCACTTCGCGAGCACGCCCGAGTCCGTGCAGAGCTGCTCCACGTGCTGGTTCAGGAGCCCGATGATCCGCGTCTGGAGCTTGCGCAGGTTGCCCGGGATTGAACTGCGCGAAGGCGATCCGCGACATGAGATCGGCGCCGAACACGGCCTGGGGATTGAGGCTCGAGACGGAAGCGAGCTGCTCGCCCGATTCCAGCTCCATGAGGGTGGACACGACGCTGGTGGTGCCGATGTCCACGGCGATCCCGAACCGGAGGGCTGCCGTATCGCCGGGCTCCACGGCAAGAACGCGCCGGCCCCACGTGGCGATGGTGACCTCGCCGCCGTGCTCGCGAAGCGCCTGGGGCAGCCCGCGGACGACCTCGGTGGGCACGTCCTCGACGCGGCGCCCGGTCGCCCGCAGCAGCTCCTCCAGGTCTGAGGTCTGGTGATGCTCCTCCTTCGGGCAGCGCGACCTGGACGATCTCCTTCCGCACGCCCGCGTCGATGACCACCCGATCGAGCGCGTCTGCCGCGGGCTGGGCGCCGAGGATCTGGAAGCTCCGCTCGTCCAGCGGGGGCGCGATCGCCACCGTCACCGGTTCCACGGGCCGGCACTGGCAGGAGAGGCGGTATCCATCGCGCACGAGCGCGGCGCCCAGCTGGAGCTCGTCCATCACGGTCGCGGGAGGCGGGGACCCCGCCGCGAACTTCACCCGGCAGGACGTGCACCGGCCGCGTCCTCCGCACGTGGCGGTGATGTCGATGCCGGCGGCATGGGCGGCGGCGAGAATGCTCGTGCCCGCCTCGATATCGAGGGTCCGTCCCTCGGGGAGCACGGTGAGGGCGACGATGGCCATCCGGGACGAGAATAGCACTCCGCGGCTGCTGGCTCGGACCCTCCGAAGTACGCTCAGAGGTCACGTTTTGCTTGACTTCTCACGGGGGGTGCCGGATATTTCGTGCACCTGTTCTGCTAGCCGGCGACCGCGCCGGCCACCCACTTCCGGGGGGGTATTTGACCCGATACATCCTGTATCGCCTCCTGTGGTTGATTCCGACCCTGCTGGCCATGGCCGTCATCACATTCCTCGTGATGCACGCCACCCCGGGAAGCCCCCTCGATCCCGTCGCCGAAGGCGCCAATCCGCTGTCGCCGGAGGCGCAGAAGAACCTCGCCGAGGCCTATGGGCTGGACAAGCCCCTCTGGCAGCAGTTCGGGATCTTCATCGGCAAGGCCCTCCGCGGCGACTTCGGCCAGTCGTTCATCTACAAGACGCGCACGGTGACCGAGATCATGCGGGAGACGTTCCCCATCTCGCTCTTCCTCGGGAGCATGGCGCTGGCCCTCGCCGTCGTGGGGGGCATCACCCTCGGGGTGCTCGCGGCCGTCTACCAGAACCGATCGTGGGACTACGTCTCCGTGAGCGTGGCCACGCTGGGCGTGAGCGTGCCCAACTTCGTGCTCGCGGTCTTCTTCATCATCCTGTTCTCGTTCGTGATCCCGCTGTTCCCCACCGGCGGCTGGGGCACCCCGAGCCAATGGGTGCTGCCGACCATCACCCTCGCCTTGGCGCCGATGGGCATCATCGCCCGCTTCACGCGCTCGAGCATGATCGAGGTCATCCGCTCCGACTACGTGCGCACCGCCCGGGCCAAAGGTCTCGCGGAGCGGCCCGTCATCCTGCGGCACGTGCTCAAGAACGCGCTGATCCCGGTGGTGACGCTCCTGGGCCCCATGTTCGCGGCGGTGGGGACGGGATCCTTCTTCGTGGAGTCGATCTTCCGCGTGCCGGGCATGGGCCGCTTCTTCGTGCTCTCGATGACCGGGCGCGACTATCCGATGATCATGGCGGTGGTGCTCATCTACGGGGTCTTCCTCGCCCTCATGAACCTGGTGGTGGACCTCCTCTATGGCGCTCTCGACCCGCGCATCCGATACTAGCCTGCCCGCGCCGGGTGGGGCGGCGCCCGCCGCGCTGCCCGCGAGGGCGGCGGCGCGCGGAACGAGCCTCTACCGCGACGCCTGGCGACGCCTCCTCCGCAACAAGCTGGCGGTGGTGGGGGGCGTCACGGTCCTCTTGCTGTGCCTGATCGCGATCTTCGCCGACTTCCTCGCACCGTTCTCGTACACAAAGCCGAACTTCGGGCGCCTCAACGAGTTCCCTTCGCGCGAGTACCCGCTCGGAACGGATCAGCTCGGGCGGGATCAGCTCTCGCGCATCATCTACGGCGCGCGCGTCTCCATGCTCGTGGGCCTGGGCGCCCAGGTCATCGTGGTGGCGATCGGCGTTCCCATCGGCCTCATCTCCGGCTATCTCGGCGGCCGCGTCGACCTGATTCTCACCCGCTTCGTGGACGTCATGTACGCCTTCCCCCGGCTCCTCTTCGTCATCCTCGTGATGTCCATGCTGGGGGCGGGGCTCATGAATATCTTCATCGCCCTGGGGCTCACCGGTTGGGTCGGCATCGCGCGACAGACGCGCGCGCAGGTGCTGTCCATCAAGGAAAAGGAGTTTGTGGAGGGCGCGCGTGCCCTCGGCGCGGGCTTCTGGCGCATCATGTCTCGCCACGTGCTGCCGAGCGCGCTGACGCCGATCGTCGTCTCCATCACGTTCGGCATTCCCGAGGCCATCTTCACCGAGGCCGCCCTGTCGTTCATCGGGGTCGGCATCAACCCGCCCACGCCGTCCTGGGGTCAGATGGTGGGCGAGAACCAGCAGTTCCTTCGCTCATACTGGCATCTCTGTGTGTTCCCCGCCATCGCCATCGCGGTTACTATGCTCTCATTCACGTTCTTCGGCGACGGGGTGCGCGACGCGCTCGACCCCAAGATGAAGTAACCAAGGAGGAGCACCCACATGCGTATCCCTGACGAGCAGATCGACCTCATGGCCGCGCGCCTCGACGCCATCGGCGTCGGCCGGCGCGACTTTCTGAAGGTGGTCGGCGCCATGGCCGCCTTCGGCGGGCTCGGTTTCGCCACCACCGCGCAGGCGGCGACGCCGTCCACGCCCAAGCCCGGCGAGAAGCTGGCCAAGGACCAGACCTTCCGCATCGGCGGGGGCGGCTGGTTCCAGAACGACCCCTCCAGCCACGACTTCAACAAGGACCTCTACTGCTCGGGCGTGCCCGCACTCTTCGCGGGGCTCATGGTGTTCAACGCCGACTTCGTCGCGGTGCCATGGATGGCCTCGAAGGTCGAGAGCAACAAGGACGGCTCGGTGTGGACCTTCACGATGCGAAAGGACTCCCGCTGGTCGGACAACTCGCCGGTGACCGCCCGCGACTTCGAGTGGTCGTGGAAGCGCCAGCTCGATCCCGCCAGTGCCGCCCCCTACGCCTCCTTCCTCTACGACATCAAGAACGGTGAGAAGTTCAACAAGAAGCAGGTGACGGACGCGAAGGAAGTCGGTGTCGTCGCCAAGGACGACTGGACCCTCGAGGTGACGCTGGAGGGGCCGCGCGGCTACTTCCCGGTGCTCGCCGCCTACCTCGCCGCCCTGCCCGCCCATCGCGGGGCGGTCGAGAAGCACGGCGACAAGTGGACGGAGGCCGGCAACATCGTCTCCAACGGCGCCTTCACCGTGGAGGCGTGGGAGCACAACAAGCAGATCGTGCTCCGGAAGAACCCCTACTACTACGGCGCCAAGAACGTCCACATCACCCGCGTGGTGGTTCCCATCATCCCCGTGGCGTCAGGAGCACTGCCGTACGAGGGCAACGAGCTGGACATGACGGCGCTGCAGGCGGGCGACCTCAACCGGCTGCGCAACGACCCGCGGGCGGGGAAGGACGTGTTCAAGTATCCCTTCCCGGGCACCTGGTATCTGCTCCCGCAGACGACCAAGCCGCCCTTCGACAACTTGAAGGTCCGCAAGGCGGTGGCCCACGCCATCGACCGCGAGAACATCGTCAAGGTGAGCCAGGGCCTCGCCATTCCGGCGTGGTCCATGATCCCGCCCGGCTTCCCGGGTGCCCTCGACGACGCCAAGACCAAGTCAATCCAGAAGTACGACAAGAAGCTGGCGATGGAGCAGCTCAAGGGCACACCGTTCGAGGGCGGGAAGAACTGGCCCAAGATCACCCTCAGCATGCGCGACGAGGGGCTGGGATCGAAGCCGCTCGCGGAGGCGGTGCAGGCGGTGCTGCTGGATAGCCTCAACATGAAGACGGAGCTCGAGGTGCTTGAGCCGCGCGTGTTCCGCGAGCGCCTCTGGAAGCAGGATCTCCAGTTCGTGTGGATCCGCTGGTTCATGGACTATCCGGACCCGCACAACGAATACTTCGACACCTTCTACGGAAAGAAGACCACGGGCAAGCGGCAGGCCTGGGTCAACGAGGCCTTCGACAAGGAGCTGGAGGCGGGGCGCGACACCCGCGACCCCAAGAAGCGCCTCGAGCACTACAAGAAGGCGGAAGAGATCATGCAGAACGACGTCGGCTACGTGCCGGTGGCCTGGGTCCTTCGCTACGCCGCCAAGAAGCCGTGGGTGGCCGGGCTCGAGAAGAACAAGCAGGGCGAGTTCGTGGTGGACGGCAACATCTACGTCGACATGCTGCAGCACCTGTACATCCTGGAGCGCGGCTAGGCCGCGTGACGCCTGCCGCATCCGGCCGGCGGGGGCGGGGCCGTACGCCCGCCTCCGCCGGCCGTCGTGCGCTCCGGCGCTGTGAGTGGGCGCGCAAGGCGCCCGAGATCGCCTATCACGATCGCGAGTGGGGCGTGCCCCTCCGCGACGATCGGCGCCTATTCGAGCTGCTCGTCCTCGAGGGCGCGCAGGCGGGGCTCTCGTGGGAGACCATCCTCCGCAAGCGCCCCGCCTATCGGCGGGCCTTCCACCGCTTCAACGCGCTCCGCATCGCGAAGTACGGCGCGCGCGACGTCCGGCGGCTCCTCGCCGACGCCGGCATCGTCCGCAACCGGCTCAAGATCGCCGCCACCATCGCCAACGCGAAGGCGTTCATCGCCGTGCGGAAGGAGTTCGGCTCGTTCGACGCCTACATCTGGCGCTTCGTGGGCGGCCGCCCCCGCCGCAACGCCTGGCGTCGTCTCCGCGACGCCCCCGCCTCCACCCCGGAGTCGGTGGCGATGAGCAAGGATCTGCTCGCGCGGGGCTTTCGCTTCGTGGGGCCGACCATCTGCTACGCGTTCATGCAGGCGACGGGCATGGTCAACGACCACATGGTCTCCTGCTTCCGCTACCGCCAGGTCGGCCGCCGATAAGGGGCCATTGGCTTCGTTGCCGCCCTCGACCGCAGGTTCAACGTAGAGAGACTACGCCTCACCTGCGGCCTTCGGGCGGCGCCTCGCCACTGACCCCTTCTCGGCGCCCGACGTGGTGTCTTGCCCCTTATCGCCGCCCGTGCACCTCGTCCGACTGGCTCGGCATCAGCGAGACGTGACTGTGCACGGCCACCCAGCGGCCCGCGCGGCGCTCGAGCACGAAGGTGGCGCGGCCGGGGCGGCGGAAGGGCCGGCCGTCCGGCGCGGTGGCCTCCGTGGTCCAGCCCGCCGCGATCCAGGCGGTGTCGCCGCTCGTGCGGACGGTGGCACCCGCCTCGAGGGTGAAGTCGCGGATGCGCGGCCAGATCTGACGCCACTGCTCGCGCTCGATGTTGTCCAGCCCCGAGACGGCGGCGGCGAACGTGCCGAAGGCGACCGCGTCGGGCGCGAAGAGGGCGCGGCCCGCCGGGAAATCCTGGGCACGGACGGCGGCCTCGAACTGTGAGATCCACGCGGCAACGTCGGGGGGCGGGGCGGGCATGGCCCGCATTATCGCCGCGCTCGCGTGCTTGTCAATCTCGTCACGACCCGCTATTCTCCCCGCCATGGAGCCGCTCACCCTCGAGACGCTGCGGGTCCTCGCCCGGGCGCGCGGCCTCGCCCTCACCGACGCGGAGCTGGCCGGCCTGCTGCCCCTCGTCGAGGCGGGCCGCGCCATGATCGCCACGCTCGACGGCGCGCTGGCGCGCGACGCCGAGCCCACCAGCGTCTATCGCGTGCTGTGAGGACCGCGTGAGCGATCTCGTCTGGCGCTCCATCGCCGCGTTGGCGCGTGCCATCGCGGGCCGTGAGCTCTCGCCCGTCGAGGTCGTGCAGGCGCATCTCGACCGCATCGCCGCTCTCGACTCGAAGCTACGGAGCTTCATCACCGTGTCCGCGGACGCGGCTCTCGCCGCCGCGAAGGCGGCGGAGGCGGGGGTGATGGCCGGCGAGCGTCTGGGGGCGCTGCACGGCGTGCCGCTCGCCCTGAAGGACCTCTACATGACCCGCGGCGTCCGCACCACCGGCGGCTCGCGCATCCTCGCCGACTGGGTACCCGAGGAGGACGCCACCGTGGTGACCCGGCTCGCCGGCGCCGGCGCCATCATCCTCGGCAAGCTCAACATGCACGAGTTCGCGTTCGGCCCCGAGGGGCTTAACCCACACTACGGCACGCCGTGGAACCCGTGGGACGCCAACACCCATCGCATCTGCGGCGGATCCTCGTCGGGATCGGGCGCGGCGGTGGCGGCGGGACTCTGCGCGGGCACGCTCGGCTCGGACACCGGCGGCTCCATCCGGATCCCGGCGGCGCTGTGCGGGATCAGCGGGATCAAGCCCACCTACGGGCGGGTGAGCCGCGCCGGCGTGCTCCCGCTCGCCTGGTCCATGGATCATGTCGGGCCCATGTGCCGGAGCGCCGCCGACTGCGCGATCATGCTGAACACCATCGCGGGATACGATCCGCGCGATCCCTCGACGAGCGTACTGCCCGTGCCCGACTACACCGCCGCGCTCACCGGCGAGGTGAAGGGGCTGCGCGTGGGCGTGCTGCGCTCGTTCTTCCTCGAATCCGCCGGGCTGGCCCTGCGCCAGGCGGTGGAGGAGGCGGTGCGGGTTCTCGAGGGCCTCGGCGCGTCCGCGCAGGAGGTGAGTCTCGCGGGGGCGCAGCTGGCGCCGGGCGCCTCGTTCGCGGTCCTTTCGCCGGAGGCCTATGCCTACCACGAGACCTGGCTCCGCGAGCGGCCCCAGGACTACGGCGAGGACGTACGCGAGCGGCTGCGCGTGGGCGCGTTCGTGGACGCGAGCGACTATCTCAAGGGCCAGCGCGCACGGGGCGTGCTCCGCGACGAGGTCAACGCCGCGCTCGGCCAGGTCGACGTGCTGCTCTGCGCGACCACCCCGATCGTGGCGACGTCGGTGGGCCAGAACGAGGTGACGGTGGAGCATGCCAAGGTCCCCGTGCGCGCGAGCCTGATCCGTTTCACGCGGCCCTTCAACCTCACCGGGCATCCCGCCGCCTCGATCCCGTGCGGCTTCACGGCGGCGGGGCTCCCCGTCGGGCTGCAGATCGTCGGGCGCTCCTTCGACGAGGCCACCGTGCTGCGTGTGGCGGACGCCTATCAGCGCGCCACGGACTGGCACAACCGGCGCCCGCCCGTCGAGCCGCTCCCCGCTCCCGGCGCGTGACGCCCGATCGACCCCGAGCCCCCCGCGGGGTCGGAGTCGCCCTTCGAAGTTCCCAAAGAAGTCCCGATCGAGGACTGCGCTCGACCTGCATCCATTCGCGCCGCGGGACGTGCTGTCGGTCGTCGACGAGTATCTGCAGGCGGCATCGGAGCGCGGATTCACGCAGGTGCGGATCGTCCACGGGCGGGGCATCGGCGCTCAGCGAGAGGCGGTACGGCGCCGGCTCGCCGCGCACCCTCTGGTGGCGGCCTTTCAGGACGCGCCGCCGGAACGGGGCGGCTGGGGCGCGACGCTGGTGCAGCTCAAGCCGTCGACGTGACGCGGCCCTCGGTGATGCCCGGGGGGCGCGTCCGCGACGCGGCGGCGGCTACTTCGTGACCTGGAGCGAGTTGACCACCTTCTGCCCGCTCTTCTCGTCGTAGCTCACCTTCACGTCGGCGCCCGGCGTGAGTGCCTTCTTGTCGACCTTCGCCGAGGCCGGGATCATGAGCGTGGTCCCGTTGTCGAGCGTGATCGACTTCCCCCCTGGATCGACCGCCTTCACCTTGCCGGACATTTCGGCCGCGCTCGCCATGGTTCCGAGCGCGAGGACGGCGGCGAGGGCCAAGACGCCTACCTTCAGCATCGTCTTCATCATGTTTCCTCCCGTATGTGGGTTCGGAGGCTGTTGCCCCGTGGGCTTCTCTCGCAACGACGATGCCAGCCCCACCGCTGCCGTAGAGGACACCGATGAGTGCTTAATCAATACCAACAGGGCGACCCGCGCGCCCGAAAGGCCGTGAATCCACAGCATGCCTGGGTGCGATGTCAAGAAAACTTACACGGCGGCCTTCGCAACCCTTACACGGTAGAACAAAACCACCCACGTGACGTATGATCGGCACGTGAGGATTTGGAGGAGGCTCGCGGGCATGGTGCTGGCGTCTATTGCCGCGAGCGGATGCGGGAGCGCCTGGCAACGAGAGAGCGCCCCCGAGCGCGTGCTCGACCGCATCCTCCCGTCCTCCGTCCAGGTCACGCTCGAGCAGCAGGAGGGCCGCCGCTTCCGCAGCGCTTCCGGCGTCATGATCGGCTCGCGAACGGGTTCGGCGGGCCCGAGTGCCTCGTGCTCACCAGCGGTCACACGTTCGCGGGGGCCGCCTCCGGCACGAACGTCTTCGTGCTGTCCCGGCGTCACGAGGGACCCGGCGTCCGCACCCCCGCCGGCGTGCTCGCGGTCGGGGAGGCCGACGGTATCGATCTCGCGCTGCTGAGCACGCAGAGCCGGGACTGCGCGGTCGCCGCGGCCGGCCGGCCCGCGCGACTCGGCGAGCCGGTGTGGGTGGTGTCCTTTCCGTGGGGCCGCGAGCTCACGGTCTCGCGCGGCGTGATCAGCCAGGTCCGCCGCGGCAACGCCCACGGTGACGCGAGCGCCGGCCGGCTCATGGTGGACGCGGCCGTGAGCTACGGGGCCAGTGGAGGCGGGGTGTTCCGCGCCGCCACCGGCGAGCTCATCGGTGTGGTCGAGGGCTATTCCACGGCGCGCGTCGCGTTCGAGGGCGCGGTCTCACCGGTCCACATCGACGTGCCCGTGCCCGGCCAGACCTACGTGACCCCGATCGCGGACGTGGTCGAATTCCTGCGGACTACTGGCCAGACCCCCCGCGTCGTCGACGCCGCCGCCCCCCGCTCGCGTCCCTAGCCACCGGCCGCAAACCCGCCTGCCGCTAGTCGCGGTCGGCGCGGATGAGCAGCATCCTGTCCGCGAACGAGATCACCCGGCCGTCCGCGATCACGAACGAGAAGGCGTCGCGGCACCGCGCGGGGGCCGCGAGCACGAAGCGCTCGAGATCGGCCTTGGCGGTCGGGGACATTCGCGTGCGGGTCGTCCACTCCTCCCAGGGGCGCGTCTTCGACAGGGTGGCCTCGTCGATGACGGTCAGGCCGGCGGCGCGCAGGAACGCCACCCACTCGCGATGGGAGAAGGCCCGCACGTGCGAGGGATCGCGCCGACGCTCCACCTCGAGGATGAACGCCGCGCACTCGTCGTCCTCGTGCCCAAGGATATCCTGGACGAGAAGCGACCCGCCCGCTTCGAGCACGCGGGCGACCTGACGGAGCGGCGGCAGCAGGGCCGGGAAGTGGTGGGCGGCGATGCGGCAGGTCACCACGCCGAAGGCGCCGTCGCGGAAGGGCAGGGCGTCGACATCGGCGGCGAGGAACCGGATGCCGGTGAGGTGGCGGGCCGCGGCGACGTCCCGCGCCGCCCGCAGCATCGGCTCGGTGAGGTCGGTGGCAACCACCGTCCGAGTGAACAAACTGAAGGCGGCGGCGGTGTGGCCGGCCCCGGTTGCGATGTCGAGCACGCTCCGCGCGCCGCGCCGGCGTCCCCACGTGACCAGGGTGTCGAGGTCGGGCCCACCGGCATGGCCGGGGCTCCGGACATAGGCGTCCGCGCTTCCCCCGAACTGGGCCTGGACGCGCGCCTTGTGGGCCTCCGTCATCCGGGGTTCTTGCGCTCGGCAAAGTGACGGAACAGAAAGTCCTGGTCCATCGGTGTGAGGTCGAAGCGGCGCCCCGCCTCATCGATGAGCCGGAGGCGATCGCCCTGAGGGTGGTCGCGCATCTGCTCGTCGATCCACCGGATGGCCGCCTTGATGGGGGCCTCACCCATCGCCACGTGGGGCTCCTTTTCCGCGCTTCGCGTCAGAGGTCGCGCACGAGTCGCCGCGCGCGATCCACGCGCCGGCGGTACGCGTCGAACGAGTTGAGCACCTCCGGGGGCCGCCCCCGCCGGCGGTCCAGCGTGAACAGCGAGAACGTGATGTCGTGCGCGAGCGGGAAGTCGCGGTAGAGCTGCCCCGTCACCTTTTGCGGATTCTCGGACCGCGTGATCTCGAAGTCCTCGGTCTCACGCAGCGGCGGGATGCGCTCTCCGTGCTTGGTGCGAATCCACTTCATGGTGCCGCCCAGGAGGTAGGAGAGGAAGAGGCAGTCGACCAGCATGGACTCGGTCCAGGGGATGGGCTTCTGGTAACCCGCGACGAAGCGCGCGCCGGTGGCGACGAGGAAGTTTTCGGCGGTGTCGGGATCGACGAAGTCGCAGGCGCCGAAGATGTAGCCCAACTGGGGGCTGGGCCGGCAGTGATCGACCAGCGTCTCGAGGCGGATCACCCGGTTGCCGATGCCAACCAGCTTGCGCCGCTGCCCGTGCGAGGCGATGTAGCACACCTGGAAGCTTCGCCGCCGTCGTACCTCCTCCAGGAGAAGCCCGAGGTCGTAGCTACTGTAGAAGCGGCGATACACAAGGTTCACCCGGATGCCCTCCCAGGACAGGGATTGCCGGATGGCTTTGAGGTAGGGCAGCACCGAGGGCTCGTCCTCGAGGAGACGGCCCTTGCGATTCCACATGGATTCGAGCACGACCAGACCGGGCAACAGGGGGTCCTTTCGGGGGCCGGAGAGGTCCCGGCGATGGGGTCGGATGATACCACCCTCCAGGCCGGGGGCAATGGCTGAGAGATGGTTCATCCAATTGGCCCTTTACATCGGGAGAACGGTGGAGAAAATGGCTGACATGGTGAGCGCGTGAAGATCGCCCTGGACCGAGAGGCCGGACGCGAGGGCCGCCTGCCGCTGGCGCGCCAGATCCAGACCCACATCGAGCGGCTGATCGGCCAGGGCCTGCTCGCGCCGGGGGTCAAGCTGCCTGCCACCCGCGAGCTGGCCGGGGAGCTGGGGGTCAACCGCACAACGGTGGCGACCGCCTACGAGGAGCTGGTGGCCGCGGGCTGGGCCCGCGCCCACGTCGGCCAGGGCACCTTCGTCGCCGATCGCCTTCCCGAGCGGCCGTCGACCGCGCCCCTGGCTCTCCCGCGGCTGGACTGGTCCGGCCTTCTCTCCAAGCGGGCGCAGGTGGTGTGGGCCGACATGCGGCGCCGGGAAGCATACGGGCAGGTGCGTGCGGCCGCCGGCGTCATCTCGTTCGCCGGCGGCATGCCCGACAGCACGCTGTTTCCCACCGACGCGTTCCGACGAGTCCTCAACGGGGTGATCCGCGAGGAAGGGCGCGAGCTGCTCCAGTACTATCCGGCGGCGGGCTATCCGCCGCTGCGCCAGTACCTGGCGAGCTATCTTCTGCGCTTCGGCGTAGAGGCGCGCCCCGAGGAGATCCTCATCGTCAATGGCTCCCAGCAGGGCTTCGACCTGGTGGCCCGCACTCTCCTCGACCCCGGTGACTTCGTCGCCATCGAGCAACCGTCCTATCCACGCGCCATGCAGGTGTTCCGCTCGTTCGGCGCCGAGCTGCTGGCCGTGCCCGTGGGCGTCGATGGGCTCGACGTGGGGCATCTCGAGCGGCTGCTCGAGCGTCAGGAGCCGAAGCTGCTCTACTGCCAGCCCAGCGCTCACAATCCCACCGGGCTGACCATGGGGCTGCCCGCGCGCCGACGGCTGCTCGACATCGCGGCGCGGCATCGCCTGCCGATCGTCGAGGACGGCTTCGACGGCACCCTCTACTACGGCGAGCGGCCGCCGGGGCCGCTCAAGGCCCTCGACACCTCCGGCCTGGTCGTCTACATCGGCACCTTTTCCAAGATCCTCTTCCCGGGCTTACGGCTGGGCTGGATCGTGGCCCCGCCCGAGCTGATCGAGCGGCTGGAGATGGCCAAGCAGCTCGCGGACATCCACACGAGCCCGCTGATCCAGGCCGCGGTGTACCACTTCTGTCAGCGCCGCCTGCTCGACCGCCATCAGGTGCGGGCGCTCAAGGAGTACGGCAAGCGCCGAGACGCCCTCCTCGACGCGCTGCGGACGCAGATGCCGGCGGGGGTCACGTGGACGGAGACGCGCGGCGGATTCTCCCTCATGCTCACGCTGCCGGACGGCATGGATGCCGCCGCGCTGCTGCCGCGGGCGCAGGCGCGCGGCGTGACCTTCACGCCCGGTAACGCCTTCTTCGTGGATGGCGGCGGAGAGCGGATGCTGCGCCTGTCCTTTTCCTCGCTGCCGCTGGCCCAGGTGGGCGAGGGCGTCCGCCGCCTCGCCGAGGCCATCCGGGAGCAGGCGCGGCAGCCGGGCCGCGTCGCGCGCGAGCCGGCGCTGGCGGTGCCCCTCGTATGAGCGACGGCAGCGAGCGGCCCATGAAGCTCGACACCCTCGCCGCGCGCGGCGGGCGAGATCTGCCCTCGGCGAGCCGCCCCCTCGTCGCCCCTATCTATCAGACCAACGTGTACGTCTTCGAGGACATGGACGCGGTGGAGTCGGTGTGGGAAGGGAAGGCGTCCGGCTTCGTCTACGGGCGCTACGGCACCGCCAACCACGCCATGCTCGAAGCGCTGGTGGCGCGACTCGAGGGCGCGGAGGCCGCCGTCGCCTGCGCCTCCGGGATGGGCGCCACCACCGCATGGCTACTGGCCCTCCTCGCTCCGGGTGATCACGTCGTCTCGGCCCGCGATGTCTACGGCACCACCGCGGCCTTTCTCGAGGCGGATGGTCGACGGCTCGGGATCGAGACGACTTTCGTGGACGCGACGGACGTCGCCGCCATCCTGGGCGCCCTGCGACCGAATACTCGGGCAATTTTCGTGGAGGCGATCTCCAACCCGCTCCTTCGCCTCGTGGACCTGCCCGCCGTGGCCGCCACGCTGGGGCCCCGCGGGATCGATCTCGTGGTGGACGGCTCCATGGCTTCGCCCGCGGTGATGCGGCCCATCGAGCACGGCGCCACCGTGGTGATGCACAGCCTGACGAAGTTCATCTCGGGCCACGGCGACGTCACCGGCGGCCTCGTCCTCGGGCGGAAGGAGCCGATGGAGCGGGTGCGGGGGGCCATGATCCGGGCCGGCACCAATCTGGGGCCCTTCGACGCGTGGCTGGCGACCCGCGGCGCGCGCACCCTGTCAGTCCGGATGGAGCGGCAGTCGGCGACCGCGCTGGCCTTGGCCCACATCCTCGAGCGCCACCGCGCCGTCACGCGCGTCTACTACCCCGGCCTCGCCTCGCATCCCCAGCACGGGCTGGCCAAGCGACTCATGACGGGCGCGATGGGGCCCATGCTCTCCTTCGACCTCGCGGGCGGCGCGCTCGCCGTCGAGCGGTTCATGGCCCGCACGCGCCTCATCGAGTTCGCGCCGAGCTTCGGCGACGTCGCCACGACCTGGACCTATCCCGCGCGCACCTCGCACCGCCGGGTGCCGGACGCGGACAAGTCCGCGCTCGGCATCGGCCCCGGCCTCGTCCGCCTGTCGGTGGGGCTCGAGGACGCCGACGATCTCGCCGCCGACCTCGACGAGGCGCTGCGATGAGCGCGGTCGCCGCCGCCGCGGTTACCCAGGTCGATCGCGTGGTCCTCGAGGGCCGTCACGTGCGGCTCGAGCCCTTGACCCTTGCCCACGCGCCGGCGCTCGCGGCGGCGGCGGACGGCCCGCGCGACACGTACGCGTTCACAGTGGTGCCCGGCGATCTCGACGACGCGCGGCGCTACGTCGAGTCCGCCCTCGCCGATCAGGCTGCGGGCCGGGCGCTCCCCTTCGCCACGGTGGCGCGCGCGAGCGGCCGCGTGGTGGGCTCCACCCGCTTCGGCAACATCGAGTTCTGGCCGTGGCCGGCCGGCCATCCCCATCGGCGCGGGGCCGACCGGCCGGACGCGGTGGAGATCGGGTGGACTTGGCTGGCCGCCTCCGCCCAGCGCACCGCCGTCAACACCGAGGCCAAGCTCGTCATGCTCACGCATGCCTTCGAGACCTGGCGCGTGCACGCGGTGAAGCTGAACACCGACGCGCGCAACGCGCGCTCCCGGGCCGCGATCGAGCGCATCGGCGCGCGCCTCGACGGCGTGCTCCGCTGCCACCGGCCCGCGTCCGACGGCGGCATTCGCGATACCGCGGCCTTCTCGCTCCTCGCCGCGGAGTGGCCGGCCGCGAAACAGCGCCTCCTGGCGCGGTTGGATTCACGTACGGCCGAGACAACGCCCCGATGAGGCCCAAAGGGCCGAAGAGGCCAAACCGCAGCCCGAAGTACTAGACGCTCAACCGAGACAGAGGAGAAACACATGGAAAGCTCCGGAACGCTCCGACTGAAAGTAGGACTGGCCGAGATGCTCAAGGGCGGCGTCATCATGGACGTGACCAACGCCGAGCAGGCCAAGATCGCGGAGGACGCGGGCGCGACGTCGGTGATGGCGCTCGAGCGCGTGCCGTCCGACATCCGCCGCGACGGCGGGGTGGCCCGCATGTCGCCGGTCAAGAAGATCCAGGAGATCCAGCGGGCGGTGTCGATTCCGGTGATGGCCAAGTGCCGGATCGGCCACTTCGTGGAGGCGCAGATTCTGGAGGCGCTGGGCGTGGACTACATCGACGAGTCCGAGGTGCTCACCCCCGCCGACGAGCACTTCCACGTCGACAAGTTCGCCTTCAAGGTGCCGTTCGTGTGCGGCTGCCGTGATCTCGGCGAGGCGCTCCGGCGCATCGGCGAGGGCGCCGCGATGATCCGCACCAAGGGCGAGGCCGGCTCGGGCAACATCGTCGAGGCCGTCCGGCACATGCGCTCGGTGGTCTCGGGCATCCGCCGCCTCCGCGCCCTCGGCCCCGAGGAGATGATGACCGAGGCGAAGACCCTCGGCGCGCCCTACGAGCTGCTCCGCCTGGTGGCCGCGGAGGGCAAGCTGCCGGTGCCGAACTTCTCCGCGGGCGGCATCGCCACGCCCGCCGACGCCGCGCTCATGATGCAGCTGGGCGCGGAGGCCGTCTTCGTGGGCTCGGGCATCTTCAAGTCGTCCGATCCGGCGGCGCGCGCGCGGGCCATCGTGCAGGCCACCACCCACTACAAGGATCCCGAGGTCCTCGTGAAGGTGTCGGAGGAGCTGGGCGACGCCATGCCCGGCATCGAGACGTCCAAGCTGAAGGAGTCGGATCTGCTGCAGACGCGCGGCTGGTAGTGGCGGCGTCCAACCTCCACCAGCTGCCCGCCGGCCTCCCGGCGCCGGTGGACGATGGGGCCACCGCCCATCTCCCCGGTGCCGCGGTGCCGGCGATCGTCCTGCCCGCCACCTCGGGGCAGGGGGTGGCCCTCGACGCCTGGGCGGCCGCGCCCGGCGTCCTGTTCTTCTACCCGCGCACCGGCGAGGCCGGGCGCTCGGCAGGGCCGGAATGGGACGCCGTGCCCGGCGCGCGGGGCTGCACGCCGCAGAGCTGCGGGTTCCGCGACCTCCACGGCGAGTTCCGGGCGCGCGGCGTGCCGTGTCGCGGCGGTGAGCACGCAGGACACCGAGTATCAGCGTGAGTTCGTGGAGCGGAATCACATCCCGTTCGACATCCTCAGCGACGCCCGCCTCGCGCTCACGCGGGCGCTCGCATTGCCGACCTTCGAGTTCCCCGTCACGGGCGGCGGCCCGACCACCCTGATCAAGCGCATGGCGTGGTACGCCGAGGGCGGCCGCATCGCGAAGGTATGGTACCCGGTGTTCCCGCCCGACAGGAACGCCGCGACGGTGCTCGCGTGGCTGGACACCGCGAGGGCGCGATGACGCGGCCCATCGGGGTCCTCGCGCTCCAGGGGGACTTTGCGCTTCACGCCACAGCGCTCGAGCGCATCGGCGTGCCCGCGATCGAGATTCGGAAGCCCGGTGAGCTCGGAGAGGTCGCCGGGCTGATCATGCCGGGCGGGGAGAGCACGACGCTTCTCAAGCTGATGGACGCCTGGGACTTCTTCCCCGCGCTGGAGAAGTTCCACGCCGCGGGGGCCCCCATCTTCGGCACCTGCGCGGGGCTCATCCTGCTCGCGCGGGACGTCGAGGGCCCGGCTCAGCGGTCGCTCGGCTTCATCGACATCACCGCCGAGCGCAATGCCTACGGCCGTCAGAAGGAGTCGTTCGAGACCGAGGTGACCGCGGACCTGGGACAGGGGCCGCGGCCCATCAGGGCGGTGCTCATCCGGGCGCCCCGCATCCGACGCATGGGGCCCGGCGTGACCCCCCTGGTCGAGCACCAGGGCGAATGCCTCATGGCCCGCGAGGGCACGGTGCTGGTGGCGTCCTTCCACCCCGAGCTCACCGACGACCCTGCCGTGCATCGGTATTTCCTCGACATGGTCCGGTCGAGCGGAGCCTGAGGCCCCGACCGGCAACTAGCGGTTCTACTTGATTCCGGCGCGGCGCGCCGCGGGCGCTTGACAAGGGCGGGGACCGCTGGGGCATACTCTGGTCCGACCAGCCGACCAGTAGCAGGCCCGTCCCTCATCAGGAGGAGAGCATGGCGCATTTCACGTGCGAGGTCGTCTATCGCGGCATCTTCCAGAAGAATCTCGCCGCCCGGATCTGCCGCGGCATCGTGCTCTCGGCGCGCAAGGCCGGGCGGTGGGGCATCGCCTTCGGACGCTACGGCGACAGCCCTCAGCGAAACGGAATCCCCGCCAAGGATTTCGCCATCGTGGCCGATACGCAGGAAGAGCTCGAGCAGAACATGGCCCGCTACGAGCCCAAGGAAGTGGACATCACCATCTGCGTGGACGACACGCTGTCCAAGGGCGTGGAGTCCTGGGCCTGGTACGGGCTGCAGCCGATCAATCAGCTGACGCTGCCCAACGGCACCGCTCCTCATGACGTCGCTCCAGCAGCCGGCCGACCTCCTCAAGGACATCCACAAGAAGAACACCCCGTACAACCTGGCCCTCATCCGGGCCAAGGCCTCCTTCTCGGGCCTCTGGGTGTACCGGGAGGACCACACCGAGGCGCGCATCCTGGGCGCCCTCGCGCGCGATCAAGCCCGACTTCCTCTCCCTGGACGCGGTGTGCGAGGCGATCAAGGAAGCGGAGTGGGGGTCGGATCTCAAGGTGGCGTCCGCGCGCAAGGCCTACGACCGCATCGAGTCGCGTGCCGGTGAAGCCGACCGAGGGCAACACCGAGACGCCGTTCACGTTCGAGATGCCGAAGTGGTGGGAGATGCGCGAGGGGGTGACGATCCCCGCGATCCCGGTGGGCAAGCCCATGGAGGGCGGCAAGGGCTACGTGCCCGAGCGCAACCCGTACTTCAAGAAGTTCACCACCCGCACCATGCGGCCGGTGATCGACTTCGACAAGTGCGTGAAATGCACGCTGTGCTGGATCCAGTGCCCCGACTCCTGCTTCGACGTCACTCCCGACGGCCTCTACGACGCCAACATGGAGTCGTGCTGCGGCTGCGGCGTGTGCGAGGCGGTGTGCCCGGCGAAGGAATGCATCACCATGGTCAACGAGGCCTCCTTCGAGGACAACGCCAGCCAGTGGGACATGTGGCGCAAGGACAAGACGGGCTACAAGGCCTGGATGACCGGCAAGATCAACGACAAGTCGCACATCGTGCGCTCGCACGGGTTCCGCTTCCGCGGCCAGTACGAGGAAGAGATCAAGAAGGACATGGACACGGGCGGGGTCGGAGATCACCGCCGGCATTCCCGGCGAGAACGCCGAAGCCAAGAAGATCTGAGAGCGATCCAGGCGAGGACGAGCAGTCGCCATGGCAGTGGAGACGAAGGTAACCGAGCGACCGGCGACAAGGAGATGCTCATCTCCGGCAGCGAGGCCTGCGCGGAGGCGCTGACCCTGGCCGACATCGACGTGGTGACGGCCTATCCGATCCGGCCCTACGACACCGTGATGCAGGCGATCGCGAAGAAGATCGCCAACGGCCAGCTGGTGGCCGAGTACATCGTGGCGGAGGGCGAGCACAGCCAGTTCGAGATCGTCAAGCACGCCTCCACGGTGGGCGCGCGCGTCTTCTGCGGCTCCTCCGGGGTGGGCTGGATGTACGCGATGGAGTGCCTGACGGTGACGCCGCCCCTGCGCGTGCCCATGGTGTGCATGGTGGGCAACCGCGCCCTCGACGACCCCGGCGCCTTCGGGGTCGAGCACAACGACGCCCTCGTCGTGCGCGACCTCGGCTGGATGCTCATCTGGGTGGACACCGCCCAGGAGATGCTCGACACCACGCTCCTCGCCTATCGCATCGCGGAGGACCGGCGGGTGTTCCTGCCCATCGCGATCTCGGCGGACGGCGCGTTCCTCACTCACTCCCAGGCCATCGTGCAGGTGCCGACCAAGGCCAAGGTCGACAGCTTCCTGCCCAAGTACGACCGGGGCGACCTGCTGCTCCACCCCGACAACCCGATCACGGTCGCCCCGCAGGCCAACGAGGACTGGGTCATCGAGATCCGGCGCCAGAACAACGAGGCGATGAACCGCGCCTACGCCGTGATCGAGGAGGCCTACGCCGACTTCCGCAAGGTGTTCGGGCGCGGGCCCGAGAACCCGTGGTTCGAGGAGTACATGACGGAGGACGCCGACGTCATCCTCATGGGCATGGGCACGATCTCGCTGCCCTTCAAGGTCGGCATCCGCAACATGCGGGCGCAGGGCAAGAAGGTGGGCCTCATCCGGCCCCGCTGGTTCCGGCCGTTCCCCACCGAGAAGATGGTGGCGGCGCTGTCCGGCGCCAAGGCCATCGGCGTCATCGACCGCGACTACTCCTTCGGCTCGCCGTTCGGCTCGGGGGTGGTCGCCAACGAGATCCGCGCCGCGATGTACAATGCCGACAAGCGGCCGCCGCTCCTCTCCTTCATCTGCGGGCTGGGCGGGCGCGAGGTGACGCTGGAAGACGTCTACAAGGCGACCGACCTCTGCTACGAGGCGGCGAAGAGCGGCAAGTCCCCCCTCAAGACGCAGTGGCTCGGCGTCCGGGAATAGGGAGAACACGCCATGGCTGAGGCCTTCACGAACGCGACCCAGCTCCTCACGCCCTTCAAGGGCGTCAAGAAGGTCACCATCGAGGAGTACTTCACCTCGGGCCACCGCACCTGCCAGGGCTGCGAGTCGGCGCTGGTGATGAAGCTCATGGTCAAGGCGGCGGGCCCGCGCACCATCGTGCTCGGCGCCACCGGCTGCATGTACGTGGCCAACACCACCTACTACACGACGCCGTGGGTGGTGCCGTGGATGCACACGCAGCTGGGCTCCTCGGGCTCCGCCGCGCTCGGCACCGCGGCCGGGCTCAAGGCGCTGATGAAGAAGGGCAGATGAAGGCCGAGCCCATCAACGTCATCGCCTTCTGCGGCGACGGCGGCGGCGCCGACATGGGCCTGGGCGCCATCTCCGCGACGCTCACCCACCGCGAGTACAACTCGCTGATCCTGATGTACGACAACGAGTCCTACGCCAATACCGACATCCAGCTGTCGGGCTCGACCCCCTACGGCGCCAACACCACCTTCAGCCCGCCCGGCGCCGTGAAGCGCCTGATCCATACCCGGTGGAAGAAGAACATGGCGGGCATGCTCGCCGCCGGCCACCCCGAGTGCCGCTACGTGGCGACGGTGGACGCGTCGTATGCGGTCGAGATGATGAACAAGGTGCGCAAGGCGCTGTCCATCGGCGGGCCGACCTTCATCCACTCGCTCGACCCGTGCCCCAAGGGCTGGGACTACGACCCCATGCTCTCGCACGAGCTGGGCGAGCTCGCCGTCGAGACCGGCATCTTCCCGCTCTACGAGGTCGAGGACGGCGTGGTGCGCCACTACGGCAAGTCCAAGGCCATCGCGGAGGGCCGGCCGCGCAAGCCGGTGCGCGAGTACCTCCTCAAGCAGGGCCGCTTCGCCCACTTCATCGAGGAGGACCTCGAGTACTTCCAGTCGAAGGTTGACGAGATGTGGGACAAGTGGGAGATTCCCGGCGTCATCCCGTTCTGGAAGGAGAAGCGGGCGGTCGCGCCCGCCCCGTAGCGCGCGCCCGGGGCCCGGCCGGATCCCGCTCCGCCTCCATCGGGGCGGGGGATCCGGGCGGGGTTCCCCGGGTTCCGTAGTCAAAGCAGACCTCGTCGCGGTCCATTCGATCCAGACTCGCGTGGAGGACATGACATGAGACACGGGCGTTTCGTCATTGGCGGGAGACTCGTCGGGACCGTCGGTGCCCTCGTGGCCTCGGCGATCCTCGCCGCCGGCGCGGTGGCGCCGGCCCGCGCCGCCTGGGAGCCGACCAAGCCCATCGAGTTCGTCATCCCCGCCGGCACCGGCGGCGGCGCCGACCAGATGGCGCGCCTCATCGCGGGCATCGCCGAGAAGCACAAGCTCACGCCGCGGCCCATCATCGTGGTCAACAAGTCGGGCGGGGCGGGCGCGGAGGGCTTCCTCCACGTCAAGGGCAAGAAGGGCGATGCCCACACCATCATCATCACGCTGTCCAACCTCTTCACCACGCCGCTGCACACCGGGGTGCCCTTCAGCTGGAAGGATCTCACGCCGATCGCGCGCATGGCCCTCGACGAGTTCATCCTGTGGGTCAACGCGGAGACGCCCTACAAGTCGGCGAAGGAGTACCTCGCGGCGGTGAAGGAGAAGGGCGGCACCATGAAGATGGGCGGCACCGGCTCCGCCCAGGAAGACCAGATCATCACGATCCTGCTCGAGCAGTCGCAGGGCGTGAAGTTCACCTACGTGCCCTTCAAGGGCGGCGGCGAGGTGTGCGTCAACCTCGTGGGCAAGCACGTGGACTCGACCGTCAACAACCCCGCCGAGTGCGTGAGCCACTGGAAGGCGGGCCGGGTGCGGCCGCTCGCGGTGTTCGACTCCGCCCGGATCCCCGACCCGGACTGGAAGGACATCCCCACCGTCAAGGAGGCGATCGGCGCCGACATCGCCTACCTCATGCTGCGCGGGATCTTCGGAGCCCCCGACATGCCCAAGGACGCGGTGGACTGGTACCAGGGCTTCCTCAAGAAGGTGTACGAGACGCCGGAGTTCAAGGAGTACCTGTCCAAGGGCGCCCTCAAGCCGTCGTGGCTGACCGGCGCGGACTACGTCAAGTGGCTCGAGGGCGCGGAGCAGACCCACCGCGACCTCATGACGAAGGGCGGTCTCCTCAAGTAGGGAGAGCCGGCCCGCACGCCGGGGCGCGGCCGGGCCCCGGACACCGCGGACGCGGAGGGGCATGCGCGCTGCCGACCTGCTGACTGCGCTGGGGCTGATGGCCGTGGGCGTGCTCGTCCTCGCGGACGCGCTTCGGCTCGGGATCGGGTGGGGGACGGACGGGCCCCGCAGCGGGTTCTTCCCGTTCTGGCTGGCCGTCCTCCTGCTCGCCTGCTGCGTCGCGATCGCCGCGCAGGCGTGGCGCGCCCGGGTGGCCAAGCCGTTCGTGAGCCGCGACGGCGTCGGCGCCCGTGCTCAAGATGCTGCTGCCCGCCACCGCCGCGGTGGTGGTCACGCAGTTCCTGGGCCTCTACGTGGCCACCGCGCTCTACATGGGGCTCTACATGCGCTGGATCGGCCGGCACTCCTGGCTCGCCATCGCCGTCATGAGCCTGGCCTTCCCCGTGATCACCTTTGTGATCTTCGAGCGCTGGTTCCTCGTGCCCATGCCCAAGGGCCCGCTGGAAGCCTGGCTGGGGTACTGAGCGGTGGGGTTCGAGGACCTGCTGCTCGGCTTCCAGGTCGCGCTCGCGCCGTACAACCTCCTCATCGCGGTGATCGGGATCACCCTCGGCACCGTGATCGGGGTGCTGCCGGGCCTGGGCGGCGCCAACGGCGTGGCCATTCTGTTGCCGCTGACCTTCACCATGCCCCCGACCTCCGCGATCATCCTCCTCACCAGCCTCTACTGGGGCGCGCTGTTCGGGGGTGCCATCACCTCCATCCTGTTCAACATCCCCGGCGAGCCGTGGTCGGTGGCCACCACCTTCGACGGCTATCCGATGGCGCGGCGAGGGGAAGGGGGGCAGGCGCTGACCGCCGCCTTCACCTCGTCCTTCGTGGGCGCGCTCTTCTCGGTGATCCTGATCACGCTCTTCGCCCCGGTCCTGGCCGAGGTCGCGCTCAAGTTCGGGCCGCCCGAGTTCTTCGCCATCCAGCTCCTGACGTTCTCGTCCTTCATCGGGCTGGGCGGCGGCAATCCGCTCAAGTCGCTCGTGGCCATCCTCCTCGGCTTCATCCTCGCGTCTGTCGGCCTGGACATCGTGACGGGGGCGCTCCGGCTCACCTTCGGCTTCACCGAGCTGATGAAGGGCTTCGACTTCATCATCGCGGTCATCGGGCTGTTCGGCATCGGCGAGATCCTCCTCACCATGGAGGAGGGGCTGGCGTTCCGGGGGGCGAAGGTGCGGATCAACCCGAAGGTGGTCTGGCAGACGTGGAAGACCTGCCGCGCTACACGCGCACGTTCGTCCGGAGCGCGTTCATCGGCTTCTGGATGGGCTTCAAGCCGGGCGGGGCCACGCCCGCCTCGTTCATGAGCTATGCCTTCGCGAAGCGGTTCTCCAAGCACCCCGAGCGCTTCGGCAAGGGCGAGATCGAGGGCGTGGTGGCGCCGGAGACGGCGGCCCACGCCGCGGGGGGCGCCGCGCTCCTGCCCATGATCACCCTGGGCATTCCCGGCTCGCCGACCGCCGCCGTCATGCTGGGAGGCCTCATCATCTGGGGGCTCCAGCCGGGGCCCATGCTCTTCAAGGAGCGTCCCGACTTCGTGTGGGGCCTCATCGCGAGCATGTACACCGGCAACATCATCGGCGTGATCATGGTCCTGGCCTTCGTGCCGCTGTTCGCCGCGATCCTGCGCGTGCCCTTCGGGATCCTCACGCCGCTGATCGTGAGCGTGTGCGCCATCGGCGCCTACTCCGTGCACGGCAGCATGGTGGACATCTGGTATATGCTCGTGTTCGGTGTCATCGGGTACGTGTTCAAGAAGCTGGACTACCCCTTGGCGCCGCTGGTGCTGGCGCTGGTCCTCGGAGATCTCGCGGAGAACGCGCTGCGGCAGAGCCTGATCATGTCGCAGGGGTCGCTGTCGATCTTCGTCACGCGCCCGATCTCGGGCGTGATCACCGCGGCCGCGCTGTTCTTCTTCGCGCTGCCGGTGGTGACCGCGTATCGCCGCCGGCAGCGGCGGTCGTCGGTGCCGGCGGCCGAGGGTCGCCTTGAACCTAACGGGGGAGCCGTGAACGCTGACTTCTGTGCTGGGCGTGCTGAAGATCGTGCTCATCGACCTGGCCCTGGCGGGGGACAACGCCCTCGTCATCGCGCTCGCCGTGCGCACCCTGCCCAAGCGGCAGCAGTTCCTGGGGCGCATCTGGGGCACCGCGGGGGCGGTGGGGCTGCGGCTGCTGTTCATCGCGATCATCACGTATCTCCTCGGCATCCCGCTGCTCCAGGTGGTGGGCGGACTCCTGCTCATCTGGATCGCCATCAAGCTCGTCCGTCAGTCCGAGAGCGACGGGGAAGGGCACGTGAGGCATGGCACCACGCTCCTCGAGGCGATCTGGATCATCATCGTGGCCGACGTGGTCATGAGCCTGGACAACGTGATCGGGGTGGCGGGCGCCGCCGAGGGCGACATGCGGCTGGTGGTCTTCGGCATCGCGCTGTCCATCCCCATCGTGGTCTGGGGCAGCGGCGTTCTCGCCAGCCTGATGAACCGCTACCCGTGGATCATCCTCATCGCCGCGGGCATCCTGGGTGAGGTGGCGGGCAAGATGATCGCGCACGACCACTTCATCGCGAGCCGGTTCGGCGTGTCCCCCGTCGTGGAGTGGACGCTGCGGCTGGGCCTGCCCGCGGTCATCGTCCTGATCGGCTGGCTCACCGTCCGGCGGCGCGCCGCGGCGGCGGGGGGCGAAGCGACGGCGGGGTAAGCGTGGAGATCGAGCCGGTCAAGAGCACGCGGATCTACGAGGAGATCGTCCGCCAGGTCAAGCAGCTCATCGCCGAGGGCAAGCTGAAGTCGGGCGATCAGCTGCCGCCGGAGCGCGACCTCGCCGAGAAGTTCATGGTGAGCCGCACCTCGGTGCGGGAGGCGCTGCGGGCGCTGCAGAGCCGCGGCCTCGTGGAGATCCGGGCGGGGGAAGGCGCCTTCATCCGCGACATCTCGGTGGAGACGCTCATCGAGCCCCTCGCCCTCGTCATCCTGCCGCACCGCGAGGCGGTGGGGGAGCTCTTCGAGGCGCGGCGGCTGCTCGAGCCCGCCATCGGGGCCCTGGCCGCGCGCCGCGCCACCCCCGAAGACATCGCCGAGATGCAGCGCATCCTCGAGGAGCAGGCCAAGGAGGTCGCCCAGGGGCGCACCGGCCTCGCCCAGGACGCGGCCTTTCACGCCGCCATGGCGGCGAGCGCCCACAACCGCGCGATCAGCCGGATCGACAGCGCCCTCATGGACCTCCTGACGCAGAGCCGGGAGGAGTCGCTCCACACCCCCGGGCGGCCCCACCGCTCTCACGAGGACCATCAGCGCATCCTGGACGCCATCCGCCGCCGCGACGAGGTGGGCGCTCACCGCGCGGTGCTGGACCACCTGAGCGCGGTGGAGCGGCTGGTGATGGGCCCGAGGGCTCGCGCGAGCGGGGTGACGGTCCAGCTGGAGCCCGTCGGCGGAAGCCCGGGGTCTGATCGCGCGCCCCGACAAGTCGTAAGTGCGCGTGTTGCAAGATTATTTCTTGACATTCGCCGACCCCTTCCGTAGCATTACTCGATAATCCGGGCCCTGGTCGGGCCTAATTTTTTCTCTCCAGATCACCGACGGGTGGAGGATTCGCTCGATGGCGCAGGCGAAGGCGCGCGTCCACTCGAAGCGAAAGTCCGTGAAGCGAGGCCCTCGCAGCCCCGAAGTACGTCTATGGCTTCGCCGCCGGCAGGGCCGACGGCTCGAGCGCGATGCGCGACCTCCTCGGGGGCAAGGGCTGCGAGCTCGCCGAGATGACCAGTCTGGGTATCCCGGTGCCTCCGGGGTTCACCATCACCACCGAGGCCTGGCGCGCCTATGTCGACGGCGGGAAGAAGGCGCCGGCGGCCCTCTGGCCCCAGGTCGAAGCCGGGCTCGGGCGCCTGGAGGCGGCGGTGGGCCTCCGGCTGGGCGACCCCGCGCGACCGCTGCTCGTCTCGGTGCGCTCGGGCGCGCGCGTGTCCATGCCGGGGATGATGGACACCGTGCTCAACCTCGGGTCTGAACGACCGCACGGTGGAGGGGCTCGCCCGCTGGACCCGGAACGAGCGCTTCGCCTGGGACTGCTACCGCCGCTTCCTCACCATCTTCGGCGACGTGGTGCTGGGCATCGAGCGCCGGCGTTCGACGGCCCCCTCGACGAGGCCAAGGCGCGCACCGGCGCCCGCTCCGACGCCGAGGTGCCGGCCGCCGGCTCTCCGCGAGCTGGTGGCGCGCTACAAGGCGCTCATCCAGGAGAAGACCGGCCGCGCCTTCCCCCAGGACCCGCGCGAGCAGCTGCGCCTCGCCGTGCAGGCGGTGTTCGACTCCTGGTTCGCCAAGAAGGCGGTGGACTACCGCCGCATCAACCGGTTGTCGGATGACTGGGGCACCGCGGTCACGGTGATGGCCATGGTGTTCGGCAATCTCGGCGACACCTCCGGCACCGGGGTGGCCTTCAGCCGCGATCCCTCGACCGGCGAGCGCCGATTCTTCGGCGAGTTCCTCGTGAACGCGCAGGGCGAGGACGTGGTGGCCGGCATCCGCACCCCCGAGCCCCTGGCCGCGCTGGAGATCGGCTGCCCGCGGTGTACGCCAGCTCTCGAAGATCAAGGACCGGCTCGAGCGCCACTACCGCGACATGCAGGACATCGAGTTCACCGTGCAGGAGGGGCGGCTCTTCATCCTGCAGACGCGCTCGGGCAAGCGCACCGCCGGCGCCGCCGTGCGCATCGCGGTGGAGATGGTGCGCGAGCGGCTGATCGACCGGGCGACCGCGCTCCGGCGGGTGGACGCCGCCTCGCTGCAGCAGCTCCTGGTGAAGACGGTGGATCCCGCGGCCCGCTACACCGCGCTCACCCAGGGGCTGGCCGCCACCGCCGCCGCCGCGGTCGGGCACGGTGGTGTTCGACCCGGATCTGGCGGTGGAGAAGGCGCTCCACGAGGAGAAGGTGATCCTCGTGCGCGCGGAGACCTCGCCGGAGGACGTGGCGGGCATGCACGCCTCGCAGGGCATCCTCACCGCGCGCGGCGGCCTCACCTCCCACGCGGCGGTGGTGGCGCGCGGCATGGGCAAGGCCTGCATCGTGGGGGCGGGCGAGGTGGTGGTGGACGAGGAGCGCCGGCTCTTCCGCGTGGGCGCGCGCGTGGTGCGCGAGGGTCAGGTCATCACCCTCAACGGGGCCACCGGCGACGTGGTGCTGGGCGCGCTGCCCCTCATCGACCCCACCCTCTCGGCAGAGTTCAAGGAGCTCCTGGGCTGGGCCGATCGGCGCCGCGACCACCCGCGTGCGCGCCAACGCCGACACGCCCGAGGACGCTAACAAGGCGCGCGAGTTCGAGGCGGAGGGGATCGGGCTGGTGCGCACCGAGCACATGTTCTTCGCGGAGGACCGGATCGCCATCGTCCGCGAGATGATCATGGCGGCCGATCCCCAGGACCGCGCAGCAAGGCGGTGGACAAGCTACTGCCGTTCCAGCGCGAGGACTTCGTGGGCATCTTCACCGCCATGAAGGACCTGCCGGTGACGATCCGCCTGCTCGATCCGCCGCTCCACGAGTTCCTGCCCAAGTACAAGGACGTGCTCGAGGAGTTCACGCGCCTGGACGCCCGCGGCATCAACCCGACGCGCCACGCCGAGCTCGGCGCGGTGAAGGCGCGGCTGGAAGCGCTGCAGGAATCGAACCCGATGCTGGGGCATCGCGGCTGCCGGCTCGGCATCACGTTCCCCGAGATCTACGAGATGCAGGTGCGGGCCATCATGGAGGCCGCCTGCGCGGTGGCCCGCCGCGGCGATCGGCGTGGAGCCCGAGATCATGATCCCGCTCACCGGCACGGTGGCCGAGATGAAGGTGACCGAGGAGATGACCCGGCGGGTGGCGGAGGCGGTGCAGGCGGAGACGGGGGTGCGGGTACCGTACACCGTGGGCACCATGATCGAGGTGCCGCGCGCCTCCCTCGTCGCCGACCAGCTCGCGCGGCACGCCGAGTTCTTCTCGTTCGGCACCAACGACCTGACCCAGATGACGTTCGGCTACAGCCGGGACGACATCGGCAAGTTCCTGCCCTACTACCTCGAGCACAAGCTGCTCCCCGCCGACCCCTTCGCGGTGCTGGACCAGGAAGGCGTGGGGGAGCTGATCCGCATCGGCATCGAGCGCGGGCCGGCGCACGCGGCCCGCGCCTCAAGGTCGGCATCTGCGGCGAGCACGGCGGCGAGCCCTCGTCGGTGGACTTCTGCCACCGCGTCGGCATGACCTACGTCTCGTGCTCGCCCTACTCGGTGCCCATTGCGTGGCTGGCGGCGGCCCAGGCCGAGCTCCGGGCGCCCCGGCGCGCCGGGCGGGGCAAACGGAAAGGGATCCTCTCACCAAGGAGACGAGCGGTGAAACTGGCTGGCGCGCGGATCGTGCTCGAGTGCTTGAAGCGGGAAGGCGTGGACATCATCTTCGGTCTGCCGGGCGGGGCGGTGCTGCCCATCTACGACGCCCTGTACGACTTCGAGGGGCTGCGCCACATCCTCGTTCGCCAGGAGGCTGCGGCCGGGCATGCCGCGGAGGGCTACTCGCGCACGACGGGAAGAGTCGGCGTCTGCCTGGTCACCTCGGGCCCGGCGGCGACCAACCTGGTCACCGCGCTCCAGGACGCCCTCATGGACTCGATTCCGCTGGTCGCGTTCACCGGGCAGGTGCCGACGCACCTCATCGGCAACGACGCCTTCCAGGAGGCGGACAACGTCGGCATCACGCGCTCGGCGACCAAGCACAACTTCCTGGTGAAGGACGGCGACGACCTCGCCGGCACCATCAAGGAGGCCTTCTTTCTCGCCAAGAGCGGGCGCCCCGGCCCGGTGCACGTGGATCTGCCCAAGGACATCCTCGTCAAGGAGTGGGACTTCGACTATCCCTCGACCGTCCACCTCCGCTCCTACAACCCTACCTACGAGGGCCATCCCGGCCAGATCAAGAAGGCGGCGCGCGCGCTCATCCGCGCCAAGCGGCCGGTGCTCTACGTCGGCGGCGGCGCCATCTCCGCGGACGCCGCGCCGGAGCTGCGCGAGCTCGCCGAGCTCACGCAGATTCCCGTGACCCAGACCCTGATGGGCCTGGGCGCGTTTCCGATGGCGCACCCGCTGTCGCTCGACATGCTGGGCATGCACGGCACCTACTACGCCAACATGGCCGTCCACCACTCCGACGTGCTCATGGCGGTGGGCGCCCGCTTCGACGACCGCGTCACCGGCCGCGTGGACGCGTTCTCCCCCAATGCCCAGATCATCCACGTGGACATCGATCCCTCGTCGATCTCCAAGAACATCCCGGTGGCCATTCCCATCGTGGGCGACTGCAAGCGCGTGCTCGTCAAGCTGCTCGAGGCCGTGCGCGAGGAGCTCAAGTCCTACCCCGCGGGCGCCATCCGCGAGGCGCGGCGCCAGTGGGCGGAGCAGATCGCGGAGTGGCGGCGCGACCAGCCCCTGCGCTACGAGTGGAGCGACGATGTCATCAAGCCGCAGTACGTGATCGAGGAGCTCTCGCGGCTCACCCAGGGCGAGGCGTTCGTGGTGACGGGGGTGGGGCAGCACCAGATGTGGGCGGCCCAGTACTATCGCTTCAAGCACCCGCGGATGTGGTGCACGTCGGGCGGGCTCGGCACCATGGGATACGGTCTGCCCACCGCGATGGGCGTGCAGGCCGGCCAGCCCGGCCGGCTCGTCGTCAACGTCGACGGGGACGGCTCGTTCCAGATGAACAGCCAGGAGCTTGCCACGTGCCACGAGGAGCGCCTGCCGGTGAAGACCATCATCATCAACAACGGCGGGCACGGCATGGTCCGGCAGTGGCAGCGCATCATCTACAAGGAGCGCTTCTGCGCCATCGACCTGGGGCCGAGCCCCGACTTCGTGAAGCTGGCGGAGGCCTACGGCTGCACGGGCATCCGGGCCACCAAGCCCAGCGAGGTGGCGCCCGCGCTCGAGAAGATGCTCGCCACTCCCGGCCCGGTGGTCGTGGACATGTGGGTCGACAAGCACGAGTGCGTGTTCCCCATGGTGCCCGCGGGCGGGGCCAACACCGACATGATCGTCGCGCCCCCGAGTCGCGAGACGCGCGAGCGGGCGGCCAAGTCGCAGACGGGGTTCTAGGGTGAGCGCCGAGGACGCAGCGCAAGCACACCATCGCCGTCCTCGTGGAGAACAAGTTCGGCGTGCTCTCGCGAGTGGCCGGGCTCTTCTCGGCGCGCGGGTACAATATCGAGAGCCTCTCGGTGGGAGAGACGCTGGATCCCACCACGTCCCGGATGACGCTGGTGGTCCGGGGCGACGCTTTCATCATCGAGCAGGTGATCAAGCAGCTGCACAAGCTCATCGACGTCATCAAGGTGACCGATCTCAGCGAGGAGGACCACGTGGAGCGCGAGATGCTCCTCCTCAAGGTGAACGCCGAGCCCACGCTCGCGGGCGGAGATCCTCCGGATCGCCGACATCTTCCGGGCCAAGGTGGTGGACGTCACGCCCACCACCTACACCCTGGAGGTGACGGGGGAGGAGGGTAAGATCGAGGCCATCATCGATCTCCTCCGGCCCTTCGGCATCCAGGAGGTCGTGCGCACCGGCAAGGTCGCCATCGCCCGCAGCCCGAAGAACCGCGTGCGCAAGGTGGAGGAGAAGCTCGGCAAGCAGCCGGGCCCGCCCGCGCGCCCGCAGCCGCAGGACCCGAAGGTCGTCGGCTTCGCGGACTAACCCTCTTACAGGAGAGACAACGAACATGCCGGCCAAGATCTACTACGACCAGGACGCCGACCTCGGCCTCCTGCGCGGCAAGAAGGTCGCCATCATCGGCTACGGAAGCCAGGGTCACGCCCACGCGCTGAACCTGAAGGACTCGGGGCAGGACGTGGTGGTGGGCCTCTACAAGGGCTCGAAGAGCTGGGCGCGGGCGGAGAAGGAAGGCTTGAAGGTCATGAGCGTGAACGAGGCGGCCGCCGCCGGCGACATCATCATGATCCTCTTGCCCGACCAGACTCAGCGCCAGGTGTACGAAGACTCCATCAAGGGCGCGCTCGGGAAGGGCAAGATGCTGATGTTCGCCCACGGCTTCAACATCCACTTCAACCAGGTGGTGCCCTCGCCGGACGTCGACGTGTCGATGATCGCGCCCAAGGCCCCCGGCCACGTGATGCGCGACCTCTTCACGCAGGGCCCGGGCGTGCCCGCGCTGGTAGCGGTGTACCAGGACGTGTCCGGCAAGGCCAAGGACCTCGCCCTCGCCTACGGCAAGGGCGTCGGCTGCGCGCGGGCCGGTATCATCGAGACCACGTTCAAGGAAGAGACGGAGACCGACCTCTTCGGCGAGCAGACCACGCTCTGCGGGGGCGTCTCCCACCTCATCAAGAACGCCTTCGAGACCCTGGTGGAGGCGGGCTATCAGCCCGAGGTCGCCTACTTCGAGTGCATGCACGAGATGAAGCTGATCGTCGACCTCTTCTACCAGGGTGGGCTCGCCTACATGCGGTACTCGGTGTCGGACACCGCGGAGTACGGGGACTACACGCGCGGCCCGCGCATCGTCGACGATCGGATCAAGGCGGAGATGAAGAAGATCCTCGCCGAGATCCAGTCCGGCCAGTTTGCCCGCGAGTGGATTCTCGAGAACCAGGCCAACCGCGCGGGCTTCCTCGCCATGCGCAAGCGTGACGCCGGGCATCAGATCGAGGAGGTGGGAGCGCGCCTCCGCAAGATGATGTCCTGGATCAAGCCGCCGCGGGAGTAGGCGCGGAGAGCGGGCCCGGCATGCGGATCCCGGTCGCCCGCGAGGGCTGGCCGTTCATCTTCCCCCCCGCCGCGGCCGCGTGTATTCTGGCCGTGGTGGGGTGGTGGGCCCCGGCGATCGCGCTCGCGGTGCTGGCCCTGGCCTTCCTTGGCTTCTTCCGCGATCCCGAGCGCACGGCACCCGACCTTCCCGGGGCGGTTTTGGCCCCGGCCGACGGCCGGGTCATGGCGATCACGGACGTCGAGGATCGCTGGGTGGGGCCGGCGACGCGGGTGTCCATCTTCCTCTCGCCGCTGGACGTGCACGTCAACCGGGCGCCCGTGGCCGGCATCGTGCGCGACGTGGTGTTCGCGCGGGGCGGCTTCGCCGCCGCGTATCGGCTGGAGGCGTCGGAGGAGAACGAGCGCTGCACGGTGGATCTCGAGTCCGACGCGGGGCGGGTGGGGGTGCGGCAGGTGGCGGGCGTGGTGGCGCGGCGCATCGTGTGCCGGGTGCGGCCGGGTGACAAGCTGGCGGGCGGGCGAGCGCTACGGGCTGATCCGGTTCGGGTCGCGGACGGACTTGACGGTCGCGCGGGGGACCCAGATCCGCGTGAAGGAGGGCGATCGCGTGAGGGGAGGGGAGACGGTGATGGGGGTGGTGAAGGCATGAGGCGCCGGACACCTGCACGGCGAGGGCGCGCGCGGCCCACGGCGGCGGCGCTGGCAGCAGCTCCGCGAGCAGCGGCGGCGCGGGATCTTCCTGCTCCCGAGCCTGCTCACCACCGGCAACCTCTTCTGTGGATTTCTCGCCCTCATTCTCACCACCCAGGGTCGCTTCACCGAGGCGGCGGTGGCGGTATTCGTCGCCATGGTGATGGACATGCTCGACGGCAAGGTGGCGCGGCTCACCAAGACCACCACCCAGTTCGGCGTGGAGTTCGACTCCCTCGCGGACGTGGTGTCCTTCGGGGTGGCGCCCGCCTTCATGGTGTACTCCATGGCCCTGGCGCCCCTGGGGCGCGCGGCCTGGCTGGGCGCCTTCCTCTTCGTCATCTGCGGCGCCCTGCGCCTGGCGCGGTTCAACGTCTACACCGGCGTGACCGACCGGCGCTACTTCGTGGGTCTGCCCATCCCCGCCGCCGCCGGCATGGTCGGCTCGGTGGTGCTGCTCGTCGGCGGCGAGGAGCTCGACCGCTGGCAGGCCAGCCTGATTGCCGTGGGGACCTACCTCGTGTCCCTCCTGATGGTCTCGACGTTCCGCTACTGGAGCTTCAAGGAGATCGACTTGGCGCGCCGCCGGCCGGTGGGGCTCCTGTTGCTCGTGGTCCTGGCCGTGCTCATCGTGGCCACCCACCCCCAGTGGTTCCTGTTCGTCCTCTTCACCGCCTATCTGCTAAGCGGTCCGACGCGGCCCCTGTGGGCCCGCCGCCGCGAGGGGCTGCGGCCCGCTGGAGAAGGCGCCCCGCGACGCGCACTAACCCCACAAGGAGATCTCACGCGTGAGCGTGCACAAGATCGCGTTCCTGCCCGGTGACGGCATCGGACAGGAAGTCACCCCCGAGGCGCGGCGCGCCCTCGAGGTGGTGGGCAAGGCCACCGGCGCATCGTTCGAGTTCGAGATGGGTCTGGTCGGCGGCGCCGCCATCGATGCCACCGGCGGGCCCCTGCCGGACGCCTCGCTGCGCCTCTGCCAGCAGGCCGACGCCATCCTCTTCGGCTCGGTGGGCGGCCCGAAGTGGGACAACCTGCCGCAGGAGGTCCGGCCGGAGAGGGGCCTCCTTCGGATCCGGAAGGATCTGGACCTCTTCGCCAACCTGCGCCCGGCCAAGTGCTTCCCCATGCTGGTGGACGCCTCGCCCCTCAAGCGCTCGGTGGTGGAGGGCACGGACCTCATGGTGATCCGCGAGCTCACCGGCGGCCTCTACTTCGGCGAGCCGCGCGGCCGCGAGGCACTGGCGGGTGGCGGCGAGCGCGCGGTGAACACCATGTCCTACACCACGGGCGAGATCGAGCGGGTCGTCCGCGCCGCCTTCGACGTGGCGATGAAGCGGAAGAAGCGCCTGGCCTCGGTGGACAAGTCCAATGTCCTGATCGTGTCCCAGCTCTGGCGGGACACCGTGAACCGGGTCGCCAAGGAGTTCCCCCAGGTGCAGGTGGAGCACGTCCTCGTGGACAACTGCGCCATGGCCCTCATCCACAAGCCCACCCACTTCGACACGCTCGTCACCGAGAACACCTTCGGCGACATCCTCTCGGACGAGGCCGCTATCCTGGCCGGCTCCATGGGCATGCTGCCCTCGGCGAGCCTGGGTGGGAAGGTGGGGCTCTACGAGCCCGTCCACGGCACCGCCCCCGACATCGCCGGCAAGGGCGTGGCCAATCCCATCGCGGCGATCCTGTCCGCGGCCATGCTGCTCCGCTACTCGCTCAACCGCGGCGCCGACGCCGATCGGGTGGAGGCGGCGGTGCTCCGCGTGCTGGAGCAGGGGCATCGCACCGCGGACATCCGCGGGGCGGGGGACACGCCGGTGGGGACACGCCAGATGGGTGATCTCATCTGCGGCCACATCGAGCGGAGCTACTAGTCATGGCCGCCGGGCTCACGGTGGCGGTGGTCGGCGTGACGGGCGCGGTGGGCCAGACCACCCTGCGCATCCTGGAGGAGCGCAAGTTCCCGGTGCGCGACCTCCGCGTGTTCGCCTCCGAGCGCTCGGTGGGCAAGACCGTTACCTTCGCCGGCGAGACGCTTCGGGTGGAAAAGGTCGGGCCCGAGGTCTTCAAGGGCGTGCAGGTCGCGCTCTTCTCCGCGGGGTCCGCGCAGTCGAAGGAGTATGCGCCGGCCGCGGTGAAGGCGGGGGCGGTGGTGATCGACAAGTCGAGCGCGTTCCGCATGGATCCCACCGTGCCCCTCGTGGTGCCCGAGATCAACGGGCACGCGGTGGCCGGCCATCGGGGCATCGTGGCCTGCCCGAACTGCACCACCATCGTGACGGTGATGCCGCTCAAGCCCCTGCACGACGCCGGCCGGCTCCGCCGCGTCGTGGCGACGTCCTTCCAGGCGGTGTCGGGCGCCGGCGTCAACGGCGTGGCGGAGCTGCGGAGCCAGACCCTGGCGTGGGCGCGCGGCGAGGCGATGGCCCCCCGGTACTTCGCGCACCAGATCGCCTTCAACGTCATCCCCCACATCGACAAGTTCGGCGACAACGGCTACACCGGCGAGGAGATGAAGCTGGTCGACGAGGTGCGCAAGATCCTGGACACCCCGGACCTGCCCGTCTCGCCCACCACGGTGCGGGTGCCCGTCTTCACCGCGCACTCGGTGTCGGTCAACGCGGAGACGGAGCGGCCGGTCGGCGTGGCGCGCGCCCGCGAGGTGTTCAGCGCATTCCCCGGGCTCCGGCTGTGGGACGACCCCGCGGAGAGCCGCTATCCGATGCCGGCGGCGGTCGAGGGGCAGGACGATTGCTTCGTGGGACGCGTACGGCAGGATCTCACGCTCCCCAACGCGCTCAACTTCTGGGTGGTGGGCGATCAGCTCCGCAAGGGCGCCGCCCTCAACGGCGTCCAGATCGCGGAGTTGCTCATCCGCTGACCGCCGGGGAGGCCGGCACGCTCACGCTCCGGCTCACCCTCGCCTACGACGGCACCGACCTGCACGGCTGGCAGCGCCAGCCGGGCCGCGCCACCGTCCAGGGGCTGCTGATGGACGCCTGCGCGCGCGTGCTCGGATCATCCGTGAAGGTCATGGGGGCCAGCCGCACCGACGCCGGGGTCCACGCCCTCCGCCAGGTCGCCAGCCTCGCCACCGACGGGACGCTCGCGCCCGAGCGCCTGCAGCGTGCCCTCAACGCGCTCCTGCCCGACGCCGTGCGGGTGACGGACGCGCGGCGCGCGCCCGCGGGCTTCGACGCCCGCCGCTGGGCGTCAGGCAAGCGTTACCTCTACCTGATAGACCGGGGCCCCGTCGCCGATCCGTTTCTCCGTCGTCACGCCTGGCACCTGCCGCGAGCCCTCGACGCGGCGTCGATGCGGGCGGGGCTCGGCCTCCTCCGGGGCAAGCACGACTTCTCGGCCTTCTGCGCCGCGCCCGGGCGTGGGCGCACGCCGGTGTGCACGGTGCGCTCGACGCGCCTGGTCACCCGGGGAGACCGCGTCGGCGTGCTGATCTCGGCCGACAGCTTCCTGCACCACATGGTCCGCAACATCGTGGGCAGCCTGGTGGAAATCGGGCGCGGCGCCCAGCAGCCCGGCTGGGTGGCCGCCCTCCTGGAGGGCCGGGACCGTCGGCAGGCGGGCCCGACCGCGCCCCCTCACGGCCTCTTTCTGGTCAGAGTGATCTATCAGACTGGGGGGGAGCGACTCCCGCTCCTCCCCCAGACCCCCCCACTAGCCTGGAACGCATGAAGCCCGAATCACCTGATCCGGGCTTCAGAAGGCGGAAGCGCCAGGACCATGCCCTGGCCCTTATCCAGGAGCTGGAGGAGAGCCTGGAAGACCTGCCGCGGGTGAGGCGGCTGCTGGTCGAGCTTGGCCGCTACTACGATCCCGTGCTCGGCGGCGGAATCATGGACTTGCCCAGTCAGCGGGCGATCGTGGACGCCCTCGAAGGGGGGCGCCCGGACGACGCGCGGGCGGTCGTGAGGGCACGGTATGAGGCCTACATAAAGGATCGAGCCTTCCTGGGTAAGATCGACCTAGACTGACGCTGCGCGTTACGGCGAATGTCGCCGAGTTCCTTGACTCATCGCTGGTCCGACCATACAATCGCCCCGGAAGTAACGCGATGGCTTGCTCCCACAAGCAGAGTCGCTCGAAGCGCGCCGCGTGGTCCACGCAGGAGCGCCCCCATTCTGACCGAAGAGAGGCTACGCCATGAGCCTGTCACGACGTGACTTCATCAAGTACGCGGGCACCACCGGCACCGCCGTCGCCGCCGGCGCGGGCCTCGATCTCAAGCCCGTGGCCGCCGCGGCGACCACCCTGCGGATCAAGGAAGCAAAGGTTCACCCAGGCGTCTGTCCGTATTGCGCCGTGGGCTGCATCCAGCTCGTCTACTCCAAGGGCGACAAGATCATCGACATCGAGGGCCACCCGGACACGCCCCATACGCTGGGGCGCCTCTGTCCCAAGGGCGCGGCGACCATTCAGCTCTCCAACAACCCGCAGCGGCCGATCAAGGCGCTCTACCGGGCGGCGGGCTCGGACAAGTGGGAGGAGAAGCCGCTCGCGTGGATGTACGACGAGATCGCCAAGCGCTACTACGAAGCCCGCGAGAAGCACTTCATCGAGAAGGAGAAGGACAAGGACGGCAAGGAGGTCGTCGTCAACCGGCTCGAGGCCATCGCCTCGCTGGGCTCGGCGTGCATCGACAACGAAGAGTGCTACATCCTCTCCAAGCTGAACCGCACCTTAGGCATCGTCTACCACGAGCATCAGGCCCGAGTCTGACACTCCGCCACGGTCCCAGCTTTGGGGACCACGTTCGGGCGGGGGGCGATGACGACCAACCTGATCGACATCCAGAACTCGGATGTCATCATGGCGACCAGCAACTTCGCCGAGAACCATCCGGTCGGCTTCCAGTGGGTGATGAAGGCCAAGGAGCGGGGCGCCAAGTTCATCCACGTCGACCCGCGCTTCACCCGCACCAGCTCGGTGGCCGACATGCACGTGCCGCTGCGCTCGGGGACCAACATCGCGTTCTTCGGCGGGCTCATCAACTACGCCATCGAGAAGAACCTCTACTTCAAGGACTACGTCGTCCACTACACGAACGCCTCGTTCCTGATCGACCCGGCCTTCAAGACCGCCACCGACGGCGGCGGGCTCTTCACCGGGCTCGAGCAGACCGGCAAGGGCGGGAACGATCCGCACGTCGCCCAGACCTACAAGCGGGATAGCTGGAAGTATCAGCTCGACGGGGAGGGGAATCCCAAGCGCGACCTCACCCTGAAGGATCCGCACTCCGTCTTCCAGCTCCTGAAGCGCCACTACAGCCGCTACACCCCGGAGATGGTGGAGCGGGTCTGCGGCATTCCGAAAGACAAGTTCGTCCAGGTCGCGCAGCTCTACTGCGAGAACAGCGGTCCCGAGAAGACGGGCACCATCACCTACGCGCTGAACCTCACCCAGCACACCAACGGCGTGCAGAACATCCGGTCGCTCTGCATGCTGCAGATCCTGCTCGGCAATGTCGGCCGTCCCGGCGGAGGCGTCGTCGCCCTCCGCGGTCACGCCAACGTGCAGGGGGCCACCGACCTCGAGCTGCTGTACCACGAGCTGCCCGGCTATCTGCCGATGCCGCTCCGGGACGCCCATCCGGACCTGAAGACGTACCTGGAGAAGGAGACGCCGAAGGGCGGCTTCTGGGTGAACCGGCCGAAGTTCATGGTGAGCCTGCTCAAGGCCTTCTACGGCGACGCCGCCACCAAGGACAACGAGTTCGGCTATCAGTGGCTGCCCAAGCGGGCCTCCGCGGATGCCTACAGCCACCAGCACATCTTCGTCGACATGTACAAGGGCATCATCAAGGGCTTTCTCGCCGACGGGCAGAATCCGGCGGTGGGCGGCCCCAACGCCAAGCTGGCCCGCGCCGCCATGGGCAAGCTGGACTGGCTGGTGGTCAAGGACATCTTCATCACCGAGACGGCGGAGTTCTGGAAGGCGCCCGGGGCCAACGCCAAGGACATCAAGACCGAGGTGTTCTTCCTGCCCGCCGCGCCCGCCGCCGAGAAGGACGGGTCGCTGACCAATACGATGCGGCTCATCCAGTGGCACGAGAAGGCGGTCAACCCGCCCGGCGACGTCACCTCCGACGCCGAGTTCTTCGTCAGCCTGGCGCAAGCGGCTGCAGAAGATGTACGCGGGCTCCAACGAAGGATCGGGACAAGGGCTTCCTCGCCGCCAGCTTCGACTAGGGCGCCAATCCCAAGGAGCCGAACATGGAGCTGGTGCTGAAGGAGGTCAACGGCTTCGCCACCGAGGAGATCACCGACAAGGACGGCAAGGTCGTCTACAAGAAGGGCCAGGCCCTCAACACGCTTCGCCCACATGACCGATGACGGCAAGACCGCGGGCGGCTGCTGGATCTACACCGGCGTCACCGTGGAAGGGCCCGACGGCAAGCTCATCAACAAGGCGAACGCGCGGAAGCCCGCCGACGAGAAGGACTACCTCGCGCACGGCTGGGGCTTCGCGTGGCCGGCCAACCGGCGCATTCTCTACAACCGCGCGTCCGCCGATCTCCAGGGCAAGCCCTGGAGCGAGAAGAAGAAGCTCATCTGGTGGGATCCCGAGGCGCCCGGCGCCGAAGCCCGAGAAGAAGGGCAAGTGGGTCGGCCTCGACGTGCCCGACTTCAACGCCTTCCTGGCGCCCGACGCGAAGAACGGGGACAAGCCGTTCATCATGCGCGCGGACCTGGTCGGCGCCTTCTTCGGCCCCCTCAACGACGGGCCGTTCCCCGAGCACTACGAGCCGGTCGAGTCGCCCACGAAGAACCTCCTGTCCAAGCAGCAGAACAACCCGGTGGCGAAGATCTGGCAGGTCGCCGACGAGAAGAACGACCTCGCGCCCGTGGGCTCGCCCGACTATCCCGTACGTCATCACGACCTACCGGCTCACCGAGCATCACCTCTCCGGGGTCATGTCGCGACTAGCTGCCCATGCTCGCCGAGCTGTTCCACTCGCACTTCGCGGAGATCAGCCACGAGCTCGCCAAGGAGCTCGGCATCGAGAACGGCGAGAAGATCACCGTGTCGAGCCCTCGCGGCAAGGTGCACGTGACCGCCATGGTCACGCATCGGCTCAAGCCGTTCATGATCGACGGCAAGACGGTGCACCAGATCGGCGTGCCGTGGCACTGGGGCTACAACGGCGTCGCGGGGCTGCCCGGCAGCAAGGGCGACATCACCAATGACCTCTCGGCGACGGTCGGCGATCCCACCGTCTACATCCAGGAGACCAAAGCCTTCATGTGCAACGTGAAGAAGGGGGTGGTGTAGCCATGGCCCGCACGCTCGCGATGTTCACGGACACGTCCCTCTGCATCGGCTGCCGGGCGTGCCAGGTCGCGTGCAAGCAGTGGAACGAGCTGCCGATGGAACAGCCGGAATGGACGGGCGGCTATCAGAACCAGTCGCACTTCACCGACAAGACCTACCGGCTCGTGCGCTTCATCGAGAAGCCGCAGGCGAACGGGCGAGCTGCAGTGGCTGCTCATGTCGGACGTCTGCAAGCACTGCGCCCAGGCCGGCTGCCTCGACGCCTGCCCCACGGGGGCCATCTATCGGACGGAGTTCGGCACCGTCAACATCAACCAGGACGTCTGCAACGGCTGCCGGTACTGCGTCAGCTCCTGCCCGTTCGGGGTCGTCTCCTTCAACCACGACACCGGACGCGCCAACAAGTGCACGTTCTGCAACGACCGCATCCACAACGGCCTGGGGCCGGCGTGCGCCAAGGCCTGCCCGACCGAGTCCATCCAGTTCGGCTTCCGCGACGAGCTGGTCGGCAAGGCGCAGAAGCGGGTCGACCAAGCTGAAGGAGATGGGGTACACGGGCGCCCAGCTCTACGGGGCGGACAGTAACGGGCTCCTGGGCGGCCTCAACGCCTTCTTCCTCCTGCTGGACAAGCCCACCACCTACGACCTGCCCGAGAAGCCGCTGCTGCCGCAGCGCAACGTCCTCGTGGACTCGCTGCTCTCGGTGGGCTCGGCCCTCCTCGTCGGCGTGGGCGCGGTGCTGGCGTTCCGCGAGCGGGGCGGGAAGGAGGGCGCCTGATGGAGTTCCTCAAGAACCCCGACTGGCACCTGCTGATCGTCTGGTACTTCTTCCTCGGCGGCATCGCGGGCGGCGCCTACTTCACCGCGGCCATCGCCGACAACTTCGGGGGCCCGCGCGACCGGCAGCGTGGTGCGCATCGGCTACACGCTCGCGCTGCTCCTCATCGGCCTGTGCGGGATCCTGCTCATCCTGGACCTCGGCACGCCCAGCCGCTTCCTCAACATGATGGGCGCACTTCAAGTTCTGGGACCCGATGTCGATCGGGGCCTGGATGCTCGGCGTCTTCGGCGCCTTCGCCTTCGTCTCGTCCGCCCTCGCCTGGTTCGGCGGCGAGGGCGCGGCTCCGCTGCGCCGGCAGCGTGAGCCTGGTCGGCACCATCTTCGGGTTCTTCCTGGCCAGCTATACCGGCGTGCTCCTCAGCGCCACCGCGCTGCCGTTCTGGAGCGAGGGCCGGCTCATGGGGGCGCTGTTCCTCGCCTCGGGCGCCTCCACCGGGATGGCGGCGATCTCGCTGCTCCTCTTCCTCACCGGCGAGTCCGCCGGGGAGGGCTTCGGCAAGGTCAAGCGCGCCGACCGCTACGCGATGGTCGTTCGAGCTGGTCGTGCTCGCCGCTGTTCCTCGCCCTGCTGGGCTCGGCGGCGCGCGCCGATCACCTCCGGCCACCTCTCGCCGCTCTTCTGGGGCGGCCTCGTCGTGCGCGGGCCTCGCTCCTCCCCTGGTCCTCGACATCGCCGGCCACCGCGTGAAGGTCCTGGGCGGCCTCGCCGCCGTGCTCGTGCTCGTCGGGGGCTTCGTCCTCCGCTACGTCGATCGTGATGGCCCGCGCCTGAGCTCGCTCCCGCGGGACGCCCGTCGACAGGAGCCCCCCGGCCCGCCGCCGGGGGGTTTCTTGCTTCGCCGCTCGCGGGGCCGTAGGCTTGTCGCCATGAGGGCCGTCGGGTGCGGACCTTCTTCGTGGGCGGCGGGGACGCCTCGAGGAGGTCAAGGGCGAGGTCGTCCGCGAGCAGCCGCTGACCGTTTACGTCGACGGCGAGCGCTTCCTGACGCTCCTCTGCTACACCCGGTCAAGCTGGACGCGCTCGTCATCGGTTATCTCTGGATGGAGAAGATCATCGGCGGGCTCGACGAGGTCGACCGCCCTCGCCATCTCCGAGGTGGACGGGCGCGCCGATGTGACGCTCGCCGCACCCGGTCACCCTGCCCACCGAGCGCATCCTCACCTCGGGCTGCGGCGGCGGTATCACCTTCCGCATCGATCCCCGGCTGTTCAGCCGGCTCGAGTCGCCCCTGCGGGTGACGGCGCCGGAGCTCGCGCGCGCGGATGAAGGAACTCTACGCGCGAGGCGCGAGCACTACAAGGCCTCGCGGGGCATCCACGGCGCGGCGCTGGCCGATCGCGAGCGGCTGCTCGTGCTCGCGGAAGACGTGGGCCGCCACAACGCGGTCGACAAGATCAAGGGAGAGGCGCTCCTTCGCGCCATCCCCACCGCCGACCGCATCCTGCTGTCGACCGGGCGGATCTCCTCCGAGATGCTGCTGAAGGCGGCGCGCATGGGGGTGCCGGTGGTGGCCTCCCGCACTTCGCCCACCGAGATGGCGGTGGGCCTGGCCGAGCAGCTCGGCATCACCGTCGTCGGCTATGTGCGGTCCGGACAGCCTCAATCTCTATGCGGGCGAGGCGCGTCGTCGGCGAACCCGGCGGGGATCGGCCCGTGACCTCCCCGTACGCGCCGCTGCTGCTCGAGTGGGAGGAGGCGCTGGGCCGGCGCCCCGCGTGGCCGATCCGCTCGCGCTGTGGACGGCCATCCTCGAGGGCTGGACCCGCTGGCCGTCCGGCGCTCGTCGCGCCGCTCCCGTGGAGCGCGCAGGAGTGCCGCGAGCGCTGGGAGCGGGGCGCGCCGCTGATCGCGGAGTCGGCGCCCGAGCTCCCGCGCGAGCCGATCGAGGAGATGGTGGGCCCGGTGATGGAGCAGATGGCGCGGAAGCGGCGCCCGACAGCGCGCCTGCCCTTCAGCGCTTCGCGGAGGCGTGGGACGGCGGGGCGGTGGGACCGCGTGATCTGCTGCCCGCCGCGGGGAAGGAGGGCGCGGCGGCGCGCGAGGAGCGGCTCGGGCTGGGCGGCACGCTGCCGGGCTTCCTCGCCCTCGCGGGTCTCCGCCCCGCGCTCGAGGCCTACTTCAGCGCGTGTCGGGAGGTGCCGGAGGGCATCTGGCTCCCCGGTGGCTGCCCCTGGTGCGGCGGTCGCGCCCGCCTACGGCGATCTGGTCGAGGACGGGCGGCGGCGGCTCAGCTGTCATCTCTGCGGGGGCGCCTGGATCGCGCCGCGCCTGCGCTGCCCCTTCTGCGAGAACTGGGAGTCGCGCGACCTCGTGCGGCTCGTGGGCGAGGGGGCCGAGGAAGGCTACTTCATCGAGGCCTGCCGCGCCTGCCACGGGTACATCAAAGGCGTCGACCGCCGTCAGCGCTGGAACGCGGGCTCGCCCCTCGTGGAGGACTGGGGTCGCCCCATCTGGACCTCTACGCCGCGCGCGAGGGCTACTGGCGCGGCACGCCCTCGCTCGTGCAGCTGGCGCCTCCGGAGTGACGGGGCCGGTGACATGACGCGCGCGCTCGGCGTGAACGCGGTCCTCTACGACGTGGCGCTCACCGCCTACATCGTGGCGATGGCGGCGGCGCTGGCTCATCTCGTGCGCCGGCGCGAGGGGTTCTGGCGGTTCGCCCTGGTGCCACCCAGGCGGGCTGGCTCTTCCACACCGTGGCGCATGGTCGTCCGGGGCATCGAGCTGGGTCGCCTGCCCATCCTGACGCTGCCCGAGGTCGATGTCGGTGGTGATCTGGGCGGCGGTGCTCTCGAGCTTGGATGGAGCGCCAGTACCGCGTCCGCGCGCTCGGGGCCTTCGTGCTGCCGGTCGTGGTGGCACTGGGGCTGGTGCTGCCCACCGGGCTGCGGTCTCTCGCGCTGGAGCCGGCCATCCGCAGCGCGTGGATCTGGGTGCACGTGGCCCTGGCGCTGCTCGGGCTGGCCGCGCTCGTGCTCAACTTCGCGCGCCGCGCTGATGTACCTCCTCCAGGAGCGCCAGCTCAAGACCAAGCGGCCGAGCGCGGTCTACTACCGCCTGCCCCCGCTGGAGACGCTCGACCGGCTCAGCCACCGGACGCTCACCCTCGGCTTCCCCTTTCTCACCGCTGGGCTCGTCCTGGGCGTGCTGTGGGCGCGGGGCGGCGTGGGGCAGCGTGCTCACGTGGGATCCGCTCGCGCTCTTCTCCATCCTCATGTGGCTGGTCTACGCGGCGACGCTGGCGGGCCGGACCATGGGCCGCTGGCGCGGCCGGCGGGCCGCCTACTTCGCCATCGCGGGCTTCGGCCTGCTCCTGCTCACCCTGTGCGCGGGCGTGCTTCCTCCACGGGGCGGCACGGCGCATGACCTCGACGCTCTTCGTGGCGGGGATGAGCCACCGCAGCGCGCCGGTGGAGCTGCGCGAGTCGCTCGCCCTCGAGGAGGACAAGCTCCGCGAGGTGCTCGCGGGCCTCGCGGCGCGCGGCGTCGCCGCCGAGCTGATGATCCTCTCGACCTGCAATCGTGTGGAGGTGTACGGCGTGGCCGAAGCGCCGGGCGAGGCGCGCGCCGCCGCCTTCCGCGCGCTGGGCGCGCACCGGGGCATGGCGCTGGCCGGCCATCGAGCCGCACCTCGTCACACGCCACCGACGAGGACGCCATCCGCCACGCGTTCCGGGTGGCCGCGAGCCTGGACTCGATGGTGGTGGGCGAGCAGCCAGATCCTGGGGCAGGTGAAGGACGCCTTCGCGCTGGCCCAGGCGTGCCGGACGGTCGGGCCCGGTGCTCCACGCCCTCATGAGCCAGGCCTTCAGCGTGGCCAAGCGCGTGCGCACGGAGACCGAGATCGGGCGGCTCGCCGTCTCCGTCTCGTTCGCGGCGGTGGAGCTGGCGCGGAAGATCTTCGGCGAGCCTCGAGGGCAAGGCGGTGCTGCTGCGTGGGCGCGGGGGAGATGGCCGAGCTGGCCGCCCGGCACCTGCGTGGAGCACGGCGCGATGCCGCTCTACGTGGCCAACCGCACGCTGGCGCGCGGGCCCAGCGAGCTGGCGCGGGCGCTGGCGGGCACCGCGGTCGCCTTCGACGACGTCCGCGCGGTCCTGGCCGAGGTGGACATCGTCATCGCGTCTACCGCCGCGCCCGAGCCCATCGTCCGCGTGGCCGACGCGCAGGCGGCGGTGCAGGGACGCCGCGACGCGCCCGCTGTTCTTCATCGACATCGGGGTGCCGCGGAACGTGGAAGCGCGCCGTCAACGACCTCGACGGACGTCTTCTGCTACGACGTGGACGATCTCCAGCAGGTCGTCGACGCGAACCGGCGCGAGCGTCAGCGCGAGGCGCAGCGCGCGGAGGCGCTGGTGGAGCGCGAGGTGGGGAAGTTCCTGCGTCCGGCTGCGGGACGTGGAGGTGGTGCCCACCATCGTCTCGCTGCGCGAGCGGCTCGAGGGATCCGGCGCGGCGAGCTCGAGCAAGGCGCTCGCCCGGCTGCCCGACGCCACCGAGGAGACGCGGCGGGTGCTGGAGGCCCTCTCCCAGGCGATCGTGAACAAGGTGCTGCACGCGCCCATCGAGAAGCTCCGCGACTCCTCGCGCGCCGGCCACGGCCTCCGCTGGATCGAGGTCGTCTCGGAGCTGTTCGGGCTTCGTCGGGGCTCCGGCGGGCGCGACCGGTGAGGGTGCGCCTCGGCACGCGCGGCAGCCGCCTCGCGCTCGCCCAGGCCGAGTCGGTGGCGGCGGGCGCTGCGCGCGCGGGGCGCCGAGGTGGAGATCGTCCCCATCCGCACGTCCGGCGACCGGCTCGCCCAGGCGGCGCTCGCCGACTTCGGCGGCAAGGCCCTCTTCGTGAAGGAGATCGAGGAGGCGCTGGTCGCCGGCCGCGTGGACGTCGCCGTGCACAGCCTGAAGGACATGCCGGCCATGCTTCCCGGCGGGCTCCTCCTCGCCGCGTTTCCTCCGCGCGAGGACCCGGCCGACGTCCTGGTGACGCGCGACGGCGGCGGGCTGGGCTCGCTCCTCGCGGGGGCGCGCGTGGGCACCTCGAGCCTGCGGCGCCGGGTGCTGCTGCAGCGCCTGCGCCCCGACCTCCGGGACGAGCCCATCCGCGGCAACGTGGACACGCGCCTGCAGCGCCTCGCCGAGGGCCGGGTCGATGCCCTGGTGCGTCGCGCGCGGCCGGCCTCGCGCGCCTGGGGATCGAGCCCGCCGGGCGCGGCGCGCTTGTCCGAGGACGAGTTCCTCCCCGCCGCCGGCCAGGGAATACTCGGCGTCGAGGCCCGCGAGGACGACCGGGCCCTGCTTGAACTTCTCGCCACGCTGGACCACACTGAGACCCGGATTCAGGCGGAGGCGGAGCGCGCGTTTCTGCTCCGCCTGGGCGCCGGCTGCCACACCCCGGTGGCGGGATTTGCCCGGCAGGACGGCTCCGCCCTCGCGATGAGCGGGCTCGTGGCAAGCGAGGACGGTCGCGCCGTGCTGACCGCGTCGGTCAGCGGAGCGTCGGCCTCGGCGCGCGCGCTCGGAGCGAAGCTGGCGGATGAGCTGCTGGCGCAGGGCGCGACGGCGCTGCTCGCCGCCGACGCGAATCGCCAGCGAGAGGAGCGTTGAGGTGAGGACGGGAGGCGTCGAGACGCGGCGGCCGTTGGCCGGCCGGGTCGTGGTGGTCACGCGCGCGGCGGCCCAGGCCGGCGCGCTGCGCGACGCCCTCGAAGCCGACGGCGCCCGCGTCGTCCTCGCTCCCGCCATCGTCATCGAGCCTCCCGTCAGCTGGGCGCCGCTCGACGCCGCCCTGGGCCGCGCGCGGGAGTACCGGTGGATCATCTTCACCAGCGTCAACGGCGTGGACATGGTGCGTGGGCGCCTGGCCGAGGCCGGGCAGGGGCCGGCGGCCCTTCGCGGCGCGCGCATCGCCGCCATCGGGCCCGCCACCGCGGCAGCGCTCGCCGCGTGGGGCCTCGCCGCGGACCTCGTGCCCGAGGAGTACGTGGCGGAGGCGCTGGCCCGGCGGCTCGCCGCGGTCATCGCGCCCGGCGACCGCGTGCTCCTGCCCCGCGCGGCGGAGACGCGCGACCTGCTCGTCCGCGAGCTCGGGGCGCTGGGCGCGCGCGTGGACGAGGTGGCCGCGTACCGCACGCGCCCGGCGGAGGGCACGGGCGCCGAGGTGCGGGCGCTGCTCGCCCGCGGCGAGGTGGACGTGGTCACGTTCACCAGCTCGTCCACCGCTCGGCACTTCGCCGCCCTCTTCGCGCCCGGCGAGCTCGCGCGGCTGATGCGGGGCGTGCGGGTGGCCTGCATCGGGCCGGTGACCCGCGCCACCGCGGAGACGCTGGGCCTGGACACCGCCATCATGCCCGACGAATACACCATCCCCGCCCTCGCGGCGGCGATCGCGTCCCACTACGGGAACGAGAAAAGGAGCTGACGATGCCGTACCCGGTCTACCGTCCGCGGCGACTGCGCGAGTCTCCGCTCCTGCGCCGCATGGTCCGCGAGACCGTCCTCAAGACGGACGACTTCATCCTGCCCCTGTTCACCGTCCACGGCCGGGGCGTCCGCGAGCCCATCGGGTCGATGCCGGGGCAGTTCCGCCTGTCCATCGACGAGCTCCTGAAGGAGTGTAAGGACGCCGCGTCGATGGGGATCCCCGCGGTGCTGCTCTTCGGCCTGCCCCGGGAGAAGGATCCCCGTGGCAGCGAGGCCTATGCCGAGGACGGCATCATCCAGCAAGCGGTGCGGGCCCTCAAGGACACCATTCCCGACCTGCTCGTCATCACCGACGTGTGTCTCTGCGAGTACACGAGTCACGGCCACTGCGGCGTGGTGGAGGAGGATCGCGTCAAGAACGATCCCACCCTCGATCTCATCGCGCGGACCGCTCTCTCCCATGCCGAGGCCGGCGCGGACATGGTGGCGCCCTCCGACATGATGGACGGCCGGGTCGCCGCCATTCGCGAGGCCCTCGACGAAGCCGGCTACCAGGAGACCCCGATCATGGCGTACTCCGCCAAGTACGCCTCGGCCTTCTACGGCCCTTTCCGCGAGGCGGCGGACTCGACCCCCCAGTTCGGTGACCGGCGCTCCTATCAGATGGATCCCGCCAATGCCCTCGAAGCGCTCCGGGAAGTCGCGCTCGACGTCGACGAGGGCGCCGACATCGTGATGGTCAAGCCCGCGCTGCCCTATCTGGACGTCGTCGCGCGGGTGAAGGCGGACTTCGGTCTTCCCGTGGCGGCCTATTCGGTGTCGGGCGAGTACGCCATGATCCGCGCCGCCGGGCAGCTCGGCTGGCTCGACGAGGAGCGGGCCATGCTGGAAGCGCTCACCGGGATCCGGCGGGCGGGGGCGGACATCATCATCACCTACTTCGCCAAGGAAGCGGCGCGGCTCATCGAGCAGGGACGCGCGTGAGGATTTCCGCCAAGGGCGAGTACGCCATCAAGGCCATGCTCGACCTCGCCCTCGCCGAGGGCAGCGGGCTGCGGCCGATCCAGGACATCGCCGCGCGTCAGGACATCCCCCAGCGCTATCTCGAGCAGGTGCTGCTCGGATTGACGCGCGCGGGACTGCTCGTCTCCAAGCGCGGCTCGGCGGGCGGGTATCGTCTCGCCCGCACCTCCGATCAGGTGACGGTGGGGGACGTGCTGCGCGCCGTCGAGGGTTCGGGCAATGGGCTGGAGCCGGCGCGACGCGGACGCGGCCGCGTGGCCCGGGATCCCGTCTCCGACCTTTCCGAGCTCTGGCGGGAGATCGACGACGCGGTGTCGGGGGTGATCGATCGTGTCACGTTCGAGGACTTGCGGAAGCGGGCGGAGGAGCGCCGAAGCGTGGCGCGCCCCATGTACCACATCTGATTTTTTTTGCCCGAGAACCTGAGTTTCCGATAGGGATGGGACCCATGATCGAGAAGACGACGATAGGAACCGGCCGCCCCCGGGTGGCCGCATCGGTGCTGGAGCTCATCGGCGGCACGCCACTGGTGCGCCTGAACCACATACCCCGAGCGGGCGGCGCCACCGTGCTCGGCAAGCTCGAGTCCCTCAACCCGGGCGGCAGCGTGAAGGACCGGATCGCGGTCGCCATGATCGACGACGCCGAGCGGCGCGGGGCGCTCAAGCCCGGCGCCACCGTGGTAGAGCCGACGAGCGGCAACACCGGGATCGGCCTGGCCATGGTGTGCGCGGTGCGAGGGTACCGGCTCATCCTCACCATGCCCGACGACTACAGCGTGGAGCGGCAGCGGCTCCTCGCGCGGTACGGCGCCGAGATCCACCTCACGCCCGCCATCGAGGGCATGACCGGGGCGGTGTTCGCCGCGCAGGAGATGGTGCGCGAGCATCCCGAGTACCTGATGCCGAGCCAGTTCGAGAACCCGGCCAATCCCGATGTCCACCGCCGCACCACCGCGCTGGAGATTCTCGAGGCGACCGACGGCCGCGTCCACGCCTTCGTGGCCGGGGTCGGGACCGGCGGCACCGTCACCGGGGTGGGCGAGGTGCTCAAGCAGCGCCTCCCCGGGGTGCGCGTGATCGCGGTGGAGCCCGCCCGCTCGCCCGTGCTCCAGGGCGGTAAGGCGCGCCCGCACGGCATCCAGGGCATCGGCGCCTCGTTCGTGCCCGCCGTGCTCAACCGCGCCGTGCTCGACGAGATCATCTCGGTTCGGGACGAGGACGCCACGTCCACCGCGCGCCGTCTGGCCAGAGAGGAAGGCCTCCTGGTGGGCATCTCCGCGGGGGCGAATGTCTGGGCGGCTTGCCAGGTGTCGTCGCTCCTGCCCGCCGACCAGATCGTGGTGACGGTGCTATGCGATACTGGGGAGCGCTATCTCAGCGTGCCTTTCTGAGGAGCCACAATCCATGAGCGTGCAAGTCTACATTCCGACGCCGTTCCGGCGCGCCACCAGCAACAAGGACCGCGTCTCCGTCGAGGCCCCGACCGTGAAGGCCCTGCTCGACGGTCTCGAGTCGCAGTTCGCCGGGCTCAAGGGCCTGGTCCGCAACGAGCAGGGCGAGATCCATCACCACGTGAACATCTACGTTAACAGCGAGGCCATCGAGTCGCTCAAGGGACTGGCCACGGCGCTGAAGGACGGCGACGAGGTCTCGATTATTCCGGCCCTCGCCGGGGGGCAGGCCGCCCTCGCCTGGGGGCGGGCCGGTCTCCGCCGGGCACCGACCGCCGTCGCCGGTGAGCCGGCGTGGCGCTGACCCCGGAGGAATATGCGCGAGTCGAGGCGCAGGCCGTCGACGAGTATCCCGCCGAGTGTTGCGGCGTCGTGCTCGCCCGCGCGGGCTCGCTGCCGGAGCGTCTCTTACTGCCGTGCCGGAACATCCAGGACGAGCTGAACCGCAAGGACCCCGAGCGCCATCCGCGCGACGCGCGCACCGCGTACTACATCGACCCCCGCGACCTGCTCACCATCGGCCGGCGCGAGGCCGAGGGCTATCGCGTGGCGACGATCTATCACTCCCACATTGACGCTGGCGCGTACTTCTCGGAGACGGACAAGCGCAATGCCCTCGTGAACGGCGAGCCGGCCTACCCGGAGGCGGTGTACGTGGTGGTGTCGGTGATCGAGGGGCGGCCGGCGGGCGCCAACGCCTTCGCGTGGGATCCGGCCCGGCGCGATTTCGTCCAGGTCGAGTTCACCGCCGGCAAGCCGACTCCTTCGCAACGGACGGCGCAGTGAGCCGCTCCCAGGCACTCTTCACCTCGGCGGGCCGTCTCATGCCGGGCGGCGTCAACAGCCCCGTGCGGGCGTTCCGCGGGGTCGGCGGCACGCCCTTCTTCGTCGCCCGCGCCTCCGCCGCACGCATCGAGGATGTTGACGGGCGCTCCTACATCGACTTCCTCGGGTCGTGGGGCCCCTTGATCCTCGGCCATGCCCATCCGTCCGTGGTGGAGGCGCTCGCCGACGCCGCGCGACGGGGCACGAGCTACGGCGCGCCCACCGAGGGCGAGGTCGAGATGGCGGCGGTGATCGCGCGCGCGATGCCCTCGATCGAGATGCTGCGGCTGGTGTCCTCCGGCACGGAGGCGGCGATGAGCGCCATCCGGCTGGCCCGGGGCGCCACCGGCCGCGACCTCGTGGTGAAGTTCGACGGCTGCTACCACGGCCACGCCGACAGCCTCCTCGTGAAGGCCGGCTCGGGCGGCGCCACCTTCGGTGTGCCCGACAGCGGCGGCGTCCCCGCCGCGCTGGCCGCGCTCACGGTGGCGCTGCCCTTCAACGATCTCGACGCCGTCGCACGCTTCATGGTCGCGCGCGGCTCCGATGTCGCGGTGATTGTCGTCGAGCCGGTGGCGGGGAACATGGGCGTGGTGCCGCCCGCGCCCGGCTATCTGCAGGGGCTGCGTGAGCTCTGCACGCGGCATGGCGCCATCCTGCTCTTCGACGAGGTCATCACGGGATTCCGCGTCGCACCCGGAGGCGCCCAGGCCCTCTACGGCGTGCGTCCGGACCTCACCTGTCTGGGCAAGATCATCGGCGGCGGGTTGCCCGTCGGTGCCTACGGCGGGCGGCGCGATCTCATGGAACAGGTGTCGCCGCTGGGCGGCGTCTATCAGGCAGGGACGCTGTCGGGGAATCCACTCGCGGTGGCGGCCGGGCTCGCGACGCTCCGCGCCCTCACCGACGAGGCAGTGTACCGCCGGCTGGAGGCGCTCGGCGCGCAGCTCGAAGCTGGGCTGCGGGACGCCGCCGCGCGCGCGAGTGTGCCGCTCACTGTGAACCGGGTGGGCTCCATGCTCACCGGGTTCTTCACGGGCTCGCCGGTGGTGGATCTCGCCTCGGCGAAGCGCTCGGATACCGCCCGCTACGCCCGATTCTTCCACGGCATGCTCGAGCGGGGGGTCTTTCTCGCCGCCTCGCAATTCGAGGCCGCCTTCGTCTCCCTCGCGCACACCGATGACGATATCGAAGCGGCCGCCCAAGCCGCCCGGGAGACCCTCAAAACGCTCGCCTAAACGCACAACTCTATTGACACTTACTTTTCCTGCGTGATAGGGTTCACAAGGTTTCGGCAGGGCGATCGATCCAATCGGGGCGAGAGCCAACGGTGGTTGCGCTTGGCGGCGCGAGGAGGGCCGAAGCGTAGATGACGGCGAGCGCCCGGACCGTGCCGCCGAGCCCCTTGCGTCGTGCCGGCGGGGCGTCCAGCGTGGAATCAACAGGGAGACCCGATGAGCGGGATTGATCGCCGGTCGTTCTTCCGGATCGTGGCTGCTTCCGGGGCCGCGACGGCCGCCGCGGGTTGCGGTCCCACCGCCGAGAAGCTGTACCCGTACGTGTCGCCCCCCGAGAACATCGTGCCGGGGGTGGCCGTTCACTTCGCCACCGTCTGCCGCGAGTGCTCCACCGGCTGCGGCGTACTCGCCAAGAACCGCGACGGGCGCGTCATCAAGCTCGAGGGCAATCCCGACCATCCCGTGAACGCCGGCGGCCTCTGCATCCGCGGGCACGCCGCCCTCCAGGGGCTCTATCATCCCGACCGCTATCGCGGCGCGCTCGTGGACGCCAAGTTCGCGCCGTGGGAATCGGCCGAGAAGATCGTCGGTGACAAGCTGGCCGCCCTCGTGCGCGGCAAGCAGGGCGGCAAGATCGCGGTGGTGACGGGCCTCGAGACGGGCAGTCTCGCCCGTCTCCTCGACGAGTGGGTGAAGGCGCTCGGCGCGCGGCCCCGCGTGGCGTACGAGCCGCTGGGGCTGGAAGCCATCCGCGCGGCGAACCGCGCGTCGTTCGGGCGCGACGCCATCCCTGAGTACGCGATCGAAGAGGCCGGCTACCTGGTGTCGTTCGGGGCCGACTTCCTGGAGACGTGGCTCTCGCCAGTCGGGCACTCCGCCGCCTTCGCCAAGATGCACGCGCTGTCCGCTGGGAAGGCGGGTACGTTCGTGCACGTCGAGCCGCGGCTGTCCATGACCGCCGCCAACGCCGACCAGTGGCTGCGCAACGCGCCGGGCACGGAGGGGCCGCTGGCCCTCGCCATGCTCAAGGTGATCGTGGACGAGGGGCTGGTTGCGCCCGGCGCCGACGCGCGCGCGCTCGGCGGCGCGGTACAGGGGATCGACGTCGCCGCGATCGCCACCAAGTCCGGCGTTCCCGCCGACACCATTAAGCGCGTGGCCCACGACCTCGCCGCGTCCAAGACCGGGCTCGTGCTGGGCGGTGGCGCCGCGGTGTCGGGGTCGAACGCGACCGATATGCTACAGGCGGTGAACCTGCTCAACGTGGCCATCGGGGCCGTGGGCAAGCGCGTCCGCTTCGGCGGCGACACCGCGCGCGCGGGGACGTACGCCGACATGCTCGCCCTCACTCAGGCCATGGCCAAGGGCGAGATCGAGGTGCTCATCCTGGGCGACGTCAATCCCGTCTACACGATGCCGCCCAAGTCGGGATTCGCCGAGGCTCTCGCCAAGGTGCCGATGGTGGTGAGCCTGGCGAACCGGCCGAACGAGACCACCGCGAAGGCCCACATCGTGCTACCCGCGCTGCACTGGCTCGAGTCCTGGGGCGACCATGTCGCCGCGCCGGGCGTGGTGGGGCTCATGCAGCCGGCGATGGGGCCGGTGGAGATCGGCGGCAAGCCGGTGGACGGCCGCGCGACGGGCGGCATCTTCCTCTCGATCGGCCGGCAGGCGCTGGGACTCAGCGCCGAGCCCGGCAAGGGCGGGCTTCAGACGCCGACCTTCGCGGAGTACGTGAAGGCGGAGTGGACGGCCGCCGCGCGCGATGCCGCCAAGGGCAAGCCCTTCGCGGAATTCTGGGAGGAGTCGCTGCGCCGTGGCGGGATCTGGCGCGACACGGCGGCCGCTGCGCCGGCGCTGCGGCCGGACGCTCTGCGCGTGAAGGTGGAGGCGGCGCGGCTCGAAGGCGACGGCACGCACGCGCTCCTCGTCGTGCCCTCCGCGCGCTTCTACGACGGCCGCGGCGCCGACCGCGCGTGGCTCCAGGAAGCGCCCGACACCATGACGCAGGTGGCCTGGGACGCCTGGGTGGAGATCCCCACCGAGACGGCCAAGCGCCTCGGCGTGACGCGGGGCGACCTCGTCACCCTCACCTCGCCGCACGGGCGCGTGGAGTTGCCCGCCTATCCGGTGGAGACGCTTCATCCCGGCGCGGTGGCGGTGGCCATGGGGCAGGGCCACGCGTACCCGGGCGCCTACGGGCGGGCGCGCGGGCTGAACACGGGGCGCCAATCCGGTGACGCTGCTGGGCGCGAGCCCCGAGGCGGCCTCGGGCGCGCCTCCCGTACCTCGCGGTGAAGGTGGCCGTCGCCAAGGGGGCGGGCCGCCGCGCGCTCGCGGTTCCGCAGGCGACCTTCGACCAGGACCATCGCGAGATCGCCCAGCACATCGGGCTCGGCGCCGCCCGGGAGCTGGAGCTGCGCGGCAAGCCGCCCGAGCACGCGAGCCATCCCAGCATGTACCCGCCGGTGAAGTATCCCGACCAGCGCTGGGGGATGACGGTGGACCTCGATCGCTGCACGGGGTGCCAGGCCTGCGTGGTCGCCTGCGTGACGGAGAACAACGTGCCGGTGGTGGGCCGGGAGCAGGTCGCCTACGGCCGCGACCAGCACTGGCTCCGCCTCGAGCGCTGGGAGGAGGGGCCGGCCGCGCATCCTGAGAACATCTTCCTGCCGATGTTCTGCCAGCACTGCGGGGTGGCGCCCTGCGAGCCGGTTTGCCCGGTCTACGCCGCCTATCACACGCGGGATGGCCTCAACGCGCCAGGTCTACAACCGCTGCGTGGGCACGCGGTACTGCGGCAACAACTGCCCCTACCACGTGCGCCGCTTCAACTGGTTCTACTACCAGTGGCCGTCGCCGCTGGATCTCCAGCTCAATCCCGACGTCACCGTGCGCCAGCTCGGGGTCATGGAGAAGTGCACCATGTGCGTCCAGCGCATCATCGAGGGCAAGGACCGGGCGCGCGACGCGGGCCGGCGGCCCAAGGACGGCGAGATCCGCACCGCGTGCCAGCAGACCTGCCCCACCCAGGCCATCACCTTCGGCGACCTCAAGGACGACAAGTCCGAGGTGGCCAAGCTGTCGCGCTCGCGCGCGCGGCTATCACGTCCTCGAGGAGCTGGGGACGCGCCCGGCCGTGACGTACCTCAAGAAGGTAGTGCGCGACGGCGCCGGCAAGCCCGCCGCGGGAGGGCCACAAGGCATGAGCGTGGGCACCGAGCCGCGCGCGGTCACCTGGGCCGACGTCAACCGCGACGTCGAGCGCACGGTGGGCATGCCCGGCAACACGTACTTCGCCTGGATGTGCCTGGTCGCGCCTGACCCTGGCCGCGGGCGTGGTGGCGTGGACCTACCAGATCTACACGGGGATGGGCGCGGCGGGCAAGCGCACGCCCCAGATGTGGGCGATGTACATCACCACCTTCGTGTTCTGGATCGGCATCGGCCACGCGGGGACGCTGATCTCCGCGGTCCTCTACCTCTTCAGGGCGAAGTGGCGCACGTCGATCTATCGCGGGCGCGGAGGCGATGACGGTGTTCGCGGTCATGACCGCGGGCCTGTTCCCCCTGATCCACGCGGGCCGGATGTGGTTCGCCTACTGGCTCACGCCGTATCCCAACCAGCGCTACCTCTGGCCGAACTTCAAGTCGCCGCTGGTGTGGGACGTGTTCGCGATCTCGACCTATCTCACCATCAGCGTGGTCTTCTTCCTCGTGGGGCTGGTGCCCGATATCGCCGCCCTGCGCGACCGGTCCACCGGCATCAAGAAGAAGATCTACACCGTGATGGCGATGGGCTGGGAGGGCTCCGACACCCAGTGGAAGCACTACCGCCGAGGCTACGGCCTCCTCGCCGCGCTCGCCACGCCCCTCGTGCTGTCCGTGCACAGCGTGGTGTCGTTCGACTTCGCGATGGCGCTGGTGCCCGGGTGGCACTCCACCCTCTTCGCGCCGTTCTTCGTGGACGGGGCCATCTTCTCCGGCTTCGCCATGGTGCTCGTCCTCATCCTGCCCATGCGGTACTACTTCAACTGGTACCCCTACATCACCGACAAGCACCTGGACGCGATGGCGAAGCTGATCCTCGTGACCAGCCTCGTGCTGACGTACTTCTACGCCTGCGAGGTGTTCACCGCTTGGTACAGCGGCGACCACTTCGAGCGGGCAAGCGTGTTCGCGAAGGCGACGAAGCAGTACGCGTGGGCCTACTGGACGATGTACTTCTGCAACAGCGTGGTGCCCCTCATCCTGTTCTGGAAGAAGGCGCGTACCAACACGACATCCTCTACGTGGTGTCGATCCTCGTGCTCATCGGCATGTGGTTCGAGCGGTTCAACATCATCGTCCCCGGGCTGGGGCACGACTTCTACCCGTACACGTGGGGCACCTATGTCCCGACCGTCACGGACTCCACCATCATCGTGGGGTCCTTCGCGTGGTTCTTCATCCTGTTCCTCGGCTTCATCCGCGTGATGCCCTCGCTCAGCATCGTGGAGGTCAAGGAAGTCCTGCCCCATCCGCTCAAGCACGCGGCGCATGGGGCGGTTCACGGGGCACATCAGGGGGAGGGCACTAGGTGGCGGCGGCGGCCAGCGTTCTCGGCATCTTCGCGCACGTCGACACCACGCTGCAGGCCATCCGCGACCTGCGCGCCAAGGGCTACGCGGACCTCACCGTCTACACGCCGGTCCCAGTGGAGGAGATCGAGGAGGAGATCGAGCACGTGCGGCCGCACTCCAAGGTCCGCCTGTTCACCCTGATCGGGGGGGTGACGGGGACGGCCACTGGCTTCTTCCTCACCATCTGGTCCTCGCTCAAGTGGGATCTGGTCACCGGCGGCAAGGCCCCCGTGTCCATTCCCCCGTTCGTCATCATCGGCTTCGAGCTCACCATCCTCTTCGGCGGCCTCGCCACCGTGCTCGCGGTGCTGCTGCTGGGACGGCTGCCCAAGCTCAAGCCGTCGCCGACCTATGATCCGCGCTTCACCCTCGACCGCTTCGGGGTCGCGGTGGCCTGTCCCCCCGATCGGGCCCAGGCCGTCTCCGCGCTGCTGTCGGCGGCAGGGGCGGAGGAAGTGCGGCGATGATCAAGAAGTACGGGCTCCGCGTCCTCTTTCTCCTGTGCCTCGGAGTGGTGGGGCTGGGCGGCGCCGCCCTGGGCGGACCGTCGCCATGCGCTGGCTCGACAACATGACGGCGACCCCGGCGGTGCGGGTGGGGGAGCGAGCCTTCGCCATGCCCGTGGGCAGCGTGCCGCGCGAGGGCGGCGAGCTCCCGTACGCCAAGGAAGAGCGGGAGGCGGCGATGGCGCGGAAGAACCCCGTGCCCGCCAGCCCTGAGTCGGTGAAGCGGGGCGCGGAGCTCTGGGCTGTCTACTGCGTTCCGTGCCACGGCGTCAGCGCCAAGGGTGACGGCCTCGTCACCACCAAGTTCATCCCCGCCCAGGACCTCACCAACCCCGACCTCCAGAAGACGCGGACCGACGGATTCTGGCAGCACTACATCGGGGCGGGGGGCGCGGTGATGCCCGCCTACGGGGAGGCGCTGTCTCCCGAGGAGCGCTGGCACCTCGTCAACTTCGTCCGCACCCTGGCCAAGCGATGAGCGCGACGGCCATGGCGGACACGCGGTCGAGCGCGGGGGCCTCACAGGGCGTCCTGCTCGCGCTGGTCGTGCTCGGCGCGGGTGCCTTCGTCCACGGGCTCATGCAGCCCGAGCCGGTTTTCGCGTGGGCCATCTACCTGGTGAACCTGCTCTTCTGGTCGAGCCTGGGCATCGTCGGGCCCGCGCTCGCCGCCATGATGCAGCTCACCGAGGCGCGCTGGTCGCCCAGCGTGAAGCGGGTGGCGCTGACGACGAGCGGGTTCCTGCCCTTCTCGTTCGTGCTCTTCCTGATCCTGCTCTTCGGCCTGGGCGCCCTGTATCCCTGGGTGAACAACCCCGAGATGGTGGCGAAGAAGCGCGAGTGGCTCAACCTGCCCTTCTTCGCCATCCGCACCGTGCTGGGCGTGCTGCTCCTCTACTGGGTGGCGCTCACGTTCACGCGCGCGGTGTTCGCGGAAGGCACGGGCGGAGACGAGACGGCGGCGCACGCCCGCCGCAACCGGCTCGCCGGCACCTTCCTGGTGCTCTTCGTGCTCGTGCTCTCGCTGTGGGGCTTCGACCTCATCATGTCGCTCGACCCCATCTGGTTCAGCGGCCTGCTCGGCGGCTACTATGTGGTGAGCTCGCTGTACACCGGGCTTCGGCCTGGTGACGTTCCTCACCATACGCGCCAATGCCCGGGGCCTCACCCACGTCGCGCCCGGGGCGATCCAGGACGTCGCCAAGCTCACCTTCGCCATGTGCGTGATGTGGATGTACTTCTTCTTCTCCCAGTACCTCGTGATCTGGTACGGCAACGTGCCCGTGGAGACCCGCTTCTTCCTTCGCCGCTTCTTCGAGGATCCGTGGCGCACGCATGGCCTGGGTCATCTTCATCGTGGGCTGGCTGATCCCGTTCTCGTATCTCCTCAAGCGCCTCACCGGTCGGCCGCCCGACCGCGCACAAGCCCCTCGTCGTCATCCTCTTCATGGGCTGGACCGCGATCTTCCTCGAGCGGATGCTCGCTGGTGTTCCCCGTCGATCTCCAAGGCCAATGTCTTCCCCATCGGCCTCCGCGAGATCCTGGTCACCGCCGGCTTCTTCGCCCTGTTCGTGCTGGGCCGCAACCGCTTCCTCGCCCGCTACGGCCGTCGTCTAGTCAGGGCCGGTAACCGGGCGGCGCGCGTCCGGCGCCCGCGCGGTACAATCGGCGGCGTGATCTCCGTCGAGGAAGCGCTCGAGCGCATCCTGGCCCGCGTCGCCACCCTGGGCGACGAGCGGGTGGCGCTGATCGAGGCGCTCGACCGCGTGCTCGCCGAGCCCGTGGTGGCCGACCGCGAGGTCCCGCCCTGGCCCAACTCCTCGATGGACGGCTATGCCGTGGTCAGCGCGGACACGCGCGACGCGGCGCGCGAGCGCCCGGCCCGGCTCCGCCTCGCCGGGCGCGTCCGGCCGGGCACGTGGCGGATCGCCCGCTCGACGGCCGGCGAGACGTTCCGCATCTTCACCGGCGCGCCGCTGCCCGACGGGGCGGACGCGGTGATCCCGCAGGAGGACGTGGAGGTCGAGGGCGAGGAGGTGCGCGTGCCGCGGCCGGTGCCCGGCGGCGACTACGTACGCCCGCGCGGCGAGGACATGCGTCCCGGCGACCGGCTGCTCGAGCCCGGGCGCTCGCTGATCGCGCCGGCCGATATCGGCGTGCTCGCCACGCTGGGGCGGAGCCAGGTCCGCGTGATCCGGCGGCCCACGCGTGGGCATCCTGTCCACCGGCGACGAGATCGTGGACCTGGGCGGCGCCATCGGGCCCGGGCAGATCCCCAACTCGAACACGTACTCCCTCATCGCCCAGGTGCTGGAGGCGGGCGCGGAGCCCGTCAATCTCGGCGTGGCGCGCGACCGGCTGGAGGACATCGAGGCGCGCCTGCGCTGGGGGCTCGGCTGCGATCTCGCTGATCTCCTCGGCCGGCGTGTCGGTGGGCGATCACGACTTCGTCAAGGCCGCGCTGGCCGCGCTCGGGGCCGAGCAGCACCTCTGGCTCGTCAACATGCGGCCGGGCAAGCCCATCACCTTCGCGACGCTGCCGCTCGCCGCGGGCAAGAGGACGCTCCCCGTGTTCGGCTTGCCGGGCAATCCGGTGTCGGCGATGGTGACCTTCGAGCTGTTCGTGCGCCCGGCGATCCTCCGGATGGCCGGCCACGCCCGGCTGACGCGGCCCGACGCGTCCGCGCCCGCGCCCTCGCGCCCATCCCGAACCCGGGCCGGCGCCGCGGCTACCTGCGCGTGACCTCACCGAGGCCGACGGCACGCTCGGCGCCCGCCTGACCGGCGAGCAGGGCTCCGGGCATACTCCGCTCGATGGCCGCGGCCGACGGTCTCGCCGTCGTCCCCGGCGACACCACCATCCCGCCGGGCGGGTCGAGATGGTGCTGCGTGACTGCTCGCGCTGCAGGGCCGGGCCCGAAGGTGGCCCGTCAGCTCGTGCCGGATGCGGGTGACGGACGTCTCAACGTGGCGAGTTCGGCTCGGGACGGCGCGCTGCGGAGATGTGAAGCGACTCGCGCTGAGCCGCCTTCGTGCGCCGCCCGGCTATCTCACTTGCGGAGGTAGAGCGCCCAGAGCGTTGCGCAGGCGCCGGCGCCCATCGACGCGAAGGCCAGGAGGCTGCCCGCGCGAGCGTCGCCGAGTTGGTGAGCCCCTGGGTGATGTTGCAGCCGTCGGCGACCAGCGCGGCCGCGCCCATGAGGAGCCCGCCGCCGAAGATCTTCACGAGGCTCCAGCCGGGCGGAAGCTTCCAGCGGAAGTCGCCGTTGGTGACGCGCCGAATCAGCGCGCCCACCGGCACGCCGAGCAGCATGCACCATGCTCCAGGTCACCCGGTTGGGATAGCCCACGAGCGGGTACGTCAGCAGGTGGCCGGTGTTCGACGGCGAACGTGATGCCGACCGGGCGGTCGCCGAAGCGTGGAGCTCCACCAGCCCACCGCGATCAGGACGCCCACCGCCACGCCGGTGAGCGGCCAGGGCCACTTCCCGTGCTCGCGCTCGCGCGGGCCGCGCGCGAGCCACACCCCGCCCGCCACCGCGAGGACGGCGATCACGATCCACGGCGGAGAGCCCGAGCGAGACTGGCAGCGTCGGGGCGGCCCCGCCCGCGATCGTGAGCTCGGACGCTGCAGCCGGTCGCGGACGCGCGCGAGCGCGCCCACGGTCGCGGCGGTGGCGCCGATGGCGAAGCCGAGCAGCACCACCCAGGCGCCGACGGCGCCCTTCGCCGACGCGGTACCACGTGCTGCCCGAGCAACCGCCGGACAGGATCATGCCCACGCCGAAGAGCAGGCCGCCCACGACGTTCGGCAGCCCAGCGGAAGGGGCGCACCGGCACGTCGACCAGCCCGAAGGTCGAGCAGGACGTGCACGCCGACGATGGCCACGAGGAGGGCGAGCACGTAGGCGCGCATGATGCTCGCGTCGCCCATCAGCACCAGCGTTGGAGATGGCGCGAGTGAGACAGAAGCCGCCGCGCTGGATCACGTAGCCGAACGACGAGGCCGGTGAGCAGCGCGGACGGCCAGAGCGCCAGCGCGACATCGTCCATGGGCGCATGCTAGCCTCGGCGGGCAGGGTGTAAAGCATCTCAAAAATTGACTTTTCTCCGACGCGGGTGCTAGCGTCGCCGAGACATGACCACCTCCTCGCGCTACGCCGCGCACCGATCGTCGCCCTCGTCGGCGTGCTGTCGCTGGCTTTCGTGTCGTGCGCCAGCGACGACGCGGGCCGGATGGCGCTCGCCGAGTCCACCACGCTTCGCACGCAGATGGATCAGACGCGCGAGCGACAGGAAGGCCAGGCGCGCGACATCGCGAAGATGCAGAGCCGAGCTGCGGGGAATCGAGACGGACTCCGCGGAGCGGACGCGCGAGATCCGGGCGGCAGGCTCGGAGCTCGCGCGCGCCCGCGTGCTGCTCGAGGAGGCGCGCGCGGCCCTGCGGGAACAGCAGGCGGCGACGGCCTCTGCGGCGTCGGCATACGCCAGCCCCGGCGCCACCCGCGCCTACCACGCCGTCGGCGCCGCCGATGCCCATCGCCCCGCTTCCCGAGCCCGCCGCGCCGGAGCCTCGCGTCGCCGCTGTGCGTCCACCGGCGCCGGCGCCGCCCGCGCCGAAGGAAGCAAAGCTCGCTCCCGCGGCGAAGCCCGAGCCCAAGGACGCGAAGCCAGCTCCGGCGGCCAAGCCTGAGCCGAAGGAAGCCAGGCCCGCCCCGGCGGCGAAGCCCGAGCCTGCCGTCAAGGCCGCGGCCAAGCCCGCTCCAGCGCCCGCGCGTCCCGGACCGAGCGCGGACGAGCTCTTCAGCGCCGCGATGGCGAACTTCCGCGCGCAGGAGCACGGCCAGGCCGTGCTCGAGCTGACCGAGTCTCATCGCGCGCTTCCCCACGCACGCCCTGGCCGCCTGCCGCCCAGCTCTGGATCGGCGAGGCGTACTACCAGCAGCGCGACTACCGCCAGTCCCTCGTGGAGTTCAAGCGCGTGGCCGACGACTATCCCAAGAGCCCGCAGGTCGCGGACGCGCTCCTCGAAACGCGGTCTCTGCCACCGGCGCGCTGGGCGATCGCTCGAGCGCGGGGGTGGCGCTGGGAGCAGGTGGTGCGCGCCTACCCGGCGAGCGCCGCGGCCGGCACAGGCCCGGAGCCTGCTCGGGACCCGGGAGAGCGCGGCTCGCGCCCCCCGCTAGGGGCCAATTCGGGCCCCTTTTCTTGACCGCTGGGGGTGCTCCGGTATACTGAGGCGCGCTCTCGGCTCGACTCCGTGCTGCGCCGACGACATGTATCTACTTGAAGACACGAGGATTGTTCGACCGCAGGCTGGCGTGAGCGACACGCGGCTGGCGCGATCGGCCTCTGCCGGCGACGCCGTGCTACCGATCGATCGGGCCGACGGACCACGCGTTTCCCGCCCACCTGCGCGCCGTCACGCCGATGCCGCCCGCGCGGCTCTGGGTGCGCGGGCGCCGTGCAGCCGGAGGACGCGCTGGCCGTCGCCATCGTGGGCTCGCGACGGGCCACCGCTCACGGTCTCGCCCTCGCCGAGCGCCTGGCCGGCGATCTGGCCGCGCGAGGCGTCACGGTCGTGAGCGGGCTTGCGCGAGGAATCGACAGCGCGGCCCATCGCGGCGCGCTCGAGGCGGGAGGACGCACGATCGCCGTGCTCGGCTCGCGGCGTGGACGTCGTCTATCCGCCGGAGAACCGGCGGCTGGCGGCGCGCATCGCCGAACAGGGCGCCGTGCTGTCGCAGTTCGCGCCGGGCACGCCCGCGCTCGCCGTACCACTTTCCCATCCGGAACCGGCTCCTCGCCGCGCTCGCCCTCGGCGTGGTGGTGGTGGAGGCGGCGGAGGCGAGCGGCTCGCTGATCACCGCCGGGCATGCGGGCGATCTCGGCCGCGAGGTCATGGCCATGCCCGGGCCGGCGGGCGCGCCGTCCAGCCGCGGCGCGCATCGGCTCATCCGCGACGGCGCCGCTCTCGTGGAGAGTTGGGAAGACGTGGTGGCGGTCCTGCCGGAACGCTGGCGCGCCTGCGTGGCGAGCCCGGCGCCGGCGCCTCGCGGCGCCGCGTCCCCGGCCGAGAACGCCTCCGCTGAGGCCGAGAGCCTGCTCGCGCGGCTGGACGCCGAGCCCGCCTCGATCGAGCAGCTGATCGAGCGCACCGGGATGCCCGCCGCGCGCGTGTCGGCGTGCCTGCTCACGCTCGAGCTGGAGGGGCGCGCGCGGCAGCTGCCCGGGATGCGCTTCGTTCGGGCCCCCCGGGACTGAAAGGACTGATTTGGCCAAGTCACGCTCGCTCGTCGTGGTGGAGTCGCCCACCAAGGTCAAGACGATCCAGAAGTATCTCGACTCCGGGTTCGTCGTGAAGGCGTCGATGGGCCACATCCGCGACCTGCCGAAGTCCAAGCTCGGCGTGAACGAGAAGAAGGGCTTCAAGCCCGAGTACCGCGTGCTCCCCGCGAAGAAGAAGGTCCTGGACGACCTCAAGAAGGTCGCCGAGAACGTGAGCGCGCTCTACATCGCCACCGACCCCGACCGGGAAGGGGAGGCGATCGGCTGGCACCTCGCTCAGGAGCTGGGCGTCGACCGGAAGAACACGCACCGCATCCTCTTCAACGAGATCACCGAGCGGGCGGTGAAGGCGGCCTTCCTGCATCCCGGCAAGATCGACCAGAACAAGGTGGACGCCCAGCAGGCCCGCCGCGTCCTCGACCGGCTCGTCGGCTACAAGCTCTCGCCGCTGCTCTGGGAGAAGATCCGCCGGGGGCTGTCGGCGGGCCGCGTGCAGTCGGTGGCGGTGCGGCTCATCACCGAGCGCGAGCGCGAGGTCGCGGCCTTCGTGCCGGTGGAGTACTGGTCGCTCCACGCGCGGCTCCTCGGCAAGAATCCCCCCGAGTTCACCGCCACTCTACGGGAAGTTCGCGGGGAGAAGGTGAGCCTGCCCAACGAGGCGTCCACCGTGGCGGTCATGACCGCGCTGCACGGCGCCCAGTGGCGCGTGAAGTCGGTGACCCGGGGCGAGCGGCGCCGCAACCCCGCCGCGCCCTTCATCACCTCCACGCTGCAGCAGGACGCCGGCCGCAAGCTCCACTTCAGCGCCAAGAAGACCATGATGCTGGCGCAGCAGCTCTACGAGGGCATCGAGCTGGGTGACGAGGGCGCAGTCGGGCCTCATCACCTACATGCGCACGGACGCCGTCCGCGTCTCGCAGGAGGCGCAGGAGGAGGCGCGCGAGTGGGTGGGCGGGCGGCTCGGCCGCGAGTATCTGCCCGACAGCCCGCCCGTCTACAAGACCAAGAAGAGCGCGCAGGACGCCCACGAGGCGGTGCGGCCCTCCTCGGTGGCGCGCGAGCCCAAGGCGCTGACGCGCTTCCTGTCGAAAGACCAGCTCGCCCTCTACCGCCTCATCTGGGAGCGCTTCCTCGCCAGCCAGATGCTGCCCGCCGTCTACGACACGGTGACCGCGGACATCACCGCGGGCGAGTGCCTGTTCCGGGCCCAGGGCTCCACGCTGAAGTTCGCCGGCTTCACCGCGGTGTACGTGGAGTCGCGCGAGGAGTCGGCCGAGCCCGCGGAGGACGAGCAGGAGGCCCTGGTGCCGCCGCTCACGGAGGGCGAGATTCTCCGGCTCCGGTCGCTCGACCCCAAGCAGCACTTCACCCAGCCGCCCCCGCGCTACACGGAGGCGTCCCTGGTGAAGACGCTGGAGGAGCTGGGCATCGGCCGCCCGTCCACGTACGCCCAGATCCTCAGCACCATCCAGGACCGCGAGTACGTGCGGCGGGAGCAAGGGCACGCTCTTCCCCACCGAGCTCGGCATGCAGGTGACCGACATGCTCGTCCCGCACTTCCCCGAGGTGATGGACGTGGAGTTCACCGCCCAGCTCGAGGAGTCCCTTGACAAGATCGAGGAGGGCGATGCGGACTGGCAGGAGACGGTGGGCGCCTTCTACAAGGAGTTCGCCAAGGACCTGAGCAAGGCTGGGAAGAAGATGGAGAACTTCAAGGAGGGCGTGGACGCTGGCCAGGCCTGCCCGGAATGCAGCAAGCCCCTCGTGGAGAAGTGGGGCCGGTTCGGGAAGTTCCTCGCCTGCTCGGCCTATCCCGATTGCAAGTACACCAAGGACCTCGGGGGGCGCGAGCGTCCCGCCGACGAGCCCACCGACGAGACCTGCCCGACCTGCGGCAAGGCGATGGTCATCAAGCACGGTCGCTTCGGCAAGTTCATGGCGTGCTCGGGCTATCCCGAGTGCAAGACGACCAAGCCCGTGCCGCTGGGCATCGCCTGTCCCCAGGACGGCGGCCCGCTCGTGGAACGCCGCAGCAAGCGCGGCAAGACCTTCTACTCGTGCGCGAACTACCCCCAGTGCACCTTCTCGGTGTGGTCCCGCCCGGTGGCCCAGCCGTGCCCGCAGTGCGGCGCGCCCTTCGTGACCGAGCGCGTGGCTCGCGGTGGCAAGATCACACGGGCCTGCGTGAAGGACGGCTGCGGCTACAAGGAAGACGTCGCCCCCACGGTGGCCTGAGGCGCCCCGCCATGCGTGGTGAGGCCGATCCCGTCCCTGCCTTCCTGCAGTATCTCGCCGCCGAGCGGGCGGCCTCGCCCCACACGCTGCGGAGTTACGCCGCCGATCTCGCCGAGCTGGGGCGCTTCCTGCGCTCTGCCAAGGTGGCGGGCCTGGCCGCCGCCGACGCGCGGACCCTGCGGGCGTACCTCGTCTGGCTGCACGGGCGCGGGCTCGCGAAGGCGTCCATCGCGCGCAAGCTCGCCACCGCGCGCAGCTGCTTCCGCTTTCTCGCCCGGCGGGGCCATATCGCGACGAACCCGGCCCGACAGGTCGCGAGCCCCCGGCTGCCGCGCCGGCTGCCCTCCTTCCTTCCCAAGGACGAGTCGAAGGAGCTCCTGGACGCGCCCCTCGAGGACTCGGCGGCGGCCCGGCGCGACCGCGCGCTCCTCGAGCTGCTCTACGCGAGCGGCCTGCGGGTGGCCGAGTGCTGCGGCCTCGACCTCGAGGATCTCGATCGACGCCACGGCACCGTGCGCGTGCTCGGCAAGGGAGGCAAAGAGCGCGTGGTGCCGGTAGGCGACGCCGCCCTCGCCGCGCTGGACGAATATTTGGCCTCGCGGGGCGGGCTGGCCTCGCCGGGCGGGCCGGATCGCCGCGGGAGCGGACACAACGGGCCGCTCTTCCGGAACCTGCGGGGCGGGCGCCTCACCACGCGCAGCGTCTACTCGATCGTGCGTCGCCGCGCGCGCGCGGCGGGCATCGCCCGGCGGGTGACCCCGCACACGCTGCGGCACACCTTCGCGACCCATCTCCTCGGCGAGGGCGCCGACCTCCGCCTGATCCAGGAGCTGCTCGGCCATAGCCGGCTGTCCACGACGCAACGGTACACCCACGTGAGCCCCGAGCACCTCATGAAGGTGTACGACGCGGCCCACCCCCGCGCGGTATGACGACGGGCTCGACGGTGTCGACCGTGCATGCCACCACCGTGGTCGCCGTGCGCCACCGGGGCACGGTGGCGGTGGGCGGCGACGGCCAGGTGACGCTCGGGCAGACGGTGGTCAAGGGGAGCGCCAGGAAGGTCCGCAAGCTCCACCACGGCCGCGTCCTCGCCGGGTTCGCGGGCACCGCCGCGGACGCCTTCACGCTCTTCGCGCGCTTCGAGGCCAAGCTCGAGGAGCACCGCGGCAACCTCACGCGGGCGGCGGTGGAGCTGGCGAAGGAGTGGCGCATGGATCGCGCGCTGCGCCGGCTGGAGGCGCTCCTCGCGGTGGCCGACGCCGAGGCCTCGTTGATCGTGTCGGGCACCGGCGATGTGATCGAGCCCGACGACGGCCTCATCGGCATCGGCTCGGGAGGGCCCTACGCCCTTGCCGCCGCGCGCGCGCTGGTGAGCCACTCCGGTCTGGAGGCGCCCGCCATCGCCGAGCAAGCCCTGCGTATCGCCGCCGGCATCTGCATCTACACCAACGACCACATCACGGTGGAGGTGCTGCCCTGAGCGCGTTGACCCCCGCCGAGATCGTCGCCGAGCTGGACCGCCACATCGTGGGGCAGCACCGCGCCAAGCGTGCGGTGGCGATCGCCCTGCGGAATCGCTGGCGCCGCCAGAACCTGCCGCCCGCCCTGCGCGACGAGGTCGCGCCCAAGAACATCATCATGATCGGCCCCACCGGCGTGGGGAAGACGGAGATCGCGCGGCGGCTCGCCCGGCTCGCCCAGGCGCCCTTCCTCAAGGTGGAGGCGTCCAAGTACACCGAGGTGGGGTATGTCGGCCGCGACGTGGAGTCGATGATCCGTGACCTCACCGAACAGGCCGTGAACCTGGTGAAGGCGGAGATGGCGGCGGCGGTGCGCGAGAAGGCCGACGCCCTGACCGAGGAGCGCCTGCTCGACCTCCTGCTGCCGCGACGGGCGGGGGAGGCGTTCCTCTCGAACACCCTGGAAGAGGTCGCGCCCGACGCCTCCCGCGACGCGACCCGCGAGAAGCTCCGCGCCCAGCTGCGCGCGGGCAAGCTCGAGGACCGGCTCATCGAGATCGAGTTGGCCGTCACCGGCGGTCCCATGCTCCAGCTCTTCGGCGGGCAGGGCATGGAGGAGATGGGCGTCAACCTCCAGAACATGCTCTCGCAGATGATGCCGGGACGGACGCGGAGGCGGCGGGTCAAGCTGGGCGAGGCGCGGCGGCTGGCCGCCCAGGAGGAAGCCCAGAAGCTGGTGGACGTGGACGAGGCGGTGGCCCAGGCCGTGCAGCGGGTGGAGAACGCGGGCATCATCTTCCTCGACGAGCTGGACAAGGTGGCGGGCCGCGAGGGGGGCCATGGACCCGACGTGTCCCGTGAAGGCGTGCAGCGGGACCTCCTCCCCATCGTCGAGGGCTCGGTGGTGGCCACCAAGTACGGGAGCGTCCGGACGGACCACATCCTGTTCATCGCCGCCGGCGCCTTCCACGTCGCCAAGCCCTCCGACCTGATCCCCGAGCTGCAGGGCCGCTTTCCCATCCGCGTCGAACTGGAACCCTTGACGCGGGCGGACTTTGTCCGCATTCTGAGCGAGCCTGAGAACGCGTTGGTCCGGCAGTACACGGAGCTTCTCCAGACGGAGGGGGTCCGGCTACGGTTCAGCCCCGAGGCGGTCGAGGCGGTGGCGGAGATCGCCTCTCAGGTCAACCAGCGGACGGAAAACATCGGCGCCAGGCGACTTTATACCATCATGGAGAAGCTTCTGGATGAGGTGTCGTTCCAGGCGCCCGACTTGAGCGGCAAGGAGATCGTCATCGACGCCGAGTACGTCCACGCGCGGCTGGCCGAGGTCCTGAAGGACGAGGACCTCTCCCGGTACATTCTCTAGGGAGATCTCGTGGCCCTCCAGGACATGGACCGCATGATCAACAGGGCGGAAGTGCTCCTGGAGGCGCTGCCCTACCTTCAGGCGTTCCAGGCCAAGACCCTCGTCATCAAGTACGGCGGGGCGGCCATGGAGAAGGCCGACCTCAAGGAGCAGTTCGCGCGCGACGTCCTCCTCCTCCGGCTCGTCGGGATCCGCCCGGTCATCGTGCACGGCGGCGGGCCCCAGATCGGCGCCCTCATGAAGCGGCTCGGCAAGGAGCCGACATTCGTGGGAGGCATGCGGGTCACCGACCCCGAGACGATGGAGATCGTCGAGATGATGCTGGGGGGTAAGATCAACAAGGAGATCGTGGGCCTCATCAACGTCCACGGCGCCCACGCAGTGGGGCTGTCCGGCAAGGACGGCAATCTCCTCCGCGCCCGCAAGCGGATGCACCGGCTGCCCGACGGCAGCACGGTGGACATCGGTCTCGTGGGCGACGTGGAGACGGTGAACGCGGACATGATACGGATGCTCGTGGAGAACGGGCACATCCCGGTCATCGCGCCCATCGGGGTGGGGGCGCAGGGCGAGACGTACAACATCAACGCCGACCTCGTGGCGGGCGACGTGGCGGCGGCGCTGCGCGCGGAGAAGCTGATCCATCTCACCGACGTGCAGGGGATCAACGGCGAGGACGGCAAGCTGATCTCGCGCCTCACGAAGCGCGAGGCGGAGCGGCTCATCCAGTCGAATGTGATCGACGGCGGCATGCTCCCCAAGGTGGAGTCGTCCCTCAAGGCCCTCGAGGGCGGCGCCGCCAAGGCCCACATCATCGACGGCCGGATCCCGCACGCGGTGCTGCTCGAGGTCTTCACGCACGAAGGCATCGGGACAGAAATAGTCTTCTAGCCGTATATCAAATCCAGAAATCGGCGCATAGGGAGAGACAGGTGGACACCAAGGGGCTCCTCGACGCGGGCGGCAAGCATCTCATGGCGTTCACCAAGCGGGCGCCCGTCGCCCTCGTGCGCGGGGAGGGGATGCGCGTCTGGGACTCCGACGGCAAGGAGTACCTGGACTTCACGGGCGGCATCGCGGTGACCGCCCTGGGCCACTCGCATCCCCGCGTGGTCGGGACCATCCGCGAGCAGGCGACCACGCTCCTGCACGTGTCGAACCTCTTCCACATCCCCCAGCAGACGCACCTCGCCAAGCTCCTCTGCGAGCACTCCTTCGCAGACCGGGTGTTCTTCTCCAACTCCGGCGCGGAGGCCAACGAGGCGGCCATCAAGCTGGCGCGGAAGTGGGCGAAGGAGCACGGGGCGAGCGACCGCGGCGACATCATCACCATGAGAGGTGGCTTCCACGGTCGTACGCTTGCTACCGTCACCGCCACCGCGCAGGAGAAGTACCATCACGGGTTCGAGCCCCTGCCGGGCGGATTCAAGTACGTGCCCTTCAACGATCTCCGCGCGCTCGAGCGAGCCATCGACAGCCACACCGCGGGGATCATGGTCGAGCCCATCCAGGGCGAGGGCGGCGTGAACATCCCCGACGATGGTTACCTGCCCGGGCTGCGCAAGCTCTGCGACGAGGCCGGGATCTGCCTGATCTTCGACGAGATCCAGACCGGCATGGGCCGCACGGGGCGGCTCTGGGGCTACGAGCACGCCGGGGTGGCCCCCGACGTCATGACCCTCGCCAAGGCCCTGGCCAATGGCGTGCCGATCGGCGCCACCCTCGCTACCGACGAGGTGGCGGCCGCGTTCGGTCCCGGCAGCCACGGCAGCACCTTCGGCGGGAATCCCTTCGCCACCGCGGTGGGCCTCACCGTCCTGACCACGCTGCTCGAGGAGCGGCTGCCTCAGCGCGCCGACAAGATGGGCCGACTGCTGCTGGCCGAGCTCGAGAAGCTGCGCGGACGGCGGGCCGCTTCCATCAAGACCGTGCGGGGCCGAGGCTGTCTCGTCGGCATCGATCTCGTCCCGCCGGTGGCGGACGTCCTGACCGCCTGCCGGGAGCGCGGCCTGCTCGTCCTCAGCGCGGGCGACAATACCCTGCGCCTGGCCCCGTCCCTCGTGCTCGACGAGTCCGACGTCGGGCGGGGGGTGGAGATCATCGAGAGCGCGGTGGCCGCCGTCGCGGCATGAAGCACTTCCTGTCGATCCAGCGATCTCGATCGGGACGACGTCGAGCGACTGTTCCGCCTCACCGCCGATCTCAAGTCGCGCACCAAGGCGCGCGACCGCGGGACGCCGCTCGCCGGCCGCACCATGGCCCTGATCTTCGAGAAGCCGTCGCTCCGCACCCGCGTCACGTTCGAGGTGGGGATGTTCCAGCTCGGCGGCAGCGCGGTGTACCTGGCCGCCCAGGAGATCGGCTTCGGGAAGCGGGAATCCGTGCCCGACATCGCCCGCAACCTGTCCCGCTGGGTGGACATCGTGACCGCCCGCGTCTTCGCCCACGCCACCGTGGAGGCGCTCGCGCAGCACGCCGCCGTGCCGGTCATCAACGGCCTGTCCGACCGCGAGCATCCCTGCCAGGCGATGGCGGACTTCTTCACGCTGTGGGAGCGGGGTCTCGACCTCGCCAAGACGCGGCTGGCCTGGATCGGCGACGGCAACAATGTCTGCCACTCCGTGCTCCTGCTGGGCGCGCTGCTGGGCACGCGGATCACGGTGGCGACGCCGCCGGGCTACGAGCCCGCGCCGCCCATCCTGGACACGTGCCGGCGGCTCGGCGCCAAGATGGACATGACGGTGGAGGCCCGCGAGGCCGCCGAGGGGGCCGACGTGATCTACACCGACGCGTGGGTGAGCATGGGGCAGGAAGGGGAGCGCGAGCGGCGGCAGGAGGCGTTTCAGCGCTTCCAGGTCAACGAGACCCTGATCCGCTTCGCCGGCCCGAAGGCGCTGGTCATGCACTGCCTGCCCGCCCACCGCGGCGAGGAGATCACCGACCCCGTGCTGGACGGGCCCCAGAGCGTGATCCTGGACCAGGCCGAGAACCGGCTGCACGCCCAGAAGGCCATCATCCTCCACCTCCTGGGCGGCGAGTAGGAGACGGGCGTGGGCAAGAAAGCCAGGAAGGTCGTGCTGGCGTACTCCGGGGGCCTCGACACCTCGGTGATCCTCCGCTGGCTCATCGAGACGTACAAGTGCGACGTGGTGGCCTACTGCGCGGACCTGGGGCAGGGCGAGGAGCTGATCCCCGTCCGCGAGAAGGCCCTGCGCACCGGCGCCTCCAGCGTCCACATCAAGGACCTCCGCGAGGAGTTCGTCCGCGACTTCGTGTTCCCGATGCTCCGCGCCAACGCGGTGTACGAGGGCACCTACCTCATGGGGACGTCGATCGCGCGGCCCCTCATCGCCAAGGCGCAGGTCGAGGTCGCGCGGGCGGCGGGCGCGGACGCGGTGAGCCACGGGGCCACCGGCAAGGGCAATGACCAGGTGCGCTTCGAGCTGACCTACGCGGCCCTCGCTCCCGACCTTACCGTCATCGCGCCCTGGCGGGAGTGGGACCTCAACTCGCGCACCGCCCTCATCGAGTTCGCCAAGCGGCATGACATCCCCGTGCCCGTCACCACCGAGCGCCCGTACTCTAGCGATCGCAACCTCTTCCACATCTCCTTCGAAGGCGGCATCCTCGAGGACCCGTGGGCGGAGCCGCCGCCCAAGATGTTCCTGCTCACCAACTCGCCGGAGGCGGCGCCCGACGTGCCGGTCTACGTCGAGATCGAGTACGAGGCGGGCGACCCGGTGGCCGTCGACGGCGATCGGCTTGGCCCCGCCGCGCTGCTGGAGCGCGTGAACCGCATCGGAGGCGAGCATGGGATCGGGCGGGTGGACCTCGTGGAAAACCGCTACGTGGGCATGAAGTCCCGGGGCGTCTACGAGACGCCGGGCGGCACCGTCCTCCATGCGGCGCACCGGGCGCTGGAGTCCCTGACGCTCGACCGGGAAGCGCTGCACCTGCGCGACTCGCTCGTGCCGCGCTACGCGGAGATGATCTACTACGGCTTCTGGTTCTCGCCGGAGCGGCAGGCGGTGCAGCGGCTCATGGACGACGTTCAGGGAGACGTGACGGGTACGGTGCGTCTGAAGCTCTACAAGGGCAATGTCATGGTGGCCGGCCGGAAATCCCCGAAGAGCCTCTATCGAACGGACTACGTCACCTTCGAGGCCGACCGGGTCTATCGCCAGAAGGACGCCGAGGGCTTCATCAATCTCAACGCCCTTCGCCTCAAGATCCGCGCCCTGCGGGACGCCAAGTAGGCGCAGGCGCTCACCGCATGCACGTTCACGTCGCGCTGGGGCCGGCCGAGTTTCCCGCGGCCCGCCTCGACGGGCGCGCCGCGCTGGTGATCGACGTGCTCCGGGCCACCACCTCGGTCGTGACGGCGTGCGCGGCGGGATGCCGGAGCGTCATCCCCGTGCCGGACGAGGCGGCGGCGCGCCGGGTGGCCGGCCGCTTTCCCGCGGGTCAGTGCCTGCTCGCCGGCGAGCGGGGCGGCGATCCCATCCCCGGCTTCGACCTCGGGAACTCCCCCCTGGAGTTCACGCGGGAGCGGGTGGAAGGGCGCGTGATCGTCCTCACCACCACCAACGGCACCGGGGCGATGCTCGCAGCGGCGCCCGCCGCCGCCATCGGGGTGGCCGCGCTCACGAACGTCGCCGCCGCCGCCCGCTGGAGCCTCGCCCGGGGGACGGACCTGACGTTGCTGTGCGCGGGAGAGCGGGGAGGCTTTTGCCTCGAAGACGCGGTCTGCGCGGGGCTGGTGGTGGAGGCGCTCGCGTCGGATGGCGCCGGCGAGCTGCGGCTCACGGACGCGGCGGTGGCCGCCCGGCGCCTGGCCGGAGCCTACGCGGGGCGTCTCGAGCGGCTCATCGAGGACGCCGCCTGGGCCCGCCACTTGCGCAAGGCCGGGCGCGCCGCCGACTTCGCGGCCTGCCTGGCGCTGTCGACGGCGGAGCAGGTGCCCGTGCTCGCGGGTGGGGCCATCGTGCCGGGCGAGGCGGCGGTGGCGGCGGACTTGCCCCGATGAACGTCCCGATGAACATCCCCATCGCGCTCACGTTGGTCCGCATCGTCCTGGTCCCGCTCGTCATCGTGTTCCTGATCTCGTCGGACCGGGTGCACGTGCTCATCGCGGCCGCGATCTTCCTCGCCGCGTCGCTCACCGACTGGCTGGATGGGCTGATCGCCCGCCGCATGAATCAGGTGACGCGCCTCGGCACCCTCCTCGATCCCGTCGCCGACAAGCTCCTGGTCGCGGCCGCCCTCGTCTCGCTCGTGCAGGTGGACATGGTGCCGGCCTGGATGGCGTGGGTGATCATCGGGCGAGAGCTTGCGGTGACGGGCCTGCGCGGGGTCGCGCTGTCCATGTCGGTGGTGGTGCCCGCCTCCCGCCTCGGCAAGCTCAAGACGGTGATGCAGTACGTCGCGCTCACCCTCCTGATCCTCGAGAAGGGCGTCCCCCCGGACTTCGTGCCCTTCCACCTCGTGGCCGACGCCTCGCTGTGGGTGGCGCTGGGCATCACGATCCTCTCGGGCCTCGACTACTTCTATAGCTTCTTCCTCCGCACCGGCTCGGAAGCCCTCGTGAAGGACCGTGAGCGGTGGCCCTGAGCCTGCTCGGCCTCGTCGCCGCCTATCTCATCGGGGCCATTCCCGTGGGCGTTCTCGTGTCGCGGCTCGCCGGCGGTGTGGACATCCGCCGCCACGGCAGCGGGAATATCGGGGCCACCAACGTGCTCCGCACGCTCGGCCCGCTCGCGGCGGTCGTGACGCTGCTCGGCGACATCGTGAAGGGCTATGCCGCGACCTCGGTGGCGGCGACCCTGGGCGGGGGGCCCGCCTGGATGGGTGCGGGCGCGGTGGCGGCGGTGGTGGGGAACTGCTGGCCCGTGTTCCTCGGCTTTCGCGGCGGCAAGGGCGTGGCCACCGGGCTGGGCGCCTTTCTCCGCGCGGCGCCGCTGGCGGTGCTGCCCGCGGCCGGGCTCTGGCTGCTCGTCGCTGCGCTGAGCCGCTACGTCTCCCTCGCGTCCATCGTGGCCTGCGTCGGACTCGTCGTCGCGGCCTGGGCCCTCGGCTATCCCCCTCCGGTGGTGGCGGGGGCCGCCGTCGTCACCATCGTCATCGTGTGGCGTCATGAGCAGAACATTCAGCGGCTCCGCGCGGGGACGGAGAGCCGGCTGGGTCAGCGGGTGAAGGCGGCGTGAGCGCCACCCACGCCGCGACCCCCGTCGCCATCCTGGGCGCGGGCAGCTGGGGCACGGCGCTCGCCATCCACCTCGCCCGCCGCGGGACGCCCGTGCGTCTGTGGGCCCGCGACGCGGCCCTCGCGCGCGAGATGCGCGAGACGGGTGAGAACCGGCGCTACCTGCCCGGCTTCTCCTTGGCCGCGCGCGGCGCCGCCACCGATGACGCGGCGGCCGCCCTTCGCGGGTGCGGGCTGGTGGTGCTGGCGGTGCCCTCGCAGTTCGTGCGCGCGACGGTGGCGCCCCTCACGCCCCTCCTCGAACCCGGCGCTATCCTCGTGTCCGGCACCAAGGGGATGGAGCCCGAGCGGGGACTGCGCATGTCCGAGCTGCTCGCCGAGCTGGCGCCGGGGCATCCGATCGCCGTGCTCTCCGGGCCGTCCTTCGCGCGCGAGGTTGCTCTGGGCCGTCCCACCGCGCTGGTGGCGGCCTCCGAACGGCTGGAGGTGGCTCGGGCCGCCCAGGACGCCCTCGCCGGGCCCGCCCTGCGCATCTACACCAATCGCGACGTGCTCGGCGTCGAGCTGGGCGGTGCCCTCAAGAACGTGATCGCCATCGCGGCGGGTCTGTCGGACAGCCTCGCGCTGGGGGAGAACGCGCGGGCGGCCCTCGTCACGCGAGGGCTCGCCGAGATCGCGCGCCTGGGCGTGGCGCTGGGCGCCTCCGCCCGCACCTTCGCGGGGCTGGCCGGCCTCGGGGACCTCGTGCTCACCGCCACCGGCACCCAGAGTCGCAACCGGGCGCTCGGCCTGGCCATCGGGCGGGGGACGAGCCTGCGCGACGCCGAGGCGTCGACGCGCACAGTCGCGGAAGGGGTGCGCACCGTGTCCTCCGCGCTGCGTCTCGCCGGCGCGGCGGGCGTGACGCTGCCGATCTGCGCGGCCGTCGCCGCCGTGCTCTTCGACGGCGTGCCGGTGGCGGAAGCGCTGGCCACGCTGCTCGCGCGCGAGCCGCGTCCCGAGGAAGAGGTGGACGTCTCCCGTGCCTGAGCTCCGGAAGGATCCCGTGGTCGGGCGCTGGGTCATCATCTCCACCGAGCGCGCCCGCCGCCCGTCGGACTTCGCGCCCACGCCCGTGGCGCGCTCCGTGGCCGGGTCGTGCGTCTTCTGCCCCGGGCAGGAGGCGCGCACGCCGGCGGAGATCCTCGCCCTCCGCCCCGTCGACACCGAGGCGAACACGCCCGGGTGGACCCTGAGAGTGATTCCGAACAAGTTTCCCGCGCTGCGCATCGAGGGTGAGCTCGAGCCGTCCGGCGAGGGGCTTTACGATCGCATGAGCGGCGTGGGCGCCCACGAGGTGGTCATCGAGACGCCGGACCATCGCGCCACCTTCGCCGGCCTCGGCGAGGAGCGCATCGCCGACGTGCTGGGCGCCTATCGTGAGCGCATGCTCGACCTCGAGAAGGACTCGCGCATCCAGTACGTCATGGTGTTCAAGAACCACGGCGAGGCGGCGGGCGCCTCGCTGGAGCACCCACACTCGCAGCTCATCGCGACCCCCATCGTGCCCATCATGGTCGAGGAGGAGCTGGAGGGGGCGGAGCGTCACTTCCGGCTCAAGAAGCGCTGCATCTGGTGCGACATCATCCGCCAGGAGCGGCGCGGGGGTGGGCGCATCGTCCTCGAGGCCGACGGGTTCGTGGCCCTGGCGCCCTTCGCGCCCCGCTTTCCGTTCGAAACCTGGATCCTGCCCTCCGGCCACCGGTCCGGCTTCGAGGAGACGGAGGCCGCCGAGCTGCGGCCCCTGGCCCGCCTGCTCGGCGAGGTCCTGCGGCGGATGGGCAAAGTGCTGGGCGATCCTCCGTACAACTACATGCTTCACTCGGCCCCTCTCCGGTCGGCGGGCCTCGACCACTTTCACTGGCATCTCGAGATCATCCCCAAGCTGACCCGGATCGCGGGCTTCGAGTGGGGGACCGGCTTCTTCATCAACCCGACCCCACCCGAAGACGCCGCCAGATACCTCCGGGGCGAAGTGCCCGGAGCGCCCGTAAGTTGACACCGTTGAAGGCGTTTGTTACACTCCGTCGCGATTCTTCGAGACCCACGTGCGGGAATAGCTCAGTGGTAGAGCACAACCTTGCCAAGGTTGGGGTCGCGGGTTCGAATCCCGTTTCCCGCTCCATGCGATATTGGCGGGGCCCGGGTATTCGGGCTCCTTTGGGTTAGAAGGCGGCGTAGCCAAGTGGTTAAGGCGGAGGTCTGCAAAACCTCTATTCAGCGGTTCGAATCCGCTCGCCGCCTCCAGTACGTGGTGCGGTCGGCGATTCAGCCGGGGTGGCGGAACTGGGAGACGCGGTGCCCTTAAAAGGCACGGGCCCAGCCAGGGCCGTGGGGGTTCGATTCCCTCCCTCGGCACCAGTGGGTGGCGCGAACGCTATGACAGGACGACGGAGGAGGAAGGCCACGGTGCAGACGCTCAAGGTGGTGCGGAAGACGATGACGATGTTGAGCGAGAAGCGGACCGAGGTGCTCGACATCACCAAGCAGATCCGCGACATCATGCTGAGTGCCGACATCAAAGAGGGCATCCTGCTCGTCAACGCGCTCCACACCACGTGCGCGTTATTCGTGAACGAGTTCCAGGGGGCCCTCGTCGAGGATCTCAAGGCCATGGTGGACCGGCTCGTGCCGGAGACGGCGGGCTATCGTCACGACGACCCGCGCTACTCTGACTGCGAGCGCGGTAACGCCACGTCTCATCTGCGCGCCGCGCTCCTGGGCCGCAGCGTGGCGGTGGGCATCACGGGCGGCGAGCTGGCGCTGGGTCGCTTCCAGTCCATTCTCTTCGCCGAGCTCGACGGACCGCGGCCGCGCACCATCGACGTGCAGATCATGGGAGTCTGAGCCGAAGGGCTCCTCCGCGTCCCGCCCGCCCCGGCTGGTACGCTGAATCGTGTTGTCGCTCGAGCGTCTCTCTCCGTATCTCTGGCGCATTCCCCAGGATGCCCGCCCCGGGATGCGCGTTCCCGGCCTCGTCATCGCCGATGACACCCTCATGGCTGGTATCCGCCGGGATGCATCACTCGAGCAGGTCGCCAACGGCGCCTGCCTGCCCGGCATCGTGAGCGCCTCGCTGGCGATGCCGGACATCCACCAGGGCTATGGCCTGCCCGTGGGTGGTGTCGTCGCCACCGACCCCGCCGCCGGCGGGGTGGTGAGCCCTGGGGGCGTCGGCTACGACATCAATTGCGGCGTGCGGCTCATGCGCACGCGGCTCGAGGCGGCTGATCTGACGCCGCGCCTGGACACCCTGCTGGACGCGCTCCACGCGGCGGTGCCCGCGGGCGTGGGCGCGCGCAGCCGCGTGAGCCTCTCCCTCCCGGAGCTCAAGCGCGTCGCCGAGCGCGGCGCCGCCTGGGCGGCGGAGCGCGGCGGCGGGGAGGGTGATCTCGCGCGCATCGAGTCGCACGGGCGCATCGACGGCGCGGACGCCGACGCCCTGTCGGAGCACGCGCGCGAGCGCGGGCGGGGCCAGCTCGGCAGTCTCGGCTCGGGCAATCACTTCCTCGAGGTGCAGGCGGTGGACGAGGTGTACGACGCCGCGGCCGCCGCCGCGCTCGGTCTGGTCCCGGGGCAGGTGACGGTGATGATCCACACCGGATCGCGCGGCCTCGGCCATCAGGCGTGCACGGACGCCCTGCGCCGTTGCGAGGCCGCCATGCGGCGCTTCGGCATCACGCTGCCCGACCGGCAGCTGGCGTGCGCCCCGCTCGACTCCCCGGAGGCGACCGACTATCTCGCCGCCATGCGCGCCGCCGCCAACTTCGCGTTCGCCAACCGCCACGTGCTCGCGCAGGCCGTCGAGGCGACGTTCCTCCGCGCGCTCGGCCTGCGGCCCGCCGACCTGGGGTGGAGCCTCGTCTACGACGTGGCCCACAACATCGCCAAGGAGGAGACCCATACCGTCGACGGCAAGCGCCGTCGCCTCCTCGTGCACCGCAAGGGCGCGACGCGGGCCTTTCCCCCCGGCCATCCCGAGCTGCCGGCGGACTATCGCGCCCTCGGCCAGCCCGTGCTCATTCCCGGCGACATGGGGCGCTACTCCTTCGTGCTGCTGGGGACGGCGGCGGCGATGACGGAGACGTTCGGGAGCACGTGCCACGGGGCGGGCCGGGTCATGAGCCGCACCGCCGCCGTGAAGGCCGCCCGTGGCCGGCGCATCGCCGACGAGCTGGCCGCCCAGGGCGTGCGCGCGCGGGCCACCGGCCGCCATGCCCTGGAGGAGGAGATGCCGGAAGCCTACAAGGACGTGCAGGACGTGGTGCGGGTGGTGGAGGGCTACGGGATCTCGCGGCGGGTGGCGCGGCTCCGGCCCGTCGGCGTGGTCAAGGGTTAGGTGATACTCTAAGCGTATGTCCTGGTCACTGAAGCGAAAAGCTCAACTCCTCCTCGAGACCGAGCAGGGCGCCGTGCGGAAAGATCGCGGCGGGCGGCTCGCCGTGGCGCTGGTATACCCGAACACCTACGCGGTGGGCATGTCCAACCTGGGCTTCCAGACCATCTACGCTCACCTCAACGCCCTGCCGGACGTGGCCTGCGAGCGGGTGTTTTTCCCCGACCCGGAGGATCTCGACGAGCAGCTGCGCACGGCGACCGCGCCCTTCTCCCTCGAGTCCCTCCGGCCGCTCGGCGAATTCGACCTGATCGGCTTCTCGGTGACCTACGAGGGCGATTACATCAACGTGGTGCGCCTGCTCCAGATGGCCGGCATTCCCCCCCGCGCGGTCGACCGCGGTCCCGGCCATCCCGTGATCGTCATGGGCGGCGTCTGCGCCTTCTCGAATCCCGAGCCGCTCGCCCCCTTCGTCGACCTGGTGGCGGTGGGCGAGGGCGAGGAGATGGTGAGCGAGCTGGTCGCCGCGCACCGCGAGGCCCACCGAGCCGGCGCCGAGGGCGCGCGCGAACGCTTTCTCGCCACCGCCCGCGGCGTCGCGGGGATCTACGCCCCCGGCGCCTACGAGGCGCGCTACGCCGCCGACGGGACGCTCGCCGCGCTGACGCCTCGCGAGCCCGACGCGCCCCTGGTGGTGACGAAGCGGCGGCTCCGGGACGTCGACCGGTGGGAGACCATCTCGACGATCAAGAGTCCGAAGGCGGAGTACGGCCACATGCAGCTCCTGGAGGTGGGGAAGGGTTGCGGGCGCGGCTGCCGCTTCTGCCTCGAAGGGCAGGTGTACCGGCCCGTGCGGCATCGGAGCCTCGACGCGCTCCGCGAGTCGGTGGCCGAGATCGCGAAGGAGTCCAAGCGGGTGGGGCTGGTCGGGGCCTGCGTGTCCGACTACCCGTGGATCGGCGAGCTCATGAAGCTGCTCGAGGAGCATGGCGTGGAGGTATCCATCTCCTCGCTGCGGGCGGACAGCCTCACCGAGGACCTCGTGGCGTCGCTGGCCCGCGGGGGGCATCGGACCTTGACGATGGCGCCCGAGGCGGGGACGGAGCGCCTCCGCCGGGTCGTCCGCAAGGCCATCACCGACGCGCAGCTCGAGGCCGCCTGCGATCTCGTGCGGCGCTACGGCATCCCCAATCTCAAGTGCTACTTCATGATCGGGCTGCCCACCGAGACGGTCGAAGACGTGGCCGCCATTCCCGCGCTCGCCGCGCGGCTGCTCGAGCGGCTCCAGGTGTTGGGGCCGGACGGCCACCCGTTCGGCAAGCTCACGCTGTCGATCTCGTCCTTCGTGCCCAAGCCGTGGACGCCGTTCCAGTGGGCGCCCTTCGCGGAGTCCCGCGATCTCGAGGCCAAGCTCGACATCATCAAGACGGGGGCGCGGCGGCTGTCGACGATCCGCGTGCTCCACGAGAATCCGCGCGAGGCGGGGCTGCAGGCTCTACTCGCCCGCGGCGACCGGCGCGTGGCCGATTTCGTCCAGCTCGCCGCCGAGTACCGGGGCGACTGGCGGCGCGCTCTCCGCGAGTGGGATGGCGACCCCGCGTTCTACACGCGACGGACACGGGCGCTCGACGAGGTGCTTCCCTGGGACCATCTCGAGGTGGGCGTGAAGAAGGCCGGCCTCATCAAGGAGTGGGCGCGGGCGGAGGCCGAGCTGGCCGCCGCCGCGCCCGCGCGGTAGGTTCATGGCGCGAGTGCGGGTCGCCGCGGTGGGCGAGGTCGGAGCCGGGGAGGGCCGGGTGGTGGAGGCGGACGGCCGCACGCTGGCGCTGTTCAACGTGGACGGGGCCTACCACTGTATCGACAATGCCTGTCCGCATCGCGGCGGCCCGCTCGGCGAGGGTGACCTCGACGGTCGCGTGGTCTCTTGCCCCTGGCATGCCTGGCGCTGGGACGTTACCACCGGCGCCAACGTGAACAATCCCGCGGTGCGCGTGCCCGCCTTCCCCGTCAGCGTCGAGAACGGCGCGGTGTTCGTGGAGCTGCCGTGAGCGCGCGCGCCGCCGTCGCGGATCGCCGGGGCCGGCCCCTCCGCAACTTGCGCCTGTCGGTGACCGACCGTTGCAATCTCCGCTGCGCCTACTGCATGCCCGAGGAGGAGTACGTCTGGCTGCCGCGCGAGGACATCCTCTCGTTCGAGGAGGCGGCGCACCTGGTGGACGTGTTCACCGACCTCGGCGTGGACAAGGTGCGCTTGACCGGCGGCGAGCCGCTGCTCCGCAACGGCCTCGAACGGCTGGTCGCCCTCCTCGCCGCGAACCCCCGCCTGCGCGACCTGGCCATGACCACCAACGGCATCCTGCTCGCGGAGCGCGCCGCCGTCCTGCGCGAGGCCGGGCTCCATCGCGTGACGGTGAGCCTGGACACCCTACAGCCCGATCGGTTCCGAGCGCTCACGCGCCGCGACGCGCTACCGCAGGTGCTGGAAGGCATCGCGGCCGCTGGCCGCGCGGGATTCACGGGCCTCAAGCTCGACACGGTGGTGATGCGGGGAACCAACGACGACGAGATCGCCGCCCTGATCGAGTACGCGCGCGGGGCGGGCGCCGAGATCCGGTTCATCGAGTACATGGACGTGGGCGGAGCCACCCACTGGTCCATGGATCGCGTCGTGTCCCGCGCGGAGATGCTGGCAACGCTCGCGCGGCGGTACGGGCCCATCGAGCCCATCCGCGAGGAGTCCTCCGCGCCGGCGGACCGCTTCCGGCTCCCCGACGGTTACGTGTTCGGCATCATCGCGTCGACCACGGCGCCCTTCTGCGCCTCCTGCGACCGGAGCCGGCTGACCGCCGACGGGATCTGGTACCTGTGCCTCTATGCCACGCGGGGCGTCGATCTCCGCAAGGCGCTGCGGGCCGGGGCGACGCGGGAGGATCTGACGGCCTTGATCCGCTCCGGCTGGAGCGAGCGCGTCGACCGCGGCGCCGAGGAGCGGCTGGCCATGGCGGATCGCCGCAGCCCCCTGATCCAGATCGGCGAGCTGAAGAAGGATCCGCACCTGGAGATGCATACGCGAGGAGGGTAGGGCGAGCCGCAGCCGAAGGCGAGGCGAGCAATACGAAAGTGGGTGCCGAGCGGAGCGAGGCTCGGTTGTCCGCCCTCGGCCTTATCTCTTGGTCCCAAACACTTCCTTCAGCAGGTCGGTGGTGCGCGCGGTGGGGTTGGTGCGGATCTGCTTCTCCTGCTCGCCCAGCACGTGGAAGAGGCCGTCCAGGCTCTTGCCCACTACGTAGCCGTCGATGTCGAAGGCCTGGCTCGTCATGAACGGGATCGAGTCGAAGCGGCCGATCAGCTCCTTGTACTGCCGGGTCACCCCCGTCTCACCCATGGCGCGATCCACCACGGGTTTGAACGCGGCGGTGAGCTGCCCCGAGGTCTTGTCCTTGAAGTACTGGGTGGCGGCGTTGTCGGGGCCGCTCCAGATCTTCCTGGCGTCGTCGAAGCTCATCGCGCCGAGAGCGTCGCCGAAGATGCCCCGGGCGGCGGGCGCGGCTCGCTCGGCGGCGCGGTTCATCGACAGCACGAGCTCGTCCACCTGGGACCCGTGGCCGATCGTGCGCAGCCCGGTCTCCACCGTGCGGAGCTTCTCGGGCATGACGATCTTGATCGCCTGATTGGCGAAATATCCGTCCGTCTTCCCCGTGAGATTCACGGTGGTCTCCGTGCCGACCTTGAGAGCTTCCTTGAGGCCGGCGCCGATCTTGGCGTCGGAGAGGCTGCCGATGCCGAGGCCCTGCAGCAGCCGATCGAGCTGGGCGGCGGCGGGGGAGGCCCCGAGGGAGATGGTCAGGAGGCAGGCGCCCAGGAGGATCAGAGCGAGCCGGCGGACCAGGCCATGCGCCGATCCTGCTGCGTGCGTGGGGGCGGCGCTAGGCAAGGGGAGCCGGAAGCTCGGAGCGGCCCATCAGGTAGAGGTCGACGCCGCGCGCGGCGCTGCGACCTTCCGCCTGGGCCCAGACGATCAGCGACTGCCCGCGCTGCATGTCGCCGGCGGTGAAGACGCCCGGCACGCTCGTCATCCATCCCTCGTCGCGCCACACGTTGCCGCGGTCGGTGAGGCGGACGCCCAGACGCTCGAGCATGCCCGGCCGCTCCGGCCCCACGAAGCCCATGGCGAGGAGCACGAGCCGGCAGGGCAGGGTGAACTCGCTGCCCGGCCTCTCGGCGAAGGCCACGCGGCCGCCGCTCATCGTCATCTCCACCTCGACCGCCTCCAGCCCCGTCACCCGGCCGTCCGCGTCGCCGATGAAGCGCTTGGTCGACACCGAGTAGACGCGCGCGCCGCCCTCGGCGTGAGCGGATGACACCCGGTAGATGTTGGGCCAGAGCGGCCACGGGTTGTCGCCCGCGCGCGCATCGGGCGGGCGCGGCAGGATCTCGAACTGATGGATCGAGGCGGCGCGCTGCCGGTGGGCGGTGCCCAGGCAGTCGGCGCCGGTGTCGCCGCCGCCGATGATCACGACGGGCTTGCCCTCGGCGGTGATGGGTTCCGCGTCGAGCCCGGGGTCGCCCTCGCAGCGCCGGTTCTGAAGGGTCAGGTATTCCATCGCGTAGTGAATGCCGCGAAGCTCGCGCCCGGGGACGGGCAGGTCGCGCGGCGCGCAGGCGCCGCCGGTCAGCAGGAGCGCGTCGAAGGTGCGCCGCAGCTCCTCCACGTCCACCGCGACCCCTACGTGGGCGCCGGTGACGAAGGTGGTGCCCTCGGCTTCCATCTGCCGGAGCCGGCGGTCGAGCACGCGCTTCTCCATCTTGAACTCGGGGATGCCGTAGCGGAGCAGGCCGCCGATGCGGTCGGCCCGCTCGAAGACGGTGACGTCGTGGCCGGCGCGCGTGAGCTGTTGCGCCGCGGAGAGGCCCGCGGGGCCGGACCCCACGATGGCCACCCGCTTGCCCGTGAGGGTGCGGGGCGGCTGCGCCCGTACCCACCCCTCCTCGAAGGCACGGTCGATGATGGCCAGCTCGATGGCTTTGATCGTCACGGGGTCGTCGTTGATGCCGAGCACGCACGAGCCCTCGCAGGGCGCGGGGCACAGGGTGCCGGTGAACTCGGGGAAGTTGTTGGTAGCGTGCAGGCGGTCGATGGCCTCGCGCCACCGGTTCCGATAGACGAGGTCGTTCCAGTCCGGGATCAGGTTGCCGAGCGGGCAGCCCCCGTGACAGAAGGGGATGCCGCAATCCATGCACCGCGCGCCCTGCTTCTGGAGGCGGTCGGCGGGCCAGGGCAGCATGACCTGGCGCCAGTCGCGGACGCGCTCCTCGACGGGCCGGTAGGGCTGCTTGTCGCGCTTGAACTCGATGAAGCCGGTGACCTTGCCCATTCCCGCCGGCTACCCGTGCGCGCTTGCCATCACCGCCTCGTCGGCGGACATGCCCGTCTCCTGGGCCTTCTTGATGGCGGCGAGAACCCGCTTGTAATCCTTGGGCATCACCTTGACGAACTTCTCGCGGCTCCGCTCCCAGTTGACGAGCAGGCGCGCGGCCACCGCGCTCTGGGTGTAGCGGATGTGCCGGGAGAGGAGATCCTTGACCCATTCGACATCCTCCACGTCCACGAGGGGCTCGAGATCGACCATCCCGAGGTTGCACCGGCGCTTGAAGTCGTCGGCCTCGTCGAGCACGTAGGCGACGCCGCCCGACATGCCCGCCGCGAAGTTGCGCCCGGTGCGGCCGATGACGACCACGCGGCCGCCGGTCATGTACTCGCAGCCGTGATCGCCCACGCCCTCCACGACGGTGGCGGCGCCGCTGTTGCGGACGGCGAACCGCTCGCCCGCCACTCCACGGAAGTAGGCCTCGCCGCCGGTGGCGCCGTAGAGCACCACGTTGCCGACGAGGATGTTCTCCTCGGGGACGAACGTGGCCTCGCGCGGGGGGTACACGACGATCTTCCCGCCGGACAGCCCCTTGCCGAGGTAGTCGTTGGCGTCGCCTTCCAGGGTCAAGGTGATGCCCTTGGGCACGAAGGCGCCGAAGCTCTGGCCAGCCGAGCCGGAGAAATGCAGGCGGATCGTATCGTCGGGCAAGCCGGCGGCGCCGTACCGCGACGTCACCTCGTAGCCGAGAATGGTCCCGACCGTCCGGTTGACGTTGCGGATGGGCAGGCGCACGTCCACCGGCTCGCCGCGCTCGAGCGCGAGCCGGCACATCGGGACCAGCGTGGTCATGTCGAGCGACTTCTCGAGCCCATGGTCCTGCTCGACCACCTTGCGGATCGCCACGTCTGGTCCGACGGCGGGGCGGTGCAGCAGCGGCGAGAGGTCGAGGCCCTTGGCCTTCCAGTGATCCACCGCGGGGCGCACATCGAGCCGGTCGGCGCGGCCGATCAGCTCCGCCATGGTGCGGAAGCCGAGGAGCGCCATGATCTCGCGCACCTCCTCCGCGATGAAGCGGAAGAAGGTCTCCACGAACTCGGGCTTGCCCGCGAACTTGGCGCGCAGGCGCGGATCCTGGGTGGCCACGCCGACCGGGCAGGTGTTCAGGTGGCAGACGCGCATCATGATGCAGCCCATCACCACCAGGGGCGCCGTGGAGAAACCGTACTCCTCGGCGCCGAGGAGCGCGGCGATCGCCACGTCGCGCCCCGTCTTCAGCTGGCCGTCGGTCTGTACGATGATGCGGTCGCGGAGCTTGTTGAGGACGAGCACCTGCTGCGTCTCGGCGAGGCCGAGCTCCCACGGGACGCCGCCGTGCTTGAGCGAGGTGAGCGGCGAGGCGCCGGTGCCGCCGTCGTGGCCCGAGATCAGCACCACGTCGGAATGCGCCTTGGCCACCCCCGCCGCCACCGTGCCCACCCCCACCTCCGCCACCAGCTTCACGCTGATGCGCGCGCGGGGGTTCGAGTTCTTGAGATCGTGGATGAGCTGGGCCAGGTCCTCGATCGAGTAGATGTCGTGGTGCGGCGGCGGGGAGATGAGACCCACCCCCGGCGTGGAGTGCCGCACGCGCGCGATCCACGGGTACACCTTGTGGCCGGGCAGCTGTCCGCCCTCGCCGGGCTTGGCCCCCTGCGCCATCTTGATCTGAAGGTCGTTGGCGTTGACGAGGTATTCGCTGGTGACCCCGAAGCGGCCCGAGGCGACCTGCTTGATCGCGCTGCGCCGGGAGTCGCCGTTGGCGTCGCGGACGTAGCGGGCCGAGTCCTCGCCGCCCTCGCCCGTATTCGACTTGCCGCCGAGGCGGTTCATGGCAATGGCGAGGGTCTCGTGCGCCTCCTGGCTGATCGACCCGTAGGACATCGCGCCGGTGGCGAAGCGCGCGAGGATGGCCTCGACCCCCTCGACCTCGTCCAGCGGCACCGGCTGCGCGGCGGGCTTGAAGGTGAAGAGGCCGCGCAGGGTGGCGAGGGTGCGGCTCTGCTCGTCCACCGCGCGCGTGTACTCCTTGAAGATCTTGTACTGGCCGCTCTGGGTGGCGTGCTGGAGCTTGAACACCGTGTCCGGGTTGAACAGGTGGTACTCGCCGTCCCGCCGCCACTGGTACTCGCCGCCCCACTCGAGCTCGGGCTTGGCGACCAGACGCTCGGGGAAGGCGCGGGCATGGCGCGCCGCCGTCTCCGCCGCGATCACGTCGATGCCCACGCCGCCGATGCGGGAGGCCGTCCACGTGAAGTAGCGGTCCACGAAGGCCTTGTCCAGCCCGATCGCCTCGAAGATCTGGGCACCCCGGTAGGACTGGATGGTGGAGATGCCCATCTTCGAGATGACCTTGAGCACGCCTTTGTTCAGCGCCTTGATGTAGTGCTTCACCGCGGTGGCCTGATCGAGGCCCGGCAGCATGTCCTGGCGGATCATGTCGTCCAGGGTCTCGAAGGCGAGGTACGGGTTGATGGCGCCCGCGCCATAGCCCAGCAGCAGGGCGGCGTGGTGCACCTCGCGGGCGTCGCCCGACTCGACGATCATGCCCACCTTGACGCGCAGGCCCTCGCGGATCAGGTGATGGTGCACCCCGGCGGTCGCGAGCAGGGAGGGAATCGGCGCGAGGCGCTCGTTCACTCCACGGTCGGAGAGGATCAGGTACGAGTTGCCGTCCTTGACCGCCTGGCTCGCCTGGCGGCAGAGCTCCTCGAGGGCGGCCGCGAGGGCGGGGCCGCCGCCCGCCGCGGGGTACACCATCTGGATGGTGGCGGACCGATAGTGGGGGACATCCGAGTGACGGATGCGCGCCACCTCTTCGTTGTTCAGGATGGGCGTCTTCAGCTTGAGCTGGCGCGCCGCTTCCGGCGTGGGCTCGAGGAGATTGCCCTCAGGGCCGATCGTGGTGGCGATCTGCGTCACCAGCTCCTCGCGGATGCCGTCGAGCGGCGGGTTGGTGACCTGGGCGAAGAGCTGTTTGAAGTAGTCGTAGAGCAGCCGCGGCCGGTTCGACAGCACCGCCAGCGCAGTGTCGGTGCCCATGGAGCCCACGGGCTCCTCGCCGGCGGTGGCCATGGGTCCGAGGAGGAGACGCAGGTCCTCGTGCGTGTAGCCGAAGGCCATCTGCCGTTGCAGCACCGTCTCGTGATTCGGCTCCGGCACGTAGGGCGGCGCGGGAGCGTCTCGATGGGTCGGATATGGGTCTTCAGCCACTCGCCGTAGGGGTACTGCGCGGCATAGGCCTTCTTCAGCTCGGCGTCGTCGATGATGCGGCCCTGGGCGGTGTCCACCAGGAAGATGCGGCCCGGGTGCAGCCGCTCCTTCAGCAGCACGCGCTCGGCGGCAATGTCGAGCACGCCCACCTCGGACGCCATGATGACCATGTCGTCCTTGGTGACATAGTAGCGGGAGGGGCGGAGGCCGTTGCGATCGAGGACGGCGCCGATCACGGTGCCGTCGGTGAAGGCGATGGACGCGGGGCCGTCCCACGGCTCCATGAGGCAGCCGTGATACTCGTAGAAGGCCTTCCGCTCCTCGCTCATCCCCTCGTGGCCCGCCCAGGCCTCGGGGATCATCATGAGGATGGCCAGGGGCAGGGGCCGGCCGGCCATGACGAGGAACTCGAGCACGTTGTCGAAGGAGGCCGAGTCGCTGCCGCCCTCCAGCACGACGGGCATCAGCTTGCGGAGGTCGTCGCCGAGCACGGCCGAGCGGACGATGGCCTCGCGCGCGTGCATCCAGTTGATGTTGCCGCGCAGGGTGTTGATCTCGCCGTTGTGGGCGATCATCCGGTACGGGTGCGCCAGCGGCCAGGACGGGAACGTGTTGGTGGAGAAGCGCTGGTGCACCAGGGCCAGGGCCGAGTCCACCAGCGGATCGGTAACGTCGGGGAACATGCCCTCGATCTGGTCGGCGGAGAGCATGCCCTTGTAGATGAGGGTGTTCGCGCTGAGGCTCGGGAGATAGAAGAACTTCTTCTCCGCGAGGCTCGTGCGGCTCACCGCGTGCTCGGCACGCTTGCGAATGACATAGAGCTTGCGCTCGAAGGCGGCGCGGTCGGCCACGCCCGCCGCCCGGCCCACGAAGACCTGGCGGAACACGGGCTCCACCGCGCGCGCGCTCGGGCCGACCGCGGAGGAATCGGTGGGCACCGCGCGCCAGCCGAGCACGGTCTGGCCTTCCTCGCGGATGATGCCCTCCAGGATGCGTCGGCACTCGGCGGCGTCGGCCGCCGCGCGGGGGAGGAAGACCAGCCCCGCCCCGTAGTGGCCGGGGCCGGGGAGGGTGAGGCCCAGGCGCTCGCACTCGCGGGTGAGGAAGGCGTGGGGCATCTGGATGAGGATGCCGGCTCCGTCGCCCGTGTTGACCTCGCAGCCGCAGGCGCCGCGGTGGAGCAGATTCTTGAGCACCTGCAGGGCCTGGGTCACGATGGCGTGGGAGCGGCGCCCCTTGATGTCCACGACGAAGCCGACGCCGCAGGCATCGTGCTCGTGAGCGGGATCGTACAGGCCCTGGGCAGGGGGCAGGCCGGCGGGGGGTGCCGTCGTCATCGATCCAGCGTCTCCTTGGTCCATGCGGGCTCGGTTGAGACCCAAACCTATCCCACGCGAGAGCATTAGCCAAGCCCAAAATATCAAATTCATTGTATAAGAAATCGCTAATGCCCCAGAATGGACCCGTGACCCTGGAGACGCTCCGGCTGTTCTGCGACGTGGTGCGGCTGCGCAGTTTCTCGCGCGCGGCGGCGGCTGGCGGCGTCTCCCAGTCGGCGGCGAGCCAGGCCATCCAGCAGCTCGAAAGTGAGCTCGACGCCCTGCTCCTCGACCGGACGCGGCGGCCGCTCGAGCCCACCGCCGAGGGCCGCGCCTTCTACGAGGCCTGCCGCGGTCTGCTCGCGGGCTTCGAGAAGGCCCGCGCCGACCTGGCCGCCTCCCGGCAGCGCGTGGAGGGCACGGTGCGCGTGGCCGCGATCTACTCGGTCGGTCTGCACGACATGAGCCGGCACATGCAGCCGTTCATGTCCGCCTACCCGCACGTGCGGGTGCTTCTCGAGTGCCTGCACCCCCACAAGGTGGTCGAGGCGGTGCTCAACGACGAGGCGGACCTCGGCATCCTGTCCTATCCGGCGGCCAGCCGTGCCCTCCAGGTGCTGCCGCTGCGCGAGGAGCCCATGGTGGTGGTGACCCATCCGAGCCATCGCCTCGCGCGGCGGCGGCGGGTGAGCCCGGCCGACCTCGACGGGGAGCGCTTCGTGGCCTTCGACCACGACTTGCCCATTCGCCGCGCCATCGACCGCGCGCTGAAGCAGCACGGGGTCCGGGTGGACGTGGCAATGGAGTTCGACAATGTCGAGACCATCAAGCAGGCCATCGGCATCGCCGCCGGGATCAGCATCCTGCCCGCGCCCACCGTCCAGAAGGAGAGCGAGATCAAGACGCTCGCCTGCGCGGATCTGGTGCTGCCGGGCCTCGTGCGCCCCATTGCCATCATCCACCGACGAGGCCGCCTTCTGACCGCCGCCGTCTCGCGCTTCATCGCTCAGCTCCGGGAGGACGACGCACGGGGATCGGCCCGCTCCGCGTCCGCGTGATACGGTAGCTCCCATGGACGTGACGCGCTTCGAGACGCGCCGGGGTGTCCGCGTCTACCAGATGCCGGTGGAGACCTTCCCCGGCCACGTGAACAACATCTACCTGATCCTCGATGGCGACCACGTCACCCTCTTCGACGTGGGCTCCGGGCTGCCCGACTCCAACGCCGGCTTCGAGGCCCGCATGGAGGAGGTGCGGGAGCGCTTCGGCGAGTCGGTGACCCTCGACGCCGTCCAGCACGTCGTGATCAGCCACGCCCACATCGACCACTTCGGCTGGGCGGGCCGGTTCACCCGGGACAGCGACGCGTCGGTGTACGTGCACGAGCTGGACGCCCGGGTGCTCGTCAACTTCGAGGAACGCATCGTGCTCGCCTCCAAGGACCTCCGTGTCTTCATGGAGCGGGCGGGCGTGAAGCCGGAGCTGCGCGCCGGCATGGAGGAGGCCTACCGCTACTCGAAGCTCTTCTTCAAGTCGGTGGAGATCGACCACGTGGTGCGGGACCGCGAGCTCATCATCAACGGCTACCGCGTGCACCATACCCCCGGCCATTGCCCGGGCCAGATCTGCCTGGAGGTCGACGATCTCCTCTTCACCGCGGATCACGTGCTCTCGCGCATCACTCCCCATCAGTCGCCCGCCGCCATCACGCCCTTCTGCGGGCTCGAGCTGTATCTCCAGGCCCTCGATCGCGTGCGCGGGCTACCCGGGATCCGCCTCTCGCTGCCCGGCCACGAGGCGCCCATCGAGGACCTCCCCACCCGGATCGACGGCATCGTGGGCCACCACCAGCGCCGGCTCAGCCAGGTCCTGGACATCTGCCGGGAGCCGCTCGCCCTCGTCGAGGTGTCCAAGCGCCTGTACGGGCCCAAGGTGGGCTATACGCGCCTGCTGGCCCTGGAAGAGGCGGGGGCCCACGTGGAGTACCTCTTCCAGCGCGGTGAGTTGCGCATCGCCAACCTCGAGGACGTCACGCGGGAGCCCAACCCCGTGATCCAGTACGAAGCCCGGCGCGGGCGCTGACCGATCGCAGGCCCGAACGGGCCTCCGGCCCGACGGTCGGACCGCGGACAACCTTGCTAAACCTTTGGCCTTTGGGTAGCATGGACATGGACGCTGACATCTCCCGAAGGGATCCCGGAAGCCGCGTGTCGGGGAATTCCTGCGCGAAGAGAAATCGGACATACTCCGTCCATCGGACATACGGAAAGGACTGAAGACGATGAGCGATGCGATGGCGCCCGCGCCGGCCGCAGCCAAGCCCCGACGGACGCTTACCCGGGCGGTGATCCGGTTCGCAGGCGACTCGGGCGACGGCATGCAGGTGACCGGCGAGCAGTTCACGACCGAAGCCGCCTGGGCCGGTAACGACATCTCGACGCTGCCGAACTTCCCCGCCGAGATCCGCGCGCCCGCGGGCACGCTCTTCGGCGTGTCGTCCTTCCAGCTCCAGTTCGGCAGCCAGCGCGTCTACACGCCCGGCGATCAGCTCGACGCCCTCGTGGCGATGAACCCCGCCGCGCTCAAGGTGCATCTGCCCGACCTCAAGCCCGGTGGCATCCTCATCGTCAACACCGCCGCCTTCGAGGAGCGCAACCTCACCAAGGCGGGCTACGCGAAGAACCCCCTCGAGGATCCGGGCATGGCCGAGAAGTTCCGGCTCCACCAGGTGGACATCACCGGCTTGACCAAGGCCGCGCTCGAGGATCTGCCGCTGAACGCGAAGGAGAAGGATCGCTGCAAGAACTTCTTCGCGCTGGGGCTCGTGTCCTGGATCTACACCCGGCCCCTCGATCCGACCCTCGACGCCATCAAGAAACGCTTCGCGAAGAACCCGACCTTCGTCGAGGCGAACATCCGCGTGCTCAAGGCCGGGCACGCCTTCGGCGAGACCGCGGAGATCTTCGCGGAGAACTACGGCGTCGACCCCGCCGAGATGGCGCCGGGTGTCTACCGGAGCATGATCGGCAACCGGGCGCTCGCATGGGGCCTGCTCGCCGCCGCCCAGCGCACCCAGATTCCCATCGTCTTCGGCGCGTATCCGATCACACCCGCCTCGAGCATTCTCGAGGAGCTGGCGATGCACAAGCGCTTCAAGGTCCGCACGTTCCAGGCCGAGGATGAGATCGCCGCGGTCACGTCAGCCATCGGCGCGTCCTTCGGCGGCGCGATCGGGGTGACGGCCTCCAGCGGTCCCGGCATCGCGCTCAAGGGCGAGGCGATCGGACTCGCGGTGATGGCCGAGCTGCCGCTGGTGATCTTCGACATCCAGCGGGGCGGGCCGAGCACCGGACTTCCCACCAAGACCGAGCAGGCCGATCTCATGCAGGCGCTCTACGGGCGCAACAGCGAGTCGCCGATCGTGGTGCTCGCCCCGTCGAGCCCGGGCGACTGCTTCTTCATCGCCTACGAGGCGGTGCGGCTCGCCATCAAGTACATGGTGCCGGTCATGGTGCTGTCGGACGGCTACCTCGCCAACGGCTCCGAACCGTGGCTCTTGCCGGACCCCAAGGCGCTGCCCGACATCCCGACGCAGTTCCGGACGGAGAAGGAGGGGTTCTTCCCCTATCTCCGCGACCCCGCCACCCTGGCGCGGCCGTGGGTCCGGCCGGGCACGCCCGGTCTCGAGCACCGCATCGGCGGCATCGAGAAGGAAGACGTGACCGGCAACATCTCCTACGAGCCGGACAACCACGACCACATGGTCCGCACCCGCGCCGAGAAGGTCCGCCGGGTCGCGCAGGAGATCCCGCCTACCAGCATCAACGGGCCCCATACCGGCGACGTGCTGGTGGTCGGCTGGGGCGGGACCTACGGCGCCATCACCGCGGCGGTGGAAGAGGCGCAGATGGAGGGCAAGGCGGTCTCCTCCATCCACCTGCGGTACTTGAATCCGCTCCCGCCCGACCTCGGGCAAACCCTCCGGCAGTTCCGGAAGGTGCTGGTGCCGGAGATCAACAGCGGCCAGCTCGTGCGGATCCTGCGCGCCGAGTACCTCGTGGACGCGGTGGGCTTCAACCGCGTGCGCGGCGTGCCGCTGCAGACCCAGGAGATCCTCGAAGCCATCAACCAACTCGTGGAGGCGGCGCGGTGAGCACGGTAAAGGGAGCCCCCGAGGCCGCGCCGAGCGGCCCGCGGTACACGAAGAAGGACTTCGAGTCCGACCAGGATGTGCGCTGGTGCCCCGGCTGCGGCGACTATGCCGTCCTGAGCGCGGTCCAGAAGGCGATGCCGGACCTCGGCATCCCCAAGGAAAACATCGTGTTCATCTCCGGGATCGGCTGCTCGAGCCGCTTCCCGTACTACATGAACACCTACGGCTTTCATACGATCCACGGCCGTGCCCCCGCCATCGCGACCGGGCTCAAGCTCGCGCGGCCCGACCTCAAGATCTTCGTGGTCACGGGTGACGGCGACGGCCTCTCCATCGGCGGCAATCACCTCCTGCACGTGCTGCGGCGGAACGTGAACGTCACCATTCTGATGTTCAACAACAAGATCTACGGGCTCACCAAGGGCCAGTACTCGCCCACGAGCGAGCTCGGCAAGGTGACCAAGTCGACGCCGCTGGGCTCCGCCGACCGGCCGGTGAGCCCGTGCGCCTTTGCCCTCGCGGTGGGGGCCACCTTCGTGGCCCGCACGGTGGACCGCAACATCGCGCACATGGAGGAGACGCTCAAGCGCGCGGCCGCCCACAAGGGCGCAGCGTTCGTGGAGATCCTCCAGAACTGCAACGTGTACAACGATCTCGCCTGGAACGTGCTCTACGACCGCGAATCCAAGGTGCAGCACGAGCTCCGGCTCCAGCACGGCAAGCCCCTCATCTTCGGCCCCGCCGACGACAAGAAGGGGCTCGTCCTCGAGGGTGTGAAGCCCAAGGTCGTGAGCGTCAAGGACGTGCCCGAGAGCGCGCTGTGGGTGCACGACGAGAACGACCGCGGCACCGCGTTGATCCTCGCCCAGCTGTGGGCCCCCGACTACCCGATTCCCGTCGGCGTCATGGCCAACGAGCAGGGCGCGCCGATCTACGAGGATCTGGTGCTCCAGCAGGAGCAGAAGGTCATCGCCGACCGCGGCGAGGGCGACATCGACGCCCTCCTGCGCTCCGGGGAGACCTGGACGATCAAGTAGTCCCGCCGACTCATGCCGGCTGACTCGACCGCGCCCGATCCGAGCCTCGTCCGGGCGCTCGAGGACATCGTGGGACCTCGGGGCGTGGTAGCGAGCCCCGAGGGGCGCCTGACCTACGAGTGCGACATGCACACGTTCTACAAGGGCGCCCCCGACGTGGTTGTCCTTCCCCAATCGGCCGACCAGGTGGTGGCGGTGGTGCGTCTGTGCCGCGAGCGCCGCATCCCCATCGTACCGCGCGGCTCCGGCACCGGCCTCATCGGCGGGGCCATGGCGACGCGGGGCGGTGTCATGGTGTCCATGACACGGATGAACCGCATCCTCGAGGTGGACCTGCCCAACCGCTGCGCCACCGTCGAGCCCGGGCTGATCAACCTCTGGCTCTCCAACGCCACCCGACCATCGGGGTGGTTCTTCGCTCCCGATCCGTCGAGCCAGATGGTGTCGTCCATCGGCGGCAACGCCTCCACGAACGCCGGGGGACCCCACTGCCTCAAGTACGGCATCACGGTGAACCACGTCCTGGGCCTGCAGGTGGTGACGGGGGCGGGAGAGCTGGTCTGGCTGGGCGGCAAAGTCCCCGAGCGCGCCGGCTACGATCTCACCGGGATCATGGTGGGCGCGGAGGGCACCCTGGGCCTGCTCACCGCGGTGATCGTCCGCCTCACCCACGTGCCCGAGGCGGTGCGGACGCTCCTGGCCTCGTTCGCCTCCATCGAGGACGCCTCCGAGGCGGTCTCGGCCATCGTCGCCGCCGGCATCATCCCCGCCGCGCTGGAGATGATCGACGAGGTCATGGTGCGGGCCATCGAGGAGGGCGTGGGCGCGGGCTATCCCAAGGGCGCGGGTGCGGTGCTCCTCATCGAGCTGGACGGCCCTCGCGCGGAGATCGAAGCGCAATCGGCGCGCGTGGAGGGTCTCTGCTGGTCCCACGCGGCGCTGGAGGTGCGGGTGGCCGCCGACGAGGCGGAGCGCGCGCTGCTCTGGAAGGGGCGGAAGGAGGCGGCGGGGGCGGTGGGACGGCTCACGCCGAACTGGCTGCTGCAGGACGCGGTGGTGCCGCGCTCGCGGCTGCCCCAGATCATGCGCGAGATGCAGGCCATCCAGCAGCGCCACGGGCTCGTCCTCGCCAACGTCTTCCACGCCGGCGACGGGAACCTGCACCCCATCATCTGCTACGACGAGCGGAATCCCGGCGAGCTCGAGCGCGCCAAGCGGGTGAACGAGGAGCTACTCCACGCCTGCCTCGCCCTCGGCGGCACCGTGACGGGCGAGCATGGGGTGGGGCTCGACAAGGCCAAGAACCTTCCGCATCAATTCGCGGACGCCGACCTCAACTTCATGGCGCGGCTTCGGCGCGTGTTCGATCCCCACGGGATCATGAATCCGGACAAGCTCCTGCCCAGCCATCCCGCCTGCGGCGAGGGCTTCCGCCCGGCGCGGCCCGAGCTCCCGCGCGGAGCCTGGGTCTGAGCGCGGTGGTGGCGGTGTCGCCCCCGGTGGCGATCACCCGCGCGCTCGAGGAGATCGTCGGCCGCGGTCACGTGGTGACCGACCCGCCCGCCCTCGCGGCGGCCGCGGTGGACGCCGTCGTGCCGCGCTGGATCGCGCGCCCCGGGGGCGTCGAGCAGGTCGCGCGCATCCTCGCGCTCGCGACGGCGGAGTCGCTGGCGGTCTCGCCGCGCGGCAGCGGCACCAGCCTCGGTCTCGGCTATCCGCCGCGCCGGCTCGATCTCGTCCTCGATCTCGGACGGCTCGACACGGTCCTGGACTACGTGCCCGAGGACATGGTGGCGAGCGTCCAGTGCGGGATCAGCCTGGACGCGCTCGCCGGACGGCTGGGCCAGCACGGGCAGCGGCTGCCGCTCGATCCCGCGCCCGGCGGCGGCCGCTCGGTGGGCGGCGTCCTCGCCACCGCGGCGAGCGGGCCCCTGCGCCTGCGCTATGGCACGGGCCGCGACTTGCTCCTCGGCGTCCGCTTCGTCCAGGCCGACGGCGTCGTCACCTGGGGCGGCGCGCGGGTGGTCAAGTCGGTGACCGGCTACGACGTACCCAAGCTCCTCGTGGGCTCGCTGGGCACGCTCGGCGTGCTCGCCGAGGCCACCGTCCGCCTCCATCCCATCCCGCCGGCGTGGGGTGCCTGGCTCTGGGCGTTCGACGCGATCCCGACCGCCGCGGCCTTCATCGCCAGCGTCGTCGACTCGGCGATACAGCCCGAGCGGATGGTGCTCCTCGACGCGGGGGCGGCGCGCGCGACCGGGGGCAGCGGCCCGTCCGGAGGGGAGAGCGCGGTGGCGATCTCGGTGGCGAGTGCCGCGGAGGCGGTGGGGGCCCAGCGCGAGGCGCTGGCCGCCCTGGCGGCCCGCCACGCCGGCCGCATGGCCGAGATCGGCGCGGGCGCCTGGAGCCGCCTGGCCGGCGCGCTGGCCGGCCCCATCGTGATTCGCCTCGCCGGCGAGCCCGCGCGTCTGGGCCACTGGCTCGCCGCGCTCGAGCACGTGGCCCGCGACGGCGGGGTTGGGCTGGTCTCGGTCGGCGAGGCCGGTGGTGGCGTCCTGAGGGCCTCCCTCCACGCGCCCGAGGGCGATGGGCTGCCCGCGGCGGCGTGGCTGGCGGGCGCGGTCTCGGAACTGCGCGCGGCGCTGGCGCCCGAGGGCGGGAGCCTCGTCGTGGAGCGGGCGCCGCGCGCGGTGAAGGACACCGTCGACGTCTGGGGCCCCATCGCGCCCGACGCCCTCGCCATCATGCGCCGCCTGAAGACCGAGTTCGACCCCGCGGGCATCCTGAATCCCGGCCGCTACGTGGGCGGCCTGTGAGCCTGCAGGCACCCGAGTTTCTGGACGGGCTCCGCGCATGCGTGCACTGCGGGATCTGCCTACCGCAGTGCCCGACGTATCGCGTGCTCGAGGAGGAGATGGACTCGCCGCGCGGGCGCATTTACCTGATGCGCGCCGCCGCCGAGGGCCGCACGGCGCTCACGCCGGGGCTGGCCCGGCATCTGGATCTCTGCCTCGGCTGCCGCGCGTGCGAGACGGCGTGTCCGTCGGGCGTGCCCTTCGGCCGCCTCCTCGAGACCACCCGCGCCGAGCTGGTGCGGACGCGCACCCAGGCGCCCGGGACCGACCATGCGCTGCTTCGCGCGCTGCTCGCCGTGTTCCCCTATCCGGAGCGGCTGGGCGCCATGGCGCGGGCGCTGCGCGTCTATCAGCGAACGGGGCTGCAGGGCGCCGTCCGCGGCCTGCGCCTCCTGGCGCCGTTCAAGCGCCTGCGAACGCTGGAGGCCCTGCTTCCGTCGCCGCCCCCCGGCGCCGCCGCGGTCTTGCCCGAAGTGACGCCCGCCCGAGGCCGGCGGCGCGGCCGCGTCGGGCTCCTCACCGGCTGCGTGCAGCGCGTCTTCTACCCGCACGTGAACGCGCAGACGGCGCGGCTGCTCGCGGCGGCGGGCTGGGAGGTGCTGGCGCCGCGCGGGCAGGGTTGCTGCGGCGCGCTGCACCTGCACGCCGGCCGCCTCGACGAGTTTCGCGGGTTCGCGCGAGAGCTGGTGGACGTCTTCCCCGACGATCTCGACTTCCTTGTCGCCAATGCCGCCGGGTGCGGATCCACCCTCAAGGAGTACGGCCACTGGCTGCCGGAGGCGGCCGGGTTCGCCGGTCGGGTCCGCGACGTGACCGAGGTGCTCGCGCAGGCGGAGCTCCCGCTGGGCGAGCTGCCGGTCACGGTGACCTATCATGACGCCTGCCACCTCGCCCACGGCCAGAAGGTGCGGGCCGAGCCCCGGGCGCTCCTGCGCCGCATCCCCGGCCTGCGGCTGGTGGAGCTGGCCGAGAGCGATCTCTGCTGCGGTAGCGCGGGCGTCTACAATATCCTCGAGCCCGAGATGGGGGGTGAGCTCGCGCGCCGCAAGGTCGAGCGTATCCGCGAGACCGGCGCCCGCATCGTGGTGACGGGCAATCCGGGTTGTCTCGCGCAGATCGCGGGTGAGAGCCGGCGGCAGGGGTTCGCGCTCGAGGTGCTGCACCCCGTGGAGCTGCTCGGCCGCGCGCTCCGCGACGGGTGAGGGGAGAGGCGACGGGTGAGGGGAGAGGCGACGGGTGAGGGGAGAGGCGACGGTGAGGGGAGAGGCGACGGTGAGGGGAGAAGCGATGATGAGGGGAGAAGCGATGAAGAAGATCCGGGTCCGGGAGCACGTCACCCACGACGCCGCCCGCATGGCGAAGGTCGCGCTCGCCGCCACCCCCCGCGCGCTCCTCGACCTCTACTGCGTCGCGCCGGGCCAGGCGCAGAAGCCGCACGTCCACGAGGAGCAGGACAAGATCTACTACGTGGTGGCGGGCGCGGGCCGCTTCAGCCTGGGCGGCGACAGCGAGCGCCTGGAAGCGGGCGAGGCGCTGGTGGCCCCGGCCGGCGTGGAGCACGGCCTCGTCAACGACGGTGCGGAGCCGCTCATCGTTCTCGTGGTGGTCACGCCGCCGCCGCCCCACGCGAAGGCGCCCGGCCACTGAGCCGGACACGGCAGACTCCCGGGTGACCACCTCCGTGAAGGCGTCGATCATGATCACGTGCCTCGGCGACCTCTTCTTTCCGGAGGTCGGCGAGGCCATGGTGGCGGTGCTGCGCCGGCTCGGGGTGACGGTGAGCTTTCCCGCCGGTCAGACTTGCTGCGGAATGCCGCTCTTCAACTCCGGCTATCACGACGACGCGGCCCGCGTGGCGGCGCGCACCGTCCGGCTCTTCAAGGGCGCCGAGCACGTGGTGGTGCCCTCGGGTTCCTGCGCGTGGATGGTCAAGACCGAATATCCTCCTCTGCTCAAGGCCGATCCCGCCCTGCGCGCGGCGGCGCAAGCGCTGGCGGCGCGCACCTGGGAGCTGTCGCAGTTCCTCGTGACGGTGCTCGGCGTCTCCCGGGTGGAGTCGGACTTCGCTGGCCGCGTGACCTATCACGACTCGTGTCACCTTCTCCGGGGACTGGGCGAGTCGCGCGCCCCGCGTGCCCTGCTGAGGAACGTGCCCGGCGTCGACCTGGTCGAGCTGCCCGAGGCGGACCAGTGCTGCGGCTTCGGCGGCTCCTTCTCGGTGCGGCTGCCCGAGGTGTCCACCGCCATCCTGGACAAGAAGCTGGCGGCGGTGGAAGGCACGGGGGCCGACTGCCTCGTCGCGTGCGACGGCGGCTGCCTCATGCAGATGCGCGGGGGGCTCGACCGGCGCGGCTCGCGGGTGCGCGCCCTCCACCTCGCCCAGATCCTGGCGGGCTGGACAGCTAAGAGGACGTCCCGATGAGGCCCGCAGGGCCGAAGAGGCCCAGTGCCCAGGCGCTCGCGGGCGCGCGGGCGGAGACGACGCCGCGATGAGGCCCGCAGGGCCGAAGAGGCCCAACCGCAGCCCGATGGACGTTGCGCACGGGCTAGTAGAATGACCGATCCCATACTCGCGACGCCGTTCCCCCGGCGCGCCGGCGACGCCCTGAAGGACGCCTATCTGCAGGAAGCGCTGACCATCGCTACCACCAAGTTCATGGACCTCCGGAAGGAGGCGTTCGCGGGGCTCCCCGAGGGCGATGCGCTTCGCGACCGCGCCCGGGCCATCAAGGAGGCCACGCTCCAGCGCCTCGACCACCATCTCGACCAGCTCGCCGACAATGTGCAGCGGCTGGGCGGGCACGTGCACTGGGCGACCACCGGCGAGGAAGCCCGCGAGATCATCCTCCGGCTCTGCCGCGACCGCGGCGTGAAGATGGCGGTGAAGTCCAAGTCCATGGCCACCGAGGAGATCGAGTTGAACGCGGCGCTCGAGCAGGCGGGCGTCACACCCATCGAGACGGATCTGGGCGAGTACATCATCCAGCTCGCCCACGAGCGGCCGTCTCACATCATCGCCCCCGCCATCCACAAGACGAAGGGCCAGGTGGCCGATCTCTTCTCGCGCGAGCTCAAGGGGCACTTCGCAGCCGACCCCGAGGTCCTCACCGCGGTGGCCCGGCGCGAGCTGCGGCAGAAGTTCCTCCAGGCCGACATGGGAATCACCGGGGCCAACTTCGCCGTCGCGGATACCGGCACCATTGTGCTGGTGACCAACGAGGGCAATGGCCGCATGGTCACCTCGCTGCCCCGCATCCACGTGGCGGTGATGGGCATGGAGAAGGTCATTCCCAGCATGACCGACCTCATGGTCTTCCTCGCCATCCTGGCCAGGAGCGCGACGGGGCAGAAGCTTTCCTCCTACACCACGCTGGTGCGCGGCCCGCGGCGCCCGGGCGAGCTCGAGGGGCCGGAGGAGCTGCACCTCATCCTCATGGACAATGGCCGCGTCCGGCAGATCGCGGGGACGCTGCGGGAAGCTCTCTACTGCCTGCGCTGCGGAGCCTGCCTCAATGTCTGCCCCGTGTATCGGCAGATCGGGGGGCACGCCTACGGCTACACGTACCCCGGCCCCATCGGCATCCTGCTCACTGCCATGCTGGAAGGGGAGCACGCGGTCAAGGATCTCGCGCACGCGTCGTCGCTGTGCGGCGCGTGCAAGGACGTGTGCCCGGTGCGCATCGACATCCCGCGCATGCTCGTGGAGCTTCGCGAGCACCTCGACCGCGCCCGGATCGCCCCCCGCGGGGAGCGCCTCGTGTTCGGCCTCGCGCGCCGGCTCATGGAATCGCCCGTGCTCTTCCGCGCCGGCGCCAGGGCCGGGCGCTGGCTGCAGCGCCCGTTCGTCCGCGACGGCCGCTTGCGCCGGCTGCCGCTCTTCTTCGGGAAGTGGACGGCGACGCGCGACCTCCCCCCGGTGGCGGCGCGAACCTTCACGGAGCGCTGGAAGGATCTCGGCTAGATGACGACGCGGGCCCAGTTCCTGGAGCGCGTGCGAGGCGAGATGGCCAAGACACGCGGGCTCTTCCCGGCCAGCCCGGCGCTCCGGCCGGCGCGGCCGCGCGAGGCGGCCGAGGCCGTGCGCCGGCAGCTCGCCGAGCGCTGGCCCCACGCCCTCGAGCGCTTCCAGGCGGAGTTCGAGCGCATCGCGGGCGTCTTCCATCGGGTGGCGCGCGTGGACGAGGTGCCGGCGGTCCTCGCGCGCATCGCCGCCGAGAAGGGGGCGCGCGAGATCGTCGGCTGGAACCCGGCCGCGCTCGGCTGGGACCTCCGCGCTGCCCTCGCGCCCCACGATCTCGCCGTGCTCCTCGCGCCTCCGGGCGACGGCGACGCGGAGCGCCGTCGCCACCGCGACGAAGCCGCGCGGGCGCCGCTGGGCGTGACCGGCGCGGACTGGGCGCTCGCGGAGGCCGGGACGCTCATCCTGATCTCGGGTCCGGGCCGCCCGCGCTCCACCTCGCTGCTGCCCGAGACGCATGTCGCGGTGTTCGGCCCGGGAGCCCTGCTTGAGACGCTCGAGCAAGTCGGGGTGATGCTCGAGGCGCATCACGCGGATCGCGCCCGCGCCGACATGGGCGGCACCATCAACTTCATCACCGGACCCTCGCGCACCGCCGACATCGAGCTCACGCTGACGCGGGGAGTGCACGGGCCCAAGGACGTGCACGTGGTCTTCGTCGACGCCCTCGAGCGGCCCGCATGACCCAGCGCCTGTTCACGCCGGCGGAGGTCGATGCGCTCATCCCGAGACTGACCGAGCTGATGGGCGAGGCGATCGAGCGCCACCGCCAGGCCCAGGACTTCGCGGAGACGCTGCGCGCCGAGCGTGAGCGCATTCGCGCCGCCGGGAGCAGTGCCGAGGATCGGCGGGAGTGGAAGGCGCGGACGGAGCGGCTGGATGGCCTCACCATCGAGGTGCGCGGCCTGCTCGAGGACGTGGGGGCGCTGGGCGGGGTGGTGAAGGACGTCGAGACGGGACTGGTCGACTTCGCCGGGCTCGTGCCGGGCGGACCGGGGGACGCGCCGGTGAACCTTTGCTGGAAGTACGGTGAGGGCGCCGTGCGCTTCTGGCACGGGTTCGACGAAGGGTTTGCCCAGCGAAAGCCCCTGCCATGAGTCCCGCCGCCTGTGAGGCCGTCCTCTTCGACCTCTTCGACACCCTCGTGCTGTTCCAGCGCGACCGGCTTCCCGAGATCCAGGTGAACGGGCGCACCATGCGCTCCACCGCGGGGCTGGTCCATCAAGCCCTCCGCCCCTTCGCCCCCGGCATCTCGCTGGAGGACTTCGCGGGGGCGCTCTTCTGGAGCTGGCAGGAGGCCGAGCGGATCCGGAACGGCACCCACCGCGAGGTGGCGGCGGCTGAGCGCTTCGGCATGCTCTTCGACCGCCTCGGGCTGGACGGCGCCGCCATGGGCCGGGAGGCCCTGCCCGTGCTGCTCGCCACCCACATGCGGGAGCTCTCCAAGGCCATCGTCTTTCCCGCCCATCACCGAGACGTGCTGACCACCCTCAAGCGGCGACACCGGCTGGCGGTGGTGTCGAACTTCGACTACACGCCCACCGCGCGACTCGTGCTGGAGCGCGAGGGCGTTGCCGACCTCTTCGACGAGATCCTGGTCTCGGATGCGGTGGGCTGGCGGAAGCCCGCGCCCCGCATCTTCCAGGAAGCGCTGGACCGGATGCAGCTCGCCCCCGGATCAGCGGTGTTCGTGGGGGATCGGGCGGATATCGACGTGGCGGGCGCCCGCGGGGTCGGCATGCGGGCGGTGTGGATCAATCGGGAAGCGGAGACCCTGCCGGAGGGCGCACCTCCTCCGGATCACGAAATACGCGACTTACAAGAGCTGCCGGGCCTGCTTGCACCCGACGGCGCCGCCCCGGCATCCAAACGGTAGCCTGATCCAGGACAGAGGAGAACGCGCATGGCCACGACGCGCAAGGTGATCATCATCGGCTCGGGCCCGGCCGGCTACACGGCCGCGATCTACGCCGCCCGGGCGAATCTCTCCCCCGTGATGTTCACGGGCATACAGGCGGGCGGCCAGCTCATGCTGACCACGCTCGTGGAGAACTATCCGGGCTTTGTCGAGGGCATCGACGGCCCGCCGCTCATGGAGACCTTCCAGAAGCAGGCGCTGCGCTTCGGCACCGAGATGCTCGCGGAGGACGTGACGGAGGTGGACTTCTCCCGCCGGCCCTTCCGCGTCACCGCCGGGGATCAGACGCTCGAGGGCCACTCCGTGATCATCGCCACCGGCGCCACCGCCAAGCTCATCGGCCTGCCCAATGAGTCGACGCTGATGGGCCGGGGCGTGTCCACCTGCGCGACCTGCGACGGCTTCTTCTTCAAGGACCAGAACATCATGGTGGTGGGCGGTGGCGACTCCGCGATGGAGGAGGCGCTCTACCTCTCGCGCCTGGGTCGTAAGGTCGAGGTGGTGCACCGTCGGGACACCCTACGCGCCTCCAAGATCATGCAGGAGCGCGCCCTCAAGAACCCCAAGATCTCCTTCACATTCGACACCGTGGTGGACGACGTCCTCGACCCGGTCAAGGGTAAGGTCACGTCAGTGCGGCTCCGGAATCTCAAGACGGGAGCGCAGTGGGAGACCCCGGTCGACGGCCTCTTCGTCGCCATCGGCCACGAGCCGAACACGGCGATCTTCCGCGGCCAGATCGCGCTGCACGACAACAACTACATCAAGGTCGAGCCGGGCACCACGAAGACCTCCGTCGGCGGCGTCTTCGCCGCCGGTGACGTGCAGGACTTCACCTATCGCCAAGCGGTAACCGCCGCGGGCACGGGTTGTATGGCCGCTCTGGAAGCGGAGCGCTATCTAGAGGCGAACGTTCCCGACCACTAGGCCCAGACGTCGGCATCGCTGCGGTAGGCTGGGTCGGACTCCGCGACGACGGTCTACCCAGCGGAGAGCGCAGGCAGGGGGGCGGGGGCGTTCGCGGCGAATGCTGTACTGAGCAAGCGAGCGCCCCCGCCCCCCTGCCTGCGCTCGCGCGCGTAGGATAGCTAGCCGACGCGCAGCGGGGAACCGAGCTCGCGGAGCATCGCGATGGCGGACATGTAGGAGAGCTTGCCGGTTCTCGGGTTCTCGGAGGGCACGTTCTCGACCTCGATGAGGAGGCGGCCGAACTCTCCCTCTATCGTGATGCGGTGCTGATTTCTGGTCTGGCCGGGGACCGCGAAGATGCGGATCCTGGTGCGGTCGGGGCCGATGCCGGCGAGAGAGAGCGCCGCCACGACGTTCACGTTGGCGGGGAAGGCTCTGACCGCCTCCGTTGCTGGGCCCTCGAAGATGAGCGTCTCCGTGGTGATGGCGTCGAGGTCGATGCGATTGGTCTCGATGTAGGGGGCGCCGGCGAGGCCGCGCGGGGGTTTGCGCGTCTCCATGGTCACGGCGGTGATGTGGCCCTCGCGCGCGCCCTTCACGCCGTCGAGACCGGCGATGGCGCCCGAGGGGACGAGGATACGGCAGCGGTGCTTCTCGGCGAGGCGCGCCCATTCGTCGAGCACGCCGACGAGGCCGCCCACCGAGAGCACCATCAGGTGCTTGCCCGCCGCTAGCACCGCGGGCGCGAGCTCGCGGAGCGCCGCCTGGGTGGCCGCCTCGACGATCAGATCGCAGCCGTTGATCAACGCTGGAAGGGGGTAGGCGGGGAAGCCGCCGGCCTTGGCGGGGTCGCGGACGGTCACGCCGGCGAGCGTCACCCCGGCGATGTCCCCGCTGGCCGCCTTGGCGATGGCGGTGCCGATCACCCCCATGCCGACGATGCCGATCCTGAGCATGGCTAGAAGTCTAGATCAGGTTCGGG
>CAVVJF010000012.1:0-198537 GCA_963748485.1 uncultured Candidatus Rokubacteria bacterium
CCCCGCGTGTAGGCGCCGGTGAGCAGGTTCTCCTCCACGCTCAGGTGCTCGAAGACGTGGCGGCCCTCCATCACCTGGACCACGCCGCGGCGCACGATCTCGGCGGGGTCGAGACGGTGGATGGGACGGCCCAGGAACTCGATGCCCCCCTTGGTGACGTCGCCCCGCTCCGTTCGCAGGAGCCCGGAGATCGCCTTGAGGGTCGTGCTCTTGCCCGCGCCGTTGGCCCCGAGGAGGGCGACGATGCCCCCCTCGGGAACCTCCAGCGATACCCCCTTCAACACGAGGATCACGTGGTCGTAGATCACCTCGACGTTGCTGACCGTCACCAGGGGCGCGGCCGTCTCGGACAGGGGGCGGGCGACGCTCATCGCGGCGTCCTATTTCTCCTTGGCGCAGTCCCGCATGGTGTAGTTGAGCTTCTTCGCCTCCACAATGGCGGCCTCCTCGAGCTTGGGCCGCACCACGTCGCGCATCGGCGCCACCCAGTCGGAGACGAGGCTCCACTTCTTGCCGTCCCACTGCTGGATGAGCACGGGGCCGTTCCCCTCGTGATCGTCGCACGTCACCTTCACCGCGTGGGTGAAGCCCTTCATCCCCAGTTGCTCCAGGCGCTGATCGGTGAGGTTGAGGTTCTCGAAGCCCCAGCGCACTTCCTCGGCGGTCACCGACTTGTTGCCGTACTTGCCCATGGCGGTGCGGATGGCCTCCGCCGCGTACATGGCGTTGACGACGCCGCGATTGTAGAGGGGCTCGCCCATCGCCTCCTTCTTGCCCGCGCCCTTGCCCTTGTCGTACACGTGCTTGACGATGTCGGCGTGGACCCGGAAGTTGTTGCCGGGGGCGTGGAAGGTGGCGCCCTTGTAGCCCTTGGCGCCGTCGCCGGCGGGCACCACGTCGGAGTCGTTGGCCGACCACCAGTTGCCGATCAGACGGTCCATCTTGTAGCCGATGGCGGCGGCTTCCTTCACCGCCACCTGGTTCATCACGCCCCAGCCGGACATGAAGATCCAGTCCGGATTGAGCCGCCGCACCTGGAGCCACGTCGACTTCTGCTCCTGGCCGGGGTGGTCCACCGCGAGGAGGGTGAGCTCGAAGCCGTACTTCCGCGCGAGCTCCTCGAGGGTGGGATTGGCTTCCTTGCCGTAGGGGCTGTTGTGGAAGATGTGGGCGATCTTCTTGCCCTTCAGCTTCTCGAGCCCGCCCTCCTGGGTGCCGATGTAGCGCACCACCGCGGAGGCCTGGCTCCAGTAGGTGGTGGGGAAGCCGAACACCCAGGGGAACCAGCGCCCGTCGGCGGCGGCGGTCATTCCGTAGCCCATGGAGAAGACCACCACCTTGTCCACCGGGGCCTTGGGGATCAGCTGGTAGGTGATGCCGGTCGAGTAGGGATTCACCAGCACGGGGTTCTTCGCCTTCAGCCGCTCGTAGCACTCCACGCCCTGCTTGGTGTCGTACTGGGTCTCGCACTCTTCCCAGGCGATCTTCACGCCGTTGATGCCGCCGTCCCGCTCGTTGACCAGGTTGAAGTAGTCGACGAAGCCGTTGGCGATGGGAATGCCGCTGGGCGCGTAGGGACCGGTCCGGTAGACGAGGAGCGGGATGAAGACGCTCCCGCCGCCCTGGGCGAGCGCGGACAGCGCGAGCGGCCCGGCCGCGACGGCGAGGGCGACGAGGACGACGAGCCATGCTTTCAGCTTCATGAGACCCTCCGGGTTAGTGAGGAAACGGCCACAGGCGGAGCTTCTCCTTCGTGATCTGCCAGAGCCGCGCGAGCCCGTGCGGCTCCACGACCAGGAAGAAGAGGATGAGGCCGCCGAAGATCATCAGCTCGATCTGCTTCAGGAGCGCCACCGGCAGGCTGAAGCCCAGCGTGTGGGGCGCGTTGGTAAGGAAGATGGGCACCATGACGATGAAGGCGGCGCCCAGGAAGGAGCCGAGGATACTCCCCAGCCCCCCGATGATCACCATGAACAGCACGAGGAACGACAGGTTGATGTCGAAGGCCAAAGTCTCCGCGCTCCCGAGGTAGAGGAACACGTATGCCGCCCCCGCCACCCCGCAGTAGTAGGATGAGATCCCGAAGGCGAGGAGCTTGGTCCGGAGCGGCCGCACCCCGATGATCTCGGCGGCGATGTCGCGGTCGCGGATGGCCATCCACGAGCGCCCCACGCGGCCCCGCACGAGGTTCTTGGCGAGGAGGGCGAACACCACCGCGATGCCGAGGGCGACCACATAGCGCGCCTCAGGGGTGGCCTCGGGACCGGTGACCATGAGGCCGAACACGGTCCGGGGCGGCGCGGTGATGGTGCCGGACGGCGCGTAGTTCGAGAACCACGCGACCTTGTTGAAGAGCCAGATGAGGAAGAACTGGGCGGCGAGCGTGGCGACGGCCAGGTAGAAGCCCTTGATGCGAAGCGACGGGAGGCCGAAGGCGAGGCCCACCGCGGCGGCGAAGAGCCCGGCGGCGAGGAAGACGATCAGGATATTGACGCCGGGGAACACGCTGGTGAGCTTGAAGGCCGCATAGCCCCCCACCGCCATGAAGCCGCCGGTGCCCAGCGAGAGCTGGCCCGCGTAGCCGGTGAGGATGTTCAGCCCCAGGGCGGCCAGCGCGTAGATCAGGAATGGGATCAGGATGGCCTGCAGCCAGTAGTCGCTGGCGAGCGCGGTCGGTACCACGAAGGCGGCAACGAGCAGCGCGCCCGCCACCCAGCGGTCCTGGACTACCGGGAAGATGGCCTGGTCGCTCGCGTACGTCGTCTTGAACTGCCCGGCCTCTCTATAGATCACGTCGCTCGCTCCGCTCGCGCAAGCATTCTCAGATTTCGCTCGTCTCGCCTTCGGCTGCGCCTCGCACTACACACGCTCGATGATTCTTTCGCCGAACAGGCCCTGCGGCCGGAAGACGAGGAAGACGAGCGCCAGCACGTAGGCGAACCAGTTCTCGATGGCGCCGCCCACCAGCGGCCCCCAGTAGACCTCCCCGAGCTTCTCGCCGGTCCCGATGATGAGCCCGCCCACGATGGCGCCCGGCACCGAGGTGAAGCCTCCCAGGATGAGGACGGGGAGCGCCTTGAGGGCGATGAGGGAGAGGCTGAACTGCACGCCACTCTTGGCTCCCCACATCACGCCCGTCGCGATGGCCACCAGCCCCGCCACCGCCCAGACCACCACCCAGATGGTCTTGAGAGGGATGCCGATGCTCAGCGCGGCCTCGTGGTCGTCGGCGACCGCGCGGAGGGCGCGCCCGATCCGGGTGCGCTGGAAGAACACCGCGAGCACCGCCACCAGGACCGCCGCGGTGGCCGCCGCCGACATCTCGAGCTTGTTGATGAGGATGCCGGCCACCTTGACCGACTCGTCCGGGATGCCGACGTCGAGCCTCTTCACGTTGGCGCCCCACAGCATCTCCCCCAGGCCTTCCAGGAAGAAGTTGAGCCCGATGGTGGCCATGAACAGGATGATGGGCGCCTGGTTGACGAGTGGGCGCAGCACCACCCGCTCGATGCCGAAGGCGAGGGCGATCATCACGACCACCGTAGCGAGGAGGGCCACCGCCACGTGCAGCCCCTTCTCGATGAGGCCTACCAGGGTCAAGGCGGCGAAGAGCACCATCACGCCCTGGGCGAAGTTGAAGACGCCGGAGGCCTTGAAGATCAGCACGAAGCCCAGCGCGACGAGCGAGTACATGAGCCCGGCGGCGATCCCGCCGATCAGCACCTCGGCGAGGAAGGTGGGCGAGCCGGCCATGTCGAGGAAGGGCGCCACGAAGATCGCGTGGAGCACGCTAAGCATGGGCCAGCCCGAGGTAGGCGTCGATGACAGCGGGGTTCGCGCGCACCTCGTCGGGGGTCCCGTCGGCGATCTTGCGTCCGTAGTCCAGCGTCACCACGTGGTCCGAGATGTCCATGACCACGCTCATGTCGTGCTCGATCAGCGCGATGGTGGTGCCGAACTCGTCGTTGACGCCGAGGACGAAGCGGCACATGTCTTCCTTCTCCTCGACGTTCATCCCGGCCATGGGCTCGTCGAGGAGCAGCAAGGTGGGCTCGGCGGCGAGCGCCCGCGCCAGCTCCACCCGCTTCTGGAGGCCATAGGGCAGCTGGCCCGCCGGTGTCTTGCGGATGGCCTGGATCTCCAGGAAGTCGATGATGCGCTCCACGAAGGCGCGGTGCTCCAGCTCCTGCCGCTGAGCGGGGCCCCAGTAGAGCGCCTCCATGAGGAAGCTGCCCTTCATCTTCAGCAGGCGGCCCGTCATGATGTTGTCGAGCACGCTCATGCCCTTGAAGAGGGCCACGTTCTGGAAGGTGCGGGCGATGCCGAGGGCGGCCACGTCGTACGGCTTGAGGTGCGTCCGATCCTTGCCCTCGAAGCGGATGTGGCCCTCGTTCGGGTGATAGAAGCCGCTGATGACGTTGAGGAGGGTGGTCTTGCCGGCGCCGTTGGGCCCGATGATGGCGGCGACCTCGCCCCGTCCGATGGCGAGGCTCACGCCCTCGAGCGCCTGCACGGCGCCGAAGCGCACGCTGATCCCGTCGACTTCCAGCAGTGGCGTGCCCGTCTTCACCGCCCCGCTCCCGCCGCCGCGATCTCGGCCTCCGCGATACGCACGTCCGCCCGCACGGTGCCCACGCGCCCGTCCTCGTAGGTGACCTGGGCCTCCACGTTCACGTGGCCGGCGTCGGAGTAGAGCCCTTCGATGAGCGCGGCGTACTTCTGGCCGATGAAGCCGCGGCGTACCTTGCGCGTGCGGGTGATCTCCTGGTCGTCCGCGTCCAGCTCCTTGTGGAGGAGGAGGAACTTCCGGATCTGCGCCCCCGCCAGCTCGCCCTCCCCGGCGAGGCTCCCGTTCACACGGTTCACCGCCTCGCGGATGAGGCCGTACACCTCGGACTTCTGGGCGAGGTCGGTATAGGAGGTGTAGGCGATGTTGCGGCGCTCCGCCCAGCTCCCCACCGCGGCGAGGTCGATGTTGAGCAGGGACACCACGAAGGGCCGCCCGTCGCCGACGCACACCGCCTCCTTGATGAACGGCGAGAACTTGAGCTTGTTCTCGAGGTACTTCGGCGCGAAGAGCGTCCCGTTCGAGAGGCGCCCCACGTCGCGGGCGCGGTCGATGATCTTCAGGTGCCCCTCGCGGTCGATGACGCCGGCGTCGCCGGTGTGCACCCAGCCATCCTCGAGCGTCTGGCGGGTGGCCTCGGGATTCTTGTAGTAACCGCGGAAGACGCCCGGGCCCCGGAACAGCACCTCGCCCGTGTCCGGGGCGATCCGGACTTCCACGCCGGGGAGCGGCGTGCCCACGGTGTCGAGCTTCACGTCCCCGTTCTTCTGGATGCAGATGAGCGCGCTCGACTCCGTCATCCCGTAGAGCTGTTTCACGTTGATGCCGAGCGAGCGGTAGAACTCGAACAGCTCGGGGCCGATGGCCTCGCCCGCGGTATAGGCCACGCGGATGCGGCGCATCCCGAGATTGTCGCGAAGGGGCCCGTAGACGAGCACCCGGCCGAGCGCGTAGAGCAGGCGGTCGCCGAGGCGGGCGGACCGGTGAGCGAGCCGGGCGCCCTCCACGCGGCGCGCGACGTCCAGGAAGAACCGCACCATCGCGCGCTTGGGTGCCCAGGCGTCGTCCACCCGGATCATCACCGCGGTGAGGATGTTCTCCCAGATACGGGGTGGCGCGAAGAAGTAGGTCGGCCCGATCTCCCGGAGGTCCTGGAGCACGGTGGCCGCGCTCTCCGGGCAGTTGGTCGCGAAGCCAGACACCACCGACTGGCCGAAGGAGAACATGTGGTCGCCCACCCACGCCATGGGCAAATAGGCCACCACCTCATCATCGGCCCCGAGCCCCTCGAAGACGACGGCGCTCCGCGCGGTCGCGATGAGATTGCCGTGCGTGAGCACGGTGCCCTTGGGCTGACCGGTCGTGCCCGACGTGTAGCAGATGATGGCCACGTCGTCGGCCGTCCCCCGCGCGATCTCCTCGTCGAGCCAGCCGGGGTGCTCCCGCTCGAACTTCTCGCCGCGCTCCTTCAGCTCGGCCAGGCTCAGCAGGCAGGGCTCGTTGTACTTCCGCATGCCCCGCGGATCGTCGTAGACGATGTACTCGAGGCGGGGGCACTGCGCGCGCACGTGCAGGAGCTTGTCCACCTGCTCCTGGTCCTCGACCACCGCGAAGCGCGCCTCCGCGTGGTCCACGATGAACTGCATCTCCTTCTCGATCGAGTCCTGGTACAGCGGCACCGGCACGCCGCCGAGCGCCTGGGTCGCGAGCATCGCCCAGTAGAGCGGCGGCCGATTGTCGCCGACGATGGCGGTCTTGTCACCGCGGGTGAATCCGAGCGAGGCGAGACCGAGCGCGATCAGGCGCGCCTGCGCGAGATACTCACGCCAGCCGTACGCCTGCCAGATGCCCAGGCTTTTCTCGCGGATGGCGACCTTGTCGCCCAGGCGGCGCGCGTTCTCGACGACGAGCTTGGGGAAGGTGTCGGTCGCGAGATTCGCCGCGTCCGGCGGGCGTGCTCCGATCGTAGCGGCGGCCGTCGCGCGCGTCATGCGTCTACGCCATTGGAGAGCGTTACCATTCGGTGGGGCGTCGCGTCAGTAAGAGCCCACGAAGTTGCGAGAGTGTAGCCGAGCCCCCTGGGGCTGTCAAGGGTTTGGCCGGAACTACAAGGGTTTACGAGCCCCCCGACCCCCCGTGGCTCTGACCAGCCACGCGCGGTCTCGGTCCCAGGGCCGCCGGTCCAGGCGCCGGCGGAGAATCGGCGCCGCCCGGAACCCCAGACCGGCGCGCAAGTAGGCCTGGATCAGGGTTTCCTCGAAGATGTCGCGCTGAGCGTGGCTGCCCCCCAGCCGTATCACCTCCTCCGCAACGGGCTCGATGAGGCGGATCGCCCGCTGGTAGTCCCCCGACGCGAACGCCCCGAGCCCCTCGGCGAGGACGGCCACACCTGGCCCGGCGGGCAGGCGCCCGGCGCGGGCGGCCTCGCGGAGGGCCTCCACCAGCCCCGTCAGGGCCGCCGAGTCGCCGTGCGCGGCATAGGCCAGCGCGCAGTGGATGTCCGCGAACGCGAAGCCCGACCGGGCAAAGGCCTGGGTCGCGAACTCGCAGACGGGGCTCCAGCGCTCGGCGGGAGCGGGGTCGCCGTAGAGGCCCAGGCGCCACAGGAAGGCGGCCGAGTCGCTGAGCGTGTTCAACGGCGGCGCCTTCGAGGCCCCGGGCGCGATGCTGTCCTCGTAGACGCGGCGCGCGTGGTCGTCGCGGCCCCGCGCCAGCTCGAAGAGCGCCAGGTGCCAGGACAGGTGGCAGTGCAGCGTGCCCGCGCGATCGTACGCGGGCAGCCAGCCCTCGAGATAGGCGGCTCCGCCCTCCACATCACCCGTCTCGTAGGCGATGTGCGCCAGCCCATGGGCGACATTGGCGCTCCGGGGCTGCCGGGCGCGCGCTTCCTCCATCAGCCGCCGGGCCTCGGCCGGACGCCGCGCCTCGTTGTAGGCCCAGCCGTGCGCAAAGGGAAACCACCAGTCGCCGGCGTAGTGGCGCGCGAGCGGATCGAGGAGCTCCAGCAGCAAGGCGTTGTGGTCGGGACGGCCGCTGAACGCGATGAGACCGAAGGCCCCTACCGCCAGCGACAGGACGAGGGCGTCGCGCGGGAATTCGGCCACGTGCGCGCGCACCGCGGCCAGCGCGCCCGGCGCGGCGGCGTCGAGGAGGGCGCCGATGGCCTCCACGTGTTGGCGCTCCCGCCGCGAGACGCCGCCGGCGAGGCCGCGGGCGCGTGCTCCGGCCGCCCTGGCCTCGGGGATGCGGCCGCGGATCTGCAGGGCGCGCGCGAGGCCGGCCGCGGCGAGGGCGAAGCCGGGATCGGCCTCGAGCGCCGCTTCGAAGGCGGGCTCCGCGCCGGGGGTGGCGAGGAGGATGTGGTCCACTCCAGCACGATATGCGTCCACCGCGCGGGCGGAGACGGACGTCAGGAGCAGGCCGTAGCGGTCCTCGGACACCGCCGGTCAGGCGGCCGCGGCCGGCGCGCGGCCCCGCAGCGCCTGCCGGAGAGCGCGAACGGCCGGCACCGCGACCGCGGCGAGCGCGAGGAGCGTGAGCACGCCCGAGATGGGGCGCATGAACAGGATCAGGATGCCCGCGTCCGAGATGATCAGTGACTGCCGGAGGGCGCGCTCCGCGAGCGGGCCCAGCACGAGGGCGAGGGTGAGCGCGGCGGGTGAATAGTCGAGCTTCTTCATCACGTAGCCGAGGGCGCCGAAGACTAGCATCACGCCCACGTCCCAGACCTTGTTGTTCAGCGAGTAGGCGCCGGTGACGCAGAAGATGACGATCAGCGGCATCAAGACCGAATAGGGGATGCGCAAGGCCCGCACGAACATGGGGATGAACCCGATGTTCAGGATGAGGAGCATGACGTTGGCGATGTAGAGCGACGCGATGAGGCCCCACACGAAGTCGGGGTTCTTCTCGAAAAGCAGCGGCCCCGGCCGCAGGCCCCACATCATGAGCCCGCCCAGCATCACCGCGGTGGTGGCCGAGCCGGGGATGCCGAGGGTGAGCATCGGCACGAACGCCGCCGACGAGGCGGCGTTGTTCGCCGACTCCGGCGCCGCCACCCCCTCGATGGCCCCGCGCCCGAACTCCTCCGGGTGCTTCGACACCTTCTTCTCCAGCGTGTAGGCGAGGAAGGAGGCGATGGTCGGCCCCGCCCCGGGCAGCACGCCGATGAGAAAGCCGAGCACGGTGCCCCGCGCGATGGCGAGCCGACTGCGCGCCCAGTCGGCCGAGGTGAGCATGACGTCGCGCAGGCCGTAGCGGGCGCGCAGGATGCGCATGTCGGTGACCTGCTCGGCCCCCACCAGCACCTCGCCCAGCCCGAAGAGGCCGATCGCGACGGGCAGGAACTCCACCCCGTCCAGCAGCTCGTTGATGCCGAACGCGTAGCGGGCGTCGCCGGAGATGATGTCGAATCCCACCATGGCGAGCATGAGCCCGAACACCATGCTCATGTAGCCCTTCAGCGGGCTGTCGCCGGTCAGGCCCGTCACCGTCGTCAGCCCCAGCAGCATGAGGGCGAAGGTCTCGGGCGGGCCGAACGACAGCGCCCAGCGGGCGAGGATCGGCGACATCAGCATGAGCAGCACGACCCCGACGGTGCCCGCTACGAAGGAGCCGATGGCCGCCACGCCGAGGGCCGGCCCCGCCCGCCCCTTGAGGGCCATCTGATAGCCGTCGATGCACGTCACCACCGAGGCCGACTCCCCGGGGGTGTTGATGAGCACGGAGGTGATGGTGCCGCCGTACATGGAGCCCGCGTAGAGCGAGGCCAGCATGATGATGCCGGAGACGGGCTCCATGCCGAAGGTGAGCGGCAGGAGCAGGGCGACGCCGGACACGGGACCGACGCCCGGCAGCGCCCCGATGAGGGTGCCGAGGGTCACCCCAGTCGCCGCCATCACGAGGTTGAAGGGCGTGAACGCGATGGAGAAGCCGAGGGAGAGGTTGGCGAGGAAGTCCATCAGAAGCCCAGCACGCCCACGGGGAACGGCACACGCAGCCAGTAGGTGAAGACGAAGTAGTTGACGGCGGCGGTGCCCACCGCGATGGCCACCGTGGAGGACCAGCGCAGGCCTTCGACGAAGCGAAGGATGACGACGAGGAAGAGCACCGTGCCCACCGCCATCCCCACGATCTTGAGGACGGCGATCAGCGCGGCGATCACGCCCAGCACGGTGACGAGCCGCCGCCGCCCCGCCCCTGCCGGCAGCCAGCCGCCATCCGGCCCGCGCCCGCGCAGCGCGCCCAGCAGAAGCCAGGCGGAGAGCACGGCCATGGTCAGGCCGAGCCAGAACGGGAAGAAGCCCGAGCCCGGGCCGGTGGGGCCCCAGTAGGTGTAGTTCCGGAGCCCCCCGGCCCCAAAGGCCAGGCCGAGCACGAGTAGCCCGCCCCCGGCGATCTGGTCCGCGCGCCGCACGCCGGGCTTACTTCTTCTTCAGCGCGCCGAGGTCGCCGAGGGCCTTCTCGTACTTGGCGGTGAGGCCGTCGAGGTACTTGTTGGCCTCTTCTCCCGTCCACGCGGTGGGCACGAGGAGATTGCGCTTGATGTATTGCTCCTGCCACTTCTTCGACTCCGTCACCTTCTTGAGCGTGTCCTCCCACCACTTCACCGCCTCGGGGGACATGCCCGCCGGCCCCACCACGCCGCGCAGCTGCTCCCAGAAGAACTCGTAGCCGCGCTCCGCGAACGTGGGCACGTCCTGGGCGTCGGGCAGACGCTTGCGGGAGGCCACCGCCAGGTTGCGCGCCTTCTTGGCCTCGACCTGGGCCACGATCTCGTTGGGGTTCTCCACCGCGGCGTCGATGTGCCCACCCATCAGCGCGGTCGTCACCTCGCCGCCCGAGTTGAACGGCACGTACTTCACCTTGATCTTGGCCGCCTGCTCGAACAGGTAGTGGAAGATGTGATCCTCGGTGTTCGTTCCGGTGCCGCCGACGGTGAGGACACCGGGTTTCTCACGGGCGGCCTTGACGAAGTCGTCGACGGTCTTGTACGGCGACTCCGTCCGTACCGAGAGCATGAGGTCGTCGATGGCCATGATCATGAGGATGGTCATGGCATCGCGATGGTCGCCGCTCAGGCGCCCCTCGATCTTCCCCGACACCACCATCGGAGTGGCGCCGCCCACGACGTGGGAGTCGCCCTTCTTGCCGATGAGGTACGTGTAGCCGACGGCACCGCTGCCGCCGGTGCGGTTGTTGACGTTGATCGGCACCGGCGACCACTTGTTCTCCTCGATGATGCCCGTGATCATGCGCATGAGGTTGTCCGTGCCGCCGCCGGGGGCGAAGGGCACGACCACCTCGATGGTCTTGGCCGGATACTTGGCCTGGGCGAGCGCGAAGCCGACGAGCCCGGGAACGATCAGGGCGACGGCGCAGAGCAGGGCGAGCGTGCGGGTCTTCATCGAGCCTTCCCTCCTGGTAACGGCCAGCGTTGAACGATGCCTTTCGCCTCGAGGTCGCGGCGCTCCGTCTCGGTGTAGCCGAGCTCGATCAGGATGCTCTCGGTGTCCTGCCCGAGCAGCGGGGCCGCGCGGTCCACCGCGCCCGGCGTCTCGGACAGCTTCACGGGCACGCCGAGCGCCTTGATGGGCCCGGCGCCGGCGTGGATGAGATCGACGACCATCCGGCGCGCCAGCGTCTGCGGGTCGGACAGGGCCTCGGCGTAGTCGTTGATGGGGCCGGCGGGCACCCCCTCCTTGTCGAGGCGCTCCAGCCAGAAGCCGCGCGGCTCGGTGGTGGTGGTCGCCTCGATCGCGGCGACGAGGGCCTTCCTGTGCTTGCGCCGGCTGGCGCCGCTGATGAAGCGGGGATCGGTCTGGAGATCCCCGCGCCCGATGGCCCGGCAGAAACTTTCGTAGAGGCGGTCGGTGTTGGCGCCCACCGTGAAGAAGCCGTCCGCCGCGCGCAAGGCTTGATACGGCGCGGAAAGCCGGTGGGCGGAGCCCAGCGCCTTCGGCGCTTCGCCGGTCACCCAGTACTCGCTGGCTTCCCATACCGTGAGGGCCATGGCGGCCTCGAGCAGTGAGGTGTCCACGAGCTGCCCCTGCCCCGTCCGATCGCGATACTCGAGGGCGCACAGAATCCCGTAAGCGGAGAAGAGTCCGGTGGCGAGGTCGGAGAGGGGCACGCCGGATTTGGCGGGCGCGCCGTCCTCGTCTCCCGTCACGCTGATCACGCCGCTCATGCCCTGGGCGATCAGGTCGTAGCCACCGCGGGACGCGTAGGGACCCGTTCCACCAAAGCCACTTACGGCACAGTAGATGAGCCGGGGGTTGATCTCGCTCAGCGCTGCGTAGCCGAGCCCCAGCCGGTCGGCCACGCCGGGGCGATAGTTCTGCACGAAGACATCCGCGGTCTTGACCAGTCGCTTGACCACCTCGACGCCGGCCGGCTGCTTGAGGTCCACGGCGAGGTCGCGCTTGCCGCGGTTCATGGTCATGAAGGTCGCGCTGTGGCCGCGCTTGTGCACGGCCCCCAGGTGGCGGGTGGGCTCCCCCGCACCCGGGGGCTCCAGCTTGATGACGTCCGCGCCGAGGTCGGCCAGGTTCATGGTGCAGAACGGCGCCGCCATCGCCTGCGTGAAGTCGATGACGCGCGTGCCGTGGAGCGGCTTCATGATGTCGCCGCGCGCTGGTCGCGTACGTCCCAGATCCCGCGGTAGTCGCGATGCCAGAGGTCGAGGTACTCGATGGCGTTTTTTCGGATGTCGGCCAGCTCGTCGTCGGACATCTTGCGCACGGGCTTGGCGGGCACGCCCATGACCAGCCAGCCCGCGGGCACGACCTTGCCCTGAGGCACCACCGCGCCCGCGCCGACCTGGGCGTTCTCCTCGACCACCGCCCCTGTCAGCACCACCGCGCCGATCCCGATGCGGACATTGTCCATGATGGTGCAGGCGTGGACGACGCAGCGGTGGCCGATCGTGACGCCGGCGCCCACGATGCAGGGGAACTCCGGCGTCACGTGCAGCACGGAGTTGTCCTGTACGTTGGAGTTCCGGCCCAAGCGCACGAAGTTATCCTGGTCGCCGCGCAGGATGCTGAAGGGCCAGACGCTGGCGCCCTCGTCGATGGTCACGTCGCCGATCACCTGGGCGGCGATGTCCACGAACGCGGCCGGGTGGACCTTCGGGGCGCGGCCGGGCACGGAGCGAATCATGCGTATCCGATCACCTGCGCTCGCTCCGCTCGCGAACCCATCATGTATCCGCTCGGTTCGCCTTCGGCTGCGCCTCGCCAAGCACCTTCCGCGCGCGGAGCGCGTCGATCTCAAGAAGGCTCAGCCCGATGCCGGCGAGCACCGCGTCGGTGTCGGCACCGAGGAGCGGCGCGGCGGACCGGAGCGTCGCCGGCGAGCGCGACAGCTTCACGGGGTTGCCGAGCGCCTTCACGCGGCCCGCCTGCGGGTGCGTGAGCTCCTGCACCATGCCGCGCGCCTGCGCGTGGGGGTCGGCCTGGGCCTCCGGAATGCTATAGATCGGCCCGGCGGGAATGCCCGCCGCCTCGCACTTCGCGAGCCAGTGGGCGCGCGTCTCCTTGCTCGTCGCGACCTCGATCTCCTTCTCGAGCGCGGCGCGATGCTTCACGCGATCGCCCACGCCCTTGAAGCGCGGATCCTCGGTGAGCTCAGCGCGGCCGATGAGGCCGGCGAAGATCGGCCAGAGCTTGGGATTCGCCGCCCCCACCGTGAAGTAGCCGTCGCTGGCGCGAAACGCCTGATACGGCGCGTTCAGCCGGTGCGCGGTGCCCAGCGGCTTGGGAATCTGCCCCGTGTACCAGTACTCGGTGGCCTCCCACGCGGACAGCGCGAGCGCCGCCTCGAACAGCGAGGTGTCCACGTGCTGGCCGCGTCCCGTGAGACGGCGCGCGCGCAGCGCGGCGAGAATGCCGAGCAGGGCGAAGAGCCCCGCGCCGAGATCCGCGACGGGCACGCCCACCTTCACGGGCGGGCCCCCGTCGCTGCCGGTGGCGCTCATGATCCCCGCCATCCCCTGGGCGATGAGGTCGTAGCCGCCGCGGCTCGCGTAGGGTCCCGTCTGGCCGAAGCCGGACACGGAGCAGTAGATGAGGCGCGGGTTCACGGCGGCGAGGGCGGCGTAGTCCACGCCCAGGCGCGCGGCCACGCCGGGGCGGTAGTTCTCGACGAGCACATCGGCAGTCTCGACGAGCCGCTTGAGTACGACCACACCCTCGGGCTGTTTGAGGTCGAGGGTGATCCCCTTCTTCCCGCGGTTGACGGCGAGAAAGGACGCGGCCACCCCGGGCGCGGCCTCGAGGCCGACGTGGCGCGAATGCTCGCCCGCCGGCGGCTCGATCTTGATCACCTCCGCGCCCATGTCGGCGAGCAGCATGCTCGCGAAGGGGCCGGCCATCACCTGCGTCTGATCGATGACGCGAATGCCGTCGAGCGCGCCCGCCATGGCGAGGCGTAGGCTAGCACGATTCGCCGCGCGGGTGGTATCCTCCGCCCACTTACCGTAGCGCGAGGAGGCATCCGTGGAGACCCCCGCCGGCAATCAGGACACGCTCGTCACGCGTGACGGGCCGATCGTGACCCTCACGTTCAATCGTCCCCAGACCCGCAACGCCATGACCTGGAGCATGTACGATCGCCTCCTCCAGGTGTGCGAGGAGGTGGATGCCGACGACTCCATCCGCGTCCTCGTCCTGCGTGGGGCGGGCGGCAAGGCCTTCGTGGCCGGCACCGACATCAGCCAGTTCAAGGTCTTCGAGACCGCGGAGGACGGCCTCGCCTACGAGCGCGACGGCGCCGCGCGCTCCGCCCGCCTCGAGCGGGTGCGAAAGCCGGTGATCGCGCAGATCCAGGGCTTCGCGGTGGGCGGCGGCTTCAACATCTCCGCCTGCTGCGACCTCCGCATCGCCACCCCCGACGCGAAGTTCGGGGCGCCCATCGCGCGCACGCTGGGCAACTGTCTCTCCATGGAGACTTACGCGCGCTTCGGGGACCTCCTGGGCCCCTCCGTCGTCAAGGACGTGATCTTCCGCGCCCGCTTCCTGACTGCGCAGGAGGCGCTGGCCGCCGGCTTCGTCCACGAGATCGTGCCCCCCGAGGAGATCGACGCCCGGGTGCGGACGATCGCGCTGGAGATCGCCGACCACGCCCCCATCACCATCCAGGTCACCAAGGAGGCGCTGCGCCGGCTCCGCGATCACCGCGGCCTGCCCGAGGACGACGACCTCATCGCGCGGACGTACACGAGCGCCGACTTCCGCGAGGGCGCCGCCGCCTTCGTCGAGAAGCGCAAGCCCCGCTGGACGGGCAAGTAGCCGGACAAAAGGAGCCCGCATGAAGAAGCGTGCGACCGTCGAGAGCACCGCCGACGCCTATCTCGAGCTCCTCGCCGCCCGCGGCGTGGACTTTCTCTTCGCGAACGCGGGAACGGACTTCGCGCCGCTCATCGAGGCGTACGCGCGGCGTCAGGCCAACGGGCTTCCCTTCCCCAGACCGATCACGGTGCCGCACGAGATCCCCGCGGTGGCGATGGCGCACGGCCATGCCATGGTGTCGGGCAAGCCGCAGGCGGTGATGGTGCACGTGATCGTGGGGGCCGCGAACGCGCTGGGCGGGGTCATCAACGCCGCGCGCTCCCAGGTGCCCATCCTCTTCAGCGCCGGCCGCACCCCCATCACCGAGCAGGGCATGCCCGGCAGCCGCGACCGCCAGATCCACTGGGCGCAGGAGGCCTTCGATCAGGCCGGGCTCGCGCGCGAGTTCGTGAAGTGGGACTACGAGCTGCGCAACTTCGCTCAGCTCGAGACGGTGGTGGACCGGGCGCTCGCCATCGCCCGCAGCGAGCCGCCGGGCCCCGTGTACCTCACCCTGCCCCGCGAGGTGCTGGCCGAGGCGCACGACACGTTCGAGTACGCCGATCCCTCGCGGCTGGCGCCGAACAGCCCGGTCGTCGCGGGGCCGGAGGAGATCGCGGCGACGGCGCGCGTCCTCGCCGCCGCCCGCAACCCGATCGTCATCACCAAGGCGGGCGGCCGCGACCCCCTCGCGGTGCCCGTGCTCGCCCGCTTCGCGGAGACGCTCGGCGCCCCCGTCTTCGAGGATCCCGCTCGCACGTATCTCAACTTCCCCGGCGACCATCCGCTCCACGGGGGTTTCGACCCCGGCCCGCACCTCGCCACTGCCGACGTGGTAGTCGTGGTGGAGGCCGACGCCCCCTGGTTCCCCGCGCTGCGCAATCCCTCGCCCGATGCGACGATCATCCAGATCGGCGTGGATCCGCTCTTCTCCCGCTATCCGGTGCGCGGATTCCCCACCGCCGGCGCGCTCGCGGGGGCGCCGCGGCTCACGCTGGCCGCGCTCGCTCAGGCGCTGCCGCCCCTGCTGGACGCCGCGGCGGTGGCAGCCCGGCGCAGGAAATGGGAGGCGGAGGCGGCGGCGCAGCGAGAGACTGTCGCCGCGCGCGCCCGCGCGGTGAGCGGCGACACCCCCATCGATATGGCCTGGGCCTCCCGCTGCGTGGCCGACTGCATCGACGACGACACCATCGTGGTGAACGAGTACGACCTGGACTCCTCACAGACGCAGATGCGGGTGCCGGGCTCCTACTTCGGCTCCTCGCCGGCGGGCGGGCTCGGCTGGGCCCTGGGCGCCGCCCTCGGCGCCCGGCTTGCGGCCCCCGGCAAGACCGTGATCTCCTGCATGGGCGATGGCACGTACATCTTCGGCAGCCCCACCGCCAGCCACTGGGTGTCCCGCGCCTATCAGATCCCGGCCCTGTTCGTGATCTTCAACAACCGGGCCTGGAACGCGGTGAAGCGCTCGGTGGCCTCCCTCGCCAAGGACGGCTGGGCCATGCGCGCCGAGACCATGCCCCTCTATCAGCTCGACCCCGCGCCCGACTATGAGATGGTGTGCCGCGCCTCCGGCGGTTGGGGCGAAAAGGTGGAGGACCCGGCGGAATTGCCGCGCGTGCTCAAGCAGGCCCTCGACGTCGTGCGCAACGAGAAGCGGCAGGCGCTGGTCAACATCATCTGCAAGAAGCCGTAGAGGAGGTGCCCATGAAGATCTTCGCCACCGGACCCAGCGGCCCGCCCGAGGAGCTGGAGCCCCTCCGCACCGTCGGCCATGAGGTCGTGATCGGCCGGCCGCTCGACCTGCCGAACCGGAGCGCCTGGACGGAGGCCGAGCTGGCCGAGGCCTGCCGCGACGCCGACGTCGTGCTCGCCTCGCACCTGGAGACCTTCTCGCCCGCCGTGCTCGAGGCCGCCGCGCGGTTGCGGCTGGTGATCGTGCCCTTCATCGGCACGGACAAGATCGACATCCCCGCCGCCTCCCGCCTCGGCATCCTCGTGGCCAACAGCCCCACGCCGGAGAACTTCGTGGCGGTGGCCGAGGCCACGATCGGGTTGATCCTGATGCTGCTCAAGCGGATCAAGCACAACGAGGCCAAGCTGCGCCGGGGCGAATGGGCGAAGCGAGACGACCGCGGCGACTTCCTCTTCAGCAAGACGGTGGGGCTGATCGGTCTCGGCCGCATCGGCACCCACGTGTCGCGCCGCCTCGCCGGCTGGGACGTGCGGCTGCTCGCGGCCGATCCCTACGTGCCGGCGGATCGGGCGGCGAAGCTGGGCGTCACCCTGGTGGACCTCGCCACCCTGCTCGCGGAATCCGACATTGTGTCGCTCCATTGCACCCTCACCGAGGAGACGCGGCACATCGTGGGAGAGAAGGAGCTGCGGCGCATGAGGCCGACGGCGCTCCTCATCAATACCGCGCGGGGCGAAGTGGTGGACGAGGAGGCGGTGGCCCGCGCGCTCGCCGAGGGGTGGATCGCGGGCGCGGCCGTCGACGCGTTCGTGAAGGAGCCGCTCCCAGCCGACCACTGCTATCGGACCGTCGATCCCGAGCGCCTCATCCTCACCCCGCACAACATCGCCCACAGCGAGGCGGGCCGCCGCGCCAACCTCCGCCTCGCGCTCGATCAAATCTTGGCAGTCGGGCGCGGCGAGCCGCCCGCGCATGTCGTCAATCCCGACGCCATTCCCCGCTGGAGGGGCAAGTCATGAGCCAAGCCATGAGCGCCTTTGCCATTCTCGACGCCGACGGCCATGTGACGGAGTCGCAGGAGCAGGTGTCGAAGTACCTCGACGACCGCCACAAGCGCCGCCCGCAGACCTTCTCGTTCTATCCCTGGGACGGGTGGGACCGCCGCCTGCTCGGCACCCTCGGCGACTCGGCCGGCAACGCGGAGGCGTGGCTGCGCGCGCTCGACAAGGGAGGCATGGAGCTCACCGTGCTCTATCCCACGCTGGGGCTCTTCATGAGCTTCCTGCGCGACAAGGAGTGGGCGGTCGCCCTCTGCAAGGCCTACAACACCATGCTCCACGAAGAGTTCATCAAGGTGAGCCCCCGGCTCAAGGCGGTGGCCCTCCTGCCCGTGCAGGAGCCCGCCGCCTGCGCGGGCGAGCTACGCCGCGCGGTGAAGGAGCTGGGGCTCTCCGGCGGCATGCTGCCCGCCGACGGCACCCATCTGCTCGGCGACGCCGCCTACGATCCCGTCTACGCGGAGGCCGAGCGGCTCGGTGTGCCGCTGGGTGTGCACGCCTCGGGCTCGCATCTGGGCGGAGCCGGTGTGGACATGTTCCCGCGCTTCATACAGGCCCACACGTGCTCGCACGCGTTCGGGCAGATGCGCCAGATCACCTCGATGGTCTTCGAGGGCGTGCCCGAGCGCTTTCCCAAGCTCAAGCTGGCGTTCCTCGAGGCGGGGTGCGGCTGGGCGCCCTACTGGATGGAGCGCATGGACGACGAGTACGCCAAGCGCGCTGCCGAGGCGCCCGCCCTCAAGAAGGAGCCCAGCGCCTACTGCCGGAGCGGCAACATCTTCTTCTCCTGCGAGGCGGACGAATGGCTCTTGCCCCAGGCGCTGAAGCTCGTGGGGGAGAATCAAATCGTCTACGCCTCCGACTTCCCCCACTGGGACAACTCCTACCCCGGCTCCATCGACGAGATCCGCATGCGCGGGGACCTGACCGAGGCGCAGAAGCAGAAGGTGCTGGGCGACAACTGCCGCCGTCTCTACGGCCTCTAGAACACGGGGAGACGCTGCCATGGCCCAGGATCTCCGCTCCTATCTCGACGCGGTGAAGCGCGCCAAGCCGGACGACGTCCAGGTCGTCACCCAGGAGGTGGACCCGGCGTTCGAGATCACCGCCATCGTGGTCAAGCTGGAGCGCGAGGCGAAGCGACGGCCGGTCCTCCTCTTCGAGAAGGTGAAGGGCACGCGCTTCCCGGTGCTCACCAACCTCCACGCGAGCCGGTCCCGCCTCGCCGCGGCCATGCGCTGCAAGCCCAACCAGATGCTCCGCGCGTACCTGGCGGCCATGGAGAAGCCGGTGGCGCCGCGGGTGGTCCCGACGGGCCCGGTCAAGGACGTGATCCTCCGCGGGGATCAGATCGACCTCCATGACCTCCCCCAGATCGTTCATCACGAGGGCGACGCGGGTGTGTACCTCACCTCCGCGATCTCGTTCGCGAAGGATCCGGCGAGCGAGACGTGGAACTGCGCCTACAACCGCCTCATGATCAAGGGGCGCGACACGACCTCGATCCACCTCACGCTCGGCAAGCACCTCTGGGAGTTCTCCAAGATCGCGGAAGCGCGGGGCGAGGCGCTCCCGGTGGCCTTCGCGATCGGCGTCCATCCGGCCATCGCGCTGGGCTCGCTCGCCATCGGGTCCATCGACGAGGACGAGCGCGCCATCATGGGCGCGCTGCTCGGCGAGCCACTGGAGCTGGTGAAGTGCGAGACCTCCGACGCGCTCGCACCCGCCCACGCAGAGATGGTGATCGAGGCGGAGATCCTGCCCGGCGCACGCGCGCCCGAGGGACCCTTCGGCGAGTTCACCGGCTACAGCCTGGGGCAGCGCGAGCGTGAGGTCGTGAAGGTGAAGGCCATCACCCACCGCGCGGGCGCCTGGTTCCAGGACATCACGGTGGCACACCTCGACCACATGCTGCTATCCACGATCCCGATGGAGGCGAACCTCTATCGAGCGGTCCGCGCCATGGTGCCGTCGGTGAAGGCGGTGCGCGTCCCCGGCCCCTTCACCTGCTATGTCTCCCTCGAGCAGCGGCTGCCCGGCCAGGCCAAGAACGCCATCCTGGCCGTGCTGGGCGCCGATCTCTACATGAAGCGCGTGGTCGTGGTGGATCACGACGTGGACGTCTTCGACGATCGTCAGGTGAACTGGGCCATCGCCACCCGCTGCCAGCCCGACCGCGACCTCACCGTGATCACCCACGCCCGCGGCTCGGACCTCGATCCCTCCACCAAGGAGGACGGCTACTCGGCGAAGTGGGGCGTGGACGCGACGGCCAAGCCGTCGCTGGCCGCCTACACGCCGCGGCATCGGGTGCCGCCCGAGGTGGCGCAGCGGATCGACCTCAAGGCGCTCGGCCTCTAGTGGACGTCACGGGATGACGGCGCCGCGCGTCCCCGGCGTGCTGACCGCGCTGGCGCAGGCGGCACGGGCGAAGCCGGACGAGGATGCCATGTTCGAGGCGGACCGCGTCCTCACCTGGCGCGGGCTGGCCCGGCGCGCGGGCGGGGTGGGCCGACGGCTCGCCGCCGATGGCATCGGCCCCGGCGACCGGGTGGCCATCACGCTGCCCAACGGCTGGCGCTTCGCCGTCGCGCTGCTGGGCGCCCTCGGCACGGGCGCCACCGTGACGCCGCTCAACCCGATGCTCTCGCCGGACGAGCGCGCGCGCACCCTCGCCGACCTTCGGCCCCGTCTCACGCTCGACACGGTGGGCGAGGGCCAGGGCGAGATGGAGGAATCGACCCGCCCGGTGGACCCCCGCACACCCGCCCTCATCCTCTACACCTCGGGCAGCACCGGCCGGCCCAAGGGCGCCCTTCTCTCCCACGCCGCGCTGGACGCCGCGCTCGAGTCCTGGGCGGGGCCCGTGATGGCGCTCACCTCGGCGGACTGCGTGCTCGCGGCCCTGCCCCTCTCGCACTCCTTCGGGGTCAACGGGGCGCTGCTGGCGCCGATCCTGGCGGGTGCCCGGGTGGCCATCGTCGACCCGTTCACGCCCCCGACCGCGCTCGCCGCCATCGCGCGGCACCGCGTCACCGTGCTGCCGGCCGTGGCCACGATGTTCCGCCGCCTCCTCGAGTCCCCCGCCCTCGACGGGACGGACCTCGGCAGCCTTCGCCACGCGCTGTCCGGCGCGGCCCCCTGTCCGTGGGAGCTCGCGGAGGAGTGGCGGCGCCGCACCGGCGTCCGCATCCTGCGCGGGTACGGCATGACCGAGCTGTTCCGGCCGATCTCGTATCGGGCCGACGACGCGCGCGAGATTCCCGACTCCATCGGGCGTGCCGTGCCCGGCGTGGAGCTGCGCGTGACGGACGACGCGGGGCGAGCCCTCGCCGCGGACGCGACGGGCGAGCTGTGGATCCGCACGCCGGCCGCCATGGACGGCTACCTCGACAATCCCGAGGAGACGCGCGCCGTGCTGTCCGACGGCTGGTTCCGCACCGGCGACCTCGCCACCATCTCCCCGGAGGGCTTCGTCACCATCACGGGCCGGAAGAAGGAGCTGATCCTGCGCGGCGGCTACTCCGTGATGCCGGGCGAGGTGGAGTCGGTGTTGCTCACGCACCCGGCCGTCGCCGAGGCCGCCGTGGTGGGCGTGCCCGATCCCGACCTCGGCGAGGAGATCGCGGCTTTCGTGACGCTCCGGACGGACGTCGCGGCGGAGCCGGCGGCCCTCATCGCCCACTGCCGCGAGCGCCTCGCCGGCTACAAGTACCCGCGCACGGTCACCGTGCTCGCCGCGTTGCCCAAGAGCGCGACGGGCAAGGTGCTCAAGGGGCAGCTGGCGGTGACCGGCGCCCGGCCATGACCATCGAGCGGGGGCGGCGTATCCGACCAGCGACATTGCATGGTGGGCGGCCCGTGGATACGCTCTGAGCCATGGAGCAGCCCTCCTTGACCGCCTGGCACTGGAAGCGGCGAGAGTACGAGCGCCTCGTCGAGCTCGGACTCTTCCACGGTAAGCCGGTGGAGCTCATCGGCGGTCAGCTCCTCGTGGCCGAGCCCCAGGGAAGCTATCACGCGAACGCGGTGAGCGTGGCGGATGACGTCCTCCGCTCGGTCCTTCCCCCCGGCTGGGTCACGCGCGCACAGATGCCCGTGGCACTGGACGAGGAGTCAGAGCCCGAGCCCGACCTCGCCGTCGTGCAGGCAACGCGCGCGGATCTCTGGGACGCGCACCCTACGCGACCCGCCCTGGCGGTGGAAGTCGCCGACTCGAGCCTCGCCTTCGACCGCGAGGTCAAGGGTAGCCTCTACGCCAGGGCGGGAATCGCCGACTACTGGATCGTCAACCTGATCGATCGCGTCGTCGAGGTGCATCGCGATCCCCGTCCCGACAGGGCCGCCCCGTATGGCTGGCGCTACGGGGCGGTCCAGGTGTTCGGACGCGAGGACTCGATCGCGCTGCTTGCGCTACCGGCCGTATCCGTCGCGGTGACCGGGCTCCTCCCCTAGCCCGACGCGTCGGTCACCCGGACGAGCTCGTCCAGGAAGGGCACCTGCCCGCTCAGGATCTTCTCCCGTGCCTGCTCCAGCGTGAACCACCCGGCGCGATCGACCTCGGGGAATTCCTGCTGCCGCCCGGAGCGCGGCGGCCACTCCAGCGAGAAGGTGCCGCTTCGGATGAGGGCGGGGTCCAGGTCCCCCCGCACGGCCCAGGCCATCACCAGCTTGCCTCCCGCCTGGCGCCGGGGCTCGAGGGCAACGGCCTCCCCGTCCGGCGGCGCGACGCCCGTCTCCTCCTCGAACTCGCGGCGGGCGGCGGTCAGCGGCTCCTCGCCCGCGTCGATCTCACCCTTGGGAATGGACCAGGCGCCCGCATCCTTCTTCGCCCAGAAGGGCCCACCCGGGTGCACCAGCAGCACCTCGAGGCGGCCGGGCGCCCCACGGTAGAGCAGGAGGCCGGCGCTTCGTTTCATCGGCGTGAGCCTAGCGGAGGGGCGTCGATCTTCTGCTGGAGGAACCAGCAGAACCAGCCCCGATAGCGCGCCTGCAGCTCCGGCTTCATCCAGTCCTTGCCGGTGATGAGGCGGCGGCAGCGCGGGCTCCCGCAGCGGCATTCCATCTCGTAGTCGCCGTCGTCGGTAGTCGCCCAGTCATGCGTGAGCTCCTCGCCCGGCGTGATATCGCGCATGGCCACGAGGACGATCTGACCCTGGATGGCGATGTTCGGGTCGCAGGAGTGGTTGGTGTAGAGCATGGCGCCCGGCCGCTCCGCGGCGCTCACGGGGGCAATGACGAGATCCTCGGTGATCTGTATCTCCGCGGGTCCAAGCTCACGTTCCAGGACCGCCCACTCCGCCCGGGTGAGGACATGACCGCCCTTGACGGCCACGATCTCCCCCTTGGCGATGGGCCGCGCCGCGAAGAGCCCCTGCCCCTGAATGGGGCTCGGGCGCACCTCGGTCTTCGGCGAGCGGTACGTCAGGTCCATCACGGCGATCTTACAGCGGCCGCCGGATCAGGCGCGCCAGCTCGCCCACGACTCCCCGCCGAAAGGTCAGCACGCAGACGACGAAGATGGCGCCCTGGACCACCGTGACCCAGGCGCCGAGCTGGGCGAGGTAAGTCTCCAGCGCGATCACGATGAAGGCGCCGACCACCGGGCCGAACACGGTGCCGAGCCCACCCAGCAGCGTCATCAGAACCACCTCGCCCGACATGGTCCAGTGCACGTCGGTGAGGGAGGCGAGCTGGAACACGAGCGCCTTGGTGCCGCCGGCCAGGCCCACGAGCGCGGTGGAGAGCACGAAGGCCATCAGCTTGTACTGGTCCGCCTTGTACCCGAGCGAGATCGCGCGAGGCTCGTTCTCGCGAATGGCCTTGAGGACCTGGCCGAAGGGCGAATGGATGGTGCGGTAGATCACGAGAAAGCCCACCAGGAAGATGGCGAGGACCACGAAGTAGAGCGTCAGCATGTGCCCGAGGTCGAGCACGCCCAGGAGACGGCCGCGCGGAACGGACTGGATACCGTCCTCGCCGTGGGTGAAGGGCGCCTGCAGACAGAAGAAGTAGATCATCTGGGCCAGGGCCAGCGTCGTCATGGCGAAGTAGATGCCCTGGCGGCGGATGGCGAGGGCGCCGATGGCAAGGCCCAGCCCAGCGGCGGCGGCCACGCCCGCCGCGATGGCGGCCTCCGGCGGCCAGCCCCATACCTTTGCGACATGCGCCGTCACGTAGCCGGCCGAGCCCAGGAAGGCGGCGTGCCCGAACGAGAGCAGCCCCACGTAGCCGATGAGGAGGTTGAAGGCGCAGGCAAACAGGCCGAAGCAGAGCGCCTTCATGAGAAAGACGGGATAGACGAAGAACGGCGCCACCGCGAAGAAGGCCACCATGAGCGCGAAGGCGATCCACTGATGCCCGAGGCCGGGGCGGGTCATCTACTGGGCTCTGCCGAAGAGCCCGGCGGGCTTCACCAGGAGCACGAGCGCCATGATCACGAAGATGACGGTGTTGGAGGCCTCCGGATAGAACACCTTGGTGAGGCCCTCGACGACGCCGAGGCCGAAGCCGGTCACGATGGAGCCCATGATGGAGCCCATGCCGCCGATCACCACCACCGCGAAGACCACGATGATGAGGTCGCCGCCCATGAGCGGGTTCACCTGGTAGATGGGCGCGGCCATCACGCCGGCCAGCGCGGCGAGCCCCACGCCGAAGCCGTAGGTCAGGGTGATCATGCGCGGGACGTTGATCCCGAACGCCTGCACCAGCGTGGGATTCTCGGTGGCCGCGCGCAAATAGGAGCCCAGGCGCGTGCGCTCGACGACGTACCAGGTCCCGAGGCAGACGGCCAGCGAGAACCCGATCACCCACGCGCGATAGTTCGGCAAGAACATGAAACCCAGATGCTGCCCGCCCTGGAGCTGCGGGGGGATGGCGTAGGGCAGTCCCGAGGATCCGTACTGGTTGCGGAAGAGTCCCTGGATGATGAGGGCGAGACCGAAGGTGAGGAGCAGCCCGTAGAGGTGATCCAGCTGATAGAGCCGCATGAGCATGGTGCGCTCGAGCAGCATGCCGAAGAGCGCGACGGCGATGGGCGCGAGGAGCAGCGCCCACCAGTAGCCCAGCCCGACGTACTGGAGGAGGAACCAGGCCGCGAAGGCCCCCATCATGTACTGGGCGCCGTGGGTGAAGTTGATGATGTTGAGGAGGCCGAAGATGACGGCGAGGCCGAGGCTCAGCAGCGCGTAGAAGGAGCCGTTGATGAGGCCGATGAGGAGCTGGCCGAACAGCGCCTGCGGCGGGATGCCGAGAATCGGAATCATCGGTTGGCCCCCTCGGCCCTCCTCACCCAGACGATGGTGAGGAGGTGAGGGGTCTGTCCGCTACTTCTTCACGAGGGGGCAGTCGCCCTGGTCGACCGGGCGGAAGGCCTGCTCGGCGGGGATGGTGGTGCGGAGCTTGTAGTAGTCCCACGGCCCTTTCGACTCCGCCGGCTTCTTCACCTCGAAGAGATAGGCCGGGTGGATCTTCCGCCCGTCGGGTCGGATCGATCCCTTGCCGAACAGCGGGTCGTCGGTCGGCGACTCCTTCATCTTGGCGATGACCTTCGTCCCCTCGTCCGACTTGAGTGCCTCGACCGCCTTGAGGTAGTGGAGCACGGAGGCGTAGACGCCGGCGTGGATCATGGTGGGGTGGATGCCGCGGTTCCGCTCGGCGAAGCGCTTGGCGAAGGCGCGCGTCCGGTCGTTGGTGTCCCAGTAGAAGGTTTCGGTGAAGATGAGGCCTTGCGCGGTGGGTAACCCGAGCGCGTGCACGTCGGTGAGGAAGACGAGGAGCCCGGCGAAGTTCTGGCCGCCGCGCACGATGCCGAACTCTGCGCCCTGCTTGATCGAGTTGGTGGTGTCGCCGCCCGCGTTGGCGAGCCCGATGATCTTGGCCTTGGACGCCTGGGCCTGGAGGAGGAACGACGAGAAGTCCTGCGTGTTGAGCGGGTGCCGGACCTTGCCGAGCACCTTGCCGCCATTCTTGAGCACCACCGCCTCGACGTCACGCTCGAGGGCGTGGCCGAACGCGTAGTCCGCAGTGATGAAGAACCAGGAGTCGCCCCCGGTCTTGACGATGGCGTTCCCGGTGCCGTTGGCGAGCGCCCACGTATCGTAGGTCCAGTGGACGGTGTTCGGCGAGCACGCCTTGCCGGTGAGGTCCGAGGAGGCGGCGCCCGACACGAGGAAGGCCTTGCCCTTGTCGCGCGTGACCTGGTTGACGGCGAGGGCCACCGCGGAGTTGGGCACGTCCACGATCACGTCCACCTTGTCCGCGTCGTACCACTGCCGCGCCATGGCGGAGCCGATGTCCGCCTTGTTCTGGTGGTCCGCGAAGATGATCTCGACCTTGAGACCCTTGGCGGCGGCCCCGTAGTCCTCCACCGCCATCCGCGCCGCCACCACCGAGCCCTGCCCGGTGAGGTCGGCGTACAGGCTCGACTGGTCGTTGAGCACTCCGATCTTGATGACCCCGTCCGAGATCTCGGCGGCGGCCGGCCCCGCGGCGATAATGACCGCCGCCGCGAGGACGAAAGCGATGCGCCTTCTCATATTGCTGACTCCTTTCGTGAAATCAATGGAAGATGCGAGCGCCGCATTATACCCCCAGGTAGTCGTGGAGCTTCGGCATGCTCGCGGCGAGGTCGGCGTTGGCGATGAGGTCCACCACCCGGCCGTGCTCCATCACGTAGTGACGGTCGGCCACGGTGGCGGCGAAGCGGAAGTTCTGCTCCACCAGAAGAATGGTAAAGCCGGCGGCCTTCAGGCGCCGGATGGTCGCCCCGATCTGCTGCACGATCACCGGGGCGAGGCCCTCGGTGGGTTCATCCAGGAGAAGCAGCCGTGCTCCGGTGCGGAGGATGCGGGCAATGGCGAGCATCTGCTGCTCGCCGCCCGAGAGCTTCGTCCCCTGGCTGCGCAGTCGCTCCCGCAGGTTCGGGAAGAGGCCGAAGATGGTGGCGGCGTCGAGCCCGTCCGGCGCCACCACCGGCGGCAGGCGGAGGTTCTCGTCCACGTTGAGGCTCGCGAAGATGCCCCGCTCCTCCGGGCAGAACGCGAGGCCCAGCCGGGCAATGGCGTTGGAGGGGCGGCCGATCAGCTCGGTGTCGCCGAAGCGCACCGAACCCCGGCGCTTGCGCACGATCCCCATGACTGACTTCAGAGTCGTGGTCTTCCCTGCTCCGTTGCGCCCGAGGAGCGTCACCACCTCCCCCGCCGGCACGTCGAGGTCCACGCCGTGCAGGATGTGGGACTCGTCGTACCAGGCCTCCAGCCCGCGCACGGTGAGCAGTGCACTCACGCCCCGGACCCCATGTAGGCCTGGATCACGTCGGGGTGGCGCGAGACGGCGGCGTAGTCGCCCTCCGCGAGCACCTCGCCGCGCGAGAGCACGGTGATCCGGTCGGAGAGGTTCTCCACCACGCTGAGGTTGTGCTCCACCATCAGCACGGTGCGGTTCGCGGCCACGCGCTTGATGAGGGCGGAGATGCGCTCCACGTCCTCGTGGGTCATGCCCGCGGTGGGCTCGTCCAGCAGCATCATCTCCGGCTCCAGGGCCAAGGTGGTGGCGATCTCCAGCGCCCGCTTCCGGCCATACGGCAGCTCGACGGCGGGGGTGGCGGCCACGTCGCGGAGGCCCACCGCCTCGATCAGTGCGAGGGCGCCCGCGTCCAGCGCCTCCAGCACGCGCTCCGATCGCCAGAAGTCGAACGACGCCCCGCGCCGGCGTTGGAGCGCGATGCGCACGTTCTCCAGCACGGTGAGGTGGGGGAACACCGCCGAGATCTGGAAGGAGCGGACGAGCCCGAGGCGCGCAATGTCGGCCGGACTCGAACCGGTGATGTCACGCCCCTGGAAGCGGATACGGCCGCGGGTGGGCACGAGGAAGTGGGTGAGGAGGTTGAAGCAGGTGGTCTTCCCCGCCCCGTTGGGGCCGATGAGGGCGTGGATGCTCCCGCGCCGCACGCGCAGGCTCACGTCCTTCACCGCCACGAACCCGCGAAACTCCTTCGTGAGGCCTTCCGTCTCGAGGATGAAGTCGTCCGCCATCAGCGAGACAAGCCTTCCGGCGGCGGATAGAAGCGCGCCTCGCGCTTCTCGTCCCACGCCCGGTTGGCCTCGCCGATCTCCCAGGAGTCCATGCAGGCGGCCTGGGCGCGCAGCACGTCCTCGATGATGGCGCGTGGGTCCTCGTGGAAGGAAGCGTGGAGCAGGCGCTTGGCGTGGCCGGTGGCGGTGCGCGAGGCGTTGAACGCCTTGGCGACGATGCGGGCCAGCTCGGCCTCCAGCTCCCCCGCGGGCACCACCCAGTTCACCAGCCCCATGGCCAGCGCGGCGGCCGCGGTGATCTGATCATTGAGGAGCGTCAGCTCCTTGGCGCGCCCGATCCCCACGAGCCGCGCCAGGCGCAGCACGGAGCCGTCGGGGATGAGGCCGTGCTGGGTGGCGCCCAGCCCGATGACGGCATCGGCGGCGGCGAGGCGCACGTCGCAGGCCACCGCAAGCTGCAGCCCACCGCCGATCGAGTAGCCGTGCAGGACCGCCACCGAGAGCTTGTCCATGTCCTCGAGGCAGTTGAGGGCGCGCACCCAGTTCCGGTAGAACGGCTCGCCCACGGCGCCCGCCGACAGGGCCTTCCGGTCCATGCCGGAGGAGAAGGCGCGCCCCGCCCCCCGCACCACCACCACCCACACCGCGGGATCGGCCGCCGCCGTCTCGGCGGCGTCGGCGAGGGCCGCGGTGAGGGGCAGGTCGAGGGCATTGAGCACGGCGGGGCGGTTCAGGGTGATGGTTGCCACCCCGCGCGTGACCTCGTATCGGATGGAAGCCTCTGGCATGCGGACGGGTGCGGGCTCAGCGGAGGTCGAGGATGGCGCGCGCGATGACCATCCTCTGAACTTCAGAGGTGCCTTCGCCGATCTCGGTGAGCTTGGCGTCGCGGAAGATGCGCTCGATCGGGAACTCCGTGATGTAGCCCGCACCCCCGTGGATCTGCAGCGCCCGTGTCGCCGTCTTCATGGCGACCTCGGACGCGAACACCTTGGCCATCGATGCGGCCACCTTGGCGGGCTTGCCCGCGTCCTTGAGGGCTGCCGCGCGCAGGGTGAGAAGCCGTGCCGCCTCCACCTCGGTGCCCATCTCCGCGATCATGCCCTGGAGGCCGTTGAACTCGGCGAGGGTCTTGCCGAACGCGCTGCGCTGCTTCATGTAGCGCAGCGCCTGGTCCAGCGCGCCCTGGGCGAGGCCCACCGCCATCGCGGCCATGGCGATGCGGCCGCCCTCGAGGACCTGCATGGTGTTGACGAACCCCATGCCCGGCTCGCCCAGCAGGTTGGCGGCCGGGACGCGCACGTTGTCGAGGACGAGCTCGGCGGTGTTGGAGGCGTGGAGACCCAGCTTCCGGTAGGGCGGCGCTGCGCTGAACCCGGGCATGCCCTTGTCGAGGATGAAGGCGGAGATCCCCTTGTGGCCGCCCGCGGGATCGGTCACCGCCATCACCACCGCCACCTGCGCCACCCCCGCATTGGTGATGAAGGCCTTGGTGCCGTTGAGCACCCAGTCACCGCCCTCGCGGACGGCCCGCGACGTCATGGCGGCGGCGTCCGAGCCCGAGCCCGGCTCGGTGAGGGCCCACGCGCCCAGTGCCTTGCCGCTCGCGAGGAGCGGCAGGTACTGCTGCTTCTGCGCGGGCGAGCCGAAGAGGACAATGTGGTTGGTGCACAGGGAGTTGTGAGCCCACATCGTGATGCCCACCGAGCCGTCCACGCGGTTGAGCTCCTCGACCGCGAGCGCGTAGGCGACGTGGTTGAGGGCGGCGCCCCCGTACTCCTCGGGCACGAGCGCGCCGAGCAGCCCGGTGCCGCCGAGCTTGGCGAGGATGGCGTGGGGAAACTCGTGCTTCTCGTCGTATTCGCGGATGACCGGCGCAACCTCGCTCTCCGCGAAATCGCGGGCGAGCGTGCGGACGGCCTGCTCGTCATCCGTGAACGTGAAGTCCATCCGACCGCCCCGCGCCGTCCGTTACACGGCCGCGCGGATGTTCTCGCGCACGAAGCGGACGATGTCCTGGGTGGAGGTGCCGGGCGTGAATAGCTCCTTCACCCCGAGCGCCTTCAGGGCGGCGATGTCCTCGGCGGGGATAATCCCGCCCCCGAACACGGCGATGTCCTCGGCGCCCTTCTCCCGCAGCAGCTCGAGCACCCGCGCGAACAGGTAGTTGTGGGCGCCGGAGAGCACGCTGAGGCCGATGGCGTCCACGTCCTCCTGGATGGCGGTCGCCACGATCTGCTCGGGCGTCTGGTGCAGGCCGGTGTAGATCACCTCGAAGCCCCCGTCGCGCAGGGCGCGGGCCACGATCTTGGCGCCGCGGTCGTGCCCGTCGAGGCCCGGCTTGGCGACGATGACGCGAATCTTTCGATCCGTCACTTGAGCAGCTCGCGGAGACGCTCGCCGTTCTTCATGATGTGGTCGCGGTTGCCGGCCACGAGCTTCCAGTCGAACCCCTTGCCGTCCCCATTCCAGCGCGGGATCAGGTGCAGGTGGAAGTGGGGCACGGACTGGAAGGCGGCGGCGCCGTTGGCCTGCAACAGGTTGAGCCCGTCCGGCTTGAGGGCGTGCTGGATGGCGGCCGCCACCTTCTTCGCCGCCGCCATCGTCGCCTTGAGGTCCTCCACGTCGGCCTCGTGGATGGTGGCGGCGTGCGCCTTGGTGACGACCAGGCAGTGGCCGGAGTTGAGGGGGTTGATGTCCATGAACGTGAGCGTGCGCTCGTCCTCGTGGATCTTGAACGAGGGGATCTGCCCGTCCCGGATCTTGCAGAAGACGCAGTCCATGGATCCCTCCCTGGCTCCGGCCTAGACCTCGACCGTCCACCGGTGCGGATCGGGGTTCTTGCCGTACTGGATGCCCACGATCGCGTCGTACAGGCGCTGGGTCAAGGGACCGATGCGCCCACCGTTGATGGTCATCTTCTCGCCGCGGTAGGCGAGCTCGCCGACCGGCGAGATGATCGCGGCGGTGCCGGTCCCGAACACCTCCTCGAGACGCCCGCTCCGGTGCGCCTCGACCACCTCATCGATCGAGATCTGGCGCTCGCTGGCCTTCAGGCCCCAGTCCCGCAGCAGTGTGAGCACCGAGTCGCGGGTGACCCCGGGGAGGATGGTCCCCCCCAGCGCGGGCGTGATCACCTCGTCGCCGATCTTCACCATGATGTTCATGGTGCCGACCTCGTCGATGTACTTGCGGTGCACGCCGTCCAGCCACAGCACCTGGGTGAAGCCCTCGTGCTTGGCCTCCTCGCCCGCCATGAGGCTGGCCGCGTAGTTGGCCCCGGTCTTGGCGTGTCCGAGACCACCGTCCACCGCCCGCACGTAGTGCTCCTCCACCCGGATCTTCACGGGCGCCATTCCTTCCGGATAGTACGCGCCCACCGGCGACAGGATCACGTAGTAGATGTAGGACTTCGCCGGCCGTACTCCGAGGAACGCCTCGTTGGCGAGGATCACCGGCCGCACGTAGATCGAGGTGCCGATGGTGCTGGGCACCCACTCGCGGTCGATGCCGACCAGTTCCACGATGGAGCGCAGGGCCAGCTCCGGATCCATCGGCGGGATGCTCATCCGCCGGGCAGAGTTGTTCATCCGCTCGACGTGCTTCTGCGGGCGGAAGAGCCGGATCTTGCCGTCCACGCCGCGAAACGCCTTGAGACCGTCGAAGACGGCCTGCGCGTAGTGCAGCACCGCGGCGGCGGGGTCCAGGCGCAGCGGCCCGTAGGGCTCGACGCGCGGGTCATACCAGCCCTTCTCCTCCTGGAAGTCGGCCAGGAACATGTGGTCGGTGAAGATCTGACCGAAGCCGAGCTCGCCGTCCTTCGGCTTCTTCTTGAGCGTCGTCGCCTTGCTGGTGCGGATCGGATCCGTCGTCATGGTCTCGTCTCCCCTAGAAGATGATGGGCTCGCGATAGAGCCCGAACACCTGTCGGTACACGTCCGAGATCTCCCCGAGCGACACGTATGCCTTTACCGCGTCCACCAGCACCGGCATCACGTTCCGCCCGTTGCGGCACGCCTCCGCGAGCTGCTTGAGCCGACGCTCCACCGTGGCGGCGTCCCGCGCCGCCTTCACCCGGCGAACCCGCTCGACCTGCTCGTGCTCGATGGCGTCGTCGATCTTGAGGATCGGCAGCGGCCGCTCGTCCGTCATCACGTACTTGTTCACGCCCACCACCGTCTTCTCGCCGCGGTCGTCCATGAGCTGGTAGCGATAGGCGGCGTCGGCGATCTCCCGCTGCGGGTAGCCGTGCTCGATGGCCTGCACCATACCGCCCAGCTCGTTGATCCGATTGATGTAGACCATCGCGCGCGCTTCCATCTCGTCGGTGAGGCGCTCGAGGTAGTACGAGCCCCCCAGCGGATCCACGGTGAGGGGCACTCCCGATTCCTCGGCGATGATCTGCTGGGTCCGCAGCGCCACCGTGACCGCTTCCTCGGTGGGGAGCGCGAGCACCTCGTCGAAGGAGTTGGTGTGCAGCGACTGGGCGCCCCCCAGCACGGCGGCGAGCGCCTGGATGGCCACCCGCGCCACGTTGTTCAGCGGCTGCTGGGCGGTGGCCGAGACGCCCGCGGTCTGGGTGTGGGTCCGCAGGCGCATGGATTCGGGCCGACGCGCGCGGAATCGGTCGCGCATCACGGTGGCCCAGATGCGCCGGGCCGCGCGCAGCTTGGCGATCTCCTCGAAGAAGTCGTTGTGGATGTCGAAGAAGAAGGACAGCCGCGGCGCGAAGTCGTCCACCGCCAGGCCCCGATTGATGGCGGCGTCCACGTAGGCGAAGCCGTCGGCGAGGGTAAAGGCCAGCTCCTGCACCGCGGTCGAGCCCGCCTCGCGGATGTGGTAGCCGGAGATCGACACCGGGTTGAAGCGCGGCACGTGGGCGGCGCAGAACTCGATGGTGTCCACCACGATGCGGACAGCGGACTCCGGCGGCGAGATCCACTCCTTCTGGGCGATGAACTCCTTGAGCATGTCGTTCTGCATGGTCCCGCCCACGCGGTCCCAGGGCACCCCCTGCTTCTCGGCGAGGGCGAGATACATGGCCAGCGCCACCGACGCCGTGCAGTTGATGGTCATCGAGGTGGTGACGCGGTCGAGCGGGATGTCCCGGAAGAGGATCTCGAAGTCCGCGAGCGTGGAGATGGACACGCCTTCCTTGCCCACCTCTCCGCGCGCGCGGGGATGGTCGGCGTCGTACCCCATGAGGGCGGGCATGTCGAAGGCGGTCGAGAGCCCGGTCTGCCCCTGCTCGAGAAGATACTTGAAGCGGGCGTTGGTATCCTCCGGCCGCCCGAAGCCCGCGAACATCCGCATGGTCCAGAGGCGTCCCCGGTACATGGAAGGATAGGGCCCCCGCGTGAACGGGAACTCGCCCGGATAGCCGAGGCGGTCCTCGTAGCGCCAGCCCGCCAGATCGTCCGGCGTGTAGAGGGGCTCCACCGGGATCCCGGACAGCGTCTCGTGGCGCGGCAGGCGCTCGGGCGCGCTCGCCACGTACGGCCGATATCGGTCTCGCTCCCAGCGTTCCTTGTCGGTGGCCATGCCGTCCCCCGTCACTGTCCCAGGAGATGCCGCGCGATCACGAGCTTCTGGATCTGCGACGTGCCTTCGTAGATCTGGGTGATCTTGGCGTCCCGGAAGTAGCGCTCGACCTGATACTCCTTGATGAACCCGTAGCCGCCGTGCACCTGGACCGCGTCGGTGGTGATCTTCATGGCCGCCTCCGAGCAGAAGAGCTTGGCCATGGCCGCCTGGGGCGCGAAGGGCTGGCCGGCGTCCTTGAGCGCGGCCGCGCGCAGGACGAGCAGGCGGCCCGCCTCGATGGCGGTGGCCATGTCGGCCAGCATCCACTGCACCATCTGATGCTGTCCGATCGGCACCCCGAAGCTCTTCCGCTCCCGCGCGTACGCCACCGCCATCTCGTAGGCGCCCTGGGCGATGCCCAGCGCCTGGGCGGCGATGCCGATGCGCCCGCCGTCGATGGCCACCATGGCCACCGTGAAGCCCTCGCCCTCCGCCCCCAGCCGCTGAGCGGCGGGCACACGGCAGTCGTCGAAGACGAACTCGGCGGTATCGGAGGCGCGGATGCCGAGCTTGTCCTCGGTCTTGACCACGATGAATCCGGGCGTCCCCTTCTCGACGAGAAACGCGCTGATGCCCCGGCTCTTCTTGGCGCGGTCGGTCTGGGCGAACACGAGGGCGGCGTCGGCCTCGCGGCCGTTCGTGACGAAGACCTTGCGCCCGCTGATCACGTACCCCTCGTCGACACGCCGCGCCTGCACGTTCTGATTGGTGGCGTCGGAGCCGGCTTCCGGTTCGGTGAGGGAAAAGCACCCGAGCTTCTGCCCCGCAGCGTAGGGGACCAAGAAGCGCTGCTGCTGCTCCGGCGTGCCGAACTTGTACACGGGCTCGCAGTAGAGCGAGTTGTTCACCGACATGATGACGGCGTGAGAGGCGCATACCCGGGCGAGCTCCTCGACGGCGAGCGCGTACGCCACGATGTCGCCGCCGCTCCCCCCGCACTCTTCGGGGATGAAGATCCCCATGAGCCCCAGCTCGCCCATGCGGCGCACGGTGTCCTTCGGGAAGCGCGCCTCGCGGTCGATGGCCTCCGCGATCGGGCGCACCTCCTTCTCCGCGAAGTCGCGCGCGACCGCCTGAATGGCCTTTTGCTCGTCGCTGAGCTCGAGCCGCATCGTCGCCTCGGTTATTTCTCCAGGAGCTTCTTGAACTCTTCGGTCAGCTTCGGGGCCACCTCGAACAGGTCGCCCACGATGCCGTAGTCGGCGATCTTGAAGATGGGCGCCTCCGGGTCCTTGTTGATGGCGCAGATGATCTTGGACGTGCGCATGCCGGCCAGGTGCTGGATGGCCCCCGAGATCCCGAATCCCAGGTAGAGCTTCGGGGAAATAGTCCGGCCGGTCTGGCCGATCTGGAACCGGTGCGGGCGCCAGCCCGCGTCGACCGCGGCGCGCGACGCGCCCACCGCGGCGCCGATCACCTTGGCGAGGGCCTCCAGGATCACGAAGTTCTCCGGCCCCTTGAGGCCGCGTCCGCCCGAGACCACGATCTCGGCCTCGGTCAGCTCGGGCAGCCCGGTCGCCGACTCCTCGCGCCGCTCCACGAATTTCATCGCGGCCTCGGCGGCGGCCACGCTCGGCTTCTCCACGGAGGGGGCGGCGCCCGGCTGCGCGTCCCCCGGGCGGAACACGTTGGGCCGGAGGGTAGCGAGCCAGGGCGTCTTCGCCCATGTCATCTTGGCCAGGAGCTTGCCCGAGTAGACGGGGCGCGTCGCGACCAGGCGGTCGCCGTCGAGGGCGAGCGCGGTGGAGTCGGCGGAAAGGCCCGCGCCGAGCCGCGCCGCGAGCCGGGCCATCAGCTCGCGCAGCCGCGTGCTCACGGGGGCGAAGATGGCCTTGGGCGATTCCTTCCCCGCGAGCTCGGCGAGCGCGGCCGCCCACACCTCGCCGCGATACGGGGCGAACCCCGCGCCCTCGAGCAGGAGCACGCGCTTGGCGCCCCACTCGGCGAGCTGCTTCAGGCCCGCCTCGGTGGCCTTGTCGGTCAGCCACACCGCCTCCGCCTGGCCTCCCGCCTTGGCGGCCAGCCGCCCGGCCTCGCCCAGCACCTCCGCCATCACCTTCTTCGGATTGCCCTGCCGATCGTCCTCGACGATGCTCCAGAACGCGCCTGCCATGGAGTCTCCCTATCTATCTCGGTGGAACGTCGAATCTCTTCACGTTGCGGTTGGGCCTCTTCGCCCTCATGGGGCTCATCGGGGCGTCCGCGTCACCGTTAGATGGCCTTGGCGTCTTCTCGGAGCGCGCGAACGAGTTCTTTGGCGGCGTCGGCGGCCTCGCCCTGGATGATGCGGCCGGGCGGGCGCGCGGGCAGCGGCTCGAGCGTGACCACGCTCAGCGCGGGCGGCTCGACGGTGAGGCCGAGATCGGCGGCCTTCACATCCTTGATCTCCTTCTTCTTGGCGCCCATGATCCCCTTCAGCGTGGGATAGCGGGGCTCGTTGAGCCCCTTCTGCGCCGAGACCACCGCGGGCAGCGGCAGATCGAACACCTCGAGGCCGCCTTCCACCTGGCGGGCCACCCGCACCGCGGCGCCGCCCGCGTCGATTGCCTCCTCCATGATCCAGGACGCGCAGGGCCAGCCGAGGAGATCGGCGGTCTGGGCCGCCACCGCGCCCATGTCGTCATCGATCGCTTGCCGGCCGAAGAGGGCCAGGCCCGGCGCCTCCTGCTTGAGCAGCGCGGCCAGCGCCCGCGCGGTGGTCAGGGTGTCGGCGCCGTCCCAGGCGGGATCGAGTAGATGGATGGCCCGGTCGGCGCCCATGGCCAGACAGGAGCGCAGCGCCTCCTTGACTCGCTCGGGGCCGAGCGACACCACCACCACCTCGCCCTGGCCGCGCTTTTCCTTGATGCGGAGCCCCTCCTCGACGGCGAACTCGTCGTAGGGGGAGACGATCCAGGTGATCCCCGTGGTGTCGATCATCTTGGGATCGGCGCTGATCTTCACCTGGGTCGCCGTGTCCGGCACCTGCTTCACCATGACCAGAATCTTCACGCCTCGATCTCCTCTGAGGTGTCGCTGCCGTTGATCTTTCCGTAGGCAAGGTCGCGGGTGATCCGGAACCGGTCGCCCGGAATGTACACGCGATCGTAGACCACCGCGGTGCCGTCGGCGGCGGTGGAGACGCGGTCCGAGCGGAACGAGGGAATGCCGGGCCGGCAGCCCAGCTCCCGCGCCGCGCGCGCTTCCAGCGGCACCGCCGACACCGTCTCGCGCGCCGTCGCGATCTCGATCCCGAGCTTGTACGCCAGCACCTGGCGCAGCGGCGTGACGCGGAGATCGGCCTTGGCCACCTCCTCGCCCAGCGCGGCGGTGAGATAGGAGGCCTGGAAACTCGTGGGGCGGTCGGCGACCAGCCGCAGCCGCTCGAGCGCGAAGACGCGCTGGCGCGGGCGCGTCCCCAGCTCGCGGGCCACCTCGCGGTCGGCGGGCTCGAACTGGCTGCGCAGGAAGCGCGTCCGCACGTCCTCGCCCTGGGCGGAGAGATCACCCGCGAAGGTCCGCAGCTGCAGGATGTCGTAGTCCACTGAGCGGCTGGCCACGAAGGTCCCCAGCCCGTGGCGCCGCATGATGAGGCCGTCGCGCTCCAGCACCTCGAGGGCCTGGCGGAGGGTCATGAGGGTCACGCCGAACTCCTCGGCGAGCCGGCGCTGATTGTCCATGCGGACGCCGGGCGGAAGCACACCGCTCGCCATGCGCTCGCGGAGACTCTGCGCGATCTGGTGATAGCGGGGCACCCGGCTTCGCACGCGACGAACCTCCAGAACCTCGGTGTTCTAGAACTGCGTTGGCCGACTGACGCCGCGTCGCGAAGAATCAGGTGAAACGACGAGGGGTTACAGTGACCAGGCCCCTACATCTTACTGTCCGGCTCCCCACGGGGTCAATAGGGGGTGCGGCGAGAGGCGGGGCCCGGCCCGCGCTCAGGCGCCGCGAGTCGGCGCGAGGCGCTGGGACAGGTCGATCAGCTGCGCGAGCTTGCGGGCAGCGGCGCCCGAATCGATGGAGGCGGCCGCCAGCCCCACCCCGTCCTTGAGATCCTGGGCCTTGCCGCCGACGACCAGCGCCGCGGCCGCGTTCATCAGCACGACGTCGCGGCGGGGCCCCGTCTCACCGCCGAGCACCTGGCGTATGATCCGCGCGTTCTCCTCTCGGTCGCCCCCCTGGAGGTCGCGGATGCCGGCCCGCGGCATGCCGAAATCCTCGGGGCGGACCCGGGAGGAGCGCACCACCCCCTCGTGCACCTCGGAGATCTGACTCTCGCCCGTATTCGAGATCTCGTCGAGCCCATCGGCCCCGTGCACGACGAACGCGCGCAGCGTCCCGAGCTCGGCGAGCACGCGCGCGAGCAGCTCGGTGAGGGGCGCGGCGTACACGCCGATTACCTGGGCGTTGGCGCCGGCGGGGTTGGTGAGAGGGCCCAGCATGTTGAACACGGTACGCACGCCCATCTCGCGGCGCGCCGCCATCACGTGCTTCATCGCGGTGTGCAGAAGCGGGGCGTAGAGGAAGCCGATCCCCGCCTCGTCCACGCAGCGCGCCACCTGCGCGGGCGTGAGCTCGAGGTTGATGCCGAGGGTCTCCACCACGTCCGCCGAGCCGCACAGGGACGACACCGACCGGTTACCGTGCTTGGCGACCTTGAGTCCCGCCCCCGCCACCACGAAGGCGGTGGCGGTGGAGACGTTGAAGGTGCCGGACGCGTCGCCCCCGGTGCCACACGTGTCGATCAACATCTCTCGGTCAGTCCCGGTGGCGCCGACGACGTCGCCGTCGTGGGTGCGCACCTTGACCGCCTTCTGGCGCATCACCTGGGCGAACCCGATCAGCTCCTCCACCGTCTCGCCCTTCATCCGGAGGGCGGTGAGGAAGGCCGCGATCTGCGCGTTCGTGGACGCCCCCGACATGATGGCTTCCATCGCCGCCGCCGCCTCGATGCGGGTGAGGTCGCGGCGGTCGATGAGGGCGCGTACCGCTTCGGTGATAATGGGGCTGGTCATGGCGCGGTGATCCGCGCCCCGATTCTACTCCCTCGGGCGGAGGGTGGCCAAGAGCGGACAGTTTTGCAACAAGCGAGCCAGCCCCTCGGCGCGTTAGATGCCCAGATAGGCCTGCTTGACGTGCGGGCTCGCCAGGAGGGCTTCGCTCGCGCCGGCGAGCGCGATGCGGCCGCTCTCCAGGACATAGGCGCGATGCGCCAGGCCCAGCGCTCGCCCGACGTTCTGCTCGACGAGGAAGATGGTCGTGCCCTCGCGATTGATCTGGGCGAGGTTCTCGAAGATCTGCTTCACAACGACCGGGGCGAGGCCGAGGCTCGGCTCGTCCAGCATGAGCAAGCGGGGGCAGGCCATCAGGCCGCGGCCGATCGCGCACATCTGCTGCTCGCCGCCCGACAGCGTGCCCGCGAGCTGCCGCGCGCGCTCGGCGAGGCGCGGAAAGAGGCCGAACACGCGCTCGAGCGTCTCCGCGCGCCGCCCGCGTGCCGCCGCGCTCGCCGCGCCCAGCTCGAGATTCTCGCGCACCGTCATGGTGGGAAAGAGCTGCCGCCCCTCCGGAACATGCGCGATTCCCCGCCCTACCACGCGCGCGGGCGAGAGCCCGTCCAGGCGCTCGCCCTCCAGCGTGATGGCGCCGCGCCGGAGTGGCAGGAGCGCGCTGACCGCCTTGAGCGTGGTGGTCTTGCCGGCGCCGTTGGCGCCGATCAGCGCGACGATCTCCCCGGCGTGGACCTCCAGCGAGACGTCCGCCACTGCGGTGAGGGCGCCGTAACCGACCTCGAGCCCGTCAAGCCGGAGCAGGGTGGACATATTCCTCGCCCAGATAGGCCTCGATGACGCGGGGGTCGTTGGCGATGCGGGCGGGCGGGCCCTCGGCGATCTTCTCCCCGAAGGAGACGACCACCAGCCGGTGCGAGAGCGTCATCACCGCCCGCATGTTGTGCTCGATGAGCAGCACCGACACGCCGTCCGCGTTGATGCCCGCCACGAGGCGGATCATCTCCGCGGTCTCGGTGGCGGTCAGCCCGGCCATGACCTCGTCCAGCAGGAGCAGGGCGGGCTCGGTGGCGAGCGCGCGGGCCAGCTCGAGGCGCTTGCGGTCGGAGAGCGTGAGGCTCCCCGCCGGGGCGTCGCGCTTGGCGTCGAGCCCCACGCGCGCGATCACCGCGCGCGCTCGCGCGTCGGCGGCGGCCGCGGCGGGATGGCGGCCCAGCGCGCCCACACGCACGTTGGCGAGCACGGAGAGATGCGGAAACGGGCGCACGATCTGGAACGTCCGCGCCAGGCCGCGCCGGCAGATGGCGTGCGGCTTGAGGCCGACGAGGCTCTCCCCCCGAAAGCGCACCGTGCCCGTGTCCGGCGCGAGAAAGCCCGATACCAGATTGAACGCGGTGGTCTTGCCCGCCCCGTTGGGGCCGATGAGCCCGAGCATCTCCCCCTCCGCCATGTCGAACGACAGACCACTCACCGCCCTGACACCGCCAAAGCGCTTCGACAGCCCCGCGACCTCCAGCAGCGCGCTCATCGCCGCGCGCTTCCCCACAACTTCAACAGAGTCGGATAGGCCCCCTGGGGGAAGAACAGCACGACCACCACGAGCAGGATCCCGTAGACGATGAGGTGGAGCCCGCTCCACGCGCCCTGCGAGAGATAGACGCGCGAGACCTCGCCGAGCGGGCTCAGGATGAAGGAGCCCACGATGGGCCCGAGCACGGTGCCCGCGCCGCCCACGATGGGGCGGATGATGATCTCCACCGACAGCGGGATCCCGAACACCGCGTTGGGCTGGAGCGAGAAGAGGTAGTACGCGTAGAAGGTGCCGCCTACGCCGGTGAGGAAGGACGAGACTACCATCGCGAGCATCTTGTACTTGAAGGTGTTCACCCCGAGGGCCTCGCACGCGTTCTCGTCCTCGCGAATGGCCCGCAGGTACTCCCCGAAACGGCGGCGCTCGATGGCGGCGACGATCCCGGTGGCGGCAAGCATTAGCCCCAGCGCGACGTAGTAGTAGGCACGGTTGTCCTGGAACTGGAAGTGGCGGGGGCTTCCGGTGAACGTGATGTAGAGCCCGAGCGCTCCGCCGACCGCGTCTGTATTGAGGGCGATGATGCGGCAGATCTCGGCAAAGGCCACGGTGAGGAGGACGAAGTAGAAGCCGCGCAAACCGAAGCGAAAGCCCAGGTAGCCGATGACCGCGCCGAGGGCGGCGGCGAGCGCTCCGCCCACCAGCATGCCCACCCACGGGGTGAGGCCGAGCGTCATGGACAGCATGGCGGAGGTATAGGCGCCCACCCCCACGAAGGCGGCGTGGCCCGCCGAGAGCTGCCCGGCGTAGCCGCCCACGATGTTCCACGCCTGTCCCAGGTACGCGTAGAAGAAGATGAAGATGAACACGGTCACCGCGTAGGAGCTGAGCATCGCGGGCAGCGCCGAGAGCACCAGCACCGCGAGCAGCGCGGCCAGCCGCGGGCGCGTCATGCCGCTCGCTTGCCGAAGATCCCGGCGGGCCGGAAGAGAAGGATGACGATGAGGAGCGAGAAGCTCACCAGCTCCTTCATGGAGGGGGCGAGGAACACCGCGCCCAGCGACTCGGCGAGCGAGACGAGGAGGCCGCCCATGAAGGCGCCGAGGAGGCTCCCCATGCCGCCGATGATGACGATGTTGAACGAGGCCACGGACAGCGACAGGCCGCCCGCGGGCTGGAAGGGCACGATGGGCGAGACCAGCGCGCCCGCCGCCCCCACGCAGGCCGCCCCGATGCCGAAGGCGACGGCGTAGACGCGGCCCACGTCGGTGCCGATGACGAGCGCGCCGTAGGGGTTGTCGGAGGCGGCACGGATGCGGCGCCCGAGATCCGTGCGCGCGAGGAAGGCCCAGAGCGCGGCGGTGAGCGCGACGGCCACGCCGAAGGTCAGGAGCCGGCCCATGTCCACGAAGAACGGGCCCAGCCACAGGGGCTCGCCGGTGAGGGGCGAGCGCACGCGCTGGGGATCGGGGCCGAAGGCCACGAGGGCGGCGTTCTCCAGCACCAGCGCCACCCCCAGCATGAGGAGGATCTGCATCTCGTGCGGCGCGTCCACAATGCGGTGCACGAGCCCGCGCTGCACGGCCCAGCCGAGGGCGAACAGCGCGGCAGCGCAAAGCGGAAAGCCGAGGTAGGGATCGACACCCAGCCGGGTGGCGAGAACCCAGGCGAGGTACATGCCCCACACCATCATGTCGCCGTGGGCGAAGTTGACCACTCGCATGACGCCGAAGATCAGCGTCAGGCCCACCGCCATGAGGCTGTACACGCCGCCGAAGAGGAGCCCGCTGAGCAGGCCCTGCCCGACGAGGGTCAGGTCCACCTCAGGCGGCTCCGCGCCCGCGACCCGTCAACGTTTCGGACGCGGGAACACGAGCTTCTGCAGCGCCGCTTCTTTAGGCCACACCGCCACCGGCTTTTGCCCGAGGATCTGGATCATGGTGGTGACGGCGTTGGGGTTGTCGCCGGTCTCGTTGAAGACGACGGGGCCGGCGTATTGCATGAGGCCGGCGGCATAGTTGGTCTTCTTGATCGCGTCCACGATCACGTCGGGATCCGTGGACTTCGCGCGCTCCAGCGCGTCGGCGATCACGAAGATCCCGTCGTAAGAGTAGCCCGAGTTGGTGTCGAACGTCTTGCCGTTGGAGCGCTTCAGATAGTCTTCGGCCACCTTCTGGGTGCGCGGGTGCTTGAAGTTGGCCCAGGGCACCGCCGACATCACGTACTCGAGGTCGTCCTTGAGCACGGCCAGCTGCCCGGCCTCGTAGAGCCCGGGGCTGCCGGGGCCCACGACGCCCAGGATGTCCAGCCGCTGCTTGCGGATCTCGGGGAGCAGGAGCTGCGCGGAGGCCGGCCGCGTGATGGGGGCGATGATGTCGGGCTTGGCGGCCTTGGCGCGGGACACTTCGGTCGAGAGGTCCTGGGGCGGCTCCGGCCACGGGATCACGTCCACGATCTCCCACGCGGGCTTGGCGGCGGCGTACCCGGCCTGGAAGCCCCGGGCGGCATTCTGGCCGAAGAGGTCGTTGCAGTACATCAGCACCACCCGCTTGGGGGCCACGCCGGTTTCCTTGAAGATCTCGGTGAAGTAGGTCACCGCCTTCGCGCCGAATGACGACCCGGTGGGGAAGTTCCGGTACACGTACTGCACCTTCTGCTGTCCCTCCTTCACCGCTTTGGCCACGTTGGCGGTGATGGGATCGGCGGCGGCGATGTCCACCAGGAAGGGCACGCGCCGCTGCTGCACCACGGGCACCATCGCCGCGGTGCTGCCGGAGTCGAACGAGCCCATGAGCAGCTGCGCTCCCTGGTTGATGACGCGCTCCGCCTCGGTGCGCCCCACGTCGGGCTTGGTCTGCGTGTCACCGAAGATCAGCTCGAGCCGCGCGCCGCCCATCGCCTTGATGCCGCCGGCCGCGTTCACCGCCTCCGCCGCCATCGTCGCCCCCAGCCGGCACGCCTGCCCCGGCTCGGCGAGTGGGCCGGTCACGGGATGCACGACCCCGATCTTGAACACCGGCGCCTGGGCGCGCAGCGGCAGCGGGAACCCCAGCACCGCGGCGCCGGCGGCGGCGCCCTTCAGGAAATAGCGACGGGAAGCGCGGCGACCGGTCATCGAGAGTCTCCTTGTTCCAGCAGGGCCCGCGCGATCACGAGCCGCTGGATCTGATTGGTGCCTTCGTAGATCTGGGTGATCTTGGCGTCGCGCATGTAGCGCTCCACCGGGAACTCGCGCGTGTAGCCGTAGCCGCCGAAGATCTGCACGGCGTCGGTGGCCACCTTCATGGCGGTGTCGGAGGCGAGGCACTTCGCCACCGACGCCTCGAAGGCGGTGGAAGCCGCCCCCCGATCCATGAGGGCGGCGGTATGATGCACGGCCAGCCGCGAGACGTGCACGGCCATGGCCATGTCGGCCAGCATGAACTGGATCCCCTGGAACGCCGCGATGGGCTGGTCGAAGGAGCGCCGCTCCTTGGCGTAGCCGACGGCCGCGTCCAGCGCGGCCTGGGCGATGCCCACCGCCTGGGCGCCGATGGTGGGGCGCGATTGCTCGAGCGTGCGCATGGCGAGGCGGAATCCCCCGCCCTCCTCGCCGAGGCGGTTTTCCACGGGGATCTCGCAATCAGTGAAGTGCAGCGCCACCGTGGGACTGCCGCGGATGCCGAGCTTCTTCTCGTGCTTCCCCACGCTGAAGCCCGGCGTGCCGGGCTCGACGAGGAGCGCAGTGACCCCTCGGGAGCGCTGCGCCCGGTCCGTGCTCACGAACACCGTGATGACCCCGGCGTGCGAGCCGTTGGTCACCCACATCTTGGAGCCGTTGACCACGTAGCGGTCGCCCTTGCGCACCGCCGAGCACGTCATGGCGGCGGCGTCGGAGCCGGAGCCAGGCTCGGACAGCGAGAACGCGGCGGTGATCTCGCCGGCGGCGAGCCGTGGGAGGAAGCGCTTCTTCTGCTCCGCGTTCCCGCCCAGCACGATCGGGTAGCCTCCGAGGTTCTGCACGAGGAAGATCGTGGACGTCGCCGCGCAGGCCCGCGCCACTTCCTCCGCGGCCAGGCAGTAGGCCAGCGCGCCCGCCCCCGCGCCGCCGTATTCCTCGGGAATGTGCAGGCCCATGAGCCCCTGCTCGCCGAGGAGCCGGAGCTGCTCCGCCGGGTACTCCTCCGTCTCGTCCACGTGCGCGGCCAGCGGGGCGATGCGCTCCTGCGCGATCTCGCGCGCGAGGTTCCGTATCGCGCGCTGATCGTCAGTCAGGTACCACGCGTCGTTCATTTTTCATCAACATGCTTTTCGCATGTTGACCGTGGGCCAATCGGGTCGGGGCCACCGTGAGAGGACGTACTCACTTCGCCTTGGTCGTGTAGTCGTAGAAGCCCTTGCCGGACTTGCGGCCGAGCTGGCCGGCCATGACCATGCGCTTCAAGAGGGGCGGTGGCGCGTAGCGGGCCTCGCGGAACTCCTCGAACATCACCTCGGCCACGTACATCGTGGTGTCGAGCCCCACGAGATCGAGCAACGTGAAGGGCCCCATCGGGTAGCCGCAGCCGAGCTTCATGGCGGTGTCGATGTCCTCCAGGCTCGCCAGCCCGCCCTCGTACACGCGGATGGCGTCGAGGAGATAGGGCACGAGGAGCCGATTCACGATGAAGGCGGTGGAGTCCTTGGCGCGCACCGGCACCTTCCCCACCGCCTGCGCCCATGCGTACGCGCTCGCCACCGTGGCCTCGTCGGTGAGGATGGTCTGCACCACCTCCACCAGCTTCATCAGCGGCACCGGGTTGAAGAAGTGGAGGCCCAGCACCTGTCCCGGCCGCTTGGTGGCCGCCGCCATCGCCGTCACGTTGCAGGAGGACGTGTTCGACGCGAGCAGCGCGTGCGGCGGGCAGATCGCGTCGAGCCGCGCGAAGGTCTCGTTCTTCAGCGGCTGATTCTCCGTGATCGCCTCGATGACGAGGTCGCAGTCGTTGAGGGCCGCGACATCGGTCGCCCCCACGATGCGGTCCAAGATCTGCTTCTTTCCCGCCTCGTCGAGCTTGGCCTTGGCGATGAGGCCGTCGAGGGTGCGGCGGAGGCTCGCGAGCCCGCGCTCGAGAAACTCAGGGCTGGCCTCGACCACCACCGTCCGGAAGCCCGCCTGGGCCGAGACCTGCACGATGCCCGAGCCCATGAGCCCACAGCCGATCACACCGACGTTCTTGATGGCCATGCCGGGCGACTCCCTGTCTGACCGCGTCCGGTGCGATGGGCTCGGACGCGGGGCGTTCGTTCGGCGCGCGTGGGTTACCGGGCGCGGCGGGGTGGCGGGGGAGCCGCCTCGTGGAAGGGGTCGTCAGGACAGTCCGCGTTGACCTTCACGTTCACCCGCGTCTTCCCGTAGCGCACGCTGCCATCGGGCATCCGCTCGGGCGTGTCCGCCCGCGAAGCCGGCGCCGGCGTGAGATCGGGTCGAAGCGACTCCTTGAGGGTCATCTCCGTGCTCTCCGGCTGTCGATTGAGCATCTGGAGAATCCTGGAGGGGCCCACCGGGGCGGCCGGCGCGGGGGCCACGGCGTCTTCGGCACGCACGGCGGCGGCGCCGGCGAGGCCGACGCCGAGGAGCACGCCCGCCAGAACAACCTTGTAGAGGGTCATGGCCTAATCGTACCTGATCAGGGCCTCGATCGGATAGCCCTTCAGTCGCTCCCGCCCCTTGAGGAATCCCAGCTCGATCAGGAAGGCCGCTCCCACCACCTTGCCCCCCAGCCGTTCCACGAGGCGGAGCGTCGCCGCCATGGTGCCGCCCGTGGCGAGGAGATCGTCCACGACCAGCACCCGTTGCCCAGGACGGATGGCGTCCTCGTGAATGGCCAGCACGTCCCGGCCGTACTCGAGCGCGTACTCCTCCTCGATCGTAGCCGCCGGGAGCTTGCCCCGCTTGCGCACCGGCACGAAGCCGGCCTTGAGCTGATGGGCCAGGGCCCCCCCGAAGATGAAACCGCGAGACTCCACGCCCACCACGGTCTCGACCAGCGATGTGTGGTATTTGGCCGCCAGATGGTCGATGACGGAGGCCCAGGCGGGACCGTCCTTGAGGAGCGTGGTGATGTCCTTGAAGAGAATGCCTTCGGTGGGGAAGTTATTGATGTCGCGGATCTTTGCGCGGAGCTCGTTCACGTTCATCCGGCCACCGATGTTACCCGGGCGGGCCCGGTCACGCAACACGCCCGAGGGCGGCGAGCCGCTCGGGAAGGGTGGCGAGGTCGGCGATGACCAGGTCCGCGCGCTCCGCGGGCGCCCGGCGGCCGGCGGTGTAGTGCACCGCGCGGAGGCCGAAGCTCCGGGCACCCTCCACGTCGGCGACTGGATTGTCCCCGACATGCGCCGTTTCGCCCGGCGCGCCCTCCGCCGCCGGGCCCAGCTTCGCCAGGGTCCGGCGAAAGATCTCCGGGTCCGGCTTGCGCACCCCCACCTCGTCCGAGAAGGTCACCGCCGTGAAGTAGCGCAGCAGTCCCTGGCGCTCGAGGTATTGGCGGAGCACCCCGCCGGGCGTCCGGCCGGTATTGGAGACGATGCCGAGGGCGATACCGCGGGCGGCCAGGCCGCGCACGGCCTCCGCTGCACCCGGGCACAGCGCGGGTGGGCACTCCAGCACGGGCTCGGCATAGCCACGCAGCAGCGCCTCGTGCGCGGCCCCGACCACACGCGCGGCCGCGCCCGAGGCGATGCACTCGAGCACCAGCCCGACCTGCTCGGCGAAGCCGGGGTCGCGATGCCGGTCCCAGAAGCGCGACTCCAGCAGCGTCTGCGAGCGCTCGTAGCCGGCCTCCACCGCCTCCGCGTCCAGGGGAAATCCTCCATCCGCGAGCGCCGCGCACAATGCCTGCAGGCGGAGTCCCCGCTGCGTCGCCAGCCCATCCGCCGTGTCGTCCGCGAGCGTCTGCCAGAAGTCGAAGGTCACCGCCCGGATCACGCGCGGGCCTCCAGCTGGCGATGGCGGCGGGCAGCTCGCCCAGTCCCTGGATGACGACATCGGGCTCGGGAGGCCCCGGCTCGCGGCCCGCCGCCACCACCTGGACCGCTCGGAGGCCGGCGTTGCGCGCGCCCTCCACGTCGAGCCGCGCGTCGTCGCCCACGTGCACCGCCTCCTCGGCGGGCACGCCGCCGAGCGCGGCGAGCGTGAGCTGGAAGATCTCGGGCGCGGGCTTTCGCACGCCGACCTCGTCCGAGAACGTGAGGTGCTGGAACGCGGCGAGCAAGTCCGTGCCCCTCGAGGATGCGCCGCATCGCGCGCCCGGGCGTGCGCATGGTGTTCGAGACCACGGCGAGGCGCAGACCGCGCGCGGTCAAGGCCTCCAGCCCCGCGCGCGCGCCGGTGTCGGCCGCGGGCGGCACGAGCAGGGCGGGCGCCCCGTAGGCCTCCACCAGCGCGTCGAGGGTCGCGGCGCTGACGCGCGCGGAGAGCCCGGGCACCGCGCCCTCGAGGACGGAGGCCACGTGGCGTACCACGGGGACGTCGCGGTTCTCCGACCACACCCACGTCAGCTCGCGCCCCGATTGCTCGTAGCCCCGGCCGAGCTCCGCCGGCGACACGCGGAACCCCGCGCGGCCCAGTATCGTGGCGAAGTCGGCGAGGCGCCGCTCGCGGTAGCGGTCGTCGGCGCGGGGGCCCTCGAAGACGAGCGTGCCCCAGAAGTCCACGGTGACGGCGCGGATCGGCCGGGCCACGGCGCGGAGTGAGCTCGTCAGGCGAAGCGCGGCTTGCGCTTCTCGAGGTAGGCGCTCAAGGCCTCGCGCGGCTCGCCGGTGGCATAGGACTGGGCGAAGGCATTGATGCCCGACTCGATGGCCGTTCGCAGGTCGGTGTTGCGCCACCGGACGATGAGCTCCTTCTGCAGGCGGACCGCGGAGGGCGCGCACTCGAGGATGGAGTCGACGACGGCCTCGGTGGTGGCGGCGAGGGACTCGGGCGGCGACACGCGGTTGACCAGGCCCCACTCGAGCGCCTGCGCGGCGGATGACCGGCGCGCCGACGAGCAGGATCTCCGCGGCGCGCCCCGGGCCCACCAGCGCGGGCAGGAGCGCGGCCTCGATCACCGAGGGAATCCCCACGCGGATCTCCGGCAGCCCGAGCAGGGCGCCGGTCGCGGCCACGCGCATGTCGCAGGCCATCGCCAGCTCGAAGCCCTGCGCCCAGGCAGGCGCCGTTGACCATGCAGATGGTGGGGAACGGCGCCTCGTGCACGGCGTGGATGGCGTCGTGGAGGCCGCCGATGAGCGCCTTCGCGCTCGCGGGATCGAGATCGCGCAGCACCTGCATCTGCATGCCCGCGCAGGTCGCGCGGCCCGCGCCCGTCACCACCGCCGCCCGCACCCCGGCGTCGCGCGCGAGGCCGAGGAAGGTGTCGCGGAGCACGCGGATCAGCCCGGGCTCGAGGAGGTTCAGCGGCGGCCGGTCCAGGGTCACCCAGGCGCAGCCGTCGCGCTGTTCGACCCGGACCCGCCCGTCCATCAGTAGCGCTTCATCCCGCGGTCCACCGAGCGCGCCCACTGATCGATGCCGCCGGCGAGGTTCCAGACGCGCGCGAAAGCCGGCGTCGCCGAGATAGTCCGCCACCGCCGCGCTGCGGACCCCGTGATGGCAGATGACGACGATCTCGTCCTTCGGGTCGAGCTCGGCGGTGCGGTGCTCCAGCTCTTCCATCGGGATGTGCGTGGCGTTGTCGATCCGGGCGAGCGCGGTCTCCCAGCCGTCGCGAACGTCGAGGAGCACGATGGGCTCGTGCGCGTCGAGGCGCCGCTTGAGCTCGGCCGGCTTGATGTCCTTGGCCATCGGGTCAGCCTCCTTGGGATCGAGTCCCGCCCACCATACCACTACTCCGCGGGGAGGAGGATCGAGGTCTCCGGTGACACCTCGACCTTGACGCGGTCGCCGGGCTTGAACCCGCGGCCCGGCGAGCGCGGAGGTGAGCATCTCGACGCGCACGAGCGCGCCGGGAATGGCAACGTCGTAGCGCGCGCGGCCGCCCTCGAAGACATAGCCCTCCACGGTGCCTGCGATGCCGCCCGGCACCAGCGCCGCCTCGTCGATGCGGAGGGCCTCCGGCCGGAGGCAGAGCAGACCGCGCGCGCCCACGCTCCACGCGCGGCCGCCGTGGCCCACCGGCACGCGCGCGCCCCCGTCGGTCTCCACGAGCACGCCCATCTCGCGCAGCTCGAGCACGCGGACAGGCACGAGGTTGGCGCCGCCCACGATCTCCGCGACGAAGCGGGAGCGCGGCCGCCAGTAGACCTCCTCCGGCCGGCCCTCCTGGGCGAGACGGCCGCCCGCCAGCACGGCGATGCGGGTGGACAGCGCCAGGGCTTCGGCGGGCGTCGCGGGTCGCGTGGAGGGTCGTGATGCCCGCCTCCTGGTGCAGCCGCCCCAGCTCGACGCGCATCGCGTCGCGCAGCGAGGGATCGAGGGGGCCCAGCGGCTCGTCGAGCAAGAGCAGCCGCGGCTCGAGCGCGAGCGCGCGCGCGAGCGCGGCGCGCAGGGGCTCCGCGCCGTGGAGCTCGGCGGGGCGCCGGCGCTCGAAGCCGGCGAGCCCGACGCGCTCGAGGGCGGCCGCCACCTGGCGCGCGAGCGCATCGCCGCGCACGCCCCGCTGGCGCAGCCCGAGGGCCACGTTGTCGCCCACCGTCATGTGGGGCCACAGCGCGTAGCCCGTGAACACCATGCCGATGCCGCGCTCCTGCGGCGGCACCGCGTCGATGGGCGCGTCGTCCACCACGATGCGGCCGGCGTCGGGCCGCGTGAAGCCGGCGAGCATGCGCAGGAGCGTGGTCTTGCCGCTGCCGGGGGCGCCGAGCAGCGTGTAGAGCTCGCCGGGCAGCACGGACACGGACACGTCCCGCAGCACCCACGCGCCGTCGAGGCGCTTCCCCACCCCCTCCATGCGCACCTCGGAGACACGCACCACGCGCCCGTCGCTCACACCCGCACCGCCTCGGCCGGGCCCCGGCCGCCGAAGGCGCGGAGCAAGCACCGGCACCACCGCCAGCCCGACCGCTCCCAGGGTCACGTACACCGCCCAGACGGGAGCGACGGTGAGGAGCGTCGTTGCGACCACCGGCCCCAGGAACGCGGCGCCGATCCGCGACGAGTTGACGAAGCCGATGGCGGTGCCCGACGAGCGCTGGGCGATGGCCGCCACCGAGAGCGGGAAGATGGGCGCGATGCAGAGCACCTGGAGGAATCGCAGGATGCCGAAGGTCCACAGCTCGGGCGCCGCCGCCTGGGCGGCGAGGAGGAGCGAGGAGGCGCCGAGGAACCAGACGATGGCGCGGCGGTCACCCACGAGCTCGCCGAGGCGGGGCGCGAGCACCGACCCCAGCGCCGCGGCGAGGCCGGTGACGAAGATGACGAGGCCGCCCACCTCGAGCGTGTCGTCGGGCGCGCACGCCCAGGGGCGGGAGCACCTGCGGGAGGATGGCGGTGAGAAAGAAGATCTGCGTCGAGGCCACGAGCACGAGGAGACAGACCGTCGCCACCTCGGCGATGGAGGTGCGGCTCGCCCGTGTCTCCGCCGCCGCCCGCCCGGCGCCGTCGGGCACGCCGAAGCCCACCAGCACGCAGCAGCCCCACAGGAGCACCCCGCCGAGGATGAAGGACTCCTGAAAGCCGACGCGCGAGGCGAACACCGCGCCGAGGGGCGGGCCGAGCACCTGCCCGAGCGTCATGCCCGACTGGATCGCGGACACGTCGCGGCGCACGTCGCCCCCCGCGCGCCGGCCCGCCATGATGAAGGCGAACGTGGAGGAGGCCCCCATGAGCCCCAACAGCACGCGGGCGCCCAGCATCTGCGGCAGGGTGCGCGCCAGCGCCATCAAGAGGAAGCCCACGCCCTGCAGCAGCTGCACCAGCATGTAGAAGGCCTTGGGATCGCCCCGCCCGGCGAGCCGCCCTGACAGCGGCGCGGTGACGACGGTGACGAGGGAGCTCACCCCGAGGATCCAGCCCGTCCAGCGGAGCGTGGACGCCTCGTCGAGCGTGCTGATCCGGTGGATGTAGAAGGGCAGGCTCACGAAGACGAACGACCACGCGAAGCTGCCCACGAACATCGCGAGCGGGATCGTCCAGCGCGCCCGGAGCGCCGCGAGCGGCTGTCCTCCGCTCACTCGTAGACGATCACGCTACGCTTCACTTCCCCCTGGAGCATGAGCTCGAAGGCCTGGTTGAGCTCGGCCAGCGGCATGCGCCGGCTGATGAGCTCGAGCGAGCTTGTACTTGCCGTCCATGAAGAGATCGAGCAGCAGGGGCACGTCGGTCCGCTGATGGCCGCCCCCGAACGAGGTGCCGGTGAGGATGCGCTGCTGCAGGAACATGGTGGGGTCGATGGACAGGCGCGTCCCCGACGGGCAGACTCCCACGACCACCGCCATGCCGCCGCGATGCGTCGCGGCCAGGGCCTGCTCCACCGTCTTCTGCGTCCCCACCACCTCGAACGCGTAGTCCACCCCGCCGCGGCCGGCGATCTCGACCACGCGCGCCACCGGATCCTCGCTGGAGGCGTCGACCACGTGGGTAGCGCCGAACTCCTCCGCCCAGCCCAGCTTCTTGCGCGACAGATCCACCGCGATCACCTTCCCCGCCCCCACCAGGCGCGCGGCCTGTATGGTGTTGAGCCCCACGCCGCCGCAACCGAACACCGCCACGCTCGCGCCCGCCGGCACCTTGGCCGCGTTGAGCACGGGCCCCGCGCCCGCGAGCACGCCGCAGCTCACCAGGCACGCCACGTCGAGCGGCACGTCGCGGCGAATCGGGATCACGCTCTCCTCCATCAGCACGCCGTGGGTGGCGTAGCCCGCCACCCCGAGGAAGTGATGCAGCGGCTGCCCGTTCTTGCGAAGGCGCGTCGTCCCGTCGAGGAGGAACCAGCGCGGCTTGTCGCGGAGCGCGCAGAGGGTGGGCCGCCCGTTGGCGCAGTACCAGCACTTGCCGCAGGAGGGGATATACGAGGAGCAGACATGGTCGCCGACCTTGACGGACTCGACGCCGGCGCCCACCGCCTCCACCACGCCGGAGGCCTCGTGCCCGAGGACCACCGGGAGCGGGTGCGGGTAGTCGCCGTTGATCACGTGGTAGTCGCTGTGGCAGACGCCGTTGGCGGCGAAGCGCACGCGCACCTCGTGCGGCCCCGGATCCAGTGAGCTCCACCGACTCCACCACCACCGGCTTCTTCACGTCGTAGAGCACCGCCGCCGTCGCGTTCATGGTTTTCCCTCCCTGAGCACGCCTCGCCTTGACGATCGTGCGCGTCCCTGCGCGCAGAATGTTAGCACGGTCGATATGGCCGCTTGAGGCACGGCGCGGTTAGAATGCGCGCGAGCGTCACTCGATCACCTCGGTGGCGATAGTGAGCAGTGTCGGCGGGATCGCGAGACCCAGTATCTTCGCGGTCTTCACGTTGAACACAAAGTCGAATGTGGTGGGCTGTACGACCGGCAGTTCGGCCGGCTTCTCACCCTTGAGAACCCGCCCTGCATAGATGCCGGCCAGGCGATATGCATCGGCCTGGTCGGGTCCATAGCTCATCAGGCCGCCGGCTCGCACGAAGTCGCGACTTGAATAGCTCGACGGCAGCCGATGCTGTGCGACGAGCTCCAGCAGCCGATTCCGCCAGATCCGGAAATTGGCGTTGGGCGCGACAAACAGCGCACCGACCCGATTGTGCGCCAGCGTGGTGAAGGCGGCGTCGAGCTCGTTCTGACTCGCCGCCTTCACGAGAACGAGTCCGCGTCCAAGCGCATTCGCCGCGGCTTGCGTGTTTTTCACGTCGGACGCAGCATTCGGATTGTGTGGATCGAAGAGCATGCCGATCGGGACGGTCTTCGGCGTCACTTCAGAAAGGAGCTCGAAGCGCTTTGCCACGAGCTTATTTACAAGAAAGGCCACGCCCGTGATGTTGGCGCCCGGGCGGTTGAAGCTTCCGACGAGACCCAACTCCACCGGATCTGCGCCAAACACGAACACGATCGGAATTGTCGAGGTTGCCGCCTTGGCCGCGATTGCCGGCGGAGTCGTATTGGCCACGATCAGATTGACGCGGCGGCTGACCAACTCCGCCGCCAGAGTCGGCAAGCGATCATTGCGGCCCTCGGCAAAGCGAAGGTCGAAGGCCACATTCTGTCCTTCGACAAAGCCGGTCTCTTTCAACCCCTGGCGAATTCCCGCCAGCTGAGTGGTTTCCGAATCCGCCGTCTGCATGTTGAGGACGCCGACCACCGGCAGCGCCGTCTGCTGCGCGTGCAGTGGCACCGGATACGCGGCGGCGGCTCCCGCTCCTGCAAGCAGCGTGATGAATTCGACGCGTCCTATTCGCTCCATTTCACCTCCGAACCTGATCCCAGCGCACCGCTACCTGAGCATGCAGAAGCCCTGCGCCTCGATCCCCAGCGCCGGATTGAACTTCGATCGGAAGTTCTCCAGCGCCACCGCCGCCGTGAGCTCCACGATCTGGGCCTCGGTGAAGTGCGCCCGGAGCCGTGCGTGGAGCTCGTCCGTCACCTTCTCGCCCGTCAGCGTCATCTTCTCGGCGTAGTCGAGGGCGTCGCGCTCGAGCGGCGAGAAGAGCGCGCTGTCCCGCCAGACCGGCAGCGCCTGAATCTTCTCGTCCGTCGCCCCCGCCTGCATCCCCCGGGATGCATTGATGTCAATTCAGAACGGGCAGCCGTTGATGAGGGCGACCCGCAGGTAGATCAGCGGCAGAAGCCCCGCGGGCAGGAGGCCCGACTTCTCGACCGCCGCGCTCAGCTGCTTGGCCGCCCGGAGGATGATCGGCGTGTGGGCGAGCACCTTGGTAGGGTTGAGCAGGTATCCGAAGACCTCGCGCTCCTTCGCGAAGAGGTCCTTCAGGATGGGATCGCCCCCGTCGTCCTCGATCTCGCGCACTCGCGGCATCATGGCCTCCCTGGGTCGGGTCAGCCCTCGCGCGTCGAGGAGCGCGCGCACGCGCGCCAGCGCGTCGGCGGGCTCGAACGGCTTGGCGATGAAGTCGTCGGCGCCGAGGTTCTCCGCGCGCATCCGGTCGTCCGCGGCGGCGTTCGCGGTGAGCATGATAACGGGCAGCCGTGCGGTGGCGGGCGCCTCGCGGATGCGCCGGAGGGTCTCGAAGCCGTCGAGGTCGGGCATCGTCACGTCGAGGATCACGAGGTCGGCGGGCACGGCGGCGAGGCCCGCGAGCGCGGCACGCCCGCCCGTGAATGCCTCCGCCTCGAACCCCGCGCCGCGCAGGATCAAGGCGAGAATGCGCCCGATGTCCGGCTCGTCGTCGACGACCACGATCCGGTGCCGCCTTTGGACTGGGTCCAGTCATGTATCCGCTCGCCTCGCCTTCGGCTGCCTGCCCTCGCTCCGCTCGGGACCCCACCATGTATCCGCTCGCCTCGCCTTCGGCTGCGGCTCGCCAATCAAGTGCGGCATGGCGGTCACCGAAATGCTCGGGCATGAGCTCGCGAAGTAGGGCGAGGAGGCCGCCATCGCGGCGGGCCGGCGCCACCCGGGCGGCGGCGGCGCGGACGCGCTCCGGGCGCGTCGGGCATGGCGACGCCGAGACCGGCGGCCTCGATCATCTCGAGGTCGTTCTCCTGGTCGCCCACCGCGATCACCCGGGACAGGGGGACGCCCAGATGCTCGCAGAGATGACGGAGCGCGACTCCCTTGGAGGCGGTCGCGGGAATCATCTCGAGATAGTCCGTGCGCGTCATCACGAGGCGCGCGTCCGGCCTCGCCACCGGCTCGAGCTCGCCGCGCACCAGGGGCAGCGTGGCGGGATGCCCGATGAAGAGGCTCTTCACGAAGCCGCCCAGCCGGAGGAAGTCCTCCGGGTCGGGGATGGGCTCGACGCGGAGGTGCTGCTCCGCCGCGTACTCGAGCACCGGGAAGGTCTCCTCGAGGCAGTAGAGCCGGTCGTCCCGATAGAACAGCGGGTGGATCGGCGCGTTGGCGAACACCTCGTACGCGCGGCTCAGGAGGCCCCGCGGCAAGGTGACGGAGAAGAGATCACGGCCCTCCTCGTGGTCGCGCACGAGGGCGCCGTTATAGAAGATGCACGGCGCCGTGATCCCGAGCTCATCGCGAAAACGCTCGGCTCCCGGCGGCATGCGTCCCGTGGCGAGCGAGATCAGCAGGCCCGCGCTCGCGCGCGCGGTGGAACGCCTTGACGAGCGCCGGATCGAGCGGCTCCGCCTTGCCGACGAGGGTGCCGTCGAGATCACAGACGAGCAGATCCCAGGCCATGCTCAGCGGCGCCCGGCCGGGGCGGGGGCGCGGAGCACCGCTGCCGCCCGCTCCCGCAGGCGCTTCGCCCAGTCCGCCGCGTCGCCGAGCCCGCTCGGCAGCGGGCTAGGCCACCACCACCGTCGCCTCCGTCGCGCCGAGCGCCCGGACTCGGGCCACGATCTCGCCCAGCGGGATCACGCCCTCGCCCGGGGGCAGGCGGTGGGCGTCGCGCAGCGGCTCGGGCTCTCCCGCGGGCGCGTCGGCGAGGCGCACGATCCCGATCCAGCGCGCGCGCAGATGGCCGACGTCCTCGGGCCGCGAGCCCGCGAGGTGCATGTGGAAGGTGTCCAGCGCCAGGCCGAGCGACTTCCGGCCCACCGCCTCGATGATGTCCCCCGCCTCGCGCACCGTGCGGATGGACGACCAGGCATGGCCGAGTTGGCAGATGGCGAGCCCCACGTCGTAGCGCTCGGCGGCGAGAGCGAAGCTGGCCCAGGGTGTGACGCCCCTCGCGGAGCGCGTCGCGCTCGTCGGCGCCGTCGGGCCGCGCGCCGGGCTGCACCATCACCCAGGGCGCGCCGAAGACGCGGGCGAGGACGGCCGCCCCATGCACCTCCGCCGTCACCGCTTCCAGCCCCGCGCGATCGCGGAAGGTGGCGCCCGCGATGGGCGCCAGCGCGGCGGGCGCGAGGCGCATGACGCTCGAGGGCGGCCGCCACCGCGTCGGGTCCGGAGCGCTCGAGCACCGCCCAGAGCTTGGGCAGCCAGAGCTCTACCGCCTCGTACCCCGCGGCGGCGGCCGCCGCCAGCTCGTCCTCGAGCGGCCATTCGGGCGCGCAGGCGCCGGAGAGCGCCAGCCTCAACGCAGGCGCTCCCGCTCGCTGAAGCGCTCGGCGCAGCGCGGGCTACAGAAGTAGACGCTCCGTCCCCCGGCCTCGTCGCGGATGGCGCGCGAGCGGACGACATAAGTGCCGCAGACCGGATCCTTCACCAGCTCGTCGCGGGACGTCGTCCCGTCCCGCTGCGGCCAGGGGATCCGCTCCATCGCGCTCCGCAGCAACGGCCACAGCGCGATCGCCAGCGCCACCACGGCCGCGAGGAGGAGCAGCCCGCGCATCGGGTCAGCCGCGCGGCTCGGGACGGATCGACAGCGAGCGGAGGAAGTCGCGGTCCTGCTCGGTCAGATCGAAGGCGTCGCCGCCATCCGGCTTGCGCGCGCCCGCGAAGAAGATGCCGGTCTCCGCGCCCCGCTTGAGAATCTCCTGCACCGCCTCGCGCGAGGCCAGGGTGGCACGGAGCGAGACCTCGATGGCCTGGAGCAGCTTGGACATGAGGGCCTCGTGGGGGTCGGTGGGCATGGGTCGATGCTATCACGTAAGATCAGGCGCGAGGAGGACCGCCCCCATGTCCGGCCACTGGCAGTTCCTGCGCTCGACCCCGCTGCGCGCCCTCGGCAAGCTCACGCTACGGGAAGACCGGTGGCTGCTGCCCACCGGCGTCGAGCGCGCCTATCCCGTGCTCCACGTCGGACCCACCGTGGGCGTGGTGCCGCTCGTGGATCGGGAGCGCGTCGTCCTGGTCCGGCAGTTCCGCCACCTCACCCGCGCGGATTCGTGGGAGCTGCCCGGCGGCGGGGCCCAGCCCGACGAGCGCCCGGAGGACGCCGCGCAGCGCGAGCTTCGCGAGGAAGGCGGCTACCGCGCGGGCCGCCTCACCTTTCTCACCCGCTTCTATCCGTCGAGCGCCTATCTCGACGAGGAGGCGCACTGTTTCCTGGGCGAAGAGCTGATCGCCGATCCCCTCCCCTCCGACGACGACGAGTTCTTCGAGCGCCGCGTCGTCCCCCTGCGAGAGGCCGTCGCCATGGCGCTCGACGACCGGATCACCGAATCCGTCTCCAAGGTGGCCCTGCTGGCGGCCGCGCTGCGGCTGGGGCTGCGGCCCTAACCCGCCGAGTGTCGGCGGGGCTTACGATCTCGACGGGGCCCATCGGAACAGGCCGGCCAAGTGGCCGTCACGTCTCCACTCTCGTTCCGGCACGGCTCTTGCGGTAGCGAGGCGGAGTGGGAAGGGGCAAGGCCGGGCTGGTCACGTCCGCGGCCTGATCAGCTTGGTCCCACGGGCGCCGGAGGCCCCGGCGCCCGTGGCTTCCGTCCCTTGCTCGCCTCGCCTGCGGCTGCGGCTCGCCCCCGCGCTCCGCGCGGCACCACTACCATGTTCGCTCGCCTCGCCTTGCGGCTGCGGCTCGCCCTACTTTTTCTCTTCGATCTTCCCTACCGCGCGGACGCCGTCGGCGAGCCGTTTGGCGTCCGCGGCGAAGAAGCGGGCGAACTCCTCGCCCTGCTTGAACGCAATGGGCGTCTCGATCTTGTCCATGGCCGACTTGAACTCGGGATCGGCCACCGCCGCCCGCAGGCCTTCCCGCAGTCGGCTCAGCACGGGCTCGGGCGTGCCCTTGGGGGCAAACACGCCCGCCCAGATGTAGAACTCCGCCCCCGGATACCCGAGCTCCTTGAAGGTCGGCACCTCGGGCAGCGCGGCGACACGTGATTCGCCCCAGCCCGCGAGGGGGCGGAGCTTGCCCGACTTGATGTGGGGCAGCACCACCGCGGGACCGGAGGCGAGGGCGTCCACGTGGCCGCCGAGGAGAGCGGTGAGCGCGGGGGCCGCGCCCGCGTGGGGTACGTGACGCAGCTTGATCCCGGACGCGTGCGAGAGCAGCTCCATCGCCATGTGGAGCGTCCCGTAGATCCCCGACGACGAGTACGAGATCTGTCCCGGGCGCTTGCTCGCGTCCTCGATGAACTCCTTCGCCGTCTTCCAGGAGCTTTCCGTCCGGACCACGAGGATGGTGGGGTCCGCCGAGATCAGCGCGATGGGCGCGAACTGATCGACGGTGAAGGCGGGGGGCCGCCCGAACAGCTTGTCCGCCTCCGGGATGATGGAGATGCTGGAGAGCGCGAGCAGCAACGTGTAGCCGTCGGGCTTGCTGGTGGCCACGAACTGCATCCCGACCGCGCCCGCGGCGCCGGTCTTGTTGACGACCCCCACCGGGTTCTTGAGCGTGCGCTCGAGGGCGGCGGCGACGGGACGCGCGGTAAGATCGGCCACGCCGCCGGGCGGGAACGGCGCCACCAGCGTGATCGGCCGCGACGGGAACGGCTCCTGGGCGAAGGCGACGCCGGCCGGTCCCGCGAGACAGGCGGCGAGCACGAGGACGATGGTGACGAAGCGGCTCATGAGTGATCTCCCTTCTCGGCGAGCGCGACGCGCCCGCGCCAGTCGGGCCCGCGCGCGATCCATGCGCGCAGCCCCAGAAGCAGCAGCAGCGCGCCCACCGCGAGCAGGGTCGCCGCGAGCGGCCGCGTGACGAAGATACCGTAGTGGCCATCCGACATGGCGAGCGACTGGCGCAGCGTCATCTCGAGCAGGGGCGCCAGGATGGTGCCGAGGACGATGGGCGCCGTCTCGAACTGCAGCATGCGGAGGAGCCAGCCGAGCCCACCCATGGCGACGGCGATCCACACGTCCACCATGCTGCCGTTAACCGCGTACACTCCCAGCACGCAGAAGACGATGATGGCGGGATAGAGAAGCCCATAGGGCACGCGCAGCACGTTGACGAAGAGTCCGACGAGGGGAAGGTTCAGGATGAGCAGCATGAGGTTGCCCACGTACATCGACGCGATGAAGCCCCAGAAGAGTCCGGGCGACTGGTGGATGAGGAGCGGCCCGGGCGACACGCCGTGCACCATCAGGGCCGCCAGCATCACCGCCGGGATGGGCCCGGAGGGGACGCCCAGCGCCAGCATGGGGACGAAGGCGCCGGAGGTGGCGGCATTGTTGGCGGATTCGGGGCCGGCGACACCCGCCACCGCGCCCCGGCCGAATTCCTCGGGCCGGCGGGACAGCCGTCGCTCCACCGCGTACGACACGAAGCTCGCGATGATGTGGGCCGAGCCCGGGATGATCCCGATCAGGAACCCCAGGAGCGTGCCGCGACCGATGGGTGCGGCCGACTGGCGCCACTCTTCCCGCGACGGGAGCAGCTCGCGCAGGCGCGGCTGCTGCACGAGCGGCGGCGTGGCCTGGCCCGCGGTGACGAGCACCTCGGCGAGGCCGAAGAGCCCCACCGCGAGGGGCACCACGCCGATGCCGTCGCCCAGCTCGACGACACCGTACGCGAATCGGAAATAGCCCGACATGGGATCGATGCCCACCATCCCGAGCATGAGGCCCAGGGCCGCCATGGCGAGGGACTTGAGCATCGATCCCCCACTCATGTAGGCGAGGACGAGCAGCCCCAGAAGAAGCAGCGCGAAGTTCTCGGGCGGCCCGAGGCGGAGTGCGAAGTTGGCCAGGGGCGGCGCCAGCAGCATGAGGGCCACCACCGAGAGCGTCCCCGCCACGAAGGAGCCGACGGCGGCGATGGCGAGGGCGGCGCCCGCGCGCCCCCGGCGGGCCATCTCGTAGCCGTCGATGCAGGTCATCACCGACGCCGCCTCCCCGGGAATGCGCATGAGGATGGACGTGGTGGAGCCGCCATACATCGCGCCGTAGTAGATGCCGGCGAGGAGAACGATGGCGCGGGTGGCGTCCAGGCCGAACGTGGCGGGCAGCAGCAGGCTGATGCCGGCCAGCGGCCCCACGCCGGGCAGGACGCCCACCAGGGTGCCAATCAGGCAGCCCACGAAGGCATAGAGCAGCACGCCGGGCTGCAGCGCCACCCCGAAGCCCAGTGCCAGGTTCTGAAGCGTCTCCGGCATGCGCAGCTCCGCCGTCAGAGCCCGAAAGGCCCGCGCGGAAGCGCGACCCTCAACAGCGTGTTGAAGAGGAAAAAGGAGCCCCAGGCGACGGCGGCCGCGAACACCGCGGTCGTCACGAGGCTGCGACGCTCCACCACGCCGACGAGGAAGAGCAGCGCCACCAGCACGGTGGGCCGGTAGCCGAGCCGCTCGAGCCCGATCGCGAGGAACACGCACACGCCCACGATGACCAGCGCGCGATGCGCGCGGCTCCATCCCGCCGCCTCGAGCCGCACCGCGGCGCCACCGGAGGCGATGATGGCCACGGCCAGAGCGAGCGCCGTCAGGGCCAGCGCGGTGGGCATGGCTCCCGGGCCGGGATCGCGCCACGAGCCCAGCGGCAGCCGGCGGCTCTCCCAGAGCATCCAGAGCGCGACGAGCGCCAGCCCCCCGCCGCCCACGCGGTCGATGGTGAGCACGCGGCTCAGTATGTCGCCCGGCCGCCGGACAGATCGTAGACCGCGCCGGTGCTGAACGAGCACTCGTCGGAGGCGAGCCACGCCACCAGTGCCGCCACCTCGTCCGGCCGCCCCACGCGGCCCATGGGGATCTTGGAGACGAGGAGATCCACCGTGCTCTTCTCCATCTGCTCGAGCAACTCGGTGCCGATGACCGCGGGCGCGACCGCGTTCACGAAGATGCCGCGCGTCGCCACCTCCTTCGCCAGCGCCTTGGTGAGCCCGATGACGCCGGCCTTGGCGGTCGAGTAGGGCACCAGGGTGGGATTGCCCTCCTTGCCCGCGATGGAGGCGATATTGATGATGCGCCCGCTCCCCTGACCCAGCATGACCTTCACGGCCGCGCGGCACGCGTAGAAGACGCTCGCGAGGTCCACGTCGATGACGCGGGCCCAGTCCTCGTCGGTCAGCTCCCAGATGGGGAAGGAGCGGCCGGTGATCCCGGCATTGTTCACGAGGACGTCCAGGCGGCCCCAGCGCCGCGCGACCTGGGCGACGGCGGCGTCCACCTCGGCGGAGCGCGTCACGTCCGCGGCGATGGCGAGCGCGTCGGCCCCCAGCGTCTTGGCGGCGGCCTCCGCCCCCTCGCGGTCGAGGTCGAGCACGGCGACGCGGACGCCGTCGGCGACCAGGCGCCGGGCGATGGCGAGACCGATCCCGCGGGCGGCGCCGGTGATGAGGGCGGTGCGGACGGCCGGCGACATGGGGCGCTCCTTTCCTAGTAGACGGGCGGCGCGTAGATAGTGAGGCAAAAGAGCGGCGCGGTACCCGGGTTCTCCAGGTGGTGCCGGGTACCGGCGGGGATCATGACGCAGGCGCCCGGTCCGGCCTCGCCCTCGACGTCCCCGACCCGCACCCGGGCCCGGCCCTCGATGACGTAGATGATCTGGTCCCCCACATGGACCTCCTCGGGGCCGGCGTCCTCGCCGGGCGGTATCGTCATCACCGCGGTCTGGCTCCGCCCGGTGTCCTGCATGACCTCGAAGTAACGACCGCGAAGGGGCGTGGTGTCGACCACGCCCCTGGGGGATCGTCTGGCGTCGCTCATGGCTGACCTCCGGCGGCGGCCACCGCGCCCGCCTGAGTCCAGGCTTGCGTTCGACGGGTGACGCCCTTCATCGCGATCCAGTAGAGGAGGCGCACCGCGAGCCCGATGGCGATGATGAGCACGGACATCGCAGCCGCCTGCGCGGTGTCGCCGGCGTCGTCCATCAGGAGCACCGCCACCGCGGCGAGCTCGGTCCCCGGCGCGACGAGGAAGACCACCGCGGACAGCGTGACCATGGCGTTGAGAAAGAAGTACATGCTGATGGCCACGATAGTGGGCAGCGCGATGGGCACCGTCACGCGCCAGAACGTTCGGTAGAAGGGCACGCCCAGCGACGCGGACACGTTCTCGAATTCGGCGTCCATCTGCTTGAGAGAGGCGGTGGCGGTGAGGAAGCCCACCGTGAAGTAGTGGATGACGTTCGATACGACGAGGATGGCGAGAGTGGCGTAGAAGCGGTTCAGGGGGCTGTCCGGCGCGTTGAACGTGAAGATGTAGGCGAGGCCGAGCACCATGCCGGGGATGGACACGGGCAGGATGGACAGGAGATAGAGCGGCCCGCTCGCGAGCGTCCGACACTTCTCCACGACGTAGGCCCCGCCGAAGGTCAACACCGTGCCCACCACCGCCGTCCACAGCGACACGTGCACGCTGTTCCACAGCGGCGCGTAGCCCCCCACCGTGTCGAACGCGTAGTGCTTGAGAGTGAGCCCCATGTTGTACGGCCAGCGGTGGACGAGCGAGGCGATCAGGATCACGAGGTAGATCCCCGCGATCACCGCCGCGATGGCGGCGCAGTAGGCGAGGGCGGCCCCGTCGGCGAGACGGCTGGGAGCGGGAACCAGGGGCCGTGACGAGGCCGTCACCAGGGCGTACTGCCGCCGCTGGACGATCCGGTCCACCACGAAGGCGAGCACGGCGGGGACCAGCAGCACCACCGAGACGGTGGCGCCCATGGTGAAGTTCTGCTGCCCCGAGACCTGGTTGTAGATCTCGGTCGCCATGACGGAGAACTTGCCCCCGATCACCTTGGGCGCGCCGAAGTCCGTGATCACGGTGGTGAACACCACGAAGCAGGCGCTCACGAGGCCGAACTTCACGCCGGGCAGGGTGACGGTGAGAAACGTTTTGAGATTCGAGGCGCCCAGCGTGCGGGCAGCGTCGTAGAGCCGGGCGTCGGTGGCCGACAGCGCGGCGATCAGGATGAGAAGGGCGTGGGGGAAGCAGTAGAACACCTCCGCGAACACGATGCCCTTGGCGCCGTAGATCCCCACGTTCCACCCGGTCATGCGCGTGAAGATGCCGTTGTTGCCGAAGACGTAGACGAACGCAAAAGCCTGGACCAGGGACGGCGCGAAGATCGGGAGCATCGCGATCACGCGGAAGAAGCCCTTGCCCGGTATCTGGGTCCGCGTGAGGGCATAGGCATAGCCGAACGCGAGGCCGACCGTGAGCGCCATGGACAGGAGCGCGACGAAGAGGCTGTTGGTGATGGACGCGGCGATGGCGGGGGTGCCGAAGTAGCGGGCGTAGTTGGCCAGCCCGATCCAGCGTCCGTCATTGTCGAGCAGGCTCCGCCAGATGATCTTGCCCATGGGGAGCACGATGAAGAGGTAGAGCACGACGACGAAGCCCGCCACCAGCATCCAGCGCGCGGCATCCTCGCGCCCGAACCGATGCCGCACCACCCCGTCCGGGATCGGCGCGGCGGTGGCCTCGGCAGAGACCAGGGCCACCGCGTCAGCCCTCCGCCCGGAACGCGCGCAGGGCGTCGGGACGGAGCGCCAGCGACAGCTCGCCGCCCTCCTTCGCTCCCAGCTCGGCGAAGGAATTCGCGGCGACGTCGCACTCGATGACGGCCTCGCCGTCCCCGGGCAGGGACAGCACCAGCCGCGTGAAGGAGCCCAGGAACTGGATGGAGCGGATGCGCGTCACGACACGGTTGGGGGCCACCTGGGCAGCCGGTCCGACCACGATCTCCTCGGGTCGTATCGCCAGGGTCAAGGCCTCGCCCGCCGGGGCCGGCGTCTCGTCCGTCCGGGCGGGCAGATAGCTGATGTCTGTCCCGCCCAGCCGCGCGGTGCCTGGCCGCGCGCCCGCGGTGGCGGCGAGGAAGTTCATCTGCCCCACGAAGCGCGCCACGAAGGGGGAGCGCGGGCGTGTGTACACCTCGACCGGGGGCCCCACTTGCTCCACGACCCCGTGGTTCATCACCACGATACGATCCGCCATGGCGAGGGCTTCTTCCTGATCGTGCGTGACCATGATGGTCGTGATGCCGAGCCGGCGCTGCAGCGCCCGGATCTCGTGCCGGAGCGACTGGCGCACGCGCGCGTCCAGCGCGGAGAGCGGCTCGTCGAGGAGCAGGAGGGTCGGCGACGGCGCCAGCGCCCGGCAGAGGGCGATCCGCTGCTGCTCGCCGCCCGAGAGCTGCGCGGGATACTTGTCGCGGTGGTGGCGAAGCCCCACGAGCGTGAGCAGCTCGTCCACCTTCCTGCCGATCTCCGCCCTGGCGAGCTTGCGCGTCTCCAGCCCATAGCCCACGTTGCGGGCCACGGTGAGGTTGGGAAAGAGCGCGTAGGACTGAAAGACGATGCCGTAGTTGCGCTCGGACGGCGGCAGGGCTGAGACGTCGCGCCCCGCCATCATCACCACGCCCGCGTTCTGGCGCTCCAGCCCCGCGATGATGCGCAGGAGGGTTGTCTTCCCGCAGCCGGAAGGGCCGAGGAAGCAGACGAACTCGCCGGGCTCGACGGAGAGGCTCACCCCCCGGAGCGCGATGAACACGCCGAATTTCTTGGCGATCCCCTCCAGCGCGACGGCGGCGGGGCGGGCGGCGGTCTGGCCCGTCATCGCTCCCCCGCACCTCGGCCTGCTCCCCCTCCGGGGCCGAGGGAGCGGACGACCTCCAGGATGCCGGCGCCGTAGCGGTCGACCTTGTGTTGCCCGATGCCGTACGCGCCCAGGAGCGCGTCGAGCGTCGTCGGTCGGATCGCGGCGATGTCGCGGAGGGTGCGATCGCTGGCGATGACGAACGGGGGGACGCCCTCGGCACGCGCCAGCGTGAGGCGATGGCGGCGCAGCGCCTCGAACAGCGCCGCCGCCGCGGACTCGTCGACGCTCTCGGCGGGCGCGGCCGGCCGCGCGGCCGCGGGGCTCCGCTTTCCGCCGTCCCCTCGCGAAGCCGGGCGCGGGCGCTCGAGCGGGGGCAGGAGCAGACGCGCGGGGCGCTCGCCCTTCATCACAGCGCGGCCGTCCTCCGTGAGCACGACCACCGGCCGGTCGCCGCCGGTGAAGCTCACCCAGCCCGCGGCCACGCAGCGTCGCAGCACGGCGACGAGCCACTCTTCCCCGTGCTCGCGCAGGTTGCCGAAGGTCGGGACGCGGGTGAGACCGGCGCGCTCGAGGCGCGGATCGGCCTCGCCGCGAATCAGCTTCACCGCGGTGCCGAGCCCGAAGCGTTCGTGCACGCGCGCGACGCCGGAGAGGGCCTTGCGGACGATGAGGGTCGCCGCCTCCGCGTCGTGGGCGGAGACGGGGCCGCCCGCGTCGGCGAGGGCCAAACACACGTCGCAGCGCCCGCAGCCGTGGAGGGTCTCGGCCTCGTCGCCGAAGTAGCGGAGGATGGCGTCGTGCCGGCAGGCGCCACCCTCGGCCCAGCGCACCAGCTCGAGAAAGAGCCCCCACTTGTGCTCGACCACCTCGGGCGCGGGGAGGGTGCCGTCCTCGGCGCCGCGCTCCAGCAGCGCGCGACGCAGAGGCAGATCGCGAGCGGACATCAGCAGCAGCCCCACCGCGGGCTCGCCGTCGCGCCCGGCGCGCCCGACTTCCTGGTAGTAGGCCTCGACGGATCCAGGCGGCGCCAGGTGCACCACCGCGCGCACGTCGCCGCGGTCGATGCCCATGCCGAAGGCATTGGTGGCAACCACGATCTCGGCCTTCCCCGTGGCGAATGCGCGCTGGGCGCGTTCGCGCGTGGCCCCGGCAAGTCCGGCATGGTAAACCTCCGCCCGCCAGCCTTCGCCGCCGAGCCGGGCCGCCTCCTCCTCCGCGGATTTCCGCGTCGGCGCGTACACGATGGCCGTCCCGCTCCCCGCCCCCGGCCGCCCGAGCGTCTCGGCGAGGACGCCGTCGACCAGCCGGTCGCGCTCGCGGCCGCCGCTCACCGACGCCGCGCGCAGTCCCAGGTTGGGGCGGGCGAAGCCGCGGACGAGCTGACGGGTGTCGGCGGGAAGGCCGAGGCGCGACAGGATCTCGTCGCGGACCACCGGGGTCGCGGTGGCGGTGCACGCGAGCACAGCAGCCCGCGGCAGGTCGGCGAGCAGCGCGCCGATCTCGAGATACTCCGGGCGGAAGTCGTGCCCCCATTCGCTGATGCAGTGGGCCTCGTCCACCGCCACCAGCGGACACGCGAGGTCCCGCAGCAGGGAGCGGAAGCCGGGGAAGCCGAGCCGCTCCGGCGCGACGTAGACGAGGCGAAAGGCGCCCGCGGCGAGCCCCCGCATGCGGGCGCGGAGCTCGTCGGCGCTGAGCGTGGCGGCGAGATAGGTTGCCTCCATCCCCCGCGCGGTGAGGGCGGCGACCTGGTCGTGCATGAGCGACACCAGAGGCGAGATGATCAGGCTCGTCCCCGGCAGCAGAGTGGCGGGGAGCTGATAGGTGAGGCTCTTGCCGCCGCCGGTCGGCGCAACGAGGAGCAGGCGGCCCTCGGCGAGCAGGATCTCGATGGCCTCGCGCTGGCCGGGACGGAAGCTCGGGTAGCCGAGCCGGGCGAGACCGGCGGATAGATCGAGCGCGGCGGCCGCGCCGCCCGGAGGCGAGGACGCGGCCGCGGCGCGGCGCATCAAGCTACTTCGCGTACCGCTTGCTCCATTCGGCGAGGATCCGTTCGCGGTTCTTCGCCGACCAGTCGAAGTCGTTGGGGAAGACCACCTTGCTGATGTCCTTGGGCAGCCCTTCCGGCACGGGGAAGCCGGCGACGCCCACCGCGGCGAAGTATTTTGCGTAGAGCGCCATCGCTTCGTCGCTCGCCGCCCAGTCCAGGAACTGCTTGGCGCCGGGGTTCTTCGCGCCCTTCTTGGTGAGGGCGTTGGCCTCCATCTCGTAGCCCGATCCCTCCTTGGGCAGCACCATCTCCACCGGGCTCCCCTTCTTCTTCATCTCGAGCGCCACGTACTCGAACGACACGCCGACCCCCCGCTCCCCGGCCGCCGCGTCCTTGCAGGGCTTGGAGCCGGACTTCGTGTACTCGGCGATGTTGACGTTCAGCGCGTCGAGATACTTCCAGCCCTCCGCCTCGCCCATGCGCTGCAGGATGGAGGCGACCGAGAGATAGCCCGTCCCCGAGCTGGCGGGGTTCGGCATCACGACGTGACCCTTGTAGACGGGCTTGGTGAGGTCGGCCCACGACTCCGGCTTGGGCAGATTGTTCTTCTTCCCGACGTCGGTGTTGAAGCAGAAGGCCGACATGTAGATGTCGATGCCCACCCAGGACGGCGGATTGGCCTTGTCGCGGAACAGCGGCTGAATCCGCTCAAGCCCCTTCGGGGCGTACGGCTCGAGCAGCCCCATGTTCTTGAACACGAGGAGGTTGGTGGCCGCCACTCCCCAGATCACGTCGGCCTGCATGTTGTCCTTCTCGGCCGCGAACCGGGCGGCGATGTCCCCGGTGGACAGGCGGAGCATCTTGACGTCGAGGTTCGGGTGGGTCTTGTTCAACGCCTTCATGTAGTCCGTGACCTGCTCGTTCTCGATGGCGGTGTACACCACCACGACCTGCTTCTGGGCGGCGACGGGCGCGGCGACGAACGCGGCAACGGCGACGGCGAGAAGGGCCGCGAACCACATGGGACGCTTCAGCATGCATGCCTCCTTGGGCTAGTCCGGATGGGGGCTGCCCGAGACTACCATACCGATTGCTTTGTTACTGGGCCATGAAGCCCCCGTCCACGATCATCTCGGCGCCCGTCATGAACCCCGACTCGTCGGAAGCCAGGAAGAGCGCCGCGTTGGCGATGTCGCGAGGCTGGCCGATGCGGCCCAGCGGGATACCCGTCCGGAACTCGGCCCGCAGCTCGTCGGTGAGATACGGGGCCTGGAGCGGCGTCTCGACGATGCCGGGATGGATGACGTTGGAGCGGATATTGTCCTTGGCGAACTGGATGGCGAGGGACTTGTTCAGCGAGATGAGGGCGCCCTTGGCGGCGGTGTAGGCATCCTGCGCGCGCGTGAAGCCGGCCAGCGCGGACACCGAGCCTACGAGGATGATGGAGCCCCCGCCCGCCGCGCGCAGGTGCGGGATGCCGTGTTTGGTCACCCAGAACACCGACTTGAGGTTGATCGCCATCACGCGGTCCCACTGGGCGCCGTCGGTCTCGAGCACCGAGCGGTCCTTGTCCTTCCACAGGACCCCCGCGTTGTTGTAGAGCACGTGGAGCGCCCCGAAGGCGCGCACCCCCGCGTCCACCATGCGCGCGACGTCGGCTTCCACGGCGACGTCGCCCACCGCCGCCACCGCCTGGCCCCCCGCCTGCTCCACGAGGGCGACGGTCTCCTTCGCCGCCTTGTCGTTGATGTCGCACACCACGATGCGCGCGCCCTCGGCGGCAAAGAGGACCGAGGCCTCGCGGCCCATGCCCATGCCGGCGCCGGTGATGAGGGCCACCTTCCCATTGAGTCTTCCTGGCATCTAGATGCGCTCGAAGTGGCGCGCGAGCTCCCAGTCGGTGACGACCTGGTCGAAGGCCTGCTGCTCGAGGCGGCCGAGCCGCAGGTAGTGCTCGACCACCTTCGGGCCGAAGGCGTCACGCGCCACGCGGGAGCCCGTCAGCGTGTCGAGGGCCTCCCGGAACGTGTTCGGTACCTGGGCGAGCTTCGGGTCCTCGTAGGCATTGCCGGTATAGGGCTTGGGCCCCTTCAGCCGCTTGTCGATGCCGTGCAGGCCCGCGGCGATGGTGGCGGCGAAGGCCAGATACGGGTTGGCGTCGGCGCCGGGAATGCGGTTCTCCACGCGAAAGCCCGAGCCCTCGCCGCAGATGCGGAAGCCGCAGGTGCGGTTGTCCCAGCCCGCCGCGATGCGCGTGGGCGCGAAGGAGCCGGCCTGATAGCGCTTGTAGGAGTTCACGGTCGGCGCGTAGAGCAGGGCGAAGTCGCGGGCCATCGCCATCTGGCCGGCCAGCCACTGCTGGAACAGCAGGCTCCCCTGCCGGTCACGGCCCGCGAACAGCGCCTTGCCCGACCGCCTGTCCCACAGCGAGGAATGGATGTGGCACGAGGAGCCCGCCGCGCCCATGTCGTACTTGGCCATGAAGGTGACGGAGGCGCCCTGCTGCCAGGCGATCTCCTTGACCCCGTGCTTGTAGAGCACGTGGCGATCGGCCATCTCCAGGGCGGGCGCGTAGCGGAGGTTGATCTCCTCCTGCCCCTTGCCCCATTCGCCCTTGGAGAACTCCACCGGCACGCCAGCCCCTTCCATGCCGTTGCGGATGGCCTGGACTAGCCCTTCCTCCTTGCTCGTCTGGAGGATGTGGTAGTCCTCGCGATAGCCGGACACCGGGGTGAGGCCGTGGAAGCGCTTGGCGCGCGCCTCGTCGAAGGACTCGCGGAAGAGGTAAAGCTCGAGCTCGGACGCGGTCTGCACCACGTAACCCGCCTTGGCCGCCTGCTCCACCTGGCGGCGCAGCACCCAACGCGGCGCCTCCTCGATGGGCTCGCCCTCCTCGGTGTAGACGTCGCAGAAGACGAGCGCGGTGCCCTTGAGCCATGGGATGCGCCGCCACGTGGCCATGTCGGGCACGAGCTTCATGTCGCCGTAGCCGCGCTCCCACGAGGTCAGGGTGAAGCCGGGCAGCGGCTCCATCTCCATGTCCACCGTGAAGAGATAGATGCAGGCGTGCACGCCATCGGCGAGGACGTGATCGAGGAAGTATCGGCCGACGACTCTCTTGCCCATCAGACGGCCGAGGTGATCGGGGAAGACGGTGAGCACGGTGTCGATCTCGCCCTTGCGGATCAGCGACGCGAGCTCGTCCGCCTCGGAGCCTCGTGCGGGCGTGGACTTTTTCAAGGCGGGGGGGATTCTAGCGGGGTTCCGAGAACCGGGCAAGGGCGCTCAGGAGGGTCCGCACCGGGATACACCCATCTCCCGCAGGATGTCGCGCACGGCGTCGAGCACGTCCCGCATCTCGGCCTCGCCGAGCCGCCCGATGCAGCCGATGCGGAAGCTGTCGGCCACGGTGAGCTTGCCCGGATAGATCACGTAGCCGCGCTCGGCGAGCCGGTCGTAGAAGGTCTGAAAGGCGAACGCGGGATCAATCGGCATACGGACAGTGACGATGATGGGCGCCTGGAGGGCATCGGGCAGCAGGGTCTCGAAGCCCATCGCCCGCAGGCCGGACACGAGGATGCCGCAATTGCGGGCATACCGCGCGCCCCGGCCCTCGACACCCCCTTCCGCGGCATGCTCGGCCAGCGCCTGGTCGAGGGCGGCGATGACGTGGGTGGGCGGCGTGAACCGCCACTGTCCGGTCTTCTCCATCGCGACCCACTGATCGTGGAGGTCCAGCGACAGCGAGCCGCAGTGTCCCTTGGCGGCCTCCAGCGCGGTCTGACGGATCACGGCGAAGCCCATGCCGGGCACACCCTCGAGGCACTTGTTGGCCGAGGCCACCATGGCGTCGAAGGGCACGCGCGCCGCGTCCAGGGGCAGGGCGCCGAAGCCGCTCATGGCGTCGACGAGCAGGCGGCGCCGGTGGCGGGCAACCACCGCCGCGACCTCCGCCACCGGGTTGAGCACCCCCGAGGTCGTCTCGCAGTGCACCACCGCGACGTGGGTGATCGCGGCGTCGCGCGCGAGGGCCACGTCCAGGGCGGCGGGATCCACCGCGCGATCCTCCGGCACTTCCACCTCCACGGACGCGCGGCGCTGGTACTGGCACATGCGGACCATGCGCTTGCCGTACGCGCCGTTGACGAGGACGAGAAGCTTCCCGTCCGGCGGGACCATGGTGGCCAGCATCGCTTCCACGATGAAGGTGCCGCTTCCCTGCAGCGGCACGCAGACATGGGTGCCCTGCCCGCCCGCGAGCGCGACCAGCCGCTCCCGCACGCGCGCGTTCAGCGCCATGAACTCGGGATCGCGCGAGCCCCAGTCCCGCAGCATCGCCTGCTTCGTCGTCAGCGACGTCGTGAGGGGCCCGGGGGTCAGAAGGAACGGCTCGGCGCGGCGGTCGGTCATGGGACGGCGTCTCCTCTCGCGCTCGACTAGCTCTTCACGCGCAGGCTCGCGGGATCGTACGGGGCACGCAGGCTCCCGCGGGCGGCGAAGCGCCGGTCCGCGATCTCCAGCTCGAACTTGGCGTCGGCGATTCCGCGTGGGTCCGCCGCGCCCGGCCCGCTGACATACCCCAGGGCCACCGCGCGTCCGATCGTATGGCCGTACGCCGCGGACGTCACCGAGCCCACGATGCGGCCATCGTGGTGAATGGGCTCGTCGCCCCAGGGCAAGGCCTCGGGGTCGTCCAGGACGAAGGTGATCAATCGCTTGGTGAGCGGCGCGTCCCGCTGCCGCAGGAGGGCGTCGCGCCCCAGGAAGCCCTCCGGCTTCTCCCACGCCACCGTGAACCCGAGGCCGGCCTCGAGCGGCGTGTCGTCGCTGGTAAGCTCGTGTCCCCACGCCCGATACGCCTTCTCCATCCGGAGCGAATCCATAGCGTAGTAGCCCGCGTCCACCAGGCCGAGGTCGCGACCGGCACGCGCGAGCGCCTCGTAGACGGTGGCCGCGAACTCCACCGGCACGTAGAGCTCCCAGCCCAGCTCGCCGACATACGTGATGCGGGCGGCGCGCACCGGGGCACCGGCCATCGCAAGATCGGCGATGGTCCCGAAGGGGAACGCGGCATTATCCAGCGCCGCGCCGGAGACGGCCCCGAGCAGCGCGCGCGCGCGCGGCCCCATCAGCCCGAGCACCGCCCACGCGCCGGTGACGTCGGTGAGGGTGGCCCGCACGCCGGCGCCGATGTGGCTCCGGATCCAGTGCGCGTCGCGCGTGATCTGGGCGGCACCGGTGATGATCTGGTAACAGTCGCCGGACAGCCGCGCCACCGTGAGGTCGCTCTCGTAGCCGCCGCGCTCGTTGAGCAGACCCGTGTAGACGATGCGCCCCGGGGCAACCGCCACGTCGTTGACGCAGAGCCGCTGGAGCACCCGCTCCGCGTCGCGCCCCTGCAGCAGCAGCTTGCCGAACGAGGTCTGGTCGAACAGGGCTACCGTCTCGCGCGCGGCGCGATGCTCGGCCGCCGCGTACGGGAACCAGTTCTGACGTCCAAAGGAATAGGCGGTCTCCGGCGCGACGCCCGGGGGCGCGAACCAGTTGGCCCGCTCCCAGCCCATTTTGGCCCCGAAGCAGGCGCCCTTGGCGGCGAGGCGATCGTAGAGCGGCGAGCGGCGCAGCCCGCGGCCGCTGGTGAGCTCGCGGTTGGGAAAGGCGATGAAGTAGTGGACGCCCACCCCCTCGCTGGCCCGCGCCCGGAGGAAGGTGGGGTCCGCGTGAAAAGGCGCGAAGCGACGAATGTCCGCGCGGGAGAGATCCATCGGCGCCGCGTCGTCGGCGATCCACTGGGCGAGGGCCTGCCCGGCGCCGCCCGCGGCCGCGATGCCGCCCGAGCAAAAGCCGGCGCCCACGTAGTACCGCCGCACCTCGGGGGCCTCGCCGACGATGAAGTAGTTGTCCGGCGTGAAGCTCTCGGGCCCGTTCATGAGCAGCCGCACTGGCGCCGTCTCGAGCGCGGGCACGCGCTGGATGGCGTTCTTCATGAGGATCTCGAACTTGTCCCAGTCCTCGGGGAGGGTGCCGAACGAGAAGTCCGCGGGAATCCCGCTCATGCCCCAGGGCTTGGCCCAGGGATCGAAGCCGCCCATGAGGATGCCGCCCACCTCTTCCTTGAAGTAGATGTGGCCGTCGGGATCCCGCATCACCGGCAGGTCGGGGGCCACGCCGGGGATGGGCTCCGTCACCATGTACATGTGCTCGCAGGCGTGGAGCGGCACCGTCACGCCGCTCATCCGCCCCAGCTCGCGCGCCCAGATGCCCCCGCAGTTGACCACGATCTCGGTGGCGATGGCGCCCTCGGACGTCTCCACGCCTGCCACGGCGCCGTCGCGGAGGGTGATGCCGGTGACCCGCACCTTCTCGAGCACCCGGGCCCCGCCGGCGCGGGCCCCCGCGGCGAGCGCCTGCGTGATATCGGCCGGATTGCCCTTCCCGTCGCTGGGGATCCACACCGCGCCCACCAGGTCGTCGGTGCGCAGCAGCGGGTAGCGCCGCTTCGCCTCGTCGAGACCGATCACGTGCGCCTCGATGCCGAAGCCGCGCGCCATCGAGGCGTTGCGCCGGAGCTGGACCATGCGCTCTTCGGTGCGCGCGACCGACAGGCTGCCGCAGCGCCGGAAGCCGGTGGCCTTGCCGGTCTCCGCCTCCAGCCGCTCGTAGAGCTCGGCGCTATAGCGGATGAGGCGGGTGAAGTTGGCGGAGGAGCGCAGCTGGCCCACCAGGCCGGCAGCGTGCCACGTCGTCCCGCCCGACAGGCTGCCCTGCTCCAGCAGCACGACCTCGCTCCAGCCGAGCTTGGTGAGATGGTAGGCGACGGAGGTTCCGATGATCCCCCCGCCGATGATCACCGCGCGCGCGTGGCTGGGAACCGGCACGGGACGGCGGCGCTCAGGCCCAGGGCAGCGAGTACGTCTTCACGTTGGTAAAGCTCTTCATGGCCTCGAGCACGCCTTCCTTGTAGCCGAGCCCCGAATCCTTGATGCCGCCGAAGGGCGAGCTCTCGAGACGATAGCCCGGCACCTCGCGCACGTTCACGGTGCCCACCTCGAGCCCGTTCACGAAGCGCGTGATCCAGTCGAGACGATTGGTGCAGACCGCGGAGGACAGCCCGTATGGAGTCGAGTTGGCGATGCGGATGGCCTCCTCGATCTCGCCGAAGCGGATCACCGGCGCCACCGGCCCGAAGGTCTCGCGCGCCACCAGCTCGCAATCGGACGGCACGCGGTCGAGCACGGTGGGGCTGTAGAGGGCGCCCCGGCGCTCGTTGCCGTAGAGCAGCCGCGCCCCGCGCCCGATGGCATCGTCCGCGAGCGACTGGAAGCGCACGGCGGCGGCTTCGTCGATCACGGTGCCCATGTCCACAGTGGGATCCATGGGATCGCCGTGCTTGCGGCGATAGCCCATCCTCGAAGCGATGTACTTCCCCACCTCTACCCCGCCCGTGAACGTGATCAGCTCGGAATCGGGGTTGGTGATCATCTCGTCGGCGATCTCGCGTGGGTCGCCGGTGACCACCGAGAGCATCGCAGGCGGCAGGCCCACGTCGTAGAGCACGTCGGCGAGCAGCAACGCCGTGAGGGGGGTCTTCTCCGACGGCTTGAGCACCATCGTGTTGTTGGTCGCGATGGACGGTGCCACCTTGTGGGCCACCTGGTTCAGCGGGTGGTTGAACGGGGTGATGGCGCTGATCGCGCGCAGCGGCTCCCGCTGGGTGTGGATGCGCCGGCGGCGGCCGTGCGCGCTCACGTCGCAGGAGAAGGTCTGGCTGTCGTCCGTGAGCGCGGCGTGGGCGGCGAAGGTGAACACGTCGCAAGCCCGGCCCACCTCGTAGAGCGTGTCCTTCTTGCAGAGGCCCGACTCGGCGGTGATGAGGTCGGCGATCTCCTCACGGCGGGCCGCGAGGCGCTCGGCGGCGCGGTTCAGGATGAGCGACCGCTCGTGGCGGGAGAGGGGCGAGCGGAAGGCCCGCGCCGCCGCGAAGGCGCGCCGGACGTCGGCGACGCTGCCCTTGGGCACCGTCCCCACCACCGCGCCGGTCCACGGGTTCCCCACCTCGATCACGCGCTCACCGCCTCCCACGTGCTCTCCGGCGATGCGCATGCTCTCCCGGCGCAGATCGGCCATGATCGCGCTCCTCAGACGGCGTGGTTCAACGCCACGTCGTAGATGTCGAAGTTCCGCAGGCGCGCGTCGGCGGCCAGGGTGGGCGAGGGGCGGCTCACGATGAGGGGCACCCGCTGCTCGCTGAGGCCGCCATGGGAGCGGAGGGGCGCGTCGAGTCCCGAGAGGTCGTGCCGGGCCTCGCTGGTCCCGATCACCCAATCGCGCCGCGAGACCGCCACCACATCGCCCATCCGGTCCTTGGGCAGCTCGAAGCGCCGGCAGGCCTCGTCACGGTCGAGCACGACCTCCATGCCGGGGATGGCGGCGATGCGCCCGATGCACCCGCCGATGTCGGCGCCGCCCGCCAGGTGCACGGTGGCGAACGAGCCCAGCGCGCCGTGGTGCACGACGTAGGGATCGGTGATGGGCAGGATGACGCGCGCCCGGCCCGCGCCGATCCAGCCGTCGAGCAGATCCTGAAGGTAGATCACCTGCGGCCGCCCCGCCGCGTCGGTCTTGCCGTTCATGCCGTGGTCGGCGGTGAGCGCCACCGTCGCCCCGAGGCCGTCCAGGCGCGCGAGGTAGCCGTCCATCATCTGATAGAAGGCATTGGCGTCTCGCGTTCCCGGCGCATGCTTGTGCTGGACGTAATCGGTGGTCGAGAGGTAGAGCAGGTCGGGCCGCCGCGTCTCCATCAGCTTGACGCCTGCCGCGAAGACGAACTCGGACAGCTCGGCGCTGTACACCGACGGCACCGGCCGGCCCAGCCAGGCCGCGGCGCCGTCGAGGCCGTGCTCCGCGCGCGTCGTCTCGGCGGCCCGCTCGGACGAGAAGCACACCGCCGAGCCCTCCGGGCCGAGCCGCAGCCCTTCGCCGAGCAGCCGGCGGAGCTTGTCCTTCGCCGTCACCACGCCCACCGCGGCCCCCGCCTGGGAAAACGCGGCCAGGATGCTCTCGGCGCGCAAATACTTGGGGTCGTTCATCATGACCTCGACCCCCGCGTCGGCGTCCCAGAAGTAGTTGCCGCAGATCCCGTGCACCGAGGGCGGCGCGCCGGTGACGATGGAGAGGTTGTTCGGGTTGGTGAAGCTCGGGATCACGCAGTCGGCGAGGCGGTCCGTCCCGCGCGCTCGGGCAGGACCGAGCCAGGGCATCGCGCCCGCGGCGATGGCTCGACTGAGGTAGTCCGGCTCGCACCCGTCCACGCAGACCACGACGAGGGGCCGGCGCGGCCAGGCATAGGTCCGGCCGTTGACGGTCAGGGCGCGCTCAGACGTGGTCATCGACAGCCTCCTCGGGCCCGGGGCGGGCCCCCCGAGCATATACCGCCGGGCGCCGAGAAAGGGCCGGGCGCTAGGTGAAGGAGAAGGGGACGGGCGGGATCAGCAGCACGAGGAGCACTAGGCAGGCCACGCCCATGGCGTAGCGCCCCGGAGACAACGGGGTCACGTCGTCGAGGGGAGGGCTGTGGTGGAAGCCGATGAGCGCGGCGACCAGCCCCGCGAACACGATCCAGTTCACGGAGCCCGAGATCACTCCCAGCGCGATCAGCGCGACAAAGGTGGCCAGCGAGACCTTCCGATGCTGCGGCCCGCAGAGCGCGTACGCGATGCGGCCGCCGTCGAGCTGACCCACCGGAAAGAGGTTCAGCGCGGTGACGAAGAGGCCGACCCAGCCGGCGAGGGCGACGGGATGCACGAACACATCCATACCGTCGGGGATGCGGCCGAACATCAGCCAGGTTATGAAGCGCATGAGGAGCGAGTCGCCGAAGGCCATGACGCCGCCCTCGGGCACCACCGCCACCCGTGACCAGGACAGCCCGAGCCAGAGGGCGGGCAGCGCGATCACGAGGCCCGCGAGGGGGCCCGCCGCCGCGATGTCGAAGAGCGAATTCCGGTCTCGCGCGGGCGAGCGCATGCGGATCACCGCGCCGAGGGTGCCGAAGAGGAAGAGCGGCGGCGGCGCCGGGATGAAGTACGGCAGGCTCACGGACGCGCCGTATGCGCGGGCGGTGAAGTAGTGGCCGAACTCGTGGGTCCCAAGGATCGCGAGCAGCGTCAGCGCGAAGGGCAGCCCAGCGAGCAGGCGCCCCGGCTCGGCGAAGGGATCGAACGTGACCCAGGGGAAGGAGCCCGCCACCATGGACCCCGCCGCCAGCGTGGACAGCAGGGTGAGGACGAAGAGCACGAGATTGAGCCAGGGACGGGCTGCCTCCGCGACTTCGCCGAGTGGGAGGGCCTGTATCCACGTTCGCCCCCCTTCGTCATTGATGAAAGGGGTATAGCCGAGGGGCCTGAGACGCGGCTCGAGCACGCTGAGCGCGCGGGCCGGCGCCACCCGGAGGGCGCCGCCGAAGATGAAGGCGTTCCCCCGCGCCCCTTGCTCGCTGACCACCAGCACGTCATCCACGTTGCGCCGGGTGAGGTCCTGGAGGGCGAGCAGCCCCTCCGACGGCGCGAGAGCGGACGGGCGGGGCGTGCGGCGCGAGAAAGGCCAGAGACGCATCGCTTTCACGCTACCACACGGCCAGGGAGGCGACCACGCGCCGCGCCCCCGGCAGCCCGGCCTCCAGGTAGAGGGCACCCACCACCGCCTCCAGGGCGGTGGCGAGGACGGACTCCTTGCCGGGCCCGCCCGTCTGCTGCTCGCCGCGGCCGAGCCGGAGGTGGGCCCCCAGGGCGAGCTGCTCCGCCCAGCGAGCGAGGGTCGGACCCGACACGAGAGCGGCGCGGCGGGGGGTCAGCACCCCGACCGGCGCATGGGGATCGGCGGCTCGGAGATGCTCGGCCACGATGAGCGCCAGCACGGCGTCGCCCAGAAAGGCGAGCCGCTCGTTGTCGGGCGCGCCGGGATGCTCGTTGGCGAAGGAGCGGTGGGTCAGGGCCTCTTCGAGGAGGACACGGTCGCGGAACGCATGCCCCAGCCGCGCCTCGAGCCCGTCGAGCGCGTCGCCCGCGCCCGTCACTTAGGCGCGGTATTTCCGGAAGGCGAGCGTCGCGTTGGTGCCGCCGAAGCCGAAGGCGTTGCTCAGCGCGACCTCGACGTCCTGCTTGCGTGCCTGATTGGGCACGTAGTCGAGATCGCACTCCGGATCCGGCTTCTCGTAGTTGATGGTGGGAGGCAGGATCCCGTGGTGCAGCGCCAGTGTCGTGGCGATGGCCTCGATGCCCCCCGCCGCGCCGAGGAGATGGCCGGTCATGGACTTGGTGGACGAGACCGAGACCCGCTTGGCATGCTCGCCGAACACGCGCTTGATCGCGATGGTCTCGAACTTGTCGTTGTACGGCGTCGACGTCCCGTGGGCGTTGATGTAACCCACCGCCGAGGGCTCGAGGCCGCCGTCCCGCAGCGCGGTAGTCATCGCGCGCGCGGCACCGTCGCCCTCCGGATCGGGCGCGGTCATGTGATGGGCGTCGCCGGTCATGCCGTAGCCGACCACCTCCGCGTAGATGCGCGCGTCGCGGCGCCGGGCGTGCTCGAGGGACTCCAGGACGACGAGGCCGCCGCCCTCACCGCAGACGAAGCCGTCCCGCTCGGCGTCGAACGGCCGCGAGGCCTTGGTCGGCTCGTCGTTCCGCGTGGACATCGCCTTCATCTGGCAGAAGCCCGCGATCGTGAGCGGGATGATGATGGCTTCCGCGCCGCCCGCGATCATCACGTCAGCATCGCCACGTTGAATCACACGCGTGGCGTCGCCAATGGCGTGGTTGCCGGTGGCGCAGGCGGTAACCACCGAGGAATTCGGGCCGCGTGCGCCGAAGCGCATCGAGATGAGCCCGGACGCCATGTTGATGATGAGCATGGGGATGAAGAAGGGCGAGACGCGGTCGGGCCCCTTGTCGAGGAGCACCTTCTGCGACTCGAGGAGCGTGCTGATGCCGCCGATGCCCGAGCCCACGAGGACCCCGAACCGGTTGCCGTCCTCCTTGGCGGGGTCGAGACCGGCGTCCTCCACCGCCATCACCGCGCACGCGATGGCGTACTTGAGATAGAGGTCGAGCTTCCGATCGTCCTTCTTATCGACGTACTTCAGGGCATCGAAGCCCTTTACCTCCGCCGCGATACGCGTGGGGAACCCCGTCGAATCGAAGCGCGTGATCGGACCGATGCCGGATTTGCCCTGGGTCAGCGACGCCCAGAACTCTTCGGCGGTGTTGCCGACCGGCGTCACCGCCCCCAGACCGGTGATGACGACGCGCGTCTTGTCCAATGCTTCGCTCAGACCTTTTCCTTGATGTAGCGGACGGCGTCACCCACCGTCGTGATCTTCTCGGCGTCCTCGTCAGGGATCTCGAGGCCGAACTCTTCCTCGAACGCCATCACGAGCTCGACGGTGTCGAGCGAGTCGGCGTTGAGATCCTCGATGAACTTCGCCTCCGGCACGACCTCGTCGGGGCGCACCCCGAGGTTGTCGCAGATGATCTCCTTCACCCGCTCGTCGACTGGCTTGGTCATCAACACCTCCTGGTCACACGGTAGTGTGCGTCGCTCACATGTACAACCCGCCGTTGACGTGAATCACCTGGCCGGTGATGTACCCAGCGCCCTCGCCGGCCAGGAATCGCACGACTTCGGCCACTTCCTTCGCCGTCCCGATCCGCTTGAGCGGGACCTGCTGCATCAACCCCTCGCGCGCCTCGGCGGGGATCGCCGCCGTCATGTCGGTCTCGATGAGCCCCGGCGCCACCGCGTTGACCAGCACGTTCCAGTGCGCCAGCTCCCGCGCCGACGCCTTGGTCAGCCCGATCACGCCCGCCTTGGCCGCCGAGTAGTTCACCTGCCCGGGGTTCCCCATCGTGCCCGCGGTCGAGGAGAGATTGATGATGCGCCCACCCTTCTGCCGCATCATCACCTTCCCCACCGCGCGCGTCATCAAGAACACGCCGCGCAGGTTGGTGTCGAGCACCTGGTCCCAGTCGTCGTCCTTCATCCGGACGAGCAGCTGGTCCCGCGTGACGCCCGCGTTGTTCACGAGGACATCGATGCGACCGAAGCGCTCCTTCGCCGCCTCGACGAGCCGGTCCGCATCCTCGCGCTTGGCCGCGTCGGCGGCCACGGCGAGGGCGCTTGCGCCCAATCCTTCCAACTCTTTCGCCGCACTCTCGAGCCGGCCCGGATCGCGGCCAGAGACTACCACGGAAGCCCCGTCGTCTGCCAGCAAGCGAGCCACCGCCAGGCCGATTCCTCGCGTTCCGCCGGTGATGAGCGCGACCTTCCCGGCGAGCGGCTTCGCCTCGCTCATGCCGGCGCCGCTCCCGACGCGGCGGCGACCGCCGTGTCGAGCGACGCCGCGTCCTCGACGGCATGGCCCCGCGCTCCGTCGAGGGTCCGCTTGAGCAGCCCGGTGAGCACGCGGCCCGGGCCGACCTCGATCCACGTCGCGCCTCCTTCCCGGGCCAGGCGCGCGAGGCAGTCCGTCCAGCGCACCGGGCTCGCCACCTGCCCCACCAGGAAGGGCTTCACCTCCTCGGCGGTGGTGGTGAGCCCGGCGTCCACGTTGCGCACCACCGGGATCCGCGGCGCCGACACCGCCACGCCCTCCAGCGCGGCGGCGAGGCGGTCGGCGGCGGGCTTCATGAGCGCGCAGTGGAAGGGTGCGCTCACGGGCAGCAGCATGCTCTTCCGTCCGCCCCGCTCCGCGGCCACCTTCACCGCCCGCTCCACCGCTCCGCGGTGTCCGGCGATCACGATCTGGCCCGGCGAGTTGATGTTGGCCACGCCCACCACCTCGCCCTGCGCGGCCGCCGCGCAGGCCTCTTCGGCAACGGCGAGCTCCACCCCGAGCAGGGCGGCCATCGCGCCGGTGCCAACGGGCACCGCCTCCTGCATGAACTCGCCGCGCCGGCGCACGAGGCGCACCGCGTCGGCGAAGGCGAGCGCGCCCGCGACCACCAGCGCCGAGTACTCCCCGAGGCTGTGGCCGGAGGCGAGCGCCGGCGTAATCCCACGTTCAGCTAGCGCGCTCGCCGCAGCGACGCTCGCGGTGAGGACGGCGGGCTGCGTGTTCGCGGTGAGACTGAGGTCGGCCTCCGGCCCCTCGAAGCAGAGGCGCGACAGGGAGAAACCAAGCGCGGCATCGGCCTCCGCCCATACCGCGGCGGCGGCGGGCGAGGCCTGGGCGAGGTCCTTGCCCATGCCGACGGACTGCGAGCCCTGGCCCGGGAAGAGGAAGCACCGTGCTCACGGGATCCCTACCAGCGAAGCAGCGCGGCGCCCCAGGTGAAGCCGCCGCCGAAGGCGGCGAGGAGCACGAGGTCGCCGGTGCTGAGGCGCTTCGCCGCCCACGCCTCCTCCATCGCCACGTACACGGAGGCGGCGCCGGTATTGCCGTAGCGATCCACGTTCACCACGACCTTCTCCATGGGCACCTTGAGCCGCTTCGCCGCGGCCTCGATGATCCGGAGGTTGGCCTGATGCGGGATGAAGACGTCGAGGTCGGCGGCGGTGAAGCCGTTGCGGACGAGGATGCTCTCCGCCGCCTCGCCGAACATGCGCACCGCCACCTTGAACACCTCGTTGCCCTTCATCTTGGCGTAGTGCAGCCGCTTGTCCACCGTCTCGTGGGTGGCTGGGTTCCGCGCGCCGCCGCCCGGCTGATAGAGGAGCTCCCAGTACCGGCCGTCCGAGTAGAGGTCGGTGTCGAGGATGCCGGACTCGTCCTCCGAGGCCCGCAGCACCGCCGCCCCCGCAGCGTCGGCGAGGAGGATGCACGTGCCGCGGTCGGTGTAGTCGGTGATGCGCGAGAGGCACTCCGCGCCCACGCAGAGGACGGTGCGATACTTCTCGGTCTGGATGTACTGGGATCCCACCGAGAGGCTGTACACCGAGCCCGCGCACGCCGCGTAGAGGTCGATCGAGCCCGCGTTGCGGCAGCCCGAGGCGATGCTGGAGGATGTTGGCGGTGGTGGGAAACGCCATGTCGCCGGTGGTGGTGCCCACGACGATGAAGTCGATCTCGCCCGGCTCCACCCCCGCCCGCTCCAGCGCCTGCTGCGCGGCCCGCAGCGCGAGATCGGAGGTGGCCTCGCTCTCGTCGACGATGCGGCGCTCGCGGATGCCCGTGCGCTGGACGATCCACTCGTCCGAGGTCTCCACCATCTTCTCCAGCTCGGCGTTGGTGAGGATCCGCTTCGGGAGCGTAGGCGCCCACGCCCACGATCTTGGCGCGCTTCATTCGCGGCCTCCCTCGCGCCCCTCGGCAAGGACCGTTTCGGCCTCGAGCGCGGTCTTGATGTGCTCGTTCACGTCGTTCTTCACCCATTCGGTGGCCACGCGCAGCGCGTTCTTGATCGCCTTCACCGGCGAGGCGCCGTGGCAGACGATGGACGCGCCGTTGATGCCGAGGAGCGGCGCCCCGCCCATCTCGGTGTAGTCGACCCGCCGCTTCATGCGCGCGAAGGCGCGCTGGGCGAGCACCGCGCCCGCCTTGGACAGCATGTCGCGCGTCAGCTCCTCGCGGATCATGGAGGTCAGCATCTCGGCTAGGCTCTCCGAGACCTTCAGGCAGACGTTGCCGGTGAAGCCGTCAGTGACGACGACGTCGCAGCGGCCGTTGTAGATGTCGCGCCCCTCGATGTTGCCGATGAAGTTGAGCGACGACCCGCGCAGGCTCTCGAAGGTGTCCTTGACGAGCTCGTTGCCCTTGCCCTCCTCCTCGCCCACGGAGAGGAGGCCGACGCGGGGATTGTCCTTGCCGATGATGTCGCGCGAGTAGACATGCCCCATCACCGCGAACTGGAACAGGTGCCGGGGCTTGGGGTCGACGTTGGCGCCGGCGTCGATGAGCACGGTGAACCCGGCGAGGCTCGGCAGGGCGGCGGCGATGGCCGGGCGCTCCACGCCGGGCAGGAGCCCGAGGACGAACATGCCGATGGCCATCGCCGCCCCCGTGTTGCCGGCGGAGACGAGGGCGTGGCACTCACCGTCCTTGACGAGCTCGGCGGCCACCCGCAGGGAGGAGTCGCGCTTGCGGCGGAGGGCCTGGGACGGCGACTCCGCCATGCCCACCACCTGGGTGGCGTGGCGGATGCTCAGCGGCAGGTCTGGCGCCTTGAGGCGAATGATCTCGCGCTCGATGGCGGCCTTGTCGCCGACGAGCACCGAGGCGATGCCGAACTCGCGGGCGGCGACGACGGCGCCCTCGACCACCACCGCGGGGCCGAAATCGCCTCCCATCGCATCGAGCGCGATCTTCATGGGGCGGGCGACGGGCCGACTACTCGCCCTCGACGGTCAAGACCTCGCGTCCCTTGTAGAAGCCGCAATGCGGGCAGATCTGGTGTGGCAGCTTGACCTCACGGCACTGCGGGCAGACGGCCCGCGTGGGCGCGACCATCTTGTAGTGGGTGCGGCGCTTGCGGCCGCGCGTTCGGGAGTGGCGTCGCTTGGGCAGCGGCATCGGCGTGGGCTCCTATCGTGGAAGGCGGTCGGCCAGGCCTTTGAGCGGCGCCCAGCGGGGATCGCTGGGACGCTCCGGGCAGCCGCAGGCCGTGACGTTTCGGTTGACGCCGCACACCGGGCAGAGACCCCGGCAATCCTCGCGGCAGAGCGGCTTCATGGGCAGGGCGAGGCTGGTCTCCGTCTCCACCAGCGCGCCCAGGTCCAGCTGATCGTTGGCGTACACGTCGGTCTCCAGATCGTCGGTCCCGAGCTCGCGCTCCTCGGCGCGGCCCGACGGCGCGGGCAGAAAGCGTGTCTCCACGTCGGGGGCCACCGCGATCTCAAATGGCTCGAGGCAGCGACCGCAGACCTGGGGCACGCGCGCCTCCAGGCTACCCCGTACGAAGACGGCGTCTGCGTCCTTTTCGACCAGAAGGTCGACCGCCACCAGTCTCCAGGAGCGGTCGGCGAACGGCTGGCCGAATGCCTCGGTCCCCTCGATCCGGATGCCCTCGTCGGGAATCTCGGAGACCCGGATGATCATGCCTGAAACCTCAGTTAAAGATTCGAGAAACAAGGGGTTTTTCAACAACCGCGCCAGTATAAACGTGGGGTATGGGGTTGTCAACCCAAAAGCCCCCGAATGGGCCCGCAACTTGACGGCTTCGGGGGTGACTGTTAGCATTCCGATCGGGAGGACGAGACTCATGGGAAATGTGCTTAAAACCGGATTTCTTCTGGCCGTTCTCACCTGTCTCGTGGTCCTCGTGGGTCAGGCCCTCGGAGGGCAGCAGGGCATGCTCATTGCCTTCGTCCTCGCCCTGGGGATGAACTTCTTCAGCTACTGGTTCTCCGACAAGATGGTCCTGGCGATGTACCGGGCGCAGCCGGTGGACGAGGCCGCCGCGCCGGAGCTCTACGGGATGGTGCGGACCCTGGCGACCCGCGCGGGCATTCCCATGCCGAAAGTCTACGTCATCCCCAACGACACGCCCAATGCCTTCGCCACCGGCCGCAATCCGGAGCATGCCGCGGTGGCCGTCACCGAGGGCATCATGCGGATCCTGAGCCGCGAGGAGCTCGAAGGTGTGGTGGCGCACGAGCTGGCCCACGTCAAGAACCGCGACACCCTCATCATGACGATCACCGCGACCTTGGCCGGGGCCATCACCTACCTGGCGCAGATGGCCCACTTCGCCGCGATCTTCGGTGGCCGGCGCGACAGCGACGAGGAAGGGCACGGCGGCGGCTTCAGCACCATCTTCCTGGCCATCCTGGCGCCGATCGCGGCCATGCTCGTGCAGCTGGCCATCTCGCGGGCGCGCGAGTTCCACGCCGATGCCACCGGCGCGCAGATCGCGGGGCGACCCTGGGGCCTGGCCTCGGCGCTGGAGAAGCTCGACCAGGCCGCCAAGGCCATCCCCATGCAGGCCACTCCCGCGACCGCGCACCTGTTCATCGTGAACCCGCTGAGCGGCGGTATGCTGCGCGGCTTGTTCTCGACGCACCCGTCCACCGAAGAGCGCGTCGCGCGTCTACGCGCCATGGCGCTGTCACGCTGACGGCGCGCCAAGCGTCCAGCGGGGGGAGACGGCCTGCCGTCTCCCCCTTCGTGTCTTTGGTGATCGTCACGGTATGATCGCGGCAGTCGGTCTCCGCAAGTCCTATGGCGCGACGGTGGTCCTCGAGGATGTTTCCCTGGAGGTGCCGGCCGGGCAGTGCCTCGCCCTGCTTGGCCCGAACGGCGCGGGCAAGACCACGCTCTTGCGCGTCCTCGGCACCCTCGCCCGGCCGGGGGCGGGCCGCCTGCTGATCGACGGGATGGATGCCCTTCGCGACCCCGAGGCGGCCCGCGCGCGGCTCGGCATGGTGGCGCACGGCTCGTATGTCTACGAGGACCTCACCGCGCTCGAGAACCTGCGATTCTGGGCGGTGATGGCGGGCCTGGACGCGCGGCCTGACCGGCTGCGGGAGCGCCTGCAGGCGGTGGAGCTGGACGCGATGGCGGGCGAGCGCGCGCGCACCTTCTCAGCGGGGATGAAGCGCCGGCTCGCCCTCGCGCGGGTGACCCTCGGCCACCCGCGCGTGCTGCTGCTCGACGAGCCCTTCAGCGGGCTCGACCGTCAGGGGCAGAAGTGGCTGGGCGAGTTCCTCCTCGCTTTCAAGGCCGACGGCGGGGCCATCGTGCTCGCCACCCACGCCTTCGCCACCGCGCTCGCGGTAGCGGATCGCGCGGTGATCCTCGCGGGCGGCCGCGTCGCGCTCGACCGGCCCATCGCCGGGCTCGGGCGGGACGAGCTCCACCGTCTCTACGACGACCTGACCGCATGACGCTACGCGCGCCGCGTCGGCATCGTGCTCTGGAAGGACCTCCTGGTCGAGCGGCGGTCCAAGGAGAGCTTGAACGCACTCCTTTTCTTCGGGCTCCTGCTGCTCTTCCTCTTCCAGTTCTCCCTCGGGCCCGACCGGGCGCAGCTGGAGTCGGCCCTGCCGGGCCTGCTCTGGCTGGGCTTCGTCCTCGCGGGGCTGCTCGGGCTCGGGCGGAGCTTTCTCGCCGAGCGGGAGAACGACTGCGGTGAGGGGCTGCTCCTCGTCCCCGGCGACAAGTCGGCGATCTACCTCGGCAAGCTCGCCGCCAACATCTGCGTGATGGGCGTGGTCGAGATCGTGATCCTGGCGCTGTTCGGGCTCTTCTTCGACGTCGACCTCGCGCGCGCGCTGCCGGGGCTCGCGGTGATCCTCCCCCTCGGCACCGTGGGCCTCGCCGCGGTGGGCACGCTCTTCGCCGCGGTGACCGCGCAGGTGCGCGCGCGGGAGCTGCTCTTCCCCGTGCTCCTCCTCCCCGTCCAGGTGCCGGTGCTCCTCGCCACCGTGAGCGCGACACAGGTCGCCCTCGCCGGGCAGCCCCTCGCCGACGCCGGCGCCTGGCTGCAGCTCCTCGCCGGCGCCGACATCGTCTACCTCGTGATCGGGCTCCTCACCTTCGAGTTCGTCCTGGAAGGATGATGGCTCGCTCCGCCGCCACGCGCGCCCTCGGCTGGCTCGCCCTCCTCGCCCTGCTCCTGGGCCTCGGCATGGCATTCGGCTATGCGCCGCGCGAGTCCGTGCAGGGCAATGTCCAGCGCATCATGTACGTGCACGTGCCGGCGGTGCTCACCGCCTACCTCGCCTTCGCCCTCGTCCTCGTGGGCAGCATTGGCTATCTCGGCGAGCGCGCGCGCGGGCTGGGACCGGCTCGCCGCCGGCGCCGCGGAGCTGGGCGTGCTCTTCACCGGCATCACCATCGCCTCGGGCTCCATCTGGGGCAAGCCCACGTGGGGCACGTGGTGGACGTGGGATGCCCGGCTGACGTCCACCGCCATCCTCTTCCTCGTCTACGTGGGCTATCTCCTGCTGCGCGCGATGGTGGACGAGCCCGAGCGACGCGGCCGTTTCGCCGCGGTCGTCGGCATCGTGGGCGCCGCCAACATTCCCATCGTCCACTTCTCCGTGAAGTGGTGGCGGGCCCTGCACCAGCCGTCCACCATCCTCGGACCCGAGCCGTCCCCCATCGCGGCCCCCATCGCCACGGCGCTCGCCGCCAACTGGGCGGCCTTCACCTTGCTCTTCGTCTATCTCCTCGTCCGCCGGATCGAGATCGCGCGGCTCGAGGAGGCGGCCTTCCTCGGAGGCGTTCGTGCCCGATAAGATGATGCCCGACAACTGGGGCTATGTGCTCGCCGCCTACGGCGTCGCCGCGGCGGCGCTGCTCGGCTACTGGCGCCACCTCGTGCGCCGCGGCCGCGCGCTCGCCTCGGCGCGGCGGGGCGACCGGGGCGCGACATGAAGCGCCGCGCGAAGTTCATGGCGGGCGGCGCCGTCATCCTCGCCGTTCTCGCCTACCTCGTGTATGCCGGCGTGAGCCAGTCGGTGGTCTACTTCGTCACGCCGGCCGAGCTGCTCGCCGCGCCCGCCCCCGGCAAGACCTATCGGCTGGGTGGCATGGTGCAGCCTGGCAGCCTCACCTGGGACCCGCGGACGCTCGATCTCCGCTTCACCCTGTCCGACGGCAAGGCGACGGTGCCGGTGCGCCACAAGGGCACCGCTCCCGACCTCTTCGCGGAGGGCCGCGGCGCGGTGGTGGAAGGCGCCTGGAGCGGCGACGGCTACTTCAAGGCCACGACCATCCTCGCCAAGCACTCCGAGGAGTACAAGGCGCCTCACGCCGCCGCCGCGCCCGGCTACAAGGAGCTGCTGAGGACCCTTCGCGGCTCCGAAGCGACGCCCCGATGAGCCCCAGCGGGGCGAAGAGGCCCTACCGCCGCGCAAGCCACTCGACCGCAAGGCGAGAAGAATGAGCCCCGTGACCCTCGGCGCCCCGGAGATCGGCTACGCGCTGACGGTGGTGGGTCTCGCCCTCGCCGTCTGCGGCGGCGCCGCCGCGGTGACGGGCGCGCGGACCGGCCGCCTCGCCTTCGTCGCGTCGGCGGAGCGGGCGGCGATCGCGGTGTGGGGGCTCGTCACCGCGTGCATGCTGCTCCTGATCCACGCCTTCCTCACCTTCGACTTCTCCATCCGCTACGTCGCCTCCAACACCAATCGCGGGACGCCGTTCTACTACCGCATCACCGCGCTGTGGGGTGCCCTCGAAGGCTCCATCATCCTCTGGGCCTGGATGCTGGGGCTCTACACGTTCATCGTGGTGCTCCGCTACCGCCGGCGGCAGCCGGAGCTCTATCCCTGGGTGCTCACCGTGATGCTGGCCGTCCTCGCCTTCTTCCTGCTTGTGATGGCCGTCCCCGCGCCGCCGTTCGAGCGGCTGACGCCGGTGCCGCCCGACGGCCGCGGCCTGAACCCGCTCCTCGAGGACTCGGGCATGATCACCCACCCGGTGGCCCTCTACCTGGGCTTCACCGGGTTCACCGTGCCCTTCGCCTTCGCCATCGCCGCGCTCGCGGTGGGCCGCACCGGCGAGGAGTGGATCACCATCACGCGGCGCTGGACCATCATCGCCTGGTACTTCCTCTCGCTGGGCCTCCTGATCGGCGGCTGGTGGAGCTATCACGTGCTGGGCTGGGGCGGCTACTGGGCGTGGGATCCGGTGGAGAACGCGGCGTTCATGCCGTGGCTCACCGGCACCGCGTTCCTGCACTCGGTGATGATCCAGGAGCGCCGGCGCATGCTGAAGCTCTGGAACCTCACGCTCATCATCCTGACCTTCGGCCTCACCCTCTTCGGCACCTTCCTCACCCGCTCCGGCATCATCGGCTCCGTCCACGCCTTCACCCAGGGCTCCATCGGCGTCTTCTTCCTGACCTTCCTGGCGGTGGTGCTGGTCGGCTCCTTCTCCCTCCTCGCCTGGCGCGTCGATCGGCTCAAGGGCCAGGGGGAGCTGGACTCCATCGTGTCGCGCGAGTCGGTGTTCCTCCTCAACAACGTCTTCCTCGTGGCGGCGAGCTTCACCGTGTTCTTCGGCACCATCTTCCCCCTCCTCACCGAGGCCGCGCGCGGCACCAAGGTGAGCGTGGGCGCGCCCTTCTTCAACCTCGTGAATATCCCGCTCTTCCTGAGCCTGCTCTTCCTGATGGGGGTCGGCCCCCTGATCGCCTGGCGGCGCGCCTCCGCGGAGAGCCTGCGGCGGAACTTCCTGGTGCCGGTGCTGGCCGGGCTGGTGGCGGCGGCGGTCCTGCGGGCGCTCGGCGTCGCCAATGTGCTCGTGCTGACCTGCATGGCGCTGGTGGTGTTCGTCACCGGCACCATCGTCGTGGACTTCTGGCGTGCGGTGCGCGCCCGCCGGCGCACCGGCCACGGCTGGGCTGCCGCCACCGGCGGCCTCCTCGTCCGCCAGAACCGTCGCTACGGCGGGTTCGTGGTGCACCTGGGCATCATGGTGGTGGCCCTCGGCGTGGCGGGCTCGCAGGCCTGGTCCGCACTCGACGGAGGCCACGCTGGCCAAGGGCGAGAGCGTGGAGCTCGCCGGCTACCGCGTGCGCTTCGACGGCCTCGCCGCCAGCGAGGAGTCGAATCACTTCAAGGTCACCGGCACCTTCTCGGTGGCGCACGGCACCCGCCCCGTCGACGTGCTCCAGCCCGCCAAGAAGTTCTACCCCCGGGAGCAGACGCCCATCGCCTACGTGGACTACCGGCTGGGCTTCATCGAGGACGTCTACCTGGTCCTCGGCGACTTCGCCCGCGACGGCTCGCAGGCCACAGTCAAGGTGCAGGTCAACCGCATGGTGTCCTGGCTGTGGCTGGGCGGCCTCGTTCTCACCCTGGGCGCCGCGCTCGCGGTGCTCCCCGATCGGCGGCGACCGACGTGAGCCGCGGCGCCATTCGCTGGCTGATTCCCCTCGCGGTGCTGCCGGTGCTGGCGCTGCTCGCCTACGGGTTCTGGACCGATCCGCGCGGCGAGGTGCGCTCGCCGCAGCTCGGCAAGCCGGCGGCCCCCTTCGCGCTCACGACCTTCGGGGGCACGCCCCTGTCGCTCGAGGCCCTGCGCGGGCGCGTGGTGGTGGTGAACTTCTGGGCCTCGTGGTGCGTGCCCGCGTGCTACGAGGAGGCGCCCGTGCTCGAGCAGGCGTGGCGCGACTACAAGGAGCGCGGCGTCACCCTGGTGGGCATCAACATCCAGGACAAGGACGAGGCGGCGCGCAAGTTCATGAGCCAGTTCGACTTCACCTTCCCCAACGCGATGGACCCCGCCGGCAAGGTCGCGGTGGACTACGGCGTGTACGGCGTGCCCGAGACCTTCTTCATCGACAAGAAGGGCCGCATCCGGGAACGGAAGGTCGGCGCGGTCAGCGACGAGACGATTCGCGGGCACGTGGAGCGCCTCCTCGCCGAGCCGTCATGAGGCCCCGCGCAGCTCGCCGCGCTGCTCCTCGCCGCCGCGTTCGTCCTCGGCGCCGGCCCGCCGGTCAGCGACGACGAGGTGAACGCGGTGGCCGCCAATCTCCGCTGCGTGGTCTGCCAGAGCCTGTCCGTGGCCGACTCGCCCTCCGAGACGGCTCGCCAGATGCGCGAGATCGTCCGCGAGCGCCTCGCCGCGGGCGAGACTCCCGAGCAGGTCACCGCATTCTTCGTGGCGCGCTATGGCGACTGGATCCTACTCGCCCCCCCGCGTCGCGGCTTCACCCTGCTCGTCTGGGTCGTGCCGTTCGTGGGCCTCGCGGTGGGGCTGGTGGTGGTGGCGCTCGCCCTGCGCCGCTGGAGCCGGCCCCGCGCCGCCGGTGCCGCGACGGCGCCCGCCCTCGACGCGGCCACGCGCGAGCGGATCCGCCGCGAGATGGAGCAACACGGCCGGTGAGCACCGCGCAGGTGATGGCCATCGTGGTCCTTGCCCTCCCGTTCGCCGCGCTGGTGCTCTGGCCGCTCGTGCGCGGCCGGGGCGATGTCGCCGCCGCGGCGCCGCACGCGGGCGCCGAGCGCCGCCTCGAGCTGATCGAGGAGCGCGACACCGTGTACCGGGCCCTGCGCGAGCTGGAGTTCGACCACGAGGCCGGGCATCTCGCCGACGACGACTACCAGGCGCTCCGGGACACCTACGAGGCGCGCGCCGCCGCCGCGCTGCGCGCCCTCGACACGCTGGGCGCGCCGCCGCCCGCGCCGGCGCGGGGGCGCGCCGCCGCGGACCGGAGCCCCGCCGCGCGAGGCTGGACTCGGAGCCCCATCGCCGTCGGAGCGGGCGCGGTGCTGCTGCTGGTCTTCGGGGTGGTGATCGGCGTGAGCGTGGGGCGCTACACCGAGCCCGTACCTGTGGACCCGGCGCCGGGGGCCGCGATGCCCGGCGGGGCCATGCCCGGCGCCGGTATGCCCGGCCCGCCGATGGCCGCCTCGCCGGAGGCCGGTAGCCGCCCCGCCGGCGAGCCCGGCCGCCCGATCCCGCCCGAGATGCTGCGCGGCATGCTCCAGGCCGCGCGCCAGAGCCTTCATGCGGGACGCTACTCGGAGGCCATCGCCGCCTACCAGGCGGTGCTCAAGCGCGACCCGAAGAACGTCGATGCGCTCACCCACCTGGGCTTCATCGTGGCGCTCGGCGGCCACGCCGACAGCGCGCTCGAGACCATCGACCGCGCGCTCGCCATCGATCCAGACTACCCGCCGGCCCGCTACTACCGCGGCCAAGTTCTCTACGAGGCCAAGCGCGACACCCCGGGCGCCATCAAGGAATGGGAGCGGTTCGTGGCCCTGGTACCGTCGGGCCCCGAGCACGAGCAGGTGCAGGCCCTCATCCGGGACGCGCGCGCGGGCCGGACCGCTCCCCGCTGATCCCCCGGCCTCAAACTTTTAGCATTGACTGCCCTTCCTCGTTAGGGTTACCTTAGGATTCGCGTTCGAATCCTTCCCCTGATCAGGAGAGGTCTCCAATATGCGCACTCTCGGGAACGTGGCAGCACGGGGCCGGACCGCCTTCGCGCTCGCGGCCCTGGCCGCGGGCCTTCTGCTCGCCGGCGTCGCCGACGCCGACGAGGTCATCGTCTACTCCGCTCGCTCGCACTACGGGCAGGAGCCGGCCATCGATGCCTTCACCAAGAAGACGGGCATTCAGGTCAAGAGCCACGGGGGCAACTCGTCGGAGCTCTTCGAGCGCCTTCGGGCGGAGGGCGACAAGACGCCCGCCGACGTGCTCATCACGGTGGACGCGGGTAATCTCTGGAACGCCGCCCAGGCGGGGCTTCTCGGCAAGACGGATTCGCCCGAGATCGGGACCAACATCCCCGCGCATCTCCGCGATCCCCAGAATCGCTGGACCGCGCTGACCGTGCGGGCCCGGACCATCATGTACAACACCAAGAAGGTGAAGCCCGAGGAGCTGTCCACGTACGAGGCGCTCGCCGATCCGAAGTGGAAGAGCCGGATCTGCCTCCGCAACTCCGGGCACGTCTACAACCAGTCCCTCCTCGCCACCATGATCAAGCGCGGCGGCGAGCCGAAGGTCGAGACGATGGTGCGCGGGTGGGTGGCCAACAACCCGATCCTCATCAACGGCGACACCAAGATCCTCGAGTCCATCGCCGCCGGCCAGTGCGACGTGGGCATCACCAACACCTACTACCTCGCCCGCATCCTCGCCAAGGACCCCGCCTTCCCGGTGGCGCCCCTCTGGGCGAACCAGCAGACAACGGGCACCCACGTCAACGTCTCGGGCGCCGGCATCACCGCCCACGCCAAGAACCGGGCGAACGCGGTGAAGCTGATCGAGTTCCTCACCTCGCCGGAGGCCCAGCAGATGTTCGCCGACGGCAACTTCGAGTATCCGGCGAACCCGCAGGCCGCCGCGAATCCGATCCTCGTGAAGTGGGGGAAGTTCAAGCAGGACGACATCAACGTGGCCGCCGCCGGCGAATCCCAGGCCGCCGCCACCAAGCTCGCCGACCGCGCTGGCTACAAGTGATTCCTCCGCGCAGAGCCCCGCCGCCGCGCCCGCCCTCCGCGGGCGCGCGGCGGGCCGGCGCTCCGGCTGGACCCTCGCCGCCCTCGCGGTGGCCGCCGTCCTCGCCGCGCCCGTCCTCGTGGTCCTGTCCTCCCTGCTCGCGCCCCGGCTCGATGTCTGGCACCACCTCTGGCGCACGCAGCTCCTCGAGCTGATCGGCAATACCCTGCTGCTCCTCGCCGGCGTCGGCGCCGGCGCCCTGCTGGTGGGAACCGTGCTCGCCTGGCTCGTCGTCCACTACCGGTTCCCCGGCCGCAACGTCTTCGAGTGGGCGCTCATCCTGCCGCTCGCGATGCCCGCCTACGTGATCGGCTTCGCCTTCCTCGGCCTCTTCGAGTTCTCGGGCCCGCTCCAGTCCGCCCTACGGGACACCGTCGGGCCCGGCATCCGCCTTCCCGAGCTGCGCTCATGGGGCGGCGTCTCGCTGATGATGACGCTGGTCTTTTATCCCTACGTCTATCTCCTCGCGCGCGCGGCCTTCCGGGAGCAGGGCTCGGCCACCCTGGAGACGGCGCGCAGCCTCGGGCGCTCGCGCGCGCGCGCCTTCGTCGAGGTGACACTGCCGCTGGCACGCCCCTCCCTCGCCGCCGGGGTCGCGCTGGCCATGATGGAAGCCCTCGGCGACTTCGGCACCGTGGCGATCTTCGGGTACCGCACCCTCACCGAGGGCGTGTACCGCGTCTGGTACGGCATGTTCGATCGGACGGCGGCGAGTCAGCTGGCGGTCCTCCTCCTGTTGTTCGCCGCCCTCCTGCTGCGCATCGAGCGCGCCTCGCGGGGCCGCCAGCGTTACAGCCAGCGGCATCGCCACGGGCCCGAGGCCGCGCCCATCGTCCTTCGCGGCGGGCGCGCGCTCGGCGCCTTCACCGCGTGCGCCGGCGTGCTCGGCCTCGCCTTCGTCCTGCCGGTGGGGCAGCTGCTGGTCTGGGCGGTGGAAGCGCTGGCGGCAGGCCAGGTCGCCGCCGCCTTCCCCGCCCTCCTCGCCAATACCCTTACGCTCGCCGCCGCCGCCGCCCTCGCCACCTGCCTCCTCGCCCTGACCCTCGCCTATGCCCTGCGCCTCCACCCCGCACCGGCCACCCGCTTCACGAGCCGCCTGGCGTCCATGGGCTACGCGCTGCCCGGCGCCGTCATCGCAGTGGGCATCCTCGTGCCCCTCGCCGCCATCGATCACGCCGTGGCCCCGCTCCTCGAGGGCGCGCTCGGGCGGCCCGTGGGGCTGCTCCTCACCGGCTCCGCGCTCGGGCTCGTCTACGCCTACGTGGTCCGCTTCCTCGCGGTGAGCCTGCAGACGGTCGAGGCGAGCCTGGCCCGCATCCCACCCAGCCTCGACGATGCCGCGCGCGCTCTCGGCGCGGGCGCGGGCGGCGCGCTGCGGCGCGTCCACCTGCCGCTCCTGCGCGGCGGCCTCGGCACCGCGCTGGTGCTGGTCTTCGTCGAGACCATGAAGGAGATGCCGGCCACGCTGCTGCTGCGTCCCTTCGGTCTCAACACGCTCGCCATCGAGGTCTGGGAGCGCACCTCGGAAGCGATGTGGCGGGAGGCCGCCGTCCCCGCCCTTGCCATCGTGCTGGCCGGCCTCGGCCCGGTGCTCCTGGTGATCCGCTGGAGCGCCGGGCGACGATAAGGGGCCATTGGCTTCGTTGCCGCTCGCGCCCGGGCGCCCTTCTCGCCGGCCGGCGTGCGCGGGCCCGTCCGCTGGCGGCTCGCCGCTGGGGCCGCGTGATATCCTCGATTTACCCATGGCCCGCGCGCAGGATATCGCCGCCCGCATCGAGTCGCTTCGCCGCGAGATCCGCCGCCACGACGAGCTCTACCACGGCGCGGACCGGCCCGAGATCTCCGACGCCGAGTACGACGCGCTGAAGGGCGAGCTGGTCGCGCTCGAGACCGCGCACCCCGATCTCGTCACCGCCGACAGCCCCACCCGGACGGTGGGCGCGCGCCGCAGCGAGGCCTTCGCCCCCGTCGAGCACCGCGGCGCCATGCTCTCGCTCGACAACGCGATGCGGGTGGACGATCTCCGCGAGTTCGACGCGCGGCTGCGGCGCGCCCTGCCCGGCGCGTCGTTCCACTTCGTGTGCGAGCCGAAGATCGACGGGCTCAGCGTGGCCCTGCGCTACGAGCGCGGCCGCTTCGTGCGCGGGGCTACGCGCGGGGACGGGCGCGTGGGCGAGGACGTCACCCACACCCTCGCCACCCTCGGGGGCATCCCGAAGACCCTCCACGGCCCCCTCGCCGCCGCGACCTCGCTCGAGGTGCGCGGGGAAGTCTACATGCCGCGCGAGGCGTTCCAGCATCTGAACGCGGCGCTGGCGGAGGCCGGCGAGGAGCCCTTCGCGAATCCGCGCAACGCCGCTGCCGGCGCGGTGCGGCAGAAGGATCCCGCGGTGACGCGGTCCCGGCCGCTCGCCATCTTCCTCTATCACCTCGGCGAGGCCGCCGGCGTGCGCCTCACCTCGCACGCGGAGACGCTCGAAGCTCTCCGCGCGAGCGGTTTCCCCGTCAACCTCGAGTCCCTTCGGTGCGAGGACCTCGTTGCGGTCATCGCCTACTGCGCCGCGCTGGAGGCACGCCGCGACCACCTCGACTACGAGGCCGACGGGGTGGTCGTCAAGGTGGACGACCTCGAGCAGCAGCGGCGGCTGGGCGCCACCTCCCACCACCCGCGCTGGGCCATCGCGGTGAAGTTCGCCGCGCGCCAGGCCACCACGCGCGTGCGCTCGATCGACGTCAACGTGGGGAAGTCCGGGGCGCTGACGCCGGGGGCGTCGCTCGAGCCCGTGCAGATCGCGGGCGTCACCGTGAGCGCGGTGAGCCTGCACAACGAGGACGAGGTCCGGCGCAAGGACGTGCGCGTGGGCGACACCGTGCTGATCGAGCGCGCGGGCGACGTGATCCCCTACCTCGTCCGGGTCATCGAGGAGCAGCGCCCGCCGGGTACCGTGCCGTTCCGCATGCCCGACCACTGCCCGGCCTGCGGCGGCGCCGCCGTGCGGGCGGAGGGCGAGTCCGTGTGGCGCTGCACCAACAGCGCCTGCCCGGCCCAGCTCAAGGAGCGGCTCTTTCACTTCGGGTCCCGGCGCGCCATGGACATCGAGCATCTGGGTGAAGGCGTGATCACCCAGCTCGTGGACAAGGGCCTGGTGCACGACTTCGCCGACGTCTATCACCTCACCGCCGAGCAGCTGGCCGGGCTCGAGCGCCTCGCCGTCAAGTCCGCGGGCAATCTTCATCGCGCTATCCAGGCGTCAACGACCCGCGGGCTCGCTCGCCTCCTGAATGGGCTCGGCATCCGCATGATCGGCGAGCGCGCGGCCCAGCTCCTCGCCTCGCGCTTCGGGTCGATGGAGCGCCTCGAGAAGGCGACCGAGGCGGAGATCGCGGAGATCTACGGCATCGGCCCGGAGATCGCGCGCGCCGTCCGCGCGTTCTTCGACGAGCCGCGCAATCGCGAGACCATCGCGCGCCTGCGGGAGGCCGGCGTGGCCATGATGGAGGAAGGGCATTCCGAGGGGCCGCGGCCGCTCGAGGGAAAGACGATCGTCCTCACGGGGAGCCTCAAGAGCCTGAGCCGAGACCAGGCCAAGGATCTCGTCGTCCGCCTGGGGGGCCGTGTCACCGGCTCCGTGTCGAAGAAGACCGACTATGTAGTGGTGGGAGACGAGCCGGGCAGCAAGGCCGACGACGCGCGGCGGTTGAAGGTCCCCGTGCTCGACGAGCCGCAGTTCCTCCTCCTGGTGGGACGCGCATGACGCGCGCGGTCGGGCTCGCCCTTGCGCTCGTCGCCGTCGCGGCCGCCGCCCTGCCCGCCGGCGCCCAGGCGCCGAAGGCGCCGAGCCGGGAGGAGGCGCTGGCCGATCTCTGGCGCCCCGATGTCGAGACCCGGCGCCTCGCCGCCGCTTGGCTCGGCGACACCGGCCGGATGGAGGATGCGTCCGCACTCGTCCGCGCCCTCCGCGACCCCGACGTGGTGGTGCGCGCGCTCGCGGAGAACTCACTCTGGCAGGTGTGGAGCCGCTCCGGCGACACCGAGGTCGACGCCCTCTTCGCGCTGGGCGTCGAGCAGATGACCCAGCGTCAGGGGGCGGCGGCGGTGGACATCTTCACCCGCATCATCGAGCGGAAGCCGGACTTCGCGGAAGGCTGGAACAAGCGGGCGACCGTGTACTTCCTCATGGGCGAGTACGACAAGTCGCTCAGCGACTGCGACGAGGTCATCAAGCGCAATCCCGTTCACTTCGGGGCCCTGTCGGGCTATGGGCAGATCTACCTCCATCTGGGCGAGCCGGAGCGCGCGCTCCCCTATCTCGAGCGCGCCCTCGCCGTGAATCCCAATATGGAGCTGGTGGAGCGCGTGGTGGAGCAGCTCAAGGCCCTCCTCGCACGTCAGCAGCGCAAGGACAGCATCTAGTGGGACGCCCCGCGCGGCTCGCCTGCCCGCGCTGCGGGGAGCCCGGCGACCTCGCCGCCGCGCCGGAGGTCTGCGCGCGCTGCGGCACCGTGATGGAGATCGAGACGGATCTTGCCTTCGCCCGCCCCGGCCTCGCCGAGCGCATCCGCCGCCGCCCGCGCGGGCTCTGGCGCTGGCACGAGTTCCTCCCGGTGGACGCCAGCCGCGGCGTCTCCCTCGGCGAGGGCGACACGCCCCTGATCCATGCGCCACGCCTCGCCCGCGCCGTCGGCATCGAGCGACTGCACATCAAGAACGACACCGTGCTCCCCACCGGCTCGCTCAAGGACCGCTCGGTCACGGTGGCGCTGACGCATGCCCGCGCGCTGGGCGCGCGCGCGGTCGGCGTCTCGTCCAGCGGCAACCACGCGGCCTCGGTGGCCGCGTACGCCGCCGCGTCGGGCCTGCCCGCCGTGGTGATGGTGCCGGCGGCGACGTCGCCGGCGAAGGTTCGGCAGGCGCGCGCGCACGGAGCCACCCTCGTCGCCGTGCGGGCGACCTACGACGTCACCGCGGCCCTCTTCAAGGAGGCGCTCAAGACTTTCGGCTGGTACTCGTGCCTCTCCACCAACCCCTGGCGCAACGAGGGCAAGAAGACCTACGCCTTCGAGGTGTGGGAGGACCTGCACGGCGAGACGCCGGACTGGATGCTGCACCCCATCGGCGGCGGCCTCGGCGTCACCGCGTGCTGGAAGGGCTGGCGTGAGCTGGCGGAGCTCGGCTGGGCGCGACGGACTCCACGTATGGTCGCGGCTCAGCCCGCCGCCGCCGACCCCATCACGCGCGCCTTCGAGGCGGGGCGTGACGAGGTGACGCCGATCGTCGCGGCGGAGACGGTGGCGCAGGCGATCGCGGTGGGCGCGCCCCAGCTTGGCTGGCGCTGTCTCAACGCGGTCCGCCGCACCGGCGGGGCCGCCGCCAGCGCCTCCGACGCGGAGCTGCTCGAGGCGCAGGCCCTCCTCGCCCGCACCGCCGGTATCTTCTGCGAGCCCTCCGCGGCCGCCTCCGTCGCCGTGGCCGCGCGCCTCCGGCGCGAGGGGCGCATCGGCGCCACCGACCTCGTCGTCTGTGCCGTCACCGGGCACGGTCTCAAGCAACCCGACGCCGAGGAGACCGGAGCGCTGCACACCGTGGACCCCACCCTCGCCGCCGTCGAGGCGGCCCTCACCAAAGGAGACACCCCGTGCCGTTGACCGCCCAGCAAATTGACGCGCTGAAGAAGATCACCAGCCCCAGCGTGGCCAACGCCATCGAGACGTTCAACGTGCGGCCGCGCGAGCAGGGCAACCTCTCGTCCGACATCAAGGCCCTCTTCCCCGAGATGGGGCCGATGGTGGGGTATGCCTGCACCGCCATCATCCGGGCCGAGCACGGGCCCATCGAAGGCCACCGGGCGAGCCTCTTCGGGTGGTGGGACTTCATCCAGTCCATTCCGGCGCCCCGGGTGATCGTGGTGCACGATCTCGACGACCCGCGCGGCCAGGGCGCCCAGTGGGGGGAGGTGCAGGCCAACATCCACCGCGCGCTCGGCTGCGTGGGCGTGGTGACGGATGGATCCGTGCGCGACCTCGACGAGGTGCGCGGCCTCGGCTTCCAGTTCTGCGCTTCCCACGTGTCCGTGTCGCATGCCAATGTCCACATGGTGGACTTCGGCATCCCCATCAAGGTGGGCGGGGTGTGGATCAAGCCCGGCGATCTCGTGCACGGCGACCAGCACGGGGTGGTGACGATTCCGCCCGACATCGCCGCCGGCATTCCCGACGCCATCGCCAAGGTCGAGGCCATGGAGAAGCGCATCATCTCGGTCTGCCAGAGCCCGGACTTCACGGCGGAGAAGCTCAAGGCCGTGTACAAGGAGATCCGGCCGGGCACGTACTGATCGGCGGCGAGGGCCGGGCAAGGCGAGCCTCGTGCGCATCGTCGGCTGGAACATCCGGGCGGGGGGCGGAAGCCGCGCGGCGGCGCTCGCCGATCAGCTCGGGCGCTGGGGTCCCGACGTGGTCGCCCTCTGCGAGTTCCGGGGCACGCCTCCCAGCGCCGCGCTCGCGCGCGCCCTGCAGGGACAGGGCCTCTGCCACCAGGCCACTACCGCCGAGCGCCGGCGTCCGGGTATCAACGCGCTCCTCATCGCCTCGCGCTGGCCGCTGCGCCGGCTGGCGGCTCGCGCGTGGCCATGCGAGCGGGGGCGCTGGCTCCTCGCGGAGGTCGCGGCGCCGCGCCCCTTCGTCCTGGGGGCGATGCACGTGCCCAACCGCGCCACCGGACGGAAATGGCCCTTTCTCGACGCAGTCCTTCGCGTCGCCGAGCGCTGGGGCCGCGGCCCCGCCGTGCTCATCGGCGACACCAACTCCGGCCGGCCCGGCATCGACGAGGCCCCGACCTGCCGCGCCGGCTTCAATGCGCGCGAGGGGGGCTGGATCGAAGGGTTGGACCGCGCGGGCTGGCGCGACGGTTTTCGTCACCTGCGGGGCGACGAGCGCGCCTACACCTGGTACTCGCCCAACGCGGGGAACGGCTTCCGCCTCGACCAGGCGTTCGTGAACGCGCCCCTGCTCCCGCTGCTCGGAAGCGTGCGATACGAGTGGGGTCGGCGGCGCCCGGGGCGGCGGCCCACCTTCGCGCTGTCCGACCATGCGGCCCTCTTGCTCGACTTCGACGCGACCACGCCCCTACAATGGCGCTCGGGTCCGCCATGATCGAGATCCGCCTGCCTCGCCTCGCCGACGCCACCGCCTGCACCGAGCTGGCCGCGACCGTCATCGGGGCCGAGCGCGCCGGCACCTTCGTGAAGTCGCACCTCGAGCGCCATCAGGTGATGGTGGCGGAGGCGGGCGGCGAGGTGATCGGTTTCCTCGCCTACCGGACCGACTGGTTCCAGTGCACGTTCGTCTCGCTGGTGGTCGTCCGCGCGGACTATCGGCGGAAAGGCATCGCCCGCGAGTTCTATCGCTCGGTGGAAACGGTCTCGCTCTCGCCGCGCGTCTTCTCCTCGACCGAGGAGACCAATGCGGCGTCCATCCAGATGCACACCGCGCTCGGCTACAGCCCGAGCGGGTATATCGACAACCTGCCCCAGGGCGTGCGCGAGCTGCTCTTCTACAAGCGCGTCGCGCCGCGGGGCATCGCCTGAGAGGGACGCCGATGCCCGACAAGCGCCAGCTCCTCGCCGAAGCGGAAACGGAGTTCCAGGCCCTCAAGCGCGCGGTGGCCGGCCTCGACGAGGCCGCGATGCGGGAGGTCTGGTGCGGTACCTGGAGCGTTCGCGACATCCTCGGCCACATCTCGGGCTGGCATCGCGAGATGATCCCCGGCCTCGAGCGGCTCGCCCGGGGCGAGAAGCCGTTCCCGGTGGGGGCGAGCTACGCGGACGTGGACGCCTGGAACGCGAAGTTCGCCGAGGCCAAGCGGGGCTGGAGCACCGCGGACATCCAGCGCGAGCTGGAGGAGGCCCACGGTGCCTTCATGCGCGCGACGACCGCGGTGCCCGACGAGCGCGTGGTGCCCGAGCGCACCGCCTACAAGCTGGTCGACGCCAATAGCCGGCATCACTACCAGGAGCACACCCAGGACATCCTGGCCTGGCGGAACCGTCGTGGAATCTAGCGCGAAGGGACGGCCAGCGGCGGCCGGGCCCCCACGCACGCGGGCGGGGGCGTCAGCGCTGCCCGCGCCGCTCGTCCCGGCGGAGCTTGTACTCGACGGAGTCGACCAGCGCCTGCCACGAGGCCTCGATGATGTTGTCGGCCACACCCACCGTGCCCCAGGTCTCATCGCCGTCCCCCGAGGTGATGAGCACGCGCGTCTTGGCCGCGGTGGCCTTGGACTCGTCGAGGATGCGTACCTTGTAGTCGAGTAGGCTCATCTGGCGGAGGTTCGGGTAGAAGTCCTCCAGGGCCTTGCGGAGCGCGTGGTCGAGAGCGTTCACGGGGCCGTTCCCGGAGGCGGCGGTGTGCTCCTCGATCCCCTTCACGCGCAGCTTCACGGTGGCCTCCGCCACCGGCTCGGTGCCGCTCCCCTGCTCCTCTACGATGACGCGGAAACCCTGGAGCTCGAAGTACGGCCGGTGATTGCCCAGCGCGCGCTCCATGAGGAGCTCGAAGGACGCCTCCGCCCCCTCGAACTGGAAGCCCTCGTCCTCCATCCGCTTGAGCATGTCGAGGATGCGACGGGCGTCGGGGGTGTTCTTGTCGAGGTCGATGCCGTACTCGCGCGCCTTCCAGAGGATGTTCGACTGGCCGGACAGCTCGGAGACGAGGACGCGACGGTGATTGCCGATCACCTCCGGATCCACGTGCTCGTAGGTGTCCGGATGCTTCAACACCGCCGAGACGTGAATGCCGCCCTTGTGCGCGAAGGCGGAGTCGCCGACATAGGGCTGGGCCGACCACGGCTTGCGATTGGCCAGCTCCGAGACGAAGCGTGAGACGTCGCGAAGATCGCGCAGGTTCTCCGGCGGGATGCTCTCGAGGCCCATCTTCAGCATGAGATTGGGGATGATCGACACGAGGTTGGCGTTGCCGCAGCGCTCACCGTAGCCATTGATGGTGCCCTGCACGTGGTTCACGCCCTCCGCCACCGCGGCGAGGGTGTTGGCCACCGCGCACTCGGTATCGTTGTGGACGTGGATGCCGAGGGGGCTCTCCGGCCGCACGATCGTCTTGACCTCGCGAAGAATCGCGGTGATCTCGGACGGCACGCACCCCCCGTTGGTGTCGCAGAGCACCAGGCAGTGGGCGCCCGCCGCCTCGGCGGCGCGCAGGGTGGCCAGCGCGTACTCGCGGTTCCGCTTGAAGCCGTCGAAGAAGTGCTCGGCGTCGTAGATCACCTCTTCGAAGTGCTTGAGGAGATAGGCGATCGAGTCGCCGATCATGGCGATGTTCTCTTCGAGCGTGGTGCCCAGCGCCGCCGTCACGTGGAAATCCCACGACTTGCCGAAGATGGTGACGACGGGCGGACCCGCCTCGACCAGGGCCTGCAGATTCGGATCCTCCTGGGGCCGCACGCCGGGCCGCCGGGTCGCGCCAAAGGCCGAGATCTTCGCGGTCTTGAACACCGCTCCCTGCACGCGCTTGAAGAAGCGGAGGTCCTTGGGATTCGAGCCCGGCCACCCGCCCTCTATGTAGTGGATCCCCAAGGCATCGAGTCGCTGGGCGATGCGCACCTTGTCTTCCATCGAGAAAGCCACGCCCTCGCCCTGGGTGCCGTCGCGCAGCGTCGTGTCGTAGAGCTTGATGAGTCTCGTCATGGGCCACTCATCATGGGGAACCCCTCCAAAAGAGTCAAGTTTCGCGCTGGCAGGCGTCTCAACTGGGAATCAACGCTACGCGAGCTAGACGCCGACTCCGCCGCTAGATGACGCCGGCGGCGCGGAGCTTGGTCACGCGGGATTTCGGGGTAGCGGAGCAGGCGCGTGAGGATCTCGTCGGTGTGCTGGCCCAGCAGCGGCGGCGCCACGAGCGCGGCGCCCGGCGTTTCCCAGAGGCGGATCGGTACGCCCATCATGGTGACGACGCCTGCCTTGGGATGGGGCAGCGAGACCACCATGCCCCGGGCCTTGAGATGCGGGCTCTCGCACACCTCGGCCACTGTCTTGATCTTGCCTGCGGGCACGCCTGCCTTGTCCAGGCGCGTGAGCCACTCGGCGGTGGGCCGCTTGCCCAGCTCGTCGTTGAGGAGCGGGTTCAGGGTGTCGCGATTGGCCACCCGCTTGGCCTCGGTGTCGAAACGCGCGTCCTTGGTCAGGTCGGGGCGGCCGATGGCCGCGCAGAAGCGCTCGTAGAGCGAGTTGTTGGCGACGCCCAGCGTGAGATAGGCGTCCTGAGCCTGATAGACCTCGTAGGGCACGATGGAGGGGTGCGGCGTTGCCGCGCCGGCCCGGCTGCCGGCCCCCGTTCCAGTAGAGCCCGGCCTGATACGTGAGGAGCGCCGCCATCACGTCGAGCATGCCGATCTCGACCTTCTGGCCGCGGCCGGTGCGCTCGCGCGCGAGCAGCGCCAGCGTGATGCCGTGGGCGGCCGACATGCCGGCGACGAGATCGGCGATGGAGTTGCCCACCTTGACGGGCGGCCCGTCGGGAAAGCCCGTGAGGTCCATCACGCCGGACTCGCCCTGCACGATGAGGTCGTAGCCCGGCCGCGAGGCCTCGGGGCCGCTCTCGCCGAACCCGGAGATCGAGCAGTAGATCAGCCGCGGGTTCGTTTTGCGAAGGGCCTCGAAGCCGAAGCCGAGGCGCTCCATCGTGCCGGGACGGAAGTTCTCCAGCACTACATCGGCGCGCGCGATGAGCCCGCGCAGGATGGCCTGCCCCTCCGGCGCCTTGAGGTTGAGGGTGAGGCTCTTCTTGCTGCGATTAACCGCCATGAAGTAGGTGGCCTCGCCCCCCGCGAAGGGCGGCCATCCGCGCGTGTCGTCTCCCTTGCCCGGCTCCTCGATCTTGATGACCTCGGCGCCCATGTCGCCCAGCGCCATGGCGCAGAAGGGGCCCGCCAGCACGCGGGTGAGGTCGATGACGCGGATGCCCGCCAGCGGCGGCCGTGCCGCGGCGGGCCGGCGGGTCGGCGTCTTCCTGGCAGCGACGCGGGCTCTAGCCTTGGCCACTCGATCTCCCTTTGAGGAGCCCCTGTACCAGGCTCTTGCTGATGGCGGCGACCTTCTCGCCCCGCGCGCCCGCGCGGTGCCAGAACATGCGCGCCCGGTCGGCAAACCCATGTGCGAGAAGTAGTACACGGAGTCCACGTTCTCCACCGCGACGCGCGAGCCGATCTTGACGCCCTTGGTCTCCTGGCCGTGGCAGAAGAGCCGCGCGCCGCCCTCCAGCTCCACGAGGGCGATGTGCAGGGGCGACCGGAACCCCTCGGGCGGCGAGTGTAGGGTGGTGAAGGAGACCACCTCGCCGGTGTTCGGTACCGTGGCCGCCTCCATCGTCGTCCCGTGATCGGGGCAGCGGGCGGCGGGCGGGACGATGAGGCGCTCGCAGCGCGGACAGATGGACGCGGGAATCGTGCTCTCGTTCATCGCGCGGCCTCGAGCAGAAGGATCCAGTTGTTGGTGGCAAGCCCGCCGATGGACTGCGCCAGCCCGACCCGCGCCGTGCACCTGACGCGCGCCCGCCTGGCCCCGCAGCTGCCAGCAGAGCTCGACTGCCTGGCCGATGCCCGGTGGCGGCGAGCGGATGCCCGCGAGCCTTGAGGCCCCCCGACGGGCTCACGGGCAGGCGGCCGCCCATGGCGGTCTCGCCCTCGAGGGTCGCGCGGCCGGCCTTGCCCGCGGCCATGAGCCCGGTGTCCTCGAGCGAGATGATCTCGAACGGCGAGAAGGCATCATGCAGCTCGGCGACGTCCACCCGCTCCGGCCCGAAGCCGGCCATGCGATAAGCGGCCTGGGCGGCGACCTGGGTGGCGCGGAACGACGTGAGGTCGCTCCGGTAGCGAATGGCGATCGAGTCCGTCCCCTGCCCGATGCCGGCCACGCGCACCGCTGCCCGCTCCGAGGTCAGCACCACCGCGGCGGCGCCGTCGGAGATGGGGCAGCAGTGGTAGAGGCGTAGCGGATCGGCCACGATGCGGCTCTCCATCACCGCCTCCAGCGTGACCGGCTCCTGGAAGTGGGCGTAGGGGTTGCGCGCGGCGTTGGCGTGGTTCTTCACCGCGACCTGCGAGATCTCGCGAAGCGTCAGCCCGTGGCGATGCATGGCGGCCCGGGTGATGAGGCCGGCGAGGGCGGGCATCGTCGTCCCGTAACGCCGCTCGTGAGGGTCGATGGAACGGCCGATGATCTCGGACACGCGGGGCGTCGTCAGGTGCGACATCTTCTCGCCGCCCACGACGAGCACCGTCCGCGCGAGCCCCGACGCCACCGCCGCGAAGCCGGCATAGAAGGCGGCGAGGCCGGAAGACGTCGCCGTCTCCACGCGCAGCGCCGGGGCGCGGCTGAAGCCCAGATGCGTGTTGATGAGCGAGCCGAAGTTGCCGTCGCCGGTGAACTCCTCGGGATTCATCGCCCCGACCACGATGGTGTCGGGCTCGTCCCGCCGGGCATCGGCGAGGGCGGCGAACGCCGCCTCGGCGATCAGATCGGGCAGCGTCTCGTTCCGCTTCCCGAACCGGGTCATCCCCGCGCCGGCGATCCAGACGTTCGTCACTCGAGCATTGTCAGACCGGAGCGCGACGAGTGTCAACGTCCTTGGGCCCCCCGCCGTTGCCCGCGGCCCCTCGGCGCGGCGGCGACTCCCGGTGGGGCACGTTCACGCCGAATTCACGGATGAGGCGCAAGAGGTAGGTGCGCTGCAGCCCCAGGGCGCGCGCGGTGCGGGTACGGTTGCCGTCGAGCTGGAAGAGGGTCGCCTCGATGAGACGCCGCTTGAACTCGGTGACCGCGCCGTGGAATCCGGGCGCGGGTCGCGTCGGCGGCGGAGGAGGCGGTGGCGACGCGACGGGCGGGGCGGCCATGCCGGTTCTTGTTCGCAAGCGGCATGCCACGCACCCATGCGCGAGAATTACGGGAACATGGCGCGCGCGTCCGCTCGCGGCTGCACGGGACACTGGGCATCGCCGCGCGCAGGCTGCCCGCGCGACTGGGCAAGCGGGCCACGGAAAGGGCATGCGGAGGAAGCGAGAGGTCCGGACATGACGACGGGGATCCGGTCTGGACCAGATCCCCGTCGAGCCCCCGGTCGATGCTGGCGGGCGCACCGAGAGGCGCTAGGACTTGGTCGCGGGCTTGACGCCCGGATTGTCCTTGAAGAACTGCTTGTTGAGCTCGATGTAGTTCTTCCAGTTCGCCGGGGTCTCGTCCTCCGCGAAGATCGCCTTGACCGGGCATACCGGCTCGCAGGCCCCGCAGTCGATGCACTCATCCGGATGGATGAAGAGCATGTCCTTGCCCTCGTAGATGCAGTCCACGGGGCAAACCTCGACGCAGGCCTTGTCCTTAACGTTGATACAGGGCTCCGCGATGATATACGCCATTAAGGCCTCCTGGATGACCGGTTGCGCCGGCTCTTGCCTACGTCCGCCCGGTCCGGGCGCGGACAAAGCGACGTAGTTGTATCAACCCGCCCCCACACTGTCAAGCAATTCGCCGCCCTACAGTGAGCGCAGCTTTGGATCGAGCGCGTCGCGAAGGGAATCGCCGAAGAGATTGAAGGCAAAGACGGCGAGGCTGATGGCCAGACCCGGGAAGATCGCCATCCACGGCGCGGTCTCGGCGAACTCGACCGCCGCCCCCCGCAGCATGAGCCCCCACGCCGCCGTCGGCTCCTGGACGCCGAGCCCCAGGAAGGACAGCGACGATTCGAGCAGGATGGCCTGGCCGAGGAACGCGGTGAGCAGGATCAGGTAGGGCGCCATCACGTTGGGCAGCATGTGGCGGAGGATGATGCGGCCGTGCCCGAACCCCGCCGCCCGCGCTGCGTCGACGTACGGCATCTCCCGGATGGACAGCGCGGACGAGCGGATGACGAGCGCGCAGCGCGGGATCATGGGGATGGTGATGGCCATGATGACGTTATGCAGCGCGTTGCCGAGGATGGCCACGATGGCGAGGGCCAGGATGATGAGCGGGAAGGACAGGAAGATGTCCATGAGGCGCTGCAGGTAGAGGTCCAGCCGCCCGCCGAAGTAGGCGCTGCCGACGCCGAGGATCGCGCCGGCCGTCGCGCCCACGAACGCCGCCCCGAAGCCCACGAACAGCGCGGTGCGCGAGCCATAGATCAGCCGTGACATCACGTCGCGGCCGAACGCGTCGGTGCCGAGCCAGTGCTGGGCCGACGGCCGCGCAAGCATGGCCCCGAAGTCCACCGCCACCGGGTCGTAGGGCGCGAGCACCCCGGCGAACACGGCCGTCGCGATCATCACCACGACCACCGCCGCCCCGAGGGCGCCCAGCGGCCGCCGCCGCCCGAACTCGCGGATCGTGCCCCACCACGAGCGGGACGGGGCCTCCTCGATGGCGAGCGACCACATCGCTGGGTACGTTGATCGCCACTACCGGAACCGAATGCGCGGATCCAGCCACGCGTAGAGGATGTCCATGGCGAAGTTCACCACGATGAAGAAGCCGGCCACGATCATCACGAGGGCCTGGACCAGCGTGTAGTCGCGGTGCGCTACCGCCTGCACGAAGAGGAGCCCGAGCCCGTTGAGGTTGAACACCTGCTCGGTCACGACGAGGCCGCCGAGGAGGAACGCGAACTCGAGACACACCACCGTGACCACGGGCAGCATGGCGTTCTTCAGCGCGTGGCGCGAGAGGATCAGCTTCTCCACCAGCCCCTTGGCGCGGGCGGTGCGGATGTAGTCCTCGCGCAGCACCTCCAGCATCGCCGAGCGCGTCATGCGCGTGGCCACCGCGGAGTACCGGTACCCCACCGCGAGGGCGGGCCAGATGAGCTGCAGGAGGTTCTGCCACGGGTTCACCCAGAAGGGGGTGTAGACCATCGGAGGCAGCCACTTGAAGATGATGAGCATGCTGAGGATGAAGACGATCCCCAGCCAGAAGGACGGCGTGGCGAGCCCCGCGATCGAGAAGATGCGCACCGCGTAGTCGATCCACGTGTCCTGCTTGATGGCGGAGATGACGCCGAGGGGAATGGCGAGGATCACCGCCACGAACGTCGCCATCACCGCGACCTGCAGGGACAGCGCGAAGCGCAGCTTGATCTCCTCGTAGATCGGCGCGCCCGTCCACATGGACTTGCCGAAATCGAGGCGGACGGCTCCCCAGAGCCAGGTCAGGAACTGCTTCCACACCGGCTGGTCGAGCCCGTGCTTCGCCCGCTCCTCCGCCAGCACCTTGGCGTTCACGGCGCTGCTGTCGCCGGCGAGCCGCAGCTCCACCACGTCGCCCGGCACGATGCGGATGAGGAAGAAGATCAGCATCGCCACGCCGAGCATGGTGGGAAACATCAACAGGAACCGCTTCATCAGGTACTTCGTCACGCGACTGCGCTCCTGCGCCCGGGCCGGCGTGGGCCGACCCGGGCGCGGCGGGGCGTTCTTACTCGGAGAGCCAGACCGTGTCGAGCTGGTTGTTCAGGTAGTGGCTGGGCGTCACCGTCCAGCCCTTCACCTTGGCGCTGTGCGGAATGATGCGGTGCCACTGCAGCGTGTAGAACACGTGCACCTCATCGTCGATCAGCCGCTTCTCCAGGGCGCGCAGGAGAGTCCGCCGCTCGTGGGCATCGAGGGCCCGCGCCTGCTTCTGGAACAGCTCGTCGATCGTCTTGTCCTTGTGCTTACCGTAGTTGGCGTCGGACGTGGTGACGAAGCGGTGCAGGTCGAGGTCCGGCTCGACGATGAAGCCGCAGGCGAAGTCCATGGCCACCTCGAAGTCGCCCCGCTTGAGCATGGGGTGATAGGCGGAGGCCTCGATGATCTCCTGCTTGACGTTGAGCCCCACCTGCCGCCACTGGTCGATCATCCAGATCGCGACGGGCTCGTAGGGCTGCGGGATGCCGCGATTCTTGAACGTGAACGAGTAACCCTCGGGCACGCCCGCTTCCTTGAGGAGCCGCTTGGCCTCCGCGCGGGACTTGGCGATGTCCCGTCCGTAGCCGGCGAGCTTCTCCAGCTCATCGGGCGGCGTCGCCCACGGGGTGCCGGGCACCTGGATCCCGCCCACGTCCTTCACGATGGCGATCTTGGAGAGGTTCTTCGACGCCTCGTACCGGTCGAGGGCAAGCGTGAGCGCGCGGCGCACCCGCTTGTCGTCGAAGGGCTTCTTCTCGTGGTGCATCGCCACCATGAGCACGCAGTCCCAGGGGCTCTCCTGCACGGTGATCTTGGACCCGAGCGCCTCGACGAGGTTGTCGCGGTCGGCGGGCGTGAAGCCGCGGAACTGGATATGGGCGCGCTCGCCGCGCACCGCCGCGACCTGGGCGGAGGAGGAGCTGATGAACAGCGCGCGGTACCCGTCGAGATACGGCTTGCCCTTGTCCCAGTAGTCGGGATTCTTCTTCCCCACCCAGTGCGAGCCCTTCACGTGCTCCGCAAACTTGAAGGGGCCCGTGCCCATGATGTTCTTCTCGTACCAGTGCATGTCCTTGGCGAGCACCTCGGCCCGGTAGATGAAGTTCCAGGGCGAAGCGAGGTTCAGCAGGAACGAGGACTCGGGCCACTTCAGCCGGAAGCGAATCGTGGACGCGTCGGGGGCCTCGATCGCCTCCACCGCCTGGTACATGGCCTGGCGCGAGGACTTCACGCCCGCGGGCGGGAAGATGATCTTGTCGTAGGACGCCTTGACGTCCTTGGACGTCATCTCGCCGCCATCGTGGAACTTGACGCCGCGCCGCAGCTTGAAGGTGTAGGTGAGGCCGTCCTTGGCGATCACCCACGACTCGGCGAGGTCCCCGATCGGCTTGGTGCCGGTCTTGTCGGTGGGCTCCACGCGGAGCAGCGTGTTGTAGTGCGGGCCGATCGGGTGCATGAGCCCGAAGGTCTCTTCCTGGTGGCCGTCGTACGTCGGCGGCTCCGACGGCACCGCGAAGACCAGCTCTCCGCCATATCGCGGCTTGTCCTGCGCGCCGGCCGGGAGGGCCACGGCGAGGGCCATTGCCGCGAGGGCCAGCAGCAGCATGGAGCGGGTCCGGAACGCTCTCATACGTACCTCCCCCTTGAGATCACGAAGTTGAGTCGCTTTTCGACTGAATCCGCGAGATGAGCCTGAAGTTCCAAGTGCTTGCCGTACCTTAGCGACAGGGAGCCCTCACTGTCAAGCGTCAGACCCGTATGCAGGCGACCCGATGGTCCTCACGGATCTCCCGGAGCGCCGGCACTTCCCCCCGGCACTCGCCAATGGCGATAGGGCAACGGGGGTGGAACACGCACCCGGAGGGCGGGTTCAGGGGGCTCGGCACCTCGCCCCCGAGCACGATGCGCTCCCGCCCCGCCTCGACCGCGGGGTCCGGGATGGGCACCGCCGAGAGCAGCGCCTTGGTATAGGGGTGCTGCGGGTCCTCGTAAAGGGTCTTGCGGTCGGTGATCTCCACGATCTTGCCGAGATACATCACCGCGACGCGATCGGAGATGTGTCGAACCACGGAGAGATCGTGGGCCACGAAGAGGTAGGTGAGCCCGAACTCGGACTGCAGCTCCTCGAGCAGGTTGATGATCTGCGCCTGGATGGAGACGTCCAGCGCCGACACGGGCTCGTCGCACACGATGAGTGCCGGCTCCATGGCGAGGGCGCGGGCAATTCCTACCCGCTGACGCTGTCCACCCGACAGCTCGTGGGGGTAGCGGCGCGCCATCGCCGGCAGTAGCCCAGCATGCCCCAGCAGCTCACGGACGCGCGTGGCCCGGGCCGCGCGGTCCGGTACGATCCCGTGCACGGCCAGGGGCTCTGAGATGATCTGCCCGATGGTCATGCGCGGGTTCAGCGAACTGTAGGGATCCTGGAATATCACCTGCAGCCGCCGGCGCACCTTGCGCAGCTCGCCCTCGGCCAAGGTGGCGAGGTCGCGCCCCTCGAAAAGGATCTCCCCGGCGGTCGGCTTCTCGAGCTGCAGGATGCAGCGGCCGGTGGTCGTCTTGCCGCAGCCGGACTCCCCCACTAGGCCCAGCGTCTCGCCGCGCGTATAGAAAAACTTACCCCATCCACCGCCTTGATCAGGGCCGGCTCGCCCCCGAAGAGACCCCCGCCGATGGGAAAATGCTTGACCAGGTTCCGGACCTCGAGGATGGGCGCGTCGGTCACGCGGGCACCTGCACGGCGAGGCGCTCGGACTCCCAGCAGGCCGCGGTATGCGCCTCGGCAACCGTGGCCAGCTCCGGGCGATCGACCCGGCAGCGCTCGACCACGAAGCCGCAGCGGGGCGCGAAGGCGCAGCCCGGCGGCAGGCGGGTCAGGTCCGGCGGCTGACCGCTGATCGGGTCGAGCCGCGCCTTGCGGGGCTCGTCCAGACGCGGCACCGACCGGAGCAGCCCGAGCGTGTAGGGATGGCGGGGGTGAGCGTAGATCTCCCGGGCCGTGCCCCGCTCCACGATGCGCCCCGCGTACATCACGTTCACCCGGTCGGCATAGCGGGCGACCACGCCGAGGTTGTGGGTGATCATGAGCATGGCGACGCCAAGCTTGCGCGAGAGGTCCTTGAGCAGCTCGAGGATCTGCGCCTGGATCGTCACGTCCAGCGCCGTGGTGGGCTCGTCGGCAAGGATGAGCGCGGGATTGCAGGACAGCGCCATCGCGATCATGATCCGCTGCCGCATCCCGCCGCTGAACTGATGCGGGTACTGGCGCAGCCGCCGCTCGGGGTCGGAGATCCCGACCAGCCCGAGGATCTCCCCCGCCCGCGCGCGCGCCTGCGCGGGGGTCATGCCGAGGTGGATCTCCAAGGTCTCGGTGAGCTGGCGGCCGACGGTGAGCACGGGGTTCAGCGACGTCATGGGCTCCTGGAAGATCATGCCGATCTCCCGGCCGCGCACCTTCCGCATGTCGTCGTCGGACAGCGCGAGGAGATCGCGCCCCTTGAAGAGGACGCGGCCCTCGGTGATGCGGCCGGCGGGGGCGGACACCAGACGCATGACGGACAGCGCGCTCACGCTCTTGCCGCAGCCGGACTCGCCGACCAGAGCCACCGTCTCGCCCGGGACGCACGTCCCATGACACACCGTCCACCGCGCGGACCACGCCGCCCGATGTGGTGAACTGGGTATGGAGATCGCGCACGTCCAGCAGGACGTCCATCGGCGGCGAGTCTAACACAGGCCACTCCGGCGCGCCTGGAACGGGATTCGACGCGCGGCGGGCGCCGGCCCGCGAATCCTCAGCCGCGCGGAGGCGGCCCTCCCCAGCGCTCGAGCATGGCGAACTCGCTGACGGGCTTCCGCTTGAGCTTGGTCAGGCGGGTCGCCGGGCGGCCCAGCGGCATCACTGCCGCCACCGCCACGTGAGCAGGGATCCCAAGAAGAGCCTGGATCTTCGGCTCCTGCGACACCGCAAGGGTGGTGATGGTCCCGGCCAGCCCCTCCTGCCGGGCCGACGAGGAGAATGTTCCAGGCAAACGGATAGATCGAGGCGCCGCTGATCACGCCCACCCGCGGCAAGAGCTGGTCCATCGAGGCCACCACCTTGAGATCCACGCACACCAGGAGGACCACGGGAGCCTTCATGACCGGCTCGATCAGCCGCGCGGGCGCCGGCGTCCGCTCGATGGTGGCGGCATCCGCCTTGGTGACGTCAATGGTGTTCCACGGGCTCTCGCCGAGCTGCACCTGGGCGGCGTAGCGCTTCGCCGCGGGCGCCGTGAGGGCGGACAAGTGCCTCCTTGGTGGCGCGATCGCGCACCACGATCACGCGCCAACCCTGCCGGTTGCCGCCGCTGGGCGCGAAGCGCGCGTGGTCCAGGATCGTCACGATGAGCTCGTCCGGCACCGGGTCGGTCGTGAAGTCGCGAGCGGAGAACGTGGTGCGCATCACGTCGTAGAGCTCCATGGTCGTTCTCCTCGCCCGGCGGGTGGCTAGCTCTGGGTGCAGCGCGCGCGGTCCAGGTGCTGGGACGCGACGGGGCGCAGCTCGGCGTAGAGGCCGCACACCTGTTCGGCCACGCACGGCCAGCGATGCTCGGCCGCCCAGCGGGTGGCCTCTCGCCCCAGCCGTTCGCGCAGGCGCGGGTCGGCGAGGACGGCGGCGAGCCGTTCGGCCAGGGCCGCCGCGTCGCCCTCCGGCACGAGGAAGCCCGTCACGCCGTCCCGCACGGTCGTGGTGAGCCCGCCCACGCGCGAGGCCACGACCGGGCTTCCGCACGCCATGGCCTCGAGGGCGACCATCCCGAACGACTCGTAGTAGGACGGCATCACCGTGGCGTCGGCGGCCGCGTAGAACAGGCGGAGGCGCTCCTGGGGCTGGGCGCCGAGGAAGCGTACGCGGGCGCCGAGGCCGAGCGCGGCGACCCGCCCGCGCAGATACTCGCCGTGGCCGTTCTCCGGCTCGTCCTGGTCGCCGCCCACGATGAGGAGCCGCGTGGCCGCGTCCAGGTGCGCCATGGCCTCGAGCAGGGTCTCCAGTCCCTTGATGGGCTGGAGCCGGCCGACGTAGAGGAGCAGCGGATCGGGCGGCAGGTCGAGCAGCCCCTTGGCGGTGGCCGCGCCCATGGGCTGGAAGAGGTCGGTATCCACGCCGCACGGGATCACCGCGATCCGCTCCGCCGCCGCGCCGTAGTACCAGACCAGGTGCGCGCGCTCCACCGAGTTGGCGGCGACGATGCGGTCCACCGCGCCGACGATCCGCGTCTCCTCGCCGATGCGCAGCTCGGGCTCGCGCTCGTCGTCCGCGCGCGCTACCCGGTTCTTGAGCCGGCCGAGCGTGTGGAACATCTGCACGACCGGCGTGTCCCAGCGCTCCCGCAGAGCGAGCCCGGCCACGCCGGAGAGCCAGTAGTGCGCGTGGATCAGGTCGTAGGCGAGGTCCTCCGACTCGCGGAAGGCCTCGATGCCCGCCACGAACTCCGGCAGGTGCTGATGCACGACCTCGCGCGACATGGGGCGCTGCGGGCCCGCGGGGAGATGGATGACGCGCGCGCCTTCGCCCAGCGGCACGATGCGGCGGATGCTGGGATCCTGGGACCGCGTGTACACGTCCACCTCGACGCCCATGCGGCCGAGGGCGCGCACGGACTCGCGGACGTACACGTTCATGCCGCCCGTCTCCTTGCCGCCGAGCGCGGCGAGCGGGCAGGTGTGCACGGAGAGCACGGCCACGCGCAGGTTCACGGCGCGAGCCTCAGGCTCATGAGATCGGTCGGCGACGGGGCCGAACGCGTACTTGTACGGCTCGTCGCCCCGGAGGAAGTCGAACATCGGGATGCGGCGCTCGATGGCGTCCCGGATCACATGGCCCAGGAGGACGATGCCCGGCGCCAGCCGCGAGTGCGCGGGATCGAAGCCCGAGTTGTAGAGCCCGACGCTGTCGCCGTACTCGGTGCAGATGAACGAGGCGACCGGCGCCGCCGCCGAGTCGAGGAACCAGAGGCGCGCCCAGCCCGCCTCGGCCAGCCCCCGCAGCGCGTCCCGGAAGAAGCGCTCCATGCGCTCGTCCATGAACTTGGCCTTGCCCGTGCGCGAGAGCCGGTGCAGCCGGAGGAAGTGCGTGAGGGCCGCGTCGATCTCGGCGGGCGCCGTCACGCTGCGGACCCGCACGTCGGGGAGCTCGGCCTCGAGCTTGCGCATCTTCCGCCGCAGCTCGTGGCGGTCCTTCCCGGAGAGCGTGCCGAGATAGGCATCCCAGCTCTCGGGCAGCCGGAGCACGGGGCAGCGCTCCTCGCGCTCCACCGTGCAGGCCAGGCCGTGCGCGGGCGCCAGCCCGGGCAGTCGTGTCGCCGAGGGCGAGTCCGCGCGAATGCCGCGGAGGTGCCACACCGCGCGCTCGGCGGCGCGGTGCTGCAGGAGCGCCTCCCAGACCTCCTCCTCGCGTCCGGGCGCCGCGATGAGATCGAGATAGTCCGAGACGTCGACTCCGCCGACGATGCGCCAGAGGCCGGGCTCTCCTCGTAGAGCGGCAGCAGGCCCGCCAGCGACTCGGTGGCGTCGGTGGCGGCGAGCACGCGGACGGGCCGGTCCGCGCCGAACGCGCGCAGCCACTGCGTCTGCCACTGCGCGGTCAGGAAGACCGAGCGCGCGCGCGACTCGGCCACCAGGGCGTTCCACCGCGCGGGCTCGACCGCGTCCAGGCCGGCCAGGGTCTCGATCTTCACGTCTAGAGGTCGTCTCCCGGGCCGCCGCGCTTGCTCTGCTGTCCGCGCCGCCGCCGTCGTCCGCGCCTTCCGCCATGGCTTCGTCCATGGCCGCGTCGACGTCGTCGCCGAGGTCCTCGCCCATCTCCTCACCCATGCGCTTGGTGAAGCGGGCCACGCTGGCGGGATCGTTCTCGTCGAGATCACCGAATGAGGAGGGATCGGAGAGGGACTTCGAGGCGGGCGTCTTCGGATTTCACGGTCGCGAAGCGGGACATGAGCCGGGTCAGCTCGGCGCTCCCGCACCGGGGACATCGCGGGGCCTCCGCCTTGGACGGGGTGAGCACGAGCAGGCTCACCCGCCGGCGACACCCTCCGCACTCGTACTCGTAGATCGGCACTGATCCTCCCGGTCGGGACTTCGCCGCTATTTGGATGGCGATTCTAGCACTGCCGATTCACGCCGGGGTGACCTCGACCCGGGCATCGAAGGAGGCCTGGCCGCCAGAGAATCCGAAGACATCCACGGCATGGTCGGGAAGGGCGGCCTCCCCGTCGGTGAGCCGGTTGAGCCCGGTCCAGCCGTCGCGCATCCACACCGTGCCGGGGGAAACCTTATCGGTGAGATGCAGCCCGGGCCTTCATCTCTCCGCGATCGTTGAACAAGCGGATCATCGCGCCGTCCACGAGGCCGCGGGCGGCGCCGTCGGCGACCGAGATCCACAGGACGGGCTCGGGATCCAGCCGCGCCAGGGTGGGCAGGGCCTGCCCGTGGTCGTAGAAGCCGTGGAACTGGGTGAGCGTGCGCCCCTGACGGAAGGTCAAGGGATAGGAGAGTTTCCGGGAAGCGGCGCGAAGACCGGAAGGGCGGGCAGCCCCAGGCGCGCCGCCTGCTCCGAGACGAGCTCGATCTTGCCCGAGGGCGTCGGGAAGCGGCGGTCCGGGTGCGCCACGTGCGACACGCGCAGGGCGCGCATCCCACCCTCCGCGCGCAGGGTGGCCACGGTGGCGCCGCCGGTGGCGGGATGGGCGATGAGGGTGTCGAGCACGCCCTCCTCCCCTGCCCACGGGTAGAAGTCGGCGAGGCCCAGGCGCGCGGCCAGCTCGCGCAGCACGAAGGACACGGTGCGCGTCTCCCCCGGCGCGGGCAGGGCGCGCTCCATCAGGTAGAGATGCGTGTTGGTGCTCTTGCACCCGACCTCCTCCAGCCACGAGGTGGCGGGCAGGACCACGTCGGCGAAGCGGCGGGCGGTGTCGTTCAGGAAGAGATCGTGGCTCACGACGAGCTCGGCGCGTCCGAGCCCTTCCGCCAGCGCGCCCGCGTCGGCGTACGACGAGAGCATGTCGGTGCCGAAGAGGAGCAGGGCGCGCAGCCGCCCATCGCGCAGGGCCGCGGTGACATGGGGCATCTGATTCGGCAGATACCGGCCGGGCGGGCGGCGCCCGGCATCGGTGATGTCGTTGAGCTCCTGACCGTGCGAGCGGCTCCCGTGGCGCGGCCCGAAGCCGCCGCCCGGAATGCCCACATTGCCCGTCAGGGCGGGCAGGCAGCCGATGGCGCGACCGGCGTGCCAGCCGTTGGATCCCTTGTGCATCGACGAGCCACCCAGCACGATCGTGGCAGGTCGGGTGGTGGCGTAGCGGCGCGCGAGGGCCACGATGCGCTCGGCGGGCAGGCCCGGTCATGCCGGCCGCCCAGGCGGGGTCGTGGCCGCGGAGGTGGATGACGAGGTCGTCCAGACCCACGGTGTGCGCCGCGGTGAACTCGCGATCGTGGAGGCCCTCGGCGAGGATCACGTGCAGCATGCCCAGGGCCAGCGCCGCGTCCGTGCCCGGACGGATGCGCAGGACCTCGTCGGACTGCGCGGCCGCCTCGGTGTCGCGCACGTCCACCGTGACCACGTAGGCGCCGCGCCGCTTCGCCGCGGCCAGATGCCGGCCGGTATTGGGCTGGCTCGCGAGGTTCGCGCCCCAGAGGACGATGAAGGCCGCGTGGGCGCCCATGTCCTCCTTGGTGTTGGTCTCGAGCACGCCGGTGAGCCCCAGGCCGAAAGCGCCCAGGCCCCAGCAGATCATGGTGGGGTTCCACCACTGGCAACCCCAGTGATTGGCGAAGCGGCGCATGAGATGCGAGGAGACGCGCGTGCCGTAGTTGTTGGCGAAGGCGCCGTGCCCGCTCCAGATGCCCACCGCCTCGCGGCCGGCGTCGCGCATGCGCGCGGCGATGAGGTCGAGCGCCTCGTTCCACGTCGCCTCGCGCCAGGGCGCGTCGCGGCGCGCGCGCACAAGCGGGTGGAGCAGGCGCTTGGGATTGCCGATGATCTCGCGCGAGGCCTGGCCGCGGATGCAGAGAAAGCCCTGGCTATCGGGGTTGTCGGGGTCGCCCCGCACCGCGATGGAGCCGGTCGCCCTCGACCTCCACGAGCATCCCGCAGAGAGTGGGATGGCAGTTCATGGGGCACATCGTGCGGATGACACGGCGGGCGGAACCGGCCACGGGGGTCACGAGATCAGTGTACGCGACCCCTCCCCGCGTCGTTCAGTGGAAGTCGTGCGAAGGCACCGCGCCCATCTCCATATCCAGCCGCCAGAGCCGCTCGGCGCGGACGGAGATGACGTTGTCCTCGTGCTGGAGCCGCCCCGCCACGAGGAGAAAGGGCTCGGCGGTGAGGAGAAGGCGGTAGCGCGCGAAGAACTGCGGCCGCACGATCACGTTGATCAGGCCGGTCTCGTCCTCGAGGTTCAAGAAGACGAAGCCCTTGGCGGTGCCGGGGCGCTGGCGCACCACCACCGCGCCGGCCACGCGCACCGTGCTCCCGTTGGCGAGGCCGGCGAGATCGACGGCCCGCGCGACGCCCTGGGCGGCGAGCCGGCGGCGGCGCAGCGCCAGGGGATGCGGGCCGATGGAGAGATCGGTGCCCTCGTAGTCGGCGACCACACGCTCCTCCACCGTCATGCGGCGGAGCGGTGAGGGCGACGGCGGATCGGGCAGCGGGGCGTAGAGCGGGCCAGTGGGCCGGATGGCGCGCTCGCCCTCCCAGAGGGCCTGCCGGCGCTCGAGGCGCAGGCCGCGCAGAGCCCCCACCTCGCCCAGCCGCGCCAGCTCCTCACGATTCACCTCGCTGCGTCGCACGAGATCGGCCACGGAGTCGAAGGGCCGCGCGATCCGCTCGGCCTCTATTTGCCTGCCGATCTCCTCGCGGAGTCCTTTCACGTAGCGGAGCCCGAGCCGCACCGCGCCGTCATCCTCGATGGCGCAGAGCCAGCCCGAGCGCATGACGTCGATGGGCGTGAGCGCCTGCCCGTGGCGCTGGGCATCCCGCACGATGGTGGCGGGATGATAGAAGCCCATCGGCTGATTGTTCAGCAGCGCAGCGTAGAAGGCGGCCGGGTGATGCGCCTTCATATAGGTGCTCGCGTAGGCGAGCAGCGCGAAGCTGGCCGCATGGCTCTCAGGAAATCCGTACAGGGCGAAGGCGGTGATGGAGCGGATGATGGCTTCCGCGGGCTCGCCGGTGATGCCCCGGCGGGCCATGCCGGCGCGCAGCTTCTCCTCGATCTCCGCCATGGCGCGGACGGAGCGCTTGAAGCCCAGGGCGCGGCGCAACTCCTCGGCCTCGCCCCCGGTGAAGCCGGCGGTGGCCATGGCCATGCGGAGCAACTGTTCCTGAAACAACGGAACGCCCAGCGTGCGCCGCAGGATGGGCTCGAGCGAGGGATGCGGCACCGTCACCTCCTCGCGCCCGGCGCGGCGGCGGAGATAGGGATGCACCATGTCGCCCACGATCGGGCCGGGCCGGATGATAGCCACCTGTACCACGAGGTCGTAGAAGCGCTCGGGACGCAGGCGCGGCAGCGTAGCCATCTGCGCGCGGCTCTCCACCTGGAACACACCCACGGTGTCGGCGCGCTTGAGCATGTCGTAGACGGTGGCGTCGTCGGGGGGCAGCTGCGCCAGGTCCACGACGTGGCCGCGCGCGGCCAGCATCTCGATGGCGTCCTGGAGGAGCGACATCATGCCGAGCCCGAGGAGATCGACCTTCACGATGCCGAGCGCCGCGCAGTCGTCCTTGTCCCACTGCACGACGGAGCGCCCGGGCATGCTGGCGGGCTCGAGCGGCACCACCGCGTCGAGCCGGCCCTGGCAGATCACCATGCCGCCCGAGTGCTGGCCGAGATGGCGCGGGAGGTCCTGGATGGCCGTCCACAGCTCGGCGAAGCGCTGGATGCGGGGGTGCGCGGGGTCGCAGCCGGCGGCGGCGAGGTGCGTGAGGAGCGTGTCGCCGGGGTCCTTGTATTCGAACTCGGAGACGTAGCGGCTCAGCCGCTCGATGAGGTCGGGCGGCAGCGCCAGCGCCTTGCCGACCTCGCGCGCAGCCAGACGTCCTCTATAAGTTATGACGTTGGCGGTCATGGCCGCGCCGAGACGCCCGTAGCGCTCGTAAACATACTGGATCACCCGCTCGCGCCGGTCGCCGCTGGGCAGATCGAGGTCGATGTCCGGCCACTCGCCCCGCTCCTCGGAAAGGAAGCGCTCGAAGAGAAGCTCCATCCCTACCGGATCCACGGCGGTGATGCCGAGGGCGTAGCACACCGCGCTGTTGGCCGCCGAGCCCCGCCCTTGCACCAGGATGTTCTCGCGCCGGCAGTACTCCACGAGGTCCCACACGATGAGGAAGTACCCGGCGAGGTCGAGGCGGGCGATGAGATCCAGCTCGCGCGCGATCTGCTTTCGCGCGCGCTCGGCGAGCTTCGGGTCGCGGGCGTAGCGCACGCGCCGGCCCGCCTCGGCGAGATGGCGGAGAAAGCCGATGGGCGTCTGGCCGGGCGGCAAGGGATAGTCGGGGAAGCGATAGCCCAGGTGCTTCAAGGTGAAAGCAAGGCGGATGGCTAGCTCGCCACTATTGGCCACCGCCTCGGGGCAGTCGGTGAAGAGCCGCTCCATGTCGCGCGAGCGCCGGAGATAACGCTCGCTGTTGTCGACGAGAAGGCGCCCCGCGCGGTCCAGCGTGGTGTGGTGGCGAATGCACGTGAGCGCGTCCAGCAGCGGCCGCTGGCCGCGGTCGGCCAGGCGCGGGGCATTGGTGGCGAGGAGGGACAGGCCGAGCGTGGCCGCCTGCCCACGTAGCCACTCGTTGCGTGCTTCCTCGGAGCGGCGCAGATGGCGCTGGAGCTCGGCGTACACGTTGCCGCGGCCGAATATGCCCACGAGCCGGTCGAGCCGATCGCGCGCGACGGGCACGCCGCCGGATTCCAGCGCCAGCGCCACTGGCCCGTCCTCGCCGCCCGTGAGGCACACGAGCCCCGCCGCGTGCTCGGCGATCTCGTCCATCGAAGCCGCGCCGTCCGGCTTGGAGGCGCGCATCTTGATCTTCGTCAGGAGCCGGCAGAGGTTCTGATAGCCCTCGGGGCTCTCCACGAGCAGCGGCAGCCGGCCGACCTCGGCCAGCGTTACCTCCGCGCCGACCAGGGGATTGATCCCCACGCGCGTCGCGGCGCGGTAGAAGCGAGGCGCGCCGTAGAGACCGTCGCGGTCCAGCAGTGCGAGGGCCGGCTGCTCCAGCAGGGCGGCGCGCTCGGCCAGCGCCTCGGGCAGGGCGGCGGCTTCGAGGAAGCTGAAGGCGCTGCGGGCGTGCAGCTCGACGAACACGCGGGCCTCGCGCGCCGGCTAGGCCGGCGACCGGCGCGGCGCGAAGCGGCGGGGCTCGACGAGATCGAGCAGCTCGGCGAAGCCGACCTTCAGCACGTGGGTGGGCCGCACGTCGGCCTCCGCACGCTGCTCCGAGCCCGCGACCATGGCGGGCGACCAGTGCGTCACCCGGCGCAACAGCTCGTAGCCGGGCCGGCCGCGCACGTCGCCGTAGCGAGCGAACACGTCCGCCACGCCCGCGGCCTGCGCCATCGCGACGTCCTTGAGAAGGCTGTCGCCGACATACACGGCCTCGGCACGCGCGGCGCCGATCTCGTCCAGGATGCCGCGGAGCACGGGGGCGTCGGGCTTCCACGCCCCGGCGCGGGTGTGGCGATGCGTGGTGCCCTGCAGGCGATAGTACTCGGGCGGATATCGCCGGATCGTGTCGGGGCTCACGCCGTCGGGGAGCGCGTGATCGGGCGGCGAGTAGAGCGCGTCCAGCACGCCGTCGAGGCCGAGCGCGCGCACGCGATAGGCCGCGTAATACGCCAGCGACTCCGTGTAGGCGATCACCCGCGTCCCCCCCCGCGCAGGGCGCGCAGGGTATCGAGCACGCCGGGGTAGAGGCGCAGGGTGGCCCGGCGCGCTTCCCGATAGGCCTCGATGGCCCCCGCGTAGCGGGCGGTCAGGTCCTCGCCGGGATGACGGGCCTGCAGCGAGGGCAGCGCCTGGATGGCGAAGGCGTACTCCGTGGTGCCGTGCGCCTGGTGAAGGACGTAGATTTGGCGCTCCAGCGTCTCGCGCGGCACGCCGCTGTCGGCGACGAGGCGGTCGAGCATGGCGCCGAAGGCGGCATGCCACATGGCCAGCCAGTCGAAGAGGGTGTTGTCCATGTCGGTGACGACGACACCGATCGCGGCACGCGGCATGGCGCTAGCGCGCGCTCCGGCCGGGCGTGTCCCGAAAGGGCCGAAAGAACTCGCGCAGCTCGGCGGCGAGCAGCGCCGGCTCCTCGGCGGCCATGAAGTGGCCGCCGCGCGAGAACTCCGTCCAGCGGCGGATGTCGGCGTAGCCGCGCTCGGCGCGCTCGCGCGGCGCGCGCTGCACCGCTTCTGTCGAGAGGGCCACGCCGGTGGGTACGGCGATGCGCTCCGTGATGGCGCGGGGCTCGCGCGCCCGCTCGTAGTAGGAGCGGTTGGCGGCGTTGGCGGTCTCGGTGACCCAGTAGAGGGTGACGTTGGCGAGGAGGAGATCGCGGGAGAAATAGCGCTCCACGTCGCCAGCGGGATCCGTCCACGCCCGCCACTTCTCCACAATCCACGCCGCCAGCCCCGCCGGCGAGTCGTGGAGGCCGTAGGCCAGGGTTTGCGGCCGCGTCTCCTGTATCGCGTTGTAGCCCGCTTCCTCGCGCGTCCAGCGCGCCTGGACTTCCGCATACGCCTGCTCGGCCGCGCTGAGTGGGCGTGCGTCCTCGCGGATCACCGGCGCGGGAAAGCCCGGCATCATGGTGTGCAGCGCGATCAGCCGCTGGGGGAAATCGTAGGCCAGCCACCCCGAGATCACCGCGCCGATGTCGTTGCCGTGGACGGCATAGCGCGGATAGCCGAGGCCATCCAACAAGCCCGCCCAGAGCGCCGCCACGCGGCTCCGCGTCATGCCGCGGCCGGGCCGGTCGGAGAAGCCGAAGCCGGGCACGGACGGCGCCACCACGTCGAAGGCGTCCGCGGGATCGCCGCCGTGAGCACCGGGATCCGCGAGGAGCGGGATGATCTGGAGCATCTCCACGAAGGAGCTGGGCCAGCCATGCGTGACGAGCAACGGCATGGGCGCGGGCCCGCGGCCGCGCGCGTGGATGAAGTGCACGCCCACGCCGTCCACCTGGGCTCGGAAATGCGGGAGCGCGTTCATGGCGCGCTCCTCCCGCCGCCAGTCGAAGCCCGTCTCCCAGTACTTCACGAGCTCCCGCATGTATGCGAGGTTGGCGCCGTAGTCCCACCCCGCGCCGTCCACCTCATCTGGCCAGCGGGTGCGGGCGAGGCGGACCCGCAGGTCGTCCAGCGCGGGCTGCGGCACGTTCACGGGGAAGGGGCGGATGTCCATGGCAGGCCTCGGTCGCGTTGATCCTCAGTCGTAGATGCCTTCGAGCACCCAGGCGGAGCCGTCATGCGCGAGCCGTCCAAGCGTGCCGTCGGCCAGCTCCACGTCCCATTCGTCGGAGACCCAGCGGCTGTCGAGCCACCATTCGCCCGAGGTACGCCAGGGGCCGGCGCTCGCCACGATGGGACCGGCCAGCCCCTCGGCGCGGAGATGTACCGGCCGCCCGCCGATGAGCCGCACACGCGCCGGCCGCGGCGGGCGGCAGCGGCGCAGCACGAGGACGCCCTCCTCACCCTGCCCTCTCCCCCCTCCGGGTGGGGTGGCATTGAGCGGCTCCAGGCGTAGGGCATCCGGCCTGTAGCTGTCGAGCAGCACGGGCACGCCGAGATTGCCCGGTCCCACGAGCGCGATGACGCGCGCCACCGTCTCGGCAAGCGTGCGCGGGCTGGGTCTCCCCTCGCCGTCCAACGGCTCCTGGGAGGCGGCCACGCGCACCGGCTGCGCGCGCAGCGCGAGCGCGGCCACCGCGGCGGGCGGCGGCTCCGCCGCCAGCGTGGCGCGGAGCACCGCCATCACCGCGCGCGCCTCGCGCGTGGGCACCGGTGGCACGAAAGCACCGTCAATTATCCGAAGAGTCTCACCGGCCCGCGTGGCCAGGCGGCATGACCACTCGAAGCGATCGGCGGCGAGCCCCTGCGCCTCGAGCTGCACGCAGAGACGATCCGCGCACTCCGCGAAGAGTGCGAAGAGGGGCTCGAGATTGTCGAGCGCCCAGTCGAGCTCCCGCGTCTCCTCGAAGCGGGGCGGCGGCCGCCAGGGGTCGAGCGGGCGCACGTCCTCCCCGCGCGCGAGCCCCTGCAGCCGCGCGCCCTCGGGGCCGAGCCGTTCGTAGAGGTCACGGCCAGGCAGATCCGCCAGCTCGCCGAGCGTGCGAATGCCCCAGCGGGCGAGCCGGCGTGCCATCTCGAGGGAGAGATCGAGGAGCGCGATGGTCGCCGAGCGAAGATGGGCGGCGTCGGCGCCGGGCGGGACGCAGACGCACTCCTCGGCGCGTCGCGCGGCCAGCCGCGCGGCGACGCGGCTCCCCGCCAGCCCGACGCGCGCGGCCAGGCCGGCGATGTGTGCGCGCGCGGCCAGCCGCCGCGCCAGCGCCGGCTCGTCGCCGAACAGCGCGCCGAGCCCCGCCGCGTCGAGATACACCTCGCCCGGCCCTGCTTCCTCGACGCGAGGCGAGTGAACCAGGGCCACCTCCAGCAAGGCCTGCTGCGCCGCCGCTTCCTGGGCGGGCACGCGCTCGCGACACAGCACCGCGCTCGGCCGCGCCTGCGCCGCCGCCTCGGTCATGCCCGGCAGCACGCCGAGCGCGCGCGCCTCGGCGCTGGCCTCGATCACCAGGCGCCCGGGGCGCGCCTCGTCGAGGATAGCCAGCGGCCGGCCGCCCAGCACGGGCTCGGCGCGCACCGCCGCGGCGGCGGCAAAGCGCGGGATGAGGAGACAGCCGATGCGTCTCACAGTCGCCACGCGACCTCCCATGGAGAGGGCTGGGGTGAGGGGGGGCGGGACCGCACGATCTCCACCCGCGAGATGATCCCCCCCAGCCGCGTCGGCCGCGGCGCGCCCATCCAGCGCGCGGCGCCGCGCTCCACCGCGAGCACGAGGGCGGCCGCGCTGCCCGCGAGATGCCGCGAGGCATGGAGGACGAGCCGCGTGGGCGTGTCGCGCACGGCCCGCTGCAGGCGTATCCACGTGGCGGGGCCGAGGCTCGGCGACGGCCGGTTCGCCGGCGCCGTCGGATCCGCGGCCAGGTCGAGCACCACCCAGGCGAAGCCGCCCGAGCGGGCGAGAAGCTCGGCCGCGCGGCAGGCACGATCGAGCCGACGGCCCGCGCGCACCCAGAACAGCGAGCGGAGCACGGCGCCGGCGGCGGCGGCACCCGCGGGATCAAACGCATCGGCGCCGTCGACGAGCGCCGCCAGCTCGCCGGCCACGGTCGCGTGGGCGAGCAGGCTCGTGACGAGGCTGCTCCCTCCCGCGGACCGGGGGCCGACGATCTCGCTGAGCTGGCCTCGGGGAAACGTCTCCAGCAAGGAGACGGCGGCGCTCCCCTCGAGACCCCACCCCGGCGGGGGCAAGGACTCTGTCGCTATGGCCATTGATCGGGGCTCGGTCGTGCTGAGTGGGCGTATTACACATCAGGTGTTGAGTGTAGGCAATATTCAAGATACGGTGGGGTCCAGCAGCCGGACACCCAAGATATGGGATACGTCTGCCTCTTCCCGGCCATGCTACCCTCCCGCCCATGACCAAGCGCGAGCGCGTCATGGCCGCGCTCCGCGGCGACTCGGTGGACCGGGTGCCGCTGGCTTTCTGGCTCCACAACTTCGCCGCCGAGAACTCGGCCAAAGGCCTCGCCGAGGAAACGCTCCGCCTCCTGCACCGCTTCGACTGGGACTATCTCAAGCCCCAGTCGCGGGCCCAGTGCTTCGCCGAGATGTGGGGGCTCACCTACGCGCCGTCGGACGACCGCGCGCGCCAGTACACCGCGACGCGCACGCCCATCGCGACCGCCGCCGGCCTGCGCGCGGTGCGGCCCGCGGATCCGACGACAGGCGCCCTCGGCGAGCAGCTCGAGGCGCTGCGCCTGATCCGCGCCGCCGTCGGCCCCGAGATCCCCATCATCTGGACGGTATTCTCCCCGCTCATGATCCTGCCGTTTCTCGTCCAGGGCGGCCGCGACGCGGCCTTGGCCCTCGTCCGCTCCGCCCCGCGCGAGACCGAGGCCGCGTTCGGCGCCATGGCGGAGACCTTGACCGCCTATGCGCGCGCCTGCCTCGCCGCCGGCGCCGACGGGCTCTTCTACGCCACCAACATGGCTACCGAGAGCCTCGTCAGCGCCCAGGAGTGCCGGCGCTGGCAGCGGCCCTTCGACCTGCGGGTGCTGGACGCGGTGGCCGCCGCGCCCTTCAACCTCCTCCACGTCTGCGGCACCCGCATCCACTTCGATGAGTTCGCCGACTACCCGGTGACCGCGTTCTCCTGGGCCACCGTGCCCGGCAACCCGAGCCTGGACACCGTGCACGTGCGCACGGGCAAGGCCGTGGTGGGCGGCCTCCCGGCCAAGCCCGAGATCGCGTCGATGAAGGCGGAGGAGCTGGCGACGCGGGCCCGTCGCGCGGTGGACGAGATGAGCGGGCGCTGGCTGCTCCTGGGACCCGACTGCTCGATCAACCCCGACACCCCCGAGCCGCTGCTGGCTGCGGCGGGAGCCGCCGTCCGCGCCGTGCGCTGAGGGCGCCGGGAGACCCTCATGGCGACCCTCCACGTCAACGGCCGGGCGCTCCAGATCGCGGCCGAGCCCGACACGCCGCTCCTCTGGGTGCTGCGGGACGAGCTCGGGCTCACCGGCACCAAGTACGGCTGCGGGGCCGCCCAGTGCGGCGCCTGCACGGTGCACGTCGACGGGCAGGCCGTCCGCTCCTGCGTGGTCCCCGCGACCGCCGTGGGCGCCCGCCAGGTCACGACGATCGAGGGTGTGTCCGGCAAGGTCGCGCGGGCGGTGCAGGAGGCGTGGAACCGGCTCGACGTGGTGCAGTGCGGGTACTGCCAGTCCGGCCAGATCATGTCGGCGGTGGCGCTCCTCGCGGAAGTGCCGAAGCCCACCGACGCCCAGATCGACGCGGCGATGACCGGCAACCTCTGCCGCTGCGCCACCTATGTCCGGATCCGCGCCGCCATCCACGAGGCGGCACAGGCATTGTGATGCCGAGCCGCCGGCGATTCCTCCAGGGCAGCGCCGTCGTCGGGATGGGCCTCCTGATCGGGGTGCGCCTGGACCGCGCCCTCGCCCAGGGCGACTCCGCCGCGCCGGGAATATTCGCGCCGAACGCGTTCGTGCGGATCGCGCCCGACAACACCGTCACCATCATCGCCAAGCACATCGAGTTTGGTCAGGGGGCGCATACGGGCCTCGCCACCTTGCTCGCGGAGGAGCTCGACGCCGACTGGTCGCAGATCCGCGTCGAGTCCGCGCCGGCCGACGCCTCGCGCTACAACAATCTGGCCTTCGGGCCGGCGCAGGGCACCGGCGGCAGCAGCGCGATCGCCAATTCCTGGGAGCAGCTGCGCCGGGCCGGCGCCACCGCGCGCGCCATGCTGGTCGTCGGCGGCCGCGCAGCGCTGGCAGGTGCCGGCGGCGGAGATCACGGTGGACGCGGGCGTCGTCGCGCATCCGGCTACCGCTCGGCGTGCCACCTTCGGCGAGCTGGCCGCCGACGCGGCCCGTCAAACCCCGCCCGTACAAGTCACGTTAAAGGACCCGAAGGACTTCAAGCTGATCGGCCGCAGCGCGCCGCGGGTGGACTCGCGGGCCAAGACGGACGGCTCCGCCGTCTACACCGCCGACTTCCGCCTGCCCGACATGCTCACCGCCGTGATCGCACGGCCGCCGCGCTTCGGCGCGACGGTGAAGTCCTTCGATGCCGCGGCGACCCGGCAGGTGGCGGGCGTGGTCGACGTCGTGCGGTTCCCCGCCGGCGTTGCCGTGGTCGCGCGGAGCACGTGGGCCGCCATCAAGGGCCGGCGCGCGCTCCGGATCGACTGGGACGAGAGCGCGGTGGAGCGTAGGGGCACCGTCGAGCTTGCCACCGACTACCGGCGCCTCGCGGCGCAGCCGGGTGCGCGCGCCCGATGGCAGGGCGATCCGCCTGCCGCGCTGGCGGGGGCGGCGCGCGTGCTCGAAGCCGTGTACGAGTTCCCGTATCTCGCTCACGCGCCGATGGAACCGCTCGACTGCGTGGTCCGGCTCGGCGCGGGCGAGTGCGATGTGTGGGTGGGCTCGCAGTCGCAGACGCTCGACCAGATCGCGGTGGCCGCGGCCCTGGGTCTTCCGCCGGCCAAGGTGCGGCTGCACACCATGCTCGCCGGGGGCAGCTTCGGCCGGCGTTCCACGCCGCGCAGCAGCGAGCTGGTCGAGGCGGCCGACCTCGCCCGCGCCCTCGGGAGCACGAGGCCGATCAAGGTGGTGTGGACCCGCGAGGACGACGTCCAGGGCGGCTTCTACCGGCCGCTCTACGTGCACCGGCTGCGGGCCGGGCTCGACGCAAGCGGTAACGTCGTGGCGTGGGAGCACCGCATCGTGGGGCAGTCCATCGTCACGGGGACGCCTCTGGCGGCTTTGCGAGTCCGGAACGGAATCGATCTTACCTCGGTGGAAGGGCGCGGCCAATCTCCCGTATGACATCCCGAACATCGGGGTGGAGCTGCACAGCCCCACCGTCGGCATCCCCGTCCTCTGGTGGCGCTCGGTCGGCAGCACGCACACCGCGTACTCCACCGAGGCGTTCCTGGACGAGCTGGCCCGCGCCGCCGGACGCGATCCCGTGGCCCTGCGCCGCTCGCTGCTGCAGAAGCATCCGCGCTATCTCGGCGTGCTCGATCTCGCCGCCTCGCGGGCCGGCTGGGGCCAGCCGCTCCCGTCCGGCCGCGCCCGGGGCGTCGCGATCCACAGTGCTTCGGGAGCGTGGTGGCGCAGGTGGCCGAGGTGTCGCGCGACGCCGACGGGCTTCCCCGGGTGGAGCGCGTCGTGTGCGCCGTGGACTGCGGGATCGCGGTGAATCCCGACGTGGTGCGCGCGCAGATGGAGGGCTCGATCGGCTTCGGCCTCGGCTCGGCGCTCTGGAGCGAGATCACCGTGGTGGACGGGCGCGTCCAGCAGTCGAACTTCCACGACTTCCGCATCCTGCGCATCGACGAGATGCCGCGCGTGGAGGTGCACATCGTGCCGTCGGCGGCGCCGCCTACCGGCGTGGGCGAGCCCGGGGTGCCGCCCATCGCGCCCGCCGTCGCCAATGCCTGGCTCGCGCTCGGCGGCGCGCCCGTGCGCCGCCTGCCGTTCGTGCGGCTCGCTGCCGGCGCGCCGCGCTCGTGATGACCGCGCCGGTCGCGTGGCGCACGGCCGCGGTCGTGGCCGCCCTCTGCCTGCCCGCCCTCGTTGCGGGGAGCGCGCCTCGCAGGGCCAGCGCGCAGACGGGCGCGACACTGCACGGGCCCGAGGTGTTCGCCGGCATCGCCGACCGCACCCAGCGCTCCGCCGCGATCTTCCATGAGGCCGGGAAGGTCTTCCAGCATCCGCGCTGTCAGAACTGCCACTCCGGTGACGAGCGCGCCCGGCAGGGCGACCAGGGGCGACCGCATCAGCCGGCGGTGCAGCACGGCGCCGACGGATTCGGAGTCCCCGGGCTCCGCTGCCCGGCCTGTCACGGCGACGCCAACTACGACGCGGTGAACATGCCGGGGGTCGCCGGCTGGCATCTGGCGCCAGCCGCGATGGCGCTGCGCGGGCGGCCGCTGGGGGCAATCTGCGCGCAGCTGAAGGATGCGGACCGGAACGGAAGCCGCAGCCTCGATGACCTGGTGACCCACGTCACCAACGATTCGCTGGTGGTCTGGGCCTGGACGCCGGGCCCAGGACGCCGTCGCGCGCCGGGCACGCATGCTACCTTCGTCGCGCTGATGCGGGCCTGGGTCGACACCGGCGCCGCCTGTCCCTGACTCGCGACGGTCGCCTACGTGGCCGCCGGTTACAGCCGGAACCGGGCGCGAATCTCCTCGGGCTTCTCGGAGTAGGGCGGAATCTCCTCCGCCGGGACGAAGGCGATATTCACGACGAGAGGGCCGGCGCCGCGGCCTTGCGCGCGGCCGCGAGGGCCGGCGCCATCTCCGCGCGGCGAGTCCACCGTGGCGACGTGCGCGATGCCCGAGGCGCGGGCGAGGGCGGGCCAGTCCACGGGGGCGCCGGGCAGCGCCTGGCCGCCCGACGATTCGTAGTGCCCGTTCACCCAGAGAATGCTCGTCAGGTTCGATGGCCGCGCCGCAGCCACCGTGGCGAGCACGTTGGGGCTCATCAGCAGCGAGCCGTCGCCCTCCAGGGCCACCACGTGGCGGTCGGGCCGTGTCAGGGCGATGCCGAGGGCCAGCGGAATGGCCGCGCTCATCGAGTCGCAGAGGGCGAAGACCGGCGCGGCCACCTTCATGTGCGGGAGCCAACGGGCGTTGGCTCCCAGGCACGAGACGAGCACGTCTTGCGGCGTCAGGAGCGCCACGAGCGCGTCGAGGAAGGGCTTGCGCGGGATCACGCGAGATCCTCGCCGCTGATGAGGAGCACGTAGGGGCCGCGCGACGCCTCCGCCTGCGCCACGCCGTGACGGACCTGGGCGGCGAGGTCGCCGGCGCGATCGGCGATGGCATGCGGCAGCCGCCAGGCCTCGAGGGTCGCCACGGTGACGCGGCCCTTCGGAACGTGATAGTGGATGGGATCGCGGTGATCGCCCCGGAGCGACACGATGAAGAAGCACGGCAGCCGATAGAGCTCGACCAGCCCCGCGAGGATGCCGCCGCAGTTCAGCAGCCCCGCGTTCTGGATGAGGACGGCGCCGCGGCCGCCGGCGAGGTTGGCGCCGCACGCCACCGCCACTGCCTCCTCCTCGCGGGCGACATCGAGCGCGCGCATCTTGCCGGAGCCGCGTACCGTCGCCATCAGCCTGCCGATCCAGGTGTCGGGTACCGAGGCGACCAGGGTCACCCCCGCCGCCTCGAGCCCGGCCACGATGCGCTCGGCCCCGGTCATGCCAGCACCATGAAGGCGTCCGCGGGCAGGTGCAAGCGCACGGCCTGGCCGGGAGCGAGCGGCACCGGGGCCGGCTCCGTCACGAACACGAGCACGCGCTGGCCATCGGCGAGACGCGCGCTCAGCTCGGTCTGGGCGCCCTGATAGACGAGCCCCTCGATGCGGGCGTCCACCACGTTGTCGCCCGGCGCCATCGCCAGCCGCACGCGCTCGGGCCGTATCGCCAGCTCCACCTTCGCGCCCGCCACGAGCGGGCGCGACGTCGCCACCCGGAGCACGGCGCCGGCCGCCACCTCCACCCGGTCGGCGACCACCGCCCGGCCGCGCAGCACGGTGGAGGCGCCGATGAAGTCGGCGACAAAGCGTGTGGCCGGCCGCTCGTAGATCTCGCGCGGCGTACCGAGCTGCTCGATGCGCCCGGCCCGCATCACCGCGATGCGGTCGGACAGTCCCAGCGCCTCGGCCTGATCGTGGGTCACGAACACCGTGGTGATACCCACAGATCGCTGAATGGCGCGCAGCTCGTCCCGCATCTCCTCGCGCAGCCGCTTGTCGAGCGCGGCCAGCGGCTCGTCGAGCAGGACCACGCGCGGACGGTACACGAGGGCCCGCGCCAGGGCCACGCGCTGCTGCATGCCGCCCGACAGCTCGGTCGGCCGCTGGCGCTCGCGCCCCTCCAGCCGCACGAGGGCCAGCGCCGCGGCTACCATCCCCTTGATCTCCGCGGCGGCGACGCGGCGCTCGCGCAAGCCGAACGCCACGTTCTCGAACACGGACAGATGCGGGAACAGGGCATAGGACTGGAACACCACGCCGAGGCCCCGCAGGTGCGAGGGACGGCCGGTCACGTCCTCGCCGTCGATGAGGATGCGCCCGGCGGTGGGCTCCACGAAGCCCGCGATCAGGTTGAGCGTGGTGGTCTTCCCGCATCCCGACGGCCCCAGGAGAGAGAGGAACTCGCCCTCGACCACGGACAGATCGAGGGCCTCCACCGCGCGCACGCTCCCGTACGCGCGCGTGCAGCCCTGCAGCTCCACCACCGCCCTCGCCATGCCGTCAGTGCCGGAGGAACACGCGGCCGAGATTCAGGTAGCGGTCGGCGAGCCACACGACGAGGAAGGTCGCCGCGATGAAGAGGCTCGAGAGCGCGGCGATGGTCGGGTCGGTGTAGTTCACCACGTAGTTGAACATGGCCACGGGCAGGATCTCGGTCACGCGGTTGGAGATGAAGAGCGAGACCACGAACTCGTTCATCGACACCACCGCCGCGAAGAGGAGGCCGGCGAAGAGGCCGGGCCGGAGCAGCGGCAAGGTCACGCGGAAGAAGACGCGCACGGGGGTCGCCCCGAGGCTGGCCGCGGCGCGCTCCAGCGCGGGATCGAGGTTCCGCACGCTCACCCACACCGAGCGGACGACGAAGGGCAGGACCAGGGCCACATGCGCGGCGATGAGCACGCTCCGGCTGCGCAGGAGGCCGAGCGCGGCGGCGAGGATGAGGAAGCCGAGCCCCGCGGCCACGCCCGGGACGACGAGCGGCGAGAGGAGGGCGGCGGCCCAGAGGCTGCGTCCGCGGAGCCGGGCGCGCTCGAGGGCCAGCGCGGCGAGCGTGCCGATGGGCAGGGCGATGGCCACCGCGCCCAGCGTCACCATCACGCTGTTGACGGCCGCTCGCTGGAACTGCGGGTAGGTCAGCACGTTCACGTACCAGCGGAGAGAAAAACCGGCAGGTGGGAAGGACAGGATGGCGGTGGGATTGAAGGACACCGCGATCACCACCACCGTGGGCAGCGTCATGAAAGCCAGGAGCAGGAGCACCAGCACGCGGAGCATCACGCGGCGCGCCCTCCCAGCCGGCCCGCGCCCGTCAGCAGCGCGAGGGTGAGGGCGAGCGCGAGCATGGCGAAGGCGGCGGCGCCCGGCCAGTTGAACGAGTCCAGGCCCAGGTCCTTCACCACGTTGGCGATCATCTTCACCTTGCCGCCGCCCAGGAGCTCGGGCGTGGGGAAGGCCGAGAGGGTCCACGCGAAGACGATGAGCCCGCCCGAGACGATGCCGGGCAGCGACAGCGGCAGCGTGACACGCCAGAAGACACGGGCGGGGCGTGCGCCCAGGCTCGCCGCCGCGCGCTCGTAGACGGGATCGATGTGGCTCAGCGCGGCGGCGAGGATGAGGATCATGGTCGGCATGGAGAAGTGCACGAGGCCCACGAGCACGCCCCGTTCGGTGAAGAGCATGGGCACCGGCCAGGTGATCACCGTGTTGCCCAGCACGAGCACCCACGCGTAGGTACGGACGATGGCGCCGGTAAAGAAGGGCGCCAGCGTCAGCACCAGGAGCGCGCGGCGAACGCGGCGCGACGGCGTGCGGGCCAGGACATAGGCTACCGGGTACGCCGCGACCAGCGTCGAGACCGTGGTCAGCGCGGCGAGGACCACGGTGTCCCACATCGCGTCGAGGTACTGCGGGGCCAGCACCGCCCGGAAATTGTCCAGGGTATAGCCGCCCGGCTGCAGGGAGCCAGGCACGAACTCGAGGAGACTCCACCGGAACAGCGCGGCGAGCGCCGCCGCGAAGACGACGAGCACCGCCATGGCCGGCAGGAGCAGCAGCTTCACGCGGTTCCGGTCACTTCTTCACGATGTTGGCGGTGAACCACTCCCGCCAGAGGGGGAGATTCTTGGCCCGGGCCTCGTCGTTCATGATGTAGCCGCGGTCCTTCCACTCCGCGGTGCTGGCGAAGATGCCCGGCTGCCCCTTGAGGTTGGCGGGGACCGGCGCGCCGAGATTGACGGGGCCGGCCCGCAGGGCCTTGACCAGCTCCGCTTGAATCTCCTTCGAGAGCGCGAGGTCGATGAACTTATGGGCGGCGTCCGACTTCTTGGTGCCGGCCATGACCGCCATGGTGTCGATCCCCACGATGCCGGGATAGTCGGTGGGCTGCACCAGCTTCACCGCGATCCCCTGCTCCTGGAGGTGATAGGCGTTCACGGAGAGCATCACCTGCACCGGCGCCTGGCCCGTCTTCATGAGGTCCTGGCTCTGCGCGTCGGTCGAAAAGAAGGCGGCGATGGACTCCTTCAGCTGCTTGAGCTTGACCTCGCCCTTCTGCCAGTTCACCTCGTTGCCGCCCTCCATGAGGGCGGCGATGGTGATGATGTGCGACGGATCGAAGTCCGGCATGGCGATCTTGCCCTTGAGGGAGGGCTTCCAGAGATCCGACCACTTCGTGATGTCCTCTTTCACGAGGTCGGGCCGGTACACGACCGTGTAGACGTACGCCCAGGAGCCCACGTGAAAGTCGCTGCGGATGGCCTCGCGCGCGATCTCCTTGGCGTTCGGGAGCTTGGCCATGTCGAGCTTCTCGTAGAGCCCGTCCGAGATGTACAGGCGCGCCACGTGGCTGGTGGTGAAGTTGAGGTCGACCAGGGGGTTACCCTTGGCCACGCGGGCCTTGGCGAGCCGGTCGATGGTGCCGCCCACCTCGAACTCCACGGGCATGCCCGTCTTGGCGGTGAAGGCCTTGCCGATCACCTTGTCGACGGTGTCCTTCCAGTTGCCGCCCCAGACGCTGACCACCAGCGAGTTCTGGGCCTGGGCGGACGCGACGCCGGCGAGCAGCACGGCGAGAGCACATATGAGCGCAAACGGAGCAGCGATGCGAAGGCGCATAGGGACCTCCTGGTCAGGCGGGTTTCGGACGGACGGCCGCGCGCGCGGCGGCCTCGACCGCTTCGACGATGAAGTGGTAACCGGTGCAGCGACAGAGATTGCCCGCGAGCATCTCGCGGATCTCCTCGCGGGTGGGCTCGGGATGCTCGCGGAGAAACGCGTGCGTGGTGAGGAGAATGCCGGGCGTGCAGTAGCCGCACTGGAGCGCGTGGTGGTCCTGAAACGCCTGCTGCAGGGGAGCGAGCCCCTCGTCGGGCCCGAGGCCCTCAACCGTGGTGACGGCATAACCGACGGCCTGCACCGCGAGGATGAGGCAGGCGCGCACGGGCTCACCGTCGAGCAGCACCGTGCAGGCGCCGCACACGCCGTGCTCACACCCGACGTGGGTGCCGGTGAGGTCGAGCGCGTCGCGGAGACAATCGGCCAGCGAGGTGCGCGGCTCCACGCGCGCGGCGTGCTCCCGGCCGTTGACGCGGAGGCGGATCTCGCGCGTCATGCCGCCTTCCCGCAGCGTCTCGCCGCTTCGAGGAGAATGCGCTCGGCGAGCACCGCGGCCACGTCGCGCCGATAGGCGGCGGAGGCGTGGAGGTCTCCTTCCGGGCTCAGCGCGGCCGCCGCGGCGCGGGCCGCCGCGCGGAACAGCTCGGTGCTGGGCGCCTTGCCCGTGAGGGCCGCTTCCGCGGCCATGCCCCGCGTGGGCGTGCCGCCCACGCCGAAGAAGGCCAGCCGTGAGCCGGTGATACGGCGGGCGTCGTCCAGCCAGATCAGCGCGGCCGCGCCCACGAGCGCGAAGTCGCCGTGGCGCCGCGCCACCTCGGCGAAGCCCCAGCCCGCGTCCCCACGCGGCAGCGTGAAGCGCGCCTCGGTGACCAGCTCGTCGGCGGCGAGCGAGGTGGTCAGCGGCGCCCGGTAGAGCGCCCCCGCGGGAATCACCCGCTCGCCCTTCGGTCCGCGCGCCACCACCTCGCCGTCGAGGCAGAGGAGCAGCGCGGGCAGCTCCGAGGCGGGATCGGCGTGCGCCACGCTCCCGACCACGGTGCCCCGGTTGCGGATGGCGAGGTGACCCACGTGACGGAGCGCGGTGGCCAGGAGCGGCACGCGCTCCCGCGCCCAGCGCTCGACCGCCGCCTGACGCTTGATTGCCCCGATCTGAAGGCGCCCGTCCGTCTCGCGAAGGTAATCCAGCTCCGTCGCCCGGTTGATGTCCACCAGCACCGCCGGTCGGGCAAGCCGGAAGTTCAGCATGGGGACCAGGCTTTGACCACCCGCCAGCAGCTTGGCCTCGTCCCCGTGCTGGACGAGCGCGGTGATGGCTTCCTCCGCGCTGGCCGCGGCCATGTACTCGAACGGCGCGGGCTTCATGCCGGCTTCTCCGCGGCGCGCGCGCGCTCGCGGGCGGCGATGATGAGGCTCCGCACCGTGTCGGGTCCGAGGGGCGCCCGCGTCACGCGCACGCCGAGGGGCGCCAGCGCATCCTCCACGGCGTTGGCGATGGCGGCCGGCGGGGAGATGGCCCCGCCCTCGCCGATGCCCTTGACGCCCAGCGGATTGCGCGGCGATGGGTACTCGAGGTGTACCGTCTCGATGGGCGGCAGCTCCATGGCCGTCGGCACGAGGTAGTCCATGAAGGTGCCGGTGAGGAGTTGCCCCTGCTCGTCGTACACCATCTCCTCGAGCAGCCCGCCGCCGATGCCCTGGGCCACGCCGCCGTGGATCTGCCCCTCGACGATCATGGGGTTGATCAGGCGGCCGCAGTCATGCGCCACCATGTAGCGCAGCAGGCGCACCGCGCCGGTTTCCGCGTCCACCTCCACGTGGGCGATGTGGACGGCGCTCGTGTACGTCACGGTGGGCTGGTGGTGATACACGGTGGCCTCGAAGTCCGCGGTCACCGCGCCGGGCTTGGCGAAGGTGGGCAGCGCGGAGCGGACCACGCGCTCCAGCGTCACCGAAGAAGCAGGTGCGCCTCGAACAAACGCCATCCCGTCCTCGATCTCGATGTCCGACGGCGCCGCCTCCAGCAGCGCCGCGGCGGCGGCGGCGAGCTTCTCGCGCACTTTGCCTGCCGCCACGACGATGGAGGATCCCGCATTGACGGCGCTGCGACTCGCGAAGGTGCCGATGCCAAAGGGGATCGCGGCGGTATCGCCGCCTACCACGGTGACCCAGTCCAGCGGGATGCCGAGGGCGTCCGCCGCCACCTGGGCGAACGAGGTCTCGTGGCCCTGCCCCTGGCTGCAGGCGCCGGTGGCGACCACCGCCCGGCCCGACGCGTCCATCCGCACCGTCGCGCCTTCGTAGGGGCCGATGGCGGTGCCCTCCACGTAACCCGAGATGCCGATGCCGCGGTAGATGCCGCGCTCGCTGCGCGCGGCCGCCTGCTCGGCTCGCAGGAGATCGTAGTCGATCGCGTCAAGCGCGGCGTCCAGGTTGGCCAGAAAGTCGCCACTATCGTAGACGAGCCGATTGCCGTCGCGGTAGGGAATGTCCAGCTCGTAAGGCAGATCGGCCGCGGAGAGATAGTTGCGCCGCCGGAGCTCGGCGGGGTCCATGCGGAGCTCGCGCGCCAGGCAATCCACGATCCGGTCCATCGCGTAGACGGTCTCGGGGCGCCCCGCGCCGCGGTAGGGCGCGTTGGGGGTCTTGTTGGTGACCACCGCGTGGCACTCGACGTCGAGGGCCGGTACGCGATGAGGTCCGAGAAGATGCGCCACCGTGTTGTACGGCAGCACGATGCCCCAGGAGTTGTACGCGCCCAGGTCCACCCAGATCCGGTCGCGGACCACCAACATTTTCCCTTCCCGCGAGACGCCGATCTCGATGTCGTGCACCTGATGGCGCGCGTGCGCGGCCGCCATCATGTGCTCGCGCCGGTCCTCCGTCCACTTCACGGGGCGGCGACACACGATGGCCGCGGCGGGAACCAGGAGATCCTCGGGATAGCCCGTCGCCTTGGTGCCGAAGCCCCCGCCCACGTCGGGCGCGATCACGCGAACCTTGTGCGCGGGCAGCCCCAGCGCGGCCACCAGGCCTTGCTGGACGAAGTGCACGACCTGCGTGCCGTTCCACGTGGTGAGGCTCCCATCGCGCGCGTCCCACTGGGCGACCGCCCCGCGCGTCTCCATGGGCATCCCAACGTATCGCTGGACGTAGAATCTTTCGCGCACGCTCACGTCAGCGGACGCCAGCGCGGCCGCCGCGTCTCCGAAGCCGGTCTTGAAGCGCAGGGCGACGTTGTTACCCCACTCGGGATGGATGAGCGGCGCGCCCGCCTCGGCTCCCGCGAGCATGTCCACCACCGCCGGCAAGGGCTCGTAGTCCACCTCCACCAGCTCGGCGGCGTCCTCGGCCAGCGCGCGGCTCTCCGCGACCACCATCGCGACGATCTCGCCCACGTGGCGGACGCGGTCGCGCGCCATGGCGAATTGAGCCACCTGCTTCATGGTGACGTCGACGCGCGCGGCCAGACCCGGGGGGATGGCGCCGAAGAGCGGCAGCGGCTTCATCCAGCGCTCGAGATCGGCGAAGGTGAGCACGCGCGCCACGCCGGGCCGCCCGGTGGCCCCCTCCGTCCGGATAGCGGAGATGGCCGCGTGCGCGTGAGGGCTGCGGACAAAGGCGGCGTGGAGCATGCCGGGCAGCTTGATGTCGTCCACGAAACGCCCCTCACCCCGGAGCAGGCGGGGGTCTTCCCGCCGGGGGACGGACGCGCCGAAGAGCTTGGCTCCCATGGTTGGCCGCTAGCCTCCGAGATAGGCGCGCTTGACATGCTCGTCGTCGAGCAGCTCGCGCGCGGGGCCTTCCCGCGTGATGCGCCCCGTCTCCATGACATACGCCCGCGTGGCCATGCGGAGGGCCATGTAGGCGTTCTGCTCGACCATGAACACGGTGGTGCCGTCCTTCTGGATCTCGCCGATCGCCTTGAAGGTAGTCTCCACCACGGTGGGGGCCAGCCCCAGCGAGGGCTCGTCGAACATGATCAGGCGGGGGCGGGCCATGAGGGCGCGCCCGATGGCGAGCATCTGCTGCTCTCCGCCGGAGAGCGTTCCCGCCGCCTGCCGCCGGCGCTCGCCGAGGACGGGAAAGTGCGCGAGCACGCGGTCGAGGTCTTGCGCCACCGCTTTCGCGTCCTCGCGCACGTAGGCGCCCATCTCGAGATTCTCTTGGACGGTGAGGTGCGGGAACACGCGGCGGCCCTCCGGGCAGTGCGCGATGCCCGCGCGCAGGATGTCTTGCGGCTTCCAGCCCTGGATCTCGCGATCCTCGAAGAAGATACGTCCGGCCGAGGGCTTGAGCAGGCCGGAGATGGTCTTGAGCGTGGTGCTCTTGCCGGCGCCGTTGGCGCCGACGAGGCAGACGAGGTCACCCCGCCGCACCTCCACGCTCACGCCCGTCAGCACCGGGGCGCGGCCGTAGCCCGCGGAGACGCCTTCAAGCCGCAGCATGGGCAGTTCCCAGGTAGGCGCGGATGACGTCGGGATCCCGCTGCACCTCGGCGGGCGCACCGTCGGCGATGAGCCGCCCATGGTTGAGCACGAGCACGCGGTCGGAGATCCCCATCACCATGCGCATGTCGTGCTCGACCAGGAGCACGGTGACGCCGGCGTCGCAGATCCGGCGGACGAGTGCCGCCGTCGTCGCCTTCTCCGCGGGCGTCATGCCGGAGGCGGGCTCGTCGAGCAGCAGCATGCGGGGCTTGGCGGCCAGCCCGACGGCAAGCTCCACCAGTCGCTGCTCGCCGTAGGACAGATCGGCGGCGATCTCGCCGTGGCGCGCCGCGAGGCCCACGAAGGCGAGCACGCCCCGCGCCTCCTCGCGCAAACGGGCTTCCTCCGCGGTGACCCGTCCGCGGCGCAGCAGGGCGGCGCCGACGCCGACGCCCCCGCGGAGATGCAGGCCGGTGAGCACGTTATCGAGCACGGTCAGGCCGGGAAACACGCTGGTCTTCTGGAAGGTGCGGACAAGGCCCAGCGCGGCAATGCGGCACGGACGCCACCGCGTGATCGTCAGGCCCTCGTAGACCACCTCGCCCACGGTGGGCGCCTGAAATCCCGTGACCACGTTGAAGGCCGTGGTCTTGCCCGCGCCGTTGGGGCCGATGAGGCTCGTCACCCCGCCGGGGCGGACGGTGAATGACACTCCCGCGAGCGCAGCGACGCCGCCGAAGCGCATCGCGAGGTTGCGGGCCTCCAGGCCGACACCCGGACTCGTAGGGTTGGTCATGCGCGCGGAAGCCGATCGGCGAGCGCGGGGACGATGCCGCGCGGCATGAAGAACAGCGCGGCGATGAGGAGGAGGCCGTAGAGGAGCATCTGCCACTGCCATGAGGCCAGCGCGCGCAGCGCCTCCGGCAGCACGGTGAAGATCACCGCGCCCAGCACGGGGCCGGCCAGGGTCCCCTTCCCCCCCGCCACCACCATGATGACCATGGTCACGGTGTAGGTGAAGAGGAACACCTCCGGGCTGACGAAGCGCGTGTAGTGCGCGTAGAGCCCGCCCGCGGCTCCTGCCATCGCGGCGCTGATGGCGGCGGCGAGCACGAGGTAGAAGGTGCCGTCGATCCCGACCGATTCCGCGAGCGCCTCGTTCTCGCGCAGGGCGACGAGGGCACGTCCCACCCGGGAGGCGATGAGCCGGCGGCAGAGCACGTAGGCGGCGACCACCGCGCCGAGGACGAGGTAGTAGAACGCGCCCTTGCCGCGGAAGGACAGCTCGGGCAACCCGGGCAGCGCCACCGCGAGGGCGGGGACGCCGGGAATGCCCAGCGGCCCGTTGGTGAGGTCCATCCAGTTGACGCTCACCAGTGAGATCACGCCCGCGAAGCTGATGGTGAGCAGCACGAAGTAGGCGCCGCGCAGCTTCAGCGCGAGCCGTCCGATGCCCCACCCGGCAAGGCCCGGCAGCACGGTGGCGGCGAGCATGCCGACCCAGGGCGACCAATCCAGCTTGACCGACAGGAGCGCGGTGGCGTACGCGCCGATGCCGAAGAAGGCCGCATGGCCCAGCGAGAGCTGCCCCGTGTAGCCCAGGAGCAGGTTCAGGGACAGCGCGAGCACCGCGAAGATCCCCGCCATGATGAGCGTGTGCAGATGATACGGGTTCCAGACCCAGAGCGGCGCCGTCGCCGCCACCGCCAGGAGCACCGCGGGCGCCACCACGCGGCGCCGCATCAGCCGACGCGCTCGGCGCGCGCGAAGAGGCCGGAGGGGCGCACGAGGAGCATGAGCACGATGATGGCGAAGCCCACCGCGTCGCGATAGCCGGACGAGACGTAGCCCGCGCCGAGCTCCTCGGCCACTCCCAGGAGGACGCCGCCAAGGGCGGCGCCCACGAAGTTGCCGAGCCCGCCCAGGATGACCACGCAGAAGGCCTTCTGGGCGGCGAGGTCGCCCATCGAGGGATAGAGGAGGAACACGGGCCCGAGCAGCGCGCCCGCCGCCGCGGCCAGCGCCGCCCCCAGCGCGAACGTCACGGTGTGAATGCGCTCGATGCTCACGCCCATGAGCGCCGCCGTCTCGCGGTCCTGGAAGGTCGCCCGCATGGCGCGGCCGAGCCGGGTCCGGGTCAGAAGCAGGTGAGCGCCGAGGATGAGCAGCGCGGACATCACGAAGACGAAGATGCGGAGGCGAGATACCGACACCGGACCCCACGCCACGGGCTCGGTGGGAAAGGGCGTCGCCACGCTTTTGGCGACTCCACCCCAGGCGAGGAGCTCGGCGTTCTGCAGCGTGATCCAGAGCCCGATCATCACCAGCATGGTGGTGTCGATGGAAGCGGCGCGAAGGGGCCGGAGGAGCAGGCGCTCGCAGGCGGCGCCGATGAGGGCCCCGCCCACGATGGCGAGCGGGATGGCGAGGAAGAAGTGCACCGACGCCGCCATCAGCGCGGCGAAGGTGCCGTAGGCCCCGAGCGTGTAGAACTCGCCATGGGCGAAGTTCACCACGTTCATGAGCCCGAAGACCAACGTCAGCCCGATCCCGAGCAGGCTGTAGGTGCTGCCCAGCAGCAGCCCGTTCAGCAGGTGCTGGAGGAGCTGGTCCACCGGGACAGCGGCCGCCGGCGCCGCGCCTACTTCTTGGCGGCGAAAGCCGGAAGCGCGATCTTGCCGTCCTTGATCTGGACGATGAAGATGCTCGGCTTGCTCTGGCCGCTCTCCTTGCCGGCGGGCCCGTCCTTTTCGAACTTGATGGGCCCGTTGACGCCCATGACGCTCACCGTCCACAGGGCGTCGCGCACGGCCTTCGGATCCGGCTTGCCCGCCACCTTGAGGCCCTCCACGGCGGTGATCACGCCGTCGTGACCGCGGAAGCCTTCGGTCAGGCCCTCGAAGGGGTGGCCGCGCTTGGCCCACTCGTCCACGAAGGCCTTGGCGAGCTTGCCGTCGGGCATCGCCTCGGGGAACCACGGCAGGAAGAAAAGGATGTGCATGGTGCCTTCCGCCGCCGCGCCCGCCTGCTTGATCAGCTGGCTGGGCGACGAGCTGCCGCCGGTGGTGATGATCTTCCGGCTCAGCCGCTGCTCCTGCGCCTGCTTCAAGACGAGCGTGATCTGCTCGACGCTGGTCGTCAGGAAGAGGGTATCGGCGCTGCCCGCCTTGACCTTGGTGATCTGCGCGTTCATGTCGGTGGCGGCCTGGTCCATGAACTCCACCGCCCCCACGCTCGCGCCGCTGCGCTTCAGGAGATCACCGAACGCACCGGCCGCGCCCCGGCCCCAGTCGGTGTTGACGGCGAGGAAGTCCGCCTGCTTGATGCCGAGGTCCTTCATGTACTTCTCGAGGCCGACCGCCTCCATCTCGCTGGGCGGGCTGATGCGGAAGATCCACGGGTTGCCGCGCTTGGTAATGGTGGCGGCGCTGGAGGTCTCCACGATCATCGGCACGCCGTATTCCTCGAGCTTGGGCATGGCGGCGAGCGTCATCGACGAGCCCCACGCGCCCACGAGCACCGGCACCTTGTCGCGGACGATCAGCTTCTCGGCGGCGGTGGCCGCTTCCTTGGGGTCGGACTTGTTGTCCTCGATGAGGAGCTGCACCTGCCGCCCGAGCACGCCGCCGCGGGCATTGACCCAGTCGCGGCCGATCTCCGCGCCCATCCGCACGTAGTTGCCGGACGCCGCCACCGGGCCCGACAGCGGCTGGATGACGCCGATCTTGATGGGATCGCCCTGCGTCCACGCTGCCGGCGCGAGCGCGCCCAGCAGCATCGCCATCACGACACCCAGACCGATCGCGGCTCGCCTCATCACCGACCTCCCCTGGAATGACTCTCCGGCCCTGGAATGACTCTCCGGCGTGAACGGCAAGCGGTTCGACACTGCGTCGCCGTCGCGGGTACTTATCGTACATTTCCCCTCACCTGTCAATTCCAAACCGATTGACTTTGCTCGCGCGGGACGCCAAGAATGAGCGCCATGACCATCGCCCCCGCCGAGTTCGATTTCCGTGCGGCGCGGCGCCGCCTCGAGGCCAAGCCAAAGTCCGCCGGGGAGAAGCTCACGAGCCTCGAGGACGCGGCGGCGCGGGTGCCCGACGGCGCCACCGTCGCCTTCGGCGGCATCCTTTACAGCCGCACGCCGCTGGCCCTCTTCCGCGCGGTGCTACGGCGGCGCCCGAAGCACCTCACGCTCGTGCGTAACCTCATGTGCTACGAGGGCGAGTGGGCCATGGTGGCGGGCGCGGTGGACAAGATCGTCACGGCCTGGATGGGCATCGGTCTGCCCTGGGGCCTCTCGCGCATCATGCGCGAGTACGTGGAATCGGGCCGCGTGCCGATGGAAGAGTGGAGCCATCTCGGACTCGGCCTCCGGTTCCGCGCCGCCGCCATGGGACTACCGTTCCTCCCTACGCTCACGATGCTCGGCTCCGACCTGATGTCGGTGGTCGGCTCGAAAACTCTCACCTGCCCCTATACGGGCGAGACGCTCCACGCCGTCCCCGCGCTCTATCCCGACGTGGCTCTGCTGCACGTGCAGCGCGCCGACCGCTTCGGCAACTGTCAGATCGACGGGTACCCGCACATGGACGCCGACATCGCCCTCGCCGCCCAGACGGTGCTGGTGACCGCCGAGGACATCGTGGGGGAGGAGGAGATCCGCCGCCATCCCGACCAAACCGTGATCCCCGGCTTCGTCGTGGACGCCCTCGCCCACGTGCCGTGGGGCTCCTACCCGCACGAGTGCTACGGCCTCTACGACTCCGAGCCCGCGCACTTCAGCGAGTACGTGGCGGGCATACAGGCCGACGGCGCCGCCGGCGTCGAGCGGTATCTCGAGCGCTACGTGTACGCGCCGTCCTCCCATGCCGACTATCTCGCGCTCTTCTCCGAGGGCACGCGCGAGGCCGCCGCCGCGCGCGGCCGGGACCTCTCCTCGTGAGCGCGACCCTCGGGGGCGTCACCGCGAACGAGCTGCTGGCGGTGATGGGCGCACGGGAGCTGTCGGACAATCAAACCGTCTTCACCGGGGTGGGCGCGCCGATGATGGCGTCCGTGCTCGCGCAACGCTTGCACGCCCCGCGGCTCACCATGGTGATCGAGGGCGGCATCGTGGGGCCGCAGTGGCGCCCGGGCTGGCTGCCCATCTCCACCAACGAGATGCGCGCCGCCTACCACGCGCAGATGCTGCCGGGCATCACCGACGCCTTTCTCCTCGCCCAGCGCGGCTTCCTCGACGTGGGGTTCATCGGCGGCGCCCAGATCGACCAGTGGGGCAACCTGAACACGAGCGTCATCGGCGACTACGACCGGCCCACGGTGCGGCTGCCCGGCTCGGGCGGCGCCAACGACATCATCTCCCTCTGCCGCGCGGTGATCATCCTCACCGTCCACGAGAAGCGCCGCTTCATCCCCAAGGTGGACTTCATCACGAGCCCCGGCCACGTCGCGGGCGGCGACTCTCGAGCACGTTCCGGACTCCTCTTCGGTGGGGTAACTCGTGTCGTCACCACCTTGGGCCTCTTCGACTTCGAGCCCCAGTCACGGCGCATGCGCCTGGAATCGGTGCACCCTGGCGTCTCCGTGGAGCAGGTGCGCGACCACACGCCGTTCGACCTCCTCGTGGCCGAGCAGGTGACGACCACCACGGCGCCGACCCCGAACGAGCTGGGCATTCTCCGCTCGCTGGATCCCGAGCGGCAGTTCATCGGCTAGGAGCCGCGCGATGCCGCTGGAGGCTTGGCTTCTGTACGTGGCGACCTGCTTCGCCGCCACGCTCACGCCTGGGCCGGCGGTGCTGGCGACGATGTCGGTGGGCTTGCGGAGCGGCGCGCTCGCCGCCACGTGGACGGGCCTCGGCGTGGCCACCGCCAATATCATCTGGATCGCGCTTTCAGTGGCCGGCCTCTCGGCGGTGATGGCGGCCTCGCCCACCCTGTTCCTCACGCTCAAGTGGGCGGGCGCGGCGTATCTGATCTACCTCGGCCTGCGGTTGATCCTGCGGCGCTCCAGCGGCGCCGAGACGGAGGCGGCGTCACGCTCGTTTTCGCCACGGGCCGCCTTCACCCGCGGGTTCGTCGTGCAGATCACGAACCCCAAGGCGGTGATCTTCTTCGGCGCGCTGTTCCCCCAGTTCATCACCCCCGGTCACGTGTCGTTGGCTCAGTACGCGATACTCACCGCGACCCTGTTCGCCATCGAGTGGCTCACGCTGACCGCCTACGGCACCCTGGCCGCCCAGGGCTCGCGACTCGCGGGCGGCGCCCGCTGGGCGACGGTGACAGACAAGACCTCGGGCGCGCTCATGATCGGCGCCGGCCTCGGGCTGGCGGCCATCCGGCGCAACTAGATGCCCTCCGTCGGCGCCGTCCGCTTTCCCGCCGAGTACGGCACGTCGGGTGGACCGGACAGCCTCCTTCCTTGGAGCCACGTGGAGGACCGGATGCGGGTCGCGTCGAACTACTGGCTCGTCACGGTCGGCCCCGGCCCACGGCCGCACGCGCGTCCCGTCGACGGCGTGTGGGTCGACGGGACGCTCTGCTTCGGCGGATCGCCGCAGACACGGTGGGTGCGCAACGTGATGGCCAACCCGGCGGTCGCGGTGCATCTCTCCAGCGAGGCCGAGGCCATCATCCTCGAGGGCACCGCCAGGTTGGTGACCGATCCGTCCCATCCCCTCGCCGCGCCCTCGATGGCCGCGAGCCGGGCGAAGTACCCGCAGTATTTCTCCGGCAGCGAGATGCCGTTCCGGCCGTTCTGGACCCTGCGGCCCAGCTCGGCCTATGCCTGGACGCTCGAGGGCTTCCCACGCGGCGCGACTCGCTGGCGCTTCGAGGACCACTAGCATGACCACCTACGGACTGGCCGTGCGGAACTTCGTGGGCCCCGGCGAGGTGCCCGACATCGCTGGCATTTACACGTATGCCGCGCGCGCGGAGGAGCTGGGCTTCGAGTCGCTCTGGGCGTGGGACCACGTGCTGCTCGGCGTGGAGCCCTCCTTCCCCATCGTGGACTCGATCACCATGCTGGGGGCGATCGCCGCGCGCACCCGGACGATCAAGCTCGGCACCGGCGTGCTGGTGCTCCCCCTCCGCAACCCGGTGGTGGCGGCGAAGGCGCTGGGCAGCCTGGACGTGATTTCGGGCGGGCGCCTTATTCTCGGCGTGGCCGCGGGCTGGTACGCGCGCGAGTTCGACGCGGTGGGGGTGCCGTTCAAGCAGCGCGGCAAGATCTTCGAGCGCAACCTCGACATCCTGGTACGGCTCTGGACCCAGGAGCGCGTGACGCTCAAGGTGGACGAGTTCAACCTCCGCGAGGCGGTGATGGTGCCCCGCGCGGTGCAGCGGCCGCGCCCCCCCATCCTCATCGGCGGCTACGTGGACGCGGTCCTCAAGCGCGCGGGCACGGTGGGCGACGGCTGGCTCACCTACTTCTACACGCCCGAGAGCTTCACCAAGAGCTGGGAGAAGGTGAAGACCTTCGCGCGCGACGCGGGGCGCGATCCCGCTGCCCTCACCTCGACGAATCAGCTCGCCGTGTACGTGGGTACGTCGCGCGCCCAGACCGCCGAAGATATGCGACACTGGCTCTCGACGGAGTGGGACACGGCGGCATGGAGCGAGTCCACTATCGAGCACGCCATCCACGGTAGCCCGGAGGAATGCGTGGCGCAGCTCAAGGCGCACGTCGCGACCGGCGTCGATCGCATCATCTTGATCCCCTACCGCTATCAGCCGCAGCAGGTGGAGCGGATCGCCAAGGAGGTCTTGCCGAGGCTATGACAACCTACATCGACATCAACTGCGACATGGGCGAGAGCTACGGCCGCTGGACCCTGGGCGCCGACGACGAGATCATGCCCAACATCACCTCCGCGAACGTCGCTTGCGGCTTTCACGGCGGCGACCCGCACGTCATTGCCAAGACGGTGGAGCTGGCCGTGCAGCACGGGGTTGCGGTGGGCGCACACCCGGGCCTGCCCGACCTCATGGGTTTCGGCCGGCGGCGCATGGACGTGAGCCCCAAGGAGCTGAAGGAGATCCACCGCTACCAGATCGGCGCGCTGTGGGCCTTCGCCAAGGCCGCGGGCACCACGCTCCAGCACGTGAAGCCGCACGGCATCCAGTACCACATGTTCGAGGAGAACCTCCCGCTGGGCCGCGCCACCGCGGAGGGTGTGAAGGAGCTCGATCCAACCCTCATCCTCATGACCATGGCCATGACGAAGTACGACGCCGAGGCGCGCAAGGTGCCGGGCGTGCGCGTGGCCGCCGAAGGCTTCGCCGATCGCGTCTACGCCGACGACGGGCAGCTCGTCTCACGGAAGCTCGGCAAGGACGCGCTGGTGTCCGATCCGGCGAAAGCAGCGGAGCAGGCGGTCCGAATGGTCATGGAAGGCAAGGTGCGCACGATCAGCGGTAAGATCTTCGACGCCAAGATCCAGACCATCTGCATCCACGGCGACAGCCCGGGCGCGGAGAAGATCGTGGCGGCCGTACGGGAGGGGCTGGTCAAGGCCGGCGCCGTCGTCAAGCCGCTCCGCGACTGGTTCGGCAAGTAGGCGTCACTCCGTGCCCGCCTGGAGCCGATACGCGACCGCCCTGCCTTCCATCTCGGCCGCGGTCGGCAACACGCCGCTCGTCCGCCTGAACCGGGTGACGGCCGGGCTCCGGCCCGCCCTCTACGTGAAGGTCGAGTGGTACGGGGCCACCGGCAGCCTCAAGGACCGCATCTATCTCCACATGTTCGAGCGGGCTGAGGCGCGCGGCAACCTCAAGCCCGGCATGCGCGTGCTCGAGTGCTCCACCGGCAATGCCGGCATCGCCTGCGCCTGGGTGTCCGCGGTGAAGGGCTACCCGTGCACCATCGTCATGCCCGAGGGCATGAGCGAGGAGCGCCAGAAGATCATGCGTGCGTACGGGGCCACGCTGGTCTTCACGCCGGGGGGCGAGAGCGACGTGGATCTGTCGCTCGCGCGCCTCGCCGAGATCCGCGCTGCCGAGCCCGGGCGCTACTGGGTCCCCGGGCAGTTCGACAACCCCGACAATGTCGAGGCGCACACGCTATCGACGGGCCCGGAGATCTGGGAGCAGATGGGCGGCGCGCCCGGCCGGATCGGCGCCTTCGTGGATTCGCAGGGCTCGGGCGGCCTCATCACGGGGGTGGGCCGCTATCTCCGCGGCAAGGACGCGGCAGTACGCCTCTACGCCGTGGAGCCCGCCGAGTGCGCGCTGCTGGCGCGGCGCGAGTGGGGCCATCACGGCATCGAGGGCATCGGCGACGGCTTCGTGCCGAGGAACCTGGACGTCTCCCACCTGACCGGGATCATCACCACGACGACGGAGGAGAGCATCGACGCCGCGCGCCGCCTCGCCGCCGAGGAAGGCATCTTCTGCGGCATTTCCAGCGGCTGCAACGTGGCCGCCGCGCTCAAGCTCGCGCGCGCCCATCCCGAGCTGCCCGCCGTCGTCACGATCATCAACGACACCGGCCAGCGCTACTTCACCACCGCGCTCTGCGGCGAGGTGAAGCACGTGGACATCCCCGAGCGCGAGCATCCGATGGACCCCTATACGGCACGCGAGCTGGACCGGTATCAGAGTGGTTGGGAGATTCTCACCTAGACGAATCCTCGGCCCCCTGAAGGTGTCATACTTCTTTACATATTCGGCTGGAGAGCGACTCCGGCTGACCGGTAAGCTGTTGGAATAACTGACTCAGCGGGATCTGGCCAACCAATTGCTCAATCACCTCCAGGAGGCCAAATCCTTGCGAGGAGCCGACATGACCCGTTCCCGGACCTTGGTGACTCTCGGCCTCATCGCTCTGCTTGGGGCCCTCCTTCTGACCCCCACGGGCTCGGCCCAGGCCGGCCTGGTCACGTTCGAGACGGTAGGCTGCGCCGGCTTCGAGGCCTGCCCCCCGCCGGCGGCGTTCACCGCCGCGCTCGGATCGTCCACATTCCTTTCGTTCTCCACCGACAAGAACGGCAATCCGATCACGGCCGTGAATGACCCCGTCCTGGGCACCACCTATTCGAACGTCGTGACGTTCTCGACGGCCGCCTCCGGCTTCGGACCGGCCAGCCCGTTCATCCAGCACGGAAACGCCGCCACCATCAATTCCGAGATCGGCCCCACTCCCGGATTCAACGGGATTCTCCGGATCGACTTCGCCGGCTCGGTGCTCGGGGTCGGCTTCGGGACCGTGGCCCTTACCGCCGCCGGCGAGATCCGAGTGTACGACGAGAACCTCGTGCTGCTCCAAAGCTTCGACGATCCCTCGGATAACGGCTTCGACTACTTCGGAGTCATCGCGAACGGCGGGGACCGGATCGGGCGGATCGAGCTCGAGGGGGAGTTCTTCGCGATACAAGACATCCTCTTCAGCGAGGTCACCGTCGAGCCCCCCAGCGTACCCCTCCCGGCATCGGTCGTTCTCCTCGGCACCGGGCTACTCGGTCTGGGCGGCCTCGGGTGGTGGCGGCGCCGCGCCTAGCCCTCCTCGCGTCGGATTTCATACGGGCGCCGAGCACCCCTCGGCGCCCGTTTTCATGTGGCGAGCTTGCTCGTCCGACTCGGACGCTCGGGCTCACGATGCCGCCCGCGTTCCTGGCCCGGGCCGACGAGATCATCCGGTGAACGGGCGTCGTTTCACATCCTCGCGCTAGTGGGGTCATATCGAGCGAGGAGGGCGAAACGATGAACGAGTACCTGATGAACATAATGGCCAAGCAGCGGATTTACGAGGCGATGCGCGACGCGGCGACGGCCCGGATCGCCAAGCGGGCGCGGGAAGCGGATGGGGAGCGGCACGGCGGCCTCGCCCTCGCGCGCAATCTTCTGCGGCGGGCGGCCCGGGCGTTCCACGGTTACCCCGCCGCCGGCGCCCCCGCGAGCTGGCGCGACACCAGCCGCGCGTAGAGCCCGCCCCGCGCCACCAGCGCCGCGTGGGGCCCCACCTCCACCACGCGTCCCTCGTCCAGCACCACGATCTGGTCCGCGCGGCTCACCGTGGAGAGGCGGTGGGCGATGATGACGGTGGTGCGATCGCGGGCCAGGCGCTCCAGCGCGTCGTGCACGGCGCGCTCGTTGACCACGTCCAGATGCGAGGTCGCCTCGTCCAGGATCAGGACGGGGGCGTCCTTGAGGAAGGCGCGCGCGATGGCTACGCGTTGGCGCTGCCCGCCCGACAGCCGGGTGCCCCGCTCGCCCACCACGGTGTCGAGGCCGTCGGGCAGCGCGGCCACGAACTCGCTGAGCGCCGCCCGACCGACGGCCAGGTCGATCTCGGGCGACGTGGCGTCGGGCCGCGCCAGCGCCACGTTATCCCGCAGCGTGAGGTGAAAGAGGTAGGTGTCCTGCGCCACGAGGGCCACGCGGCCGCGGAAGTCGTCCAGGCGATGGCGGCGGGCGTCGTGGCCTCCGAGGCAGACATGGCCCCGGTCCGGATCCCAGAAGCGGAGGAGGAGCGCGGCCACCGTGCTCTTCCCCGCCCCCGACGGCCCCACGATCGCCGCGGTGCTGCCCTCGGGCACGACGAGGGAGACGCCATCCAGCGCCGGGCGCATGCGGCCGGGATACGTGAACGTGACCTCGCGCAGCTCGACGGCCGGCGTCGCCGCGCCGTCCAGCGGCGTCGCGCCCGGGCCATCGACGACGGGGACGGGCTCGGCGTGGATGGCGTGGAGGCGGCGCGCCGCGCCGAGCGAGTCGGCAAGCTGCCGGCCCACCTGGGCGATCTCCCAGATCGGCACGAAGGCCGACATCGCCAGTAGCGTCATGAGGGGGAGGAGCCCCGCGTCGAGGCGGCCTGACGCCGCGAGCACGGCGCCGGTCCAGATCACGGCGAGCCCACCCACGCCGGTGGCGACTTCCTGGAGCGAGGCCTGGAGGGCGAGGTCGCGCAGCAGCGGTAGGCGCGCGTCCGAATAACGGCGCGCCAGCGCAGTAAAGGCCACCCCGCGCGCGGGCGCGGCCTGAAACGCCAGCAGCTCGCCGAGTCCCTGCACCGAATCGACCGCGTGCGCGTTCATGGCGCCCGAGGCCTCGCGCGCCGCCGCGCCGAGCCGGTCGATGCGGCCGCGCCCGAGTACCGGGCTCAGCAAGCCCACCGCGAGGAAGGGCAGGAGAACCAGGGCGAGCGCGCCGGCGTGAACACCGAGCGTGATCAGCACGGCGAGGGGCACCAGGATCGCGACGAAGGCCGGCGCCACCGTGTGCGCGAAGAAGTACTCCACCAGCTCCACGTCCTGCGTGGCCACGCTCACGAGGTCCCCGCTCCGGCGGCGCACGAGATAAGCGGGGGCGAGGGCGTCGAGCTTCCAGTAGAGGTCCATGCGCATGCGGTGCAGGAGGCGATACGCCGCGTCGTGGGCGATCCACGACTCGAGCCAGTGGAGCACGCCGGCCAGGGGCGCCACCACGAGGAGCGCGAGGACCAGCCCGCCGAAAGGCTCGCCCCGGCGCACCGCTGCCACGATCAGCGCGCCTAGCACGCCCACACCGATGAGCGCGGCCACGCGGGCCACGCCGAGCACGAAGGCAAGCGTCAGGCGCGGGGCCTCGCCGCGGGCGAGCCCCAGCAGCACCCGCAGCGCGCGCGGCCAGCCGATGCCCCGGGCCGGCACGAGGTCGTCCCCCCGCTCCGCCGGCTCGGCCGCCCCGACGACCAGATCCTCCGGCGCCGCCGTCTCGACGTCGTTCGCGACGCCGGGGACACCCGCCGCCGCGCCGTTCCCGAGCTGGCCGGCCATCAGCCGCGCGTAGACGCCGCCGGAGGCGAGCAGCGCGGCATGCGGTCCCTCCTCCACCACGCGGCCCGCGTCGAGCACCAGGATGCGGTCGGCGCCGATCACGCTCGACAGGCGATGGGCGACGATCAACGAGGTTCGGCCCACCATCAAACGATCGAGCGCCGCCTGGACCAGGGCCTCGCTCTCCGCATCCACCGACGACAACGCCTCGTCCAGCACGAGGATGGGCGCGTCGCGCAGGAGCGCGCGCGCGATCGCGATGCGCTGGCGCTGGCCGCCGGACAGCCGGACCGCGCGCTCCCCCACCCGCGTCGCGTAGCCCTGGGGCAGCCGGCGGATGAATTCGTGCGCGTTGGCCGCGCGGGCCGCCGCCTCCATCTCCGCCTGGGTGGCGTCGGGCTTGCCGAGCCGGAGGTTCTCTTCCACGGTGCCGTGGAAGAGATACGTGTCCTGGCTCACCACCGCAATGTGGCGGCGGATCTCGTCCGGCGCCAGGGTGCGGAGGTCATGCCCGCCGATGAGCACACGGCCGCTCTGCGGGTCGTGGAAGCGCAGGAGTAGCTTCACGATGGTCGACTTCCCCGCCCCGCTCGGCCCCACGATGCCCAGCCGCTCGCCCCCCCGCGCCGCGAACGAGAGATCGTCGTGGGCGGCGCGCCGCGCGCCCGGATAGCGGAAGACCACCGACTCGAACGTGACGGTCGGCGCGAGCCGCGCGGCCTCGCCGGCTTGCGGCGCGACCTGCGGCACCTCCGGCCGCACGGCGAGCAGGGCGAACACGCCCTCGGCGGCGGACCGGCCGTGCATGCCCTGATGCAGGAGCGCGCGCAGCTCGCGCAGCGGGCGGAACACCTCGACACCCAGCATCAGGATCACGAGCAGGGCGGGTAAGCCGAGGGCCCCCTCCGTCACCCGGTACGCGCCCCAGGTCAGCGCCAGCGCCGCGCCCATGGCGAGGCCCACGTCGGTGATCCCGCGCGCGGCGGTGTTCGCGCCGAGCACCCACATGGTGCTCTCGAAGAGGGCCTGGCTCTTCCCCGCCAGCCGCTCGCCCCACGCGCGGCTCTGGCCGAAGGCCTTGAGCGTTCCCAGCCCCTGGATGGCGTCGAGCAGCTCGGCGCCGAAGGCGCCGTAGGCGCGGCTGCGGGCCAGGCTGCCCGCGCTCTCGCGCGCGTGCCACACCATGGGCGCGATCAGGGTGAAGAGCGCGGCGCCGAGCAGCACGAGCGCGACGCGGAGGTCGAGCCACGCCACCGCGAGAAAGATCAGCGGCGGGGTGAGGAGGGCAACGAAGAGCTGCGGGAGGTACTGGCCGAAGTAGACCTCGAGCTGCTGGACCGCCTCCACGAGGGACAGGGTCACGTCGCCGGTGCGGCCCTGCGCAACATGCGCCGGCCCGAGCGCGACGAGATGCCCGTAGAGGCGCTCGCGCAGCCGCGCCTGGACGCGAGCGGCCGTCTCGTGGGCGAGCATGGCGCGCCAGTACTCGAGCCAGCCGCGCGCGACGATGACGGCGACGGTGACGATGACGGGGGAGGCGAGCTCGGCCGCCGTCGCCCCGCTGGCCACCCGGCCGAGCAGCCAGCCCAGCAGCGCGAGCCGCGCGATGCCCGCCGCCACCGCGAGGAGACCGATCACCACCGCGGCGGCGATGCGCGAGCGCACCCCGGCGGTGAGGACCCACAGCCGACGGTCGATGTACATGGGGCCGCGGGTCAGTATACTGCAGCGCATGGCGACGATGCGGGAGGGGATGTCGGCACGTGCCTCATCCTCCGCGGCGACGCTGCCGCCGGGCGCTAGCCGGCGGTCGCCGATCTCGCGCCCAGCACGGCCTCCAGCCGCGCGGTCGCGCGGTCCCAGTCGAACCGGTCGCGGATGAACGCCTGGCCCGCGCTCGCCAGGCGCGCGCGCATCGCTGGGTCGCCGACGAGACGGGTGAGCGCGGCCGCGAGGGCTCCCACGTCACGGCGCGGCGCCACCAGCGCCGTCTCCCCGTCGCGGGCGTAGTCGCGGCAGCCGCCGTTGTCATAGGTCGCGAGCGCGGCGCCGCAGGCCATGGCCTCCATGGGCGGCATGCCAAGGCCCTCGTCCCACGACGGGCAGAGATAGATGGGGCACCGCCCGTAGAGCCAGGCGAGCCGGTCTTGCGGGAGATCGGCGTGGAACTCGTCGTAGACGCTGGCCCCGCGCGGCGGCTTCATGCCGAAGCCCACCAGGCAGAGCTCGGGGTGCGCGGCGCGCACACGCGCCACCGCCTCGAGGCCGTCGGCGACGCCCTTCCACGCGTACTCGTGGTGCAGCATGAGGATCCGAAGACGGCCGTCCACGGGCTCGGCGGGGACGGGATGGAAGAGGGCCGGATCCACCGGCGTGACGATCACCTCGGCGGCGGCGCCGAACTTCTCGCGCATGATGTCGGCGAGCCAGGTCGAGATGCAGATCTTCCGCAGCGGGAGGCGATAGGTCGCGTCCACTCGGGCGGGCTCGCCGTGATAGAGGCTTTCGTAGTGCTGCACGAGGTAGGCCTTGGCGCCGCAGCGGCCGGGCGCGGCCGCCACCGCCCCCGCCGTCTGCCAGGCCGTCGCCACGAGCGCGTCGCCGGCGGGCAGCCGCGCGGGATCCCAGGCGTGCACCCAGTGCACGCGGGCGCGCAGGCGCGGCATCCACTCGGGCGCGCCGGGTCGGCGGTTACGTCGCCACGCCCGCCAGCGGGAGCCCGCGGCGACGAGTATCGACACCTCGTGGCCGCGGCCGGCCAGCCGATCCGCGTAGGTGAGGATGGCGCGCACGCCTCCGGCGATGCGAACGTGCGGCGCGAGAAAGGCGATGCGCACGCGGGCGCTAGATGGCCATGGACACTTGGCCCGTGCGCCGATAGGCCGCCGGGTCGAGCTCCACGTTGATGCAGTACACCTCGCCCGAGCCGAGGGCACGCTCGAGCGCGGGCCGGATCTGGCCGGGGTCGGTCACGTGTATCCCCTTGCCGCCCAGCGCCTCCACCATGCGGTCGTAGCGCGTGTAGGGCAGCGAGGTGCCGACGGCGCGCTCCGCGCCGAAGAAGGAGAGCTGCGGATTGCGGATCTGCCCCCAGCCACCGTCATTGCCGACGATCACCGTCATGGGCAGCCGGAAGCGCACCGCCGTCTCCAGCTCCATGCCGTTCAGGCCGAAGGCGCCGTCCCCGGCGATGAGGAGCACGCGGTCGCCGGGCCGCAAGAGCTTGGCGGCAATGGCGAAGGACGGCCCGACGCCGAGGCAGCCGAAGGGGCCGGGATCCAGCCACTGCCCCGGCCGCTCGAGGGGTACGATCTTGCTGGCGCAGCCCACCACGTCGCCGCCATCGCCCACCACGGTGGTGCCCGCGTCCATCACCGCCGCGATCTCGTGCGCCATGCGGCAGTGGCTGATCGGCACCGCGTCGGACTGACGCTCGACGAGGAGCTTGGCCTGGGCGTCGGCTTCCTTCTTGCGAAGCGCCGCCAGCCACTCGGCGCCGCGCGCCGCGTGACCGGTCGGCAGCGCCTCTCCCAGCTGTCGCAGCACCAGACCGATGTGGCCGGCGAGGCCCAGCGCGAGCGGCCGATTCCGTCCGAGCTCGACGGCGTCGCAATCCACCATGGCCACCTGCGCGTCCTCCGCGAACGAGGGCGGCCGGCCATACCCCAGGCGGAAGTCGAGCGGTGTGCCCAGCACCAGCACCATGTCCGCCTGGCCCAGCGCCATGCCGCGCGCCTGGCCGAAGGCGAGCGGATGCTCGCCGGGGAGACACCCGCGCCCGGCGCCATTCATGAACACCGGCATGCCCGCGCGCTCCGCGAAGGCCTGCAGATCCTTGGCGGCATCGTCCCAGTAGACGCCGCTGCCCGCCATCATCACCGGCCGCTTCGCGCACGCGAGCAGTTCGGCGAGGCGCGCGATGGCGTCCGGGTCGCCGGCCTGACGCTCGCGGTGAACGTACTGGGTGGGGATGGGCGCGAGGCGGTCCTCCACCATGGTCATGAGGAGATCCACCGGGATCTCGACGAAGACGGGGCCGGGCCGGCCCGTCAGCGCGGTGCGGATGGCGGTGGTGAGCACCTCAGGGATCTGCCGCGTCTCCGCCACCGACCAGGCGCCCTTGGTGATCGGCCGCAGGAGGCCGACCTGCTCGGTCTCCTGCAGCGCCCCCAGGCCGCGCAGGCCGAGCGGCGCCGCGCCCCCGATGAGGAGCACGGGACTGCGAGCCGAGAAGGCGTTCGCGATGCCCGTGACCGCGTCGGTGACGCCCGGGCCTGCCGTCACCACCGCCACGCCGATGCTGCGCGTGAGCCGGGCATAGGCGTCCGCCGCATGGGCGGCAGCCTGCTCGTGGCGCATGTCCACGACGGTGACGTTCTCGTTCAGGCAGCCGTCGTAGATCGGCAGGATGTGCCCGCCGCAGAGCGTGAAGATGTGGCCAACGCCGGCCTGGGCCAGGGTGCGCGCGACCAGGTGGCCGCCGGTGAGATCCGCCATGACGCCGCCTCGCTCTCCGCCTAGCTGCCGGCGGGAATGGTCTTGAACGTGGCGATCATACCCTCGATGACGCGATCGTAGCCGGTCTCCGCCCGCGAGGCGAGGCCGACGCTCAAGCCGGCGACCAGAAGCGCGGCGGCGACATTAGTGCCGCGGCGGAACGTGGGCCACCTCGATCTTGAGCCGGTCGGGATCCTCGAAGAAGACGGCGTAGTAGCCCGGCGTGTACTCGGGAAAGTCACGCGGCGGACCGTACAGGGTGGGGATCCCGCGGACCTCTAGAAACTCGTGGCAGAAGCGGTCCACATCTCCACGTTGCTCGACGCGAAACGCCACGTGGTTGAGCCCGGGACGCTTGCGGTGGAATCCCGCGCCGGCATGCGCCCCATCCGTCGCCATGATCCAGAGATCGGTGGTCCCGTTGGAGAAGCCCGCGATGTCGCGCTCCTCCAGCACGGTCCGGTACTCCAGATAGTCGAGCAGCGCCTTCCAGAACGGCAGCGACACCGCGGCATCGCGCACGTTCACCTGGATGTGGTAGACGCGCGCCTTCACGGCGCCAGCTGCGCGCGCCGGAGCGCCTCGACGATTCTCACGCGATCCCTCCTACCAGAACTTCTCCCACTTCACGCTCTTCCGGTCCATGCCCTTGGCCACCAGCGCCCGGCGCACCTGCTTGATGGTGCCTTCGCCGCCGCAGACATAGACCACCGTGCGGTCGACGCTGTGCACCAGCCGCTCCACCGCCTCGTGGCACTCCCCCTTCTCGCCGCGCCAGCCGAGCGGCGGCTCTCGCAGCACCGGCAGATAGGAGAAGCCCTTGTGGTCGCGGGCGAGGGCGCGGAAGTCCGCCTCGTAGAGCAGCCAGGCGGGATTGCGCGCCCACTGGATGAGGGCGCTCGGCCGGTCGAAGCCGCTGCCGTACAGGTCGAAGAGAATGGAGCGGATGGGGACGACGCCGATCTCCTCCGCCACGAATACCGGCCGGCGGGCGTCCGCGCGATCCATCACGAAGCCGCCCGTCGGCCCCTTGAACTGGACGGCGTCGCCCGCCTTGAGCCCGCGGATCCACTGCGAGCCGAGCCCCCCGGCGCGACGTCGACGGACAGCGTGACGATGTCACCCGCGCCCGGGGGCGAGGCCATGCTGTAGGCGCGCACCACCTTGGGGCCGAAGGGCACCGACACCCATTGCCCGGCCGCGAACGCCAGGGCGGGCGGCTCCACCATGCGGAGATCGACCTCGATCACGTCGGGATTGAGACTGCGGACCGCGGTGACCGCCGCCCGGCACTCCCGCGGCCGCGGCGCCACGGGCTACCGGCCGCGGAAGCGCGGCATGATGTCGGCGGCGATCATCTCGAGCTGCTCGCGCTCGTCGGCGGGGTCGCAGATGGCGTTCATGAGGAAGTAGTTACAGCCACCCGCGATGAAGCGGTCGATGGACTCCGCACACTGCGCGGCGGGCCCGATGATCCCGTATTTCCGCGCGAGGGGCCCGAAGTCCTGCGCATAGCGCCGGCTCAGCCGCTCCACCCACGCGCGCTCCGCCGTCTCGTAGTCGCGTCCCACCGTGATGAACGCCAGGTGCGCGGCCACGAAGCTTCCCATGGGGCGCCGGCTCGCGGCGGCGGCGGCGTGTATCTTCTCCAGGCTCGCCTTGTACCGCTCGGGCTGGACGACGTAGGACACCCAGCCGTCGCCCTGACGCCCGGCGCGCGCGAGGGCCGCGTCCGAGCGCCCGCCGATCCAGATCGGCGGCCCGCCCGCCTGCACGGGCTTGGGATCGAGGCTCATCCCCTCGAAGGCGGTAAAGCGGCCCTTGAAGGTGGCGGGCGTATCGCGCCAGAGCGTCCGCACCGCCTCGATGCCCTCGGTGACGCGGGCGCCCCGCTCGCGGTGGGGGATCCCGCACGCCTCGAACTCCTTCGGGTTCTCGCCGCCCACGCCCACGCCGAACACGAGCCGGCCACCCGACAGCGCGTCCAGCGTCGAGGTGATCTTGGCGGCGACGGTGGCCTGGCGGAGGGCGAGGAGATAGACGGCGGTGCCGAGGCGCACGCGCCGGGTCACGCTAGCATACGAGGCGAGGAGCGTGAGCGACTCGTAGAGCGGCGTGTGGAACGAGACGTGGTCGCCCGTCCACAGGGAATCGTAGCCGAGCGCCTCCACGCGCTGCGCCAGCGCCCACTGCGTCTCAGGCTGATGCAGCGACAGAAACGCGCCGAAACCGATCCCGGGCATGGTTAACGCGGGAAGGCGTCCTTCACGCCGCCGTCCACGGTCAAACTACACCCGGTGGTCTTCGCCGATCGGTCCGAGGCTAGGAAGAGCACCGCCTCCGCCACGTCCTCGGGGAGAATCGGCCGCGCGAGGATATTGCGCTTGCGGTAGAAATCCTCGAGGTCGTCCACGCTGATCCCCTGCGCGCGCGCCCGCTCGCGGCGCACGTCCTCCGACCAGAGCTTGGAGTCGCGGAACACGGCGTCGGGGTTCACGATGTTCGAGCGGATGCCGTGTGGCCCGCCCTCGAGCGCCAGGACCTTCGCCAGCTGCGCCTCGGCGGCCTTGGCGGCGGAGTAGGCGGAGAAGTCCTTGCCCGGCGACATCACGTTCTTGGTGGCGACGAAGACAAAGGCGCCCCCCAGCCGCTGCGCCCGGAACACGCGCATGGCCTCGCGCGCGACGAGGAAGTGGCCGGTGCTGTTCACCGCGAAGGAGCGCTCCCAGTCCGCCAGCGCCATCCCCTCCACCGGCGCGGAGTGGGCGATGCCCGCGTTCGAGACCACGATGTCGAGGCCGCCATAGGCGAGCACGGTCTCCTCGAAGGCCCGCCGCACCGAGGCCTCGCTGGTGACGTCGAGACCGAGCCCGATCGCGCGGCCCGCGCCGTACGCGGCCAGCACCTCGTCGGCCACCTTGCCGGCGCCCGCGCCGTCCACGTCGGTGACCGCGACGTGGGCGCCCTCGGCGGCCAGGCGCAGCGCCGCCGCGCGGCCGATGCCGCTCGCGCCGCCCGTGACCAGCGCGATCCGTCGCGCCAGCTCCTTCTCGGGCGGCGCCTGCTGCAGCTTGTAGAGCTCCAGGGGCCAGTACTCCACGTCGAACGCCTCGCGGGCGGACAGCGAGACGTAGGGGCCGAAGCCGGTCGCGGCGTCCAGCACCGACACGGTGTGATGGTAGATGTCGCTGACGATCCCGGCGGTGCGCCGGTCCTTCCCGATCGTGAACATGCCGAGGCCGGCGACGACGACGACGCGCGGATAGGCATCGAGGAGCGTCGCGCCCTCGCGATTGTGCGCCTCGAAGTAGGCCGTGTAGTCACGGGCGAAGCGCGCCACGCCGGCGTCGAGCGCCGCTTTCACCGCCGCCGGGTCGCCGGGTCGATCCACGGGAACGAAGCACGGGAGGCGCTTGGTGTAGATCGTGTGGTCCGGCGTGGCCGGGCCGATCTCGCACAGGGCCGCCGCCTCGCGCGAGGCGGCGAACTCGAGGATATCGGGCGCGTCGTCGAACTCAAGGATCTGCCGCTTCTCGCCGCCCACCAGCCCGCGCAGGTGCGGCGCCACCGCGAGGGTCACGCGGCGACGCTCGTCCGCGGCGGGCGGGCTGAGCGCGACCCCGCCGAACCGCGTCCGCCCCCTCGCGCGATGCGCGATCGCTTCTTCTGCCCTGTTGATCAACGCGATGGTGGCGAAGTAGGCGTCCTTGACGGTGTCGCCCCAGCAGATGGTGCCGTGCTTCTGCAGCAGCATGGCGCGCAGGCCGGGCCTGGCGGCGAGTGTATCCGCTACGTCCTTCGAGATGCGGAAGCCCGGCCGCCGATAGGGCAGTGCCACCACCTCGTCGCCGTAGATCTCGCGGAGCACGGCGTCCGCATTCGCGTTGTTGGTCAGGGAGACGATGGCGTCGGCGTGGGTGTGGATCACCGCGGGTGCGGGGAGAAAGCCGTGCAGCAAGGTCTCGATGGACGGCCGCGCGCCGCCGGGATCCTGGAGGGCGAAGCGGAGATAGTCCACCATCTCGGCGTCGCCCATGTCCTCGCGCGGGAGGAGTGCGTCGATGTCGTCCATCCGGACGCCGGGAAAGTCCTTCTTCTGGATGCTCTTGAGGTCGGAGCCCGAGCCCTTCACGCGCAGCACGCGGCACTCGCGGCCGCGATGATCGCGCTCGGTCTGCTTGATCGAGGTATTGCCCCCGCCCCAGACAACGAGCGAGGACTCGGCGCCGATCAGGCGCGAGGCGTAGACGAGGAGATCGAGGCCCCCGAGCGAGGCCGCCGTCGCGTCATCCCAGCGGGAGTTCATGCCGTCCAACCATACCCGAATCGGACAATTCCGTAAAGACGACGCGGCGTTGACAGGCGCGTGGACCACCCCTATCCTGACGGCGCGCGCTGCCGTGAGCCCCTGGCCAACCCCCGTCCACTGCCTGCTGGTCCTCGCCGCCTTGAGCTTCGGCGCGGCGGCGGACGCAGCCGCCGACGGCTTGATGCTCGTCAACCGCGGTCCCTTCACGATGGGCAGCGACCGCGACGCGCCGGACGAGGCGCCCGCCCATCGTCTGTACCTCGGCCCCTTCTGGATCGACCGCCACAAGGTGACCAATCGCGAGTTCGCCGAGTTCCTCACCGCGCGCGGGCCGCGCAGCGCCGAGGGCGAGGACTACTTCGACGCCGACGACGCCGATGCCCGCATCCATCGCGCCCAGCGGCCGGGCGAGCGCCCCCGCTGGGTGGCCGACGCCAGCTTCGCGCGCCACCCCGTCGTGGAGGCCTCGTGGTTCGGGGCGCGCGACTACTGCCTCTGGCGCGGGCTGCGTCTCCCCACCGAGGCCGAGTGGGAAAAGGCCGCCCGCGGCGACGATGGCCGGCGCTATCCCTGGGGCGACGAGCCGCCCACGTCGGCGCGCGCGGTGTACGGGCGGGCGTACAATGCCACGGAGCCGTCGGGGGACCGGGGCGGCAGTCCCCATGGCGTCCAGGACATGGTCGGCAACCTGCGGGAGTGGACGTCGAGCCAGTACCGGCCCTACCCCTATCGTCGCGACGATGGGCGGGAGGGCCCGGAGCCGACCGCCACCCGGGTCGTGCGCGGGGCCAGTCACGACGACGAAGCCCTCGCGCTCCGCGCGTCGATCCGGCGATACTACGAGCACCGCGGCGTGCGCCGCGGGCATCACTTCGTCGGCTTTCGCTGCGCCACGTCGGAAGATCTCGGAGGGTACTAGGACGATGAAGGGTCTCATCATGGACTATCCGCTGACGCTCACGCACTTTTTCGAGCGGACGCGCAAGGTCTTCCACCGGAAGACGCTGGCCACGAGGGTGCCGGGGGTGGGCCTCCAGCGCTACACCTACGCGGACTATGCGGACCGCGTCTGCCGGCTCTCCGCCGCGCTCGCCCGGCTGGGGCTCAAGAAGGGTGACCGAGTGGGCACCTTCGCGTGGAACTCGCACCGGCACCTCGAGGTGTACTTCGCGGCGCCCCTCATGGGCATGGTGCTCCACACCGTGAACATCCGGCTGTCGCCTCAGGACATCACCTACATCGTCAACCATGCCGAGGATCAGGTCCTCATCGTGGACGCGAGCCTCTGGCCCCTGCTGGAGCCGCTCAAGAGAGATCTCAAGTCGGTCAAGCACTTCATCGTGATGAAGGACACGCCGGCCGCGGAGATCCCGCCGGGCGCCCTCGACTACGAGGCCCTGGTGGCGGATGCCGCGCCGGTGACGGAGTGGCCCCGCCTCGACGAGACCGACGCCGCGGGCATGTGCTACACGTCCGGCACCACCGGACACCCGAAGGGCGTGGTCTATAGCCACCGCGGGGTGTTCCTCCATTGCTTCGCGTCCTCCACCGTGGACGTGCTCGGCATCTGCGAGCGCGACGTCATCCTGCACATCGTGCCCATGTTCCACGCCAACGCGTGGTGCGTGCCCTTCGCGGGGGTGATGAACGGCTCCACCCAGATCTTCGGCGGCCCCAACCCCCAGCCGCGCGACATCATCGAGATCGTGCACGCGGAGAAGGTCACCCTCGTGGGCGCCGTGCCCACCGTGTGGATCGCCATCCAGGGCATCCTCGAGAAGGAGCCGCACTGGGACATCTCCTCCATCCGCTGCATCCCCATCGGCGGCTCAGCGGCCCCGCGCACCCTCATCGAGGACTTCGACAAGAAGTACGGCGCCTACATGCTGCACGCCTGGGGCATGACGGAGATGAGCCCCCTCGGCACGGTGTGCCGGCCGCGCTCGTACACCGACGGTCTCCCCGACGACGAGCGGTACGCCATCCGCGCCAAGCAGGGCTCGGTGGTGGCGGGCGTGGACATGCGCATCGTCGACGACACGGGGCAAGTCCAGCCGTGGGACGGCAAGGCCGTGGGTGAGATCCAGGTGCGCGGGCCGTGGGTGACGAGCGGTTACTACAACAATCCCGCGGGCGCCGCCCAGTTCACCGACGATGGCTGGTTCCGCACCGGCGACGTGGCCTCGATCGACCCCGACGGCTATGTCCAGATCACCGACCGCACCAAGGACCTCATCAAGTCGGGCGGCGAGTGGATCTCGAGCGTGGACATGGAGAGCACCATCATGGGCCATCCCAAGGTGCTGGAGGCCGCGGTGATCGCCGTCCCCCATGAAAAGTGGGTGGAGCGGCCGCTCGCGTGCGTCGTGCCCAAGCCCGAGTTCAAGGGGCAGCTCAGCAAGCAGGAGATCCTCGACTACCTCACCCCCCGCGTGGCCAAGTGGTGGCTGCCCGACGACGTGGTGTTCATCGAGGCGGTGCCCAAGACCAGCGTGGGGAAGTTCGACAAGAAGGTACTGCGCGAGCGCTTCAAGGCCTGGCCGCCAGTTTCGTAGCTTCCCTCAGCCAGCAGTCTTGAAGATATGCACATCTGTGCATATACTGGGTTTCGGTGGAACTCGAATGGGATCCGCGAAAGGCGCGGACAAATCTTCGTACGCATCGAGTCGCCTTCGCCGACGCGATCGCGAGCTTATCAGACACCGCGTGAGCGCCGACAGTACGAGGAGGGCCAGTGAAGAAAGAGTACGATTTCAGCGGAGGCCGGCGTGGAGCGGTGATTCCGGTACCTGCGGGCAAGACTCGTATCACGATTCGGCTGGACGACGATCTCCTCGATTGGTTCCGCTCCCAAGTTGATGCGGCAGGAGGAGGGAGCTACCAGACGGCGATCAATCAAGCATTGCGGTCATTCGTCCAATCCCAAGGGCGAGCGATGGAGGAATCCGTGCGTCGAGTCGTCCGCGAAGAGCTCTCTCGATACGCGATCAAAGGGAACACGAGGACACGTCGCTGACCACAATTCAAGCCCCTACCCGCGCCTAGCGTGCCCTGGGTCTATCTCCTCCGCTGCGGCGACGGGTCCCTCTACGCGGGCTCGGCCAGGGACCTCGCCCGCCGGGTGGCGCAGCACGCGGCCGGACGCGCCTCGCGCTACACGCGAGCGCATCTCCCCGTGAAGCTGGCGTGGTCGCGACGGGTCCGCACCTGGGGCGCTGCGCTCCGTGAGGAGGCGCGCATCAAGGGTCTGCGCCGCCCCGACAAGGACGCGCTCGTCGCGGCCTCCCTCCCCGCGCCGGCCCGGCGCCGCCGGACGGCCCGCTCCGCGTGAGCCCCGTCGCGCCTGCCGTCCTGCTCTCGGTGCAGGGCGTGGCCAAGGCCTACGGTTCCGCGCCCCTCTTCGAGCATCTCTCGCTGACGCTCGCCGAGGGCGATCGGGTCGGACTCGTCGGCCCCAACGGGTCGGGCAAGACCACCCTCCTCCGCATCCTCTCGGGGATCGAGACACCGGACGCGGGCGTGCGGTCTCTCCGCCGGCAGGCGCGGCTGGGGTACGTGCCGCAGGAGCCGACGTTTCCCGCTGGCGCATCGGTGGAGGGGGAGGTGGCGGCGGCGGTGCGAGCGGGCGGCGATCCCGAGGCGGCCGATCCCACCGCGGCGGCCCTGCGAGTCTCCATGGCGCTCTCGCGCGCGGGATTCGACGAGCCGCGCGCGCGGGTGGACGCTCTCTCCGGCGGATGGCGCAAGCGGCTCGCCATCGTGCGCGAGCTGGCGCGGCGGCCCGACGTGCTGCTCCTGGACGAGCCGACGAATCATCTCGACGTGGACGGCATTCTCTGGCTGGAGGAGACGCTCCGCGCCGACACCACCGCCTACCTGGCGGTGAGCCACGATCGCTGGTTCCTGGAGCGCGTGGCCGAGCGCATGGTCGAGCTCAACCGCGTATTCCCCACCGGCCTCTTCCAGGCGCTCGGGCGCTACAGCGACTTTCTCGCCACGCGTGACGAGGCGCTGCGTGCGGACGCGGCCTACCAGGAGACGCTGGCCAATCGCGTGCGCCGCGAGATCGAGTGGCTGCGCCGGGGCGCCAAGGCGCGTACCACCAAGCAGCAGGCGCGAATCAAGGAGGCGGGACGGCTCGTCGACGAGCTGGCCGAGGCGCGTGGGCGCGCCGCCGGCGCGCGCGCGGACATCGACTTCGCCGTGTCGGGGCGGCAGACGCGCCGCCTCCTCGTGGCGCGGGGCCTGACGGCGTCGCGGGCCGGACGAACCCTCGCACGCGGACTCGACCTCGTCCTGGGTGCCGGAACGCGGGTCGGCCTCATCGGTCCCAACGGCAGCGGCAAGACCACGGTCCTGCGCCTGCTCGACGGCACCCTCGCGCCCGACGCGGGCGAGGTCGAGCCCGCGACGGGGCTGCGCATCGCGCACTTCGACCAGCACCGAGCCGGGCTCGACGAGGGGGCGCCGCTGCGCCGGGCGCTCGCGCCCGAAAGCGACAGCGTGATCTACCAGGGGCGCGCCCTCCACGTCGCCGCCTGGGCCAAGCGATTTCTCTTCACGCCCGAGCAGCTCGCGCTGCCGGTGGCGCGGCTCTCCGGCGGCGAGCGCGCCCGGGTCCACCTCGCCCGGCTCATGCTCGAGCCCGCCGATCTGCTCCTCCTCGACGAGCCCACCAACGACCTCGACATCCCGACGCTCGAGGTGCTCGAGGAGGCACTCGCCGAGTTCCCCGGCGCGGTGGTTCTCGTCACCCACGACCGCTTCCTGCTCGACCGCGTCGCCACCGCGATCCTCGCCCTCGACGGCGCGGGCGGAGCGGAGTGGTTCGCGGACTGCGCGCAGTGGGAGGCGGCGCGGCGAGAGGCGGCCCGGCCCGCGCGCCCGGTGGCCGCCGTGCGTCCCCCTGCCCCGCGCGAGGCGCAGGGCATCAAGCGCCTCACCTACACCGAGCGGCGCGAGTGGGAAGGGATGGAGGAAGCGATCGAGATCGCGGAGGCGGCGCTTGCCGAGAGCCGGGCCGCGCTGGACGATCCCGCGGTGGCGTCAGACCCGGACGCCCTCGCGACGCGCTACGCGGGCACGGAAGCGGCGCGGGCGCAGGTGGAAGCGCTCTACGCTCGCTGGGCGGAGCTGGAGCGCAAGCAGGAAGGGCGCTAGCTGCGGTCGGGCGGGTTCCAGAGGAAGGCGCGCGGGTTCACCGCCTGCCCCTTCACGTGCACCTCGGAGTGCAGGTGCGGGCCGCTGCTGCGGCCGGTATTGCCGGTGAGCGCGATCACGTTGCCGCGATCCACCCGCTGCCCCTGGCGCACATGGATCTTCGAGAGGTGGCCGTAGACTGACTTCACCTCGTTGCCGTGGTCGAGGATCACGCAGAGGCCGTACTCGCCGCCGGAGCCGGCGAACACCACCGTCGCGGTGGCGGGCGCCTTGACCGGCGTCGCCATCTGGGCCGCGATGTCGAGCCCGCTGTGGTGCTCGATGGCCTCTCCCCACGGCGACCGGCGGCGGCCGAACTCGGAGTTCACCGCGCCACGCACGGGCCAGCGCGAGGGCATGGCCTGGATCGCCTTGCCCGCGGAGGTGATCACCTTCTCCAGCGCGCGCACGCGGGGGCCTTCCGCGAGCACGCTCGCCGCGAGCGCCTCGACCTCCTGATAGATCTGCGGCCGCTCGCCGTCAGCGTCCGCGCGCACCAGGCCCGTGCCGCCGCCGATACCGAACGGCGCCGACGGCCGCGTGGTGCCGGCGTCGGGGCCGAACGGCTCGGCCATCCGCGTGTGGATTTCCTTCCAGCTCGCGATCTCCTTCCGGACCTCGCCGATGCGCTTCTGAAAGGACTCGACGAGCGCGCGCTGCTCGGCGGCTTCCCGGTGGACGGCGGCCAGCGTCATCGCCTGGCGCTTGAGCGCCAGGTAGTCGGCGGTGGCCATCCCCAGCGCGCCCGCCGTGACCGTGATGACAACGGTGACCACGCACGTGGCGACCCGGGGCACATGCAGGGTGCGGCACCGGCCTCCATCCGCCCGCACGAATTTCAGGTGATGGAAGAGGCGCCCGCGGCTCTGACGCGCGACGTACCAGTTCATCGCGGGAGCGCCACCACCGACAGGCTCGTCGGCTCCGGCAGGGGCTTGGGCCGCGTCATGCGGCAATGCCCCTCCAGGAAGACGCCCTCCTCGATGACGATCACGGCTGCTTCGAGGTCACCCGTCACCCGCGCGGTGGACTTGAGCTCCACCCGCTCCGTCGCCATGACGTTGCCCATGATCTCCCCGTGCACGATCACCGTAGCCGCGCGGACGCTTCCATTGATGCGGCCGCGCTCCCCCACGATGAGCGTGTCGCTGGATTCGACCTCGCCGCGTATCTTCCCGTTGAACATGACGGTGCCCGAACAGGTGTAGTGGCCCTCGATCTCGGAGCCCTCGTCGAGGATGGCGCTGAGATTGCCACGCAAGGTCGTGCTCGCTTTCCGGCCACGGAACCACATGGGTCCATGCGGCAGCAAGGCGGATACCAAGGCCGCCCGGCGACGGATCTGAGCCGATTCCCCTTCATCGACAGGGAGTTGCCAAGCTGGAGGCGGCCGGGGCACGGTCAGGCGACCGTCGGGGCTCGTGACACCTGACACCATTGACACTCCGGGTGTCACCAATGGGAATAGCGGCCGATCAGGGGGTGCCCCCGCTCCCCTTGCAGATGGACCGAAGGGCGGTCCAGTCCGCCGGTTCCAGCGCCGGCCGGCGAGAGGCCGGGGCCGTGGCGGCGAGGCGCCGGAGGCGGGTGACGCGATCCGAGGTTCCCGGGTGGCTCGACAGATACTTCAGCAAGCCGGAGGGATCCCGCTCCTTCCGCTCGAGGGCTTCGAAGAAATCGATCATGCCGGCCGGATCGAGCCCCGCCGCGACGAGCAAGCCCATGCCCTTCGTGTCGGCTTCCTCCTCGGCGGCGCGGCTGTAGCTCATCTGCCCGAGCACCCGCGCGCTCTCCAGGCCGTACGCCATGGCGCCTGTCACGTCGCCGGTGAGCGCGGTGATGAGAAGCCCGGTGGAGACGTACTGGACGAGGGCCTTGGTCGAGTGGCGCTGCAGCACGTGCTCGATCTCGTGGGCGAGCACGCCCGCCAGCTCCTCCGGGCGCCGCGCCTCGTCCACGAGCCCGCGCAGCACCACCACGTAGCCGCCGGGCGCGGCGAAGGCGTTCACCGTCTTGCTGTCCACCACCTGCGCGCGGAAGGTGTACGGCGAAGGCGGCGCCGCCGCCACGAGCGTGGCCAGGAGCCCATCCAGCGCGCGCTGCCCCGCGGGCTCGCGACACTGCTTCTCGGGCTTCACCAGGCTCTCCACCGCGGCGCGCCCCAGCTCTTCTTCCCAGGAGACGGGCACGCGCGCGGCGACGAACTGCGCGGCGGCGGGGATGCCCCAGAGATAGACGGCCCCGCAGATGCCGGCGACGGCGACGGCGGCCACCGCGGTGTAGAGCACGCGCCGACGACGGCGGCGCGGGTCGTGGAAGCGCAGGCCCGGCGCCTGCGCGATCTCGCGAAGATCGGCGAGGAAGGCAGGATCGGCGATCACCACCGCCTCGGCCGGATCGGGGCCGCGCTCGAGCCGCACCTCCTGGCCGGCGTGCCAGCCCTGGGTTTGCCGCACCTCCGCGTAGGGCCAGAACGCAGTCGCGCCGCCCTCAGGGGAGATCTCCAGGCCGGCGCGCGTGAGGCGTACGCGCGCGGACCGCCGCACCGGTGTGCGCCCGTCGAGAAAGTGACCGTCCCAGTCCGTGCGCATGGCGATGCGAGCGGCGGCTCAGCCGAGGTCGAGGCCGCCCGCGTCGAGGAGGCCGGCCAATCCCTCGCCCGTCGCGGAGGCGGCGCGCGCGTCCTGCTGAATGGTCTCGAGGTCGAGCGGGCCGACCGCGGTGAGATAGCGAGCGGTGAAGCGGGCCGATCGGACCTGCGCCCAGGGCCAGCCCAGGCCGAGGGTGAGGACGAGGATGATCAGGTTGCCCAGCATGAGCCGGAGGAGGGCGCCGCCGGTGGCGGTGTAGTGGAAGCGGGCGGCGCCGAAGGTGGTGTGGTCCCAGAAGTAGCGTCGCTTCTTCGCCAGGTACCAGAACCAGACGAGGCCGAGCGTGAACGGGGTGAGGATCAGCGCGAACAGGAACGACCCGAAGAGCCCGCTGCTGGAGCCGTCGAAGCCGAACTTCCGGTTGCCGAACCACGAGTTGTTGGTGAGGAAGGCGTGCCGCCGGACGTCGAAGATCGGGTACCAGAGGCCGATGGTGATCGAGGTCAGGATGGTGTTCACGATGAAGAGCTTGACGAACTCCCAGGCCGAGCCGCGGAATGACATGCGGATGCCCCGCCACGACGTGCGGCTCAGCCGGTAGCGCCGCGCCCCCACGATGGCGAGGGGGAAGAACACGCTGACGATGACGTAGGACACCACCACCGAGAGCCACTTCAGCAACGCCCACGACGTGAAGTCCCGCAGGAGCGAGAGCAAGAAGAGCGGCAGCGCGAAGAAGACCATGGCCTTGAGAAAGCCGATGAAGAGCTCGCGCCCGGTGCCGTGATACGCGAGGCGATCGCCCGCGATCTCGGTCTGCCCCCAGAGATACGCTCGCACCCGCGCCTTGCCCCAGAAGTAGTAGATGCCGAGGGTGACGAGGGTGAGGAGGACGTTGACGATGTGAATGCCGAAGAGGGAGCCGCCCTGCCCGTGGAACACGAGCCGGTGTATCGCGTCACCCGGCGTGGGGGGTGCGGGCTCCATCGGACGCGGCGCGGGCGGCGGCGGGGGCGGCGGCACGATCACGGTGGGCGGCGGCGGAGTCACGGCGACGGGGGGCGCTGCCGGCTTCCGGAAGAACGAGGGCCGGCCTTCCGGCTCATGCGGCGCTGGCCCGGCCATGTCCGCACTATCCGCGCCGCGGCGGACGCGTGTCAAGTTATGCGAGGGCGCCGCCGAGGGCGTGCAGCACCACCTCGGGCGTGATCGGCTGCCGCGTCACCCGCCCGCCGAGCGGCGCGAGGGCGTCGTTCACGGCGTTGAGCACCGCCCCGGGCGCGCCGGCCGTACCCGCCTCGCCCGCGCCCTTGCGGCCATGGTGCCGGTGAGGAGCTCGCCGGCGTCGTCGTACACGCAGTGCGCGAGGGCGTCGAAGGCCTCCTCGAGTGAGGCGGGGCGATGATAGGCGAAGGGCGCCGGCTTCATCGGCGTGAATTCCCCGGAAGTCTACCTTGACACTCGGAAAAACGGGCTGCTATGTTACGCCCCGACTCGCCTCCACCGATGCCCGAGCCCATCCTCGAGACGACCAAGCTCTGCCGGAACTTCGGCAGCCTCACCGCCGTCCACGAAGTGGACTTCGCGGTGGATTCCGGCGAGCTGCGCGCCATCATCGGTCCCAACGGCGCGGGCAAGACCACCTTCTTCCGCCTCATTTCGGGCGAGATGACGCCGTCGAGCGGACGTATCCGCTTCAAGGGCCAGGATGTCACTGGCATGCCCCAGCATCGGGTCTCGCGGCTGGGAGTGTCCAAGTCCTACCAGATCACCAACGTGTTCCCCCATCTCAGCGTGCTCGAGAACGTGCGCGTGGCCGTGCAATCCTACCGGTACTCGTTCAACTTCTGGTCGCGCGCCGCCGATCTCGACGGCGTGCGCGCGCGCGCCGCCGCCCTTCTCCAGGAGGTGGCCCTCGCCGACAAGGCCGCCCTCAACGCCGCGCAGCTCTCGCACGGGGAGAAGCGTCATCTCGAGCTGGGAATCGCCCTGGCCACCGAGCCCACGCTGCTGCTCCTCGACGAGCCCACCGCGGGGATGAGCCCGGAGGAGACTGACGAGACGATCCGGCTCATCCGCAAGATCGCGTCCGGCCGCACCGTCATCCTCGTCGAGCACAAGATGAAGGTCGTGATGAACATCTCCGACAAGATCACCGTGCTCCACCAGGGCCAGGTGCTCGCCGAGGGCTCGCCCGCCGAGATCCGCGGCAACACCCTCGTGCAGCAGACCTATCTCGGCGTGTCCCGGTGACGGCGCCCCTCCTCGCCCTCAAGGACGTCCATGCCTACTACGGCGAGGCGCACATCCTCCAGGGCATCTCCCTCGACGTGGGCGAGGGCGAGGTCGTGACCCTCATCGGCCGCAACGGCGCCGGCAAGACCACCACGCTCCGCAGCATCATGGGCCTCGTGCCGCCCCGCGGGGGACACATCACCTTCGCCGGGCGGGAGTTGCGCGGGCTCCCCACCCATGCCATCGCCCGCGCGGGCATCGCCTACGTGCCCGAGGAGCGTCGCATCCTTCCCAACCTGACCGTCGCGGAGAACCTTCGGCTGGGCCGCCTCGGCGCCGGGGGGGCGCGACGGGACGGCGGCACGGGCACCGAAGAGGTGCTCGGATACTTCCCGCGTCTGCGCGAGCGGCTCACCCAGAAGGGCAAGAGCCTGTCCGGCGGCGAGCAGCAGATGCTCGCCATCGCGCGCGGCCTGGTGGCGAGCCCGCGCCTGATGCTGGTCGACGAGCCCACCGAGGGTCTGTCACCCATCATCGTGGAGAGCCTCACCCACATCCTGCGCGAGATCAACCGCCGCGGCACCGCCATCCTGCTCGTGGAGCAGATCCTCGGGGTGGCCCTCGCCCTGTCGCATCGCCTCTACGTCATGGACCAGGGCCGCATCCAGTTCGAGGGGACGGCGGAAGCGTTGCGCGCCGATCCGGAGATCCAACAGCGCTTCCTCGGCGTCTAGCCGAAGCGCCTCACCTAAAGCACTGCTGCATCGGCCTCGCTGCCGCCATTTTCAGGCGGTAACTTCTACACGGGGGCCGGACATTTCGTACCCTCGATCCCCGCGAGGCGAACCTTTTCGGCGAGAAAATGACTCTCCCGCCGTCGCAACGGGTGGGCCGTGCTGGCACGGTCGATGCGTTCCTCGATCATCGGGCATTTCAACATGAGCGGTCTCCGAGCCAGAGTCTCTGGTCGTGCACGGGAGCTCATCGCCGTCTCCGTCATCTTGGCGTTGGCCGCGGGGGTGACCGTCGTCGCGTGGCCGTCGCTGCTGCGTCACCTGTTGGTCTCGCAGATCCAGTCGATCACGCAGCGCCCCGTCAGCATCGATGCCGTCGGATTCAATCCCTTCACCGGCCGCCTGGTCGTCCGCGGGTTCCGCAGCTGGGAGCGCGACGGGCAGACTCCCTTCGTCGACTTCGACACGCTGGACGTCCGCGTCCGGCCCTTCGCCCTTTCCATGGGCCACCTCTCGATCCGCGAGGTGAGGCTCGAAGGCTCGACCGTGCGCATCGTCCGCTCGGCTGACGCGTTCAATATCTCGGATCTCATCGAGCGCCCGGGCGGGCCCCGGAGGACGCTCGACGTCACCGTTGATCGCCTCGTCGTGACGCGGGGCACTGTCACGCTCGAGGACCAGGCCCTCGCCGAGCCGCGGACGTGGCGGTCGGAGCACATCGAGATCGACGCTCACAACCTCTCGACTCGTCGCGATGACGGCCACGCCGTCGGGCGATCCGTGACGGTGGGGGCTCCGATCACGCTCGAGATGCGGCAGGTGCGGCTCCATCCCATTCACCTCGAAGCCGTCGTGACGACGTCGGGGCTCGACCTCTCGCTTGCCCGCCTCTATCTGCCCCGCGACGCCGCGATGGTCGTGGAAGAAGGACGGGCGAGCTCGAGGCTGACGGTCGCGCTCGACGCGCGGACGGGGCTGCGTGCCAACGTGATGGGCACGCTCGAGGACGTCGCGCTGGTGAGGCGGGGCGAACGCGATCCCGCCGTGCTCGTGCCCCGGCTCGCCGTCGAGCTCGCCGACTTCCAGTATCACGACGACCAGGTTCAGGTGGGCCGCTTCGAGCTGGAGGGCGAGGCCAGCGTCAAGGACCCGGCCGCGCGCGGTGGCGGCCGCGTCCAGGTGTCGACGCTTCGCGCGAGCATCGCCGACATCACGTGGCCGGTCGTCCGGCCGGGCCGCGTGGATGTGCGGAGCAGCGTCCCGGGCGGGGGGCGACTCGAGCTCACCGGCGCGCTCAGCCCGCCGCCCGCCGCCAGTCAGCTTCGGCTGCGCCTCGCGCGCGTGGATCTCGGCAAGTGGGCCAGCCTGGTCCCGAGCGCCCTCCGTGTCGATGGCTTCGTGGAGGCCGATCTGCGCATCGACGAGCCCCTCGCTCCCGCTGTCCCGGCCCATGTGGGGGGCGCGATCGCCGTGAATCAGCTCGGGGTGAAGGATGCGCGCACGGAGCTCCTACGGGCGAGGCGCGTCGAGGCGACGGGGCTCGAGGTGCACTGGCCGTCGCGCCTCATCGCCCGGCGGCTCGTCGTCAGCGGGCCACGGGGCACGCTCGAACGAGACACCGGCGGGGGCATCGTGGTGCCTTCGGGCCTTGCGGGAGCAGCCGTGCCAGGGTCTACGGACCTGGCGGCCGCGGCGCCCCGTTCGCCTCTCGGGCTGGCCGTCGGCGAGATCGTCGTGAGGGACGGCGGTCTCGTGTGGCGCGATCACGCCGTCAGGCCGAACGTCGCCCTCGAATTCACGGGGCTCGACGCCAACGTGACGGGCGCGGCGTGGCCTCTTCAAGGACCGCTGGGTGTCCGGGCGGGCCTGCGCCCGCCGGGCGGCGGCCGCATCGAGTTCAACGGTCGCGTCCGCGTCGATCCGATCGCCGCGGAGGGACGGGTGACCGGCCACGATGCCGAGCTCGCGCCGTATCAGCCCTATGTCCCCCTGCCCGCGCGGATCGGGGGCCGGGTCGACTTCGACCTGTCGGTGCTCCTGCCGCCGACAGCGGAGGGACGACTGAGCGCGCGAGGCCAGGTGGGAGCATCGCTGATCGACGTCCGGGATGGGGTGCGCACCGTAGCGAGAGTGGAGCGGGCGCAGGCGACCGGGCTCGATGTCGACTGGCCCCGGCGCGTCAACATCCGCGACCTGAGCCTTCGGCGGCCATGGGTCCTGCTCGAGCGGGACGCCCGCGGAGCGCTGGTCCTGCGTGAGCTACTCACCCCGGCCGCCGGGGGCCCATCGCCGGCGAGCGCCGGCGCGACCGTCCCCATCACCATCGATCGTATCCTGGTGGAGGAAGGCGGGACCCGCGCGGCCGACCAGCGCGTCACGCCCCCCCTCGCCCTCGACCTGCAGCGCCTGACGGGGCGTGTCGAGGGATTCTCGACCGACCGCGGCGCGCGGCCCGCCCGCCTGGAGATGGCCGGGCGCGTCGGCGGAGACTCGACCCTCACTGTGCACGGGACGATGGGCCCGCCGAGTGGCCCTCTCCGCCTCGACATGAACGCGGAGCTCCGCGGCTTCGCGGTGCCGCGCACGAATCCATACCTGGTGCAGCAGGTCGCGTGGGAAGCCCGGTCGGGACGGCTCACCACGAATGTGCACTGCCGGATCGACGGTGATGCCCTCCACGCGCGGACAGACATCCTGCTCAGCCAGCTCGAGGTGGCGCGGGCGGCGGGTCCCGACCAGGCGCAGGCGCGCGGCGGCCTGCCCCTCGGCATCGTCGTCGCGCTGATGAAGGATCGCCGGGGTGACATCAGGCTGTCGCTGCCCGTCGGCGGCCGGTTGAACGATCCGCGGTTCGACGTGAGCGAGGCGCTCTGGAGCACGGTGCGCAACGTGGCGGTCAAGGCGATCACGGCACCGGTAAGCTGGATCGGCCGCGTACAGGTCGGATCGGATTCGCGGATAGAGCGGGTCGACGTGGACCCCATTGCGTTCGCGCCGGGGTCGGCGGCGCTCGTGCCGGAAGCGCGGGAGCAAGTGGCCCGGCTGGCCGCCTTCCTCGGAGAGGTCCCGGCGCTGCGGTTGTCCCTCACGCCGGTGGTGTCGTCGCAGGACCGCGCCGCCCTCGAGGAGAAGGGGCTCCCGCTCGCCGACCTCGCCGCTCGGCGTCTCGACGTGGTGCGCGAGGGGATCAGGAAGGCAGGTGCCGACGGCGAGCGACTGATCGCGGCGGCCCCTTCCTCGACGGACGGCCCGGACGGCCAGGTCAAGGTGGAACTCGTCGAGCCGATGGATCCCGGCCCGCCGGGTAAGCCCGGTATCCTTCGGCGACTCTTCGGCCAGGTCGGTTCGGGCAACCGCCCCGTGGCCAACTGAGATGGCGTGGCGCCGGCGGCTCTTCCTGATCGCTCTGCTCATAGCCGTGGCGGGCTGTGCGACCACCGATCCCTGGCAGGACGCGCGGATCGAGAGTGAGGTGAAGGCCCGGCTCGTCGCCGAGAAGGATGCCAACCTCACGCGACTCGGCGTGGTGAGTCGGCAGGCCGTCGTGTATCTGAGCGGCGACGTCCCGTCGACCGAGCAGAAGGCTCTGGCTGAGAGCGTGGCACGGGGCGTGGCGGGCGTCCGGCGCGTCGTGAACGCGCTCGACGTGCGGGTTCCCGATCCCGGCTCCACGACCGGCTCGCGATAGGGCGGACCCCCGTTAGGGCAGAAGCAAGATGGGCCCCGTGGTACGGCGGGCTTCGAGGTCGCGGTGGGCCTCCGCGGCGGCAGCGAGCGGGTAGCGGTGGCGGACGTCGACACGGAGTACACCGTCGCGCAGGGCGGCGAAGACGCGGCCGGCGATCTCGACGAGCGCGGAGCGCTCGGCGGTGTAGTGAAACAGCACAGGGCGGCTCAGCGTCGCCGATTTCGCGGTGAGGCGCTCGGCGGCGATCGCCTCCAGAGGACCGGTCGCCTGGCCGTAGCTTACCCAGTGGCCGCAGAGCGCCAGCGCCTCCAGGTTTTCCTCGGCGGCGGCGCGGCCGAGACCGTCGAAGATCACGTCGGCGCCTCGCCCGCGGGTGGCCTCGCGCACCGCGCCGGCGAACCGATGCTCGCGGGTGACGATGGGCGCCTCGCAGCCGTGGGCCCGCGCCAGCCGCGCCTTGTCCTCGCTGGAGACGGTCCCGATGACCCGGGCGCCCAGAGCCCGCGCCCACTGGCAGAGGAAGAGCCCCACGCCGCCGGCAGCCGCGTGCACGACCACATGATCGCCAGCCCGCACGCGATGCGTGCGGTGAAGGAGGTACTCCGCAGTCATCCCCTTGAGCATCACGGCGGCGGCCGTCTCGTCGTCGATATCGTCTGGCAGCACAACGACCTGGGCGGCCGTCATCGTGCGGATGCCCACATAGGCGCCCGGAGGCGGGCACGCGTAGGCCACGCGGTCGCCTGGCAGGAGATGGGCGACGCCCTCGCCGACGTCCACCACTTCACCGGCGGCTTCCATGCCGAGCGGCGCGGGGGGCGTCAGCAGTGGGTAGTGGCCGCCGCGAACATAGACGTCGATGTAGTTGACGCCGACGGCCGTCTGGCGGATGCGAGCCTCTCCTGGCCCCGGGGCGGGCGCAAACAGGGGCTGGTGGCGCAGCACCTCGGGACCGCCGAACCGCTCCACGACGACGCCGTGCGTGGCGAGGGCGGCCGCCGCGCCGGCCGTACGCGCGGGCGCGCGGGCAGACCGGTCGTGCCCCCGGCGCAGGTAGGCGCGCAGGCCCTCGAAGCCGCCCTCGTAGACGCCCCCGCCCACGAGCTGCTCGAACTCGCGCTCGCGCCCGCGCGGCACGTCGAACGTGGACTGCCAGTGCCAGAATGTCCGCTCCCCATCCGTCACGCGCTTGAGCTGCACGGTGGCCACGTAGCGCCGCATGGGCAAGGTCGCGTCGAGGATGCAGTACGTGGAGATGTGCTCCTGATCGGACAGCGTGAGGAGCTGCTCGCGGATCAGGTTCCCGTCGCGCAGGCTGAAGCGCCGCACGCACCCCACCTGATCCGCGGGATAACCGTCTTCGATCTCGGACTCGGCGACCGCCGGGTGCCACGCGGCATGGCTGTTGAAATCGCGCAGCACCGCCCAGACCCGCTCGAGGGGCGCGTCGATGATGGCGGAGCGGGTGACCCGGATCACGTGGGGCCGGGGGCCGGCTAGCGCCGGAAGCGTTGCTTGAGGGCGTCCAGGCCGACCTGGAACACGCCCTGCCCGATGGCCTGCGCCAGATCTCCTTCCCGCTCGGGCGCGCAGTCGAACTCCGCCCACCACTCGGCGAACGTGCGGCCGCCGTCCGTCACCGGGGTGAGCTTGAGGGTGGCGACGTAGTTGTCCACGCCCATCGGGCTCTCGAGGATGGAGTACGTGCACTGGAAGTCATAGTCGGACAGCGTCAGCAGCTGCTCGCGGATGACGCCGCCGTCCTTCAGGCGGAAGTTGCGGACGCAGCCCACCTTGTCGGAGGCGAGTCCCCCCTCGATGCGCGACTCCGCCACGAACGACGTCCACTTCGGGAGCGCGTTGAAGTCGCGGATCTCTGCCCACACCGCGTCCGCGGGCGCCTCGATCACGCTCGAGACGTAGACCTTGATCATGGGCGGCTCTTCGGCGCGTGGTGATCTCGCGCGCGGTGAATTTCTGATTTGATCCGGATGGGGGGGAGCGGCGCCGCTCCGCCCCCATGCCCCCCCACCACCTGCTGCGGTCGGGTCGCGCCTGGTGCCATTGGTGGCTGATTATTCCTCAGTCGGGCCGTTGGGCGATGGCGTGGTGGGGAGGGCGGTCTGGCCCCCGCGGTCGAGGAGGCCGCGGGCCGCCTTGCCGACGTCGCCGGCGTCCACGCCGATCTCGCGCAGGAGCTGGTCCACCAGCGGCGCCTGCGCGCGAAAGCGCAACGCGGAGTTGACCACGCTGTCCGCGAGCCCGGCTCCCTCGCGCCCGTCGCCGCGCCCGCCGCCACCGCCGCCGAGCCCGTCCACCTGCAGAATCTTGATCCCTTCGATCCGCTCCATCGGCTTCACGGACTCGCGCACGATGCCCTCGAGCTTATCGATCAGGCGCATGCGCATCGCCGACAGTCGCGCCTCTGGGGTCAGCAGATTGGCGGCCTCGTTCATGAGGCGTAGCCCTTCCGCCTCCACCTCGTTGCGGATGCGGGCCGCGATCGCCCGCACCTTCTCGGCGTCGGCATGGGCCTCCGCCTCCGCCCGCACCGCCGCCCCGCGGTCACCGGCCGCGATCCGCTCAGCCTCCGCGCCGATCCGCACGCGGAGGGCGTCGCGCTCCGCCTCCTGCGCGGCGCCGATCAGCTCGATGCGCTTGCGCCGCTCGGCCATCTCCGTCTCGCGCGCGGTGAAGACTCTCTCTTCCTCCGACACCGCCCTGGCCCGGGCGAGATCGGCCGCGGCCTGCGCCTCGGACTGCGCCTTCGACTGCTCGGCCACCGCGATGGACCGCTGCTGCTCGGCCAGCTCGATGGCCTGGCGCCGGGCGATCTCGAGCTCCTCCACCTCGCGCTCACGCCCGATGCGTGCCTCCTCCACCGCCTGCTCCGAGGAGATGCGGGCGCGATCCACCGCCTCGCGCGCGGAGATCTGGGCGCGCTCGGCTTCCTGCTCACGCTCCGCCCGCTGCCGCGCCACGTCGGATCGCTGCGTGGCGCGCTGGACCTCGAGCTCGCGCTCCTGTGCCAGGCGCGCGTACTCGAGCTCGCGGTCGATGTCTAGGGCCTGGCGCTCGGTCTCCAGGTTCTTGTTGCGCACCTGGATCATCGTGTCCTGCTCGATATCGTTGCGGATCTTCTTCCGCCGCTCGATCTGCTCGGTGAGCCGGGTGAGACCCTCCGCGTCGAAGGCGTTGGAGGGGTTGAAGAACTCCATGCCCGTCTGGTCGAGCTGCGTGAGGGAGACCGTCTCCAGCTCCAGCCCGTTCTGCAGGAGGTCGCTCGCCACCACCGCCTTCACGCGCTTGACGTACTCCCCTCGCTTCTCGTGCATCTCCTCCATGGTCATCTCGGCTGCGACGGTGCGGAGGGCGTCCACGAACTTGCCCTCCACCAGCTCCTTGAGCGTCTCCGGCTCGAGGGTCCGCTGGCCGAGGGTCTGGGCGGCGGAGGCGATGGCCACGGTCGCCGCCTGGACACGGACGTAGAACTCCGACACCACGTCCACCCGCATGCGGTCCTTGGTGATGAGGGCCTTGTCCCGTCCGCGCGACACCTCGAGACGCAGGGTGTTCATGTTGACGGGCACGACCTCGTGGACGATCGGCAGCACGAAGGCGCCGCCGTTCATGACCACCTTCTGCCCGCCCAGCCCGGTGCGCACGAAGGCCCGCTCCTTGGACGAGCGGAGGTACAGCCAGTTCATGAGCCACACGATGATGGCGACCACCGCCGCCACCACCACCAGTCCCAGAATCGCCGCGCCGAACTGTGCTCCTGTCATGACGAGCCTCCTAGCGCCGGATGCGCTTGAACTTTTTCGTCGTCTCCGTCAGGGCCACCTCGGTGGGCAGCCGCTCCATGCTGGAGGCGCCGTAGAAGCCGTGGCACCGCCGGCAATTGCGCAGGATGTAGCGCGCGTCCGCCGGGCGCGCGATGGGTCCGCCGTGGCAGAGCACGATGACGTCGGGATTCACCGCGCGGGCGGTCGCCGCCCAGGCATCGATGCGCCCCACGCAGTCCTTCAGGGTCACCGCCGTCTCCGCGCCGATGGCCCCACCGGTGGTCAGCCCGAGATGGCAGACCACGATGTCCGCGCCGGCCTTCGCCATCGCCGCCGCGCTCTCCTCCGAGAACACGTAGGGCGTGGTGAGGAGCTCCAGCGCCCGAGCCGCGCGAATCATCTCCACCTCGAGCGCGTAACCCATGCCCGTCTCCTCGAGCTGGGCACGGATGGTGCCGTCGAAGAGCCCGACGGTGGGAAAGTTCTGGACGCCCGAGAAGCCGAGGGCGGCCAGCCGCGGCAGGAAGTCGTCCAGGATCATGAACGGGTCGGTGCCGTTGACGCCGGCGAGCACCGGCGTCCGCTTCACGACGGGGAGGACCTCGCGGGCCATGTCCACCACGATGTCGTTGGCGTTACCGTAAGCCATGAGGCCGGCGAGAGAGCCGCGCCCGGCCATGCGGTAACGGCCGGAGTTGTAGATCACGATGAGGTCGATGCCGCCCGCCTCCTCGCACTTGGCGGAGAGCCCCGTCCCGGCGCCGCCGCCGATGATGGGCTCGCCGCGGCGGATCATGCCGCGGAAGCGCTTGAGGATGTCGGTGCGGGAGATACGCGCCATTGTTTTCCTACCGCGCTCCCGCGACGGCGACGGCGGGCGCGCGACTGATCTCGCGGAAGGCCGCCACCAGGGCGTCCACGAACTCGGGGTCGTTCACGTTGTGTGGAAGCCTCCGTATCTGACGGCTGGCGGTCGCGCGGACACCGGACACGATGGCATCGAAGAGCGCCTTGTCCGCGGCGGGATCCCAGAAGGGCTTGCCCGGGGCGTCGATCAGCGAGAGCCCGCCGTCGGGGATGAGGAAGCGCACGGGGCCCTCCATGCGATTCAGCTTGGCGGCGATGAAGCGTCCGATGCGGCGCGCACTCCTCGGGAGTCGTGCGCATGAGGGTCACGTTGGCGTTGTGGCGGTAGAGGTTGCGCCCGCGGAACTGGGCGGGCACCGTGTCCATCGCCCAGAAGTTCACCACGTCGAGCGCCCCGCAGGAGCCCACGTAGGGCAGGCGGGCCCGGACGATGGCGTCGAGACGGGCGGGCCCGGCGGAGAGCACGCCGCCCACGACCTCGTCGGCGATCTCGGTGGTGGTGACATCGATGACACCGGCGAGGAGGCCGGAGTCCACGAGCTTCTCCATGGACTGGCCGCCGGTACCGGTGGCGTGGAACACCAGGCAGTCGTACCGCTCCTCGAGCGCGCGGGTCACCGCCTGCACGCACGGCGTGGTGATGCCGAACATGGTGAGCCCGATGGCGGGCTTGGCGTCGGACGGCGCGTCGGCGGCGCGGCCGTAGGCGATCATGCCGGCGAGGGCGTGCGCGGCGTTGGCGAGCACGCGCTCCGAGATGCGGTTGATGCCGGCTACGTCGGTGACCGAGTACATCATGCAGAGGTCGGAGGGCCCCACGTAGGGCTTCACGTCTCCGGACGCCACCGACGACACCATCAGCTTGGGGACGCCGATGGCCAGGCGCCGCATGGCGGGCGTGGCCAGCGCGGTGCCGCCGGACCCGCCCGCGGAGATCAGGCCGCCGAGGTCGCGGCGCCGCATCACGAAATGCTCGAACGCCACCGCCATCTCGCTCACCGCGGTGCCGCGATCGCCCGTGAACACGGCCCCCTCACCCTTGGGGTGATGCCGCGCGACGTCCCTCGGGCTGATCATTGCGGGCGATGGCCTGCCCGAGGTGGCGAGGTCCACCGTCACCGTGCGCAGCCCCAGCTTCTCCAGGCAGTTGCGCAGGAAGAAGAGCTCGCGGCTCTTGGTATCGAAGGTGCCCGCGATGTAGGCGGCGCGGCCGATGGAGGCGGCCACCGGAAACTCGATGACGCGGGCGTCCCGGCCGCTGGCGGCGAGGGCGGCCGCCGCATCGGTGAGTGACGGCGGCGCGGGTGAGGCGTCGGCCCAGCCGTCGAGGAGGCGGTCGCGCGGTGCCGCGAGCGGATCGGCGGCGTTCCAGCGCGTGAAGCCGCGCACCGCCCGCTCCGCGGGCGCGCCGCTCGGCGCGGCCTCCGCGCCGGGCGACCGCTCGTCGGCGGCACGGCGCACCGTGTAGACTCGCACCTCCTCCGACGCCGCCCGCGACGGGAACGCACCCGCGGGCAGTTCCGGCTCGCCCTCCGCGGCGTCGTCGACGGCGGTCGTCACGCCGAGCAGCTGCTGCTGGAGATCTCGGTTCGCGGCGAGCTCGGCGGAGGGCATCGACCGGGCGATGCGCCCGTTGACCATGACGTCCACGGTGTCGGCGACGTCGATGGCCACGCCCAGGTTCTGCTCGATGAGCAGCACCGAGATCTCGCCGTCGGCGGCGAGGTGCTTGAGCATCTCCACCACCTGCTCGACGATCACGGGCGCGAGCCCCTCGGTCGGCTCGTCCATGACGAGCAGGATGGGGTTGAAGAGCAGCGCCCGCGCGATGGCCAGCATCTGCTGCTCGCCGCCCGAGAGCTCGGCGCCGCCGTTGGTCCGGCGCTCGGCGAGACGGGGGAAGGTCTGGTAGACGCGCGCCACCGTCCAGGGCCCTCGCGTTCCGCCCGCGGCGAGGCGGAGGTGCTCGTCCACGCTGAGCGAAGGCCACACCCGCCGCCCCTGGGGCACGTAGCCGACGCCCCGCTCCGTGATCACGTGGGGCGGTAGGCCGAGGATCTCCTCGCCGGCGAGGCGCACGCTGCCCGCGGCGGGGACGAGCCCGGTGATGGCGTTGCACAGCGTGGTCTTGCCCATGCCGTTGCGCCCGACCACCGCGATCACGCCGTGGTCGAAGGTGAGCGAGATCTCCTGGAGGGCGTGGGCCTGCCCGTAGTACACGTCGAGGCGCTCCACCTGGAGGATGGGCCGCGTGGCCCGCGGCGCCGGCCGGCGCGAGAACCAGGCCATCAGTGGCGTCCTCCGCCGATATAGATGGCTCGCACCTCGGCGTCGTCCTCGATCTCGTCGGGCGTGCCGTGCTTGAGCACGCGGCCGTTGTGCATGACGGTGACGCGTTCGACCACACGCAGGGCCACGTCGAGGTCGTGTTCGATGATGATGTAGCCCATGTGGGGCGGCAGCGCGGTGAGCAGCGCCACCAGCTCGCGCCGCTCCGCAGGCGACAGACCCGCGGCGGGCTCGTCGAAGAGGATGAGCCGGGGCGCCCCCGCGAGAGCCATGCCGATCTCGAGCTGCCGCTGCTGGCCGTGGGACAGCGAGGCCACCGGCTGGTCCGCCACCGCCCCCAGGCGTACGCGGTCAAGAAGATCGCGGGTGGCGGCGCGGCTCGGGTGCGCGGCGCGCGGCGCGCAGGAATGCGAAGCGGCCGCGCGCCACGCCGCGGACGGCGAGGAAGAGATTCTCTGCCACCGTGAGATCCCGACAGAGGAGCGAGGACTGGTAGGTGCGGCGCAGCCCCATGCGGATGCGCTCGTGGGGCGGCAGCGTGGTGACGTCCTCGCCGAAGAAGCGCACGGTGCCCGCGGTGGGCGGGAAGTCGCCGGTGACGGCGTTGAACAGCGTGGTCTTGCCGGCGCCGTTGGCGCCGATGAGCGCGCGGCGCTCGCCTGCCGCGACGGAGAGCGACACGTCCTCGATGGCCCGGAGCGCCCCGAAGGTGCGGGTGACGCGCTCGAGGACGAGGGCGTCGCCCGACGCGATGGGCGCCGGGCCGTTCTGATTGCTGACGAACCTCGGACGATGGAAGCCATGGTGTTCACGGGGGTGAGGAAGGCCTCCTGCCCCCGCGCCGTCGGCTACGGGCAGTTGGGGACGTCCCGGGAGCCGAGCCCGGCCTTGTCGAAGTCGGCCTTGGACATGCCCAGCCGCTGGTTGACGTTCGGAACCACCTTCACGACCTTGTTGAAGAAGCCGCCGTCCGCGCCCTTGGCCACCTCGGTGACGAACGTGGTGCCGATGGCCTGACGGTTCTCGTCCAGCGTCACCGTACCGGTGGGCGTCTGGAGCTTGAGGTTCTTGAGGGCCTCGCGATACTTGGCCTGGCCGCCGGAGAGGTCGCCGTTTGACCGCCTCGAGACCGTCCAGGGCCGCCTTCATGTTGATGTAGTAGACGTAGGCGAAGAGCGAGGGGCTGGGGAACCCGTCCTTGAAGTTGGCCTTGTAGTCGGCCACGAACTTCTTCCACTCGCCGCCCTCGTAGCTGTCGGCAATGGGGCCGGCCGACGGCGTGCCGAGGAGCGACTCGCGACGCTTGCCCTTGAAGTTCAGCACGGTCTGGTCGACGGTGATGGAGCCGCCCACCATGGGCTTGTTGCCGCCCGACTGCTCGTACTGGGTAAGGAAGTTCACCGCGTCGGCGCCGCCCAGCACCACCAGGAGCGCGTCGACGTCGCCGGGCAGCTTGGCGATGACGGACGAGTAGTCCTTGCCGCCCAGCGGCACCCACGCCTTGTGGGTGACCCGGCCGCCCAGCTTGCAGTACTCGGTCATGAAGCCCTGCACCTGCGAGTACGGGAAGGCGTAGTCCTCGGCGATGAGGGCCATCTTCTTGTAGCCCTTGTCCTTGAAGGCGTACTCGCCCAGGCCCACCATCCACTGCGCGCCCTCGGTGTTGAAGCGGAAGAAGTTGGGCGACGGATCCTGGAGCGTGGTGGCCTGCGCGCCCGACGAGCCGTTGATGAACGTGGTGTTCGGCTGCGACTTCGAGTAGTTCTTCACCGCGATGCCCTCGGAGCCGGAGAGCGGGCCGACCATGATGTCGACCTTGTCCTGCTCCACGAGCTTCCGGGTCGCGTTGACGGCCACGTCGGGCTTCGCGTCCGACGAGGCCTTGATGATCTCGATCTTCTTGCCCGCGACCATGCCGTTGCGCTGCTTCACGGCCAGCTCGGCGCCCCGCATCCCGTCCTGGCCGCCCGCCGCGAAGGGGCCTTCCAGCGTGGCGAGCAGGCCGATCTTGACCACCTGCTGCGCGTCGGCGATTCCCGCGACGGCGACGACCATCGCCGCCACCGCGAATCCCCGCATGCACTGCCTCAGAAGTGACCTCATCGTCTCCTCCTTCGTGGTGAGCGCGGCTCCGCGGCCGCGTGAGTGGAGCTGTCCCCTCATGCCTCGACCCGACGTCCCAGCCGCCCCTGCGCCGACCGCGCGCGCAGGCGGGCAACCCCGGCTGCCCACCAGCCGAGCACGCCGTCCGGCGAGAACAGCACGATGACCAGGAAGACTCCGCCGATGAGCAGGTTGAACCGCTCGCGGTCCACGAGGTCGACGGCGAAGTTCTGCAGCAGCACGAAGATCACGGCGCCGATGAACGGCCCGATGGGATGCCGCATCCCCCCGAGCACGGCGATGACGAGGATGTTGATCAGCCAGCTGGTGCCCACCGAGCCCGGCGAGACCAGCCCGTTGTACCAGACCAGCAGGATGCCGCCCACGGCGGCGATGAGCCCGGCCACCGCGTAGGCGGCCACGCGATGCGCGGTGACGTGGAAGCCCAGCGCGGCCATGCGCCGCGGGTTGTCGCGGATGCCCTGCAGGGCGACGCCGAAGGGCGCGCGCAGGAGGTACTGCACGCCGAAGTAGCCGGCGAGCGCCCAGAAGAGGGCGAGGTAGTAGAAGGGCACGGCGGTCGCGCAGCTCCACCCCGAGCACGCGCGGCGACTGCACGGACTGGAAGCCCTGGAAGCCGTTGAACAGCGAGTAGTTCTGCTGGACGAGGTAGAAGAAGGCCACCCCGATGGCCAGCGTGATCATGATGGTGTAGATGCCCTCGGTGCGCACCGAGAACCAGCCGATGAGCGTCCCGCAGGCGGTGGCGATGGCGAGCGCGAGCAGCACCGCCAGCCACCACGGCCAGCCCAGGCTGATGTCGGTGCCGCTGGTGGCGAAGATCGCGTACATGTAGCCGGCGATGCCCGCCACCGTCATCTGGGCCAGCGACACCATGCCGCCGTAGCCGGCGAGGAAGGTCAGCGACAGCGCGATCAGCCCGAGGGCGAGCGCCTGCGCGCCGACCTGGAAGGTGAAGAAGGGCGTGGCCACGCAGCGGGTAGGCCAGCACCGCGAGCAGCACGAGCACGTGCCGCGGCCGCACCTGCGCGGCGAGACGCCGGAGCCGGCGCGGCCCCGCCTCCGCGGACGGGCGTCGCCCCGCGGACCGGCCCGCGGTCCCCGCCGCGCGGCGCAGGGGAGGCCGCCGCGCGCGGCCAGGCCGTGCGCCCGGCGCCCGCGTTCATCGCCTTCCGCCACTGGGCCGCGCTCACGCGCGCCGCCCCAGGATGCCCTGCGGCCGGAAGGCCAGCACCAGCGCCATGATGACGAAGGTGAACACGACGCTGTAGGTCGGCGCGTAGGCCAGGCCGAACTGCTCGGCCACCCCGATGAGCACCGCGCCGATGGCCGCGCCCACGACGCTGCCCATGCCGCCCACGATGACCACCACGAGGGAGGCGAGCTGATAGCGGGTGTCCTCGCCGGGGGCGATCGACAGCGCGGTGCCGCCCACCACGCCGGCGAATCCGGCCAGCCCCGCGCCGATGGCGAAGGTGATGGCGAAGACCATCTGCACGTTGACGCCGGCGGCGGCGAGCATGGCGCGATCGTCCACCCCCGCCCGGATCATCATCCCCACGCGGGTGCGGTTGAGGAACAGCCAGAGCAGCACGCCGATGGCCGCGGACATCGCCAGCAGCACCAGCCGGTACGTCGGGTAGACCTGCACCAGCGGCAGCGGCGTGCGGCCGAAGATCGCGCCCGGCGGGTCGAAGGTGTAGATCTCGCCGCCGAACAGCCACAGGAGCACGTCGGCGAGCATGATGGACAGCGCGATGGTGACCAGGGTCTGGCGCAGGTCCTCGCCCTGCATGAAGCGGAACACCGCCACCTGGAGGATCAGCCCGGACAGCGCGGCGCTCGCGAAGCCGGCGGCCACCGCGAGGAGCCACGACCCCGTCTTGTCGCCGACCACCCAGCCCACGTAGGCCCCGAGGAGATAGAGCGAGCCGTGGGCGAGGTTGACGTTCCGCATGAGCCCGAACACGAGCGTGAAGCCGCTCGCCACCAGGAAGTAGAGGGCGGCGAGGGTCAGGCCGTTCAGCATGGTGGTGAGGAAGAGCTTGGCGTTGTCGACGAGCCCCCACACGGCCAGGGCGAGGAGGGGCACGCCGAAGACCAGGCTCCAGAGCCACCGCCGACGGGACTGGGCGGTCATGCCACCGAGCGGCCCCAGCGAGACTGGGCGGAGCGGATCTCCGGCTCCTTGTAGAAGACGCCGTCCTTCATCACGGCGAGGATCCGCGACTGGTCGCGGAGGATGCCGAGGTTGGCGAGCGGGTCGCCGTCGACGAGGAGCAGGTCGGCGAGATAGCCGTCCTTGAGCTGGCCGAGCTCCCCGCCCCGCATCATGATCTCGCCGCCGTACCGGGTGGCGGACAGGATCGCCTCCATCGGCGTCATCCCGAGGTACTTCACGAAGTACTCGAGGTCGCGGGCGTTCTCGCAATGGGGCGTGAACGCAAATCCGTAGTCGCCGCCGGGCAGGACGCGGATGCCGCGCTTGTGCATCTTCCGCAGCGACTCCGCCGCCGCCGCCAGCTCCACCTCGTAGCCCATCTCGACCGCCTTCGCCCGGGTGATGCCCCACGGCGCGGCGTGCTCGAGCATGGCGACGAGGATGCCGATGCCGGGGGCCACGAAGTGCCGGTCCCGGTTGGCCTCCAGCATGTCGAGGGCTTCCTCGTCGGTGAAGGAGGCGTGGTAGATGATCTCGATGCCGTGCCGCACGCACTGCTTGACCGACTCGCACGAGCGCGCGTGGGCGGCGACGCGCTTGCCGCGCATGTGGGCCTCGCGCACCGCGATGGCGACCTCCTCGTCGCTCATCCACGTGGTGCCCGCCGGCGAGGTGGGGGTGAAGTTGTCCCCGGAGAGGTTCAGCTTCACGTGGTCCACCCCGTACTTGAGGAACATGCGCACCGCCTTGCGCATCTCCTCGGCCCCGCTCACGAGCACGCCGAAGCTGAACTCGGGAAACGGCAGATGCGGCAGCGTCTCGTCGCCGAGCCCGCCCGCCACCGTGATCTCCTGGCTGCCCGCGAGGTAGCGCGGCCCCGGGATCAGCCCCTGGTTGATGGCGTTGCGTGTCACCACGTCGAGGCGCGGCTTGGCGCAGGCCGCGCCCACGCAGGAGGTCCAGCCTGCCTCCAGGTAGCGCTTGGCGACATTGGCCGACCACAGCACGTGCTCCTCGAGGGGCAGGCGCTGCAGATCGGCGAGCCCCGCCGCGTCGTTCCACGAGAAGTGGGTGTGGGCCTCGACCATCCCCGGCATGAGCGTCGCGCCGGCGCCGTCGATCACGGTGACGCCCGACGCGGGCAGGGCGCGCGTGCCGCGGGCCACCCGCGCGATCCGGTTCCCCTGCACCAGCACTTCGCCGGCGAACGGGGCCGCGCCGGTGCCGTCGATCAGGCGTACGTTCGTGAAGAGCACGCTCGTCATGGCTGGCTCCTCTACATGCGCTGGGCGTAGAAGCGCTTCAACAGATCCTCGCACTCCGCCGGCTTCTCGATGGGCGTCCAGTGCCCGCAGCGCGACAGCACTTCCACGCGCGCGCCGGCGATCCGCGCGCCGAGCTGGCGCACCGACTGGGGCGGCGCCACCGCGTCCTCGTCGCCGGTGACGAGCAGGGTCGGGCAGGCGATGGCGCCGGCATCCGCCGCTTCCGCGTCGGCGAGAGCCTCGCAGGTGCGGGCGTAGCCGTCGGGGCACTGGCGCATCAGGAGCTCGCGCACCGCGGCCACGGCCACCGGCCGGCGCGCCCGCGTCTCCGCGGACACCGCAGTCGTGAGCAGAGTGTCGGCGATCGCCTGCATGCCCGCCTCGCCCTCGCCGCGCGCCTTGGCCGCGCGGGCTCGGATGCCCGGCCGCGCGGCGTCGGGCGGGCTGGCGAGCGGGCCGAATAGGGCCAGGCTCCGCACCAGGCGCGGGGCGGCCACCGCGAGGTGCAGGGCCACGATGGTGCCGAGGGAGTGCGCGGCCACGTGCACCCGGTCGAGGCGGAGGGCCGCGCACACCCGCTGCATCGCCCTCGACGAAGCGACCGATGGACAGCGTCCCCTCCACGCGGTGCGAGCGGCCGGAGCCGGGCAGGTCCGGCCGGATCGCCTGATGCCGGGCCAGCGCGGGAAGGAGCGGCGTCCACACGTTGGAGGTGCCGCCGAGCCCATGGATCATGAGGACGGGCTCGCCGGCGCCGTCGCACTCGACGGCCATCCGCTCGATGAGCTGGGTCGGCATGCGCGGAGCTCCCGCTCAGGCGGCGGGAAGGCTCCAGCGGCGCGCGGCGCGCCCCTGCGGGTCCCGGTGGAAGACGCCGTCCTTCATGACGCCCACGAGCCGCTTGGCGTCCTGGAGAACGGCAATATTGGCGACCGGGTCGCCGTCGACCAGGAGCAGGTCGGCGAGGAAGCCCTCCTTCACCTGGCCGAGCTCGTTCCCCTTCATCATTATTTGTCCGCCAAAGAAGGTCGCGGCACGGAGCGCCTCCATCGGAGTCATGCCGAGATGGCTCACGAAGTACTCGAGGTCCTTCGCATTGGTGCCGTGCTTGATCCAGGCGAAGCCGTAGTCGCCGCCCGGCAGCACGCGGATCCCGCGCTTGTGCATCTTCTTGAGCGTCTCGCAGGCGATCTCGAGCTCGCGGTGATAGCCCATCGCCTTGGCCCCGTCCGGCGTGATCCCCCACTCGGCGGCGTGGAAGGACGTGTTGATGAGCCAGGCGATACCGGGCGCCACGAAGTGGCGCTCCTTCTTCGCCTCCAGCATGTCGAGGGCTTCCTCGTCGGCGAAGGAGGCGTGGTAGATGATCTCGATGCCGTGGCGCACGCACTGCTTCACCGACTCCGCCGAGCGCGCGTGCGCGGATACCCGCTTCCCGCGCACGTGCGCCTCCTTCACCGCCACCGCGATCTCCTCGTCGGTCATGGGCGTGAACTCGGCGGGAATGCCAGCGATGTACTCGCCGGAGAGGTTCAGCTTCACGGTGTCCACGCCGTACTTGAGGAACATCCGCACCGTCTTCCGCATCTCCTCGGGGCCGTTCACGATGGCCCCGAAGCTGAACTCCGGGTACGGCAGGTGCGGGAGGGTCTCGTCGCCGAGGCCGCCGGGCACGGTGATCTCCTGGCTGGCCGCGAGGTAGCGCGGGCCGGGGATCTGGCCCGACTCGATGGCGTTGCGGATCACCACGTCGAGGCGCGGCTTGGCGGTGGCGGCGCCGATGCAGGACGTCCAGCCCATGTCGAGGTAGCGCTTGGCGATGTGCGCGCACCAGAGGATGTGCTCCTCGGTGGGCATGCGCTGGATCTCGCTGAGGCCCGGCTGGTCGTTCCAGGAGAAGTGGGTATGGGCCTCGACCAGTCCCGGCATGAGGGTGGCGCCGCCGCCGTCGACGGTGGTGACCCCGCTGGTAGGGAGGGCGCGGGCACCGCGGGCGATGCGGCTGATGCGATTGCCCTGCACCAGCACCTCGCCGGGGTAGGCGGGGCGCCGGTGGCGTCCAGGATGCGCACGTTTGTGAAGAGCACGTTCGCCATGCATCTCCTCGCTGCGCACGTGCCGCGGTTGTCGTAGAATGAGACACGTGTCTCACGCGGCTGTGCGAGACTAGGGGCCGATGTCACCCTTTGTCAAGTCGCTTGTGCGGCCGCCCGGCCTCGGCTGGGTGCAGCCGCCGGGCGCCGACCGGGGCCCGCGCGCTCGGACGCATCGCCGCCTCCTCGCCGAGGCGATGGCGCTCGTGCAGCGGGGGCGCATCCCCTCGGTCCCCGAGGTCGCGGCCAAGGCGCGCGTCTCCCGCGCCACCGCCTATCGGTACTTCCCGAGCCGGAGCGCCCTCGTCACCGCGGTGGTGGGCGAGGCCCTCGCGCCGGTGCGCCGCTTCGAGCCGCGTCCCACCGAGGGGCTCCAGCGCGTGCGCGAGCTGTTCGACAAGACCTTCCCCCTCTTCAAGCAGTTCGAGCCCCACATGCGGGCGGCCCTCCAGCTCTCGCTCGAGCACGAGTCGCTGGAGCGGATGGGGTTGCTGGAGGAGGAGCCCTATCGCCGGGGGCATCGGCGCTACATGCTCCACCGCGCCGCCGCGCCGCTGCGCGCCACCCTGGGCGAGGAGACCTACGAGCGCCTCCTCAAGGCGCTGTCGCTGGTCTACGGCGTCGAGTCGTACGTGGTGCTCCGCGACATCTGGGGCGCCAGCTACCGCGAGGTCGAGACGGTCGCCCGCTGGATGGTCGACGCCCTCATCGAGTCGGCGATCCGCGAATCGGTCACCCGCGGCGCCCCCGCCGCGCGCGGCCGGGCGCCCCGCGTGCCGCGCCGGCGCCGGCCGTGACGTACGCGTGCGCCTTCTGCGGCGAGGAGAACGACCTCGACATAGATCCGAGCGGCGGCCGGCGCCAGACCTTCACCGAGGACTGCGCGGTGTGCTGCCGGCCCAACGTGATCGCCCTCGTGATCGACGAGGACGGCGAGGCGTCCGTCGAGGTCAGCCAGGAATACGAGGCGTAGCGGACCCCTCGCGCACGAGCCAGAGCGCCCCCGCCTGCAGCGCCAGGGTGACGAGGATCGCAGCGGCGAAGGCCGGCACGCTGCCCGTCCGCTCGATCAGTGCCGCGAGCACCGCGAAGAATGCCGCGAAGCTGAAGAGCCCGGCGAGGAGCCCGCGTAGTGCCCGCGTCGCGGGGCCGGGCCCGTCGTGCTGATGGCCGAACACGGCGAGGATGCCCGCGTACACGGGAAAGGTGGCGAGGAGCCCGCTGAGCCGCGGCCCCAGCGTGGCGGCGGCGGCCGTCAGCGCGAGCACCAGCGTGGTCGCGACGACCATCCGTGCGGGGATGTCCCACGCCGGCGGCGGACCCGGCCGCTGGGCCTCCTCACCCCGCGGCATGACGAGCATCGCGAGCGTCAATCCCACGGCCACCACCGCGCCGAGGGGCGCGAGCGGCAGAGCCAGCCACTGTAGTACGAGCCCGGTGGCCGCGAAGGCTACGGTGCCCGCGGCAAACGCCAGCGGCCAACCGCGCTCGGCGAGCGCGGAATAGCCCAGGCAGAACACGCCCTGCGCCAGCGCGCCCGCCATGGAACCGAGCGACGCGCCGGCGGCGAACGCGGGTCCCTGCTCGAGCACGAGGAAGAGCGCCACGGGCCCCGACGTGAGCGGCAGCGCCACGATCACGCCGCCCACCCCCTGCCCCCAGCGCCGCCCCGCCAGGCTCGCCGAGGCAATCAGCGCCGGCGTGAGCAGAACCTTGAGAAGAAGGAGACGCAGAGAACCGCCGCGCTAGATCGAGCCGGGAAGGCCGCTCATGCGCGCGAGCACGTCGAAGACGGCGGCGCAGTCGCGGTCGCCGAGCCCCAGGGCACGCGCCGCGGTCAGGAGCTCGTGGGCGATCGCGGTGGTCGGCAGCGGCACGCCCACCGCGTGGCCCAGCTCGATCGCGAGGCCCAGATCCTTCTGCATCATCACGCAGTCGAACAGCGGCTCCGCGGGCGAGGCCAGCACGAACGAGCTGCGGTACTGGAGCATGGGCGAGGCGAGCACGCTCCGGAGAAAGGCCTCCACCGCTCGCTCGCGGCTGATGCCGGCCTTCTCGGCGAGGAGCACCGTCTCGGCGTAGGCGGCGAGCTGCACACCGATGCCGAGATTGAGCGCGACCTTCATGGTGACGGCCATGCCCAGCGGGCCCATGTGAGTGATGCTGGCGCCGATGGCGAGGAGGTAGGGCCGCACCCGCTCGAGCGCGGCGGCGTCGCCCCCCACGAGGAAGGCGAGCTTCCCCTGCTCCACCGTTACCGCGCTGCCGGAGACCGGCGTGTCGAGGAAGGCGGCGCCGCGGGCGGTCACCGCCGCGCCCATGGCGCGCGTCACCGCCGGGCTGACCGTGCTCATGTCCGCCCAGACGGCGCCGGACTTGAGCCCGGCGAGGATGCCGTCGGGGCCCTCGGCGATGCGGCGGAGCGCCTCCGAGTCCGTCACCATGCTGAGCACCGCCTCGCCCGCGCTCGCCGCCTCGCGCGGCGAACCGGCGACGCGCAGCCCCAGCGGCACCAGCGCCTCCGCCTTGGCGCGCGTGCGGTTGTAGCCGGTGACCGCGTGCCCGGCGGCGAGGAGGCGCTTGACCATGGGCGTCCCCATGGCGCCCAGCCCGACGAAGCCGACGCTGCCCACCGGGACGGGGTCGCTCAGGCGCCGCTGGAGCCGCCGACGCGGAACATCATGGCCTCCAGGCCCAGCGCGGCCTTGCCGATGGCCTCCATCATCCGGTCCATGGTGGGCGGCATCAGGGTGGCGGTGCGCATGTCACGGAAGGCGCGCTCGATGGGAAATTCCTTGTAGGCGGCGCGCCCGCCCACCGTCTGGATCGCGTGCGCGGTGACGGCCAGCCCCACCTCGGTGGCGAGGAGCTTGGCGCGGTTGGCGAGGAGCCCGCGCGCGGCCATGTCCGCCTTGTCCCAGCGCGCGCCGGCGTCGCCCAGCACGAGGAGGACGGCGTGCAGGTGCGCCTCCAGCTCGCCGATGTGCCGCTGCACGGCCGGGTCGTGCGCCACCGGGATGTTCTCGGGCCGGATCACACGCTTCTTGACCGCCTCCGTCGCGAACGCGAGGGCGGCCTCGGCAAGCGCGGTGTAGACGGCGGCATAGCCCAGCGCGAAGCCCTCCACCACTCCAACGCGCAGCGCCGCGCCCGGCTCGCCCAGGGTGGCATCGGCGGGCACCCGCACGTCGCGCAGCTCCACGGTGGGACTGAACGTTGCGCGCATCCCCAGGGTGTCCCACTTGCCGTCGGTGTGCAGGCCCGGGCTGTCCGCGGGCACGAGGGCCTGCAGCAGCGCCTTCGACATGTCCGGCTCGCCCTCGAGCGCGCACCAGACCATGTAGTAGGACGCGCCCAGCGCCATGGTGCAGAAGTGCTTGATCCCCTCCACCGCGTAGCCGTCGCCGGTGCGGCGCAGCGCCGTCTCAACCGCGAAGGTGCGCGACAGGCTCACCGCGGGCTCGCTGCCCCAGGAGCCGAAGAGCTTGCCGTGGGCAACGACCTCGCCGAAGTAGCGGCGCTTCTGCGCATCGGTGCCCAGGGCGTCGATGAACCGCATGACGGTGGAGTGCATGTGCACGGTCATGGCGGTGTTCGCGCAAGCGCGCGCGATCGCGCGCAGGCACGCGATGTACGTCCCCATGTCGAGCCCGCGCCCCCCGTAGGCGGCGGGGATGGCGGCGGCGAGGAAGCCCTCCCGCCAGAGGTCGCGCCAGCTCTCGACCGGGTTCTTGCCCTCGCGATCGTAGCCCGCCGCCCGCGGGGCGATGCGCGTCCGCGCGACCTCGTCGATCCGCTCGACGTAGGCGGACTGGCTGTCCGACACGCCCACGACGCTAGGCCATGGATGCCGGGGGGGTGACCCGATGCGGCCGCGACGACTGCTTGCAGCGGCAGGTGCCGATCTGATGCAGCTCGACCAGGTTCCCATTGGGGTCGTCCATGAAGATCTGCTCCAGCTCGGGCCCTACCACCGACTTGATGGTCCAGTACTTCACGCCCAGCTGTTCCAGCTCTTTCTTCGCGTCCTGGATGTCGGGGATGGCCAGGGCGACGTGTAGCCGCGTGGGGTCCTTGTCGGGGCTTCCCTGCGCGTAGCGGGACATGCCGTCACAGCCCATGATGTGGATCTGGGTGTCGTTCCCGCAATCCATCCAGTAGCCGGGGATGCCGGGGATGTTCGGGCGGCCCGGATCGGCGCTGAGGCCGAGCACGTTCTCATAGAAGGCCTTGCACTCGTCGGCCTTCTCGGGCCGCACGCGAATGCCGTGGTGGTGAAGCTCGAGCACCTTGATTGCCATGTTCGTCCCTCCCTTGCCGTCCGTCAGACGGCCTGCGTACCGCGCCGCGCGCCGAGGCGGGCGAGCAGCGTGCCCCAGATCCCCTGGGGCAGGAACAGCACGAAGATCATGAAGAGCACACCGATCACCAGGGGCCAGGCCTCGATGACGAGGCTCAGCCGGTCTTGGAGGACGAGATAGGTTCCCGCCCCCACGAAGGGGCCGAAGAACGTGCCCGCGCCGCCCAGCAGCGTCATGATCACCGCCTGGCCCGACGTGCTCCAGTACAGCGCCTCCACCGGCACTACCGTGATGCGCATCGCGTCGAGGGCGCCGGCCAGGCCGGTGAACAGCGCCGAGAACACGAACGAGACCAGCTTGATCCGGACCACGTCGTAGCCGCAGGCCTGGGCGCGGTCCCCGTTCTCCCGGATCGCCGCAAGCACCGTCCCGAAGGGTGAGTCCAGGATACGCCGGAGCGCGAAGACCGCCAGCCCCACCCAGAAGAGGGCGAAATAGTGAAAGGCGAGCGGGTTGCCCAGAGCGATGGTCCAGCCGAACAGGCCCAGCGAGAGCTGGGGAATCCCGCGCAGCCCGTCGTCGCCGCCGGTGAGGTCGGCCATGTGAAAGGCGATGAAGTAGAACAGCTGGGCGAAGGCCAGCGTGAGCATGGCGAAGTAAATGCCGCGCCGGCGCAGCGAGAAGAAGCCGACGATGACGCCTCCCACGCCGGCGGCGGCCACGCCGATGGCGAGGGCCACCCACACCGAGTGCCAGCCGAGCTTGGCCAGGGTGATCCCCGCGCCGTACGCGCCGAGGCCGAAATAGGCGGCGTGACCGAAGGAGAGGAGCCCCGTGTAGCCGTAGAGCAGATTGAAGCCCAGCGCGAAGAGCCCGTAGACGAGCACCTGGGTGGCAAGGGCCTTGTAGGGCACGATGAAGGGCAGGATCGCGAAGAAGGCGACGATGGACACGCTGGGATGGCCGGCGATCCAGCGATAGGCGGCGCCCATAGCGAGCCGCCTACTCGGCCAGGCCGGGTTCGCCGAAGAGCCCGCTCGGGCGCACCAGCAGGACGAACGCCATGACCAGGAACACCACGATCTCGGCGAGCTTGGGCGCGAAGTAGCTCGTGAGGCTCACCACCTCGCCGATGAGGAGTCCCGCCACCACCGCGCCGACGAGGCTGCCCATGCCGCCCACCACCACCACCACGAAGCATTCGATGATGATCTCCACGCCCATCTCCGCGTAGACGCCGCGGAGCGGCCCGGCGAGGATGCCGGCGAGGCCGGCCATGGCGATGCCGAGGCCGAACACGAGCAGCCACACGCGGCCGAGGTTGATCCCCAGCGCGCGCACCATCAGGGGATCGCGCGCGCCCGCGCGGACGATGAGCCCCACGTTGGTCTTTTCCAGGAACAGCCACAGGCCCACCAGCACCACCGCCGTCACGGCGATGACGAAGAGCCGGAAGGCGGGAAACTTCATGAAGCCGAGGTCCACGGCGCCGGCGAGCGCGGCGGGGGGATCGAGCGTGAGCCCGATCTTCCCCCACACGAGCTTGGTCGCCTCGACGAGCGCCAGGGACAGGCCGAAGGTGAGGAGCAGGGGGTCGTCCGGGCCGCGCCCGTAGAGCCGGCGTATCATGCTGCGCTCCACGAGGATGCCGAACAACCCGACCATCAGCGGCGCGAGAAGCAGCGCCGCCCAGTAGCTCTTGGTGAAACCCCACAGGAAGAAGCCGAAGTACGCCCCCAGCATGTAGAGCGAGCCGTGGGCGAAGTTCACCACTCCCATCAGCCCGAAGATCAGGGACAGCCCGATGGCGAGGAGGACGAGGATCCCCCCCAGCACCAGCCCGGTGAAGAGCTGGGCGGCGATCGCGGCCAGCGAAAGGTCAGGCACGGGACGGGCGCTACACGTGCCCCTTCTCGGCACAGGTCCGTTCATGCCGCTCGTCCGCGGCGACCTTGGTGACGATGTCGAAGTAGCCCCAGTCGCCCTTGACCTGGGCGGCCGCGCGCCCCTTGAGGATCCACATGTCCTGGAAGGACTTGTTGTCGCAGCCCCGCCAGTACTGCTTGCCCTTGTAGTGATCGTAGGTCGGGTTGGCCCGGAGCGCCTTGGCCACCTGCTCGCTGTCGGTGGACTTGGCCAGCTCGACGCCGCGCGCGACCTCCATGATGCCGCTGTAGCCGTAGCCGGCGTAGCCGTCGGGCGGCACGCCGAACTTCTTCATCGAGGCGTCCACGAACTTCTTGGCGTTGGCGTTCTGGCTCGCCAGCTCCCAGTAGAAGCTGGTGCCGGCGTACACGTCGGCAAAGACGTCCGCGCCGCCCTCCTTGGTGAGGAAGAGGAAGTGCAGCGGCATGAGGAGCTTCATCTCCTTCTTCATGCCGAAACTGGCCACCTGCTTGAGGAAGGCCACCCCGTCCGCGCCAGGCACCGCCCCGAGAAGCACCTCGGGCTTGGCCGCTTGGATCCTCGGCAGGTGGGCGCTGAACTCGGGCTTCCCGAGGGGATACGGCGTCGAGCCGAGCACGGTGCCGCCGCCCTTGGTGACGACGTCGGTGAACACGGCGTTGTTCTGCTTGCCCCACGCGTAGTCCGCGTAGACGATCCAGTACTTCTTGCCGAGGTTCTGCAGGGCCCACGAGCCGACCACGCGGCCGGTGATGGTGGGATTGAGCGCCTCGTGGAACGTGATGGGGCTGGTGTCGGGCCTGGCGCTGATCTCGTCGGACTGGCTGATGGAGATGAACAGCTTGCCCGCCTTCTTGGTCTGCTCGTTGATGGCCATCTGCACGTGCGCGGCGAGGCCCCCCACGACGAACTCGACGCCCTGGCTCTCGATGAGCTCCTTCGTGCGCTGGGCGCCGGTGGCCGGCTTGAGCTCGTCGTCGCGGAACAGCACCTCGATCTTGCGCCCCATCACGCCGCCGCGCGCGTTGATCTCCTCCATGGCCAGCTCGCCGCCCCGCTTCTGGTCGGCGGCGATGGCGGCGAACGGCCCCGTCAGCGGCAGCGGGAAGCCGATCTTGATGGGGCCCGACCCCTGCGCGCTCACCTGGCGCAGGAAGTGCGGCCCGGCGAGCACGACTCCGGCAGCGGTGCCGGTGGTGGCCAGGAAACGGCGGCGGCTCAGGCTGGTCATCGTTGAAGCCTCCCTGGGTGTCGAGGTCATTCCATGCGCCGGACTCGGGGCGCCTTCGTGGGCCCGATGAACTCGAGCATGTTGCCGTCGGGGTCCTTCACGAAGAGCTGCCGGAGGCCGGTGGGGGTGGACACGAGATCGTGCACGTGGATGCCGGTGCCGGCGAGGCGCTCGGCGGTGGCGTCGCAGTCGTCGGTCCACAGCGCGAAGTGGGGATACCGCCCCTCGAACGATGCGCGCTCCACCGGCGGCCGCACCAGCGCCTCGTTCACGATGATGTGCAGCGACAGGTCGCCGCCGATCCCGTACCAGACGCCGGGGAAGTTGAAGGCGGGACGCGGGATCTCCTGGAAACCGAGCTGCCCCCCGTAGAAGTCCTTGGCCTTGGCGAGATCGGTGACGGTGATGCTGACATGGTTAAACGCTTTGAAGAGGGTCATGGGCGCGTCCCCCGGGCGAGAGGCTCGGCATGTAAGCGAAACATAAGTAACAAAGCGGCCCGGCACTGTCAAGGTGGGCGGCTTGCCCGGCCCGGGGCTGCGGGCTATGATCCGCCGGTGACGCTCCGCCGTCCCGCCGTCACTACCCGCGCGCGATGATCGGCGCGCCGCTCACCCGCCTCGGCGCCGAGCCCCTCCTCACCGGGCGCGGCCGCTTCGTGGCCGATGTGCGCGTCGACGGCATGCTGGAGGCGGTGGTGGTGCGCTCCCGGCACGCCCATGCCCGTCTGGCGCGCGTCGATGCTCGGCGCGCCCTCGCCATGCCCGGGGTGCGCGCGGTGCTCGCCGCCGCCGACGTGCCCACGGCGGCCATCATTCCCAACCGCGTCCCCGTTCCCGACGGGACGACGCGGTACCTGCAGCCCGCCATCGCCCGCGACGTCGTCCGCTACGTCGGGGAGCCCATCGCCCTCATCGTCGCCGATCGCCGCGATCTCGCCGAGGACGCGCTGGAGGCGTTGGAGGTGGAGTACGCGCCCCTCCCGGTCGCCGCGTCGGTGGACGCCGCGCTCGCCCCCGGCGCGCCGCGCCTCTTCCCCGGCACCGACTCGAACACCGTCGGCGTCATCCGCATGCGCGTGGGCGACGCCGATGCCGCGCTGAAAGGCGCCGCGGTGGTGCTGCGCGAGCGCTTCACGCATCCGCGCCAGACCGCGGCCGCCCTCGAGACGCGCGGGCTGGTGGCGGTGCCCCCCGCACCCGGCGGCGGCGAGCTCCACCTCCTCGGCTCCACCAAGTGCATCCACATCAACCGCGGCATCCTCGCACCGATCTTCGGCCTGCCGCCCGGAGCGCTTCGCCTCACCGAGGTGGACGTCGGAGGCGGGTTCGGCGTGCGCGGCGAGCTCTACCCCGAGGACATCCTCGTGCCCCTCGCCGCCCTGCGGCTGGGCCGCCCGGTGGGCTGGATCGAGGAGCGGCGCGAAAACCTCATGTCGGCGAATCACGCCCGCGACGTCGTGTACGAGCTCGAGATGGGGTTCGACGCCCAGGGCCGGATCCACGGCGTCCGGGTGGTGATCCGCGCCGACATCGGCGCCTATGTCCGCACGGCCGCCCTCGTGCCCGCCGAGTTCGGCGCCGCCCTCCTGCCCGGCCCCTACCGCATGCCCGACTACGCCTGCGATCTCTGGAGCGTGGTGACGAACAAGACGCCGGTCGGCACGCTGCGATCGCCGGGACGGCCGGAGTGCAACTTCGCGCGCGAGCGGCTACTCGACGCGGCGGCGGTGCGGCTGGGCCTCGATCCCGCCGACATCAGGCGACGAAATCTCATTCGAGCGAACGAGATGCCCTGGGACTGCGGCACCATCTCCTTCGGTGTCAAGACCGTGTACGACTCCGGTGACTTCCCTGCCCTCTTCGAGCGGCTGCTGGAGCGGCTCGACTACGCCGGCGCGCGCGCCGCCCAGGCGCGGGACGCGCCCGCGGGGACGCGCACCGGTATCGGCCTGGCGATGTACGTGGAGAAGACGGGACTCGGCCCGTTCGAGACCGCGCGGGTGGAGGCGCGGCCGGATGGTCGCTTCACCGTGGACACGGGCGCGTCCTCGATGGGGCCGGGGCTGGAGACGGCGCTGGCGCAGATCCTGGGCTCGGCGCTGGGCGTGCCCGCCGATCGCTTCGAGGTCCGCCACCCCGACACCGCCGCCATCGAGAGCGGCGTCGGCACCTACGGCTCGCGGGGCACCGTCACCGCCGGCAATGCCGCCCAGATGGCGGCGGGCAAGCTCGTGGAGGAGGCGCGCAATCGCGCCGCTGCCGCCTTCGGTGTGCCCGCCGAGGAGGTGCTCTACGCCGGGGGGGCGTGCGCGGCGCGGGGACGTCGCATGGAGCTCGCCGAGCTCGCCGCGGGCGCGTCGTTCACCGTGCCCAAGCTGACCTACGCAGGCTGCGGCGTCGGCGTCGTCGTCGAGGTCGATACCGAGACCGGGCAGCTGCGCATCCTGAAGGTCGTGGTGGGCGCCGACGTGGGCCGCGCCGTCAACCCCGCCCTCATCGAGGCGCAGCTGGCGGGCGGCGCCGCCTTCGGCATCGGCAACGCCGTCCTGGAGAGCCTGGAATACGACCGGAATGGCCAGCTCCTCACCGGCACCCTGCTCGACTACGCGCTGCCGCTGACGACGGATGTGCCGCTCATCGATACCTTCTATCAGGAGATCCCCGCCCAGACCAACCCGCTCGGGCTGCGCGGGGTGGGCGAGTGCGGCAACCCCGGGCTGGGCGCCGCCATCGCCAACGCGGTGTGTGACGCCCTCCGCGATCTCGGCGTGAGCCTCACCACGCTGCCCGTGACCCCGGCGCGGATCTGGGGGGCCATCGCGGCGGCGCGGGCGGGGCGCTAACGGTGCGCTTTCACCGACCCGTTCGCTG
>CAVVJF010000013.1:0-460333 GCA_963748485.1 uncultured Candidatus Rokubacteria bacterium
CGGGGCGACTTCGTTCCTGAACGAGCGCGAGATCCAGTAGAATGCCGCCGCTGCCACCGCGAGCATGACGAGGCCCGTCACCGTCTCCGCGAAGACCAGCTTGCCGATGCCGAAGAGGGTGGCGTAGACGGCGATGATGCCGGCGATCCAGTTGGTCCACGCCAGCGCGCCGCCGGGGATGGGCTCGCGCCCGAGCCCGAGACGCTGCGACACCCGCGCCCACCCGGGGCCGCCGGGACGGACGCGCCGGTAGAAGGCCTCGAGCACGGCCGGGGGCTCGGGGGCGGTGGCGAAGGTGACCACCACCCACACCACCGTGCTCACCACCACCGTGAGCAGCATCACCGCGGCGGTGGCATTGGGGTCGTTCTCCGCGAAGCGCGGAGCCACGAACGTGAACGCCAGCGTGCTGACCACGAAGCTCGCGACCATGGCGGAGATCTCGCTCCACGCGTTGATGCGCCACCAGTACCAGCGGAGGATGAGGACGAGGCCGGTCCCCGCGCCCAGGGCGAGGAGGAGCTCCCAGGCCTTCTCGATGCTCGACAGCTGCGAGGTCACCGCGATGGAGGCCAGGAAGAGCAGCACGGTGGCCCAGCGCGACACCGCCACGTAGTGGCGCTCGTCGCCGTCGGTCTTCACGAAGCGTTTGTAGAAGTCGTTGACGAGGTAGGACGCGCCCCAGTTGAGGTGGGTGCCCACCGTGCTCATGTAGGCGGCGGCGAACCCGGCGAGCATGAAGCCTCGCCACGGCGTGGGCAGGAGATCCACGAAGGCCTGCACGTATCCCGCCTCCTTGTCCTGGAGGGTGGGGTAGAGGATGACGGTGGCGAGGCCTGTCACGATCCACGGCCACGGCCGGAGCGCGTAGTGGGCGATCTGGAAGAAGAGGGTCGCGAGCACGCCGTCTCGCTCCGAGCGGGCGCTGAAGATGCGCTGGGCCACGTAGCCGCCGCCGCCCGGCTCGGCGCCCGGGTACCAGGCCGCCCACCACTGCACGGACAGGTAGACCATGAGCGTCATGAGGGGCATCCACGCATAGGCGTGCAGCCCGCCCGCGTCGAGGCGCACCGGCAGCACCGAGAGCGCTGCCGCCTCGCTGCCGAAGTGGGTGGCCAGCTTGGCCTTCATCACGGTGATGCCGCCCACCGCGTCCACGGCGTAGACCGCGAGCACGATGACGGCGGACATCTTGATGATGAACTGGACGAGGTCGGTCCAGAGGACGGCCCACATCCCGGCCGCCACCGAGTAGAGCAGGGTGATGAGGAAGCAGATGCCCACCGCGAGGACCTCGCCGCTCACCGTGATGCCCGCGATCGAGACATCCTGGAGCCCCAGGGCGATGGTGAGGATCTTGATCATCGCGCGGGTGACCCAGCCGAGGATGATGAGGTTGATGGGGAGCGCGAGGTAGAGCGCCCGGAAGCCCCGCAGGAAGGCGGCGGGCCCGCCGCTGTAGCGCAGCTCCGCCAGCTCGACGTCGGTCATGACCTGCGCGCGGCGCCACAGCCGGGCGAAGAAGAACACGGTGAGCATGCCGCTCATCACGAAGTTCCACCACAGCCAGTTGCCCGCGACACCCTTGGTGGCGACCAGCCCGGTGACCACGAGGGGCGTGTCGGCGGCGAAGGTGGTGGCCACCATGGCGGTGCCGGCAAGCCACCAGGGCGCCTGGCGCCCGGACAGGAAGTACTGGTCGAGGCTCTGCCCGCCCCGGCGCGTGAAGTAGAGGCCGATGGCGGTGCAGAGGACGAAGTAGCCGACGACGATCGCCCAGTCCACCGGCGAGATCGCGGTGTTCATCTATGTCCGCAATACAGCGGTATCCGCGGCGGAGTCAAGGAAATTGGTATCATCATGCCGATGAGCGCGTCCCCGCCCCGCTCGCTCCGCGCTTCCGCCCGGCTCAAGGCTCCCATGGAGCGCCTCTATCGCGAATTCGACTGGGCGGCCCGCACCGACGCCGACGCCATCCGCTACCCCCTCCGCTACGCGGACCCGCGCGACCGCGAAATCGCGGCCCTTCTGGCCTCCTGCCTGGCTTACGGCCGCGTGGACCTCTTCGGCCCGCGGGTGGAGTGGGCGCTCGCGCGGATGGGGCCGTCGCCGTATCGCTTCATGCGGGGCTTCGATCTCGGACGGGATGGGGACGTGTTCGCGGGCTTCGTGTACCGCTTCAACCGCGCGCGCGATCTCGTGGCCTTCTGCGTGGCCACGCGCCGACTCCTCGACGCGCACGGCTCCCTCGGCGCCTTCTTTGCCGCCGGCTTCTCCCCCGAGGACACCACGGTGGCGGCCGCGCTCGAGCGCTTCGTGGCCGGCTTCCTGGAGACGGATCTCCGCGCGGTGTTTCCCCGCGGCCGCCTCTCCTATGGCTATCGTCACTTCTTCCCCCGTCCCTCGACGGGTGGCCCCTGCAAGCGCCTGCTCCTCTTTCTCCGCTGGATGGTCCGGCGCGAGCCGCCCGATTTCGGCCTCTGGCGCGACGTGCGGCCTTCGGCCCTCGTCATGCCGGTGGACACGCACATCGAGCACATGGCGCGCGCGGTGGGGCTCACCCGGCGCCGCAGCCGGAACTGGCGCATGGCCGAGGAGATCACGGGACGGCTCCGTCTCCTCGACCCCGACGATCCCGTGAAGTACGACTTCGCGCTCTGCCACAAGCGGATGTCGGGGGACTGCCGGGGCCGGCGCGACGCCGTCGTGTGCGCGCCGTGCGGGCTGCGCCCCGTCTGCGTGCACTGGCGCGGCGCTCGCGGCGCGGCCCGGAGCCTGGAACGATGACCGCGCTCGAGGCGATCCTCGCCACGCTCGCCGCGCTGGCCATCGCCGTCCTCGCCTGGGCGCTCGCCCAGACGCGCCGGCAGCTGGATGCCGCGCGAGACCATGGCGGCCCCGCTCCCGTGGTGGAATTGCTCCAGCGCCAGATCGAGGCGGTGCGGGCGGAGAGCCGCGCCGGCCAGGACGGGCTGCGCCAGGAGGTCGGGGAGCTGGGCGGCCGCCTGCGCGAGGACGTGGGCGCCCTCCGGCTGGCCGTGGCGGGCGAGCTCAAGGGCGTGAGTGCGGAGGTCACCCGACAGCTCGCCGACGGCATGCGGCTCATCCAGTCGGCGCAGAGCAGCATGGGCGAGCGCCTGGACCGCGCGACGAAGGTCGTCGGGGAGGTGCAGGGGAGCCTCGGCAAGCTCGGCGAGGCCACTCAGCGGGTGGTCGAGGTCGGGCGTGACGTCCAGGGGCTCGAGCAGGTGCTTCGCTCGCCCAAGATACGGGGTGGGCTCGGCGAGACGCTCCTCGAGCAGGTGCTCGCCCAGATGCTGCCGCGGGAGCACTGGGACCTCCAGCACGGCTTCCGCTCCGGCGAGCGGGTGGACGCGGTGGTGCATGTGGGCGGTCGCCTCGTATCGGTGGACGCCAAGTTCCCGCTCGAGAACTTCCGCCGCCTGCTCGCGGAGAGCGAGGACGACAAGCGGCGGTCTCTCCGTCGTGACTTCGGCCGCGACGTGAAGCGTCGTGTCGATGAGATCGCCAAGAAGTACATCCTGCCCGACGAGGGCACCTTCGACTTCGCGCTCATGTACGTCCCCGCCGAGAACGTCTACTACGAGACCATCGTCAAATCCGACGACGAGGACGAGTCGATCTCGACGTATGCGCTGGAGCGGCGCGTGATCCCTGTCTCGCCCAACTGCTTCTACGCGTACCTGCAGGTGATCGTGCTGGGGCTGCGCGGGCTCGGCATCGAGGCGAGCGCGCGCGCCATCCAGGACAACCTCTCGCGCCTCGGCGGCGACCTCGCCCGCGTCCAGGAGCACATGGGCAAACTGGGCGGCCACCTCGGCAACGCGCAGAAGCAGTACACCGAGGCGGAGCGAAGCCTCGCGCGCTTCGAGACCAAGCTGGAGGCGATCGGACAGGGCGGGGAGGACGCCGACGGTCAGCGGCCGTTGCTACCGCCGTGATACGATAGCGTCATGACTCAGATCCAGTTTCAGGTATACGGCATCAACTTGCTCGTTCGCCTCCTCGCCGAGCCCCCCGCCGACGTCCGCGTGCACTGCCCGAAGGGCTCGCCCATCCGCTACGGCGAGGTGGTGGGCCGGGGCGACGGCTTCGACGAGGGCGCCAACGCCTTCCGGGAGATGCCGCCCCTGCGCGCCGTCGTCGCCTTCGAGGAGAATCCGGAAGAGGTCGAGGGCCACTACTTCTACATCGGCGGCGAGGAGCACCGGGTCATCCGGCTCGACGCCATCATCCTGTCGTTCCCGCTGGAATAGCCTCGCGCCCGGCCGACCCCGCTGTACTCGGAATCGACGTCGGCTTCTCCGCGTCCCGTCCCACCACCGGCCTCTGCATGATCGCGCCCGGCGCCGCGCTTCCCGTGCGCGCCATCCATGTCCGCGCCGTCGAGACGGTGGCCGCCATCGCGCGGCTCCTCGACGACCGCGCGCTCGCCGCCGTCGGCGTGGACGGCCCCCTGCGGCCCGATCTCACGCTCACCACGCGGGGGCGAATGTGCGAGCGTCGGCTGCTGCGTGCGCCCTTCCATCGGCACTGTAAGCCAGGTTCCACCGCGGCCCCCATGGGGCAGCGCCTGCATGTCGAGGCTACGCGCCTGGCCCTCGCCGTCGCCGCCGCCCATCCGGCGGCGCGGGTCGCCGAGGCCTTCCCGAACGCCTTTCTGCGCACGCTGCTCGCCGAGCACGCCGTCGGACGCGTGCGGCGCGGCGACAAAAGCCAGGTGTTCTGGGTGCGCTGCCTCGCCGGGGGCGTGCTGCGCCGCCTCGTTTTCGCGCTCTACGGGGCGGACGCCGCGCCGATCGCCCTGGGCCTCACGCGGCTCATCCAGAGGGACGAGCGGGCCGCCGCGGTCTGCGCGCTCACCGCGCGCGCGGTCGCGCTGGGGACGGATACTCGCGTCGGCGATGCTGAGGACGGCTGGATCTCGCTCCCGCCCCGCCCGTTCCTTGCGGACTGGGCGAAGGCCGCCCTATAGTCGGTCCATGACCGTGCTCGCGCAGGTGCTCGCCAAGATCGACCCTGACGAGGTGGTGGAGCTCACCCGCGAGCTCGTGCGGATTCCCAGCGTGTACCGTCCCGACGATCCCGAGGCCACCGAGGCGCGCGTGGCGGCTCACGTGGAGGCCTGGCTGCGGCGCGAGGGATTCGCGGTGGAGGTCCAGTCCGTCGCCCCGGGTCGGCCTAATGTCATCGGCACCCTCGGCGAGAAGCGGCCGGGCGGGCGGAGCCTGCTCCTGGAGGGCCACACCGACGTGGTGACCGAGGGCGATCCGCGCGAGTGGAGCTGGCCGCCCTTCGGAGCTGAGCTCACGAACGGCCGCATCTATGGGCGCGGCACCGCCGACATGAAAGGCGGGCTCGCCGCCGCCATGGTGGCCGCGGCCGCGTTCCGCCGCGCCGGCGTGGAGCCGCCCGGCAAACTCGTGGTGGGCGCGCTGGTGGACGAGGAGGACCGCATGCTGGGCGTGCGGCACCTCGTCACGACGCCGGTCGGGCGCGAGCTGGATGCCGCTATCATATGCGAGCCCGAGGACAACGAGCTGTGCCTGGTGCAGCGCGGCGTGGTATGGGCCCGTATGCGTGTGCGCGGCAAGATGGCCCACGGCGCGATGCCGGAAGCCGGCCTCAATCCCGTCACGGCCCTCGGGGCCATGCTCCGGGAAGTTCCCGCGCTGGAGCGGCGCATCCGGCGCCGCTGCGAGCGCAGCCGCTATCTCCGTCCGCCCACCGTGACGCCGACCATCATCCAGGCCCCCCCGAAGGGAGTGGGGGTGCCCCAGTCCAACGTGATCCCCGCCTTCGCCGAGATGACGCTCGACGTGCGGGTGACGCCCGGCATCGACGCCGACGCGCTGCACGCCGAGCTGGAAGCCGTGTGCCGGGCGGGGGAGAAGGCCGTCCCCGGTCTCAAGGTCGAGTGGGAGCCCGTCAACGCCTTCCGGCTGGCCACCAAGGTGGACAAGAGCGAGCCCATCGTGCAGGCCATGATCGCGGGCGTGAAGAAGGCCACCGGACGCGCCGCGCGTTACGGCGGGGTGCCCGGCTCCACCGACGGCACCATTCTCCGCATGGAGCTGGGACTGCCGATCGTCACCTGCGGACCCGGGAACCGGCTGATTCCTCACCAAGTTGACGAGTACGTCGAGACGTCCCAATTGGTCGAAGCGGCCAAGATTTACACCGCCTCGGCGATGAAGTTCCTCGAAGAGTCGTGACCGCGTCGAGCCGCCCTCGGCTCCGCGCGCTCGAGGCCTTCCCGATCGAGCAGGACGGGGAGCGGGTGGTGGGCCTGCGAGACCCCGCCGGCTTCACCGATCAGGTGGCGGTGCTGCCCGTGCCGCTCCTGGACATCGTTTCCCTCTTCGATGGCGAGCACTCGCTGAGCGAGATTCGCGACGTGATCAGCGCCCGCCATCCCGGCCGTCTCAGCGAGGCCGACATCGCCGCAGTGGCCGAGCGTCTGGACGAGGCCGGGTTTCTCGACTCGCCCCGCTTCGCGGCGCGCCGTGATCGCATCGAGGCCGAGTTCGCGGCGCGCCCGGCGCGACCCGCCGCGCATGCCGGCGGCGCTTACGCGGACGAGCCGGCGGCGCTCCGAGCCCAGATCGACGGCTTTTTTGGGCATCCGGAAGGGCCCGGGTCTGCGGTTCTTTCTGGATTTGATCTACGGTCGCCCCAAGGGGCGACCTCTATAGGGAGGCTTCGCGCCCCTGAGGGGCCGCTCGCGCCTTTGCGGGGCTTGCTCGCGCCGCATATTGATCTTCATAGAGGGGGCCCAACGTACGCGTGGGCGTACCGGGAGGTGCTCGAACGCTCCGACGCGGATTGCTTCGTGATCCTGGGCACGTGCCATGCGGGCATGCAGGATCCGTTCGCGGCGACCCTCAAGCCTTACGAGACTCCGCTCGGGCCCGCCGCGGTGGATCGCGCCTTCGTGGAGGCGCTCGGCCGGCGCTACCGCGAGAGCCTCCTGTCATCGGAGGCCGCGCACCGCATCGAGCACTCCATCGAGTTTCAGGCGGTGATGCTGCGCTGGGCGCTCGGCGACCGCCGCCCCTTCACGGTGGTGCCGCTGCTGGCTTCGTTCCTTCACGAGGCGGTGGGGGAGGGCGGCGCGCCGGAACGCGACGCGCGCGTGCCGCGCTTCCTCGACGCGCTCGCGGAGACCATCGCGGCGTCGGACCGGCGCGTCTGCGTGATCGGCGGGGTGGACCTCGCGCACGTGGGCCCCCGCTTCGGCGATGCCGCGGCGAACACGCCCGCGTCGCTCGCGGCAGTCGAGCGCGACGACCGCGCCATGCTGGACGCGGTGATGGCGGGCGACGCCGCGGGCTTCTACGCCTCGGTGGCGGGGGATGGGGATGCGCGCCGCATCTGCGGGCTCTCGCCGATCTATGCTTTTCTCCGCGCGCTCCCCGGCGCCGAGGGTCGCCTCGTCCGGTACTCGCAGTGGCCCGATCCGCAGGGCGCGGTCACGTTCTGCGCGGCGGCCTTCGCGTGACCGCCGCGCCGCCGCCCTCCGACCCCTCCAAGTGGACGCTGCCGCGTCTGCGCATCGACCACGACGGGGCCTGGTATCACGAGGACACGGAGGTGACCCATGCCGGCATCCTCGCGAACCTGCGCGAGGGGCTGCAGCGCGACGCCGAGGGCCATCACCTCCGCATCGGTCCCGTCCGCGTTCCCGTCGAGGTCGACGACGCGCCCTTCGTGGTCGTGCGCGTCGAAGCGACGGGCGGGGACCTCGCCCTCACCCTCAACGACGACTCGCGGGAGACGCTTCGGCCCGAAACCCTGCGACTGGGCGCAGGCGAGGTCCCGTACTGCACGGTCAAGGACGGGCGCTTCGAGGCGCGCCTGAGTCGGGCCGCCGCGTATCAACTGCTCGCCCACATGCAGGAGGACGCGGCGAGCGGTCGCCCCGTCCTCACGCTCGGCGGCCGACGCTGGGAGGTGCCTCGGCGGGAAGGGGCCTGAGTCAGCCGCCCCGCACGCTCGCGAGGGTGGCCAGCATCGCCGCGTGGATGCCGCCGTTGGACGCGACGACGGCCGGAGCCGCGAGGTCGAGCGGTCGACCCCGGAGATCGGTGACGCGGCCGCCCGCCTCCTCCACGAGCAAGAGGCCGGCGGCCACGTCCCACGGTCCGAGCACCAACTCCCAGTAACCGTCGAGGCGTCCCGACGCCACTGCGGCCAGCGTGATCGCGGCCGAGCCGAGCTCGCGCACGCTCCGGTTCTGGCGCGTGAAGGCGGCATACTCGGCCAGATTGTTGTCGGCCGTCTCGCGGACATCATACGGGAAGCCCGTGGCGAGCAGGCTCGCGCCCAGGCTGTCCGTGGTCGAGACGGCGAGGCGCCGGTCGTCCAGGAAGGCACCCGTCCCCCGCTCGGCCACGAAGCATTCGTCGAGGCTCGGGTCGTAGACGACGCCCACCGCCACGCGTCCTTCGATCTCGAGGGCGATCGAGACCGAAAAGAGCGGCAGCCCGTGGATGAAGTTGGTGGTGCCGTCCAGCGGGTCGATGATCCAGCGATGGGTGGCCGAGCGCGCCTGGGCGCCCCCCTCCTCGCCGAGAATGGAGTGGTCGGGGAAGCGGGCGCGTATGGTCTCCACCACGAGCGCCTCGGCCTGCCGGTCGATCTCGGTGACGAGATTGATGGGGCTCGACTTGGCGCTGACGCTCCGGGCCGCGCCGCGGTGGGCGCGGAGGAGATCGCCCGCCCGCCGGGCCGCCGCGACCGCGACCTCCCGGAAGGCGTCCGTCACGAGGGGCAAGGGTACCACGCAGATGGATTGACAACCATCGGCCTTGCGTCGCAGAGTGGGCGCGGGAGAATCCGCCATGCCGTCATCGACCGTGCCCGGAGTGGTGAATTGCGTCGCCTACGCCAAGGGGCGCAAGGTCGGCGACGTCGCCATCGATGACATCAGCGAGGTCCTCAAGCAGCCCGAGGTGTTCGTGTGGCTCGGGCTCTACGAGCCGGGCTCGGAGCTGCTGGCGCGCGTGCAGCAGGAGTTCGGGCTCCACGAGCTCGCCGTCGAGGACGCCCTGCTGGCGCATCAGCGGCCCAAGCTCGAGCGTTACGGGGACTGCCTGTTCATGGCGCTGCGCACCGCGCAGATGGACACGGAGCGGAGACGCGCGGCCTTCGGCGAGACCCACCTCTTCGTGGGCGCCCATTACGTGGTGTCCGTGCGCCACGGCGCCTCGCTCTCCTACGCGCCCGTCCGCAACCGCTGCGAGGCCAATCCCGCGCTCCTCAGCATGGGGCCGGGCTTCGTGCTCTACGCGATCATGGACTTCATCGTCGACCAGTACTTTCCGGTGGTCGACGCCCTCGAGGCCGAGCTCGAGCAGCTCGAGGACGTCATCTTCGGCGAGCGGCTCGACCGCGGAGCGAGCGAGGCGATCTACCACCTCAAGCGCAATCTCCTCGAGCTCAAGCGCACGGTCTCGCCCCTCGTGGACATCTGCAACCGCCTCGTGCGCTTCGACCTCGAGCTGGTCCCCGAGGAGGTGCGACCGTATATCCGGGACGTCTACGACCACTCCGTGCGGATCAACGAGTCGGTGGACACTCTGCGCGAGCTCTTGACCTCCGCGCTGGAGGCCAACCTGTCCCTGATCGCGGCGGCGCAGAACGAGTCCACCAAGAAGCTGGCGGCCTGGGCGGCCATCATCGCCGTGCCCACCATGATCGCGGGCATCTACGGCATGAACTTCGAGCACATGCCCGAGCTGCGCTGGTGGCTCGGCTACCCGCTCATCATGGGCCTGATGGTGGCGGCGTGCGGGGGCCTCTACCTCAAGTTCAAGCGGTCGGGGTGGCTCTGATGCGCATCGTGGTCATGGGCGCGGGCGGCACCGGCGGCTTCTTCGGGGCCAAGCTCGCGCGGGCCGGCGAGGACGTGACCTTCGTCGCGCGGGGCGAGCATCTCCGCGCCATCCAGGAGCGCGGCCTCACCGTCCGGTCGGTGACCGACGGCGAGTGGACAGTGCGGGCGGCCGCGCGGGAGCGCCTCGAGGGGCAGCCGGCCGCCGACCTCGTGCTCTTCTGCGTCAAGTCCTTCGACACCGAAGCGGCTGCGGAAGCCATTCGCCCGGCGGTGGGCCCGGCAACCGGCGTCCTCTCCATCCAGAACGGCGTGGACAACGAGGACAAGCTCGCCGCGCTTCTCGGCCCCGGCCATGTCATCGCCGGCATCGCGGAGGTGTTCGCCGTCATCGAGGCGCCGGGCCTCATCCGGCACAGCCTCCTCGGGCGCCTCCGCTTCGGCGAGGCGGACGGCAAGGAGTCGGCGCGCACGCGCGCCTTCCTGGAGGCGTGCGGCCGCGCCGGTATTCCCGCCGACCTGGCTCCGGATCCTCTGCGGATGCTGTGGGAGAAGTACGTGTTCCTGGTCGCGCAGTCCGGGATGAGCGCGCTCACGCGCTGCCCGGCCGGGATCCTGCGCGCGATCCCCGAGACGCGCGCGATGTACGGCCGGCTGCTCGACGAGCTGGTGCGGATCGGCAGGGCGGTCGGCGCGGGGCTCGACGAGGGGCTCGCGGCGGCGGTGCTGGGGCGGCTCGACAGTCTCGGCGCCGGGGCCTATTCGTCGCTCCATCACGATCTCGTCCACGGCAAGCGGCTGGAGCTGGAGGCGCTGCAGGGCCACGCGATGCGGCTGGGGGCGCAGCACGCCATCCCCACGCCCACCCTCGCCGCGGTGTACGCGGGCCTCCGACCGTTCCGCGACGGGCGTCCACCCGAAGCGGCCGGCTGACCGGCGCCGCCGGGCCCCGTCCCGGCCGACTATACTCAAGCGATGTCGCCCGTCCGCCGGTTCCTGCGCTATCTGCGTCCGTATCGCGCCCGCTACCTCGGGGGGCTCGCGTGCCTCGTGCTCGCCACCGGATTCTCGCTCGCCATTCCCTGGACGGTGAAGGAAGCGGTCGATGCGCTCACCGCCGGAGCGACGCAGGGCACGCTCGCCGCCTTCGCCGGCGTCATCCTGGTCCTCGCGTTGCTCCACGGCGTCGCGCGGCTGGGGTCGCGCTTCAGCATGATCGGCGCCGGCCAGTGGGTGGAGCACGACCTCCGCCGCGACCTGTACGAGCGCTTCGTGCGCCTGCCCGCCGCCTTCTACCACGCGCGTCGCACCGGCGATCTGATGGCGCGCGCCACCAGCGACGTGAGCCACGTCCGGGCCCTCGCCGGCTTCGGCAGCGTGATGCTGGCCCAGACCTCGCTGGCCTTTGTCGGCACCCTCGCCGCCATGGCCACCATCGACCCCTGGCTCACCCTGTGCGCGCTGTCGCCCACCCCGATTCTCGTCGTCGCCATCAAGCGCTTCAGCCAGGCCGTCGACGACCAGTCCACGGCGGTGCAGGAGCAGCTGGGCGTGCTCTCCGCCAAGGTGCAGGAGAACCTCACCGGTATGACGGTGGTGCGCGCGTACACGATGGAGGCGCGCGAGATCGAGCGCTTCGGGCAGCTGAACGTGGAGTATCTGACGCGAAGTGTGCGCCTCGCGCGGACCCAGGCCGGCTTCTGGCCCCTGATGGGGCTGGTGGGGGGGCTGGGCGGGCTCATCATTCTCTGGCTCGGCGGCCGCGCCGTGGTCGACGGCCGTATCACGCTCGGGGCCTTCGTCGCGTTCAACGGCTACCTCGCGTACCTGGCCTGGCCCACGGTGGCGCTCGGCTGGACCCTCGCCGTCGCCCGCCGCGGCCTGTCCTCGATGGAGCGCATCGTCGAGATCCTGGACGCCCGCGGCGAGAGTGAAGGAAGCCCGGCCACGCAGAGCGAAGTGTCCGCCGACTGGGGGAACGCGCCAAACCAGGATGACCCCAGCGGAGTGTCCGCCGACTGGGGGAGAGCGGGGGCCATGTCTGGGCCCCCGCTGATGGTAGAGAGACAGTCCCCCGGCCCCGCGGGTCAAGAAGGCATGGCGGGGGCCATCGAGTTTCGCCGCCTCACGTTCGCGTATGCCGACCGGGAGCCCGCGCTGCGCGATGTGAGCTTCACGGTGCCCGCGGGGGCGCTGGTCGCGGTGGTCGGGCCGACGGGCAGCGGCAAGTCGACGCTTGGCGCCCTCGTGTGCCGGCTGCACGAGCCGCCGCGCGGCACCGTGTTCCTGGGCGGCCGGGACGTGCGGGACCTCCCGCTGGACGTCCTGCGGCGTGCGGTGGGCTACGTGCCGCAGGAGGCGTTCCTCTTCTCGCGCTCGCTGCGCGACAACACCCGCCTGGCCGATGACGGCGCCCCCGACGATCGCGTGCGCGCGGTGGCGACGGTGGCGGGGCTGACAGACGAGGTCGGGGGGTTTCCGGCGGGCTGGGACACCGTCGTGGGCGAGCGCGGCCTCACGTTGTCGGGAGGTCAGCGGCAGCGGGTGGCCCTCGCCCGCGCCCTGCTCGGCGACCCGCCGTATTTGATCCTCGACGACGTCTTCGCGTCGGTGGACCCCGTCAAGGAAGCGGAGATACTCCGCTCGCTCAGGGGCCTGCTTCGCGGACGGACCGCCCTGGCCGCCACCCATCGGCTGCGGCTCGCCGAGGCCGCCGACTGGGTCGTGGTGCTCGACGAGGGACGGGTGGTGGAGCAGGGGCCCCACGCCGACCTCGTCACGGGGAGCGGGCTCTACGCGCGGCTCTGGCGGATCCAGCAGATCGAGGCCGAGCTTGAGCAGGCCTGACGACGAAGTGCTCGGCAAGGCCTACGACGCGCGGCTGATGGCGCGCCTGTGGGAGGTCACGCGCCCGCATCAGCGGCTCGTGGTGCTCTCCTTCGTGCTCTTCCCGCTCACCGCGGCGGTAGAGCTGCTCGGCCCCTATCTCGTGAAGGTCGCCATCGATCGGCACATCCTCGTGGGAGACTGGGCGGGGCTCGGCGGCGTGGCGCTCCTCTTCCTCCTGACCCTGGTGGGCCTCTACCTCCTGCGCGTCGGCCAGGCCTACGTGACCCAGCTCACCGGGCAGCGCGTCATGCACGACCTCCGGGGCGCGCTCTTCGCGCACATCCAGCGCCTCGACGCCGCGTTCTTCGACCGCAACCCGGTGGGGCGGCTCATGACGCGCGTCCTCAACGACGTCGAGGCGATCAACGAGATGTTCACGAGCGGAGCGGTGGCCATCGTCGGCGACGTGGTCACCCTCACCGGGGTGGTCGTGGTCTTGCTCCTCCTGAACTGGAAGCTCGCGCTCGTGACGTTCGCCCTCGTGCCCATCCTCGTGCTCGCCGCCGCGTACTTCCGCCTCAAGGCGCGCGACCTCTACCGCCTGGTGCGCGCCCGCCTCGCCGCCCTCAGCGCCTTCCTCCAGGAGTCGCTGCAGGGGATGACGGTGATCCAGCTCTTCGCCCGCGAGCGGCAGGAGACGGCGAGCTTCGCCCGCCTCAACGGAGACCTCCGCGTCGCGCAGTTCCGCTCCACCGTCTACGACGCCTCGCTTTACGCCACCGTGGAGGTGATCGGCTCTGCGGCGGTGGCCCTGCTCCTCTGGTACGGGAGCGGGGAGGTCCTGGCGAACGCGCTGACCTTCGGCGGGCTCGTCGCCTTCATCGAGTACACGAGCCGGTTCTTCCTGCCCATCCGGGACCTGGGCGCGAAGTACTCCGTCATGCAGGCGGCGATGGTCTCGGCGGAAAGGGTGTTCGGCCTCCTCGATACCGCGCCCGCGTTCACGGGCGGCCGCCGGACGGCGGGGCCCCCGGCGGCGTCGGAGGCGGCGGTGGAGTTTCGCGCCGTCTCCTTCGCGTACCCGAACGGCGACTGGGTGCTCCGCGACTGCTCGTTCCGCATCGGCGCCCGCGAGCGCGTGGCCCTCGTCGGCTCCACCGGCGAGGGCAAGACGACCATCGCGCGCCTCATGATGCGCGCCTACGAGGTCGGCGAGGGGCAGGTGCTGGTGGGCGGGATCGAGGTGCGCGACTGGGACCTGCAGGCCCTCCGCCGGTACGTGGGCCTGATCCCTCAGGAGCCGTTCCTCTTCGCGGGCAGCGTCCGCGACAATCTCGCGCTCGGCGATGACGGCGCCGTCTCCGACGCCGATCTTCGCCGCGTGCTCGCGCGGGCGCAAGCGGCGCGCCTCGTCGACGACCTGCCGGGCGGGCTCGAGGCGGTGGTGCGCGAGCGGGGCGTGAACCTCTCCCAGGGACAGCGTCAGCTGCTGGCCATCGCGCGCGCCCTCATCTATAATCCACGGGTCCTCGCGCTCGACGAGGCCACGTCGAGCGTGGACGCGGAGTCGGAAGCGCTGATCCGTGCCGCGTTGGCGGAGCTGCTCGAGGATCGGGCGAGCCTGATCATCGCGCACCGGCTGTCCACCATCCAGAGCGCGGACCGCATCCTCGTGCTCCACAAGGGCCGGGTGCGGGAGGCGGGTCGCCACGCCGAGCTGGTGGCGGCGGGCGGCCTCTATGCGCGGCTGTACGAGATGCAGTTCGGGCGGGAGCCGGCGTGAAGCGGTTTCATGCGGCGGTGTACGCGCTGGTGCGGCGGGTGCCGCGGGGCCGGGTGGTGACGTACGGACAGATCGCGGTGCTGCTCGGCTATCCGCGGGCGGCGCGGGCGGTGGGGCAGGCGATGCGGCACTGTCCAAGCGGCCTGCCGTGGCACCGGGTGGTGAACGCGCGGGGCGGCATCAGCCTCCGCGGGAACGTGGGCAGCATGCTGACGCAGCGGATTCTCCTCGAGCAGGAAGGCGTGCGGGTTCGCCGCGGCCGTCTGGCCCTGGCCCGCTATCGCTGGACGGGGCCGGCGGGCGGGCGCAGGCTGCGCCTGGCAGCGCTCGAGCGACTCTGAACGGGAAGGGGAGGCGACATGCGACTCGGGCTCAACCTCGGCTATTCGGGCTCCGCCATGGGGATGGACCTCACGCTCGTGCAGGAAGCCGATCGGCTCGGGTACCACTCCGTGTGGTCGGCGGAGGCGTATGGCTCCGATGCGGTGACACCGCTCACGTGGGTGGCGGCGCGCACCGAGCGCATCCGCGTAGGGACTGCCATCATGCAGATCCCGGGCCGGACCCCCACCCTCACGGCCACCACCGCGCTCACCCTCGACCAGCTGTCGGGCGGGCGCTTCCTCCTTGGCCTCGGCGTGTCCGGTCCTCAGGTCGTCGAGGGCTGGCACGGCGAGCCCTTCGGCAAGCCGCTCCAGAAGACCCGGGAGTACGTCGAGATCGTCAGGGCGGTCTGGAAGCGCGAAAAGCCCCTGGAGTTCAAGGGTGACTACTACCAGATCCCGTACAAAGGTCCCGACGCCACCGGCCTCGGCAAGCCGCTCAAGTCCATTCTCCACGGGTGGGCCGACATCCCGATCTACCTCGCCGCTATCGGTCCGAAGAACGTGGCGCTGGCCGCGGAGATCGCCGACGGCCTCCTGCCGATCTTCTTTTCGGCGGAGCGGATGCGCGTGTTCAAGGAGTACCTCGATGCGGGCTTCCGCGCCGCTGGCGGGGGCAAGTCCCTCGACCACTTCGACGTGGCGCCCACGGTGGCGGTGGTGGTGGGCGACGACGCGGCACGCTGCCGGGCCGCGATCAAGCCGCAGCTCGCGCTCTACGTGGGCGGGATGGGCGCGCGCGGCAAGAACTTCTACAACGAGCTGGTCTGCCGCTACGGCTACGAGGGCGACGCCAAGCGCATCCAGGATCTCTACCTCTCCGGCAAGAAGGACGAGGCGGCCGCCGCGGTGCCCGACGCCCTCGTTGACGAGATCGCGCTCTGCGGGCCCAAGGAGCGCATCCGGGAGCGGCTCTCCGCCTGGAAGGGCTCGGGAGTGACGACCTTGATCGTGGGCGCGCGTACCCCCGACGCGGTACGGGTGATGGCGGAGCTGGCGCTCTGAGGCCCGATGGCGTGAAGACCCTGAAGCCCGCCACCGAGAAGGTGCAGGCCGCCCTGCTGGCGCACGGTCTCCCGCGAGAGATCATCGAGCTCGAGGTGCACGCGCGCACCTCGCAGCAGGCGGCCGACGCGCTCGGCGTCACGGTGGCCCAGATCGCGAAGTCGCTCGTCTTCACGGTCAACGGCGCCCCGCTCATGGTGGTGGCGGCGGGCGACAATCGCGTGGACGAGCGGAAGGTCTCCCGGCTCGCCGGCGGGTCCATCCGGCGCGCCGATCCCGAGCAGGTGAAGCAGGCCACCGGCTACTCGATCGGCGGCGTGCCGCCCTTCGCGCACGCGAACCGGTTTCCCATCTGGATCGATCGGGATCTCGGGCGCCATGCCGTGTTCTACGCGGCGGCGGGGCTGCCTGAGTGCGTGTTTCCGCTCACGCTGGACGAGCTGATCCGCGCCAGCGGCGGCACGGTGGCGGACGTGAAGCAAGACGCTGCTCAGCAAGGAGGACAGCCATGAAGCTCAAGGACCGGGTGGCGCTGGTGACGGGGGCGGGGTCGGGCATCGGTCGGGCGACCGCCTTACTCTTCGCGCAGGAAGGGGCACGGGTGGCGGTGGTGGACGTGCGTGAGGACGCGGCCAAGGCTACCGCGCAGGAGATCGAGCGGGCGGGCGGCCAGGCCCTCGCCCTGATGGCCGACGTCAGCCGCGCCGCCGACAATCAGGCGGCGGTGGAGCAGACGGTGGCGCGCTGGGGGCGGCTCGACATCTTCTACGCCAACGCGGGCGTGCCGGAGCGGCCCACCCCGGTGGAGGACGTGGACGAGGCCATCTTCGACCAGATCATGGCGGTGAACGTGAAGGGGCCGTTCCTCGGGGCCAAGTACGCGGCGCCGGTGATGAAGAAGCAGAAGCGCGGCGTGATCCTCATCACGGGCTCGACCTCGGCGGTGCGGCCCCGGCCCGGCGTCCAGGCCTACTCGGCCTCGAAGGGCGCCGCCCACGTGCTGGCCAAGAGCCTCGCCCTCGAGCTGGCGCCCTTCGGAGTGCGGGTGATCGCCATCGCCCCGGTCGCCACCGAGACGCCGATGCTGCCGACCTTCATGGGCAAGGACAAGGTGGACGACGAAGGCATGACGCGCTACCGCGCCACCGTGCCGCTGGGCCGGCTCAATCAGCCGGAGGACCTGGCCCGCACCGCGCTGTTCCTCGCGTCCGACGACGCGGCCATGATCACCGGCTCCACCATCGAGGTCGACGGGGGCCGCTGCATTTGATCTCGCCCACGCCATGAAGGTCGTTCCCCTCGCGGCGGACTCGCTGGGCGTGCGCTCGGTCGCGACCTACGTCGAGTGCGGCGACACACGGATCCTCATCGACCCGGGCGCCGCGCTCGGTGCCGCTCGCTTCGGGCTCCCGCCCGCCGACGAGGAGTGGGAGGCCTTGCGCCGGGCCAATGACCGCATCTCGGCGTACGCCACGCGCGCGGAGTGGGTGTTCGTGAGCCACTACCACGAAGAGCACTACCGGCACGACCCGTCGATCTATGCGGGCCGCTCCGTCTGGGCGAAGGACCCGCACCGGATGGTGACGGGCGCGCAGGCGGAGCGGGCGCGACATCTCTGGCAGGCCCAGGAGGCCCAGGCACGCTTCGAATCGGCCGATGGGCGGTGCATCGAGACGCCTGACTGCATCCTCGCCGCCTCACCTCCGCTGCCCCACGGCGCGGAGGTGTCGGGGCTCGGGCACGTGATCGCCCTGACCGTCACCGACCGCCGCAGCGGGCAGCGCTTCGTTCACGCCTCCGACGTGCAGGGGCCACTGTCGCCGGTGGCCGCCGCCTATCTCGGGCGCGAGCGGCCGAGTCTCCTGTACCTCTCCGGGCCGCCCGCCTACCTGGAGCATCGGCTCGGCCGCGCGCTCATCGAGCAGGGGGTCGAGCATCTGTTGCGAATCATCGACCGCACGGGGTGCCGGGTCATCATGGACCACCACGCCGTGCGCGACGAGAGCTACGGTGACCGCTTTCGGCGACTGTGGGACACTGGGCGGGTGGCGACGGCAGCGGGATTTCTGGGCCTGCCGGACGCGCCGCTCGAGGCGCGCCGCCGCATCCTGTGGGCGGCGCAGCGGAAGCCGCCGGGGGCGCTGGAGAAGCGCCCGTTCGCCGCGCGCGGCGGGCTTCGATCGGCGGGAGCGTCCCCATCGATGCTCGAAGACCGGCCCGTCCGTCGGGCCAAGGGAGGAATGGGACGGTGAGCGAGGACAAGACGCTGGACGTCGGGGATGCCGCGCCCGAGTTCACCTTGAAGACGATCGGTCTCAAAGACGTGAGCCTGCGCGACTACCGCGGCAAGAACGTCGTGCTGCTCTTCTATCCGCTGGACTGGACGCCCGGCTGATCCACGTGCATGCCCGCCTTCGATCGGCGTATGAAGGACTTCGAGGCGGCCAATACCCAGGTGCTGGGTATCAGCACGGACAGCCCCTTCAGCCACGAGAACTGGGCGAAAGCGGTCGGCATCTCCAACTATCCGCTGCTCTCCGACGTGCATCGCACGGTGGCCAAAGACTACGGCGTGTTCTGGCCCGACTGGAACGCCAACGTGCGCGCGACCTTCATCGTGGATCCCGCCGGGCACGTCCGCTTCGTGGAGCGCTACGGGCGCGGCGCCCTGCCGGATCCGGACAGGATCCTCGCCGAGGTCAAGAAGCTCGGGTAGACCGGCTCGTCAGCCACACCCCCGTGAGGACGGCGAGGCCGCCGAAGATCTCGGCGGCCCCGACCGTCTCCCCGAGCATCGCCCAAGCGAGGAGCACGCCCACCACCGGCTGCAGGTTCATGAAGATGCCGGCGCGGCTGGCGCCCACCTGGTGGACGCCCTCGTACCACCACACGTGCGCGACCGCGCCCAGCACCGCCTGCATGAGGACCACCCCCCATGCCACCGGGGACGTCCAGTCCGTGGCGGGGAAGAACCGCGTGGTGAGAAAGGGCACGGGTAGCAGCATCAGCGAACCGAGGCAATAAGCGGCGGTGGTGGCGAGGGCGGGGGAGTGCACGGCGAGGACGCGCTTGCCGTACACCGTGTAGATCGCCCAGCCCGCCTGTCCGGCGAGGACGATGAGGTCGCCGGGCAGGAAATCGAGATGCGCGACTGCGCGCCAGCTGCCGCGCGTGACCACGAGCACCACCCCCAACGTGGAGACCGCCACGCCGATCCAGTGGCGGCGCCAGAGGCGCTCCTTCAGGTAGAGCCGCGCTCCGATGGCGACCATCACCGGCGAGGCCGCCTGGAGCAGGGCGGCGCTGGAGGCGGTGGTGAAGGCGATGCCCAGGTAGGTGCCGCCGGTGGAGACGAAGATGCCCGTGAAGCCGAGAAAGGCGAAGCTGCGCAGGTCGCTCCACGACAGCGCACGGAACTCGTCGAAGCCCCGCCGGCGAAGCAGCGCGACGAGGAAGCACGAGGCCAGGCTCGTGCGCAACGCCACGAGGACATACGGCGGGAAATGGGCCAGCGCGATCTTGGCGAAGACGGGATAAGAGCCCCAGAGCGCGGCGATCAGCGTGAGGATCAGGTAGGGATGCGTTTGACCGCCGGCGGGCACCTGCGTATGATAGCGCGTCGCGCATGGCGGACCACGTGCTCGAGACGCGAATCTGGGTGCCGCGGCCGCGCGCCGACGTCTTCGCGTTCTTCGCCGACGCGCGAAACCTCGCGCAGGTGATCCCGGGGCTGCGCTGGCCCTCCCCGCCGCCCCCGCTCGAGGCGGGAGCCGTCCTCGACTTCCGCGTCGCCATCCTGGGCGTGCCCACCGCGTGGCGCTTGTTCGTTCGCGAGTGGGATCCGCCCCATCGCTTCGTGGACGCGCTGGTGCGCGGCCCCTTCGCGCGCTGGGAGCACCGGCACCGATTCGTGGAGGGGCCGGAGCATGAAGCGCCGGGCGGGCGCCCGGGGACGTGGGTGGAGGATCGCCTGACCTACCGCTTCCCCGGCGGCCCGCTCGGCTGGCTCCTGGACACGCTCGGGGCGAGCGCGCGCGTCGAGGCCGCCTTCGCCCATCGGGACCGACGGCTGCGCGCGCTGCTGGGCTAGACGGCGGCGGGCAGCTGGATGCCGAGGGTCTCCAGGCGCGGCCGGACGCGGTCGGTGAGGAGCCCGATCCGCGCGAGGTTCGCGACCATCGAGGTGTGCATGTCCCGCCGGAAGTGCTTCCGGAACACCGCGTAGTCGTTCCGCGCCGCCACCCCGCGCCGGTGGGACTGCACCTCCGCGATCTGGGCGGGGGAGAAGCCGATGTCGCGGTAGGCCTCCGCGGGGAAGAACCCGGTGAGCACCTTCTCGAGCGCGGTGCACGTGAAGTCCTCCATCTCGTGCCGCTCCCGCTCGGCCGCGTCCCGCACGATGGCGGGCAGGGCGAGCATGCCGAAGCCCATGTGCCGGGACTCGTCCTGGAGGATACGCCCGCAGATCTCGCCGAGGAGCGGGTCGACCGCGCACTCCTGCATCATCCGGAACATGGAGACCGCTTGGGTCTCCGCCACGAGCTGGAGCGCGATGGTTTTGATGTACCAGCGCGAGTCGGTCAGGATGGCGTCGAAGAGGAAGCGCTCGTTCTCCGGCATGGGGTAGTGGAGCCCGCCCAGCCGATGCTGGATGTAGCGCTCGAGCACCTCGTTGTGACGCGCCTCGTCCACGACCTGGGTGGCCTGGAAGAACTTGGCGTCGGTGCCGGCGACCGTCTCCACGAGCTGGCTGCACGCGAGGAGGGCACCCTGCTCACCGTAGACGAGCACGGACAGGCGCCATGCGGTGACGCGGCGGTTCAGCTCGACGCGATCCTTTTCGGAGAGACGCTCCCACATGGGGCTGCCGTGGATGTCCACCAGCTCGTCGGCGAGGACGCGGCCGTCGGAGGGTTCCGGCGTGTCCCACTTGATGTCGCGGGAGGCATTCCACTGATCACGCTTGGCCTTCTCGTAGAGGCCCCGCATGTCCTCGGCCTGGACCGTGTAGTCGAACTCGAACACCGTGTCCATCGTGCTGGGGATGACGCGCCGGTCCATGACTCGACCTCCATGCCTGGGCGGGGTGGAACCCGCAAGTAAAGAAACTGAACTGACTGGTTTTTAGCACGGGCGGGCGCGACGGTCAAGTAGACTCCCGGCATGGAGCCCCGGCGCCAGGCGATGCGCGACCGCATCCTCCGCATCGCCGCCGATCTCTTCCGGGAGCGGGGGTACCGGGCGGCGACCCTCGACGAGATCGCCTCCCGGCTCGGGATGTCCAAGGCGTCCCTCTACGGCTACTTCCACGCCAAGGAGGATATGCTCGCGGCGATCTCCCGCGAGACCATCGAGGGATTCACGCGTGAGCTCGCTCTCATCCTCCGCGCCGATCTCGGGCCCGACGATAAGCTCCGCCGGGTCGTTCGGCAGCACGTGCGGTTCGTCATCGCTAACCGTTCGTTCCTGACCGTGTTCTTCAGCGAGGAGCCCAATCTACCCCCGCGGATCGCCCGGGCCCTCGCCGCCCAGAAGGACCGCTATGACAAGGGGGTCGAGGCCATCGTGGCGGAAGGGGTCCGTGGCGGCGTCTTCCGCGACGTGCCGCCGCGCCTGGTCGTGTTCGGCATGCTCGGGATGCTCAACTGGCTCTACAAGTGGTATAACCCGGCCGGCCGCTGGGGCGCCGAAGAGGTGTCCGCCGCCTTCCTGGATCTCCTCGAGGGCGGTATCCTCCGCGCCCGCTCGCGGGGCCCCGCCCTCGCCCGTCGCCTGCAGCGTCTCCGCCGCGAGCTGGGCGAGGTGTCACGCGCGCTCGGCGACTGATCTCGCGATGGGTGACCCCCCGGCTAACGGGAGCGGATGACGCCGACGCGAGGGCACGCGTTGTCGAGCGGGCAGGTGGAGCAGCGGGGCGAGACGGGCTGGCAGATGTTCTGGCCGAACGCGACGAGCAGATCGTTGTAGCCGATCCAGTATCGGCGGGGCAGCCGCTGCCGGAGCGCCGTCTCGCTCTCAGCGGGCGTGCGCGTCCGGATGAGCCCCCAGCGGTTCGAGATCCGGTGCACGTGCACGTCCACGCAGATCCCCGGCTTGCCGAAGCCCATCGTCACGACCAGATTGGCGGTCTTCCGTCCCACGCCCTTGAGCGTGAGGAGGTCGTCGATCCGGTCCGGCACGCGCCCGTCGAAGCGCGCGAGAAGGTCGCGGCAGATGCCGAGCACCACGCGCGCCTTGGTGCGATAGAACCCGACCGGGAAGATCGCGCGCTCGATGTGCCGCGCGGGCAGCCGCACCATCGCCTCCGGTCCGTCGGCGAGGGCGAACAGGCGCGCCGCCGCCGGGCCGGTGGTCTCGTCCTTGGTCCGGAGCGAGAGCACGCAGGCGATGAGGACATGGAACGGATCGCGCCGCTCGGCGGAAACTTCCGCGAGCGCGGTGGTCCGCCATCGGGGTCGCACCCGGCGCAGGCGGGCGAGCAGCTGGCCCACCGGCAGCGCGGGCGTCGGCGCCCGCCGCCTCTTCACCGAGGGGCGTCCAGCGCCGTCAGCAGCTCGCGCGCCTCGCGCGAGTCCTTGAGAGTCCAGTCGGCAGGGTTGCGCGGGTCGCGCTCGTGCAGCACGATCTGTGCCTCGCGCCGGGCCTCTGCGGGCCGGCCCTGCTTGGCGAGCGTGCGGGCCAGCCCGACCCGCGCCCCCGTCCAGCGGGGATCGAGGGTCAGCGCCTTCTTGAACATCGACTCCGACTTGTCGAGGTCGCCGCCGAAGAGGCCCGGGACCTCGTAGTAGACCGATCCTGCCAGCACGTAGGCGGGCACGAGGCCCGGATCCAGCGCCAGCGCCGTCTCCATGTGCTCCTTCACGGTGGGCAGCAGGAAGAGCGATCGCAGGACTCCCTTGGTCTGCCCCCAGCGGCCGGCATTGACGGCAAGCCAGAGATGGGCGAGCGCGCTGCGCGGGGCGAGCTCCGCCGCCCGTTCCCCGGCGCGCCGCCCACGGTCGTAGGCCTCCAGCTTCTCTTCCGGGGTGCGGGCGCGGACATCGCCCCAGATGAAGGCGGCCTGGGCGAGGGCAATCATGTTGTCGGGGTGCGAATCCGACTTCACCGCCTCGCTGAGACCCGCGTACACGGCGTCCAGCCGGCCCGGCGCCTGATGATAGCGACGGCTCAAGCCGGCCAACTCGGTGACGAGCGGGCTCTGCGCGAGCGCCGGCGGCGCGGTGAGCAGGGAGAGCAGTGCGGCCGCGAGGAGCCGGGTCGGCACGGCCCCATGCTACCATTCTGCAGCGAGTCCTGAGGGAGGCGCTCCCAGCGTCATGAAAACTCTGACTGTCTTCGCGATCGCGGCCTGGCTCGGCATGCTCGGCTTCCTCGCCGCGGTGGTCGCCCCCGCCGCGTTCGGCGTCCTGGAGCGGCCCGCCGCCGCCCGATTCGTCTCCACCGTGATGCCGCGGTATCACTGGGCGGCTCTGGCGCTCGGCCTCGTGGCTGCCGTCGGGCTCCTGGCGCGGCGCGACCCCGCGGGCGTCGCTTGGCTCGGGCGCGCGCCGCTCGTGCTCGTCCTCCTCATGCTGGGCCTCACGGCGGCGTCCCTGTTCCTGCTGTTGCCCGAGATGGAGGGGCTCCGGGATAGCGCCCTCGCCGCCCGCGCCGCCGGCCGCGCCGACGCGCCCGAAGTGTCGCGCTTCGGCCGTCTCCACGCGCTGTCCAGCGTGGCCGGCATGGCCGTCATGGCGGCAGGCGCGGTGGTGCTCGTGCTCGAGGCCGTCCGCGGTCGGGGGGCGCCGTGATGGGATTCGAGCCGCTGGGGTTGGACCATGTCGTCCTTCGCGTACGCGATCAGGAGGTGTCCGAGCGGTTCTATACCGAGGTGCTGGGCTGCACACGAGACCACGTCAACGAGCGCATCCGGCTCGTCCAGCTCCGCTTCGGCGCGGCGCTCATCGACCTCCTGCCCGGCGAGCGGGGCCCCCACGGGATGGACCACTTCTGCCTGTCGATCGCCTGCGACGATCTATCTGCGCTCGGGCAGGCTCTGCGGGCTCGCGGCGCGGCGGTGGAGGGCGACGTGGTGGAGCGCCGCGGGGCCTTCGGCACCGGGCCCTCCCTCTACCTCCGAGATCCCGACGGCTACCTGATCGAGCTCAAGCCCCGCTGAGACGGAGCGGGTCGCAGACGAGGGCGAGCAGGGCCCGCACCAGCCGTGCGGGCGCGACCGCCCCGCCCGCGCTCGACGCCTGCAGCAGGCACCCCTCGGCAGCGCCCAGGATGGCGGTGGCGACCGCGCCCGGGTCGAGACCGGCGCGGAACGCGCCCGCGCGCACGCCCTCGTCCAGGATTTCCTCGAGGGAGAGGCGGCACTGCTCGCGGAGCCAGGCCATGGTCAGGCGGAACTGCTTGTCCTCTCGCGCGCGGGCCCAGCCCCCCAGCAGGGCGTCCGAGAAGTGCGGGTCGCCTTCGGCATAGGCGCCGAACAAGACTTCGAGCGCCCCCTCCAGCTTGACGCGGGGCGGCTCGCTTCCGCGGGCCACACGCGCCAGCTCGCGCACGATGGGCAGCGCGCGCTCCTCCACCGCGGGCGGGCCGAGCGGTCGGCTGGGGGCGGCGGCACGTCGGACGGGGCGCGCGGCTCGCGAGGGCTTGGACGGGCGCCGGCGGGCCACGCCGAACCCCTCAGGGGCTTTGCCCGGCGATCTGATACGCCTCGACGCTGACCCGGAAGCGGCGCTCACGTCCGCCCGACGCCAGCCGGCACTCGAAGGGCGCCGTCCCGCGGCCGGGCACGACGCCGGAGACGTAGGCGCGGCCGCGGGACACCACCGCGCCCGCCTCGTCCAGCCCCTCGGCGAGCAGCGTCACCCGCTCGTACGCGTCGGAGGAGGAGTTGCGCACGTCGCCGAAGATGATGATGCGGCCCGCGCCCACGCGCTCGGTCTGGAAGGTCACGCTGAGCGACGATCCGGACTGGGGGGTGTAGGTCTGGCTGGCCGCGGGGGGCGCCGGCATCGCCAGGAGCGCGGCAATGGCGGCGAGCGCGACGGCCGCGCGGCGAGCGGTCATTCGTATCTCAGCGCCTCGATGGGATTGAGCCGCGCCGCCTTCTGGGCCGGGTAGAAGCCGAAGAAGATGCCCACCGCCGCCGCGAAGCCAAAGGCGAGGAGGATGGCCTGGGGATTGATGAGCGTGCGCCACTCCGCGAAGTAGGCGATGGCGTACGAGCTGGCGAGGCCAATGCCGATCCCGATCATCCCACCCGTGAGCGAAAGGGTCACCGCCTCCACGAGGAACTGGGTCCGGATGTCGTTGCCACGCGCGCCCACCGCCATCCGAAGCCCGATCTCGCGGGTGCGCTCCGTCACCGACACCAGCATGATATTCATGATCCCGATCCCGCCTACGAGAAGCGACACGGAGGCGATGCAGGCGAGCAGCATGGTCAGCACGCGCGACGAGGCTTCCTCCGCCTGCAGCATCTCGGAGAGGTTGCGAATCCAGAAGTCATCCTCCTGGAAGCCCTGGAGCTTGTGGCGCTGGCGGAGGAGATCACGGATCTCCCCCTCGACCACCTTCATGTTCTCCCCGTCGCGCACGCGCACCGAGATCGCGTTGACCGAGGTGGGCGACGGCTTGGTGGGCCCGAGCACCCGCTTGTTCGCGGTCCAGATCGGGATGAACACCACGTCGTCCTGATCCTGTCCCCAGCTCGACTGCCCCTTCCGGTCGAGCACGCCGATGACGGTGAGGGGAACACCCGCCACCCGCACCACCGCGCCGACGGGGTCGCCGCCGCCGAAGACGTTCTCCGCTACCGTCTGGCCCAGGAGCACCACCTTGGCCGCCCCCTCCGCCTCGTCCTGGTTGAACCACCGGCCGCTCACCGCCGGCCACTGCCGGGTCTCCTCGTACTCGGGGGTGGTGCCCTGGATGGCGGTGGACCAGTTGGTGTTGCCCCAGATGACCTGGTCGCGGCCGCGCACGGACGGCGCGGTGGAGTGGACGGCCGGGATCTCGCGCGCGATGGCGGCGGCGTCCTCCTGGGAGATGCTGGGGCGGGTGCCGAATCCGAGCCGCACGCCCGTGCTCGCGACGCTGCCGGGCAGGATCAGGATGAGGTTGGAGCCGAGGCTGCGGATCTGCTCGGCCACGCGCGCCTGCGCCCCCGCGCCCACCGACACCATCGCGATCACCGCGCCCACGCCGATGATGATCCCAAGCATGGTGAGGATGCTGCGCAGGGGATTGACGCGGAGCGCGCGCAGGGCGACGCGGGCGCAGACGAGCAGGTTCACGCCGTGCTCTCCGTCGGCACCGGCGCTTCGTCCTCGGCCGGCGGCATCGTCTCCAGCTCGGCCTTGGCGTCGCGCGGCCGGGGGCTCCGATCGTCGCGCCGGAGGCGGCCGTCGCGGAAGTGGATCACCCGGCCGGCGTACTCGGCGATGTCGTGCTCATGGGTGACGAGCACGACGGTGATGCCCTGACGGTTGAGGTCCTGCAGGAGCGCCATGATCTCGACGCTGGTGCGGGTGTCGAGGTTGCCGGTGGGCTCGTCGGCGAGCACGAGGGCGGGCGAGTTGACGAGCGCCCGCGCGATGGCCACGCGCTGCTGCTGCCCGCCCGAGAGCTGGCTCGGCTGGTGCTCGGCTCGGTCGGATAGCCCCACCGCGGCGAGCGTGCGCCGGGCGCGTGCGTGGCGCTCCGCCGCGGGCAGCCCGCCGTACATGAGGGGCAGCTCCACGTTTTCCAGCGCGCTCGTGCGCGCGAGGAGATTGAAGCCCTGGAACACGAAGCCGACCTTCTCGTTGCGGATGCGCGCGAGCTCGTTGCGGCCCAGGTGTGACACGTCGCGGCCGTCGAACAGGTACCGCCCGCTGGTAGGACTGTCGAGGCAGCCGAGGAGGTTCATGAAGGTGGACTTGCCGGAGCCGGAGGGACCCATCACCGCCACGAACTCCGCGGCCTCGATGCCGAGGCTGACCCCCCGCAGCGCGTGGACGGTCTGCGCCTCCATCACGTAGTCCTTGGTGAGATCCCGGACGTCGACGAGCATGGGCGGCCGCCTAGAGCCGCATGCGGGGGCTCTGCTGCGCCGGCGCCGGGGTCGCCGGCCGCGGCGCCGCGCTGCCCGGCGCGATGGTGCCGACCAGCACCTCCTCGCCCTCCTTCAGCTCGTCGCCGAGCAGCTCGGTGGAGGCCCCGTCGCTGATGCCCGTCCTCACGGCGACCGCACGCGGCTTGCCGTCGGAGCCGAGCACCCAGACCCGTCCGCTCTGGCCGCCCGCACCGCCCCGCGCGGCCTGGCCCTGCGGCAACTGGTCGAAGATCGCCTGCTGCTCGGGGGTGAGCAGCGCCCGGATCTTCACGCGCGACTCCTCCCGGATGCGCTGGCCGGCGGTGCGCCGCTGCTCCTGGGGGATGCGGTTGAGGCCCATGAACTGCGACCGCGCCTCGTCCAGGATGGGATCGAGCTTCTTCTGCTGCTCGTCGGTGAGCTTGAGCGCCTTCACCAGGCGTGCCTTGATCTCCTCCGGCGAGGGCGGGGCGGGGCGCTGGAACGGCGTCGTGCCGGGGCCGGTCGGGGGCGCGGCGGCGCCGGTCGCGGGCGCCTCCTCGCCGGGGGGCCGAAAGCGCAGGGCGGCGTTCGAGACGCGGAGCACGTCCGGCTTCGTGGTTGTCACGATGCGCACGTTCGCGGTGAGCCCGGGCAGGAGCTTGAGATCCGGGTTGCTCACGGCGATGACCACGTTGTACGTCACCACGTTCTGGACCGTCCGCGAGGCCTTGCGGATCTGCACCACCTGGCCGTTGAACGTCTCGGTGGGGAAGGAGTCCACCGTGAAGGTGACGCGCTGGCCCACTTGGGTGCGGCCGATGTCCGCCTCGTCCACGTTGGTGTCGATCTGCATCTTGGTGAGGTCCTGCGCGATCGTGAACAGGGTAGGGGCCTGCAGGCTCGCCGCCACCGTCTGGCCGACATCCACGTTGCGCGAGATCACCACGCCGTCAACCGGCGCGCGGATGAACGTGTACTCGAGGTTGACCTGCGCCTGCTGGAGGGTGGCCCGCTTCTGGCGCACTGCCGCCTCCGCGCCCTTGACCTGGGCTTCGGTCACGCGGAACTGGGCCTCGGCGGCCTTGATGGCGGATGCCAGGGCCACCTCCTGGGCCCGGCTGGACTCCAGCTGGGCGTCGGCCTGATCGTGCACGGCCTGCGCGGTGTCCAGGTCGCTGCGTGCGATCAGCTCCTGGCCGAAGAGGCCCTGCTTCCGGGTGAGGTCGCGGCGGGCGTCGAGCAGGGCGGCGTTTGCCTTGGCAGTCTGGGCGCGGGCCACCGCCAGGGCCGCGCGGGCATTGTCGACCTCGGCCCGCGCCCGCTCCACCTGGGCCCCTTGATTGAGCACGGCGGCCTCGGCGGCGTCCTGCTCGGCCTTGACCTGCGCCACGGTGGCCTCGAAGGTGGCAGGGTCGATCCGCGCGATGAGCTGCCCGCGCTTGACCTCGGAGTTGAAGTCGGCGAACAGCTCCTTGACCTGCCCCGAGACCTGCGAGCCCACCTGGACGGTGATGACGGCGTTGAGGTTGCCGGTGGTGGTGACGAAGGCGGTGATGTTGCCCCGCGACACCGGCGCGGTCCGGAATCGGGGCGCGTTTCCGGTGCTCTGGGAGTAGAGATAGGCCCCGGACAACCCGGCGGCCAGGATGATCACTACCAGGAGCCAGCGGAGGCGCCGCTTCATGCCTGTTCGACGCTCCCCGACCTGCGCATGTTTACAGAATATGCTGTCGAGCGACGGGGCGCTAGCGGCGCGCCAGGGCGCGCTCGAGCCGGGCGATGGCGATCCGGTAGTCGGACAGCGCCTGCGCCTCGGTGGCCTGGGCCTGGGTCAGCGCGAGCTGGGCGTCGGTGAGCTCGATGATGGTACCGACGCCGGCGTCGAAGCGGCCCTGGCTGAGCCGGAAGTTCTCCTGGGCCGACTCCACCGCCTTCTGCGCGGCGCCGATCCGCTCCTCAGCCTCCACGACGTTGACATGGGCCTGCTCCACCTGCTGCCAGATCTGCAGCTCCGTGTCCCGCACGCCCGCCTGGGAGGCCTCCAGGAGCGACTTGGCCTCGCGGTAGCGAGCGATCTTGTTGCCGCCGTCGAAGATATTCCAGCGCAGCTCGAGTCCGACCTGCCAGTCGCGGGTCTCCGTGGAGGTGACGCCGGGGGTCGTCGTGGTGAGGAGGCCCGAGCCGAGGGTGCCCCGGAAATCGTCCTGCACCTTTCCCGCGCCCACCGAGCCGACGCCGAAGAGCCCGGGGAAGAAATCGCGAAAGTTCTGTCTCACCGTCGCCTCGGCAGCGTCGGCCCGGAGCCGCGCTTGCTTGTACTCCGGCCGCTGCCGGAAGGCTTCCGAGACGAGCGTGTCGCGGTCGAACTTGATCGGCTCGTAGGCCAGGATGTCCTTGACGCGCGTGGGCGCGTTGATCGCGATGCCCATGGCCTGGTTGAGGCCGATGCGCGCCAGGCTCACGGCGTTCTGGGAGCGGATGAGGGCCACGCGCGCGTTGGCGACGTCGACCTCGGCGCGGGTGACGTCGAACTTCGGCCGCGTGCCCACGTCGAAGAAGCCCTTGGCGCTCTTGAGGTTGAGCTCGGCGCGGTCCACCGCCTGGGCGCTCACCACCACGAGCCGGCTCGAGAGGAGCTGCAGGAAGTAGCTCTCCTTGACCGCCAGCACGATGAGATCCTTTTGCAGCTCGACCTGCTCGCGAGCGGAATCCGAGTTGGCCTTGGCCGCGTCGGTGGCGGCCCAGCTCTTGCCGAAATCCCAGAGGAGCTGGGAGGCCGAGAGGCGACCGCTCGCGGGAGTTGGCGTCTCCGTGTTCCGGCTGGTGGCGGAGCCCGTCGAGTTGAAGACGCGCTGGTAGGACTCGGTGCGAATGGCCTGCCCGAGCAGGCTGATCTGGGGCAGCATCGTCGAAAAGGCTTGGTCGATGCGCTGCTGGGCCGCCGCGTACTCGCCGAAGCGCTGCAGGATGGCGGGCGCATTGTCCAGGGCGATGCGCACCGCATCGCCCAGGGACAGCTCCCGGGTCGTCACTTCCTCGGGAGTCGGAAAGCCCCGGACGCCGGGAGGCGCGGCAAGGGGCTGCCGCGGGGCCATCGGGTCGGCGGCCGTGGGCTGGGCGGCCGCCGGGCCGGGTAGCGTGAGCAGGGCAAGGGCGAGCGCCCCCAGGATGCTCCGGACACGGGTCGAGGTCATGCGATCTCTCCTTGGCGGCGCAGCGCGAGCGCGGGTGCGGCGATTCGCGCACTTGCCATGAGGTTGCATTCTATCGGTTCTTCCGACGGGCGCAAAACACTCTTATGCTTGGTGAAAATGGTTCGAGCCCCAACCGGCCGTGTGCTAGGCTGGACGTGGTGCCGCCGGTAGTGGCGCCGAGGAGCCTCATGTGAGCGACAATGCCTCCCGAGTCGGGCCCCGTCCCGCCAAGTCCGGCCGGTGGACCGAGGCCGCGCTGCGCGTGCTCCGCGAGCGCTATCTGGCCCGGGAGGGCGGCGAGGTCGTCGAGACGCCAGAGGAGATGTGCTGGCGGGTGGCCCGGGCCATCGCCGCCGCCGAGGGGCGATTCGGCCGGAGCGCGGCCGCGCAGCGCGAGATCGCCACCGCGTTCTACGAGATGATGGTGGACGGCTACTTCCTGCCCAACTCGCCCACGCTCATGAACGCGGGCAAGGGCAATGCGCTCCAGTACTCGGCCTGCTACGTCCTCCCCGTGGGCGACTCGATGCCGGAGATCTTCGAGGCCATCAAGGCGGCCGCCATCATCCAGCAGTCCGGCGGCGGCACCGGCTTCGCCTTCTCGCGCTTGCGGCCCAAGAACGACATCGTGCGCTCGACCGGCGGGCGCGCGTCGGGCCCCGTGTCCTTCCTGCGCGTGTTCAACGCGGCGACGGAAGCTGTGCGCCAAGGAGGTACGCGACGCGGAGCTAACATGGGGGTGCTTCGCGTTGACCATCCCGACATTCTCGAATTCATCGAATCCAAGCTCGACGGCGGCGTGAGCAACTTCAACATTTCCGTCGGCGTCACCGACGCCTTCATGGATGCGCTGGCTGCGGGCGCCGAGTACGATCTTGTGAATCCGCGCGACGGGCAGACGACGGGCCGCCTCGGCGCGCGCGACGTATTTCAGAGAATCACACGCGCGGCGTGGCGCACAGGCGATCCGGGGCTCGTGTTCCTCGACCGGATCAACTGGAGCCGCGCGAATCCCACGCCGGCGCTCGCGACCATCGAAGCGACGAACCCGTGCGTGACGGGTGATACCCTGGTTTACACGGGGCGAGGGCTTGTCCGTGTCGACGAGCTGGCTCGCGCGTCCGACGCCGTCGAGGTGGTTTTGGACTCGCGCTTCGGGGTGGGCCAGTGGGGTATCGCGTCACCCGTGTTCGAGTCGGGGGTCAAGCCCGTGTTCCGACTCACCACCGAGGAGGGGTACGGGCTCCGTCTCACCGCCGACCATCGCGTGATGACGGCGCGCGGCTGGCGGCAGGCGAACGAGCTGGAGCCGGGCGAGCGCGTCCACCTCCTCAACCAGAAGGGCGGCTTCGGGGCGGCGGGCACTCTCGAGGAGGGGCGTGTGCTCGGCTGGCTCGTCGGCGACGGCTACTTCACGACAGAAGGCCGAACCGTGCTGAGCTTCTACGGGGACGAGAAGCGCGAGCTCGCGCCGCTGTTCGTGGATCACGTGAACGCCATGCTCGGATCGAGAGCCGGCGACCAGTATCACGTCGGCTACACCGACATTCCCTCCCGCGATCAGATCACGGTGCGCTCGACCCGGCTCACCGCCATTCTCGCCGCTCGTTTCGGGCTCGATGGCGGCTCCAAGGTTGACGGCGTGCGGCCCGGAGTCCTCGCCGGTTCGGAGAATCTGCAGCGCGGATTCCTCCAGGGACTGTTCACGGCCGATGGCCATGTAAGCGGAACCACGGAGAAGGGCGTTTCGGTGCGGCTCACGTCGATCTCGCGGCGCCTCCTCGCTGACGTCCAGCGCATGCTCTTGAACTTCGGCATCGTCAGCCGCGTCTACGCGCACCGGCACAGCCGGCGCGAGACTCGGATGCCGGACGGCAAGGGCGGACAGCGCGACTATGCTTGCGAGCCGGACCACGATCTCGTGATCGGCCGGGACAACGTCGTTCGCTTCGCGCGCGAGATCGGCTTCCTGACCACACGCAAGGCACAGCGCCTCGCGGCGGCGACCGAAGCCTATTCGCGCGGCCCGTACCGGGAGGGCTTCGTTGCGCGCTTTAGGGCTCTCGTTCCGGATGGGGTCGAGCCGGTCTACGACCTGAAGGAGCCGTTCACCAACAGCTTCGTGGCCAACGGGTTCGTCGTCCACAACTGCGGCGAACAGCCGTTAGCGGCCAACGACGCGTGCAATCTCGGCTCCGTCAACGTCGCCCGCTTCGTGACGGAGGCGCCGGACGGCAGGGCCGCCGTCGCGTGGGACGAGCTCGAGCGGGTGGTGCGGCTGGCCGTGCGCTTCCTCGACGACGTGATCGAGGTCAACCCGTACCCGCTGCCGCAGATCGCGGCGACGGTGAAGGCCAACCGGCGCGTCGGGCTGGGCGTGATGGGATGGGCGGACCTGCTCTTCCTCCTGGATATTCCTTACGACGGCGAGGAGGCGCTGGCGCTCGCCGAGCGGCTCATGGGCTTCATCCAGGACACCGCCCACGACCAGTCGGGCCGGCTCGCGGAGGAGCGCGGGCCCTTCCCGGCCTTCGCGCATTCGATCTACCGGGACGGCCGGCCCTTGCGGAACGCCACCGTGACCACCATCGCGCCCACCGGCACCATCTCGATGATCGCCGGGTGCTCCTCGGGGATCGAGCCCCTCTTCGCGCTCGCCTTCGAGCACCGCGTACACGGCCCCGACGGCGAGCGTGTGCTGCCGTTCGTGAGCGAGACGTTCGAGCGCTTGGCGCGGGCCCGCGGCTTCCACTCCGACGCCCTCATGGCCGAGGTGGTCCGCCGCGGCTCCCTGCGCGACATCCCCGGCGTGGACGAGGCGGCGCGGGCCGTGTTCAAGACCGCGCACGAGATCGACTTCCGCTGGCACGTGCTCCACCAGGCGGCCTTCCAGCGGCACACCGACAACGGCGTGTCCAAGACGATCAATCTGCCCCACGACGCCACCGAGGAGGACGTCGCCCAGGCCTATCTGCTCGCGTGGGAGAAGGACTGTCTGGGGATCACCATCTTCCGGGACGGCAGCAAGGGCGCCCAGGTGCTGCATCTGGGCGTGGGGCAGGGGGAAGACGTCGCCGCCGGCCCTGCCGAGCGCGTGATCAAGCCGCGGCCCCACAGCCTGGCGGGCGCCACGTACCGGCGCGAGACGCCCATCGGCACCGCCTTCATCACCGTCAACGATACGCCCGCGGGCGATCCCTTCGAGGTGTTCGTCCAGGTGGGCAAGGCCGGCTCCGACACCATGGCGGTCGCGGAGGCGCTCGGCCGGCTCGTGTCGCTGATTCTCCGAATGCCCTCGCCGCTGTCGGTCCAGCGGCGGATGGACGAGGTGATGAGCCAGCTGTCCCGCATCGGCGGCGGCCAGCCCACCGGCTTCGGCGCCGCCCGGATCCTCTCGCTCCCCGATGCCCTCGCCCGCACCCTCGGCGAGCACGTGAGCGGGCGCGTCGCCGGCGCGGCGCCCGCGGCCGCGGAACGTAGGCAGATCGGCGACCTCTGCCGCGAGTGCGGCCAGGCCACCTTCATCTACGAGGAAGGCTGCAAGAAGTGCCTCTCGTGCGGCTTCAACGAGTGTTGAGCTAGTGGGCTTCTCCGGCGGAGACTACGCGGAGGTGGCACGCTGGCTCGCGAACTTCGTGACCTCTCACGCCAAGCGGGAGCACCCGCGGATCGAGGTGTGGGTGGACACCGGGGGTGACCGCGAAGGACGGAGCTACGGCGTCCGGCTCCGCTTCGACGCGCGCGCCGTTCCCGCGCTGGACGAGCCACCTCTCGATCTCGCGTATCCCGAGGTGACGCGGAGCCGCGGCAGTCTCGCGTGGTGCGCCGATCTCGCCGGCCGCGTCCGGGCGCTCGCCCGCCGCCTGGCGGAAGCGGAACGGGGGGCGCGCCCATCCGCGTAGGTGGTCGCTGGTACGCCTCCGGCGACTGGAACGCGTTCTTCGCTCTCGCCCTCGACAACATGACCCAGCTGGTCATCCTGTCGAGCCTCCTCATCGGAGCGTTCGGCTTTCCCACCCACCTGGTGCTCTACGTGATGGTGCCGGGCACCGCGCTCGGGGTGCTCATCGGGGACCTTGCCTACACCTGGCTGGCGCGCTCGCTCATGCGCCGTGAGGGGCGCGCCGACGTGACGGCGATGCCGTTCGGCATCGACACGCCCTCGCTCTTCGGGATGGTGTTCGGCGTGCTCGGCCCCGCCAAGCTGATCACCGGGGACCCGATACTCGCCTGGAAGATCGGCATGGGCGTAACCGTCGCGATGGGCGTCTTCAAGGTCGCCCTGGCCTTCGCGGGCGACTGGGCGCGCCGCGTGGTGCCGCGCGCGGCCCTCCTCGGCTCGATCGCGGGCGTGGCCATCCTGCTCATCGCCTTTCTGCCCGCGCTGAAGGTTTTCGGCGATCCCCTCGTCGGCCTGGTCTCGCTCGCGCTCGTCCTGGTGACCCTGGTCGGCGGCGTGCGCCTGCCCGGCGCGTTCCCTGGCGCGTTCGCGGCCGTCCTCGCGGGCGCGGCCGTCTACTGGGGCCGCGCCGTCCTGGGCGGCGCCGCCCCTGCCCAGGTGGCTCTCGCGATCCCCGGTCTCCACCTGGCGATACCGTGGCCCACCACCGCCTGGCTCGAGACGGTCGACCAGCTCGGCCCGTACCTCGCGCTCGCCCTGCCGTTCGCGCTCGCCACCGTGATTGGCGGGATCGACACCACCGAGTCGGCGATCGCGGCGGGCGACTCGTACCGGACGCGCGACATTCTCCTCACCGAGGCGGTGGCCACGATCGCGGCCGGAGTGGCAGGCGGGGTCGTGCAGAACACGCCCTACATCGGGCATCCCGCCTACAAGGCGATGGGCGCGCGGGCGGGCTACACGCTCGCCACCGGGCTCGTCATCGGGCTGGGGGCGGCGCTGGGCGTGATCCCGCTCCTCGTCGCGGTGCTGCCGGAAGCCGCCGTCGCGCCCATCCTGATCTTCATCGGACTCGAGATCACCGCGCAGGCCTTCGTGGCCTCGCCCCCACGCCACGCCGTCGCGGTGGCGATCGCGTTCATTCCCGCCGTGGCCGCGCTCGTGCTGATCGAGGGAAGCACTCTCCTCGCCGGCGTGGGGAAATCGGCGGCGGATCTCGGCGGCAGCGCGCGCCTCACCTGGGACAGCTTGCTCGTCCTGGGCAATGGCTTCATCGTGACGGCGCTGCTCTGGAGCGCGGCGGTGGTGGCCATGGTCGAGCGCCGGCTCGCTCTTGCCGCCGCCGTGCTCGGGATCGGGAGCCTGGGCGCGCTGGTGGGCGTCATCCACTCCCCGCTGCCCAGCGGGGCGCTCTACTGGCCGTGGTCGGTGGGGACGGGGACGCCGTTCCGGGTGGCCGGCGCGTACGGGCTGGCGGGGGCGGTGCTGCTCCTGCTCTCGGCGCTCCGGCGGCGCTAGGGGCGCCCGAGCACATCCAGCATCTCGCGGTTGGTCGCGAACTTCAGCTCCTCGACCGCCGCCGCGGCGGCGTGCGCGCGCTCCGCCGCCTCGATCGTGACGACGTCGGAGTAGGCGATCACGGCGGCGCCGCGCGCCTTGAGGAGGTCGGCGACGCCGCCGATGACGCGCTCCGCTTCCGCGGCGGGCCGCGGGGGCCGCGCGGCCATCTCGGCGAGGATCTGCTTCACGCCGGTCTCGGCGTCGAGCCGCGCGCGGCCCACCACGCCATCGCTCGCCCGCCGCGCCCAGCCCACCACGTAGACGCCGTCGAGGGGGCGCGCGGCGGCGGGATCCCAGACCTGATACGAGGGATCCTCGCCGGGTCGGGTCACATACAGCCCATCCGCGTAGGGAAGGCCCGCGGCGGGATCCACGCGGTCGCCCACCGCGAACACCACGGTGTCGCAGGGCACGACGCTCACCTCCCCGGTCCCCACCGCCGCGATGCGATCGCCCTTTCGCTCGAGCCGCGTCTCCTCCACCTCGAGCCCGACCACCGTGTCCCCTTCCGCGCGCACGCGGCGCGGCGAGGCGAGGAAGCGGAAGGCGAGACGGGCTCGCGTGCGCGTCTCGGGCTCGGGACGCTGGCCCAGCGCGCGCAGCAGCGCGCCGGCATCCTGGCCCGCCGCCTCGAGGCGCGGCCGGATCCGCGCGATCTCCTGCCGGTAGAGGTCACGGTCGAACGCGTCCTCGATGTCCTCGAACTCGCGATCGTCGTACGCCTTCTCGTAGGGTCCCCGGCGCGCGATCGCGGTCACCGTGTCGCAATCGCAGAAGTGGACGCAGTAGTTGACGATGTCCACCATCACGTTGCCGACACCCACGATGACCACGCGCCGGCCCATGGGGAAGGGCTGCGCGCTGAAGGGCGGGAGGCGGTTGTAGTGATAGACGAGATCCTTGGCGTGGTAGACACCGGGCAGACGCTCGCCCTCGATCCCGAGGTACTTGGTGCCCTGGGCGCCGATGGCGAAGACGAGCGCGTCGAAGCCCGCCGCCCGGAGATCGTCGAGGGTCAGGTCACCCGCCTGCGCGACGGTGACATTGCCCAGATAGGTCACGCGGGCATCGGTGAGGATCTTCTGGAACTGCCGCCGGAGCCCGCCCTTCATCTTGTACTTGTCGAGGAAGATGCCGTACTCGGCGAGCCCGCCCGGCTTGATGTCGCGGTTCAGGAGCAGAACGCGACAGCCGCCGGCGGCAAGCGCGCGGGCGGCGAAGAGGCCCGCGGGGCCGGCTCCGATCACCGCCACGACGTGAACCGTTTCGTGAGCCACTGGAACCTCCCGGGGGTAGACGCGAGTTGCCAAGATAGCATGGGCGACGGCTTGACCGTGTCCGCGCGCCGGGTGTTAAATGACCGGGTTGTGAAGGCCATCACGACGATCCAGGAGGAGCGGAATGCGTAGAGCGTCACTCAGTGGCACCCTCGCCGCGGTCGCCATCGCCGGCTTGCTCGGCGCGGGCGCCGCGGGCGCGCAGGAATGGCATGCCCCCGCGGCCGACAAGGCCAAGAAGAACCCGGTGGGCGGCGGCGCCAAGGCGGTGGAGGCGGGAAAGAAGGTCGCGCAGGTCAACTGCGTGCTCTGTCACGGGGAATCCGGGAAGGGCAACGGGCCGGGCGCGGCCGCGCTCAATCCCAAGCCGGCCGACTGGACCTCGAAGCGCGTGCAGGATGAGAGCGACGGGGAGCTGTTCTGGAAGATCTCCAACGGGCGCGGTCCCATGCCGTCCTGGAAGCATCTGCCCGAGAACGACCGCTGGTCGGTTGTCCACTACATCCGCTCGCTCAAGGCGAAGTAGGAAATCGTCTGGGCTCCCCGGTCCCTTTGGTTGCGAGGTGGGGCCGGGGTGACCCTTTACTTCACGCTAGCTCGCTCAAGAGTCAGAGAATCTTACGGTTTCGGATTTGTCTCCGTTGACCAGCCGCGCCGCACGTCCTCCGGCTACTCGAGGCTTAGAGTAATCAATAGGTTAACCAAAAATCCCCGGAGCCGACCGGTTGGCATGGGCGGTGCTATGTTGGGTTGGCCTATGCCGATGCTGAAGCGTGCGCGGCCCCGCCGGGCTCAGGCATGACTGCCGACCCGACTTCCGGGGCGGGGCAGCGCCACATCGTGCAGGAGTCCATCTCGGAGATCGGGCTCGCGCTGGAGGGTCTCCGCGAGCGCATCCGCCGGCTGGAGTCCGGCGAGGCTCCGCCGGCGCGTCCACCGGAGCCGGCGGGCGACGTCGTCGGGGCGGTGGATCCCGCCGCCCTGGCCGGAATTCAGGAGATCCTCTCCGTGCCCTCTTCGGGGCTGCCCGCCGGGGAGGTGTTCGGGCTCGTGATGGATCGGGCGGCGCGGCTCCTGGATGCCGATCGCGCCATGCTCTTCGTGCTCGACCCGGAGCGCGCGGCCCTCGTACCCACCGCGGCCCGGGGCTTCCGGCGCGATGACCTCGGTGGGCTCGCGCTGGCTCCCGGTGAGGGCGTCGTGGGCCGCGCCTTCAGCGAGGGGCGGCCGCTCATGTATCGGCGCACCGCGGAGGTCGCGCCGCGCGATCCGTTCGTCTCGCGCTTTCCCGTCCGCGATGCGCTCGCCGTGCCCCTGCGCGCCGAGGCCCAGGTGGTGGGGGTGCTCTTCGCCGGTCGTCGCGGGCGCGGCATACCATTCACCACCGAGGACACCGTCCTCCTCTTGGTGATCGCTGATCGCGTCGCCACCGCGCTGAGCCATCAGCGTCTGGTCGATCGCGCGGCGGACCACCTGGCGCGGCTGCGTGAGCTACAGGTCTTCTCCGGTCAGGCGGTGGTCGGACGGGACCTCACCGAGGTTCTCGCTCGCGCCTGCGAGGTCGCCGGCCGGCTCCTCGGCGTGCGGGCGGCCGCCCTGGGCCTGCTCGAAGGTCACTCGCGGCTCCGGCTCGCCGCCAGCTCCGGGTTGTCCAAGGACGGGGTCGAGCGATGGTCCGCGGACGTCCATGCGGGACTCGCGCGTGACGTGTATGCCTCTGGGCTTCCCCTGGCCATCCGCGATCTGCGGGATCGGGCGGGAGACGCGGAGGAGTTCCTCAGCGCGCTGGGGCTGCGCGCCGGCCTGCTCGTCCCGCTGCGCATCCACGAGCGGACGGTGGGCGTCCTCTATCTCGCCGACGAGCGGCCCCGTGAGTTCTCCGCCGACGAAGTCGAGGCGGTGCAGGTGCTGGCGACGCTCGCCGCCCTCGCCGTGGAGAACGAGCGCCTGTATGACGATGTGCGCCGCGCGCTGGACGCCATCGAGGCCGCCCAGGACCGTCTCGTCCAGACCGAGAAGGCCCGCGCGCTGGGCGGCATGGCGGGGGGCATCGCGCACGAGTTCAACAACATCCTCGCCATCATTCTCGGCAAGACCCAGCTCCTGCTCGCCCGCTCGGTGGACGAGACGGTACGCGAGGGCCTGGGCCACGTCGAGGAGGCCGCGTGGCGCGCGGCCGACATCGTCCGGCGGCTGCAGGGCTTCGCGGCCACGCGCCTGGACGACAGCAACGGTCCCATCGAGGTGAGCTCCCTCGTGCACGACGCGGTGACCCTGACGCGCGGCCTCTGGAAGGACGAGGCGGAGGCGCGCGGTATCCGCATCGAGGTGACCCTCGATCTGGCGGATGCGCCCTCCGTGCGGGGCAATGCCGCGGAGCTGCGCGAAGCCGTCACCAATCTCGTGCTCAACGCCATCGATGCCATGCCGCGGGGCGGCCAGTTGAGCCTGGCGTCGCGCTCCCGTGACGGCGGCGTGGAGCTGTCGGTCTCGGACACCGGTGAGGGCATGCCGGAGGACGTGCGGGCGCGGATCTTCGAGCCCTTTTTCTCGACCCGCTCGCCCCTCCGGACCGGACTGGGTCTCTCGGTGGTGCACGGCATCGTGGCGCGTCATCGGGGGCGTATCGAGGTGGAGAGCGAGCTCGGCCGCGGGACACGGCTCCGGCTGTGGCTCCCCGCCGCCGCGTTGTCGCGCCCCGCGGCGACCGTGCCGGCCCGGGAGACACGACCCGCGGAGCCCGCTCCCGCGCGCGTCGAAACGGGGCCGGGGCCCGCGCGCGTCCTCGTGCTCGAGGACGAGCAGCGCATCCGCGAGATGCTCGTGGACTCCCTCGGTCGCGCCGGCCACCACGTCGAGGCGGTCGCCGACGGGCTCGCCGGCCTCGCCCGCTTTCAGGGCGGTGACTTCGACGTCGTGCTCACCGACCTCTCGCTGCCCGAGCGCTCCGGCCTCGAGGTCGCGCGCGCGGTCAAGCGCATGCGGCCGGGCACGCCGGTGGTGTTGATCACGGGGTGGGGCCATCTGCTCGATCCCACGCTGCTTGCCCAGAGCGGGGTGGACCTGACCCTCGTCAAACCCTTCCGTCTCGAGCGCGTGCTGGGTATTCTCGAGGACGCGCTCCGCCTCCGCCGTCCCGCCTGATCGCGGCGCGGGGCCCGTCCCTCATGCGTCTCGCCGCGATCGACCTCGGCACCAACATGATTCGCCTGCTCGTCGCCGACGCCGCGGGCGGCGACTGGCGCGCGGTGGACCAGGCCCAGCGCGTGACGCGGCTTGGGGAAGGGCAGGAGCCGGGCGGGGCCCTCCGGCCGGGTCCGATGGCGCGCACGCTCGACACCGTCGTCGAGCTCGTCCGTCGGGCGGAAGCCGCCGGCGCCGCGCGGGTGCGCATCACCGCCACCAGCGCCGTGCGGGAAGCCGCGAACCGGGCGCCATTCGTGACGCGGCTCGAGTCGGCGACGGGCCGGGCGGTGGAGGTGCTGACGGGTGAGGACGAGGCGCGCCTGACCCTGCTGGGCGTTCGCTCGGGGCTGCCGGGACTCGCCGAGCCCTTCGTGGTGCTCGACATCGGCGGGGGCAGCACCGAGCTCGCCCTCGCCCGCGACGGCCGGCTCGAGCGCGCGGTGAGCCTGCGGCTCGGGGTCGTAGCCCTCGCCGGCCGCCATGCGCCCGATGGGCGGGTCGCCCCCGCGTCGCTCGCGGCCCTGCGCGACGAGATCACCGCGCGACTCCATCAGGAGATCCCCGAGGCCATCGCCGCCGCCGGCGCGCGCTGCCTCGTCGGGACCGCCGGCACGGTGACCACGCTCGCCGCCCTCGACCTTGGGCTCGTCGCCTACGACGCCGCCCGCGTGCAGGGCCACACGCTGACGCGCGCGGCCATCGGGCGGCTGCTCGAGCGGCTGGCCGCCCTCACGCACGCCGAGCGGGGCGCGCTGCCGTCGCTCGAGCCCGGGCGGGCCGACCTCATTGTGCCGGGTACCGTCATCTGCCTCGCCGCCATGTCGCGCGTGGGCTTCGACGTCCTCACCGTAAGCGACCGCGGCCTCCGGGAGGGAATTCTCTGTGAGATACTGAGCGCCGTCCGATGACGAGCGCGATGCGCGAGCTCACCGTCCTCGACTACCACACCGAGGGCGAGCCGATGCGGATCGTGGTGGACGGGGTCCCGCCGGTGCCCGGCGCTTCCCTGATGGCGCGCAGTGAGTGGCTCGCCGCCCACGGGCGCGACCTGATGGGCTTCATCCTCTACGAGCCTCGCGGGCACGCGGCCATGTGCGCGGCCATTCTCACCGAGCCGGTGGATCCGGCCGCGCAGGTGGGCGTGCTGTTCATCGAGCCCCTGGGCCCCGTGCACATGTGCGGGCACGGCGCCATCGCCGTCGCGACCATGCTGGTGGAGACCGGACGCGTGCCGGCCACCGAGCCCGAGACCACCGTGATCCTCGAGACCCCGGCCGGGCTCGTGTCCTGCCGGGTCCGTCACGCGGGCGGCCGCGCGGCGGACGCGACCTTCCGCAACGTGCCCGCCTTTTCGGCGCGCCTCGACGCGGTGGTGGAGGTGGACGGGCTGGGCCGGGTGCCGTTCGACCTCGCCTACGGCGGACACTTCTACGCCATGGTGCCGGCAGCCGCGGTGGGCCTGCGCCTCGAGCCCGCCGCGGCCGCACGCATCATCGAAGTGGGCGAGCGCATCCGGGCGCGGATCGAAGCCGAGGTGCCGCTGGTGCATCCGGGGATGCCGGGGGCGCGCGGGCTGCTCTACATCCAGTTCTACGAGCCCGCTCGTCGTCCGGACGCGCGCCTGCGCAACGCCGTCGTGGTGGCACCTGCGGGCCTCGACCGCTCGCCGTGCGGGACGGGGACGAGCGCGCGCCTCGCCAACCTGCACGCGCGGGGCGCGCTCGAGGTGGGCGAGCCCTTCGGGCACGAGTCCATCATCGGCACCCTCTTCGTGGGCCGGATCGCGGGCCTCACGCAGGTGGGGGGCCAGCCCGCCATTGTTCCCGAGATCACCGGCCGCGCATGGCCCATGGGCCGCGCGACGCTCCTGCTGGACCCGCGCGATCCGTTTCCCGCGGGCTTTCTCGTCTAGGACGGACAGTGCCGAAATGTTGACGCCGGTGTTCCCGGTGCGTCCTTCCCCTGACACGCAGCCTTTGCGCCCGGCCGTAAGCCCCGAGGAAACCGCTCGTTCTGGAGGTGGGGGGAGGTGGCACACCGTGTGCCTCTGGATGAGGCCATGGATGCCGTGCTGGGGAGCCGCTACCGTCGGTGGCTCGAGGTAATCCTAGCGCTCTACACGCTCGGCCTCCTCTACGTCTACTTCCGCCCCCAGTCCATCCCGACCTCGCTCGCAGAGGGCAACGAGCAGGCCATCTGGCCGTGGGCGGTGTGGGGCGTGGTCGGGGCGATGAGCGGCGTCCTCGCGCTGTCCGGCCTCTTCGTCGCCTTCTTCCTGCTCTACTCGCCGGTGTACCTGGCCGCGCGGGGCATGGTCTTCGTGGGCAAGGGCGGCTGGGTGGACCGCCGCGAGCTACGCTTCTACAGCGCCTGCTTCATCATGCTGTGCTCGCTGCTCGTGATCGCGATCCTCAGCCCCGTCGCCGCCGCCGCCGTCTTCATTCTCATCGCCGGCTCCGCGCACCTGCTCTGGCGCGCGTTTCTTTAGTCGCTCCAGCGCCGCGCCGGCCGCGCGTGCCGGGCTTCCGCCCGGCGCCCCGCAAGTTGACAGTCCCCGGCCCGCTGTCTATCCTAGCGAAAGGCCATGGATGACTTGGCGGTGCTGGTGCTGAACTACACGTACGAGCCGCTGCACTTCACCAACGCCAAGCGGGCGATCACCCTCCTGCTGAGCGGCAAGGCCGAGAGCGTGGAAGCCTCCCCCCGGGTCGTGCGCTCGCCCTCCCGCGCCTACCCGCTGCCCGCCGTCATCCGGCTCGCCTCGTACATTCGGAAGCCGTTCCTGGAGCGGGTCGCTTTCAACAAGAAGAACATCGTCCGGCGCGACGGCTACACCTGCCAGTACTGCGCGCGGCGCGGCGAGAAGCTCACGGTGGACCACATCATGCCCCGCTCGCGGGGGGGCCAGACGACCTGGACCAACGTGGTGGCGGCCTGCCTGCGCTGCAACCTCTTCAAGGGCAACCGGACGGTGGAGGAGGCTCGATTGCGGCTGATCCGCGAGCCCATCCACCCGCAGTTCCTCTTCTCCGTCCACCTCCTCCGGCATCCCCACGCCTCATCCTTCCTCGACTCCTGGCGGAAGTATCTGGTGGCGGTGCCGTCGAGCTTCTGACGCCGTTGTTCACGCTGGCCTCCGACTACTCGCCCGCGGGCGATCAGCCGCGCGCGATCGACCGCCTGAGCGACCTCGTCCGCAGCGGGGATTCGCACAGCGTGCTCCTCGGCATCACCGGCAGCGGCAAGACCTTCACCCTCGCCAACGTGATCAGCCGGCTCCAGCGCCCCGCCCTCGTGATCTCGCCCAACAAGACCCTCGCCGCCCAGCTCTATGGCGAGTTCAAGTCGTTCTTCCCGGAGTCGGCGGTGGAATACTTCGTCTCGTACTACGACTACTACCAGCCCGAGGCATACATCCCGCAGTCCGACACGTATATCGAGAAGGACGCCCTCATCAACGACGAGATCGACCGCATGCGCCACTCCGCGACCACGTCGCTCTTTGAGCGCCGCGACGTGGTGATCGTGGCGTCGGTATCGTGCATCTACGGCATCGGGGAGCCCGAGACCTACCGGGGCATGCACGTGAGCGTGGAGACGGGGCAGGTGGTGAGCCGCGACGCCCTCGTGCGCGACCTCGTGTCCATCCAGTACGAGCGGAACGACTACGACTTCCGGCGGGGGACCTTCCGGGTGCGGGGCGACGTGGTCGAAGTGTTCCCCGCCGCCGCCGAGTCCGAGGCCCTGCGCATCGAGCTGTTCGGCGATAGCGTGGACCGGATCGTCACCCTGGACCCGCTGAAGGGCGCCACCACCGGCGTGGTGCCGGCCGCCCGCATCTACCCGGCCAGCCACTACGTGACGCCGGCCGACCAGGTGGAGCGCGCCATCACCGGCGTCCACGAGGAGCTGCGCGAGCGCCTCGCCTTCTTCCGCGGCCGGGGCCGGCTTCTCGAGGCGCAGCGACTCGAGCAGCGCACGCTCTTCGACGTGGAGATGCTGCGCGAGATCGGCTACTGCCACGGCATCGAGAACTACTCGCGGCACCTCGCCGGCCGCAAGCCCGGACAGAGCCCGGCCACCCTCATGAACTACCTGCCCAAGGAGGCCCTCGTCATCATCGACGAGTCGCACGTGACGGTGCCGCAGATCCGCGGCATGTACGCGGGCGACCGCTCCCGCAAGGAAGCCCTGGTGGAGTACGGGTTCCGGCTTCCCTCGGCGTTCGACAACCGGCCGCTCACCTTCGAGGAGTTCCGCGCGGTGGTGGGGCAGGTGCTCTACGTCTCCGCCACGCCCGGAGCGTACGAGCTGGAGCGCGCGGGCGGGGTGCGGGAGGCGCCGGGGCGGCCTTACGCGGGGGGGGCCGTGGCCGAGCAGATCATCCGGCCGACCGGCCTCATGGATCCGAAGATCACCGTGCGCCCCGCCTCCGTTCAGGTGGACGACCTCATGGCGGAGGTGCGGGCGCGCGCGGAGCGGGCCGAGCGCGTGCTCATCACCACCCTCACCAAGCGGATGGCCGAGGATCTCACCGAGTACTACCAGCAGAACGGCCTGCGCGTGCGCTACCTGCACTCTGACATCGACACGCTCGACCGGGTGGCGGTGATCCGCGACCTCCGGCTCGGCAAGTTCGACGCCCTCGTCGGGATCAACCTCCTCCGCGAGGGGCTGGACCTGCCCGAGGTGTCCCTGGTGGGGATTTTGGACGCCGACAAGGAGGGCTATCTCCGCTCGGCCACCTCGCTCATCCAGACGGCGGGCCGCGCCGCTCGCCATGTCAACGGCGAGGTGCTCATGTACGCGGACCGGGTGACCGGCTCCATGCGAGAGGCCATCGCGGAGACGGAGCGGCGCCGCGCCGCTCAGGCCGTCTATAATACCGAGCACGGCATCACGCCGGAGACCGTGCGCAAGTCCATCCGCGAACTGCTCGACACGGTGTCCGAGCGCGACTACTACACGGTGCCGGTGCCCGAGACGAAGGAGGCCGTGCCGGAGTCGCCGGCGGCGCTCGCCAAGCAAATCGCCGAGCTGGAAGCGGCCATGAAGGAGGCGGCGCGCCGCCTCGACTTCGAGCGGGCGGCCGAGCTGCGCGATCGGGTCAAGGCGCTACGGCGGATCGAGATCGGCGTGCGCTGAGGTGGGGGCCCAGTGGGGGCGTTGAAGTGGGTCCTCGTCTTCTTCGCGGTGCTCTCGCTCGGGCTGGTGGTGCTCACGAAGGTCATAACATTCCTCGACCCGCCGCGGCCCGGCCGCCCGCGCGGCCCAATGCTCCGCCGCGCCGAGCGGGCCCTGCGCTGGAGCGTCATCGTCCCCATCGTCCTCGGCCTCGCCATTCTCACCGTCACCCTGCTGCAGGGTAGTCCCTGACGCGGCGTCCCCGCCCAACCGGCCTCGCTCCGCTCGGCAAGGCATTACGTATCCGCTCGCCTCGCCTCCGGCTGCGGCTCGCCATGCACCAACCGGCCTCGCTGCGCTCGGCAGGCACTACGTATCCGCTCGCCTCGCCTCCGGCTGCGGGGACCTGGCCGTTCTTGCACTGCCCTCGCTCCGCTCGGGAACCCATCATGTATCCGCTCGCCTCGCCTCCGGCTGCGGGGACCTGGCCGTTCTTGCACTGCCCTCGCTCCGCTCGGGAACCCATCATGTATCCGCTCGCCTCGCCTCCGGCTGCGGCTCGCCATACAATAGCCACGTGGCCCTTCAGGAAAAGCTCGAGCAGCTTCCCGACCGGCCGGGGGTGTACCTCTACAAGGACGCCAAGGCCCAGATCATCTATGTCGGCAAGGCCGCCTCCCTGCGCAGCCGCGTCCGCTCGTACTTCCAGGATTCCCGCGCGCGCGATCCCAAGACGGACGCGCTGGTGGTGCAGATCCGCGACCTGGACGTGATCGTGACCGCCAACGAGCTGGAGGCGATGATCCTGGAGTCGAACCTCGTCAAGAAGCATCGCCCCCGTTACAACATCATCCTGCGCGACGACAAGCACTATCCCTTCCTCAAGCTGACCACCACCGAAGCGTTTCCCAGGTTGGTGGTCGCGCGCCGGGTGCAGCGGGACGGGGACGCGTACTTCGGCCCGTTCTACCCCGCCACCGCCATGCGGGAGACTTTGCGATTGGTGCGGCAGTTGTTCCCCCTTCGGACCTGCCGCATCAAGATCGACGGCACGCTGCCCCGCGCGTGCATCCAGTACTTCATCCACCGCTGCAACGCGCCCTGCACGGGGGCGGAGACGCCCGAGGGCTACGCGCGGACGGTGGCGGAGGTGCAGCGGTTCCTCGAGGGCAAGGACGACGACCTCGTGAAGGAGCTGACCCGGCAGATGGAGACGGCGGCGGCAGAGACGCACTTCGAGCAGGCGGCGGTGCTGCGGGACCGCATCCAGGCGCTGAACACCGTGCGCGAGCGGCAGCGGATCATCTCCACGGAGGAGACCGACCAGGACATCATCGGGCTGGTGCGGCAGGGCTCGGAGGCGTGCGTCCAGCTGTTCTTCGTCCGGAAGGGCCGGCTGCTGGGGCGCGAGTCGTTCTTCTTCGATCGGATCGCCGCGGAGAGCGACGGGGAGATCCTCTCCGCGTTCGTGCGCCAGTTCTATGCCCGCAGCGTGGTGCCCGCGCTCGAGCTCCTCCTCTCCACCGACATCGCGGAGTCCGACCTCGTGCTCGAGTGGCTGCGGCAGCGGCGAGGGGGGCGGGTGGAGGTGGTCGCGCCCCAGCGGGGTCGGCGCCGTGAGCTGGTAGCGATGGCGGAGGAGAACGCGGCCCTCGCACTGCAGAGCCACCTCCTGTCCAAGACGGACCGCCACCAGGCGGTCCGCGAGGAGCTTCAGCGCGCGCTCGGGCTCGCCGAGCCCCCCGACCGCATCGAGTGCTTTGACATCTCCACCATCCAGGGGAGCGACACGGTGGCCTCGATGGTGGTGTGGCAGGGCGGGGACATGAAGAAGGACGAGTACAAACGATTCAAGATCCGCACCGTCACCGGCACCGATGATTTCGCATCGATGCAGGAGGTGCTGACCCGGCGCTACGCGAAGGCCCTCGAAGCGGAGGGCCCACTGCCCGACCTCATCCTCCTCGACGGGGGCCGCGGGCAGCTCAACGTCGGGGTGAAGGTCCTCGAGGACCTGGGGCTCGACTATCTGCCCATCGCCTCGCTCGCCAAGCGGGCGGAGGAGGTCTACACGCCCGAGCATCTGGCGCCCCTCGTCCTCGATCTGGGCTCGCCCGCGCTCATGGCGCTGCAGAAGATCCGCGACGAGGCGCACCGCTTCGCCATCACGTACCACAAGAAGGTGCGGCAGCGGCGCACCATCAGCTCCGAGCTGGATCGGATTCCGGGCGTGGGCCCGCGCGTGCGCACGAGCCTGCTCAAGACGCTGGGCTCCGCGCGCGGCGTCCGCGCCGCCACCGTGGCCGAGCTCGCGGCGGTGCCCACCGTGACGCCGAAGCTCGCGCAACGAATCTACGATCATTTCCATCCACCGGCAGTGGTCGCGGAACCCCCGGCGCCGGTGGAGGGTTAACACGAGGGGACACTCTCTCGAGAAGGGAGGTGACACGCATGCTGAAGACGCTCCTGATCGCGGCGGCGATGGTCGCCGTCACCACCGGCCAGGCCCTGGCGTTTCAGTGCCCGCTACTGGTCAAGCAGATCCAGGACGCCACCGCGGGCAAGACGGACGCCGGCTCCGCCAAGGCGAACGAGCTTGCCGCCGAGGCCAAGAAGCTCCACGACGCCGGCAAGCACGCCGAGTCGGTGGCCAAGGCGGAAGAAGCCGCCAAGTCCATCAACCTCGCCCTCAAGAAGAAGTAGGCCGCAGTCGGCTCGTCCCCCCGGGGACCCCGGCGCGATCGCGGGGTCCCCGGGGAGCCGTTCCTTGCGTCCCCCCTCGAAGTCGGCGTAAACTCAGCGAGAATATGACCAGCGACGATCGTCCCGAGCGGTATCCCTTCGCCGAGATCGAGGTGAAGTGGCAGAAGGCCTGGGAGGAGACCGCGCAGTTCCGCGCGACGGAGGATCCCGCCCGGCCCAAGTACTACTGCCTCGAGATGTTTCCGTATCCGTCGGGCCGCATCCACATGGGTCATGTGCGCGTCTACGCGATCGGCGATCTTCTCGCCCGCTACAAGTGGATGCGCGGGTTCAACGTGCTCCATCCCATGGGCTGGGACGCCTTCGGGCTGCCCGCCGAGAACGCCGCCATCGACAACGGCGTGCACCCGGCGGTGTGGACCTACGAAAACATCACGAACATGCGCAGCCAGCTCCGCCGCATGGGCATCTCCTACGACTGGGACCGCGAGCTCGCCACCTGTGATCCCACGTACTACCGGTGGGAGCAGTTCATCTTCATCCGGATGCTCGAGCGGGGGCTCGCGTACAAGAAGCGCTCGACGGTGAACTGGTGCCCGTCGTGCCAGACCATTCTCGCCAACGAGCAGGTGGAGGCGGGGCGGTGCTGGCGCTGCGACTCCGAGGTGACGGCCAAGGAGATCGAGGGCTGGTTCTTCAAGATCACCCAGTACGCGGAGGAGTTGCTGGAGTGGTGCGATCGCCTCCCGGGCTGGCCCGAGCGCGTGCTCACCATGCAGCGGAACTGGATCGGCAAGAGCGAGGGCGCGGAGTTCGATCTGCCCGTTGTCGACAGTGCGGGACGCGCCATCCGTATCTTCACCACGCGCCCGGACACCGCCTTCGGCATGACGTACGCCGTGCTCGCGCCCGAGCATCCCCTGGTGGACGCGCTCGTGACCGAGCCGGCGGAGCGCACGCGGGTCGATGAGTTCCGGAAGGACGTGTCGCGGGAGTCCGAGATCGAGCGGCTCGCCGCCGACCGGCCGAAACGGGGCCTCCGCCTCGCCGCCCGCGCGGTGAATCCCTTCACCGGGGGCGAGATCCCGCTCTTCCTCGCGGACTACGTGCTCATGGGATACGGGACCGGCGCGATCATGGCGGTGCCCGGTGAGGATCAGCGCGACTGGGACTTCGCCACGCAGAATGCGCTCCCCATCATCGCCACCGTGAAGCGGCCGGAGGGATGGCCGGATACCGAGGCCTACACCGGCGACGGCGTGAAGATCAACTCGGGCTTCCTCGACGGGCTGCCCGTGCCGGAGGCCAAGCGGAAGGCCATCGACTGGCTCGTGGCCAAGGGACTGGGCGAGTCGAAGGTGAACTACCGCCTGCGTGACTGGGGCATCAGCCGGCAGCGCTACTGGGGCGCGCCCATTCCCGTCCTCTACTGTCCGAAGGACGGCATGGTGCCCGAGCGCGACGATCGCCTCCCGGTGGTGCTCCCCGAGGACGTGCAGATCAGCGGCAAGGGCGGCTCGCCGCTCGCCGAGGTCGCGCAGTTCGTCAATGCCCGGTGCCCCCGGTGCGACGGCCCTGCGAAGCGCGAGACCGACACCATGGACACCTTCGTGGAGTCGTCCTGGTACTTCCTGCGCTACTGCTCGCCTCGCTATGAGGGCGGGATGTTCGAGGGGAAGGCCGCCGCCTATTGGATGCCGGTGGATCAGTACATCGGCGGCATCGAGCATGCCGTGCTCCACCTCCTGTACGCCCGCTTCTACACGAAGGTGCTCCGCGACATGGGCATGACCGCCGCCGACGAGCCCTTTCGGGCGCTGCTCTCGCAGGGGATGGTCATCAAGGATGGTGCCAAGATGTCGAAGTCGAAGGGCAACGTGGTGGACCCCGACGAGCTCATCCGCCGCTACGGCGCCGACACCGCCCGGCTCTTCTCGCTCTTCGCGGCCCCGCCCGAGAAGGACCTCGACTGGAACGACCGCGGCGTGGAGGGCGCCTCGCGGTTCCTGAACCGCATGTGGCGCTTCGTCCACGGCCACCTCGCCGAGCTGCGTCTCCCCGCGCGGGCGGCCCCGCCCGGGGACGCCGGGGCCTACTCCGACGCGGGGCGCGCCTTCCGCCGGACCATTCACGAAACCATCGCGCGGGTGACCGAGGACATTGACAAGGACTTCCACTTCAACACCGCCATCAGCGCGGTGATGGAGCTGGTCAACGCGCTGCACGACTTCGATCGCGATTCCATGGACACCGTGGGCGCGGCGGAGCGGCAGGGGCTGCTTCGCGAGGCGGTGGAGGCGATGCTCCTGCTCCTCGGCCCCGTGACCCCGCACATCGCCGAGGAGCTGTGGAGCGCGCTCGGCCACCGCGAGAGCCTCTTCCGCCAGCGGTGGCCCGTCGCCGATCCCGCGGCGCTGCAGCGGGATGAGGTGGTGATCATCGTCCAGGTGGACGGCCGCGTGCGCAGCCGCCTGATTGTGGACGTTGCCGCCGCCGAGCGCGAGATCCAGGACCGAGCGCTCGCCGACGAGAAGGTGCGCCAGTGGTTGGATGGCCGCCAGGTGGCCAAGGTCGTCGTCGTCCCCGGCCGCCTCGTCAACGTGGTCACGCGCACTTGATGGGCGAGCCGCAGCCGAAGGCGAGGCGAGCGGATAGATGATGGGGTCCCGAGCGGAGCGAGGGCAGTCCAAGAACGGCCACGTCGCGCAGCCGAAAGCGAAGCGAGCAGATCCATGATCAGAAATGGCCTTCGCGTGGGGTCGGTGCTTGTCCTAATACTCGTCTTCACGGCTTTCACGCTCGCCGCCTGCGGCTACAGCACGAAGGGCAACCTGCCCAGCCACATCAAGTCGGTCGCGGTGCCCATCTTCAAGAACAAGACGCGGGAGCCCGCGGTGGAGAACACGATCACCGCCGCCGTGGTCAACGCGTTCACCACCAGCGGCAAGCTCAAGGTGGTTCCCAGAGACCAGGCGGATTCCATCCTCGAGGGCGAGGTGGTGGGCTACGAGGTCGAGACGGTCTCCGTGGACCAGCGCATCCAGGCGCGTCAGTACCGGCTGGTGGTGACCCTCAACCTGCAGTTCCGCGATACCCGCGAGGGCGGCATGCTGTTCCGGCAGGAGGGCCTGCAGGAGCGCGCGGACTTCGCGGTGCCCGGCGATGTCGCGAGAACCATCAGCCGCGAGGAGGGGGCGGTGCGCCAGGCCGCCGTGGAGATCGGGCGCCGAATCGTGAACCTGGTGATCGACCGGTTCTAGTGGGCGAGCCCTGAATGGACTACGGGGGGCTCCTCCGCGCGGCGGAGGCGGGCCGCGTGCCGTCGGTGGTCCTCGTCCACGGCGCCGAGCCCGTCCTCCTCGAGGACGTGGTCGCGGCGCTGTCGCGCGCGCTGTTTCCCGATCCCGGCGCGGCCGCGCTCGCACGCGAGGTGATGGACGCCCGCGAGGCGGGGACCGACGCCATCGTGCGCTCGGCGCTCACGCTGCCGTTCCTCGCCGAGCGACGGCTCGTGATCGCGCGGGGGGTGGAGACGCTCACCGCCAAGACCGGCGAGTCCCTCGTCGCCTACGTCGGCGCACCCAATGCCAGCACGGTGCTCCTGCTCCTCGCTGGCGTCGAGCTGGGCGCCGGGCACTGGCTCCTGCGGGCCTTGCCGCCTGCGGCGGTGGTGGCGCTGCCGCGGCCCACGGGCCGCGCGCTCGTGACCTGGCTTCGCGCGCGCGCAGGCGCGGCGGGTTACGAGCTCGGCGAGGACGCCGCCGCGCTGCTGGTCGAGCTCGTGGGGGACGACCTCACCGCGCTCGCGGGCGAGGTGCCCAAGGCCGCGCTCGCGGGCGGGCCGGACAATCGCCGCGTGACCGCGCGCGAGGTGCACGCGGTGGTGGGTGCGCAGCGGCTGCGTCACGTCTTCGATCTCACGCGCGCGGTGCTCGCGCGCGACGTGGGCGGCGCCCAGGCCGTGCTCGGCGCACTCCTCGCCGCGGGCGAGGAGCCGCTCGCCGTGCTCGGCATGCTGGCCCGCGAGGCGCGCTCGGTCTGGCAGGCTCGCGAATGGCTGGGCCAGGGGCGCCGTGAGGACGAGGTGGCGCGGCTCCTGCGGCGTCCCCCGTCGGCGGCGGCCGCGGTGGTCGCGCTGGCCCGGTCGATGCCCGATGGCGCGGCGGCGCGGCAGCTCGCGCGCTGCTGGGAGGTCGAGCGTCGGTTGAAGCTGGGCGGTGCGCCCCGCCCCGAGCTGGCCCTCCTCGTCGCGGATCTGTGCGCGGCGTGAGGCGCCGGTGGCGCCCGGCCGGGCTCGCGCTCCTCGCCGGGCTCGCGGCCGCCGCCCCCGCTCCCGCCGCCGCGCTGCAAGCCGGCGCGGCGTCGGTGGACGTGGCCCTGCCCGAGGGCACGCCGCTGGCGGGCTATGGCGGCTACCCGCGACGTGCCTGGGTGCCCGACGTGCTCGGCCTGCGGCCGCATGCCTTCTGGTTCCGACCCTCGCGCGGGGTCCACGACGTGGTGAAGGCGCGGGCGCTCGCCCTCGACGACGGCCGCGCGCGCCTGCTGTGGCTGGCCATCGACCTCGTAGGGACCGATCCAAGCCTCGTCGACGAGCTGCGGGCCCGCCTCGCACGGGCCGGGCTGCCCGCGGTGGCGCTGATCGTCTCGGCCTCGCACACTCACTCCGGACCCGGCGCCTACGCCGAGTCGGCCCTCTTCGCGATGGTAGCCCTCGATCGGCGCTCTCCCGAGGTGCGCGCCCGCGTGCTCGACGCGCTCGAGCGCGCGGCGCGCGAGGCGCACGCCCGCCGCGCCCCCGCCCGCGTGGGGTCCGGCGTGGGCGAGGTGAGGGGCGTCGCGCGAAGCCGGCTGGGCGCTTCCCTCGATCCCACCCTCGGCGTTCTCAAGGTCGTAGGGGCCGACGACCGGCCCATCGCGGTGGTGTGGAACTACGCCATTCACGGCACCGCGCTGGGACGGGGCAACCTGCTCGTCTCCGGCGACCTCATGGCTGAGGCCTCCGCGCGCATCGAGCGCCGTCTCGGGGTGCCCGCGCTCTTCGTCAACGGGGCGGTAGGGGACGTGAGCCCGGCGGGCCGGGGCTGGGGCGGCGCGGCCGAGATCGGCGAGCGGCTCGCGCGCGAGGCGCTCGCGGTGTGGGAGCGCATCACGCCGGACGCGAACGCCCGGCTCGCGACCGTCGCCGGCCGTGCCGCGCTGCCCGCGCCCAGCGTGTCCCTGCGCAATTGCCTCGGACGCTGGGTGCCGGGCTGGATGCGCCTGGGGCTGGGGAGTGCGCTCCCGCGCACCGCCGAGCTCCTCGCCGTGGCCATCGGACGGAGCGGCTGGGTGACGATTCCCGGCGAGCTCGAGACGCGCCTGGGACGGGACGTGAAGGCGGCGGGGCGCCCCTTCGAGCACGTCTTCGTGGCCGGCGTGTCGAACGACTACCTCGGGTACTTCGTGGGCGTCGAGGCCTACGGGCGTCCGAGCTACGTCGCCTGCGCGAGCCTCTACGGAGAGCGCGGCGGCGAGCTGCTGCGGGATGCCGCGATGGCCCTGGTCGCCCGCCTGGGCGCGGACGTGGCGGCGGGACCGGCGACGCGGTGAGGGACTACGTGACGAGGAGGAGCCGGCGGGCGAGCGCGGACTTCTTGCGGGCGGCCGTGTTGCGGTGGATGATGCCGCGGCTCACCGCCTTGTCGATGGTGCGGATCGCATCGCGGATGGCGTCACGGGCGGCCGCGCCCTGGGTCGATTCGATCCCGCGCGCGTCCTTCACCGCGGAGCGCACCTGGCTGCGGATGGCGCGGTTGCGCAGGCGGCGCCGCTCGTTCTGCTTGATGCGCTTCCGGGCTGAGCGCGTGTTGGCCACTGCATCCTCCCTGGGACTCTCTCGTGCCTGAACTCTATCGTGTGGCGCCTGATGTGATCGCAGGCAAAGCCTGACGTTACCGTCGGGTCCTCAGACTGTCAAGGAGTTTGTCCCCGTGAGCGAAGCGCAGCGCGACGAGCGGGCGGGCGTGGTGAGCGCGGTGGGCAGCATCGGCGCCGCGACCCTGGTGAGCCGCGTGCTCGGCTATGTCCGCGACATGGTGGTGGCGCGCGCGTTCGGCGCCGGGCCCGTCACCGACGCCTTCTTCGTGGCCTTTCGCGTGCCGAACCTGCTGCGGCGGCTCCTCGCCGAAGGGGCGCTGTCGACCGCAGTGATCCCCGTCTTCGCGCGCACCCTCGCCGCCGAGAGCCGCGAGGCCTTCCTCGCCATGGTCCGCGCGGTGGCGGGCGCCACTACCGTTACCCTCTGCGTGGTGACGCTGGCGGGCATGCTTCTCGCCCGCGCGATCGTGACCGTGATGGCGCCCGGCTGGCTCACCGATCCGCCCCTGTTCGACCTCGCGGTGGGCCTCACCCGGCTGATGTTCCCCTATCTCTTGCTCGTGGGGCTGGCCGCGCTGGCCACCGGCGTGCTGAACGCGCATCGCCGCTTCTTCACCGCCGCGTTCGGGCCCGCCGTGCTCAATGTCGGGATGATCGCGGCGGTGCTCCTGCTCGCGCACCGGTTCCAGCCGCCCATCGTGGCCCTCGCGGTCGGCGTGCTCATGGGGGGACTGGGGCAGCTGCTCGTGCAGCTTCCCGAGGTGCGGCGTCTCGGCGTGCCCCTGCGCCCCTCCGGGGAATGGCGGCATCCCGCCGTCGCGACCATCGCCCGGCGGCTCGCCCCCGCCGCGTTCGGGCTCGCCGCCGTCCAGGTCACGGTGGTCGTGAACACGCTGCTCGCCTCGCTCTTGCCCACCGGCAGTATCTCGTTCCTCTACTACGCGGATCGCGTGATGGAGTTCCCACTGGGCGTCTTCGGCATCGCCCTCGCCACCGCCTCGCTCCCCACGATGGCCGCGCAGGCCGCCCGGGCCGACCGCACCGGGCTCATCGACACGCTGAGCTTCGCGCTCCGCCTCGCCGTGTTCGTGGCGGTCCCCGCGGCGGCGGGCCTCGTCGTCCTCGGAGCGCCCATTGTGACGCTGCTCTTCCAGCGCGGCGAGTTCGGCGCCGCCGCCGCCGCCGCCACCACGCAGGCGCTCGCCGGCTACGCGGTCGGCCTTCCCGCGTTCTCGGCGACGCGGATCGCCGCCCAGACCTTCTACGCGCTGGGCGACACGCGTACCCCCGTGCTCTTGGGCCTCCTCGCCGTGGCCGCCAACGTGGTCCTCGCGCTGGCCCTCATGGGGCCGCTGGCGCATGCCGGCCTCGCGCTGGCCTCGTCGCTATCCGCGTACGTGAACCTCCTCGCGCTGCTGTGGGCGCTGCGCCGCCGCCTCGGGCCGATCGGCGGCCGCGCGCTTGCCCGATCCGCCGTGCGCACGCTCGCCGCCACCGCCGCCCTGTGGCTCGCCGCCCGCGCACTCGCCCCCGGCGCGGAGACCGGCGCGCTTGCGGCGGCGTACACCGCGGCCGCCATCGCGGGCGGCGCGGTTGCCTTCGGGTCGGCGGCGGCGCTGCTCCGCGCGCCGGAGCTTGGCGCCCTGCTCGGCATCCTGCGTCGCCGCTGAGTCTGCTTGCCCGCGGCCCGCTCGCGGTGATAGAGTTCGCTATGCTCCGGCAGTTCGTAGTAGGCCAATCCGCAGTAGGCAAGTCCCCTCGTCGCCCCCGTCGCCGCCGCTACCCGCTCCGGAAGGCGTGATGGATCCGGTGGTGGAGTATCTCGAAGCCCTCCAGACGGAGCGGGGGGCCTCTCACAACACCGTGCTCGCGTACCGGCGCGACCTCGCCGACTTCGGCCGCTACCTGGCGGCGCCGCGCCGGAGCCTCGGCGCTCTGACTGCTCGGGACGTGAGCGACTATCTCCTCGCGCTCCGCCGCCGCGGGCTCGGGGCGCGCAGCGTGGCGCGGCGTCTCTCCGCGCTGCGGGGCCTCTATCGGCACCTCCTCCGCGAGGGCTCGGTGACCCGTGACCCCACGGAGCAGGTCGACAGCCCCCGCCCGCCTCGCCGGCTGCCGCGCACGTTGTCCATCGAGGAGGTGGCGGCGTTGATCGAGTGCCCCGACACCACGCGACCGGACGGCCTGCGCGACCGGGCGATGCTCGAGCTGATGTACGCCTCCGGGATGCGCGCCTCCGAGGTACTCGCTCTACGCCTCGAGGACCTCAATCTCTCCGCGGGCTACGTGGTCTGCACCGGCAAGGGGAGCCGCCAGCGGCTGGTGCCGGTCGGCGCCCAGGCCGTGCAGTGGGTGCGGCGATATCTCGAGGCGGGGCGCCGCGCCGCGCTCAAGCGGCTCGACCCGGGCACGGTCTTCATGAATCGGAGTGGCCGGCCGCTGTCACGGCAGGGCCTGTGGGGCATTCTCAAGCGGGCGGCGCGCCGGGCCGGCCTGCGCGCATCGGTCTCGCCGCATACGTTGCGGCACTCGTTCGCGAGCCATCTGCTCGAGCGCGGCGCCGATCTCCGATCGGTCCAGGCCATGCTCGGCCACGCCGACATCTCGACGACGCAGATCTACACCCACTTGCCCTCCACGGTGGTCCGGGACATGTACCGAAAGTTCCACCCCCGCGCCCGCCACACGGGTCGTCCGCCGCAGTTGATTGGCGAGCCGCAGCCGAAGGCGAGGCGAGCGGATAAGAAGGAGGGGTTCCGAGCGGAGCGAGGGGGCGAGCCGCAGCCGAAGGCGAGGCGAGCGGATAAGAAGGAGGGGTTCCGAGCGGAGCGAGGGGGCGAGCCGCAGCCGAAGGCGAGGCGAGCGGATAAGAAGGAGGGGTTCCGAGCGGAGCGAGGGGGCGAGCCGCAGCCGAAGGCGAGGCGGCAGTTGATTGGCGAGCCGCAGCCGAAGGCGAGGGGAGCGGACACGAAGGAGGGGTTCCGAGCGGAGCGAGGGGGCGAGCCGCCGCCGAAGGCGAGGGGAGCGGACACGAAGGAGGGGTTCCGAGCGGAGCGAAGGGGCGAGCCGCAGCCGAAGGCGAGGCGAGCGAATACATGATGGGTTCCCGAGCGGAGCGAGGGTGATGGCCAAGGCCGGTCACACATACCCTCAGGTGGACGGCGGCGCCGCGGCCCTCATGGACCGCCGCATCGCCATCGTTCCGCGCGGGCTCGGCGTGAGCGCCGCGCTGGCGCGCGCCGCGCGGGCGAACGCCCACGTCCTGGTCCTCGGATCGCGCGTCGCGGTGCGCCAGGCCGAGCTGGCGCGCGCCGCCCGCTGGGGCCTGGGCGGGGTCCGCGCGCAGGACATCGCCTGGCACGACGTGCCGGTGATCGCTCCGTCCACGCCCGAGGTGGTCGTCCGCCGGCTCGTCCTCGCGGGCACCTCCATGCTCCTCGTGCGCGAGGGAGGCCGGCTCGTCGGGGTCGTGGACGGGCGTGCCGCGGCGTGGGCCCGTCCGGCGCTGTCGGTGGCGCACCGGCTCGAGCAGCCGGGCGAGCCCTCGCGCGAGACGGCGGCGTGGCTGCTCCGACTCGCGGGCAAGCTCGGGGAGGCGATGGGCGTGGCGGTGTGGGCGGCGGGTGGCTTCGTGCGCGATCTCCTGCGCGACGCCGGGCCCCTCGACGTCGATCTCGTCGTCGAGGGCGACGGCCCCGCCTTCGCCCGGCGGCTGGGCGACGAGGTACGCGGCCGGGTGACGGTGCACCGCGCCTTCGGCACCGCTTCCGTGGAGAACGGGCGCACGGTGGACGGAGCGGCACTGCCGCGCGTGGACGTCGCCACCGCGCGGCGCGAGCGCTACGCGGCGCCCGGCGCCTTGCCGAGCGTCGAGGCCGCCCCGCTCGGCGAGGATCTGCTCCGGCGCGACTTCACCATCAATGCCCTGGCCATCGCGCTAGCGCCGGCCGGGTTCGGCCGGCTCGTGGACGCCGCCGGCGGGCAGCGCGATCTGGATCGGCGCCGGCTGGCGCCCCTGCAGCCGCTGTCCTTCGTGGAGGATCCCACGCGCGTGTTCCGTGCCGCGCGCTACATCGCCCGGCTGGGATTCCGCCTCGACGCCCACGGCCGCCGCGCGCTGCGCTTGGCGGTCGCCCGGGCCTATCCCGCGCTGTCCGGCCCGCGGCTTCAGGCGGAGGTCGCCGCGATCCTCCGCGAGCCGACGGGGTGGCAGGCCCTCGCCCTGCTCCACCGCTGGGGTGCCTTCCGGCTCTGGGATCGCGGCTATCGCGCGGCCGCCCGCGGGCCGGAGCGGCTGCGGGCCGCGCGCCGGCTGCTCGCCGGCGTGGGCGCCGCGGGGCTCACCGCCGACGCGATCGATGTCGCGTTCCTCGCCGTCCTCGTGGATCAGCCGCGGCCGGTGAGCCGGCGCGCGCTCGCGCGCCTCGGCATCGGGGGCGGCCGCGGCGCCCGGCTCGCCGAGGCGATGACGCGCGGCCCGCGGCTCGCGCGCCGGCTTGCCGCGCGGGGGCTGGCGCCCAGCCGCGTCGCCTCCGCGGCCCGCGCGGTGCCGACGGAGACCTTGCTCGCGGCCTGGCTCGTGGGGAGCCCGTCGGCCCGACGGCGACTCCTGTGGTTCGCGCGCGAGGGCCGGCACGTACGGGCCGGCCTGGGCGCGGAGGAGCTCCTGGCCGCGGGTATTCCGCGGGGGCCCGCGGTGGGCCGGGCCCTTGGCGCCCTCCGGGACCGCCGTCTGGACGGCCGGGCGACCGGTGTGGGGGACGAGGAGCAGTTCGTGAAGCGCGAGAGTGCCCGATATCGGAAAGGAGAGTCCGCGTGACCCCGAAATTCGTGTTCGTGACGGGAGGAGTGATCTCCTCCCTCGGCAAGGGGCTGGCCGCGGCCTCCATCGGATCACTGCTGGAAGCGCGGGGCTTCCGGGTCACGCTCCAGAAGATGGATCCGTACATCAACGTCGATGCCGGCACCATGAGCCCGTATCAGCACGGCGAGGTCTTCGTCACCGACGACGGGGGCGAGACTGACCTCGATCTCGGCCACTACGAGCGCTTCACCTCGGCACGGATGACGCGCGACAACAACATGACCACGGGCAAGATCTACGGCACCGTGATCGAGCGCGAGCGAAGAGGCGACTACCTTGGACGGACCGTCCAGGTGATCCCGCACATCACCGACCAGATCAAGGCCGCGATCCGGAAGGTGACCCCGGGGGTGGACGTGGTCATCGTGGAGATCGGGGGCACGGTGGGCGACATCGAGAGCCTGCCGTTCCTGGAGGCGGTGCGCCAGTTCAAGAAGGACGTGGGCAAGGAGAACGTCATCTACGTCCACCTGACCCTGGTGCCCTTCATCCAGGCCGCCTCCGAGCTCAAGACCAAGGCGACCCAGCACTCGGTCAAGGAGCTGCGGGCGATCGGAATCCAGCCCGACGTGCTCCTCTGCCGCACCGACAAGGAGCATCCGCTCACCCCGTCCATCAAGTCCAAGATCGCGCTGTTCTGCGATGTGGAAGAGGAGGCGGTGGTGTCCGCGCGCGACGTCGACACGATCTACGAGGTGCCGCTGGCCTTTCACGAGCAGGGCCTGGACGAAAGCGTCGTGCGCCTCCTCGGGTTGCCCGACCGGCCGTCCGACCTCGCGCGCTGGGAGGAGATCGTGCGACGGATCAAGTCGCCGCGCCATCACGTGCGCATCGGGGTGGTGGGCAAGTACATCGAGGTGAAGGACTCCTACAAGAGCCTCTACGAGGCGCTCACCCACGGCGGCATCGCCCACGAGGCGGCGGTGGAGGTGGTGTGGCTCGACGCCGAGCGCATGGAGCGCGAAGGCGTGGCCGGCCACGTGGCCGGGCTCGACGGTATCCTGGTGCCCGGCGGGTTCGGTGATCGCGGCATCGAGGGGAAGATTCAGGCGATCCGCTACGCGCGCGAGGAGCGCGTGCCGTACTTCGGCATCTGCCTGGGCATGCAGTGCGCAGTGATCGAGTACGCGCGCCACGTCTGCGGGCTCGCCGGAGCCAACTCCACGGAGTTCGATCCCAAACCCGCGCACAACGTCATCGATCTCCTGCCCGACCAGCGCGGGGTGACCGACAAGGGCGGCACCATGCGCCTGGGACTCTACCCCGTGACCCTCAGCGAGGGGAGCGTGGCGTCGCGCATCTTCGGCGCGGGCGCCATCCAGGAGCGGCATCGTCACCGCTACGAGGTCAACAACGACTATCTGCCGCGGCTCGAGACGGGCGGGCTCCGCATCTCGGGAATCTGGCCGGGCAAGCAGCTGGTGGAGATCGTCGAGCTCCCCGACCATCCGTGGTTCGTGGCCGGGCAGTTCCATCCCGAGTTCCGGTCCCGTCCGTGGGATCCCCATCCGCTGTTCGCGGCGTTCATCCGGGCGGCGCTGGACCATCAGGGCAGCGGCTAGCGACGCATGACACGAGCGGTGCGGGTCGGGCGTATCACGATCGGCGGGGGTGCGCCACTCGTCCTCATCGGCGGCCCCTGTGCGATCGAGAACGAGAAGCACGCGGTCATGGTGGCCGAGCGCCTCAAGGCCATCACGGAGGCGGCGCGCGTCCCGTTCATCTACAAGTCGTCGTACGACAAGGCCAACCGCTCGTCGGTCGCCTCGTATCGAGGGCCGGGCCTCGTCGAGGGGCTGCGGATACTTCGGACGGTGAAGGAAGCGACTGGGCTGCCCGTGCTGTCCGACGTTCACGACGTCGTCGAGGTCGGGCCCGCCGCCGCGGTGCTGGACGTGCTCCAGATCCCCGCGTTCCTCTGCCGGCAGACGGACCTGCTGCTCGCCTGCGGCCGCACCGGGAAGCCCGTCAACGTGAAGAAGGGGCAGTTCCTCGCGCCCCGGGACATGAGCAATGTGGTGGAGAAGATCGCCTCCACCGGCAACACCGACATTCTCCTCACCGAGCGGGGGACGAGCTTCGGGTACAACAACCTCGTGGTGGACTATCGCGGCCTGGCCATCATGCGCGAGCTAGGCTACCCCGTGGTGTTCGACGCCACCCACTCGGTGCAGCTGCCCGGTGGGCTCGGCCACCGGTCGGGCGGCGAGCGCCAGTACGTGCCCCTGCTCGCGCGTGCCGCGGTGGCGGTCGGCATCGACGCCCTCTTCATGGAGATGCACGAGGAGCCGGATCGAACCCTTCCCGACGGCCGGCCGCTGTCCGACGGGCCCAACATGCTGCGGCTCGACGACCTGCCCCGCCTCCTCGCCGAGCTGCGCGCCATCGGCGCGGGGCTGACCGCGGAGAAGCGGTAGTGGACGCGGCCCGCCTGCTCACGCTTGCCGAGCGGGTGCTCCGTCTCGAGGCGGAAGGCGTCCTCGCCCTCGCCGCGCGCCTCGATCAACGATTCATTGCCGCCGTCGACCTGATCTATCGCTGCCGCGGCCGCGTGATCGTCACCGGCATGGGCAAGTCCAGCCACGTGGCGCGCAAGGTGGCGGCGACCATGGCGAGCACGGGCACACCCGCGTACTTCCTGCACCCGGCGGAAGGGGTGCACGGCGACGTGGGCATCGTCGCCCAGGGGGATGTGGCCGTGGTCTTCTCGAACTCCGGCGAGACCGACGAGCTGCTCGCGGTGCTGCCCGCGATCAAGCGGCTGAGCGTCCCGGTGGTGCTCCTCACCGGCAACGCCGCCTCGTCGCTGGCGCGGCAGGCGGACGTGGTGCTCGACGTGGGTGTGCAGGAGGAAGCCTGCCCCATGAACCTCGCGCCCACCTCCAGCACGACGGCGGCCCTCGCCATGGGCGACGCGCTCGCGATGGCCCTCCTCGATCTGCGCGGGCTGCGGCCCGAGGACTACGCCGCCCTACACCCGGCGGGGGCGCTGGGCTGGCGGGCGCTCGTCAAAGTGCGCGACCTCATGCATGCCGGCGAAGCCGTGCCCGTGGTCACGGAGGGCGCGACCATGAAGCAGGTACTCGAGGAGATGACGGACAAGCGGCGCGGCATGACCACGGTGGTGGACGCGGCTGGCCGGCTCGTGGGCATCATCACCGACGGCGATCTCCGGCGCCTGCAGCTCGCGGGCGGCCCCGTGCTCGATCGGCGGGCGGGGGAATGCATGTCGCGCAATCCGAAGCGCATCGACGCCGACGCCCTCGCCGCCGCCGCGCTGGCGATGATGGAGGCCCATCAGATCACCAGCCTCGTGATCGTCGACGACGCGGGCCGTCCCGCCGCGTTCATTCACCTCCACGACATCCTCTCGTCCAAGATCGCGTGACCCCGCGCGCCCTCGCCTCGCGCGCCGCCAAGATCAGACTCCTCGTGCTCGACGTGGACGGCGTGCTCACCGACGGGCGGCTCCTCTACGGCCCTGCGGGCGAGGAAGTGAAGCGCTTCCATGTGCGCGATGGCTTCGCGCTGGTCGCGGCCCGCCGTGCCGGGCTCGGGGTGGCGGTGATCTCGGGGCGTGCCTCCGCCGCCGTGACCCGGCGCATGGCCGAGCTCGGTGTGGCCGAGGTGCATCAGGGTGTGGATGACAAGCATCGGTGCCTCGACGATCTGTGCGGCCGCCTCGGCGTGACGCGCGGTCAGGTGGCGGCGATGGGGGACGATCTGCCGGACCTCTCGCTCCTCCGTGTCGCCGGACTCGCGCTGGCCCCCGCCGACGCCGCGCAGGAGGTTCGCCGTGTCGCCCACTGGACGTCCCGACATGCCGGCGGACGCGGCGCCGTGCGCGAGGCGGTCGAGATGCTCCTGGGCGCCCGTAGGGCTTGGCCCCCGCCTATGTCCGCGTCACGCTGAACCTGGCGCGTTGCCACGGAAGTTTATTGCTACCTCGCTTTGAGGTGTGCTAGGGTGGTACTGAAATTGCATACCCAGCGGATCTCGCGCATCATCTTCGTCAGCATCACCCTCTTCGTCGCGATGGTCGTGGGGGTGCTCGTGATGCGTGGACGGGGGGCCGAGCCCGTGCGGGATGAAGTGGCGCAGAGCAAGGCCGACTACCGGATCAAGGAGATCAACCTCCAGGAGGATGTGAAGGACGGTGTGCGCTGGCAGCTCGAGGCAGATCAGGCCGAAGCCTACGAGCAAGCCGGCAAGACGGTGCTGCGGAAGGTCAGGATCCGGATCCAGGAGCCCGAGCGGAGCTGGACGGTCACCGGCGACGAGGGAGAGCTGGTGCAGGCGACCAAGGACGTCATGCTCAAGGGCAACGTGGTGCTCGTGTCGAGCGACGGCATGCGGCTCGAGACGTCGCGCCTCCGCTGGGACGCCGACAACCGGCGCGCCTGGACGGATGAGCCCGTCACCGTCTACGACAAGGGGGCGGTGGTGAAGGGAACGGGGCTCGACGCGCGCGTCGGCGAGCGGACCACCCAGATCAGGGGTCGGATCCGCGCGACCTTCGGGGGCGGCAAGGCGGCGGCGCCCGACGTCGAGGACCGGCCCCCCGCTGGGGCGCCGCCGGTTAGCCGATGAGACGCTGGGCCGCGCTCGCGGCGCTGAGTCTCTGGCTGCTGGGGCTCGCCCCCACCGCCGGAGCGGCGCAGAGTCGGCGCCCGCAGCCCGCGGACCCGGCCGCCCGTCCCGAGTCCGCGCCGAAGGGCGCGCCTGGGAAGGTGGCGGCGACGCCCGCGCCGGCGGCGAAGCGCGGCGTCAATCCCCCGCAGCCCGTGGACGTGGAAGCCGACCGCCTCGAGTCGAACCAGAAGGAGGGGCTCGTCATCTTCACCGGCAACGTGATCGCGCGCCACAACAACTCCACCCAGTACGCGGATCGCATGGAGGTGTACCTCGACGCGGGCGGTGATCGCGTCATGCGCACGGTGTCGACGGGAACGGTGCGGATCATCACCCGCAACTGCCGGACGGGCACCGCCCAGCGGGCGGAGTACTACGATGCCGAACAGAAGATGATCCTCATCGGCGACGCGCGCGTGTGGGAGGACGAGAACGTGGTGACGGGGGACCGGATCACGATCTTCATCGCCGAGGACCGCAGCCTCGTCGAGGCGGGTGCGCAGGGGCGCGTCAAGGGCGTCTTCTACCCGCGGCGCGAGGGCGAGGCCGCCGCCACTCGGCCCGCCGCGGGCGCCCCCTGCAAGGAGCAATGAGTCGCCCATGGAAGGTCTCGTTGCCCAGGGTCTCGTGAAGCGCTTTCGCAATCGTGTCGTGGTCGACCGCGTCAGCGTCGACATCCAGCGCGGGGAGATCGTGGGCCTGCTCGGGCCCAACGGGGCGGGGAAGACGACGTCCTTCTACATGATCGTGGGGCTCCTCCGCGCGGAGGGCGGACGCATCTTCCTCGAGGGTGAGGACATAACCGACCGGCCCATGTACCAGCGTTGCCGCCTGGGGATGGGGTACCTGCCTCAGGAGTCGTCGGTGTTCCGCAAGCTCAGCGTCGAGGAGAACCTGCTCGCCATTCTCGAGACCATGGACCTCACCGAGCAGGAGCGAATGGCCCGCCTTCGGGTGCTCCTCGCCGAGCTCGACCTCACGCCGCTGGCCCGCCACAAGGCCTACACGCTGTCGGGCGGCGAGCGCCGCCGGCTCGAGATCACGCGAGCGCTCGTCACCAACCCCCGCTACCTGCTCCTCGACGAGCCGTTCACCGGTATCGACCCCATCGCCATCGGCGACATCCAGGAGATCATCGCGCGGCTGCGCGAGCGGGGGATCGGCGTCCTCATTACCGATCACAATGTGCGCGAGACGCTCGCCATCACCGACCGCGCATACATCCTCTACCACGGTCAGATCCTCGCCGCCGGCACCGCGCACGAGCTTGCCGGCAATCCGCGGGCGCGCGAGATCTATCTGGGCGAGAAATTCTCGCTCTGAGGCCGCGCCGGAGCCCCTGACCCATGCGATTGGTCCAGCGTCTCAGCCAGCGCGTCGTGATGACGCCGCTCCTCCAGCAGGCCATCCAGCTGCTCCAGCTCTCGACCCTCGAGCTCAAGGAGGTCGTCGAGCAGGAGCTGAAGGAAAACCCCCTCCTCGAAGAGGTGCAGACCGACACCCAGGAACCCACCACGGAGGCCGAGCAGGGACCGGAAGCGCCCGATCTCGTGCCGCCGCCCAGCGAGGCGCCCACCAAGGAGGCGAGCACGGTCGACGGGGAGCGCTCGGACGACCTTCCCTTCGACATCAACCAGGCGATGTTCGACGACGGGCCGGAGGAGCGCACGCCCGTCTCGACCGAGGAGCGCGACGACCTGCCCTTCGAGAACCTCGGTCGCACGGAGACCTCGCTCACCGACCATCTCGGGGAGCAGCTCCGGATGGCCACCGACGATCCCATCCTCGTCGCCATCGGCGAGGCCATCATCGGCAACCTCGACGAGGACGGCTATCTCCGCGCGGAGCCCGCCGAGATCGCCGAGCAGCTCGGCCGCCCGGTGGACGAGGTCGACAAGGTTCTCATCCTCGTCCAGGGGTTCGACCCCTCGGGGGTGGCGGCGCGGAGCATCCAGGAGTGCCTGCTCCTGCAGCTGCGGGCGGATGCCGAGCCGGATCCCGTGTCGGTGGAGATCGTCGAGAAGCACATGGAGGATCTCGAGCGTCGGCGCTATCCGGAGATCGCGCGCGCGTTGAAGCTGCCCCTGGACCGGATCATGGAATCCGTGGAGGAGATCCAGGGCCTCGAGCCGAAACCGGGCCGGCGGTTCCTCGTGGTCGATTCCCGCTACATCGCGCCTGATGTCACCTTGCAGAAGATCGGCGACGACTACGTGGTCGTGCTCAATGAGGAGGGCATCCCCCGCCTCCGCGTCAACTCGCTTTACCGCACGCTCCTGCGGGGCTCCGCAGGGGAGGACAAGCAGTTCGTGGAGCAGAAGCTCCGCTCCGCGCTGTGGCTGATCAAGAGCGTGGAGCAGCGGCAGCGGACGCTCCGGAAGGTCGCCACGAGCCTGGTGAAATTCCAGCGCGACTTCTTCGACCGCGGCCTGTCGTACCTGAAGCCCCTCGCCCTCCGCGACGTCGGCGAGGACATCGGCATGCACGAGTCCACCATCAGCCGCGTCACCACCAACAAGTACATCCAGACGCCGCAGGGGCTCTACGAGCTCAAGTGGTTCTTCCACAGCGGCATTGCCTCCACCAGCGGCGACGTCGTCTCGTCGGTGTCGGTGAAGAAGACCATCCAGGACCTGGTGGCGGGGGAGGACCCGGGTAAGCCGTACTCCGACCAGGACATCGCCAAGACGCTGCACGGCAAGGGGCTCACCATCGCGCGCCGGACGGTGGCCAAGTATCGCGAGGAGCTCGGGATTCTGCCCTCGCACCAGCGCAGGATGGCCCCCAAGAAGCGCTGAGACCCGGGCCCCGGCCATGCAGGTGCTGATCAGCGCGCGCGGCCTGACCATCTCGGCGACGTACCGGGCGCACGTGCAGGAGCGTGTCGCGAAGCTCGCTCCCCTCGCGCCCAAGGCGGTCGAGGCGCGGGTGATGCTCACCCGCGAGCGGAACCGGCGGACCGCCGCCATCACGCTCTGCGCCAAGCACCACACGTTCCGCAGTGAGGAGACCGCCCTGGACCTCGCCGCCGCGGTGGACGCGGCCCTCGCCGCCCTGACCCGCCAGGTGCGCGAGCTCAAGGATCGTGTCCACGCCCGCAAGCCGGCCCGCAAGGGCCTGGCCTCGATGGGCGCCGACGGCGACACTGCCCCCGTCCTGGAGATCCAGCGGGTCCCGGTCAAGCCCATGTCGGTGGAGGAGGCGCTCGAGCAGTTCGGCCTCAGTCGCGAGCCGTTCTTCGCGTTCACCAACGCGCGCACCGAGGCGGTGAACGTCCTCTACCGGCGGCGCGGCGGCGGTTACGCCCTGATCGAGCCGGTGGCATGAGCGCGCCACCGCCGGATTCCCTGCGCTTCGTCATCATCACCGGGCTGTCCGGGGCGGGGAAGAGCCACGCGATCAAGTGCTTCGAGGACCTCGGCTACTTCTGCGTGGACAACCTGCCCACCACCCTCATTCCGACCTTCGCGGAGCTCTGCGCGCATTCGAGCCGCGAGATCAAGAACATCGCGCTCGGGGTGGATGTCCGCGAGGGCGAGTACCTCGAGCATCTGCTGGAGATCCTCGCCGCTCTCCGGTCGGCGGGGCACGCGCCCGAGGTGCTCTTCCTGGAAGCCGCCGACGAGATCCTCGTGCGCCGCTACCACGAGAGCCGGCGGCGCCACCCTCTCGCCGGCGAGGGCAACGTGCTCGACGGCATCCGCGCCGAGCGCAAGGCGCTCGCCCATCTCCGTGAGGCCGCCGACCAGATCCTCGACACCTCGGCGCTCACCGTGCACCAGCTCAAGGACCGGCTCGTCGGCATGTACGCGACCCCCCGGCAGCGCGAGAGTCTCACCGTCTCCCTCGTGTCCTTCGGCTTCAAGCACGGCATCCCCGTGGACGCGGACCTCGTCTTCGACCTGCGCTTCCTGCCCAACCCCCACTTCGTGGAGGCCCTGCGCGCCCACGACGGGCGCGACCGGGAGGTGACGGACTTCGTCTTCTCCCACGCGGAGAGCCGGGAGCTCCTGCAGCGCCTGCAGGAGCTCGTGCGCTTCCTGCTCCCCCTGTATCAGCGCGAGGGCAAGGCGTATCTCACGATCGCGCTCGGCTGCACCGGCGGCAAGCATCGCTCGGTCGCGTTCGTAGAGGCGCTCCGCGGCTTCCTCGAGGGCCTGGGCCTGGCCCCGCTCGTGCGGCACCGGGACCTGGGCCGGGAGTGACCGCGCCAGACGAGGCCGCGGGCGCCGAGCTGCACTTCCTCTTCGGCGTCCACAATCACCAGCCCGCCGGTAACTTCGACGGGGTCGTCGCAGACGCCGCCGCCTCCGCCTATCATCCTTTCTTCGAGGTGCTCCGGGACGAGCCGGACGTGCGTCTCACCGTGCACTGCTCGGGCAGCTTGCTCGCCTGGCTGCGCGAGCATGCGGCGCCGACCTTCGACCTGCTCGGCGTGCTGGCCGCCCGCAGCCAGGTGGAGCTCCTCACCGGCGGCTTCTACGAGCCCATCCTGCCCATGCTGCCCGACACCGACAAGGTGGGGCAGGTGCAGCGGCTCACCGAGTTCCTCCGCGCGAGCTTCGGGGTGACGCCCCGCGGGATGTGGCTGGCGGAGCGGGTGTGGGAGCCGCAGCTGCCGCGCGCCCTGCGCGCGGCGGGAGTGGAGTACGTGGTGGTGGACGACCACCACTTCGCGCTTGCCGGGCTTGACCCCGAGACGCTCGGCGGCTACTACCTCACCGAGGACCAGGGCGCCGCGGTGGCGGTGTTTCCCATCAGCGAGCGGCTCCGATATCTCGTACCGTTCGCGGAGCCGGCGGAGACGATGGCGTATCTCGCGACCCGGCGCGGAGCGGGGAGCATCACCCTGGTCGACGACGGCGAGAAGTTCGGAGTCTGGCCGGGGACCAACCGCCTCGTCTACGAGGAAGGCTGGCTGCGCCGCTTCCTCGACGCGCTCCGGGGGGCTTCCTGGCTCCGCGTCTCCACCTTTTCGCGGATCCTCGACTCGCAGCCCCCGCGGGGGCGCATCTACCTGCCGACGGCCTCCTACACCGAGATGGGCGAATGGTCGCTGCCTGCTCCCGCCGCCGAGGAGGTCGAGGCCGCGCGCGAGCGGCTCAAGGCGCTGCCTGACGGCGCGGGCCTCGCCCGGCTCCTGCGGGGTGGGTCGTGGCGCGGGTTCCTCGTGAAGTATCCCGAGGTGGGTGACGCCTACTGGCGGATGCTCCGTCTCTCACGCCGCATCGAGGCCGCGCTGGCAATCCGGCCGGGCGACGCTCGTCTCCTCGACGCGCGGGAGCGGCTTTGGCGCGGACAGGCCAACGACGCCTACTGGCACGGCGTCTTCGGCGGCTGCTATCTGCCGCATCTGCGCCGCGCGGTGCGGTCCGCGCTGATCGAGGGGGAGGCACGGCTCGCCGCGGCGGAGGGGCAGGCCGCCCTGGGCTGGGAGGAGAGCGCGGACAATGCCGCGGGGCGCGTCGAGCTTCGCCTGTGGAGCCGCGAGATCACCGCCACCCTCTGCCCGCACGCCGGCGGCGCCCTGACCGAGCTGGCCTTCCGCCCGCGCGCCCTCGACGTGGCAGACGTGTTGACCCGCCGCCGCGAGGCCTATCACGCGCGCATCACCCAGGCCGCGCGCGCGGCCCCCGCCGACTCTGACCAGGCGCGCAGCATCCACGACCGGCTCGCCGCGAAGGAGGTGGGACTGGATCGGCTCCTCGCGTACGACGGGCTTCGTCGCGCCTCGCTGCGCGAGGGCCTGCTGCGGGTGGGCGAGCCGGTGGACGCGTTGAATCCGTGGACGGCGGCGGCGCTGGCGTTCGGCGCCGTGGAGATGACGCATGAGGTGCGGGAAGAGCCCGACGCGCTCACCGTTACCTTCAGCGCGGCGGCGGGGGCGGCGACGCCCCTCGCGCTGGACAAGGCGGTGCGTCTGCACGGCGACGCCGCGCGGCTCAGCGTGTCGTACCGGCTGACGTGGCGCGGGGCCGAGCCGCTCGACGCGCGCTGGGGCGTGCAATGGAACCTCGCCCTCACGGCGGGCGACGCCCGCGGACGGTACTTCCGCCTTCCTGGTCATCCCTCCCTGGGCGGGCGGGGGGCGCGCTCGGAAGAGCGCGAGCTCGTGATGGTCGATGAATGGATCGGCGTGGAGCTGACGCTCGCCTCCCCCGAGGCCGCCGACTGCGCGTGGGCGCCCGTGGAAACGGTGTCGCTCTCCGAGGCGGGGCTCGAGCGCATCTATCAGGGCTCGGCGATACTCTGGTGCTGGCCCCTGCGCCTGGCGCCCGGCGAGACGCGCGAGCTGCGGATCGCAGTGACGCTGCGGACGCTCGTATCGGCGTGAGGGGGTTTTCCGCTTGAGCCCTCCAGGGGGGTGTGCTAACGTGCCGTGAGTACGATCGAAATCACATGGAGGAGCATGATGGCGCGTGAGGAGCACCTGTTCACATCCGAGTCGGTCACGGAAGGCCATCCGGACAAGATCGCCGACCAGATCTCCGACGCGGTGCTGGACGCGATCCTGACCCAGGATCCCACCGGCCGGGTGGCCTGCGAGACCCTGCTCACCACGGGCCTCGTCGTGGTGGCGGGCGAGATCACCACGTCCTGCTACGTGGACATCCCCAAGGTGGCCCGCGAGACCATCCGCGAGGTCGGCTACACGCGCGCCAAGTTCGGCTTCGACTTCGAGACGTGCGGCGTGATCACCGCCATCGACGAGCAGTCGGGCGACATCGCCATGGGCGTGGACAATCTCGGCGCCGGTGACCAAGGCCTGATGTTCGGCTACGCGTGCACCGAGACTCCGGAGCTGATGCCGCTGCCCATCATGCTGTCGCACCGGCTCGTGCAGCGCCTGTCGCAGGTGCGCCGGCGCGGCGAGCTGGACTATCTCCGTCCGGACGGGAAGAGCCAGGTGTCGGTGCGCTACGCCGACGGCAAGCCGGTGGCGGTGGAGACGGTGGTCATCTCCACGCAGCACAGCCCCGAGGTGACGCTGGAGCAGATCCGCCAGGACATCGTCGAGAAGGTCATTGTGCCGACCATTCCCGCGAATCTCATCGAGCCGAAGAAGATCGTCTACCACATCAACCCAACGGGCCGCTTCGTGACCGGCGGTCCCATGGGCGACACCGGCCTCACCGGGCGAAAGATCATCGTCGACACCTACGGAGGCTCGTGCCCGCATGGCGGCGGCGCGTTCTCGGGCAAGGATCCGACGAAGGTGGACCGGTCGGCGTGCTACATGGCGCGCCACGTTGCCAAGAACATCGTGGCGGCGGGCCTCGCCGAGCGCGCGCAGGTGCAGGTGGCCTATGCCATCGGCGTCGCCGACCCCGTGTCGATCATGGTCGAGACCTTCGGCACCGGCAAGGTGCCCACCGCGAAGCTCGAGCAGATGGTGCGGCGCCACTTCGACTTCACGCCCACCGGCATCATCAAGTACCTGAACCTGCGGCGGCCCATCTACAAGAAGACCGCGGCGTTCGGACACTTCGGGCGCACCGAGCCAGAGTTCACGTGGGAGCGCACGGACCGCGTCAAGGATTTACGGGACGACGCTGGACTCTGAGCGGCGCTTCCGCGAGGAGCCCCTGAGGGTCTAGGTGGCGAACGGACAGCGTCCGCGGCCTGCGATCTGGCTCCTCCTCGCGTTCCTCGTCCTGGGAATCGTGGGCCAGGCGGTCCCTCTCTACACCGACTGGCTCTGGTTCCATGAGGTCGGGTACCCCCAGGTCTTCACCGCCGTTCTGACCCTCCGGGGCTGGCTGGTGCTCGGCCTGGGCCTGGCGGTGTGGGTCTTCCTCTTCGCCAATCTCTGGATCGCCGCGCGCACCGCGCCGCCGGACGTGCTCTGGGAGCTCGAGGATCAGCTGGGGCTGCCCGGGCGGGCGAGCATCGAGCCGCTGGTCCGACGTTTCCTCGTGCCCGTCACCGCCGTGATCGCCTTCATCTCCGGCGCGCGTGCGAGTGGAGCGTGGGACACCCTCATCGAGTTCCTGAACGCGACCCCGTTCGGGCGGGTCGATCCCATCTTCGGACGCGATCTCGGTTTCTATTTCTTCGAGCTGCCCCTCTGGCGCCTTCTCTACGGGTGGGGCATCGCGCTGGCCGCAGGCACGCTCGTCCTCACCGCCGCCGTCTACGTGCTCCAGCGGAGCCTGGTCCTCACCGCGCGCGGGCCCCGCCTCGCCGCCGCCGCGCGCACACACCTCCTCGCGCTGGGGGCGCTTCTCCTCGTTCTCCGCGCGATCGGCTTCTGGCTCGACCGCTTCGATCTCCTCTACTCGAGCCGCGGGGCCGTCTTCGGCGCCTCCTACGCGGACGTCAACGCCGCGCTGCCCGTGTACAACGTGCTCACCGCGCTCGCTCTGCTCTGCGCGGCGGCGTGCCTGGTCCAGATGAGCCGGCCCGGCTGGCTCTTCCCGGTGGCGGGCCTGGTGGTGCTCGTGGTGGTGTGGGTCGGCGGCCTCGCCCTGTACCCCGCCGCCCTACAGCGCCTGCGCGTGAAGCCGAACGAGATCGTCTTCGAGCGCCCGTACATCCAGCACAACATCCGCATGACCCGGCACGCGTTCGGGCTCGACCGCGTCCAGGAGAAGGACTTCCCCGTCGAGGAGAGCCTCAACGCGTCGGCGCTCGACAAGAACGTCCTCACCATCAAGAACATCCGCCTGTGGGACCACCGGCCGCTCCTCACCACGTACGGGCAGCTTCAGGAGATTCGCACCTACTACAAGTTCCTCGACGTGGACAACGACCGCTACACCATCAACGGCGAGTATCGCCAGGTCATGCTGTCGCCCCGGGAGCTGTCCTACCGGCATCTGCCCGGTCAGCAGCAGAACTGGATCAACGAGCACCTGACCTACACCCACGGCTACGGCCTGGTGGTGGGGCCGGTGAACCGGATCAGCCCGGAGGGGCTGCCCGAGTTCTTCGTCAAGGACATCCCTCCGGTGGCATCGGGGTTCCCCAAGATCACCCGGCCGGAGATGTACTACGGGGAGTCGGGCAACGACTACGCCTTCGTCCGCACCCAGTCGCCCGAGCTTGACTACCCCTCGGGCGACCAGAACGTCTACAGCCAGTATGCCGGCCGGGGCGGGGTCCCGGTGGATTCGCTGCTGCGGAAGCTCGCCTTCGCGGCCCGCTTCGGCGAGTTCAAGATCCTCCTCTCCAACGACCTCACGTCGGAGAGCCGGATCATGATCTACCGGAGCATCCGCGACCGGGTGCGGCAGGCCGCGCCGTTCGTGCGCTTCGACCGGGATCCGTACCTCGTCGTCACCGAGGACGGCCGGCTGGTGTGGATGGTCGACGGCTACACGGTCAGCGACCGCTATCCGTTCGCCCAGCCGGTGCGGGGGGTGGGCAACTACATCCGGAACTCGGTGAAGGTGACGGTGGACGCCTACCACGGCTCGGTGACCTACTACATCGCCGACCCGGACGACCCCATCGCCCGGACTTACGGCAAGGCCTTCCCCGGCCTGCTGCGGCCCCTCGTGGAGATGCCGAAGGACCTGCAGGCCCACATCCGGTATCCCGAGGACCTCTTCACCTTGCAGATGCAGATGTACGCCACCTACCACATGGAGGATCCGCAGGTCTTCTACAACAAGGAGGACCTCTGGACCATCCCGCGTCGGCCGCAGGACGGCCGGACGGCGGCGGCGACCGAGATGGAGCCCTACTACACGGTCATGCGACTGCCCGGCGAGCCCCGGGAGGAGTTCGCGCTCCTTGGCGCCTTCAACCCGAGCCGGCGCGACAACATGATCGCCATCATGGTCGGGCGGGCGGACGCGCCGAACTACGGCAGCATCGTCGTCTACAACTTCCCCAAGCAGAAGCTCGTGTACGGCCCCCGCCAGATCGACGCGCGCATCGACCAGGACCCGGTCATCTCCCAGCAGCTCTCCCTCTGGAACCAGCAGGGCTCGCGCGTGCTCCGCGGATCGCTCCTCGCCATCCCCATCGACCAGTCGCTGATCTACGTGCAGCCCCTCTATCTGTCCGCGACCGAGCAGGGCGCGCTCCCCGAGCTGCGCCGGGTCATCGTGGCGTATGGCAACGCGATCGCCATGGAGCCCACGCTGGAGCAGGCGCTCGCCCGCGTCTTCGGGGCGCGGGTGCGCGGGGACGAGTCGCCGCGACCGGGAGCGGTCGCGGGCGCGCCGCTGCCGGCGCTGGACGCCTCGTCGCGGGCCCTGGCTCAGCGCGCCTGGGAGGCCTGGCAGAAGGGGCAGGAGGCGGTGCGCCGCGGTGACTGGGCGGCGTACGGCGTGGAGCAGAAACGCCTGGAGGAGGTCTTGCGGCAGCTGAGCGAGGGGCGGTAGCTCCTTCACGCGAGTAAGGTCGCGAGTGCAGCGGAGAGCGCAGCCGGGGGCGGGGCGCTCGCTTGCTCAGTACAGCATTCGCCGCGAACGCCCCGCCCCCGGCTGCGCTCTCCGCTGCACTCTCCCGTATTCGTGGGAGGGCTCCGCCTTCGGCGTCGCTCGCGGACGAGCGCCGTCGGAGATTCTGCGGCCTGAGGGTTAGGTGCGAGCCCTCAGGAAGAGGGCGGTGCCGAGGCCGGCGAAGACGATATTAGCGGTCCAGGCGGCGAGGAAGGGCGGCAGCAGGTCGGCCTTGGCGAAGGCCAGCGCCATGTAGTGGACGAGCCAGTAGCCCACCGAGATCAGGATGGCGATGGCGATGCCCAGCGCGCGGCCGCCGCTGCGGGGCGAGATCAAGGCGAAGGGAATGGCGACCAGCGCCATGATCAGGTGGATGAGCGGGAAGGAGAGCTTGGAGTAGAGCTCGACGATGTACTTGCCGGCGCGGTGGCCGGTCTCCTGCAGCTTCACGACGTAGGCGCGCAGCTCGCGGAAGCTCATGATACTGGGCGACTTCTGCACGTTGGTAAAGTCCTCGATGTGCTCCGGCATCCGGATGGTGAGGCGGTCGAAGGCGCGCGACTCCATCTTCGAGCCCGTCACCACCTGCCGGACGAATCCCCCCGACAGGTCCCACCCCGCGGTGGTGAAGCGCGCCTTGCGGGCGTCCAGACGGCTCACCAGCTGAAAGTTCGCGTCCACCTCGAGGACGAGAAGCCCGTCGATCGAGCGATCGACGGGGTCGAGCAGCTCCATCCGCCAGAAGCGCGTCTCGCTGGAGCGATACCAGAGCTGATTCCGCTTCTGGAGGTGGCGGGGCAGGCTCCCACGGATCTTCACCCGGTCCACCTCGTCCGCCCACGCGTTGATGACGGGGAGCGCCGTCTCCTGGAACAGGCCCGCCCCCAGGCTCAGGAGCGCCGCGAAGAGCAGTACGGGCACGCTCACTCGGTACAGACTCACCCCCGCCGCCTTCAGCGCGTCCAGCTCATGGGCGCGGGTGAGCGAGAGAAAGAGAAACACAGTGGCCATCAGCACGACGATGGGCAGCCCGTCGTAGAGGGCCCCGGGCAGGCGATAGACGAAGTGCAGGAGGATGTAGACCAGCGAGGGCTTGACGCGCAGGAACCGATCGAGCGTCTGCAGGAGGTCGACGACCACGAACAGCACCGCGCAGATGGCGAGACCAACGCCCAGGAACTTCACGTATTCGCGGAGCAAGTAGCGGTCGATGATGAAGGTGGACGCGCGTGCCCGCCGGAGGGGAGCCTCGGCCGCGCCCGCCCGCCGTCGCGGGAGCGGCAGCGTCGCGACGCGGGCGCGGACGCCGTCGCGGACGCGCCAGAGCCGGTGCGTCCAGCCCGTGGGCAGCCCTGCGGTCGTCGCCCACATGAGCGCCAGCCCCGCGACGAGGAACAGGAGGTTGGGCAGCCACATCGCGAAGGCGGCGGGAATGCGGCCCCGGAGGGCCGGGCCTTCCAGCGTCGTGAAGACGAGGTAGTAGGCGACGACGACGCCCAGGCTGGCGGCGAGGGCGATGCCGCGGCCGGCGGCGCCGCGATGATGGCCGCGGATGCCCAGCGGAAATCCCACCAGCACGAACACGAGCGCGGCCCCGGGCAGGGCGAAGCGCTTGTGGAACTCCACGTAGTGGGGCGCCGTGAGCTGCCCCTGGGCGGCGAGCGCGCGCGCCTCCCCCCGGAGGGTGCCGGTGGGGAGATCCCGCTCGGGCTTGTCCTTCGCCGAGGCGCCAGTCAGGGGCGACTCCAGCGGCAGGTTCAGGTCGTAGAGGCTGAAGTCGGTGAAACGCGAACGGCGTGCGTCCGCCACGGCGGTCTCGGTGATCTGTCCATCGAGGAAGCGCAGGGTGATGCGGCCCTGCTCCTCGTCGGTGAGGAGCCGGCCCTCCCGCGCGATGACCACGCGGGAGACCTCCGGGTTGCGCTCGTCGGACACGAGCAGGCCCTTGAGCGCCACCTGCGAGGGGCTAACCTCCTCCACGTAGATGGTGAACTGCCCGAAGGAGGCGCTGAAGATGCGCTCCTTGAGGCCGGTGGCGGCGCGTGACTGGAGGATCTTGAACAGCTGCTGGTGGAACGCGCGATTGCTCAGCGGGGCGAGCCAGAGCGTGAGGAGCGCGACGAGGACGGTGACCACCAGGCCCGCGGCGAGGAAGGGCCGCAGTAGCCGCAGGGGGCTCACCCCCGTGGCCTTGAACGCGGTCACCTCCGCGTCGGCGGCAAGGCGGCCGCCCACGATGAGGACGGCGACGAGCAGCGCCATCGGCAGTGCGAGGGCAAGGAACGAGGGCAGGGTGAAGCCGAGCAGCGCCAGCACGAGCAGGAAGGGCACGCCCTTGGTGATGACGAGGTCGGTGAGGTGATAGATCCGATCGATGACCAGAAAGAAGGTAAAGACCGCCACGCCCATGACGAACGGGGGGAGCAGCTCCCGGAGGACGTACCGGTCGATGATGCGACCCATCGGACCCCATTGTACGATGAGGTGATGAGGGGAACGGCACGTCCGGTCGCGCGGCTGGTCGCCGCCCTCGTGCTGGTCGCGGGGCCCGCCGCCGCCGGGGACGGGCTGGAGAGCTTCCGGGCCCTCGCCGCGCGGGTCGGCCCCTCTCCCGCCGAGGACGCCGTCGCCGCCCTCTATCGCCTCGTCGACGAGGAGATCCTCGCGAGCCTCAGCGTCGGGGGGTTCTTCGCGGCGCCCGACATCATCCAGGACCGTCTGGAGGGATTCAACTCGGCGTGGGGCGGCGCGCGCTTTCGCGTGCTGCGGGTGGGCGGCGAGGGCCGGCGGGCGGTCACGGTGGCGCTGTACGGCCTCACCGGCGTCGAGGGTCCCGGCTCGGTGCGGGTGTTCACCGGCACCGGGGCGGACGCCGCGCTCGCGCGCACCATCACCCACCCGGGCGCGCCCGAGGCGTTTCCGTGGCCGGCCACACGCGGCGGCTCGCCTCAGCTCGCGCTGGCATGGGTGGGCCCGCCCGGCCCTTCCGGACGCTACCCTCTGCGCCTGGAGATCTGGCGCGTGAGCGGCGGCGGCCTCGCGCGCGTGTGGAGCACGGAGGAGGCCTTCCCCGCGGGGCTCGACGTGGTGAGCTGGCGCGTGGCCGCGGGCGAGATTGTCCTTCGCTATGAGCTGCACTACCCGGGCTGGAAGCCGGGATGCGACGGACAGGCCGAGCAGGAGGAGGTGCTCCGTCACGCGGCGGCCACGGACACCATCACGAGCGCGCGCCGCCGCACGTTCAACGCCTGGCACCGTGACCTCGCTCGCGATGTCACCCGTTTCTTTGCTGCGGTCGAGTCCGGCGACCGGCGCGCCCTTGCCGAGCTGGTCCCCGACCCGACCCTGCGCGCGCGACTGCCCGAGCGCCTGGTGCCGGAGCCGGCCTGCGACGTGGCGAATGCCGACACCCCGAGCACCGTTGTGGTGGCCGCCACCGACGAGCGCGGCGGCGCCGGCATCTTCACGCTGCGCCCATGGTCCCTCCTGTGGAGCCGCCAGGGCACCGGCTGGCGGCTGGCCGGCGCCGCGCCCGTGCTACAATGACGCGATAATATGACGGAAATCTCCGACCGCTACGATCCCACCCGCGTGGAGCCGCAGTGGTACGCCGAGTGGGAGCGGCGGGGATACTTCCGCGTGGACCCTCAGGCCACCGGCAAGCCATTCTGCATCGTCTGCCCCCCGCCGAACGTCACCGGTTTCCTCCACATGGGGCACGCGTTCAACTTCACCATCCAGGACATCCTCATCCGCTACAAGCGGATGGACGGCTACACCACGCTCTGGCAGTTCGGCACCGATCACGCCGGCATCGCCACCCAGTACGTCGTGGAGCGGCAGCTCGTCGAGGACGGCAAGAGCAAGGAAGACCTCGGGCGCGAGGCCTTCCTGGCTCGCGTGTGGAAGTGGAAGGAAGAGTCGGGCGGCACCATCGTCAAGCAGCTCAAGCGTCTCGGCGCGTCCTGCGACTGGGACCGCGAGCGCTTCACCATGGACGCGGGGCTCTCCGCGGCGGTGCGCGAGGTCTTCGTGCGCCTCTGGGACGAGGGCCTCATCTACCGCGGCGACTACATCGTCAACTGGTGCCCGCGCTGTCAGACCGTGCTGTCCGATCTCGAGGTGGAGCGCGAGGAGCGCGACGGCGAGTTCGTCTACATCAAGTACGGGCCTCTCACTCTCGGCACCGTGCGTCCCGAGACCAAGCTCGGCGACACCGCGGTCGCCGTGCACCCCAAGGACCGGCGCTATCGGAAGTACGTGGGCAAGACCCTCGACATCCCCTCGGTCGAGGGCAGCATCTCGATCCAGGTCGTCGCCGATACGGCGGTGGACCCGAAGTTCGGCACCGGCGTGATCAAGGTGACGCCCGGCCACGACCCCACCGACTTCGAGATCGGCAAGCGCCACAACCTGCCCGTGCGCACCGTCATCGGCTTCGACGGGAAGATGACGGCGGTGGCAGGGAAGTACGCCGGCCTCGACCGCTTCGAGTGCCGAAAGCGCATCGTGGAGGACATGCAGGCGCTGGGGCTCATCGACCACATCGAGCCCTATCGCCACGCGGTGGGGGTCTGCTACCGGTGCAAGACGGTGGTGGAGCCGCTGGTCTCCAAGCAGTGGTACGTGCGGATCAAGCCCCTCGCCGAGCCCGCCATCCAGGCGGTGCGCTCGGGCAAGATCAAGATCATCCCGCGCGGCTGGGTCAAGACCTACTACCACTGGATGGAGCAGTTCCGCGACTGGCCGGTTTCGCGCCAGCTCTGGTGGGGACACCGCATCCCCGCGTGGCACTGCGACAAGGACGACGAGGTCTACGTCTCCCGCACCGACCTCACCGCCTGCCCGACGTGCGGCGGGGCCCTCCGCCAGGATCCGGACGTGCTCGACACGTGGTTCTCGTCCGGGCTCTGGCCGTTCTCCACGCTCGGCTGGCCGGACACCACTCCCGAGCTCAAGACCTTTTACCCGACCTCGGTCCTCGTCACCGGCTTCGACATCATCTTCTTCTGGGTGGCGCGGATGGCGATGTTCGGGCTCAAAGTGATGGGCGAGGTGCCCTTCCACCACGTCTACATGCACGCCCTCGTGCGTGACGCGGAAGGGCGAAAGATGTCGAAGTCGAAGGGCAACGTGGTGGATCCGCTTCAGATCATGGATCAGTTCGGCACCGACGCATTCCGCTTCACCCTGGCCGCGATGGCCGCCCAGGGCCGCGATGTGCGGCTGTCCGAGGAGCGCATCGAGGGCAACCGGAACTTCGCCAACAAGCTCTGGAACGCGGCGCGGCTCGTGCTGTCCAACCTGGACGGCTACGACCCGAAGAGGGCCCGCAAGGGGACGCCGACCGTCGCGGACCGGTGGATCCGGAGCCGTGCCGCCGCCGCCGCGCGCGCGGTGCGCCAGGCGCTGGACACCTACCGGCTCAACGACGCGGCGTCCGCGGTGTACCAGTTCCTGTGGCACGAGCTCTGCGACTGGTATCTGGAGATCGCCAAGCGGACCCTCTACCAGAAGGACGATCTGGTCGCGCGCGCGGTCACGCAGCACACCCTGGTGGAGACGCTCGACCTCACGCTGCGGCTCCTCCATCCCTTCATGCCGTTCATCTCCGAGGACATCTGGCAGCGCCTGCCGCGCGCGGGCGGGCCCGACTCGATCATGGTCGCCGCCTTCCCCAAGGCCTCGCGCCGGGGCCACGACCCCGAGGCGGAGGCGTGGATGAGCGGCGTGATCGCCATCGTGAGCGCCATCCGGACCATCCGGAGCGAGAGCCGTATCGCGCCCGCAGTGGAGCTGGCCGCCGTCGTGCGGCCGGGGCCGGGCCTCGACGCGGCTGCCCTCCGGGATGCCGCCCCGCTCATGGGCGCCCTCGCGCGCGCGGCTATCACGGTGGATCCCGCCGCGGCGCGGCCCCTCCAGTCCGCGCTCGCGGTCGCGCACGGGGCCGAGGTGTACGTCCGACTGGAGGGTGTGGTGGACCTCGCGGCGGAGCGGCAGCGTCTCGCGAAGGAGATCGACAAGGCCGCCAAGGAGATCGCCTTCGTGGAGGGCAAGCTGGGGCGGCCCGACTTCGTTGAGCGCGCGCCCGCCGAGATCGTCGCCCGCGAGCGCGAGCGGCTGGGCGAGCAGCGGGCGATGCGCGAGAAGCTCGCCGCCAGCCTCGCCGCGCTCTCGTGAGCTCTGCCGACGCCGTGAGCGGCGTGTCCCGCGTCATCGGCGGCATCCTCCACGCGCGCGACGAGGTCGAGTCCACCCAAGTCGAGCTCGCGCGCCTGGCCGCCGCGGGCGCCGCCGAAGGCACGGTGGTGACCGCCCGCCATCAGCGGGCCGGGCGCGGTCGCCTCGGGCGGGTGTGGTGGGATCGGGCAGGGGAGAGTCTCCTCCTGTCCGTCCTCCTCCGGCCCGCCGTCGCGCCCGCCCGCGCGCCCCAGATCACCCTGATGGGAGCCCTGGCGGTGGTCGACGCGGTGGCGGTGGAGACGGGGCTCGCGGCGGCGATTCGCTGGCCTAACGACGTGACGGTGGCGGGCCGGAAAGTCTGCGGCATCCTCGCCGAGGCCGCGACCAGCGCGGACGGGCGGCTCGAGCGCGTGATCCTGGGCATCGGGCTCAACGTAAACCAGGAGGAGTTCCCGCCCGAGGTGGCGACGCGGGCGGCGTCGCTGCGCCTCCTCACCGGCCGTGTCCAGGATGGCCCGCGCCTGCTCGCGGCACTGCTGGGAGCGCTCGACGCCCGCTACCGCGAGTTCCGCGCGGGCGATGGCGCGCTCCACGCGGCGTGGCGGCGTCACTGCGTGACACTGGGCCAGCGCATCCGCGCGGCGGATGGGGCCGAGGGCGTGGCGGAGGATCTGGACGAAAGGGGCGCGCTGCTCGTGCGCGCCGACGACGGCACGGTTTGGCGGGTCGCGGCCGGGGAGATCGCCAGTGCTCCTGCTGCTTGAGGTGGGCAACACCAACACCGGCGTGGGGATCCACGACGGCGAGCGCCTCGTCGCCTCGTGGCGGCTGACGAGCCGGCGCGAGCAGACGTCGGACGAGTACGGCCTCTTCATCCACACGCTCCTGCGGTCGCGCGACGTCGACCCGCGGCGCATCACCGCGGTGGCGATCTCCAACGTGGTGCCGCCCGTCCAGCGCACGCTCGAGTGGATGGTGGAGGCCTACTTCGGCAGGGCCCCGTTCACCGTCCAGCCGGGCGTGAACGTCCCGCTTGCCTTCGCGGTGGATCACCCGCACGAGGTGGGGGCCGATCGCGCCTGCAACGCGGTCGCCGCCGTCGCCCTCTACGGACCGCCCTGCATCGTGGTGGATTTCGGGACGGCGACGAACTTCGACTGCGTGAACGCGCGCGGCGAGTTCGTGGGCGGCGCCATCGCGCCCGGCCTCGTCACCGCGGCGGACGCGCTGATCTCAAGAGCCGCGCGCCTGTATCGAGTCGAGCTCACCGCGCCCGCCACCGCGATTGGCCGGAACACCGTCACCAACCTCCAGTCTGGCGTGGTGCTCGGCTACGCGGGGCTGGTGGACGGGCTCATCGACCGGATGCGTCGCGAGATCGAGGGCAACGTCACGGTGATCGGGACCGGCGGGCTCGCGGCGCAGATGCGGGAAGTCGCGCGCAGCATCCAGATCGTCAATCCTGACCTCCGCCTCGAGGGCCTGCGCATGATCTGGGAGCACGCGAAGCCGAGAACCGATTGACAGGTCGGAAGGGCGCTCGTATACTCAGGGCCACTAAATACGGTATGGTTCGGGCGAGAGCGCTCTAAATATCGGGGGGACGGGCGGCCGGCCCGCGCGGCGCTCGAAGGAGGGTTGCGAGCATGGGGATGTGGGTCGGGCGAGGCCGGAAGGCGCGGGCGGCGTACGGGTTCGATGACATCGCGCTGGTCCCCGGATCGCTCACCATCAACCCCAGCGAGGTCGACATCTCCTGGGACCTCTGCGGGCACCGATTCCAGATCCCCATCATCGCCGCGGCCATGGATGGCGTGGTCAGCCCCCGGCTCGCCATCGAGATGGGCAAGCACGGCGGCCTCGCGGTCCTGAATCTCGAGGGGATCTTCTCTCGCTACGAGAATCCCGACGAAGTGCTCGATCGCATCACCTCCGCCAGCCTGGAAGAAGCCACCAAGATCATCCAGGGCATCTACAGCGAGCCCATCAAGGAAGACCTGATCCACAAGCGTATCTCCGAGATCAAGAAGGGCGGCGGTCCCGTCGTCGTCTCCTCGATCCCGCAGCGCGCCGAGCGTTTCGCCAAGATCGCCGAGGAGGCGGGCGCGGACTTTTTCGTGGTGCAGTCCACCGTCACCACCGCGCGGCACGTCGCCACCGAGTACACGCCCGTCGATCTCAAGAAGCTCAAGCGGAACCTCGCCATTCCGCTGATCATCGGCAACGTCGTCACCTACGAGGCCTGCCTCGAGCTGATGGAGACCGGCGTGGACGCGCTGCTGATCGGCGTGGGCCCGGGCGCGGCGTGCACGAGCCGCGAAGTGCTGGGCCTGGGCGTCCCGCAGGTCACCGCTACCGCCGACTCCGCCGCCGCCCGCGATTTCTACTACAAGCGGACGGGCCGCTACGTGCCGATCATCACCGACGGCGGCATGACCACCGGCGGCGACATCTGCAAGGCGCTCGCCTCCGGCGCGGACGCCGTCATGATCGGCTCCGCCTTCGCGCGCGCCACCGAGGCGCCCGGCCGCGGCTATCACTGGGGCATGGCCACGCCGCACTCGAACCTCCCGCGTGGCACGCGGATCCGCGTGGGGGTGGCGGGGCCGCTCGAGCAGATTCTCTTCGGCCCCGCTTTCACCGAGGACGGTACCCTCAACCTCGTGGGCGCGATCCGAACGTGCATGGGTTCGGTGGGCGCGATGAACGTCCGCGAGCTGCAGCAGACGGAGCTGATCATCGCCCCATCGATCAAGACGGAAGGGAAGGTCTTCCAGCGGGCCCAGAAGCTGGGTACCCCGCGCTAGGCAGGAGGTCGGCCTGGACAAGATCGCGATCCTCGATTTCGGGGCGCAGTACACTCAGTTGATCGCGCGCCGGATCCGGGAGATGTCGGTTTACTCCGAGATTCTCCCGTGCACGCAGCCCGCCGCCGAGGTGCTCGCGGGGGGATACCAAGGCATCATCCTTTCCGGCGGCCCTTCCAGCGTCTACGACGACGGCGCCCCGCTGCCCGACAAGGCCATCCTCGAGTCGGGCCTCCCCATCCTCGGCATTTGCTACGGCATGCAGGCCATGGGCTATCTGCTCGGCGGGCAGGTGGTGCCGGCGGAGCGCCGCGAGTACGGCCCGGCCGAGCTGCGCCTCGAGGGCACCGGCGGTCTGCTGGATGGCGTCACCCCCGAGCGCGGCAATCAGATCACGGTGTGGATGAGCCACGGCGACACCGTGCTGCGGCCGCCCAAGGGCTTCGTGAGCCTGGCCTCCACCGCGAACTGCCCGGTGGCGGCCATGGCCGACGCCGAGCGGCGCCTCTATGCGGTGCAGTTCCACCCCGAGGTCGCCCACACCGCGCAGGGGAAGACGGTGCTCGCCAACTTCCTCCGCGCGTGCGGCGTGAAGCGCGACTGGTCTATGACCTCGTTCGTGGACTCGGCCATCGCGAAGATCCGGGAGACGGTCGGCGGCGACCGGGTGCTCTGCGCGCTGTCGGGCGGCGTGGACTCCTCGGTGGTGGCCGCGCTGGTCCACAAGGCAATCGGCGATCAGCTCACGTGCCTCTTTGTCGACAACGGGCTCCTGCGCGCGGGCGAGGCCGAGTACGTGGTCAAGACGTTCCGGGATACGTTCAAGATCAACCTGATCCATGTAGATGCAAGTAAGCGATTCCTTGAGCGTCTTCGTGACGTGACCGATCCCGAGGTCAAGCGCAAGGCCATCGGTGGCGAGTTCATCGCCCTCTTCGAGGAAGAGGCCCGCAAGCTCGGGCGCATCCCGTGGCTGGCCCAGGGCACGGTGTATCCGGACGTGATCGAGTCGGTCTCCTTCAAGGGCCCGTCGGCCACCATCAAGACACATCACAACGTGGGCGGCCTCCCGAGCCGGATGGACTTCAAGCTGGTCGAGCCCCTGCGCGAGCTCTTCAAGGACGAGGTGAGGGAAGTGGGCACCCTGCTCGGCCTCCCCGCCGAGATCGTCTGGCGCCAGCCCTTTCCGGGGCCGGGGCTGGCGATTCGCGTGCTCGGCGAGGTCACGGACGAGCGTCTCGCCATTCTCCGCGGCGCGGACCTCATCGTCCAGGACGAGATCCGCGCGGCCGGCCTCGAGCGGGCTCTCTGGCAGGCCTTCGCCGTGCTGCTGCCCGTGCGCACAGTCGGGGTCATGGGCGACTTCCGCACCTACGCGCAGGTGGTGGCGCTGCGCGCCGTCACCAGCCAGGACGCCATGACCGCGGACTGGGCCCGCCTCCCCTACGATCTCCTGGCGCGGATCTCGAGCCGCATCATCAACGAGGTCAAGGGCGTCAACCGCGTCGTCCTCGATATCTCCTCCAAGCCGCCGAGCACGATCGAGTGGGAGTAAAGCCAGAGCAGAAGCAAGGACCGCGGGGGGACTTCGTCCACCTCCACGTCCACTCCGAGTACAGCCTCCTCGACGGGGCCGCCCAGCTCGACAAGCTGGTCGACGCCGCGAAGGCGCTCGGGTTTCCCGCCATCGCCCTCACCGACCACGGCAACCTCTTCGGCGCCGTCGACTTCTACACCGCGGCGAAGAAGGCGGGCATCAAACCGATCGTGGGCTGCGAGCTCTACGTGGCCCCGGGCAGCCGCTTCGAGCGCTCGAGCCAGGACGGCGGCTACGAGGGCGCCAGCCACTGCACGGTGCTCGTGCGCAACGAGGCCGGCTACCGGAACCTGGTCAAGCTCGTGTCCAAGGCCTACCTCGAGGGCTTCTACTACAAGCCGCGGGTCGACCGCGAGCTCCTCGCCCAGCACGCCGACGGGCTCCTCGTGCTGTCCGGGTGTCTCAACTCCGAGGTGAGCAAGCTCCTCGCCGCCGGCGAGGACGCCAAGGCCAAGCAGGTGGCAGGCTGGTATCAGGACGTCTTCGGGCGCGATCACTACTTCATGGAGATCCAGTCGCACGGGATCGACGAGCAGGCCCGGGTGACCGCGGGCACGCTGCGCATCGCGGAGGCGCTGGGCGCGCCCATCTGCGGCACCAACGACTCCCACTATCTCGAGGCCGCGCACGCCAAGGCCCACGAGGCCCTCCTCTGCATCCAGACGGGCACCACGCTGTCCGATCCCAACCGCTGGCGCTTCTCCACCGAGGAGTTCTACCTCAAGACCGCCGACCAGATGCGCGAGGTGTTCCGTGAACTGCCCGAGGCGTGCCGCAACACGCTGGCGGTGGCGGAGCGGTGCGACCTGGAGCTGTCCTTCGGCAAGTTCCACCTGCCGAACTATCAGGTGCCCGCGGGGTTCACCCTGGATTCGTACCTCGAGCACCTGGCGCTCGGGGGCCTCCGGGCCCGCTACGGAGGGGCGCCGTCCGATGGGGTGGTGGAGCGGCTGCGTTACGAGCTCAGCGTCATCTCGAAGATGGGCTTCTCCGGCTACTTCCTGGTGGTGTGGGACTTCATCGCCTACGCGCGGCGCAAGGGGATCGCGGTGGGCCCGGGCCGTGGGTCCTCGGCGGGCTCCCTGGTGGCCTACTCGCTCGCCATCACCAACGTGGACCCCATCCGGTACGGGCTCCTCTTCGAGCGGTTCTTGAATCCCGAGCGCATCTCCATGCCGGACATGGACATCGATTTCGCCGACGACCGGCGGGACGAGGTGATCCGCTACGTCGTCGAGCGCTACGGCGAGGATCGGGTGGCCCACATCATCACCTTCGGCACCATGGGGGCCAAGGCGGTGATTCGCGACGTGGGGCGCGTGCTCGGCTTCTCCTACGGCGAGGCCGACCGTATCGCCAAGCTCGTGCCGAGTTTCCCCCTGAACATCAGCCTGGACGAGTCGCTGGAGAAGTCGCCCGAGCTCGCGCAGAACGTCAAGCGCGACCCGCGGGTCGGGGAGCTCTGGAGCGTGGCCAAGGCGCTCGAAGGCGGGACGCGGCACGCCTCCGTCCACGCCTCCGCGGTCGTGATCTCCGACGAGCCCCTGATGGAGCGCGTGCCGCTCTACAAGGACCCCAAGCGGCCGGAGCTCATCACCGGGTTCGCGATGGGTCCCATCGAGAAGCTCGGCCTGCTCAAGATGGACTTCCTCGGGCTCAAGACCCTCACAGTGATCACCGACGCGGTGGCCCTCGTGAAGGCAGCCCGGGGCATCGACCTCGACGCGGACCGGCTGCCCCTGGACGACCCGCGCACGTATCAGCTCCTGAGCGATGCGCGCACCCTCGGCGTGTTCCAGCTGGAGTCGTCGGGGATGCGTGACGCCTTGCAGCGCCTCAAGCCCGAGCGGATCGAGGACATCATCGCGATGGTGGCCCTCTACCGGCCGGGCCCGATGGATCTCATTCCCGACTTCGTCAACCGCAAGCACGGGCGCGCGGACATCACCTACGAGCACCCGGCGATGGAGAAGCATCTCCAGGAAACCTACGGGATCATGGTCTACCAGGAGCAGGTGATGCGCCTGGCCGCCGATCTCGCCGGGTTCTCGCTCGCCCAGGCCGACATCCTCCGCAAGGCCATGGGCAAGAAGGACCGCGAGCTCATGGCCGAGCAGCGCGAGGAATTCGTGAAGGGCTGCAAGGCCCACAAGGTGGATGGGCGCAAGGCCGAGCGCATCTGGGACCTCATCGAGAAATTCGCGGGGTACGGCTTTAACAAGTGCCTCACCGCCGACACCGAGATCGAGATGGCGGACGGCAGTCGCAAGCCGATCGTTGAGGTGCGCGCCGGCGATCGCGTGCTGACCAAGGACGGCGTCTTCCGGGCGCTCGCTGTCCGGCCGAGCGGGGTGCGGCAGGTAGGCACCCTGCGGCTCGCCAACGGCATGACGGTGCGGTGCACCCCCGACCATCCGATCTTTACCCAGCGGGGCTGGGTCGACGCGGGCGCGCTCGCTCCTCGTGACTCTGTCGCGGTCCTCAGACATCAAACGGTCCCGTCCGTGGACGAGAGGGAGATCGTTCCGTTCGAGGCGTGCCGGGAACCGATCCGTGATGCGATCACAAAGTCGTACGCGAGTCTTCAGATAGGCTGCCGGGCACTCAACATCCCGTACCGAGTGATCTTCGCGGGCGCCAGCTCTCGCGGGGTTCGGCGCGAGGCGCTGAAGCGCCTGGCCCTGCGCCTCGACTCGCCGATCCTGGATGCGCTCTCAAATGGACCGATGGGGTGGTCGCGGCCCCGCGCCTTCGCGCTCGAGGGCGAGGAGCCGACCTACGACTTCGAGGTACCGGTGGCGCGAAGCTTCATCGCCAACGGCATCGCCGTTCACAACTCGCACGCAGCCTGCTACGGCCTCGTCGCGTACCAGACGGCGTTTCTCAAGGCAAACTACCCGGTGGAGTTCATGGCCGCGCTGCTCACGTCGGAAATGGAGCGGACGGATAAGATCGTGCAGTACATCGAGGAGTGCCGCGCGATGGGCCTCCGGGTGGCGCCGCCCGACACGAATCGCTCGGGCGCGCGCTTCACCGTGGATGGCGACACCATCCGCTTCGGACTCGCCGCCATCAAGAACGTCGGTGAGTCGGCCATCGAGTCGATCGTGCGCGTGCGGCAGGAGGGGGGCGCCTTCCCGTCGCTCGTCGACTTCTGCGCGCGCGTGGACCTGCGCCTCCTCAACCGGCGGGTGCTCGAGAGCCTGGTGAAGGCGGGCGCCTTCGACGGCGCCGGCGCCACCCGGGCGGGCCTGCTCGCCGGCCTGGATCAGGCCATGGAGGCGGGGCAGCGCCGGCAGCGCGATCGCGACGAGGGGCAGACCTCCCTCTTCGAGGCCGCCGGCGGCGGCGCCGCCCCCGTGAAGGAGACGGCGGCCCCGTCCGGCGTGCCGGAGTGGCCGACCGAGCAGCTCCTCGGCTACGAGAAGGAAGTGCTCGGCTTCTATCTCTCGGGACATCCCCTCGAGCGCTACCGCGATCACGCGCGGGATCTCGGCACCGCCTCGGCGGCAGATGTGGCCGTGCGGCCGGTGGGCGCCCGGGTTGCGCTGCTCGGTCAGGTGAGTCAGCTCCGCGAGCGCGCGACCAAGAGCGGCAACCGCATGGCCTTCGCCTCCCTCGACGCCGTGGACGGCGCGGTGGCGCTGACCATCTTTCCGGAGGCGCTCAAGTCGTGCAGCGTCGCCCTGCGGGCGCCGGGGCCGGTGCTCGTGAAGGGGCGCATCGACGAGACGGACAAGGGCCGCGTGGTGCTCGTCGAGGACGTCAAACCACTGGAGGAGGCGCTCCTGGCGAACGACGGACGTCGGTCGAACGGTCGGACGGAGGACAGGAACGGGCGGCACGCGCACGCGTGCAGGATCCGCCTGCGGGCGGGGGAGAGCGCCGCCGAGCCCGCGGTGCTGGATGCGGTGCGGACGGCCTGCGACGAGCACCGTGGCAGCACTCCGCTCTTCCTCCACGTGCTCCTCGCGGAGCAGGAAGTGGTGCTCAAGGCGTCGCCCGTCGCGGTGGAGGCCGGGCCCGATCTGATCGCGAAAGTGGAGCGCTTGCTCGGACCGGGCAGTATCATCGTGGAGTATGCCGGACGAGCTTGAGTTCGAGAAGCCGATCCTCGAGCTGGAAAACCGCATCGCCAGCCTGCGGGCCTCCGAGGACGAGGCGGCCACCCGCGAGGAAGTGGGACGGCTCGAGGAGCGTCTCCGCCGCCTGCAGCAGCGTGTCTACTCAGGCCTGACCGCCTGGCAGCGGGCGCAGATCGCGCGCCATCCGAAGCGGCCGCACGCGCTCGACTTCTTCCGCCTCCTCCTCGACGACTTCATCGAGCTCCACGGCGATCGTGTTTACGGCGACGACATGGCCATCGTGGGGGGCCTCGCCGTCTTCGAGGGCGAGCCGGTCGTGGTGCTCGGGCACCAGAAGGGACGCGACACCCGCGAGAACATCGCGCGGAACTTCGGCATGCCCCACCCGGAGGGCTATCGCAAGGCCCTGCGGCTCATGCAGCTGGCCGCCAAGTTCGCCAAGCCCATCGTCACCTTCATCGACACGCCGGGCGCCTTCCCCGGCCTGGGCGCCGAGGAACGGGGCCAGGCCGAGGCCATCGCGCGCAATCTGCGCGAGATGGCCGGCCTGCCCACGCCGGTCATCGCCGTCGTGACCGGCGAGGGCGGGAGCGGGGGCGCGCTCGCCATCGGGGTGGCCAACCGCGTTCTCATGCTGGAGCACGCGATCTACTCGGTGATCTCGCCGGAAGGTTGCGCGGCGATTCTCTGGGGCGACGCCGCCAAGGCACCGGAAGCCGCCTCGCTCATGCGGGTGACCGCGCCCGATCTGCTGCGCCTTGGCGTCATCGACGCGGTGGTGCCGGAGCCGGTCGGCGGCGCCCACCGGAACTGGGAGGAGAGCGCCGCCAACCTCCGGGGCGCGCTTCGCGAGCAGCTCGCCGACCTGCGCTCGCGGTCGGGCGACGCTCTCGTGCAGGATCGCTTCGACAAGTTTCGACGCATCGGCGTCTTCGAGGAGGCGGTCTAGCGGCGCTGCGGGGGCGTATGCTATCGTAACTACGGGGATTTCATGCCCAAACTCCACCTCATCACGTACGGCTGCCAGATGAACGAGTACGACTCGGAGCGCGTGGCCGGCCTCCTCAAGAACGAGCGCTACGAGCTCACCGACTCCGCCGAGGACGCCGATCTCATCCTGTTGAACACGTGCGCCATCCGCGAGAAGGCCGAGGACAAGGTGTATTCCGAGCTGGGCACCCTGCGGCGCTTGAAGGCCAGCCGGCCGAACCTGCTCATTGGCGTGATGGGCTGCATGGCGCAGCTTCGGCAGGGGGCGATCCAGGCGCGCGCCCCGCACGTGGATCTCGTGTTCGGATCGCCTGCCATCGCGGGCGTGGGCGAGCTGGTGGCCCGCGCGCGGGCGGAGCGCCGGCCCCTTCTCGAGACCGGCGAAGGACCCCTCGTCAAGATCACCGCGAAGCCGGACGGTAGCCCCCGCCTCAAGGCCTTCGTCACCGTGATGGAAGGCTGCGAGAAGCACTGCACCTTCTGCGTGGTGCCGACTACGCGGGGCCGCGAGCGCAGCCATCCTCCCGTGGCCATCGTGGCCGAGGTGGCGGGCCTCGCCGAGCGGGGCTGCCGCGAGGTGACCCTCCTCGGCCAGACTGTGAACGCGTATGGCCGCGATCTCGATCCGCCCACCGATCTCGCCGAGCTTCTGGAGCGGATCGACACGGTCCCCGGGATCGCGCGGATCCGCTTCACCACCTCGAATCCCTACAACCTGACGGGCCGCCTCATCCGCGCCATCCGCGACGTGCCCAAGGTGGTGGAGTATCTGCACCTGCCGCTGCAATCCGGCTCCGACCGCATCCTCGAGCGCATGAACCGCGGCTACACCTGGGCGCGGTACCTGGAGCTCATCGTGGAGCTCAAGGAGACGGTCCCCGACATCGCGCTCTCGACCGACCTCATCGTGGGCTTCCCCGGCGAGACCGAGGCGGACTTCGCTCGGACGGTGGAGGCGGTGGAGGCGGTTGGCTACGACAACGTGTTCGCCTTCCGGTACTCGCGCCGGCCCGGCACCCCGGCTGCCGAAATGCCCGATCAGGTGCCGGAGCCGGTGAAGGCCGAGCGCAACACGCGGATCCTCGAGACCGCCGTCCGCGTGGGCGCGGAGCGGAGCCGGCGCCTGGTGGGCCGGATGATGGAGGTGCTGGTGGACGGCGCCGCGCGGAAGGACGCCAGCCAGGCCAGCGGCCGCACGCGCTGCAACCGCGTGGTCAACTTCGATGCCGCCGGCCGCGATCTCAGCGGCGAGGTCGCCGCCGTCCGCATCACCGAGGCGTTGCCGCACAGCCTCCGCGGTGAGCTCGCTCCCCTCGGGGTGATGCCGCTCGCGCCGGTCGGATCGCTCGCATAGGAGGGACGCGCGCCATGTGGCTCGAGATGAAGGTGAAGGGACTGACGCTCGACCCGCTCTCGAAGCTGCCGATCCTCATTCTCCGAGACGAGGAGGACAAGCGCACCCTGCCCATCTGGGTGGGGCTCGCCGAGGCCAACGCCATCGCGCATGAGCTGGAGAAGATTCCCACCGCGCGGCCCATGACGCACGATCTCATGAAGAGCATCCTCGAGGCCCTGCGCGCTCGTGTCCTCAAGGTCGTGGTCAACGACCTCCGTGACAACACGTTCTTCGCGGTCCTGCATCTCCAGCTCGGGGCCGCCGAGATCACTGTGGACGCTCGCCCCTCCGATGCCATCGCGCTCGCCCTGCGCGTGGGGGCGCCCATTTTCGTGGACGAGGCGGTGGTGTCCAAGGCCCAGATGTCTGAGGGCACCAAGGAGGCCGAGTCGGCGCCCGCCCGGCCCGAGGATCCCGACAAGGTGAAGGAGTGGCTGGAATCCATCAAGCCCGGCGACTTCATGGAGCGCGGCAAGGATCCCGGCGCGCCGGCCGAGTAGTGGATGCGCGTCGCCCTCTTCACGAACAACTACCTGCCGTTCCGCGGTGGGGTCACGACGTCGGTCGAGACGCTCCGCGCCGGGCTCGCCGCGCGGGGGCACGCAGCCTGGATCTTCGCCCCCGCCGCGCGCGACGCCGCTGATCCCCCGTTCGTCTTCCGCTACCCGTCGATTCCTGCGCCGACGTACCCCGGCTTCTCGGTGCCCGTGCCCGGCTCGCCGCGCCTCGCGCGGCTGGCCCGCGGTCTTCGGCCTGATGTCGTCCACGTCCAGCACCCGTTTCTCCTCGGGGTGACGGGGCGACGGCTGGCGCGCCGGCTCGGCGTGCCGCTCGTCTTCACCTACCACACGCGCTACGAGAAGTACGCGCACTACGTGCCCCTGCCCGAGCGGCTGGTCGCTGCGCTTGCGGTGCGCCTGGCCTGTCGCTTCGCCGACCGGGCCGATCTGGTCGTCGCGCCCTCTGGCGCCATCGCCGAGACGCTGCGCGCGCGCGGCGTGCGCGCGCCCATCTCCGTGATCCCGACGGGGGTGCCCCTCGATCTCTTCCGCCCCGGCTCCCGGACGGCGGCCCGGGCCGCGCTGGGGCTGGCCCCGGACCGTCTCGTCTGCCTCTACGCGGGGCGCCTCGATCGCGAGAAGAGCGTGGAGCGCGTCATCGAGGCGTTCGATCTGATCGCGGGCGCCCTGCCGGACGCCGAGCTGCTGCTCGTCGGGCAGGGGAGCCACGCGGCGGCGTTGCGCCGACGCGTGGCGGCGAGCCCGGCCGCCGACCGGATCCGCCTCGTCGGCAGCCAGCCCCGCGAGAACCTGCCACCGTTCTATCAGGCGGCGGATCTGTTCCTCTTCGCCTCCGAGACCGAGACGCAGGGCCTCGTCCTCGCCGAGGCCCATGCCTGTGGGCTGCCCGCGGTGGCGGTGCGCGCCTCGGGCGTCGAGGAGGTGGTGGTGGACGGCGAGACGGGCATTCTCACCAAGCCCGCCGGCCAGGACCTCGCCGACGCCGCCATCGGGCTGCTGCTCGATCCCGCTCGCCGCGCGGCCATGGGCGCGGCGGGACGGAGCGTGGCGGAGGGCCAGTTCTCCGCGGACGAGCAGGTGCTGGCCATGGTGACGCGCTACACCGAGCTAGTCGAGCGATGAGCGACACGGGGCGAGACGTGCGGCTGGTCTTCCAACCCGACTGGGATCCCGGGCCGACCGATCCCGGCCGGCGGGGCCTTCTCGCGCGCGACCCCAAGGTGCGAACGCTCCTCAAGGTGCTCGTTTCGTATCCGGAGGTGCGGTATGTCCTGCCGGACCGGATCCGGCTGGACCCGTCCGCGGATCCGCGGCTGCTCGAGACCATTACGCGCTTCCTCGAGCGGCAATCGTGGCTGCTCAAGTCGGTGGTGGTCCGATGATCTGGAATCCCGAGGCGGAAACCATGGCCCCCGCCGCACGCCGCGCGCTGCAGCTGGACCGTCTGCGCCAGACCCTCGCGTGGGCGGGGGAGCGCGTGCCGTTCTACCGCGAGGCCCTCGCCGCCGCCCGGCTCACCGCGGCGAGCCTGCGTGGCCTCGAGGATCTGGGCGCGCTGGCGTTCACCCAGAAGGCGCACCTGCGGGAGCACTATCCCTGGGGCCTGTTCGCGGTGCCGCGGCCGCTCCTCGCGCGCGTGCACGCCTCGTCCGGCACGAAGGGGAAGCCCACGCTAGTGGGCTACACCCGGCGCGACCTCGAGGTGTGGCGCGAGGTCATGGCACGCTCGCTGGCCGCGGCCGGCGCGGAGCCGGGCCATCTCATCCAGATCGCCTACGGCTACGGCCTGTTCACGGGAGGCCTGGGCTTTCATGACGGCGCCGAGCACATGGGCCTCACCGTCGTTCCCGTCTCGTCGGGGAATACCCTGCGTCAGATGTTGTTGCTTCAAGACTTCCGGCCGCAGGCGCTCGCGTGTACGCCTTCCTTCGCGCTGCACATCGGCGAGACCCTGCGCGAATCGGGGCAGGATCCGCACGCGCTCAGCGTCCGCTTCGGCTTCCTCGGCGCCGAGCCGTGGACGGAGGCGATGCGCGCCCAGCTGGAGGCCCTGTGGGGCTTCGCGGCGCTCGACTTCTACGGCCTGTCCGAGCTGATCGGGCCCGGCGTCGCGGTGGAGTGCTTGGAGGGACGCGAGGGCCTTCACGTGAACGAGGATCACTTCCTCCCCGAGGTCGTGGATCCCGCCACCGGCGCGCCCCTCGGGCCGGGCAAGGACGGTGAGCTCGTGCTCACCGCACTCACCAAGGAAGCCCTGCCCATGCTCCGCTACCGGACAGGGGATCTGACGCGCCTCGACCCGGAGCCCTGCCGCTGCGGCCGGACCACCGTGCGCATGGCACGGATCAAGGGGCGGAGCGACGACATGCTGGTGATCCGCGGCGTGAACGTCTATCCCTCCCAGGTGGAGGCCGCGCTGCTCACCATGGGCGAGCTGGCTCCACACTACCAACTCGTCGTCGATCGCACCCAGGCCTTCCCCAGCCTGGCCGTGCACGTCGAACCCGCAGAGGCCACCGTGCAGGGCTGGGGCGGCTTCGACCCCGGGTGCGCGGAGATCGGCGGGCTCGCGCGGCGGGTGGGGGAGTGTCTGCGCGGGCACCTGGGGCTCAATCCCGAGATCACCATCGTCCCGCCCAAGGCCATTCCCCGGAGCGAGGGGAAGGCGGTGCGAGTGGTGGAAAGGAGATGACCATGGCCGCCAAGGACGAGAAGTTGCTGGCCCGCATCCAGGCGGGCGAGCGCATCGAATCGCCCGAGGAGATGACGGAGGAGTACCGCACGAGCCTCATTCACCTCATGACGATGCAGGCCGACTCCGAGCTGGCCGGCGCCTTCGGCTACGTGCCGTGGATCATGAAGGCGCCGAGCATCGAGGAGAAGCACGTGGTCGCCCAGATCGTGAAAGACGAAGTACGTCACGCCCACGTGATGTACGGGCTCCTCGAGGATCTCGGCGTGGACGTCCCGGCCCACGTGGCCCGGCACGACTTCACCCTTCGCCTCGACGACGCCGCCGCCGACATCGGCACCGCCCGCGTGGCCGCCGACCAGCGCGTCAACATCTTCTACTATCCGATCGACCGCTGGGCGGACTTCATCTTCTTCAACTTCTGCATGGACCGCGGGGCGGGGCACCAGCTGGAGGACGTGCGCCACTGCTCCTACGGTCCGTGGGTGCGGGCGATCGAGGGCATCTTCAAGGAAGAGAAGATGCACATCCGCCACGGCGAGCTCTGGGTGCAGCGGCTCACTGCCGCGGCGGAGACTCGAGCCGAGGCCCAGCAGGCGCTCGATCGATGGTTCGTGCGTACGATGAACATCTTCGGCCGGCCCGGCTCGGCCAAGAACCGCCTCTACCAGAAGTATCGGCTCAAGGTCCGGGACAACGACGAGGTGCGCCGCGCGTTCGCGGCCGAGGTCACGACGCTGGCAGGCGCGGCCGGCCTCACCGTGCCGGAGTGGAAGCCGGCGTGGGACCGTCTGCCCGAAGAAGCCCAGATCCCGGGGTAACACGGCGGCGCGTGCGGAGCCGGATGCTGCTTCTCCGCGCCGGCGCGCTGCTCCTGCTCGCTGCCTCCGCCGTCGCGCAGACGCCGGCCGCGTCGGGGACGTGGGAGGAGCTGAAGGGGACCTCGTTTCGCGTGCTCGTCCCCAGCGGCGGAGCGGGCGGCGCGGTCACGGGCGCCTGGAGCGGCGCCGCGTATGACACCCTCCGCCAGCGCTTCATCGTGGTCGGCGGCGGACACGGCGACTCGTGGTGGAACGGCGCCGTCGCGGTGTACGCCGACGGCCGCGCCTCGGAGCTGGTGGCGGGGCCGTCCGCGAGCGTCCCGCCGATGCCCGGCAACCCGGTGGACCCGAATCCCGACGGCCTGCCGACGTCCCGCCACACGTACGCCGGGCTCGCCTACGTGCGCCATCTCGATGCCGTGTGGATGGTGGGCGGGTCGGGCTACTCGGGCTCCGGCGGCGGACTCCGGACGAGCTGGCTGCTGCATCTCGGCGAGACGCCCGCGCGATGGGAGCGGCTGCCCGATGCGCCCGCCTCGGTCATCACGGCCATGATCGACTACGACCCGACGGCGAAGGCCGGCTATTTCGTCGCGCGCAATGGGAGTCTCCACCGCTTCGACTTCGGCGCGCGCGCGTGGGTGCGCCTCGCCCCGCCCCAACCGTCGGTGTCCCAGCCCGATCCCGCCCTCATGTTCCGGATCGACCCCGAGCGCCGCCTCGCCCTCTTCGTCGGGCCGCGATGCGGCTATGCGGCCAAGGCGGAGGGCGTGTACAAGGGCGCCCCGTGCGACTTCATTCACGTGCTCAAGCTGGACAACCTCGACGCGGGCGCCCAGCGGTGGACCTTCCAGGGCGCGACCGACTTCCTCCAGGTGCAGGGGCCGGGACTGGCCAAGCATCCCACTGGACTCTGGTACGGATGGGCCGGCCAGAACGAGGTGTGGACCATGGATCTGGACGCGAAGACGCTGGTCAAGCTAGGCCCGGGGCCACTCGACGTGCCCGCGGGCCGGGTGGTGAACCGGGGCGTCTATGGCCGCTGGGCGTTCGACGCGACCCGGGGCGCCTTCGTCGGGATCGCGCATGTCGACTGGAACGCGGTGCGCTTCACGCCGAATCTCACGCTAGGACAGGAGGGCTTCTCGCATGCGGCAGCGGCTCGTGATCGCTGGCCTGCTCGCCTCGATCGCTTTCGTGTCGGCCGTGGACGCACCGGCGCAAACGGGACGGATGGTGAAGGTGTTGGTGGAGACGCGACAGCAGGGCACCGAGAGCCAGGGCGTGCAGGGGAGCGGCGGCGTCATCGTGGAAGGGGGCACTCCCCGCGCCCGCGGCGGACTCGGGGTGGAGGACACGACCACTCGGACCACGCGCACCTCCGGCGTCTTCGTGCTGGTGATGGACGGGGGCGCCGGGAGCATGACCGTGGCGCAGGAGGTGCCCTTCACCCAGGTGGCGTACTACCAGGACTACGCGCTGGGACGGGGCTACATCACCCAGGGGGCGACGTGGCAGCAGGTTGGCACCAGCCTGATCGTTCGCCCTACCATACTGGCGGACAAGCGGATCCGGCTGCGCCTGACGCCGTCGGTGAGCTACTTCTTGCCGGGAGGCGGCGGCACCATCGAGCTGGTGGACGCCGTGTCCGAGGTGATCGTGCAGAGCGGTCGGCGGGTGTCGCTGGGTGGCGCCATCAGCGGAATGCACTCGGTCACGCGGCAGATTCTCGGGGCCAGGGAGGAGCAGGCGTCGTCCGAGACGGGCATCACCCTGGTCGCCACGATCCAGTAGCGGGGCTTGTTGACATAATACCCCTTATCGGAACTAGAACCGAGGGCGCTGCCGCGATGGGTGCGGCTGAGGATCGTTTCTGCTTAGGGCTTGGCGGGGCTCTGAATCGTGGCGATGCGCGTGCGCACGTCGTCGCCGCGCCGGGTGTCCGGCACGTCCCTCAGGAGCCGCCGATACGTCTCGAGCGCCGCGTCCCGGCGTCCCCCGAACTCCTGCGCTCGCCCGAGATCGAGCAGGATGCTCTCGTAGAGGAAGTCCTTCGGCCCGAGCCCGGCCAGGGCCGCCTCGTAGGCGCTCTGGGCCTTGGCGTGATCCTTCTCCGCCTCCCACGTGTACCCGATGCCCACGGCGGACAGCGTGCGCACCGTCCCGGTGGCGCCCTGCGCCAGGGCCACCTGATAGGCACCCCGGGCGGCGCCGTATTCGCCGACCGCGTAGCGGAGGTTGCCGAGGCGATAGGCGGCTTCGGGCAGCCTCGTGTAGCGCGGGTGCTGGGCGATGACGTTCTCGAGGGCCTGGATGGCGGCGGCGCGCACGGCCGGCGGTGCGCCGGGCGCCTGGGCGGTCTGCGCCATCTCCACAGCGGCCGCGAGGGCGAGCGCGCCCTGTGCCTGCTGGCCCTGCCACCAGGTCCAGCCGCCGAAGGCGAGCGCGCCCCCGACGACGAGGACCCCGAGGGCGATCAGGCCGGCGCGGGCGAGTCGGGAATCGGCGAGCAGGGCGCGGAGCGAATCGAGCACGCCCCTAGAGTATCAGGTTCCGCTGCGAACCTCGACGGGACGCGCCAAGCCGGCGCGCTCCACCCAGATCTCGCCCTTGACGGAGGCTCCGTCGGCGGCCGAGAAGCTGCCCGTCTTGAGCGTGCCGGTGAGGACGCCGGACGGGAGAATCTCGACGCGGGTGGAGGCGGAGAGGTTGCCGCGGACGATGCCGCCGATCTGGATGGCGGCCGCGTTGATGTTGGCGTCGACCTGCGCGCCCTCGGCGACGAAGACCTTGCCGGTGACGTTGATCTCGCCCTCGAACTTGCCGAGGACGTGGAAGTCGCCTTCCCCGCTCACCTCGCCCCGGAGCACGAGGCGGGTACCGATCCCAGCCCCGTCGGGTACCGTGCGCGCGCCGCGCGCGGCGCCGGCGATGCGCGCGCCCGGATCCGCGCGCCGCCCGAGCTCGCCGCCGCCGTTCAGACCGAAGTAGCCCAGCGCGGTCCGCATCATGCGCGTCATGCTCGTATGCTAGGCGGTGCCCGCCGCGCGAGTCAAGAAATGCGGGCGCCCTCCGGCCTCCCTGCCCGCCCTTGCGAACGTGATAGGCTCCCCCAGAAACCACCTTCAGTGGTCGAGAGGAGACCCTCATGAGCTTCACGGGCAAAGCGGTGATGGTCACCGGCGCCACCAGCGGCATCGGCCGCGCGGCGGCGACCCGGTTCGGAGCGGAGGGCGCGCGGGTCGCCCTCGTGGGACGCGATCGCGCGGCCCTCACGGCCATGCGCGAGGCCATGGGGACGGCGGCGGGCGGGGCGCTCGCCGTCGCCGCCGACGTCACACGGGAGGAGGACGTGCGGCGCGCCGTCGACGAGGTGGTGGGCGCGTTCGGCGGGCTCGACGTGCTCGTGTGCGGCGCCGGCGTCATCGGGATGGGGAGCATCGAGACGACCTCGCCGGAGCTGTGGGACCAGATGATGGCGGTCAACGTGCGGTCGGTGTTTCGCCTCGTTCAGCTCGCCCTGCCCGCGCTCGTGCCCCGCAAGGGCAGCATCGTGGTCGTCTCGAGCGTCAACGGCCAGCGGGCCTTTCCCAACGTCCTCGCCTACTGCTGCAGCAAGGCCGCGGTGGACCAGTTCGTCATGTGCACCTCGCTGGAGTTGGCGCCGAAGGGGATCCGGATCAATGCCGTCAATCCCGGCGTCACGCGGACCAATCTCCACCGACGGAGCGGGATGAGCGAAGCGGACTACGCGGCCTTCGTGGAGCGAAGCCGGACCACGCATCCCATCGGGCGCATCGGCGAGCCCGAGGAGGTGGCCGACATGATCTGCTTCCTCGCCTCGGAGCGGGCGGGCATGATCACCGGGAACTGCGTGTTCGTGGACGGCGGGCGCCACAATACCTGCGCGCGCTGACGGCGGCGCCGCCGCGGTCCGCCGGCGGCTACCAGTCGCCGGTGCGGATGCCGTACGAGCTGACGAAGACGACCTCGAGGCCGGCCATCTCGACGTGCTGGACGAGCTTCCATTCGTCCAGGAGGCGGCCGATGCGCTCGGCGCCCTGATGGCCGTAGTAGTCGAGGAATTCCTTCGCGAAGAGGAGCCGGTGCGCCGGGCGCCTCTCGCCGTTCAGCAGGACGAAGGCCTGCCCTTCCCGGCGGATATCCCAGGACGGGATCGGCGTGAAGAAGCGGAACTGCTCGCGCAGGTAGCTTCCGACGGCACGCACCGAGGTGGGGCTCGCGGGCGGCCGCCACCCTACGTCCGGGCCCTCAAGCTCCTCGAGCGTGACGATCGAATAGCCGATGGCGCGCAGCTCGTGATCGGTGGCGCGGCCCGTTCGCCGATCGCCGCCCCGCCGGTCGAGACGGGACTCCCGCTCGCCGCTCCGGTGCCGGCGCTCGCCGTGGCGACGGTCCACCACCACGTGCACGTCGCCGCCTGAAAACTCGTGCGTCAGGTGGCTGGCGAGGTCCGTCTGATTGCGCGCCACCAGAAAGAGCAGCTCGGTCATCCTCTCCCTCACTCGTCGATTGTCGCGCGCCGCCGCATGACGGGGCGCACCGGCGCAGAAGCGCTGCAGGATTGATGCCGCAGGGAGACGGCAACGAAGTCGCCACTTTACCTATTGATCCCATCAGGCTCGTCAAGGAGCCGTAAAGGAATTCGACGGGGTCCTTGACCACCCTCGACGGCAGGACTAGGGTGACTGCACGGTCCTGGCGGCCCGCCGTTCCGTCCCCGCCGGGAGAAGGAGGACGCGGATGCCGACCTACATGGTGCAGGCGGCCTACACGAGCACCGCGTGGAGCAAGCTGGTGCAGCGGCCCGAGAACCGCATGGAGGCGATGCGCCCGGTAATCGAGAAGTTGGGCGGCAAACTGCACGCCTGGTACTACTGCTGGGGCGACTACGACGTGATGGTGCTCTTCGACGTCCCCGACCAGACCAACGCCGCCGCCGTCTCGATGGCGGTCGCGGCGGGAGGGGCCGTGAAGGAGATCAAGACCACGCCCCTCATGGCGCCGGACGAGGGCTTCGACGCGATGCTACTGGCGCAGGGCGCCGGTTACCGGCCGCCGGGCGCCTGAGCCCGTCAGCGCTGGGCGCGTCGGCCGCCGTCCTCGCGCGCCTCTTCGGCGTTGGCGTAGCAGCGCTCGGGCTGCGTCTTGGCGTAGCCCTCGCCGCCCGGCATGTAGAAGACGCGCTCGTTCGTGCCGGTCAGGAGCGCGCCCTTCACGGGATGGGAGATCGGGCACGTCCACACGTCGTGCGGCTCGGCGCCCGGCCGGTCCACCGTGCCGTACGTGCGCGGTGTCTGCGTGGGGCGCGGCGCCGCGGAGGCCGACTGATTCGGCTGGCCCGTGGGGCGTCGAGTCGGCTCGCGTGACAGGTACGGCGTATCCCGCCAGCGGCCCACCTTCAGCAGGCGGGCCTGCCGCTGGAGCGCCGCGCGGCCTTGGAAGGCTGCAGCATCTCCTCGTGCGTGACGTTGGGCTGCGTGATCGCGACCGAAGCGTAGCCGTTGGCGACCATCTCGGCGTTGACCATCAGATCGCCCACGTACACGTATGCGAGGGTGCGCCCCTGCGCGTCCCGTTCCTGCGCGTCTAGCTCCAGGCGCACCGTCTGCCCCAGCACCAGCGCGCGGTTGAACTCGGCCGCCTCGGCGGGCCCAGCGATCATGCTGTCAGCGGGCATCCGGGTATCGCGCGTGTTGATCCCGATGTAGCGCACGGTCAGGACCTTCTTGTCGATGCGGACGGCGATGGTCTCGCCATCCATCACGCGCACCACACGCCCCGTGAGCGAGTCGCGGGCCTCGAGCGCGGCGATCGTGCCGCTGGCCACCCCGGCGATGCCCAGGCTCAAGGCCAGGATCGCGTGCGCGAGGCAGCGCGCGGCCAGGCGCGCTGGATGCCGGGTCCGCGTCCTCACCCACTTCATGCTCTCAATATTAGCAAGGGCGAGGCCAACAAGAAATGCTTTTAAAATCAAACTCTTGCTCGATGTCCTTACGAGCATGGGGCCGTCATGTGACTGACACCGGCAGCATTCGGGGAAGATTCCGGCACGTGGGTGGTGCCCCCGGAGAGAAACGCTTCCGTTTGGTGTGTGCAAATCCGCGAGGTTGTGTGGGCGGCGTGATCGCCATTCAAGGCGCTCCGGGCCGGAGGGCTGGGTTGACAAGCACACCGCGCTAAGACTACATTGTAGTCATCCCGAGCGGGATCCAGGAGGTAGCCCATGCCGACGGCGACGAAGAGGAAGGTAGCACAGACTCCGGTTCCGGTGCGATTCGGGGCCGAGGAGGCAGGCTTGCTGAAGATGCTCCAGGCGCGCGCGACGGCCCACGATCGCTCGCTCTCTGGCCAGCTCAAGCACTATGCCCGCCTCGCCCTGATCGCGGAGGACAACCCGGACCTCCCGCTGTCCATGATCCAGGGGATCCTCGAGGCCCAGGCGGAGATCAAGGCTGGTCTCGGCCAGCCCTACCAGTGGGGAGTGCTTGGGCCGGCCTGAGCCCCCTGCCCGCTCTGTTCGACAGGCGCCGCGGTTCGGCCGGGCCAAGCGTCGGTTGCCGGCCGCGGCGCAGCTCGCTATCGATGAAGCTGTCAAAGGGATCTTCGAGGATCCCCTCTCGGGAGACCCCAAGGCCGGCGCACTCAAGGGCGTTCGGGTGGTCAAGTTCAAGGTCAGCGCCCTGCAGCTCCTCTTGGCGTACCAATTCGACGCTCGCCGGAACGTGATCGAGGTCCTCGACGTCGGGCCGCACGAGAATTTCTACCGGGAACTCCAGAAGTACCTCGACGCGAGGTGAAGCGAGCAACCGCCGGCTCCAACCATGAACCGAGCCACGTACGAACAGATTGGGGCCAGGCTCTCGAAGGTCTTCGTCTTCTGCGACTCGCTGGGGCTGGGTGGGACTCGCACGAAGGGGCGATTTGGCACCTACGAAAAGCTCCTCAATCCAATGATCTCGTGGGTCGGGGCCAGTGATGCTGCGCAGCCCCAAAAGACTGCGCTATGGATCACCAGCACCAGGTGAAGCAGGCCAACCTGGAGCTCCCTCTCGCCCTCTCGAGGATATCCTCGCCGCCGCGGCCGAATCCGAAGCGGGCCTCGGCGAGCCGTACAAGTGGGGCGTGCTGGAGTGACCATCGCAAAGTGGTTTGGACTCGGGGGGCTGTTTCTCGATCTCGTCGGTGTCCTTGTGGTGGCCTTCGGAGAGAGATGGAACGTCACCTACTGGCGTGACGCCCCCAAGCAGTACGCGAAGGCGTGGCATCGGTGAGCGTACCTCCTGGCCTGGATAGCAATCGCCGCAGGATTCGTGCTCCAGGGGGTCGGAGTGCTCTTGAGCTAGAAACACCAACGCCCCCGGCGCGCGCCAATGCGCCGAGGGCTCGTGGCCGATCACCCTGTCCCGAGAAGGAGCGAGCGAATGGCCGAGACCACCGAGCACTGGCCTACCGTGCACGACCTCGTGCGTGGCATTGGTCTGGTCCGCGGCCTGAACCCCTTCCTCGGCAAATCAGGCGAGTTTGACACGCTCGTTTACACGCCCGGCCCCCCGGAGCGAACAAGCGGGGTCGGCGTAACCCCGTAGAAGATTTGGTGCCCCCGGCCTGGGTCGCCCGCCGCGCACCTACTGGCCGCGATCTCGTTCCCGATTGAGGGACGGTTCGTCCGTGCGGCGTAGTTGCCTGAGGAACGGTGGTGGCCGCTCGCATTCGGGCCGCGGATCCCGATCAAGCTCGGTTACTTCCCTGCCCGGCGGGCGGGACTCTTACCTCGTAGCCTGGCACCCCGCGTTCGGTCAGTACCACGTTGATCTCCAGCGAATGAGGCCCAGTGGTTCGGCGGCGGTGTCGCCGTTGAGCATCGCTTCATCGAGCCAATTGTCGCGTGTACGACGATCGGCAGCAGGTACGGGGCTCTTCGATCGCCTCTCTCACAAGCAGCTAGAAGCGGCAGGATGTCCTTTTCGGCGAGAAATCGGAGGCCACCCTCCGGCTCCCGAGTGAGGCGGATCTTAGGCGTAAGCTTCCCCGTCAAGTAGACACTTCGAAGATAGACTCCGCGGGCGTGTCCGGCCTCGGCAGAAACGTCAGCGGCGGCACCCGACCGAGGCTGTCGTGGGGCCGCTCGGTGTTGTAGGTCTCGAGCCAGGCCTCGGTGATCTCGCGCACCTGCTCGAGAGAGTCGAAGAGGTACGCGTCGAGGACCTCTTCGCGAAACGTACGATTGAACCGCTCGATGAAGGCGTTCTGATCCGGCTTCCCGGGCTGGATGTAGCCAATGCCGATCCGCTGTGCCGTGCACCACTCGACGAAGGCCTCGGCGGTGAGCTCGGGCCCGTTATCGACGCGCACCCGGGTGGGCCGGCCGTAGAGCTGGATGAGGTCGTCCAGGACGCGGATGACCCGCGCGCTCGGAATCGACGTGCCGATCTCGATCGCGAGGCATTCCCGGTTGCCCTCGTCGATCACATTGAGGGTCCGGAAGCCGCGGCCGTCGTAGAGCGCGTCGGTCATGAAATCGAGCGCCCAGGTCTCGTTCAGGCGCGCCGGCGCGACCAGCGGGTGACGGACACGCGCCGGAACCCGCCGCTTCGTGCGGCGCGGCAGATTGAGTCGCAAGGCGCAGTAGACGCGGTGCACCCGCTTGTGGTTCCATCCATGCCCGGCGCGGCGCAACCGATAGAAGCACTTCCAGAAGCCCCACCGCGTGTGCCGGGCCACCACGTCATTCAGCGCGGTCACGACGTCGGTGTCTCGCAGCAGCCGGGAGCGCGGCGGCCGGTAGTACGCCGCCCGCGAGAGCCTCACGGCCTGGCACGCGCGCCGCACGGGCAGCCCGTGGTTCTGCACCAGCACGGCCAAGATCTCTCGTTTCGCGGACGGCGTCACCGCTTTCGGCTCAGGACGTCCTTGATCGCCGCGTTCTCCAGCGCGAGATCCGCATACATCCGCTTCAGCTTGGTGTTCTCGGCCTCGAGCTCCTTCAACCGCTTCAGCTCGTCGACCGAGGCCCCCGCGTACTTCGCGCGCCACTGGAAGTACGTCGCCTTGCTGATGTTGTGCTGCCGTAAGATCTCGGCGATCGGGACCCCCGCCTCGCCCTGCTTCAGGATGTCGACAATCTGGCTCTCGGTGAAGCGTGACTTTCGCATGGGCATCTCCTTGGCCCGGGAAAGTCTACCGTCGAACTGTCTACCACGAAGGGAAGCTTACGCCGGCCCGCCGCGTGCCGGTTGACGACGGTGGTGTCTGGCATAGCATGCCGCTCACCCGGGTCGGGCCGCTCGACCCGCGAGCAGGCCGCTAATGTGCGCTGTGCCGTCGGCTCCTGGGACGGTTGGTGTCCGACGTTATGTCACGGGGACGGGAACCACGGACGGGGCGACCGCCGCCGGCGGGCGTTCATGTGGCCTATCCTCTCGGGGAGGTCAGCCTATGAGTCGGATCGCAGCCTTGCTTGTACTGCTGGTCCTCGGTTTCCCGCTGACGACGGTTGCACGCACCAAGGAGGACGTTGGCGCGGCAACGCAGGCCTGGATCGATGCCATGAACAGCCACGATACCGAGCGAGTGGTTATTCTCTATGATCCAGAGGCCGTCTTGTGGGGGACTGTCTCGCCTACGATTCGAGACAACCCTGCAGCCATTCGCGACTACTTCAAGGGGCTACCCACGATGCCCTCGGAGTTCAAAGCTGCCCTCGGGGAGCAACGGATTCGCGTCTTCGGCGACATTGCCATTAACAGTGGGACATACAACTTTGCGAGCGTTCGGGACGGCAAGCCGACGAATGTAGCGGCGCGCTTCACCTTTGTCTACCGGAATCGCAATGGGCGGTGGTTGATCGTCGACCACCACTCGTCCGCCGTCCCCGCACCTCCGCAGTAGCGGACGCATCGCACGCTGACGCCGGCAGGCCTGTGCCGTCGGCTCCTAGTGCGGCCAGCATCCGGGGCTGGCACCTTATGTCAGGGTGACGGAGGCTACGAGTAGGGTGACCGCCCGCCGGAGGGCGTTGATGTTGACTACGCTCCGATTTTCTTGGTCTTGGTTTCCGCGCCACGTGCCTTGACGGCGACCTTCACAGCATCCTCCATCGGATCTTTGAACGGCACCTCGATTCGGAGCAGGCCGTTCTCGTAGATCGCTTCGGCTTTGTCAGGTTTCACCGGCCTGGCTAAAGCCAGTGCTGAAACGTACTCGACGTCCCTTGCTGGCGCTGTCAGGTGGACGCTGTCTGGTAGGAGCTTCACATCGATGGTATCCGTTGGCGCTCCTGGGATGGCGAACTCCACTACTAGCTTGTGGTTCTCCTCGTCAGCATACGCTACTGTGTTGGGCGCAACCCTAATCCGACTTTCAAGCATCCTGGCAACCTCCTTGGTTGTCTCGTGCATTCACCCGGCGTTGTTCAGATTACCCCCGCGCACAGGCTCGTCAAGGATGTTACCCGCGCGCATAACTAGAGGTTTAGTTACTTGTGTCGCGATCTCGACCGCATGACTGCCTTCTTGATTCGCTCGGATAATTCGGCAGTCACCCAGGGCTCGCTCGAATGATCACATTATACGCCGACCCGCCGCCCCCTGCTTGCTGCGATAACGCGTTATCCTCGCGGGGCAACTCGTGGGCCGCTTTGATGCCTCCCGTGACCCCTGGCGCTCGGTGCGGGAACGCGCCGAAATGCCCGCTAGCCTCTGCCCAACCCCTTACCCCGTAGGTGTCGGTAGGGAGGATCCGTAGGAGGCATTGACCTTCGGGAGGAACACCCGCGGTGCTCCCCTGCGTGACTCGAACTCTCTTCGGACCAAGTGAAGCGTCGCCATCCGTCCGGATTCCGACGCACGAGCGGCGCCGACGCCCTCGAAGACGACGGTTCACAACGGATATCGCCTGATCACCCGCCTGAGCCGGGAAAACGGGCCGGGTCTGAGAATCCTAGATGCATTATAGAGTCTGTCCTGGCTGACTGGCGTTGACCCTCGCCCGCTTGCCGGATTCCAAACCCTTGGTGCTCCGTTCCAGAACCAACGTCCGCAAACCACAACGAAACGGGCGAGCGTATCCTGGCGTTGCTCGGCATGCATTGGTGAACCGCCCCGGGTTTTCCGGAGACCGGTTTAGTTGACTCCCGCCACCATGGCGTGAGTCGGGTGGTTCCGATAGTAAATGGTCCTCGTACTCGACCGGGGGACGTACCCGATCGGCTCCAGGAGACGTTGCGTGTTGTACCACGACACCCAGTCGAGCGTGGCGAACTCGACGTCGTCGAGGCCACGCCAGGGCCCCGCGCCGACCGGGACAATGCTGAGAGTCACCGACCTGCCGGAGGAAAGGGCGGCGGCCGGTCCGCGAGTGCCGCGACCTCCGCTGCCGGCATTCCCTTTCTCCGAGGCGGCGTATATTCTCAGGCGCGGGTGTCACGATGAAAGTGCGCAAGGCCGTCCTCCCCGCCGCCGGACTCGGCACCCGCTTCCTGCCCGCCACCAAGGCGCAGCCCAAGGAAATGCTGCCGCTGGTGGACTAGCCCATCATCCAGTACGTGGTAGAGGAGGCGGTGGCCGCCGGCTTGAGGAGATCATCCTGGTCACCGGCCGCAACAAGCGCGCCATCGAGGACCACTTCGACGCCGCGTTCGAGCTCGAATACTACCTGCAGGACCGTGGCAAGGTGGACGAGCTGGCGCAGATCAAGACCATCTCGGAGATGGCCTCGGTGTCCTACGTGCGCCAGAAGGAGCCGCTGGGCCTGGGCCATGCCATCCTCTGCGTGCGCCCGCTGGTGGGGAACGAGCCCTTCGGCGTTTTCCTAGGCGACGACATCATTGTCTCGCGGGTCCCGTGCATGCAGCAGCTCCTCGACGTCTTCGAGCGCCACGGCGGCCCGGTGCTGGCCGTGATGCGCATGCCGCGCGAAGAGATCGGGCGCTACGGGGTCATCGCGGCCCGCGGCCTGGGCGCCAATGTTTACGAGGTCCTCGACCTAGTGGAGAAGCCCGATCCCCGGGAGGCCCCGTCAAACCTGGCCATCGTCGGCCGCTACGTCTTGACGCCGGACCTCTTCCCGATCCTGGCCGACACGGCGCCGGATTCCCGGGGCGAGATCCAGCTTACCGACGGCCTTCGCACCCTGCGTGGGCGCCGACCCATCTACGCCGTCGAGTTCGAGGGCAAGCGGCACGACACGGGGGAGAAGTTGGGATTCCTCAAGGCGACCGTGGAATTCGCACTGGCGCGCCCCGACCTGGCGGACCAGTTCCGGGCCTATCTGCGGACTCTGGATCTCTAGGGTGTCAGAGACGCCTTCGCGGGCGGGTGTTTCTAGCCGGCCCGGGACTACATCGGATGATCTGGGCCGTTTACACATTAGCGTCCGCGCCTGCGTCGCCTTCTCGCAACAGTTCTTCCTGGTGACGCCGGAGTGCCCTGCCCCGGCTTCTTGCCGAAACCACGACTGCACTCATTGCAGACTCGTTGCGCTTCATCCTTGAGTTCTCGCCCGCAGGTTGCGCACTTGACCATGCCGTCCTCCACCGTGCGACATTACCACTAAGGCCATATTACGGCGGTCTCGACGTCGGATGGGTCAGCCTCGAAGGCCGGATCAGGCTCCCCGACTAGCTCCGCCTACTCGGTCGGGGTCGGCTACACTGCATGAAGGGCCTAGGGACGTGTAGCATCGTTCGTCCGGCGAGGACGCCGTGGAGGCACTCCAAGAGTTCGTCGACAACTTTACGTACCTCGGCATTTTCGCCGTACTCCTGCTCGGCAGTCTGGGAGTGCCAATCCCAGAGGAAATGTCGATCATCGCGGCTGCCGTGTTGAGCCACGCGAGTATCGTCCGGTGGTTGCTTGCGCTGCCGATCTGCCTGCTGGGGGTGCTATCCGGCGATCTGGTGCTTTACTGGGTCGGCCGGCACTGGGGTGAGCAGGTCCTCCAATGGCGACTGGTCCGGCTAGTCTTGGCGCCTGCGCGGGAGCAGTGGCTGAAGGCAGCGTATCGACGGCATGCACTGAAGACCGTCGTCACGGGAGCGGCACCTCATGGGACTCCGGGCCGCCGCGTTTCTGACCGCGGGCAGTGCCCGTATCCCGTTCTGGAAATTTGTGGTGGCGGACGCGGGCGCCGCCTTATTCGGCGTCCCATTGCTGTTCGGGTTGGCGTACTTCTTCACGGATCAGATCAAGGCCATCGCGGCCAATGTGCACCGGGCAGACCGCTGGCTCGGTCTCGCCGGCCTCCTGGCGCTGGCGGCGCTGCTGGTCGTCGGTGTGGCGATGGCATCGCCGCATCGAGAAGGAGCGTCTGGACGAGGAGCCGGCCGAGGGGGCATTCGCCGCCGCCCTGAGCGCTCGGGACGGCAACCTATCGCCGGATGAGCGAATAGTGGACCCCTTCTACGCCGTCGTGAGGGTGATCGCGCGGTTCTGGATCTGGTTTTTCTTCGAGCGCGTCGAGGTCCGGCACCCCGAGCGGGTACCGCGCATGGGTCCGGTGCTGCTCTGTATCAACCATCCGAACAACCTCATCGACTCGCTGCTCGTGGCGTCGGTGCTCCCGCGGAAGGTGCACTACCTCGCCACCGCCGCGCTCTTCCGCAACCCCCTCCTCGCGCGGTTCCTCGTCGCCTTGGGAGTGATTCCCATCTACCGGAAGGCAGACGACCCGGACAAGATGGACCGCAACACGGAGATGGTCGCGGCGTGTGACGAGACATTCGACCGCGGGCGGCTCATCGCCATTTACCCCGAAGGTGTCACCCGCTCGGAGGCGCACCTGCAACGGATCAAGACAGGCGCGGCGTGGATTGCGCTCGGCTACGAGGCGCACGCCCCGGGGCGCCTCACCGTCGTGCCGGTCGGGCTCAGTTTCGAGGCCCGCAGGAAGTTCCGCGGGCGCGTCCTCGTCTCTGGCGGCGAGCCGGTCGACGTCTCGTCGCTCCTGCCCATCTACAGCGAGGAGCCCGCGAAGGCGCTAGATGCACTCACGGCGGCGATCCAGCGGGCGATGGAGCGCGAGGTGGTCCACGTCGATCGCATCGATGCGGCGGTACTCGCGCGCTCCGTGGAGGAGCTCTGTCGCGGCTCGCTCGAGCGTGAGCTGTGGGGTGAGCGGGGGTTCTCGGACCGGCCGATCGATCCGTTCCAGCTCTCCCGGTCGATCGTCGACGCGGTCGAGCACTTCCGCACACAGGATCCCGGGCGCATCGAGCGGCTCTGGCAGCGGATGCTCGGCTACCACGCCGGACTTGCCGTCTACCGGCTCCGTGACGAGGCCGTGCGGGACCCGCCTCGAGCGGACGACGGAGCGGCCGCGGGTGGCACGGTCATGGCAGACAATCGTAAGCCTCCCGCTCTTCGCGTACGGCGCGGCCGTGAACTTCCTCCCCTACTACCTGCCCGGGTGGCTCGCGGGGCGGCTGGCGCGCAGGCCGACGGACTACGCGACAACCCGGCTCCTCGCGAGCGTCGTCGCATTCCCGCTCTTCTGGACGCTCGAGACGGCGCTCGTCGCGTGGGCGGCCGGTCTCCACTGGGCGCTCGTCTTCTTCCTCTCGCTCCCGCTCGGGGGTCTGATTGCGTACCGGTATCTGGTCGGCACGTGGCGGTTGCGTCACCAGCTCAGGTTCGGCGCGCTCCTCCTCACGCGCGCGCAGGAAGCCAGGCGCCTCCTCGCTGAGCGGCGGGAGATCGTCGGGGAACTCGAGCGCGTCAGGCGCGACTACCTGAGGGCCGCGAAAGGACCGAGCGTTTGAAGGAGACGCCGGCCGCCGTCAAATCATGCCGAAATGCCGAAGCGCCTCTTCGATCGCCTCACGCTTTTCGGGCGGGCAGGGCCCGATGTTACGATCCCGACGGGCTCGGTTCGCGCCACGCAGCGTCGGAATGCCGATCCACCCCGCTTTCGGGCTGAAGCCGTGGTGTGATGCTGCACGAACTTCTGAATCTCTGGGTCCGTGGCCATTTCATGGTGGCACGAGGCCGAGCGTAGCGGCCAGCGGCGTGAAGGGCAAGATCCCGCCGACCAGCACTACGAGCACCGTGGTCACCGACAGCGCGAGGCTCGGCCGACTGCGCAAGGGATTGCCGGCGGTCCGGATGACGAAGAGGACGAGCGTCTGGGTCGCGAGCGACTCGACAAACCAACCCGTCTGGAACAGCGCGAACTGATGGGCTCGATCACCACCATGAACCTCTGGATGATCGCGATGTTCCACCGCTGCGGGATCTGGATGAATGCGTCGTCGACATTGTCGGTGGGGATCGTGATCTGGGCGAGATCGTAGAGGACATTATTGAGCAGGATCTGGGTCGGCAGTATCGGCAAGAAGGGCAGGAAGAGGAACGCGCCCGCCATGCTGAACATGTTGCCGAAGTTCGAGTTGGTCCCCATCAGCAGGTACTGCATTACGTTGCCGAAGGCCCGCCGACCCTCGAGAATTCCGGCATGGAGGACGTCCAGGTCGCGTTCAAGCAGGATGATGTCGGCAGCGTCCTTGGCGACGTCGACGGCGGTCGCGACGGACACGCCGACGTCCGCCGTGTGGATGGAAGGTGCATCGTTGATGGCATCGCCCAGGAAGCCGACGACGTGGTTGCGACTCTTAAGCGCGAGGATGATGCGGTTTTTCTGCGCGGGGGAGACGCGGCCGAAGACGGTCGTCTGCTCCGCCACCGCGGCGAGAGCGCTGTCGGTCATGCGCTCGATCTCGTCGCCACCGACGACGCGGGCACTGTCGAGGGCGACCTGACCGCAGACGTGCTGGGCGACAGGCTCGTTGTCGCCCGTGAGGATCTTCACCACGACGCCGTCGCGCCGGAGCGCGCGGAGCGTCTCGGCGACGCCTTCCATCCGCGGATCGAAGAAGGTTACGAAGCCGGCGAGCACGAGCTCACGCTCGTCGCGGGCAGAATACACCGCTTGGGTCGGCACCACCGCGTAGGCGACAGCCAAGACTCGCAGACGCCGTCGTGCCGGTGCCGCGAGGTGGCATTGGTGTTGATTCGGCCCGGTCCGCCGGCCGATTGACGGCGGTGGTGTGTCTGGCCTAGCATGCCGCTCACCTGAGCCGGCTCGCTCGACCCGGGAGGACGCCGCTGATGTGCACTGTGGCAGCGGCTCCTGGGGCGGCTGGCAGCGGCTCCTGAGGCGGCCGGTGTCCGAGTCTGGCAGATTACGTCACGGGAATGGAGCCCACGCGCGGGGCGATCGCCGCCGGAAGGGTGCTCGAGTTGGCTACGCTCTGGTGATGCCGAGATCGATGCGCTGCTCGCCGCGCACGTCATCGTGCAAGGCAAGACCGCGGGCTGATGCTGCCGGCGTCATGGAGTCGACTTTCGTGCTCCTCCTGCTGGCGATGAATCCCGCGGAGCTCGTCGTCCAGTACTGGAGCGCCATCAGTCAACCCGATAGGCAGAAGACCCGGCGCGTTGTCTCGGCGAACCGGAATTGCTCTGGGATTGAATTCCCTATCTCTGATCTGAAGGGAGGCAGCCATGTCCGAGCAAATCCACAGCTCCGCCTTTCTCGACGGCGACGCCGGCAAGGCGGAAGCCATCACCGAAGTCCGGCGCGAAGCAGCTCTGCTCAAGACGGGGGCCTTGCAAAACGCAATTTTTAACAGCGCGAACTTCTCCAGCATCGCCACCGACGAGAAGGGCGTCATTCAATTATTCAATGTCGGTGCAGAGCGCATGCTGGGCTATGCGGCCGCCGATGTGCTGGACAAGATCACCCCGGCCGACATTTCCGATCCGCAGGAAGTGATCGTGCGCGCCAAGGCGTTGAGCCTCGAGCTCGGAACCCCAATTACGCCGGGCTTCGAGGCGTTGGTGTTCAAAGCCTCGCGCGGGATCGAGGACATCTACGAGCTGACCTACTTTCGCAAGGACGGGAGCCGGTTCCCGGCGGTGGTATCCGTCACGGCGCTGCGCGACGCGCAGGACGCCATCATCGGCTATCTGCTGATCGGCACCGATAATACTGCGCGCAAGCAGGTCGAAGCGGACCAGAAGCAGCTCGATCAGCGCCTGCGCGACCAGCAGTTCTACACGCGCTCTCTCATCGAGTCGAACATCGATGCGCTGATGACCACCGATCCGTCCGGCATCATCACCGACGTCAACAAGCAGATGGAGGCGCTCACTGGTTGCACGCGCGACGAATTGATCGGCGCGCCGTTCAAGAACTACTTCACCGATCCGGAGCTGGCCGAGGCGGGTATCAAACTGGTGCTGAGCGAAAAGAAGGTCACCAACTACGAACTCACCGCGCGCGCCAGGGACGGCAAGGAAACCGTGGTGTCCTACAACGCGACCACCTTCTACGATCGGGATAGGAGGCTGCAGGGCGTGTTCGCCGCAGCGCGCGACGTCACCGAGCGCAAACGCTTGGATCAGGTTCTGCAGGAGAAAAATGTCGAGCTGGAGAGCGCCAGGTCCGCGGCGGAAAAAGCCAATCTGGCGAAATCGGATTTCCTCGCCCGTATGAGCCACGAGATCCGGACGCCGATGAACGCCATCATCGGCATGGCGGACCTGCTGTGGGAGACCTCGTTGGCCCCGGAGCAGCGCGAGTACGTCCGCATCTTCAGGAAGGCGGGGAGCCAGCTCCTGGACCTGATCAACGACATCCTGGACCTTTCCAAGGTGGAGGCCGGCCATCTGGTGCTCGAGAGCATCGACTTCGATCTCGGCGAGGTCCTCGACAAAACGCTCGAAATGATGGCGATTCGCGCCCACGAGAAGGGGCTCGAGCTGGCGCTCCAGATCGCGCCGGAGATTCCCACCGCGCTGGTCGGCGATCCGGCCCGACTGCGGCAGGTGCTCATCAATCTCATTGGCAACGCCATCAAGTTCACAGAGCAAGGCGAGGTGATCGTTCGGGTCGAGCGTGATCCCGAGGACGCCGCCGGCGGCGCACTGCGGTTCGCGGTCTGCGACACTGGGATCGGGGTTCCCGAGGAGACGCGCGAGCTGATCTTTGCCCCCTACTCCCAGGTGGACACCTCCACGACGCGCAAGTTCGGCGGGAGCGGCCTCGGGCTGGCCATCTCGCGGGAGGTCGTCGATCTGATGCAGGGGCGGATCTGGGCGGAAGGCAGCATCGGAGCCGGAAGCACATTCTACTTCACGGCTCGGTTCGCGGTCGGCAGCAAGCCCCCGCTCAGGGTCCTCTCCGGCCTGATGGATCTCAAGGACGTGAAGACCCTGGTCATCGACGACAACACGACGAACCGGCTGATCCTCAGGGAGATGCTCTCGCGCTGGGGTGCCGTGGTGACGGAAGCGGAAGGGGGCGAGCAGGGGCTCTCGGAGCTGCTGCGGGCACAGCAGGCCGCTGTCCCCTATACCCTCGTGTTGCTGGACTGCCGCATGCCCGTAGTCGACGGGTTCCAGGTGGCCGAGCAAATTCATAAGCATCCTACCATGGCCGGGACGACCATCCTGATGCTCACTTCGGACAACCGCGCCGGGGATTTCGCCCGAAGCCGCGACCTAGGGGTGGCGGCGTACCTTGTGAAACCGGTGAAGCGCGCTGAGCTCCTAGAGGCGATCCAGCAGGCCCGGGCCGGCGCGGCCGCTCTGGTGGAGCCCGCAGCGCCTGGAGGCGTGCTGGAAGACGCGCAAGGGCTGCGGATCCTCCTGGCTGAGGATTCCCTGGATAATGTGCTGCTGATCCAATCGTACCTGAAAGCCAGCGGGTGCAGCGTGGACCTGGCCTGCAACGGCGAGATCGCCCTGCAGATGTGCATCTCCGGCACGTACGACGTCGTACTCATGGATGTCCAGATGCCGGTCATGGACGGTTACTCCGCCACACGCAGGATCCGCCAGTGGGAAGGCGAGAACCGCGCCAGGCCGGTTCCGATCCTGGCACTGACCGCTCACGCGCTGCCGGAGGAGGTCCAAAAGAGCCTCGATGCCGGCTGCACGGCCCACCTCACCAAACCCATCCGCAAAGCGACGCTCCTGCACGCCATCGAAGAGCACACCGTGGGACGCGTCCGCGTCCGGGTGGACTCGCGTCTCGCGGAGCTGGTTCCCGGCTTCCTGGAGAACCGGCGAAGGGACGTCGAGACGATCGCTGCAGCGCTCGCACACGCGGATTACGAAAACGTTCGCATCCTGGGTCACAACATGAAGGGATCAGGCGCCGGCTACGGCTTGAACCGGATTACGGAGATCGGAGCATCCCTGGAGCAGGCGGCCGGACGTCGTGAGCCCGAGGAGATTCGCGCGCGGGCCGCGGAGCTCGCCCGGTACCTCGACAATCTCCACGTGGAGTACGAATAGCTGACACTGGAGGGAGTATGCGAGTACGATTCTGGGGCACCCGGGGGTCGATCGCCACGCCAGGCCCGGGCACCGTCCATTTCGGCGGCAACACCTCGTGTGTGGGAGTGACGACGAGCGGGGGCGCCTGCTTCATATTTGACTGCGGGACGGGCGCTCGCCCGCTCGGCGCGGAGCTCATGGCGCACACACCGAAGCCCATCTCGGCAACGATCCTGCTCAGCCACACGCACTGGGATCACATCCAGGGCTTTCCCTTCTTCGCCCCGCTCTTCGTTCCCGGGAACCAGATCACGGTCTGCGGTCCGGAAGGGAGCGGACATTCTCTGCGCGAAGTTCTCTCCGGCCAGATGGAGTTCATTTACTTCCCCGTCGAGATCGGCCAGCTTCCGGCAACCATCACCTTCCGAGAGCTCGGAGAAGGAACGCACGAGATCGGCGGCGCGCGGATCGTCGCGCAGTACCTCCATCATCCGGCAATGACGCTGGGCTACCGCGTCGAGGCCGACGGCGCGGCTGTTGTGTACCTGTGCGACCACGAGCCCTTCTCCGAAACGCTCTGGCACGACCGCCCCGCGTCCAGCCACGCCGAGTCCATCGTGCACGAGGGGGACCGGCGACACGCGCGATTCATGGCCGGCGCCGGCCTGGTGATTCACGATGCGCAGTACACTCCGGAGGAGTACCCATCCAAAAAGAATTGGGGCCACAGCACCTACGAGTATGCCGTGGGGCTGGCCGCCGCGGCGAGGGTGCGTCAACTCGCTCTCACCCACCACGATCCTACCCACGACGACGCTTTCGTCGAGGCGATCGAGAAGCGCGCCCGCGGGTACGCCCAGCAGCTTGGCTACGCGGTGCGGGTTTGCTGCGCCTACGAGGGCCTCGAGCTGGCCGTCGAGCCGAACAGCGTCCGGCAACTAGCCAGCATGCGGCTGGCTCCGCACTCGGCTCGGGACGCCCTGCGCGGTAGCCACATCCTGGTTGTGGACGACGACCCGGACCTCCGTATCCTCGTGCACAAGGCCCTGAGCCAGGACGGCCACATCGTAAGCGAAGCTTCCACCGGCCAGGAGGCACTAGCGTTGATCGACGTGCAGACACCCGATCTTCTCGTGCTTGACCTGCTCATGCCGAAGCAAGGCGGCTTGGAGGTGCTCAAGGTGCTTCGTTCCAGGCCGGCGACGGCGGCGCTGCCAGTCCTCGTGTTGACGGCACTGGATGACGAGGTCAATACTCGTGCCGGCTTCGATCTCGGAGCGACCGACTACCTGACCAAGCCCTTCTCGATCCCGCAGCTCGCGGCGCGCGTGCGTGCCTGTCTCTCGCGCCGCGGATGAGGAATCTTCTAGTACCAGGCTGGTCACTCGTGCCCCGCATCATCCTCGGTGCGCTCACGACGCTCAACGCGCTAACTACCTGGGGTACGTCGCCGCCGCCACGCTACCGCTCATCCTCGCCGACCCTGGCGATCTCGGACGCTCAGGGCGGTCTCATCCGCAGGCTCGCGAGCTGGATCGGAAGAAGCGCGAAGCTGTGGCAGCGGCTCCTGGGGCGGCTGGCAGCGGCTCCTGGGGCGGCTGGCAGCGGCTCCTGGGGCGGCTGGTGTCCGAGTCTGGCACCTTATGTCACGGGGACGGGGCCACGGACGGAGCCACTGCCGCCGGAGGGCGTTCATGTTACCTATCCTCCGAAATCCCCGAGAATCGGCGGGCGAGGCGCTCGCGGGTGCAAGGCGACCTTGCGGCCCGGGAGCCGTCGCGCCGCAAGTGGCCATCCGACCGTGGCTTGTCGACCGCAAGGCGGCGTTGCAGCCCGCGTCCGTGACCGTGCAAGCTCGCGATGCGCATTGCTCCTCGGTGTAGACCTTCGCGTACCCTACCGGCCGGGATCCGCCTGAGAGTGCGGCGTCAAGTTGCCGAAATCAAGTACGCGCGCGAGCCCGCGCTCCTCGCGGGCACGCCCCTTGCCTCCCGGTGGGAGCGTAGGCAACATGAACGACCTCCCGGAGGCGGTGGCCCCCGTCGCTGGGCCCCGTCGACTGACATACCCGCCCTTTATCGGACGCTGGAGCCGCAGGCACAGCTGGGATGAGGGGCAGAGACCAAAGGCTCAGAACTTTCCAGACCAGGATGATTTACCTTCTTGCTCAGAACTTTCCAGACCAGGATGATCTACCTTCTTTCTTGACTCTCCATGATTGTCGTTATCCATGCGATTATGGTGTACGCTGCACGCGATCCTGGAAAGGGTGGCATTTTGCCGGATGCGGCAAGCCCGCATGACACCGTGCCGCTGATCTCATCGTCGGAAACCTTCGCTCGATCCGCCAGGCTCTGCGCCAAATGATGCGGTGCGCAAGGTTGTCGCGGTGGAGCGGGACCGCATAGGCTTGACGGATGAGGTCGACTCGCTTCTTCCTCGACCCCCGCACCGCGCGAGCCACATGGACGATCCTGGTGATCCTCGGAGCCCTCGGACTCGCGTACGCCGTGCGGGGTGTGCTCCTGCTTGCCGCGCTGCCGCTGTTCTTCGCCTTCCTGCTGTTTCCTGCGGTCCGTCTCGTCGAACGTTGGCTGGGCCCGCGCCGACTGTTGGCGATCGTCGTCGTCTACGTGGCGCTCCTCGCGGGGCTTGGCGGCGCCGGCTTCGCGGTCGGGCCGCGCCTGTCGACCGAGGCCCAGAGCCTGGCGCAGAAGCTCCCGGACATGACCACCCGGATCCAGAGCGGGGCCGTCTTCGGAGGGCTCCTCCAACGCCATGGATGGGAGTCGAGCGAGATTCGCGAACTCGAGCGGCTGGTGCAGACCCACATGGGCGGGATCATCGGCTACGCCCAGCAGGCGAGCGCGGCACTCCTGACATGGCTCGCCGGTGCGTGGGTGATCGTGCTCATCCCAGTCTTCGCCTTCTTCATCCTGAAGGACATGGAACGGCTCACGTCCGCGGCGATCTGGCGGCTCGGCCCCCGCGGGTCTCGAGGCATGTGGTGGGGCATGGCCGAGGACCTCCACCTCTTGCTGGGGCAATACGTGCGTGCGCTCCTGCTCCTATCTCTCGCGACGTTCGTGGGCTGGTCGGCGGTGTTCCTGACCGCCGGCGTGCCCTACGCGCTCGTCCTCGCAGGCGTTGGAGCGGCTCTCGAGTTCATCCCCGTCATCGGGCCGCTCACCGCCGGCCTTCTCACCATCGGGGTGAGTCTATTCGCCGGTTATCCGCATCCGTGGCTCCTCGCCCTATTCCTCCTGGTGTGGCGGGTCATACAGGACTACGGAGTCAGCCCCTTGGTCATGGCGCGAGGCATCGAGATCCATCCCGCGCTGGTGATCTTCGGTGTGATCGCGGGCGGCGAGATCGCAGGCGTGGCCGGGATGTTCCTGTCCGTCCCGGTCATCGCCGCCATCCGGATCGTCTGGCGGCGTCTGCAGTCACCCGACGACGCCGACACGGAGAAGCGCGCACTCGACTCGCCGCCGCCCGAACGCGTAGCCGTTTCTCCGCCAGGCCGCGCCGGCCTAGACTGAAGGGTCGACTTGGCTCAGTAGGAGCGGCGACTCGGTAGGCGGCAAGGTGCATCGAACAAGCGTGGAGATGACGATGAGTCGGGATACGCGAACCACTGGCGGGCCGCCGTGGGAGAGCGGTCGAGGACAGCGCCTCTACGATTCACACTGGACCGGTGACCGTCGCGGCGGTTCGTACTGCCGAGCGTGCGGGTTTCGGTCCAACGTGAACGCTTAGATCGGCCCCGCATGAACACCAGGATCGGTCCGGGATGAACGCTTGGATGGGTTGCCATGAACACCCAGATCGTCCCTTAAGCCCGAGCGGACAAAGTCCGAAGGAGTCCAAGCACGAACGAAGCCGCCCCGGCAGTCCCGGTGTTCAGAGACTCCGATCTTGCTGTTCACCCCAGAGCGATCTGAGTGTTCAACTCGACCACGCACCGAGCGGCCCGCGACGTTGAATCGGCCCACCGATGAGATCCGCTGAGGGCGGCGCGATGGAGTCGGCATGGCGGCTCGGCGGTGTGTCGATCGTCGAGCTCGGGAAGCGCGTGTGGGCCCACATCGACGAGATCCTGGACCGCAGCGCCGCCCTCTCGTACTACTTCATCTTCGCCCTCTTCCCGACGCTGCTGTTCTTGACGGCGCTCCTTGCGCTCCTCCCCATTCCCCATCTCCTGGATCGGCTGATGGCCTACATCACTGCCGTTCTTCCCGGGGACGCGGGGTTGCTGGTCCAGAAAACACTGGACCAAGCCCTTCAAGGCGCCAATGCGGGGCTGCTGTCCGTGGGCGCGGTCACCGCGCTGTGGGCAGCCTCGAGTGGGATGACGTCCATCATGGCGGCGCTGAACGTGGAGTCCCGGCCCTGGTGGCGCGAGCGAGTGCTCGCGATCGGCCTGACCATCGTCTTCTCGCTCCTGGCCGTCATTGCCCTCGTCCTGCTGGTGTTCGGCCAAAACCTCGGTGAGGCCATCGCGAGCCGCACGGGTTGGGGAACGGCCTTCAGGATCACCTGGCAGCTCGTTCGATGGCCCACCGCGATGGGCCTCGGGCTCGCCGCCATTTCACTCGTCTATCGTCTCGCGCCGGCGGCGAATCAACGCTGGGCCTGGGTGACCCCGGGTGCCGCCTTTGCCGTTGTGGCCTGGGCCATCATGTCCGTCGCTCTCCGGTTCTACGTCGGCTACTTCGCCAACTATAATGCGACCTATGGCTCCATCGGGGGCGTCATCTTGCTGATGCTCTGGCTGTACTTGAGCGGTGTCGTGCTACTTGTCGGCGCCGCGATCAACTCCGAGATCGCGCAGGCAGCTTCGCCGCGAGGCGAGGAGCGTAGGCAACATGAACGACCTCCCGGAGGCGGTGGCCCCGTCGCTGGGCCCCGCCGACTCACATAACCGACCATTATCGGACGCTGGAGCCGCCGTTCTTGCTCGAGAGAGGTCTTCGCGGGCGTCGTCAAGGCGTAGTCGCCGAAGAGCGCAAGCAGTGTTTCCTTCAAAGTCGTCTTGCCGTTGCCGCCCCCTCCCCACCAAATCGAGAATACATCCTCGCGGACATCCCCAGAGAGGCAATGGCCGACGAAGCGTTGGAGGAACTCCACCATCGCCATGTCCTCGCCGAACATCTCCTTCACGAACTACTCCCAGCGGGGGCACGACGCCTCGGGGTCGTAGGGTACCGGCGACAATTTGGTGATGAGGTCGTCCCGGCGAAGGGCGCGCCCGTGTCCCGTCCGCAGCTCCACCGTGGCGCTCGGCGTGTTCCACAGCCACGCGTCCGTGTCCAGGGCCGCCGGGGCCGAACGCGCGACTGAAGAAATCCAGATTGCCGTCGTGGTCCTGCAGCGAATCGCGTGGCCTGGGAGTTCGAGCGGACGAAGACAGGTCGGTCCCATCCCGCGCGAGGCGAGGAACCATCGACCCATCCATGGTGAGTCGTGTCTGCGCCGACGGGGTCGGCCCGCGAGCCATGTTGTGCGGGCTGGCGGCTGCCTGGTTACCCAGTGGTTACTAACGACGCAACTCTTTCTGGAGCCTATCCCAGTAAGTAGTTGATTTATTGGTGCCCCCGGCCTGAATCGAACAGGCGACCCACAGTTTAGGAAACTGTTGCTCTATCCAACTGAGCTACGGGGGCGTACCCGCGACCGCGGCGGCCTGTCGCCAGTGTATCCCCTTCCCTACGGCGCCTTCCACGTGTTGTTCCCCGCCGCGTCCAGGAAATAGGCGAAGGGGGCGCCGTCCGACGCGGCGCCGAGCAGGCTGCGCGTCTTCCCTGCCCGGTCCCGGAACACGAGGGTCGGTGTACCGTCGCGGTAGAGCGTGAGCTCGGTCACGATGCGGCCGGCGGGGTTACCCAGGAAGAGACTGGCCGAGCCGTCGGGCATGACGGCCAGGCCGGCCTGATGCACGCCGGGAGCGCCGTAGAGGAGCAGGCTCGTGGCGCCATCGGCGCTCGAACCGAGGACGGCGCGGAGGTTGCCGGCCGCGTCCCGGAGATTGAACCGTTCGGCGTCCAGCGCCTTGGCGGTTCCCGGCCCGGGCGCCTGCCCCAGGACGCCCACGGCAGCCAGGAACATCAGCCCGAGCCCCGTCGCGCGCTTCCACCATCGGGTCTCGCGCTCGAGTCGCTCGATCCGGCGGGCGAGGGCCGCCATGGTGGGCTCGCTCATGTCGGCCTCCTAGCGCGGGGGCGCGGGGGGGATCTTCACGGTGCGGACCAGCGACCAGCCGAGCTGCTTGAGCTGCCGCTCCACGTCCGGCCGCTTCCGTCGGTCCTCTTTCCGGCGGTCCGCCGCCGTGGCCACGTCGCGCTGCCGCCGCGGCTTCCGGCGTCGATCGGTGATCAGCTCCACGTTTTTGAGCTTGGCGATCTCCTGCTCCAGATGCTGGTACACGCGGAGCTGGTCCATCGCCACGATGAAGAGCACGTTGGGCGCGGGCCCGCCCTTCTTGGCGATGCGAGTGGGGCCGGCCGCGCGCGGCTTCGACGTCATGGGCTTGGACGGGAGCGGCGGCTTCGGCGGCACAACCTTCTTCTTGACCATGGTCTCCCCTTAGAAAAGGTCCGAGGGATGGACGCCACGCGCGGCCAGCAGCGCGCCGAGGCGCTTCAGCGCGGCGGCCTCGATCTGTCGCACGCGCTCGCGGGTCACGCCCATTTGCTTTCCGATGGCCTCCAGGGTCATCGGCTCTTCTCCACCTAGACCGAAGCGCCCGGCAATGACCCGGCGCTCCTGATCCGAGAGATCCTGGAGGACGCCGGCGAGGTCGGCGCGGGCTCGCAGCGTCGCGGCGAGGCCGGCCCCCGGCGGTCCGTCCGGATCCGGGATCACGTCCTGGAGAGTCCCCGTGCCCCCGCTGCCGGCAGGGGCGTCCAGCGAGAGCGTCCGCTGCTGACGGAGATGCTCGAGGTCCTCGACCTGCTCGACCGTGCGACCCAGGCGGTCCGCGATCTCGCGCGGCGTGGGCGTGCGGCCGAGTTCCTGCGTGAGCGCCCGCTGCGCCTTGGCGTACTGCGAGAGCCGCAGCTCGACGTGCACGGGCAGGCGGACCATCCGCGCCTGGTTGGCGAGGGCCCGCACGATCGCCTGCCGGATCCACCACGTGGCGTACGTGGAGAAGCGCGTGCCCCGGTCGGGATCGAACTTGCGGACCGCGTGGAGGAGCCCCACGTTGCCCTCCTCGATGAGGTCGAGGAGCGAGAGCCCCCGGTGCACGTAGCGTCGAGCCAGGCTGATCACGAGGCGGAGGTTGGCCTCGATGAGCTGCCGCTCGGCCTCCGCGTCGCCCGCCCGGGCGCGCCGGGAGAGCGCCTGCTCCTCGGTGGCGTCGAGCAGCTTGATCCGGCGAATCTCGCCGAGATACATCCCGAGCAGCGCCCGCTGCTTCTCGGCCGCCTCGGGGGTCGCGCTCGGCCCGGCGAGATCCTCGTCGCGCGAGGCGAGGATGCCTTCCAGCGCGGCCGCCACGTTTTCGGCCCCTTCGGGCTCCTCGGCCTCACTCGTTCTCATCGTCGTCTTCGGCCGCCGCGTCCTTCATCTCGTCGGCGTTCGCCACGACTTCGTCGCGTCGCGGGAGGAGGACGAGAGGGTTGTACGCGGCGCCGTCCCGCCGGATCTCGAAATGCAGATGAGTGGCGACGCTGCCCGGGCTCCGTCCCACGGTGGCGATCACGGTGCCCGCCTCGACCTGGTCGCCCACATTGACCAGATTCTGAAGGTTATGGGCATAAATGCTCATGAATCCATTCGTGTGCTCGATCTTGATGACGCGCCCGTAGCCCCGCGCCGTTCCACTGAAGTATACGCTTCCCGGAGCGGCTGCATAGACGGGGGTGCCGAGGTCCGCGCGGATATCGATGCCGGCATGCCACACGCGCTGCCGAGGGCCCATGGCCGAGACGACGGGCCCCATCACGGGCCACACGAAGTCGACCGGATCGTCCGCGGCGAGCTCGGGCACGTTCATGAAAAGGCGTGTGGGGATGCGGCGGGGCCCGACCACGGCGAGGACGGAGCCATCGGCCTGCGTGACCGGCGGGGTGATGGCGACGGCAGTCCCGGTCCGGGCGCGATCGCAGCCGGGAACGATCAGGCGCTGGCCGACGCGCAGCGCCTCGGGCCGCTCGAGCCGATTGGCGTGGATGATGCGCTGGCGGGGCACGCGGTAGCGTGCGGCGAGGCGGCTCACCGACTCCCCGCTCCGCACGACGTGCACGCAGGGCTCGGCGGCGTCCGCCGGCCCTGCCGTCGCCGTCCGCTGCGGCGCGCGGGGCTTCGGATCCGCACGCTTCGCCGCCGGCTTCGCGACCGTCTCCGCGGCGTGGCCGGGCGGCGGCGCCAGGAGGAGGCCGGGGAGGAGCAGGCCGACGCCGAGCATGCGCCGCGCCCGTCGGCGACGGCAGGTCACGCGTCGAACTCCGCGTAACGGATGCCGAAGGAATGAAAGCGCCCCGTGAGGGGCCGCCAGGTGACCTCGACGTGCTCGACCCGGCTCAGCGGCGGACCCTTTTCGAGCTCGTGGGCCAGCTCCTCGATGAGGCCGCGATGGCCCTCCACGCGCACGCGGACGCGGCCGTCCTTGAGGTTCATCACGAAGCCGGCGAGGCCGAGCTGGGCGGCCTTCCGCTCAACGAAGTTGCGGTAGCCGACGCCCTGCACGCGGCCGTCCACGACGATCTCGGCGGCGGTCCGCAGCTCGCGGCTCATCGCGTGCTACCGGGGACACGGGACGTCCCCCTCGGAGGGAAAGTGGTCGGGGCGACTGGATTTGAACCAGCGACCTCCTGCTCCCGAAGCAGGCGCGCTACCAAGCTGCGCTACGCCCCGTCCTCGCGTGGCGGGGCTTCATCCCAGCCACGCGTGCTTTCCGATCAACGGGACGAACACGCATCCCGAATCCTCGGTGATGCGCATCTCGCCCCGCACCTTCTCGATGAGCTGGAGCTTCTGTCCGTCCGCTCCGCCCACCGGCATGATCATCAACCCGCTCTCGATCAGCTGCTCGAACAGCGGCGGCGGCACCGTCGGCCCCCCCGCCGCGACGAGAATCCGGTCGAACGGCGCCTCGTCGGGCCACCCGAACGTCCCGTTGGCGGTGCGCACCCACACGTTCGAGTACCCCAGCTCCTCCAGCGTCTGGCGGGCGCGCGCCGCCAGCCTGGGCAGTCGCTCCACCGTGCAGACGCGCGCCACGCACCGCGACAGCACCGCCGCCTGATACCCGGAGCCGGTGCCGATCTCCAGCACCTTCTCGCGTCCGGTGAGCCGCAAGAGCTCTGTCATCCGGCCCACGATGAAGGGCTGCGAGATCGTCTGCCCCTCTCCGATGGGGAGCGGGTAGTCGCCGTACGCCCGCTCGCGGAGCGCCTCCTCCACGAAGCGATCTCGCGGCACGCGCCGCATCGCCTCCAGCACGCGCGCGTCCGTTACCCCGCGCGCCGCCACCTGCTCGGCCACCATGCGCTCGCGCGCCGCCGCGGTTCGATCGTGCGCCTCCGGCGTCACCGGGCGGCCGATCACCGCCCGCGCCTCCGCAGCAGCGCGTTGAGGCTCGACTCCCAGCCGGCCATGCCGCGCAGCGCCCCGTGATGCGTGAGGTCAAGGTGCAGTGGGGTCACCGCCGCCCAGCCCGCGTGCACCGCCGTGATGTCCGTCCCTTCGTCCTCCGCCCACTCCGGGGCGCCCGTTCCGATCCAGTAGTACGGCCGGCCCCGCGGATCCACCTCGCGAATCGCCTTCGCGCTGTACACCCGATGGCCCAGCCGCGTGAGCCGGATCCCATGCGGCTTGCCCGGCGGCACGTTCACGTTCAGGAGTGTCTGCCGCGGCAGTCCCTCCACCAGCACCCGTGCGGCCACCGCCCGGGCCACCTCGCCCGCCGCCTCGAAGCCACCCGCCGCCGGCTCCGCCTGCGACACCGCCATCGACGGGACCCCGAGGAGCGTCCCCTCCATCGCGGCCGACACCGTGCCCGAGTACGTCACGTCGTCGCCGAGATTCGAGCCGTGATTGATCCCCGACACGACGAGCACGGGCGGCTCGGGCAAGAGCCCGAGAATGCCCAGGTTCACGCAATCCGACGGCGTGCCGTTCACCGCGAAGCGCCGCTCGCCAAGCTGCTCCACCCGGAGCGGCCGATGCAGCGTGAGCGCGTGGCCGACCGCGCTCTGCTCGCGGTCCGGCGCGATCACGTGGACCTCGCCCAGCGCCTCCAGTGCCGTCGCGAGGGCGGCGAGCCCCGCGGCGTGCACTCCGTCATCGTTGGTGACGAGGATCACGCCCGCCATCGAGATCTCTGAAAATGGTCGGGGCGACTGGATTTGAACCAGCGACCCCTTGACCCCCAGTCAAGTGCGCTACCGGGCTGCGCCACGCCCCGACCCACGTCGCATTGTACGGAGAGACGGCGAAAAACTCAAGGCGGGCGCTCACTTTCGCTCGGGTACGAGGCGATCCCGGAGCGCGCGGAGGCGGTCCCGGGTGCGACGGAGGGTGTCTTCCATGGTCATGCCCTTGAGCCCAAGATCCATCTGGTGCGTCCCGCGCGCCTCCGCGAGGAGCCGCCTCTTGGCGCCCTCCAAGGTGAGGCGCTCCATGTAGAGCAGATGCTTGATGCGCAACACGAGCTCCAGGTCGCGCTTGCGGTACAGCCGCTGGCCCGCGGGGTTCTTCTTCGGGCGCAGGAGCTTGAACTCCGACTCCCAGTACCGGAGCACGTACGCCGGAACCTCCGTGATCGACTCGACCTCGCCGATCCGGTAGTAGAGCTTGTCTGGGATCGTCTGCGTCACACGTCCCCCGGGGCCTACTGGTTGAGCCGCAGCTTGAGCCCCTTGCTCGGCTTGAACGTGAGCACCTTGCGCGCGGTGATCTCGATGCTGTCGCCCGTCTGCGGGTTGCGCCCGCGGCGGGAGGCCTTCCGGCGGATCCGAAAGTGCCCGAAGCCGACGATCTTGACGTCCTCACTGCGCTCGAAGCAGTTGAAGATGATGTCGAACAGCGACTCGACCACCGAAGCCGACTGACGCTTCGACAGCCCGTGCGCGGCCACCGCATTGATCAGGTCGTTCTTGGTCAGCGCCGTCACCTCCCCTCGCCCGTGACCGATTCCGTCAACCACTGCACGTAGGCCGACGCGCCGGCCTCGACCGGCAGCGCCAGGACTTCCGGCACCGAGTACGGATGCAGCTCGAGCACGCGCCGCTCGAGGGCGGCGTAGCACGCGGCATCTGTCTTGATCAGGAGCAGGCACTCCGAGGCCTCCTCGCGCTGCCCCTGCCAGCGATAGATGGAGGTGAGCCCGGGCACGACGTTGACGCAGGCGGCGAGGCGCTCGTCGACGAGGGCGCGTCCGATCGCGGTCCCGGCCTCCGCGGAGGGCGCGGTGACGAGCACGACGCGCGACCCGATCACTTGAGGAGACCCTGGGTGACGAAGCCGTCCACGCCCTTGGCGGCCAACTCGCGCTTGCCCGCGGCGGCCGCGTCGCGCGTGGAGTAGCCCCCGACGCGCACGAGGATACGCCGTGCTGCCCGGTCCCGCCTGCTCGCCGACGCGGCGGATGCGCACCTGCGGGCCGTCGGCGGCCAGCCGACGGGAGAGGGCGACGGCGTCCTTGAGATCCATCGCGGGGCGCACCACCACCGAGCCGGCGGCCGCCTCGGCGGTCCCGGCGCCCTTGAGCGCGGCGTTGACCGCGTCGACGCCGGCGCCGTCCACGACCACCTCGTGCCGGTTTGCGGGGGCGCCGCCGCCGCCGCGCGTCGTCTGGGCGACTTCCACCGAGAAGCGCTCGTCGCGCAGCTCCTTGGCCAGCCGCTCGGCATTGTCACCCTTGGCGAAGAGGCCCACCTGGACCCAGTAGTCGCCCCCCGCCGCCGTGGCGGTCGCGGGCCGCGGCCTCTCGGGCGCGGGCTCGGCGGCGCGCGTGGCGGTCTGAGTGGGCTTCGCCGGGCGCGAGGACGCCGCATCCTTGGCCGCGGCCGCCGGCTTCGGCGCGGGCTCCCCTTGGGGGATCGGCTCGTTCTTGGGAGCGGCCTCGGGCCTGAGGGCCGTCTCGCTCTTCGAGGCCGCGTCGGCCGCGGGCTCGGGCGTGGCCGCGGGTGGTGTCAGGGGTGCCACCGCGGGCGCCGGGAGCGGCGTCTGCGTCATCGCGATCTCCGACCTGGGCGGCTCGATCAGGGACGGACGCGCCGTGGGGCGCGGCTCGGGCGCGAGCCACTCGAGGAGATAGGGAACGGTGACCACGAGCACTACGGCGAGAGTGGCCAGCACGAGGAGCGCGCGCAGCCAGCCGGCGGCGAGGAGACCTCGCCGGGCCGCCCGGCCGTCCGTGGCGTCATCGTCCAGATACTCGTCCCTGTCCGGGCTCACGATAGCCGCCTGCCTCGACGAGAATTTGTCAACTGCTGCGCCATCTTAGCATAGCCGCGACAGGGGCCAAATGAATTAGGGGCTAGCGGCGCACGCGGCCGGCGCGCGGTGAGGCGCTCTTCCGCCCCGCGCTCTTTCGGAACAGTAGCCGAACGGGCGAGCCGGCATAGCCGTGCGTGTGCCGGAGCGAGTTGATCAGATAGCGCTCGTAGGAGAAGTGAATCTTGTCCGGCAGGTTCACGCGCAGCGCGAAGGTGGGCGGCGACACCGCGACCTGCTGCGCGGACTGTATGCGAAGGGGCGCGCCCCCCCACGACATGGGACGGCGCTCCAGCGCGGCGCGGAACAGGGTCAGCAGCTCGCCCGGTTGCACGCGTCGCTGCGCCTCCGCGGCAACGCGATCCACGGTGTCGAACAGATCACCGAGCCCGCTTCCCCGCACCGCCGAGGTGAAGCAGATCGGCGCGTAGTCGAGGAAGGGGAGGCGGTCGTGGATCTGCCCCGTCACGTCGGCGCGCGTGACGAGATCGGGCGGCACAAGGTCCCACTTGTTCACCGCGATGACGAGCGCGCGCCCGGCGTCGTGCGCGTAGCCCGCGATGTGCGCGTCCTGCGCCGTGATCCCCTCGGAGGCGTCCACGACCAGCACCGCCACTTGGCATCGCTCGAGGCTCTTGAGGGCCATCACCACCGCGAGCTTCTCCAGCGCCTCGGAGACCTTGCCCTTGCGGCGGATGCCCGCGGTGTCGATGAGCAGATAGGAACGCCCGCGGAAGGACAGCGGGGTATCCACGCTGTCGCGCGTGGTGCCGGGCGCCGCGTGGACGAGTACCCGGGGCTGTCCGAGCACCGCGTTGACGAGGGACGACTTGCCCACGTTCGGCCGACCCACGATGGCCACGCGGGTGCCCTCGACGCCCGGGGCGGTCGAGGTGGCGGGCGCTTCAGCGCGGATGGCCTCGAGCAGCTCGGCGACCCCCCGCCCGTGCTCGGCGGAGACGGGCAGAACGCGGGGAAACCCCAGCCGGTGCACCTCGCCCAGCATGGCCTCCTGCCCCGCCCCATCCACCTTGTTCGCCGCCACCACGATTGGCCGCCCGCTCCGGCGGAGGATGCGCGCGATCTCCTCGTCGACGGGTGTGAGGCCCTCGCGCACGTCGACGGTCAAGACGACTAGGTCGGCCTCCTCGATCGCGTGCATGATCTGGCCGCGCATGGCGGCGACAAGGTCGTCGGTGGATCTCGGCTCGAAGCCGCTGGTGTCGACCACCGTGCCCTGCCACCGCTCGTAGGTCACGGTGCCGTACAGGCGGTCGCGGGTGACCCCCGGCACGTCGCGCACCAGGGACCGGCGGCGTCCCACGAGGCGGTTGAAGAGCGTGGACTTCCCCACGTTGGGGCGGCCCACGATGGCGATGATGGGACGGAGCATGGCCGGGCCCGCGGTGCCGCCGGCTCAGGCCTCGACGAGCGCGTCGAGCAGCGCACGCGCGTCGGGTTCGACGGCTCGGACGGGAACGCCTAGCGAGGCCGCCAGATCAGCGGGCGTGAGGTCGTCCAGGAACACGCCGGCGCTGTCGCGGAGCGCCACCGAGGGAACGAGCACGGCGTCGCCCAGGCGCACTCCCGCGAGCTGACGCTGGATGTCGGCGCCGGTGAGGAGGCCCGCGACCTGCACGCTGCCACCGAACCATTCATTACGGATTGCTTGAACGCGCGCGGCAAGCCCGTTGACCGAAAGACCCGCAACCAGGCGGGTGAGGCGGGGCGCGTACATTTCCCCGGTGACGACCGTCACTGTTCTCGGCCGCGGGAGCCGCGGGAGGACGCGGCGGCGCGCGCGGGCCCAGTCGTCCTCGAAGCGGCGGACGAGCCCAATGCCGTCCTCCACCACGGGGAACCCCTCGTACGCCCGGCGCGACGGAACGGGCAACCCCGCCTGCAGGTAGAGCTCGTCGCCCCCCCAGACGAAACGTGTTCCCAGACGCGCGAGGTGCTCCGCCTGCCAGCCCGCGAGCGTGTGCGCGAGGGCGCGGGCCTCGACCGCCGTCAGCGTGCGCAGGCGGGGGAGGCGCTCGCGATGCGCGGTGAGGCCCACCGGAACGACCGCGGTAGTCGCGACCGCTGGATAGAGTATGGCGAGCTCGCGAACGGATCGCTCGAGGTGCGCGCCGTCATTCCAGCCCGGGCAGAGCACGATCTGCGCGTGCATGCGTATCCCGCTCCGCCCCAGGCGCGCCATGATGGGCATGAGGTCCCGCTGCACGCGGGGCGCCCCGAGGAGGCGATGGCGCAGCGCGGGATCGGTGGCGTGCACCGAGACGTAGAGCGGCGACAGCCGCTGGGTCTCGATGCGCCGGAGCTCGGCTTCTTCGAGATCGGTGAGGGTGATGTAGTTGCCGTGCAGGAACGAGAGCCGGTAGTCATCGTCCTTGACGTACAGGCTCTTGCGCATGCCGCGCGGCAGCTGATGGATGAAGCAGAACACGCACTTGTTGGCGCAGGTGGAGATCTCGGAAGGCGTGGGGGCGACGAGCTCGAGCCCAAGATCGCGGCCCCGGCGCTCCACGGTGAGCGGGCTGGCGGCGCCGGCGCGCTCCACCGCGCAGACCAGTCGCGCCTCGCCCGCGTTGAAGTGAAAATCGATGACGTCGCGCACGGGCTCACCGTTGATGGCGAGGATACGGTCGCCCGGCTGGAGACCGGCCCGGCCGGCGTCGCCGCCCACCGCCACCGCCGCCACCACCACGCCCTCCGCCTCACCGACCCTGCGCCGCGCCACGGCTCAGCTCCGGCCGGCCACGTGGGCGGGGGGATTCAGCTGCTTCAGGCCCTGCATCAGGTACTGCAGCCCCGAGGCGACGGTGAAGATCGCGGCCAGCCACGCGAAGGCCCGGGGCACGGCGGGGATCTGGAAGAAGAAGAAGAGCATGGCCGAGAGCACTGCGGCCATCTGGCACATCGTGGAGGTCTTGCCGACCCAGGTGGGCGCGGGATGTACGGTGCCGCCGGCGACGTGTATGACGAGCACGCCCACCGAGAGGATGAGGTCGCGGCTCACGACCACCGCGGTGAGCCAGAACGGGATCACCTTGAGATAGGTCAGGGTCACGAAAGCCGAGGTGAGCAGGAGCTTGTCGGCGACAGGGTCGAGGAAGGCGCCCAGGCGCGACTGGCTGCCGCGACGACGGGCGATGTAGCCGTCCAGCATGTCGGTGAAACTGGCCAGGCAGAACACGACGAGGGCCTCCCCCGCCCGCCGATACACCAGCAGGGTGACGAAGACCGGGATCAGGAGGATCCGGAGGATGGTCAGCCAGTTTGCCAGTCCCATGGGTGTGCCGGGGCGTCAGCCGAACGATTGTAACACCGGCCGCGCCGGCCCTTCGCGGAGCCGGGGGCGCCGGCTCAGTCCCTCTCGCGATAGGCCTCGAGCTGTGCGACCAGCCGTCTCGGCACCTCGACGTCGACACGGATGCCCTCAGGGAGGTCGGCGCGGGCGAGGACGCGGCCCCGCTCGTAGCAGAGGGCGAGCGCAGGGCCGTCCCGGTACGGAATCAGCAGGCGCATGCGCTCGGCACGCGGCCGGAAGGTCTGCCCGATCCGCTCGAGGAGCCCCTCCACGCCCTCCCCCGTGCGCGCGGAGAGCGCCACCGCATCGAACCGGACGGTCAGCGCGTGGAGGGCGCTGTCACCGTCGAGGCGATCGGTCTTGTTCAGCACGACGATGGTGGGCCGTCCGGCCAGCTCGAGCTCGCCGAGCAGGCTCTCGACCGCCGCCATCTGCTCCTCGAGCCCGGGATGACTCGCGTCCACCACGTGGACGAGGAGGTCGGCTTCGGACAGCTCCTCGAGGGTGGCCTTGAAGGCGGCCACCAGCTGATGCGGCAGCTTGCGGATGAAGCCGACGGTGTCGGTGAGGATGAACGGCGCGTGCCCGGGTGCGGTGACCAGGCGCGCGGCCGGATCGAGCGTCACGAAGAGCCGGTCTGCGACCACCCGCCCGGCGCCGGTGAGCTGATTGAGCAACGTGGTCTTGCCGGCATTGGTGTAGCCGACGAGGGCGACCACCGGATAGCCGGTGGCCTGCCGCCGGTCGCGCACCAGCCGCCGATGCACCCGCACGCGCTTGAGCTCCTCGCGGAGCTTCTGGATCCGATGGCGGATCATGCGCCGATCCGACTCGAGCTGGGTCTCGCCGGGGCCCCGCGTGCCGATGCCACCGCCCAGGCGCTCGAGGTGCTTCCACTGCCCGATCAGCCGCGGCAGGAGATAGGAGAGCTGGGCCAGCTCGACCTGGAGCTTCCCCTCCATGGTGCGCGCACGCTGGGCGAAGATGTCGAGGATGAGCGCGGTGCGATCGATGACCTTGAGGCCGAGGCTGCCGCCGAGGTTGCGCTCCTGGATGGGCGAGAGCGAGTCGTCGGAGATCATGAGGTTGGCCCCCTGCTCGCGGGACCACTCGCGCAGCTCCTCGATCTTGCCCTTGCCGAAGTAGAGGCCGGGCGTGGGCGCCCGCCGATCTTGCGTCATGCGCCCCACCACCTCGGCCCCCGCGGATTCCGCCAGCCGGCCCAGCTCGTCGAGCGACTCGTCGACCTCGAAGCGCGGCTGCTTCGGCAGCCGCAGCGCGGCCAGGACCGCCTTCTCGCGCGCGTTCACCCGATCAGCTTCTCCTCGCGGACCCAGCCCTCGATGGTGGTCGCCGTCTGCGCGGGCCCGCCCGCGGCATCGACGTCGAGCCAGCGGATCTCGGGATCGCGCGCGAACCACGTCATCTGGCGCTTCGCGTAGCGCACGGTGTCGCGGATCATCAGCCGCTCGGCCTCGGCGGGGGACATCTCGGAGCGGAGCACGGCGGCGAACTGCCGGTAGCCGATACCGCCCATGCTGGGGAGCGTGTCGTCGTAGCCTGCCGCGATCAGCCTTCTCACCTCATCCATCATGCCACGGGCCACCATGTCCCGCACCCGATCGGCGATGCGGCGGGCAAGGGCCTGACGGGTCTGGCGCAGCCCCACCATCACCAGGCGGAAGGGTGGCACCGCGGTGGTCCAGGACGGCGACGCGGGGCCGGGGCCGCCCAGCCCGTCCACCTCCAGCGCACGCACGATCCGCACCCGGTCGCGCGGGTGCAGGCGCGCGGCGGCGGCGGGATCGCGTGCGGCCAGTCGCCGGTGAAGCGCCTCCGGGCCCTGCGCGGCGAGGGCGGCCTCGAGCTCGCGCCGGAGGGTCGGATCGGCGGGGGGCGCGAGATACAGCCCCTTGAGCAGCGCGCGCACATAGAGGCCGGTGCCGCCGACCACCAGGGGCAGCCGGCCGCGGCCGCGGATGGCGGCGATGGCGTCCAGCGCCTCCCGCCGAAAGCGCGCGGCGTGGTAGCGCTCGGAGGGCTCCACCACGTCGACGAGATGGTGGGGCAGCGCCGCGCGCTCCGCGGGGCCGGGCTTGCCCGTGCCGATGTCCATGCCGCGATACACCTGCCGCGAGTCGGCGTTGACGGCCTCGAGCGGCAGGCGGGCGGCCAGGCGCACGGCCACGTCGGTCTTGCCCACGCCGGTCGGGCCGACGATGACGAGCAGCGGGTTGAATTGCTCTACCAGGTTCTTCTCAGCTCCTTTCGGATCTCGCGTAGCGAAAGGCGGGAGACGATGGGGCGGCCGTGGGGGCAGAAGAAGGGCGTGCGCGTGGCGGAGAGGTCGGCGAGGAGCCGGCGCATCTCCTCGCGCTCGAGGGGGCCGGGCGCCTTGATGGCGGCGCGGCAGGCCACGAACGCGAGGGCGCGGTCGAGGAGAGGCGCCTGGCCGTCCTTGCCGGGGCCGGCCAGCTCCTCGAGCATGCGCGTGATCAGGCGCCGCGGTTCCCGCCGGGCGAGCAGCGCGGGCACCGCGCGCACCAGGCTCGTGGCGCCTCCGAAGCCCTCCAGGGCGAAGCCCAGGCGCTCGAGCGTGGCCCGCCATTCCGAGAGCAGGCCCTGCTGGCCGGGCGGAAGATCCACCGTCGTGGGAAAGAGCAGCTCCTGCGAGGCGAGCGGCCCCGCCTGGAGCTCCGCTTCTAGCCGCTCGAACACCACGCGCTCGTGAGCGACGTGCTGGTCGACGAAGAACACCTCCTCGTCCGTGGCGGCGACGATGAAGGTGTCCTGCAGCTGGCCCACCACCGCGCCGAAGCGCTCTCCATCCCAGGGCGCGCGCGTCTCCTGGAAGAGGCCCGGCTGCGTGCCCGCCGCCGGCAGCGCCCCCGCGGTTACGGCGAAGACCTCGCCGCCGGGCCCGGCCCCCGCCGTCGTCATGCCGCCCTGACGCTGCACCACCTCACCCGCCCGCAGCGCCTCCTGCACGGCCACGAAGAGGGTTTCCTGCACGAGTCGCGGCGCCCGGAACCGCACCCACGCTTTCGCGGGGTGCACGTTGACGTCCACCTCCTGCGGCGGCGCGTCGATCCAGATCACCGCCACCGGATGCTGGTCCCGCGCGAGCATCGGGCGATAGGCGTCGAGCAGCGTCTGGGTGAGCGCGGTATCCCGCACCGGGCGGCCGTTGACCACCCAGGTGATCTCCTCGCGGCTCGCCCGCGCGAGCTGCGGCGGCGCGACGAGACCCACCATGGCCAGCCCGTGCTCTGCCCGCCGGAGGTCGAGCATCTTGGCGGAGAGCTCCCAGCCGTAGAGGGCGCCCACCCGCTCCCGCAGACTCCGCGCGCGCGGCGCGGTGAGGACGGCGCGCCCATCGTGGGTGACGGCCAGGTGAAGCTCGGGATGCGCGAGGGCGACGCTCTGCAAGAGCCGCAGGACGAGACCGAGCTCGGTGCGCGCGGCCTTGAGGAACTTCAGGCGCGCGGGGGTGTTGAAGAAGAGGTCCTGGATCTCCACCGTGGTGCCGGCCGGCGTCGCCACCGCGGCCGCGGGCTCGGCCACGCCCGCCGCGCCCCGCACCAGCGCTCCGTCGACTGCGCCCTTCGGGCAGGAGAGCAGCGAGAACCGACTCACCGCCGCGATGGCGGGCAGGGCTTCGCCGCGAAAGCCCAGGGTCTGGATGGCGTCGAGATCCGCATCGGACGTGATCTTCGACGTCGCATGTCGCGTGAGGGCCCAGCGCAGCTCCTCCGCCGTCATGCCGATGCCGTCGTCGCGCACACGGATCAGCTGGCGGCCGGCATCGCGCAGGTCCACCGTGATGTGGGCGGCTTCCGCGTCGATGGAGTTTTCGACCAGCTCCTTCACCACCGAGGCGGGGCGCTCGACCACCTCGCCGGCGGCGATCTTGTTCACCAGATGCTCGGGAAGCGGTCGGATGCGGCTCACGCGGGATCCTCCACGCGCTCTACCCTACCCCTCCCGGAGGTGGCGCTGCCACTCGGCGAGGAGATTGAGGGCCTGGAGCGGCGTGGTGGAGCCCACGTCCAGCGCGGCCAGGTCCTTGAGGATCGGATGCCCGCCGCTCGGGAAGAGGCCGAGCTGCACCGGCTCGGTGGGCATGGCGCCGCCGGCGGCGGCCAGCGCGGCGCGCTCGCTCTCGAGCTCGGCGAGGATGGCCTTGGCGCGCGCGACCACCGCGGCAGGCAGGCCGGCCAGCCGCGCGACCTGGATGCCATAGGACCGGTCGGTACCGCCCGGGCGCACCGTGTGGAGAAAGACGATCTCGTCGTTCCACTCGCGCACCGCGACGTGGAAATTCCGTACCCGCGGCAGCCGGTCGGCCAGCGCGGTGAGCTCGTGATAGTGCGTGGCGAAGAGGACCTTGGCTCGCCCGTGGTCGTGCAGCGCCTCCGTCACCGCCCAGGCGATGGCGAGCCCGTCGAGGGTGGAGGTGCCGCGTCCCACCTCGTCGAGCAGCACCAGGCTCCGCGGCGTCACGTTGGCGAGGATGCTCGCCGTCTCCACCATCTCCACGAGGAAGGTGCTCTGGCCGCGCGCCACGTTGTCCTGCGCCCCCACCCGCGTGAGCACGCGGTCCACCAGGCCGATGCGGGCGGCGCGCGCGGGAATGAAGCTGCCCATCTGGGCGAGGATCACCAGGAGTGCGGTCTGTCGCATGAACACGCTCTTGCCGCTCATGTTGGGCCCGGTGAGGATCATCACCTGCGCCGCCTCCGGATCGAGGTTCACGTCGTTGGGCGTGAACGTCGACCCCGCAACGGCGTCGAGCACGGGGTGCCGCCCCGCGGTGATCTCGAGGGCGCGGCCGTCATCGACGACGGGACGCGTCCAGCCGCGAAGATGGGCACCCTCCGCGAGGGCGGCGAGGGCGTCGAGCGTGCCCAGGGCACGGGCGGTACGGAGCAGCGGCCCCGCCTCCGCGGCCACCCGCGCGCGGATCTCCACGAAGAGGTCGAACTCGAGTGCGGCCATACGCTCCTCGGCCCCGAGGGCACGGCTCTCGTGCTCCTTCAGCTCCGTCGTCACGTAGCGCTCGGCGCCCACCAGCGTTTGCCGGCGCACGTACTCGGCGGGGACCTTGGCGGCGTGCGCGTTGCCGACCTCGATCGAGTAGCCGAAGACCCGGTTGAAGCGGACGCGAAGCGACGGAATGCCGGTGCGCGCCCGCTCGCGCCCTTCCAGCGAGGCGATCCAGGCCTTGGCCTCGGCGGCGGCCCGCCGCAGCTCCGCGAGCTCGGGACTCCACGTCTCGCGGATCAGGCCGCCGTCCCGCAACTCGCGGGGAGGATCGTCCGCGAGCGCTTCGTCGAGGACCCGCGCGAGGTCGGGGAGGGCGACGATGTCCCCGCCGAGGCCGGCGAGCAGCGGCGCCGCGACGCCGCCCAGGCCGTCACGGATGCCGGGCAGCTCGCGAAGATAGTCGCGCAGCGCCACCAGGTCACGGGCATGCGCCACGCCGAGCGCGGCCCGGCTCGCGAGGCGCTCGATGTCCCCGATCCGCTCGAGCCGGCCGCGTAGCGCCGCCCGCGCCGCCGGCGCCTCGACGAGCGCGCCCAGCGCGTCGTGGCGCTGCCCGATCGCCGCCACGTCGTGGAGCGGGCGCAGCAGCCACTGGCGCAGACACCGCGCGCCCATCGGGCTGCGGGTGATGTCGAGCAGGCCGATGAGGGAGCCGCGCGCGGAGCGCTCCTGCGCGGTCTCGAACAGCTCGAGGGTGGTGAGCGCGGTGCGGTCGAGGATCAGAGCATCGCCCGGGCTGAACCGGCGGAGCGCGCTCAGATGGTCGAGCCGTTCCCCCTGCGTCGCGCGGAGATAGGCGAGGGCAGCCCCGGCCGCCTGAAGTCCCACCGTCATGGCGCTCAGGCCGAATCGCTCGAGGTCACTCACCCGGAAATGGGCGTGGAGACTCTCGCGGGCGCCGTCCTTCCGGAACCAGCCGGCCTCGCCAATGGTGAGCGGGATGCCGAGCGCGGTCAGCCGTTGTCGAAGGGCGGCGTCGCCCTCGGCGGACATCAGCAGTTCGGCCGGGCGGCGCAGGAGGCCAGCCTCGAGCAGCCCGTCCGTCTCGCCCGCTTCCTCCCCGACCCAGAACTCCCCCGTCGACACGTCGGCGAGGGCCAGCCCGAGCGTCCCGCCGGCGCGATGCGCGGCGAGAAGATAGTTGTTCGACGCGCCGTCGAGGTACTGGGTATCCGTGAGCGTGCCCGGCGTGATCACCCGGACGACCTCGCGCCGCACGAGCTTCTTGCCCTTGGCGGAGGCTTCCATCTGCTCGCACACCGCGACCTTCTGGCCCTGCCGGATGAGCCGTCCGATATAGGTGTCGGCCGCGTGATGCGGGATCCCGGCCATGGGGGCGTCCTGCCGCGCGGTGAGGGTGATCTGCAGGAGCCGCGCGCCCAGCTGGGCGTCCTCGAAGAACATCTCGTAGAAGTCGCCCAGCCGGAACAGGAGCAGATAGTCGGGGTACCGGCGCTTGAGCTCCCGGTACTGCTGCATCATGGGCGTCAGCTCGGTGCGGCCGGGGTCCGTCACGCGCGCAGGAGGGCGGTCAGCCGGTCGTACGTGGTCTCGAGCGTTTCCGAAAGCACCTTGGTGTCGGCGATCGTCGGCATGAAGTTGGTATCGCCGTTCCAGCGCGGGACAACGTGCACGTGCAGGTGGCCGAGCACCCCCGCCCCCGCCACGCGCCCCTGGTTGAGGCCGACGTTGAAGCCGTCGGGCTTGTAGCCGGCCGCGAGCGCCTGCGTTCCGCGCTGCACGAGGGCCATCGTCTCGGCCAGTTCCTCGCCGGTGGCTTCCTGGATCGTCGCGACGTGCCGCGTGACCACGGCCATGAGATGGCCGGACGCGTAGGGGTAGGCGTTGAGGATGAGAAAGGCGCGCGCGCCCCGCGCGAGGATCAGGGAGCGGCGATCATCACCAGCGGAAAGGGCGGCGCAGAAGACGCACGGCGCATCGGGCGCCCCGGCGGAGGCCACGTAACTCATCCGCCATGGAGCCCAGAGACGATCCACTCGGCGGGAGCTAGGTGTTGACGAGCTCGCGCAGCCGCTTGCCCACCTTGAAGAAGGGCACCCGCTTTTCGGGGACGCTCACCGAATCGCCCGTCTTGGGATTGCGCCCCTTTCGGGAGTTCCGGTGCCGGATGCGGAAGCTGCCAAACCCGCGCAACTCCACCTTGTCGCCCTTGGCGAGGGCATCGGTGATGTTGTCGAAGACGGTGTTCACGATGAGCTCCGTCTCCTTCTTGGTCAGGGTCGACACCCTCGACACTTCGTCGATGAGATCCGCTTTTGTCATGACCTGACTCCCTCCGTGCCCCCCGGCCATCTAGAGCCGCGCCCGGCCGCATCCGGCGGTCGGGCGGTGTCATCCTCGGGACACGCTATCATGCTGTCCGAAAGATTGTCAAGAAGGTTGAGGGGTTAGGCGTCACTCGCCCACCCCCTCCCCCCCTAGTACATGAGGTAGAGTGGCGTCCGGAGCGAAGGGAGCGTCGGCAGGAGCGCCGATGAGCCGCCGAGGCCAAGCTCGCTCTTCAGCAGATCGGTGAAGGAGAAGCGCTTGCGCGGCAGGATCAGCTTCGGCTTGCCGGGCACGCCCGCCATCTTGCCGGCGGCCTCGATCGCGTCCTCGAAGCCGCCGAGCGTGTCGATCAGCTTCAGGGCGAGCGCTTGCTGCCCCGAGTAGATGCGCCCGTCCGCGATGCCGCGCACGGTTGCCGCGTTGAGATTGCGGCCCTCCGCCACCGCCGCGATGAACTGGCCGTGCACGTCGTCGAGGAGCGCCTGCAAGATGCGGCGCTCCTCGGGGGTCATCGAGCGGGCGAAGTTGCCCAGATCTTTGTAGGCGCCCGCCTTGACCACGACGTAGTCCACGCCCACCTTCTTGAGCAGCCCCTCGACATTGGCCATCTGCATGACGACACCGATGGAGCCGGTGAGCGTGCCGGGGCTGGCAAAGATGCGGTCGGCGGCGGTGCCCACGTAGTAGCCGCCGGACGCCGCCACCGCCCCGAAGGAGGCCACGACGGGCTTGCCCGCCTTCCGCACCCGGAGGATCGCGGAGACGATCTCCTGGGTGGGGGCCACCACGCCCCCCGGGCTGTTGACGCGGACGACCACGGCCTTGACCGCCGGGTTCTCCAGGTGCTCCCGGAGATCCCGCACCACCTGGTCGCCGTCGACGATGATGCCCTCGACCTCCACCACGGCGACCCGCGGCCCTCCCGGGAGCGCCCCGTCCTCGAGCACGGCCATGAGCACCCAGACCGTGACGAGGAAGACGACGAGGAGGAGCGCGGTCAGGCCGGCGCCCAGCAAGAGACTCCGCGCCCGCGACGCCACCGCCGACTAGTCCTCGTCGTCGAAGTCGTCGTCTTGGCGGCGCTTGCGTCCCTTGCCGCCCCGCCCGCGGCTTCCCCCTTCGGACTGGACCGGCTCGTCCGCCATCACTGCCGCCGCCAGCTCCTTGAGGCTGAGCCCGATCCGCCGCTCGTTGGGATCGACCCGGATCACGAGGAGGGTCAGCTCGTCGCCCACGTTGACGAGGTCGGCGGGCGAGGCGATGGGCCGGTTCGACATCTGGGAGATGTGCAGGAGGCCGTCGACGCCCGGCTCCAGCTCCACGAAGGCGCCGAAGTCGGTGAGGCGCACCACCTTGCCGGTGACGCGCGAGCCCATGGGGAACCGCTGCGACACCGTCTCCCACGGATCGGGCTGTATCTGCTTGAGGCCCAGGGAGATCCGCTTGTTGTCGCGGTCCACGTTGAGGATCTGTGTCTCCACCGGCTGCCCCTTCTTCAGGAGCTCGGACGGGTGCCCGATGTTTCGCGTCCACGACATGTCGGAGATGTGCAGGAGCCCGTCCACGCCGGGCTCCAGCTCCACGAAGGCGCCGAAGTCGGTGAGGTTGCGCACCTTGCCCTGCACCCGCATCCCGGGCTTGTAGCGGTCGTCGATGGTGTCCCAGGGATCCGCCTCGACCTGCTTCATGCCGAGCGAGATCCGCTTGGTCGCCTTGTTGACGTCGAGCACCTGCACCTCGACGGTGTCGCCCACGTTGACGATCTTCGAGGGATGCCGCACCCGCCGTGTCCAGGACATCTCGGAGACGTGGACGAGGCCCTCCACCCCGGGCTCGAGCTCCACGAAGGCGCCGTAGTTGGTGAGGCTCACCACGCGGCCCTGCACCCGCGCGCCCACCGGGAACCGCTGGTCCACCACCGCCCACGGGTCCGACGACTTCTGCTTGTAGCCGAGGGAAACGCGGCCGGTCTCGCGGTCGAAGTGCAGCACCACCACCTCGACCTGATCGCCCACCTGGAAGATCTCGGAGGGATGCCCGATGCGCCCCCACGACATGTCGGTGACGTGGAGCAGGCCGTCGATGCCGCCGAGATCGATGAAGGCGCCGTAGTCGGTGATGTTCTTCACGGTGCCTGTCAGCGCCATGCCCTCGGTGAGCACGGCGAGGGTGTGCTTCTTCTTCTCCTCGCGCTCGGTTTCCAGCACCGCCCGGCGCGACAGCACCACGTTGCCGCGCCGGCGGTTGAGCTTGATGACCTTGGCGCGGATCGTCTGCCCCATCATGGAGCCGAGGTTCTTCACCGGGCGGAGATCCACCTGGGAGCCGGGGAGGAACGCGCGCACGCCCACGTCCACCGCCAGCCCGCCCTTCACGACCTCGACCACCCGCCCCTCCACCGGCGAGCCCGCGTCGAAAGCCTTGGAGATCTGATCCCAGACCTTGATCTTGTCGGCCTTGTCCTTGGAGAGGACGATGAGCCCTTCCGAGTCTTCCTTGGCCTCCAGGAAGACCTCGATCTCGTCACCGACCTTGGGCGCTCCCGTGTGCCGGAACTCGTCGATGGGAATGGCGCCTTCGCTCTTGTAGCCGATGTCCACGATCACGTCGCCGGTCCGCACCTCCACGACGCGTCCGCGGATCACCTCCCCTTCCTCGATGTCCCCCACGCTGCGGGACAGCCAGTACTCCATCGTCTCTTCAGGGTCTCCCTCCACCTCGCCCTGCGTCCCCGCGAGGCCCTGCACCTTCCGCTCATCCGTCGCCATAAGTCCTTACTGCCTCCTTTGTTCCCTCTATATATATAGTGTTGCGTGGATCCGTGTCGGGGTAACTGTCAGGCGGCCTGGCCCTGGAGCTGCGCGATCGCGCGCATCATATCCTCGCTGGCCGCGCGGTAGGCGTCCTTGCGTCCTTCTGCCGTCTCGCGTCCGCCGTCCGTCTTCGCCTTGAAGTGCAGCGGCGGGCCGAAGCGCACGACGGCCTTCCGGGGCCGCGGGAACGCGGCGCCCCGGGGTAGCGCGGCTCCGCTCCCCGTGATCAGCACCGGCACGACGGCGGCGCCGCTCAGCACGGCGAGCATGCCCGCCCCCGGCCTGGCCTCGCGCAGCGTCCCCTCGGGGCCGCGGGTCCCCTCCGGGAACACGAGCAATGCCTTGCCCTCCTCGAGGGCCCGCAGCGCCACCTTCAGGGCGCGGGCATCGCTGCCGTCCCGGCGCACGGGCCGCGCGTTGACGGCGCGGATGAACCGACCGAAGAGCGGTATGTCGAAGAGCTCCGCCTTGGCGAGGAAGCTGAGCTGCCTCGGCGAGGCGCCGCCGACCAGCGGGGGATCGAGCACGCTCGAGTGGTTCGACACGAGGAGCAGCGCGCCCGAGCTCGGCACGTGCTCGGTGCCGCGCGCCTCGAGCCGGAAGTACAGGCGCATGAGCAGCACCGCGAAGGGCTTCAGGATCTCGTAGAGCACCGTGCCCGCTCCACCGCGTCGACCAATCGCCCCAGCACCTCGTCCCCGTCAAGCCCCGTCGTGTCGATGACCACCGCGTCGGGCGGGCGCACGAGAGGGGCGATGGCCCGCCCCATGTCTTGCCGGTCGCGACGGGCGACCTCCTCGCGCACGCTGGCGAGCTCGGCGGCGATGCCCCGCTCGGCCAGCTCGTCCCGCCGCCGCCGCGCGCGCGCCTCCAGCGTCGCGTCCAGATAGAACTTCACCTCGGCGTCGGGACACACCACGCTCCCCGTATCGCGCCCCTCGAGCACGACCCCGCCGGGCGCGGCGAGGGCGCGCTGCGCGGGAGTGATCTTGTCGCGCACCGGCCGCAGAATGGTGAGGACCGAGGTCAGCTCGCCGATGGCGGGGGTCCGGATCTCGCCGGTCACGTCACGACCATTGACCAGGACGGCGTCGCCGTCCAGTACGACCAACGTCTGATCCAGGAGCGCGCGGAGGGCCGGGGTGTCCTCGGGGGGCAACCCCGCCTCGCGCACCGCCCACGCGAGCGCCCGGTACATGGCGCCGGTGTCGAGCAGCCGGAAGCCGAGCCGGCGCGCGAGCGCGCGCGCGGCGGTGGACTTTCCCGCCCCCGCCGGTCCGTCGATGGTGATCACGGGCTCCCGCCGGCCGTCACAAGTCACGCATCCGCCCTTGCCGCCGGAAATCCCGCCAGGTCATTGACCGCGTTGAGGAAGCCCGGGAAGGAGGTCGCGATGCAGTCCGTATCCTCCACCACCGTCTCACCGTCCGCAAGCAGTCCCGCGATGACGAGGGACATGGCCATGCGATGGTCGCCGCCGCTGCGCACGACGGCGCCGCGCAGCCGCGCGCCGCCCTCGATGCGGAGCCCGTCGGGGCGCTCGGCGACGACCACGCCCATCCGGCCCAGCTCGGAGGCGATGGCGCGGATGCGGTCCGACTCCTTGACGCGCAGCTCGGCGGCGTCGCGGATCACGGTGGGTCCCTCGGCGAGGGCGGCCGCCACCGCGAGAATGGGGACCTCGTCGATGAGCCGCGGGATCAGGGCGCCGCCGATGTCGGTGCCGCGCAGACGACCGCTCCGCACGACCAGGTCGGCGGCGGGCTCGGCGGCGTTGCCGGAACCGCCCGGCGTCTCGGGCCGGATGGCGGCGTCCATGGCCTCGAGCACCTCGAGCACCCCCGTGCGCGTGGGGTTCGTGCCCACGTGCGCCACCGTGACCTCGGCGTCGGCCATGACGGCCGCGGCCACGAGGAAGAAGGCGGCCGAGGAGATGTCGCCCGGCACGGCCACGGGCTGTCCGGTGAGCGCGGCGCCCGGCGTGAGGGTGATCCCCCGCGGACCGGAGTCGAGCCGCGCCCCGAAGCCGGCCAGCATGCGCTCGGTATGGTCGCGCGACGGCGAGGGCTCCTGCACCGTCACCGGTCCATCCGCCCAGAGTCCGGCGAGGAGCACCGCGGTCTTGACCTGGGCGGAGGCCACCGGTGACGCGTACGTGAGAGCCCGGAGCGGCCGGGTCCCGCGCACGGCCAGCGGCAGCCGGCTCCCTTCGCGGCGCCCCACCACGGTGGCGCCCATGCGCCGCAGCGGCTCGGCCACGCGATCCATGGGGCGGCTGCGGAGCGACTCGTCGCCCGTGAGCACGGTCCAGAAAGGCTGCCCCGCGAGCACGCCGACGAGGAGGCGCGCCCCGGTGCCGGAGTTGCCGCAATCGATGACGTCCTCGGGCTCGGTGAGGCCGTCGAGTCCCGCCCCGTCGATCAGATAGCAGCCCGCGGCCTTCCGCGTGACCTCGGCGCCAAGCGCTCGCACCGCCCGGAGGGTGGCCAGGCAGTCCTCGCCCTCGAGGAACCCGGTGATCTCGGTGCGCCCGCGTGCGAGCGCGCCGAAGAGCGCGGCGCGATGGGAGATGGACTTGTCGCCCGGCACGACCACGCGGCCGACGAGCCGCCGGACCGGCGAGACCCGGATCCTCATCCCAGCCGTTCTCGCTGCTGCTTGATCCGCTCGAGCTCGGCCTCCACCGCGGCGGCGTCGCCCGCGGCGATCACGCCCTCGAGATGGTCCAGCGACTTGCGGAAGGCGGCCACCGCCTCGGCGAGGGCGACGCGATTGTCCTGGAAGATCTCGCGCCAGATCGGCGGGCTCGACGCGGCGATCCGGGTGGTGTCGCGGAAGCCGCGCGCGGCCACGTCGAGGAACGCGGGGTCCATGCGCAGCACCGCGTCCACCAGGGCATCGGCCACCAGGTGCGGGAGATGGCTCACCGCGGCGGCGGCGCGGTCGTGGGTGACGGGATCGAGCACGGTGATGCGGGCCCCCAGCGCTTCCCAGAACTCCCGCACGCGCGCCAGCGCGGCCGGCTCGGTGCGCTCCGTCGGCGTGAGAACAACCGTCGCCGCCTCGAAGAGATCCGCCCGCGCCTCCGCGAAGCCCGCCCGCTCCGACCCCGCCATCGGATGACTGCCCACGAAGGCGAGCGGCCGCCGGGCGGCCAGGCGCTCCGCTGCGGCCACGATGCGGCCCTTGGTGCTCCCGACGTCGGTGATGACGACGCCCGCCTCCGCGGCGCCCCACACCGCGTCGAGCTGCGCCTCGAGCACGGTCACCGGCATGGCGAGCACGCAAAAGTCGGCGCCCCGGAGGGCGGCGGCCAGATCGGTGGTGGCGTGGTCGACGGCGCCCGCGCGCAGGGCGGGGGCCACGCTTGCCTCGCGCCGGCCCACCGCGACGATCTCGCCGGCGAGCCGCCGGGCGCGGGCGCCCATGGCCACGGAGCCGCCGAGCAGCCCCGGGCCGACGACGCAGAGCCGACGGATCACGCGCGCTTGGCCTCCTGCAGGACCTTGCGGAGCGCCTTCATGAGCCGGCGATTTTCTTCGGGCGTGCCGATGCTGATGCGGAGCGTGCTCTCCATCCCGAAGGAGAGCATGGGGCGAACGATGACGCCCTCGCGGAGCAGGCGCTGATACACGTCGAGGGCGTTTCGGCCGACGTCCACCAGGATGAAGTTCGCGCGCGAGGGAGGGAACCGCAGGCCGAGGGACGTGAACTCGTCGGCCAGGTAGGCGCGGCCGGCCTCGATCATGCGCCGGCACTCGATGGTGTGAGCCTCGTCCTCGAGCGCGGCGAGGGCGGCGGCCTGCGCGAGGGAGTTCACGTTGAAGGGCGCCCGGATGCGGTTGAGCAGGCTCATGCAGTCGGGGTCGCCGACCGCGTACCCGACGCGGAGGCCGGCGAGGCTCGCCGCCTTGGAGAAGGTCCGCAGGGCGACGACCTTGCGGCCCTGCCGGAGATACCCCAGCGAGTCGGGGAAATCCAGCCCCTGGGCGAACTCGTAGTACGCCTCGTCGAAGACCACGATGACGCGATCGGGCACGCGCGCCATGAAGTCTTCGACCTCGGAGGCGGTGACGATAGTGGCGGTGGGATTGTTGGGGTTGGCGATGAAGACCAGCTTGGTCATGGGCGTGATCGCCCGCGCCATCGCCTCGAGGTCCAGCCGGTGGTCCTTCAGGGTCACGACCACGCGGATGCCGCCTACCGCCTGCACGATCATCGGGTAGACCACGAACGACGGGTGCGGGATCACCGCCTCGTCCCCCGGGCGCATGAAGGCGCGCGCGAGGAGCTCGATCAGCTCGTTGGAGCCGTTGCCGAGGATGATGTGGTCGGCGGTGACCTCGTGGCGCCTGGCGAGCGCCTCGCGCAGGTAGAAGCCGCTGCCGTCCGGATAGCGGTTGAGCTGGGCGATCGCCGCCGACACCGCCTTCTGCACGCGCTCCGAGGGCGGCAGCGGGTTCTCGTTGGACGCGAGCTTGATGGCATCGTGGATGCCCAGCTCGCGCTCGAGCTCTTCCACCGGCTTGCCGGGCTCGTAGGGAGCGATCCCCAGAATGTGATCGTTCGCCAGCGCTTCCCATGACACGGACATACGGGCTCCTTAGGCGACCGGATAGGATCCGAGGATCTTGAGGAACTGGCAGCGGTCGCCGATGGCGGCGAGCGCGCCGGCGACGGTCTCGGTATCCCGGTGACCCTCGAAGTCGACGAAGTTCACGTACTCCCAGGGTCGCCGCTTGGTCGGTCGTGATTCGATCTTGGTGAGGTTGAGCCCGCGCTCCGCGATGGGCTGGAGGATGCTGTAGAGCACGCCGGGCTCGTTCTTCATGGAGAAGAGGATGGAGGTCTTGTCGCGGCCGGTGGCGGGCATGGGCCGGCGGCCCAGCACGAGAAAGCGGGTGGAGTTGGCGGCATTGTCCTCGATGCGCCGCCGCAGCACGGGCACGTCGTACAGGCGCCCCGCCATCTCTGAGGAGATCGCCGCCACCGTGGGATCCTCCTTCGCCCGCTCGGCGGCGGCGGAGGTGGAGGAGGTCTCCTCCGTGGGCACGTCGGGCAGGTTGGCGTTGAGCCATTGCCGGCACTGGGCCAGCCCCTGCGGATGGGAGCACACCTTCTTGACCTCGCCGAGATCTCCCGCCCGCGACAGGAGGTAGTGGCTGATCTCCAGCGTCATCTCGCCGGTGATGACCGCGTCGGAGTCGATGAGCCGGTCGAGGGTCACGTTCACGGGCCCCTCGGTGGAGTTCTCGACCGGCACCACGCCGTACTCCGCGCGCCCGCGCTCGACCTCGTCGAACACTTCCGCGATGCTCCGCACGGGACGGAGCGCGGCGGAGGAGCCGAAGCGCGCGAGGGCGGCCTGATGGGTGTAGGTGGCGGCCGGCCCCAGGTACACCACGGGCAGCGGGTTCTCCAGCGCCAGCGAGGCGGAGAGGATCTCGCGCCAGATGGCGCGGAGCGCCTCCGGGGGCAGCGGCCCCCGATTCTGGGTGATCAGTCGCTCGAGGACCTGGACCTCACGCTCCGGGACGAAGTAGGGGAGGTCCTGCTGCCTCTTGAGCTCGCCGATGTGGAGGGCGGCGTCTGCACGCTGATTGAGGAGGTTGAGGATCTCGTTATCGAGGTCGTTGATCCTGGATCGCCAATCGTCCAGGTTCATAGAGGCTCCTGACGCCGTCTGTCTCTAAAGCCTCCGCATTATAGGGTACGCCCCCTACCCACGCAAGCCATTGAGGTCGGCCAGCTCGTGCGGCCGCAGCGGCCGGCTCGTCCCCGTCGCGAGGTCGCCGAGGCGAAGCGGCCCGAAGGCCACGCGCCGGAGCCGCACCACCCGATGGCCGAGGGCCTCCGCATAGCGGCGCACCTCGCGATTGCGACCCTCCGCGAAGGTAATGGTCAGCCACGTCGTGGCCGCCGCGCGGCGGAGCACGCGCACGTCCTTGGGCGCGGCGGCGCCGTCGCCGAGCGTCACCCCGCGGCGCCAGCGCGGGAGGTCGGCGTCGCGCACCTGGCCCTCGACCTCGGCCTCGTACACGCGGGGGATCTCGTAGCGGGGGTGCAGGAGATAGTTGGCGAGGGGACCGTCATCGGTGAGGAGCAGCAGGCCCTCCGTGTCGTAGTCGAGGCGGCCCACCGGGAACACGCGTGCGCGGACGTGGGGGATCAGGTCGAGGACGACCGGGCGGCCGCCGGGGTCGGCGCGGCTGGTCACGTAGCCGCGCGGCTTGTTGAGCAGCAGATAGGTGCGCGCCGCCGCCGCTTCGAGCCGACGGCCGTCCACCGTGATGACGTCGTGATCGGGATCGGCCTGGGCGCCCGGCTCCACGCGCACCCGGCCGTTGACGGTGACGCGGCCGGCGGCGAGGAATGCCTCAGCCCCGCGGCGCGAGGTCAGCCCCGCCTGGGCCAGAATCTTGTTGAGACGGATCGGTGGCAGCCGCCAGCTCCTTGTCCAGCTCGGCCTGGGCGGGATCCCCCGGCGCGGCCGTCTCCGGGATGACGAGCTCGCCCTCCGGCTTGGGCAGATCGGCGAGATCGCGCAGGCCGAAGGCCACGAGGAAATCGCGCGTGGTCTCGTAGAGGAACGGCCGGCCCGGCGAGTCCTTGCGCCCCGCGATCCGCACGAGCCGGCGCTCGAGAAGGTTGTCGAGCACCCCCTCGGAGTTCACCCCGCGCACCGCGTCCACCTCCGGCCGGGACACCGGCTGGCGATAGGCGATGATGGCCAGCGTCTCGAGCGCGGGCCGGGACAGGCGCTGCCGGGTGCGCGCGCGCGCGAGCTTGACGAGCCACGGCGCCACCTCGGGCCGCGTCACCAGCCGGAAGCCGCCGCCCACCTCGACGATCTGCAGGGCGCGGTCCTCCGCGCGCAGGCGCGCCCCCAGCGCGTCGACGAGGTCGCGCGCGGCGTCCGGCGAAGCAAGCTCCAGCACTTCTTTGACGGTCCCGATCTCCACCGGCGTGTCGGAAGCGAAGAGGAGCGCTTCGAGGATGTCGATGGGCTCGGTCATTCGCCGCCTCCCTGAGGCGCAGGCGCGACCGCGAGGTCGCCCTCCGCGGCGGCGCCGCCCGCGCCGCGCTCGATCACGATGTCGCCGAAGAGCTCGGCCTGCCGGGCGCGGGCCTGCCCGAGCCGCACCAGCTCGAGGAGCGCGAGCAGCGTCACCACCCACTCCGCGCGGACGCGCTCCCCGCCCGCTACCGACGAGAACAGGAGCGACCACGTCGAGCGCAGCAGCGAGACGATCTCGCTCATGCGCTCGACCACCGAGATGGGGTCGATCTCCACCGAGCGCGGCCGCTCACGCCGCTGATCGTCGATGAGCCGGTTGATCGCGCGCACGAGGAGATGGACGGACAGATCTTGGAGCGGAACGTCCTCGGGCGGGGGCAGCTCCGCGGTGGTGCGGCCGAAGAGGAGCGCCTGCTCGGCCTCGCGCGCGCCCAGCCACGCGCCCAGCGCCTTGACGCGCGCGTATTCAGCCAGGCGCGCGGCCAGCTCCTGGCGCAGCAGCTCGCCCTCGGGGTCCAGGTCGTCCTCGGCGGCCTCGCCGGTGCTCGGCAGCAAGAGCTTGGACTTGAGGTAGATCAGGGTGGCCGCCATCACCATGAAGGAGCCGGCGGTGTCGAGGTCCTGGAACTGCACGGCCTCGAGATGGGCGAGGTACTGATCCGTGATTGTGCGGATCGGCATCCGCGCGAGATCCAGCTCGCTGGTGCGGCAGAGGTGGAGCAGGAGGTCGAGGGGGCCCTCGAAGGAGTCCACTCGGACGGTAAGCGCTGGTGCGGCCACCTCGGTCACGGCTCGAGCCTCACCGCGTCGCGCACCTCGTCCATGGTCTGCCGCGCGATCTTCTGCGCGCGCCGGGAGCCCTCGTGGAGGATCTCGAGGAGTTCGGTGGGCCGGGCCGCCCACCGCTCACGCCGTTCGCGGACGGCGGCCAGCGGCGGCAGCATGTGCTGGAGCAGGACCCCCTTGCAGTCGAGGCAGCCGATCGCGGCGGTCCGACAGCCGCGCGCGCTCTCCTCGCGGGGCCCTTCGGGCGTGAAGATCCGGTGGAGATCGAACACCGGGCACACGTCGGGATCGCCCGGATCGGTGCGCCGCTTGCGCGCGGGATCGGTCACCATCGGTTTGATCTTCTGCGTGATGACCTCCGACGAATCGGCCAGCTCGATGGCGTTGCCGTAGGACTTGGACATCTTGCGTCCGTCCGTGCCCGGCACCTTGGGAATCTGCGTGAGCTTGGCCTGGGGCTCGGGGAACACCGCCTTCCACGTGTTGTTGAAGCGGCGGGCCACCTCGCGCGTGAGCTCGATGTGGGGCACCTGGTCGGCGCCCACCGGCACCCAGTGGGCCTTGTACATGAGGATGTCCGCGGATTGCAGCAGCGGGTAGCCGAGAAGCCCATAGGAGGGCGCCTCGATCCCGAGCTGCTCCACCATCTCCTTGTACGTGGGCACGCGCTCGAGCCAGCCCACCGGCACCACCATCGAGAAGAGGAGGTGGAGCTCCGCGTGCTCGGGAACCCGCGACTGGATGAACAGCGTCGACCGCTCCGGATCGAGGCCGGCCCCCAGCCAGTCCGCCGCCATCTCCAGCGTGCTGGCGCCCGCCTCCGCGCTCACGTCGGGGCTCGTGGTGAGGACGTGCCAGTTGGCCACGAAGTAGAAGCAGTCGAAGTCGGCCTGAAGGCGCACCCAGTTCTCCAGCGCCCCGAGATAGTTGCCCAGATGGAGCCGCCCGGTCGGCCGCATCCCCGAGAGCACCCGCTGCGTGGTTCCCGTCATTCCGCTCCTCGGCCCTCGTCTCGCGTCAGCCGGGCCTCCCAGGCCTTGGCCGCGCGCAGGAACACATAGTCGGCGTAGAGGACGGCCAGCACGAAGCCGCGCCAGCCGTCCAGGAAGCCCCGCCGCATAATGTACATCGAGAGGAAGCGGCCGAGCGGCCGGAAGATGAGGCCGGCGAGCCCGGCGCGCTTCCCCCGCCGTATCGACTCGCCCGCCGCGAGGGTGGAGTAGCGGTTCGACCGCTGGACGAAGTCCTCGAGGCTCCGGTAGGAGTGGTGGAGCAGCGCCTCCTGCACGGTCTCCACCCGCCCCTGCACGCGCACGGACTCGTGCACGGCGTCGGCGAGGAAGCGGCCGGCCTGCCGGCGGAAGAGGCGCAGCTGATGGTCGGGATAGAGGCCCCCATGTCGCACCCAGGCCCCCCAGAACATGTTGCGGCGGGGCAGCGAGTAGCCGTCGGCGGGCCCGTTCTCGGCGAGGACGCGCGCCAGCCGGGCGCGCAGCTCGGGAGTGACGCGCTCGTCGGCGTCCAGCGACAGCACCCAGTCGCCCCGCGCCTGGTCCAGGGCGAAGTTCTTCTGGGCGGCAAAGCCGGGCCAGGGTCGTACCCACACCCGATCGGTGAACTCCCGGGCGAGCGCGACCGTCTTGTCGGTGGACTCGGCATCCACGACGATGATCTCGTCGGCCCAGGTCACGCTCTCGAGGCAGGCGCGGAGCCGCTCCTCCTCGTTCCACGCCACGATGGTCACGGACAGGCGGGTCATCGCATGGCGCCCCGCGCGAGGAGCTCCCGCGCCGTCGCGAAGACGGCGTCCGCGGAGAGGCCAGCCATGGTCCCGTCCGTGCTCTGGAGTCCCCGGCATCGCGGTCCGTACGGGCCATTGCGCGTAGCGCGCGTGGGCCCGTAGAGACCGAGCGCGGGCGTGCCGAGGGCGGCGGCGAGGTGGAGCGGCCCGGTGTCGCCGGCGACCATCAGGCTCACCCGGCGGAGCACGGCGGCCAGCTCGTGGAGATCGGTGGGCGGCGCCTGCACCGCCGGTGTCGTGAGGCCCGCGCCGATCGCCTCGGCCATGTCGCGCTCGCCCGGACCCCAGAGGAGCAGCACCCGCGCGTCCGCCTCCGCCCCCAGGCGCTCGGCGAGCGCGCGAAAGCGCTCCCGCGGCCACTGTTTTCTGGGCCATCCCGCGCCGGGATTGAGGGCGACCACGCGGTCGCCCGGCCGGAGCCCGGCCGCGGCGAGCGCGACGTCCATGCGCCGCTCCGCCTCCGGCCAGGCGGGGAGGTGGAACTCCGGTGCGGCGCGCGCGATGTCGAGGGGGCCGAGCAAGGCCAGGTTCTGCTCCACCACGTGGACGGCGCCGGGCGGCGGCGTCACGCGGCGGTTGGTGAACAGGACATTGAGGCGCTCGCGGCAGTACGCGCCGCTGAAGCCGATCCGCACGCGTGCCCCCGTGCCGGCGGTGAGGACGCCGCTCTTGACGAGACCCTGGAGGTCCAGCGCCGCGTCGAAGCCGGCCCCGCGCAGCTCCCGGCGGACGCCGCCGAGCTGGCCCCAGGCCTCACCGGCCCCTGCCGGCCGCCGGATCAGCCGCCGCCACCGCCGCGTGTCCACCGGGATCACGCGCTCGAGATCGGGGTGGTCGCGCAGGAGCGCGCTCTCGCGCGCCTCCACGATCCAGCTGATCCGAGCATCGGGCCGCGCGCGCCGGAGGGCGCGGGCCACCGGCAGCGCGTGGATCACGTCGCCCAGCGACGACAGCTTGACGATGGCGACCTTCACCGCCCGCTTCCGAAGCGCTCGACGATGACGCGGATGAGATCGCGCGTGGAGTGATCCTTGGGATCGCCGGCGATGGCCACGCGCCCGCCCGCCGCGCGCACGGCCGCGCGCTCCGGCACGGTGGCCTCGCTGTAGTCGGTGCCCTTGGCCTGCACGGCGGGCCGGAGCAGCCCCACCAGCCGCTCCACCGTGTCCTCCTCGAAGATCACCACCGCGTCGACGGCGGCGAGGGCCCCGACGAGCTCGGCCCGCTCGGCCGCCGCCATCAGCGGCCGTCCCGCGCCCTTGAGCCGCCGCACGGACGCGTCCGAGTTGAGCGCCACCACCAGCACGTCGCCCAGCGCCCGGGCGGCGGCGAGATAGCGCACGTGGCCCACGTGGAGAAGATCGAAGCAGCCGTTGGCGAGGACAATGCTCTTGCCCATCTCGCGCTGAGCGTCGGCCCAGCGGGCGGCAGCCTCAGGACCGAGAACGGGCGCCATCACTCCCCGGCTCGGACGCGAGCGCATGGGCGAGGTCGGCGGGCGTGACGCTGGCGGTGCCGCGCTTCATCACGACCACGCCGCCCGCGACATTGGCGAGCCAGGCGGCGTGCGCGGGCGGGGCCCCCGCGGCCAGCGCGACCGTGAAGGCGCTGATCACGGTGTCGCCCGCTCCGGTCACGTCGGCGATCTGGTCGCTGCCGTGGATGGGGATGAACGTCACCGGCCCGTCCCGCTCGAACAGCGCCATCCCGCGGCTGCCGCGCGTGACGAGCAGCAGGCGCGCCTCGAGCCGCTCGAGCACCTGCTGTCCCGCCTTCTCGATGGCACGCTCGTCGCCGAGCTCGGCTCCGGTGAGGGCCTCCAGCTCCGGCTCGTTCGGCGTGGCCGCGGTGGCCCCGCGGAAGCGGAGGAGATCGTAGCGGCTGTCCACCGAGATGGGCGCCTCGCGGGGGCGCGCCAGCTCGCGTACCAGCTCGAAGGCACGCGGCGAGAGGGCGCCATAGCCGTAGTCCGACAGCACGAACCCGTCGGCCTCGCGCCCGAGCGCGGCGAGGCGCTCGAGCAGCCGCTCCTCCACCTCCGGCAGGAGGATGGGGTCGGGCTCGCGGTCGAGCCGCACCACCTGCTGGCGCGTCGACTCGTAGCCGCCCGCCATGATCCGCGTCTTGACCGGCGTGCGCCGGCCGGGCGCGCGCACCAGCCCGTCGGTGGCGATGCCGGCCCGCTCGAAGAGCGCGATGACTTCCGCGCCCGCCGCGTCGTCCCCCACCACGCCCACCGGCACCGCGCGGGCCCCCAGGGCCTGCACGTTGTGGGCGGCGTTGGCGCCGCCGCCCAGTCGCACCTCGCGATCCGTGAAGCGGAGGATGAGGACGGGCGCCTCGCGCGAGATCCGCGCGGGCTTGCCGTAGAGGTACTCGTCGGCAATGAGATCGCCCACCACGACGATGCGCCGCCCGCACAGTCGGGCCACGAGATCGAGCGTCGCGCGCGCCGGGAACATCATGGGCGTCGGCGCGCGAGCGCCCAGTCGACGGCGTCGAGGAGATCGTCGGCGACGTGGTCGGGCTTCACCGTCCAGCCGTGACGCTGATGCTCCCACTCGCCGCGCCCGTAGCCGGTGAGGACGAGCACGCCCGCCGCGCCTACCGACTGCCCCACCGCCACGTCCGAGATGCGATCGCCGATCATCACCGAGGCGGCGAGGTCCAGATCCAGATCGCGCGCGGCGCGCAGCAGGAGCCCGGGACGGGGCTTGCGGCAGTCGCAGTCCGCTCGGTGGGGCGGCGAGCCTTCCGTGGGGTGATGGGTACAGACGTAGAGGCCGTCGAGCCGGGCGCGCCCCGCCTCGAGCTGCCGCTCCACGGCCGCGTTCGCCGCGCGCAGGACGTCCTCGGAGAAGTAGCCGCGCGCGATCCCCGCCTGGTTGGTCACCATCACCGCCGGCATGCCCGCCGCGTTCAGCCGGCGCACGGCCTCCACCGTCCGTGGCAGGAGCCGGATCCGGCTCGCATGGTTGACGTACCCCACCTCTTCCGTGAGGCAGCCATCGCGGTCGATGAAGGCGGCGGGACGTCCAGGCATCGAGAGGCAGTGTAATGCGCCGACCCCGAACGATCAATGAAGATCGAGGGTTCGGGGTCGGATCAGCCGCGGAGCCGCCGGTAGATGGCCTCGAAGGCCGCCGCCTGGGCCGCGTGCGTATAGGGCTCGGCCGAGGCGCGGGCGGCCCGGCCCAGAGCGACCGCGTCGGCCGAGCGCAGCCGATCGAGCCCCTCGGCGATGGCCGCCGCGCTCAGCTCGCGGGCGACCCAGCCGTTGACGCCATCGGCGATGAGCTCGGCCCCGCCCGCCCGCCCGCTGGACAGCACCGGAAGGCCGGAGGCCAGCGCCTCGAGGTGCACGTTACCGAAGGGCTCGTAGCGCGCCGGCAGTGCCACGAGGTCGGCGGCGGCGTAGAGTCGCTCCACATCGACGCGCGGCCCCGTCCACATGACACGCTCGCCCAGTCCCAGCCGCCCGGCCAGGGCCTCGTAGGCCGCGCGGTTCCCCTTGCCCGCCACGAGTAATCGCGTCCCCGCGTTGGCGTGACGGGCCAGTCCCTCGATCAGAGGACCGAGCCCCTTGCGCTCGAAGCCCGAGCCCACGAAGAGCACGCACCAGACGCCGGAGGGGAGCCCGAGCTCGCTCCGCGCCGCGGGACGCTCGCGCGTGAGCGCGGCGGGATCGAAGCGGATGAGGTCGACGCCGTTATAGATCAGGCTCACGCGATCCGGCGGCGTACCGTACAGCCGCTCGATCTCCTTCTTGCCGCCTGCCGAGATCGCCACGATATGGCGCACGTCACGCAGCCTGAAGATCTTACGTTCCAGATGGATAACATACCGATGGTAAGGACTCACTTTCATCGGGCGTCCCATGGCTTCGAGGTAGCCCCGGTGGGTGCCCTCGCCGGCGCGGTAGAGATCCGCGCCCGTCATGCGCTCGTGGCTCTGCACGAGGTCGTAGGCGCCGGCGCGGGCGGCGGCGCGGGCGGCGACGCCGAAGGAGACGAGGCGAAGCAGCGAAGGCTGCGGGAGCACGGGCAGCGCGCGGATGGTGACGCCGGGAACCGGCCCCTGCCCGCGCGTGCTGAGCAGGTCGACCCGGTGGCCGCGCCGGACCAGCTCCGCTACCAGCGCGGCGGTGGCCGTCTCGATGCCGCCGTGGAACACGAAGGGCCGGCAAACGAGCGCCAGCTTCACCAGCGTTCCGCCGTCACCCGCTCGATCAGCGGAAACAGGTCGCGGCGCGCGCTGGCGAAGCTGTAGCGCTCGACGCAGCGGGCCCGGGCGGAGCCTCCCAGCTGGCCGGCGAGGGCGCGGTCGTCGGCCAGGCGCGCGACCGCGCTACCGAGCGCCTGGGGATCCCCCGGAGCGACCAGCAGACCGCACCCTTCGAGCATCTCGGGAATCATGGACACGCGCGTGGAGACGATGGGTCGGCCGAGCGCCATGGCGTCGACGAGCTTGGCCGGCACCTGGCCCCGGGTGTCCGGACCCTCGCGCTGGGGCACGACCACGACATCGGCGGCCTCGAGGAAGCGCGGCACGTCGGCGAACGCGATGGGCGGCACGAGCCTCAGGTTCGGCCAGCGGGCGCGCAGGCGGCCGCCCGCCGCGCTGTCGGGCGCGGTGCCCACCAGAGCCAGGAGGAGATCGGCGCGCCCGAGGCCAGCCATCGCGGCCGCCAGGTCGTCCACGCCCTTGTGCTCGCGCGCGGTGCCCAGGAACATGACCACGCGTCGGTCCGCCGCGTCGAGGCGCCGCCGGATCTCGGCGGGGTCGGTCATGCCCGGGCGCCACGCGTCGGTGTCGCGCGCGTGCGGGATCAGCGTGCCGCCGAAGCGCTCCTGCAGGAAGCGCGAGGCCACCGTGATCGCGTCCGCCCGGCGCGCGGCGCGCTCCATCAGCCACGTCCACGGCAGCCCGCGGGGGTTTCCCCAGTTGAGTCCGCGCCCCACCGTGCCCCAGCCGCCGCCGCGCAGGAAGAAGCCGACCTCCCAGTCGTCGATGTCGAGCAGCATCGGGCGGCGGCCGAGGCGCCGCTTCAGGAGGCCGATACCCGCGGAGCCCAGGCGGGGCTTCGAGGCATACAGGAGATCGCCATCCGCCGCGCGGAGCAGCGCGGGCAGCGCCGCCGCAAAGCTCGGGAGGCGGCCCGCCCGGACCCCGATGTAGCGCACGCCGTCGCGGGCCACCGGCTCCCACACGCCCAGCCCATGCTGGGGGCCCACCACCTCGACCGTGGCGATGGGCGCGAGCAGCCGCGCGAGGAGATGCGCGCGCCCGGCCGCGTTGTCGGAGACGTCGAAGCAGAGGACCGAGACCTTCACGCCGGGCGCGCGAGGAGGCCGGCGTAGCGGGCGGCGAGCGCCTCGGCCACGCGCGCGCCGGAGAGGCGGCGCTCGACGAGGTCGCGGGCGGCGGCACCCAGCCGCGCGCCGAGCGCGCGGTCGGCGAGCAGCCGCTCGATCGCCTCGGCGAGCGGGCCCGCCTCGCCGGCGGGCACGAGGAGGGCGCTCTCGCCATCGGCCACCACCTCGGGCACCACCCCCACGCGGCTCGCCACCACCGGTCGCCCCGCCGCGAGATACTCCAAGAGGACGCGCGACATCCCCTCGGACTCGAGGGGCGCGTAGAGCGCCACGTCGAAGCCCGCCACCGTCTCCGCGGGGTCGATGAGGCCGTCCACGATGGACACGCGATCGGTCAGCCCCATGCGGACCCGCAGGGCGCGGATGGCGAGATCGAGCGGCCCCTGGCCGACGAGAGCCAGGTGGAAGCGCCGGCCCGCCTTGGCGAGCCGCGCCGCCGCCTCCAGGACGACGGCATGGCCCTTCATCCACCGGAAGCCCCCGAGGAGCCCGATCAGGGGGACATCGTCGGCGAGGCCGAGGGAGGCGCGCAGCGCGCGCCCGCTCCGTCCTGGCCGCCACTCCTCCGCGTCCACTCCCCCAGGCAGCGCGATGACGCGGTCGGGAGCGGCGAGCTCGGCCGCGAGGTACTGGCGTCGGATCGCTTCGGTCACCGTCACCACCAGCGCGGTGGCCCGGCGATACAGCCAACGGTTGAGCGCGTGGGCGCGCACCGGCTGGACAATGTGGCGGGTCCGCACGAGCGGCCGCGGTGATCCGGACAGGTGGTTGGCGAGCGCGGCCAGCCAGTGCTCCTTGCCCCGGTGCGCATGAACGACGTCCACGTCCCGGAGCCACGCGCGCAGGCGGCGGACGTCGGCGGCGTCTCCGGCGGGGTCCACGCCGCCGGCCAGCCCCAGGGTCTCGATGCGGCCGACGCCCGCCGCGCGCGCGCGCTCGATCACGCGCGCCTCGGTCCCACGCCGGCACGCGAGGATCACCTCGTGGCCGGCGCGCTCGAGCTCCACGCTCACGCGCGCCGCCCAGTACGCGTCCGACGACCAGCCGCGGCACGACACGATGTGGAGCACCTTCATGGGCGCCCGCGCCGCCGCGCCAGCGCCGCGCGATACACTGCCTCGACTTGCTCGGCGTGGCGCTCGGGGCTGAACTCCGCGATCGCGCGCCGCCGCCCCGCCTCGCCCATGCGCTGGGCGCGCGGCGGATCCTCCGCCAGCGCCGCCAGCGCGCGCTCCACCGATTCCGGCCGCTCCTCGTCCAGCAGCAAGCCGGTTTCCCCGTGGGCCACCGTGTCGGGCAGCGCGCCGACCCGCCGGGCCACCACCGGGCGTCCCGCCGCCATCGCCTCCAGCGCGGCCCGGCACGATTCGTCGGAGCCCGCTCCGACCAGGACGAAGGTGTCGAGGGCGCGCAGGACGGCGGGCAGATCGCCGTCTCGATAGCCGGTGAAGATCACCTCGCGCTCGAGCCCGAGCTCGCGCACCATCGCCTCGAGGCGCGGGCGCGCCTCGCCCTTGCCCACGAGGAGCAGGCGCGCGCGGGGGTAGCGGCCGAGAAAGCGCTTGAAGCCGTGGATGAGCAGCTCGTGGCCGCGATTCTCCGCGAGCCGCGCGACCGACCCGATGATGGGGCCGGCGCCGGACGATGCCCCGGCGGCGCCGAGACCCAGCTCGGCGCGCACGCCGGCAGGATCGGCCGCCTCCACGAAGCGTGTGAGGTCCACCACGCCACCCACGCGATGGATACGGTCGAGCGGGACGTCGGCGAGCCGGACGCGCTCGGCGATCTGACCGCTCACCGTCATCAGCGCGTCGGCGCGCCGGTAGAGGGCCCGCGCGACCCTGCCGAGGCGCACGGCCCGCTGATTGTGAAAGGTGCGCACCAGAGCGGCGGGCCCACGGCAGGCGACGCCCAGCCAGTGGTCGTGGGAGTGATGAACGTGGACGACGTCGACCTGCTCGCGGCGCACCAGCGCCCGGAGCCGTCGGAGATCCGACAGCCACGCCCACGGCATGGCCTTGACGTCGAGCGAGAGGCCCGCGACGGGCTCGATGCCCGCCTCGCGCGCCTTGGCTTCGAAGCGGTCGCCGGCGATGAGGGCCAGCCACACGCGGTGGCCGCGCTTCTCGAGCCCTCCCACGAGCCGGATCACCGGATCCGCGCTGCCCGTCCACCAGCGGTTGGCGACCAGGTGAAGCACCCGCAGCGGAGGGGAGGTGGTCAAACGAGCTCGTCGTAGAGGGCGAGGAGGCGGCCGATGGCGGTCTCCCGCGAGAACCGCTCCTCGCAGCGCTTGCGCGCGGCGCGGGCACGGGTGGCGGCGGCGGCGGGATCGGCGAGCACCCGCTCGATCGCTGCGGCCAGCGCCGCGGGATCTTCGGGCGGCACGAGCAAACCGGTGACGCCGTCCTCGACCACCTCGGGGATGCCGCCGACGCGGCTTGCCACCACGGGGACGCCCGCGGCGGCGGCCTGGAGCAGCGACTGCGGTACGCCTTCCGTCCGCGTGGAGGCCAGGGCGAAGCAGTCCATGACGCCGAGGAGCGCGGGTACGTCCTGCCGGAAGCCCGTGAACCGCACCGCGTCGCCGAGCCCACGTTCGCGCGCCAGGCCCTCCGCCCACGCGCGCCGCCCGCCGTCGCCCACGAGCAGCAGGCGCGCATCCGGCCGGCGCGCGCGCAGGCGGGCGAAGGCGTCGAGCAGATGGTCGTGCCCCTTCGAGCCGCGAAACATGGCGACCGAGCCCACGATGGGCCCGAGCGGCGGATCACCCGGCCCGCGGCCCATGCCCACCGAGGCGAGCGTCTCGGCGCTCGCGCGCGGCGCGTCGAAGACCTCCAGAGCCACGCCGGCGGGAATGGCGACCACGCGCGCCGGCGGCGCGCCCGCCGCGATGACCATTCGCCGGATCTCTTCGCCGCTGGTGATGACGCGATCCGCGAGCCACCGATATACCGGGTTGAGCCCGCGCCGGATCGGGATCGACACGTGCCGGGTCCGGATCACCGGCACTCGCGCCCAGCGCGCCGCCATGCCGCCGAGCCAGCCGTCGATCGAGCTATGCGTGTGGACGAGGCTCGCCCGCTCGCGACGGATGAGCCGCACGAGGGCGCGGACGGCCGTGAGATCCGCGGGCCCGCGCATGCGCACGCCCACCGCCGGTACCCCCTTCGCGCGCGCGCGCTCCAGCAGACGGCTCTCCGGCTGACAGGCGAGGACCACGCGCCATCCGCGCTCGGCGATCCATCCGGCCTCGTCGAGGGTGCGGATCTCCTGGCCGCCCAGGCCCAGGGACGCCTCGGTGTGGAGCACCACCTTCACGCCAGCGCCTCCGCGGTGGGGAGCACCACGTTCATGCCAGCGCCGCCCGCACCGCGGCTTCCACCACGCCGGCGCCGATCGCCCGCATGCACACATGGTCGATGGGACACGCGGCGAGGAAGCAGGGCGCGCAGGGCGCGCCGGGGGCAAGCACGCGCGCCTTCGGCGAGCGGGGCGCGCTGAGGCGCGGGTCGGTGGGCCCGAAGAGCGTGACGGTGGGCACGCCGAGCGCAGCGGCGAGATGCGCGACCCCCGTGTCCGCGCTCACGAGGCAGGCCAGGCGTGCAACCAGATGCGGCAGCAGCGCGGGCCGGTCGCGGCCCACGAGCGAGCGCGGCGGCGGGGCGGCGAGCCGGCCGACCTCCTCGGCGATGGCCGCGTCACCGGGCCCGCCGAGGAGCACGGGCTTGAAGCCGCCTCGGGCAAGCTGCCCCGCGAGGTCTGCCCACCCGCCCGACGTCCAGCGCTTGGCGGGACCCGCCGCCGCGCCGAGATGGAGGCCGATGGTGGGGCGCCCGGAGCCCTCCGCCTTGCCGCCGATGAGCGTCGCCACTTCCGCGGTGGCGCCCGCGTCGTCGGCCAGACGAAGCCGGGGCTCGACGAGGGGCGCAGGCATGCCCAGCGCCTCGATGAGGAGCCGGTACTCGTCGACCTGATGCCGCCGCGGCTCCGGCAGCCGGACGCGGTCCGTCAAGTAGAGGCCCCGGGCGTCGGTGTCGAAGCCGGCGCGACGGCGCGCACCCCAGCCGCGGGCCGCGCGCGCGGACTCGAAGGAGTTGGGGAGGACGAGGGCCAGGTCTGGGCGCGCGCCGGCGAGGGCCCGCGCGAAGCGCCGGCGCGCGGCGGGGGGTGGGTAGTCGAGGACGGCGTCGGCCAGCCCCTGCCCGCGAAGCACCGACGCCCAGCGGCCCACCAGCGTGATGCTCGCCTCTGGTTGGGCGGCGCGGAAGGCCGCCAGCGCGGGCTGCGCCATCACGGAGTCGCCCAGCCAGTTCGGCGCGCGCACGACGAGGGTGGCGGCGCTCACCAGGCGCTCAGCCGCGCGCGGGCGCCGCCACCCCGCGAAGCGCGTCGACCCAGGCTGCCTGGCCGCTGGAGAGCACCATCCGGACGGTGAGCACCCAGAGCGGCGGGCGGGGCAGCGTGAGCTCGCGGAGCCGCACGGCGTCCTTCTCGGTGGTGATCAGGCCTTCCGCGCCCGCGAGCCCGGCGCGGCGGGCCACCTCCGCCAGATCCGCGTCCCCGTACCAGTGGTGATCGCCGAACTCCACGAAGCCCGCGAGCGGGACGCCGAGCCCGCGCAGCGTCTCCATGAAGGACCGGGGCGAGGCCAGCCCGCCGAAGCCCAGCAGACGACGGCCGCGCAGCTCCGAGAGCGGCAGGCGCGCGCCGTCGACGGCCCGGCGCGCCTCGAGGGCCTCGTAGCGCGCGGTCACGACCGGCGCGGGTGAATCCTGGAGGCGGACCGTCCGCGTGATCGCGTCCACCTCCTCCTCGTGGGAGGGATTGGTGACCACCACCACGTGGCTCCGTCGGATCGCGGAGAGGGACTCGCGGAGCTGACCGCGCGGGAACAGCCGGCCATTGCCCCACGGCGCGCGCGCGCTGACCACGAGGATCTCGAGGTTCTTGGCGATGGTGCGGTTCTGAAAGCCGTCGTCGAGGACGATGACCGAGGCGCCGTGGGCCTCCACCGCATTCCGGCCCGCCTCGAAGCGGTTCTCGCCCACGATGACGGGAATCCCGGGCAGCCGCTCGGCGAGCAGCAGTGGCTCGTCGCCGGCGGCGCGCGCGCCCAGGCGCACGCCCTGACGATCGGCCACCACCTGAACCCCCCGCGTGGCGCGTCCGTAGCCGCGGCTCACCACCGCGGGCGCGGCCCCCAGGGCGACGAGCGTGAGGGCGGCGAGCTCCGCGAGGGGGGTCTTGCCGCTACCGCCCACCGTCACGTTGCCGAGCGAGACCACCGGACACGGCAGCCGTCCGGTGGACAGGACGCGCGCGTCGTAGAGCCACCCGCGCGCGAACAGTGCGGCGCGGTACCCCACGGAAAGGGCGCCGAGCGTGGCCGCGACCAGGCGCGGGGTTTCCCCTTCCCAGGCTCGACGCAGCCAGCCCTCGGGGTCCCGGCGCGCGCGCACCACGGACTCGCTGCTTGCGCGTCCGCTCGCCATCCGCTCATTAGCCATCCGCCCGTTCCCCCTCCGCACCCGCCAGATAGCGGCTCACCAGCTCAAGGGTGGCCCGCACCCCGCCCTGACGGTGTACCACCGCCTGATAGCCTGCCTCGCCCATCGCGCGCGCCACCTCCGGCTTCTCGAGGAGCTCTCGCAGCGCCGACTCCAGCTCGGCCGCGTCGGCCACGCGCCGGGCCCCGCCGGCTCCGACCAGCAGCTCCGCGCTGTCGCGAAAGTTGCTCGTGTACGGACCGAAGAGCACGGGCTTCGACCGCAGCGCGGGCTCGAGCATATTATGCCCCCCCGTGGGCACCAGGCTGCCACCCACGAAGACCGCCTCGGCGAGCTGATAGAGGGGGGCGAGCTCGCCCACCGTGTCGAGCACGAGGATGGACGCTCCCGCCCGCGCCGCGGGCAGGCGGCTGCGACGCGCGGAGACCAGCCCCCGATCCCTCAGCATGCGCTCGACCTCGGGCACCCGCTCCGGGTGGCGAGGCGCCAGGAGCAGCACGAGATCGCGGTGGTCCTTTCGCAGCCGCGCGAAGACCTCCGCGATCACCTCGTCCTCGCCGCGGTGGGTACTGCCGGCCACCCACAGGCGCTCGCCCGCCTCGAGCCCCAGCAGTCGCTCCCAGAGCTCGCGGACCCCGGGCCGGTCGGTGAGGGCGTCGGTCTTCAGGCTGCCCGTCACCACCACGCGCTCGGGAGGCGCGCCGAGGGCGATGGCCCGGCGCGCGTCCTCCTGCGACTGCATGCCGAGCACGGTGATGGAACGGAGCATGGGGCGCGTGATGAAGGTGACCCAGCGGTAGCGCCGGAACGACCGATCCGAGATCCGGCCGTTGGCGATCATGCTGGGGATGCGCCGGCGCGCGAGGGTGCCGAGGAAATTCGGCCAGAGCTCGGTTTCCATCCCGATGAAGAAGTGGGGGCGCACGCCGTCGAGCGCGCGCTCGACCGGGCCCGGCAGGTCGAGGGGAAAATAGCGGTGGGTCACCACGCCGTCCAGCCGGTCGGCCACGATGCGCGCGCCGGTGGGCGTCACCGTGGTCAGCACCACGGTGAGCCCCGGCCACCGCCGGCGAAGGCCTTCCACGAGCGGTATCGCCGTCATCGCCTCCCCCACCGACACCGCGTGGATCCAGCAGCGCGGCTCGGGCGGCAGCCCGCTCCCGACGTGGCCCAGCCGCTGGCGGAGGTGGACGGGATGCCCCCGGCGGAAGAGCCGGCGCAGCGCCACCAGGGGCGCGTAGAGGACGAGGCCCAGGATCAGGGCCAGCGTGTAGAGGGCGCGGATCACGCGGCGGCCTCGAGGTCGGCGGCGCCCGCCACCGCGTGTAGCGCCGCGTCGATCTCCTTGCGGGCGGCCTCGCGCGCGTCGGGATCCGCGCCGCGCGGGACGGTGATGGGCTCGCCGAAGCGCACCACGCAGCGGGCGAAGGGCCGCGGCACGCGAAAGCCGTCCCAGGAGCGCAGTCGCCACTCGGACGAGGCCCCCAGGGCCACCGGTACGATTGCGGCGCCGCTGAGGGCGGCGAGGGCGACGAGGCCGGGCTTGACCACCTCACGCGGCCCGCGCGGCCCATCGGGGACCACCATCACGCTCGTCCCTTCGGCGAGGGCCCGCGTCAGCGCGCGCAGGGCTTCCGCCCCCCCGCGGCTCGAGGAGCCGCGCGCGACGTCCAAGCCGAAGCGGGCGCACAGGCGGGCGATCATCTCGCCGTCGCGCGAGCGGCTGATGAGCACGCGCAGCCGCCGGCCGCGGTAGAGCGCGGGCAGCAGGAGCACGCGCGAGTGCCAGGTGGCGAAGATGAACGGCGTGCCCGCCCGCCAGCGCTCGCCCGCGCGTCCCTCGACGAACCGGATGCGGCAGGTGGCGGTGAGGAGCCGGAGGGCCGCCGCGCCGAGAGGCGGCGCGAGGGCCGGGGCGAGCGAGGGGAATCGCGTCATGCCGCGCGCGCGGCGGCGAGCACGGCGCGCGCCGCGCGCCGCCCGACGCCCGGCTCGCCGAGCCGCCCACGCAGGTCGGCGAACGCGGCCCGCTGGGCGGCGGCGACACCGGGCTCGGCGAGGAGACGCTGGGTTTCGGCCGCCAGTCGCTCGCCGGTGACCGCGTCCTGCAGGATCTCGGGAACGACGAGCCGCCCGGCCAGGATGTTCGGAAGGCTGATCCAAGGGATACGGATGAGGAGCCGTGAGATGACCTCGGTCACGCGCGAGACACGATAGCAGACGACCATGGGGGCGCCGAGCAGCGCGGCCTCGAGCGTGGCGGTGCCGGAGGCGATGAGCACGGCGTCGGCCGCCGCCATGACCTCGTAGGTGCGCTGCGGCAGGACCTCGATGGCCGGGCCTCCCGCCGCGCGGGCCGCATCGACGAGCCCATCGACAAGCGCGCGATCCACCGCGGGGGCAAGCCCGAGTAGGAAGCGCGCCGCCCCCGCTCCGGCGGGAGCCGTCAGGCGCCGGGCTGCGTCGAGCATGGCGGGGAGGAGCCGCGTGATCTCCTCGCGCCGGCTGCCGGGGAAGAGACCGACGAGAGGCTCCGTCGGCGCGATGGACAGCGTCGCGCGCGCGCCCGCACGGTCGAGCCCCGGTGGCAGGACATCCAGAATGGGATGGCCCACGAAGTCCACCGAGACGCCGGCGGCCTGGTACAGCGGCGCCTCGAACGGAAAGACGGCGAGGACACGGCTGGCCAGACGCGCGATGACGCGCACCCGGCCGCGGCGCCAAGCCCAGACCTGGGGCGGAATGAAGTAGATCACCGGCACGCCGGCGCGCCGCGCCTGACGGGCCAATCGCATGTTGAACTCGGGGAAGTCGATCACGACCAGCGCGCGCGGCGGCGCCTCACGCAGGCGCCGGACCAGCGCGCGATATGCCCGATAGAGGGCGGGCACGCGGCCCAGCGCCTCGCTGGTTCCCACCACCCCGTGCGCGGTGGGGTCCGCGACGATCTCCATGCCCGCCGCCGCCATGCGCGGGCCGCCCATGCCGACCAGGCCCACGTCGGGCTCGAGGTCGCGGAGGGCGCGGCAGAGCGTGCCCCCGTGAAGGTCGCCCGAGGTCTCGCCCGCCGACAGCATGATGGTGCGGCGGCCGGCCGCGCTCATGCCTCGTCGCCTAGCGTGACCACGGTGATTCCCGCCGCCTCCGCGCGGCGGGCCACCGCGTCGCCGTCCACGACGAGGGTACGGCCGCGCGCCACCCCGAGCGCGGTCGCCCCGCCCGCGGCCATCGCCTCGAGCGTGGCGAGGCCGATGGTGGGGGTGTCGAAGCGGAAATCGTGGGTGTCGGCGACCGCCTTCACGACCACCGCGCCCGGGCCGGAGAGTCCGACCCCGCGCCGTATGGCGGCGTCCGTACCCTCTGCCGCCTCGACGGCCACCGTGACGCCCCGGGCCCGCACCACCGTCTGGCCCACGCCGCGATTGGCGAGGTCGCGCGCCAGCCGCCAGCCCTCGCGGAGCTCCGCCCACTCCCCCTCGTCGGGCGCTCGCGCGGTGAGCCGCTCGGCGGTGACGAGCCAGGGACCGAGGAAGCGGCGCTGATCCAGCACGTCGATCCCCATGCCCGCGAGCAGCTCGGATGCCTTGCGGCCCAGGGAGCCGTCGGAGAAGCCTTCGCGCCCGAGTCCCCTCCCCGCCGCGTCCCAGCGGTCCGCCGAGGCGAACACGGTCTGCTTCGCGAAGGCGCCCACGAAGGCCACCGCGCTCACCGCCTCGACGCTGAGCGCGGTGAGCACGCTGCCAAGATCGGAGAGCGTGGACGCCTGCACGCGGTGGGCGGCGTCGGCAAGGCCGGGCGCGTCATCGAACGCGAAGGCCACCACCCGCCAGCCTTGTCGCCGCGCTTCGGCGGCGGCGCGGCCGGGAAGGATCCCGGCCCCGGCCATCAGGCCGAGGCAACGCTCCACGGGAGATCCTCCGGCCAGGCGGTTTCCCCCCGGCCCTCGCGGATCATCCGCTCGATCTCCAGCGCGACGGCGAGAGAGCGCAGATCCTCTCCCTCGGCGAGATCGACGCGCCCGCTGGCCTGGGCGGCGCGCGCCGCCGATATGAGGTGACGTAGCTCGAGCTTGAGGGGGTTGTCCTTGTGGACGAAGAGATGCTCGACGAACGACGCCTGGCGATAGCGGATGGCTTCGCGATTCACCGTGTATTCCTGGGCGGCGCGGCGGTGGATCTGGATATCTTGATCCTGGTAGTCGAGGACGATGTACGCATCGGGCTGGGTGATGGCCAGCGTCCGGATCTTCTCCTCCGTGGCCCGGCTCGCGGTGATGGTGGCCATCGCGCCGCTGTCGAAGACGAGCTGCACGTTGGCCACGTCGGCCACGCCGGAGCGGACGGAGGCGCCGATGGCGGTGACCTTGCGCGGCTCCCCGTCCACCAGGCCCAGCACGATGTCGATGTCGTGGATCATGAGGTCCATGACCACCGAGTCCTTCGCCACGCGGGGCGCGTAAGGCCCGAGCCGGCGAGACTCCACGAGGATGGGCTGCTCCACGATCTTCCGCAGCTCCTGGACGGCGCCGTTGAAGCGCTCCACGTGGCCCACGTGCAACACCCGGTGCCGCGCGCGGGCGATGCGGAAGAGCTCCTTGGCCTCCTCGAGGGTCGGCGTCATCGGCTTCTCGACGAGGACGTGCACGCCCGCCTCGAGCAGCTCGCGGGAGACCTCGAAGTGCTGCTCGGTGGGCACGGCCACCGTGGCCACGTCCACGAGGCCGGCGAGCTCGCGATAGTCGCGGAAGGCGCGCGTCCCGTAGGTGGCGGCCAGCCGTTCTGCTCGCGAGAAGTCCACATCGACGATGCCCACGAGCTCGACGTCCCAGAGCTCCATGAGGGCGAGGATGTGGTACTGCCCCATGTGGCCCGCGCCCACCACGCCCGCCCGCAGCCGCCCCTCGGCGAGGGGGCTCACAGCACGCGCTCCGGCAGATCAGCCCCGTCCGGCTCCGCCGCCGCGCCGGACACGATACCGCGCTTGGAGCCCTCGATGAAGGCGGCCATCCGGCGTCCGACCGAGCCCTCGCCGAACTCCTCGCGCAGGCGCACCAGCGCCGCGCCCGTCGCGAGCCCCGACCGGTAGAGGATGCGGAAGGCCTCCTGCGCCTCGCGGCGGCCGCGGACGTCGAAGCCGCCCCGCCGCATCCCGATCACATTGACCGCTCGCGCCACCGCCGGGACCCCGTCCACCATCACATAGGGCGGCACGTCCTGATTCACCTTGCAGCAGCCCCCGACATACGCGAAGGTCCCCACGCGCGTGAACGGGTGCACGCCGCTGAGGCCGCCCACGGTGGCGCGGTCCTCCACGGTCACGTGCCCGGTGAGCGCGGCCCCGTTGATCAAGATGACGTGATCGCCCACCACGCAGTCGTGGGCCACGTGGCAGGTGGCCATCAACATGCAGCGGGCGCCGATGACGGTGTCGTGATGCTCATGCGTGGCGCGGTGAATGGTCGCGTACTCACGGATGACGGTCTCCTCGCCGATGCGCACGCCGGTGGGGATCTCCCGCCGGTACTTGAGGTCCTGGGGCTCCGCCCCGATGATGGCCCCGTGCCCGATGCGGCAGCGCGGGCCGATGTCCACGCGGCCTTCGAGCACCGCGTGCGCGCCGATCTCCACGCCGTCGCCCAGCGAGACGTCCGGGCCCACCAGGGTGCCTGGCCCGACCCGGACCCCCACGCCGAGACGGGCGTGCGGGTCCACGAAAGCGGCGGGATGGATGAACGTCCCCGGCTCGGGCATGACCCCTATTTTGCTCCTTTCTCGATCTCGGTCAGGCGCTTTTCGAGGTCGCGTACACGGCGGAGCAATTCGGGCAGCCGGTTCTCGGCCGCCCAGATTCGCTTGGACTGGATGGTAGGCCGAGCAGGGGTGCCGCTCCAGACCTGCCCGGCGGGGATGTTGCCCATCACCCCGGTCTGGCCGGTGAGGACCGTCCCCGCTCCGATGTCCGCATGGTCGGCCACCCCGACCTGACCGGCCAGGACGGCGCCCCGGCCGATACGGGAGGACCCCGAGACACCGACCTGGGACACGAGGATCACGTCCTCGCCGATCTGGCAGTTGTGCCCCACCTGGACGAGGTTGTCGAGCTTGGTGCCCCGCCCGATCACCGTGTCGCCCAGGGTGGCCCGATCCACCGTGGTGTTCGCGCCGATCTCCACGTCGTCCTCGATGCGAACGCCGCCCACCTGGGGGATCTTCCGGTGCGCCTGGCCGTCGAAGGCGTAGCCGAAGCCGTCGGCCCCGAGCACCGCCCCCGGATGGACGATCACGCGGTTGCCGATGCGGACGCCGTCGCGCACGACCACCCGCGGGTAGAGCAGGACGTCCTCGCCGAGCTCGGCGCCTTCCCCCACGAAGCAGAGGGCGCCCACGCGGCTGCCCCGGCCCACGCGGGCCCCGCGCTCCACGACGGCGAAGGGACCAACCGCCGCCGCCGGATCCACTTGCGCGCCCTCGTCCACCCAGGCGAGCCGATGAGTGCCGGGAGCCACCGGCGGCTCCGGGTGGAACAGCCGCAGGAGCACGATGAGGGCGGCCGAGGGGGCGGCCACTCGGAGCACCGCGCCGGGAAGCTCGGCCACTCCCTCGGGAGCGACGATGGCGCCGGCCCGGCTCTGCGCGGCCAGCCGCGCGTAGCGCGGGCCGAGCACGAAGGAAACCTCGTCGGGTCCCGCGGTCTCGAGCGGGGCGACCGCCCGGACGCGCCGCGTGGGATCTCCCTCGAGCCGGGCGCCCAGCGCCCCGGCGAGCTCTCCGAGCGTGTACGGTCCGCCGACGCCCACCTTACGGCTTCGCGGCGGGCTTCTTGGACGCGGCGTCGAACTCCTTGATCACCTCTTCGGTCAGATCGTTCTCCGGAGAGCCGTATATGACCCCGGCGCGGGCGTCCACGATCAGCGAGTAGCCACGCTCCTTGCCCACCTTCTGGACGACCCCGCTGAGGTCGCGCGCGAACTTGACCATGAGCTCGCGGTCCTTCTTGGCTAGATCCTTCTCGAAGTCGTCGGCGAGCCGCCGCAGGTCGCGGACCTTCCGCTCCATGGTGTCCTGCTTCTCCTTGCGCACCTCGGGCGAGAGGAGCTGCCCTTTCTTCTCGAGATCGTCCTTCAGCTTGGCGAGCTCGGCCTGGAGGCCGTCCACCTGCTTCTGCATCGCCGCCTTGTCGCGCTCCAGGGCCTCGCGCGCGGACACGCCGGCGGCCGAGCGGGCCATGACGCGATTGGTGTCGACCCAGCCCACGCGGGTGGTCGTCGGCGCGGCCGACTGGGCGGCGGCGGAGGGTACCCCCGCCGCCGCGGCGGCCAGGGCGAGGGTCGCGACGGAAATCGCCAGCTTGTGCATCACGCGCATGATCCCTTCCTCCTTGGTTCTAGAACGGAGCGCCCACCGCGAAGTGGAACTCCCCGAAGCTTTCGTTCTTTTTAGGGTCGAGCTTGATGCCGTAGTCGATGCGGAGCGGCCCGAACGGCGACGCCCAGCGCAGGCTGAAGCCCACGTCGTGGCGCAGGGCGGTCAGGTCGAAGGTGGTCCCGAACGAGGTGTCCGGCCCGTACACCTGCCCGATATCGTAGAAGAGGGCGGCCCGGATCCCGAAGAACAGCGGCACGGAGTACTCGACGGTGCCCAGGAGAAAGATCGTGCCGCCCACCTTCGTGGCCGACTGGTCGATGGGCGAGATCTGGCGCGCCTTCCAGCCTCGCAGCGAGTTGGGCCCACCCATGTAGAAGCGCTCGAACAGGGGCACGGACTCGGTGGACCACCCGACCTGATAGCCGCCCGACGCGCGCCAGGAGATCACGTGATTGAGCCACGGGTTATAGAAAGCGGCGTAGCTGCCGGTGCCCCGGACGAACTTGCTGTCTCCGAACGCCAGTCCCGCGAAGTCTACCCCGATCGCGGCCACCGACCCGCGGGTGGCCTCGAAGACGCTGTCGCGGCTGTCGCGCGAGATCGAGCCGCCGATGAGGGAGGTGATTCGCGTGCCTTCCTCCTCCAGGAGGCTCGTGCTCGCATTGTCGGCGACGTCGGAGATGTCGTCCTGGGTGAGCCGGTAGATGACGTTCCAGCGAGAGTAGTCCCCGAGCGGATGGCCGAAGCGGATGTCACCGCCCAAGGAGTTGACCGTGTACTCGCTGTACACGCGCCGGTTGTTGAAGAGGTCGAAGCCCGCGGCGAGCGGCCGGTCGAAGAGCCACGGCTCGGTGAACCCGATCGTGCCCTGCTGGGTCTCCGCGCCCGCGCGGACGCGCACGAACACCTCCCAGCCGCGGCCGAGGAAGTTCCGCTGGGAGAGGTCGAGGGTGGCGATGAAGCTGTCGACCGAGCTATAGCCGCCGCCGATGGAGAAGAGCCCCGTCGGCTTCTCGACCACCTCGATGTTGACGACGATCTTGTCCTTGGACGACCCGGGCGACGTGGTGGCCCTGACCTGGTCGAAGTATCCCAGGTTGGTGAGCTTCTGCTTGGCGCGCTCGAGTTTGGCGGTGGTGAAAAAGTCCCCCTCGGCCATGGGGACCTCGCGCCGGAGAATCTTCTCCTCGCTGCGCGTGTTGCCGGTGATGTTGATCCGCTCGACGAAGACTTCCGGGCCCTCGATGATCTCGAAGGTCAGGTTCACCCGGCGGTTGGTGTTGTCCTGGGACGTCTGCGGAAAGATCTCGGCGGAGGCGCGGCCGATGGTGCCGTAGAGCGCCTGGATACCGAGGAGGCTCTCCCGCACCTTCGTACGCGAGAACACGTCGCCCGTCTTGAACCGGATCCGGCGCCGGACCTCTTCCACCGGGACCACGTTGTTGCCGGTGATGTCCACCCCGCCCACCAGGAACTGGGGGCCCTCGACGACCACGATCTTGACGGTGACGCGGGCCTTTTCGCGGTCGATGATGGTATCGGCGGACTCCACGCGCGCCTGGATGAAGCCGTGGTCGTTATAGAGCGACACGATGCGGTCGCGGTCGTCGTCGAGCTTCTGCCGCTCGACGGTGCCGCGGAGAATGTAGTACTGCCGCTCCTGGGTCGCCATCACCTCCTTGATCTGCTTGGGGGTGAGGCCCCGGGCGCCCTCGATGAGGATCTCCTCGATCGTCATCTTCCGTCCCTCCGCGATGCGGAAGGTCACGGTGACGTCGCCGTCCGGGAGCTTGACCGCATCCGGGGTCACCTGGACTTCGAAGTACCCCTCCTCCTCGTAGTATTCCTTGATCCGCTCGGCGGCCCGGGTGACTTCCACGGGGTTGTAGACGGCCCCGAGCTTGAGGTCGATCTTCTCGCTGAGGGCGAGCGCGTCGGCCTTCTTGTTCCCCGCGAACTGCATGTCGCGGATGAACGGTCGCTCCACCACCACGAAGGTGACTTTCACGCCACCCTCGAAATCCTCGACCTTCAGCTGAACATCGTCGAAGTAACCGAGGGAAAAAATGGCGCGGATGTCTTCGGCCAGCCGGGTCGGGGAGAACTGGCCGCCGATCCGGGTGCCCACCCGCCCCAGGATCACGGCTTCCTGGACGCGGCGGTGGCCCTGGACGAGGAGGTCTCTCACCAGGATGGGACGCTCGACAGGGGCCTGCTGGGCGGCGACGAGACCCGGGAGGAAGAAGAAGGCAAAAAAAATGGAGAGAAGGACTCTCCCCATGAGGATCATGAGAGCGAGCGGTCCGTCGTGTCCCGATCCCGCGCGCTGCGGATCAGTGCTCGGCGAGCGCCAGGGGGGTCTCGGCGACCTGCGCTTCCCGGAAGACGAAATTATCTCCCTCCACGTCGAGCTCGAGTCGGGCGCCATCCGCGATTTGGCCCCGGACGATCGCCTCGGCGAGCGGATCCTCTACGTGCTTTTGGATCGTGCGCCGCAGTTGGCGGGCGCCGTAGGTGGCATCGTAGCCTTTCTCGACCAGCAGGTCCAGCGCCACCGGCGTGGGCTCGATGCTGATTCCCTTGTCGCCCAGCTGGGCGTTGACCCGGTTGAGCATGAGCCGCACGATCGCCGTGATGTCCTCGCGGGAGAGGCCGTGGAAGACGATGGTGTCGTCGATTCGGTTGAGGAACTCCGGCCGGAACGCGCGCTTGAGCTCCTCCATGACGCGCGCCTTCATCTTCTCGTGAGACGCGTCGTCACCCTCGGGAAGGAAGCCGGGGGACACCCGCTTGCCGATGAAGCTGGTCCCGAGATTGGAGGTCATGATGAGGATGGTGTTCTTGAAGTCCACCACGTGTCCCACGGAGTCGGACAGCCGCCCATCGTCCAGGACCTGGAGGAGCATGTTGAAGACGTCGGGATGGGCCTTCTCGATCTCGTCGAAGAGCACGACCGAGTACGGCCGCCGCCGCACTTTCTCCGTGAGGAACCCGCCCTCTTCGTAGCCCACATAGCCGGGAGGCGCGCCGAGGAGCCGGGACACCGAGAACTTCTCCATGTACTCGGACATGTCCACTCGGATGAGCGCGTTCTCGTCGCCGAACAGGTACTCGGCGAGGGCCCGGGCCAGCTCCGTCTTCCCCACCCCGGTGGGGCCGAGGAAGATGAACGAGCCGACCGGTCGCTTGCTGTCCTTGAGGCCGGCCCGGGAGCGTCGGATGGCTCGTGACACCGCCGCCACCGCGTCACGCTGGCCCACGATGCGCCCGTGGAGGGCCTCCTCCATCCGGGCGAGCTTGGCCGACTCCTTCTCCTCGAGCTTGGAGAGCGGGATGCCCGTCCAGCGAGACACGATGTACTCGATGTCCTCCTCGCTGACGGTCTGGGGGCCCTTGCCCTTGCGCTTGTCCCACTCGCGCTTGAGCTCCTCGTCGCGTCCGCGAAGCAGCTTTTCCTTCTCCCGGAGCGACGCCGCCTTCTCGAACTCCTGGGCCTCGAGGTACATGTCCTTCTCGCGGACGACGCGCTCGACCTCCTTGCCCAGCTCCTTGATCTCGGGCGGGGGCATGAGGGCCATGAGCCGCGTGCGCGAGGACGCCTCGTCGATCACGTCGATCGCCTTGTCGGGCAGCTGGCGGTCGGTGATGTAGCGGTCGGCCAGCTTCACGGCGGCATCGATGGCCTGGTCGGTGATCTTCACCCGGTGATGCGCCTCGTACTTGTGGCGCAGGCCCTTGATGATCTCCACCGACTCGGGGACGGAGGGGGCGCGAACGATGACGGGCTGGAAGCGCCGCTCGAGGGCGCCGTCCTTCTCGATGTACTTGCGGTACTCGTCCAGCGTGGTGGCGCCGATGGTCTGGATCTCGCCGCGGGAGAGCGCGGGCTTGAGCATGTTGGAGGCGTCGATCGCCCCTTCCGCCGCGCCCGCCCCAATGAGGGTGTGGAGCTCGTCGAGGAAGAGGACGACGTTCTCCGACTGCCGGATCTCCTTCATGACCGCCTTGAGCCGCTCCTCGAACTGGCCCCGGTACTTGGTGCCGGCCACGAGGGCCCCCAGGTCGAGCTGGAGGAGGCGCTTCTGGGCGAGGACGTCGGGGACCTCGTGCCCCACGATGCGCTGGGCGAGTCCCTCCACGATGGCGGTCTTGCCCACCCCGGGCTCGCCGATCAGGACGGGGTTGTTCTTGGTCCGCCGGGCGAGGATCTGGATCACGCGCTCGATCTCGGTCTCGCGGCCGATCACGGGATCCAGCTTGGACTCGCGGGCGAGCTGGGTGAGGTCGCGGGCGAACTCGTCCAGCACCGGCGTCTGCGAGCGCTTCTTCGGCCGCGGATAGTACTGGTCGCCGAGGAGGGACAGCGTCTCCTGGCGGACCTCGTCCAGCCGGGCGCCCAGTGACTCGAGGATCTTGGCGGCGATGGACTGCCCTTCCTTCATGAGCCCGAGGAGCAGGTGCTCGGTGCCGATGTAGTTGTGCCCGAGCTGGCGGGCCTCCTCGATGCTGAGCTCGAGGACGCGCTTGGCCTGGGGGGTGAAGGGCACCTCGCCGAATGTCAACGTCTTGGGGAAGCCGGCGAGGGCGCGCTCGACCTCGGCCTTCACGGTCTCGAGCCGCAGGCCTAGGCGCTGGAGGACGGCGGTGGCGATGCCCTCCCCGTCACGGATCAGGCCGAGGAGGATGTGCTCGGTACCCACGAAATCGTGGCGGAATCGGCCCGCCTCTTCCCGCGCCAGAATGATGACCCGCCGCGCCCGTTCCGTGAATCGTTCGAACACTTGGCGTCCTCGCTCCCCGGGTTAGGTGTGTCGTGTCGGTGCGCCCTAAACCTGCTCAAAGTATATCGCTTGCCCCAAGCGCCGCCTAGCCTTTTCTTGTCTTTTGGCCCTATCTGCCCGGAAGTTCTCGCGAACCCGGACGCCGGCCCCGCCGGGGACCCCTCAGGGCCACGGAAGCGCCCGCCCCTCGACCAGCCGGTAGCCCCGATCCGCGCGCCGCGCGAGCTCGTGATTATGGGTGGCGATCACGAACGACAGGCCGCGCTCGGCCTGCAACCGCAGGAAGAGCTCCCAGATCACCTCGCTCGTTTTCGGATCGAGGTTGCCGGTGGGCTCGTCGGCGAGCACGAGTCGCGGGGATCCCACGAGCGCGCGGGCGATGGCCACGCGCTGCATCTCGCCGCCGGAGAGCTCGCCCGGACGATGCCCGGTGCGGTCGGCGAGGCCCACCTCCACCAGCGCCTCGTGTGCCCGCGCCCGCGCCACCGGCTGCGGCAGCCGCTGTAGCAGCGCCGGGATCATGGCGTTTTCCAGTGCCGTCATCTCGCCGAGGAGATTGCCGAACTGGAAGACGTAGCCGACCTCCGTCCGCCGATAGCGCGCTAGCCCGCTCTCCGAGCGCGCGAAGAGGTCCTCGCCGTCGAATCGCACGCGGCCGGCGCTGGGGCGATCCAGCGCGCCGAGGAGGTGGAGGAGCGTGGACTTCCCCACCCCGGAGGCGCCGATCACCACGACCGTCTCCGCGGCGTTCACCGCGAGGCTGGCGCCTCGGAGCACGCGGATCACCTCCGGCCCCATGCGGTACTCCTTCTCCAGCTCTTCGGCGACGATCAGCGGCTCACTCATAGCGGAGCACGTCGACGGGCACGAGGGCGGCGGCGCGGCGCGCGGGGGACAGCGTGGCGAGGAAGGAGATGACGAGGGTCGCGCCGATGACGAGGGCGAAGTCGCCGGCGGTGAGCTTCATCGGCAGGTGGTCGATCTGGTACACGTCGCCCGCCAGCCGGATGATCTTGTAGGTGTTCTGCACCCAGATGAGCCCCAGCCCGAAGGCGCTGCCCGCCAGCGTCCCCACCAGGCCGATCAGCATGCCCGCGGAGAGGAAGACCACGGCGATGGAGCCGGAGGTCGCGCCCATCGCCTTGAGAATCCCGATCTCCTTCCGCTTCTCCGCCACGAGGAGGACGAGGTGGCCGATGATGGCGAAGCCGGCCACGAGCACGATGATGGTGACGATCACGAACAGCGCGAGCTTCTCGAGCTGCAGCGCGGCGAACAGGTTGCGGTTCATGTCCATCCAGTCGCGGATCCAGTAGGGCCCGCCGGCGACGGCGGCGAGGCGCCGACCCACCGACTTGGCCGCGAAGGGGTCGGCGAGCTTGACCTCCACGCCCGTCACGCGGTCGCCCAGGCCCGCGAACTCCTGCGCGGCCTCCAGCGTGGTGTAGGCGAGCGAGGCGTCGTGCTCGTACATCCCCATCTCGATGTAGCCGGCCACCGTGAAGCGCCGCATCTTGGGCACGAGCCCCACCGCGGTCATCGCCCCCTGGGGCGAGATCACCGTGACCTGGTCCCCCGGGACGACGCCGAGGCTCCGCGCGAGCTCCCGGCCCAGCACGAGCGCGGGCTCGCCCCCGCGCGTCAGGAGCGGATCGAGGCTTCCCGCCTTGAGCGCGCCCGCCAGCCCCGCCCGCACCGGCGGCGAGGCCAGATCGGCGCCGCGGAGGAGGCCGCCGGTGGCGCCCCCGCCCTGCGCGGTGAAGAGCGCCTGCTGGAGGACGAAGGGGGTGGCGGAGAGGACGCCATCCACGGGGGCCAGCCGCGCGGCGACGGCCGCGCCGTCGGCCATGCCGCGCCCGCCCCCCTCCACCACGAGCACGTGGGGCTGCGCGGCGATGATCTTGTCCTTGATGCCGTCCTGGAAGCCCGTCATGGTGGCCAGCACCACGATGAGCGCGCTCACCCCGAGGAAGACGCCGCCGATCCCAATCCAGACGAACAGGGAGAGGCTCGACCGCTGACCGCGCGCGCGAAGGTACTTGAGCCCCAGGAAGAGCTCGAAGGGGAGCCCGCGACCGCCCATCATGCGTCGGCGTCCTCGGTGGCCGCGTCCGCGGCGTCACTGCCGCGCTCCGGCCGGAGCAGCGGGAAAAGGATGACGTCGCGGATCGACGGGGAGTCGGTGAAGAGCATGATCACGCGATCGATCCCGATGCCCTCGCCCGCGGTGGGGGGCATCCCGTACTCCAGCGCGCGCACGTAGTCCTCGTCCAGCCACTGCGCTTCCTCGTCGCCCCGGGCTCGCTGGGCCTCCTGATCGAGGAAGCGCTGCCGCTGATCGATGGGGTCGTTGAGCTCAGAGTAGGCGTTGGCCAGCTCGCGCCGGCACACGTAGAGCTCGAAGCGGTCGACCAGCCGCGGATCGTCGCGCTTGCGCTTGGACAGGGGCGACAGCTCGATGGGGAAGTCCACGATGAAGGTGGGCTGGACGAGCTCCGGCTCGACGAGACGACCGAACACCTCGTGCCAGACGTCCACCGCGCTCGCCCCCGGCGGCACCGCGACGCCCCTTGGGGCGGCGGCCGCGGCGAGGGCGGCGGCGGGGGTGTCCGGCCCCACCGAGATCGCCAGCGCGTCGCTGATGGCCTGAAAGAACGGCAGGCGCCGCCACGGGCGGGCAAGCTGAATCGTCTCGCCCTGGTAGACGAAGTCGAGGCGCCCGAGGAGCGTCTGCCCGAGATGGACGAACATCTCCTCGGTGAGCTGCATGAGGTCGTTGTAGTCCGCGTAGGCCTGGTAGAACTCCAGCATGGTGAATTCGGGGTTGTGCTGGGTGGAGGTCCCCTCGTTCCGGAACGAGCGGTTGATCTCGTACACGCGCTCGAGCCCGCCCACCACCAGCCGCTTGAGATAGAGCTCCGGGGCGATACGCAGGTACAGCGGCATGTCGAGGGCGTTGTGGTGGGTGATGAACGGCCGCGCGGTGGCGCCGCCGGGGATAGGCTGCATCATCGGCGTCTCGACCTCGAGGTAGCCGCGCGCGTCGAGAAACAGCCGCATTTCCCGAATAATTCGACTCTTGAGGACGAAGGTCTCGCGCACGTGGGGGTTCACCACGAGATCCACGTAGCGCCGCCGGTAGCGCGTCTCCACGTCCTTCAAGCCGTGCCACTTGGCCGGGAGCGGGCGCAGGGACTTGGCGAGGAACTCGAACTCCTTCACCGCCCCCGTGAGCTCGCCGGTGCGGGTGCGCATGAGCTCGCCGGTGACGCCGACGAAATCCCCCACGTCGAGGTCCCGGAAGAGCGCAAAGCGCTCGCCGAGCGCGTCCGCGCGGGCGTACAGCTGCAGGGCCCCCGTCCCGTCCCGCAGGTGGGCGAAGCACGTCTTGCCGTGGTCGCGGAAGGAGACGATGCGGCCGGCGAGGCTCACCTGCCCGGCGCTCTTGAGTTCGTCCTCACCCGCGTCCTTCCAGCGCACGGCGACGTCGCCCGCCCAGTGGGAAACGGGAAAGCGCCCGCCGAAGGGATCCACGCCCCGCGCCCGCAGGGCCTCGAGCTTCTCGTGCCGCCGCCGGATCAGCTCGTTGGTGTCGGGGGCGGGACCGGACGGAGGCGGCGCCGCCGTCACGCTTCTGCCTTTCCCGCCGAGGCGCCGGGACGGACCCCGGTGAGGAAGGCGCGGATGAAGGGCTCGATGTCCCCGTCCATCACCGCCTCCACGTTGCCGATCTCCACGGCGGTCCGGTGGTCCTTGATGATCTGGTACGGGTGGAAGGTGTAGGTGCGGATCTGGCTGCCGAACGCGATCTCCTTCTTCTCCCCGGTGAGCTCGGCGAGCTCCTCCCGCTGCTTCTTCTCGTACACCTGATAGAGGCGCGCGCGGAGGATGCGAAGCGCGGTGTCGCGGTTCCGCAGCTGCGAGCGCTCGTTCTGGCACGCCACCACGATGCCCGTCGGCAGGTGCGTGATGCGCACGGCGGAGTCGGCGGTGTTGACCCCCTGTCCGCCCGGTCCCGACGACCGATACACATCCACCCGGATCTCGTCGTCGCGCACCACCACCTCGACGTCCTCCACCTCGGGGATCACCGCCACCGACGCGAAAGACGTGTGTCGGCGCTTCGACGCGTCGAAGGGCGAGATGCGGATGAGGCGGTGCACGCCGATCTCGCTCTTGAGATAGCCGTAGGCGTACTCCCCGGTCATGGTGATGGTCGCCGACTTGATGCCGGCTTCCTCACCGGGCAGCAGATCCACCACCTCCGCCTTGAAGCCCTCGCGCTCGGCCCAGCGCAGGTACATGCGGACGAGCATCTGCGCCCAGTCCTGGGACTCGGTGCCGCCGGCGCCCGGATGGATGGAGAGGATCGCGTTCTTGGCGTCCTGGGGCCCGGAGAGAATGACCTTGATCTCGAACGCCTCGCTGGCCTCCCGGAGGGCGGCGAGGCTCGCGGCGATCTCCGGCCCGTGGCTCTCGTCGGCGGCCTCGGTCGCCATCTCCCAGAGCAGCCGCGCCTCCTCGGCCCGCGTGGCCAGCTCGGCGAAGCGCGTCACCGTGCGGTTGAGCTCGGCCCGCTCCTGGACGAGGCTCTGCGCGCGGCGCGTGTCCTCCCAGAACGTAGGACGTGCCATCTCGGCGTCGATGGCGGCGAGGCGGGCTTCCTTCGCGGGGAGGTCAAAGATGGCCTCGAAGATCGTCGAGGCGCCGCTCCGCGTCCGCCACGTCCCGCTTCTGCTCGCTCAGCACGCCTACCTCCGGAAATGGGTGAAGCCGGCCCCCGCTGCGACCAGCGCCAGACACGCGTACACGAACCAATCGCCCCACCGCGCGTAGAGCGTCTCGCGGTGACGAAGCGGCAGCCGGTCGGCCAGCACGCCCCGCTCGCCCAGGGTCAGCGCGCGCCGCACGCGCCCGCTCGGGTCGACGAACGCGGACACGCCCGTATTCGCCGCCCGCGCGATCGCCACGCGATTCTCCACCGCACGCAGCGGCACCGTGCCCAGGTGTTGCCAGGGACCACTCGTCTCTCCGAACCACGCGTCGTTGGTGATGTTGGCCATGAAGGCTGCGCCCGCGATCACTCCCCGACGGAATAGATCGGGGAAGATGATCTCGTAGCAGATCACCGTGCCGAACGGGGCGCCCGGAAGCGGCATGATCGTCGGCCGTTCCCCCGCCCCGAAATCGGAGATGAACTCCGCCCAGCTGCGCACGAATCCGATAAGCCAGCCGAGCGGAACATACTCCCCGAACGGCACGAGTTGAATCTTATCATACTTGCCCGTAATCCCTTGTCCGGTCAGGAAAAATGCGCTGTTCAGGAACTGCGGTCGGGGCTGCTCCCGCCGGTCCACTGACCCGATGACGAGCGGCATGCGGAGCTCCGCCGACAGCCGCTCCAGCCGCCCGAGCAGGGCGGCGTCGCCCCGGAGGAAGATGGTGGCCGCCGTCTCCGGCCAGATCACCACCGCGGGCCGCGAGGTGGGATCGGCCACCTCCGCGGGGCGCGCGGCCTCCCGCGTGAGGGCCTCGTACACGTCCATGATCTCGGCGTGGCGGGTGGGATCCCACTTGAGGGTCTGGGCGATGTTCGGCTGAATCACCGCGACTCGCGCCTGTCCCCCCGGCGTACTCCCCTGCCCGAGGGCGCTCCAGCCGAACGCGAGGACGGCGAGCACGGCCGCGCCGGTCACGACGAGACCAGGCAGGGCGCGTCGCCCGCCGAGGGCGAGCAGCGCGGCCAGCGCCGCGTTCACCGCCACGAGCAGGAACGACACCCCGTAGACGCCGGTCAGCTCGGCGATCTGTATCACGGGCAGCACGCCGTGCTGCGAGTAGCCGGCGAGGCCCCACGGGAAGCCGCCCATGAGCCAGCCGCGAAGCCACTCGCCCGCGACCCAGAGCGGCGCCACCGTCGCGAGCGCCAGGCCGGGTCCTCGGCGTATCCGCACCCAGGCCACCCAGGCGCCGGCCAGGCCCATGTAGAGCGCGCAGTAGGCGGCGAGGAGGACGATGGGCAGCCACGTGAGCGGCCACGGGATCGCGCTGTAGTGGCGGAAGGTGTGATCGAGCCACCGCAGCAGCAGCACGAAGAACACGGTGCCCTCGAGCCATGCGTCGCGGAAGGCGGCCCGCGGCGGCAGCGCGAGCGCCGACAGCAGCGCCGGCAGCAGCCAGACCCACGCGAGCGGCCACCAGTCCGTGGCCGGGAACGCCAGCGCGCCGAGGATCCCGCCGGCGATGAGGAGCGGCACGCGGGTCGCCGCGGGCGCGAGGGCGCCCAGTCGATCAGGAGCCACTGGCAAGGCGATCGGCGAGGATGCGCGGCAGCCCCGCGCCGAGGATGCGACGCGCGGATTCGCGGTAATCGTAGACGACGCGTCGGATCTCCACCCGGCGCGCCTCCACGTCCCACACGGCGTAGGCGGCGCGCGGGTCCCGGTCGCGCGGCTGTCCCACGCTGCCCACGTTGACCAGGTAGCGGCGCCCGTGCTCCAGCCCGACTTCCACCGGCCAGGCCGCGAAGCGGCCTTCGTGCTCGGGCCCGCTCGAGCCGAGCGACCAGACGCCGGGCCGGTGAGAGTGGCCCACGAAGCAGAGGCGCGTCTCGAAGGCGCCGAACACGTCGAAGCCGTCCGCGGCCGAGAGGAGATAGTCCCACTCCTCGGGGTGGCTCGGGCTCGCGTGCACGAGGGTGGCGTCGCCCACGACCGTCGTGAGCGGCAGGGCGCCCAGCCACGACAGGGCGGCGGGCGTCAGCTGGTCCCGCGTCCACAGGGCGGCCGCGCGGGCCACCGGGTTGAACCAGGCCAGGCTCATCAGCCCGGCCGCCCCGTGCTCGTGATTGCCCCCCACCATCGCCGCCGCGCGCTCGCCCACGGTGTCAATGCACGCGCCGGGATCCGCGCCGTAGCCGACGAGGTCGCCCAGGCAGAGCACCGCCCGCGCCCCCTGGCCCGCGGCGTCGGCGAGGACGGCTTCGAGCGCGGGGTAGTTGGCGTGTATGTCGGACAGGACGGCGTAGCGGATGGCGGTGCCCGTGCGGCGGCTTACTCGGGCGACCGGTGTTCTTTGTGCACGCGGTCGAGGAGCCCGTTGATGAAGCGGCTGGACTCGCGCGTGCTGAACTTCTTGGCGACCTCGAGCGCTTCGTTGATGGCGACCTTGGGGGGAATGTCGGCGCGCCAGAGGAGCTCGAAGACGCCCTCGCGCAGGATGTTGCGGTCCACCACCGCCATCCGATCGAGGGCCCAGTTCTCGGCGAACTGGGCTATGACCTCGTCGATCTTCTCCTGGTGGAGCTTCGTGCCTCGGACGAGCGACTCGACGAACGTCCGGACCTCGCCGTCCACCGGGTGGCGGGCCCAGAACTCATCGAGGTAGGGCTCGGCGCTCGCCGCCTCCTGCAGGTCAAGCTGATAGAGGAGCTGCAGGGCCAGCTCGCGCGACTTCCGGCGCTTGCCCATTCAGTCGCGCCGGGAGGGACGTCGCCGCGCCCGCAGCCAGCCCGCCATCTCGAGCACGGCGAGGGCGGCTTCCTCGCCGCGGTTGCCCACGGCGCCGCCGGCGCGCTCCCAGGCCTGGTCCTCGGTGAGCGCGGTGATCACGCCGAAGCCGATGGGAACGCCGGTGGCGAGGGCGGCCTCGCGGATGCCCGCCGCCGTCTCGCGGCAGATGTAGTCGAAGTGGGGCGTCCCGCCCTTGATGACGACTCCCACGCAGGCGATGCCCGCGAACCGCCGACTCCGCGCGAGAGTCAGCGCGGCGAGAGGAAGCTCGAAGGAGCCGGGTACCCAGTGCATCTCGACGCGCCCGGGGGCGATGCCCGCCTCCGTGAAGGCCGACACGGCTCCGTCGGCGAGCTTCTTGGAGATGGACTCATTGAAGCGCGCGGCCACCACCGCGAAGCGCGCGGTCGGCGAGCCGCCGGGAACACCCGCGCGCGGCCGCGGCGTGGGGGCGCGGCCCGCCATGTCAGTCGGGGAAGGCCGAGAAGAGATGACCCATCTTCTCGCGCTTGGTGGCGAGGTAGCGACGGTTAGCCTCGGTAGGGGGGATCTCGAGCGGGACGCGCTCGACGACCCGGAGGCCGTAGCCTTCGATCCCGACGATCTTCTTGGGGTTGTTGGTGAGGTAGCGGAGGTTCTTGATGCCGAGGTCCACGAGGATCTGGGCCCCGATGCCGTAGTGCCGGAGGTCCGCGCCGAAGCCGAGGGCGTGGTTGGCCTCCACCGTGTCCTTGCCTTGATCCTGGAGCTCGTAGGCGCGGAGCTTGTTCACGAGGCCGATCCCCCGCCCCTCCTGCCGCATGTACACGAGGACCCCACGGCCCTCTCGGGCAATGATGGCGAGCGCGCGGTGCAGCTGCGAGCCGCAGTCGCAGCGCTCGGAGCCGAACACATCGCCGGTCAGGCACTCCGAGTGCACGCGCATGAGCACGGGGGCATCGCCGGCCACATCGCCCATCACGAGGGCCACGGGCACGCGGTCGTCCACGGTGGTGTCGTACGCGATGCACAGGAACTCGCCGAACTCCGTGGGCAGCCGCGTCTCCGCCGCGCGGCGGACGAGCTTCTCCTTCTGCATCCGGTACTCGATGAGGTCCTTGATGGTGATGACCTTGAGGCCGTGCGTGCGCGCGGTCTTGAACAGCTCGGGCAGCCGCGCCATGCCGCCCTCCTCGTCGAGGATCTCGCAGATGACGCCCACCGGCGCCGAGCCGGCCATCCGCGCCAGGTCCACCGCCGCCTCGGTGTGGCCGGCGCGCCGGAGCACGCCGCCGGGCAGCGCGCGCAACGGGAAGATGTGGCCGGGGCGGTTGAGGTCCTCGGGGCGCGAGGCCGGGTCCACCAGGGTACGGATGGTGACGGCGCGGTCGTAGGCGGAGATCCCGGTGGTGACCCCGCGCCGGGCGTCCACGGTGGTGGTGAACGCGGTGCCGTGCGGCTCCGTGTTGTCCCGCACCATGAGGCCGATCTCCAGCTCGTCCAGCCGCTCGCCGAGCATGGGCACGCAGATGAGGCCGCGCCCGTAGCGCGCCATGAAGTTGATGGCCTCCGGGGTGATGCGATCGGCGGCCATCACGAGGTCGCCCTCGTTCTCTCGGTCCTCGTCGTCCACCACCACGAGCATGCGGCCGGCGCGAATCTCCTCGACGGCCTCCTCGATGGAGGCGAATTCCCCGACGTTGCCGTTCCGGTGGTCGGCGCTCACGGTCGAAGTCCTCCTGGCTCTCCGGCGGGACGGCCGCCGAGGCTCCACGCGCGCAGCACGTACTTGCCGATCATGTCCATCTCCAGGTTCACGCGGCGCCCCCTGCGGGCCCCGCCCAGCGTGGTGACGGCGAGGGTGTGGGGGATCACCATCACCTCGAACGCCCCCTCGTCCAGCGCCGCCACCGTGAGGCTCACGCCGTCCACCGCCACCGAGCCCTTGGAGATGAGATACGGGGCGAGCCTCGGGTCCTGCCATTCTACCCTGATCCGGGCGGCGTCCGCCGACCGCTCCGCCCCCGCGATCACGCCGACTCCATCCACGTGACCCTGCACGAGATGGCCCCCCAGGAAGTCGCCCATGCGCAGCGGGCGCTCGAGGTTCACCGCATCGCCCACCGCGAGATCGCCCAGGGCGCTGACCGCGAGCGTCTCGGGCCCGATGTCAAAGCCCAGGCGGTCGCTCGCCCGCTCCACCACGGTGAGGCAGACGCCGTTGACGGCGACGCTGCCGCCCAGATCCGTCCCGTCCAGGGCCTTGCCGGCGGCAATCACGAGGCGGGCGCCTCGCCGTTCGAGGACGCAGCCCATCTCCTCGACGATTCCCGTGAACACGCCTAGCCGTCCCCGCGCGCCACGTCCGCCTCGAGCAGCCAGTCCGCTCCGACTGCGCGGCCGGTCATGCGGGTGAGCGAGACCGCGTCCGCGAGCGTGCGTCCGGGCCCGCCCACCGGCGTGGGCGCGGTGGCCCCGCCGAGCAGGCGCGGCGCCACGAAGAGGGCCACGCGATCCACCAGATCGGCCGCGAGAAATCCGGCGGCCAGCTCCGCCCCGCCCTCGACCAGCGCGGCGATGATATCGAGGGCCAGCAGGCGCCCGGCGAGATCCGCGAGATCGACGCGGCCGGGCGCCCCCTTGCACGCCAGCACGGTGACGCCGCGGGCCTCCAGCGCGGCGACGCGCTCGGCGGGCGCGGCGTCCGTGACGGCGACGAGCGCGCGCGCCGGCCGGCCCGCGCCGATGAGCCGCGCGGTGACCGGAAGCCGGGCGTGGCTATCCACCACCACCCGCCAGGGGTCGCGCGGCCACGGGCGCCCGACCCGCACGTCGAGGGCGGGGTCGTCGGCGAGGGCCGTCCCGATACCCACCACCACCGCGTCGGCCTCGCTGCGCAGGCGATGCGCCTCCGCCCGCGCCGCCTCGCCCGTTATCCAGCGTGAAGATCCATCGTGCGCGGCGATCTTTCCGTCGAGCGTCATCGCCGCCTTGAGGGTGACGTGCGGGCGCAGGCGCGTCATGGCGGTAAAAAAGGTCCGGTTGAGATCGCGCGCGGCGTCCTCGCACTCGCCAAGCGCCACGGTGATCCCGGCCGCGCGGAGGGCCTCGGCGCCGCCGCCCGGCACGCGCGGGTTGGGGTCCCGCGCCGCGCCCACCACGCGCGCAACCCCCGCCGCGATCACCGCCGGCACGCAGGGCGGCGTGCGCCCCTGATGATTGCAGGGCTCGAGCGTCACGTAGAGCGTGGCGCCGCGGGCGCGCGGGCCGGCCTCGCCCAGGGCCACGATCTCGGCGTGCGGGCCGCCCGCGCCCGCGTGAAAGCCCTCCCCTACCACGACGCCGTCGGCGACGACCACCGCTCCCACCATGGGATTCGGCGACGTCAAGCCGCGGCCTCGCGCGGCGAGCTCGAGCGCCCGCGCCATCCAACGCGTGTCGTCCGCCGCGGCCGCGCTCATGCGTCGGGGAGCAGCGCGGCCGCGAAGGCCTTGGCGTCGAAGGGCTGGAGATCCTCGAGCCGCTCGCCCACGCCGACCAGCTTGATGGGCACCCCGAGCTCGCGCCAGATCCGGACCACGATGCCGCCCTTGGCGGTCCCGTCGAGCTTGGTGAGCACCAGGCCCGTGAGGCCCACCGCCTCGTGGAACAGGCGAGCCTGGGCGAGGCCGTTCTGGCCGGTGGGGGCCTCCAGCACCATCAGGCATTCCTGCGGCGCGCCTGGGACTTGCCGCTCCGCCACGCGCTTGAGCTTGGTGAGCTCGTCCATCAGGTTCGTCTTGGTGTGCAGCCGGCCCGCGGTGTCGACGAGCAGCACGTCGGTGCCGCGCGCGGTCGCCCCCTTCACCGCGTCGAACACCACCGCGGCGGGATCGGCGCCGGCGGCCTGCCGGATCACCGGCGCGTCGGCGCGCCGGCCCCACTCCTCGAGCTGCTCGATGGCGGCGGCGCGAAAGGTGTCGGCGGCGGCGAGCGCCACCGACCTGCCCTGGCCGCGCAGAACGGCGGCGAGCTTGCCGGTCGTCGTGGTCTTGCCCGCGCCGTTGACGCCCAGCATCAGGATGACCGTCGGGCGTCCCTCGAGGTTGAGGGGGGCGGCGGCGGGAGCCAGCGTGTCCTCGAGGAAGCGCCGGAGCAGCGCGCGCACGTCGGCGCCGGTGGTGGCGCGCCCGCGCGCGGCCTCGGTCCGCACGCGCTCGACGAACTCCGCGGCCGTGGCCGCGCCCAGATCCGCGGTGACGAGCATCTCCTCGAGCTCCTCGAGCAGCGTTTCGTCCACCGGCCGCCCGACTGCGAGCAGTGTGTCCAGCCCCTCGTCGAACAGCTGGCGGGAGCGTCGGAGACCGTCCTTGAACCGGTCGGCGAGGGAGCCGAAGAAGCTCACGGAAGGCCGCTCAGCTGCCGTCGGCGGGCAAGATCAGCTCCCGGATCACCGCCCCCGGGGCGCCCACGGGCGGCAGCGCGCGGCCGTTGAGCTCCAGCGAGATGCCGCCCGCGTTGCCGACGGTGAGAACGAAGCGCTTCTCGGCGCTCCACTCGCGCGACGCGCCCGCCGGCAGAAGCTCCTCGACGGTGCGGCTGTCGTCCATCTGAATCCGGATCCAGGTTGGCTCCAGCGCCTTCACGACGAGGCGCTGGGCGGGAGGAACCGCGGGGCTCGACGGCGTCGAGTCCGCCGGGGAGGCCGCGACGGGCAGCGGCATCGCGGCGGGAGGAGCGGGCGCCGCGGGCGGGGCGACAGCCTCGGGCCCGCGTGGCGCCGTCTCGGGGGCGGCGGTGGCGACCGGCGTCGCGGGCGCGCTCGCTGGCGGAGGGCGCACCGCGCGCGACGAGGGGCTCCGCCCGGAGTTCAGGATGAAGAGCGCGGCGCCGAGCACGACGAGGAGAATGACGCTGACGAACACGGGCCCGCGCCCGATGCTGGCCGCTCGGGGCTCCAGCGCGCCGGCCGGCGTCGCCCGGCCCCGCTCCCCAATCAGCGCGCGATAGCGCGCGAGCGCCTCGGTGGCGTCCGCCTGGAGGAACTCGCAGTACGCGCGGATGAATCCCTTGACGAAGACGGGCGCGGGGAGCGAGGCGAGATCCTCGGCCTCGAGGGCTTCCAGATGCGCCCGCCCTACCCGCGTGGCGCGCGTGACCTCGTCCAGGGAGACATCCTTGGCCGAGCGAAGCTCGCGCAGATAGGTACCGAGAGAGCCCATGGTGATTCCCCGCTACTGTAAGCCCGCGGAGCCGGAACAGTCAACGAGGGAGCGAAGTTACGCTTCGGTCAGCTGTACGGAAACGAGGCGCGAGAGGCCGGGCTCCTCCATGGTGACGCCGTAGAGGACATCGGCCGCCTCCATGGTCTTGCGGTTGTGCGTGATCACGATGAACTGCGTCTGCGAACAGAGCTCGCGCAAGACCCGGAGGAATCGGTGGATGTTGGCATCGTCGAGGGGCGCGTCCACCTCGTCGAGCACGCAGAAGGGGCTCGGGCGGAAGTAGAAGATCGCGAAGAGGAGGGCGAGGCCGGTCAGCGCCTTCTCGCCGCCCGACATGAGGCTCACCGCCTGTAGCCGCTTGCCGCGCGGCTGGGCCATGAGCTCCACCCCCTGCTCGAGCGGATCCTCGTCGCCCTCCTCGGGCTCGACCATCCGCAGCTCGGCCCGGCCGCCCTCGAAGAGGCGGGAGAAGATCTCCCCGAAATGCCGGTTGACCTGGTCGAAGGCCTCCTGGAAGCGCTCCTGGGCAGTGCGGGTCATGCCGCGGAGGGCGCGCTCGAGATCCTTGATCGACCCCGTGAGGTCGTCGTACTGCGCGCGGAGGAAGCCGAGCCGCTCCTCGAGCTCGCGGTACTCCTCGTCGGCGACGAGGTTGACCGGGCCCATGGCGTCGAGCTTCTGGGCGAGCTCCCCGTGACGGGCACGGAGATCGTCCGGCTCGCGGCCTGCATCGTGAGCGGCGAGAAGCGCGTCGCTCCCTTCCACGCCGTGGCTCCGGCGGGCCTCCTGCAGCATCTCCTCGCGGCGCACGCGGCCCTCGGTGTCCTGCAGCTCGAGGTCGTGGATGCGGCCGATCACGCGCTGCCGGTCGGCCTCCGCCGCCCGTAGCTCGGTCTCGACGGCCTGCCGCTCCGCGAGCTGGGCCTGGTGGATCTCCGCGGCCACCCGCACCTCGCCCTCGAGCCGATCGCGGTCCACCACGGCGTCGCGCGCGCGCGCGTCCGCTCGCCCAACCTCGCCGGTGAGCTCGGCGCGGCGTTCGGCCAGCTGACCGCGCCGGCGGGCCGCCCCGTCGAGCCGCTCGCCCGCCTCGAGGTCGAGCGCCTCGAGCCGCTCGATGTCTCGCGCGAAGGCGTCCAGGCGCTCGGCAACCGACGCCACCTCCACCCGCCCGTCGCCGATCTCGGCAGCGAGGGCGGCGTCCGCTCGCTCGGCGGCGTCCACCTCGATCCGCATGGCGGCCAGCGCCTCTTCCATGGCGGCCTCGCGCTCACGCACTTCGGCGAGGGTGGCGCTCACCTCGGCGAGACGGCGCGTCGTCTCGCCATGCTCCCGCTCGATCTCGTCCCGCTCGACGTCGAGCGTGGCCCGGTGCCGCTCGAGCCGCTCCGTCTCGTGGCCCGCCGCCTCGAGATCCTTGTCGCCGGCGAGCCGCTCCGCCTCGCGGCTCTGTACGGAGGACACCAGCGAGGCCTCGCGCCCGCGCAGGGCGGCCAGAGCGGCCTCGGCCGTCTCCAGCCCGCTTCGCTCGCGCTCGACATCGGCGCGGGCAGCCGCCACCTCATCGCGCAGCTGGCGGATGCTCCGCTTGCGCCGGAGGATCGAGTGATCCTGCGCGTCGCGGTCGCTGTCGCGACGGCCCCCGGTCAGGCGCCCGTTTGGATGGAGCACCTCGCCCGCCGGCGTCACGTAGGTGGCCACCACCCCGTTTCGACGCCAGAGGCGCTCGGCCTCGTCGAGGTGCTCGACCACGCCGACGCGGCCGAGCAGGTAGCGGAGCAGCCCCGGCTGGGGGCCGCCGACGAGACGCCAGGCCCAGCGCACGTCCGCGGAATCGTCGGGCGACGCCCCGTTGGCCGGCAGCGTCTCCAGCGGCAGGAAGGTCGCCGGCCCGGCGCCCTCGCGCTCGAGATAGCCGAGGGCGGCGCGCGCGTGCTCGAAGCGCTCGACCACCACCCACTGGAGGCGCTCGCCGAGAACGCCCTCAACCGCCGCCTCGAGCCCCGAGGGCACCTCGAGGAGGTCGGCGACCGTCCCCACCACGCCCGCGAGCGAGCCGTTTCCGGACGCGAACACCGCTCGCACGCCCGCGCCGTAGCCTTCGCGCTCGCGTTCGAGCTGCTCCAGCGATTCGAGCTGGGATTCGCGCGCGGCCAGAGCGAGGCGCAGGTCGCCGAGGGCGCCCTGGCGCTGCTCGCGCTCCGCCTCACCGGCCTCCCGCTCGCCCACGACCTGGCGCCGCTCCGCCTCCAGGAGCGAGAGCTGCTGGCCGGCGGCGCGCCGCCGCTCCTCGACCCGGAGACGGCGAAGCGTCACCGCCTCGGTCTCCGCCCGCGCCTGGGCCGCCTCGACGCCGAGCCGGGCGAGCGCCCGCTCGCGGTTGAGCCCGCGCTCGCGCAGCTCGCCTTCCTCGCGGGTGAGCTCGGCCCGGCGTCCCCCTGCCCCCACCTGGTCGAGCCGCAGTCCCTCCAGACAGGCCCGGCGCTGCTCCGCCTCCCGGCGGGCCCCCTCGGCCCGCTCCTCGAGATCGGCCAGGCGCGCCACCCAGTCGGCATGCCGCTCGCGACCCTCGGCGAGGGCGCGGACCTTGTCCCGGCATTCGACGTCGAACGCGACGCGGCGGTCGCCGATGCCCCGCATCTCGCCCGTGAGACGACCGTCCTCCTCGTCCAGCTCGCGGATCTGCACGGTGAGCTGCTCGCGCCGCTCGATGAGGCGCTCCGCCTCGCCCTGGATCTTCTGGACCAGCTGCCGGAGATCCGTGAGGCGGAACTCGCTCTCCTGGATGGCCGCGCTCTGGATCGCGTGCCGGGAGGCCCACCCCGCCTGCTGCACCACGCGCTGATCCTGCTCGACGCGCAGCCGCTCGATCTCGCGCGTGAGGACGTCGTGCCGCGCGCTCAGCGCCGCGAAATCGGCGGCGAGCATGGCGAGGCCGAGGGCCTGGCGCTCGGCGTGCAGCGCCTTGTACTGCTGGGCCTTCCGTGCCTGGCGCTCGAGGGAGCCCAGCTGCCGCCGCACCTCGTCCATCACGTCGCGGACGCGCTGCAGGTTCTGCCGGGTGGCATCGAGCTTGCCCTGGGTCTCCGTCCGCTGCTGCTTGTAGCGGGCGATCCCCGCCGCCTCCTCGATGAAGACCCGCCGCTCCCACGGCTTGGCCGTGAGCACGTGGTTGAGCCGCTCCTGGTCCATCAGCGCGTACGCCTTCGGGTTGACGCCGGTGCCCGCGAAGAGGTCCTGGATGTCGCGCAGGCGGCACACCGTCTTGTTCAGGAGGTACTCGCTGTCCCCCGTCCGGTAGAGGCGCCGGGCCACCGCCACCTCGCTCCACGGGACGCCGAGGCTGCCCTCGTTGCCGAAGATGAGGGCGACCTCCGCCATCCCGATGGACTTCCGGGACGCGGCGCCGTGGAAGATGACGTCCTCCATCTTCTGGCCGCGCAGGGTCTTGGGACTCTGCTCGCCGAGAGCCCATCGGATGGCGTCGGCCACGTTCGACTTTCCGCAGCCGTTGGGACCGACGATGCAGGTGACGCCGGGGAGCACGCGAACTTCCGCTTTCTCGGCGAACGACTTGAACCCGTGGAGCACGATTTGTTCGAGTCGCATGGCATGCGCCCGCAGAGGGCTACTTACTGTTACCACACGGGCTCTGGGGCCACCAAGAAAAAAACCCCAGGTGTGGGGGCCCGTCGGCGGGGACCTACCAGATGTCGACGGAGGCGCCGGGCTCAGCCACCCATGAGGGCGTGGCACTTCTTGTACTTCTTGCCCGACCCGCAGGGGCACGGATCGTTGCGCCCGACCTTGGCGCCGTTGACGGTGCGCGCCTCCGGGCGCGGGGACGCGGGCCGGCTCCCCGCGATGTCGCCGGTCCCGTGGCTCTCCTGCCAGCGCGGTGCGGGCGCGGCGGCCACGCGGATCGGGGCCGCCTCCTCGCGCACCATGCGGACCTTGAAGAGCTGCTCCAGGACCACCTCCTTGAGGTGATCGACCATCTCCTGGAACATCTCGAAGGCTTCCTTCTTGTACTCGGTCAGGGGATCGCGCTGGCCGTAGCCGCGGAGGCCGATGCCCTCCTTGAGATGATCCATGCTGAGGAGGTGGTCCTTCCAGAGCTGATCGATCCCGCGGAACTCGCCGTCCTCCCAGCGGAGGCCGAGCACGATCCAGCGCTCGAGGCGGTGGAACATCTCCGGGCCGAGCTGAGCCTCCCGATCCCGGTAGGCCTTCACCGCGAGCTCGGTCACCTCGTTGACCAGCTCCGCCGGCTCGCGCATCTCGGCCACGTCGAGGCCGGCGGGGAGCCGGAAGTCGAACAGGCGGTGGAGCGCCTCGTTCAGGCCGGGGACGTCCCAGGCCTCGGGGTGGGCCCCCTCCGGGGCGTAGCGGCTCACGGTGGCGGCGGCGACCTCATCGAGCCACTCGAGCACGGTCTCTTCCTGGCTCTCTCCCTCCAGGATCTCGCGCCGCATGCCGTAGACGATCTCGCGCTGCTTGTTCATCACGTCGTCGTACTCGAGGAGGTGTTTCCTGATCTCGAAGTTGCGCGTCTCCACACGCTTCTGCGCGGTGCCGATGGCGCGAGTGACCATCCCGTGCTCGATGGGCTCGCCTTCCTCCATGCCGAGGCGGTCCATGATCTTCTGGATGCGCTCGGACCCGAAGATGCGCAGGAGATCGTCCTCGAGCGAGAGGTAGAAGCGCGAGGAGCCGGGATCGCCCTGCCGGCCCGACCGCCCGCGGAGCTGATTGTCGATGCGCCGTGACTCGTGGCGCTCGGTGCCGAGGATGTGAAGCCCCCCCAGTCCCACCACGCGGTCGTGCTCGGGATCGGTGAGCCGCTTCGCCTCCTCCCACGCCGCCTCGCGCGCCGCCGGCGGCGCGGTGGCGGGGTCGAGCCCCTTCTTCCGGACGAGCTCCTTGGCGAGGGAGTCGGGGTTGCCGCCGAGGAGGATGTCGGTGCCGCGGCCCGCCATGTTGGTCGCGATGGTCACCGCTTTCTCGCGCCCGGCCTGCGCCACGATCTCCGCCTCGCGCTCGTGATACTTGGCGTTGAGGACCTGATGGGGGATACCGCGCTTCTTGAGGAGCTTCGAGAGATGCTCGGAGATCTCGATGGACACCGTGCCCACAAGCACCGGCTGGCCTTTGGCGTGCAGCTCGGCGATCTCGTTGGACACCGCCTCGAACTTTTCCCGCGCCGTCTTGTACACGACGTCGGGGTGGTTCACGCGCGTGAGCGGACGATTGGTCGGGACCACGGTCACGTCCAGCTCGTAGATCTTGGCGAACTCCTCGGACTCGGTGGCGGCGGTCCCCGTCATGCCGGCGAGCTTGTCGTACATGCGGAAGTAATTCTGGAGGGTAATGGTCGCAAGAGTTTGATTCTCAGACTCAATCTTCACGCCTTCTTTTGCCTCTACGGCTTGGTGGAGCCCGTCCGACCAGCGCCGGCCCGGCATGAGCCGCCCGGTGAACTCGTCGACGATGACGACCTGCCCGTCCTTCACCACGTAGTCCACGTCCTTCTTGAACAGGGCATGCGCCTTCAGCGCCTGGTGGATGTGGTGGAGGATCTCCATCTGCGCCGGGTCGTAGATGTTGTCCACCGTGAGGAGCTTCTCGCACCGCGAGATCCCCTGCTCGGTCAGGGAAACCGCGCGCGACTTCTCGTCCACGATGTAGTCGCCCACCGCCTGCGCCTCGATCTCGGAGAGCTTGCCCTCGACGATGGTGGCGGCGCGCGTGAGCTTGGGGATCACGCGGTCGATCTTGTAGTACTTGTCGGTGGAGCCCTCGGCAGGGCCCGAGATGATGAGGGGGGTCCGCGCCTCGTCGATGAGGATGGAGTCGACCTCGTCCACGATCGCATAGGCGTGCTCGCGCTGGACCATCTCCTCGAGGGAGAAGCGCATGTTGTCGCGGAGGTAGTCGAAGCCGAACTCGTTGTTGGTGCCGTAGGTAATGTCCGCGCGGTAGGCCTCGAGGCGCGAGCACGGGCGCAGCGCCGCGAGGCGAATGTCGGGCTGGAGAAAGTCCGGATCGTAGAGGTAGGACACCTCGTGCTGGATCACGCCCACGCTGAGGCCGAGCGCGTGATAGATCGGCCCCATCCACTGCGCATCGCGACGGGCGAGATAGTCGTTGACGGTGACGATGTGGGTGCCCAGGCCGGGGAGCGCGTTGAGGTAGGCGGGCAGCGTGGCCACGAGGGTCTTGCCCTCGCCGGTCGCCATCTCCGCGATTTTCCCCGCGTGCAACACCATGCCGCCCATGAGCTGCACGTCGAAGTGGCGCATGCGCACCGTCCGGCGCGCGGCTTCGCGGCACACCGCAAACGCCTCCTCGAGGAGGTCGTCGACCTCGGCGCCGTCGGCGAGGCGCTTCCTGAACTCGCCGGTCTTGGCGCGCAGGGCCGCGTCGCTGAGCGCCTGCAGGGCGGCCTCGAGGGCGTTGATCGCCTCCACGGCGGGGCGCATGCGCTTGGCATCGCGCTCGTGCTTGGTGCCGAAGACCGCGCGGAAGAGGCTGCCGACCATCTCGCGTGTATCTTACACCAGTCCGCCTCACTGGCCCTCGCGCCGGGCCGCGCGGTAGAGCTCTCGCGCGGCCCGCCGCGTGGCCTCCGTGACACGCTCGCCCCCCAGCATGCGGGCGAGCTCCTCCACGCGCGCGACGCCGTCGAGCGCGACCACGGTGGTCCGAGTCGCGGCGCGGCTCGCCGTCTTGTCCACCCGCAGATGGTGGGCCGCGTAGACGGCGATGGGAGCGAGGTGGGTCACGCAGAGCACCTGGCGCCCCCGGGCGGTCTCGGCGAGCTTCTGCCCCACCACCTCGGAGACCCGGCCTCCGATCCCGGCGTCCACCTCGTCGAAGACCATGGTGGGCACGTCGCCCGCCGCCGAGAGCACGGTGCGCACCGCGAGCATGGTGCGCGAGAGCTCCCCGCCCGAGACCACCTTGGCGAGGGAGCGCGGCTCCTCGCCGGGGTTGGCCGAGAAGAGGAACTCCGCCCCGTCCATGCCCCGCCGGCCCACCCGCCAGCGTCCGTCGCCGGCGGCGAGCTCGCCCTCGCCGGCCGCCGCGCGGCGGAGCGCGATGCGGAAGCGCGCCTGCTCCATCCCGAGGCCGCGGAGCTCCTTCTGGATGGCCCGCTCGAGCCGGCTCGCGGCGGCTGTCCGGGCCTCGCCGAGCGCCAGGGCAGCCCGGGCGGCGGCGGCAGCGGCGGCCGCGAGCCGCGTCTCCAGGTCGGCCACGATGTCGTCGTGCCGTTCGAGCCGGTCGAGGGCGGCGGCGATCTCGGCGCGATAGGCGGCGACGGCGGCCGCGGTCTCGCCGTACTTGCGCTTCAGCCGGACGATGGCATCCAGGCGGTCGTCGATCTCGGCGAGCCGCCCGGGATCGAAGGGCGCGCGATCGCGGAGGGCGCGGGCGCGCCCGATGGCCTCCTCGAGATAGGCCTCCGCCTCCCCGAGCGCCTCGGCGGGCGTGCCGAGATCGGCATCGTAGCCGGCGAGCTCGCGCAGCAGCACGCCCGCGCGCCGGAGTCGGGCCGCCGCCGAGCGCTCGTCGTCGTAGAGGAGCGCCATCACCTCGGCCAGGCCGGCGGCGATGCGCTCGGCGTGCTGCAGGCGGCGCCGCTCGGCGCGCAGTTCGTCCTCCTCCCCCTCGCGCAGTCGCACGGCGTCGATCTCGGAAAGCTGGAAGCGCAGAAGATCCTCCTGCCGCTTCCCCTCCCGCGCCTCGTCGCCGATGCGCTGAAGCTCGGCCCGGGCGCCTTCCCACTCGCTCACCAGGGCGGCCACCGCGGCCCGCGCGCCTTCGGTGTCCGCGTAGCGATCGAGGAGGTCGAGCTGTCGCGCCGACTCCATGAGGCGCTGATGCTCGTGCTGGCCGTGCAGCTCGATCAGGGTCTCGCCGAGACGCTCGAGGAGGCCAACGGTGGCCGGCGCGTCGTTCACGAAGACGCGGTGCCGCCCGCTCCGGGCGATCTCCCGCTTCACGACGAGCGTTCCCTCCGGCGCGGGATGGCCGGCCTCCTCGAGGACCGCGGCGGCGGGGCTGTCGAGGCCGAGCTCGAACACCGCCTCGATGACGGCGCTCTCCGCCCCGGTGCGGATCAAGTCCGGCTGAGCCCGCGCGCCCATGACGAGGAGGATGGCGTCGACCACGATCGACTTCCCGGCGCCGGTCTCGCCCGTCACGGCGTTGAGTCCGGGCCCCAGGGGCACCGTGACCGCCTCGATGACGGCGAGGTTCCTCAATCGCAGCTCGGTCAGCATGAGCGGTATCGCGACGATGATGGTACGGCGGACGAGGAGGCGGACGCCAGCCGTATCCGGCGGGAGACGCCCGAGGCGATACCTACCGCTCGCCCCACTTGAGCTTGGTCCGCAGGACCGAGAAGAAGTGCTTCTGCGGGAAGCGCAGGAGGCGGATGCGCGCAGCCGCCTGCCGGATTTCCACCCGATCCCCCCGCTTGAGATGGAACCCCACCTGCCCGTCGAGGGTGAGCATCACGTCCTGATCGGACTGAAGGGTCACGTCGATGGGCCGACCCCCGGGCAGCACGATCGGCCGGTTGGTGAGGGTGTGGGAGCAGATCGGGGTGAGGACCACCGCATCCATGGTGGGGAAGACGATGGGCCCGCCCGCGGACAGGCAGTACGCGGTGGACCCCGTCGGGGTGGAGACGATGAGGCCGTCGGCCCGGTAGGCGGTCGCGAATTGGCCCTCGACCGACACGTCGAGGTTGATGATGCGGCTCATCGCCGACTTCGTGATCACGACGTCGTTGAGGGCGACGTATTCGCTCAGCCGCTCCCCCTGGCGGGTCACCCGCGCGGTGAGCATCATCCGCTCCTCGACCAGCAGCTCGCCCCGCAGCAGGGCCTCGAGGGCGGGGAAGAGCTCATCCGCGGTGAGGGCGGTGAGGAAGCCGAGCCCGCCCAGGTTGACGCCGAGTATGGGGACGTTGAGGTCGCCGACGAGGCGGGCCATCGACAGGAGGGTGCCGTCGCCGCCGAGCACAAGCAGGAGGTCGACCTGCGCGGGAAGCTCGGGTTTGGCCACGGTGGCGGCGGTGGCGGCGGGGACGAGGCCAGCCGTCTCCTTCTCGAGCACGGGAGAGAGTCCCCGCGCCGCGCACCACTCCAGGAGACGCGGGATGGCCACCCGTGCCTCCTCGCGATCGGTCTTGGCGACGATGCCGATCCGCCTCATACCGTGCCCTCCGCCGCCGTCGCCGCCTCGATCCGCGTGCTCAGATCGCTCACGTTCGCTCCTCGCGCCAGATGTAGGAAGAACTCGTGGTTGCCCGCGGGCCCGCGCAGGGGCGAGCGGGTCACGTCCCGCGCGCCCCAGCCCGCCGCCGCCGCGCCGCCGGCGACCCGCTCGAGGACCTGCCGGCGGCGAGCGGGCTCGCGCACCACCCCGCCGCGCCCGACCTGGCCCTTGCCCACCTCGAACTGCGGCTTGACGAGGGCCACCACCTCGCTCCCGTTCGCGGCGACCACCCCGAACACCGCGGGGAGGACTTTGTCCAGCGAGATGAAGGAGACATCCACGGTGGCGAGCGTGGGGGTGTCGGGGAAGGCCGCGGCCGTGAGCCCGCGCGCGTTGACCCGGTCCATGACGACGACCCGCGGATCGGCGCGGAGCCCCGCGTCGAGCTGATGGCTCCCCACGTCCACCGCGTAGACGCGGGCGGCCCCCGCCTCGAGGAGGCAGTGGGTGAAGCCGCCGGTGGAGGCGCCCACGTCGACGCACACGCGCCCGCGCGCCTCGACGCCGAAGGCGGCGAGGGCGTGCGCGAGCTTGTCGCCGCCGCGGCTCACGAAGCGAGGCGCCGCCGTCACCTCGATCCGGCTGTCCGGCCCCACCAGCGCGCCCGCCTTGTCCACGCGCCGGCCGTCCACGCGCACCGCGCCGGCGAGGATCAGGCGCGCGGCCTTCTCGCGGGTGTGGACGAGGCCACGGGCGACGAGGGCCGCGTCGAGGCGCGTTTTCGCGCGCCGGGCGACGGTGAGGCTCATGGGGCGCAGGTCCGTACGGCGCTCACGCGGGCTCGCGCCGCCAGCCGCTGATCCGGTCGCGGAACTCCTCGGCGAGGACGCGCGCGCGCTCGCGGTCCTCGGCCTCCGCGACCACGTGGAAGCACCCACGGTCCGCGTCGGGGATTGCCGCCACCCACTCGTTCTCGCGGCGGACCCGCACTCCCTCTACCAGCTCGACGTCCTCGCCCTTGGTCGTCTCCATCAGCCGGCGCATCACCGTGCCCTTGCGCTCGTTGGGGCAAGGGACCTCGAGCCGAACGATGTGGCTCTCGGGGACGGCGCGGGTGAGCTGATGCAGGCGGACGTCCAGTCGCGCCATCATTTCAAGGATGCGTACGATCGCCGCCATACCGTCGAAGGCGGGCTGGAAGCGCGGGAAGATCAATCCACCCTGCTCCTCCCCCACGAGCACGACGTCCTCGCCGAGCGCGGCCTCGGTCAGGGCCCGCGGTGTGCCCCGCGCGCGCGTGATCTCGAAACCGTGCTCGGCGGCGAGCTGGTCGAGCGTCCGGGAGGCCGTGACCGGAACCACCACCCGCCCGGCGGGCTGGGTGCGCATCACGAGGAGGGCCACGAGGGCGAGGGTGAGGTCGCCGGGCAGGATCTCGCCCTTCTCGTCGACCAAGAAGACCTTTTCCGCGCCCGTGTCGAGAAGCACGCCGAGGTCGGCGCCGAGGGTACGCACGATGTTCGAGAGTTGACCGAGCGAGCGCTGGAACTCGTCGGCGGTCTTGCTGATGCGGCTCTCGTCCAGATAGGCGTTGAGGGAGATGACATCCACCCCGAGTGCGCCGAGCACCCCGGGAAAGATCGCCGAGGCCGAGCCGAACCCGTAGTCGAGGACCATGCGCAGGCCAGCGCGCCGGGTGATCTCCGGGTCCACGGACTTGAGGAGCCCGTCGCGGTAGCGATCGGTGCCGGCGTGGGGAAAGGTGAGGACGCCAGTCTCCTCCATGGGAGCCCGGTTGAAGTCCTCCATGAAGAAGAGCCGCTCCACCGACTTCTCCCGATCGGGCGGGCATTCGAGCCCGCGGGCGTCGTAGAACTTGATATCGACGAGCTGGGGGTCATAGGGCGACTTCCGGACGTGGGCGCCGCCGGCCAGACCCAGCGCGCGGATCTGATACCGCACGACCGCAACCGGCGCCACCCCCAGGTCCTGCACGTCCACCCCCACCGACAGGAAGCCGGCCATGAGGGCGCGGTTGATCATCCGCGAGGCTTTGTGGTGGTCGCGGCTGGTGATCATGGTGCGCCGCTTGCCGACGGTGGCCCCGAAGGCGGCGCCGAGCTTGGCCGCGAACTCCGGCGAGATCTCGATGTTGGCGAGCCCGGAGACCCCGTAGCGCCCGAAGATCGACCGGCTCCAGCGCTCGGCCCACACGAGGCTCATCGCGAGGGTGGCGCCGTCCTCGACCTCCTTGTACGGCCAGACCTTCGCGTTGGCCTTGACCGTGGCTGACTCGCCGATCCGCGCGTAGTCGCCGATCACCACGCCCTCGGCGATGAACGCGTTGGCGCGGATCTGCGCGCGGGTGCCGACGATGGCTTCCTTGACGCGCGCGCCCGGCCCCACGTCGGCGTGGTCCCAGAGGACGCTTCCCTCGATGTCCGCGCCGGCCGCGATCACGGTGTCGGGCCCGATCACGCAGTTGGCGAGCCGCACCCCGGGCGCCACCTGCGCTCTCGCGCCGATGATCACGGAGCCCGACAGCTTGGCGAGGAAGTCCACCCGGGCGCCTTCCCCCACCCAGACGTCGTGCTCCGGGCCCTGGCTGCGGGTGCCGGCGATCTCCACGTCGACCCGACCCTGGAGAAGGTCCAGATGCGCCCTGCGGTACTCGGTGAGGTCGCCGACGTCGCGCCAGTATCCCTCCGCGACATGACCATAGAGGGAACGGCCGGAGGCGAGCAGCGCGGGAAAGAGCTCGCGGCCGAAGTCGTAGGGCCGGCCGGTGGGCACCGCGTCGAGGACGGAGGGCTCGAGGATGTAGATGCCGGTATTGATGGTATCGCTGAACACCTCACCCCAAGACGGCTTCTCCAGGAAGCGGACGATGCGACCGGAGTCGTCGATGATGACGATGCCGTACGCCAGGGGCGAGTCTACCCGGGTGAGCACGATGCTCGCCTCCGCACGGCGCTCTCGATGGGAACGGACGGCGGCCTCGAGGTCGAAGTCGGTGAGCACGTCCCCGGAGATGACCAGCACGGATTCGCCGAGCTCTCCCGCCGCGAACCGAACCGCGCCCGCGGTGCCGAGATCGGCGGTGGGCGTCGCGTAGCTGATCCGCACGCCCCAGCGGCTGCCGTCGCCGAAGTGGGTGGTGATGGTCTCGGGGAGGAAGTAGAGCAGGACGAGCAGGTCGGTGAAGCCGTGGCGCTTCAGCAACCGTACGGTGTGCTCCATGATCGGCGCGTTGCCGACGGGAACCAGCGGCTTGGGGACGTGGGTGGTGAGGGGACGCAGTCGGGTCCCGAATCCGCCTGCCATGATGACTGCTTTCATGCCCGTCTCCTCGCCTTGGAGGGCTCGCGGTCCGGGCCGCGCCGGTCGCTGGGGAGCGCGCTCAGTATAGCGGAAGAAACAGCGGCCCCGAAACTAGAGGCGCCGGGAATCCTCGCGAGGCCGGAACACGAAGAGCAGCAGCATTCCCGCCACGAAGCCGCCGACGTGCGCCCAGAATGCCACCCCGCCGCCCGGCTCCCCGCCGGTGGCGACACCGAGGGTCAGGAAGCCGCTGAAGAACTGGACGACGATCCAGAATCCCAGCACCACGAGCGCGGGAATGTAGATGAGGCGGACGAAGAAGCCGATCACGAGCAGCGTGAGGATGCGCCCGTGCGGGTAGAGGATTAGATACGCGCCGAGCACGCCCGACACTGCGCCGCTGGCGCCGATCATGGGGATCGGCGAGGCGGGGCCAACGACGGTCTGGGCGAGGGCGGCCGCCACGCCGGCGAGGAGGTAGAAGACGATGAAGCGCAGGTGGCCCAGCGTGTCCTCGACGTTGTCCCCGAAGATCCACAGATAGAGCATGTTCCCGCCCACGTGGAAGAGTCCGCCGTGCAGGAACATCGACGTGAAGACGGTAGCGTAGGGCGACGGCAGGCCGGCGAGTGCGTCCACGCACTGGCCGGTGAGGCGACACGGGATGAGGCCGAACTCGCCGATGAACTCGTGGGCGGCACGCGCGGCGGCGGGCCCGCCCAGCCCCAGCGAGGCCTGGTAGAAGAACACGAGGACGTTGAGAACGATCAGCCCGACGGTGACGAACGGGAATGTCCGGCTCGGGATGTCGTCCTTGAGCGGGAACACGGGGGGAGGGGCGCGCGGCGCTCAGCGCGCGGGCGGCCGTAGGCTGACGATGGTGGGCGTGGAGAGGTAGGTCCGGGCCACGCGCAGCAGGTCGTCCGTCGTCACCTGCTCGACCGCCTTGACGTACCGATCGGCGAAGTCGTACCCCACCCCGGCCGTCTCGAAGAAGGCCTGATACCAGGCCAGACGGGCGTTCGTCCGCCGATCGAGGTTGAACTGGCCGAGGAGGTAGGACTTCGCCCGCGCCAGCTCCTCGGGGCTCACACGCTCGGCCGCCAGACGGCCGAGCTCGCGCAGCATGCCCTCCTCCGCGCGATCAGCGTTGGCGGGCGCGGTGCCGAGATAGGCCACGAGAACTCCGGCATCCACGCGCGACGGGTTGATGGCCCCGGTGGAGTAGGCCAGGCCCTGCTTGTCGCGAAGCTCGGTGAAGAGCCGTCCCGCCATGCCGCCCCCGAGGGCGACCGAGAGCACCTTCACGGCGGCGTAGTCGGCGTGCGCGATGCCCGGACCGAGGAAGGCGACCATCACCTGGGCCTGGGCGGCGGGATGGCTGAGGAGGTCGCGCCCCGCTGCGGAAGCGGGCGCGGTCGCTGACGCGGGCACGGACCCCTCGCCGGCCGGCATCTCCCCGAAGAGCCGCCGGACCTCGGCGGCGACCTCGCGGGTCGCGATGTCGCCGCTCACCGAGACCACCACGCGCCCCGCGCGATAGAAGGCGCGATAGTGCTCGAGCAGGGCGGCCCGGTCCAGCCGGGAGACGGCTTCGCTGCGTCCGAGCACGGGCAGCGAGTATGAGTGGGGGCCGTAGACCCGTCCCATGACGGTGTCGTAGGCCCTCTGGAACGGCTGATCGGCGCGGCTCTTGAGCGCGCTCAGCACCGACTTGCGCTCCGCCTCGATCTCGCCGTCGGGCAGGGTCGGACTCAAGGCCACGTCGGCCAGCAGCTCGAGCAGTCGCCGCCAGTGACGAGCCAGCGCGACCCCGCGGATCTCCGAATTGTCGATGTCGCCGGAGGCGCTGACCCCGCCGCCGATGCCCTCGGCCTCCTCGGCGATCTGGAGCGCCGTCCGGGACCGGCTGCCCTTGACCAGCACCTGCTGGAGGAGGTTCGTGATACCCGCACTGTCCTCGCGCTCCCAGCGCGAGCCGACGCGAACCATGATGGATGCGGCCACCACGGGAACACTCGGATTCTCGCGCACGAGGAGCGTCAGCCCGTTGGGAAGACGCTCGCGCGCGATGGGCTCCGCCCCGGCGCCGCCGGGCGTGAGCGTCAGCGCCGCGGCGACCGCGACGACGAGGGCGCGTGCCCTCATCGCGCCCGGTCCCGTGGCACGAGGGCGAGTCGCGAGCGCTCGGCGCCCAAGTAGCGTCGCGCTGCCGACTGGATCTCGTCGCGGGTCACCGCCCGGATCCCGTCCAGATAGCGAAGCTCGCCCTCGAGGCTCCAGAGTGTCTCGGCCAGCCCGTACGCGTAGGCGCGCCCCTCCGCGGTCTCGATGGAGAACACGTGCCGGCTCTCCGCCGCCGTCACCGCGCGGTCCCGCTCGGCCTGCGTCACGCCCTCGTCCTGTATCCGCTTGATCTCGGCGAGCACCGCGTTCTCCACCTTCTCGAGATCCTCGGGCTCGAACAGCGCGCTCACCCCGACCATGCCGGCGCTCTGAAGCGCGCTGTAAGAGGCGCGGACCGACGTGACGAGGCGCTGCCGCTCGCGCAACGCCTGGTTCAACCTGGAAGTCTGGGAGCCGCCGAGGATGTGCGCGAGGAGATCGGTGGCGAACATGTCGCGCGCGCCCAGCGGCGGCGCGAGCCAGCCCAGCCCCAGCGAAGCCTGTCGTTCCGGGCGCGGACGTTCTTCGCGGTAGGTCGCATCGAGGGGCCGCGGCGCCGGGGGCGTCGCACGCCGATATCCCTGGGCGGGCACGCCGGCAAAGACCCGATCGACCACCGCACGAATCGCCGTGGGCTCGACGGCGCCCACCACCACCAGCGCCATGTTCTCGGGCACGTAGTGACGCTTGTAGTAGCCGCGCAGGGTTTCCTGGCTGGAGGCGGCCAGGGTGTCGCGCTCGCCGAGTACGGGGTATCCGTAGGCATCGCCGCGGAATGTCAGGTTGAACAGCCGGCGGCCCAGGAAGCTGCGGAGATTGTCCTCGCCGAGCCGGATCTCCTCGTACACTACCTCACGCTCGCGGGCTAGCTCGCGGGGGTCGAACACGGAATTGAAGACCATGTCGGCGAGGATCTCGATGCCATGCGCGGCGCGCTGCGCGGGGAGCAGGATGTAGTAGAAGGTGTAGTCCCATGATGTCCCCGCGTTGGTACGGCCTCCCACCGCCTCGATCTCGCGGTCGACGAAGCCGGCCCCGCGGGTGGCGGTGCCCTTGAAGAGCATGTGCTCCGCGAAGTGGGAGAAGCCCCGCTCGCCGGGGAGCTCGTCGCGACCGCCGACGCCAACCCAAAGGTGTAGGGCGACGACGTCGCTCACCCGATGTTCCTGGATGATGACACGCATCCCGTTGACCAGCGTCTCGCGGGAGGGGTCGGAAACGCCCGGCTGAGATCGCGTCGCAGCGGTTGAGCAGGCCGAGACGGTCAGGCCCGCCGCGATGACGCATATGAAGCGTGCGGCGCGGCGGACAATCATTGTTTCTGGAGCCTAACAGACTTCCACCGCCCTCTCAACAATGCCGGGGGTACGGAGGAATCGGCGGCTCGCGTGGCAGTTTGGCAAATGCTGCATGGCGGAGAGTTCGGGCAGAAAGTCTCTGTTTCGAGGTTTTGGTGGCAGATGCTGTCGGATAACAGTTTGATTGATAAGGTTTTTCCCGGCTGGCTTCCGATGGCACCCGATCTGCAAACCTGTTCCATGATCGCGACGTACCGTGACCAGGCAGCCAGTGGGCAGTTAACCGAGTGCGAAAGGAAGGGTCAAATGAAGAAGCTGTTTGCGACCGTGACCAGCATGGCGTTCCTGGCATCGCTTTCGGTGTCGGTCAGCTCCGCTCAGACGAGCTGCCCGCCTGAGGTGGCCCAGGCGAAGAGCCTGCTCGCGCAGCATCAGCAGCAGGCCCGCACGCAGGATGTGTCGGCGCCTCGCTCGCTGGCCGGCGCGCGTACGCAGGATGTCAATGCGCCCCGGACCCAGGACGTGAATGCGCCCCGGACCCAGGATGTGAACGCGCCGCGCGTGCAGGAAGTCCAGGCGCCTCGCTCGCTTGCGGGTGCCCGCACGCAGGACGTGAATGCCCCGCGGACGCAGGATGTGAACGCGCCCCGCACGCAGGATGTGAACGCGGCCCGCACGCAGAGCGTGAACGCGCCCCGCACGCAGGACGTGAATGCCCCGCGGACACAGGATGTGAATGCGCCCCGCACGCAGGACGTGAATGCGCCGCGGACCCAGGACGTGAACGCGCCCCGGACCCAGAGCGTAAACGCGCCCCGCACGCAGGACGTGAATGCGCCGCGGACCCAGGACGTTAACGCGCCCCGCACGCAGGATGTGAACGCCCCGCGGACGCAGGATGTGAACGCGCCCCGCACGCAGGACGTGAATGCGCCGCGGACCCAGGACGTTAACGCGCCCCGGACCCAGAGCGTGAACGCGCCCCGCACGCAGGATGTGAACGCCCCGCGGACGCAGGACGTGAACGCCCCCCGCACGCAGGACGTGAATGCGCCGCGGACCCAGGATGTCAACGCGCCCCGCACCCAGGACGTGAACGCGCCCCGCACGCTGGTGGGTGCTCGTACCCAGGATGTCAACGCGCCCCGGACCCAGGACGTGAACGCGCCCCGGACCCAGAGCGTAAACGCGCCCCGCACGCAGGACGTGAATGCCCCGCGGACGCAGGATGTCAACGCGCCCCGGACCCAGGATGTCAACGCGCCGCGGACGCAGGATGTCAACGCGCCCCGGACCCAGGACGTGAACGCGCCCCGGACCCAGGACGTGAACGCGCCCCGGACCCAGAGCGTAAACGCGCCCCGCACGCAGGACGTGAATGCCCCGCGGACGCAGGATGTCAACGCGCCCCGGACCCAGGACGTGAACGCGCCCCGGACGCAGAGCGTGAACGCGCCCCGCACGCAGGACGTGAATGCCCCGCGGACGCAGGATGTCAACGCGCCCCGGACCCAGGACGTGAACGCGCCGCGGACCCAGGATGTGAACGCGCCCCGGACGCAGGATGTGAACGCTCCTCGCGCGCAGGATCCCACGGCGCCGCGGGCTGATATGACGCGTGCCGCTTCGCTGGTTCGCGAGGCCGAGGCCGCGTGCAAGGCCGGCAACAACAGCGCGGCCTCCGAGAAGGCCAAGGCCGCGATCGAGATCATGAAGAAGTAAGCAGCTCTCGCATCATCCGGGGCTCCAGAGGTTACCCTCTGGAGCCCTTTTGTTTTCTAGATCAGCCGGGCGCGCAGGCGGGATGACGCGAAGTCCACGAGCCACTCCCTAGGGCGTCCGCGGGCTCCGGACTTACCCGCGCCGGCCCGCGATGAGGTGGAAGTGCAGGTGATACACGACCTGTCCACCCTCGGGGCCGACGTTGCAGGTCACGCGATATCCACGGTCCCCGTAGCCAGCCTTCTCGCCGAGGATGCGAGCGGTCTGGATGCAGCGGCCGACGACTCCGGTGTCCCCCGGGGTGAGCCGCGCGATGGACTCGATGTGCCGCTTGGGAATGATCAGGAGGTGGACGGGCGCCTTGGGGTAAATGTCCTTGAAGGCGAGGACCTCCTCGTCCTCGTACGCGATGTCGGCGGGCGTCTGGCGCGCCACGATACGGCAGAAGGCACAGTCGCCGCTCACGATCCCCCCTCGGCTGGTGTATACTCACGGTTCGCGGCGCCTCGCGGCGCGCGAGGACGACACGCCAAGGAGATACTGATGGGGACCTGTCCGAAGTGCAAGTTGCGCCTTCGCCGGAACGGCAACCACGTGAAGCTCGGGTCGGTGTGGATGCACAAGATCTGTCCGGCCAAGCCCGCCCGCGTCGCCAAGCGCGTCTGACGCCCTACTCAGCCCTGGCGCTCACGCCCGCGCCGGGCGGCTCGCCGCTCCAACTCCCAGCGTCGCCGATCCCGGTCCCGGAGGACTTCCTCCGCAGGGACGACCGGAGCGGTCGATGCCGGCTCGATGCCCAGTGCGCGTCCGATCTCGTCCACGCTGTCCTGATCGGGAGTGGCGACGCTGCCGCCCACGGCTTCCTCGCCGTCGCTCGCCGCGCGTTGCCAGTCCGCGTCGACGTCCCCGCCGGTCAGTCGCGGCGAGCTCTCGGGGTGGGCAATGCGATCCTCCAGCAATCCTGACGTCGCGACTTCGTCGGCGATTCCGCGCATGCGTCGCGTTCTCGCCTTCCGTGTCTTCTGCTTGCGGCGCCGGCCAGGCTTGCGCGTGACCGTCCGTCCCGCCCCCTGCCCCGTTCTGCCCCTGCCCGTGGGTCTTGCTTTCGGCTTGACCTTTCTCTTGCGCTTCTTCATTCGACCCTCCCTCTCATCGTAGAGATCCGCACGAGAGCGCACATCGCTGATCCCAGAAGATTTGCGCGGGACTTGCCAATCGGGGGAGCGACTAAGTAGCTGGGGGGAGAGAGATTCCACCTCGCGCTCGAGACGGCGACCTGTACCGGCGGCGACTCAGTGGGGCACCGCCGCCGTCAACTGTCCCGCTGCGTCGATGCCGCCGGCGCTTCGCCCAGACGCGACAACTCCTCGACCAGTCCGCGCCGCGTCAGCCACGAGGTGCTCGCGCTCACCAGCAGCGCGACCACCGTTCCCAGAGTCGCCGCGAGCATGTCGTGCTGAGCATCCCAGGGGTCGCCTTGCGCCCCGACGAAGGCTATGCCGAGATCGGGTCGCGTGAGCTGAGCCACGGCCGCCTCGATCATCTCCCAGGCCCCGGCGAGGGCGAGCTGAGTCATGACGACAAGGTAGAAGAGGAGCAGCCTCCGCGCGCGGACGAGGCGGCCGAATACCTCCAGCAAGGGGTATGTGAGGCAGAGCCCGAAGGCGAAGTGGACGAGCCGGTCGAACTCGTTGCGCTCGAGCTCGAGTGTGGTCTGGAGCCAGTGACCGAGGGGCACCTGCGAGTAGGTATAGTGGGCGCCCACCGTGTGCAAGGCTAGGAAGCCGGCAATGAGTGCGTACGAGACGGACGACAGGGGGAGCGACCGCCTGCCGAAGACGAGGCCCCCGACGAAGGTGAGGGGGAGGATGCTTGCCAGTACCCAGTTGTCCGGATCCAGCGGGGCGCGGCTGAGAGCGGCCCAGAAGATCAGGTAGCCGCCCAGCAGCACGTTGGGAACCATGGACGATTCTACTCGGAAGCCGCCGATCCTCGCAACCGTCCGTGCCCCGAGGTCCAAGCCCAGTGATAGGTCGCGGCGGTGACCGTCGAGAGGAGCGCGCCCAAGGCGGCCAGCGACATGTCTTTCTGCGCGTCCCACACGTCTCCCTGCGCCCCGACATAGGTGACGCCGAGGTCCCCGCCGAACGCCATGGCGGCGCCCCATTCGATCAGCTCGTAGGTCGCCGAGCTGGACATGGTCAGGTCCATGGGCAGAAAATACGCCCAGAAGCCCCGGAGACCGGTCGCGTGGACGAGTGCCTCCCTCGCCGGCTGGGTCAACAGCAGACCGTAGAGGAAGTGCACCATGCGGTCGAAGTTGTTTCGCTGCCACCCCAGTGTCTGGTTGAGGCCGGCGCCGGTCAACGCGGTGAACCACGCATCGTAGGGGACTTCCGAATATGTGTAGTGCGCGCCGATGGCGTGGAGCGTGAGAAAGAGGAAGACCAGCAAGTACGATAGCGTCGAGAGCGGGACGCGCCGTCGGGTCAGCGCGAGGAGGGCGACCGCGAGGATGGTGAGGGCGTTCTCGAGCGCCCAGTCTCCCCGATGTCGGGGATCGATCGCAAGGCCGAACCAGACGAGCGCGAAGAGCGCCGCGAGAAGCGCGACATAGGGGCGCTCCGCAACGCCACCCGTGAGAGACATTGAGAGCGCAACCTACGCTCAGGCGAGCGCTACGTCAACCGTCTCGTGCAGGTCGACCCGGTTTGGCGAGCGTCTCACTCCCAGAGGAACCACCGCCGCCGCGGCGTGATGCCGTAGGTCAGCCCGAAGCGGTTGAGGGCGGTCTGGGTGATGAGCTCTACCGCCTCCTCCGCCGAGTCGGTGACGATGAAGCGCTCCGCGTCCGCGGACTCGATCGTCCGCTCGATCGCCAGCCGGTCGCGCAGGAAGGCGAGCAGCGGGGCCCAGTAGTCGCGTCCCATGAGGACCAAGGGAAACTGCTGGATCTTCCCCGTCTGGATCAGCGTGGCGGTCTCGAACACCTCGTCGAGCGTGCCGAAGCCTCCCGGCAGAGCGACGAAGGCGTAGGAATACTTCACGAGCATCACTTTCCGCACGAAGAAGTGGCGGAAGGTGATCCACCGGTCGAGGTAGGGGTTGGGGTGCTGCTCTTGAGGCAGCTCGATGTTGCAGCCGATGGATCGTCCGCCCACCTCGCGGGCGCCGCGATTGGCTGCCTCCATGATCCCCGGTCCGCCGCCGGTCATGACCGTGAACCCGGCGCGAGCCAGGCGCCCACCCACCTCCCGGCCCATCGCGTAGTAGCGGTGCGCCTCCGGAAAGCGGGCCGACCCGAAGACGGTCACGCACGGGCCCACGAAGTGGAGCGACCGGAAGCCGCGAATGAACTCGGCGAAGATTTGCACGGCGTGCCAGAGCTCGAAGCCACGCGGCTGCGGGCCCTCGAGGAAGCGGATGACGGAGGTGGGACCGGGGTCCTTGCCCCACTCGGGCTGGCTAGCGCCGCCGCTTACTTCGCTCGTACCGTCATCACCGGGCACGGCGCGACGGAGACCACGCGGCTGGCGACGCTCCCCACGAAGAACCGCGCAAGACCCGATCGGCCGTGCGTGCCCATGACGATGAGATCCGCCCGGCGCGCCTTCGCCGCCCTCGCGATCCGCTCGTGCGCGGAGCCCTCGAGGAGCAGAGCGCGGGCGCGTACGCCAGCCTTGCGCGCCCGGGCCACGAGCGCCTCCAGCTTTCGCTGGGCGTTTTTGCGCCCGGCCGCGTCGATCGACTCGTAGGTCTGCGGCGGGATATACCCCTCCCCCACCACCGGGATGATGGGCGCCAGGACGTGCGCGACCGTCAGCTCGGCGCGCGAGTCCCGTGCCAGCGCCACCGCCCGTGCGAAGGCGGGCCGCGAGGCGCTGGAAAAGTCCGTGGGATGCAGGATGCGGCGGATCCGCTTCATCGTGCTCTCCTGAGGGTCAGCATGGCTCGGGTGGCTGCCGGCTCGCCGGACGGGGATAGAGGAAGAGGGTTTCGCACGCTTCGCAGCGATACACGGCCTTCACAAGCCTGTCCATCTCATCGAGGCTCACCACCGTGCTCAGGCAATGGGGGCATCGCGGCCTGCGCCCCTCTGCGGGCTCGGCGCTGCCACCCCTCGCCAGCCGCGCCATTCGTCGAGTAGCGCAGCGGCGCACTGCGGTGGCGACGGCGGCTCGCGTTGCGCGGGCGCCGGCGGTCGCCTCGTGGGCGTTCGCGCACAGCCCGATCGCCTCGGCGATCAGGCGCCGCGTCCGCGTCACGACCCCGGTGTCCATGATATGGGAGGACCGATCAATGTGCCCTTCTCCGACGTAGCGGCCCGGTGTCACCGCCACGTGGGAGAAGGGCTGAGTGGTGGAGGGTAAGGGAGTCGAACCCTCGACCTCGGCGTTGCGAACGCCGCGCTCTCCCAACTGAGCTAACCCCCCGTGACAACCTACGTATTCTACTCGCGTGGACCGCGGGCGACAAGCATCGCGCGGGGCCTCGCTCAGCCCTTGGCGCTCGCCTGCCCGTCCCCCGCGGTGCCGAGCACGCTCCGCAGCGAGCCCAGCAGGTCCACCGGCACCGGGAAGAACGTGGTGGTGTTTCGCTCGGACGCGATCTCCCGCATGGTCTGCAGGTACCGGAGCTGGATGGCGATCGGGAAGCGCGACAGCACGTCGGCCGCCTCGGAGAGCTTGGCGGCGGCCTGGAACTCGCCGTCGGCGTTGATGACCTTGGCCCGGCGCTCGCGCTCGGCCTCCGCCTGCTTGGACATGGCGCGCTGCATGTCCTGAGGGAGGTCCACGTTCTTGACTTCCACTGCCGCCACCTTGATGCCCCACGGGTTCGTGTGCTCGTCGATGATGCGCGTCAGCTCCTGGTTGATCTTGTCCCGCGAGGAGAGAAGGTCGTCCAGCTCCTGCTGGCCGAGCACGCTCCGGAGGGTGGTCTGCGCGATCTGCGAGGTGGCGTAGAGATAGTCCTCCACGCTGATCACCGCCTTCGAGGAGTCGAGCACCCGGAAGAAGATGACCGCGTTCACCTTCACGGATACGTTGTCCCGCGTGATCACGTCCTGGGGCGGGACGTCCATGGTGATGGTGCGCAGGCTCACCTTCACCATCTTGTCGATGAACGGGAGGAGGAGGATCAGCCCCGGCCCCGACCCGTCGCCGCCCGGGTTGAGCACGGCGTTGGCCCGGCGGCCGAAGCGGAAGATCACCCCGCGCTCATACTCGCGGAGGATCTTCACCGAGGAGGCGATGACGAACACCCCCACGATCAGCACCAGGATGAGTCCTATGCTCATCTCGAATCCGCCCATTCGATCTCTCCTCGGCGCGCTTCAGCGCCGGCTGGGGACCTTCGCCACGGTGAGGGTGAGCCCGTCAACCCCCACGATCGTCACCGCCTCGCCGACGGCCACGGGCCCGTCCTGCGCCACCGCCCGCCACAGCTCGCCCCCCACCGCCACCTGCCCGTCGGGCGCCAACGGCGTCCGCGCCACCCCTGTCTCCCCTACCATGCCCGGGATGCCCGTGGTCGGCGTGCGGTAGAGCGCGCGCATGCCGAAGGAGAGGGCGAACACCACGAGCCCGGCGGTGCTGCCCACCGCGGGCACGATGACCCACCACGAGATCCGCAGCGCGCTGCCCGCCTCGGGGGCGTCATAGAGCATCATCGAGCCCAGCAGCATGGCGATCACGCCGCCGATGGTGAGGACGCCGTGGCTGACGACCTTGATCTCGGCGATGAGCAGCACGATGCCGAAGAGGATGAGGAGCAGCCCCGCCCAGTTAATGGGCAGGCTCTGGAAGGCGAAGAAGGCGAGGATCAGGCTGATGCCGCCGACCACGCCGGGCAGGATGGCGCCGGGGTTGGACAGCTCGAAGAAGATTCCCAGGACACCCACCATCATGAGGATGTAGGCGACGTTGGGGTCGGTGATGAGGGCGAGGAACCGATCCCGGAAGCGGATCTCGATCTTCTTGATGGGGGCGTCCTTCGTCTGGAGGGTGACGGAGCCCTTGGCCGTCTTCACCGTTTTCCCGTCCACCTTGGCGAGGAGATCGGGGATGTTCTCGGCCACCAGATCCACGATCTTAAGCTTTACCGCCTCACGCTCGGTAGCGGACACCGACGACCGCACCGCCTTCTCGGCCCACTCCGCGTTGCGGCCGCGCTCGACCGCGATGGTCCGCGCGAAGGCGGCAGCGTCGTTCTCGATCTTCTTGGCCATCTCCTTGTCGGGCGCGCCCCCCCCACCGCCACCGGGTGCGCGGCGCCGATGTTCGTGGCCGGCGCCATCGCGGCCACGTGCGCGGCCATGGTGATGAACACCCCCGCGGATGCCGCCCGGGCGCCGGTCGGGCCGACGTAGACGATGACGGGCACCTCGGCGTTCAGGATGATCTGGACGATGGAGCGCATCGAGCGCTCGAGGCCGCCGGGCGTATCGAGCTGGAGGACGAGGGCCTGGGCCCGCTCGCTCTGGGCGCGCTCCACCGCTGTGGCGACGAGCCGCACCGCCACCGGCGTGATCGCGCCCTCCATCTCCATCACCGCCACCGGCGCGGGAGCGGCAGACGCGGTCGCGCACGGAAGCACTGTGAGGAGGAGGGCGAAGCCGAAGGTGAGGCGCGCGGTGAGCGGAGCGGAGATCATGGCTGCTCCACGCCCGCCATGATAGCACGCGGCGCGCGGAAGCTAGGCGCGCAGCGCGAGTACGGAAAGCAGCTCGAAGAGTAGGTTGGCGGCGAGCAGGCCGGTGATGGCGCCGGGCCCGTCATAGGGCGGTGAGACCTCGACCACGTCTGCGCCGCGGAGGTCCAGAGGCCGCAGCGCGCGGACCATGGCGAGCGCCTCGTAGGACGTCAGCCCGCCCACCTCGGGCGTGCCGGTCGCCGGAGCGTAGGCCGGATCCACGGCATCGATGTCAAATGAGCAGTAGACAGGACCGCCGGCGAGGCGAGCGAGGCGCTCCGCCACCCACTCGGCGCCGCGCGCCTTGATCTCCTCGATCCGAAGCACTTCGAAGCCGTGCGCGGCCTGGAAGGCGAAGTCGTCGCGGCCGTACAGAGGGCCGCGTATCCCCACCTGGATGGAGCGCGCGCCGTCGATCAGTCCCTCCTCGACGGCGCGCCGGAACGTGCTCCCGTGATAGTAGGGCAGCCCGAAATAGCGGTCCCAGGTGTCGGGGTGGGCATCGAAGTGCACGAGGCCCATGCGGCCATGCCGGCGCGCGAGGACCCGGAGGATGGCCAGGGTGATCGTGTGGTCCCCCCCGCGCAGAGCGGGGCCGCGCCCACCTCCACCGCGGCGCCGAGGGTGCGCTCGATGGCCGCGAAGGTGCCCTCGATGGAGATGGGCACGATGTCGACGTCGCCGCAGTCGGCCACGCGCAGGCGCTCGAAGGGCTCGACGTCGAGGGTGGAGTTCCACGGCCGGATCAGCGAGGAATGCTCGCGGATGTGGCGCGGGCCGAAGCGCGCCCCCGGCCGGTACGAACAGCCCCCGTCGAAGGGGATGCCGTAGAGGGCGACATCCAGCCCTTCGGGGGAGACGCGATGGGGCAGCCGCATGAAGGTCGCGGGCTGTCCGAACCGCGGTGAGGAGAAGGCGTCGGTAGGGCGGGGGTGATCGGTCACGGCCGCGCTCCCAGGGGGAGCCGACGTCTCGCCGGGCAGCGTCGCGGCCTATAGCTGATCGCGCAGGCCCGCCACCGCCTCGGCGAGGCGCTCGACGTCGGCGGCGGTGTTGTAGACGGAGAAGCTCGCGCGAAGAGTGCCGGTGATGCCGAGCGCGCGCGCGAGCGGCTGGGCGCAGTGATGGCCGGCCCGCACCGCCACCCCCGACTGATCGAGGAGCGCGGCGCCGTCGTGGGGGTGTATGCCCTCCACGTTGAATGCCACCACCGCCCCCTTGATCTCGGGGTTGCGCGGCCCGTAGACGGTCACGCCCGGGATGGTGATGAGCGCGTCCAGACAGCGGCGGGTGAGATCGCGCTCGTGCGCGCTGACGCGGTCCATGCCCAGCTTGTCGAGGTAGTCCACGGCGGCGTGCAGGCCCACCGCCTCCGCGATGGGCGGCGTGCCGGGCTCGAAGCGCCACGGGAGGTCGTTCCACTGCGCCCGGTCGAGCCAGACCTCCTTGATCATCTCGCTGCCGCCCACCCCGGGCTCGAGCGTCTCGAGCGTCTCGCGACGGCCGTACAGGACACCGATGCCGGTGGGCCCGAGCATCTTGTGTCCGGAGAAGACGTAGAAGTCGCAGCCCAGCGCGGCCAGGTCGAGCCGGAGATGCGGGGCGGCCTGGGCGCCGTCGAGCAGCACGAGGGCGCCGGCGTCCCGGGCGCGGCGTACGATCTCGACCACGGGATTGATGGTGCCGAGCACGTTGGAGATGTGGGCCACCGCGACCATGCGCGTGCGCGGCGAGAGAAGGCGCGCGTAGGCGTCCATGTCGAGATACGCTCCCTCGCGCAGGGGAATCGCGCGCAGGGTCGCGCCGCGATCGCGGCAGGCCATCTGCCAGGGGATGAGGTTCGAGTGATGCTCCATCTCGCTGACGATGATCTCGTCCCCCGGACGGAGGGTACGCCCGATCGTCGCCGCGATGATGTTCACCCCGTCGGTGGTGCCGCGGGTGAAGATGATCTCTTGCCGATGGCGCGCAGCCACGAAGGCGCGGACAGCGTCGCGCGCGGCCTCGTACTGCTCGGTGGCCTCCTCGCCCAGCGTGTGGATGGAGCGGTGCACGTTGGCGTTGCTCCGCTCGTAGTACCGCTGCATCGCCTCCAGCACGGCCCTCGGCTTCTGGCTGGAGGCGCCGGAGTCCAGATAGACGAGGGGCCGGCCGTTGACGGGCCGGGCGAGGATGGGAAAGTCGGAGCGGCAGGCCTCGCCGAGCGTCACCGCACGACCTCTTTCCCGGCGAGGGCGCCGTGAAGCACGCTGAGCGGCAGCGTCACGCACTTGAGTCGCGTGGGGCGGATGTCCGCCTCGAGCCGCTCCAGGAGATCGGCGGGCTGGAGACGTCCAAGCTCCTCCGCGGTGCGCCCGAGCCCGATCTCGATCAGGATGTCCGCGGCGGCGCCGCAGATCGCGCAGCAGTCGCCGTGGTGCCGCGCCTCGGCGAGCCGGCCCGCCTCCATTCGGCAGTCGATCGCGATGCGGTCGCCGCAGAGGGGGTTCACGTCCTCGAAGGACGCGGTGGCGGCGGGCAGCCGGCCGCGGAAGCGCGGGTTCCGGAACCGCTGGCGGATCACGTCGCTGTACTGGGCCGCGCTCACTCGCCCAGCTCGCCGCGCGCCGCGTTCTTCCGGTAAGGGGGAAAACGCCAGGCGCTCTCCGCCGACATGAGGCCGCCCTGCCCCAGCCCGGCCAGCTCGCGGGGTCCGATGGCTTCGCCGGCGAGCAGGCGCGGGAGCACGAGGTCGAAGGTGGTGGCCTGGGAGAACATCCCGCAGGTCGGCATGCCCAGGACCGGGCGCCCGCCGATGCGTGCGAGGAAGAGCAGGCTGCCCGGATGGGCGGGCACGCCGTGACGCTCCATGCGGCCGCCCGCGCGCTCGATGCCGAGGAACACCGGGTCCAGCGGGTCGAGGGCGCTCGCCCCCGCCACGATGATGACCTCCGCACCCGCGGCCACGACCGCCTCGATGTCGGCCGCCACCGCGGCGGCGTCGCCGCCGGAATAGCGCACGGGGAGGAGGCGCGAGCCGTACCAGTCCACCTTCTCCTGCAAGGCCGCCTCGAAGCGCTCGCGCTGCCGCGGCTCCAGGCTCTCGCGCGTCACCGCGCCGATCACGCGGGGCTCGAAGCCCTGTACGGTCACGAGCCCGCTCGCCTCCCAGGCCGCGGTCTCCACGTGCTTGACGAGGGACTCCGCGATGGCGAGTGGCGTCACCTTGGCCTTGGCCACGACCTCGCCTTGCTCCACGGGCTGGAGGTCCCACAGCGTGAACACCGCGATCCCCGCCTGACCGTTCACCTCGTGGAGAGCGCGCTCACGCACGCGCACCAGGCCGCGCCGCGTCGCGCCCAGGGTCCACTGCCCGCCCGTGTAGCCCTTCACCTCGACGCCAGCGCCCGCGGCGGCCTGGGCGAGCCGGGATCCCGCCGGCTCCTCGTGGATGTCGCCCGGCTCCAGCTCGAGCACGTGCAGCTCGGTCCACGGTGCGCCGAGGACGAGCGTTGCCATCGCCTCGTCGAGCAGCTGGCCCTTGCGCACGAGGATCTTGCCGCCGGTCGCGGCGCGGACGTCGTGGGCGGCGATGCGTCCCACCAACGTTGCAGGCGTGAGCCCGTCCCGGCGAAGGGCGAGGACCTTCACTTGAGGCCCCGCCGCACCTTCTCGACGATGGGCATGCCGGTGGCGTTCCGGTGCACGGCAAGCACCTCGGCGAGGATGGCCAGGGCAATCTCGGGCGCAGACTGGGCGCCGAGGTCGAGGCCGATGGGCACGCGCACGCGCTCGAGCGCGTCCTCGGCCACGCCGTCCTCCTTCAGGATGTTCAGGATGGCGGCGCCCCGGCGGCTCGAGCCGAGCAGCCCGATGTAGCCCACCGGGGAGGCCAGCGCATGCTTGAGTACGGGCACGTCGTACTTGTAGTCGTGGGCCACGAGAACCAGCGCCGTGGTCGGCAGCATGGGGATCTCGCGAACGAGGTCCGAGGGGATGCCGATGCGCAAGTCGTCGGCGTCGGGGAAGCGTTCGCGGGTGGCGAAACGCGGCCGGCCGTCCACCACCACCGTGCGGTAGCCGAGCGTGCGCGCCAGCGTGACCAGCGGCATCGCCACGTGGCTGGCCCCGATGATGGCCAGGATGGAGGGCGGCGCCAGCACGTCCACGAAGGCGCGGACCCCATCGAGCGTGAGGGTCTTGGACTTCCCCCCTGCGAGCGCGGCCTGCGCTTCCTCGGTGACGCGGCGGTCCAGCTCGGCGTCGCCCAGGGATCCCTCCGCCGCTCCGCTGTCGAGCACCAGCCGCTTGGCGCCGTTCCCGTCGGCGTCCAGGCGCGTCACGATGGCGGCGCGGCCGCCCGTGTCCGCGTGCGTGCGCGCCCGCTCGTAGAACGCGAGGGTGGGGTCGCCGGGGCGGTCCAGCGTTACCGGCTCCATGAATACCTCGATGGTCCCCCCGCAGGTGAGCCCGATCTCCCAGGCTTCCTCGTCGCCCAGGTCCAGCTCGAGGAGGCGCGGGCGGTTCCGATCCAGAACGGAGGCGGACTCCTCGATCACCTGAGCGTCCACGCAGCCGCCGATGGTGACCGAGCCGAGAATGCGGCCGCCCTCACCCACCAGCATCTGGGCGCCTTCCTTCCGCGGCGTGGTGCCGCGCGTGTTGACGAGGGTGGCCAGCGCCACCTTGCCCTCGGACTCCCGCAGCTTGTCCAGGTTCTCGAACAGCTCGGACTTGGCAGTCATGGCGTTACCCCAGTCTCAAGTGCGTGGCCAGGTCGCGCAGGCTGGAGAGATTGTGCGCCGCCGCGAAGTGGTCCACCAGCGGCAAGGCCGCCGCCATCCCGCGGGTGACGGGCTCGTAGGATGGATTGCCCAGCAGTGGGTTGAGCCAGATCACCCGTCCCGCCTTGCGCTTGAGGGTCAGCATCTCCCCGGCGAGGTCATCCGGCTCGCCGGTATCCCAGCCGTCGGAGAGCAGGATCACGATGGTCCGCCGGTCCACGAGGTGTCCCCATCGACCGTTGAAGTCACGAAGAGAATCGCCGATCCGCGTGCCGCCCGACCAGTCGCGCACCGCCGCCAGCTGGCGGAGAGCCTGCTTGTAGGTCGCACCCTTGAGATGCTCGGTGATGCGGGTCAGTCGCGTGGCGAAGGTGAAGGTCTCGACCCGGCCAAAGGCGTTCTGTAGCGCGTAGAGGAACAGGAGGAGAAAGCGGCTGTAGAGGTCCATCGAGCCCGAGACGTCGGCGAGGAGCACGAGGCGGATCTTCTTCCGCCGTTTCTCCCGCCGCCTGAGCTCGATGATCTCGCCCTTCATCATGTTGGCGCGGATGCTGCGGCGAAGGTCCACCACGCCGCCCCGCTTCACCGGCCGGCGGCGCCGCGACAGGCGCCGTGCCAGCCGCTTGGCGATGAGTACGGTCACGCGCGCGACCTCGTCGAGCTGATCCGAGGGGAAGCTGGAGAAGTCCTGGTCCATCAGGACCTCCTGGGCGCTCACCCCCGGCACCTCGAGCGGCTCGCCGTCGTCCTCCCCCTGCTCCTCCCACCCCTCCAGCGCGACCTGCGTCTCCTTCTTGCTCTGGCTCTCCACCGAGCCCGCGATGGTGTCGTCCTCGGGCCGGGGCGGCTCGATGGCGTGAATCAACCCATCCAGCCTCTGCCCCTCCTCCGCGCGGTAAGTCCAGAACGCGTCGAAGCACCGGTCGAAGATCGGGATTTCCTCCCGCCGGGTCACCAGTACTGTGCGTAGCGCGCGCCGTACTTCGTCGCGATCCAGGAGGTCCACGCGCTCGAGCGCGCGCGCGGCGTCCATCACCTCGGATGTCGTGCAGGCCACGCCGTCGGCGCGCAACACGCGCCCGAACGCGAGGGTCTGGGTGAGGAGATCGCGCGCCGGGGCCGCCGCCATCGCGTCTACCCCTCGGCCGTCACGAAGCGCTTCATCCCCGCCGATCCGAGCTCCTTTTTCACCCGCTTGATGTCGTCGGGGTCCTTGAGCACGCAGCCCAACGTCTCGAGCACCAGGTCCGCGTCGAGATGGTCGGCGTGCAGCGAGGTCAGCGCCTGGGCCCAGTCGAGCGTCTCGGCCACGCCCGGCAGCTTGGCCAGGCGCACGGTGCGGAGCGACTCCATGAAGCGCGAGATCTCGCGGGCCAGCCGCTCGTTGATGCCGGGAGTCTTGCGGACAACGATTCGCTGTTCCTTCTCGAAGCTCGGGAAGTCCACCCAGAGGTAGAGGCAGCGGCGGCGGAGGGCGTCGGACAGCTCGCGGTTCCTGTTCGAGGTGAGGATCACGTAGGGCGGTTCGTCCGCGGTGATGGTCCCGATCTCCGGGATCGTCACCTGGAAGTCTGAAAGGACTTCCAGAAGGAATGCCTCGAACTCCTCGTCGGCACGGTCGATTTCGTCGATGAGGAGCACGGGCGGCGCGCCGGGGGACGTGATGGCCTGAAGCAGCGGGCGGCGGATGAGGAAGGACTCCGAGAAGATTTCGTGCTCCTTCTCGGGGGTCGAGGCGTCCGATCGCTCCTGCAGCTTGATGTGAAGAATCTGCTTGGGATAGTTCCACTCGTAGAGCGCCTGGGCGGCGTCGAGCCCTTCGTAACACTGCAGGCGAATGAGCCGCGTGCCGAGCATGCGGGCCATCACCTTGGCCACCTCGGTCTTGCCCACGCCGGCATGCCCCTCGATCAGCAGTGGCTTGCGAAGCGTCATGGCGAGGTGCACCGACGTCGCCATGGCGGGATCGGTAACGTACTCGGCGCTCTCCATCAAGTCTCGGATTTTCTTGATCTCTTCTCTCATGGCTCCCTAGTGTACACCGGCTAGCGCCGGCTCCGGACGCCCTCGTAGTCGTCGGGCGTATCGAGGTCTCGCGGCATGGGCAAGTCGAACGGGACGACGGTCACGCGCGTGGGATCGGCGTCGATGACGCCGCGTGCGCCCTGATCACCGGTCAGGCGCAGGAGCTCGGGGAACACGGCGGCGGCGAAGAGGACGGGATTGCCGCGGCCTTCCCGGTAACGCGGCGCCACGATGGCCCGGCCGGTCACGCGATACGCGTCGCGTAGCCCGATCAGCACGGCGCGTGGCACATGGGGCTGATCGCCGAGCGCGATGACGACGGCTTCCGCCGTCGCGGGAAGGGCCTTGACGCCGACCACCACCGAGCCCGCCTGCCCCGCCTCGGGCATCGGGTTCACCGCGAAACGGACGGGAAGCCCGGTGAGCGCCGCCTCGAGCGCGGCGGAGTCGGGAGGAACGACGACGACGAGGTCCTCGAGCCCGGCGCCGACCAGGGCGTCCACCGCGTGGTGGATCACCGGTCGGCCGTCCAGATCGAGCAGCAGCTTGGGGCGGCCCATGCGGCGCGAGAGTCCGGCCGCGAGGACCACCCCGGCGATCACGCCGGGCTACTTCTTTGCCGCGGCGGCCGCCTCGATCGCCCGCTTGGCGAAGACCTTGAGCAGATGCCGCTTGTAGTCCACGGAGCCCTGGAGATCCGCCTGCACGTCCACGCCGTCGGCCGCCTTGTCCGCCGCCGCCTGAATGCTCGCGGCGTCCAGCGCCTTGCCGGCGATGGCGGCCTCGACGCCCTTGGCCCGCACCGCGTGCGTCCCCGCCCCCGTGATGCCGATGGAGGCTTTGGTGCACTTGCCCCCGTCCACGGTCAGCACGGCGGCGACGCCGACCACCGCGAAGCGCGAGGCCGGGTGCGGGAACTTCATGTAGGCGGCGGTCTGGTTGGCGGCGAGCGCGGGCACACGCACCTCGGTGAGGATCTCGTCGCCTCCGACCGCGGTCGTCATCAACCCCTTGAAGAAGTCGTCCACCTTGATGGTGCGCTTGCCCTTGGAGCCCTCCACCACCATCTCCGCGTTGACGGCGATGATGGTCGCCGGGTAGTCGGCGGCGGGATCGGCGTGCGCGAGACTGCCGCCGATGGTCCCCATGTTACGCACCATGGGGTCGCCGATGAGGGCGGCGGTGGCCGCCAGCACGCCGCACTTGCTCTTCACCGCGGCGGACGACTCGACGGCGTAGTGGGTGGTCATCGCCCCGATGACGAGGGTGCCGCCGTCCTCCTTGATGCCCGACAGCCCCGGCACCTTGCGGAGGTCGACAAGGTGAGCGGGCCGCGCCAGGCGGAGCTTCATCGCGGGCAAGAGGCTGTGGCCGCCCGCCAGCAGCTTGGCGTCGTCCTTGTGCTTGCCGAGGAGGTCGAGCGCCTCCTTGATCGAGCCGGGGGTGTGATAGTCGAACTGGGCTGGATACATGCGCGCGGTCCCCCTTACTTCTTCGCTCGGGCGGCCTGGGCGGTCTTCCAGACTCGCTCGGCCGTGAGCGGCATCGTTTCGATGTGGTCGACTCCGAGCCCGGACAGGGCGTCCACCACGGCGTTGACCACCGCCGGCGTGGCCGCGATAGTGCCGGTCTCGCCGGCGCCCTTGATGCCGAGCGGGTTCACCGGCGTGGGCGTCTCCGTCCGATCCGTCTCGTACATGGGCAGCATGTCGGCCTTCGGCAGCGCGTAGTCCATCATGGTGCCGGTGACGAGCTGGCCGGAGCCGTCGTCGTACACCGCGCCTTCCCACAGCGCCTGCCCCACGCCTTGGGCGATGCCGCCGTGCACCATCCCGTCCACGATCATGGGGTTGATCACGTTGCCGACATCGTCCACCGCGACGTAACGCAGGATCTTCACGTTGCCGGTGTCGGGATCCACCTCGACCACGCAGGCGTGCGCGCCGAAGGGGAAGCAGAAGTTGGAAGGATCGTAGAACGAGGTCTCCTCGAGCCCCGGCTCAACCCCTTCGGGGTAGTTGTGCGGCACGTAAGCGGTGAGCGCGACCTGGCCAAAGGGTACCGCCTTCTGCGGCGAGCCCTTCACCTGGAACTGGCCGTTGACGTACTCGATGTCCTGCGGCGAGGCCTCCAGGAGATGGGCGGCGATCTTCTTGCCCTTCTCCTTGATCTTGTTGATGGACATCAGGATGGCGGTGCCGCCCACCGACGCGGAGCGGCTACCGTAGGTGCCCATGCCGAACGGCACGGTGCCGGTGTCGCCGTGGACGATGTCCACGTGCTCCATGGGGATCCCGAGGTGATGGGCCGCGAGCTGGGCCATGGTCGTCTCGTGCCCCTGTCCGTGCGAGTGCGAGCCGGTGAACACAGTCACCATGCCCGTGGGGTGCACGCGAACCTTACCGGATTCCCAGAGACCCGCCTGGGCGCCGAGCGAGCCCACCACCTTGGACGGCGCGATGCTGCACGCCTCGATATAGGTGGAGAAGCCCACGCCGAGGAGCCGGCCCTTGCCGCGGGCCTCCGCCTGCTCGGCGCGGAACTTCTTGTAGTCCAGCATCTGCAGGGCGCGGTCGAACGCGGCCGCGTAGTTGCCGCTGTCATAGGTCAGCGCCACCTTGGTCTGGAACCCGTTGTCGAACTTCGGGATGAAGTTCTTCTTCCGGATCTCGGCCGGGTCCATCTTGAGGGCAGCGGCGGCGGCGTCGGCCATCCGCTCGAGGAGGTAGCACGCTTCCGGCCGCCCCGCCCCGCGATAGGCATCCACCGGGGTGGTGTTCGTGAAGACGCCGGTCACCTCGCAATGGATGGCACCGAACGTGTACACGCCGTTGAGCAGGGTCCCGTAGAGGTAGGTGGGCACCGCGGGCGCGAAGGTCGAGAGGTACGCGCCCAGGTTCGCGGTGGTCTTCACCCGCAGCCCCAGGAACTTGCCGTCGCGGGAGAGCGCCACCTCCGCATCGGTGACGTGATCCCGCCCGTGAGCGTCGGTCTGGAAGGCCTCGCGCCGGCTCGACGTCCAGCGGATGGGCCGCTTGATCTGCCGGGTCGCCCACGAGCAGACCGTCTCCTCGTTGTAGAGGAAGATCTTGGAGCCGAAGCCGCCCCCCACGTCGGGCGCGATGACCCGCACCTTGTGCTCGGGGATGCCCAGCACGAAGGCGGTCATGAGCAGCCGGTGGACGTGCGGGTTCTGCGAGGTCACCCAGAGGGTGAGGTCGCCGGTGGCGTCCTCGTAGCGCGCCACGCAGGCCCGCGGCTCCATGGCATTGGCCACCAGACGCTGGTTGACGATGCGCTTCTTCACCACGACGTCGGCCTTCTTGAAGGCGGCCTCCGTCTCGGCGGCATCGCCGATCTGCCAGCGGAACGCCACGTTGTCCGGCGCCACCTCGTGGATCTGGGCCGCGCCCTTCTGGGCGGCGCGCTCGGTGGACGTCACCGACGGCAGCGCCTGCCAGTCCACCGAGACCAGGTCGGCGGCGTCGTTGGCGGCGTCCTGGCTCTCGGCGATCACCACGGCGACCGGGTCGCCCACGTAGCGCGCGGCCTCGCTGGCCAGCGGCGGGTGCGCCGGGACCTTCAATTCCGGCAGGAGCCAGCCGCAGGGTAGCGAGTTGACCCCGGTCATGTCCTTGCCGGTGAAGACGGCGACCACGCCGGGATGCCCCTTGGCCTTGCTGACGTCGATGCCGCGGATCTTCGCGTTGGCGTGCGGGCTCCGCACGAACGCGGCATAGGTCATGCCGGGAAGCTTGAGGTCGTCGGTGTAGTTGCCCTTGCCGGTGATGAAGCGGGGGTCCTCGCGGCGCTTGATGCTCGAGCCCAGCAGCTTCGCGGTCGCCATGGTCCGCCTCCCCTACCGCTTCGCCATGTTCTCGGCGGCGTACTGGATGGCTTTCACGATGTTGTGATACCCGGTGCAGCGGCAGAGATTGCCTTCCAGCTGATGGCGGATGTCGGCCTCGGAGGGCTTGGGGTAGCGCTGCAGGAGCTGGGCCGCCGACATGATCATGCCCGGCGTGCAGAAGCCGCACTGAAGACCGTGCTTCTCCCAGAAGCCTTCCTGGATGGGGTGGAGCTTGCCGTCCTTGGCCATGCCCTCGATGGTGGTGATCTGCGCGCCGTCGGCCTGCACGGCGAGGAGGTTGCACGCCTTCACCGCCTGCCCGTTCATGTGAATGGTGCAGGCCCCGCACTGGCTGGTGTCGCAGCCTACGTGGGTTCCGGTGAGACCGGCGAGCTCGCGGATGAAGTGTACGAGCAGCAGCCGGGGCTCGACCTCGTGGGAATGGCTGACGCCGTTGATGGTGGCCGTGACTTTCTTTTTCACCGCGCTACCTCCTGGGGAGCTCGACGCATGAACGGCACCCCGCCGCTGAGGGCGTCCGGGGCTGGCAAAAGCGCCTCAAACCTTATTCCCGGCCCCCGGGGATGTCAAGGGCCGCCGGGGGGTCAGCCGAGCAGCCGGCGCCCTTCCTCGCGCGCCCGCTCCAGCGCCTCGCGCACGGGCAAGCCCTTGTCGCGCGCCACGCGGCGGATCTCCTCGAACTCCGGCGTCACCGTCACCACGCGGCCGTTCAGGCGCGACACCTTGAAGGCGATGGCGCCGAGGCTGGTCGTGAGGGTCACCATCTCGCGGGGCAGGCGCGCCCGCTCGTAGGCCGTCCAGCGGACGCCGATGGTGGTGGACTCCTCGAAGAGGATGCGGGCCAGGTCCGGCGCCAGCGCGGGCGGGCAGAGCGCCACCAGCACCACGCCGGGCCGGCTCCGCTTCATCACCACTGATGTCAGATAGACGTCGAGCGCCCCCGCAGTGAAGAGCCGTTCCATGAGGGGCTCGTAGAGCTGGGGCGACATGTCGTCGACGGTCGTCTCCACCTGCATCACCGTCTCGGTGTCGCCGGGGCGCGCCGTCGCCTCGCCGAGGAACACGCGCACGAGATTGGGCGTGTCGAGCTCCATGGTGCCCGCGCCGTAGCCCACCGCCGAGACCGTCATGGGCGGCATGGCGCCCGCGCCCGCGGCGAGCGTGGTGAGGATGGCCGCACCCGTCGGCGTGACCAGCTCGCGCTTGACTCCGGTGTCCACCACGGGAAATCCGCGAAGCAGCTCGGCGGTGCCGGGCGCGGGCACGGGGATGCGGCCGTGGGGGCCGTCGACCATGCCGCCGCCCACGGGAAGCGCGGAGCAGTGCACCGCGTCCACCCCGAGCAGGTGCAGCCCCAGGCAGGCTCCGGTGATGTCAACGATGGCGTCCACCGCCCCCACGTCGTGGAAGCGCACCGCCTCCGGCGGCTCGCCGTGGGCGCGGCCTTCCGCCTCCGCGAGCCGCGTGAAGACGCGGATCGCGCTCGCCTTCACCGGCTCGGGCAAGGCGCCGCGCGCGATGAGGTCGCGGATGGCGGGGAGCGTGCGATGGGCATGCTCGTGAGGCGAATGTTCGTGGGCGCCCGCGCCGCCGACGTGGGCATGGACGTGCACGTCCACCTTGGTGGCGCGAAAGCCACGCTTCGTCACCGTGCGGCGCTCGAGGGTGTAGCCCTCGAGGGAGAGGGTGGCGAGGCCGGCGCGCAGGGAGTCGAACGGCAGGCCCGCGTCCACGAGCGCGCCCAGAATCATGTCGCCGGCGGCACCGCTCGGGCAGTCGAAGTAGGCGAGACGCACGGCCGGCGTCAGCGCAGCTTGGCGACGAGGTGATTGATCTGGCTGGCCTGGGCCGCGGCGCCGTAGCCGTTGTCGATGTTGACCACGGAGATGCCGGGCGCGCAGGCGTTCAGCATGGTCAGCAGCGCGGCGATCCCGCCGAAGGAGGCACCGTAGCCCACGCTGGTGGGAACGGCGATCACCGGCCGATCGACCAGGCCCCCCACCACGCTGGGGAGCGCCCCGTCCATCCCCGCCACCACCACGATGGCATTGGCCTCGTTGAGCCGGTCGAGGTGTGGGACCAGGCGATGCAGCCCGGCGACGCCGCAGTCGTAGATCCGCTCCACCCGATTGCCCATCGCCTCCGCCACCGCCGCGGCCTCCTCCGCCACCGGGAGGTCGGCGGTGCCCGCGCTCAGCACGAGGACCAGCCCGATCCCGCCGTCGGCGTGGGCTGCCGGCTTCACGATCGCGAGGCGGGCATCGGGATGCAGGCGATACGGCAGCCCGCTGTCGGCGATGGCGCGCAGCACGTCGGGCTCCGCGCGCGTGGCGAGCACATTGTCGTGCACCTCGGCGAGTCGGCGCACGATGGCGACCACCTGAGCGGGCGTCTTGCCCGGGCAGAAGACGGCCTCCGGCATGCCGTGGCGGAGGCCGCGGTGCAGGTCCACGCGCGCAAACCCGAGGTTCTCCACCGGTAGATCACGCAGCCGCGCGAGGGCGCGCTCGGGGGTAATCGCGCCGCGGGCGACCTCCTCGAGGAGCGCCCTTACTTTTTCCCGATCCACTGGAGCGCCTCGTTCGCGCTGCCGCTGCGAAAACCCTGGAGATCCAGCGTCACGAACTGATACCCGAGCTCGCGGAACCGGCGGACGATAGCTGCGTGGCGCCCCTCTTCCCACAATCGGCTCATCTCCTCCGCGGGCAGCTCCAGGCGGGCCAGGCGCTCGTGGTGGCGCACGCGGAACTGTCGGAAGCCCAGCTCGCGCAGGAAGGCTTCGGCCTGGTCCACCTGCCGGAGCTTCTCCGGGGTGATGCGGTCACCATACTGGAAGCGAGAGGACAGGCACGCGAACGAGGGCTTGTCCCAGTTGGGTAAGCCCAGGGCTTGCCCGATCTCCCGCACCTCGCGCTTCCACAGCTGGGCCTCGATCAACGGCGCGCGCACGCCCTTCGCCTTCGCCGCCTCCATGCCTGGCCGGTGGTCGCCGAGGTCGTCCATGATGGCGCCGTAGACGATGGGCATGCCGCCGTGCTCCCGCGCCACCGCCTCGAGCCGGGTGAAGAGCTCGTCCTTGCAGAAGAAGCAGCGGTTGGGGGCATTGCGCGCGTACTCGGGCCGGTCGAGCTCGTGGGTCTGGATGATCAGGTGGTGCAGGCCGATCGCTTGCGCGAGGCGGCGCGCCTCCTCGAGCTCGGAGGCCGGGTAGGTCTCGGAATCCGCGGTGGCGAGCACGGCCCGGTCGCCGAGGGCGTCCTTGGCGGCGCGGCCGAGCACGGTGGAGTCCACCCCGCCCGAGAACGCGACCACGACGCGGTCCATCTCGCGGAGTATGGCCACGAGGCGCTCGTACTTGGCGGTGAGGGCGGCGTCCACGATCACCTCGCGAGCTGGGCCAAGGGCGAGGTGGGCCGCGCGCCGACATGCGAGATCACCTCGGCGGCGGCGCGGGATCCGAAGCGGCCGCACGTCGCGAGGTCGAGCCCGCGGCTCAGGCCGAACAGGAAGCCGGCGGCATAGAGATCGCCGGCGCCGGTGGTGTCGACCACCACGTCGACGGGCTGGGCGTCCACCACGTGCACCTCGTCCCCGCTCACCACCACGGAGCCGCGCTCGCTTCGCGTGAGCGCGGCCACCTCGCAGTGCCCGCGCACCCGCTGCAACGCCGCGTCGAAGTCCGACACCTGGTAGAGCGCGCAGATCTCGGCCTCGTTGGCGAAGAGCACGTCGACGTGACCCTCGACCAGGTCCAGGAAGGCGGCACGATGCCGGGTGACGCAGAACGGGTCGGAGAGGGTCAGGGACACCTTCCTCCCCGCCGCGTGAGCGATGTCGGCGGCGACCCGGAAGGCTTCCTGGGCTGCCGGCGGATCGAAGAGATAGCCCTCGAGATAGAGGTACTTGCCCCGGCCGATCAGCGCCGCGTCGACGTCGCGGGGGCCGAGGTGCACGGAGGCGCCGAGAAAGGTGTGCATGGTCCGCTGGGCGTCCGGCGTGATGAGGATGAGGCAGCGGCCGGTCGACGGCCCGGTGACGGCGGCGGGCGTGGTGTAGCCGACCCCGGTGGCGCGCAGGTCGTGCGCGAACACCTCGCCGAGCTGATCGTCGCGCACCTTGCCGACGTAGTGAGCCCGGCCTCCGAACGAGGCCACGCCGACCATGGTGTTGGCGGCCGACCCGCCGGAGACCTCGATCGCCGGCCCCATGGCCTCGTAGAGGGCGCGCGCCCGCGGCTCGTCGACCAGCTGCATGGTCCCCTTCACCACGTCCTGGCTCCGCACGAACTCCTCGCTCGCGTGGCTCAGCACGTCGACGAGGGCGTTCCCGATGCCGACCACGTCGAGATCGCCGCTGCCCTGACTAACCACGGGCCGCCCCTCCCTTGCCGGACGGCAGGTGACGGCCGACGAGGAGAGCGAGGCGCTTGCGCGTCCGCGGCGGCACGCGACGGGGATCGGTGATGAGGGCCTTGGCGAGGGCCTCGGGACAGCCGCTCTTGCAGCCGCCGCGCGCCGGCACCCGGGGAATGGCCCGGCGCAGGACGTCGCGCGCCATCGCCACGTTCTTGATGAGGTTGGCGATCACCGCCTCCACCGTCACCGCGTCGTGCTCGGGGTGCCAGACGTCGTAGTCGGTGGCCAGGGCGACCGTGGCGTAGCAGAGCTCGGCCTCGCGAGCCAGCTTGGCCTCCGGCATGTTGGTCATGCCGATGACCGACACGCCCCAGCGCCGGTAGATCTCGGACTCGCCCTTCGTGGAGAACTGCGGCCCCTCGATGCAGATGTAGGTGCCCCCGCGGTGCACGGTCGCGCCCGCCTCGCGGGCGGCGCCCTCCAGCACGTCGCCCAGCTCCGCGCACACCGGGTGCGCCATGCCAACGTGCGCGACGAGACCGTCGCCGAAGAACGTCGAGACGCGCCGCCGCGTATGGTCGAAGAACTGGTCGGGAATGACGATGTCGAGGGGGCGGATCTCCTCCTTCATGCTGCCCACCGCGCTCAGGGAGATGACGGCGGTGGCGCCGAGACGCTTGAGGCCCCAGATATTGGCGCGGTAGTTGAGGTCGGTGGGCGTGAGGCGGTGGCCGCGGCCGTGCCGAGGCAGGAAGATCACCTTCCGGTCGCCGAGGCGGCCCACGCAGTAGGCGTCGGAGGGATCCCCGAACGGTGTGCGGACCTTCACCCAGCGCACGTCGGTGAGGCCGTCCATCTCGTAGAGGCCGCTGCCCCCGATGATGCCGAGGGTGAGATCGGCGGGAGCGGTCCGGGGTCGCGTCTTCATGCCGTGGCGGGCTCCAGGGCGCCGAGCGTGCGCTCGGGCGAGCAGTCGGTGACGGTCAGCGGCACGAAGCGGCGGGCCAGCTCCGGCGGCCCGGCGAACTTCACCTCGACGTAGTTGCCGGTGAGGCCCGCGCGCAGGCCGTGGCCGTCCACGGCGTCGAGCACGAGCGCCTCGCGCGTCCGGCCGAGGAGCCGCCGCCTGAAGGCGAGGTTCTTGTCGGCCACGAGCCCGCGGAGGGCGGCGCTCCGCGCATGCGCGACCGGCGGGGATACCCGGCCGGGCCGTCGTGCCGCCTCGGTACCCTTGCGATCCGAATAGGCGAAGACGTGCAGGTACGAGAACGGCAGGGCCCGCACCAGATCCAGCGTGGCCGCGAAGTCCTCGTCGCTCTCGCCGGGATGGCCCACGATGACGTCGGCGCCCAGGCCCAGGTCGGGCATGGCGCCGGCGAGCCGCTCGACGAGGGCCCGGTACATGCGGACATTGTAGGGCCGGCGCATGAGGCGCAGCACGCGGTCACTGCCGCTCTGCAGGGGGATGTGCAGGTGCGGCGCCATGACAGAAAGGGCCGTGACCGCCTCGACGAGGGCGGGCGTGAAGTAGGCGGGAAGCACCGAAGACAGGCGAAGCCAGCGCAGCCCCGGCACCTCCGCGAGGAGCGCCAGGAGGGCGGCCAGGCTGGTGCGCGGCACCAGGTCCCAGCCATAGTGACCGAGATCCACGCCGGTCAGCGTCACCTCGCCGTGCCCCGCCTCGACGAGCAGCCGTACCTGGTCGAGCACCACCTTGGGGTCCTGGCTCCGGCTGCCACCGCGGGCGGCCGGAACGATGCAGAAGGCGCAGCGGTGCTGGCAGCCGTCCTGGACCTTGACGAACGCGCGCGAGCGGCGGGTGACGCGCGCGAAGGGCGCGAAGGGCAAGACCCGCGCGTCGGCAACGTCGGCCACGTGGACGGCGGGCGCGGCGCTCCGCGGCCGGCACGCGAGGAGATCCTCCACCAGCTCGGGCAGGCGATACTTCTCCTGGTTCCCCAGGACGAGATCCACCCCGTCGAGCCGTGCCACCGCGTCGGGGTCGGTCTGGGCCCAGCACCCCGTCACCACCACGAGGGCATTGGGATTCTCGCGCCGCACCCGCCTGATCAGCTGGCGATCGGACACGTCGGCGCGCCCCGTCACCGTGCAGGTGTTGACCACGTAGATGCCGGCCGGCTCGCCGGCCGCCGCGGTCCGGAAGCCGCGCGCCTCCATGAGGGCACCCATCTCCTGTGACTCGACCTGATTGAGACGGCAGCCGAGGGTGGGAAAGGCGACGGCGGGACGGCTCAGCACGCCACGCGCTCGTTGAGCTGGCCGCAGGCGGCGCCGATGTCCTCGCCCTTGCTCCACCGGATGGTGGCCGTGATCCCGTGCTCCAGCACGATGGCCTGGAATCCGAGGATGCGCGCCAGCGGCGGGCGCGTGAAGCCCGCGCCCTCCCATTCGTTGAACGGGATCAGGTTCACCTTGGCACGCATGCCCTTGAGCAGCCGGACGAGCCGCCGCGCGTCCTCCGGGGAGTCGTTGACGCCGTCGAGCAGCACGTACTCGAAGGTGATGCGCTGACGGGTGGCCAGGGGAAAGCTCCGGCAGGCGGCGAGAAGCGCCTCCAGCTTCACGCCCTTGTTGACCGGCATCAGCCGGTCGCGCACCTCGTTGGAGGCGGCGTGGAGCGAGATGGCGAGGTTGACGCGGAGCCCGTCCTTGGCCAGGCGCTCGATGCCGGCCACCAGCCCCACCGTGGACACCGTGATCCGCCGGGGCGAGAAGCCCAGCCCTCGCGCGTCGGTCAAGAGCCGGAGCGACCGGGCGGTGGCCGCGTAGTTGGCCAGGGGCTCGCCCATCCCCATGTAGACCACGTGGGTGATGCGCACGCCCGGCGCCAGTCGCGCGCGCGCCGCCAGCACCTGCCCCACGATCTCGCCGGCGGTGAGGTCGCGGCCGAGCCCCATCGTTCCCGTGAAGCAGAAGGTGCAGCCGAAGCCGCAGCCCACCTGCGTGGACAGGCACAGGGTCAACCGATCGTCGTCCGGCATCACCACCGACTGGACGCGGGCGCCGTCGGCCAGCCGCAGGACGAGCTTCTCGCTGCCGTCCTGGGAGGGCGTGGCCCGCTCGAGCGCCGGTACCGCGACCTCGGCGCGCTCGACGAGGGTCTCACGGAGGTCGCGCGGCAGATCCGACATGAGGGCGAGGTCCGTCACCCCCTTGGCGTGGATCCAGGTCAGCAGCTGGCGGCCGCGATAGCGCGGCGCGCCGAGCGATTCCACGAGGGCTTCGAGCTCGGCGGGAAGGAGATCGAGGAGATTTGTCCGCGACATACGCGGGCTAGGATAGCACAGCGCTTCCGGCGTCCCGGCGGCCCCGGCGGTCGTTCCCCCGTCCGCTCATCCACAGAAAATGTGCATGGGCTGTGGATAACCCGGTGGGTCGAAATTCCCCGGCGACGCAATCTCGCCTACTAAGAGCGCTTCGCCTTCTCCGTGAGCAGCGGGGCCGGATGGACTAGCCGACGGCGACGAGGTAGAGATCGAGGAGGTTGGTGTTGGTCGGTCCGGTCACGATGAGGTCGCCGAGCGCCGCGAGAGCGGGATTGGCGTCGTTGTCGGCGAGCCGCGCCGCAAGATCCACGCCGATCGCGTGCGCGCGGGCGGCGCTCTCGCCGTCGACGACGGCGCCGGCGGCCGTGGTGGGCCCGTCGCTGCCGTCGGTGCCCGCCGCCAGCACCACCACGTTCGGCATTCCCGCCATCTCGATGGCGGCGGCGAGGGCGAACTCCTGACAGCGTCCGCCGCTGCCCTGCCCCGTCACCTTCACCGTGGTCTCCCCGCCGGCGATGAGGCAGCACGGATGCCGCAGCGGGCCCGAGCCCGAGCGCACATCGCGCGCCATGGCCACGAATCGGCCGGCGAGTTCCCTGGCTTCGCCCTCCAGGGTCCGCGTGAGCAGGTGGGGCGTGAGACCCAGCGCTCGCGCCCGCTCCAGGGCGGCGTCGATCACGAGATGGTTGTTGCCGATCACGGTGTTCGTCACCCGCGCGAAGAGGGGATCGCCCGGCTTGGGCGTCTCCGGGATCTCCCCGCGCCTGCCCCGCTCGAGCCGCTGCCGGATCGAGGGCGCCACCTGGTCGGCGATACCGAAGCGGTCGAGAATGGCGAGCGCCTCGGCGTAGGTGGACTCGTCGGGCGCGGTCGGCCCCGAGGCGATGACGTCCAGCGGATCGCCGACGACGTCGGAGAGCAGCAAGGCATGCGTGCGCGCGCGAGCGGCGGCGCGGGCAAGCTGGCCCCCCTTGAGCAGCGAGCAATGCTTTCGCACCGCGTTGAGCTGATTGATGGTCGCCCCGGCCCGGAGCAGGAGCCGCGTCAGGATCTGCTTCTCGGCCAGGGTGATCGGCGGCGCCGGAGCGGGGGTGAGGGCGGAGCCCCCGCCGGAAATGAGGACGAGGACAAGGTCGTCCGTCTCCGCCGAGCGGACAAGATCGTGAATGGCTCCCGCGGCGGCGGCTCCGCGCTCGTCGGGGACGGGATGACCGGCCTCGAGGAGCCGGACTCGCCGGGTGGGGGCCAGATGACCGTCCTTGACCGCCACCACCCCGTCGGCGATGCGCTCGCCCACCGCGTCCTCCGCGGCTGCCGCCATGGCACCCGAGGCCTTCCCGGCCCCGACGACGAGGACTCGGCCGCGCGGCGGCAGGTGAAGGCCGGCAAGCGAGCGGTGGACCAGGGGGCGCACGTCGCCGGCGAGGAGCGCGGCGTCGAACACCGCGCGCGCCGACTCGCGAAGGGTCACCGGGCGAGCTTCTGGAGCCGGCGGCCCGCCTCGATGAGCATCTCGTCGGTCTTGGGGAAGCAGAAGCGGATCTTGGTTCGGCCGAGGTCGCCGTGCGCGTAGAAGGACGAACCCGGCACCGTCGCCACGCCCACGTCCTTGATGAGGTGCATGGCGAAGGCCGTGTCATCCGCGCAGTCGTACTGCTTCATGAAGTGGGCGGCGTCGGTGAGGATATAGTAGGCGCCCCGCGGCTTCCACGCCACGAAGCCGGCCGCCTCCACCTGGAAGAAGAGCAGATCGCGGCGGGCCTGGTACGACTGCCGGAGGGAGGTGTAGTACGCGTCGGGGAACTCGAGGGCGGTGACCGCAGCCTCCTGCAGGGGATGCGGCGCGCCCACCGTGATGAAGTCGTGGGCGCGGCGTATGCCCACCGACAGCTCCGGGTTGGCGATCGCGTAGCCGATGCGCCAGCCCGTCACCGAATAGGACTTCGAGATCCCGGAGATGGTGATGGTCCGTTCCGCCATGCCCGGGAGCGTCGCGATCGGGATATGCCCCGCCCCGTCGTACACGATGTGCTCGTAGATCTCGTCGGTGATGGCGAGGAGGTCGTGCTTGAGGCAGACGTCCGCGATCTGCTGGAGCTCGGCCCGCGAGAACACCTTGCCGGAGGGGTTGTTCGGGCTGTTGAAGACGATCGCCCGCGTCCGCGGCGTCACCGCGCGCGCGAGCCGGTCGGGATCGAAGCCGAAGTCCGGCGGCTCCAGCGGCACCCAGATGGGAACCGCCCCGGCGATGATGCATCCGGGGCCGTAGTTCTCGTAGAAGGGCTCGAAGATGATGACCTCGTCGCCGGGGTTGAGCACGGCGAGGAGGGTGGCGAGCATGGTCTCGGTGGAGCCGCAGCAGACGGTGACGTGGCGGTCCGGCTCGACCTCCATACCGTAGAAGCGCCGGTACTTCTCGGCGATGGCGCGCCGCAGCCGCGGCGTACCCCACGTGATGGCGTACTGGTGGAAGTCGCCGTCGAGGGCGCGATGGGCGGCCTCGACCAGCTCGCGCGGCGGCGGGAAGTTCGGCATGCCCTGGGCGAGGTTGATGCCGTTGTGCTGGTTGTTCACCCGCGTCATCTCGCGGATGACGGATTCGGTGAAGCCCTGGACCCGCCTGGAGATCTCTCTCATCGGCCGCGCTCTCGCATGGCCGCGTTACCAACCTCCCGCGATCGCGGGCAGGATGGAAACGGAGTCCCCGGTCTTGAGGGTGGTCTTGGCGCCCTGGAGGAAACGGATGTCCTCCTCGTTGACGTAGATGTTGATGAAGCGCCGCAGCTCGCCCGTCTCATCCACCAGGCGGTCGCGCATGCCGGGGAACTGACGCTCCAGATCCTGGATGACATCGTCCACGGTGTCGCCTGCCCCGTGAACCTCGGCGGCTCCCTTGGTCAGGCTGCGTAGCGGTGTCGGGACACGGACGAGCACGCTCATGCGGCGCCTCCCTTCGTCTTGATTTCGGCCAGCGCGCGGTCGAAGACCGCAAGCGAGGGCCGGATGGTCACGCTGACGGACAGTCGGTCGTGGAGGACATCCGGCGTCTTGAGGCCGGTGCCGGTGATGCAGATGACGGTCGGCTCGTCGCGGCGGATGCGCCCGCTCTCGATCAGCTTCCGGGTCGCCGCGACGGTGACGCCTCCCGCCGTCTCGGCGAACAGCCCCTCCGTCCGGGCGAGGAGCTGCATCCCATCGACGATCTCCGCCTCGGTGGCGTGCTCGCCGTAGCCCCCGGAGTCCTTGGCGGCGCGATAGGCGTAATAGCCGTCGGCGGGGTTGCCGATGGCGAGCGACTTCGCGATGGTGTTCGGCCGGACGGGAACGAGCACGTCGGTGTCGTTCTTGATCATGGTGACGATGGGGCCGCAGCCCAGGGCCTGGGCCGCGTGCATCCGGGTGGGTGTCTCGGGAATGAGATCGAGATCCTGCAGCTCGCGGAATGCCTTCGCGATCTTGGTCATGAGAGCGCCGCCCGCGCACGGGACGACCACGTGGGCAGGGGCCCGCCAGCCGAGCTGCTCGGCGATCTCATAGCCGTAGGTCTTGGAGCCTTCGCCGTAGTAGGGGCGGAGATTGATGTTGACGAACGCCCACCGGTACTTGTCGGCGATCTCGGAGCAGAGCCGGTTGACGTCGTCGTAGGTGCCCTCCACCGCCACCAGGGTGGGCTCGTAGACCAGCGTCGCCGTGATCTTGCCCTGCTCGAGGTCGACGGGCGTGAATACGTAGGCGTGCAGCCTGGCCTCCGCGGCATGGGCGGCCACCGAGTTCGCAAGGTTGCCGGTGGAGGCGCAGGCGACGGTGTCGAACCCGAACTCCTTCGCCTTGGCGATGGCCACCGCGACAACACGATCCTTGAAGGACCACGTGGGATGGCACACGGCGTCGTTCTTGATGTAGAGCTCCGGGACGCCGAGCTCCTCACCCAGATTCCGCGCCCGCACGAGGGGGGTGAAGCCGACGGCCGCGCCGACCGGCGGCTCGCCGTCCGCTCCCATCTTCACCGGAAGCAGATCGGCGTAGCGCCAGATGCTCCGTGGACCACCCTCGATGCGCGCGCGGGTCACGCGCGCGCGGACGGCGGCGGGGTCGTAGTCGACCTCGAGGGGGCCGAAGCAGTGCTCGCAGACGTGAACGGGGGCGGCGGGGTAGGAGCGCCCGCACTCCCGGCACTTCAATCCCTTCACGCGATCCATGGCCTCTCCATCGGTAGGGGATTTGAGCCCCGAAAGTACCTGCACGATCGCGACATGGCCGCTGCCGCGATCACCGATTCCAGCGACACGATTTCGATTACTTAACACTCCGAAGAAACAAATGTCAATGCGGCACACCTCGGTATAATCCCGTCGGCGTGTTCGTTCGATCGGTGATCCCGGCCGTGCTGCTCGCCGTCTACGCCGTCGTCTGGGGCTGGGCGGCGCTGGGACGCGGTGTCCCGGGCGGCGACGATCATCCCGGTCAACTCTATCGGCTGATCCACGCCATCACCCTCGGGCCGGCCCCATGGCACTGGAATCCCGGCTGGTGGGCCGGGTACCCGGAGCTTCAGTACTATCCGCCCCTCTTCTTCTACATGGGCTACGCGCTCCACTGGCTCGCGCTGGGGATGGCGAGTCCCGGGGTTCTCTATCTCATCCTCGTCTGGCTGGTCTTCCTCCTTCCCGGTGCCACCACGTACGCGTTCCTGGCCCGCGTGCTCGGCTCGGGCTGGCTGGCCCTGCCCGGTGCATTCCTCACGCTGCTGCTCTCGGCGGGGTCGCGAAGCGGGATCGAGGAAGGAGTGCGCTGGGGCCTCGTCGCGGCCCGGCTGGGCTGGGGCCTGATCCCGCTGCTTGCCCTGGCTTGCCTGCCGTGGCTGGAAGGCGCGCGGCGCCCGCGCGCGTGGCCCGCCGTGCTGCTCGCCGCCGTCGTCCTCGCGCATCCGGCGCATGCGCCCCTGGCGGTGATGATCGTGCTCCTCGCCTCCGCCTTCTCGGAGCGAAAGACGCGGCGGCTCATCGACGGTCTCCTCGTCGTCACGGTCGGCCTCGCGCTCGGCGGCTTCTGGCTCGTCCCGCTCGTTGCCCACCTGGTCGGCAGCGCGCCCATGGCGCTGCCGCTGGCGTGGGCGGACGCCTCCTTTCGCGGGCTCGTCACCGCCTTCGCGAGCCGTCCGCTGCTCCTCGTCCTCGTCGTGCTGAACCTGTCCGCCTGGGTCGGCGTCGCGCTGGGGTTGCGCCCTTCCCGCCTCCTCCTCTGGCTCCTGGCCCTCGCGCCCGCGATGGACGCGCTGCTCGCCCTGGACATCTTCGTGGCCGCGCCCGCGGAGATACTGTGGCTTCCCGCCGACCGTCTCATGGACGGCATGCTGCTCGCCCTGATCCTGGGCGCGACCGCCGCCGCGGTGGCTCTTGGACGCGCGGGCATCGCGCGCTACGCCTGGACGCCGCCCTGGGCCGTGGCCGGCGCCGCGATCGTCGCCGCGCTCGCCGCGTGCTTCCTGCTCGCGGCTCCGCCGGCGGGCGCCCGGGAGCCGACGGTGTCCCTCTGGCCGAAGGTGGGTGAATGGCCGACCTCCGACAGCGTCATCCACGGCTTCCGCTTCACCGCGCTGTGGGACATGCTTGGCCGGGCGCCCACCGGCCGTGTGCTGTTCCTGCGCTCGGCGGTGCCGCTCTCCTTCGGCCGCGACTGGTGGCGGGAGCACTCGCACATGGCGGCGCTCACGCCCTCGATTACAGAGCGCGGGATCATCGGCGGCACCTTCACCCATCCGTCTCCCGTCGCCGGCTTCTTCTATTCCGGTCTCCGGGAAGGCCCAGCCGCGCTGCGCGCCCCCATTCGCATGCTCGCGGAGCAGCGCGACGGCGAGACCGTGTTCGGCCGCGATCTCCTCCGGCTGCGCCCAGGTGAGTTCACGCGGTTGGCCGCGGCGCTGCGCGTGTCCTCGGTGGTGGCCACCGATGAGGACATCCCCCGCCTGCGCTTCCTGGCGAGCGACCCCGAGTGGGGCGTGCACCAGCGGGTGGGGCCGTTCCTCGTGTTCAGCGCCACCACACCGCGTCCCCTGCCCCAGCGCCTCGACGGCGATCGCTACTTCGCCTTCCTCACGCCGACGGAGAGCGGATGGGTCTCGACGGGCATGGCCTGGTCGCCGTTGTGGCGCGCGCGGGGCCCCGCCGGGCCCTTGCCCACGCGGCAGGGAGAGTTGGGCCTCCTCGAGGTGGAGGTGCGGGGTGGGCAGGGGGTCGAGGTCACGCTGCACCACCGGCCCGGCCTCGCGGAGTGGGCCGGCGCCTTCTTGAGCCTCGCCGCCGTCGGGGTCCTGCTGGTCGGAGGCGGCCCTGGCCGTCGCCCGCCTAGCCGCCGAGGGAATTCGCGCCCGTCAGCCTCGGCTCATAGCGCATTGCCACCGCTCCCGAGCCGAACTCCAGCCGGCTCACGAGCTTCAAGTCGACACGCTTCGATAACCCCGCGAACAACGTCGGCCCATGGCCCGCTACCCTGGGATGCACGACGAACTCGTACTCATCGATCAAGCCCAGCTCCGCCAGCGCCTGCGGGAGCCTCACGCCTCCCACGAACAGTCCCTTGCCCGACTCCCGCTTGAGCTGCTGAACGGCCTTCCCGAGATCCCCACGCACGAGCTCCGCGTTCCAATCGACCCGATCCAGGGTGCTCGACACAACGTACTTCTTTGCCGCGTCGATCGTCCGGGCGAAGGGTACCATCCAAGGTTCCATCCAATCAGGCCTCGCTCCCGTCGGCGCCGGCGGCCGCCACGCTGCCTCCATCATTTCGTAAGTCACCCGGCCAAAGAGGAGGGCATCGGCTTGGTCGAGGTTTTCGACTGCGTGACGATGCAAGTCTTCGTCCGCGATCCCTTCACGATGATCGCAGCACCCGTCCAATGTGACGTTGATGGAATACCGAAGGGGTCGCATTACGTGCTCCTGAAGCGGGCCTAACGGTCAGGCTGAGCGGCCGGCTTAGCCGGTCCGCTCAAGCCTGTTGTTAGAACTCCGATCGCCGTGACAAGTGCCCTGCAAAGGGTTGGTCGAGCGAAAGGTCACCCGTCGCTCTAACAACCCAGTGTTCAGTCGCGCCGGGCCACCGGCTCTCGCCTTGAGCTGCGACGGTTTACCCGGCCTCGGCTGCATCGCTTAGTTAGGCGGCGAGGTTCAGGGACCGTATACGGACCGCCCCACGCAGTGCAGGTAGAACTCCGCGGTGTACGGGCCCACGTGCCTGAAGCGCTCCTGCAGAATTGTGCACGCATCCTCTTCCGATTTGACCGTACGAAGGTAGCGCGCGAACGTGCCGTGCTCTGCGCGGATGCGCTCGAACTCCCGCGCGTTCGCAACAAGGGCGGCGATCTTCTTCGGGTTCCTCAGCGCGCCCGGCCTGCGGAGCAGCGCTGCAGGAGCTGCGTGCGCGAGCTTCGCAAGCTCGAAATTGTGGAACGCGCTGCGGTAGCGCGGCCAGCTCCGACGCACGCTGGCCCAGCTCAGGCCAGCCTGCAGGATGCAGAGGGACAGGACCTCGAAATCCTCGTGGTCCGTGCGCGGTTTGTTGCCGGGAAGGCAGCGGCTGCGCTGCTCCTTTGCGAACGTACATTCCCAGGGCGCGCGGTGACTCATGCTATCTGCCGGCCATAATCTCTATCACGTCGCCTATGCAGCCCTCTTCACGACCTCTCGGACCTTAACCCGTCGAGCATGGACGATTCGACGCGGGACAGCAACGGCGGTGCAGGACTCTGCGACGCGAACCGCGCGGACACTCATCGTGCGCCGGCGTTTCCGGCGCTCTATGGGCCTCTTTCATGAACGGTTGAGAGATAGCAGCCCTTCGCCGCCTAACGACTAAGCTCAGCGGCGCCGACGCGCGCGAAGCGCGCGGAGGGAAGGACCGCCGAAGGCGGGACCGTCCGCTGCAGCGATGGGTTGGACGACAACGTCATTGCTTACGGAACGCAAAGCATCTGGAAGCTCACGCAGGGACTTGATGAGGCACGTTGCGGCCGAGAGTTGCTGCGCCGTGTGAGTTGTAAGTACTCCTATGACTCGCATTCCTGCCCTGATTCCAGATTCAACCCCGGACGGCGCATCCTCCAGCACGATGCACGCCTCAGGTGCAGCACCAAGCGCCTGCGCTCCTCGCAAGTAGGGCTCAGGGTCGGGCTTGCCGCGGGACCAACATTCCGGCGTTATGTGAGGAAGCGCGGCATCGGTAGCTTCGCTGCTTTCAGCCGAGCTTCCGCAAGGCGGTGTGGACACGACGTAACGATGGCCAAGTTGTCGTGCGATGACAGGAGTTCGCTTGCGCCGTCCTCCAGCGCAATGACGCCGTCGGTGTCTTGCTCCTGCCGTTGATCAAGTAAGGCGCCTTCCTTAATGTGATCTAGGTGTGGCGCAAGTACCGCCGCCGCGTCCGTTGATGTTCTTCCAAACGGAATGCGCGAGGCGGTATCGGCAGGAAGACCTTTCGATTCGGCCCACCACCGGAAGGCGCAACCACAGAGACCTTCGAATCAATCAGCGTGCCGTCCAGGTCGGACAAGATTGGCAAGGGTGGGAGCTTCAACGTTGTTTACCTATTGTTGTCGTCCAACGCCCGCATTCACCTGCGGCTGAGCGAGCGCACGCGAGCCCGGCCGTCAGGTGAAATGCGGGGTTAGCCGGCTTGCCATTCACCGTGACTCGTATTGCTTTGCGTAGTCGACGGTGAGCCATCGTTCTGGCCGCATACGAACAAGCACGTTCCCGACCACGTCCCTCGTGCTTTCGATGTACGAGTCGCCCACTTCGGTGCCGAGATACCGGCGCGCGAGGGGGCGCCGGTCGCGCTCAAGATCCGCCGCTTCGACCGCGACGATCGGCCCCTCCACGCTGACGTACTTATACGGCAGCGTCTCCATTTGCACGCACAGACTGAATCGGCCAGCGCGCTCCAGCAGCTGTCCCTTTCGCGACGTCCGACCAGTTATGATTCGGACCTCGCCTCCCGGCTCGTAGGAGTACCAAATCGGAACCACGAGCGGCCCATGACCATCTTCCGCAACGCTGATGACGGCCACATGAACGTCGGCCAGAAATGCCTCCCGTTCTCCCTTCGTCATCGTGAGCGACATCGCTGTCCCTCTCGGTCGGAAAGCTTCACCGGCTAACGTTAGGGTTTGCGCCCTTCACGCGGGTGCGAATCGTTCACCTCTCGATGATCTGGTCCGCCCGCGCCAGCACTGACGCCGGGATCGTCAGGCCGAGCCCCTTGGCGGCCGTGACGTTGATGACCAGCTCGAACTTCGTCGGCTGCTCGACGGGCAGATCGGCGGGTTTGGCACCCTTCAGAATCCGGTCCACGTAAGTGGCAGCCCGCTGAAACAGATCCCTCAGGTTCGGTGCATACGCCAGGAGGCCCCCGGCATCGACGAACTCCCTCGCTGGGTACACGGCGGGTAGCCGCTCCTTGGCCGCCAGGTCGACGAGGCGTCCGCGTGCTTGGATGAACGTGGCGCTTGTCAGCACCATCAGAGCATCCGCGCGCCCTCTGGTGATCTCCGCGAACGCTCTGTCGAAATCGTCTGGCCCTCGCGCCTCGACGACTTGAAGCCGCATCCCGAGCACCCGCGCCGCGTCTTCGGCCGCCTTTCGCAAGGCCTTCCCCTGGCGCTCTGCTAACCCTCCCGACTGCCAGAGGACAGCGACCCGATTGACTCCGGGAACGGCTTGCTTGAGCAGCTCCAGGGACTTACCGACTAGCTCCGGGGCGATGAAGGACAACCCCGTAACGTTCCCGCCCGGACGCGCAAAGCTGGCAACGAGCCCGGTCGCCACCGGATCGGACACAGCCGGGAAGACAATGGGAACGGTCCGGGTCGCTTGCTGGGCGGCCAGGGCGGCGTCGGTGACCGCGGCCACAATGACATCAACCTTGAGGCCAACTAGCTCGGCGGCCAGAGCCGGAAGCCGCTCGATCTTCCCCTCGGCGGACCGGTATTCGATGACGACGTTGCGGCCCTCGACGTACCCGTGATCACGCAGTCCTTGAAGGAAGGACTGATACGCGGCGGGCATCCGGTCGGCCGCCAGGAACCCGATTCGAGCGACCCTCGCCGCCTCTTGGGCCTCCGTGGAGACCGGGTTGAACAGCCCACCGAGCAGGAGTGCCATGCCGAGGGCCAACCCCATCATCCTGGCGTCAAGGCGCCCTCGAATCGGACTCATCTCCCTCGCGTCTCTCCTCGAAGCCTAACGCTCATTAGACGCCCTCGAACGACAACTAGTCCCTGCGAGTACGCACCCCTATCAGATCTGTACCTGTCACATGTGCTCATCGGGAAGTCTGCTGCCCGAGCTCTTGGGCAAGCCCGATGAGAATTCGTTCGGGGCCCCGGATGTAGCAGAGCCGATACGTGTCTTCGTACTGGACCACTTCGCCGACGAGCTCCGCGCCGCGTTTGCCGAGTCGGGCGAGCGTATCGTCGATGTCCTCCACGGTGAACATGACACGTAGGTAACCGAGAGCGTTCACCGGGGCGCTGCGGTGATCGGCGACCACAGGCGGCGCGAGGAATCGGGACATCTCGAGCCGGCTGTGACCATCCGGCGTACGCATCATGGCAATCTCGACGCGCATGTCGCGCAATCCAGTGACACCATCTGCCCAGTCCCCTTCGATTGGGGCGCGCCCCTCGAGCTCGAGGCCAAGTTCGGTGAAGAACTCAATGGCGGCATCGATGTCTTCTACCACGATGCCGACGTTATCCATACGCTTGACCGTCATGATGTCGCCTTGGCGTCTAACGCCCAGGATAACGTGCGGCGCGAAGCGCCGTCAGGTTCATCCTGTTGTTAGGCCGGACCTTGCTCGCGAGGGACAATATCGCCACGCGGCGGTCAGCGAATCACATCTGTCGCGCGGATAAGTATGGAGGCAGGAATCGTCACCCCAAGCGCCTTTGCGGTCTTCAGATTTACGACGAACTCGAACTGCGTGGCCTGCTCGATAGGGAGATCACCCGGCTTTGCTCCGTGCAGGATCCTGTCAACCAGGACGGCCGCGCGCCGCCATAGATCGCGTCGGCTTGGCCCATAGGCGATCAGACCACCCGCCTCCACGGCGCCCCGCATGCCGAATATCGTCGGAAGGCGGTTTCTCGCCGCGACGTCCGCGATCTGTCGGGACCGAGCGTTGATCATTGGCGACTCGATCACGACTAGAGCGTCTACATCACGTCGTGTCAGGGCGGCAGCGGCAACGTCGACATCGCTGGGCCGCCGCGCCTCGATATGTCGCAACGACACCTTTAGTGATCTTGCCGCGTCTTCGATTGCCTTGATGGCGATCGGGGCCGTCGGATTCTCCGGGTGCGAGAGAACCGCGACCCGGGCGATGCCTGGAAAGACTTCGTGGAGGATCTCCATACGTTTGGCGTTGAGTTCCCCGAAGAAGAAAGAAGCCCCTGTCAGGTTGCCTCCAGGGCGCGCGAGGCTGGCGACGAGACCTGTCGTCACTGGATCGCCGGTCGTGGCCATGACAATCGGGATGGTCGTAGTCGCCGTCTTGGCCGCAACGGTTGGCGGCGTACCCTCGGTGACAATCACGTCTACCTTGAGCGCAACTAGATCGGCAGCCAGAGCCGGGAGCCGGTCGTAGCTTCCATCTGCGGCTTTGTAGTCAAACCGGATGTTCCGGCCCTCGACCCAACCGTGTTCGCGCAGGACCTCTCGAAAATCGGCGACGAAAATTCCAGGGGAAGGCATGGATCCGGCCAGGAGGAAGCCGACCCGTGCGACCTGGCCCGTTGCCTGCGCGTTGGCTGTTCGACCTGAAGCGAAGAGGACGAGAATCAGGGCGATGATGACACCCGCAGCCATGGCGATTCGGTTTGGTCGCTGCGGCTGACTCGATCTATCGCTCAAGATCCCACCTCCAGTAGAAACCGCGATCTCCTTGGGCTCTCTCGTCCGACGTTCGGTACGACTGCTGGATCGGCCTAACGCTCAGGCTCAGCGGCCGGGGGCGAGCACCGCGAGCCTGCGGACCGCTGAAGCCTGATGTTCGACGCTCCATTGCCCGCCACAAGATCATTCGATCACCTGATCTGCGCGGAGTAGCGGTGACGGCGGCATCGTGCGGCCCAGTGCCTTGGCGGCCCGCAGGTTGATCACGAGCTCGAACTTCGTGGGCTGCTCGACAGGGAGGTCAGCCGGGTTCACGCCTCTCAAGATCTTGTCCACGTATGTGGCGGCGCGCCTGAGCAATTCTGGATAGTGCGGACCGTACGACATGAGGCCGCCGACTTCCACCGTCTCCCTTAACGCGTAGATAGCGGGCAGCCGGCTCGTCGCCGCCAATCCTACGATTCGAGTGCGATGCGCGGTGAAGAGGGGAGCATTTGCCTGGAGCAGAGCGTCGGCGGCGCGCACAGCCTTGAATGCCGAGTCGAGGTCGCTTGCACTCTGGACCGGCACCGGATCAAGCTGTATGCCGAGCGTGCGTGCGGCGACCTCCGCCCGCTTGAGCTGCAGGAGATTGCCCGGATTCTCGGAGTGCCAGAGCATCGCGACTCGCCTGAGCTTGGGAACGAGTTCTCTCAGCAACTCCAGACGCTTCGCGGCGAGATCCGGACCGCTGTCGGCCAGTCCAGTGATGTTGCCCCCCGGGCGGGCCAGGCTCCGGACGAGCCCCAGCTCGACCGGATCGGCCACGCCCACGAAGACGATCGGCACCGACGTGGTCACTGTCTTGGCGGCCATAGCCGGTGGCGCCGCGGAAGCCACGATCACATCGACCTTCGAGCGCACCACCTCTTCGACAAGCCGCGGAAGCTGATCGACGCTGCCGTCGGTGAATCGGAAGTCGACGACGACATTCTGACCATCGACGTATCCCCGCTCCCGTAGACCTAGCTGAAACGCCTCGACCCACGTCTTGGGCGGCTGGCCCGCGCGGAGGAACGCGACCCGGTACACCTTCTTCTCCTGAGGCTGCTGGGCGCGGGCTCCGACGCAGGACAGGGCAACAAAGGTCGCGGAAGCGAATACAAGGAACACCACGAGGATGAGCGCGTCGAGTGGCATCGACATCGAACGGTTGCCGGCTCGACGCCAGCGATAGAAGTTAGTCAAGTGCGTGATGGCTCCCGTGGTGCGGCGCCGCAAGAGTATCCAGGGAGATACGGCTCAGCCGGGTGTGGCATCGGCTCGTGCGGCCAGGCGGCGGAGGGTCGAGGCCCTGCTGAAGGCGGGTGGGGGCGCCGTCGGTCGCCCGTCGGCGCGATCACCGCCCCCCACCGCTACCAGATCGGCGATCTCCAACTCGCGCAGCGCGGGCTCGACCGTCTGGAAGTCTATCGCCGGGCCCCAGGCACCGTCGACGCGCTACGGGAACACGGACAAAACACGGACAAACGGGTCGACGATGTCTCGCAAGTGCCGGAATCAGCAATCCGTGTCACACCAGGGGGTCGTAGTTGAAGTACTGGCCGGAGGTATCCAGCGGCGCCAGGTGGTGACGCAGCGTTCCCGGGAACATCTCGGCGAGGCGCTCCGGCGTCCAGCCAAGATCGTTGTGCACGCGCATGAGCGGTCGCATGTGCCCGAAGATCATGACCTCCTTGCCGCGCACGCCGATGACCTGGCCCGAGACCTCCTTGGCCGCCTCCGAGGCGAGGAAGACGGCGACGGGCGCGATGTGCTCCGGCCCCATCTTCTTGATCTTCTCCACGCGCGCCTTCTGGGCCTCGGTCTCGGTGGGAATGGTGCCGATCATCCGCGTCCATGCGAACGGCGAGATGCAGTTGGCGGTGACGTTGTAGCGCGCCATGTCGAGCGCCACCACCTTTGTGAAGCCCACGATGCCGAGCTTGGCCGCCGCGTAGTTGGCCTGGCCGATGTTACCGACCAGCCCCGAGGTGGACGTCATGTTGATGATTCGCCCCCACTTCTTCTCGCGCATGTGGGGCACCGCGGCCCGTGTCACCGCGAAGCAGCCCTTGAGATGGGTGCCCACGACGCCGTCCCACTCCTCTTCCGTCATGTTGAAGATCATGCGGTCGCGGAGGATGCCGGCATTGTTCACCACGATGTCGACAGCGCCGAAGTTGTCGAGGGCGGCCTGGACGATGCGCTTTCCCCCGTCCATGGAGGCGACGGAGTCGTAGGACGCGGCCGCGCGCCCTCCGTTGTTCTTGATCTCGCTGACGACCTCATCCGCGGGCCCCGATGCCCCGCCCACGCCGTCCGCGCCCCCGCCGAAGTCGTTGACGACCACCGCCGCGCCGTGACGCGCCATGAGCAGCGCGATCTCGCGGCCGATGCCCCGCGCCGCTCCCGTCACCACCGCGACCTTGTCTTGAAGCATCATGGGGTCGGTCTCCTTTGCGAACAGATCGTGCCGCCGACGGCCGCCATACGCTACCACAATTCGGTCCGGCTAGAGGCGGTGGCCCTTGCGCCAGCGGGCTTCGACGGCGGCGGCGTACTCCGCGCCGAGGACCATGACGATGCCCGAGTAGTAGACGAACATGGTCAGCGCGACGAGGAAGCCCAGCGCGCCGTAGATCTGGTCGTAGACCCCGAGGGACAGGATGTACCAGCGGAAGATCTGCTTGGCCATCTCCCACAGGAGACTTGCGAGGATCGCGCCCGCGAGGGCGGCGCCCACGTGAACCCGGCGGGTCGGGAAGTAGCGATACACCACGAAGAAGAGGCCGGTGTTGAAGGCCACCGCGAGCGCGATGAACATGTACCGGACCCACTGGCGGGGCATGTGGGCGGGCGTAAGGATGAAGGTGCGCAGCCAGAACAGGAGGTCGGTGATGAGCATGCTCGCCACGAAGAGCACGCCGATGACCATCAGCATCACCACGTCCCACAGCATGCCCCGGAAGAAGCCGCGGCCCCGTCGCTCCTCGAAGATGACGTTCATCACCATGCGCAGGCACGCGAAGAGCTGGGTGGAGAAGAAGAGGAGGATGATGGTCCCGATCACCCCCGAGGTCTTGCGGGTGGCGATCATGTGCGAGAGCGTCTCGGATAGCTCCTTCTTGTAGACGGGCACCACCTGAGAGAGCTGGTTCAGCACCGCGGAGGTGGCCGCCTCGCTGGTGAGGAGGTAGCCCATGGCCGAGACGAAGAGGAACAGCATCGGCACGAGGCAGACGAGGAAGTAGAAGGACACGCCCGCAGCCAGAAACAGGCCGCTGTCCTGGATGAAGCCCCGCAGGGCATGCCAGAACGCGACGATCACGGGAGGACCCCGGCGAGGGGAACGGCCGCGCCCCGGGTCAGACGTTGGCCCGGATGAGGCCCCCGTCCACCTGCACCGTCGTGCCCGTGATGTAGGACGCGCGGGCCGAGGCCAGGAACACCACCATGCTGGCGAACTCCTCCGGCGTGCCCACCCGCCCCATTGGAATGTCGGACGAGGACGCGGCGATCTGGGCTTCGAGTGTCCGCCCCGAGGCTTCCGCCCGCTCCTGTTGATGGCTCACGAAGCGGTCGGTCATGATGCGGCCGGGAAGCACGAGGTTCACGGTGATCCCCTCCTTGGCGAGGTCCACCGCGAGGGTCTTGAAGAGGCCCGCCACGCCGGGGCGGATACCGTTGGAGAGGACAAGCCCGTCCACCGGCTGCTTCACCGAGGTGGATTGAATGGCGAGGATACGGCCCCAGCGCTTGGCCTTCATCCCGGGAAGGACGTCGCGGATGAGGCGCACCGTCGACAGATGCACCTGCTCGAAGGCCTGCATCCACTGGGCGTCGGTCATCTTGTCGAAAGGGCCGGGGGGCGGGCCGCCCACGTTGGCGACGAGCACGTCGACCCCGCCCAAGGCGTCGCGGGCCCGGGCCACCGCGCGCGCGCAATCGTCGGCCTTCGAGAGGTCGGCGGGCACCGCGAGCACCTCGGCGCCGGTCTTCCGCTCCACCTCCGCGGCCGCTTCCTTGAGGGCGGCCTCGCCGCGCGCGCACATGGCGACCCGCGCGCCTTCCGCGGCGAGCCCCAGCGCGCACGCCCGCCCCATCCCCTTGCTCGCCGCCGCCACGAACGCCACCTTGCCCTTGAGTCCGAGATCCATGCGCTCCCCTCAGCGCGCCTCGCGCGCTTGCTTGAGCTCGCCGAGCACCGGTATCGCCGCGATGGCGGCCTCGTCGAGATAGTCCCAGTAGATGCCCCGGGGCCGCGGCAGCCCGCGCACGCAGCGCAGGAGGCCATCGGGGGTCACGATCCAGTCCACCGTGATGTCGTGGGGGAGGCGCGGCAGCTGATGGGGAACGATCTGCAGCGGGTGGACGGTGGTCACCATGGTGGTGCGCTCCCCGATGAGCCCGCGCGCACGCAGCATGGCGTACTCCAGGTCGGAGTAGCCGCCGCCCTTGCCCAGGCGCGCGCCCCGCCCGTTCACCACCACCGAGCCGCACACGACGAGGTCCACCGGGCGCATCTCGTCGAGGCTCACCGGCCGGCCGTGCACCGCCGCGCCCTTGATCGTCGCCGCCTTGGGCCCGCGCGCGCCCAGGCGGGCGGGATCGAGTTCGAGGAAGGGCTCGGCCGCGCGCAGGCGCGGCACCCCCACGTACACGAGCTTGCCCTCGCGCAGCGCCATTCGGCGCACGGGCAGCTGCGGCGCGTCGGGGTTGATCTTGACCACCCGCGCGCGCTTCCACTCCGGGAGGGACTGCAGCTGGAGAGCGGCGCGCTCGGCGCCCGCGAAGTTGGGAATTCGCCCCTTCGCACCCGGGAAGCGCGCGGCGCCGTGGATCTCCATGGCGCGCCACACCCGCTCCCGCATCTCTTGCTTGCCTACGTGTTCTGTCATGCTCGCGACCTGCTGCGGCCGCTCACCCTAGCACAAGCGGGAGCACCCACGCAATCGCGCTACCGCTTGAGATGCTGTCCAAAGAAGCGCTCGACCTGTCGGAAGGCGTCGGTGGCCGCCTCGGCCTGGTAGGAGACGGTGGCGCCGTGTCCGCTCGGCTTCGTCTCGTTGCCGACGTAGTCCAGATACTCCTTCTTCTGCTCCTCGACGTCGAAGTAATGGTAGGCGCCCGGGTAGACGACGATGGCGGCGTCGGCGCCGCGTGACTTCATCGAGTCCACCATCTGCTGGCAGAGTGACGGCGGAGTCCAGTCGTCCGCGCCGCCGATGAGGACGAGGAGCGGCCGCACCGCGAGCTGGGGGATGAGCGATTTGCAGCCGCCCGGGTACACGCCCACGCCCGCCGCGAAGCCGGGCTCCACCTTGACCCCGCGCGCGGCAGCGCGCTGGAGGCTGGGCCCGTTGACGACCGACATCGCGAAGACGCCGCCCTGCGAGAAGCCGATGGCGCCGACGCGGTCCTTCCGCACGTCGGGCTGGGCCTGGAGCCAGCGAAGCGCGCCCAGGGCATCGTCGAGCCGGGCGGTCACGGGGATGTCGTCCGGCGACTCCGGCGCGCAATCACCCTTCACCTTCCGGGGGCCGAAGCTGTCCACCACCATGCCCACGTAGCCGCGCTCGGCGAACCAGCGCGACCAGCGTTCCAGCTGGGGCGAGAGGCCTCCGCATCCATGGAGGATGACCACGGCGGGAAAGGGCCCGGCCCCCGAGGGCCGGGTGACGGTGGCGGCGATGGTGTCGGGCTTGCCGGGGGTGACGTTCTGGTAGGTGACACGCGTCGGGCCCGCACAGCCGGCGGCGAGCGCCACCACCACCAGCGCCACCACCGCTGGTCCCCCGCCCTGCTTGCCCCGTGTCGAAGTCATTCCGGCCCCTCCCTTGGGTCCTGTGTGCTGCCGCGTCCACCGTATGAGGTATCACGGCGGCGACGCGCCTCGCCACTTGGACCTTTGACGTACTCGCGACGGACGCCCGGCCGCGGGTGAGGTAGAATTCCCCAACGACATGGACGACACCGAGCGTCTCGACGAGGCCCGGGACGAGTTCCATCGCGCCTACGAGCATCACATGGCGGGGCGGCTCGAGGAGGCGATGGCCGGCTACCGCCGCTCCATCGCCGCGCATCCGACCGCCGAGGCGCACACCTTCCTCGGCTGGGCGATGTCCTTTCAGGGCCGCCACGAGGAAGCCATCGCCCAGTGCAAGCTCGCCATTGCCGTGGACCCCGCCTTCGGCAACCCCTACAACGACATCGGCGCGTATCTGATCGAGATGGGGCGGCACGACGAGGCGCCCGACTGGCTCGAGCGGGCCAAGACGGCGGCGCGCTACGAGCCGCGCCAGTTTCCCTACTTCAACCTCGCCCGCGTCTACGTCAAGCAGAACCGCCTGCGCGAGGCGGTGGCCGAGCTGCGTCAGGCCCTGACCATCGAGCCCCGCTACGAAATCGCCCGCCGGGAGCTCACGCGCCTGCAGAGCGAGCTGAGCCGGCTCAATTGAGCCCGATCCCCCTTCCCTTCTACGGTAATCCCCTCCTCTTCGGCCGTGACGACACGCCGGCGCTGCTTGCCTTCGTCCCCGGCGAGGCGACGATGCGGGTGCACGCGCGCGCCGACGGGGGCCGCGTCGCCGGCGAGGAGCCGTTCCGTCCCTTCATCCTCCTCGCCGACCCCGAACTCCTGGACGGGCTGCCGGGGGATCGGGAGCTGACGCCGCTGGCCGGCCCCGGCGCCTATCGCTGGCTCGCATCCTTTCCCGGATGGAGCCACGCCGAGAAGGCGCGCGAACATTGCCGGCGCGTCTCCGGCCGCTCGCCGGGCGACCCGCAGGGCTCGTACCTCTTTCTCTCGGACCCGGTGCACCAGTACCTCCTCCGCACGGGACGGACGTCATTCCGCGGGATGACGCTCGGCGACCTCCGACGGCTGGCGCTGGACATCGAGGTCCTCACGACGCCGGGCTTCGAGTTCCCCAACGCCGCTCGTGACGGCGACCGCGTCATCGCCATCGCGCTCGCCGACTCCACGGGGTGGAGCACCGTCCTCTCCGGGGCGGAGATGGACGAGGCCGCGCTCCTGCGCGCATGCACGCGCCTCATCGCCGAGCGTGATCCCGACGTCCTCGAGGGGCACAACATCTTCCGCTTCGACCTCGAGTACCTGGAGGCACGCGCCCGCCGCCACCGGGTGGCGCTCGCCTGGGGGCGTGACGGCTCGGCTCTCCGCGGCCATCCCTCGCGCATGCAGGTGGCGGAGCGCACGATCGCCTATCGCCGGTACGGAGTGGCGGGGCGGCACATCGTGGACACCTGGATGCTCGCGCAGCTCTACGACGTGGCCGCCCGCGATCTGGACTCCTACGGCCTCAAGGACGTGGCGCGTCACTTCGGCCTCGCCGCCCCCGACCGGACCTATCTCCCGCCCGAGGACATCCCGCGCGTGTTCCGCGAGGAGCCGGACCGGCTGATGGCCTACGCGCGCGACGACGTGCTGGAGACGCTCGGCCTCTCCGCCATCCTGTCCCCTCCCTACTTCGTTCAGGCCCAGGCCCTGCCGTTCGACTACGAGTCGGTGGTGCTCCGCGGCAACGCGACCAAGATCGATGCCCTGCTCCTCCGCGAGTACCTCCATCGCGGCCGGGCGGTGCCCCGCGCGGGCGCGGGCCGGTCGGTGGCGGGGGGCTTCACCGCCGTGTATCAGCAGGGGGTCGCGGAGAACGTACTGCACGTGGACGTCACGTCGCTCTATCCGTCGCTCATGCTCACGCAGGGCATCGCGCCCGCGGCGGACGGGCTCGGTATCTTTGGCGAGATGCTCCGGGACCTGCGCGAGTTCCGGGTCACCGCCAAGCGCCTGGCCCGCGAGGCGGAGACCGAGGCCGACCGCCTCCTGCTCGGCGCGCTCCAGCAGACCTTCAAGATCCTCATCAACTCGTTCTACGGATATCTCGGGACCGGCTTCGGCCACTGGAACGACTTCGAGGCGGCCAACCGCGTTACCGCGGAAGGACGCCGCCTCGTCACCGGGCTGGTTGACCGCCTCGGCGAGCTCGGCGCTACCGTCATCGAGGTCGACACCGACGGCCTCTACTTCGTCCCCCCCACGGCCCTGGCGGGCCGCGGCATGGAGGACGAGCTGCTCGGGCGTCTCGGCGAGGCCTTCCCCGAGGGGCTACAGCTCGAGCTCGGCGGCCGTTACCCCGCCATGTTCAGCTACAAGATGAAGAACTACGTGCTGCTCGATGCGGGCGGTAAGCTGCGCGTCAAGGGCTCGGGGCTCCGCTCGCGCGGGATCGAGCTCTTCCAGCGACGGTGGATGGAGGAGATGTTCCGCCTCCTCCTCACCGGTCGGCGCGCGGAGATCGGCGCCCTCGCGCGTCGCTGGGAGGACGACTTCGTGGCGCGCCGCGTGCCGGTGCGGCTCTTCATGAAGACCGAGACGCTCCAGGAGTCGCCCGGCGTCTACCGGGACAAGGTGGCGGCGGGCCGGCGCAACACGGGTGCCGCCTACGAGCTGGCCCTGCGCGCGGAGCGTCCCTATCAGGCCGGCGACCAGGTCTCGTACTACGTAACCGGCGAGACCGCCCGGGTCAGCGTCACCGAGGCGGCGAAGCTGGCGGCGGCGTGGGACGCGGCCGCGCCCGACGAGAACACCGCCTACTATCTCGCCAAGCTCCGGGAGCTGGCCGAGAAGTTCCTTCCCTTCGTGGAGCGCGAGGGTCTGGCGCCGATGCCCGCGGAGGAGGAGGAGACCGTGCCCGTGCAGCAGGTGCTCGATCTCGGCGGCTGAGACTACCAGACCAGCTCGAGCTGCCGCGGGGGCGCGGGCGCCGCCTCGCGCCGGACGCGGTCCTCGCGCGTGAGCCCCGCGAGTCCGATCTCGCGAGCGAGGCGCTCGACGCGCGCCTCCACCGCCTGCCGGTATTCCATCTGGGCGCGGGTCCCCTGGGCGTAGAGCGCCGCGTAGCGCGTGGCGAGCCAGGGCATCTCCCGCCGGACGAAATCCAGGAAGAAGTCCCGGGCACTGCCGCGCAGGAAGAGGACGTTCCACACCGCCTCGCGCGCTCCGGCGCCGCGGGCGGCGTGCAGCAGCTCGCGCAGGCCGGCCTCGCCGTCGGTGATCCCGGGCAGGATTGGCATGACGAAGAGGCGCACGGGGATTCCCGCCTCCTCGAGGGCGCGCATGGTGCCCAGGCGCAGGTCGGGGCGCGGGGCGCGCGGCTCGAGAAGGCGAAGCAGATCGGCGTCCAGGCTGATGAGCGAGATGTTCACCACTAGCGACGACTCGGCCGCGATCTCCTTGAGCAGGTCGAGGTCGCGCACGATGGAGGCGCTCTTGGTCGTGATGCCGAGCCGGAGCCCCCGGACGCGGGCGATGGCGCGCAGCACCTCGCGCGTGACGCGGAAGCGGCCGTCGGCCGGCTGATAGGGGTCGGTGGCGGTGCCCAGCGCCACCTCCTCGCCGCTCTCCCGCGCCTTCTTGAGGGCTTCGTGCAGCCGGCCCGGGTCCGCGCGCTTGACGTAGATCCGCGACTCGAACTCCACCGGGTCGGCGTGGCCGAGATACTCGTGCGTGGGCCGCGCGTAGCAGTAGACGCACCCGATCTCGCAGCCGCGGTACGGGTTGACGGTCCAGCCGAACGGCATCGCGCTCCCGCCAGGACCGGGCTTCAGCCGGTTCATCAGCTCGACGGACCGTAGCTCTTGAAAAGTGGCGGCCCGCCGGCTATCCACGATCTCCCCCATGCGCCGGGCGAAGCCCGGAGCGGGGACGCCCGGTATCGTGCGGGGTGCCGTGGATCCCTTCCTCTCCATGTGTTGAGTATACACCCGCCAAAAAAAGCCCCGGGGCGTTCAACCCCGGGGCGCTCGAGCCGGTCAGGATCCTAACGCCGCCAGCCGCCCCCGCCTCCCGGCCCGCCCCCTGGACGGGGGCCGCGATCGGGCCGGGGCCCGCCGGCGCCGCGCTGGGGCTGAGGCCGCGCCTCATCCACCACGAGGTTCCGGTCCCGGAAGAGCCGGCCATTGAGCATTTCTATGGCCTTGGACGACTCTTCCTTGCTGGCCATCTCCACGAAGCCGAACCCGCGCGGGCGCCCCGTGAACTGGTCGGTGACGATGCGGACCGATTCGACGACGCCCGCTTGCTGGAAGAGCTCGCGCAGGTCCTCTTCGGTCGCCTGGAAGGAGAGATTGCCGACAAAGAGCTTAGCGGGCATTTCCGAAACCTCCTGCCGCACCCAGGACTGAGGTCACCCTCCCCCCCGGCTCACCTGCGGCGTGTGGGGCACCGCTCCCCCGGACCAGCACTCCGTCAGCCAGGCTCCGCGGACCGGGGCCCCCCCGACGGTTCGCATACCCTAGTGATGGCCCCCAGGGCTGTCAAGCGATTTTTCTGGCAGGAAGTTCCCTATTTCACGAGGTTGCGAGACGCTCGCGCCGAGCATGAATCCTCACAGAAAGACCCCCCGCGTGATGCCTCCATCGACCGTGATCGTAATTCCGGTCAAGAACGTCGCGCGTTCGGAGGCGAGGAACACGATGAGATCCGCCACTTCCTCCGGCAGCGCGATCCGGCCGAGCGGATAATCTGCCGCGCGCGCTTTCTCAAATGTGAACACGTCTTGTCCCGCCGCGTCGGCTTGCTGCCGCACCAGCGTGTCCCATCGTTCGGTCTTCACCGGCCCCGGCGACACGCCGGTGACGAGCACGCCGTCGCGCGCCCCGAGATCGGCGAGGGCCTTGGTGAAGTTGATGAGAGCGGCATTGGCGGCGCCGCCCATCATGTACGTGGTGGCCGGATTGCGTGCGGCGGCGCCAACGACGTTGATGATGCGCCCGCGCCCCTGCCGCTGCATGTGCGGAAGTGTCTCGCGCGCCATGCGGATGTAGCCCAGCAGCTTCAGGCTCCAGCCGCGCATCCACTCGTCGTCGGGCGTCGTGAGGAAGTCGCCGCCCTTGATGGCGCCGGCGTTGTTCACGAGGATGTCGACGCGCCCGAGACGGCCAACCGCGTCGGCGACGAGTCCGCGGACGCCGTCGAGCGTGGACAGGTCCACCGCCGCCGTCTCCACCTTGCGGCCGGTCGCCGTCTCGATGTCGCGGGCGGCGCGGGCGAGCCCGGCCCCGTCCCGCGCGGCGATGAGCACGCGCGCCCCTTCCGCCGCGAGCCCCTGCGCGGCCGCGCGCCCGATGCCCTTGCTGCCTCCCGTCACCAGCGCCGTCTTGCCGCCGAGTCCCAGATCCATGGCGTCGCCGTCCCCCTTATCCCCGATCGCGTGTGGTGTGTCGTTCGATGAAGTCGTCCCAGCCGGCGGCGGGCAGCGCGCGTGCCCAGGCCACCGCCTCCTCGTCGCGTCCGTAGTACTCGCGCATGTACGTCTCCGCTTCCACGCGGCGGTGGAAGAGCCGCCAGAGATGGACGCTGCCGCCGCCTGGGCGCCGGAGGAAGAAGGCGGGATCCTCCGGCGAGGCGGGCTCGTACGTCACGCGTTCTCCCGCCGCGTCCAGGGTGATCCAGGCCGCACCGATGCCGTGGGCGGACAGCACGCGCGCGCGCAGCGATTCCTCGGTGGGCAGCGACTCGATGTCGCGGAGCCGGGGCCCGTAGTAGATGGGCACCCGCGCCGCGTCCGCGATGAGCCGCGCGGGGAACGGTCCGCCGGCGGCGTCGAGCAGCGCCTTGGCGGTCTCGCCCACCCAGTACTCGCCGGAAGTGTGCAGATCGGGCCACGCCTCGAGCATCTGGCCGGGCGGGACCTGACGCCGCCGGCGCGCGATCTCGGCGGCGTCCGTGAGGAGGAAGAGGCGGCTCATTCCGAGGCCCGCGGGAAGGGCGGCGCGGCGAGGGCGTCGTCGCCCGTCGCCTCCGCCGCGAGGGACTCGCCCCGCGCCCGCACGCGCGCGGCGAAGTCGTCGAGAGGCAAGCCGGGCAGGCGCCCCGCGGCGAGCTTGGCGGCGCCGTCGTGGAGGAGGGCCAGCCCTCCCACCCGATTTCCGTTGGCGAGGTGCTGGAATCCCACCGCGACCTGTATCAGGCCCTGCAACGCCGCGCGCTCCGCGCCCGCCGCCCGGAACCAGTGCGGCTCCAGCAGCTCGTGCACCTCGAAGAAAAGCCCCGCGTCGAAGAGCGCGGCCGCCGCCTCGAGGGCTTCCCCGCGCGTGGGCTCGGCGGCAGTCAGGCGCCGCCGGTGGAGGACGTCCCAGCCGCTCCGGGCGCGCGCCCCCAGCTCGCTCGCGTGCGCCGCGAAACCGGAGCGCACGGCGAGCCCGCCGCGGCCGCGCTCGAACAGATCGGCGGGGAATCGCTCGGGCACGCGGCGGCCGTCGAGAGCATGGGGATCGGCGCACACCGCGGCCAGCGAGGAGAGGCCCTCGCGGGCGGCCGGGTCGTGGATGGCGTCGAGGATCAGTTCGGCGAGCCGGTTGCGGAGGGGCAGCGGCAGGGCCACGGCGCGGTCAGGCGCGCTCGACGCGCGTGCCCGCGAGGAGATCGTGAAGCCCACGGCGGTCGCGCCGGAGGCCGGCCACGAGGAGTCCTGCGCCGAGCGGCAGCGCCGCGAGCAGCCAGGCGAGCGCCCGGCCTACGGCCCGGCGCAGCGACAGCGGCCCTCCCTCGGCCGAGACCACGCGCGCGCCGACCAACATCTTCCCCATGGTCTGGCCCCAGAGCCAGTGGAACAGGACCGCGTACAGGGGTGGGAGCATCCACCGGAAGGCGGTGGTGGCCGCGCTGAGGACGCGTGAGGAGCGGCCCGCCTCGCCCCAGATCACCCCGGAGATGGCGTGGGCGAACCCAATCACGATCAGGAGGAACACGTAGTCGAGGAAGAGCGCGAGCGCGCGGAGCCAGAATCCCGCCGGGCGTGGCGGCGGAGTCGCGGCGAGGTCGATCTCCGGCAGCCGCTCGGTCTGCGGGTCCATCGCGCGCGCATTATACTAGGGGCGCCATGATCTCGGTCGCCGACGCGCAAGCGCACATCCTCGCACAGGTCGTCGCGCCGGCCTCGCCCGAGATCGTCCCCCTCACGGGGGCCCTTGGGCGCGTGCTCGCGGAGGATCTCCGCGCACCCATCGACGTCCCGCCGACCGACAATTCCGCGGTGGACGGTTATGCGGTCGCGCACGTGCCGAGTCCGTCCGCCGAGCGGCGCCACTTGGAGGTGGCGGGCGAGTTGGCCGCGGGTGGGGTCTTCGCGGGCACCATCGGCCCCGGCCAGGCGCTGCGCATCATGACCGGCGCCCCCATGCCCGCCGGCGCGGACACCGTGTACCCGCAGGAAGTCGTGGAGCGCGCGGGTTCGCGCATCACCGTTGGGGCCATCGACAGAGGAGCCAACACCCGGGGCCGGGGCGAGGACGTGCGCGCGGGGAGCGTGGTGCTCTCCGCGGGATGCGTGCTCCGCCCCCAGGAGCTCGGCGTGGCCGCCTCGCTGGGCTTTCCCCAGATCCTCGTCCGACAGCGGCCGCGGGTGGCCGTGCTCTCCACCGGCGACGAGGTCGTCGACCCGGGCGACGCGCGCAAGCCGGGCCAGATCTTCGACTCCAACCGCTTCTCCCTGCACGGGCTCGTCGAGGCCGCCGGGGGCGCTGTCACCGACTACGGCATCGTGCCGGATCTCCACGAGGTGCTCCACGCCCGACTCACGGAGGCCGCGCGCTCGGCCGATATCGTGCTGACCTCGGGCGGCGTGTCGGTGGGCGACTACGACCTCGTCAAGGCCGTGCTGCAGGAAGCGGGCGGCATCGACTTCTGGCAGGTCGCGATGCAGCCGGGCCGGCCATTGGCGGTGGGCCGCATCGGCGCTGCCCACTTCTTCGGGCTGCCGGGGAACCCGGTGGCCTCCATGCTCACCTTCAGCCTCTTCGTTCGTCCGGCCCTGTGGAAGCTCGCGGGCCGGCGCGACCTCTTCCCGCCCCGCTTCCACGCCGTGGCCGCCGAGCGCATGCGCAAGCGGCCCGGCCGCCGCGAGTTCAAGCGTGGCATCCTCGCCTACGGCCCCGAGGGCTGGCAGGTGCGGACCACGGGACCTCAGGGCTCCGGCATCCTCTCGTCGATGGCGCAGGCCGACTGCTTCATCGTGATCGAGGAGGAGCGCGAGGACGTCCAGGTCGGGGAGCGCGTGTGGGTGGAGCCGTTCCAGTGAGGCGCACGCTCGCCGCGGGCCTCGCCGCCCTTGTCCTGCTGGCCCTGGGTGCCGCCCCGGGCGGCGACCCCGAGGTGCCTGAGCGCTACATCACCGTGGATGAGGTGAAGGCACTGCTCGATCTCAAGCAGCGGGTGGTGTTCGTGGACGTGCGCGTGCAGGAGCAGTTCGACGAGCTGCACATCGCGGGCGCGCGCAACATCAGCCTGCGCGACCTGCCGCGGCGCCTGCCTGACGTGCCCCGCAAGGACCTCGTCGTCCTCTACTGAGCGTGCCCCCACGAGCTGGCCCGGGGGGCCTTCCGGATCCTCTATCTCGCGGGGCTGCGCAACATGCTCATCCTCGACGAGGGCATTCCCGGCTGGACGGCGAAGGGGCACCCCACCGCGACCAGTCCGCCGCGTTGATTCGCCGCAGGCCGCTTGCGCCGCCGCCGCGCCCTCCGTATCATCCAGGGCCATGACGAAGGCGGATCTCGGCCGGCTGCAGAACATCGCGCGGGAGTGCCGCGTGCAGATCATCCGGATGCTCACCCACGCCGGCTCGGGACACCCCGGGGGCTCGCTGTCGGTGATCGACATTCTCACCACCCTCTACTTCGCCCGCATGCGCCACGATCCCAAGCGCCCCCTGTGGGACGATCGTGACCGGCTGGTGCTGTCCAAGGGGCACTGCGTGCCCGCGCAGTACTGCTGCATGGCCAAGGCGGGCTATTTCCCCGAGAGCCGGCTCGTGACGCTGCGCAAGCTGGGCAGCCCGCTCCAGGGCCACCCCGATCGCGTCGCCCTGCCCGGCATCGAGGCGGCTACCGGCTCGCTCGGCCAGGGCCTGTCCATGTCGGTCGGCATGGCGCTCGGGCTCAAGCTCGCCGGCCGGACCGCGCGCGTCTACTGTGTGCTGGGGGACGGCGAGATACAGGAAGGGCAGGTCTGGGAGGCCGCGATGTCGGCGCCCACCGTGGGCGCCCCCGACCATCGCCTGGACAACCTCTGCGTGATCCTCGACTACAACGGCATACAGCTCGACGACCACGTGAAGAAGATTCTCGACCTCGAGCCCGTCGTGGACAAGTGGAAGTCGTTCGGGTGGCCGGTGATCGAGATCGACGGCCACGACCTCGCCCAGATCGACAAGGCCCTCGACCAGGCGGAAGCGGTGCGCGGCAAGCCGACCTTTATCGTCGCCCACACCGTGAAGGGCAAGGGGGTTTCCTTCATGGAGGACAACCCCGAATGGCACGGGAAGTCCCCGACCCCGGCGGAGGCCGTGCGCGCCGTCCGCGAGATCCTCGGCCTGCCCGCGACCGGCGGCGAGCCGCCGGCCTGGGCGGCGCCCATCCTCGCCGAGCTCGCCGCCATGGAGAAGAAGTGATGGCAGGCAAGGCCTCCCGCGCCGCGTTCGGCGAAGCCCTCCTCGATCTCGGTGCCCGCGACGAGCGCATCGTGACCCTCGACGCCGACCTCTCCAAGTCCACGATGACCGCGAAGTTCGCCAAGACGTATCCCGGGCGTGCCTTCAACGTGGGCATCGCGGAATCGACCATGATCGGCATGGCGGCGGGGCTGGCGTTGACCGGGCGCATACCATTTGCCTGTTCTTTCGCCTGTTTTCTGGTCGGGCGCTTCGAGACCATCCGGGTGTCGGTGGCGTACTCGCAGGCGCCGGTGAAGCTGGTGGGCACGCACGTCGGCGTCGCCATCGGCGAGGACGGCTACTCGCAGATGGGGCTCGAGGACATCGCGTGCCTGCGCGCGCTGCCCAACATCCCCATCGTCCAGCCCGCGGACGAGATCGAGACCAAACAGGCGGTGGCGTGGGCGGTGGAGCATCCCGGTCCGGTCTATCTGCGCCTGACGCGCCAGAACCTCGAGCCCGTCCACGGTGAGGGCTTCCAGTTCCAGTTCGGCCGCGCCGAGGTGCTGCGGCCGGGCACGGACGTGTCCATCCTGGCCACCGGCGGCCCCCTGTGGAACTCGCTGGAAGCGGCGCGACGCCTCGAGGCCGACGGCATCCACGCCGAGGTGCTGAACGTTGCCACGATCAAGCCGCTCGACGAGGAGACCATCCTCCGCTCCGCCGGCAAGACGGGCCGCGTCGTCACCGTCGAGGACCACAGCGTCACCGGCGGCCTCGGCGGCGCGGTGGCGGAGATGCTCGCCGAGGTGATGCCGACAGCGCTGCGGAAGATTGGCGTGCAGGGCTTCGGGGAGTCGGGCGCCTTCAAAGGCCTCTACGCGAAGCACGGTCTCGACGCCGAGGGGATCGCATCCAGCGTGCGGAAGTTCCTCTCCCGCTAGGCCGGGCTCGGGGTTAGAGGACGAGGCCGGCGTTGAGCGTGATGCGGATGGCTAGGATGGCGCCGAAGGCTAGCGAGAGGCCGCCGGTGCCGAGGGCGAGGGCGCGCTGCCAGCTGCCCAGGCGCTGCGCGCTCGCCGCGAAGGGGAGCGCGATGAGGGCGGTGATCACCGTCATTCCCGCGATCGTCCCCAGCCCGAACACGAGCAGATAGCCCACCGCGAGCGTGGGATCCTGGATGGTCCCGAGCGCGAGCAGGGCCACCGCCGCACTTCCGGCAAGCCCGTGCACGACGCCGACGAGGGCCGACCGCAGTGCCTGCCCCGCTCCCACCTCCCGCATCGCCTCGACGAGGCGGGTCGGCGGATGCACGTGCGGGTGCCAGTGGACCAAGCCCTCGTGGGCGTGTGGGTGGCTATGAAAGGCCGCCCGCGCGTCGTGCCGATGGGGCTCGGCGAGGTGTTCGGGGGGAACATCCCCGGCCCCCCGCAAGGCGCGCGCGATCCGGACGGCGCCGAGCCCCATCAGCATCGCCGCCACCGCGAGCTCGAGCGACAGCTCGACCGTCGGCCCCATCGGGGTGCGGAAGGCGATGATGATGGCGCCCACCGCGGCGATGGTCACGCTATGGCCGAGGCCCCAGAAGGCGCCCACGAGGGCGCCCGCCCGGAAGCGCCGCGTGCGGCTCACGATGGTGGCGACCGCCACCACGTGATCGGCGTCGGTGGCGTGCTGGATGCCGAGCAGCAGCCCGAGGAATACCGTCGACAGCCCGATGGCCGCTACTCCGAGAGCTTGAGGAGCAGCCCGGTGCGGCGCGACCGTGTGATGGCGGCGGCGAGCGCCCAGTGGGCGAGCACGAGGTAGACGGCGGACAGCGCGAAGCCCTTCACGAGGGCATGCGAGAAGGCGGGTGGGAAGCCGTAGCCTACCCGGAAGGCGTCCAGGAAGTACGTGAGCGGGATGAGCGCGGACAGCGCCTGCGCCCAGCCCGGCAGCACCGCGACCGGGTAGTAGATGCCCGCGAGCATGACGAAGAAGTTGACCGCGGCCCACGCGGAGGTCTCCGCGCGGGTGCCGAAGAGAATGACGAGCGCGCAGACGCAGAGGCCGATGATGAGGGAGGAGAGAAAGCAGCCGAGGAGGAACATCGCCAGGCTGCCGAGGCCCGCGCCGAGGAAGTCGAAGCCGAAAAAGGAGGTGCCGATGGCGGCCATCAGCGCGAACACCACGAGGCCGCGCCCCACCCCAACCAGCCACGAGCCCACCGCGAGGTGCCGTATCCCCACGGGGGTAAGGAACTGGTGTTTCATGGACTTCGACCAGATGTCGAACAGCACGGCATAGGCGACGTCGAGCTGACAGACCTGCACGGTGGACAGGGCCACCGTGCCCGCGAGGATGAAGGCGGTCATCTGCGGGGTGAGCTCGAGGAATCGTGTCAGGAGCCCGTGGGAGAGCATTGCCACGCCCGGCCAGAAGAGGAGCTCGAAGACGAAGAACACGTTGCGCCTCGCCATCACGAGGTTCCGCTGGGCGAAGGCCCACGTGCGCGTCCACTCGGCCTGGAGCCCCTCGGGCGGCCGCGCGCGCAGCGCGTGCGGCTCAGCGAGCGAGCTCAACGAACACCTCCTCGAGATCCGGCTCGTGGACGCGGCAGTCCCGCACCACCACACCCTGCTCGTGCAGCCAGCGCAGCAGCTCGGGCAGGCGCTTGTCGACGGCGTCGACGGTGGCCTCGAGCACATCGCCCCGGCGCCGCACGTCGAGCACGCCCGGCGCTTCGCGCAGGCCCACGGGCTCGATGGGATCGAGCCGGAGAGCGATCACCTCACCGATCCGGATCTGCCGCTTGAGGGCGTCGGCCGGCCCCTGCGCGAGGATGCGACCGCCCTTGATGAAGGCGATCTCGTCGCAGAGCTCTTCGGCCTCCCGCATGTAGTGGGTGGTGAGGATGATGGTGGTGCCCGCCTCGCGACGGAGCCGCGCCACCTGCGCCCGGATTCGCACGGACACGTCGGGATCCAGCCCGAGGGTTGGCTCGTCCAGGAAGAGCACCTCGGGCTCGTTCAGCAGGGCCTTCGCGAAGGCGAGGCGCTGCTTGAGGCCGGTGGAGAGCTCGTTGTACTCGGTCTTCCGGTGCGGTCCGAGCTCGCACAGCTCGATCAGCTCCTCCACGCGGGCTCGGAGCGTCCGACCGTGGAGGCCGTAGAGGCGGCCGTAGAAGTCCAGGACCTCGGGGGGCCGCAGGCTCCACACGAAGGAGGCGTTGCCACTCGCCATGTTCAGCCGGCGGCGCACCTCGCGCGCCTCGCGGACGACGTCCATGCCGAGGATGCGGGCGCTGCCGCCGTCGGGGATGAGCAGGGTGGCGAGGATGGACAGGAGCGTGGTCTTCCCTGCCCCGTTGGGGCCGAGCAGGCCGAAGATGGCGCCGCGCGGCACCTCGAGGCTGGCGCCGCGCAGCGCCTCGGTCCGGCGCTGCCGCCGCCAGCCGCCGCGAAAGGTCTTGGTGAGATCGCGCGCTTCAACCGCGAGGAGCTCGGACGAAGGCATAGGAACTCACTCTACCACGCCGCTTTGGGCGCCCAGACGCGGGTCAGCGCGCCCACTGGCCGCATCCGCGAAAGCGCTTGTCCTCGAGCAGCACCTCCACCGAGGCGGGAAAGCTGAGGCCGCTGCGCTGGTCGCGGCACGCCTCCTCGCGTATGCGCACGGTCAGGCGCTGCGCGGCCGCCTCGTAGGTCGTCTCGCCCGGCGCACCGGACCGCGACGACGGCGTCGGCGCGACCACCCGCTGCGCGCCCTGGGCGGCGACGAGCTCCATCTGGTCGGGCCGGAGCTCGAGCGTCCACCCGGGCTCGTGGCCGAGCGCATGGAACACCGCGCTCGATCGCCCGGCGACGACGAGGCCGGGCTGCTCGACGACCGGAGGCGGCAGCGCCTCCCGCGTCAGACGGATCCGGGGACGCTGCTCGGTATCGAAGATACGGAGGACGTCGCCGCGGCGTTCCCAGCTTGCGGCGGCTCCGAGCGCGGCCAGGAAGCGGCGCTCCTGCTCCATCACCGGCGCGGCACAGGCCATGCGCGTGCTGCCGACCTGGCTGATCGCGATGCTGCCCGCGTCGATGCCGATCCGCCCGAAGTAGCGGTTGCACGCGGCGACGCCGGACACGCGCCCGTCGATCCCGATCACCAGGGTGGACTGCGGCTGCGGGAGCACCGGCCGCCCGTCGATGTACTGAGCGGACCAGGCGGTGTCCAGGAGGGAATCCGCGACCTTATCGGGCGGCGGCGGGGGCGCCGAGCTGCAGGAGAGGAGCGGGAGCAGGAGGAGGACGAGGACGACCGCGCGCTTCACCCGGCCATCCTAACCTCCCGCGTGGCTTTGTGATAGAACCGGGGCGTGGACGCCGACACCTGGCGGCTGGACGCGGCTGGGCTCGCGCCGGGGCGGACGGCGAAGTTCCGGCTGCGGCGTGGCGGGACGTCCGTGGAGGGCTTCGCGATCAATCACGGCGGTGCCATCTTCGCCTATGTCAATCAGTGCCCCCATGCCGGGAATCACCTCGACGACCGCGCCGGCACGCTGCTCGCCCCGGACGGCCGTCACCTCGCCTGCTCCATCCACGGCGCGATCTTTGCCCCGGACACCGGGGTCTGCGTCGAGGGCCCCTGTCCCGGCGCGCGTCTGGAGCGGCTCGGCGTCGTCCGCGATGGCGAGGGATGGCTGATCACATGGCCGACATGACCCCCGACGACGATGTCGCGGAGGTGGAAGAAGCCAACGCCCGCTTCTACCGGGCCTTCGAGGCGCTCGACCTCGCGCAGATGGAGCTGGTCTGGGCCCACGGCGAGCACGTGCGTTGCATTCATCCGGGCTGGGCCATGCTGCAGGGCTGGGAGGCTGTGCGCCAGTCGTGGGAAGCCATCTTCAAGGACAGCCAGGAGATGCGCTTCAGCCTGAGCGACGTGCGGGCGCGGGTACTCGGCGACCTCGGCTGGGTCACCTGCGCGGAGAATATCCTCTCCCAGATGCGGGGCAACATCGCGGTGACCACCCTCATCGCCACCAACCTCTTCGAGCGGCGGGGAGCGGCCTGGCGCATGGTGCTCCACCACGCCTCCCACATCCTCACCGGCGCGCCCCCGGTGGAGCGCTGAAGCGCCGTCCGGCGCCCAAATCGCGCATGCCCGCCCGGGGGGCCGCCGTATAATCGCCGCGAGGGGTAGACGCCGCGTTGACCACGCTGACCACCAACCGCCTCGTCCTCCGGCCGTTCGGTGCCGACGACGCCGAGGCTCACGCGCGTCTGTACGACGACCCCGAGGTCACGCGCTGGCTCGGTGACGGCCCGTGGCTCGGCGAAGCCGCCCGCGCACGCTCGCGCTCGTCGCTCGAGCGCTTCGCGGAGGGGTGGGCGCGTCACGGATGGGGCGTGTGGGCGGTGACCGACCGAGCCAGCGGCGAGCTCATCGGACAGTGCGGGCTCAAGCACCTCCAGCTGGATCCCGCCCCCGCTCCGCCCGAGGTCGAGGTGCTCTACGCGTTGGAGCGGCGCCACTGGGGTCACGGCCTCGCGTCGGAAGCTGCCGCCGCCGCGCTCGACCACGGTTTCGGGGCGCTCGCCCTGCTCCGCATCGTTGCGGTGGCGCGACCCGACAACCGCCCCTCCCGCGCGGTGCTCGAGAAGCTCGGCCTGCGGTACGAGCGCGACCTCGTCCTCGGCGGCATCGCCGCCGTGTGCTACGCGCAGTCGCGCGAGGCGCACCTCGCGCGCGGCGCGCGCGTGTCGGCGGGGCGGGCGACGCCATGAGCTTCACACTGGGGCGGAAGATCGCGGTTGGCTTCTTCGCCTCGCTCGTCGTGCTCGTGCTCATCGGCGGGGCGTCCTTCAAGAGCCTGAACGAGCTTGGGATGAACGCCCAGCGTGTGGAGCAGACGTACCAGACCCTGCAGGTGCTGGAGGGCATCCTGGCACGTGTCATCGACGTCGAGACCGGCGAGCGGGGCTTCCTCATCTCGGGCGCCGATCACTACCTCGAACCCTATCGGGTGGCGCGCGAGAGCCTGCGCCAGGAGCTGATCCGCGCTCGCCGGCTCACCGACGACAATCCCGCCCAGCGCCAGCGGCTCGATCTGCTGGAGCCGCTCATCGCGCGCAAGCTGACCCTCGTCGCCCAGAGCATCAGCGAGCGCGAGCGCGCCGGCGGCACCGACGCCCAGACCCTCCTCGAGGAGGGTCAGTCCACCATGGACGAGATCCGGACCACCATCTTCCGAGTGAAGGCGGAGGAATTGCGGCTGCTCGCCGAGCGCGCGGAGAACGCAGCGGCCAGCCGCCGCAACGCCCTCCTCGTGGTGGGCGCCGGCGGCCTGGTCGCCATCGCGCTCATGGGCCTGGCCGGGCTCCTCATCCGCCTGGATCTCGGCCGCCGCCGCGCCGCCGAGGCCGAGCTGAAGGCCGCGGAGGAGCGCTACCGACTCCTCTTCGACCGGAGTCAAGCCGGGATCTTCCGCACCAACCGGGAGGGGGTCCTCCTCGAGTGCAACGCGGCCTTCGCGCGCATGCTGGGCTACCGGACGCCGGAGGACGCCCAAGGGCGCAACGCCGCCGACCTGCACGCCGACCGTGAGGCGATGGCCGGTCTCCTGCGGCGGATGCTCGCGGGCGACACTATCAGCGACGTGGAGCTGCCGCTCCGGCGGCGAAGCGGCGAGACGGTGTGGGCCCTCATGAGCGCGGTCTACATGCCCGATCCCCCCGAGCCGCACTTCGAGGGGACCATCATCGACATCACCGACCGGAAGCAGGCGGCCGACCGCCTCGTGCAGCTGCTCCAGACCGAGCAGCAGCTCAAGGAGATGGGCGATCTCCTCGATGCCTGCCTCACCCTCACCGAGGTGTACAGCGTGGTCCGCCGCTCGCTGGAAGGCCTGTTCCCCGAGGGCGCGGGAGCGCTGCACGTGATCAACGCGTCCCGCAACCTCGTCGAGACCGTCGCCGCCTGGGGCGCCGGCGGCGCCGGCGGCGAGACCGTCTTCGCGCCCGCCGATTGCTGGGCCCTCCGACGCGGCCGCATCCACGTGGTGGACAGGAGCGGCGACGGGCTCGTGTGCCCGCACCTCGAGACGCCCCTGCCCGCGTCCTACCTCTGCATTCCCCTCGTGGCCCAGGGCGAGGCGGTCGGCGTGCTCTACTTCTCCTGCGGCGGTGAGACGAGCGCGTTCAGCCCGGAGGGGCAGCGCGTGGCGGGCGCGGCCGCGGACAAGCTGGGGCTCTCGCTCGCCAACCTCGCGCTGCGCGAGCGCCTTCGCACCCAGTCGGTCCGCGATCACCTGACGAGCCTCTTCAACCGGCGCTACATGGAGGAAACGCTCGAGCGCGAGCTGCGGCGGGCCCAGCGCAACAGCGTACCGCTGTCCGTCATCATGGTCGACGTGGATCACTTCAAGCGCTTCAACGACGATCACGGTCACGACGCCGGCGATGCCCTCCTCGCCGAGCTGGGACGACTTCTGCGGGGGCAGGTCCGCGTCGAGGACGTCCCCTGCCGCGTGGGCGGCGAGGAGTTCGCGATCGTGATGCCGGGCGCCGCCTCCAAGGATGCTCTGCGCCGCGCCGAGGAGCTGCGCGAGGCCGCCCACCGGCTCCGCATTGTCCACCGCGGGGTGTCGCTCGGCGCCGTGAGCATCTCGCTGGGGGTCGCTTCCTATCCCGAGCATGCCGTCGCCACCGACGCGCTCCTCCGCGCCAGCGACAGCGCCCTCTATCGCGCCAAGCGGGAGGGCCGCGACCGCGTCGTGGTCTCCGACGCGGTACCGCCGCCCTCGGAGTCAGCGGCGTCGTAGCAGCAGGTGCCGGCCGTCTTCGGCGGCGACCGCGTAGCGATGCGTCCCACCGCCGTCTCCGACCGTGATGACTACCCCGTCACCGTCGCGACGCAGGGTGACCCCCGGCAGGTTCCGCCACGGGTAGCTCCCCGTGTCGAGCAGCACGTGGTCGCATCTGTCGATCCCGTTGGGGAAGACGAACACGCGCGGCCGCATCGAGAGGTGCGGGACGTACGGATCCTGCGCCGAGACCGCCGCCTCGGCGGGTACGCGCGCGAGTACGCGATGCGCCGCTCGGTCGCTCAGGTCCGGCCACCAGCGATACACCGCGAACTGGTTCATCATCCGGGAGGACAGGACGAGGCTGGCGACGACGGCGAGGACGAGGGCGCCCTTCTGGAACAGGCGCGGGCGGCGCGCCCGGAGTCGAGCGGCGCCCGCGATGGCGGCGAGGACGAGGAAGGGTAGGACGAACGACTGATAGGGCGTGCGGTGGTGGAAGAGGACGGGATCGCGGTTCAGGAGGTTCTGGCTCAGGGCCGGCAATGCCCCCGCCAGCTGGGCCGGCCCCAGCAGCGACAGGAAGCCGAGGGGCGCCAGCATGGCGAGGAGGTACACGGCGCGATCGCCGATGCCGAGGCGCCCGAGGGTGCGCAGGGGATGCAGCATCACGCCGGCGATGATCTCCGTGAGCGATCCGCCGAAGGCGGCATAGCGGCCGAGATGTGAGTACGGCTCGCCGCGATAAGCGGGGATGATCCAGCGGAGCTCGATCCAGAGCACGGCGAAGGCGCCCAGGGCCGTTGCCGCGCCCGCCCACCACTGGCGCCGCCCCAGCGCCAGCCAGAGGCCGACCCCGATCACGGCGAGGGCCGCGTCCTCGCGCGTCGCCAGGATGAGGATCAGGGCGCCCATGAAGAGCAGGGCGCGCCCGGCCTCCGCCGCCACGAAGGCCCACAGGAGCAGCGGCACCGCGAGGGCGGCCGCGTGGAAGTCGCGCACGTTCATTCCCTGGAGGGATGGGTTCACGAGGTAGAGGAGGGCGAACAGGGTGGCGAGCCGCTCGTCGCCGAGCCGGCGGCGGGCGAGGAGGTAGACTGCGGGCGCGCCGAGCGCGAGCGCCATCGACTGGGCGACGAGGAGAGTCACCGGCCCCGGCACGATCCAGAAGGCCGGCACCAGCGCCCACAGAATGGGCGAGAGATGGTCGCCCCAGGCGTGCATTTCGGGCAGGCTCACGCGGGGCCCCCGCCCCGTCGCCATGCTCCAGACAACCTGCACGTAGTAGCCCAGGTCGAGCGCGTGGGTCTGGAGATTGAAATGCCGTGTGACGGTGCTGAAGGAGAAGGCCAGCGCGTAGCCGGCGGTGGCGACGCCCACCACGGTGGACGCGGAGAACGGGGGGATCGTCAGGGGACGGAGGAGAAAGCGAAGGCCCCCGACGAGGACCAGGGCGATCAGGAGATTTTCGGGCCGCACCCACGGCACCGCGAGGGCGGTGAGGATGGCCACCGCGAGGAGGATTGCGATCCCGTCGAGCGCGCGCGTGGTGCCCGCGCGGCCCGTCAACTCGGTCCCGGCGCCTCCGTCCCCGGGTCGAGCCGTGTGTAGCGGCGGCGGATGCTCAGCAGGCGCCGCGAGCGCTTGAGGCCGGTGCGATGCAGGAGATAGCGCGTCACCACCCAGAGGATCTTGGTGCCGTACACGCATGAGTCCACAAAGCTCGCGGACGAGGCCTCCGGGAAGTAACGGACGGGTACGGCGATCTCGGCGAGGCGGAACTCGCCGGCCACCGCCTGGGAGATGATCTCTTGGTCGAACACGAAGCCGTCGGAGTTCATCCGGAAGTTCAGCGCTTCCAGGATTTCCCGGCTAAAGGCGCGGTAGCCCGTGTGGAACTCGGAGAGGTCGAGGCCGAAGGCGCGGTTCTCCACCCACGTCAAGAAGCGGTTGGCGACGTACTTCCACCACGGCATGCCCTGCTCGATGGCCGACCCCCCGCCCGCCAGCCGAGAGCCGAGCACGAGGTCGGCCGCGCCGCGCACGATAGGCTCGATGATCTTGGGGACCAGCGTGGGATCGTATTGATAGTCGGGATGGACCATCACGACGATGTCGGCGCCCGCACGGAGCGCCTCCGTGTAGCACGTCTTCTGGTTGGCGCCGTACCCGTAGTTCCGGTCGTGGACGAAGATCTCGAGGCCGAGCTCGCGCGCGATGTCGAGGGTGGCGTCGGTGGAGCCGTCGTCGACGAGGATGACCAGGTTCACCGACTCCTTGGGCAGCTCCTCGTATGTGAGTCGCAGCGTGCGTCCCGCATTGTAGGCGGGCATCACCACCACCACTTTCGGGGCGTGCCCCTTGGGCGCGGTGCCTTGGGTCGCGGGCCGGCCGGGTCCCGTCGTCACGAGCGCTCCGCGCCCGCGTCTCCCGCCTCGGCGCAGATGGCCACGAACTGATAGGCGAGGCCGCCCGGCCAGACCCGCGCGGCGACCGCGGAGAGGCCGTGCAGGGCCGCGAACGCCTTGCCGTGGAATCGCGGAGGCACCACCACCGGCAGGGGCACCGGGGTCACGCAGAGCTCGCGGACGATGAGCCGCGCCTCGGTCAGGAATTCCCCGAACGTCCGTCGCGTGAAGAAGGACAGATGCGTGCGGTCCAGGATCCCACGCTCGCCGTACTGGAAGCGACCGACGAGGAGGGACAGGCGCACCGAGAGATGCGCGATGTTCGGAACGGACACGATGATGACACCGCCTGGGGCGAGGTGCCGGTTGAGGTCGCGCATCACGCGCAGCGGCTCGGAGAGGTGTTCGACCACGTCCCCGTAGATGATGGCGTCGTACTGACCGGCCAGCGGCGGCCGCTCGCGCTCGAGATCCACCACCAGGGCCTGCTCGCAGCGCCCGGCCGCCCGCGCGACCTGCGCGGCGTCTCGCTCGAGCGCGGTGATCTTCCAGCCCATGGCGGTGAGGCGCTCGGCAAGAAAGCCGTCCGCCGCGCCGACGTCGAGAGCGCGGCGGCCCCGTCCCTCGCCCAGTCGGGACAGGATCAGGGAGTGGCTCGAGTACGGATCTTCCTTGAGCCGGTAAGGCGCGCCGCTCACGGCTTCAATAGTACCCCGTTCACGGACGGTTCGAGTACAGCCGCCGACCGTCGCTCTCCTGGAGAAGGTGGACGAGCGGCGTGGATGGGACGGAGCCGGGTCTGCTAGCGCTGCACCCGGATGAGGGCCCCCGCGGGAAGGCCGGCGAGGAGCTCGGCGACGGCCCGGTCCACCAGACCGGCGTCCTTGGACTCCAGCGTCACCTTGACCTTGTAGTCGGGGTTGGAGAACTCCGGATAGGAGCCGACCATCAGGTCGGGATGCCGCGCCACGAGGGCATTGAGATGGTCGGCGAGGGTGCCCTCGCCGATGGCCACGAAGACACTCGCAAGGTGGAACGGAGTCTCGCGGAAGCGCTCCTTGAGGGCCTCGAACTTCTGCCGGAAGATCTCGGGGACGCCAGGCAGGATGTAGACGTTCCGCACGGTGACGGCGGGGAACATCAGCGCGCCGTCCGACACGAGCTCCGCTCCCTCCGGCACCTCGGCGAGGCGAAGCCGGGCCTCGTTCACCGGCCCCTTGTAGTAGCCCTCGAGCAGGGCCACGAGGCGCGGGTGGCGGATCACCCGCGTGCCCACCGCGCGCGCCACGCCTTCCATGGTGACATCGTCGTGGGTGGGCCCGACGCCGCCGGAGGTGAAGACCACGTCCAGGGCCGCGCTGAACTCGCGCACCTCGGCGGCGATGAGGTCGACCTCGTCGGGAATCACCGAGATCTTGCGCACCTCCACGCCGAGCGCGCGCAGCTCCCGGCAGAGGAAGGCGGCGTTGGCGTCGGCGATCTTGCCGGAGAGGATCTCGTTGCCGATGAGGATGATGCCGGCCGTCTTCGCCATCGGGCTCATGCTACCACGCCCGCCGATGAGGCGGAGTAGGCCCGCCCGCGCGGTTGGTGCTAAAATGCTCGCGGCATGACTCCCTCCGCTTCTCCCGTTACGCTCTCCGGCTGGGCGCTCGTGCTCGGCGCCTCTTCGGGCTTCGGCGAGGCGAACAGCCTCGCCCTCGCCCGCGCCGGCCTCGACATCTTCGGCGTGCATCTCGACCGGCGCGCGACACTCCCCAACGTGGAGCGCATCGTCGGCGAGATCCGCGCCATGGGCCGGGAGGCCCACTTCTTCAACGTCAACGCCGCCGACGACGACAAGCGCGTCGAGGTCGCGGTGGAGATGGAGCGCATCCTCCGTGAGCGCGACGCCCTCGGCCAGCTCCGCGTGCTTCTGCACTCACTTGCCTTCGGCACCCTGAAGCTCTTCGTGGGCGATCCGATGAAGGAGGCCGTCACCAAGGCGCAGATGGACATGACCCTCGACGTCATGGCCCACAGCCTCATCTACTGGACCCAGGAAGTCGTCGGACGCGGCCTCATGGCCGAGGGTGGCCGCATCTTTGCCATGACCTCCTCGGGCGGTGCCCGCGTCCTACCCTTCTACGGGCCCGTCTCCGCGGCCAAGGCCGCGCTCGAGTCGAACATCCGCCAGCTCGCCGTCGAGCTGGCGCCGCGCGGGATCACCGCGAACTCGATCCGGGCCGGCGTGACCGCCACCCCCGCCGCCAAGAAAATCCCCAACTACGACGAGTTCTCGAAGCGGGCGGCCGATCGCAACCCGCACGGCCGGCTCACGACCACGGACGACGTGGCCCGCGCCATCGTCGTTCTCTCGCATCCCGACACCCACTGGATCACCGGTAACGTGATCGGGGTGGACGGGGGCGAAGAGCAGATCGCCGGGTAGCGACCGCGTGCCGGAATGGCTGGCGGTGGTCGCTCTCGGCCTCATCGAGGGCATCACCGAGTTTCTCCCCGTGTCCTCCACCGGGCATCTCCTCCTCGCCCAGGGCTCCGGCTGGTTTCCCCGTCAGTCCGACCTCTTCAACATCGGGATACAGTCGGGCACCGCGGTGGCGGTGGCGGTAGCCTTCGCGGCGCGGTTGCGCGACCTTGTCGAGCGGCGTCACGAAGCGGCGGCCCGGAGCTTCATGCTCAAGCTCGGCGCCGCCTTCGTCCTCACCGCTGCGGGCGGCCTGCTCGTCAAGCGCCTGGGCGTCACCCTGCCCAAGGACGTGGCGCCGGTGGCGTGGGCCACGCTCCTCGGGGGCGTCGCCATCATCGTCGTGGAGTGGTGGATGCGGGGCCGCGCGGCGCACAGCGAGGTCACGTGGGCGGTGGCGCTGGCGGTCGGCGGGGCGCAGCTGTTCGCCGCGATATTTCCCGGAACGTCGCGCTCGGGGGCGACCATCCTCGTGGCCCTGGCGCTGGGCCTCACGCGGCCGACGGCCACCGAGTTCTCCTTCCTGCTCGGCGTTCCCACTCTCCTCACCGCCGGCGCCTACGAGGCGCTGCAGGTGCTGCAGCAGCCGGCGCGCTCGGAGACGTCCTGGGGCATGATCGTGCTGGGGACGGTGGTGTCAGGGATCGCCGCCCTCATCGCCGTGCGGTGGCTGCTCCGCTTCATCCAGACGCACACGTTCATGGGCTTCGGCTGGTACCGCGTCGCCCTCGGCCTCGTCATTCTGACCGGCGTCCGTCACGACGCCTGAGCCTGCCATGCCAATCTCCGGATCTCCCGACGTCATCGTGGTCGGCTGTGGCAATGCCGCGCTCTGCGCCGCGCTCGCCGCGAGCGAGGGCGGCGCCTCCGTCCTCGTGCTCGAGAAGGCGCCCGAGCACGAGCGGGGCGGTAACTCCTTCTTCACCGCCGGCGGCTTCCGGTTTGCCCATCAGGGGCTCGCCGACCTCCGGCGGGACATCCTCACGGACCTCTCCGACGAGGAAGCGGCCACCATCGAGGTGCCCCCCTACCCCGAATCGCAGTTCCGCGACGATCTGCAACGCGTCACCGAGGGCCTGACCGATACTGATCTCTCCGAGCATTTGATCCGGCGCTCCCGCGACACGGTGGCGTGGATGCGCGGCCGAGGCATCCGGTGGATCCTCATGCACGGCCGCCAGTCCTACATGGTGGGGGGCAAGCATCGGTTCTGGGGCGGCCTCAACGTGGAGGCGGTGGGCGGCGGCCCCGGGCTGGTGCAGATGCTCCTCGACCGCGCGGAGGCGGCCGGCATCGAGGTGCGCTACTCGCATGCCGCGCACGGGCTGCGGCAGGACGAGACGGGCCGCGTGGTCGGAGTGCAGGTTCGCACGCCGGCCGGGCTTCGCGATCTCGGCGCCCGCGCGGTGGTAATCGCAGCGGGTGGCTTCGAGGCGAACCCCGAGTGGCGCACACGCTACCTCGGTCCCGACTGGGATCTCGCCAAGGTGCGCGGGACGCGCCACAATACCGGCGAGGGCATTCGCATGGCGCTGGACATCGGCGCCCAGGCCTACGGCCACTGGTCGTCGTGCCACGCGGTGGCATGGGACGCGGGGGCGCCCCCGTTTGGCGACCGGCGCGTGGGCGACATGTTCCAGAAGCACTCCTATCCGCTGGGGCTCATCGTGAACGTGCGCGGCGAGCGCTTCGTGGACGAGGGCGCCGACCTCCGGAACTACACCTATGCCAAGTACGGGCGCGAGATCATCCGGCAGCCCCAGCGGCTGGCCTTCCAGATCTTCGACCAGAAGACCGTCGAGATTCTGCGAGAGGAGTACCGGATCCGCCAGGTCACCAAGGGCGAGGCGGGGACCATCGAGGAGCTCGCGAGCCAGCTCGATATCGACCCCGCCGGGCTCGCGCGCACCGTCAAGGAGTTCAACGCCGCCTGCCAGCCCGGCGAGTTCAATCCCGCCGTCCTGGACGGCAAGACCACGCGCGGCATCGTGCCGCCCAAGTCCAACTGGGCCATCCCCATCGACACCCCGCCCTATCTCGGCTTCGCGGTGACGTGCGGCATCACGTTCACCTTCGGGGGGCTTCGCGTGAACACGCGGGCCGAGGTGCTGGACACGGCGGACCGGCCCATTCCCGGTCTCTACGCCGCGGGCGAGCTGGTCGGAGGCCTCTTCTACCACAACTACGCCGGCGGCTCCGGCCTCATGTCGGGCTCCGTCTTCGGCAAGACCGCGGGGGATTCCGCGGCCGCCCACGTGGGCGCGCCGGCGGCCGCGGCCCCCTCCGTCCGCTAGTGCAGTGTCCAGTAAATTCGGTACCCGCCTACCGACGTAGGGGGTAGCCCTTGAAGGTCCAGCGAAAGGGGCGAGCCGTACGGTTCCAATGGCGCGCAAACAGCACGATCCGCGCGGTCATCTCGGCTGGGGCCGTGAGACTGGCCCGCTTCAGGCATTGGCGTTCGAGCACGCTGAACCACAGCTCGATCTGGTTGAGCCAGGAAGCATGCAACGGGAGGAACACCAATTGCACGCGGCCTTGTTGGCGGCGTAGCCACTCGGCGATCCGCGGATGGGTATGAATCGACAGGTTGTCGACCACCACGAGCAGGCGGCCCTGGGGCCATCGCCGGCGCAGGCGGATCAAGAGTTCGAGGAACTCCTGATGCCGGCGGCGGCGGCGCACCACCAGCAGCACGTGCCCCGTCCGGACGTCGAGGCCGGCGAGCACCGCGACGATGCCATGGCGCCGATACGTCTGTTCGAGGCGGGCCGGCCGACCGGGCCGCATGGGGCGAGTAGGATGACCGCGCTCCAAGATCTGCAGCTGGGTCTTCTCGTCGACGCAAATCACCCGGGCGCCGCGCGGCGGATGCAAATACAACCGGACGACGCGGCGCACCTTCGTCCGGAAGTCGGGATCGGGACTGTGCAGCCAGCGGCGGACGCGGTGGGGCTTGAGGTCGGCGTCCTTCAGCCATTGGTGCACCGTGCTCTTGCCGATGCGGCGGACGAACCCCCACTGCATCGCAGCCCGGGCGAGCGGTCGGATAGCCCAGTGAGTGTGGGCCCCCCAGAGCTCCGCGCGGGGACTACACGCCATCGAGACGATGTCATGGCGTTCTTCGGGGGGAAAAGCGGGCGGGCCGCCCGGCGCGCGGGGTGTCCACCAACCCGTTCAACCGATCCCGTGCGAACCGTTCTCGCCAGCGGCGCACCCAGTGCGGCGCTCGGCCTACACTGCGCGCAATCGCTCGTGTCCCCAGCCCCTGGGCCGCCAGCAACACGCACCGGGCCCGCACGGCGACCCATGCCCCGGTCCGGCCGGCACGACACAAATGTCGCAACACCCGGCGCTCCGGGGGCGACAACCGAATCACCACCTCTGGTTCGGGCCACCCGGACTCCCTTTCCCGACGGCGCGTTCGTGTCCCCATGCCCCCCAGACTACGTCACTCAGGGTGGGTATCGAACTTTCCGGACAGTGCACTAGCGAGGCACCGACCGATCCATCCAGGCGAGGATGGCGTCGAGGGGACGCTCCCAGCCATCCTCGAGCATGAGCATGTGGGCGTGGCCCGCCGCCTCGAGGTAGGTCGCGGCGTACCTGGATGCGATCTTCCGCTGCACCGACGCCGGCGTAATGACGTCGTGCTCCGCCCCGACCACCAGTACCGGGCAACGCACGCGGGCCGAATCGATCTTGATGGCGCCCAGCGCGAGCTGGCGCGCGGCGCGCCCCGATTCGGGCACGAGCTGCGGGTAGAGACGCGCGGCCATCTCGCGAGGAAGGCGATTGGCGATCAGCGCGGCCGCGTCCTCCCGCGTCGGCAGGAAGGGCCGGCTGCGAAAGATGAGGCCCACGTGCTTCCACATCCGGCTCAGCACGGCCCAGCGCAGCACCACGATACCCCGCGGCGGCGCGCTCGTCAGGAACACCGCGGCCCGGGCCAGGCCTTCCTCGGCGATCTTCTGGGCGATGAGCCCTCCCATGGAGTGGCCCAGCACCACCGCAGGGCCCAGGGCGGCGAGGCAATCGCGCACGTCCTGGACGTAGTCGAGCACGGAGACACGGCCGAAGTCGGCCACGGGCCGGCTTCCCCAGTGACCGCGCAGGTTCACCGCCCACGCGTCCCATCCGGCGGCGGCCGCCCCCTCGAGGTAGGAGCGCAGATACCAGCTACCCCCGTTCATGCCGTGGACGAGGAGCAGCGGGTGCCGCCGCGCGGGCCCGCGCGGCGCGGCGTGGTCCAGGACGAGGTCGCCGATCTTTTCCTGAACCAGCTCGCCCACGCGCGCTAGACCGCGAACGTCGGGCTCAGCGAGGCTGGAACCAGGCGCCGACCAGAGCCCACTGATAGCGGTCGCCGCCGCGCTCCTGCAGGACCCAGCGCGGCAGATGGATGTAGCCGCGCGTGGTCTCGATGATCCATGAGGCGGGTACCGTGATCGACTGCGGCTGCGGCGCCTTCGCGATGCGCGCATCGGTGGCGCGGATCGTCGCCGGCTGGGCGGCGGGCTGCACCTGTGGCGATGTCTCGGGCTTGGTCTCGGGGGGCGCCTCGGGTTTGGCTTCGGGCGTGGCCTCTTCCTCCGGGGTGATGACCACGAGGATGACGTTCTCCACGACCTGCGCCCGCTGCTCCCAGTATCGAATCACCTGCCCGTAGCGCTCTCCGCCGATCTGCCCGTCGCCCCAGGGGAGCATGGGATGGGGGTTGTTCTGGGGATTGGCCACGCCCTGCTGGAATCGGGTGGAGCCGGGATTGGGCAGACTCGCGAATGGATTGGGTGTGCCCGGCCCGGGAACGAGCGCGGGAGGAATCGGAGGGGGCGCCGCGGGCGGCAGGGTCACCGACGTCTGAGCGCCCGCCTGGCCAAGGGGGAAGACCAGCAGCGCCGCGAGTATTCCGATCGCGAGCGATCCACGCATGGACTGCCTCCTGTCGAAGCCTCCCCGCTGTTCCGGGGAATCAGGATAGCGTACGGACGAGGCGCGAGCCAGCGAGCACGGCACGCCGACGCAGCGCGTCAGGACGCTCGGGCGTTGGCCCGCACCGTCTCCAGCACCAGCTCGGCCGTAGCGACCAGATCCTTCACGTTCACCCACTCGTTGACGGTGTGGATATCCCGCATCCCGCACGCGAGATTGGCCACCTCGATTCCGTGGGTGACGAAGACGTTGGCGTCCGAGCCGCCGCCGGTGGACCGCGTGGGGCAGACCCGGCCCAGCGCGCGGGCGGCGTCGCCGACGAGCCGGACGATCGTGGCATCGTCGCCGATGCTGAGCCGCTCATACTGGCGCTCCACCTGCACGTCCACCCGGGCCCGGTGCTCTCGGCCCTCGAGGGTCACGGCGTGGCGGGCCACCGCCTCCTCGAAGCGCGAGCGCATGTGCTCGGTCTGGGCGGCCAGCTTGGCCTCGGACAGGCTCCGCGTCTCGCCGCGCACCACGACCTGGCTCGGCACGATGTTGGTGGCGAGGCCGCCGTGCATTACGCCGAGATTCGCGGTGGTCTCGGCGTCGACCCGACCCAGCCGCATGCCCGCGATCGCCTCGCTGGCGACCTGCACCGCGCTGATGCCGCGCTCGGGGCAGATGCCGGCATGGGCCTCGAGGCCGTGCACCGTGAAGGACAGCCGGTTGGCGGCAGGCGCGCGCGTGACGAGCTCGTTGACGCCGTCCACGTCGAGCACGAGACCACGGCGCGCGCGCAAGCGGGCGGTGTCGAAATGCTTCGCGCCGAGGAGCCCTGTCTCCTCACAGATGGTAATAACCACTTCAAGGTCGCCGTGGGGCAGCGCGCGCTCGCGCAGCACCCGGATGGCCTCGAAGATGGCCACGAGCCCGGCCTTGTCGTCACCGCCCAGCACGCTCGTGTGGTCGGTATGGATGATGTCGCCGTCGACGATGGTCCGGACATGGGCCGCGGGCCCGACGGTGTCCATGTGACCCGACAGCAGGAAGGCGGGCGCGCCGGGCGTGTTGCCGGTGAAGCGGGCGAGGATATTGCCGGTATCGCCGCCGACCCGCTCCCCCGCCCCGTCCACCTCCACGCTGGCGCCCATGTCCTTCAAGATGGACTCGAGCCGCCGCGCGACCTTTCCCTCCTGCCGGGAGAGGCTCGGGATGGACGTGAGCTCCAGGAACTCCTCGGTCAGCCGCTGCCGGTTGATCATCGTCGCTCACTCTCCCAGGTGCTGCGTCATCCAGCGCCGGCTGCGGCTCACGGCCTCGAGCCGGTGCGTCGGGTCGGTGAGGCGGTGATCGGCCCCCGGGATCAGGTGCAGGGCCCGCGGCTCGCGCGCGCACTCGAACAGCCGCCGGCCATGGGCCGGGCTCACCACCTCGTCCGCCTCCCCCTGCACCACCAGCGCGTGGCTGACTCCGCTCGGGGCGTTGGCCAGCCGGCCCGTCCGCACCTCGGCGACCAGAGCCGGCCCCAGACCGGTGGCCTCGGACATCTCCCGGGCCTCCAGGGACTCCAGGTCCGCGGGCGCGTTCCAACTTACCACCGGGAGCGGCGCCGCGCCCGACTGGATGCGGCGATGGGCGACGTGCCAGGCGACGAAGCCCCCCATGCTCGAGCCCAGAAGACCGACGCGCCCCGACAGGCCTGGATGCTCCGCGAGATGCGCGAGCACCGCCTCGAGATCCGCGATGCGGCTCGCGGTAGTGGCGTCCCGGTACGAGCCGCCCGACTCGCCCGCGCCCCGGAAGTCGAAGCGGGCCAGCGCCAGGCCGACCTCCGGCAGCAGCCGGCTCAGCAAGAGATACTTGTCGCTGTCCTTCGAAGCCCCCAGCCCGTGACACGCCACGACCACCGGCGCCCGCGGCGCCGCCGGCAAGTGCAAGACACCGACAACGGGGAAGCCGCCCACCTCGAGGGTGAACGGCTGTACGGCGGGGCGGACGGCCTCAGGCCCAGACGAGATGGAAGAGACGGCAGGCATTCACGCTGAGGCGGTACATCGTCTCCTCGACAGGGAGTCGCTTGATCTTGGCGACCTCCTCCGCCACCCGCGACGCCATCCAGGGCCCGGACGTCGTATTCTCGAACTCGCCCTTGTACGGCCAGGGCGCGTCGCTCTCGACGAGGAGGGAGTCGAGAGGCACCCCCTCCACCAGCTCGCGGTCGCGCTCGCGGTACACGACTTCCGGGGTGACCGAGATGAAGTGCCCGGCGTCCACGATGGCGGCCGTCACCTCGGCGGAGGCCTTGTGCCAGTGGAACACCGCGCGCTCGACGCCGGCCACGCGGAGCGCCTCGAGCGCGTCCGCCGCCGCGCCGTGCGGGGCGTGCAGCACCACCGGCAGGTCGAAGCGCGTGGCCAGCCGCAGCAGGCGGCCCAGGCGCGCGCGCCCGCGAGCCATCAGCCCGGCCGCGTCGGCGGCGCCCTCGAGCGCGTACCACGGCAGCCCGACCTCGCCGAGGGCGACGAGGCGAGCGTGATGCTCGCTCACCTGGGCCTCCACCGTCTCGAGATCCGCATCGGTCAGCTTGTCCCACTCGGGATGGAAGCCCAGCGCCGGCCACACCAGCTTCTGATGCCCCACCGCCGCCGCGAGGGTGCGCACGTTGCTCGCGGGATCGCACCCGACCGCGATCACGCCCCAGACGTCGAACTCCAGTGCGTGCGCGAGGGTGGCCCGCACGTCACCGAAGGCGGCGTCGTGCAGGTGGCAGTGGGTGTCGACGATCATGGCGGCTCCTAATCTCCGGCCACGACCATGCGGCCGATGAGCAGCGTCGGCGCGGCGGTACGGTCCCGGAACACGAGGTCGTTGCCAACTCCCTCCACCGCGCGGAACATCTCGAGCAGATTGCCGGCTACCGTGATCTCCTCCACCGGGTAGGCGAGCTCGCCGTGGTCGATCCAGAGCCCCACCGCCCCGCGCGAGTAGTCACCGGTGACGCCGTTGACCCCGAAGCCGATGAGCTCGGTCACGTAGAGCCCGCTCTTCACGCTCCGGATGAGCGCCTCGGGGCTCTCCGTCCCGGCCGCCAGGTAGAGATTGGTGGTCGAGACGCTCACGCCGCTGCCGTCGCGGGCGGCGTGATGCGTGGACGGCAGCCCCAGCTTGCGGCCGCTATAGCTGTCGAGGAGATAGGAGGCGAGAACGCCCCGGTCCACCAGCACGGTGCGCTGCGTGGGCAGCCCCTCGCCGTCGAAGGGCCGCGACCCCAGCGCTCCCGGCATGGTGCCGTCGTCCACGATGGTGATCGACGGGGCCGCGATGGCTTCGCCCAGTCGGTTGAGGAGGAAGCTGGCCCCGCGGTAGAGCGACGGCCCGGACGCGGCGCCCGCGATGTGGCGGATCAGGGTCGACGCCATCTGAGGATCGAAGATCACCGGCACCTCGGCGGTCTTCACCCGCCGCGCGCCCAGCCGGCGCAGGGCGCGCTGCGCGGCGGTCCGGCCGATCGCCTCGGGCGCGTCCAGGTCGGCGCGCTTGCGCGTGACGTGATACCAGCCGTCCCGCTGCATCTTGCCGTCGGCGGTGGCGAGCGGCGAGGCGGACAGGCTGAACGAGGAGGACCGGTACTCGCCGGTGAAGCCGTGGCTGGTCGCGTAGGCGTAGCGCGCGTGACCGTCGCCGAAGTCGCCGCCCTCGGAGTTGGTGATGCGCGGGTCGAAGCCCAGCGCGGCGGCCTCGCAGCGGCGCGCCAGGTCGATCTTGGCCTCGGGGGTGAGGTCGTGACCACCCGGATCGTCCAGGCCAAGGTCGCGCGTCCCGCGTGCGAGCGCGGCGGGATCGGCGAGGCCGGACAGCGGATCGGGCGCGGTGACGCGGGCGAGGGTGACCGCCTCGTCCACCAGGCGGCCCAGCGACTCGCGCGAGAGATCCGACGTGGATGCGGCGGCGGCGGCGCGGCCCACGAAGACCCGGAGGGCGAGGTGCTGATCGCGCGCGTGCTTGACCGTGTCCACCTGCCCCATCCGCACCTGCGCCGAGAACGACTGGTCCTCGACCACGAAGGCATCCGCCTCGGTGGCGCCCTTGCCGCGCGCCCGCTCGAGGACGTCGCCCAGAAGGTCGAGCCGGGCCCCGCTCAAACCTGGGTGCCTCCCACCGTGATGCCGTCGATGCGTATCGTCGGCAGCCCCACGCCCACCGGCACCGACTGGCCGTCCTTGCCGCAGGTGCCCACGCCTTCATCGAGGGCGAGGTCGCTTCCCACGCGGCTCACCCGCGTGAGGGCATCGGGCCCGTTGCCGATGAGGGTGGCGCCCTTGACCGGCGCGGTGACGCGGCCGCCCTCGATCAGATACGCCTCGCTCGCGGAGAAAACGAACTTGCCGCTGGTGATGTCGACCTGCCCGCCCCCGAAGTTGACGGCGTAGAGCCCGTGATCGACCGACCGGATGATGTCGGCGGGATCGTCCTCGCCCGCGAGCATGAACGTGTTGGTCATGCGCGGCAGCGGCGGGTGGGCGTACGATTCGCGGCGGCCGTTGCCGGTGGGCTCCTGCCCCGTCAGCCGCGCATTGAGACGGTCCTGCATGTAGCCGCGCAGGATCCCCTTCTCGATGAGGACGTTGCGACGGGTGGGCACGCCCTCGTCATCCACGTTGAGCGAGCCCCGTCGGTTCGCGATGGTCCCGTCGTCGACCACGGTGACGCGCTCGGAGGCGACCTTCTGGCCGAGCTTGCCGGAGAAGGCCGAGGTGCCTTTTCGATTGAAATCGCCCTCTAATCCGTGGCCCACCGCTTCGTGGAGCAGGATGCCGGGCCAGCCCGGGCCGAGCACCACCGTCATGGTGCCGGCGGGCGCTTCCACCGCGCCGAGCTTGAGCACGGCCTGGCGTACCGCCTCGCCCGCGAAGCGCCGCCAGCGCTCGCTCTCCTGGAAGAAGGTGAAGCCCACGCGCCCACCACCACCGAAGCTGCCGATCTCCCGCTTGCCGTTGTCCTCGGCGATCACCGTCACGTTGAGCCGAGTGAGCGGCCGCACGTCGCCCGTGGTCCAGCCCGCGGGCCCGGCGATCAGCACCACCACGTCCTCGCTGCCCAGGCTCGCGATCACCTGCTTCACGCGCGGATCCGCGGCTCGAGCGGCCGCGTCGATGTCGCGGAGCAGCGCCACCTTGGCGTGCACGTCGGTGGCGAGAGGCGGCTCGGGGAGCGAGTACAGGTCGTGGGGGCGGGCGTCGGCGATCACGGGGACCACCGCCGAATCGCCGGCGCTGTCCGCGATGGCCCGCGCCTGGCGGACCGCTTCCTCGAGGTTCGGGAGCGCGAGGTCGTCGGTGTGCGCATAGCCGGTGCGCTCACCCGATTGGGCCCGCACGCCCGCACCCTGGCTGACGTGGCGGGAGGCCTTCTTCACCGCCCCCTCCTCGAGGACCAGCTCCTCGCTGACCCGGTACTCGAGATAGAGATCGGCGTGGTCGACGCGCCGGGCGAGCGTGCCGCCCAGGAGTCGCTCGGTGACGGATGCGCTCAGGCCGAACTTGTCGGCGAAGAATCGTTCCGGACGCACCAGCATGTTTTCAGTCTCCGTGAGGTCTCGAGGAGGACCCATCCTAGCACCCGGCTCTCTCGCGCCTTCCACTTTTTGTGACGCGATTCCTACGCGAGACGATGCGGAGTGACTATGAGAATCGTGAGTACTGATTCAAATGGTTACGAGCGATGAGAACAGACTGAACTCGAGGTCCGGTTCAAACGTTTCTGGACCGGGTCATGAAGGCCTGGACGATCTCGTGGATCTGCCGGAGGCCGGCCAGCACGGCGGGCCCTGGACTCAGGATATCAGCCCCGTCCAGCGGGTGGATCTCGCCGCTCTTCACCGCGCTGACCTGCTCCCAGCCGGCCCGGGCGCGAATGGCCTCGACGTCCACGGGCTTTCCGCACCACGAGGCCAGGACGATCTCGGGATCCCGGCGCGCTACCTCGGCGATGTCCACCACGCGGGCCTGGGCGCCCGCTTGCCGGCGTAGCTCGGGAAACACGTCGCGGCCTCCGGCAAGCTCGACGATCTCCGACACCCACCGAATGCCGGCTATGAGGGGATCCGGCCACTCCTCGAAGTAGACGCGCGGGCGGTCGGGCCACACGCTCGAGTACTCCCGCACCTGCCGGATCTCGTCGCGCATGTCCTGGACGAGGGCGCGCGCCCGCTCGGTCAGGCCAAGCGCGCCGCCCACGAGCAGGATGGCGCCGAAGATCTCGTCGACGGAGCGCTGATTGGTGCACAGCACGGTCCGCCCCGCCCGGATCAGCTCGGCGGAGACGTCGGCCTGCAGATCGGAGAAGGCAAGGACGAGGTCGGGCTCGAGCTCGAGGATCCGGTCTACGCGGAAGCTGGTGAAGCCGCCCACGCGGGTCGTCTCGCGCGCCTCGGGCGGCCGCCGCGCGGTGCCGGGGACGCCCACCACGCGCGCGCCCGCCCCGAGGGCGTGACAGATCTCCGCGTGGTCCGCGCTCAGGCACACGATGCGCCGGGGATGATCGACGTCGGCGGCGCCGTACATGGCGCGATTATACCGATGCTATACTGCGCCCGCATGATCGGTCCGTCCTCGGACGACGTCCCCGCCGTCCTGTTCCCTCCGCCCTCCCGTTACTTCTCTCGGTGGTTCACCGCGGTGTGCACGGTGCTGGCGGCGCTTCTGCTCGGTGTCTACGCGGCGCCCTGGCGCGGCTCGCCCGTGGAGTCGCTGGACCGTCCCGCCGAGGCGCTCGAGCGTCTCGTCGGCCGCGAGCTCGACGTGCGCGCCGCCCTGCCCACGCTGCCGGCCTGGGAGCAATGGCTCTACGCGATTCTCGCGGGCGGCGACGACTCGCTCGAGGAGCCGATTCAGTGGTACGAGGAGCTGCTCGAGATCGCGGACGGCGGCGACGCCGAGTTCTACTACGCCATCCTCCAGGCCGAGGCAGGCGATCCGCCGGCTCCCGGCGCCGTCCGCGCCGACTGGGTGACCGCGGCCTACGGGGCCGGCGCGCTGGACACGGAGGAAGGGCGCGAGATGATCGCGCGCCTCCGTTCCGACTACCCCGTGAACTGGTTCACCGACCGACTGGTCGCTCGCCTCGCCGGCAAGATCGGCGACGGCGCCACTGCCGAGCGGGCGGACGCCGACATCGTGGCGCGCGGCCGCTCGCTGTTCGCGCGCTGGCGCGCGCTGAGCGTCGCGCAGGGAGTGGTGATCCTCGCCACGCTGGCCCTCCTGGTGGCCATGTGGCGGCGGGGGTCCCCGCCGGTCGGCGGACGGGCGCCGCTGCCGCCGCCGTGGGGATTCGGGGACGGCTACGCCCTCGTCGTTCGCGGCGTGCTGGGACTGCTCGGCCTCACGCTCGCCGTCATCATGCTCGTGCCCGAGGCCAGCACCCTGATCCGCTTCGCCGCGTTCCTCGCCGGCCTGCCCGTGCTGATCTGGACGATTGCCTACCTGCGCGCGCGCGGAGAGTCCTTCGCCCACACCTTCGGCCTGGCGTCGTCCCCCGGGGCGTGGCGCGGCTTCCTCGCGCTCGCCCTCATCCTCGCCGGCGTGGGCGCGGCCGCCGAGAGTGGGATCGGGGCGGCGGTGAGCGCGCTCGGCATCGAGTCGCACTGGGCCGACGGCCTTCCCGAGGATCTCCTGTGGGATCCGCCGTGGCTGATCGCGCTCGGCACGCTGGACACCGTGATCTGGACGCCCTTCGTGGAGGAGCTGACGTTCCGCGGCCTCCTGTATGGCACCCTCCGGACGGTGACCGGTGCGCCGCTCGCCGCCGTGGCGAGTGGGTGCCTCTTCGCTGCCGCGCACGGCTACGGCTTCGCCGGCTTCGCTTCGGTTTTCCTCTCCGGCGTGCTGTGGGCGCTGGTGTACGAGCACTCGCGAAGCCTCTGGCCCGGCATCCTGGCGCACGCCTTCAACAACCTGTCCGTCACCGTGACGTATCTCTTCCTGCTGCGAGTCTGAGCGGTGTAGTCGTCGCTTTACACTTCGCTCGTGCGGTGTTCGACCGGCCTCATGATTTCCAATACTTAGCGAATGGCATGCGCGTTGCCTTTAGGCCAACGTCGTGCATGTTCCATACCTATAACTATCGTTCATCGAGGAGGATCCGTCCGAATGATACTATCGCATTGAGCGCTCTGGCTGCACTGGCCCTGGTTCTCGGGAGCTCGGCTGGGGTCCAGGCGGCCCTCCTCGGTCCGAGTGCCTACACGACGTTCGGGGCATCGAGCCCCTTCGCGGGGGGCACACTTAACTATTTCCACCTGGAGACCTTCGACGACCACACGATCGCCAACACTCCCGGCGTGACCAGCAGCACCGGGAACCTCACGACCCTCTCCGGGTTCAGCGGTTCGATCATCGATCAGGTCGGGTCGGCGGGAGGCTGTGCGGTTGCCGCTTGCGACACGTGGTTCAACGGCGCCGGTGCCACGGGTGTCACGTTCACCTTCAACGCCGCGGCACTCGGCGGATCGCTTCCTGACGCCGTGGGAATCGTGTGGACCGATGGGGTGAATTCGATCGTTTTCGAGGCCTTCGACCAGAACGGCGCGTCGCTCGGTACCGTGGGGGGCGATCACGCCGACGGCTCCTTCAGCGGGACGATCGCGGACGACCGCTTCTACGGCGCGACCCATTCGGGCGGCATCTCCGCCATCCGGGTGACAAGCGGCGCCGGCGGGGGCATCGAGGTTGACGACCTGCAGTTTGGCCGTCGGGGCGATGTCGCGCCCCCGACCGGTGTTCCGGCCCCGGCCGCCCTGCTCCTCCTCGGTTCCGGTCTGATGGCCACCGGCGCCGCGGAACTCGTTCGCCGCAAGCGCTGAGTCGCACCGCACTGTAGACGTCCCGGGCGTCGAGGTGATCTTCCACCTCGGCGCCCGCTCTCTTTCCGGACGCCCCCGCTCCGCCGACTACGCCGTCGCGCCGTCGTACACTTCGACGCGCGCGATCTTCCGCTGGAAGGCGAGATAGGCCTCGCGCGTCATCCGGGGCTTCTCGGCGGCCAGGACCCGGCGCGCGCCGGCGGCGCCGTCAGCCAGCATGTCGACCGCCATCAGGGCCAGCTGCTTGGCGGGCTCCACATAGGCGAGCCGGGGATCGGCGATGGCGTAGTCGGCGCCGTGCCCGCTGCCGGAGGCGCCGCCCATGTAGGGGTGCAGGGTCGGCATCACGTGGGAGATGTCCCCCATGTCGGTGGAGCCGCTGCGGTGGCCCGTCTGGGTGACCTGATCCGCCCCCAGCGCCTCCCCGGCATTGGCCACGAAGCGCTCCGCCATCCCGGCATGGTTGAACAGCGGCAGATAGCCGGGGAGGGTCTCGATCTCCACGGTGGCGCCGAGGGCGAGGGCCCCGGCACGCAGCGCGCGATCGACGCGCTGATTCGCGTCGAGGATGGCCTCCACCGACCGGCCGCGCACGTAGGTCTCGATGCGCACCTCGCCCGGGACCACGTTCACCTGGCTGCCGCCGTGGGTGATGATGGGGTGCACGCGGATGGAATCCTCGTCGCGGAAGGTCTCTCGCACCGCGTTGATGGCGGCCAGCCCGATGTTGGCGGCGTAGAGGGCGTTGATCCCCAGATGCGGCGCGCCCCCCGCGTGCGCCGCGCGGCCGATGTAGCGCACGGTCTTCACGATGCAGCCGTTGTTCGAGGCGGACACGCCCGCCTTCCGCATCTCGGGCTGGGGCGTGGTGTGGATCATCATCGCCAGGTCCACATCGTCGAAGTGGCCGAGCCGCATCAGCTCCGGCTTGCCGCCGAGGAACTCGAGCCGTCCCGCGCGCGCCTGCTCGACGCGCCACTGGACGTCGCCGTACTCCTCGGCCGGCACCGCGAAGAACACCACGCGCCCGGCGAAATGCGCGAAGGCCTTGGCGTCGAGCAGGCCCATGGCCGCGCCGAGGAGCCCCGCCACTTGCGCGTTGTGGCCGCACGCGTGCGCGGCGCCGGTCTCGGGATCCGCCACCGGATGCCCCGCGACCACGAGCCCGTCCAGCTCGCCCAGCAGAGCGAAGGTGGGGCCATCGGCGTTCCCGCGCGCCTCCGCCCGAACACCCGTGATGGCCAGCCCCGTCTTGGGCGACAGCCCGAGCGCCTTCAGTGTCTCCTCGACCAGACGGGCGGTCTTGAACTCCTTGAAGCCCAGCTCGGGGTGGCGGCGGATGGTTTCGCCCAGCCGGATGATGTCGTCGGCGCGGCGGTCGATGGCCTCGCAGATCTCTCGCTTGAGCCGGGCGCTATCGGTCATGGCGTATCCTTTCCGGGCGATCGTATCAGGCGCGTCCGAGCGCGTCCAGGAAGGCGCGCGTCGCATCCGCCGGACGCTCGGCAGCGAGGATGGCCGAGATCACGCCGACGCCGGCCGCGCCCGTCGCCAGCACCTCGCGCACCCGGGGCGGCGTGATGCCGCCGATGGCCAGGACCGGCCGCGGGGACTCGCCGGCCACGCGACGGAGCGCCTCCAGACCCTGCGGCGGCCCGTAAGCGCGCTTGGACGGCGTGTCGTACACGGGTCCGAAGACGAGGAAATCGGCGCCCTCGTCCACGGCGGCGGCCGCGTCCGCCGGCGAGTGCACGGAGGCTCCGACGAGCCCGGCGGGATAGATCCTCCGCAAGATCGCCACGGGGAGCGACTCGTGCGTGCGCTGCACGCCGTCCGCCCCGGCGGCCAGGGCCACGTCCGCGCGGTCGTTCACGATGAGGCGGGCGCCGCGCCGGCCCGTCGACTCGCGCAGGCCCAAGGCGAGGGCAAGGAGATCGCGGACCGGGAGGTCCTTCTCGCGTAGCTGGACTCCGCGGAGCCCGGCCTCGAGGCAGGCCTCCACCACCTCCGGGAGGGGCCCGCGCGACTGCTTCCTGTCGGTGACGAGGTAGAGGGCGAAGCCGGGTCCGCCGCTCAGCTCGTGCTCCAGTCGGGTACGCCCTCGAGGGGCGAGGACGCGGTGGCGTAGAGCTTCTTGCCGATGCGGCCGGCCTTGAAGGCCAGGCGCCCCGCCTCGACGCCGAGCCGCATGGCGTTGGCCATGGCCACCGGATCCTTGGCGCCCGCGATGGCGGTGTTCATGAGTACGCCGTCGCAGCCGAGCTCCATGGCGATGGCGGCGTCGGACGCGGTGCCTACGCCCGCGTCGACGATGACCGGCACCGTCACCGCCTCCAGGATGAGCTTCAGGTTGTAGGGATTGCGGATGCCGAGGCCCGAGCCGATGGGCGCGCCCAGCGGCATCACGGCGGCGGCGCCCGCGTCCTCGAGCTTCTTGCACATGATGGGGTCGTCGTTGGTGTACGGGAGCACGGTGAACCCGTCCTTGGCGAGGATCCGGGTGGCCTCGAGGAGCCCGATCACGTCGGGGAACAGCGTGCGCGCGTCGCCGATCACCTCGAGCTTCACCATGGTCCCGAGACCCGCCTCGCGGGCGAGGTAGCACGTCCGCACCGTCTCGTCGGCGGTGTAGCAGCCGGCGGTGTTAGGCAGCAGCGTGTAGCGCTTGGGATCGATGAAGTCGAGCAGCGATTCCCCCTGCCCCGGCAGGCTCACCCGGCGCACCGCCACCGTGACGATCTCGGCGCCGGAGGCCTCGATCGCCTCCCGCATGTTATCGAACGACGGGTACTTGCCCGTCCCCACGATGAGACGGGATTTGAACTCCTTGCCCCCCAGCCAGAGCGATGTGTCGTACATGTCAGCCGCCTCCCATTGGCCGGACGATCTCCACGCGGTCGCCGTCCTTCAGCACGGTCTCGGCATAGCGCGACTTCGGCCACACCTCGCGGTTCAGCGCCACCGCGGTGTACTCGCGCCGGACCTTGAGCTGGCCGAGCAGCCCGTCGATGGTCAGCCCCTCGGGCAGCTCCATCGGCTCGCCGTTGACGGTGATCGTCATCGCCGCCTCGAAAGCAAAAAACCGCACCTCGTCGGGTGCGGTCGGGTCGTCACGCTCGCGTCGCGTTCCCTTCGCTGGGATTATCCAGATCAGGTTCGAGGGGTCCCGGGCCGCACCCGGTTCTCAGGAAACCTCCCCCCGCGTCGCTGGCCGATTATACCCCACCGTCAAGCTGGCGGGCGAGGGCCTCCGGGTCCGTGGTCGGCGCCTGGCACACGTACTTCCGGCACACGTAGGCGGTGACGCGCCCGCCCTCCGCGCGCTTGCCTTCCAGGAGCGGTAGACCCTGTATGTCCGCAGCGCCCTCCGCCGCGCCCGCCACCACGCGGTTCGGCAGGTAGCACCCGAACACGGTGTCGAGGAGAGGCCCCGCGGGCCCGGCCCCGGCCGGCCAGACCAGCGCCACCTCGGCCACCGGTCCCAGATGGAAGTCCAGCGCTGCGAGGTAGCGTCCGAAGCCGGTCGGATATCGAGCCATCACGTCGGCCATGGGCCGGAGAGCCCGGAGCGCCTGTTTCTCGTACGACGCCTCGCCGGTATGCGCGGCCAGGCGAAGCAGCAGCTCGATCGCCACCGAGGTGCCGCTGGGCACGGCGTTGTCGAAGAGGCTTCGTGGGCGCACGACCAGGGCTTCCTGGTCGCTGCCGGTGTCGAAGAAGGCCTCCGCTTCGGCGTCCCAGAACAGGGTGAGGGCCGCGTCGGCGAGCCCGCGCGCCGCGTCCAGCCAGCGGCGATCGAACGTGGCCTCGTAGGTGGCGAGGAGCCCGAGGCCCACGAGGGCATGGTCTTCGAGGTAGCCGCGGATGCGGGCCTCGCCGTCCTTCCACGAGCGCTGGAGCCGCCCCTCGCGGACCATCGCCGTCGTGAGGAATCGAGCGCTCGCCACCGCCGCCTCGAGATAGTCGGCGCGACCGAGGGCGCGTCCCGCCTCGGCGAAGGCGGCGAGGGCGAGGCCATTCCAGGCGGCGAGCACCTTGTCGTCGAGCCCCGGGTGCACGCGCCGCTCCCGGAGGGGATAGAGCGTGCGGCGGGCCCGCGCGATCACCTCGGCCAGCGCCTCCTCGCTGAGGCCGTGGCGTTCGGCGATCTCCTTCGGCGGCCGCGGAACGTGGAGGATGCTGTGGCCCTCGAAGTTGGGGCCGGCGTCGACGCCCCAGTACGCCAGGGCCACGCGCGCGACCGCCTCGTCGCCCAGGGCCGCCCGCAGCTCGTCCGCCGTCCACACGAAGAACTTTCCCTCGACCCCTTCGGAATCCGCGTCCTGGGCGGAGAAGAAGCCGCCGGCCGGATGCCGCATCTCCCGTAGGAGATAATCGAGGGTCTCCTCGGTGACGCGGCGGAGCTCGGCGTTGCCGGTGGCAAGCCAGGCGTGCAGGTAGAGACGCGCGAGCTGGGCGTTGTCGTAGAGCATCTTCTCGAAGTGCGGGACCAGCCAGTGGGCGTCGACCGAATAGCGGTGAAAGCCCCCGCCGAGCTGGTCGTACATCCCGCCCCGCGCCATGCGCGTAAGGGTGTGCTCGACCATGTCCAGCGCCCGAGGGTTGCCGGTGCGCCGCCAGAACCGCAGCACCGACTCCCAGATCATGGGCTGGGGGAACTTCGGCGCGCCCGCGGTGCCGCCGTCGCGCTCGTCGAACTGCCCCGAGACGCCCTGGAACGCGGCGAGGAGGACCTCGTCGGTGAGGACGGTCGCGGACGCGCGCAGCCGCTCGCCCTGCCGCATCTGCTCGAGCAGCTGTCGGCCGGACTCGGCCACCTCGCCGCGCTTGTCGCGATAGGCGGTCGCGACGCCCTGGAGCACCCGGGGGAAGGCGGGCATCCCCTGCCGATCCTCGGGGGGAAAGTACGTCCCGCCGTAGAACGGCACACCTTCCGGCGTGAGGAACACCGTCATGGGCCAGCCGCCGTGCCCGGTCATCGCCTGCACGGCTTGCATGTAGATCTGATCGACGTCCGGCCGCTCCTCGCGGTCGACCTTAACGTTGACGAAGAGCGAGTTCATCAGCGCCGCGATCTCGGGATTCTCGAACGACTCGCGCTCCATGACGTGACACCAGTGGCACGCCGAGTAGCCGACGGAGAGGAGCAGCGGCCGGTCCTCGGCGCGCGCCCGGGCGAAGGCTTCCTCACCCCACGGATACCAGTCCACCGGGTTGTGCCGGTGCTGCAGGAGGTAGGGACTCGTCTCGCGGGCCAGCCGGTTCTCGTTCAGGGCGCGGGCTCCTCGGGCGTGTGGGCGACGGCTAGATGAAGGGAAGGACCGAGACGCGGCCGGGAACGAGATCGTCCCCCACCCGGACGGACACGACCTCGCCGGGCTCCCGATGCTCGCGACGGACATAGCCGAGGGCGATCGGAGCCCCGAGGGCGAGCGAGTGCACAGCGGAGGTGACGCGACCGATCTCGCGGTCACTCTCGCGGTCACCGGTAACGATGGTCGCACCCGGCGCCGGCACCCGCTCGCCCTCGAGCCGGAGCCCGGTCAGCGCGCGATTGACGTGGCCGCGGTACTTCACGCGCGCCACCAGCTCCTGGCCGATGTAGCAGCCCTTGGTATAGCTCACCACCTGCTCGAGCCCCGTCTCGGGGAGCAGCACGGACTCGTCCACGTCCTGCCCGTACGCGGGCACGCCCGCCTCCACGCGGAGTATCTCGGCGACCTCGGGCTCGACGAGCCTGGCGCCCGCCGCGAGGAGCGCCGCCCGGATGCCGGCGGCGTGTGATGACGCCGTCCAGACGAAATAGCCGGGGAGCGCGCCGAACTCGGCGCGCTGGACGATCCGCGCGTCCGCGCCCGCCAGGGTCGCCTCGACGTGGGCGTGCGGAGCGAGATCGAGCGCGCGTCCGGCCGTGGCGGCCAGTAGCGCGGGCGCGCCCGGCCCCTGCAGGGAGAGCACGGCCCAGGCCTCGTCCATCGGCTCGAAGGACGCCTTCTCGGAGATCAGGTACTTGTCCAGCAGGAGCAGCGTCTTCTGCGTGAGCCCCGGCGGCAGCTCCAGCAGGATGCGGTCGGGGAGGGCATAGACATGGAGCAGCGCCATCACCTTGCCGTGGGCGTCGAGGAACGCGGCCGGACAACCCTGCCCCGGCGCGAGGGCCTTCACGTCATTGCTGAGCATGCCCTGGAGGAAGCTCGCGCGGTCGCGGCCCTCGACCTCCGCCTTGCCGACGGCGGAGCGATCGATGAGGCCGGCGGCCTCGCGCACGGCGCGGTACTGCTCGGCGGCGGCGGGCGCGCTCGGCATGCCGTCATTGTTGATGGCGCCGTGAGCGATGTCAACTTGCGGCGGCGCGCGGAAGCCTTCAGAATGCCGCCGTGTCCGCGCCCGCCCGGCCGCCCGTCGCCCTTCGCCGCCGCTTCCAGCGCGCCCTGCTTGGCTGGTACGCGAAGCATCGGCGCGACCTGCCCTGGCGCGCCACCACCGACCCGTATCACATTCTCGTGTCGGAGATCATGCTCCAGCAGACGCAGGTGGAGCGCGTCGTGCCGAAGTACCACGAGTTCCTCGCGCGCTATCCCACGCTCGAGCGCCTGGCCCGCGCCCGACCCGCCGAGGTTCGGCGCGTGTGGTATCCCCTCGGCTACAACATCCGCCCCGTGAACCTGCAAGGCATCGCCCGCGAGGCCCTCGCACGCTACGACGGGCGCCTCCCCCACGACGTGGCCGCGCTGCGCGGGATGCGGGGCATCGGCCGCTACACGGCGGGGGCGATGCTGTCCTTCGCGTTTCGGCGGGACGCCGCCGTGGTGGATACGAATGTTCGGCGCGTCCTGGGCCGCGTCTTCCTCGGCCCCCGGCGGCTGGCTCGGCTCCGCGGCCAGAAGGCGATGTGGGATCTCTCGGAGGCGCTGCTGCCGAAGGGCCGCGCCTACGACTGGAACCAGGCGCTCATGGACTTCGGGGCCACCTGGTGCACCGCGCGCGCGCCGCGCTGCCGGCCCTGCCCCATGCGGCGATACTGCGCGAGCTATCCGGCCTCCAGCGTTCCATGACCGCCCAGGCGGCCGCCATCGGCGCCGGCCTCGCTCTGCTCGCAAGCCTCGCCGCCCCCGCCCGCGCCGCCGAATCGTCGGCCGGCGCCCTGTCCGCTCTTCTCCCGGACCTCGTCCCGGGGGCGAAGCGGATCGCGATCCTCTGGGATCCGGACGTGGCCGACGCGAGGGCGGACTTCGTGGCCGCGTGGGACGGTGCCCGTGCCCAGGGCCTCATGCCCAGCGGGCTCGAGCTGCGTAGCGCCGCGGAGATCGACGCGGTGCTCGCCGAGGTGATCCGCCTGCGGTCGGAGGGCGTGCTGGTCCTTCGTCTTCGTGTCGGTCGCGATGGGCTCGGGCGCATCGCCGCGCTCGCCGCGGCCCGCTCGCTTCCCGCGCTGTCGCTGGACCGCGACTTCGCTCCCGTGGGCGGCCTCCTGTCGCTTGGGTTCGAGGGCACCCTCGTGGTCAACTTGAAGGTGGCGCGCGGCCTCGGGCTGCGGGTGCCACCCGCGATACTCCGGCGCGCCGGCGAGGTGATCGAATGAGAGCCGCGAGGATCGCGGGTGTGGAGCATGCGTCGCGGCGCCCGCCCAGACGGAGCGCGGCTCGCCGTTGAAGGTGATCGAGGTCGTCGCCGCGGTCATCGAGCGGGGCGGGAAGATCCTCATTACGCGTCGTCCCGAGGGCGCCCACCTCGCGGGCCTGTGGGAATTTCCCGGTGGGAAGGCCGAAGCGGGCGAGTCCCCCGACCGCGCGCTCGCGCGGGAAGTGCGCGAGGAGCTCGGCGTCGCCTTCACCGCTGGCGAGCGGCTGGCCGAGGTGGATTGGCAGTACCCGGACAAGCGAGTGCGCATCGATTTCTATCGCGGGACCATCGAAGGCGAGCCTCGCCCCCTCGAGGGGCAGGAGATGGCCTGGGTCGCGCCCGACGATCTCGGCCGCTACGACTTTCCGCCGGCCGACGCCGCCGTGCTCGCGCGGCTCAGGCGACGGTGAGGGGAGCGCGGGCGCTCCGCCGGCTCCACATCCCCCACCCAAGCACCGCCGCGTAGACGGCCAGTCCCGCCACCTGCACCGAGAACCGGCGCGTCACCAGCATGGCCGCCGACACGAGGCATACCGCGCGCAGGCCCCAGCCGATGGGCGCCCAGCTGTGCCCCACGACCACCGAAGCGAGCGCGGTCGCCGACACTGCCGCGAAGCCGGTCATCACGAGGATCTCGCCCCAGCTCCCCTTGAGCAGCAGCTCCGGATGGAACACGAAGGCGAAGGGGACGAGGAAGCCCGCGATGCCGAGCCGAAAGGCCTCGATGCCGGTGCCGAACATGTCCGAGCCCGCGATGTTCGCGGCGGCGAAGGCGGTCACGGCGTCGGGCGGCGTGAGATCGGAGAGGACGGCGTAGTAGAAGACGAAGAGGTGCGCGGCGAGCATGCTGACCCCGAGATTGCCCATGGCCGCCGCGCCCACCGTGACGGCGATGACATAGGCGGCGGTGGTGGGGATGCCGGTGCCCAGCACCGAGACCACAAGGAAGACGAGGACCATCGCGACGATCAGGACGCCCTGCGCCGCCTGCACCACCACCCCGCCGAAGGCCAGCGCGGCCCCCGTGCGCGTGAGCACGCCCACGATCATGCCCGACCCCGCCAGCGCGACGGCGATGGTGGCGGCGCTCAGGCCCGCCTCCACCAGCGCCGCGGCGCACTTGCGCGGCGTCATCCAGGTGCGTCGGTCCAGGAAGGACAGTACGAAGGTGGCGACGATAGTGTAGAAGGCCGCGCCGGTGGGCGAGTAGCCCTGGGCGAGCAGGTACACGATGAGGACGAACGGGACCACGAAGTAGCCGCGCCGTAGCACCGGCTTCCACGAGGGCAGCTCGCTCCGGGGCACCGGGCGCAGCCCGTCGCGCAGGGCGAGGAAGTGCACCACCGCGAAGAGCCCGACGTAGTAGAGGATGGCGGGGATGGCCGCCGCCTTGATGATGTCGAAGTACGAGATGCCCGTCACCTCGGACATGATGAAGACGCCGGCCCCCATCACCGGAGGCATGATCTGGCCGCCCGTGCCCGCGATGGCCTCGATGGCGGCGGCCGCTTTCGGTGGATAGCCGCCGCGCTTCATCAGGGGAATGGTGAACGACCCCGTGGCATAGACATTGGCCACCGTCGAGCCCGAGATGGTGCCGAAGAGCGCGGAGCCGATCACCGCGATCTTGGCGGGGCCGCCGCGGGCCCAGCCCGCCGCTCGCACCGCGACGTCGATCACCCACTCCCCGACCCCGGCCTTCATCATGACGGAGGCGAAGAGGATGTAGATATAGAGGATGTTAGCGGAGATGCCGGTGAGGAAGCCGTACATCCCCTCGTCGCCCGCGAGGTACACGAACTCGACCATGCGCGCGAACGGGTAGCCCTTGAAGTGGAAGACGCCGGGGAACCACTGGCTGGTGGCGAGGTACACCAGCGACAGTGAGATGGTGAGCGCCATCCAGGGCGAGAGCGAGCGGCGGCAGGCCTCGATGACGAGGACGGCCATCATTGCCCCGATCGCCACCTCCACCGGCAGCACCGGCGAGGCCCCCTCCCAGCGATGGTTGAGGCGGTCGGCGTCCCAGATGAGGTAGGCACTGGCGAGCCAGGACAGGGCGGCCCACAGGCAGTCGGGGGCGCTCGGCCGATTCTGCGGGGAGCGCTTGCCAAAGGGAAAGGCGAGAAAGACCAGCGGGACTAGGAAGAGGAGGTGCATCGACCGCTGCACACGCGGCTCGAACACGCCGTAGCCGGCGGTGTAGAGATGAAAAAGGGAGGCCGCGGCGGCATACGCCCCGGCTGCCCAGTAGATCGTGCCGGTTAACTTCCTGATTTCGTTCGCTCCCGGGCCGGGGGGATACTATCCGCCCGGACTTCGTGCCCGCCAGGCTCTGGCACAATCACTCGATCACCTGATCCGCTCGCAGCAAGAGCGACTGAGGGATCGTCAGGCCGAGCGCCCTCGCCACCTTGAGGTTGATGACCAATTCAAACTTTGTGGGTTGCTCCACAGGCAGGTCGGCAGGTTTGACGCCCTTGAGGATACGGTCTACGTACGCTGCAGCTCGCCGCGACATATCAGCAAGACTGGCGCCGTACGCCATGAGGCCACCGGCCTCCACGAAGTCCGCGTTCTCGTAAATCGCGGGCAGGCCGGTCTCCGAGGCGAGCTGCGCGATGCGCCGGCGCTCCACCCAGAACATTGGGTGCGGATGGACGAGCAATGCCTCCGGCCGTGCCGCGCGAGCTGCTGCGAAGGCGGCACCGATCTCATCCGGCCGCCTGGCGATGAAGAACTGGATCTGAAGACCCAGGCGTGCGGCCTCACGCTCGATCGCGCGATGCTTCGCGGTGACGAGGGCGGCGACTCTCGCAAGCCGGGGCACGGCGTCCTTGAGCAGTTGAAGTCGCTTCCCCGCCAGCTCGCCGGTCAGGTGGCTGAAGCCAGTCATGTTTCCGCCAGGCCGAGCGAGGCTCGCGACCAGGCCGCCCTCCTCAGGATCGGCGACCCCGACGAACACGACGGGTACTGTCGAGGTCGCCTTCTTGAGCGCCTCGGCGAGCTCGTTCGAGCCGACTATCACTACATCGACATCCTGTCCGATCAGGTCCCTGGCCGCGTTCACCATCTCATCGCCCTCGCGCACGGCGCAGCGCTCGACGACGATGTAATTTCGCATCTCGACATACCCGAGTTCCCGAAGCGCATTCTGGAACGCGACCGACACGGCACGACGGGCCTCGCGGTCGCAGCCGGGCGGTAGGCCGGGGACGAGGAGTCCGATCCGCCAGACCTTCCCCGCTTGCTGCGCCTTCGCGGCGAGCGGCGCGGCGAGGAGCCCGGCAGCGCCAGCAAGGAATGCCCGCCGATCCACTACTCGATCACCTGGTCAACGCGCAGCAGGAGCGTCGGCGGGATCGTGAGGCAGAGGGCCTTCGCGGTGCCGGTGAGCGTCCGCACCGACCGCTACTTGAGCCAGCCCTTCTCCTTGTAGTACTTCTCCGCGCCGGGATGCAGCGCCACGCCCAGGAACATGTGCCCCTTGGCGGGGTCGTAGTCGGCGAGGCTGCCGTGGATCTTCCGCACCCGGTCGACGTTGTCGTTCAGCGTCTTCGCCAGCGTGTAGGCGGTGTCGTTGGGCATCTTCGAGGACACCGTGATCGTCGTGCCCATGGTCGCGGAGACCACCGGCTCGTTGCCGTTGGCCGCCTTGGGATAGGTGCCGGCGGAAATCGTGCCTTCGCCGAGGCCGTACTTGCCGAGGTACTCGAGCAAGGGCTTGGGGAAGGCCAGGATGCGGAGGTCGCGGCCCACCGAGGCCTCGGTGATGGAGGCGCCGGGGAGCGCCAGGAACGTGAAGGTGCCGTCCACGTTCCGATCCTTGAAGGCGCCGGCCTGCTCGGAATACGAGCCGCGGAAGAACTTCGCCCCCCCCGCTTCCCAAGCCCTGTAGCACTCCTCGATCTTGACGCCGGAGCAGAGGCCGTAGTGCACCATGACCTTCTCGAACACCCAGACGTCGGAGGAGCCGGGCTTCGAGATGGCGAGGCGGATCGGCTTCCGCCCCTTGATGATCTCCTCGATGCTCATCTTGGCGTAGGGCGAGTCGTTGGCGACGTAGAAGTGGAAGGTGTTGAGGCTCATGTTGCCGGCGATGGCGCGGAGGTCGGGCATGGGCTTGCCCGTGTAGGGATCCTCGCCGCGGAAGGCGGCGCCGAGGAGCGGGGGCAGGCCCATGCCGATCTCGGCCTCCCCGCCCTGGACGAGCACGGGATTCTGGGTGCCGCCGCCCGGGATCACCTTGATGTTGAGGCCGGCCTTCTCGCGCAGGAGCTCGGCCATCCCGCCCGAGATGGCGTACCAGCCGCCGCCCACCGCGCCCGCGGTCCACGTCAGCGAGGGCTGCGCGGCGGCGGGGGCGACGAGCGCGGCCGCGAGGGCGAGGGCGCCGAGAAGGGTGAGCGAGCGTCGCGTGGACGTCCGGATCGGCATCGGGGGAACCCTCCTGTGAATGGTTGTCATGCCGGGCGCGGCGACAGGCCGTGCCGCACCGCCTCGTGGACCATTCGCACCAGCGTGGTGATGTCGAAGACGGGCAGGCCGGTCAGATCCTGGATGGCGGCGCGGTAGGGCGGCATGTTGGTGCACTCGAGCACGAGGGCGCCGATCTCGGGGTGCGCCTCCACCAGCCGCCCGGCCACCGCCAGATGCTCCTGGCGGGCTGCCTCCACGTCGAGCTCGAGCAGATTGTCGAGCATCACGCGGGTGAACTCCTTCTCGGTCTCGAGCCCCGCCACCACCGTGGGGATGTCGGGGCCGATCCCCGCCCCCGCGTAATGCTCCGGCTTGAGCGAGGAGGCGTCCACGGTGAGAATCCCCACCGCCCGGCCGGGCGGCAGCATGCGATGGACGAGCGGGACCAGCATGAGGCTAGACGTGAAGACGGGCACCGATACCGCCGCCGCCATCTCGGCCTGGAACCGGGCGAGAAAGCCGCAGTTCGTGGTGATGGCGCGGACGCCCTCGCGCTCGAGAAAGCGGGCGCCCTCGATGAAGGACGGCAGGAGGGCGCGCTGGCCCTGTCGCACCACCTTGTCGGGCGAGGCCCCCTCCACCCGCTGATAGCGCACCGGGAAGTCGAACGTGCTCGCGTTGCCCATGTCCCCGGGGATGCGCGGGAACTGAGTGTCGAGCATCAGGATGCCCACGGAGAATCCGTAGAGGTTCTGACCGCCGCGAACGCGCGTGGGGGCGCTCAATTCAGCTCGGCGAGCTTCTGCCGCACACGGCGGAGGTGCCCGCGCATCTCCTCGTGATCGGGCGCGTCGGGAAACTCGGTGAGGTAACGCTCCCAGTCCGCCAGCCCCTGCTGATACGCTCCCGCCTTGGCGAGGGCGATGCCGCGGTCGCGGCGCTCGGTGCCGCAAGCGGGGTCCAGGATGATGAGGTGGTCGCTGATCCTCGCCGCCCGCTCCCATTGCTCGCTGCGCCAGTAGATGCCCTTGAGGTTGGCGAGCATGCGCGTGAGGAACTGGCGGTTCCCCACCGGCGTGAAGGACGCCTCGGTGAGCCGCACCCGCTTCCCCAGCGCGCGGGCCACCAGCTCGCGGCACGCCTCCGGGGTCAGGATGGCGCCGCCGTGGAAGGGATCGAGGAGAATGGGCGCCTCCCCGAGCCGCACGCCGGTGATGAAGTGACCGGGCAGGCCGATGCCCTGCATGGGCAGGCCGAGCCGGCGGCCGACCTCGATGAGCACGAGCGACAGCGAGATGGGGATGCCCACCCGCCGGTCGAGCACGTCGGAGAGAAAGCTGTTGCGGGGATCGAAGTAGTCGGCGCGATTGCCCTTGAAGCCGAGCTCCTCGAACAGGTGCTCACGCAGGCCGTGCAGGCGCTCCACCGGGCTCGCCCCGTTCCGCGCGCCCCCAATCTCGCCCGCGATGGCATCGAGGCGGCCGAGGTAGCGGGGAACATCGAGATCGGGGTGCTCGAGTCGGCTCAGGGCGAGGGCAGCACGGCCCAGGTCGATCTCGGCATCGGGCCGCTCGACCTCGGCAGTCCAGACGTCGAGCGACGATTCGCCCTTCATCAGCAGCCCGGAGCGTGGTGGATGCCCGCCGTCTTGAGCGCGGTCGCCTGCAGCTCCTCGGCGAGGGTGAGCGTGCGCGCGGCGGCGCGCCGGGCGGCTTCCTGGGCCTCGGGGGTGGTGGCCAGGCGCAGGAGCAGGCGGCGCCCCAGCTCGTGATGGAAGCGCTCGTCGGGCTCGATCACGTCCTGATACAGAGTGGCGGTGGCGCGGTCGCCGGCCCGCTCGCAGAACTCGATGAACTGCCGGTTCTTCACCACGGCGATGGCCTCGCGCGTGAACTGGCCCGCGGCGACCCGTTCCACCGTTGTCCGCAGCGTGTCGAGGTACTGGAACAGCGGGCCGTAGCCCTTGCCCAGCAGATCGAGGCCCCCGGTGTCCACACCCAGCTCACGGAGGCGGTCGGCGATCATCCGATAGTGCTTGGCCTCGTCGCCCGCCTGACGGGCAAAGGCCATCTTGACCTCGACGTCGTCGGTCTTCACCAGCCAGCGGGCCGCGATCTCGGTGGCCTCGATCTCGTTCTTGAGGGCGACCTTGAGGAGGTTCGTGACGGTGAGGGCGCCCTCGACCTCGGGCTTGAGGGTGGCGTCAGGGGCGAGGCGGGCGAGCACGGTCTGGTTGGCCGCGTCGAGGGCGCCGACGAATTCTTCGGACGTCATGCCGCCACGCCCTCGCGCAATATGCGTGGCAGCTCCTGCGTCAAGGTTTCCTTGGTGACCACGCGCTCGCAGCGGCCGTGGAGCGGCTGCGTCTGGCGCGCGAGCGCGTGGGTCGTGAAGCCCAGCACAGGGACGCGGGCCGGCGCGGTCTCGATCGCGCGCAGCAGGGCCTCGTAGTCCCAGCCCGCGGTGGTGAGATCGAGGATGACCAGGGTGGGCGGCTCCACCGCCAGCGCCGCAGTCACCTCCTCGGGGGTCCGCGCGAAGGTGAGCGGCGTGCCCACCAGGCGCGCCGTCTCGCGGATGCGCGCCACGAAGAAGAGGTCCTTCACCACCGCCAGCGCTCGGCTAATCGTCTTGCTCCTCCACGCCCAGCCAGTACTTGTTCCACTCGGCGAGGTGCGTGAGGGTGGAGAGGTCCTTCATACGGTCCACGTAGACGACGCCGCGGAGGTGGTCGGTCTCGTGCTGGATCACGCGGGCGAAGAACTCCTTGGCGACCACGTCGATGCGGTTGCCCTCCCGATCGTAGGCCTCGAGCCGAACGGAGGCGTACCGCGGCACCACCCCCCGCATGTCCGGCACCGAGAGACAGCCTTCCCAGCCGTCCTCCATCTCCACGGAGAGCGGCGTGACCACGGGATTGATCAGCACGGTGAGCGGGATGGACTCGGCCTCCGGATACCGCGGATTGTCCTTAACCTCGATCACGCAGATCTGCTTGAGGGTGTGGACCTGGTTGGCGGCCAAACCCGCTCCGTTGTATTCCCTCATCGTTTCCACCATGTCGTCGATGAGGCGCTGGATCTCCGGCGTGCGGATCGCCTCGACGGGAACGGGGTCGGCGGGCTGCCGGAGCACGGGATGACCGAGGCGCGCGACCTTCAGTATGGCCATGGATGTCCTCCTGAACGTCCGAATTGTAACACTACTGCCACTTGAGACCGTAGCCGTGCGGCTGATAGGACTCGAGGTAGCGCAGGAGGGCGTCCACGTCCGGGGCGGGATACCAGAGATCGAGGTACTCCGCCTTGATGAAGGCCTGGTCGATGCCGCGCTGGATCTGTGTCCACAGGGGCTCGTAGTAGCCGTCGAGGTCGAGCACCGCGATGGGCTTGCGATGATAGCCGAGCTGCTTGAGCACCATCACCTCGAGGATCTCTTCGAAGGTCCCCATGCCGCCCGGCAGCGCCACGAAGGCGTCCCCCCGCGCGTCCATGATCGCCTTGCGGTCCCGCAGGCCCTCGGTGACGATCAGCTCGGTCACCGTGGTCTCCCCCACGCCCAGGTCCAGGAGCGCCTTGGGGATGACGCCGGTGACGGCGCCACCGTGGGCGAGCACCGTGCGGGCCAGTTCACCCATGAGGCCCACCCCGCCCCCGCCGTAGACGAGGCGCCAGCCGCGGCGCGCGAGCTTCTCGCCCATCTCGCGCGCGGCGTCGAAGTACTTGGCGTCGGCGAGATTGCTGGAGCCGCAGAAGACGGTGACCGCGCCGATCACCCGGCCGGGTCTCCCCGGCGCGCGTTGTCCAGGGCGATCCGGGCATTGCGCCGCATGCCCTCGGCCTTGGGCCGCGTCAGCGGCATGCCTCCGAAGCGCCGCGCGAAGGCGAGGTCGTCCATCGCCGCCACCGCCGCCGCTCCCGGATAGGACGCGGTGGGGAGGAAGGCCGGCTCGCGCGTCCGCGGCGCCTTGCGGTTCCAGGGGCAGACGTCCTGACACACGTCGCATCCGAACTGCCACTGCCCCATCGCGGGGGCCAGCGCGGGATCCACCTCGCCCCGATGCTCAATGGTGAGGTACGAAATGCAGCGCCGCGCGTCCAGCACGTAGGGGGCGACGAAGGCATCGGTGGGGCAGGCATCCAGGCAGGCGCGGCAGGTTCCGCAGCGGTCCGGCAGCGCCGCGTCGTGGACGAGCGCGGCGGTCGTCAGGAGTACCCCGATGAAGAACCAGGATCCGAGGGTGGGATGGAGCAGCATCGAGTTCTTCCCCACCCACCCGAGCCCGGCGCGCGCGGCCAGATCACGCTCGAGGATGGGGCCCGTGTCCACGTAGCAGCGCCCACGCTCGCCCGCCGCGTCGCCGATGAAGCGGGCGAGGGCCTCGATCCGCGGCGTCATCACGTCATGGTAGTCGCGGCCCCAGGCGTAGCGAGCCACCGGCGTCCACGACTCGTCGGCGGCTGGGCCCTGGAAGTAGTTGAGCGCCACGCAGACGACCGAGCGCGCCTCGGGCAGCACCCGACGGGGATCGAGCCGCTCGGGCAGGCGCCGCCCGAGATAGGCCATGGTGCCCGCGTGCCCGTCGGCGATCCAGCGGGTGAGCGCCTCCCCATGCTCCGGTGGGTCGGCCGGGCCCACCGCGACCAGGTCGAAGCCGAGGGCGAGCGCCCGCGCCTTCACCGCCTCGGTGAGCGCCGCCGCCGCGATCACGGTCGGCGCCCCTTCACGATGAGGTGGCTACGCGTGAGGGTGCGGCCGCCCGACTCGAGGAACTCGATGTAGCGGAACCAGCGTCCGTCGGCACGCCATCGCTCCTCGAGCCCTACCGCGGCGCCGAGCGCCTCTTCCACCGAGCCGAACTCCTGGACTTCCGCCTCCACCTGCAGCACCTCGACCTTGAGACCGGCCCGCTCGAAGGCGGCGCGCATGCTGGCCTCGTCATAGGCGAAGCGCGAGATCTTGCCGGTCTCCTTCCACTGATCCACGTGAAAGGCCACCATGGCGAGGGGGCCGCCCGCGGGGAGCGCGCGCGCCGCGCGCTCGATGATGGCGTCGGAGGCGCAGAGATGCGCGGTCACGACGTCGGGGCGCCAGGACTCGTACTCGCCCGCCTCCACGTCGGCGACGTGGAACTCGGCGTTGACGACCCCGGCCCGCGCCGCGCGCTCCACTGCCTCGGCGATGAGGGCGGGCTCGCGGTCGAGGCCGATCACCCGCCGGAATCGCGGTGCGAGGGCGAGCGCGACGCGTCCCCAGCCGCAGCCCAGGTCGAGGAGACGCCGGCCCACGAGCGGTTCCTCCGCGAAGAGGTCGAGGAATCGAGGGCTCAGGCCCGGAACCGCCGCCTGAAGCATCAGTCGGTGGAGGTCGTGCCGTCGGCCTTGAAGTACTTCGCCTCGGGATGATGGAAGACGATGGCGGACACCGACGCCTCGGGATCCATCATGCAGGCCTCAGTCAGGGTGAGCCCGACGCGTTCCGGACCGAGGAGGTCGAAGATGATGCGCTGGTCGCCGAGGTCCGGACACGCGGGGTACCCGGGCGAGACGCGCAGGCCGCGATAGCGCGCCTTGAGCCGGTCGGTCATGGACGTGCCGGGAGGATCCGGGAAGCCCCACTGCGTACGGAGCCGCGCGTGCAGCATTTCCGCGAAGGCCTCGGCGCTCTCGATGGCGATTGCCTGCAGCGCGTAGGAGCGGAGATACTGGCCCGCCTCCTTCCACTCCTCGGCGAGCCGCCGAACCCCCGTCCCGCACGTCACCGCGAACAGCGCCACGTAGTCGCGCTCGCCGCTCTCCGCCGGACGGGCGTAGTCGGCGAGGCAAAGCCGCTCGCCGGCAGGCTGGCGCGGGAAGCGGAACCGGCCCACCTCGCGGCCGCCCTCGTAGAGAACGAGGGCGTCGCCCACGGCATTGGACTCGTAGAAGCGATAGAGACCGTCGGCACGCAGCCAGGCGCGGTCGGCCGCCTCGCGCTGGAGGGCGGTCACCATGTCGCGCAGCTCCAACGCCTTGGCGTCGCCATCCTCGAGGAGCCGCCCCACCGCGCCCTTGAGCCCGAGGTGCTTGCCGAGCAGCATCTGGAGGTTGAGGTAGGGGTAGACGTGGGAGAGCGGCACGTCGCGCAGGACGTGCAGATCGAGGTCGGGCGGAGCGGGTGCCGGCACGGTGCGCGATACCGCCGACCGCGCGTGCGCGCCCGCCGCGGCGGGGGGCGGCGCGCCGATCGTCTCGCCGCCCGCACGCAGCGCCTCCTGCTGGGCGGCGACGTCCGCCAGCAAGGCCTCCCGGGTGGTGGCGCCGAAGAGCCGGTTGGCGAGGTCGAGCCCGTCCATGGCGTCCTTGGCGTAGATCGTGGAACCCGGGTACTCGGGGGCGATGCGCGTCGCCGTGAACTTGCGCGTCAGCGCGGCGCCGCCGACGAAGAGGGGAATATCGATGCCGGCGGACCGGAGATCCTGCGCGGTCACCACCATCTGCTGGGCCGACTTGACGAGCAGCCCGGACAGCCCGAAGGCGTCCGGCTTGTGGCTGTGGTACGCCGCGATGAGATCCTCCGGAGGCACCTTGATGCCGAGGTTGATCACGCGATAGCCGTTGTTCTTCCAGATGATCTCGACCAGGTTCTTGCCGATGTCGTGCACGTCGCCCTTGACGGTGGCGAGCACGATGCTCCCGCGTGTCGCGCTCTCGGCCTTCTCCATGAACTGCTCGAGGTGCGCCACCGCCGCCTTCATCGCCTCCGCCGATTGCAGCACCTCGGCCACGATGAGCTGGTTGTCGTTGAAGAGACGGCCTACTTCTTCCATGCCCTTCATCAGGGGCCCGTTGATGATCTCGAGCGGGGCCGCATTCGCGCGCTTGGCCTCGAGGTCGGCGATGAGGCCGTCGCGAGAGCCCTCCACGATGTAGCGGGCGAGCCGCTCGTCGAGGGACAGTGACGTGCCCACCGCGCGCGCTTCCTTCTTCTTGCCGCGGAAGTGCGCGGCGAAGGCGGCGACGGGATCCTCGCCCCGCATCCAGATGAGGTCCTCGGCGAGGCGGCGCTCCTCCTCGGGGATGGACGCGTAGCGCTCGAGCCGCTCGGTGTTGACGATGGCGTAGTCGAGCCCGGCCTTGGTGCAGTGGTAGAGGAAGACGGCGTTGAGGACTTCGCGGCCGGCGGGCGGCAGGCCGAAGGAGACGTTCGAGATGCCGAGTATGGTCCGGCATTCGGGGAAGCGCTCCTTGATGGCGCGCAGGCCCTCGATGGTCTCCACCGCCGAGCCCACGTAGTTGGCGTCGCCGGTACCCACCGGGAACACGAGGGGATCGAAGATGAGGTCGCGCGCAGGCACCCCGTACTTGCCGGTGAGCAGGGTGAACGACCGCTCGGCGATCTCGAGCTTCCGCTCGCGCGACACCGCCATCCCCTGCTGTTTGTTCTCGTCGATGCACCCCACGACCATCGCGGCCCCGTAGGTGCGGCAGAGCGGCACCACTCGCTCGAAGCGCTCCTCGCCGTCCTCCAGATTGATCGAGTTGACGATGGCCTTGCCCTGGCAGAGGCGCAGGGCGGCCTCGATGATGACGGCGTCGGTGGAATCGATCATGAGGGGCGCCTTCACCTTCCGGGTGAGGCGATCGAGGAAGCGGAGCATGTCGGCGTGCTCGTCGCGGTCCGGATTGGCGAGGCAGACGTCCAGGACCTGTCCGCCCCCGCGCACCTGGGCGCGGCCCACCTCCGCCGCCTCCTCGAAGCGGTCCTCCACGATGAGGTCCTTGAACTTCCGCGAGCCGATCACGTTGGTCCGCTCGCCCACGAGCAGGGGGCGATTGTCGTCGCCCGGGTAGACGACCTCGATGCCGCTCACCGCGGGGGCGAGGCGCTCGGCCGGTCGCCGCGGCGGCCGGCCGTCCACCAGGCGGGCGAGCGCGCGGGTGTGGGCAGGCGTGGTGCCGCAGCAGCCCCCCACCATGTTCACCCACCCCTCCTCCACGAAGCGCCGCATCTTCAGCGCGAGGCTATCCGGCGTCTCCTCGTACTGGCCGTGCTCGTCGGGCAGCCCCGCGTTGGGGTACACGGTGACGAGACAGGTCGCCAGCCCGGCGAGCGAGCGCAGATGGTCGGTCATGAACTCGGGGCCGGTGGCGCAGTTGAGGCCGATGGAGAAGAGGTCGAGATGCTCGAGCGAGGCGTAGAGGGCGTCCACGCCCTGCCCCGCGAGCATGCTCCCCATAGGCTCGATGGTGCCGCTCACCATGAGGGGTAGCTCCGCGCCGGCCTCCGCCAGCGCCTCGCGCACGCCGATCGCGGCGGCCTTCACGTTGAGCGTGTCCTGGCTGGTCTCGAGCAGCAGCGCGTCGGCGCCGCCGGCGATCAGGCCGCGCGCCTGCTCACGATACCCCTCGCGGACCTCCTCGAAGGTGATCCCTCCGGTCACGGTGATGGTGCGTGTCCCCGGGCCCATGGCGCCGATAACGAACCGGGGGCGCTCCGGCGTGGAGCGGGCATCGACCGCCTCACGGGCGAGGCGTGCGGCAGCCTCGGAGATCTCCAGGCACTTATCCGATAATCCATATTCGGCCAGCACATAGGGAGCGCAACCGAAGGAATTGGTAGAAATGAGGTCCGCGCCCGCGTCGAGATAGGCTTCGTGAATGGCGCGGATCACGTCCGGTCGGGTGAGGTTGAGATGCTCGTTGCAGCCCTCGTACTGCGCGCCGCCGAAGTCAGCCGCAGTGAGATTGCGCGCTTGTATCATCGTGCCCATGGCGCCGTCGAGCACCAGGATGCGACGGCGAAGAGCATCGGTGAGCAGCGCGCAGCGCGCGGCGAGGGACATGGCAATATCCTAGCACCCCCCTCCCCCTCTCCCCACCGGGCCGAGGGCCGGGGTAAGGGTGCGCTATACTCCGTCAGCGCGATGACCACGCCGTTTGGCCGGCCGTACCTCCGCAAGGAAGACCAGCGCTTCATCACCGGTCGCGGCCGCTATGTGGACGACCTGCGCGCTCCTGACGCGCTGCACGCCGCCTTTGTTCGCAGCCCCCACGCCCATGCCCGGGTGGAGCGGATCGACACCGACGTCGCCCGCGCGATGCCCGGCGTGGCGGCGGTGTATACCTTGGCCGACCTCCCCGAGTGCCGGCGGCCCATCCCGGCCTCGGTGCCCGTTCCGGACCCGTTCCACCGGCCGACGCATCAGGTGTTCGCCGAGCCCACCGTCCGCCATGTGGGCGAAGTGGTGGCGGTGGTGCTCGCGACGGGGCCCTATCTCGCGGCGGATGCCGCCGAGGCGGTCGCGGTCGAGTACTCACCGCAGCCCGCCGCCGCTTCCCTCGCCGCCGCCACCGCCGCGGGCGCGCCGCGCGTATTCGAGGACTGGCCAGGCAACGACGGCGGGCTTTCCTCAGCGCGGGTCGGCGAGCCGGAAGCCGCGTTGGCTGGAGCCCACGTGGTGGTCGAAGGGGACCTGGCGCTGGCCCGGGTGGCGGGAGCACCCATCGAGACGCGTGGGCTGCTCGTGATGCCCGAGGGGCCGGACGGCCGCTTCACCGTGTGGATTCCCACCCAGAGCCCCTACGGCCTTCGCGCGACGCTGGCTGCCGCGCTCGGCCTTGCCGAGGAGAGCGTCCGCGTCATCTCCACCGACTCCGGCGGCGGGTTCGGCATCAAGGGCCATGCCTATCCCGAGGACATCATCCTCGCGGTGGCGGCCCGGCGCCTTGGCCGCCCGCTCAAGTGGACGGAGTCGCGCCGTGAGCACTTCCTCATGGGCTCGCCCGATCGGGGCCAGCGCCACCACGCGCGGCTCGGTGTGGACCGAGAGGGACGCATCGTGGCCATCGAGACGCGGTTCGCCCGTGACCACGGCGCCGACATGCCACTGGGCGAGGTGATCACGCGGAACACCATCAATCATCTCCCCGGGCCCTATCGAGTGCCGCACCTTGCCGTCGCGGGGCGGAACGTGGTCACCCACACCCTCGCCAGCGGGGCCTATCGCGGCTCGGGCCGGCCGGAAGCGGTGTTCGTGATGGAGCGGCTGCTAGACCGCGCCGCCCGCCGCCTCAACCTCGATCCCGCCGAGATCCGACGGCGGAACTTCGTTCGTCCGGGCGACATGCCTCATCGCACCGGCCTCGTCTATCGGGACGGCGTGCCCGTCACCTACGATCCCGCCGACTATCCCGCCGCCTTCGAGCGGCTGCTCGAGGCCTTCGGCTACGAGGAATGGCGGAAGCGGAGCGTCGAGCGGCGGGGCAGCGCGCGGCCCATCGGCGTGGGGATCGGGTGCTACGTGCAGGGCACCGGCGTGGGACCCTTCGAGGGCGCCGACGTGCGCGTTGACGGCGCGGGCGGCGTCACCGTCTACATCGGGGTCACCTCGCAGGGCCAGGCGCACGAGACCACCATGGCCCAGATAGCCGCCGCCGAGCTGGGCGTCGAGCCCGATCGCGTGACGGTGGTGGCCGCCGATACCGCGGCGCTTCCGTACGGTAACGGGACGGGCGGCAGCCGTGTCGCCGCCAACTCAGGTCCAGCGGTGGCCCGCTCGTCGCGGGAGGTCGCCGACAAGGCCCGGCGGATCGCCGCCGAGATGCTCGAGTGCGCCCCGGCGGACGTGGTGTTGGCCGAGGGTCGCGTCCACGTGGCCGGCCTCCCGGCGCGGGGCTTTCCACTTGGTGAGGTCGCGCGCGCCGCCGTCCGCAGCAAGACCCTCGCGCGCGAGGGCCAGCCGGGTCTCCAGGCGTGCGGCTACTTCGCCCCGGAGTCGGTGACCTTCGCCTTCGGGGCCCAGGCCTGCGCGGTGGAGGTGGACGTGGAGACGGGGGCGGTGCGCGTGCTCCGGTACGTGGCCGCGCACGATTGCGGGCGCGCCATCAACCCCATGGTCGTCACGGGCCAGCTGCACGGCGGGATCGCCCAGGGGCTCGGCACCGCGCTCGCCGAAGAGCTCGTGCACGACGCCGACGGTCAGCTGCTCACCGGTTCGTTCATGGACTACGCGATCCCCGCCGCCGCCGACCTGCCCGCGCTGGAGACCATCGTCCTGTCCTTTCCCTCCACCCGCAACGACCTCGGCATCAAGGGCGTGGGCGAGAGCGGCATCATCCCGCCGCCCGCCGCCATCGCCAATGCCGTCGAGGACGCCCTCAGCGACCGGGGCGTGGAGCTCGGCGTGGTGCCCCTCACCCGCGCGCGGGTGTGGCAGTCCCTACGGAGGTAAGCCGACCATGGCCACGCCCGATCGAATCACGGTGTCCGTCATCCAGCATCGACTCGAGGCGATCGTCCAGGAGATGGGCGAGGCGATGCTCCGCACCGCGTACTCGCAGATCCTCAACTCGAGCCGCGACTTTTCGACGGCGGTCTTCGACGGCCGCGGCCGCCTCGCCGCCCAAGCCGAGCACGTGCCCATCCACGTGGGCGCGCTGCCGTGGGCGGTGGCGGCGGTGGCGGAGTTCTTCGCGGGGCGCATCCGTCCGGGCGACCTATTTCTGCTGAACGACCCCTACCACGGCAATAATCACCTCCCTGATCTCACCGTGCTCCTGCCCGTGTTCGCGGAGGGCCAGCTCGTGTTCTGGTCCATCAATCGTGCCCACCAGCACGACATCGGCGGCGCCACGCACGGCGGCTACAACCCCGGCGCCACCGAGATCTGGCACGAGGGCGTGCGCATCCCACCGCTGAAGCTCTACGACGCGGGCACGCTGCGCGACGACGTGCTGGAGACGGTGGCCCTCAACGTGCGGCACCCGCGGGACTTCAAGGGCGACCTCAACGCCATGATCGGTTCCACCCGGATGGGGAAGCGGCGCATCCTGCGCCTGATCGAGGAGTACGGCCTCCCCACCGTGCTCGCCGCGGTGGGCGAGGTGCTGGACGGCTCGGAGCGCCAGGCCCGTGCCTGCATCGCCGCCTGGAAAGATGGGGTGTTTCGGGGGGAAGCGGTGCTGGACGACGACGGGCACGGCATCGAGGACATCGCCATCCGCGCCACCGTCACCAAGAAGGGCGACTCGCTGGTGGTCGATCTGACGGAGAGCCACGAGCAGGTCATCGGCTTCGTGAACTCGTCGTACCCGAACACGATCTCCGCCGTCCACATGGCCCTCGCCTACCTGATCGACCCCCGCACGCCGAAGAACGAGGGCACGTTCCGTCCGGTCACGGTGAAGGCGCGACAGGGCACGGTGGTGTGGCCGTATCCGCCCGCGCCGGTGACCCTGGCCACCAACCACTGCGCCCAGGAGATCGCGGAGGCCGTGATCAAGGCGCTCGCGAAGAGCTGCCCCGAGCGAGTGCTCGCGGGATGGTCGCGGCGCTTCCGCATCGCCATCTCGGGCGTGAATCCCCGCACGCGGCGGCCGTTCATCTGGCACCTCTTCCACGCGCGGGGCGGCGGGGGTGCCTGCGCGGCCGGCGACGGCTGGGAGACTGCGGGCGAGGGTCAGGCGGCCGGCGGCATCAAGTTCGGGAGCGTGGAGGTGGCGGAGACGCGCTTCCCCCTGTTCTTCGCTCGGCACGAGTTCCGGCCGGACTCGGCGGGCGACGGGCGGTATCGCGGAGGGGTCGGCTCGCTCCTCACGCTGCGGGTCGAGACCACCGCCGAGGGCCGCGCCAACACGGCGGGCGACGGCGTCCGCCACCCCTCGTACGGGATACTCGGCGGAAAGGACGGTCTCCCGCATCGCTACCGCGTGGTCGCCGGAGGAAAGACGCGCTTCCTCAAGACCAAGGAGGTCGGCGTGCCCGTCCTGCCCGGCGCGACCTTCCTGGTCGAGTCCGCCGGCGGGGGCGGTTACGGCGAGCCTCGCCGCCGCGACCCCGGCGCCCGCCAGCAAGACCGAGCCAACGGCCTGGTGACTGCCGCGAATGGCCGCCCTTCCAAAGATGCGAAGCCACCCTACAGAGGTCGCCGCTTGCGGCGACCGTCGATCAAATCAGCCGCGAAGTCCGCGCGCAGCGGGAAAAAGTAGCATGTTGCGCGTCGGAATCGACGTCGGCGGAACGTTTACCGACCTCGTCGCGGTGGACGAGACGGGACGCGTCACCCTCGCCAAGTCGACGTCCACGCCGGACGATCCGTCCGTCGGCGTGCTGGACGGCATCGGGCTGCTCGCCCAGGAGCTGGGCGTTGCCGTGGGCACCTTGCTGGAGCGCACCGAGGTGATCGTGCACGGCACCACCGTGGCCACCAACGCGCTCCTCGAGCGCAAGGGCGCCACCGTCGGAATGCTCACCACCGCCGGGCATCGGGACATCGTGGAGATGCGCGAGGGGCTCAAGGACGATCGCTACAACCTCCGCATGCCGCCACCGGTGCCGCTGGTGCCGCGGGCGCGCCGGCTCGACGTGCGCGAGCGCATGCGCTTCGACGGCAAGGTGGACACCCCCCTCGATCGCCGCTCCGCCGAGGCGGCCATCCGCGCGCTCGCCCGCGACCGGGTGCAGTCGGTGGCGGTGTGCTATCTCCACGCGTATCGAGACGGCCGCCATGAGCGCGAGACGCGCAAGCTGCTCGCCCGGCTCCTGCCCGAGGCCTACGTGTCGCTCTCCTCGGAGGTGCTGCCGCAGATCAAGGAGTACGAGCGCTTCGGCACCACCCTGGTCAACGCTTACGTGGGACCGGTGCTCGCGGGCTACCTCGGCCGCCTCGAGCGGCGGCTCAAGGAGGCGGGCTACGGCGGCCGCGTGCTCATCATGCAATCCCACGGCGGCGTCGCGACCATCGCCGATTCGGTGCGCCTCGCCGCGGGCGCGGTGCTGTCCGGGCCCGCCGGGGGCATCGCGGGCAGCGCGCACTGCGCGCGCGTGCTGGGCGGGGGCAACCTCATCACCTTCGACATGGGCGGGACCAGCACCGACATCGCCCTCCTCGAGCACGGCGAGCCGCAGCTCACCGGCGACAAGGCGGTGGGCGGGAACAAGGTGGCGCTGCCCAGCATCGACATTCATACGCTGGGCGCCGGAGGCGGCTCGATCGCCCGCGTCGACACGGGCGGCATCCTCCACGTGGGGCCGGAGAGCGCGGGGGCGGTGCCCGGGCCCGCCTGCTACGGGCGGGGCGGGGTCGAGGCCACCGTGACCGACGCCAACGTGGTGCTGGGCCTTCTCGATCCCGCCAACTTCCTCGGTGGGCGCACCCGGCTCGACGCGGCCGCGGCGGAAACCGCGGTAGCCCGCGTGGCGCGGGCGCTCGGCATGAGCGCGGTGGCCGCCGCGGAAGGGATCTGCCGCGTCGTCAACACCAACATGGCGGAGGGTATCCGCCTCGTGTCGGTGCGGCGCGGGGCCGACCCGCGGCGCTTTGCCCTTCTCGCGTTCGGGGGCGCGGCGGGGCTACACATCACGCAAGTCGCCCGCATGCTGGAGATCAACCGCGTGATCGTCCCGCGGGTCGCGTCCGTCCTATCCGCGTGGGGCATGCTCGCGACCGATTTGCGCTACGAGATGGTCCGTACCCACGTGGGCGAGGCGCGCGAGATCGGGTCCGATCGGCTTCGCCGGCGCTTTTCGGAGATGGAGGCGGAAGGGCGGGCGCGCCTGGGCGACTTCGGCGGGGAGGTGGCGGTACGGCGCTCCGTCGACATGCGCTATGGGGAGCAGACCTTCGAGATCGGGGTGCCCCTGGACGGCGTCCCCATGGACGCGCCCGACCTCATGGACCAGGTCGTCGCGCGCTTCCACGCGCGCCACGAGGCCCTCTACACGTACAGCGCGCCCGGCCAAGAGGTGGTCCTGGTCAACGCGCGGGTGGCGGTCATCGGGCGACTCCCTGCCCTGCCCCGCGACGAGCCGCGTGCGGCGGCGGCGCCTTCCCCTGCTCCCAAGCTCCGCCGGGCCTACCTGGGGCGCTGGATGGAGATGCCCGTCCACGACATGAATCGGCTGGCCCCCGGCCAGGAGATCAAGGGTCCAGCCATCTTCGAGTCGGCCACGACCACAGTGGTGATCCGCGAGGACGAGCGCGCGCTCGTCACCCGCGACGGCTGGCTGGACGTCACGATCGCCTAGGCTGGCCCCCTCACCCTACCCTCTCCCCCACAAAGGGGGAGAGGGTAGAAGGCCTAGCCGGTGACGGCGCCCTCCGACGCGTTGGCCACCGTCTTCGCGTACTTGTGGAAGACGCCGCTCGTGTAGCGGGGCTTCGGCGCCTTCCACTTCTTCAGGCGCTTCTTGATCTCCCCTGCGGAGATCTCCACGTCGAGCCGGCGCTTCTTGACGTCGATCGTGATGATGTCCCCGTTGCGGATGGCGGCGATGGGGCCACCGTCCAGCGCCTCCGGCACGATGTGAGCGATCATGAAGCCGTGGGTGGCGCCGGAGAAGCGCCCGTCCGTCATGAGGGCCACCGTATCACCCAGCCCCGCTCCCTGGAGCGCGCCCGTCACGTGCAGCATCTCGCGCATGCCCGGGCCGCCCTTTGGCCCCTCGTTGCGGATGACGATGACGTCGTTGGCCTTGATCTTGCCGTCCTTCACCGCCTTGAAGGAGTCCTCCTCGCGCTCGAAGACGCGGGCGGGCCCCCGGTGGAGGTACTTGGTCTGGCCGGAAAGCTTGATCACGCAGCCGCCGGGAGCGAGATTGCCCCGTAGGATGGCGATGCCGCCGGTGGGCTTGATGGCTTCGGTGAGCCGGCGGATGACCTTCTGCCCGGGGGGCTCGGAGGCGTTCTTGACCTCGTCTCCGATGGTCCGCCCGGTGACCGTCTGCTCCCCGGCGTGCAGGAGGCCCGCCTCCCGCAGGCGCTTCCCGACGACCGGCATGCCGCCCGCTTCGTACATCTCGGGCGCGGTGAAGTTGCCCCACGGCTTGAGGTCGGCGAGCACGGGGGTCTTGCGCGAGATGCGGTCGAAGTCGTCGATGGTGAGCCGGATGCCGAAGTCGCGGGCGGTCGCGACGAGGTGGAGCACGGCGTTGGTGGAGCCGCCCGTCGCCATCACGCCCGCGATGGCGTTCTCGAAGCTCTTCCGCGTGACGAGGGAACGGGGGGTGACGCCCTTCTTCACGAGGTCCATGGCGAGCCGGCCGCACTCGAACGCGATTTCCTCCTTGCGCGAATCGACCGCGGGAATGCCGTTCCATCCCATGGGCGAGATGCCGAGCATCTCGTAGGCGGTCGCCATGGTGTTGGCGGTGAACTGCCCGCCGCACGCTCCCGCCCCCGGACAGGCGTGGTCCTCGACGTCACGGAAGGCGTCCAGGCCGATCTTGCCGGCGTTGTACGCGCCCACCGCCTCGAACACGTCCTGGATGGTGAGGTTGCGGCCGCCGAAGGTCGTCTCCAGGCCGGCGCCCACGCAGCGCCCGAACATGATGGAGCCGCAGTAGAGCATGAGGCCGGGCAGGTTCAGGCGCCCGACCACCATCGCCATGGCGGGGATGGTCTTGTCGCAGCCGGAGATGGTCACGATGCCGTCGAACATGTGCCCGCGCGCCACCAGCTCCACCGAGTCGGCGACGATCTCTCGGCTGATGAGCGATGCCTTCATCCCCTCGGTGCCCATGGTGATGCCGTCGGTGATCGCGACGGTGTTCACCTCGATGGGAGTGCCGCCCGCAGCCCGGATCCCCTGCATGACCTTCTCGGCGAGCTTCCGATGATTCCAGTTGCACGGCATGGTGCCGATCCACGAGTGCGCCACCCCGATCTGGGGCCGCGCGAGGTCCTCGTCGGTGAAGCCGACCGCCTTCATCATGGCGCGGGCGGGCGCGCGGTCGGTGCCCTCGAGGATCGTGCGGCTCTTGTGTCGCGAATCGACAGCCATGGTCTGACTCCTTTGTTCGTGCCGGGACGGGGCGAGGTGCAGGGATTCTACAGCAGGTCGCGGAGCGGCACCAACCCGAGCCCCCGATCCCTGAGAGCGGCGATGATGCCGGGCAGCGCCGACGCCAGCCGGCGGCCCGCGCCGGGGACGCCGTCGGCGTCGTGCAGATCGAGGATGGCGCCCGGCCCTGCGCGGCGCCGGCAGCGCGCGGTCTGGATCTCGGGCGGCGCGGGGCGGCGGCCCTCCGGCTGCACCGTCCAGAACACGCACGGGGTGCCCAGCCGTCGCAGGAGCGGGAACAGGGCCAGGTTCGTCATGCCCCAGGGCGCGCGGAAGAAGCGCGGTGGCTGCCCCGCCGCCTGCGCGATGGCGTCGTGCCCGCCCACGACCTCGCGGCGCGTGGCGCCCGGCGAGGCCAGCCAGAGGCTCCGGTGGCTCCACGTGTGGTTGCCGAGGTCATGCCCCTCAACCGCGATGCGGCGTGTCAACGCAGAGTCGGCCGCCGCGCGGCGGCCGACGAGGAAGAAGGCCCCCTGGACGCCCTGCTCGGCGAGCACGTCGAGGACGCGCGGCGTGGTCTCGCCATCGGGCCCGTCGTCGAACGTGAGGGCGGCCAGCGGGCGGTCGCGTGCGCCGCGCCAGACGCTGCCCAGGGTCAGCACATGCGAGCCCCACGTGTACGCCGCCCACGCCACCGGCGCGGCGGCGACCCAGGCGGGATTCAGGACGCGCGCTCCTTGGCGAGGACGGAGGCGGTGAGGACGAGGTCGACGATGGTGCGCGCGGCCTGCGGCCGCCGGAACAGGCGCACGCGGTCGCGGATGTTCCGCAGGAGGACCGGATCGCGCAGGGCTGCCGCGATCACCCGGTGAAGCTGGGCGTCGGAGCGGGCTACCAGCGCCACCCCCGCCATGGCGGCGAAGCGCTCGTTGCGCGCCTCCTGCCCGGGCAGCGAGCCGAACGAGATGACCGGCAGCTCGGCGGCGAGGGCCTCCCCCAGCGTGAGTCCGCCCGCCTTGGTGACGAGGAAGTCGGCGGCGGCCATGAGCTGGCGCACGTTGTCGACGAAGCCGAAGACCTTCACGCGGGACTCCCGGCCGGTGGCCAGCTCGCGGAGCCTCGCCTCCAGCCGTTCCTCCCGCCCCGTGACCACGAGCGCCTGGAGCGGCTCTTCCATCTCCAGGATCTTCCGGGTCGCATCCTCGAGGCGGCCGAAGCCGCCACCGGAGCCATCCATGAACAGGAGCACGGGGAGACGCGGCGAGAGCCCGAGAGCCAGGCGCGCGGCGGCGCGGTCCGCGGGCACGGTGAACTCCGGGGCCACCGGGATCCCGGTGACCACGACGCGCTCGCGGGGGACCCCGCGCGCCATCAGATCGTGCGCGATCTCCTCGGCGGGGACGCAGTAGCGGTCCACCCCCGGATAGATCCACTGCGTGTGCGCCACGAAGTCGGTGAAGACGGTGGTGTGGGGGGGAATGGCGATGCCGCGGGCGCGGAGCTCGGACAGGGCGGCGACGGGCGTGGGATGGACGGACACCACGTGGTCGGGCTGCTCCGCGAGGAGGAGGCGGCGGAGCTTGCGCATGCCGATGCGGTTGAGTCTCACCAGCAGCGGCGAGGACACGCTGAGCTGATCCGCCATCCAGTAGGCGCCGCCCCAGAGAAGGGGCGTCTGCCGGAGGATGCCGTAGTAGAGCGACCGGCTCGCGTTGTCGAAGACGGGGTGGACGAGCTCACGGAAATGGTCGACCACCCGGGCCGTCGCGCCCGCCCGCTCGAACTCGGCAGCGAGCGTCTGGGCCACGCGATTGTGGCCCGAGCCGTAGGACGCGGTGAGGATGAGGACCCGCCGCGGCCGTCCCGTCACGGCGTGCCCCGCTTCGCCACGAGCAGGGTGAGCCGACCCGACTGAACCACCTCACCCCGCTGATTGAGGATGTCCCGGTCCTCGAAGATCACCCCGCCCTCCTTCATCGAGCGCTTGGCGGCGCTGCGGGAGCGGCTCCGAATCGTGTCCCCGACGCGGAGGGGCAGGTGGAACTTCCACTCGAAGCCCATGAAGGCCAGCACCGCCAGCGGGGGCTGCGGGATGCGCCAGCCCAGGCCCGAGGACAGGCACAGGGCGAGGAGATCGGGGACGCGCCCCGGGACGGCGCCGGCTGGCGCGCCCATGAGGCCCTCGAAGAGGGCCACATGGGCCGCGGTGAGCGTGAGCCCGGGTGTCTCGAGCGGCGCGCCGATCACCACGTCCTCGAAGTAGCAGCGCGGCTCCGCGCTCGGCGCCGCTCCGGGGGCCTCGGCGCTAGCCAAGGCGGCGCTCGACCATGTGCCGCGTCTCGCCTTCCTGCACCACTTCTCCACGGTGATTGAGCACGCGCCGCTCGATGGTCACGATGCCCCACCCGGGCTGCTCCCCCTCCCGCTTGTCGGTGACGCGGGCGACCACGTGGATGGTGTCGCCGATCTTGATCGGCCCGCGAAACTTCCAGGTGAGCCCCGCGAAGGGCAGCTCCACGAGATCGGCGGCGATGCGCCCCGCCAGCCCCTGCTGGATGGCGAGGCCGAGGAGGCCATGGGCGATGCGCTCCCCGAACTGGGACGCCTTCATGTGCTCGGCGTCGGTGTGGAGGACGTTGTAGTCGCCGGACAGGCCGGCGAAGAGCACGATGTCGGTCTCGCTCACCGTCCGGCCGGGCGAGACGAACTCCTCGCCGATCTTGATGTCGTCGTAGCGAAGGGACGTCGTCACGGCGGCATAGAATAGCATGCTCTCGAATCCTTGACGCAGCGCAAGGTGGGGACCTAGAATCAAATGGATCCGCCGTTCCACGCATGATCCGGAGGGCAGCATGTCGACAGCCGTGACCGCTTCGCCGCGCTTTCGCGACGCCCGCCTGACCCCGATCTGGGACCGCGTGCGCGGGGGCGAGCGTCTGAGCCGCGAGGACGGCCTCACCCTCTTCGCCACCGACGACCTGCACGGGCTGGGGCGCATGGCCGACCACGCGAAGAGCCGGCGCCACGGCGATCGCGTCTTCTTCGTCCTCAACCGCTACGTCAATCCGACCAACGTCTGCGTGCTCTCGTGCAGCTTTTGCGACTTCGCGCGCAAGCCGGGCGAGGCGGGCGCCTTCGAGAACTCCATCGAGGACGTGCTGGAGATGATCAAGCCCGGCACCCGCGAGGCGCACATCGTCGGCGGCCACCACCCGGACTGGCCCTTCGAGTACTTCGAGCGGATGATCGCGGCCATCCATGCCGCCCGGCCGGAGACCCAGATCAAGGCCTTCACCGCCGCGGAGGTGGACTACTGGTGGCGGCGCTGGAAGATCGAGCCGCGGGAGGCCCTGGCCCGGCTCAAGGCGGCGGGGCTACACTCGATGCCGGGTGGCGGGGCCGAGATCTTCTCCAAGCGACTCGCCAAGCTCCTCCACTACACCGGCAAGGCAGACGCGGACCGGTGGCTGGAGATACACGGGATCGCGCATGGGCTCGGCATCCACACCAACGCCACCATGCTCTACGGGCACGTGGAGACGCTGGAGGAGCGGGTCGATCATCTCCTCCGGCTGCGGGAGCAGCAGGACCGCTCCGGCGGCTTCCTCACCTTCATTCCCCTCGCCTATCAGGTCGGCACGACCAAGCTGGTGCCGCGGCAGACGCCGCCCACCGACGACCTGCGGACCATCGCCATCTCGCGCCTGCTCCTCGACAACTTCCCCCATGTCGAGGCCTACTGGGTGATGATCGGCGAAGAGACGGCGTCCCTTGCCCTGCACTTCGGCGCGTCCGACGTCAACGGGACGCTCGAGGACGAGAAGATCGCGCACATGGCGCTCGCCGAAAGCCCGGCGGGGCTGGCCCGCGAGCAAATCTTGAAGATGATTCGCGACGCCGGCAAGGTGGCGGTCGAGCGTGACGCGCTCTACAACGTGGTGAAGGTATGGAGCTGAGCCGGCTCGAGGAGATCCGGGCCAAGGCGGAGGGCGGCAAGCGGCTGGACCGCGCCGATGGCCGCTGGCTGCTCACGGAGGCCTCGCTCGTGGAGGTCGGCGCCCTCGCCCACGAGGCCCGCTTCCGGCGCATCCCCGAGCGGCGGGTCACCTTCGTGATCGACAGCAACCCGAACTACACGAACGTTTGCATCACCGACTGCCAGTTCTGCGCCTTCTACCGGAAGCCCGGCGATCCGGAGGCGTGGACCCTGACGGTGGAGCAGGTCCTCGAGAAGGTCGAGTTCGCGGCGGGCAAGGGCGCCACCACCGTCCTGCTCCAAGGCGGCCACAATCCGGCGCTGCCCCTCGACTACTATCTCGACATCGTGCGCGAGACGCGGCGTCGCTTCCCCCAGGTGACGCCGCACTTCTTCACCGCGTCCGAGATCCAGACCATGGCGCAGGTGAGTGGGCTCTCCATGCCCGACGTGCTCCGGCGTCTGCGCGAGGCCGGCCAGGACACGCTGCCGGGCGGTGGCGCCGAAGTGCTCTCGGAGAGGGTGCGCAAGCGCATCGAGCCGAAGAAAGGCGGGCCGGCCGCCTGGCTCGACGTGCACCGCGAGGCGCACCGGCAAGGATTCAAGTCCACCGCCACCATGATGTACGGTCACGTGGAGGAGCCCGAGGATATCGTCGACCACTGGGAGGCCATCCGCGACCTCCAGGACGAGCACCATGGCTTCACCGCGTTCGTGCCGTGGTCGTTCAAGCCGGGCAACACCCTGCTGGAGAAGTGGATCAAGACGTACAAGGGGCCGAGCACGTATCTGCGCATGCTCGCGGCCTCGCGTCTCTACCTGGACAACTTCGACCACGTCCAGGCCTCGTGGTTCTCCGAGGGCAAGCGCGCCGGGCAGGTGGCCCTGTCGTGGGGGGCGGACGACTTCGGAGGCACCCTCTTCGAGGAGAATGTCCACGCCGCCGCTGACTACGTCAACAAGACCACCGTGGACGAGATTGTCACGCTGATTCGCGACGCCGGCTACACGCCGGTGCAGAGAACCACCGAGTACCAGATCCTCCGCGAGTATTGACGGGCGTCCGCCGCTGGGGGAGAGAGGGGGCCATTTCTGGGCCCCCGCTGATGGTAATCAGATGGGATCGACCGGAGGTCGATCCGCGATCAACCCCTTGGCGTGAGCGAGGTCGTAGAGGCGCCGTAGCGCGGCCTCGCCGTCGGGCCCCAGGCGCTTCGTGTAGTCGTTCACGTACATGAGCACGAACCGGCGGCAGGTCTCCTTGTCGATTCCCCGTCCGTAGCGCATCGCGTACTCGAGCGCCTCGTCCACGTGCGCGTAGGCGTAGTCGATGGAGTCGCGCAGCGCCTGGGAGAGTCGCCGGTGCACGTCCTCGCCGAGATCGCGCCGCATCACGTTGATCCCCAGGGGCAGCGGCAGCCCGGACTCCTTCTCCCACTCCTCGCCGAGGTCCAGCACCTTGTGGAGTCCCATCTGCCGGTGGGTGATCTGGCCCTCGTGAATGAGCAATCCGAGATCGGCCTGACCTTCGAGCACCACGTTGGGAATCTTGTCGAAGGCGACCTCGATGATGGGCGGGTCGCCGACGAAGATCCGCAGCAGGAGGGCGGCGGTGGTGTGGCTCCCCGGGATGGCCACGACCTTGTCGACGATGACCTTGGGATCCATGGGCTCCTTCGCGACGAGGATGGGGCCATAGCCCTTTCCCATCGAGGCACCCGGATCCATCATCCGGTACTGGGGGTGCACGAGCACGTAGGTCGCCGCGGACACCGCCGTCACCTCGAGCTCACCGGTGCGGGCCCGCCGGTTCAGCGACTCGATGTCCTCCAGCACGTGCTCGACCTCGATCCCCTCTGCGCGTACCTTGCCCGCGGTGAGGGCGTAGAACATGAACGCGTCGTCGGGATCGGGGCTGTGGCCGATGCGGATTCGCGTCATGGGTTCACCTCGGACGGCCAGCCTATCACGAGGCATTCCCCGCCTGGTCGGAAAGCCCCCGGAGGTCGGCGGCGGCCGACGCGAAGCCCAGCCGAAAATCCCCCGCTTTGACCGCTCGCAGGATGGCGTCCGGGCTGCGCGCGGCTTCCACCTCGACCCAGGCGCGCCCGAACTGCGATTCCCAGTGGGAGTCGTCGGTGGCGATGCGCGGCAGGCCGATCGCGCTCACGTCGTGGGCCGGCTGATAGATGCCGGTGTCGGTGACCTCCACCGCCTCGATGGGCCAGCCCGCCGCCCGGATCGTCGCGATGCGGGCGAGGATGGCGTCGACGCCGAGGCGGTAACGGGCGGGATGGTTCAGCACGTAGAGCGTCTCGCGGTCGCCCACGACCTTCCCGACGTGCTGGGACAGCGGCCGGTAGTCGAGCTCGATGCCGGGCAGGACGAGCATCCCCGCGTCACCGGCGGGAATCCGGAACCAGTAGCCCTCGTCGACCTTGTCGTCGTGATCGGTGATGGCGAGGAAGTCGTACCCGAGATCGCGATAGCGGCCGACCACCCAATCGACGGAGTAGGACCCATCGGAGAAGGTGGTGTGCCCGTGGAGGTTGCCCTTGAGGAGAGGCACTACGCGCGCAGGGCTATTCCCAGATGATACTGAAGCCGAAGCCGAACCACCCGCTCACCTCGTGGGCGAGGATGCCGTCGCCGCGACCGGGCGGGGACGTCCACCCTGACACTCCCATCCGCTTGATCGGCCCGGAGGCGGGAGCCCCGCTGAGGCCTCGGACGAAGGCCGGCTCGTGCCGAACCCGGATATCCTCGCCCGGATAAAACTCCTGCTCGCGGGCCCGAGTCGCCTCGCGTGCAGACCGCGGCGCGATGATGGCGAGCTCGCTTTCCTTGGTGGCCGACGAATCCGGGGCGGGTTGCGACTGCGCGGACGCGAGCGTGGCAGTCCAGCCCGTCGCCAGGGCCAGTCCGAGAAGGGCGAGGACGATGGCGCGCCTCATGAGGGAATGATCTCAGATCGCCGAAGTGGGGGCAAGCATTCAATATTTCGAGGCCTCAGCCGCGTCGGCAGAGAGCCATCAGCGCGGCGACGTCGTCAAGACCCTCGAAGCCGAGCGTGACCTTCTCGAGCGCGCGCACCTGCCCCTCGGGCAACGCCCGCGACGCGTTGTCGCGGAACTTGTCCACGATCTCGCTCACCGCGAGGGGGGCGTCGGGTCCGCCCCGATTGTTCGGCATCCGCGCCTCGAGCCGCCGCCCGTCGGCCAGGCGCACGACGACATGGCCGGGGAACGTGCTCGGGAAGGTCGACTCGGGATCTACCACGTAGCGGACACGCGCGGCGAGCGCGAGCAGGGCGCGATCGTGGAGTCGGCGGGAGCCGAACGTCTCCACGCTGACGCGGCCGTCGGTGAAGAGGGCGGCCAGGGTGAACGGCAGACTGAACTTCGCCTCGTAATCGGTGCGTGGTGCCCGCTTCGCCTCGGCCGGCTCGCAGATGATGGGGATCTCGCCTTCGGCAACGTGGCACTCCACGTCCACGATGGCGGCCGGATCGATGCCGTGCGTTTCGCGCAGCCGGCGGGCGGCGTCGACGAAGGCGTGGCTGTAGTGGCAGCACGGATAGGGCTTGAATCCGACCGCGAGCGTCTCCCACCGGGTCCCGAGGCTATCGAGCAGCGAGGTCAGGTCCGGCCTCACCCCCAGCGCCGCGTGATAGAAACCGAAGCGACCCTCGAGACCGGTGCCGGGCCCCGTCAGCCCGCCCCCCGCGAGGGCAGCCGCGAGCACCCCCGAGTGGGCGGCCCACCCGGGGTGGAGCCGCTTGAGCGTCGAGCCGTCCTCGAGGAACTCGAGCAGCCCGGAGGCGCAGCTCGAGGCGATTCCCACTGCCGAGGCGAGTGGCCCTTCCCCCAGGCCCAAACAGCGACCGGCGCTGAGGGCGGCCGCGAAGGCGCCGCACACCGCCGTCGCGTGCCAGCCCCGCTCGTGGAACCGGCCTCCCACCGCCATGCCCAGGCGCGTGATCGTCTCGTAACCCGTCACCGCGGCGGCGATCGCCTCACCCCCGCCGAGCCCGCGCTCCTCGGCGAGCGCCAACACGACGGGAACGATGACGGCGGAGGCGTGAGTGATGGAGGGAGCGTGCGTGTCGTCGAAGTCGAGCCCATGTGCCAGCGCGCCGTTGGTGAGAGCGGCCATCGGCGCAACGACTCGCTGCGATGCTGCCACTACGCTGCTGCGGCCCGCCCCGCCCCAGAACCGCGCCGGTGTCATCAGGGCGTCCGCCCATTCCTCGTCCGCCGCGGCGAAGGCGCAGCCCAGCGTGTCGAGCACCCGCAACGCCACGCTCTCCCGCACCGCCATGGGGATCTCGGTCGGTTGCAGCGACCTCGCGAAGCGCGCCAGCCTCTCGGCTGAATTCGCCAAGGTTATCTCGTGCTTATCGAAAGCACGACGAGTCTAGTCAGGACGAGGCGGGGGAAAATGGGCATTGCTTTTCCCATCCTGGGTCACATAACCTAGAAATCGGGACGGCTCGAGGAGATTCTCACCCGCGCTCGAGCCGCGCCAGGGCCTCGCTGAGGTGGGTGAGGGGGGCAGGCTTCTTCACGACCTCCACCGCGCCGAGGGCCAGCGCCTTTCGCGCTTGGTCCTCGTCGGCGTGACCGGAGAGGATGACGACGGGAACGCCGGGATATTGGTTGCGGATGCGGGCGAGCGTGGCAAGGCCGCCCAAGCCCGGCATGACCAGATCGAGAAACACGCCGTCAACCGGAGTCGTGCCCAGAATGTCGAGCGCCTCGGTGCCGTCCAGCGATACGAGCGCCGAGTCCCCGCGTGCGCGGACCGCCTCGGCTATGACCTCCGCCACCGCGGGGTCATCGTCCACCACGAGAATTCGCATGATCGTCCCTGCCCCGAGTATCGGAGCCGTCCAACGGTCCGTCAAGTAGACGTGTGAGCCCCATGGCCAGCGCTTCCACCCTCATCATCGACGCCAATCCGGACAGCCGGGACGGCCTCGCCCGCGTCGTCAAGGAAGCCGGCTTCCCCGTGCTCACCGCGGGGAGCGGGTCCGAGGGGCTGGCTCTGCTCACCACGCTCCGGCCCCAGGTCGTGCTGGTGGACATGGATCTGCCCGGGGTGGACGTGTGCGACCTCATCCATCAGATGCGGCTCGAAGTCACCGACGTGGTGCTGCTCGCGCTGTCCTCCGTGCAGGATACCGCCCACGTGGTGCGCACCATGCGCGCGGGGGCGTCCGACTTCCTCGGCAAGCCCGCGTCCGCCACCGTGGTGCAGACCGCGGTGCGGAGCGCCCTGGCACGGAGCGAGGACACCGGTCCCGGCGACCTGGCCGGGGCGGGCGCCGACGCCGAACGGTTCTGGCCGGACCTCGAGTTGCTGTACCGGAACAGCGAGCGGATGCGCGCCGTCGAAGACATCGTGCGCCGCGCCGCCGATACCACTGCCACCATCCTCCTCCAGGGAGAGAGCGGCACCGGGAAAGAGATGGTGGCCAAGTCCATCCACCACATCTCGCAGCGCCGTGAGCGGCCCTTCCTGAAGGTCAACTGCGCGTCCCTGCCGGGGGACCTTCTCGAGTCGGAGTTGTTCGGCCACGAAAAGGGTGCCTTCACGGGCGCCCACCGGCGGAAGCCTGGCAAATTCGAGCTGGCCCATCGAGGCACCTTCCTTCTGGACGAGATCGGGGAGATGCCGCTCGCGCTGCAGGCGAAGATGTTGCACGTGCTCCAGGACGGCCGCTTCTTTCGCGTGGGCGGCAGCGAGATGATCGAAACCGACGTGCGGCTGGTGGCCGCCACCAATCGCGATCTGGCCGCGGTGATGGCGAGCGGACACTTCCGCGAGGACCTCTACTATCGCCTCAACGTGGTGACCGTCTCGATCCCACCGCTCCGCGAGCGGCGGGAGGAGATCCCCGTGCTGGTGGACCACTTCCTCCGCAAGTTCTGTCGGCAGTATGATCGGGAGGCGCCGCGGCTCTCGCCCGATACCCTGCAAATGCTCCAGGAGTACTCCTGGCCTGGCAATATTCGCGAGCTGGAGAACATGGTGAAACGCCTGGTAGTGCTCCAGAACGAGGGCCTCCTGCGGGACGAGATTGCCATGCGGCGGAACCGGCCCTCGGCACCGCGGGAGACGATTCCCGTCACCGCGCCCTCGCCCGTTCCTCCACACATGGCGGCGAGCCCTACAATTCACGATGCCGACCTCGGCCTGAAGGACATCGCGAAGCGGGCGGCTCTCGAAGCCGAGAAGGCGGTGCTCAAAGAGGTGCTCGACCGCGTCCGGTGGAACCGGGCGGAGGCGGCGCGACTCCTGAAAATCAGTTACAAGGCACTGCTTTACAAGATCACCGCCGCCGGTCTGGACGGCAAGGTCGACCGGCGCAGCAAGAAGAAATAGCCTTCGCAGATCGAAGACGGTGATCATCTGTGTCGGCCCCGCAGTTTCGTTCACGGGCCTCCAAGCGTGAAGGTCCGGAGGCCAGAAGGGGGCGCCGTCGTCGCGTGAGGGAACCAGCGTAAACTGTGGTCGAGAAAGGAGTTAAGCGACGATCTATCATACCGATAGATCTCGGTCTTGAGCGTGGCACATGCCTTGCGTACCCATGAAGCGGTCGGTGATACGCCGCACAAATTTTTCACGGTAGTGGTGGCAGCGCAATGCGGAACGGAACAGAATCCGAGAGACAGAGGGGAGCGCGGATCGTGACCGAATTCGTGGAGCCCGCGACGGGAATCTTCGTCGAGGAAGCCTTCCGGCATCTGCTGTCGCGCGAAGCGGTCCGCGCTACGCGTTATCAGGACTTTTTCTCGGTCTGTCTGGTCCAGCCGGATACGCACGAGCACGACGGGGGCGAGGACGTTCACCAGGCGGTATCCAGGAAGATCGCGCAGTTCCTTCGCTCCACCGACGTGGTCGGCCGGGTGCAGGATGGCATCGGCATCCTTCTCCTGCATACGGAGGGCAGCGACGCTCTACGGGTCGCGGAGCGGCTGCGGGCCCACATCGAGCAGGTCTCCTTCCTCGGCGACACCGGGAGTCACCGGCAGATCACCCTCAGCGTGGGGGGGGTGTCGTTCCCCCGCGATGGATACAACGATTCAGTCTTGCTCTTCCGCGCCCAGGCTCATGTGAACGAGGCCGCGCGCCAGGGCGGCAACCGCGTGGTTCACGCAGCCGCCCAGAGCAAAGGATGAGGACCCGATGAAAACTCTCGTACTCGATGAATCGCTGGACATCTCGCCCAGCATCCACAACTTTCTCGCCGCGCGTGGCGCCGAGGGGATCTTCGTGTGCTCCGCCCAGGAGCTGGAGCTGGCGGAAGCCAGCCAGGGCCCGGTGGAGCTTCGCGTGATCAATCTCTCGCCCGCGGTGACGGCGTGGGAAGTGTCGCGCCATCTGAAGGGCGCGGCGGGGATCACCCTCGTCTTCCACGATGGGACCGCGGCCGGGCTCGAGCATCTCGGTGGGCTGCCAGGCGTCCGGTGCCTCCAGCGGCCGCGAGACGCCGCCGAGCTCGTGGCGCTCCTCGAGCGGGCGTTCGGCCGCCCCGAGAACGGGACCCGCGGGCCGGCGTCGGCGGCGACGCGAGGCAGCACGGTGGTCTCGGACATCGTCGGGCAGTCGCCCCAGATCCGTGACGTCTTCGCCAAGATCGAGAAGGTCGCGGCGGGCAGTGCGAACGTCTGCATCGTGGGCGAGAGCGGTACCGGCAAGGAGCTCATCGCCCGCGCGATCCACTACAACAGTGACCGCCGCGATCGGCCGCTCATCACCCTGGACTGCACGGCCATCCCCGAAGGGCTCATGGAGAGCCACCTGTTCGGGCACGTGCGCGGCTCCTTCACGGGCGCCGTCGAGAACCGGGACGGCGTCTTCTCGCTCGCGCACACCGGCACCCTGTTCATCGACGAGATCAGCGAGCTACCCCCGCCCCTGCAGGCCAAGCTGCTCCGGGTCATCCAGATGCGGGAGTTCGTGAAGGTCGGCGGCAGCAAGCCGATCCGGACCGACATCCGTCTGATCACCGCCAGCAACAAGGACCTCCGGCGCGCGGTGGCGGACGGCAGCTTCCGCGAGGACCTCTACTACCGGATCGCCGTCGTCATGCTCCAGACCCCGCCCCTGCGGGAGCGCAAGGGTGACATCGCGCTCCTCGTCGAGCACTTCCTGCGGAAGTTCAGCGGGGCCCACCGCAAGCGCATCCGCGCGGTGACGCCCGCGGCCATGGAGCTTCTCACGAGCTATCAGTGGCCGGGCAACATCCGGCAGCTCGAGAACTGCATCGAGCAGGCGGTGGTGCTCTGCGAGGGCGACCTCGTGGACGTGGGCGCGCTCTGGCTGGGCGATACCGCAGCACCCCGCGCAGCCGACTCCTCCATCCGCATCCGCTCGGGTCTCACGCTCCGCGACGTCGAGCAGCAGTACATCCTGCGTACCCTGCAGGAGACCGGTGGCAATCGAACGCGGGCCGCCCGGGTGCTCGGCATCAGCCTGCGGTGCCTGCAGTACAAGCTCAAGGCCTACGCGGAGGCCGGCATCGAGGCTCCCGCCCAACCCAATCGGGCCAGCGAGCCCGAGCACCTGCTAGGAGTCTGAGCCATGGATAGCCGCACCCGCGGGGTCGCGCTCGACCTCGCCGCCGCGCTCGCCCTCCTGCTCGTACTGGTCGTAGCCCCCCTCGGCCTCGCGATCGCGCAGGAAACCCCGTACGTCATCGGCCCCGAAGACGTCCTGGAGGTCCAGGTCTGGGACAACAAGGACCTCAACCAGGTGGTCTTCGTGCGGCCAGACGGGAAGACGTCCCTACCCCTCGTCGGCGAGATCCAGGCGGGCGGCCGCACCGTGCAGCAGTTCCAGGACGACCTCGTCCAGGCGTATAGCCGGACGGTGAAGGTGCCCTCGGTCACCGTCATCGTCAGGGAGATCAAGAGCCGGCCCGTGTTCTTCATCGGCGGCTTCGCCAAGCCGGGCGCCTATCAGCTCTCGCGCAACGACCTGACCGTGATCGAGGTGACGGCCCTGAACGGTGGGATGTCGAACGTGGGGGACGGCGAGAAGGGGTTCGTGCTGCGGGGGGGGAAGAAGATCCCCGTGAACTTCGAGAAGCTGCAGAAGGGCGACGTCTCCCAGAACATCAAGCTCGAGCCGTTCGACTCCATCGTGATCCCCATCGCCGAGCTCGTCTACGTGCAGGGAGAGGTGCGGGCGCCGGGGCCGGTCAAGTACACGAGCGATCTGACCATCGCCAAGGCGGTGACCATGGTCGGGGGGACCACCCCCCTGGCGGCGCCGGGACGCACCGAGCTGGTCAGGTCAGAAGGCGAAAAAAAGGTGCGTATGCGGGTCGACCTTGATAAGATCCTTCGGGCCCCAGAGGACAATCCTGACGTGAAATTGAGGCCCGAAGACATTATCTTTGTCCCCCAGAGGCTCTTCTAGGACCGAGTCGAAGGCGCGGAGGGAGCCGCGAGGCTTGCGGCTCCCTCCGGCCGTGTTCGTTTCCCTCCTCGCGCTCGCCGGCCCGCTCGCGTCCGCTTCGGTCGCCGCCGCTCAGCAAGCCCTGCAGCTCTCGCAGGCGCCGTCCCAGACGCCCGGCGGGCAAACGACGACGCCTTCAACCGCGCCCTCCACGACACAACCGGCCACGGGGCAGCGCATTCTGGGCCCGGATGGCCAGCCCTTCGTTCCCCCGGTCCCTCCGGGGCCGTCGCAGACGCGGATTCCCGGCGCCTTCGACACGTCGCTCATCCCCGCCGGGGCTCCTCGCTTCACCTTCACCCCGTCGATCACCCTCAGCGAGGAGTGGACCGACAACTTCTTCCTCGACGAGACCAATCGCGTCGAGAACTACCGCACGACGCTGGGCGTGGGTCTCTCTCTGCTGATGAACCTCCCGAACACGCAGGGCTCTCTCTCCACGACGCTGTCCGGCGCCTACGATACGGCGGCGGATAACGAGAGCACGAGCTTCTTCCCCTCGTTTACGGGCAGCGTCCAGCACACCTTCACGCCGCGGCTGAGCGTGCGGGTCTCGGACACGTTCCGGCGCGACGACGATCCGCTCCTTTCCGACCCCAACGGGCTGCAATTCGAGCGCGAGCCGTTCATCAGCAACACGTTCAGCGTGGCCGTCAACTGGCTGATCGACATCTTCCAGACCCAGTTCTATTACCGGAACTCGCTCTTCATCTCGGACGACGACAACACCGTGAGCAACATCCTCGGCGGCAACGTGTCCATGCCGCTCGGCGCTCTCAACACGCTGTCGGGAGGCTATGAGTTCACCTACCGCACGTCGGACGGGTCGTCCGAGGACACGATCGGCAACCGGATCTACGGCTCCCTGTCGCGGCAGATCGGAACGTTCACCACCGTCGGCACCTCGTCGTCGTTCTCGTGGATCGCCGACGCGAACGACAACCGGATCTGGAACATCTCCCTGTTCGCCGCGCACGGCGTCCCCGGTGGCTTCTCCGTCTCCGGCAGTGCGGGGTACAGCCTCTACGACTCCGACGGCGCGACCGAGGTCAACCATCTCTTCTCGGGCAGTCTGAACGCCAGTTACCGCTTCGCCCGCGGAATCATCAGCATCGGCTTCTTCCAGGACATCCGACAGACCGCCGACGAGGGAGAGGATTTCGGGCTCGTCACGACCCGGTCCGCCAATGTCTCGTTCCGATACTCGCTCACCCCCTTCATGAGCGCGGGCGCCGGGGTCCGGTACTCGCGGAACGAGCCGCTCGAGGGTGGCGGCTCCGGGATCCCGCCGAGTACAACGTTCACGGCGCGGGCGGATTTCCACTGGCAGATCACCTCGTGGCTGGGGCTGACTCTTGCCTACACGTATGTCGACCGGGACACGCATCGCTCCACCAACATCGGCTCGAACGACTTCGACCAGACCAACCCCGACCCCCGCTTCGGCAAGTCTACCGAAAACCGAGCGACCGCTACGCTCTCTGCGCGATTCTAAGCGGTACCCACGCAACTCCTGCGTGGTGCTGGAAGTGACGTAACACCCTGATTCCAAGCCAAAAATTCCCTTTCTAGGTTCTTTCGTCGTGCAGATTCAGCGGTGGTGGAATAGAAGTTCCCAGTTAGGGTATCTAAATTCACTATATCGCCGCGGTAGAGGCTAATAAATTCAATGACTTAGTCCAAGGACTAGATTTCTTCCTTGGCACCCGCCTTGCTCCTATTCCGGCCCGGTTATGTTGAGAGTCTTCCGTCACTACATCCCGCACTTCCCCCTGATTCTCTTCGCGGGGGATCTGGCCGTCCTCGTGGCGGCCTTCCAGGTGCCGGAGCTCAGCGAGACGTGGATTGCGGAGGGCGCCACCCTTCCCCGCCTGGTGCTCGTGGTGGTCCTGGCGGCGTTCGTCCTCAATCTCGGCGGGCTCTACGATGCCCGGATCCATATGGGGCGACGCGAGCTGCTCGCGCGGCTTCTCACCTGCCAGGTGGTCGTCGGCCTCCTGGTCGCCGCCGTCGGCTTCGCGTTTCCCAGCCTGAGGCTGGGTCGCGCGGCGTTCCTGCAGATCGGCGCGGCCGCCACGGTCGGCCTGATCGCCTGGCGCGTCACCTGGATCGGGCCGTTCTCACATCGGCGCATCCGCGTCCGGGTGCTCGTCCTCGGCACCGGCGCGATCGGGAAGGTCATCGCGGGCCTGGTCGAGACGGGGGCGCGCCCCTTCTCCATCGTGGGTTTCCTGGACGACAACCCCAATGCTCCCGAGACGGTGCCCACGCCCTATGCGCTGCTGGGCAAGATCCAGGACCTCCCCGCCCTCGTCGAGGAAACCCGCCCCGATCTCATCGTGGTGGCCCAGATGAACCGGCGCGGGAACTTCCCCGCGAAGGCCCTGATCGACTGCCGCATGCGCGGAATCCAGGTCGAAGACTGGCCCACGTTCTACGAGAAAGAGACCGGCAAGATCCTCGTCACCGACCTCCGCCCAAGCTGGCTGATCTTCTCCGATGGGTTCGTCAAGACGCCGCGCACGGAGATCGTCAAGCGGCTCGTGGACGTGGCTCTCTCGCTCGTGGGCATCGTGCTCGCCCTGCCGGTGATGGGACTGGTGGCGGCGGCGGTCAAGCTGGAGTCGCGCGGGCCCGCCCTCTTCCGCCAGCCGCGGCTCGGTCAGAACGGCCGGGTCTTCATCCTGAACAAGTTCCGCTCCATGCAGGAAGACGCCGAGAGGGACACCGGCCCCGTGTGGGCACAGCAGCGGGATCCCCGCGTGACTCGCGTCGGGGCCGTGCTCCGGAAGACGCGGCTGGACGAGCTCCCCCAGCTCTTCAACGTCTTGATCGGCGACATGAGCTTCATCGGCCCTCGCCCGGAGCGTCCCGAATTCGTCTACGACCTGCAGAAGCAGATTCCCTTCTACATGGAGCGTCTCTCCGTGAAACCCGGCATCACGGGATGGGCACAGGTCAAGTACCAGTACGGCTCGTCCGTGGAGGACGCCCTGGAAAAGCTCCAGTACGACCTCTACTACATCAAGAACCTGTCACTCTTCCTGGATCTTCTGATTCTGATCAGTACCATCCAGGTGGTGTTGTTTGCGCGGGGGCGCTGAGGCCATGACGGCCCGCCGCACCGCACGAGGAGATCGACGCCGATGAACAATATGCAGATCTTTAAGCAGATCGCCCTGTCCGTCTTCGCGCGGCGGAAGAAATGGGTGGTGCTCGTCTCGCTGCTGGGGGTGGCGTTGTTCATGCCCATCGCCTACGTGATGTCGAAGGAGCCGCCGCGGCACCGCACCGTCTCGACGATCCTCATGGAGACGCGGCCGGACCGGGCGCCCCTCTTCCAGGAGTTCTCCCCGTTCCGCCCGCTCGACGTTCAGCTCGCCATTCTGCGCAGCCGGAGCCTCTCGGAGGCGGTGGTCGAGTCGTTGCCGCGGAACTCGGTCGAGGACCTCGTGCAGAACCCCTACAGCATCGACTACAACCTCGAGTTCCAGAACTGGATCCGCCGGCTCCGCGGCGAGGAGGTGGTGGTCGAGAGCCCGCAGCGCCGCGCCCTGAACGAGCTGCGCAGCTCTCGCGTGCGCTTCCGGCCGGTCGGCGAGTCCGGCATCGTCGAGATCACGGCGGAGGCCTCGCAGCCGCGCGTGGCGATGGACATCGCGAACACGTACATCGAAGTGCTCGTTTCCCGCACGCGATCGTTCAACGTCGAGGATTCGAAGACGACCCGGGAGTTCCTGGAGCAGCAGCAGTCCCAGGTCGGCAAGACGCTGGGGTCCGCTGAAGAGTCGCTTCGACAGTTCACGAGCGCGCGGGGCGGAGTTCGAGTTCCCGCGCGCCACGCCGAGGCGGTTTCCCGCCTGTCGCAGCTCGAGAATACATACGCGGAAGTCGTCTCGAACAAGAACATGGCGCAGAGCCGCCTGGGCGCCCTGAAGTCCAAGGTCGATGCGATGCCGCCGTCCACGGTATCCATGGCGAAGCCCGCCGGGACGGCCGGCGCGGTGGCGCCCCGCGTGCAGCGCCTGCGGGCCAAGCTGCAGTCGCTGGAAACGCAGCTGCTCGAGTACCAGACCCAGTACACGGACGAGCATCCGCGCGTACTCACCGTGAAGCGCCAGATCTCCGATGTCCAGAAGGAGCTCGGCGACGCCGTGAAGGAGGGCACCCCGGTCCCGACGGCCGGCAGCACGGTGCCCGCCCCCGACCGGTCGGCCTTCGCCGAGACGATGGCCGCGCTCGAGACGTCCAGCCTGTCGCTCAGCGCCCAGGAGGAGGCCCTCCGGGAGCAGATCGCCACCCTGAGGAAGAGCCTGACTGGACTGTCCCGCGACGAGCTCGAATACACCCGGCTCGCGACCGATGTCGAGTCGAGCCGGCGCCTCCACGCCATGCTGTCGGAGAAGCTCTCGGCGGCGAGGATCCGGGAGCAGGGCGAGATGAAGGTGATCAAGGTCATCGACCCGCCCAGCGTCCCGGTGCCCGCCGTCAACCAGAAGCGCGTGCGCTTTCTCGGCGTGGCCTTCGGGCTCGCCCTGCTGATCGGATTGGGCGTACCCACCGCGGTGGAGTACTTCAACCGGCCGATCGAGAGCGACGAGGACGTGCGCAACCTCACCGGCCTGCCCGTGCTCGCCAGCATCCCGCGGGTGCGCTCGCGGCGCTCGATGTTCATGGTGGGCGGCAGCCAGCCCGACGACGTGAGCCAGGAGGAGTATTTCCTCTTCGTGGAAGCGTTCCGGCGCCTCCGCGTGGAGATTCAGCTGCTGGGGCGGGAGACGCCCATGCGCCGGATCATGATCGCGAGCGCGCTTCCCGGCGAGGGGAAGTCCACCGTGGTCGTGAATCTGGGCCTGGTGTTCGGCGAGGTCGGCAAGCAAGTGATCATCGCGGACGCGGACTTCCATCGCCCGACCCTGCATCGGACCCTCAAGACCCCCAACGCCAAGGGCTTCTCCGACCTCCTCGCCGGCACCGGCGACCTCCGCGAGGCGATGAGCCCGGTGGCGGAAGGCGTGTGGCTCACTCCCCGGGGGGCGTCGTCCACCGCCCTCACCCGCACCGGCCTTGGCTCGGCGCGACTGCCCGAGGTGCTCGACTCCATGTCGCTGGAGGCGGAGTTCGTGCTTCTCGACTCCTCCCCCATCCTGCTCATCCCCGACAACCTCTACATGGCCGCCGCCACCGATGGCGTCATCCTTGTCTGCCAGGCCGGGCTCACGCGGCCGCGGGACTTCCTGCGCGCCAAGAGCATCATCGAGAAGTCCGGCACGCCCATCCTGGGCGTCGTCCTGAACCAGGTGTCCGTCCGGAAGGTCAACCAGTACTACAGCTACTACCGCGCCTACGCCAAAGCCGATACCAAGGCCTGAGAGGAGATCCCTCGTGAATCACTGGAGCAATCAGCTGAAGGAGAAGCTCGACACCCGGACCGCCCGTGTGTCGATCGTCGGGATGGGGTACGTGGGACTCTCGCTCGCGGTCGAGCTGGCGAAGGCCGGCCTGACCGTCCGGGGCATCGATCTGGACCTCGAGCGGGTGAACCTGCTGAACCGGGGTGAGTCCTACCTGGTGGACGTGTCCGCCGACACGCTCGCGCCCCTCGTCGCCGCGGGCACCCTGTCCGCGACCACGAGCTTCGAGGACGCCGAGTCCGCCGACGCGATCGTGATCTGCGTGCCCACTCCCCTCCGCAAGAGCAAGGAGCCGGACATCTCGTTCATCCTCTCCGCGGTGGAGAATCTTCTGCCCCGCCTGCGCAAGGGGCAGCTGATGGTGCTCGAGAGCACCACCTTTCCCGGCACCACCGAGGAAGTCGTGCAGCCGCGCATCGAGTCGCTCGGCCGCGTGATCGGCGACGACTACTTCCTCGCCTTCTCGCCCGAGCGTGTCGATCCCGGCAACAAGCGCTTCACCACCGCCAACATCCCCAAGGTCGTGGGCGGCGTCACCCCCGCGTGCACGGAGCTGGCGGCCGCCCTCTACCGCCACGTCACCTCCAGCGTGTTCCGCGCGACGAGCCCGCGGGTTGCGGAGACGGCCAAGCTCCTCGAGAACACCTTCCGGAGCGTGAACATCGCCCTCGCCAACGAGCTGGCCTTCGCGTGCCGGAAGATCGGCGTGGACCCCTGGGAGGTCATCGACGCCGCCGCCACCAAGCCGTTCGGCTTCATGCCCTTCTACCCCGGCCCCGGCATCGGTGGCCACTGCATCCCGGTGGACCCGCTCTATCTCTCCTGGAAGATTCGCCTGACCGGTTACGAGGCGCAGTTCATCGCACTTGCCGATCAGATCAATCGGAACATGCCCGAGCACGTGGTGACGCTCGTCGCCGACGCTCTCAACGACCGCGGGAAGGCCCTGCGCGGGTCGTCCGTGCTCGTGATGGGCATCACCTACAAGCCGGACGTGAACGACATTCGCGAGTCGCCCGCGCTCGAGATCATTGAGATGCTGGGGCGCAAGGGCGCTCGCGTCTCGTATGCCGACCCCTTCACCCCGCAGCTGACTCTCGACGGCCACAAGATGACGGCGGTCTCGCCCACCTCCGACGTCCTGGCCGCCGCCGACTGCGTCTTGATCCTCACCAATCACTCGAGCTTCGACTACGCGACCATCGCCGACCGCGCATCCCTCGTGGTCGACACGCGCAACGCGCTGAAGGCGTATCGCGGCGCGAAGTCGTCAATCGTCACGCTCTGAGAGGTCGCCATGGGAATTGCTCTCGTCACCGGCGGCGCTGGGTTCATCGGGTCCCATCTCGTCGACGCCCTGCTCGAGCGGGGCGACGACGTCCGGGTCCTCGATAACCTTTCCACGGGCTCACTCCGAAACCTCCAGGCGGGTCCGGATCGCGGATCGGCTACGAGCCGTCCCGGCCGCCGGATCGAGCTGATGATCGGGGACGTACGGGACGACAAGCTCGCCCGCAAGGCGATGCGGCATGTCGACCGCGTGTTCCACCTCGCCGGCCTGCCGCCCGGCATCGCGGCGCCGGGGCACGGCGAGGTCCACACCGTGAACGTGCAGGGCACCCTCAACGTGCTGCAGGCGGCGGCTACCGAGGGAGTGGCGCGGGTGCTGTTCGCCTCGTGCGCGTCCGTCTACGGCGCCACGGACGGAACGCCCATCCCGGAAGACCGCCCCGCCCTGCCCGTGTCGGTGTTCGGCGCCTCGAAGCTAGCGGGAGAGATCTACTGCCGGGCCTATCACGCGTCTCGGCACGTCGAGACGGTGCTCCTCCGCTACTTCAACATCTACGGCCCACGGCAGAACGCGGTGGTTCAGGGGGCCTTCGTCCCGGCCCTCGTCGAGACGGTGCGGCGGGGGCGCCGGCCGGTCCTCGCGGGCGACGGGCGCAGCGGGCAGGACTTCCTCTTCGTGGACGACGCGGTGGCCGCCACCGTTGCTGCCGCCGATGCGGCGCGGGCTCCCGGCCGCGCGATCAACGTGGGCGCGGGGCAGCTCGCGACACCCCTCGAGATGCTCGGCATCGTCAACCGGCTCCTGCGCACGGACGTGGTGCCCCGCCAGGGCCGCCCGCGCGGCGAATCCGGGGCCCCCGCCCGGGCCGATATCGCGCTCGCGGCCGATCTCCTGGGCTGGGCGCCTCGCGTCTCGTTCGTGAGCGGGCTCGCCCATACGGTCCAGTTCTTCACCGAAGCCGAGCAAGGGGAGGATGGGCTCCTCGCCGAGGTGGGTTCGCATGAAGAACGCGCTGACCTTTGATGTCGAGGAGTACTTTCACGCGGAGGCCTTCGCCCGGGTGCTGCGCCCCGAGGAATGGCCGACGCTGGAGAGCCGTGTCACCCGCTCGACCGAGCGGCTGCTCGACATCCTCGACCGCGATCGGGTCCGCGCCACGTTCTTCGTCCTGGGGTGGGTAGCGGAGCGGCACCCCTCCCTCGTCCGCGAGATCGCGTCGCTCGGCCACGAGGTGGCCTGTCACGGCTACGGGCACCGCATGATCCAGCACCTCACGCGCCAGGAGTTCGAGCGCGATATCACCCGGGCGAAGCGCACGCTGGAGGATGTCGTCGGGAAGCCCGTGCTCGGATACCGTGCGCCTACCTTCTCGATCATGCGCGAGACGCTGTGGAGCCTGGACGTGCTCGCCGAGGCCGGCTTTCGCTACGACTCGAGCATCTTTCCCGTCGTCCACGACCGCTACGGCATTCCCGACGCGCCCCGATTCCCGCACCGCCTGAAGGGGCCCAGCGGGAACGAGATCGCCGAGTTTCCGCTGTCGACCCTCCTGATCCTGGGGCGGCGCCTTCCCGTGGCCGGCGGGGGATACTTCCGCTTGTTCCCGTACGAGGTCACCCGGCGCGCGATTGCGCGCATCAACGCGCGCGACGGGCAGCCGGCCATGGTCTACCTGCATCCCTGGGAGATCGATCCCGACCAGCCACGCCTGCCCGTGGGCGCCCTAACGCGGTTTCGTCACCTCGTGAACGTGGGCAAGACGGAGGCCCGGCTCACCCGCTTGCTCGATGACTTCGCCTTCGCCCCTGCCGCCGACGTGCTGGCCGAGACGGGCCTGCTCGCGCTGGGAGGCGCCCGGTGAGGATCGTCGCCGTGGTGGGAGCTCGGCCGAACTTCGTCAAAATTGCGCCGCTTCTCGCCGAGCTTCGCCACTACCCGGAAGCCGAGGTGACGCTCGTGCACACCGGGCAGCACTACGACCTTCAGATGTCGGAGGCCTTCTTCGCGAACCTTGAGATCCCCGCTCCCGACGTCAACCTCGAGGCGCGCGCGGACAGCGCGGTGGGACAGACCGCCGAAATCATGCGCCGGCTCGAGCCCGTCCTCGCCGAGCGGCGGCCGGACTGGGTCGTGGTGGTGGGCGACGTCACCTCGACGGTGGCGGCGGCCCTCACCGCGGTACGGCTGGGCTGCCCGTTGGCCCACGTGGAAGCAGGGCTGCGAAGCGGCGACCGCACCATGCCGGAAGAGATCAATCGCATCGTCACCGACGCGGTCTCGGACGTGCTCTTCACCACCGAGCCGGCGGGGAACGACAACCTCGCCCGAGAGGGAGTGGACCCGCGCCGCGTGCACTTCGTGGGCAACGTGATGATCGACACCCTGTTTCGCTATCGGGAGCAGGCCCGCGAGTCGACCATCCTCGCCGATCTCGGTCTGACCCCCGGCGGCTACGCCGCGCTGACCCTGCACCGCCCCAGCAACGTCGACACGCCCGATGCCCTTGCCCGGATGATGGAGGCGATCGCGCGGGTCCAGGCCGAGATCCCGGTGGTTTTCCCCGTGCACCCGCGCACGCGGGCGCGCCTGGAGGCGCTGAGCGGCGGCCTGCCTACGCGCCCGGGCCTGCGCCTCGTCGCGCCGCTCCCGTATCTGGACTTCGTCCAGCTCATGGCCGGCGCCCGCTGCGTGCTCACGGACTCCGGGGGCATCCAGGAGGAAACCACCGCGTTGGGGGTTCCGTGTCTCACCCTGCGCGAGAACACCGAGCGGCCCGTGACCGTCACCCGGGGCACCAATCGCATCGTGGGAGTGGATCCGGCCGCAATCTTCGCGGCCTGGCGGGACGTCGCCGCCCGTCGGTGGCCCGCCGGTGAGCTGCCCGAGCTCTGGGACGGCAAGGCGGCCGAGCGCATCGTCCGGGTGCTCCTCCAAGGGCCGCGGACGGTCCGCCCGGCGGGAGGCGCCTGCCCCCCCGCGGGAAGCGCATGCGCCCCCGCGGGAGGCACATGATGGAGATCCGGGAGCTCGGCCCCGATTCGGCGGAGTGGGACGCGTTCGTCCGCGCCAGCGGCCACGGCAGCCCCTTCCACCTTCTCGCGTGGAAGCGCGCGGTGCAGGAGGCGTTCGGGCACCGGCCGCACTACCTCATGGCCGTGCGCGGTGGCGGCATCGAAGGGGTGTTGCCCTTGTTTCAGGTCCGGGGGCTGCTCGGCGGTCGGGCTCTGATCTCCGTCCCGTACGCGGTCTACGGCGGGATCTGCGCTGAGGCGCCCGCGGCCCGCGATGCCCTCCTCGCGGCGGCGACGGAGCGGGCGCGCCGCCTGGGCGCCGGGTACGTCGAGCTTCGCCACCGGCCCGGCCAGGAGATGGCGCTGCCGACCAAGTCGTTATACGTGACCTTCGCGCGCTCGATCTCAGCCTCCGAGGAGGAGAACCTCGAGGCCATTCCCAGGAAGCAGCGCCGCATGACGCGGCAGGGCGTCAAGCACGGCCTGCGCGCGGAGATCGGCCACCAGCACCTGGATGCCTTCTACGAGATTTACGCGGCCAGCGTGCACAACCTCGGGTCCCCCGTCTTTCCGCGGCGTCTTTTCCACGCGCTGGTCGCCGAGTTCGGCAAGGAGTGCGAGCTCCTCACCGTCTGGCGCAACGACGAGATGCTCTCCGGCGTCCTCACGCTTCTCTACGAGGATCAGGCGCTGCCCTACTACGGCGGCGCGCGCCGCGAGGCGCTTCAGTACGCGATCAACGACTTCATGTACTGGGAGCTCATGTGTCACGTCGCCCGGGCCGGCTACCGGGTCTTCGACTTCGGCCGGAGCCGCGAGGGCACGGGCCCCTACAACTTCAAGCGCCACTGGGGCTTCGAGCCCAAGCCGCTCCCGTACCAGTACGCGCTGCTCGAAGGGGCGACCATGCCGAACATGAGCCCCTCCAATCCCAAGATGCGCCTGGCGGTGGAGGCCTGGAAGCGTCTTCCCTTCGCCGTCACCAAGCGGGCAGGCCCGCTGTTGACGAGGTTCCTGCCCTGAGGCCGTGGCACAGAACGTGCAATTATTGCTGATACAACGCTTATTTGACCCAGAATCCCTCGAAAGTGAGGGACGGAGAGAGAGACCTCAACGAAATATGAAGATCCTGATGCTCGGCCGCTGGCTACCGCTGTCACGGCGTGAGGCGGAGGCCACGCGGGAGCAGCGCCTTGCCCGGCACCTGGCCCGGACGCACTCGCTGACCTTGGCCTTCGTCACCGATGACCCCAGCCCCGCGGGCTCCGTCTCGTCCCTCCGCGACGAGTTCGGCGACCTCGAGTTCGCGGTGGTCACCCGCGGCTGGAAGGCCCTGTCCAGCGCGGTGAGCCTCGCCACGGGGAGCTCCGCCACCATGGCCTATGCACGCTCGTCCGCCCTGGAAGCGCGGCTGCGCGACCGGCTGCGGGCGGACTCGCCTGACCTCATCTGCGTGACGTCCTCCAGCATGATCCAGTACGCCCTGGACGCGGATCCCGCCGTGCCCATCGTGATGGACTTTGACGAGGTGGACTCCCGCTGGTGGGCCCACCAGGCCCGGGAGCGGTCGTTTCCAGGGGCGAACTTCTTTCGCACGGAGGCGGCCCGCCTGAGGTTCGCCGAGGAGGCCATCGCCCGCCGGGCCGCACGCTGCATCGTCTCGAGCGAGGTCGCCGCGCGCTGCGTGGATGTCCCGCCGGGTCTGCCCGCCGTCATGGTGCCGAACGGCGTGGACGTCGACCACTTCATCCCCGCGCTCCGCATGCCGGGGCCACCGGCGGTGCTCCTGGTGAGCCCGCTGGAGCGAGAGGCCGACGTGGCGGCGGCCGCGGCGTTCTGCCGTGCGACGGTTCCGGCGGTGCGCCGCCGGCATCCCGGCGCCCGCTTCCTGGTGGTGGGTCGCGACCTGCCGCCCGCCGCACGCGAGCTCGCGCGCATCCAGGGCGTCGAGGTCCACAAGCGCGTGGCGGACATGCGGCCCCACCTCCACCGCGCGACGCTCGCGGTGGCGCCGCTCGCCGCTGTCGACGGCCGTCCCGCGAGTCTGCTCGAGGCGCTGTGCGCGGGGCTCCCCGTCGTGACCACCACGGCGGGGGCGGCCGCTCTCGGGGCCCGGCACGGCCGCGATCTCCTCGTCCAGGACTCGCCGGCCGGCTGCGCCGGCTCCGTCACGGAACTCCTGGGCAATCCGACGCTGCGCGCCGAGCTCGGGGGGCATGCCGCCGCCTTTGTACGGGCGCGCTTCGCGTGGGACATCACCATCGCGAGCCTGGCCGAGTCGGTGGAGACGGTCCTTCCTCTCGTGCAGGCGGCCGAGAGCGGGCGCGCGGCGCGCGCGGACCTGGCCTGAGCCGATGCGTCTCCTGATGCTCGCGCATCGCATCCCTTATCCCCCGCACACGGGGGACAAGGTGCGCGCCTATCAGGTGGCGAAGCATTTCGCGGCCGGTCACGAGCTGACGCTGGGGTTTGTCATCGACGACGTTGCGGATCGCGCCGGTCTGGAGACGCTCCGGGGCGAGATCCGCGACCTGGAGTGGGGCGGGCTGTGGAAGCCCGCCGCGCTGGCGAGGGGACTCGCCGCCCTGGGCTGCGGGCGCTCGCTCAGCATCGCGTACTTTCACTCACGCCCCCTCACCCGGCGCGTCCGTGCGCGGCTCCGGGACGGACGTTACGACGCCGTCTACGTCTCGTCCTCGCCGATGGCGGCGTATGTCCGCTCGGCCCGGGTGCCGGTGGTCATGGACTTCGTGGACGTCGATTCGGACAAGTGGACCCAGTACGCGGCCAAGCAGCGGCCGCCGCGCTCCTGGGCTTATCGGCTCGAGGGCCGGCGGCTCCGGCGCTTCGAGGCGGAGGCCGTACGCTGGGGCGAGCGGTGCATTCTCGCCACCGCCGCGGAGGAAACGTTGCTCAAGAGCTTCGCCCCCTGGGCCCGCACCGCGGTGATTGCCAACGGCGTCGACCTCGCCGGCTACGCCGCGCCGGCGGATGCGCCGACGGTGATCTTCACGGGCGCGATGGACTACCTGCCCAATGTCGACGCGGTGGAGCACTTCTGCGCCGACATCTTCCCGGCGGTTGCGCACGCCGTGCCCGGCGCCCGATTCCTCATCGTCGGCCTCAACCCGAGCCCCGCCGTGCGGCGGCTCGCCGAGCGCGCGGGCGTGACCGTCACCGGGGCGGTGCCGGACGTGCGGCCCTACTATCGGCAAGCCGCGGTGTGCGTCGCGCCGTTGCGCATCGCGCGGGGCATCCAGAACAAGGTGCTCCAGGCCATGGCGCTGGGGGTGCCGGTGGTGGCGACGGGCGCGGCCGCACGGGGACTCGAGGCGCGCCCCGGCGAGCACTTCCTCGTCGAGGACGATCCCGCGCGCTTCGCCGAGGCCGTCGTCGCCCTGCTGCGCGACCGCGAGGGGCGTGTCCGGCTCGCCGAGCGGGCGCGTGGGTTCGTCGAGTCCAATCATGCATGGCCGGCCATCCTCGCCCGGATCGAGTCCGTGGTCGCTGACGCCGCCCGCGGGCGGAGCGCGGAGGCGGCGACCCGCCCTGAGCTGGGCCGCACCGCTCGGCTGGAGGCGCCCCGCCCATGAGCCTCCGGATCCGACGCATCGAGTCGGAGGACGGGTTCACCGCCCTCGCGGATGCCTGGACCGACCTCACCGCGCGGAGCGGGCAGACCTCGCCGTTCCTGAGCCACGACTGGTTCGCCTGCTGCTGGCCGGCGGTGGCGCCGGCGCGCCGGCCCGAGGCCCTCGTCGTCGAGGACGGCGGACATCTGGTGGCCGCCGTGCCGTTGATGCGCTGGAAGGAGCGGCGTCGGGGCATGCCGGTGCGCCGCCTCGCCCTGTTGGAGTGCCCGGATACGCCGTTCATCGACGTGCTCGTCGGCGGCTCCGCGCGCCCCGTCGCCGCCGCCCTCGTCGAGCATCTCGCCGCCCGCCGCGACTGGGACGTCGCCAGCCTGCAGAAGCTGCCCGCGGCCTCGCCCGTCCTCAAGGAGCTCGAGGCCGGCCTGCCCGGCCGCCTGCCGTGGCGCCGCGCCGAGGCCTCGCGCTCCCCCTACCTGGCAATCGCGGGAGACTGGGAGACGTTCTGGAAGGGCACCTCCCAGCGCTTCAAGAAGACCTGCCGGAATGTCCAGAACCGCCTGGAGCGCGCGGGCCAGGTGCTCATCGAGGAGCACTCGCAGGTCGACCCGGACGGGGCGCTGTTCGCCGAGCTCCTCGAGCTGAGCCGACGGAGCTGGAAGGGCGACCGCGGCGTGGCCATCGCGACCATGCCCAACATGCATGGCTTCTTCTCGGCCCTCAGTCGACGCGCCACTGCGCGCGGATGGCTCTCCCTCTGGACACTGCGGCTGGACGGCCGGCTCGTGGCCATGGAGTATCAGCTGCGCCACGACGGCCGCGTCAATGCCCTGCGCGCTGACTTCGATCCCGCGCTGCGCGATGTCTCTCCCGGCAGCGCGCTCAACTTCGCGATCGCGCGGGGCCTCTTCGGCCGGCCCGGAGTCTACGAATACGACATGGGGCCCGGGCTCAACGAGTACAAGCTGCGGTGGGCGAGCGGCCAGCACGAGGCGGCCCACCTCATGATCTATCGTCCCACCGCCTACGGGCGGCTGCTCCATCTGCTCGACACGAAGGTGCGGCCCGTCGTGCGCCGCGTCCGGGAGCGGCTGGGATGAGCCTGCTCGGCGGCATCGTGCACCGGGAGGCCGACCGCCCTGTCGCCGCGGAGCTTCTCCAGCGGATGGCGGCCCGTGTTCCTGGGTCGGGCACTCCCCACACGCTGGTGTCGGCGAACGTGGGATTTCTGGTCGGGGCGAGCGGCAAGGCTCCCCGGAGACAGGAGGCCACCATCGCGGCCGCCGATCTCGACCTGGTCAACCTCTCGGAGCTGCGGGCGCTCACCGGGCTGACCACGGGGTGCGAGGTGCTCGCGCGACTGTACGAGCTGGAGGGCTGGCAAGGCCTCCTCCGGCACCTCCGGGGCGCGTTCGCGGTCGCGCTCTGGGATCCCCGGCAGGAGACCCTCTGGCTCGGCGTCGACCACTTCGGGATCAAGCAGCTCTACTACGCCTCCACGCCGGGGGGCCTGGCCTTCGCGTCGCGGCCCAGCGCGCTCCTTGCCGTGGACGGAGTGCCGGCCGCGGTCGACCCGCAGGCGGTCTATGACTACCTGAACCTGCGCGCGGTGACGGCCCCCGCCTCCATCTGGAAGGGCGTGCGTCGGCTGCCCGCCGGACATGTCCTCACCGTCCGCCGCGGCGCCGTCGCCGAGGACCGGTACTGGGATCTCGAGTATTCCGAGCGAACGATCGGTCTCCGCGAGGCCATGAGCGGGACGAGCCGGCACGTGGAAGAGGCGGTGGCGGCCGCGCTGGGAGGAGGCTCGGCGAAGGAGACCGGCGCCTTCCTGTCCGGCGGCACGGACAGCAGCACGGTCCTCGGACACATGGCGCGACTCACCGGTGAGCGCGTGCCCGCCTTCTCCATCGGCTTCCACGAGGAGCGCTTCGACGAGCTGCACTTCGCGGACCTGGCGGCCCGGCACTTCAATGCCCATCACGAGAAGCACATCGTCACCGCGGACGAGGCTCTCGAGGCCGTGCCCGCCGTGGTCGAGACGTACGATGAGCCGTTCGGCAACAACTCGGCCCTCGGCACCTACCTCTGCGCACGCCTTGCCCAGCGCACCGGCGTGCGCCGGCTCCTTGCCGGGGACGGCGGCGACGAGATCTTCGGCGGCAACGAGCGCTATGCGAGCGATCGGGTCTTCGCCCGGTACCACCGCCTGCCCGCCTTCGCGCGCCAGAGCCTCCTTGAGCCCGTCCTCGGCATGCTCCCCGCCGTCGGTGTGGTCGGCAAGGCGCAGCGCTACGTGCGCCGCGCCAAGCTGTCCACCCCGCGGCGCCTCTACTCCTATGCGTTCTTCCTGGCCCAGGCGGGCCGGGATCTCCTGGCCCCCGAGCTGCTCGCCGCCGTCGATGCGGACGGGCCGTGGCGCATCGTGGAGGGGCACTTCCATCGCGCGCGGGCCACCAGCGAGCTCAACCGTATCCTCTACGTGGACATCAAGATCACGCTCGGCGATCACGATCTCGTCAAGGTCACGCGGACGGCCGAGCGCGCGGGCGTGGGCGTCCGCTTTCCCCTGCTCGACCGTCCCCTCGTGGAGTTCACGGGCAGCCTTCCCGCCGACTTCAAGGTGCGCGGGCTCGAGAAGCGCTACCTCTTCAAGCGCGCGTTTCGCTCGCTGCTGCCCGCGGAAATTCTCGCCAAGCGCAAGCACGGGTTCGGGATTCCGACCAGCGACTGGCTGCGCCGTCACCCGGGTTTCCGCGATCTCGCTCGGGAGACGCTGCTCTCCCCCTGGGCCCGGACGCTCGGCTACTTCCGGCCGGGCGCCCTGGAGCGCCTCGTCGGCCTGCACGAATCCGACGCGACTCCCTACTACGGGGATCAGCTGTGGACGGTGTTGATGCTTCACCTGTGGCACCGACGGCACGTCGAAGGGCGGACGACATGACGGACGCTCGACGCCCTTCGCTCGTGCGCGCGGTGGCCACCGGGCTCCACCACTCCGGGCTTCTGGTGCCCCTGAGCCGGGCGGTGGGTCACGCGCGGCGGGGGCCGGCCTTCCCGATCCTGACCTATCACCGGGTCAATGACGACGGCGATCCCTTCTTCAGCGCGCTCCCCACCGCCGTCTTCGAGCGCCAGATGCGTCATGTCGCCCGCGCGTATCGCGTGCTCCCGCTCGAGGACCTCGTGGAGCGCCTCCAGCGCGGGGGGCTGCCCCGGAACGCTCTCGCGATCACGTTCGACGACGGGTACCGCGACAACCTCACGCACGCCGCGCCGATTCTGGCCCGGCTCGGGCTGCCCGCCACCATCTTTCTCGCCACCGGATTCATCGGCACGGCGGAGGTGCCCTGGTTCGACCGCCTGGCGCAGGGGCTGAAGCGGAGCGCGGCGGCGGCAGTACGCACACCGTGGGGCGGCGAGCTCGATCTCGACGGTGTCCCCGCGCGCCTGCGCGCCATGACCCGGACGCTCGAGCACCTCAAGCGCATCCCCGACGAAGAGCGGCATCGGGCGCTGGAGGCGCTGCTCGTCGCCCTGGATGTCACCGATCAGCGGAGCTTCAAGAACCTGATGCTGTCGTGGGACGACGTGCACGCGCTGCGCGGCCTCGGCTTCACCGTCGGCGCCCACACCGTCAATCACCCCATTCTCTCTCGCGTCACGCCCCAGCGGGCGTGGACGGAGATCCTCGGCTCGCGGACCATGGTGGAATCGGCGTGCGGCGCTGCACCGCGCGCCTTCGCGTACCCGAATGGGGGCGCGGACGACTACACCGACACGGTCAAGCGGCTGGTCCGGGAAGCGGGATTCACGTGCGCCGTCACGACCCGGTTCGGCCTGAACACCACGAACACCAACCCCTGGGAGCTGCGCCGGGGCGGACCGTGGGAGCACCACCTCCCCACGTTCGCGCTCAAGCTCGCGTGGTACCGGCTGGCGGCGCGCGCCTAGATCACGGAGAGACCCCCATGTGCGGAATCGTCGGATACGTCGGAGAGCGGAACGCCAGCGAGGTCATCCTGGATGGTCTCAAGCGCCTCGAGTACCGGGGCTACGATTCGGCCGGGCTGGCCGTGGTCGACGGAGCCCGCCTCGTGATCCGGCGGAGCCCCGGCAAGATCGGCAATCTCGCGGCCCGACTCGAGCGGGAGCCGGCCGTCGGCACCACCGGGCTCGGACACACGCGGTGGGCGACCCACGGGCGGCCGTCGGAGGCCAACTCCCATCCCCACGCCGACTGCTCCGGGGGGCTGGTGGTGGTCCACAACGGGATCATCGAGAACTACGCGGCGATCAAGGAGCGACTCATCGCGGAGGGCCATCAGTTCCGCTCGGAGACGGACACCGAGGTGATCGCGCATCTCCTCGAGGCGCAGCTGCGGGCGGGCCTGGACCTGCGCGAAGCATGCCGCGTCGCGCTCGCCGAGCTGCGGGGGGCGTACGCGATCGCCGTGCTGTCGAGCGCCCACCCGGACGAGGTGGTGGCGGCCAAGCTCGGCGCGGGCAGCGTGGTGGTGGGCCTCGGCCGGGGGGAGACCTACCTGGCCTCGGATATCCCCGCCCTCCTCCCGTACACACGAGAGGTGGTCATTCTCGAGGACGGGGAGGTCGCGCGCATCACCCGCGCCGGCGCCGAGCTCATGACGTTCGACGGCCGCCGCGTCGAGCGCGCCGCCTCGCGGATCGACTGGGACGCGGCGATGGCTCAGAAGGGCGGCTATCGCCACTTCATGCTCAAGGAGATCTACGAGCAGCCGCGGGCGGTGGCGGACACCCTGCGCGGCCGGCTCCTCGTGGACGGCGCCGCGGTGTCTCTGCCCGAGGCCAACCTCGACACCGGCCTCGCCAACCGGCTGGAGCGGGTCGTCGTCGTCGCGTGCGGCACGTCGTACCACGCGGCCCTCGTCGGCCGCTACATGCTCGAGCGGCTGGCCGGTCTTCCCGCCGAGGTGGACATCGCCTCGGAGTTCCGCTATCGCGACCTCGTGCTCGACCATCGCACCCTGGTCGTCGCGATCTCGCAATCAGGAGAGACCGCGGATACCCTCGGTGCCGTGAAGGCGGCCCGCGCCCGTCAGGCGTCCGTCCTCGCCATCACCAACGTGGTGGGATCGGCGATCGCCCGCGAGGCGACCGGCGTCGTCTACACCCACGCCGGTCCCGAGATCGGGGTGGCGTCGACCAAGACCTTCACCACGACGATTGCCGCCTGCTACCTCGTCGCGCTCGCCCTGGGGGAGGCGCGCGGATATCTCTCGGACGCGGACGCTCGCAAGCGCGCGGAGGAGATTCTCGAGGCGCCGCGCTTCATCGAGGCCGCCCTCGCCGCCGACCGCGAGATCGCGGCGCTGGCTCGGGACCTGACGCGCTATCCGAACTTCCTCTACCTGGGGCGCGGCCTCCACTACCCGCTCGCGCTGGAGGGGGCCCTGAAGCTCAAGGAGATCTCTTACATCCACGCGGAGGGCTACGCGGCCGGTGAGATGAAGCACGGGCCCATCGCGCTCATCGACGAGCACATGCCGGTGGTGGCGCTGGTGCCGCGGGACGCGACCTACGAGCGGATGATGGGGAACCTGCAGGAGGTTCGCGCCCGCGACGGCCACATCATCGCCATCTGCCATCCCGGCGACCACGAGGTCGCCCGGCTCGCCGCCGCCACCATCACCGTGCCGGCCGCCCCGGACCTCATCGCGCCGCTGGTGTCGGCCGTGCCCCTGCAGCTCCTCGCCTACCACGTCGCCGCCCTGCGCGGCCTCGACGTGGACCAGCCCCGCAATCTCGCCAAGAGCGTGACCGTCGAATGAGCGACCGTGATTTCCCGCTGGTGACGAACCTGATCACCTTCTACAATCAGGCGCCGTTCGTGGATGCCACGCTGGATAGTGTCCTCGCGCAGTCCTACCCGCGCACGGAGACGGTCGTGGTGGACGATGGCTCCTCCGACGACACGCGTGAGCGCTGCGCGCGCTTCGGCGATCGGATCCGCCTGATCGCCCGTCCCAACGGGGGCGGCGCCGCCGCCCGGAACACCGGGATCGCCGCTGCGCGTGGCGTCTACATCGCCCACATGGACGGAGACGATCTCTGGCATCGGGACAAGATCGCCGCCCAGGTGGAGGCGGCGCGTCGCTTTCCCGAGGCGGGTATGGTCGTCGCCGACGGCCACGGGTTCCGGGAAGACGGACCGGACGAGCCCGCGCTGATCTGGGGGGACGTGAGGCGCCGGATGCTCGCCTCCGCCGAGCCCGCCGTCTGCGTCGACTGTTACGAGACGATCCTGGACCGCCACTGCTTCGCCACGCCGTCCCAGATGCTGGTGCCCGCCGCCGTGTACCAGGTCCTTGGTGGGTGGGAGCCTCGGCTCCGAATCGTCTCTGACATGGAAATCGCTTTGCGGATCGCCACCCGGTATCCCATAGCTTTCGTGCGTGGCGACTTCGTCGGCTATCGGTATCTCGCCGCGAGCATCTCCGGGCCGGAGGAGCTGCGGATGCTAAGATGGGGTCTCGAGGAGTTTCGGATGCTCCGGATCCATCGCGAGTACACGCACCCTCGGCATCGTCCGGCGATGCGGACGCGTGCCCGCCGGCAGGCCTCGTGGCTCGCCCGGGAGGCGTACTATCACGGTTGGCGGAAGGACCGCCCGTGGGCGGGCCGCTACCTCCTCCGGCTGCTCCGCGCGACCCGGCGCCCCGATCTCGTCGGCCCCTACCTTGCCGCCCTGTACCTTCCCGCCGCGGTGGTGGCGGCGGCGGCGCGGGTCAGCCGCGGCCGGTCGACGCGGCCGCCGCGCGTCCCCACGGGAGTGTGACCCGCGCATGAACCCGCTCCGCGAGCTCCTCCAGTACTCGTACCTGATCATGAGCTTCGCCCGGCGCGACGTGCGCGCCCGGTACAAGCAGACCATCCTGGGCGCGGCCTGGGCGGTGGTCCAGCCCCTATCGCTGATGGTGGTCTTCACCCTGGTCTTCGACAAGGTCGCGCGCATCCCAACCGACGGCACGCCGTACCCACTCTTTTCCTTCTCGGCGCTCATCTTCTGGTCGTTCTTCGCCACGACGATGACGCAGGGCACGTTCGCGATGACGGCGAATTCGAACCTGGTGCGGAAGATCTACTTCCCGCGGGAGACGCTGCTCTTCGCCGTCATGCTGTCCGCCAGTCTGGATCTCGCCATCGCATGCGGCATGCTGGCCGTGCTCCTGCTCGTCTACGGCGTCGGCGTGTCCTGGACGATACTCTGGGTCCCCGCGCTCCTCGTCCTGCAGGTGCTGCTCACGCTGGCGCTGGTCTGCTTCACCTCCGCCGTGCACGTGTACTTCCGTGACATCGGGCACGGGCTGAGCCTGGGTCTTCAGCTCTGGATGTTCGCGACCCCCGTGGCCTATCCCATGTCGGTGGTTCCGGACGCGGTACGCTCGCTGTATCTCCTGAATCCCATGGCACCCATCATCGACGGCTACCGGCGCGCCATCATCTACGGGCAGCCGCCGGACCTTCCGCGCCTCGCGGTGGTCCTCGTGTGCGTGCTCGCCCTACTCGGCCTGACGTATGCCGGCTTCAAGCGGGCCGAGCGAACCTTCGCGGACGTGATCTAGGACCCATCGTGAACGACATCGCCCTCGGCTTCGACCACGTCTCCAAGCGCTACCGGCTGCGCCGGGGCCTGCACTTCTCCTCCATCGGCGAGGCGATCGGACGGATGCGTCGTCGCGTCGGCACTGCGGATGGGACCTCGCCGGACTTCTTCTGGGCGCTTCGGGACGCGAACTTTCGCATCCGGCGGGGCGAGTCGGTCGGGCTGATCGGGTCCAACGGGGCAGGCAAGAGCACGACGCTGAAGATCCTGTCCCGGGTGACCGTGCCCACCAAGGGGACATACTCGGCGGTGGGTAAGGTCGGCGCCCTCATCGAGGTCGGCGCGGGCTTTCACTTCGACCTCACCGGCCGGGAGAACGTCTTCCTCAACGGGGCCATCATGGGGATGAGCCGCGGCGAGGTGGAGGCGAAGTTCGACCGCATCGTCTCGTTCGCGGAGATCGAGCGCTTCATCGACACTCCCATCAAGTACTACTCGTCCGGCATGGCGGTGCGGCTGGGCTTCGCGGTGGCCGCCCACATCAACCCGGATACCCTGCTCGTCGACGAGGTGCTTGCCGTGGGTGACGCCGCCTTCCAGGCCAAGTGCCTGAACAAGCTCGCCGAGCTGCGCGAGCAGGCGAAGACCATCGTGCTCGTCACCCACAACATGACGAACATCGTCCAGCACTGCGACCGGGTGATCTGGATGGATCGTGGCACCGTACGCGCCGAGGGAGAGCCCGAGGCCATCGTGGAGCAGTACCTGCGGGCGGTGCAGCCGGCGCCGGCGACGCGCGCCGGCGCCCCGACGCTGGACTCGGCCGCGCCCATCCGGATCGGCGCCGTGGTCGTGCGCAACCACCACGGGGAGGCAGGGGAGCCCCTCGTCTATGGGGCCCGAGGTAGCATCGACATCGAGTACGAGGTCGTCGCGCCCGTGTCCGACCCGGTATTGGGCGTGACGTTCGTGAGCGTGGGCGGGCAGGCGCTCGGCGGCCTGACCTCGCGCCTGTCCGGCATCAAGCTGGACGTGAGCCAGCCCCGAGGAACGGCGCGCCTGGTGCTCGACCCCGTGATCTTCACGCGGGGGATGTACAAGGTGACGGTGTCGGTGCTCGACGAGCGGATCCAGCGCTTCTTCGACCTCCGCGCGCAGGCGACGTCGTTCAACGTGGACGGGCCGAGCCTGGCGAGCCGGGAAGTCAGCGGGCACGTCGTCTACCCCCATCGCTGGGAGTCGGACGGGAGCCGCTCCGCTTGAGCGCGTCCCCCCGCGTGAGCGCGCTGGTGACCGCGTATCGGCGCCCGGAGCTCCTCGCCGAGGCGGTCGAGAGCGTGCTCGCGCAGACCTTCGACGACTTCGAGCTGATCGTGCTCGAGGACGGCTCCCGTGATTGCGAGCCGGCCATCAGGCGCTACGGTGACCGGGTCCGCTACCAGTGGCAACCGAACGCCGGCCAGGCCGCCGCGCGCAACGCGGCGGCGCGGCTCGCGCGAGGCGAGTGGCTGGCGTTTCTCGACGACGACAATCGCTGGCTCCCCGAGAAGCTTGCCCGGCAAGTCGCGCTCGCCCGGCACTTCCCGGATCTCGGCGTCGTCCACACGGACTTCTTCGATCTCGTGGAGGGGACCCTGCGGCGCCGCCGCGGCGTCATCGCGCCGGAGGAGATGCCGTCAGGCTGGGTGACGGGTCCGCTCTTCCTGAGCTTCTTTGGTCTGCCCAGTACCGTGATGGTCCGGCGGGCGGTCTTCGAGCGGGCGGGAGGATTCTACGGACGGTTCCCGGTGTGCGAGGACTACAACCTCATGCTCCGGCTGTCCCGGCTCTGCCCGTTCGGCTATCTTGGCGAGCCACTTGTCGCCCACCGGCTCCACGGTGGCAGCGTGAGCCACGATCAGCTGGCGACGACGCTGGATACCCTCGCCGTCCTCGAAGACTTCCTCGCGTCGTACCCGGCGCTTGTCGACGAGTGCGGCGCGCACCTGGTGGCGCGACGCCTCGCGACCCTGCACCACCGGAGCGGACGGCATCTCCTGTGGAAGGACGATTTTGCCGGCGCCCGCCGGCACCTGGCGACGGCCTGGCGGCTCGAGCCCCGCCGCCTGTCCTCCCTGGCTTATCTGGCTTCAACCTGTCTTCCCGCCCCCGCTGTTCGGATCTCGCGAGCCGTCAAGCGGCGTGTCGTCGCGAACGGGGACCGATGAGCACCGCGGCCGCCGACGAGACGCTCGACATCAGCGTCGTGCTCCCCACGTACAATCGGAGCGCGCTGCTGGCGACCTGCTTGCGGTCCTTCGTCGAGCAGGAGACGCCGGCGGGGCTCAGGTGGGAGGTCGTCGTCGTCGACAACAATTGCACCGACGACACCCCGGCGACGGTGGAGCGCGCGCGCGAGGGCGCGCCCATGCCCATCCAGTATGTGGTGGAGGCCAAGCAGGGCGTGGCGTTCGGACGCAATACCGGCGTCCAGCACGCCCGGGGTCGTCTCATCGCCTTCACCGACGACGACGTCACGGCGCCGCCGAACTGGATCGCCGGCGTCCTTGGCGCGTTCGTCGAGCATTCCGCCGACGCGGTGGGCGGCCGGGTTCTGCCCCGCTGGGCGGCTCCCGTCCCCGCATGGGTCGACGAATGGCTGCGGGAACGCCAGTACCGGCATACGCACCTCGGCATCCTCGCCCACGCCGAGCAGGTCGAGATCACGGCCGAGACGGCCTATCCGCCCATCTGGACTGCGAACGCGGCGGTGAAGCGGCAGGTCTTCCTGAAGCTCGGGGGCCTGGATACGCGGATGGGGCGCGTCGAGCACAAGCTCTATGGTGGAGACGACACCGACTTCATCCGCCGGGTGGCGGCGAGCGGGCTTCGAGTGGTCTACGACCCGCGCCTGGTCGTGTACCACCGCATTCCGGCCGAGCGGATGACGCGCCGGCACTTTCGCCGGCTCCGCTTCGAGGACGCCGAGGGCGAAGGGCTCCACGTGTCGCCTCCGAGAGGGCGCGCCTTCCTGGGGGTTCGGTGGTACACGTATCGCCGCGTCGCGCGCAACTTCGCGGTCTGGGCCGCCGCCGCCGGGCGGCGCCGCCGCGACGCGTTCGCGCGCGAGCTGGATCTCCAGAGCGCGCTCGGACAGCTCTGGGGGGAACTCAAGGCGGCTCGCGGCCACCGGCACGAGCGAAGACCCTGATGGCCGGCCTGGTCGGGGTATACCGCCCGGAGGGGCTCACTCGCGAGGACTGCGCGGCCATCGACACCGCGGCGCGGGGACTGGATTACTCGGGAGCCTCCGTGGTGGACCGGTGGCGCAATGACTCGCTGTGTGTGGCTCGGGTGCGCCACGCCTTCGAGCCGCCGCTTCCCCTCGCGATGCAGGCCGGCAACGGGACGACCTTCGTGGCGTACGGCCGCGTCCACGATCGGGCCGGCGGCTCCGACGACACGCCCGCGGCGGTGGCGGCGGCCGCGTTCGACCGCGCGGGCGTGGCGGGCTGCGCGGATCTCAACGGCCAGTTCAACCTGGTCGTCCACGACGCGGGGGCCCGGACCCTCTTCCTCGTCAACGATCGGCTCGCCTCGCATCCACTCTTCTACCGCGCGGAGCCGGGGCGCCTGCTCTTCTCCAGCCAGACACGCGTCGTCCGCGAGCTCATGAGCGGGCCCGCGCGCCTCGACCTGTCATCGCTCAGGCAGTTCGTGGTGTTTCAGACCATTCTCGGCGAGGGCACCCTTATACAGGGCGTGCGGACGCTGCCCCCGGCGGCGGCGCTCCGCTACGCGGACGTGGCGGTCACGGTCTCGCGCTACTGGAGCCTGCGCTACGAGGAGGATCGCGGCGGCTCGGAGCGGGAGCATGCCGACCGGCTGGCCGACGTGCTCCACCGGGTGATCACCCGCGGCGTGGGGCGCGGCGAGGGCGCCGCCGTGCTGCTCAGCGGGGGGCTGGACTCGCGGGCGCTCGTGGCGATCGCCCCCCCGATGCCCGCCGTCACGCTCGGCGACTGGGAAAACGACGAGGTCGGCATCGCCCGCGCCATCGCGCGCAGCCGAGAGCTGCCCTTTACGTTCCTCCGGCGGCCGCGGGACTTCTATCCCGATCTCGTGGATCTCGGCTGCGCCATCGGTGATGGGGCCTACCGCTTCGACAACGCGCACTTCGCCCGGCTTCGCGAGGCGTTGCCCGCCAGCGTCACCTCCCTCCTGAGCGGGTACGGCTTCGATCTCCTGCTCAAGGGGGAGACGGTGCCGAGCCGACGACTATCCGTTCGCGGCGCGCGGCTCGACCGCCACGCGGTGCTCGAGATTCCCCACGGAGTCGGCCGCGACGCGCTCATCGACCTCGTCCTCGACACCATGGGGGGGTCTCAGTGGCGACACCCGGCCACGCGGCGTCTCTTGACGGCCACCCCCGCCCCGACCCTGGAGGAAGAGATCCGGGCGATCGTGGGCGACCTGCTGGACCGCGCCCGCGATGCCGCGCCCACGCCCCAGCAGTGCTGCGAGTACGTTCGGATGCAGATGATGGCGACGCGCTTCCCGGCGTATCTCAACGTGCTCGGCATCCGGCACTACTTCCGGGACCTCACGATCTCGCTGGACAACGAGATCCTGGATCAGCACCTCGCGATCCCGCCCCGGCTGCGACTGGACGGGAGGGCGTACCGCCGGGCCCTCGCGCGCCTCGCGCCCGATACGTTTCGCATCCCCGACGCGAACACCGGCTTCGCGCCGGGCACCCACCCGCTCGTCGAGCACGCCCTCGGCCGGCTTCGCCGCCTGTCCGCGCGGGTGGGCCTCGCGCAGCGGACGCCGCCTCCGGATCCGGCCTTCACCCACGGCTCCTGGCCCAACATGGGCGAGCTGATCCGGCGCCGTCCCGCGCTCCTCTCGCGTATCGCCGATACCATCGGAGACGACGCGGCGGTGCCCGGCGACGTCTTCGACGTCCAGTACCTCAAGCGCCTGCTGGCAGATCACGTGGAGCGACGCGTGGACGCGACGTGGCCGCTCCTCCTCGTCCTCACCGCCGGCACGTGGCACCGCGCCAACGTGGCCGGCCTCGCGGCGCGTCGATGAAGATCGCGGTCATCGTCGGCGGATTTCCGAAGCTGTCGGAGACGTTCATCCTCCGTCAGCTCACCGGCCTCGTCGATCTCGGTCACGAGGTCGATATCTTCTCCCGCGTGAACCCCCAGGAGGTGTCGGTGCAGCCGGACGTGCTGCGCTACGGCTTCCTCGCCCGCACCCACTACTACAGCCTGCCGCGCAGCCGAGCGGCCCGGGTGGCGCGGGCGCTGCGCACCTTCCTGGCCTTGCTGCCCCGCTACCCCGGCGCGATGCTGCGCTGTCTCAATCTGGCCCGGTATGGAAGCGTCTATGCCGTGCTGAACAACGTGATGTTCCTCGCGCCGTTCCTCGGCCGGCGCTACGACGTCATCTATTGCTTCTGGGGCGGCAACGGCGCCGACTTCATCGTCCTCAAGGACGTGTTCCCCGGCGTGCGCTTCGTGAACCGGTTCGGGGGCGACGACTACGACCTCGGCGACGAGCTGGGCGTGGAGGCGCTGGCCCTGCTGCGGGAGCGGGCCGATCGCTTCATCGTCCAGACCGATTGCTATGGACGGGCGACCCTTCGCCGCTACGGCTTCGACGACGGCAAGATCGTGACGTATCGGCATGTCATCACGCTACGCGACATCCCATTCCGGGAGCGCGTCTTCGACGGGAAGCAGCTCCGCATCGTCACGGTGGCTCGCCTCGTCGCCAAGAAGGGGCTCGAGCACGGGATCCGAGCGGTGGCCGCCGTCCAGGCGCGCTTTCCGGACCTACGCGTGCAGTACCGCATCATCGGCGATGGCCCGCTGCGCGACGATCTCACCCGGCTGGTGGGAACGCTCGGCATGGCGTCGAGCGTGGAGCTCCTCGGGCCGCGAACCACGCCGGACGTGATGGGCTGCCTCGGGGAGTCCGACGTGTTCCTGTTGCCCAGCCTGATGGAGCAGGCCGGCTACGTCCTTCTCGAGGCCCAGGCCAGCGGCCTTCCCGTGGTCGCGACCCGGGTCGGGGGTGTCCCGGAGATGGTGCGCGCGGACCGGTCGGCGCTGCTCGTGCCCGCGGGCGATGCCGGGGCTCTCGCCGGCGCCCTCGGACAGCTGCTGGCCGATTCCGGGCGCTGGCCCGCGATGGGGCGCGAGGGACGCGCGCACGTCGAGGAGTGCCACGCTGCCGATCGGCTGGCGCCGCGCCTCGCCGAGATCCTGGGCGGTCGGCCGTGATCGCGCACCGGTCGGTTCGGGTGGCCCTGATCGAAGGGAGCATCGGGTTGTCCGGTTCCACCCTCAGCCTGTGTGCCCTGGTGAAGCGGCTGGACCGCTCGCGCTTCACGCCGCTGGTCGTCGTGTCGCGTCCCGAGCAGGAGACGTATGCGCGCGCCCGGCTGGGGGAGGCGACCTCGATCACCCGGCTCTCGCCGCGGCGCGGGCTCAAGGCGGCATTCTGGGCGCGGCGGGGCCTTCGCGCCCGTCTGGCCGCGGCCGCGGACCTTCTCCTGGTCACCCTGCCCCACGCGCTCGCGCTTCGCCGCTTCATCCGCTCGCACGGGATCGAGATCGTCCACCACAACAACGGCTTCGACGAGGCGACCGTCGCGCTGTGTCGCGCGCTCGGGTTGCCACTTGTCGTGTACCAGCGGGGGGACGAGTGGAACTCGTGGCTGGTCCGCTGGCTGGCGCCGCTCGCCACCCGGTACATCGCCAACTCCGAGACGACCCGGCGGGATCTCCTGGCCCTGGGCATTCCCCCCGGCATCATCAGCGTGATCTTTCCCCCTGTGGACCTTGCCGACTTCACCGAGGAGGCGGGCGCGGAGCGTGGCCGCGTGCCGAGCCGGGCGACGCTCGGCATCGATCCGGCCGCCCCGTGCTTCGGCATCGTGGGACAGCTGCAGGGCTGGAAGGGGCAGAAGGTGTTTCTCCGCGCGGCGCGGCAGGTGCTGGAGGCGAGGCCGGACGCACGCGCATGGATCATCGGCTCGGCGCCCGACGGGAGCGAGGCCTACGCGGCGGAGCTCCGCGCGCTCGCGTCGAGTCTGGGCATCGCGGATCGCGTCATCTTCACCGGCTTCGTCCGGGACGTTCCCGGCTTCGTGCGGCTGCTCGACGTGGTGGTGCACGCGAGCACCTACCCCGAGCCCTTCGGACGGGTGATCGTCGAGGCGATGCTCGTGGGCCGGCCGGTGGTGGCCTCCGACGCGGGCGGACCGCGGGAGATCATCCGGCCCGAGCAGACCGGCTTGCTCGTTCCCCCCGGCGACGATGCCGCCCTGGCGAAGGCCATCCTACGGCTGATCGAGGATCCGGTGCTTCGGGCCCGGATCGCCGCCGCCGCGCGTGAGGATGCCGTCCGGCGATTCTCCGCCGAGGAGCATGCGCGGCAGGTCGCGGAGGTCTACGATGAGGCCCTTGGCCGTGTCGGGCCCGTGGGACGCCCCGGACTCGCGGCGTCCGCTTCCACAGGAGGTCCCCAATGAGCCGCTCGCTCGCGCTCTCCGCGGTGACCGTCCTCCTGATCTCCGCGTCGCTGGCCCCGTCGCCCAGCCTCGCTCAGAAAACCACCCTCGCGCCGGGTCAGGCCCGGGTCAGCAACGAGCCCCGGGTCATCGTGCAACAGATCCAGCAAGCCATCGAACAGGAGAAAAAGGCGCTGGCGGCCTACGAGGTCATCGGCCCCGAGGATTCGGTCGAGGTGGCCCATCAGGCGGCCTCGAACGCCTATGTCCTCATCCGCTCCGCCAAGGACGGCATTGCCAGCATCAAGGCCCGGAAGAAGTATCCCGATCCCGTGCTGGATCTGGTCCACCAGAAGATGGTCGCGGCGTGGAATCGGTCTCGGTCCCCCGTCGACAAGGTGGCCGCTCCCGGCAAGGGTCGTGTCGTCTACGTGCAGACATCGATACGCCAGATCAACGAGACGATCGTCATGCTCGACCAGGTCCTCTTGATGTGGCCATGAGTTCGGCCGCCGCCGCCCGGCCGCGTCTCGGGGCTGCAGCCCTCCCCAATTTTGGTGAAGCCATGCGGTTTGGGGGGTTGGACCGGGCGAGGGCCCTGCGTTTCTGGGGGTTTACGACCGAAGCGTAGTGGCATGTGTTTTGCGTTTCTTGACGTACACTTAGCCCATAGCCGTGAAGTGAGGAGCCGAGCGTGCCAGTCAGAGATGTGATCGTTGCCGCAGCCGTGCTGGGGTCGCTGCCGTTCTGCTTCCTCCGCCCCTGGATCGGCGTGCTCGTGTTCTCGTGGCTGGGCTACATGAACCCCCACCGGCTGACCTGGGACTTCGCCTACAACCAGCCCTGGGCGATGATGGTCGCACTCGCCACCCTCACCGGGCTCCTCTTCGCGGGCAAGGCACGCACGCGGCTCCCGCGGACGGCTGAGGTCTACCTGCTCCTCGCGCTGTGGATGGTGTTCGTGGTATCCACCTTCGGCGCGATGCAGCCGGTGGATGCCTGGGACCAGCTCAACAAGGTGTCCAAGATCCTGCTCCTCACGTTCGTGAGCATGGTGCTGTTCCGCGATGCCGAGAAGCTCCGCTACCTGATCTACGTCATCGCCCTGTCCATCGGCTTCTACGGCCTGAAGGGGGGCGTCTGGGCCCTGGGGACCGGAGGGGGAAATATGGTCCTGGGGCCGCCGGAGACGTTCATCGCGGGGAACACCGAGATCGGGCTGGCCCTTGTGATGGTGATCCCGCTCCTGGTGCTGCTGGCGCGGGACGAGCCGCGGCGCCGGATGCGCCTGCTGCTCCGCGCCACGTTCGCGTTCTCGGTGGTCGCCATCCTGTTCACCTACTCGCGCGGCGCCGTGCTCGGGCTCGGCATGATCCTTCCGCTGATCTTCCTGAAGAGCAAGTGGAAGGCCCTCGTCATCCCCCTCGCGCTGGTGGCCGCGCTCTTCGGCCAGTCGATCGCGGAGGCGATCTTCCCCGAGCAATGGATGGCGCGCATGGGCACCGTGCAGACCTACGAGCAGGACCGCTCCGCCAACATGCGTCTGAACTCCTGGATCGTGGCCTACCGGCTGGCCCTCGACCACCCGTTCTTCGGCGGCGGCTTCCGGCCCTTCACCCCGGCGGTGTACCTCGCCTATTCGCCGGACGACAAGTGGAACACGCAACAGGACGCCCACAGCATCTACTTCCAGGTCCTCGCCGAGCACGGGTTTGTCGGCCTGGGGCTGTTCCTGCTGCTGATCCTCGCCACCATGGTGAGCCTACGGCGCATCATGCGGCGCGCGCGCCACGATCCCGCGCTGAAGTTCCACTACAACGCGGCCCAGATGATCGAGGTCAGCATGATCGGCTACGTCGTCGTGGGGGCATTCCTGAGCATGTCGTACTTCGACCTCTTCTATCACCTGGTCGCGATCACGGCGCTGCTGCGGGTGCTCGTCGTCGCGCACGTTGCCCAGCGGGCGCCCGCGCCGGCGGGGCCGCGATTGCCGGCGCCGGCCCGACGGCCCACCCCCGCCGTTGCGCTTCGCCCCACGCGCCCCGCGCCGAGGGCCTGACCGGTGTGCGGCATCGCGGGGGTGGTGCGAAGGGATGGTGCTCCCGTCGAGGAGGCGCTCGTCGCCTCCATGACCGCGGTGCTCGCCCATCGCGGTCCGGATGGCCAGGGCGTCTGGGTGGATGGAGCGGCGGGCCTCGGGCACCGGCGGCTCGCCATCATCGACCTCGCCACCGGGGACCAGCCGATGTTCAGCGCGGAGGGCCGCCTCGCCGTCGTGTTCAACGGCGAGATCTACAACTTCCGCGAGCTCCGCCGGGAGCTGGAAGCGCGCGGCTTCACCTTCCGCACCACCTCGGACACGGAGGTACTCCTCCGCGCCTACGAGGCGTACGGGGTGGATTGCCTGCGACACCTGCGCGGAATGTTCGCCTTCGCGCTGTGGGACGGGAGCCGCCGGCGGCTCTTCCTCGCCCGGGACCGGGCGGGAATCAAGCCGCTGGTCTATGCCTGGGATGGCCGGCGCCTGCTCTTCGCCTCCGAGCTGAAGGGGCTCCTCCAGGATGCCTCGCTCCCGCGGGACCTCGACTGGGAGGCGCTGGGCGACTTCCTGACCTATCACTACGTCCCCAGCCCTCGCACCATCTTCCGCGCGATTCGCAAGCTGCCGCCCGCCTCGTACCTGATCCTCGATGTCGACGGCGGCGAGCCGGAAGTGCAACGGTACTGGGATCTCCGCTTCCAGCCCGACGAGAGTCGCAGCGAGGCCGATTGGAGCGCCGAGCTCCGGGTCCAGCTCCAGGACGCGGTGCGGAGTCATCTGGTCGCCGACGTGCCGATCGGCGCCTTCCTCTCGGGGGGGCTCGACTCGAGCACGGTGGTAGCCATGATGGCCCAGGCCGGGGCCTCGCCGGTGCGGACCTTCGCCATCGGGTTCGGCGAGGCGGACTACGACGAGCTCGCTTGGGCCAGGCTGGTGGCGCAGCGCTACGGCACCGACCACTACGAGTTCGTCGTCAAGCCGGAGGCGCTCGATGTCCTGCCCCAGCTGGCATGGCAGTTCGACGAGCCCTTCGCGGACTCCTCCGCGCTGCCCACGTACTATGTCTCAAAGATCACCCGCGAGCATGTCACGGTGGCGCTGTCGGGTGACGGCGGCGACGAGAGCTTCGCCGGCTATCGACGCTACGCGCGCGCGCAGTCGCTCCATGAATCCCTCGATGTCATGCCGGGCCGGCTCGCGCGCTCGCTCTTCCACGCGGCGGGACGGCTGCTCCCGCCCGGCGCGCGCGGGCAGCGCTACGCAGAGCTCCGCGGGGCGTCGCCGGTGGACCGCTATTTCCGGATGATCACCGCGCACCGGAGCCGCGCGATGGCCCGCGTGCTGACCGCGGATGCCCTTGCCCGCGTGGGACCCGATCGCCGCGCGGACACCTTCCGGAGCCTCGCCGAGGAGGGCCATGCCCCCGACTACACCTCCACGCTGCAGTACCTGGACGTGCGGACTTACCTGCCGGAGGACATCCTGACCAAGGTGGATCGGACGAGCATGCTGGTCTCGCTCGAGGCGCGCGTTCCCCTTCTGGACCACCACCTGATGGAGTTCATGGCGACCATGCCCACGCGGTTCAAGCTGCGTGACGGGCTCGGAAAGCGGATTCTGCGCGCGACGGTCGAGCGCGACCTGCCGCCCGAGGTGCTCTCGCGCGGCAAGATGGGATTCGGCGTGCCCCTGGACGCCTGGTTCCGTGGCGAGCTGCAGGGATACGCGCGCGACGTGCTGCTCGGCGCCCGCGCGCGGCAGCGCGGCTGGCTGGCGCCGGGTCCGGTCGCCCGGCTGCTCGACCAGCATCGGCAGGGCGTCCGGGACCATGCCGGCCAGATCTGGGGGCTGATCTGCCTCGAGGAGTGGGCGCGGCGGTGGCTGGATCGGTGAGCGCCTCGACGGGGTCGTCGGCCCGCACCGCGCTCGTGCTCGGGCTGGGCGTCAACGGCCTCGGGATGGTGCGGGGCCTCGCCCGCGCGGGAATCCCGGTGGCCGGCGTCTACGCGAAGCCGGATGAGTTCGGCCGCCTCTCGCGTCACTGCCGCCGCGCCTACCAGGCCGCCACGGAGGGCGACGACGAGGCATTGGTCAGCCGGCTCCTCGCCCTCGGCGAGGGCCTCGAATCGCCGGTCGCCTTCCCCACCGACGATCGCTACGTGTTCGTGCTCGCCCGTCATGCCGAGCGCCTGGCGTCGCGCTTCGCGTTCTACCGCATGGCGCCGGAAACGATCGCCGCCATCGTGGACAAGGCCGAGATGACGGAGCTGTGCCGCCGGGCGGGCGTCCTCGTGCCCGAAACTCACGTTCCCGACGCGGGAGCGTCGCTCGAGCGGGCGGCCCGCGCGGCTCGCTTCCCCTGCCTCGTCAAGCCCCGCCGGAGCTTCGGCACCCGCTTCCCCCAGGGACTGAAGAACTTCACGGCGGAGTCGCCGGCGGCCCTCCTTGCTTTCTACGCCGAGCATCCCTGGCTCGCGGGCGAGACGATATGGCAGGAGGTCATTCCCGGCGGGGACGACACGATCTTCCAGCTCAACGCCCTGCGGGGCCTCGACGGGGCACTGAGCGGGGCCGTGTGCGTGCGAAAGATCCGCCAGTATCCGCCCGGGGTCGGCATCATGTGCTTCGGCCGCACCGAGGACAATGCCGGCGTCGCCGCCGCGACGGAGCGGCTCCTCGCCTTTCTCGACTACCGGGGTCTCGCCTCGGCGGAGTTCAAGCAGGACCCGCGGACCGGGCGCCTGTACTTCATCGAGCTGAACCCGCGCCTGCCCTGGTACAACTCGCTCTTCCCCGCGGCCGGGGTGAACCTCGCCGCCTTGGCGTATCGCGAGCTGACGGGAGCGCTGGGCATGCGCGTGCCCGCCGGTCCGGCCCGCCCGGCGCGTTACTGGGTCGGGTTTCGCGAGGACATGGGCGCCTTCGCCCGGCGCCCGGAGCGGCGCCGGAACGACCTCCGACGCTGGCTCGGCTCCCTCCTCCGGGCGCGCGCCTTCGCTTGGTGGGACTGGCGCGATCCCCGCCCCGCCCTGCGCGCGGGGGCCGCCCTGGCCGGCTCCCTGCTCGGCGCGCTGATGCCCCGGCGGCGCGGCCCCTCCGAGGCCGCCCCCATTCGCGTCATGCACGTCGTGGCGGTGCTTTCACTGTCGGGCATGGAGCACGGCGTGATCAAGCAGGTGAACCGCCTCGATCCCCGGCGCTTCGCGCCGTCCATCTGCTGCCTGGGCTTCCAGCGCGAGGAGACGCGCGCCGTCCTCGACGCCCGCGTGCCGGTCCACGAGCTCGGGAAGGCCAGCGGCCGGGACCTGCGGGTCATCGGCCGCCTGGCCGCCCTGCTCCGCCGCGAGCGCATCGATATCGTCCACTCGCACAACTGGCAGACGTTCTTCTACGCGGTGGCGGCGGCCGCGCTCGCCGGCGTCCCGCTGCGCGTGCACGGGCACCACGGCCGCGAGGCGGCGGCGGCGCCGGCGCGGCAGCGGCGCCTCAACCGATGGCTCGCGGGCCGGGTGACCCGTCTCGTCGCGGTGTCGGGGGATCTCGGACGCGAGATCGTCGAGGACTGGGCGGTGCCGCGTGAGCGCCTGACCATGATTCCGAACGGCGTGGACCTCGCCGCCTTCACGCCTCCCGCCCGGGTGGACGAGGCGCGCGAGGAGCTTGGGCTCGCTCCGGATCACCGGGTCGTCCTCTCCATCGGCGGCCTCCGCCCCGTGAAGGACTACCCGACGCTGATCCGGGGGTTCGCGCGCGTGCACGCCCAGCGGCCGGAGGCGCGGCTCGTCATCGTGGGCGGCGAGCGGGGCGGCGGCAGTCAGCCCGAGCTGGCGGCACTCGCGGCCGGCCTCGGCGTCGAGGGCGCGGTGCTGTTTCCGGGCGTGCGGCAGGACATTCCGCGGCTCCTCGCCGTGTCGGACGTCTACGTCAACTCCTCCGTCTTCGAGGGGATGTCCAATACCATCCTCGAGGCGATGGCCGCCTCGCGACCGGTGGTGGCGACGGCGGTCGGCGGGAATCCGGAGCTGGTCCGCGACGGCGTCACGGGCTATCTGGTGCCGCCGGGCGACCCGGCGCGCCTGGCCGAGCGCCTGGTCGAGGTCCTCGGCGATCCGGGGCTGGCCAAGTCCTTGGGCGCGGCCGGACGCGCGGCGGTCGAGGCCGAGCACACAATGGAGCGCATGGTCGCGGCGTACGAGGACTGCTACGAGGACCTCGTCGACCGTCGAGCGCTTCGCGGGACCCTACGGGCGCGGGAGCGGGGCAAGAGCCTGGTGGCCCGACTCGCGAGCGTCCGCGGGACGGGGCGGCCGTCGCGTCTCGTCGTGCTGACCTATCACCGGGTGCTCCCCGTGCGGGCGGCGCTCGCGTATGCCTTACCGCCGATGGCGATGCCGCGGGACGAGTTCGACGCGCAGATGGCCCACCTCGCCCGTCGGTACGCTCCGCTGCCGCTCGGCGAGGCGGCGCGCCGGATGGCCGAGGGCAGCCTGCCCGCCCGGGCCGTCGCGGTCACGTTCGACGACGGCTACGCGGACAACTTCCGCCATGCCTTCCCGATCCTGCGCAAGCACGGGATCCCCGCGAGCCTCTTCGTGGTGACGGGTGCCCTCGACCGCCGGACCCCATTCTGGTGGGACGCCGTCGCCGCCGCCGTCGAGCGGATCGCGGGGTCGAAGCCGCGGCACCTCGACGGGCTGCCCTCCTGGCTCGCCGCGCGCCTTGCGGCCCTTGGCGATAGCGGGACGCAGCCGGTCGCCCGCGGGATCGTGGGAGCGCTCAACGGCCTCGACCGCGCGGCCCGCGAATCGGCCGTGGCCGCGCTGCTCGCCGCGGCACCGCCGTCAGGGGCCGAGCGCGACGGCCTGCTCACCTGGGGCGACGTTCGCGAGATGCGGAGCGCGGGGATGGAGTTCGGCTCGCACACGGTCTCGCACGCGTTCCTCGACGAGCTGTCGCTTCCGGAAGCCCGGCGCGAGATCGAGGACAGCCTCGCCCGCCTTGCCGCCGAGCTCGGCGAACCCGCACGGCTCTTCGCGTATCCCCGCGGCCGGGTCGCCGAGCCCATCCGGGCGGTGCTGCGGGAAGCCGGGGTGACCGTCGGGGTGACCACCGAGCTGGGCGACAACGGCCCCACCGCGGATCCGCTCGCGCTGCGCCGGCTCGACGCGGGGTACCTCCGGCGCGCGGGCGGCTTCGATTCGTGGACCTTCGACGCCGAGGTGGCGGGGCGATTCCAGCGCCTGCACCAGGCCGGCCGCGACGGGGGCCGCTGAGCCATGTGCGGCATCGCTGGCATCGCGTACACGGATCCCGGGCATCCGGTCTCCCGGGAGCTGCTGAGCCGGATGACCACCGCCATGGCGCACCGCGGGCCCGATGCAGACGGGTTCCATCTCGGCCGCGGCGTCGGCCTCGGGCACCGGCGCCTGTCCATCATCGACCTGTCCACCGGCGACCAGCCCATGTTCAACGAGGACGGAACGGTCGCCGTGATCTTCAACGGCGAGATCTACAACTTTCACGAGCTGCGCGAGGAGCTGGACGCGCGGGGCCACCGCTTCGCCACCCGGTCCGATACCGAGGTGATCGTGCATGGCTACGAGGAGCATGGGCCCGACTGGGTGGCTCGCCTCCGCGGCATGTTCACCATCGCGCTCTGGGACGATCGGAATCGCCGGCTGCTCCTCGCCCGCGACCGCGCGGGCAAGAAGCCCCTCTACTACACCCACGACGCCGAGCACCTGGCGTTCGCCTCGGAGCTGAAGGGGCTGCTCCAGGACGGCGGCCTCAAGCGCGCCGTCTCCATGGAAGCCCTCGACGACTATCTGTCCTTCGGCTGCGTGCCGGCGCCGGCGACCATTCTCCAGGGGGTCGCGCAGATCCCGCCCGCCCACTACCTGGTGTGGGAGCGCGGCCGGGTGCGGCTCACCGAGTACTGGGACGTGCCCCGCGGTCCCCACGTGGAGCGCACCGAGGCGAGGGCGCTGGAGGAGTTCGACGCCGTCTTCACCGAGGCGGTGCGCATCCGCCTCATCAGCGACGTGCCGCTGGGTGCCTTTCTCTCGGGCGGGGTAGACTCCACCGCGGTGGTGGAGGCGATGGCGCGGCTGTCGGACCATCCCGTGCGTACGACCGCCGTCGGCTTCACCGAGAAGCGCTGGAACGAGCTGCCCCACGCCCGCGCCGTCGCCGACGCGCTCCGGACCGACCACCACGAGGTCCTGGTGGCGCCGCGCGCGGCCGAGATCCTGCCGCGCCTGGCCTGGCATCTCGACGAGCCCTTCGCCGACTCTTCCGCCTTGCCGACGTACTACGTGTCGAAGGCGGCGCGTGAGCGGGTGACGGTTGCCTTGTCGGGGGACGGTGGCGACGAGATCTTCGCGGGCTATCAGCGCCGCTACGGTCTCAACCGCTGGGAGTCGCGCCTGCGCCGCCTGCTCCCCCAGTGGGCGCGGGCGGGGGTGCTGGGACCGCTGGGCCGCATCTATCCCAAGGCGGACTGGTTGCCGCGCCCCCTGCGGGCCCGCTACTTCCTCCAGAATCTGGGGACCACCTTCGAGCGGGCGTACTTCGGCGACCTCTCCCTGATGCGCCCGGCCGACAAGGGCGCGCTGCTCCATCCCGACCTGCGCGCGGGCCTCGGCGGCCACGATTCCTTCACCGGCTTCGTGCGGCACTTCGAGCGGGTGGCGCACCTCGATCCGCTGAGCCAGCTCCTCTACGTCGACTTCAAGACCTGGCTGGCCAACGATATCCTCGTCAAGGTGGACCGGATGAGCATGGCCTCCTCGCTCGAGGTGCGCGCGCCCCTCCTCGACCACAAGGTGGTCGAGTTCGCCGCCTCGGTCTCGCCGGAGTGGAAGTATCGTGGCCGCACGTCGAAGTACCTCCTCAAGCGGCACCTCGACTCCCGGGTGCCCGCCTCGGCGGTGCACCGGCCCAAGCAAGGCTTCGAGATCCCGCTCGCCGCCTGGCTCCGGGGCGAGCTGCGCGAGATGGCCTCGGATCTTCTGCTCTCGCCGCGGGCGCTGGGGCGGGGCTATGTCCGCCCGGAGCGCGTGCGCGCGCTGTGGGAGGCGCATCAGCGGGGGGTGCGCGATCACGCCTCCCCGCTCTGGGCGCTGCTCATGCTGGAGCTCTGGCACCGCACCTTCATCGACGGAGCACCCGGCGCGTGAATCCCGGGGACAGCAAGCCCACCTTCGAGGCCGAGTGGCGCGCCCGTTTCGAGCGCTTCGCCCGCGCCTTCGACGACGAGCCGCGCATCTCGGGCTGGTCGGACACGGGGCTGCGCCGCCGCGTGACCGCCTTCTCCGCGCTGCTGCCCGGCCTCGGGCTGCCCGAGCGCGCCCGCGTCCTCGAGCTGGGGTGCGGGGGCGGCACCTATGTGCGTCTCCTTGCCGGGCTCGGGTACCGGACCGTCGGGCTCGACTACTCCGTTCCGAGTCTCGGGCGCGCGGTGGCCGCGGATCCCGGACGCAAGGGTCACTACGTGGCCGGCGAGGCCTACACCCTGCCCTTCCCGTCCGGCTCGTTCGACCTGGTGGTTTCCATCGGCGTCCTGCAGGCTCTCTCCGAGCCCGCGCGCGCCATCGCCGAGATGTCGCGGGTCCTGCGGCCGGGCGCCGTGCTCGTGGTGGAAGCGCTCAACGACCAGGGGGCAGTGGCCCTGGCCAGACGGGCCGTCCACCGGCTGCGGCGCTGGCCTTCGAACGTGCGCGCCTACCGCCCCGCGCAGGTGCGGCAGTGGCTGGCGGGAGGCGGTCTCAGCCTGGAGCGCCAGCCCGCGCTCCGCTTGCCACCGCGCCAGGCCCCGTGGCTCGAGGGCGTCCTGGAGGCGCGCCCGGTGCGGGCCGCGCTCGACGCCGTCCCCGCGCTGGGCAGCGCCGTCACCCACTCCTTCCTCTTCGTCGCGCGCCGGGCACGGCCCGCCGCGGAGCGGTGAGGTCATGCACGGTCTGATCGCAGCCTTCGGCAGCGCCTCGCGTCACCTCTCGGTCGACGCCGTGCTGGCCCGTCTCGGCGGCGCGGCCCGCGAGGACGTCCATCTGATCGCGCACGACGCGGGCGTCGTCGCGGTCGTCGCGCCCCGCATCCCGGGAGGGCCGCCGGCCGTGGCCCGTACCCCGGACGGAGACCTTCGGCTGGCCGTCTCGGGCTATCTCCTGCTCGACTCGCCCGAGGCCGCGGACCGGCACGGGCATCTGCTCCTCGCCGAGATCCGGACGCGAGGCATCGAGGCGGCGCTGCGCGAGGTCGTCGCGGGAAGCTTCGTCCTCGCCGTGCTGGACCCGGCGAACGGCCGCTTCACCGTCGCGAATGACCGGATGGGATCAATCCCCCTCTACTATTGGGAAGTCCCGGGCGGGGCCATCCTGACCAGCGTTCCAGCCTTCCTGCAGCTCGGCGATCCCAGCCCCGGGCGCCTGGACTGGACCGCCTGCGCGGAGCTTTTGCGGATCGGCTACACCCTGGCCGACCGCTCCCCCTTGGACGGCGTCCGGCGGCTCGGTCCGGCCTCGCTGCTTACCTGGAATCCGGGTGAGGACCGTCTCACGCTGTCGGCGACGGACAACGATCCCTTGAAGGCCAAGCCCGTCTCGGCGCCGGTGGACCTCGCCGAGATCGACGAGCGCCTGACCGCGGCCTGCCGCCGCCTGACCCGGCTCGGCGGCCGCACCGCCCACTTCCTGAGCGGCGGGATGGACTCGCGCCTCCTGCTCGCCGCATGGCCGGGAGAGGCGCCTCCCTGCTATAGCTACGGGCCCGCCGAGTTCGCGGACGTCGCGATCGCGCGCGCGGTGGCCGCGGAGCGGGGATCGGCGTTCGTCCACGTGCCCCTCCCCGGCGACGCCGTCGCCGCGGCGCTGGGCGACATGTCGCGCTTCGGCGGGCTGCCGATCTTTCCCAACCGCTTTCTCGCCAGTCGCCGCGTGCGGGACGACGGCCACGACACCGTCGTGGACGGGTGCCTGGGCGATGCCGTGTTTGGCGGCTCGTACTACAAGCACCAGGGCTATCTCTCGCCCGCCGGGCGGCGCTTGCAGGGTCTGGCGCAGTTCAAGGACCACTCCGTCCGGCGGGTCGGGCTGGACGCCGTCGTCGAGGCCGCGCTTCACTCGATGGTGGATGCGACCGCCGACGCCTGGGTCAGCCGCGTGCTCGGGCCCGAGGTGGCACGACGCCTCGCCGCCGCGACGGACGACATCCGGCACGATGTCTGGACGGACATCCGCCGGCTCGCGGCAACGGAGGACTCGGCCGCGGTCGTGCTGCGGAACTACACCATCCTGAACCGGAACTGGCACGGCATCGCCCAGCAGGCCGTGATGTCCCGCCGCTTCCTCCGCGTGTTCTATCCCATTCCGTGCGACACGCCCCTGCTGGAGGCCCTCCTGCGGATTCCGCCCCGCGAGACCGCGTTCCGGCGCCTGCAGATCCGCCTGCTGTGCGCGCGCTATCCGCGGTACGCGGCGCTGCCGTACGCGGCCTCGCTGCTTCCGCTGCGCCGGTCGTTCCGGCTCCACCACTGGGCGCCCGCCCTTCGCCGGCGGTTCGGTTCCCGGATGCCGTTCCTCCGGCCGGCGGTGCCCCACGCCGCGGCCCGTTACAACGAGTGGGAGGCATGGCTGGGGGAGAGCGCCGCCCTCCGCGCCTTGGCGGGCCGGTCCATCGTGGAGGCGGGCTTCGCCGACGCGCCCCGCCTTCACCAGCACATGGCGGCGGTCGCCGACGGGCGGGAGCGAGGGTCGGGCGACCTCGGCACCATGGCCGCCCTCGCCCATCTCGGGGCGGGAGATCCGAGCGCCGTCCCGGGCACGCGAGGCGAGACGCGATGACGGTCCTCCACGTTCTGGACCACTCGTTGCCGGTCATGAGCGGCTACAGCACTCGCAGCCGGAACATCGTGGTGTTCCAGCACGCAGCGGGCCTCCGCCCGGTGGTGGTCACCTCGCCGAAGCATGGGCCCGCCCCCGCGCTGCGCGAGGAGCGGGACGGGATCCCGCACTACCGGACGCCGGGTCGCGGCGCCGGACGCCTCCCGATCGCGCGCGAGCTGGGGCTCATGTGGCGCCTCGCCCGCCGTGTCCGCGACGTGGCCCGCGCGGAAGGCGCGCGCGTCATCCACGCGCACTCCCCCGTGCTCAACGGGTTCCCCGCCCTGTGGGTGGGCCGGCGCCTCGGCATCCCGGTCGTGTACGAGGCGCGCGCGTTCTGGGAAGACGCGGCCGTCGACCACGGCACCACGCGCGAGGGCTCGCTCCGCTACCGCGTGAGCCGGGCCCTCGAGACGTTCATGTTCAAGCGTGCCGACGCGGTGGTGACCATCGCCCAGGCGATGCGAAGCGAGCTGATACAGCGCGGGATCGCGGCGGAGCGCATCCGGGTGGCGCCGAACGGCGTGGACACCGAGTGGTTCCGGCCCGTGGAGCGCTCGCGGGCGCTCGCCGATCGGCTCGGCCTCAACGGCGGCCCCGTGCTCGGCTTCATCGGCTCCTTCTACCGCTACGAGGGCCTTCGCTTCCTGCTCGGCGCCGTGCCCGCCCTGCGCGCGCGCGTGCCGGACGCCCGCCTGCTGCTCGTCGGCGGCGGCGAGGAGGACGCGGCCCTGCGCGCGGCGGCCGCCCCGCTGGGCGACGCGGTCATCTTCACCGGCCAGGTGCCCTTCGCGGAGGTGCGGGACTTCTACTCCGTCACCGATGTCTTCGTGTGCCCGCGCCGCCGGATGCGCCTCACGGAGCTGGTGACGCCCCTGAAGCCGCTGGAGGCCATGGCCATGGCCCGCCCCGTGGTGGCCAGCGATGTGGGGGGGCTCGCCGAGCTGATCGAGCACGACGTCACCGGGCTCCTCGTCCCGGCCGAGTCTCGCGACGCCCTCGTCGACGCCCTCGCGCGCCTGGCCGGCGACCCGGCGGCCCGCGACCGGCTGGGGACCCGCGCGCGCGAGGCGATGCTCCGCGAGCGCAGCTGGCCACGCATCATCCAGCGCTACGTCGATCTCTACGGGAGCCTGAGCCGGTGATGCGCATCCTGACCCTGAGCACCGTCTTCCCCAATGTCCGCCAGCCCGCCTTCGGCGTCTTCGTCGCGGAGCGCATGCGGCGGGTGGCACGTCACTGCGACGTGTCGGTGGTCGCGCCGGTGCCCTGGTTCCCCGGCAATGCCTGGATCCGTCCCCACTGGGCGGGGGTCCCCGCCATCGAGGGCGAGGAGGGCTTCCGCGTGTACCACCCGCGCGTCCTCTGCGTGCCGCGTTATGCCAAGTGGACCGACGGGGTCCTCTACGCGGCCTCGCTTCTCCCCAGGCTGGCGTGGCTGCGGCGCCGCTTTCCGTTCGATCTCATCGACGCCCACTTCGCGTACCCGGACGGGCTCGCCGCCGCCCTCCTCGGCAAGGCGTTCCGCGTTCCGGTCGTGGTGACCCTCCGCGGTAGCATCGTGCGGCTGCGTCACTACCCCCTGCACCGCCCGCAGATCCGGTGGGCTCTCCGCCGGGCCAACCGCGTACTCGCGGTGAGCCAGTCGCTCAAGGAGGTCGCCGCCGGGCTGGGGGTGCCGGCGGAGCACATCCGCGTGATTCCCAACGGTGTGGACGCGGACGTCTTCGTGCCACGCCAGCCCGCCGACGCGCGCCGGGCACTGGGGCTGCCGGCCAACGCGACCATCGTCCTGTCCGTCGGGGGCCTCAACGAAGGCAAGGGCCATCACCGCGTCGTGGCCCAGCTGCCCGAGCTGGCCCGCCGCTTCCCCGATCTCCTCTACGTGATCGTCGGCGACGGGCGCCCGGGCGACTCGTCCCGGGCGTTGATCGAGAGCGTCGCGGCGCGGCTCGGGGTGACGAATCGCGTGCGCCTCGTGGGCGAGCGCCCGCACGACGAGGTGGCGACCTGGCTGGCCGCCGCCGACCTGTTCTGCCTGGCCACGCGGTCCGAAGGCTGGGCCAATGTCCTCCTCGAGTCGCTGGCCTGCGGCACGCCGGTGGTGAGCACGCGGGTCGGCGGCAACGCCGAGATCGTCAGCCACGAGGGCCTCGGCATCCTCGTCCCCGCCCAGGACGACGGCGCGCTGGCGGCGGCGATCCGCGAGGGGCTCGAGCGGCGCTGGGATCCGCAAATTCTCGTCGCCCACGCCCAGGCCCACTCCTGGGACAGCGCGGTCCGCGGGGTCCTCGACGAGTTCGCCCGTGTGCTGGGGCGCGACGGCCGGGCGGCCGCGCCCGTCTCCGGCCTCACCGAGCCCGGCGCGAGAGGATCCCGGTAGTGCATCCGGCCCTTGTCAACCGGATCATCTTTCCACTTCACGAGCGCCTCAAAGGCAAGGCGACCCACGCGCGGCTGGCGGAGCTCGAGCGGAGCCAGTGGCTCGGCCCCGATGCGCTCCGGGCGCTTCAGCTCGAGCGCCTGCGCCGGCATCTCGAATGGGCGTATCGCGAGGTGCCCTATTACCGACAGGTCCTCGACGAGCATGAGCTGCCCCCGCATCGCGTTCAGACCTTCGACGACTTCGCGCGGGTTCCCCTCCTGACCAAGGACATCCTGCGGGAGCGCCTGGCCGATCTGCAGCCCCGCACGCCGCTCCGGGGGGTGCAGCGGCTGAGCACGGGCGGCTCCACCGGCGCGCCCGTCACCGTGCTCGTCGATCGGGAGCGCGCGGCGTTCACCGACGCCGCGCGGCTGCGCGCCCATCGCTGGTTCGACGCGGACATGGGCGCGCGCGAGATCGTGCTCTGGGGCTCGCCGATCGAGCTCGGGCGTCAGGATCGGCTGCGCTCGGCGCGCGACTGGCTGCTCAACTCGCGTCTCCTCTCCGCCTTCGACCTCGGCGAGTCCGGCCTCGCGCGCTATGCCGCCGCGGTCCGCGCCTACCGGCCCCAGAAGCTCTACGGCTACGCGAGTGCGCTCGCGCTGCTGGCCGGCTACCTCGCCCGCACGGGTGGGCTGCCCCGCCGCGATGCCCCCCGGGCCGTCTTCACCACCGCCGAGCCCCTCTACGACTTCCAGCGCGCGGCCATCACGGCCGCCTTCCACTGCCCGGTCGCCACCGAGTACGGCTGCCGCGACGGGGGTCTCGTGGCGCTCGAGTGCCCGTCGGGAAGCCTGCACATCGCTGCCGAGGGCATGCACGTGGAGGTGCTGCCCGGCGCCCCGGGCGACGCGGGGGGCGAGCTGGTCCTGACCAATCTCGCCTCGTACGCGCTCCCCATCGTCCGCTACCGGAGCGGGGACGTGGGGGCGCTCGATCCGACGCCTTGCCCGTGCGGACGGGGGCTCCCGCGTCTGGCCCGGGTGGAGGGACGCCGCACCGATTTCCTCGTGACGCCCTCGGGCAAGCTCATGCACGCCCTGTCCGTGATCTACGTGCTGCGCGAGATCCCCGGGCTCCGCGAGTTCCAGGTGGTGCAGGAGGCCCTCGATCACGTGCGCGTGCGCGTGGTGCCCGCGGGCGAGCTTGCCGGCGCCGCCCGCGCCGCCATCGCGGCGGGCGTGGGGCGCCTCTTCGAGGGCCGCGCGCGGATCGACGTGGAGGTCGCCGATTCGGTGGCGACCGCCTCCGGCAAGCATCGCTACGTGATCTCGCGAGTGGCCGACGCCCATGTCGGCGCCCTCGTGGGAGCGGCCTGATGGATACCCTCGGGTCCTCCCTGCACGGCATCGCCCTCGCGGTGGCCGCGCTCTCCGCGCTCGTCCTGGCCGCCGGCGTGGCGGTGGGCGGCTCCCGCCCGGTCACGAAGTGGAGCTTCGTGCTGGGCATGGTCGGCCTGGCGGTGGAGGCCGCCGCGGGGTTCGCGCTGATCACCCTGACCGAGCAGGTCGAGGACCGACTCTTCTGGCTCCGCTTCCGCGAGGCGGCGGGCCTCGGGCTCCTGATTCCCTGGGGCGTGTTCGCGGCGAGCCTCTTCGCGCCGCCCGCCGGCCGCTGGCCCCTGCCGGCGCGCCTGGGCATCGGCGCGGGCAGCCTCGTCATCGCGGGCGCCGCGGCGGCGGTGGTGATGCTCCCGGCCTTCAAGCTCCCCGACATCATCGCCCCCTTCTACGCCGCCCAGCTGGATCGAGCCGGCCAGCTCTCCACGACCCTGCAGCTCCTGGTCACGGTGGCGCTGCTGGGCGGACTGGACACCTATCTGCGCGGGTCGCGGTACGAGGACCGCTGGCGCATGAAGTACCTCATCGTGGGGCTGGGCGGCATTTTCCTCGTCCGCTTCTTCGTGCTGAGCCAGCTCCTGCTCTTTCACGTTCTCCTCGGGGTCTACGTGACCACCGCGGCCGCCACCTTGATCCTCGGCAACCTCGCGATCGGCGCCTCGCTCGTCCGGACGCGATTGCTGCGCTCCGAGGTGGCCGTCTCCCGCGATCTCGTCTATCGCTCGCTCGTCGTGGTTGCCCTGGGCGGCTACCTGCTGGTGGTGGGGGCCCTCGGCTGGCTCCTCACCCATCTCGGCATCCCCGAGGAGATGCTGTGGGGCTCGGTGCTCGTCTTCGTGTCGGCCATCGCCATCGCGGCCGTGCTCCTCTCCGAGAACGTGCGCTGGCGGCTCAAGCGCTTCATCGCCCGCCACTTCTACCGGACGAAGTATGACTACCGCGAGCAGTGGCTCGGCTTCACCCAGCGTTTGGGCTCGCTGGTCGCCCTGGAGGAGCTGGGTCCCGAGCTGGTGAGCGGGGTGATGGAGGCGGCGGGCGCGGCGCGCGGCGCCCTGTATCTGCTCGACGGCCGCGACGGCCGCTTCCATCTCGCGGGCACGGTCGAGCTGACGGGGATTCCGACGGCGCTGGACCCGACCGATCCCATCGTCCACCACGTCACCGCCGCGGCCGCGCCGGCGGCCGTCACCGGCCCGCTCGCGGAGACGCCGCCCGGCTCCCTGCTGGGCGCGGGCGGGGTCGCGGTCCCGCTGCGCTGGGGCAGCGAGCTCGTCGGCCTCATGCTGGTGGGGCCCGAGCGCGCGAGCACGGCCTACACGGCGGAGGACCTCGAGTTCTTCATGACGGTCGGCGAGCAGGCCGCCGGCGTCATCGTGACGGCGCGCCTCTCCGAGACGCTGGCGCAGGCGCGCGAGTTCGAGGCCTTCCATCGGCTCACCTCGTTCGTCATCCACGACCTCAAGAATGCGGTCTCGGCGCTGTCCATGCTGAGCCAGAACGCGCTGCAACACTTCGAGGATCCGGAGTTCCAGAAGGACGCGCTGAAGACGCTCTCCCGCACCGTCGACCGCATGAAGGCCCTGCTCGCTCGCCTCGCCGCCGCCCCGGACACCGGTCGCCTGCGCTCGGAGCTGGTGGATCTGTCCGCCCTGGCGCTCGAGGCCACCCGTCCCCTCGACGGTGGGCGCGTCAGCCTCGTCAAGGAGTTCGCGCCCATCGCCTCGATCTCCGGCGACGCCGACGCGCTCCTCAAGGTGATCCAGAACCTCGTGACGAACGCGGTGGAAGCGATGGGAGGGCACGGGACGGTGACGGTGCGGAGCTACGAGGACGCCGGGCACGTGGTGTGCGAAGTGACCGACACGGGGTGCGGGATGTCGCCCGAGTTCATCCAGAAGTCGCTCTTCGCGCCGTTCCGCTCCACCAAGAGCGGCGGCTGGGGTATCGGACTCTATCAGGCCAAGGGCATCGTCGATGCCCATGGGGGGACGATCGAGGTGACCAGTCAGGAAGGGGTGGGCAGCACGTTCAGGCTCCGGCTGCCGGGGCCGCGACCCGCGACCAAAGGGACGTCACGATGACCACGACGACCGCCGAGCTCCCGCTGGCGCGCGATCGGTTCGCGTGGGCCTGGTTCGATTCCGCCGTGGCTGGCCGCCCTCGCGCTCTACGCGCCCCTGTTCCCATCGCTGATGTACGAATGGGCCAAGTTTCCCAGCCTGTCCCACGGCTTCGCCATTCCGTTCATCGCGGCGTACCTGATCTGGGCACGGCGGGAGCGCCTCCGTCTCCTGCCGTTCGAGCCCACCGGGTGGGGCCTGCCCGTGCTCGGCATCGGCTTGCTCCTCTTCATCCTGGGCATGCGCGGCGACGAGCCCTTCGTGGCGCGCGTCTCGCTGCCCGTGACCCTGATGGGCCTGGCACTCCTCCTCGGGGGACGGCGCATCACCCGGCAGGTCTGGCCGGGGATCGCCTACCTCTTCTTCATGATCCCGCTGCCGTGGGCGACGGTGAAGCTCATCACGTACCGCTCGCGGCTCTTCGACGCCGACGCCTCCGCGTTCTTGCTGCGCCTGATCGGCGTGCCGATCTTCCAGGACGGCGTCATGCTCCATCTGCCCAACATGAACCTGGAAGTGGCCGACGAGTGCAGCAGCATCCCGGCCATCGCCGCCCTGCTCTCCCTCGGCGTCGCCTACGCGGCGGTGGCCCGCCGCCCGCTTTGGGTGCGCCTGGTCCTCATCGCCGCCACCATGCCCTTCGCCATCGGCGCCAACATCGTGCGGATCACGTCGACCGCGGCCGGCGTGTACTGGATCGGCCCCTGGACGCTGCACACGAGCTACCACATGTTCAACGGCACCGTGAACTTCCTCTTCACGTTCATGATGCTGATGGCGCTGGACTGGGCGCTGGGCCGCTGGACCGAGCGGAGACCGGCATGAGGCGCGAGGCGCGCTTCTCGCTGGTCGCGCTGGCGCTCATCGCCGCCGCCGGCCTGCTCGTCACCGTCCGGGCGGGCGTGGCCGAGGTGCCGCTCCAGGCCTCATTCGAGGCCGTCCCCGACTCCCTGCCCTCCTGGGTCCAGTCGAGCGGGTCCCCGGGCGACTCGCTGCCCCCCGATCCGCGGGCGCCGATCCGTCTCCTCCGCGGCTACGAGCGGGCGGGACGGCCCGTCTGGGTGTCCGTCGAGTACTTTCCCTCCCAGGAAGAGGGCAAGCGCCCCGCCGCGCGCCAGCTCGTGTTCCCCGGGCACGGCTGGATCGACCTCACCGAGCAGCCGGTGCAGCTGACCGTCGGCGACGCCGCGGGCCGCCCCATCGACGCCACCCTCGTCCTCGTCGAAGGGCGCGGGGGCCGCTTCGCCGTCGTGTACTGGTATCAGATCGGCCAGCGCTCGGTCGCCAGCGACCACTGGTACCGCGCCGAGCTCCTGTACAATGGGCTGGTGCGCGGGCGCACCGACGGGGCGCTGGTGCGATTGGCTTCCCCGCTGGGCAGCGACGAGAGCGCCGCCGCCGTCCCTGCCCTCCATTCCGATTTCCTCCGGGAGTTCTACCCGCTCCTGCTCCGGAGTCTGCCCCGCTGACCGGCGGAGGCGAGGAGAATACGCGCATGACGAAGCCGAAGCTGCTCGTGGTGGACGACGACGAGAGCATCCGGACGCAGGTGAAGTACGCGCTCCGCGACGACTATACGCTGTGGTTCGCCGAGGATCGCACCCAGGCGATGGCGATCGTCCAGGAGGTGCAGCCGGGGATCGTCAGCCTGGACCTGGGATTGCCTCCCGACGCCGACGGCGCCGAGGAGGGGCTGAAAACCCTCGACGAGATCCTCCGCGCCTCCGCCAGCACCAAGGTGGTGGTGGTGACCGGCAACAGCGACCGCGAGAACGCCCTGCGCGCGGTGCAGCTCGGTGCCTTCGACTACCATCTCAAGCCCATCGACCTCGAGGAGTACAAGGTCGTGCTGCGCCGCGCCGCCTATCTGGCCGAGCTCACGCGCGAGGGCGAGGCGGCGGCCCAGGCCCGCGAGAGCAGCATCCGGTTCGAGGAGATCATCGGGAGCACCCCGCGGATGCGCGAGATCTTCGCCGTGGTTCAGCGGGTCGCGAAGACGGACGCCACCGTCCTCATCGAGGGAGAGAGCGGCACCGGCAAGGAGCTGATCGCCCGCGCCATCCACAGCCGCAGCGCGCGGCGGGACGGCCCCTTCGTGGCGATCAACTGCGGGGCCATTCCCGAGACCCTCCTCGAGTCCGAGCTGTTCGGCCACGAGCGCGGCGCCTTCACCGGCGCGCACGTGCAGCGCCAGGGCAAGTTCGAGCTGGCCAACCGCGGTACGCTGTTCCTCGACGAGATCGGCGAGCTGCCCGTGCTCCTGCAGGTGAAGATCCTGCGCTTCCTGCAGGAGCGGACGATCGAGCGCCTGGGCGGCCGGCAACCGATCGCCGTGGACCTTCGCGTCATCGCCGCCACCAACCGCGACCTCAAGAGCCACCTCCAGCAGGGGCTCTTCCGGGAGGACCTCTACTATCGGCTGTCGGTGGTGACCATCGACCTGCCCCCGCTGCGCGAGCGCGGCGAGGACGTCCTGCTCATCGCCAATCGGTTCCTGGAGCGCGCCGGGCAGGAGCACCGGCGCCGGGTCCGCTTCGGGCCGGACGCCATCCAGGCCATGATGGCCCACAACTGGCCGGGCAATGTGCGCGAGATGGAAAATCGCGTCAGCCGCGCCGTGATCATGAGCCGGGGCCGTGTGATCGTGCCCTCGGACCTGGACCTCATGCCGGCGGAGCCGGCCCAGGCGGGGTCGCTCCGCGACACCCGCGAGCGCGTGGAGCGCCAGACCCTGGTGGAGGTGCTGAGCCGCCATCGCGGCAACGTGAGCCAGGCCGCGCGCGAGCTGAAGGTGAGCCGCCCCACCCTGCACGGCCTCCTGGACAAGCACGCGATCAACGCCAAGGACTTCCGCTGAGCGACGTCCCTCGCTAGGGGATGGCGGCGGGGAGCAGGAGCGGTCCCGCGGCGCGCTCGATGGCGCCCACCGACGGTGGGACGCGGCGTGGGGCGCCGAAGAGATCATCGGTCGGGGCCCAGGATTCGATGGTGGCGATGCCGGCCTGGTCCGTGGGCCCCCCCGGCGCCGGGCCATAGTCGTGCACCGCGGGGGCCACGAAGCACGTCGAGAGCGGGCAGAGCACGTTGCCGGCCTGGCGTATCGATCCCGACGAGGGGGGTAGCGCCGCCGTCCCCGTCACGGCGTGCACGGCGTTGTTGATCACGATCGCCTCTCGCACCCCCCGGTCGGGCGCGACAATGCCGCCGCCGGCATTGCCGTAGAGGGTGTTGTGCGCCACGACGACGGCGCGGAGCAACCCTTGCCGGGCGTAGTCCTCCAGTGCGATGCCGCCGAGGGCGTTACCGACCGCCACGTTGTTGCGGACGAGCGCCGGTCCCCCACCGACCACGATGCCCGAGGACTGCCGGGAGCCCGCGACGAGGTTACGCTCCACCACGCTCGCGCGCCCGGGGTCCTGGGCCCCATACACCATGATGCCGGGTCCCTTGGTGTCCATCACCGTGTTGCCCCGGATCACCGCCGTCGAGTTGAGCTTGATCTGTATCCCGTAGCCGATCGCGGGGTCCCGGGCGGAGACGTGATGGATGGTGTTCCCCTCGATGAGGAGCCCCGTGACGGTGCAGCTGTGCCCGTCGTGGCAGCCGAAGTAGATCCCGGTCGCCTGCGAGCTCACGATCTCGTTCCGCCGGACGGTCACCCCGTGGACGCTGGTGTGGTTCGCCACCACGGCGATGCCGCCGAGCCCCTGGAATCGGCAGTCCTCGATCACGACGCCGCCTCGCGAGTGGATGCGGAAGCCGTCGACGTTCGGCTGGCTCGGCCCGACCTCGAGGCCGCGAAAGACGAGATGCTCGGCGCGGATGGTGAACACGTTGGAGGCGTTGCCGGCGTAGACGATGCGGGGCCGCTCCTCCGGGTGCTTGGCGCGGACGATGGAGGGGGCCTCCGGCAGCCCGCCCTGTCGCACCGTGCACGGGCCGGTGTACTCCCCCGGCCGGAGCACCAGCTCGCCGCCGGGGGCGAGAGCGTTAATCTCCGCGCACAGATCGGCCTCGGGGCCGATCTCCCGGATCGTGCCCTGGGCGGGGACGGAGGACTTGCCAAGCGCGAGCAGCCCGAAGAGGATGGATGTGATGAGAACGCGTCTCATATCGCCAATTCTAGGGTGTCCGGCAGGGGAAAGCCCAACAGGCGGTTGGGGGGGCCGGGTGTCGGCTTCTCTATCATTTTCGAATGGGGTAATTTTGGCCGATGTGTAAGTACTGGATATACAAGCAGCATTCCCCTGGCACGTCTCCTGCTTACTCTCCCTGCCAAGAGACATATTCGGAACCCTTGTAAGATTCACCAGTCACCCTAACGAGAGCGGAGGAGAGGATATGAGAAGCAAAGTGGTCAGGCCCCTGCTGGTAGCGGCCGGGGTGTTCGCGCTGGTCGCGGGGTCAGTCCTCCCCGCCGCCGCGCAGACTTTCGTCTACAGGCAGAACATCGGCTTCCTGAATGACGGGACCCAGCTGAGCACCGCGGGGGACACCAGCGGGATCGAGTTCTTCGGGCCGGCGACCGTGAATCCCATCCCGAACGCGTTCCAGGACATCGGCTGGGGGGCTAACTTCCCCACCGGTGCGAATCCGGCCGCAACCGGCCCTGTGGCAACCAGTCCCTTCGACGGACCCAATGAAGGCGACCGCAGCGCCATGCGGCTCATCGGTGAGACCGGTAACGTCACGGTGGGTGGGCCCGCCGTCCTCGTCACGAGGATCTTTCACGAGAACACGCCGATCGCTACTGCTGAGGTAGCCCCGCATCTGGCGCAGATCACCATTCGCAGCCTGCTCGAGATCACGGACTCCGTGCCTCCAGCCTCGGAAACTAACGATATCCGCCTCGGGTTCACGGAGACGTTCAATCACGCCGATCCCAACGACTGCCCCGGGCCCAATCCGGTGGGGACGGGTTGCGACGATCAGTTCACCATCTTGAACCCGGACGAGCTGCTGCAACCGGTCTTCTTCCAGCACAACGGAGAAACGTTCCGTATCGACTTCTTCACCCTGCGGCCCGACTTCAATACCATCGATGGTGCACCGAACCAGGCGATCCAGTTGCCCGACGGCTCCACCTGGAGCGGAGAGAACGGCATCGGTGAAACTCACGTCCTGATGCAGATCACTCAGGTGGACATCGTCCCTGCTCCGGCCAGCCTCCTGCTCCTTGGCCTGGGTCTCGTAGGGACCGTCATCGCTGCCCGTCGGCGGCGCAGCGCCTAGCCACTAGGTAGAGTTTCCACCTCGCGCAGTTCGTGCGCGGCGGCGGAGAAGGGCGGCCCCCTCGGGCCGCCCTTTTTCGTTTTCTTTCCTCGACTCGTCGCCTGGACGGGACCAGAATAGAAGAACCATGGAATCACTCCGACGGCGGGCCCGGTCGATGCGGCGGCTGGGGCGGCGCGCGTACGAATGGGGCCTCTGGCGGGTGGCCGCCCTCCAGCGTGCCCGCCGTCCAGACGTGCTATGGATCGGCGTGACTGGGAGCGCGGGGAAGAGCACCACAAAGGATTTGATCATCGCGGTGCTGGCGACACGCTTCCGCGGCGGCGGCGCGGGGTGGACCGGCAACTATCCGCGCGATGTGAGCCGCAACATCCTCGCGGTGTCTCGCGGCGACGGCTTCCGCGTGGTCGAGATCGGCGCGAACAGCGGGCCCGGCTCGCTCGACGGGCCCCAGGCGCTGCTCCGTCCCCGGATCGGCGTGATCACGAACGTGGGCACGGACCACTACCGCGCGTTCGGATCGGTCGAGGCCATCGCAGCGGAGAAGGCCAAGATGGTCCGCGCGCTGCCGTCCGACGGCATCGCCGTGCTCAATGCCGACGATGCTCGGGTCCTGGCCCTGCGCGATGGTCTGGCCTGTCGGGTGATCACGTTCGGCCTGCATCCGGATGCCGACGTCCGCGCCGAGCGGGTCACGGCCGCCTGGCCGGATCGGTTGACCTTCACCCTCGTCCACGGTGGCCGCTCGCTCGACGTCCGGACCCAGCTCTGCGGGACTCACTGGGTATCGGGAGCCCTGGCCGCCGTCGCCGTCGGCGTCGCCACCGGGATCTCCCTGGAGGAGGCTGTGACGGCCCTCGGGACGGTCCCTCCGTTCCAGGGCCGCATGAGTCCCATGGCGCTTCCGGACGGTGTCACCGTGATCCGCGACGACTGGAAGGCCTCTCTGACCACCGTGCCACCCGCGATGGAGTTCCTCCGTCAGGCCCGGGCGTCGCGGAAGATCGTGGTGCTGGGCACGGTCTCCGACCACTTCGGCGAGGACAAGGTGAATGTCGCGCTGGCCCGAGAGGCCCGGGAGGTCGCCGACCTGGTCTGCTTCGTGGGCCCGCGCGCCTTCGGCGCCCTGCGGGCCAAGACCCAGGCGGGCGACGATCGCATCCGGGCCTTCGGCACCGTCAAGGCCGCGGCGGAGTTCCTTCGGGGGGCGTTGCGCGCGGGCGATCTGGTCTTGCTGAAGGGCTCGAACACCGCCGATCATCTGTACCGGCTGATTCTGACGCGCATACGTCCAGTCGCCTGCTGGCAGGACACCTGCGGCCGGATGGCGTTTTGCGATCAGTGCGCTCTCCTGACGGTCCCCTCCGAGCCCAGCTCCGGGAGCCTGCCGGCGCTCCCCGGAGCGCCGGAGCCGGACTCGCAGCCGGCTCTCGACCCGACCGTGCTGGTCTTTGTCGGCCTGGGAAACCCGGGTCCCGAGTACCAGGACACGCCGCACAATGTGGGCCACGTTGTCCTCGACCGGCTCGCCGCGATGCTGGACGCGCCATGGGAAGCCGACGGCGATGCCCGTATCGCCCGGGCCGAGTGGATGGGAGCGCCGGTGTGCCTCGTCAAGCCGGGAGGCTGGATGAACCACTCGGGCCCCACGCTTCGGGCGGTCGCCGGCCGACTGGGCTTCGACCCGACCCGGTGTGTCCTTATTTTCGACGATCTCGACCTCCCGCTCGGCGCGGTCCGCCTGCGGATGCGAGGCAGCGACGGTGGGCATCGGGGGGTCCGATCGGTGCTCGAGACGTTCCAGACCGACCAGTTCCCCCGGGTGAAGGTGGGGGTAGCGCGACCGGGAGCCAAGCGTCCGGCGGCGGACGAGGTGCTCACCGCGTTCATCCCGGACGAGCGCGCGATCGTCGAGGCCGCCTGCGCCCAGGCCATCGAGCGCGCCGGTGATCTCCTGAAGGAGACGCGGGGGGCGTCAGCGCCCGCTTCCTCGCGACGCGCCAAGCCGTGACCTCGATCCTCGATGCGCTGACGCGCGGGATCTCTGGGGGCCTGCACCGTGTGGCTCCGCGAATCCCTGTTCTGACCCGGTGGCCGGGCGGGCGCGCCCTGATCGCGGGGACGCACGCGCGCCTCGTGCATCCCCTCCGCGCCCGTCTCTTCCTCGTACGCGCCCGGCGATGGCGCCGACGTCTCGACCACGTCATCTTCATCGGGGTCACCGGGAGCGCGGGCAAGACCACCGCCAAGGATCTCATCGCCGCGGTGGCCTCCAGTCGCTTCCACGGCAGCAAGAGCGGCGGGTCGGGCAACGACGCCTTCGATGTCGCGCGAGCGATCCGCCGCGTGACGAAGGAGCAGCACTTCGCGGTCCTCGAGGCCGGCGCCCCGGTTCCCGGCGCCCTCGAGGAGTCGCTGGCGCTGCTCCGACCGCGTATCGGCGTCGTGACCAGCGTCGGCTCGGATCACTACAGCGCCTACGGCTCGCTCGATGGCATCGCCGCCGAGAAGGCCCGGATGGTGCGCGCCCTGCCCCCGGACGGCGTCGCCGTGCTGAACGCCGACGATCTCCGTGTGCGGGCGATGCGTCAGCACTTCGGCGGACGCGTGATCACCTTCGGGCTGCACCTGGACGCCGACGTCCGCGCCGAGGCCGTCGCCGCCGAGTGGCCGGACCGCCTGGCTTTCAGGCTGGCGCATGGGGGCGAGATCGTCCCGGTCCAGACCCAGCTGTGCGGGGCGCACTGGGTGTCGTCGGCGCTTGCCGCCGCCGCGGTGGGGGTGGCGCTGGACATTCCCCTCCCCGAGATCGCCCGCGCCCTCGGCACGATCGGCTCGTTCCAGGGCCGGATGAGCCCCCTCGCGCTCCCCGACGGCGTCACCGTCATCCGGGACGACTGGAAGGCGTCGATTCATACCATTCCCCCGGCCCTGGACTTCCTCAAGCGCGCGCGGGCGGCCCGGAAGATCGCCATCATCGGCACCATCGCCGACACCATGGGCGATGCCGGCGCGATGTACGTGACCACCGCCCGGCAGGCGCTCGAGTCCGCCGACTACACGATCTTCGTGGGGCCGCGGGCCTTCGCCGCGCTCCGGGCGAAGAAGGATCCCGGTGACGAGCGGCTCCGGGCCTTCGGCACCGTGAAGGCGGCAACCCGCTTCCTGGACGGCTTTCTGCGGTCGGGCGATCTCGTGCTCCTCAAGGGCTCGAACACGGCCGACCATCTGTACCGGGTGATTCTCTCGCGCATGCGCACCGTGGCCTGCTGGCGTGCCGACTGCAAGAAGAACGGATTCTGCGACACGTGCTCCTTGATCGAGGTGCCCTCGGATCCGCCGACGCCCTCGTCCGCCGCCTTCGACGCGCCGGTGCCCGAGGCGCCCGGCGACGCGGCGCCCAGTCCAGCCCGGATCATCGTGGGACTGGGAAACCCCGCGTCACGCTACGCGGGGACACCGCACAATGTCGGGCAGGCCACCGTCGAGCGGCTCGGTGCTCGGCTGGACGCGGTCTGGACGCTCGATCGCTCGGTCCGGATGGCCCGCGTGACACTGGAGGGGGAGCCGATCTGCCTGGTGACCCTCGACAGCCCGATCAACCAAACCGGGCCGACCTTACGTGTGATCACCGAGCGACTGCGCGTGGCGCCCGATCGATGCGTGCTCGTGCACGATGACCTCGACCTGCCTCTCGGCGCCGTTCGAAGCCGCATGCGGGGGAGCGACGGCGGCCATCGGGGCGTTCGCTCGGTGCTCGAGGCCTTCCAGACCGACCTGATCCCCCGGGTAAAGATCGGCGTCCGGCGCGAAGGGCCCAAGCGGCCCGCCGCCGAGGCCGTCCTCGCCCCCTTCGAGGCGGCGGAGATTCCGGTGGTCGAGCGCGCGATGGATGACGCCGTGCAGAGGATCGGCGCCGTCATCTCCGCCCCGGCACCGGCTTCCCAGCGTCTCGCGGGCGCCGGCTAGCCCATGCCGCGCTTCGGGCGGCTCCCGCTCGCTCTTGGCCTCGCGCTCGCCGCTCTCGCCCCGGCGGAGGCCCAGGCGCCGCCGCAGGCGCCGGTGGATACCTGGTACACGGTGCCCGCCCTCAAACCGGCGGATCCCGCGACAAGGCGGGCGGGCAAGCACATCCGGATCGCGTGGGACGGCAAGCGCGCCCGCTTCGTGATAGCGGGAGGCGACCGTGACGGGTCCGACATCGGTCAACCCAGCGTGAAGGCGTTCGACCCGGAGACGGGGCACACGACGGTCCTGTCGCCCACCTGCCCGCCCGAAACCGCCTACATGCCCCACTTTCCCGACAATGTGGGGTGGGTCTACGACTCCAAGCGCGATGAGTTCTTGATGTTCCGGGGGTTCTACGGCCACTCTTACCGCGTCGCCGAGAAGGTGTGCAAGCGCACCGACGACAAGGTGCTCGCCACCGATGTCGTCTTCAACCCACAGACCAATCAGTGGGCTCCCCACCCCTGGCCGGCCTCGCCCCTGGGATATGGAAGCGACGGGGCGGGCCCCACGCACGCGGCGTACGCGGCGCTGACCGACAAGGTGTACCTGTTCAAGAACCACGGGGCCTGGGGCGCGGTCCTGCTCGTTCTGAGCCGGGCGAGCAATAGCTGGGATCTCGTGAAGCTGGGCGGGCCCGCCGTCGGAGGCCACAAGTCAGGCGGCAGGAGCGCCAACTGCTACCGAAGCGGCACCGCGATCCTCGACGGGTGGCTCTACTGCGTCTCATCGCGTGGCAAGAACAGCGCGCTGGTGCGGGTCTCGCTCGACGGTTCGTCGTCGGCCGAGATCTTTCCAATGCCGGAGGGGTTCACGGGCACGGCGGACGACGCGGAGAACTGGCTGGTCGCGCACCCCACGGCCAAGGTGCTCCTCTACCCGTACTTCCGGGGCCTCACCGGGCCCATGATCGCGCTGCACGTCTGGGACCCGAGCGCGAAGAAGTGGGAGACGCGGCCCGCGCCCGTGCCGCCGGACGTGAAGGAGGAGGTCACCGGCGGCTCCGCGACCTTCAATCCCCTGACCGGAGAGCTCGTGATGTGCTGCCGAGCCCTCCGCGGCTTCGAGGGCTATCTCACCTGGCGGTATCGCTACGGGAAGCCGAACTAGCCCGGCGCCGGGTACGCGGCCCCGTCAGCGCTGCGAAGGCGCGAAGAACTGGAACACGTCCGGCCGGCTCGACATCAGGAACTGCTCGAGCTGCCGGATGCTCGCATAGTAGGGGATGACCTTGCCGTAGTAGCTCATCGGCTCGCCCACCTGGACCAACCCCAGCCCGAACTTCGACAGCAGTCGCTGGAGACTGCTCTCCATGGCGGCGACCCAGTACTCGAGCCCCATGTTCACGCTCTCGAGATACATCTCCTTGAAGAGGCCGAACAGGATCAAGGGGTACTGGCTCCGGCGGTAGGTGGCCTCCGCCTGGGCCTGCGCGTCCTTGGCGGGATCGCCCAGTTCCTGCCCGTACAGTCCGTCGTTGGCCCGTCGCCGGTAGCTCCTCGCGAGGATGAGGCGCGAGATCTCGGCGGTCTTATCGCGGGGGAGCTGACGGTATTCCGTCGACAGGGCACCGGCATGCTGCTCGAGCGGGAAGCCCAGCCCGGAATCACGCACGAGCCGAAGCGTCGCCACCATCTCCTTCCGCTCGTTGGTCGCCGCGAAGTGAATCGAGTGCGGATCGTACTCATCCGTCTCCCGCTCGCTGGGATACTGCGCGGCGTCGAGGTACTTGCACTCGAGCCAGTACACCGCGTAGCGAAGCTGCTGGACGCCGTCCCAGAGGTCGTTCGTGGCCTCGAGCCGCTTGAAGTCGAAGTATCGGCGCGGAAGCACCGCCGGGACGCCGGCGGTCTCGTCGGCTCCGCCTGCGATCGGTGTTTTATGACTCGTAGGCTCTATGGTTCGCAAATTCGCACCTCGTCCGGTCGTGGGGGGTCTGGACAACGAATTCGACTCGATGGTAAACCGCCCCGCCCTTTTCCCGCAAGGGATTCCACCTCACCCATCGCGCTCGTGAGTTGGCGAATCTCGGTAAAACGTGCCCGGCGCGCGAAGACTCTTTGAATAGCGCGATCGACGTGGCAGAGTGGTCGCCACGTTCGCCATCCTTGCCGAGCGCGTCGCGAGAACGAATGATCCGGCGCGCGCGCGAAGCGCGCGAAGGAGGACAGCATGCGGGCACTCGTGGGGATCCTCGTAGCCCTCGGCATCGCGTCAAGCGTCACCGTCGCTCCCGTCGCGGCGCAATGGACGGAGGTCCCGGGGACCCGTCTCGATCAGGCGCGATCGCCCAGTGGCAGCATTCTCGTGCCGGACATGCCGCGCGGGGGCACCAGCGGCACCGCGCTGTCGATCGTGAGCGCGTGGAACAGCGCGGCGATAGATACCGACATGGGGCGGTTGTTGCTGGTCCGGCACGGCGGCCATGCCGACACCGCCCACAACGGCGTGCTCTCGCTCGATCTGTCCACGCATCGATGGTCCCTGCTCCGCCCCCCCTCCACCGCGTATCCGCAGATTCCCCCGAGCACCGAGTTCGGACCGACCTACGCGGACGGCTCGCCGGCGTCGGTGCACATCTACGACTGCGAGGCGTACCTTCCCGGCGTGCGGCGCGTCTATTCGGGAGGCGGGATCTACTGGTCGGCCGCCGGCGAGTCCTCGCCCTCGGTCGTATGGTGGTGGAATCCGGCCACGAACGCCTACGAGCGACGTCAGGACCGACCCGGCGGCTATGGATGCGCGTCGGTCTGGGACCCGATCGCGCATCGCCTGCTGCTCCGCTTGAAGCTGCAGTGGGCGAGCTACGACCCGTCGACGGATCGCTACACCACCCTCAGGTCCCTGAACGCGCGCGACTCCTCGGTGCAGTCGGGCCTCTTCCTCGACGCGGCCGGGCGCAAGGTCTACGGGTTCGACAAGCGAAGCACGGCCGAAGCGCCGGGCATCCGCATGCTGGACCTCACCGACCCCTCGCGCGGGGAGCAGCGGCTCCTCACCGAGGGCGATACCGCGATCGAGACGGTATCCGGCGTGGGCGGCGTGTATATCGGCGGACGGATCATCGCCTATGGTCCCAGCGCTGACGGCGTGCGGGGCGCGGCCTACACGTTGATCCCGAACGGGTGCGGGCGAACGGGCCAGCCGAAGTGCCGCTGGATGCGGTGGGACCCGCCGTCGGGGCCGACGCCGCCGCGCCCGGACTCGCACGGCATGTGGAAGCGCGTGTTCATGCGCGGCGGAAACCTGCACGTGCTCACCTCGGCGCGTGAGAATCTCTGGACCTTCCGTATCCCGTGGGACCTCACCGCGAGTCCGCCGCTGCCACCTCCCCCTCCGCCAACAGCGCCCCCGCCGGTGCCGAATCCGCTGCCCTCGCCGACCCCGACGCCGACCCCGGCGCCGGGAACCCCGGGTGGCCCGGTTGGAGGGTCGCCGTCGCCGACTCCATTGCCATCCCCCACCCCCGGGGGGCCCTTGCCTTCACCCACGCCGCCTTCCCCTCCGGCGCCGCCTCCGTTCCCAACCGGGACGCCGTTCACCGCGACCGCCCCTATCCCCAACACCGACCTCCGCGCCCGCTGGAACGGGATCCCGCTCTGGGCGCGGGGCCATGGGCCGATGGCGGGAGGGGGCAAGCACGCCCGGCTGACGTACGACACCCGGCGCCGGCGCTTCCTGCTCACCGGCGGCGACCGGGACGGCTCCGACAACGGGAATCCGAGCGTGTGGGCGTTCACCGTGGGAGGGCCGGCGACGCAGCTCTCGCCGATGTGCCGACCGTATCCGGACTATCTGCCGTCGTTCCCGGACAACGTCTCCTGGGTGTATGACAGCCGCCGCGACCGAGCGATCGTCATGCCTGGCTTTTTCTTTCCCTTCGACCGGGTCCGGGCGGTCTGCGGTCGCAATGACGAGCGGATTCTCAAGCGGACGCTTCCCGATGGGCGGGTGATAAAGGAAGCGGGCTCGCTTAACCTCACGACGAACAAATGGGAGTTCCCCACCTGGCCGTATCCCACCGAGATGGGCTACGGGGGCGATCAAGGCACGAACTTCAGCGCCTACGATCCCACGAGGGACATGATCGTCCGCTTCCACTGGGACGGGGCCTGGGGCAACAATCTGCAGCGCCTGCACCTGGCCACGAACACATGGGATCGCATCAAGCTCGGCATGGATCACCCCACGGATCGAAACCGGATCCGAAACCAGTGGTCGACGACGAGCCAGCCGGCCATCGACGTGCAGGGCCGGGCCGTGTACGTCATTTCGCGGTCGGGGCTCGGCGTCGTGCAGCCGGACGGCACCTCGCGAACCGTGGTGGAGTGGCGGCTGCTGCGCGTGAACCTCGACACGGGCGCAGCGCAACGCCTCCCGGTGCCGGCCGGCTATGTTCCGCCCAACTTCGCGAACGGCAACGGGACGGACATCCTTCTCGTGTTCGACCCGGTTCGCCGCGTCTTGATCCACCCGCACATGACGGGGCTCGCGGGTGACACCATCGCCGTGTACATCAGCCACGTGGACGCCGGCCACCGCTGGTCGACCGTCCCGATACCGAGGAACGGCCCGCCCTTCAAGGGCAACGTGGCGGGCGTCGATCCGAACTCGGGCGCCATGGTTCTGATCGGCGGCCACGCGTCGACCCGCTCGGATGGGTCGCGCACCCCGACCCCGACGCACTACTGGACGCTGACCCTGGAGCGAGGCTGAGGGCGCTCAGCGGCTCCGCGTCGTCAGGATGATCCGCTCGCCTTCCTTGACGCCGTCGAGGATCTCGACGTGCTCGTCGTCACGGGAGGCGAGCCGGATCACCCGCGCCTGCTCCCCGTTGGGTCCCCGCACCCTGACGGTGGCCTCGCGCGCGCCCAGCGGCACCGCCCGCTTGGGCAGCACGAGCACTTTGTCCTTGTTAGACACGAGGATGCGCACGTCCACCGTCATCCCCAGCTTGAGCTCGTCGGCCCCCTCGGTGACCTCGATCTTGGTCTCCAGGACCTTCACGTCCTGCATCTTGGCAGGATCTTCCGGGCGTACCTTGCGCTTCCCGACGGCCTGCCCGATCTCGTAGACCTTTCCGGGGAACACCCGGCCTGGATACGCGTCGGCGGTGATCTCGGCGCGCTGACCCAGCAAGAGTTTGCCCACGTCGGTCTCGTGCACCTCGGCCTTCACGATCACCTTCTGGATGTCGCCCACGACCATCAGCGGCATGCTGACGTCCACGGCCTCACCGGGCTCCACCAGCTTCCGGGTGACCTTGCCGTCCACGGTTGCCTCCACCAGCGTGGAGCCCACTGCCGCCTGCGCCACCCCAAGCTCGGCCTGGGCCTGCTGGACGTGGCTCTCCGCGCGGCGCAGCTCCGCCTCCGCTTCCTGCACTTGCGCCCAGGCCGCCGCCACCGTCTCGGACTTGGGTCCGGCGAGGAGGAGGTTCAGGGCCTGCTCCGACGCCCTCACGCGGGCGCGCCAGACCTCGGCGTTGGTCACCTCCGCGTCGTACTGGGCCTTGGCGATGTACCCGCTGTCGAGGAGCCGCTTCATGCGGCTGCGCTCCACCTCGGAGAACTGCTGCTTCTGCCGCGCCTCCGCCACCTCGGCCCGCGCCCGCTCGATCTCCTGTGGGCGCGCGCCGCTCTTCGCCTCCGTCCAGCGGGCCCGTGCGCTCTCGAGCCCGCGGGCGGCCCGCCGCACGTCGGCCTGGGCGGTGCGGATGCGCGCCTCGGACATGCGGACGCTCGCCGCCGGCTCCGCGTCGTCGAAGCGAATGACCACCTGGCCGCGCTTGACGAGGTCGCCCTCCTTGACGAGGACCTCACGGATCCGCCCGGGGATCTTGTTGGCGAGAGTGACCTCGGTGAAGGGCTCGACACGGCCGATGGCCGCCACCGTCTGGCGGATATTGCCCACCCGGACGACCACCGAGACGTCGCTTCCGTCACCCCGCCACGTGCTGTACCCGAAGGCGAGCGCCGCCACCGCCAGCACCAGCAGCGCCGCCACCACCGCCACGCGCTTCGACAGGGGCATCACGCCACCAGCCGCCCGTCCTCGATGCGGACGCTGCGGTCGATGTAGGGCATGACGCGATGATCGTGGGTCACGATGATCACGGTGCGGCCGTCCGAGCGCGTCACGGCATGGAGCAGCTTCATCACCTGTTCTCCATTCTTCGCGTCCAGGTTGGCGGTCGGCTCGTCCGCGAGGATGAGGGGAGGATCGCCGGCGAGCGCGCGCGCGATGGACACGCGCTGCCGTTCCCCGCCCGACATGTCGCGGGGGAGGAAATCGGCGCGCTTGCCGAGCCCCACGAGCTCGAGGAGTCGCCGCGCCTCGCTCCGGCGTGCCCGCTCGAGACCCTTGAGCTGGAGGACCACCTCCACGTTCTCGACGGCGGAGAGCGCGGCGAAGAGGTTGAAGCTCTGGAAGATGAAGCCCACGTAGCGGCGGCGCACCCAGGGCAGCTGGGTCTCGTCCAGGTCGGACACGCACGCCCCGTGGATGGTGATGGTGCCGGAGGTCGGGCGAAGCATGCACCCCAGCATGGACAGGAGCGTGGTCTTGCCGCTCCCCGAGGGGCCCAGGATGGCGACCACCTCGCCGGTGCGCGCGGTGAGGCTCACGTCCTGCACGGCGGGCACCTGGAACGCGCCCTCCTGGTAGATCTTGGTCAGCTGTTCCGCTTCGAGCGAGGTGCTCACGAGCGGAAGACCACCAGGGGGTCCACGTTCAGCGCCTTACGCACCGACACCACGGAGGCGCCGGCGCACATGGCCACGGTGAGGGCCAACACGGCGACCATCAGTCCGAGGGGTATGACGAGGACCGTCCCCGTCGCGCCGAGCAGTCGCACGGCGAGGAGGGTGAGGACGAGCCCGACCACGTACCCGATCAGCGCATTGATGAGGGCCTGCTTGAGGATGATGAGATAGATGTCGCGGTTGGTGGCCCCGATGGCCTTGAGGGTGCCGAACTCCCGTAGGTGCTCGATGGTGGCGCTGTAGATCGTTTGACTCACGATGACCACGCCCACGATGATGGCCATGAGGACGGTGATCCCGAAACCGACGCCGATGCCCGTCTCCCAGGTCCAGTAGAGCCTCGTCTTCCACGAGTACTGGTCGCGGGTGTACACGTCCACGTCGCGGATCTTGCGGAGCCGCGCCGCCACCTCGTGGGGATCGGAGCTGGGCGTGACGCGCGCCACGATGAAGGCCGTCCGATCGCGCGCGAAGGGATCCAGGATCTGGGCGGCGCGGTACGAGGTGAACACGTACGGGACCGTGGTGAAGCCGCGGACCCCTGGCTGATTCCTGCCACCCGCACGCGTTGCTCGTTGATCTCCACCTGGTCGCCCACGCGAAGGACGCCGAGCTTTCCATACGCCGACTCATCCACGATGATGGCCTTGCTGGCCTTCATCGACTGGAAGTCGCCGGCGAGGAGACGCCAGGGCCCGCCGACCCCCATCTCGGGGTTGAACCCGACCAGCGCGATATTTTCCTGTCCGCCATCCTTTCGTCGCATGTTCGCCCAGCCGAGCAGGAGATTATCGGCCCACTCGACGCCGGGCGTTTGACGGACCTTGTTCAGCTTGCGCTCCGTGAAGGGTACCGCGAAGTCGAAGTTGGCTGAGTTCTTCGACGTCACCCAGATGTCGGCCTGGGTGTTGTCGATAATGAGGGAGGCGTTCTCCATGAACCCCGAACTGCGAGAAGATCAGGACCACGGAGAAGGTGACACCCACCACGGTGATGATGAACCGCGTGCGGTCGTGAAACAGGTTCTTCCGGGCGATATCAACCAAGTCGCCTAGCCGCCCAGCTCCTTGATGAGGTCGGAGATCTTCTCGGCCTGGGCTAGCTTGGGGTCGAGCTGAGCGGCCCGGCGCAGGCTCGACACGGCGTCGTTCTTCTTGCCGAGCTTCGCGTAGGTCATCCCGAGATGGTACTGGACCTGGGCGTTGTTGGGGGCATGCTCGAGGGCCCGGGACAGGGCCTTCTCGGCGTCGAGGTAGGCGCCCCGGCGGTACTGGATCCAGCCGAGGGTATCGGCGACCTCGGCCGACCGAGGGGCGAGCTGTCCCGCCTTGGTCGCGAGCTCCAGCGCCTCGTCCGCCTGGTTCTTACGCTCCAGAAGCACCCACGCGAGATTGTTCAAGGCGATGAAGTCGTTCGGCTGGATGGCGAGGGTCTTTCGATACTGCTCGATGGCCCGATCGGTCTGCCCTTGCGCCTCGAGGGACTGGGCGAGTCCCCGGTGGGCCGAGGCCAGGCCCGGCCGTCGCGCGAGCGCGGCGGAGAAGGCGTCGCCCGCCGCCTTGGGCTGATGCTGGCCGAGCAGGATCGCGCCCTTGATCACCGCGGCATCGGCGTTCTGCGGCTGGGCCTTCTCGACCTCCCCGGCCAGGCGCGCCGCGTCCGCCATCCGTCCCATCTGCAGGTAGACGGCGGCTAGCTCCAGCTTGATGTTCGCCAGCTCCGGGTTCACACGCAGGGCGGCCTCGAGGAGCCGCGCGCCCTCGTCACGGCGCCCCTGGGCGGCGAGATAGCGGCCCAGCCACACATTGGCCTCGAGGTTCTGCGGGCTCGTGCGGAGCACCGCCCGCAGATGATTGGCCGCGTCCTCTCCGCGACCCTGCTGGCCCCGGATCTGGGCCATGAGCAGGTTCGCGCCGACGTGCCCGGGCGCCTGATCGAGAATGGCCTTCAGCTGCGGCTCGGCCGCCTGCGGCTGATTGGCGGCGATGAGGGCGCGGGCGAGGTTCTCGCGCAGCGCCGCGTTCTTGGGATCCTTGGCGACGGCGTCCCGCAGCTCCGCGAGCCGGCGATCGACGACGGCCTGGTCCGGCTTGCCTCCCGACAGCATTGCCAGCTCCTGCCGCGCCATCTCGAGGCTGCTGTCGAGCTTCAGCGCCTCTCGATAGGCGGCCTGGGCCTCGGGAAGGCGCCCCATCGCCGCGTACGCCCGCCCGAGCAGGAGATGGATCCCCGCTTCCTTGGGGTTGGCGCGCGCCACGTCGTTGAGGTCCTTGAGGGCCTCGTCGGCGTCCCGCTTGCCCAGATACGCCCGCGCCCGAACCACCTTGGCGGCGGTCATCTCGGGGTTCTGCCGCAGCAGCTCAGTGGCGCGCGCGATGGCATCCGGGTAGCGGCCGGTGCGCACGTAGAGGTCGGCCAGCTGGAGCGCGAGCACGGGCTGCGCCGGCGCGGCCTTGAGGGATGCCTCGGCGACGCCGATCGCCTGATCGAACCGGCCGAGCCGCTCCGTGACGCCGACGAACAGCGCCACCGCGGTCGGGTGGTCCGGGCGCTCCTTGAGCACCGCCTGCAGCTGCGAGAGCACTTCGTCGTCCTTCTGCTGGGCGAGGGCAACCCGCGCGAGGCCGATGCGAGCCTCGACCGACTTCGGGCTCAACTTGATCGCCTGCTCGTACACCTGGCGCGCCTTGTCGAACTGTCGGTCCTGGACGTAGAGGCCCGCCAGGAGCGACTGAAAGCCCACGTTCGCGGGCTCGGCGCGGGCGGCCGCCTCTGCGAACTGGATCGCTTCCTTGGTGCGCTTGGCGCGCACGAGCGCGACGACCTTGATGCGGGCGGCCGCCACCGACTTCGGGTCCACCTTGACCGCCTGATCGAACTCCTTCAGCGCACCCTCGATGTCGTCCTCCGCCACGCGAATCTGGCCCAGCGCCATGTGGGCCGGCGCGAAGCTGGCGTCGACTTCCGCGGCCTTCGCGAACATCTCCTGCGCGGCCTTGCGGTTGCCCTGCTGCGTGCGAATCTGCCCCATCACGAGATATGGCTGCGGTGACTGAGGCGAGAGCGCCTGGGCGGTGCTCGCCGCCTTGAATGCGTCATCGGGGCGGCCGAGGGCCAGGAGCACCCGGCTGCGCTCGAGATGATAGGACCAGGCCTTGTCGAGCTTGGGCCCAACCGCGTCCAGCGTGGCCAGCGCCTCGCGGGCGCGTCCCATCCGCCAATACGCCTGGGCCAGCCGGAACTGGACGCTCGGATTGCCGGGCACCTGGTTGCGCAGCTCCTCGAAGTGCACGACGGCCAGATCGGACCGGCCGCCGGCGAGGTACGCGCTGGCCAGGAGATAGCGCGCCGGCTGGAACTTCGGCGCCCGCTCGACCATCGCCACCAGGAGCGCGCTCGCGTTGGTGGGCTGATTCGCGCGGAGATAGTAGCCGGCCAGCGTCAGGATCACCGCGGGCGTACGCGCGCGCACCTCGATGCGCTCGAGGATCTTGATCGCGTCCGGCACGCGGCCCTGTCCGGCCGCGGCGGCGGCGAGCCCGAGCCGTGCGCTCACGTCGGCGGGCTTCGCCTCGTGGGCCTGCGTGAAGAGCTTCTCGGCCTCGGAGAACTCCCCGCGCCGCAGATGCATCCCGCCCAGGCCCACCAGGCTGCGAACGTCCTTCGGGTTCTCCTTCACCGCCGCCCGGAAGGCTTCCTCGGCCTCGGCGGCCTTCCCGAGCCGCGCGAGCGCCTGGCCGCGCATGGCCGCCGTCTCTCCGGGAACGCCCTGGCCGGCGGCGATCAGCCCGTCGAGGATGGCCAGCGTCTCCGCGGCCTTGTTCTGCTCGAGCCGGGCGGCAGCGCGAATGTGCAGCGCGGCGGCGTTCTTCGGCTCGCGAGCCAGCACCTTGTCGACCTGCTCGTCCGCTTCCCGGAACAGCCCCGACTCGACGTAGGCCCGCCCCAGATCCAGCGCCACGGCGATCGAATCGGGCGCGTGCTGCTGGGCCCGCCGCAGCTCACGGATGGCGTCCCCGTACCAGGCCTTGGCGGCGTAGGCGCGCCCGAGGGCGTGGAGAGCGGGGGGATAGTCCTTGTCGATCTGCAGCGCGTTGCGAAGCTCGATGACCGCTTCGTTGGCCTTACCTTCCTTCAGATAGGCCTCGGCCCGCTCGACCGCCTTCTGCTTCTTGACCTCCGGACTCTGCGTGCACGCGGCCGCGCCGACGAGGGCACCGACGACGAGCACCATCGCGAGGATCCGACGCGCGACGCTCGGAGGCGAAGCGATCACCCGCCCGGTCTTCGGTCCACGAGAGGTGGGCACGAAGAAAACTCTAGCATGAGATCGCGCTTACGTGATGCTGGGCCTGGTGCCTCGTATCCTAGCGTTTCTATGCAAGTCTTGCGTCACCCCCATTCCGGCCATGATCGACGGGCCGGGCGCCTCCTGGGCTGCCCGGCTCGACATGTGTGCTGCTCCATGGCCATCCCCTGGGTCTGGCGGCCCCTCCGGTGCGAGCCGCACCATGATGCTGCGGCTCATGTCCCGCAAGGCCAAGGAGCTTCCCGACAAGCGCGTGCTGTGGCCGTGGGACTTCGCCAAGATCCTCCTCGATACCATGCTCACCGCGCTGGAGAATCAGGGGGTGCCCGGCGCGCTGTGGCAGGACACGGTCTTGATCCAGGCCGATCGCGTCCACACCGTGCAGCTGAGCCTGAGCCGCGACGACAAGGAGTATCTCTTCCAGTGCAGCTACGACCAGGCGCGAGCGCTACTTTCACAAGGGGGGGCACCTGCGGGCGCGCCGCCGCCCGCCTGAGGCCGCCCGCGCGGAGACAGCGCGAGCGCGAGGCGGCGTCACTCGCCTCGCGCTCGGAAGTGGTGGACGATACTGGACTTGAACCAGTGACCCCCGGCATGTGAGGCCGGTGCTCTGCCAACTGAGCTAATCGTCCGCAGGTCGAAAGTTACACGCCCGGCGAAGGGCCGTCAAGCGACCTGACCTGGCGCCAGGGCGTCGGGTTCGGTATCCTCCGGGACCGTGACATCATCCACCGTACGTGCGTTCGACACTGCGTACCACGCGCTCTACCGTGGCGTGCTCGCGCGGCTGCCCGAGCGCGCGGCCGTACCCCTGGGCCAGGCGGCGCTCCGCGTGCTGCCGCTGGACCGCCTCGCGCTCTTCCGCAACGAGGACCCGCGCCTGGCCATCACGCTGGGCGGCGTGCGGCTCCCGAACCCGCTCGTCCTCTCCTCGATGTATTACGACACCGCCATTCTCCGGCGCGCGATGGGACTCGGCTTCGGCGCAGTGACGGCCAAGAGCATCACCGCCCGGCCGCGCCCGGGCCATCCGCCACCGAACCTCGTGCGCCACGACTCGCCCGCCGGTCCCGGCCTGGTCAACTGCAACGGCTTCCACAATCCCGGGCTGGCCGCCTACCGGCTCGCGCTCGCCGCCCTGCCCCACCGCGTGCCCCTCGTCGTGGCCGCCGCCGGAGAATCCATCGAGGAGTACGTGGAAGTGGTGTCGGGACTCGAGCCCTTCGGCGATCTCGTCGAGATCAACATCTCCTCGCCCAATACACGGCTTGTCTATGAATGGTCGCAGAAGCCCTCCGAGCTGCGGCGCCTCTTCGGCGCCGTTCGGGACGCGACGCGGCGGCCGGTCATCGTGAAGATCTCACCCGACTTTCACGAGGAGAACCTCCGCGCCATCGTGCCGGCCGCGCTGGACGCGGGTCTCGGCATCGTCAACTACGGCAACACGCGCCGGATCGACGAGCCGCGCCTGTCCCAGGGCGCGGGCGGCCTGTCGGGACCCGCCATCCTGTCCGCGATGCTCGCCAACGTGCGCGCCCTGCGCGCCCGCTTCGGCGATGCGCTGGAGATTATCGCCACGGGCGGGATTCACTCGCCCGAGACGGCGCGCCAGGCCCTCGATGCCGGCGCCACCGCGTGCGGCTATTTCACCGCGTTCATCACGGAAGGCCCGCTCCTCGCCCGGCGCATTCTCGATGGGCTGCTTGCCCCCCGGAAATAGTCCCCAGGTTATCCACTTATCCACATGCATCCACAGGCGGGGAAATAGGACGTCGGGACGCGGTTTTGCGGGCGCCATCGGAGAATGTGACGCTCCGACCGTCCACCGCTCCGATGCGGGTGAGGAGAGCCAGCATTGACGCGCGTTCCGGCCGGCCCATGGGCACGAAGGCGCATTTTCAGCGGCGAAACGAAACCTTGACACGCCGATGCGGCCTCCCTAATTTGTCCCCTGCGCGCGGGCTCGTTGCGGTGCACTCGAAGAGCGAGGGGACGGGAAGGCATGGAGGCGAGTCGGAAGCCGCTCGCGAAGGTCGAAGGGAAGAAGCGGATGCGCCTGAGCGGGCTCACGGTGGCGTGGCGGGGAACGCCCAGTCTTGACGACTGGGTCGCCTACATTGTGAACGAGACCAAGTCGAAGAAGCTGATCCTCGCGGACCACGCGTCCGAGCGCAAGGTGAAGGGCTTGCTCGCGCGCATTCCCTCTATGACGAAGAAGGAAGTGGAGCGGCTAGCCAAGGGCTAGCGGCTTCGTCTGCGCCACCGCGGCCGGATTGGCCGCCCAGATCGCGGGATCCCCGTCCACGAAGAGCTCCACCATGTTGCCATCGGGATCGTCCAGGTAGATCGACTGGCTGACCTCGTGGTCGCGGATCTGGCGGATGGGAACGCCGTGCCGATCCAGGAGGGCCTTGGCGTCGCGGAGCTCGTCCAGCGTGTCCCCCACCTTCAGCGCGACGTGGTAGAGCCCCACCGCGTTGGCGGGCGGCGCGGGGGCGTCCGGGCCCACGGCGAGGCAGGCGAGATCGTGGTGGTTCCGGCCCGTCGCCGAGAAGAACACCATCCGGTCCCCGAGGCGTCCCACCTCCTTGAGCCCCAGCACGCCCGCGTAGAACGCGGCCGCGCGATCGAGATCGCGGACCTTGAGCACCACATGCCCCACGCCGTGCACGTTCATAGCTCCCCCCGCTCGGCCAGGCTCACGAACCGCCCATGCCCGATCACCACATGGTCGTGAATGTGCAGCTCCAGTAGACGGGAGCATTCTACCAGTTGCCGCGTCAGGCGCAGGTCCTCCCGGCTCGGGGTGGGGTCGCCGCTGGGGTGATTGTGCAGGAGGATCAACGAGGCGGCCGACTCCAGGATGGCCGGCTTGAAGACCTCACGGGGATGGACGAGGCTCGCCGACAGCGTCCCCTCCGACACCACGACATCGCGCAGGAGCCCGTTCTGGGCGTCGAGCAGCGCGAGGCGGAAGACCTCCTTGTCCAGATCCTCCATGAGCGGGCCGTACCGGGCGAACACCTCCGCCGGGCTCGAGAGCACCGCCCGCCCGTGCCCGTTCCGCGACCGCAGGCGACGCGTGAGCTCGAAGGCCGCGGCCAGGCGCACTGCCTTGGCGCGGCCCACGCCGGGACAGCCCGCCAGCTCCGACACGCCGCGGCCGGCCAGCGCCGAGAGCGAGCCGTAGCTGACGAGGAGGTCGCGCGCCAGCTCCACCGCGTTGCGACCCCGCGCGCCCGATCCCAGCTGTATGGCGAGGAGCTCGGCGTCGGCCAGCGCCGCCGCGCCGTGATGGTAAAGCCGCTCGCGGGGTCGCTCCTCCACGGGCCACTCCCCGATGCGCGTGCCCGGCGCCATGGGTCGACTCTGCCGGGTGACGCTCCCGCGGTCAATGTCCCCCGATGGATACGGCCGTGCCGCCGCGCCAGCTCCGGTGGCGCTCGAGCGCCGCGGCGCCCAGCGCTGCGCCCGCCCCGATCGCGAGCACGTCGGTGAGCGCGGGCACGTGCGAGCGCTGGAGCACTTGCAGCGCCTCGAGCACGACGCCCAGAGCCAGCGCCCCCTGCCACGGCGCGCGCGCGCCCGCGGCCCGCAGCGCCGCCCCGAAGAACCCGCTCCAGACGAGCTTGCTCGCCAGGTCGAACAGCGCGCTCTGCGGATCCGCGTCGAGGTACGACGCCAGCGGGGCGGGATCCACTCGATGCGCGCGGCCTTGGCTGCCACCTGATCGGCGGAGCGCAGCCAGTCGAAGGGGGCGAGCGCCCGGTAGACGAGATGCGCGCCCGTGAGCCACGCCAGCCGTGCCGGGCCGCGCCGGCGGGCCCCGTTGCTGCCGGCGAGCGGCGCGAACGCCAGCGCGCCCACGAGGCCGCCGAGGGTGGCGAGGAGCACGTTGTCCAGGCCGGGCGCTCGCCCGACGATGAAGAGCTTCGCCCCTTCCAGGACCGCCGCCCAGGCGGTGGCCAGCAGCCAGGCCAGCACCGTCGCGCGCGCGCGTCCGCCCGGGCCACCTGCGGGGCCGAGCGCGAGCCGCAGGCCCACCACCAGTGCCGCATAGGGAAGCACGCGGTCGACGAGAAGATCGCCCCAGAAGCGTCGGCCGAGGCTGGCGAACAGCGCGCGCTGCGACCGTTTGAGATTGTCCCAGGCCGTCGACACGTCGAGCGTGAGAGCGTACGGATAGAGGGCGTCGGCCGCGAGCAGGGCGGCCAGGATGCCCACCACGAGCAGCGCGGGACGGGCGCGGGCGAGGGTCGCGAGCCGTCGCTCGGCCCTCCGCGCGGTGTCGGCGCCCGGCCCATGGACGGCCAGGGCTCCGTCGAGCGCCCCCGCGACCTGAGCGAGGACGTCGACCACGGAGGCGGTGCGCGAGGGAGCCAGGACCTGTCCGGCTTCCACCAGGCCCGCGAATGCCGCCGCGACCGCGACGGCACCCGCGACGCGGGGGACGAGGGCACGGCCCATCAGGCGGCCCTGCACGAGCAACACGCCAACGGGCACGCCGAGCAGGACATTGCTGACCAGGTCGGCGATCGAGAAGAGCCGGCGGCCTCGCGCGTCGAAGAGGGCGAGGGCTTCCCAGAAGCGGGTCAGGTCGCGCTGCACCTCGTCCGCATCGAGACTGAAGGAGAACGGAAAGAACGAGCCGTAGACGACGAAGATCGCGTACACCAGCAGGAGGACCCGCGCCCGACGCGCGGTGCCCATTCCCGCCGGGCTCACCCGCCGGCTCCGGGCTCCTCCACCTCGATCTGTCGGGGCTCGTCGCCAAGCCCCTCGATGCGCACGGTGATCGCGCGCGGCGGCAGGAGCGGCACGATGCGGTCCGCCCACTCGATGAGGGTGACCCCCTCGCCGTCGAGCATCTCCTCCAGTCCGAGGTCCTGCACCTCGGCGAGGCTGGCGGTGCGATACGCGTCCAGGTGATAGACGGGCACGCGGCCGCGATACACGTTGACGAGCACGAAGGTGGGGCTGGTGACGGCGGAGGTCACGCCCAGCCCGCGCGCGAGGCCCTGAAGGAAGGCCGTCTTGCCCGCGCCGAGCTCGCCTACGCACGCCACCACTGCGCCGGCGCCGAGCCTCGTGCCGATCGCCTCGCCGAGGGCCTGCGTCTCCTCCACGCTCCGCGTGACGTGGGCGCGCCGGATCATCGGCCGAGCGACGCCAGCGCGCGCGGGATCGCCTCGACCAGATCGCCCGCGAGCATGCCCTCCTCGCCCCAGGCGTCGCGCACCAGGTCGCCCGCGCGCCCGTGCGCGTAGACCGCCGTCTGCAGTGCCTCCAGCGGCGGCAGCCCTCGCGCGAGGAACGCTCCGACCATGCCCGTGAGCACATCGCCGGATCCCCCCTTGGCCATGCCGGCGTTTCCTGTCGGGTTGATCCAGACGTTCCCGTCGGGGGCTGCCACCACGGTGCCCGCGCCTTTGAGCGCGACCCAGACGCCGTGCTCGGCCGCGAAGGCCCGCGCGCGCTCGATGCGGTCGTCCTGCACGTCGCTGATGCCGCCGCCGAGCAGCCGGGCCATCTCGCCGGGATGCGGGGTGAGCAGGCGGGGCCCCGCGGCGCTCTTGAGCACGTCCAGATGGCCCGCCAGCGCGGTGAGGGCGTCGGCGTCCACGACCATGGGGCGAGGCACCCGAGCCACGAGCTCCCGAGCGAGCGCTTGGGTTTCGGGCTCGAGGGAAAGGCCGGGGCCCAGGGCGAGGGCGTCCATCGTGGCGACGAGCTCGAGGACGCGCGCTCCCGCCCCTCGCGCGAGTGACCCCGCCGCGCCATCGGGCAGCGCCTCCGTCATGTACTCGAGCCCCAGCGCCGCGACGACCGGCTGCTGGGACGTCGGGACGGCGGCGGTGACCAGCCCCGCGCCGCTCCGGAGCGCCGCCCGCGCGGCGAGGGCGGCGGCCCCGGTCTTCCCGCGGGAGCCGGCCACCACGAGAAGATGGCCGTACACGCCCTTGTGGGCATCCACAGGGCGGGGCGGGAGCCGCCCGCGCAAGTCGGCGGCTTCGAGCAGGAAGGTCCGCACGCCGCGGGTGACCTCGGCGTGAGGGATCCCGATCGGCACCACCACGACCTCCCCGGCTCGAGTCGCGGCGGGATGGAGCAGGAGCGAGCGCTTGAGGCCGGCGAACGTCGCCGTGAGGGTGGCGCGCACGGCAGGGCCCGGCAGGGCTCCGCGATCCGCCGAGAGCCCCGAGGGCAGGTCGAGCGAGATCACCGGCGGGGCGGGGCGCGCATCGGTCGACTGCCGCTCGAGCCGGGCGATCATCTCGGCCACGAGGCCCCGCGCGGAGCCGTCCGTCCCGGTCCCGAGCAAGGCGTCGACCACGAGGCCGGCGCGCGCCAGGGCGCGATCGACGTCGGCGAGATCCCCCGCGCGCGCGACCTCGTCCAGCCGGCCCTGCCACCGGCTCAGCGCCGCCGCGGCGTCCCCACGCACCTCGGTGCGTCGGCCCACGAGGAAGACCCGCACGCGGGCTCCCGCGGCACGAAGCCGCCGGGCGACCACGAAGCCATCGCCGCCGTTGTTCCCCTTGCCACAGAGGATCACGACGGAGCGGCCTCGCACGGGTCGCCAGCGCGCCGCGATCAGGCGTGCCGCCCCCGTGCCCGCCGCCTCCATGAGGCGGGGACCGGGGATGCCGAGCGTGGCGATGGCGCGGGCATCCAGCGCCCGCATCTCATCCGCGGTGAAGACCGGAAGCACCGGCTCAGCCGCTGTCGCGCCCGGGCACTACCGCCGCTCCCCCCGCGAGGCGCCCACCTCGCCGACGAGCATCACCTGGGCGAAGGCATACTCCCCGTCATGCGTGAGGGACACCAGGATACGGCTCGCTCCCCTGTCGCGCGCGATGGCCGCCGAACGGCCCGACAGCGCCATCGTGGGCGCCGCGCCGCGCTCGCGCCGCACCTCGAGCTCGCGCCAGCTCACGCCCATGGAGAGCCCCGTGCCCAGCGCCTTGAGCGCGGCTTCCTTGGCGGCGAAGCGGGCGGCGAAGTGCGGGATCGGGTCGTGGTGACGCTGGCAATAGGCGATCTCGCCCTCGGTGAAGACGCGTCGGAGGAAGCGATCCTGCCAGCGCGCGACCATGCGCCGCAGCCGCGGGATCTTGGCCAGATCCACCCCGATCCCGCGAATGGTCTCCCCCGCCGGATCGCCCGCGGGGACGGTCACGGGCCGATGGCCCGCCGGATGATGCCGGCCAGCTCCTGCGCGATGCCTTCGATCTGCGTCTGCTCCTGCCCCTCGACCATGACGCGCGCGAGCAGCTCGGTGCCGGAGTAGCGCAGGAGGATGCGCCCGCCGCCATTCATCTGGCCTTCCAGCGCCGTCGCTCGTGACTGAAGCCCGTCGATGGTATCCAGCGGCGGCTTCTTCCGCACAGGCACGTTCACGAGAACCTGCGGGAACTTGGTGAGGCACGTCGACAGCGCGGACAGGGGACGCCCGGTCTCGCGCATCACCGACAGCAGCTGCAGCGCGGAGACGATGCCGTCTCCGGTGGTGGCGTGGTCGAGGAAGAGCAGATGCCCCGATTGCTCGCCGCCCAGCACGGCGCCGATGCGCGCCATCTCCTCGAGGACATACCGGTCGCCCACCTGGGTTTTCACCATCCGGATACCCCCCTCGCGCAGCGAGTGCTCGAGACCCAGGTTGGCCATCACCGTGCTCACCACCACCCGTCCCGGCAATCGCCCCTCGGCGGCGAGATGGTGACCGCAGATGGCCAGCGCGTAATCTCCGTCGCGGACATCGCCCTTGTCGTCCACGCAGATGAGCCGGTCGCCGTCCCCGTCAAAGGCGATCCCGAGATCCGCCCCGAGGGCGCGCACCCGCGCCTGCAGCCCCTCGGGATGGAGGGCGCCCACGCCGAGGTTGATGTTCTGGCCGTCGGGCTCGGCGCCCATCACGGTGACCCGCGCACCGAGCGTTTCGAAGACGCGCGGCCCCACGCGGTAGGTCGCGCCGTGGGCGCAGTCCAGCACCACGTGCAGGCCCCGGAGATCGAAGGTGAAGGTCCCGCTCGCGTGCGCCGCGTAGTCGGTCTCCGCCTGAAAGCGATGGGGAATCAGCCGCCCCACGTCCCCCTTCGTGGGGTTGGGCGCGTGGTCCGGCTCCGCCAGCCGCGTCTCGATCTCGTCCTCCCAGGCGTCGGGGAACTTCGTGCCCTCCGAGGAGAAGATCTTGATCCCATTGTCCTCGAACGGGTTGTGAGAGGCCGAGATCACCACCCCGCCCTGCGCCTCCAGGCGCCGGGTGAGATGCGCGATGCCCGGCGTCGGAAGTACGCCCACCCCGTAGACGTCGGCGCCTGCCGACAGCGCCCCCGCCGCGAGGGCGCCCTCCAGCATGGGTCCGGATTGCCGGGTGTCGCGCCCGACGACCAGGCGGGTCCTGGGGACGCCGTGATGCTCCTGCAGCGTGGCCGCGAGCTGACGGCCGAGGCGAAAGGCCAGCTCCGTCGTGAGGGGCTCCACGTTGGCCAGCCCGCGGATGCCGTCGGTGCCGAACAGCCGAGTCATGGCCGGACCTCCGCGCGCTTCGCTTCCAGGGTGACGCGCAGGCGCGAGGGGCTGACGCGCAGCACGGTGACACCGCTGGGCACCTCGATCTGGTCGGGCGCGAGCCGCACCACCATCTCGCCCGGTCGGGCGCCGGCCAGGTTGACCCGCGCCCGGACGTGCTCCGGCCCGACGTGCGCGAGGATGGCCCGGAGGCCATGCAGCTGCACGTCCACGCTGTCGGGTCGCTCGCCCACCAGCATCAGACCGGGAGGAATCCCATCGAGCTCGACCGCGGCGGCGAGCACGAGGTCGGCCTTCTCGGAGGTCATCACGAACACCCACAGCGCGAAGGCCAGCACCAGCGCGGCCAGCTTGAGCTCCCAGTGCCGCAGGAGGCGCCTCACTTCCGCAGCCACTCCCATGCGGGCAGCCATCCCGCGCGCCGTGGCGCCCTCGGGGCGGCGAGGGCGAACAGCTCGTCGAGGCGCTGCCGCAGCGCCTCGCGATCCAGCGGGCTCTCCATGTGCCCGGCGACGGCGAGCGAGATCCGTCCGCTCTCCTCCGACACGATCAGCACCACCGCGTCCGTCTCCTCGGAGAGTCCCACCGCGGCGCGGTGCCGCGTGCCGAGGGTGCGCCCGAGCTGGGTGTTGCGGCTCAGCGGCAGGAAGCAGCCCGCCGCCGCCACCCGCGTGTCGCGAATGAATACGGCGCCATCGTGCAGCGGCGAATAGGGGAGGAACAGGCTCACGAGGAGATCAGCCGACACGAGCGCGTCCAGGGGAACGCCGAGCTCGGCGTAGTTGCGCAGCCCGGTGGAGCGCTCGAGCACGATGAGCGCGCCCATGCGCTTGGCGGCCAGCGACTCCGCGGCCTTCACCACGTCGTCGATCACGTGCCCCTGCTGCTCCAGCCGGGCTCCCAGGAGCGACTGCAGCAGCGGGTTCTGGCCGATCTGCGCGAGGGCACGGCGCATCTCGGGCTGGAAGAGGACGACGAGGGCGAGCACCCACACCGACCAGAAATTCTCGAGGATCCAGCTCGTGCTGAAGAGGTCCAGGCGCCGGGCCAGGAACGACGCGATCATGAGGCCGCCCAGCCCGGCCAGCATCTGGACCGCCCGCGTGCCGCGGAACATGATGAGCACGCGATACACCACCGCGGCGACGAGCAGGATGTCCACCGCGTCGCGGAGCCGGAACGAGTTGATCACGCCCCAGAGCGCATTCATGCGCCGGCCCCCGCGCCCCGGATGGCCTGCGCCACCCGCACTGCTTGCACGGTGGCGGCAACGTCATGGGTACGGATCAGGTGCGCCCCGCCCAGCACGGCGGCGGTGGCGGCGGCCAGGGAGCCGGGCAGCCGCTCCTCGGGATCACCCGCGCGGGGATGCAGCGCCCCGATGAACGACTTGCGGGACGCGCCGACGCAGACGGGCCGGCCGAGCGCGCGCAGCTCCGGCAGCATGGCGAGCACGGCGCAGTCCCACTCGTACCAGGGCAGCCCGCGACGCCGGAAGAACCCGATCCCCGGGTCCACCACCACACGCTCCGCGCCGATGCCCGCCTGGGCGGCCAGGGTCAGGCTCTCGGCGAGCAGCTCGAGCACGGTGGCGATGGGCGAGCGCTCCTCGTGACCGCCTCGCTCCGAGGCCATCACGATCAGCCCCGCGCCCGACTCCGCGACCGCCCGGGCCACTCCCGGATCGGCGGTGAGACCCCGCACGTCGTTGATGATACGGGCGCCGGCCTCGAGGGCGGCCCGAGCGGGCAGGGCACGGCTCGTATCCGCCGAGACCGGAGCCCCCAGCTTGCGTGCCAGCAGCTCGATGGCCTCGCCGAGGCGGTCAGCTTCCTGCTGCGGCTCGATGGCGCCGTCGAGGTAGGGCGCCGTGGACATGGCTCCGACGTCCAGGATGGCGGCTCCCGCGGACAGCATCGCCTCCCCCGCGGCGAGGAGGCCGTCCCGGGATAGCGTCACCGAGCCCGCGTAGAAGGATTCGGGGCTCAGATTGAGGGCGCCCACCACGACGACGTCGCGCCCATCCCCGACCTCCAACCCCGCCAGGCACGCTCGGTTCATCGCTCTGGCCGAGGATGTCGCGCGGCTCCAGCGCTAGGCCGGGGCCGGCGCCTCCTGGAAGGGTCGCGTGATCAGGAGGCGATTGATCTCCTCGCCGTCGAGGGTCTCGCGCTCGAGAAGGGCCCGGGCGAGGACGTGGAGCTTCTCGAGGTTGGACTCGAGCAGGTGCCGGGCCCGGGTCGCGCAATCGGTCACGATGCGCTTGATCTCCGAGTCGATGAGGACCGCGGTGTCCTCGCTGTAGTCCTTCGGGCGCGAGACTTCTCTACCCAGGAAAATGTGTTCTTCGCCCTTGCCGAAGGTGAGCGGGCCCATCTTGTCCGACATGCCCCACTCGCACACCATCTTGCGGGCCATCTCGGTGGCCTTCTCGAGGTCGTTGCCGGCGCCGGTGGTCTGCTGCTGGAACACCAGCTCCTCGGCGGCGCGGCCGCCCAGGAGGATCGTGATCTGGTTGTTCAGGTACTCGCGCGAGTAGCTGTAACGGTCGTCCGTGGGCAGCTGCATGGTGAGGCCGAGCGCCCGCCCGCGGGGGATGATCGTGACCTTGTGCAGCGGATCCGCCCCCGGCAGCAGATAGGCCACCAGCGCGTGGCCGCCCTCGTGATACGCCGTGGTGCGCTTCTCGGATTCGGGAATGATCATGGAGCGTCGCTCCACGCCCATCAGCACCTTGTCCTTCGCGTTCTCGAAGTCGATCATCTCGACGACCTTCTTGTCCTGCCGGGCCGCAAGGAGGGCCGCCTCGTTGACGAGGTTCGCGAGGTCGGCGCCGGAGAAGCCGGACGTGCCCCGCGCGAGCACGGTGAGCTCGACCTTGGGCGCCAGGGGGATGCGGCGCGAGTGAACTTTGAGGATCTCCTCCCGCCCCTTCACGTCCGGGCGCGCCACCACCACTTGCCGATCGAAACGGCCTGGTCTCAAGAGCGCGGGATCCAGCACGTCCGGCCGGTTGGTGGCGGCGATGAGGATCACGCCCTCGTTGGTCTCGAAGCCATCCATCTCCACCAGCAGCTGGTTCAGGGTCTGCTCGCGCTCGTCGTGGCCCCCGCCCAGGCCCGCCCCGCGGTGCCGGCCGACCGCGTCGATCTCGTCCATGAAGATGATGCAGGGCGCGTGCTTCTTGCCCTGCTCAAAGAGGTCGCGCACGCGCGAGGCGCCCACGCCTACGAACATCTCCACGAAATCCGAGCCGGAGATCGAGAAGAAGGGCACGTTGGCCTCGCCCGCGATGGCCTTGGCGAGGAGAGTCTTGCCGGTGCCGGGAGGCCCCACGAGGAGCACGCCCTTGGGAATCTTGCCTCCGAGTTTCTGAAAGCGAGGCGGGTCCTTGAGGAACTCGATGATCTCGCGCAACTCTTCCTTGGCCTCGTCCACGCCGGCGACGTCCTGGAACGTCACCTTGTTCTGCTTCTCGGAGATGAGCCGCGCACGGGCCTTCCCGAAGGACAGCGCCTTGGCGCCGCCGCCCTGCATCTGTCGCATGAAGAAGATCCACACGCCGATGAAGAGCAGCATCGGGACCCACTGGAGGAAGATCGCGAAGTAGGAGGGGTTGCCGTCCACCGGCTTCACGATGATCCGAACGCCGCGATCCTTGAGCACCCTCACGAGGTCGGGGTAGTCGGCGGTCATGGTGCGGAACGACTCGCCGTTGGCGAGCTTGCCGCTGACCAAGTTGCCCCTGAGCGTGACCTCCCGCACCTCGCCCGTCTCGACCTTCTTGAGGAAGTCCGAGAATACGATCTCGTCTCGCGGAGATTCCTTCGCCTGGAAGAGGTTGAACAAGAGGATGACGATGAGCCCGATCACCATCCAGAGGGCGAGGTTCTTGTAGAAGGGGTTCATGGCGAAAAAAGTATAACACACGGCGCGATAGGGGAACCGGACCCCCTCCCCGGCAAGGCCCTCCGCCCCCCCGGTACGCCCGTTTCCCTGGCCCCGCGGCTGGGCTATCCTGCCCTGCGGCCCCACCCATGTCCCGCCTCCGCGGCGTCCTCCCCGGCACATGCCCCGAGCCCCTGCCGGCGCGGCGGGGTCGCCCCACGCGCGTCCGGAGGCGGGCCCGGTGAGCGCCGCCTCCCGCCTCGAGCGCGCGCTCCTCGGCCCGGTCCGCTATGAAGGTCTGAAGGCGCTCGTGCGCGGGCGGACGGACGCGCGCCCCGCGACGCCGCCGGAGGATCATGCCGTCCGGGCGCGCGCCAAGGCGCTCCTCATCGAGGCCACGAGACGCCAGCGCGCCGCCGAGAAGGAGCTGGCGCGGCTCCGGCGGCCGGAGCTCTATCGCGCCGCCCTCGACGTCGTCGCCGAGATCACCGCGGAGGGCGAGCTTGCTGCCGACGACCCGGCCACGGTCTCGGTGGTGATCACCAACTTCAACTATGGGCGCTTTCTCCCCCTCACCCTGCGCAGCGTCTTCGCCCAGACACACCGCTCCCTGGAGGTGGTGCTCGTTGACGACGCGTCCACCGACGACTCCCCCGAGATGCTCGGCCGGCTGCTCGTGAACGGCCGTCCCGTTCCCGCGCAGCGCGTGCTGCTGCAGCACAACGTGGGCCTCGGCACGGCGCGGAACGTGGGCGTCCGACTGGCCCGGGGCCGTTACGTGTTCATCCTCGACGCCGATAACCATCTGCTCGCCGACTGCCTTCGCGCGCACGTCGAGCGTGCGCGGACCACCGGCGCGGACGCGGTCTACGCGATGATCCGGAAGTTCGGCGACTCCACCGAGCTGTTGAGCGCGGTGCCCTTCAGCCCGGCGCGTCTCGTGACCCGGGCGTACATCGACGCGATGGCGCTCTTCCGCCGCGACGCCCTGATGGAGGCCGGCCTGTACGTCATGGACTTCTACGGATGGGAGGACTACGAGCTCTGGCTCCGCTTCGCCGCGCAGCGCCGCCCCGTCGAGTTCATCCCGCGCGTCCTCTCGCACTATCGCGCGCACGGGCAGAGCATGCTCAGCATCACCAACCTCGACACGCGGTCCACCCGCGCCCGTCTCGCCCACCTCTATCCGGACCTATTCGCGCTCACCGGCGCGGGCCGCGCGCGCGAGCCGGACGCGGCGTACCCCGTCCCACCTGGAGACGATGTCGCGGCGTGCGGCTGCGGCGACGCCTTCGTCGAGACGGCCCCGGGCGCGCCCTGACGGGCCCCTAGCGCCGGCGCTTCCTGCGCAGCGCCCGCAGGGGGCCGGTCACCAGCCTTCTCCAGCGGGGCGGCACGTAGCCCGCGGCGAGGTACAGCAGGAACACGCGCGCGTGCTGCCGGCGCCACATGGCGAGCAGGTAGCGCCGGGCCCACGGCTGATGACCGTGGTCACCCCGCGCGTACGCCGCGCGTGCCATCCGTCGGGACCGGTCGTGGATGAGGCGTTGGACGCGCTGCTCCCGACCCGGGCGCCCCCGCCGTCGCTCTTCCTTCAGGATGGGGATCTCGTCGAGGGCCCAGCGCAGTCTCCGCTGCTCCGGGGGACCGGAGGCGCTGGACTCGACGGCGCGCCAGCGCACCAGACGCGCCCCGAGGAAGACCATGGGGTGATCGCGCGCCAGCCGCAGGTAGAGGTCCCAGTCGCTGCAGGTCGCGTACCGCGTATCGGACGGCCCCACCCGATTGAGCGCCCACCTGGGAATCAGGACCTGCGAGGTCGTGAAGATGACGTTGCCCGGCAGGAGATCGTCGTAGTAATCGCACTCGACCATGTCCCGGCCGGAGAGACGCGCCAGGATCGCCTCGCCGAACAGGTGCCTCGCCTGCTCGCCGTCCGCAGAGAAGATGACCCCGTTGGCTGCGACGAGCGCCGCTCCGGGGTGCGCGGCGGCCGCCTCGACCTGGCGCGCGAGCTTCTCGGGTCTCCACAGGTCGTCGCCGTCCAGGAGCGCGACGAGCTCGCCCCCGGCGGCGGCCACGCCCGCGTTGCGGGCGGCCGCCACCCCCGCGTTACCCTGGCGGATGTAGCGGATCCGGTCCCGGTAGGGCGCGAGGGCGGCCCGCGTGCCGTCCGTGGAGCCGTCGTCGACGACGATCTCGCGCACGGGATGCGTCTGGGCAAGCACGCTGTCGAGCGCCGCGGCGATGTACGGGGCCTGATTGAAGGTGGTGACGACCACGCTGACCTCACTCATGCGCTCGCCCCCGCGAAGCGGGCGCCGCGACGAGCGCCGGGCTCAGGCACCCTCGGTCTGCTCCAGCACGTGGATGTCGGGAAGGCCGCGATAGGCCCCGTCCACGTCGAAGCCATAGCCCACGACAAACAGATCCGGAATCGCGAAGCCCACGTAGTCCATCGTGACGTCGACCACGCGCCGCTCGATCTTGTCCAGGAGGGTACACACCCCCACGCTGCGGGGGCGGCGGGTCGCGAAGTTCCGCTGGAGGTAGTCGAGCGTGCGTCCCGAATCGACAATGTCTTCCACGATGAGGACGTCCCGCCCCTCGATGGAGACGGACAGGTCCGACGTGAGCCGAACGATCCCGGAAGACTTCACCCCGCCGCCGTAGGAGGCCACCCCCATGTAGTCGATGGCGATGGGCACGGGAATGCTGCGGATGAGATCCGACATGAAGATGGCGGCGCCCTTGAGTACGCCCACCAGGAGGGGATTCCGCCCCGCGTACTCCCGCCCGATCGCGCGCCCCAGCTCCCCCACGCGCGTCGCGACGTCGGCGCGCGGGATCAGAATACGACCGGGCCGGGCGGGCGCCACGGCGGCCGAGGTCAGTGGGCGGTGACGAGCGTCGTCACGGACACCCGCGCGCGCACCTGCTGGGCCAGCTGTTCGGCCTCCCCCCGGGATCGAGCGCCTCCCACGCGCACCCGATACCGGGACTGCCCGTCCTCCAGAGCCACCGCCGAGAGCACGGCGGGGAAGCCCGCCTCGGTGAGGCGGCGCTGCACCCCATCGGCCTGCTGGCGGCTCCGGAACGCGCCGACCTGCACCGTCCATGCCGCGCCCGTCGCCGCGGGGACGGGCGTGGTCACGGCGGCGGGGGCACTCGGCGGGCTGGGCGGCGGGATCGTCGGGGCGGCCGCGGCGGCGGAGGGCCGCTCCTCCGCGCGCGCCCGGCTGGACTGCCCGGTCGGACCCAGCGGCGCCGTGAGCGTCTGGTAGAACGTGAGCTTCTCGCCGACCTCGCGCGGCCGCTCTCCCTCGACCTCGCCGAGCGCACGCCGGCTGAGGGCCGCCGGCTTCCGCGAGCCTTCCGCGATTTCCGCGGGCCGCGCGCCCCACTGGCGGCCCACCAGCACGCCCAGGGTGAAGGTCAAGGCGAGGATCACGACCGCCGCGAGAAGCAGGCCGATCCTCTGAAAGAAGCCGCCGTTGCCGCGTCCGCGCTTCATCGTCGTCTCCTACATGCTGTCGGGGGCCGAGACACCGAGGAGGGCGAGGCCATTGCGGACCACCTGCCCCACCGCCGCCGCCAACCCCAGCCGGGCGAGGGTCGCCGCCCGGTCCTCCGTGATGATTCGATGGGCCTTGTAGTAGGGATGAAACTCTCCCGCGAGCTCGGTCAGGTAGTAGGCGAGGCGATGCGGCTCGCGCGCCCGCGCGGCCGCCGTCACCACCTCGCTGAACTGGATCGCGCGCTTGATGAGGGCCTGCTCCTCGGGAAGCGCGAGGCACGAGAAGTCCACGGTTCTCCAGTCGGGCATGGCGACACCTTGCTGTGCCGCCGTGCGGAAGAGGCTCGCCACGCGGGCGTGCGCGTACTGGACGTAGAAGACGGGGTTGTCGGCGCTCTGACGCGTCGCCACCGCGAGGTCGAACTCGAGGGGGCTGTCGTGGCGCCGCGTGAGGAAGGTGAAGCGGGCGGCGTCGCGGCCCACTTCCTCGAGCAGCTCCTCCATCAGCACGAACTCGCCCCGCCGCTTCGACATCCGGACGGGCTGGCCGTCGCGTAGGAGGGTCACCAGCTGGACGATGAGGATGTCGAAGGCCTCGTCGGGATGGCCCAGCGCCCGCATGGCGGCGCGGAGGCGGCCGATGTAGCCGTGGTGATCCGGCCCGAAGAAGTTGATCACGTGATCGGTGGCGGAAAACTTTATGAAGTGGTGGAAGGCGATGTCGACCGCGAAGTAGGTGAGCTCGCCGTCCGACTTCCGCAGCACGCGGTCCTTGTCGTCGCCCAGCGCGGTGGAGCGGAACCAGAGCGCGCCGTCCTGCTCGTAGGTGTGGCCGCCAGCGGTGAGCAGGGCGATCGCCTTCTCGGGTAGCCCGGTCCCGCGCACGTCCGACGCCTCGTGCACCCACCGGCTCACCTCGGTGCCATAGGCCTCCAGCACGCCGCGGTGCCCCGCGACCATGGCCGCCACCGCCTCGCGGCCCAGGCGGTCGCGGCGCTCGGCCTCGGGCCGCGCGAGCAGCCCGCGCATGCCGTCGCGATCGTGCGCGAGCCAGGACTCCGCCAGCTCCACCAGGTACTCGCCGGGGTAGCCCCCGTCGGGGATCTCGGCCAGCTCGCCGAGGGCCTGGCGGAGCCGCGCCTCCACCGACCCAGCGAGAGCCTGGAACTGATTGCCCGCGTCGTTGACGTAGTACTCGGTCTCGACGCTGGCGCCCTGCGAGCGGAGGATACGCGCGAGGGCGTCGCCCACCGCGGCCGCGCGCGCGTTGACGATCACCAGGGGGCCGGTCGGGTTGGCGGAAACGAACTCCAGCCGATACCGACGTCCCGCCGCCGCCGCGCTCGATCCGTAGCGTGCCCCCGCCGCGAGCACCCCGCGTAGCTGCGCGGAGACGGAGTCGCGCGCGAGGAGCACGTTGATGAAGCCGGGGCCGGCGACCTCCGCCGCCGCCACCTCGGGCAGCGCTTCCAGCTCCCCCACGACGTATGTCGCCACCGTGGTGGCGTTCATGCCGTGCTCCTTCGCGAACGCCATCGCGGAGGGCGTGGCGTAGTTGAAGGTCGCCTGACCGCCGCGCGGCACCTGCCAGATGACGGACTTCGGCTCGGGCAGCCCCTTGCCGGCGAGCGCCCGCCGGAACGCGTCCGTCAACACATCAGTGATGGTCAGCGTGAAACCCCCGTGGAGATGAAGAACGCCGCGCGTGGCGGCGATGGAAAATAATACCTCTCGCCGCGAATCGACGCGAAGCTATTTCGGCTGATTCGACGGCCGCTTCGAGCGCGCCGGCGCGCCGCCTCATCCGAGCGCCCAGAGGCCGAGCGCCACCACCCCGATCGCGAGCGCGGCGGCGCCGGCGGCGACGCGGCACGCGCGGGCGATGGTCCGCGCATCCGGCCAGGGGCCTCCGCCCAGGCGGTAGTGGCCGGGCTTGCTGAGGGTGACGCCCACCGCGCCGGCCATGGCGGCCATGGTGAGGCCCGCGTTGGGGCTGGCCGTGCGCGCGCCGTCGCGCCGCAGCGCGCGCCAGGCCTCGCGGGTGGAACCGCGCGCCAATCCGGCGCCGCCTACGATGGCCACCGCCGCGAGGCGCGCGGGCGCCCAGTTGGCGAGGTCGTCGAGCCGCGCCGCCACCTTGCCGAAGTATTCGAGCTCGCCCTCCCGATACCCCAGCATCGCGTCGGCCGTGTTGACCACCCGATAGGCCCACGCCGCCGGGAGCCCGCCGAGCGCGTAGAAGAAGAGCGGGGCCACCAGGCTGTCGGTGAGATTTTCGGCCAGCGACTCGACCGCCGCGGATCCGGCGAGCCCCGTGCCGAGGGCCGCGGTGGGCCGGCTCACGAGATCGCTTCCCAGGATCTCGCGGGCGAGCGCCAGATCGCCGCGCACCAATGCCGCCCGCACCCGCAGCACCGCCGCGAAGAGACCGCGCGCCGAGAGGGCGCATTTGAGCAGCCACCCGTCCACGACAAGGGCGACCAGGGGCCAGGGCCCCAGCAGGCGCTCGGTTCCATGCGCGGCGCCCGCCGCCAGCAGTGCGACGCCGCCGACGGTGACGGCGCCACCGAGAAGGAGACACCGAGAGCTCGCGCCCGAGAAGAGCCGGCGCCCCGTCGCGAGGGCGCCGCCGACCCATGCCACGGGATGCCACCGGTTCCGGGGATCACCCAGCGCGAGGTCCATCGCGAGGGCGAGCAGCAGCACCGCCATCTCAGCGAAGCTGGAAGACGAGGGGAAGCCGGACGAGCAGTGGACGCCGCGGTAGCTCGGACGGAAACGGCGTGGGCTCGACGGCGCGCACCGCCGCGAGCGCGGCTTCGTCCAAGGCGGCATTGTCGGACGACACCGCGACCGCCACGCGCCCGACGCGGCCGCTGGGATCCAGCAGAACCTCGAGCTCCACCCGCCCTCCCTGCCCGCGCCGGCGCGCCGCGAGCGGATAGACGAGGGCTTCCTCCACCCGCTGCCGGAATCGCGCGAGATAGGGAGCGTACGCGGGGGGCACGCCGCCGCGCCCCTCGCCTGGCCGCGCCAGGGCGAGGAGTGCTCCCGAGGAGCCCGAGTGGGAGCTTCCCGCGCCCGCGTCGCCGACCTCGGTTCCCGATCCCTGCCCCGCGTCGCGCGACACGCTCGCGCCGGAGGCCGCACCCGGCCGGCTCTCTTCCGGCGTCGTGGCGCGCACGGGCCCGGACGACTCGGCGCCCGGGGCGGGCGGCACCAGGGGGCTAGGGGCAGGCGGAGCGCTCGAGGCCGGGACGGGGCTCGGCGCCGGCTCGGGCCGGGGCGCCGGGATAGGAGGCGGCGGCGTGCTCGGCACGGGGGCGCTCGGCGGGTGTGGCGCTCGCGGCGCCCGAAGGGGAACGTCAGCGCGCCGGGCGGGCGCTGCGGTGGCGCCCCCGTTCGTCTGGCGCCGGGAGTCGCCGGAAGTCGCGGGGCCGCGCTCTGGCGTTTCCGGCGGGGCCGGCTCGTCCAGCGTGGTGAGATCCACATAGAGGGGCGTCGACACGTCGCGGGAGAACATGCCGGGGAGCGCACCCAGCGCCAGCAGATGCAGGCCCAGCGAGGCTGCGACGAGCGCGGGCCAGCGGCGCGCGGCGGCGCTCACGGGTGACGCCCCCGCCAGTCGCGAATCCCCTCGACCAGCGCCCGCCGCGCCGCGCGGGCGATGGTGGCGCCCATCTCGCTCGCGGGACCGCCGAAGCGGGCGCGAGCCCCAAGGCCCGTCGCCACAACCACCACCGCGTCGGTCGAGGTGCCGGTCGCGAGATGCCCGTCGCCGTCGCGGACGCCGGCCTCCATGAGGGCCAGGGCCTTCACCTCGGTCACCGTCATGATCGTGTTCACGAGCGCGGCCGGCTCGGGATTGCCGTTCACGAGCACCACGATGTTGATGGTGGAGGCCGTCCAGCGGGGGGCGGCGGCGCGTCCCGCGGAGAGCCGGTTGGAGAGGCCCACCGTCGCCACCGTCATTGCGTGGAATCCGCAGGCTGTTTCCTCGGCGATCACCGCGCGCTCGGTGCGGGCGGCGGTGAGCAGGCCGACCCAGGGTGCGGGCACGCCCGCGGCGCGGACGAAGGCGGCTACGAGTGGCTCGGGATCGGCATCGGGATGGCCCGTGTCCACGTGGAGGTTGACGACGGCGCGCGCCTCGACCAGGCCTCCGCGCAGGACCGCCGAGGAAAGCATGCGCAGCGGCCGCTCCGCGGCCACCACTACCGCCCGCTCGTCGATCGCCACGCGGAGGCCCGGGATCATCAGAAGGAGGCGCGCGCCCCGAGAAGAAATGCCGTGCCGAGCGCCGGGAACCCCTTGACCTCGGCATAGTCGGCGTTGAGGATGTTGGTGACCTTCGCGGTGAGGTCGAGCGCCTGCAGCGCCCCGTAGCGATCAACCACCCTGAAGGTCCCACCCACGTCGATGCGCGTGTGGCCGGGGTTGAAGCCCGCCGCCTCGGACTCGAACTGGCTCGAGACGATGTGGATCTGCGTGAAGAGCTGGAGCCGCCGGATCGGCTCCCAGGTGACGCCGATGTTCCAGCGGTGCTGCGGCTCGCGGGGAAGCCAGCGGCCCGTGTCGAGGTCCTCGGAGTCGGTGTAGGTGTAGTTCACCGAGGCGACGAGATTCCGCAGGAGATCGACCTCCCCGGTGAACTCCACGCCGGAGGTGCGCGCACGGGCGATGTTCACCGCCGCCACGAACGGGAACGTGGTGATGGGCACAAAGCGGATCAGATCGTCGAACTTGTTGTAGAAGAAAGTGGCGCCGAGCCGGATGCGCTCCGACCAGAGCGTCTGGTCGACGCCGACCTCCCACGACAGGCTCGTCTCGGGCTGGAGCGACGAGTTGGAAAAGCCGGGGAAGAAGAGGTCGTTCAGGGTGGGGGCACGGAAGCCCGACCCGCCGCCGCCCCGGAGCCGCGTGCCGGTCTCCTTGATGAAGAAGGCCAGCGAGCCGCGAGGAGTGACGTGGGTGCCGAAGGTGCTGTGGTCGTCCACCCGCACCCCGCCGGTGATGAAGAGCCGCTCGAAGAACCGGAGCTGCTGCTCGAAGAACGCCGAGCAGGTGTGCGTCCGAGCCGAGAACGTCCCCTTGTTCTCGCCCTCCTCGTTGCGATACTCGAGCCCGATGGTGCTGGTGCTCCACTTTCCGATGTGGAAGCTGTTGATCCACTCCGCCTCCCGCCGCAGGGTGTTGATCTGCGCGAAGAACGGGAAGTCGAAGTCGTAGCCGGGGTCGACGGGGTCCTGGAAGCCCTGGTTGTTCTCGTAGCGGGAGATGCGACCCCGGCTCTCCCACCACGGCACGGGCCGCGTGCGCCCCTCGAGGCTCAGCACGAGGGTCTCGGACTGCTGCTGCTGATTGACGTCGATGAGGGGCTCGTCGGGCAGCGGGTCGCAGCAGACGAACTTCACGGGCAGGTCCGTGTCGGTGCGGTTCCACCGCGCGATGAACGACAGCGACGAGTCGTACGGCAGGGTGACGCCGACGCGGCCGCTCAGCGCCTTCTGGAGGGCGTTGTCGTTCCTGAACTGGCCGTTCGATTCCAGGTACGACCCCGCGAAAGAGTAGTCGAGGATGTTCCACTGCCCGTAGCCGGTGCCGCGATTGACCCAGGTGGCGTAGTTCCCCGCCTGCGACTCGAGGCTGCCCTGGATCACCTTCCCCTGCCCCTTCTTGGTGATGATGTTGATGACGCCGCCGATGGCGTCGGCTCCGTAGAGGGTGGACTGAGGCCCGCGCACGATCTCGATGCGCTCGATGAGGTCCGGCGCGATGTCGGAGAGCTCGGCCTGCCCCAGCGTGGGGCTCTTCACCCGCACCCCATCCACGAGCACCTGCACCTGGTTGGCGTTGGCGCCGCGAATGCTCACCGCGGTCGTCTTCCCGAACGAGCCGGACTGCCGAACGTCCACACCGGGGACCCGCCGCAGGGCGTCGGCCACCGTGTTGTACTGATAGGTCTTGAAGTCCTCGCCCGGGATCACGGTGATGGCCGCGCCGGTCTCGCTGACCGGCGTGTCCACCCGGGTGGCGATGCTGACGATGGGATCCACCTTCTTCACTTCGGGCGTGGTGTCCTGCGCTTGTCCCCAAGCAGGGATCAACGTCAGGATGACTGCCACGAGCACGATACGCATGACCGCTCCTTTTGCCTCGAAAAGGGGGTACCGCGTGCCCCGGACAGGTCTCCTGACTCGTGGATCGTCGCACAGGTTTCCGGCCTTCCCGGGATCGCTCCCAGTGGCCTCGCGCGGCCATGGCCGCGCGATCTGGAGCCTGGCTTCCCACTCACAGTGGCGGGTCCGTGCCGGATTCGGCTCGAAGTGTCCGAGCCTGACCGGCTTCCCTTGAGCCGGGGCGGTGTCACATACGGGGTGGTCCGGGCGCTCTCACCTCCCCTCGCGCGTCGCCGGATCCGGCCAGACGACGCGCACGCTCGGCCGGCCGCTGCGCGGGTGCTTGTCCACGGAGACCGCGCAGCCGTACACGCGCTCCAGCACAGCCTCCTCGAGCACCGCATCGGGCGGCCCGAGCCGTGCGGGGTGGCCCTCCGCTAGAAGGAGCAGCCGGTTCGCAGAGGTGCGCCGCGAGGTCCAGATCATGGGAGACGAGGACCACACCGAGCCCCTCGCGCGGCCCGCGGGCATGGAGGTCGCGGAGCAGCGCAACGCACTCGGCCTGATGGCGGAGATCGAGGTGGGCGGTCGGCTCGTCAAGCACCAGGAGCCGTGGCCGCTGGGCGAGCGCGCGCGCGAGCATGACCCGCTGACGCTCCCCGCCCGATAGCCGATCGCAGGGCTCGCCGCGTAGCGCGCCCACACCCACCGCCTCCATGGCCTCCGCGGCGATTCGCCGGTCCTCCGCCGACTCGAAAAAGCGGCTCGGAGCATGCGGGAAGCGGCCCATGAGAACCAGTTCCTCGACCGTGTAGGGAAAGCCGGCGGGGACGTCCTGCGGGACCACGCCTATGCGGGTCGCGACGGCGGCCCGCGAGAGCCGCGCCATCGGCTCGCCCTCGAGGAGGATCATCCCCCGATCGGGGACGAGCAGGCGGGAGAGGAGACGGATGAGCGTTGTCTTCCCCGATGCGTTGGGGCCGACCACGCCCAGGATCTCTCCCGGCGCGACGTCGACGCTCACCTCGCGCAGCGAGAACGGCGGACGGACGCCGTCCGCCCCTCGCCGGGGCGGATAGGTGAAGCCGACGTCGCGCAGCTCGACGAGGGGCGTCACGGCAAGACCCGGAGACCGCGCGCGCGCAGGAGGTACACGAAGAACGGCGCGCCGCAGAAGGCGGTGAGCACGCCGACCGAGATCTCGGCGGGCGCGGCGACGTTGCGCGCCAGGGTGTCGGCCAGGAGGAGAAAGATCGCGCCCCCCAGGACCGACGCGGGCACGAGCACGCGATTGTCCGGGCCCAGGAGGATGCGCAGGGCATGCGGCACGATGAGCCCCACGAAGCCGATGGGGCCCGCGAACGCGACCACCGCCGAGACCAGCAGGGCCGCTCCCGCGAAGATGCGCCGCTTCACGGCGAGCGCGTCCACGCCCAGCTCGCGCGCGGCGTCCTCGCCCAGGGCGAGGAGGTTGAGCCGCCGCGCGTCGGCGAGGACGACGGCCAGTCCCGCCATGGTGACGAGCGCGAACACGGCGAGGGCCGCGGGGGGGACCGGCGCCACGTTGCCGAGCAGCCACTGCACGATGGCGCCCAGCCGGTTGGTGTCCACCAGCGAGATCAGCACGGCGATGGCCGAGGAGAAGAAGATGCCCACGATGACACCGGCGAGCAGCAGGGTGTGGACCGACAGACCGCCCGCGCCCGCGGCGATGAGGTACACGATGCCGCCCGCGACGAGCGCGCCCGCGAAGGCGAAGGCGGTGAGGCCCAGGGCCTCGCGAAGCCCTGTGCCCAGACCGAACAGCTGTCCGGCCACCACACCGAAGGCGGCTCCGCTCGACACGCCGAGCACGGAGGGCTCGGCCAGGGGATTCCGCGTGAGGGCCTGCAGGCTCGCGCCCGCGACCCCGAGCGCGCCGCCGGCGAGGGCGGCGGCAAGGATGCGGGGAAGCCGGAGGTCGAGGACGACCACTCGTGTCACCGCCTCGGCGTCCGGACGCCCGAGCAGGGCCGAGACCACGGCGGCGGGCGGCACGCCGGCACTGCCGACGAAGAGGGCCAGCGCCATCGCGCCGAGCAGCACGGCGGCGAGGGCGCCCACGATGGCGGCGAGGCGGGCTCGCGCGCTCATCGGGCTGCCGCGCCGGCGAACGCGCCGGGATGGATGAGCCGGGCGAGGATCTCGAGGGCGTCGACCACGCGGGGGCCGAAGCGGTGGAACACGTCGCCGTCCACCGCGTGCAGGCGCCCGGACTGAATCGCCGGCAGGCCGGCGAAGCGCTCCCACTTCTCGCGCGCGTACGGCGCGACGCCGGCGCCGTGCCGCGCGAGAATGATCACGTCGGGCGCGCCCGCCACGGCCGCCTCCACGCTGTATCGCGGATAGCCCTCCGGACCGTCGGCGGTAACCGAGGCGCCGCCCGCCAACGCGATCAGCTCGGTCACCGCGGCCCCGCGGCCCGGCACGATGAGTGGCTCCGGCCACACCACGTAGAGCACCCGTGGGCGCGGGCGCGCGGCCACCCGTGTCGCCACCGCCCGGACCCGCCGCTCGAGGCCGGCCACCACCTCGCCGGCGCGCGCGCGGCGGTCGGTCAGGTCGCCGAGGCGCTCCACGGTGCGGAAGACGTCGGATAGCCCATGGGGATCGACGAGGTACACCGGCACCCGGAGCCGCTCGAGCTGCAGCCGCGTGTCGTCGCTGTTGCCCGAGCTTGTGACGACCACCAGGTCCGGGCGGAGCGACACCAGCCGCTCCAGGCTCGGCGCGATCATCCCGCCCACGCTCGGCTTGGCGCGGGCGGCGGGCGGATAGTCGCAGAAGTCCGTGCGCCCCGCGAGACGATCGTCGGCCCCGATGGCGAAGAGCATCTCGGTGACGCCGGGCACGAGGGAGACGATGCGGCGGGGGGGCGCGGGCAGCGTGATGCTGCGACCGGTGCCATCGGTCACCACGAAGGCGCGGGCGGGCGCGAAGGCGCCCAGCCCCATCGCGAGCGCGACGCCGACGGCGAGTACGAGGCCCCTGCCCCGCGTCAGGGACACGGCTCGCTCGCCTCGGACACGCCCGCCGACTTGAACGTGGCCATCTCGGTGAGAATGGCGGCGGCGGCGCGCGCCAGACCGATGCCCAGCGCGGCGCCGGTCCCCTCCCCCAGCCGCATGCCGAGGTCCAGATACGGCGCGAGGCCCAGCGCCGCGAGTGCGTGCGCGTGGCCCGGCTCCACCGACCGGTGCGCCGCGATCAGGTAGTGGCGCGACGCGGGCGCGAGGCGCACGGCCGCGAGGGCGGCCGCCGCGGTGATGAAGCCGTCCAGGAGCACGGGGATCCGATGGGCCGCGGCCGCCAGCACGACGCCGGCGAGCCCGGCAATCTCGAACCCGCCCACCTTGGCGAGCACGTCGAGTCCATCCGCGCCATCAGGCTGGTTCACGCTCAGCGCGCGCTCCACCGTGGCCACCTTGCGCCGCCACGTCGCGTCGTCGACACCGGTGCCGCGCCCGGTGACTTCCACGGGCGCCACCCCCATCATGGCCGCCACCAGGACGCTCGCGGCCGTCGTGTTGCCGATCCCCATCTCGCCGGTGCCGACGAGATCGAGCCCGGCCGCGCGCTCGACCTCGACCAGCGCCATGCCCGCCTCGATGGCCCGCGTCGCATCCGCGCGCGTCATGGCGGGCCCCTGCGCCATATTGGCGGTCCCTGCCCCGATGCGGCGCGAGTCGAGGCCGGGCGCATGGCCCGGAGGCGCGACCACGCCGAGATCGGCCACCACCACCCGGGCTCCCACGTGCCGGGCGAGGACGTTGACGGCGGCGCCCCCGCTGAGAAGATTCTCGAGCATCTGAGAGGTAACCACCTGTGGGTAAGCGCTGATTCGCTCGGCCGCCACGCCGTGGTCGCCGGCCAGCGTGAAGATCGTCGCCCGGGCCACGGGCGGGGGGCAGCGGCCGCTCATCACACACAGCGCCCGCGCGAGCTCCTCCAGGCGACCGAGACTTCCCGGCGGCTTGGTCAGCCGATCAAGCCGCCGCTGGGCCTCGACGCCCGCTTCGGCCCCCGGCACGACTATCGCCTCAACGAGCCTGATGGGCCGCTCCCTGCCGAGGTGCACCCTCGGAGATCGAGATGGGCGCGGCCTTGATGGCAACGGGGATACCGGCGACCATCAGCGTGACGCGATCGGCGGCGGCCGCCACGCGCTGATTGATCTGGCCGAGCAGGTCCCGGAAGCGAAGGCCGTCGGCGGTGGGCGGATGCACACCCTCGCCGACCTCGTTCGAGATCAGCACGAGGCCGGCCCGGCGCTCGCCCATGAGCCGGGCGATCTCGTCACCGCCGCCGACGATGGCCTCGTCCGGGTCTCCGCTCAGCATGCGGTTGGCGACCCAGAGGGTGAGGCAGTCCACGATGACCAGCGCCGAGCCGGCAGCGGCGCGGCGGCAGGCCCCCGCAAGATCCAGGGGCTCTTCCACGGTGGCCCAGCCGGGGGGACGCTCCGCGCGATGCCGCGCGATGCGGTGAGCGAGGTCGGCGTCGCGCGCCTCCGCCGTCGCCACGAACGCAACGCGGCCCGGCCAGAGGCGGCCGAGCTCGAGGGCGTGGCGGCTCTTGCCGCTCCGCGCGCCGCCCAGGATGAGGTGGGTCGATGACGGAGAGACTGCACCCGAGGCGCTTGCAGCGATCAACCGGACCCTCCCACGAAGACCGGTATAGGGTTACCGGAGGTCGGGTCGGTCTCCTGGCTCTCGGATCGTCCTACTCCCCACGCCTTCCCGGCCGCCGCGCTGCCGGCCAGTGGCTCTGCCGTGGGTTTCGTCCCCGATTACAGTGACGGGGTCGCGGCGGATTCGCACCGCCTTCCCGGTGGGCTCCGTTCGCGGAGCTCCCCGAACTCCCTGATCGCGCCGACCGTATCAGAGCCGGCGGGAGGGCGCAAGCAAGGCCCTCAGCGGCGGGACGCCGGAATCTCGGCAGCCACCTGCGCGGCCATGGCCGGGTCGAGGGACGTGAGCGCCGCCATCTCGCCGGCCGCGCGCTCGCGCGCACCCGCCACGGCGTAGGCCCGGGCCAGCCAGGCGCGCCCGGACGGATTGCGCGGGTTCATCTGCACCGCGCGCTCCAGCGGCGGCACCGCCTCGGCAAAGCGGCCCTGGTCGAGCCGCGCCCGACCCAGGTTGATGTAGAGGTGCTCCTCGTCCCCAAGGTCCAGCCCCTCGCGGAACAGCGCCTCCGCCTCGGCCGGGCGGCCCGCGGCGGCAAGCGCGCCCCCGTGGTTCTTCAGAGAGAGGCGGAGGCTCGCCACCACCTCCGGCGTGTCCGGCTTGAGCGCGTTGGCGCGACGCAGGAGCGGAATCGCGTCGGCATAGCGCCCCGCCACCGCGTAGAGGCGGCCCAGATTCGAGACCGCGTCTCGAAACTCGCCCCGCGACAGCTCGACCGCCTTCGCGTAGGGCCCCTCCGCCTCGCGATAGCGCTGCTGAAGCGCCAGCGCGGTGCCGAGGTTGTTCCACACGCCGGGGCGCTCCGGGCGCAGGGAGATGGCCTTGACGAAGACGCGCTCGGCATCGCCGTGGCGGCGCTGCGCCAGAAAGGCGTGGCCGAGGTTGTTCCAGCAGAGCATGCAGTCCGGATCCACGTCGATCGCGCTTCGCCAGAGCGTCTCCGAGTCGTGCCAGGCACGGCTCTGCTGCCATGTGCCCGCGCTCAGGCCCACCACCACGACGGCGGCCGCCGCGCTCAGCGCGGCGGCGACGGGCCACCCCAGCCGCCCGGCCGCGCGCAGGCCCAGCGTCCAGGCGAGGCCCCCACCCAGGAGCAGGGCCAGGCCCACCCCCGACAGATAGCTGTAACGATCGTGCGCCAGCTGATAGCCGGTGTGGGCGAGCCCGCTCACCGGCAGCAGGACGATGATCGACTGCAGCCACGCGGCGAGCCCGGCCGGCCAGCGCTGCCGCAGCAGCACGAGCGCCACCGTGACCACCGGCACCGCGATCAGCGGCGCCAGGAAGCGCCACGCGAGGGGATCGACCCGGACCGGCAGCTCGTAGAGCGGCGACAGCCCGACCGGCCATACGAACTTCCACGGATAGAAGACGAAGCTGTAGGCCGACATCGCCGCCCGCGCGGGCAAGCCGTAGGCCTCGAACCCCGTCCACGTCGCGCCCCGCGTTTGCGACAGCAGGGCCCCCACCGCGGCGAGCCCGCCCAGGATGGCGAACGGGACCTTCTCCAGCACGAGGCGACGCCAGCCGAGCCCGCCCCGGCGCAGCGGATAGACGTCAAGCAGCAGCAGCGTCGCGGGAAGCGTCATCGACATCGCCTTGGAAAGCAGCGAGGCGGCAAAGGCGACCAGGGCGAGCACCCGCCAGTGGCCCGACAGCACGCGCCCTCCCTCCACGCCCCGCAGATAGGCGAGGCCGGCCAGCATGTAGAAGAGCGCGCACAGCACATCGCGCCGCTCGGTGATCCAAGCCACAGACTCCACCCGCAGCGGATGCGTCCCGAACACCAGCGCCGCGAGGACCGCGCCGAGATCGACGGGCCACCCGCCGCCGCCCAACGCCGCGGCGACGAGCCGCCGCGCCACGAGAAAGAACACGGCCGCCGCGGCGGCGTGCACCAGCACGTTGACGAGGTGGTATCCCCAGGGATCGAGGCCGCCGACGGCGTAGTTGGCGCCGAGGGTGAGCCAGGTGAGCGGGATCCAGTGACCCATGAGGGTCGTGGTGAACATCCAGCGGAGATTGGCCCAGCCGAGCCCCCGGAATCCCGGATTGTTCGTGAAGTTCACGTCGTCGTCCCAGTTGACGAACTCGGCCGTCAGCGTAGGCAGGAACGGAAGCGCGCTCGCCACGAGGACGAGGAGGAAGAGGAGAAGGCCGATGCGCTGGCGCGGGACCGGAGTGGGACCGGCAGCCGACGGCGCGAGACCCGTCACCGCTGGGTGATCCGCTCCAGGAGCCGGCGCTCGCGCTTGGTGGGCCGGCCGGCCCCACGCGGCCGATACATCGCGGGCGCCGGGCGCTCTGCGCGGGGCGGCGGCGGAGGTGTGAGGTCGTCGTAGAGCAGCGCGGCGGCCGCGCCCGACCCGCGGCGCTCGCCGAGCGCCTTGACCCGGATGATGCGACGACCGTGGCGAAGGGACACGTGCAGCAGGTCGCCGGGCCGCACGGCGCGCGCGGGCTTGGCGGCCTGCTCGTTGACGTCCACCTTCCCGCCATCGCACGCGGCGGCGGCCTGGGTGCGGCTCTTGAAGAAGCGCGCCGCCCACAGCCACTTGTCCAGGCGCTCGGCGCTCATGGCGTGCCTTACACTAGCACAGCCCTCCTCACGAGCCCTCCGCGCCGCCGGCAAACAGCGGAACATCGGGCCCTCGGCATCGGTTATCCTTGGTGGCGCCATGAGCCTTCGAAGACTCGGTCTCGTCACGGTAATGGTCCTAACCGCCGGCGTCGCCTTCGCCCAGACCGGCACCCTCCCCGTGGAGGACTGGTCCAAGGTCCCCGTGGGACATACGGGTATCCCCCCCGGCTGGCAAAAGCAGGGCTGGGGAAGCCCCGCCTACAACCTCTTCAAGGTCGTGACGGAGGGCAACGCGCAGGTGCTTCAGATGCGGAGCGAGAAGGACGGCTCCACCATCAGCAAGGAGATGAAGGTCGACATCAAGGAGTACCCGCTCATCCAGTGGCGCTGGAAGGCGATCACGCTGCCCAAGGGAGCCGACTCGCGGAATAAGGCCACGGACGATCAGGTCTGCCAGGTCTATCTGACCTTCCCCCGCTTTCCCACCGCGGTGCGCTCGCGGCATATCGGCTACGTGTGGGACAGTACCGCCCCCGCGGGCATCTACGCGCCAAGCGAGAAGTCGGGGATGGTGCACTACGCGATCGTCCGCTCCGGGCCCGCCGACGTGGGAAAGTGGATGACCGAGACCCGCAACGTCTACGAGGACTACAAGAAGATCTACGGCGAGGAGCCGGCTGAGCAGGTCGGCGCGGTCTCGGTCGCCATCGACTCCAACGATACCCAGTCCAGCGCCGAATGCTACATGGGCGAGATCTTCTTCAAGAAGCCCTAGCAGCGGCGCTATTCGGGGCCGGGAAAAGCATCGGGCGAGACGGCGGCGGTGGCGCTGCTGAGGTTCAGCACGGTGGGCTTGTCCTTGTCCACCGTCACGCGGACATCCCAGAGGGGCTGCTCGCGCGGCTCGATCGCGATCACGACCAGCCGATAGCTCCCCGGGGCGACGTTCGGGAAGGCGTACTTCTCGCCGAGCCGGGCCGCGCGGAGCGACCGCACGGTGCGGTTCTCGACGTCCTCGCCGGTGAGGGTGAGCCGAACCGGAACGCGCCGGCTCCCCTGCGCGATGCCCTTCCACTCGAGGGTGCCGCTGAGCCCCGTCTGCGCCCCTTGCGGCGCGGGCGCCCGGGGCTGATCCGACGACGGGTCGCCGGCGGCAGGGGCCTGCGCCACCTCTTCCCGTAGGGCGCCCACGCTCACCAGCCATTGCCGGGCGAGCTCATATTCCTGGGACGTGGGGGGCGCGCCGGCGAGCACCAGCTTGAACTGGGTCACGGCGTCGGCGCGCCGGTTGAGATGCGAGTAGGTCGAGCCCAGGGCGAATCGGAGGGAGAGATCGTCGGGTGTCGAGGCCAGCGCCGTCTCGTACTTCGCGGCGGCGCCGGCGTAGTCCCCCTTGGCGGCCAGCGCGTCGCCCTCCTCGCGGAGGACGACGGCCGGCGCCTTGGTGGGCTTGGGAGGCTCGGGAGGCGGTGCCTGCTGGCAACCGGCCAGGACGGCGACGATCGCCGCGATCAGGACGCCCCGCCGCACCCCTAGTTCTCGCGCCAGCTGAGGATCTTGTGCACCGCCAGCATCTGCTGGACCATGTCGAGGTTCTGCTTGCTCGAGCGGATGCGGAGATCGAGGTTCTGATCCAGGAAGAAGTAGAACAGGCCGGAGGACTCCGTAGGCTGGCTCTCCATGCCGGTCAGCGCGCCGTAGATCGTGGTGTTGCTGCCGGTCCGGAACGCCGCCGAGACGTATTGGCCGGTCACGATGACGATGCCATCCCAGCGGAGGTTACCATACTGCTGGAAGTCGCCGTCCTCGATGATGAGGATGCCCGCCCCCGTCACCATGTTGTTCAGCGTGACACCCGCGAACGTCGAGCTCGTGTCCGGGTCGCCGCGGAAGTACACCATCTTCGGGTCGGACGTGGTGCCGAGGTTCACGGTCTGGTTCATGCTGCAGCCGTTGGTGAGGGTGGGCGTGGCGGTCGCGGTGCTGGTGCCGCCCGTCATCACGATCGGGCACGCCTGGGTGCTCTGGAGGATGGTGGTCGCCGGGTTGGACGCGATCTGGGTGAGGAAGCTGTTCATGACCGCCGGCGTGAGCGAGCCGTCCGGGCCGATGGTGTTAACACCGGTGGCGGAGGCAGTGGACGACTGGTGCTTGCCCTTCACGATGCCCAGCCGGGCGGCGCGGTTGGCATCCTTGGTGGCCGTGCTGCAGTCGCCGCCCGTGCAGATGTTCGCGTTGTCGAACGGCTGCTCAACCCGCGCCTCGTATGTAATCCCGAGGTCCGCCTGCGTGCCCGGTTGCACCTGGATGCCGAGCTTCTTGGGGTTCGACGTGTTCTGGGTGCCGTTCCGGTCGTAGTCGTGGCCGTCGATGTCGTAGCGGTTGGCGTTGCCCGCATTGATGTTGTTGTTCATGAAGGTGTCGGCCTGGTAGCCGGGGATGTTGACCGCGCCCGGGAAGGGCGGAATGCCGACCCGCTTCAGCGCCACCTGGATGGTGCGGGTCGCGCCGCGGTAGGTACCCGTCGCGGTCACGATCACGATGCCGTTTTGGTCGTCGAACTTGGTGCCGGCGTCCACTGCGCCCGCGCCGTTGAACTTGTCGTCGCCGACGAGGTTGTCGTTCCGGACGGTGACCGAGTACGTGCCCTCGGTGGTGGTCTTGGTGGGCAGCGGGCTCGGCGAGCCCAGCGTGGTGAGCATGGCGGCGTGGTTCTGCCCGCTCACGTTGGTGGGCTGCTGGTCGTCCGCCGTGTTCTGAACGTTGTCGGGCCCCGCGAACAGGCTGGCCGCGAAGTGCCCGCTCGTCCCCACCGGCGAGGCGGCCACCTGCTTGAAGGCCCACTCGATGCCGGATTCCGCGAGATAGCGGGCCCGGGCGCTCTCGGTGAGGTTCTGAGAGATCTGGGGCTCGACCCCCGACAGGGTCAGGAACGTGAGCACCATCACGGTGAGCGCGACGAGGCAGATCAACGCAAGCGGCAACGCCACGCCACGCTCGTTCAGGATGAGGCTACGCCAGCTGGACATCGTAGTACCTCCCACGCCCGGGTTCATTACTTGTTCCTCAGGCGGATTCGATTCGTGAGGATGACATTGGCGGGATTGACGGCGGCGGTGGGGCCGGTGAACTGGCTCACCGTCGCGGTCATGACCACCGTGCGGAGATTGGCCGCGGTCGCGGTGGTAGCATCGTTGATGTCGAGGTACTCGAAGGCGAGGCTCTGCACGCCGCTGATGAGCACCTGCGGGGTGCCGTCCACGCCCGTCTCACGCCGGGTCAGGTCGGTCCCGGACAGCGCGTAGATCACCTGCTCGCCGCGCTGCGTCCCCTTGACGGGATCGGTCACGGTGATGGTGTTGTCAATTGCTCCGTTGGCGTTCCAGTCGTTCTGGATGGTGAGGCCGGTGGCGGAGAACGAGATCACCGGATTGAAGGTCGTGGCGGTGGACGGGTTGTACCCGGCCTCGCGAATCTCGTGGGCCATCCGCGCCATCGCGACGCGCGCGGTCTGCTGCGCCTCCACCTGGTTGGTCCCGCGCTGATAGCTCTGGTTGCTCGACATGAGCAGGCTCAGCACCCCCGCCATGACGAGGCCGACGAGCGCGGTGACGACGAGCAGCTCGGCGAGCGTGAAGCCGCGCTGATTGAATACGCTACGCAGGGTTCTCATTTGCGATCCGTGAGGAGTGCGGAGAAGCGCACCTCGCGCTCGGTGGCCAGCACACCGAAGCCCACGACCGGGCGATAGAAAACCCGCACCTCCACCAGCTTGGTGTCGGCGAGGCCCGCGGGCGCGTCGGTGATGGTCACCGTGCGCCGGTAACCCGGCATGGCGTGGCCGTTGTTCGAGATGGCGCCGTACGCCTCAGCAGGATAGTTGGCGGTCGTGACGTTGAGAAAGTTGTTGAGGGCTCCGGCCTTCAGCTGCTCCATGCGCTGCTCGGCTAGAAAGGAGGCGGTGGTCTGCTGCCGTCCCGCCTCGAGCCCGCCCACGGCATAGAGAAAGCCGGCGACGACCCCGACCAGGCCGAGCCCGATCACGGCCGCCGCAATGATGATCTCGACGAGCGTGAAGCCGGACTGTGGTGAGAACGCCAGCCGCAATCTCTGCATGAGCATGGTCTCGCTCCTCTCACGCGAACTTGTAGCAAGAGCAGTGCCGGAACATAAGGTATTCGAAATTGTTGGAAAACCTACGGATTCGGTCGCCGTCAGCGACCGGACACCCGAGGCCCCGACAATTCCCGGCAGGCGCCCACAAATCGCGTCAGGCACCCGCCCTATCGTGTCGAAAGTAGCAACCGCGCTGCCATCCGGCGGACCGGCGCGAAGTGCTTGAAAAGCCGCGGCGCGTGCGCGGTCCGCTCCGGGATTTCGGGCTCCCATCGTCAGGCCAGCGACGCCCCGTCTCGACACCCGGACACCCCGACAGAAACGCTCGTCCTACGAACGTCGAGAGGTCCAGACGGATTCGAGCTGCGTCCCCCGATTGAACAGCGAGCGCCGAACCATCGACGAGATCAGGGCGGTGGCCTCGGTCGGGCTCATGTGAGGATCCAGGCTCCCGGGCTCGATCCCGATGCACTTGAGCGTCCCGCCCCGGCGCGGCGACTCCGCGGCGCCGGGGCGGGGCAGTCCCCCCACCGCGAGGCGCCCACCGCGGCGGAGCCGAGGAAGCGACGGCGATCCATCAGGCGCGCGCCCGCCGGGCCGAGCGGGGCTCCGCCCCGCCCGAGGCCTCGTCATCGTTCAGGAGCGAGAGCGACCACTGCCCTCCCGCGGGTCGCTCGAGCACGGAGAGCCCCGCGTAGTCCTGCCCCAGGGCGAGCAGGCGGCCGAGCGACATGCCCAGCGCCCGGCACAGGATGGCGCGGTTGCTTCCGCCGTGCGCGACGACGGCTACACGCTCCCCCTCGTGGGCCGCCACGATGTCCTCGAAGGCTGCCCAGGCCCGCGCGGCTACCTGATCCAGATTCTCGCCTCCGGGGAACTGGAAGCGTCCGACATCGGCCATCCAGGCGGCGAACGCCTCGGGCGCCCCCGCGCGGATCTCCTCCGCGGTGAGGCCTTCCCAGCGTCCCATGGCGAACTCGCGAAGGCCCGACAGCGGGATGGCGTGGAGACCGTGCGGGGCGGCGACGATGGCCGCGCTCTGCCGCGTGCGCAGGAGGTCGCTCGAGTACACGGCGCGAAGGGCCACGGGCGCGAGCCGGCGCGCGACCGCGGAGATCTGGGTCTCGCCGTGTGGGGAGAGCGGCACGTCGAGGTGGCCGATGAAGCGGCGCGTCTCCGCCCCCACCACGGCCCCGTGTCGAACGAGGTACACCACGGTGCTCATCTAGCCCTCGCCCAGTCGGGTCTGCGCGGCCGCCGCGAGCAGCACTCCCAGCTCGCCCAGCTCCACCGAGGCGCCGAGGCCGTCGCCGGTGATCCCGCCGAGCCGGCGCGAGATCAGCGCCGCCCCCAGCAGCGCCACGCCGAGCCCCGTCGCCACCACCGCCATGCCCCAGCCCCCGACGAGGACGCCGGCCAGGATGAGGGCCGCCGCCGCATACACGGGCCCCGCCACGCGCGGCAGGGTGGCGAGAAAGGCGCTCCCCATCCCCGCCGCCGGGGTGGCCGCGCGCAGGAGTGTGCCCGCCAGCAGCGGCGCGAGCCGTCCCGTGACGGGCGCCAGCATCAGCGCCGGCCCGCGGAGCGCGGGCGGAAGCTCGGCGAGCGCCACGAGGGAGGTGAGGAACACCACGACCAGCCCGAGCGCGCCGTACACGCCGACGCGGCTGTCGCGCATGATGGCCAGGCGCTGCGGAACGTCCCGTCCCGCGAGCCCGTCGAGGCAATCGGCGAGCCCGTCGAGGTGAATGCCGCCGGTGAGCACCTTCCAGAGCGACACCACGAGCAGCGCGGCGAGCAACGGCGGGAACAGCCATGCCAGCGCCCGGTCGGCAACGGCGAGGCCCATGCCCAGGAGGAGCCCCACCGGCGGGAACCACCACGCGGCTCGGCCGAGAGCGTTCTCGCCTGTCGCCTCCCGGCCGGGCACGGGGACGATCGTGAGGAAGCGCGCGGCGAGGATGAAGCCCGGCAGCACGCGTCGACCGTTCACCCGGCGAGGGCCTCAGACGGGAGTGATGGGATTGCGGCGCGCCGGGAACTCCTGCTGTTTGGACTCGGCGTAGGCGAGCCGCTTGACCAGCTCGCCGCGGAGCTCGCCCCCGGCCACGATCCCGTCCACGAGCATCTCGGACGCAAGCTTGTAGATGTCCACGTCCTCGGCGTACTCGTCGCGTTTCTGCTTCACGTAGGCCGCGCGCTCCCCTTCGGGCAGCTCCATGATCTTGTTGTAGTACACCGCGTTGACGGCGGGCTCGGGGCCCATGATGGCGATCTGCCCCTGGGGAAGGGCCAGCGCGGCATCCGGCTCGAAGGCGGGGCCGCACATGGCGTAGAGCCCCGCGCCGTAGCACTTCCGCACCACCACGCAGATCTTCGGCACGGTGGCCTGCGAGGTGGCGAAGACCATCTTGGCGCCGTGGCGGATGATGCCGGCCCGCTCCACCTTGGTGCCGACCATGAAGCCCGAGACGTCGGCGAGGTAAACGAGGGGAATGTTGAACGCGTTGCAGAGGTTGATGAAGCGGGCGGCCTTGTCCGAGGAGTCCACCATGAGGACGCCGCCCTTTACCTTCGGCTGATTGGCGACGATCCCGACGGCCCGGCCGTCCAGCCGCGCGAGGCCCACGATGATCTCGCCCGCGAACAGGCGCTTTACCTCGAAGAACGAGCCCTCGTCCACGAGCCGATCGATCAGCTCGTACATGTCGAACCACTTCCGCTGGTCGAAGGGCACGATCTCCTCGACGGCGCGGCCGGGACGGGGCGGCGCCGCGTCGCGACGCGCCGGCCGCACGCGGAAGGAGTCCGGCATGAAGGCCAGGTAGCGCCGCGCGAGGGCGATGGCCTCCTCGTCGGAGGCGGCGAGCACGTCGCCGCAGCCCGACACCGTGCAGTGCATCCGCGCGCCGCCCAGCTCCTCCAGCGTGGTCTTCTCGCCGATGGCCATCTCGACCATTCGCGGCGAGCCGACGTAGAGGCTCGCCTTGCCGTCCACCATGATGACGAGATCGGTGAGCGCGGGCAGATAGGCGGAGCCCGCCGGCGAGGGGCCGAACAGAATGCAGACCTGGGGGATCACGCCCGACAGCTGCACCTCGTTGTAGAAGATGCGTCCGGCGTGGTAGCGGCCGGGGAAGATCTTGATTTGCTCCGAGATGCGTCCCCCCGCGGCGTCCACCATGTAGACGAGAGGAATCTGGAGGCGCTGCGCACGCTCCTGGATGCGGACGATCTTCTGCACGGTCTTCTCGCCCCAGGACCCGGCCTTGACGGTGTAGTCGTTGGCCATCACGCAGACGGCGCGCCCGCCGACGGTGCCCACGCCGGTCACCACGCCGTCGGCGGGGGTGTCGGGCTCCTGGTTGCGGGCGAAGAGAAAGTCCTCCTGGAACTCCGTGCCGGGGTCGAGCAGCAGAGCGAGCCGGTCGCGGACGAAGAGCTTCCCTTCGTCCTTCAGCTTGTCGCGGTACTTGAGGTGGCCCTGCTCGATGCGGGCCCGCTCGCGGAAGTAGCGATCCTCGCTCACGCGCGCTCTTAGCGCTCCGGGTTGGGGTTGGCCCACAGGATGATGATGAGCACGCCTTCGCCGTGCGCGGGCCCGCCCAGCACCGCAGGCGCGCCCGGGGCCACCGACATGATGGTGCGAAGCTCCGGCTGCTCGCCACGCAGGAGCCGCACGCGCATGCGGAGCAGGGTCCCCTGCAGCTGGTCCGGCGTCACCTCGAGGTGGCGGGAGCCCGGAAGGGGGAAGCGCTGCTGCGTCCCCAGTGGCACCTCGGCGCGCTGGCGATCGAGGGTGGTGTAGTCGGTGTAGCGGAAGAGCGTGCGCAGCCGCGGCAGGATCACACGCAGCCGCTCGTCGGTCTCGGCCTCGGGGCTCACGGGCGCGGGCTGGGCCGGTGAGGAAGCCTGGAGCACGCGGATCCCGAAGCGGATCATCGGCTCGGCCGCGGCGGGCGCGGGGCCCAGCGTCACGCCGAGCCACAGAAGCGCCGCGAGCATGGGCCCGAGCAGCGCTCGCAGCCGCCGGCGAGCGTGGTGCAGCCGCGACATCACCGTTCCGATCGGACAGTCGAGCACGTGGGCGATCTCACGATAGGACAACCCCTCGATATCACTGAGCATGATAATCGTTCGAGCCGTGAGCGGCAAGGCATCGAGGGCCCGCGCGATGCGCGCGCGTCGCTCCTCGGCCAGCGCGGCGTCGTCCGGCCGCAGCCCCGGATCGGGCGCGATGCGCGCCCACTCCTCCTCGGTCACCCGCTCCGCGCCGAACGCGCGCGCCCGCGCCCCCCGCGCGCGGTGTCGGTCGGTGGCCAGGTTGAGCGTGATCCGGAACAGCCACGTATAGAAGGCCGACTGGCCCCGGAACCGCGACAGAGACTGAAACGCCCGCACGAAGGCCTCCTGAGCGCAGTCGAGCGCCTCCTCACGATCCCGCAGCACCTGATAAGCGAGCCGCCAGACCCGCGCCCGGTACTTGTCCACCAGCGGCTCGAAGGCGGCGACGTCGCCCGCCTGACAGCGGCGGATGAGCTCGGCTTCGTCCGGTTCCGCGGAGGGTCGGGAGGACGGTTGGACGCGGGGATCGGGCCCGTCATTCACCGCGCGAGCGCGGTCGCGCGGGGCCACGAGCGCCCCGCCGCGCGGCGGTCCCTCCGCGCCCGGCGAGGAGCAGGGCGGCGTCGAGGCCGAGGCGATAGCTGGCCGGGCCGAAGCCCGAGATCTGGCCGGCCGCCGCCGCGGCCGTCACCGAGTGGCGCCGGAACTCCTCGCGCGCATGGATGTTCGAGAGGTGGACCTCGACGACGGGAAGCCGTACCGCGGCAATGACGTCGCGAAGGGCGATCGAGTAGTGCGTCAGGGCGCCGGGGTTGATCACGACGGCGCGAAAGCCCTCGGCCGCCGCGCCCTGTATCCACTCCACCAGCTGGCCCTCGTGGTTGGACTGCCGGCACTCCACACGGACGCCCCGCTCCGCCGCGTGGCGGGCGAGCGACCGATCCACCTCGGCGAGGGTGGCCCGCCCGTACACCGCGGGCTCGCGCGTGCCGAGAAGGTTGAGGTTCGGCCCATGGAGGACGAGCACGCCGTTGACCGGCCGGGGCGCCATGGCCCGCGAGGATACACCTCGCCGGGCGCGGGCGGCAACCTTTGCCTCAGCCGCGCGCGCCGGCGCCGAAGGCCCGTCGCAGCACGCCGCCCTCGGTGACGAGCCAGTCCAGGGTCGCCTCGCGCCCGAAGCGCAGGGCCAGCCGGCTCGCCTCGAAGCCCATCGACGGCCCGAACAGGGGCGAGTCGCCGGCGGGCGGCTGCAGGAGGTGGATCTCCAGGTCGAGGTGGCGCAGGGCGAGCTCGCGCAGGCCGAGGTTCAGCAGCCCTTGGCTGTTGATGCGGCCGACCTGCTCGAGTATCCCGTAGAGCCCCTGTCCTCGCAGATGGCGGGACGCCGCGCCGGAGCCGTCGCCCCGGAGCGGGATGAGGGGGTTGATGATCACCAGCTGGCGGGCTCCATCGTCGACCGCGAGGTCGGCGTGCCCGGTGTGTCCCACGTCGCCGTCGACGTAGTCGCAGCCGCCGATGCGGAAGGGCTCGAAGAATCCGGGGATGGCCGAGGACGCGGCGATTGCTTCCGAGATGGGCGTCTCCGCGAAGGCCCCCTTCCCGAACACCACCCGGCGCGCCCGGTCGAGGTCCATGGCGGGAATGAGAAGCCGGCGCGGGCAGTCCGCGAAGTCGTTGGCCAGTCCCTTGGCGGCGAAGGCCCGGCGGATGAACTCCTCCAGCTGCCGCACCGAGAAGAAGCCGGCCGGCATGTCGGGACGGCTGCGCGCGAGGATATCCGGCCAGTCGAGCCGAAAATTCGTGGCGAGATTCTTCCCCACCGCCCATACCAGCCGGAGAAAGCTGCGGCCGGCGTCGGCTACGGCGCCGCGCTGATACACGGAGCCGCTGTGGAAGTTCAGCGCGTCCTCGCGGCTCTCGTCGAGAATCGTGTAGAGGTCGAGGGGCCGGACCTGATTCGCCATCAGCGCCGCCACCACCGAGCCCGCGCTGGACCCGACGTAGAGGTCGAAGTCGTTCGCGCGGAAGCCGGGAAGCGCCGCGTCCAGGGCGGCGAGCGCGCCCACCTCGTACATGCCGCCGATGACGCCGCCGCCCGCGAGCACGAGGGCCCGGCGGGGGCGCCGTCGTGCGCGCCCGGTGATCCGGGTCAGCCACTCGGGCAGCATCGAGCGCGCCTCCACCAGCGGCGGGAGCCGCCGGCTCAGCGCCCGCCCGCGATCGGCCGCGCCTCGCGCCGTGCGAGCACGCGGTCCGGGGCCGGCCGCCCCGCCCCGCTCCCGTCGAGCGGCATCACCGCACCGTAGAGAAAGAGCGAGATCGAGACGACGACGAGGGGAAAGCTCCCGCGATCGAGGCCGAGGTCGGCCGCCATCGGCTTGAGGAAGGGGCCCACCGCGAAACGGATGCCGGTGGAGACGAAGATGATGACCGCGAATGCCAGGGCCACCCACCAGCCGTAGAAGATGCGCGCCGGCTCGGCCCCGCCGCGAGAGGTCATCGCGAATCGATGATACCGCAGCGTGTTATGATTTCGCCATGTCTTCCCCCGACGCGAGAGCTGGACTCGCGCCGATCGTGGGCGTCGCGCGGGGTGTGATCGGCATGGTGCATCTACTTCCCCTGCCCGGCAGCGCGCGCTGGGCGGGAAGCATGGACGCGGTCGCGCGCGCCGCCCTCCGCGACGCGGAGGCGCTCGCCGACGGTGGCGCGGACGCGCTCCTCCTCGAGAACTTCGGCGACGCGCCCTTCACCGCCGGCCGCGTCGAGGCGGAGACGGTGGCGGCGATGGCCGCAGTGGCCCGCGAGGTCGTCCGCGCGGTCGACCGGCCGCTCGGCATCAACGTGCTCCGCAGCGACGGGCGGTCGGCGCTCGCGGTGGCGGTGGCGGCGGGCGCGCGCTTCATTCGCGTCAACGTCCACGTGGGCGCGGTGCTCACCGACCAGGGCATCATTCAGGGTGCTGCGCACGAGCTTCTGCGCGCGCGCCGTCTCCTGGGGGCAGACGTGAAGATCCTCGCCGATGTCCAGACCAAGCACGCGGCTCCTCTCGCCCCGGTGTCCCTCGAGCAGGAGGCGCGCGACTGCGTCGAGCGCGGGCTGGCCGATGCCCTCATCGTCTCCGGCGCGGCCACCGGCGAGCCCACCGCCCCCGGCGATCTCAAGCGCGTCCGCGACGCCGTGGGGGGGATTCCCCTTCTCGTCGGCAGCGGCGCCACCGCGGAGACTGCGGCCGAGCTCCTCGCGGTGGCCGACGGGCTCATCGTCGGCACCGCCGTCAAGCGCGACGGCGTGGTGAGCGCCCCCGTGGACGCCGGGCGGGTGCGGCGCCTCGTCGACGCCGCCCGGAGCGCTCGCTGAGGGCGGGGCCCTCCACGCGCGCCGCGCGCCGGCCCCGGCGGTGGCCGCTCGCCCTTCTCGTCGGCGCGGTCCTCCTCCTCGACGCGTGGGGCAGCCTGGGCGACGCGGCGGGCCCGCGCCGGCTGCCGCTGGGCGATCTCCTCCTCGTGGGCTTCCGCGGCACCACGCTGGAGGGCAACGAGGAGCTGCGCGCCCTCATCTGTGACGTGCGCGTGGGCGGGCTGATCCTCTTCGAGCGCGACGCCGCCACCCGCGCCCCGCGCAACATCATCGACCCCGATCAGCTCGCGCGCCTTACCGGCGACGCGCAGGCACTCGCCCGCCGCTGCGTGGGGCGGCCACTCCTCATCGCCACCGACGCCGAGGGGGGCGTGGTCATGCGTCTGTCGTCCCGCGCGGGCTATGCCCCCACCCCGTCGGCGCAGGACCTGGGCGAGGTCGAGGACGTCGCCGTGACCGAGATGGAGGCGGCGCGCCTCGCCGCGCGCCTCCGCGAGGCGGGCATCAACTGGAACCTCGCGCCCGTCGTGGACGTGGCCCTCAATCCCGGCAACCCCGCGGTGGTCACGCTCGGCCGCACCTATTCCAGCGATCCCGTGGAGGTCACCGCGCACGCGCGCGCCTTCATCCGCGGCATGCACGCGGCGGGCGTCCTCACCGCCCTCAAGCACTTCCCCGGCCACGGCTCGAGCCTGGCCGACTCGCACCACGGTTTCACCGACGTCACCGAGACCGCCAATCTTGAGCTCGAGCTCCATCCCTTCCGCGCCCTCATCGCCGACGGCCTCGCCGATGCGGTGATGCCCGCCCATGTCTTCAACCGGCACCTCGACACCTGGCATCCCGCGTCGCTCTCCTGGCACACGATCCGGCGTCTCCTGCGCGGCCGGCTCGGCTTCGGCGGCGTGGTGGTATCGGACGATCTCCTCATGGGGGCGATCACCCAGAACTACGGGCTCGAGGAGGCGGCCTTGCTGGCGCTCGGCGCGGGCGTGGACGTGCTGCTCGTGGCCGAGAACACCGTCCGGCGCGACTCGCGAACGGCGGCGCGCGTGGTGACGGCCATTCAGCGCGCGCTGGACGAGGGCCGGCTCACGCGACGCACTGTGCAGGCCGCGCTCAAGCGCGTGGACGCGCTCCGCGCGCGCATCCCGCCCCGCTGACCGGCCCGGAGCGCCTCGCGCGCCTTCACCGGCGTACGGACGCCAGGAAGCGCTCGACGTCGCGGCGGCCTGGCAGCGAGTCCTGGGCGCCGCGGATCCCGCAGGCCAGCGCCGCCGCCGCGTTCGCGTGTGGCAGGACCTGCTGGAGGGTGCCGCCGGCGGCGAGCCCGGCGGCGAGGGCGCCGTTGAAGGCGTCGCCCGCCGCGGTGGTGTCCGCCACTGCGACCGGGAAGGCGGGGTAGTGCGCGGGAGGATCGGCCCCGCAGACGAGCGCGCCCTGGCCCCCCAGCGTGACGATGACGGTGCCAGCGCCGCGGGCGCGGAGCCGCTCTGCCGCCCCGCGCGCGGACGCCAGATCGGTGACCTCGCTGCCGTCGATGTGCCCCGTTTCTCCCTCGTTGGGCGTGAGGTAGTCGACGAGGCCGAGCACGGCCGCGTCGAGGTCGCGCACCGGAGCCGGGTTCAGGATGGTGAGCGCGCCCGCCTGCCGCGCCCCCGCGAGCGCCCACTGCGTGACCGCAAGCGGCACTTCGAGCTGGCACACAACCACCTGTGCCCACGCCAGCGACGCCGCGTGCGGCAAGAGGGCATCGACGGACACGCGGTGGTTCGCGCCGGGCGCCACCGCGATCTGGTTGCGGCCCTCGGCATCGACGCAGATGAGGGCGGTGCCCGTGGCCGTGCCCTCCACCGTGACGAGGCCCTCCACGGCGATGCCCTCCTTCGCGAGTCCCGTGCGGATTTCCGCCCCGGCGGCGTCGGCCCCGACGCCGCCCAGGAAGCGCACCTCGGCGCCCAGGCGGCGGGCGGCCACCGCCTGATTGGCGCCCTTCCCGCCCAGGCTGCGGACGAGGGTCCCGCCCGTCACGGTTTCTCCGGGGCGCGGCAGCCGTGCCAGGGCCACGCTCCAGTCGACGTTCGCCGAGCCGATCACGCACACGCGCGGCACAGTCCCTCCAGCACCCGCGCGAGCGCGCGCGGTGCGTCTACCTCAAGCGCCACCCGGCAGGGCGGCACGCCGCGGGCGGGGAACGAGCGGCCGCGGCCCTCGGCGGATCCCGTCTCGACCCGGATCTCGAGCGACGTCCAGCGGGCCAGTGCGGGATCGGCGGCCAGAGCCATCGCCAGGGGATCGTGCAGCGTGATGCCGCCGCCTTCCCGGGCGGCGCCGAAGACGAAGCCATGGGCGGAGAGGTCGAGCAGGAGACGGCCCCGCGCCGCCCCGCCGGCGCCCAGCGCGCCCTCGAGGTCGGCGCGACGAAGGAGGACTTGACGCGTGACGTCGAGGGGGACGAGATCGAGCGCCAGGCCCGCCGCAAGCACCGCCGCCGCCGCGTCCGGATCCACGTAGAAGTTGAACTCGGCCCCGGGCGTCACGTTGCCGGGCACGGTTACCGCGCCCCCCATCACCACGATGCGGCCGGCCCGGCGCAGCCCGTCCGGGTCGCGCCGGAGGGCCAGCGCGAGGTTGGTCAGAGGGCCCAGGGCCACCACCACGAGGTCGCTCCCGAACCGTTTCACCGTCTCGAGAATCAAATCGGCGCCGTCGTGCGTCTCAAGAGCAAGCCGCGGACGGGGGTAGCGCGGGGCGCCGTCGGGGCCGAGGAGGCGCATGACATTGCCGAGCCCGTCGTCGCCGTGGACGTGGACCGCGGTGGTGAGGGACTGCCGCAGGGGCGCCGCCGCTCCTTGGGCCACTCGCGGCCGGTGCGCGGGTGCGGCGGCGGCGAGGAGTCGCCCGACATTGGCCGTGGCCAGGTCGATGCCGACATTTCCGGCCACCGTGGTGATGGCCTCGACGCGGAAGTCGGGGGTGCCCCAGGCGAGGTAGAGCGCGAGGGCGTCGTCGATGCCGGGATCGGTATCGACCAGCACGGGACGCGGCAATTGACTCCCTTCGGGACGCCCCGGTATCATGACACGACGCCACCCCTCAAGGAGGATCGGATGAAGATCCAGATCACGTACTGCGGCGAGTGAAACTACCTCCCCCAGGCCTCCAGTCTGCAGGCCTCCATCAAGGATAAGTACGGCATCACCGCCGAGCTCAAGGAGAGCATGGGCGGCGTCTTCTTCGTCGACATCGACGGCAAGCGCGTCTACAACAACCAGGAGACGTTCCGCTTCCCCGAGGACGCGGAGATCTTCGCCGAGATCGACAAGCTCAAGCGGTAGCCGACTCCAGCCGCTCCCTCCACGCCGGGTGGGCCACGCGCAGCAGCTCGCGTCGCCGCCCGGCGTCGCTTTGCCCGCGCAAGGCGGCCACGCCGTATTCCGTCACCACGAAATCGGCGAGAAAGCGCGGCGAGGTGACCCGCGCGCCCGCCGGCAGGCCGGGCACGATGCGCGACACCTGACCGTCACGCCCGGTCGCGGGCAGCGCGATGACGGCGCGCCCGCGGGCGGCGCGGGCGGCGCCCAGCACGAAGTCGAACTGCCCGCCGATGCCCGCCACCTGCCGCCCGCCCACGGTCTCGGCATTGACCTGACCGAAGAGATCGACCTCGAGGGCGGAGTTCACCGAGACGAAGTCGCCCAGCGACCCGACCACCTGCGGATCGTGCACCACGTCGGAGGGCTCCATGTTCACCATGGGATTGTCGTGGCACCAGGCGAAGAGGCGGGCGGTGCCCATGATCTCGCCCACGTCCATGCGCCCGCGATGCAGCCGCTTTCGCGCATTGGTTATCACGCCCGACTCCACCAGGGGCAGCATGTGGTCCACCAGGAGGGAGTGGACGCCCAGGTCGCGCTTGCCGCCCAGGGCTTCCAGTACCGCCTGAGGCACCGCCCCGACGCCGACCTGAAGTGTGGCCCCGTCGGGCACGAGGTCGGCGACCTGCTCTCCAATGCGCCGCTCCACCGGTCCCACCCGCGTGGGCGGATACTCGACCAGCGGCTGGTCGACCTCCACCCAGCAATCCACCTGTGACCGGTGCAAGAAGGCGTTCCCCCGCGTGCGCGGCATGCGGGGATTGCACTGGGCGATCACGAGCGGCGCCCGGCGCGCCGCCGGGAGCGGATAGCTCACCGACACCCCGAGCGACAGCCAGCCGGCGCGGTCGGGCGGCGCCGCATGCACCAGCACAGCGTCGGGGGCCCAGGCGCCGCCCGCCGCAAAGAGCGTCACCGTGTCGAAGTACCGCGCGGGCACGAAGTCCACGTCGCCCCGCGCCTCCGCGTCCCGCAGCCGCGGCGACATGTGCCACGTCGCGAAGCGGATCTTGCCCGCATAGGCGGGCGCTGCCATGGGGTAGTCGTCGAGCCGGAGGCCGCCCATCAGGGTGAGCGGCGCGAGCCGATCCGCCTGGGCGAGCACCTCGCCGAGCAGCGCGGTGGGATCGCCGCAGCCGGGCGGCACGAGCACGCGCATGCCCGGACGGAGCCGTCCCACCGCGTCGGCGAGGGAGGCCTTCTCGAAGCGCCGGGCCATGAGCGCGGGTAGTATAATCGCGCGCCGAGAGCGCTCACAATTCCCCACACGCTGGAGGCCCTCATGTACCGGATCCTCGAGGCCGTGAACCCGCCCACCCTGGCGAAGCCCATGGGCTATTCCCACGCCTACGAGGTCCAGGGCGGCAAGACCCTCTACATCGCGGGGCAGGTCGCGGTAGACCGCGATGGCACGGTGGTCGGCAAGGGGGACCTCGTCGCCCAGTTCCGCCAGGTCGTCGAGAACCTCCGCGCCGCGGTCGGCGCGCGCGGGGGCCAGCTCACCGACATCGTGAAGCTCACCATCTACGTGCTGTCCACCGCCGACTACAAGGCCCGCGCGCGCGAGATCGGCGCGATCTACCGCGAGTACTTCGGACGGCACTATCCCGCCATGACCTTCCTTGAGGTCAAGGGCCTCTACGACGACGACCGGGGCTGCGCGATCGAGATCGAGGCGGTCGCGGTGCTCGGGTAGCCGCCGGGACAGCGCGTGACGCGCTAGCCGCCATGCCCAGCCGCGCGCGCCCGCGGGTCTCCACCAAGCGTATCTATGAGCCGGCGGCCCGGACGGACGGCCTGCGCGTGCTGGTGATGCGGCTCTGGCCGCGCGGCATCCGCAAGTCGGCGGTGGATCTCTGGTTGCGCGATCTCGGGGCGGAGCTCGGCAATCTCCGCGCCTGGAACGCGGGCCGGCTGTCATGGCCGGAGCTGAGGCGGCGATATCTCGCGGGGCTGACCCGGCCGCCGGCTGCGCCCGTGCTGATCCGCCTGCGGGCGCTCGCCCGCCGCCGGCGCGTCACGCTCCTCTGCTCCTGCGCCGACCCGGCGCGCTGCCACCGCACGCTCTTGGCCGGCGTGCTCACTCGCCGCGATCCCTCTTCCAAGGACTGAGACGATGGCATCTAAGTGGCGACTATGCCTCGTCCTTTTGATCTCACTCCAGTCACCTGCCTGGGGCGAGCACGAGGTGTACTATCGCTATACGGTGCTAGGGTATGTCAGGGACGTCCGTGGCGCGCCCTTGCCCGGGGTGGCGGTGTCCCTGACTCGCGAGAAGACTGGTTTCTCGTATCGGGGCCAGACGAACGCCGCCGGGCTCTACATGATCGTGGCGCGGATCGGCGATGAGAGCGCCGGCGAGCTCCTGCGCCTGGCCGCCGGCGAGCAAGTGGTCACCCTCGTCGCGCGCTTCGACCCCAGCAACCACGCCGAGGAGCGCGGCACCCGCCTCGACTTCCAGGACGGCCGGGGCGTGGAGCGCGCCGACTCGTTCCTGGCCACCCTGCGCCGCGTCGTGTCCGAATGACGGCGCCCGCCCCGACGCGCGAGCCCACCGGCGCCCTCTATGCGACGGTGCGGGGTGTGGGCCGATTCTGGCTGTGGTTCTTCTTCAAGGCGGTGGACGTGCGCCACGCCGACCGCGTGGCGGGCCGCGGACCCGTGCTGCTCTGCATCAATCACCCGAACAACCTCATCGACTCGCTCCTGATCGCGGCGGCCCTGGATCGCAAGGTTCACTTCCTCGCCACCGCCGCGCTGTTCCGCAATCCGCTCGTCGCGCGCTTCCTGCTCGCGTGCGGCGCCATTCCCGTGTACCGCAAACAGGATGCCGCGCTCCCCGGCGACGGCGTCGGGGTGGTGGGCGCGGAGCGGAACGTCGACGCCTTCGCTGCGTGCTTCCGGACCCTCGGCCGAGGTGGGCTGATCGGGATCTATCCGGAGGGCACCACCCACGCGGAGGCGCGCGTGCAGCGCATCAAGACCGGCGCCGCCCGCATCGCGCTCGAGTACGAGGCCCGGCGGGCCGGATCCGGCGAGGCCGCCGGGGGCGCTCCCCTCGCCCTCGTGCCGGTCGGGCTGACCTTCGAGGCGCGCAAGTCGTTTCGCGGGCGGGTCCTAGTGGCCTTCGGCGAGCCGGTTTCCCTCGCGCCCTACTCGGCGGTGTACCGGGACGACGCCGTCACGGCGGTGGACGCCCTCACCACGGCGGTGCAGGTGGCCATGGAGGCGCAGGTCGTCAACGTGCGCCGGCTGGACTGGGACGCGCTGATCCGCGCCGTCGAGGATCTCTACCGGGGCGAGCTCGTGCGAGAGCTCCACGAGGAGCGCGGGATCGCATTCCGGCAGATCGACACGATCCGGCTCACCCGGGCCATCGCGGAGGCCGTCCAGCACTTCGCGGAGCGCGAGCCCGAGCGCGTGGAGACCCTGTGGCAGCGCATCCAGGCCTATCGTGGGCTGCTCTGGGAGTACCGCGTGCGCGACGAGGCGGTGCGCGCGCGGCTGGCTCGGCCGCGCCTGGGCGCGCGGCTGCAGCACGGCTCGCAGGCGGGGCTCGGCCTGCCCTTCTTCGTCTACGGCGTCCTCGTGAATGGCCTGCCGTACTTCCTCCCGCGCTGGATCAGCCATCGTACGGCGCGGAAGGAGACCGACTACGCCACCACCCGGCTCCTCGCCAGCGTGGTGGCGATTCCCCTGTTCTGGGGGCTCGAGACCTGGCTCGTCTGGCGGCTGGCGGGCGCCCTCTGGGCCGGCGTCTTTGCGCTGACGTTGCCCTTGTCTGGGCTCTTCGCCTATCACTATCTCGGCGGCCTCGGCCGGCTGCGCGGCCAGATCCGCCTGGAAGCCATGAGTCTCTACCGGCGCCAGGTGGCCTCGCGCCTCCTGGACGCGCGCCGCGGCATCATCGCCGACCTCGAGCGCGCCAAGACCGACTACCTCACGTCCACGCGAGGGTCGAGCTTTTGACCGTCCACCTCCTGGAAGAGATGTCCACCCCGGCGCTGGACGCGCTCGACCGCGACCGCACCCTCGTGCTCCTTCCCGTGAGCCCCCTCGAGCAGCACGGGCCGCACCTGCCGCTGGGCGTCGACGCCTTCGCGGCGCGCCACTTCGCGGAGGCGCTCGCCGAGCGGCTCGTGGCGGCGCGTCCGGGTTGGACGGCCGTACTCGCGCCTACCCTGCACCTCGGCTCCTTCACCTTCGACGCCGTGGGCACGATCCGGATCCGGCAGCGGGTCGTCCGCGACGCGGTGCTGGACTACGGCGCCTCGCTGGCGCGCGCCGGCTTCCGCTGGATCGCCGTCGCGAACGGCCACGGCGGGCCGGGTCACCTGGTCGCCCTCGAGGAGGCCTCCGCCATCGTCTCGCGCCGCCATCACGTCACCATGGCGTCGCTGACGGGGTACTTGGCGTGGGAGTTCCTGCGCGGCCGCTATCTGCCGCAGATCGAGGCGCGGCTGGGACGGCCCCTGTCGGACGAGGAGCGGGCGGCCGTCGGGGACGACATGCATGGCGGGCTCTGGGAGACGTCCTTCATGCTGTGGCGCCGGCCCGACCTCGTGGCGGAGTCCTACCGCTCCTTGCCCTCCGCGCGCTACTCGCTGCCGCGCCGCCTCGTCCCCAACTACCCCCTGCGCCACGGCGGCCAGGGCTATGTCGGCCACCCCGCGCTGGCCGATCCCGCCTTCGCGCAGGCGACGACCGAGGTGCTGCTCGCCGAGGGCATGCGCCTCGTGGACGGCCTCCTCGACGGCGCCATCACGCCGGCCCAGCGCCGTTCGCCGTTCTGGGCGCTGCCTTTCCTGCGCACGAACTTCTGGCCCGCGCTCGCCGCGGCGGCCGCGGCGGGCATGCTCGCCGCGTGGTGGGCGAGCCGCTGCGACCCCAAAGGAGACTCGCGATGAAAGCCTACGTCCTCATCGAGACCGCCGCCGGGAAGACGAAGAACGTCAAGAAGACCCTCACCAAGGTGAAGAGCGCCAAGGCCACCGTGGTCGCAATGGACGCGGTCACCGGCCCCTACGACTTCATCGCGGTCGTGGACGGCGCGTCGCTCGACGCGATCGGAAACCTGGTGACGGAGTCCATCGGCATCATCGACGGCGTGACGCGCACGACCACCTGCGTCGCCGTCGCCATCGGCTGACGGCGGCCGCGCACCCGCCGTGCTAGAATCCCGCGTCATGCGGGTGCTCGTGCTCGGCGGGACGGAGTTCATCAGCCTGCACCTCGTGCAGTCGCTGCAGCGGCGGGGACACGAGGTCACCGTGTTCAACCGCGGGCGGCATCCCGAGCGCCTGCCCGCGGGGGCGCGCGTGATCGCGGGCGATCGCAAGGACCACGCCGCGCTCCCCGGCCTCCTGGTGGAGGCCTTCGACGCGGTGGTGGACGTGACGTACGCGCCCACGCTCGGCCCGGACGTCGAGGCGCTGCTGCGCGCGCTCCGGGGCCGGCCGCACGTCCTGTTCGTCTCCACCTGCCGCGTCTACGACCATGCCCTGCCCATCCCGTACTCCGAGGCGACCCCGCGTGGTGAGTACTGGGGCGACTACGCCCGCCACAAGATCGCGGGCGAGGACGCGCTGCTGGAGCGGCATCGGCGCGAGGGATGGCCGGTCACGATCGTGCGGCCCACGCACGTGATGGGGCCGCTGAACACCCGGAACAACGAGACCTTCTTCATGGACCGCATCGCGCGTGGCCGCCCCGTGCTCGTCCCCGGCCACGGCGGCTGGCTGCGGCAGTTCGGCCACGTGGAGGATCTCGGCGAGGCGATGGCCGCGATGCTGGGCGACGCCCGCACCTACGGCCAGGCGTACAACGTCATGGGGGAGGACGTGGTGAGCCAGGTGGGTTTCGTCGAGCTGATCGCGGAGGCGATGGGACGGCCGGTGACGCTGCGGCACTTCAACCCCGCCCTCCTCAAGGCCTTCGACAAGCCCGGCCCCGTGTTCGGCCAGAACCTCGTCTACGACTGCCACGCGGTGCACACCACCACCAAGCTGCGGAACGATCTCGGCATCCGGCCGCGCTACACCCTCGCCGGCGCCATCCGCCAGACGCTCGACTGGTACCGGGCGCAGGGCGCGCTGGATCGCCCCGTCGACTTCGCGTTCGAGGATCGGCTCCTCGCCAAGCTCGGCGCGTGAGCGCCCGCCGCCTCATCCTCGTCTATCATCCGGATGAGGCCGACGCCTACGCGCGCCTGATCCGTCTTCCCCGCCGCGGGCTCGCGGTTGCGGTCTGCTCTACCCCCGCGGCGGCGGCCGCGCACATCGCCGACGCCGAGATCCTGTATGCCTGGGGCTTCCCGCCCGACTTGCTCACCCGGGCGCCGCGCCTGCGCTGGATACAAGGCATGGGCGCGGGCGTCGAACGCTTCTTCGTGCCCGGGCTGCCCGCCGCGGTCGTGGTCACCCGCGCCGCCGGCATCTTCGGCCCGTGGATGGCCGAGTACGTGCTGGGCTGGGCGCTCTGGACCACCCAGCGGATGGAGCGATTCCGCGCCCAGCAGCGGGCGCGGCACTGGCTGCCGGTGGATCCCACGCGGCTACACGCGGCCAACCTCTGCGTGGTGGGCCTCGGTGACATCGGGCGCGCCGTCGCCCGAGCCGGGCGGGCGCTCGGGATGCGCGTGGTGGGGGTGAGCCGCACCGGCCGCCCCGCGCGGGAGGCGCACCGGGTGGTCCGGCCGGCCGCCCTCGCCCGTGTCCTCCGCGACGCGGACTTCGCGGTGGTGACAGTACCGCTCACCGCGGCCACCCGCGGGCTCGTGGGCGCGACGGAGCTCGCGGCGATGAAGCCCACCGCTTGGTTGATCAACATCGCGCGCGGCCCGGTGGTGGACGAGCGGGCGCTGGTGCGAGCGCTCCGCGCGGGCGCCATCGGAGGCGCGGTGCTCGACGTGTTCGACGAGGAGCCGCTGCCGCCCGGTCACCCCTTCTGGGCGATCGACAACGTGGTGATCACGCCGCACATCTCGGGGCCCAGCACGCCGGCGGAGATCGGCCCCATCTTCGACGACAACCTCCGCCGCTATCTCGCCGGCCGGCCGCTCCGCCACGTCGCCGACCGGCGCCGCGGCTATTGAGGCGTCACGCCCACCCGGATCGCCTCGCCCCGGCCCGCCCAGGCAACGAGCGGCACGGTGAGCTCCAGGGCGAGCTTGATCGCCCCATAGACCGGCCGCCACTCCGTCAGGCGCGCGAGCCGCTCGAGCCCGCGATCACGCAGCCAGATGCGGAGGCTCCAGAGGTAGTGCCGCGGCTTTGCCTGCTGGCGACGCCACGCCACGCGGCCGCCCGCCGCCGTCACCGCGCGCTCGAGACTGTCCGGCGTGAAGTGGGAGGGGTGCCGCGGCAGCTCGAGCCCCGACCAGGCGCGCCCGAAGAGGGAGGCCCCCAAGCCGCCCGCGTTGGGCACCTCCACGACGAGCAGGCCGCCCGGCGCCAGCCACTCGAGCATGCGCCGCAGGAGCGCTACCGGATCGGGCACGTGCTCCAGCACGTGGAACGCGCTCACCACGTCGAAGCGCGCCGCGGAGAACGGGGCCCCGAAGGCGTCACCCACGTGGAGCTCGTCGGCGAACGCCTTCGCGTGCGCCGCCGCCTCGGCGTCTACCTCGATGCCCGCGGTGCGCCAGCCCAGCGCCCGCGCCACCCCGAGGGCGCCACCCGAGCCGCAGCCCACGTCCAGGTAGCGGCCTTGCCCGGTCCACGGGGGGCAGTCCCAGCGGATGCGGCGCAGCAGCCGGCGTCCCCGTAGCCGCGTGAGGGCCCCCGCCCGCGCCGGCGCGAGGCCGCGGTAGCCGAGCCCTTCGGCAAGCGCCCAGCGGGCGGCCAGCCGCCGGCCCGGCGAGCCCGCGATGGGATGACGCGGCGAGGGCTCCTGGTGGCGTGGGTAGTGATCGGGATAGCAGGCGGCCAGCTCCTCGTCGGCGACGCGCGGCCGCTGGTAGAGAAACCCGCAGTTCCGGCAGCGCGCGACGATGTACGAGCCCGGGACGTCGAAGGCGCGATCGGCGGTGCGCCACACCGGGTCGGCGGCGTGGGCGCTGCAGAGGAAGCAGGGGGACTCGACGGTGCGTGGCGGCGTCGCGGCGGAACGCGGCGCGCTCACTTCTTGGAGATCAGCCAGTGCCCGATGGCGACGTGCGGAAGGCCTGACCGCTCGAAGGTGTCCACTGCGTCGGCGGCGGAGGCGACCACCGGCTCGCCGTGGAGATTGAACGACGTGTTGAGCACCGCTCCCGTCCCCGTGCGGCGCTCGAACTCGCGGATCACCGCGTGGTACTCCGGGTTCCACTCCCGCTCGAGAATCTGCGGCCGCGCGGTGGCGTCCTGGGGATGGAGGGCGGCGGGCAGCGCCGTGCGCCCCGCCTCGGTCGTCGGCATGGCGAGCATCATGTAGGGCGAGGCCAGCCCCTTGGGGTTCACCAGGTACTCGGCCGCGCGCTCGTCGAGCACGGTGGGCGCGAAGGGCATCCAGAAGTCGCGGTTCTTGATCATGCGGTTGATCAGCCCGACCACACGAGGGTCGCCGGGATTCGCCAGGATGGAGCGGTTGCCCAGGGCGCGCGCGCCGAACTCCATGCGCCCCGCGCAGCGCGCGACCACGCCGTCGGTGACGAGGAGCTCGGCAATTCGCTCCTCCACCCGATCGTGGAAGGCCACCTTGTAGCGCGCGTGGAGGTTGCGCGCGCGGATCACCGCCTCCGCGTCCGCATCGGTGACCGACGGGCCGAGATAGGCGGGGCCGAAGGGCGCGGGCGCCGGCGCGATGCCGCGCCGGCTGCACTCGGCGAGGTAGCCCAGGTAGGCGGCCCCCACCGCGTTGGACTCGTCGCCGCAGGAGGGAAACGCGAAGAGCTCCTCGACCCACTCTTCCTGAGCGAGCAGCATGTTCGCCTTCACGTTCATGAAGACGCCGCCGCCCAGGGCCACCCGGCTTCCCCCGTAGCGCTGGCGCATGAGGCGGGTCCACTCCAGCAGCAGGCCCTCGAGCAGCCGCTGGGCACCGGCGGCCACCCAGTCGAAGCGAAGGCCGAGGGTGGCGCGGAGGAGCAGGGCGTAGCGCTCGCCCGGCTTCCGCCAGTGGAAGCGCGCGGGCTGCCCCGCCTCCATACCGAACACCTCACGGAGCGCCCGCTCCGTGCGCTCGGCGTCCCGCTCCGGCGCGTACGGCGCCAGCCCCATCACCTTGTACTCGTGCTCGCCGAACTTCATGCCAAGCGCCAGAGTGACGAACGAGTAGAAGGCTCCCAGCGAGCCGGGGGCGCTCGCCGTCGCTTCGTGGCGAGTGAGGTCGAGCCCCCGCCCCGTGGAGGCGGTCGCGCACAGGCCGTCTCCGGAGTTGTCGTTGGTGAGCACCAGCGCCTCGCGGCCGCCGAAGCCCGAGCCGAAGTACGCCGCGGCGGCATGGCAGGCATGGTGATCCAGACACGCGATGCGCTCCCGCGCGATGCCCAGGTGATCGGTGACGAGCCCGAGGCGCTCGCCCTGCGGAATGCCGAACTTGCCCCGGGCCGCGTCCATCAGCCCGAAGCGCGCGCCGAGCTTTCGCATCTTCCGACGGAAGGTGCGGCGCGAGGTGGGCCAGGCGACGCCGTAATACTCGCGGGCATACGCCTCGTCGTGGAGCACCCGATTCAGCCACTCTCGCGAGGCGGCCCGCGCCCCCGCCAATGCCACCAGATCGATCTCGCCGGGCGCGATCGCGAGCTCCGCGAGGAGCGAGTCCACCGCACGGCGTGGGTACCCGGCGTCGTTCTTCAGGCGGGAGAATCGCTCCTCGGAGGCGCAACCGATCACGCGCCCGTCGCGGAGCACGGCGGCGGTGGCGCAGTGTGTCTCGTTGATGCCCAGGACGATCATCCGCGCCATTGTATCAAGGGGGGCCGGCGCGGCCGGGGCGGAATCAGTCGGCGCTCACGCGCTCCGTGAGCCACCGTCCCGTGCGCAGCAGGCGCGCGTCGCCGTCCCGAGAGCCGACGAGCTGCACGCCGAGCGGCAGCCCGCTGGCGCCCTGCATGAGCGGCAGGGACACCGCCGGCATTCCCGTGAGAGTCCACAAGGTGCAGAAGGCCGGATCCCCCGTGGACTCGAGACCGGCCGGCGCGGTACCGAATGTGGCGGGCGTGAGGAGAGCGTCGTAACGCTGCTCGAACAGCTCGGTGAGGCTCGCGACGAGGGCGGGGACGCCCGCCCGCGCCCGCAGATAGTCGTAGGCGCGCACGGAGTGGCCGCTCTCGAGACGCGCGCGGAGCGACGGCGACAGCCGATCCCGGCCCGTCGCCCACTCGCGGGCCAGGTTCACCGCCATCTCCGCGTCCATGATGATGCGCTGCCACTCCGCGGCATCCAGGGCGAGCAGCTCCACTTCTTCCACGCGGTCGCCCAGGTGGGCGACCAGCTCGCCGAAGGCTTCGCGCGCGTCCGGCTCCATCTCGTCCCAGCGCGCGGTCTTGACGAAGCCGAGCATGGGCGGGATGGGCGGCTCCTCGGCCGCGATCTCCCGATAGGGCGGGCGCGCGCGCGGACGGGTGTCCGGGTCGCCTTCGTCACGCCCGGCCAGCACCTCCAGGAGCAGCGCGAGGTCGTCGATCGTCCGCGCGAAGAGGCCCACATGGTCCAGGCTCCGCGAGAGCTGGAACATGCCTCCGCGCGAGATGAGGCCGTGGGTCGGCTTGAGCCCGTGGACGCCGCAGTAGGCGGCGGGGCGTATCGTGGACCCGCCCGTCTGGCTGCCGAGCGCCAGCGGCACCATGCCCGCGGCCACCGCCGCTGCCGAGCCGCTCGAGGAGCCGCCCGGCGTGTGCGCGGGATTGTGGGGGTTGCGCGTCTTGCCCGGCGCGCGCGTGGCGAACTCGGTGGTGACGGTCTTCCCCATGATTACCGCCCCCGCGCCGCGCAGACGCGCCACCACGTGGGCGTCGCGCGACGGCGTACGGCCGGCGTGGAGCACCGAGCCGTTCTCGGTGGGCATGTCGGCGGTGTCGATGATGTCTTTGATCCCTACCGGCACGCCGTGCAGGAGACCGGTGGGCCGGCCAGTCAGCCGCTCCTCGTCCGCCGCGCGCGCCTGCGCGAGCGCGTGTTCGGGATCGAGGAAGGTCCAGGCCTGCACGTCCGCATCCACCTTCCGCACGCGCATCAGGCACGCCTCGACCAGCTCGACGGCGGAAACGGTCCCCGCCCGGATGAGGCGCGCCGCGTCCTCGGCGCTCAGCGCGTGCAGAGCGGGCGCGTCACTTGCCGTAGAGGAACTCCGGCAGCCAGAGGGTCATGCCCGGCCAGATGTACATGAAGACGAGGCAGACGATGACGATCAGCATGTACGGCATCATGCCCGCGAAGATCTGGTTCAGGGTCACGTGCTTCGGCGATACGCCCTTGAGGTAGAAGGCCGACATCGCCACCGGCGGCGACAGGAACGCCGCCTGCAGGTTCACCGCGACCATGGTGCCGAAGAGAATCGGGTCGATGTGGAAGTGGCTCAAGAGCGGGATGAAAATCGGGCAGAAGATGACGATGATCTCGGTCCACTCGAGCGGCCAGCCCAGGAAGAAGATGATCGCCTGGGCGAGGATCAGGAACCCTACCGGCGAGAGATTCATCGAGAGCACCCACCGCTCGATCACGCCCTGGCCGCCATGCAGCGCGAACACCGCCGAGAACAGCGCGGAGCCGACGAACAGCCAGCAGACCATGGCGGTGGTCTTGGCCGTGAGGAAGGTCGACTCCTTGAAATTCCTCCGGAGCTCGGGCGAGACCCGCGCATACCAGAGCCCCGGCACCACCGTGCCCAGGAACGCGCCTCCCAGCGCGGCGGAGACCGCCAGGGAAGCCCAGGGCTCCTGCTTCCACCAGCCGAGCCCGAACCCCACGAGGGCGCCGACCAGGCTCCACCACCAGACCGGGCGGGCGTAGCGCGCCATCACGGCCAGGTACATGGCGCCCAGGGCGCCGATCGCCGCCGACTCGCTGGCGGTTGTGATGCCGAAGAGGATCACCGCGAGCACCACCACCGTGAGCACGCCGAGCGGCACCACCGAGGCGATGAGCTCGCGGAGAATCTCGAGCTGCTCGCCGTCCATGCGGGCGTAGTAGACGAGGAGGAGGAGCGCGGACAGGCCGGCCAGCCCCCAGTACCAGGCGTAGAACCGGGTGGGAATCTGGCCCGTGCCCGTGGTGGCGGTGGGATCGCGCAGCGAGGTCATCTCCTCGGGCGGGCCCTCGGGCCGAGAGGCCTCCTGGGCAGGATCGCCGGCGGTGCCGAGCTCCTGGGGCTTCTCCTCCTCGGCCTTCTCCGGCGGGGCGGTCCCGAGCTCCTGCGGCTTCTCCTCCTTGGCCGGGTCGGCCACGGGCGCCGCCGCCGGGGCGGTCACGCGGGCGGCCGTGGTCGGCGGCGCCAGGGAGCTCGTCACCGCCTCGGGCGCGTTGTAGATGACCACGTACCACCACGTCGCCGTGAACACGCCGAGGGACAGCAGCAGCGGAACCGAGAGCACGAGCACGCCCTGGAGTATCCGCTGGTAGTCGGTCACGCCCGGGCGGAGCGCCGCGCCCAGGAGGCCCGGCACCACGCTTCCCCCGGGGCGCCTCTCGAGCCGTCGCAGGTGGTCGGGCACGGCGACCCGGTACTGGTCGGGCGCGAGCTTGGGCGCGATGCGGGGGTTGATCAGGGCCCAGCCCAGGATGTAGGCCAGGTAAAGCGCGGTGAGGAAGAACCCGGGGATCATGGCGGCCGCGTAGAGCTTCACGATGGACTGCCCCGCCACCGCGGCGTAGACGATGAGCATCACCGAGGGCGGGATGAGGATGCCGAGGGTACCCCCGGCGGTGATGGCGCCCGCGGCCAGCCGCACGTCGTAGCCGGCCTTGAGCATGGGCCGCATCGCGATCACGCCCATGAGCACCACCACCGCCCCCACGATGCCGGAGGCGATGCCCCAGAACGCGCACACGAGGAGGGTGGTGACGGCCAGGGAGGCGGGCACCCGGCGGAAGGCGAGCTGCACGCTGTGGAACATCCGGTCCACCAGCGCGGCGCGCTCCATGATGTAGCCCATGAACACGAAGAGGGGCACCGAGAGCAGGGTGTCGTTGGTCATCACCCCGTAGGTCCGCTGCACGATGAGATCGAAGGCACGGTTCTCCCACCAGTGCTGCCCCGAGTCGAAGAAGGCCACGTACCCGAAGACCATGCCCAGACCCATGAGGGTGAAGGCGGTGGGGAACCCCATCATGATGGCCACCACGATGAGGCCCAGCATGAGGAGGCCGAGGGACGGGTCGCTCACCGATCCTGCTCCACCACGCTCCGGTGGCGGGCTGCCTCCTCGATAGCATGCGCGCCTTCCAAGGCCGCGCGGCGCGACTCCTCGTCCACGTACTCGCTGTGCCCGAGTTGAGTGTCGAGGACGTCGATCTCCTCCACGTCCTCGATCCGCGCGGGCCAGACCCCCCGTCGCAGGCAGAGCACGCAGCGGACGATCTCCGCCAGGCCCTGCAGCATCACGAGGGCGCCGCCCACGGGGATCATCGTCTTGAAGTGGTAGACGGGTGGCCCCTCCGCGGTGACGGTGGAGTGCTCGTCGATCTTCCACGAGAGCGCGGCGTAGTCGGTGCCCGCGTAGATGAGGCCGAGGATGCCGGGGATGAAGAAGAGAAAGTAGAGCGTGAGGTCCAGCGCGGCCTGCTTCCGGGGCGTGAGGTAGGAGTACACGAAATCGGCGCGGACGTGGCCGGCGGCGGCGAGCGTGTAGGCGCCGCACAGCATGAACAGCGACCCGTACAGCATGTTGTTGAAGTCGAAGATCCAGGCGGTGGGACGGTTGAGGATGTAGCGCTTGAAGACTTCGATGGAGACCACGAAAGTGAGCGCCACGATCAGCCATGCGAAGATCTTGCCCGACCAGTAGCTGACGTGGTCGACGGCGCGGATGAAACGGTCAGCGTTCATGGCAGGCTGCTCAAAAAGGTCCAGATGCGAGGCGGCGCCCGACGGCCGCACGCGCAGGCGTAGTCGGTCTACGTCGAGCGTGCGGCCGAGGGCGCCAACGAAGCAGATGGGCCTTTTTCAGCAGCCTGCTAGCTCTTCTTGCCGAAGTAGTGGTTATACGCCATGCGACGGTTGACGTTGGTGTCGAGGTCCCACTTCACCGCGCGCTCAGCGAACGCCTTCTGAGAGGCCGCGATCTCCTTGAACAGGGGATTGTCGGCGGCCTTCTTGTCGGCGGCGGCGTCGTAGGCGGTGAGCTGCCGCTGGAGCAGCGCATCCGGCGTCTTGTAGAAGCGCACCTTGTCCTTGGTCTGCAGGTCCTGATAGTCCTTCGAGTAGCGATCCACCGCCTTCCACGACATGTCGGCGGAGGCGGCCTCGACCGCGTTCTCGATGACCGCCTTGAGCTTGTCGGAGAGGGCGTCATACTTGGTCTTGTTGAAGCTGATCTCGAACTGCTCGGCGTTCTGGTGGAAGCTCTGGAGCATGCACACCTTGGAGACGTCGGCGAAGCCGAGGATGCGGTCGGACGTCGCGTTGTTGAACTCGGCCGCGTCGAGGAGGCCGCGATCCATGGCGGGCACGATCTCGCCGCCGGGCAGCGCGTTGACGGCCGCGCCCAGACCGGTGAACACGTCGATGGAGATGCCGACGGTGCGGAACTTGAGACCCTTGAAGTCATCGGCCTTGGTGATGGGCTTCTTGAACCAGCCGAGCGGCTGGGTGGGCATGGGGCCGTACGGGAACGACACCACGTTGGCGTTGATCGACTTGAAGAGTTTGTCCAGCAGCTGCTTGCCCCCGCCGTACTTGTGCCAGGACAGGAGCATGTTGGCGTCCATGCCGAAGCCGGGACCGGAGCCCCAGAGCGCCAGCGCGGTCTGTTTCCCGTAGTGGTACACGAGCACGCCGTGGCCCCCGTCGAGGGTGCCCTTGGACACCGCGTCGAGGAGGCCGAAGGCCGGAACCACCGCGCCCGCCGGCAGCACCTCGATCTTGATGTCGCCGCCGGTCATGTCGTTGACCTTCTTCGCGAAGTCATTGGCGTACTCGTGGAAGATATCCTTGGCCGGCCAGGTGCTCTGCCAGCGCATGTTGATGGGGCCCTGCGCCTTGACGACGCTGGGAAACCCCAGCGCGGCCACGCCCATAGCTGCGGTGGCCGCGCCCTTGAGGAACCGTCGGCGGGGCGCCTCGGTGATCGGCTGCGAATCGTTCATGTCGCCTCCTCCTCGTTGAGTGGTCGGGCCAGGTCGGGAGAGCGGTATTCGCGCAAACCGGCGGTATTGTAACCGTAACGACGGGCGATGGGTTCAAGGATTTCGCGAAACGGGCACCACCACTGCGACGCGCTGGCCGTCGCGCCGGACCACCAAGGGGAGCGGCCGGTCCTGCGACCAGGCCAGGAGGGCCTCGCGGAGGGCCTGGAACGTCAGCACGATCTTGCCGTCCACCTCCACCAGCACATCGCCCACCCGCATCCCCGCCCCCGCCGCGCGACTGCCCGGCAGGACGCCCGACACCGTGGGCAGCGGGCTCGGCCGGGCCCCACCCAGCTCGGGCTGGGCCTCCGGCTCGCGGACGAAGAAGCCCAGCTCCCCGGCGATGCGGTCGGCGGCCACGGCGGGCGGCATCGCGGCCAGCCGCACCGCGATCCGCTGGCGGCCCTCGTCCCGCCGCAGGATGGTCAGGGCCACCGTCTCCCCCACGCCGGACGACCCGATCAGGCGCACGAGCGAGCGCGTGTCCACGACCGGGCGGTCGCGATAGGCCACGACGAGATCCCCCGTGCGGAGCCCCGAGGTCTCCGCGGGCGTGTCCTTGAGGACCTCCACGACCATGGCTCCGAAGCCCTCGGCGATGCCGTGGCGGGAGGAGATCTCGTTCATCTCCTGCTCCGACAGATCGCGGATGCGGACGCCGAGCCAGCCCCCGCTCTCGACTGAGCCGGCCGGCCTCCCCGACCCCAGGAGCGCCACGAAGAGCAGCGCCCCCACCGCGACTCGCCGCACGCGCTCAGCCATTCCGCAGCTGCGTGAGCAGCCTGGAGAGCTCGGCGAGCAGCCGTCGCAGCCGCCGCTCGACGTTCATCTCCTCGAGCAGGGCCTGCCGCACGGCGGGCGTTGGGATCAGGGCGGAGGCCACCTGATCGCAGAGCACGCCCGCGTCGGCGGCCTCGGTGAGGACATCCATCTCAGGGGTGGCTCGCTTCACCGCCTTCAGGATGTGCCGGCAGGTACGCTTCACGAGCTCGAGCAGGTCCGGGACCTCCTCGCCGTCCCCTCGCTCCTCCGACAGATCCTCCGCCTCGACCACGCGGTAGAGCGTGTCGGTCGGCAGCTCGCGGGCGAGCCGCACGCGGCCTTCTCCCCGCAGGATCATGTTGAAGCGCCCCGACGCCAGGCGCTCGCACTGAATGATGCGCCCCACGCCCGCCACCGCGTGAACCGGGGGCCGGCCGTAGTAGTCCGGCTCGTACCCGGCCTTGAGGCCCGCGATGATCAGACGCCGGTCCCGGGCGAGGCAATCCGCGGTCATGGCGCGATAGCGCGGCTCGAAGATGTGCAGGGGCAGCAGCGTGTGCGGAAAGAGCACCATGTCGGGGAGCGGGAAGACCGGCAGGTGATGCCGCGAAGCCACGGAGCGGGCGGCTATCCGATGCGCGGCAGCTGCAGACCCGCCAGGGCTTCCACGCGCGCCGCCACCGCCGCGGCAATCTTGCGGAACGCCTCCGCCTGCGCGGAGGTCGGCTGCCCGACCACGACCGGCATGCCCGTGTCCCCGCCGCGGCGCGTCTCCATCTCGAGGGGGATCTGCCCCAGCAGGGGCACGCCGAACTCCTCGGCGACCTTGGCGCCGCCGCCCTCGCCGAAGATCGGATAGCGCGTGCCCGTGTCGGGCGCGACGAAGTAGCTCATGTTCTCGACGATGCCGAGTATCGGCACGTTGAGCTTGCGAAACATCGCCAGTCCCTTGCGCACGTCGAGGAGCGCCACGTCCTGCGGCGTCGTCACCATGACCACCCCGGTGAGCGGGATGACCTGGGAGAGCGAGAGCTGCGCGTCGCCGGTGCCGGGGGGCATGTCGAAGACGAGGTAGTCGAGCGCGCCCCAGGCGACGTCACGGAGAAACTGCTGGACGGCGGAGTGAATCATGGGCCCGCGCCAGACCAGGGCTTCTCGCTCGTCGACCAGGAGCCCGATGGACATGACCTTCACGCCGTGGGCCTCGACGGGAATGATCTTGTTGTCGAACATCCCCGGTTTTCCTCGCGTCCCCATCATCAGCGGCACGTCGGGCCCGTACACGTCCACGTCGACGAGCCCCGCCACCGCTCCGCTCTGCCGGAGGGCCAGCGCCAGGTTGACGGCCACCGTCGACTTGCCCACCCCGCCCTTGCCCGAGGAGACGGCGATGGTGTGCTTGACCTCGGGGATGAACTCCGGCGAGCGGGCCGGCGGCGCCTCGGGCCCCTGCCCGTGCGCGTGGGCCGCCGGCCGCGCGGCGGCCGCGCCGCTGCCCATCTTGACGGTCACCTTTCCGACTCCCGGGAGATTGTTCACGGCCCGGGAGGCGCCGCTGTGAAGCGCGACCTTGACCTGCGGCGTCTGCCCCGCGAAGGCCAGCGTGAAGGACACCTCGCCGGGCGCGACGCGGAGGTCCTGCACGAGGCCCAGGGCCACCACGTCCTTGCCTCCCTCCGGATCCTTCACCGACCGGAGAGCCTCGAGGACCGCCGCTTCCGTCACCGCGGGATTGCCCTGCGCGCTCATCGCCACCTCATGTGCGGGTCATCATAGGGGGAACACCGGGAACGGTCAAGGCGAAGCGGGGGTGCCGGTGACGTCCAAGCCCTTGCGCAAGTTGAAAAATCCGTGCAGACCTGATAGAAAAGCTAGGTGCTCGGCCCCGACGACTTCCGGCGCGTTCTTGGCCATTTCGCCAGCGGGGTGACCGTGGTCACCACCCGCGACCCCGCCGGCCGCCCGGCGGGGCTCACGGCCAGCGCGTTCACCTCGGTCTCCCTGACGCCCCCCATGGTGCTGGTGTGCGTGGCCCACAACGCCCAGAGCTACGAGGCGTTGCGCGCCAGCGACCGCTTCGCGGTGAACATCCTGGCCGCGGGCCAGGAAGCCCTCTCCAATCGCTTCGCCACCAAGTCCTCGACCGCCGCCGAGAAGTTCGACGGGGTCGCCCACAAGCCCGGGACGCTCGGTCTCCCGCTGCTGGCCGACGCGCTCGCCCACCTGGAGTGCTCGACCGCGCATGCTTACGCGGGCGGCGACCACACAATCTTCGTGGGGCGGGTCGAGGCGGGCTCGTCGCGTGACGACGACGGGACGGAGCCCCTACTGTACTATCGCGGGCGCTACAACCGGCTCACCCCCCCGGGAGGCCAGCCCTGATGTCGATCCCGCTTTCGCGGCCCCCAATCGACGACGAGATCAAGGGAGCCGTCCTCAAAGCCATCGATTCGCGCCAGTACATCCTCGGCCCCGAGTGCCGGGCATTCGAGGATGAGTTCGCCGCCTACAACGGGGCCACGCACGCGGTGCTGACCTCCAGCGCCACCGCCGCCCTCTGGATGCTGCTCAAGGCCTTCGAGGTAACGCCGGGCGACGAGGTGCTGGTGCCCGCCCACACCGCCTTCCCCACGGTGGAGGCCATCTGCTTCGCCGGCGCCACGCCCGTCTTCGTGGACGTCGACGACGCCACCTACACGGTGGATGTGCGCGACGCCGCCACCAAGGTGACGGCGCGCACGGTGGGCTTCGTGCCCGTCCACCTTTACGGGCAGGCCGCCGACCTGCCCGCCATCCAGGCCCTGTGCACGCAGCGCGGGCTCTGGCTGCTCGAGGACTGCGCGCAGGCTCACGGCGCGGAGTGGCAGGGCCGGAAGGTGGGCGACTTCGGCCGCGCCGCCGCGTTCTCCTTCTACCCTTCGAAGAACCTCACCGTGATGGGCGACGGTGGCCTCATCGTGACGAGCGACGATGCGGTGGCGGCGCGCTGCCGCCGGCTCCGGGATCACGGACGGTTGAACAAGGACGTGCACGCCGAGGTGGGATTCAGCCTCCGCTTCAACGAGATCCAGGCGGCGGTGGGACGCGTGCTCTTGGGACGGCTCGACGCGATGAACGCGCAGCGCCGGAAGCTCGCCGCCCGCTATGCGGCGGGGCTCGCCGGCCTGGACGTCCGCCTGCCGGTGGAGCGGCCGGGGGCGACCCACGTCTATCATCTTTACGTCATCGCCACCGAGCACCGCGACGCGCTGGCCCGCCACTTGAAGGAGCGCGGCATCGCCACCGGCATCCACTACCCCGTCCCGTGCCACCGGCAGCCCGCCGTCGAGCACCTGCGCGCGCCCGACTTGCCCGTTACCGACCGAATAGTCCGGGAGATCCTCACCCTGCCCATCTCGGCCGGTCACACCGAGGCCGAGGCGGACGAGGTCGCGGCGGCCGTCCGCGAGTTCTTCAAGGGGTAGGGCCACGCCGCTCCGGATCCTCCAGCTCTATCCCAAGCCGGACTACTTCACCGGAGCGGCCATACAGCTGCGCGAGCTGGCGTCGGGCCTCCACGCTCGCGGCCACCACGTCGTGGTGGCGACCCGGCCGAGCGCGATCTGGTCGGAGAAGTGCCGCGCGGCAGGGATCCCGTACGCGGCGCTCTCCATGCGCCACGCGCTCGACCTTCCCGCCGTCCTCGCACTCGCCCGCCTGATCCGCGCCCATGGCATCCAGGTCGTCCACTGCCACAAGGGCAAGGCCCGCACCCTCGCGCTGCTCGCGGGACTCCTCGTGCCCGTCCCCGTCCTCGTCCTGAACCGGGGGGTCAGCTTCCCCCTCGACCGCTGGAACCGTCTCGGGTACGTCACGCCGCGGGTCACCGCGGTGGTGGCGATCTGCGAGTCCATCAAGCGGCGGCTCGTCGGCAGCGGCGTCCCCGCCGGCAAGATCGAGGTGATCTACTCGGGCACCGACCTCGCGCGGTTTCATCCCGGCGTCGACGGCACCCGCGTGCGGCGGGAGCTCGGGCTCGAGGCCGGACAGATGCTCGTCACCCAGATCGGCATCCGCTCCTGGCGGGGGAACGACGACGTGCTCGACGCCATGGTGCGCGTGTGCCGCGAGGCGCCCCATGCGCGCCTGCTCCTGGTGGGCGCGCCGCCCGCCCGGATCGTGAGCTTCGGCGAGAAGGCGCGGGCGCGCGGCATCTCGGACGCGGTGACGGTGCTCCCGCATCGGGAGGACGTGCCAGAGCTCCTGGCCGCCAGCGATCTCGTCGTGGACGCCTCCTACGCTGGCCTTGGGCTCACCGGCTCCATCCGCGAGGCTCTCGCCGTGGAAACGCCCGTCGTCGCCACCGATCTCGAAGGCATGCCCGAGCTCGTGAAGGACGGCGAGACCGGCCTCCTCGTGCCCCCGCGAAACCCCGAGGCGCTCGCGCAGGCCATCCTGCGTGTGCTGGAGAATCCCGCGCGCGCCAAGGCAATGGCCCGCGCGGGCCGCAAGCGCGTCGAGGACCGCTTCTCCCTCGACACCAAACTCGACCGCACGGAGGCGCTCTACGCGCGCCTCCTCGCCGGCCGAGGAACCGGCTAGCCGTGGGCGAGCGGACCCGCCTCCTCCTCCGGCTCGTCCCCTATCTCAAGGGATACTGGCCGGCGCTCGCGGCGGGCACCCTCCTCGCGCTGGTCGTGTCGGGGTCGGAGGGATTCATCGCCTGGCTGGTGAAGCCGGCGATGGACGAGATCTTCCTCAAGCGTGACCTCGTCATGCTCAAGGTGATTCCCCTCGCTCTCCTCGGCGCCTATCTCCTCAAGGGCGCCGCGCGGTTCGGCCAGTCCTACCTCATGGCCGCGGTCGGCGAGCGCGTCATCGCGCGGATACGGGGCGAGCTTCACGCGCACATCCAGGCGATGCCGCTGGCCTTCTTCAAGGCGCTGCACTCCGCCGAGCTGATGGCGCGCGTGGTCACCGACGTGAACCGGCTCGCGCGCCTGTCCTCCACCGTGCTCGTGATGGCGGTGCGCCAGGTGGGCACCATCGTCGCGCTCCTCATCGTGATGTTCGCGCGCGAGTGGGTACTCGCCCTCATCGCGGTGGCGGTGTTCCCGGCGGCGGCGGTCACCGTGCGCAGCATCGGCCGCAAGCTCTACAAGATCAACAAGCGCTCGCAGGAGAAGGTGGCCGAGCTCAACGTGCTGCTCCAGGAGTCGTTCACGGGGACCAAAATCGTGAAGGCGTTCGGCCGGGAGCGCCTCGAGCAGGAGCGTTTCGACGGCGTCAACGACCAGCTCCTGCGGCTGGCCCTGAAGGACCACCGTACCGACCAGCTCGCGGAGCCCCTCATGGAGGTGCTGGGGGCGCTGGGGATCATGGGCGCCCTCTGGTACGGCGGCTACCGCGTGATCGCGGGCGCGCTCACGCCCGGCGAGTTCTTCTCGTTCACCACCGCCGTCATTCTCCTCTACGGGCCGGTGCGGCAGCTATCCCGCATGGCCAACACGGTCCAGCAGTCCCTCAGCTCGGTGGAGCGGGTGTTCGAGCTGCTCGACACGGCGCCCGCCATCTCCGACGCGGCGGGGGCCCTGGCCGTTGACGGCTTCCACGACGCCATGGTCCTCGAAGGCGTCGCCTTCCGGTACCCGGACGGCGTCGACGACACGCTGTCGGACATCTCCCTGCGCGTGGGGAAGGGCGAGATGGTGGCCTTTGTGGGCATGTCGGGGGCGGGCAAGACCACCCTCCTCGATCTGCTTCCGAGATTCCACGACGTCACCGCGGGGCGCATCGTGCTTGATGGGCACGACATCCGGGAGCTCCGGGTGGCCTCCCTCCGCGCCCTCATGGGCATCGTGACCCAGGAGACCTTCCTTTTCCACGATTCGCTCGAGTACAACATCGCCTACGGCAAGCCGGGAGCGACCCGCGAGGAGATCGAGCGCGCGGCCCGGCTCGCCCAGGCTCACGACTTCATCGTCGCCATGCCCGAAGGCTACGCCACGCGCGTCGGCGAGCGCGGAGTCAAGCTCTCGGGGGGGCAGCGTCAGCGCATCGCCATCGCGCGCGCCTTCCTCAAGGACCCGCCCATCCTCCTGCTCGACGAGGCGACGTCGGACCTCGACGCGGAGAGCGAGTTCCTCGTCCAGCAGGCCCTGTCGGAGCTGACCAAGGGCCGGACGGTGCTCGTGATCGCGCACCGCCTCGCCACCGTGCGCAACGCGGACCGGGTGGTGGTAGTGCACGAGGGACGCATCGCGGAGGTGGGGCGCCACGAGGAGCTCATGGCGCGGGAGGACGGAATCTACCGGCGGCTCGCCGTCCGCCAGATGCTGGACACGTCGCCCTCGCGATAGCCGTCCGGTCCGAGCCGAGCCCGGACCGGACAGCCTCGGAGGCCGCCCCGCATGGCGGGGTCCGTTACGACATCATCGGCCGGTGCGTTCCCTCGCGTGCGGCCTCCCGCTCGAACGGGCTCTTGGCCCGCTGTGCGGGGGTCCGGAACTTCTGCGCCACCTCGTTGACGAGCTGGAGCATCTCGTTCATGAACTTGTTGAGGGCGTCGGCCACGTCCTCGCGCTCGTTGCGGTAGGTCTCGCTCTCCCCGCGAAGCAGCGTCACTTCCTGCCGGAGCCGTTCGAACTCCTTCTCGCTGGACTCGAGCGAGGTCCGGAGCCGCTCGTTCTCCTCGACGAGAGCGGGAATGAGACCCACGAGATACTGGCCATCCTCGATCCACTTCTGCACCTTGCCCCGCGTCTCCGTCCACTCCACGCTGTTCGGCGTCACTATCGTTCTCCTTCGGTTAGGGTTGGCTGCACGAGGCGTCTGATCATGTATCCGCTCGTCTCGCCTTCGGCTGCGCCTCGCCAAGCTGCTAGGCGTTCGCGACCGCCTTGACCTGCTTGACGTCGGTGACACCGGCGAGCGCCTTGCTCAGACCGTCCTGGAGGAGCGTGGTCATGCCCTCCGTCTTCGCCACGGCCAGGACGTCAGTGGCGCGCGCCCGCGTCTGGATCAGGCGCTTGATCTCCCCCGAGGTCACGAGAAGCTCGTGGATGGCGGCCCGGCCCTTGTAGCCCGACTGGCCGCACTTGTCGCAGCCCCGGCCGCGATAGAGCTGGAAGTCGTTCGTCTTCCCCAGCGCCCCCCACTCCGTGGGGCCGTAGGCCTGGACGATCTCCTCGTACTGCTCCGGCGTGGGCCGGTAGCTCTCCTTGCAGCCGTCGCACAGGCGCTTGACCAGGCGCTGGGCGAGGATGCCGAGCATCGCATCCGAGAAGTTGAAGGGATCGCAGCCCATGTCCACCAGGCGGACGACGGTCTCCGGCGCGCTGTTCGTGTGCAGCGTGCTCAGCACGAGGTGGCCGGTCAGCGAGGCCTCGATGCCGACGGAGGCCGTCTCCTCGTCCCGCATCTCGCCGACCATGATCACGTCGGGGTCGGCGCGGAGGAAGGCGCGCATGGCGGAGGCGAAGTTGAAGCCGATCTTGGGATTCACCTGCACCTGCCGCAGACCGTGCTGGGTGATCTCGACCGGGTCCTCGGCCGTCCAGATCTTTCGGTCCGGCTTGTTGATGAAGCCCAGCACCGAGTGGAGCGTGGTGGTCTTGCCGGAGCCGGTGGGACCCACGCAGAGGATGAGGCCGTACGGGCGCTGAGAGATCCGCTTCACCTCGGCGAGGTTGCGGTCGTTCATCCCGAGCTTGTCGATGGGGATCGGCTCGTTGGAGGCGAGGATCCGCATCACCACGTCCTCGTCGCCGGTGGCGGTGGGGATGGTGGCAACACGCAGCTCGATCTCGCGATCGGGGAGGGCAACCTTGATCTTGCCGTCTTGGGGCTTCCGACGCTCGGCGATGTCCAGCCGCGACATGATCTTGATGCGTGCGACCAGGGGCCGGCGGAAGGCGCCGGGCAGCTTCATGTACTCCTGGCAGGATCCGTCGACGCGGAAGCGGATGATGGTGTCCTTCTGCGGACCGTAGGGCTCGACGTGGATGTCGGACGCCCGCGCGTGGTAGGCGGCGAGGATGACCTGCCCGGACAGGCGCACGATCGCGCTGTCGTTCTCATCGACCTCGGCGACGTCGTGGGAGTCTGCGGTGCCGTCGTCCTCCGCCCTGAGGGTCCCGATGATGTCCTGGATCGACTGGTGCTGCCCGCGCGGGGCGCCTGCTCGCCGCTCGCGATGGCGATGAACCGGAGGATGTCGCTCCGGAAGCCGACCGCGAGCTTGACCTTCTGGTTCTTGAGGGCCCGCTCGACGCTGTCGACCTTGGCGAGGTCATGGGGATCGTCGACCAGCACCACCACCGCCCCCGCCTCGCGCTTGAGCGGGACCCAGTAGTTCTTCTTGAGGTACTCAACCTTGACCTCCCGCAGCAGATCGGGGGGGACCACGATGCGGTCGTCAAACTCGATGAAGGGCACCCGGTAGAAGACCGAGGAGGACTGGCCGATCTGCGCTTTGCTGACGTTGTACTGCTGCATGAGGATCAGGTCCACGTGGGTGGAGGCGCGCTTCGCCTCCGCGATGGCGGAGTCCAGGTCCTGCTGGCTGATCAGGTTCTGCTCGACGAGGTACTCGAACTTCGAGGTGTAGCGCTTGGGTGGGAGGTCCGTGGCGCGACGGCGGGGTGCGCTCTCGAAGGTCTTGGCGAGCCGTGCGATGGTGTCCTGCAGGCTGTCGAGTCCGACCACCACACGCTCGGGCGGGGCGTTGTCCTGTTCCGGCACGACGTCACGAACCTGCTCAGTGCTCACTCGCCCCGCCTTTTCTCAAAGGAATCGGCCGCAAGGCCATCCGTGTGGGAAGCAAGGCGTGTACCACGCCACGCAGAGCCTGCAAAGCGTGTCGACCTTCTGGAAACACGCTGGATTGCCTCGACCGTGGGCGGCTCATCACCACGGCCACCGAAAATTGTCGCGACCAGATTTGTTGCGGGTTGACAGTTTTCGGAGACAGTGTCAACGGCGTCTCCGGCCGTCGGAGTCGCGGGGCTCTTACTCCCGGAAGTGATTCACGATCGGCAGGCGCCAGTCTCGCCCGAAGGCCCGGGGCGTGATCTTGATCCCGATGGGGCCTTGCCGGCGCTTGTACTCGTTCCGGTCGACCAGGGCGATCACCCGGCGTACGGTGCTTTCGTCGAAACCGCGGGCGACGATCTTGGGCAGGCTCTGATCGCCCTCGACATACGCCTCGAGAATGGCGTCCAGCACCGGATAGGGCGGCAGCGAGTCCTGATCCGTCTGTCCGGGGCGCAGCTCGGCGGAGGGCGCCCGGTCGAAGATGCTGCGCGGGATGAGCTCGCGCCCGGCGCGCGCGTTGGCGTGTGCGGAGACCTCGTAGACCAGGGTCTTCGGCACGTCCTTGATCACCGCGAAGCCGCCCGCCATGTCGCCGTAGAGGGTCGAGTACCCCACCCCGATCTCGCTCTTGTTGCCGGTGGTGAGGACGAGCCAGCCGAACTTGTTGGAGAGCGCCATCAGGTAGTTGCCCCGGATGCGCGCCTGGAGGTTCTCCTC
>CAVVJF010000014.1:0-33962 GCA_963748485.1 uncultured Candidatus Rokubacteria bacterium
TGAGCGGGAGCGCGAAAAGCCCGGCAACGAGAAGCGTGAGCAATCGAATACGCATGAGCCTGCCTCCTTTAGAAGTTACGGGTCACGACACGCATGCCGGCCGTTCTAGAGCGCGGCCAGGCCGGGGATCACGGTGCGGATCTTGTACACGGAGGTGGACGCGGTGATGAAGAGCGCCCGGAGGTCGGCCTCGCCCAGGCGAAGTTCGCGGTGTACTCCGGCACCTGGATGACGCCGAGGTCCACGCCCTCTGGGCTGAAGACGTGGATGCCGCCAGGCCCAGTGCAGTATACGTTGCCGGCGGAGTCGAGCTTCATCCCGTCGGGCGCGCCCTTGCCCTCCCCCTTGGTCTCCGCCCACACTGCGCCACCCGCGAGGGTGCCGTCCGGCCGCACGTCGAAGACGCGGATGTGCTGGCGGGCAGTGTCGTTGATGAAGAGCTGCCGCTGATCCAGAGAGAAGCAGAGACCGTTGGGTCGCTCGAAGTCGTCCACGAGGAGGGTGGGCGAGCGGGGATCGGCGCCGGCGCGGTACACGCCCTGGAAGGCGAGCTCCTGCTCGCGCTTGACCCCGTAGAACTCCGCGCGGCCGTACGGGGGATCGGTGAAGTAGATGCCGCCGTCGGCGGCGCACACGATGTCGTTGGGGCTGTTGAGCTGCTTGCCGGCGTAGTGGGTGGCCACCGCCGTGAGCCGGCCGTCCGCCTCCGTCTGTGACACCCGGCTCGAGGCGTGCTCGCACGCGAGCAGCCGGCCCTGGCGATCCCAGGCGAGCCCGTTGGACTTGTCGCACGGCTTGCGGAACGTCGTCACGCCGTCCGCTTTCGACCAGCGCCGCAGGTGATCGCCCGGCATGTCGCTCCAGAGGAGGTATTCGCCCGTCGGGTGCCAGAGCGGCCCCTCCGTGAAGAGGCAGCCGGTGGCGATGCGCTCGCAGTCGATGTGCGCACCGACGATGCCGCCGAGCCGGGGATCGCGGACGTCCAGGGTCACTTCTTCATCCGCTCCCCGGGCTTGCCCGCCACGTACCAGTCCGGCGGGTCCACTTCCTCGACAACCACCCACACCGCCTGCGCCGGCAGCTTGGTGACGTCGGTGATCGCCTCGGTGACGCGCCGGGCGATCTCGTCCTTCCGCTCCTTCCCCCAGCCCTCATAGATCCGGATGTTCACGAACGGCATGGCGGCGCCTCCTCGGCGTGGATGACGGAACGGTGAGATACGAGGCCGGAAACGCGGCGAATTTATCACGCGGGGATGCCGGTCGCAAGACAGCGGCGTCGCGGCCGCCGCAACGCGTCAGCCTACCGCCTATGGCACACTGAAGACGTGGAAAAGGCCGAGCTCCTCAAGCAGCTGCGCCGCGAGCGCGGGCCCGACGCCGTCCCGCGCCGGCGCGGGCGACGCTACTTCGTCGTCGCCCTGGCGCTCTTGGCGCTCGCGGGGGCGGGCTGGTTCGTCGCCGCCCGCGCCACGCCACCGACGGTGCGCACCGCGGTGGCGCGGCCGGCGGGGCGGGAGTCCGGCGCGGGATCGGTGCTGGACGCCAGCGGCTACGTCACCGCGCGGCGGCAGGCCACCGTATCCGCCAAGATCACCGGCAAGATCGTCGAGGTGATGATCGAGGAGGGCATGCGGGTGCCGGAGGGCGCGGTGCTCGCGCGGCTCGACGACACCGAGGCGCGCGCCCAGCTCTCGCTGGCCCAGGCGCAGCTCGGCGCCGCGCGCTCCCAGCTCGCCGAGATCGAGGCGATGCTCGCCCAGGCCGAGCGTGACTACGCGCGGCAGAGCGAGCTCCACGGCCGCCAGCTCGTCAGCGAGCAGTCGATGGACGCGGCGCGCGCTCAGCGCGACATGCTGCGCGCCCGCCTCGCCGCCGCCCGCGAGCAGATCGCGGTAGCGCAGGAGACGGTGGATGTGGCCAAAGTGCAGCTCGACAACACGGTGGTGCGGGCACCCTTCGCGGGCATTGTGGTCGCCAAGTCCGCCCAGCCGGGGGAGATGATCTCGCCCATCTCGGCGGGCGGCGGCTTCACGCGCACTGGCATCGGGACGATCGTGGACATGGACTCGCTGGAGATCCAGGTGGACGTCAACGAGTCGTTTATCAACCGGGTGACCCCGGGTCAGCCGGTGGAGGCGATGCTGAACGCCTATCCCGACTGGAAGATTCCCGGCGAGGTCATCGCCATCATCCCCACCGCGGACCGCAGCAAGGCGACGGTGAAGGTCCGCGTCGCCATCAAGTCGCGGGACGGCCGCATCGTGCCCGACATGGGGGTGCGGGTGTCCTTCCTTGAGCCGGGCGGCGTGCGGCGCCCCGCGGCGACGCCGGGCGTGCTCGTTCCTCCGGAGGCGGTCACCGCGGTCGCGGGCAAGGGCGGCGTGGTGTTCGTGGTGACCGCCGACGGGGTGCAGCGACGCTCGGTGACCCTCGGCGCGGAGTCCCCCGCCGGACGCCAGATTCTCAGCGGGGTGCGCGAGGGTGAGCGCGTGGTGCTGGCGCCCCCGGAGTCGCTGCGCGACGGCGACGCGGTGAAGCTGGCCGACAAGCCGTGAGCGAGGCGGCGGCCGCGCCCCTCGTCGAGATCCGTGGGGTGATCAAGCACTATCAGCGGGGGACCGAGCGCATCGAGGTCCTGCACGGCATCGACCTCGACATCCCGCGCGGTGACTTCGTGGCGCTCATGGGGCCCTCCGGCTCGGGCAAGACGACGCTGCTCAACCTCATCGGCGGGCTGGACTCGCCCACCGCGGGGAGCATCGCGGTGGACGGCGTCCGCATCGACCAGCTCTCCAGCGGCGAGCTGTCGCGCTGGCGGGCCGCCAACGTGGGCTTCGTGTTCCAGTTCTACAATCTCCTCCCGGTGCTCACCGCGCAGCGCAACGTGGAGTTGCCGCTGCTCCTCACCGATCTGCCCGCGTCGGAGCGGCGGGCGCGGGCGACCATCGCGCTGGCGCTGGTCGGGCTCGAGGACCGGGCGCGGCACAAGCCCAAGGAGCTGTCGGGCGGGCAGGAGCAGCGCGTCGCGATCGCCCGGGCCATCGTCACCGATCCGCTCTTGCTCGTGTGCGACGAACCCACCGGCGATCTCGATCGCGGCACCGCCGACGAGGTGCTGGGGCTATTACAGATGCTCAACCGCGATCACGGCACCACCGTGGTGATGGTGACGCACGATCCCAAGGCCGCCGATCATGCGCAGCGCCAGCTCCACCTGGACAAGGGCACCCTCGCGGACTGATCCCCGATGCGCTACGTGCCGCTGCTGCTCGCCGGGCTCTTCCGCAAGAAGACGCGTACCATCCTCACCCTGCTCTCGGTCACGGTGGCGTTCATGCTGTTCGGGCTGCTGCAGGCGGTCACCACCGCCTTCGAGTCCGGGGCGGACTCCGCCGACGACAAGCGCCTGCTCACCACCGCGCGCTACTCCCTCATCGAGCTGCTGCCGATATCCTACCTGCGCCGGATCGAGGGGGTGCCCGGTGTTGTGGGTGCGGCGAGCGCGGAGTGGTTCGGCGCCAAGTACCAGAACGAGAGCAACGCCTTCCCGGTGTTCGCGGTGGACCCCGCGCGCTATCTCGACATGTACCCGGAGTTCGACATCGCCCCCGCGCAGCGGGAGGCCTTTGCGAAGACACGCACCGGCGCGGTGGCGGGCCGCCGCCTCGTCGAGCGCTTCGGCTGGAAGGTCGGCCAGAAGCTGCCGATCGCGTCGGAGATCCATCCCAAGGCCGACGGCAGCATGGCCTGGGAGTTCGACCTCGTGGGGACGATCGACGCCGAGGATCCGGCGGTACAGGGGAATACCGACGTCGTGCTCATCAACGTCGCGCACTTCGACGAGGCGCGGCAGTTCGGCAAGGGCCGCACCGGCTGGTACATCGTGCGCGTGGCCGACCCCGGGGCGGCCCGCGGCGTCGCCGCCGCCATCGACCGCGTGTTCGCGAACTCCCCCGACGAGACCAAGACCCAGCCCGAGAAGGAGTTCGCGGTTGGCTTCGCAAAGCAGATCGGGGACATCGGGGCCCTCATCTCGCGCATCCTCGCCGCGGTGTTCTTCACCATCCTCATTCTCACCGGGAACACCATGGCCCAGTCCATCCGGGAGCGCGTCCCCGAGCTGGCCATCCTCAAGACGCTCGGGTTCTCCGACGCGCGCGTCACCGCCTTGGTCCTTGCGGAGGCCGCGCTGCTGCTCGTCATCGGGGGCGGGGCGGGCATGGCCGCCGCCGTCGCGATGCTGCCCTTTCTGAACCAGTCCACGGGCGGCCGGTTCCCGCCGCTCTTCGTGGATCCCGGCACGTGGGTGGCCGCCGTCGCCGTGGCCGCCGCGCTTGCCGTCGCCGTCGGGGTGCCTCCCGCGTGGCGGGCGCGCCGGCTGCGCATCGTGGACGCGCTCGCGGGGCACCGGTGATGCGCACGCTCCATCAGATCGCGATGATCACGCTCGTGAACCTGCGCAACCTCCCCCAGCGCCTCGGGACGTCGCTGGTGGTCATCGTGGGCATCGCGGGAGTGGCGGGCGTGCTGGTGGCGGTGCTCTCGATGGCGGAAGGATTCCGCCACACCCTCGCGAGCACGGGGCGCGGCGATCGTGTGATCATGCTGCGGGCGGGCTCCGACGCGGAGATGTCGAGCGGGATCTCGCGGGATCAGACCCAGCTCGTGGCAAGCCTGCCCGCCGTCGCCCGCGACGCGAGCGGCCGCCCCCAAGCATCCGCCGAGCTCGTGGTCATGGTGGACCTGCCCCGCCGCGGACAGACCGATCCCAACAACGTGCCCTTCCGCGGGGTGCAGCCGGCCGCCTTCGCGATCCGGGACGAGGTGGCGCTCGTGGAAGGCCGCCGCTTCGCGCCGGGGGTGCGCGAGGTGATCGTGGGTCGGCGAGCGGCCCGCCAGTTCGAAGGGCTGGAGGTCAGCTCCCGCATCGCGTTCCGCGACAGCGACTGGACCGTCGTGGGCATCTTCGCAAGCGGCGGCGACGTCCACGAGTCCGAGATCTGGGCCGACGCCGAGGTGGCCGCGTCCGCGTTCCGGCGCACCGGCTTCCAGTCCGTCACCGCGCGGCTCGTGGACGGCTCAGCCGCCGGCCTGGAGGCCCTGACCACCGCGATGGCGCGGGATCGGCGGCTGTCCATCACCGTCCTCCGCGAGCCGGAATACTACGCCAAGCAGTCGCGGGTGCTGTCCACCTTGATCAACGTGCTCGGCTACACGGTGGCCGCGTTCATGGCAGTGGGGGCGATGTTCGGCGCGCTCAACTGCATGTACTCAGCCATCGCCAGCCGCCAGGTGGAGATCGCCACCCTGCGCGCGATCGGGTTCGGCGGCACGCCGGTCGTGGTTTCCGTCCTCATCGAGTCGCTGGTCCTGGCGCTCGTGGGCGGGGCCCTCGGGGGTGGTCTCGCGTACCTCTACTGCGACGGCGCCTCACTCTCCACGCTGAACTTCGACACCTTCTCCCAGGTCGCGTTTGATTTCCGGGTGACGGGCGCCCTCTTCGGTCAGGGGATTCTGTGGGCCCTCGCCATCGGCGCCGCCGGCGGCGTGCCGCCCGCGATCCGGGCGGCACGCCTGCCGGTCACCTTGGCAATGAGGGGTAACTAGAACGTCAGCTTGTCGCCTGGGCTAATCGGGAACACCTGCGCGGTGGAGGCACCGAGAGCGGCCTGATACTCCTGCGGCGTGCCCTTGAGCACCGGGAACGTGCCGTAGTGGAACGGAATGGCGAAGCGCGGCTTGAGCATCTCGCGCGTAGCATAGGCAGCGTCGCGCGGATCCATGACGAAGTGCCCGCCGATGGGGACCATGATCAGGTCGGGCTTGTAGTACTCGCCGATCAGCCGCATGTCGCCGAAGAGGCCGGTGTCGCCCATGTGGTAGAGCTTGAAGCCGTTCTCGAACTCGACGATGAAGCCGCAGGGCTCCCCGCCGGGATAGGTGGTGGACTTCTTCGTCGTCGGGTCGGTGACCGTCACCTCCGAGGAATGCTCGGCCCGCACCTGGGTGATGGTGACCTGCGGGCCCATCGGATTCACCCGCCCGCCCTTGCCGAAGCGCACCGCCTTCTCCGGCGTCACCCAGCCGAGGTCGACGATGGTCGACATGAGGCCGGCGGGCCCGAGCACCGTCGCCCCCGTGCGCTTGGCGAGCTCGGCGACGTCGCCCACGTGATCGCCGTGGCCGTGGGTGAGCAGGATCACGTCCACCTTGCCCAGCGCGTCGAGGTTCTTCAGCGCGGGCGGGGTCTTCGGGTTGTTGGTGATGAACGGATCGATCACGATGACCTTGCCCGTGAGCGTGGTCAGCTTGGTCGCGGCCTGACCCAGCCAGTGCACCTCGACCTTGGCCGTCTGCGCCCAGGCGGGCGCCGCGGCCAGCGCGACGGCGGCACCGCCCGCGAGCTTGAGGAAGTCGCGGCGATCGAGCCCCGACACGCGCTCCTCTGGAGCCGACACACGGCGACCACGGTAGGCGGGAACGATCTGACACATCGTCGCGCTCCTCCTCTTCGAGTCCGTCAGGCCTCGACGTACAGGTGAAGTGCTCGGACAGCATCGTGCCGGGGACGAGTCGGGGCGGAGGGTACCACAGCGGGGCTCCGCGTCAACCTGACCACGAGGCCCCGGAGCCCAACCCTGGTATTCTGGCCCCGTGGCCGATCTCGTCAACGAGTTCTCGTGGTCCCGGACCCGGGACAACGCCTTCCAGGACTGTCGCCGCCGCTACTTCTTCCAGTACTACGGCGCCTGGGGCGGATGGGACGCGGGCTCGGATCCGCGCACCCGTCTCCTCTACGTCCTCAAGCAGCTCGGCACCCGGCAGATGTGGGCGGGCCGCCTCGTCCACGAGACCATCGAGCGCGCGCTCCTGGCCATGCGCGACGGGTACGGGCTTTCGGAAACCTCGTTGATCGAGAGCACGGTGCGGCAGATGCGCGAGGAATGGAAGGGCTCCCGCGCGGGCATCTACCGCGACGCGCCCAAACGCACGGGCCTCTTCGAGCACGAGTACGCGGTGCCCGTCCGCGACGCGGAGTGGCAGGCCATCCGCGACAACGTCGTCCGCTGCCTGCGGAACTTTCACCGGCTGCCCCTCTTGGTCGACATCAAGGCGACCCCTACCGAGCGCTGGGTGCTGATCGAGGACATCAACGCCTTCGAGTTCGAGGGCACGCGCGTGTTCGCCGCGCCCGACTTCGGCTACTGGAGCACGGCCGACCGCCTGCAGCTGGTGGACTGGAAGACCGGCGGCAACGGCGGGGACGCTTCCCTGCAGCTCGGGGGCTACGCTCTCTACGCGCGGGAGGTGCTGGGTGTCGATCCCGCGCGCGTGGACCTTCTGGAGGTGAATCTCCGCGAGGGCAAGGTGACCGCGCATCCCTGGGATGCCGCCATTCTCGACCGCGTGCGCGAGCATATCCGCCTCTCCACCCGCTCGATGCGCGCCTACCTCCGCGATCCCGTGCGCAATCTCGCCGACGAGTCCGACTTCGAGCGCGCCGAGGACCTGCGCATCTGCCGCTGGTGCAACTTCCGCGCGGTGTGCCGCCCCGAGCTTCCTCCGTTCGGGCAGGGCGAGGAGACCGCATGAAGGCGCTGCTCATCGATCTCGACGACACCCTGCTCGACTACTCAGGCGGGGTGGATGACTGCTGGGCGGGCGCCTGCCGTACGGTGGCGGCGCCCGCCGGCGTCGATGCCGAGCGGCTCGTCGCCGCCCTCGGCCGCTCGCGCCGCTGGTTCTGGGACGACCCGGAGCGCCACCGGCGCGAGCGCACCGACATGATGGGCGCGTGGACCAAGATCGTGACGCACGCGCTCGAAGGCGTCGGCCACCGCGGCGACGGGCTCGCCGGCGGGATTGCGGAGGCCTTCGCGGCGAGCCGCTGGGAGCGGATGGATCTCTTCCCGGGCGTGCGAGACGCGCTGGGCCGCCTGCGGGAGCGCGGCGTGCCGCTCGCGCTCGTCACCAACGGCGACAAGCGCCAGCAGCGGCGGAAGATCGAGCGCTACGACCTCGCCCGCTACTTCGACGCCATCGTGATCGAGGGTGAGTTCGGCGTGGGCAAACCGGATGAGGCCGTGTACCGGCACGTGCTCGGCGCGCTCGCGGTGGCGCCGGCCGCCGCCTGGATGGTGGGCGACCATCTCGAGTGGGACGTGGCGGCACCACAGCGCCTCGGGCTCCGCGCGGCCTGGATCGATGGACCCGGTCGAGGCTTGCCCGAGGGGAGCCTCGTCCGCCCCGACCGCGTGCTGCGCGCCTTCCCCGACTTCCTCGGCTAGGGCTTGGGCGGGCGGACGATGACGGTGCGGAGCGTCCCGAGGTAGCGCTGCGCCACCCGCTGCACGTCGGCCGCGGTGACCTTCTTGACGTCCGCGCTGTAGCGGTCGAGGAATTCCTGGCCCACTCCTGCCGCCTCGTAGGAGGCGAGGTACCAGGCCTGGCGCGCGTTGGTGCGGCGATCCATGGCGAGGTTGCCGAGGATGTAGGCCTTCGCCACCCGGATCTCCTCCGCCGTCGCGGGCTCGCGCTGGATGCGCGTGAGCTGCTCGCCGAGCGCGGCCTCGGCCCGCTCGACGTTCTCCGGCGCCGTGCCCAGCTGGGCGAGCACGTAGGCGCGGTCTACGCGGGCGGGATAGATCAGACCGGTGGTGTAGGCGAGCCCCTGCTTGTCGCGCAGCTCCGAGAAGAAGCGGGCGGCGAGCCCGCCGCCGAGAATGGCGCCCAGCACCTTCACCGCGGCGTGATCGGACTCGGTCATGCTGGGGGCGTGGCCGCCGGCGAGGATCTGCGCCTGCGCGCCCGGCACCTCCAGGACCTCGCGGGAGACGGCCATGGGCGGCAGGGGCGCGGGGCTGAACGGAGGTCGCGGCCCCGCCGGCATCCCGCCGAAGCGCTTCTGCACCTGGGCCAGCACCTCGCTCGCGCGCACCTGACCGCTCACCCCGAGGAACATCTCGCTCGGCACGTAGAAGCGTCGGTACTGCCCGATGAGCGTGTCGCGAGTCATGCGCTCGACGCTCTCGCGCCGTCCGGTGGGGCTCCAGGCATAGCCGTTGGAGCCGTACAGGCGCGCCAGGAGGGTGTCCAGCGCCACGTCGTAGGGCTTGTCGCCGCGGTTCCGGATCTGGTTCAGGATGAAGTCCCGCACGGCGCCGGTGGTGCCCGTGGGGATTGTCGGTGTGAGCGCGATGTCGGCGACAAGATCCAGCATCTCGGCGGCGTGGCGGGAGAGCGCGGTGGCGGGGATCTCGGCGTTGTCCACGTCGCCGTAGGCGTCGATGCTGCCGCCCATGCGATCGGCGGCCTCGACGATCTGGCCGCCGTCCAGCCGTTCTGTCCCCCGCACCGCCATGAGCTGGAGCAGGTTGGAGATGCCGGCGTCGGCGGGCGTCTCCCAGCGCGTCCCCATGCGGGTCAGCAGGGACATCGCCACCACCGGCGCGGTCGGGTTCTCGCGCACGAGGAGCGTGAAGCCGTTGGGGAGCCGCGTGCGGGCCACGGTCTGCGCGGCGGGGGCCTGCGCGCGCGCAGCGCGTGGAGCCGCCGCCGATGCGGCGAGCCCGCCCAGCCCGGCGAGGAAGGCGCGGCGGCGCATCGGCTATTGTCCCTTCCGGGGCAGGAAGGCCAGACGCGCGTACGCCGTGGGCGAGAGGAAGCGCCGGGCCACGTCGCGGATCTGCTCGCGGGTGACCTGGCGGAGCCGGTCCACGTAGCGCAGCTCCTCCTCCAGGGTCCACGTCGTCTCGGCGATGCCATAGGCATTGGCGAGACCCTCGGACGTCTCCACCGAGAAGGCGTGCTCGGACTCGAACTTGGTCACCGCGAGCACGCGCTCTTCCTCGGTCGGCCCGCTCTCCTGGATCTTGGCGATTTCCTCCAGGATGACCTGCTCGGCGCGCGCGAGATCCTTGGCCTCGAGCTCGGCGCGCAGCGACACGATGCCTCCCGCCACCAGCGCGGCGTAGCTCATGTTGACGCCGGTGACGAGCCGCTCCTCGTCGCGGAGGCGGCGGGCGAGGCGGCTCGACTCGGTGCCGGCGAGGATGGAGGCGAGGAGGTCGATCGCGAAGCCGTCGGGATCGTCCGAGCGCGGCGCCGGCCACCCCAGGGCGAGCAGCGCCTGCTGCTCGGGCCGCTCCACGTCCTTCCGCATCACGCTCGTGACGGCTCGCGGGGCGGGGACGGGCGCGGCCACGTAGCCCCGCCGCGGCATGCGGCCGAACGTGCGGTCCACCGTTGCGCGTACCGCGCTCTGGTCCACCGGGCCCACCACCACCAGCGACATGTTCTCCGGCGTGTAGTAGTGCTGGTTGAAGGCGCGGAGCTTCTCGCGATCGGCATTGTTCATGGTCTCGGGAATGCCGAGCACGGGCCGGCCGTAGGGATGGCCCTCGAACACCATGCCGTAGAGCTGGCGGACGATGGCGGTGCGGGGGTTGTCGGCCTCGATGCGCGCTTCCTCGAAGATCACCTCGCGCTCCCGGCCGACCTCGGCGGGGTCGAAGGCGGAGCGGAAGGCCATGTCGTGGAGCAGCTCGATGGCGGTGTCGGTGGCCTCGCGCGGGACCACGATGTAGAACGTGGTGTAGTCGAACGACGTGACGGCGTTCGACCGGCCGCCCACTCCTTCGACCGCGCGATCGATGTAGCCCGGCCCCCACTTGTCCGTGCCCTTGAAGAGCATGTGCTCCTGGAAATGGGCGTAGCCCAGCTCGTCCGGCTTCTCGTAGCGCACCCCGACGCCGACCCAGAGATACACGGCGACGATGTCGGAGGCGCGGTGGTCTTGGTAGATGAGGCGCATCCCGTTAGGGAGTACCTGGCGGGTGGGGGGCACGAGCTCCCCCGATGTCGCGGCGGCGGTGGCGGGCCGCGCCGGGGCGGGCGCGGCGGCTTGCTGGGATGCGCAGCCGGCGCCGAGCGTGAGGACGAGGGCGGCGGCGAGGAGTCGAGCGGGCACGGTCACGGCGAGAATTATAACCTCACACGGGCAGCGCCGCGCCCGTGACGGCGGCCGCGTCCTCCGACGCGAGAAACACGATGGCGCGGGCTACCGCCTCGGTGCTCACCCAGCCGGAGCGGTCGGCATCGGGCATGGCGCGCCGATTCGCGGGCGTGTCCATCGTGCTCGGCAGCACCGCGTTCACGGTGATCCCCTGCGGGCGCACTTCCTGCGCCAGCGCTTGGGTGAGCGTGATCACCGCCGCCTTGGAGACGGTGTAGGCGATGAACCCACCTTGCGGCGGCACCACCGCGCGCGAGGCGACGTTGACGATGCGGCCCCAGCCCGCGGCCGTCATGGTGGGCAGCACCGCGCGGCAGGCCACCACCGCGGTGCTGAGATTGAGCGTCATCATTCGGTTCCACTCGGCCAGCGGCGTGGAGGCGAGGTCGCCCCCCGCGAATCCCCCGACGGCATTCACGAGCACGTCGATGCGTCGATGGCGCCCGATGAGTTCGGCCGCGTAGGCGGCGACGGCCGCCTCGTCGGTGACGTCGCAGGGCGCCATCTCCAGGCGCGCGGCGTCGGCGGACCCGACGCGCCCCCGCAGCGCCGCCTCCTCCTCCTTCACCACGTACGGCGCGCAGACGGTGGCGCCGGCGGCCAGGAAGGTGAGGCAGATGGACTGGCCGAGGGCCCCGGTGCCGCCGGTGACGACGACGACGCGCCCGCGCACGGTCAGGCGCTGGGGGCGTCCGGAAGCCGCCGGTGGGGCCCGGCGACGGCGAGCGCATCCATGCGGGCGGCGAGGGAGAAGTCCAGCTCGGTCAGCCCGCCCGCGTCGTGGGTGTTGAGGTCCACGGTGACGCGGTTCCAGACGTTGAACCACTCGGGATGATGCTCCAGCGCCTCGGCGGCGTGGGCCACCTCGGTCATGAAGCCGAAGGCGGCCACGAAGTCCGGGAAGGTGTACTCGCGATGAAGCTTTCCCGCTCGAAGCGACCAGGCGGGCAACTCGCGCAGCCGCGACTGCACGTGCTCGTCGGAAAGCTTGGGCACCGCCATCGCTAGCTCGCCGCCGGCGCGGCCATGATACCGGCCCGCTGGACGTCCTCGTAGCGCACCTTGGAAGTGTCGAACTCCTCCAGATTCGCCACGAGCTTCTTGAACGTCTGCTCGAAGGAGGGCAGGGTCTTCCGCTGCCGGGTGAGCGGCGTCGTCCGGGCGAGGACGTAGTTCTTCACGTAGGGATGGTTGATCCCGCGCTTCTTGATCTTCGCGACCACCTTGCCGAGCGCCTCGTCGGCCTCCGCCACCATGTCCGCCCGCTCCTCGCGCTCGCCGAGGGTCTTGGGGAAGTGCCCCTTGAGGAACTTGTCCACTCGCCTCAGGATCGGCGCGAAGGCGCCGCCGGAGAAGCGCTTGTTGCGCTCGTAGAGGAGGCCCAGCGTGATGAAGTGGGGCGCCTCGAACTGGAAGGCGTAGGCTTCCTCGCCCGAGTCCGGCTCTTCCTTGACGAGGCCCTTGTACATGCGGATCACCTCGAGCGACTTCTCCTTGAGGTTGTGGGCCTTCTCCGTGTTCAGCGCGAGGATCTGATAGGCGACCTCCGCTTCCGCCACCACGATGGCGGGCACCACCTTGGCCTTGAGCTTCTCGAGAACAATTCTCCTGTGATTTCCGTTCGGGGTCCAGTATCGCCCCGGTTCGGGGGACATCACCACGATGGGGTCCACGAAGCGATCGATCTTTTTCACGCACTCGAGCAGGCGCTTCACGTGAGTGGGCGAGGGATCGCGCTGATACGGCGTGGCCTCGACCTTCGCCGAGGGCAGCAGGCAGAAGATCTGCCAGTGCTCGCCGATGGGCTCGCGGTACACGCTGAGCACGGCGCCGCCGTCGTGCTCGATCTGCTCGGCCAGCTTCGATGCGGCCTTGGGGGCCTCCACGTCGTCGGGAAACACGCTCCACCGACCCATGCGCCACCTCCTGGGGACCGCGGCCATTATGCCCGAGCGACGCGGGCTTGGCCAGCGCGCGGACCCTTACACGGGCGCCTTGACGGGCGCGCCGGGTGCGGCGGGAGGAATGGCGCGGCGGCGGAGGGCGTCGCGGAGGCTGCCGTAGATCCCCGAGGGGAGGAAGATGATGAAGACCACGAGGAGGAGCCCGTAGATCGTCTCCGCCATGCCGATGAACTTGAGCCCGAAGCCGATCCGGAGGACCTCACCGAGGGCAATGGTGAGCGCGGTGCCCACGGTGGGCCCGAGGAGGGAGTACATCCCGCCGAGCACCACCGCGAACACGATCCGGAGCGACACGCCGATGCCGGAGAGCGTGTCCGGGTTGACGTAGGCGATGTACTGCGCGTACGCCACGCCGCCCAGCGCGGTGAGGGCGGCGGAGAGCGCGGTGATCGCCATCTTGAAGCGGCTCACGTGGATGCCCACCGAGGCGGCGGCGGTCTCATCCTCGCCGATCGCCTCCATCGCCGAGCGGGCCATCGAGCGGTCGAGGCGGTGCCAGACCCAGAGGCCGCCCAGCCAGAGCACGAGCGCGCCATAGTAGAACACGCGCTTGTCGGCGAACTGGATGGCCCACACGCTATCGCCCACCGCGGAGCGGACGGAGACGCCGAGGGAGCCGCCCGTCCAGTCGCGCTCAGCGATGATGAGGAGGCGGATCACCTCGCCCACTGCGAGGGTGACGAGGCCGAAGTAGTGGCCGACCACCTGGAAGCGCGAGCACGGATAGGCGACCACGAGCGCGAACAGCGCCGTGAGGACCACCGCCGCCACCGCCCCGATCCACGGGGTGAGGCCATAGAAGTTCCACAGCAGCGTGGACGTGTAGGCGCCCAGCCCGAGAAAGGCCCCGTGGCCCAGGGAAACGAGTCCGAAGCGGCCCATGAGCGCCCAGGCTCCGGCGATGAAGGACCAGATGAAGATCTGGACGGCGACGTGGATGGTGTACTCGCGGGTGACCCCGAGCGGCAGGAACGGGCCGGCCACGAGGACGGCGAGGAGGACGCCTCCGGCGACGCGACCCGCGCTCACTGTCGCTTCGCCATGATCCCGCCAGGGCGGGCGAAGATCATCACGATGAAGACCACGAACGCGATCACGTACCCCATCTCCGTCGACCAGATCACCCCCGCGATGGAGATGATCTCGCTCATAATGAACGACGCGACGAAGGCGCCCACCATGTTGCCCAGCCCGCCGAGCACGCAGATCATGAAGGTCAGCGGCCCGAACTGGCCCCCGAAGAAGGGATGCACCGAGTACTGGAAGATGAGGAGCGCGCCCGCCAGGCCCGCCATGAGGCCGCCCACCGCGGACGTGACGATGTACACGCGCTGCGGGTTGGCGCCCATGAGGCGCATCGCGTCGCGGTCCTGCGAGACGGCGCGGATGGCGGTGCCCATGTAGGTGCGGGTGAGGAAGAGGTAGAGCGCGATCATCGCCACCACCGAGATGGCGAAGGGGATGAGACGGGCGGCGGGCAGGAAGATTCCCCCCACCTCGTAGGAGGGCAGGGACAGCCGGACGCTCTTATGATCGGTGGTCCAGAGAAAGGTGGCGAAGGACTGGACGAAGAAGAGGAGCCCTCCGGTGGCGAGGAGCTGGTTCACGGGCGGGCTCGAGAGGATGGGCGTGATGATGAGCAGGTGCACGGCCACGCCGAGGAGGGCGCCGATGGCGAGGGAGGCGAGCCCGGCCGCCCACACCGGCCAGCCGTACACCTGCACGAGGAAGTACATCGCGTACATGCAGAGCATGACGAGGTCCACGTAGACGATCCACACGATGTCGATGACGCCGAAGATCAGGTTGAGGCCCAGCGCGAGCAGGGCGAGGATGCCGCCCAGGAGGATGCCGTTCACCGCGGCCTCTGCGAGGAAGATGGGGTCGATCACGGTTGGCGGCGCCTCAAGATTTCACAAACCCACGTATGCCTTCCGGATGAAGTCATGTTCGGAGAGGTCGGCGGCGCGACCCTCCATGCGGATGCGGCCCACCTCGAGGAGGTAGGCGCGGTCCACGAGCTTCAGCACCTGCCGCACGTTCTGCTCCACCACGAGGATGGTGTAGCCCTCCTCACGCACACGCCGGATCAGGTCGAAGAGGCGGAGCACCATCACGGGAGCGAGTCCCATCGAAGGCTCGTCGAGCAGGATGATCTTGGGCCGCGACATGAGGGCGCGTCCGAGCGCGAGCATCTGCTGCTCGCCGCCCGACATGCTGCCCGCACGCTGGGTGCGCCGCTCCGCCAGCACGGGGAAGAGGGTGAAGACGCGCGCGAGGCTCTCCGCGAAGTGGGCGCGCGCTGCGGGCAGGTAGGCGCCCATCTTGAGATTGTCGGCCACTGTCAGCGCGGGGAAGAGACGGCGGCCCTCGGGCACGTGCGCGATGCCGTGAGCCACGATCTCGTGGGCGGGCCGGCCGGCGAGGGAGGCGCCCTCGAAGGCGAGGTCGCCCGCGCGCGGGACGATGAGCCCGGAGATCACGCGCATGAGGGTGGTCTTCCCCGCGCCGTTGGGCCCCACGACCGCCACCGACTCGCCGGGGGCCACGGAGAGGTCCACGTCCCAGAGCGCGGTGAACTGACCGTAGCCGGCGGTGATCTTCCGCAGCTCGAGCATGCTCATTCCAGCGCGACCTTGTCCCCGAGATAGGCCTCGATGACCTTGGGGTCGTCGGCTACCTCGCGGGGAAGCCCCTCGGCGATCTTCTCGCCGTGATCGAGCACGATCACGCGGTCCACGACGCGCATGAGGGTGGCCATGATGTGCTCGACCCACACGATGGTGATCCCCAGCTCGCCACGGATGCGCCGCAGCATCTCGGCGGCTCCGGCCATCTCGGCGTGGTCGAGGCCGCCCAGGCTCTCGTCGGCCAGGAGGAGCCGCGGCCCGGTGGCGAGCGCGCGCGCCAGCTCGAGCTTCTTCAGGCCGCCCGCGCCGAGGAGCGTGGTGGCGGCATCTGCGTCGGCGGGCAGACCCACCAGGCGCAAGATCTCGGCGGCGCGCGCCCGCGCGGCCGCCTCCGCGCTGCGCGTCTCCGCGCCGTAGTGGGCGGCCACCGCCACGTTCTCGAGGATGGAGAGCTTCCGAAACGGTCGCGGGATCTGGAACGTGCGCGCGATGCCGCGGTGGCAGACCCGGTCCGGCGTGAGCCCGCCGATCTCGTGGTCGCGGAAGCGGATGGAGCCCGCCGTCGGCGTGAGCGCGCCCGACACGCAGTTGAACAGCGTGGTCTTGCCGGAGCCGTTGGGCCCGATGAGGCCGAGGATCTCGCCCTCGCGGACGGTGAAGGACACGGCGCTGAGGGCGGTGAAGCCCCCGAACTGCTTGGTGAGCCCGGTGATGGTCAGCACGGGACGGAGTCCGCCCCGGGACGCGCCGGCAGGGGCGCGACCCGGGACGGGCGGGCGCGCTCGCTCAGCGAGCGGCGAACGGCGAGGACGCCGGCAGCGGCAGCACGGGCTCCGCGGTGGCGACGACCTTGGGATAGACGAGCTCGAACTTGCTCTCGATGATCTGGAAGACGGCGGGATAGGCGCGCTCGTTCTGGCCGGCGAAACGGTGGCCCGCCGGGAGGAACTTCACGCCGTAGCCCTGCATGGTGCCGCCCTCGGGGATGTCCGTCTCCCGCGCGGCCTTGGCGAGGGCATCGGGCCCGAAGCCACCGTGCTTCTGAATGGCGCGCGGCAGGATGTCGTTGAGGAGGACCCACATGTTGTTGAAGCCCATGGACACGTGGGGCGCGATGGCGTTGGTTTGCACGTTGGGATCGTAGAGGGCCTTGTAGCGCTTGACCATCTCGGCAGTGAGCTCGCCCACGCCGGGCTTGAGCTTCTTCGCGTCGAGGAGCTGCGAGGCGATGGGGTCGAGGGTGTGGAACCACTCGACCTCCTTGCCGAAGGCTTCCTTGAGCTTGTCGAGCTGGCTGTGGCCCGCGCCGTGCCCGATGTAGGCGCGCACGCGCAGCCCCTGCTCCTTGGCCTGGCGGAGGAAGAGCGAGATGTCGGGGTTGTAGCCGGTGTGGTAGAGCACGTCCGGCCGCGTCGAGCGGAGCTTGGTCACCAGCGAGGAGAGATCCGGGGCATTGATCGAGTAGCCCTCCTTGAGGACCACGTTCAGCCCCAGCTCCTTGGCCTTGAGCTCGTTGCCCAGCCCCACGTCCGTCCCGTAGGCGCCGTCCTCGTAGATGATGGCCAGGCGCAGGTCCTTCGCGGCTTTCTTTAGCTTGTCCTGGCTGTAGTCAGCGATGTAGGCGACGGACAGCTCGCCGAACTGGATGCCCGTTGGCTGCGGCCGGAAGGTGTACTGGAGGTTCCGCCCGTCGAACACCTTCGACGAGATGGCGGTAGTGATCCACAGGAAGCGCTTCTGCTTGTCCACCTTCTCGGCGAGCGGCACCGCGTGAGCGCTGGAATAGACGCCGGCGAGGATGTCCACCTTCTCGACGTTGAGGAGGCGTTCCGCCTCGTTGATGGCGACCTCGGCCTTGGACTGGCTGTCGCCATCCACCTGGACGATCTTGTACTTGCCGAGGACGCCGCCCCGCTCGTTCACATAATCGATCATCATCTTGGCCCCGCGCCAGCAGTTCAGCGAGCCGGCGGCGGAGAAGGGACCGGTATGGTCGTACAGGATCCCGATCTTGATAGTCTGGGCCTGGCCGTGCGCCGGCCGGATCCACGGGCCTGCCGCCGCTCCCGCGGCGGCCACCGTGGCGGTACCGAGAAACGCTCGACGTGACACATCGCGCATGGATGTTCCTCCTCGACGCTGAAGGGTCTGCCCGGTGATCGCGCGTGCGCGCCGTGGGGCGCGCGCGTTCGCGGCGGGGGCAGCGTACACCGAAGCGGCGGCGGGCGCAAACACCTTGGCCTCGCGCGAGAGGGCCCGCGCTAGACTGCCTCTCATGTCCGGGCGCGCGCTCGCGCTGGTGCTCGCCGCCGCCGTCATCCACGCCGCCTGGAACGCGCTCGCCAAGCGCGCCCATCACCCGATCGCGTTCCTCTGGTCCTCGGTGGCCCTCGCGACGCTCGTGCTGGCGCCGCTGGGCCTGCGCTACGTGCCGGTGGAGGGCATCCCGGCGTCGGCGGTCCCGTTTGTCATTGCGACCACCCTGATCCACGCCGCCTACTTCTACGCGCTTGCGCGCGGCTACGCGTCCGGCGGCGATCTCTCGCTCGTTTATCCGATCGCCCGGGGCCTCGGCGTCGCGCTCGTCCCCGTGATCGCCCTGTTCCTCCTCGACGAGCGCCCGTCCCCGCTCGGCGCGCTGGGCGTCGCGCTCATTGTCGCCGGCATCGCCGCCATCAGCCTCGCTACCTCAACCCTCTCCCCCTCAGGGGGAGAGGGGAGGGTGAGGGGGCCTGGCCGCCTCGCCCGCGGCACCGGCTGGGCCGTTCTCACCGGCCTCACCATCGCGGCCTACTCGCTCGTGGACAAGGTTGGCGTTTCGCGCCTCCATCCGCTCCCGTATCTCGGACTCCTCGGTGTGGGGATGACCCTGCTCCTCGCCCCCGTTGTGTGGCGCGCCCGCGCGGCGTTCGTCGACGAGTGGCGCGTGAACTGGCGCGCCATCCTGGTGGCGTCCACGCTGAACCTCACCAGCTATCTCCTCGTACTCTTCGCGTTTCGCCTCGCCAAGACCGGCTACGTGGTGGCGGCGCGCGAATCGTCCATCGTGCTCTCGGTCCTGATCGGCTGGCTCTGGCTGGGGGAGGCTGGGCTCGGGCGCCGGCTCGTGGGCGCCGCGGTGGTGCTGGCAGGCGTGGCCTGCGTGACGTTCGCGCGCTAGGCTGCTACGGGCTGTCGATCGATTCCCACCCGAAGCCCTCGAAGTGGTCGATGACGCGATGGGCCCCGGCCGCGTGGAGCTCTTCGGCGGGATAGGCGGTCGCGACCCCGATCGCGCGCATGCCCGCCGCCCGCGCGGCGTGGATGCCCACCACGGAATCTTCGAAGACGAGGCAGGCGGCGGGGTCGGCCCGCAGCCGTCGCGCGGCCAGCGTGTAGACCTCGGGATCGGGCTTGCCGCGGGTCACGTCGTCCGCGGTCACCACCACGGGGAAGTGGTGGAGCAGCCCGATGCCGCGCAGGAGATGATCCACGTCGTAGGACGAGGCCGAGGTGCCGACGGCGACCGGCACGCGCCGGCGCACGAGGTCGGCCACGAAGTCCGCGACTCCGGCGACCGCCCGCGGGCCCTGCCGCGAGAGACGGGCGTAGTGATCGCGCTTGCGGCGGGCCAGCTGATACGTTTCCCAGTCCGGCACGTGGCGGCCGAGGAGCAGCGGGATGGCCTCCTCGCTCGGGCGGCCGATCGTGAGGCGCCAGTAGTCGGGCTGCGGCGGCACCTCGCCGAGCTCCCGCAGAAGCGTGTCCCAGGCCGCCCGATGCCACGCCCCGCTATCGAGTAGGACTCCGTCCATGTCAAAAATACACGCATGGCCGTTGCCGGAGCGGGTGACCATCACCTCAGTCTATACAGCGGCGCGAGGAGACCGAAGGTTTCCCGCGCGGCCCGCGCATAATCCGCGGGCTTCCAGCGAGCCGCCTCCTCCGCGGGCACCGCGCGGCCGAGCACGAGCTGGCCGTTGCGGCTGCGAGTGAGCTCGTCGGCGAGCCGCGCCACTTCCTCCGCCGAGAGGTCGGAGAGGATGGCGCTGGACGTCTCGTCGTGTTCGTTCTTGAACCAGGCGAGCCCCTTCGCGCGCCGGAAGACGGGCACGAGCTTGGGCGCGTGCCGCTTCCAAGCGGCGATCCACTTCTTCTTTCCCGCGTGCTCGGGCCCGGCCTCGAAGAGAAAACGCACGGCCCCGCGCGACACCGCGACCTTGAAGTGGCAGTGCTTCTTGTAGCCGCGCTTGTCGGCGGCGAAGGCCACCCACGTGTCGTCGGGCGGGTTCACGGTGCGGCGCATGTGCTTGGCCACGTGGGCGAAGGCCGGCGCGCCGCCGATGCGCGTGATGTCGGGGATGAGGTCGCGCCCGGCGGCGTCGAGCTTCGGGCGTATCCGGCTCTTGATCGCCGCCATCCGGGGCGCGAACCCCTCGATGTCGAAGACCTTGAAGTCGGTCTGGGTGAATCCGCGGAACGGCATGCGGGGCCTCCTTGCCGCAGGGCCTCAGGGATACGTCGTGTCGGCGTCGAGAGGGAAGATGGGCCGCCGGACTCGCTTGAAGTCGAAGCGCGCGAGGTTGGAGGAGGACAGACCGGGGGCGTCGACTTCGACGATCTCGCGGGCGATGGGCTCGAAGGCCGCGCGGTAGTGGATGGTGGACTTCACCACCACCACCTTGTGCTCGAGGGGATCGAGGCCGACGAAGCGAATCATCTCGGGATCCAGGGTCTGCCAGCGATATGAGATCAAGATAATCTTGAGGTCGTTGACGTCGAGCACGGCGGTGGTGCCGAGCCGCCCGGGCAGGCCACGGGCCATGGGGCCCTTGTGCACGAAGCGGCCGTCAGAGAGCGTCCGCACCGTGCCCGTCACGCGCACGGGCGTCCCGTGGCGGTTGTCCACCTTGCCGCCCACGTCGAGCGTGACCGACTGGCCCACGCCGGCCTTCGCGCACGCCGCCACCGCCGCAGGGTCCCAGATGCAGGCCACGATGGCGGAGCGGGCGCCCACCCGGAGCAGCTCGCGCAGCACCTCGGTGCCGTCGCCGGCGGCGCCGCCGCCCGTGTTGTCGGCCATGTCCGCCAAGACAATGGGACGTCCCTCGGCGGCGAGGGCGCGGGCCACCGCCTCCGGTACGGGCAGGGCCTTGTGAATGAACTCGTGGCGGTGCTCCCAGGCGGTGCGCGCGAGCTGATCGGCCAGCCGGTCGGCGAGGGCCTGGTCGCCGTCGGTCACCACATAGACACCCAGCCCGGCCGGCGGAATATCGGCGAGGGGGAATCCCGCGAACACCGAGACGGAGATGACTTTCGGGTCCTTCTCCATCTCGTCCGCCATGTCGTAGAGCCGCCGCATGGGCCCGCGCGCGGTGCCCTGATTGCCCAGCGGCGGCAGGATGGGCGGCGTGCGCAGGGCGGCAGTGGGCCGGATGCGCTTCGCCGCCACCTGGAGCAGCCGCTCGGTAGCCTCCATCCCACGCTCGGCCATGTCCACGTGGGGGTACGTCTTGTAGCCGTGCAGGAGGTCGGCCCCGCGCGCCATCTCCGGGGTGAGGTTGCCGTGGAAGTCCAGCGTCACCGCGATGGGCACCGACGGCCCCACCGCCGCCCGCACCGCCTGAATCAGGTCGCCCTCGCCGTCGTCGATGCCCTCGCACACCATCGCGCCGTGGAGATCGAGGAGCACGCCGTCCAGCGGACCCGCCGCGCGCAGGTCGGCGAGGATGCGCTGCTTGACGTGGCCGTAGATGTCCTTGGTGACGAGGCCGGCCGGCGAGGCAGCCGCGGCCACCGAGGGGACGAGGCGCACGCCGTGGCGCTCGGCGGCGTCGATCATGCCACCGAGGCAGGTGCCGGTGCCGCGGAAGGTCTCGACGATCTCGCCGCCGTAGTGGAGATTCCGCGCTTCAAACTGGCGGCGGTCAGTCGAGATGTTGCTGAAGGTGTTGGTCTCGTGGGACAGCATGGCGAGGAACACTCTCACGGGCGTCTCCCCATCGGCGGCAGCGCCATCACAGCTTCATGTGGGGATCGAGCCAGTCGCGGAGCGCGTTCCCCATCAAGTTGATGACCAGTGTGGTGAGGAAGATCGCCGCTCCCGGAAACGTGGCGATCCACCACGAGTTGAGCATGTAGACGCGGCCCTCGCCGAGCATGTTGCCCCATGCCGCGGTAGGCGGTTGTATCCCCAGCCCGAGGAAGGACAGGAACGATTCCAGGATGATGACCTGGGCCACTTGAAGCGTCGCGATCACCACGATGGCCGACACCAGGTTCGGCAGGATCTGTCGGAAGATGAGCCGCGCGTGGCTCATGCCGAGCGCGCGGCCCGCCACCACGAAGTCGCGCTCACGAATGGCCATGGTCTCGGCGCGGATGACGCGCGCGTAGATCGGCCAGCCCGCCGCGCCGAGCACGAGGATCATGTTCGTGAGGCTCGGACCCAGCACGGCGATGACGGCAAGGGCGAGGAGCACGAAAGGAAACGTGAGCATCACGTTGACGACCGTCATGATCGTCCAGTCGGCGCGCCCGCCGAAATAGCCCGCGCCGAGGCCCAGGAGGACGCCGATGCTGGTCGAGAGCGCCACGGCGCAGACGCCGACGACAAGCGACACCCGGCCACCGTAGATCATGCGTGACAGGAGGTCGCGGCCCACCTGGTCCGTGCCCAGGGGGTGCGCGACGGCCCCGCCGTCCATCCAGGCGGGGGGCGCGAGCCGGTGGCGGATGTTCACGGCGAGCGGGTCATGGGGCGAGACCCAGGGCGCGAGGACCGCGCTGGCCACGATCAGCGCGAGCACGGCGGCGGCGGCGAGGCCCCATCGGAGGCGGAGGAGGCGGCGGAGGGCGCCGCGCCGGCCTTCCGTCCGGGGAACCTGGTCGCCGGCGACCGGCTCGAGCGCCACCTCGGTCCGCGCGCTCATCTCCTTCACGCGCCCGTCCGGATGCGGGGGTCGATCAATCCCACCGTCAGGTCCACGATGAGGTTCACCGCGACGATGACGAGGGCGAGCAGGATGACGGCGCACTGCACCACGGGGAAGTCCTGATTGCGGATGGACTCCACGGTGAGGGTCGCCACCCCCGGCCACGCGAAGATCGTCTCGGTGATGATGGCGCCGCCGAGGAGCTGGCCGAACTGCAGCCCCAGCACGGTGATGACGGGGATGCAGGCATTCCGGAAGGCGTGCTTGATCACCACCATGGGCTCGGCCACTCCCTTGGCGCGGGCGGTCTTGATGAACTCCATGTTCATGACCTCGATGACGCCGGAGCGGACGAGGCGCATGGTGATGGGCGCCAGCGCGGCGCCCAGGCAGAACGAGGGCAGGAGGAAGTGCTGCCACGTACCGTAGCCGGAGGCGGGTAGGGCCTGGAGGCGCACCGCGAAGAGGATGATGAGCATGATGCCGAGCCAGAAGAGCGGAATGGCCTGGCCCGCCACCGCGATCGCCGTGCAGAGGCTGTCGACCCACGAGTGCCGCTTGAGCGCGGCGAGGATGCCCAGGGGAAGGGAGATGAGGAGCGCGACCAGGAGCCCGGCGAAGGTGAGGTAGATGGTGGGGGGCATGCGCTCGATCACTAGCCGGAACGCGGGCGTGTCCGCGTACCAGGACTTGCCGAAGTCGCCGAGCACCGCCTTCGACGCGAACTTCCAGTACTGGACGTAGAGCGGCTGATCGAGGCCCAGCAGCTTGCGGTAGCGCTCGAACTCCTCCTTGCCCGCATTCTGGGGGAGGAGGAGGAGCACGGGATCGCCGAGCACGTGCAGGATGGTGAAGGCGAGGACGGAGATGCCGAATATCACGACGACGAGCTGAACAAGCTGCCGAAAAACGTAGCGCCTCATCGTCGTCATGGAACGGCGGCGGTCGCGCCCAGGGCAGGGAGCCCGCTTGCCGTGAGTGCGTCATCGAGCAAGCGAGCGAGCTCCCCGCCCCGGGCGCGACCACCGTCGCCCCGGGCGCGTATCGCTACTTCTTCCGCGGCGTCACGATGAACATGCGGTCGATCTCGTCGCGCGGGGCTTCGTATTCCACGCGGTTGCTGATGCCCCACACGCCGCGGAGTCCCCACTTGAAGAGATACGCCGCGTCATCGTGGACGATCTTCTGCGCGCGGACGTAGATCTCGGCCCGCCTCTTCTGGTCCAGCGTGGACCGGCCCTGGATGACAAGGTCGTCGAGCGCCTTGTTGCAGTAGTAGCTGTAGGCCTGACCGCACGTCATCACGTCGAAGAGGATGGCGTCGGCGTCGAAGATCGAGTAGTAGCCCCACGACCACTCGAAGATGGGGTCGGCTTTGCTGTCTCTCACCAGGTTCACGTAGGGGCCGATCTCGCCCACCATGCGCTGCTTGGTGCGGATTCCCACCTTGCCGAGGTCGGAGATGATGGCGTCCGTGGTCTGGATGAGCCCGGGCTCCACGATGGGCTGTCCGCGCAGGAAGCCGACCTCGAAGCCGTTGGGGAAGCCGGCGTCGGCGAGGAGCTTCTTGGCCTGGGCGACGTCCTGCTTGTAGGGCTTGAGATTCGGGTCGAGGCCGAACGCCATCGGGTTGATGGTGGTAGCGGTCCGGTCGGCGAGCCCGTTGAGCACGTGCTTGATGATCGAGTCCATGTCCACCGCGAGGTTGGCAGCCTGGCGCACGCGGCGGTCCTGGAAGGGGTTCTGCCCGGAGCGCCCCGCCTGGTCCAGCTGGAGGAAGGCGGTGCGGAGGATGGGCGAGGTCGAGGTGCGCGCCTGCCCCGACTTGTTGATCACGTCCATCTGGTCCGGCGGCACCGCCTTGATGATGTCCACGCCACCGGACATCAGCTCGGCGATCTGGGTGGCCTGCTCGGGGATGATGCGGATGCGCACGTGCTTGAACGCGGGCTTGGACCCCCAGTAGTCCTCGTTCCGGATCAGGAGGTGGTCCTGCTTCTTCGACCACTTCACGAGCTTGTAGGGTCCGGTGCCGATGGGATTCTCCTGCATCCACTCGTGGCCCTTCTCCTTGATGACCTTCTCGGACTGCACGACCTGAGCGGTGAGGCGCTCCACGAAGAGCGGGTAGGGCCCGTCGGTCTTGAAGCGCGCGGTGAGGTCGTCCACCACCTCGACGCTCTTGATCTTGAGGTGGTTGCCGCGGGCGGTGAGCTTGTTCTTCTCGTCGAGCACGCGATCGAAGGTGGCCTTCACGTCCTTCGCGCCGAACGGGGTGCCGTCGTGGAACTTGACGTTCGGGCGGAGCTTGACCTCCCACGTCGTGTCGTCGACGGCCCGCCACGACAGGGCCAGGCCCGGCCCCACCCGGCCCGTCTTCAAGTCGCGGGCGGCGAGGTGGTCGAAGACGTGGTAGCCGAAGATGATGCTCTCGCGGAGCACGGAGTTCGGCGGATCCCAGTTGGGGATGTCGCCCTGTACCGCGTAGATCACGGTGTCGTCCTTCGTCTGGGCGCCGACGTCGCCGACGGCGAATCCGAGCGACAGGGCGAGCGCGAGGGTGAGGGCACGGCGCATGGCAGCCTCCTTCTTCAGCGGGGCGGAAGAGTCGCTGGTGTTGCGCAAGAGGGCCACATACTAGCGACGGTCCCGGGGGTTGTCAAACGACGTGGGCTCCCCGCGAGCGCGCCGGCGCATACCGCGTCCGGCGGCGCGCCCGCGGGGTCTTCTAGCGCGCGTGACGCTCGAGGGCGGAGAGCACCGCCCGCAGCGAGGCGGTGATGATGTTGGGATGCGTGCCCACGCCCCAGCGGAGAACGCCGTCCGTGCCGGTCGTTTCCACGTAGGCGGCGGCGCTGGCGTCGGCCCCTTGCCCGAGGGCGTGCTCCGCGTAGTCCACCACGTCCAGCTCCACCCCGAGCCCGCGCCGGAGCGCGTCCACGAAGGCGGCGATGGGGCCGTTGCCGACGCCCGTGACCGTCTTTGCCTCGCCCCGCACCACGAGGTCGACGGTGATGCGGGTGCCGTCGCCGCCGTCCTCACTCTTGATCTCGTGCCCGCGCAGCGCGTAGGCGGGCGCCTTCGGAATGTATTCCTTCTGGAAGGCCTCCCACATGGCGGCGGGGCTGATCTCCGTCCCGCTGTCCTCCGTGATGGCCTGGATGGTCTTGGAGAACTCGATCTGGAGCCGGCGCGGCAGGTCGAAGCCGTGCTCCATCTTCATGATGAAGGCGACGCCGCCCTTGCCGGACTGGCTGTTGACGCGGATCACCGCCTCGTAGCTGCGCCCCACGTGCTTGGGGTCGATGGGAAGGTAGGGGACCTCCCACACCGCGTACTCCTTGGGCAAGGCCTCCATGCCCTTCTTGATGGCGTCCTGATGCGAGCCGGAGAAGGCGGTGTAGACGAGGTCGCCCACGTAGGGGTGGCGCGGATGCACGGGCAGGCGGTTGCAGTACTCGGCGACCCGCCGGAGGGCGTCGATCTCGGAGATGTCGAGGCCCGGGGCCACGCCCTGCATGAAGAGGTTCATGGCCAGCGTGATCACGTCCACGTTGCCGGTGCGCTCACCGTTGCCGAAGAGCGTGCCCTCCACGCGGTCAGCCCCCGCGAGCACGCCCAGCTCGGCCGCCGCCACCGCGCAGCCGCGGTCATTATGCGGGTGCAGGGAGAGGATGAGGTGGTCGCGCCGGGAGATCTGGCGAAGGAACCACTCGATGGTGTCGGCATAGAGATTCGGCGTGTACATCTCCACGGTGGCGGGGAGATTCAGCACGATCTTCCGCTCGGGCGTGGGCTCGATGACGTCCATCACCGCCTCGCAGATCTCCACCGCGAACGGCACCTCGGTGCCGGTGTAGCTCTCCGGGGAATACTCGTAGAAGATCTTGGTGTCCGGAATGGTCTCCTCGAGCTTGCGGCACAGCTTGGCGGCGTTGACGGCGATGTCCACGATGCCCGGCTTGTCCAGGCCGAACACCACCCGGCGCTGGAGGATAGAGGTCGAGTTGTAGAAGTGGACGATGGCGCGGGGCGCGCCCCGGAGGCACTCGTAGGTCCGCTCGATCAGCTCGGGACGACACTGCACGAGCACCTGGATGATGACGTCGTCGGGGATGAGGTCCTCCTCGATGAGGAGGCGCACAAAATCGAAGTCGGGCTGAGACGCCGCCGGGAAGCCGACCTCGATCTCCTTGAAGCCCATCTTTACCAGGGTCTCGAACATGCGCCGCTTGCGCTCGGGATCCATGGGGTCGATGAGGGCCTGGTTGCCGTCTCTGAGATCTACCGAGCACCAGCGCGGCGCCTTGACGAGCTTCTTGTCCGGCCAGGTGCGGTCGCGCAGCTCGAGGGGCACGAACGGCCGGTACTTGTCGAACGGCATCGTCTTCGGCGTCGCGGGTCGTGGCGGCATGTCCTTCTCCTCACTGGGCTCTATCGGGCCCTTAGAAAACAAAAAACCTCCTGGCAGCACGGGCGCAGGAGGTTACCGGCGAGCGCGGGAAGCGCGCTCGCCGCTACATAAGTAGGAGGCCGAAAAGCCGGCTCATTGCCTGAGGATACTGCCAGTCAAAGGTCACCCTGTCAACACCTTTTCCAGGCCCGCATCATTGACAACCCGCGCGAGGGACAACCATAATGAGGGCCGTCGCGCACCCCATGGCTACGCCACCTCTTGCCCTCGTCACCGGTGGAGCGGGCTTCATCGGCTCGCATCTCGTCGAGCGCCTGCTCGCCGAGGGCTATCGCGTCCGGGTCTTCGACAACTTCTCCACCGGCAGCCGGGCCAACCTCGCCTTCGCGGGCAAAGGGGCGCGCCTGGAGGTGCAGCGCGGGGAACTGGCGAACCTCAATGCGGTGCGGAAGGCGGTGAGCGGGGCCTCCGTGATCTTCCACCAGGCGGCGCTCCGCTCGGTGCCCCGCTCGGTCGAGGATCCCCTTGGCGCCAACTCGTCGAACGTGACAGGCGTGCTGCATCTCCTGGTGGCAGCGGCGAAGCAGAGGAAGAAGCCGCGCGTGGTCTACGCCTCGTCCTCGTCGGTGTACGGGGAAAGACCCGAGCTTCCCAAAAGAGAGGACCAGCCCACCGCGCCCATCTCGCCCTACGCCGCCACCAAGGTCGCGGGCGAGCTCTACGCCTCGGTGTGGAGCCGGCTCTTCGCGGTCGAGACGGTGGGCCTTCGCTACTTCAACGTGTTCGGACCGCGCCAGGACCCGAAGAGCGAGTACGCGGCGGTCATTCCGAAGTTCATCCTCTGGGGCAAGAGTGGCAAGCCGCTGCAGATCCACGGCGACGGCACCCAGACGCGCGACTTCACCTACATCGACAACGTGGTCTCGGCGAACCTCCTCGCCGCGCGAGCGGAGCCGCGCGCCGTCGCCGGCAAGTCGTACAACGTCGGCTGCGGCAGCCGCATCAGCCTGCTCGAGATCGTCTCCCTGCTGGAGACGATGCTCGGCCGCCCGCTCGCGCGCAAGCACGAGCAGGGGCGCGTGGGCGACGTGCCCCACACCCTCGCCGACGTGAGCGCGGCGAAGCGCGACATGGGGTACGAGCCGCTCGTCGGCTTCGAGGATGGTCTGCGCCGCACCGTGGCATTCTTCACCGGGAGGACGGCATGACGATCGGGATGCTCGCTCGCGTGGCACTGGGAGTGACGTGGCTCGTGGCGATGGCGCCGCTGGCGGCGGCGGCGCAATCCGCCCCCAACGCGCTGGTGATTCAGGTCGCCACCGAGCCGCCCGGCCTCGACCTCACCACGAGCCCCGCCTCCGCCATCGCGGCGGTGGTCTTCGATAACGTGCAGGAAGGGCTCATCAAGATCGACCGGACGGGCAAGATGGTGCCCTGGCTGGCCGAGCGCTGGTACACGACCGACGACAAAAACTACACGTTCTTTCTCCGGAGGAACGTGAAGTTCCACAACGGCCGCGAGATGAAGGCCGCCGACGTGAAGTTCGCGCTGGACCGGGCCATCAATCCCGAGACCAAGCATCCCTACCGGACCCAGTACGACGCCATCCAGGACGTGATCGTCAAGGACGACTACACCATCACCGTTGCCCTCAAGCGACTGGACGCCACCTTCCTCTACACGCTGGCGCGCCAGGGTTCGATCATCTACCCGCGCGAGGCGCTGGACACGCTCAAGACCCAGCCCATGGGCACCGGCCCCTTCGCGGTGTCGGAGTGGGTACGGGGTGACCGCATTGTCCTTATCAAGAACAAGGACTACTGGATGAAGGGGCTGCCCCACCTCGCGCGGGTCACCTTTCGTTTCATCCCCGATCCCAACGCGGCCCTCGCCGCGCTCAAGGCCGGCGACGTGGACGTCTCCGCCTTCGGCATCGGGCCCGAGAGCATCGACGAGCTGAAGAAGGACGGACGCTTCCAGGTGATCGTCGGCGACACGACCAACGACGTCACGCTCTCCATGAACAACAGCAAGAAGCCGTTCTCGGACAAGCGCGTGCGCCTCGCGGTGACCCACGCCATCAACAAGGACGAGGTGCTCAAGGGCGCCATGTTCGGCCACGGGAAGGTCCTGGGCTCGAACGTGGACCCGCTGAACCCCTACTTCGTCGATGTGTCGAAGCGGGTGGCCTACGATCCCGCGAAGGCCAAGAAGCTCCTCGCCGAGGCCGGCTACCCGAACGGCTTCGACGTGACGTTCCGCGTCGCTCCGCAGTACTACTACACCGTGCGCAGCGCGGAGATCATCACCAGCCAGTTCGCCAAGGTCGGCATCCGGGCCAAGATCGAGCAGATCGAGTGGAGCGCCTGGCTGTCCCAGGTGTTCTGCCTGGCGCCCTGCCAGAACCCCGACTACGAGATGTCCATCATCGGCCACGCGGAAGCATGGGACATCGCGAACTTCGCCAATCCCAAGTACTACTTCCGCTGGGACAACGCCGAGTTCCAGAAGCTCTTCGCGGAATCGCAGGTGACGGTGGACGACAAGAAGCGAAAGGACCTCTACGCCAAGATGCAGCAGATGCTGGCGGACGAGGCGCCGGCGGTGTGGCTCTACATGCATCCGCGGCTCGTCGTCACCAAGAAGGGCGTGACCGGGCTCTGGAAGGACCTGCCCCTGCCGGTCCTCGACCTCTCCGAGGTCGCCTGGCAGAAGTAGGCGGGGCCGCGCGGGCGGCCGTTGCGCCGATTCGTCCTGAGGAGGGTGGCCACGCTGGCGGTCACCCTCCTCTTCGTCTCTCTGCTCGTGTTCACGGTGGTGCGCATCCTGCCTGGCGATCCCGCCCTCGTCATCGTGGGCACCGAGGGGAGCCCCGAGGCGGTGGAGCGCATTCGGGAATCGCTCGGGCTCAACCGCCCGCTGGTCGTCCAGTACCTGGAGTGGATCGGCCGCGCGTTGCGGGGCGACCTCGGGCGCTCTATCCAGTACGACGTGCCCGTCGGCTCGCTCGTGGTCTCGCGCCTGTCCGTCACACTGCCGCTCACCCTCATGGCGGCCGCCTTCATGGGTCTCGTTGCCATCCCCGTCGGCGTGTTCGCGGCAACCCATCAGCGGCGCTGGGGTGACTACCTCGCCATGGCGGTCTCCCAGATCGGGGTGGCGGTGCCCGCCTTCTGGGCCGGCCTCCTCCTCGTGCTCCTCTTCGCGGTGAAGCTGGGCTGGTTCAAGTCGGGCGGCTTCGACGGATGGAGCGAGGGCGTGCTGCCCGCGCTGAAGTCGCTGCTGCTCCCCGCGGTGGCGCTGGGCCTCTTCCAGTTCGCGGTGCTCGCCCGCACCACGCGCTCGGCCGTGCTCGAGGTGCTCCGCGAGGAGTACGTGAAGACTGCGCGCGCGAAGGGCCTCGGCGAGCGCGTCGTGCTCTTCCGCCATGTGCTGCGCAACGCGATGATCCCCATCCTCACCGTGGGCGGCATCCAGCTGGGCCAGCTCATGGCGGGCAGCATCGTGCTGGAGTCCGTGTTTTACCTGCCCGGCCTCGGCCGCCTGGCCATCGGCGCCATCAGCGCGCGCGACCTGCCCGTGGTGCAGGGGGTGGTGCTCTTCGTCGCGAGCGTCATCGTCACGATCAACGTGGCGGTGGATTTGCTCTACGGCGTCCTCGACCCACGCATCCGGTACGAGTGATGTTCCGGACCCGTGCCCTCCGCCACGTGACCTTCGTTGTCGGCCTCGGGGTGACGCTCGTGCTGCTGACCACGGCAGCGCTGTCGCTCGTCTACACGCCGCGCGACCCGCTGGAGATGTCCATCACCGGGCGCCTGCAGGGCCCGTCGGGAAGCCACCCCTTCGGCACCGACCAGTTCGGCCGCGACCTCCTCTCCCGCGTGATGACCGGCGCCGTCACGTCCATCCTCGTTGGCGTGATCGCGGTGGGCATCGGGATGGGGGTAGGGGTGTTCCTCGGCGTCGTGTCCGGCTACTTCGGGGGCTGGCTCGACGAGGGCTTCATGCGCCTGATGGACGCGGTGCAGGGATTCCCCGCCATCCTGTCCGCGCTCCTCATCTCCGCCGTGTTCCGACCGAGCGTGACCATCAGCATGGTGGCGATCGGCGTGGCCTTCCTGCCCGTGTTCGCCCGGCTCACTCGGGCCGCCTTCCTCGAGCTGCGCGACCGCGACTTCGTGGCGGCGGCGCGGGCGCTGGGGGCGGGGGACGCCACCATCATCGGGCGCCACATCATGCCCAACACGCTGTCGCCGCTCATCGTGCAGGCGACCATTAGCTTCCCCGTGGCCATCCTCGCCGAGGCCGCGCTCGCATATCTCGGGCTGGGCACCCAACCCCCCCATCCCTCGTGGGGGCTCATGCTCCGTGAGTCGCAGGCCTTCCTCGCCACGAATCCATGGTTCGCGGTCTTCCCGGGAGGGGCCATCGCGCTCACCGTGCTGGGGCTGAACCTGCTCGGCGACGGGCTGCGGGATCTGCTGGATCCCAAGCAGGGGGGGTAACCCTGCTCTTCAGCTCGTTGGAGTTCCTGATTCTCTTCCTCCCCATCGTCCTCGGTGTCACGTTCTGCCTCCGTGGCCAGCCTCTCCTCCGGTGGATAGCGCTCACGAGCGTGATCTTCTATGCGTTCGCCGGCCACTGGTGGTTCATCGTCCCGATGCTGGCGACCACGGTAGTGGATTACTGGGTCGCCATCGCGATCGATCGAGCGCGTCGGCCCTCGGCGCGGCGCTGGCTCCTTGTCGTCTCGCTCTCGGGCAACCTCGGCATGCTCGCCTACTTCAAGTACTCGGGGCTTCTCGTTGGCACCGCGGAATGGACCCTCGCCGCGCTCGGGCTGCAGGCGTCGGCGGGGACTTCGCGCTGGTTCGAGGTGGTGCTGCCGGCGGGGATCAGCTTCTACACCTTCCAGACTCTCTCCTACGTCATCGACGTGTGGCGTAGACAGGCTCCCGCCGAGCGGAATTTCATCCGCTTCGCGGGATTCGTGAGCTTCTTCCCCCATCTCGTGGCGGGTCCCCTCACGCGCCACCACCAACTCATTCCGCAGCTCGCGCGCATCGCGCAGGCCGGCATCGACCCGCGCTGGCGCGAAGGGATCCTGCTCTTCAGTATCGGCCTCTGCAAGAAGGTGCTCATCGCCGACCGGCTCGGCAATCTGATCGATCCGCTCCTCGCCCCTCCGCTCGCGCTCGACGCGCCCCGCGCCTGGCTCGCCCTCCTTGGCTACGCCTTCCAGATCTACTTCGACTTCAGCGGGTACTCCGACATGGCGATCGGGCTCGGCCGCCTCTTCGCGATCGAGCTGCCGCAGAACTTCAATAGCCCCTACAAAGCGACCTCGCCCAGCGACTTCTGGCGGCGTTGGCACATGACGCTCTCGGCGTGGCTGCGCGACTACCTCTACATCACCCTCGGGGGCAATCGCTGCTCGGCCGCCCGCCGGCGCTTCAACCTCATGGCTACCATGGTGCTGGGCGGGCTGTGGCACGGCGCGAGCTGGACCTTCGCCGCGTGGGGGACCTGGCATGGCCTTCTCCTCGTGGGCCATCACGCCGTGCCCGCGTGGGACCGCCGCCTCTCTCCGTACTGGCAGCGCAACTTCACCTTTCTGCTCGTCACCCTCGGCTGGGTGTTCTTCCGCGCCGAGACGTTCGCGCACGCGAGGCAGTGGTTCGCATGCCTGGCCGGTGCGCACGGGCTCGGCGCCCCGTGGACGTGGGAGACGACCGGGCTCACGGCGCTCGTCGTGCTTTGCGTCGGCATCACACGCCTGTCTCCGAACAGCCTCGAGCTGCCGCTCGGCCGGCTGGGCACGGCGCCCCAGGTGGGGCTGGCGGGCGCCACCGCCGCGGCGCTGCTCCTCATGAACTACGGCTCCAAGTTCCTCTACTTCCAGTTCTGAGCGATGCGCCCCTTCGCGCTCACCGTGGCCCTTCTCCTCGCCCTCACGCTGGCCGTCAACGGCCTGGCCGCGTGGGACCGGAGCCGCCAGGAGGCGCGACTCCGCGCCGCCTCGGGGGGCTTCCGTGCCGGCCAGGTGATGCTCGGATACCGAGACGTGGACGAGCGGCGCTTCCAGCAGGCGCGGCTCGAATCGCTCCAACGTCCGCGCCTCGTCGCCTTCGGCTCGAGCCGCGTGATGGCAGTGTCTCATGCGCTCACCGGGGCAGCGGAGGGGGACTTCTACAACGCGGGCATGTCCGCGGCGACGGTCGAGGACTTCATCGCGCTGTGGTCGATCCTGGAGCGACGGGGCAAGCGGCCCGAGATCGCCTGGTTCTCTCTCGACGGCTGGGTCTTCAACCGGACGGTGGAGGAGATCCGCTGGCTGGTGTGGGCCGACGAGGTCTCGTCCTTTCTCGCGCGCGCCGAGGTGGGCCGCGCCCTCGGTGGGCCGCTGCCCGGGACTTTCCTCCTTTGGTACCGCGCGAAGGAGCTGCTCTCCTACACGGTGCTGAGAGCGTCACTCACCGACCTCCGTCGTCTGGCCGCCGGCCGGCGGCGCCCCGGGGCCGAGGTGGCCCAGGCACTCGAGCGGGCGCTCGTCCCCGAGTCGGAGCTGGGCGGTCGCCGCGGACTCCGTGCCGACGGCAGTCTCATCTACGAGGCAGAGTACCAGCGTCTCGCGCCGGAGCGGACGCACGAGGAGGCGGTTCGCCACGTCACCGCCGGCCGGACCGGGCTCGAGGGTTTCCGCTGGAACGCCGAGCGGGCCGCCCGACTCGAGGTCCTCTGGGGCGAGATGCGGGTGGCGGGAGTGCGCGTGGTGGCCTGGCTGCCGCCCTACCATCCGGACGCCTGGCGACTGCTTCAGGCCGATCCGCAGCGCGCGGCCGCGCTCGCCGAGGTGCGGCGCTTCCTGGAGGGTGCCGCCGCGCGGAGCGGCGCCCAGTTCCGCGATTTCTCGGATCCCGCATCACTGGGATGCGACGCGGTCGACTTCTACGATGCGGTTCACGCCCGTCCCGCCTGCCTTCGCCGCTTGCTCGAGCGCCTGGGCGCGGCGCTCGTCTC
>CAVVJF010000015.1:0-138779 GCA_963748485.1 uncultured Candidatus Rokubacteria bacterium
ACGAATGGGCTCTTCTACACCCCCTCCGCCACCACCATGTAATTCACGTCCATATCGGACGAGTAGACCCCATCTGTCGGCGAGCGGGTTGTAGACCACGCCGGCCTGTTCGGTGATGGTGAGCCTGTTGTGGGAGAGATGCTGCGCGAGTTCATCGGGGGTGACGAACTTGTCCCACTGATGGGTGCCGAGCGGCAGCCAGCGCAGCACATATTCCGCGCCGACGATCGCAAGCGCAAAGCTCTTCCAGTTGCGGTTCAGGGTCGAAACGACCATCAATCCGCCCGGCTTGACCATCGCCGCGCAACGGAAAGGAACGCGCCTACGTCGGTGACATGCTCGATCACTTCCATCGCCAGCACGACGTCGAAGCGTTCGCGCACGTCCATCGCCTCGACCGTGGTACAGCGGTAGTCGATCGACAGGTGCCCCTTGTCCGCATGCAGCTTGGCGGCGGCGATATTGGTCGCGGACGGATCGATCCCGATCACCTGCGCGCCCAGCCGCGTGAACGGTTCGCACAGCAGCCCGGCGCCGCAGCCGATATCGAGGATACGCAAGCCCGCCAGGCAATTCAGGCTTCTGACGTTGCGTTCGAACTTGCGGCAGGCGGCGTCCCTGATATAGGCGAGCCGCAGCGGATTGATCTTGTGCAGCGGGGCCATCTTGCCTTTGGGTCCCACCACTCGTCCGACAGCTTTGAGAACTTCGCGACTTCGGCCGGGTCAACCGTGCTCCCGCCCTTGGTGGAGAAACCGGCGGAGGGAATTCTGCTGCATGGCCATGATTTACGTGCCGACCGGTCTTGCCGTGATGGCACTGCGAAACGCCAGCGGCGAGGCAATGGTGGAAATGGTTTGCGTCGCCCTCGCCGACGCCCTGAATGGTGACGTCGCCATAGTTCATCAGGCGTCCGCCAGTAAAGAATGCTCTGGTTGACGTCGACGCTCTCAACCTTGTCGAGGCTCATCTCGAAGGTCCGCCGCTTGATGAAACCTGTTTTGTGGACGACCCGCATATTGGTGACATCGGTCTCGGTGGTCCAGCGGTGGAACCAGGCCGTCGCCGTCCAGTACAAGGCCACGAGCCCCGCGACCGCCGCAAAGGCCAGGCAAATCAACATCAGCGCGTCGATGCCTCAATCAGGCGTTCGACGCCACCAGAAAACCGATCGCTACGATCCACGTCGGCGATTGCCGGCAAAAAGAACATCCAGTGAGCGTTGGTCGAATACAGCACCTTCTCGCCGGGTTGCAGGATATCGTCGATGTAACGCCCCATACGCTTGCCCTGTAATAAGCCGCCACCACAGCAATTTGCGCCATTTTGGGTCGAAATCGAAGCCGGTTGCTTGCTCCGGACCGCGCCGCTATGTATACGCCGCTTCGGGCCGGGCGCTCCAATTTCCGTGCGGGTCACCAAAACTGGGGACCACAGGGAATGCACGCGTCGTCATGGGCCGCCTCGTGATGAAATTCGGCGGTACATCCGTCGCCAATATCGACCGAAATCCGCAACGTCGCGCGTCACGTCAAGCGCGAGGTCGACGCAGGACATGATGTCGCCGTGGTGGTGTCGGCCATGGCCGGCAAGACCAACGAGCTGGTGGAATGGTGCCGCGACGCCTCGCCGATGCATGACGCGCGCGAATATGACGCCGTGGTCGCGTCCGGCGATCAGGTCACGTCGGGGCTGCTTGCTATCGCGCTGCAGGCGATGGGCATTCAGGCCCGCTCCTGGCAGGGCTGGCAGATGCCGATCCGGACCTCGGATGCCCACGCCTCGGCGCGAATTCTCGAGATCGACGGCTCGGAGATCGTCCACCGCTTCAAGGACCGCAAGGAAGTCGCCGTCATTGCCGGCTTCCAGGGCATCAATCCGCAGACCAGCCGAATCACCACGCTTGGGCGCGCGGCGGTTCGGACACCTCGGCGGTGGCGATTGCGGCTGCAATCCATGCCGACCGCTGCGACATCTACACCGACGTCGATGGCGTCTACACCACCGACCCGCGCGTGGTTCCCAAGGCGCGGCGGCTGCTCGACAAGATCGCCTTCGAGGACATGCTGGAACTGGCTTCGCAGGGCGCCAAGGTCCTGCAGGTGCGCTCGGTGGAACTCGGCATGGTGCACAACATGCCGGTTTTCGTCGTTTCTCTAAGTTCGACAAGCCGGAGGATATCGACCCGCACGGCATCCCGCCGGGCACGTTGATCTGCAGCGAGGAGGAAATCATGGAAAGTCACGTCGTCACCGGCATCGCCTTTTCCAAGGACGAAGCCCAGATTTCCGTGCGCAGGATCGAGGACAAGCCCGGCGTTCGCGGCCGCGATCTTCGGGCCGCTCGCGGGCACGCCTGCAATATCAATGTCGACATGATCGTGCAGAACGTCTCCGAGGATGGCAAGTTCACCGACCTCACCTTCACCGTTCCGGCGTCCGACTATACCCGCGCCCGTGACACCATTACCGCGTCGAAGGCCAAGATCGGCTACGCCCCGGCTCTACAGCGCCACCGACGTGGCGAAGGTTTCCGTGATCGGCAGCGGCATGCGCAGCCATGCCGGCGTCGCCGCCAAGGGATTTAAGGCGCTATCGGAGCGCAACATCAACATCCGCGCCATTACCACCTCCGAGATCAAGTTTTCGGTGCTGATCGACGCCGCCTATACCGAACTCGCGGTGCGCACGCTGCACACGCTCTACGGGCTCCATCAGACTTAGAACGTTTTTCTCTCAAATTTAGCGCATGGTCTGATCGATAAACCACCCTCGTGTTTGGCAGATGGTCCGCTTCGCTGGCGCAGCATCGCCCCTGACACACACGTTATTGCTCTGGCAGGCGTTTTGCTTGGCAAAGCAAGCCTTGATTGGCTATACGGCCTTAGAGGTGGGCTGCCGCAAACTGTGCCACAGTTTTGGTGATCCTGATTCGACCGGGATCAGGGGGCCTGCGGGTGGCGCCGAATGAATAAAATTGTTGCTTTTCGTTGTTTCACGCCAGCTACCGGCCACACGGCGGGCTGGCCTTGCGGGGGAGGATACCAGCACATGCGGAGCGCGTCGGGGAATACCCGCGTTCTTGTCCAGACGGCTCCGCGAAACCATGGCGGAGTAGGTCTGGGCGCAGGAGCGCCTGGACAAGATCGTGGTGCTGATCGCGGCCAACATGGTGGCCGAGGTCTGCTCCTGCTACGTGCTGCGCATCGATAACACGCTCGAACTCTACGCCACCGAAGGTCTGAACCGCGACGCCGTGCACCGAACGGTCTTGAATTCGCACGAGGGCCTCGTCGGCCTCGTCGCCAGCGAGGCCAACCCGCTCAACCTGTCGGACGCGCAAAGCCATCCGGCGTTCTCGTTCCGCCCGGAAACCGGCGAAGAAATCTACCATTCGTTCCTCGGCGTGCCGATCCTGCGCGCCGGCAACACGCTGGGCGTGCTGGTGGTGCAGAACCTGGCGCGAAGCGCACCTATGTCGAGGAAGAGGTCGAGGTGCTGCAGACCACCGCCATGGTGCTGGCGGAGATGATCGCCTCCGGCGAGCTGGCGGCGCTGGGCAGCCCGGCGCGGAACCTGCGGCGCGGCATTCCCTGCACAAGACTGGCGCCATCCTCTCCGACGGCATCGCGCTCGGCCATGTCGTGCTGCACGAGCCGCGCGTCGTCATCACGAACTACATCGCCGAAGACCTGCCGAAGGAAATCAAACGGCTGGACGCGGCGCTGGCCAAGCTGCGCGCCGATCTCGACCGCATGCTGGAGCGCGGCGATGTCGCCGAGGGCGGCGAGCACCGCGAGGTGCTGGAAGCCTACCGCATGTTCGCCAACGACCATGGCTGGTCGCACAAGCTGCATGAAGGAGTCGCCACCGGCCTCACCGCGGAAGCCGCCGTCGAGCGTGTGCAATCCGACACCCGCGCACGCATGCTGCGCTCCACCGATCCCTATCTGCGCGACCGCCTGCACGATCTGGAAGATCTCGGCCATCGCCTGATGCGGCAATTGGTGGGGCAGGATCACGCACCGTCGCGCGAGCAGCTTCCCGAAAACGCCATCCTGATCGCGCGCGCGATGGGACCCGCTGCACTGCTCGACTATGACCGCAAGCGCCTGCGCGGACTGGTACTGGAGGAAGGCACAGCCAATTCCCACGTCTCGATCGTGGCGCGCGCACTCGGCATTCCCGCTGTCGGCGAGGTGCCGAACGCGCCTGGCATCGCCGATCCCGGCGACGCCATCATCGTCGACGGCACATCGGGCTCGATCTATGTCCGGCCCTCGGCCGAAATCGAATTCGCCGTCGCCGAAGTGGTGCGGTTCCGCGCGCGGCGGCAGGCGCAGTACGCCCTGCGCTGCGCGACATGCCTTGCGTGACCAAGGACGGCCAGCCGGTCGAGCTGATGATCAATGCGGGTCTTGTGGATCGACCTGCCGCATATCGACGACACCGGCAGCGCCGGCATCGGGCTGTTCCGTACTGAATTGCAGTTCATGGTCGGCCAGAGCCTGCCGCGCAGCTCTGATCAGCTCGCGCTCTATCGCACGGTGCTGGACGCCGCGGGGTCCAAGCCGGTCACGTTCCGCACCCTCGACATCGGCGGCGACAAGGCGCTGCCTTATATGGAGACTGTGATCGAAGGCAAACCCCGCGCTGGGCTGTGGGGTGATCCGGCTCGGGCTCGACCGGCCGGGATTGCTGCGTGGCCAAATTCGCCTGTTTGTTGCGGGCCGGCGGCGGCCGCGCGCTGAGGATCATGTTTCCGATGATTTCCGAGTCGCCGTAGTCCATCAGGCCAAAGCCATCGTCGAGCGCGAGCTGACATATTTGCGCCAGCACGGCCACGCACTGCCGGAACGCATCGACGTCGGCACCATGGTGGAAGTGCCGGCGCTGCTTTATCAGCTCGACGAGCTCTTGAAGAAGGTCGATTTCGTCTCGGTCGGCTCGAACGACCTGTTCCAGTTCATGTTCGCGGTCGACCGCGGCAACGCCAAGGTTTCCGAACGCTTCGACACCATGTCGGCGCCGATCCTGCGCGCGCTCCGCGACATCGTACGCAAGGCCAATGCGGCGAACAAGACGGCCTCGCTCTGCGGCGAGATGGCCTCCAAGCCGCTCGGCGCGCTGGCGCTGATCGCGCTCGGTCACCCGCTCGCGCCGTTGCTGTCCGCCACCGCGCATGGGCCCGTCAAGGCGCTGATCCTCGACGTCGACGCCAAAAAGGCCGAGGCCGTCATGATGCCGCTGCTCGACGTGCTGGCCGGCAGCGTTTCGACGACGACGCGGCAGGGCCGGCTTGAAGAAGGTGGGTCGGGCTACCCTCGGGGCATGCACTTCGGGCTGTTCGTCGAGGAGACGCGCCCCGGTTACACCCAGGCCCAGGCCTTCCGGGAAGCGCTCGACCTCGCCGACGCCGCCGAGGCTATCGGGCTCGACTGCGTGTGGCTGGGCGAGATTCACTTCAACCCGGCGCGATCGGTCATCTCGGCCCCCATGGTGATGGCCACCGCCATGGCCAGCCGAACCAAGCGCATCCACGTAGGCACCGCCGTCCAGGTGCTCCCCCTGGGCAATCCCCTGCGCATCGCCGAGGAAGCGGCCACGCTCGACCAGCTCAGCGAGGGTCGCTTCCAGATGGGCGTGGGCCGGAGCGGCGCCGCGCGGACCTACGACGTGCTCGGCATTCCCTACGGCGAAAGCCAGGCGCGCTTCAAGGAGTGCCTCGCGATCCTCCGCGAGGCCTGGAAGGGCGAGCCGTTCAGCTATCACGGCGAGTTCTACAAGTTCGAGAACGCCACCGTGTGGCCGCGCCCCTATCAGGATCCCCATCCCCCGCTGCGCATGGCCGCCAACAGCCCCGAGACCTTCCCGCAGGTGGCCGAGCTCGGGGTGGCGCTCTTCGTGGGCCTGCGCGACCACGACACCACCGACCTGGGCGAGCACATCCGGCGTTATCGCCAGGCCTGGTGCGACGCGGGGCATGCGGGTGAGGGCAGCATCTATCTCCGCATCCCGATCTACGCCGGGGAGACGGAGGCGGGCGCGCGCGAAGAGGCGCGGGAGAGCATCACCTATTTCTTCCAGCGTCACGCCGAGCTGACCCAGTCGAGGATCGGCCGCGCCGGCGCCGGGTCTTCCGAGCGCAACTCCGCGCAGCTCGCCCATCTCCAGCACATGACTTACGACGAGATCTGCCGCACCCGCGTGGCCTTCGGCAGCGCGCCGGCCTTGATCGAGCGGATCCGCGAGCTCCGCGAGACGCTCGACCTCGACGGCATCATCATCGAGCCGAACGCGGGCGGCCTCATCCCCGCCCCGCTCGCGATGCGCAGCCTCCGCATCCTCGCCGACCGCGTCCTGCCCGCCTTCAAGTAATCGCGCCGGATCCCATTCCGGCCCGGTCCCGCCAGAACCGCATGTCCATCTCGCGGTACATCGTCATCGCGGTGGTCAGGTGCGCGCGGGCGTCTTCGTCCTCACCCGCGCGCCGGGCACACGCGCCGAGGCTCGCGTGGCAGTGAGCGGCGAGGGGGCGCATGCGCAAGGCGTCGGCAAGGAGGAGAGCTTCGCGGAATCGAGCAGCGGCGGTATCCCCCTCGTCCGGCGACTCGCGAGCGGCGATCTCTCCTGTGAGCCAGAGGTGCCAGGCCTCGGCACCTCGCTCCCCGCGCTCGCGGGCACCGGACAGGGCTTTGGCTACCAGGTCCCGGGCGTCAGCGACCCGGCTGAGCAAGAGCAGGGCGAGAGGCCTCGACGTGTGGGCGCCACCGCGTGGAAGAGCGGGCACCTCGTCGAGTAGCGCGTGCGCATCCGCGAGGCGGCCGACTTGAGCCCAGGCCTCGACGAGGAGATTCCCGATCGTCGGCACGAACGACTGAAAGCCCAGAATCCGTGAGAACTGCAGCCCCTCCTCCAGGAGAGGGATGGCGCCCTGGAATTCCCCTTGACGCGCGCAGACGAGGCCCCAGCCGCTGATGGCGTTGGCGAGCGCGTAGGGGTGATTCCGGGCGCGGGCATACTCGATGGCCTCGCGCGCAAGACGTGCAGCCTCCTCGAAGCGCCCTAGCTCGGCCAAAGCCTGCGCGCGCCAGCGACGGCTGACCACCTCCCCGGGCGCCCCCCCGATCCGTGCGCGGCTGCGTATCGACGCGGAGAGCAAGGGAGCGCTCGAGGAGTTCGGCTGCCTGCTCGAACTCGCCGAGGAAATACCGCGCCTCGCCCATGGTGAACGTGGCGGACGACTCCTCGTCGAGGTCCGAGACTCGCCGGGCCAGCGCGATCGAGCGCTCGGCCAGATCGAGCGTCTGCCGGTGTTGGCCCAAGAGCCAATGCGTGTGAGCCCGCTGTCCCGCGACGCGAGCGCGCTGCGCATCGTCCTCCAGGGCCTCGGCCGCGACGCTGGCCCGGTCCAGGTGCCCGAGCATCGGCGCGACATCGCCGAGCAGGACGAGACAGGTCCTCGCGTCCATATGCAGATCGACGGTGCGCTGAAGATTCTCCCGTGTCCGGGGAAGCCGACCCACTGCCGCGAGCGCCTGCTCGAGACTGGCCAACGCGCTCCGCAGCGCCCAGCGCCGCCTGGCCCGGCCGGCGGCCTCGGCGCCGTGAGCCACTGCCTTTTCCCAGGACTCGCTGCGGACGGCGTGGAGCGCGAGGCTCTCCAGGTGCTCATCAAGCCGCCCTGCGTGGAGGCGTTCGATCGCGGCCAGCACGGCACCGTGAAGCGCTCGCCGTCGCTCCTGCACGAGGCTCCCATAGGCGACCTCGTGGGTGAGGGCGTGCTTGAATGTGTACTCGGCCTCCGGGAAGAGCCGCGTCGGGTAGAGGAACTCCGCCGCCTGCAGCTCCGAGAGCGCACGGTGTAGCAGGTCCGCGGGCTCCACGTCGAGCGACTCCAGAAGCGCCAGGGGCACGTCCTTGCCGATCACCGAAGCGGCCTGGAGTATGCGCTTGTGCTCGGGCGGGAGACGATCGATCCGTGCGGCGAGGACGGACTGGACGGTGACGGGCACATGCACCGCGTCCATCGCGCCGACGAGACGGTAGGCGCCCCGCTCGCCTACAAGCGCGCCGCGCTCCAGGAGGGCGCGCACTGACTCCTCCAGGAAGAACGGGTTCCCTTCGGTACGCTCGACGAGCAGGCGACGCAGCCCGTCGAGACCGGTGGCGGTGCCGAGGAGCGCATCCATCAATTGTTCGGCACTCTCGGAAGACAAGGGATCCAGGCGGAGCTGCGAACAGTAGGTCTTGCCCCCCCAGGCGTGGCTGTACTCCGGCCGATAGTTCGTCAGGAGGAGCATGCGAGTCGTGGGGAGGCCCTCGACCAGGCCGTCCAGGACGGCCTGGGTCTCACCGTCGATCCAGTGGAGATCCTCCATGACGATGAGCAGCGGCTGGACCTGCGCCTCACGTAGGAGCACATGGCGGACGGCCTCCAGCGTGCGGTGGCGGCGAAGCGGGGCATCGAGGGCCTCCCAGTCCGCGTCGCCGGTCGGCACGTCGAAGAGCGCAAGCAAGGCGGGCAACGATCCGAGCAGCACCGGGTCCAGCGCGAGGAGCTTGCCGGCCAGCTTCTCGCGGACGCGGCGCGGGTCGTCCGCCGCCTCGATTCGACAGTAGCCCCTGAGCAGATCGACGAGCGGCAAGTACGCGGTGGCCTTGCCATGAGCGACACAGCTCGCCTCGATGGTGAGCCAGCCCTGGGTGCGGTGCGAATGGGTCACCTCCCAGACGAGCCGCGACTTGCCAACCCCCGGCTCGCCCATGACGGTGACGATCTGGCCGTGGCCCCGGCCCGCCGTCTCGAGGACTTGCGTGAGGTGCTGAAGCTCGGCCGACCGGCCCACGAACTTCGTGAGGCCCCGAGCGGCGGCGGCTTGCAGACGAGAGCGTGCTGCGCCCGCTCCCGTGAGCTCGTAGACTTCGACGGGAGCGGCGAGTCCCTTGATGGGCACCGGCCCCAGCGAGCGGACGGTCACATATCCCTCCACGAGGTCGAGGGTTGTCGGAGTCAGCAGGGCGGTGCCCGCCTCGGCGAGTTGCTCCATCCGAGCGGCCAGATGCGTCGTTTGCCCCACGGCGCTGTAGTCCATCCGCAGGTCCGAACGGATGGCCCGCACGACCACCTCGCCGGAATTCAGCCCGATCCGGATCTGGACGCGCACCCCGGAGTTTCGCCGAGCTTCCTCCGCATAGTCCCGCACGGCCGCCTGCATCCGCAGTGCTGCGTAGCACGCGCGCACCGCGTGGTCCTCGTGGGCGAGCGGCGCGCCGAAGAGCGCCATGATGCCGTCACCCATGACCTGATTGACCGTCCCCTCGTAGTGGTGGACGGCCTCCATCATGGACTGGAGCACCGGGTCGAGAATCTTCCGCGCTTCCTCGGGGTCACGATCTGCCAGCAGCTCCATCGAGCCCTTCAGGTCGGCGAAGAGCACCGTCACCTGCTTGCGCTCGCCCTCGAAGGCCGCCTTGGAGTCGAGGATGCGCTCGGCCAGGTGCTTGGGAGTGTAGATCGCCGGAGAGACGGCCTGGGGGTCAGCAGCGCCTTCCCGCACCACTCCCGTCGGGTGGGCACACTCGGGGCAGAACTTCGCGGTCGAAGAGACTGGCCGGCCGCAGTTTCCACACGCTCGCGCCAAGGGCGCGGCGCACTCCTCGCAGAACTTCGCGCCGACTTCGTTTGCGTGCTGACAGCGCGGGCATTTCACGGGCGGTGCGCCTCTGGCAATGCTCGCGTCCTCCCCGCGTTCAAGTAGCCGCTGGCGCCGTGGGGGACGAGGCGTCCCCTCACTCGATGACCTGATCCGCCCGCGCGAGCATCGAGGCGGGGATGACGAGGCCGAGGGCGCGCGCCGCCTTCACGTTGATGATCATGTCGAACTTCGTCGGCTGCTCGACGGGCAGCTCGCTCGGCTTCGCCCCCTTGCAGATCCGGTCGACGTAGATGGCCGCGCGTCGGTACATCTCGCGGATGCTGCCGCCGTAGAACATGAGCCCGCCCGCGTCCACCCACTCCTTGCCGGGGTACATCGAGGGGAAGCGCTGCTTGGCCGCGAACTCGACGATGCGCGTCCGGTACGAGGCGATGAGGGGATCGGCGGTCGTCATGATCGCGTCCGGACGGCTCTTCACGATGGCCCCGAGCGTCTCGTCGAGATCGTGCGGCCCCCGCAGCCGGTGCGCCCCGACCGCGACGCCGAGCGGCTGGGCCCAGCGCTTCGTCTCGTCCAGCGCCAGCAGGGCCCCTTGGTTCTCGGGATTGTAGATGAGGGCCACGCGCTCGAGGCGGGGGAGCGCCTCCTTGAGCAGCTCCAGGCGCTTGCCGTATTCCGGTCCGATGAAGGCCACGCCGGTCACATTGCCGCCCGGCCGCGCGTAACTGGCCACGAGCGGCTGCTGCACGGGGAAGGCGACGTTGGCGAACACCACGGGGATCGTCGAGGTGGTCTCCCGGGCCGCGCGCGTCGCCTGCGTGCCCGCCGTGCAGATCACCTCGACTCTTAGCCCCACGAGCTCCCGGGCGAGGGCATGGAGCCGCTCCGAGGCGCCGTCGGCCCAGCGGGTCTCGATGGTGAGGTTCGGGCCTTCCTGGTAGCCGAGCTCGCGTAGCCCTTCGCGGAGCGCCTCGAGGTTGGAGGCGCCTCCCTCGGCTGCCGTTGGCGATAGCCAGCCGATGCGGCGGGCTACCGGCGCCGTCTGGGCTCCCACGCCGGCAGGGGCCATCGACGTTCCCAGACCGACGAGGGCACCCGCGATGAATCGACGCCGCCCGGCTCGCTCCATCTAGGCGCCTCCGCCGGCCCAGCCGCGCCAGAGCGCCTCAAGGCGCGCCAGCGCCGCCGCGGGCAGCGGACCCTTGGCCAGGCTGGCCGCTGCGTACTCAAGGTGATCGAGGGTGGAGTAGCCCACGAGCACGGTGGAGACCGCCGGCGAGGAGAGCGGGAAGCGGAGCGCGGCCTCCACCACGCTGCCCACGTGCCCCTCGCGCACCAGCACGTCCAGCGTGCGGCCGCGACGCACGTCGGCCACGTAGTCGGGGCCGGAGGCGATGGGCTCCACCTCGGGCGCGGCTATCGTGTGACGCACCTCGGACCCCGATAGCGCGCCGCCCGCGAGCACGCGAATGACGATGGCGCCTACGCCGGCCGCGCGGGCGCGCGGGAGGAGTCCGTCGAAGTCCTGAGCGGGAAAGCCCTTGGGCACGGGGCCGGCCGCGCTCGGGTTGAGGAGGTTCAGGCACACCTGGGCGGTGTCCAGCGCGCGCGCCTCGAGCACCTTCGACAGCGACGCGGTATCCCCCAGAGCGGTGATGCCGTAGAAGCGCGTCTTGCCCGCCTGCTTGAGCTTGTCCAGCGCCGGCACGACCTCCTCCAGCACCTGCCGCGCGTCGAGACCCCGTGGATGGCTCGGCTCGATCACGTTGTGCAGCTGAAAGAGGTCGACGCGCTCCATCTGGAGCCGCTTGAGACTGGCCTCCAGCGCGGCGGGCACGGCGGCGGCGATCTTGCCGCGATGTTCGGGGGCCACCCGCACCTTGGTGCCGACGTAGGCGGCCGGCCGCAGTGCCTTCCACACGCGCCCCAGGCTCCGCTCGGATTCGCCGTCGCCATAGAGCGCGGCGGTGTCGAAGTAGTTGATGCCCAGCTCGAGCGCGCGCGCCACCGCCCGCTCCTGATCGCGCCCCGCCCCGCGGGTCATGAGCCCGCCCACCGCGCCGCAGCCGAAGCCCAGCGGGTTCACCTCGAGTCCGGTCCTGCCCAGGATGCGACGCTCCATCACCGTCTCCTTTCGTGGCGGAAGGCCAATGTGGGATAGTATCCGCGAAAATGGGGGGAGACGCGTGATGGACTGCTGCGGCCACGACGGACCGGGCGCGGGCGACGCGAAGTTCGAGGTGAAGAAGATCGCCGACGGCGTGCACGTAGCCGTCGCCGCGCCCGCCTACAAGGTGAACTGCAACACCGCCATCATCGAGAGCGACGACGGCGTGATGGTGGTGGACACGCACTCCAAGCCCTCGGCGGCCCGGGTGATCGTGGAGGAGCTGCGGGCCCTCACCGCCCGGCCCGTCCGCTACGTGGTCAACACGCACTTTCACTGGGACCACTGGCATGGTAACGAGGTCTACCCCGCCGCGTACCCCAACGCCGAGATCGTCACCAACCAGATCACGCGCGAGGCCATGGTGAAGAAGGGGCTCAAGCGCATCCAGGACCACGTGCGCCAGATGCCCGCCGAGATCGCGCGCCTACGGGCCCAGCTCGCCGCCGCCACCGCGCCCGATCAGCGGGCCGCCCTCACCGCCGATCTCCGCCTCGCCGAGGCCTATCAGGCGGAGGTGGGGGCGCTCAAGCCCGCGCTGCCCACCATGGCCTTCGAGCGGACGATGACGCTCTACCGGCGCGACCGCGAGATACAACTCCTTTATCTGGGGCGCGCGCACACCGAGGGCGACGTGTTCGTCTATCTCCCCAAGGAGAGAGTCGTGATCACCGGGGACGCGGTGATCGGCTGGACCCCCTTCATGGGCGACGGCTACCCCGAGGACTGGGTGGGGACGCTCGACCGGCTCGCCGAGCTCGACTTCACCCACCTCGTCATGGGACACGGGGAGCCGGCCGGCCGCGCCTGGCTCAAGACCTTCCGCGGCTACGTCCACGACATGGTGGAGGCGGTGCGCGAGGAGGCGGCGCGCGGCGCCACCCTCGACGAGGTCAAGGCGCGCGTCGCCGAGCGCCTGGCCCCGACCTACGAGAAGCCCTTCTCCGTCTATGGGTCGTATCGCCCCTGGCGGGCCGGACTGGCCGCCAACATCGAGCGCACCTTCGCCATGGTGAGCTGAAGCACCCGCGGCCTCGCCGCTTCTGGTATCGTTATCCCGCCATGGACAAGAGCTTCGTCATCACCTGCCCCTGCTGCAACGGGCGGCTCACCATCGATCCGGCGCTGGAGGCGGTGATCGCCCACGAGGCCGCGCCCCGGCCGAAGTCGGGCATGGATCTGGGCAACATGCTCTCCTCGCTCAAGGGCGAGGCGGCCCGGCGTGATCAGCTCTTCAAGGAGCAGATGGAAGCCGAGAAGAACCGGGGCAAGGTGCTCGACCGGAAGTTCCAGGAGAGCGTGAAGAAGGCGAAGGACATGCCCGACGACAAGCCCCTGAATCCCATGGATCAGGACTAGAAGATTGACGGGGCCGGATCTCACCGGCCAGCTGCTCAAGCGCGTCAGCCGGTCGTTCTACCTCTCGCTGGCCGTCCTCCCCGCCGCCGTCCGGCCCGTGCTGGGGATCGCGTATCTCCTCGCGCGCGCCGCCGATACCATCGCGGACACGCGCCTCTTGCCGCGCGGCGAGCGCCTCGTCCAACTCGCCGCCTTTCGCGAGGAGCTCGCGGTGAGCGCGCCCGGCCGCGTGGAGGCCATCGTAGCGGCCACGCGCGCGAGTCAGGCCACCGCGGCGGAGCGCGAGCTCATCGAGCGCCTCGCCGAGTGCTTCGCCGCCTATCGCAGCCTGTCCACTCACGACCGCGCGCGGGTTCAGCGCGTGCTCAGAACCATCGTCGAGGGCCAGACGTGGGACCTCACCACGTTTCCCGGCGAGGACGCGGACGGGCTCGTCGCCCTCGAGTCGCGCGACGAGCTGGACCGCTATACCTACCTGGTCGCGGGCTGCGTGGGCGAGTTCTGGACCGAAGTGCACATCGCTCACCGGCCGCGCCTCGCCCGGTGGGACCCGGCGAAGATGTCGCCACTGGGCGTGCGCTTCGGCAAGGGGCTGCAGTTCACCAATGTGCTGCGCGACATACCCCGCGATCTCCGCCAGGGACGGTGCTATCTCCCCCGCCACGATCTGGCCCTGCTCGGCCTGGAGCCGCGCGATCTGCTCGATCCGGCCACCGGAACCGCGCTGCGCCCCCTCCTCGTCGAGCTGCTCAACGTGGCGCTCGACCATTACGAGGCCGGCTGGCAGTACACCTTCGCCATTCCCCGGGCGGAGGCCCGCATGCGGCTCGCCTGCGCCTGGCCGCTCCTCATCGGCCTCCGCACGCTCGACTTGCTCGCGAAGACGCCGAACTGGCTCGACCCCGCCGTGCGGCTGAAGGTGCCGCGCTTGAGCGTGTACGGCATGATGGCGCGCTCGCTCGGCACCGTCTGGTCCACCCGCGCGCTGGGGCGCCAGGCGCGGCGGCTACGCGCGCGCATAGCACTCTAGCGACGGTAGGCTTCAGGCGCGAAGGCCGCGAACAGGGCCGCGACCACCACGAGCAGCGCCGCCGTTGTCCACAGCGTCGCGTCAGCGCCGGCGAGATCGGCGGCTAGCCCCAGCGCCACCGGGCCGACGACGTAGCCGAAGTCGCCCAGCATGCGGAACGCGCTCATCGCGGCCGCGTTCATGCCCGGCGGCGCGACGTCGGCCGCATACGCCGCCGGCGCGGCTCCACCCACGCTCGCGGCCACGCTCCATGCCACGCAGCCGGCGAGGAACCATGCGTACGAGGGCGCCACCAGGAAGATCACCAGCGCGACGCCGGTGAGCACGGTGGCCGGCACGATGACGGGCTTCCGACCGTAGCGGTCCACGAGCACGCCCGCGGGATAGGTGATGGCGAGCCCCACGATGCTCGCCACCGCGAGGCCGAAGCCGATACGATCGGCGCTGAGCCCGAGCCGGTCCTGCGCGAGAATGGGGATCAGGCTGAAGAGCGCGCCCGTCCGGGCCACCGCCGCCATGAAATTCGTGAGCCCCACCAGCACGAAGCCGACCAGGCCTGCGAGGAGACGGAGCTGCGCGACGAAGGAGCCCGGCGGCAGATCCGCGCCCGCCGCGCCTGCCGTCCGCTGATCGCGCGTCTCCGGCACGCGGAGGAAGGCCAGCGCGGCGGCGAGCGTGCCCGCCGCCGCGTAGAAGACGAAGGGCGCGGCCAGCCCGTACCGCTCGGCAAGGAGCCCGCCGGGCAGCGGGCCCACGCCGACCGCGAAGAGGAACGTGCCCTGGTAGATCGACATGACGCGGCCCCGCTGCGCCGGCGTGGTGATGTCGACGAGCACGATGGTGCCGGTGGTGACGACGCCCGCCGCGCCCGCGCCCGCGATGAAGCGCGCGACCACGAAGGTCGTGAAGTCGGGCGCGTACGCGCACAGGAGATTGCCGGCGGCGGAGACGAGCCCGCCCAGCGCGAGCACGCGGCGACGCCCGATCCCGTCCGCGAGGCGGCCCGCGGGCAGCGCGACGAGGAAGCGGGCGAGACCGTAGGCGGCGATGGCCACGCCGATGGCCGACTGGAGCACGCCGAAGGAGCGGGCGTAGAGCGCGATGACCGGCATGATGCTGCCGAACCCCAGCTGATTGACGGCAATGAGCACGCACATCCAAATCAGGATACGATTGCCGGCGAACGCGGCCATGGCCGCTACCCTGTATAGCAAACAACCCAGGAGGAGACGGCAATGGGATTCGGCTTCGCGCTCTTCGCCGGCATCGCCCCCGACGTGATCCGCGCCTGCGCGCGTGAGGCCGAGGCGCTCGGCTACGACTCCTTCTGGGTGAATCATCCCGGCCCCATCGACGGACTGGCCTCCCTCGCCCATGCCGCCCACGAGACCCGGCGGGTGGCACTCGGCGTGGGCGTGATCCCGCTGCATACGCGCGGCCCCGCGGCTATCGTCGAGAGCGTGAAGGCCCAGGCCCTGGCCCTCGACCGCCTGTTGCTCGGCGTGGGCAGCCCCAACCCCGGCTCGATCGGCCGCGTGCGCGAGGGCGTCGCCGCCCTCCGCGCGGGCTTGAGGACCCGTGTCGTCGTCGCCGCGCTCGGCCCCAAGATGTGCGCGCTCGCCGGCGAGGTCGCCGACGGCGTGCTCTTCAACTGGCTCACGCCGGCGTACGCGCGGAAGGCGACCGAGTGGGTGCGCGAGGGCGCCCAGAAGGCGGGCCGCACGCCGCCGCGCACCTACGCCTATGTGCGCCTCGCGGTGGGCGCGGGCGCGCAGGGGCGACTCCAGGAGGAAAGCGACCGCTACGCCGCCATTCCCGCCTACGCGGCCCACTTCGAGCGCATGAAGACCAAGCCCATCGAGACGGCCGTGACCGCCTCCACCGACGAGGGCGTGGGGAGCGCCGTCGCCGCCTGGGCGGGCGCGGTGGACGAGGTCGTGTTCCGCGCCATCACTGCCAAGGACACGGTGGACGACAACCTCGCGCTCGTGCGCGCGGCGGCGCCGGCCAAGGCGCGCTGAGGAGTGCCTCGGCTCGTCCCGTTCGTCCAGGTGGACGTCTTTGCCACGCGTCCTTTCGGGGGCAATCCCGCCGGCGCCGTGCTCGACGCCGACGAGATCGGCGACGCGGAGATGCAGAGCATCGCGGCCGAGACGCGCCTGGCCGGCACTGCCTTCGCGACGCGCACCCCGCGGCCCGGCCACGCCTTTCGACTGCGCTATCGCTCGCCGATCCGCGAGCTCACCTATTCGGGGCACACCACGCTGGGCGCGGTGCACGCCCTGCTCGAGGCTGGGCGTATCGGCCCGGGCGAGACCGTGTTCGACACCCCCGTGGGCTCGCTGCCGGTGACGGTGGAGCCACGCGGCGGGGGCACCGTGATGTGGCTGGCGCCCGCCGTCGAGCCGCCGCGGCCGCTTCCCATCCCGCTGCCGCCCCTGCTCGCCGCGCTGGGACTCTCTCCGGACCTGGTCGGTAACTGGGCGCCGCCGGTGGTGACCCGCGACACCGACATGATCCTGCCCGTCGCGGGCCTCGCGGCGCTACATGCCCTCCGTCCCGACATGGACGCGCTGGGCGCGCTCGCCTCAGCGCATGGGCTGCGTGGCACCTGCGTGGTCTCGCGCGAGACGGTGGAGGCGAGGTCGCGGACCCACTGCCGCTTCTTCGCGCCGCACTACGGCGTCTCCGAGGACATCGTGACGGGTTCCGTACACTCGCCCCTCGCCCTCTGGCTCGCGGAGGCGGGTCTGCTCTCGCTCGACGGGGGACGCGCGGCCTTCACGGCCGAGCAGGGCGACATCGTAGGCCGCCCGGGGCGTCTGCAGATCGAGGTGGAGGGCGCGGGCAGCGCCACGCCGCGCGTCCGCGTCGGCGGCACCGCGGTCACCGTGCTGAGCGGCCACCTCCACCTCGCGTAGCCCGGCCGGGGGGTCACTCCTGGACGGGGAGCGCGAAGAGCGTCGCCGGATCCACGCGCGAGCGCCGCGACTGGACCTGGAAGTGCAGATGCGGCCCGGTAGCGCGGCCGGTGGCGCCCACGGTCCCGAGCGTCTCCCCGCGTCCAATGAAGGCGCCCTCCGTCGCGTCGACGCGGTCCAGGTGCATGTACATCGTGTAGAGCCCGAGGCCGTGGTCGAGCACGACCAGCTGGCCCGCGAAGAAGAAGTCGCCCACCAAGGCGACGCGGCCGCGATTGGCCGCCACCACCGGCGTGCCCCGCTCCGCCGACCAGTCCGTGCCCGAATGGGGCATGCGGGGCTTACCGTTGATGATCCGTCGCGAGCCGAAACCCGAGCCCGAGCCCGGCCCCTCGACCGCCACCGGACGCGTGAAGCGACCCTGCCAGAGCCGGGCCGGGCTGAGCGTGTCATACAGCGTGCGGAGCCGCGCCGACTCCGCGTTGGCGCGCCGCTCGGACTCCGGGTCCAGGTCCACCAGGTGATCGGGCAAGGTCAGCCGCTGCACGGGAAACGTGCGCGGGCGGATCGTGACGGTGCCCGCCTTCGCTCGAGCCGTCCCCACCGCGTCGATGATTCCCACCCGCCATGGCGTCTTGCCCGGGCGGGTCTCGAGATCGATCCCGATCACGGCCGCCCAGTTCTCGCCGTAGGGGAAGAAGGTGATCGGCCGGCCGTCGATGCCGCCCTCGACCTCGCGCGCGCCGGACGCGCCGGTGACGAGGGCGAAGGCGATGTCGCCCTGCCGGGGCTCGGTCGGCGTCAGCCGGACCGCGAGCGGTTGGGACGCGCCGGCGGCGGGGGCGCCGGCGCCGAGGAGCACGACAAGGGCGAGGCCGAGCCCGCGCATGCTCCGATGGTATGCGGATGCGGCGGCGGCGAGAAAGGCGATCAGGGGGATTCGGGGCGCTGCTGGCGCAAGAACTGCTCGATTTCGGCCACGAGGTCGCCGGACGGCGGGAGCTCGTCGCGCGGCGCCGCGGCGGCGGGGGGATCTTCCTCGCCTTCCTCCGGCTTCTTCCGTTCGAGCTTCTTGATGTAGTCGGCGATCTTCGCGTTCTGCGACACGATCTCCTCGAGGTTCTGCTCGAACTGCTTCGCGGATTCCTCCAGGTCGGAGAGATCGGCCTCGGCGTTCAGCAGGGCCAGCACCCGTCGCACCAGGGCCATGGACGCCTTGGGGTTCTCGATGCCGGAGATGTAGTGAGGCACGTTCGCCCAGAGGCTCGCCGTCGGCATCGCCTGCTCGCGGGCCAGCGTGTTGAGGACGCCGACGATGCCGGTGGGCCCCTCGTACCGCGTAGGACGGATGCCCAGCCGCGCCGCCAGCTCGGGATCATGCGCGCCGCCCGAGAGCCGGACCGGGCGCGTGTGCGGCACCTCGGCCAGCAGCGCGCCGAGGGTCAGGATCAGCGAGGCGCCGCTGCGACGGGCGAGGTCGAGGACGGCCCCACAATAGGTGCGCCACTTCAGATGCGGCTCGACTGCCACCCCGACGATGAGGTCGCGGTCCAGCGCCTCCGGCTGGGCCAGGGAGAATTCCGTGACCGGCCAGATCACCTCGCGCTCGGTGGACGACCCGGCCTTGTAGCGCACGTAGGGCCGCGAGAGGCCGAAGTGGTAGAAGTCCTCGGGATCGATGCTGGCGAATGGGCGCGACGGCCAGACCTGGCCGAGATAGCGGGCGGCCCCGGTGGCCGACTCCGCGGCGTCGTTCCAGCCGGCGAAGGCCATGATGAGCATCGGCCGGCGCAGGCCTGCAGGATCCTCGTGGATGGTCAGGTGGGTCACGTGGCGAGTTCGTGTCCTGATGAGGTTGTCATGGACTGTGCCTCAGAAGGGGAAAGCCCGCAAGGAGAAAAGCGGACACCGGGCCCCCGGGGATGGTTGCGGGCCCCCTGCCCAGTCGGTATCATAGCGAACGATCGCTGACAGCCCACTCCCACAGGAGGTTGGTCATGCGCAACCGCATCGTTTCCTCGGTTCTCGTGCTCGGCATCGCGGTGGTCGGCCTCGGCTGCGCGACCTCGGAGCAATGGGCCGAGTGGCGCGCGCACAACAGCCACTTTGCGTCCGACAAGCACATGGGCTTCTCCGCGAGGAACCGCGAGGGCTCGGCCCCGCGGGTGGCGCGGAGCGACATCGATGCCGCGCGCTCGGAGAACTGGTGGGGCAAGGCCATCACGGTCAGCTCCGACCAGATTTTCCAGAACTGACGGACGGCCTCGCGGTGGCGCGCTGGGTAGCGGCCGGGTGTCTGGCGCTCGTGCTGGGTGCGGGAGTCGGGCCGGCGCTGGCCGGTCCCATCGACGAGAAGGTCATCCCTCTCGAGCGGTACACGAGCCCGAAGGGGCGCACGCTCGCCGGCGCGCACCGGGCGCACCTGCTCAAGTATTCGGAGTACGTCTACGGGTGCCTCCCCTGGCTCGATGTCCAGAAGCAGAGCATCGGCTTCCAGCGGCCCAAGTTCGCGGAGGACGACGACCGGTACTTCTCCACCTGGGTCATCATCGACCAGAAGGAGGACGCGCAGTTCGCGGCGGTGTCGCAGGTCCGGCGCATGTCGGCGATGTTCTCCCGCTTCGGCATGGATCTCATGCGCCGGATGGCGCGTCTGCAGGACATCGTCGGCGACGGGGACGTACACGGCTTCTCGCTGGTGCTGAGCTGGCTCAAGCCGGGCACGCTGCGCCCCGGTGTCCAGCCGGTCAACGAGAGCGTGGCGGTGTTCATGGACAAGGCGAGCGCGTTCGCGTATCTCGATCGCCGGCTCTCCGCCGCCGAGCTCGGCGGGCGGGTACGCTCGCTGGGCTTCGACGGCCAGAAAGAGCTCGGCGCGGTGGCCCTGGAGATCTGGGACGACACCTTCATGGCGACGTACCAGGTCCCGAACTACGAGCCTCCCGCCGGAGTAACCTGCTAATCTTGAAGGCATGAAGAGGCCGATCCGCCAGAAAACTCAGTTCTCGCTCATCTATGTCCTCATCGCGGCGGTCGTGCTGTCCGTGGTGCAGAGCTGGCTCGTCTCGCCCCAGACGGTGGAGATCCCGATGAGCCGCTTCGTGGCGATGGTGCGCGAGGACAAGGTGGACAAGGTCTACCTCACCGACAAGGAGATCCAGGGCACCCTCAAGCCGGGCGCCCTCCCCGCCCCCGCGCCGCGACCCGGCGATCGCGTGCGGTCGTTCTTCGGCACCGAGCCCGGGCCCACCGTGTTCAAGACCACGCGCATCCCGGGCGTCGACGACTCGGTGCTCGTCAAGGAGCTTGAGACCCACAAGGTCGAGTTCGCCGGACGGATCGAGAACACGTTCTGGCGCGATCTCCTCTTCGGCTGGGTGTTGCCGCTGGCGGTGATGGCGGGCATCTGGATCTTCCTGATGCGGCGCATCGGCGGCGGGCCCACCCAGGCGCTGTCCTTCGGGCGGTCCAAGGCCAAGATCTACGACCGCCGCGAGCTCAAGACGACCTTCGCCGACGTGGCCGGGGTAGAGGAGGCCAAGGCCGAGCTGGTCGAAGTCGTGGATTTCCTCAAGACCCCCAAGAAGTATCAGCGCCTCGGCGGGCGCATCCCGAAGGGCGTGCTCCTCGTGGGGCCCCCGGGAACCGGCAAGACCCTGCTGGCGCGGGCGGTGGCCGGCGAGGCGGACGTGCCGTTCTTCTTCCTGTCCGGGTCCGAGTTCGTGGAGATGTTCGTGGGGGTGGGCGCGGCGCGCGTCCGCGACCTCTTCGAGCAGGCCAAGGAGAAGGCGCCCTGCATCGTCTTCATCGACGAGCTGGACGCCATCGGCAAGACGCGTGCCGGCGCTACCGGCCTCGTGGGCGGCCACGACGAGCGCGAACAGACGCTCAATCAGATCTTGGCCGAGATGGACGGCTTCGACGCGTCCAAGGGCGTGATCATCATGGCGGCGACCAACCGGCCCGAGGTGCTCGACCCCGCGTTGCTGAGAGCCGGCCGTTTCGATCGGCAAGTGGTGGTGGATCGTCCCGACGTCCGAGGCCGCGAGGCCATCCTCCGCGTCCACGCCCGCAACGTCCAGCTCGCGCCCGAGGTGGACCTGCGCGTGCTCGCCGCCCGCACGCCCGGCATGGCGGGCGCCGACCTCGCCAACCTCATCAACGAGGCGGCCCTCCTCGCGGCGCGGAAGGGTAAGAGCGCCGTCGAGATGGCCGACCTCGAGGAGGCGGTGGATCGGGTCATCGGCGGCCTCGAGCGGCGCAGCCGGGTGCTTTCCGAGAAGGAGCGGGACATCGTCGCCCACCACGAGATCGGGCACGCCATGGTGGCGACGTCCCTGCCCAACGCCGATCCCGTGCACAAGGTCACCATCATTCCCCGCGGCGTCGGCGCGCTCGGGGCGACCTATCAGCTCCCCCTCGAGGACCGCTATCTCCTCACCCGGAGCGAGCTGGAAGACCGCATCGCTGTGCTCCTGGGCGGCCGCGCCGCCGAGGAGGTCGTGTACGGCGAGGTCTCCACGGGGGCCCACAACGATCTCGAGCGCTCGACCGAGATGGCGCGCCTGATGGTGATGCAGTACGGCATGTCCGAGAAGCTGGGCCCGCTCACTTTCGGGGGCGGGCAGCAGGCCATGTTCCTCAAGGGCTCGGGGATCCCCATGGAGCGCGAGTTCGGCGAGGACACCGCGCGGACCATCGACGAGGAGACCCGGGCCATCGTGGACCGCATCTACGACCGCGTGCGGGCGCTCATGACCGCTAAGAAGAGCGTGCTCGTGGCCGCCGCCTCGGAGCTGAAGCAGCGTGAAACCATCGAGGGCGATCGGCTACGGGAGCTCCTGGCGGGAGCCGCGGAGGTATCTCGATGATCTCCATACGGCGACGCACCGTGTTCGTCCTGCTCCTCCTCGCGACGTCGCTGGGCGCGGCGGCCGGCTGGGCAGCGAGCCAGACCCAGGCCGACCGGCCGGCGCCCCTGCCCATCGTGATCGCCAACGACGGCGCCCGCGTGGTCCCCGCCGCCCTTCCCCTCTCCACGGGCAGCTTCGCGCAGGTCGTGGAGGCGGTGGCGCCCGCCGTCGTCAACATCAACACGTTCACCACGCGCGGCGGCGGCCCCCGCACGCCCGTCGAGGAGTTCTTCGGGGAGGAGTTCTTCCGCCGCTTCTTCGGCGATGCCCCCGAGCGCGAGCAGCCCCAGCAGCGGAGCCTGGGCTCGGGCGTGATCGTGGACGTGTCGGGCATCGCCCTGACCAATGCCCACGTGGTCGAGCGGGCGACGGACATCGAGGTGGTCACCGCCGACGGCAAAAAGCATCGGGCCAAGGTGGTGGGCACCGACCGCCGCACCGACCTCGCCGTCCTTCGCCTGCAGGGCGGCGGCCCGTTCCGCGCCGCCGCGCTGGGCGACTCCGACCGGCTCCGGGTGGGCGACTGGGTGCTCGCCATCGGCTCGCCGTTCGGGCTGCAGCAGACGGTGACCGCCGGCATCATCAGCGCCAAGAGCCGGTCGCTCACGGGCGGCCCGTTCGACGACTTCCTCCAGACCGACACCGCCATCAATCCCGGCAACTCCGGCGGCCCCCTCGTCAACATGAGCGGCGAGGTGGTGGGGATCAACAGCGCCATCTTCACGCGCTCGGGCGGCAATGTCGGTATCGGCTTCGCCATCCCCGTCAACATGGCCAAGCAGATCTACACGGAGCTGGTCGCCAAGGGCAAGGTGACGCGCGGCTGGCTGGGCGTGTCGATCCAGCCCCTGACCCCCGAGCTCGCCAAGGGGTTCGGTCTCAAGGAGCCCAAGGGCGTGCTCATCTCGGACGTGGTCGCGGAGAGCCCGGCCGAGAAGGCCGGTGTCCAGGCCGGCGACATCATCACCGAGTTCGGCGGGAAGAAGCTCGACGGTCCTCAAGATTTGCAGCGGGCGGTGGCCAGCGCGCCCCCCGGCAAGGCGATGCCGATGACGCTCTGGCGGGACAAGACCAACAAGACGGTGGAGATCCGCATCGGCGAGACCCCCGACGATAACGTCGCCCTCAAGTCGGGGAGCCGGGGCAAGAACCTCCTCGGGCTCGACGTGCGGCCGATCACGCCGGACATCGCGCGCCAGCTCAACCTGCGCAGCACCGAGGGCGTGGTGGTGGCGCGCGTGGACGACGACAGTGCCGCCGCGGAGGCGGGCCTGCAGCGCGGCGACGTGATCCGCGAGGTGAACCGGCAGCGCGTGCGGACCCTCCCGGAATACGAGCGCGTCACCAAGGACGTGAAGGAGGGCGACCGCATCACGGTGCTCCTCCAGCGCGGGCCGCAGGCGCTCTACGTGGCCTTCACGGTGGCGCGGGGCTGATCGGCGGTGCCGGTGGGAGCCGCCTTTCGGCGGGCGGCCGAGCGCCTGATCGACCTCACCCTGGTGCTGCCGGTACGGTACGTGCCGGCGCTGCAGAAGGTGGTCCGGTACGTCGCGCAGGAAGCACCCATTCATCTCTCGTACGCGCACGCGCGGCGCGCTCGGTACATCCAGCTCCGTGAGGCGTTTCTGGGCAACGGCGCGCGCTCGCGGTACGACCGCCGCGTCCGCGCCGCGCTCCTGGAGGCATTCGAGCGCATCGACCGGGACGTCTTCGCGCTGACGAGCCCATGTGACGGGCTCTTCCTCGCGGAGGCGGTGCTGTCGCTGGAGTGCGACGGTGACCTCGTCGAGTGCGGATGCTGCGCGGGCGCGAGCACCGCGAAGCTCTCGCTCCTCGCCGCCGCCTCCGGACGCCGGCTGATCGTCTTCGACAGCTTTGCCGGGCTTCCCACCGCTCAGGCGAGCGAGGCGCGCGACCACGACCTGCGGCACGCGCATGAGGCGCGCTGGCATCCCGGCCTCTACGGCGGGGGGCTCGAGCTGGTCCGGGCCAACATCGCGCGCCACGGCAACCTCGACGTCTGCCGCTTCCACCCCGGCTGGTTCGCCGACACGCTGACGGCGGCAAATCTCGAACACCCGGTCGCCCTTGCCTTCACCGACGTCGACCTCGTCCCGTCGCTCCGCGACTGCCTCACCGGACTCTGGCCGCGGCTCGCCGACGGCGGCGTCTTCTTTTCCCACGACGTCGCCTTTCTCAAGGTGCTCCGGCTGTTCGTCGACGCGGGCTTCTGGCGGAGCCACCTCGACACCGCGCCGCCCATCCTCTTCGGGGCTGGATTCGGCCTCTGCGACGACTCGCCGCACCTGGGCTTCTGCGTCAAGGCCCGAGAGCAGGACGCCGACTACGTCGGCCAGCTCCTCCTCTACAAGGGACTGGCGGGCGGGGTCTAAGGACGTCCCGGGCTCGGGCTAGGCGGAGCCGGCCGAGCTCCGGTCGGCCCTCGCGCGCGCGAGACTGTCCGTCGTCCGCCTGGAGCCGCTGACCCTGCGCGACTTCCCCGCCAACCTCACCAGGCTCGCCGTGCTCGCGCGCAAACCTAGCCGGGGGGGCTCCGGCAGCCTCCTGATTCGTCTGCTACACTCCTGGTAGAAGCGGCGCCAGCCGGGGCGAGAGCTGACGGGGCGCCGCTTCCGTGTCTAGCACGATGGAATACAAAGACTATTACAGGATCCTGGGCGTCGAGCGGACGGCCGATGAAAAGGCCATCAAGACCGCATACCGGAAGCTCGCTCGCAAGCACCACCCGGACGTCGCGAAGGACAAGTCCTCCGTGGGCCGCTTCCAGGAGATCACCGAGGCTTACGAGGTGCTCTCCGACCCGGAGAAGCGACGCCGCTACGACACCCTCGGCCCGGATTGGGAGCGCCAGGCGGCGGGCGCCGGCACAGGAGGCCGGACCTGGGGGCCGGGTGGCGGTGGCGGTGTGCATTTCGAGACGGGCGGCGAAGACCTCGGCGGCTTCTCCGACTTCTTCCAGAGCATCTTCGGCGATCTCGGGCGGCGCAGCGGCGGGCGCGGGAGCGGTCGCGTCCAGGACTTCCGCCGCGGCGGCTTCGGCAGCGTGGACTTCGGCGACCTGGGCGATCTGGGGGGCCGGGCTGGCGCCGAGACGGCCGGCAGCGACGCCGAGGCCGGCATCGAGCTCACGCTCGAGGAGGCCTTCAACGGGGTGCGCAAACCCCTCGCCCTGCAGCTGGACGAGGTCTGCTCCACCTGCGGCGGCGCCGGCCACGTGGGCGGCAAGCCGTGCCAAACCTGCCGCGGCACGGGGTGGAAGAAGACCGAGCGCCGGCTCGAGGTGAAGATTCCCGCCGGTGTCGACACGGGCTCGCGCATCCGCGTGGCGGGTGAGGGCGTTCCGGGCACCGACGGCAAGAAGGGCGATCTCTATCTCCGCGTGACGGTGAAGCCGCATCCTCGATTCGAGCGGAAGGGCGAAGACCTCTACGTGGATCTCCCGGTGCCGTACCACGACGCCGCGCTGGGAGGAGAGACGCAGATCCCCACGCTCAAGGGCAACGTCTCGATGAAGATCCCGCCCGAGACCACGACCGGCCGCATCTTCCGGCTCCCCGGGTACGGCATGCCGCATCTCAAGGGAGGCAAGGCGGGCGATCAGTACGTGCGGGTGCAGGTGAGCATCCCTTCGGGGCTGACTAGTCGTGAAAGAGAGTTGCTTCTGGAGCTGAAGGCGCTCCGGCCGGAGAGGACATAGCGATGCGGTTCGACAAGCTGACGGTGAAGGCACAGGAAGCGGTACAGGCGGCGCAGTCGCTGGCCGACCAGGGAAATCATCAGGCCCTCGAGCCCGAGCACCTGCTGCTCGCCCTCGTGGAGCAGCAGGAGGGCGTGGTGGGTCCCCTGCTCGCCAAGCTGGGCGCGCGCGCGGAGATCGTCACCCGCGAGGTCAAGGCCGAGCTCGCCCGGCTGCCGAAGGTGCAGGGCGGTGGGCGGCAGTACGTCGGCCCGAGCCTGGAAAAGGTCCTCAATGTGGCGTGGGAAGAAGCCCAGCGCCTGAAGGACGAATACTGCTCCACGGAGCACCTCCTGATCGGCATCGCGCAGGAGCGCGCCGGCGCGGCCGCGCGCATCCTCGCCGCGCAGGGCGTGACGCCGGACTCCATTTACCGCGCGCTCGTCGAGGTACGCGGGACGCAGCGGGTTACCGACGCCAACCCCGAGGAGAAATACCAGGCGCTCCAGCGCTACTCCAAGGACCTCACCGAGCTCGCCCGCACCGGCAAGCTCGACCCCGTGATCGGCCGCGACGAGGAGATCCGCCGGATCATCCAGGTGCTGTCACGCCGGACCAAGAACAACCCCGTGCTCATCGGCGAGCCGGGCGTGGGCAAGACCGCGATCGTGGAAGGGCTCGCCCAGCGCATCGTGGCGGGGGACGTGCCCGAGAGCCTGAAGAACAAGCGGCTCGTCGCGCTCGACATCGGCGCCATGGTGGCGGGCTCCAAGTACCGCGGCGAGTTCGAGGACCGCCTGAAGGCGGTGCTGCGCGAGATCACCGAGGCGAGCGGCGAGATCATCTGCTTCATCGACGAGCTGCACACCCTCGTGGGCGCGGGCGCCGCCGAGGGCGCGGTGGATGCCGCCAACATGCTCAAGCCCGCCCTCGCGCGCGGCGAGCTCCGCTGCGTGGGCGCGACCACGCTCGACGAGTACCGCAAGCACATCGAGAAGGACCCCGCCCTCGAGCGGCGCTTCCAGCCGGTGATGGTGAAGGAGCCGTCCGTCGAGGACACGATCGCCATCCTCCGCGGCCTCAAGGAGAAGTACGAGCTCCACCACAAGGTGAAGATGAAGGACGCCGCCCTCGTGGCGGCGGCAGTGCTGTCGCACCGCTACATCGCCGACCGCTTCCTCCCCGACAAGGCCATCGACCTCGTGGACGAGGCCTCGTCGCGCCTGCGCATGGAGATCGACTCCGTGCCGGTGGAGATCGACGAGATCGAGCGGCGGGTGATGCAGCTCGGCATCGAGCGCGTGTCAGTGGCCCGCGAGACCGACCCGGTGTCGCAGGAGCGGCTGGCCCGGCTCGACGCCGAGCTCGCCGAGCTCAGGGACAAATCGACCGCCCTCAAGGCGCGGTGGAGCGCGGAGAAGGCCGCCATCCTGGCCCTCAGCAAGGTCAAGGAGGAGATGGAGGCGGCGCGCCAGGCCATGGCGGAGGCGGAGCGCCGCGGGGATCTGCAGAAGGCCGCCGAGCTGCGCTTCGGCACGCTGCACGCGCTCGAGAAGAAGCTCGAGGCGGAGAACGCACGCCTCGCCGACCTCGGTCGGCACGGCCGCATGCTCAAGGAAGAGGTGGACGAGGAGGACATCGCCCAGACCGTCGCCAAGTGGACAGGCATCCCGGTGTCGCGCCTTCTCGAGGCCGAGGTGCAGAAGCTCGTGAAGATGGAGGAGCGCCTGGGCCAGCGGGTGATCGGGCAGCGCGAGGCCATCGTGGCCGTCTCCAATGCGGTGCGGCGTGCGCGGTCGGGCCTCGCCGACCCCAACCGCCCCATCGGCTCGTTCCTCTTCCTCGGCCCCACCGGCGTGGGCAAGACGGAGCTGGCGCGCGCCCTCGCCGAGTTCCTCTTCGACGACGAGCGAGCGATGATCCGCATCGACATGTCCGAGTACATGGAGAAGCACACCGTGGCCCGGCTCATCGGGGCCCCGCCCGGCTACGTGGGCTACGACGAGGGCGGCCAGCTCACGGAGGCGGTGCGCCGGCGTCCGTACTCGGTCATCCTGTTCGACGAGATCGAGAAGGCGCACGGAGAGGTGTTCAACCTGCTCCTGCAGGTGCTCGACGACGGGCGTCTCACCGACGGCCACGGCCGCACGGTGGACTTCCGCAACACCGTGGTCATCATGACCTCCAACCTGGGCAGCCATCTCTTCCAGGAGGGCGAGTCGGCGGACAAGGTGCGCCCGCGCGTCATGCAGACGCTGCGGGAGTCGCTGCGCCCGGAGTTCCTCAACCGGATCGACGAGATCGTCATCTTCCATTCGCTGGGGCGGGAGGAGATCGCCGAGATCGTGAAGATCCAGCTCAACACGCTGCGCCGGCGGCTCGACGACCGGCGGATTACCCTCGAGCTCACGCCAGGCGCCGAGGAGGTGCTCGCGCGCGAGGGCTACGATCCGGCCTACGGGGCGCGGCCGCTCAAGCGGGCCATCCAGCGGCTGCTCCAGGATCCCCTCGCGCTCGCCATCCTCAACGGCGAGTTCCACGAGGGCGACACCATCGTGGCGGGCGCCCAGGGCGGCCGGATCGTGTTCGACAAGCGTGTGGAGGCCCACGCCGTCTAAAAGAATCCGCTCGTGCCGCTGCCGCATCTGAAGGCATGAACTCGCCAGGAGGGCTCATGCCCGCAACTCGGCCTCGGCTGCATTACGGGTGGATCGTGCTGGGCGCGGTGGTGCTCATCATGCTGTCGGCGTCGGGGCTGCGCGCCGTCCTCGGCGTCTTCATCAAGCCCCTGGAGGCAGAGTTCGGCTGGGACCGCGCGTCCCTGTCGGGGGCGGCCGCCCTCAACCTCCTGCTGCTGGGCGCCATCGGGCCCTTCGTGGGGTGGCTCGCCGATCGCTGGGGCCCAAAGCGCGTGATGCTGCTCTTCCTCGGCGTGCTGGGCCTCAGCGCGATCCTCGCCTCCCGGGTTCAATCGCTGTGGCAGCTCTACGCCACCGCGGGCGTGCTGCTGGCGCTGGGCGCCGGCGGCATGGGCATGGCGACGGCCGCGACCATCGCCGCCCGGTGGTTCGAGACGCGCCGCGGGCTCGTCCTCGGCATCCTGGGCGCGGGCATGTCGGCGGGACAGCTGGTCGTCATCCCCCTCGCGGTCTGGCTCACCCTGCACTACGGCTGGCGGAGCTCATTTCTCTGGCTCGGGACCAGCGTGTTCCTGACCGCGATCCCGATCGCCCTCCTGTTCGTGCGCGACAGCCCCGCCGACAAAGGGCTCGAGGCGTACGGCGCGAGCAAGGTCGTACGCGCGCCGGGCACGAAGCCGCCGGCAGAGCGCCGCGTGGCGCTCGGCGAGGCCATGGGCTACCCCGCCTTCTGGCTGCTCGCCGGCACCTTCTTCGTGTGCGGCTACACCTCCAACGGGATGGTGCTCACGCATCTCGTCCCGCATGCCGCCGAGCACGGCTTCTCGGAGATGCACGCCGCCCAGGCGCTGGGCGTGATGGGCGCCATGAACATCGTGGGCACCGTCCTCTCCGGCTGGATCTGCGATCGCTTCGGCCGCAAGGGGCCCCTTGCCTTCTACTACGGCGTGCGCGGCCTGTCTCTCCTCTTCCTCCTGTATGTCTGGAACGTGCCATCGCTCCACATTTTCGCCGCCGTGTTCGGGCTGAACTACATCTCGACGGTGCCGCCCACGACGACGCTCACCGCCAACATCTTCGGCCGCTACTCGGTGGGCACGCTGTCGGGCTGGATCTTCTTCTCCCATCAGGTGGGCAGCGCCCTCGGCGCGGCGGCGGGCGGCTGGATCTTCGACCTCACCGGCTCCTACTCGTGGGCCTTCATCTCCTCCGCGGTGCTCGCGTTCGTCGCGTCCGGGCTGTCGCTCGCCATCAAGGAAGAAAGCATCTCCAAGACCCCGACGCCGAGCCCCGCCGCGTCAGGCGTGCCCGTCCCCGCGGTCTAGTCCCCTCACCCTTGAGGGGTCAAGGGGTCAGGCGCTCGATGAGGGCACGATGCTGCGGAAACCGCGCGATCAGCGTGTCGCGGTGCGCCAGCTCGAGCTCGGCGAAGTCGAAGCCGGGCGCCACCGTGCAGCCGACGAGCGCGTAGGAGTCCGGGCGCTCGAGGGAGGCGCCGAACCAGTGCCCGGCCGGCACCACGTGCTGGAGCACCTGCCCCGCCTCGACGTCGGGCCCGAGCACCGCGCGCGTGGCGTCGCCCTGGGGCGCGAGGGAGTCCACCGCCAGCGGCCCGCCCGCGTGAAAGTGCCAGATCTCGTCGGAGCGGAGCCGGTGCAGACGCGACACCTGCCCGTCCTCGAGGAGAAAATAGATCGCGGTAGCGAAGGCGCGGTCACCGGCGAAGCGGGCGGGCAGATGCGCGGAGGTGATTCCCTCCTCGGCGCGGTAGGTCTCCCGGAAGAAGCCGCCCTCCGGATGGGGCGTGAGGCCGAGCGCTTGGATCCAGCGGGCCGCTTCGGGGTGCACGCCCGGCGCGCGAGCGCTACCAGCCGATCGCGTGGGCCCCGCGGCGAGGGTCGGCCCCGCCCAGGCGGGTGCCGTCGGGACCGACCACCACGGCGCACACCGCGCCCGCGCGCCAGTCCCACTCCGGCCAGTCGCTCACCGTGTGGCCCAGCGCGGCGAGGGCCTGCCGGGTCTCGGCGGGCATGCGCTGCTCGACCTCGAGCACGCCGGGCGCGTGCGGGTGCGGCCAGAACGAATCCGGGAAGGAGCGTGTCGCAAGCCGCGGGGCCTCGATGGCCCGCTGCAAGGGCATGCCGTGCGCGACCACGTTCACGAAGACCTGCAGCATCGCCTGCTGCTGCACGTCCCCGCCCGGCGTGCCGAAGGGCATGAACAGGCGGCCGTTCTTGAACGCCATCGCGGGCGCGGGCGTCAGGCGCGGGCGCTTGCCCGGCGCGACCTCGCTGGGATGCCCGGCCGCCAGCCACCCCTGCGAGCCGCGGGGCGATACCACGCAGCCCACCTCGGGAATCGGCGGCGAGTCCACGCAGGGATCGCTCGGCGTGGAGGAGAAGGCATTGCCCTCCTCGTCCACCACCGCGACGTACGAGGTGTCGAGCGCGGCGCTGATCCCGCCGGGCGCGGGCGGCGTCCGGGGCGCGCCGTTCCGCACCGCGGCCAGCCCGTAGGGATCGCCGGGCGGCGGCATGTCGGGCCAGGCGCGCTCCTCGTGAATGAGGGCGCGGCGGGAACGCGCGTATACCTTGGACAGCAGACCGTCCATCGGCACCTTCACGTGCCGCGGGTCCCCGTAGTAGGCCTCGCGATCCGCGAAGGCCAGCTTCATCGCCTCGACCATCGTATGGAGCGCCCGGGGCGAGTTTTGCCCGAGCGCGGCGAGGTCGTAGCCCTCGAGCAGGTTCAGCATCTGCAGCAGCACCGGCCCCTGGCAGGAGAAGCCGCACGTCGCCATCTCGTAGTCGTGGAAGCTGGTCCGGAGCGCGGGCGCCACCTCCACGTGGAATCCGGCCAGGTCCTCGTAGCGGAGCAGGCCGCCTTCCTTCTCGTGATAGGCGGCGATGCGCCGCGCGATCTCGCCCTTGTAGAACGCGTCGCGCGCGGCGCGGATGGCCTTGACGCGGCCTTGACGCCGCGCGCGGCTTCCCGCGTCCATCATGGTCTTGATCGTGGCCGCGAGCTCGCGCTCGACCAGGACCTGCCCGGCGACAGGCGCCCTGCCCCCCGGCAGGTACAGCGCTGTCGACGCCGGCCAGCGCGCCATCTTCTCCGCGCTGCGCGCGAACATCGCCGCGCTGAACGTGGACACCGGGAAGCCGTTCTTCGCGCACTCGTATGCGGGCGCCGCGACCTCGGCAAAGCTGAGGGTGCCCCAGCGCGCGAGGGCCGTGCACCAGGCGTCCGGCGTGGCGGGCACCACCGTGCGCAGCAGGCCCACGGGGATTTCGCCGCCGCACCGAGTGCGGAAGAACTCCGACGAGGCCAGCCGCGGGTACGGGCCCACGCCCGTGATCTCGTAGGTCTTCCGGGACCGCGCGACGTGCACGAGCGTCGGCCCCACGCCGGCGAAGCTCACCATGTCCGGATGTACCACGCCCAGCATCATTCCCGCCGCCGCGCCCGCGTCGATCGCATTGCCGCCCGCCTCGAGGATGCGCGCCGCGGCCTGCGCGGCGAGCGGATGGCCGGCCGCCACCATCCAGCGGCGGCCCATCACCTGATTCATGAGGCCGGATGCGGCGGTGGGCATGTGCTGCTGGCTCTGCGCGGCGTCGAGACTCATGGCGAGCATGTTAGCATGGTGACATGTCGACGTTCCCGCTCATCGGCGTGAGCATCTCGCTCACCGTGAACGCGCATCCCGAGCGCGCCTACGTGAATTCAACATACCTATATGCGGTGCAGCAGGCCGGCGGTGTTCCCGTGCCGCTGCCCCCGCAGCTCTCCGGCCGCTCGTGGGAGCGGCTCGCCGCCGGCCTCGATGGGCTCCTCCTGACCGGCGGCGGTGACATCGATCCCGCGCGCTTCGGGGAAACGCCGCATCCCACGCTGTACGACGTCGCGCCGCTGCGCGACACCTTCGAAGTCACCGCGGCGCGCTGGGCCCTCGAGCGCGGGGTGCCGCTCCTCTGCATCTGCCGCGGCATGCAGGTGCTGAACGTCGCCCTCGGCGGCAGCCTCCATCAGGACGTGGGCACGGAGCCGGGCACCACGCTGCCGCACAGCCAGAAGGAGCCGCGCGACCAGCCCTCGCACAAGGTGACGGTGATGCCGGGCAGCCGGCTCGCGGACGTCCTGGGGGCCGACGAGGTCGAGGTGAACAGCATGCATCACCAGGCGGTCAAGCAGCTGGGCGCGGGCCTCGCCGCGGTGGCGTGGGCGCCGGATCAGATCGTCGAGGGGCTCGAGCTCCCCGACCATCCCGGCTTCGCCCTCGCCGTCCAGTGGCATCCCGAGGAGCTGGTCGGCCACTCCGACGCCGCGCGCCGCCTCTTCGCCGCCCTCGTCACGCACGCCCGCACGTAACGCCCGCCGGAGGACTCTCATGCCCAAGACTCGCGGCACCGGCCTCCTGATGCTGTGGACCGACGTCGACCCGCCGCACGAGGCGGAGTTCAACCGCTGGTACAACGAGGAGCACCTCCACCATCTGCTGAAGGTTGCCGGCTTTCTGTCCGCCGCGCGTTACGAAGCCATCTCGGGCGGGCCGAAATATCTCGCCATGTACGAGCTCGAGGACGTGAGCGTGCTCCGCACGTCCGCGTTCCTCGACGAGGTGCGCTTCCGCCCGTCGCCGTGGCGCACCAAGGCCTCGGGCGGACATGTCGGGCGCAACTACCTCGTCCAGGGGTACCGGCAGATCTTCCCCGCGCGGACCAACCCCGTCGAGCTCACCATGGGCCCGTCGCCGTATCTGCAGATGGGGCGCATGGACATTCCCGCGGCGTTCGAGGAGGAGTGGAACGCCTGGTACAACACCGTGTACGTCCCCGACTATCTCGGCGTGCCCGGCGTGATCAACTCGCGCCGCTACATGGTGGTGGACGGCCAGCCGAAGTACCTGACCGTCTACGAGTTCGAGCGCGCCGACGTGCCCAAGAGCGAGGCGTGGAACCGCGTGCGCGAATTCAACCCGTGGACGCACCGCATCCGGCCGTACATGCGGCTGGACGCGGGATCGCCCGCGGTGTTCAAGCGGATCTTCCCGGACCCCGTGCGCTGAGCCAGCGTCAGGCAGGGAGGCGGTAGACGCGGCGAGCGGTCCCGGCGAAGAGGGCCCGCTTGTCCTCCGCGGAGGCGCCGGCGGCGGTGCGCTTGAGCGCGTTCCACAGCGCCGCCCAGCCGATCCCCATCTTGTCGACGGGGAAGTTGCTCTCGTACATGCAGCGCGAGGCGCCGAACAGCTCGAGACACGGCTCTATGTAGGGCGCCCAGAGCGCCGCCAGCTCCTGAGAAGAGGGCGGGCCCGGGGCAACGCGGTAGTCGAAGGCGGCGAGCCGCATCATCATGCCGCCCAGTTTCATGATCACGTTGGGACAGCGCACCAACTCGGTCACCCCGCGTTTCCACGCGGCGTAGACCTCATCGCGCCGGCCCGTATACGGCCCGTAACCGAGCGGGCCCCCCACGTGCCCCACCACGATGCGCGCCTCGGGACAGGCCCGCGCCAGCTCCACGACGTCGCCGAGCTGCGGATGAAACGCCCAGGCGTCGAACGCGAGTCCCAACGCCGCGAGTCGCCGAAGGCCGGTGCGCAAGGCGCTCGATTGGTAGAGATGAGGCCCGTCGGCGGTCTGGCTGTTGCCGATCACGTCGCGGGCGTCCCACGCCGCGGAGTGGCGCACCCCGCGAAAGCGGCCGCCGCCGGCGCGGGTCAGCGCCTCGAGCACCGGCTCCACCCGGTCGCCCAGGGTGAGGTCCGCGAAACCCACGATGCCCGCGGCCACCCGGGTGGGGCCGTACCCGCCGCTCTCGCTCATCGCCGCGATGCCGGCCACGAACTCCGTCTCGCCGACCGGCCGCATCGCCTCGGGCCCACCCGCGCGATACATGGCGTGGCACTCCATGAATACGCTCGCCACGAGGTTGTGCCCGGTGCCGACGTCGTCCAGGAACTCGTGCAGGAGATAGCGATGCCCGTTTCGCTCCCACAGGTGATGGTGCGTGTCGATGATGGGCAGCTCGGGCTCGAGGATCGCTTCGGATGCGGCTCGAGCCAGCCACGCGTCGTCCGGAGGGTGGATGCGGCCGAACTGAATGGGGCGGGGGGTGGTCATGGCTCGCGAGTGTAGCCCACTCCGTGGCCCCGCCGGATGACGAGCGCGGCGAGCGGCGCCAGCAGTGCCGCCGCCGCGCCCGCCAGCATCACAGCGGCGGGCCACGATGCCCACAGCTCGCGCACGTCGCCGCGGCCGATGGTGAGGGCCTGGAGCAGCGAGCGCTCGAGGAGCGGGCCCAGCACCAGGCCGAGCACGAGCGGCGCGGGGCTCAGTCCGAGCCCGCGCATCGCGTAGCCAGCGAGCCCGGCCGCCACCATCACCCACACGTCGAAGAGATTGTTGTTATCGGCGTAGGCGGCGACGGCGCAGAGGACCAGCACCACCGGCATGAGCCAGCGGGCGGGGATGGTGGCGACGCGCGCGAAGAGGCCGACCAGCGGCAGGTTCAGGAGCAGCAGCATCACGTTGCCGACGTAGAAGCTGCCGATCACGCCCCAGAACACCTGCGGATGATCGCGCAGCAGGAACGGTCCCGGGGTGACGCCCATGAGGAGCATGCCGCTCAGGAGCACCGCGGTGGAGGGCGTGAACGGCAGGCCGAGGGACAGCAGGGGGATCATTCCGCCGCCGGCGGCGGCATTGTTCGCGGCCTCGGGGCCGGCCACTCCCTCGATGGCCCCCTGCCCCAGCTCGCTCCGATGGCGGGATACGCGTCGCTCCACGCCGTAGGACACGAACGAGGCGATCGTCGCGGACGGTCCGGGGATGAGCCCGATGAGGAAGCCCAGCACGGTGCCGCGGAGCATGGGCGGCACAGACCGGCGCAGCTCGACCCGGCTCGGATAGAGCTCGCGGAACCGCACGCGCGTCAGCGCTCCGAGCGGTGCCGGACTTGCCGCGGCCGCGAGCACCTCGGCCACGCCGAAGAGGCCGGTGGCGACCGCGACGAAGCTCAGCCCGGCCTGCGCGCCGGTCACGTCGAAGGTGAAGCGGACGGTGCCGCCGAGCGGGTCCATGCCGACCGTGGAGAGCATGACGCCCAGCGCGATCATGGCCAGCGCCTTCGGCCGCGAGCCACCGGAGAGATTGGACAAGAGGACGAGGCCCAGCAGGGTGAACGCGAAGTACTCGGCGGGGCCGAAGGCGAGGGCCAATCGCGCCACCACCGGCGCCGCCAGCTGCAGCGCGATCACGCTGAAGGTCCCCGCCACGAACGACGCCAGCGCCGCCACCGCGAGGGCGGCACCCGCGCGCCCGCGACGGGCGAGGCGATAGCCGTCGATGGTGGTCACCACGCTGGCGGCTTCGCCCGGCACGTTGACGAGGATGGACGTGGTCGAGCCGCCGTACATCGCGCCGTAGTAGATGCCGGCGAGCATGATGAGCCCCGCGGTGGGGCCGAGATTGATCGTGAGGGGGAGGACGAGGGCCATCGCCCCCGCCGGCCCCAGCCCCGGAAGCACGCCCACCAGCGTGCCCAGCACGCTGCCGGCGAGGCAGGCGAGGAGATTGGCGGGCGTGAGCGCGACGAAGAGCTCGTTCACGGGAGCGGCACGCCCAGCCAGCCCACGAACGCCACGCGCGCCACCAGGACCACCCCGGCGCCGAGCACCAGGGGGCGCCACCAGCCGGGCAGGCCCATCAGCCGCGCGGTCACCACGACGAGCGCGTACGCCGCGGCGAGAAAGCCGGCGATGGGCACCGCGGCGACGAAGAGCACCAGCGCGGCGGACAGCGCGAGCGAGGGCACGGGCGAGGGCGCGGCGCCGTCGGGGTCCGGCGCCCCGCGGCCGACGGCCGCCAGCATCCACGTCGCCGCCGCGAGCAGGGCGATGCCGGCGGCGAGCGGAAAGACGCCGGGACCGGGCGTGGCGAGCGTATCGAGCGGATACTGCCGGCCCGCGGAGAGATAGGCCAGGGCCAGCACGGCCAGCCCCAGGGCGCTCCAGCGGTCGCGCGTGGCCATGGGGTGGCCGCCGCGCTATTGCTTCTTGAGGCCGATCTGCTCCATCAGGGCGGCGATCTCGCGGTCGTCGGCGGCCATGAACCGATCGAAGTCCCGCGCGCCCATGACATCCACGGCGGCGCCCATCCGCGTGGCGAACTCGCGGTACTCCGGGCTCTGGGCGGCGCTCACGAAGGCGCGCTCGAGCCGGGCGATGGCCTCGGCCGGCGTCCCCTTTGGCGCGGCGATGCCCCGCCACAAGGTCATGGCCAGATCGACGCCGCTCTCCTTGAAGGTGGGCACGTCGGGCAGGCTCGCCAGCCGCTTCTCGCCGCTGACGGCGAGCACCCGCACCTGACGGCCGGTTACCTGCGTCATGATCTCGGCGGGCAGCTGCACGCTCGCCTCGATCTTGTCGCCGAGCACGGTGGTGACGGCCAGCTCGCGGCCGAAGGGCACGTGGGTCAGCTTCACGCCGGCGCGGGTCTCCAGCGCCACCGCGGCGAGATGGGTGAAGCTGCCGCGGCCGGAGTTGCCGATGCGCACCTGGCCCGGGTGGGCCTTGGCGTGCGCGAGCAGCTCGCGCAGATCCTTCCACGGCGCGTCGGCCTTCACCGCGAGCGACACCGGCTCGCTGGTGAGTGCGGCCACGCCGGCGAACGCCGAGTAGTCGAGCTTCATGTTGCCCGCGTGATAGGCGGTGCTGATGCTGTTGGAGTTCCAGACCACCGCGTGCCCGTCCGCGGGCTGGCCCTTGACGTGGGTGTAGCCGATGGCGCCGCCGGCCCCGGTGCGATTGACCACCGGCACCGGTTGCCCCAGATCCTTGGCGGCGAGCTCGGCCAGCTTGCGCGCGAGGAGATCGGCGGCGCTCCCCGCCCCGAACAGCACGGTCAGCTCCACCGGCTTGGTGGGAAACGCGGCCGCCGCGGAGGCAAGGGCGAGGACGGCGACGAGCGCGCCGACGCGCGCGAGGGCCCGCGCCCTCATGGGTTCAGGACCACCTTCACGGGGTCGCCCGTCCGCTTCTCGAGGGTGTCGATGGCCTCGTGGACGCGGGTGAGCGGGAACTGATGCGTGACGAGCGGCTTGGCGGTGAGCCGTCCGGCCGCAAGCAGAGCGAGGGCGCGGCCCACGCTGGTGCCGCCCTCGCCGCGCTCGGTGTAGATGGTGATGTTGCGGCGGACGGCGTGGCTCACGTCCGCGGTGACGGGGCCGTGGTAGAAGGCGACGATGAGGACCTTGCCCCCTGACTTAGCCATCTTGATGGACTGGTCGAAAGTGTCGTCGCCGCCGGCGCAGTCGATCACGAGATCGGCGCCCTTGCCGCCGGTGGCCTCCATCACCGCCGCCACCGGATCGGCGCGGCGACTGTCCACCACGAGGTCGGCGCCCAGCTGGCGGCCGAGGGCCAGGCGAGACTCGCGCGTGCCGGTGAGGATCACGCGGGTGGCCCCCACCGCCTTGGCGAGCTGGATGGCCATGAGGCCGATCGGGCCGGGGCCGAGCACGACCACCGTCTCGCCGGCGAAATAGCCGCCCGCGTTCTCGAGCCCGAACAGCGGGCTCCCGGACGTCATCACCACCGTGGCTTCCTCGTAGGACACGCCGTCGGGCATGCGGTACAGCGTGTTCACGTGATTCACCGCGTACTCGGCGAGCCCGCCGTTCGTGGTGAAGCCGTTGGCGCGGTGCCCGCGCTTCGTGTTGCCGAAGTTCAGGCACGCCGTATACAGGCCCCGGATGCAGTTCTCGCAGCGCCGGCAGCCCATGTGCGCCTCGACGACCACGCGGTCGCCCACCCGGAACTCGTCGACGGTCGAGCCCACGGCGACGATGTCGCCCGCATACTCGTGGCCGAAGATGAACTCGCCGTAGGGCGGCATGTGAGGCATCCCGGTGTGGACGATCTTGAGATCCGTGCCGCAGATGCCGCAGGCCCGCACCCGGATGAGCACGTCCTCGTCGCCGGGGGTTGGCACCGGCCGGTCGAGGAGCTCGAAGCGGTGGGGCGCCACGAGAACGGTGGCCTTCATGGTGCGGGGAATGTTGCTCATGGCGTCGAAAGTATAGCGCGTCCCCAGGGGCTTGTGGCCACGGGTATCCTGGGACAGGAGGGCTCGACGATGACGACGCTCAAGGTGAACGGACGGACGGTGTCGGTCGCGGCCGAGCCCGACAAGCCGCTGCTCTGGGTTCTCCGGGAGGACCTCGGGCTCACCGGGACCAAGTACGGCTGCGGCATGGCGCTCTGCGGCGCCTGCACCGTGCACCTCGACGGGTCGCCCATCCGCGCCTGCGTGACGCCCCTGTCCGCCGTCGACGGCAAGCGCGTCACCACCATCGAGGGCCTGGCACGCGGCGACCGCCTCCATCCCGTGCAGGACGCCTTCATCGAGCAGGACGTGCCCCAGTGCGGCTACTGCCAGTGCGGCCAGATCATGAGCGCGGCCGCACTGCTCGCCCGGCGGAAGAATCCGACCGACGCCGACATCGACGCCGCCATGAGCGGCAACATCTGCCGCTGCGGCACCTACCAGCGGATCCGCGCCGCCATCAAGCAGGCGGCGGGTCGCATGAGCCAGGGAGCCTGACCGTGGCCCCCCGCGCCTCGCGCCGCCGGTTCCTCCAGACCGCCGCGATGTCAGGCGGCGTCCTCCTGGCGTTTCGCCTGCCCGCCCTCGCTCAGGGGTCCGCCCCTACTCCCGCCGCCGGCGCGGCGACCGGCGCCGACTTCGCGCCGAACGCCTTCATCCGCATCAGCCGGCAGAACGTCGTCACCATCGTCGTGAACAAGGCCGAGATGGGACAGGGGATCTCCACCGCCCTGCCCATGCTCGTGGCCGAGGAGCTCGAGGTGGATCTCACGAAGGTGAGGGTGGTGGCCGCGCCGGTGGCTCCCGCCTACGGCCATCCGCAGTTCGGGATGCAGTTTACCGGCGGCAGCCAGAGCGTCGCCAGCGAGTGGGATCGCCTGCGCCGGGCGGGCGCCACCGCGCGCGAGATGCTCCTGACCGCGGCGGCCGACACCTGGAAGGTGGATCGGTCGGCCGTGCGCGCCGAGAACGGGCGGGTCTTGGGCCCCGGCGGCCGGTCCCTTACCTACGGGCAGCTCGTCGACAAGGCTCGCACAGTCCCGGTGCCGACGGAGGTCGCGCTCAAGGACCCCTCGCAGTTCAAGATCATCGGCAAGCCCACGCGGCGCCTCGACAGCCGCGCCAAGGTCACCGGCACGGCCACGTTCGGGATGGACGTGACGGTGCCCGGCATGCTGATGGCGGTGGTGGCGCGCCCTCCGATGTTCGGCGGGACGCCGAAGACGATCGGCGCCGATCGGGCGCGGGCGGTGCGCGGCGTCAAGCAGGTCGTCCGCGTGCCATCCGGCGTCGCGGTGATCGCCGACTCGTTCTGGGCGGCCAAGAAGGGACGCGACGCGCTCGAGATCGACTGGGAGGCCGGCGCCGGCTCCGCGGTGGACACCGATGCGCTCGCCGTCGAGTACGCGCGTCTCGCGAAGACTCCGGGCGCACGGGTGACCCGCACCGGGGACGCGGACGCCGCGCTGGCCGCGGCGGCCAAGCGGCTCGGCGCCGACTATGACATGCCCTATCTCGCCCACGCCCCGATGGAGCCCCTCAATTGCCTGGTGCGGCTCGCGCCCGACCGCTGCGAGATCTGGACGGGCACGCAGTTCCAGACGGTGGATCAGACGAACGCGGCCCGCGCGGCCGGTCTCCGGCCGGAGCAGGTCTCGATTCACACGCAGTTCCTGGGCGGAGGGTTCGGCCGCCGCGCGACGCCGACGTCCGATTTCCTCGTGGAAGCGGTGGAGGTCGCCAAGGCGGCCGGCGCGCCGGTCAAGACGATCTGGACGCGCGAGGACGATATCCGCGGCGGCTACTATCGCCCGATGTGGCACTCCGCCATCAGCGCGGGTCTCGACTCCGCCGGCAAGCCGGTGGCCTGGAAGCACACCATCGTCGGCCAGTCCATCGTCGAGGGCACGCCATTCGCGGGCATGATCAAGGATGGCGTCGACCGGACCTCCGTGGAAGGCGCCCAGGATCTCCCCTATACGGTGCCCGCGGTCTCCGTCGATCTCCATAGCCCACGGTCGGTGGTGCCGGTGCTCTGGTGGCGCTCGGTCGGCCACACCCACACCGGCTTCGTGGTCGAGAGCTTCATCGACGAGCTGGCGCACGCCGCCGGCAAGGATCCGTATCAGTTCCGCCGCGAGCTCTTGACGGGGCATCCCCGCCACCTGGGCGTGCTCGATCTCGCCGCTCGGCAGGCCGGCTGGGGCACGCCCCCGCCCTCGGGCCAGGCGCGCGGCATCGCCGTCCACTTCTCGTTCGGGAGCTGGTGCGCCCAGGTCGCGGAGGTCTCGCTCACGGACAAGGCGATCCGCGTGCATCGAGTGGTCTGCGCCATCGACTGCGGCCGCGCCGTCAATCCTGAGTCCATCCGCGCCCAGATGGAGGGCGGCATCGTGTTCGGCCTTTCCGCCGCCCTCTACGGCCAGATCACCCTCAAGGACGGCCACGTGCAGCAGTCGAACTTCCACGACTATCCGGTCCTGCGCATGGACGCCATGCCACAGGTTGAGGTACACATCGTGCCCAGCACGGAGCCGCCGTCCGGCATCGGCGAGCCCGGCACGCCCCTCATGGCGGCGGCGCTCGGCAACGCGCTCTTCGCGCTGACCGGCCGGCGCATCCGCTCGCTGCCGCTCGTCCGGCACGGCTTCGAGTCGGCCTGAGCGGGAGATGCCCATGTCATCCATGACGCGTCGCCGCGCCGTCGGCGTCCTCGCCGCCGGCGTCGTCTTCGCCGTTCTTGTGTCCGGCGCCGGCCGTCCCGCGGCGCAGACCGACGCCGCCCGGCAGCAGGAGTCGGAGCGCGCCTTCGCCCGCATCGCCGAGGTGCTCCGGCATCCCCGCTGCATGAATTGCCATCCCACCGGCGACTTTCCCCGCCAGACCGACGACCGTCACCGCCATCGCATGCTGGTGGCGCGCGGTGCGGACGATCGCGGCACGCCCGCCATGCGCTGCACCACCTGCCATCAGAGCGTCAACACCGCCGAGGGCCGGGTGCCCGGCGCCCCCCACTGGCACCTCGCGCCCCGCAGCATGGGCTGGGAGGGCCTGAGCGACGGCGATCTCTGCCGCGCCGTCAAGGATCCGAAACGGAACGGCGGCCGCTCCCTTAAGGCCACCGTGAAGCACATGACCACCGACGCCCTCGTGCAGTGGGCGTGGAACCCCGGGCCGCGGACCCTGCCGCCGCTCTCGCAGGCGGAGTTCCATCAGGCAGTCCAGCAATGGGCGGCGTCGGGCGCCGCCTGTCCGCCGTAGTCGGGCGCTTCTCGCCGCTCGGCAGAGCCGACCGTTCGGGCGGCGAGTTCGTGATAGGGTCTGCGGGATTCCAAATTCCCGGAGGTGACCGATGCGCGCTCCGTTCGTGATCCTGCTCGTCGTCCTCGCCGTGTTCGGCGCGGTGGCCCCTGCGCCCGCGGCCCCGCCCGACGGTACGCTGGCCATCGGCGTCCACGTCACCCTGGTCTCGCGCTGGCTCGATCCCGGCGAGACGGAGGCCTTGATCACGCCCTTCATGGTGCTCTACGCGCTCCACGACGCGCTGGTGAAACCGATGCCGGGCGGGATCATGACCCCGAGCCTGGCCGAGTCGTGGACGCTGGCCCGCGACGGCGTGACCTACGAGTTCGTCATCCGCAAGAACGCGAAGTTCCACAACGGCGATCCCGTCACCGCCGAGGACGTGAAGTTCACCTTCGAGCGGTACAAGGGCGCCAGCGCCGGTCTTCTGAAGGAGAAGGTGAAGGAGATCCAGACCCCCGCGCCCAATCGCGTGCGCATCGTGCTGAAGGAGGCGTGGCCGGATTTCATGGCCTTCTATGGCACCTCCGCCACCGGCGCCGCCTGGATCGTGCCCAAGAAGCACATCGAGAAGGTCGGCGAGGTGGAGTACAAGAAGGCGCCGGTGGGCGCGGGCCCCTTCAAGCTCGTGGCGTTCCAGCCCGGCATCGAGCTGACCATGGAGGCGTTCGCCGACTACTGGCGGAAGGCGCCGACGGTGAAGCGGCTTGTGATGCGCTCCATCCCCGACGAGACCACGCGCGCCGCCGCCGTCAAGACCAGCGAGGTGGACGTGGCGTTCCTCTTCGGCGGCCCGGTGGCGGGGGACCTGCAGCGCTCGCCGGGCGTCAAGATCGTCGCCCCGTTGCTCTACGGCGTCTACTGGCTGGACTTCATCGACCAGTGGGATCCGAAGTCGCCCTGGCACGATCGCCGGGTGCGGCTGGCCGCCAGCCTCGCCATCGATCGCAAGGCCATCAATCAGGCCGAGATGCTGGGGCTCGGCAAGCCGGCGGGAGCCTTCGTGCCGCCGGAGTTCGACTTCGCGCTTCGCCTCGAGCCACCCGCCTTCGACCCGCGCCGGGCCAAGCAGTTGCTCGCCGAGGCCGGTCATCCCAACGGCTTCGACGCGGGCGACATCACCCCGCTGCCGCCCTACACCACGCTCGGCGAGACGGTGTCGGGCATGCTTCAGTCGGTGGGGATCCGCAGTCGGGTCCGCACGATGGAGCGGGCCACCTTCATGAGCACCTGGAGGGAGAAGAAGCTCCACGGCCTCGTCATCGGCGCCACCGGCGCCGCCGGCAACGCCGCCGCGCGCCTGGAACCCTTCTTCACCAAGTCGGGCTTCTACGCCTACGGCTCGCTGCCGCAGATCGACGATCTCTTCCAGCGCCAGGCCAAGGAGATGGACCGCAAGCAGCGCGAGGCGCTGTTGCACCAGATCCAGCAGGTGGTGGCCGACCAGGTACTGGCCGCGCCGATCTTCCAGCAGGGATTCCTGTGCGCGGTGGGCCCGCGCGTCGCCGAGAGCGCGCTCGGGCTCATCCAGGGCTTCCCCTACACCGGGCCCGCGGAGGACCTCCGGCTCAAGTAGGGCGTGGCGGAAAAGCTAGGCCGGCACGGGGTCGCGGGCCCACACTGACTCGAAGGGGGGCCAGCCATGGTGACTCAGGTCCGCGATCCCGGGACCGGCTCGGTGGCCTGTCCGGACTGCGGGCACCAGATGCGGCGCACGGACATGATCCGCGAAGGGGATCTGCTCGTGCTGCACCTGGAGTGCCCGTCCTGCGGCTCCAAGGGGAAGCGCGAGCTGCCGTAACCGCGCTAGGCGAGCGTCCAGCTGGACGGGGCTCCGCTCGTCGTCTCTTCCTTCACGCGCTTCTCCGCCTTGAGCTTCTTCAGGTGGGAGTGCACGGATTGCCCCGCGTAGCCGTGCAGCGCCTCCGGCACCGCCGCGTAGATCACCTTGACCATGTCGGGGATCGTGCGCTTGCCGTCGCCCATGACGGCGAGGATCTGCCGCTCCCGCTCCAAGCGATGCGCGATGTATTCCTTGATCAGCGCCTTCGCGTTCTCGATGACCGGCCCGTGGGCGGGATAGATGGTGGCGACGTCCAGGCGCAGGATGCGGCGGAGCGAGTCCATGTACTGGACGAGGTCGCCGTCCTCGTCGGGGATCACCGTGGTGGAGCCGCCCAGCACCAGGTCGCCAGTGAAGAGCGACTTCGTCTCCGGCACGAAGAAGCACAGGTGATCGGAGGCGTGGCCCGGCGTGTGGATGGGCACGAGGGTGACGCCGTCCGCGGCCACGACCTGGCCGTCTCTTAGGTCAGAGATAGCAGGCGGCAGATCGGTGTCTTTATGAACCATCTTGGCGACCGGCGTGCCGGGATACTGCGCGAGCAGGTCCTTCACGCCGCCCAGGTGATCCTTGTGGCGATGGGTGAGGAGGACCCGGGCGGGCGCGCGCCAGCCGCGCTCGGCCATGTACGTCTCGAGCAGCGGCATCCAGCCGGGCACGCCCGCCCCGGTGTCGATCAGGATCGGCGAGCGGTCGCCCACGAGATACGTGTTGGTGCCGGGGCCCGTCATCATGCCCGGGTTGAGCCCGAGCACGCGGCCCACCCAGTCGGTAGGCGTCGCCGTCTTGGGAAAATTCGGGTCGATCCAGGGCATCGCGGTCCTCTCCGGCCTCAGGCCACTCCCAGGTAGCGCCGCTTCACGTCCTCGGCGGCTTCGAGGCCCGCCGGCGTTCCCTCGTACACGACCTGTCCCTTGCTCATCACGTACACCCGGTCGGCCACCTGCAGGGCCAGGTGATAGTTCTGCTCCACGAGCAGGATCGAGAGGCGCTCGTCCTTCAGCCGCCGCACGATCCGGCCGATCTCCCGGACGATCAGGGGCGCCAGCCCCTCCGACGGCTCATCCAGGAGAAGCAGGCGGCCATTGGTCAGCAGCGCCCGCCCGATGGCCAGCATCTGCTGCTCCCCCCCGGAGAGTGTACCGCCGGCCTGCTCGGCGCGCTCGCGGAGCCGCGGAAACAGCGCGAAGACCCGCTCCAGCGTCCAGCCGCTCGCGCGGGCGCCGAGCAGGAGGTTCTCGCGCACGCTGAGGGGGGCGAAGATGCGCCGCCCCTGCGGCACCAGCGCGATCCCGCGCCGGGCGATGCGATAGGCCGGCCACGCGTGGATGGCATCGCCGTCCAGCACGATGCGGCCGGCCCGCGGCGGAGTGAAGCCGACGATGCTCCGGATCACGGTGGTCTTGCCCGCCCCGTTGCGGCCGAGCAGCGCTACTGCCTCCCCCGCCCCCACCCGCAGCGTCACGCCGTGCAGCACGTGGCTGTCGCCGTAGTAGGTGTCGATGCCCGCGACCTCGAGGGTGGCGCTCATGCCGAGCCCAGGTACACCTCGTAGACTCGCGGATCCGACTTCACGTGGTCGAAGGTGCCTTCTGTGAGCACCTCGCCGTAGTGAAGGACGGTGACCCGGTCGGCCAGCGAGGCCACCACGTCCATGTCGTGCTCGATGATGAGGAGGGTGATGTCGCGCGGCAGCCCCTCCAGCATCCGCGTCATCCGCAGCGTCTCATCCGGTGACATCCCCGCCGTCGGCTCATCGAGGAGGAGCAGGCGCGGGCGCGTGCCGAGGGCGAGCCCGATCTCGAGTTGCCGCTGCTCGCCGTAGGAGAGCGCGCCCGCGGGCACCTCGAGGCGGTCGAGGAGGCCCACCGCCTCCGCCGTCTCGCGGGCGCGCGCGAGGGGCGCGCGCAGGCGGCTCACGCCACCGAGCAGGTTCCAGCTTCCCTGCCCGTCGGCGGCGGCGGCCAAGCGCAAATTCTCGAACACAGACAATCGCGGGAAAAGATTGTTGCGCTGAAAGGACCGGGCGAGGCCGCGTCGGGCCACCGCGTGGGGCGCGAGGCCGGTGATGGGGGCGCCGGCGAGCAGCACGCGTCCCCCGCTCGGCGTCAGATGTCCGGTGATCAGATTGAAGAGCGTGGTCTTCCCCGCCCCGTTGGGGCCGATGATGGCCCGCCGCTCGCGCTCGGCGATCTCGAGCGACACCGCGCTGACGGCCGCGAGCGCCCCGAAATGCCGGGTGAGACGCTCGAGCGCGAGCAGCGGCGCGGTCGTCACGCGCGCAGTCCCACGCGGCCGCGCAGGGTGCCCACGATGCCGCCGGGCGCGAAGAGCACGAGCAGTACGAAGGTCAGCCCCAGGATCAGCATCCAGCGCTCGGTATAGGAGGACACCAGGCTCTGCAGCAGGATGAAGGCGCCGGCGCCGAGCACGGCGCCGCCGAGGGTGCCGGTGCCGCCGATGATGACCATGAGCAGCGCCTGGCCGGACGTGGTCCAGAAAAACGCGTCCGGCGATACCGAGCCCTGGAACTGCGTGTAGAGCGAGCCCGCGATCCCCGCCACCGTGCCCGCGATGACGAAGGCGAGAAGCTTGTAGCGGTTGACCGGATAGCCCACCGCCTGCATGCGCGCCTCGTTCTCGTGGATGCCCCGCAGCACGTGGCCGAAGGGCGAGCGCGTCACGCGCCAGAGGAAGAGGGCGAGCGCGCCGGCGATGGCGAGCAGATAGAGATGGAAGCGCCCCAGGCTCGCGACGGAGAGCCCGAGCACCGGCGGCCGCGGCACCCCGACGAGCCCGTCCTCGGCGCCGAGGAACGCGTTCTGGAAGGCCACCGCGTAGAACATCTGAGAAAAGGCCAGCGTGAGCATGATGAAGTAGACACCGCTCACCCGGATGGAGAAGAAGCCGATGACGAGCGCGCCGAGGGCGGCGGCGGCGGCGGGCACGAGGAGCGCGGTGATGAGGCCGGGCCACTGCACCAGGGTGAGGGCGGCCGCGTAGGCGCCGATGCCGAAGAAGGCGGAATGGCCGAAGGACACCATGCCCGCATAGCCCATGAGGAGGTCCAGGCTCATGGCGAAGATCCCGAAGATGAGGATCTCCTGGAGCAGCTTCACGGGATACGGCCCCGCGAAGAGGGGAAAGACCGCGAGCGCCAGGGCCAGCGCCGCGAACGCGACGGCGCGGACGATCACTTGAGCGCCCGGCCGAAGAGCCCCTGCGGCCGGAGCAAGAGGATCAACGCCATCACGACGTAGATGATGAGCATGGAGGCGCCCGGCAGCCACGCCTTGCCGAAGGTCTCGGCCTGGCCGATCACGAGGCTGCCCACGAGGGAGCCCTTGAGGCTGCCCAGCCCCCCGACCACCACCACGATGAGCGCGGGCACGAGGATGCTCGCGCCCATGGGCGGGTAAGCCGACTGGATCGGCCCCGCGATCACCCCCGACAGCCCCGCTAGCGCCGCCCCGAAGGCGAATACCAGCGTGAACACACGTGAGACGTTGATCCCCATCCCCGCCGACATCTCGGCGTCGAACACCCCCGCGCGGATGATGGCGCCGAGCCGCGTGCGCTCGATGAGGAGCCACAACGCCAGCGCCATCACGAGCCCGAACACGATCACGAACAGCCGGTACGAGGGAATCACCGCGCCCCAGATGTTCACGGAGCTCGCGAAGATCTCGGGCGTGGGGATGGAGCGGATGCGCCCACCCCAGATCCACTTCACCAGATCCTCGAACACATAGATCAACCCGAAGGTCAGCAGCACCTGATCCAGCGGCCCTCGCCGATACAGCGGCCGCAGGCACGACCGCTCCACGGCCGCGCCCACCACCGCCACCGCCACCGGCGCCAACGCCAACGCAAACCAGAAATTCCCAGTCGCCGCGACGAGCGCCAGCCCCGCATAGGCGCCCAGCATGTAAAAGGAGCCATGAGCGAGGTTGACCACATCGAGCATCCCAAAGATGAGCGTCAGCCCGACGGAGAGCAGGAAGAGCAAGACCCCGTACGACAGCCCATTCAGCGCCTGCGCGAAGAGATCAGCGGCCACTACGCCCTAAGCCACGCGCCGACGGGGGGGATTGGCTGACGAACGTGACGATCGGACGTGATTGACGGGACGGCGGCGGGGGCGGCAGTGTGGGCGATCGGCGAGTGGGGTACCGAGCAAGAGCGCCCACACTGCCGCCCCCGCCGCCGTCCCGACCGCAAACCTCCCAGCCTCCACCCACCCGCCCGCCCAACCTCCGCCGCGCGACGCTAGGCCGGCAGTGTGCAGCCAGTTCCCGGGTCCGTGACGTTCGCAACCTTGTCGATCGGCACGTTGTTGAGGCCGCCGGCCACTTCCTTTACTTCGCGGATGTAGATGAACGGCTGGATCACGTTGTGCGTCTTGGGATCGAACCGGAAGCGGCCGCGCGGGCTGTCAAACTCCACCTTCTCGATCGCGGCGACCAGCTTGTCCTTGTCCTGGGTGTTGCCGTTCACGGCCTTGAGCGCGCGCACGATGACCTCGGCGGTGTCGTAGCCCTGGCAGGCGAAGCCATCCGGCATCTTGCCGGCGTACTTCGCGCGGAAGTCCTTCACGAACTGCTGGTTGACCGCGTTGTCGAGCAGCGGCGTGTAGAAGTGGCCAGTGATCACGCCCAGCGCGGAGCGGCCCTGCGCGGGGAGCACGTCGGGCTCCGTGAGGAAGCCGGCCCCGGTGAGCTTCATCGTCTGCTTCAGCCCGAACTGATCGAACTGCTTCACGAAGTTCACCGCGTCGGTGCCGGAGAAGAAGGCGTAGACCGCCTTCGCGCCCGACTGACGCATCTTGGTGAGGTAGGGCGCGTAGTCCGTCTCCCCGAGCTTCGGGTAGTCCTCGCCGACAACCTTGCCGCCCGCGGGCACGTACGTCTCCTTGAACGCCTCCATCATGTCCTTGCCCGCCTGATAGTTGGGCGCGGTGAGGAACACGTCCTTGGTGACGTTCTTGGCCACCCAGCCGCCCATGGGCTGGTTCGGCTGCCAGTTGGAGAACGAGCTGCGGAAGATCCACTTCGAGCAGCGGCCGCGCGCGATGGCGTCGGCACCCGCGTTGGAGACGATGAGGATGGTCTTCGAGTTGTGCACCTTGTCACGCATCCCCATGAGGATGCCCGAGTGCACGGGGCCGGTGAGGATGTCGACCTTGTCGGAATCGATGAGCTTCTCGGTCTTGCGGATACCCACCGGCGGCTGCATCTCGTCGTCTTCCTTCACCATCTCGATCTTGCGGCCGGCGACGGTCCAGTTCTCACGCGCGAAGACCAGCTCCATCGCCTGCGTGATGCTCTCGCCGAGCACCGCGTACACGCCCGTGTACGGCAAGACCACGCCGATCTTGATGGGCGCGCCTTGGGCGTGCGCCCGGAGGACCCACGGGCCCACCGCCGCGCTCGCGGCGACCGCCCCTGCCCCGCCGAGGAGTTTCCGTCGCGTCAGATGCGTCATCGCCTCATTCCTCCTGGTTCGTGTGCTGGAGAAGTCGGTATGAAAGGCACCCGATGGTACACCAAGACCAACGCGCGACGAAGGTCGGCGGTTCGCTCGGATCAGTCCTGCGCCAGCAGCGAAATCACGTAGTTGCCGGAGCCGGACGAGGGCCCGTAGGCGTGCACCCGGGGCTCGAAGCGCTGTCCCGACTCGATCAGGGTCCCCATCATCATGGCGAGGTGCCGGCCGCCCATCTCGGCTTCCACGGTGCGCACGTACTCGGGCAGCCATGCCCAGCACTTCTCGAAGTCGCCGGCGGCGAGCAGACGTGCGAACTCGTGGTCGAGCGCCTCGTCCTCCGGCCGCGGGCCCTTCTCCGGGCCCCGCACGAGCTTGTGCGACACGCTGCCGCTCGCCACGAAGCCCACGCGCTTGCCGCTCTGACGCGCCACCCGCGCCACCGTGCGCCCCCAGGCGAAACACTCCTCCAGGTTGGCGGACAGGCACACCGACACCGGCACCAGCGGCAGCCGCTGCGCGCGATCGAGGTAGCACACCATCGGCATCACGGTGCCATAGTCCAGCGGATAGTGGACGTCGTTGGCGAGCACGGTCTGGCGCCCCTCGGCCTTCCCGCGCGCGACGAGCGCGGCGGCCAGGCCATAATCGCCGGGATAGTCGTAGGCGACACCGTGAATGATCTCGGGGGCTTCCTGCGCGGTGAGCACGCCCTGATGCCGCGGCGTCCCGTCCACCACGGTCGGGAAGGTCGTGACGAGGTGACAGGAGTTGATCACCATCGCGTCCAGGCGGGCGCCGGCCACGTCCGCGCCCTGGGCGACGAGCCCGTCGCGAACCGGGCGGAAGACCTCGGAGGCCAGGCGCCCCTCGAAGGCGGCCTCGAGCGTGCAGTAGCGCGGCGTGTGCACGGAGAGGAACACGCCGGCGAGCGATCCCGTGGTCGATGTCATGCGGGCAGGCCTCCCTCGGCGCCGAGCAGCCGGACGATCTCGTCGGGGATGGGCCGGGCGCGCAGCCGCCCGCCGGGCTCGTCGGGCGATGCCACCCAGCCCCGCACCTCGAAACCGCGCGCGCAGCGCGTCTCGTCCACCGAGACATCGTGCTCGACGCGGAATGTCTTCTCGCTCACCTCGACCACCACGCTCTCGATCGAGACGACGTCGCCATAGCGCACCGGCGCGGCGAACCGCGCGCCGCATTCCAAGATCGGCACCCCCACGATGCGGTAGCGCGGGAACATGATGGGCCACGGCTGCCCGATCGACTCGAACAGGGCCTCGGTGGCCAGATCGAACCACTCGAAGAAGCGCGGGTAGAAGACGATGCCCGCGGGATCGACCTCGCTCCACCGCACCTTCGCCGTCCACCGGTGGCTCGCGCCGCTCATGCGCGGCCCGCCCCGGATTGCACCTGCTCCCGAAGCCGGTGGCGCTGGAGCTTGCCGGTGGCGGTGCGCGGCAGCTCCGGCACGATCCGCACTTCGCGCGGCCGCGCGTGCGCGGGCGCCTCGCGGGCCAGGCGCTCGGCCACCTCGGCGGCGAGGCCCGCAGGATCGGCGCTCGCCTCGCGCGGGACGACGAAGAGATACGGCTTGATCAGACCGGAGCCCTCCTCCGCGCCGACCAGCCCCGCCTCCAGGACGCCAGGATGCCGGAGGGCGACGGCCTCGACCTCGGCCGGCACCACCCACTGCCCCGCCACCTTGAAGAATTCGTCCTGCCGCCCGCAGTGCACCCAGTGGCCGTCGGCGCCCACGTAGTATACGTCGCCCATGCGGAGCCACTCGCCCTCGAAGGCGCGGCGCGTGTCGGCGGGACGCTGCCAGTAGCCGGCGGCAGCGGAGGGCGTGCGCACCCAGAGCACGCCGCGCTCGCCGTCTTTGACCGGGCGGCCCTCGTCGTCGAGCAGCCGCACCTCGGTGCCGGGCACGGGCTCGCCCGTCGTGCCGGGGCGGCTCGCGCCGGGCCGGCTCGAGAGCACCATGAAGATGGTCTCGGTGGCGCCGAGCCCGTCCAGGATCTCCACGCCGAAGCGCTCGCGCCAGCCGCGGTAGATCTCCGCGGGCAGGCGCTCCCCGGCGGAGACGCACGCGCGCACCGACGCGAAGGCGTCCGGGGGGAGATCGGCGGCGAGAAGCCGGGCGTAGAAGGTCGGCACCGAGCAGAAGAGCGTGGGCCGCGCGTCGCGCAGCACCGCCCGCACCACATCGGGATCCGCCCACTCCGGCCGCAGGCAGGCGCTGGCCCGCGCGAGCAACGGGATGAGCAGTGCGGTGCCGAGGGCATAGGCGAAGAAGAGCTTGGAGGTGGCGAAGATCCGATCCTGCGGTCCCACCCCCAGCACGTCCATGCCGTAGTGGCGGCCGGCGACAAGGTTGCGATGGCGATGCACGGCCGCCTTGGGGCTGCCGGTCGTCCCGGACGTGTAGAGCCAGACGGCCATGGCGTCGCCCCCGACGGGCTCGGCCGCCGACTCCCCCGCCGTCGCGCAGACCTCCGCGAACGCGACCACCGCGGGGGCGGACCGCACGGCGTCGACCAGGGACGTCAGCAGCGCGGGGTGAGCCACGAGCACGCGCGGGCGGGCGTCCTCGAGCATGGTGGCAAGGACGGTGGCGGCGATGCGTGGGTTGACGGGCACTGCGACCGCCCCCACGCGGAGTATCCCGAAGAAGGCGGCCGCCCACTCGACGCCGTCCGGCAGCAGCAGCGGCTACGCGATCGCCACGTTCAACGCCGCGCGAGCGCAAGCCGGCGGCGACACGCTCCGCCAGCCGGTGCAGATCGGCATAGGAGACGATGCCGCCCGGGGTGTGGAGCGCGGGCCGGGGGCCATGGCCCTCCGCCACGGCATCGTCGAGAAGGACCGCGGCCGCGTTCATGGCCTCGCCTTCGCCGCGCTAGGCAGGACGGGGCGCGCCGCGGGGCCGCTGTATCATCACGCCCGCCGCGACCAGCCGGTCCTGTATCCCGTGGAACTTGTGCCGCCCGTCCGCGTGCGCCTGCCAGAGGGCGGCGAGGTCGGGGAAGCCGGCGAGATAGCGCAGGCCGGACTCGGCGGGCTCGGCCATCGGCATCTCGCCCGCCTCGTAGCGTTTCACGCCCTCCGCGGGCTCGATCCAGAGGCCCTCGGACGTCTCCTCGGTGAAGAGACGCGGCTCTTGCCCGGCCGGCACCGGGGCCAGGAAAAAACGGGCGGTAAAGCGAATGGGGCTCGAAGGCGGGGTGATGAAGTGCGAGAGGTAGCGCAGCGGGGCCACGTCCAGGTACCAGTCGACGGCCGTGAGCAGATCGGCGAGGCGCCCCGACTCGGCGACGAGGGACTGGCGCATCCCCGCCACGAGGGCAGCGACCGCGGGCTCGGTAGCGGCGATGGGCCGGCCCGCCCGGTCGCTCGCCAGGAAGAGGCCCGTCTCCTCCAGCAGCTCGCGCGCGGCCGTCACCCAGTAGGCGAGCGCGGGCAGGTCCGTCTGGCCGGGGAACAGGCCCTCCGCGTGGGCGGTGGCGACGCCGCGGCAGCGCGCGAGGAGCGCGGCGTCAGCGTCGGCCGCGTCCACCTTCCCTCCCGGAAAGGCGTAGAAGCCGCCGAGGAACCGCATGCTCGCCTGCCGCCGGATCATGTACACCTCGATCGGCACGCGCGCCCCCGGACGCACGAGGAGCACCGAGGCCGCGGGGCGCACGGGCGCCGGCGCGGGTGCTGCGCTCGTGCCGCCCGCAGGGTCCGCGCTCATGCGGGGCGCGGCCGCGGTCCGGCGGCGAGGTGCTCGAGGAGGGCGTCGGCAGAGATGGGCTTGGCGAGCACCTGATCCACGTACTTGCTCGACTCGGTCGCGGTGACGCCCTCGCCCCAGCCGGTGAGAAGGAACACGCGCGTGGCGGGCGCGAGGGTCTTGACGTGCTCGGCGACCTGCCAGCCGTTCACCTTCGGCATGCCGAGGTCGGTGATGACCACATCGTGCTGGTCCGGATCGAAGAGGCTCAGCGCCTCCTCGCCGTTGGCCGCCGTGGTGACCTGGTGGCCGCCGGCGCGGATCATGTCAGACAGCACGACGAGGAGCCGCCGATCGTCGTCCACGAGGAGCACGCGCGAGGCGCGCTCGGGCCCGACGGGCGCCGGGATCTCCTCCGACGGCGGGATGATCTGGAACCGGCTCGCGTGCAGGCGCAGCCGGACGGTGGTGCCCTCGCCCTCGCGGCTGTCGATCTGCACGCTGCCGCCGTGGCGCTCCGCGATGTCGATCACTTCGCCGAGGCCGCGGCCCACCGCGCGCCGTGACGACGGATCGGCGAGGCTGGGCCGGACCTGCTCCGGCATGCCGACGCCCGTGTCCGCGACCTCCAGCGCCACCCAGCCCGACTCCTCGCCGGCGGCGCGGATGGAGAGCGTCCCGCCCCGCGGCATCGCCTGCACCGCGTTGAGGATGAGGTGGACGAGGGCGTCGCGGATCTCGAACCCGTTGCCTTCCACGGGAGGCACCGACCCGAGCGCCTGGGACACGGTGACGACGACGCCCCGGCGCTGCGCCTCATCCCGCCAGCGCGGGGCCGTCATCTCCAGCGCTTCCGCGGCGATGGTGGCCAGGTCCACCGGCCCGAACGCCACCTGCGGCTCCCGCGAGATGAACTCCTGGAAGTGCCGCACCGACACCGAGGCCTCCATGGCGACGTCGCGGATAACCTTGAGCCGCCGCTGCGCGGTCTCCGTCTGCGCCTCCTTCAGGAGGAGCTCCGTGTACGCGAGGATGGCGGCCAGCGAGTTGTTGAAGTTGTGGGTGAGGCCGCCGACGGTCTCGCCGAGGGTGCGCAGGTCGACCGAGCGGCCGAGGCCCCCGGGGCCATCCTCGAGGCGGCGATTGAGATCGCGCGCCCAGCCGCGCAAGGTGAGGACCGTGCGGTCGAGCTCGACCTTGGACCGCGTCAGCTGGCGCGCGATGTCGCGGATCTCCTCGTGATCCGCGAAGACCAGCGGATCGACGGCGGGCGGCGCCGCGAAGCCATCGCCGCGGCCGATCCAGCGTGCGACCGTCCGTCGCACCCCCTCGAGCATCGAGCGCTAGAGGTTCACGAGCTGCGCGACGCGCTCCCGATGATAGGTGGCGTCGCCGAAGGTGAACTCCGAGCCCTTGGCCCGCTTGAAGTAGAGGTGCAGGTCGTGCTCCCAGGTGAACCCGATGCCGCCATGCAGCTGGATGCCGGCGGCGGCGACGCGGCGATACGCGTCCGACACGTACGCCTTCGCCATGCTCACCGCGAGCGGCCCCTCGGACGCGCCCTCGTCCATCGCCCACGCCGCGTAGTACGTGATGGACTTGCTGTTCTCCACCTCCACCAGCATGTCGGCGGCCTTGTGCTTCACGCCCTGGTACGAGCCGATGGGCTTGCCGAAGGCCTGGCGAATCTTCGCGTACTCCACCGTCATGTCGAGCACCCTCTGAGCGCCGCCGCACATCTCCGCGCAGAGGGCCACGCACGCGCGATCGAGCACGCGTGCGAGCGGCGCCCAGCCCAGCCCGGGCGCGCCCAGCAGCGCCTCGGGGCCAAGGGTGACGCCGGTGAGGGTGACCTCGCAGAGCTTCCGCGTCTGGTCCATGGTCGGCAGCAGCTTGACCTCGACCCCCGTGGCCTGCCGGGGGACGAGGAAGAGGCTCACGCCATCCTCCCCCCTCCCCGCGTTCGTGCGAGCGGCTACGACGATGGCGTCGGCGGTATGGGCGTCGGGGACGAAGAGCTTGGTTCCCGACAGCGTGTGGCCGCCGCCCGAGCCCTTGGCGGACAGGGTGACGCCGGCCGCGCCGAGCATGGCCGAGGGCTCCATCCACGCGAGTGTCACGCGCTTCTGTCCTCCGGCGATCTTCGGGAGCCACTCCTTCTTCTGCGCCTCGCTCCCCGCCTCCAGGATGGCGAGCCCGCCGAGGAGCACGGTGGAGAAGTAGGGCCCGGGCACCACCGCGCGCCCCATCTCCTCCATCAGCACGGTGAGATCCACGAAGCCCAGGCTCATGCCGTCGTAGGCCTCCGGGAACACGAGCCCGAGCCAGCCCTGCTCGGCGAGCTTGCCCCAGAGCTCGGGGTTCATGCCCTCGGGAGTGTCCATGAGGCGTCGCACCGTGTCCGAGGGGCACTCGTTCTCGAAGAACTTCCGGGCGGTGCTGCGCAGCAGCTCCTGCTCATCGTTGAACCCGAAGTTCATGGACCTAGCCTTTCGGGAGGCCGAGCACGCGCTCGCCGATGATGTTCTTCTGGATCTCGGTGGTGCCGCCCTCGATGGAGTTGGCGCGGGAGCGGAGGAAGCCATACTGCCACAGCCCGTTCTCCACCGCCCAGGGGCTGCCCTTCATGAGCTGGGCGTAGGGCCCCTCGAGCTCCATGGCGAGCTCCTGCAGGCGCTGATGGCCCTCCACCCACATCATCTTGCCGGTGGAGGCCTCCGGTCCGGGCAGCTCACCCTTGAGGAGCTTGGTGATGGCACGGGCGCCCGTGTACTTGAACACCTCGGTGTCGATCCACATCTGGGCGAGCTTCTGGCGCATGACGGGATCCTTCGCCGCGGGCACGCCGTTCTTGCTCGAGCGGCGCGCGAGATCGACGAGGCCGTCCAGCGCGATGCGCAGCCGCACCTGCAGACCGAACCCCAGGGCGAGGCGCTCGTACATGAGGGTGGTGAGCCCGACCGCCCAGCCGTTGTTGAGCCCGCCGAGGATCTGCGACTCGTGGATGCGCACGTTGTCGAAGTACACCTCGTTGAACTCGGCGTCGCCGGTGATCTGCTTCAGCGGCTTCACGGTAACACCCGGCGCATGCATGTCGAGGAGGAAGTAGGTGATGCCCTTGTGCTTGGGGGCGGCAGGATCCGTCCGCGCCAGCAGCATCATCCAGTCGGCGATGTGGGCCAGCGAGGTCCACACCTTCTGGCCGTTGATCACGTAGTGGTCGCCGTCCTTGACCGCGCGCGTTTGCAGCGCGGCGAGGTCGGAGCCCGAGTTCGGCTCCGAGTAGCCCTGGCACCAGATCTCCTCGCACGAGAGCATCTTGGGCGGGTAGCGCTTCTTCTGCTCCTCGGTGCCGTACGCGTTGATGGTCGGCCCGGCCATGCCGACGGCGAGGATGTTGAGCACCGGGGGCGCCTTGGCGAGGGCCATCTCCTCCTGCAGGATCATCTCCTCCATGAAGGTGAGGCCACGGCCGCCGGACTCCTTGGGCCAGGTAAGCCCCACGAACCCGGCGTCGTACATCTTCCGCTGCCACTGGCGCAGGAAATCATAGGCCTCTTCGCGCGGCACGTCGGAGGCGGCCTGGACCTTGCTCGACCAGTCCTTCGGCAGGTTCTTGGATAGCCACGAGCGAACCTCGTCCCGGAAGGACTGTTGCTCGGGGGTCAGCGTGAAGTCCATACACCCTCCTGCGGGCGCGTTGGTAGGCGTCGTGACGAGACTGAACGGCCGTTCATCGCCATCATACGGGCCCGGCGGAGACGGTGTCAAGACGGTCGGCCTCTTGTATACTTTTCCGCGCCATGGCGGTCGCCATCTCGCTCCCTCGGCTGCGCGCGCACATCGAGGCGCTGTCCCAGTTCGGCCGCAATCCGGGCGGTCAGGGCATCACCCGTTCCTGCTGGAGCCCCGCTCACGAGGAGGCACGGGCCTGGCTGCTGGCCCGGATGAAGGAGGCCGGTCTCACCACCTGGGTGGACGAGGCGGGCAATACCTTCGGCAAGCTCGGCGAGGGCGGCCCCACCGTGATGACGGGCTCGCACATCGACACCGTGCCCCAGGGCGGCTCCCTGGACGGCGCCCTCGGCGTGCTCGCCGGCCTCGAGTGCCTGCAGACATTGCGCGAGGCGGGGGCCCGGACGCGGCGGCCGCTGACCATGGTGGCGTGGAGCGACGAGGAAGGCCGCTACGCCGGCCTCTTCGGCTCGCGCGCCTTCGCGGGCAAGCTGGACGCGCGCCAGATCCCCCACTTCAAGGCCGCCGACGGCGAGCGCCTGGTCGACGCCATGAGCCGGGCGGGCTTCGAGCCCTCGGAGGCGCCCAAGGCCAAGTGCGATCCCCGCACCCTCGCCGCCTACGTCGAGCTGCACATCGAGCAGGGCCCGCATCTGGAAGCCGCGCGCATTCCCATCGGCTCGGTCGAGGGCATCGTGGGCAATCGCCGGCGCGTGGGTCACCTTCATCGGCCAGGCCGACCACGCCGGCACCACGCCCATGGCCTGGCGGAAGGACGCCTTCCTCGGCGCCGCCGAGTACGCGCTGGCCGCCCGCGAGCTGATCGTGAAGCGGGGCGGCGGCAAGAGCGTCACCAACTTCGGCCGCATCGAGATCGCGCCCGGCGTGTCGAACATCGTGCCCGCCCGGGCGACGCTCCTCCACGAGATGCGCTCGCTCGACGCGCGCACCCTGGCGCGCCTCGACGCGCAGTGCCGCGCCCTCGCGCGCGCGGTGGCGCGGCGGCGCGGTCTTCGCGTGAAGGTCGAGGTCATCTCGCAGAGCCAGCCCGTGCGCTGCTCGAAGCGCGTCATGCGCGCGGTGGAAGCGGCGTGCGACGGGCTCGGGCTCAAGTACCGGCGGATGCCGTCGGGCGCGGGCCACGACGCCCAGAACCTCGCCGCCGTCACCGACGCCGGCATGCTCTTCATCCCCTCGCGCGGCGGCCGCAGTCATCGTCCAGACGAGACGAGCGACTGGAAGGCCATCGAGCGCGGCGGGAACGTGCTCCTCCACACGCTGCTCCAGCTCGCCGGCTGACCGCCCGCCCCGCCCCCGTCACCCTCCACTCCCACCCCACCGTGGACATGGACCCGTGGTCGTTCTGACGCCATGTGAATGATTCCACTTGGCATTGCCGGGCCCTTCGAGTACACTCCGGGCGGAATCGAGAAACCCCTTTTCCACGAGGATGTTGTGTCCACGATACTGCACCTGCTGCTGGCGCTCGCCCTGACCCTGTTTCTGGCATTTCAGGCGGGCGCGCTCGTCCTGGTTCTCCGGTCGCGCCGCGCCCTCCTCGTCGGGCGGGGGCGACGGCGTCCCGCCGAGCTCGTGTGGACGGCGATCCCCGTGGTGCTCGTCCTCTTCCTCGCCGCCCGGAGCTGGGTGGTGGTCTTCGACCTGGGACGGCCCGCGGTGGCCTCCTCGGTGGTGACCGCCGCGCCCGCCTCCGTCCCCGCGGCGCCGACTCGCTAAGGGAGCTCATGACCAAGCCACCGCGCGCCGCCCTCTCGATGCTCCTCCTCGCCGTGCTCGTGGGCGGCGCCGGCTGCGGCCTCGTCGGGTGGGACTGGGACACGAAGATGACCACGGTCATCCCGAAGTCGGACTTCGGGCGGATGACCCACGACATCTTCATGCTGATCTCGTGGTGGACCCTCGGCATCTTTATCGCGGTCGAGGCGGGGCTGCTCTACGCGTGCTGGCGCTTCCGCGAGCGGCCGGGCGCGGTCATTCCCAAGCAGGTCCACGGGCACACCGTGCTGGAAATCTCGTGGACGATCGCCTTCGCGGTGGTCCTCGTCATCATCGGCATCCCGACGATCCGCGTCATCTTCAAGACGCAGGAGGCGCCGGCGGCGGACGCGCTGCACGTGGACGTCACCGGCAAGCAGTGGTGGTGGGACTTTCGCTACCCGGGTCTCAAGATTCACACCGCGAACGAGATCCATCTCCCGGTGGGACAGACGGTGGCGTTCCACCTGCACGGGCCCGACGTGATCCACTCGTTCTGGATCCCGCAGCTGGGCGGCAAGCGCGATGTCGTGCCCGGCCGCGTGAACCGCATCATCCTCACACCCGAGACGCCCGGCGAGTACATCGGCCAGTGCGCCGAGTACTGCGGGGTGTCGCACGCCAACATGCGCTTCCGGGCGATCGTCCACGACAAGGCGGGGTGGGAGAAGTGGGTGGCGTCGCAGCAGGCGCCGCCCCTGGAGCCCAAGGATGAGCTGGCCGTGAAGGGCAAGGAGATCTTCAGCCAGTCCGCCTGCGTGGGCTGCCACACCATCGCCGGCGTCTCCGCCGGGGTGCTCGGCCCCAATCTCAGCCACTTCGGCAGCCGCGGCACGCTCGCCGGCGCGATCCTTGCGAACAACCCCGCGAACCTCGCGAAGTGGATCCAGAACCCGGGCCACGTCAAGCCCGGCGTCCTCATGCCGACCCTGGGCCTTCGCGACGAGCAGACCAAGGCGATCGCCGCCTACCTCCTGAGCCTGAAGTAGAGGAGTCCCATGGCGACACAAGCGGCGTTCATGCCCGGCGCGACGAAGACGGCAGCGGTGACCGGCGTGTGGTCCTGGATCACCACGGTGGACCACAAGCGGATCGGCATCCTCTACGGCGTCACCGCCTTCATCTTCTTCCTCATGGGCGGCATCGAGGCGCTCATCATGCGCGCGCAGCTCGCGCGTCCCGACAACGATCTCGTGAGCGCGCAGACGTTCAACGAGCTGTTCACCATGCACGGCACCACCATGGTGTTCCTGGCGATCATGCCGCTCAGCGCCGCCTTCTTCAATTTCATGATCCCGCTGCAGATCGGCGCCCGCGACGTCGCGTTCCCCCGACTCAACGCGCTCTCCTACTGGATTTTCCTCGCCGGGGGCCTCTTCCTGAACTCGAGCTTCCTGTTCGGGACCGCCCCCGACGGCGGCTGGTTCGGCTACACCACCCTCACCACCCGCCAGTTCTCCCAGGGCGCCAACATCGACTTCTGGATGCTGGGTCTCCAGATCCTCGGCATCGCGTCCATGCTCGCCGGCTTCAACTTCATCGTTACCATCATCAACATGCGCGCGCCCGGCATGACCCTCATGCGGATGCCGGTGTTCATCTGGATGTCGCTCGTCGTCCAGTTCCTGGTGGTGCTGGCCTTCCCCGCCATCACCGTCGCCCTCATCCTCCTCATGTTCGACCGGTTCTTCGGCACGCTCTTCTACGCTCCCGCCGCCGGGGCGGATCCGCTCCTGTGGCAGCACCTGTTCTGGATCTTCGGCCACCCCGAGGTCTACATCCTCATCCTGCCCGCCATGGGCATCGTCTCCGAGGTGCTGCCGACCTTCGCGCGCAAGCCGCTGTTCGGCGCGCCCGTGGTCATCTACTCGGGCATCATGATCGGCTTCTTCGGCTTCGGGGTGTGGAGCCACCACATGTTCTCGGTGGGCATGGGGCCGGTGGCCGACGCCGTCTTCTCCATCGCCACCATGCTCATCGCGGTGCCCACCGGCGTGAAGATCCTCAACTGGATCAGCACGCTGTGGGGCGGCAGCATCCGCTTCACGAGCGCGCTCCTGTTCTCGCTGGGCTTCATCGCGATGTTCACCATGGGCGGGCTCAGCGGCGTCATGCACGCCTCCCCGCCGGTGGATCTCCAGCAGACCGACACCTACTTCGTCGTGGCGCACTTCCACTACGTGCTGTTCGGCGGCTCCATCTTCGGGATCTTCTCCGGCTTCTACTACTGGTGGCCGAAGATGACGGGGCGCCTCCTCGACGAGCGGCTGGGCAAGATCCACTTCTGGCTCATGATGATCGGCTTCAACATGACGTTCTTCCCCCAGCACTACCTCGGGCTCATCGGCATGCCCCGGCGGATCTACACGTACGCCGCCGATCTCAACTGGGGCTTCTGGAACATGGTGTCCACGATCGGCGCGTTCATCATCGCCCTGTCGATCCTGGTCTTCATCGTCAACGCGCTCAAGACGCGCCGGTCGGGCCAGGTGGCGGGACCGGACCCGTGGGACGCCCGCACGCTGGAGTGGGCCATCCCCTCGCCGCCCCCCGTCTACAACTTCGCCACCATCCCCACCGTGCACGGACGTGACGAGCTGTGGCTGCAGAAGCACGGCGACGGCCACGGGGGCGCGCCCACGCCGAAGCCGGCACCCGCCACCGCCAAGGACATCGCGGCCATTCACATGCCGCCGCCGTCCTACTGGCCCATCCTGCTCGCGCTCGCGCTCACCACGATGATGTCGGGCCTGCTCATCAGCCACTACCAGATCATCATCGGCGGGCTCCTCACCGTCTTCTGCATGTTCAAGTTCGCGCTCGAGTACCATCGCCCCGCCCAGGAGACCCACTAGTGGCCGACGCGCACGCGCACCACGACCCGAACATCGGCACGACCGGGCTGGACAACCGGAAGGTCGGAATGTGGATCTTCCTGGGCTCGGACTGCATGTTCTTCGGCTCCCTCATCGGGACCTACCTCTCCTACAAGGGCAAGAGCCTCGCCGGCCCGGGCCCTCACGACGTCTTCAACATCCCCCTCACCTCGGAGAGCGCGGCGGTGCTGCTCGCCTCGTCGCTCACCATGGTGCTGGCCCTCGCCGCGCTGCAGAAGCACGACCTCAAGTGGGCGGGCCGCTGGCTGCTCGCGACCGCCATCCTCGGGGCCCATTTCGTGGGGAACCAGGTCTACGAGTTCGCCACGTTCGTCCTGCACGACGGCCTCACCCTGGGCACCAACCTCTTCGGCTCGAGCTTCTTCACCCTGACCGGCTTTCACGGCGCCCACGTCACCGGCGGCGTGATCTGGCTCATGGGGCTCTGGTGGCAGCTCAAGCGGGGCCGCCTCGACGCGCGCGACTACACCAAGGTCGAGATCGCGGGGCTCTACTGGCACTTCGTCGACATCGTGTGGATCGTGATCTTCACCATCATCTACCTTATCCCGTAGGAGCGCCGACATGGCCGACCCGCATGCCGCCGCCGCCCAGGGAAGTCACGGCGCCCACGCCGAGACCCACGGCGGCGGGCACGCCACCGTCCGGACCTACATCCTCGTGGCCGTCGTGCTCGCCATCATCACCGCCATCGAGGTGGCGACCCTCTACGTCCCGGGCATCCCGAACAGCCTGCTCGTCATGAGCCTCCTCGTGATGTCGGCGATCAAGTTCGTGCTGGTGGTGGGCTTCTTCATGCACCTGCGCTACGACCACAACATCATGCGGAGCTTCTTCATCGGGCCGCTGATCCTCTCCATCTGCATCATCCTCGCCCTGATGGCGCTGTTCAGCGCCTTCGTCCTGCTCCCGCGCCCGTAGCATGGCGCATGGAGTGCCCGGGCCGGGCGGGCCACCGCCCCTCCCGCCCGGGGGATTCGACTGGACCACCTGGAACGCCGACCCCTCCGTCGTGGTGGGTCTCGCGGTGATCGGCGTCCGCCTACGCCGGCGCCGCCCTCTACCGGCGCCGGCTCGATCCGGAGGCGCGGCTGGCTCCGCATCAGATCCTGTCCTTCGGCGGCGCCCTCGGCGTGCTGCTGGTGGCCCTGACCGGCCCGGTGCACGACCTGTCGGACTACTACCTCTTCAGCGCGCACATGGTCCAGCACATGCTGCTGGTGTTCGCCATGCCGCCGCTGCTCCTGCACGGGGTCCCCGGCTGGATGATCCGCCCGCTCCTGCGCGGCGCCGCCCTGCGCCGCCTCGCCTCCCGCCTCACTCGCCCTGCGGGGGCCTTCGCGGCGTTCAACGTGGTGCTCATCGTGTGGCACCTGCCGCCCGTCTACAACCTCACGATGGAGCAGCATCCGATCCACGTCGTCGGGCACCTGCTCATGATCGCCGCCGCCGTGATCCTGTGGTGGCCGCTCCTGTCGCCCCTCCCCGAGCTGCCGCGCGCGCCCTACCCCGTGCAGATCCTGTATCTCTTCGTGGTCGGCCTGCCCATGGTCGTGGTGGCGATCTTCATCAGCATGGCCGACAGCGTCCTTTACCCGTACTACGCGCGCGCGCCGCGCGTGATCGAGGCGCTCACGCCGCAGGCGGATCAGCATCTCGGCGGCCTCCTGATGTGGGTGCCGGGCGGCCTCATCTTCCTGGTCGCCCTCACCGTGGTCTTCTTCCGCTGGCAGGGGGCCGGCGGCGATGACATCACGGTGGGGCCCGCGAAGGCCACGCATGGCAGGTAGCGCGGCGCGCCGTCTCGCCTGGCTCGCCCTCGCCGCGCTGGCGCTGGTGATGATGCTCGGCAACATCGTGAGCGCCACCGGCTCCGGCCTCGGCTGCCCCGACTGGCCGCTCTGCCACGGGCAGGTCATCCCGCCGAGCGGGACGGAGATCTGGATCGAGTTCCGGCATCGCCTCGCGGTGCCCCTCTTCTCCGCGCTCCTCGTAGCCACCGCCGTGGTCACGCTGCGCCGCGCCGACGGGCGCGCCGTGCGCCGTGTCGCCGTCGCGCTCCTCGCCCTGCTCGGGGTCCAGATCGTGCTGGGAGGGATCACCGTGAAGCTCGGCCTGTCCGCGCCGATCAGCACGGTGCATCTCGTCACCGCCCTCGCCATCCTCGCCGGGCTGCTTACCATCGCGGCGCCCGAGCCCCTCGCGCCCGGGCGCGACGAGCCCACCCTGACGCGGCTGGCCGGCGTCGGCCTCCCCGTTCTCCTCGGACAGCTCGCCCTCGGGGGCTTCGTCCGCCACACCGGCGCCGGGCTGGCCTGCCCGGACTTTCCCCTGTGCAGCGGCGACATCTTCCCCGCCGGCGGTCCATCGCTGGTGCACTGGATCCACCGCTGGCTGGGCGTCGTCCTGCTCGGCCTCTTCGTCCATCTCGCCCTCGCGAGCCGGCGGACCGCGCTCGCCGGCGTGGGCGCGGCCATCGGCGCCCTCGCCGTGCTGCAAGTGGCCCTCGGCATCGCCGCCGTCCTCTTCCGTCTGCCCGTTCCCGTTCGGGCTGCCCATGCCGCCGGCGGCTATGCGCTGTGGGGGCTGCTGGTGTGGACGGCGCTCCGGGCGGGGGTTGCCGGCCGGCTTCTGATTACGTATCCGCTCGCCTCGCCTTCGGCTGCGGCTCGCCAAGCAACTGCAGCGGACCAACCGACGGCGGGGCCGGGGGGCCGCTGATGGCATTCTTCGCGCACCGGGTGGCCACGGCCGGCGATCCCGCCGCGTCCACCGCGCGGATCCGCGCCTATGCCGAGCTGTCGAAGTTCGGCATCGTGCTGTTGGTTCTCGTGTCGGCGGGCGCCGGCTTCATGCTCGCGGCCCCGCTCGGCACCGAGTTCCCCTGGCGGGCCGGGCTGGGCGTGCTGCTCGGCGTGATGCTGCTGTCCTCCGGGGCCTCCGCGCTCAATCAGGTGCAGGAGCGGCGGCAGGACGCCCTGATGGCGCGGACGGCGGGGCGACCGCTGCCGTCCGGACGGCTCTCCCTGGTGCAGGGCATCGGTTTCGCGGCGCTCGCGCTTACCGCAGGGGCGGTGGTGCTGTGGGTGGGCATCGGTCCCACCGCGGGCATCCTCGGCCTCGTCGCCGCCGCCTTCTACAACGGGCTCTACACGCCTTGGCTCAAGCCCACCTCGCCCTTCGCGGCGGTGCCAGGGGCGCTGCCGGGCGCGCTGCCGCCGGTGATCGGGTGGGTCGCGGGCGGCGGAGCGCCCTGGGACGTCGGCGCGCTGACCCTCTTCGGCATCCTTTTCCTGTGGCAGATGCCCCACTTCTGGGCCCTGGCCCTGCGCTATAGGGCTGACTACGCCGCGGGCGGTTTCCCCATGGTTGCGGAGGCGGTGGGCGTGGACGGTACGGCCCGGCTCATCCTCGTCTACGCCTTCGGCCTCACCGCGCTGTCCCTCGCCGCGCCCACCTTCGGCGTGGGCGGAGCCGTGTCGCTCGTGGTCGCCGCCGTGCTCGGCGGCCGTCTCATCTGGCTCGCCACCAAGTTCGCGCGACGGCCGGACGATCCGCGGGGGTGGCTGTCCCTCTTTCTCTTCTCGAACCTCTACCTCCTGCTCCTGTTCGTCGCCCTGGTCGGAGAGCGTCTGGTCCGTCACGTCCTCGCCTGATCGCCCGGTTGTCTGATATTCTGGATGGCGCTCAGGAGGCGCCTGAATGAACATCTGTGTCGTCGGCACGGGCTACGTGGGACTGGTGACGGGGGCCGTCTTCGCCGATCTCGGCAACGACGTGGTCTGCGTCGACAAGGTCCACGCCAAGATCGACTCGCTCAAGGCCGGAAAGATGCCCATCTACGAGCCCGGCCTGGAGGAAATGGTCGCCCGCAACGTCGAGGACGGCCGGCTCTCGTTCACCACCGGGCTCCCCGCCGCCGTCCGTCAGTCCGACGTCGTCTTCATCGCCGTGGGCACCCCACCGCGGGAGACCGGTGAGACCGACCTCTCGCACGTGGAGGCGGTGGCCGCCGAGATCGGGCGCGTCATGGACCGCTACAAGGTCATCGTCAACAAGTCCACCGTGCCGGTGGGAACGGGCGAGCTGGTCCGGGAGGTCATCGTCCGGCATCAGACCGCGCCCCATCGAGTTCGACGTGGTGTCCAACCCGGAGTTCCTCCGCGAAGGCTCAGCCATCGAGGACACGCTCCGGCCCGACCGCATCGTCATCGGCGCCGCCAACCAGGCCGCCGCGATGAAGCTCGTGGAGCTCTACGCTCCGCTCGAGCGGCCGATGATCATCACCGACCTGCCCTCGGCGGAGGTCATCAAGTACGCCTCCAACGCCTTCCTCGCCGCCAAGATCTCCTTCATCAACGCCATCGCCAACGTGTGCGAGTCGGCGGGCGCCGACGTGACGCAGGTGATGAAGGGTATGGGGATGGACGCGCGCATCGGCGCCGCGTTCCTGCAGGCGGGCCTCGGCTACGGCGGCTCCTGCTTCCCCAAGGACGTCGACTCTCTCATCCATACCGCGGGACGGCTCGGCTACGACTTCAAGCTGCTCAAGTCTGTGGTGGAGATCAACCGGGAGCGGACGGGACGGCTCGTGGAGATGATCCGCAAGGTGCTTGGGCCGCTCGACGACAAGACGGTGGCCGTGCTCGGTCTCGCCTTCAAGCCCAACACCGACGACATGCGCGAGGCCAAGAGCCTCGACGTGGTGAGCCAGCTTGTCGCCGCCGGCGCCGCCGTCCGCGCGTACGACCCCGTCGCGGCGGACAACGCGCGCATGCTCTTGCCCGCCTCCGTGACCTATGCCGCCTCGCCCTACGAGGCCGCGGACGGGGCCGACGCGGTGGTACTCGTCACCGAGTGGAACGAGTTCAAGTACCTCAACCTCGAGCGGCTCCGCGGGGCACTTCGCCGCCGGGTCATCTTCGACGGCCGCAACATCTGGGAGCCGGAGCGGATGCGCCGGCTCGGCTTCGAGTACTACTCGATCGGCAGGAAGCCGGTCGTCCCGGCCTGAGGCCCCGCGTGCGCGTGCTGGTGACGGGCGGGGCCGGCTTCATCGGCTCCCACCTCTGCGATCTCCTCCTTGCCAAGGGCTGCTCGGTCGTCTGCATGGACAACCTGCTCACCGGCAATCCCGAGAACATCGCCCACATTCGCGACTCGCGCTTCCTTTTCGTGAAGCACGACGTCACGAACTACATCGTCGTGGACGGGCCGGTGGACTTCGTCCTCCATTTCGCGAGCCCGGCGTCGCCGATCGATTACCTCGAGCTGCCCATCCAGACCCTCAAGGTCGGCGCGCTGGGAACCCACAAGGCGCTCGGTGTCGCCAAGGCCCAGGGCGCGAAGTTCCTGCTCGCGTCGACCTCGGAAGTCTACGGCGATCCGCTCGTGCACCCGCAGCAGGAAGACTACTGGGGCAACGTGAACCCCGTGGGACCCCGCGGCGTCTACGACGAGGCGAAGCGCTTCGCCGAGGCCATGACCATGGCCTATCATCGCTTCCACGGCGTCGACACGCGTATCGTGCGAATCTTCAACAGCATTCCCGGCAATGAGAGCGTTGTCGTGTTCGACAACGACCGCATGTACGTGGGCCCTATCGAGGATTGGGTCAACACGATCGAGGCCGAAGGTATCGAGGGACGGAAGATCCTCGTTCCCGCCTTCGATCCGGCGACCTGCCGCATGGTCCTCAAGCCCGTGAGCGCCGTGATCAAGCACCCGTTGCAGGGCGACGTGTATGAGGTCGCCATGCGATACGGCCGGCGCATCAAGGTCACAGGCGATCACAGCCTCTTCCGCCGGGGTGCCGACGGCCAGCCCGAGCCTATTCACGTGAACCAGCTGAAAGTCGGGGACCATGTGGCGATCGCGTCGTCCCTACCGGTCGTCGAGCAAGACCGGCCGGAGGTCTCGCTGACCGCGCATCTCCTGGCAACTCGAGACGGCTCTCAGCTCTGGGACTACCTGGTGGTGGCGCCGTCGCTCCGTCCGCTGCTCGCGAGTCGTCGACAGGAAGTCCTCGCCGCCCTGCGCGAATCGGACCGCATCAAAGCACGACGGCTCACGAATGGACTCGGCTGCGCGGCCCGTAAGTACGAGCGTACGGGAACGGTGCCGCTCGCCATCATCAAGCGGCTTGGGCTCGAGGTTCCCCTCGATGCGCGCCTACGTCTGAACACGGCGGGGGCTCACGTCTCATTGCCGGCATTCCTGCCGATCACGGAGGACGTCCTCTGGCTACTCGGCTTCTACCTCGCCGAGGACTGCTCATATCAGAAGGGCAAGTCTTCCTTTCTGACGTTCAGCTCCGACCAGCGGTACCTCGACCATGCCGCCACGATCTTACGCAGTCAGCTCGGAGTGCACGTGGTCGCGCAGGCGCACACCAATGAACGGGCGCCGGCCATCTTTGCACATTCGCGCTTGCTCGTCCTGCTGTTCGATGAGCTCTTTGGTCTTCTCCGACCAGAAATCCCCGCCTGGATACTCCAGCTACCCCTCCATCGACTCAAGTGGTTCCTGGAGGGCTACCGGGAGGGCGACGGGACACATAGCGGGAAGAAGGTCGGCAAGGAGCTCTGCTTCGACACCACCCGCGAACGGCGGGCGCATGATCTCGCGCTGATCCTGCTCCGCTTCGGCATCGTTGCCTCCGTCGGTAGGTACAAGACGACGTTCCGAAAGAAGTACGGCGAGCGTCGATTCCCGTTCTTCCGTCTGACTGTGTGTGAAGTGTCCAACTTCGACATTCTGAGCTGGGATCAGGGTGTCACCCAGACGCTGAACGCGCGGCGTCAAGCAGACCTCGTGTGGGCCAAGGTCGCCTCCGTCGAGAAGTGCCTGAGCACCCCGTACGTCTATGACTTCTCGGTGCCCGACGCGGAGAACTTCATGGGCGGCATGGGTGTGTGCTGCCACAACACTTACGGTCCACGCATGCGCCTCACCGACGGCCGCGCGATCCCGACCTTCGTCCGCCAGGCCCTCCAGGGTGAGCCGCTTACGGTGGCCGGCGACGGCTCACAGACGCGCTCGTTCACGCACTACTCCGATCTCGTTGAGGGCATCTGGCGGCTCATGAACGCTTCCGTGAACGACCCCGTCAACATCGGCAATCCGCACGAGATGACCCTGCTCGAGCTCGCGAAGATGATCGTGGGGCTGTCGGGCTCGTCGAGTGAGATCCGCTTCATTCCCCTGCCCGTCGATGATCCCAAGGTACGCAAGCCCGACATCACGCGGGCCCGGCGCCTGCTGGGCTGGGAGCCGAAGGTGGACGTCGAGCGCGGGCTGCGCGAGACCATCGACTGGTACCGGCGGGCAGGCACCGCGCGATGAGGGTCCTCGTCACGGGCGGCGCCGGCTTCATCGGCTCCCACGTGGTCGACGCCTTCCTCGGCGCCGGGCACGAGGTGTCGGTGGTGGACAATCTCGCCACCGGCAATCCGGCGTGGCTGGCGGGCAAACCGGTGCGGCTCCACGCGATGGATCTCCGGAGCGCGCGGCTCGCCGACGTGTTCGCGGCGGAGCGACCGGAGGCGGTCACGCATCTCGCCGCGCAGGCGTCAGTGGGGCGCTCCGTCGCCGATCCTGCGTTCGACGCGAGCGTGAACATCGCGGGCGGCCTCAACCTGCTCGAGTGCTGCCGCCGGGCCGGCGTCCGGCGCGTCATCTACTCGTCGAGCGGTGGCGCCGGCTACGGCGAGACCGACGTGTTGCCGACCCCGGAGCAGCATCCCGACCTGCCCATGTCGCCCTACGGGGTGGCGAAGGTTGCGATGGAGCGCTACGCGCTCGCGCTAGGCGCCATCCACGGCTGGAGCACCGTCTCCCTCCGCTACGCCAACGTCTACGGCCCCCGGCAGAACCCGGCGGGCGAGGCGGGCGTCGTCGCGATCTTCTGCCACCGGCTCCTGCGCAACGAGCCGTGCGTGATCAACGGCGACGGCAAGCAGACGCGCGACTACACCTTCGTGGGCGACGTGGCCGCCGCGAACCTCGCCGCCCTCGCGCGCCCCGAGGTCAGCGGGGCGTTCAACATCGGCACCGGCGTGGAGACCAGCGTCAACGACCTCTACGAGCGGCTGATCCGGGCCGCCCACCTCGATGGCGCCCCCGTGCACGCGCCCGCGCGGCCCGGCGAGCAGCGGCGAAGCTGCCTCGATCCCGCGCGCGCCGCGCGCGATCTCGGCTGGCGTCCGACCGTCTCGCTCGATGCCGGCCTGGCCCAGACCTACGAATTCTTCAGGAAGGAGTTCCCACGATGATCGACGAGGAGCTGCGCGCCATCCTGGCCTGCCCCGCCTGCAAGGGCGAGCTGCTGTTCGAGGAGACCCGCATCATCTGCCCCGCGTGCCGGAAGGCCTATCCCATCCGCGACGGGATTCCCGTGATGCTCATCGGCGAGGCGGAGCCCTGGGCGCCGACCAAGTAAGCGCCATCATCCTCGCGGGGGGGCAGGGCACCCGCCTGCGTCCCCTCACGTACGACCGGCCCAAGCCGATCGTCCCGCTGCTGAACATCCCGTTCCTCGCTTATCAGCTCGCGCTGCTCGCGCGCCACGGCGTGGGGGACGTCGTCCTCTCCTGCTCCTACATGGTCGACGCGGTGCGCGCGGCCATGGGCGACGGCGCCGCCTGGGGCGTGCGCCTCTCCTATGTCGTGGAGGAAGAGCCGCTCGGTACCGCCGGTGGCGTGCGGAACGCCGCCGAGGGCGTGGCCGGGCTCGTGCTTGTGCTCAACGGCGACATCCTCACCGACGCGGATCTCTCCGCCATGGTCGCCTTCCATCGCGCGCGCGGCTCGGCGGCCAGCATCTACCTCACCCGCGTGCCCGACCCCACCGCGTACGGGCTGGTCGAGCTCGACGAGAGCGCCGCCATCCGGCGCTTCATCGAGAAACCGGATCCCGCTCAGATCACCACGGACACCGTGAACGCGGGCGCCTATCTCCTCGACCGGCGCCTCCTCGACCGCATTCCCACGGGGCGCGCGGTCTCCATCGAGCGCGAGTTCTTTCCGGGCCTCCTGACCGATCGGGTGCCGTTCTTCGGCTGGGTGTCCGGCGCGTACTGGCTCGACATCGGCAGCCCCGCCAAGTACCGGCAGGGACAGCTCGACCTGCTCGCCGGGCGCGTGGCCACGCCCCTCGCGCCCGCGGGCGCCCGCGGTGACGGCCGCTTCATCGCCGAGCACGCCGTCGTCGATCCCGGGGCCGCGGTGACGGGCCCCGCGGTGGTGGGCGCGGGCTGTCGTCTCGCCGCGGGCGCGCGCGTGGGGCCCGATGCCGTGCTCGGCGCCGACTGCGCGGTGGCAGCAGCCGCAGTGGTCGAGGGCGCGGTGCTGTGGGAGCGCGTGGAGGTCGGCGCCGGTGCCGCGCTCCACGACTGCGTGGTGGGCGCGGGCGCGCGCGTGGGCGCGGGGGCGCGGGTCGGGCCGGGCGCGGTACTGGCGCCCGGCGCGGAGGTGCCGGCGGGGGCGCGGCTCCCCTGAGGCGGCGTGGGCCGCCCCGCGCGGCCGTGTTATTCTTCGAGAGATGGCCATCGCGCAGATCCGAAACTTCTCCATCGTCGCGCACATCGACCACGGCAAGTCCACCCTGGCGGACCGGCTCCTGTCGCTGACCGGCACCATGGACGCCAAGAAGGCCGTGGGGCAGGTGCTCGACTCGATGGATCTCGAGAAAGAACGGGGCATCACCATCAAGGCGCACACCGTCCGCCTCCTCTACGCCGCCCGGGACGGGAAGGAATACACGCTCAACCTGATCGACACGCCGGGCCACGTGGACTTCTCCTACGAGGTCTCGCGCTCCCTCGCCGCGTGCGAAGGGGCGCTGCTCATCGTCGACGCCGCCCAGGGGGTGGAGGCGCAGACCCTGGCCAACTTCTACCTGGCGCTCGACGGGGGGCTCGAGATCGTGCCGGTGATCAACAAGATCGACCTCCCCGCCGCCGATCTGGAGGGCACCCGTAACCAGATCACCGAGCTGTTGGAGCTGGACGGCGACGCCGCCCTCGCCATCTCCGCGAAGCACGGCACGGGCGTCTCCGACGTGCTCGAAGCCGTCGTGCAGCGCATCCCGCCGCCCCAGGGCGACGCGGAAGCGCCGCTCAAGGCCCTCGTGTTCGACTCGTTCTACGACTCCTACCAGGGCGTGGTGGTCTACATCCGCCTGATCGACGGCCGGGTGCGGGCGGGTCAGCGCGTCCTCCTCATGTCCAACGCCAAGGTCTACGAAGTGCAGCAGGTCGGCGTGTTCTCTCCCGACATGCGCCCGGTGGACGAGCTGTCGGCGGGCCAGGTGGGGTATCTGACTGCCGCCATCAAGCGTGTGGCCGACGCCAAGATGGGCGAGACCATCACCGACGCGCTCCGCCCCACCCAGGAGCCCTGCCCGGGCTATCGCGACGCCAAGCCCATGGTCTTCGCCGGCCTCTACCCCATCGAGGACACCGACTACGAGGGGCTCCGCGACGCGCTGGAGAAGCTGCGGCTCAACGACTCGGCGTTCAACTATGAACCGGAGACGTCGCTGGCTTTGGGCTACGGGTTTCGCTGCGGCTTTCTCGGCATGCTCCACCTCGAGATCGTCCAGGAGCGCCTGGAGCGCGAATTTAACCTCTCGCTGATCGTCACCGCGCCGAGCGTGCGCTACAAAGTCATCACCACCCAGGGCGAGACGCTCGAGATGGAGAACCCCTCCAAGCTGCCGCCCCCGGACAAGATCGAGCACATGGAGGAGCCGTACGTGCGCGGCTCCATCTTCGTGCCGACGGAGTTCATGAGCGAGATTTACAAGCTCGCCCAGGAGAAGCGCGGCGAACACCGCTCCCTCGAGTACGTGGGCAAGCGCGTGCACATCCTGTTCGACTTCCCCCTCGCCGAGATCGTGGTGGACTTCTACGACAAGCTCAAGTCCATCTCCAAGGGCTACGCCTCCTTCGACTACGACTTCCTCGACTTCCGCGAGTCCGACCTGGTCAAGCTGGACATCCTGCTCAACGGCGACCCCGTGGACGCGCTGTCCATCATCGCCCATCGGGACAAGGCCTACGAGCGCGGCAAGGCGCTGACCGAGAAGCTCCGCGGCGTGATTCCCCGCCAGCTCTACGAGGTGGCCATCCAGGCCGCCATTGGCAGCCGCGTGATCGCGCGCGAGACCGTGAAGGCCATGGGCAAGAACGTCACCGCCAAGTGCTACGGGGGCGACATCACGCGGAAGCGGAAGCTTCTCGAGAAGCAGAAAGAGGGTAAGAAGCGCATGAAACAAGTCGGGAAGGTCGAGGTACCGCAGGAAGCGTTCCTGTCGGTCCTCAAGAGCTGAGGATGAGCGAGATCGAGACCCGGCCCGAGGCCCCCGCCGCCCCCGCCGAGACCGCCGCCAAGCCGCGCCGTAAGTCGCTGGTCCGCGAGTACGGCGAGGCCATCGTGGTGGCGGTGCTGCTGGCGCTCCTCATCCGCGCCTTCGTGGTGCAGGCATTCACCATCCCTTCCGGCTCCATGATGGACACGCTCCTCGTGGGGGACTACATTCTCGTCAACAAGTTCCTCTACGGGCCCGAGGTTCCCTTCACCGACGCCCACCTGCCCGGGCTGCGGGATCCGCGGCGGGGCGACATCATCGTCTTCAAGTATCCCAACGACGAGACGCGCGACTTCATCAAGCGCATCGTCGCCATCGGCGGGGAAACGGTGCAGGTGAAGGACAATCGCGCGTACGTCAACGGCCAGCCCCTCGAGGAGCCCTACGTTCGGCCCGGCTCCCTCCCGGCGGCGGCGTCGGGTCACTGCGGCTACCTCTACGGGTGCGATCCCATCGTGGTCCCCGCGGGCGCGTACTTCGTCATGGGGGACAACCGCGACAACTCGCAGGACAGCCGCTACTGGGGCTTCGTCAAGCGCGAGAAGATTCGCGGCAAGGCCTTCCTGATCTACTGGTCGTGGAACGGCGACCGGCACTGGCTGCGGTGGAGACGGCTGGGCAACTGGCTGCCGTAGCGTCGCTCGACGCGTGGGCGCCGCGAGCGACCGGGCTCGGCGCCTACGTGCACGTGCCGTTCTGCACCAAGCGCTGCGGCTACTGCTCGTTCAACACCGCTCCCTATCTGGCGGCGGCGGTGCCCCGCTTCCTGCGCGCCCTCGACGCCGAGATCACCCTGGCGAGGGCGGCGCCGTGGGCCTCCGCCGTCCATCTCCGCACCGTTTTCCTCGGCGGCGGCACGCCGTCCCTTCTTGCCCCCGACGACCTCGCCGGCATTCTCGCGGCGCTGCGGTCGCGTTTCGGCATCGCGCCGGATGCGGAGATCACCGTGGAGTGCAATCCCGAGAGCGTGACCGCCGAGCGCTTCGCGGGCTATCGCGCGGCCGGGGTGACGCGGATCAGCCTGGGCGTCCAGAGCCTGGACGACCGCGTGCTGCCGACCCTCGACCGCCTGCACTCCGCGGCCGATGCCCGGCGAGCGTTCGCGGCGGCGCGGGCGGCCGGGTTCCCCCACGTGAGCCTGGACCTCATTTACGGCCTGCCGGGCGAGGACGCGGCGGGATGGGCGCGCACGGTGTCCGAGGCCCTCGCCTGGGAGCCTGATCATCTCTCCGCCTACGCGCTGTCCCTCGACGAGGGCAGTGCGTGGACGGCAACCGGCGTCCGCGGCCTTCCCCTCGAGGACGCGGTGGCGGAGCAGTACCGCACCCTGACCCGCCTGGCCGCGGAAGCGGGCTATCGAGCACTACGAGGTGTCCAACTACGCGCGGCCCGGCCACCGCTCCGCGCACAACCAGGTGTACTGGCGGGCCGAGGAATACCTGGGCTTGGGCCCGGGCGCGTGCGGCTTCCTGGGCGACGTTCGCTACGGCAACGCCAAACCGCTCGAGCGCTACTGTGCCGCGCTGGAGGCGGGACATTTGCCCCTAGCCACGCACGAGATCCTGACGCCGCGCCAGCGCCTGGCCGAGCGGCTCTTCCTCGGCCTGCGCACCGCGGACGGCGTCCCCGCGGCCTGGATGGACGAGCGCCTCGCGATGGATCGCGGTGCCCTGCCCGTGCGCCTGGTCCAGTGGAGCGAGCGCGGTCTGCTCGAGCGTCGCGACAACCGGCTGCGCCTCACCGAAGCGGGCTTCTTCCTCTCGGACGCCCTGTTTATCGATCTGCTGTAGGATTGGCGCCATGACGGGCGACAGCCACCTCGACGAGCGGCGCCGCCAGGTGTTGCTCGCGGTGATCGCGGAGTACGTGGAGCGCGCGGAGCCCGTCGGCTCGCGCTCCATTGCCCGGCGGCACATGCACGGGCTCTCGTCCGCCACCATTCGCAACGCCATGGCCGACCTCGAGGAAATGGGCTATCTCTCCCAGCCCCACACCTCCGCCGGCCGGGTGCCCACCGACAAGGCGTACCGCTTCTACGTGGACCACCTCCGGGGGATGCCGTGGGGGGAGCGGGCGGGCGCGGCCGCGCGCGAGAGCGCGCCCGGCGGCGCCGGGCGGAGTGGAGCGCATCATGGCGGAGACGCCGACCGCCCTGTCGCACAGCACCAACATGACGGGCATCCTGCTGGCGCCGCCTCTCCAGCAAACCGCCCTCGATCGCATCGAGCTGGTCTCGCTGGGCGAGGGCCGCGCCCTCGCGGTGGTGGTGACCGACACGGGCTGGGTGACGACCCAGCCCCTCACCGTGGAGTCGCGCCAGAGCCTCGAGGATCTCCGCGAGATCGGGCGCGCCCTCACGCGCCGCTTCCGCGGCCGGACCTTCCAGGCCATCCTCGACGAGGTGGCCGCGCCCGCCGATCCGCTCGACCCCCTGTGGACGCGGGGCCGCTCCCTGGTCGACCAGGTCGTGGCGCTCCTGCGCGCGCGCACGCTCTACGTGAGCGGCGCGCTGAACGTGCTCGATCACCCCGATCTGGGTGATGTCGCCACGATGCGCCGGCTCCTGCACGCGTTCGAGGAGAAGGCGCGGTTGATCGACCTGCTCTCGCAGATGGCGCAGGAGCAGGGTGTCCGCGTCCTCATCGGCGGAGAGAATCCCGTGGAAGAGCTCCGCGAGGCGAGCCTGGTCGCCTCCACGTATACTTATCGGGGGCAAGTGCTCGGCGTGCTCGGCGTGGTTGGGCCCCGCCGCATGTCCTACTCCGACGTCATCTCGATCGTGGACGAGACGGCCCGGCTGGTCTCGTCCTCGCTGTCGCGCGTTCGCCCCGAGCTCTACCTGCCCTCCTGAGCGCGCCCGAAGCCCCTCGACCCGTCTGCTATAATTGCTCTCTGCCATGAACGATCAACGAGATTTCCCCGACGACCTGGCCGGCTCCGCCGACATTGACCTCGAGCGCGAGGTGGAGCGCCTGCGCGAGGCAGTCGAGGCCAAGACCCGCGAGGCCGAGTCCACGCGCGACCGGTACGTGCGGGCCGTCGCCGAGCTCGACAACTACCGCAAGCGGGCCACCCGCGAGCGCGAGGAGTATGTCCGCTTCGCGAGCGAGTCGCTGGTGCGCGAGGTTCTGCCCGTGCTCGACAACTTCGAGCGGGCGCTGCAGGCGGCGCGACAGGATCCCGCCGCCGCCGCCGTCACCGCGGGCGTCGAGCTCATCCAGCGCGAGCTGCTCCGCGTGCTCGAGCGCGCGGGGGTAACGGCCTTCTCGGCCCTGGGCACGACATTTGATCCCGAGCGCCACGAGGCGATCGCGCGAGTCCCCGCCGCCGACCGTCCCGACATGACAGTAGTGGACGAGACCTCGCGCGGCTACATGATGCACGGCCGCGTGCTCCGCCCCGCCCAGGTCACCGTCGCCATGAACGACGCTGACGGCGGCGGCCCCTCCTCCTAGCGTGGCCGCCAAGAACTACTACGCGGTGCTCGGCGTGGGCCGCGACGCCGACGACGCCGCGCTGAAGACCGCCTACCGCAAGCTCGCCCGGATGTATCACCCCGACCGGAACCCCGGGGACAAGACCTCCGAGGAGCGCTTCAAGGAGATCAACGAGGCCTACACCATCCTCTCCGACGCCGAGAAGCGCGCCCACTACGACCGCTTCGGGACCGCGCCCCCCGGCGGCGCCGGCCCCGACGTGGGCTTCGGCACCATCTTCGAGGATCTCTTCGAGGGCTTCTTCGGCGGCGGCGAGCGCGGCGGGCGGCGCTCCCGCGCACGCCGCGGCGAGCACCTCCGCTACGATCTCGAGATTTCCCTGGAAGACGCCGCCCAAGGCCTGGAGACCAAGCTCCAGATCCCTCGGCTCGAGTCGTGCGAGACGTGCCGCGCCACCGGCCAGCAGCCCGGCACCCAGCCCGAACCCTGCACCACCTGCCGCGGCACCGGTCAGGTGCGCTTCTCCCAGGGCTTTCTTACGGTGGCGCGCCCCTGCCCCCAGTGCGGGGGCGAGGGCCAGATCAATCGTGCGCCCTGCAAGGACTGCCGCGGACAGGGGCGGGTGCGGCGCGAGAAGCTCCTGAAGGTCAGCATCCCGGCGGGGGTCGAGGACGGCAATCAGCTGCGGCTGAGCGGCGAGGGCGAGGGCGGCGTGTTCGGCGGCCCGGCCGGCGACCTCTACGTGGTGCTCAGCATCCGGCGGCACGAGATCTTCGTTCGCCAGGGCGCCGACCTCGTCTGCGAGCTGCCGCTGTCCTTCGCGCAGGCCGCCCTCGGCGACTCGGTGGAGGTGCCCGTGCTGGCCGGCAAGGCGACCTTGACGGTCCCGCCGGGGACGCAGCCGGGCGCCTCGCTCAAGCTGCGGGGCAAGGGCATGCCGCATCTACGGGGCCGCGGTCACGGTGACACCGTGTACCAGGTGATCGTCGAGGTGCCCACCAAGCTCACCGCGCGGCAGCGCGAGCTGCTCGAGGAGTTTCAGCGGGCCTCCGCCCAGCACACCGGCCCCCTGCACACGTCCTTCGTCGAGCGGATGAAGAAGCTCTTCGGCTCCTGATGGAGTTCTGGGAGCTCACCGTTCCCACGACGCCGGAGACGACGGAGGGCCTGACGAACTTTCTATGGGAGCAGGGCGCTCTCGGCGTGGTGGAGGAGGAGTCGCCCGCCGCGCCCCCGCGGCTCCGCGCGTTCTACGCGGCGCTCGTCCCTTCGACCGGTCTCCTGTCCGCGGTGGAGCGCTACCGCCACGAGCTGCGCGCACTGGGCTTCGCCGTCGGCGGCGACGCCGAGATTCACCCGCTTCACGACGAGGCGTGGGCGAGCGCCTGGCAGCAATCGTTCCCGCCGCTTCCGGTGGGCAACCGTCTCCTCGTGGCGCCGCCCTGGGAGACCACGCCGACGCCGCCGGGTCGGGTCCGCGTCGTGATCGAGCCCGGCCGCGCCTTCGGCACCGGCCACCACGGCAGCACGGAGGGCTGTCTCGCGCTGCTCGATCGTTGGCTCGCCACCCAGCTGGCCCCCCGCGTCCTCGACATCGGTACCGGCACGGGCATCCTGGCGGTGGCCGCGGTGAAGCTCGGAGCTCCCCGCGTGGCCGCGATCGACGTCGATCCCGACGCGGTCTCGGCGGCCCGGCAGAACGCCGAGGCCAATGGCGTGGCCGACCGCATCGACGTGAGCGCGGGCGGGCCCGAGTCGCTGCCGCGCACCGCCGCCTACGACCTCGTCCTCGCCAATATCCTCACCCACACGCACCTGGCGCTCGTCCGCGAGTACCGGCGCCGGGTCGCGCCTTTCGGCGCCCTGGTGCTGGGAGGCATGCTCACCGGCGAGGACGATCAGGTCACGCGCACCCTGGTGCCGCACGGCTTCACTCCCCGCGAATCGTTCGAGCGCGAGGGCTGGGCGGCCACCCTCCTCGTCCGGGATCATTTCCCCGCCCCATGAGCGCCCCCGGCACGCGCGTCCACGTGCGGCCCGACGCGGTGCGAGACGGACGGGTCGTGCTGGACGCGGACGAGACCCGTCACGTCCGGCGCGTGCTGCGCCTACGGGTGGGCGACGTCGTTCGCGCCATGGACGGCCTCGGCCACGAGTGGACGGTTCGCCTCACCGAGTTGGGAACGCGCGCGGAGGGCGAGATCCTCGAGGCCGGGACGCCCGCACCCGAGTCGCCGCTCCACCTGACGCTCGTCCAGGGTCTCCCCAAGGGCGACAAGCTCGACACCGTCATCCGCATGAGCACCGAGCTGGGCGTCGCCGCGATCGTCCCCCTGCTCTCGGCGCGCTCGGTGTCGCGTGCGGAGGCGGGCACCGCGCGGCGCGCGCGCTGGGAGCGTGTCGCGCGGGAAGCGGCCAAGCAGTGCGGCAGGGCGGTGGTGCCCACGGTGGCCGCGCCGTCGCGCCTCGCTGACTGGCTGGGCGCGCGCGACGAGAGCGGGCTGCTGCTCTGTCTCTGGGAGCGGGAAGCCACCCCGCTGGCCGAGCGGCTGCCCGCCCGCGTGCCGTCCCGGGCCGCGGTGGTGATCGGCCCCGAGGGCGGCCTCGCGGACGACGAGGTGGCCGCCCTGCGAGCGGCGGGCGCCGTCGTCGCAGGGCTCGGCCCGCGCCTGCTCCGGACGGAGACGGCGGGGCCGGTGGCCGTGGCCTTGCTCCAGGCGCGCTGGGGCGATCTGGGCGCGGCCGACTCGAGCCGCCCCGCATGAGCGCGGGCTACGAGTACTTCGAGGTGGAGGCCGATGTCGGCGTCATCGGCCGCGGGCCCACGGCCGCCGAAGCATTCGTCCAGACCGCGCTCGGGGTCTTCGCCCTCATCGTCGAGCCCGATTCGGTGGAGGTCCGCGACAGCCGGGAGGTGCGCGCCCACGGCGACAGTCTGGAGGCTCTTTTGGTGGCATGGATCAATGAGTGCCTATACGTACACGAAGTGGAGGGATTCGTCGCCCGGCAGGTTGCCCTCGAGGTCTTCGACACGACGCCCCGTGCGGGCGGTGAGTCCTTGCGACTACACTCGTTTCTTCACGGCGAGGAGGTAGACCCCGCGCGGCATCGGCTGGGTACGGTTGTGAAGGCGGCGACGCTGCATCAGATCTCCGTGCGGTCCACCGGGGATGGCTTTGAGGCCCGCGTGATCCTCGACGTGTGATGTCACGAAAATGAGACGGGTGTGAAGACGCAGCGTGTCGTTGTTACCACTCAGGCAGGGTCCTTCGATTCTCGAAGCTTCGTAGATACTCTTGATATGTTAGAGCCTTAGGAGATCGACGAGAGCCCGTGGCACCCGATTTGCTCTTTCCAGGCGCGGCCATGGACTACCAGTGCACCGTACGGCGGGCCCTCAGCACCCAGGGGCCTGGCCTCCATTCGGGAGAGGTGGTCCGTCTCACCGTGGCACCCGCCGGAAGCGACACCGGCATCATCCTCCGCGCCCCGGACGGCACGCTGATTCCGGCCAACATGGACCACGTCGTTGACGGGCACTTCGCGACCACCGTGGGGGCCTTCGGCGTGCGCGTGCGCACCATCGAGCACCTGATGGCCGCGGCGGGCGGCCTCGGCATCGACAACCTGCTCGTGGACATCTCCGGCGAGGAGCTGCCGGGACTCGACGGGAGCGCCAGGGATTTCGTCGAGCTGCTCGAGCGCGCGGGCCGCGTCCCTCTCCCCGCCCGCCGGCACCCGATCCGCATCGAGACGCCCATCCGCGTGGAGGACGGCAACCGCTGGCTACGGGTGGTGCCGTCGGACGCGTTCCGCGTCAGCTACACGCTCGACCACGAGCATCCCGCCATCGGCGTTCAGACGGTCTCGCTCGACATCACGCCCAAGAGCTTCTCCGAGGACATCGCCCCGGCCCGCACGTACGGCTTCCTCAAGGACGTGGGCGCGATGCGCCAGCGCGGCCTCGCGCGGGGCGGCTCGCTCGACAACACCATCGTGGTGGGCAAGCGAACCGTGCTCAACGACAGCCTGCGGTATCCCGACGAGTTCGTGCGCCACAAGGTGCTCGATCTGGTCGGCGACCTCTTCCTGCTCGGCCGGCCGATTCTCGGGCACGTGGTGGCGCGCAACGGCGGGCATGCCCTGAACCATGAGCTCGTGGCCGCCATCCGGAAGGCCGTCGCCCCCGAGCGGCGCCGCGAGCGGGCTCGGGCGACCCCCGATCGGGTAGAACTGGCCCCGGCCCCCTACCCACTCGTCCCCGGCATCGCCGCCATCTAGTCTCGCCGCCGGCGGGCGGTTCCTGCCCCCGGTGCCCCGCCCGACGCTATAATGGGGCGGCCGTGGCAACACCGAAATCCCAGCCCAGGCGTCTGGCACCACTCCTCGCGGTGTGCCTCCTCGTCGGCCTGCTGCTCGCCGGCCCCTCGCCGGCGGGAGCGGACATCCGCATCGGCAACCTCGCCGTCTTCTTCAACGACTTCGACGTCACCGTCCAGGTGGTGCTTCTCGGCGCCGTCCCCGCCTCGCTTCACCAGAGCCTGCACGCAGGAGTGCCCACTCACGTGCGCTTCCACGTCGAGCTCTGGCAGTACAGCCGCTTCTGGATCGAGCGGCTGGTCCAGGCGCGCACGGTGGAGCGCCAGATGACCTACAACGTGCTCACCAAGGAGTACCGCGTGGCCTCCCTCAACGGGGAGCAGCGAGAGCCCTACCTGACCAAGAACCTGCGCGAGGCCCAGCGCGTGGTCTCGGACCTGCGCGTGGCGCAGCTGGCGCCCGGCACCGCGCTGGACGGCCGCGAGGTGTACTACGTGCGGGTGCGTGCGGACGTCTCGCTGAACGGTCAGAACTCCTGGGTGGCCCGCGTCGCCGGCGACGCCGCCGAGACACCGTGGATACAGTCCAACCTCCTCACCCCGAGCCGTACCCAGTGAGCCCCTTCGCCGAGCCGGCCCGCGATCAGAGCAAGCGCAAGCGCAACCTCCTGATCATCAGCGCCATCCTCGTGGTGCTGGTGCTCGCATCCTCGTTCGAGTTCGCCCTGCGCGCGCCCCAGCTGCCGGTGGCGTCGAACCTGGTGGTGCTCGCGCTGCTCAACCTCAACGTCATCGTCTTCCTGCTCCTGCTCGTCCTGCTGTTCCGCAACCTGGTCAAGCTCGGCTTCGAGCACCGGCAGAAAGGCATCGGCGCGCGGTTCAAGCTGAAGCTGGTTCTGGCCTTCCTCTCTCTCGCGCTCGTGCCCTCGATCCTGATCTTCATCATTGCCTCCAACTTCATCACGACGTCGATCGAGGGGTGGTTCAAGCCCCAGGTCGAGCGCCCGCTGGATCAGGCTCTCGAGGTCGCTCAGACGTACTACCAGACGCTCGAGAGCACCGCCCTTCGCCACGGCCGGTTCATGGCGCGCGTGGTGGAGCGCGAAGGGCTGATGGCGGAGACGCAGCGCGAGCCGCTGGAGGCCTTCATCGGCGAGCAGCGCGATCGCCTCGCCCTGTCCGCGGTGACCCTCTTCAACCGGAAGGGCGCCGAGGTCCTGCACGTGAAAGACCCCGCCATCGGCGACGTCGGCACGCGCGCCATCGCCCAGGGCAAGGTCGCGCAGGGGTTGGGCGGGCAGGAGGTCACTACCGTCCAGGAGCTGGAAAGCGGCGACATGATCCAGGCGGTGGTCCCCGTGCGCGACCTCGATCGCGAAGTCGTCGGGAGCCTGGTCGTCTCCACCCACGTCGCGCAGCGCCTCGAGAACCGGCTCCGCGGGATCAGCCAGGCCTTTCAGGAGTACAAGCAGCTGAAGCTCCTGAAGAACCCCATCAAGGGCATCTACATCCTGCTCTTCCTGCTGATGACCCTCATCATCGTGTTCTCCGCCACCTGGTTCGGCCTCTACCTCGCCCGCGGCATCACCGAGCCGATCCAGATGCTCGCGGAAGGGACCCGCGAGGTCGCCGCGGGCAACCTCAGCTACAAGGTGCAGGCGGCGCGGGCCGACGACGAGATCGGCATCCTGGTGGACTCGTTCAACCAGATGACGAGTGACCTCGCCTCCTCCAAGGCCAAGCTTGAGACCGCCTATGCCGACCTCCAGGCCAAGCACGGCGAGATGGAGATGCGCCGGAGCTACACCGAGACCGTGCTGGGCGCCGTCGCCACCGGCGTGGTCTCGCTCGACCCGGCGGGGCGCATCACCACCATCAACGGCGCCGCCGAGCGCATGCTCGGCATCCCCGAGCACACCGCCCAGGGCCTCTCGGCCAGCGTGGTGCTGCGTCGGCCCGACTATGCGGAGATCTCCGCTCTGGTCGCACGCATGGCGCGACTCGGCGAGGGCACGGTGGAGCGCGAGGTGCATCTCCGCCGCGACGGCCAGGCCATCACGTTGCTCGCCTCCGCCACCGCGCTCAAGGGGCCAGACGGGGCGGACATGGGCATGGTGCTGGTGTTCGACGACCTCACCGAGCTGTTGAAAGCGCAGCGCCTGGCGGCCTGGCGCGAAGTGGCCCAGCGCATCGCCCACGAGATCAAGAACCCGCTCACGCCGATCCAGCTCTCCGCCCAGCGCCTGCGGCGGCGGCTCGGCGGGGAGCGGAGCGCCGACGAGAAGCGCCTACTCGACGAGGCCACCAGCACCATCATCCAGGAGGTGGACGGGCTCAAGCAGCTGGTGGACGAGTTCTCCCGCTTCGCGCGGATGCCGGCGCTGTCGCTCCGCTCCACCGATCTCGGCCGCCTCGTGGACGGGGTCTGCGTGCTCTATCAGGAATCGCAACCCGCGCTGGGCGTGAAGTCCACCCTGTCGGCCGATCTGCCGCCCATCGAGGTGGATCCCAACCAGATCAAGCGCGCGGTTCTGAACCTCGTGGACAACGCCGTCGAGGCGATGGGCCAGGCCGGTGAGGTCACGGTGGAGACGGTGTGGCTGCCGGACTCGCGGCGCGCCCGCATCGTGGTGGGGGATAGCGGGCCGGGCATCAGCGCCGAGGACAAGGAGCGCCTGTTCGTCCCCTACTTCTCCACCAAGGCCACCGGCATGGGCCTGGGGCTCGCCATCGTGCATCAGATCGTGACCGACCACGGCGGCACCATCTGGGTGGAGGACAATGCCCCGCAAGGCAGCCGCTTCGTGATCGAGCTGCCCGCGGGCCGTCTCGCGCCCGCCCCCGCCCCCGTACAGGTCTGAGCATGCCGGGCGAGCACATCCTGATCGTGGACGACGAGCGCGCCATCCAGGCGACATTGAGGGGCGTGCTCGAGGACGAGGGGTATCGAGTTACCGCCGTGGGTTCCGCGCCCGACGCGCTGGGCAAGCTCGCGGACGAGACGCCCGACCTGATCTTCCTCGACATCTGGATGCCGGGCATGGACGGGCTGGAAGCCCTCGCCGAGATCAAGCAGCGCCGGCCCGAGGCGGCGGTGGTGATGATCTCCGGCCACGGGACCATCGAGACCGCGGTGAAGGCCACCAAGCTCGGCGCCTACGACTTCATCGAGAAGCCGCTCTCGCTGGAAAAGACCCTCCTCGCCGTCACACGCGCCCTCGACCACTCGCGCCTGGAGCGCGAGAACCGCGCGCTCCGCGAGCAGCTCGACCGCGGCCAGGAGATCGTGGGCAAGAGCGCGCTCATCGAGGCGCTGCGCGGGGAGATCGCGGTGGCTGCGCCCACCAACGGGCGCGTGCTCATCCACGGTGAGAACGGCGCCGGCAAGGAGCTGGTGGCGCGCGCCATCCACACGCTGTCCACGCGGCGCGACGCGCCCTTCGTGGAGGTGAACTGCGCGGCCATCCCCGAGGAGCTGATCGAATCCGAGCTCTTCGGCCACGAGCGCGGCGCCTTCACCGGGGCGGTCGCGCGCCACCGGGGGAAATTCGAAACCGCCAACGGGGGCACGATCTTCCTCGACGAGATCGGCGACATGAGCCTGAAGACCCAGGCCAAGGTGCTCCGCGTCCTGGAGGAGCAGGCCTTCGAGCGCGTGGGCGGGAAGGAGACGCTCCACGTCGACGTGCGTGTGCTCGCCGCCTCCAACCAGGACCTCAAGGAGCAGATCGCCCAGGGCCGCTTCCGCGAGGACCTCTACTACCGCCTCGCCGTCATCCCCATCGAGGTGCCGCCGCTGCGCCGCCGCAAGGAGGACATCCCGGCGCTGGTCGCCTACTTCATCGCTCTCTTCTCTGCCCAGAACGGCAAGCGCCCGAAGATGGTGTCGGTGGAAGCCCTCGCCTACTTCCTCGCCTACGACTGGCCTGGCAACGTGCGCGAGCTGCGCAACATGGTGGAGCGCCTCGTGATCATGACCCCGCGCGATGTCATTGGCCCCGAGGACCTCCCGCCCCCGCTCCGCCCCAAGGAGCCCGCGGCGGGCGCGGAGGAGATACAGCGCGAGAAGACGCTCAAGGAAGCGCGCGATGCCTTCGAGCGCGCGTTCATCCTTGCCGAGCTACGCGCTCACGAGGGTAACGTGACGCGCACGGCGGAGAAGCTCGGGATCGAGCGCAGCCACCTCTATCGCAAGCTGAAGAGCTACGGCATCACCCCGCCCAAGGGCTGATTCCGCGTCTGCATTGCCTTCGGCGCCGCCGCCGTGATACTCGGTGGCGTCATGCTCAGAGACCTCGGCGACGGCCTGATCCTCCGCCGCACCACTGCCGGCGACGCCGACGCTCTCGCCGCCTTCAACGCCGACCAGATCCGCGGCCAGGACTCGGCCGTGCCCTGGGAGCCCTTGGGCGCCTGGACGCGTGATCTTCTCGGCGGCCGCCATCCCACCTTCAAACCCGAGGACGGCCTGGTCGTGGAGGACACGGCCACCGGCGCCATCGTCTCGTCCATGCTCCTCATCTCCCAGCGCTGGGAGTACGGCGGCGCGCCCATCTCCGTGGGGCAACCGGAGCTGATCGCCACCCGTCCGGACCATCGCGGGCGCGCTCTCGTGCGCCGCCAGTTCGAGGTCCTGCACCGCTGGAGCAGCGAGCGCGGCGAGGTGCTTCAGATCATCGCCGGCATCCCCTGGTTCTACCGCCAGTTCGGCTATGAGATGGCGCTCGAGCGCGGCGGCGGGCCTCGCGCCGACCTCACGAGCCTCGACCCGCCGACGCCTGACGCCGCCCTGCCATTCCGCGTGCGGCCTATGGCCGAGGGCGATCTGTCCTTCGCTGCCGCGCTCGACGACCAGGCGCGCGCCCGCGCGCTCGTCACGGTCCCGCGCGACGCGGCGCTATGGCGTTATGAGCTCACGGGCCACACGGTGGGCAGCATGACGCGTCTCGCCTTCGGCGTGATCGAGACGGCGGGCGGCGACGCAGTGGGCACGCTGAGCCACATCCCCGTGCTGTGGAACGGCGCGGTAGCGCTCACGCACTACGAGGTGAGAGCCGGTGTCTCCTGGCGCGCGACCTGGCCCGGCGTGCTGCGCTATGTCATTGCCAAGGGCGAGGAGTATGCCGCGCGCGACCCCCAGGCGCGCTTCACGCAGGTGCAGCTTTGGCACATGGGGAGCGAGCATCCGCTCTACCGCGCGGTGCGGTTCGGCAAGGATCATTGGCGGGCCTATGCGCTCTACACGCGCATCGCCGATCTGGCCGCGTTCTGCCGCGCCGTCGCGCCCGCGCTCGAGCGCCGCCTGGCTGCCTCGCCGCTGGCCGGGCACACGGCGGATCTCACCCTGAGCACGTACCGCGCGGGCGTACGCCTGCGGCTCGACGCGGGGCGGATCACGGCCGAGCCCTGGCAGCCGGCGCTCGACGTGGTGGGCCAGGAGTTCGGCATCCCGAGCGGCGATCCCCGACGCGCCACCGCGCTGTTCCCCGGTCTCAGCATCAATCAGCTGCTCCTGGGCTATCGCTCGCTCGACGAGCTCCAGGCCATCTACCCCGACTGCATGGTGCGCGGCGGCGAGAGCCGGGCGCTCATCGACGCCCTGTTCCCAAAGGCGCCCTCGGACGTCTGGCCGCTGGTCTGAGTCCGGTTGAACTCGTCCGCACCGCTTGAACCGCCCGCCCCGAGGCTCTATCCTCGCCAGACCATGATCGCCGCGAAGGTCCGGGTGCATGCGATGGGCGCGCATCTGGCCGCGCGCCTCGGCGCGGTTGCGTCGCTGCCCGGCCGGCCCCACTCGGTGTTCGAGCACGCGATCAATTTCACGACTCCCGACGGGACCTTCCTGGCCCTGCACGGTCCATGGCACCTCGCCGCCCCCTTCGCCATCGCGCTCCCCAGCTGGGACCAGGATCTCTCGGCCGGCGATCTGATCCTCGACCTGGAGGGGGCGCAGCGGGTGGACCTCGCCATATGGCCGGTAGCCGAGGGGGACGACACGGCGCGGGACCTGCTCGACGAGGCGTTAGCCCGGAGCGCGTCCGCGCCGCTGGCGCCCGGCCTCGACACGGCGGCCGGCCGTGCGGCGCGGAGCGCGATGAGCCTGACCATCTGCCTCCGCGATGCCGATGGCTTTCTGGAAGCCGTGCGGGGTCTGGTGGGTCTCGGGGAAGGCCTCACCCCCGCGGGCGACGACTTTCTCGTGGGCGCGCTGGCCGCGCTCCACCGCCTGGGCGACGGCTGGCCCACCCGTGACATGGCGCTCCGCGAAGCGGTCATCGCGCATGCGTGCCGGACTACGCCGAAGGTCAGCGCGGCGTTTCTCTGCTATGCCGTGGCGGGGCACTTCTCCGAGCCGCTCCGCGATCTGGCCATGGCCGACACCGTTGCCGCAGCGCGCGCCGCCGCCGCCGCGCTCGCGCGCATGGGCGCAAGCTCCGGCGCGGATACCCTGGCGGGAATGCGCGAGGCTCTCTACGCCCTGGCCGCCGGGCGCGCATGACCACGCGCACCACGCTGAAGCGGAGCTTCTACCAGGACTCGGTGGCGCTGATGGGCTTGGCGCGCGAGCTACGCACGGGCGCGGGCGTGCGCGAGGCGGCGGCGCTCATGGGCACGCCCGCCAATCTGGCGCTCATGGCGGACGCCGGGCTCCTCACCGATGAGGCGCGCGCGGCGGGGCCGAACGATCTCGTCATCGTGGTGGGGGCGGAGTCGGCGGCCGACGCCGACGCGGCCCTGGCCCTTGCAGAGTCGCTCCTCACCGCGCGGCGCGCGCGGGTGGAGGCGAGCGGGCGGCGCCTCCCGCGCACGCTCGACAGCGCCGCGCGCCAGCTCGAGGGCGCCAATCTGGCGCTCATCTCCGTGCCCGGCGCCTTCGCGGCGGCGGAGGCGCGGAAGGCCCTGCGCCGCGGGCTCCACGTGATGCTATTCAGCGACAACGTGACGCTCGAGGATGAGATCGCGTTGAAGCGCCTCGCGGTGGAGCGGAGCCTGCTCCTGATGGGCCCGGACTGCGGGACCGCATATCTGGGCGGCGTGCCGCTGGGGTTCGCCAATGCGGTGCCGCGCGGGCGCATCGGTCTGGTCGCCGCCTCGGGCACGGGTCTTCAGCAAGTGGTGACCCTCCTCGCCGCGGCCGGCGAGGGCGTCTCGCAGGCCATCGGGGTCGGCGGGCGCGACATGTCCGAGGGCGTGGGCGCCGCCATGACGCTGGCCGCTCTGGACGCACTGGGCGCCGATCCCGCCACCGAGCTGATCGTGGTGGTGGGAAAGCCCCCCGCCCCCGCCGTGCGCGCTGCGGTGGAAGCGCGGCTGCGCGGGCTGGGCAAGCCCGCGGTGGTGGCCATGCTCGGGCGTGGCGTCGCCACCGGCGCGGCCGGACCCCTCACCATCGTGGCCACGCTGGAGGACGCGGCGGGCGCCGCCGTGGCGCGGCGCACGCGGCGCGCCTTCCAGCCGCGCGCGTTCGCCGACGCGACAGGCGCCCGGGCCCGCGTGAAGGAATTCCGCGCGGCGCGGGGGCCGGGCGCAGCGGCGGTGCGCGGGCTCTTCGCGGGCGGCACGCTGGCCTACGAGGCCTTGCTGATCCTCGAGCCCCTGCTGGGCGCGGGCGCGGTGGGCGGCAATCTGGGCGCCGATCTGGTCAGGCATGGGGGCGGGCCGCATCGCGTGCTGGACCTCGGCGCAGACGAGTACACCGTGGGCCGCGCGCACCCCATGCTGGATGCCGCGCTCCGCGTGGAGGAGATCGAGCGCTCGGCGAAGGAGCCGGACACCACGGTCCTGCTGGTGGACGTGGTGCTGGGTCACGGCGCGGCGCCCGATCCCGCCGGCGACATCGCGCCGGCGCTGGAGGCCGCGCGGCGCCACGCGCAGGCACACGGCCGCGGCCTCGCCGTGGTGGCCAGCGTGATCGGCACCGCCGCCGATCCACAGGGCCTCGCCGCCCAGACGGCGCGGCTCGAGGCCGCCGGCGCGTGGGTGCTGCCGTCGAACGCCCAGGCCGCGCGCGCCGCCGCCTGCATCGTGGCCGAGGCGCGCGTGGCCGACACGCTGCTGGCCGGGGCGAGCGCCTGATGACCGACTTCCGCGATCTCTTCGCGCGCCTCGGCACCGAGCTGCGCGTGGTGAACCTGGGGCTGGAGAGCTTCGCCGAGACGCTGGACGCCCTGGGCGTGCCGGTGCTGCACGTCCAGTGGACGCCGCCGGCCGGCGGCGACCCGGAGCGCGCGCGCCTGCTCTCGCTGCTCGACGACGAGGACGGCGCCTGATCCGCGAGGCGAACGCGGCCGCCCTCGCGCGTCTGGTCGACGCGCAGCCGGTGCTGGTCGACTGCGTACCGGCGCGCGAGGCGCTATCCTTGCCGGAGCGCACCGTGCTCCACGCCGGGCCCCCGCTGGCCTGGGAGCGCACCTGCCCGCCGGTGCAGACCGCCGTGCTCTGCGCCATCCGCTACGAGGGCTGGGCGGCCAACGACAACGCGGCGCAGCGCCTGGTCGAGTCGGGTGGGGTCACGCTGGCGACCTGCCATCACTGGGGAGCGGCCGGGCCCATGACGGGCATCGTCACCGCCTCGATGCCGGTCTTCGTGGTGGAGAACCGGCCGCGCGGCAACCGCGCCTTCGCCACGGTGAACGAGGGCCTGGGCAAGGTGCTGCGCTTCGGCGCGAACGACGAGAGCGTGGTGACGCGCCTTCGCTGGCTGGCGCGCGGGGCGGGGCCGCTGCTGGGCGCGGCGCTGCGCGCGGCGGGCGGCATGGATCTCCGCGCGCTCATGGCGCAGGCCCTCCGCATGGGCGACGAGATGCATCAGCGCAACGTGGCTGCCTCGTCCCTCCTCGCCCGCGCGCTCATGCCGCACCTGGCGCGCACCGCGCCCGACACGGCGGCGGTGGCGCGGCTCGCCGAGTTCATCGGCGGCAATGACCAGTTCTTCCTGAATCTCGCCATGGCCGCCGCCAAGGCCTCGGCCGATCCGTGTCTGGACGTGCCGGGCTCGACCATGGTGGCCACGATGGCGCGGAACGGGACGGACTTCGGCATCCGCGTGGCGGGGCTGGGCGCGCGATGGTTCACCGCGCCCGTGAACACGCCCGAGGGCCTCTACTTCGCGCCCTACGGCGCCGCCGACGCCAATCCCGACATGGGCGACAGCGCCATCGTGGAGACGGTGGGGCTGGGTGCCTTCGCCATGGCCGCCTCGCCCGCGGTGGTGGGCTTCGTGGGCGCGGGCGGCCTCCGCGACGCCATCCGCATCACCGAGGAGATGGGCGAGATCGCCCTCGGCGAGCACCCGCACTTCCGGATCCCCACGCTGGACGACCGCGGCACGCCCGTGGGCATCGACGTGAGGAAGGTGGTAGAGACCGGGATCACGCCGCTGATCAACACGGGCATCGCCGGGCGCAAGCCGGGCACGGGGCAGATCGGCGCCGGCGTCGTCCGAGCGCCGCTGGCCTGCTTCGAGCAGGCGCTGGAGGCGCTCGCCGCCGCGCGTGTGGGGGCCTGATCGCCATGGCCGCCACGTCCATCGTCGCCGCGAACCGCGAGTGCCTGCGCCGCATCCAGGAGGCCACCGCCGTCCTGACCGACGTGCGGCTCGCGCGCGAGGCGCTGCCGGGCATGGGCCCGCGCACCATCCTGCACGCCGGGCCGCCGATCACCTGGGCGCGGATGTGCGGGCCCATGCGCGGCGCCATCATCGGCGCCTGCCTCTTCGAGGGCTGGACGGCCACGGCTGAGGAAGCCGCCGCGCTGGCTGCTTCCGGCGGGCTCACCCTCGCGCCCTGCCACGATCACCAAGCGGTGGGTCCTATGGCCGGCGTCGTGAGCCCGTCCATGGCCGTCTTCGTGGTGGAGAACCGCGAGGGCGGCACGCGCGCTCACGCCACGCTGAACGAGGGGCTGGGGCGCGTGCTCCGCATGGGCGCCTACGACGCCTCGGTGATCGAGCGGCTGCGCTGGCTCAACGGGAGCCTGGCGCCGCTGCTCGCGGAAGCGGTGCGGCGCGCCGGCGGCGTGGATCTCAAGAGCCTGATCGCCCAGGCCCTCACCATGGGCGACGAGGTGCACAACCGCGCCAAGGCGGGCAGCGCGCTCTTCGCGCGGGCGCTGGCGCCGCACCTGGCCGCCGCGCGCGGGGGCGATCTCGAGCGCGCGCTGGAGTTCCTGGCCACCACCGACCACTTCTTCCTGAATCTCGCGATGGCGACCTGCAAGGCGGCGCTGGACGCGGCCCACGGCATCGCGGGCGCGACCTTGGTCACCGCGCTGGCGCGGAACGGCACCGACTTCGGCATCCGCGTGAGCGGCACGGGCGACGCCTGGTTCACCGCCCCGGCGCCCGAGGTGAAAGGCCTCTACTTCCCGGGCTACGGACCCGCGGACGCGAACCCCGACCTGGGCGACTCCGCCATCACCGAGACGGCCGGGCTCGGCGCCTTCGCCCTCGCCGCCGCGCCGGCCATCGTGCAGTTCGTGGGCGGAAGCGCGCGGCTGGCCGTGGAGACGACCGAGGAGATGTACGAGATCAGCCTCGGCGAGCACGCGGCGTTCAAGATTCCCGCGCTCGACTTCCGCGGCACGCCGGTGGGCATCGACATCAGGAAGGTCGTGGAGACGGGTATCACGCCCGCCATCGACACCGGCATCGCCCACCGCGAGGCGGGCATCGGCCAGATCGGGGCGGGCCTCTCGCGGGCGCCGATGGAGTGCTTCGTGCGGGCGCTGGACGCCTTCGCGCGCGAGCGCGGCCTGGCGTGAGTGCGCCCTTCGACCTCCTCCTGCGGGACGCCCTGCTGCCGGACGGGCGCCGGGTGGATCTGGGCTGCTACGGCGGGCTGATCGCCTCCATGGCCGCCGCGGGAGCGCTGGGCGCGGTGCCGGCGGCGGCCACGCGCGAGCTGGGCGGGAGCCTCGTCACGCCGGGCCTCGTTGATGCCCACGTGCACCTGGACAAGGCCTTCCTCTCGGCGCGAGCCCCCGGCCGCGAGGGCACCCTGGCCGAGGCTATCCGCGTGACCGGCGAGGCCAAGAAGCGCTTCACCGTGGAGGACATCCGCGCCCGCGCCCGCCAGCTGCTGGATCTGGCCGTGCGCAGCGGCACCACGGCCATGCGGGGCCACGTGGAGGTGGACCCGATCGTGGAGCTGATGGCGCTGGAGGCGGTGCTTCCCCTCAAGGCGGAGTACGCGCCGGCGCTCGATCTCCAGCTCTGCGCCTTCGCCCAGGAGGGCATTCTCCAGGCGCCGGGGACGGAGGCCCTCCTCGCCCGGGCTCTCCGCGCCGGCGCCGATCTGGTCGGCGGCTGCCCCTACAACGACACCGATCCCCGCGCCCACGTGGACATCGTGTTCCGCCTGGCGCGGGAGTTCGGCGTGGACGCGGACTTCCACGCCGACTTCTTCGACGACCCGTCGCATCTGCACGTCCGCTACATCTGCGAGGAGACCGTGCGACTCGGGTGGGAAGGACGTGTGGTCGTGGGCCACCTGACCGAGCTGGCCGCCCTTCCTCCGGCCGAGGCGGACGTGGTGATCCGCGAGCTGGCAGCGGCGCGCGTCGGCGTCATCATGCTGCCGGCCACCGACCTCTATCTGATGGGGCGCGGCGACACCTACCGCGTCCGCCGCGGGCTGGCGCCGGCCAAGCGCCTGCTCGCCGGGGGCGTGGCGGTGGCAGCGGCGACCAACAACGTGCGCAACGCGTTCACGCCCGTCGGCAACGCCGATCCGGCGCTGATGGCCTTTCTCCTCACGGTCGGCGCCCACATGGGCACGCCCGAGGAGCAGGCGCAGGCCCTCGCCATGGTCACGACCGAGCCCGCGCGCATGCTCGGTCTCGGCGACCGCGGCTTCGCCGAGGGGCGGCCGGCCGATCTGGTGGTGTGGGAGGCGACGGCGCTCGACCAGGCGGTGGGCGGCGTGGCGCCGCGTCGGCTCGTGGTGAAGGCGGGGCGCGTGAGTGTCGAGCATCACCACGTCCTTGACGAGCCATGGCGCGCCGCCCCTCACCGGGGTTGAGGGGCCGCTTGACACGTAGTGCCACCGACGGTAAGGTGATCAAGAGGTAGTTCGCTCCTTTAAGCGGGCCCCGCGAGGCCGGCAAGGAGAGGCAATGCTAGACCAGAAGACCATGAGACGGACCCCTGGGCCCCTGAGCGGGGCCTTTCCCTTTTTCCGGGTGTGAGCGTGGCGTACCGGGAGAAGGCGCAAGTGCTGGACGAGAGCGCGCTGGACCGGGCGCTCACCCGCATCGCCCACGAGATCGTGGAGCAGGCCGGCGGTGTGGAGGACATCGCGCTGGTCGGCATCAAGACCCGCGGCGTGACGCTCGCCGAGCGCATCGCCGACAAGATCGCGACCATCGAGGGGCAGAAGCCTTCGGTTGGCGCACTCGACATCACCCTCTACCGCGACGACCTCCGGCTCAAGGCCGAGCAGCCGGTGGTGCGCGGCACCGAGATCCCCTTTCCCATCAAGGGACGCACGGTGGTGCTGGTGGACGACGTGCTCTTCACCGGGCGCACCATCCGCGCCGCGCTGGACGCCCTGATGGATCTGGGCCGGCCGCGCGTCATCCGCCTGGCGGTGATGGTCGACCGCGGCCATCGCGAGCTGCCCATTCGTCCCGACTACATCGGAAAGAATCTCCCGACCAGCCGTCGGGAAACCGTCGCCGTGCTGCTGCGCGAGCACGACGGCATGGATCGCGTCGTCATCCAGGAGCCTTCCGAGGAGGGCGAGCCGCAGCCGAAGGCGAGGCGAGCGAACATGGAAAATAGGAGCGAGGGCTAACCTATGGCCTGGAAGCGGAAGGACCTGCTCAGCATGCAGGACCTCGAGGCGGCGGAGATCCGCGACGTGCTCGACACGTCGGAGTCGATGAAGGAGATCGCCACCCGTGAGATCAAGAAGGTGCCGACGTTGCGGGGCAAGACGGTGGTGAATCTCTTCTACGAGTCCTCCACCCGCACGCGCACCTCGTTCGAGATCGCGGGCAAGTGGCTGTCCGCCGACGTGATCAACTTCTCCGTCTCCGGCTCCAGCGCGGAGAAGGGTGAGAGCCTGCTCGACACCGCGAAGAACATCGAGGCGATGAGCCCGGACGTGGTGGTGGTGCGCCACAAGGCCTCGGGCGCGCCGGCCATGCTGGCGCGGAACCTGCGCTGCGCGGTGGTGAACGCGGGCGACGGCGCCCACGAGCATCCGACCCAGGCACTGCTGGATCTGCTGACCATCAGAGAAAAGAAAGGTCATCTGGAAGGGCTCAACGTCACGATCGTGGGCGACGTGGCGCATAGCCGCGTGGCGCGCTCGGACATCCACGGGATGAAGAAGATGGGCATCACGGTGACGGTGGCCGGCCCGCCGACGCTGATCCCGGCGGCCTGCCAGGAGCTGGGCGTGAAGGTGAGCCACCGGCTGGAAGAGGCCATCGCGCACGCCGACGTCATCATGATGCTGCGCCTGCAGCACGAGCGGATGACCGCGGGCTTCATCCCGTCGCTGCGCGAGTACTCGCGGGTGTGGGGTCTCTCGCTGGACAAGCTCAAGCACTGCCGCTCGGACGTGCTGATCATGCACCCCGGCCCGGTGAACCGGGGCGTGGAGCTCTCGCCGGAAGTGGCGGACGGGCCCTACTCGGTGATCCTGGACCAGGTCACCAACGGTGTGGCGGTACGCATGGCGGTGCTCTACCTCCTCGCCGGGAGCAAGGGCGCATGAATCTCCTGATCAAGGGCGGTCGCGTGGTGGACCCGTGGAACGGCGTGGACGCCGTGCAGGACGTGTTGGTGACGGACGGCAAGATCGCCAAGGTCAGCGCGGGGCTGAAGGCGCCCGAGGGCGCAGCCGTCGTCGACGCCCTGGGCAAGGTGGTCTGCCCCGGCTTCATCGACATCCACGTGCATCTCCGCGAGCCGGGCTTCGAGTACAAGGAGACCATCGCCACGGGCACGCGCGCGGCGGCGGCGGGCGGCTTCACCGCGGTCGCGTGCATGGCCAACACCCTTCCCGTGAACGACAACCGCGCCGTGACGGACTACATCCTCGCCAAGGCACGCGTGGAAGGCTGCGTGCGGGTCCACCCCATCGGGGCGGTCACGCGCGGGCTCAAGGGCGAGGAGCTGGCCGAGATGGGCGAGCTGGCGGAGGCCGGTTGCGTGGCCTTTTCCGACGACGGGACATGCGTGATGAACGCCGAGGTGTACCGCCGCGCCATGGAGTACGCGCTGCCCTTCGGTGTGCCCATCATCAGCCACGCGGAGGATTGCCACCTCGCTCACCGGGGCGTGATGAACGAGGGGCTCGTCTCCACCGAGCTGGGCCTGGCCGGCCAGCCCGCCGCCGCCGAGGACGTGATGGTGGCGCGCGACATCCTGCTCGGCGAGCTGACGGGGGCGCATCTGCACATCGCCCACATCTCGACCGCGGGCGCGGTGCGCATGGTGCGCGAGGCGCGGGCACGCGGCGTGCGCGTCACCGCCGAGGTGACGCCCCATCACCTCGTGATGACCGACGAGGCGGTGCGCGACTACGACTCGAACGTGAAGATGGCGCCGCCGCTGCGCGGCAAGCGCGATGTGGAGGCCTGCCTGGAGGCCCTCGCCGAGGGCACCATCGACTGCGTGGCCACCGACCACGCGCCGCACGCCCTATCCGACAAGGAGGGCGAGTTCGCGGAGGCGGCCAACGGGGTGGTGGGGCTCGAGACGGCGGTGCCAGTGCTGCTCGACCGCCTGGTGCGCCAAGGGCGGCTCGACCTGCCCACGCTGGTCGCGCGCTTCACATCGGGGCCGGCGCGGCTGCTGAACCTCCCCGGCGGCCGGTTGTCGCTGGGCTCGCCGGCCGATATCACCGTGCTCGATCTCGAGCGCGCGTGGACCGTGGAGCCGCGCCATCTCCTCTCACGCAGCCGCAACACGCCCTTCGCGGGGTGGACAGGCCTGGGCGCGCCGGTCCTCACGCTGGTGGGCGGCAAGCCCGCGCTGCCGAATCAGCCGCTGGCGATACCCGGAGGCGCCGCGTGAGCACGCCCGCCCTCCTGGTCCTGGCCGACGGCCGCGCGTTTCGCGGCGAGACCTGCGGCGCCGCCGGCGAGGCGCACGGCGAGGTGGTGTTCAACACCGCCATGACCGGCTACCAGGAGATCCTCACCGACCCGTCCTACCGCGGCCAGCTCGTGTGCATGACGTATCCGCTGATCGGCAACTACGGCCTCAACCCGGAGGATGTGGAGTCGCGCCGGCCCTGGCTGGGCGGCTTCATCGTGAAGGAGGCGTGCCCCTACCCCTCGAACTGGCGGGGTCGGACCACGCTCGACGCGTACATGCGCGAGCACGGCATCGTCGGAATCCAGGGCATCGACACGCGTGCCCTCACTCGGCACATCCGCGATCGCGGCGCGCAGGAAGGCATCATCTCCACGGTGGAGACGGACGCCAGGCGCCTGGCAGACCGGGCGCGCTCGCTGCCCGGCCTCACCGGTCGCGACCTCGTCAGCGAAGTCAGCGTCGCGGCACCGCATGGCTGGAGCGAGGGCGACTGGGACGTGCGCCGTGGATATCAGCCTCCGGCTAACGCGCGATTCCGTGTCGTCGCGTTCGACTCCGGGATCAAGAGCAATATCCTGCGCCGCCTGACCACGCTCGGCTGTGCGCTCGACGTCGTGCCCGCACGCATGCCCCTGGAGGCGGTGCTGGAGCGGAAGCCCCACGGCATCTTCCTCTCGAACGGCCCGGGCGATCCCGAGGCCGTGGACTATCTGGTCGGGACGGTGCGCCGCCTCATCGGCAAGGTGCCGATCTTCGGCATCTGCCTCGGCAACCAGATCCTCGGGCTCGCCGCGGGCGGCCGCACCTACAAGCTCAAGTTCGGGCATCACGGCGCCAATCACCCGGTGAAGGATCTTGCGACCGGGCACGTGGAGATCACCTCGCAGAACCACGGCTTCGCAGTGGATCCCGCCTCGGTGGCCGCGGCCGGCTTCGTGGAGAGCCATGTCAACCTCAACGACGGGACGTCGGAAGGCATGCGGCATCGCGAGCTGCCCGTGTTCTCCGTCCAGTACCACCCGGAAGCGTCGCCGGGCCCGCACGACGCCGACTACCTGTTCGATCGGTTCGTCACGCTGATGGAAGGAGGACTCCCGCCGTGCCCAAGTATTTGATTTCGTACCGCAAGACGGAAGAAGCCGGGCAGAAGCCCGAATGGACGAGTTTCACCACCGAGAGCGACGCCACCATGGAGGCCCACGCCGTGCGCGAGCGGGTCGACAAGCGGATCGGCGTGCTCGGCGAGAAGCTCTGGGGCGCCGGCGAAGTCGCCTGGGTCGGCGCGGGCCGCCTCGACGATGTGCTCTACAAGCGCGAGGAGGCCTCGCCGGAGGTCTCCATCATCTACGGGCTCGTGCAGGAGTAAGAGGCCCGCGTGCCGAAACGTACCGACATCAAGAAGATCCTCCTGATCGGGTCGGGGCCGATCGTCATCGGCCAGGCCTGCGAGTTCGACTACTCGGGGACTCAGGCCTGCAAGGCCCTTCGTGAAGAGGGCTTCGAGGTCGTCCTCGTCAACTCGAACCCCGCGACGATCATGACGGATCCCGAGATGGCGGACCGCACCTACGTGGAGCCGCTCACGCCGGAGTTCGTGGCGCGGGTCATCGCGCGGGAAAACCCGGACGCCCTCCTGCCCACGGTGGGCGGGCAGACGGCGTTGAACCTCGCGGTGGCGCTGGCCGAGGACGGCACGCTCGAGCGCTACGGCGTGGAGCTGATCGGCGCCAAGATCCCCGCGATCAAGACCGCCGAGGACCGGAACCTCTTCGGCGCGGCCATGGCGCGCATCGGGCTGGAGATGCCGGCGGGCTTCTACGCGAAGACCCCGGAGGATGCCCTGCGCGGCATGCGCGAGCGGAAGATGGACTTCCCGCTCATCATCCGCCCTTCGTTCACGCTGGGTGGGACGGGCGGGTCGATCGCCTATCACCCGGAGGAACTGGAGGCGGCAGTGAAGTGGGGCCTTCAGCAGAGCCCGGCGCAGCAGGTACTCGTCGAGGAGTCCGTGATCGGCTGGAAGGAGTACGAGCTCGAGGTCATGCGAGACCTCGCCGACAACGTCGTCATCATCTGCTCGATCGAGAACTTCGACCCGATGGGCGTGCACACCGGCGACTCCATCACCGTCGCGCCCGCGCAGACCCTGACCGACAAGGAATACCAGCGGATGCGCGACGCCTCTCTCGCCATCATTCGGGAGATCGGCGTCGAGACGGGCGGCTCCAACATCCAGTTCGGCGTGAACCCCGCCGACGGTCGCATGGTCGTGATCGAGATGAACCCTCGGGTGTCGCGCTCGTCCGCGCTGGCTTCCAAAGCGACGGGCTTCCCCATTGCCAAGATCGCGGCCAAGCTGGCGGTGGGCTACACGCTGGACGAGCTGCGGAACGACATCACGCGCGAGACGCCCGCCTCGTTCGAGCCCGCCATCGACTACTGCGTGGTGAAGTTCCCGCGCTGGGCCTTCGAGAAGTTCCCGGAGTCGGACGAGACCCTCACCACCCAGATGAAGTCGGTGGGCGAGGTCATGGCGATCGGGCGCACGTTCAAGGAGGCGCTGGGCAAGGCGGTGCGCTCGCTGGAACAGGACCGTTGGGGGCTCACGCTGGAGCGGCCGATCGACGACATCGACTCGCTCCGCCAGAAGATCCGCATCCCCAATGCCGAGCGCTGCTTCGCCCTCGCCGAGGCCTATCGGCGCGGCCTCACCACCGAGGAGCTCCACGCGCTATCCGGCATCGACCCCTGGTTCCTGGACAATATCCGCGAGATCGTGGAGCTCGAGCCAAGGCTAACCGGCGCGGGGCTCCTCGGGCTCGGCGACGCGGGTCTCCTCCGCCGCGCAAAGCAGATGGGCTTCTCCGACCGGCGCATCGGTCAGCTCACCGGCACCACCGAGGACGAGGTGCGGCACGCGCGGACGCGCGCGGGCATCCGCCCCGTGTACAAGATGGTCGACACCTGCGCGGCCGAGTTCGTGGCCCATACGCCCTACCTCTACTCGACCTACGAGGAGGAAGACGAGGCGCCGCCGACGGCGCGCGACAAGGTGATCATCCTCGGCAGCGGGCCCAACCGGATCGGCCAGGGCATCGAGTTCGACTACGCCTGCGTCCACGCCGCCTTCGCGCTGAAGGAGGTCGGGGTCGAGGCGATCATGGTCAATTGCAACCCCGAGACCGTCTCCACCGACTACGACACCTCGGACCGGCTCTATTTTGAGCCGCTCACCTTCGAGGACGTGCTCAACATCGTGGAGCGCGAGAAGCCCCGCGGCGTCATCGTACAGTTCGGCGGGCAGACCCCGCTGAAGCTGGTGGTGCCCCTGCAGCGCGCAGGGGTACCCATCCTCGGCACGCCGTCCGACGCCATCGACCGCGCGGAGGATCGCAAGCGCTTCTCGGCGCTGCTGGAGAGACTCGGCCTCGCCCAGGCGCCGGGCGCCACCGCCCGCTCCTATGAGGAGGCGGCGACCATCGCCGGCCACATCGGCTACCCGGCCCTGGTGCGGCCGTCGTACGTGCTGGGCGGGCGGGCCATGCAGATCGTCTACGACGCCGACGACCTCCGCACCTACATGACGGAGGCGGTGCGCGTGAGCCCCGAGCACCCGATCCTTGTGGACAAGTTCCTCGAGGACGCGCTCGAGATCGACGTCGACGCGATCAGCGATGGTGAACGTGTGATTGTGGGTGGGGTCATGGAGCACGTGGAGAAGGCGGGCATCCATTCGGGCGATTCCGCCTGTGCCTTACCGCCCTATTCCCTGGGCGACGACCAGATCGCCACGATCAAGCGGCAGACGCGCGCCCTTGCCCTCGAGCTGGGGGTGATCGGGCTCCTCAACATCCAGTTCGCGATCAAGAACGAGACGGTGTACGTGCTCGAGGTGAACCCGCGCGCCTCCCGCACCGTGCCCTTCGTCTCCAAGGCCATCGGGGTGCCCCTGGCGAAGCACGCCACGAAGATCATGCTGGGCCGGAGCCTCGCCGACCTCGGCTTCACCGAGGAGCGCGAGCCCGAGCATATTGCCATCAAGGAGGCTGTTTTTCCCTTCGTGAAGTTCCCCGGCACCGACGTGGTGCTGGGGCCGGAGATGAAGTCCACCGGCGAGGTCATGGGCATCGATCGCGACTTCCGGAAGGCGTATGTCAAGTCGCAGATCGCGGCGGGCTCCCCCCTCCCTACGTCTGGGAAGGTGTTCGTCTCAGTCAAGAACCGTGACAAGCGCGCGGCCATGGGCATCGCGCGGCGCCTCGTCGAGATGGGATTCAGCCTCGTCGCCACCGCGGGCACCGCCAAGATGCTGACGCTCCAGGGCATGACGGTGGAGCCCGTCCACAAGGTGGGTGAGGGCTATCGCCCCAACGTGGTGGACCTCATGAAGCGCGGCGAGATCGCGCTGGTCTTCAACACGCCCGAGGACGGCCGCGCGCGGAAGGACTCGTCCGTCCTCCGCCGCACCGCAGTCATGCTGAACATCCCCTACTACACGACCGTGGACGGCGCCCAGGCGGCCATCGGCGGCATCGAGGCCTTGCTCAAGGGCGAGATCTCCGTCCAGAGTCTGCAGGAGTACCATGCCGCCGCGCGATCCTAGGGACCGTATCCCAGCCGCGCAGCGAGTGATAGTCGCCCTCGACGTGGAGAGCCTCGGCGCCGCCGAGGCCATGATGGACCGCCTCGACGGCGTCATCACGCGCTACAAGGTGGGCAATCAGCTCTTCACGGCGGCCGGGCCCGCCGCGGTGGACGCCGTGCAGAAGCGTGGGGCCGAGGTGTTCCTCGACCTCAAGTTCCACGACATCCCCAACACCGTCGCCGGCGCCGCGCGCGAGGCGACACGGATGGGCGTGTTCATGTTCAACGTGCACGCCTCCGGCGGCCGCGCCATGATGCAGGCCGCCGCGGAGGCGGCCGCCGCCGCCGCGCGGGAGCTGAAGGTGCGGCGGCCGCTGGCCCTCGCGGTCACCGTACTCACGAGCCTGGACCGCGCGGCGTTGCAGCGCGAGCTGGGCGTGGCCGCCTCCGTGGAAGGCCACGTGCTGCGCCTCTGCGACTTCGCGCGTGAGGCCGGGCTCGACGGCTGCGTAGCCTCGCCTAACGAGATCGCGCCGATCCGGAACGGGCTCGGCCGCGAGTGGGTGATCGTGACGCCGGGCGTGCGGCCTGCCGGCGCCGCCCTGGACGATCAGGCGCGAGTGGCCACGCCCGGCGCTGCCGCCCGCGCAGGCGCCCACTTCCTGGTGGTGGGCCGACCCATCACCGCCGCGCCCGACCCCGCCCGCGCCGCCGAGGCAATTATTGCGGAGCTCGCGCCGTGATTCCGTCGGTCGCGCACCGCGACCTCATCCAGCGGCTCTTCGAGATCGGCGCGCTGCGCTTCGGCGAGTTCACGCTGAAGTCGGGCATCCGGTCACCGTTCTACGTTGATCTACGTGTGGTCATCTCGCATCCTGACGTGCTCTCGCGGATCGGCGGCCTCCTCGCGGAGGCGGTGGGGCACGGCAAGGCGGACCGCATCGCGGGTATCCCCTACGCGGGCCTACCTCTGGCGGTAGCCGCGAGCCTGGCTGGCGGCTTCCCCCTCATCTACCCGCGCCGCGAGGAGAAGGCTCACGGCACGCGGAAGCGCATCGAGGGTACCTTCGAGCCGGGCGAGCGCGTGGTGGTGATCGACGACATCATCACCGACGGCGCCAGCAAGTTCGAGGCGATCGAGCCGCTCGAAGAGGCGGGACTGGTGGTGAAGGACCTCGTGATCCTCATCGACCGCGAGCAGGGCGGTGCCGCGCGCCTGGCCGCGAAGGGTTACACGCTCCACGCCGTGCTCACCATCACTCAGTGCTTCGACGAACTGGCCCGCGTGGGGCTCGTCGACCCCGCCGTCATCGACGCTGCGCGCGAGTTCGTCCGGGTCACGCGGTTCGCGTGATGGCGCCCCCGCCGGACGCCGTCGGCGAGGTAGTCCTCGACGCCGACGCCATCCGCGCGGAGGTGACCCGGCTCGGGGCGCAGATCTCGGCCGACTACGCCGACCGCAACCCGCACCTGGTGGGCGTGCTCAAGGGCGCCGCGGTGTTCGTCGCCGACCTGATCCGCGCCATCGACGTGCCGGCCACGCTCGACTTCATCGCCATCGTTCCGTACGCGGAGGCCAGCCGCTCCGGTGTGGTTCGGATCCGCAAGGACCTGGACGATCCCATCGAGGGCCGGGACGTCATCGTAGTGGAAGGCGTCTGCGCAAGCGGACTCAGCCTCTCCTATCTGGTCCGGAATTTCGAGACGCGCCAGCCCGCGTCGATCCGCATCTGCACCTTCCTCGTCAAGCAGCGCGCGCGGCCGGTGGAGATCAAGGTCGACTACGTCGGACGCGAGATCCCCGACGCCTTCGTCGTTGGCTACGGCCTGGATGCGGGCGAGCGCTACCGCAACCTCCCCTACGTCGCGCGTCTGCCCTGAGGCAGACACGGCTGAGGTAGACTGACGCCATGAGCATTCGCGTCGGGCTGGACGAGCTGGGCCGGGAGCTAGAGGCGCGCGGCACCGGAGGGTACGTCCTGACGGTGGGCGACGATGGCGCGCCGCACGTCGTAGGGGCCGAGATCGTGCGGGAGGCCGGCGCGCTCGAAGCGCTGGTGGGAAACCGCACCGCGGCGAACGCGGGGAAGCGGCCCCACGTCTCGCTGTTGTGGCCCGCGCGGAACGCCGAGGACTATAGCCTCATCTTGGATGCCGTCGCGACCGGCGACGGCCTCCGCCTGCGCTTCGCGCCGACGCGCGCCGTTCTGCACCGCCCCGGCCCTCCGCCCGATCCCTCGAAGACCTCCTGCGGATCGGACTGCGTCCCGCTCTCGCTGCACTCCCTACGCCAGTCCGGCGTCCGCTAGCCGTTGCGGCGGAGCTTGGGGTCCCAGGCGTCCCGCAGCGTGTCCCCGAAGAGGTTGAAGGCGAGCACGGCCAGGCTGATGGCGAGCCCCGGGAAGACGGCGAGCCACGGCGCCTGCTCCATGAACGCGCGGCCGGTGCTGGAGAGCATGAGCCCCCAGGACGGGATCGGCGGCTGCGTGCCGAGGCCGAGGAACGAGAGCGTCGCCTCGATGAGGATGGCGTTGCCGAGCCAGATCGAGGCGATGATGAGGATGGGTGCGGTCACGTTGGGCAGGATGTGCCGGACGAGGATGTGCAGGTTCCGGCAGCCGAGGGCCTCGGCCGCCTCCACGTAGCGGTTCTGCTTGGCCGAGAGCACCGCCCCGCGCACGATGCGCGAGTTCCCCGGGATGATCACGATGGCGATGGCGATCATGGCGTTGGTGGTGTTGGGCGTGAGCACCGACACGATGGCCAGCGCGAGGATCAGCCCGGGGATGGCCTGCACCGCGTCCATCACGCGCTGCAGCGCGAGGTCGATGCGTCCCTCCCAGTAGCCGCATACGAGCCCGACGATCATGCCCGCCATCGTGCCGATGCCCACCGCGAGGAGGCCGACCCACAGGGAGATACGGCTCCCGTAGATGATGCGACTGAACACGTCGCGCCCGATATCGTCGGTGCCGAAGAAGTGATCGCGGCTCGGCGGCGAGAGCCGGATCTCGGGATGCGTTTCCAGGGGATCGTATGGCGCGATCACGTTGGCGAGGATGGCGGAGAGGACGAGGAGCAGGATAAGGGCGGCGGACGCGGCGCCCAGGGGCTTGCGCCGGAGCGTGAGCCACAGCAACCGAGTGCGGCTGACTGTCTCCGCGCGCGCTGCGACCCCGGTCGGGATCGGCGCCGTGGTCACGCCGGGCAGCGACACCGCCGCACGGTCACCATTCATGCCGGGGGCTCCGCTCAGCGGTAGCGGATTCGCGGATCGAGCCAGGCATAGGTCAGGTCGACGACCAGATTGAGGGTGACGAGGGTCGCCGCCACCAGCATGACGTTGGTCTGCACGACGGGGTAGTCACGGTAGAGGATGGCCTCCACCGTGAGCCGCCCCATCCCCGGCAGCGCGAAGATGGTTTCGATCACCACCGCCCCCGCGAGGAGGACGCCCAGCTGCCCGCCGACTACCGTGACGACCGGAATCAGCGCGTTCTTGAGCGCGTGCTTGTAGACGACGATCCGTCCCCCGAGCCCCTTCGCCCAGGCCGTGCGGACGTAGTCCTCGCGCAGCACCTCGAGAACAGTCGAACGGGTCATCCGCATAGTCGCGGCGGAGAGGCGAAAGCCCAGCACCGCCGCGGGCAGGAGAAACTGCTGGAGATTCCGACTCGGCGACTCCCAGAAGCTCACGTAGCCGATGGGAGGAATCCACTTGAACCAGATCGCGGCGAAGGTGATCACGAGGGTGCCGAGCCAGAAATCGGGAAAGGATAGGCCGGACACCGCCACCATGCGGCCGGCATAGTCCGACGTCGTGTCCTGGCGGGTCGCGGAGAGCACGCCGATGGGGACGGCGATGGCCAGCCCCAGCACCATGGCGAGGGCGGTGAGCTCGAGTGTGACGGGGATTGCCTTCCAGAGGCTCGTCGAAATGGGCTCGCCGGTGAAGAGCGAGTCTCCGGGGCGGAGGCTCACCATCTGCCAGAGCCAGAGGAGGTATTGCTCGTGGTACGAGAGGTCGAGGCCCAGGTCCTTGCGGAGCTTCTGCAGTTCCTTCTCCCCAATGTTGCCGGACTCCGCCATCAGCACCGTGAGGGCGTCGCCCGGCATGACGCGCATCAGGCCGAACACGATCAGCGACGAGAGGAGCAGCACGGGCACCGCGAGCAGTACCCGCCGGAGGACGTACTTGTACATGGATCGGTGCCGAGCGTCCCCTCGCCTACTTGTCGAGCCAGACCCGCGCGATGTGGGGCGACCCGTAGCCGTCCGTGCGCCGCAGCGCGATGGCGGCGCCGTTCCGCATGTGGGGCTGGAAGACCATGAAGCCGTTGTCGTACGGCATCCACAGTCGCAGCACCTGATCGAACTCCCGGTCCACGATCTTCTTGGTGATGACCCGCTGCTCCTTGGGATCCGGCGTCTGCCGCAGCTTGGTGGTGAGCTCGTCGATCTGCGGATCGTTCACGCGGAAGAAGTTCTTGGTCGACTTGGAGTGCATGTACTGGTACGTCCGCTCGTCGAGGCCCACCGCGTGCCCCGACTGGAAGCCCCAGGACAGCCCCTCCCACTTGGGATCCACGTAGCGGCCGTAGTAGGTGGTGTAGTCCATCTTCGTGATCTTGACGTCGATGTTGAGGTTCTTCTTGAGATCGGCCTGCACGAGCTGGACCTGGGACGTCATCTGCGGGAAGTACTCGTAGTAGAACAGCGTGGTCGAGAAGCCGTTGGGATGCCCCGCCTCGGCAAGAAGCTTCTTCGCCTCCGCTGGCTTGTACTGCCACCACGGGCCGAACTGCGCCGCGGTGGGCTGCTTGTCCTGGTAGTAGATGTAGGGCACGCCCCAGCCCAGGATGCCGTGGCCTTCGAACACCGTGTCCACCTGCTTCTGCCGATCGATGGCCATGGCGAGGGCGCGCCGCACGCGCACGTCGTTGAAGGGCGGCTTGTCCTGCGACATCGCCACGCCGAAGGGCGTGAGCGTGTTGTGGTAGGACTGCGCGACGAGGTTCGGGTTGGTCTTCCGCAGCACCTCCACCTCGGACGGGGCGGCGACGTGGAGGAAATCGGCCTGCCCGGTGCGGAAGGCGGCCGCCCGCGTGGCGGCGTCGGGGGTGGAGAGGATGACGTACTCGTCGACGTAGGGCCGGCCCTTGTCGTAGTAGTCGGGGTTGCGCTGCAGCACCACCTTCACCTTGCGGGTGTGCTCCTTCAGGATGAAGGGGCCGGTGCCGATGAGCCGCTTCTTGAGATCGCCGTCCTCCTCGAGTACCTCACGGGAGAAGATAACAGCAATAGGCTCGGCGAGGGACTGGGGCACGAAGACGTTGGGCGCCTGCATGTGCAGCCGCACCGTGTACTTGTCCGGCGTCTCGATGCCCTCGATCTCCTTGAAGTTGAACGTCTGCACGCCTTCCTTGGCATAGGCCTCGAAGCAGTACTTCACGTCCGCGGAGGTGAACTCGCGCCCGTTGAGCGGCGGCACGTTCTGCCACTTCACGCCCTGGCGGAGCTTGAAGGTCCAGACGCGCTGGTCCGGGCTCGACGACCACGATTCCGCAAGATCGCCCTTGAGGGTCATGTCGCCGGGGCCGCTGACCTCGTCCGCGAAGGCGTGCCGGACGAGCCGGTTGCTCGTGAGCCCCGCGAACTGGAAGAGTCCGACCGACTGGGTCAGCCGCGGATCCATCACCGGGGGATCCCAGGCGGACGCCCGCGTGAGGGTGCCGCCGCGCTTCGGCGGCTTGGTGCTGGGGGCAACCCACTCAGGGTACTGCCCGGCGCCTTGCGCGACCGCACGGCGGGGAGCGGAACTCAGCGCGGCTGCGCCGACGCCCGCCCAGCCCGCACGGTGGAGGAACTGACGCCGGGTCACGCGCTTCCGACTCCCCTGGGGGCCTTTGTCCTGGATGGGCATCTGGCTCTCCTTCCTCTGCCGGTCACGAAGAACGGGTTCACGTCGCGAGCGAAGCCGAGCGGACGGAGCGGACGGGACGGGTCAGGTTCTGAGTGCGGCGAAACTCCCATAGGCGCGAAGGGTTGTCAAGCGGGCCGGTACTCCTCCGTGGAGATCGCGTACTGGCGCATCTTCACGTGCAGCGTCTTGTAGTCGGTCTTGAGCAGACGCGCCGCCGCGCTCTTGTTCCCGCGGCTTGCCCGCAGCGCCTCGCGGATGGCCTGCTGCTCGGCCTCGGCGGCGCCGAGCTCGGCGAGCTCGCGCAGCGAGAGCCCGCCGGGCGCGTGACGCGCCGGGGAGGCCTCCGCGCGTCGCCCGCGGGGCCAGAGATGATCGGGCTCGATGATGTCCTCGCAGCGGAGCACCGCCCGACGGATCACGTCGCGCAGCTCGCGGGCATTCCCCGGCCAGGCATGGGCGAGAAGTAGCTGCCACGCCGCCTCGGAGATGCCGCGCAGGGGGCGCCCGCGCTCCATCGCCATCTCCTCCGCGAAGCGGTTGCCGAGGGCCATGATGTCCTCGCGGCGCTCGCGGAGCGGCGGCACCGGCACCCGCACCTCTTCCACCGCCGAGGCGAGATCGTGGCGCAGGCGGCCCGCGCGCACTTCGTGCTCGAGGGAGGCCCGCGAGGCGGCAATCACGCGCACGTCGACCGTCACGACCCGGGACCCGCCGAGCGGCTGCACCCGCCGCTCGCGGAGCACGCGGAGCAGCCGGGTCTGAATGGCCGCGGGCAGCGCCGCCACCTCGTCGAGGAACAGGGTGCCGCCGTCGGCTCGCTGCAGATAGCCGTCCCGGCTGCGCTCCGTGCCGGGCACGGCGCCCTTGTCGTAGCCGAAGAGCTCCGCCTCGACGGAAGCCTCCGGCACGGCACCGCAATCCAGGGCGATGAAGGGCCGACCCTGCCGCGCGCTCTGCTGGTGGATCATGCGTGCCACCAGTTCCTTGCCCGTGCCCGGCTCACCCTCGATGGTGACGTGGCCCGCGGCGCGGGCCGCCTCGAGGCACTGGGCGATGACGCGAGACACCGCCGCGCTCGGTCCCATGAGCGGGCGGAGCGACGCCACCGGCCCGGACAAGCTCTCCAGCTCCTCGACGCGGGCGACGAGCCGGCGATGCTCGAGCGCGCGCTGCACGGTGAGGACCAGCTCGTCCTTGACGAAGGGCTTGGTGAGGTAGTCGTACGCGCCGAGCCGCATCGCCTGCACCGCCTTGGGGACCTCGGCGAAGGCTGTCACGATGATGGCGCAGGCGAGAGGGTCGATCTGGCGGAGCTCGGTCAGGGCTTCCATGCCGCCCATACGGGGCATGGCGAGATCGAGGAGCACCACCGCCGGGCGCTCGCGGCGATAGGCCTCGGCGGCGTCCGCCCCGTCCGCCACCGTCACCACGCGCATGCCTTCGGCGGTGAAGATGTCCTCGAGAAGCGAACGCATCTCCGGCTCGTCATCCACGACGAGCAGGACGGCCCCCGCCGCGTGCCGCATGCCCCTAGCCTACTCCACCGGGAGCGGGTCCGCCTCCTTCTGGGGGGCGGGCCCGCTCCCTGGGCCTCAGGCCTTCTGCTTGATGGCGTGGAGGACCCGGTCGGGCTGTAGCGGCACCGCCCGGACCCGGGCCCCGGTGGCGGCGAAGATGGCGTTGGACAGGGCCGGCGCGATGGTGGTCGCGCCCGGCTCGCCCACGCCGGTCGGATACTCGGTGCTGGGAACGACGTGCACCTCGACCACGTCCGGCAGATCGCTCATGCGAAGGACCTGGTAGGAGTCGAAATTCTTTTGCTCGAGCGAGCCCCGCGCGATCGTGCCCTTCTCCTTGATGGAGTTGGACAGCCCGAACAGGAGCGAGCCCTCCACCTGCGACCGGACACCGTCCGGGTTGACCACGATGCCGCAGTCCACCGCGCAGACGATCTTCTCTACCTTCACGTTGCCGGTGGCGGGGTCGACCTTCGCCTGGATCGCGGTCGCCGTCCAGGTGGGCGTCTTCTTCTCCTGCGCGGACACGCAGGCGATGCCGATGCCGGTGTTGGCGGGCAGCTGCGTCTTGCCGATCCCCGACCGCTCCGCCACGATGCGCAGCACGTTGGCGAGCCGCGGCGCGCCGCTCAGCATGTCGAGGCGATACTTCACGGGATCGACCTTGTTGAGATGCGCCAGCTCATCGACCATGGTCTCGACCGCGAAGAAGGTGTAGTTCGGCGCCACCGCGCGCACGTAGCCGACCGAGATGCCGGTTTCCGCCCGCACGCCGCGCACCACCTGATTGGGGATGTCGTAGACGTGGTCGGCGCCGTTCAGCGCGAAGTCGTCGAGGCCCTGCTTGTTGAGGAAGTCCGGCCCCCAGCGGCCGCCCGGATGCCCGGACACCACCGTGGCGTCCCAGCTGACGATCTTGCCGGACGCGTCCATGCCCGCCTTGAGAACCTGGTAGGTGGCGGAGCGGTAGACGTCGCGCTGCAGATCTTCCTCGCGAGACCGGATCAGCTTGATGGGCCGGCCCGCCTCGCGGGCGATGAGGGCGGCTTCCAGCATGATGTCCGGCTCCAGCCGGCGGCCGAAGCCGCCGCCGAGATAGTGCTGGTGCAGGCGGATGCTCGTCTGCGGCACCTTGAGCACGGCGGCGAGAGCCCCCATCGCCATGGTCTGGAACTGGCTGCCGGTGTAGAGGTCGTACACGCCGTCCTTGAAGGAGGCGAGGCAGTTCATGGGTTCCATCTGCATGTGAGCGACGTAGTCCGTCCAGAACGCCGCCTGATGCACCCGCGCGGGCGCCCCGGCGCCCGGGTTGCCGGTCTTGTGCCACTCGGTGCCGGCGCCGGGATCCTTGGCCTTCTTCTCGTAGTCCGCGAAGATGGTGCTCGAGCTGACATTGACGTTGGGACCCGGGTCCCAGGTGAGCTTGAGCGCGTCGCGAGCCTTCTCCGCCGCCGAGTAGGAGGTGGCGACCACCGCCACCATGTCGGGCAGCCGCACCGTCTTGAGATAGCCGGGCACCTTCTTGCTGGCGCTGTCGTCCACCGCGGTGAGCTTGGCGCCCTCGCGCGTGGGCGGGTAGGCCGTCCTCGCGTAGGCCATGCCGGGCAGGAAGGTGTCGATGCCGAACTTGGCCTTGCCGTTCGTCTTCTCGGGAATATCGAGCCGCTGCACCCACTGACCGATGACCTTGTACTCGGACGGCTTCTTGAGCGTGATCTTCTTGAGCTCGTCCTCGGAGAAGGTCTTGGTGATGGGCGCCTTGGCCACGATCTCACCGTAGCTGAGCACCCGCCCGGTGGGCAGATGGCGCACGGCGCTCTGGGCGGCCACGCACTCGCTCGCCGGCACCTTCCATGAGCTCGCGGCGGCGTCGATGAGGGCCATGCGCGCGCCGGCAGCGCCGCGCGAGAGGCTGTCGAACGTCCAGTTGATGCTCCAGCTCCCGCCCGTGAGCATGAGGCCGTACTTGGGATCGGCCATCGGATAGTCGATCCGCATGGCCTTCCACTCCGTCTCCAGCTCCTCGGCGACCACCTGGGCGAGCGCGGTGCCCACGCCCTGCCCCATCTCGGCCTTGAGCACATGGACGGTGACGAGCCCATCCGGCGTGATCGTGATGAAGGCGTTCGGCTCGTACTTCGCGGCGGCCTCGGCGATCCCGTCGCGCCCGATCGTGGGGATCGTGAAGTAAACGGTGAGGCCCACGCCGGCCGCGCCGGCGGTCTTCAGGAAGTCGCGGCGATCCATGGCGGTGCTCATGCTAGGCCCCCTTCGCCGCACGCCGGATCGCGCGCTTGATGCGGAGATAGGTGGCGCAGCGGCAGATGTTGCCCGACATTTGGTTCACGATCTCCTCGTCGCTGGGATTCGGGGTGCGCGCGAGGAGCGCGGCCGCCTGCATGATCTGGCCCGACTGACAGTAGCCGCACTGCGGAACTTGCTCCGCGATCCAGGCCACCTGTAGTGGGTGCTGACCCTGAGGGTGCAGGCCCTCGATCGTCGTGACCTTCTTGCCCGCCGCCGCCGAGAGCGGGATCTGGCACGAGCGCACGGGGTTCCCGTCGAGGTGCACGGTGCAGGCGCCGCACTGGGCGACCCCGCATGCGAACTTGGTGCCGGTGAGCTGCAGGTGCTCCCGGACCACCCAGAGCAGCGGTGTGTCCGCGGGCGCGTTCACCGTATAGGGCTTGCCATTGACGGTCAGTGTCGCCATATACCCTCCCTGCGGCGGTGGAGTGAGGGGACCGATGCTGCGCTCGCGGCGATGCTAGGCGCGCGGGCGTTGCCTGTCAAGCGGCGCCGGCCCCGCTGGCGCGGCCCGCTCGTCAGCGCCGCTGATACTCCGGACGCCAGCGCAGCAGGCGCGCCTCCACCTGCCGGATACCGAGGGCCACGACGAGGGCCACCAGCATGTCGGCAGCGTTGAGGTAGCCGAGGCCACCGCCCCGATTCTCCGCCGATCAACTCGCCGACCCATACGCCGATGAGGGCGAAGGAGATGGAGGGCGTCAGGGACGCGAAGGTCCAGGCGAGGTAGAGGGGGGACGATGACCGACCACATGACCTGGCGCGGACGAGGTCGGCGTCCACGAGGAGAAGTGACGGCGGGACCAGCGGGGCGCGTGGGCGTGGGCCGTGGAAGTCCTCCGAGGTGCCGGGTAGATAGAAAAGTGCGCAGCGGGCCCTACATGGCGCCGCGACGCGCTGTCAACGCCGGATCACGCCGAACACATTGACAGGAAAGATGTTTTTGGGCTATCCTCCGGCGATGGGAGCAGTCGGCGCATGATCCGCAGCATGACCGGATATGGCCGCGCCGAGGTCTCCACCCCCCGCCTCACCGTGTCCGTGGAGTGCCGCTCGGTCAATCACCGGCACCTCGACGTCTCTCTGAAGCTGCCGCGCGTCCTCGCCCCGTTCGAGGCGGAGGCGCGGCGGCTCGTCCAGGCCGCCGTGCCCCGCGGGCGCGTCGACGTGAGCGCTTCGCTCGGCGCCCCCGGCGGCGGCAGCCTCACTCCCCTCGCCGTCAACCTGGCGCAGGCGCACGAGTACGAGACGGCGGCCCGGAGTCTAGCCGGCGAGCTCGGGATGGTGCCCGGCCTGCGCCTGGAGTGGCTGCTTGCCCAGCCCGGCGTGCTCTCGCGCGAGGCGGAGACGGCGGTGTCGCCCGAGGAGAGTTGGGCGCTGCTCGCGGAGGCGCTGGGCCGGGCTCTGGTCGACCTCGTCGCGCGGCGCGAGACCGAGGGCAAGGCGCTCGCGCAGGAGCTGGCCGCCCTCCACGTCGCGCTCGGCGCCCGCGTGGAACAGATCGTGGGCCGCGCGCCCACCGCCCAGGAGCGTCGCGCCGCGCGGCTGCGCGAGCGCGTCCAGGCCTTGCTGGGCGACACCCCGCTCGACGAAGGCCGCATCGCCACCGAGGTGGCCGCGCTCGCCGAGCGCGCCGACATCACCGAGGAGCTGGCGCGGCTGCGCGTGCACCTGGGGGAGCTGCGAGTGCTCATCGACGGGGGCGCCGCGGTGGGCCGGACCATGGATTTCCTCATCCAGGAGATCAACCGCGAGGTCAACACCGTCGGGTCCAAGGCGGATGACCTCGAGATTTCCCAGGCCGTCATCGCCGCCAAGTCCATCCTCGAAAAGATCCGCGAGCAGGCCCAGAACATTGAATAGCGGGTCGATTGGCCCACGGTCAACATGCGAAAAACATGTTGATGACACATGGAGTTGATGAAGCGCCGCGGCACCCTCGTGGTGGTGTCCGCCCCGTCGGGGGCGGGCAAGAGCACGCTCTGTCACGAGGTGCGGTCGCTCGTGCCCGATCTCTACTACTCGGTGTCCTACACCACGCGCGCGCCCCGCAACGGTGAGGTGAACGGGACGGATTTCCACTTCGTGACCGACGCGGAATTCCTCGCTATGCGCGACCGCAACGAGTTCGCCGAGTGGGCCCAGGTGCACGGCCACCACTACGGCACGCCGGCCCGGTCGCTCGAGCACGCGCTCGCCCGCGGCCTCGACGTGCTGCTCGACATCGATACCGCGGGCGCACGCCAGCTGCGCGCGCGCTACCCCGAGGCGGTCTCGGTGTTCATCATGGCGCCCTCGCTCGCCGAGCTCGACGCGCGCCTGCGCGAGCGCAAGAGCGACGCGCTCGGCGAGATCGCCCGGCGCATGAGCCGGGCCCGCGAGGAAATCGCCGCCTGGCGGGAGTATAATTACCTGATCATCAACCGGGATGTGAAGGAAGCGGTGGACCAGCTCGCGCACATCATCCAGGCTGAGCGCTGCCGGACCAACCGCCTCACCATTCGATTCCCCGACGTGGAGGTCCCTGACTGATGGCTTTCCCTTCGCTGGAGCGTTCCCTCGACAAGGTCTCGAACCGGTACCTGCTCGTCGTGCTCGCCGCCAAGCGAGCTCGCCAGCTCAACCGCGGCGCGCAAGCGCAGCTGGAGAGCCGCCACAAGAAGCCCACCAGCGTCTCCCTCGAGGAGATCGCCGACGCCAAGGTGGGCTACCGTCTCAAGGAAGACGACTCCCCCAAGAGCTAGGTCGTGGCGCTCGGCGGCAAGGAGCTGATCCTCGGCGTCACGGGCAGCATCGCCGCCTACAAGGCGGTGTCCCTGCTGCGCGAGCTCGTGCGCCTGGGCGCCGCCGTCACGGTGGTGCGCACGACGCACGCCGAGCGCTTCGTGGGTGACCTTACCTGGCGGACCCTCTCGGGCCGCCCGGTGCTGTCCGACCTCTTCGATCCTCAGAGCGGGGAAGCCGTCGAGCACGTCGCGCTCGCCGAGCGGGCCGACGCGGTGGTGGTGGCGCCTGCCACCGCCAACCTCCTCGCCAAGGCCGCGCACGGGATCGCGGACGATTTCCTCACCACTCTCCTCCTCGCCGTGCGGGGGCCCGTGCTGATGGCCCCGGCCATGGACGGCGGTATGTGGGATCACGCCGCGGTCGCCGCCAACGTGGCGACGCTCCGGGCGCGCGGGGTGACCGTGCTGGAGCCCGACGCGGGCGCGCTGGCCTCCGGGCTCAGCGGCAAGGGCCGCTTGCCCGAGGTGGAGGCGATGCTGGAGGCGCTGGAACGGCTCCTCACGCCCAGCCGCGATCTCGCCGGCGAGCGCATCCTCGTCACCTCCGGCCCGACCCGCGAGCCCATCGATCCCGTCCGCTATCTGTCCAACCGCTCGTCGGGCAAGATGGGCCACGCCATCGCCACCGCGGCGCTGCGGCGCGGGGCCGAGGTGGTGCTGATCGCCGGCCCCACCGCGCTAGAGCCGCCGCCCGGGGCCACCTATGTCCCCGTCCAGACCGCCGAGGAGATGCGCGAGGCCGCGCTGCAGCACCTGCCGAGCGTCAGCGTGGTGATCAAGGCGGCGGCGGTGGCGGACTACCGCGTGACCGACCCCGCGGCCCAGAAGATCAAGTCCAAGAAGGACGAGGGACTCACGCTCTCGCTGGTGCCGAACCCCGACATCCTCCGCGAGCTGGCCGCGCGCAAGGGGCGCGCCTTTCTGGTGGGCTTCGCCGCCGAGACCAACGACGTGCGCAAGAACGCCCGCGCCAAGCTCGGCGCCAAGGGCATCGACCTGCTCGTGGCCAACGACGTGAGCCGAAGCGGGATCGGCTTCGAGGCCGACGACAATCAGGTCGTGCTCCTCGACCGGTGGGGCGGCGAGGTCGAGCTGCCGAAGATGGCCAAGGTCGCCGTCGCCGACGCCATCCTGAACCGCGTGCTCGCGCTCCGCGCCGCCGCCATCAGCGCCCCTCACCCTAGCCCTCTCCCCTGAGGGGAGAGGGAACAGGCCCGGACGTGAGCGATCGGGAGCCTCTCGCCGACGCGCTCCACGCTGTCGCCCAGACCCTTCGGCATCATCGCGACCTCGGCGTGAAGGAACTCGCGATGGGTGAGTATGCCGCCCCGTCCGTCGACCCTGCCAAGGCGCTTGCCGAGCAGGAGGCGGCGCGCCAGGGCTGCAGGCTGTGCAAGCTCTGCCACAGCCGCACCAATGTCGCCTTCGGCTCGGGAAGCCCCCGCGCCCGGCTCATGGTGGTCGGGGAAGGCCCCGGCGAGGAGGAGGACAAGCAGGGCAAACCCTTCGTGGGCCGGGCCGGCCAGCTCCTGACCAAGATGCTGGAGTCGGTCGGCTTCGACCGCGAGCGCGACGCCTACATCGCCAACGTGGTGAAGTGTCGCCCCGAGCGGAACCGCAATCCGGAGCCGGACGAGGTCGCGGCGTGCAACCCGTTCCTCCTCGCCCAGATCGACACGATACGGCCGTCGGTGATCCTCGCCCTCGGCAACTTCGCGGCCCAGACGCTCCTCGGCACCCGTGAGGGCATCACGAAGCTGCGCGGTCGCGTGTACGAGTACCGGGACTGCCTGCTCGTGCCGACCTTCCATCCGGCCTTCCTGCTGCGCAATCCGGGCCCCGAGTTCCGCCGCATGGCGTGGGACGACCTCAAGCTCGCTCGCCGGGAGTACGACCGCCTGACCAAGACCCCTCACCCGAACCCTCTCCCCTGAGGGGAGAGCGCCGGGTGACGGGATGATCGCCGATGTCGTCTTCGATTTGCCCCTGCGCCGCCCGCTGTCGTACGCCGTCCCACCGGACCTGAAACTCGTCTCTGGCCAGCGCGTCAACGCGCCGCTTCAAGGCCGTCCGCGCGTCGGGATGGTGGTGGGCGTCCGCGACGGCGACGCGAAGGGGCTGGCCGTCATCGAGGGCGCAGTGGAGCCGGCCGCGGTGCTCTCAGCGGCCATGCTCGGCCTCGGCCTCTGGGCGGCGGCCGAGAGCCTGTCGGCGGCCGGCTCCACCTTGGCCGCGCTCGCGCCGCCGGCGCCACGTCGCGGCGCCGCGGAGGCGGTGTCGGCGCCGCCCGAGCCCGCGCCTGCGGCCCCCGAGCCGCCACGGCTCTGGATGGACACGCTGCGGGCCGAGCGGCTGGCCGAGGAGGCCGCGCGGGCGCCCGGGCCCGTCCTGGTGGTGGCGCCCGACATCGAGTCGGCAGCGCGCTGGGCCGAACGGCTGGGTGGCGCCCGCCTCGATAGCGGAGCTCCGGAGCCGGCCCGCCGGGCCGCCTGGTTCGGGGCAATGCGGGGCCGCCCGCGCGTGGTCGTCGGCACACGCTCGGCGCTCCTCCTCCCGCTGCCCTCGCCCGCCACCGTGGCGCTCGTGGACGAGCACGACGCGGCCCACAAGCCTCCCGGCGCCCCGCGCCTGCACTCTCGCGACATCCTCATCGAGCGCGCCCGCCGCGACGGCAGCCGCCTCATCCTCCTGGCCGGCGCCCCCTCCGCGGAGACCTGGCACCGCGCCATGACCGGGGCCGTTGATTGGCGAGCCGCAGCCGAAGGCGAGGCGAGCGGATACATGATGGGGTCCCGAGCGGAGCGAGGGGGGCCTGTCGGCGGATGGCCGGAGATCATCTCCGCCGATACGCGCGGCATCCTGCCGAATCACCCCTTGACGCTCCCGCTCACGCGCGCTCTCGAGGAGGCAGCGCGCGGGAAGACGCGCGTGGCACTGGTGGTGTCGCGCGACGCGGCCGCGATGGGCTGCGACGAGTGTGGCGAGGTGATTCGCTGCGCCGAGTGCGGCGTCGCGCTGGGCGCCAGCCGGGTAGACGCGGTGCTGACGTGCCGGCTGTGCGGACAGGCCAGCGCCCTGCCGGGCGCCTGTCCGCGCTGCGGCGGCCATCGGCTCTCGCCCTTCGGCTGGAGCCCTGAGCGGGTGATGACCGCGCTGCGAAAGCGCTTCCCCCGCTTGACTGCCGTGCGCGCGGGCGCGCGCGACGCGGGCGCGGGCGCCCGCTGGGACCACGCGCAGGTGCTCGTCGGGGGGCCGGGCGTGTTGCGCGGGCTCACGCCCGGATCGCTGTCGGCCGTGGGCTTCGTCGCCCTCGACGGGCTGCTCCGCGTGCCGGACTTCCGTGCCGGCGAGCGCGCGTTCCAGGCTCTTTGGGCCGGCGCCGAGGCCGTCGGGCCCGAGGGACGCGTGATCGTCCAGACCCTGCATCCCGATCACTACGCCATCGTGGCAGCCCGCACCCGGCGGCGCGAGGCCTTCTACGAGCCGGAGCTTCGGTTCCGCACCGAGCTGGGTTACCCACCATTCCGGCGGCTGTGCCTCATCGGCGTGGGCGGTCGCGGCGGCGACGAGGCCCGGGCCCTGCTCGACGAGTGCGGGGCGATCCTGCGCGGCATCGCCGGGCTCACAGTGTATGCGCCGACCCCGCGCGGGGCCGGGCTGGGGCGGCGGCCCTGGTGGCGCATGCTCGTGAAGGGTCCGGACGCGCTGCCCCGGCTCCTCGACGAGCCGCTCCGCGCGCTGCTCGAGCGTCGGAGGCGGTCGGCCGGTATAATAGACGTCGAGATGGATCCAACCTTCTAATGGATCCAACCTTCTAGAGGTCGGCGCTTGCGACGACCGTAGATCAAATATCAGGAAGAAGACGCCCATAGATCAAAATTTCAGGAAGAAGAGGGAGCGCTCCTAGATGGCAGTCCTGCAGGTCCGCCGCTACGGCGACCCGATACTGCGTCAGAAGGCCCAGGCCGTGGAGTCGATCACGCCCGAGCTTCGCGGCGTCATCGCCGACATGGTGGACACCATGTATCACCAGGTCGGCATCGGTCTCGCCGCCCCGCAGGTCGGCGTCCCGCTCCGCCTCATCCTGGTCGACGACGGCAGCCGCGGCCCGCGCGCCCTCATCAACCCGACCATCGTGGATCGGGGCGGCTCGATACGGGGCGAGGAAGGCTGCCTCTCCATCCCCGGGATCTTCGGCGAGGTGGAGCGCAGCGAGTGGGTGCGCGTGGAGGCGCTGGACGCGGAGGGCGGACCGATCGCCTTCGAATCGCGCGGGCTGCAATCGCGCGTGATCCAGCACGAGATGGACCACCTCGACGGCGTCCTCTTCATCGACCGGCTGCCGCCGGTGACCCGGGATCGGATCAAGAAGAAGATCCAGAAGGAAGGGCTCCCCGCGGAGGCGCCCCACCACGCTTTCGCGCTCTGACGGGGCACGGTTGCGGGTCCTCTTCTACGGGACGCCGGCCTTCGCCCTGCCCACCCTCGACGCCCTGCGCGAGCGGCACGAGATCGTCGCGGTGGTCACCCAGCCCGACAAGCCCGCCGGCCGCGGCCACCGGCTCGGCTCACCACCCGTGAAAGAACGGGCGATCGCGGCGGGCCTGCCCGTTCTGCAGCCCCCGCGCCTCCGCGATCCCGGGTGGCCCGAGCGGATTGCCGAATTCCAGGCCGACGTGGCGGTGGTGGTGGCGTTCGGTCAGATCCTGCCCAAGGCCGTGCTGGACGTGCCCGCGCGCGGCTCCATCAACGTGCACGCGTCGCTGCTGCCCCGCTACCGGGGGGCTGCGCCCATCGCCTGGGCCATCATCCGCGGCGAGCGCGAGACCGGCATCACCACCTTCCAGATGGATCCGGGCATGGACACGGGCGAGATGCTCCTGCGCGAGGCGACGCCCATCGGCCCCGAGGAGACGGCGGGCGAGCTGGCCTCGCGCCTTGCTTCGCTCGGCGCCGGCGTGCTGCTCCGGACGCTGGCGCGGCTCGACGACATCGTGCCCGAACGGCAGGACGCGACCCAGGCCACCCTCGCCCCGCGGCTCAAGAAGGAGGACGGCTGGCTCCGCCTGGCCGAGCCCGCTCGCGCGCTCGCCGCGCGCGTGCGCGGGTGCAATCCCTGGCCGGGCGCCGCCCTCGCCGCGCCGGGCGGCCGGCTGATGCTGTGGCGCGCAACCGTGGTGCCTCACGTGGTCGCAGCTTCTCCCGGCACACTCGTCACGATCGGGCCGGGGGCCATCGCCATCGCCACCCGGGACGGCCTGCTCCTGCCCGTGGCGGTGCAGCCCGAAAACCGCAAGGCGATGGCCTGGGAGGACTATCTCCGCGGCGCCCGCCTCGGGCCAGGCGATCGGCTGACGGAGGTCGCGGCGTGAGCCCGGTGCTCCGCGCCGGCCCCGTGGCCCAGGCGCGCTTCGAGGCGCTGAAGATCCTCGTGCGCGTGGAGAGCGATCGCGCCTTCGCCGACATCGCGCTCGAGCACGCCCTCGAGCGCGCGGCGCTGGAGCCGCGCGATGCCGCGCTCTGCACCGAGATCGTCTACGGCACGCTGCGGTGGCAGCGTCATCTGGACTGGCGGCTCGCCGCGCATCTGCACCGACCGCTCGCGCGGCTCGATCCCTGGGTGCGCGCCCTCCTCCGCCTCACCGCGTACCAGGTGCTCTTCCTCGACCGCGTGCCGCGCTGGGCGGCGGTGGACGAGGCGGTGAGCCTGGCCAAGCTGAAGTCGCGCGTACCGGGGCCGGCGGAGTTCGTGAACGCGGTGCTGCGGGCGCTTACGCGCGTCCCCGGCGCGCCCGCTCTGCCCGCCGATCCCGTCGAGGCGGCCGGCGTGCGCTGGTCCTATCCTGACTGGATCGTCGCGCGGTGGATGGCGCGGTACGGGGCCACGGAGGCGGAGGCGCTGATGGCGGCGAGCAACGAGCGGCCGTCCATCGCGCTCCGGGCCAACCGGCTCCGCATCGACCGCGAGGCGCTCGCCGCGCGGCTGCGCGACGAGGATCTCGCCGAGACGCGTCCCACCGCGCTCGCCCCAGAAGGGCTCGTGCTCGAGAAGGGAGCCGTGGGCCGGCTCGCGCCCTTCGCGGAAGGCTGGTGTACGGTGCAGGACGAGGCGTCCATGCTGATCGCCCGGCTGCTGGACCCCCAGCCGGGAGAAACGGTAGCCGACACCTGCGCGGCGCCGGGGACCAAGGCGACCCATCTCGCCGAGCTGATGGACAATCGCGGGCGGCTCGTGGCCTTCGACCCGCAAGCGGCCCGCCTGGCCCTGCTCGATCGCGGCGCGGCGCGGCTCGGCATCACGATCGTCCAGAGCCACGTGGGCGGCGCGGCGGCGCTGGCTCCCCGCTGGACCGGGCGCTGCGACCGTGTCCTCGTGGACGCGCCCTGCTCCAACCTGGGTGTGCTGCGCCGCAATCCCGAGGTGAAATGGCGGCGCACCGAGGAGGATCTGCGCCGCCTGCGGCAGAAGCAGCGGACCATCCTGGACGCGGCGGCGACGATGACGAAGCCGGGCGGGCGGCTCGTCTACGCCACCTGTTCGCCGGAGCCGGAGGAGAACGAGGACGTGGTGGGGCCGTTCCTCGCGGCGCACGGTGAATGGGCGGTGGACCACCCCGAGGGGTTTCCGGTGGTCCCGGACCCGCAGGGCATGATCCGCCTCTTCCCGCACCGCCACGGCACCGACGCCTTCACCGCGGTGCGCCTGCGGCGGCGCGGGCGCGCGTGAGCCGGCGCGCGAGCTGGCTGGGCATCACGGGCTTCGCGCTGGGCGTGATCTCCGTGCTCCTGGGCGCCGCCGGGGTGGGCGCCGTGCTGTGCCTCTGGTATCCCTCGATCCTCACCACCCCCGCGTTGCGCGACGTGTACGACATGCGGTGGATCCGCTGGATCATCAAGGCGGGGCTCCTCACCGGCTTCGTTTGCGGGATGGCGAGTCTTCTCATCAAGCGGCGGAAGGCCCTCGGCTTCACCGGGGCCGCGCTGGCCACGCTGGCGACCCTCATGGGCGGCTCGCAGGTGGAGGTGAGTACGCCGGTGCGCCCGTCCGATCACCTGGGGCTCGACTGGTTCCTGATCAACCTCGTCATCCTCGCCACCCTGTTCGTGCCGATCGAGGCGCTCTTCGCCCGGCTCCCCGCGCAACGGGTATTCCGTAAGGGCTGGAGCACCGACCTCGCCCACTTCGCGGTGAGCCATCTCCTGGTGCAGGCGACGGTACTGCTCACCCTCGTTCCCGCGGCCATCGTCTTCCGGTGGGCGGTGAGCCCCGCGCTCCAGGCCGCGGTGGCGGGCCAGCCGTCGTGGCTACAGTTTGTCGAGATCATCGTCATCGCCGACCTCACCCAGTACGGCACGCATCGGCTCTTTCACGCGGTGCCGTGGCTGTGGCGGTTTCATCAGGTGCACCATTCGAGCGCGGAGCTCGACTGGCTCGCCGCCTCGCGGCTCCACCTGGGGGACATCGTGGTGACCCGGGCCGTCGGCTTCGTCCCCGTGTACGTGCTCGGCTTCTCCACCGGCCCGACCTACGCCTATCTCGTGTTCGTGTCCTTCCTCGCGATCTTCATCCACGCCAACGTGCGATTCCGCTTTGGGCCCCTGCGCTGGCTGGTGGCGACCCCTCAGTATCACCACTGGCATCACGCGGCGGAGTCGGACGCGGTGGACAAGAACTTCGCGGTGCACCTGCCCGCGATCGACTGGGTGTTCGGCACCTACTACCTGCCGGGAGAGCGGTGGCCCGTCCGGTACGGCCTCGAGGGCGATCCCGTCCCCGAGGGCTACGCCCGTCAGCTGGCTTATCCGTTCCTTCGCTGACGCGGGACGAAGCGCGGCGCCGTGTCCGACATCGGCAGGCCGAGCGCGACGAGCCCCTTCTCGAGTAGAGGGAAGAACCCCACCTGATCGAGCGGCGCGTTGAGCCAGCCCGTGGCCACGCAGTAGGCCTCCGCCTGGGTCCGGTGATGGGCGGCGTGGCGGTGGGGGCGGAGGATGAGGCCGGCTGCCTGCAGACGGGGCACGAACGCGGGAACGACGGCAGCGTGGGCCCACTTGTGTAGCTGGTTGGTGATCACAGCCACGACGGTGAAGACGAGCAGGCCAGCGTAGCCACCGATCCAGACGGACCCGGCCGGCGGCGCGGGCAGCAAGGCGACGAGGGCGAGCAGGGGTGCCAAGGCGAGGCAGCTGTTGCCGGCGATCTCGGCGAAGCCGTGGCGGGTCATGGCCAGCGGGTCGCGGTGATGCTCGCGGAACGGCAGGATCAGCACCCGGCCGATCAGCGGAGTGTCCTCCTCGAAGAACGTGTCGCAGAACCAGTGGACGATGCCCGACATGAGATCGCCTGCCAGGTAGCCCACCATCGCTCCCAGCGCGGTCAGCCACCAGAAGCTCGTGGTGAAGCCATCAGCCGCGACGAGGCGGCGAGCGAGGAGGAGCCAGAGAGCGGAGGACACCGCGATGGCCGTCCACTCCATGAGCGTTTGCCAGGGCAGCCGCTGGGGGTGAGCCTGCGCTTGTTGCATTGCCCGAATTCTACCCGGAGGGTGGCCTGTCGGGAATTCCCTACCCGGTCGGCCGGTCGCAGGCCACCGCCCCCCGCGGTCGGCGCAGTCGCAAGCCTTGAAATTCCGCGCTTCCGGCCCGTCCCGGGCGTTATCGGCGGTTGGCATCGCCCGTGCTGAAACAAGGCCCAACGGAGGTGAGCCGATGAGTGACACGAACGTGCGTTCCAGACTGTTCTCCGCCTTCACGGGCGCGACGGTGGCGCTGGCGCTCGGGGGCTGCATCTACTCGTCCGAGAAGGTCACGGAGAAACAGGTGCCGGCCGCGACGCCCGTGGTCGTAGCGACCTCGGGCGATCGCGTGGTGACGTATCCCGAGGGCCGCTATCAGTTGTACGGCGATGGCAAGTCGGTTCCGTACTACTGGGTTTGGATCCCGAGTGGCACCACGCCACCGGTACCGCCTGCTCCTCCGCGCCTGCCGTAACGTCGGCGCGCTGGCCGCCGTGCTCGTCCTGTCCCTCGGGGCAGGCGACGCAGCGCGCGCGGAACCGGTGGCGGTGCGGTTCATCGAGGGCGTGACGCGGGGGTTCCTCACCGTGCACGGCCTCGACGGCAAGAGCCTCGGGCAGGGTGACATCACCCAGCTCTCGCGCAACGGCCGGCTAGAGAGCCGGATGGTGCTGCGCTTTCTCGATGGCTCGCTTCACGACGAGGAAGTCGTGTTCACCCAGAACAAGGCCTTCGCGCTCGTGAGCTACAAGCTCACCCAGAAGGGCCCGTCGTTCCCTGAAGCGATCAAGGTGTCCTTGATGCGGGAGACCGGCGAGTACCTGGTGCAATCGCGCAAGGCTGGCGACAAGAAGGAGGAGGAGCATCGCGGCAAGCTCGAGCTGCCCGCCGACACGTATAACGGTCTCCTGCTCGACGCTAGTCCGGAATCTGCCGCCCGGACAGTCGGCCTCCGTCCACATGGTTGCGTGGACGCCGAAGCCACGCCTGATCGGGCTCGACATCACACCGGCCGGCGAGGATCCGGGGAAGGTCGGCGCGGAGACGCGCCCCTCGCGGCGCTACCAGATGAAGCCCAAGCTCGGGCTCGTGCTCGGGACAGCGGCCGCGGTGACGGGCAAGACGCCTCCCGACCAGTTCTGCTGGGTTCTCGCCGACCCAGTCCCGGCCTTCGTGGCGTGCGAGGCGCCGCTGGCAAGCGACGGGCCCGTGTGGCGCATTGGCGTGGTCAGCCCCGTCCGGCGCGTGCCGGTGACGCCACGATGAAGGCGGGGACCCGCGCGACCTTTCGCGAAGCCGTCGCGCGGGGCTTTTCCACTGTCGAGGACGTGGTCTACATCGTCCTCGCCCTCCTTCTCGCGGCGAGCCTCGCCGCCCTTCTCGTGGACGCGGCGCTGACCTTCGCGCGTGCCTTCGCCAACGGGTTCGCTGCCGTCAACATCGTGCCGTTCCTCGACCGGGCCCTTCTCGTGCTCATGGTGGTCGAGATCCTCTACACCGTGCAAGTGTCCTTCCGGGAACACGTGCTCGTCCCGGAGCCGTTTCTCCTCGTGGCGCTGATAGCGGCCGTCCGGCGCGTGATCGTGCTCACCGCCGAGCTGGGCGAGCTCGCCCGCCGCGGAGGCGAGGCGTTCCGCGCCGGCTTGATCGAGACAGCGCTCATCACTGGGGTCGTCCTCGCCCTCGCCGCGGCCCTGGTCGTACTGAAGCGGCACCCGCAGGCGGTCGCCGAGCGCGCCTGACGTCCGACAACCCAAACCGCGGATACGGCCGGCGGTGATAATGTGGAGCCGTGGCTCGCATCGCTCCGAGCATTCTCTCCGCGGACTTCGCTGCGCTCGGCGAGGCAATCACGCGCGTGGAGTCAGGCGGCGCCGATCAGCTCCACGTGGACGTCATGGACGGCCACTTCGTCCCCAACCTGACCATCGGGCCTCCCGTCATCGAGTCCATCCGGAAGCGGACCCGCCTGCCCCTGGACGTGCACCTGATGATCGAGGAGCCGGAGCGGTGGGTCGAGACCTATGTCCGGGCCGGCGCCGACTTGGTCACGGTCCATGTGGAGGCCAGCACGCACCTCCAGCGCTGCCTCGCCCAGGTCCGCGAGGCGGGGGCCAGGGCGGGGGTCGCCCTCAACCCCGGCACCCCTCCGGCGAGCCTCCGGTATGTGCTCGACGATCTGGATCTGATCCTGGTCATGTCGGTCAACCCCGGCTTCGGGGGGCAGTCCTTCATTCCGGGATCCTACGCAAAGATACAGGAGATCAGGGGTTTGCTCGGGGATCGGCCCGTTGAGGTCGCCGTGGACGGGGGGGTCAAGCGGGACAATGCCGGGGCCCTCGCCAGGGCCGGGGCCTCGGTGCTGGTCGCCGGGTCGGCGATCTTCGGCAGCGCCGATCCTGCCCAGGAGGTCCGGGCCCTCCGAAGTGCCTCGGAAGTACCGAAATAGGCTTGACTATTCGCTTTCCCGCCCGTAGCCTTAGGGGTCCTCCATGTTTGACAATCTTACCGATCGTCTGAACACGATCTTCGACCGGCTTCGCGGGTACGGCCGGCTGACGGAAGAGAATGTCCAGGAAGCGCTCCGCGAAGTCCGTGTCGCCCTCCTCGAGGCCGACGTCAACTTCAAGGTCGTCAAGGGATTCGTCGAGCGCATTCGCGAGAAGGCCATCGGCCAGGATGTCCTCAAGTCGCTGACGCCCGGTCAGCAGGTGGTCAAGGTGGTGCGGGACGAGCTGGTCGAGCTCCTCGGTGGGTCGGCCCACCGGCTCGCGATGGCGCCGCATCCACCCACGGTGATCATGCTCGTGGGGCTGCAGGGCTCCGGCAAGACCACGACGGCCGCGAAGCTCGCGCGGCTCTTCCAGAAGGGCGGACAGCACCCGATCTTGGCCTCGGCCGACGTGTACCGGCCGGCCGCCATCGACCAGCTCAAAACGCTCGGGGCGGGACTGGGTCTGCCGGTGCTGGGCGACCCCGCCGCCTCTCCCGTGGCCATCTGCCGCGCGGCCCGCGACGAGGCGGCCCAGCGGGGCCTCTCCCCGCTCATCCTCGACACTGCCGGGCGGCTGCACATCGACGAGGAGATGCTGGCCGAGCTCAAGGCCATCAAGCGCGAGGTGTCCCCCCACCATGTGCTGCTCGTGGTGGACGCCATGACCGGCCAGGACGCGGTGACGGTCGCGGACAAGTTCAACGCCGCCGTCGGCGTGGACGCCTTCGTGCTCACGAAGATGGACGGCGACGCCCGGGGCGGAGCCGCACTCTCCATCCGAACAGTCACCGGCCGCCCCATCGCCTTCGTGGGGATGGGCGAGAAGACGGACGCCCTCGAGCCCTTCCATCCCGACCGGCTCGCCGCCCGCATCCTGGGGATGGGCGACGTCCTCTCCCTCGTCGAGAAGGCCCAGGCGGTCGTGGACCAGGATCAGGCCGAGGAGCTCGCGAAGAAGATCCGCTCGGAGCGCTTCAGCCTCGAGGATTTCGCCCAGCAGCTCAAGCAGCTCCGCTCGATGGGTCCCCTCGACCAGATCATGGACATGGTGCCGTTCTTCAAGGGCGCGGGCGGGATGCCCAAGGAGATGCGCGGCGAGGAGAGCGAGCTGCGTCGCTACGAGGCGATCATCGCCTCGATGACACCGGGGGAGCGCGAGGAGCCGTCGGTCATCAACGGCAGCCGCCGCATGCGGATCGCGCGCGGCAGCGGCACGCAGGTGTCCGACGTGAACCGGCTCCTCAAGCAGTACGCGCAGCTCAAGAAGATGATGAAGGACCTCAAGCAGATGGAGGGGCGGATGGGCAAGCTCAAGGGCTCGCTCCCCTTCCTCGGACGCTAACCAGACAGACGACGAGGTGAGACAGTGGCTGTTCATATTCGACTGAGACGAACGGGGACGACCAAGAAGCCGGCCTACCGCGTGGTGGTGGCGGACTCGCGCGCGGCGCGCGACGGGCGATTCATCGAGGTGATCGGGCACTACAACCCGCTCTCCGATCCGCCCCTCATCAAGATCGAGACGGAGAAGGCGGCCGCGTGGATCAAGAAGGGGGCCCAGCCGTCGAACACGGTGAAGCATCTCCTGGCGCGCGCCGGAGCTCCCAAGGCCTAGACGTGGCGGACGCCGACGCGCCGCTCATCGCGATCGGCGAGGTGCTGCGGCCGTATGGGGTGCGCGGCGAGATGCGGGTGCGGCCCCTGACGGATCGGCCGCAGGAGCGGTTCGGGACGCTGGAGACGTGCTTCCTGTGGGAGCCGGCGGGGGGCCGGCGGGAGGCGTGCCGGGTGGTCGAGCGAAGCTTCGACCGCGAAGGCGTGCGGGTAAGGCTGGAGGGCGTGGAGTCGCCGGAGGCGGTGCGGCCGCTGCAGGGGCGGCTGCTCGCGGTCGAGCGGGCAGAGGCCCTGGCGCCGCGGCCGGGCGAGTTCTATCCCTGGCAGCTCGAGGGGGCCGCGGTCGAGACGCCGGACGGCCGGATGCTCGGTCGCTTCATCAGGGTGGAGGACTCGCCGGCGCAGCCGCTGTGGGTGATCGAGCGGGACGGGCGGGAATGGCTCCTGCCCGCGGTGCCGGAGTTCGTGCTCGACGTGAGCGTGGCGGAGCGGCGCATCGTCGCGAATCCGCCGGAGGGGCTGGACACGCTGTGAGGATCGACATCGTCACGCTGTTCCCGGGGATGCTGGACGCGCCGCTTGGCGAGTCCATCGTCGGGCGCGCGCGCGAGCGCGGCATCGTGGACATCCGCCTCGTGAACCTCCGCGACCACGCCGCCGGCCGTCACCACGTGACGGACGACGCGCCTTTCGGGGGCGGCGGCGGCATGATCCTCAAGCCCGAGCCGCTCGCCGCCTGCCTCGACGCCCTGCGGGGACCGGAGTCTCACGTGGTCCTCCTCGATCCCGCGGGCGGACGCTTCACCCAGGCGCGGGCCCGCGAGCTGGCGCGGCGCCCTCACCTGGTGCTGATCTGCGGCCGGTACGAGGGGGTGGACGAGCGCGTGCGCGAGTACCTGGTGGACGAGGAGCTGTCGATCGGCGACTACGTCCTGTCCGGCGGCGAGCCGGCCGCGCTGGTGGTGACGGACGCGCTGACGCGGCTGCTTCCCGGCGCCCTCGGCGACGCGGACGCCCCCGAGCACGACTCGTTCGCGCGCGGGCTGCTCGAGCATCCCCAGTACACGCGGCCGGAGCGCTTCCGCGACTGGGCGGTGCCGCCCGTGCTCCTCGGCGGCGATCACGGCAAGGTCGAGCGGTGGCGGCGGGTGCTGTCGGTGTGGCGTACGTGGCGCCGCCGGCCGGATCTCTTGGAGACCGCCGACCTCTCACCCGAGGAGCAGAAGTGGGTGGACGGATTCAGCCAGGGCCGCGCGCCCTCGGAATACATCTAGCGAAGGAGCAGGAGAACATCATGGAAGCGATCCGTATCGTGGATGCCGCAAACATGAAGAAGGATCGGTCGGGGTTCGGTCCGGGCGACACTGTGCGCGTGCAGGTCAAGGTCGTCGAGGGCGAGAAGGAACGGCTGCAGGCCTTCGAGGGCGTGGTGATCCGGCGGCGGGGCGGCGGCGCCAGCGCCTCCTTCACCGTGCGGCGGATCTCCTACGGCGTGGGCGTCGAGCGGACGTTCCCGCTCCACTCGCCCCGGATCGACCGGATCCAGGTGACGAAGCGAGCGGCGGTGCGGCGCTCCAAGCTCTATTACCTCCGCGATCTGGCCGGAAAGGCGGCGCGGCTCAAGGAGAAGCGTTTGGCGCAGGTCCCGGCCTCGGGCGAGCAGGCGTAGGACCGGCGGAGCGCGCCACGGTCGCCCCGTACCGGTTCGAGGGCCTGGCATGGCGGGCCGGGCTGGCCCGTGTGGCCGGCGTTGACGAGGCCGGACGGGCGCCCCTGGCGGGCCCGGTGGTGGCGGCGGCGGTGATGCTGGCGCCGGGCGCGCGCATCGACGGGCTGGACGACTCGAAGCGCCTCCTGCCCCTGGAGCGGGAGCGTCTCTTCGGGTTGATTCAGGCGCGGGCCCTGGCCTTCGCGGTCGGGATCGTGGACGTGACGACGATCGATCGAGTGAACATCCTGGAGGCGACACGGTTGGCGATGCGGACGGCGGTGGACGGGCTGGGGGCGGTGCCCGAGTTGGTGCTCACGGACTTCGTGAACCTGCGGGGACTTCCGTGCCCCCAGCGGAACCTCGTCCGGGGCGACCAGCGCTCGGCCACGGTGGCGGCCGCCTCCATCGTCGCGAAAGTGACGCGCGATCGGCTGATGGCGGAGCTCGACGGCGCCTATCCGGAGTACGGGTTCGCGCGCCACAAGGGGTATCCGACCGAGGAGCATCGGTCCGCGCTGAAGAAGTTCGGTCCCTGTCCCCTGCACCGCCGCACCTTCCAGGGCGTCGTGTACCAGGGGGAGCTGTTCGAATGCTGACGTTCGATCCTGCGCCGGTCAAGGAGTGACCCGTGCCAACCGACACACGTAGAGCCACCGGAGTGAAGGGAGAGGACGAGGCCGCGCGATTCCTCGCGCGGTGCGGCTACGCGATTCTGGACAAGAACGTCCGGACGCGGGCCGGCGAGATCGACCTCGTCGCCAAGGAAGGCAAGACCCTCGTCTTCGTCGAGGTCAAGACGCGCAAGGAGCTGGAGGGTGATCCCCCGCAGGCGGGCGTGCGCACGCGCAAGCAGAATCGCCTCGGCAAGCTCGCGCACGGCTATCTCAAGGCCAAGCGCATGCGGGAGATGCCGTGCCGTTTTGACGTCATCGCCGTCATCGTCAACGACGAGGGCGGCGTTAAAGCCATCCGGCACATCCCGAACGCCTTCTCCGTCGCCCCGTGGTAGCCAGGTGGACCGCAGAGCAGCCTTCGAAGAACTGCTAGCCCTCGTGCCCGGCCGCACCGCGCTGCTCGTGGTCGACATGCAGCGGGCATTCCTGGACCCCGGCGAGGCGATGGAGGTGCCCCCGGCGCGCGAGATCGTCCCACGGGTGCAGGAGCTGCTCGGCATCTTCCGCGAGCAAGGCCTGCCGGTGGCCTTCACCGAGTTCCTCTACGCCGAGACCGCACCCTTGCTGGTGGGGGCGCTGCACCCGGAGCACCGCCGGGCCGCCGTGGGCGCGCCGCGCGGCTTCGGCCTGCCGTCGTCCTCCTGCCTTGCCGGCGAGGCCAACGTCGCCACCGTCCCCGAGCTCGAGCCCCGCGCCGACGAGCTGGTGGTCCGGAAGCACTACTACGACGGCTTCAACGGCACCGTGCTGGACCGGGCCCTCCGGGCGCGGGGAGTCAGCCACGTGGTCGTGACCGGGACGATGACCGACATCTGCGTGCTCGCCACCGTGGTAGGCGGGTTCAATCACGAATACCGCATCACGGTGGTGGAGGACGGCGTCGCCACCCTCTGGCCGGAAATACAGCGCGCCACCCTGGACATCATCGGGCGCGCCTACGCGCGCGTCGTGCCCGCCAAGGCGCTGGCGGACGAAATCGCCAGCTGGTAAGGAGGCGTCATGGGATCCGAGCTCCGCTTCCAGGGTTGCATGCCGGCCAACCTCCTGCCCTTCCGCGCCGATCTCGAGATCGACGAGCCCGCCTACCGGCGGCATCTCCGCTGGCTCGCCGACGCGCCGGGCGTCACCGGCATCGTCGCCAATGGCCATGCTGCGGAGGTGTCTTCGCTCACCCGCGAGGAGCGCCGGCGCGCGCTCGCCATCGCCCTCGACGAGGTTGCGGGCAAGGTGCCGGTGGTGGCCGGGGTGTACTCCGACGGCACGCGCGAGGCGGTGGAGCTGGCCCGAGACGCGCGCGCGGCGGGCGCGACGGGGCTCCTCGTCTTCCCGCCCACGCTCTTCATGTGGGGGGCGCAGCTCAAGCCGGACATGGTGCTGCGCCACTTCTCGGAGCTGGCCGACAGCGTGGACCTGCCGCTCGTGGTGTTCGAGTACCCGCCGGCTTCCGGCATCGGCTATCACCCCGAGACCCTGGCCGCCCTCTGCAAGATCCCCTCGGTAGTGGCGGTCAAGGACTGGTCCAATGACATCGTGGCCTACGAGAAGAACCTCCGCGTGCTGCGGGCCTCCGGACGGCCGGTGGCCATGCTGTCCTCCTTCACCATGTCGCTGCTCGCGAGCTTCGCGCTGGGTGCCGACGGCTGCATCTCCGGCATGGGGAGCGTGGCCGCCGATCTACAGGCTGCGCTCCTCGCCGCCGTGAAGGCGGGGCGCATGGATGACGCGCGCACCATCAACGACCGCATGGCGCCCCTGGTCAACGTGTTCTACGCACCGCCGTTCGTGGACATGCACAACCGGATGAAGGAAGCCCTCGCGCTCCTGGGCCGCATCCCCGCCGCGCACGTGCGGCCGCCCCTCACGCCCGTCTCCGAGGAGGAGCGCGCCCGCATCCGCCTCGCGCTGCGTGAGGCACGGCTCAACGCGGCGGGCGCGGAGCGGTGACCCCGGCGGAGCGGCGCAAGGCCATCCGACGCTACGCGGCCGGACCGGCGCGGCTGCGCGCGGCGCTGCGGCGGGTGCCCCGGGCGGCGATTCACTGGCGGCCCGCTCCCGGCGAGTGGTCGGCGCACGAGGTGATCCATCACTGCGCCGACAGCGAGAGCAATGCCCATCTGCGCCTGCGCTACCTCCTCGCCGAGCAGGACCCGCTCATCGTCGGATACGACCAGGCGGAATGGGCGCGCGCCCTCCAGTATGCCCGCCGGCCGCTCGCGCCGGCCCTGGCGACGGTCGTCGCCGTGCGCGCCAATACCGTGCCGCTGCTCCACACGCTCCCCGAGGCGGCGTGGAGCCGGAGCGGGCGGCACACCGAGATGAGCGCATACACCGTGGAAGGCTGGCTCGGCCTCTATGCCGAGCATCTGGAGATTCACGCCCGGCAGATCGAGGCGAATCTCGCGGCGTGGCGGAAAGCGCGCGGGGCGCGGAAGCGCGGGCGGCGGCACTAGCAAGGGCGGCGCCCCCGCGGAACCGACCGCCCCGTGTCTCACGTGCCCGAAAAATGGGACGTTCTGGGGCGAGCACCCCACCCCCGAGCCTTGCGCGTGTCGTCCCGATAGGGTATAAGAAGGCGCCCGATGGCATCAGCCGCAGGCCGCACACCAGAGGAAGACGCGCTTCTCGAACGGGCCAGCCGCCTGCTCCCCGGCGGGGTCCTGGGCGGCTACTCCGTCCCCCGCGAGCTGTCCTTCGTGGTGCGCGAGGCGCGTGGGCCGCGTCTCGTCGACGTGTCGGGCCGCGACTACATCGACTACATCCTCGGCTCCGGGCCGCTCGTGCTCGGGCACGCGCATCCCGCCGTCGTCGCCGCCGTCGAGCGCCAGCTCGTCAAGGGCACAACCTACTTCCAGCTCAGCGAGCCGACCCTCGAGCTGGCCGCGGAGATCTGCCGCGCGCTGCCGTGCGCCGAGCAGGTGCGCTTCACGGCGTCGGGGAGCGAGGCGACATTCTTCGCGCTGCGGGTCGCGCGCGCGTTCCGGGGACGCGACAAGATCCTCAAGTTCGAGGGGGGCTTCCACGGGACCCATGACTACTCGCTGATGAGCGTGGGGCCGCGCGCGCCCAAGGCGTTCCCGGCGCCGACGCCCGACTCTGCCGGCATCCCGCACGCCATCCAGGAACACGTGCTCATCGCCCCGTTCAACGACCTCGCCGAGACCGAGGCCATCCTGGCCGCGCATCACGGCGATCTCGCCGCCGTCATCATGGAGCCGTTCCAGCGGCTGATCGCGCCGGACAAAGGCTTCCTCCACGGCGTGCGCGAGATCACGCGACGCTTCGGGGTGCCGCTGATCTTCGACGAGATCGTGACGGGGTTCCGCTTCGCCTACGGCGGGGCCCAGGAGTACTACGGCGTGGTGCCCGACCTGGCCGCCATCGGCAAGATCGTGGGGGGCGGGTTCGCCCTCGCCGCCCTCGTGGGGCGCGCCGAGATCATGCGCCATCTCGACCCCGGCCTCGAGGGGACGCCCGAGTTCGTGGCGCAGGCGGGCACCCTCAACGGCAACCCCATCGCGGCGGCGGCGGGCCTGGCGACGCTCGCCGAGCTGCGCCGGCCGGGCGCATACGACCGTCTGTTCGCGACGGGCACGCGGGTGAAGACCGCGCTGCAGGACGCCGCCGACGCGGCCGGGGTCCCCGCGTACGTGGCGGGCGAGGCGCCGGTGTTCGAGATCTACTTCACCGACCGGCCCATCACCGACTATCGCGCCACCCTCACCGCGGACCGTGCGCGGCACCGCCTGTTTTCCGATGAGCTGTTGAGACGGGGGGTGGTCAAGGCCGCTCAGAAATTCTACGTCTCCCTGAGCCACGGGGAGGACGAGATCCGGCAGACGGTCGACGTCTTCAAGGCGGCACTCGGGGCCGTGGCCGCTCGGCAGTGAGCGTGGAGACCATATTCCCCCTCTTCCCACAGGGAGCGGGGTCAACAGGAGGAGCATGACGATGACGGAACGCTGGCAGAACGAGTCCTGGGCGCAGGCGGAAGACTTCTGGTACAGCGGCAAGGTCACCCGGCGCCACTTGCTGGGACTGGGTACGGCCGCCGCCGGCGCGCTCGGCGCCTCCATGCTGGTGCCCGCGCCGTGGCGGGCCGCCTTCGGACAGGCCAAGCCCTTCAAGCTCGGATCGCTCCAGCCCCTGTCGGGCACGGCGGCGGCGGGCGGCAAGACCGCGCTCGTTGGCGTGCAGATGGCCGTGGACCGGATCAACAAGGCGGGCGGCATCAGCGGCCGGCCCATCGAGCTGATCGCGGCGGACTACGAGTCCAAGCCCGACGTAGGCCGCCGCAAGGCTGAAAAGCTCGTGGTGGAGGACAAGATCGACGCCCACGCCGGCGGGTATCTCTCCAACGTCTGCCTGGCGTGCATGCCGGTGTACGAGGAGCACAAGCTCGTCAACATGATCACGGTGTGCCTCGACACCACCATCACCACCTCGAAGTGCAGCCGCTACACGTTCCGCCCCTTCGACTACGCCCCCGCTCAGGCGGTGGCGGTCTCGCCGTATCTGGTCAACAAGGTCGGGAAGAAGTGGATCATCGCCTTCGCCGACTACGCCTGGGGTCAGTCGACGCGTGATGCCTACATCGAGCAGATCAAGAAGAGCGGCGGCGAGATCATCAGCACCATCGGCGTGCCGCTGGGCACCCAGGACATGACCCCGTTCCTTTCAAAGATCAGCGGCGCCTACGACGGCATCTTCGGGATCTTCTTCGGGCCCCAGGGCATCGCGTTCGTGAACCAGTGCTTCGACCTGGGTATCTCCAAGAAGGCCCGCATCGCCGGGGACGGCGCCATCGCCGTTTCGGTGAACCTGCCCGCGATGGGGAACAAGGCGGAAGGGTTCATCGGAGTCGACCGCTACGTGCCCGTGCTCGAAGGGCAGTTCAACACGCCCTACCACAAGAAGTTCCTCGAGGACTCGACGGCGCGGCTCAAGGCCATCGATCCGACGGGTCCCCTGCCGGACCGCTACGTCCAGTCCAACTACGAGGGCGTCAACGCGCTGAAGATCGGCATGCAGAAGTCGGGCTTCCGCGGCCGCGAAGACACGATGAAGCTCATCGAGGCCCTCGAGGGCCTCGAGATGAAGGAATCCGACGATTTCCCGCAGGGCGACAAGCTCTTGCGCCGCGAGGACCATCAGGCTTTCGTGCGTGAGTTCATCCTGGAGATCCGGGCCGGGAAGCACAAGATCCTCGAGATCGTGCCCAAGGAAAAGACCATGTTCCCGCCGGCGTGCAAGTTCGCCTAGAGTGACCAGCGCGTCCACTATCCCGGCGCCCTCGGGGCAGAGTCGCCCCGGGGGCGCCGGGCCCCTTCTGCGAACGGAAGCGCTCACGGTGCGGTTCGGAGGGCTCACCGCCCTCGACAACGTCTCCGTATCCGTGCCCACGGGCGAGATCCGCGCCATCATCGGCCCCAACGGCGCCGGCAAGTCGACCCTCTTCAACTGCGTGACGGGCGTGATCCGGCCCACCGCCGGGCGCATCCTCCTCGACGGCGAGGACATCACCGGTTTGCCCCCGCACCGCATCTCGCGTCGGGGTATCGCGCGCTCGTACCAGATCACCAATATCCTGCCCGGCGCGACCGTGCTGGAGAACGTGCGCATCGCCGCCCAGTCGCGGCATCACGGCTGGAGCCTCCTGCGCCACCACCGCGCCTTCACCGACGTGATCGAGCAGGCGCGCGCGGTGCTCGCCGACGTGGCCCTCCTCGATCAGGCCGACGAGCTCGCCGCCAACCTCTCGCACGGCGCGCAGCGCAACCTCGAGATCGGGATCGCGCTGGCCACCGAGCCCAAGCTCCTGTGCCTGGACGAGCCCACCGCGGGCATGAGCGTGGCCGAGACGCACGCCACCGTGGAACTGGTCCGTCGCATCGCGCGCAACCTCACCATCCTCATCGTCGAGCACGACATGGAGGTGGTGATGGGACTGGCCCACCGCATCACCGTGCTGCACTACGGGCAGGTGCTCGCCGAGGGCACCCCCGCCGAGATCCAGGCCAACCCGCGGGTGCAGGAGGTGTATCTCAAGACGTGATCCTGCGCCTGGACAACGTGCACACCTACTACGGCAAATCGCACATCCTGCACGGCGTCACCCTCGAGGTGGGGCCGGGCGAGGTCGTGGGCCTGCTCGGCCGCAACGGGGTCGGTAAGTCGACCACCCTCAAGAGCGTGATGGGCCTCGTGCGGCCCGCGGAGGGCGGCATAACCTTCGAGGGCAAGGCCATCGCCGGCGCACCACCGCACCGGGTGGCCCGGCTCGGCGTGGCCTGGGTGCCCGAGGACCGCCGCGTGTTCCGCCTCCTCACCGTCCTCGAGAACCTCCGCACCGGGCTGGATCGTGCGGGCGTGGACGAGGCGCGGAAGCGCCGCCTCCTCGACCGCGCATTCACGTACTTCCCACGCCTCGGCGAGCGGAAGCATCAGCTCGGCGGCACGCTGTCGGGCGGCGAGCAGCAGATGCTGGCTATCGCGCGCGCGATGATGCTCGAGCCCAAGATCGTCCTGCTCGACGAGCCCACCGAGGGGCTCATGCCGCGCATGGTGTCGGAGATCCGCCAGATCATCGACGCGCTCCATCGTGAGGGGGTGGCCATCCTGCTCGTGGAGCAGAACGTGCCGCTGACCCTGGACGCGAGCAATCGCGTCTACATCATGGAGAAGGGCGTGATCCGCCATCAGGCGCCCGCCGCCGAGCTCCGCCAGAACATGTCGGTCGTCCACGAGTACCTGGGAGTCTGACGGTGGAGCAGATCCTCATCCAGACGGTGAACGGGCTGGTGAACGGGATGATCCTCGCCCTCGTCGCCTCCGGGCTCACCCTGATCTTCGGGATCATGGACGTCGTCAACTTCGCCCACGGCGACCTCGTCATGCTGGGCGCCTTCGTGGGCGCGACCACCGTGGCCACCACCGGCAGCTTCTGGCTCGCCCTCGCCACCGCCGTCCTCACCATCGCGGCCTTCGGGGCGCTCCTGCAGGTCACGACGCTGCGGCCGCTCCTGGGCCGCGATCCCCTCACCACCATCCTCGCGACCTTCGGGATATCCCTCGTCCTCCAGAAGTACGCCATCTGGCAGTGGGGCCCAACGGCGCGGGCCATCCGCGAGCCGATCAGCGGCCAGTTCACGCTCTTCTACCTGCAGTACCCGTGGTATCGCATCGGCGCGGCGCTCTTCGCCGGTCTCATCATCGGCGGGCTCTACCTCTTCCTTCGCCGCGCGACGTTCGGGGTGTGGATCCGCGCGAGCATGCAGGACCGCATCATGGCCCAGGCCATGGGCATCCCCGTGCCCCTCGTCCACGCGGTGGTGTTCGCCATCGGCGCGGGCATGGCGGCCTCCAGCGGCGTGCTCTTCGGCCCCCTCGCCGGGGTCACGCACAACATGGGCTTCGACTTCACGCTGCGCGCCTTCATCGTGGTGGTGGTGGGCGGCATGGGGAACCTCGGCGGGTCGATCCTCGCCGCCATCTTCATCAGCCTGCTCGAGGCCTATGCCGCCATCGTGGTGACACCGGCCCAGGCGGTGATCGTGTCCTTCGTCGTCCTCATCCTCACGCTCCTCTTCCGTCCCACCGGCCTGTTCGTGCCGACGCCCAAGTAGGTCCCCGCCCATGGCCACGCCGCGCTCCCACGCCACGTACTGGACCTGGTTCACGGTGATCCTGATCCTGCTCGTCGTGGCGCCCCTCGTCCTGCCCGAGTTCTGGCGCCGCTTCGTGACGGAGATCCTCATCTGGGGGCTCCTCGCGATGTCGTCGGACATCCTGATCGGCTACACGGGGATGGTGTCCTTCGGCCACTCTGCCTTCTTCGGGCTCGGCATGTACGGGGCGGCGGCGGCGCTGCTCTCGGTGAAGCCGGCCAATCTCTGGCTCGCCCTCCTTGCCGGGCTCGTCGCCGCCGGCGTGGTGGGAGCCTTCGTGGCCTTCTTCGCCACGCGCCTACGCGAGATCTACTTCTCGATCACCACCCTGGTCTTCTCGCAGATCTTCTACGTCATCATCTTCACGTGGACGGAGGTGACGGGCGGCGAGAACGGCCTCACCTTCAGCCAGCCCGCCTTCCGCATTCCCGGTCTCGTCGACTTCCGTTTCACCCCCGCGTCCCTGCACTGGTTCGTGCTCGCGGTGGTGGTGCTCTCCTATCTGCTCCTGCGCCGCGTCACCCAGTCCCCCTTCGGCATGGTGTTGCAGTCGATCAAGGAGAACGAGCCGCGGACCCGGGCCATCGGCTACCACGTCGAGCGCTACAAGATCGTCGCGGTGATGCTGTCCGGGCTCTTCGCGGGGCTGGCGGGGGTGCTCTACGCCCTGCAGAACAAGTTCGCCGCGCCCGACTTCGTATTCTTCGTGGTGTCCGGCGAGGTGGTGATCTTCAACGTGATGGGTGGCATGGGCACCCTGGTGGGGCCCATCGCGGGCGCGGCCTTCTTCCTCGTGCTGCGCGAGGTCGTGTCGCGCTACCTCATCGAGTACTACCTCATTCCCGTGGGCATCATCTTCACCGCCATGGTGATCTTCCTGCCCCAGGGCCTGCTCGGCTTCCTCAAGCGCCGCCTAAACTCCTGACCGCCCCCGTCGCGGCCCCAGCCGCCGCTGCCGCCGTATCCATTTCGAGACGTTGACGCCCCGCGCGCCACCGCCAACACTCGAGCCCATGCTCGCGCGCGTCCGGTCCGCCGGGATCCACGGCATCCACGCCGCGTGCGTCTGGGTGGAGGTCGACGTCGTCAACGGCCTTCCCAGCTTCGCCACGGTGGGCCTCCCCGACTCCAGCGTGCGCGAGAGCCGCGATCGGATCCGCGCCGCCATCAAGAACTCCGGCTTCACATTTCCCATCGAACGGATCACGGTGAGCCTGGCCCCTGCCGACATGCGCAAGGAGGGCCCGGCCTTCGACCTGCCGATGGCCATCGGCCTTCTCGTCGCCACCGAGGTGGTCAAGCCCACCCTCCTGGAAGCCTCGGTGCTGGTGGGTGAGCTCTCCCTCGACGGCAGCGTACGGCCGGTTCGGGGGGCGCTGCCGATGGCGCTCCGGTGCCGGCAGGAGGGCATCACGCGCCTCTTCGTGCCGCCCGCCAATGCCGCGGAGAGCGCGGCTGTGTCGGGCGTCGACGTGATCCCCGTCGCTTCGCTCCGGGAGGCGGTCGAGTATCTCAACGGCGAGCGGGCGCTGGTCGCGGCGACGCCCCCCGCCTTGCCTTCGACCCCCGCGGGGAGCGGCGACGTCGACTTCAGCGAGGTGCGAGGCCAGGCGCATGCCAAGCGCGCGCTCGAGATCGCCGCGGCCGGCGCGCACAACGTCCTGATGCTGGGCCCACCCGGCGCGGGCAAGACCATGCTCGCCCGCCGGCTGCCGACCATCCTGCCTCCGCCCACGCTCGAGGAAGCCATCGAGATCTCTACCGTCTGGAGCGTGGCCGGCCTTCTGTCCGCCCGCGGCGGACTCATGACGGCGCGGCCCTTTCGGGCCCCCCATCACACGGTGTCCCATTCCGCGCTGGTGGGGGGAGGCGGCCTCCCTCATCCGGGCGAGGTGAGCTTGGCCCATCTGGGCGTGCTCTTCCTGGACGAGCTGCCGGAGTTCTCCCGGCGTGCTCTGGAGTCCCTGCGCCAGCCGCTGGAGGAGGGCGAGGTCATGGTGGCCCGGGCCGCGGGCAGCGCCGACTTCCCTGCCCGCTTCCAGCTGATTGCCGCCGCCAATCCCTGCCGTCGCGCCTGCCGGTCGATCGACCGCTGCGCGTGCACGCCGGCCGAGCGCGAGCACTACCTCGGCCGGCTGTCGGGCCCGCTCCTCGATCGCATCGACCTGCACCTCCAGCTGCCACCGGTGGAGGCGGCTGAGCTCACCGCGGAAACGCGCGAGGAGCCCTCGACGGCCATTCGCGCGCGCGTGCTGGCGGCGCGGGCCCGGCAGACGGCGCGATTCGAGGGAACCCCCCTGCGCGTCAACGCCCGCATCGGTGCCCGCTTCCTCAGGCGGTGGTGCGTACCGTCAGCCGACGCGGTCCGCCTCCTCGCGCTCGCGGTGGGCCGCCTGGGCCTTTCGGCGCGCGCCTATCACCGCATCCTGCGCGTGGCGCGTACGATCGCGGACCTCGAAGGCAGCGATGCCGTAACCGCGGAGCATGTCGCCGAGGCGGTGCAGTACCGGACGCTGGATCGGACCGGCTGAATACGGACAGGCGGGGCGGAGCGGTCAGGAACGGTCAGCGAATCCGGAAATGCGCGGCGGGGGGCACGTTGGTGTACGTCACCGTGCCCTTCGAATCTTGCGAGCGGTAGATCGCCTGGGAGAAGCCGCCGCCGCCGTGAAACTGCAGCACCTTCCGGACATAGTCCTGGGTCTCAGCATAGGGCGGGATGCCGCGATACCGGTCCACCGCCCCCTCGCCGGCATTGTAGGCGGCAACCGCGAGGGGGAGATTGCCCGGGTAGCGATCGATCAGATAGCGCAGGTGGCGGACGCCGCCCTCGATGTTCTGCTTGGGGTCGAAGGCATTCCGCACGCCGAGCGACGATGCCGTCTGGGGCATCAGCTGCATGAGGCCCTGGGCTCCCTTGCGAGAGATGGCGCTCGGATTGAAGGCCGACTCCGCCCGGATCACCGACTCGACCAGCGAGGCGCTCACCCCGTACCGCCCCGCGATCTCTTTGATGTCTGCCGTGAAGCGTGCCTGGACCACAGGCGGCAGCCGCAGCCACCCGGCGCCCGTGCCCGACACTCCGGATACAGTTCGGTAGCGGGGATCGGTCGGCGCATTGGTGAAGTGGGTGACCCCATCGGCATCGGTGAGCCGATATGACGCAGCCTCCCCCTCGGCCGCGGCCATGCTCGCAGCGAGTAGCAGAGTGCCACCCATCAGGGACTGTCGTGACATGACACCTCGAGCATAAGGGGGTGGGGACGATTAGGGCAAGGATGATAAAAAGAGAAGTCCCGACCGCCACTTACGTGGCGATCGGGACTCCGGTGACTCGCCTCCGTCGCCGCCGGTAAGCGACGAGCGGGTGAACGAGATCTCAGTTGCTCGAGCCGACCAGATCCGCGAGCGCCGGGCTGGCGGCCCCCGGCTGGGGGAAGTCCTCGAGAGCCAGACGGAGCACCTGGTCGATCGAGTCCACCAGGTGGAAGGTCATGCCCTGACGGGCCTCCGTGGGCACATCCTCCAGAAGGTTCTTCTCATTCCGGCTCGGCAGAATCACGGTCC
>CAVVJF010000016.1:0-88650 GCA_963748485.1 uncultured Candidatus Rokubacteria bacterium
GTACGCCTGCCCGGCGGGCGGCAAGGACCTTTTCCTTGATCCCACCGACCGGAAGCACACGGCCGGACAGCGTGATTTCACCCGTCATCGCGAGCTGCCCACGCAGCGGACGCCGGGTGAGCAGCGACACCAGGGCGGTGGCCATGGTCACCCCGGCCGACGGCCCGTCCTTGGGGATCGCCCCCGCCGGCACGTGGACGTGGATGTCCGAGTGCTCCCAGAAGTCGGCCCGCACCCCTAGCTCGCTCGCGTGCGAGCGCACCCACGACAGCGCCGTCTGCACGGATTCCTTCATCACCTCGCCGAGCTGCCCGGTGAGCGAGAGCGTCTTCGCGCCCTTCATCCGGGTGGCCTCGACGAAGAGGATGTCGCCGCCGGCCGGCGTCCATGCCAGTCCCACCGCGACTCCGGGCACGCGCGTGCGCTCCTCGAGCTCCTCCTGCACGAAGCGCGGCGCGCCGAGGAGCTCGCCGACCAGCCCGGGCGTGATCTCCACGATCGTCGTCCCCCCCTCCGCCCGACGCTTCGCGATCTTCCGGGTCACGGCGGCGATCTCCCGCTCGAGGCTGCGGAGCCCGGCCTCCCGCGTGTACCCGCGCACGAGGTGCCGGAGCGCGTCGTCAGTCCACCGCAGGTGCTCGCCCAGCACGAGCCCGTGGTCGACGGCCTGCTTGGGGATCAGGTGCTGGTTGGCGATGTGCACCTTCTCCTCCTCGGTGTAGCCGGCGAGCTCGATGATCTCCATCCGGTCCCGCAGCGGCGCCGGCACCGTGTCGAGCACGTTTGCGGTCGTGATGAAGAGCGCCCGCGACAGGTCGAACGGCACGTCGACGTAGTGGTCCCGGAAGGCCCCGTTCTGCTCGGGGTCGAGCACCTCGAGCAGCGCGGAGGCCGGATCCCCCCGGAAGTCCATGCCGAGCTTGTCGATCTCGTCCAGCATGAAGACAGGGTTCTTCGACTCCACGCGGCGCAGGCCCTGGATGATCTGCCCGGGCAGGGCGCCGATGTACGTGCGGCGATGCCCGCGGATCTCCGCCTCGTCCCGCATGCCCCCCAGCGAGATGCGGTGGAACTTGCGCCCGAGCGCGCGTGCGATGGAGCGGCCCAGCGAGGTCTTGCCCACGCCGGGAGGACCCACGAAGCAGAGGATGGGGTCCTTGCCCGCCGGCCGCATGCTCTTGACCGCGAGATACTCGAGAATGCGCTCCTTCACCTTGGGCAGGCCCCAGTGGTCGGCGTCGAGGATCTCCCTCGCCTGCGCGAGGTCGAGGTTGTCCTCGGTCGTCTTCGCCCAGGGCAGCGCGATCAGCCACTCGAGGTAGGTGCGGGCCACCGTGTACTCGGCGGCCGCGGGCGGCATCTTGGCGAGTCGGTCCAGCTCGCGCAGGGCCTCCCGACGCGCCTCCTCGGTCATACCGGCGGCCTCGATCTTCTGGCGCAGCTCGGAGATCTCCTGGCCGCGCTCGTCGCTCTCCCCGAGCTCCTTCTGGATGGCCTTGAGCTGCTCGCGAAGGTAGTACTCCCGCTGACCCTTGCCAACCTCGGACTCCACCTGCGACTGGATCTTCGAGCCCAGCTCGAGGATCTCCACTTCCTTGGTGAGGGCGGCCACCAGGCGCGCGAGCCGCGCCTTGACGGACTCCGTCTCGAGCAGCTCCTGCTTGAGCTGGGTGTTGAGCGAGGGGAGCGTCGCGGCGACGGCGTCGGCGATGCGGCCCGGGCCGGTCACGTTCTGCACGACGGCGGCGAGCTCGTCCGGCAGGAACGGCGACAGCTCCACCACCTGGCGGAAGAGCGTCGACGCGTTCCGCTCGAGCGCCTCCGCTTCGAGGTCGCCCGCCTCCGGGAGGACGTCGCGGATCTCCTCGACCCGCGCCTGCAGGAAGGGCCGGCGCTGGGTCACCTCCACGATGCGCACCCGGGCGAGCCCCTGGACCACGAGCCGGATCGTGCCATCCGGCTGCTTGATCATCTTGTGGATGGTCGCCACCGTCCCGACGCGGTGGAGATCGGACTCCTGGGGCTCCTCGCGCGAGGGATCACGCTGACCGAACACCCCGATGAGCCGGCCGCTCCGCGCCGCGTCCTCGATGAGGCGAACGGATGCCTCCCGGCCCGCCGCGAGGGGCAGGACGGCCTGAGGAAACAGCACGGTGTCGCGCAGGGGAAGAATGGAAAGGACCTCGGGCACCGCGACGCTCCCATCGGGGCGCACCGCGCCGCTGGCAAGATCCTTGTCGAAGTCGCTGGCCATGAATCGTCCTTTCTCTCAGAAGAGCTCGATCGGCGAGAGTTGGCCGGACGCGGCGCGAACCAGCGCCTCGCCGGTCCCACGACTGGCCGGATCCGGCTTCTGGGCCACGTCGTCCCGCACGTAGCCCAGCAGCTCCTCCATCTGAGCCTGCATGTCGAGCATCCGACGCCTCATCTTTAGGATGATCTCGACGCCGGCCAGATTCACCCCGAGGTCGCGGGTGAGGCGGATCAACCGCGCGATCTCCTCCACGTCGTCCGCCGAGAACATCCGGGTCCTCCCCTCCGTCCGGCCGGGACGGATGAGCCCCTTCTTCTCGTACATGCGCAGGGTCTGCGGATGCAGCTTGAGCATTTCGCCTACCACGCCGATGGTGTAGAGCGGCTTGTGCCTGTCCGTCATGCGCGCGCCGTCCTTGTCGCGGCCGCGACGGGCGGGGCCGGCAGCAGGCGTCCGAGATCGCGGACCATCTCCTGGGTCCGGGCGTCGAGCCCGCGCGGGATGTCCACCACGATCGTCACGTAGAGGTCGCCCCGCCCTTCGGACGCCAGACGCGACATGCCGCGCCCCCGGATGCGGAAGACCTGGCCGGCCTGGGTTCCAGGCGGCAAGACCAGATCGACGTCGCCGGACAGTGTCCGCACGAGCACCCGCGCGCCCAGCACCGCCTCCACGATCGAGACGCCGACCTCCGCGTAGAGGTTGTCGCCTTTGCGGGTGAAGACGGGGTCCTCGTGCACGCGCGTGATGACGACGAGGTCACCGCGCGGGCCGCCGAACGGTCCCGCATGCCCTTCGCCCGGGATGCGAATCTGCGAGCCCGTGTCCATGCCGGCGGGAATGGCCACGCGCAGACTCGCACGCGCCGGCGCGACGCCGCGGCCGTGACAGCTGCGGCAGGGATCCGTCACTCGCTGCCCCGCTCCCCGGCACACCGGGCAGTCCGCGGGGCCCGATGGGCCCTGGGCGCCCCACACCAGGCCCACGCCGTCGCAATGCTCGCAGGGCGCCGGCACCGCCCCGGGGCGCGCGCCGGTGGCCTCGCAGGTCGCGCAAGGGGACAGGCGCTCCACGGTCAGGTTCGCGGTGAGCCCGGCCGCCGCCTGGTGAAATGCCAGCTCCACCGGCGCGTGGACGTCGTCGCCCCGCCGGCGGGAGCCTCGCCGCGAGCCCACGTTCTCCGTGGGGCGCTCGCCGGCCTTTGCCTGATGGTCGTAGAGAGTCCGAGCGGAGGGGTCGCTGAGCACGCGATACGCGGACCGGATCTCCTCGAAGAGCACGTCGGCCTCGCGATCCCAGAGATTGACGTCGGGTGAATAGCGGCGCGCGAGGCGCTGATAGGCCCGTCGGATCTGGGCAGCCGACGCCGCCACCCCGATCCCGAGCACCGCGTAGTAGTCTCTGGCCATAGCGGTTTCGCCGGGGCAGTGGCCGGGTGCGCGGCACGCGACCACTGCCCCTGACTGTCCTCTACTTTTTGGTGTCGCCCAGATCCTTGAACTCGGCGTCGATCACGTCGCCCTTGGCCTGGTCGGCGGCGGCGCCGGAGGTGTCCTCGCCGCCCGCGCCGGCCGGCTCGCCCGGCGCCGGGCTCCCCGCCGCCGCCTGGGCCCGATACATGGCCTCGGCGACCTTGTGCGATGCCTTGGTCAACGCCTCCTGCGTCTGCTTGATCCGCTCGATGTCGCTTCCCTTGAGCGCTTCGCGCGCGTCGTTGAGCGCGGTCTCGATGGCGGCCTTGTCTTCCGCCGACACCTTGTCCCCGTGCTCGCGCAGGGTGCGCTCGGTGGTGTAGACCAGCGAATCGGCGTGATTGCGAACTTCGATCTCCTCGCGGTGCTTGGCGTCCTCGGCGGCATTGGCTTCCGCCTCGCGCTTCATCCGCTCGATGTCGTCCTTGGTCAGGGTCGACGACGCCGTGATCGTGATGTTCTGCTGCTTGCTGGTGGCCTTGTCCTTGGCCGACACGTTCACGATACCGTTGGCGTCGATGTCGAACGTCACCTCGACCTGGGGCACGCCCCGCGGTGCCGGCGGCAGGCCATCCAGATGGAAGCGTCCCAGCGTCCGGTTGTCCCGCGCGAGCGGCCGCTCGCCCTGCAGCACGTGCACCTCCACCGAGGGCTGGCTGTCGGACGCGGTGGTGAACACCTCGCTCTTCTTGGTCGGAATCGTCGTGTTGGCCTCGATGAGCCGCGTCATGACGCCCCCCAGCGTCTCGATACCGAGCGACAGGGGCGTCACATCGAGCAGGAGCAGGTCCTTGACCTCGCCGGTGAGGACGGCGGCCTGGACGGCCGCGCCCACCGCCACCACCTCATCGGGGTTGACGGTCTTGTTGGGCTCCTTGCCGAAGAGCTTCTTGACCTCGTCCTGCACCTTGGGCATTCGGGTCTGGCCGCCGACGAGAATGACCTCCTCGATATCGGCGCCGGTTACGCCCGCCTGCCGCATCGCCTCGCGGCATGGGACCAGGCTTCGCTCGATCAGATCGGCCACCAGGGTCTCAAGCTTCGCCCGCGTGAGGGTGAGGACCAGGTGCTTGGGTCCGGTCGCGTCAGCGGTGATGAACGGCAGGTTGATCTCCGTCTGGATGGTGGTGGACAGCTCGCACTTGGCCTTCTCCGCCGCTTCCTTCAGCCGCTGCAGGGCCATCCGGTCCTTGCGGAGGTCGATCCCGTTCTCGCGCTTGAACTCGTCGGCGATCCAGTCGATGACCCGCTGGTCGAAGTCGTCGCCGCCGAGGTGAGTGTCGCCATTGGTCGCCTTCACCTCGACCACGCCCTCGCCGATCTCCAGGATCGAGATGTCGAACGTACCGCCCCCGAGGTCGTAGACGGCCACCGTCTCATCCTTCTTCTTGTTGAGGCCGTACGCGAGGGCGGCCGCAGTAGGCTCGTTGACGATCCGGAGAACCTCCAGACCGGCAATGGTGCCCGCCTCCTTGGTTGCCTGGCGCTGGCTGTCGTTGAAGTAGGCGGGCACCGTGATCACCGCCTGGGTGACCTTCTCACCGAGATACGCCTCCGCCGCTTCTTTGAGCTTGCGCAGGATCAACGCGGAGATCTCCTGGGGCGAGTACACCTTCCCCCGCACCTCCACGCGCGCGTCGCCGCTCGACGCCTTCACGACCTTGTAGGGGACGAGCTTGATCTCCTGCAGCACCTCTTCGTATCGACGCCCCACGAAGCGCTTGATCGAGAAGACGGTATTGTCCGGGTTGGTGATGGCCTGCCGCTTGGCCACCTGTCCGACGAGGGTCTCCCCCTCCTTGGTGAAGGCGGCCACCGAGGGGGTCAGCCGGCTTCCTTCCTGATTGGGGATGACGGTGGGATCTCCGCCTTCCACAACCGCCACAACCGAGTTGGTCGTCCCCAGATCGATGCCGATCACCTTCGCCATGGTGTCCGTCTCCTGTGTGTGGATCTATTCGGGCTGCGCATCTATGTGAGCGGCGGGGGAGGAGGGGACACCCCCCTCCTCCCCTCGAGCGCGAATCAGGCCACGTCGATCTTGATCGCCTTCGGCTTGAGCTCTTCGGCCTTGGGCAGGTTGATCGTGAGCACGCCTTCGCGGTATGTCGCCTTGACCTTGTCGGCCTGCACCGCAAGCGGCAGCGATAGGCTGCGCTCGAACTTTCCGTGCCAGCGCTCGCTGCGGTAGACGCTCTCTCGGGCCGTCGAGGCCACCTCGCGCTCACCCTTGATGGTCAAGATGTCCCCGGTGATGGAGACCTGAACGTCCTTCTCCGTCATCCCGGGTAGCTCGACGGTCACCACCACGTCGTCCTTGGTCTCGAAGACATCGACCGCGGGCGCCCACACTCGATCCATGCCGGGCGCCGATCGACCGAAGAAACCATCGAACATCCTGTTCATCTCGGACTGCAGGTCTCCAACATCGCGGAACGGGTCCCACCGATCCAGGGCCTGACTGAGCGGACGCCATTGCACAACGGTCATGTGAATTCCTCCTGGGGCCGGACTCCAAAGGCCGGCCGTTAAATATGAGCGTGACTTACTTATATTCCATGAGTGCTGACATGTCAAGTAATTGCCCTACTTCATCATAACCCCTGGAAAAGGCATAGAACTTTGACTTGCCGGGGCCGAGTGCTATGGTTGGCCGATGCGTTTCGGGTGCTTTGGCTGTCTGGTCCTGATCGTGGCCATCCTGGTCGTGGTCGTGGCAGCCGCCGGTTTTCTCTTCCTGTCGGGAAACATGGCCACGGCGCCGGACGTCCAGCCCTCGCGTTTCACCCGAGCAGACGGATTTTCCGCCCAGCGAAAGCTCTACGAGCTCGTCTTGCGGGAGTCGGGGCGGTCCACACGAACCGATCCCGTGATCCTCAGCGAGGCCGAGGTCAACGCGTTCCTCGCCAATCACCTTGCCGAGTCCGCCGACCTGCCCTTCAACCCTCTCGTGGTCCGCTTCGCGGGGGGCCAGCTCGAGATCAAAGGCCAGACCGTACTACGGCATCTGCTTCAGGGTCCGCCCTTTCCCCAGTTCATGCGCTATTTGCCCGCCGAGCGGCTCGACCAGCCCGTGTGGGTCACCGTTCGCGGCCGCTTCGTCATCGAGCACGCGAGAATCAAGACGGGCCGGACCTATGCGCGGGTCGACGTAACTGAGTTCGCGCTGGGGAAACAGCCGGTGGGGAAATGGCTCCTGTGGCTCCTGCTCGGCCAGACCGGGTCGAAGCTCCTGCGCTTCCAGGTCCCCCCCGTCGTGGATTCGGTGCAGATCGATGAGCGACGAGCGGTGATCCGGACCCAGTAATCCCCTAGCGGCCCAGGGAACCCGCCGCCCGGACGACCCGCATCTCGAGGTCGTAGAGAATGTCCTCGAGCAGCCGGGTCTCCTGCTCTGTTCGGTTCCCGCTCGTCTTGTCGCGGAGCAGCAGCAGGAGGTCCACCGCTTCCCTCGCCTGCGCCAGATCCACGCTGCGCTCGCCGGTGGCGGGGTCGGGAGCCTCGCCCAGCGCCATGAGCGCGGAGCTGGCGAACATCACGAACACGCCCGAGAGATCCGCTCCGCCCGGCTCACGGCTCGCGAGAGGCGAGGCGTGGGATCCTCCGCCGGCGGGGACGCTTGGAGCCGGACGCGCGGCCCCACTTCCCATCTCCGTCGGGGCCTCGGTGTCCCGATGCCGTCGATCTGTGACCTTGAAGGTTTCGTCCTCCGCCATCTTCATCCTCCCGGCAGCCCCGTGACGCGAGGTCGGCGCGATCGCGGTCGAGGCTAGCACGCGACCCCAATCCCTTCAAGGACACGGCGGGCGTGTGTATAATGACCGTGCGCTTCCAGGACCCCCCATGGCTGACTCCGCCGGCACCCTCTTCGAATCGCTGCTCGCCATCATGTCCCGTCTGAGGTCGGAGACGGGGTGCCCCTGGGACCGCGAGCAGACGCGGCAGTCCCTGAAGCCCTATCTCATCGAGGAGGCGTACGAGGCCCTCGAATCCCTCGACGTGGGGTCGAGCGACCACATCCAGGAAGAGCTCGGCGATCTCCTGTTCCAGGTCGTGTTCCACGCCCAGCTGGCCAAGGAGACGGGCGAGTTCACCATGGCCGACCTCCTCGCCCGCCTCAACGATAAGATGATCCGCCGCCACCCCCACGTGTTCGCGGGAGGCCAGGTCGCCGATGCCGCCGAGGCGCTCTCCCAGTGGGAGCGGATCAAGCGCGGCGAGGGGACGGGGGACGGGCGGACGCGCTCCGCCCTCGACGGCGTGCCGGCGTCGCTGCCCGCGCTCCTGCGGGCGCAGCGCCTCCAGGTCAAGGCCGGCCGCGTGGGCTTCGACTGGCCGACCTGGCGCGAGGCGTGGAGCAAGGTCGGGGAGGAGATGACGGAGCTGGAACACGCCGCGCGGGAAACCGATCCCACGCGAATCCGGGAAGAGCTCGGCGATCTCCTCTTCTCGATCGTGAACGTGGCGCGGTTGCTGGGCGTGGACGCCGAGGACAGTCTGAGAGGAGCCGCCGAGAAGTTCACCCGTCGCTTCAGAGAGGTGGAGGCGGAAATGAGCGCCGCGGGCCGGACCGTAGGTGAGGCATCGCTGGAGGAGCTGGACCGGACGTGGGAGACGGTCAAGTCTCGTGAGGCGCGCCCAGCGATGGATCCGCGCTCGGACGCCGGGCCGGGAGCCGGGCGATGAAGGCCAAGCTCGGGAGCACCACCATCTCGATCCATCTGGGCGATATCACCGATGCCGAGGTCGACGCCATCGTCAACGCGGCGAACTCCCAGCTCCTCATGGGCGCGGGCGTGGCGGGCGCGATCAAGCGCAAGGGCGGCACCGTCATCGAGGAGGACGCCGTCCGCCAGGGCCCGGTGGAGGTCGGCGAGTCGGTGCTCACGGTGGCGGGCAACCTCGCCGCCACCCATGTGATCCACGCCGCCACCATGGGGCCCGATCTCAAGACGGACGCGAGCAAGATCGGAGCGGCCACGCGATCGACCCTGGCCCTGGCGGAGAAGCACAAGCTCACCTCGATCGCCTTTCCCGCGCTGGGAAGCGGGGTGGGAGGCATCCCTCCGGCGACCAGCGCGGACGCGATACTGACCGCGCTTGCCGAGCACCTCAAAAGTGGTAAGTCCTCGTTACAGAAGGTTCAGTTCATCTTGTATCAGGCCGAGGCGCAGAAGCCCTTTACGGATATGTTGAAGAAGGTGACTGGGTTATAGTTGAGCGGTCGGGCTTTTTCAGCCCAACCGATCGATGGCCGAAGCGAAACTCGGACAGCCCGTTAGCCGTCGCCTCGGAGATCTTCTGGTCAAAGAAGGACTGATCAACCAGGAGCAACTCCAGCGCGCGCTCGCAGACCAAAAGGGGAGCAACGAGAAGCTCGGCTCCATCCTCGTTCGGCTCGACATCATCAATGAAGACCAGCTGATCGCCTTCCTTTCGAAGCAGTACGGCATCCCGTCGATCACGCTCACGCAGCTCGACGTGGACGTGGAGGTCGTCAAGCTCGTCCCCGCCCAGATCGCCCGGAAGTACGAGGTGTTGCCGATCAAGCGCGCCGGGAACCAGCTCACGCTCGCGATGGCCGACCCGACCAATGTCTTCGCGGTCGACGACGTCGGCTTCATGACCAATCTTCAGGTCGTGCCGGTGGTGGCCTCGCAGGGCGCCATCCGCAAGGCGATCGACCGGCTCTACGAGGCGCAGACCGGCGGCATCGCCGAGGTCATCTCGGAGATGGACGCCACCGTCGGCGACGTCGAGGTCGTCGAGGGCGAGGACGAGCAGTGGGCGAAGGCCGACATCTTCGAGCTGAAGGAGTCGGCGGACGAGGCCCCCGTCGTCCGGCTCGTCAACATGATCCTGGTGGACGCGATCCGCCGGGGGGCCTCCGACATCCATCTCGAGCCCTACGAGAAGGTGTTCCGGGTGCGCTTCCGCATCGACGGCGTGCTCCACGAGATCATGACCCCGCCCAAGCGCCTGGAGGCGGCCCTGACCTCCCGCGTGAAGATCATGTCGACCCTCGACATCGCCGAGCGCCGCTTGCCCCAGGACGGCCGCATCAAACTCCGCTACAACCAGCGCGAGATCGACTTCCGCGTCTCCACGCTCCCCACGATCTTCGGCGAGAAGACCGTCATGCGCATCCTGGACAAGGATGCCCTCCAGCTCGACCTCGCCATGCTCGGCTTCGATCCCTGGAGCCTGGAGCAGTTCACCCACGCCATCCATCAGCCCTACGGCATGATCCTGATCACCGGGCCCACCGGCTCCGGCAAGACCACGACGCTCTATTCGGCGATCCACACGATCAACTCGCCGGACGTGAACATCATGACGGCGGAAGATCCGGTCGAGTACAACCTGAAGGGCGTCAACCAGGTGCAGGTCAACGAGGGCATCGGGCGAACGTTCGCGGCCGCCCTCCGATCCTTCTTGAGACAGGACCCGGACATCATCCTCGTCGGCGAGACGCGGGATCTCGAGACCGCGCAGATCGGCATCCGGGCGGCCCTCACCGGCCACCTCGTCCTGACCACGCTGCACACCAACGACTGCCCCTCGACCGTCGCGCGGCTGCTCGACATGGGCATCCCGCCCTTCCTGGTCTCGTCCGCTCTGAGCTTGATCCTCGCCCAGCGGCTGGGCCGGAAGATCTGCAAGGACTGCAAGCAGCCCTATGAGGCGGACGAGGAGAGCCTGGTGCCCTATGGTCATGTCCCGCAAGGGCTGGGGCACGTCCAGTTCTACAAGGGCAAGGGGTGCCACGCCTGCAGCTTCACCGGCATGAAGGGTCGGGTGGCCATCTACGAAGTCATGCCGATCAGCGAAGAGCTGCGTGAGATGATGCTCCGCAACGCTCCCACCGCGGAGATCCGCGATATGGCGCTGGCGCAGGGCATGAAGACCCTGCGGCAGAACGCGCTGCAAAAAGTCCTCGACGGCGTCACCACCATCGAGGAAGTGCTGCGGGTGACGGTGAGCTAACGCTCGTACGCCCGACCGTCGCGGGAGACCGCGCGCCGGGCAGACAGAGGACACCATGGCTGCGACGATGCACGATCTCTTGACGATCATGATCGAGCGTGGAGCCTCCGATCTGCACATCACCACGGGCACGTATCCGCAGATCCGGCAGAACGGTAAGCTCCAACCCCTCACCGAGTTCGAGCAGCTGACCCCCCAGGACACCCAGCGGCTCGCCTACAGCGTGCTCAATGAGGGCCAGAAGCAGAAGTTCGAGGAGGAGAACGAGCTCGACCTCTCCTTCGGCATCCAGGGGCTGGCGCGCTTCCGTTGCAACGTGTACCGGCAGCGCGGCGCGGTGGCGGCGGCGATCCGCGTCATCCCCATCAAGATTCGCACCTTCGGCGAGCTGAACCTGCCTCCGATCGTCGAACAGATGGCGGACCGGCCAAAGGGGCTCGTGCTCGTGACCGGCCCCACCGGCTCCGGCAAGTCCACCACGCTCGCCGCCATGATCGACAAGATCAACTCGGAGCGCAGCGAGCACATCATGACGATCGAGGACCCCATCGAGTTCGTGCACCAGCACAAGCGGTGCCTGGTGAACCAGCGCGAGGTCTTCTCGGACACGCAGTCGTTCAAGAACGCGCTCAAGTCGATCCTCCGGCAGGATCCCGACGTCGTTCTCGTCGGTGAGATGCGCGACCTGGAGACCATCGCGGCAGCGCTGACCATCGCCGAGACGGGCCACCTCACGCTGGGCACGCTCCACACCAACTCCTGCGCCCAGACCATGAACCGAATCATCGACGTCTTCCCCACGAGCCAGCAGGCGCAGGTGCGCGCGCAGCTGTCGCTGGTCCTCGAAGGCGTGCTCTCGCAGCAGCTGATCCCCTCCGCGGATGGCCGCGGCCGGGCGATGGCGCTGGAAATCATGGTGACGACCCCCGCCATCCGGAACCTGATCCGCGAAGAGAAGATCCACCAGATCTACTCGTCGATGCAGGCGGGGCAGAAGTTCGGCATGCAGACCATGAACCAGGCGCTCGTGGATCTCATCCAGAAGCGCCGGATCACACGGGAGGAAGGCCTGAACCGGAGCACGCTGCCCGAGGAGCTCGAGCAACTGCTGAAGTCGGCGGGCGCGGGCGCGCCGGCGGGCTCGCCCGCGGTAGGCGCGGCCGGCGCCACCAGTTCGCCGTTCGGGCGGCGCTAGACGCCGCGCCGTCAAGGAGGAACGACGATGCCAACGTTCGCGTACACGGGTCGGGGCACCCGGGGCGTCATCAACGGGGAGATCGAGGCCCCGGACCGGACGACTGCGGTCGGCGAGCTGCGAAACCGCGCCATCCTCGTGACGAAGATCGCCGAGAAGTCCGGCGCCAAGACCGGCGTCGCCAAGCTCGGCGGCAAGGTCAGCGACAAGGAGATGGCCATCTTCACACGCCAGTTCTCCACCATGGTGGACGCCGGTCTTCCCCTCGTGCAGTGCCTGAACATTCTCGCCGAGCAGAGCGAGTCCAAGACCCTGCGCGGGGTCACCGCCAACGTGGCGCGCCAGGTCGAGGCGGGCTCGACGCTCGCCGACGCCCTGCGACGCCATCCGCGCACCTTCGACGACCTCTTCACCAACCTCGTCCAGGTCGGTGAGACGGGCGGTATTCTCGACGTCGTGCTTCAGCGTCTGTCGGTGTACATCGAGAAGGCAGCCGCTCTGAAGCGGAAGGTCAAGGCCGCCATGATCTACCCGTTCACGATCATCGGGGTCGCCTTCCTGATCACGATCTTCATGCTGACCTTCGTCATCCCCACGTTCGCCGCGATGTTCAAGGGTCTTGGCGCGGATCTCCCGCTTCCGACGCAGATTGTCCTTTGGCTGTCGGACTTCGTGCGCGGCTACATCCTGCTCATCATGGCCGCCGCCGCCGGCGCGGTGTACATGCTGCGGCGCTACTATCGGACCGAGAATGGCAAGGCCACCATCGATGCCCTCCTTCTCAAGCTGCCGATCTTTGGGACCCTCATCCGGAAGGTCGCGGTGGCCCGGTTCACCCGGACCTTTGGAACCCTGGTCTCCTCCGGCGTGCCCATCCTCGAGGGCCTGCGCATCACCGCCAAGACCGCCGGCAACAAGGTGGTCGAGAAGGCGGTCATGCAGTGCCGCGCCGCCGTGACCGCCGGTAAGACGCTGGCGGAGCCGCTCAAGGCCTCCGGGGTGTTCCCGCCCATGGTCACGCAGATGATCTCGGTGGGCGAGCAAACCGGCGCGCTCGACGCCATGCTGGGGAAGATCGCGGACTTCTACGACGACGAGGTGGACACCGCCGTGGGCGCGTTGACCGCACTCCTCGAGCCCCTGATGATCGTCATCCTGGGTGTGATCATCGGCGGCCTCGTGGTGGCCATGTATCTCCCGATCTTCCGACTGGTCACGCTCATCAAGTAGCGGCATCGTGCTGCCGCCGTCAGGACCGAGAACGGGCCTTCGCGGGCTGGGGTGGGCTCGGCTCCTGATGGCGGCGCTCGTGTGCGGAGCCGGATTGTGGCTCTGGCACGCGGGCGCGTTCCCCTTCCCGTTTCCCCTCTTCGTCCTCGCCACGCTGGGTACCGCGCTGTCGGCGCTGCCCCTTATCGCTGGTTGGGCGGACGCCTGGGGCGGACGCCACTTCGCGTGGCTCCTCGTGGTCCTCGATTCCGTCCTCGTCACCGCCATCGTCACCACCAGCGGGGGACCCCGCTCCCTCTTCACCTTCCTCTACGTCCTTGCCGTCATGGAGGGCTGCTTCCTCCTCTCCCGCGTGGGCGGCCTCGTGGTGGCGGGCCTCGCGAGCCTCCTCTACGTGGGGGTCGTGGTGGGGCGCACCATCCTGCCCCTCTCCACGCTCCTCGAGCCCGGCGAGTCCACCGCCCTAGAGGTGCTCTCGGTCTTTCTCAACGCGGGCGTCCTCCTCGTCAGCGCGATCGTGGCCGGCTCGATGGCCGAGCGGTACCAGATGGCCCAGGCGAGCCTGGAAGCCCAGCAGCGCCATCTCTCCGACGTGCAGGCCTTCCGTGACCTCATCTTCCAGTCGGTTGGGACGGGGCTTATCGCGGTGGGGCCGGATGGGCGCATCACCGCGTTCAACCGCGCCGCCGAGGCCATCACGGGTCTCGCCGCCGACGCCGCCCTCGGCGAGCTCTGGCGCCGCGTCTTCGGCGACGACGTGGATCTCGACCGCGTCCGCGCCGCGGTGGGAGCACGCGAGGGCCAGTCGCAGCGTTACGAGATCCAGCTCAGCCGTCGGGACGGCCGGTCGGTGCCCGTCGGCATCTCGTTCTGGCTCCTGCGCTCGGGGGAAGGTGACGCCATCGGCCTGATCGGAGTGTGCCAGGATCTCTCCACCATCAAGCAGATGGAGGAGCGGATGCGCCAGGCCGACCGGCTCGCCGCCATCGGGCGGCTGTCCGCTAACATCGCCCACGAGATCCGCAACCCGCTGGCGTCGGTATCCGGCGCCATCGAGGTCCTCGCCCGCGACATCCCCTCCGATCCCACCCGCGAGCGCCTCGTCGAGATCGTGCTCAGCGAGTCGGCCCGGCTCAACCAGCTCATCTCCGATTTCCTCGAGTATGCGCGACCGGCCCCCCTCGCCCCCGCCGAGCTCAACGCCGCCAAGGTGCTCGACGACGTCCTCGTGCTCCTCGAGCACCGGCGCCTCCCCGGCACCCTCAAAGTAATCCGCGAGTACGACGATCCCCTGCTCGTCCGGGCCGATCCGCAGCAGCTCCGGCAGGCGATCTGGAATCTCTGCCTGAACGCGGTGCAGTCGATGCCGGAGGGCGGGGAGCTGCGCGTGGGCGGTCGGCTGCTCGACCGCGCGGGGGGTCCGACGCGGCTCCAGATCCGGATCGCCGACACCGGCTATGGGATCACGGAGGCCGACTTGCCCCACATCTTCGAGCCCTTCTACTCGACCAAGCAGGAGGGGAGCGGACTCGGCCTCGCCATGGTGTACCGGGTCGTCCAGGAGCACGGCGGCGAGATCGACGTCCGGAGCACGGTGCGAGGCGGCACGACCTTCACCCTCAGCCTGCCGGCCGCCGCCGACGCCGTCTAGCGGTGCGCGGCTGCCGGGGGCCGCGTGCTAGTCTAGGGACGGCGAGAGCCTCATGAGCGATGCCCGAGTGCTGGTGGTGGACGACGAGAAGAGCATGCGCGATCTCCTCGCCATCTCCCTGGAGAAGCAGCACTTCGAGGTCACGGTGGCGGATGGCGGCGACACCGCCATCGACACCCTGCGACGCGAGTCCTTCGACGTGGTGGTCACCGACCTCCGCATGCCCACCGCGGACGGCCTCCAGGTCCTGCGCGCCGCGAAGGAAGCCTCCCCGGAGTCGGTGGTGATCGTGATCACCGCCGTCGGCTCCACCGAGACCGCCGTCGAGGCGATGAAGCTCGGCGCCTACGACTACATCACCAAGCCGTTCAAGCTCGACGAAATCAATCTCATCATCCGGCGGGCGCTCGAGCGGAAGCACCTCCGCGACGAGAACCTCTACCTCCGGAAGCAGCTGGAGACACAGCACCGCTTCGACAACATCGTGGGCAAGAGCGCCCGGATCGGGGAGGTCTTCGAGACCATCCGCAAGATCGCGGATAGCCCCTCCACCGCCATGATCACCGGGGAGAGCGGGACCGGCAAGGAGCTGGTGGCGCGCGCGATCCACTTCAACGGCAACCGCACGGGGAAGCCGTTCATCTCGGTGAACTGCGGGGCCATTCCCGAGGCGCTCATGGAGTCGGAGCTCTTCGGCCATGTCAAGGGCGCGTTCACGGGCGCCATCGCCAACAAGGTGGGGCTCTTCTCGGCGGCGGACGGCGGCACCCTGTTCCTCGACGAGATCACCGAGATTCCTCCCCTGCTCCAGGTCAAGCTGCTGCGCGCGATCCAGGAGCGCGAGATCCGGCGCGTGGGCGAGACACGCGATCTCAAGGTGGACGTGCGGCTCATCGCCGCCTCCAATCGGGACCTCGAGGAAGCAGTGGCCGAGGGCGTGCTCCGGGAGGATCTCTTCTACCGGCTCAACGTGATTCCCATCCAGCTCCCGCCGCTGCGCGAGCGCCGGGAGGACATCCCGCTGCTCGTTACCCACTTCATCCAGAAGTTCAGCAAGCAGCTCGGCAAGGACGTGCGCGCCATCACCCCCGAGGGCCTGGCCGTGCTCGAACGGCATCACTGGCCCGGCAACATCCGCGAGCTGGAGAACGTGCTCGAGCGGGCCATCGTGCTGGGAGCGGGCGACATGCTGGGCGTCGAATCGCTCCCCGAGTCGGTCCGCCGCGAGCGGCCGGTCAAGGGGCTCGACGTGGACCTGCCCGAGGAGGGGATGGATCTCGAAGCCGCCCTCGACGCGCTCGAGCGGCGCTATCTCCAGCGGGCGCTCGAGCGGAGTCGTGGCGTGCAGACGAAGGCCGCGGAGCTGCTGCGGATGACGTTCCGGCAATTCCGCTACAAGCTCCAGAAGCACAATATGGCGAAGCGCGGGCCCGCCCCCGAGGAGTGACAATTCGCGGCTTTCGGCTGACAGGTTCCGTCAGAAGCCCCAGCCCACCGATGAAGGCAAAGAGTAGGGAAAGTCGTTTCCCGGTCAATGAAATCAGCCTTTGTGCCTGTGCAAATCCATCGTGGAGCCACGTTTCGCCTTGATGAAGGACAGGTGTCACCTCCGCCCTCGACGCTGAACCCGTGGCACCCGCCATGCATCGTTGGAATGCGGCCGGAGGTGCTGACCGGCTCGTACACAGGCACAACAACTAGACACGGGGGAAATACAAATGCTGAGCTTCTGGCACAAGAAGCGGAAGATGCTGGGCAACCAGCGCGGCTTCACGCTCATCGAGCTGATGATCGTGGTGGCCATCATCGGTATCCTCGCGGCCATCGCGATCCCGCTGTACGCGAACATCCAGGCGCGCGCCCGCATCGCCAAGGCGCAGGCCGACGCCCGTACGCTCGCCTCCGCGGTGAGCATGTACTCGGCGCACATGGGCACGCTCCCCAGCGCGCTGAGCGCGCTGAACTCGGCGGTCGCGAACTCCCTCGGCCAGACCGCGGGCCCGTTCATGGCCTCTACCCCCGCGGCGCCTGCCGGCTGGACGGCGTATGGGTACAGCTCGACCGCGGCCGGGACGTTCACGATCTCGGCTTCGGGCGACTCGACCACCGTCAGCCTGCCGTAACGACCGTCACGCACACCCGGGGGAGGGGCGATTGCCCCTCCCCCTTTTTGCTTCGATGGGGCTCGCTCTTCGCCATCCCGCGCTGATCCTCTTCCTGCTCGGCGGCCTAGCCTTCTCCGCCGTGGCGGGCTTCGACCTCGTCTGGGACGACCTCCACTTTCTCCATCCGGGCTCCGTGCTCGCGCATGCCCTGCTTCCCTCGCTGCTCGCCTCAGACTGGAGCCTCGAGGGCCCGCGGAGCGGCTACTACCGCCCGGTGGTCACCGTGAGCCTCGCGCTGGAGACACGCGTGTTCGGCGGAAGCCCGGCGGCCTATCATCTGATGAATCTCGTCTACCACCTGGGCGCCGCGCTCGCGCTCGTGTGGGCGGCGCTTCGCATCATTCCGAGCCTCGCGGGGGCGTGGCCGAGCCTCGCGGGGGCGTGGCCGAGCCTCGCGGGGGCGTGGCCGAGCCTCGCGGGGGCGTGGCTCGCCGGGCTCGTGTTCGTCGTGCATCCCATCCACACGGAGTCGGTCGCCTGGGTGTCGGGCCGCACGGACGTCATCGCAACGCTATTCTTTTGCCTCGCCGTAGGCTGCTACGCGCGGGCGGTCGGCCCGGGCTCTCCGTGGATGCTGGGCGCGACGACCGCCGCCGCGGGGGCGTTTCTCTCGAAGGAACCGGCTATCGTGCTCCCGGCGGTCCTGGTCGCCTGGGAGCTGTGTCGCCCCGCCGATAGGCGCGGGCCGGGCCAGATCGCCGCGTGGCGGCTGCTCCCCATCGGCGCGGTGGCCGCCGGTTACCTCGCCCTTCGGCATCTCGTCCTGGGAACGGTCGCGGGACCGCTCGTGGACAGCGGAGTCTCCGAGCGACTGGCCACCGGGGTGGCGACGCTCGGCCGCTACTTCCTCCTCCTCGTGGCGCCTTTCCCGCCCAATCCCGATCCCGTCCTGGAACCCCTAACGGGCTGGAGTGCCTGGCAGCCCCTCACCGCGCTGAGCGTCCTGCTGGGCCTCGGCGCCGCCGCGCTGCTGGCCTGGCGCCGATCCCGGCTGCCGGCCTTTCTGCTCGCCTGGTTTCTCCTGACCCTCCTTCCCTCGACGCCGCTTCTCCCCGTGGGGCCCGTGCACATGGCCGAGCGGTTCCTCTATCTTCCCTCGGCGGCCTTCGCCCTGGCGCTGGGCGCCGGCGCCGGGGCCCTCCTCGGACGCGCCGGGCTGCGGGAGTGGGCCGATCTGGCCAAGGCCGGTGGCATGCGGGGCCGCCTCATCGCGGGTGGCATCGCGCTGCTCCTGGTGGGCGGCCTCTGCCTGACCGTGTATCGCAATGAGGACTGGCGCGACGCGGAGCGCCTCTTCACGAGGATGGCCGCCTCGTCGCCACGCTCGTGGAAGGCCGCAAACGGGCTCGGCCATGTGTACGAGGATCGGGGACAGCTGGCGTCGGCGGCGGTGGAATACCGGCGCGCCATGGCGCTGCGGCCCGGCGCCCTTGCCCCGGTGATCAGCCTGGCGCTCGTGGAAAGCCGCATGGGTCTGCACGAGCAGGCCAAGCGCCGGGCCGAGGAGACGCGGCGCCTCGATCCCGACGGAGGCGTGGCGATACAGGTCGCATGGATCCACTCCAATGCCGGGGAGCATGACGCGGCGGCCGCGGCGCTGGCCGCAGCGGCAGCGCGCGAGCCGTGGCGGCCCGAGACGCGCTTCCACCACGCGCTCGCCCTGGCACGGGCCGGTCGCCGATCCGAGGCCCGCGAGGCCCTGGCCGACGCGGAGCGCCTCGTGGCCGGTGTGGACGCTCGACTCGCCTCGTGGCGGCCCATCGCCGAGCAGGCGCGCGTGGCGGCGGGCGAGGCCCGGCCGTGACGGCTTCGTGGGGCGCGGTGCTCGTGGTGGCCGTCGCGAGCCTGCTGGCGTATGCGCGCACGCTCTCATACGAGTTCGTCTGGGACGACGTGCTGCTCGTGGCGCGAAGCCAGCGCCTCCGGGAGTGGTCATCGCTCCCCGCCGTCCTCGGCTCGCACTTCTGGGCCGAGGTGCACGAGGGCAGCCACTACTATCGCCCGCTGGTCTCCCTGAGCTTCTTTCTGGACCTTCAGATCTGGGGGCTCAACCCGCTGGGCTTTCACCTCACCAATCTGCTCGCGCACCTGGCCACGGCGCTTGCCGTGCTCGCGCTCGCGCGCCGCCTCGGGGCGGACTCGCTGGCGGCCTGCCTGGCCGGCCTGGCCTTCGCACTTCATCCGATACACACGGAGTCGGTCACCTTCATCTCGGGCCGTACCGACGTCCTGGCGACCCTGCTCTTCCTCCTCGCCCTCCTCGGCTATGCCGGGTGGAGGGTACACGCCAAGGCCTGGACCCTCGCCGGTTCCCTGGGGGCGTTCTTCCTTGCCCTCGCCGCCAAGGAGGTCGCGGTGACCCTGCCGGTGATGCTGGCCCTCTACGACTGGTTCGTCGCGCGCCGGACCGCGGAAGCGTGGAGTGGCGAGCTACGCCGGATGATGCTGCGTCTGTCCCCCTACGCAGCCGTGATCGCCTTCTACCTCGTGGCGCGGATGGCCTCGCTCGGCGCCCTCGTCGAATCGGATCCGGGTGTCTGGGGCTCTCTGGTCACGCGGCTGCTCACCACGGTCAAGATCGTGGCCGCCTACGCCTGGATGACCTTCGTGCCCTTCCCGGCAAACGCGCACTACGTGATCGTGCCCATCGGGGCGCCGCCTCCGCTGGCGTGGTGGGGTGCGGCCGGTTGGTTGGCCCTGCTGCTCGCGGGCACCGTATGGGCGGTGCTCCGCCGGCCAGTCTGGGGCTTCGGGGTCCTCTGGTTCTGGGTCACGCTCATTCCCTCGGTCGGCGTGAATCTGCTGCCGCTGCCGACCGCCGTGATGGCCGAGCGCTTCCTCTATCTGCCCTCCGTGGGCTTCTGTCTGCTCGCGGGCATGGGGCTGGGGCGCGCGTTGGGCGCGGCAGAATGGGCCGCCGCCAAGCAGGCGCGGTCGGCGCCGGCCCTCGCCGTGGCGGCCGTCCTTGTCTCCTATGTGGGTCTCACCCAGTGGCGGAACGAGCCGTGGCAGGACCACTACCATCTCTACCTGCACATGGTGGACACGTCGCCGGACGGGGACCTCCCGCACGTGAATCTCGCCCTCGTCCAGCTTCCGCGCGGCGAGATCGCCGAGTCCCACGCCCACTTCAAGCGAGCGGTCGAGCTCGCGCCGCGGAACGCCCGCGCCCTCGTTGGCCTCGGCCTAAGCGAGACCATACTGGGCGACCGCGAAGCGGGCCTGCGCCATGCCGAAGAGGGCGCGCGGCTGGCGCCGCGGAACCCGAACGTGCTCACGTTCCTCGGGCAACTCTATCTCCTGCGCGAGGAGCCCGAGCGGGCGGCCGCCGCGTTCGAGGAATCCCTCCGCGTGCACCCCGATCAGGCCTACACCTGCGTGCTCGCGGCCCGCGCTCTCGGACAGGCGGGGCGAACCGCCGAGGCCGAGGCCAAGCTGGCGCGGGCCGCGACGCTGGTGCGCCCGGGCACCGAAGAGGCCGCGCTCCTGGACCGCGTCACGGCCGAGGTGAGCGGACGAACCGCGCCCGCACGTGCCCGCGCCGCCTGGGAGCGGTACATCGCGCGGCTCCGGGCCACGCCCGAGCTCACGCGCGCCGCCCAGGCCGACCTGGTAGACGCCGAGCGGCAGCTTGCGTCCCTCACCGGCGGTCGCCCGTGATCGCCTTCGAGGCGGCCGCGCCGGCACTGTTCGTGGTGGGGCTCTGCGTAGGGAGCTTTCTGAACGTGGTGATCGCGCGGGTCCCCGAGGGGCGCAGCATCGTGACGCCCGGTTCGGCCTGCCCGCGCTGCGGCGCGGGGATCCAGTGGTACGACAACATCCCCCTCCTCTCCTACGCCTTGCTCCGGGCTCGCTGCCGGCGCTGCGGCGAGCCGATCTCCATCCGCTACCCGCTCGTGGAGCTCGTGACCGGGCTCCTCTTCGTTCTCGCGGGGTGGCAGCTGGGGCTGGACGCCGACCTCTTGCCTGCAGCGCTCCTGCTCGCCACCCTGGTCGCCATCACGGCCATCGACCTCGACCGCCAGCTCATCCCCGACGTGCTCTCGCTGCCCGGCATCGTGGCCGGGCTACTGCTCAGCGCGCTGACGGGGCGGCCGGGATGGCTGGATTCCCTGCTCGGCGCGCTCGTGGGCGGGGCCATCTTCTTCCTCATCATCGTGGGCAGCCGGGGCGGGATGGGCGGTGGGGATATGAAGCTGGGCGCCATGCTCGGCGCGTTTCTGGGCTGGCAGCTGGTGCTCGTGGCGATACTCCTCTCGGTCCTCGTGGGCGGCGTGGTGGCCATCGTGCTCCTCGCCTTGCGGCGAAGGGGCCGGAAGGACGCCGTCCCGTTCGGACCGTTCTTGGCCCTGGGGGGGGCCATCGCGCTGTTCTGGGGACAGGCGCTGCTCAAGTGGTACCTGGGCGTGTTCGCGGGCTGAGGGATGAGGGAGCAGGCGCATGTCAGGATGCTGACGTCACCGGGACGGACGCTTCTCGTCACCGGCGATGAGCGCGATTGGTCGGGGGTCGACGAATCGATCCAAAAAGCGCCCTAAAGTCGTCGATTTGCCAGGGTCGGGGAGCGTCGAAGCCTCGATTTTCCCTGGCCCTCTTCTTGCTAGATAGGATGATTAGCCGGTTCGCCGGCAGAAAGGCTGGTATCTCAGTCATGGCAGCTCGGCGGTCGTGGAGAGCGGGGGGCCAGGGTGGCTTCCAGCTTGTCGAGCTCGTGGTCATCGTGGCCATCATCGGAATTCTCATCGCGATCTCTGTCCCCTTCATGGTGACGTACATGCAGGCCGCCACGCTGAAGGGGAATGCGGAAACGGTCGCCGCCTGGCTCAACCAGGGGCGGCAGCTGGCAATTCGAGGCAACCAGAACATCTGCGCCGACATCGACGGCGCCGGCATGCACTATCACATCACCAACTGCGCGGGCGCGATCTGGGTTGGTACCGGCACCACCGCCGCGGGCTTTGTCCCGTTTCCGGCCGGTGTGACCATGTCGGTCGGCGCGCCCGCCGTGTTCAACTACCTCGGCGCCGCTACCCCGGCGGCGACCTACACGATCACCCATACGGCAAGCGGCCGCACCATCACGGTGACCGTGTCCGCCACTGGTCGAATCAGCATCCCTTAAAGACGGCTAAGCGGCGGCGGGCCCTCGGGGGCCCGCCGCCTTCGCAGGATCCGCTGTACGCGGGAAATCGACGGTCGGGGACCTCACGCCCAAGCGAGTGAATCGGCGTGTGGTCTGAAGCGTAACGGCGAACGATAGGGCGGGCAATACTCCCGGTCTCCACCAGCCGAGGTGGAAGGCGCGAGAGCCGTCCACAATGGGGAGAACGTAATGAATCTTGGCAGTTTTCTCGAGACGTCCAGATACATTAGCCACGCGTTCGCGGATGTCCGCCGACCGTCACTCATCCTCGGATAGAGCAGGAGCCGACTATGGGGCTGTTCGGGCTTGGGAAGAAGCAGGCGACGTTCGGACTGGACATCGGGGCCAGCGCCGTCAAGGTCGTGGAGCTCGCCGAGACCAGGGGCGGGCTTTCCCTCGAGGCCTACGCGCGGGTGCCACTGCCTCGTGACGTCATCGCCGACGGCACCGTCCGAGAGCCGGGCATCGTGGCGGAGGCGGTCAAGGAGGCGATCGACAAGGCGGGGATCAAGAGCAAGGCCGCGGTGATCTCGGTCTCCGGCCGGGAAGCCATCACCAAGCGCGTGCCGCTGCCCAAGCTCGGCGCCAAGGAGCTCGCCGACGCAATCATCCTCGAGGCCGAGCATCACATCCCCTTCGCCGTCGACGACGTCTTCCTCGACTATCAGGTGGTCGGAGAGAGCGGCAACACCATGGACGTGATGGTGGTCGCGGTGAAAAAGGTGAAGGTTCTCGAGTACGTCGCCGCAGTGGAGGAAGCCGGCCTCGAGCCCGTGGTCGTCGACCTCGACGCCTTCGCCGTCCAGAACCAGTTCGAGCTGAATCACCCCGGCGAGGGGGGTGAGGCGGTCGCCCTCATCGACATCGGCGCCTCGATCATGAAGACCAACGTCATCCGCGGCGGCCTGTCGATTTTCGCCCGTGACGTTCCCTTCGGAGGACATCACTACACCGAAGCCATCGCCCAGCGCCTGAACATCCCCTTCGAGAAGGCGGAGGCGGCCAAGCAGGGGGAGAATGTCGGCGTCAACTGGGACGACATGGTCCCCGCCTTGGAGTCGGTGTCCCGCGAGCTCTCCCTCGAGGTGCAACGAACCTTCGACTACTTCGCGTCCACCACCGAGTCGGAGCGGATCGCCAAGATCGTGCTCTCCGGCGGGTGCGCGCAGCTCGCCGGCCTTGACGAGTTCCTGTCCTCGTCCTGGGGCATTCCCGTCGAGCTGGCCCGGCCCTTCCAGGGGCTCCAGGTGGACGGGGGCCGCTTCCCCGCGGCCGAGCTCGAACGGATGGGGCCGGCCCTCGCGGTGGCGGTGGGCCTGGGGATGCGGCGCCCGGGGGACAAGCCGGCATGATCAAGATCAACCTCGCCCCGCCCAGAACCAAGAAGGGCTTCTCGTTCCAGGTCCCGACCTTCAACCTGGGGATCCTCTTCGGCATCCTCTTCGCGGCGCTGCTCGTCGTCATCGGCGGCGTGTGGTGGTACTTCGACTCCGAGACTACGCGCCTGCAGAACGAGATCGCGGAGAACCAGAAGGAGATCGATCGCCTGCAGATTGTGATCGCCGAGGGGCTTAAGTTCAAGAAGGACAAGGAGGAGCTGGAGAAGCGGGTCAACGCCATCGAGGCGGTCGCCCGGATCCAGCCCCGCCCCGTCTACCTCATGGACTCGGTGGCGGACATGCTCCCCAAGGACCTGTGGCTGACGCGGATGGAGGAGCGCTCGGGCGTGGTCAAGTTCGGCGGCACCACCTATTCGTCGACGGCGCTGTCCGACTTCATGGCAAACCTGCGGGCCTCGGGGAAGTTCAAGGACGTGGATCTGGTGGAGCATCGACAGGATCTCACCAAGTCACCGCGGACGATCACCTTCGAGGTGTCGGCCCGCTTCGAGATCTGAGCCATGGCCATCTACGACCCGCTCCTCGCCCTTCCCAAGCCCCAGAAGCTCGCCATCGGGGTCGGCGGCCTCGTGGCGGTGGGGGCGCTGGCCTTCTTCCTCCTGATCCAGCCCATGTGGGACGAGCGCGATGCGCTCTGGAACCGCAACGAGACCCTGCGCGCGAAGGTGGTTCAGGCGCGCGCCGACGAGGCCAATCTGCGCCCGTTCCGGGTGCAGACGGCGGCGCTCCGGAAGCGGTTGGAAGCGGCCCAGGAGCGGCTGCCCCTGGAGCGCGAGGTCCCGCGGCTCTACCGGCAGGTCTCCGATCTGGCCATTCAGTCGGGCCTCGGGCTGGCCCTCTTCCAGCCTCGCGCGCCGGAGGAAAAGGCCGTCCTCACCGAGCTCCCGATCGCGGTGATCTCGGAATCCGGCTATCACCAGCTCGGCGTCTTCTTCGACAAGATCGGACGGCTCCCCCGCATCGTCAACCTCGGTGACTTCCGGATGTCCGGCATCGAGCGGTCGACGGGGTCGGTCCGCGCCGAGCTGACCCTCACGACCTACGTATTCCGGCCGGAGGGCGCTCCGCCTCCGGGCGCCAAGCCCGGCCAGCCCGCGCCCGCGCCGTCCGCCGGAGGGACGCGATGAGCGCGCGCAGCCTCGCAGTGACAGTCGCCACCTCCCTGGTCATGGCTGGCTGTGGCAGCGGCAGTCCACCGCCGGCACCGGTCGCGGCCGTGGCGCCGCGGCCGCCGGTGGCTCCCAAGGAGCCCGACGCGGCAGCGACCCTGGCGGCGATTCCGTACGAGACCAAGGGGCGCCGCGATCCCTTCTCGCCCCTGGTGCTGGCGTCGGGCGGCAAGGGGCTGACCATCGGGTCGGCCAAGCTGGTCGGCGTGATCCAGGGACGCACCTCGCCCCTGGCCCTCGTCGAGACGGCGGAGGGCATCGGCTACATCCTGAAGGCTGGCGACACGCTCGGCGACGGCCGCGTCACCGAGATCGGCGTGGACTTCGTGAGCTTCGCGGTGACGCCCAGGCCCGGTGAGACGGGCGGCTCCGTGACGCTCAGACTCAGAACCGACTAGGGGGGGTGGGATGATGAAAGGCAAAGTCTCGGCACTCACGCTTGCGGTGCTCATGCTCTCCGGCCTGGCGCAGCCCGCCTCGGCCCAGAGCGCCGTGCAGCTCAAGGATGTCCAGGTCGAAAGCCAGCTCGACGGCGTCACCGTCAAGATCGCCATGACGGGGACGCCAAGCTATTCGGCCTCTTTGATCGACACCCCTGCCCGCCTCGTCATCGACTTCACCGGCGCGGCCTATGCGTGGGACAAGACCCGCCTGAACCCCGACCTGCCGCCGATCAAGGAGATCCGCGGGAGCCAGTGGAGGGTCGGGACCGCGCGCGTGGTCGTCGAGTTGACCCGCAAGGTCGGCTACCGGATCGAGCAGAGCGCCGACGGCCTGACCGTCGTGCTCGAGCCTTCCTCGACCGCGTCGACCGAGCCGGCCAAGGTCGAGGCGCCGAAGGCGGCCCCCAAGAAGGTCGAGGCGGCTAAGGCGGAGGCCAAGCCCGAGCCGGTGAAGCCCGAGGTCGCGAAGGTAGAGGCGGTGAAGCCCGACGCTCGCAAGGACATCGCGCGCGTCGAAACGCCGAAGGCGCCGGACCCGGCCAAGGCCGAGTCCCCCAAGGCCGAGTCCCCCAAGGCCGAGTCCCCCAAGGTCGACGCGCCCAAGCCGGTGGCGAAGATGGAAGACCCCAAGCCGGCAGTGAAGGCCGAAGCGCCCAAGGTCGAGCCCGCGGAGGTCGAGATCGCCAAGGCCGCGCCAGCGGCGGAGACGGCGCCGGCCGCGGTGCCCCAGACCGCCGTGATCGCCCAGGCGACGACCACGCCGGCCACCAACGGCGGCCGGCTTCTGTCCATGGACTTCAAGGACGCCGACGTCGTGAACCTGCTCCGCATCCTCGCCGCCGAGAGCGGCCGCAACATCGTGGCGGGCGAGGACGTGAAGGGCAAGGTCTCGATCTCACTCCGCAACGTGACCTGGGAGCAGGCGCTCGACACGATTCTCGAGGTCAAGGGGCTACAGAAGCTCGAGAAGGGCAACGTGATCCGCATCGTCTCGACCGAGCAGCTTACAAAGGAACGCGAGGCGGAGGCGCGGGTCAACGAGGCCAAGCTCAAGGCCGAGATCGACACGCGGACCAAGCTGGCCGAGGCGCAGATCAAGGAGCAGGATCTCGCGGCCCGGAAGATCGCCAATGAGGCGGCCGCCGAGGAGGCGCGCGCCCGCGGACCGCTCCGCGAGGAGACGGTTCGCCTGTCCTATGCCGACCCCGAGGAAGTCGCCAAGACGCTCCAGGGCATCCTGGGTATCCCCCCCGAGGGCACGCAGCCGGTGTCGGGGACCATCCCGAGCGTGCCGCCGGTCATCTCGAGCTCGGGCCCGAACCTGGCCCTGCCCAATCAGCCGCCATTCTCGGCGCTCTACGGGCCCGGGCAGCCGCCCGCTCCCCTGATGTCGGTGAGCCAGGACGTGCTGGCGAAGGGCATCACGATCCGCGCCCACAAGCCAACCAACACGATCTTCATCCGCCACTACCAGGCCGACCTGGAGCGGATCAAGAAGCTGATTCGTGAGCAGCTCGACATCCCGCTTCCGCAGGTCAAGATCGAGGCGCGGATGGAGATCCTCGACCGCACCGCGCTCGAGGCCATCGGCGTGCAGTGGGGCGGCGCCACCGCCGCCAACACCGGCAAGGCCACGCTGGTGGGCCAGGGCTTCCAGTCCGCGCCCAGCGCGGTGCCGGGCATGACGCTCCCCGCAGTGGGCGGCGTGCTCCAACCGGACGGCTCCACCGTGGTGACGAGCCCGACGCCCGTCCAGGGCATGCGAACCCGGAACAACAACTTCCTGTTGGACCGCCTCCTGCCCATCGATACTGCGACGGGTCTGCCCATCGGCGGGAACCTGGTGAACATCCCGTTCTCGAGCCTGCCCAACGCGTCGCAGTTCACGCCGGCGGGCGGCATCGCCTTCGGCATCGTGGGCACCAACTTCAACATCAACCTGGCGCTGCAGGCCTTGGAGAACCAGGGCAAGACGCGCACGCTCGCGCGGCCCGAGATCGTGACCGTGGAGAACGCCAAGGCCGAGATCTCCCTCGGTGAGGAGATTCCCTATGCGACCGTCAGCTCGGCGGGCACGCAGATCCAGTTCAAGGAAGCCGTGCTCAAGCTCAACGTGACGCCGACGGTGACCCGTGAGAAGATCAACAACGAGGACGTGACCAAGATCAAGCTCGTGATCATGGTGGAGAACAACTCCCGCGGCGACACCATCACCCCCGCGGCCGGCGTGGCCGTGCCCATCATCAACAAGCGCAAGGCCGAGACCCAGGTCCTCATGAAGGAAGGCGAGCGCCTGGTCATCGGCGGGGTGACCCAGTCCGTCCAGCAGAACACCGTGCGGAAGGTGCCCATCTTCGGGGACATCCCGCTGTTCGGCTGGCTCTTCAAGGCGCGGGAGAACTTCGAGACGGGGCGTGAGCTGGTGGTGTTCCTCACGCCTTCGCTGGTCAAGACCGACGGCGCAGTCGTCGCACGGCCTGCGGCCAGCAGATAGCGGGGGGCAGTGAGCGGCGCGTTCCGGTTCCTCACCGCGGGGGAATCCCACGGTGAGGGCCTGACCGCCGTCATCGAGGGGCTCCCCGCCGGCCTCCCCCTCACCGAGGCCGACATCGACGCCGACCTCGCCCGACGCCAGCGCGGCTACGGGCGGGGCGGCCGGATGAAGATCGAGCGCGACCACGCCCACATCTCCTCGGGCGTGCGCTGGGGGGTGACCCTCGGCAGCCCCCTCACCCTCAGCATCCAGAATCGCGACTGGGAAAACTGGAAGGACACCATGGCGGTGGGCGAGCCGCCCACCGGTACCGCCGCGAAGGCGGTCACGCGCCCCCGTCCGGGGCACGCCGACCTCGCGGGGGCCATGAAGTACGGGCACCGCGACATCCGCAACGTCCTCGAGCGCTCAAGCGCCCGGGAGACTACCGCCCGCGTGGCGGTGGCGGGCGTGGCCCGGCGCCTCCTCGGCGAGTTCGGCATCACGATCGTGAGCCATGTCACCGAGATCGGCGCGGTGCGCATCGGCCTCCTCGCCGTACCCTGGGACGAGATCGCCCGGCGGGCCGAGGCCAGCGAAGTCCGCTGCGCCGATCCCGAAGCCGAGCGCGCCATGATCGAGGCCATCGACGTGGCGAAGGGCAAGGGCGATACTCTGGGCGGGGTCTTCGAGGTGGTCGGGCTGGGTTGCCCGGTGGGCCTCGGCTCCTACGTGCACTGGGATCGCAAGCTCGACGGCCGGCTGGCCCAGGCCTTCTGCTCCATCCACGCCATCAAGGGCGCGGAAGTGGGCATGGGCTTCGAGGCCGCGCGGCGGCCGGGCTCCGAGGTGCACGACGAGATACTCCTGGATCCCGCCGGCGGGTTCACCCGCGGCACCAACAGCGCGGGCGGGCTCGAAGGGGGCGTGACCAACGGCCAGCCGGTGGTGGTCCGCGCCGCCATGAAGCCGATCTCGACGCTCCGGCGTCCGCTGCGATCGGTCGACCTCGAGACTAAGGCGCCCGTCGAGGCGGTGGTGGAGCGCAGCGACGTGTGCGCGGTACCGGCGGCGGGTGTCGTGGGCGAGGCGATGATGGCCATCGTGCTCGCCCAGGCTTTCCTCGCCAAGTTCGGGGGCGACAGCGTCGACGAGATCCGACGGAACTACCGCACGTATCAGGAGTACCTGAAAAGCTGGTGACGCGGGCCGCATGGCCCGCGGCCGCGTACACTCGAGACCATGCACGACATCTCCGTGAGCCTCGGCGCGCGCTCCTACCACATCCTCGTCGAGCCCGGCCTGCTCGGCCGCGCCGGCGCCGAGCTAGCGCGTCTTGGCGTGGGGCCGAAGGTGGCGCTGTTCTCCGATCCGGGCATACTCGCCCGGCACGGGGCGCCCGTGCGGGAGGGCCTGATCCAGGCCGGCTTCCAGGTCACCGTCGTCGAGCTCCCGGAAGGCGAGAGCGCCAAGTCTCTCGAGGTCGCCGGGCGAGGATGGGACGCCCTCCTCGCCGCCGGCCTCGACCGCGGCTCCACCGTGATGGCGCTGGGCGGGGGCGCCGTCGGGGATCTCGCCGGCTTCGTCGCCGCCACCTACATGCGGGGCATCAACGTCGTCCAGATTCCCACGACCCTGCTCGGTCAGGTGGACGCCTCGATCGGCGGCAAGACCGCGATCGACCATCCGCGCGCCAAGAACCTCATCGGCGCCTTCCATCAGCCGCGGCTCGTGCTGGTGGATCCCGCCGTGCTGACCACGCTGCCGGAACGCGAGTATCGATCGGGCCTCGCCGAGGTGATCAAGCACGGCATCGTGCTCGACGCCGCCTACTTCGCCGATCTCGAGGCGAGCCGGGGCCCGCTGCTCGAGCGGGAGCTCGGCACGCTGACCCGCGTGGTGGCGGGATCGTGCCGGCTCAAGGCCCACGTGGTGGAGCGGGACGAGCAGGAGGCCGAGTTGCGCGCGGTGCTCAACTACGGCCACACCATCGGGCACGCCGTGGAGGCGGCCACCGGCTTCGCCCGGTGGACGCACGGCGAGGCCGTCGCCCTGGGCATCGCCGCCGAGGCGCTCCTGGCCGAGCGGCTGGGCATCGCGAGCGCGTCCACCACGGAGCGCCAGGTGGAGCTGCTCCGCACCGTGGGACTGCCCGTTCGTGGCTCGGGCGCGGCCCCGTCGATCGTGATGGAGGCCCTCGGCCACGACAAGAAGGCCCGGAACGGCCGGGTGCCGTTCGTCCTGGCTCCCGAGATCGGGCGCTTCCGGGTCGTCTTCGACGTCCCCCGCGAGGCCGTGCTCGAGACCCTGCGGGAGCTGGGGTGACCGAGCCGCAGCTCGGCGCCCCCCGACCCGGGGCCCGGTCTCGCTGGGCGCTCCCGCTGGCCGTCGCGCTGGTGGGCATGCTCGCATTCCTTCCCGGGCTGAGCGGCGAGTTCCTCGACTGGGATGATCGCGAGAACTTCCTTCACAACCCACACTACCGGGGCCTGGGAGCCGACCAACTGCACTGGATGGTCACGACCGCGCGCATGGGTCACTGGATCCCCGTGACCTGGCTCACGTTCGCCGTGGACTGGAGTGTGTGGGGCATGAACCCGTTCGGCTATCACCTCACGACGCTGGTGCTGCACGGCCTGGCCGCCACGCTCTTCTATCTGGTGGCCCGCCGGCTACTGGCGGCCGCGCGGCCCCGGTGGCCCGAGGGGATGCTCAGCCTGGGCGCCGCCCTCGCCGCCTTGCTCTTCGCGGTACACCCGCTCCGGGCCGAGTCGGTGGCCTGGATCACGGAGCGTCGGGACGTTCTCGCCGGTGTCTTTTTCCTGGCGGCGACGCTCACGTACCTCGGCCGGTGGACGCCGGACGGCACGCTGCGTCCGCATGCGCGGTGGCGCTATCTCGCCGCGCTCGTCCTGTTCGCGGGAGCCCTCGGCGCGAAGGTCATGACGGTGACTCTGCCTGCCGTGCTGCTCATCCTCGACGTCTACCCCCTGCGGCGCCTCGGCCCGGGGGCGGGGACGGGGGGATGGCTCGGCCGGAGCGGCCGCTGGGTCTGGCTCGAGAAGGCGCCCTTCGCCCTGCTCGGGGTCGTCGCCGCCGCCGTCGCCATCGGGGTCAACCGTGCGCAGGACAACCTCACCTCCGTGAGCCATGTGGGCCTGGCCGAGCGCCTGGCCATCTCGGCCTACTCGCTGCTGTTCTATCCATGGAAGACGCTGGTGCCGCTGGGGCTTTCACCCATGTACGAGCTGCCCTACCCGCTCGAGGCCTGGCGCTGGCCCTTCCCCGCCGCCGCCCTCGCGGTGCTCGCGGTCACGGCCGGGACGGTCGCGCTGGCCCGGAAGTCGCCCGCGGTGCTCGTCGGATGGCTCGCCTATGTCGTGATGGCGCTCCCCGTGGCCGGCCTGATCCAGAACGGCTTCCAGATCGCCGCCGATCGCTACAGCTACCTGCCCTGCCTCCCCTGGGCCGTGCTGGCGGGCACCGCGCTCGCGACGCTGATCATGGGGCGAGCGGAGCGGGCGAGGCTCGTGCCCGCCGCCGCGGTCGGCGCAGGGCTGGTCGTGCTCGCGGCGATGACCTGGCAGCAGACGAAGGTCTGGCGGAACGGTGAGACCCTGTGGCAGCGCGCGCTGGCGGTGGCGCCCTCGTCGGTGGCCCACGCGAACCTGGGGCTCACGCTGGCCCGCCGGGGCGATACGGCGGGGGCCATCCCGCACTATCACGAGGCCCTGCGCCTCCGGCCGGTCTACGCCGAGGCCTGGAGCAACTTTGCCCTCGCGCAGAGCCAGCAAGGGGACCTGGCCGGGGCCGAGGCGAGCCTCCGCGAGGCGGTCCGTCTCAGGCCCCGCTTCGCGACGGCGTGGAGCAATCTCGGCATGGTGCGGGCCCGAAGGGGCCGGAGCGGAGAGGCGGTGGCCGCGTATACAGAGGCCCTGCGGCTCGCGCCCGACCACCCGGACGCGCACGGCAATCTGGGCGCGACCTTGGACGCGCAGGGACAGGGCGAGCCGGCGCTGCGCCATCTCCGCGAGGCCGCGCGACTCCGCCCGGAATCGGCCGACGCGCAGGGCAACCTCGGCATCTTTCACGCGCGACGCGGCAACCTACCCGCGGCGACCGAATACTTCGAGGAAGCGCTGCGGCTGCGACCCGACTCGCCGGAGGCGCACAACAACCTTGGCCTGGCCCTCGCACAGCAAGGTCGCCTCGACGCGGCGACCGCGCACTTCCGCGAGGCGGTTCGGCTGCGGCCCGGGTACCGGGACGCCCAGCTCAACCTGGCGAGGGCCCAGTCGGTCTTTGGGAGCCGCCAATAGCGCTCGTCGCCTGGTTGACGGAGCCACCGCCGCCGCGTATAAAAGGACTCGCCATGGTTCAGCCGGTTCCTCGGGCCGGCTCCGGTGTGGCGGCCGAGGATGCCGCTCACGCCGCGGTCATCCGCCGCTATGAAGAGCGGCTCGCCAAGGACCCGTCCTCGCTGGCCTTCGCGCCGCTGGCGGATGCGTATCGAAAGGCCGGTCGAACCGGGGAGGCCATACGGCTCTGCGAGGACGGCCTGGGACGCTTCCCGCACTACGCCACTGCGCGCCTCATCCTCGCCAAGACACTGCTCGACGAGGGGCAAGGGGACCGGGCGCGGGGTGAACTGGAGACCATCGTCGCCGCCGGGGCGCGAGACGCGGAAGCCCACCGCCTGCTGGGCGAGATTCATCGGAAGGCGGGCCGCCTCGACGCGGCCCTGGAGCAGCTCGAGCACGCAGCGCGACTCGATCCATCGGATAGAGAGTCCAGGTTGGCGGCGGAGATGCTGCGCGGGCGGGGCCGCGCGCCGGAGGGCTCGGCGCTGGCCGGCCTCCTGACCGACGACACGTTCGCCACGGAGAGCTTCGGGGCGCTGTGCCTCGAGCAGGGGCTGGTCGACGAGGCGGCGCAGGTGCTCCTGCGCGTGCTCCAGGCCCACCCGGACTCCGCCGGCGCCCGCGACCGGCTGGAGCGGGCGATTCGACTCAAGACGCAACGACGGAAAGGGCCATAGCGCGATGCTGGTGTCCACGGCGGAGTTCAAGAAGGGACTCAAGATACAGTTCGACGGGCAGCCGTACAGCATCGTCGACTTCCAGCACGTGAAGCCCGGGAAGGGCGGCGCGTTCGTCCGGACCAAGCTCAAGCACATGAAGCAGGGCCGGGTGATCGACAACACATTCAGAGCGGGTGAAAAGGTGGAGTTGGTCGATTTCGACGAGAAGCACATGCAGTTCCTCTACCGGGACGATCGCTACCACTTCATGGATCTCGAGACCTACGAGCAGATCTCGCTATCCGAGAACGAGGTGGGGGACGCGCGTGACTACCTCAAGGAGAACACGGAGGTCGACATCCTGCTCATCGACGGCAGCCCCGCCACCGTGGAGCTGCCGAACTTCCTCGAGCTGCAGGTCGTCAAGACGGACCCCGGCATCCGGGGCGACACCGCCTCCGGGGGCTCCAAGCCGGCCATCCTCGAGACCGGCGCGGTGGTGCAGGTACCCCTCTTCCTCAACGAGGGCGACGTGGTGAAGGTCGACACTCGCAGCGGCGAGTACCTGGGCCGCGTCGCGGCGGCGCGGTAGGGGCGGCGATGCCTGCCCCGCGCAACGGCGGCAAGGCGCCGGCGGCGGCATCCGCCCGCCCGACGGTGAGCGAGCTCGTGGAGCTCGCCGTCAAGCACGATCTCGCCGAGCTCGAGGTGGAGCAGGGCGGCACGCGCATCCGCGTGGTCCGCGAGCGGAGCGCGCCGGCGGCCGCGCCCCGGGGAGACGGCGCGGCGGCGGTGCCCGCGGCGGAGGCGCCCCTCGCCACCAACCTGGTCAATATCGAGGCGCCCATGGTCGGCACCTTCTACCGCGCGCCGTCGCCCGACGCCGCCCCCTTCGTGCAGGAAGGCGATGTGGTCAAGGACGGGCAAGTGCTCTGCATCATCGAAGCGATGAAGCTCATGAACGAGATCGAGGCCAAGGTGGCCGGCCGCGTCGTCCGCGTGCTGGTGGAGAACAGCCAGCCCGTCGAGTTCGGCCAGCCACTGTTCCTCATCGACCCCGGGGCGTAGCCGCCCCGTGTTCCACAAGATCCTCATCGCCAATCGCGGGGAGATCGCGCTCCGCGTAATCCGGACATGCCGCGAGATGGGCATCCGCACCGTGATGGCCCACTCCACCGCGGACGCGGACTCGCTCCCCGTTCGGCTCGCCGACGAGTCGATCTGCATCGGACCCGCCGAGTCGCGCGGGAGCTATCTCAACATCCCCAGCATCATCTCCGCCGCCTCCATCACCGACAGCGAGGCGATCCATCCCGGTTACGGGCTCCTCTCGGAGAATGCCGCCTTCGCGGAGATCTGCCGGGCCTGCGGCATCACCTTCATCGGGCCCTCTCCTGAGGCCATTCGCCTCATGGGGGACAAGGCCCAGGCTCGCGAGATGGCGAAGGCAGCGGGAGCGCCGGTGGTGCCCGGCAGCGAAGGCCCCCTGCCCGGGGTGGACGATGCCCAGGATCTCGGCGATCGCGTGGGCTACCCGGTCATGCTCAAGGCCGCCGCCGGCGGCGGCGGGCGCGGCATGCGCATCGTTCGCGCCCGCGAGGAGCTGCCGCGCGCCTTCGCCACCTGCCAGGCGGAGGCGCAGAAGGCGTTCTCGTCGGGCGAGCTCTACCTCGAGAAGTTCGTGGACGAGGCGCGCCACGTCGAGGTGCAGGTCATGGGCGACAAGAACGGCATCCGTGTGCACATGGGCGAGCGCGACTGCTCGGTGCAGCGGCGCCATCAGAAGCTCGTCGAGGAGTCCCCCGCGCCCTCCATCTCCGCGGAGACCCGGGCGGGGTTGGCGCGGGCCGCCCTCGCCGTCGCCAACGCGGTGAACTACGTCTCCGCAGGCACCGTCGAGTTCCTCGTGGCGCGCGACGGCCGCTTCTACTTCATCGAGATGAACACGCGCATCCAGGTCGAGCATCCCGTCACTGAGTTCGTCACCGGCCTCGACCTCGTCCGCGAGCAGATCCGCATCGCCGCCGGGGACTCGCTCGGGTACAAGCAGGAGTCGATCCGGTTCAACGGCCACGCGCTCGAGTGCCGGATCAACGCGGAGGACCCCGAGACGTTCGTGCCCTCCCCCGGCCGCGTCACGGTGTGGGTGCCGCCGGGCGGTCGCAACGTGCGCGTGGACAGTCACCTCTTCGCCGGCTACTCGGTGCCGCCCCACTACGACTCGCTCATCGCCAAGATCATCGTGCACGGCGCCGACCGCGCGGAGTCCATTGCCCGCATGCAGCGAGCGCTCGCCGAGACGGTGATCGAGGGCGTCAAGACCACCATCCCGTACCACCAGAAGCTCCTGTCCGATCCCGCGTTCGTCTCCGGCGAGTTCTCCCTCCCGCGCCTCGAGCACGCGCTCTAGCGTGCGCCTGCCGTCGCCGCTCTACGTGATCCTCGACCCCGAGGCGGCACGCGGGCGCGCCCTGCCCGACCTCCTCGAGGCCGTGCTCGCGGGCGGCGCCCGGATCGTCCAGCTCCGCGACAAGACCCGCCCGATGGCGGATCTCCTCCCCGTGGCGCGCGCGCTCCGCTTGCGGTGCCGGGCGGCGGGCGCGCTCTTCATCGTCAACGACCGGGCCGACCTCGCGCTCGCGGTGGATGCCGACGGCCTGCACGTCGGCCAGGACGATCTGCCGGCGGCGGCGGCGCGGCGCATCGTGCCTCGGCCGATGATCCTGGGCGTCTCCACTCACGATCCCGAGCAGGCCCGGCAGGCGGTCGCCGACGGGGCCGACTACGTGGCGGTCGGCAGCATGTTCCCCACCGCGACCAAGGTGGGGTTCCAGCTCGTCGGCCCCGCTCTGCTCCGGCGGGTACGGCCGGATGTCGCCGTGCCCCTCGTCGCTATCGGCGGGATCACCGAGACCAATGTGGGCGAGGTGATGGCCGCCGGCGCCGACGCCGCCGCCGTCATCTCGGGGGTGTGCGGGGCACCCGATCCGCAGGCGGCAACCGCGCGATTCCTCAGCGCGATCGGCTCCCCGGGCCCCCTCGGGCGCGACCGTTGACGGACCTGCAAAAATCGCTATAATGCACTCGCCCTCAACCCCCAACTCGCCGTCGTCTTGGAGGAATGAAGCAATGAGAAACGCACGGTTCCGGTTCGTCCTGGTGGCCCTGGCGGCGCTCGCGCTGGTGCTGCCGTGGGGCGCCGACGCACCTGCCCAGTCCAAGGGCACGATCAAGATCGCCACGCAGAGCCCGCTGTCGGGCGGCCAGGCCGCGCTGGGCGAAGGCATCAAGCTCGGCACCCAGCTCGCCGTCGACAAGCTCAAGGGGCCTCTCGAGAAGATGGGCTTCAAGGTCGAGCTGGTCCCCTTCGACGATCAGGCCAAGCCGGACGTCGGGGTCGCCAACGCCGCCAACATCATCGCCGACAAGGACATCCTCCTCGTCGTCGGGCACCTCAACTCGGGCGTCGCCATCCCGTCCTCCGAGAAGTACAAGGAGTCGCAGCTGGCGATGATCTCCCCCGCCAACACCAACCCCACCGTCACCGACCGCAACTACCTCAACGTGAGCCGCGTGTGCGGCCGCGACGACGTGCAGGGCTCGGTGGGCGCGGAGTTCGCCAAGTCCAAGGGCTGGAAGACGGCCTACGTGATGCACGACAAGACCACCTACGGGCAGGGCGTAGCGGAGTTCTTCAAGGCCGACGCCGAGAAGAAGGGCATCAAGATCATCGGCTTCGAGGGCACCGAGGAGAAGTCGAACTTCGATCCCATCCTCACCCCGGTCAAGGCCAAGAATCCCGACCTGATCTACTTCGGCGGCATCTACGATCAGGCAGCCCCGTTCTTCAAGCAGGCGCGCGAGAAGGGCATCAAGGCGACCTTCATGGGGCCGGACGGCATGGATTCGTCCGACCTCACCAAGATCGCGGGCCCCGCGGTGAAGGGGATGTTCTACACGTCGGTGGCCGGTCCGGTGACCGTGTACAAGGACGCGGCGGCCTTCGCGAAAGAATACAAGGACAAGTTCAAGAAGGATCCGGAGCCGTTCGCGGCGCAGGCGTATGACTCCGCCGCCATCGGGCTCAAGGGCATCGAGGCCGCGGCCAAGGCGGCCGGTGGCAAGGTCCCCAGCCGCGAGCAGGTCTCGGTGGCCGTCCGCAAGACCAAGCACACCGGCCTCACCGGCACGGTGGAGTTCGACGACAAGGGCGACCCCAAGAAGGCGCAGTACTTCGTGCTCCAGGTGGCCTCCGAGGACCCGGCCAAGTGGGGCGACAACAAGCCGATCAAGACGCTGACCATCGCGGCTCCGCCGCTCAAGAAGTAAGCCTCCGCATGCACCCCCGAAGGGGAGGGGCCGGCTAACGGCCCCTCCCCTTCTCCATTTGTAGGCCCATGGATTTCGAGCTTCTCGTCGCCATCTTCCCCCAGGTCCTGCTGGACGGCCTGATCCTCGGCTTCATGTACGCCCTGATCGCCCTCGGGTACACGATGGTCTACGGGGTGCTCGAGTTCATCAACTTCGCGCACTCCGAGATCTTCGTGGTGGGCGCCTTCGTGGGCGTGGAGGTTCTCCTGACCTTCAAGGCGCTCGGCTGGCTCGACCTCATCTCGCCGTTCCTCATTCTGCTCGTGGTCCTCCTGGTGGGCATGCTCGCGAGCGGGCTCCTCGCCGTCACCGTGGAGCGGGTCGCCTATCGCCCGCTCCGCGGCGCGCCCCGCTTGATTCCGCTGATCTCCGCGATCGGCGTCTCGTTCTTCCTCCAGGACGCGGTGCGGCTCTTCGAAAGCATCTGGCGGAACGCGTTCAACCTCGTCTACCCGACGATGGACACCCTCAATCTCCGCTTCAACTTGACCGAGACCATCGACGTGTCGGTGAAATCGCTGGTGGTGATCGTGGCCTCCCTGCTCATGCTGTGGGGGCTCCACGCCCTCGTGAACTGGACCAAGATCGGCAAGGCCATCCGCGCAGTGGCGGAGGACCAGGGCACCGCGAGCCTGATGGGCATCAACGTGAACCGGATGATCTCGCTCACATTCCTGATCGGCGGCGCGATGGGTGGCGCGGCGGGGGTGCTCTTCGGCGTGCAGTACAGCCTGGTCAACCCCTACACCGGCTTCATCCCCGGCCTGAAGGCGTTCACGGCGGCGGTGCTGGGTGGCATTGGCAACATTCCCGGTGCCATGCTGGGTGGGCTCGTGCTGGGCCTCCTGGAGGCCTTCGCCGCCTCCTATCTCTCCCTCCTCACCGGCGGGGCCTTCGGTGCGGAGTACAAGGACATCTTCGCGTTCTCTATCCTCATCCTCATCCTGATCTTCCGCCCCAAGGGCCTCCTCGGCGAAGTGGTCCGGGAGCGCGCCTGATGGGCGAGGCGCAGCCGAAGGCGAGCCGAGCGAATATGGAGGAGGCTGCCGAGCGGAGCGAGGCGGGCGAGGCGCAGCCAAAGGCGAGCCGAGCGGATATGGAAATGGGTTCCCGAGCGGAGCGAGAGCCATGGTGAAGCGCCTGCTCGACACGCCCGCCTCGGCGATCGTCATCGCGATCGGGCTCATCGCGGTCACCGCCTACGCCGTCTCGCATTTCCCGCGCTCGATCGTGGCCTTCATGCTCTTCCAGGCCTCGATCCTCGTCCTCTACTTCGCGCGCATGCCGGCCTGGCTGAAGGGCGCCCTCGCCGCCCTGACCCTCGCCGTCCTCATGCCGGTGCTGGGATCGATCAACGGCTACTACCTCGAAATCGCCATCCAGGTCGGGATCTTCGTGGCGCTCGCGCTGGGGCTCAACATCGTGGTCGGCCTCGCCGGCCTTCTCGACCTCGGCTACGTCGCCTTCTTCGCCGTGGGCGCCTATACCTGGGCCATATTCGGCTCACCCCAGGCCAATCAGTTCCTCGCGGGCGGCTTTTTTCCCCTGCCCTCGGGCTGGTTCTTCCTGTTCTTGCTCCTCGGCGTGGGCATGGCGGCGGGCGCCGGCATTCTGCTCGGGCTGCCCGTCCTGCGGCTGCACGGCGACTATCTCGCGATCGTGACGCTCGGCTTCGGCGAGGTGATCCGCGTCCTCGCCAACAATCTCGACAAGCCCATCAACTTCACCAATGGCCCCAAGGGGGTTACGCCCATCTCGCGCCCGCCCATCTTCTTCGACCCCGTCCTCCGATGGATGGGGATCGATTCCGATCCCAACGTGATCTACCCCCTCTACCTCTACTTCCTGGTGCTCGCCATCGTGGGTGTGACCGTGCTCGTGAACCGCCGCCTCGAGGACTCGCACATCGGGCGCGCCTGGGAGGCCATCCGCGAGGATCAGACGGCCGCCCAGGCCATGGGGGTGCCGCTGGTCCGCACCAAGCTGCTCGCCTTCGCCTGCGGGGCTTCCTTCGCGGGGGCGGTGGGGGTGCTCTTCTCGGCGAAGCAGGTGTTTATCAACCCCGAGTCGTTCACCTTCATGGAGTCCATCGGGGTGCTCGCGATGGTCATCCTGGGTGGCATGGGCTCCATCCCCGGCGCGATCCTCGGCGCCACCGTGGTCACCGTGCTGAACCTGCAGGTGCTCAAGGGCCTGTCCCTGTGGCTCAACGAGCTGCGCAATGCCGGCACCACCATCTTCGGCTGGAGCCTCACCAACCTGCCTACCCAGCTCGAGCCGGCCAAGTACGAGCGGATGGTCTTCGGGTTGATCCTTGTCCTCATGATGATCTTCCGGCCGCAGGGGATCCTTCCCGCCCGCCGGCGCCACCGCGAGCTCACCGACGGGCCGAGCGAGCCCCGCTAGCCGATGGCCGTCATCCTCGAGGCGCGGGGGATCACCAAGCGATTCGGGGGCCTCACCGCGCTCGACAACGTGGACTTCGCGCTTGAGGAGGGCCAGATCGCCTCCATCATCGGCCCCAACGGAGCGGGCAAGACCACGTTCTTCAATGTGTTCACCGGCATCTACGTCCCCGAGGAGGGCGCCGTCGCATTCCGCGGCACGCCGGTGCTGGGCAAGCGCCCCGACCAGATCACCCAGCTCGGCATCTGCCGCACGTTCCAGAACATCCGCCTCTTCTCCAACATGACGACGGCGGAGAACGTGCTGGTCGGCATGCACTGCCGCGTCCCCCTGGGACTGTGGGACGTGCTCGGGCGGGGGCCGCGCTGGAGCCGGGAGGAATCCGGCCTGTGGGAGCGGGCGGCCGAGCTCCTGTCCCTCGTGGGGCTGCGCGCCAAGGCCAACGAGCTCGCGCGCAATCTGCCCTACGGCGACCAGCGCCGGCTGGAGATCGGCCGCGCGCTCGCCTCCCGCCCCTCGCTCCTCCTGCTCGACGAGCCCACCGCCGGAATGACCCAGGGCGAGGCCCGCGGGCTCATGGCCCTGCTCCGCCGGCTCGTCCGCGAACTCGCCCTCACCGTGCTCCTCATCGAGCACAACATGCGGGTGGTGATGGAAGTCTCCGACCGCGTCACCGTGCTCGACTACGGACAGAAGATCGCGGAGGGAGAGGCGATGGACGTGCAACGGAACCCGCGCGTGATCGAGGCGTATCTCGGCCGGAAGAAGTGGGCGCCCGCGGCGGGCAGCGCCGGTGGCTGACGTCATGCTGGAGGTGCGGGACCTCCACGTCTACTACGGGGAGATCCACGCGCTCAAGGGCGTGTCATTCGGGGTCGCCCAGGGCGAGATCGTCACGCTCCTCGGCAACAACGGCGCCGGCAAGACCACCACGCTGAAGACCCTCTCGGGGCTCCTCGCCGCCCGGAACGGCGACGTGCGCCTGGAGGGGAAGTCGCTCCTCGGCATCGCCGCCCACGACATCGTGCTCCGCGGCATCACCCATGCGCCCGAAGGGCGGCGCATCTTCAACCGGCTCACCGTGTTCGAGAACCTCGAAATGGGCGCCTACACGCGCTCCGATCGCGGCGTCGCCGACGATGTGGAGCGGGTTTTCACCACGTTTCCCCGGCTCAAGGAGCGCCGCGTGCAGGTGGCGGGCACGCTCTCGGGCGGCGAGCAGCAGATGCTCGCCATCGGCCGCGCCCTCATGGCGCGCCCGCGCCTGCTCCTTCTCGACGAGCCGTCCATGGGGCTGGCCCCCGTCCTCGTCGAGCAGATCTTCGAGACCGTGCAGACCATTAACCGGCAGGGCGTGACCATCCTCCTGGTGGAGCAGAACGCGGCGATGGCGCTGTCCATCGCCGGGCGCGCCTACGTGCTCGAGACGGGCGCGGTCGCCTTGCAGGGGCCGGCCGCCGAGCTCGCCGGCAATCCCGACGTGCGCCGCGCCTACCTGGGCGAGGCCTGACCCGAGACCCCCACGGAGATCCCACCATGCGCACCCATGGACTGACGTTCGAGGAGCATCAGGTCGGCGCCCGCTACGACACCCTCGCCCGCACGGTGTCCGAGGCGGACATCTGCGCCTACGTCAACCTCTGCGGATTCAACGAGCCCCTGTTCCTCGACATGGAGTACGTGGCCCGCGAGTCGGTGTTCAAGGGCCGCCCGTCGCCGGGGGCGTTCACCTTCTCGCTGTCGGAAGGGCTCATCATGCAGACGGGGCTGATCCACGGCACCGGGATGTCCTACCTGGGCGGGGAGATCAAGATCGTGTCCCCCGTGCTCGCGGGCGACACCATTCGCGTGGCCGTCACCATCGCGGACAAGCGCGAGACCAAGAAGCCGGACCGGGGCATCGTCACCTATACCCACACCGTGACGAATCAACGTGGTGAAGTGGTGCTGGAGGCCCAGGTCAAGCGGATGATCAAGCGGAAGGCCGCCGGCGCCGCCTGATGCGCATTCTGAGCGGCGGCGACCTCGAGCGGCTGCTCGCCCCCGCCGACGTCATCGCTGCCGTCGAGGGCGCGTTCCGCGAGGCCGCCGCGGGGCGGGCACGCACCTTGCCTCGGGCGATCCTGCCCATGCGGGGCTCCGGGCTCTTCCTCTGCATGGTGGGGAGTCTCCCGCGGCAGCGCGCGCTCGGCACCAAGCTCATCACGGTGACGGAGGCGAACCGGAAGCGCGGCCTCCCGATCATCTACGCCACCTATCTCCTGACCGATCCCGAGACGGGAGCACCGCTCGCCTTCATGGAGGCGGCCTTCCTCACCGCCATTCGCACCGGCGCCGCCTCCGCGCTGGCCGCGCGCTATCTCGCGCGGCGTGACAGCAAGACGGTGGCCTGCTTCGGCGCGGGTGTGCAGGCCCGCTATCAGCTCCACTGTCTCCGAGCCGTCTTCCCGCTCGAGCGGGTCCGCGTGGTGGGGCGCAGCCCGGACCGGGCCAGCGCGTTCGCCGAGCTGATGACGCGCGAGCTGGGCATCCCCGTGGAGGTCACGCGCGACCGGCGGGCGGCGGTGGCGGAAGCCGACATCGTCACGTGTGCGACCACCTCGGCCCGCCCCGTCTTCGACGGGCGCGATGTGCGACCCGGCACCCACGTGGACGCGGTGGGCGCGTTCCGGCCCCACGCGCGAGAGGTGGACACCGCGCTCGTGCGCCGGGCCCACGTGGTGGTGGACACCTACGAGGGCGCCTGGGAAGAGGCGGGCGACATCCTCGTCCCCTTCAAGGCGGGCGCCATCACGCGCCGGCATGTCCGGGCCGAGCTGGCCGAGCTGGTCGCCCGGCGGAAGCGGGGGCGGACCACACGCGACGAGATCACCTTCTTCAAGTCCGTCGGGTTCGCCCTGGAAGACACGGCTACGGCGCGCCTGGCTTATGATCGAGCTGTGGAGAGTAACCTGGGCACCGAGGTCCTGCTCTGAGCGCGTCCGGACGCATCGTCCAGATCAGCGTGTCGCCGGGCGGCGTGCCCAAGCGCCCGGTGGAGCAAGCGGACGTCACGTCGGGAGGCCTCGCCGGGGACGCGCAGCGCGATCTCGCGCACCACGGCGGCCCCGACCGGGCCCTCTGCCTCTTCTCCATGGAGTTGATCCGGGCGCTGCAGGACGAGGGGCACCCCATACAGCCCGGCCATATCGGCGAGAACCTGACCGTCGAGGGCCTTGACTGGGAAACGGTGACGCCCGGCGCGCGCCTGCTCCTGGGGGAGGACGTGCTCGTGGAGGTCACCCGCTACACGAGCCCCTGCCTGAACATCCGCACCTCGTTCGCGGGCGGCAACTACGGCCGCGTCTCGCAGAAGCGGCACCCCGGCACCAGTCGCGTCTACGCGCGGGTGCTGCGGACGGGGCCGATACGGCGCGGCGATCCTGTACGCCTCCTGACCCCCTCACCCCAACCCTCTCCCCCCATGGGCGAGAGGGCAGGGTGAGGGGGCCGTGACCCGTCGCGCGGCCGACGCCATCATCATCGGGGGCGGCATCACCGGCGTCTCCACCGCGTTCCAGCTTGCCGGGCTCGGTCTCAAGCGCGTGCTGGTCCTGGAGAAGAAGTTCGTGGGTGCGGGCGGCACCGGCCGATCGGTCGGAATTATCCGCCAACTGTATCCGACGCGTGAGGCGAGCGAGATGGTGCTGCGCTCCCTCGCCGTCTTCGAGCGCTTCGGCGAGGCGGTGGGGGGCGCGTCCGGCTTCGTGCGCTCGGGGGTCCTCATCGGCGTCTCCCCTGCCATGCGGCCGACCCTCGAGAAGACGCTGGCGCTCCAGCGCTCGGTGGGAATCCGGGCCGAGATCGTCGAGCCGGGCGACCTCGGGCGCATCGAGGCCCGGATCGACCCCGCCGGTCTCGGCGCGCTCTTGTGGGAGCCGGGCTCGGGCTACGGCGATCCCTCGGCGGTCACCGCCGGCTATGCGGACGCCTCGCGGAAGCGGGGGGTGGTGATCGAGCAGGGGGTGGAGGTGGTTGCCGTCCGCGCCTTCGGCGCACGCGTGATCGGCGTGGACACCGCCGCCGGTGACCACATTGACGCCCCCGTGGTCATCAACGCCGCCGGCCTCTGGTCCCCCCGCGTCGCGCGCCTCGCCGGGCACGAGCTGCCCATCATCATCGGGCGCCATCCCGTGTTCATCGTGAAGCGCGACGCCAGCTTCGGCCCCGCCCACACCGTGTACCTGGATCTCGCGGGCGGCTCTTACGCGCGCCCCGAGACGGGCGAGCTTACCCTGACGGGCTCGCTCACCGACGACGAGACCGAGCACCCCATGGACGCTGATCTTCTGGGGAGCGAGGCCGGCTTCGACGAGGCCAGCGCAGTCCTCGCGCGGACCGCGCGCGCCATCCCCACCCTCGCCGACGCGCGCTTCAGCCACGGCTATGCCGGCGCCTTCGACATCACGCCGGACTGGATGCCGATTCTCGACGAATCGCCGCTGCGGGGGCTCTATGTCGCGGCGGGCATGTCGGGGCATGGCTTCAAGCTGGCTCCCGCCGTGGGCGAGATGATGGCGGCCCTCGTGACCGGCGTGACGCCCCCGGTTTCCCTCGCTCCCTTCCGACGAGACCGCTTTGCCGCTGAGGCGGGTTCCTCCACCTTCGTCTCGTCCTATCTCACGGCAGACCGGTGAGCGCCGCCGCCGGCCGACTGGTCGCCGGACTGGCGGGCGGCTTCCTGATCTTCGTGTTCTTCGGACTGCACAACACGGCAGCGGGACTGAGGATCACGTTCCACACGGCGCTGAACGCCAGCTCACCGGGCGAGATCCTCTTCTGGCTCGGGCACGCGCTCCTGCTGTTTCCCGCCTCGTGCCTGCTGGGCTATAGCGTGGCGCCCGTGCTCGGTCCCGCCCTCGCCCGCTTCTGGGCGTCACTCACTGCGCTAAGCCGCCCGGAGCGGGCACTCGGCCTGGTCGCCCTCTTCGTGCTCGCGGCCGCGGTGGCCCGCGTGGGCCGATTCTTGGTGCTCTATGACCGCCCCTTCACCGACGACGAGTATGCCGTGGAGTTCCGAGACGCGACGCCCGGGCTCCATCTCAGTACGGCCCCGCGAACGTCGCCTGCACGTCGGTCACGCCCTTCGCCGCCGCCGACCCCGTCTTGAGCACATCGAGGCAGGCGCGGGCGATCGTGAGCGGATTCGGGTGGAACGCGTCCTCGAGCGGCTTCGAGACGGGTGCGGGCGAGTCGGGTGGCGTGACCCGACGCACCGGTGCCCTGAGCGAGGCGAAGCCCTTCTCCGCCGCCACCGCCGCGACCTCGGCGGACACGCCGCAGAGGGCCCAGCTCGTGTCCGCGACCACGAGGCGCCCGGTCTTTCGGAGCGACGTGAGCACAATCTCCTCGTCCAGCGGCCGCACGCTCCGCAGATCGATCACCTCGGCGTCCACGCCCTGCTCGGCGAGGAGCTGGGCGGCGCGGAGCGCCTCGTAGGCCATCAGCGAGATGCCCACGATCGTGATGTCCTTGCCCGGCCGGGTCACCGCGCCCTTGCCGAACGGTACCGCCTCGAGGCCGACCGGCACCTCACCCTCGAGCTCGTAGAGCGCGCGGTTCTCCAGGAGCACGACGGGGGCGCGCCCCCGCAGCGCGCTCACCAGCAGCCCCTTGGCGTCGGCGGGGGTCGCGGGCAGGCCCACGTGGAGACCGGGGAAGTGCGCGAACATCGCCTGCAGGCTCTGCGAGTGCGTAGCCCCCTGCCCCCAGCCGCGGCCCACGATGCCGCGCAGCACGATGGGCACGCCGGTGCCGTTGGCGAACATGTACCGCCACTTCGCGGCGAGGTTGGCGAGCTGATCCATGCACAGGAACATGAAGTCGTTCCGCGGGTGGACCACCAACGGTCGCTTTCCAACCGCCGCCGCCCCGATGGCGATGCCGGTCATGGCGTTCTCGCCGTTCGGAATTTCGAAGACGCGGGCGTCGCCGAAGCGGCGGTGCGCCTCGAGAGTGGTGCCGAAAATGCCCTTGAAGTCGTCGACGCCGATGCCAGCGATGAAGATGCTGGGATCGGCCTCCATGCACTGCACGGTCGCTTCACTGATGGCCTGCCCGTAGGTGAGTCGCCGCGTGGTCGCCATCTCAGTAGGTCCCCAGGGTGAGGTCTTCGACGGCCGGAAACGGCGCCGCCTTGGCGGCGGTCACCGCGCGGTCGACCTCGGCCTGGCTCGCGCGCGCCATGGCGTCCACGTCGGCCTGGGTGCAGGCGCCCTCGCCGATGAGGCGCCGCGCCGCGGACTCGATGGGGCAGCGCGCGATCCACGCGTCCACCTCCGCCTTGGTGCGGTAGCCCTTGTCATAGTCCCAGAGGGGCCCCACGTGCTCGCGCCAGCGGTACGTCGCGCACTCGAGAAAGGCGGGCCCTTCGCCGCGGCGGCACCGCGCCGCCGCGGCGGCGGCGGCCTCGTAGACCGCGAACACGTCGTTGCCGTCGACCGCCTGCGCCGGCATGCCGTACGCAGCGGCGCGCGTGTGTATCGTCACCCCCGCGGGCTGGCGCACATCGAGGCGCGTGTGAGTCGAGTAGCCGTTGTTCTCGCACACGAACAGCACGGGGATCTTTTTCACCACGGCGAAGTTCAGCGTCTCGTGGAAGATGCCCTCCTCCACGGTGCCGTCGCCGAAGAAGCACACGACCACGCGCGGAAGCCGATCCATGGCGAAGGCCAGCGCGGTGCCGGCGGCGACCGCCATGGTCTGCCCGAGAATGGCGGAGGAGGCCAGCACCCCCGCGTCGGGATCGCTCAGGTGGACGGAGCCGCCGCGCCCGCGCGCGCAGCCGGTCTCCTTGCCGTAGAGCTCCGCGACCATGGCGTCGAGATCGCCGCCCTTGGCGAGGTAGTGGGCATGGCAGCGGTGGCCGCTGTAGATCGCATCGGTCCGATCAAGCGTGGCGCACACGCCCACCGCCACCGCCTCCTGGCCGATGGAGAAGCGGGTGGGGGTCCGCATCTCCTGGGCCGGATAGAGATCCGCCAGCGTCTCTTCCGTGCGCCGGATGCGGATCATGTCGCGAAGCAGCCGCCGTCCCAGCTCCGTCGTCATCGTCCTCTCGCTCGATTCCCGACCGGACGGCATACCCCTCGCCCGCCACCCGGCGTCAACCCGATGGCATTCTTGGTCACCCGGCGCCCCGGGGGCCCGGCCAAACAAGTCCAACAATTCGAGAGCTTAGCACTCACTGTCCCACCTGGGCAGCAAACCGCTTCACTCAGGCGGCAGGAGGCGTGCCACCCCCGCTCGACACGGGCGCCCTCTTCGTGCAGAGTCTCCCGTACGCCCATCCTCAAGGAGCCACCCGTGAGCCAGTCCTCGGTCTTCCGTCGGCACTCCAGCGCGCCCCATCCCGAGATCATCCGCGGCGAGGGCGTCTACCTCTACGACAGCGAGGGCCGGCGGTACATCGACGCCTCCGGCGGCGCCTTGGTGGTGTCGGTCGGGCACGGGGTCGCCGAGATCGCCGACGCCGCGCGGGAGCAGACCGGGCGCCTCGCCTACGTGCATGGGTCCGAATTCACCTCGCCCACCGTCGAGGCGCTGGCGCGGGAGATGGCGCGACGCGCGCCCATGGAGGACGCACGGCTCTTCCTCGTCTCCGGCGGCAGCGAGGCCACCGAGACCGCCATCAAGCTCGCACGCGCCGTCCACGTCGCGCGGGGCGATCGCGGCCGCTACAAGGTCGTGTTCCGCTGGCCCTCGTATCACGGCGCGTCGTTGGGCGCCCTCGCGGTGTCGGGCCGGCCGATCATGCGCGGCCCGTTCGCGCCGATGCTCGCCTCCTACCCGCATGTGCCCGCACCCTACCCGTACCGCTGCGCGCTCAAGGGCTGCGGCGAGCAGTGCTCGCTGGCCTGTGCGGAGGAGCTCGACGCTACGATACGGCGTGAAGGTCCCGGCACGGTGGCCGCCTTCATCGCGGAGCCGGTGGTCGGCGCCTCCGCGGGCGGCGTGGTGCCCCCGCCGGGCTACTACCAGATGGTTCGCGAGATCTGCGACCGCCACGGTGTGCTCTTCATCGCCGACGAGGTGATGAGCGGCGTCGGCCGCACCGGCCGCTGGTTCGGCATCGAGCACTGGCCCGGTGTGTCGCCCGATATCATCACGTGCGGCAAGGGCGTGACGAGCGGCTACATTCCCGGCGGCGCCGTGCTGGCGCGGGGCCGGCTCGCCGACGAGGTGAGCGGGCGGGGCGGCTTCCCGCACGGCTTCACGTACAGCCATCACCCGGTGGTGGCGGCTGTGGGACTGGCCGTCCTGCGCTATGTGGAGAAGCACGGCCTCGTGGCCCGGGCGGAGGCGGCGGGCGCCCACCTCATGAAGCGCCTCGGCGGCCTCCTCGACCTGCCCGCGGTCGGCGAGGTGCGCGGGCTCGGGCTCCTCACCGCCGTCGAGATCGTGGCCGACCGCGCGACCCGCGCGTCGTATCCCGGCAGCGAGGGCATGGCGGAGCGCATCCAGGCCGAGGCCATGCGGCGGGGCGTGGTCGTCTACGCCTCGGGCGGCCAGGACCAGGGCGCGGGGGATCTCCTCCTCGTGGGACCGCCCTTCATGATCACGAACGATGAGATCGACGAGGCCGTCTCCACGCTCGGCGACGCGATCGCGGCGGTGACGCGCGCGTAGCATACTGGGAGCGAGGGGGGAGCCGATGAGGGGGGAGCCGATGAGGGGGGAGCCGATGAGGGGGAGCCGATGAGGGGGGATTCGATGGACGACACCGCGGTACCGACCAGCACCGGCGTGGCGAAAGTCTTCGACCTCCACGCGCTCAAGGACTTCGCCCCCGACAAGCGGGTGCGGAAGATGCTGTTCAAGACGGAACAGCTGTGGTCCGAGATCGCCTGCTACGAGCCGGGACAGTCCACCGTGATGCACCAGCATCCCCGGGAAGAAGAGGCCATCTTCGTCCTGGAGGGCACCGCGCAGATGTCCATCGACGGCCGCGAGGTGGCGGTGCCCGCGGGCGCCATCGTGCAGTTCCCCAACGCCGTGCTCCACGACGTGCGCAATCCGGGGCCGGGCCGCTGCGTGATCATGTTCGTGAAGGTCAATCCCAAGGTCCTCAAGGCGAGCGCGGAGCAGGCGGCCAATGGGTAGCGTGGATCGCTGCGACAAGACCCTTCCGCTCAACGAGATGATGTTCTACGTGCGGCGCGACACGGCGCTGCGGGAGCGCTGGCGCACCGATCTCGCCGGGCTCGCCCACGAGTTCGGGCTCGGCGCCCCCGAGTACGAGGCCCTGCGGGACAAGGACGTCCGGCGCCTGCACGAGCTGGGCGTGCACCAGTACTACGTTCCCCAGATCCTGCGTCTCTTCTTCGGCGCATCCGCCAACAGTAACGCCCATCCCGCGCTCGAGGCCTACAAGCGCGCCTATCCCGAGGAGAGCGCCCGCTCCCTCGAGCTCCAGGCGCGGCTCGCCGCGCGTGGCGGCCAGGGAGGCTAGCCATGGCCGAGATCGTCGCCGCCATGGCCCTCACCCACTCGCCGGGCCTCACCGGCTGGTTCGACGCCGCACCGCCCGACCAGCAGGCCCTCGCGCGAAAGGCCCTCGACGAGATGCGCACGCGGCTCGAGGTTTCTCGGCCCGACGTGCTCCTGATGTTCAGCAACGATCACCTGCTGAACTGGCCCATCAACAACACGCCGGAGTACACGGTGGGTATCGCGGAGCGGCACGTGGGGCCCGCCGACTGGTACGACGAGTGGCTCGCGCTCGACAAGTACGAGGTCCCCGGCCATCCGGCGCTCGCGCGGCACCTCGTGAACGCGGGAGCGCGCGAGCGACTCACCCTCGCCTATCTCCGCGACATGCAGTTCGACGACGGCATCTCCGTCCCCCTGCACTACCTGAATCCGGCCATGCTCATCCCCGTAGTGCCCGTCACGATGAACTGCACGGTGCCGCCCATCCCCACGCCGGCCCGCGCCTATGAAGTGGGTGTGCTCCTGCGGGAGATCGTGCGCGCCTTCCCCGGACGCGAGCGCGTGGCGGTGATCGGCACCGGCGGGCTCTCCCACGAGCCCGGCGGCCCGCGCTACTTCTGGGTGGACGAGGAGTTCGACCTCTGGTTCCTCGAGCTCCTGAAGCGCGGGGACCACGCCGCCCTGCTCCGCGAGTGCACGCTCGAGCGCATGGAGCAGGCGGGCTCCGGCGGCACCGCGGAGCTGCTCGCATGGATCGTGGCCATGGCGTTCACCACCGGCCCCGCCGACGTGCTCGCCTACATGCCCGCCGTCGCCTGGCGCTCCGGAACCGGCATGGTGGTCTGGAACGGTATGGCCGCATAGCCCCGGACCTTGACTTGGCTCGGCGCTGTCCCTATCCTCCGGACGCTGGACCGACACGAGGAGGCTCGCCATGACCACCGCGACCCCGTTCCGCACCCGGCTCGAGAATGCCGTCAACGCGCGCCACAGCCGTCTCAACCCATTCACGGAGAAGTGGGTCACCGGCGAGCTGACCCGCGGCCAGCTCGCGTCCTGGGTCTGCCAGCACTACCAGTACGTCTCCCACTTCCCCCGGTGGTGCGCCACCATTTACGGCAACTGCCCTGATCCGGACGCGCGTGACTTCCTGCTCGAGAACATCATCGAGGAGGAGTCGGGGACGAAGCACGTCGATCTCCTCATCCGGTTCGGGGAGGCATGCGGGGTGAGCCGCGCCGAGGTCGAGGGCACGCGCCAGCTGGCGAGCACGCGCGGCCTCACCGCGTGGTGCTACGAAACTTCCATGAAGCCCTTTCACATCGCGGCGGCGGGGCTGCTGGTGGGTCTGGAGTCGCAGGTGCCCGGCATCTACAAGCGCAACCTGCCTCCCCTGAAGAGCCACTACGGCTTCACCGACCACGAGGTGGAGTTCTTCGCCATCCACATCGAGGCCGACGAGGTGCACGGCGAGCGCGGCTATCAGATCGTGGAACGCCACGCCTCGACCCCGGAGCGGCAGGCCGAGACGGCGGAGGCCGTCCGCGAGGCCACCGAGATGCGCTGGCAGTACATGACGGGGCTCCACCGCGCCTTCGTCCTGAAGGAAGACGCCTAGGAGTGGCCGAGCGCCGGGTCGCCTCGCTCGCCGACGTCCCCGTGGGACGCCCACTGGCGGTGGAGGTCGAGGGCACCCGGATGGTGCTGGCCCGCATAGGTGACGCCGTCTTCGCATGCGGGGATGTCTGCGCCCATCGGGGCGGGCGCCTGAGCGAGGGACGACTGAGCGGGCCGCGCCTGGCCTGTCCCCTCCACGGCTGGATCTACGACGTCCGCACGGGCCAGTGCGTGTTCCCCGTCCGCGGCGGCCAAGTGCCGGCGTACCCCGTCCGCATAGTCGGTGACGGCGTCTTCGTGGAGGTCCCATGATCACGGTCAAGCGGCTCACGCTCGAGGACGCCAAGGTCATCCTGGAGGCCGCGGAAGGCCGCGCCCGGGCGATCGGCGCCACGGAGACGATCTGCGTGTGCGACGATGGTGGGCACGCGATCGCCCTGCACCGGATGACCGGAGCCCGGCTCACCGGCGTGGAAATCGCCATGGCCAAGGCCTTCACCGCGGCGGGACACCGGCGGCCCACTCATCGCTTCAACGAGCCTCCCGGCGGCCCCGCCCTGCCGGGGAACGAGGCCTTTGGCATCCACGCCATGCACCCGGGCCGATTCGCCATCTTCGTGGGTGGCTTCCCCATCGAGGTGGAGGGCCAGGTGGTGGGCGGCATCGGGGTAAGCGGAGGCAACGGGGAGCAGGACACCCAGGTCGCCGAGGCCGGGCTGGAGGCCCTGCGGCGCTCCCTCGCTTCCACGACCCCCTGAGAACAACGCGCCTCTAGCGCTATGCTGGAGGAGTGAGGACAGCGCTCCTCCCCCTCGCCCGACTGGCCGCCGCGCTCTGCGTGGCGCTGGCCCTCGGCGCGACTCCCGTCGCCGCCCAGTCGGTGGACGCGTCCTCCGCCGAGGCCCTCGCCGCCGTGCTCCGACTGCTTCAGGACCCCGCCGCCCGCGGCACCGCGATCGCGGGCAATCCCGAGGCGGCGGCCATGGATCGGAACATTCAGGCGATGACGGGCTCCCCCGCGCTCACCCAGGAGTTCTACGAGCTGGCCGCGCAGGTATTCACCGATCTCGTCCAGGGCACGGGCGGCGATATTGGCCGGATGCGGCAGTCGGTGGCCGATGGCCAGCGCGATCCCGCAGGCTTCGCGGCGTTCCTCTCTCCGGCCACTCTCCAGCATCTGCGCGACCTGTCGGGCCGCGTCTCGGACCGAAGGCGCTAGGAAATTGGTGCGGGCGTACCCGTCCGCTATCATGACGCCGTGGGCCTCCTGACCCGCGTCTGGAAGCGAATCCGGAGACCGCGACCGGCGGTCAATAGCGTCGAGCTCCTCCAGCGCGCCGAGCGTCTCCGTTTCGCGAGGGACGCTTCGAGGAAGGCGCCGCGCTGGTCCGCGAGGCACTGAGCCGGGACCCCAAGAGCACGCTCGCCCAGCTGCTCGACGGCTATTTCCACGCCGCCCTGCGCGAGAGCGAGGCGGCTCGCGCCTCCTTCCGTGCCGTGCTCAGCCTCGATCCGGAGCACCCGCGCGCGCTGCTCGGGCTCGCGCGGATCGCGTTCGAGGGCGGCGAGCCCGGCACCGCCCGCGAGCTCCTGGAACGGGCGCTCCGCATCTATCCAGACTCCCCCGAGGCCCTCGCGCTGCTCGACGCGACGCATTCCGTCGCGGGGGCGGCGCCCGCCGCGCCGGTGCCCACGGGTGCGACGGCCGCCCGGCTCGCCCAGATCGCCCGGCCGGAAGGAACCCGGGAGTGCTACCTCCTCGCCGCCGATGGCGGAGTCGTCTTCGCCCACCCGGCCACCGCCACGCGCGAAGCGCTCGCCGCGCACCTCACCCGCGTGTCGAGTCTCGGCGCGGCCACGCTGTCTCGCGCGGGCCTGGGCCCGCTCCGGCGCGCGGCCGTCTCCGCCAATCCGGGCACCACGTTCATCCAGACCGACGGCGGGCAGGTCCTCGCCGTGACCCTGCCGCCCGAGGTGCCGGTGGCGATCGGCCAGGGCCAGACCGCCGAGCTCTGGAAGCGCTTCACCGCGGAAGCGACAGTGTGAGTCCCGAATCGCACGCTCCGGTGGCGACCTCCTCCGGCGCCCCGTCGCGCGCGGCCGCCGTGCGGAGCATACTCGGCGACCTCGCCCGTATCCCCGGCATCCGTGGCGGCCTGCTCATCGCCTCCGACGGCTTCGTGATCGCCTCGTCTCTGCCCGCGGAGCTGGCGGTGGATCCGCTCGCCGCCCTCGCCACCACGCTCGGACGCGAGCTCGAGCTGGGAACGAACCGGCTGAACCGCGGCATGGTCACGACCGCGTTCTTCTCCGCGGACGAGGGCAGCCTCTTCCTGGGCCCCAGCCCCATGGGCTTCGTCCTGTTCCTCGCCGAGCGCAGCGCCGACGTCGGCGCGGTCCGCGGCGAGTTCAGACGGGCGCTCGACACGCTGCAGTCCGCGTGGCGCGCGGGCGACCACACCGGCGGCCGCCTCTAGCCTCGCGCGCGCGGCGTGCGCGGTCGTCGTCCTGCTCGAGTTTCCACCCACGGACGGGGAGCGGGGGGCGGGGTGGGGTCGCCGGACCACAAGGCACGCGTCCGCTCGACCCGCAGCGGCTGGGCTCCGTCCGGGCGGGATTCGCCCGCGTGCGGTCTTCGGGAAATGGGTCCTTGCGACCCCACCCCGCCCCCCACTCCCCGTCCTCCGCGTCTACCTCCATCGTTGAAGCGGCCGCCCGCCCCTTGAGAGGGAAAGTGCTCTTCACGACCTAGAGGAGCGGCGACCGCTCGCCTCCGACCATGCGGAGCGGTGGCGGGTGGGTGCCCGCTGCCTCGTGGGACCCGTTTCCCTGCGACCGTATGCGGGCGAATCCCGCCCGGACGGAGCCCAGCCGCAAAGGGACAGCGGACGCGTGCCTCGTGGTGCCCACGAGGCAGCGGGCACCCACCCGCCACCGCTCACGGTTGTCCGCAGAACGAACGGTCGCCGCGTTAGCTGACGGTGACGCGCAACACTTCCTCGACCGTCGTCACGCCGTCGAGGACCTTCTGCAGCGCGTTCTGCCGCAGGGTCTTCATGCCCTGCGCCAGCGCCATATCGCGGATCTCCGCGGTGGGAGCGTTGCGCAGGATCAGCTCGCGGAGCTGCTCGTTGATCGGCATGACCTCGTAGATGGCCACCCGACCCTTCATGCCGGTGAAGCTGCAGGCGTGGCACCCCTTGCCCTTGTAGAACTGGACGTGCCCCAGCCCTTGCGGGACATGACCATAGGGCACCAGGCTCTCCTCGTCCGCCTCATAGGGCTGCTTGCAGTCCTTGCAGATCTTCCGGCCCAGCCGCTGGGCGAGGATCAAGCTCAGAGCGGACGAGACCAGGAAGGGCGGGATGCCCATGTCGAGCAGCCGCGCGACGGTCGAGGGGCAGTCGTTGGTGTGCAGCGTGGTCAGGACGAGGTGGCCGGTGAGGGCCGCCCGGATGCCGATCTGCGCGGTCTCGAGATCCCGCGTCTCGCCGACGAGGATGATGTCCGGGTCCTGTCTCAAGAAGGATCGGAGGGCGGCCGCGAACGTTCGCCCGATGCCCTCGTTGACCTGCACCTGGTTGACGCCCTTCAGGTTGTACTCGACCGGATCTTCCGCCGTCATGATGTTCACGTCCGGCGAGTTGATCGTGTGGATCGCCGAATAGAGCGTCGTGGTCTTGCCGGAGCCGGTGGGCCCGGTGATCAGGATCATGCCGTAGGGCTGATGGATGGCGTGGGTGAACTGCTCCAGGCTCCAGGGATCGAAGCCGAGCATGGCGAGGTCGAGCTGGAGGGCATCCTTGTCCAGGATGCGCATGACGGTCTTCTCGCCGAAGATCGTGGGGAGCGTGGAGACGCGGAAGTCGATCTCGCGCTGGTTGTAGCGGAGTTTGATGCGGCCGTCCTGGGGCAAGCGGCGCTCGGCGATGTCGAGGGTCGACATGATCTTCACGCGGGAGGTCAGGGCCGCCTCCAGGCGCTTGGGCGGGGTCATGATCTCGTGGAGCACGCCGTCGATGCGGAAGCGCACCCGGAACACCTTCTCGTAGGGCTCGAGATGGATGTCGGAGGCCCCCCGGCGGATCGCGTCCACCAGGATCATGTTGACGAGCCGGACGACGGGGGCCTCGTCCGCCGACTCCTTCAGCTCGAAGATGTCGGCCTTCGCCCACTGCTCGTCCTCGCCCTCGACGACCTCGACGTCGCCGACGGTGGCGTCCATCTCCGAGATGACCTCGGCGATGCCGCTCGCCTGCGTCTCGTAAAGCCGCTCGATGGCCTTGCGGATGGCGCTTTGCGGCGCCACCACCGGCACCACGGTGAGGCCGGTCATGAAGCCGACGTCGTCGAGCGCGAAGACGTTGGTCGGGTCGGCCATGGCCAGGGTGATCGAGTTGCCGTCGCGCGTGATCGCCAGCACCTCGTACTTCCGGGCGATCTGCGAGGGCCTCGCGCTCGCCGAGCCGCACCGCCGCCGCCGCGTCGAGGAGGCCGCCCCGCACCGCGCTCGCCCGGAGTCGGCCGGTGTCGATGCCGCGGCCGTCATCCTCGATCTCGACGAACACCGCGCCGCCCTCCTGGTAGGCGCGCAGGTGCAGGGTGCCGTGCGGAGGCTTGCCCCCGGCGCGCCGCTCGTCCTCGGGCTCGATGCCGTGGAACACCGCGTTCTGCACGAGGTGCAGCAGGGGATCGGCGATCTGCTCGATGATGGTGTTGTCGAGCTCCACCCCTTCGCCCGCGAGCTGGAGATCCACCGATTTGCCGGCGTCGCGGGCGATGGCGCGGACCTGGCGCACGGAGCGCGCGAACAGAGTCCCGATGCGCACGAGCCGGGAGCGCGTGATCTCGCCGCGCAGCCCCCACGTCAGCCGCTGCACCTGGGCCGCGTCCTCGCGGACGGCGCGCACGAGGGCGGCGAGCTGGCTGTGCACCTCGCCCACGTCGGCGGAGACCTCCGAGACCCGCCGCGACAGGATGTTGAAATCGTCGTATCGGTCGAACTCGAGCTCCTCGAAGTCGTGGGCGAAGGCGCCTCCCACGGGGGCGGACGGCGGGGCCGCCGGTGGGGCGCCGGCGCCGCCTCCGGTGCGCGCGCCCGACAGGGCGGGGAGCGCGGTGTACTCATACTTGCCCTCGAAGGTCCGCACCGCCTGGGCCATGCGCGAGCGGCTCCAGAGCAGGAGCTCGCCCACGCGGTCGAGCTGGCTCAGATGCTCGTCCATGCGCGAGCGGGCGACGACCAGCTCGCCGACCAGGTTCATCAGGGAGTCGAGGCGATCGACGGCGACCCGGATGCTGACCCGCGGGGTCCCCGCGGGTGCGCGGGCGGGGGCAAGATCGGCCTCGAGCGCGGTCCGGACGGGCGCCGCGACGATCGGCGCGACCCGGGCCAGGACGGCGGGGGCCGGAACAGCGACGGTGGGAACCTGCTCAACCTCGGCCGCCGCCGGGCTCATGAGCTCGGCGAGCAGACCCATCGCCCGGTCCACCGCGGCCTCGAGACCGCGCGGACGCTGGGGAGCGGCAAGCATGAGGCGGATGGCGTCGGCGCTGGCCAGCATCGCGTCCACGGTGCCGGGCGCGAACGGCCGGCGCCCCTCCCGGAGGGCAACGAGCAGATCTTCCACCCGGTGCGCGAATTCGCCGATGGCCCGGCACCCGACGGTGAAGGCGGCGCCCTTGAGGGTGTGAAAGGCGCGAAAGAGCGTCGCCGCCTCCGCGTCCCGGTCGGCCCCACGCTCGATCGCCAGGAGCGAATGGGTGATCGCGTCGAGATGCTCGGCGGCCTCCGGTCCGAAGTACTCCAGCACGTCCGCGTTCGCGGCGAAGAAGCGGGCCAGCTCCTCGACGAGACCTCCCCGGGGCACCAGGGGGTCGGCTGGCTCGTCAATGGGTGCCGCTGGCTCGTCCCGGCCGGCGCTCACTCCCTCCAGCCCCTCGCGCAGCCGGCTCACCGCCGCCGGGAGCGCGGCGCCGATGGCCGTACGCTCCGTCTCGGCGGCCGACGCGGCCCGCTCCAGCATCTCCTCGATCGCGGCGGCTTCCTCGGCAAGACGGGGGAAGCCGTGCAGCGCGGCGGCGCCGCGAAGCCGGTGGGCGACGAGCAGGAGCGGCTCGACGTCGCCGCCCGCGGACAGACCGGGAGCGCCGTCCTCGAGGATGGAGACCGTGTCCCAGGCCTCCATGAGGAAGATGCTCAGCAGGAACTCCCGATCCGGCCGCTCCGTCATGACTCCGTCCGGCGGTCTCCCGTCGCCTCTTATCCGGAAAGCTTGAAGCGCGACAGCACGCGCGTGAGCTCGTCGGCGAGCCGCACGAGGTCGTCCACCGTCTTGCGGGTCTGCAGCACGCTCTGCTCCGTCTGCAGGGCGACGCCCGCGATGGCCTGGACGGCGTGGCCCACGTGCTCGGCGCCCTTGACCTGCTCCTGGGTCGACACCGAGATCTCCTGGGCCAGGCCTGCCGACTTCTGGGACACCGCCGCGATCTGGCGGAGGCTCTCGCCGGCCTCGGTGGTGACGCGATAGCCCGCCTCGACTTCGCGGGTGCCTTCCTCCATGGCGACCACCGCCTGATGCGTTTCGGACTGGAAGTTCTTGATGAGGGTCGCGATGTCCCTGGTGGCCTTCGCGGAGCGCTCAGCGAGCTTACGCACCTCGTCGGCGACGACGGCGAAGCGGAGGCCCGCCTCGCCGGCGCCCGCCGCCTCGATCGCGGCGTTCAGCGCGAGGAGGTTCGTCTGCGCGGCGATGTCGTCGATGGTGTTGACGATGTCCGAGATCTCGAGTGAGCGATCACCCAGGCTCTTGATCTTCTTGGAGACCCCCTGCACCTCGCCGCGGATGCGCTGCATACCTTCGAGGCTGTTGCGCACCGCCTGCTCGCCCTGCTGGGCGGCCTCGAGGCCCTGGCGGGCGGCGCGCGCGGAGGCGTCCGCGGTGCCGGCGACGCTGCGAGCGGAGGTGCCGAGCTGCTCGGCGGTGCCGGTGGCCTGCATGGCGTCGCGCGCCTGGGCGCGGGCGCCCGTCTCGATCTGGCCCATCGACACGATCATGTCGTTCGCGCTGCCGGACACTTGCAGGGCGGCCTGGCGCACCTCCACCAGGATGGTGGCGATCTCGCCCACCATGACGTTGATTGAGTCCACCACGCTCCCGAGCACGTCGGAGGTCACCTCGCCCCGCCGCGTGAGGTCGCCCTTGGAGACGTCCATCGTCACGTCGAGGAAGCGGGTGATATTGGCCTGGAGGTCCTGACGCTGCCGCCGCTCGGCGTCGCGCTCGGCCACCGTCTGCACGAGCGACCGGAGCCGCACGATGGAGTCGTTGAAGGTGCCGGCGAGCTGGCCAATCTCGTCCCGCGACTGCACGGGGGCGAGCTTGGAGAGGTCGCCCTTACCAACCTGCTCCGCGATCTTGACGAGCTGGGTGACCGGCCTCGTGACCTGTCGGGCGAAGACGACCCCGGCCAGCGCGGCGGCCACTGCGAAGCCCGCGAAGGTCAGGAGGAGGTTGCGGCCGGCCTGGACGGCGGCGGTGGTGATGATGGACCGGTCCATCCCCACGCGCACGGTGCCGAGCTGCCCGGCCAGCACCGGCACCGCGATATCGATGACGTCGCGGTCGCTCCCGCCGGCGGGGTCCTTGAACGTGACGTCCTGCACCTTCTGCGACCAGTCCCCCGGCACCATGTTCTGGTCCACCAGGCCGGGCGGCACGAACGGCGCGAAGGTGTGAGCGATGAGCGTCTTCCCGGGGTCGTAGACCATCACGTAGGCCACGCCGGTGATGCCCGCCACCTGGTCCACCTGCGCCTGCACGGTGGAGGCGTCGCGCGTGAGGATCAGGTCCACCCCGGAGTTGGCGAGGCCCTTGGCGATGGCGGATCCCTTGGAGGTGAACTCCTCGGTGAGATTGGCGCGGAGCGCCTGCACCGATATCCACCACGTCAGGGCGGCGAGGGGTACGAGGATGAGAAACATGAAGATCGTGATCTTGGCGGCGAGCCCGAACGGGCCCCGCGCCGGACGCGCCGGCACCACCGCGGTGGGCGGCGGCGCTGGATCGGCCACACGCGCAGGCTCCACCTTCCCTCGCCCCCGCTCCGTCGTCGCTGACATCGTCGTTCCTCCTCGCTACGCCTTGACCGCAGAGTTCCAGTCGTGGACGGGAACCCAGCGGCCGTTCTCGACCCGGGTGAAGTAGACGCTGTCGAGCCCCTGATGTCGCTCGGGACCGAAGTTCAAGGGCGCGGCGATGCCGAGATCCACGTTGCGCATGCTTTCGAGGGCCCCGCGGAAGCCGGCCCGCGTCGGGTGGGCGCCGGCGCGCCGGAGACCCTCCGCAATGACCTTGGCGTTGACGAATCCCTCGAAGCTGATGAAGGACAGCTTCTGCGGCGCGTACTTGGGATCGCGCCGGGTTTTCGGCACCGAGGGCTTGTGCCGCTCCATGAGGGACCGGTACTCGACCACGCCCGGTAGGCTGATGTCGTCGTAGCTGGGGACCACCTGGGAGTTCACGAGCGCCGGCGTGTAGTCGCGCCCCGAGGCCTTGCCGTGCTGCACGAGCAGGGCGAGCATGGCGTCCGAGCCCACGAAGGACACGTTGGCGATGGGCACGCCCCAGCCGAGGTCGCGCGCGCTGCGCACGAAGGCGCCGCAGCCCTGGTAGGCGCCGGTGCACAGGACCACGTCGACGCCGGCGCGGCGAAGCTCCTGAACGGCGGGGGCCATGTCGTCCTCGAACTTGGCGCCCCGGCGGTAGGTGGCTTCCGCGGTGATGCGCGCGCCCCGGAGCGCCAGACCGCGCGCGACCCCGTCGGTGCCGCTGCGCCCGTAGGCGTCGACCTGGTAGAAGACGCCGAACTTCCGCGCCCCCTGGTCCCAGAAGCGATCGACGAGCGCCATCATCTCCTGGCGGTACGAAGCCCGGATGTTGAAGACGTGCTCGACATAGGGCGCCTCCCGCTGGGGCTGGGCGCCGGTGAAGTTGCCGACCAGGATCACCTGCTGGGCGGCGTACCGCTTGATCACCGGCAGCGCCCGCGTGAGGGTCGGCGTGCCCACGTAGTTCGACAGGAAGAAGACGTTCTCCTTCTCGACCAGGTGGAGGGTGTTGCGGATGCAAGGCGTGGGCTCGTAGCCGTCGTCGAGCGCCACCACGGTGATCGTGCGGCCGTTGATCCCGCCGCGGCTGTTCACTTCGTCGTAGTAGACCTGGGCGCCGCGGAAGAACTCGGTGCCCAGCCCCGCCGCGGTGCCCTTGAAGGCCGCGCTCATACCCACGCGGATCTCGCGCGCGCTGACGCCGGGCACCGCGGTGACCTCCATTGCGCCCGCGCGAGCGGGGGCCGCCGCGCTCGACGCCTGGGCCCCCGCGCGGGTCGCCAGGCCGCCCGCCATGCCGCTTCCGAGTCCCGCCGACAGCAGTCGAAGTACCGTCCGCCGCTCCATCACCGGCCTCCTTGCCTCTAGTGGTTCACGCTCGAGCGCCACTCATGACGCCGGGCAGTGCGCTCAGCATCGCTCCCGCGTCGAGGACCGCGATCGAGCCATCGTCGCCGGCGGCGCTCGCCCCCACGAAGCGGCCGCCGGGGCCCGCCGGCGGCGCCGTGTCTCCGTCACGCGACACCAGGGGTTCCAGCCCCAGCACCGCGTCCACCACCGCCGCCGCCGTCCACGGCCCGTGACCGAGCACGAGGCCCAGCGTCTGCCCCTTCGCCTCGCGAGCGGGCAGGCCAAGCAACGGGGCCAGGTCCACCACCGGCATCACGGTGCCGCGCAGGTTCGCGAGCCCCAGCACCAAGGCCGGCGCCAGGGGCAGCGGCGTGATCGCGTCGAACATCACCATCTCGCGCGCCTCCGCCACGTCCACCGCGAAGCGGTGACCACCGAGCGTGAAGGCGCAGGCCCGCGTGGACGCCATCGCGTCCCGCTAGGGCGCGAAGCGGCGCACCGCCTCGAGCAGCTGCTCGGCGGTGAAGGGCTTGTCGAGGTACTCGTCGGCGCCCTGGCGCTTCCCCCAGATCCGGTCGCTTTCCTGGTTCTTCGAGCTCACCACCACCACCGGGGTGTCCTTGGTGCGCCCGTCGCGCTTGATGCTCCGGAGGATCTCGTAGCCGTTCCGCTTGGGCAGGACGATGTCGAGCAGCAGCACGTCCGGCTGCTCCTCGGCGACCTTGTCCTCGAGTCGCTCCCCGTCGATCAGGGTCACCACCTTGTGTCCGGCGGTGCGGAGGATGCCCTCCATCATGGTGAGCTCGGAGTACGCGTCGTCCACGACCATCACCTTGCCCATAGCGTGTCCTCTCATTCGGGTTCTTGCGCGCACCCTGAGCGTGCGCGCAGACGGCAGCCGGCCCCGTGCGCTGCAAGGGGGAGGCCACGGGGTGTCACCGCCGGTGCCGGTGCGCGGACGGGTCCCGCGGGCTCTGGGATCGAGCCCCGATCGCCCAATACTGTCGTGGGCTTGGAAGACTGGAGGCGAGCGAGCCCCCGCGGGACTTCAGCGGCGTGCGGTGACGCTCAGGGGCAGGGAAACTTACAAGCGCGGAAGGCGCGTCCCGGGCCCGACACTGTCATGCGCGATGACGTCAGCGGCGGGACGTGCCGCGGGAGGCCGAAAAAAGCGCGCGTACTCGAAGCCGATCCAGAGCACGAAGTAGAGCCCCAGCTGCAGCGACACCGCCGCGAAGAACGTGAGCAGCTCTCGTGAGACGGCCTCGAAGGCATAGGCCGCCGCCATGACGCCGGCGAGCAGCGCCATCTCGACGAGGCTCACCGTGTCCGCGCGGCCGTGCCGCCAGGGCAGGAGCACGAGGAGGACGAGGAAGCCGTAGTAGTAGCCGGTGGGGGACAGCGCGCAGTAGAGGAGGGGGACGGCGTACATGAGGCTCTCGAGCGCCCTGGCGCGCAGGACGAGCGGCAGCGCGAGCGCAGCGTAGAGCAGCGCGGCGAGGCCCAGCGCCCAGGAGGCGGGGCGGGCGGCAATGAGGGCGGCGTGGGACACGAACACGCTGCCGTCGGAGCCCTGGGTCCAGGGGGCGGAGTACGCGGCGACCATGGCGCCCAGCCCCACCGCGTTAACGAAGGCCCCTTCGCCGTGGCGCCGAATCTTGGCGCCGTAGTCGGTGAGAGAGACGACCTCCTCGCCCACGGTGGCCAGCGCGACCCCCCCGATGAGGAGGACGGCCAGTGCGGCGATCAGGCTTCGGCCGGCCCCCGCTTCCGTGCCCGTCTGCCGGCCCCGCGCCCACTTCACCAGCAGCGGGACCAGGAAGAGCAGAGGGAAGATCCGGGCCAGCGCGGCGTAGCCGAGCAGCGAGCCGGCGGCCGTGAACCAGCCGCGCGAGAAGGCGGCGCCGCCCATCACCAGCGCGGCGAGCCAGTCCCAGCGCAGGAGCGAGCCCCCGATGAAGTCGAAGCGCGCGAGCGGGCTCAGCCAGAGGAACGCGAAGGCCAGGATGGCGGGCATGGACCCGAAGCCCCACCACGCGAACGCAAAGGCCAGCAGCATGAGAGAGTAGTCGAACGAGGTGAGGAGCGTGACGGTGGACGCGCCGGCGGGGAAGCCACGGACGAGCAGGTGCAGCAGCAAGGCGCGGGGGGGTGGATCGTTGTAGCCGTGGTCTTGGAGCAGGCCCCGCCACTCGTTGATCTGGGGACCGAAGTAGCGGAGGTCACGCTTGAAGGCCTCCCAGCGCTCGGGAGAGAAGCGGCCGCGCACCGCGGCCGAGTCGACGGTGGCGGCCTCTCGCAGTCCGTAGGTGCCCAGATCGCGCAGGTGCGTGACGTAGTCGAAAGCGCCGAGCTCGCGCCCGGCGACGAGCGTGGCCTCGTAGAGACGCGTGTAGCCGAGCTCCGGTAGATACTTGGCGCCCATGAAGTAGTGGAAGCTGTCCCAGTAGTGGATGTGGGCGGGGGCGGGCGGCGTGCCCCGCTGCGGATGCAGCAGGCTGAAGTTCGGATAGGAGAGCGCCGCCGCGACGAGCAGCGCGGCGGAGAGCGCGCGCAGCCGCCCCGTCACCGGACGGCCCGCGGCGAGCCAGAGATACACGCCGCCCAGCACCGCGAGCAGGATCAGACGCGCCAGCCGCACCGCGTGCTCGGGGCTCATCGCTGGGCAAAGTCTAGCAAGGGGCGGCGCGCGGACCCAGCAATGCCGGGCGGTTGACGGCCCCCGGTGCCGCTCCTAGACTCTGGGCCATGCCTGCTCGCTCCCCGCGCGGCCGTCTCGGCGTCGACATCGGCGGCACCTTCACGGACCTCGTTTGGGTCAATGACGCCACCGGCGAGGTGCGCGTGGGCAAGCTGCTCACCACACCCAAGGACCCCGCCCAGGCCGTCGAGCAGGGCGTGCTCCGGCTTCTGGAGGAAGCGGGCGCGGCGCCCGCAGGGGTACGTTCTCTCATCCACGGCACCACCCTGGCCACCAACGCCTTGATCGAGAGAAAAGGCGCGCGCACCGGCCTCCTCACCACCGCCGGCTTCCGGGACGCACTCGAGATCGGCCGCGAGGGGCGGTACGACATGTACGACCTGTTCATCGACCCACCCGCGCCGTTGGTGCCGCGCCACCTGCGCCTCGAGGTGCCGGAGCGCGTCGGCGCCGACGGCGGCGTGGTCCGGCCGCTGGACGCTGCAGGTGCACGGGCAGCCATCGCCGCCCTGCTCGCCGACGGCGTCGAGGCCATCGCCATCTCGCTGCTCCACGCCTATCGCAATCCCGCTCACGAGCAGGCGCTCGCCCGGCTCGTCGCCGCGGAGGCGCCGGGGCTGCCCGTGTCCCGCTCCTCGGAGGTGGTGCCGGAGATCCGCGAGTACGAGCGCACCTCGACCACGGTCGCCAACGTGTACGTGATGCCGCTGATGGGCCGATACCTCGACGATCTCGAGCGCAAGCTCGCCGACATGGGCATCCCGGGCCGGTTCTATATCATGCTCTCCTCGGGCGGCATCGCGACGCCGGCCACCGCCAAGCGGGTCCCCGTCCGGCTCGTTGAGTCGGGGCCCGCCGCCGGCGCGCTCGCCGCCGCCCGCGCGGCCCGCCTCGCCGGCGAGGGACGGCTGCTCTCCTTCGACATGGGCGGCACCACCGCCAAGGCCTGCGTCATCGACGGGGGCGAGCCGCTGCTCGCGCGCGAGTTCGAGGTGGCGCGGGCCGACCGCTTCAAGCGGGGCTCGGGACTGCCCATTCGCGTGCCCGTCATCGAGCTCATCGAGATCGGGGCGGGAGGCGGATCCATCGCACGCCTCGATCGCATGGGCCTCCTGAAAGTCGGTCCCGATAGCGCGGGCGCCGACCCCGGCCCCGCGTGCTATGGCCTGGGCGGCCGCGAGCCCACCGTCACGGACGCCGATCTCGTGCTGGGCTATCTCGATCCCGATTTCTTCCTGGGCGGCCGGATGCGGCTGGACGTGGAGGCCGCGCGGCGGGCGATCACCGACACGGTCGGGGGACCCATGGGCACCGACCTGGCCAGATCCGCGTGGAACATCCACTTGGTCGTCAACGAGAACATGGCGGCAGCGGCGCGAATCCACGGGATCGAGCGCGGCAAGGATCTGCGCGCCTATCCGCTCTTCGCCTTCGGGGGCGCGGGTCCCGTGCACGCCTGGCATGTGGGACGCATCCTCAAGATACCGCGCGTCCTCGTGCCCTTCGGGGCGGGCGCCGCCTCCGCACTGGGGCTCCTCGCGGCGCCGCTGGCCTTCGACTTCGTCCGCACCGCTCCCCAGCGCCTGGATCAGGCCGACTGGAGCCACGTCAACCGGCTGTTCGCGGAGATGGAGGCGGAGGGCCGCACGGTGCTGCGCCAGGCCGGCGTCGCCGACTTCGAGATGCGCTTCCGGCGCAGCGCGGAGATGCGCTATGCCGGACAGGGGCACGAGGTGGAAGGCCCGGTGCCGGCGGACACGCTCGGCAGCGGGACCCTCGAGACCATCACCGCCGGGTTCGAGTCGGCCTATCGCGCTCTCTATCACCGGACACCGATGGGCGTCGCCATCGAGGCCCTGAACTGGCGCCTCGTGGTCTCCGGGCCGGAACCGGAGGCTGGCGGCAGAAATTCTGCTGGTACTAGCGGGGGCCCATTCCAAAGACGCGAAGCCACCTTACAAAGGTCGCCCCTTGGGGCGACCGTAGATCAAATAAAGCGCGCCCAACCCAAGCAAGCGCGACGCGCGTACTTCCCCGAAGCCGCCGGCTACATCGACACCCCCGTCTACGACCGCTACGCGCTCGCACCCGGCGCCGCCTTTGCGGGGCCGGCCATCGTGGAGGAACGCGAGTCGACGACCGTCATCGGGCCCGGCGCCCGGGTCCACGTCGATGCCTTCCGCACGCTCGTGGCGGAGCCCGCCTGATGCTCACGCGTGCGGACCGCGCCTACATCCCGCGCGAGGCGCTCGGCATCATGACCGCGCGCACGCTCGCCAACAGCCACCCCGACCTCCTCGCCCTGCTGCGTCCGGGTCAGGACGTCCTCGACGTGGGGTGCGGCCCGGGCACGCTCACCATCGAGACGGCGCGTCGCGTGCTCCCCGGCCGGACGGTCGGGCTCGACGTGAACCCCGAGATGCTCGCCAGCGCCCGGGAGGCGAGCCCGCCCGGCGCGCTCCCCAACCTCAGCTTCCTCGAGGGCGACATCCGCGACGGAGGCTGGGAGGACGAGTTCGATCTCGTCAGCGCCGCGCGCGTGCTGCAGTGGATCTCCCACCCCGAGCGCGCCCTCGCGCCGATGATCGCGGCGGCGCGGCCGGGTGGCCTCGTGGTCGTGCTCGACTACGACCACACCCGCGCCCACTGGACGCGCCCGCCCGCGTCCTGGACGCGCTTCTACGCGGCCTTCCTCGAATGGCGCGCGGCGGGACAGCTCGACAACGCCCTCGCCGCGCGTCTCCCCCAGGCCTTCGAGGCTGCCGGGCTCGCCGAGGTGCAGGTGGTACCCCGTGTTGTCGTCGTGCGCGCGGGCGAACCGGACTTCTTCAGGGTGGCGGGAATCTGGCGGCTCACCGTCGACAGTCGCGGCCGCCAGATGGTCGCCGCCGGCCACCTCGAGGAGGCCGAGCGCCGGACCGCCCTCGCGGACTACGCCGACTGGATGCAGACGCCGGCGGCCGCGCTCACGCTCCACGAGGCCTGTGTGATCGGGCGCCGGGGCCGCGCGGCACGAAGGCGGCGGTGAGCCCGCCCATGGACCCCGTCACGTTCGACATCTGCTGGAACCGCCTCGTCGGGGTGGTGAACGAGCAGGCGGCGGCGCTGCAGCGGACGTCCTTCACCTCTATCGTGCGGGAGGCGGGCGACCTGTCCGCCGGCGTCTTCGATCGGCGGGGCTGGATGCTGGCCCAGGCGGTGACGGGCACGCCGGGTCACATCAACTCGATGGCGCTGTGCGTGCGTCACATGCTTGCCGCCATCCCGATCGAGGCCCTGCGCCCGGGCGACGTCCTCATCACCAACGATCCCTGGAAGGGCTCCGGGCACCTCAACGATGTCACCATCGCCACGCCGGTGTTCCGGGGCCGCAGTGCGTGGCCCTCTTCGCCTCCACCTGCCACACCGCCGACATCGGGGGCCACATCCTCTCCGCGGAGGCGCGCGAAGTCTACGAGGAAGGCCTCCACATCCCCATCATGAAGCTCTACGACGGAGGCCGCCTCGATCCCACGCTCGCCGCGCTCATCCGCGCCAACGTGCGCCTGCCCGAGCTGGTGATGGGGGACTTTCACGCGCAGATCGCCGGGGGCGCCGTCGGCGGCGACCGGCTCCTCGAGTTCATGGACGAGTTCGGCCTCGAGCGGCTCGAGCCGCTCGGCGACGAGATCGTCGGCCGCACCGAGCGGGCGATGCGGGAGTCGATCGCGCGGCTCCGGCCGGGCGTCTACACGTACGCGCTGACCTCCGACGGCTTCGACGAGCCCATCACCATCCGGGTGCGCTGCGAGGCGCGGGGGGAGGAGCTCGCCATCGACTACACGGGCTCGTCCCCGGAGAGCCGGCGCGGGATCAACGTGGTGATGAACTACACGGAGGCCTATAGCACGTACGGCGCGAAGGTCATCGTGAGCCCGGACGTGCCGAACAACGAGGGGGCGTTCCGCCCCCTCCGCATCACCGCCCCTGAGGGTTCCATTCTGAACGCGCGCCACCCCGCGCCGGTCGCGGCCCGGCATGTCGTCGGCCACTTCCTGCCCCACGCCATCGCGGGCGCCCTCAAGGAGGCGCTGCCCGACCGCGTGATGGCCGAGGGATCCGCCAACATCTGGGGCGTGCAGGTGGCGGGCAAGGACGAGGGGGGGCGCCCCTTCAGCTTCGTCGTCTTCACGTCGGGCGGTACCGGCGCGCGCGCCAGCAAGGACGGGCTCGCCGCCACCGCGTTCCCGTCCGGCGTGCTGGGCACACCCGCGGAGGTCATCGAGTCGCTCTCCCCGCTGACCATCGAGCGCAAGGGGCTGCGCCCGGACTCGGGTGGCGACGGGCGCTACCGTGGCGGCCTCGGCCAGGAGATCGCCTTCCGCGTCCGCGCCCGCGGGGCGTACACGTGCTCGCTGCTCTGCGACCGCACGCGCATTCCCGCCCAGGGCTTCTTCGGCGGCGCGCCGGGGGCGCCGGGAGAGGTGCGCGTCAATGGCCGCGCGCCCGCCAATCCGAAGGCCGAGCTGACGCTTCAGCCGGGCGATCTCGTCGAGATTCGCTTGCCCGGCGGCGGCGGCTACGGGCCCGCCGCGGAGCGCGACCCGGAGCTGCGGGCGCAGGATCTCCGTGAGGGTTATGTCACCGCGGGCTCGTCTCGCGGATAACGCCGAGCACCGGGAGGCTGCCATGCCGCGGACATCACCGCCGGGCTTTCGCTTCATCGTCGCGTGCGCGCTCGTCGTCCCTGCTGCCCGTAGCGGCCGTTGCCTCTCCGTGGGACGGCCTCGTCGTCTTCGGCGACAGCCTGTCCGACATGGGCAATGCCTTCGCGCTGAGCGGCGGCATCTTCCCCCCAGCCCGCCCTACGCCCAGCGCTTCTCGAACGGCCCGGTCGCGGCGGAGTACCTGGCGGGCCATCTCGGGGTCCCGCTCGCGCGCTCCACCGTCGGGGGGACGAACTTCGCGGTGGGCGGCGCGACCACCGGCATCCTCAACTTCAACTTCGAGATCAATTGCCCCCGGGTATCCAGAGCTTCCCTGTCCTAGCGACCTCCGGGATCGCGGCGCAGATCGCGAGCTACACGCTCGGCAATCCCACGTTCGTTCCGGACCGCACTCTCTTCATGGTGTGGGGCGGACCCAATGATCTCTTCCTGGCGCTGGCCCAGGGCAATGACCCGGAGACGGCGGCCACTCAGGCCGTGCAGAACCTCGCCGCCGACGTGCTCGCGCTGGCGCAGATCGGCGCCACCCACTTCCTGGTCCCCAACCTGGCGAATCTGGGGCGCACGCCCTCCGCCATCGCGGAGGGACCGGAAGCCCAGGCGGGCCTCGAGGCACTGACGCTGGGCTTCAACGCGGGCCTGGCGCAGGCCATGGATCAGCTGGAGACGCTCTTCGCACTCGATGTCCGGCTCTTCGACACCTTCGGCGAGCAGAATCAGCTGCTCGACGATCCGGGTGCCTTCGGCTTCACCGACACCACCACGCCGTGCATCGTCAGCCCCGACCTGGCCACGGGATGCCAGGGCTACCTGTTCTTCGACAGCGCCCATCCCACCACGGCCGGCCACGCCGCGCTCGCCTCGGCCTTCCTCGAGGCGGTGGTCCCCGCGCCGGCCTCGCTCGCGCTGCTGGTCGCCGGCGCGGCCCTGCTCGCCTGGCGACGCGGGCGCATGGCCCGCTAGACCCCGGGCGCGAGGCTCCGGGAGGGACCGGGAGGCCCGCCCAACTTGCAGCGCGGGAGGGGCCCACCTTGCAGCTGGGGAGGGCCTATGTTAGCGTAGCCGTGCGGTTTTTCCCCACAAGGAGACCCACGCTCATGGCCGATAGCGCCCTCCACCTCACCGAAGCGAACTTCGACGCCGAGGTGGGCAAGCACGCCGAACTGCTCATGGTGGACTTCTGGGCGGAGTGGTGCGCCCCCTGCCGGGCCATCGCCCCTACCCTGGAGGAGCTCACCCGGGAGGCCAGCGGGAAGGTGAGGCTCGCCAAGGTGAACGTCGACGACAACCCCTCCCTGGCCGCCCGCTACGGGATTCGGTCGATCCCGACCATCCTCTTCATGAAGGGCGGCGCGGTGGTAGACCAGGTGGTCGGCGCCGTTCCCAAAGCCCAGCTCAAGAAGAAGCTGGACGCCATCGGCTGACGTCCCGCCCCGCCATGTCCCCGGCTGCGCCCCGCATCCCGCCCCTCTTCCCCACGCGAGAGGAGTTCCGGGCGCTGGCCACGCGCGGAAACCTCGTTCCCGTCTACGCCGAGCTGGCCGCGGACCTCGATACTCCCCTCTCCGCCTTTCTCCGTCTGCGGCCCGGGCCGTACGCGTTCCTCCTGGAGTCGGTGGAGGGCGGCGAGAAGTGGGCGCGCTATTCGTTCCTGGGCTCCGACCCGCTCATGGTGTTTACCGCCAAGGGCGGCCGCATCACCCTCCGTCACGCCGACGGGCGCGTCGAGGAGATGGCCACGGACAATCCCCTGGAGGGGCTGCGGAGCGTGCTCTCGCGCTTCACCCCCGTTCCCGTGCCGGGCCTGCCCCGCTTCCAGGGCGGCGCCGTGGGACTCTTCTCCTACGATATCGTGCGGCACGTCGAGCGGCTGCCCCGCCTCGCCAAGGACGATCTCCGGCTGCCCGACGCCGTGTTCATGCTCACCGACACCCTGATCGTCTTCGACAACCTTCGCCACCGGCTCCTCGTCATCGCCAACGCGCACGTGGAAGGCACCGATCCCGCCGCCCTGGACCGCGCCTACGATGCCGCCGCGGTGAAGATCGGGATGCTCCTCGCCAAGCTCGCGCGGCCGGCCCGTCCACCCGCGCCGCTGACGATTCCCGATCCGCAGCCGCTGGTGGCGCTCGGCGAGGACGGCTTCACCTCCACCATGGACGAGGCGACCTACATGGAGGCGGTGCGGCGGACCAAGGAGTACATCGCCGCCGGCGACGCGTATCAGGTCGTGATCTCGCGCCGGCTCGACACCGAGCTCACCGCCGATCCATTCACGGTGTATCGCGCCCTGCGCACCATCAACCCCTCCCCCTACCTCTTCTTCCTCCGCCTGGGCAAGACCAGCGTCGTCGGCTCCTCCCCGGAAGTGCTCGTCCGCCTCGAGGACGAGCGCATCGAGGAGCGTCCCATCGCGGGCACGCATCCGCGCGGGGCCACCGAAGCCCAGGATGCGGCGCTCGCCGCCCAGATGGCCGCCGATCCCAAGGAGCGCGCCGAGCACGTGATGCTTGTGGACCTGGGCCGGAACGACGTGGGCCGCGTGGCCCGGATCGGGAGCGTAGAGGTGACCGAGTTCATGGTGGTGGAGCGCTACTCGCACGTCATGCACCTGGTGAGCCACGTGCGGGGCCTGCTCGCCGCCGGCAAGGACGCTTTTGACGTGCTCGCCGCCTGCTTCCCGGCAGGGACGCTCTCCGGCGCCCCCAAGGTCCGGGCGATGGAGATCATCGAGGAGATGGAGCCCACGCGGCGCGGGCCCTACGGCGGCGCCGTCGGCTACATCTCGTATTCCGGCAACATGGACTCCTGCATCACCATCCGCACGGTGGTCTGTCACGGCCGGAACGCCTCCATCCAGGTGGGCGCCGGCATCGTGGCCGACTCCGACCCCAAGACAGAGTGGCTCGAGACCTGCTCGAAGGCGCGCGGCATGATCCTGGCCCTACGTACCGCCGCCCAAGGAAGCGGCCGATGATCTTCGTCCTCGACAACTACGACTCCTTCACCTACAACCTCGTCCAGTACCTGGGCGAGCTCGGCGCCGAGGTGCGGGTCGCCCGCAACGACGCGCTGACGGTGGAGGACGTGATGGCCCTCGACCCCGACGGCCTCGTGATCTCGCCGGGGCCCGGCAATCCGGACGGGGCGGGCATCACGCTCCCGCTCATCGAGCGCCTGCACGCCTCCACCCCCATCCTGGGCGTGTGCCTCGGGCATCAGGCCATCGGCCAGGCCTTCGGCGGCACCGTGGCGCGGGCGCGCGCGCAAATGCACGGCAAGACCTCACGGATACAGCACGACGGGCGCGGGGTCTTCGCCGGCCTCACGCCCGGCTTCGAGGCCACGCGTTATCACTCGCTGGTCGTCCTCGAAGATGGTCTCCCCTCCGATCTCGAGATCTCCGCGCGCGCTGAGGACGGCGAAATCATGGGCCTGCGTCACCGGCGCTACGCCGTCGAAGGCGTGCAGTTCCACCCCGAGTCCATCCTGACCACCGAAGGCAAGGCGCTCCTCCGGAACTTCCTCGGCCGGGTGCCCGCTCCCGCGCGGTGATGGACAGCGGGGACCCTCCAAGTCGCGGACCGGCCGCGACCGCGTCCCGGTGAGCCTGCGCCGGCTCGGTGAGCTCGGTCTGATCCGGCGCCTCCGGGAGGAGGCGGAGCGCGTCTCCGCCTCGGGCGTGACCGTCGGCATCGGCGACGACGCCGCCGTCCTCGCGATTTCCCCGGGCGCCGCCCTCCTCGCCACCACCGACCTCGTGATCGAGGACGTGCACTTCCGGCGTGCCTGGACCGCGCCCGAGGACATCGGGTGGAAGGCGATGGCGGTCAACCTCTCCGACATCGCGGCGATGGGCGGCACCCCGCGCTGGGCGCTGGTCGCCCTCGCAGTGCCCGCCGACACCGCTGTCGACGAGATCGAGGCGTGCTACCGGGGCATGCGGGCGGCGGCGGCGCCCCACGGCGTGGCCATCGTGGGCGGCGACACGTCCGAGTCGCCCCGCGGCTGGTTCGTCGACGTGACTCTTCTCGGCGAGCATCCGGGCACCCCGCGGCGCCGCTCCGGCGCGCGGGCAGGCGACGCCATCGCGGTGACGGGCTCGCTCGGGCGCGCGGCCGCCGGGCTGGCCGTGCTCGAGATGGGCGCGGACGAGGCGCGGCGGCACGGCCTCGGCGAGGCCGTGATCGAAGACCTGACCCGGGCGCACCTCCGCCCCCGCGCGCGGGTGGCAGAAGGGCGCTGGCTCGGCGAAGCCCGCGAGGTGCGCGCCATGATGGACTGCTCCGACGGGCTCGCCACCGACCTCGGGCACGTATGCCGGGAGTCGAGCGTGGGGGCGCGGATCAGCCTCGACCGCCTGCCCGTCGCTCCCGACGTCGCGGCCGTCGGCCGCGCGCTCGGCCACGACTCGCTGGCGTGGGCGACGAGCGGGGGGGAAGACTACGAGCTGCTCTTCACGTGCGACCCCGCCCAGGTGGAGCGCCTCTCTCGGGAGCTCCAGCGGAGCACGGGCACGCCCGTCACCGTCATCGGCGCGGTGGAAGCGGGGCCGGCCGAGATACGCTGGCTCGGTCCCGACGGTCAGACGGTCGCCCCCGGCGCGGGGTTCGAGCACTTCCGTGAGTAGCCTCACCGCGCTCGAGCTGGGCGTGCTCGTCGCCCTCGTGCTCGGCTCGGCCCTGCTCACCGGGGCGGAAGCGGCCTATTTCTCGCTGGGCCGGGCGCGGCTGAATCGCCTGGCCGAGAAGGAGAGCGGCGAGGGCGAGCGCGCCAGCCCGCCCTTGCTCGAGCAGCCCCACGAGCTGCTGGTGACGCTCCTGGTGGGCATCACCCTCATCAACATTGGCGCGGCCGCCCTCGCCGCCGCCCTCACCGAGCGGCTGCTGGGGCCCGTGGGCCTGCCCGTCGCCATCGTGGTCATGGTGTTCTTGCTGAGCGTGTTCGGCGAGGTGCTCCCGATGACCCTTGCCGTGGAGCATCCCGAGCGCTTCATCGGGTGGGTGAGTCGGCCGGTGGCGTGGCTGTCGGTGGCCCTCACGCCCATCCGCATGGTACTCGGCGCCCTCACCGCTCTCACCCTGCGACTCGTCGGCTCCGAGCGGCGGAGCGACGCTCCCGAGATCACCGAGGAGGAGCTGCGCACCCTGGTGGACGTGGGCGCGCGCGAGGGGGTCGTGGAGCGGACCGAGCGCGAGATGATCCACCGCGTGTTCGAGCTGGAGGACACGCTCGCGCGCGAGGTGATGGTGCCGCGGCCCGACATGTTCTGCCTGGACGTGGCGACCTCCATCGGCCAGATCCTCCCGCTTCTGCGGGACAACCTGCATTCGCGCGTGCCTGTCTACGAGGAGACGGTGGACCAGATCGTGGGGGTGCTCTACACTAAGGAGCTCCTCCGGCACCTCCGGGGGCTGCCTCCGGACTTCGACCTCCGCGCGCACTTGCACCCGCCGTACTTCGTGCCGGAGTCCAAGCGGGCGGACGCGCTCCTCCGCGAGTTCCAGGCCAAGAAGCTGCACCTCGCGGTGGTGGTGGACGAGTACGGCGGCACCGCGGGGCTGGTCACGCTCGAGGACCTGCTGGAGGAGCTCGTCGGCGAGATCCGCGACGAGTTCGACGAGGAGGAGCGGCTCATCCAGCCCCTGGGCGAGCGCGCGTTCCGCGTGTCGGGCAAGATGCTGCTGTTCGACTTCAACGCGGTCACCGGCCTCGGGGTGTTGAGCGAGTCCTACGACACGGTGGGGGGCTGGGTGCTCGATCTCTTCGGCCGCGTTCCCAGCAAGGGGGAGAAGGTCGAGCGAAACGGGTTCACGGTGACGGTGGAGCGGGTGGAGCGCACGCGGGTGGTCGAGGTCGTGGTGGCCATCAAGGCCCCGGCGGCGGAGGGGGAGCCCTCGTGATCCACGTCTGGATCATCGTGATCGCGCTGGCTCTCACCGCCTTCTTCTCGGGCGCCGAGATGGCCTTCATCGCCGCCAACCGCGTGCGCCTGCGGCATCTCGCGGAGGCGGGGCACCGGAGGGCCGCCCGCTACCTCGAGGCCTTTCGCAGGCCCGAGCGCGTGCTCTCGACCTCGATGATGGGCGTCACCATCGCCCACATCGTCGCCTCCTCCGCGGCGACCTGGGCTCTCATTCCCGTGCTCGGCACCTGGGCGGCGCTGGTGGTGACGGCGGCCCTGACGCCGCTGATGCTGGTTTTCGGCGAGGTCATCCCCAAGGCGGTGGCCCGGGAGTGGGCGACCGCCATCATTCGCTACCTGTTCGGGGTGATCGAGCTGGCGAGCCGCCTCCTCGCGCCGCTCACCTGGGGCGCCAACGTCATCGTGGGGCGGCTGCTCGCCCTGTTCGGGCGGCCGCCTGCGAACACCCGGCAGTTCGTGTCGCGGGAGGAGCTGAAGCTGCTCCTCCAGCTCGAGCCGGAGGAGGCCGACGTCACCGTCACCGAGGCGGAGATGATCGACAACATCTTCGACCTCGGCGAGAAGACGGTGCGCGAGATCATGGTCCCGCTGGTGGACGTCGTCGCCCTACCCGCCTCGGCGCCCCCCGACGACGCGGTGCGGATCATCACCCAGCGCGGCTTCTCGCGCATTCCCGTCTACACCGACCGCGCCTTCAATCTGGTGGGGGTCGTCACCGCCATGGACCTGCTGAGCCGGGGGTCGCAAGCGCAGGACCTGGGCGCGCTCATGCGGCCCGCCCACTACGTCCCCGAGACGAAGCTGATCGACGAGCTCCTCCGCGAAATGCAGAAGGGGCGCGTCCAGCTCGCGGTGGTGGTGGACGAGTACGGCGGCGCGGTGGGCATCGCCACCGTGGAGGACATCGTCGAGGAGATCGTGGGAGAGATCGAGGACGAGCACGACCGCACGCCGCCGCTGGTGGAGCGGCTGCCGGACGGCAGCTACCGCGTCGCCGGGCGGGTGCACATCGACGAGCTGAACGAATCGCGGGAGTGGGAGCTGCCGAAGGGCGACTTCGAGACGGTGGCCGGGCTGGTCCTCGCCACCGTCAACCGTATTCCCGCGGTGGGGGAGGTCTTCGACGTGGGCCCCCACGAGTTCACCGTGCTCGAGGCCGACCAGCGCCGTATCCTCAAGGTGCGCATCACCCCGCGGGACAAACCAGGCAGGACAAAGGAGAGCTGACATGGCCGGAACGATGGTCGACTTTCCCAGCAACGGCGACATCACGAAGGGCTACCTGGCGACGCCGGCGAGCGGCAAGGGACCGGGCGTGCTCGTCATCCAGGAGTGGTGGGGTCTGGTGGGCCACATCAAGAAGGTGGCCGACCGGTTCGCCGCCGCCGGGTTCTCCGCCCTCGCCCCCGACATGTACCACGGCAAGACGGCGAGCGAGCCCGACGGCGCCGGCAAGCTCTTCATGGCGTTGAACATCGCCCAGGCCGAGAAGGACCTCGCGGGCGCGGCGAAGTTCCTCGCCGGCCACTCTTCGACGGCCAAGCTGGGCGCGGTGGGCTTCTGCATGGGCGGGCAGCTCGCGCTGTTCGCGGGCACGATCAACCCGAGCATCGGCGCGGTGGTGGACTTCTACGGCATCCACCCCAACGTGAAGCCCGACTACACCAAGCTCAACGGCCCCGTGCTGGGGCTCTTCGGCGAGAAGGATACCTTCGTCACCCCGCAGACTGCGCGCGACGTGGAAGCCGCCATCAAGAAGGCGGGCAAGACGGTGAGCATCCACATCTACCCCGGCGTGGACCACGCCTTCTTCAACGACGAGGCGCCCGCCTACGACAAAGCGGCCGCCGAGGATACGTGGAAGCGGACGATCGCCCACTTCCAGGCCAATCTCAAATAGCGCGCGCTATTTCTTCACCTCGACCGAGCCCTTCATGTTCGGGTGCAGCGCGCAGTTGTAGCTGAAGACGCCCTCGCTCGGGAACGTGAGCGAGGCCCGCTGCCCCTTGAGCAGGAACTCCGTTCGGAGGTTGGTCCCCTGCACGGTGACCTGATGCGGCGAGTCGTCGGTGTTTACCCACGTGATCGTCTTGCCCGGGGCCACCGTGAGGCCGCCCGGGGCGAAGACGAAGCCCGCGATGTTCACGGTGGTGGCGCCCGGCACCATGGGGGTCGTGCTCGCCACCTGGGTGCGTCCGGCGAGGGCGGGGTACGAGATCACGAAGTCCTGCCCGTCATGGGGCTTGTGGCACTGGAAGCAGCCCTTGAAGTTGGCCTTGTCGTTCGCCTTGCCGTCGGCGGTGAAGGCTCCGTACTCCCACTCCCCGTTCCGCAGGTCGTCCGGGTATTCGGTGCCCCAGCCCTGCCGCTTCTCCATGACCGCGTAACCGAGCAGATCACCCTTGAGGAATCGACCCTTGGCGTCCTTGAGGGGGGTGCCCTGCGCATCCACCTGGGCCTTGTACTGGATGAGGGTGAGCACGGTCCCGTGCGGGAGCGGCTTGCCATCCTTGGCGGCCTGGACGGCGGCGGGAGGGCTCACGTACAGCTCTCGGTACTGCTTGACGTCGTAGCGATCGGCGATGGTGTAGAGGACGCCGTCCTTGTACCCGGCGGGGAAGGCCACCTTCTCGGGCCCGGCGTCGCTGCGCACGGCCAGGACGACGGGGATGAAGGCGGCCAGAACGAGCATCGGACCGGCGAGACGCTTGCTGAAGGTCATGGGGGTCCCCTCCCTTTCAATAGGGTACGGGCGCCGAGGACTCGACGGATGCATAACGACTCCCGGGACGCCCGGGTTCCAGCATAGCAGCCGTCCGCGAGAAGAGCCCGTCCCCGAAGGCCCTTTCTGGTACGGTAGCACCCGGCCGATGATCGCCCTCCCCGAGCCCACCCTCGGCGCGCTCTACTCGCTCGCGTCTGCCCTCATCTGGGCCGTGGTGAGCCTTCTCGTCCGTCGCCTGTCCGGGACCCTCAACTCCGCCAGCATCAATGCCCTCCGCACCCTGGTGGGGGGCGTCCTGCTGCTCACGTGGGTCCTGGCGAGTGGAGGGATCGATGCCCTGCGGGGGATCGGGCTCTGGGCGTTCGTCCTGTTCGCCGTCTCTATCGTGCTGTCGGGCAGCATCGGGGACACGGTGTTCTTCGAGAGCAGCCGCTTCCTGGGTCTGGCACGCGCCATGACCGCCTCGATGACCTATCCCATGCTCTCGGCCTTCCTGGCCGCGGCCTGCCTCGACGAGCCCCTCACCCCCGCCCTGATTGCGGGGTCGCTGCTCACGCTGACGGGCCTGGCCTTGATCGTCGGGACCCGGCCGAGCGAGCCGGACCGGCCCGGTCGCCTCTGGCTGGGGATCGCCACGGCCCAGGCGGCCGCGATTTCCTGGGCGGTGGGAGTGATCCTGCTCAAGATCCCCCTCGACACGGTGGACGCCACCACGACCCAGGCGGTACGGTTGCCCATCGCGGGCCTGGCGCTCCTGGCCACGCCCTGGGTCTGGGGATCACTTGGCACGGTACGGGCCGCGGGCGCCCCGCTGGTCGGGGCCCTCGTGATCCTCGGGGTGCTCACCGCAGGCAGCTCGGTGTTGTTCGTGGCCGGCGTCAAGTATGCCGGTGTGGGCGTGGCCAGCGTCCTGTCGTCGACCGCGCCCATGTTCGCCATCCCGCTCGGCACCCTGTTCCTCGGCGAGCGCATCACGGCCAGCGCCGCGCTCGGCACCGCCGTCACCGTGGCGGGCGTCGCCGTCCTCAACTTCTAAGCGCCAAGAACCGGGCGGCGAGAAGGGTCCAGCGGCGAGGCGCCGCCCGCGGCCCGGGCGCGAGCGACTGTGTTCCAGGTCAAGCCGGTTGCCAGGCCCGGCCGTCCCGGAGGACCGCATTGAGGATCACGAGGAGCTTGCGCATCGCGGCGACGAGCGCCACCTTGCCAGGCCGGCCGGCGGCCACGAGGCGCTGATATTGGGCGGCGATCACCGCGTTGCACCGAATCGCGGTGAGGGCCGCCATGTAGAGAACCGCGCGCACGGGGGCCCGGCCGCCGCCGATCATGCGGCGCCCGCGGAACGCGCCGCTGTCCCGATTCACCGGCGCAACGCCCACCAACGCCGCGATCTGGCAGCGATCCAGCTGTCCGAGTTCGGGGAGTTCAGCGATGAGCGTCTGCGCCGTCACCTCCCCGATGCCGGGCACGGATTTGAGCAGCTCATCGCGCGTCCGCCAGATCGCGGTGCCCCGAATCGTCGCCCGCAGATCGCGCTCCAGCTCCCGCAAGGCCGCCCGCAACCACTCCAGATGGGCCGTGATCCGCTGCCGCACGCGGGGGTCCCGCGCCTGCCGCTGCCGATTGCTCTCGGCCGCCAGCATCTCGACCAACTGGCGCCGCCGAGCCACGAGCTCCCCCCAGCACCTGGGCCTGCTCGTCGGGCAGCGCCCGCACCGGTGGGCGTACCGCCTCGCCGAAGAGCGCCAGCATTTGCGCGTCGAGGCCGTCGGTCTTGGCCACGCGGCCCGTCGCCCGCGCAAAGTCCCGCACCTGCCGCGGATTGACCACGGCCACCGGCACCCCCCCACTGGCCAGCCCAGCGGCTACCGGCACTTCGTACCCGCCCGTGGCCTCCAACACCACCAGGCGGGGCGCCAGTCCCCGCACCCGCGTCACCAACTCCTGCATCCCCGTCTCGTCCGCGGCCACCGCAAACGTCTCCCCCTGCGGCCGCACATCGACGTCCCACCGCGTCTTCGACACATCGATCCCCACGAAAATCTGTTCCATGTCCCGTCCTTGCATGCGGGCTCCCGCGGCCCCAGTGACTGTTCGGGTTAGCAATGGAACAGCGGACGGAGCACCAAGCTCGCGCACGGTCTTCGAGGACCCAGGCGTATGCGGGCTTCCGTCCCCCTTACCGTGGGGTCGCCCGACGGCGCCCCCTCTCAACATACAAGGCGTACTCCTTGTACGTTGAGCGCCCGGGCGCGGGCGGCAACGAAGCCGATGGGCCCTTGTCGGCGCCCGGCTACCCGATGAAAAGTCCGCCGTTGGGCGACAGCCACTGGCCGGTGAAGAAGGCGGAGTCGTCGGAGGCGAGGAACAGCGCGGTGGCCGCGACCTCGCGAGGCTCGGCGAGGCGGCCGAGGGGCGTGCGGGAGAGGATGGCCTTCTTTGCCAGCGGCGAGATCGACTGGGTCATCGGCGTGTCGATGTAGCCGGGGCAGATGGCGTTGACGCGGATGCCCCGCGAGCCGACCTCGCGGGCGACCGCGCGGGTGAAGGCGAGGATGCCCCCCTTGGCCGCGGAATAGTGCGGGACCTGCTCGAGGCCCATGAGGGCGGCCACGCTCGAGAGGTTGACGATGGCGCCGCGGTTCTGGCGGCTCATGAGGCGCAGGGCCTCGCGCGTGCAGAAGAAGGTGCCGTTGAGGTGCACCCCGATGACGCGGTGCCAGGCCTCGTCGCTCATCTCCTGGGTGACGTCCCAGTGCGTCTGTATCCCCTCGCCGCTCACCATCTCCATGATGCGCGTGTCCGAGCGCTGCCGGCGAGCTTCGAGATCCTCGCCCGGGCCCACCGCGATGCCCGCGTTGTTCACGAGGATGTCGAGGGTGCCGTAGCGACGCTCGACCTCGGCGAACATCCGCCGGACCTGGCCGCTGTCGGCCACGTCGGCGGCGAGGGCGCACGCGGCCGCGCCCGCCGCGCCCATTTCCTGCACGGTCTTCTCGGCGGCGGCGAGATGGAGATCGTTCACCACCACGCGCGCGCCTTCCTCGGCGAAGAGCAGCGCGGTCGCTCGCCCGATCCCCGATCCCCCGCCCGTCACCATCGCCACCCGGTCCTTGAGCTTCATGGTGTCCTCCAGAAAGTGAACCGGGGGCGGCTCGGGCCGCCCCCGGTTTCGACGCGCCGGGCCAGGCCGATCTCAGCCGGCGGCGGCCGCCGCCTTCTTCCGACGCCCCTTGTGCGCGCCCGCCGCCGCCTCGCCCTTGTCACCCTTGGCGGCCTTCTCGGCCTTGGGCTTCCTCTCCGCCTTCGCGTCCTTCTTGCTCTTCTCGCGCGGAGCTTCCGGGCGGTCGACGAGCTCCAGCACCACCATGGGCGCGCGATCGCCGGGCCGGGTGCCCGCGTGGATGATCCGAGTGTAGCCGCCGTTCCGGTCCGAGAATCGGGCGGCGATGGTGTCGAAGAGCTTCTTGGTCACCGTCTCGTCGGGGACCATGGCAAGCACCTGCCGCTTGGCATGCAGGCTCTCGCGCTTGGCGAGGGTCACCATCTGATCGGCGAGTCCCCGCACCGCCTTGGCCTTGGCCTCGGTGGTCATGATGCGCTCGTGACTGAAGAGGGCCACGAGGAGGTTGCGGAACATCGCCCAGCGATGCTGGGTGAGGCGCCCCAGCTTGTAGTTCGCCCGGCCGTGCCTCATTTCACGCCTCCGCGCCCGAGCGCCCCGAGCACGTTGGGATCGATGCGCATTCCCAGCGAGAGCCCCAGCCCGGCGAGGGCGTCTTTGATCTCGTCGATGGACTTGGAGCCCAGGTTCTTGACGTTCTCGAGCTCAGCGTCCGTCTTCTGTACGAGGTCGGCCACGGTGAGGATCTCGGCGTTCCGGAGCGCGTTGATGGCGCGCGCGGGCAGTGGCAGCTCCTCGAGGGCCTTGGAGAGGCTCTCCTGGAGGAACCCCTCGCCGGCCTCCTCCACCTCCTCGTCCTCCTCGGGACCGCCGGGAGGGGCGAGCAGCGCGAAGTGATCCCGCATGTAGCCGGCCGCCCGCGTGAGGGCCTCCTCCGGGGAGACGGCCCCGTTCGTCCACACCTCGAGGATCAGGCGCTCGTAGTCGATGATCTTGCCCAGCCGGGAAGCCTCCACGTTGTACGACACGCGCTGGATGGGCGAGAACGCCGCGTCCATGGCGATGGCCCCCGCCGGCACCGAGCCGCCGGGATGCCCGGCCGCGTTCACGTAGCCCCGGCCGATGCCCACGCCCAGCTCGATGGACAGGGTCGCCCCCGCCTCGAGGGTGGCGATGGGCAGCTCGGGGTTGAGCACCTCCAGCCCGGTGCCCTCCGACACGTCCGCGCCCGTCACGTCCTTGGGACCGGTGGCGTCAAGGCGGGTGGTGAGCGGCTCGCCCGAGGGCACGTTCAAGGCGAGCTTGCGGAGGTTGAGCAGCACCTCCACCGTGTCCTCGCGCACGCCCGGAATCTTCGCCTGGGCGTCCTTGGCGTCGGCGATGCGCACCCACGACACCGCCGCCCCCGGGATGATGCTGAGGAGGGTCCGGCGCAGCGAGTTCCCCACGGTGAGGGCGTAGCCCTTCTCGAACGGCTCCGCCACCAGCCGCGCGTAGCGGTCACTGTTGATCTCCCACTCGATGTGCTTGGGCTTCTGGAACGGGATCCTGGCCATGGTCTCCTACTTCGAGAACAGCTCGACGATCAGCTGCTCCTGCACGGGGATCTGGATGTCTTCCCTCACCGGGAGTCCACGCACCGTCCCCTTCTTCTGGTTGATGTCCACCTCGAGCCAGGGCGGCACCGCCGACCGCCCCGCGCCGAGATTGTCGGCTACCCGCTCCTGCATCTTCGACGACGTCCGGAGCTGGACTTCCTCTCCGACCCTGACGATGTACGACGGCACCGAGACCTTTCGCGCGTTGACCTGCACGTGGCCGTGGGCCACCATCTGCCGCGCCTCGCGCCGAGACGCCGCCATGCCGAGGCGGAAGACCACGTTATCGAGTCGGCGCTCGAGCAGCTTGAGCAGGTTCTCGCCGGTGATGCCCTTCTCGCGCTCGGCGCGCTCGAAGTAGCGGCGGAACTGCGTCTCCAGCACCCCGTAGATGTGCTTGGCCTTCTGCTTCTCGCGGAGCTGGATGCCGTAATTGGTCAGCTTGGTCCGGGACAGGCCGTGCTGCCCGGGGGGATAGTTCCGCCGCTCGATGGCGCACTTCTCGGTGAAGCAGCGCGCGCCCTTGAGGAAGAGCTTGATCCCCTCACGCCGGCACTGCCGGCAAACCGCCGCTCGATATCTCGCCACGAAATCTCCTCCTACACCCGACGCCGCTTGGGAGGCCGGCAGCCGTTGTGCGGAATCGGGGTCACGTCCCGGATCGCCGTCACCTCGAGCCCCACCGCCTGGAGGGCGCGGATGGCGGCCTCGCGGCCGGCACCGGGTCCCTTGACGCAGACCTCGACGGACTTCAGCCCGAGCTCCATCGCCTTGCGCGCCGCGTTCTCGGCGGCAGTCTGGGCGGCGAAGGGCGTGCTCTTGCGCGATCCCTTGAAGCCCACGCTGCCCGCGCTCGCCCACGACACGACATTGCCGGTCTTGTCGGTCAGGGTCACGATCGTGTTGTTGAAGGTGGCCTGCACGTGGGCGACGCCCACGCGGACCTCCTTGCGCTCGCGCTTGCGCCCGCCCTTGCGGGGCGCCGCCGGCTTGTCGGCTGACTGCGGCTGCGGATCGGCCATGTCGTGGGCTCCTTACTTCTTCGGCGCCGCGGGGGCGGCGGCCGGCGCGGCGGGGGCAGCGGCCACCACCTTCTTCTTGACCATGACGCCCTTGCTCTTGCCCTTGCGCGTGCGGGCGTTGGTGTGGGTGCGCTGGCCGCGGACAGGCAGACCCTTCCGGTGCCGGATGCCCCGATAGCAGCCGATGTCCATGAGCCGCTTCACGTTCATCGCGACTTCCCGGCGCAAGTCGCCTTCGACTTTGAACTCGCGCTCGATCATGTCGCGGACGCGCGCGGTCTCGTCGTCCGTCCAGCTCCGCACCCGCTTGTTCCCGTCCACGCGGGCATCCGCCATGATGCGGCGGGCCGACGGGATACCGATCCCGTAGATGTACTGGACGGCGATGATCCCGCGCTTGTCGCGGGGCAGGTCCACTCCGGCGATACGTGCCATGGTCCGCTCCTCAGCCTTGACGCTGCTTGTGGCGGGGATTCTTGCAGATCACGCGCACGGCTCCCTGCCGGCGCACGATCTTGCAGTTCTCGCACCGCACCTTGATCGACGGCTTGACTTTCATGACTGTCCTTTGAAAAGCAGAATCACTTGAAGCGATAGGTGATCCGGCCCCGAGTCAGGTCATAGGGGGACAGCTCCACCTTGACCTTGTCGCCGGGAAGGATCCGGATGAAGTTCATCCGCATCTTGCCGGAGACGTGGGCGAGCACCTTGTGCCCGTTCTCCAGCTCGACGCGGAACATCGCATTCGGCAGCGGCTCGACCACCGTGCCCTCCACCTCGATCGCGTCTTCCTTGGGCACGCGCCTAGGACCTCGTCTCGGACCGCGTGAGCACCTCGGGGCCTTCCTCGGTGATGGCGATGGTGTCCTCGAAGTGGGCGGCGAGGCTGCCGTCCTCGGTGACGGCGGTCCAGCGATCCTCCAGGATGCGCACCTCCCACGAGCCCATCGTGATCATGGGCTCGATGGCGAGCACCATGCCCGGCTTGAGCGCGGGTCCGCGGCCGGCCTCGCCGAAGTTCGGAACCTGCGGATCCTCGTGGAGCGCGCGGCCGATGCCGTGGCCCACGAACGCGCGCACCACCCCGAAGCCGTGCTTCTCGCAGTGGGTCTGCACGGCGTGGGAGATGTCGCCGAGGCGGTTCCCCGACCGGCACTGCACGATGGCCTTGTCGAGGCTCTCGCGGGTGACGTCGAGGAGCTCCCCCACGCGCGGGGTCACCGGCCCCACCGGCAGGGTGATCGCGCAGTCGGCGTAGTACCCCTCCACGATACAACCGAGGTCAAGGCCGATGATGTCGCCCTCGGCGAGGCGGCGCTTGGCGGACGGGATGCCGTGCACGATCTCCTCGTTGATGGACGTGCACACGGTGGCGGGGAAGCCGCGATAGCCCTTGAACGCGGACTTGGCCCCCTTGCCCACGATGAAGGCCTCGACGTCGGTGTCGATGTCCTTGGTGGTGATCCCAGGCCGGACCATCGCCCGGAGCCGGTCCTTCACCTCGGCGAGGATCTGCCCGGCCGCGCGCATGTGCGCCAGCTCACGCGGCGACTTGAGCAGGATCATGCCGGCACCGCCCGCTTCACCGCGGCGCGGATATCGCCGGCCACGCGGTCCATCGCGCCTTCGCCGGGGACGGTGGCGAGCAGGCCTCGGTCGCGGTAGTACGCGAGGAGCGGCGCCGTCTGCCGCTCGTAGACATCCAGCCGTGTGGCCACCGCCTCGCGGGTGTCGTCGGAGCGCTGGGTGAGCTCGCCGCCGCACTTGTCGCAGCGCCCCGCCGTCCGGGGGGGCGCGGACACGAGGTGGAACGCGGTGCCGCAGGACCCGCAGGTGCGCCGGCCCGTGAGGCGGCGCAGCAGCTCTTCCCGGCTCACGTCGAGGAACACCACGCGGTCGAGCGACTGCCCCTTGCCGCGGAGCATGGCGTCGAGCGCTTCCGCCTGGGCGGCGGTCCGGGGGAAAGCCGTCGAGGACGAAGCCCGGCGCGGCGTCGGGGCGGCCGAGCCGCTCCCCCACCAGACCGATCACGACCTCGTCCGGCACCAGGCCGCCCGCGTCCATGTAGCGCTTCGCCTCGAGCCCGAGCGCGGTCTTGGCCGCCACCGCCTCGCGGAGCATGTCGCCGGTGGCCACCTGGGGCACGCCCCCCTCGGCGGCGAGGGCCCGCGCCTGCGTGCCCTTGCCCGCGCCGGGCGCGCCCAGGAAGATGACCCGCGTGCTCACGCCCGCACCCGCTGCTTCTTGCGGAGGAAGCCCTCGTAGTTCCGCATGAGGAGGTGCGATTCCATCTGCCGCACGGTGTCCAGGGCCACCCCGACCACGATGAGCAGGCTGGTGCCGCCGAAGTAGAACGGCGTATTGAACCAGCGGATGAGGAAGTCGGGCAGCACGGAGATGAGGGCGAGGAAGATCGCGCCCGGCAGCGTGATGCGGGTGAGCGTCCGGTCGATGTACTCCGCCGTCTTCTTGCCCGGCCGCACCCCGGGGATGAACCCGCCGTACTTCTTCATGTTGTCGGCAAGGTCCACCGGATTGAAGACGATCGCGGTGTAGAAGTAGGCGAAGAAGATGATGAGCCCGCAGTACATCACCGTGTAGGTGAGGTGCCCGGGCGAGAGGGCCTCGGTGATCACTTGCATCCACGGATGGTTGATGAACCGAGTGAGGGTGGCCGGGAACAGGATCAGCGAGGAGGCGAAGATCACCGGGATGACGCCGGCGGTGTTGATCCGCAGGGGAATGTGCGTGGACTGGCCTCCGTAGACGCGCCGGCCCACCACCCGCTTGGCGTACTGCACGGGAATCTTCCGTTGTCCCTCCTGCATCACGATGACGGCGGCGGTGACGAGCAGCATCATCACGATGAGCCCCACGAACACGTGGAGCCGGAGCTCGCCCGTCCGGATGAGCTGATAGGAGGACACGATCGCCGAGGGGAGGCGCACGACGATGCCCGCGAAGATGATCAGCGAGATCCCGTTTCCGATACCCTTCTCGGAGATCTGCTCGCCCAGCCACATGATCAGCGCGGTCCCCGTGGTGAGCGTGATCATGGTCAGCAGCCGGAAGCCCCAGCCCGGATCGGGCACGATGGAGCCGCCGCCCGGGGCCCGCATGCTCTCGAGACCGACGGCGATGCCGAAGGCCTGGATGAGCGACAGCACGATGGTGCCGTAGCGGGTGTACTGGGTGATCTTCTTCTTGCCCGCTTCCCCTTCCTTGGCGAGGCGCTCCAGGGCGGGGATCACCACCGTGAGCAGCTGCAGGATGATCGACGCCGAGATATACGGCATGATGCCGAGCGCGAAGACGGTGAGGCGGCGGAGGTTGCCGCCCGAGAAGAGATCCACCATCCCGAGCAGGGTGCCCTGCACCTGGTCGAAGAACTGCGAGAGCGCGTTTCCGTCGATCCCCGGGGTGGGGACATGGGCGCCGAGGCGATAGGCGGCGAGCAGCCCGAGGGTGATGAGCACCCGCCGCTTGAGCTCCTCGATCCGGAAGATGTTCCGGAAGCTCTGCAGGCTCTCGAACATCAGGCGAGGACCTCGACACGGCCGCCCGCGGCCTCGACCTTCTTCCGCGCCGACTCGCTGATCTTGTGCGCGCGCACGGTGAGCGCGTGCGACACCTCGCCGTCGCCCAGCACCTTGACGGCGCCGCGCCCGGACTTCTTGATGAGGCGCGCCTGCAGCAGGCTGTCCGGGTCCACCACGCTGCCCGCGCCGAACCGGGCGGCGACGTCCTTGAGATTCACGATCGCGTATTCGTCCTTGCCGCCGTAAGGCAGGAAGCCGCGCTTGGGGAGCCGTCGGTACAGCGGCATCTGGCCACCCTCGAACCCGGGGCGCACCCCGCCGCCGGAGCGAGCCTTCTGACCCTTGTGGCCCTTGCCGGCGGTCTTGCCATGCCCGGAGCCGGGACCGCGGCCGATGCGCTTCCGCTTCTTCGTCGAGCCCGGCGCGGGCCGGAGATCCTCGATCCTCATGCCGCCTCCACCTTGAGGACGAACGTCACCGCCTTGATCATGCCCCGCACGGTGGGGCTATCGTCGTGCTCCACCGTCTGACGGATGTGGCGGAGCCCGAGGGCGCGGACGGTCGCCTCCTGCTTCGGACTGAGCCCGATGATGCTCTTCACCAGCGTGACCTTCAGCTTAGCCACCCGCCGCCTCCCCGCCGTCGCCGTCGAGCGAGCGCCGGCGCGCCGCGTGGAGGTCGAGCTGGCGCTTCATGCGGCGGAACGCGTCGATGGTCGCCTTGAGCACGTTGTGCGGATTGTTGGTGCCGAGCGTCTTGGTGAGAACGTCCTGGACGCCCGCCGCCTCGAGGACGGGCCGCACGGCGCCGCCCGCGATGACGCCGGTGCCCTGCGAGGCGGGCTTCAGGAGCACCCGCGCCGCCCCAAACTGCCCGGTCATCTCGCACGGGATCGTCGTGTCCTTGAGCGGCACGAAGATCAGATCCTTCTTGGCGTGCTCCACCGACTTGCGGATGGCCTCGGGCACCTCGCGCGCCTTGCCGAGGCCCACGCCGACGTGGCCGCGGCCGTCCCCCACCACCACGAGGGCGGTGAAGGAGAAGCGCCGCCCGCCTTTGACAACCTTGGCGACACGGTTGATCGAGACGACCCGGTCGGTCAGGTCGAGCGCGCTGGAATCGATCCGTCCCTCAGCCAATCCGTCCTCCTCAGAACGCCAGGCCGCCGGCCCGTGCCGCCTCGGCCAGCGCCTTCACTCGCCCGTGATACTGGTAGCCGCCCCGGTCGAACACCACGGGCCCGATGCCCTTGGCCTTCGCCCGCTGCGCGACGAGCTCGCCCACCAGCTTGGCGGCGGTGACGTTGCCACCCGCCTTCAGCTTGGCGCGGAACTCCGGTGCCCGGCTGTCCACCGCGACGAGGGTCTTGCCCTCGGCGTCGTCGATGACCTGCGCATAGATGTGATTCAGGCTCCGGAACACCACCAGCCGCGGGCGCGCGGTGGTGCCCTGCACCAGTCGCCGCACCCGGACGTGCCGGACCTTCCGCGCCTCGACCTTGCGTTTCGCCAGCATCACTTGGCCCCCGCCTTCTTGCCGACTTTTCTGCGGATATATTCGTCCGCATACTTGATGCCCTTGCCCTTGTAGGGGTCCGGCTTGCGCAGCCCTCGCAGGAGGGCGGCGGTCTGGCCGAGGAGGGCCTTGTCGGCGCCGCGGAGGGTGATGGAGACCTGCTTCTCCACCTCTGCCTGGATGCCGTCGGGCAGCGGGAAGATCACCGGGTGCGAGTAGCCCAGGGCCAGCTGCAGGCTCTTGCCCTGGAGCTGGCACCGGTACCCGATGCCCACGATCTCGAGCTTCCGCTCGAAGCCGTCCTTGACCCCGTGCACCATGTTGGCGATGAGGGAGCGGGTGAGCCCGTGCAGCGCGCGCACATTGCGCTCGTCCGAGCTCCGGTTCACCGTCACCACTGCCGCCTCCGCCTTCACCGAGATCCCGCTGGGCACGGAGTGGGACAGCTTGCCCTTGGGGCCCTCGACGCGCACCGCGGCGCCGTCCACCGCCACCTTCACGCCCTGCGGCACCGGGATGGGCTTCCGTCCGATTCGCGACATGGTCGTCTCCTACCAGACGTACGCGAGGACTTCGCCCCCGAGGCCCTGCTTGCGAACCTCGCGGTCGGTCATCACGCCCCGGGACGTGGACAGGATGGCCACCCCCATGCCGCCCAAGATGGACGGGATCTTGTCCTTGCCCACGTAGATCCGCCGGCCGGGCCGCGACACCCGCACCAGGCCGGAGATCACCCGCTCGTTGCCCGCCCCGTACTTCAGGTACACCCGAAGCGTGCCGGGCTTCTTCTCTTCCATCAGCCGGAAGTTCTCGATGAAGCCCTCGGTCTTGAGGATCTCGGTGATGCGCACCTTGAGCCGCGAAGAGGGGATGTCCACCTTCTCGTGCTCGGCGCGGCTGGCGTTCGGATCCGCGTGAGGAGATCGGCGATAGGATCAGTCATCATCTTCCGGCTCCTCCTACCAGCTCGCCTTGACCACGCCCGGGACCTCGCCCCCGAGGGCCAGCTCCCGGAAGCAGAGCCGGCAGCACTCGAACTTGCGCAGGTACCCGCGGGGCCGACCGCAGAGCTTGCAGCGGCTGTGCGCCCGCGACTTGAACTTGGGCGTCCGCTGCGACTTCATGATGAGCGAAATCTTCGCCATGCCTTAGGACTCCCTGAAGGGCAGGCCGAGCTGCGTCAGCAGCGCCTTGGCCTCTTCGTCGGTGTCGGCGGTGGTCACCATGATGACGTCCATCCCCCGCACCTTGTCGACCTTGTCGTAGACGATCTCCGGGAAGATGACCTGCTCCTTGAGCCCGAGGGCGTAGTTGCCGCGGCCATCGAAGGCCTTGGGCGGCACGCCCTTGAAGTCGCGGACCCGGGGCAGCGCCACGTTGACGAGGCGATCGAGGAACTCGTACATCCGCGCTCCCCGTAGCGTCACCTTGCACCCGATGGGCACGTTCTCCCGCAGCTTGAAGTTCGCGATGGACTTCTTCGCGCGCGTCACCACCGGGTTCTGCCCGGCGATGGTCTGCAGATCCGACACCGCGAAGTCGACCACCTTGGCGTTCTCCTTGCCCTCGCCCACGCCCATGTTGATGACGATCTTCTCGAGGCGCGGCACCTGGAACGGGTTGGTGTAGCCCCGCTCCTTCATGAGGCGGGAATCACCGCGGCCCGGAAGCGGTCGCGCAGGCGCGGAGGCACATCGCCGGTCACGCGCGCCTGCGCGGCGGGGGCGGCGGCCGGCGCGGCCCCGCCTCCCTTGCCGCCCTTGCCGGGGGCCGCCGGCTTCTTCCCGCCGGTCTGGGCGGCCGGCACCTTGGAAGCGGGCTTGTCTGCCTTCTTCGCGTCAGCCATACCCTAGGCCTTGTCGATGATCTC
>CAVVJF010000017.1:0-91300 GCA_963748485.1 uncultured Candidatus Rokubacteria bacterium
GCTCCCGCCCATCACCGCAGGGTGGTGCCCTTGTCGAGGTCAAAGCTGATGCCGCGCAGCACGGGCTTCTCGTCGAAGGCCTTCCACACCTCGCGCACCTCCACGATGGGGCGGCCATCACCAGAACAGGATCAGCAGGAGCTTGGTGAGGAAGAAGTCGGAGATGATCACCGCCATGGCCACCTCCACCACGGTGTCGGTGGTGGCGCGCCCCAGCCCCTCCGTGCCGCCCTCGGTGGCGAGCCCGTTGTAGCAGCCGATGAGGGTGACGAGCAGCCCGAAGACCACGCCTTCACGAGCCCGGTGAGGAAGTCCCGGATCACGACCGAGTAGGCGATGGTGTTCCAGTAGAGGTAGGGGTCCACGTCGCGGTCGAACACCGAGACGATCATGCCACCGACCAGGGCCCACGAAGTCGGCAGCACGGTGACGAGCGGAAACACCACCAGCGCGGCCAGAGCCGCGGTACGATGAGCCGCTTGATGTAGTTGACGCCGAGCGCCCGCATGGCGTCGATCTGCTCCGTCACCTTCATCGAGCCCAGCTCCGCGGTGATGCCGGACGCGACCTTCCCGCCCACGAGGATGGCGGTAAGCACGGGTCCGAGCTCGCGGAGGATGGACAGGGCCACGACGGCCCCACGTAGTTCTCCGCGCCGAAGCGCGCCATGTTCACCGCCGTCTGGAGGGCCAGCACCATCCCGTGAACAGCGCCGCGGTGAGCGCGACCGCCGTCGAGCGCACGCCGATGATGTCGATCTGACGGGCGACGAGCGCGAAGTAGTGCGGGGCAGCGCGAATTGCGCCCGACCTGTATCGCGAGCAGGCCGAGCCCTCCGTACCAGGCGACGGACTCCCGGGCGTACCGCCGGGTGGCCTCGACGACGCCGTTCATCGCGTCGCCGCCGCCGGCAGAGCCAAGCTCTCCACGAAGGCCTGGAAATCGGCGCGCCCGGCCTCGAAGCCGTCCAGCGGCGCCACGTAGAGGAAGTCGTACACGCACGACCCATCCTTGAGGGACACCGCGTCCACCGCCACCTCGGCGCCGTCGAGTTGCCCGCGCAGCGTGGAGCGCGCGCCCGAGCGCCCCCGCACCGTCACCGGCTCGGTGCGCACCTCGGAGCGCTGGGTGAGGCCGAAGACGAGGTAGCGCACCAGCGTCTCGGGGAGCGCTTCGCCACCCGCTCGCCGCACGTCGCGTCAGCAAGCATGCCGCCGGGCGGCGCCGTCCGCTTCAGCTCGAGGTCGGCCTCGAGAGGGCGCACCTGCCAGGCGGCGCCGGGCAGGCGCACCTCGGTACCCCTTCTGGGAGTGGAACACACCGCGCTCGACGCGGTCTGCCGAGCAGGCGGAGCGCGGCGAGGAGGGCGAGCAGCGAGAGCCGCGCGCGCGGCGGCGCTCATGCCGGCACCCCCCGGCCCCGGCCGGCCCGCGTGGCGCTGGGCCAGCTCGGCGAAGCACGCGGCGCAGCGGGATACCGCGGCTCGAGAGCAGCACGAGCGAGTGGAACCAGAGGTCGGCGACCTCGGCGACGACCCGATCCGGCCCCTCGCCGCCGAGCGCGGCAGTGACCACCTCGGTGGCCTCCTCGCCGATCTTCCGGCAGATGAAGGCGTCGCCCTTCTCGAAGAGGCGCGCCACGTAGGAGCCGGCGGGCCGGTCGACCTTGCGCGACTCGATGGTGCGCTCGAGCACCTCGAGAAACTCCGGGCCGCAGCGCTCGGCCGCGCGCGCTCGGCGCCATCGCCCAGCCGCGTGAAGAAGCAGGTCCGCGCGCCGGTGTGGCAGGCCACGCCCTCCTGGTGCACCTGCACCAGCAGCGTGTCGCGGTCGCAGTCGGCGTAGAGCCCGTCCACATGCTGGACATGGCCGGAGGTCTCGCCCTTGCGCCAGAGGGCCTGCCGCGAGCGGGACCAGTAGTGGCCGCTGCCGGTCGCAGGGTCGCGTCCAGCGCCGCGCCGGTCCATCCACGCCACCATGAGCACCTCGCCGGTGGCCGTCTCCTGCACCACCGCCGGGATCAGGCCGCCCGCGTCCCACTTGAGCTCGTCGCGGACACTCATGACTCGATCCGCACCGGCACGCCGCGCCGCGCGCAGGTAGCTCCTTGGCCTCGCCGACCGGTGCTCGCCGAAGTGGAAGAGCGAGGCGACCAGCGCCGCGTCGGCGTGGCCCTCGGTGAGCGCCTCGCGCAGGTGCGCCAGCGTGCCCGCGCCGCCGGAGGCGATGACGGGGACCGACACCGCGTCCGACACCGCGCGCGTCAGCTCGAGGTCGTAGCCGTCCTCGGTGCCGTCGCGGTCCATGCTGGTGAGCAGGATCTCGCCGGCGCCGAGGCGCTCGACCTCCCTCGCCCACTCCACCGCGTCGCGGCCCGGCGGGCGCCGGCCCGCCGTGCGTGTACACGCCCCAGCGCGCCGCCCCTGCGCCGGCTCGCGCTTGGCGTCGATGGCCACCACGATGCACTGGCTGCCGAACGCCCGCGCGGCCTCGGTAATCAGCGCGGGGCGCGCCAGCGCCGCGGTGTTGATGGCCACCTTGTCGGCCCCGGCGCGCAGCAGCGTGCGGATGTCCTCCGAGCGTGCGCACGCCGCCGCCGACGGTGAGCGGCATGAAGATGCCCTCCGCCGTGCGCGGACCACCTCCAGCATCGTGTCTCGGCCCTCGTGCGACGCGGTGATGTCGAGGAACACCAGCTCGTCGGCGCCCTGGGCGTCGTAGGCCTGCGCGGCCTCCACCGGATCGCCCGCGTCGCGGAGGTTCACGAAGCGCACGCCCTTGACCACACGCCCGTCGTGGACGTCGAGGCAGGGGATCACGCGCTTCTTCAGCAGTCAGCCCACCTCGGCGAGGGCTCGCCGGAGGTCCACCGCGCCGCTGTAGAGCGCGCGCCCGACGATGGCGCCCTCCACGCCGGGGATGGTGGCGAGCTGCCGGATGTCGTCGAGCGAGCCCACCCGCCGGAGGCGAGGAGCGGGATGCCGGCGGCGCGGGCCACCGCCTCCGTGCTCCATACGTTGGGGCCGCCCTGCGTGCCGTCGCGCGCGATGTCCGTGTAGAGCACGGCGGCCGCACCCGCGGCGGCGGCATCGCGCGCGAGCGCGGTCGCGTCCAGATCGAGCACGCGCTTCCAGCCGTCCACCGCCACCTTGCCGTCCGACGCGTCGACCGCGACGATGATCTGGCCCTCGAAGGCGCCGCACACCTCGCCGAGGAACGCCGGATCCAGGGCGGCGCGCGTCCCCACGACCGCCCACTGGGCGCCCGCCCCCAGCACCTGCTCGACGGCGGCGAGGTCGCGCAGGCCGCCGCCCACCTGCACCGGGATGGTCAGCGCGGCGATGATCGGCGCGCGATGTCGGTCTGCGCCGGCCGGCCGCCGAAGGCCCCGTCGAGATCGACCACGTGGAGGCGCGGCGCGCCCTGCGCCTGCCAGCGCCGCGCCGTCGCCACGGGGTCGTCCGAGAAGACGGTCTCGGCCTCGGCCCGGCCCTGCAGGAGGCGCACGCAGCGGCCGCCCTTGAGGTCGATGGCCGGGATCAGCGTGAAGGCCATGTCAGCGCCGCCGGCTTCGCACGAAGGCGGCGAAGTTCTCCAGCAGGCGCAGCCCCCAGCGCTGGCTCTTCTCCGGGTGGAACTGGGTGGCGAAGAGCGCGTCGCGCTCCACCGCGGCGGCGAAGCGTCACGCCATAGTCGCAGGTCGCGCGCTTGAGCGAGGCGTCGTCCGTCTCCGGGTAGTACGAGTGCACGAAGTAGAAGTGCGCCCCGCTCGGCACCCCATCGAAGAGCGCGAGGTCGCCGCGGTGCTCCACGTTGTTCCATCCCATGTGGGGCACCTTGGGCCCGGCGGGGAAGCGCCGCACGACACCGGGAATGACGTCGAGCCCCTTGACCTGGTCGAACTCCTCGCTCTCGCTGAACAGGATCTGATAGCCGATGCAGATGCCGAAGAACGGGCGGCCCTCCTCGAGGACCGCGCGGAGGGGATCGATGAGGCCGAGGCGCGCGAGACCGCTCATGACGTCGTCGAAGGCGCCGTCGCCGGGCAGCACCACCGCCTCCGCGTCCGCGACCACCGCGGGTCCTCGGTGACGCGGACGGGCATGCCGAGGCGGGCGAGCGCCTTCTCGACGCTCCCCAGGTTGCCCCGCCCATAGTCGACGACGGCGATCATGGCTTCCTCTAGAGGCTCCCCTTGGTCGAGGGGATGTCGGAGATGCGCGGGTTCAGGCGGGTGGCGTCGGCGAGCGCCCGGCCCACCGCCTTGAACGTCGCCTCCGCGATGTGGTGCAGGTTCTCGCCGTAGTGCATCGTGACGTGCAGCGTGATCTCGGCGTTGAACACGAAGGCGCGGAAGAAGTCCTTCAGCAGGTCGAGGTCGAAGCTGGAGATGCGCGCGCGCTGCAGCGGCACGTTGAAGACGAGATACGGCCGCCCCGAGATGTCCACGGAGGCGTGCAGCAGCGCCTCGTCCATGGGCAGGTACGACGCGCCGTAGCGGACGATGCCCCGCTTGTCGCCGAGAGCGTCCTTGAAGGCCTTGCCCAGGCAGATGCCCACGTCCTCCACGGTGTGGTGAAGATCGACTTCGATGTCGCCCCGCGCGTCCACCGCGAGGTCGATCAGGCCGTGCTTGGACCAGCGCCTCCAGCATGTGGTTGAAGAACGGGATGGTGGTCTCGACCTTGGAGGCGCCGGTGCCGTCCACGTTCAGCTGCAGGACGATCTGCGTCTCCTTGGTCTTGCGCTCGACGCGGGCCTGCCGCGGGAGCGCGGGCTCGGTGCCGCGGGCCTTGTCGGTCATGCCGTCCCTCCCTGGATGCGAACGCGGGCGGCCTCGCCGTGGGCGTGCAGCCCTTCGACGCGGGCCAGCTCGGCGAGATGCGGCCACGCCTCGGCGAGGCCGCGGGTGGAGTACTGGATCACGCTGAGCCGCTTCACGAAGTCTTCCGTCGAGAGCGCGGAGGCGAAGCGCGCGGTGCCGCCCGTCGGCAGCACGTGGTTCGGGCCCGCCACGTAGTCGCCCACCACCTCCGGCGTGTGGTGCCCGAGGAACACGGCGCCCGCGCTGCGCACCCGCGGGAGGAGCGCCTCGGGCTCGGCCACGGCGAGCTCCAGGTGCTCCGGCGCGAGCCGGTTCGCCACGTCCACCGCCTCGGCGAGGCTCCCCGTGAGCACGAGCGCGCCGTTGGCATCCAGCGCGCGCGCTGCGATTTCCCGGCGGGGCAGCGGCTCGAGCTGGCGCGCCGTCTCCGCTCCACCGCGGCGAGCAGCGCGGCGGAGGGCGTCAGCAGCACCGAGCGCGCCATGGGATCGTGCTCGGCCTGCGCGAGGAGATCGGCGGCGACGAAGGCGGGGTCGGCCCCCTCATCCGCGATTATCACCACCTCGCTCGGGCCCGCCAGCATGTCGATGCCCACGTCGCCGAACACGCGGCTCTTGGCCAGCGCCACGTAGATGTTGCCGGGCCCCACGATCTTGTCCACGCGCCGGATGGTCTCCGTGCCGTAGGCGAGCGCGGCCACCGCCTGGGCGCCGCCCACGCGATACGCCTCGGTCACGCCGGCGATGCGCGCGGCCGCCAGCACCGCCGGGTTGAGGCTACCGTCCGGCGAGGGTGGCGATACCAGCACGATCTCCCGTACACCCGCCACCCGCGCCGGCACTGCGGTCATGAGCACGGTGGAGGGATAGGCGGCGCGGCCTCCCGGCACGTAGATGCCCACGCGCTCCAGCGGCCGGACCTCCTGGCCCAGGCGCGACCCGCAGGCATCCGTCATGCTCCACGCCCGCGGCAGCGTGGCGCGGTGAAACGCCTCGACGCGCGCGGCCGCGTAGCGCAGCGCCGCCAGGGTGGCCTCGCCCACGTCGCGCGTCGCCTTGTCGAACTCCGCGTCCGTCACCGCGAGCCCCGCCGGCGCCAGCGCCACGCGATCGAAGCGCTCGGTCAGCGCCACCAGCGCCGCGTCCCCGCGCTCGCGCACCGCGGCCAGGATCTCGGTCGACCGTCTGATGGATGCTGGCGGCCACGCGCTCGGGGGCGCGGTCCAACGCGCGCGCCACACCGTCGGCGCCGAGACTCCGCGCGTCCAGGCGCCGGATGGTCATGGCGCTCACGGGGCCGGCCTCGGGACGGCGCGCGGTCCCGCCGGCGCCACCGCCGCCCGCATCGCCTCGATGAGGGCGTTCACGCGCGCGTGCGCAGTCTTCAGCGAGGCGCGATTGACGATGAGCCGCGCGGTGGAGGTCATGATCTGGGCCACCTCGACGAGACCGTTGGCGCGCAGCGTCTCGCCCGACTGCACGAGGTCCACGATGCGCTCGGCCAGCCCTACCAGCGGCGCCAGCTCGATCGAGCCGTCGAGGCGGATCATCTCCACCTGGATGCCCCGCTCCGAGAAGTAGCGCTCGGTGAGCGAGGGGTACTTGGTGGCGACCCGCACCCATGACCACTTGGCGGGGTCGTCGCGTTCCCAGAGGGCGCGCGGCTCCGCCACGACGAGCCGGCAGGCGCCGAAGCCCAGGTCCACCGGCTCGTACACGTCCGGCTCTTGCTCGGCGAGGATGTCCTTGCCCACGATGCCGAGGTCGGCCGCGCCGTACTCCACGTAGGTCGGGATGTCGACGGGCTTGAGGAAGATGAAGCGGAGCGCGCGCGCCTCGTCGGTGACGAGGAGCCGGCGGGAGTCCGCGTCGAGCCCGCCCATGCCGAGCCCGCCCAGGAGCGCCTGCGCGGGCTCGAGGAGGCGGCCCTTGGGCAGCGCCAGCGTCAAGGGGGCGCTCATGTCCGGCTCCGGGTGATGCGGGCGCCGAGGGCTGGACAACTTGCCCTCGAGCCGCTCGTAGCCGCGGTCCAGGTGATAGACGCGCGAGACGGCGGTGGTGCCGCGCGCGGCCAGCCCCGCGAGCACGAGGGACGCCGACGCGCGGAGATCGGTCGCCATGACGGGGGCGCCCTCGTAGGCGGGCACGCCGCGGATCATCGCGGTTGAGCCGTCGGTGCGGATCTGGGCGCCCATGCGGACCAGCTCGGCCGCGTGCATGAACCGGTTCTCGAAGATCGTCTCGGAGATGCGCGACTGGCCGTCGGCGAGGCCGAGCAGGGCCATCAGCTGCGCCTGCATGTCGGTGGGGAAGCCCGGGTAGGGGCTGGTGATGACGTCGGTCGCCCGCGGACGTGCCGGTCCCACGCAGCGCACGCGGTCGCCCGTCACCGTGACCGCGGCGCCGCACTCCTCCAGCTTGGCGAGCGTCGCGGTGAGGTGCCGCGGCACCGCGCCCGTGACGGTGACGTCTCCACCGGTGATGGCGCCGGCGGCGAGCAACGTGCCCGCCTCGATGCGGTCGGGGACTATCTGATGGCGCGCTCCGCCCAGTTCCGGCACGCCCTCGATCTCGATGCGCTCGCTCCCCGCGCCTTCGATGCGCGCGCCCATCGCGGTGAGCAGGCGCGCGAGGTCGGTGACCTCCGGCTCCCGCGCCGCGTTCTCGATCACCGTGGTCCCCTCGGCGAGGGCGGCCGCCATCATGAGATTCTCGGTGCCGGTCACGGTGACCAGATCGGTGGTGATGCGCGCGCCTTTCAGCCGGCTCGCTCGCGCCTCCACGTAGCCGTTGGCAATGGCGATCTCGGCGCCGAGGCGCGCGAGCCCCTTCAGGTGCTGGTCGATGGGACGCACCCCGATGGCGCAGCCTCCCGGCAGGGCCACGCGCGCCACCCCCGCGCGCGCCACGAGGGGGCCGAGGACGAGGACGGAGGCACGCATGGTCGAGACCAGCTCGTACGGGGCTTCCGCATTGCTCACCGCCGGCACCTGAACCCGTGTGCTCCCGTCGGGCGCGTCCTCCGTGCGGCCGCCCAGCCGCTCGAGCAGCGCGCGCATCGTGCGTACGTCGGCGAGGACGGGGACATTGTCGAGGACGACGGGCTCGGCGGTGAGGAGCGCGGCGGCCAGCGCGGGCAGCGCGGCGTTCTTGGCCGCGCTCACGGGCACCTCGCCACGCAGCGGCACCCCGCCCTCGATGACGAGCCGGGGCGGCATCAGCGCGCCGCCTCGCGCGAGCCCGGCACGCGTCCCGCCACGTAGCGCTCAGCGCCCCGCAGGTCGCGCCGCGCGGCGATGGCAACGAAGCCCTCGGCTCCCATCAGCGAGGCCAGGGCCCCCGCCTGATCCTCGCCGATCTCCAGCACGAGCCAGCCGCCGGGACGCAGGGCGGCGGGCGCCGTCGTCACCAGCCGGCGCAGAGCATGCAGGCCGTCCGCCCCGCCGTCCAGCGCCGCGCGCGGCTCGAAGTCCCGCACCTCGCGCGGAAGCGTCGGGATCACGCCGCTCGCCAGGTACGGCAGGTTGGCGACGATCAGGCCGAGGGCGCCCCGCGCCGTGCCCAGCGGCTCGAGCAGGTCGCCGGCAAGCAGCCGCACGCGATCCGCCAACCCGAGCGCGCGCACGTTGGCGGCGGCCACCGCCAGCGCGGCGGGGGAGGCATCGGTGGCGAGCACCCGAAGATCGGGGCGCGCGCTCGCGAGGGCACAGGCAATGGCGCCGCTCCCCGTCCCGATGTCTCCCACCATCAGCGGGGGCCCAGAAATGGCCCCCGCTCTCCCCCAGTCGGCGGACATCTCGTTCAGCAGCTCCAGGGCCCACTCGACGAGGCCTTCGGTTTCGGGGCGCGGGATGAGGACGTCGGGGGTGACGCGGAGACGCAGGCCGCGGAAGTCCTCGAAGCCCAGCAGGTGCTGGAGGGGCTCGTGGACGGCGCGGCGCTGGACGAGGGCGCGAAACCGCGCCGCCGCCGCGGGGGTCACCGCTTGCGCGGGATCCAGGTGGAGCGCGAGGCGCTCCACGCCGAGCACCGCGCCCAGCAGCCACTCGGCGTCCTGGCGCGCCGTGGGCAGCGCGGCGGCGGTCAACCGCGCGACGGCCTCGGCGAGGAGCGGGCGCACTGCCGGGGCGGCGACGGCGGTGGTCACGCCGTGGTCTCTGCGAGCTTCTGACCCTGGTCCCATGCGGTCAGGGCCTCGATCAGCTCGTCGATGTCACCTTCCATCACGGCGGGGAGCTTGTGCAGAGTGAGCCCGATGCGGTGATCCGACACCCGCGTCTGGGGAAAATTGTAGGTGCGGATCCGCTCGCTCCGCTCGCCCGTGCCCACCTGGCTCCGGCGGTCGGCGGCGATGGCGGCGGCCTGCTCGTCCTGCGCGCGCTCGAGGAGCCGCGCCTTGAGCACCCGCATGGCCTTCGCGCGGTTCTTGATCTGGGATCGCTCGTCCTGGCACGTCACCACGAGGCCGGTGGGGAGGTGGGTGATCCGCACCGCGGAGTCCGTGGTGTTGACGCCCTGGCCGCCCGGGCCCGACGATCGGTAGACGTCCACGCGCAGATCCTTCTCCTCGACCTTGACGTCCACGTCTTCCGCCTCGGGGAGCACCGCCACCGTCACCGTGGACGTGTGGATGCGGCCGCTCGACTCGGTGGCGGGGACCCGCTGCACGCGGTGCACCCCGCGCTCGAACTTCAGACGGCTCCACGCCCCCTTGCCCTGGATGAAGAGGATGATCTCCTTGTAGCCACCCACCCCGGTGACGTTGCTGTCCATCACCTCGACCTTCCACTTCTGGCGCTCCGCGTACTTCGTGTACATCCGGGTGAGATCGGCGGCGAAGAGCGCGGCCTCCTCGCCCCCCGCCCCCGCGCGGATCTCCACGAAGACGTTCCGCTCGTCGTTGGGGTCGCGCGGCAGGAGGAGCGCCCGCAGCTCCTCTTCCAGGCGGGTTTGGCGCGCGCTCAGGGCCTCGACCTCGGCCTGGGCCATCTCCCGCATCTCCCGGTCGTCGTCCTCGGAGAGGATGTGGCGGGCCTCGGAGATCCGCTGGAGGATATCCTTGTACTCGCCGAACTTCTGGACCACCTCAGAGAGCTCGGAGGCGGCTTTCGCCGTGCGCGCGTACTCCGCCGTCTGGCCGATCATCTGGGGATCGGAGAGGCGCCGGGACAGCTCGGCGTACCGCTCCTCCAGCTGGCGCAGCTTGTCAAACATTGAGGCCCCTCAGAGGCGGCAGGGCAGACTGCGCCCGCGCCGCGTGTGGGGACAGGAAGGACGTCGAGGTGCTGCGGACGAGTGACCCAGGCCGCGGCTCGAGGCGCCGGCCGGCCGCGCTACGCCTCCCCGATCGGCTTTCTGTTGTACTTCCGCTGGAAGCGCTCGACGCGTCCTGCCGTGTCCACGAACTTCTGCTTGCCCGTGTAGAACGGATGGCACTTGGAGCACACCTCCACGCGGATCGCGGGGGCGGTGGAGCGGGTATGGATGACTTCCCCGCAGTTGCAGGTGATGGTGGTGTCGATGTACTCGGGATGAATGCCAGCCTTCACGGCGCACCTCCTGAATGAAGTACAAAGAATACCAGCCGAGTCAAGAAAAGGCAACAATTCCAATACTTGGCGGCAGTTGCCTGGCGAGCCGCAGCCAAAGGCGAGGCGAGCGGATAAGTAGTGGGTGCCGAGCGGAGCGAGGCCGGGCTGCCCGGCCGCAGCGCGCTAGGCCAGCTGGTTCATCTGGGACAGGAAGTCCTTGTTCGTCTTGGTCATCTTGAGCTTGTCCAGCAGGAGCTCCATGGCCTCGACGGGGTTCAGCTGGGACAGGGCCTTCCGCAGGAGCCAGACCTTTTGCAGCTCGTCCTTCTCCAGGAGGAGCTCTTCCTTCCGGGTCCCGCTCTGCTCGATGTTGATCGTGGGGAAGATGCGCTTGTCCATCAGGCGCCGGTCCAGGTGCACCTCCATGTTGCCGGTGCCCTTGAACTCCTCGAAGATCACGTCGTCCATCCGGGAGCCGGTGTCCACGAGGGCGGTCGCCATGATGGTGAGCGAGCCGCCTTCTTCCACGTTGCGGGCGGCCGCGAAGAAGCGGCGGGGGCGCTGGAGCGCGTTGGCGTCGAGACCCCCCGACAGGACCTTGCCCGAGGACGGGATGACGGCGTTGTGAGCGCGCGCGAACCGGGTAATCGAGTCAAGCAGGATGACCACGTCGCGCTTGTGCTCGACCAGCCGCTTCGCCTTCTCCAGCACCATGTCCGCGACCTGCACGTGCCGCTGCGGCGGCTCGTCGAAGGTGGACGAGATCACCTCGCCCTTCACCGACCGCTGCATGTCGGTGACCTCTTCCGGCCGCTCGTCGATGAGGAGCACGATCAGGTACACCTCGGGGTGGTTCTTGGCGATGGCGTTGGCGACGTTCTGCAGCATCATCGTCTTGCCGGTGCGCGGCGCCGCCACGATCAGGCCGCGCTGCCCCTTGCCGATCGGGCAGAGAAGATCCATCGCGCGCGTGGTGAGGTTCTCGCTGTCGTGCTCGAGCCGGATCCGCTCCATCGGGTAGAGCGGGGTGAGGTTGTCGAAGAGCGTCTTGTCTTTCGCCTGCTCCGGGCTCTCGAAGTTGATGGCCTCGACCTTGAGCAGAGCGAAGTACCGCTCGCTATCCTTGGGCGGCCGCACCTGGCCCGAAATGGTGTCGCCGGTGCGCAGGTCGAAGCGCCGGATCTGCGAGGGGGAGACGTAGATGTCGTCGGGGCCGGGTAGATAGTTGTAGTCGGGCGCGCGCAGGAAGCCGAAGCCGTCGGGCAGCACCTCGAGCACGCCCTCCGCGAAGATGAGCCCGTCCTTCTCCGCCTGCCCCTGCAGGATCTTGAAGATGAGCTCCTGCTTGCGGAGCCCGCTGAATCCCTGGACGCCGAGGTCCTTGGCGACCTGATTCAGGTCGGTGATGGTCTTGTCCTTGAGCTCGGACAGATTCATCTTGCTGCCTCCATCCCCGCCGGTGGCCGTGGGGGTCGTGGCCGCGTCGGGGGAGGACTCGGGTGGGTCGCCGGGGGGCGTGTTGCGCCTAGGGATGCGCTGCGAAATGGCGATCTCCGGGGGGTGTCACTGGGTGCTCGGGTACGGGGGAACCAACGACTCGACACGGCCACTGTCCCACAGGGGTCGGAATACTGTCAAACGATTTTTGCGGCCGGCTCCACGGCTCACAGCCGCATGTCGATGATGGCGCGCTGACGGATCTCGTCGAGCCACTCCTTGAGTCGCACCTGGAGCTTCTCCCGCAGGAGGATGTCGCGGATCTGGTTCCGCGCCTGCGTCAGCCCGTCCCCGGTGAGCGCCTCCTTCGCGTCGACCTTGAAGAGGTGAAAGCCGACCTGCGAGCGGAAGGGAGAGGAGGTCTCGCCGGCACTGAGATCGAGAATGGCCTTCTCGATCTCCGGCGCAAGCTCGCCCCGCTTGAGCACGCCGAGCGAGCCCCCGTCCTTGCCGGAGCCGTCCTGGGAGTACTCGCGGGCGAGGTCGGCGAAGTCGCCCCCCGCGAGGATCTTCTCGTAGACGTCCCCCGCCCGTCGCTGCGCCTCGCCCCACCCGTCCTCGCCCCGATTGGGATCGGGAAGGAAGAGGATATGTCGCGCCGTGAAGGTGAGGCCGGTCTCGAGCTTCTCTCGATTCTGTTGCACGTAGCGGTCGATCTCACCCTCGGTGACGGTGACCCGGAGGTTCACCCGCCGGCGGCGCACTCGATCGACCATCATCTGGTCGCGTATCCGCTTCTTGATCGATTCGAGGGTGACGCCCTGCCGCCGGACCGCCTGCTCCAGCTCGAGCTCCGTCTTGACGTTCATCTTCTTCATGATGTCGGCGAGCTGCTCGTTCATCTCGACTTCGTCGACGCCGATCCGCTCGCGCTCGGCCTGCTGGAGCTGGAGGCGGTTGTCGACCATCCGCTGGAGGAGCCGGTCGCGCAGGGCGGCGCGCGCGTCGGGAGCGGGCCGCGCCTCCTTCGTCTCGTAGAGGTAGTAGGCCTCCGCCTCGTCCAGCTCGAAGAGGGTGATGGCATCGTTGTTCACGACGCAGATGACGCGGTCGAGCACGTTTTCCTGGTCGACCGGGTCGGCGGTGCCCGCGGAGATGAGCGGCGCGGTGGCCTGCTTGGGGGCCGGCGTGGGCGCCTGGGCCACGGGCGGCTTCGACTTGCCGACGAGGGGCACCCACGATGGGATGGAGCAGCCTTCGAGGAAGGGGACGAGGATCAGGAGCGACGCCGCCCACCGGGCGCGACGGGTCACCGTCCCAGCTCCTGGAGCAAGGCCGCGAGGGCCGTCCGGACTTCCGGCCAGCTTCCCCGCGCGATCTGCGCTTCCATGGTGAACTCCCTCAGCATCTTCATCCGCCCCTTGCTCCTTCCAATCACGGCCAGCAACCGCTCCGGCGTTACCCGCGTGGACGGAGCAAACGTCACCAGGGCTCGCCCGCCCTGGGCCTCGACCCGCTCGACGCCGATAGCCCGCGCGCCCAGCCGCAACCCCACCACGTCGAGCAGCGCCTCCACCGCCGCCGGCGGCGGACCGAACCGATCGGCCAGCTCCGCCCGCATCTCCCCGATCTCGTCCACCTGACCGATCTCGGCGAGCCGCTTGTAGAAGGCGAGGCGCTGACCCTCCTCGGGCACATATGCCTCGGGAAGGAGGGCCTCGACCTCGACGGTGATGGTCGGGTCGACCTCGGCGGCCGGAGACTCGCCGCGCAATTCTCTCACAGCTTCCTCCAGAAGCTTCGTGTAGAGATCGAAGCCCACCGCGGCGATATGGCCGTGCTGCTGGGCCCCCAGGAGGTTGCCGGCGCCCCGGATCTCCAGGTCCCGCAAGGCCAGCTTGAAGCCGGCCCCCAGCTCGGTCAGCTCCTCGATGACCCGGAGCCGGCGCTGGGCCGTCTCGTCCAGCCGGCCATCGGCGGGGACGAGGAGGTAGGCGTGGGCCTGCATGCGCTCCCGGCCCACCCGGCCGCGGAGCTGATAGAGCTGGGCCAGGCCGAAACGGTCGGCCCGGTTGATGATGATGGTGTTGGAGGCGGGGATGTCCAGCCCCGACTCTACGATGGCGGTGGAGACGAGCACGTCGGCCTGACCGTCCACGAACTTCACCATCACCGACTCGAGCTCGCGCTCGGCCATCTGGCCGTGCGCCATGAGCACGCGGGCCTCCGGCACCAGCCCCTTGATGAAGGTGGTCATGGACACGAGCGACTGCACGCGGTTGTGGACGAAGAACACCTGGCCGCCCCGCTGCAGCTCGCGCTCGAGGGCCTCCTTGATGATGCCCCGGCTGAACCGGGTCACCACCGTCTCCACGGGCAGGCGGTTCAAGGGAGGCGTCTCGATCACCGACAGGTCGCGTACGCCCGACATTGCCATGTAGAGCGTGCGGGGAATGGGGGTGGCGGTGAGGGTGAGGACGTCCACCGCGTTCCGTATCTGCTTGATGCGCTCCTTGTGCGTCACCCCGAAGCGGTGCTCCTCGTCCACCACGAGCAGGCCCAAGCTCTTGAACTCGACGTCCTTGGAGAGGAGCCGGTGCGTGCCTATGACCACGTCCACCGCCCCTGACTTGAGGCCGGCCACCACGGCCTTCTGCTCCTTGGGCGTGCGGAAGCGGGAGAGCAGCTCCACCTTGGCCGGGAATGGCCCGAACCGGTCCATGAAGGTGTTCCAGTGCTGCTGCGCCAGCACCGTCGTGGGTACGAGCACGGCGACCTGGCGCCCCTCCGACACCGCCTTGAAGGCGGCGCGCAGCGCCACCTCCGTCTTCCCATACCCCACGTCGCCGGCGACCAGCCGGTCCATGGGGCGCTCGCGCTCCATGTCGGCCTTCACCTCGTCGATGGCCCTCTGCTGGTCCGCAGTCTCCTCGAACCGGAAGGCTGCCTCGAACTCGCGCTGCCACGGGGTGTCCGCGCCGAAGGCCGTGCGCGCGGCCAGCGACCGCGCGGCGTAGAGTTTCAGCAGCTCCTCTGCCATCTCGCGGAGGGCAGCGCGCACCGATTCCTTGACCTTGCTCCAGGCGGCGCCGCCCAGCCGGTCGAGCTTGGCCGCGCCTTCGGGCGCGCCCAGGTACTTCGAGATGAGATCGAGGCGCTCGACGGGCAAGAAGAGCCGGCCGCCTTCGCCGTACTCCAGAAGCAGGAAGTCCCCGTCCCGGCCGTCGGTCTTGAGCGTGCGGATCCCGTGATAGCGGCCCACCCCGTGCGACTCGTGCACCACCAGGTCGTTCGCGGCCAGGTCGGAGTACGAGGCGATGGCGGCGCCCCGCTGGAAGCGCGGGCGGTGAAGGCGCCGGCGTCGCGCGCCGAAAATCTCCTCCTCGGTGAGAACGACCAGGCCCAGCGCGGGGAGCTGGAAGCCCGGGGCGGCGTCTCCCACCAGCACGCCAAGGCCTTCGGAGCTCCAGAGCGTCGCGTCCGGCCAGGCCTCGTGGCCGTGCTCCGCGAGGATCTTCTTGAGCCGCCCCGCCTGGCTCTCGTCGTTGACGACCAGGCGGATCGCGAAGCCCTCCACGCGCCACTTCTCGATCTCGCCCGCAAGCAGCTTGAACTGGCCGCGGTAGCTCCCGACCGAGCGCGTACCCATGGCGAAGCTGCCCTTCTCGGGGCCGGCCGGCGCGAGGAGGGCGAGATCGAGGCGCTGGAAGTCGGCGAGCAGGTCGGCCAGCGGCACCGCGGCGGGCGCGTCGTCCGGAGGCGCGTCCAGCACCGCGGGATCCAGCAGCACGGCCAGGCTATCGCCCGGCATATAGGCGGTGACGGTGCGGCGGTCCTCGGGCTCGTCGGCTGTCCCCGCGGCGGGGCCGATCAGCGGGAGGACATCCAGCTCCAGGAGGTCCTCGACCGAGCGCTGAGTGGTCGGGTCGAACAGGCGTAGCGACTCGATCTCGTCGCCGAAGAGCTCCACGCGCACCGGCCGCTCGCGCGACGGCGAGAAGATGTCGATGATGCCACCGCGCAGGCTCCACTGCCCGACCTCCACGACGGCTTCCACGCGCTCGTAGCCCGCCGCCTCGAGCCCGGCTACCAGACTCTCGCGGTCCACGGTTTCGCCCAGCTCCAGCCGCAGCAGGCGCGCGCGATAGTCCGCGGGCTTGAGGAGCGGCGCCGTCAGCGCGGCCGGCGTCGCCACCACCACCACGGGCTCGCCGCGCAGCAGGCGGTGGCCCACCAGCGCGCGCATCGCGTCCTGCTCGCCGTGCCGGTTGCCTCGCCACCCCGCGCCCTGCGGCGGGGGGAATTCCAGCACGCGCCGCGCGCCTTCCCCCGCCTCGCCGAGCACGTCGAGGAAGAAGGACACGTCCTGCGCGGTCTGATGCGCCTCGGCATGGCCGGGGGCGACGATCACGATGGGGCGCTCGGCCGATCGCGCGAGGCCCGCCACGACCAGGCCACGCGATGATCCCCAGAGCCCGCGGGCGGCCAGACGCAGCTCTCCCTGGGCGAGGGCGTCGGCGAGGTCCTTGAACGCCCCCCAGCGACTGAGCACAGAGGGTGGAGCGATCATGCTGCTGGCGACCTTGGAGAGGATACCACGGGCGGTCGCGTGCGGATTCCGATCGGCAGGCCATGCTCACCCACTGAGCAAACTTACTCAGCGTGTTGAGTAGGCTGACTCACTGGCCATGATCGCGCCTCGGCCCGACGTGATAGAGTCGCGGCGCGGACGGAGAGCCTGATGCTCAGCGCGGAGGACAACGAGCGGCTCACGCGCGTCGGCCGAGGGACGCCGATGGGCGAGCTGATGCGGCGCTACTGGCAGCCTATCGCCGCGGTGGCCGAGCTCGACGCGCACCCGACCAAACCCGTGCGACTCTTGGGCGAGGACCTCGTCCTCTACCGGGACGCGGGCGGCGGCTACGGCCTCCTCGACCGCCACTGCGCGCACCGGCGCGCCGACCTCTGCTACGGCATGGTGGAGGCGCGCGGCCTCCGCTGCCACTACCACGGCTGGCTCTACGATGGGGCGGGCCGGTGCCTCGAGCAGCCCTTCGAGGAGGTCGCCCGGCCCGAGGCGCGCTTCAAGGACAAGATCACGCTCGCGGCCTACCCGGTGGAGGCCAAGGCCGGCCTCCTCTGGACCTATCTCGGCCCCGCGCCCTCGCCGCTTCTGCCCGACTGGGACCTCTACCACGAGCGGGGCTACAAGCAGATCGTGTTCGCCGAGGTCCCCTGCAACTGGTTCCAGGGGCAGGAGAACTCCATCGACCCCATTCACTTCGAATGGCTACACGGCAACTGGTCGGCCGCCCTGCGCGGGGCCGGAGACCAGCGTGTGCCTATGCACATCAAGATCGGCTTCACCGAGTTCGAGTGGGGCTTCGCCTACCGCCGCGTGCGCGAGGACACGACGGAGGCGGACGAGCTCTGGACGGTGGGGCGCGTCTGCCTCTGGCCGAACTGCCTCTACACGGGCAAGTTCGAGTGGCGCGTGCCCATCGACGACGTGCGCACGCTCCACGTCGCCTGGTTCAACGATGCCCTGCCCGGCGCCGCGCCGTTCACACAGGCGCGCATCCCCTTCTGGTACGGCCCCATCACCGACCCCGCGACCGGGCGCTGGATCACCTCGCACGTCATGAACCAGGACTTCGTCGCCTGGGCGGGCCAGGGCCCGATCGCCGACCGGACGAGGGAGCACCTGGGCGAAAGCGATCGCGGCATCATCCTCTTCCGCAAGCGCATGCTCGAGGAGGCGGCGGTGGTCGCGCGCGGCGGCGAGCCGAAGGCGGTGATCCGCGACCCCGTGAGGAACGTGAAGATCCCCCTGCCGCGCGTGCGCCAGGGCGGCGGTACGCCCCGGGGCGTCACGCCCGACCGCCCGCGCCCCATGCTCTGGCACGCCGGCCAGCCGCGCGAGATCGCCGAGGAGATCGAGCGGCTTTGGGCCGAGCTGGGCGGGCGCTCGTCGTAAGATCGAGACACAGGAGGCCCTCCCATGTCCGAGTACAAGGCCACGATCAAGTGGGCCGGCAAGGCCACCGCCGAGGACTTCGCCCAGGGCAAGTATTCCCGCGAGCACACCTGGACCTTCGACGGCGGGCTGACGCTGCCCGCCTCCGCGTCACCCTCCGTGGTGCCGGCGCCCTGGTCGAACCCCGCGGGCGTGGATCCCGAGGAGGCCCTGGTGGCCTCGATCTCGAGCTGCCACATGCTGACCTTCGTCTACGTGGCGCAGAAGGCGGGCTTCGTGGTGGAGAGCTACGAGGATCAGGCGGTGGGCACGATGGCGAAGAGCGAGCGGGGGGCCACGCCCTGGGTGAGCCGGGTAACGCTACACCCCAAGATCGTCTACGGCGGGGCCAAGCGGCCGACGGAGGCGGAGGAAGAGCACCTTCACCACGAGGCGCACGAGCAGTGCTTCATCGCCCAGTCCGTGAAGACGGAGATCACGGTCACGCGCCCATCCTGACGTGAGGGCCGGAGACCCCCAAGTGGGATCGGCCCGCACCCGCATTCGGCTTCGACAGCTCGCCGCGATCGTGGCGGTCGTCTGCACGATCACGCCGATCTTCAACATGCTCACCGACGAGCCGTCGTTCCGATCGGCGTTCCAGGGTGCGTTCGACGGGATGCTGATCACGCTGCTCGTGGGGGGATACTTGCTGTTCCTCCGCGACGGGCGGTTCCGCCCGTGGTTCCGGCGGATGAACTTCCTGACCGACCTCGTCGTCAGCAGCGCCATCGTGATCGTTTTGTTTCTGGTAGGCCGCGCCACCGGGCTCATGATCCTCACCCTGAGCCCGCGGCGCTTCCTGACGAGCTTCACCGACTCGCATCTCGCGTACGGCCTGCCCTACTTCGCGATCATCGTCGTGATCGTTCAGTTCGTGCTGCAGATGAACCGGATCATCGGCACCAACGTCCTCCGCTACTTCATCGCCGGCGTGTATCACCGGCCGCGCGCCGAGGAGCGCATCTTCCTGTTCGTCGACCTCGCGGGCTCCACCCAGCTCGCGGAGCGCCTGGGCAGCGCCCGCTACTTCGAGCTCCTGCGGCATTTCGTCGACGACCTCTCGGAGCCCGTGCTTGCGTCGCGCGGCGCGATCTATCAGTACGCGGGCGACGAGGTCGTCATCACCTGGCCGATCGAGATCGGCACGCGCGGGGCCGCGTGCGTGCGCTGCTTCTTCGCGATTCGCGCCGCGGTCGCCGCGCGCGCGCCTCAGTACGAGCGCGAATTCGGCGTGGTCCCCCGCTTCCGCGGCGGGCTCCATGGCGGCATGGTCACCGCGGGCGAGCTGGGGGACCTCCGGCAGGAGATCGTGTTCGTGGGCGACATCCTCAACACCGCGGCCCGCCTCGAGGAGTACGCCAAGCGCGCGGGGCTCGAGCTCGTCGTCTCCGGCGCCCTCCTGGATCGCCTCACCCTGCCTCCTGGCATCGAGGCCGCCCGCTGCGGCGAGCTCGAGCTGCGCGGGAAGGACGCACCCGTCACCGCCTACAGCCTGCGCGTGGCGCCGGTCCTGGAGTAAGATCGCCGGACCAGGCGAGCCCGACGGCACGGGGAGGGCGACATGGCGGATCCGATTGAGCAGGACTGGCGGTACCTCAAGCCCCGCAAGCTCGCGAGCATCGGGCCCGAGGAATACATCCGAGAGCGCATGTTCGCGCGCAGCCACTAGTGCACTGTCCGGAAAGTTCGATACCCACCCTGAGTGACGTAGTCTGGGGGGCATGGGGACACGAACGCGCCGTCGGGAAAGGGAGTCCGGGTGGCCCGAACCAGAGGTGGTGATTCGGTTGTCGCCCCCGGAGCGCCGGGTGTTGCGACATTTGTGTCGTGCCGGCCGGACCGGGGCATGGGTCGCCGTGCGGGCCCGGTGCGTGTTGCTGGCGGCCCAGGGGCTGGGGACACGAGCGATTGCGCGCAGTGTAGGCCGAGCGCCGCACTGGGTGCGCCGCTGGCGAGAACGGTTCGCACGGGATCGGTTGAACGGGTTGGTGGACACCCCGCGCGCCGGGCGGCCCGCCCGCTTTTCCCCCCGAAGAACGCCATGACATCGTCTCGATGGCGTGTAGTCCCCGCGCGGAGCTCTGGGGGGCCCACACTCACTGGGCTATCCGACCGCTCGCCCGGGCTGCGATGCAGTGGGGGTTCGTCCGCCGCATCGGCAAGAGCACGGTGCACCAATGGCTGAAGGACGCCGACCTCAAGCCCCACCGCGTCCGCCGCTGGCTGCACAGTCCCGATCCCGACTTCCGGACGAAGGTGCGCCGCGTCGTCCGGTTGTATTTGCATCCGCCGCGCGGCGCCCGGGTGATTTGCGTCGACGAGAAGACCCAGCTGCAGATCTTGGAGCGCGGTCATCCTACTCGCCCCATGCGGCCCGGTCGGCCGGCCCGCCTCGAACAGACGTATCGGCGCCATGGCATCGTCGCGGTGCTCGCCGGCCTCGACGTCCGGACGGGGCACGTGCTGCTGGTGGTGCGCCGCCGCCGCCGGCATCAGGAGTTCCTCGAACTCTTGATCCGCCTGCGCCGGCGATGGCCCCAGGGCCGCCTGCTCGTGGTGGTCGACAACCTGTCGATTCATACCCATCCGCGGATCGCCGAGTGGCTACGCCGCCAACAAGGCCGCGTGCAATTGGTGTTCCTCCCGTTGCATGCTTCCTGGCTCAACCAGATCGAGCTGTGGTTCAGCGTGCTCGAACGCCAATGCCTGAAGCGGGCCAGTCTCACGGCCCCAGCCGAGATGACCGCGCGGATCGTGCTGTTTGCGCGCCATTGGAACCGTACGGCTCGCCCCTTTCGCTGGACCTTCAAGGGCTACCCCCTACGTCGGTAGGCGGGTACCGAATTTACTGGACACTGCACTAGTCGCAGCCTGGGGCTGGAGCTGCCGGTGGTCGAGGCGGCGACCGTGGATGCGCTCGAGAAGACCTTCGCCGAGATGACCGCCAAGCGCGCGGGGGCTGATGGTGCTCAACGATCCCCTCTTCTTCACGCACCGGCGGCTGATCGTCGCGCTGGCCGCGCAGAGCCGACTTCCCGCCATCTACGGCGAGGGCGAGTTCATCGAGGCCGGCGGGCTCATGTTCTACGGCGCCACCCTCGCGACCATGTATCGCGAAGCGGCCGTCTATGCCGACAAGATCCTGAAGGGAGCGAAGCCGGCCGAGATTCCGGTGGAACAGCCGACCAAGTGGACCTCGTCATCAACCTCAAGACCGCGAAGGCGCTCGGTATCACGATCCCCCGCTCGGTCCTCCTCCGGGCGGATCGCGTGGTCGAGTAGCGCTCAGCGCGACGCAGGCGCGGCCGCCGGGGCCGCCGCCGCTCCCTCGGCGCCCCGCACGGCACCGGGCAGCATCGACACGAAGAGGGTGGTTAGCGCGGCGAGGCCCGCCATCACGAGCAGCAGCGTGGTGAAGCCCGCGCCCTTGACGACCGGCCCCAGCGTGTAGACGGCGAGCGAGCTCACGCCGAAGGACACCGCCAGCCGCATGCCCGACACGCGCGAGCGCATGCGGTCGTCCACGTACTGCACGATCATGGCGTCGACGAACGGGATGGCGCCGAACACGAAGATCATGAAGCCGAGCGCGGCGACGTAGAGCGCCCAGCCCTGCGCCTGCGCGGCGAGGAGGAAGAGCGGCACCTGCGCGGCCACGATGGGGAGATACACGCGCTTGAGCGGATGCCGGTCGATGAGCTTGCCCACCACGAGCTGGGCGAAGGACGCGATGGTGTAGACCACCGCGAGGAGGATGCCCAAGGTCGCGGGATCATCGATGATGCCCTTGAGCCGCTCGGTCATGAGCTGGCCGTTGCCGTTGGTGGTGAAGTTGAAGATGAGGCTCGAGGAGATGGCGGCGAGCGTCATCACGAAGAACACGCGCATCATCACGTCGCGCGGCAGATCGACGGACTTCTTCGAGCGCTTGGCGGGGGCCGTCTCCTCCCTCGGCACCAGCGCCGCGAAGAGCAGGCCGCAGACCATGGCGAGAATGCCGGGCACCGCGAAGGCCGCGCGCCAGCCCACCATCTTCACCAGGAAGCCGGTGAGAATCGCCGCGCCCGCGATGCCGAGATTGCCCGCGAGGCCGTTGATGCCGATGGTGAAGCCGGGGTTCTTCGCGCCCTGCACCAGCATGGGGATGCCGACCGGGTGATAAATCGCCGCGAACGCGCCCATGAGCGTCAGCGCGGCGGCCAGCGTCCAGGGGCCCTGGGTGAACGCGACGAGGCAGGCGGCGCTGCCGATGCCCAGAAAGAAGATCACCATCATGGCGCGGCGGCCCCAGAGATCGCCGAGGCGGCCCGCGGGCAGCGAGCCGAGCCCGAAGAGGACGAAGGCCCCCGCGGTGTACGGCATCAGGTCCTGCCACACCATGCCCCACTCGGCGGCAATGGCGGCAACGGCGGTGGCGAAGATCAGCAGGAAAAGATGGTCGAGGCCATGGCCGAGGTTCAGCAGTAGGCTGGTCGGGGAGAGCTTGGACATGTGGCTATTCTAGGCCATTTCGAGCTGGCCCCGGCGAGCCCGGGCGCGCGGGGCCTAGCGGCTGCCCTGGGCGAGGTAGAAGGACAGGGACTCCAGCTCGATGGCGAGATCCACATTCTTGAGCCGCACGTCCTTGACCGCCTTGATCCGGCTGGGAGCGAAGTTCAGGATAGCCTTGATGCCGGCGGCGACGAGCTTTTCCGTCACCGCCTGCGCGGACTCGGCGGGCACCGCCACAATGGCGATCTGGAGGTTGCGCGCCTTCACTTCCCTGGGAAGATCGCGCATGGGCATGATGGGGATACCGCCCTCGGCATCGCCCCACTTGGCCTGATCGTCGTCGAAGACGGCGGCGATGCGGAAGCCCTGCTTGGCGAAGCCTTTGTAGTGATAGAGGGCGGCGCCGAGGTTGCCGAGCCCCACGAGGGCCAGCGGCCACTCGCGATCCAGCCCCAGGATCTTCTGCAGCTCCGCCTTGAGCCCGGCCACGTAGTAGCCGATGCCGCGCACCCCGAACTCGCCGAAGTAGGCGAGGTCCTTGCGCACCTGCGCGGAGTTGAAGTTGAAGCGCTCGGCGAGCTCCTGGGAGGACACCGTCTTCACCCCGTCCTCCTCGAGCTGCTGGAGGCATCGCGTGTAGACGGACAGTCGCCGCACGGTCATCTCGGGGATCTTCGGGATCTTGAAATGCGAGCGCGGCGCCATGTTACGGGCCCCCTCACCCTGCCCTCTCCCCGTCCCCTCTCCCCTCGGGGGAGAGGGCAGGGTGAGAGGGGTGGAGGAGCATCTCCTGCCTACGACTTCACGAAGAGCAGGATGACGGCGATGACGAACACGAACAGCACGAGGGACTCGATGAAGGCGAGGCCCAGGATCATCGCGGTCTGGATGCGGTTCGTGTTGCCGGGCTGCCGCGCCATCGCGTCCACCGCGGAGCCGGCCGCGCGTCCCTGACCAAGACCGCAGAGGCCCGCCGCCAGCCCGAATCCGAGGCCCGCGGCGAGCGCGGCCGCCGGCTTCACCCAATCAGTTGCCCCCGCCGCGGCCGCCTGCGCGAGCGCGACTCCCGGAACCGCGAGCACGGAAAGAATTGCGAACATCAATGTACGTCGCACGGACATCCTCCTTGGTGTGTGGGTCCCTGACCTGCTAGTGATGCCCCGCGGGGGCGTGGTGCGCCTCGTGCTCGGCTTCCTCGAGGGCGCCGGTGATGTAGATCATCGTCAGCATGCAGAAGATGAAGGCCTGGAGGAAGGCGACCAGGATCTTGAGCGGCATGAGGAAGCCGATCACGAAGGCGGCGGCGACGACGGCGCCAGGCGCCCCGATGAGCAGGCCTCCCAGCGAGCCCGAGAGGGCCCAGCCGAGCATCCCGTCGAGGCCCATCATGAAGAAGAAGATGGCGATGAGGATGTGACCGCCCACCATGTTGCCGAAGAGGCGAAGCGAGAGCGAGAGCGGCCGGGCGAGGTGGCTGATGATCTCGATCACGAACATCAGGGGCTTGAGCGGCCCCGGGACCGGGCCCGCGAAGTGCTTGAGGTAGTTGATCGCCCCCTGCTTGCGCACCCCGATGACGTGGTAGGTGAAGAACACGATGAGCGCGCACGCCGCGGTGGTGTTGAGGTTGGCGGTGGGCGCGGCCAGCCCCGGCACCAGCCCCATGAGGTTGGAGACGAGGATGAAGAGGCCGAGGGTGCCGATCAGGGGGAGATAGCGCCGCCCGCCCGCCCCGATCACCTCGTCGAGGATCTGGTGAAACTGGTCGATCACCATCTCCATGAAGTTTTGCGCGCCCGTCGGGACCAGGGCGAGCCGCCGCGTGGCGAGTGCCGATACCACAACGAGGATCAGCATGGCGATCCACGTATAGGTGACGTGATCGGGGATGCCCGGCAGGCGCAGGATAGGCGGGTGATCGATGATTTCCATATCGGTCGTTCCTCAGTCTCGTGCGGCGCGGAGGCCCTGGACCACGAGCACGGGCGGCAGCACGAGGAGGCCGGCGGCCACCGCGACGGGATGGGTCCAGCCGCTGACGAGCAGAGCGCCGAGCGCGGCCAGAGCGCCCAGCTTGCGCAGGCCGATGCCGCTCAGCCGGCCTGTGCCGGTGGTCGCGCGGATCGCGTCGTGGGCCAGCCAGCGGAAGTTCAGCAGGGTGATGGTCGCTCCGCCGATCGCTCCCACGGCGGCACCCGGGCCGGCGATGGCCCCGGCGACAGCGGCGACGAGGGCGGTCGCCCCCAGCCCGGTCAGCAGCACGCGATTCACCAGCTCACCCGCCATCATCACCCACACTCACTCGTTCATGCGGTTCAGCGCCACGATGGCGCGGTAGAAGTTCCACGCGGCGGCCGCGATCCCGAACCCCAGCCCGATCAGCAGGAGCCAGGGCTGCGTGCCCAGCCACCGGTCGGCGAAGTAGCCCGCCGCCAGCCCGACGACCACGCACGCGAAGAGCGTCGTGCCCAGCTGGGCGAACGTCGCGAGCCCGCGCCATGACGACCGGTCCATCCCGGGAGCCATGTGAACCGAAACACTAGCACAGCCCCACGAGGCTGACAAGGCCTCGCAACACCTCGATAATACGCCGATATGTCCGATGACTCTGGGGTCGGTTGAGTACAAAGCCTCACCCGAACACGCCGCCCATCCGCGTCCCCGCAATGCGGTTGATGACGAGCGTGGCGAGCGCCGCGACGACGATCAGGATCACTCCGAGGGCCGCCGCCTCGTTGGCGCTGCCGGCGATATAGAAGGCGAAGATGCCGTTGGTGATGGTCTCCCACCCGCCGAGGGCCAGGAAGAGGACGGCCGAGGCTTCCTGGAGCGAGGTCATGAAGGAGAAGAGGCTGCCCACCAGCACGCCCTTCCAGATCATGGGCAGCGTGATGTCGCGAAACGTGCGCGGCCCGGTGGCGCCCACGCTGGCGGCGGCTTCCTCCATCGATCGGTGCACGAGAAGCAGCGAGGCGTACGAGCCGCGCACGGTATAGGGCAGCCGTCGCACCGCGAGGACCAGGGGCATCACGATCCAGAAGGAGGTGAGCCCGCGGTCGAAGCCGGGAAGGTCCCAGTGAAAGGCGCGGATGTAGGCGATGCCGATGGCGGTGCCGGGAATGGCCAGGATGAGGGTGTTGAGCGCGTCCAGCGCCCCGCGGCCCGGCACCTGCGAGCGGCCGAGCAGCCACGCGATGGGCACGCCCACGAGGATGCAGATGGCCACCGCGATCCCCGAGTAGAGGAAGCTGTTCACGATGTACTTCGGCGTCTCCACGATGACCCGCTCGTAGTACTGGAGGGTGTAGGCCTGCGGCAGCGGCGTCAGCGACCACCCCTTCCCCACCGAGGCCAGGCCCACGCCGAGGTACGGGATGAAGGAGAGCAGGAGCAGCCCGGCGAGAAAGCCGATGGCGAGCGCCTGCCGCAGCCCCGTGAGCCGGCGCCGGCTCACGCGCGAGTAGGCGAGGGAGGAGTAGTCCTTGAGCCCGACGTAGTGCCGCGCGGCAAGGAGGAAGACGATGGCGAGCAGCACCATGAGGGCCGAAATCACAATCCCCATCCGGAAAATCCGCTTGTCCACGAACTGGACGATGTTGAGGTAGGCCTGCGGGGCGAGGAGGTCCTGCACGCCAAGGACCAGCGGCGTGGCGAAGTCGGAGAACGTCCAGATGAACACGAGGAGGGCGCCCGCGATGTAGCCGGGAGTGGTCAGCGGCAGCGTCACCGTCCAGAATTTCCTCCAGCCCCGCGCGCCCACGCTCTCCGCGGCCTCCTCGAGGGCGGGGTCGATCTTGCCGAGGGCATCCACCACGTTGAGGGTGATCATGGGGAAGAGGTGGAGGGTCTCCACCAGCACCACCCCGTGGATGCCGTAGAGGAAGTTCACCGGCCGGAGCATGTCGAGCCAGTCCATGAGGATCACGTTCACGGTGCCCGCCCGGCCGAGGATGAAGGTGAAGCCCAGCACCCCCACCAGCGGGGGCGAGATGATGGGAATGATGGTCAGGTAGCTGAAGAGGTCGCGCCCGCGGAAGTCGTAGCGCACGAGGAGAAACGCGACCGCGATGCCGAGCGCGCTGCTCGCGACCACGGTGGCCGCCCCCAGCACCATGGAGTTCCACAGTGAGCGGAGATAGTAGCGGTCCGTGAAGAAGTCGCGGAAGTGGGCGAGCGTGAACGCGCCACCCTCGGTGGTGACCGCGTCGTAGAAGATGCGCGTGAGCGGATAGACGAGGAAGAGGCCCAGGAACAGCCAGATCAGGGCGACCCCCGCGGCGAGCGGCAGCCGCTTCGTCACGCGCGCGGCGCCCCCGCTCAGGCCTGCGCGAGCCGTCGGAGCACGTAGTCGCCGATCTCGAGCGTGCAGGCCATGCCCTGCGGGATCGCCTTGGTCAACGACACGAACGCGTGGATCTGGCCGGGATACTCGCGGTAGACGACGTCCGCGCCTGCCTTGCGCAGCGCCTCCGCGTAGGCGTGGCCCTCGTCGCGCAGCGGGTCGAAGCCGGCGGTCACGATCAGTGCGGGCGGCTGGCCGCGGAGGTCGCCGCGGATGGGCGAGACCCGCACGTCCGCCTTGTCGGCGTCGCTCCGCAGGTACTGCTCCGCGTACCAGACGATGCGCTCGCGCGGGATGATGTGCCCGTCCTCCAGCTCGCGATGCGACGGCGTCTCCATCGAGAAGTCGGTGGCGGGATAGATGAGCACCTGGCACGTGGGGACGGGTACGCCCTGCGCCCGGGCGAGCTGCGAGACCACCGCCGAGAGATTGCCGCCCGCCGAGTCGCCGGCCACCCCGACCCGCGCGGAGTCGGCGCCGAGCTCGCGCCCATGGGCGCGCAGCCAGGCATAGGCGGCGCCGCAGTCCTCCACCGCTGCCGGGAACTTGTGCTCGGGAGCCAGGCGGTAGTCGAGCGCCACCACCATGACGCCGGCGCGCTGGGCCAGGCGGGCGCAGAGGCCGTGATGGGTCTCCAGGTCGCCCTGCACCCACCCGCCGCCGTGGAAGTAGGCGAGGACCGGTCGCGCCCCTCCCCCGGGGGTGGCATCGTAGACGCGGGCGGGCATGGCGCCGGCGGGCCCGGGGATCTTGACGTCCTCGATGCGCGCGAGCGCGGGCGCCGGCTCGTCCATCAGCGTGACCATGGTGCGCAGCTGCTGACGTAGCTCAGGCAGCGGCGGGTAGTAGCCGGGAACGCGGATCGACTTCACGAATTCGCCCACGATCTGTGCCTTCGGATCCATCGTGCGCCCGCCCAGGCTGATGCGATGGCCCGCGAGCAGGGTCAGCGCGGCGTCCTCGCTCAGGGCGGCATGGGCCAGCTCCAGCTTCGGCAGGGACGGGGGGTTCGTCATGAGTCCTCCGGAAGCGCCAGCGTGACCGAGGGCGGAAAGGACACCGTCACCGCCCGGCCCACCGGCATGGGGTCGTGATGCCAGGGATCACGGACGTCGGCCTTGAGGACGAGGCCGGGGCCGGTCTCCACGTCGTAGCGCAGGGTGTTGCCGAGATAGGAGGAAAAGGCGACGCGCCCGCCGACCGAATTGGCGCCATTGGGCGAGGCGTCGAGTCCTCCCTGAATCGCCACGTTCTCGGGGCGAATCGCAAGCACGCAGCGGTCGGTGATGGCGGCGGCGGCATGGGGAATGGCCTCGAGGAGGCCCAGCGCGGTCTCCACGAACAGCCGCTCGCCGCGGCGCTCGCGCACGCGGCCGGGCAGGAGATTGTTGGTGCCCACGAAGTCGGCCACGAACCGCGTGCGCGGCCGCTCGTAGAGCTCGCGCGGCACGCCCACCTGCAGGACGCGGCCGTCCTTCATGACGGCGACCCGGTCGGACAGGGACAGCGCCTCCTCCTGGTCGTGGGTGACGTAGATCGTGGTGATGCCCAGCTCTTGCTGGAGCTTGCGGATCTCCGCGCGCACCTGCACGCGGATCTTGGCGTCGAGGTTCGACAGCGGCTCGTCCAGGAGCAGGATGTCGGGGTTCAGCACGAGCGCCCGGGCCAGCGCCACCCGCTGCTGCTGGCCCCCCGAGAGCTGACCGGGATAGCGAGACTCGAGGCCCCCGAGATTCACCTTGGCGAGCCCCCCACGCACGCGTTCCGCAACCGCACTGGCAGTCAGCTTGCGGAGGCGGAGGCCGTAGCCTACGTTGCCCGCCACCGTCATGTGCGGCCACAGTGCGTAGTTCTGGAACACCATGCCGATGTTCCGCTCGTAGGGCGCGAGCCCGCTGACCACTCTTTCTCCGAAGCGTATTTCGCCCGCGTCCGGCTGATAGAAGCCGGCGAGCAGGCGCAACAGCGTGGTCTTGCCGCACCCAGACGGGCCCAGCAGGGTGAAGAGCTCCCCGTCGGCGACGTCCAGCTCGGCGCGGTCCACCGCCGTGACCGCACCGAACCGCTTGACGACGCCGCGAATGGCGATCTTCACGAGACTGCGTTCGCGCCGTCTACTTCTTCAGCTGGTCCCACTGGGCTTCGATGTCCGAGCGGAACTTCGTCTTGAGCGCCTCCGAGCGCTTGGCCGCTAGCGTCTCGTCGTAGACGTTGGCGATCTCGCCGTCGAAGTACGAGCGCACGCCGCCGGTGAACTGCACGGCGAGCTCGGCGGTGGAGCCGGGCGGGCCCTGCACCTTGTACTTGGGGGTAATGGGGAAGAGGCCGCGCTCCATGAAGACGCGCTGCCCCCGCTCGGTGAGGAGGAACTCGATGAAGGCCCGTGCCGCCTTGGGGTTGCGCGCCCCCGCGAGGATGGCCATGGGCTCGGGCGTCACGAACGCGTTCTTGGGGGCGACGAACTTCAGGTCGAAGCCGGCCAGCTTCTCCTCGAAAGCCATGTACGACGGCACCGCGAAGCCGGCGGCGAACTCGCCCTTCGCCACCACCGTCGGCACGTCGCGGCTGCGCGCGGTAAAGTGGCCGGTGTTGGCGGCCAGCTTCCGGAGCCACTCCCAGCCCTTGTCCTCACCGAGCATGGAGAGGATCACCTCGTAGGTCGCGTTCGACGAGGAGGAGCGGGTGGGCGCGCACTGTGCCACCTCGCCCTTGAGCTTGGGATGGAGGAGATCTTCCCACTCCTTGGGCTCGGGCACGCCGAGGCGCTGGAGGCGCCGTGGGTGATAGACGAGCCCGTAGGGCTCCAGCGCGGTGCCCACCCAGAAGGCGTCCTTGTCCTTGAGGGGAATGGGCTTCGGCTTGCCGATGGTGGCAGGAATGGAATCCCAGGCCTCCTTGGAGATCTCCACCTTCTGCAGCAGCTTCTGCTCGGCGAGCTTCTCGAAGAGGGCGGACTCGCCGCCCCAGAAGATGTCCACCTCGGGCTTCCCCTTCCACTCCGTGATCCGCCCGTATGCCACCGGCGTGCCCGCGGGAATGGCGCTCACCTTGAGGGTGACGTTCCACTTCTCCTTGGCGTAGTCGGCAAACGCCTTGAGGGCGGCGTCGTGGATGAACTTCGACACCGGCGTGATGAGGGCGAGCTCTCCCTCGATCGGCGCCTGGGCGGCGGCGGGGTCGGCGGGCGCCGCGAAGCAAACGAGCGCGAGCAAGAGGACGGCGAGTCGGATCATGCACGAACCTCCTTTGATGTCATGTCTCGGGCGCGACCCAGGCGCGCGCGCGCTCCACGGCGCGGCGCCAGCCGCGATAGGCGGTCTCTCGGGCGGCCGGCGTCATCGCCGGCGTGAAGCGGCGGTCCAGTCGCCAGCGCGCGCCGAGGTCGGCGGGCCGCCAGAGCCCCGCCCCCACCCCGGCGAGGTACGCCGCGCCCAGCCCGGTGGTCTCCGTCACCACCGGCCGCAGCACCTCCACGCCGAGCATATCGGCCTGGAACTGGCAGAGGAAGTCGTTGGCGGCGGCGCCGCCGTCCACGCGCAGCGATCCGATGGGCGCGCCCGCGTCCGTGGCCATGGCGTCGAGCACGTCGCGGCTTTGGTACGCGATGGCCTCGAGCGCCGCCCGCGCCAGGTGCGCGCGCCCGGTGCCCCGGGTGAGGCCCACGAGCGTGCCGCGCGCGTAGGGGTCCCAGTAGGGGGCGCCCAGCCCCACGAAGGCGGGGACGAGATACACGCCGCCCGTGTCCGGCACCGACTCCGCCAGCGCCTGCGTCTCCGCGGCGTGCGCGATGATGCCGAGGCCGTCGCGCAGCCACTGCACGGCCGCGCCGGCGATGAAGACGCTGCCCTCCAGCGCGTACGCCACGCGTCCCCCGACGGACCAGGCCACCGTGGTGAGGAGCCCCTGGGTGGACGCCACCGGATGAGCGCCGGTATTCACGAGGAGGAAGCAGCCGGTGCCGTAGGTATTCTTGGCCGAGCCCGGCTCGAGGCAGTGCTGGCCGAACAGGGCGGCCTGCTGATCCCCGGCAATGCCGGTGATGGGGATGCCCGCGGGCAGGAGCCCGCCCTCCGCCGTCTCGCCGAAGGCGCCCGCCGACGGGCGCACCTCCGGCAGGAGCGCCATCGGCACGCCCAGGGCGGCGGCGAGCTCGCCGTCCCACGCGAGCTTCTCGATGTCGAAGCAGAGCGTCCGCGCCGCGTTCGAGGGCTCGGTGGCGTGGACCCGGCCGCCGGTCAGCCGCCACAGGAGCCAGGAATCCACGGTGCCGAAGGCGAGGTCACCACGTTCGGCTCGCACGCGTGCCCCGTCGACGTGATCGAGCAGCCAGCGGATCTTGGTGCCCGCGAAGTAGGCGTCGAGCACGAGGCCGGTCTTCCGCCGGAACAGGGGCTCGAGGCCGTCGACCTTCATGCGGTCGCACATCGCGGCGGTGCGCCGGCACTGCCACACGATCGCGTGGTGGATGGGCCGGCCCGACGCGCGCTCCCACACCACCGTCGTCTCGCGTTGATTGGTGATGCCGACGGCCGCGACCTCCGCGCCACTCACGCCGGCAGCCCGCAGCGCCTGCCCGGCGGCCTCCTCCACGGTGGACCAGATGCGCTCGGGGTCGTGCTCGACCCACCCTGGCCGGGGGAAGTGCTGCGGCAGCTCGGCGTAACCGCGCGCGCGGACGGCGCCCTCCGGGTCCACCACCAGCGCGGTCGAGCCGGTGGTGCCCTGGTCCAGCGCAAGGACGAAGCGGCGCGCCGCGCTCACCGCCCCAGCGCGCGCTTGGCCAGGTCCGGCCGGTCGGTGATGACCACGTCCACCCGGAGCTCGATGAAGCGCCGGATGGCCTCGCTCTCGTTCACCGTCCAGACCCCGAGGGTCAAGCCCATCTCCCGGACGAGAGCGACGGTGCTCGCGTCGACCAGGTTCTCGTGCAGGCCCACGAAGGCCACCCCGACGCTGCGCGCGAGCTCGAGCTCGCGCTTGAGGGTGGAGCCGAGATCGCCGATGGTGCGCCGGGAGTAGAGGGCGCACGCTCGCGCGTCCGGCCGGAGGGTCCGCGCCCGCTTCCACGTGTCGCGGTCGAAGCTCATCACGATCGTCGCCGCCGTCGCGCCGCGGCGATCGAGCACCGCGAACACCTTTTCCTCGATTCCGGGATAGCGCCGCCCCGTCTCATCCAGCTTGATCTCGAGCAGGATCTGGCGGCGCGCGCCGACGGCGAGCGTGACGACCTCGTCGAGGGTAGGAAGGATCTCCTCCGTCGCTGCGCCCTTCTGATCGCGGAGCCGCACTGAGCGGAGCTCGGCGAGGGTGCGCCCGCGCACCGGCCCCTGCCCCGTCGTCGTCCGTTCCAGGGTCGGATCGTGGATCACCACGACCTCGCCGTCCTTGGTGAGGTGCACGTCGAGCTCGAGGAAATCCGCCCCGAGCTGCTCGGCGGCATTGCGGAACGCGAGGAGGCTGTTCTCGGGCCAGAGGAGGGCGCCACCCCGATGGGCGGCGATGAGGGTGGTCCGGGGCGCGTGCTGCGCGGGGGCCGGCCCGGTCAACACCGCGACACAACCCAGCGCGAGACCGGCCAGCATGAGCAGCCTCACTTCTCACTCTCCACCAGGCCCTTCACGAACCACCGCTGCATGAGGACTACCACCGCCACCGGCGGCACCATCGCAAGCACGGCAGTGGCCATGATGAGGTTCCAGTCGGTCTGGGCGTCCCCGCTGCCGATCATCTTGGTGATGCCGATCACGATGGTGTCCATGCTCCGGCTGGTGGTAATGAGCAGCGGCCACAGGTACTCGTTCCAGCCGTAGATGAAGAGGATCACGAAGAGCGCGGCGACGTTGGTGCGCGACAACGGGAGCAGGATCGCGGTGAAGAACCGCCAGGGACCGGCCCCGTCGATCTTCGCCGCCTCGACGAGATTGTCGGGAATGGTCAGGAAGACCTGCCGGAACAGCAGGGTGGCGGTAGCGGAGGCGATGAGGGGGACGGTCAGCCCGGGGAACGTGTTGATCATGCCCAGGTCCGACACCACCTTGAAGGTGGGAATGATGCGCACCTCCACCGGCAGCATAAGCGTGACGAAGATCATCCAGAAGAAGAACATGCGGCCGGGGAAGTGGAAGAACACGACCGCGTAGGCCGAGATCAGGGAAACGGCGATCTTCCCCACGGCAATGACCATGGCCATGATCAGGCTGTTCAGGAGCATGCGCGACACCGGGGGAGCCTTCACCCGCAGCCCGCTGCCCTCCGTCCACGCCTGCGCGTAGTTCTCCAGCGCCAGCCCGCCCGGGTAGAGCGGCATGCCGCCGCGCCCGATGGTGCCGGCGTCGTGCGTGGAGCCGATCAGGGCCATGTAGATGGGGAAGGCAAAGACCACCACCCCGAGAGCGAGCACCACGTGCGGCAGCCAGGCCGTGCGCGCGCCGGACTCGTTCATCCGTAGTGCACCCGGCGCTCGATGAAGCGGAACTGAACGGCGGTGAGGGCCATCACGACGACCAGGAGGATGACCGATTGCGCGGACGATCCGCCGAGGTCGAGGTTGATGACGCCGTCTACCCAGAGCTTGTAGATCAGGGTCTCGGTCGACTTGCCGGGGCCGCCCGCGGTGAGCGCGTGAATCACGCCGAAGGTGCCGAAGAAGGCGTAGACGAGGTTCACCACCAACAGGAAGAACGTCGTGGGCGAGAGGAGGGGGAACACGATGCTCCAGAAGCGCCGCGCGGGGCCGGCCCCGTCGATGGCGGCCGCCTCGATCACCGGCTTCTGGATGGCCTGGAGCCCGGCCAGGAAGAAGAGGAAGTTGTAGCTCACCTGCTTCCAGGCCGCGGCGAGGACCACCAGCCCCATGGCCTGCACGCCGTTGAGCTTGTAGTCCCAGGCGACGCCGAGATCGCGCAGCCCACGCCCGAGAATCCCGATGGCGGGGTGGAAGACGAACAGCCAGAGCACGGCCGCGACGGCGGGCGCGACCGCGTACGGCCACATGAGCAGTGTCCGGTACGCGGCGGCGCCGCGGATCTGCCGATCCGCCATCACCGCGAGGGCGAGCGCGCTCGCCATCGCGAGGATGGTGACGGACGCGCTGAAGACCAGCGTGCGCCCGGCCGAGCCCAGGTACAGGGGATCGGCCAGCACGTGCCGGTAGTTGTCGAACCATACGAAGGTCTGGCGGAGGCCGAAGGCATCCTGCAAGAAGAACGAAAAGTAGATGGCCTGCGCGGCCGGCCAGAAGAAGAAGATGACGGTGATGGCGACCTGGGGGGCCAGGAGCAGATAGGGCAGGAGCTTGTCGTCGAAGATCACGCGCCGGCGCATGGGGCCTCCATGCGCGCAGCGCGCGTGCCCGTGACCATCACGTGCCTACGATCGATTCGCTCGCTCGAAATTCCGCAGCACGACATTGCCGCGCTGCACGGCGTTGTCGAGCGCCTGCTGGGCGGTCTGCTGGCCCTGGAAGGCCTTCTCGAGCTCTTCCTGGATGATGTTCCGGATCTCCGGCATGTTGCCGAGGCGCAGGCCGCGGGAGTTCTCGCTGGGCTGGGTGCGCGTGAGCTGGAGGTAGGGAATGTCGGTGCCGGGGTTCTGCTGGTAGAAGCCCGACGCCTTGACCTTCTCGTAGCCGGCGATGGTAACGGGGAGGAAGCCGGTGTCGGTGTGCCACTTCGCCACCACGTCGGGCTGGCTGATGAAGCGAAAGAACTCGGCCACGCCCTTGTACTCCTCGGGCTTGCGGGTCGGGGAGGTCATCACCCAGAAGCTGGCCCCGCCGATGATGGAGTTCTTCGGCGCGTTGGGCGTGCCCGGCCAGTAGGGCAGCATGGTCGCGCCCCACTCGAACTTGGCCTCGCGCATGATGCGTGCGCGCAGACCGGACGAGGCGTGGATCATAGCGCACTCGCCCGAGGGGAAGAGGGCGTCCCCGGCGGCGTCTCGCCCGCCGTACCTGAAGGTGCCGTCCTTCTGCATGTCGACGAGGTTCTGCACGTGCTTCACGTGCAACGGGCTGTTGATCTTGAGCTCGGCGTCGAGCCCCGCCATGCCGTTGGCCTTGGTCGCGAGGGGCACGTCATGGATGGCGCTGAACTGCTCGAACTGCGCCCAGGTCGGCCAGGCGGTGGTGAAGGCGCACGGGGCCGCGCTTGCCGCCTTGATCTTCTTCGCCGCCGCGATGAGATCGGGCCACGTCTGGGGCGGCTTGGCGGGATCGAGACCCGCCTTCTTGAAGGCGTCCTTATTGTAGAACATGATCGTGGTCGAGCTGTTGAACGGCATCGACACCATCCGGCCGTCGGGCAGGCTGTAGTAGCCCTTCACCGCGGGCACGTACGCGTTCGGCTCGAACGTCACGCCCGTCTCCTTCATCAGCTCGTGCACCGGCTTCACCGCGCCGCGCGCGGACATCATGGTCGCGGTGCCGACCTCGAACATCTGGACGATGTGCGGCGCGTTGCCGGCCCGGAAAGCGGCGATGGCCCCCACCATGGTCTCAGGATACGAGCCCTTGAAGCTCGGGTTGACCTGGTACTGGGTCTGCGAGGCGTTGAAATCCGCGACGATCTTCTCGACCAGCCCGCCCAGCGGCTGCCCCAGCCCGTACCAGAACTCGATCTGGACGCGCGACTGCGCGCCGGACGGCAGCACGGCGGTGAGGATGGCGACGGCCAGGACGAGGCCCACTAGGAGCGCCGAGTGTCTACGAGTCATGCCGGTTCCCCCTTGCTGGCTGGGTTCAACTGTGAGCACCGGTGGTCACCCTTACCGGCCGGCTCCGCGGCGTATTCTAATGCACCCTCCACCGCGGGGCAATTGCAGCAGTTGATTGGTGAGCCGCAGCCGAAGGCGAGGCGAACGGAAACGTAATGCTGTCCCGAGCGGAGCGAGGGGGTGAGCCGCAGCCGAAGGCGAGGCGAACGGAAACGTAATGCTGTCCCGAGCGGAGCGAGGGGGGTTGGTCGAGCCGGCGCGGCCTAGGCCTTGCGGAATCGGTGCGAGCGGTCGACGTACTTCTGGTACGCCTCGAGCTCGGCGTCGAGGCGGCGCGAGGACCAGCCCGCCACCTCCGCCATGCGCCGGCCAATCGACTCCGCGCAGTCGAGCCCCTGGCAGAGGCTCTGGCCGATGGCGGTACGGCGGATGAGGAAGTCCTGGAGGGATACCGCCATCTCCTCCCGCAGGGCCTGGTGGAGCTGGGCGACGATCTCGGGGTTGGAGGGGCACAGTCGCTCGGCGCCATCCGGCACCTTCTTGGCCAACTCGAGGACGCGCGCGTAGCCACGCCCGTAGGTGTCCACCAGGATCTGCAGCGTCTCGCGGGGAAGGCCCGTGGCCGCCATCTCCGCGGAGACATCCATCCAGGCTCGCGCCTCGAGCTTGGCCACGTCCTCGTCGAGCCCGTCGAGGCTGAGGCGGGCGGAGACGGAGGGCCGGCGCCGCCCCAGGCGCGCGGTCACGAGGTCGCCCACTTCCTCGGCGAGGCTGCGGAAGCAGGTGAGCTTGGTGCCCGTGATCGATATGAGCCGCCCCTCCAGCCCCTCCACCACCACGCGGTGATCGCGGGACACCTTGGTGGGGGCGCCGTCATCGAAGGCGAGGGGCCGCACCCCGGAATAGGTGTAGGCCACGTGGTCCAGGCTCACGCGCGGATCCGGCAGCACCCGCCGCACCGCCTCGAGCAGGTACTCCACCTCCGCCCGCGTGGCCCACAACCGGTCGGGATCGCCCTCGAAGTCGTTGTCGGTGGTGCCCACGAGCGAGAAGTCGCGCCACGGGATCACGAAGATCATCCGCTCGTCGGAGTCGGAAGAGAGGTAGACCGCGCGCTCGGTCAGGCGGGGGAGGAGACAGTGAATGCCCTTGGTCGTCCGTACCACGCGGGGGACGGACTTGGTGAGGCCGGCGAGCTCGCGCACCCGGTCCACCCACGGGCCCGACGCGTTCACCACCACGGAGGCGCGCACGGTGAACACCTGATCGGTCAGGAGGTCGCGCACCCGCACGCCGTCCGGCCCGCGCGGTCCCTTCACGAACTCCTCGACCTGACAGTAGTTGTGCACGCGCGCCCCGTGACGGGCCGCCGACAGGACATTCTCAAGGCACATCCGCTCGGGATACAGGAGGAGATCGTCGAAGTAGTAGCCGGCGCCCTTGAGATCCTCGGCCCGGATGTTGGGCTCCAGCGCGAGGGTGTCCACCGGCCGCAGCACGCGGTATCGCTCGGTAGCCTTGCCGGGAGTGAGGAGATCGTAGAGCCACATCCCGAGGCGCACGAGGATGAGGCCGCGCCGGCTTCCGCGATAGACGGGCACCAGGAACGGCAGCGGGCGCACGAGATGCGGGGCGACCCGCTCGAGCGTCTTCCGCTCGCGAAGCGACTCGCGCACGAGCTTGAAGTCGCCCAGCTCGAGATAGCGCAGGCCGCCGTGGATGAGCTTGGAGGATTTCGACGAGGTGCCGGAGGCGAAGTCGCCCTTCTCGAAGAGGGCCACCGAGGCGCCCCGCAGCGCGAGGTCGCGCGCCACGCCCGCTCCCGCCATGCCGCCGCCGATCACGACGACGTCGAACGGCGTCTGCTCGATTCCCGAGAGCCGACTTTGGATCATGAGTCGAGGAGATCTTTGACGGATCGTATCACGTGGTCGGGAGCGAGGGCAGCGATTCGGGGGTCGTCGGGCCGCGTGACGCCGCTCAGCACGAGGATGGCGCCGAGCCCGCTGCGCCGGGCCATGGCCACGTCGGTCTCGATGCGGTCGCCCACCATGGCGGTGTCGCGCGCGGGCACCCCGAGGGCGGCGAGGGCGACCTCGAGGATGATCGGGGAGGGCTTGCCCACGATGGCCTCGACGCGCCGGTCCGTCACCGCCTCCACCGCCGCGATCATGCCCGCGCAATCCGGAATCTCCCCACCTTCCACCGGACAGGTGCGGTCGGGATTGGTGGCGATGAGGCGCGCGCCCCCCCTGACCGCCTGCAGCGCGGTGTCGAGCTTCGCGTACGTAAAGGTGCGGTCGAAGGCGATCACGACCCAGCGCACGCGCGCGTCATCGCGCACCTCGAAACCGTGGGCCCGCATCTCCGCGATCATCGGGGGTTCGCCGATCACGTAGACGGGCGCGCCCGGATCGATGCCCCGGAGGTGCCGGGCGAGGACGAGAGACGAGTTGATCACGTCGTCGGGGGCGGCGGCGATCCCGAGACGGGTGAGCTTGCGGGCATAGTCGGCCCGGGTCTCGAGGGGCTTGTTGGAGAGGAAGGCCACCCGCCGCCCCTCCGCCCGGAGCGCGGCGATGACTGCGTCGGCGCCGGGCACGAGCCGCTCTCCCACGTAGATGGTGCCGTCCAGGTCGAACAGCCACCCGCGGTACGGGAGCCGGAGGGCCATGCCTACGCGCCCGGCACGCTACCGCAGGAGGGGCGCGAGGGCGGTCTGGGCGAGATCCAGGTAGGGGGCGGGCATGACGCCCAGCCAAATCACGCCGCAGAGGGCGACGAAGAGGGCGAGCGTCCCTGCCAGCGAGGGCGCCACCTCCGTGGGGGAGCCTTCGGGCTCCCGCATGTACATGACGACGACGATGCGGAGATAGTAGTACGCGGCGATCGCGGAGTTGAGCACGCCGATCACCGCGAGCCAGATGTAGCCGGCGCGGACGGCGGCGCCGAACAGATAGAACTTCCCCACGAAGCCGGCGGTGGGCGGGATTCCCACCAGCGAGAGGAGGAAGATGGTCAGCACCAGCGCCATCAGGGGATGCCGGCTGGCGAGCCCGGCGAGATCGCCGACCTCGACCGCCTCCCGGCCGTTGCGCTCCAGGAGCAGGATGACCCCGAAGGCGCCCGCGGTGGTGAAGGTATACACGAGGAGATAGAACAGCACGCTGGCGTTACCGAGAGAGCCGCCCGCCACCACCCCCACCAGGATGTAGCCGACGTGCGCGATGGACGAGTACGCGAGCATGCGCTTGACGTTCTGCTGGGCGATGGCCACCACGTTGCCGACCGTCATGCTCAGCACGGCGAGGCCCCAGAGGAGCAGGGCCCAGTCGGCCTGGGCGGGCCGCAGCGCGCTCAGCAGCACGCGCAGGAGCGCGGCGAAGGCCGCCGCCTTGGAGCCGGTCGCGATGAGGGTGGTGATGGAAGTGGGCGCCCCCTGGTACACGTCGGACGCCCACATGTGGAAGGGCACCGAGGAGATCTTGAAGCCGAAGCCCACCACGAGGAGCCCGAAGCCCACGAGGAGCAGCGGATCGCGCCCGGCGCCCCCGGCGAGGGCGGCGCCGATGCGGTCCAGGTTCGTGGAGCCGGCGGCGCCGAAGATGAGCGCGATGCCATAGAGGAAGAAGCCGGAGGCGAAGGCGCCGAGGAGAAAGTACTTCATCGAGGCCTCGGCGGATTCGATGCGGCTCTTGAACGTCCCCGCGAGCACGTAGAGGGCGAGCGACATCGTCTCGAGTCCCAGGAAGACGATGATGAGGTCGCCCGCACTCGCCATCAGCGTCATCCCCACCGCGGAGAGGAGCACCAGGATGTAGAACTCGCCCGACTCCGCGCCCTGCCGGCGCACGTAGTCCAGCGAGAAGAGGAGGACGAGGCCGACCGCGAAGCCGATGACCAGGTTGAAGAAGATCGCGAAGCCGTCGAGGATCACCATGCCCTTGAAGGCCTGCTCGTCGGCGCCCCAGAGGTAGAGCGAGGCCACCAGCGAGAGGACTACCCCGGCGAGGCCCACGACGCCCAGGTGCTCCTTCCGGTGCCGCGGGGGGAGGAGGTCGATCACCAGCAGCACGAGGGCGGTCACGGACAGGATGAGCACGGGCCCGATGGCCTGGAAGCTGATCACCGGAGGGACGAGCGCGGGCATCATGGGTTATCGCGCGGCGAGGGCCGCGGTGGCGGCGGCCTTGGCCTGGACCTGGCTCACGAGGGCTTGCACGCTCGCCTCCGTCAGGCCCAGGAACGGCGCGGGGTAGACGCCGATCCACACGATGAAGAGAAGGACGGGCACCAGCACCACCCACTCGCGTAGAGACAGGTCGGTGAGCCGGCGGTTCTCCTCGCGCGTGACCTCGCCGAAGACGACGCGCTGGTACATCCACAGCATGTAGACGGCAGCGAAGATGATGCCGGTGGTGGCGAGCACCGCCACCCACCGGTTCCACTGGAAGGCGCCCACGAGGATCAGGAACTCGCCCACGAAGCCATTGAGACCGGGCAGGCCGATGGACGAGAACGTGACGATCATGAACAGCACGCTGAAGGCCGGCATCACCTTCCACAGCCCCCCGAACTCGGCAATGAGGCGCGTGTGGCGGCGCTCGTAGAGCATGCCCACGAGGAGGAAGAGCGCGCCCGTGCTGAGGCCGTGGTTCACCATCTGGATGATGCCGCCCACGATGCCCTGGGCGTTGAGGGCAAAGACCCCCAGCATGACGAAGCCGAGGTGGCTCACGCTGGAGTAGGCCACCAGCTTCTTGATGTCGGGCTGCACGGTGGACACCCAGGCCCCATAGATGATGCCGATCACCGCCAAGGCGATGATCAATGGCGCAAATGTGAGGCTCGCCTGCGGGAAGAGGGGCAGGCAGAAGCGGAGGAACCCGTACGTCCCCATCTTCAGAAGCACGCCGGCGAGGATGACGCTGCCCGGCGTGGGCGCCTCCACGTGCGCGTCGGGCAGCCACGTGTGGAACGGGAACATCGGCACCTTGATCGCGAAGGCAAGCGCGAACGCGAGGAAGAGGAGGTTCTGCGTCTGTCCGCCCGGCAGCACGAACTGGGCGAGCACGGGCAGGTCGAAGGTGTAGTTGCCGGTGGCGGCGCCGTGCTGGAAGAAGAGGGCGAGGATGGCGACCAGCATGAGCAGGGAGCCGGCGAGGGTGTAGAGCACGAACTTCACCGCCGCGTACACGCGGTTCGCCCCACCCCACACCCCGATGATGAGGTACATGGGGATCAGCATCGCCTCCCAGAAGACGTAGAAGAGGAAGAGGTCCAGGGCCACGAACACCCCGAGCATCCCCGTTTCCAGGAGCAGCATGGTGACGGCGAACTCCTTCCACCGCTTCTCGATCGCGTGCCAGGACGACAGCAGCGTCAGGGGCATCAGGAACGTGGTCAGCAGCACGAGGAGCAGGCTGATGCCGTCCACACCGAGGTGATAGGAGATGCCGAGAGTGGGCATCCAGGGCCGGCGCTCCTGGAACTGGTAGTCCGCCACCCGCGCGTCGAAGCCCGTGTAGAGGGGTAGAGAAACCACGAAGGTGAGCAGGGCCACCGCGAGAGCGGCGCGCTTCACCGTCTCGTCACGTCCACCCCGCGGCAGCAGCGCGATGATCAGCGCGCCGAGCGCGGGCAGGAAGACGACCAGGGACAGGGTCATGCCCTCACCGGGGCACGCGTGTGTAGAGGAAGGCGACCACCGCGAGGGCGCCCAGCAGCATCCCGAGCGCGTAGTTCATGACGAAACCGGTCTGCATCCGCCGGAGGGCGCGCGCCCAGCCCACCACGACGCTCCCCACCCCGTTGACGATGCCGTCGATCACCCCGAGGTCGAACACCCGCGCACACCAGAGGTAGAGGCGGTGGGAGGGCCGCACGAACACGGCGTCGTAGAGCTCGTCCACGTAGTACTTGTTCAGGAGCAGACGGTGGAGCCCGCCCTGCGGCGAGCCGATCTCCTCGGCGCGGACGGGACGGCGCCCATACGCCAGCCAGGCGAGCACCACGCCCGCCACCGCCACCGCGATGGAGACGAGGATGAGCACCTTGCCGGTGGCGCCGTGGTCGGCGGGGTGATGCGGCAGCACCGGCGCGAGGAAGCGCTCGAAGGGCGTGCCGTGGGAGGACGGGGCGCCCAGCGCGATGCCCGCCACCGCGGTGAGGATGGCGAGCAGGGTGAGCGGCAGCGTCATGACCGCGGGTGACTCGTGCACGTGGCGGCGCGCTTCCTGGCTCATGCGGGGCGCCCCGAAGAAGGCGAGGAAGACGAGGCGGAACGTGTAGAACGCGGTGAGGAAAGCGCCGGCGAGCAGGATCAGGAAGAGCACGCGCTGCCCGTCGAAGAAGGTGGCGGCGAGAATCTCGTCCTTCGAGAAGAAGCCGGCCAGCGGCGGCACCCCCGCGAGGCCGAGCGCGCCGATGAGGAACGTGATGGTGGTCGTCAGCATCTTCGACTTGAGCCCACCCATGTTGCGCAGGTCCTGCTCGCCGTGCAGGCCGTGGATGACGCTGCCCGCGCCCAGGAAGAGGAGGGCCTTGAAGAAGGCGTGGGTGACAAGATGGAAGATGCCCGCCGCGTACGCTCCCACCCCGACGCCCACGAACATGTAGCCGAGCTGGCTGATGGTCGAGTAGGCGAGCACCCGCTTGATGTCGGTCTGGGCGAGAGCAATAGTGGCCGAGAAGACGGCGGTAATCCCGCCCACCCACGCCACCACGTCGAGGGCGATGGGCGACATCTCGAAGAGCTTGTGGCACCGTGCCACCATGTACACCCCCGCCGTCACCATGGTGGCGGCGTGGATGAGCGCGGACACGGGCGTGGGGCCCTCCATGGCGTCAGGCAGCCAGGTGAAGAGCGGCCCCTGGGCGGACTTGCCGCACGCGCCCATGAAGAGGAGCAGGGCGATGGCGGTGTAGGTGCCGGCGGCGACGGTGGTGTCAGCCTTGGCGAAGACGGCGCCGTAATCCAGGGTACCGAAGGTGACCCAGATCAGCATGATGCCCAGGCCAAAGCCGAGGTCTCCTACCCGGTTCACGATGAAGGCCTTCTTGCCCGCGTCCGCCGCCGACTTCTTCTCGTACCAGAAGCCGATGAGCAGATACGAGCAGAGGCCCACCGCCTCCCAGAAGACGTAGAGGACGAGGAAGTTGCCGGCGAGCACCAGCATCACCATCGAGAAGACGAACAGGTTCAGGTAGGTGAAGAAGCGCGCGTAGCCGGGATCGCCGTGCATGTAGCCGGCGGAGTAGAGGTGGATCAGAAAGCCCACGCCGGTGACGACGAGGAGCATCACCGCGGAGAGCTGATCCACCTGCGCGACGAGCGCGGCCTTGAACGTCCCCGCCTCGATCCACGGGAAGAGCTCGCCCACGTACGTCTCGCCCGCCCAGACCCGCGCGAACACGGCGCAGGAGGCGAGAAAGGCGGCGCCCAGCGCGGGAATGGCGATCCAGTGGGCGCGGGAACCAATGGCCCGTCCGAAGAGGGCGTTGACCACGCTCCCGACGAGCGGGAAGAGCGGGATCAGCCAGACGAGACGTGACATGGTTGTGCTTTTGGGAACAAACCCGCATCACTCTATCCAAAGGGGTTCCGGGTGTCAACTCAAGCGGGGCTCCACATGGCCGAAGTACGCGAGCGGGAAGAGGTAGAAGAGCAGGCAGTGCCCCGAGGCGACGCGCAGGGCCCCCGCCTCGGCGAGGACGGAAAGGCCGAAGTTGAGCAGCGCGTAGGCGGCGGTGGCGGCGATGAGGCGGCGGAGGGGCGGCGGGACGCGGCGGACGAGGCCGCGCCAGTCATAGACCTCGAGCCCGCGCCACGCGTGCGTGGGCGCGGCGAGGCGTCGGAGGCGCACCAGCATCAGGAGGAGGAGGATGAGGGCGCCCGCGAAGAGGGCCACGATCGCGGCCTCGGGCACGCGCGCGCCCAGCGGGGTGAAGCTGGCGAGATGCGCGAGCGCGCTCACCGCGACGCCCGCTGCCGACGCCGCGCGACACACGCGCTCCGACATGGCTCCTTCTACCACGAAAATTGACGCCCCGGCGGGGGCGCCGGTATGATCCCGAGGTGGCCCGTGGCGGTGCGAAGCTCTGGTTCTACCTGATCCTCCTGCCCGCCCTCCTCATCGTGGTCGGGGTCTCCTTCCTCGCGTGGCGGCAGACCGTCCCCGGCGTCCGCGCCGACATCGTCCCCGCGCCCCGGTTCCTCGGCGTGAAGACGCCGCTCACCGTGCGGCTGCAGGCGGAGCGGGGCACGGTGGTAAGCGCCGAGCTGCGCCTCGTGCAGGGCCAGGGCCGCGTCGTACTCGCCAACCAGTCCTTCTCGGGCGGCGGCCGGGAGCAGAAGATCGACCTCACCGTGGACGGCCGGAGCACGGGGCTCCGCGAAGGGCAGGCCACGCTGGAGGTGCGCGCGCGCGACGACTTCTGGCGGCCGCTCCGCGTCGACGACCAGCCCGTGCTGAGCCTGCCCGTCACCCTCGACTTCACGCCCCCCACCCTCGAGGTGCTCGCCTTCACGCGCTACCTCGCGCAGGGCGGCGTCGGGCTCGTCGCGTTTCGGTCCAAGGGCGCCACCCGCGTGGGGGTCAACTCGGGCGGGCTCTTCTTCCCGGCCTTTCCCGCGGGTCCGCAGGATTCCGGGGTCCTCGTGGCGCTGCTCGCGCTGTCCTGGGACGCGCCTCGGGGCGCCGGCGTGAGCGTGCTCGCGCAGGACGAGGCGGGCAACGCGGTGTCGCGCGCGGTCGCCGCCGAGATCAAGCCGCGCCGCTTCCCGTCGGATCTCATCGAGCTCAAGGAGGACTTCGTGGCCCAGAAGGTGGGCGAGCTCCTGCCCGACCAGGCCCAGGCGCAGGGCGACGCCCTGGTGGCCGCCTTCCTCCGCGTCAACCGCGATCAGCGCAAGGCCGCCGAGCAGAAGAAGCGCGAGCTCGCCACCCGCACCCAGCCGCGCCCGCTCTGGGAGGGCGCCTTCGTCCAGCCGCACAACACCAAGGTCTTCTCGAACTTCGCGGAGACGCGCACCTACCGCTTCGCCGGGCGGGAAATCGACACCCAGGTGCATCTTGGCTACGATCTCGCGTCCGTGAAGCACAGCCCGGTGCCCGCCGCCAATGCCGGCGTGGTCTTGCTCGCGGCGCCGCTGACCATCTACGGCAACACGGTGGTCCTGGACCACGGCTGGGGATTGATGACGCTCTACGCCCACCTCTCCTCGCTCGCCGTGAAGGAAGGCGACACCGTGACGAAGGGGCAGGAGCTCGGCCGCACCGGCACCACCGGCCTCGCGGTGGGCGACCATCTCCACTACGAGGTGCTCGTACACGGCATCTCGGTGACGCCGCTCGAGTGGTGGGACGGCCGCTGGATCCGCGATCACATCGGCAAGCCCCTGCGCGAGGCCAATCTGCCCGCCGCCATCGCCGGCTCCGCCCCCGCCGCCGCCGACGACCGCGCCCCCGCGAGACGGTCGCGCCGCGCCCGCTAGCTGCCCGGCTGTCCCATCATCCGGCGCGGCAGCCATAGCGCCAGGTCCGGCACCACGAAGAGGATCACCACCAGCACGATCATGATCACCACGAACGGCGTGGAGCCGACGGCGATGTCACGCATGCGACTGCCGCGGGCGATGCCTTGGATGACGAAGAGGTTGATGCCGACGGGCGGCGTGATGAAGCCCATCTCCAGCCACACGATCATGACGATCCCGAACCACACGGGATCGAAGCCGAGCCCGGTGACGAGGGGGAACAGGATCGGCAGCATGATGATCATCACTGACAGCTCCTCGAGCGCATAGGCGATGGCGATGAGGACGCCGAAGATGAGCGCGAACACCATCCAGGGGGCGAGGTTCAGCCCCGTCACCAGCCCGAGCAGCGCCTTTGGCGCCCCCAGCAGCGCGATCACGTGGGAGAAGATCGAGGCGAAGATGATGATGAGCATGATGAACGCGGTGGTCCGGACTGTCTCGTGGACGGCGCGCTCGAGCCCCGTCCAGGTCAGGCGGCCTATCGTCACCGCGAGGACCAGGCTCACCGACACGCCCAGCGCGGCCGCCTCGGTGGGAGTGACGATGCCGAGGTACATCGAGCCCAGCACGACCGCGATGAGGAGCACGATGGGCGCGACCTCGACCAGCGAGCGGAGCTTGCGCGACAGGGACGCGTTCCCTTCGGCGCCCCGGGGCGCGCGATCGGGAAATACCAACGCGTAGCCAATGATGTAGGCGGCGAACAGCACGCCGAGGAGGATACCCGGCAGGATCCCCGCCATGTAGAGCTGGCCAACCGAGGTCTCCGTCATCACGCCGAAGATGATCATGGGAATGGACGGCGGGATGAGGATGCCGAGGGTGCCGCCGGCAGCGAGCGAGCCGTAGATGAGGGGCTTGTGGTAGCCCCGGCGCTCCATCTCGGGAATGGCGATCATGCCGATGGTGGCGGCGGTGGCCACGCTCGAGCCCGAAACCGCCGCGAAGATGGCGCACGCCCCCACGCTCGCCACCGCGAGCCCCCCCGGGAGAAATCCCACCCACTGCGCCACCGCCGCGTAGAGCGATTGGCCGATCCCCGAGTGGAGCAGGATCGCGCTCATGAACACGAACAGCGGCACCGCGACGAACGAGTAGCTCGACGCGTTCGACCACGCCACCGACCCCACCACCCCCAGCCCGACCGTCCAGCCCTTGAGCCAGAGCAGCCCGATGAGCCCCACCAGCCCGAGCGAGAACGCGATCTCGAGCCCGAGAGCGAAGAAGAGGAAGAGCAGGGCGAGGAGCGTGGTGCCGACGAGCGCTTCGCTCACCCGCCTTCCCCTCCGGGGGAGACCTCGTCGCGCGCCGCCCGAGCCCCGCGGACGACGCGGAGCTGCCGGCCGAGCACCACGAGCATTCCCGCCGCCATCAGGCCGAGACCGGTCGGGATCAGGAGCATGGCCGGCCAGAGCGGATACAGCATCACCGCCGAGACCCGTTGATAGCGGTACGCGGTGAGCACCGACTGCGTGGTCACCCAGCACACCACGCCGAGCAGCAGCAGACCGATGGCGAGGGTGACCACCCGGAGCCAGGCCCGCGCGGGCCCGCCGAGATGGGAAGTCACGAGGTCGACGCGGATGTGCCCGCCGCCCCGGAAGGCGTGGGCACATCCCCAGAACACGATCAGCACTTGCAGAAAGCCGGCGATCTCGTCCACGCCGAGGAGCGGCTGGTTGAGAAAGTACCGGAGGAGGACGTCGAGGGTGGTCGCCCCCGCGATGACGAGGGTGGCGAGCCCGCCGAGGAGGGACGCCGCCTTCGCGGCCCCCCAGATCACCTACCCAGGGCCTTGAGGGCCTGCTCCATGCCGCGCTTGCCGTCGGCGCCGCTCCGGGTGAGCCAGGTATCCCACGCGGCGCGCGAGGCCGTGCGGGCCTTCTCGATCTCCTCCTTCGAGGGGTTCACCACCGTCATGCCGATCTCGGGAAAGCGCTTGAGAGCACGCTCCTCGAAGGCCTTGGCGTCCTCCCACTCCTTGTCCTCAAAGCGGACGTCCTTGAGGGCGTCGAGCACGATCTGCTGCAGGTCCTTGGGCAGGCCATCCCACGCCTTCTGGTTGACGACGAGCCACTCGCTGGAGGCGCCGGCGAGGAACCAGTAGTTGATGACCTTGGAGACCTCGAAGAACTTCATCGGCTCGGCGTTGGTGGCGGAGGTGATGGCGCCGTCCACCGTCTTCTTCTCGAGCGCGGTGTAGAGCTCGCCAAAGGCGATGTTCACGGGCACGCCGCCCAGCGTCCGCGTGATGTTCGCGGTGTCCGCGCCGTACACCCGGATCTTCTTCCCCTTCCAGTCGGCCACCGTCCGGATGGGCTGGTGCGAGAACACCTGCTGCGAGGGCCAGGCATGCGCGGTGAGGAGCTTGAGCCCCTTCTTGCCGAGCTGCTCGGCGAAGAACGGCTTCAGCGCCTGCTGGGCTTTCCGGTGCTCGTCGAGGCTGGAGGTCATGAAGGGCAGCTCGAGCACACCCAGCTCGAGCAGCACGTCGGTGAGATAGCCGGAGAGCACCGGCCCGATCTCCGATCGCCCATCGAGCAGGGAGGGCAGGATCTCCTGCTGCGGGTAGAGCGAGGAGGCGGGGTGGACGCGAATCTCCATCCGCCCGCCCGACTTCTCCTTCACCTTGGCGGCGAAGGCGTTCAGGTTCACCGTGTGGTAGTAGGTCGGCGCCGCCACGTGGGGAAGATTCCACACGATGGGCTTGGCCTGCGCGCCCGCGGGCGCCGGCGCGAGCGCCGCGCCGCCCCAGCCGAGGGCCATCAGGGCTGTCACCACGCTCAGACACGCGAGCTTTTTCATCGAGCGCTCCTTTCGTTCACGTCGGGACGAGAGAACGGGGCGCATCGCCAGTGGATGCGCCGGGAGCATACGCCAGGAGATCGCTCGCGCGCAATGCGCCCCTCGCCGCCGACGATGGAAAGAGCGGGAGAAAAGGGTCAGCGGCCGTCGGCGGCGGGCTCGTCGCCCGCCCCGAGCACCCGCGACAGCGAGCGTGCCGCGTCCTTCAGGAGCTTGGAGAAGCGCGCCAGGCTCGGCGTCATCCGCACGGTGGGGCCGCCCACCACGAGCGCGGCCATCAGCTGACCGTCGCGTCCGAAGACGGGGGCGGCGAGGCCGGCCGTGCCCTCCGCGAGCTCGTCACGCGTCACCGACAGGCCCGTCCGCCGGATGTCCGCGAGCTGCCGCTTGAGCGTCGCGCGGTCAGTCACAGTGTGGCGCGCCAGCGGCTTGAGCCGGGTCGCCCGGAGGTAGTCGTCCTGCTGCTCGGCGGACATGTAGGCGAGGAAGAGCTTGCCCATCGCGGAGCAGTAGAGCGGGCGCTGGTCTCCCACCGCCACCGTGTAGCGCACGGGGTTCTGGCTCTCCACCTTATCGATGTACACCGCCACGGAGCCGTCGGAGGCCAGCGTGCCGATGAGGGCGGTCTCGCCGCACTTGGCAGCGAGGTCTTCGAGGAAGGGCCGCGCGAGCTCCGGCAGCTCGCGGCTGGACAGCGCGGCCATCGCGAAGGTGAAGGCGCCCGGGCCCAGGCGGTAGCGGCTGTCCTCGCCCCGGACCAGGTAGCCGTGGCGGGTCAGCGAGCGGAGCAGATAGAACAGGCTCGATTTCGGCGAGGCCAGCCGGTGCGAGAGCTCGCTCAGCGTCTCGCCTTCGCGGTGGCGGGCGAGGATCTCCAGGGCCTCCAGCACGCGGCCGATGGCCCGGGGGCCCGCGTCGCGCGGCCGCGGGGTGGGATCGCCGGCCGCAGCCTCAGGACTTCGCATATAGGAACGAGAGTCTCATGGCTGAATTGCAGCCTGTCACGGCGGAGGGGAGGTGTCAATCGCGAGTGCGCGCACGCCGCGCAGCAGCGACGGGCGCAGAAGGGCGCCGGCGGGAACGAAGTCGCCGAGCACGCCCATGACCGCGGCGAGCAGCGCGGGACGGCACGCGAGGAGGCGGGCCGCGCGATCGGCGAGCCGGCGGTGTCCGATCACGGTCTGGAGCGCGCGGGTCAGCCGGGCCTTGCCGCGGAAGGCCTCGCGGCGGGCGCGCGCGTAGGGGGCGAGGGCCACGCACGAGCAGTCGCCGGCGCAAAGCGCCGCGTGCGCGACCTCGGCGAGCAGCTCGGCGGAGCGGAGCGCGGTGTAGAGCCCCTCCCCGGTGAAGGGATCGTAGAAGCCCGACGCGTCGCCGACCAGCGCCACGCCGTCCACCGCCGGCTCGGCGACGCGGTAGGCGAGCGGCCCCATGGCCATGAGCGGGCCGGCTGCCTCCATGCCGCCGAGGCGGGGGATCAGATGGCGGAGCTGCCTCAGGCGCGCCGCGAAGAAAGCTTCCAGCCGGCCGCTGAAGGCGCGCGCATGGGCGTGCGGTACCACCAGCCCCAGATTGGCGAGCCCCGGCGCGACCGGGTTGAGGATCGCGTAGTCCGGCGGGTCCACGAAGATCTCGCCGAGATCCCCCAGCCCCTCGAGACCCCGCACGTGCCGGATGAGGGCCATGCGGCGGAGCCGGTGCGGACGCACGAGGCCGAGCGCGTGGGCGACCACCGAGGCGCGCCCGTCGGCGCCCACGACCAGACGGCTCCCCACGTCGCGGGCCGCGCTCGCGGGGTCGTCGAGCCGGACGCCCGCCACCCGGCCCGCCTCCATGCGCAGCCCGGTGACGCGGTGACGCTCGCGCGCGTCCAGCGGAAGCTGCCGGGCCCGCTCGTAGAGGATGTGGTCGAGCCGGGCCCGCGGGATGGCGAGGCCGTGCCCGCGATAGCCGCCCCACGGCGCGCCCGTCGGATACCGACCCTCCAGGCGCGTGCCGTCGGGCGCGACGATGCGCATGCCTGCGATGGGCTGAGCCGAGGCATCCACCTCCTTGAGGACGCCGAGGCGGTCGAGGATGCGCGCGGACTCGGGCGAGAGGTACTCCCCGCAGATCTTGGGGCGCGGGAACGACGCCTTGTCGAGCAGGAGCACCGACCAGCCGCGCTCGGCGAGCAAGATGGCGGTGGCGCTTCCCGCGGGACCGGCGCCCACGACGACTACGTCATACCGCGACATCGTCCCTCGCTCTCAGCTCGCCTCGCCCAGCTTCTCGTGCACGGCGCAAAAGCGGAGGAGAGGGCCATAGCGCGTGACCTCGGCGCCATGCATGCCGGCCCGCGCGCACAGGGCGCGCGCCTCCTCGGCGGTGTAGGCGCGTCGGACGGACAGCGGGCCATCGTGACGCGACATCCGGCCGCAGGCGAGAAGCCGGCTGACCAGCCACACCAGCGCCCAGCCATACCGGCTGCGGGCGAGGTCGTTGACGACTATCCCCGCTCGCGCCACGCGGTCCATGGCCCTCAGATAGGCGATGGCGGCGGAGGGCTCGAGATGATGGAGGGTGAGGCCGGAGATGGCGACGTCCACCGCGCCGGCGCCGAAGGGCAACGCCTCCGCGTCGCCCTGGAGCAACACGATCTCGGGATAGCCCTCCACGGCGTCGCGCGCCACCGCCAGCGTGGCCGGGTCCCGGTCGAGGGCGAAGACCCGGATGGGCCGGCGGGCGTGGCGCGCCCAGCGCACGAGCGCCCGCGGCACGTCGGCGCTGCCGGTGCCGAGGTCGAGCACGGTGACCGGTCGTCCCGCGGGGAGCCGCGCGGCCAGGCGACGGACTTGGCGGAGCGTGACGAGCCGCCCGCCGAAGACGCCGTTGAGACGCGCGATCTCCGCCAGGTTCCGCGCCCGCTCCGCGAAGGGCGCGGGGCCGTCCCCCAGCTCACGCGCTCCCGCCGCGCGCGTTAGCGGCCTGAAGAAGCGCATCTACCAGCGGAGGAGCGCGCCCTCGGCGGCGAAGCCGGGGCCGAGCGCGATCATCAGGGCCCAGTCGCCCGGCTCCGGCTCCCCCGAGCGGAGGGCCTCCTCGAGGACGAAGAGGATGGTGGCGGACGACATGTTGCCGAAGGCGCGAAGCACGTGCCGCGAGTGGGCGATCTCCGCGTCGGTGAGGCCGAGGAGGGTGCGCGCCCGCTCGATGACCCGCCGTCCTGCCGAGTGCAGCACGAAGTGGCGGACGTCGTCCTTCTTGAGCCCGTGGGAGGCCATGAGGAGATCGGCCATCTCCTTCATCATGCCGCCGCCGATGCGGCGCACCTCCTTGGACAGGATCACGCGCGGCCGCCCGCCCGGATACTCGAAGCCCATGGCATCGAGGTGCTCGGGGCGGAACAGCGTCTTGTGCTCCACGATGGCGGGTCCGGCGCCGTCGCCGGACAAGGCCACCGCGCCCGCGCCGTCGGCGAAGATGGCGTGGGCCACCGCGCTCTCGAGCCGATCGTCGAGATAGTAGGCGGCCGAGCAAAGCTCGACGGCTACCACCACCGCCCGGTGGCGCGGGAAGGCCTGGAGGTGATTCCACGCCTGCTGGAGCGCCACCATCGCGGAGGCGCAGCCGGTATCGCCCACGTGCACGCGCTGCACGTCGGGGCGCATGCCCAGGCCGTTGATCAGATGCGCGTCGAGGCTCGGGCAAAGGCGGCCCGTGCAGGTGGTGGTGGCGAGAAAATCCACGTCGCTGAGCTGCCAGCCCGCGCGCTCGACCGCCGTGCGCACGGCCGCCGTGGACAGCTCCATCGCGCCGCGACGAAAGCGGTCGGCCAGCTGGTCCACGGTTTCCTGCGGCGTCTCGTCGGGGCGGAAGGCGGCGGGGTCGAAGTAGAGGTAGCGCCCTTCGATCTGGCTATTGGCGAAGAAGCCGGCGCGCTGCGCGTCACCGTAGCCGGCCATCCGGAGCACGGCGGCCTGGTCGTACCAAAAGGGAGGTGTAGCGGTCGCGACGGCCGCGATTTTCGGCGTGGTCATCGTGGCGCGAAGCGTACGCCCCGCCAGTTGCGATGTCCAGCGACCAGGTGCTAGCGTGGCGGGCGAAAGGAGCCACCATGCCGCTCTTCTCGTTCGAGGGAAAGTCGCCGAAGATCCACCCCACCGCCTTCATCGCCCCCACCGCCAGCATCATCGGCGACGTGACGGTGGAGGAAAACGCCTCCGTCTGGTACGGCACCGTCATCCGCGCCGACTTCTCCCCGATCGTCATCCGCCGGGGCGCGAACGTGCAGGACGGCTCGGTGATCCACGTGACGCCGGCCGGGGGCACCGAGGTGGGACCCGGCGCCACCATCGGCCATCTCTGCATGGTCCACGCCGCCACCATCGGCGAGGAGGCGCTCGTGGGAAACTCCTCCACCGTGCTCGACGGGGCCAAGATCGGCGCGCGATCGATGATCGCGGCGGGGTCGCTCGTCACCCCGGGTACCGACATCCCCGAGGGCGTGCTCGCCATGGGCGCGCCGTGCAAGGTCAAGGGCCCGCTCGCGGGCACACCTGCCGAGCGCTGGGTGCAGATGAACCCCGCCGGCTATCAGGCGCTGGCCCAGCGCCACCGCGCCGGCGCCCGACCCATCTAGCGTGTCGGCCCCACTAGCGTCGCCGGCGGGCGGGCACGTGCTGGTGACCGGCTTCGAGCCCTTCGGCACCGATACCGCCAACCCCTCCCAGGAGGTTGCGAAGGCCCTGGACGGGCGTTCCGTCGGCGACGCCGTAATCCGCGCGCTGATCCTCCCCGTGCAGCACGAGGAGGCGCGCGCGGCGCTCGAGCCCGCCCTCGCGGCGCCGGGGCTGCGGGCGGTGGTCTTGCTGGGGCTGGCGGGCGGGCGGATGCGCGTGGCCCTCGAGCGAGCGGCGCTGAACGTGATGGACTATTCAGAGCCGGACAATCGCGGCGACGTGGTGCGCGGCGCACCGTGCGTTCCCGGCGGGCCGGCCGCGTACTGGAGCACCCTGCCGCTCCCCCGCATCCTGGACGCGCTCGCCGGCGAAGGCATTCCCGCCTACGTGTCCAACACGGCGGGGACCTTCCTCTGCAACTACACGCTCTACACGGCGCTGCACGCGCTCGGCGCCCGCGCCCGAAGCGTTCCCACCGGCTTCCTCCACTTCCCCTACCTGCCGTCGATGGTCGCCTCGCACGCCGCCGACGAGCCCAGCATGGACCTACCGCTCCTCACGCGCGCCGCGGAGATCGCCGCGACGGTGACGCTGGCCCCGACAAGCCGAGCGTGACGCGCGGCTAGCCGAGCGCGGTCGACGGGATTGGCTGGCAGTCGGCGAGGGCGTCCAGCCAGGCGATCTCACGCGCCCCGAAGGGCGGCGCGCCCGCCTCACGGGACACGAGCCAGCGCCGAAGATAGAGGGAGCCGCTCAGGAGCCAGTGGGCATCGCCGGTGGCGTCCCGCCGCGCCTGGCCGTGCGCGAGCAGGAGGGACACGGCGAGCAAATGGTAGAGGGTGTCCGCGACGGGCCGCGCCTCCAGCTCTTGCTCCTCCCGCGCGAGAGAGGCCCAGCCCGCCACGCGGCGGCGCGCCGTGTCGGCGGCGTCGCGGGCCACGTCTACCCACGGCTTGGCCGCCGCCTCCGTCACGCGCCCGAGGCGCTCGGCCACGAGGGCGAAGAGCGCCTCGTGAGCCGCCTCGCGCATGATGGCGCGCTGCACGTCGAGCGCCACCACATTGCTGGCGCCCTCCCAGATGGCGCCGAGGTAGCTGTCGCGAACCAGGCGCGCGTTCACCCACTCCTCGATATAGCCGTTGCCGCCGCGGACGTTCATCGCCTCCGCGGTGACGAGGCGCGCGTGCTGGGTGATCCAGTACTTCGCCAGCGGCGTCGTGATGCGGAAGAGCGCGCGGGCGTCCGCCGCCCCGGCGTCCCAGCGGTCCAGCATGGCGGCGCCGTGCAGCACCACCGCGGCGGCCGCCTCGGAGTCGACCACCATCTGCAGGAGCTGGGCGCGCAGGAGCGGCAGCTCCGCCAGGGGCCGTCCGAAGGCCACCCGCGCGCGGGCATGGGTGAGCGCCTCGAGGACGGCGCGACGGATGAGGGCGGCCGAGCGCAGCGCGTTCGACAGGCGTGAGACGTTTACCATCTCCATCATCTGCTTGAAGCCGCGATCGAGATCGCCGATCGGGTACGCCACCGCTCCCGCGTAGGTCACCTCGGCGCTGGCCATGGAGCGCGAGCCGAGCTTGTCCTTGAGGCGGTTGAGCGTGAGATCGTTCCGGCGCCCGTCGGGCAGCACCTTGGGCACGAGGAACATGGCGAGGCCGCGGGTACCCGCCGGCGCGCCCTCGGGCCGCGCCAGCGTGAAGGCCATGGCGGCGTTGGCGTTGGAGCAGAACCACTTGTCGCCCCAGAGCCGCCAGAGGCCGTCATCCCCCTTGCGCGCCACGGTCGTCGCGGCGCCCACGTCGGAGCTCGCGGCCTTCTCCGTCATCCACTGGGTGCCCTGTCGGAGCGCGTCCATGTCGGTGGCGGTGAGGCCGGGCAGATAGCGGGCCTGAAGCTCCGCGCTCCCGTAGTGGCGCAGCATGCGCGCGCCGGAGTCGGTCATGTTGACGGGGCAGAGGAGCCCGAACTCGGACTGGCCGAAGAGATAGGTGAGCGCGTACTTCACCACGTGGGGCACCGGCCCGGGCCAGCCCAGCACGCCCGGACGATGGCTCAGCGCGGCCAGCCCGAAGCGGCCGAAGGCCAACTCCTCCATCCGCCGGTATGAAGGATGGAAGTCGATCTCGTCCACACGCTGGCCCCGCTCGTCCCAGCCGCGCAGGACGGGCGGGTTCTTGTCGGCGGCCTGCGCGAGGGCGTCCAGCTCCCCGCCCGCGACCTCCCCCATCGCGACCAGGTGCGGCTGCGCCCGCGCGTACGCCGCGGGGCCCATCACCGACTCGCAGAGCCACTGGAAGCTGGGGTCGGTCAGGAAGTAGTTCACGCCCCTCGTGGTAGGCATGGCGTCCTGGCCGACCGACACGGGAACGGTCCCCCCGGTCAGCGTCCCGAGAACCGCGGGGGGCGCTTGTCCTTGAACGCCTGCACGCCTTCCTGGTGATCGGCGGTCTCGCGCACCACCGCCATGTGGGACGACACGAGATCCAGATGCGTGCGCAGGTCGAGGCGCATGCTCTGGTAGACCAACCTCTTTATCATCCTGATAGGAACCTGCGGGCCGTTGGCGACCTGGGCGGCGAAGGCATACGTCGCCTCGCGGAGCTCGGCGGCGGGAACGACGCGGTTCACGATGCCGAGCTTGAGCGCCTCCGGCGCCTCGACGAAGTCCGCCGTCCAGAGCAGCTCCAGGGCCTTCGCGGTGCCGATGAGGCGCGGCAGGAAATACGTGTCACCGTCGCCGGGGACGAGGCCCACGCGCACATACCCGGTGGAAAAGCGTGCCGTGTCGGCGGCGATGCGCATGTCGCACATCAGGCTCATGCCCATGCCCGCGCCCACCGCCACCCCGTTGACCATGGCGATGACGGGCTTGTCCATCGCCTCCAGGGCCTTGGGCACCCGGTGGATGTTCTCCCAGAGCCCGTTCTTGTGGTCGAGCGGGCTCGGGCGGTTGTCGCCCATGCGGCCCACGTCGCCCCCCGAGCAAAAAGCCTTGCCCGCCCCCGTTACCACCACCACGTTGACGTCGGGATCGCGCTGGGCCTCGGCGAGCGAGCTCGCCCAGGCGTCGATCATCGGTCCCGTGAACGCATTCATCTTGTCGGGGCGGTTCAGGGTGATGGTGGCGACCTTGTCCTTCACCTCGTAGATGAGCTCGTCGACGCTGGTTGGCATGGGGGGTCCTCCGGGCCGCTAGTATACGGTCCGGCGGAGGCCGACACCACGCGCTTGACGGCCCCCACGGCCCTTGGGTACTATCCCCTCAGACAGCAGAGTTGCTGGGCCCTTCTCCATCGGAGGTGAACGACATGATCTGGGAAGCGCCGGACTTCATCGAAGTGAAGATGGACGCCGAGATCAACTCCTACCAGGACGACTTCGACCGCCAGGACGACGACCGCTTCTAGGCGGCCCGCGCCGCAGGAAGACCCTTCAGCCCCCTCTCGGCCCTGAGCCGAGCCCGGGGGCTGTCGCGTCTTTGGGGGACCTATCGTGCGCATCCGAGTGCTGGGCTCGGCCGCCGGCGGCGGCTTCCCGCAGTGGAACTGTGGCTGCCCCAACTGTCGGGGGGCTCGCGAGGGCACGCTGCGGGCCACTCCCCGCACCCAGGAGTCAGTAGCGGTCAGCGCCGACGGCGCCGACTGGGTGCTTCTGAACGTCTCCCCGGAAGTGCGGGCCCAGATCGAGAGCTTCGAGGGCCTGCACCCCCGCGCGCCCCGCCACTCTCCCATCGCGGCGATCATCTTCACCAACGGCGATCTCGATCATGTACTGGGCCTCCTGTCTCTGCGCGAGTCGCACCCGCTGGTGATCTACGCCACCGAACGCATGCGCGCCGGCTTCACCGAGGGCAACGTGCTGTACCGCACGCTCGAGCGCTTCCCTGAGCAGGTCACGTGGCGGACGCTCAAGCTCGGCCGCGAGGAAGCGCTGGCGGGCGCCGACGGCCGCCCCTGCGGCTTGTACGTGGAAGCGGTGGCGGTGCCGGGGAAGCCGCCCATTCACCTGGAGAACCGCCTCGGCGCATCGCCGGCGCCCGATCCAGAGGACAATATCGGCCTGCGCATCCGCGAGGCCGCCACCGGACGCCGCCTCGCCTATTTCCCCGCCGTTGGCGGCATCACGCCCGCGGTGGCCGAGGCCCTCGACGACGCCGACTGCGTGTTCTTCGACGGTACCTTCTGGTCGAGCGACGAGCTGCCCGCTCAGGGGCTCGGCGCCAAGCGCGCGGCGGACATGGCGCATCTGCCCATCGGCGGGCGCGAGGGCAGCCTCGCCGTACTGCGCGAGCGCCTGCCGTCCGCCCGCCGTGTCTACATCCACGTGAACAACACCAATCCCGTCCTGCGCGAGGACTCGTTCGAGCGGAAGGAAGCCGAGACGGCCGGCTGGACCATCGCCTGGGACGGCATGGAGGTGACGCTGTGACCGCGCCCGCGCTCCGGCCCCCGCTGCCCCGCGAGGAGTTCATCGCGTGGGTGCGCAAGGAAGGCGAGGCGCGCTACCACGATCACCACCGCTACCACGTGATGATGCACGAGGGGCGCCTCACGCGCGTGCAGCTGCAGCAGTGGGTGCTCAACCGTTTCTACTATCAGACGCGTATTCCCATCAAGGACGCCATCATCCTGTCGAAGTCCGAGGATCCCGCGTTCCGTCGCATGTGGATCCGGCGCATCCGAGACCACGACGGCGACGAGGGCGGCGAGGCGGGGCTCGAGCTCTGGCTGCGCCTGGCCGACGGGGTGGGCCTGGACCGCGACGAGGTGGCGAGCTGTCGCTCCGTGCTGCCCGGCGTTCGCTTCGCCTGCGACGCCTACGTGGAGCTGGTGCGCGAGCGGAGCCTGGTGGAGGCGGTGGCCTCCTCCCTCACCGAGTTCTTCGCCCCCGACCTCATGTCCCGGCGCGTGCTCGCGTGGGAGAAGCACTATCCGTGGGTGAGCCCCGACATGCTCGCCTATTTCCGCTCCCGGGTGCCGCGCGCCCGGCGCGATTCCCTGGAGGCCATCGACTTCGTCATCCAGCACGTCGAGAGCTACGAGATGCAGGAGCGCTGCGTCGCCGCGCTGATCAGGAAGACGGAAATCCTGTGGCATCTGCTCGACTGCGCGTACGCCGCCTACGTCGAGCCGGGATGGGGACCGCAGGGAGCGCGGGGCACGTGATCTCCGCGGAGAGTCGCCTCCGCCTCGCCGCCAAGGCCCGCCTTCGCTTCGACCGGAAATCGTCGCGCTACATGCTGCTCTATCCGGAGCGGGGCCTCGTGCTGAACCCCACCGCCGCCGACGTGCTGCAGCGCTGCGACGGCGAGCGCACGGTGGGCTCCATCGTGGCGGAGCTGGCACGGCAGTACGGCCACGACGCACCCAAGGTGGAGCGCGAGGTGCTCGATTTCCTGCAGACCATGGCCGACCGCGGGCTCGTGCAGGCATCGGGATGAGCGGAGGCGAGCGCCCGTACACGCTGGTCGCCGAGCTGACGTATCGCTGTCCCCTGCGCTGCGTCTACTGCTCGAATCCGCTCGACTACGCCCGGCAGGGAGAGGAGCTCGACACCGCGACCTGGCTCCGCGTGCTCGGTGAGGCCGAGGACCTCGGCGTCGTGCAGCTCAACCTGACCGGCGGCGAGCCGCTGGTCCGCGACGATCTCGAGGCCCTCGTCGGGGAAGCGCGGCGGCTCGACCTCTACACCAACCTGATCACGAGCGGCGTGCCCTTGCGCCGGGAGCGGCTGGCGGGGTTGCGCGCGCTCGGCCTGGACAATGTTCAGATCTCTATACAGGACACCGAGGCCGGTCCCTCCGATCGGATCGCCGGGCGGCGCTCCTTCGACCGCAAGCTCGTGGTGGCGGGCTGGGTGAAGGAGCTGGGCTTTCCCCTCACCCTCAACACCGTGCTCCACCGCGAGAACCTCGACCACGTGGAAGCGGTGATCGCGCTCGCCGAGCGCCTCGGCGCCGACCGCCTGGAGCTGGCCAACACGCAGTATCTCGGCTGGGCGCTGCCGAACCGCGCCGCCCTCCTGCCCTCGCGCGCCCAGCTCGCGCGCGCGCGCGAGGTGGCAGCGGCGGCGCGGAGCCGGCTGCGGGGGAAGATGGAAGTCCTGTTCGTCACGCCCGACTACTACACGGATCTACCCAAGGCCTGCATGGACGGATGGGGGCGCCGCTTCATCGTGCTGAGCCCGACGGGGCTCGCGCTTCCCTGCCACGCTGCGCACACGCTGCCCGGACTGCGCTTCGACTCGGTGCGGGACCGGCCGCTCGCGGACATCTGGCGCGACTCCCCCGGCTTCCGCGCCTTCCGGGGCGAGGACTGGATGCCCGAACCCTGCCGCAGCTGCGACCGTCGCGCCATCGACTTCGGTGGCTGCCGCTGTCAGGCCTATCACCTCACCGGCAACGCCGCCGCCACCGACCCCACCTGCCGGTACGCACCCGACCATGAGCTGATCAAGACCGCCCGACGAGAAGCTGAAGAAGGCGGTGAGCGCCCGGCTCCTCTGATTTATCGGACTGGGGGGGAGCGAGCGCCGCTCCTCCCCCAGACCCCCCCACCGCGAATCGGATGAAGCGTCGCCGACGCATGGACGCGAGCTTCTTGATCCTGCTGAGCTTGACCATCGCTGTGCTCGCGGTGGCGCTGGTGAAGGACCCTGCCTTGGCCGTGCGGGGCTTTGAGTCCAGCGGGCGGCTTCTGGGCTCGGTGTGGATGGAGCTGGCGCTGGGCTTCGTGCTGGCCGGCCTCCTCGATGTCCTCATTCCGGCTCCCGTTCTCTCGCGATGGATGGGTGAGGAGAATCTCGGTCGTGGGATCCTGGTGGGGTGGGGAGCCGGGCTCGTGATGCCCGGCGGCCCGTATCTCGTCTTCCCCGTCGTGGCGAATCTCTTTCGGAGCGGCGCCGCGCCGGGTCCCCTGATCGCGCTCCTCACCGCCAAGACCCTGGTCAGCCCGGTGCGCATGCTGACCTACGAGGCGCCGCTCCTGGGGTGGCCGCTGACACTGGCGCGCCTGATCCCGGGTATGTTTCTCCCACCCGCGCTCGGGTGGCTCGGGCACTGGCTCTTCGCGCTCTTCGCGCGGCGCTGAGCGCGCCGTCCCGCGTTGACAAGGCAAAGGGCGAGCCGTATGGTCCTGATCAATCCGGCCCGATCCTCACGTTTCGACACGACGGGGAGGCACTCATGCGCCGCACGATCCTGACATCCCTCGCGGTGATCGTTATCCTCGGCTTCACCCTGGTCCTGCTCGCCGACGCCCAGGCGCCGCCCCCGTGGAAGCAGGGGCAGCCGGCGACCATGGCGACCTCGCCGCTGGCACCGATCCCGCAGCCACCCGCGCCGAAAGCGGCCGGCGAGATTCCCGTGGACAAGATCAAGGTGCCGCCCGGCTTCAAGGTGTCGCTGTGGGCGCACGGGCTCAGCAACGCGCGCGTCATGGCCTGGGGGGAGAAGGGCACGCTCTTCGTCAGCAGCCGCACCGCCGGCAATCTCTACGCGGTGGTCGACAAGGGCGGCCAGCGCGAGGTGAAGACCATTGCCAAGGGGCTCAATCTCCCCAACGGCATTGCCTTCAAGGACGGCACGCTCTACGTCGCGGAGATCCACCGCATCACCAAGATGGTAGGCATCGAGGACAAGCTCGACGCTCCGCCCGCCATGGAGGTGGTCTACGACACGCTCCCCAAGGACGTTCCGCACGGCTGGAAGTACCTGGCCTTCGGCCCCGACGGCAAGCTCTACTTCAACATCGGCGCGCCCTGTAACATCTGCATCCCGCCCGATACCCACGCCAACATCTCGCGCGTCAACGCCGACGGTAGCGGATTCGAGTACTTCGCGCACGGCGTGCGCAACAGCGTGGGCTTCGACTGGCATCCCGTGACCAAGGAGCTCTACTTCGCCACCCATGCCCGCGACTGGATGGGCGATGACATGCCCAGCGACCGCCTCGACGTGGCGCCGCGGAAGGGCCTTCACTTCGGCTTCCCCTTCTGCCATCAAGGCGACACGCCCGATCCCGAGTTCGGCAAGGGCCGGTCGTGCGCCGAGTTCGCGAAGCCGGTGCTGAACACCGGGCCGCACGTGGCCGGCAACGGCGTGGAGTTCTATACCGGCTCGATGTTTCCCGCCGCGTACAAGAACCGCATGTTCCTCGCCCAGCGCGGCTCGTGGAACCGCACGCAGAAGATCGGCTTCCGGGTCATGATGGTGACGCTCGGCCCCGGCGGCGTACCGCAGTACGAGCCCTTCGCGGAGGGCTGGCTGCAGGGCGGCGACGTCTGGGGTCGACCGGTCTACACCAAGCAGATGAAGGACGGCTCGCTCCTCATCACCGATGACTACGCGGGCGCGATCTACCGGGTGACGTACCAGCCCTGAGCCCCCGGTCCTGGCGCCGGCGCGCCGCCGCGCCGGTCGCCCTGTCCGTCGCCGTCAGCGTCATCGCGGCGACGGGTAGCGTGACGCCCGCGGGCGACCTCGAAGCCGGGCGGGCGAAGTCCGCGCCGTGCGCCGCGTGCCACGGCGCGGACGGCAACGCGGCCATTCCCGGCATGCCCTCGCTCGCGGGCCAGCCCGCGTTCTTCACCCACTGGCAGCTCATCAAGTACCGCGACGGGCGTCGCAAGGATCCCCAGATGTCGGCGCCCGCGCAGCACCTCACCGACGCCGACATGGCGGACCTGTCCGCGTTCTACGCCGCGCAGCGGCCCCGGTCGCGGCCCGCCAAGACCGAGCCGGCGCGAATCGCCGAGGGGCGGCGGCTCGCCGACGTCCATCACTGCACCTCGTGCCACCGTCCCGACCTCAGCGGCCAGCAGCAGGTGCCGCGGCTGGCCGGCCAGGACTTCGACTATCTCCTCAAGCTGCTGCGGAGCTTCAAGGCGAGGACCGCTTCGGATCTCGACGGCCTCATGACGATGTCGGCCCAGCCTCTTCGCGAGGAAGAGATCGTGGATCTCGTGCACTTCCTGGCGAGCCTCGGCGCCGAGCCGTAGCGGACGCGCGTCTCGCGTCAGACGCCGCCGGTCACGTCGATGGTCACGCCGGTGACGAAGTCGGCGTCGGCGGAGGCGAGGAAGCAGATCACCCGCGCCTGGTCGCGGGCCTCGGCCACGCGGCGGAGCGGATTGCGCGCCTGCTCCTCCGCCTTCTGCGCCTCCGTCCAGCCGTCCCAGCGCGGCCGCAGCCGCTCGGTCAGGGTGAGGCTCGGGGCGATGGCGTTCACAGTGACGCCGAAGGGCCCCAGCTCGTGGGCGAGCTTGCGCGTGAAGGCGATGATGCCGCCCTTGGCGGCGGCGTAGGCGCTGCTGGCCGACTCGCTGAGCCCGCGCCCGGCGACGGACGAGATGTTGACGATCTTGCCCGTGCGCTGGCGCTTCATGAGGGGCGCCACCGCGTGGCAGAAGAGGAACGTCCCTTCGAGGTTGAAGGCGATCAGTCGCTGCCACTCGGCGAGCGTCAGCTCGTCCACGGTGGCGCCCGGCTTGGCGATGATGGTGCTGCCGCCGACGGCGTTGACGAGGATGTCGATGCGCCCGTGCTCGCTCACCACCGCCTTCACCACGTCGTCCACCTGATGGGGATCGAGGGCATCCGCCTGACGTCCGAAGGCGCGCCCCCCCGCCTTCTGGATCTCCGCCAGCATCTTCTCGAGCCGCGCCTTGTCAGTGTCCACCGCGAGCACGGTGCCGCCCTCGCCGGCGATGATGTCCGCGGTGGCCCGGCCGATGCCGCTCGCCGCAGCGGTGATGAGGGCCACCTTCTTGTCGAATCGCATGGCGCGCTCCTTTCAGTCCTCGCCGGGGCGGGTTCAGTCCTTGGGCAGGCCCAGCACGCGCTCGCCGAGGATGTTGCGGAGGATCTCCGAGGTGCCCGCGCGGATGCCGCTGCCTCGCGCGAGGCAGCAGTAGAACTCCCACTGCCCCTCGTCGGGCGCCCACGGGCTGCCGGCGGCGATCTGCGAGTACGGACCGATCACCTCGGTGGCGACCTCCGCGAGATCCTGGTCCACCTGGCTCCAGAAGAGCTTGGAGGTCGAGCCCTCGGGGCCGGGGGCGCCACCCTGGAGGATCTTCGTGAGGCTCCGGTAGCCGTTGAGCTGCAGGCAGCGCTCGGCCACCATCAGAGCAGCCAGCTTCTGCCGGATCACCGGCTCGGCGGCCGCGGTGTGGCCGTTCCGCTTCGTGCGCTTGGCCAGCGCGATCAGCCGCTCCAGCGCGGTGCGAAGGCTGATGTGGCGGATCATGGTGAGCACGTCGCGCTCGTAGGCGAGGGTGGTGATGGCCACGCCCCAGCCCTCGTTGACCTTGCCGACCACGTTGGCGGCGGGCACTCGCACGTTGTCGAGGAACACCTCGTTGAACTCCGCCTCGCCGGTGATCTGGCGCAGGGGGCGGATGCTGATCCCCGGCGTCTTCATGTCCACGAGGATGAACGTGATCCCCTTGTGCTTGGCGGCGGTGGGGTCGGTGCGGACGAGGAAAAAGCCCATCTCAGCGACGTGCGCCATGCTCGTCCACACCTTCTGGCCGTTGAGCACGTAGAAGTCGCCATCGAGCACGGCGCGGGTCTGGAGGTTGGCGAGATCGCTCCCCGCGTTCGGCTCCGAGAAGCCCTGGCACCAGATCTCCTCGGCGGTGAGGATCTTGTCGAGGTGACGGGCCTTCTGCGCGCCGGTGCCGTGCTTCATCAGCGTGGGGCCGAGCATGCTGAGCCCGCTGCGGTTCAGGGGCTGCGGCGCCTGCGCGCGCGACATCTCCTCGTAGAGCATGACCTGCTCCACCAGCGAGGCGCCGCGGCCGCCGTACTCGGGCGGCCAGTCCATGCCCACGTAGCCGGCCTTGTGAAGCGCGCGCTGCCAGTCGCGGAGGCGCGCCACCGCGTCGCGATCCGCCCGGGACGACGCGAAGCCGCGTCCGCGCAGGTTCGCGGGCACGTTGCCCTCGAGCCACGCGCGGATCTCGTGGCGGAAGGCCTGCTGGCTTTCGGTGAAGTCGAAGTCCATGGCGGTTACCGGACCCTAGAGGTACACGTTGCCGAGCTGCCGCATGATCGGCTCGGATGCCGCCTGCATCTCCGGGACGTTCGGCCCGGGCGCCTGCGCGTGGGCCACCCCCAGCGGCAGGAGCAGGGCCAGCCAGAGGGCGGCGAGCGCCGACGGTTTGCCCGCGAGCCTCATATGCGCGCGACTATATAATGTCGCCCTACCCCACTCAAGGAGGCCCTCGCATGGCCGATGTCCCGCTGCGCAGCCACAACTGGTTTGGGCGAAAGGATCTCGACGGCTTCGCTCATCGCGCGTGGACGAAGGCCGAGGGCTTCAGCGACGCCATGTTCGACGGCCGTCCGGTGATCGGGATCGCCAACTCCTGGTCCGAGCTGACAAGCTGCAACGCCCATCTCCGCCAGGTGGCAGAGGCGGTGAAGCGCGGGGTGCTCTCTGCGGGCGGCTTCCCCCTCGAGTTCCCCACGATCTCGCTCGGCGAGGTCCTCATGAAGCCGACCACGATGCTCTTCCGGAACCTGATGGCGATGGACGTGGAGGAGTGTATCCGCGCCTACCCGCTCGACGGCGTGGTGCTGCTGTCGGGCTGCGACAAGACCACGCCCGCCATGCTCATGGGCGCCGCCTCCGCCGACGTGCCCGCCATCGTCGTCACCGGCGGGCCCATGCTGCGCGGCATCCGCGGGCAAGAGGAGCTGGGCTCGGGCACCGATACCTGGCGCCTCTGGGCCGAGCGGCGTGCGGGGCGGCTTAGCGAGGAGGAGTTCTGCGAGTACGAGGCGTGCATGTCGCGCTCCGCCGGGCACTGCATGGTGATGGGCACCGCGTCCACCATGGCGGCGATGGCGGAGGCTCTCGGTCTCGCCCTGCCCGGCAACGCCGCCATCCCCGCGGCGGACGCCCGGCGCATGGCCCTCGCCGAGCTGGCCGGCCGGCGCATCATCGAGATGGCGCGCGAGGGGCTCAAGCCCTCCCGCCTCCTCACCGCCGCTGCCTTCGACAACGCCATCCGCGCCGACATGGCCATCGGGGGTTCCACGAACGCCATCATCCACCTCGTGGCCATCGCCGGCCGCGCGGGCGTGCCGCTGCCCCTCACGCGCTTCGACGAGCTGTCGCGCACCACGCCGCTCCTCGTCAACGTCAAGCCGTCGGGGAAATACCTGATGGAGGACTTCTTCTATGCGGGCGGCCTGCCCGCGGTCCTCCGCGAGCTTCTGCCCCTCCTGCATCGGGACGCCCTCACCGTCAACGGCCGAACCATCGGCGACAATGTTGCCGCCGCGGAGAACTGGAACCGCGACGTCATCCGCTCCCTCGACATGCCCATGGCGCCCGAAGGCGGCACCGTCATCCTCCGCGGCAATCTCTGCCCCGACGGGGCCGTGCTCAAGCAGTCGGCGGCGTCCTCGCATCTGCTCACGCATCGCGGCCGCGCGGTGGTCTTCGAGGACCACGCCGACCTGCACGCGCGTCTGGACGATCCCGCGCTCCCGGTGGATGAGACGTCCGTGCTCGTGCTCAAGCGCGTCGGGCCCAAGGGCGCACCGGGCATGCCGGAGTGGGGCGCGGCGCCGATTCCCACGCGCCTGCTCCAGAAGGGCGTGAAGGACATGGTGCGCATCTCGGACGCGCGCATGAGCGGCACGTCCTACGGCACGGTGGTGCTGCACGTCTCGCCGGAAGCGGCGGTGGGGGGGCCGCTCGCGCTCGTCCGCGACGGCGACGAGATCGAGCTCGATGTCCCTAACCGCCGGCTGACCCTGCGGGTTCCCGACGAGGAGCTGGCCCGCCGCCGCGCCGCGTGGACGCCGCGCCCGCCGCACTACGAGCGCGGCTACGGCCGCTTGTTCCTGGATCACGTGCTCCAGGCGCATCAGGGCGTGGACTTCGACTTTCTCGTGGGCAAGACGCCGGTTCGCTTCGAGGACAGCGCGGGCCCCAGCCACGCGTAAACGCGCCGGCGCGGGACGCCGTCACACGGTCAGTGAAAGGAGGACATCACATGCGTCGACTCATCGCACTGACCGTCGCTCTCGCGCTGGCCCTGCCCCTCGTCATCGGGTTCGGCTCCGCGCCGGCCCGAGCCCACGGTGACGCCGCCACCAACGTAGCGCTAGGGCTCGCCGCCTTCGCCGTGTTCAACCAGCTCTTCGCCCCCGCCATCGTGGCGCCGCCCGTCGTGGTGCGCCCCGCGCCGGTATATCGAGAAGTCCCCGTGTACCGCGAGGTGCCCGTGTATCGTGACGTGTACCGGGAGGTGCCCGTGTATCGCAGGGTGCACGGCTACAAGAAGGTGCATCCGCCCGTGCATCGCCACGGCCGCCCCGACCCCCGCGTCTACGGCCACCCGTCCCACCGCTGAGCTAGCTCTCGAGAGCGCGGCGCAGGAAACCGTGCGCGCCCGCGAGGCGTCTACGCGCCTCGCGGGCGTCCACGCCTAGGCGCGCCATCACGATGGCGGGCTTGGCGCGTCCGCCCGCCGCGGCAAGGAGCCGTGCGGCCGTCCGCTCGGGCACGCCACCCAGCTCGCCGACCAGCCGCAGCGCGCGCGCCCGGAGCTTGGCCGAGCGCGGCTGCAGATCGACCATGCGGTTGCCGTACACCTTGCCGAGGCGCACGAACGTGGCGGTGGTCAGCGTGTTCAGCGCGAGCTTGGTGGCGGTACCCGCCTTGAGCCGGGTCGAGCCCGCGAGCACCTCGGGGCCGACGGCGAGCGCCACTACCACCCGCGCGGCCCCGCGCGGCACGGTGGGATTGCACGTGACCAGCACGGTGGCGGCGCCCTGCGCGCGTGCCGCAGCCAGCGCGGCGCGCACGAACGGGGTGACGCCGCTGGCCGCCACGCCCACCACCACATCGCCGCGGCGCGCCAGCCGCCGTATCGCGCGGGCGCCGGCGCGCGCGTCGTCCTCTGCGCCCTCGGCGGCGCGAAACACCGAGGCGCGCCCCCCCGCCATCACCGCGCGCACGAGGCCGGTCGGTGTGCCGAAGGTAGGCGGGCACTCCGCGGCCTCGAGGACGCCTAGGCGCCCGCTCGTCCCGGCACCCACGAAGACGAGCCGGCCCCCGCGCCTCAGCGCCCCGGCGATCAGCTCCACCGCGCGGGCGAGGGGGCGCGCGACCCGACCCACCGCGCGCACCGCCGCGCGATCCGCGCGATTCATGAGCCGCGCGATGGCGAGGGCGTCGAGGCGGTCGAGGCGGCGGGTGGCGGGGTCGGACCGCTCGGTGGGCAGGCGCGCGTAGCGAATCTTCGGCATGGCGAGCGCGCCTATCCTACTACTATAGAAGCCGGTGACCACCGTCCTCGCCGGCCTCGACGTGCTCGCGCGCCGCCTTCCCGGTCTGCTGCGCGGCCGTCGCGTGGGACTCCTCTCGCATCAGCCGTCGGTGACGCGCGACCTGCGCCACGCGGTGAACGTGCTGCGCGCGCTGCCCGGCACGCGGCTCGCCGCGCTCTTCGCGCCCGAGCACGGCATCACCGGCGCGGCCCAGGACCAGATCGGGGTCGGCGGCGAGCGCCACCGCGCCAGCGGGCTGCCGATCTGGAGCCTCTACGGCAGCCGCGAGCGGCTCGCGCCCACCGCTCTCTCCCTGCGCGGCCTCGACACGCTCGTCATCGACCTCCAGGACGTGGGCTCGCGCTATTACACCTATGTCTGGACCATGACGCTGGCCATGCGCGCGTGCGCGCGCGCCGGCCTGCCGGTGATGGTGCTCGATCGGCCTAACCCGCTCGGCGGCGAGCGCCTCGAGGGCAACGTGGCCGATCCCCGCTTCGCCTCGTTCGTGGGCCTCTATCCCCTGCCCATTCGCCACGGCATGACGATCGCGGAGCTTGCCGGCTACTTGAACGAGACGTACGCGCTCGGCTGCGATCTCACCGTGGTGCCCATGGAGGGCTGGCGGCGCCGCATGCGCTGGGAGGACACGGGGCTGCCGTGGGTGGCACCCTCGCCCAACATGCCCACGCCGGACACCGCGCGCGTCTACCCCGGCGGCTGTCTCATCGAAGGCACCAATCTCTCCGAGGGGCGCGGCACCACGCGCCCCTTCGAGTGGGTGGGCGCGCCGTATCTCGATGGCGAGCGGCTCGCCGCCACGCTCGAGCGCCGGGGCCTGCCCGGCGTCCGCTTCCGCGCCACGGTCTTCGAGCCCGCGTTCCACAAGTGGCGCAGCCGTCGCTGCAGCGGCGTGCAGGTGCACGTGACCGACGCCGGCCGCTTCCGCCCCTTCGTGACTTATCTCGCGCTGATCGCCGAGGCGCGGCGCCAGGACGGCCGCCGCTTCCAGTGGCGCCGGCCGCCCTACGAGTTCGAGTGGAAGCGCCTGGCCATGGATCTCCTCTGCGGCACCGACGCGATCCGGCGCGCCATCGAGCGTGGTCGGCCGCTCCGCGCGCTGGAGGCCTCCTGGGTCCCCGCGCTCGGACGCTTCGCCCGCGCGCGGCGTCCGTACCTCCTCTACGCCTGATGGCCGCTACCACGCTCGAGGACCTGGTCGGCCGGATGCTCGTGTTCGGGCTCGTGGGGCCCGACCTCACCGACGCGGACGTGCGGCTCTTCCGCGACACGCGCGCGGGCGGCATCATGCTCTACCGCCGTAACTTCGAGACGCCGGCGCGGCTGCGCGCGCTCCTCGACGGGCTCGAGGCCGCGGTAGGCCGCCGGCTCCTCGTTACCACCGACCACGAGGGCGGCCGCATCATCATGCTGAACCGCGGCGTGACGATCTTCCCCGACGGCCTCGCCGCCGGCACCGCGGGCGAGACGGCCTTCGTGGAGCGGCAAGGCCGTATCGAGGGCCGCGAGATGCGCCGGCTCGGCGTGGAGGTGAACTTCGCGCCCGTGCTCGACGTGCTCACCGACCGCTACAGCCCGAACATCGGCATCCGCTCGTACGGCAAGGACCCCGCCCTCGTGTCGCGCCTGGGCGCGGCGCGCATCCGCGGCATGCAGGGGGAAGGCCTCTCGGCGTGCGCCAAGCACTTCCCCGGCAAGGGCCACGCCCCCGTCGACGCCCACCTCGGGCTGCCCGTCATCGACTCGGACTGGGCGGACATGCACGCGAGCCACCTGCCGCCGTTCCTGGCCGCGATCGCAGCGGGCGTCGACAGCATCATGACCTCGCATCCGTTGTATCCGCGGCTCGATCCGGAGCCGCGCATGCCCGCCACCTTCTCGCGGCTCATCGTGTCCGACTATCTCCGCGGCGAGGTCGGCTACCGCGGCGTGATCATCTCGGACGATCTCGAGATGGGCGCCATCGGCGAGCTCTGCCCCATCGGGGAGGCGACGGTGCGCGCGGCGCAGGCCGGCCACGATCTCCTTCTCGTCTGCCACACCGAGCCGAAGCAGCGCGGCGCCCACGCCGCCCTCCTGGAGGCCGCGCGGAGCGGCGCCTTGCCGCGCCGCCAGCTCGAGCAATCCGTCGCCCGCCTCGACGCGCTCGTCGCCAGGCGGCCGCGGCGCGTGGCGGACGGCGAGCCCGAGGCCGAGCGCGACGGCGAGCCCTTGGCCCGCGCCATGGCGGCCGGCGCGGTGACGCGCGTGACGCCGATGCCGGAGGGCCTTCGCCGCCGCTTCAACGGCCGCGTGCAGGCGGTGTTCCCACGGCTCTCCTCCCTCGCCGATCGCATCACGGTGGAGCCGGCAATGCAGCGCGAGACCGAGTATGTCACCGCCGTGCTGGCGCCCCACGGGGTCGCGCCGGAGGTGACGGTGGTAGGGGTGGAGCCCTCGGAGGCGGAGATCGAGGCGGCAGGGGAGAAGGCGCGGGGGGCCGACGTCACCCTCCTCTTCCTCTACGACGCGCACCTCTACCGCTCGAATCGCGCCCTGCTGGACACGCTGCAGCGCGAGGCGCCCGCCCTCGCGGTGGTGCTGATGCGCGATCCCTACGACGCCGCGCTGCTCGCGCCCGGCGTGCTCGGGCTCACCGCCTACGGCTGGCGGCGCTGCCAGCTAGAGGCCGTGCTCGCCCACCTGCTCGCATAGTTTGGCGAGCCGCAGCCGACGGCGAGGCGAGCGGATACGGAGATGGGAGCCGCGCGGAGCGCGGCGGGCGAGCCGCAGCCGACGGCGAGGCGAGCGGATACGGAGATGGGAGCCGCGCGGAGCGCGGCGGGCGAGCCGCAGCCGACGGCGAGGCGAGCGGATACGGAGATGGGAGCCGCGCGGAGCGCGGCGGGCGAGCCGCAGCCGAAGGCGAGGCGAGCGGATACGGAGATGGGAGCCGCGCGGAGCGCGGCGGGCGAGCCGCAGCCGACGGCGAGGCGAGCGGATACGGAGATGGGAGCCGCGCGGAGCGCGGCGGGCGAGCCGCAGCCGAAGGCGAGGCGAGCGGATACGGAGATGGGAGCCGCGCGGAGCGCGGCGGGCGAGCCGCAGCCGAAGGCGAGGCGAGCGGATACATGATGGGGTCCCGAGCGGAGCGAGGGCAGTCCCGAACCGCCACGTTCCGCAGCCGAAGGCGAGGCGAGCGGATACGATGGTCGGCGACTAGGGGTGCGGCGTGTCGGGCTGCACCGCCTCCTCCAGGGTGAGGGGCGGGCGCCCCCGGAATGGCTCGCGCCGGACCATGCAGTCCTCCAGATCGCACATCGAGCAGTAGGCGCGGTGACACGGGTCGGTGTGGAAGACGAGCTCACCTTCCGCGCCGAGGTCGGCCATCACGCGCTCGGCGAGCGACTCGGCCAGCTCGTGCGCCTGGTCCACCGACCAGAACTCCGGCACCACCAAGTGCGCGTCCACGTGGTGGAAGCGGCCGGCTCGAATGGCGCGCAAGTGGTGGACGCGAATCACCCCCTGCCCCATGTGGTTGCCCAGCACGGCGAGGAGCCGGGCGAGGAGTGGCGTGTCCTCCTCGTCGAGCAACCCCGCGAAGGCGCGGCGCACAACACGAAGCCCCGCCCACATGAGATTGAGAGCCACTACCGCCGCGATGACGGGATCCAGCCACGTGAGGCCGGTGAAACGCACGAGGAGCAGGCCCACCACGATGCCCCCGCTGGTCCAACAGTCGGCGAGCACGTGCTGGCCGTCCGCCTCCAGGGCAGCCGACCGCAGGGCGCGGCCCGCGCGCACGAGATACCAGCCCAACGCCAGATTCGCGAGCCCGGCCGCCGCCACCACCAGCATGCCGTAGTCGAGGGCGCGCACCTCCACGCCGTGAATCAGCGCGCGAATCACCTCGTAGACGATGACGAGGGCAGCGAAGGCGATGAGCCCGCCCTCGAACGCGGCGGAGACGAACTCGATCTTGCCGTGGCCGTAGGGATGATTGCGATCGGCGGGCTGGGCGGCGAAGGCGATGCTTCCGAGGGCGAACACCGCCGCCACCACGTTGACGATCGACTCGAGCGCGTCCGAAAGGATGGCAGTGGAGCCGGTCATCCCGTAGGCCAGGAACTTGGCGAGCAGGATCAGCGCCCCCACCACCAGCGAGACGAGCCCCGCCCGCACTCGCGCACGCGACTCGGCGACCCAGTCACCCGCGGTGGCCAGTTGCTCCATCTCGACTGATGATACGCCCAGCGCCCTAGGTCTCCTATCGGCGCCGGTCGAGGACGGGGGCGAGGAGGGCGGCGAGGAGCATCGTGCCGGCGGTGCCGAGTATCACCAGCCAGGACCAACCCAGGCCGATCACCTTGGTCTCAGCCAGCACGAGCAGGACCAGATTGACGAGCGCCATCGTCACCATGGCGACCACGTTGGCGCGATCGGCGCGCACGGCGGTCAGCAGTCCGAGCAGGAACACGCCCAGCAGCGAGCCGAATGTCACCCCCGCGATCTTGAAGGCGAGCCAGAGGATCTGATCCTGCCGCGAGAAGGCCCAGGCGATGGCCGCGAGCACGAGGCCGAAGCCGACCACTGCCGCCCGCGACACCGCCACGTAGTGGCGCTCGCTGCGCCCGCGTACGAGGAGCGGTCGGTAGATGTCGGTGACGAACGACGCCGCCAGCGACCCCAGCGGCGAATCGATGGAGGCGAGGACGATGGCGGTGAGCATGAGGCCGCGGAGCACCTCGGGCATGGCGGAGCGGATGAAAAATGGGAAGATCTCGTCCGGACGCGGCAGTCCGGCCGTCGGGTGCTGGGCGTAGTAGGTGAAGAGGCCGGCGCCGATGCTGAGGTAGATGGCGAGGGTGACGAACGTCCCCAGCGGCGTGAGCGCCAGCGTCCACTGGCTCTTCCGCCGCGTCTCCACGGTGAGGAGGCGCTGCATGAGGTCGTGGTCCGTGCCGAACGCTGCCATCGAGCCCACCAGCCCGTTCAGCACGGCGAGCCAGACGATGTTGGGGTCGGTGAGCACGCGCCGCCAGAAGTCGGGCTCGCCGGCCGCGGGACCCCAGTTGACGATGGACAGGCGCCCTGCCTCCGCCGCCGTCGCGTAGAGCGCGGCGGCGCCCCCGTCGGTCTGGGCGACGAGGAAGGCCACCGTGGCGAGCCCTCCCACGAGAAAGAGGCTGGCCTGGAGCACATTGGTCCACACCACTGCGCTCACGCCGCCGAGCGCGATATAGACGATGGAGATCACGGTAAACAGGGCGAGCGTGGCCCCGAAGGGCCAGCCCATGAGGATGGACACGGCGAGGGCGGCGGCCATGAGCCGCACCCCCGAGCCGAGGAGCCGGGTGACGAAGAAGAAGAGCGAGCCCGTGACCTGGCTGGCGGCGCCGAAGCGGTGGCGCAGGAACTCGTAGATCGTGGTGCAGTCGTAGCGGTAAAACGCGGGGATGAAGAGGAAGGCCACCACGAACTTGGCCAGGCTCGATCCCACGAAGAACTGCACGTATTGCCAGTTCTCGCGGTAGGCGGTGGCGGGCACCGAGATGATGGTGACCGCGCTGATCTCGGTGGCGAGAAAGGACAGGCACGCCGCCCACCAGGGAATGTGACGGCGGGCGAGGAAGAAGTCCGATGTCTCGCGCTGGCGCCGCGTGAAGGCCCCGCCGATAGCGACGAGCGCGGCGAGGGCGAGGAACACCACGGCGTAGTCGGGCCAGGTGAGGCCAACGCTGGGCGCGGGGGAAGCCATGGCCTGGCGACATTATGCCCGCCGGATTGGGGCGGCCATGCAAATACAATGCGGATCATGCCGAAGCAGACACGCCGGAGACGGGACGTTCGCGCGATGTGGGCGGTGGGTTGCGACCTCGGCGGCACCACCCTGCGCGTGCTCGCGCGCGACGGCGCCGGTCACACGCGGCGCCTCCGCCACGGCGCCGTCACCGTGGGCGCCATGCCCACCATCGTCCGCGCCGCCTTGCGGCGCTGGCGCGTGCGCCCCGGCCAGGTGGGCGCGCTCGTGGTCGCCGCGCGCGGCGTGTGGACGCCGGCCGAGCGGCGCGCGGCGGCGGCGGGGCTGAACGGTCTCTCCCGGCGCATCCGCGTGATCTCGGACGTGGAAGCGGCACGCGACGGAGCCCTCGGCGCCGCCCCGGGCATTCTCCTCCTCGCCGGCACCGGCTCCATTGCGCTGGGCCGCGATCGCCGCGGCCGGCTCGCGCGCGCGGGCGGCCTCGGCCCACTGCTCGGCGACGAGGGCTCGGCGTTCTGGATCGGGCGGGCCTGGCTTCCCGTCGCGCGGCGCCGGGCCGGCGCCCTCGCGCTGCGCCGGCTCGCCCTCCGCCCCGACGCGGTGGCGCGGGTTGCGGCGCTGGCGCCGGGGGCGCTGCGAGCGGCGCGGCGCGGGCATCCCATCGCGGGCGCCATCGTGGCGGGCGCCCAGGCCGCGCTGGCGGAGCTGGTGGCCGAGCTCGCGGTGCGGCTTCGCCTCCGGCCGCCCATCGCGGTGAGCTGGGCCGGCGGCCTCCTCGCCGACGCGCCCTTCCGCGCCGGCGTCTGGCGCGCCGCGCGCGAGGCCGGCCTGCGCCTGTCGCCGGCGCCCCCGCGCGGCAGCGCCCTCGACGCCGCGGCGGAGATGGCGGAAGCGCTCGCGGCGCAGGGGCGGAGAGCCCGCGTCCCCCGGTAACGGATGGCTCCGCGCAGCTACCTGGCCGTCCGGCGCGTGCGGGGCCCCGCCTGGAACTCGGCGCTGCCGATGCGCGACCAAGCGGAGTGGGCCGAACACGCCGCCTTCATGAATGCCCTCGCCGCGGAGGGGTTCATCGTCCTCGGCGGGCCGCTGGGCGCGGGCGATCTGGGCGCGGGCGACGAGGTGCTTCTCATCGTCGACGCGACGAGCGAGGAACCCGTGCGGGCGCGGCTCGCCGCCGACCCGTGGAGCAGGTCAGGTTTGCTGCAGATCGCGCGGGTGGAACCCTGGACCGTCCTGCTCGATGGTCGGCCGCGTCACCAGCAGTAGGCTTCAGCGCTTCGCGCGCGCCGCGGCGAGCCGGTACGCCACGGGCCCGGTGAGCGCCGCGATCACGCCGGCCACGGTGTTCTGCCACCCGGCCGTCGCCATCGCGAGCAGGCTCAGCGCCGCCGGCAGCCCCGCCACCAGCCACATCCCCGCCGCGCCTCCGCCCACGCGCCAGGGCCGCGGCAGCTCGGGCTCGCGGAGACGCAGGGCCACGAACGCGGCCAGCTCGAGCAGTAGCGCGATCGAGTAGAGCCAGATATTGAGGACGATCAGCTCCTTGAAGGAGAAGACGGCGAAGGCGCTGTAGCAGACACTCGACAGCACCACCGCCACCCAGGGCGTGCCGGTCCGCACGCTGACCGAGCCGAGCCAGGCGGGGAGCTGGCCCAGGCTGGCAAGCACGAAGGGCAGCCGCGAGTTCGTAAGGAGGCCGGAGAGGAAGAGCCCGGCGGTGGACAGCAGCGCGCCCACGGTGACGAGGCTCCCGAGGGTCCACCCGCCCACCGCTTCCGCCACCTGAGGCAGATGGCCCGTCTCCCACTTATCCCAGTCGCCGGACACCGCGAGCCCCGCCGCCACGGGCAGCAGATACGCCAGCGCGATCAGCGGCAGCGCCAGCAGCATCGCGCGGCGATAGTGCGAGCGGGGCGCCTCCGCCTCGCCGAGCAAGGTGCTGGGATTGTCCCAGCCGGAGTAATTCCACATCATCACGGCCAGCCCGAGGCCGATGCCCGCGACGAGACTGCCTTGGTCAGCCGCGAACGGTGTCCACGGCGCACGCTCCGCGCGAAGCCCCGCCATCACGGTGAACACCGCCACCGGGATCAGCGCGCCGGCGGCGAGCGCCACCGCGCTCCCTCCCGTCACGCGCACGCCCGCGAGATTGAGCCCGGTGAGCGCCCACAGGAATGCCAGTGCCACCACCCATCGCGTGGCCCCGGACATGCCGGGCCACCAGTACTGCGCATAGTCGGCGAAGAGCGCCGGATATACCGCCACGTCCACGAAGGAGTTGATCCAGCTCCACCAGCCCACCTGAAATCCCCAGAAGGGCCCGAAGGCGCGGCGCACCCACGCGACATAGCCGCCTTCCTCGGGCAGGGCCGCTGCCAGCTCCGCCATGGCGAGCGACACGGGGAGGCTCCAGATCAACGGCGTGAGCACGAGCAGCACGAGGGTGAGGCCGGGACCGAAGGACGCGACCGCGTCCTCGATGCCGTAGGGGCCGCCGCTGACGTTGAAGAAGACGATGGCGAGGAGAGAAGCGAGGCCGAGCTCCCGTCGGAGCCCGGCGCGGCTCACCGCGCTTGCGCCTCCTGGATCATCTCGGGCAGGCCCTTCAGCCACTCATCGATGGGGACTTCCGCGTCCACGATGATCTCGAGCTTGCCGGACGGCATGCGGCGCACGCGACCCTTGCCGGTGCCGAGCGGGATCACCACGTGCTCGCGATGGACGCCGATGGCATCGAGCACCGCGAAGATCTTGTTGATCTCGGCCATCCCGACCGCGTCGAGCACGCGCGCCTCAGGGAGTCTGGCGCAGCTCGGCAGGGGGACGATCACCGCCCGGGATGTGAACGGGCCCGCCCGGGCCATAGCCGGTGAGCGGCGGGACGTTCACCTGGGTGTCGGTGATGCGCCGCTCCTCGTGCGCCGGGATCACCACTTCCTTGCGGGTCCCCGGGTCGATCACGCGCTGCTCGGGCACCCAGCGCGTGGCCGGAGGCGGTGCGGCGGGCAGGCGCGGGAGGGGCTTCTGGACATCCTGATACACCCGGTCGACGGGATTCGATTGATACGGGTAGCGCGGCCCCGCGCCCCCGCCGATCTGGGCGGAGGCCGGCGCGGCGACCGCCAGCACGCCCGCCAGCGCCAAGACGACGCTCATGCCCCTCATGTCCTGGATGGTACACCCGTGCTATCGTGTCGCGCAGAGCGATGCGACCCCGCGCCTTCTGGTTCTCCATCCTGGCCTTCGCGGCCGCGCTCCTCGCGACCGCCGGCGTCCTCCGCGCGCAGACGCCCGATCTCCCGATCTTCGACACGCATATCCACTACAGCGCGCCCGACTGGGCGGAGTACCCGGAGGACCGCATTCTCGGCATCCTGCAGCAGGCGGGCATCCGGCGCGCGCTCGTCTCCAGCACGCCAGACGACGGGACCATCAAGCTCTACCAGAAGGATCCCAAGCGCATCGTGCCGATCCTCCGCCCGTACCGCACGCGCGAGGACATCGGTCACTGGTGGCAAGATCCGTCCGTGATCCCGTACCTCGAGTCGCGTCTCGCCCTCAAGGTGCACAAGGGCATCGGCGAGTTCCATCTCTTCGGCGGCCAGACCGGCACCCCCGTGATCAAGCGCCTCACCGAGATCGTGCTGCGGGAGGGGATCTATCTCCACGCCCATTCGGACGAGGTCGCCATCGTGGAGCTGTTCACGCTGGAGCCGGGCCTGCGCGTGATCTGGGCGCATGCGGGGATGTCCTCGGGGCCGCAGGCCGTGGGCGCCCTCCTCGACCGCTACCAGACCCTCTGGGTGGATCTGGCGATCCGGAACGGCGACGTCGCCCCCGGCGGCGTGCTCGACCCGGGCTGGCGCGCACTGTTCATGCGCCACTCGGACCGCTTCCTCGCCGGCACCGACACCTGGGTCACGTCACGGTGGGAAGCCCTGCCGAATTCGGTCGCGGAAGTGCGCACCTACCTCAATCAACTGCCGCGCGACGTCGCCGAGAAGATCGCCTACCAGAACGCCGAGCGGTTGTTCCCGTAAGTCCACGGGCGCGAGCGTGAGTTAGACGTCACGCCGCCGGAGATGCACCTATGTTCCAGTGCTGTCGCTGTGGCTGCCGGGCCTGGTCAAGACCTGACCTGAGCCTCGGCCCCGGCGCGCCCGGATGATCGCGGTCCGCCACGTCAGCAAGCGCTTCGGCGCGCTCGTCGCCCTCGACGACGTCTCCCTCGACGTCGCTCGAGGGTCGACGCACGTCCTGCTCGGCTCCAGCGGCTCCGGCAAGTCGACCCTGCTGCGGGTCGTGCTCGGCCTGATCGCCGCCGACGCCGGGGAGGCGCTAGTCGACGGTGCCCCCGTCACCCCCGCCACGCGGCGCCATCTCGTCGGCCGCGTCGGCTACGTCGTGCAGGAGGGGGGCCTGTATCCCCACCTGACCGTAACCGGCAACGTGAGCCTGCCAGCCGAGACGGCAGGGTGGGCGCGCGAGCGGACGGCCGCGCGCGTCCGCGCGCTGGCCGAGCTCGCCGCGCTCGATCCGGCAATCCTGCACCGCTATCCCGCCGAGCTGAGCGGCGGCCAGCGCCAGCGGGTGGGCCTCATGCGCGCGCTCATGCTCGATCCGCCGCTCCTGCTCCTCGACGAGCCCTTGGGTGCGCTCGATCCCATCGTGCGCGCCGACCTGCAGGTCGAGCTGCGTCGACTCTTCGCCACACTCGATAAGACGGTCCTGCTCGTCACCCACGACGTCCGCGAGGCGGTGCTGCTCGGCGCGACCATCACGCTCCTGCGCGGCGGGCGGGTCGTGCAACAGGGGCCGTTCGGCGATCTCGCCCGGAAACCGGTAGAGCCGTTCGTCACCGAGTTCCTCGGGGCGCAGGCGCCGCCGCGCGAGCTGCGGGAGTACTTCTGAGCATGCGCCCGGCCGTCGTCGCGGCGGTCGCCCTGGTCACGGTGGCGGCGGCCGCCGAGGCCGAGGTGGTGCGGGTGGGCTCGAAGTCGTTCACGGAGAGCTACGTAGTCGCCGAGATCGCCGCCCAGGTGCTCGAGGCGGCGGGCGCGGCGCCCGTGGAGCGCCGGGTCGGGCTCGGCGGCACCGGCATCGCGTACCGCGCGGTCGCTCACGGCAGCGTCGACTTCTATCCGGAGTATACCGGCACGATCAGTCGGGCGATCCTCAAGGACCCGGCCGCGGAGTCGGTGGAGGCGATCCGGGCCGCGCTCCGGCCGCGCGGGCTGACGATCAGCGGACCGCTCGGCTTCGAGAACACCTACGCGCTGGCGGTCCGCGCCGACCTCGCGCAACGGCTAGGCCTCGAGCGGATCAGCGACCTCGCCCGTCATCCGGAGCTGACTGGCGCCTTCACCTCGGGGTTTCTCGAGCGCGACGACGGCTGGCCGGGCCTGCGTCGCCACTACGGTCTCGTGCTGGCCAGCGTGCGGGCCATCGAGCACGCGCTGGCCTATCAGGCGCTGGCCAGCTCCACGGTCGACGTCATCGACGTCTTCTCCACGGACGGTCGACTCACGCGGGGCGGTATCGTCGTGCTGCGTGACGACCGGAGCTTCTTCCCCGCTTACGCCGCCGTGCTGCTGGCGCGAAGCGACTTCGTTGAGCGCCATCCGACGGCCTGGGCAACCCTGGAGCGCGCACTGGTGGGCCGGATCGATACGCCCGCCATGACGCGTCTGAACGCGCTGGCCGACCTCGACGGCCGCAGCGTCCGCCAGGCGGCTGCGCGCTTCCTCGGTCGCGAGGTCACCGATGCCGAGGAGCGCGCGCGGCTGGTCCGCGAGCTTGGCACGCTGACGCTCGAGCACCTGGGGCTCGCGGCCGCCGCCGTTGCGCTGGCCGTGCTGGTCGGTCTGCCTCTGGGCATCCTGGCCACGCGCTCCGCGCTGCTCGCCCAGGCCGAGCTGATGGCCGTCGGCGTTCTGCAGACGATCCCTGCGCTGGCATTGCTCTGTTTCATGATCCCGCTGCTCGGCATTGGCACGTTGCCAGCCTTGGTCGCGCTCTTCCTCTATGCGCTGCTGCCGATCGTGCGCGGCACCTACACCGGTCTGGCGACGATCGATCGCCAGCTGGGTGAGATCGCCGATGTCCTCGGCGTGTCGGGCTGGCGCCGCCTGACCCGGATCGAGCTCCCGCTGGCCTCGGTGAACGTGCTGGCCGGCATCAAGACGGCCGTGATCTGGACGGTCGGCACGGCCACCCTCGCGGCCTTCATCGGCGGCGGCGGCTACGGTACGCTGATCGTGCGCGGCCTCGCGCTCGACGACACCCGAACGATCCTCGCCGGCGCCATCCCGGCCGCTCTGATGGCCTTGCTGTTCCACGCCCTGTTCGAGATCGTCGACCGTCTGCTGGTCCCGCGCGGACTCCGACTCGTCATGTCCCGACCAGGTTGACGCGCGTCGACGGGGGAGAACGGCCCCCCGTGGCCGCTAGATCGTCGCCGGCAGTGAGGCTTCGCCGGTAGGCTCCAGGAGCCGATTGAGGCGGCGGCAGCAGTCGATGACGGCATCGGCGTGCCCTGGGAACCACGCGCGCATCCACTCGGGGCGCTCGAAGAAGGCGAGCGGCCCGCGGCCGGTGCGGCGGATGGAGCCACGGCGCACCAGGCCGCTGGCGTTGATCAAGCTGACCTCGTCGAGCAGGCGGCCGGCGGCGGCGAAGCCCGGTGTGACGGGGCAGAGGGCGCGCAGCGGCGGCAAGGATTCCACGACACACCGCAGGCAGAAAGCGTGCGTACGCGCGCGGACCGCCGGGGCGAGCGCCTCCAGCACCTGCCGCAAGGTGATGCCGGAGAAGATCGTGTCGTCGACGATCGCCAGCGACGCGGCCGTCTCGACGCCGGCCAGCTGCTCGGCGAGTGGGACGCCGGTGGGGCTGACGACCGCGTAGCCGCCGCGCCCATCCTCTTCGCGGGTGAGGTCGATCCGCCGGATTGCCGGGAACCACCCGGCCCGCGCGTGGACCTGGCGGGCGACGCGCTCCCCCGCCCGGCCGATCCCGACGGCGAGCGCGAAGGGCGCGTGCGCCCCCCGGCCGACCAGTGCTTCGATCTGCTCGTCGAGCGTGAGCACCCGCACCCGGCCGGCGTCGCGACGCACGAGCGCCAGCAGCTCGCGCGCCAGGACGAAGGCCGCCGAGTCGGCGCCGTGGCGCGCTCGAACGTCCTCGGTGAGGTCGTCGTGGATGTAGAAGCGCGTCGGCGTCGGCGTGTCGCTCATGCGGCGCGAACGGCCGGCGCGGTGGCAGCTCGCGAGCGGGGCGCCGCGACCGCCAGGGCGAAGCGTTCACCGCCGTCGGAGTACCAGCCGTCCAGGCGGAGGCCCGCCGCCATCAACATCGCGCGCGCGGAGGCCCGCTCGAACTTGTAGGAGCTCTCGGTCCAGATCGTTTCGCCCGGCTCCAGCTCGAGCGTGAGGTCCAGGTCGCGGACGCGGACCGTCTGCGCACGTTCGGAGACCAGGTGCATCTCGATACGCTGCGCGGCCGCGTTGTACCACGCGTGGTGATGGAACAGCTCGAGACGGAAGTCGCCACCCAGGCTCCGGTTAATCACGCTCAGGATGTTGCGGTTGAAGGCGGCGGTCACTCCGGCCGCATCGTTGTAGGCGGCTTCCAGCACCGCGGTATCCTTGACGAGATCGATGCCGAGCAGCAGTCGGTCGCCCCGGCGCAGGAGGCGACGAACCTGGGTGAGCAGGGCGACGCGCCCGGGGGGATCGAGGTTGCCAATGGTGCTGCCGAGGAAGAGTACGAGCCGGCGACCGCTGGGGACCGGGACGTGGACGAGGTGACGCTCGAAGTCGCCGATGACCGCATGCACCTCGAGGGCGGCGTCGGTCGCCAGCAGACGGTGGGCGGAGGCCGCCACCGTGGTCTCATCCACGTCGACCGGAGTGTAGCGCAGCGGCCCGCCGCCGCGGGCGTCGAGGAAACGGCGTGTTTTCACCGAGAAGCCCGAGCCGAGCTCGACGACCTCGCGCGGCGCCATGGTGCGCATGAGCCCCGGCGCCAGGGTGTCGAGCAGGGCGTTCTCCACGCGCGTGAGGTAGTACTCGGGTAGACGCGTGATCTCCTCGAAGAGGCGAGAGCCGGCGGCGTCGTAGAAGTACTTCGGCGGCAGCGAGCGCGGACGGGCGCTGAGCCCGTGCAGCACGTCGGCAGCCATGGCTTTCAGGCGCGTGTGGGCATCGGCGTGGACGTCGACGCGATAGCGCACGGTCGGCTCCTTGCTCCGCTGGGTCGATGTGCCGGGAGCGCCGGTCAGGCGTCGTCGGCCAGACGGATCCCGGAGAACTGCCAGCGGGCGTCCGGGGGGAAGAAGTTGCGGTAGCTGACCCGAAGGTGCGACTGCGGTGTCACGCACGAGCCGCCACGCAGTACCTGCTGACTCACCATGAACTTGCCGTTGTACTCGCCGATCGCCCCTGCCGCCGCCCGGTAGCCCGGGTACGGCGCGTAGGCGCTTTGCGTCCACTCCCAGACGTCACCGAACACCTGGGACGGGGCATCTGTCGTGGCCGGCAGGGGGTGGAACACGCCGCTCTCTTGCAGGTTCCCGGTGATGGGCTCGCCGGCGGCGGCATGCTCCCACTCCTGCTCGGTCGGCAGGCGCGCGCCGCGCCAGCGCGCGTAGGCGTCGGCTTCGTAGTAGCTCACGTGAGCGACGGGCGCGTGTGGGTCGAGCTGCAGCGGCCCGCTCAGCGTCTGCGTCCACCAGGCGCCGTCGCGGCGCTCCCAGTAGAGCGGGGCCTGCCAGCCTCGCTCCCGGACAGTGCGCCAGCCTTCCGAGAGCCAGGCCGACGGGTCGCCGTAGCCACCAGCCTCAATGAACTCGCGATACTCGCCGTTGGTCACCGGCCGATCGGCGACGCGGAAAGATCGCAGGTAGACGGCGTGGCGCGGCCCCTCGTTGTCGAAGGCGAAACCGGCGCCGGCGTGTCCGATCAGCTGCAGACCGCCCGCGTGGAGACGCCAGCCGATCGGCCGCGTGGCCGTGCCACGAGGCGGCGTGACCGCGTGATAGGCGGGGCGGAGCGGATTGACGGCGAGGTTGTATTTGATGTCGGTCAGGATGAGTTCCTGATGCTGCTGCTCGTGGTTGAGCCCGAGCTCCAGCACCGGTGCCGCCGCGGCCAGCCGCGCCTCGTCGCCGCCCTCGAGCAGCGTGGTCATGCTCTCGTCGACCCACGCCCGGTAGGCGAGGACCTCGGCTATCGAGGGGCGCGATAGGTGACCACGGTCGGGCCGCGAGAACTGGGGGCCGACCGCATTGTAGTAGGAATTGAAGAGCACGCGATAGGCTTGGTCCCGCGGGGTGTAGCCCGGAAGGTTCGGCTCAAGCAGGAACGTCTCGAAAAACCACGAGACATGAGCAAGGTGCCACTTGGTCGGGCTCACGTCTGGCATCGCCTGGATGACTTGGTCCTCCGGAGAGAGCGGGCGGCACAGCGCCTCGGTCGTCCGCCGCACGTCCTGATACCGCGCGAGGAGCGCTGAGCGGTCGAGGGTGGGAGCCGTCGCGGTCCGGGCTGGGGCGATGCTCATTGACGTTCGAATGATAGGCACGGCCTCCGCGCGCCCGCAACCTGGCGCCTTGGGGGAGTCGAAGTCCAGGTCGTCCCCTCTTCGTGGGCGGCGCTGCTGACGAAGGTCCCCGCTCCGCAAGCGGTAACGCTCCACGGCTTGACCGGCCGCAGCGGCTCGTCTAACGTCACGCCTGTCATGGTCGCGCGGGCGTCCGGCGCGCTCAGGAGATGGCGGGGCGAAGCCGTGCGCCGCATGGCGGCCTCGCGCGAATCCACGCTGGCGCTGGTCGCGAGGTTGCCCGAGCGCGAGATCCTGCGGCCCCGCACGCAGGACCGCTGGTCCGTCAAGGACGTTCTGACCCACCTGCTGAGCTGCGACGAGGAGACGCTCCGCCGGTTCCGCCTCATCGCGCGGGGCCACGGCGACCGCATCCGCTGGTTCGAGAGCATGGCCGACGCGGACCGCTTCAATGCGAGATCGGTCGCCCGCGCGCGCCGTCTTGGCCTCCGCACCGTGCTCCGCCGCATGGCGCGGGTGCGTGCCGAGCTGATCACCACGTTCGAGCGCCTACCGACCGAAGCGCTGGGCGATCCCTCGCACGCCTACACCGTCGTGCAGTGGCTCCCCGCTCCCGGGTGGAGCCACGAGCGGGATCACCTGAGCGAGATCCGGAGCTGGTGGCGCGGTCGGCGGACGGCTCAGGCCGAACGGCGGACACGAGGGCGGGCGACGGTGGCGTGAACCGCGACCGCCATCTCCGCCGCACTCAGCCCGCCGCGTCGGCGCTCCGGAGGAGGTCGAGGATCCGCTCGCCGGTGATCTCACCAGGGATCAGGACCTCGTCGGCGCCTGCCTGCCCGAGTTCCTGCGCGTCCCGCTTCTCCTCCCCGGTCATCACTATGGTGGCGCGGGGAGCGAGGCGGCGGAGGTTCGTGACGAGCCGGCGCGTGCTGATGCCCTTCAGGAAGGTATCGGAGATGGTGGTGACGACCACGCGCGCGTGCTCGATGCCGAGGTGCTCGAGGCCGTCCGGGTTGGCGAGATCGCCGTACGCCCAGTGGAAGCCGCGGGCGAGGACGGCCCGGGCCCGGTTCGCGTCGTAGTCCACGAGGGTGATGCGCGGCTTGAGGTGCGGAGCACGCTGCTCCACAAGGTCGAGGACGGCCTGGGCGATGCGGAAGTGGCCGAGGAGCACGATGTCGCGCTCCGGGTGCACCCCCGCTGCCGATCCCTGGGTCGCCGCCGCCTCCGCGGGACGCGCGAAGGGGCGGAGCACGGCGCGGGCGATCCAGTCGTTGGCCCCGATCACGTAGGTCGAGACGAGCGAGGTGAGGATCATCGCGGTCAGAACGACCGGCTCGAGCCCGGCCCAGATGTGCCCGTACCCCGCACCGAGGGCGAGGATCACGAGGGAGAACTCGCTGATCTGGGCGAGGTTGAGCGCGGTCACCATGCCCGCGTAGAGCCCGTCGCCGAGGAGCCATACCACCGGCACCACCGCGAGCACGCGGCTCGCGAAGACGAAGGCCACGATGAGGAGGGCCTGGCCGAGGATCTCGGGGCTAGGCAGCGGGATTTTCATGCCGAGGGCGACGAAGAAGAGCGTCACGAAGAAGTCGCGGACCCCGGTGACCTTGGAGATCACGTCGGCCCCGTACGGAAAGGCGGCGATGGAGAGGCCGGCGATGAGGGCGCCCATCTCTCGGGAGAGGCCGAGCCGCTCGGCGACGCCGCTCACCATGAAGCACCACGCGACCGAGGAGATCAGGACCAGCTCCGGCCGACTCGCCGAGACCTCGAAGAGAGGGGCGAGGAGGTACCGGCTCGTCACGAAGGCGGCGCCCACGAGCACGGCGCCCCCCACGACCGACTGCGCGATTTGGAGGACGCCGGGGTCGGCGAGATTCGGCTGCACGGCCATGAACAGGATGGCGAAGATGTCCTGGACGACGAGGACCCCGAGGGTGAGCCGGCCAAAGATCACCTTCAGCTCGAACTTGTCTCGGAGGAGCTTGACCACGATCAGCGTCGAGCTCAGCGACATCACGATGGCGAGGTAGATCAGGTCGAAGCGCCCGCCCCCCACCCCGTAGCCGAGCCACGCGAAGAAGGCCAGGCCGAGGAGGGCGTTGATGGCGAACTGGCTCCCGCCCAGGATCAATACGGAGCGGCCGAGGCGGCGAATCTCGCGAAGGTCGATCTCGAGGCCGATGATGAAGAGGAGCAGGATGAGGCCGATCTCGGAGATCAGCTCGATGTTCGCCTCGCTCGAGACGAGGCCGAAGCCGAGCCGGGGACTCAGGAGCACGCCGCCGGCGATGTAGCCGAGGAGCAGCGGCTGGCGGAGGAGCCGGGCGACGTGGGCGGCGAGCGCGGCAAAGACGATCCCGAGCGCGATGTCCCGGAGGAGGGTGACGTCGTGAGGCATCGAGCGCGACCCCGCCTTCAGGCCGGCGGACGCTGGGTCACTTGCTCGCCCACGGTCCAGCCCTTCGCGCCAAGCTCGGCGGCCAACGTCTCGATCTGCCGCCACGTCTCGTCCTCGATGGGAATGCCGTCGCGGCGTCGCTCCGCCTCGAGGCGCGCCTCGGGCTCGCCGGGGATGAGGATCTCGGTCGTGCCGGGCGCGCGCGGCGCCGTCTTCACCCAGGCGAAGAAGGTCGCCACCTGCTGGCGGAACTCGGGGAGCGGGATGAAACGCTCCACGTCGAGGCAAATCATCAGCGTGCCGTTGGCGAAAACGCCGGGGCCTGCGCTGGCCGCGCCGGTTCCGGAGAGGATGCCGCCCAGGAGCTCGACAGCAAGCGACATCCCGTAGCCCTTGTGCTCGCCGGCGGTGAGCAGCGACCCGGGCGGCGTGCCGTAGAACACCTCGGGGTCGGTGCCGGGCTTGCCCTCGGCGTCGATGAACCAGCCGGGCGGGGCTTGCTGCTTGCGGTTCTTCTTCACGCGCATCTTGCCCTCGGCCACCACGCTGGTCGCGAAGTCGAGCACCATGGCCGGCCCCCCGTCGCCGGGCACGGCGATGGCGTGGGGGTTGGTGCCGAGGCGCCGCGCGGCGCCGCCCCAGGGCGCCACGTTGAGCCCGAACACCGCGTTCACCCACAGCATGCCGACCAGGCCCTCGGCCGCCGCCATCTCCGCGTAGTCGGCGAGGCGGCCGACGTGCGTCGTGTTGGCGAGGGTCACCGCGGAGAGGCCCGCCGCCTTGGCCTTCGTGATGGCCATCTCCATGCCGCGCCTGGCCACCACCTGGCCGAACCCGCGGCCGCCGTCCAGCCGCGCGATCACCGGCGTGTCCGCGAGCACGGTGATCGGGCTCTTGGGATTCACGTGGCCGGTGCGGATCGCGCCCGCGTACTGCGGGATGCGGATGGCGCCGTGGGAGTCGTGGCCGCGCAGGTTGGCGCGCACGAGCAGGGTGGCGACCAGACGCGCATCCGCCTCGGGCGTGCCGAGCGCCGTGAAGATGCGTGTGCCGAGCGATTCCAGCTCGGCGGCGGCGATGGTGGGCATGGCGTCAGGATACCGGAAGGCGGAGGAATTTTGCCGCCGTCTGTCCTTCTATGAGGCTCCGCGTGCTCGGATCCAGCCCGGCCGCCTGAAGCGACGCGAGTGGATCCGTATCGCCCATGTCGAAGGGATAGTCGCTGCCGATCATCACGCGATCCGCCCCCAGCTCCTCGATGATGAAGCGCAGGTTGCGCGGCGCGAGCGTGAGCGAGTCCACGAAGATGCGGCGCGCGTACTCGCGCGGCTCTTCGGGAATGGCCGCCGGGCCCTCGGGTCGCACGTGCCAGCCGTGGTTGAGCCGCGCCAGCGTGAAGGGGAACGCGCCGCCCCCATGCGCGAAGCAGATGCGCAGGTCGGGCAACCGCTCGAGCACGCCGCCGAAGATGAGCTTCGAGACGGCCAGCGCCGTCTCCAGCGGGTTCCCGACGATCAGCGGGAAGTAGTACTTCGTGAGCCGCTCCTGGCCGGCGAGTGGCGTCGCCGGGTGCACGAACACCGCCACGCCAAGATCGCGGCACGCCGCGAAGAAGGGAAAGAGCGCGGGGTCGTCGAAATCGCGCCCAGCCGGACAGGTGCCGATCTCGACGGCGCCCAGACCCAGCGCCTCGCGGCAGTAGCGCAGCTCCTCGATGGCCATGGCCGGATCTTGAAGGGGCACCGCCGCCATCCCGCTGAAGCGCGCCGGATGCCGCGCGGCGATGGCCGCCACGTTCTCGTTCTGCATGCGTGCGAAGGCCTGCGCCGCCTTGGGCTCGGCCCAGTAGCAGAACATGATCGGCGGGGGCGAGAGCGCCTGACGGTCGATGCCGAGGCGGTCCATGTCCTCGATGCGCCGCTCCGGGCTCCACGAGCGATCGTCGATGTCGCGGAAGAACTGATCCCCCGTCATGATGGTGGCATGGCAGGCGTCCTTCACCTCGAGCCGCGGCCACTTCCCGCCCCCGTACCGCGCGGCGAAATCCTCCCAGCGCGGCGGGACGACGTGGGTGTGGAGGTCGATCCGCACTTACTTCGCCTCGATCTTGCCGATGAACTGGATGACGGTGGCGATGCGCTTGGCATCCGCGTCCCAGAATGCCTTGAACTCGTCCGCGTCCTGATAGGCGATGGGCGTCTTGGCCTTGTCCATGGCCGCCTTGAACTCGTCATCCTGCACTGTCCGCCGTGTCGCATCGCGGAGCGTCTGGAAGACGTGAGGAGGAATACCCTTCGGCGCGAAGAGCCCGGTCCAGAGGTAGTACTCGATGTCATAGCCCAGCTCCTTGAGCGTCGGCACGTCGGGGAAGGCGGCGAGCCGCGTGGCGCCCCAGGTGGCGAGCGCCCGCATCTTGCCCGCCTCGATGTGCGGCGCGGCCAGCGCGGGCGGCGAGGCCCAGAGATGCGCGTGTCCCCCCAGCACCGCCGTCGTCGCGGGCGCGCCGCCCGTCGTCGGCAGATGGCGCATCTTGATACCCGCCGCCTGGAGGAACATCTCGAGCGGCAGGTGGGACGCGCCGTAGGGCCCCGAGGAGGCGAAGGTGATCTCGCCCGGGCGCTTCTTGGCGTCGTCCACCAGCTCCTTCACCGTCTTCCACCGCCCGTTCACGGCCAGGATCGGCGGATCGGCGTTGAGCCGCGCGATGCCCACGAACTGCTCCCGCGTGTAGGTGGCGGGCCGCCCCAGGAGCTTGTCCACCTCCGGCGTGGACGAGATGCTGACGAGCGCGACGAGCAAGGTATAGCCGTCGGGCTTGGCCACCGAGGCGAATTGCGCCCCCACGGCGCCGGCGGCGCCCGGCTTGTTGACCACGACGAAGGGCTGCTTGAGCAGGCGCTCGAATGTCGACGCCAGCGGCCGCGCGGTGAGATCAGCGATGCCGCCCGGCGGGAACGGATTGACGATGGACACGGGCCGCGTGGGATACGGCTCCTGGGCGATGGCGCCCGAGGCCAGCGTGGCGAGCGTGAGGAACGCGAGGGCGATGATGCGCATGTGGCTCCCTCCTATCGGTCAGGACCCCGCGCCAAGGTACGCTAGAATGGCCGCGAAATGAAGGGTGAGCGCGAGTTCTTCGACCCCTCCCCATTGCCCTGGCGCCCCGCCGCCGGCTATCCGTCGGGGGTGTGGGAGCAGGTGGTAGCGGGCGGCGACGACGAGGGTGTGACCACGCGCTTCCTCCGCTTCGAGCCGGGCGCGAGCAACGACGCCGTGGTCACCCACGACTTCTGGGAGGAGATCTTCATCGTCTCCGGCTCGTGCGTGGTCGGCGGCACGACCTATCACGCGGGGATGGTGGCGGTGCGCCCGCCGGGCATGCCGCATGGCCCGTTCCGGTCGCCGAACGGCTGCGTGAACTTCGAGGTCCGCTACCGCGCCCGCTGAGACTGGCGCGCGCCGCCGCGCCTCGACACGGAGGGCCGCCTCGGGCCACAATGGCTGCCATGGCGACAGCAATGGCCGACCAGCGCGCCGCCGGTCCCGCGCGAGACGTCGCGCGGTGGCTCTACGCCGTCGCCTTCCTGATGGGCGCCGCGCTCGTCCTGGGCTTCATGTGGTACCACATCGAGAGCGAGCGCCGCGTCGTCATGGATCACTGGCGCGTGCGGCTGTCCACCTTCGCGGACGACCGCGCGCGGCTGGTGTCGGACTGGCTACAGGCGCGCAAGGCCGACGCCGAGGTCCTCGCGGGGTCCACCTCGATCCGGGGGCTACTCGCCGGCCAGGGCGACCGCGGCGTGACCGCGCGGCTCGACCGCGTGGTCGCGGCCTACGGTTATCTGGGCATCGCGGTGGTGAATCCTTCCGGCCAGGTGGTGGCGCGCACCCGCGATCCGGGCGCCGTCGCGCACGCCGTCGACGCCGGCCAGGCCGCCATGGCGGGGCAAGCCTTCCGCACCGACATTCCCAAGGGCGCGGATGGGGCGCGTCGCCTCGTCTTCGCCGTCCCCGTGCTCACCGAAGGCGGCGCCCCCCGCGGGCCGCTGGGCGCCATCGTGCTCACCATGGCGCCGGAGCGCGGCCTCTATCCGCTGCTCACCGACGAGACCGTGCCCACGCGCACCGGCGAGGCACTGCTGTTCCGCATGGAAGGCAAAGAGCCGACCTACATCTCGCCCTTCCGCGCCGCCGGCGCCGGATGGTCCGCGACCGGCCGCTCGCTGGAGCAGCTCGCCGCCAAGGTGCCCGACGCGGTGGCGAAGCAGGACACGTTCGGAGAGAACACGGACTACCGGGGCGCTCCCGTCCTCGCGGCGACCCGCTGGATCCCCGGGCCGGCATGGGGCCTTGTGCTCAAGATCGACCGCGATGAGGCGCTGGCGGACTTCCGGCAGGCGCGCTATCTCACCGCCGCCGCGGCCATCTTCCTCATCCTCGCCCAGGGCTCCCTCCTCATCGGCCTCTGGCGGCAGCGCCAGCGCGGCCAGCTCCTGCGCGACCAGATGCGGCAGGAGCGGGCCATTTTCAACCTGAAGAGCTATGCCGAAAAGCTGGTGGCGAGCGTGCCGTCCGGCCTGCTTGTGCTTGCTGGCGACCTGCGCATCCTGTCCGCCAACCGGTCATTCCTCGAGTCCTTCTCGCTGCGGAGCGCCGGCGTGATCGGCCGCCGCCTCGACGAGGTGGCCCACGCCGACGGCCTCCAAGGCCGCATCCGCGAGGTGCTGCAGACGGGGGTGGCGCAGCACGACGTGACCGTCGACCTGCACCTGGCCTCCCGGCGCGAGGCGCGGCCCGTGCGCATCACCATCACCGGCTTCCGCATCGCGGAAGAGGAGGAGGCGCGCCTGCTCCTCACCATCCAGGACCTCACCGAGGAGGAGCGCCTGCACGCGGCGCGCCGCGCCTCCGAACAGCGCTTCCGCGACCTCGTCCAGGGCCTCGACGCCATCGTGTGGGAGGCCGACGCCGTCACCCTACGCTTCACCTTCGTGAGCCGGCGGGCCGAGGGCTTGCTGGGCTTCCCCACCGACCACTGGCTGCGCGAGCCGAACTTCTTCGCCCTCCGCATCCACAAGGAGGAGCGCGAGCGCGCGATGGCGGAGTGCCGCGCCGCCGTGGCCATCGCCACCGACCACGAGTTCGAGTACCGCGCGGTGGCGGCGGACGGGCGCGTGCTGTGGCTGCGCGACATCATCCACGTGCTGCGGGACAGCGGCGGGCGCCCGCGGCAGCTGCGCGGCCTCACCGTGGACCTCACCGAGCGCAAGCGCGCGGAGACAGCGCTCAAGGAGAGCGAGGATCAGCTGCGCCAGGCCCAGAAGATGGAGGCAGTCGGGCAGCTCGCCGGCGGCATCGCCCACGATTTCAACAACCTCCTCATGGTGATCCAGGGCGACAGCGATCTCATCCGCCGCAAGATTCCCGAGGACCATCCGATGCGCCGGAACGTGGACGGCATCCGCGACGCCTCCCAGCAGGCGGCCGCGCTCACCCGCCAGCTCCTCGCCTTCAGCCGCAAGCAGGTGCTGGCTCCCAAGGTGCTGGACCTCAACGGCATCGTGGAGGGCATGCAGGCCATGCTCCAGCGGCTGCTCGGCGAGACGATACAGCTCGTGTTCGTGCCGCGGCCCGACCTCGACAACGTGAAAGCGGACCCGAGCCAGCTCGAGCAGGTGATCATGAACCTCACCGTCAACGCGCGCGACGCCATGCCCGAGGGCGGGCAGCTCACGATGGAGACGGACCATCTCGACCTGGACGACGCCACCGCCCTCGGCCGCGGGGAGGCCACCCCCGGACACTACGTGGTCCTCGCCGTCACCGACACCGGCACCGGGATGGACGAGGCGACACGGGCGCGGCTCTTCGAGCCCTTCTTCACCACCAAGGAGCCGGGACGAGGCACCGGGCTCGGGCTCTCCACTGTCTACGGCATCGTGCGCCAGAGCGGCGGGCACATCTGGGTCTATTCCGAGCTGGGCCGAGGCACGACGTTCAAGATCTGCCTGCCCGCGGTGGCCGACGAGGCCGAGCGCGTGTCGGCGCCCGTGGAGACGGCGGGTGGCGCCCCGCGAGGCGCCGAAACCGTGCTGCTCGTCGAGGACGCCCCCCGCGTGCGGGAGGTGGTGCGCGAGATCCTCGAGATGAACGGCTACCGCGTGATCGAGGCCAAGCACGGGCAGGACGCCATCGAGCTGAGCGAGCGACACGGCGGTCCCATCCAGCTGATGGTCACCGACGTGGTGATGCCGCAGATGAGCGGCCGCGAGCTCGCCCAGCACTTCGCCCGCGCGCGGCCCGACATGCGCGTGCTGTTCATGTCGGGCTACACCGACAACGCCATCGTGCGGCACGGCGAGCTCGAGGCCGGCACGGCCTTTCTCTCCAAGCCGTTCAAGCCGGACGCCCTCGCCGCCAAGGTGCGCGAGGTGCTGGATGCGCCGCCGGCTCGCCGGCGCCTCACCCCACGATGAAGCCCATCCGCGTGCTCGTCGCGAAGGTCGGCCTCGACGGCCACGACCGCGGCGCCAAAGTGGTGGCGCGCGCCCTGCGCGACGCGGGCATGGACGTGGTCTACACGGGCCTCCACCGCTCGCCGGAAGAGGTGGTGGCTGCCGCCGTTCAGGAGGACGTGGACGTGCTCGGCATCAGCATCCTGTCCGGCGCCCACATGACGCTGTTCCCGCGGGTGCGCGCCCTCATGCGCGAGGCCGGCGCGGACGACATCATCCTCGTGGGCGGCGGCGTCATCCCCGACGAGGACGTGGACGCGCTCAAGGCGATGGGCGTCGCCGACGTCATCCTTCAGGACACCCCGCCCGACACCATCGTTGCGCGCCTGCGCGAGCTGGTCGCCGGGCGCGCGCCCCGCTGACCGTGGGCCGCGCGCCGCTGACCGCCTGGCCGCCGCGCTACG
>CAVVJF010000018.1:0-117976 GCA_963748485.1 uncultured Candidatus Rokubacteria bacterium
ATGGCGAGCGTCTCGGGGTGCGCGTCGCGGCAGTGGATGATGGCGGGCTTGTCCACGCGGCGCGCGAGGTCGAGCTGGAGCCGGAACACGCGCGCCTGGACGTCGCGAGGCGAGAGATCGCGAAAAAAGTCCAGGCCCATCTCGCCAATGCCGACCACCCGGTCCTCCCGGGCCAGCCGCTCCAGCTCGGCGAAGTCCTCCTCGGTAGCCTCGGCGGCGTCGTGCGGATGGATGCCGACGGACGCCCAGACATCCGGGTAGCGCGCGGCCATCGCCACGGTGGCGCGATTGGACTCGCGATCCGTCCCGATGGTGACCATGCCGCGAACCCCGGCCGCGCGGGCGCGCGCGAGCACCGAGTCGAGATCGTCGGTGAAGTCCGGGAAGTGCAGGTGCGCGTGCGTGTCGAAGAGCGACATCATCGGATCATAGCCGATCATCCGCGAAGGCGGGCCACAGGGCACTCGCGTCCGGCGCGAGGCCCCAGCGCGCGACGAGACGCGACTCGAGCCGGCGCGCGGCGGCGGCGATCGGCGCGACGGCGGGATCGTCGGGCGCCGCCGCCGCGAGGACGCGGAAGCGCGCGAGATGCCAGCCCACCGCCGCGCGGGCGCCGAATCCGGGGGCCCAGGGCGCGTCGGCGGCGAGCAGCGCCGGGGACTGCCAGTGGAGAAGGTCGAGCAGCCGCCACGCGGCGCTTTGGGCCCGCGCCGACGCATAGGCGGCATCGTCGCGCGCCGGCGCGAACCCGATGGCAAGCGTCTCGCGATACGCGCGGTCGGCAGTCTCGATGAGCGACGCGGGAAACGGGCAGAAGAGCGTCCAGAGAAGCGAGTCGTAGAGGGCGGGCCGGACGCCCGCGTACTCGAAGTCGAGTAGCCGCCAGCCCGCGGGGGCGAGCGCGGTGTTGCCGGGGGCCATGTCCCCGTGCGTCACCGTGGTCCAGTCGCCCGGCTCGCCGGCAAAGCGCGCGAGGACCGCGAGGGCATCCGCCGTCCCCGCCGCCGCGGATTCGCCGACCGCCTCGAGCCAGCCCGCGAGATCGGCCCCGCGCTCGCGGAGCCCGCGCGCCGCCGCGGCCGCCGCGCTGAGGGGACGCCGCGCGAGCCCATCGCGGCGCCGGTCGAACTCCGCGGCAAGGCCCCTCGCGTCCACGTGCATCCGCGCCGCGAGCCGCGCGATCGCGACCAGGGCGGCCGCGGCGCGTTCTCCCGCACCGGGAGCCCGAAGCAGCGCCTCGAGGCTCGGTCCCGCGCCCAGGTCCTCCATCACGAAGCAGCGCGTGGCCACGTCGCCGCCGAGGAAGCGCGGAGCGGCCGCCAGGCCCGCCTCCGTGAGGACGGCCAGGGCCGCCCACTCGTCAAGCCCGCGCGCGGGCTCCGCCTTCCACTGCTTCACGATCACCATGGCGGGCAGGTCGGGCCCGCCCTTCACGCGCGCGCGCCAGACGTCGTTCCGCTCCCACGACTTCAGCAGCGTGGAGTCCAGGATGCGCGCGGGCCCGTGGCGAGCGCCGAGCAGGCGCTCGACCGCCTCGAGCAGCGGGCTCGGCATCATGTCGGCTGCGTCTGCGCCTTCAGCTTGAGAATGCGCGGGCCGTCCACCTCGAGGACCGTCCACAGGTACCCGGCGGCGCGCAGGGTCGTGCCGGGTGCCGGCACCGCGCCGAGCTCGTCGAGGATGAAGCCGGCAAGGGTCTGGTAGCGCAAGGACTCCGGGATGGCGATCCCGGCGTGCTCGCGAAGATCGCGCACGCTCGCGGTGCCGTCGATGATGTACGAGCCGTCAGGCAGCCGGGTCGCGAACGGCAGGTTGGGACCTTCGTCCTCCTCGCGGACCTCGCCCACGATCTCCTCCAGCACGTCCTCGATGGTGATGAGGCCCACCACCTGCCCGTACTCATCGACCACCAGGGCCAGGCTGGCGTGGCGGCGCTGGAACTCCCGCAAAAGCGTGCCGACGGGCATCATCTCCGGCACGAAGAGGGCCGGCCGGATCAGGCCATCGAGGGTGGGGGCCTCCCCTCGAGCCACTGCCGCGAAGAGGTCCTTGACGGTCACGAACCCGACCGGCTCGTCGATGGAGCCGCGGAAGACGGGCAGGCGGCTCCGCTCGTGCTCGGCGGCCGCGCGCAAGATCTCCGCCGGCGGCATCGTCACGTCGAGCCCGCGGATGTTCGGCCTCGGCGTCATGATCGAGCGCACGGGGGTATCGGTGAAGGCAAAGATCCGCCGGACGAGCTCCGCCTCGTGGTGCTCGAAGATTCCATGCGCCGCCCCTTCCGCGACCAGGATCTTGACCTCTTCCTCGGTCACCGGCGGCGGCGTCACCGCGGCGCGCTGGCCAATCAGCGTGAGCACCGCGCGGGTCGACAGGGTGAGCACTCGGTTCGGCGCCGCGGCAAACCGCGCGATGACATGTAGCACAGGGGCCACCACGCAGGCGATACGCTCGGGGTTGCGCAACGCGAGCGCCTTCGGCGCGAGCTCGCCGATGACCAGCGACACAAAGGTGATAGCGACGACGACGACAGCCAATGCGGCAGGCTCCGCCCAGCGCTCGGCCACCGCGATGGGGAGCGCGGCGAGCTTGGGCGTCAGCACCTCGATCGCGGCGGCGCCACCTACCGCCGAGGCCAGCGTCCCCACCAGGGTGATCACGATCTGGACGGTGGCGAGAAAGGTTTCGGGGGTGGCCTTCAAGTCGAGGGCGCGCTGGGCGCCCCGCACGCCCTCGTCCCGGAGCTGGACGAGGCGACTGGGCCGCGCCGACACCATCGCGATCTCGGATCCGGAGAAGAACCCGTTCGCGATGATCGCGGCCAGGATCAGCACCACTTCGAGCCAGATAGTGTCCATCCCCTTCTCCCCTCACGGCGTGATGGTGAAGGTCGAGGCGGCCGATGAGCTGGCCCGACGCGGTGCGTACATCCACCGCGTAGGCGGCAGGGAGCGGCGTGCCGAGATCCGACTTGCGCGACCAGGTGCGGAAGCCCTCGGCGCGTCCGCCCAGCACCGGCGACAGCGGGACGCGCGCGATCACCTGGCCATCCTTCCACCAGACATGCTCGATGGGCTCGCGGAGGCCCGACGGCGCGTGCACCGCGGTGTAGGCGGCCAGCCCGCCACCCCACTCCGCCACCGTCGCGGCGGGCACCGAAGCCGCGATGGGATCCACGGGGATGAGGTCCTGGACGTCACGCGCCGCCTGCTTGTCGGCAAGGAACAGCGGCGCGGGCGGGACCAGGCCGCGCCCGGTCCATACGAGCACCGCGCCGAGCAGGGCGACGACGACGGCGAGCACCAGCGCGCGCGGCCAGCCCATACGGCCACGATCGCGGAAGGCCGGAGCAAGGGCGAGACCGGCGAGCGCGGCGCTGCCCAGCAGGGCCGCGCCCGGCCGCACACCCACCAAAGGCAGCGCCACGTTGAAGGTGGCGAACATCGAGAAGCCGAGGAACGCATGCTGTATCCAGCGGTGATCGCGCGCCAGCGCGCGATAGAGCGGATCGACCGCGGTGACGAGGGCGCCCGCGGCCACGCCCGCCACGAAGGGCCCATTCGGCGAGGCGAGCGTGGCGGAGGCCCAGTAGGCGGGCAGCACGAAGAGCAGGAGGTTGTGGTAGAGGGTCTGGATCGTGTACTCCGCGGCGCCCACCAGCAGCCCTTGCTTTCGCTCCTCGAGCGGGGCGCGTGCCTCCGCGAGCACCGCGACGATGAGCCAGAGCAGCAGCAGGTAGCCGACGATCCAGCCCACGTGGGGCAGTCCCCGGCGGAACACGAAGAGCGTGGCCAGACCCAGCGCGAGGGAGGCGATGGAGATCCCCCATCGCCGGAGCCACCTCATCCCCGCGCCCGCCAGTAGAAGAGGAAGAGGGCGATGGGGAACGCGGTCTGCCCCACCGAGAGCACGCAGTCCACGAGCACGCGCACCACGAAGTGGTTGAGGTCGGGTGCGGCGCGCAGGACGAGGGAGACCGCCACCACCGCGGCGCCCAGGCTCGAGAAGACGAGCAGGAGCACGCCGAAGATGGCGCCCCGCTGGCCGCGGGTGAGGGCGGCCGCGCGGCCCCACGCGGTGCGCACGGTGCCGCTCTCGAGCACGGTCACCGCGTCCACCACCGCCACCCGCACCAGCATCACGGTGGCCAGCACGCCGAGGACCAGCCCGAGGCCGCGGAGGATGGCCGGCGACCCGGAGCGGCCCAGCGCCAGGGCCAGCGCGATGGGGATGGCGAGGCTCACGTAGATGACGAAGCGGACCAGCACCAGCCGCGGCCAGGCCCGCAGCCCCTCGATGAGCGCCTCCCCGTAAGAGACGGGTGAGCCGGCCTTGATCCGCGCCAGGGCGGAGAGGACGGATGCCACCACGAGAGGATCGAAGACGGCCTGGAGGAAGAACGCCACCCGCAGCGACTGAAAGGTGGGATCCGGCGCGGGGCCGAAGAACTCGAGGTAGTTCAGGGCGACGTGACCGGGCAGCCACACCGTGAGCACGAGCAGGGTGAACAGGTGGAGGTTGGCGGCGAGGAGCCGGAAGGTCTCGCCGAGAACGGCGGACACCTACTTGACCTTGGCCCCCGGCGGGAGATCCCGGTCCAGCACGATCAGCGCGAGCGCATCGTCGCTCGAGCCGGCGAGGACCATGCCGTTCGACTGTATGCCCATGAGGGTGGCGGGCTCGAGATTGGCCACCACCACGACCTTCCGCCCCACGAGGGTCTCCGGCGCATAGTGTTCGGCGATGCCCGCCACCAGGGTGCGCGACTCCTCGCCCACCTTGACGGTGAGCTTCAGCAGCTTCTTGGATTTGGCGACCCTCTCGGCGGCGAGCACCTCGGCGACGCGCAGGTCCACCTTCTGGAAGTCGGCGATGGAGATCTTCGCCTCCCCCGGCAGCGAGGGTAGGGTGAGGGGCTTGGTATCGACGGGATTCTTGGTGTCCACGCGCGGGAAGAGGCCCGAAAGCTTCTGCACGCGCGTGCCCGCGGCGAGCCCGCCCCAGGCGGCGTCGGTCAGGCGGGGCGCGGGCGCGCCGATGGCGCCGCGAATCTTGCCCGCCGCCTCGGGGAGGAAGGGATCGAGAAGCACCCCGATCACGCGCAGCGACTCGCCAAGCGTCCACAGCACCGTGCGGAGGCGCTCCGCCTTGGCGGGATCCTTGGCGAGGGTCCACGGCGCCTGGCCGTCGACGTAGCGATTCACACCGCCGATGAACTCCCAGATGGCGGTCATCGCGCGGTAGAAGGCGAACTCGTCCATCGCCTTCGCCACCTCGTCCACGGTGCGCCCCCAGGCCACGCGCAGAGCCCCCTCGTCGGGGCCCTCCGCGCCCGCCGCGGGCACCGCGCCGTTTCCGAAGTTCACGATCACCGTGGTGGCGCGGCTCACGAGATTGCCCAAGTCGTTGGCGAGGTCGGCGTTGAGCCGGCCCACCACCGCCTCCTCGGTGAAGTCGGCGTCGAGGCCGAAGTGCATCTCGCGGAGCACGAAGTAGCGGATGACCTCGCTCCCGTACTTCTGGGCGAGCGTCCATGCCCCCACCACGTTGCCGAGGGACTTGGACATCTTCCGACCCTCGACCGACCAGTAGCCGTGCACGCGGAGGCCCTTGTAGAGCGGGATGTCCGCCGCCCACAGCATGGTGGGCCAGTAGACGCCGTGGGCCTTCACGATGTCCTTGCCGATGAGGTGGAAGGCGCGGGGCCAGAACGTCTTGTACTTCTCGTCGTCCGGGTAGCCCAGCGCCGAGAGGTAGTTGATGAGCGCGTCGAACCAGACGTAGGTGACGTGCTTGTCGTCGAAGGGCAGCGGGATGCCCCAGTCGAGCCGCGTCCGCGGCCGGCTGATCGAGAGATCCTGGAGCGGCTCGCGCAGGAAGCCCAGCACCTCGTTGCGGTAGCGCTCGGGCTGGATGAAGTCGGGGTGGTCCTCCAGGTGCTTGATGAGCCGCGCCTGGTACTTGGACATCCGGAAGAGGTAGTTGTCCTCCTTGATGAACGTGAGGGGGGTCTGGTGGTCGGGGCACTTTCCGTCCACGATCTCCTTCTCGGTGTAGAAGCGCTCGCAGCCGAAGCAGTACTGGCCGGAGTACTCGCCGAGGTAGATCTCGCCCTTGTCCCAGAGGTTCTGGAGGATCCGCTGCACCACCTGCTTGTGCCGCGGCTCGGTGGTGCGGATGAAGTCGTCGTTGGTGATGCCGAGCCGGCGCCACTCGTCCGTGTAGAGCGCGGCGATGCGGTCCACGAAGGCCTGGGGCGAAATGCCTTCCTTGGCCGCGACCTGCGACATCTTGTCGCCGTGCTCGTCGGTGCCGGTGAGGAACCACACACGATCACCGCGCAGCCGATGATAGCGGCACATCGCGTCGGCCATCATGGTGGTGCCGGCGCTGCCCAGATGCGGCGCGGCGTTGGGGTAGTAGATGGGGGTGGTGAGGTAGAAGACGCTCTGGCTCATGCGCGCGAGAAGCGGCTCACTCCGGCTTGATGTGCGGCCGGCCCTCCCACGTCACCTGCTCCAGGGGCACCTCGGCCTCGGTGCCGTCCTGAAAGCCCACCACCACCGCCTGCTTGAGCACGCGCAGCGACTTGATCCGGCCCGTCATGCAGCCCGAGCCGCCGCACTCTGCCTGGCACGGCGTGCCCACCTTCGGGAGGCGCTTGCGCAGCTCCTCGTAGGTGGAGAACTCATAGAGGAGGCAGCACTTGAGCCGGCCGCAGTTGCCGAGGAGACGGCTGTCGGTGAGCGGCATGTCCTGAGCCTTGGCCATCTTCACCGAGATGGGATCGAACTTCTTGAGGTGCGAGGAGCAGCAGAGCTGCCGCCCGCAGGGCCCGATCCCGTCCATCACCTTGGTGGTATCGCGGGCGCCGATCTGCTTCATCTCGATGCGCGCGTGAAACTCGTGAGCGAGGTCGCGCACGAGATCGCGGAAGTCCACGCGCTCCTCCGAGTTGAACGCCACCGTGACACGCCGGCTTCCCGCCTCGATGGCCACGTCCACGATCTTGATCCGCAGCCCCCGGTTGCGCGCGAGGCGCTGGGTGGTCTCCACGCCGCGCACCTCACGCTGCCGCCGCGCCCGCCACTCCTCGGCCTCGTCGCGGGTGGCGCGCCGGACCACCCGCCGATAGAGGCGGTCCTTCTTGAACTCCGGCAGGGGGCGCTCGGGGCGGCGCACCTCGCCCACCGCGGTGGCCCCGCCCGTCTCCACCACGCAGAAGTCCCCTACGTGGAGCTCGCTGTCCGTCGTGAGGTAGTCCTCGGCCATGAGCGGCTCGCGCAGTCGGATGCCGACGAGGTACTGCGCGCGGGCCGGCTCGGGAACCACAGTGGTCTCGGCGTCGTGGTCCATGGTCATTTGATTTGGCTGGGGGGGAGCGACGGCCGCTCCTCCCCCAGACCCCCCCACCCGTTTGTGGTCAACCGATGGTCACTCATACGGCCGCGGTCAGGCGGCTCAGAAGCACCTCGACGGTGAGCCGAGGCGACACGTTGCCCACGATGGCCTGCGACGCATCGCGGCAGGCGCGCAGGCCGCCCACGATCGCATCCAGGGGACGCGCCGCCGCGCCGGCGCGAATGGCCTCGGCGCGATCGGCGAACACCAGCGGCGCTCCCGGATGGGCATGCGCGACGAGGAGATCGCGATACCAGAGCCAGCACGCCTCCACCACGGTCTCCGCCGCCTCGCGGTCGCGCCCCAGGGCCTCGCCACCCGCGAGAATGGCGGCACCGCCCTCCGCCTCCGCCTTGGTCAGGAGCTCGAGCGCACGCCGCCGCCCCTGGTCGCGCCCGTCGGGCAGCAAGGCGAGCGCGCCCTCGGGCGTGGCGGGCAGAAAGCGCACGATCTGACAGCGCGACAGCACGGTGGCGGGCAGCGCGCGCGCCTGGGTCAGGATCAGGACGATCACGGTGTGGGCAGGCGGCTCCTCGAGCGTCTTGAGGAAGGCCTGGGGCGTGGCCAGCGTCATCTTGTCCGCCCCGTTCACGATGAAGACCTTCACGGGGGCCTCGAGCGGGCGAAGCGCGGCCACCCGCTCCAGCTCGCGGATGTCGTCCACGCGCAGGGCTGGGGCTCCCTTGGGATTGGACTCGGGCGGCGTGGGCTCCACCAGGTGCACGTCGGGGTGCGCGCCGCGCGCGATGCGCGCGGCGGCGGACCGCGTGGCGGCCTCATCCTTCCCCCGATCCGTCCGGCTCACCAGCGCGGCGGCGAATGCCAGCGCGGCGGCCTTGCGACCCGATCCTGCCGGCCCCACGAAGGCGTAGGCGTGGGCGACGTGATCGCTGGCAAGAGCATGGCGCAGATGATCCACCGCCTGGGGCTGATGGGAAACCGCCGTGAAGAGATCCGCCGTCTCAGTGGCCACCGGACGCCTCCCGGCGGCCGAGGAACTCATCCACGCCGCCGACGATCTCGCGGTGGAGGAGCTCGGGATCCCGCGCGGCGTCGATGATCAGCACCCGCCGCTTGTCGGCATGCGCGATCTCGAGATAGCCCTCGCGCACGCGGCGGTGGAACGGCTGATCCATGCGCTCGAAGGCATCCAGCGGGCGGCCCGCGATGCGCCGCATGCCGGTGGCGGGGTCCAGGTCGAGCAGCACGGTGAGATCGGGCAGCAGCCCCCCGGTGGCGAGGGCGTTGAGGTCCCGGATGGTCTGCAGGTCGAGCCCCTGCCCGTAGCCCTGATAGGCGACGGTGGCATCGGTATAGCGGTCCGAGATGACGACGGCGCCGCGGATCAGGGCCGGGCGAATCAGCTGGGCCACGTGCTCCTGGCGAGCAGCCAGGAAGAGAAAGGCCTGGGTGAGGGGGGTGGGCCGGGGCTCGAGCTCGAAGAGCGCCCGGACGGCCTGCCCCAGCGCGGTGCCGTCGGGCTCGCTGGTCTCCACCACCTCGAGGCCCCGGGCGCGCAGGTGGCTCGCCAGGCGGCGGCACTGGGTGGTCTTGCCGGAGCCCTCCACGCCCTCGACCGTGATGAGAGTGCCGCGCATGGCGACACTCTAACACATTGAAAATCAGAGGCTGCGGAGGACCTTCTGGGTGAGGCGATGCAGATCGACGATGGTGAAGGGTTTGGAAATCCAGGGCACCCGGGTGGCGGTCAGGAACTCCTCGTTGCCCGGGTCCAGCGCGCTCCCCGTCACGAAGACGATGCGCCGGAGCAGCTCCGGCCGGTGCTTTTCGAGCTCGCGGTAGAGGCCCCGGCCGTCCAGAACCGGCATGCGCAGGTCGCTCACGATGAGGTCATAGCGTCCCGCCTCGAGTCGCTCCAGGGCGGCGCGGCCCGTGCTCACCGCATCCACCTCATGGCCGTCGGCCATGAGCATGTCGCTCAGAAGCCCGGCGATGATCGGCTCATCCTCGACTACGAGAATGCGCTTGCCTCGAATGGTTCCGTCGCTGCCCATGGGGACCCTGACTCCCTCCTGGGCCCCTATTTAGCAAGTTCGGAGCCATGGAAGAATCCCAGGGTTTCCAATTGGTTACATGAATTCCCGAGGCTCGCGGGCCTCCAGGAATCGTCACCCGAGCCCCCAGGGCCGAAGGCCTCTCAGAGGCCGTGAATGGGGAAGATCTGCTCGCGCACGCTGCGCACCTGGCGGGCCGCGTACTCCTCCGCCCAGCGGCGCGTTTCGGGCTCGATCTCGGCGGGCGGGTCGGATAGCGTGAGCGTCTCGAGCCCGAGCTCGCGCAGATCGCGGTGCAGCGCCGGCGGCAGCGCATCGGGCAGCGTCATCTCGTTGAGCGCCGCCCACGCCCCCGTCCACGCGCGGGCAACATTGACGAGGTCGTAGCCGCCCCCACCCAGCGCGACCACGCGCGGCGCGAGCTCGAGCAAGCGGCGCAGCGCACGGAGAAAGCCTTGCACGGTGAGCGCCAGATGCGTGAGGGGATCGGTGCGGTGGGAATCGATGCCGAGCTGCAGCACGAGGGCGTCGGGCGCAAAGGCGCGCAGGAGCGGCGGCACCACCGCCTCGAACGCGGGCTCGTAGACAGCATCGTCGGTGAAGGGCTGCAGCGGCAGGTTCACGGAGAAACCGACGCCCGGCCCCTGACCGATCTCGTCCACGAAGCCCGTGCCCGGAAAGAGCCGGTCGCCACGCTCGTGGGTCGAGATCGTCAACACGGCGGGATCGTCGTAGAAGGCGAACTGCACGCCGTCGCCGTGGTGGGCGTCGATGTCCACGTACGCGACCCGGAGGCCCCGGCGGCGCAGCGTCATGATCGCGAGCACGGCGTCGTTGACGTAGCAGAAGCCCGAGGCGCGGTCGGGCATCGCGTGGTGGAGGCCGCCCGCGAAGTGGAACGCGCGATCCGCCTCGCCCTCGGCCACGAGCTCGGCGGCGCGGATCGAGCCGCCCGCCGCGAGCTGGGCGGCTTCCCAGAGGCCGGGAAAGATGGGATTGTCGCCGGGGCCGAGCCCGTAGCGGGCCGCGTGCGGCACCCAGTCGCCCGCGCTGACGGCGCGGAGCATATCGACGTAGTCGCGCGTGTGAAAGCGCGTCACCGCCTCCACCGGCGCCGGTTCCGGCGCCATCACCTTGGCGTGGGGCAGTGCGGTGAGCCCGTAGGCCTCCATCAGGCGCCAGGTCAGGCCGAGGCGCTCCATGCGGAGCGGATGCTCGGGCCCGTAGTCAAAGCGGCGCCAGTCCTCGGAGTGGACGATGGCCGTGCGCATGCTAGTCGGCGCGGCCCGTCCGCGATCTCTGGAACACGCTCGTCTCGCGCCGCCGAGCGTCGCTCACCTCGCCCTCCAACGCCCCGATTTTCCCCCCGACTTTTCGACGAGGCGGAGATTGGTGATGGTGACGCCGCGGTCCACCGCCTTGACCATGTCGTAGACGGCGAGGCTCGCCACCGCGGCGGCGGTAAGCGCCTCCATCTCCACGCCGGTCTTGTCCACGGTGCGCACGCGCGCCTCCACCGTGATGGTCGACGCGCGGTCGTCGAGGGCGAAGGCGATGTCGACCCCCGTGATGCGGAGAGGATGGCAGAGGGGGATCAAGTCTGGCGTGCGCTTGGCAGCCATGATGCCGGCGGTGCGGGCCACGCCGAGCACATCGCCCTTCGCCATCTGCCCGGCGCGCACGGCGGCGAGCGTGGCCGGCTTGAGCTTGAGGGTGGCCCGCGCGACCGCCTCGCGCGCCGTCTCCGCTTTGGCGGAGACGTCCACCATGCGGGCGTCCCCCGCCGGGGTGAGATGGGAGAGGCCACGGAAGCCCGCGCTCCCCCGGGAGGAACCCATGAGAGGAAAACGCCTAGGGCGCGATCAGGCGTGCGCGGAGGCGCGGTACTGCCGGACCATCGCCTCCATGCGATCCTTCGCGATCAGCTTGAGCTTCTTCAGCTCGCTGACCCGCCAGTGCTGATCCGCCGAGAGAAAGCCGCGGCCGTTGAGCGTTATCAGCTCTTCCTCGTACTTTCTGTGCTCCTCGCGAAGCTTGCGGAATTCGTGATTGTCGGCGGACAGCCGCTCGATCAACGGTTCCAGATCAGGCATGGGGACCTCCGTGGGCAGGACTTGCGGCGTGCCGATGTGCGTGCGATACGAGGTGGGGGGCTAGCGGCGCGGCAGCTATCAATTCTTCCGGCTCACCCATCGGGCCTCCCTCCGCCTCGCGGTTCCCTTGCGGGCCGAGTGACTGCGGGGCCATCTGCTTACCCGGCTTATACGCCCGCGCGCGGGGCAGTGTCAAGACTCGCCGCGGCAGCCTCGCGCCCGTGCACGGGACGCAGCAGATGCGGTGCGGTGGCTTTGAACTGGGCGATCACGGGCACGCCTTCGCCGAGGCGCAATGACTCCGCCGATCGGTGCGTGACGAGGGCGGCGAGAACGAAGCCGCACTCTACGCTGACGCGGAGATGCGGCCCACTGGGCACGATGCGGAGCACGCGGCCGGTCAGGTGATTGCGCGCGCTCGAGCCGCGCAAGTTGGGCTCGGCGGCGAGCAGCGTGACGTCCTCGGGGCGCAGGCAGAGGCGCACCGACTCGCCCGGCGCCGCCGCCTGCGCCACCTCGAGCCGCCGGCCGCCCACTTCGAGCACCGAGATCTCTCCGTCGAACTCGGCCACCCGGCAGTCGAGGATGGTCTCGACGCCGACGAAGCGCGCCACCGCCTCGGAGACGGGGGCGCGGAACACCTGGGCGGGGGAATCGAGCTGCAGGAGCCGGCCGTCCATCATCACCCCCACGCGGTCGCCCAGGGCGAGGGCCTCCCCGCGATCGTGGGTGACGAGCACGGTAGTGACGCGGTCCGCGCGCAGGATGGCGCCGAGATCCTCGATGAGTGCCTCGCGCGACGGCTGGTCGAGGGCCGAGAAGGGCTCGTCGAGGAGCAGGATCTCGGGCTCGAGCACCAGGGCGCGGGCCAAGGCCACCCGCTGCGCCTCGCCGCCCGACAGCGTGCGCGCCTGACGGCCGGCGAGGGCGCCCACGCCCAGGCGCTCGAGCCAGCGCGTCACCCGCGGGGCCGTCGCGGCGGCGGGCACGCCGCGAAAGCGCAACCCCATGGCGACGTTGTCGGCCACGGTGGTGTCGGCGAGCAGCGGCTCCTGGAACGCGCTCGCCATCCGGCGGCGCACGGCGAGGGCGTCGCTCCGCGCCACCCGCTCGCCCTGGAACCGCACGCTGCCGCCGGCTGGCTCCTCGAGCAGCCCGAGCACGCGGAGCAGCGTGGACTTGCCGGCGCCGTTCGGCCCGATCACCACGAGGATCTCGCCTCGCCGCACCGCGAGCGCGGGCACGTCGAGCAGCACGCGCTCCCCGCGTGTCACGCGGGCCTGGGTCAGCTCGACCACCGGCACGGTCGCCGACGTCATGTCGACGGCAGCACGTGGATGGAGCCGCGGTGGATGGAGAACTCCCACTGCCGGTCGCGGTCGATCTCCAGGATCTCGTAGACGAGACGCGGCACCTCCACCTCGAGGTCGTAGTCGCCCTGCGCGGGCTCGCCCGGCTCGTCCAGGCGGATGTAGAGGCTCCACGTCGTGCCGAAGTCGGCCTCGCGCACGATGCGCCCCGTCATGACGTTCATGTGGTGTGCGACGTCGGCGAGCCCGCGGTCTTTCCGGATGAGCCGCACGTACTCGGGGCGGACGAAGAAGCCGAGCGTGCTGTCGGGAGCCGGAAGGTAGGAGCGCGAGGGCGAGTTCACCGCTTCCAGGGTCTGGCCCCGCCAGCGGACCTGGATGCGGTCCGGCGTGGCCTTCAGCACCGTGCCCTGCAGGATGTTGGTCAGCCCCATCACCCTGGCCACCGCCTGCGAGGCCGGCTGCCACAGGAGCTCGGCGCGGGGCGCCGCCTGGATCACGCGCCCCTCTTCGTAGACCACGATGTGGTCGCCCAGGCGATACGCCTCGGTGAAGTCGTGGGTCACCACCACGGCTGCGGTGCCCCAGTCGGCAAGGATCGCGCGCAGCTCGTCGCGGAGCGCCCGCCGCAGGGGCAGATCCAGCGCCGACAGCGGCTCGTCGAGCAGGAGGAGGGCGGGATCGATGGCGAGCGCGCGGCCAAGGGCAACGCGCTGGCGCTGCCCCCCGGAAAGCTCGGCCGGCCGCCGCTGCCCGAGCCCCTCGATTCCGAGTTTCGCCAGGACCTCGTCCACGCGCCGCTGCCGCTCGTGCCGCGGGCGGCCGCGCAGGCCGAAGCCGACATTGTCCACGACGTTCAGGTGGGGAAACAGCGCGTAGCCCTGGAAGACATAGCCCACGCGCCGCTTCTGCGGCGGCGTGTCCACCCCCGCGGCCGAATCGAAGAGCACGCGACCATCGACCGCCACGCGGCCCGCATCCGGCCGCAACAGCCCAGCGAGGCACTGGAGGGTGAGCGACTTCCCCGCCCCGGACGGGCCGAAGAGCACGGCGACCCCGTCGCCCGCGCTCCACTCGACGTCGAGCGCGAAGCCGGGCAGGCGCTTCCGGAGCCGCACCTCGAGCCGCGCGCTCATATCGTGCGCGGGCCCAGCCGCCCCGCCACCAGGAGCACCACGCAGGAGAGGGCGGTGAGGACCGCGACGAGGAGCAGCGCGTCCCCTCGCTCGCCGGTCTGCACCGCGGTGTAGATGGCCAGGGGCGCCGTCGTTGTCTTACCCGGAATGTTGCCGGCCAGCATGAGCGTCGCGCCAAACTCGCCCAGGGCGCGGGCGAACGCGAGGACGAGGCCCGCGATGAGGCCGTTGCGCGCCAGTGGCAGGGTCACCTCGAGGGCGGTGCGCCACTCCGAGCGGCCCAGCGTCCAGGCGGCGCGCTCGAGGTCGCGATCCACCGACTCGATGGCGGCGCGCGCGGTGCGCACGAGCAGCGGCAGCGCCATCACGGTGGCCGCGACCACCGCCGCGTACCACGTGAAGGTGATCGACCAGCCGGTGGCCTGATACAGCGGACCCCCCAGCCAGCCCCGCCGGCCGAGCAGCACGATGAGGTAGTAGCCGGTGACGGTGGGCGGCAACACCAGCGGCAGCGTCACGAGCAGGTCCACCGCGCTCTTGCCCCAGAAGCGGCGGCGGGCGAGCACATAGGCGAGCGGGACGCCGAAGAGCGCGTTGAGCGCGGTCGCCGCGACCGCGACCTGGATCGACAGCCCGATGGCGGACCCGATCTCGGAGCTCATGGGCCCCTTAGTATGCCACCGGCCGAGCGAGGGACGGCACGCAGACCCGCGCCGCGCCGCCCCCCGGCCGGTCGATCGAGATCACGTCCACCACCACGCCGTAGATCGCGGCCAGGCTCTCGCGCGTGATCACCTCCGCCGGCGGGCCGAGGCCCACGAGCCGGCCCCGGCTCAGCACCGCCACCCGATGGGCGAGCAGGAACGCCTGGTCGGGATCGTGGGAGGAGAACACCACCCCGATGCCGCGTCCGGCGAGCCGCTCCACCTCGCCGAGCACGCGCACCTGATTGCCGAAGTCTAGGCTCGCCGTCGGCTCGTCCATCACGAGCACGCGCGGCTCCTGCGCGAGGGCGCGCGCGATGAGGGCGAGCTGCCGCTCACCTCCGCTGATTTCCGTGTAGGCCCGATCGGCGAGGTGGCCGATGCCGAGCAGGGCCAGCGCGGCGGCGGCGGCGGCGCGGTCGCCGCGCGAGGGCACCGAGAACGGGCCGACATGGGCCGTGCGTCCCATGAGCACCACCTCGAGCACCGAGAAGGGGAAGCCCGTGAACTGGGCCTGCGGGACATAGCCGAACGTGCGCGCCAGCCGCGGGCGCGTCCAGCTCGCGATGGAGTCGCCGTCCGCGCGCACCACCCCGCCCCGCGGCTCCAGCAATCTCAGAATCGTCTTGAAGAGCGTGGTCTTGCCCCCGCCGTTGGGTCCGAGGAGGCAGAGAATCTCGCCGGCCTCCAGCGCGAAGGTGACGCCCTCGCCCACGGGCTTGCCCGGATAGCCGAAGGCCAGGTCCTCGACACCGAGCCGCATGTCAGGGCTCTATTGCCAAACACGCCGCGCGGCGGCGAGCAGCCAGATGAACACCGGCACCCCCACGAACGCGGTGAGGACGCCGGGCGGGATCTCGATGGACGCGACGGTCCGACCCACCGTGTCCACGGCGAGGAGATAGCCGGCGCCGAGCAGCATGGACGCGGGGAGGAGGCGCCCGAAGTCCGGGCCGACCAGCAGGCGGGCCGCATGTGGCACCAGCAGCCCGATCCAGCCGATCACGCCGCTGATCGAGACCACCGCCGCCGTCATGAGCGTGGCGGCGGTGATGATGACGAGACGCATCCGCCCCGTGTTCACCCCGAGGGCGCGCGCCTCCTCGTCGGGTAGGGTCATCACATTCATGCGCCAGCGGAAGAGATAGAGCGGCACGAGGCCGGCCGCCACCGCGGGCAGCGTGGACTGCAGATCGCGCACGGTGAGGCCGGACAGGCTGCCGAGCAGCCAGAAGGTGATGGCGGGGAGCTGATTGTAAGGATCGGCCAGGTACTTGATGAGCGAGACGCTCGATCCCAGCAGCGTGCCCACGAGAATGCCCGCGAGCACCAGGGTGAGCAGGGGATCGTGGCGCTGGAGGACGGCACTCATCAGATACACGGCGGCCACCGCGGCAAGCCCCATGACGAAGGCGAGCGCCTGGATGGCGATCACGCCCAGCGACAGATAGATCCCCAGCACCGCCCCGAACGCGGCCCCCGCCGACACGCCGAGGATGTCCGGCGACACGAGCGGGTTCCGGAACAGGCCCTGATAGGCGGCGCCGGCGGCGGCGAGCGCGGCGCCGATGGCGAGCGCGGCGAGCACCCGCGGCCCGCGGATCCGGTACACGACGGTCTCGACTGCGGAGGGGAGCTCGCTGGGCGTCCCGGTCACGCCGGCAACGGCCAACCGCACGAGCTCGCCGGGCCGCACCGGATAGCGGCCGACCGCGAAGGACACGAACGTGAGCGCGACGACGAGGCCGCCGGCCACGACAAAGCCAAGCGCCACGCGCCGCGCCGGTGTCGCGACGGGAGAGGGCTCGCTCAGCGACCGCTCCGGCGACCCGAGCCCAGGAGGGCGTCGAGCTGCGCCTCGTCGGGCGCGCGGTGATAGACGAGCATGTAGAAGGCCCGCGCCTCCGCCCGCAGGTCCTCGCCGAATTCCGCGGGATACAGCGCCTGCCCCAGCCACCAGAGCCCGATCAGCCGATTGACCGAGGGCGGGAAGTCCACCCACGGGAACGGCAGCACCGGCGCGAGGAAGACGCGACCGTCCCGCACCGCTCTCACGTCACGCCAGAGCGGATCACCGGGGAGCGACCGGGCGAAGGCGGGGTCGATCGTCACGATGGCCTCGGGATTCCAGGCGATCACCTGCTCCACGGAGACCGAGCCGAGGCGCGCCCGCCCGGACTCCTCGCCCGCCACGTTCCGCGCGCCCAGGCGGTCGAGGCTCTCGACGTTGATGGAGCCCGGCGCCGCCGTCTCGAGCCCGCGGGGGCCTCGCGCGTAGTAGACGCGGGGACGCCGCTCCGCCGGCACCCGCGCCACCCGCCGATCGACTTCCCTGAGCGTCCGCTCGGCGTAACGCGCGAGATCGCGCGCCGCGCCCGGCACGCCGAGAAGATCGCCCAGCGCCGCCGACACCGTGGGGATCGCCGCGAGGCTGCCGTCGTAGAGGAGATACGGGACGCCGGTTTGCTTCTGCACTTGATCGGCCAGCGAGACGTACATCGCGCCGAGGGAGCCATAGTCCACGATGACGTCGGGACGCGCCGCCAGCACCACCTCGACGTTGGCGGTGTTGCCGCGGCCGGTGAGCCGGCCGAGGGCGGGCAGCGCGGCGGCGGCGGAGGGCAGGAAGGCACGCTCCTCCGCGGTGGGGACGCGGTTCCACCCCACCAGCTTGTCGGGGGCGAGGGCATAAACGATGACGCTGGCGGGCCCCCCGGCGGCGAACACCCGCTCGACCCGCACCGGCACCTCGACCCGGCGCCCCGCCGAGTCAGTGACGACGCGCTTGTCGGCGGCCTCGGCGGCCGGCAGCCCGCCTCCTCCAGCGAGCCCGGCGCCGAGCAGCGCCGCCAGGACCAGCGCGGCGGCGGAACCGCCGGCCCGCGAGCGGGACGGCCTCGGCATCACTCCTTCGCGACCATCACGTCGGAGGCCTTGATCACCGCATAGGCGCGGTCGCCGCGCCGGAGGCGGAGCTCGGCCACCGCCTCGTTCGTGATGGCGGCGGTGACGACGCGCCCACCGCCGAGGTCGATCTTCACATGCGCGGTGGTGGCCCCGCGGGTCACCTTCACCACCTTGCCGAGAAGGACGTTCCGGGCGCTGATCTTCAGCTTCATGTGGATCTCCTCACGGCCCGGCGTCCCTCTCAACGCATCCCGGGGAGCGGGGGCTGGAAGCCGTGGCGCGCAAGCACCGTCCGGGCCTCCGCGCTCGACAGGAGCTCGACGAATGCCCGAGCGAGCGCGGACTGCTTGGTCCCGGACACCACCGCGGCGGGATAGACCACGGGGCGATAGGTGTCCTCCCCGGGCCGGAAGGCCTCCTTGACTCCCGTCTTCGGCGCGGCGGCGTCGGTGGTGTAGACGAAGCCTGCATCCACTTCGCCGCGAGCCACGTAGTCCAGCGCCTGGCGGACGTTCTCGGCGAAGATCAGCTTCGCCTGCACACGGTCCCAGAGGCTGAGGGCCCGGAGCGACTCTTCCGCGTACTGCCCGGCCGGCACGGTCTTCGGGTTTCCGATCACGATGCGCCCCACGCGCCGGTCACCCAAATCGGCCGGCTTGCTGATATCGATCCGCGAGTCCGCCGGCTTGATCACGGTGAGGACATTGCGGGCAAACGCGCGGCGGCTGTCCGAGAGGACGAGCTTCTTGGCCTCGAGCTCGTCCATCTGGCGCGCGGCAGCGGAGATGAAGACGTCCACCGGCGCCCCCGCTTCGATCTGCTTCTGAAGCTCGCCGGAGGAGCCGAAGTTGTAGCGGATGGTCAGGCCCGGTCGGGCTGCCGCGAAGCTCTGGCCCAGCTCCTGGACGGCCTCCCGCATGCTGATGGCTACCGAAAGGACGAGCTCCTGGGCGGAGGCGGGAGCGGCACCCAGCAGTAGCGAGGCGGTGACGATGGCGACGCGGAAGACGCGTGGCATGGCATTCATGCTATCACTCCCGCTTCGCGGGGCTCGCCCTCAGGCGCGGCGCCGCTGCTGTATCGAGGTGAGCGCCCAGTTCACGAGAAAGGTGATCGCGAGGAGGATGACGGACAGCGCGATGGCGATGTCGAAGTTCCCCTTGCCCGTCTCCAGCACGGTGGCGGTGGTGAGCACGCGCGTGTCGCCCTTGATGTTCCCGCCCACCATCATCGACGCGCCGACCTCCGAGATCACCCCGCCGAAGCCGGCCATCAGCGCGGCGAGCATCGGCAGGCGGGCCTCCTTCACCAGCACCCACGTCATCTGCAGGCGGGAGGCGCCGAGAGCCAGGATCTGCACGCGGAAGCGCTCGGGAATCTGCTGCACCGCCGCGAGAGTGAGCCCGGTGACGATGGGGGCGGCGATGACGAGCTGGGCCAGGACCATCGCGCTCGGCGTGTAGAGGAGCTCGAGAGCGCCGAGCACGCCGTTTCGCCAGAGGAGGATGGTGACGAAAAGACCCACCACCACCGGCGGCAGGCCCATGCCCGTGTTCACGAGGCTCACCAGCAGCCCGCGACCGGGAAATCGCGCCAGGGCCAGCGCGGTGCCGGCGGGGATGCCCACCACCAGCGAGAGCAGGGTGGCGGTGATCGAGATCTGGAGCGAGAGTAGCGTGATCCGCCACACCTCGGGATCCCCGACGAGGAGCAGGCGGAACGCCTCGAGCACGCCCTGTGCGATGAGACCCATAACGGCGCCTCGCGTGCGCTAGAAGTCCTCGTCCTTCTTCCCGGCAATGGGCACGAACAGGGGCTGCCCGTACTTGTCCACGCCGAAGGTCTTGATGACGGCCTGCACTTCCGGCGAGAGCATGAAGTCCGCGAAGGCCTTGCCGCCCGCTCCGTTCACCCGCGGCCCATTGGCGGGGTTGACCTCCATCACCGAGTAGATGTTGAGCAGCGGGCGGTCCTTCTCCACCAGGATGGGCAGGTTGATGCGCTTCTGAAAGGCCAGCCAGGTGCCGCGGTCGGTGATCGTGTAGGCGCGCCGGTCATTGGCGATGCCCAGCGTCTGGCCCATCCCCTGCCCGGATTCGATGTACCAGGCGCCCTTGGGCTCGACGCCCGCCTGCTTCCACAGCCCCAGCTCGAGCGTGTGCGTACCGGACTTGTCGCCGCGGGAGACGAAGCGCGCCTCGCTGGCGGCGATGCGCTTGAGGGCGTCCACCGCCTTGGGCAGACCCTTGATCTTTGCGGGATCGTCTTCGGGGCCGATGATGACGAAGTCGTTGTACATGACGAGCCGGCGGTTCCGCATCTTCCCTTCCTCGACATACTTCTTCTCCACCGCGGGGGCGTGCGCGAGCGTCACGTCGGCCTCCCCGCGCGCGGCGAGGGCGAGCGCCTGGCCGGTGCCCACGGAGATGGTCTTGACCGTCATCCCTGCCTTCTTCTCGAACATCGGCACGAGCACGTCGAGCAGGCCCGAGTCCTGGGTGCTCGTGGTGGTGGAGAGAATCACGATGCTCGACTGGGCCAGGGCGGGGGCCGCCAGCGCGAGCACCAGCGTCAAGGCCGAGAGGATATGTCTCATGTCCATATGGCTCCGTCAGGCAGCATATGATGCTGTCGGGAGCATATAAGGAGGGAAGGGCCGCCGTCAACCCGACGGGGGCGTCAGCGCGGAGGGGTGGCGGGGTCGATCTCCACCACGAGTCCGTCGCCCCAGCCGTACTTCTTCTCGGAGCGCGTCCGGATCTCGCGGGCCAGGGCCGGCTCCTTCTTGGCGTTCACGACACGGGCGCGGGCGGGAAAGTGCGCGTCGCCCACCCGGACCTGCACGTGGGAATTGGCGAGGAGGTTCTTCACCCAGTGGGCGCGCTCGCGATGCTCGGCCACGAGGTAGTAGCGGCCCTCGTAGCGCGTGAACCAGATCTCGATCTCGCGCGGGCGCCCGCTCTTCCGGCCCCGCGTGGTGAGGTAGAGATAGGTCGGCTCGGTCACACCGGCGGCGTGTCCCGCGTCAGGGGGTGAGCACCCGGCCCGCAGGCACCGCGTTGAAGCGCGGTCCGTCCACTACCACCTGGCCATTCACGATGACGTAGGGCAGGCCGGTGGGGTAGCGGTGGGGCGCCGGGAACGTGGCCTCGTCCTGCACGGTGGCGGGATCGAAGAGCGCGAGGTCGGCGGCATAGCCGGGCCGGAGGAGGCCACGATCCTTCAAGCGGAGCTTGGCCGCGGGCATGCCGGTCATCTTCTGCACCGCCGTCTCCCATGAGAAGAGGCCCCGCTCGCGCACGAAGCGCCCAAGCACGCGGGGGAAGGTGCCGTAGCTGCGCGGGTGCGGCATGCCGCGATGTGGCCCCGGTCCGGCGTGGAGTGAGAGCGAGTCGGACCCGATCATCGAGTGCGCGTAGGCCGTCGCGTTGGCCACGTTCTCCTCACTCTGGGAGAACGAGACCATGGCCACGGTGGCGCGCTCGGAGAGGACGAGGTCCATCATGGCGTGGGCGGGCTCGCGGCCGGTGCGGCGGGCCAGCTCGGCGAGGTTCATGCCTTCGAGCTCGCGCTTCGAGCAGGTGGCGATCATGATCTCGTCCCAGCCGGTGGAGCCCGAGGCCGAGCCCCAGCGCTCGCCGCCGACCAAGCAGTCCTTGATGGCCCGCTCACGCGCTTTGGGATCGGCGAGGCGCTCGAGCAGCTTCGCGATGCCCCCGTCCTGCATCCAGCCTGGCAGCAGGCTGTCCATCTTGGTGCTTCCGGCCGGATAGGGGTACACGTCCCCGGTGATGTCGAGGCCGCGCGCGCGGGCGGTGTCGAACATCCGGAGCGCGCGATCCATCTTGCCCCAGTTCTCGCGCCCCGCCGCCTTCACGTGCGCCACCTGCACCGGCACCCCGCCTTCCTCGCCGATGCGGATCGCCTCCGCCAGCGCGGTCTCGAGCGTGCCGGCTTCACCTCGGATGTGGGAGAAGTAGAGGCCGTTACGTCTCCCCACCGCCTTGGCGAGGGCGATCAGCTCCTCGGTGTTGCTGAACACGCTGGGCGCGTACACGAGGCCCGTCGAGTAGCCGAAGGCGCCCGCGTCCATGGCCTCGCCGAGGAGGCCTTCCATCTGGCGCTGCTCGTCGGCGGTGACCGGCCGCGCCTCGGCTCCCGCCGAGGCCAGGCGCAGCGCGCCGTGGCCCACGAACTGGGCCACGTTGACGGACAGCCCGAGCCTTCGCACGTGGTCGAGGTATTGCGCGAAGGTCTGCCACGTCGCGGGGGGCTTGTCGCCGATGCCGCCGATCCAATCGCGCACCATGTCCGCGCGGCCCGGCGCGATGGGCGCGGGCGAGAACCCGCACATGCCCACCACCTCGGTGGTGACGCCCTGGCGCACCTTCGACTCGGCCGAGGGGCAAGTGTGGTAGACGAGGTCCGAGTGCGAGTGGATGTCGATGAAGCCCGGCGTCACCATGAGGCCGCGCGCGTCGATCGTGCGCGCGACCTCCCCCGAGAGGTTGGGTCCGATGGCGGCGATCCGATCGCCCTCGAGGGCGACGTCCGCGGCGGCGGCGGGGACGCCGCTGCCGTCCACCACGGTGCCGTTCTTGATGAGGAGCGACCAGGCCATGTCTACGGGGCCGCTGCCTCGACGATCTTCACCGTCTTCATCTTGTCGCCGACCTTTACCTTGTCCGCCACGTCCATGCCCTTGGTGACGATGCCGAACACCGTGTACTGGCCGTCGAGGAAGTTGGCGGGCGCCAGGCAGATGTAGAACTGGCTCCCCGCCGAGTTCGGATCCTGGGTCCGCGCCATCGCCACCGCGCCGCGCACGTGCTTCTGCTTGTTGAACTCCGCGGGGATGGTATAGCCGGGGCCGCCGGTGCCGTTGCCCTTGGGATCGCCGCCCTGGATGACGAAGTTCTCCTCACGCCGATGGAACGTGACGCCGTCGTAGAAGCCCTTCTTGGCAAGCTTGACGAAGTTGTCCACCGTCTTGGGCGCGTCGGCGGGGTAGAAGTCGATGACGATCTCGCCGCCCTTTTCCATGGTGATCACGGCTGTCTGCTTCACGGGCTTGGATCCTTTCTTGGGCTCGGTGGGTTTGGCGTCGGGCTTGGCTGGCGCCGCCGGATCCGCGGCTTTCGGCGCCTGCGCGGTGGCGGGATCGGCACTGCCGGCGAGGCCGGCGGCGAGAAAGAGAGCGCATGTGGTCAGCGCAGCGGTTATCGATCGCACGTGGAGGCCTCCTGGCAGCGGGATGCGCCATTATGCCCCACGCGGCGCGGGCTTTGCTAGCCTCTGCCGCGGTGCGGCAAACGCGCAAGGTCGTGCTACAGTGGGGACGTGACTGAGCAGCGGCCGGACATCCGTAACGTCGCCATCATCGCGCACGTCGACCACGGCAAGACCACCCTCGTGGACGCCATGCTGTGGCAGTCGGGCATCTTCCGCGCCAACGAGCACGTGGCCGAGCGGGTCATGGACTCGATCGACCTCGAGCGCGAGAAGGGCATCACGATCATGGCGAAGAACACGTCCATCCACTACAAGGACGTGAAGATCAACATCGTGGACACGCCCGGCCACGCCGACTTCGGGGGCGAGGTGGAGCGCACGCTCACCCTGGTGGACGGCGTGCTCCTCCTGGTCGACGCGGCCGAGGGCCCCCTGCCCCAGACACGCTTCGTGTTGAAGAAAGCGCTGGAGGCCGAGCTCACCCCGGTAGTCGTCATCAACAAGATCGACCGGCAGGACGCGCGCGCCGCCGAGGTGCTCGACGAGGTGTACGACCTCTTCATCGACCTCGACGCCACCGAGGACCAGCTGGACTTCCCCGTGCTCTACACCGACGCCCGCAAGGGCATCGCCAAGCTCTCGCTGGCGGAGGAGGGCAAGACCCTCGCCCCCCTCTTCGATACTCTCGTCGCCACCATCCCGCCGCCCCGCTTCGATCCCGAGATGGGACTGCAGCTCCGGGCGACGTCGCTCGACTGGGACGACTACGTGGGACGGCTCGTCATCGGCCGCATCGTCAACGGCCGCATCCGCCAGTACGACCGCGTGGCGGTGATCCACCGCGACGGCAACGTGGAGCCTGGCAAGGTGACCGTGCTCTACGGTTACGAGGGCCTCAAGCGCGTGGAGATCCCCGAGGCCACCGCGGGCGAGCTGGTGGCGGTGGCGGGCATCGAGGCGGTGGAGATCGGCGAGACCATCGGCGACGTCGAGAAGCCGGTGGCCCTGCCCGTCATGCACATCGACGAGCCAACCGTCTCCATGCTGTATTCCTCCAACATCTCGCCGTTCTCGGGCAAGGAGGGGCGCTTCGTCACCTCCACCCAGCTCCGCGAGCGGCTGTGGAAAGAGCGGCGCACCAACGTGGCCATCCGCGTTGAGGAGACGGACTCGCCCGATACATTCCGTGTGTCAGGGCGGGGAGAGCTGCAGCTCGCCATCCTCATCGAGATGATGCGGCGCGAGGGCTTCGAGATGGAGGTGGGCAAGCCGCAGATCATCACGAAGACGGAGAACGGCCAGACGCTCGAGCCGATGGAGCACCTCGTGGTGGACATCCCCGAGGAGTTCATCGGCGCGGTGACGCAGAAGCTCGGGCCCCGCAAGGGCCTGATGACCAAGATGGTGAACCACGGCACCGGCCGGGTGCGCCTCGAGTATCGCCTCCCATCACGGGGCTTGATCGGGTATCGGTCAGAGTTCCTCACCGACACGCGCGGCACCGGTCTCCTGAATCACCTCTTCGACGGCTACGCCGAGTGGCAGGGCGACATCCCCCATCGCGCCAACGGCGCCCTCGTGTCGGACCGCGCGGGCAAGACCACCGCCTACGCCATCGACCACCTCCAGCCCCGCGGCGTGATGTTCATCGGCCCCGGCGAGCCCGTCTATGAAAGCCAGATCGTCGGCGAGCACGCGCGCGAGAACGACCTCGACGTCAACATCACCAAGGAAAAGAAGCTCACCAACATGCGCTCGTCCACCGCGGACGAGGGCGTGCGCCTCACCCCACCCCGCCTCATGAGCCTCGAGCAGAACCTCGAGTGGATCCGCGACGACGAGCTGCTCGAGATCACGCCGAAGAGCTTGCGCCTCCGAAAGAAGACGATGGGCGGCCGCCGCCGCTTCTAACCTCGCCGCTATGGCGAGGTGAGGGTCAGCGTCACTTCGAAGGGGTCGTCGCGGTCGCCGTAGCCGAGTAGTTCGCGGGCGCCTGCGCCCGGCGTGGCGGGGGCCCGCGGGTCGACGAGGACGCGATAGGGGCCCACGGCGGGCAGGAAGAGCGCGTGCTCCTCGCGCTCGGGTAGCGCCAGCAGCAGGCTCTCCGCGCCGGTCGCGCTCGTCAGCACGAGGCCCCGGTCGGCGGTCCAGCCGTAGGCCCCCTCGCCGGCGCCCCCGCGGACCTGCTCGCGCAGAATGCGGACGCGCGCCATCTCGCCCAGCCCCGCCGCCAGCGCGGGCCCTTCGTAGAACCAGCCCTTCTCGTCGGGCGCCCGCGCCGCTCCCGTCTGACGGTCCACGCCCATGGCCCACACGCGCCCGCGGCGCGCCGGCTCGAAGAAGGAGCCGAAGGCCTCGTGGGGCAAGGCGGGGACGGGCTCGAGGCTCAGGCGGCACACCTCGCCGCCGAAGGCGGGAACCACCAACGAGGTGATGCGCACCGCTACCGCGCCGGCGGGCACCACGACCAGACTGGCGCGGAAGAGGCCGGGCTCGAGCGGGCTCGCGAAGCCGGGGCCCGGGCTATAGAGGAGATCGCTCCATGCCGCGGTGAGGCTCGCCGCCCAGCGGCGCTCGGGGTCGGACAAGCTGAGGTCGAGCGCGCGAGTCATCGCGTGACCGGCGCGCGGCGAACGTCAGCGCCCGCGCGACCCTCCGCCGGGGCGGCCACCGCCCCGCCCGCCGCCGAGACGCCCACCGCGCCCGCCCCCGCCACCACCGCCGACCCCGCGCCGGTCTCCGGGGCGTCCGCCGCGCGCAGCCATGCGAGCACGCTTCTCCTCGGCATAGCGCCGGCGCTCCTCGCTGGTGGGCTTGATCTCGGGCAGGTAAAGATCGTCCTCGGCCCACTCCACCGGGATCTTCTGGCTGATGAACTTCTCGATGGGCTCGAGCGCCAGCGCGCCCGCCTCGTCCACCAGGCTCAGCGCCTTGCCCGCCGCGCCGGCGCGGGCGGTGCGGCCGATGCGATGCACGTAGTCCTCGGCGTCCTGCGGCAAATCCCAGTTGACGACGTGGCTCACGCCCTCGATGTGGAGGCCGCGGGAGGCCACGTCGGTGGCCACCAAGATGGGCAGCTCCCCTTCCTTGAAGTCGGCGAGGATCTTGAGCCGCTTTTTCTGGTCTACGTCGCCGGTGAGGGCACGCGCCACCCAACCGTTGCGGCCGAGACGATCCTCGAGCCGCCGGGCCTCCTCCCGGGTATTCGCGAAGATGAGGATGCGGCTACCGCCTTCGCGGCGCAGGAGGCCGAGCAGCAGGTTGAATTTCTCCTCGCGGCCCACGTGGTAGAGCATCTGCTCCGCGTTCTCGGCCGTCTTCTGCTGGGGCGTGATCGTGATCTGGGTGGGATTGTTCATGAACTCCCACGTCAGCTCCATGACTCGGAAGGACAGCGTGGCGGAGAAGAGGAAGGACTGGCGCTTCTCCGGCTTGGGCAGCCGGCGCAGGATGAAGCGCAGATCGGCGATGAAGCCCATGTCGAACATCCGATCGGCCTCGTCGATGACGAGCACCTCGACCTTGCCCGGCGACCAGATGTGCTGCTTCAGATAGTCGATGAGACGCCCCGGGGTGCCCACGAGCACGTCCGCGCCCTCGCGCAGCTCCTCGCGCTGCTTGTTGTAGTCGATGCCGCCGTAGACGGAGAGGATCCGCAGCCCGGTGTGGCTGCCGAGGAGCCGCGCGTCGGCCTCGATCTGCACCACCAGCTCGCGCGTCGGCGCGATGATGAGGACGCGCGGGGCCGTCACCCCGCTCCGCGGCGGCGCCGGCGTGCGCAGGCAGCGCGTGAAGGCGGCGATCAGGAACGCGGCGGTCTTGCCCGTGCCCGTCTGCGACTGGCCGGCCACGTCCTTGCCCTTGAGCGCCAGCGGCAGCGCGGCTTCCTGGATGGCGGTCGTGCCCACGAAGCCGGCGTCCCGCACCCCTGCGAGGACGGGCTCGGGCAGGTCGAGCGAGGTGAACTCGAGCGGGCTCACGCGGTGGGCTCCGAGGGGGGCGTCTCCACCGGCGGCTCCTCCGCCGGCACGGGCGCCGGCTTGCGCTTGCGCTTCCCGAAGATGCGCGCGGAGAGAATCCCCACCTCGTAGAGCACGATGAGCGGCCCCGCCATGAGGCTCTGGTTCAGGATGTCCGGCGTCGGGGTGAGCATGGCCGCGATGACGAAGTTGATCAGGATGGCGTACTTGCGGTTCTTGGACAGGAACTGCGGCGTCACCAGCCCCATGCGCGACAGCATGGTGAGCGCCAGCGGAAGCTCGAACACGAGGCCGAAGGCCAGCGTGAACTTGATGATGAAGTCCACGTGGCTCGAGACGGAGATCATCGGGGTGATGCCCTGCTCCTTGCCGAAGTTCAGGAGGAACTGCAGCGCGAACGGCACCACCACGAGGAGCGCGAAGCTGGCGCCGATCAGGAAAAGGATCGAACCGATGAGCACGAAGGGGGCGGCGAACCGCCGCTCGTGCCGGTGGAGCCCCGGCGCGATGAAGGCCCACACCTGCCAGAGGATGATGGGCATGGCGAGGATGACGCCCGCCACCATGGAGATCTTCATGCTCGTCCAGAAGGACTCGGTGGGGGTCAGGGCGACCAGCTGCACGCCCGCCTTGTCGAGGGGGCGCCGCAGATAGAGGAGGATGCGGTCCGAGAAGCGGAAGGCCACGAGGAGCCCGACGATGGTGGGGATGAGGCTCCAGACGATACGCGTCCGCAGCTCTCCCAGGTGCTCCAGGAAGGACATCTTGCCTTCGGCGGTGTCGGTGTCGGCCATCACCACTCGGCGAGGAAGTGTCGGAGCTGGCCGACGCCGCGGCCGGCCTGGAAGCCTTCGCGGATGGCCGCCGTGACATAGGCCTTGGCGCGCGCCACCGCGTCGGGAAGCGACTGTCCCAGCGCGAGCCCGGCGGCAATGGCGGCGGAAAGGGTGCAGCCGGTGCCGTGGGTGTTGGGCGAGTCTACGCGCGGTACGGAGAACTCCTGGAAGGCGCGGCCGTCCCACAGGAGATCCACCGCGTCGCCCTTGAGATGCCCGCCTTTCACGAGGACATGGCGCGGGCCGAGGGCCCGGATGCGCCGCGCCGCCTCCTCCATGCCCGCCCGATCCGTCACCGGATGCCCGGTGAGCGCCTCCGCCTCGGGGAGATTCGGCGTCACCACGAGCGCCATCGGAAGAATGCGTGTGATCAACGCCTGACGGGCGTCGGGGCGCAGGAGGGGGTCGCCCGACTTGGCCACCATCACCGGATCCACCACCAGGTTCGGGACCGGCCGCTCACGCAGCACCTCCGCGATGGCCTCGATGATGGGCGCGGTGGAGAGCATGCCGCATTTCGCGGCGTCGGCGCCGAAGTCCTCGAGCACGGAGCGGAGCTGACGGGCGACGAACGCGGGGGGGAGATTCTCCACGCCCTGCACGCCCAGAGAGTTCTGCGCCGTCACCGCGGTGATCACCGAGGTGCCGAAGACGCGGAACGCCGAGAACGTCTTGAGATCCGCCTGGATGCCGGCCCCGCCGCCGGAGTCCGAGCCGGCAATGGTCAGGGCTCGAGGGATACGCATGGCGCTCTAGTATACGGGATGCGGGGGCCGCTTCATGGCTCCTCCGCGTCCAGCTTCGCGAACGGGATCACCAGGGTGAACTCGCCCCGCGCGGTGCCGCCGGCGAACCGCTCCGCGAGCTCCGTCGCCGTGCCTTCCACGATCTCCTCGAACTGCTTGGTGAGCTCTCGCCCCACGACCAGACGCGCGGCGCCGAACACCTCCGCGATGGCCGCGAGGGAGGCGAGGATGCGGTGCGGGGACTCGTAGCAGACGATGGTGGTCTCGAGCTCGCGAAGGGCCCGCAGACGATTCAAGCGACGGCCGGGCTTGACGGGCAGGAAGCCCGCGAAGAGAAACCCATCGGCGGGCACGCCGGCCGCCGACAGCAGCGTGATCACCGCGGACGGTCCGGGGATCGGCGTCACCGGAATGGCCTCCGCCCGCGCCTGCTTGACGAGCAGGAAACCCGGGTCGGAGATGCCGGGCGTCCCGGCGTCGGTGACGAGAGCCACCGATTTGCCGTCCCGGAGCGCGCGCAAGATCACCTCGCCCTTCACCCGCTTGTTGTGCTCGAAGTAGCTCGTCACCGGCACCGAGATGCCGAAGTGGCTCAGGAGAGTGCGCGTCCGGCGCGTATCCTCGCAGGCGACGAGGGCCACCTCCTTGAGGGTGCGGAGGGCCCGGAGCGTAATGTCCTCGAGGTTGCCGATGGGCGTGGCGACGACGTAGAGCGTGCCAGGGGGCATTAGTTCTCCGGAGCGGCGCGGGCGAACTCGGCGACGAGGGCCACCAGGGGTTGGAGCGCCTCGTACGGCGCCCCGCGAAGAGCCTGGAGCGCGCGCTCCTCGTCGCCCACGACGATACGGAGGGCCACGGCGCGCCGTGGCCCGGGCGCATTGGGATCGAAGACCTGGATGGGCTGATCGGCGATCACCGCGGGGGCATCGAGGAGCCGCATCACCAGCGCCACGTAGACCTCGGAGGGTATCTCGCCGGTGCGCTCCCAGGCCGGCCCGCCTCGTCCCACGCGCACCAGCGCCTCCACCGTCGTCACGCCATCGCGCGCGACGAGGCGGATGACCAGGCGCTCGGCCGGCTCGTCGAAGTCGCGGCGGTCGGCGATGGCCACCACGCGCGAGCGCCGGGCGGCGCCCGCGACCAGCACCGCCCGCGCGCGCTCGATGCGGGCGGCGAGGGCTTCGGCTACAGCGGAGCCCGCCGCCGCGGCCTCGGGCGTGCCCAGGTACTGACGGAGGCGTATCCACGCGGTGAGGGGCCAACCCGCCTCCGAGGCGGCCACACCCCACTGGCGCAGGGCCTCCGACGGCAGCGCGGCCGAGCCTTCGCGGGCCGCCGCCTCGAAGGCGCCGAGGGCCTGGTCGAAGCGGCCGGCCTCGAAATGGCGCCGGGCCGCCTCCAGCGACCAGTGCTGCTCGCGGAGGCCCGGCTCCGGGATCTCCGCGCGCGCCGGCATGGCGGACGAGAGCGCGGCCAGGGCGAGCAAGGCGAGCGCGCGCGCGAGGCCCCCGGTCATCGCGCGTATTCTGGCATACTGGCGCGCGGACCCACGATGCGCGTGACCGTGCACACCCTCGCCGAGCGTCCCGAGCTGGCGCGCCACAACCGGCGCCTGCACTGGAGCGGCGCCTGGCCGCGGTTCCTCGAGGACGCCGAGTTGAACCCGCTCTTCGACGAGGTCGTGCGCGGGCGCGACTTCGCCGACTTCCAGCTCGGGCTCTGGGACGAGCGGGGGCGCGTGGTGGCAGTGGGCGACACCGTCCCCTTCCACTGGGACGGCACCGCCGCCGACCTTCCGCACCGAATCTCGGAGGTCGTCGCGCGCGGCATCGCCGACCGCCGGCGGGGTCGCGCGCCCAATGCCATGTCCGCCCTCGCCGCGGTGGTGGACCAGCGGCTGCGCGGCAAGGGCCTCAGCCGGCGCGTGGTCCAGGAGATGAGCCGCATCGCCGCGCGCCACGGATTCCGGACGCTGGTGGCGCCGGTGCGTCCCAACTGGAAGGGCCGCTACCCCCTCGTCCCCTTGACGCAATACCTCCGGTGGCGGGCGCCGGGCGGCGGTCCCTTCGATCCCTGGCTCCGGGTGCACTGGCGCCTGGGGGCGCGCGTCGTCCGTATCGCGCGGCGGGCGATGGTGGTGGAGGCGCCCCTGACGCAGTGGGAGGAGTGGACGGGGCTCGCCTTCCCGGTGAGCGGCCGCTACGTCGTGCCCGGCGCGTTCAACCCCGTGACCATGGATCGCGCGCGTGGCCGCGGGATCTACGTGGAGCCCAATATCTGGATGCGCCACTCCGTGCGCCCGCGGGCGCGGGGCGGCCGGTGACGAGGACCCTGTCCCCATGACGACGGTGAAGCTGATCGAGTACGCGGAGGCGTCGCCAGAGGTGCGCGCCGTCTACGACGACATCATGGCCACCCGCAAGACCGACTGGGTGAACAACTTCTGGAAGGCCCTCGCCCACCATCCGCCAACGCTCCGGCGCACGTGGGAGAGCGTCAAGCAGACCATGGAGCCGGGCGCGCTCGACCCGCTCACCAAGGAGATGCTCTACCTCGCGGTGAGCGCCGCCCACAGCTGCTCGTACTGCATCCATTCCCACACCGCCTCCGCCCGCAAGGCGGGCATGACGGAGGCGATGCTGGGCGAGCTGCTGGCGGTGGTGGGGATGGCGAGCGAGACCAACGCCCTCGCCGAGGCCTATCAGATCCCGGTGGACGACCGCTTCCTGGTGTGACGGAGTACCTCGCGCGGGGAACGCCGGACTTCACCGCGCCGGATACGGTAGCCGCCTTCGACGAGCTGCCGCTATGGTGCGCGATGGCGGGCCTCTTCCTCCTCGAGTACCTGCCGCTGCCCCGGGGCGCCACCGTGCTCGACGTGGGTTGCGGCACCGGCTTCCCGCTCCTCGAGCTGGCCCAGCGGCTCGGCCGCCCCGCCGTCGTCCACGGGCTCGACCCCTGGGGCGCGGCCCTCGCCCGCGCGCGCTTCAAGGCCGGTGTGATCGGCGTCGCCAATATCACCCTCACGCGAGGCGACGGCGCCGCCATGCCCTACCCCGACTCCCGCTTCGATCTGGTCGTCTCCAACCTCGGCATCAACAACTTCGCCGACCCCGACGCCGTCCTCGCCGAGTGCCGACGCGTCCTGAAGCCCGGCGGCCGCCTCGCCCTCACCACCAACATCGAAGGCCACATGGCCGAGCTCTACCAGCTCTTCGCCGAAGTCCTCGCCGAACGCAACGCGACGGAAGCCCAAGCCGCCCTCCACCGCCACATCGCCCACCGCGGCACCGTCGCGACCATCGGCGCGCGGCTGGAGCGCGCCGGGTTCCGGGTGACGCGCGCAGTCGAGCGCAACTTCCCCATGCGCTTCGCCGACGGCACCGCCCTCTTCCACCACTACTTCATCCGCCTAGGCTTCCTAGAAGGCTGGCGCACCATAGTGACTCGGGACACAGAGCACGACGTCTTCTCGCACATCGAGCGCAGGTTGAACAACCGAGCCGCGGAACGCGGCGAGCTAAACCTGACGATTCCCCTCGCCTACCTAGAAGCCGAATCAGGCAGCTAACGAGCCTCAGCGAAGTTGTCGGCTGTGAGGGCAGCTGGGGGGCGGGGCCGGGGCGGGCTCGCGGCGAGTGCTGTACCGAGCAAGCGAGCCCGCCCCGGCCCCGCCCCCCAGCTGCCCTCCCGCGACGAAACTACGCCGACTGCTCCTTCTGCTCCTGAATCAGAATCGGCCGCTCGCGCGACAGGATGACCTCGCGCGTCATGATGCACTCCTTGAGCCCGGGGATGGACGGCAGCTCGTACATCACCTCGAGCATGACCTCCTCCAGCACCGCGCGAAGCCCGCGGGCGCCGGTCCCCCGCTTCATCGCCTCGCGTGCCACCGCGGCCACCGCGTCGTCGGTGAACTTTAGCCGCACGCGCTCCAGCTCGAAGTACTTCTGGTACTGCTTGATGACGGCGTTCTTCGGCTCCTTGAGGATACGGATCAGCGCCTGCTCGTCGAGGTCGTGGAGCGTGGCCACCACCGGCAGCCGGCCCACGAACTCGGGGATCATACCGAATTTCAGCAGATCCTCCGGCTGAACCATGGCAAGAAGGTCGCCCACGCGGCGCTCCTCGCGGCTCTTCACCTCGGCGCCGAAGCCCATCCCGCTCTTGCCCACCCGGCTCTCGACGATCTTGTCGATGCCCACGAAGGCGCCGCCGCAGACGAAAAGAACGTTCGTCGTATCTACCTGAATAAATTCCTGGTGGGGGTGCTTGCGCCCACCCTGCGGCGGCACGTTGGCCACCGTGCCCTCGAGGATCTTCAGAAGCGCCTGCTGCACGCCCTCGCCGGAAACATCTCTGGTAATGGAGGGGTTTTCCGACTTGCGCGCGATCTTGTCGATCTCGTCGATGTAGACGATGCCGCGCTGGGCACGCTCCACGTCGTAGTCGGCGGCCTGGAGCAGGCGCAGGATGATGTTCTCCACGTCCTCGCCCACGTAGCCGGCCTCGGTAAGGGTGGTGGCATCCGCGATAGTGAACGGGACCTGCAGCATCTTGGCGAGGGTCTGGGCGAGGAGAGTCTTACCCGAACCGGTGGGGCCGATGAGGAGGATGTTGGCCTTCTGGAGCTCCACCTCGCCCGCGTCGGCGCCGGCCTCGATACGCTTGTAGTGGTTGTGGACCGCCACCGCGAGGATCTTCTTGGCCCGCTCCTGCCCGATCACGTACTGATCCAGCACCTGCTTGATCTCGGAGGGCTTAGGGAGGCTCCGGATCTCTCGACTCTTCTCCTCCTCCCACTCCTCCGCGATGATGTCGTTACAGAGCTCGATACACTCGTCGCAGATGTAGACGGTGGGCCCCGCGATAAGCTTGCGGACGTCGTTCTGGCTCTTGCCGCAGAACGAGCACTTCAGCGATCCGCCGCCCTCGCGCTGGCGGGCCATGCGCTACTTCTGGGCGGCCACGGCGGCCACGGCGGCGACGGCCACGTCGCTCACGGGACGGGGCGTCGGCTTGGAGGAGATCACCTCGTCGACGATCCGGTATTCCTTCGCCTGCTCCGCGGTCATGAAGAAGTCGCGGTCGGTGTCTCGCTGGATCTTTTCCATGGACTGGCTGGTGTGGTGCACGAGGATGCGGTTGAGCTCCTCGCGCATGCGGAGGATCTCCTTGGCCTGGATGTCGATGTCGGTGGCCTGACCCTGCACGCCGCCGAGCGGCTGGTGGATCATGATGCGCGAGTGCGGCAGCGCGAAGCGCTTGCCCTTGGCCCCCGCAGTGAGGAGGAGGGCACCCATGGAGGCAGCCTGGCCCATGCAGATCGTGGAGATGTCCGGCTTCACGTACTGCATGGTGTCGTAGATGGCCATCCCCGCTGTCACCGAACCGCCCGGCGAGTTGATGTAGAGGTTGATGTCCTTGTCGGGATCATCCGCCTCGAGGAAAAGCATCTGCGCGATGACGAGGTTTGCGATCTCGTCCTCGATATAGGTCGGGAGGAAGATGATGCGCTCCTTGAGGAGCCGCGAGAAGATGTCGAACGCCCGCTCCCCGCGGGGCGTCTGCTCGACCACCATCGGAACCAGGCCCATCGGACGCCTCCTTGCCATGTTCAGTAGTGTACCTCAGGCAGTGATCTGGGCCTTCTCGATCAGAAAATCGAGAGTCCGCGCCTCTCGCAGGGAGTACCGGAGGCTGTCCAGGTCGCCGCTCTGCTCCATCATGCGCTTCACCGCCGGGGCCGGCCGCTGGGAGGCCTGGGCAATCCGCTCCACCTCGGCGTCCACCTGGTCATCGGCCGGGGCCAGGCCTTCCTTGTCGGCGATGGCCTCGAGGATGAGGGCCCGCTTGACCGCCTTCTCCGCGCCGGGCTTGAGGTCCTCGAGGAGCTTCTTGTAGTCCCAGGGCAGCTGGTCGGGGTTCACGCCCTGGCGCCGGAGCCGCTCGCGGGTGTGCTCGATCTGGTGCCCGACCTGCCGGAGCACGAGGGACTCGGGCACCTGGAACTCGTGGGAGCCGAGGAGGGACTCCACCACCGCGTCCTCGAGCCCATGGCGATTCTCGCGGTCGCGCCGGGCCTGCAGGTCCTTACGGAGGGCCTCCTTCAGCGCGTCCAGCGTCTCGAACGCACCCATTCCCTTGGCGAACTCGTCGTCGACGGCGGGCAGAATCTTCTCCTTGACATCCTTCACCATCACCGTCGCCTCGCCCGACTTGCCGCGCAGGGCCTCGTTGCGGTGGTCCTCGGCGAACTTGAGCCGGATCGTTCGGCTTCCGCCGGCGGCTAATCCGATCACCGCCTCCTCGATCTCGGGCAGTACGCTGCCCTGGCCGAGGAGGAAGCTGTAGTCCTTCTCCTCGCGCGGGTCCATGCCTTCGGGCGTGAGCGTGTAGTCCATGATGACGAGGTCGCCGAGGTCGGCGGGCCGCTCCACCGCGCGGAACTCCGCGTGCTGCTCGCGGAAGTGGTTGATCGCCTCGTCCACCTCCTCGTCGCCGAGCGGCTTGGGCGCATGAGTGATGGCCATGCCCGTGTAGGCGCCGAGAGTGATGGCGGGCTTGATCTCGACCACCGCCGAGAAGGACAGGGGCGCGTTCTCCTCGAGGGTCACTTCCTGCAGGTCCGGCTCCTCGACAGGCTTGAGCCGTGTCTCGTCGAGAGCCTGGCGGTACACCTCGGGGATCAGGCTGCGGGCGACTTCCTGCTTCACGTCATCGGAGAAGTGCAGCTTGATCATGCTGCGGGGGACCTTGCCCTTGCGGAAGCCGGGGAGCCGCGCCTCGCGCTGCACGCGGTTGAAGGCCTTCTCCCAGGCCGCGGCCACCACCTCGGGCGCCTCCTCGACCTGCAGGCGGCGCTTGCACGCTCCCATCTCCTCGACGGCGACTTTCATCGTGGCTCCTGACTGGATTGGTGCGAGAGGGGGGAGTTGAACCCCCACGGGTGTGACCCTCTGGATCCTAAGTCCAGCGCGTCTGCCAGTTCCGCCACTCTCGCACGATCGAAACTCACGCCCGGCTTCGGGGAACTTCCTGGCGGGGCGACGATCCCAAGAATAGCACAGGGATCGAGCGGCCAATGGCGCCGGAAGGGAGGCGCGCCACCACCATCCCTCGTGCTATCGGCGAGGTCGAGACCCTACCCACAGCCGTCGCGGGGGGCTAGATCGGTCGTGCGCTCAGCGGGGCGGGGCGAGCGGGACGACGCGCTTCCAGTCGTTCTTCATGCTGACCACGTTCAGGCCATTCTTCTTCGCGAGGGTCATGAGGGCCTCGCTATCGCGCGCGACCTCGTCGTGCTGCACCACCATCATCAAGCGCGCGCCTGCGCCGTGCGTGTGGCGGCGCCCCGCGACCGGGTCGGGGGGAAGGCTGTAGGCCCGCCCGGTCGCGCGCACGAGCTCGATGCCTCCCTCCGATACGACGAACGTCTTGAAGCCGTGCGACCGGAGATAGGCGAGCAGCTCGAGCATGGGCTGATACACGGCTTTCGGGGCGATGGCCACGATCTGATCGAGCTCCGCCGGCGTCATGCCGGCGTGCGTGGCCATCACCATGCGGAGCCAGGAATCGTGGGGCGGCGCCAGCGCCTTCGCGCGGTCAAGTGCGAAGGCCAGCTGAGCGTACAAGGGCCGCTCCGCCCACAGCGTGCCGTCATTGTCGAAGACGGCGACGCGCTCGGGAACCGGCACGAAATCGGGGCTGCCCTTCGTGGTGACCCTCGCGACGAAGTCGACGACGGCCGTCTTCGAGGGCCCGTCGTTCCAGGAGGGCAGCCGGTCCTGGGCGCGGGCTGCCGTCGTGCCGAATGCCAGCGCGATCGAAACGAGAGCAGCGAGCCGCGCCCCGGCCATGCTACGTCGCCGGATTTTCCTTCAGCGTCTCGGCGTAGGCGCTGACATCCATGCGGGTCTCCTTGTCGGCCCGTCGTTCAGCCTGACGAAGGATCGCCCCGTGAGCGGTGGCCCGGAATAGGACCTTGGTCGTATCGGACTTCGGCCCTACGAGACCTTGCCTGGCTCCGTTTCCTGAAGGCCCTCGGCGAGGAGCCGGTGAAGACGCGGGGTCATGGCGTCGCGGGCCGCCGCATAGCCCTCGCTCACCGCGGACACGTCCCAGCGCTCGATCGCCGCACCCGGGGCCGCCAGCGCGGTGAGGTCGCAGCCGAACTCCACCACCCGCCAAGCTCCCGCGAGGTCCCCCCGTGTCACCAGGCGGGGCCGCGCGCCGCCCACGTCGAGGCCGTCCGCACGCAGTCCGGCGACCGCGGCGGGCGTCAGTTCGGGGTCGGGCTCGGTCCCGCGGGCGCGCACGTCGACGGCGAGCCCGCGGTCGGCGGCCAGACGCTTGAAGTGCTCGGCGGCCACCACGCTCTTGGCCGCTCCGTGTAGACAGACGAAGACCACTTTCCGCGTCATGGCTATCCCTTCAGCCCGAAGGCCAGCAGGCCCACCGCAGCGCCGCCGGCGATGAGAAGTGGCTCGGGCACCTTGAAGCGCCAGATCACCAGGAGGGCGACGGCGCCGATGATAAGGGTGGGAACGTCGAAGATCGCGCGCCGGGCGAGTACGACGCACGCCCCCGCGATGGCGCCCGTCGTGGCGGCAGTGACGCCGTTCACGAAGGCCCGGAGCTGCGGGTTGCCACTCCAGCGGTCGAACCAGGGGTACGGGATGATCACGAAGAAGTAGACGGGGAGGAACACGCCGATGGCCGCGACGAGCGCACCGACCTGCCCGGCCACGAGATACCCGATGAAGGCCACCGTGATCACGACGGGGCCCGGGGTGATCATGGCCACCGCGACCGCGTCTAGGAACTGCTGATCGTTCAGCCAGCGATACTCCTGGACCACGCCACCATAGAGGAAGGGCACGATGGCCAGCCCGCTGCCGAACACGAAGGCACCGGCCTTGGCGAAGAAGCCCAGGAGCTTCCAGATCACGTCGGCGGGGGCGGGCTCGCCCAGCCCCTGGTAGAGCCAGAGCGGGATGACGGCCCAGAGGGAGGCCGTGGCACCCCGGGCGCGCCGTAGCCAGGCGGGCGGGGCCTGCACCAGCATCACCAGCACGCCGGCGGCGAGGAAGACGAGGGCCCCCTCCGACTCGGTGATCACGGTGAGCACGGCGCTCACCACCCCGATCGCCCACAGCAGGCGGTCTCGGCCATTGGTGGTGAGGTTGAGCTTCCACGCGGCCCGCGTGATGATCGCGATCACGGTTGCGCCCACCCCGTAGAAGACGGCCTGCATCCACGTGAGCCCCCCGTAGCGGACATAGATCATCCCGATCACCACCGTCATGAGGTACGAGGGGAGGATGAAGGCCAGCCCGACGAGGGTGGCCCCCCACACGCGCGAGTGAATGAAGCCCAGGCAGATCGCGAGCTGCGCGGCGAGCGGGCCGGGCGCGATCTGGGAGAGGACCAGGCCTTTCTTGTACTCCTCCAGCGTGAACCACCCGCGCTTCTCCACGAGGTCGCGCTGCATCGCGCCGATGAGGGCGGCCGGCCCCCCGAAGCCGAGGCTCCCGAGGTAGAGGAAGTAGCGCACGAGCTGCCGCCCGGAAGGGCGGGAGGCGTCGGTCACGGCGTCTCGCCGATGGAGGCGTAGAGCCCGTCGAAGAGGGTCATGCCGTGGGCGAGCGCGTCGTGGTCGTCCTTGAGGGCGGCGAGCACCCCGCGCAGGGCGGCGTCGATGCCGCGGGCCTCCTCGCGGTCGAACTTGTCGTCCCGCAGGTCCGCCTCGTGGACGATCTCGGCGAGCACGGCGAGCCGGCGGTCGCGCAGGCCGGACCGTTTGAGCAGGGTCTCGAACGTGCAATCCTCTCCCTGATGGCCGAACTCCGCGCCGAGGGTGTCGAACGGGATGGCGTCGGCGGGAAAGTCCGCCGGCGCGGCGAAGAGGAATTCCGCGGACGGGTCGACGAAGCGCTTGATGAGCCACGCGGAGGCGATCCGGTCCACGTGGGGGCGCGGCCGCGTCGCCCAGCGGCGGCCTCGCAGCTCGGTGAGCGGCGTGAGGGGGGCGCGCTCCGCGGCCCGCCCCTTCGGAGGGCTCTGTCGCATCTCTATGGTCTCCTTGACCCGGGTTGCCTCGCGGGCCCCCGGGGACTCGAAAAAGTCGATCGCGCGGAGCCGCTCGAGCTCGCGGCCCAGCCGGCGCATCTCGTCCTCGCGCTTCACCACCGCGCGGCCCGTCGCCCGGCCCTCCAGGCCCTTGGCGAGCTTGCGGTACCGCGCGGTGAGGTCCGCGTAGTCACGGTTGCGCGCGTCGTGGAAGAGGCGGATCACGTCCGCCGGTGGCATGTTCTCGATCCGGTCGACCTTGAGCAGCGTGGCATCGCCGCCGTCCCGCTGTATCTCCTGCGAGAGCCACTCGAAGCGCTCGGTGTGCTCGAGGCTCCACGGCATGAGATACACGCTGCTCTTGAGCGCCACCGCCCCCATGGCGCGGAGCTTGCGCCAGGCGCGCACACGCAGGCTCGAGGGGTGCGGGGGCAGGCGCACGATGAGAACGAGCCAGCCCGCCTCGGCGCCCGCTCCCTGCATCAGCGCTCCGCCCCCGCGCGCCGGGCGCGGCAGTAGGCGTAGAGCGCGTCGTACATGGGGAACTGCGCCGCCATGTTGGCGAAGTCGTCCGCGCTCATCGCCCGAAAGCCGGAGGCGGCGGCGTAGAGGCCCGCAGACTCGGGGGTGAGGGTGCGGGCATCCGTGTCGGCTCCGCGCACGATGAGGGCGAGGTCGGCCAAGGCGGGCTCGTCGAGATCGTACTTGTCCAGGAAAGCGTCGAACGAGCAGCGCTCGCCGTGGTGGCCGAGCTCCACCCCCGGCACGTCATACGGGATGGCCGCTTCGCGCGTCGCCACCCCCATCACCTCGCTCGGGGGGACGAAGAGGAAGGTCGGCTCCTTGTCCACGAAGCGGCTGATGAGCCAGGGGCAGGCGATCCGATCCACGCGCGCCTTTTCTCGGGTTACCCATTTCATGGTGTCCTCCATCGTGTATCTGCATTATGTTTCATCTATGCAACGTATGTTGCATCATGCCTCCAGCCTTCCCCGATGTCAAGGCCGATTTCTTGACCCCCTCGCCCGGCCGGCCGCCTACGCTCGGAGCCAGGGAGGGGTCCATGGCCAGCCTCGCGGATACCGTCGCTCAGGCCGGATCGCGGCTCGGGCTCAGGAGCGTGCCGGACAAGCAGCTCGCCTACGGCGTGCGTGACGGCTATCTCGTGGAGTTGGCCTGCGGCCGCAACGGCAACAGCGACTGCATCGTCGAGATCATCCGGCACGGCGACCCCGCGCGCGATCCTGCCGTGCGCGAAGCGATCGGGCGGTCCGCCGAGGTGGCGGCCAAGGGCGTCAAGGCCAAGCGGGTCAAGGTCGAGGACGGGCTCGTCGTCCACCGGCATCCCGTGATGTTCTTCCGACAGCCCGGCGCCGAGGCGGTGACGGGCGAGGTCGAGGCCCTCCTGCGCGCGGTCCAGACCGCGAGCCCGCCCGCCCCCGCAAGGTGCCGGCTCTGTGGCAGCGAGGGCGGCGCCGAGCCCGTGCTCCTCAACGACGTGGTGGATCTCGTGTGCCCCGCCTGCGCCGAGCGGCTCGGGCACGAGGTCCGACAGGCCATCGAGCGCTACGACGCGGCGCCGACGAACCTGCCCCTGGCGGTGCTCGCGGCCGCCGTACTCGCAGTGGTCGGCGCGGTGGCCTGGGCGGGCATCGCCATCGCCACCAACCGCGTCGTCTGGCTGGTGGCTATCGGCGCGGGGATCCTCATCGGCTGGGGAACGGCCCGGGCGGCGGGCAAGGGCGGGCCGCTCATCCAGGGCACCGCCGCGCTCTTCACGGTGGCCTCGGTGCTCCTCGGCGAGCTCTTGCTGGTGGCGTACCACGTCCAGGAGCAGGCGCAGCGCACGGGCCAGCAGGTGAGCTGGCCGGCCTTCGCCGCGGCCGCGCCCGCTGTTCTGTGGCAACTCAGCGGCGAGACGCTCTTCGCCCTGGGCGGCGGGCTCATCGGCGCCTGGTACGCGACCCGCCGGGCCGCGCACCCCACGATCGAAGCGCGCGTCGAGAAGGCCTGAGGGCCGTCAGGCCGCGGGCGCCCAGAGGAGTCCGGCGCCCTCGCGGAGCGCCTTCTCGTACGCCGCCGCGGCCGCCGCCACGTCGCCGAGCGCGACGCCCGAGCTGTCGAACACGACCACCTCGTCCGCGGCGCGCCGGCCCGGTCGGACGCCCGCCACCACCTCGCCGAGCTCGGCGCGGACGTCGTCCCGCTTCATGACGCCGGCGGCGATGGCATGGTGCAGATCGCCGATGGTAGCGCACTGCTCGAGGCTGTCCACCACCACGGCACTCGAGGCGAGGAGATCGGCCGCGATCTCGTGCTTGTCGGGATTGTCGGCGCCCACGGCGGCCACGAACGTCCCGGGCGCGACATCCCCCCGGGACAGGAGCGGCGTCCGCGAGGTGGTGCACGTCACGCAGACCTGGCTCCTTCGAGTGGCATCGACCAGATTCGCCACCGCCTCCACCGGGAGCCCGAGCTCCGCCGTCATCTGCTGCGCGAAGCGCCGCGCGCGGGCCAGATCGAGGTCGTGCACCCAGGCATGCTCGAGGCGCAGCACGCGGACGAGCGCCCGGAGATGCGCCGCCCCCTGGGCGCCGCAACCGGCGAGCGTGAGGACGCGGGCCTCGGCGGGAGCGAGCGCCCGGACCGCCACCGCGGTAGTGGCCGCCGTGCGCAGACTGGTGATCTCCATCGAGTCCAGCAAGGCGAGGGGGCGCCCGCTGTCCCCATCGCAGAGGACGACCACCCCCTGGATCGTGGGAAGGCCGAGGCGCGCTGGGTTGTCGGGAAAGTTCGCGTTGATCTTGGCCGCGAAGTACGGGCGCCCGAGCTGAACCAGTGCCGCCTTGACGTGGAATCCGCCGCCCTCCGCATGCACGCTCAGGATCGCGGGCGGGGTGGCGCGCCCCGCCGCGTGCAGGATCAAGGCGCGCTGGACGGCCTCCCGGCACTCATCCGGGGTGAGGAGGGATGCTACCTCGGCTCGGCCTAGCAGGATCGTATCGCTGTTTCTCGGCGGCAACATGTGTTGCATTCCACCAGGAGTGCGGCCTCGTGTCAAGTGGCGGGACGGCGCCCGATGAAGTTCAGAGGCTTGATGGACATCACGACCTCGCCGTGGTGATTGCGCAGCTCGCAGTGCATCCGGACGAGGCCGCGATCCGGCTTCGAGCGCGAAGGGATCAGCTCCAGCACCGTCGAGCGCAGGGTGAGCGCGTCGCCGGGGCGGACGGGCTTGACCCAGCGCAGCTCGTCGATTCCCGGCGAACCCAGCGAAGCCACCTCGCGGAACAGCGAGTCGTAGAAGAGCCGCATCATCAGCGAGCCGGAATGCCAGCCGCTGGCGATCAGGCCGCCGTACATGGTGTGGCGGGCGGCCGCCTCGTCGGTCTGAAAAGGCTGCGGGTCGAACTCGCGGGCGAAAGCGAGGATCTCCTCCGTCGTGAGGATGCGCGCGCCGCTTTCCACGACGTCGCCGACCTTGAAGTCCTCGAAGTAGCGGGTGGCCACGGGATTCCTTAGAGCAGCGGGCGCGCGAGCGCAACGAAGCGGGGCACCTCGGGCTCCGGGCCCTTGAGCAGGACGGTGGCGGTGGCGGCGACGGAGGCGCCCGCGCGCTCGAGCAAACGGCACGCCGCGCGAACAGTCCCGCCGGTGGCGACCACGTCGTCCACCAGGAGCACCCGGCGGCCCTCCACCAGGGGGAGGTCGAGCGGGTCGAGCACGAGCGCCTGCGCGCCCGCGGTGGTGATACTCGTGGCCTCCTCGACCAGCGGGGCGCGCGGCGCGCGCGGCATGTAGTTCTTGAGCCCCTTGCGCAGCACCACGTAGCGGTCGAGCCCGAAGGACTCCACCAGCACTTGGACCATGCCCACCGCCTTGGACTCCGAGCACACCACCGTGTCGAACGAGGCGTCGGGCGCGATGCCCTCGTCGGAGAGCCGCTCGTAGAGGAGCTCGCCGCAGCGCTGATTGAGTCGCCCCTGGCCGAGCAGGTTGAACGAGGCGATGTAGTCGCGGGCGCCGTGCAGCCGCGTGATGGGGCGATCGGTGGTGAGCGCGTGAGGGGCGATGCGGAGCTCATACCAGCCCACCACGTCGCCGGGAGCGCCGCCCGCGGCGCCGGCGGAGGCGCCCGCGTCGGTCAAGCTCCAGCCCTGCGTGTCCGCCAGCTCGCGCGCCAGCCAGCCCGCGTCCGCGGCCCCGCCGTTCTCGAGCGTGGTGAGGCACTCGATCCCGGCATCGCGCAGGGTCAGCCGCGCGTCGTCGTCCACGGCGCCGCGCGGAAGGACGGCGGCCCGCCGCGCCTCGGCTCGGCTCCCGAGCACCGCCACTGCGCGCCCGGCGTCCGCGTAGGCGCCGATGATCACCGGCTCGGTCATGGCCACGCCCTCACCGCCCCTCACGCAGGGCGACCGCGATCGCCTCCGCCATCTCGAGCGTGCCCGCCTGGCCTCCGAGGTCGCGGGTGCGCACGCGCCCTTGCACGAGCACGCGCTCGGCGGCGGCGCGGATTTGCTCGGCGGCCGCGGGCTCGCCCGCATCGCGCAGGAAGGCGCAGGCGGCGAAGGCCAGCGGCAGCGGGTTGGCGCGATCGGGCCCCACTACCTCGCGGGGCGCCCCATGGATGGACTCGTAGACACGCAGCCCGGCGCCGTTCCCCGGCGCCGGACCGTGGTTGATGCCCACAGTGGCGGAGATCCCGCCGACGAGGCCCGCGCCGAGGTCGCTCAGGAGATCGCCGTAGAGATTGCCCGTCACGAGCACCTCGAACTGGCCGGGGTTGGTCACGAGCTGCATGCAACAGTTGTCCACGATCATCTCGCGCGGCTGAATCTCGGGGAACTGGCGGGCGGTCTCGCGGAAGCACTCGAGGAACAAGCCGTCGGCGAGCTTGAGGATGTTCGCCTTGTGCACGCAGTGGATGCTCTTCCGGCCCTCCGCGCGGGCGAGAGCAAAGGCGAAGGCGCAGACCCGTCGGCACGCCGCCTCCGTCACCACCTTGATGCTCTGCACCACGCCCGGCACGATCTCGTGCTCGCCGGCGGCGTAGAGGTCCTCGGTGATCTCACGCACGAGGAGGATGTCCACGTCGCGGAAGCGGGCGGGCAACCCGGCGAGGTTGCGCAGCGGCCGCACCGAGGCGAAGAGCCCGAGCGCCCGCCGGAGCTCGACGTTGAAGTTGGTCTCGAGGCTGCCCGGCGGGTTCAGGAGCTTGGTCTTGAGCGCGCGCCCCGCCGTCCGCACCGCCTCGAGCATGGCGGGGGGCAGGGCCGGCAGCCCCTTGGCCATGGCGGCCTCGCCCGCCTCGAGCTCCCGCCACCGCGCGTCCACGCCGGCGGCGGCGAGAATGCGCCGCACCGCCGCCGCCTCGTCGAGCCCGACGCCGCCCCCCTGGACGAGGACGATCTCGCGGCTCATGCCGCCCTCCCGCCGCGTTTCAGGCTGGCGAGGATCTCGTCGGTGAGGCTTCGCGTCGTCCCCTGCCCGCCCAGGTCGCGCGTGAGCCCGCGCCCACGCGCGAGCGTGTCGACCACGGCCACCTCGATGCGCCGCGCCGCCTCGCGCTGGCCGATGTGGTCGAGCAGGAGCGCGGCGGAGCGGATGATCGCGATGGGATCGGCGAGCCCCTTGCCGGCGATGTCGGGGGCGCTGCCGTGCACCGCCTCGAACACCGCGTAGCGCGTGCCGATGTTGGCGCCGGGCACGACCCCGAGGCCGCCCACCAGTCCCGCACACAGATCGCTGATGACGTCGCCGAAGAGATTCTCCATCACGAGCACGTCGAAGCGGGAGGGATCGAGCGCCAACTCCATGCAGAGGTTGTCGATCCGGCGCTCCTCGAACTCGATGAAGGGGTAGCCCTCCGCCACCGCGCGCGCGGCGTCCAGGAAGAGCCCGTCGGACAGGCGCAGCACGTCCACCTTGTGGCAGAAGGTCACCCGCCGGCGGCCCTCGCGCCGGGCCAGCTCGAAGGCGAAGCGCACGATCCGCTCGGCGGCGGCCCGGGTCACGATGCGTAGGCTCTCGATCACGCCCGGCACCACCACGTGCTCGAGGCCGGAATAGAGGCCTTCCGTATTCTCGCGCACCACCACGAGGTCGACTCGCTCGAAGGGAACCTTGATTCCGGGAAGCGTCCGCACGGGCCGCACGCTCGCGAAAAGGTCGAGCCCCTGGCGCATGCGCACGTTGATTGAGCGAAAACCCTCGCCGATGGGTGTGGTGCACGGGCCCTTGAGGGCCACGCGGTATCGCCGCACCGCCTCGAGTGTGGCCTCCGGCAAGGGATCGCCGAAGCGCTCGGCAGCGGCAACGCCCGCGTGGGCGATCTCCCACTCGATGGCGACGCCCGCCGACGCCACGACCTCCTGCGCCGCCGCGGCGACCTCCGGCCCGATCCCGTCGCCGGGGATGAGGACGACCTTCATGGACGATCACTATATACTGCTTCCCCACGGAGGCTTCTCCATGAGCTGGATCGGCGAGACGCACGAGGACGTCGCGGAGGGCGCTCTCAAGGACGCGTACGCGCGCATCGTCCGCGCTCTCGGTCGCGTCATCCCCTTCTACCGCGCCTACAGCGTGAGTCCGCCGCACCTTCACGCGCACCTGGACTTCTACGAGCGCGTGGCCCGCCTCGGCGTCCTGGCCAAGCGGCGTAAGGAGCTGATCACGGTGGCCGTCTCCGCCACGAACGGCTGCCGCGACTGCACCGTCCTGCACGCGGGCCTGCTCCGCGCCCACCGCGTACCCGAGGACGTGGTGGCCGCGCTCGCCTCCGATCCGGCCCGGGCGCTCGCCGACAAGAAAGTCGAGGGGGCGGATGCCGCCATCCTCGCCTACGCGCTCAAGCTCACCCGGACTCCGGGGGCGATGGGCGCGGACGACGTGGCGGCGCTGCGCGCGGCCGGGCTATCCGAGGCGGAGGTATTCGAGGTAGCCCTCCTGACCGGTTACTTCAACTACACCAATCGGATCGGCGTGGGCCTCGGAGTGGAGCCGGAGTAGTCCGCTCGCGCTGGACAGCCACACGCGCGCCGAGTACGCTGCCGCCACGGAGGAATCCCATGCTCTGGACCCGAATCGCCCGCTCGCTGCTCGTCGCTCTCGCGCTGGTGCCCGCGCTCACGTTCACCGCCGCCGAACCCGCGGCCGCCGCGCCGGAAGGCACCATGACCTGGGGCGTTCACGTCACGCTCGCCACCCGCTGGCTCGATCCGGCGGAGACGGAGGCGCTCGTCACGCCCTTCATGGTGCTCTACGCGATTCACGACGCGCTGGTGAAGCCGATGGCGGGCGCCGCCTCGGGCCCGAGCCTCGCCGAGTCGTGGACGGTGTCGCGCGACGGGCTCACCTACGACTTCGTGCTGCGCAAGGGCGTGAAGTTCCACAACGGCGATCCGCTCACGTCCGAGGACGCCAAGTTCTCCTTCGACCGCTACAAGGGCGCCGCCGCCAAGCTCATCAAGGACCGCGTCAAGGAGGTGCAGACGCCGGATCCCCATCGCCTGCGGATCGTCTTGAAGGACCCGTGGCCGGACTTCATGGCGTTCTTCGGCACCACCGCGTCGGGCATCGGCTGGGTCGTGCCGAAGAAATACGTCGAGAAAGTGGGCGAGGAGGGCTTCAAGAAGGCGCCGGTCGGCGCGGGCCCGTACAAGGTGATCTCGTTCAATCCCGGCGTCGATCTGGTGCTGGAGGCTTTCGAGGGCTACTGGCGCAAGCCGCCCAGCATCAAGCGACTCGTGCTGCGAACCATCACCGACGAATCCACGCGGGCCGCCGCGGTGAAGCGCGGCGAGATCGACATCGCCTATCTCGTCACCGGCCCCATCGCCGAGGAGCTCAAGCGGACGCCCGGCTTGAAGGTTGCCTCGCCGCTGCCGTCCATGGGCAAGTTCTGGCTCGACTTTCCCGAGCAGGGGAACGCGAAGTCACCGTGGCACGATCAGCGCGTGCGCCTGGCCGCGAGCCTGGCCGTGGATCGCAAGTCGGTGAGCGACGCCGAATGGCTGGGCTTCGCGCGGCCGTCCGGCGGCATCGTCCCCAAGGCCATGGAATTCGCGCTGGACCTGCCGCCACATCCGTACGATCCGGCGAAGGCCAAGAGCCTGCTCGCCGAGGCGGGCTATCCGAACGGGTTTGACGGAGGTGACTTCACGCCCTTCCCGCCCTATTCCTCCATGGGTGAGGCCATCGCCAACTATCTCCGCGCGGTGGGCATCCGCACGCGGGTGAAGACCATGGAGCGCGCGGCCTTCCTCACCGCGTGGCGCGAGAAGAAGATTCCCGGCGTGATCATGGCGCTGGTGGCGCCCGCCGGCAACGCGGCCACGCGGCTCGAGCCCTACGTGACGCGCGACGGCTTCTACTCCTACAACCTCATCCCCGAGGCCGAGGACCTCTACGTGCGGCAGTCGCGCGAGCTGGATCGGAAGAAGCGCGAGGCCATGCTGCACCAGATCCAGAAGCTCATCGTGGATCGCGTGACACACGCGCCGCTGATGGAGTCGGCCTTCCTGTGGGCCATCGGGCCGCGGGTGGAGGAGCCCGGGCTGTCTCTCGTGCCCGGCCACGCGTACTCCGCGCCCTACGAGGAGCTGAAGCTGAAGAAGCAGTAGGCGCGCGCCCTCCTAGTCGAGCACGGCCAGCACGCGGGTGAGGCTAGCCTCGACCGTTGCCGCGCCCTCGAGCCGCAGCACCGGGCCGGGGAGGGCAGCGAGCCACGCGTTGTGCACCCGCAGGCAGCGGTACTCACTGCCGTTCTCGAGGTCGCCCTCGTCGTAGCCCGCCGCCCACTGCAAGAACGCGGTGGAGCCCGCGTGCATCGCGCCGCCCGGGCCGATAGCCGCCTCGCCATACCGCGCGATCTCGCGGGCACGCAGGCGCGTCATGCGGAGATCGATGGGGACGTAAAGGAAGACCACCAGATCAAACAACGGAATAAACACGTCGCCCCATCCGAAGAGCGACCCCGAGAGGGCCCAGCCGCCCGGCTTCTCCAGGTCCGCGCGGAGCAGCGCCACCCGCGCCTCGCGCTCGCGGATGTGCTGGAACGGCGGGTCCGACGGCAGCCAGAAGTAGGAGTCGGTGTCGAGGTGCCGGCAGCCCAGGCGCGTTGCCAGCGCCGCCGCGAGGGTCGTCGTCCCCGACCCTGACGCCCCAAGGATGTGGATACGCCTCTCCATGCGGCGCGAGTGTACCGGAATAGGCCCGACAGCGAAGCCAAGCCGTTGACGACTACACCGATAGGGCCGTACGCTTTGACCATGGCGAGGCTCTTGATCCGCAATCTCGACGAGCAGGTCATCGAGCGTCTTCGGCTTCGAGCCAAACTGAACGGCACCTCGGTCGAAGAGGAGGCCCGGCGCCTACTGGCCGAGAGCACTCGGCTCACCAGGGCGGAGTTCGCCGCGTTTGCTGCAGAAATGCGCGCGCGGCAGCGGCCCCACAAGACGCGCGCAGTCGACCTGATCCGCGAGGATCGCAACGGCTGAGTCGCCGCCGGCGCCTCGTCCGTGAACACCCAGCAACCTACGGCCAGGTCGTCGAAGCCTCGCTCGGGTCTAGAGGTCCTGAGGTCCCTTCATCGACGAGGCGCGTTCTCCAGCTCGTCGAGGTGCTCTTTCCGGTGCTCGGCCCGCAGCAGCAGGACGGGCGTCCCGGCGGCCTTGTTCTTCTCGATGATGTCGTCGCGGAGGCCGGCCACCTTCGCGTCGGTCGCCCGCGCGATGGAGACGGCCAGCTCGGCCGCGCGCCGCGGCGGCATGGCCAGGAACATCGGCTTGGCCGCGTCGTTGACCCAGTCCACGCTGCCGGGCGTGCTGATCGGATCGGCAGCCGGCGCCTTTCCGGTCTTCTCCCACTGATCGAGCAGCAGGAAGGCGCGCTGGTCCCAGAAGGCGAGGTGGGCCAGCACGCCCGCCACTGTCCAGTCGCCCGGAGTCGGACGCTGCAGATCGGCGTCGCTCAGGCGGGAGACGAAGGCCTCGAGCCGGGCGCGCTGCTTGTCGTTCTCGGTGTTATGGCTGCGATCGACGGCCATGATGACCTCCTGAGGGAAAGTGGCTGCGCTCCATTAAACCCCGGGCCATGGCCGATGTGAAATGGGTCCGCGGCTACACCAGGCCCCGTCGCGTGAGATCCACGATGGGGAGGTCGCGCGTGCGCTCATCGGCGGCGGTCGCGCGCTGCAGCCGATCGGCGGCGGCCTGCACGTCGCGCCGCACGCCCTCGGCGGCCACGTTGGCGAAGCGGCCATTGCTGTAGATCACTCGCCCGGAGACCATGGCTAGCGTCACGTTGCGCCCCGTCTCGGCGTAGACCAGGTTGGCGACGAGATTGCGCGCCGGGCGCAGCAGCACGGGGGCCAGGGGCGGGCGCGTGAGGTCGAGGAAGATCAGGTCGGCCTCCTTGCCCACCTCCAGCGAGCCCACGCGATCGGCGACGCCCAGCACCTCCGCGCCCTCGATGGTGGCGCTGCGCAGCACCTGCCAGGAGGGAATCGCCAGCGGATGCTCCGCGCGGATCTTCGGGTACATCGCGGTCGCCCGCATCTCGCTGAAGATATTGTGCGAGTTGTTGCCGGGCGCCTGGTCGGAGCCCAGCGCCACCCGGCCGCCCAGCCGCTTGAAGAGTGCCGCCGGCGGCATCACGCCGTCGATGATGCCGATGGAGTTGGCACAGCAGACCATACCCGCGCCCGACTTCACGACCGTCTCCACCTCGGCTTCCGTCGCCGTGGAGAGGTGAACGGCGATCAGGTCCGGCGCCAGCAGGCCGATGGACGCGAGGTATGGAATTGCCCGCAGGCCGAAGCGCTGCTGGGTGGCGTTATTCTCCCGCAGGTCCTGCGCCACGTGCAGATGCAGCCGGCAGCCGCGCTTGCGCGCCTCTGCCTGCACGCGCAGCAGCATGTCCTTGGAGAGGAAGTCCGCAGCGTGGGGGCCGAAGATCACGCGGATGCGCCCCTCGTCGTGGCCGTCCCACTCCTCGTGCAGGCGCAGCGAGCGCTCCAGCGAGGCCTTGCCCGCCTCGGCGTCCAGCGGCGTCGGGATCGCCCGGCTTCCAGCCCTGAGCGATCCACTGCTCGCGATTGGCGAAATTCCGCTCGCTGATGCTGTCGCAGACCACACCGCGGCTCCCGAGCAGCGCGTGGCTCTTCACCAGCTCGCCCATCGGGCGCGTGTAGTCGGCGAACGTGGTGGTGCCGTTGGCCACGCCCTCCATCAGCGCCCACAGGGTGGCCACCGGCGCGTCGGCGGGATCGGCGTTCCGCAGCATGGGGCCGTAGGCCGAGTCCATCCACTTCTCGACTTCCTGCGCCCAGCCCCGGCCCAGCACCGCCGCCGAGTGCATGTGGGCATCGATCAGCCCGGGCATGACGAGGCGATCGCGCGCGTCCAGCGTCATGGTGGCGGGGCCGTGCGCCTCCACCTCGCGGCGCGGCCCCACCGCCACGATGCGGTGGCCGCGGATGCCGACGGCGCCGTTCTCCACGAAGCCGACGCCGGCGCCGGCCATGGTGAGGAGGTGGCCGCCGGTGATCAACGTGTCGAGCATCACTCGATGAGCTGGGCCGCCCGCTGCAGCAGCGACGGCGGGATCGTCAGCCCCAGCGCCTTGGCGGTCTTGAGATTGATGACCAGCTCGAACTTGGTCGGCTGCTCGACGGGCAGATCACCGGGCTTCGCGCCTTTGAGGATCTTGTCGACGTAGGTTGCGGCCCGCCGAGAGAGATCGGGAACGTCCGGCCCGTACGACATGAGGCCGCCGGCCTCGACATACGATCTGAAGGTGTAGACCGCCGGCAGTCGGCGCGCCGTGGCCAGCTCCACGAGCCGTCGACGCTCGGTGTCGAACAGTGGCGTCGCTATCACGGTGAGCGCGTCCGCGCGCGCCTTGGTCATGTCAGCGAAGGCCCGGTAGAAGTCCTCGGGACGACGCGCCTCCACGACTTGGAGTCGTATCCCCAGCGCCCGCGCCGCGGCGTCCCATAGCTCAAGTCTGTCCTTCCTGGCACGGTCGGGCATCGCATCTGGCTTCAGGAGCAGGGCGACCCGAGTCATCCCCGGAACGGTCTGTTTGAGCAGCTCCAGAGATTTGCTGGCCAGCTCCGGCGAGTTGACGGACAGCCCTGTGATATTGCCGCCCGGCCGCGCGAGGCTGGCGACCAGCCCCTCGCCCACGGGATCGCCCACGGCACCGAAGACGATGGGGATAGTCGTCGTTGCCTGCTGGGCCGCCAGCGCCGCGAGGGAGCCCCCGCCGGTCACGATGACATCGACCTTGAGCGCGACCAGATCGGCCGCGAGCGCGCCGAATCGCTCGGTCTTTCCCTCGGCATCCCGGTATTCGATCAGAAAATTCTTGCCTTCGGCATAGCCGAGGTCACGCAGCCCTTGGAGGAAGGCATCTCGTGGGCGGGGATCGCCGGACGCCATGCTCAGCGACACATAGCCGATTCGAGGCAGCTTGGAGGGCTGCTGCGCCACGGCGGCGAGCGGTGGGGCAAGCACGGCGAGGCCTAAGACCACGCCGAGCGCAACGCGCGAGATCACCGATTGCCGGTGGGCACGCACGCGTGACAGCTCGCCTCTCCGCCCACGTACCCGTTCACGCGATCCTCGCGCGCCCGTGCGGGATCCCGCTCGCTCGGCGGCCCGTAGCCGCCGGACCCCGGCGCGTGCATCACCACCTGCGCCTCCGGGGGCGCGGTGAACGTGCCCTTGGTGTTCAGGCGCCGCTCCGTGCCGTCGGCGGCGATCAAGGTCACGCGGGCGCCCGCGCCGGGGCCGCCGCCGGCCAGGCCGAAGGGCGGCGTCACGCCGCGCTCGAGGCACACGCTCACCTGCGCGGGGTTCCCCAGGATGCGCCACACGCGCTCGACGCCACAGCCGCCGCGGTACTTCCCCATCCCGCCGGAGTCGGGCAGGACCCCGTAGCGCTCCACGCGCACGGGAAACGACATCTCCAGGATCTCGATGGGCGTGTTCATGGTGTTGGAGATGCCGCTCGACATCCCGTTGACGCCGTCCTTGGTGGGGCGGGCGCCGAAGCCGCCCTTGATGGTCTCGTAGGAGACGTAGCGGGCGCCGTTGCGGTAGTCCACGCCGCCCACCGTCAGGATGGCGGAGGTGCCCTGGGAGCAGGCCATGACGCGTTCGGGGCAGAGCTGGGCCAGCGCGCCGAACAGCATGTCGGCCACGCGGTGAGAGATCTCGTGGTTGGCGAACACCACGGGCGCGGGCGCCTGGGCGTGCACCACGGTGCCGGGCTCGGCGTGGAGCTCCACCGGACGCCAGCAGCCCGAGTTGGGCGGCACCAGGTCGGTCGGGTCCGCCACCATCTTGATCGCGCAGTAGATGCCCGAGGCGGTGACGTTGAGCGGGGCGTTCATGGGCCCCGCCACCTGCTTGTCGGTGCCGGCGAAGTCCACGGAGAGCGTGTCGCCGCGCTTGGTCACCGTCATGCGGATCGTGAACGGGCGGTCGGTGGTCTCGCCCTCCTCCAGCACGCCGTCGCCGTCGCAGAGCTCCTCGAAGGATGCCGTCCCGTCGGGCAGCCCGCTCAGCATGGCGCGCATCATGCGCTCGGAGTAGTCCAGCACCTCCTGCATGATCTTGAGCAGGCGGCCGGCGCCGTACTTCTTCGCGAGCTCCCCGAGCCGCGTGACCCCACGTAGATTTGCCGCGACTTGCGCCCGCAAGTCCCCCCGTCTCTCCTCGGGCGTGCGCACGTTGATGAAGATGATGGCTTCCACGTCCGCGTTGGGCACGCCCGCCTTGGCCAGGCGTACCGGCGGCAAGCGCAGGCCCTCGCCGTAGATCTCCGTGGCGGTGCCGTAGGAACCCGGCGTGTTCGACCCTATGTCGGGCCAATGCGCGCGCACGCAGGCGAAGCCCAGCAGCGTGTCCTCGTGGAAGGCGGGCATCACCACGTTCACGTCGGGCAGGTGGCTGCCGCCGAAGTAGGGGTCGTTGTGGATGAAGACGTCGCCGGCCTCGAAGGACGGGAACGCGCGGATCACCGCTTTCACTGCGAGGGGCATGGAGCCCAAGTGAATGGGAAGGTCCGGTCCCTGCGCCACCATCTCCCCACCCACATCGAAGAGGCCGCACGAGTAGTCGCCCGCCACCTTCAGCAGCGGCGAGTAGGCGGTCTTGGCCAGCACCACCTTCATCTCCTCGGCGGCGCAGTAGAGCGCGTTCTTGACGACCTCGAACGTGGCGGGATCGGTGCTCGACATGGCGGTCATGGCCGGGCCTCCTGATCCAGGGTGATGACGCCGCGCTCGTCCGCGCCGGCGCGCCAGCCGGGCGGGACGACCACGGTGGTGTCCATGGCCTCGATGATGAGCGGGCCCGCGCGGCGCGCGCCGGGCCCCAGCGCCTCGCGCGGGATCACGTCGCAGCGGACGGGACCCGTCTCCTTGAAGTAGGCCTCGCGGGAGACCGAGGCCGTGGGATCCACGGAAGCGGCCGCCGCGACCGCGCGCGCGACGTCCAGCCCCGCGAGCCGCCCCACCGCGGCCACGCGCAGGTTCACCAGCTGCACGGGCTCGTCAGGGCTCGCGTGGCCATACGTCTGGCGGTGCTTGGCGTGGAAGTCGGCGGCGAGGCGGGCCAGGCTGGCCGCGCTGACCGGCCCCGCGGCCAGGGGCACCGTCAGCTCGTACGCCTGGCGGCCGTAGCGGCAGTCGACAGCGCGCGTGATCTCCCAGCGCGCCTCGGGCACCCCGGCCGCGCCCAGCATGACGCGCGCCGACCCCTCCATGGTCGCGTAGGCGGCGGCCACCTCGTTCAGCCGCGCCTCGTCGAGCCGCGCGTAGAACGTCTTCACGTAGTCGCGGCGGAAGTCGGAGGCGACCAGGCCCAGCGCGGAGAAGCCGCCGGGGATCGGCGGCACGATCACGCGCGGGATCTCGAGCTCCTGCGCCAGCCGCGCCGCGTGCACCGGCCCCGCCCCGCCAAACGCCACCAGGGTGAACTCGCGCGGGTCGTGGCCGCGCTCGACGGAGACGATACGGAGCGCGGCCGCCATGCCGGCCGTCACCACGTCCACGATGCCGGCGGCGGCCTCGACCACGCTCTGCTTGAGCGGGCGCGCGATGCGCGCCTCGATGGCGGCGCGCGCGCGATCCAGATGGACGGGCAGCCCACCGCCGAGCAATGCCACCGGGTTCAGGTATCCGAGGACGAGGTCGGCATCGGTGACGGTGGGCGCCTCGCCGCCCTGGCCGTAGCACACGGGACCGGGCTCGGCGCCAGCGGACTCGGGGCCCACGCGCAGCGCCCCGCCCGGATCGATCCAGGCAATCGAGCCGCCGCCCGCGCTCACCTCGGCAAGGTCGATCACGGGCACGCGAATGGGATGCCCGGTGCCGTGCATCCAGCGGCGCGCGCTGGCGCCGCCGCCCACCTCGTACTCCGAGGTCGTGCTCACCTCGCCGTTCTCGATGAGGCTCGCTTTCGCGGTGGTGCCGCCCATGTCGAACGAGATGAGGTTCGGCAGCCCCAGGCGCCGGCCGATCAGCTGGGCTGCGATGACGCCGGCGGCGGGCCCGGACTCCACTGCCATCGCCGGCATCGTGAGCCCCTCCGCCACCGTGAACACGCCGCCGGATGACCCCATGACGTACGGCGAGGGATAACCCTGGCTCTTCACCGAGGACTCGAGGCGTTCGAGGTACGAGGCCAGGATGGGCCCGACGTAGGCGCACACCGCGGTGGTGCTGGTGCGCTCGAACTCGCGGATCTCCGGCAGCACCTCGCTGGAGAGGAAGACCGGCACGCCCGGCAGGGCGGCGCGGAGCCGCGCCCCCACCGCGCGCTCGTGAGCGTCGTTGAGGAACGAGTAGAGGAAGCAGACGGCCACCGCCTGCACCTCGTGGCGGCGGATGAACTCCACCGCGGCGTCCACGTCTTCCATCTGAAGAGCCGCCACCACCTGCCCCTGCGCGTCGAGCCGCTCGCGGACCTCCAGGCGCAGATGCCGCGGCACGATCACGTGCGGCCCGTCCTGGAAGAGGTCGTACAAGCTCGCGCGCGCGGAGCGGCGGAGCTCAAGCACGTCGCGCATGCCCTGGGTGGTGAGGAGCGCGGTGCGCGCGCCCTTGCCCGCCAGCAGGGCATTGGTCACGATGGTGGTAGCGTGGGCCAGCAACGACACGTGGGAGGGCTCCACGCGATGGCGCTGCGACGCGGTGGCGAGGGCGTCGAGGACGCCGCGGGCGAAGTCGCGCGGCGTCGTGGGGACCTTCACCACGTCGAGGCGGCCGCTACCCTCGTCCGCCACCACCACGTCGGTGAAGGTGCCGCCGATGTCCACCCCGATGCGCCAGGTCATCGTGATCCGGTCTCCTTGATCGCGGGGAGCGCAGGCCGCACGCCGGTGAGCCGGGCGAAGCGCTGAGCCAGTCGCTCGCCGAAGCGCGAGGCGTCCAGCGAGCCGAGCGGGGTGCCGTTACGGCCAGCGGCCTCGCGGTTCTCGGCCACGCGAACGAGCTGGCGCATGCACGCCATCGCCTCATAGTACCGGAGCGCGCCCTTGTCCAGGGGCTCGGCACGGTGGTGGCCCTTCATGAACCGGCGCGCCAGCGCCAGGAGCGCGGCGCGGGCCAGCCATCGGAGATGACGCGGCACCCCCATCGCGTCAATCGGCGCGTGGCGAAGAATGACAACCGATGACGCCACATCGCAGGCGCGCTCGGCAAACAGGGCGTTGGGCCAGTCCAGCACTCCCGTCACTTGCCGGCTCCGATCCACCAGGATGTTCAGCGGATGAAAGTCGCCGTGGCACACCACCGACGGCTCCGTGGAGGCGGGCAGATGGGCGCGTAGCCACCCGATGGCCGGCACCAGACCCAGTAGCGCGCCCCGCACGATACGCGCTTCGATGTGAGCGAGATGGCCTTCCACGGTGAGCTCGCGGCTGCCGCCCGGCACGGCTGCCTCCACAGCGTCGCGCACCGGCGTGGGGTCGAGTGCGTGCAGCCGGCGTTGGGCGCGTACCACCATCCCCGCCATTCCGAGCCGGCGGCTCTGGAGCAGCGTGCGCCCGGGCAGCCGCTCCATCACGAGAAAGCCGCCGCCGAGTATGCCCGGATCGGCGCTGGCCAGGGGCGCGCGCGGCGCGGGATAGCCTTGCGCGGCGAGCGCGTTCTGGATGGCCTGCTCGCGCAACGCCCGCCGCGGGTCGTTCTGCTTACCGAGTACGCGCAGGATCAACGGCCCGGCCAGCGCCGGCGGCGCGCCCACGAGGCGAAACGTGTAGATCTCCGTGTCGAAGCCGCCCGAGACGGCGGCGGGCGGCTCGGCCAGCCCCAGGCGCGCGCCGTCTAGGGCCGCGGCGAGGTACTCGAGGAGCCGGGCTCCGTCGACGCTCACGCGGCGCGGCCGAGCACACTGAGGGTGAAGGCGTGGTCGAAGGCGATCTCGCGGAGGAAGTCGTAGCGGCCGGAGGCCCCGCCGTGGCCCGCCGCCATGTTGATCTTGAAGAGGAGCAGATTGTCGTCCAGCTTCCGGTCCCGCATCCGCGCCACCCACTTCGCGGGCTCCCAGTACATGACCTGGCTGTCGTTCAGCGCGGTGCGCACGAGGACGCGTGGGTAGTCGCGGGGGCCGAGGTTCGTGTACGGGCAGTAGGTCCGCATGTCCTCGTAGTGCTCGCGGATCTTGGGGTTGCCCCATTCCTCGAACTCCCCCACCGTGAGAGGCAGAGTCTCGTCGAGCATCGTGTTGATCACGTCGACGAACGGCACCCGCAGGAGCGCGGCGTGGAAGAGCTCGGGCCGCATGTTGAGCACGGCGCCGATGAGGAGGCCCCCCGCGCTGCCGCCCTCGATGACGAGCCGCGAGGGCGTGGTGTCGCCCCGGGCGACGAGGTGCTCGGCGCAGGCGATGAAGTCGGTGAAGGTGTTGCGCTTCTGGAGCATGCGACCCGCGTCGTGCCAGCGCTTGCCCATGTCGCCGCCTCCGCGCACGTGCGCGATGGCGAAGGCGACGCCCCGATCGAGCAGGCTGAGCCGGTTGGACGAGAAGACGGGCGAGGCCACGATGCCGTAGGCGCCGTACCCGGCGAGGAGGAGCGGGCTCGAGCCGTCGCGCGGCGTGTCCTTGCGGGCCACCAGCGAGATGGGCACGCGCGTGCCGTCGGGGGCGGTGGTGTGGAGGCGCTCCACCTGATAGCGGGTGGCGTCGTAATCGCCCAGCACCTCCTGCCGCTTCAGGAGGACGAGCTTCCCCGTCGTCACCTCATACTCGTACACGGTGGGCGGGGTGATGAAGGACTGATAGGCGAAGCGATACCCCGGCGTGTCGAACTCGAAATTGGCCTCGGCCTCGATGTCGTAGGCGGGCTCGGGAAACTCCACGTGGCGCGACGCTCCGTCGCCCAGCGTCACCACCCGCAGGCGGTTGAGCCCGTCTTCGCGCTCCAGCACCACGTAGTGGGACGCGAAGACGTCCACGTCCTCCAGCATCACGTCCTCGCGATGGGGGAGCAACTCCGTCCAGCGCTCCACGCTCGGGTCGTCGTCGGGCGCGGTGACGAGGCGGAAGTTGCGCCGGCCGCCCGCGTTGGTGCGGATGTAGAAGCGGCCCGCACCGTGATCAACCTCGTACTCATGGTCCTTCTCGCGCGCCAGGATCGTTCGCCAGGCGCCCTCGACGCGATCCACGGGCAGATAGCGGTGCTCGGTTGTCGTGAAGGAGCGCGAGGCGCAGAGAATGAAGGCGCGGCTCCGCGAGCGCCAGACTCCCAGGCGGAACAGCTCGTCTTCTTCCTCCCACAGGAGCGCGTCGTCGCGGTCTCCCAAGCGGTGCTTCCAGAGCCGGTAGGCGCGCTTGGCGTCGTCCTCGGTCACGTGGAAGAGGGTGGCGGAGTCGGCCGCCCACGCGACGGAGGCCACGCGCTCGATGCGGTCAGGCAGCAGCACCCCGGTGCGCAGGTCCTTCACGTGGAGCGTGTACTCGCGGAAGCCGGTGGTGTCGGTCGTGTACGCGAGGAGATGGCCGTCGTCCGACACCGAGTACATGCCCAGCGCGAGGAAGGGCAGGCCGGCGGCGAGGGCGTTCAGATCGAGCGTGATCTCCTCGGGCGCGGCCAGGCTGCCGGCCTTCCGGCAGTAGAGGGGGTACTGCTTGCCCTTCTCCGTGCGCGCGTAGTAGAAGTGCCCGCCGCGCCGGTAGGGCACGGTCTCGTCGTCCTCCTTGATGCGCGCCAGCATCTCGGCATAGAGCCGCTCCTGAAAGGCCTCGGTGGGCTTCATCACCGCGTCGGTGTAGGCATTCTCGGCGTCCAGGTAGGCGTGGACCTCCGGGTCTTCCTTGCCGCGCAGCCAGTGGTACTCGTCGACCAGGCGCTCGCCGTGGATGACGGTCTCCCGGGGGGCTTTCCGGGCGCGAGGGGGCACAGCCAGAGGGGGGGTGCCGGCGGTCACCCTATCCATATAACACGGTAAGATGGGGCCCCATGCCCAGCCCCCAGCCCTTCGCCGGCATCGAGGTCGTGGAGTTCGGCCAGTTCATCGCGGTGCCCTACTGCGCGCAGCTGCTCGCCGACGGGGGCGCGCGGGTCATCAAGATCGAGGCGCTGGAGGGCGATCCCGTGCGACAGCTCGCGCCGCTGGCTCCCGGCGAGACGCGGCACTTCCTCTCGCGCAATCGCGGCAAGCATTCGCTGCCGCTCAACCTCAAGCACCCTACCACGCCACGCGTCATCCACGCGCTGCTCGCACGCGCCGACGTGGCCCTCACCAATTTCCGCCCGGGCCTGGCGCGCGAGCTCGGCCTCGACGCGGCGACGCTGGGCCCGCGCTACCCGCGGCTCATCGTGGGCAATGTCACCGCCTTCGGCCTCGAGGGACCCGACGCCTTGCTCCCCGGTATGGACCTGGTCGTCCAGGCGCGCAGCGGCCTCATGGCCGCCAACGGCCGCCTGCACGAGGGTAATCCCGCGGCGGGTGATCCGCCCGTGGCCGACTACATGTGCGCGATGACGCTCGCCTTCGGCATCGCCTCCGCGCTCTACCGCCGCACCCAGACCGGGCGCGGCGGCGAGGTGGACGTGGCGCTGCTCATGGCCGCGCTCGTGCTCCAGAACAACGGCATGGTGCGCGTGGAGAAGGTGGACAAGCCCGTGCAGCAGGGACTGCTCGACCGGCTCGCCGGGCTGCGCGCGAGCGGGGCGCCCTACGCCGAGCAGGCCGCGCTCGCCCCCCAGATCCGCCCGCCCGCCATGTTCCGCGTCTACTACCGCACCTACGCGACGAAGGATGCCGCCATCGCGGTGGCCTGCGTGAGCCCGAGCCTCCAGCGAGCGTTCATGCGCGCGATCGGCGTTACGGATCCCGCGCACGAGCGCCCGCTCAAAGATCCCGCCGAGCACGCGCGCCACTACGAGGCGCTGGGCGCGGCGATGGAGGCGCTCTTCCGGACGCGCACGACGGCGGAGTGGAAGAAGGTGCTGGACGCGGCGGCCCTGCCCGCGGCCGGCGTCACCCTGCCGCTGGAAATGCTGGAGGACCCGCAGGCTCTCGCCAACCGCATGCTCCACGACCTCGACCATCCTGCGCTGGGCACGGTGCGCGTGGTCTCGACGCCGGTGAAGATGGACGGGCCGGGCTTTCAGCCCGCGCCGGTGACCCGTCCGTTCGCGTCGGAGACGCGCGAGATTCTCGGCGGGCTTGGCTTCAGCCCCGACGAGGTGGCCGGCCTCCTGCGCGAGGGGGCGACGCGGGAGGCGGTCTGACGTGGTCCAGGTGGCCGAGCTCTTCGTCGCGATCCGGCGGGGCGAGATGGCCCGGGTGGCCGCGCTCCTCGACGAGGATCCTTCCCTGGCCACCGCGCGCAAGGACGGGGCCTCCGCCATTCTCTTCGCGCGCTACTGCGGGCGGCACGACGTGGTGGGGCTCCTCCGGCGCCACCGCCCCGCCCTGGACATCTTCGAGGCGTGCGCGCTCGGCGATACCGAACGGCTCGCCGCACTGCTCGACCGCGATCCCGCCCTCGCCCACGCCGTCGCGGAGGACGGCTTCGGCCCCCTCGGGCTGGCATCCTTCTTCGACCACGAGCCGGCGGTGCGGCTGCTCCTCGCGCGCGGCGCCCGCGTCGATCAGGCCTCTTCCAACGGGATGCGCGTGATGCCGCTCCACTCGGCGGCGGCGGCGCGCTCGGTGGCGATCGCCCGGCTCCTCCTCGAGCGCGGAGCACCGGCGAACGCCCGCCAGGGCGAGGAGGGCGGCTTCACGCCCCTGATGGAAGCCGGCCTGAACGGCCAGCTCGAGCTGATCGAGCTGCTCCTCGCCTTCGGCGCCGACCCGACCCTCCGCGACGGCGAGGGCCGCACGGCCGCCGACCACGCCCAGGCCCGCGGGCACGCCGAGGCGGCCGCGCGCCTCGGCTGAGGCACAAGCAAAGCCCACACCCGTCTTCTGGCACCTATTGGCAGGAGGAGGGGCGATGGACCTTGTCACCCTGATCGGACGCGCCCGCGAGCGGGACCTCGAGGCGTTCGCCGAGATCACGCGCCGTTTCCAGCACATGGCCTATGGCTATGCACTGTCCATCCTGCGCGATCTCGGGCAGGCGGAAGACGTGGTCCAGGAGGCCTTCGTGGCCGCTTGGTTCGGCCTGGCCCGGCTGGAGGATTCGGCGGCCTTTCCGGGCTGGATCCGCGGCATCGTTCGCCATCAGGCCCATCGCGTGCTGCGACGCAAGCGCGTGGAGGAGGCTCCGCTGGCCGAGGCCCGCGGGCTGGTCGCGGAGATAGCCGAGCCGGAAGGTCACATCGAGCGGAGGCGGCGCGCTGGCACCGTGCTCGCTGCCATCACGGAGCTGCCCGCCCCGCTGCGTGAGGTCGTTACCCTCTTCTACGTTCACGAGTGCTCGCAGCAAGACATCGCCACGTTCCTGGGCCTGCCGGTGACGACGGTGAACAACCGTCTACACGCGGGGCGGGCCCGGCTCAAGCGGAGGGTGATCGCCATGATGAAGGACACGCTCGCCTCCAACGCTCTGCCCGACGACTTCGCCGCCCGCATCGGCCGCATCGTGCGGACGCGCGAGGGCGTGATCGAGGCACGCTTCGATCCCGAGGCCCTGCCAGGCGTCCTCACCGAGCTGACGGTGAGCGACGAGGCGCGGCAACGGGCCATCACCGCGCAAGTCGTCCAGCGGCGCGCCGACGGCCTCGTCCGCGCCGTCTCGACCGGCTTCGACGACGCGCTCAGCCCGGGCATGGCGGTGCTGAGCGAGCGCCGCTACGCTCCGACGCCCTACCGCCGGGAGGGCTTCGAGCGGACCGTTCAGGTCCTGAGTGGCGAGCGGACCGGCGCGCCGCGGCTGCTCGAGACCGGCATCAAGGTCATTGACGTGATGTGCCCGCTTGCCGCCGGCGGCACCATGGCGGTGGCCGGCGAATACCGGGCCGGAACGGTGGTGCTGGTGGAGGAGCTCGTCCGACGGCTGTGCAGTGGGGCGGACCGGCTGTCGGTCTTCGCCGTGGCGCCGTTGCCCATGACTACGTCCTTCGAGGAGATGTGGAAGAAGGAGGGGTACAGCGACGGCACGGTCGGCGCGGTCGAAACCTTCTACTTCCCCGGAGAGGAAGGCACTTGGACGGCCGAGCGCCTGTCGACGCTCACTGGGGTGGACGCGGTGATCCGACTCTCGGAGGCGCTGGGAAAGATCGGCATCTACCCCACCGTGGACCCGCTCACCTCGCGCTCACGGCTATTGGAGACGGCCGCGGTGAGCCCCGAGCAGAGGGACGTGGCGTCGCGCGGCCGCCAGGCGCTCGCCCTGGCCGCCGCGGCGCCCGCGAGCGCCCCGTCTCCCGAGCAGGAGCTGGCCTGGCGACGGGCGCGCAAGCTCCAGCGCTTCTTCGCCCAGCCCTTCTTCGTCGCCGAGCCGTATACCAAGCGCCCGGGCCTCTACGTTCCGATGAACGCGGCGTTGGCCGGCTGCCGGGCCATCCTCGACGGCGAGTGCGACGACGTGCCGGAGGAGGCGTTCTACTTCACCGGGACGCTGGACGACGTGCTCCGCGCCGCGGCCGCTCGGCGAGCAGCAGGAGGCGCGGCGACTCCCGGCGGAACGGCCGCCCCCTGAAGTCACCGTAGGCGCGGACGAGGCGCAGGCCGGCCTCGCGGAGGTGGCGCCGCCACTGGGACAGGGTCCAGAGGCGGAGCCGGAACGCCTTCCGCAGCACGCGGCGCGATCCGCGCCGCACGATGAGCCAGGTGGCTTCGTGGACATTGGTGCGCGGGTCGACCTCGAGCGTCCACAGCACGTAGAGGCCCGGGCGGGGCTGCCGCCACGAATGCGTGGGAAGCGCGCGGTCGAAGGCGGGATTGCGATGGTCCATGAGCAGGCGGCCGCCCGGCCGCAGCGCTTTCGCCATGCGGCGCAGGGTGAGGACATTCTCGCGCTCGGAGAAGTAGCCGAAGCTCGTGAACAGGCAGACCACCGCGTCGAACTCGCCTCGGTAGCCGAGACGCCGCATGTCTTTCTGGATGAAGCGGAGGTGATTTCCCTCGCGGTACCGCCGGCGCGCGTCGGCGAGCATGACCGGGGAGAGGTCCACGCCCACCGCGGCGTAGCCTCGCCGCGCCAGCTCGGCCGAGTGCCGCCCGAACCCGCAGGGCACGTCGAGGACGCGGGCGCCCGGAGCCAAGCCGAGGGCCCCCACCACGAAGTCGATCTCCGCGCGCGTGCGCCTCGGCGTGAGCGCGGGTCCGTCCGTCTCAATGTAGGCGGCGTCGAAGAAGCCGCGAAACCATTCGCGGCGCGCCGGCACTTCAGCGCCCGTCCCGGTCGAGAAAGCCGCCCACGAGCATGGCGAGACGGTCCGGGGCTTCTTCCGGCGGGAAGTGACCCACGTCGGGAAGGCGCAGCACCTCGGGATCGGCGAACACGGCGGCGAGCCGCGTGAGCTCCTTCTCGCGGAACGCGCGGTCCTTCATGCCCCAGATGATGAGCGCGGGCAGATCGCGCAGACGTTCGCGCCGCTGCCAGAGCCGATCGAACCACGCGCTACCGCTGAGGAGGGCGCGTGCGTAGGCCCAGGTGGCGGCGCGGGAGGCGGCATCGGGGAACGGCTTGAGGTAGTGGTCGTGGATGCGCGGGGTCAGTCGGGCCCGGTCGCCGAAGGCGTACCGCATGATGACGCGCGGCGAGAAGTTCCGCTCCAGATAGAGGTAGCGCCCGAGGCGGCTGGCGGCGAGCCGGCCGAAGCGCGTGAAGTGGGGATCGTCCGCGAGCGACCACATCCACGTGTTCATGAGCACGAAGCTCCGCACGTTTTCGGGCTTCTCGAGCGCGTAGCTCACGCCGAAGGGGCCGCCGAAGTCGTGGAGCACCAGCGTGATGTCGCGCAGCCCCAGCCGCTCGATGAGGGTCTTGAGGTTCGCGGCCTGGTTCTCCGGCAGATACCAAGAGCCGGGCGGGCGATCGGACAGGCCGAAGCCCAGATTGTCGAGGGCGACGCAGCGGTAGCGGGGCGAGAGCGCCTTGACGAGGTGCCGCCACAGGAAGGACCAGTCGGGCGTGCCGTGGACCATCACCACCGGCCGGCCTTGCCCCTCGTCGATATAGTGGAGACGGCCGGAGGGCAGAGTCAGCCACTTGGAGGTGAACGGGTACTCGCCGCGATCGAGCCAGGCGGGCTCCACCGGTCGGGTCAGCAGCCGAGCTTGGCGGCCAGGTCGACCATGCTCTCCGCCACCACGTCCCACGATTGCTCGGCGCGCAGATCGCGCGTCTGGGTGGGGCCATACTCGGTGGGGCGGCGCACGAAGGCGGTGCGGAAGCCTACGCGGGCGGCCGCGGCGAGATCGCCGTTGTGCGCGGCGACCAGCATGCACTCCCCGGGCCGGCAGCCCAGGAAGTCGGCCGTGCGCAGATAGGCCTCGGGCTGCGGCTTGTAGTGGCGCGCGGGCTCGGCGCCGAGCACCGCGTCCCACGGCAGGCCCGCGCGCTTCGCCATGTTCACGATGAGGGCCACGTTGCCGTTGGAGAGGGTGGCGAGGATGAACTTCTTCCGCAGCCGCGTGAGGCCGGGCACGGAGTCGGGCCAGGGATCGAGGCGATGCCACACACGGTTGAGATGGTCGATCTCGCTCTCGGACAGGCCGCGGACCTCGTGCTCTACGAGCAGCCGGTCGAGGCTCATGCGGTGGAGGTCGTCGAGCCGCGTCCACGGCATGGCGCCGGTGCGGACCTTGTCGAGCGCGGGCTGATAGAGGCCGCGCCAGGCGTCGGTGAACGCCTCCCAGTCCACGTCGAGGCCCTTCGCCCGCCCCAGCTCGCGCCCCTCTCGGATGATGCTCGAGCGCCAGTCCACCACCGTGCCGAAGACGTCGAAGCCCAGCGCCTTGACGCCTTCGACGCGGCCGGCGACCATCAGGCGAGCCGCCAGGTCGCGGGGTCGGGGCGTCGCCGATGCCACTCGGTGACGCGCTCGTAGGCGCGGGCGATGCGGAGCACGGTTGCGTCCTCGCCGGCGCGCCCCACGATCTGGATGGACACGGGAAGCCCCGCGCGCGTGAAGCCCGAGGGCACGCTCACCGCGGGAAGCCCCAGGAGATTCCAGGGGCTCGTGTAGCGGGAGGAGGGCGCCATCACCTCGAGCGAGGAGATTTCCTCGAAGCGCATGGCGGGACCAGCCTGGCCGGGGAAGATCAGCGCATCGCAGCGCGCGAGCAGCGTGTCGACCTCGTGGCGGAGGCGGCGCCGGAGGCGCTGGGCGCGGAGGAAATCCTGGGCGGACACGAGCGCCCCCATGTAGAGCCGGATGCGCGTGCCCTCGCGGTACTTCTCGGGGGCCCGCCGCGCCATCTCGCGGTGGTACTCGAACATCTCGGCGAGGAAGCAGCTCCAGACGGCGGGGGCGAGGTCCAGCGTCGGCGCGTCCACGTCTTGGATCGCGGCACCCTCGCGCGCGAGCACGTCGAAGGCGGCGAGGGCGGCGGCCTTCACCTCGGCGTCGAGCCCCGGCCATTCCACGTAGTAGCGGCGGAGCAGGCCCAGGCGAATCCCGCGCGCGCCCCGCTCGAGCCCGCCCAGATAGTCCGGCACCGGCGCGCGCAGCGACGTCGGGTCGGCGGGGTCATGGCCGGCGATGGCCTGCAGCAGCGCGGCGGCGTCCCACACCGACCGCGTCATCGGCCCCACGTGGTCGAGCGACCAGTCCATCGCGAGCACGCCGCTCCGGCTCACCAGGCCGTAGGTGGGCTTGTGGCCCACGATCCCACACATCGACGCGGGGCCGCGGATGGACCCGCCGGTGTCCGAGCCGAGCGTGCCGGCGCTGAGCCCCGCCGCCGCCGCGACCGCCGAGCCGGAGGATGAGCCCGCGGGGGCGCGCGTCACGTCCCACGGATTGCGGCCGGTCGGGAAGGGCCCGTCGAGGGCGGGGCGGCCGAAGGCCCACTCGTGCATGGCGAGCTTGCCGAGGATCACCGCGCCGGCGGCGTGCAGGCGCTCGGTGACGAAGGCGTCCCGCGCGGGTACATGGTCGGTCAGCTGCTCGGAGCCGCCCGTCATGGGCACGCCCGCCACCGCGATGAGATCCTTCAGCGCGATGGGCACGCCGTGGAGCGGGCCCCGCCGGCTGCCGCGGGCTTGCTCGAGATCGGCGGCGCGGGCGCGCGCGAGGGCGTCGTCGCGCATGACGGTGATGTAGGCCCGGAGCACGCCGTCGTGGCGGGCGATGCGCTCGAGGTACGCCTCGGTCGCCTCCACCGAGGAGACGCGGCGCGCGGCGAGCGCTTCGCTCACCCCGGCGAGGTCGAGATCGCAGATCGTCGTCCCTGCCGTCACGGCCATGGCTCTTCCTCCGGGGTCACCGCGGCAGCGCGGAGGGCCTCGCGCTGCGGCAGGTGCTCCTGCCACATCGCGAACAGCAAGTCGCGGTCGTGGCCGGTGACGGTGAGGCCGGCCGCGGCCACCTCGGCGTCGAAGCGGGCGCGGAGATCGGCGGGCGCGTCGGGGGCCATGGCGCTCAGTCCAGCGCCGGGCGGCGGGCCGCCCACGGGCGCGCCTTCTCGAAGGCGGCCGAGGCCTGCAGCACGGTGAGGTCGTCGCGCAGCCGCCCCACGATCTGGAGGCCCACGGGGAGGCCCGCCGACGTGAAGCCGCACGGCACGCTGGAGGCGGGCTGGCCGGTGAAGTTGAACGGATAGGAAAAGGACGCCCACGGCAGCCAGTCCCACACGTGCTGCGGCCAGTGCTCGGGGTTGAGCCGGTTCACGGGAAACGCCGCCACCGAGAGACTCGGCGTCAGCAGGAGATCGTACTTCTCGAACAGCGGCCACACGCTGTCGCAAAACGTGAGCTTGCGCCCGCGCCACTGGATGTACTGCTCCATGGTGACCTTGTAGCCGTCGGCGATGCAGGCGACGAGACCGGGATCCATCCTGTCGCGCCACTTGGCCAGGTGCTCGCCGTAGATGCCGGCCTCGTGCGCGGCCCACATCACGCGGATCATCTCGTGAGTGTCCATGAAGTTGCACTTCACCTGCTCCACCTTCGCGCCCAGCTCCTCGAAGGCTTGCGCGCCCTTCTGGGCGAGCTCGGCCACCTCGGGATCCACACGGAGGCCGTCGAGATCGGGGCTCCACGCGATCTTGAGTCCCTTCACGCCCTTGTCGAGCAGACCCACGTAGTCCGCGGGCGGGGCGTCCATCGCGGTCTTGTCGAGCGGATCGGGCCCCGCCATCACCGACAGCATGAGGGCCGCGTCCGCCACCGTGCGCGTCATGGGCCCGATGTGGGTGGTGTAGTCGGCGTTCGAGACCGGTGATTGCGAGACGCGTCCGTAGGACGGCTTGTGCCCGAACACCCCGCAGAACGCCGACGGGATGCGGACGGAGCCCGCGCCGTCGGAGCCCTGGTGGAGCGGGCCGAGCCCCGCCGCCGCCCCCACGCCCGCGCCCGCGCTCGAGCCGCCCGCGGTCATGGCGAGGTTCCACGGGTTGCGGGTGGCGCCGGTGAGCGGTGAGTCGCTCAGGCCCTTCCAGCCGAACTCCGGCGTGGTGGTCTTGCCGAGGAAGACACCGCCCGCCGCCTTGAGCCGCCGTACGTAGGGCGCGTCGAGGTCCGGCACGCGATGCTCGTAGATGAAGGAGCCGCCCATGGTGCGGACGCCCTTCGTGAACGCGAGGTCCTTGATGGAGAACGGCAGGCCGTGGAGCGGTCCGAGGGCGCCGCCCTTCGCCACCGCCGCCTCTGCCGTGCGCGCCGCCTCCATCGCCTGATCGGCGAGCAGGGTGCAGAAGGCGTTCACCTTGGTATTCAGCCGCTCGATGCGCTCGAGCACCGCGCGCGTGAGCTCCACGGGCGATAGCGTCTTGGCGCGGATCATCTCGGCGAGGCGGGTGGCCGGGGTGTAGCAGAGGTCGGCGGCGTTCATGGGCGTTCCCTTTCGTGACTGCGCTTGCCCTCGCGCGGAGCCCGCGTATTATCGCACGACATGGAGTTGCGGAAGCACCCGGGCGCCGACATGGAAGGCTTCATCCGCGAGCTCGCCGCGTTCGTAGGCTTCGACGAGGCGGCGATGGCGGCGGTGCGCGCGAGCGCACCCGCCGTGGTCAAGCACGAGGCTGCCCTCACCGCCGCCGTGTACGAGCACTTCTTGAAGTTTCCCGTCTCCGCGCGCTTCTTTCTCGGCCCCGACGGCGAGCCCGACCGCGCGCGCATCGAGCGGCGGCGCCACAGCCTCGGACGCTGGCTGCGCGAGTCGGCGGAGGCGGCCCTCACGCACGACTTCGCTTACTACCTCCTCGGCGTCGGCATCGCCCACAGCCACCGCGAGTTCGGTCCCGGCGGCCAGATCCCCGCTCAGCTCATGGTCGCGACGATGAGCGTCACGCAGTCCGCGCTGGCGGGCATCCTCAAGGCGGAGATGCCGCTCGAGTCCGCGCTCGACGCCTCGGTGGCGTGGAACAAGCTGCTGCTGATCCACTTGAACGTGTTCCTGATCGGCTACTCCCTGCCCGAGAGTTAGCCGGGCGGCTAACGCGGGAGGACGCGGGTCAGCACAGCGACGGCGAGTACGACCGGTCCCGCCCGTGTCGGGTCCACCTTGTAGGCGACTTCGCTCACGCGCGAGGGACAGCAGAGGGGATCCTCCGCCGTGTAGCGGACGAAGTCGCCGGTGATGTGGAACGGCGAGGCAAGCCTCGCCGCCTGGAAGGCGCCGTCCGTGCGCGAGTCCATCAGCGCCGGTGAGAGCGTGCCTGCGAAGCGTTCACCCGCGAACACGAACGCCTGGAACGACCACGGTCGGCACATCCCGTCCCAGTCGGCGGTGCCGACGAGCACGGTCGCCTCGCCGAAGACCTGCGGGGAGCCGACGAGCCACCATCCCGCTCCGCTGACCGCGCGATCGGGCGGTGAGACGGGCGCGCGGATGCCCGAGCGGCAGCGCTCACGATTGTCGGCTTGCCGGGCGGTGGGCGCGGGCGCCGGCGGGACCGGACTGCCCGCCCGATTCCAGCTCGTCAGGGGCCGGTCGAGCCAGCCGCCGCCGCGCGCCGGAGGCCCGCTCGCGCAGCCGGCCAGCGCCAGCGCGGCGAGCAGCGTCGCCGCGACGGCGCCGCCGCCCCTCACTGGGGCTCGAACTTGAGGGCGGCCCCGTTCATGCAGTAGCGCAGACCGGTGGGCTGGGGACCATCGTCGAAGACATGGCCGAGATGGCCACCGCAGCGCCGGCAATGCACCTCGGTGCGCACCATGAAGAAGCCGCGGTCGGTGCTGGTGCCGACCGCGTCGTCCACGGGGCGCCAGAAGCTGGGCCAGCCGGTGCGGCTGTCGAACTTCGTCTCCGACGAGAAGAGCGGCAGCCGGCAGCCCGCGCAGATGAACGTGCCCTGGCCGTACTCCTTGTCGAGAGGGCTCGAGCCCGCGCGCTCGGTCCCGTGATCGCGCAGGACGTGGTACTGGTCCGGCGTGAGCTCGGCGCGCCATTCCTTGTCACTTTTGGTGATCTCGAACGTCTTCTCCGCGTTCTTGGGCTTGGCCATGCGTCAAGCCTATCATGGGCGGATGGCGGCACCGACGCCGGCCGAGCAGCCGCTGCCCATCCGGGAGCGCTCCGGGTGGCGCTTCGCTCTCCTCGTCCCGCTCGTGGCCGTCTCCGCCGCGGGGCTCGTGTGGCTCGTGCCCCGGGTGTGGGAGCTCGAGCAGCGTCTCCACGCCGCGGGCGCCCGCCGCACCTTCGCTCTCGCCCTTGCCTTCCGCGTGCCCGAGGCGGAGGCCATCATCCGCGACTGGCGCCAGCGGGGGGTCATGCCGCTGGTGATGTCAGCGCTCTACTACGACTGGATCCTCCTCGCCACCTACACCGTCTACCTCGTCTCCAACGGGCTCCTGCTCACGTGGCTGCTCCGCTACGAACGCCGCTCGTTCGCGCCGGTGCTGCTCTGCTATCCCCTCTGCGCCGCCCTCTTCGACGCCGCCGAGAACCTCTGCGTGCGCGGGATGCTGGCGTCCGCGGGGCCTCCCGCCGCCACCCTCGTGGTGCTGGCGGGCGTGGCGGGGGTGGCCAAGTACATCCTCCTCGCCGAGAGCCTCCTCGCCGTCGTCTGGGCGCTCTTCCTCCTGCCGCGGCGGACGCGGAGCGTGGAGGCGCGCCTGGAGGAGTTCGGCACCGTCTACGACACCGAGCGGCAATACCTGGCGGGGCGGCGGGCCCTCGCCGATCCCGCGCGGCCGGCGCCACCGCCGGAGACGCTGCGGCCGCTCGGCCTCGCGCTGTCCGGCGGCGGCATCCGCTCTGCGACGTTCAACCTGGGCGTGCTCCAGAGCCTCGTGCGATTGGGCATCCTGCCGCGCATCGACTACCTGAGCACGGTGTCGGGCGGCGGCTACATCGGCAGCTGCCTGTCCTCGCTTCTCTCGCGCCCGAGCGGACGCCATCGCCGGGCGCCCCGCACGCCGCGGGAGGCGTACGAGTTCACGCGCGGGGAGAAGCCCTACTTCGGCACCACGCCGCCCGACTTCCCGTTCAATCCCGACTCGGCGGAGCAGACCGGCCTCCATCAGTTCAACGGCCGTGACCAGGTCCGCCACCTGCGCACCCACGGCGACTTCATCATCACGCGCCGCTGGATCTTCTCCCGCGAGGTGTTGCGCGCGATCGGGAACCTGCTCGGCGGCCTCTTCTATCACCTCTTGATCTTCGCCCTCTTCCTCGTGGGCGTCACCGGCCTCTACTGGGGCGTGGTGATGATGATGACCGGCCCGGCCCTCGCCGGCGTCGCCGAGCTGACGCCGCTGGGCTACATCCGCGTCCTGCTCGACTGGCCGTTCACCGGCGAGCTCGGCCACCGGCCGCTGATCTGGTCGGTGGCTATCAGCGCCGGCATCACGTTCGTGAGCTTCTTCGTGACGGGTCTCATCCCCTACGTCCTGTCCGAGCGTCTCTTCTACATCGAGGGCCAGTCCGTCGAGGAGAGCCGCGAGTACTTCTCCCTCTGGGCCATCTTCCTCGTGAGCCTCGCCACCGCCACCGGCGTGAGCTGGTACTACATCGCGTGGACGGGCCCGCGGCCCTCGTATCTCATCCTGCCCCTCGGCGTCTACGTGGGCGGGCAGGCGGTCGCGCTCCTCCTCCACCCGTTCGTGTCGATCTCCAAGCGGTTCCTGCGCAACGATCGCTCGCGGTTCGCCGCCGCCAAGGGCATCTTCAACTACCTCACCGTGGTCTCGCTGATCATCATCTGGATCCCCTACCTCGCCTACTGGGTGCACGACGGCGAGCTCGGGGGGAAGACGGTGGGCGGCTGGCTCACCAGCATCGTGGGCGCCCGCTTGCTCCTCATGATCAGGGGGGCGAGCGCGGCGTTGCCCACCGGGTCGTTCCTGGAGCGGCTCATGCGGCTGTCCACCGGGCTCCGCAACGCGCTGCTGTCGGTGTGCGTGCTCGTGATCATCCTGGGCGGCATGGTGCTGGTCTCCGCCGGGCTCATCGCCCTTCAGCCGGGCGGCGGCGTGCCGCTCTGGGCGCTGCCCGTCGCGATCGGGCTCAGCGCGCTCGCGTTCTTCGGCGCGTTCGGGGTGGCCCTGGACTTCAACAGCCTTTCCCTCCACTACTTCTACCGGGACCGGCTCGTCGAGACCTATCTGCAGACCTTCGTCCCGCGCGCCGACGAGCGGCGCGTGGGGTTCCAGGTGCCCATGCGCGACGACGCCGAGATGCCGCTCACCCACGTGCACGGGGTGGCGCACGAGGCCGTCTCGACGGGGCTCCCCTGCGTCACGCCGTCACCGCTTCATCTGGTCGTGACCGCGCTCAACCTCACCTCGAGCCGCGACATGGCCCGTCGCGATCGCAAGAGCGACTACTTCGTGTTCTCGCGGCTGCACTGCGGCTCCGAGACCACCGGCTACATGGACACCGGCCGCTACCGGAGCGGCGAGACCAAGCTCGCCCGCGCCATAACCATCTCGGGCGCGGCGGCATCCGCGGCGATGGGGCGGCGAACCTTCCTCGCCCAGTCCTTCGCGATGACCCTCCTCAACGTGCGGCTCGGCCAGTGGCTGGAGAACCCCCGCTACCGCGGCGGCCGCTACGCGCTCCGCACCGAAGGCGGCGTGTTCTGGCCGCTCTATCTCCTGCGCGAGATCCTGGGAGCGACCAACGCCAACCACCGCCTCGTCAACCTGTCCGACGGCGGGCACACCGGCGACAACCTCGGCATCTGCCCCCTCCTCAAGCGCCGTTGCGCGATCATCATTGCCTGCGACGCCGAAGCCGATCCCCCGCACGCGTTCGGCTCCCTGACGGAAGCCCTGCGCCAGATCTACATCGACGAGAACATCGAGGTGGACCTTATCCTCACCGACCTCAAGCTCGACACCGGCGGCCACACGAAGTCGCATCACGCGCTGGGGATCATCCGCTATCCGCGCGTCCTTGATCCCGAGACCCGCCGGGAGATCCGGCCCGCGGAGACCGGCTACCTCCTCGTGCTCAAGTCCTCGGTGATGGGCAACGAGGCCGCGCCCATTCTCAACTACCGGCACGAGCACGCCGACTTCCCCCACCAGACCACCGGCGACCAATTCTTCGACGACGACCAATTCGAGTCCTATCGGGCGCTCGGTGAGGCGGTGGCGTACTCGGCCTTGAAGGACGTCGCCCCGGGCGCGTGGGACACCGCCGCGCCGGGCTGGCAGGGGTACTGGGGCGACCGGCCCTGATGGTAAGATAAGCGTCCATGAGCGCGACGAAGCGGCGGAAGACGGTGACGGTGGACGTGGGCGGGGTGCGCGTGGGTAGCGACCGGCCCATCGTCGTACAGTCCATGACCAATACCGACACCGCCGACGTGGCGGGCACGGTGGCCCAGGTGCGCGCGCTGCACGAAGCGGGCAGTGAGCTGGTCCGAGTGACGGTGAACAACGACGCGGCCGCCCGCGCGGTGCCCGAGATCGTCCGCCAGGTGAGCGTGCCCGTCATCGGCGACTTCCATTACAACGGCCACGTCCTCCTCACCAAGTATCCCGAGTGCGCGCGCGCCCTCGCCAAGTACCGAATCAATCCGGGCAATGTCGGAGGGAAGCATCACGACGAAAACTTCCGCGCCATCGTCCAGGTGGCGATCGACAACGGCAAGCCCGTGCGCATCGGCGTCAACTGGGGCAGCCTCGACCAGAACCTCCTCACCGAGATGATGGACGCCAACGCCAAGAGCCGCGATCCCCTCGACGCGCGCGAGGTCACCATGAACGCGATCGTGGAGAGCGCCATCCAGTCGGCGGAGCTGGCCGAGCAGACCGGGCTGCCCCACGACCACATCATCCTCTCCGCGAAGGTCTCGGGCGTGCAGGACCTCGTGGACGTCTACCGCAAGCTCGCCCCGCGCTCCGACTACCCCCTGCATCTCGGACTCACCGAAGCGGGTATGGGCAACAAGGGCATCGTCGCGAGCAGCGCGGGGCTCTCCATCCTTCTCCAGGAGGGCATCGGCGACACGATCCGCGTGTCACTGACGCCGAAGCCGGGCGGGGATCGCACCGAGGAGGTGCAGGTCGCTCAGCAAATCTTACAGTCCATGGGGCTGCGGAGCTTCCTCCCCCAGGTGACGGCTTGCCCGGGCTGCGGCCGCACCACCTCGACCTTCTTCCAGGAGATGGCGGAGGAGATCCAGACCTACCTGCGCGCGCAGATGCCCGTGTGGAAGTCGCGCTACGCGGGGGTGGAAGAGCTCAAGGTCGCGGTGATGGGCTGCGTGGTGAACGGGCCCGGCGAGTCCAAGCACGCCGACATCGGCATCTCGCTGCCCGGCACCTTCGAGGAGCCGAAGGCGCCCGTGTTCGTGGACGGGGCGCTCAAGCTCACCCTCAAGGGCGACACCATCGTCGCCGAGTTTCTGAAGATCCTCGACGACTACGTCGAGAAGCGCTACCGCGCCCTCGTCTAGTTACCCTACAGCCAGCGGCGAACGCGGCGCTTGTAAGAGAGGTACCTCTCGCCAAACTTGCGCTCCAGGTACGCCTCCTCGGGCACGATCGCGAACCGGTGTAGCGCCCAGACGCACAGGGGCACGAGCAGCAGGATCCACACGTTGCCGAGGATGATGGCGAAACCGATGCAGGCCAGCACCATTTGCAGGTACATCGGGTTCCGCGTGAGCCCGAACGGCCCCGAGTCCAGGATCTCCGTCGTCGGCTTCCACGGATTCTCGCTCTGCCCGCTGCGACGAACGAGAACGACGGCGTAGAGGCCCAGCCCGAGAATCGCCCCGACGACGATGGCCCCCCCGATCCAGTAGCGCGCGTGCGCGGGCAGCCCGAAAGGGAATCCGAGTGGCCACAGCCGGTCGAGGCCAACCCCGATCAGAATCGTGAGTAGCGGCACCGCGGGCGGAAACACGCGGACCGCGGCGGCATCTCGTGAGTGTTCCATGGGCCCGCCCGAGCCTAGCCCGCGGAGGCGGCAGGCACCTCCATCAGATACGACGTCAGGTGGCGGATCTTCCCGCCCCGCATCACGAACACGTCGCAGAACACCGCGTGCAGCACACCGCCGTCCCGCCTGGCCGCGCGCACGCTGCCCTCCGCCACGACGACGTCGCCTTCCTCGGTCATGCGGGTGACGCGGATCGTGGGGCTGCCCACAAACGCGTCGTTCTCGATCTGCTTGTCGAAGGCGGCCTTTCCCGTCGCGTGAAACATACCGGGGATCACCCACTCCACGTCCTCGGTCAGGCAGGACAGGATCGCGGCGTGGTCGGTTCGGGTGAAGGCCTCCATGTATCGCTGCACGGTGCGCTTGTTGGCACTCATGTCGTCGGCCATGGCGCTATAGTATCGCCCCGTGGCCACCGCCCGCCCGTCCCGCGCGCGCGTCCGACCGGTTTGCCTCGCGGAGTGCACGTGGCCGGAGGCACGCACCCTCGCCCGGGATCGCCGCGCCGTCGTGCTGCTCCCGCTGGGCGCGATCGAGCAGCACGGCCCCCACCTGCCGCTGCTCGTGGACTGGCTGGGCGCGGAGGAGCTCGCGCGGCGCCTCGCGCCGCACCTGATCCGCGCGGGCTGGCACCCGGTGCTGGCGCCGACCCTCCCCTACGGGGCGAGCCCGCTCGCCGAGCGCTGGCCGGGCACGGTGTCGCTCTCGCGCGGGGCGCTCGCGCGGGTGATCGTCGAGATCGTGCGCGCCTTGGCCCGTCATGGCTTTCGGAGATTTATCCTCACCAACTACCAGGCCGATCCCGAGCACCTGCGCGCCATCGCCGCCGCCCGCCGCACGCTCGCCCGCCGGCGCCTGCGCGTGCTGGTCGCGGGCTTCTCGCCGGATCCGCGCGAGCAGGCCCTCATGCTGGCGCCCGCGGTCCGGCGCCTCATGCGGAGCCCGCGGCCCGATCGCGAATGGCACTCGGGCGAGCTGGAGACGGCGCTGGTGCTCGCCGCGCGCCCGGAGCTGGTGCGGCGTGCCATCGCGCGGCGATTGCCGCCGCGCTGGGTGGACTTCCGCGCCGCCCTCGCGCGCGGGGCGCGCCGCTTCGAGCAGATGGACCCCGGCGGACGGGGCTACTTCGGCTCGCCCGCGGCGGCGCGCGCGGAAACCGCGCGCCTGGCGATGGCGCTGCGGGCGCGGCTCATGGCGAAGGCAATCACGGAGGCGCTGGGACATGCCGGGCGTTAGGGATCGGGTGGCGGTGGTGACGGGCGGGGCCAACGGACTCGGCCGCGAGATCGCGCTGGTGCTGGCCCGCGCGGGGGCGAAGGTGGCGGTGGGCGATCTGGAAGCCGACGGGGTCGAGCGCACCGCCGCCGCGATCACCACGGCGGGCGGGGACGGTATTGCGGTGGCCGGCGACCTCACCGAAGAAGGCCCGGCGGCGCGGCTCATCGAGGCCGCCGTCGCGCGCTGGGGGAAGCTCGACATCCTGGTCAACAACGTGGGCGGCAGCAAGAACTCCAAGATCTGGGAGATGCCGGTCGCGGACTGGGACTTCGTCCTGCGCCTGAACCTCCGCAGCACCTTCCTCTGCACGCGCGCGGCGGCCCCCCACATGATGCGCCAGCGCTACGGGCGTATCGTCTGCATGTCCTCGGGCGCGCGCGAGGGCACGCCGTGGACGGCCTACTATCAGGGTGGGGCCGCCTATTCCGCCGCCAAGGCCGGCGTGCACGGCTTTGTCCGTGACGTCGCGCTCGAGCTGGCCGAGCACGGCGTCAACGTCAACGCGGTGGCGCCGGGCCCCATCGACACCGAGCGCGCGGGGCCGGGCCTGCGCCGCCTGGACGCGACGGTGGAGTTCAGCCCCTCGCGCATGACGCCGCTGCACCGCATCGGCGAGCCCATCGAGGTGGCCCACGCCGTGCTGTTCCTCGCCTCCGAGGAGGCCAGCTACATCACCGGCCACACCCTCGCCGTCGCGGGCGGGCGCTGACGGGTAGGCAGATCCGGTTGCGCAGGATCGACGGCTGGCGCAAGATGGCGAGCGCGCTCAGCTAGCACTTGGGAGTGGCAGCACGATGATGGTACCCGCTGCGCTCGCTCTCGTTCTTGTCCTCTCCGTGCTCGCGGCGCCGCTCGCGATCGAGGCGCAGCCGGCAGGGAGGATCCCGCGGCTCTGCGTCCTTACGTTCGATCCAGACAGGCTGGAGTCGAGCAGATTTGCCCCGTTCATCCAAGGCCTGCGCGACCTGGGCTATGTGAATGGGCGGACCATCTCGATCGACCACCTCTTCCCCGCGGATGGCCGGAGTGAGCGGTTTCCCGCCCTCGCCGCCGAATGCCTACGACTCAATCCGGACATCATCGTCGTGACGACCACCCCGGCGGCCCAAGCCGCGAAGAACGCAACCCGGACGATCCCGATTGTCATGGTTCCACTCGGCGACCCAGTCAGGACCGGGCTCGTCGCGAGCCTCGCCCGACCGGGAGGGAATGTCACCGGGCTGACCTTCATGGCTTCAGGACTTTCTGCCAAGCGGCTCGAGCTGCTGAAGGAGGCCGCGCCCAAAATCTCGCGAGTGCTGGTGATCACGTATCTCATCGACCCCATTGCGCCACCCCAGATCGAGGAGCTGGAGACTGCGGCCAGCTCCCTGGGAGTGAAGCTGCTGGTACAAGACATCCGCACCGCCGACGACCTTCCGGCGGCGTTCGACGCAGGAGTCAAGTGGCGCGCCGAAGGACTTCTTACGACGGGCGAGAGCATTCTGGTCGTACACCACAAGCGAGTGGTCGACCTCGCGGCCCAACACAGGTTGCCGGCAATGTACCCGTACCGGCGAATCGTCCAGTCCGGTGGCCTGATGGCCTATGACTCGTTGACGCCTGATCTCATCGCGCGCCCCGCCACCTACGTCGATAGGATCTTGAAGGGCGCCAAGCCGTCCGATCTTCCGGTCGAGCAGCCTACGAAGTTCGAGCTGGGCCTCAACCTGAAGACCGCGAAGGCGCTCGGGCTCACGATCCCCCCATCGCTGCTGCAGCGGGCGGACGAGGTGGTTCAGTGACGCGCGGTTGACACGTCCGGGACCCGGCCGCATAGTGGCTCCAGCCTCGTCGTCCCAAGGAGCAGTCATGGCGAAAGCGCAAACGGTCGGAGAGCTGAAGCGCGGCGGCTACACGTCCAAGACGGTCAAGCAGGAGCTGCGCGACAACCTGATCGCGCGCCTCAAGAGCGGCAAGCCGATGTTCCCGGGCATCATCGGCTACGAGGACACCGTGCTGCCGCAGATCGAGAACGCTCTCCTCTCCGGCCAGGACATCGTCTTCCTCGGTGAGCGCGGCCAGGCCAAGACGCGCATGGCGCGCCTCCTCGTAGAGCTGCTCGACGCCGAGGTGCCGGCGCTGGCCGGCTGCGAGACCAACGACGACCCCTTTGCGCCGATCTCCGCCGCGGGCCGCGCGCTGCTCGCCGACAAGGGCGACGCCGCGCCCATCACCTGGATCCCGCGCGACCGCCGCTACGGCGAGAAGCTCGCCACGCCCGACATCACCATCGCCGATCTCATCGGCGAGGTGGATCCCATCAAGGTCGCGGAAGGGCGTTACCTTTCCGACGAGCTCACCATCCACTACGGGCTCCTCCCCCGCACCAACCGCGGCATCTTCGCCATCAACGAATTGCCGGACCTCGCGGAGCGGATCCAGGTGGGCCTGCTCAACATCATGGAGGAGCGCGACGTCCAGATCCGCGGCTACAAGGTGCGGCTGGCCCTGGATCTCTTCGTGGTGGCGAGCGCCAACCCCGAGGACTACACCAACCGCGGCCGCATCATCACGCCGCTCAAGGACCGCTTCGGCTCCCAGATCCGCACGCACTACCCCCGGAAGCTCGAGGACGAGATCGCCATCATGGACGCGGAGCGAACGGAGTTCCCCGCCGACGGCTTCGCGCTCCGCGCCCCCGAGTACATGAAGCAGGTCGTCGCCGAGCTGACGCACCTGGCGCGTAAGTCCTCCGAGATCAGCCAGCGCTCCGGCGTCTCCGTGCGGGTGACCATCTGCAACTACGAGAACCTCCTGTCCAACGCCCTCAAGCGGGCGATCCGCCTGGGTGAGAGCCAGGTCGCGCCGCGCGTCACCGACCTCACCGCCATCGTCGCCTCCACCAGCGGCAAGATCGAGCTGGAATCCGTGGGCGACGGCGCCGAGGACAAGATCCTCGCGAAGCTCGCCCAGCGGGCGGTGCTGAACGTGTTCAACCGCTCCTTCACCGGCGGCGATCTGGACGAGGTGGTCTCCGCCTTCCAGGGGGGCCTGCGCTTCGAGGCTTCCGACGACATGCCGTCGGCGGAGTACGTGCGCCAGATCGGCGAGGTGCGGCCGCTCCACGCCGCCGCCAAGAAGCTCGGCGCGGGCGATCCCGCCGGGGTCGCCTCCGCGGTGGAGTTCGTGCTGGAGGGCCTCCACCTCTCGCGCAAGCTCAACAAGGACGTCCACGCCGGGCGCTTCCGCTACCGGGGCCAGTAGGCGCCGGCGTGCTCTACCGCTATTCGCGCTGGGACGGCTCGCAGGACGTCCCCGACCCGGACGCCGACGCGCTCCTCGACGCGATGTCCGACGACCTCATGTCGGACGGCGACCTCTGGAGCGCGCTCCGCCGTCTCTTCCAGCAGGGCGCCCCCATGCCGCAGGGCGGCCGGATGCCCGGCCTCCAGGACATGGTGAATCAGCTTCGCAAGCGGCGGCAGCAGCAGCTCGAGCGCTACGACCTCGGCTCCGCGTTGGAGGACATCAAGAAAAAGCTCGACGAGATCACGAAGACGGAGCGCGAGGGCATCGAGCGGCGACGGGCAGACGCCCGAGAGCGGCGGGAGAAGGGCGAGATCACCCCTGAGCAGCAGGGACAGCTCGAGCAGATGGCGGCTCAGCGGCGGCAGAGCCTCGACACCATGCCCAAGGAGCCGGCGGGGCGCATCCGGGGGCTCCAGGGCTATGAGTTCATGGACCCCGACGCCCATCGCATGTTCTGGGAGCTCATGCAGTCCCTCCAGCAGCAGATGCTCCAGCCCTTCATGCAGGGCATGCAGCAGTCGCTGCAGAACATGACGCCCGAGGACATGGCCCGGATGCGCGAGATGCTCCGCGACCTCAATCGCATGCTCCGCGAGCGCGCCGACGGTAACGAGCCCGACTTCCAGGCCTTCAAGGACAAGTGGGGCCAGCACTTTCCGGGCGTGGAGAGCCTCGACCAGCTCCTCGAGCAGCTCGGCAAGCAGGCCGCGCAGCTGCAGTCCCTCATGGACAGCATGTCGCCGGGCCAGCGCCGCCAGCTCCAGGACATGATGCAGTCGCTCTTCATGAAGGACGAGCGGCTCGAGGCCGAGATGGCCCAGCTCGCCATGAACCTGTCCGAGCTGATGCCGCTGGACGAGATGGCGCGCCGGTACGATTTCAAGGGCGACCGCGAAGTGACCCTTCGGGAAGCGATGAAGCTGATGGAGGAGCTCCAGAAGATGGATGACCTGGAGCGCCAGCTCCGGCGCGTCCGCGACCCCAAGGATCTCGAGACGCTCGACCCCGCCGAGGTGGAGCGCCTCCTCGGCGACAAGGCGGCGCGCGAGCTGGAGAAGCTCCAGGAGCTGACGAAGAAGCTGGAGGAGGCTGGTTACCTCGAGCGCCAGGGCGACAAGCTCGAGCTCACCGCGCGCGCGCTCCGGAAGATCGGCGACAAGGCCCTCCGCGACATCTTCGCTCACCTCAAGCGCGACCGCTTCGGCCGCCACGCCGTAGAACGGCGGGGAGCGGGCGGCGACCGCACCGACGACGCCAAGCCTTACGAGTTCGGCGATCCCTTCCTGCTCGACTTGAAGGAAACGCTCATGAACGCGGTGGAGCGGCAGGGCCCCGGCGCGCCCCTGCGCCTCATCCCCGCCGACTTCGAGGTGTTCCGCACCGAGCTCAGCACCCAGGCCGCCACCGTGGTGATGCTCGACATGAGCCGCTCCATGATCTTCAACGGCTGCTTCCTGGCCGCCAAGAAGGTGACGCTGGCGCTGAACGCCCTCATCCGCGGCCAGTTCCCCCGCGACCAGCTGCACATCGTGGGGTTCTCGCTCTACGCGCGCGAGTTCCGCGCCGAGCAGCTGCCGGGGCTGCACTCCAGCGAGTGGAGCGTGGGCACCAACATGCACGCGGGCTTCCAGCTCGCGCGGCGCCTCCTCGGGCGCCAGAAGGGCGGCAACAAGCAGGTCATCATGGTGACGGACGGCGAGCCCACCGCCCACATGGAGGGGCTGGAGGCGGAGTTCGCCTACCCGCCCACCCGCCGCACCATCCAGGAGACGCTCAAGGAAGTGCAGCGCTGCACCCGCGAGGGCATCACCATCAACACCTTCATGCTCGAGCGGAGCGAGATGCTGATGGCCTTCGTGGAGCAGATGGCGCGCATCAACCGCGGGCGCGCGTTCTTTGCGACTCCCGAGCGCCTGGGCGAATACGTGCTCGTGGACTACGTCGGCTCCAAGCGGCGCAAGTCGGCCTGAGCCGGGAGGCGGGGGGGGCGTGACAGCGCGGGGGGCAGGCGGGGGGCTCGCTTGCTCAGTACAGCATTCGCCGCGACCCCCCCGCCTGCCCCCCGCGCTGTCACGCCTCCCCGGTCTCGCGCTGCGTCCGTTTGTCACGGCACTGTGGGCCGTCGACGTCGCGGCTCGTCCTTCTGGCATCGCGAGGCGAGAGTGGACGTTGCCTACCGGGGAGATGCACCTCGTGTTCCGGCTCGGCGAGGATCCCGTCCGCCTCTTCGAGCGTCCCGAGGATACCGCCGGCTGTAGCGTTGGGTTGGCCGTGGTGGCGGGGATGCGCGAGGTTTCGTATTTGCGTGAAGGCGCGACGATGGGACGCACGGTTGGCGTTCAGCTGCATCCGGGCGTGGCTTCTCTCCTGTTCGGGGCGCCGGCTGACGAGCTGGCCGGGCGTCACTGGTCGCTAGGTGATTTTTGGGGCGGGGACGCCGACCGCGTGCGTGAGCGGCTGCTGGAAGTTGGAAGCGGCGCCGCGCAGCTCGACCTGCTCGAGCGCCTCCTCGCGGCGCGGCTGCCCCGAACGCGCGCTCTGCATCCGGCGGTGGCGCTCGCTCTCGAACGGCTCGGCGCGGCGGCGAGTGTGGGTGAAGTGGTGCGTGAATCGGGGCGGAGCCACCGGGCCTTTATCTCGCTCTTCCGCCACGCGATGGGGGTGAGCCCGAAGATCTATTGCCGGGTGCAACGCTTCCAGCGCGTCATCCGGCGGCTAACCGCCGAGCCCACCGCGCCATGGGCCGACGTCGCCCTGGACACGGGCTACAGCGACCAGTCCCACCTCGCCCGTGAATTCCGCCAGCTCGCAGGCCTCACGCCGGGGAAATACCGGGCGCTCGCGGGCCGCGGCCATCACGTGCCCCTGCGCCCCGCCGCGCGCTGACCCTTACCGGGTCAATTTCGTACAAGACGGCCGATTGCTCTCGGCCGACAATCGCCTGCATATCGCAGCCACTCGAAAGGAGCCACCCGTGAAGATAAAGGAGCTGTTCCCGTACCTCCACGTGCAGGGCGCCGCAAAGGCCATCGAGTTCTACACCACCGCCTTCGGCGCCACGGAGAAGTTTCGGCTCACTGAGCCCAGCGGCCGCGTGGGACACGTCGAGCTCGACTTCGGCGGCATGACCCTGATGCTCGCCGACGAGTTCCCCGAATACGGCATCAAGGGACCCGGCACCATCGGCGGCACGTCGGTAACCATCCATCTCCACGTGGAGAACGCCGACGAGATGATCCGGAGAGCGGCGGCCGCCGGCGGCACGGTGGAGATGGAGCCCCGCGACCAGTTCTACGGAGAGCGCTCAGGCTGCGTGCGCGACCCCTTCGGCCACCGCTGGAACATTGGCCACGCCGTGGAAGACGTGTCGCCGGAGGAGATGCAGCGGCGGTACACGGCACTGCTGAAGGGCGGCGCGTAGTTCGCCGGGGCGCCGCCGGGGGGCGGGGGCGCGCTCGCTTACTCAGTACAGCATTCGCCGCTGAGCGCGCCCCCGCCCCCCGGCGGCGCCCTGGCGCGTTGGCGGACCGATCAGCGTCGGCTACCCATCAGTAGAGCGTCTGGATCTTTTCCTTCCGGTCCGCCTCGTAGTCCTCGACGCACGTGAAGCCGTCGCGGTTGTCGGGGAGCTGGTCCCACATCATCTGCGCCATCGAGGGCACCGCCTTGGGGTCGGGCCAGCGGTCGGGCTTCCAGAGGCCGGCACGCATGAAGGCGCGAGCGCAATGCATGTAGGCCTCCTCGACCTCGACCCCGATGCAGAAGGGCGGGCGCTTGCCCTTCATGGTCATGGTGTCGAGCAGGTCGCCGTCCTCCACGATCCACGCCTTGCCGTTGATGCGTAGGGTGTCCTCCCGTCCGGGGATGAGGAAGATCAGGCCCACGTGCGGGTTCTGGAGGATGTTACGCATCCCATCCAGGCGGTTGTTGCCGATCCGGTCGGGGATGGCGAGGTGGGTGTCGTCGAGCACGCGCACGAAGCCGGGCTCGTCGCCCTTGGGCGACACGTCGCAGCGGCCGTCGGCGCCGGAGGTGGCGAGGACCAGGAATGGCGAGCCCGCGATAAAGGCGCGGAAGTGTGCGTCCAGGCTCGGCTGCTCCTTGAGGAGCGCGCGCTTCATCGGCTGGCCGAGCACCTCGCGCAGGCGCTGCTCGGAGGTCACGATCTTCCCGAATCCGTTGAACATGGGGCCTTCCCTCCCTGACGGCATCGCGTCCCCCCAAGTGTATGCCACCGTCCGCGTCTGCTACAATTGCCCCTCACCACTCCACAGGAGGCCGCCGTGCCGCGCGTGAACGAGCACCACCTCGCCATCAAGGGCAGCTATCTCTTCTCCGACATCGCGAAGCGGGTGAAGGCGTTCGGGGAGGCCAATCCCGCCGCCAAGCTGATCCGCCTCGGAATCGGGGACGTCACCCGGCCGCTGGCCCCCGCCATCGTGCGGGCCATGCAGGATGCCGTCGGGGAGATGAGCCGCGCGGAAACCTTCCGCGGCTATCCGCCGGAGACGGGTTTCACCTTCTTGACCGAGCTGATCGCCGCCCATGACTACGCGCCGCGCGGGGTAAACCTCACGCCCGAAGAGATCTGCATCTCTGACGGCGGAAAAACGGACTCCGCGAACATTCAAGAGATCTTCGCCCCCGAGTGCGTCGTCGCGGTGGTGGACCCCGTCTACCCCGTGTACGTGGACAGCAACGTGATGGGCGGGCGCGCCGGCCGCGCCACGAACGACGGGCGCTACGATCGCATCGTCTACCTGCCCGCCACCGCGGAGAACGGCTTCAACCCCGCGCTGCCCGACCGCCACGTGGACCTCATCTATCTCTGCTACCCGAACAATCCCACCGGCGCGGTGCTCGGCAAGGACGCGCTCAAGCGCTGGGTGGACTACGCACGGCGAGAGCAGGCGGTCATCCTCTACGACGCCGCCTACGAGTCGTACATCCGCGACCCCGCCATCCCCCGCACCATCTACGAGATCGAAGGCGCGCAGGAAGTGGCCATCGAGCTGCGTTCCTTCTCCAAGACCGCGGGCTTCACGGGTGTGCGCTGCGCGTACACCGTCGTGCCCAAGGCCTGCATGGGCCGGTCCGCTTCAGGCGAGGCGGTGAGCCTGCACGCGCTCTGGTTCCGGCGGCAGTCCACGAAGTTCAACGGCGTGTCCTACATCATCCAGAAGGGCGCGGCCGCCGCGTACTCGCCGGAGGGGCAGAAGCAGGTGCGCGAGTCGGTGGACTTCTACCTGGAGAACGCCCGTATCATCCGCGAGGGTGCGATGGGCATCGGGCTCACCGTGTACGGCGGCACCAACGCGCCCTACATCTGGGTGAAGACGCCGAAGGGCCTCGGCTCGTGGGACCTTTTCGACAAGCTCCTCAACGAGGCCCACGTGGTGTCGACGCCGGGCGCGGGCTTCGGGCCGAGCGGCGAGGGCTATCTCCGCCTCACCGCCTTCGGCAGCCGCGAGCAGACGGTGGAAGCGGTCGACCGCATCAAGACCCGCGTCAAGCTCTAGGCGTGGCCGCGCTCCTGGACGCGATCGAGCTCGAGACGGGGCGCGGGCCCGACCCCGTCGAGGCGGCGGTGATCTGGCTGCACGGCCTCGGCGCCGACGGCCACGACTTCGAGCCCATCGTGCCCGAGCTGGGGCTGCCCGCCGCGCCGCGGGTGCGCTTCGTGTTCCCGCACGCGTCGGTGCAGCCCGTCACCATCAACGGCGGCGTCCGGATGCGGGCCTGGTACGACATCACCAATGACGGCCGGCAGGACGCCGCCGGCATCCGCGCCTCCCAGCAGCGGGTGGAGGCCCTCATCGAGCGCGAGACGGGACGGAGCGTCGCGCCGCAGCGCATCATCCTGGCGGGCTTCTCGCAGGGCGGGGCCATCGCGCTGCACACCGGGCTGCGACATGCCGACCGATTGGCGGGCATCCTCGCGCTCTCGACCTATCTCCCACTCGGCGACACCCTCGCCGCGGAAGCGCACCCGAGCAACCGCGACGTGCCGATCCTGATGGCGCACGGCGCCCACGATCCGCTGATCCCGCTGACGCGGGCGGCCGCCTCGCGCGACGCGCTCCGGGGCCTCGGTTATTCCGTCGAGTGGCACGAATACCCGATGCCGCACTCCGTCTGCGCGGAGGAGATCAGGGACATCGGCGCCTGGCTCGCGCGTGTCCTCGTCGCCGCCTAGTCCGGCGCGGTCTTCATCCCGAATAGCAGCCGCGTGAGGGGCGTCAGGCCCACCGCCTCGCAGAGCGCCACCGTGATCGCCAGCGAGATCCCGACGATGGCAGTGAACTGCGTCAGCGGGCCGACCGCCCACCCGAGGACGAAGTACGCCACCACGACGACGACCGTTTGATGCCAGATGTAGAAGGGATAGACCCGGTCGCCCCCGTAGCGGAGGAGCCGGCTCGGTCGGCCCAGATAGACGCCCGCGTAGCCGATCACCGCCACGAGCGCCGACCATTCGATGAACGCGCGCAGCCCGAGAAGCGCGGCGTAGCTGAGCGAGTAGGGCGCGATCGGTGCGAGGAGCGGCGCCAGCGCCACCCGCGCGGCGAAGGCCAGCAGGAAGAGCGTGGCGCCCAGGCGTCGATTGGCTTCCACCGCCACCTTGAAGTCAGGCTGGGGCAAGAGCGCGTAGCCGAGCAGGAAGATAAGGAGGTAGTGCGTGAGATTCCACCAGTCGCCCACCAGCGCGTGGGTGCTGGGGAAGCGGCCCCGCAGGGCTACGTGGATGAGGGCCAAGGGCACGATCAGGAGGAAGACGCGGCGCCCCGGACGCAGCCACGCCGCCGCGCCGGCGACGCGATGCTGGCCCGTCGCGCTTCTCAGGTAGAGAAAGAGCGGGAGGGCCACGAGCGAGAACACGAGGAGATAGGCGAGGAACCAGAGATGGTGCCAGGAGAAGTTTCCCGCCGGATACACGCCCTCGAAATAGCGCGGATAGAACGCGAGGTAGGAGCCGTGGAAGTCGCGCGGGCTCATCCGGTCGGGCATGCCCACGCTGATTCGCTCCATGTAGACCTGTGGGACGACCACCACCAGCATGCCGAAGACGAGGGGGAGGAGCAGGCGGCGCAGGCGTTCGGCAGCGTAACGCCCGGCGGAACGGAAGCCCAGCGCGTAGTACGTCCCCAATCCGGAGATCATGAAGAGCAGCGGCAGCCGCCACGGTGTGAGGAGGTTCCCGAAGAGCTCGAGACCCGGGCTGCGGGCAAGGCTCTTCACGTGCCAGACCTCGGCATCGAAAGGGCGGGAAGCATGATAGAGAAGCAGCGCGAGCACGGCGAGGATGCGAAGGGCGTCCAGCTCGTGGCGGCGCGGGTGGGGCTCGATTCGACCGGTTACTGCTGGCGGCACTCCAGGCGGTTGCGCACCACGATCATCCCGGTGGGGAAATACTCCGACACGCTCTCGTTGCCCTCGCGCTTCCACTGCTCCGGAGTGTAGCTGTCGTTGGCGTTCTTCAGGAAGGTCATATGCCGCTCGAGCGCGGTCTTGCACTCGCCTTCCGTCGCGTAGCCATCGACGGACCGTGAATCGACGGGGAAAGGCTTCACCCCGAAGAAGAAGCCGCTCAGGAGCAGCCGGGGGTCGTTATCCAGAGACGTGGTGGACCAGAAGACCCAGGCGAGCACGAGCACGTGTCCAAGTCGCCGCATAGCTGTCCTCCTCTAGATCATGGCCGCCAGCGCGGCGCCAACTTCCTTGGTCGAGGCCTTGCCGCCGAGATCGCGAGTGACCGTCTTGCCCTCGCTCACCAGGGTCTCGATGGCGCACACCACCGCGTCGGCGGCCTCCTGATGGCCCAGATGCTCGAGCAGCATGGCGCCGGTCCAGATCTGCGCCACCGGATTGGCGATCTCCTTCCCGGCGATGTCCGGAGCCGAGCCGTGCACGGGCTCGAACATGGACGGGTACTCCTTCTCGGGGTTGATGTTCCCGCCGGGGGCGATGCCGATGGAGCCTGCGATGGCGGGCCCGAGGTCGGAAAGGATGTCGCCAAAGAGATTCGAGCCCACCACCACGTCGAACCAGTCCGGGTGCTGCACGAAGTGGGCGACGAGGATGTCGATGTGGAACTGCGCCGTCTTCACGTCGGGATATTCCTTCCCGATGGCGGCAAACCGCTCGTCCCAGTACGGCATGCTGTGGATGATGCCGTTGGACTTGGTCGCGGAGGTCACATGCTGGCGGGGACGCCGCCGCGCCCGCTCGAAGGCGTAGCGCATCACCCGGTCGCAGCCCTTCCGGGTGAAGATCGCCTGTTGAATCGCCATCTCGTTGTCCGCCCCGCGATAGAGGCGGCCGCCGATCTCGGAGTACTCGCCCTCGTTGTTTTCCCGCACGATGAGCATGTCGATGTCGGCGGTCGTCCGTCCCGCCAGAGGCGAGCGCACGCCCTTGAGCAGCCGGACCGGGCGCAGGTTGATGTACTGGTGGAAGCCCCGCCGGATGGGGATGAGCAGTCCCCACAGCGAGACGTGGTCGGGCACGCCCGGAAATCCCACCGCGCCGAGGAATATCGCCTCGAATCCGCGCAGCTGGTCGAGCCCGTCCTCCGGCATCATCCGGCCGGTCTTGGTGAAGCGCTCGCAGTTCCAGTCGAAGGTGGTGAAGGCGCACTCGAAGCCGAAACGTCGGCCCGCCGCCTCGAGCACCCGCATGCCCTCTGGCACCACCTCGTTGCCGATACCGTCGCCGGGGATCACGGCGATCTTGTGACGCTTCATGTGAGGCCTCCTAGCTCGCGATAACGCCGATAGAGCGCGTCGTAGCCCGCCGCGTGCTCGGGGACCGGCTGATGGACCACGCCGCCGCCGGCCGGCGCGGCCGGCCGTGCCCAGTCCCAGGCGCCCAGGGCCACGCCCGCGACCCAGGCCACGCCGAACGCGCTGCCGAGGTCCGCCCCCGGAGCATACTCGATGGGGCGTCCCAGCACATCGGCCACGATCTGCCGCCAGAGGGCGCTCTGGGCCCCGCCATCCATGATGCGCACCGAGCGGATCGGATGTCCGCCTTCCACGAGCACATCCACGTGGTGGCGAAAGCCATACGCGACGGCCTCGAGCACGGCGCGAAAGAGGTGCCCGCGGCCGTGCCCGAGCGTGAGGCCCGAGATCATGCCGCGCGCCTCCGCGTCGAAGATGGGCGTCTTCTCGCCGAGGAAGTACGGGAGGATCACGAGGCCATCCGCCCCCGGCGGGGTCACCTCGGCCTCGGCGTCGAGGCGGGCGTAGCGGCCCTCGTCGCCGTCCAGCTCCGGCGCGAAGACGCGCGCGAACCACTTCGCCACCAGGCCGCTCGCCGCCATGCAGCCGTTGAGAAGGAAGCGGCCGGGCAGGTCGTGATAGTCGATGTACAGCCGTGGGTCGGGCGCGAAATGGTCCACACCGTAGAGCACGTCGCCGCCGCCGCCGATCTTGAGCACGAGCTCTCCCGGCCCCGTTCCCGCGGCCAGCGCGGCCGCCACGTGGTCGGCGCTGCCCGCGATCACCGGCGTGCCCGCGCGAAGCCCGGTGGCGGCGGCCGCGGCCGGCGTTATCGCGCCCACCACCGTCTCCGGAGCCCGCACCGGCGGCAGCCACGCGTCGGGCGTCTCCGTAACCGCGAAGGCGGGCGCGTACCAGCCGCCGTGCCGCGCGTCCCAGAAGCCGGCCTCCAGCGCCCAGTTCCGCTCGAGGCTCCACTCGCCCGTGAGCCGGTGGGTCACGAGGTCGTACGAGCCGAGGATGCGGCGGATCCGCCGATAGACGTCGGGCTCGTGGCGACGCAGCCAGAGCAGGCGCGGCAGGATCAGCTGCTGCGAGATGGGCTGGCCGGTGGCGGCGAGGAACTCGGCCCCGGAGAGCCGACCGCGAAGCGCGGTGATCTCCGCAGCGGCGCGCGCGTCGTTCTGCTGAATGGACGGGCGCAGAACCCGGCCCTCGGCGTCGAGGCAGATCAGGGCCGGCACCATGCCGCTCACCCCGACCATGCCGATCCCGTCGAGCCTCACCGCGCCGCCGATCCGGCGTGTGGCCTCCACGGCATTGGCCCACCAGGTCTCCGGCGCGCCCTCGGCCCAGCCTGGATGCGGCGTGCCCCCGTCGTGAGCGACGGTGGCGGTGGCGACGCTGCGACCGCCCTCATCGAGGGCGATCGCCTTCACCGCGGTGGTGCCGATGTCGAGGCCGAGGACGCGGGCGCTCACGCCGCGGCAGTGTCCGCCTGCCGCGGGGGTGCCGTCAAGCCGCGGGCTTGCCCCGCTCTCGCTCCTGGCCGCCGCGCTCGGGGCTGACGCGCGCTGGGGCTCCTCGCTCGGGGCGCGGGTCGGGACGCGGCGCACGCTCCTGCTGCACCCGTTCCTGGCGTGGCTCGGGACGCGGCGCGCGCTCTCTGCTGCACCCGCTCGGGCGCGGGCGCGCGGCGCTCCATCGCGGGCGGCTCGATCCGCGCCCGCGGCGTCTCCATGCGGCCGGGCCGCTCCGATCGGTCCTGACGCGGTTCCATGCGAGGCGGTGCTCCCGGCGCGGGGCTGGGCTGTGGGGCCTGCTGAATGGCCGGCGCCGGGGCCGGCGGGCGAGGCGTGGTGGCCCGCGGCTCGGGGCGCCCCTGCTCGCCCGGGCTCTGCTGCCGCGGGCTGGGCGCCGGAGGAGCCGGCCGCTGAGCATTCGGCTCGGGGCCGGGCTGCGGCGCCTGAATGGTCGGCGCTGGCGCCGGCGGGCGAGGCGTGGTGGCCCGCGGCTCGGGGCGCCCCTGCTCGCCCGGGCTCTGCTGACGCGGGCTGGGCGCCGGAGGAGCCGGCCGCTGAACGTTCGGCACCGGGGCCGGGGGCGCCGGGGCCGCGGGGCCGGGAACAGTCGCCGGAGGGGTGTTCGTTACCCTCGGCGTCGGCGCGGCCGGAGGCGTCGGCGCGGCCGGAGGCGTTGGCGCGCCGGGCTGGTTCGGCGCTGCCGACCGCGCCGGAGCCTGCGTCCCGCCCGGAGCCGGCGTGGCGGGCCCGCGCTCGACGTCACGACGGCGCTCGCGGCGGGCCGGCTCCGACCCGGGATTGTCCGGCGGGCCCACGCGCGGCTGACCTGAGGGGGCGCCAACGCCGGGCTGGGGCGTCGAAGTCGCGGGCGGCGCCGTGCGAGTCTGTCCGGGCGCGGTATTTCGACCGCCGCGCGGCTCGGCGGCGGGATCCCGCCGCACGGACTGCGGCGGCGCAGGGACGATGCGCGGCGCGGGCGCCGGCGTCGCCGCCGGGGTCGCCGCCGGCAGGCCCTGCGATTCGAGCGTGGGGCGGACGTCGCGCGGCGCGCGCGTGGCGACGACCGGGCGCGCCTCCACCGCAGCGGGCGGGCGCGACACCGTCCCGCTGGCAGGGGCCAGGCTCGCCGCCACCGGCCGCACCTCGACGTCGCGGACGGGCCGCAGCTCGCGCGCCTGCGTATTGCTCACCCGCTGCACGTCGGCCCGGCCGCGGCCGAAGCGGTCGGCGGACACACCCACCACCGCGTTGTTGACGGTGACGTTGCGATACACGTTGATGTTGGTCACGTTCACGTTGGTATTGCGGACCACGACGTTGTTGACGACGCGCGGGCCGCCCCAGCCGCGCCACGACGCGACACCGACGTAGCCCGGACGCCCCCACCACGGGATGATGGGCTCACCCCAGTAGAGCGGCGCCCAGTACACGGGGCGAGCCACGCCGACGGTCACGCCGCCCAGGAAGACGACGAGGGCGGGCGAGTAGACGGGACGCACCACGACGGGTCCGGGCGCCCACGCCCAGTAGTTGCGCACGTGGACCCAGCGGCCGTAGTGATACGGCGCCCAGCCCCAGGGCGCGTCGTCGAGCCAGGTCCAGCCGAAGCGCGGATCCCAGATCCAGCGCCCCGTGCTGTACGGTACCCAGCCCGGCGCGACGGAGGTAGGCACCCACACCGAGCCGTAGGTCTCGACGGTGCGCCAGGTGCCGTGGCGATCCAGCTCCTCGGCGCCGTACACGGCGGCTCCCACATGCTGCGTGCTCGTAGGCTGGATCAGGTAGTCGGTGCGCTGATAGTTCCAGCGATCCCAGGCGCTGAGCGTGGCGACAGTCGCCATCTCGACGCGCGGCGCGTCCCCGCCCGTGCCCACGAGCTTCACCTGCTGATTGGCCGCCACCGCGGCGGCGCTGCCTCCCGCCGGGGTCACCGTGGCGGCGCCGCCGCGATGCGCCTGGAACGTGGTGGCGTCCTCGGACACGTCCACGGGGTAATAGCCGGCCTTCTCGACGGTGAAGGCGCCGCCCGGCGTTGCGAGCTCGATCGTGTGCCCCGCGGCGAGCTCGCGGATGTCCAGCGCGGCATGGCCGGACGTCAGCCGCAGCTGCGCGAAGTCGGGCTCCTGGTTGTCCAGGGACAGATGGCTTCTCGGCGCGGCGCGCGCGAAAGTGCGCGGCGCGAGCTGAAGCTCGACCGTGCCGGCCTCGCCGGTGTAGAGCACATCGCCCGGCGCCAGCGGCGTGTTCACCTTGGCGGGCACCCACTCGGTGCTTCCGGGCCGCCAGAACGAGACTTCGCCGTCGAGATAGCTGATGCGCACCGGCGTGATCTCCGCGTCCGGCGCGGTGGTGGCCTGGGCGTCCGGCGCGGCCGCAGGGGGCGGAGGCGGCGCGGGCGGAGGGCTCTGTGCCTCGGCGAGCACAGTCAAGCCGAGGCCCGGCATGACCATAAGTGCCACCAACAGTGCTGCCATGAGCCGCTTCGCTGTCATCAAGGCTCCTATCCGGCCCTTTCCGAGGCCCTACTGGACTTGACGAAGGAACGAGCCCCGTTGTTTACCATAAGATTTCCTGCGTTTACGGAACAAAACTACCGACCGGCGGGTTATCCTCCGTCGGTGACCAGCCGCTGGACAATGCTGGGTGTGATCTTCCTCACCCGGCTCTCGATGGGGATTCAGTTCCAGTCTATCGCCTCGGTGGCGCCGCTGCTGGTCAGCGACCTGCACATCGGCTACGGACAGGTCGGGTGGCTCATGGGCCTGTTCATGCTGCCGGGCGCGGCCATCGCGTATCCGGGCGGCATGCTTGGCCGGCGCTTCGGCGAGCGGCGCCTTGTCTTGCTGGGGCTCGCGCTCATGACGCTAGGCGGGCTCACCACCGCCGTGAGCGACGGCTTTCCGCTCGCGGCGGCGGGGCGCGTCGCGAGCGGTACGGGCGGCGTGCTGCTCAACGTCATGCTCACCAAGATGGTGGCGGACTGGTTCGCGGGCCGCGAGCTCGCCACCGCGATGAGCGTCATGCTGACCTCCTGGCCCGTGGGCATCGGGCTGGCCCTCGCCACGCTGGGGACGCTGGCCGGCGCCACCTCCTGGCGCGTTGCCGTTCACCTGACCGTGCTCGCTACCGCTATCGCCTTCGTGCTGATGCTCGTGCTCTACCGCGACCCGCCTCCCCGCGACACGGCGGACTCAGGAGCGAGAGCGCTTGGCGGGCGTGAGATCTGGCTGGCTGTGCTGGCCGGTCTCGTGTGGGGGATCTTCAACGCCAGCTATGTCGTGTTCCTGAGCTTCGCGCCTGGCCTCCTCGCGGCGGGCGGCGCCACCATCGGAGCGGCGGGCGCGGTGACCAGCCTCGCGATCTGGGTGACGCTCGCGTCGGTGCCGCTCGGCGGGCTGCTCGCCGACCGGATGAAGCGGCCCGATCTCCTCACCGTGGGCGGCTCGCTCCTGGCCATGGGAGCCCTGCTCGCGTTTCCCCATACGGGCGCGCCGGCGCTCTCGTGCTTTCTCATCGGCGTGCTCGCAGGCGCGCCACCCGGCGCGGTGATGACGCTGCTGCCGAAGGCGCTTCCGCCCGCCGGCCTCGCCACCGGGCTGGGCATCTACTACTCGGTGTTCTACCTCGCGATGACGGTGGCGCCGGGGCTGGCCGGCATGCTCCGCGACCGGACGGAGAGCGCGGCGGCGCCCATCGTGTTCGCGGGGGTGTTGATCACGGTGCCCATCCTCGCCCTCGCCGCCTTTCGGCGGGTCGAGCGGCGCCCGGAGCCGGCGCCCGTTCGCTAGGGGTCGATGCGGCGGGGACGGCGCGCGCGGCGCCGCACCGGCTCGCGCTCGGCGCGATGCAGCAGCTCGCACCAGGCGCGGTTACCGTCGCCTCCCGCCTCGGCGCTGCCGAACAGCGTCCCGCTGGACGTCACGAGGGCGTCGTCGGCGCCTTCTCGGGCAGGCAGGTGATCGTCGCACCACTGCACGTCGAGGACTTCCACCATGGCGTCGGCAAACGGCTCACAGCCGGGGCAATAGGAGCGGGCGACAGGGCCCTTCTCAGGCGGGATGTCCGTCACGACCCGGGCCTCGAAATCTCCCGAAGGCGCTGCTCATCTGCGCTCGATGCTAGCAGGCGCGCTCCCGTAATCAAAAGAAAATGGTAGGCTCACTGCCATGACCGCACCCGACATCCTCCCCTTCGTCAGCGTCCGCGGCTCCTGGGGCGCGATAGGCGAGCAAGTCGGCCAGATGTTCGCGCCCCTCATCGGCCGCCATCTCGACGCCTGGCTCGTCCACGTCGGGCGCGAGACCGGCGCGACGCGGGACGCGGTGGTGGCCGCGGCCCAGCCCTACGCCCAGCCCATCCAGGCTCACGCGCCCTTCCTATGGGAAGAACTGGAAGGCATGGCGCGCGGATCCGGGATCGCGCTCGACGAACTACTCGTCCTGCAGGCACGGGCCGAGGTGCTCCGAGCGAAGCGACCGGCCCCCCCTGTCGAGCCACCCGCGGAGTGCACCACCTTCGCACTGGGCGGACACCGCGTCGAGGGCGGCAATGTCCTGTTCGGCCAGAACGTGGACCTGATCCCCTTCCTCGCCGAATACGGCGTGATCGTCCGCCAGCACCCGCGGGAGGCGCCCGCCACGCTCATGTACATGACGGCGGGGCTGCTCGGGCACAACGGCCTCAACGAGGCCGGCGTGGGCGTCTGCGCCAATTTCGTGGACGATCCAAGCGGCTGGGGCGAGGGCCTGCCGCGCTATCTCCTCTCCCGCCTGGCGCTCCGCGAGGAGCGCGCCGAGGCCGCCCTGGCCGCGGTCATGCGGCCGCCCCGCGCGGCCTCCCGCAATCTCCTCGTGGCGGATTCCGGCGGCGACTTCGTCGACGCCGAGCTGCTGCGGAAGGAGGCGGGGATCATCCGGGGGCGGGACGGGCTCCTCGTCCACGCCAATCACCTCGAGGCGCCCGAGTTTCAGGGCTACGAGAAGCCCACGGAGAACTCCCTGCGCCGCCGCGAGCGGCTGGAGCGCCTCCTCACCGCCGGGCCGGGTCCGCTCGGCGTCGCCGATGTGCAGCGCGCCTACCGCGACCACGCCAATGCTCCCCACAGCCTCTGCGCCCACGCCTTCCCCGGGCGCAACGTCCAGACGGTGGTCTCGGTGATCGGCGACCTGGGGCGGCTGGAGCTACATGCGGCCAAGGGCTCGCCCTGCCGGGCAGTGTACGCGACCTACACCGTCGCTACGTGCCAGGTCGGCTCCCTTTCGGTGATGGTGCGCGACGAGTATCAACCGACGGGGGTCGCCTCGGGCTGACCTGGGTCTCTTCTCTCGCTAGATAGGGGCCCGTTCAAGGGAGACGACGAACTGGATCCCTGGGACCGACAGACGGCTCAGGCGGTCATCGTTCGTGACGAATAGATCGATCCCCGCCTGAGCGGCGCATGCTAGTTGGATCGCATCAGGCGGACGGACCGCGCGCTCCCGCCGAATGGAAGCGTATCGGATGGCTGCCTCACGATCGAATGGGATCAGTCGCACGGTCTCGGCCAGAGCACGCTCGTACTGCTGACGAAGGCTCTCCGCGTCCTCCTCAATCGGCTTTACGAGAATCTCACCGAGTGTCAGCGTCGACGTCCAGAGTTCATCACTCCGCTCAAGCATGCGTTCGCGGAGACGTCTTACCTTAGTCGTGCGTTCTCCGTGCCCCTCGAAGAGATAGATGAACAGATTCGTATCCCAGAACACCCGACTCACTCCCAGCCCCCGCGGACCCGACGGACGTACTTATCAGCGCCTTCACTGGCCCACAGCTCCTTGCCCGAGCCGATCAGCGAGAGCAAGGGATCGCTCTTGGGCGACTCTGGCTGACGGCGGGCGTAGACGCTTTCATACCAGTCGATCAACTGATGGTACGCGGAAGGAATATCGGCGCGGGCAGGGACGGTCTTCGAGTTGCGTCGTTGCGGATCGACGGGATCTCCGGGACGGTAGAGGCGCCTTCGGCTGCGTCCCGTCTCGACAAGCATTCGATAGCGAGCCGGATTGGGAACCCGATTTGCCACGCAGTGGAGAACGACGTGTACATGGACGCTGGCTCTCAATCTCGAGGAAAGGCCTTCGCGCTCCACTCGCTCCATGATCTCTTTGACCGAAAAGTCGGATCGGTGAGGGTTCTCCCGATGAAGAAGGGCGGTCGCGATCCAGACTTCATCCGCTACCTTCAGATCCTCGAGCTTACCCGTCGACACCCTATTGCCTCAGTTTGATTTGGGACGGTGTTAGGCGCGGATGACTAGTTTGGTCCGGCCACATTGCGCGCAAGGTCCGGCGGTTCGAATAAACCGGCCGTTCTGACCGAGCCCTGAGGTGGCGTTGCGCGCCATGACCCTATTTCCGCCCGACCCTAGCCTTAGAGTCTTCGCGATACAGTCATCGCACCAGGAGGCAGGCTTCATGCTCACTACAAACGCCGCTACTCTTGCCTCTACCGTCATTTGCTAGTTCTCGTCATTTGCTAGTTCTCCTTTTCCCAGACTGAGAGTTGAGTGATCTCGAACGCGTCGACTGACGGGCCCAACGTATCAAAGTGTTCAACATGATATCAAGAGTAATTTTGAATATACTAGAGACAGCCCAAGAGTTGGACGTCAGTCACTCATGCCGTCGAGTCGAGCAGAGCTGAAGCTAGCGGAGAATGGCCAAGCGCATCCTGAGCTCGCTTTGCTGCACGACCTTGCTGACGTTCGCGGCGCGAGCCGCGCGTCGCCCCAAAGCCGCGGACTATGAGCGCTCCTTAGCAACCTCACCAGCCATCACGCCGCCTGGATGACCTTGTGGACGGGTGAGGAGCCCCTTCAACCCGGCCTCCGGCTGTGATAGTACGAGCAGGAGGCTGATCGAGGTGACCAGCGCGACCCTGGATCGGGGCATCCGTCCACCCGGCGTGCGGCGTAGTACCGGGTGCAGCCATGGTGACTCCGCGCCCGCCGACACCTTTCGATCTCGATGCTTGGGTGGCGCGCTCGGGCGCGCTGGATCTCGAGGCCGTCGCGTGGGAGGACGTGGCGCGTCATGACCTTTCCCGCTGGCGCCGTCCGCACCCTTCGATACATGCAGGACATCGCCATCCTCGACTTTCTCGGGCAGTATCTGTTTGGCGGTTCGGAAGGACGGGCGGCGGGGCGGAAGGTGGACAACACCATACGGCGCCTGCCCGGTTTCGCCTCGGTGAAGCTACTCGAGGCGTGGATCGATAGATCTTCCAGAGGAGGCCGGAATGAGCACTGCAACCACTGAGCGGCCCACGATCTCGCACTACCGTACGTACGCCCCGCGGCCCTTCACGCGGGCCGAGCGCGACTCGGTAACCATCCTGTTCGGGGGGCTCCACTGGCGCGTCGAGCGCATCCTCCAGGCGGTGCTGGAGAGCGGCGGCAACAAGGCCGAGGTGCTGCCGGTGGCCACCAAGGAAGACCTCCTCACCGGCCGCGAGACCGCCGACATCGGCCAGTGCTGCCCCACCAGCTTCACCACCGGCAACCTCGTCAACTTCCTCAAGAAGAAGTCGGGCGAGATGGGCGCGGAGGAAGTGAACAAGAAGTATCGTCTACCTCACCGCCGGCTCCTGCGGCGCCTGCCGCTTCGGGCAGTACCACCAGAGCTACGAGCTGGGCCTGCGCAACTCGGGGCTCGAGGCCTTCCGCATGTTCCTCCTCGCCCAGGACCAGCTCGACCAGAAAGCGGCCATGGGCGACGGGTTCGACATGAACCTGCCGGTCACGCTGAGCTGCCTCTGGGCCATCTTCACCACCGACCTCGTGCAGGATCTCGAGTATCAGGTGCGACCCTACGAGGTGGTGCCCGGCGCGACCGACGCGGTCGTGAAGGAATCGGTGGAGCTCCTCTACCAGAGCTTCCGCCATCGCCCGCAGATGGGCCCCTACAAGTCGCTCGCGTGGTATCTCACCACCCGGCGCTTCGTGAAGGTGATGCGCCAGATCCGGAAGAAGTTCGCCACGATCGAGCTGGACCGGCTGCGCGCCAAGCCCACCGTCAAGATCACCGGCGAGTTCTATCTGCAGACGGTGGAGGGCGACCCCAACTACAACATCCACCGCTGGCTCGAGGCGGAAGGCGCGGAGGTTTATCCCGCGGGCATCACGGTGTGGATGGACTATCTCCTGCGGCTCGGCCTGCAGCGCTTCGAGGACTATTCGGGCATCGAGAAGGGCGCCCGGCTCAAGCTGGGCCTCGGCCGTACGGTCCAGGCCATCTATCGCGGCGTGTTCGGCCGGCTGCGCCGGGCCATGGGCGATCTTGCCCACGAGCTGCCGCGCCAGATGGAGCTGCGCCGTCTCGCCGCTCCCTACTTCAATCAGCGGCTGGACGGGGGCGAGGGCGACATGCTGATCGGCAAGGCCATCTGGGCGCACACGAAGAAGAAGGCCCACATGATCTGCGAGCTGTCACCGTACTCGTGCCTGCCCAACACCATGAGCATCGGGGCCATGTCGGGCGTGATCGGGAAGTATCCGGATCTCCTCTACGCGCCGCTCGAGATCAAGGGCGACGCCGAGGTACACGCGCTCTCCCGCTGCCAGATGATCCTGACCGAGGCGAAAAAGCGCGCGCAGCGCGAGTTCGACGACGCCCTCGCCCGCAGCGGCATGACGCTCGACGCCATCCGCGCCTACCTCGACGCGCATCCGAGGATGAAGCGCGCCGACTACAAGGTGCCGCACCTGGGCTGCGCAGGCACGGGGGCCAACATGGTCCTCCACGTCGCGCGGAAGACGGGCTCCATCAAGACCACGGCCGCCGCATGAAGTACGTCGGCATGGACGTCGGCTCCACGACGGTAAAAGCACTTGCCGTGGAGGACGGGGCAGTGCTCTGGCGCGACTACCAGCGCCACAACACGCGCCAGGCGGAGAAGGTGCTGGAGTTCCTCGGCCGCATGGAGGACGAGGCGCAGCTGGTCCCCGGCCGCGACCGGATCTTCTTCACCGGCTCCGGCGCTGGCTTCCTCGGCCCCCTCGTGGGCGCGAAGATGGTGCAGGAGGTGGTCGCCGTCGCCGCCTGCGTGGAGCAGCAGCACCCCGACGTGCGCTTCGTGTCCGAGATCGGCGGCGAGGACATGAAGACCATCTTCTTCACACCGGGCGGCGGCGGGAAGACCAAGCAGGTCTACATGCAGTCGGCCTGCAGCGGCGGCACCGGCACCTTCATCGAGAAGACCGCGCGCAAGCTCTCCGTGGCGAGCGAGCGGCTGGCAGACATGCCCTACGAGGGCATGAGCCTCCACAAGGTGAGCAGCAAGTGCGGTATCTTCGCCGAGACCGACGCCAACACCTTGGTGAAGACGGGCGTGCCGGTGGAGGAGATCATCGCCAGCCTCTTCGAGGCGGTGGTGTACCAGAACCTCGCGACCCTCACCAAGGGCAACACGCCCTCGCCCGAGGTGCTGCTGCTGGGCGGCCCCAACCTCTTCTTCCGCGGCCTCCAGGAGGCGTGGCGGCATCATCTCGCCAAGCTCTGGGAGCAGCGCAAGATCGCCGTGCCCGACGGACGCGACCCCGCCGACTGCATCGTAGTGCCGAAGGAAGCGCTTTACTACGCCTGCCTCGGCTGCGTGGAGATCGGGGCGGGCGAACCCGAGGGCGTGGCCGTCTACACCGGCCGGGACAAGCTTCGCTGGTGGGTCGAGGAAGGCCAGGCGGAGCAGAAAGCCAAGGACGGGGGCAAGGCGCTGGTGTCCTGCGCCGCCGACCTCGAAGGCTTCGTGTCGGCGTACGACCTGAAGCGTCCCACGCCGGCCGCGCCGGCAAAGGAGGCCGCACCCGTCCACGCCGGCCCGGTGCTGGTCGGCTGCGACTTCGGCAGCACCACCGCCAAGGCGGTGGTGGTATCCCCCGCGCGGGACATCCTCTTCAGCTGCTACGCCCTGTCCAAGGGCAACCCCATCGAGGACGCGCAGGCCCTCTTCAAGCAGGTGCGCGAGGCCGGCTTCACCGACGTGGCCGGCCTGGCGCTCACCGGCTACGGCAAGGATCTCCTGAAGGACGTGCTGGGCGCGGACGTGGCGGTGGTGGAGACGGTGGCCCACGCCACCGGGACCCTCCACTTCTTCGCCGACGCCGACGTGATCTGCGACGTGGGCGGTACCGACGTGAAGATCATGATCCTGCGCCAGGGCACGGTGGCGGACTTCCGGCTGAACTCGCAGTGCTCGTCGGGCAACGGCGCGTTCCTGCAGGGCGTGGCCGAGCGCTACTCGATCCCGCTGGAGGCGTACGCCGACCGCGCCTTCCAGGCCAAGGCCATGCCGACGCTGGCCATGGGCTGCGGAGTGTTCCTCCAGTCCGACATCGTCAACCAGCAGCGCAAGGGCTGGGCCGCCGAGGAGATCATGGCCGCCCTCGCCGCGGTGCTGCCCATCAACGTGTGGATCTACGCCGGACAGCTCCAGAATCTCCGCGCGGTCGGCCGCAAGTTCGTGCTCCAGGGCGGCACCCACCGCAACATGGCGGTGGTGAAGGCCCAGGTCGATTTCATCCGCGGCAAGGTGCCGGACGCGGACGTGGTGCTGCATCCCTACTCTGGCGAGGCCGGCGCCATCGGCGCCGCGCTCTGCGCGGTGGACTGGCGGGATCGCGGCGGCCAGAGCCGCTTCCGCGGCTTCGAGGCCATCGACGCCCTCGTCTACACCAGCACCACCGCGCCGGAAACGGTCTGCAAGTGGTGCCCCATTAACTGCACGCGCACGTTCATCGACGTCCAGCTCCCCGGCGCGAAGGGCCGGGAGTGGAGCAAGCTGCCCCTGGCGAAGGGCTGGGAGCGCGTCATCAGCGGCAATTCTTGCCCCAAGGGGCTGGTCGAGGACGTCAACGAGCTGCGCGAGGTCAAGGCGAAGCTGGAGGAGGTCAAGCGTGAGTACCCTAACGTTGCCGAGATGGTTCGGACGGACGCGTTCCGCCGCCCCCGAGTCGAGTCCGCCGCCGGCGCGGGCTAGCCTCCGGGTCGGCATCCCGCGCGTCCTGAACCTCTGGTCCACCCATCAGTTCTGGGTGGGCTTCTTCGGCGCCCTCGGCATCGAGGGCCGACGGCTCGTCTTCTCGTCCGACACCTCGGAGGAGCAGGGCCGCCAGTACGGCAAGGGCCGCGGCACCGTGGACTGCTGCTACCCGGTGAAGTGCATCGCCGGCCACTATGGCGAGCTCGTGTTCGGGCAGAAGGAGAAGCTCGACATCCTCTTCTCGCCCATGATCTACAACATGCCGTCGTTCCTGTCCGGCCACGTGGCCCGCACCCTCACCTGTCCGCGGGTCATGGCCGCGCCGGAGAACATCAAGGCCGGCTTCGTGAAGGAGCGCGACGTCTTCGCGGAGCAGGGCATCAAGTACCTCTCCCCCTTCGTCTGCCTGGACGAGCCCAAGCTCGTGCCCAAGCAGCTGTGGGAGGGCATGCGCGACGCCATCCCCGGCCTCACGCGCGAGGAGACGGCCCGCGCGGTGGACGCGGGCTATCGCGCCTACGCCGATTTCAACGCGCGGCTGCGCAAGAAGGGACGCGACGTGCTCGAGTGGTGCGCGCGCGAGAACCGCGCCTGCCTCCTCGTGCTCGCGCGCCCGTACCACATGGACCCGGGCATCGGCCACGAGATCGAGGTGGATCTTCAGGCCTACGGCTACCCCGTCCTGTGGGCCCAGTACTTTCCCACCGACCCCGACCTCATGGACTGGGCCTTCGGCGAGGACATCAAGGCCGGCGTCATCAAGTCGCCCTTTGATATCCGAGACGTCTGGCCGTCCTCATACTCCTCGAACACCAACGAGATCCTGTGGGGCGCGAAGGCGGCCGCGCGCATGCCCTGGGTGGCCTGCGTGGTGCGCCTGGCCAGCTACGAGTGCGGGATGGACCAGCCCACCTACACGCCGGTGCAGCAGATCGTGGAGCGCTCGGGCACGCTCTTCTTCTCGTTCCAGGACCTCGACTCGACCAAGCCGGCGGGCTCGGTGAAGATCCGCGTCGAGACGATCGCCCACTATCTCGAACGCTACGCGACCGCCATCATCGAGAAGAAGAAGGCGGCGATGCCGCCAGGCTGCCCTCTCGGAGCCGCCTGAACGGGTAGAGGGTCTGCGCGATCGGCGCGGTCAGGAGCGACCAGCCCGACCGCTCGAGGGGGAAGGTCGGATCCTCGATCCCCGTGGCCGGGTACTCGTCGCGCCGCCAGTGCTGGGTCCCGAAGAGCATGTCCCAGATGGGGAAGTGCGTCGCGAAGTTCCGCTCGCGATGGCGGGACTCCAGCGAGTGATGAATGCGGTGCGACTGGGGCGTGACGATCACGTACCAGAGCGGGCCCAGGGCCGTGCGGATATTGGCGTGGTAGAAGCGCGTGTGCCAGGCCACCAGCATCGCGGTGACGAAGGTCTCGGTCTGGCTGAGGCCGAGCAGCACGAGCGGCGGAAAGATCATCACGCGCGCCAGCACCTTCTCCCCCACGTGGAAGCGGGCGGCGGTGAAGAGGCTCAAGCGCTTCTGCGAGTGGTGCACCGCGTGGAAGGGCCAGAGCACGTCCAGCTGATGGTGGAAGCGGTGATGGACGTAGAGGGCGAGGTCGTAGACCATCACGCCGAGGAGCGCCCGGACGGGAACCGGCCACGAGCGCGTCGCCCAGATGGTGGCGCCCCCGGCCATCCATTCGTGGGCCCACACGAGCACTCCCGCCACGTAGAAGTAGAGCGTGGCCCGCATCAGCATCTCCACCCCGAACCAGACCGCGTCCTGCGCGGTCGGCAGGGAGAGGAACCGCTGGCCGCCCTGGACGGGAATCGCGCGCTCGAGCAGCACGATCGCCCCCACGGCGAGGAGGAAGAGCGCCCAGGACGCCTCCACGTGCGGGAGGCGATCGATGACGGCCAGCGCCTCGCGTCCCGCGGCGCCGGCGAGCGCGGCGGCGTTCGGCTCGATCACCTCTCCCACTCGACGCCGCGACGCCAGGCCGCCAGGTGCGCCTCGAGATCGGCGACCACCTCGGGATGGCGTCGGGAGCAGTCCGCGGAATCGGGGGCGTTGCCCCTCAGGTCGTAGAGCGCCCGCTCCCCCGCCCGCCACGACCACTCCTCGGAAAGCCGGTGGTCGCGATAGATGGTGAGGAGCTTCCACGGCGGCAGCGTCACCGAGACCATGGAGCGGTTGTTGTTCACGGCCACGCTGGGATGCGGCGGGATGTCGCGGCCGTCGCGAAGCGCCGCCCAGCGGCTCACGCCCGCGACGCCGGTGGGCACCGGCAGCCCCAGCGATTCCGTCAGGGTGGGGAAGACGTCGATCAGGTCGAAGACGCCGCCGATCTCCGCGCCGGGCGCGCGCAGCGCCCCCGCCGCCGCCTTCCAGATGAGGGCGACGCGAAGCGAGGCCTCCATCAGGGTGTGGTGGTGGAAGTAGATGCCGCGCTCGCCGAGTACCTCGCCGTGCGGCGAGAAGACGATCACGGTGCTCGTGTCCGCGAGCCCGCGCTCCTCGAGCGCCTCCACGAGGCGGCTCACCTGATGGTCGAAGTACGAGATGCCGGCCATGTACTGGCTGAGGGGGTAGCGGTAGTCCACCACGCCCTCGAGCCAGGAGGTGATGTCGCCTTCGATCTCCTTGAGCATGGGGAGAATGTGCTCCAGCCACTCCACCAGCTCGCGTGGCACCGTCTCCGCGTCCATCGCCGCGATGTGGGGCGCGAGCCACTCGGCGAGCCGCGGCACCGTGAGCCCACGCCGGGCCTCCACGGGAAGGTTCTCCAGGTGCGCGGCCAGATCCGGGCCCGAGCCCGGCCCGCCCCGCCAGCGCGCGACCATCCCGCGCAGCTTCTCGGTGATGGCGACGTCCGGCCGTCCCTCGCGCAGCGCGGGCAGCGCCTGCTCGAGCTCTTGGACGACCTCGATGCCGCGGATCCGGGCCACGTCGGCGGCGCGATGCTCGCGGGCCGGGCGGGTGGGATCGCCGGAGTAGTACATCGAGCGGAAGGGCTCGGGCGGGGTGGCGGGCGGATGAGTGTCGAAATACTCGAGCCACACCAGGCACGGCCGCGCGGGCCGGCGATCCAGCCAGTCGATCCACTGCCGCGTGGTGATGGCGCCGTCCTGGCCGGGCCGGCCCAGGCAGGGAATCAGCTCCGCGAAGAGGTCGCTGAGCCCCACCTCGGGCTCGACCAGCTCCGTGTCGCTGGCGCCGAGCACCGTGTGATAGCCGTGGGCACGCAGGTACACGGGCAAGCTGGGCAGGCTCGGCGGGATGCGACCCCACTCCGCCTCGATCCCGTGAACCGGCACGTGCTGACCGGTGAGCAGGCTCGCGTACGAGCCGATGTTCGTGCCCGTCTGCGCGCGGGCGTGCGGGACGCGCACGCCGGACTTGGCCAGCGCGTCGAGGTGCGGCGTGCGCACGCCCGTGTGGCCCGCGCACCCGAGGTGGTCGGCGCGGAGGGCGTCGGCGGAGACGAGCAGCACCAGGGGGGCCGGCGGAGCGGGCCGCGCGGGGCGCGGCGGGGCCGGCACCTCGTGCACGACGCGCGGCTCCGCCCAGCCCGCCCAGGCGTAGCGCGGGTCGCCCCGCGGGGGCACCGAGGTCCGGAAGACGAGCCGCACCCGGCGCCCGCCGAACCGCGAGAGGTCGACCTCGTGCTCGACCCAGCGGCGATCCTCCTCGCGGCGCCCGGGGTCGAGGGCGACGGATAGCACGCGCGCCTCGCTCTCGCCCTCGGCCAGCACCGCGACCTCGAAGCGCACCTCGGAGCGGATCCGGCTCCAGACCACCCGCTTGATGCCGCAGGCAACGAGCAGGCGGGCGCGCGGGCCGAGGACCAGCGGCGGGAACTCCACCCGGGAGTCCGGATGCTGGAAGAGCGCCATCCGCGTGTCGCGGAGAATGGTCATCGGCTGTATGCCGACGTGCGCGGGGCCGGGCGCCGCCACGGTGGCGGTGGGCAGCCGATCGACCAGATGCTCGGTTCTCATCGTCCCGCCTCCTGCGCGTAGATGGCCAGCATCTCGCGCGCGTTCTCGTCCATGGTCTTGACCGGCGTGGGGGCGACCGCGGCCGCCGGTGCGGCGGCAAACCGCTCGAGGGCGGCCGCCCACGCGGCGGCGTCGCCCGGCTCGACGAGCCAGCCGTTGCGATCGGGCGTCACCATCTCGCCCAGGGAGCCGATGCGCGCGGCGAGCACGGGGACCCCGCGATGGAACGCCGCCTTCACCACGAGGGGATCGTTCTCGTACCACAGCGCCGGCACCGCGAGCAGATCGGTCTCCGCGAGCACCTCACCCAGAGCGGCCGGGGGAAAGGAACCCATGAGCCGGACGCGCGGGTCCGCGGCGGCAAGCGTGCGGAGGCGGTCCCCGTACGGGGTGGCGGGTACGGGCCCGTAGAGGCGGCATTCCAGTCGCACGCGGGGGATCCGCGCGAGGCTCTCGAGGAGCAGCTGCGGCCCCTTGTGCGGCACCATGCTCCCGATGAAGGCGACCCGGGGTACCGCGCCGGGCCGGCGCTGCGCCTCGGCGAGGCCGGCTACCTCGAGGCCGTGCTCGATGACCTCGATGCGGTCGGCGCGCACGCCGTTCGCGGCGAACGCGCGGCGGGTGAACTCGCAGAGCGCGATGATGCGGCGAGCTCCAGCGAGCGCCTGCGCGAGATAGCGCTGGCGCCCGCCGATCGCGCGCGCGTCGCGCCACCGGCGCCCGGGGACGCGGAGGAAGCCATGCGTGTCGCGCAGGCAGCGGGCGCAGCCGAGCCGGTGCGCGGGGCCGTCGCAGAGCCGGCCCCGCGACGTGAGCAGGGTGTGACGCGGGCAGATGAACCAGAAATCGCACAGCGTCACCACGAAGGGGACGCCCAGCTCGTGACAAGCCTGCAGCGCCGAGCCGGAGAGCTTCATGGCGTGCATGACGTGAACGACATCGGGCCGGAACCGGGCCAGCTCCTCGCGCACGAGGCGGCCGATGTCGGGATTGTCGTACTCGGCGCGGGCGGGATCGCGGGCCACGCTGAGGTTCCAGTGGATCTCGCGCACGGGAATACCGTCGTGCTCCGCGCCCACGACGCCGTAGTCGCGCCGGTCGCCCGAAGGCGACTCGTGGTAGGTGATCACCTCCACGCCGACGCCGGCGGCGGCGGCCCGCACGGCGAGGCCACGCGTGTAGACCTCGGTGCCGCCCACGTGGCGGGGGAAGTACTGGTGAGTGAGATACGCCACCCGCATCGCTCGTTGGTCCCGGGTCCGGCGGCCGGCGCCGTCCCTCAGGAGGGACGCGGTGCCGCGCCCCGGAGCAGGAGCGCGGCCCGCTCGATCCGGGTCTGGACCGCCCAGCGTGTCCGCCGCACGGAGGTGGCCAGCCGAGCGGCCCGGTATCCGCGCGGCACCGCGGTGAGCAGGGGGTAACGCCGGACGGTGTCCTGCCAGTCGGCGATGGCCCGGGGATCCGGGCGCTGGCGATCGGCTGCGTAGCGCCGCGCCATTCGCCGGGCCTGGCCGGCGGCTTCGGCGAGGCGGAAGTGCAGGTCCACGGGCGGACGGAGCCGCGCGGCGGCCTGACGCGCGGGCTCGTAGAGCGGGGCGTTTGCCAGCTCGTGCTCCATGATGAGCCCGTCCAGCACCCACACCCGGTACCGCCGGCTCGCCACCCGCGTCTGCGACGCGGACCAGGCGTGCACGCGGAACGCCGCGAGCGTCTCGTCCACATAGGTGAGGCCGGTGTGGATGGCCACGCGCGCCGCATACTCCCAGTCGGCGAGCACGGCGAAGTCGCGGTTGAAGACGCCGAAGCGGTCGAACGCGGAGCGGTGGATCATCATGGCGGTGGGCTCGCCGATGCAGTTGAGCCGTGGCCGCCGGACCACGTACGCCGCGAATTCGGCGGCGGCGATGCGCGGCCCGCGGCCGAAGAAGCCGCGCAGCGACGCCGGCCCCGTGAAGGGCTCGTAGGTCCGCCGCACCGACGCGGGGATGCCCGGCTCGAACACGATGTCCCGCCGCACCGCCACCAGGGTCGTGTCCCCCGCGGCGACCTCGAGCATGCGGCTCAGGCAGGTGGGCTCGAGGTAGTCGTCCTGGAAGAGGAACTTGATCCATTCGCCGCGCGCGAGCGTGACGCAGTGATTCCAGTTCTCCACCAGCCCCAGGTTCTGGGGATTCACGTGCACGCGCACGCGCCCGTCGCGCCGCGCGTAATCCCGCGCGATGGCGACGCTCTCGTCGCCGGAGCCATCGTCGACGACGAGCACCTCGAGGTTACGCCAGGACTGTCCCAGCGCGCTGTCCAGACACCGCTGGAGGAACCGTGCCCCGTTATAGGTCGGCACGCACACGCTGACGGCGGGGTTGGAGGAGGCCACCGGTCTCAAATCGAGCAAGGGGAGTGCCACGGTGGGCGTCCAGCAACGGCGCGACGTTAGACGCGGGGGAGCCCCCCGCGTCACTGGATTGTCAAATTTCCCGACTGTGCAACCGAGCCAGGGGGATGGCGACGGGGAGCATGAGGAGGATGGCCAGCCCAGCATTGGCGGCCATGGCGCCGGGGACGCCGATCCCGGCGGCGAGGAGACCGATCCAGAGCGTCCCGAGCGGCTGGGTGCCGATGCACGCCGAGAGGATGCCCATAGCGCCCCCCCGGCTCGCCTCCGGCGCGGACAGCAGCACCAGGGTGGACTGCATAGCCGCGAAGCCCGACTCCAGCGCACCGACCACGAGCAGGAGCACCAGGCACACGCCGCGCCAGCGCGAGGCGGAGAAGGCGACGAGCAGGAACGGCGCGGTGAGCACCGAGAGGGCGAAGAGGCGCCGGTGCGAGATGAAGCCCCGCTGCGACGCGATGGCGAGCGCGCCCAAAAGCGCGCCCAACCCGTCCGCGGCCACGAGTGCCCCCAGGAACTCGGGGCCCCCCGCCAGGACTTCGTGGGCGAACACCGGGAGCATGTGCTGGTACGGAAAGAAGAGCGTGTTCATGAGAATCGTGATGAGCAGCACCGCGCGCACGGTCGGCTCCTCCCACGCCGCACGGAACCCCGCCGCGAGGGTGGCGCCCAGGGAGATCCGTGGCGACGCGGCCGGTCCCCCGATGCGGCCGGGCAGCCCGACGGACACCAGCAGCCCGAGCCCGTACAGCACGGCCACCGCGCCGAAGCAGGCCTCGGGGCCGAGGCGGGCCAGCCCAACGCCGGCGAGCACCGGGCCCGCGATCTTCGCCACCTGCATGGACACCGTCTCCAGCGAGACGGCATTGGCCACGCGCAGCGGGCCCACGAGCGTGAAGATGGACGTGCGGCGCGCCGGAAAGTCCAGCGCCCACAGCACGCCGAAGAGCATCTCGAACCCGACGAGGGGCCAGTAGCCGCCGCGGCCCGAGGCGAACACCGCGGCGAGGGCCAGCCCGGTGACGAGCCCGAGCGTCTGGGTGGCGAGGAGCACGCGGCCGCGATGCGCGCGGTCGGCGACGATGCCGGCGAGCGGCCCCAGGGCCATCATGGGAGCGGAGCGCGCGAAGGCGGCGAGGCCGACCATGAAGGGCGAGCCGGTGAGCTGATAGGAGAGCCACCCCAGCACGACGAGATCCATCCAGCGCGCGGCATTGACGAAGAGACCGGACAGCCAGAGCCGCCGGTACGAGGGCTCGGACAGGACATCGAGAACGGCGAAGCGCGCGGACGCCGCGCTCGCCGCGGGAGCGACGCTGCTCACCCGGTCAGCATTAGCACGAAATGCGGTACACTTTTCACGCGAATCGGTTCACATATCCGGTTCGCGCCCACGGGAGGACCTCGATGAGAGTACTGGTGACGGGAGCGGCGAGCGGCATCGGCCGGGCGACCTGCCTGCGCCTCGCGCGCGACGCGCGCGCGGGCGGCGGCAAGGCGCGGATCGCCGCGGTGGACCTCGCCGTGGACGCGGGCCTCGAGAAGCTGGCGGCGGAGCTGGGCGCCCTCGGCGCGGAGGTCCTGCCGCTGGCCGGCGACATGGGGAGCGCGGAGGCGCCGGGGCGCGTGGTGGCGGAGGCGGCCTCCCGCTTCGGCGGCCTCGACGGGCTCGTCAGCAATGCCGGCATCAACCGGCCGGGCGCCCTCGTCGACTACACCGTCGAGGACTGGGACCGCCTCTTCGCGGTGAACACGCGGGCCACGTGGCTGCTCGCCAAGGCCGCGTATTCCGCCCTCAAGGCGTCGCGCGGCGCGATGGTCGCGATCGGCTCCATGTCGGGCAGCAACGCCCACGCGAACCTCGGCGCCTACGGCCCCACCAAGGCCGCGGTGATCATGCTCGTGAAGGTGCTTGCGCAGGAATTCGGGCGCGACGGCATCCGCGTCAACGCGGTGTCGCCCGGCATGGTGCGCACGGGCATGACCGAGGCGGTGTATGCCCACCACGAAATCGCCGCCGCGCGCGACGGCTTGGTGCCGCTGGGACGTGTGGCGACACCGGAGGACATGGCCGACGTCGTCGCGTTCCTGCTCGGCCCCGACGCCCGCTACGTGAACGGGCACGATCTCGTGGTGGACGGCGGGGTTACCGGCAACTTCCTGGGCCGCCTGCCCGGCATCGCCAAGATCCCGAGGGCCACTCGATGAGCGCGCCCGTCAAGCTGGGCATGTTCACCATGCCCTTCCACCATCCCTCGAAGGACTACGCGCAGCTCCTCGAGGAGGACCGGCAGGCGGTGATGCTCGCCGACCGTCTGGGCTTCAGCGAGGCCTACGTGGGCGAGCACTTCTCGTCATGGTCGGAGCGCATCACCTCGCCGCTCATCTTCCTCGCCACCGTGATCCCACTGACCAAGCAGATCCGCCTCGGCACGGGCGTGCTCAACCTGCCCCAGGCGCATCCGGCGCAGGTCGCCGCGCACGCCGCCATGTTCGATCAGCTCTCGGGCGGGCGCTTCATCATGGGCATCGGACCGGGCGGGTTGGTGAGCGATCTGGAAATGTTCGACGTGGGCCAGGCCGAGCTGCGGCCGCAGATGGTGCTGGAGTCCATCGACATCGTGCTGCGCCTCTGGGCGCAAGACCCGCCCTACGAGATCAACGGCAGGTTCTGGAAGTTCGCCCTCAAGGACGGGATTTGGCCGGAGTTCAAGGTGGGTTATCTTCCCCGCCCGCTGCAGCAGCCGCACCCGCCCATCGCGATCTCGATCATCACGCCCAACTCGTCGACCGCGAAGGTGGCCGGCGAGAAGGGCTGGATCCCGGTCTCCGGCAACTTCTTCCACAAGCGCTATCTCCGCGGCCACTGGGAGAAGTACGTGGAAGGCTGCGAGGCGGCGGGGCGGCGGCCGGACCCCGCGGTGTGGCGCGTGTCCCGGAGCATAATCGTCACCGAGACCGACGCCGAGGCGGAGGATTATCTCGCCGATCCCGCCTCGGGGCTCTCCTTCTACTACAAGTTCTTCATTCACTCCTTCGCGCAGGGACGGAAAGCCCTCTTCATGATCAAGCCCGACGTGAATCTTTCCGACGAGGCCACCACGGTGGACGCGGTGAAGCGGGGCATGATCATCGCCGGCAGCTCGTCCACGGTGCTCGATCAGCTGGTAGCGCTGCGCGAGGAGATCGGGGACTTCGGCACCCTCCTGATGGCGGGGCACGACTGGGACCGTCCCGCGCTGTGGCAGCGCTCGATGGAGCTGCTCGCCACCCGGGTGATGCCGCGCTTCACGCGCGGGTGAAGTCTCGATCGCGACCGCGAATGAGGATCAGCACGGCGGCCACGACGAGCAGCGCGATGCAGAGGCCCAGCGCGCTGCCGTAGTCGCCGGTGCGATCGCGCAAGATGCCCACCGCGGCGGGCGCCAGCGCGTACGCGAACTGATTGATCCCCACGATCAGACTCACCACCGCGCCGAACGCGGCGGGCTCGAACTCAGCCTGCACGAGGAGGCCGGGCAGCGTGATCATGTTGCCCACCGCGAGGCCCACGAGCACGCAGCCTGCGTAGAGGGTAGCGGGCTCCGTGCCCAGCACGAGCAGGGCCAGTCCCGCCGCTTCCTGCAGGAAGTTCGCGCACGATACCGGCCGGGGGCCGAGGCGGCTCACCGCGGGGCCGAGGTAGAATCGCCCCAGCACCGCGCACAGCGTGGTGACGCTCAGCGCGATCCCGGCGCCCCCGGTGCCGAGCCGCGGCACGACAAAGGCGACCAGGTGCGTGATCACGCCCACCTGCGCGGCCAAGCCCAGGGCGTAGGGCAGCGAGATGGTCCAGTAGCGCAGGGTGCCGAGGGCGCGGCGCCGCTGCGCCCCCATCGGGACAGACGGCGCGCCGGCGGTGACGGGAGGCGACCGCCGCAAGATCAGCGCCACCGCGGGGAGAAGCGTGATCAGCATGGCTCCCGCCACCGCCCACATGGCGGGCGCGAACCCCCGCCGCTCGATCAGCCAGAGCAGCGTGGGCGCCACGAGCACGCCGCCACACGAGGCGCCCGTCAGCGCGAAGCTCAGCGCCGCGCCGCGGCGCTCCACGAACCAGGGCGCGACGAGGATGTTCACCGCGGCCAGACTCATGCCCGACCACGCCACCGCCATCGCGGCCATGGCGACGTAGAGGTGCCAGAGGCTCTGCGCCAGGGGGAGCGCCGTCACCGCGGCCGCCATGGCGAGGGCGGCGCCGGCCACCGCCACGCGCGGCCCCACGCGGCGGAACACGTCGCCGGCAAAGATCGTGAGGACCGCGCCCATGAAGTAATAGGCGGTAAAGGCGCTCGAGATGTCCGCGATGGACCACGCACGCGCGGCGCGGAGAGACACCAGGTACACGGCGAGCCCGTAGAAGCCGAGCCCCCAGCCCCAGAGCGCGAGGAGAAACGCGCAGCCGACGACCCACCAGCCGTAGCGGGAAGAGGCTACTGGGCGATCCAGACCTTCATGAACGTGTTGTTGTCATAGACGGTGACGCCGGGCTTGAAGCCGCGCAGCTTCTTGTCCTTGAAGAACCAGCCCTCCACCCAGCCAACCGGAATCGAGGCGGTGTCGGCGCGCGTGAGGATGTGCCGCTGCAGCTCCCAGTAGATCGCCTTGCGCTTGTCCCGGTTGGATTCGCGGAGCCCCTTGTCGGCCAGCTCGTCCACCTTGGGATCCGACCACCGGCCGTGATTGCTCCCCGCCTCGGTGGTGTAGGCGATGTGGAACACCGCGGACGGATCGTTCAGGTCCATGGCGCGATCCTGGGTGGCGATCAGCGTGAAGTCGCCCTTACCGTAGGCGGCGAAGCCGGCCGCGCTCTCGAGGGTCTTGAGGGTGCCGCGGATGCCGACCTTGCGGAGCTGCGCGATCGCGATCTGCCCGCGGTCCACGTAGTTGCCCACCGAGCGCACCACCATCTCCAGGTCGAGGCCGCCCGGATGATGCTTCTCGACGAGGCGCTTGGCCTCGGCAAGGTCCTGGTCCTTCGGCTGACGGCAGCCGGGCAGCTTGGCGAGCTCGTCGAGAGGCAGCGCGTAGTCGCCCACGAGCTTGGGGTCGAGGATGGCGCACGGCACCCCCGCGCCCTCCAGCGCCTTGCCCACCAGCTCCTGGCGGTCGATGGCGAGGTTGACCGCCCGGCGCAGGTCCGGGTTGTTGAACGGCGGCCGCGTCGTGTTGAGATAGATCAAGTAGATGGTATTGATGGGCGCCTGGTAGATGTCCACGTCGTCACGCGCCCGCGCCAGCTCGTCGGCCTGGGTCTTCCGCATGGGCGGCCACGCGTCCCACAGCATCACCTTGCTCGCCTTCGCGGCGGCGAGCTGCGTGGGCGCGGCGGTGAGGATGAACTGCTTCACGCCGTCCAGATAGGGCAGGCCGGCGATGAAGTAGCTCGGGTTCCGCTCCCACTCGATCACGCTGGCTCGCTCGTACTTCTTGAACTTGAAGGGCCCCGTGCCGATCTGCGCCTCGGGGGCGTTGAGGTCGCCGTACTTGGCGAGGATGTGCTTGGCCGCGATCCGGCACCACGCCGAGGCCACCGAGGCCAGGAAGGGGGCGGCCGGGAACTTCAGCTGGAAGGACACCGTGTGGGCGTCCACCGCTTCCACGCTCGCCACCATCGGCTTGAGCGAGGCGCCGCACTTCGGGCTCTTGAAGTCGGGCGCGAGGACGCGGTCGAAGGTGGCCTTGACGTCGGCCGAGGAGAAGGGCTGCCCGTCGTGCCACTTCACGCTCTTCCGGAGATGGAAGATATAGTTCTTGCCGTCCGGCGACACCGTCCAGCGCTCGGCGAGATCGCCGACGAGCTTGCCGGGCTCGTCGGGATCGTGGTGCAGCAGCCCGCTGTAGATGCCCGCCGTCGCCTGCTGGACGACGAGGGGCGACTCGGTGTGGACATCGAGCCGGCCGGGGTCGCCGTAGTTGAACCAGTTGAGGATGCCGCCGGTGCGGGGCTTGTCCTGCGCGGGCGAGGGGGCGACACCGAGGCCGGCCACCAGCAGCGCGGTCAGAACGATCACTGCGATCCGGAAAGTCCGCATCTCGTTCTCCTTGTCGTGCTAACCGAGTCCCCCGCGCAGGCGCGGGTCGGTGAGGTCGCGGATCGAGTCGCCGAACAGATTCAGCGCGAACACCGTGACGCTGATCGCCAGCCCGGGAAAGAATACCATCCACGGCGCGGTCTCGATGGCTTGGATCCCGGCGGTGAGCATGCCGCCCCAGGACGGCTCGTCCGGCGGCGCGCCCGCGCCGATGAACGACAGCGAAGCCTCCACCACGATGGCGTAGGACACGTTGGTCGTCATCAGCACGATGTAGGGCGCGAGGCAGTTGGGGATGAGGTGCCGGGCGATGATGCGCCAGTGCGAGCAGCCGGTGGCCCGCGCCGCCTCCAGGTAGGGCGAGGCGGCCACGCCGAGCGCCACCGAGCGCACGGTGCGCGCGGCGGTCGGAGTGAGGAGGATGGTCAGCGCGAGGATGACATTGGTGATGGACTGGCCGAGCGCGGCCATGAGCGAGAGCGCGAGGATGATGGGGGGAAGCGCCATCACGCTGTCGACGATTCGTTGACTGCTGACGTCTATCGCCCCGCCGAAATACGCGGTGGCGGCGCCCCAGAGCGAGCCGGCGGTGATGCCGAAGAGCACCGAGGCCAGGCCGACGTAGAGCGACAGGCGCGCGCCCCAGATCACCCGGCTGAGCACGTCCCGCCCGAGATGGTCCGTGCCCATCGGGAACTCGCGGCCGGGCGGCGACGTAGGGGGCGAAGCCGGTCTCCTTGGGGCCGTGGGGCGCGAGGGTGGGGGCGAGGAGAGCCACCGCCACGAGAACCAGCACCACCACCGCGCCGACGGCGCCGAGCGGCTCGCGGCGGAAGAGACGGCCCAGCGCGCTAGCCATGGCGCCGCTCACGCATAGCGGATCCGCGGGTCGAGCCAGGCGTAGAGGAGGTCGATGACGAGGTTCACCAGCAGGAAGACCAGCGCCATGACGAAGACCATGGCCTGGATGGTCGGGTAGTCGCGCTGGCTCACCGCCTGCACGAGGGCGATACCCATGCCCGGCACCACGAAGATGATCTCCATGATGACGAGCCCGCCGAGAAGCCGGCCGCCCCACCACCCCACGAAGGTCACCACCGGGAGCAGCGCGTTCTTCAGCGCGTGCCGGTAGACCACCGCGCGCTCCGCCAGCCCCTTCGCGCGCGCGGTGCGCACGTAGTCGTGCCGTATCACCTCGAGCATCTGCGAGCGGGTGAGCCGGGTGATGGGCGCGCTGATGTAGTAGGCCTGGCACAGCGCCGGCCAGATGAGCTGCTTGAGGTTCTCGAGGGGATTCTCCGTGAATGGCACGAACTCCAGCGGGGGGATCCACCGGAAGAGCCGCACGAGCCCCCAGAGGATAAGGGCGCCCGTGACGAACAGCGGCAGCGAGAGCCCCGACAGGCTCAGGATGCGCGCGGCGTAGTCCATCCAGCCGTTCTGCCGAACCGCCGATACGACTCCCAGAGGGACCGCCCACACCACCGCGATGGCGAGGGTCAACACCGCCAACTCCATGGAGCGCGGGAAACGCTCGGCGAGGATATCCCACACCGGCCGGCGCTGCGTATAGGACTGGCCGAAGTCCCCGCGCACCGCGCCCGCCATCCAGCTGACGTACTGCGCGAGGACGGGACGGTCGAGCCCCAACTCCTGCCGGATCTGCTGGACCTGCTTCTTCTGGATGGCGCTCGATTCGGAGCCGGTCTGGTACACGAGGATCTCGGCGATGTCACCGGGCACCAGGCGCATCAGCACGAAGACGAGCAGCGAGGCTCCGAAGAGCGTGGGGATGAAGAGGAGCAGACGGTGGACCACGTATCGGCGCATGCGTGGCGCGGGTATGCTACGGGCGTAGGCGAGGCGAAATCAAGGGCGGCGTGGGGGAGGATCAGACATGGGGAGCGAGGTCGACGTCATCGGCCATCCGCTGGTCCAGCACAAGCTCTCGCTGCTGCGCCGGAAGCAGACGAGCACCTCGGAGTTCCGCAGCCTCGTCGCCGAGATCAGCATGCTGCTCGCCTACGAGGTGACCCGCGACCTGCCGACGCAGCCGATCTCGGTAGAGACGCCGCTGACCCGGACCACCGCGCCCGTGCTGGACGGAAAGAAGATCGTCCTGATCTCCATCCTGCGAGCCGGCACGGGCATCCTCGACGGCATGCTCCGCATCCTGCCGAGCGCGCGGGTGGGCCACATCGGCCTCTACCGCGACCCCACCACGCTGGCGGCGGTGGAGTACTACTTCAAGATCCCCCGGGTCATGCACGACCGGGACGCCATCGTGTTGGATCCCATGCTCGCCACGGGCAACTCCGCGGTGGCGGCGGTGGACCGGCTGAAGGCCACCGGCCCGCGCTCCATCAAGTTCGTCTGCCTGGTCACCTGTCCCGAGGGCCTGCGCCACTTCCACGGCCGGCACGCCGACGTGCCGGTCTACACGGCGTCCGTGGACAGCCACCTCGACGCGCACGGCTACATCGTGCCGGGCCTCGGCGACGCCGGCGACCGCCTCTTCGGCACCAAGTAGCCGGGCGGTCAGATGGGGCAGACGAGATTGCCGAGGCGCTGGGTCAGCCGCTGGTTCTCGGCATAGTCCACCGGCACGTCCACGATCGAGACGCCGGGGTGCGCGAAGGCCTCGCGCAGGGCCGGCCCCAGCTCGCGCGCCGCGCCCACGGTAACGCCCTGGGCGCCGAAGGCGCGCGCGAGGGTCACGAAGTCGGGGTTGCCGAACCGGACGCCCGCCGTCCGGCCCATCTGATTCTGCTGCTTCCACTCGATCAGGTTGTAGCCGCCGTCGCGGAAGATCACGCACACGAGGGCGACGCCGAGGCGCTGGGCGGTCTCGAGCTCCTGCACGTTCATGAGGAAGCCGCCGTCGCCGCAGACGGCTACCACGCGGCGCTCGGGATGGGCGAGCTTCGCGGCGATCGCCGCGGGCAGCGCGAACCCCATCGACGCGAAGCCGTTGGAGATGAGCACGGTGTTGGGCTCGTAGGCCGGGAACGTGCGCGCCACCCAGAGCTTGTGCGTGCCCACGTCCGAGATGAGGATGTCCTCCCGCCCCATCGCCTCTCGTAGGTCGCGCAGGATCCGCTGAGGCTTGAGGGGGAAGGCGTCGTCCCTGGACCCTTCTTCGATCTGCTCGAGGATGAACCGGCGGAGCACCCCGAAGGGCGCCGGATCCTTCTCACCCTTGACGAGGTCGCCGAGCAGCTCCAGGGTCTCTCGCACGTCCGCCGCCACCTCGACCGCCGGCTGATAGTAGCTGTCCACCTCGGCGGGGGTGAAGTCGATGTGCACGATGGTCTTCTTCCGCTCGGGGTTCCAGAATCGCGGGGCGTACTCGACGGGATCGTAGCCCACCGACACGATCAGATCGGCCTTCTCGAAGCCGCAGGAGACGTAGTCGCGCGCCTGCAGCCCAGCGCTGAAGAGGCAGAGCGGGTCGTCGTAGGGCAGGCACCCCTTGGCCATGAACGTGTTGACCACGGGGATGCCGTGACGGCGCGCGAACGCGCGCAGTTCACCCGCGGCGCCCCCGCGGATGACGCCGTTGCCCGCGAAGATGAGCGGAAAGGAGGCGGCCTCGATGAGCCGGGCGGCCGCCTGCAGCGCGGCGCGATCGGGCGAGGGGCGGCGCGCGCGCTCGGTCGACAGCGGCGTCCCCTCGGCGGCTTCCTCGGCGACGTCCTCGGGCACCTCGATGTGGCAGGCGCCGGGCTTCTCAGCCTCCGCGAGCTTGAAGGCCTTGCGGATGACCTCGGGGATCACCGCGGAGACCTCGAGGCGCGCGTTCCACTTGGTGAGGGGGCGCATCGCCTCCACGATGTCGACGTACTGATGCGACTCCTTGTGGATGCGGTCCCGGCCGCCCTGCCCGGTGATGGCCACCAGCGGCGCGCGGTCGAGGTTGGCGTCGGCGATCCCGGTGGCCAGATTGGTGGCGCCGGGCCCCAGCGTGGCCAGGCAGACCCCCGCGCGTCCGGTGAGGCGACCCCAGGCGTCGGCCATGAACGCCGCGCCCTGCTCGTGACGGGTGGGGACGAACTGGATCCGCGAGTCCACGAGCGAGTCGATGATGTCGAGAATCTCCTCGCCGGGCACGCCGAAGACATAGCGCACGCTTTCGTTTTCCAGACACCGCGCGATCACGTCGGATGCCTTCATCTCGCCCCCCCGATCCCAGCTTACGCTTCAGGTTGCAGCCACGCGAGTCCGGAGGGACCATGACGAGAGGGGGGACCACGCTAATGCCTATTCAAACGGTGAATCCGACTACCGGTGAGGTGGTGGAAAAGTTCGAGTCGACCACGCCCGCGGAACTCGAGCGCATCGCGGCGGGCGCGCACGCCGCCTTCCAGGAGTCGCGTGCCATCCCGTTCGGCGACCGCGCGAGGCACATGCGCGAGGCTGCGCGCATCCTCCGAGCCCGCAAGGAAGAATTCGCGCGCACCATGACGGTGGAGATGGGCAAGCCCATCACCCAGGGCGAGGCCGAGGCCGAAAAGTGCGCATGGACCTGCGAGTACTACGCGGAGAATGCCAAGGCCATGCTCGCGCCCGACCCGCGCGAGACCGACGCGTTGCGAAGCTACATCCGCTACGACCCGCTTGGCGTCGTGCTGGCGATCATGCCGTGGAACTTCCCCTTCTGGCAGGTATTCCGCTTCGCCGCGCCCGCCCTCATGGCCGGCAACGCCGCCATCCTCAAGCACGCCTCCAACGTGTCGCGCTGCGCGCTGCAGATCGAGGAGGTCTTCCGGCAGGCCGGCTTCCCGGGCGATCTCTTCCGCACGGTTCTGCTGGAGTCGGCGGCGGTGAGCCCGCTCATCGCGGATCGGCGCATCGCTGCCGTCACGCTCACCGGCAGCGACCACGTGGGCGCCAAGGTGGCCGAGGCGGCCGGCCGCGAGCTCAAGAAGACGGTGCTCGAGCTAGGCGGCAGCGACCCCTTCATCGTGCTCGCCGACGCCGACCTCGCCGCCACCGCCCGTGGCGCCGCCGATGCGCGCCTCGTCAACGGCGGCCAGAGCTGCATCGCGGCCAAGCGCTTCATCGTCGTGGAATCGGTGGCCGACCGCTTCCTCGACCTCTTCAAGAAGGAGCTGGCGGCCCGGCGCATGGGCGACCCCCTCGCGCGCGAAACGCAGGTGGGCCCGCAGGCGCGTCACGATCTTCGCGACGCGCTTCACCGGCAGGTGGAGGAATCGAAGAAGCGCGGGGCCCGCGTGCTGCTGGGCGGCGAGATCCCGAAGGGGCCGGGAGCCTTCTACCCGCCCACCCTGCTTTCCGCGGTGGACAAGGGCATGCCCGCCTTCGACGAGGAGACGTTCGGGCCTGTGGCCGCGGTGGTCCGGGCCAAGGACGCCATGGACGCCGTGCATCTGGCCAACGAATCCGCCTTCGGCCTGGGCGCCTCCATCTGGAGCCGCGACCTCGCGGGCGCGGAGAAGCTCGCCGAGCAGGTCGAGGCGGGCGCCGTGTTCGTCAACGGCATGGTGAAGTCCGATCCGCGCCTGCCCTTCGGCGGCGTGAAGCGGTCCGGCTACGGCCGCGAGCTCTCCGAGTTCGGCATCCGCGAGTTCGTGAACGTCAAGTCGGTGTGGGTCGCGGCGATGGGCACCGCGGAGTCATCCGACTCCGAGTAGACGGCGCAGGAACGCGGCGTGGTCCCACACGCCGCGGCCGACGCTGAGCCCCAGCCGCACGACGACCAGCCGGCGCGAGGGGACGATGGTGAGGAGCTGCCCCTCGTGACCGATGGCGTGGTAGGCGTCGGCGGGGAGGCCGGCGTCGCCTGACGGCGCGTAGGTGCCGGGGCCGAGCCGAAGCCAGAAGTGCGCGCCGTACACGCCGCCCGGAGCGGCCGGCGCCGGCTTCACTGAGAAGGCGACCCAGCCCTCCGGCAAGAGGCGCCGGCCCTCCCAGACGCCGTCCTGAAGATAGAGCTGGCCGAACCGCGCCCAGTCGCGCGCGGTCGCGAACATGAAGGACGAGCCCACGAAGTCGCCCGCCGCGTCCGGCTCCATCACCGCGCTCGCCATCCCGAGCGGCTCGAACAGCGCGCGGCGCGGGAAGAGGAAGTAGTCGGTGTCGTCCCCGCCGATCCCGCGGCGCAGGGCGCGGGCGATGATGTTGGTCGTCCCGCTCGAGTACGACCACCGCGTGCCCGGGGGCGCGGCGGAGGGCTTGCCGGCCGCGTAGGCGGCCGCGTCGGGGGTGCCGAACAGCATCCAGAGCACGTCGCCGAGCGGGTTGGCGTAGTGCTCCGAGAACCGCAGCCCGTCCGACATGTGGAGCGCCTGCCGTAGTGTGATCGCCCGCCGCGCGTCTCCCG
>CAVVJF010000019.1:0-835000 GCA_963748485.1 uncultured Candidatus Rokubacteria bacterium
CGGCATCCCACTCGGGTACCGACAGCGGCTCGTCGAGGGCGAGGCGGCCCTCGCGCACGAGGACGCCCACGAGGGCATTGACCACGCTCTTGGTCATGGACCAGCCGGGCAGCGGCGACTCCGGCCCATAGCCGGGCGCGTAGCGCTCGGCGACGATGCGCCCATCCTGCACGACCACGACGGCGCGGGTGCGCCGCGACGGCAACGGGCCGGGCTCCGCGAAGGCCTCGTCCAGCACCGCGGTGACCGCCGCCGGGGCGAGCGCCGACGCGGGAGTCCCGGCGGGCGCGGGCAGAGGCCACGCGCCGCGCAGGGTCGCGGGCATCGCCGCGGGGCTCGGGAGGCCGTGCGAAGACAGGAGCCGCGGCTCGACGCCGATGGCGAGCGTGCAGCCGAGACCTTCGCGGAAGACGGCCACGCGCTCGCCGAGGCCGAGAAGACGGCTCCGTACCGTGCCCCCGCCGCGATCGACCTCCACGCTGATGATGCGGAGGATGCCGGGATCGTTCGAGCGGATCTCGGCATCGATCACAGACTGCGGCTTGCGGCCCGTCACGAAGACCCCCGAGCACACCGTCTTCGACACGTAGCCGGTGCCGACGAGGACGACCTGCCGGCCGACGTAGGCCCCGGCCAGGAGGGCTATGGCGGTGATGACGAGGGCGACGAGGCGGAGCGATCGCCTCACGCGGGCGCCGCGGCGGCGGGCCGGGACGCGACGAGACGGCGCAAATCCACCGCCTCGTCGGCGAGCTGAGCGGGATCGACGGGTACGCGATCGCGGATCAAGCTCACCGCCGCCTTCAGCTCGCCGTCCGACTTGGGATCCTCCGGATCCCCGCCCCGGTCGAGGCCCGCCGTGGCGAGGACGACACCGTCCTTGATGTAGAACGCGAGGAACTTCCGGCTCTCCGGCCGGCCGCGGAAGATGACGCGGTCCCACGCCTTCGCGAAGCCAACGTACTCCACCAGGTGCTCGTACTGATCGGACCAGAACGAGTGCACGTAGTCGTACGGCGTGTCGTCCCCCAGCATCGCGCGCGCGGCGCCGCGCCCATGGCGCTCGGCGTGATTCCAGTGCTCGACGCGGAGCCGCCCGAACAGCGGATGCATGTGGTTGGCCACGTCGCCCGCCGCGTAGACTCCGGGGAGTGAGGTGCGGCAATGCTCGTCCACGAGAACGCCGTTGTCCACACCCGCGCCCGCCGCCGCGAGCAGCTCGCCGTTCGGCACGATGCCGATGCCGGCCACCACGAGGTCGCACTCGAGCCGCCGGCCCTTCTTCGTGCGGACCGCCTCGACCTTGTCCTTGCCATCGAACGACTCCACCGCGTCCTCGAGGATCAGCTCCACGCCCCGGTCCCGGTGGATGTCGCCCAAGACCGCGCCCACCTCGTGACCGAGGGCGCGCGCCAGCGGTACGCGATGGCCGTCGATCGCCGCGACCTCGAGGCCGAGCTGACGCAGAGAGGCCGCCACCTCGCAACCGATGAACCCGAACCCCACGAGCACGGCCCGCCGCGCTCCCGCCGCGGCGGCGCGGATGCCGTCCGACTCCTCCACGGTGCGCAGCTGGTGAATGCCGGCGAGGCCGGCGCCGGGTACCTCCAGTGCGCGATTGCGGCTGCCCGTCGTGACCAGCAGCTTGTCGTAGCCGAGCCGCTCGCCCCCGGCCAGCGTCACCTCGCGGCGCGCGGCATCCACCGCGGTGGCGGCGATGCCCAGCCGCAGCTCGATGCGGGCGGACGCGTAGTAGTCGCCGGGCTTGACGAGCTGATCCTCGAAGCGGTCCTGCCCGCGCAGGTAGCCCTTGGACAGGGGCGGCCGGTTATAGGGGAGCCGCGTCTCCGCACCCACGAGGACGATGTCGCCGTCGAATCCGCCGTCCCGCAGGGTGACGGCGGCGGTGGCCCCGGCCAGGGACGCTCCGATGATAACGATGCGCTCACGTGTCATAGCAGTGGCCCTCTCCGCTGATGGTACCTCCCGGCGGAAGAGGGAGGGGGGGTCAGCGGAGGCGAGCGATGACGTCCAGGACGCGGAAGATCTCGCCGCTCTCACGCACCATCTGACGGTCGCCCGCCTGGCCCCAGCGCAGGAGGCCGTCGCGGTCGATCACGAAGGTGGAGCGGTAGGCCACGTTCCGATCGGTGTCGTGCACGCCGTAGGCGGCGATGACGGCGCGGTGCACGTCGCTGAGGAGGGGAAAGGGAAATCGGCGCGCCGTCATGTAGGCCTCGTGGCAGTAGGGCGTGTCGCCGCTGATCGCCAGCATCACCGCCCCGCGGCGGGCGAGCTCGTCGGCGGCCTGGCCCAGGCCCGTGAGCTCCGGCGTTCAGATGTTACCCCAGTCGTAGCAGTAGAAGGCGAGCACCACGGCCTTTCCGCGGTGCTCCTCGAGAGAGATCGGGCGTCCCAAGGTGGAGGGCAGCGAGAAACCCGGCGCGGCCTGACCCCAGCGGAGAGGGGGCATGTCGGCCACGACCATCGCACCGGCATGGGCCCGGCGTCAACTGTTCCCGATGTGCTAGCCTCGTGAAAAGGAGACACGACCCCATGTCCCATCGCGGCATGAAGTTCGGCATCTTCCTGGCGCCCTTCCACCGGGTGGGCGAGAACCCCACGCTGTCGATGAATCGCGACATGGAGCTGATCGAGTGGATGGACCACCTCGGCTACGACGAGGTGTGGATCGGCGAGCATCACTCGGCGGGCTGGGAAACCATCGCCTCCCCGGAGGTGTTCATCGGCGCCGCCGCCGAGCGCACGCGCCACATCATGCTGGGCTCGGGGGTGACGAGCCTGCCCTATCATCACCCACTCATGGTCGCCAACCGCTTCGTCCAGCTCGACCACATGACGCGCGGCCGCGCCATGCTCGGCTGCGGGCCCGGCGCGCTGCCGTCGGACGCCTACATGATGGGCATCGAGCCCGTCACGCAGCGCCCCCGTATGGACGAGGCGCTCGAGGCCATCATGCGGCTGCTGCGCGGCCGCGAGCCGGTCACCATGAAGACGGACTGGTTCGAGCTGCGCGAGGCGCGCCTGCACCTGGCCCCCTACACCGATCCGCACTTCCCCATCGCGGTGGCGAGCACCATCACGCCCTTCGGGGTGATCTCCGCGGCCAAGCACGGCCTGGGCGTGCTCTCGATCGGCGCCGGCCTGCCCGGCGGCCCCGAGGCGCTCGCGGGCCAGTGGCAGATCGGCGAGGAGACGGCGGCCAAGCACGGCCAGACCATGGATCGGAAGAAGTGGCGCGTGGTGGTGAACGCGCACGTCGCCGAGGACGATGAGCAAGCGCTCCGCGACGTCTCGAAGGGCGAGCGCCGCGAGACGATCACCTACTTCGAGGAGACGCTGGGGCGGCCGCCGGGGCGCGCCGACGATCCGCTGCGCGAGGGCGTGAAGATGGGCACCACCCTGGTCGGGTCGCCGGACACCGTGATCCGCGGCATCGAGCGGCTGCAGGGCTACAGCGGGGGCGGCTTCGGCGGGCTCCTCTTCCGCGCCCACGAGTGGGCGAACCGGGAGCAGACCCTGCGCTCCTACGAGCTGTTCGCGCGCTACGTGATGCCGCGCTTCCAGGGCGCGCTCGACACCCTCGAGGACTCGAACCGCTGGGCGCGCGCCAACCGCAAATCCATCTTCGGGCCCAACGTGGAAGCGGTGCGCCGCGCCTTCACCGACGCGGGCCGGGAGGTTCCCGCCGAGTACCGCGACCGCACCGTCGGCGCCCGCGACGTGCCGGAGAGCCCGCAGGCGCCCTAGCGCGAGCCGGCGCGCCTGGTGTCCGGCGCGGAGCGTCGCCGAGGCCGGCGGACCGCCCTCACCTTCCCGCTCGCGCCTCCTCCGCAGAAGAACCGATCGCCGCCGTCGGACTCGAGCCCCGATACGCCCACTCCGGGCGGCATCTCGAGCCGCTCCAACACCTCTCCCGTTCGCGGGTCGATCCGCCTCAATTCGCTCTCGTCACCTTCCCAGGTGCCGTGCCAGAGCTCTCCGTCGATCCAGGTGACCCCGGTGACGAAGCGATTGCACTCGATCGTGCGAAGAATGGCCCCGGTCTGGGGATCGACCTGATGGATCTTCCGGTCCCGATACTGCCCCACCCAGAGCGTCCCTTCGGCCCACGTGAGCCCCGAGTCGCCGCCGCCGCCGGGTGCCGGGATGGTGGCGAGCACGCGACCGGTCCGCGGATCGATCTTCTGGATACGGTCCCCGGCGATCTGGAACAGGTGCTGACCGTCGAAGGCCGTTCCGGCATCCGCGGCGACATCGATCGAGCGCAGCGTCTTCCCGCTCGTGGGATCCAGGGCGGTCAGCTTGTCCCCTACCGCGAACCAGACGTTCTGACCGTCATACGTGACGCCATGCACGCTGCTGACACCTGGAAAGGGCCCGTACTCACGGACGATCTCGGCGGTTGATCGGTTCATGCCGTCACCTTAGCGGATCGGCAGCGGAGCAGGGAGTAACAAGGTCGTCGTGAATCCCGGAACGGGCGGGGTCAGCCAACGGCGCGCTCGCCCGCGACCGAACGACTGCACCTTGCCGCCTGCGGCAAGCGAGTCGAGCGCCCGCTGCACGGTGCGCTGGCTCGCTCCTCGCGCGAGGGCCAGGGCCGAGCTCGACCATGCTTCACCGTCGGCGAGGAAGGCGAGGACCGCTCCATGCTCCCCTTCGACGGCGGGCGCCAGCACGACGACCGCGCGAGCGCGGCGCGGCGCCAGCGCAAACCCTCGCTTCGTGGCGCTCACATCGGCCCGCCCCCGAAGCACCGCGCGCAGCCGCCCGACGTCGACGCGCAACCGAGCCCGATGCGATTCATCGGCCAGCTTCCACCCAAATGCGCGCGCGACGAGCGTGTCCCGCGGTACGTCGCCCGGCCAGGCTTCGCCCAGCGCGCGGGCGAGCGCGAACAACACCGGGCGCGTTGCCAGCGAGACCACCGTGCCTTCGACATGCACGACATGACGGCACGCATCCACGATGAGCGCGCCCGACGCCAGCAGCGCTTCGACCTCCCCGAGCCGGAGGAGCCGTTCCTCGCCCCTCGCAATCTTGCGCGCGGCGGGCGTGTGCAGGACGCGCCCCGCGCTTTCGACCTCCGCGGTCAGCGCGGGGATGCCCGCGTGGTGCGCGGCCCGCTCGGCACGTGCGAGCGCGGCGCGCGCCGTCTTCGTCCGGAGGCGGCGCATCGCGATCCCCGCGACGACCAGCTCGTGGACGGCTCTCGACGCGGGCGGGAAGGGCGCGGGATCGAGCGCGGCGAGCCTGCGCTCCGCCTCGTCGATGCGCCCGATCAGGAGGAGGCGCCGGACCTCCAGATATCGCGCATACGCCGCGTTCGCCCGGTCGCCGTGCTCGTCGAGCGTCGCCCGGGCCGCGTCGAGGGCCTTCGCCGGCCAGCCCAGGTCGCGCGAGACGAGCGCCACCTCGGCCTCGGCGACGACGCACCGCGCGCGGGCCACGGCCTCTCGCGGGCCGAAGGCCCGCGCGGCGCGACGCAGGAGCGCCCTGGCTCGAACGAGGTCGCCGAGCTGCGCCATTGCGATGCCCCGAAGCGCGAGGGCCGGCGGATCCTCGCGCAGCGCGACCCGCTTCAACGCGCCGAGGGGATCGCCCGCCGCGAGCGCACGCGCTGCCGCCGTGATCAGCGAGTCCATCGGAATCCCGTCACACGTGTCACTCCCACCGTCGGATACCCGGCTCTAACCGTATCTCACCAGCAACCACCACATCGCAGCACCCGAGGGAGGGACACGCACCGAGTGGCTCGCGGCTCGGCTCACCCTGCTCGAGGCGGAGCGCTCGCAGCTCGAGACGGGCGTCTGGTGGCGCCGCCACGACGAGTACCGCAAGGACTTAGCGCATGACCGCCGTCGGCGCCCGCGACGTCCCCGAGGAGCCTCAGGCCCCCTAGCGGCCCTCGCCGCCGAGCTCAGCCGGTCGGCTAGCAGCGGCCCTTCTTGGCCTGTCCGGGAGGGCAGTGCGGCGCGACGCGATAGTACTTCACCGGAACCGCAATCACCGGCCGGGGCACGCGATCCACCGCAATGAAGGTCCACGGCCCGCCGTACCTGGGCCCGACGAACCACGCGCCCTCGTGGAACGTGTAGTAGCGGCCGCCGTAGACGAAGAGATTCACGTTCGCATCGGGCGCGTAGTAAACGGGGGAACCTGGCACGACCACCACGCGCGGCGGCGCCGCCACGACGATGGGCGGAGGCGGCGGACCCACGTTCACGTTGACGTTGACGCCGGCCTCCGCGACGAGCGGCGCGGACAGCGCCGCGGTCAGAACCAGAGCGGGCACGAGACGACGGACGTCGATGCGCATGGCCTCTCCTCCTCTGTCCTCACAGGAGAAGGGGCTGCAACGGGGGTGCCAGCGGGACGTTCAATACCGACCGCTATTTACGAGCGTCACGCCGCCCATGAGACCGGTAATTCTGACGCGCCCTGACGCCTTAGGGCAACTGGATCTTACCGCCCCCGCGTGACCCTCCCGGGCCACCCAGCCCCGGCCCGCCGAGCCCCGGCGGCATGCGATCCGGCACCACGATCGAGGAAGCGGCCTCGCGCCGCATCTCCTGGAGCTGGCGCATGGTCCGCTCCACGCCCACCTTGGCGGCGTCGGCGAACCGCTCCGCGGCCTCGCCGAGGTTCTTCGCCTCGATCTCGAACACCACCGGCAGTGCGCCCACCGAGGTGAGGATCTGCGTTTCGCCGACGTAGAGCATCGGCCGGCCGAGATCCGTTGAGCCGTCCGCCGTCACCGGCGTCATGACCCGGATCGTCCCCATCCGGCGGTCGGTGTACACGTCCTCGCGGTACAGCGCGGCCGGATCCATTCTCAGGTCGGACAACTCTTCGCTTGCCATCTGGAACCTCTCGTTCTCGGGGGTGTCGATCTCGAGGCCGGGCGGTCGCCCGTTCGGACCGCTGCGCTATTATAGGCCACCGTCCAAGCCCCTGGCCACGCCCCCGAGGAGACGACCCGCATGCGCCTGCCGCTCGAAGACGTCACCGTGCTTGACCTCAGCCATGCCCTCGCCGGGCCCTTCTGCTCCACCATGCTCGCCGATTTCGGCGCGCGCGTGATCAAGCTCGAGCCCAAGGGCGCCGGCGACATCGCGCGCGCGTGGGGCACACCGCTGCCGGGCGGCGAGACCGCGTACTTCGTGAGCCTGCACCGCAACAAGCAGGGCATCGAGGTCGATCTCAAGCGGCCCGAAGGCAAGGAGCTCTTCTTCAAATTGGTGGAGCGCGCCGACGTGGTGCTCGAGAACTACCGGACGGGCGCGCTGGAGCGCTTGGGCCTCGCCTACGCGGAGGGGCGCAAGCGCAATCCCGGCATCATCTACTGCTCCGTCTCCGGCTTCGGCCAGGACGGGCCCTATCGCGACCGCGCTGCGCTCAACCTCATCCTCCAGGCCGAGAGCGGGATGATCTCGGTGACGGGCGAGGAGGGCGGACGCGGCGTGCGCGCGGGCACCTCCATCGCCGACATGACGGCGGGCATGTACGCGGCCTTCGGCATCATGCTGGCGCTGCGCGTGAAGGAGCGCACGGGCCGCGGCCAGGCCATCGACGTATCGATGCTCGAGGGACAGATGTCGCTGCTGGGGACGATGATCGGCGGCTTTCTCGCCGACGGCGAGCTGCCGGCGCCCATGGGCACCGCGTACAAGGCCCTGCTGCCATACCAAACGTTCAGGACAAAGAGCCGTGATTTGGCGCTCGCGGTGGGCAGCGAGAAGCTCTGGCAGGTCTTCTGTCCTGCCATCGGCCGTTCCGAGCTGGCCGACGATCCGCGCTATCGCAGGAACGTGGACCGCGCCAAGAACCGCGCCACTCTCATCCCGCTGCTCCAGGAGATCTTCCTCACCAAGACCTATGAGGAGTGGGAGGCCATCTTCCTGCCCGAAGGCATCCCTTTCGGAGCCATCAACAACATCGCCCAGGTGGTGGAGCATCCCCAGGTGAAGGCCCGCGGCGCGCTGGTCGAGATGAGCCACCCCCGCGCGGGCAAGGTCAAGATGGTGGGCGCGCCCGTGCGCCTGTCGGAGACGCCGGGCTCGGTGCGGACGCCATCGCCCATGCTGGGGGAGCACACCGCGGAGGTGCTGCGCGACCTCCTGGGCATGAGCGCGGAGGAAGTGCAGGCCCTGCGGGCCCAGGGCGTGATCGGAGGCCCGAAGACACGGGCATGACCGCGCCGGGGCGCCGCTGGTCCCGCGCCGGTTGACAGGGCCTCGGCGGCGACGATAATCGGGGCCACCGTCCCGACCCGTCCCGGATCCGTCCAAGGAGGCGTGCCCCCATGAGGCTCTCCCGCGCGCTCGCTCCGGTCCTGATCAGCGTCCTCCTCGCCGTCCTCGCCGTCGCTCCCCTGGGCCCCCGGCCTGCCGCCGCGGCGCCGGAGGGAACCCTCACATGGGGCGTGCACATCACACTCGCCCCGACCTGGTTCGATCCCGCGGAGACGCCCGGGATGATCACCCCCTTCATGGTGCTCTACGCGCTCCACGACGCGATGGTGAAGCCCATGCCGGGGCAGGTGCAGGGGCCGAGCCTCGCCGAGTCGTGGACCATGTCCAAGGACGGGCTCGTGTACGAGTTCGTGCTGCGCAAGAACGCCCGCTTCCACGACGGCTCGCCCGTCACCGCCGAGGACGTGAAGTTCTCCTTCGACCGATACCGTGGCACCGCCAACAAGTCCATCAAGGACCGCGTCGCCGCGGTGGAGACGCCGGATCCCGCCCGGGTGCGCTTCCGCCTGAAGCAGCCGTGGCCCGACTTCCTGACGTTCTACTCGAGCGCCACCGGGGCGGGCTGGATCGTGCCCAAGAAGTACGTCGAGCGCGTGGGCGAGGACGCGTTCAAGAAGGCGCCCGTGGGCGCGGGGCCGTACAAGTTCATCTCCTTCACGCCCGGCGTCGAGCTGGTGCTGGAAGCCTTCGAGCAGTACTGGCGCAAATCTCCCAGCGTCAAGCGCCTCGTCTTTCGCGTGATCCCCGACGAGTCCACGCGGCTGGTCGCGCTCAAGCGCGGCGAGGTGGACATCGCCTACTCCATCCGCGGCGAGCTCGCCGAGGAGCTGCAGCGCACGCCGGGTCTCAGCCTCAAGCCCGCCGTGATCCAGGCGAGCTTCTGGCTCTACTTCCCGGACCAGTGGGATCCGAAGTCCCCGTGGCACGACGTGCGGGTGCGCCAGGCCGCGAGCCTGGCCGTGGATCGCCCGTCGATCAATCAGGCCCTCACCCTCGGCCACTCCCGGATCACCAACAGCATCATCCCGAGCATGTTCGACCTCTACTGGCAGCCGCCGGCGGCCGCGTACTCGGTGTCGCGCGCGAAGGCGCTCCTCGCCGCCGCCGGCCACCCCAACGGGTTCGACGCGGGGGACTTCTACTGCGACGGCTCGTACTCGAACCTCGCCGAGACCGTGGCCAACAATCTCGCCGCGGTCGGCATCCGCACCAAGATCCGGCCGCTGGAGCGGGCCGCCTTCTTCAGCGCGTACTCGGACAAGAAGTTCCGGGGCGGGCTCATCCAGGCGGCGAGCGGCGCCTTCGGCAATGCCGCCACCCGCATGGAAGCCTTCGTCGTCACCGGCGGCGCCTACGTGTACGGAACCTACCCGGATCTCGACGGGCTCTTCCAGGAGCAGGCGGCGGAGCTGGACCGCAAGCGCAGGGAAGGCATGCTCCAGAAGATGCAGCAGATCATCCACGACCGGACGGTTTACGCTCCGATCTGGGAGCTGGCCTTCCTCAACGGCGTGGGACCGCGCGTGGGCGAGTCGGGGCTCGGCCTCATCAACGGGCACGCCTACTCGGCGCCCTACGAGGACGTGACGCTGAAGGGGAAGTAAGCCCCCTCACCCGAGGGGGACGGGAGGCGCCCCCGGCACGATGGCGAGGTGGATCGGGTTCAGCCCGGGCATCTCGCCGGCGAGGGCGTGGATGGCCTCCTCCGCCTGCTCGATGGGAAAGGACAGCGTGTGCAGGCGGTCGAAGGGATACCGCCGCGCCGCAATGATATCTACGGCCCGAAATGTCTCCCCTACCGGCATGCTCAGCACGCCGCGAATGGTGAGCTCCTTGTAGATCACCTCGTCGGCCAGCAGTCCCTGCGTGGGCCGACCCCCCTTGAGCCCCGCCACCACGATGCGTCCCCGGCGCACCGCGATGGCGACCGCGTCGGTGAGCGACCGCGGGGCATAGGGCGTGGTGTCCACCACCACCTCGGCGCCGCCACCGGTGGCCTCGCGCACCTGCGCGATGACATCGCCCGCCTCCACGTCGATGGCCGCGTCGGCGCCCAGCTCGCGGGCGAGCGCGAGCTTCGCGGCATCGCGCGCGAGCCCGGTGATGACGACGCGGCGCGCGCCCGCCTCGCGGGCGGCGATCACGCAGCAGAGCCCGCGCTGCCCCGCACCGAGTATCACCACGCGGTCGCCGGGGCCGGTGGCGGGCACCGTGCCCGCCCACGACAGGCCGGCCGCGAGCGGATTGAACATCACCGCCACCTCCGCGGGCAGGTCCGCGTCCGCGCGCTTCAGCACCGAGAGCGGCGTGAGGTACATGTGCTCGGCGTACCCTCCCCAGAGAAAGGGCGCCTTGCCGACATCGGTGTAGCCGTAGGTGCCGCCCCGCGTGCGACAGGCGGCGGGCTCGAAGCGGCGGCAGGCGTCGCAGCGGCCGCAGCCGTAGCCGGACCGCACGGCGACCCGATCGCCGACGTCCACTCGCCATCGCTCGCGCGCGCGGGGACCAATCTCCTCGATGCGTCCGAGGGGCTCGTGCCCGGGAATCACGGGAAACTGCTTGTAGTCCTCCGTCTCGGGGAGATGGCCCTCGTACTGCTCGTAGTCGCTGCCGCAGATCCCGCACGCCTCGATGCGCAGGAGCGCATCGTCGGCGCCGACGGCCGGGCGCGGGAACTCCCGCAGCTCGAGCGTCTTCGGCTTCACGAGCACCGCCGCCCGCACCGTCTCCGCCATCAGCAGCAGCCGCCGCGGACGGGGCTCGCGGGCAGCACGCGATCGGGCTCCCAGCCCCACGGGCGCGGGCCCCAATCCGGCTGGAACACGCGGCCCTTCTTCACCGTGACGAAGGGCACGAAGGCCTTGGTCACGCGCAGACTCCCGCCCACCACGTCCTTCACCACCCAGTCGCCCTCACGCAGGTCGAGGACGGAGATGTCCGCCTGCCGCCCGACGGCGAGGCTGCCCAGCCGGCCCTCGGCGCCGATGGCCTTCGCCGGATTCGCGGTGGACATGGTCACGACCTGCGCCAGCGTGAAGCCCAGGCCCAGGAAGCGCGTCATGATCTCCACCATGCTGTGCACGGTGTGGACGCGCCCGGGCACGGTGAGATCGGTGCTGATGCAGTGGGGCAGGAGACCTTGGTCGATGCAGCGCCGGCCCACGTCAAAGGAGAAGTTCATCCGCCCGTGGGCGGTGTCGAGCCAGACGCCGCGCGCCGCCGCCTCGCGCGCCTCCGGGACGAGCTTGCCGTTGCCGTCGAGCACGCCGCCGGGATTTGCGGTGAAGTAGTGGGTGAGGATGTCGCCCTTGTCGAGGAGCGGCAGCAGCGCGTGAATCACCTTGGGGTCGTAACGCTTCTCGGTGTCCCCGATGTGCACCATCAGCCGCGTGCCGCTCTCGCGCGCCGCCCGCTTGGCGAGGCGCGGCATCTCCATGCCCATGATCTCGAGGGCGGGCGACACCATGCGCGCCTTGATGCCCTGGATCAGGCCCTTGTGCTGCTCGAGGGTCTTCAGGGTGTCGTCCAGGTTCACGCTCGACTCGCCGATGATGTCCGGAAGGGTGGCGAGGCCGGTCTGACAGATGTGCAGGAACGGGATCACCTCGGTCTGGCAGTGGGGAAGGATGTGCGTCGGAAAGGCGGCGAAGGTCGCCGCGCCGGCGCTGCCCGCGTCGACGATGGTCGTGACGCCGGAAAGCACCCCCGCCAGGTCCGGATTCACGCCCGTCCGGTTCACGCCCTCGAACACGTGGGCGTGGAGATCGATGAGGCCGGGCGTGACGATCTTCCCCGCCACCTCCACGACGCGCGCGGCGTCCGCGGCGGGAATGTCGGCCGCGATGCGCGCGATCTTGCCGTCCTGCACCGCGATGTCATTCGGCCCGTCCAGGCTCGTGGACGGATCGACGACGCGGCCCCCCTTGAGCAGGAGATCGAGCATGGAGTCGTCCTTATACCATCTCGCGAGTCCTTGGCATAGCCCTTGCTGCCTCAAGAATCGATCGCTCTTGCCAAAGGAGGCACGCCATGGGACTCGATCCGGTTTGCGGGATGGAAGTGAACCCTGCCGCGGCGGAGGGCCGGTCCGACTACAAGGGCGTGACGTTCTACTTCTGTAGCCAGGACTGCAAGAAGGCGTTCGACGCCGAGCCGCTTCGCTACCTCGACGAGACCGACCTCGCCGAGGCGCGCGCTAACCAGCAGAGATAGTAGGCAGCAGCGGCAGAAGGCATGCGACGCCGCGCGCCGCGGCGAGACGCCCGGCGCGCGGCTAGCAGCGGATGACCTGCACCCGGTAAGATTGCGCCGGCGGGGGGGCAGGTTCGACCCAGGGCCGGGCATAGGTGAAGTTCAGCGTCACGCTGCCGGACCGTTTGGCGAGGAACACGAACGTCTGCCGCTCGGGGATTCCCGAGCCGCTTCCCTCCCGTTCCACCGAGCGGCCCACAAGGGCGACGGTGTCCACGTCCACCCCGTCGACGCTCCAGGCATAGCCGGTGCCCGCCCTGCCGTCGAGGACCACGGTGAACGTGGCGCCTTCGGCGACGGTGAGGTCGCGGCTTCGCGTCGCAGACGCCGAGGCGCACGCCTGAGAAAGCAGGAGCGCGCTCAAGAGGGCCAGGACGATTCGCCGCCGGCTCGGATCGCGCCTCATGTGCCCCGACCATAGCACGGGCTGAGACGCGTCCGCGCCGTCCGGCGTTCGTCGCGTCGCGGCCCTACTTCTTCTTCGACGGCTTCCGCGCCGCCTTGGCGCGGGCGGCGCCGACGGCCGTCTTCACGTCCTTTTCCTCCTCGGGAGGCGGCAGCACGGACGGCATGCCGAGCGAGTCCACCCACAGCTCGCGGCTCCAGCCGGCAGTGTGGTAGAGGTGCTCGTCCTCCTGGTCCTCCACCTTGTCGTGTGCCTCCTTGAGCGCCTTGCCCTCATCCCCCTTGAGCTTCTCGGCCGTCATGCCGATGAGCTCCCAGTTCAAGTGGTCCTTGGTCTCGGCGAGGACCACGCATTCGGTGGCCACGATCTGCGCGGCGTCGGGGAGACCCGAGTCCAGCGCCATCTGCATGGCCTGCACGAGGGACTCGCCGATGTGCCGCACGATCAGTCGGCCGGGAGTCTCGAGGGAGGGATCGAGGCCGTTGACCTGCATCGCCTCCCGGACGATCGTCACGTGCTCGCGCGTCTGGTCGAGGTACTCTTCCCACTCTTCGCGCAGGTCGTCGTTCTGGGCGCACTTGAGCGCCGTCTCGTAGATCTTGACGCCGCCTTCCTCGGTCTCGAGAGCCTGATAGAGAAGCTCCGCGATCTGCTCCTTGTACATGGGACCCTTCCTTCTCGGCGTATGGCGCCGGTGCGATGGATGAGCGCATTCAGAGCAAGGGGCATGCCGCGCGGCATATACCTTGCTTGGTAGTCGATTGGTCGCGGAACTGCCGGAACGCGATGCCTCGAGGCGTCCGGAGGAGTCAAAGCGACGGGGTAAAGGCTACCGGTCGGGAGAAGGAGCATGCAGACCAACATCCAGAAGATCGCCGAGATGGAGGCCGAGCACCTCAATCGGCGCACGCTCGCCGAGCGCATCGGCGATCGCCTGGTCGCGTGGGCGGGCACGGGGACGTTCGCGCTGCTCCACGTGTTCTGGTTCGGGGGATGGATGCTCGTGAACGCGGTGGGCGTTCCCGGCCTGACGCCCTTCGATCCCTATCCGTTCCCGCTGCTCACCATGATCGTCTCGCTCGAGGCTATCTTCGTCACAATCGCGGTGCTGATCAGCCAGAACCGCATGGCCCGCCAGGCCGATCGCCGGGCCCATCTCGATCTCCAGATCAATCTGCTCGCGGAGCAGGAGTCCACCGCGACTCTCCGGCTGCTGGGGCACATCGCCGAGCGACTCGGCATAGAGACGGAGCGGGCGGTCAAGACGGAGCAGACCTCGCTGGAGGCCGAGACCGACATCAAGGGCCTGGTGACGGAGCTCGATCGGAAGCTCCCCTGAGCCGCCCATTCCGGGTCGACCGAATGGCATAGCCATTGCCTCGCTAGGGGGAGGTCGGGTGGCAAACGGCCCCTGAGAGCCCCTTAGGTGTGTAAGGGTTTCTCTGCCCTGGAAGGAGCTACACGCTGATGGCACGGAGAGATTCTGGAAGCCTTTCGTTCCCCGATAAGAATATCGGCCACCTCGCTCGCCGCCTCTGCATCGTGGCTCGCAACCAGCCCCTGCTTTTCGGGTACCTGTCCACGCTGCCGCAGGACGGTCCCGGGGGCTCCGAGCAGATCGAGCTCGTCATCGACCGGCGCCACGGTTCACCTCCCATGTCACTCGAGGTGGAGCGTCGGCGCTCGTCCGCCATCGAGGAGGAGCTGAAAGAGCGGGGCTTCGCCTTCGTCAAGGAGCCGGGCGAGAAGTTCCGTCCTCGCCACGCCGCGCGGATCGAGCACACTGTCGGGTTGCTCGCGAGCATGGAGGACCGCAGCTGGCCGTTCCGACGCCGGCGTCCGCGGCCGTTGGTCGAGCGCGTCTTTGGCAAGCGGCCCTGGCGCCTGCTCGCGGTGCTGAGCGGAGTGGCGCTGATCAGCACCCTCCTCGCGGCCGAGTTCCGCATGAACGACCTCGGCAGGAACGAGCCGAGCATCGCCCGCCCGAGCCGGCCCAGTCCGGCACAGACCGTGCGTGAAGCTTCGCCGCCGGCTCAGCCGCGCGTGGAGCCTCAGCCGCGCGTGGAGCCTCAGCCGCGCGTGGAGCCGGTGAGAGAAAACTCGATCGTCCAGGCTAGGCGGATGGCGCCGGCCCCAACCCCCACCTCGCCGCCGCCGCTCACCGTCGCTGCCTCGCCCGACGCGGCGCCGGCCGCGACCCCTCCGCCGGCGCCCGCGGTGACGCCGCCGCCGGCGGTCGGGCGCACCCCCGCGCCGGAGACGCCCGAGGTGACGCCTCCGACTGCCGCGGTGAGCGCGTCGCCAACACCCGCGCCGTCTTTGGCGGCGCCGGCGCTGCGCGCGCCCGCTCCGACGGCACCGTTCGCGCCCGCGCCGCCGCCCGCACCCGTCGCCGTCACATCTCCACCGCCCGCGGCCGAACCACCGAAGCCCGAGGCCGCGCCGCCCGTCCCCGTCGCCGCGACTTCTCCCCCGCCCACCGCGGAGCCACCGAAGCCCGAGGCCGCGCCGCCCGTCCCCGTCGCCGCGACTTCTCCCCCGCCCACCGCGGAGCCACCGAAGCCCGTGCTCGCGCCGCCGCCCGCGGCCGTCGCCGTGATCTCACCGCCGCCCGCGGCCGAGCCCCCGAAGCCGGCGCCCGCGCCGCCACGCGCACCCGTCACCGTGACTTCTCCGCCGCCCGCGGCCGAGCCCCCGAAGCCGGCGCCCGCGCCGCCACGCGCACCCGTCACCGTGACTTCTCCACCGCCCGCGGCCGAGCCCCCGAAGCCGGCGCCCGCGCCGCCACGCGCACCCGTCACCGTGACTTCTCCGCCGCCCGCGGCCGAGCCCCCGAAGCCGGCGCCCGCGCTGCCGGCGGTCGCCGCGGCCCCACCGAGCGCGGCCCCACCGAGCGCGGCCCCACCGAGCGCGGTCACGCCGACGCGCACGCCCGCGCCGCCGCAAGCGGCTACGCCGCGCGCTGCCGAGTCTGCCCGCACCCCGGCAGCACCGCCGCCCGCTCGACCCACTCCGACGCCGGCAATGGAGGCGTCCGCGCTGGGCGCGGAGTCCGCGGCCACGATGGAGAGGCCCGTACGGCCCGCCGCATTGCCGGCCAGCACGAGACGTGACGTGATGGTCGCGACCGCGCCGACGCCCGACGACCTGCGCCTCGAGCTCACCTCTCGTCCGACCTCCGCGAGCGGAGGCGGCGTGATCTACATCGTCCGCGTCACCGATCCCAGCGGACAGCCGCTGCCCAACGCGGAGGTGTCGATACAGGCGGGCCGGCGCCCCGGTGGCAGCGCCGTCTTCCACACGCGCCTGCACCCCACCGAGACGCCCGGGGCCTTCCGGAGCGAAGTGATCCATCCCGCCACGCTGCCGGCAGATCTCACCGTCAGGGCCCGAGTCGGCACGCGTCAGGTCGAGGCTCCGGTCGGGCGCTAAGCGGCCCTCGCCTTTCTCCGTCGAACCCTGCTACCCTTGTGGTCCGCCATGAAGCAGAGCCGCGGACGGATCTTGACCACGCAGGCCGGCAGCCTGCCCCGGCCGGACGATCTCATCGAGCTGAACCGCGCGCGACAGGCCGGCGAGTCCCACGACGCGCGCGGCTATCATGAGCGCCTCGCCTCCGTCGTCGTCGATGTGGTGCGGCGGCAGCGGGCGGCGGGCATCGACGTGCCCGGCGACGGCGAGTTCGGCAAAGCCATGGGCCAGCGCGTGAACTACGGCGCGTGGTGGAGCTACTCGTTCCAGCGCCTGGGCGGGCTCGAGCTGGGCATGGAGCTCTACCGGATCCCCGCACAGCGCTCGGAGCCGGGCCGCGTCCGACTCACGAGCTTTTCGGACCGCCGCGACCGCGCCCTGTTCGCCGCCGCCTATGCCGATCCCGACTCGGGCGTGTCCACCAATCGGGGTGGGCCGGGGATGCGGCTGCCGGTGTGCAAGGCGCCCCTCACCTACACGGGCGCGGACGCCATCCGCGCCGACATCGCGCACATGACGGCGGCGCTCCAGGCGGCGGGAGTGGACGAGGGCTTCATGACGTCGATCGCGCCCGGCAGCGCCTCCCGCATCGGCAACGAGTACTACAAGACGGACGAGGAGCTCATCTTCGCCTGCGCGGACGCGCTGCGCGAGGAGTACCGGGCCATCCTCGACGCCGGCCTCGTGCTCCAGCTCGACGATCCCGCCATCGCCGAGAACTGGGACATGATCAATCCCGCCCCCACCGTCGCGGAGTACCGGAAGCTTTCGATGATTCGCGTGGAGGCGCTCAATCACGCGCTGCGGGGGCTGCCCGCGGACCGGATCCGGTTCCACCTGTGCTGGGGCAGCTGGCACGGGCCCCACGTGACCGACATTCCGCTCCGCGACATCGTCGACATCATGCTGGCGGTGAACTGCCAGGCCTATTCCTTCGAGGCGGGCAACGTGCGCCACGAGCACGAGTGGAAGGTGTGGCGTGACGTGAAGCTTCCCGACGGCAAGATTCTGATTCCCGGCGTGGTGAGCCACGCCACCAACGTGGTCGAGCACCCGGAGCTCGTCGCCGATCGCATCGTGCGCATCGCCGAGCTCGTGGGACCCGAGCGCGTCATCGCCGGCACCGATTGCGGCCTCGGCGGGCGCGTGCATCCCGACATTGCATGGGCGAAGCTCGAGTCCCTCGCCCAGGGGGCCGCGCTCGCCTCGCGACAGCTCTATGGAGGAGCCCGATGACCGTCAGCCAGAAAGACAAGGCGCTGCGCTTCCAGGCGCTGCATCAGGCGCCCGGCTACTTCGTGATCCCCAATCCGTGGGACGGGGCTTCCGCGCGCATTCTCGCCGGGCTCGGCTTCCTCGCCCTCGCCACGTCCAGCGGCGCCCAGGCGGGCACCCTGGGCCGGCGCGACGGCAAGGTGACGCGCGACGAGGCGCTGGCGCACTCGCGCGGAATCGTGGCGGCCACAGACTTGCCGGTGGCCGCCGACCTGGAGAAGGGCTTCGGCGACGCCCCCTCGGCCGCCGCCGAGACCATCCGGCGGGCGGCGGAGGTGGGATTGGTGGGCGGTTCCATCGAGGACGCCACCGGCGACCGGGAGCGCCCGCTCTACGACAGCGGCCAAGCCACCGAGCGGGTGGCCGCGGCGGTCGAGGCCGCGCGCGCGCTGCCATTCCCGTTCACGCTGACCGCGCGGTCGGAGAACTTCCTCCGCGGCAACCCGGATCTGGACGACACCATCAAGCGGCTGCAAGCCTTCGAGCGCGCCGGTGCCGACGTGCTCTTCGCGCCCGGGCTGCCGGACCTCAGCGCCGTCCGCACCGTGTGCTCCGCGCTCGGCCGGCCCTTCAACTTCATGGTGGGCATCAAGGGCAAGTCGTTCACGGTGGCCGACCTGGCGGACGCGGGCGTGAAGCGCATCAGCCTGGCCGGCTCGCTCTACCGCGCGGCGATGAGCGGCCTGCTCGATGCCGCCCGCGAAGTGAAGGACAAGGGAACCTTTGGGTATGTGGACCGCGTAGTATCCACCCCCGACCTCAACGCCTATCTCGAGGGCTGAGGGCTAGCGATCGGTCTTTGCGGGGGCGGCAGGCTGCACGGCCTCGTGCACCACAGCAACCACGCGCGTCCACGCCGCGTCCGGCTGCTGCTCCGAGGCCCGCTCGCGCCGTGCCTCGCACCAGCGCGTGAGGAGCTGGCCGTCCTGCAGGCTCAGGTCGAGCGGCCGTCCCGCGGCGGCGGCGCGGACCGCATCGGCGACGCGCGGCTCCAGCGCGGGGGCCGCGCCCTCGTCGAGCGCGGCGAGAATCGTACGCATCTGATCGGGGCTGAGCTCGATGTGAGTGATCATGAGAGCATGCGACCACCGCTGCCGGCCCGTCGCAAGCCGTCGTGGCTCAGTGCGGCACTTGCGCGACCCACAGCACCATTCGATCCCGGGAATCCCGCATGAAGCCCCGCGTCCACTTCTCGATGCTCCGCAGCTTTCATCTGGCCGATCTGTTCACGATCGCCAACGGCTTCTGCGGCGTGGGCGCGCTGTTCTCGGCGATGCGCTACCTGACCGTCGAGGACGTCCGCTATCTCTATCTGGCCGCCCTGCTCGTACCTGTCGCGCTGGTCTTCGACATCCTCGACGGGCGCATCGCGCGCTGGCGGCATGCCGCCTCGGCACTGGGACGGGAGCTGGACTCGCTCGCCGACGTGATTTCTTTCGGGGTGGCTCCCGCCGGCATCGCCTACGCAGCGGGGCTGACGAGCCTTGTCGATCAATTCATCCTGCTGTACTTCGTCGGCTGCGGGCTGAGCCGTCTCGCGCGCTTCAACATCACCGCCGAGGCCCTCGCCGGCGACTCGGGGAAGGTCCGTTACTTCGAGGGCACGCCCATCCCCACCAGCGTGGTCCCGCTGGGGCTGCTGATGCTCGCCTTCCAGCAGGGCACCCTCTATCCCGTCCGCATCCTCGGGGCCGAGCTCCACCTGGTGACGCTGCTCTTCTTCGTCTCGGGCAGCCTGATGATCAGCAAGACGTTGCGAATCCCCAAGCTCTAGGCGCGGCAGTCCCGGCCCGGCGGGCGCGCCCGTCACGCGAGGGCGCGAAGCTCCTCGAGATGCGCGGCGTCGTGCCGCTCGGGCACCAGCACGAGGTCGTCGAAGCCCAGCGCCTTCGCGTGGCCCAGCCGCTCGCGCACCACCGAGCGCGGGCCCACCAGGTCGAAGGGATCGTCGGGACCAGACGGGCTCGGCGCGCCCTCGTGGACGCGCAGCCGCACGTTGGTGAGCACCGCGCGCTTGCCGCCGAAGCCACGGAAGCGGGCGATCCCCTCCGCGATCAGCCGCCACGACGACCGCGCGCCCGAGGCCACCCAGCCGTCGAACTCCGTGGCGGCGCGCTCGATCCAGCGTGAGCCCGCCCACGAGCCGATCAGGATGGGCGGCCCGCCCGCGGCGTCCGGCCATGCGGCGCCCAGCGACGCTTCGCCCACCCGCTCGCCCGCCCACAGCCTGCGCATCGTGGCCAGCGAGGCATCCAGCGCGCGGAAGCGCGAGGCGAAGTCCACACCGACGGCGGCGAAGTCCGCCGGAGTGGAGCCCGCGCCCACCCCGAGGCGCAGGCGGCCGCCGCAGACCAGGTGGGTGGTCAGCACCCGGTGCGCCAGCTCCACCGGGCGGCGCAGCGGCACCTGCAGCACGCCCGTGCCCAGCTCGATGCGCCGTGTCACCGTGCCCGCCACTGACAGCGCGGTGAGCGGGTCGGGCAGGAGAAAGCCGCGCCCCAGGGAGTCGAACACCCAGGCGCTCGCGAAGCCCGCCGCCTCGACCCGGCGCGCCGCGTCGGCGAGGCTCGCGGCCGACAGCGGCCGATCGTCGGGCTCCACCCGCGGCAGGACGACGCCCAGGCGCATCGCGCGGCGCTCGCTAGGCGCGCGCGCGCCGGTGCAGGGCGCCCGCAGACGGCGGGGTCTGAAGGGCAGTCGCGCTGGTCTCGAACGTGTAGAGGAAGTCGGTGAAGCCGCGGTCGTAGTCGGAGAGCCCGTTCTGCCCGGTCAGCCGCATGCGCGCGTCGTAGATGCGGCGCATGCCGGCGTCCACACGCCGTCCCACGGCTCCCGACGGCCGCCGAAGCAGCGCGAGGGGCTCGCGCAGCTCCGCGCGCAGGCCGGCCGCGGCTACGCGGGCGTCGAACGCGGCCTCGTCGCCGTCGGCGAGCACGCGCAGGTTACGGTGCAGTCGCTCGAAGAGCGCGGCCTGCGCGAGCACGGGCTCGCCGCAGCCGGCGAGCGCCAGGTAGGCGAGCACCTGCGCATCCAGCTCCTTCCAGTAGCCCTTCCGGTGGCAGAACTCATGGGCGATGATGTGCGGCTCCAGGAAGCCGACGTCCTTGAAGATGGCCACGTCGCCGGTGAGGATGTCGCACGCGCCAAGCGCCGATGGGAAGGCGAGCCCCACGAGCGCGAACCCCCGCACCTCCGCGCTCGTGCGCACGCGCTGGCCGGTGATGCTCGCGATGTACTCGGTGAGATGCCAGTCCGCCCGCCGCGCGATCTCACGGCGCGGTGGGCGGTTGGTCACCAGCTCGTCGTTGAGCCGCGCCGCGAGCGTGGACACCTCGGCCTCGCGCAGCTCGCGGGGCATGGGCACGAGGTGACGGGCGTCCGCGCCCAGCTCCCGGCGGAAGGCGATCCGGCGGATGCCGCGCCGGTCGCGCCAGTCGCGGAGCGCGCTGGCGGCATAGAGGCCGAGGGCGACGGCGTTCACCACGCGCCCCGCCGGCGTCGCCCCGAGGAGCAGGCGCGCGGCCAGGGGCGCGACGATCAGGAGATCGATGGGCGCGACCGGCCAGTAGGTGGCGCGGTTCGCGACCCGTACCTCGTCCGGGGACGTCCGGTCGGGCTCCGCCACGCGCGGCTCAGCCGCCCGCGGCGGGCATGGCCACGATGGCCGGCACGCCCGCGTCCTTGCACAGCGTGTTGAAGCGGGCGAGGTCGTCGGCGAGAACGCGGGTGAGCTTGGCAAGCTCCGCCTCGGCGCGCTGGGCGAGATCGGCGGTCAGCTCGCGCAGCGCCCGCGGGGGCGCGGCATCGGAGTGCTCGATGAGCGGCAGCACCGTGCCGATGCGCGTGTTGAGCTTGGCCGGGAACATCCGCGGATCCTCCGAGCGGACCTGGATCAGCTCCTCCTCGATGGCCGTGAGGGTCCGGGCGAGGGCGGCGGCCGCCGTCTTGATCGCGGGCGTCGTCGCACGGCTTCCCCATCCCTCCGCCTGGGCGCGGACATCGCGCAGCCGCAGCACCCCGTCGTGCACTCGGGCGAGAAGGTCGTGCGCCTGCTTGGCCAGGTTGAACGCCTCGCGGATCTCGGCGTCGGTGGCCCCCGCGCGCGGGTCCTTCACCAGCTCGAAGCGCTGGGTCAGCGTCCGGCCGGCTACCGTGAGCCGCACCTGATAGGCGCCGGGCGGCACGCGGGGCGCCGCCAGCATATCGATGGTGCCCCCGCGGCCTTTGTTATCTGGCAGCTTGGTCGCGTCGCGGCCCCGCAGGTTCCACACGAAGCGATTGGCGCCGGCCTCGCAGGTGGGGTGGGGCTCCTCGTCCTTGGCCGCCGACGGCGCCGCCACCGGGGGCGGCTCTTCCCCGCCGGGCGGAGTGGGAGTGGGCGCGGGAGTGTCGCCGCCGGCGGGGGGCCGCGCCTTGCTCGTGAACGAGCGAATCTCGCGCCCATCGGCGTCGAGGAAGGCGAGCACGAGATCGCCGGCGGGGGCCTCGCGGAGCCAGTAGTGCACGATCGCGCCGTTGGGCGGGTTCTCGCCGGCGTCGAGCTTGCGCTCCTGCTTCTCGCCCGTGGGCGCCTCCACTTGCCGATAACCGTAGCCCACGGAGCCCGCCATCCGGTAGGCGATCTCGCGATTCGGCCCCGGATTCATGCCGTGGCCGCGGTAGGCCCGCCACCGCACGGTGCGCCGCGGCGTGAAGAGGTGCATGTCCGCGCCCGCGACGGCATCGGCCAGCTGATGGAGCGGCGAGAGATCGTCGAGGATCCAGAACGAGCGCCCATGCGTGGCCACCACGAGGTCCCCGTTCTTGACGATCAGGTCGTGGATGGGCGCCACCGGCAGGTTGCCCTGCAGCCGCGTCCACGCGCCGCCATCGTCCAGCGACACCCACACGCCGCGCTCGGTGCCGCAGTAGAGCAGCGCGCGCCGGTTCGGGTCCTCGCGGATCACCCGCGTGAATTCGCCGGGCGGCAGCGATTCGCTGATGCGCTTCCACGTGCGCCCGTAGTCCGCCGTCTTGTAGAGATAGGGCCGCGTGTCGTCGTGCTTGTAGCGCGTGGCCGCGAGATAGCAGGTGCCGGCGTCGTGCGGCGACGGCTCGAGCACGCTGATGAGCGCCCACTCCGGCAGGTCGGGCGGCGTCACCGCGTTCCAGGTGCGGCCGCGATCGCGGGACAGGTGCACGAGCCCGTCGTCGGTGCCCGCCCACAGGACGTCGCGCTCGTGGAGCGACTCCGCGAGGGCGAAGATGGTGCAGTACACCTCGGCGCCGGTGTTGTCGCGGGTGATGGGACCGCCCGACGGCCCCAGCTTGCTCGCGTCGTTCCGCGTGAGATCGTCGCTCACGATCTCCCAGCTCTGCCCCTCGTCCACCGAGCGGAAGATGCGGTTGCCCGCCATCCACAACTCGCGGGCATCCCAGCGCGAGTAAAACAGGGGGAACGTCCACTGGAACCGGTAGCGGTGCTCGCGGGGCGGCGTGCCCATGCCGTAGCCCTCGGGCCACGCGCTGATGATACGCTCCTGCCCGGTCCGGTGATCGTAGTGGATCAGCCGGCCCATGCCGGGGCCGCTGCCGATGGCGCCACCGACCACGATGTTCGAGTCGCCGGGCTTCACCGCGATGTAGCCGCTCTCGCCGCCGCCCGGCTGCACCCAGTCGATGGCGGTGATGGCGCCGCGGTGGGACTGGCTCGGCACCCGGATGGCCCAGTTGTCCTGCTGCGAGCCGTAGAGATGGTAGGGCTCCTGGTCGTCCGCGCACACGTGGTAGAACTGTGCGGTCGGCTGATTGTAGATGGTGGACCACGACTGCCCGCCGTTGAAGGAGACGCAGGCTCCGCCGTCATTGCCCTCGATCATGCGTCGTGAGTCGGCGGGATCGATCCAGAGGTCGTGGTTGTCGCCGTGCGGCGTGGACACCTCCACGAACGTCTTGCCGGCGTCGATGGACTTCCACAGCGAGTAGTCGGCGACCCAGAGCGTGTCGGCATCGTTGGGGTCGGCCATCACGTGCATGTAGTACCAGGGGCGGCCGCGCAGGCCCGCCTCCTCACTGCCCCGCTGCCAGGTCTCGCCGCCGTCGTCGGAGCGGAAGAGGGCGCCGTCCTCCGCCTCCACCACCGCGTAGACGCGGCGGCCGTCCGCGGGCGACACCGCCACGCCGATGCGTCCGAGCACGCCGCGGGGGAGCCCGGGGCGACGACTGATCTCGGTCCACGTGTCGCCCCCGTCGGCGGAGCGCCAGAGACCGGACTCCGGCCCGCCGCTCGCCATTCCCCAAGGGTACCGCTGCGCCTGCCACACCGCGGCCAGGAGCACGCGCGGGTTGCCGGCGTCGAGGGAGAGATCCACCGCGCCCGCCCGCTCGCTCTTGAAGAGCACGTGGTCCCAGGTGACGCCGCCGTTCTTGGAACGGAACACGCCACGCTCGCGACTCGGGCCCCAGGCATGCCCCAGCGCGGCCACGTAGACGGTGTCGGGATCCCGCGGGTCCACGCGCACGCGCCCGATGTGCCGCGTGTCGCGAAGGCCCAGGTTCCGCCAGGTGCGGCCGCCGTCGTCCGACCGGTACACGCCGTCGCCGTGGGAGACGTTCCCGCGAATGCAGGCCTCGCCGGTGCCCGCGTAGATCACATTGGGCGCGGAGGGGGCCACCGCGATCGCGCCCACCGCCGCGGTCTCGAAGAAGCCGTCGGAGACGTTCTCCCAGTACACCCCGCCATCGGTGGTCTTCCACACCCCGCCCGCGCACGCGCCGAAGTAAAACGTGCCCCGTTCGGTGGGATGGCCGGCCACCGCGACGACACGCCCGCCCCGGTGGGGGCCGACACACCGCCAGCGCAGCGATTCGAGCAGTCGCGGATCGATGTTCACGAGATCGAGGGGCTACTTTCTGCGGGGGCCAACGATCAACGATTGGATCCAGCTGAGCACGTACCAGGTGACGAGGAAGGCGGCGCACTCGAGCGTGAAGCTCTTGAACTTGTAGAACACCTCGGCGGTGGCGAACGCGGCGAGGAAGGCGGGAGCTTCCTGGGCCAGCGCCGTGGGAATACCGACCTGCTTCACGTACGAGAACATGAACGCCTCCTTGGATGGTGTGGGTGCCGTAGGAATAGCGCCAGCGCGGATGGCTGTCAAGCCGAGCCGGGCCGGAGGTAAATGTGCCGGCGAGGTTCGGCGAGCTTTCACATAACTTGTAGGTTATGTCAATTTCTCCGGGCTCTCGCCGGCGCGCGAACCCAACCACTGCGGCTTGACAACTTCGCGAGGTGCCGCGTCGGAAAATTTAGCAACCTCGCCCACACGCCTATGGGACCGAAGCCAGTTCAATCGGAAAATCAATGAGATGCAGAAGTGGCACATACGATGCTCACTTTAACCAGCGAATCACGACGTTCCATCCACCCCATTCCAGGACGGAGACGCACATGACGAAGCGACTGTTCCCCGGCATCCTCGTGACAATTCTCCTTCTGGCTGGAGCATCCGCGTCGTTTGCGGCACCGGTGATCTGGACCAACTGGACGAGCCAGAGCCAAACGTCAAGCGCGGTGTCGGGAAGCTTGACAGTTGGATCGGACAACGTGAACGTGGGGTTTATCGGGTCGTATAGCTTCGCCCATATCACAGGCACCGAAGTGTTCAACTATTGGATCCCGAACGCGCCCTACGTAGGGCCCGCCATCGATAATGCGCCGGGCGACACGAACCCGCCGGGCACCGACATCATCGCCCTGAATGCCGGAGGAACGGTGGCCATCACCTTCTCTCAGGCGGTCCAGGACCCCCTCATCGCCCTGGTGAGCTGGAACTCGAATGTGGTGGACTTCGGTGTGCCGATCGAGATCGTCGACTTCGGGGCGGGGTTCTGGGGTAACGGCACTCCCCTCCTCAACGCAGAGGGCGATGGCTTCACCGGCAGCGGCGAGGTGCATGGCGTGATCCGGCTCCCGGGCAGCTACACCTCCATTTCGTTCACGCATACTACGGAGTTCTGGCACGGCTTCACAGTCGGCGTCGTCGGACTGGCCACGGACGATGGCACTGACGACAGCACTGATGACAGCCCCGCGGTACCCGCCCCCGCGAGCCTCGTCCTTCTGGGACTTTCCCTCGCCGGCTGGGCGGCCGCACGCCGGATCAAGCAGCGCTAGTACCGAGGGCGCCCGCCGCCGGCTCGACTACCGGCGGCGGGCGCCCCCCGTTACACTGGGGCCCGATGGCCCCCTCCTCCCCCCGCACCCAGCTCGTCGCTGGCATCGGTGTGCCGAGCTTCGTCTACGGCACCGCCTGGAAGGAAGACGCGACGGAGCCCCTGACCCGCCAGGCGCTCGAGGCCGGCTTCCGCGGCATCGACACCGCCAACCAGCGCCGCCACTACCACGAGGCGGGCGTGGGCGCGGCCCTCACCCGCGCCATCGCGGATGGGCTCGTCGCCCGCGACGAGCTATTCCTCCAGACGAAGTTCACCTACGCGGGCGGCCAGGACCATCGCCTGCCCTACGATCCCCGCGCCGACGAGGCCACCCAGGTGCGCCAGTCCTTCGCGAGCTCGCTGGAGCACCTAGGGGTCGAGACGATCGACTCGTATGTGCTCCACGGCCCGTCGCGACGCGTGGGGCTGGGCGACTCGGACCACGCGGTGTGGCGCGCCATGGAGGCACTGCACGCGGCGGGGCGGACCCGCTTCCTCGGCGTCAGCAATGTCGGTCTCGATCAGCTCGAGGCGCTCTGCCGCTTCGCCGCCACCCCGCCCGCGTTCGTGCAGAACCGCTGCTTCGCGCGCGCCGGCTGGGATCGGGAGGTGCGCGCCTTCTGCCGGGAGCGCGGCATCGTCTACCAGGGCTTCTCGTTGCTCACCGCGAACCTCAACGATCTGCGCACCCGGGCCTTCGCCGAGCTCGTGCGGCGAGTGGGCGCGACGCCCGCGCAGGTGGTGTTCGCATTCGCTCTACAGGTGGGCATGCAGCCGCTCACCGGGACCACCGACCCCGCCCACATGCGGGAGGACCTCGGCGCCTACGACGTCACCCTCGACGCCGAGGACGTGCGCGTCCTCGAGAACATCGCCCTAGAGTGACTTCAGGAACTGCACCAGGTCGGCCGTCTCCGACGCGCTGAGGCCGAGACCAAGCACCCGCGTGTAGTGGGCCACCACCGCCTCGAGGGTGGCGAAGCGTCCGTCGTGGTAGAAGCCGCCCTTGGCGCGCGTGAAGAGGCCGGGCAGCGGGGTGGTGCGGTAGAAACGCTTGTCGGGCGACCGGCTCGCCTGGAAGTCATCGATCCCAATCTCCTCTGCCGCGTGCATCGGCCAGCCCGGCTCCGTGTAGAGCGGGGGCACGTGGCAGGTGGCGCAGCGCGCCTTGCCCTCGAACATGCCGCGGCCGCGTGCGGCGGCCGCCGCGTCGAACGAGCCCGCCGGCGGCTTGGGCGCGGGCAGCGACAGCTGATAGTACTGGAGCGCCGCGAGCTTGCCGGTCACCAGATCCGGCGTGCTGCGGATGTTGCCGTGGCCCGCGCGCGCCGCCACCGGGAATCGCTCGGCGTCGTTGAGCCGCGGGTCGAAGAAGGTGCCCTTCCCCTGCATCTGGGTATTGGCGACGTACGCGTTCCAGTGCGACACCGAGCCCCAGCCCGAATAGGTGTGCAGGTTGACGCCGGCGAGGCCGAACGCGGCGGGCAAGAGCGTCGCCGCGGTGCGGCCGTCCGGCCGGAACGCCTTGCCGTCCTGGTTCAGCTCGGCGTCGTAGCGGCCGGGCCCCCAGCTCTTCAGGACCGTGCGCACCGTCGCCTCGTCTACCCGCAGCAGGTCGGCGAAGGGCTTCAGGGTCGGGGCGAAAGCGACGATCTCGCCCACATTCAGGTCGCGATTCGGCCACCCATCGAGGCGCCGGCCGATGCCCTTGGTCAGGGAGTCGTCGACGGTGGAGTGACAGAGCGCGCACTGTATCCCGATCGCGGTCATCCGCTTCGTGCTCGGGTCGAAGAAGCCCGTCACGCCGAGCACGGAGTTGGCCTGGAGCAGCGCCAAGGTGGTGTCGGCGCTGTCGAGGTCGGCCTTGCCGCCCTTGATCGCCTCCACCACGCTCGCGGGCAGGGCGGCCACGTCCACCTTGAGCCCCAGCTGCAGGGCCTGCTGCGGGGTGAGGCCCGGTCCGATGCCTCCGTTCTTCGCGCCCGCGATGGCCTCGTGCAGGCGGAGCTTGCCGCCCCAGAAATCCTCGCTGCCGAACGTGTCGTGACGGAAGACGCGCTTGCCCTCCCGCAGCATGGTCTTCGCGTGCTCATCGGTCTGCTCGTCGAACGAGCGCGGGGCATCGGTGGCGGCGCCGGGCGGCGCCGACGAGCAGCCCCACAGGAAGAAAATAACCAGCGGCACGATCCCGAGCGGCAGCTTCATGGCTCCCCTCCTGCCCATTAGAGGCGGGAGGGGCCGGGATCTTACCCCTCGAGAGCCACCATCTCGCGCAGCAGCCGATAGACCTCCGCGCACTCACCGCACTGCGCGATGTGCTGGGCCACGTCCGGCATCACGCGCGCGGGCGGCTCCGCGAGGATGACGGCGGAGGCGGCGGCGGACGTCACGAGATCCACGTAGCGCGGCAGCCGCTCGAAGAACGTGGAGCAGACGATCTCCTGCTCGCGGGCCCGCATGACGGTTTCCATCAGGGCGAGAAACTGGTCGCGCTTCATCGGTCCTCGAACGCCTCGCGAAGGTCGTGGAGGCTGACGCCGCGGGCGAGCAGCGCCGCCCGGAGCTTCCGCCGCGCGTCGTGGAGCGCCTTGTACACGGCGTCCCGGCTCATGCCGTGCTCCGCCGCCACCACGTCGAGTGGCGTCGCCTGGAAGGCCACGGCGAGCAGGATCGTCCGCTGGTGCGCGGTGAGCTCGTCGTCGACGATGTGCCGCACCAGCGTCCAGAGCTGCCGCCGCGAGGTGGCGCGCTCCGGGTCGGCGCCGTTGCCCTCCGCGGCCATGTCCACTTCCCCATCGAGCCCGGTGAGGATGCGCCGGCTCCACCGCCGGCGGCGGAGGTCGGCGAGGAGCGCGTTCACGGCGATCCGGTACACCCACGTCGTCAGGTGGCTGTCGCCCCGGAACCGGTCGAGGCTGGTCTTGACCGTCAGCATCGTTTGCTGGGCGATCTCGTCGGCGAGCGCGGGCACGTGGGCGGGGTCCACCTCGGCGGGGGCGCGGCGGCGCAGCAGCGCCACCAGGCCGCGCACCACGCGCGCCCGAAGCTCCACCCACGCGTGCTCGCGGTCGGCGCCGAGCGCCGCCACCCATTCGGCGTTGGTCCATCGCTCCGACGTGGCCGGGGCCGGCATCTTACTCACGGCTGCTTGCCCAGCGCTTCCTCGGGAATCCGGGAGAGGTCGCGGAGGAGGAGGCCCGCCCAGCGGTAGATGTTGTGCTCGCGCACCTTCTGCCGCATACGGCTCATGCGGGTTCGCTGCTCCTCGGCGGGCATCGTCACCGCGGTGCGGATGGTCTCGGCGAGCTCGTCGAGGTCATAGGGATTGACGAGAAGCGCATCGGTGAGCTCGCGCGCCGCTCCCGTGAACCGGCTCAGCACGAGGACGCCACGTTCGTCCTCGCGCGCGGCGATGAACTCCTTGGCAACCAGGTTCATGCCGTCGTGGAGCGAGGTCACCATGCAGAAGTCGGCGTGGCGGTAGAGAGGGAGGATCTCCTCGTGGTCGTGGTGCCGGTCCAGATAAAGGATGGGCTTCCAGGCCTTGGTGCCCAGCTTGGCGTTGACGTCGGCGACGGTCTGCTCGACCTCGCGCTGAAACTCCTTGTAGCGCTTGATCAGGCTCCGGCTCGGCGAGGCGACCTGGACGACGGTCAAGCGCTCGCGGTACTCAGGATAGCGCACGAAGAAGCGCTCGAGGGCGCGGAAGCGCTCGACCAGCCCCTTGGTGTAGTCGATCCGCTCCACGCCGATGCCGACCAGCTCGATGGATGACAGGCCGAGTCCGGCGAGGACCCCGGCCCGCGTGCTCGCGGGCGCGTCGAGGGGTTCGGGCGCCACGCTGATGGGGAATGGCTTCACCTGGGTCACCCGCTGCCCGCGCGTCACCGTGAAGTGCTCCCAGTCCACCCGGCACTCGATGGCGCGCTCTACTGTCTCCAGGAAGTTGTTGCAGTGGTACTGGGTGTGGAAGCCGATGAGGTCGGCCCCCAGCATGCCCTGCAGGATTTCCGGCTGCCACGGGCAAATGCCGAAGGCCTCGAAGTTGGGCCACGGGATGTGCCAGAAGATGGCCACCCGGGCGTCTGGGCGCGCCTCCTTTACGTAGAGGGGCAGCAGCGCGAAGTGGTAGTCCTGGATCAGGATGAGCGGCGCCTCCACGCCGTCCATCTCGTCAATGAGCGCCAGCGCGAACTTCCGATTCACCGCCTTGTACTGCTCCCAGTCCTCCGGCCGGAACAGCGGCCGGGTGTGGACGATGTGGCACAAGGGCCAGAGCCCCTCGTTCGCGAAGCTGTAGTAGTAGCCCTGCTCCTCTTCCTGCGTCAGCCACACCCGTCGCAGGCTGTAACGTGGATCGTCGACGGGCACGCCGAGGCGGCCGCGCTCGTCGGACATCTCGCGGTCGGCGTTGCCGCTGCCGTGGGCCACCCAGACCCCGCCGCAGGCCCGCAGCACCGGCTCCATCGCCGTCACCAGCCCGCTCGCGGGCGTCTGGACGACGACCTTGCCGTCCTTGTGCACGTGGCTGACCGGCTCGCGGTTCGACACCACGAAGATCGGCCCGCCCACCTGGAGGTTCACGAACTGCTTGAGCCGCTCCTCCGTCCACACCGTCTCCCCTCGGAGGCGCAGGGCGGCTTCCTGCTCGGCCGCCTGCTGCGCGCGATACATCCGCCGGGCGAGTCCGGACACCTCGAGCGCCAAGGGGCCGAAGAGGCCCGCGTCGGCGGCGTCGGGCGCAGGCCCCGGGCGCCCCGTCTTGAGCGACTTGGTCCACTCGGCCATACGCGCCATCGGCCGGGCAATGGAGACATAGAGGAGGAGTACGGTGATGCCCGACAGCACCACCGCGAGCACCACGAACCGGATGGCGTTGTACCGCCACAACGCGCGCTCGGCCTCCACCAGGTGCCCGGCGTCGAGGAACACCGCGAGCACCCCGGCGGGCCGCTCGTTTCGTGACAGCGGAGTAGCGTAGACATACACCCGGCGGTCGTGGATGTGCCGGAAGCCCTGACGGGCGCTCTCGCTGGTCAGCGCCTCGCTGATCTCGGGCAGCGAGGGAATGCTGGCGCCCGCCGACTCCGGCACCACCGCGATCGGATTCGCCAGCGGGTCGTATACCGCCACCATCTGATTGGGGCGCCCGAATCGCTTGAGGATGCGCTCAACGGGGGCGGTGGAGCGCCCGCCCATGACCGGCCCCACCGCCTCCTTCAGGCCCTCGGCGAGGAGCGCCGCCCGCCGCTCCAGGTCGCGGACCAGGCGCGCCCGCTCCTCACGGACCTGGACGTAGGCGAAGGCGGCGATGAGCACCAGCACGGCCAGGCAGATGGCGGCGACGAGGCGGTAGGTAATTCTCACCCGATGGCCTGTGGCGTGGCTTCGTGGGAACCTGAAAACCTATCTGTTGGGAACAAGAGACGCGAGGCCACGCTTGAATCTAGCGTGAGACGGGGGCTGGGTACAACCCTCGACATGTAGGTGTAGTAGATTCGGCGGCATGCGATTCGGCGTCTGGATCCCCAACTGCCGGCATCTCGCCTCCCCCGACATCATCCGCACCACCGCGGTGCGCGCGGAGACCCTCGGCTACGACTCGGTCTGGGTGAGCGATCACGTCGTGGTTCCGCGCGCCAACGTGAAGAACTTCGGCGAGGCCATCTTCGACCCGCTCATCACCCTCGGCGTCGCCGCGGGGGCAACGCGGCGCGTGCTGCTCGGCACCACCGTGCTCATCGTGCCCTACCGCAACCCGGTCGTCACCGCCAAGATGGTCTCGACGCTGGACGCCCTCAGCGGGGGCCGCGTCGTCCTGGGGATCGGCGCGGGCTGGGTGGCCGCGGAGAGCGCCATGCTCGGCTTGCCCTTCGCCGAGCGCGGGGCGATGACCGACGAGTACCTGCGCGCCATGCGCGAGCTGTGGACGAGCCCATCGCCGTCATTCGCGGGGAAGTACACGCAATTCGACGACCTCGTCTTCGAGCCGAAGCCGATCCAGAAGCCACACCCGCCCATCTGGGTGGGCGGCCACAGCAAGGCGGCGCTCCGGCGCGCGGTGGAGGTCGGCGCCGCCTGGCACCCGATCAACCGGCCTCCCGACGAGTTGCGCGCGGGGCGCGCCGAGCTGGCGCGGCTGAGCGCGACGCGCGGCCGGGCAACGCCGCCCGCCATCACCCTGCGCAACGACGTGCGCATCCAGGGCGCGGGGCAGTCCACGCCCATCTCCACGCACGCGGGGCGCGTGCTCGCGGGCGAGCCGGCCGCCCTCGCCGATCGGATCCGCGAGCTGGGGGATTGCGGCGTCGAGCACCTCGTGTGCGAGTTCCTCGCCGCCGACGGAACGGAGCTGGAGGCGCAAATGGGCGAGTTCGCGGACGGCGTCCGCCCGCTCCTCACCGGCTAGCCGGCCGCCGGCGCGGGCGCGGCGGCGAGCCGAGGTGTCGCGGCCTTCGCCGGCGCATGCCGGTACCACGACGGCACCAGTGCCCCGATCGCGAAGCTGACGATCACCACGATGGTGAGCACCTGGCCGAAAGCGGGAACGAACCCGACGGGCGTGGTGTCCAGGAGCAGGCGGTACACCAGCATCGACACCGGCACCATGATCGCCACCATCACCACCGCCTCGACCAGCCACAACGGCCGGTGGCCCAGGCCGATCGCGTCGAGATCGGCCGGCACGTCGTCGGCCAGCGCCGCGACCGCATAGGCCATCGCGAAGGTCATGAGCGTCCAGGGCAGGCTCTGGACGAAGCGAGGCCACGCCTCCGTGAGGCTCGCGTGAAGGACGACCTTCACCGTCAGGCTCACCACCGCGCCCGCGCCGGCGGCCACCAGGGCCGAGACGAGGTAGGCGCAGCACGGACGCGCGGCGCCCGGGGCGCGACGGGCCGCCGCCCAGTGCGTCTTGGGCCCGATCGCGCACCAGACGGACACGCAGTAGATGGCGGCGATCATCACGGAGCGCAGGAGCATGTCCACCGGCGTCTCGTTCCGCCGCGGGTTGGGCACCACGCTGAACACGAAGAGGAACAGCACGCTGCCCAGGGTGAACAGCAGCATCAGGCTGTTGAGCGAGATGCGGCCGACCTGCTGCACCTGCACCGGGAAGCCCAGCGCGGTCAGCCGGCGGGCGCGCCGGTGCTCGGTGTACTCGCAGCACAGCACCGCGCGGCTGATGGCGTCGTGGAGATCCCGCACGAGGGCGTCGAGCGCCGCCGTCACGTCGTCGCGATACGCGGCCAGCATGGCCGCCGTCCGCTCGTCCGGCGCCTCGCCCTGGATCAGGCCGTAGGCGCGGCGGACCTTCGCGCCCATCTCCGCGTGCCGCTCACGCAGAGCCTCGAGCTCGCCGGGGCATTCGACGAAGTACTCGCGCAGCCCCCCGTCCGCCTCCCACGCCTCCATGCGGCGCATGAGCGTCGTGAGCCGGACCCAGCGCGCGAGCAGGGTGTCGCCGCTGGCTGAGCGGAGGTCGACGTCATTGAAGCCCTGGGCGAGCAGCGCGGGCGCGATCTCCGAGTGCTCCTCCTCGCTGGCCGGACGGAACGAGGCCCGCTTGAGCTCCACGGCCAGGCGCCGGACCTCATACGGAATGGCCGCCATGTGCTGAAGGCGGGTGCGCACGAAATCGTCGAGCGCGGCGAGGGCGGGCACCTTGGTCAGCAGCACCGTGAGGAGCAGCGCCACCAACACCGAGGGCGAGTGCCGGAGCACGTCCGGCACGCCGGCGTCGAGCTGGGGCACCAGGGCTCCGATCTTCTCAAGCACGGACGGCGAGAAGAGGAGCGTGCCGTACACGAGCACGCCGATCCCGCAGTAGAGGACCACCGCGGTGTAGTAGGAGGCGGCGGTAGTAGTGGCGCGGCTCGGATGGCCGGTCTGACGCGCGCCCGGCTCCGCCGGCTGCTTCCGGAATCGCTCGTAGCCGTAGAAGGCCACGAATGCCGCGCCTATGTACGTCTCGAGCTTCGTGAGGAGCTCCAACTGCTCGGTCATGGCTCGTCTCCTTGCCCGCCGCCTCGTCGCGGCGCCGCGCCCGTCGGTCCCTAACCCTCGGTGCGGTGCATGGGCCGGTCCACTCGCGCGGCGGGGATGCCCGGGCACGGTAACGGGGGGTTACCAAATCTCCCCAAGGCAGCGAGGGGCGTGCGGCCGGGCAGCGTGCCGAGGAACGATCGGGCGGTCGCCTGCCGCGGTGCGGCTCTCTAGAGATCTTAAGGTGTCCAGTACATGGTCAGGCCCGGGCGCCGGCGTCCGGGGCCAGTCCCCGTACGGCGTAGGTCAAGACCGGCTCGTCGACACCCTTCACCATCTCCGCGGGCATGCGGTCGAGCACGAAGCAACGGTCAAGCTCCGGGCGCAGCACGTCCGTTACCAGGATGTCCACCTTGTGCACGCGGGTGAGCGCCTGCACGCGGGCGGCCAGGTTCACGGTGCGCCCGACGAAGGCGTACTCCATGCGCTCGCGGCTGCCCACGAGGCCGGCGAGGCCGGGGCCGCGATGGATACCGATCCCCACCGCGAGCGCGGGCAGACCCTCGCCGGCGAGCTCGACGTTGTAGTCGCGCATGGCCGCCCGCATGGCCAGGGCGGCGCGAACGGCGTCGTCGCATTGCCACGGATTCGGCTGCAGGGCGCCGAAGTAGGCGAGGATGCCGTCGCCGAGGAAGGTCGACACGTGCCCGCGATGCTCGTGAACGGCGTCGCTCATGCGCTGGAAGTAGCCATTGAGCACCCGCGCGAGCGCGGAGGGCTCGAGCCGCTCGCTCATCGCGGTATAGCCCACGAGATCGGCGAACAGCGCGGTCACCACCTTGCGCTCGGCCGCCGCCTCGGGCGTCGCCCGCGCGCCATCGGCGACGAGGCGCTGCACGACGCCGGCGGGGGCCAGCCGAGAGCACGCCTCCTGCAAGTGCTGGAGCTCCGAGGCCGCCGCGTCGAGCTGCGCCTGGAGCCCGGCCGCCCGCCGCCCCTGCCGGTAGAGCGCGGCGGCGAGCACGGCCACGAGCGCCAGCACCGCGACGACGAGGACGGCCCGGGTCACGCGGGATCCAGCACCGTGGCCCCCAACCGGCAGAGGCCATTGCCGAGCGAGGCGACGCCGATCGCCTCGAGGAGCTGCGGCCCGGTCAGGCGCTCGCGCAGCGTGCGGGCGCGGCGCTGTATCACCGCCGGCTCGTACCAGATGGTCTCGCGCGCGAAGGGAACGAGCAGGCGCTCGATCGGATCCAGCTCGGGCGCATCGAGGTGGGTCAGGACCTGGTCGAGCGTCGCGTCCGCCATGCCTTCCCGTCGCAGCGCTTCCCGCAGCTCGGGGGCGCAGGCCTCGCAGCCCAGGCCTCGCCCGATCACCGCGAGCATCAAGAGCTTGCACCGCCGCGTGAGGTGGTGCGATGCCCACATCTCATCGAGCGCCCCGGCGATCGCGGGCGCGATGGGGCTGCCGGCATATGCCTGGACGAGGCCGACGTACGGGGGCGCCGGCGCGCGCTGAAGCGGCGTGGCCCGTCCGTAGGAGCGGTGACGACGCACGAGTCGATTGATCCAGGGTCGCAGCAGGCGCGTGGGGAGCGCATCGGGGATCCGCTCGATCGGGCGCGTCGGAACGGCCGCGATCGTGTGCGCGCGGTTGCTGAAGTCCGTGAGGGCCACCGCGAAGGCGAGCTCCCGCATCTCGTCGGCATCGAAGCCGGCCTTCGCGAGGGCCTCCCGGGCGTCACGGGCACCCGCCGGCCCGGTGCGCGACTGGCTCCGGCCGAACGCGATCGCGGCCTGCGCGCGCGGCGACAGGTCCGCCCGCGCCAGGTCCCCTTCGATGCGCTGTATGCGCTCCCGGCTCATGCCCTGGGCCCACAGCATCGCGCGCACGGCGGCGTAGCAGAAGCGGCACGAGTTCTCCTGACAGACGACCAGCTGCACGAGATCCTTCAGCTCGTGGTCGAGGCGCAGCAGGAGCCCGTACTCGGGATGGAGATCGACTAGCGCCTTGGCCAGCCAGGGCGCCGGCGCGAAGTAGTCGATGACCGGGCTGGACATCCCCGTCCGCTTCTTCACATATGACTCCAGCGCCGGATCCCGGTGCGGCTCCAGCACGCAGGCTTCCCACGGCACCCGCTCGAGCACACTGGCCATGCGGGCTAGTCTAGCCCAGGCCGGGCGCGCCACCGCTTCACCGCGGCGCGGCGCTCCTTGCCGGCGAGCCGCCGCTCCCGCGAGCCGGCGGACGGCGCCGTCTTCACGCGCCGGCGCGGCGAGACGAGGGCGGCGCGGATCAGGTCGGCCACCCGCGCGCGGGCGTCGTCGAGGTTGCGGCCCTGATTCCGCGTGATCTGGCTCGTGATCACCAGGCGACCTTCCGCGTCGCAGCGATGCTGGGCAAGTATCGCCAGCCGGGCGCGCGCGGCGTCCGACAAGCCTTCGATGGCCGCGAGGTCCACGCGCAGATCGATCTTGGTGGCCACCTTGTTGACGTTCTGTCCGCCGGGCCCCGACGCGCGCACCGCCCTCACGGTCAAGGCGCCGGCGGGGACGCGCACGGTGTCGCTGATCACAATGGGGTCGGCCATGGCTCGGCGGCTCCGGGCGCCGCGCCCGCGCTCTCAGGCGCTGGGCACCCAGGGCCAGTACTTCGCGACAGCGCCCGCGTCCACGCGCAGGTCCATGCCGGTGATCATCTCCGCCTCGTCGGAGGCGAGGAAGACGGCGGCGCGCGCGTAGTGGCGGGGGCTCGGCAAGGCCCCCGTGGGAATCATCCGGGCGAAGTCGAGCAGGCGGCCGCGCGCCTCGGGCCGCGGGCGGCCCCACGCCACCGCGCGCTCGTGGCCCTCTTCCGCGTCGGTGGCGGTGGGCGTGAGGCTGTTCACGCGAATCCCGTGGCGCGCGAGGTCCATGGCCGCGGCGCGCGTGAAGTTGAGGAGGCCGCTCTTGCTCGTGCAGTAGCCGATGTTCCCCGGCTGGCCCTGATGCCCGGCCGTCGAGACGATGACGATGATGCTGCCCCGACTGCCGCGCTCGACCATCAGCCGCGCGACGTGCTTGGTGCAGAGGAAGGTGCCGGTGAGGTTCACCGCGAGCTGGCGGCTCCAGCGCTCGAGCGGCATCTCGAGCACGCTCTGGCCACCGAGTATGCCCGCGTTGTTGACGAGGATGTCCACGCCCCCGTAGGCCTCGCGGGCGCGCGCCACCGCCGCCTCCACCTGGCCCTCGTCGGTGACGTCGCACGTCAGGCCCAGGGCCTGGCCGCCCCGCGCGGCGATCCAGGCCGCGCACTCCCGCGCGTTCGCCGCGTCGACGTCCACGCAGACGACGCGGGCGCCCTCCTCGGCCAGCCCGCCCGCGATGCCCGCGCCGATATTGGGGCTGGTGCCGGTAACCATCGCGACCTTGCCCTCGAGCCGCATGGCGCTCACCCGACCTTGCCGCGCACGCCGAGGATGTGGCCGGCCAGGGCCCCGACCAGGGAGATGAACATGATGATGCACGCGATCACGGAGGCCTCCTCGAGCTTCTTCTGGGCGATGTAGTCGAGCTGCAGGATGGCGAGCGGCCGGTTGGCGGTGGTGCTGAGGAGCGCGACGTTGGCGATGTTGCGCGCCGCCCCCACGAACGTGATCATGCCCACCGCGAGGAGGGTGGGCGCCATGAGCCGCAGCACGATGCGGCGGTACGTGGTCCACCACGAGGCGCCCGCGATGCGGGAGGCTTCCTCGAGCTCGCCCCCCAGCTGCATGAGCCCGCTCTTGATGATCTGCACGCCCAGCGGCATGCCGGAGATGAGCCCGGCGATCACGAGCAGCGCGGTGGTCCCGTAGAGCGGCCGCAGCCACGGCGTGCCCAGGAACAGCCACAGGAGGGCCAGGCCGAGGATGACGCCCGGCACCGTGAAGGGCAGCCACGAGATGAAGTCGAGCAGGCGGCGGCCCGCGTAGCGCGTGCGCACGGCGATGTAGGCGATCAGCGAGTGCAGTAGCACGGCGGCGAGCGCGGTGCCGACGGCGAGAACCACCGTGTTGCGCAGGGCGCCCGCGAAGAGGTCGTCGCCCAGCACCGTCGTCCAGTTGTCGAGCGTCCAGGGCGCCGGCACGTTGAAGAAGCCGAAGAGCTTCATGAACGTCCCGAGCAGCGCGAAGACGATGGGCACGCCCAGCACGACGGCGACGACGGCGAGCATGGCGGCCAGCGCCGGCCACCGCCAGGCACCCAGGGCATGGACCCGGTTCTGGAATTGGCCCGTCACCGTGGTATAGCGCCGCCCGCGCGTCGCCCATTGCTGGGCGAGGATGAGGGGCAGCATGGCGAGGAGGATGAGAACGGCCAGCGCGGTGGCCGCGTCGTATCGCGGAACCCGCGTGACGAGCAGGTCGTAGATGGTGGTGCTGAACACGAAGAAGCGGAACGGGGTACCCAGCACCTGCTCCACCTCGAAGGTCTGGAGTGACACCATGGTGCCCAGCAACAGCACGGACAGGATCACCGGCGCCATCACCGGCACGGTGACGCGCCACGCGGTGCGCAGCGTGCCCGCGCCGGCCACCCGCGAGGCCTCCTCGAACGAGGCGTTCATGTTGCGGAAGGCGGGGGTGAGGAGGATCACCTTCACGGTCAGCGAGCCCGTGATGAGGTGCACCCACACGATGCCCCAGAACGAGTAGATGTTGAACGGACCCTTGCCCATGAAGGGGAGCGCCGCGAGGGCGGTGTTGACGAGGCCATACTCCGGGTCGAGCAGGAGAATCCAGCTCAGCGTCACCGTCAGCGGAGGGAGGAAGAAGGCCGCCCAGAAGGCGAGCTCGATCCCCCGGCGGCCGGGCAGATCGGTGCGCGCCAGCAGCCACGCGATGAACACCGCGAGCGGGAGGGAGAGGAGCTGCCGCACGAAGGTGACGGTCAGCGTGTTCCAGAGCGACGAGCGGAGGGCGGGCTCGGCGAGGGCGGCGCGCCAGCCGTCCAGCCCGTAACGCGCGGGCTGCCCGGGCAGCGCGGTCTGAAAGCTCTGGAGCACCACGAGCAGCACCGGATAGACCACGCCGAACGCCACGACGGCGAGCACGGCGCCGCAGGCGAGCGACGACATGTCAGGACGCCAGCCGACCCGCGCGAGGGATGCGGGCGCAGCTACGCCGGCCACACGCTCACCGCCTCCGGCGGAAAGCCCAGCGCGATCGCCTGCCCTTCCTTCCACTCGCGCGTCCGGGGCAACAGCAGGATGATGCGCTGCGCGCCGCCGAGGGCCACGCGCGCCTCGTAGCGATCGCCCACGAACAGCAGCGTCTCGATCACCCCGGGCAGGGCATCCCCGGCCCCGCCGTCCACCTCGACATCCTCGGGGCGAATGGCCACATTCACCTCCGCCCCCGGGGCGAGCGGCCCGGGTCCGACCGATCGGCCCGCGAGGGGCCGGCCGTCGAGGGGGCCGTTCAGCGCCACCCGCACCCCGCCGCCGTCCACCGCGCTCACCCGGCCGCGCAGGACGACGGTGGAGCCGAGGAAGTCGCGCACGAACGCGGAGGCCGGCGCCTCGTACAGGCTGCGCGGCGGGCCCACCTGCTCGACGCGTCCGCGCTGCATCACCGCGATCCGGTCGGACAGGCTCAGCGCCTCGATCTGATCATGGGTGACGAACAGCACGGTGACGCCCAGGCGGCGCTGCAGCAGCCTGAGCTCGAGCCGCATCTGCTCGCGCAGCTTGGCGTCCAGGTTGCTGAAGGGCTCATCGAGCAGCAGCAGGTCGGGCTCGTATACGAGCGCGCGGCAGAGCGCCAGCCGCTGCATCTGCCCGCCGCTCAGCAGCGTGGCCGCGCGCGCCTCCATGCCCGCGAGCCCCACCAGATCGAGCACGCGGGCCACACGCTCGGAAATCGCCACCCGCCCAAGCCCCCTCAATGTCAGCGGGTAGGCGACGTTGTCGAACACGGTCATGTGCGGCCAGATGGCGTAGGACTGGAACACCATGCCGAGGTTGCGGCGATTGGGCGGGACGAACACCCGCCGCGGGACCGAGGCCACCACGCGGCCGCGCAGGATGATCTCGCCCGCGTCGGGGCGCTCCAGCCCGGCGACGAGGCGCAGGGTGGTGGTCTTGCCACAACCGCTCGGGCCCAGGAGGGTGAACACCTCGCCCCGCCGGACCTCGAGCGAGGCGCGGTCCACCGCCACGAGCGGGGGGAAGGTCTTGCTCACGTCGTCGAGCGTGAGAACCGGTTCGATCGCCCTGAGCCCCTCGAGCCGCGGCGCGCCGTCTACTTGATGACGGCGCGGGCGATGTCCTGCGTCTTCACGACCTCGGGCAGGTTCTCCTCGGCGTCGATCTGCATCAACTTGGCGTCCGGGGGCACCGCGTAGAGCGGGTGGCCCGGCTCGACCCCCGTCCGCCGGCTGTTGGTCTCGACCTCCCTGGCCCAGACCACCTGCGCGTCCTTGGTGAGCAGCCAGTTAACGAACACCTTGGCCGCGCTCGGATGCGGCGCCCGGTTGACCAGCCAGATCGTGCTGCTGCTGGAGCTCATCGTGGACATCTCGGTGAAGTGCAGGAGCTTGAGGTTCTTCGCCAGCCCCTGCTTCTGGTAGGTGGCGAGGATCTGCGGGTTCACCCCGATGGCGATGGGGTAGCGGCCGCGCACCATGAACTCCGCCACCTGCCGGTTGTCGCGGCTCAGCACCGGCTCCTGGTCCACGAAGAGCTTCTTGATGATGTCGTCGCCCATGCTGAGGCGAGCCGCCGTCATGGGCCAGAAGGTGTCGCCCATCGTGCGCACGTCGGGCAGCAGCAGCTTGCCCTTCCACCGGGGGTCGAGGAGGTCCTTCAGCCCGCGGACCTCGCTCTCCTTCACCATGTCGGTATTGATGGTGACGCCGCCGCCGCGCACCGCCACGAAGCCGTAGCAGAGCGCACGGTCCTTCACCAGGGCGAAGCCGCGCTCGAAGCCCCCCTCCCAGCCGTCCTTCACCTCCGGCAGCACGATGGCCGGGCGCACGGGGTCCCACACGCCGGCCGGTCGCAGCACCTGGAGCGCGGTGCTCGTGGGGATGAGCGCCACGTCCCAGGTGAAGAGGCCGCTCTGGCGCTCCTGGAGGATACGCGGGGCGAAGTCCTGCGAGTGCAGGCTGGTGTGCTCGAGCTTGATCTCCGGATACGCTCCGCTGAAGACCTTCAGCGCGCGCTTGTAGCCGTCTCCGGGGAAGGTGTTGACGACGAGCTTGGCCTCTTTCTTCGCCGCCGCCACCGTCTGGGTCCAGTCGGCGGACTGCGCGGCCGCGCGCCCCGCCGGTCCCACCAGCGCCGCCGCGCCACCCAGCGCCACGCCCTCGAGAAGCCGTCGCCGGGTGATCATGCGCGCGAGCCTCCGCCGTTCCGCCGCGCCTGCTCCTGTAGGTAGCGCACCGACACGCGCTCGAGCGGGACGTTCGCGGGATCGAGGCCGTCCGGGTTGCGATACTCGAAGGCCGCGTCGCGGCCCCCGTGATGCTTGGTCACCACGAGACGCCGCCACGCGATGACCTCCGCGTCGGTGCCCGAGAGCTTCTCCGGCGTGTCGTAGCGCTGGTGGAGCATGACCCGCTCGTCCTGGCGCGAGAAGTTGTACTCGATGATCCAGCGTCGGAGCGTGGCGTAGGCGATCCGGTCCCACAGCCGCCGGCCAGGCGTTCCTCGGGCGCGTGCAGTGGTAGTAGAAGACGCGGGTGAGGTGCTCCTCCACCGGCACGCACATGCGCGTGTAGAGGTCCCAACCGAACTCGGCGCGGAACATGCCGGGCAGGTGATGCCCCCCGCACCATCTGGCCGTACGCGGGGGCGGGATATTGCGGCGGGCGCGGTCGGCGAGGGGGCGGGTGAGCCAGGTCCAGACCCGGCGGTAGTTCGTCTTGGGCCAGCGCCAGCCGTTCGGGTAGAGGTCGTAGGCGGCGCTCTTGCGCATGTAGTTCGACTCGGCCACGTCGCCGCCGAAGCCGTTCCCCACGAAGATGGGATGCTCGCCCTGGGCGCCGCGGGCGATGAAGCCGCCGCGCGCCACCACCACCGCGTTCCGGTGCACATAGTTCACGTGCGAGTCCATGGAGTTCTCGAGGGCGACCTCCCAGTTGCACTTCCAGTACACGACCCCCACCTGCACGAGGGCGTCCGCCTCGAAGAACTCCTCGGGCACGTCCTCCTCGATGGGCGCGGGCTCGCCCTTGCCCATCCATACGAAGACGACGCCCTTGAGGGTGCGCGTGGGATACATGCGCGCCTCGGTGCCCGCCTTGCCGCACACGCCGGAGTCCGGCCCCTCGGACAGCACGGCCACGTTCTTCCCGCTCTCGTCGTACACCCAGCCGTGGTAGGGACAGGCCACGGTGCCGCGGTAGTGGCAGTCTCCCTCGCTGAGGCGGGCGCCCCGATGGGGGCAGATGTCCTGGATGGCGGCCACCGCGCCGGCGGCGCCGCGGAAGAGGCAGATCTCCTCCCCGAGGAGCGACACCTTCACGGGCTTGCGGGTCCCCACCTTCCGGTCCTCGATGGCGGGATACCAGTACTCCATGAGCCCGAGCGTCGGGATGAGGTGCCGGATGTCGCCGGACAGCCGGAGGATGGAAGGTGCGGCGGGCGTCGCGCGATGGGCGGTTGTCGTCATGGCTTGTACACCGCGAAGCACTTGTTGGAGTTGAAGATCCACGTCTCGATGAAGTCGCACTCGTCGGGCTTGCGCCCGAGCGCTTCCATGGCGCCGGCAAGCATGTACCAGTTGAGCATCTCCTGCTGGCCCGAGTCCTCGATCTCGTCGAGCGTGCGCGCGCGCCACGCCTCGTAGTCGCCCCGGCGCAGCGCCTCGTAGAGCCGCCGATCGGCCTCGATGTCGGGGTACAGCTGATGGTGCTTGTCGGTGAGGAAGGCGTGGGACCAGCTCGACGACGCGATCAGCGCGACCCGCCAGGGGCTCTCGCGCAGCGCGAGCGCGGCGGCCGCGCCCACCTCCATGCAGCGCTTCGGCGACGGCGACGGCGGATCGAGATCCGCCTCGGCGAGCGGCTTGGCGAGGCTCGAACGAAAGCCCTTCTGGGCGATCACGCGGCGCCCATAGCAGTTGACCTGGAAGGCGACGATCGGATACGGAAAGCCCACGCGGTCGTAGTCGAGATAGAAAACGGTGTTGAGAAAGGCGTGGGCGAGGCCCTGGTGGTGCAGCGGCGCGTACGCGTAGGCCATGTCGACGCCCTGCTCGAGGAGCCGCCGCGCGAGGAACTTGCCCGCTTCGCGATGACCCCGAAGGCGGACAATCGTGTCCTCGGTCTCGCCCCATACGTTGTTCCCGGCGTCGCGCTTGCGGTGCTTGGCCTCGATCTGGTCGTAGGCGAGCACACAGAACGGCGGAATGATGTCGGCGGTGAAGTTCTCGTGCTGATCGTCGCCCCAGATCACCACCACGTCGGGGCGGAACTCGTCCAGCAGCTTCCGGGCGTGGCGGAAGTGGCGCAGCAGGCTCGCCCGATGGCCGGCCGCAGCCCCGGTGCCTCCATCCTGGGCGTACTCGCGTCGCATCGCCTCGGGCCAGCCGGACGGGTCGCGGTAGCGCTCGGGCAGGCCGGGGTCCTTCATGATCGCGCGGAGGATGTCGGCCATGTTCTGGTCATGGCCGATGAGCGGCGGGTAATGCGTCAGGCCCAAGCCGAGAATCTCGCCCACGTGGTGCCTCCTGGGGTCCGGAGCGGCCGGCGAGTGAATGCCTTGGCCGATGCTAGGCTGGCCTCCGCGCCCTTGTCAAACCACCTCGTCGATGAGCCCGTAGGCGAGGGCCTCGGCGGCGTCCAGGTAGCGGCCCCCGCGCATGTCCTCGGCGACCTCCTCGGCGGGCCGGCCCGCGCGACGACCGACCAGGGCATAGAGCCGCCAGAGGAGATCCTGCTGCTGCCGGCTCTGCGCGGCCAGCTCTTCGGGTGATCCGGTGAAGCGCGCCGTCGGCTGGGCGAGGTGGAAGCGCGTGTGCGGCGCGGCCATCCGGTGGTCCGCGGCGGCGACGAGGCCGACCGCCGGGCCGCCGACCTGGCCTCGGCACCGCACCCGCAGGCTCGCCCGGAGGGCGCCGAGGACATCGATCACGACGAAGGCCGCGTCGAGCGCGCCATCGCCGCTGTCCAGATGCAGCTCGATAGGCCGCGTCCCGTCGGCATCCAGCACGGTCAGCGCCGCCGCCGCGCGGCTCGCCGCGTTCGCGTCGAGACGGCCTGTGAGCATCACGATGCGGCGTTCGAAGAGCTGCTCCTGAAGCCAGCCGCCGAGGCCCATGTCCCCGAGCCTACAACGCCCTCTGGTACGCTGAATCACGATGCTCTCGCGACGGGCTCTGCTGCTCGCGACGATGACCACGACCCTCGGCCGTGGGCTCGCGCGTCCGGACAGCGCCCGGACGTCGCCTGCCGGCACGACCGTCGAGGACTGGCGCCAGGCGACGCTCGGGGCGCGCGGCGTGCCGGCGGGCTGGGAGAAGTACGAGACGCCGCGCGGCAATCCCGCCTACGACTTCACGGTGGTGGAGGACGAGGGCCGCCGCGCCCTCGCAATGCGGAGCGCGAGCGACCACTCCACGATCGCGCACCCGGTGGACGTCGACCTCGGGGTCACCCCGGTCCTCGCCTGGCAATGGAAGGTCATGAGCCTACCGCGCGGCGCCGATCTCCGCGAGCGCGCCACGTCGGATGCCACCGGCCACCTCTTCGTCATCTGGCCGCGATTCCCCGCCCTGCTGCGCTCGCGCCTGATCGGCTACGTCTGGGACCGCGCACTCCCCGTGGGCACGATCGTCAAGAGCACGAAGACCGGCACGGTCACGTTCGTGATCGCGCGCTCCGGCGAGGCGGGGCTCGGCCAATGGACGGAGGCACGCCACGACGTGGCCGCGGACCACCGGCGCATCTTCGGCGAGGCCCCCGAGGCGCCGGGCGCCATCGCGCTGTCCATCGACTCCAACGACACGCGCTCGACCGCGGAGGCCCGCTTCGGGCGCATCGGCTTCAGCGCCTAGGTCTCAGCGCCCGGGCGGCGTGTGCGCGAAGGGCAGCGTGGTGTAGCGCGCCTTGTCCACCTGGATCACGAGCGCCACGCGCCCCTCGTAGTCCCGCATCGGGAAGGGCTTGCCGGTGTACTTCTGCGAGACGGAGTCGATGATCTTCAGGTCGGGGTCGGGGCGGCGCTCGACCACGCGGCCGCGGAGCTGGATCTCCTCGTACGGGTTGTCGAAGTCCACGATCGAGATCGCCACGCGCGGATCGCGCTTGGTGTTGCGTCCCTTGAGGGAGCCCTCGCTCGTGCAGACGAGCAGCCGGTCGCCCTCGCGCCCGACCCACACCGGCACGCTCTGCGGCGAGCCGTCCGACATGAGCGTGGCGAGATGCGCGAAGTTCGGCCGGTCGATGAGGGCCTTCGCTTCTGTGCTCAATGTCTCGGGCATGGGCGATCTCCTTCGCTCACGTCGTTGGGGTCGTCGATCGTCGACACCATCCAGTATCCCCTGCCGTGCTAGAGTCCTTCCACGGGAGGCTCACCATGACCAATGTCGCGTCCGTGCCCGCCGGCAAGCTCGCCCACGCCACCCCCGCCACCGCGCCCTTCGTGGAGGGGCGCCGAACGTTCCTCAAGTATCAGGACCTCGGCGTCACCGCCGCGAGCAGCGGCCGCATGCGCGCCCAGGTGATGAGCGCCAGCGAGGGGATGACCAAGCCCACCGGCTGGCACTACCACGTGTGCGACGGCCAGTTCGTCTACGTACTCGAGGGGTGGGTCGATCTCGCGTTCGAGGACGGCCAGACGCTTCGCGTCCAGAAGGGCGAGTCCCTCTACATCCCGGGCGGCCTCCGTCACAACGAGACCGCCACCTCGGACACGCTCGAGCTCCTCGAAGTCTCGGTACCAGCAGACATGGGCACGGTGCCCTGCGAAGCTCCCGAAGGCCGGCGCTAGCCGCCGGCTGACGCCGTCTACTTCCGCCAGAGCAGCCGGCGCCAGACACCGCGGCCGGCGCCGCCGAACAAGGCGCGGTCGATGGCCTGGGCGCGCGGGCGGCTGATGCCGAGCCACCCCAGCGCGCGCCAGATCGCGTCCACCCGCTCGCTGCGCGCCAGGGCGCGCTCGGCGGCGCGCACCAGCTCCGGCTCGCGGTGGCGCAGCTCCCGGCAGATGTCCTGCCAGCGGATCCGGATGAACTCCGGCACGAACACCGCCGCTACCTGCTCCGGATCGAGGCGGCTCGGAAAGGCGGTCGCCTGCTCGAGCACGCCGTGGGCGGCTAGCCCCAGCATGGTGCGGATGCACTTCTCGCACTTGCCGCAGTTGTAGGCGTCCCACTGCATCCAGCACACGCGAAGCGCGCGCAGGGCTACCGGGCTCGCCGCGATGACGGCGATCTTCTCCGGCCGCGAGCGCTCCGCGCCGTCGTGCACGACGTCGAGCCGCTCGCTGGACCAGAGGGGGTCGAGGCTGGGATGCGAGCCCCAGGGGCGCAGCTCGGAGTAGGGATAGGACGACGCGACGTAGACGGTGTGGAACAGCCCCGCCATGGCATGCGCGGCCCCTGCCAGCACGACGCCGTGGGTGATGTCGAAGTCGTCGTCGCCGAACAGCTCCCGGAGATTGGTGCGCAGCGGAATGAATCCCCGCTCGAGCTCGGCCGCCGCGGCGCGCAGCGGGGCGGACAGGCGCGCGAAGAGCGTCTCGTCAGCCTCGCGCACGTCGAAGCCGTGCAGCATGACCAGGTCGGTCAGGGAGCGCGAATCGCCCGTGGGATAGCGCGCGATGTTCTTCAGCACGGTGTAGAACGAGTCCACGCCGCCCGAGAAGAAGGCGCCGACGCCGGCGCCGCGGCACTGGGGAACGCCGAGCGGGGCCCGCACGTCGATGGTGGCGCCCTCGGCGCGCCCCGGCGGCATGTCCCAGGTCTCCAGGAGCGCGGCGGCCCGGCGCGCCGAGGTCATCAGCTCCGGCGAGACCTCGGCCTCGATCGTGATCGGACCCGGCCGCATGAGCGCACGCAGAACCAGCGGGGGAAGAAACGGATCGCCCCGCGCGCTCAGCCCGGAGCCCAGCTCCGCGGGCACCTCGAACCACAACGTCGGCGGCAAGCCCTCGCCCCGCACCGTCGCCGAGAGGCGCGCGCCGGTTCGCGTTTCGGCCATCTTCACGTCCGTTATCAGCACACCCATCTTGCGCGCTGATGATAGGCTAGCACGGCCACTGATGTCGCGACGAGGGGACGCTAGCGCGGTGCAAATCTGGGTCGACGCCGACGCATGCCCCCAGGTCATCAAGGAGATCCTGTACCGTGCCGCCGACCGCGCGCAGGTGCTGACGACGCTCGTCGCCAACACGCCGCTGCGCACCCCTCCGTCCGCCTTCATCCGAAGCATCCGGGTGGCGAAGGGGTTCGACGTGGCCGATCATCGGATCACCCAGGAGGTGCAGCCGGGTGATCTCGTGGTGACGGCCGACATTCCTCTCGCCGCGGAGGTGATCGCGCGCGGCGCTCACGCGCTCGACCCCCGTGGCGAGCTCTACTCGGAGGACAATGTCCGCGAGCGTTTGGCCATCCGCAACCTCATGCAGGAGCTGCGCGCGACCGGCGAGCTCATCGCCGGTCCGGCCCCGTTCGGTCCCAGCGACCGGCAGCTCTTCGCCAACCACCTCGACCGCTTTCTGACGCGGCGGCCGCTCGCGTAGCCGCCGCCGAGCTGTCCGATGCCCGGCCAGGTGACCCGACGTCAGATGGAGACGTGGCTGCTGAAGAACGGGTTCCGCGCCCTCAAGGGCGGAATGACGGGCCACGTGCAGTTCGAGGGCCCCGGCGGCGTGAAGATCACGCTGCCCGGCCACGGCCCGCAGGACCTCACCAAGAAGCATGTCTCGCTCATCCTGCGCGCGCTCGCCGCCGCCGGGTTCGACCGCGCCCGGGTGCGGCGAGAGCTCGGCGAGTGAGGGCCGACACCCGCGCCATCCTGGCGACCGCGCTGCCCGCGGCGGCCGCCATCCTGGTCTTCGGCACCCTCTACGGCGGCGCCGCCCGTGCCATCATGGGCGTGCCGCTCACGCTGGCGTCCTCGCTGCTCGTCTTCTCCGGCGCGCTGCAGTTCGCGCTGCTGGCCCTGCTGAGCGTGGGCGCCACGACGCTGCCCCTCCTGCTTATCGCCGCCGCGCTGAACCTGCGCCACCTGGTGCTCGGCGCCGTGCTCCGGCCGCGCCTCGAGGGCTCGCGCCTGCGGCGGGCGCTGCTGGCCTTCTTCCTCGTCGATGAGACGTTCGGCTTCGCCATCGCCAACGGCCACGCCGCGGAGCGTGCCGGGCAGCCGGTGGGGCCGGTCACCGAGCGCACGCTGCTCGTCGCGGGGCTGGTCTGCTATGTCGCCTGGCAGGTGGGCACCGTGATCGGCGTGTTGGGCGCCGGCCTCGCCGCCGCCGAGAACGTGGCCGGCGCGATCTTCCCCGTGCTCTTCATCGGGCTGGGCGCCCTCGCGGTGATTCGGCGCTCCCACGCCGTGCGCGCCGTCACCGCCGCCCTGCTCACCGCCGGCATCGCCCTCGCGCTGCCTGACCTGCGCGTGCTCGCGCCCATCATCGCCGCTGTCCTCGTCGCCCTGCCCGGCGGCGCGCGATGAGCGGGGTCGTGCTGGCGCTCGTCGTCGCCATCACCTACGGCAGTCGCGTGTTCGCGCTGGCCTTTCTGCCGCGCCCCGGCGCCCGCCTCGAGGCCATGCTGGCCCGCATGCCCGCGCCGATCTTCGCCGGGCTCGCCACCGCCACCCTCTTCACCGCGAACGGCTCGCTGGTGGACGCCCCCACGCTGTGCGCCGCCGCGGGCGCGCTGCTGGCCAGCCCGGCCCGCTCGCTGCTCGCCTGCCTGGTCGGCGGCGCCGTCGCCTATGCCATCGGCGCCCTCCTCCTCTAGGGCCGGGCGGCGATAAGGGCAGCGATAAGGGCCCATCTGCTTCGTTGGCGCCCTCGGCCGCACGCTCAACGTACAGAAAGTACGCCTTCGCGTGCGGCCGTCGGGCGCCGCCTCGCATCTGGACCCTTCTCACCGCCCGGCGAAGCGAAAGCGCTGGAAGCGATAGCCGGGGTCGGCAGCGGAGAGGCCCTCGGCGATCAGGCGGGCGCGGCCTTCGTCGAGGGCGGCGATGCGCTTGACCCCCGCGTGCGCGGCCGGGTCGATCCGCACGTCGGTGACGGTGACGAAGATCTCGTCCAGGATCCCCGCGCGATGTAGCGCGTCGAGGATCACCGCCCCCCCCTCGCAGTCCACGTGGCGCACGCCGAATTCAGCGAAGAGCCGCTCGTGCGCGCGCACGAGGCCGCTGGGGCCGATGCGCCCCTCTCCCGCGATCAGCGCGGTCACGCCGCCCAGACGGCGGGCCCCCGCAGCGGTGGTCACGACGATGGGCGTGAGGCCGGGCGTATTGAAGAGCGGGACGCTCAGATCCAGCCGGCCGGACTCGGAGTAGACCACCTGCAGGGGGATGCGGGGCCGGCCCTGCGCCTCTCGAGACCTGACCAGCGCCGCGCCGAGGTCGCCGCCGGCGTCCTCCACGCCGCCGATGAGGTCGGGTTGGTCGCGCAGCGTCTGCGCGCCGAAGGACACCGCGTCGGCGGCAGCGCGGAGGCGCCGCATGAGGCGCACGTCCGCGCGGCGCCCGGGCCGGCTGAAGTCGCCCCCGGCGACCGCGCGCACCGGATCGTCGCCGGCCCCGGCGCGGGTCCACGTGACGATGCCGTTCGCCGACATGATCACGTTGGCGTAGATCCACGGGCGCAACGGCCACGCCGGAGGCAAGTCGATCGGCTCGCGGCTGTCGGGATCCAGCACCGGCGGCGTCATGCCCGCCGCTTCGGCCCCATGCCCTGCTCCGCGCGCGCCTCCGCCGTCACCGGCTTGGCCGTCTTCTGCACCGTGAACCCCGAGCCCCGGCGCTTCGTCCACACCTTGGTGAACTCGGCGCCGAGAAGGAGGATCTGGGTGGAGTAGTACACCCACACCACGATGACCACGAGCGAGCCCGCGGCCCCGTAGGCCGAGGCGACCGCGGTCTTGCCGATGTAGAGGCCGATCAGGAACTTGCCCGCGGTGAAGAGCAACGAGGTGACCGCCGCGCCCAGCCAGACATCGCGCCAGGCGATCTTCACGTCGGGCAACAGCTTGAAGATCACCGCGAAGGCGCCCGTGATCACCGCGAGCGAGATGATCGAGTTGATCGCCTCGAGCACGATGGCCGGCGCGGGCAGGAGATAGCTCACATAGGCGCCCATCGCGGCGAGCCAGGCCGACACGACCAGCGAGACCAGGAGCAGGAATCCCGTGCCTACGACCATGGCGAAGGACCAGAAGCGCTCCTTCACGATGTCTCGCAGCCGGCGGCCGGACTTGGGCGTCACGCCCCAGATCGTGTTGAGACCATCCTGCAGCTCGCCGAAAACGCCCCACAGCCCGACGACCAGCGTGGCAAGCACGAGCGCCAGCTCCGCGGCGCCCGGCGTGGTGGCGCGCGCGCTGCCCACCATCGCCTCGATCGCCTTCGCCCCCTGCTCCCCGATCAGCCCGCGGAACTGTTCGATGATCTGGCTCTCCGCCCCCGGGCCGAGGAGAAAGCCCGCCAGCCCCATCACGATGGCGAGACCGGGCGTGAGCGCGAAGATCGTATAGTAGGCGAGCGCGGCGCCCATACGGGGCGCGCGATCCTCGTACCAGTCGCTGAAGGTCGCGCGGAGCAAAGCCCACATGGGCCGGGCGGCGAAGGATCCGGGCCGGGGCGCGGACCGCCGTCAGGCGCCCGGCGCCTCGGGAGCGGTGGAGTCCGCGGGAGAGAAGTCGGCGTGATCGCGCAAGGTCTTCGTCATCGGCGCGCTGACGATACTGGAGAGCTGGGCGGCATCGGTGATGGGCCCGTGCTCCGAACGAAACCGGACGATGGCCGCCGCCTGCGTGGGGCTAAGGCCCGGCAGCTCCAGGAGCTCCTGCGCGTTGGCCAGGTTGATTCGCACCTTGTGGTCCATGGTCGCCTCCACGCCGCCAAAGCATGGCGGTGATGACGGGCGCCGGGTTCGACGCCCGGCGCCCGTGCAATCGGACGGGGCTACTTGTCCTTGATGGCCGCCTTCACCTTGGCCGCCATCTCGGGCGGGATGGTCTTCATGTTGTGCGCCTGCTCGGCGTGCTTGGCGCCCTTGGCCATCACCTCGGCTTCGTCCTTGCCCTCCAGCACCGCCTTGCAGCCGGGCATCAAGTCGCCGCAGTTGAGCACCTTCGCCATGGGGAGCCTCCTCCTCGTGAGAGATGTGAGGGTTTCGTCAGCGACGAGTCTGGGCGTCGCGGAAAGGCGTGTCAACCGCCCACGCTAGCGCCCCCGCGCGGTCGCCGGCGCGCTCGTCACGCGCCAGATCACGTTGCCGACGTCGTCGGCCACAAGCAGGCCGCCGCGCTTGTCGATCGCCACGCCCACGGGGCGGCCGTACGCCTCGTCATCGGGGCCGATGAATCCCGTGAGCACGTCGACGGGCGGCCCCGAAGGCCGCCCGCCGCTGAACGGGACGAAGACGACGTTGTAGCCGCTGCGCGGCTTGCGGTTCCACGAGCCGTGCTGCCCGATGAACATGCCCTCCGTGAAGGGCGCCGGGAGCGCGGCTCCGTCGGAGTAGACCAGACCGAGCGCCGCCACGTGGGCGCCGAGCGCGTAGTCCGGCTTGATGGCCCGGGCCACGAGATCGGGCGCGGGCGGCTTCACGCGATCGTCCACGTGCTGGCCGAAGTAACTGTAGGGCCAGCCGTAGAAGCCGCCCGCCTTCACGGAGGTGAGGTAGTCGGGCACGAGATCGCTGCCGAGCTCGTCACGCTCGTTCACCACCGTCCAGAGGACGTCCCCGCCGGGCGCCCACGCGAGCCCAACAGGGTTGCGCAGCCCCGCGGCAAACACCCGATAGCTCCCGTCGCGCGGGTTCACCTCCCAGACGGCGGCCCGGCCCGTCTCGTTCTCCATGCCCTTCTCGGCCACGTTGCTGTTCGAGCCCACCGCCACGTAGAGGCGCTGGCCGTCGCGGCTGGCGATGAGATTGCGCGTCCAGTGGCGGTTGATCGGGCCCGCCGGCAGGTCCACCACCTTGGTGCCCGGCACCTCGATGCGCGTGGCGCCGTCCGTGTAGGGGAAGCGCAGCACCGCGTCCGTGTTGGCCACGTAGAAGTCGCTGCCGATCAGCGCCATGCCGAGGGGCGAGTTGAGCCCCTCGAGGAATGTCGTGCGCACCTCCGCCACGCCATCGCCGTCCACGTCGCGGAGCAGGCGGATGCGGTTGGCGCTCGGCGTGCCGGAGCCGGCGCGCTTCATCATCATCTTGGTGATGCGGCCCTTGATCCCCTTGTGATCCTCGGGCGCCGGGGGCGCCGCCGTCTCGGCGACGAGCACGTCGCCGTTGGGCAAGACGTAGACCCATCGCGGGTGGTCAAGCCCGCTGGCGAAGACGCCCACGACGGTGCCGGTCGCCGCCACCGGCTTGGCCTCGTTCGGCCAGCCCTTGGCGGTGGCGATGTGCAGGGTCGGGATCAGGGTCTTGTTCGGTGGGGGCAGCGTGGGATCGGGGCCGACCCCGGCGGAGAGCGGTAGCTTGGCGGATTCGCCGCATCCCGCCAGCGTGGCCAGGGCCAGAACACCGAGGAGGAATTGCCCGGTCGGTCCTCGTCGCATGACGCGGCTCCTTCTAAGCGCCTGCTTTGCTTCGCCCCCGCTTGACCGGCGCTGCTTCGTCTCTGGATATTCACGAACTTTGCCAACGCCGCCCGTGCTAATAGCTTCTGCATGCGGCTCACCGTCAATGGCCGCGCCATCGAGCGCGAGGTGCGGCCCCGTCAATCGCTGGCCGACTTCCTCCGGCATGACCTGGGCCTCACCGGCACGCACGTGGGGTGCGAACACGGCGTGTGCGGCGCCTGCACCGTGCTCGTGGACGGCGCGGGCGCGCGGAGCTGCCTGCTCTTCGCCATACAGCTCCACGGCGCCGCGGTGACGACCATCGAGGGTCTCACGCCGCCGGACGGCTTGAGCCCGCTCCAGGAAGCCTTCTGCGCGACGCACGCCATGCAGTGCGGTTTCTGCACGCCCGGCATGATCGTGACGGCCACCGAGCTACTGCGCGCGAATCCGGCGCCCTCACCCGCGGAGATCCGCGAGGCACTGGCCGGCAACCTCTGCATGTGCACGGGCTACGTCAACATCGTCCGCGCGGTGACGCGCGCGGCCGAGACGGCCGCCGAGGCCCGCGCGTGAGCGCGCCCTGGGTGGGCGCGCCGCTCCCCCTCAAGGAAGACCGCCGCCTCGTGGCGGGACGCGGCCGCTTCATCGACGATCTTGGCGCACCGGGCCTGCTGCACGCGGCCATGCTGCGGAGCCCGCACGCGCATGCCCGCATCATCGCCATCGACGCGCGCGCCGCCGCCGCGCTGCCCGGCGTGGCCGCGGTGCTCACGGGCCCGGATGCCGCGCGCCTGTCCGGCCCCATCCGTCCCCTCATCCCCACCACCGCGCGCGTCGCCGACTACTGTCTTGCCGTCGATCGCGCGCGCTTCGTCGGCGAGCCCGTGGCCGCCGTGGCCGCGGTGGATCGGGCCACCGCCGAGGATGCGCTCGAGCGCATCGCTGTCACGTACGAGCCGCTGCCGCCGGTGGTGGATCCGGAAGAGGCGCTTCGACCCGGCGCCACCCTCCTCTATCCCGAACTCGGCAGCAACGTGGTGTGGCAGGACACCCTCACCTACGGCGACGTGGACGGCGCCATGGCGCGGGCACACGGCGTGCTCCGCGAGCGCTTCACCATCCAGCGCTATGCCTCCACGCCGCTGGAGACCTTCGGGGTAATGGCCGCCTACGACGCGGGCACGGACGGCTACGAGGTGTGGACGAACGACCAGCGGCCGGGGCTCACCATGTCGATCCTGGCCGCGTCGCTGGGGGTGCCCCAGGCGCGCATCCGCCTCGCCTGCCCTGACATCGGCGGCGGCTTCGGCAACAAGCGGCGCCCCGCCTACCTCGTGATCTGCGCCCTGCTCGCGCGACTGGCCGGCTGCCCCGTGAAGTGGATCGAGGACCGGGTGGAGAATCTCACCGCCCTCATGCACGCGGCCAGCGGCGTGATGGACGTGGCGCTCGCTTACGCCGCCGACGGCACGCTGCTGGCGCTCGCGGTGTCCGACATCACCGACGAGGGCAAGAACCTCGTCACTCCGGCCCAGCACAACATCATCAAGCTGGGCAACATCGCCAACGGCTACCGCATTCCCGCCGTGCGCTACGCCGCCGCCTCCGTCCTCACCACCAAGTGCCCCACCGGCGCCAATCGCGGCATCGGCAAGCCCTTCATGTGCTTCGCCGTCGAGCGGGCCATGGCGCTGCTCGCCCGGCGCCTGGGCCAGGATCCCGCCGAGCTGCGCCTGCGCAACTACGTGACCGCCTCGGAGATGCCCTACACTACGCCGCCCGGCGCGCAGTACGACAGCGGCGACTATCCCGCCACGCTGCGCCGCGCCCTGGAGGCCTTCGACTACGCGGGCCGGCGCGCCGAGCAGGCGCGGGCGCGCGCCGAGGGACGGCTCCTCGGCATTGGCATCGCTACCTCCGTCGAGCCCGCGGGCACCAATCTCGCCTCCTACGAGCTCCTCACCGGCCGCCGCACGGTGTCGGGCTCGGCGGAGGCGGCGATGGTGCGGATGGAGCCGGATGGGCACGTGCGCGTGGCCATCGGTAACCCGTCCAGCGGGCAGGGCTACGAGACGGTGGTCGCCCAGATTGTCGCCGACGAGCTCGGTCTCACTCCAGACGCGATCAGCGTGGCCCGCGGCTTCGATTCCGCGACCACGCCCTGGCTCTACCTCTCCGGCAACTACTCGAACAAATTCTCCGTCACCGACACCGGCGCCATCGTCGGCGCCGCTCGCCGCGTGGCCGACAAGCTCCGTCGTCTCGCCGCCCATCGCCTCGAGATTGATCCCGCCGACATCGAGTTGCGTGATGGCGCGGCCCTCGTGGTGGGCGCGCCGGATCGGCGCATCGCCTTCGGCGAGCTCGCGCGCACCGCGTACGCCGATGTGCTGGGCCTGCCGCCCGGCGAGGAGCCGGGGCTCGAGGCGCGGCACGCGCACTCGAACCCGCTGGCCACGCCGGTCGACGCGCAGCGCCGTCTCCGCTCCCAGCTCGTCTTCGCCAATGCCGCCCACTGCTGCCTGGTGGAGGTGCACCCGCGCACCGGCGAGATCACCGTGCTCAAGTACCTCGTGGTCCACGACTGCGGCCGCGAGCTGAACCCGCTGATCGTGGAAGGCATGGTGCACGGCTCGACGGCCCACGGGATCGGCGCGGCACTGCTGGAGGAGTTCCGCTACGACGGCGAGGGCCAGCTCCTCACCGCCACGCTCATGGACTATCTCAAGCCCACCGCCGCCGACATCCCCGACATCGAGGTGGCGCGCATCGAGCACCCCTCGCCCGTCACGCCGCTCGGCGCCAAGGGCGTGGGCGAGGGCGGCGCCATCCCGGGCCCGGCGGCGGTGGCCAATGCGGTGGAGGACGCCCTGGCTACATACGGCGTGACCATTCGCGGGCTGCCCATCACCCCCGAGCGCGTGTGGCAGTGGCTGCGGGAGCGCGCGCCCGACTCGTAGCGCCTGCACTTTCCGCCTCTCGTGCCCTTCCCACAGTGCATCGCCGGTAAGTAGTCAATCTCACAATCGCTTCCCTGGCGAGTCAGCCCTCCGGTGCTTGCCCTTGCCCTGCTCGCAGGGCACCGGACGAAAGCGTTCGTTCTCGGGAATGGCTACCTTATTGCGTACTTATAGGAGCGGTCAACCGCCGCGGCTCCGGGTACGTCGTGTGCAACACCGCCTCAGGAGCGTCTACCCTCATGCCCACTCAGATGACGGAAGAAGAGCTGCGCCGGTCGCGGACTTCGGCCGAGGCGATGGAGACCTACGCCTTCCGGAATCCCGACGATCAGGAGGACTACATCTCCGCCGTGCTCTACCGGCTCTTCGACGGGCGGCACTTCCGGGTCGTCAACGCCTCGGGCAAGCACTCCCCGTTGGCCGGCGCCGGCAACCGCGGCGAGTGGCTGCCCACGAAGGAAGACGTGCAGGGCTGGAAGAAGTTCTAGGCGTCAGCGCCGCTCGAACACCGCCTGCACCGACACCAGGCGTCCCTCGTCGCGATTGCGGTGCCCCACGCGGATGATCTCGTCGAGACGCTCGCCCATGATCAGGCGCTGCGCGCTATGCGCGGGAATGGTCGCGGGATTCGGCGGCCCCGCCGTCTCGGCGGTGACGTCGTCCCAGGCCCGCTGGCGAAAGCCCGCGGCCTCGATGAGCGCGCGCATCTCGGCGGGCGTTTGGAGAAAGCTGCTGCCGGCGTCACGGGCCCACATGACGGGGAAGACGACCGGCTGCACGGGCCCCGCCATCGGCTCCTGCGTCGCGAGCAGCCCGCCGGACCGCAGCACCCGGTGGAAACCCGCGTAGAGCCGCTCCTTGTCGGCGATATTCATGCCCGTGTTCTGCGTCCACACCGCGTCGAAGGCGCCCGCCTCGTAGGGCAACGCGAGAGCATCGCCGACCTCATGGGTCACGCGCTCGCCGAGGCCCAGCCTCGCGGTGAGCAGCGTCGCGGCCTGCACGAAGGTTTCCGTGAGATCGATGGAAGTCACGCGGCAGCCGAACTCCACCGCCAGCGTGCGCGCGGGCCCGCCCACGCCCCCGCCCACGTCGAGCACGCGCATGCCCGGCGCCAGCCCGGCGAGGCGGGCGAGGCGGACGGTGGCATCCTTGCCGCCGCCGTGGAACTGATCGCTCGGCGCGAGATCGTCGATGGTGAGCGCGTCGAGATTCTTGCCGGCCGCGGCCAGCGCGTCGAGGATGGCGGGCCCGAGGCCCTCGCGGCTCCAGTACGCGCGGATGGAAGCGGAGGCGTCCGTGGGCACGCGAGCGGGCGACGCCTCAGTCCGTCACCGGCATCTCGGCCCGCATGTCGCCCAGCACGAAGCGCACCGTGACCGCCTCCGGGCGCCGCGTCTCTGTCGGCACCGCGCCGCGATAGCTGCCCGCCGGCGTCACCGGATCGAGGCGCGTCTCCCGAACGAAGCCGTCGAGCATCCGCTGGCGCACCCACACCTGGGCGTCGGGCAGGGGCCGCCCGCGCGGATCGGTGAGGCGCACCGTGAAGGTCGTCCCGTCCGGGCTCGACGCGCGGCTGACCTCGACGCGCGGCAGGCCGGGAAACACGGGAAGCGTCTGGCTGCGCACCAATGACTGGGCCGGGGCCGCGGCGGACTCGCCGGCGGAGGATCCCGCGCCCTGACGCGGGGGCAAGGTCGGCGACGGCGGGAGCTCGCGCGGGGCCGGCGCCGGCGCGGCCGCGGCGGACGGGGGCAGCCCGCGCGGCGCCGGCGCGGCGGCGGCAGGAGCCTGTGGAGCGGCGGTGGGCGCCGGCTCCACGCTCGCGGCCGGGGCCGGCGCCGAGGGCGGCGGCGCCGGCGTGGGACTCATTCCCGACGCTCCGTCGCGCGTGGTGGTTTCGGGGGCCGGCACCAGGGGCGGCGCGGCGGGCGTCTCCGCTCGCGACCTGGCCGGCGGCGCGGCGACGAGCCGGCCACCCGGCTGGGACGAGAGATAGACGAGGGCGGCGGTGAGAACGGCCACGGTCGTCACCACGACCAGCGCGACGACGAGGAGCCCGCCGCGGCGCGGCTGCAGAAATTCATTCCGGTCGTCCTCGTCGATCCGATCGTCGAGGTCGTCGTCCTCCGGATCATCGGACAGCCGCGTCCGGAAGGCGCGCGGGGTGTCATGGGGCACGTCGCGTTGAGCGTCGCGCTGGAAATCACGCGGGGCGCCGCGCGGAACGTCGCGCGCGACCGCGGCAGTCGCGGCGGCCGCGGGCGCGAAGGGCCGCGGCGGCGGCGGGGTGGCGGTCTCGTCCTCCCGCGAGAAGATCGCGAAGCCCAGCGTGCGCAACTGCTCGGTGAGCGAGCTCACGCGGCGCCGCTCCCGCCCCAGCGGCCACTGCGGCGCGGCGGTGGCGCCGCGACGATCCTGCACGATCTCGATCTGCTCGCCGCGGGAGACGTGCCGATCGATGGTGAACCTCAGTCGATCCGGAAGGGACGACCCCTCACGCGCGAGGACGACCAGGTGTCGCAGCATGTCTCACCTCCGCTCCGGCGATCGGCACCAGCCGCGAGCGCCCGTACGCGACGAAGACGAGCAGGAGCCCGACGACCAGCGGCATCAACGCGCCCATGATATCACCGGCGACCAGCCCGAGCCCGACCGCGCCCACCATGATGATCATCAGCCCCCAAGCCGCGAGGGGGGTGAGCCACGTCTTGGTGCGCAGGAGGCTGGGCAAGATGAGGCCCAGGCCCCCGGCGAGCTCGGCCACACCTATGAATCTCAAGAACCAGCCCGGCATTGCCACCGGCATCTGCTTGGTCATCTCCTCGATCGGCATCACGAACTTCATCACCCCCGCGAAGATGAAGAGGGCGGCCAGCAGCACCTGGACGATCCAGAGCGCGACGTTCACGGTTAGTCTCCTCGCGGTTCGATGCCGGCTAGCCGCCGGCCATGGCGCCCACGACCAGAAAAGGCTCCGCCCCCGTCACCACCGCCTCCGGCAGCGGCGTCTCGGGGCCGTCGTGAGACAGATCCTGCTCGCAGGCGAAGAAGCGCAGGAAGGGACGGCGCTGCCGCGTGACCTGGTCGCGGATGGTCCCGCGCAGCATGGGGTACTCCGCCTCGAGCGCGTCCAGCACTGCGCCGAGGGTGGCCGGGCTCGGCACGTGCACCTTCACCTCGCCGCTCACCCGGGCCAGCGTGCGCAGGTGCGCGGGCAGGGCCACCCGGATCATGGCAGCGTCTGCACTTCCACCGACACCACCGCGGGCAGATGCTCCACGGCCGCCGCCCAGCGGTCGCCGCCGTTCGCCGACACGTACACCTGGCCGCCGGTGGTGCCGAAGTACACGCCGCACGGGTCGAGCGCGTCCACCGCCATGGCGTCGCGCAGCACGTTCACGTAGCAGTCGCGCTGCGGCAGGCCGTTGGTGAGGGCTTCCCACTCGTTCCCGCCCGTGCGGCTGCGGTACACGCGGAGCTTGCCGTCCGGAGGGTAGTGCTCCGAGTCGCTCTTGATGGGGACGACATAGATCGTGTCCGGCGCGTGCGGGTGGACGTCGATGGGGAAGCCGAAGTCGCTCGGCAGGTTGCCGCTGATCTCACGCCATGACTCGCCGCCATCGTCGCTGCGCATCACGTCCCAGTGCTTCTGCATGAAGAGCACGGACGGCCGCGAGCGGTGCATGGCGATCCGGTGCACGCAGTGGCCGACCTCGGCGGTGGGGTCCGGGATGCCCTCGGACTTGAGCCCGCGGTTGATCGGCCGCCACGACTTGCCCGCGTCATCCGACCGGAAGGCGCCCGCCGCCGAGACGGCGACAAAGATGCGCTCGGGCTGGGCCGGATCCAGGAGAATCGTGTGCAGACACATGCCGCCCGCGCCCGGCTGCCACGAGGAGCCGGACGAGTGCGTGCGCAGCGCGGGCAGCTCCTGCCACGTCTGCCCGCCGTCGCTCGTGCGGAAGAGAGCGGCGTCCTCCACACCCGCGTAGACCGTGTCCGGATCCGTCGCCGATGGCTCCAGATGCCAGACCCGCGCGAACTCCCACGGGTGCGGGGTGCCGTCGTACCACTGATGCGTGCCGGTGGGGCCGTCGTAGGCGAACTTGTTACCGACGGACTCCCAGCTCTTGCCGCCGTCGTTCGAGCGCTGTATCACCTGCCCGAACCATCCGGACGACTGCGAGGCGTAGAGGCGGTTCGGATCGGCGGGCGAGCCCTTGAGGTGGTAGATCTCCCAGCCCCCGAAATGGGGGCCGCTCACGTCCCAGCGCTCGCGCTTGCCGTCGGATGTCAAGACGAAGGCGCCCTTGCGCGTCCCCACCAGCAGCCGCACCGTGCTCATCGCGTCCCTCCGCCTACCGCGTCCGCCGGTAGTGTGACGTCATGAAGTGCTGCCACTTGCCGTCGTTGCCCATCACGTGCGCTTTCAGGATCCGGTGATCGTCGCTCTCCATGTGGATCACGTCGTGATACGTGGCGGTCTGGCTCTCGTCGGTCATGCTGGGTCCCTCGGCGGCGAGCGTCAAGACGCGGCCCTCTGCGTCGAGGCTGCCCTCGTACACCCAGAGATTGGTCATCATCGACCCGATCCAGGTGCCCGTGAATTGCTTCCGTCGGGGATCATAGCCGAGCGTCATGATCGACGTCGCGGGGCCGGCGCCCGGCATCTCACCCTGCCCCTCGGCCACGACCCAGAGGCCGCCGATGGACCGCACCGTCTCGACGCCCTTGCCCCGCTCGGGGGCCTTGCCCGGCCCCATGTCGGCCTCGGCCTCGTACGTCCACTCGCCCACGAGCCTCTGCAGCCACTGATGCTCCTTCTGCGGGGGCGCGTTGTGCATCATGATTGGCTCCTTTCCGTCAGGGTCGTCTCGGCCTTGCGGGCGGCCGCCGCCCTCGCCGCGTCCAGGCCGGCCAGCCCGCGCTCGAAGTCCGTCCCGATCATTTTATCCACGTCCATCAAGAGGCCGAAGGCCTTGGCCATGAAATTCTTCTCGCCGCGCATCGTCCAAGTGACGTTCGTCCCCCCGCCGCTCGGGGCAAAGTCGAAGCGCGCGGTGTGCGTCGCTCGGCCACTTGCGCCGCGGCGGGTGACCTCTGAATCACCCCTAGTCGAACGGCGCCGACAGGATCGACAGCCGGGCGGGAGACCGACTGAGGGGCGAACGTGGGGCTGCTCAGCCCCGGGCGTTCAACCGGTGAGGCGACGCTCCGCCGTTCGGCCCGTTCGAGCCCTGCGCACGGCGGCGGGCGGCTTCCGGAGGGCGAGCACCCGCGGCGATGGCGACAACGCGGGCACCGGACGCCGCGGAGCGACGGCGTCCGCCGCGCCGAGCGTCGCGGAGACGAGGTCGCGCGCAGCCACGCCCAGCACCGAGCCGACGTCGTAGGCGATCTTCAGCGCCGCCTGCACGATCGTCACGCCGGCGGCGCCGAGATCGCGACCCATGGTGTGCGCGGCCGCGCCGGCGCCCGAGGTCGCGCGAGAAATCGGGGCGATCGGCGTGGGGACCTCGGCGGCGCCGCGCGCGAGCGGCGACGGAGACGTGGTCGAACGGCGCACCGGCCGCCGGCGACGACGCGGCACCGGGCGGCGCGAGCGGTGGGTAGAACTTTTGGGTGACTTACCTTTCGGTTTGGATCGAGTCACGTTCGTCCCTCCCACGCCGACCACGTTTGTAACGCGCTTGTTACACGCGGAGTATACACGTTGCGGTACTCTTCCGAGTCCGGAGGTGCCACACGATGCGATTCTCTCCTCTTTCGTTCTTGATCGGCCTCGGCGCCGCCTGGGCCCTTCCCGTCGTCGCTAGGTCATTTCGTTCCCTCGCCGTGGAGGCGACGGTGACGGGCCTCGCCCTGATGGACGAAGCCCGGCGCGTGATCGCCGAGCAGCGCGAGCAGCTGGAAGACATCACGGCGGAGGCGCGGGCGCGGCGGGACGAGCGCGTCGCCGCCGAGGACGCCGAGCTCGAGCCCCTCTCCTCCGAAGCCGAGGCCGGGAACGGGGGCGGCGAGGACGCCGCCGACTCCCAGAATGGCGACGTCGCGGCAGGGGGTCGTCAGCGCCAGCGCGCGCGCCGGGCCCCCACCGGGTCGAGATGACCCATGCGTCCCCCGCCGGGTCACTTCGTCGTGGAGCACAGCCTTCCGGGGCGCCTCCGGGTACGGCTGCCCCGGAATGCGGACCTCGAGCAGATGGTCCAGGCACTCGGGAGCCGGCCGGGCGTCACGGGCGTGACGGCCTCACCGCTCACGGGCGGCGTCCTGGTGCGTTACGACCCCGAGCAAATCGACGCCGGGGGCCTGCTGGAGGCGGTCGCCGACGCCGAGCTCGAGCCGCTGCCGCGTAACGGCGGCCCCGCCCCCGCGACCCTGGCCGGGGCGGTCACGAGCGCGGTCGCGGCCTTGGACGACCGGGTGAAGAGCGCCATGCGGGGCGCGGGCGGGCTCGGCGTCCTGGTTCCGGCCGGGCTGCTCTTCTGGGCGGCGGGCGAGGTGATGCGCGGCCGCGCCACACCCCTCCGGTGGTCCTCGGCGGTCTGGTACGCCCACAGCATCTTCCGCGACTACAACCGCGAGGCCAGTCGCGGGGCACCTCCTCCCGCCACGGACGACTGAGGCTCGCTCGCGTGCTGGCCTTCGAGATCGCCCACCGCTCCCCCGGGCGGCTGCGACTGCGCTTCCCCATTCCCTGGGTGCGGCGCCGCGGCGCCGCCGTCGAGCGGCGGCTCCGCGAGATGGGCGGGGTGCGGGGCGTCTCGGCCAGCGACGTGACCGGCAGCCTCCGCATCGAGTACGACCCGTTTCGGCTGGCCGAGCAGTCGCTCCTGGCGCAGCTCGAGGAGCTCACCCGCATCGCCGCCCCGCCCGCACAGGCGGAATCCCCGGCTCTCGGGCCCGCCTCCAACGCGACCACGAGCTTGACCACGGGAGCGGGGGCGTCGCTCGTGGGCGCCATCGGCGCCTCGTCCGTGTTCCTGGCCGCCTGCCTGCCCTTCCCTCCCTCCGTGGTGGCGCCGCTGGTGCTGGCCGCGGAGGTGCCGGCGCTGCTCCGCGCCGCGGCGGCGTTGCGGCGGCGGCGGCTGAACGGCGACGTGCTCGAAGCCTCGACGCTGCTGGCGCTCACCGCGCGCAGCAACTACGTCGCGGCCGCCCTGCTCACCGCCCTGCGCGCCGTCGGCGATCACGTGGTCGCGCGGACCGTGCAGACGACGCGGCGGTCCCTGCACGAGCTCGCGATCCCCGCCGATGAGCCGGTGCGAACGGCCGACGGCCGGCGGCTGCCCGCCGGCGCGGTGATTCCGGACGACGTGCTGGTAGTGGAGGGACCGAGCCGGATGCCCGTGGACGGCGTCGTGGTCGCGGGCGAGGCGCTCGTCAACCAGCAGACCATGACCGGCGAGGCGCTCCCCGTCGAGCGCGCGCCGGGCGATCCCGTCTACGCCGCCACCACCGTGGAGCACGGCCGCATCGAGGTCCGCGCGCTGCGGGTCGGGCTCGACACCTCCGTGGGACGCATCGTGCAGGCCGTCGGCACCGCCGCCGCGCAGCGCTCACGCATCCAGGTGTACGCCGAGCGCCTCGCGGATCGCGAGGTCGGCCGCTCCCTCACGCTGGCCGGGTTGGGCATGGCGCTCTCGCGCAACGTCGATGCCGGGGTGGCCATTCTCGTCTCCGACTACGGCCTGGCCGCCCGCGTCGGGGTGCCGACCGCGCTCGTGGCGTCTCTGCGGCGTGCCGTTCCGGAGGGCATCCTGATCAAGGGCCCGCGCCCGCTCGAGACCCTGGCCAAGGTCGACACCGTGGTCTTCGACAAGACCGGTACGCTCACCACCGGCACCCCGCGCGTCACGCGGGTCGCGGTATACCTGTCATCGCTGGACGAGCGCGAAGTGATCCGCCTGGTGGCCGGCGCCGAGCGCGGCTTCCGGCATCCGGTGGCCCGCGCGGTGGAGCGGCTGGCGCGCGAGTGGGAGCTGAGCGTGCCCGAGCCGGACGCCACCATCGAGACGACTGGGCTCGGCGTCGACGTGCGCATCGAGGGCCACCACGTCCAGGTGGGCAGCCGCCGCTTCATGGAGTCGCACGAGATCGTGCTGCGCGCGGCTGCCGCCGACGAGGCCGCCGCGCACGCGGCGGGCGCCTCCCCGGCCTTCGTGGCGATCGACGGCCGCCTCGCCGCGCTTCTGATGCTCGACGACGAGCTCCGGCCCGATGCGCCCGCCGCGGTGGCGGCCCTGCGCGCGCGCCGGATGCGCAACGTCATCCTCCTCACCGGTGACCACCCCCAGCCCGCGCGGGTGATCGCGGAGTCGCTCGGCCTACGGCACTACTACCCGGAGCTGCTCCCCGAGGACAAGGCGCGGCTGATCCGCGAGCTCCAGGCCGAGGACCGGGTGGTGGCGATGGTCGGCGACGGCGTCAACGACGCGCTGGCGCTGCGCCAGGCCGACGTGGGGATTGCCGTGCCGGGTGGCGCGGAGATCACCGCCGAGGCCGCCGATGTCGTCGTGCTGCAGGGCGGCCTCGACCGCGTCGTCCGCGCTCTCGATCTCGCGGGAGAAGCGCTCGCCGCCGTGCGGGGCACGCTCTCGATCGCCGCCCGTGCCAACCTGGCCGTGGTCGGCATGGCCTCGCTCGGGATCGTCTCGCCATTCGCCAGCATCCTCGTGAGCCACGGCTCCGCCGTCGCGGCGGGGCTCGTCCTGGCTGCCGATCCGAGCACCCTCGGGCGCTGGGCGCCCGCCGCGGGCTGAGCTGCCGGCCCCCTCGGGTTACGCGAATGTCGAGAAAGTCTAACGATCCTATGCGGTCGACGGCGTATCCTCGGAGGTGGAGAGAGGGCATCGACGCCCCTCCAGGAGGCCGTGCGCATGCTCGTTCGGCTCATCTTGGGATTGCTGGCCGACCTGGTGTTCGAGTCGGTCTCCTCGCGACGCCGCGGATTTCACGCGGACATGACCCAGTACCTGGCCGGGCGCCGGCGCGCGCTGCGGCCCGCTCTGCGCAAGCCCATCTAGCCCCCCTCGCGGCGACTTCCGCGCGGCGCACCGAGGCCGCGTGAGCCCGGCCGCCCCTGCCGCGACGCCGTCTCGACTGCCGCGCGTGGCCGGCATCGTCGCGCTCTCCACCGCGGTGCCGGGCCGGGCGCGTCTGCGGGTAGTCGCCCTGCGGCGCCGGCCCCACCTGCGCGATCATCTCGAGGCCGTGCTCGCCCGGCACGGCGCCGTCCAAGCCGTGTACGCGAGCACCCTCACCGGGAGCCTCCTCATCCGCTTCGATCCCGCCCGCATGCCGCTCCGAGCGCTCATCCGCGAGGTCTCACGCGCCGCGGAGGCGGCGCCACCGCGGCCGGCCCGGACGGCGGCGGGACCGGACCGGCCGTCCCGCGCCGGCCTTGCCCTCGTCCCCCCCGCCCTCGGTGCGTCCGGAGCCGCGCTCGACTGGCACGCGCTCGACATGCACGAGGTCGAGCGGCGCCTCGACACGCGCGTCGATGTCGGACTCGGCGCGCAGCAAGTCGCGCACCGCCTCGTCATCCATGGAGCCAACCGGCTGCCGGCACCCCGGCCGCGCTCTGCCCCCGAGATCGTGGCCCGGCACCTCCTTTCGCTCCCCGTGCTGCTCCTCGGCGGCGCCGCCGCCTTGTCCCTGGCATCCGGCGCCCTGGTCGAGGCGGGCGTGATCCTCGCCGTGGTGGGGATGAACACCGCCGTCGGCTACCTCACGGAAAGCCGCGTGGAGCGCATCCTCACCTCGCTCCAGAACGGCGGCGCCGCGCGCGCCCTCGTGCGCCGGGACGGCATCGAGGTCAGCGTGGAGGCGGGCGAGCTCGTCCCGGGAGATGTGCTGCTCCTCCGCGCCGGGCAAGAGGTACCGGCGGACGCGCGCGTCGTCGAGGCGCTGGGACTGGCCGTGGACGAGGCCTCCCTCACCGGCGAGAGCGTCCCGGTGTCGAAGCACCACGCCGCCGTGGAGCGCGCGCGGGGCATCGCCGAGCGCGCCGGCTCGGTACACGCGGGCACGGTGGTCGTGGAGGGCGCGGGCGTCGGGCTCGTGGTGGCGACGGGGCGGCACACGGAGCTGGGGCGCCTGCGCGGCCTGGTGGATGGCGCCGCGCCGCCGCCCACGCCTCTCGAGCGCCAGCTCGACACCTCGGGCCGGCAGCTCGTCCTCGTTTGCCTGGGCCTGTGCGGCGCCGCGCTCGTCGTGGGCGCGGCCCGCGGCATGCCCGCCCTCCAGCTCGCGCGCACCGTGATCTCGCTCGCGGTGGCCGCGGTGCCGGAGGGCCTTCCCGCCGTCGCCACCACCACGCTGGCGCTCGGCGTCCAGCGCATGCTCCGGCGCGGCATGCTCGTGCGCCGGCTCGCCGCCGCGGAAAGCCTGGGCGCCACCACCGTGATCTGCGCGGACAAGACGGGGACGCTGACCGAGAACCGCATGGCGGTGGCGGCCTGGCATCTCGCCGGCCGCGAGCACGGAGCGGATCTCGACGGCGGCGCGGCGCCGGACTCGGCCGCCGCGCGCGCGCTCGACGTGATCGTCCTGTGCAACGAGGCCGAGCTCGAGGGACCGGGCGAGCTTCGCGGCAGCTCGACGGAGGGCGCGCTGCTGGTGGCCGCGAGAGCCATCGGCCTCGACTACCAGAAGATCCGCGCGCGGCATCCGCTGCGGAGCATCCGGCGCCGCGGGGCCGGCGACAACTGGATGGGCACCGTGCACGACAACGGCTCGGCCCTCCGCGTGGTAGCGGTAAAGGGGGCGCCCGAGGAGGTGCTGGCGCGCGCCGATCGTTGGCTCGCCCCCGGGGGTGCGATCGCACCGCTCGATGCCGCCGCCCGCGGCGCGGTGCTGGAGGCGAATCGCGCGCTCGCCCGCCGCGGCCTGCGCGTGCTCGGGCTCGCCCACGGCGAGACCGCCGCCGACTCGTCGCCGTTCGAGCACCTGGTCTGGGTGGGGCTGGTCGGTCTGACCGACCCCGTGCGGCCCGGCGTGCGCGAGGCCATCGAGGCCTGCGCCGCGGCGGGCATCCGCACGGTGATCCTGACCGGCGACCAGGCGCAGACCGCAGTGGCGATCTCCGAGGAGCTCGGCCTGTCCCCCGGCCGCCACCCCCACGTCGTCGAGCCCTCGCGCCTGGCCGGGCTCGATCCGGCCACGCTGGGCCAGCTGGCGCGGAGCGCCGAGGTCTTCGCGCGCGTGTCGCCGACCGACAAGCACGAGATCGTCCGCGCGCTCCAGGCGGGCGGCGACATCGTGACGATGACCGGCGACGGCGTCAACGACGCAGCCGCCCTGCGCGCCGCGGACACCGGCGTGGCCATGGGCGCGCGCGGCACCGACGTGGCCCGCGACGTCGCCGACGTGGTCCTCCTGGAGGACGACTTCGGCGCCCTTGTCGAGGCGGTCGCTCAGGGGCGCGCGATCCAGGGCAATATCACCCGGGCGCTCGAGTTCCTGCTCGCCACCAACCTCAGCGAGATCCTCGTCACGGTCGGCTCGCTCTGGACCGGGATGGCGCCCACGCCCGCGCAGCTGCTCTGGATCAACCTCCTGTCCGACGTGGCGCCGGCGCTCGCCTTGGCCGTCGAGCCACCGGACCGCGACGTGATGGAGCGGCCGCCCCGCGACCCCGCCGCGCCGCTCCTGGACCAGCGCCTCCTCCGGCGCATCGGGCGGGACGCGGCGTTGATCGCGGGGAGCACGCTGCTGGCGCAGTCCGCCGGCCGCGCGCGCTGGGGCGCCGGGCCCGCGGGCACCATGGCCTTCACCACGCTCACCACCGCCCAGCTGCTGCAGGCGCTGCGCTGCCGCGCGCGGCCCGGCGCCGTCCCGGACGGCCGCTCCGTGCTCCTGCCCGTGACCGCCGGCAGTCTTCTGGCGCAGGCGGCAACGCTCGCCTTGCCGCCCTTGCGCCGCTTGCTCGGGCTCACCCCGCTGCCCCCGCTCGCCTGGGCCATCGCGGTCGGAAGCGCGGCGCTGCCGATCCTCGTCTCCGAGCTTCTCACCCACACACCCAAGGAGGTACGACATGGCCACGAGAAGCCGCTCCGGCAGAACAACTGACGGGGCCCGCCCGGCCGGCGCCGACAACGGCGACTCCACTCTAGGCTCGCGCGTGGCGAGCACGATACACACCGCCATGAGCAGCGGTGAGATCGTCTCAGTGGGCGTGCTCAACCTGGTCCGGAGCACCCTCGTCGCGGTGCTCGGCGGCGTGCGCGAGATCGGCGCCGAGATCGGCAATGCCGGCGTGGCCGCCGTGCGCGGCGCCATCCGCGCCGCCGCCGAGATCGGCGGCGACCTCGGCCTGGTGGCGAAGCAAGCGGTCCGCGGCTCCATCCAGGCTGCCGACGAGATCGGCGGCGACCTGGGCTCGGTCGCCCGCTCCGCCGCGCGCGGGGCCGTGCGCGCCACCGCGGAGGTCGGCGGCGACGTCGCCACGGTGGCCCGCCGCGCAGTGGAAGGGGCCGTCGACGCGGCCCGCGAGATCGGCGCCGATGTGGCGAAGGTGGCGCGCAGCGCGGCCGACGGCGCGCTGGAGGCGGGGGACCGGATCGGCGGCGTCACCGGCCGGGCGGTGCGCAACGGGGTCGAGCGCGTCACGGGCAGTGTGCGCGAGCTGGCCGGCATGCGCGCGGCGGGCGCGTCTTCCGACGGCCGTCGGCGCCCCGCCTCGGCAGTGGCGGGCCGCCGCGGCCGCGGAAAGCCCGCGCGCCCCGGACGCGCGGCGGGACGCCGGAAGAAGCGCGCCGCACGCTCGGCCTGAGGCAGTCCGGGGAGGCCCCTCACCCTGCCCCTCTCCCCAGAGGGGAGAGGGGAGAGGGCCGTTCCGCGCTATCGTGGGACCGATGTCGAGCGCGCTGCCGAAGCCTTTCTCGCTGTCCAAGTCCCGCGTGCTGGCGGGGCTGCAGTGCCACAAGCGCCTCTTTCTGCAGCTCACCGCCCCGGCCCTCGCCGCCGCTCCCGGGGCCGCGACGGAGTTCCTCTTCGCCCAAGGGCACGAGGTGGGCCGGCTCGCCCAGCAGGCCTTTCCGGGCGGCGTGGCCCTGGAGGCCGGGCGTGAGCGCCTGGACGAGGCGCTGGCCCGCACGGAGGCCCTCCTGCGGGATCCCGCCGTGCCCGCCATCTTCGAGGCCACATTCCGCCACGAGGACGTGCTCGTGCGCGTGGATGTGCTGGCCCGCGCGGGCCGCGGCGCGAGTGGCAGCGACTCCTGGCGGCTCATCGAGGTGAAGTCGGCCACAGGCGTGAAGCAGCACTATCTCAACGACGTGGCTATACAGCGCCACGTCCTCGCCGGCTGCGGCGTCGAGGTGGAATCGGCCGCGGTCATGCACGTGAGCCGAGACTATGTCTACGCCGGCGCCGCCCTTGACCTGAGGCAGCTCTTCGCCATCGTGGACGTCACCGCGGAGGTGCTCACCCTCGAAGGGGAGCTCCCGCGCCTGCTCGCCGCGATGCGCGCCGCCCTTGCCGGCGACACCCCCCCGGCCATCGCCACCGGCGACCACTGCGGGCGGCCCTATCTGTGCGAGTTCTACGACCACTGCCATGCGGTGATACCGCCGGCGGGCGCCGCGGGGCCCGCGCTCTTCGCCGACGGCCTCCGCGAGGATCTGGCCGCGCTGACGTATCCGCTCCGCTTCATGGACTTCGAGACGCTCGGCCCTGCCATCCCACGCTACGCGGGCATGCGCCCGTACGACGCCATCCCCTTCCAGTGGTCGCTGCACACGGTGCGCGCGCCCGACGCCGGGGTCGAGCACGCTGACTTCCTTCCCACGGATTCTGGCGATCCGCGCCGGCGCTTCCTGGAAAGCCTGCTGAAGGCCGCGGGCGAGACGGGCCCCATCGCCGTTTACAGCGGCTTCGAGAGCCGCCAGCTCGACCAGCTCGCCGCGTGGTTCCCCGACCTCGCCCTCGCGGTCGAGCGCCTCCGCGCGCGCCTGTGGGATCTGTTGCCCGTCGTGCGCCGTCACGTGGAGCACCCGGGCTTTCTCGGCTCCTTCTCGCTCAAGCGCGTGCTCCCCGTGCTGATCCCCACGCTGGGCTACGACGGCATGGAGGTGGCGGAAGGCCTCGCCGCCGGACCCGTGTGGGACCGCCTGGTGCGAGGGCTGGCGGACGGCAGCCTCGACGCGGGGGAGGCCGCGCGGCTGGAGGCCGCCCTGCGCGCCTATTGCCGCCAGGACACGCTGGGGATGGTGGAGCTCGTGCGCGAGCTGGCGCGGGGCGCGGGGATCACGCTCAGCTCAGCCGGGGCAGCACCTGCTCGCCCAGCGCGCGGATGAGCCCCTGCCGCTCGGCCACGAAGCCCGTCACGAGCAGGCCGTCGATACCCGCCGCCACGACGCCCCGTAGCTTCTCCGCGCACACGTCGGCGGGCCCCACCACGGCGAAGCGCTCGGCCAGGTAGGCGCGCAGCGCGGGCTCGGCCTCCAGGAGACGCGCGTTCGGGCTCGCCCCGAGCGCCTCGTGCGCGGCGGGCTGATAGCCCTTCTGCACGCGGCGAATGGCGTCGGCCAGCGCGCCGGGCACGTGCTTGCCCTCCAGGGTGAAGCGGAACACGTGATGGGCGTTCGAGGCCAGCTCCATGCGGATCTCGTCCACGCCCGCCGCCACGTCGTCGGTGACGTTGGCGCGCACCATGGTCCAGAGATCAACGGCGGCGGGATCGCGCCCGGCGCGCCGCGCCCCCGCGTGCACGCGGGACACCGCGTCGCGCACCAGCGCGGGCTCGAGTCCCACGTTCACGATAACGCCGTCCGCGATCTCGCCCGCCAGCTCGAGCGTGCGCGGCCCCTCCGCGGAGAGATAGATGGGCACCGGCCGCGGCGCCCACGTGAGCCGCGCCGTGCGCCCGTGCCACTCCGCCTCGCGCCGGGTGTGGAGATCTCGCAGCGCCCCGACATAGGCCCGGAGATCGGCAAGCGTGGCCGGCCGCTCGGCCAGGTTGAGGATGGCGCTGTCGCCCGAGCCGATGCCGAAGATCGCGCGCCCCGGCGCGATCTCGTCGATGGTGGCGATGCCCGAGGCGGCCACCGCCGGATGACGGGTGATCGGATTCGTCACGGTGGGGCCAATCAGCACGCGCTGCGTGGCCTGCGCGCAGAGCGCCATCGTCGCGTACATCTCGCGGAACACCGACTGGCTGTCGGCCACGCCCACCAACGCAAAGCCGACGCTCTCGGCGAGGCGGGTGTCCTCGACTGCGGACGCTACCGAACGGGGCAGACACAGGAGGCCAAGCCGGGGCGTCGGGCTCACGCTGGTACGCTGCTTGCGTACGTCATGGCAGATAGGCCATGGATTTCCTGACACCCCATCTCGAGTTCTTTGCGGCGCATCCTTTCGGCGTGGTGTTCTTCGCCTCCCTCATCGAAGCGGCAGGAATTCCCTTCCCGAGCCGGATAATTTTGATACTCGCGCCCGCCTTCCTCAACACCGATAGTGACTTGCCACGCTTGGCCGTGGTCGCCGCCATCGGCTTCGTGCTGGGGGATCATATCCCGTATCTGGCGGGCCGGCTGGCGGGAATGCGCGTCCTGACGCTCTACTGCAAGGTGACGCTTGGGTCCGAGCAGTGCGTGGACAAGGCGCTCGGCTACTTCCGCCGCTTCGGCGCGCCCGCGCTCCTGATCGGCCGCTTCTCCACCAGCGTGCGCCTCTTCGCCTCGGCCTGCGCCGGCTGCGGCCACATCAGCTACCCGCGCTATCTCGCCTTCGACGGCCTCGGCGCTCTGCTGTACACGTGCGTCTGGGTCCTGGTGGGCTCCGTCATTGGCGAGCCCGCCGTCGAGTTCTTCACCACGGACCCGCGGCGCTTCACGTTCCTCGGGCTGATGCTGCTCGCCTTCGCCACGCTGGTTGTCTACCGGCTGTGGCGGCGATTCAGGGCGCCCTCGACGGCGTCGGAGCGCCCGGTGGCGATGGGGCAATCGTGCGCGCCTCACGAGCGCCCGGGGTCGTACAGCACCGCGTCGAGGTCCGCGCGACGCGCGCCGACCACGTCCACGAGATACGAATCGCCGGTATAGCAGGCCTCGTCGGGCGCCGCCCCTCGCGAGCATCGCCGACGGGGTATGATGTGTGGTCAGAGCCCCGATATGGATCCCTCCCTTCCACACGGTGAACTGTACGCGGAACGGCTGGCCGCCATCGTGGCCAGCGCGGACGACGCCATCGTCAGCAAGACCCTCAACGGCAACATCACGTCGTGGAACCGGGCGGCCGAGGCGCTCTTCGGCTACACGGAGGCCGAGGTGATCGGCAAGTCGATCACCATCATCATCCCGTCCGACCGGCTGTTCGAGGAAGAAGAGATCATCAGCCGGCTGCGGCGCGGCGAGTCGATCGAGCACTTCGAGACCGAGCGGCGCACCAAGGACGGCCGTCTGGTCCCGATCTCGCTGACTATCTCGCCCATCCGAGACCGCGACGGCCGCGTGGTGGGCGCGTCCAAGATCGCCCGCGATGTGAGCGAGCGGAAGCGGCTCGAGGCCGAGCGCGAGGAGGCCCGCCGGAGAGAGCAGGTCGCGCTGACCCAGGCGCGGCTGGCCAATCAGGCCAAGGACGAGTTCCTCGCGATGCTCGCCCATGAGCTGCGGAACCCCGTGGGCGTGATCGTCAATGCCCTGGCGGTGCTCGACCGGCAGGCCGTCGGGCCGCAGCACGATCGAGCGCGCAGCCTGATCGGGCGCCAGGCCAATCACCTGGCGCGGCTGCTCGACGATCTCCTCGACGTGGCCCGCATCGGCGGGCACCTCGTCGAGCTGGAGCGCGAGCCCGTGAACCTTCGCGGCGCGGTCGAGCAGGCCGCGGAGGCCGAGCGGCCCCGGATGGAGCACAAGCGCCAGCGCCTCATCATGTCGCTCGGCCCCGCCCCCGCGATGGTGATGGGCGACCCGGTGCGGCTCCAGCAGATCTTCGGCAACCTGCTCAACAACGCCACAAAGTACACGCCGGTTGGCGGGTCCATCTGGATCGAGCTCCGCGTCGAGGACGGGCGCGCCGTCGTCACCGTCACCGACAATGGCCCGGGCATCCCCGCCGACAAGCTCGTGACGGTCTTCGACCTGTTCGTGCAGGCCAATCCGACGCTCGCGCGGACAGAAGGCGGTCTCGGCATCGGCCTGACGCTCGTGAAGCAGCTCGTCGAGCTGCACGGCGGCGACGTCACCGCCGAGCGCGCGGGCCCCCTCGGCGGCGCCCGCTTCACAGTGCGCCTTCCCATCCGCACCGGCGTCGAGACGCCATCGGCCGCGCCCGCGGCGGCGGCGCCGGCGCGCGCGCAGCGCGTGCTGGTGGTGGAGGACAACGAGGACGGCCGCGAGATGCTCGCTGCCCTGCTCCGGATGCTGGGGCACGAGGTGTTCGAGGCGAGCACCGGCGCCGCGGCGATCGAGCAGGCGGGGCGTTACTCGCCGGCCGTCGTGATCATGGACATCGGCCTGCCCGACATCGACGGCTACGAGGTGGCGCGGCGGCTCCGGCGCCGGATGGGCGCCGACGTCCGCCTGGTGGCGCTGAGCGGCTACGCGCAACCGCAGGACCGCGCGCGGTCCAGCGAGGCCGGCTTTGACGACCACCTGGTCAAGCCCGTGGATCCCGCCACGCTGGGCGAGGTGATCCAGGGCTCGGCCTGACCGCGGGCCCGCGTCTAGCCCTCGGGCGCCCGCCGCCGCAGCATCTGCTGCAGGCTCTGGCGGGTGAGGCCGAGGCGCTCGGCCGCGCGCGTCTTCGAGCCGCACTCCCGCAGCGCGTCCTCGATCATCCGGCGCTTGAGCTGCTCCACGGCCTCGTTGAGCGTCACCGGCGCCGCGGCCGGGTTGGCTCCCCCGCGGATCCGCTCCGAGAGCTGCGCGAGACCGATCGGCTGGCCGGGCTCGGCCAGCGCCACCGCGCGCTCGATCTCGTTCTCGAGCTCGCGCACGTTTCCCGGGAAGGGATAGGCGCGCAGGGCGCCCATCGCCTCCGCCGAGATCGCGGGCACCGCGCGTCGGGCGCGCTCGCGGTAGAGCCGCAGGAAGTGCAGGGCAAGGTCCGCGATGTCGTCCGCGCGCTCGCGAAGGGGTGGTAGCCGGACGGGAAAGACGTTCAGCCGGTAGTAGAGATCGTTGCGGAAGCGCCCCGCGTCGATCTCGGCCTCGAGGTCGGCGTTGGTGGCGGCCAGCACGCGCACGTCGACCTTCCGGGTGGTGGACGCGCCGACGCGGCGGACTTCGCCGTCCTGCAGCACGCGCAGGAGCCGCAGCTGCATGGCCGGCGACATCTCCCCCACCTCGTCGAGGAAGATGGTGCCGCCGTCGGCTTCCTCGAAGAGGCCCTTGCGCTCGGCGGTGGCGCCCGTGAACGCGCCGCGCGTATGGCCGAACAGCTCGGACTCCAGCAGCGACTCCGGCAGCGCCGCGCAGTTCTGGGCCACGAGGCGCGCCCCCCGCCGCGGGCTGTTGTCGTGGATCAGGCGCGCGAAGAGCTCCTTGCCGGTGCCCGTCTCGCCGAGCAGGAGCACGGTGGTGTCGGCGTCGAGGATCTTGCGGACCAGCTCCACCGCGGGGCGCAGGCCGCCGCCGACGCCGACGAGGCCCTCGAAGTCCAGGGGCCGGGCCCGGCTCTCCGCGACTTCGCGGCGGAGGGTGTTGACGGCCAGCTCCAGCTCGTCCCGCAGCCGCGCGTTGTCCCGGATCAGGCCATGGCGCTCCGCCGCCCGGCGCACGATCAGGAGGAACTCGTTCGGGTCCCAGGGCTTGGGGATGAAGTGATAGATTCGGCCGGTGTTGATGGCCTCCATCAGGTGATCCACGTCGGTGTAGGCGGTGAGGACGATCCGCATCGCGTCGGGGGCGATCTCCTGGCTCCGCCGCAGGAGCTCCACGCCGGTCATGCCGGGCATGCGGTAGTCGCTGACGATGACGGCGACCTCGGCCCCGGGCAGGATGCGCAGGGCCTCCTCGCCGCCCTCCGCCCGGAGCACGCGGAACTCGGCGGCGAGGACGGCCTCGAGCGCGTCGAGCACGCGCGGCTCGTCGTCGACGATCAGAATGGTCGCGAGCTCTTCCATGGAGAGAGAAGCCGTTCAGGAGGCGACGGCGGCGACGGGCTCACGCAGCTCCAAGATCTCGTAGAGCGTCTCGCGATCCTTCAGGCCCTTGAGCTTCGGCGAGCCCAGCTCGCGGTGGCCGACGATGGCGCTCACCTCGCGGAACGTGCTGTCGGCCGCGATTATATGCGCGTCGAAGAGCCGTGTCATCCGCTGGATGCGGGCGGCCGCGATCATGGGACGGCCCACCACGACCAGCTCCCGGCGGTCGGCCGAGCCGATGGTCCCGGCCATCACCTGTCCGGAGGCGATGCCCACCCCGATGTCGAAGCGCCGGATGCCCTCACCGGCCCAGGCGGTGGACAGGTCGCGCACCGCCTCGACCATCTCCACCGCCGCCCGCACTGCCCGCGCCGCCGCGTCCCGGCCGCCATCGGGGACCCCGAAGAGCACGACGATCTCGTCGCCGATGAGCTGCTCCACCGTGCCCCCGTGGCGAAAGATCACGTCGATCATGCGGGCGAGGTAGGCGTCGAGGAGCCGGATCACGATGGGGGCCGGGGTGGTCTCGATGAGCCGCGTGTAGCCCCGGATATCGGCGAAGAGCACGGTGGCCTGCCGCCACTCGCCCGGCTGGTCGAGGAGGCTCGGATTGCCGAGCGCCATGTCGGCCAGCCGCGGCGAAACGTAGCGCTGGAGCTGCGCCCGCACCCCTGCCTCGCTCACCAGGCGTGCCTGGGCGGCGCGCAGGTCGGCGAGGGTGGCCTCGAGATCGGCGTTCTTCGCGGCGAGGTCCTTGATCAGCGCCTCCCGCTCGAGGGCCAGGCGATGTCGCTCGACGCCGCGGCGCACCGTGTGGGTCAGCTCGGTGGGATCCCACGGCTTGAGGATGAAGTGGTAGATGTTGGCGGCGTTGATCGACTGCATGAGCGCGTCGGCGTCGGTAAAGGCGGTGAGGAGCACCCGGACCGTGTCTGGGGCGACCTGCCGGCAGCGCGAGAGGAGCTCCGTGCCTTCCATGCCCGGCATGCGCTGGTCGCTGATCACGAGCGCGACGGGCTCCCGCGCGAGGAGCGCCAGCGCCGCGTCCGGACGATCGGCGCGGAGGACGCGGTAGTCCATGGCGAGGAGCGCCTCCAGCGAGTCGAGCACCCGCGCCTCGTCGTCGACGATGAGGACGGTGGCCTCGGTGGTCATGCGCGGGAAATCGGCAGGTAAATGGTGAACACCGCGCCCCCGCCCGGGGGGCTCTCGGCGCGGATCTCTCCGCCGTGCTTCTTGACGATCTCGTAGCTGATGCTGAGGCCCAGGCCGGTGCCCTCGCCCACGGGCTTGGTAGTGAAGAACGGGTCGAAGACGCGCCCCATGATCTCCGGGGGGATGCCGGGGCCGGTGTCGGTGATGCCGATGACCGCCATGTCACCTTCGCGGTGGGTGTCGATGGTGATGGCGCCCGGCCCCGGGATGGCCTGGGCCGCGTTGGCGAGGAGGTTCAGGAAGACCTGGTCCATCTGGGAACGGACACACTCCACCTGCGGCAGCTCGCCGAACTTCCGGTGGACGGTGACGCGATCCTTCAACAGGTGGTTCAGGAGCGTGAGGCTCGACTCGATCTCCTCGTGGATGTCCACCGGCTGCCAGACGTCGTCCTGCGAGCGCGCGAAGACGCGGAGGTCACGGACGATCTTGCGGGCGCGCTCGGCTCCCTCCCGGATACCGTCGATCATCGAGTCGAGGTATTTCAGCGCGTAGTCAACCTTGCGCGATTCCCACTCGGCCTGCAGGCGCGCCCGCTCGGCCTCGGGCACGGGCGCGGCGCGGTAGGATTCGAGCATCGCCCGCAGCCGGCGCACGAAGTCCTCCAGGGTGGTCACATTGGAGTAGACGAAGCCGATGGGGTTGTTCAGCTCGTGGGCGACGCCGGCCACGAGCTGGCCCACCGAGGCCATCTTCTCGCGCTGGATCAGCTGCATCTGAGTGGCCTGGAGCTCGCGGTAGGCCGCCTGCACCTCCTCGTGGGCGGTGCGGAGCTGCTCCGTCCGCACCCGCACCTTGTCCTCGAGCCCGCGGCTCAGGTCCTCGATGGTCTGGAAGCTCTGCGCGCGGTCCACCGCGAGGGCCACGTGATTAGCCACCGCCGAGAGCAGCTCCAGGTCGGGCTCGCCCACCCGCCCGGGCTCGCTCGAGGTGACGTTGAGCACGCCGAACACCGCCTCCTTGACCCGGAGCGGCACCACTACCACCGAGCGGACGCCGAGCGAGCGGGCTGTCGCCACGTCCACGGGCAGGCTCGTATTCTCCACGTCGTCGATCACCAGGGGCAGGCCGCTGCGGGCCACGTGGGAGGCGCCGGCGCGGGCGTCGTCCAGGCGAAACTCGACCTCCGCGAAGGGGACGCTCCCCTGCGCGCGCCCCGCCATCCGGTGCCCCCGCACCACCTGGCGGGCGCGGTCGACCAGGAAGAGGTAGGCGTTCTGGTACCCCATCTGGTGAACCAAACGCTCCAGCGCCTGCTCGTAGATCTTCTCCGCGTCGAGGGTGGCGTTCACCGCTCCCGCGAGATCGCTGAGCAGGGAAAGCCGCTCGATGGTGGTTTCCAGCGCGCGGAACTTCTTCTCCAACTCGTTGTTGGAGTACAGGATCTCCTCGGATTGCAGATCGAGCATGCGCTTGGTGTGCTGCCACCGCGCCCGCTGCACCAGGCCGTGGCCCACCGCCGCCCCGAGCAGCACCGGCAGCGTGGCCAGCACTGCCTCGGCGGCCCACGACAGCGGCTGGGTGAAGGCGATCGCGAGTGAAAGCGCGGCCGATCCGGCGACTCCGGCCAGAGTGGGGCCCCAGAAGCGCCGGCCGAGCGGCGGGTTCTTCCACCGCACCTCGACGAGACACGAGTCGGCGCCGCGCGCCGCGCACTGGGCCTCGGTCACGACCGCGCGCGGCAGGCCCCAGTTGGTGGGATAGCGCTCGAGTTGCACCTTTTCCCAGGCGCAGAACCACCGCGGTACGGTATACCCCTCGCCCGGCGTTCGCCGGAAGGTCAGTCGGTTGCGCTTTTGCCTGACGTCGTCGATCCGAAAGAAGCGCGCCGAGGCGCCCAGGATCGTGGCGTGCCGGGCGAAGAGCTCCCGAGGATCGCCCATCCCCATGGAGTAGGTGCCGAGGTAGTGGCGATACTCTCGGGAGGGCTTCCAGTCCATGAAATCATCGCCGAAGCGGCGGGCCCACCGCTCCGGGTCGGTGTCGCCGGCGAGCTCCATCGCCACGCGGACCATCTCGTTGGCGACCGGCAGCGGCAGCCAGTTGTGGTCGGCCATCAGGTACTCGCGTGACCGCCCCGCCGTGCGGCAGAGGGCGGCCACGCCGTTCGGCCCGGCCTCCTTCTCCACGAAGGGGATGAGCCCCTTCGTGAAGATGCAGTTGATGTCGGACACTACCGCCCTCCGCTCAGCTCGGCTTGTAAACGAAGCGCGACGTGATGTTGACGGGGTTGGCCAGCGTGTCGCGCACGGCCGACTTCCGATCGATGGTCTCCTTGCACTTGCGAACCTTGTCCTCGGAGGCCGGGCTCTGGATGGTGATCGTGTAGTCGATGTCGGTGATGCCGTTGCGCACCGACTTGTCGTGGCCCATGATTCCCCGCGCGTCCATCTGCGCCTCCAGCTCCATCTCCACGCCGTCGATGGGCACGTTGAACAGCCCCGCGTTGGTGACGGTGGCGTTGGTGACGCACCCGGCCAGCGCGGCCAGGACGACTTCGATGGGGAACGGCGCGTGATCGCCGCCGCCGAGGGCGGCCGGCTCATCCACGGTGATGGTGAAGCGGCGGCCGGGGGTGGTCATGCGGTTGCCGCCCGCGTACCACTCGCTGAGCGTGACCTGCGTGGTGGTGCCCCGGCACCACGTGGACTTGGCCTTGACCACGAGCTTCTCCAGGCCGGGGTTCTGGCGAATCGCGGTGTCCGTAGCCTTGAGCTGCTCGAGATCGACGTCGTTCAATCCCAGTGCCATGACGTGCCTCCCTTTCAGCTCGGCTTGAAGATCAGCTTCGACGAGACGTTCGCGGGCTTGGTGAGCGTGTCGAGCACCGGCGACTTGCGGTCGATGGTCTCCTTGCATCGACGCACCTTGTCCTCGGAGGCGGGGCTCTTGATGGTGACGGTGTAGCGGATGTCGCTGAACCCGTTCTTCACCGACTTGTCGTGGCCGAACACCCCGCAGAGATCGATGTCCGCCTCCAGGTCGATGTCGAGGCCGTCGATGGGCACGTCGAAGAGCGCGGCGTTCGCGGTGATGCCGGAGGTGACGCAGCCCGCCAGCGCGGCGAGGAGCACTTCCGTCGCCGCCGGCCCGCTGTCGACACCGCCCAGGGCCGGTGGCGCGTCGGCCAGGAGCACGAACTTGCGGGTCGGGGGGGTCACCGCCTTGCCGCCGGTCTCGTGCGTCCCCACCTCAATGACCGCCTTGGTCCCGCGCTGCCACGTGGAGCGCACCTTGAACGTGCGCTTGCCCAGCGCGGGGTTCTCGCGGAGCTTCTTGTCGAAATCCCGCATCGCGTCCAGGTTGACGTCATTGATGGCCATGGCTAGTCTCCTTTGCGGCTCAGAGAAGGTTGGCGATGAGCCGGGCGGCGCGCTCGGTGCCGCCGGCGGGGGCGTCGGCATACTGCACGGGCTTGCCCAGGTGGTCGAGGATGGCCGCCCCTAGCTCCTCGGGGCCGGTGCGGTCGAAGTCCATGCGCACGCCCGCCCCCAGCCGATCGAGCCGGCGCGCGACGTGGAAGTTCTGCTCGAAGTGGTTCCGCAGGGGGAAGTAGAGGAACGGGGTCTGGAACGCGGCCAGCTCCATGGTGGTGGTGAGCCCGCCCTGCACGATGGCGAGGTGGGCGGCGGCGTGGTGGCGGAAGAGGTTCGGCACGAACGGCCGCACGTCGATCTGCTTGCCCCGGGGCAGCTCGTCGGCATCGAGGCGCGGGCCCGCCACGATGATCATCCGCGTGTCCGGCACCCGGGAGGCCACGAGCGAGAACGCCTCGGCGCACTTCCGCATCAGGCTCTGTCCGGCCCGCGTCCCCCCCGCCGAGACCAGGATCACGCGCTCGTCGTCACGGAAGCCCAGCTCCCGCCGGAGCGCTGCCTTGTCGCGGTATTCCGCGGGGTCGAAGTGGTACGTGTATCCGGAGAAGCGGAAGTGCTCGCGGCTCCACTGCCGCATGTTCGGCAGGTCGGGCCCGAACTCGCGGTCGAGGACGTCCCCCTCGTCGCCGACCATGATGGAGAGGTCGCGCACGTCGGGATGCAGACGCAGGTGGTCGACGTTCTCGGCGTTCTTCTCCCACGCGCGCCTGAACTCCACCGAGCCCGGCTCGTCGCGCATGGGGAGCATGCCGATGAAGTCGGTCATGAACGCGTAGGGCGCCCGCTTGAGCTCGGGGTTCTCGTGCAGGAAGTAGTCGAGATCCCAGCCCTCGTCCCCGACCCAGAGGTCGTATCGCTCGCGCTCCACGACGTCGGCGAACGTCATGAAGTTGGCCGCCATGATCTCGTCCATGTCCCAGAGGGCGTTGAACGCGTGTAGCTCGTGATCCCGCGCCCAGCCCTCGAAATGGGCGCTCTCGTTCACGATGAGCCGCGTGGCCGGATGTACGCGCTCGCCCCAGGCCTCCACCACGCGGTCGGCGGGATCGGCGGCAAGGAAGTCCACGGTGGCGTCCGGGTAGATCTCGCAGAGCTTGCGGGCGATCGCCAGATCACGCTGGATGTGGCCCAGGCCGATCGGGCTCGAGAGCCACAGGATACGGCGCTCGGCGGTGTGGCGCGCGGGACGCGGCGCCGGCGGCGTCACTGCCCGCTCGGGGAGCGCCGGGATCCGGTGCGACTCCACCGGATGGTCCAGAACGAAATCGCGGATGAGGTGGTTCACCTTCACCGCGTGCCGGCCGTGCAGCATGTGGCCGGCGCCCTCGAAGGTGACCAGGCGCGCCCCGGGGATGGCGGCGACCAGCTTCTCCGCGTGCGTGTACGGCACGATCTTGTCGAGCGTCCCGTGCAGCGCCAGGGTCGGCGTCCGCACCTTCGCGAGGAGATCGTAGACGTTCGTGCCGTCGATGGCCCGCAGCGACTCCACCAGGATGTCCGGCGTCGTCTCGCCGCACCAGGCGACGGCATCCTCGATGCCCTTGAGCGAGTGCGGCTCGGGCAGGCAGCGGGCAAAGAGGCGGCTCCGCCAGGTGTCGAACTCGTTCCGGATCACCGGCGCCACCTTCTCGTCGAACGGCTGAGGTACCGATTCCGAGAACTGGCCGCCCAGGAGGATCAGATGAGAGAGCCGGTCGGGATGCTCGGCCGCGTAGCGGAAGGCGAGCATCGCCGCGCACGAGATGGCCACCAGGGCGAAGGGCGGGCGCACCGTCTCGGCGAGCACGGCGAGGAAATCCTGGTAGCGCGTGTCGAGATCGTACCCGCCTTCGGAGCGGTCCGAGCGGCCATTCCCCCGGAGGTCCATGGTCGTCACGCGGAAGTAGCGCGAGAGGTAGGGGATCTGACTCTTCCACTGGCGGCTGTACGTGACCGGCTGGCACTGCGGCAGCAAGAAGAGGTCGCGCGCGCCCTCGCCGACGCCCTGCCCGCCGGTTACCTGCCCGCCGGTTACCTGGTAGAAGAGCTTGACGCCATCACGCGTGACGTACATCGCCTACCTCCGATCTCCGGCGGGTCTTGACTGCGGGGGCTAGCATCGTACCGGGTGCGCCTCCGACGCGGGCCTGCTCGTAGAGGACGAGAGCCGCGCCGCCGCGCAGTGTCTGCCTCTTGTCGCCCGGGACGAGGTGAATCCTGGCGGCCGCCAGCAGGTCCGCCAAGGCGTACTCCGCGGTGCGCCGCGCAATGTCGGTCTGCAGGAGCTGTAGCGACTTCACCACGCCGCCGGTGACGACGACCACTTCCGGATTCAGGCCGTTCACCGCGAGAGCCAGGCCCGCGCCCAGAGCCCGGCAGGCGCGATCGACCATGCCGCGCGCCAGCGCGTCGCCCGTCGCCGCGGCGGCGAATATCGTCTCGGCGGTGATCGCGGCGGGATCGCCCCCCGCCAGGGCCAGCATGGCCGAGGGCTCGGCGGTGACGCGCCGCCGCGCCTCCGCGGCGAGATAGTCGCCGCCGAGATACAGCCCGAGGCAGCCCCGCCCGCCGCAGAGGCACGGCGGCCCATCGAAATCGATCGTGACATGGCCGAGCTCGCCCGCGTAGCCGCTCGCGCCGCGCACGAGCCGCCCGTCGACGATGATGCCGGCGCCGACCGCGCTCCCGATGGCGAGCACCACGCACGAGGCGGCGCCCCGTCCGACGCCGAAGGTCCACTCGCCGAGGGCGAGGGCGTTCACGTCGTTGTCCACGAAGGCGGGCACGCCGGTCTTCGCGGTGATGCGCGCGGCCAGCGGCACGTCGTGCAGCTCGGCCACATAGGCGCCCGCCGAGCCGATCAGCATTCCCCGGTCGAGATCCACGAGCCCCGGAACGCCGACGCCCACCGCGTCGAGCGCGAGCCCACGGTGCTGCGCCTCGGCGGCCAGGTCCGTGACGATACCGAGAACGGTCTCGACGACCGTTCCCGAGCCGAGGTTGGTGGACGCTTCGATGGCCGAAAGGACCTCTCCGTGCGGCGTGACGAGCCCTCCGGCCGTGCTGGTGCACCCGATGTCCACGCCGATAAGCACGGAGGCGGAAGTCATGTCGGTCTCGCATTCTACTCTTGGCAATGGCCGTGCCACGCCGAAGCCTCAGCGAAACGCGCACTTGGAGAGACGAGTGCAAGCCCGCCTTGCGGGGCCGGCGGTCGTCGCCGGGCGGACGACCGCGATTTCGATGGCTTGGCCCCGCAAGGTCGGCTGGCGGCGGGAGCCGCCGCCGTGCCTCGCGACGATGCAGGTCAGGGCAAGCGGCTCGCCCCGGGGTCCTACAAGCGAACGATCAGGCGCGGCCGCCGCCGCCCGTGGCCTGGCGGATCAGGCCCACGATCACCATCAGCACGCCGCCGCCGACGCCGCCGCCCACGATCTGGGTCAGGATGGAGCCGATGTCGAGCGCGGCCCCGGGGGACGGGGTGCCGCCGCCGGCCATGATCGCGTTCAGGATCTGGCCGCCGAGCCCACCCCCGATGATGCCGGCGATGGAGTTGCCCAGAGGGCCGAGGTTGAACTGCTTGAGGATGGCACCCGCGGCATTGCCGCCCACGGCGCCGGCGACCAGCTGGATGACCAGGTTCAAGAGGAACGAATTCATGGCTCCCCTCCCTCCCGCATGCGGCGGGGATCCGCACAGGCACGATCGAGCGTCTACATCGACGTTGAGGCCCCGGGCGGCGAGGACAAATGGGACCTTGGTCCTACCCCGAAAAGCGTTATCCTGTCGTGGATTCGGGACATGAAGCCTGCGAATTCCCCCGTCTATCGGCAGACGCGCATGGCCGCCGTGGTCTTCGCGGACCTGGTAGGTTTCTCGAAGAAGTCCGTCCCCGCCCAGCTCGCGGCCAAGGAGGCCCTGACCGCCTTGCTGCAGCAGCTGGTCACGTCCTACCCCAAGGATGGCCGCGTCGTTCTCGACACGGGCGACGGAGCCGCGGTCGGATTCCTGGTCAGCCCGGAGTTCGCCCTGGGCCTGGCCCTGCGCCTTCGCAGTGAGCTCCGGACCGCGCCGGTCGACGCCTTGCTGCAGTCGAAGGATCTGCGGCTGGGGATCAACCTGGGCCCGCTCAAGGTGGTCACGGACGTCAATGGCCAGCCCAACATGGTGGGCGAGGGCATCAACTCCGCCGAGCGCATCATGAGCTTCGCCGAGCCCGGCCAGACCACGGCCTCGCGCAGCTTCCAGGAGGCGGTGTACTACCTGGACGCGAGCTTCCAGCACCTGTTCGAGCCGCTCGGCATGCGCGCCGACAAGCATGGGCGCGAGCATGAGGTATTCCGCATGACCGACGCCGCGCCCGCGATCGACACCGCGCTCCAGAGCCTCGGCGCGGGCGCGGCGGCGCCGGCCCCGCGGGGCCGCGCCGCGCTCGGGGGGCCGGCGCGCATCGCCGCCGTCGTGGGGGGCATCGCCGTGGTCGCGTTCGCGGCGTGGATGGCGTGGCCGTCGCGTCTCACGCCCACCGCGACCGGCGCCAAGCCGCCCGAGGCGGTGGCGCGTCCCGCGCCGGCGGCACCCGCGGCTCCTGCGCCCCCCGAACCTGCGGCCGCCTCCGTGCCAGCAGCACCCGCGCCGGTTGCGACGCCGCCGCCGGTCGGGGAACCCGCCGGCACGTCCGCGGCCGCGCCGCCCAGGCCGGTGACGTCCGACGGCGGGACAACGGGTCCGACGGCCGCGCCGCCGCCGCCCACGCCTGGCGCAACCTCGGCCGTGGCAAAGCCGTCTCCTCCTCCGGCGAAGCCGCCCGTGGCCAAGCCCAAGAGCGCGCTCGCGGGAGCGCCGACGTCCGCGCCGCCGACGACGAGCGCGCGCGTGGAAGGGGCGCGGTCCCCACGTTGCGCTCTCCTCCTACAGCGCGCCACGCTCGGTGAGACGCTCACCCCCGCCGAGCAGCACGAACTGGTGACCTCATGCCGCTAGCCCGCGCGCGCGACGGTAGACCGACCCGCGGCCGGCTCCGCGCCGGCGCCCGGCTCCTCGCCGTCGCCGCCCTCGGGGCCGCGGTCGGACTCGCGTCGGGCTGCGCGAAACCGGAGCCGCCCCCGCCACCGCCGCAGGCGGCCCCGCCCCCGCCCGAGCGGCCCGCGCCCCCGCGGACGGATCTCACGCTCGCCCAGGGCATCGCCTACGCGGTGGACGATCTCTTCATCCAGCTCCAGCGACTGCCCGCCTTTGCCCCCCGGGTGAGGGACAAGGTGGTCGAGGTGCGGCGCAGCGTCATCGTCGTCGACACCATCATCGACGCCGCCACCGGTCAGCAGACCCAGGCGACGCTCCTCTCCGAGGCGTTCCTCTACGAGCGGGCCACCGCCAAGTTCAAGCAGTTCGACGTCTTCGCCGCGACGCCGGAGCATCTGAAGAAAGCAGAGTACGTGGTGACGGCCACGATGACGCCCATCAAGGAGGAGCGCGGCGTCTACCGCATGAACATGGCGATGACGGAGATCCGCGCGGGCCTGGTGGTCGCCCAGTCGGCCGCCCGCGTCCGGGACGATTCCGTGGACACCACGCCCACCGCGTTCTACCGGGACAGCCCCGCCATCGCGAAGGACCGTGTGATCGAGGGGCAGATCCGCACCGCGGAGACCCCCGCAGACAAGCCCGCGGACGCCGTCTACATCGAGCGGCTGCCCACCAACGCGCTCATGAACGAGGGCATGGCGGCCTTCAACTCGGAAAAGTACCCCGAGGCGCTGCGGTACTACGAGGAGGCGGCGAAGCGCCAGGACGGCCAGCAGCTGCGGGTCTACAACGGGCTCTACATGATCTACTGGAACCTCGGGCGGCAGAGCGACGCCGAGGGGGCATTCGGCAAGATCGTCGCCATCGGGCTGGCCACCAATAACCTGGCCGTGAAGTTCCTCTTCCGCCCGGGCAGCACCGACTTCTGGCCCGACGCCAAGATCAGCGGCCCGTACCCCGCCTGGCTGCGCCAGATCTCGCAGCAGATGACGGCATCACGGAGTTGTCTGAGGGTAGTAGGCCACACGAGTCCCACGGGCTCCGCGCCCATCAACGAGCGGCTCTCCCTGCGGCGCGCGGACTACATCAAGCAGCGCCTCGTCACCGAGTCGCGCGTGGCGGCCGCGCGCATCGAGACCGCGGGCGTCGGTTCGCGGGAGAACATCATCGCGACGGGCACCGACGACCAGCGCGACGCGCTGGATCGCCGGGTCGAGTTCCGCGTGATCCCCTGCCCCGGCGGCGCCTGAGGCGTGTGCCTCACGCGCCTGCCGCGTCCAGCCGGGCTCGCGCTCCTCCTCGCCGCGCTCGTCGGCTCGCTTCTCGGCTGCGCGGGTTCCTCCGGCCCCCGCTTCGCCGCGGAGGGCCCCGACGCGGAGGAGTACGGCGCGCAGGTGGGCTACCCGACCGCCGTGATCAACCGGACCCGCTTCTTCGTCGGCATGTTCAGCCACTACGATCAGCTCTTCGAGGGTCGTCGCGTCGCCCGTGCCTCCGTGCCCTGGAAGCTCACCCGCGCGACGGCCGAGCCGGCCGTGCGCTACGAGCACGACGGCAAGACCCTCACCCTCGACGACTACCTGGCGCGCAACCCCACTACCGGCCTCCTCATCGCGCGCGGCGACACCATCCTGGTCGAGCGCTACCAGTACGCGCGCACCGATCGGCAGCGCCTCACGTCGTTCTCCATGGCCAAGACGGTGACGGCGATGCTCCTCGGCATCGCGGTCGCGGAAGGACGCATCCGCTCGGTGGACGACACGGCGGCGACCTACGTGCCCGCGCTGGCCGGCACGGAGTACGGCGGCACCTCGCTGCGGGACCTCCTACAGATGTCCTCGGGCGTGCGCTTCATCGAGCGCTACACCGGCCGGGACGATGTCATGCGGCTCTGGCTCGACACCGTCGTCCAGGACAGCGCGGGCGGCGTGGACGCGGTGAAGCCCTACAACGAGCGGCTGCGCCGACCGGGCACCAAGTTCTCCTATGCGTCGGTCGAGACCCAGGTGCTCGGCCTGGCGCTGCGGGACGCCGTCGGGCGATCGCTCAGCGACTATCTACAGGAGAAGATCTGGGGGCCCATGGGGGCGGAGGCCGACGCCACCTGGCTGATCGACCGCGCCGGGCAGGAGGCCGCATACTGCTGCCTCAACGCGGTGCTGCGCGACTTCGCGCGCCTCGGCTTGGTGCTCGCGCACGACGGCCGGCGCGGGGATCGGCAGCTCATCCCCCGCGAGTGGCTGCTCACCGCCACGACCGTCCACCCGGACGACTGGCACCTCAAGCCGTACGCGGCCACGTTCTTCTACGGCTACGGCTATCAGACGTGGATATTGCCGGGCGATCGTCGCATGTTCGCTGCGCTCGGCGCCCACGGTCAGGCCATCTTCGTCGATCCCGCGAGCCGCCTCGTGATGGTGCACACCTCCGTCAGCAAGGAGCCGGCGGATCTGCTCGCCGAGGCGCGGGCCCTCTGGCGTGGCGTCACCGAGACGCTCGCAACCGCTCCGCGCGGCTGATCTTCCCCGGCCGCTAGGCCCGCCCCTCGTAGGCCTTCTTCAGCGCCGCGACGTCGAGCTTCTTCATCTTCATGAGTGCGGCCATCACCCGGCTGGTCTTCGCGGGGTCCTTGTCCCTCATCATGTCGTCCAGGATGGCGGGCACCACCTGCCACGAGAGGCCGAACTTGTCCTTGAGCCAGCCGCACTCCACTTCCCCGCCGCCCTCGGACAGGCGCGTCCAGAAGTGGTCGAGCTCGGCCTGATCTTCGCAGGCCACCACGAGCGAGATCGCCTCGTTGAACTTGAACATGGGCCCGCCGTTGAGCCCCATGAACTCTTGCCCGTCGAGGGTGAATTTCACCGTCATCACCGACCCCTTCGGCTGGCCGGCGACCTTCGAGACCTCCTCGTCATAGTGGGCCACGTCGCCAACGCTCGAATTCTTGAAGATTTTGGTGTAGAAGCGGGCGGCCTCCTCGGCCTGGCCGTCGAACCAGAGACATACGGAGATCCTTTGTGTGACCTTTGCCATGAATGCCTCCTGGATAGCGTGTCCCTACGCTAGCTGGTCGAACGGCGCGGGCCGGAGTCGACATCGCCGGTGAGCGCCTCGGCCCGCGCGAGCCAGTAACCCATCTCCATGTCCCGGAACATCTCGGTGGCCCGGTCCGTCGCGGCCCGGGCCTCGTCCGCCCGCCCGTCGGCGTGATGAAGCGCGGCGAGCCCTAGGTGGCAACGCGCCTCGAGGGGTCGCATCTCGAGCGCGCGCGCCAGCGCGAGCGCCTCCTCGAACCGCTCGCGGGCGACGGCGCGCGCCGGGGACGCGCGCGCCGCGGCCACGTCCGCCTGCAGGCGGAGCGCCCACGCCTCGTGGCCGCGCTCGCCGCGGCGGCGCGACTGCTCGAGCGCCCGGTCCGCATGCTCCGCCGCCTCGTCTCGTCGTCCGGCGAGGAGCAAGGCCTCCCCGAGAGCGGCCAGCCGCCACGCATGCCCGCCCACGTTCCCGAGCCGCTCCGCCTGCTCGACCGAGCTCTGCAGCAGCGACACGCCCTTGGCCACGCGTCCGGCCAGGACATAGGCATGGCCGAGGGCCGAGGCGAGCCACGGGCGGTGAACCGAGAACTCCCAGCGCCGGCACAGATCCAGCCCGCGGGTGAGCACGGCGGCGGCCTGGCCGAGCCGTCCGCGATAGAGGTGCGCGCGCCCGAGCGCGGCGTAGCAGCCGACGAGCGCGAACGGTCGATCGATCTTCGTGGCGAAGTCCAGCGCGCCCTGGGCCGCGGCCACCGCCTCGTCGAAGCGCCCTAGCTCGGTCAGCGGCGCGGCGATGTAGTAGAGGCTGAGCTCGGCCAGGCCGAATTCCGTCGGCCAGCCGGCGGGGCCGTAGCGGGTGGGCGCCTGTGGGGACTCCACCGTCCCGCACCGCTCGAAGAAGCCCACTGCCTCCCGGTACCGGCCGAGGCTCCAGTGGACCTGGCCCAGCCGGAAGTTCGCCTCCACCGCGAGCCCCGCGCTGGCGAGCGCCTCCGCGAGGGCGAGGGCGCGTTGCCCCGACGCGAGGGCCCGCGGCAGGTCGCCCGTGATCCAGGCGTGATTGCTCACGTACGCGGCCACGCGCGCGAGCCGCGAGCGATCCTCGAGCCGCTCGGCAAGGCGCTCCGCCTCGCCGAGGTGCCGGATGAGATCGGCGAAGCGGCCCAAAGGGTAGAGGCTCTGCCGTAGCTCGAGCCGCATGTCGAGGTCGCGATCGTCGACCTCGCGGCTCGCGGGGAGGCGGCGGAGCGATCCCAGCGCCTCGTCGAAGCACGCCACCGCCTCGTGATGCGCCGAGCGCAGGATGGCCTGGCGGCCCGCCAGGTGGAGAAACGTCGCCGCCTTGTCCCACGCCTGGCCGTTGCGGTAGTGCGTGCCGAGGGCGAGCGAGCGCCCGACGAGATCGTGCCCGTACAGCTCCTCCACGCTCTCCGCGACGCGCCGATGCAGCGCCACGCGGACCGCCGCAGGCAGCGCGCCGGTCGCGACCTCGCGGACATGGTCGTGGCTGAACTCCAGGCCGTCGCCGGCGCCGCGCAGCACGCGCTGGCGGACGAGCTCCTCCACGCCCTCGGCGGCCTGCCGCTCGGACATGTCGGCGGCCCGCTGCACCAGCGCGAAGTCGAACTGACGGCCGATCACGGCGGCCACCGCGACAAGGCGCCGGCCCCGATCCGAGAGGCGCTCCAGCCGATGCTGGACGATCTTCTGCACTCGCGCCGGCAGCGGCAGGCGCTGCGCCAGCGAGACCGTCTGGCCTTCGCGCAGCGCGTGCATGACCTCGACCACGACGAACGGGTTGCCGTCGCTGACCCGCCACGCATCCTGGGCGAGATGTCCGACCAGCTGCGTGGGGAGCGCCGGCGGCGCGAGGGCCTGGACGAGCGCGGAGGTGTCCGCGCGTGAGAGCGGAGACACCGCCACGCGCGTCAGGTCACCGGTGTCGTCGAGCTCGTCCAGCGACTGCTGGAGCAGATCGGCGCTCCTCATCTCCTCCTCGCGAATGGTCACCACGAGCAGGAGCGCAACCTCCTTGAGCCGCCGCCCGAGAAAGGCCAGGAGCCGCACGCTCATCTCGTCGGCCCAGTGCACGTCCTCCAGCACGACGAGTAACGGCTGCCGCCGCGTCAGCCGCTTGAGGAGCTCGCTGATCGCCTCGAACGGATAGCGCGGATCGCCGCCGCTCCGGCCCGCGTTCTCGCCGCCGAAAGAAGCCACGGCCAGCTCACCGGCGCTCGACAGCTCCGGAAGGAGACGCGCCAGCTCGTCCCGCCATCCGGGCTCGAGCCCGTCCAGGATCTCGCGCTCCTCCATGACGCGGCCGGATCGGAGCGCGTCCACCCATGGCGCGAACGGCAGGATGCGTTCCGTCTCGTAGCACCGGCCGATGAGCACGCGCGCCTGCTGCTTCCGGGCGACCGCGGCGAGCTCGCCGGCCAGTCGGCTCTTGCCGGCGCCCGCTTCGCCGATCAGGATCACGAGGCGGCCGCGGCCGCCCCGCACGCCCGACAGTGCCTCCGTCAAGCGCGCGAGATCCTGGTGACGCCCCACCAGCGGCGGCTCCCAGGCGGCGGGCGGCTCGGTGAGCTCGGCCGGCCGCGAAGTTGGCCGAGCCTCGGCGACGGGAATTGGCTGGCTGCGCGTCTCCGCGCCGACCCGCCCGCGGTGACGCAGGATCTCATGATAGAGCGCCTTCGTCTCGGCCTCGGGCTCAGTGCGCACTTCCCGCTGCAGCGTGGCCACGCAGATCTGGTACTGCCGCAGGGCCGAGCCGCGGCGGCCCGTCTCTACATAGAGCTCCATCAGCGCGCGATGCACGGGCTCCTGCAGCGGATCGATCTCCAGCAGCCGCAGCGCGACCTGCACCGCCGAATCGGTGGATCCGGCCGCGCGCTCGCAGGCGAGCAGTCTGGCCATCGACCGGAGCGCCAATTCGCGCAGACGCTCGCGCTGGCCAACCAGCCAATCTTCGAACGGCGGCTCCGGGACGACGAACCCGTCCAGAAAATCGCCCTGATACAAAGCCGCCGCGCGAGCGAGCGCGGGCGGCGTTGCCTCGGCCGCGCACCGCTCGAACTCGTGCACGTCCACCGTCACCGCGTCCGCGGCGAGGCTCACAATCTCGCCGTCAAGCACGAGGGGCGGAGGGGCGGTCGCGCGCAGGCTCTTCCGCAGGGCGTAGAGGGTCTGCCGCAGGCTGGAGCGGGCGGTCGTCTCGGCCGTGCTCCCCCAGAGCAGTGTCGCCAGCTTGTCTCGCGGGTGGGCGGTGCCCGGTGGCAGCGCGAGGTAGGTCAAAAGGGCCCGGGCCTTTCGGGTGGGAAGAGCGAGCGGAGCGACGGGTTCGAGACGGGCCCTAAACCCTCCCAGCAGTGTCAGATTCAGCCGCGCCATCGTCGAGCGTCTTCCGCCCCCACGATACCACGCAAGTTTTCACGCCGCTCGCGACGGATTGCTCACGCCTAGGCGGGTACAACGAGATCGAAAAGCTCGAAGTGAACGCCCTGACGCGTGGGAGGGGAAGATGAGGCACGGATCGAACCGCGAGTCTCGAGTGGAGCCCGAAATCCCCAGCCGGTTCGGGACCTACCGGCGTCGAAGGATCGACGCGGTAATCGACTACTTCGGGGAGCTTCGGGAATTGGGGGCGCTCCTCAGAATCCCCCGAAGCCGGAAATGGGACCTCAAGGTCGAGGCGAGAACTCACAAGCCCCTGTTCACCGACGGACCTTTCGCGGAGACGAAGGAGTAGAGGAAAAGGGGCAATGCTGGCAGAGATTCTGAACCATGTGGAGGGGGTCGTCTTCGTCCTGATCTTCGCGAATCAGGCGGGCGTCCCCGTCTTCGCCACGCCCGCGCTCATCGGCGTGGGCGCCCTCGCGGCGAGCGGTCGCGTGGACGTCGGAGTCACCGCGACCCTCGCCGTCGCCGCGACGCTCTGTGCCGATCTCGGCTGGTACGCGCTGGGGCGCTGGCGGGGTAGCTGGGCGCTCGCCGCGCTCCGGCGCGTGTCACGCCGCACGAGCGGGTTCGTCGGGGACGCGGAGCGACTCTTCGTCGCCCACGACCGCGCGTTCCAGCTCGGCGCGCGCTTCCTGCCCGAGCTGAACCCGGTGGCCGCGGCCTTCGCGGGGACGACGGGCGTGGGCCTCCGGCGCTTCCTCGTCGGCGGCGCCGCGACCGCGGCGGTATGGGCCGGCACGTGGATCGGCGTGGGCTACCTGATCGCCGGGACCACGCGGGACAGCGACCTGCCGGGCACCGTGTGCCTCGCTGTGGCCCTCATGCTGTCGGCGGTCGCGACGCTGGGCCTCGCGATCCCGGCGGTCGTGCGCGTGATCGCGGCCCTGTGGTCTCGGTCGCACACGGTGACCGCGTCCCGCGGCGGGATGCCGCCGGACGACGCGCGATGATTCGCCTGGAGTCGGCGAGGGACCGGACCGAGTCGGCCCAGTTCTTCGCGGAGATCTTCGGCCTGAGCGTCACCGTGGGCGAGCTCGCGAGGGTGCGTGTGAACGAGAGCCTGAGCCTCGCCTTCGCGCACGAGCCCGAGGCGGGGGCGCGCCGGACCCACCGCTACGCGTTTCACGTCGGCGAGGCGGAGTTCGAGGCGATAGTCCGCCGGCTGCGGGACAAGGGCATCGCCTACGGTAGCGAGCCGCATCGTCCGACCAACCGGAGGCTCCACGGACGGCGCGGCGGCCACGGCTTCTACCTCGAGGATCCCTCCGGGCACCTCGTCGAGGTCATGACCGGGCCCGAAACGGAATAGAGAGAGGGAGGGCGCTCACGAACGGCCTCAGGGCGCTGGAGTTCTACGGGCGCCTCGTGAGCGGAAACGGTGGTAGTCGCGCGCGCTCGACCTCAGCCGCGGTGCGCCGCGCACCCGCAAGTGGGCTGATGGTAGCGGCCGGTGCCTTCGACCATGCCGCCCTCGCCGTACATGTTCCGCGGGCGGACCCAATCGGCGAGGCTCCCGTAGGGCCCGTTCTCGCTCCGCCCCTTCGGCGTCGCGTCGAGATAGCGGTAGATCCCCAGGAACTCCTCCCCGCCACGGCCGAAGGTGGAGTAGGTGTGGAAGATGCGCCCGGCGTCGTCCTTGACGAAGACGCTGTCGCCGGAGAGATCCTCGAGCGGGAGGCTCCCGTACTCGTAGTTGTAGAAGGCGCGGCCCGCGGCGATGTCCTGCGGGGTGAACGAGACGTGGAAGTCGTAGTTGAAGTCGGAGCGGTACGACGAGACCCAGGTGAAGCGCCATCCCATGCGCCGGCGGACGGCCTCGATTTCCTCGATCGGCGCGCGCGCCACCGCGGCGTACGACACGTCGTGGTTTTGCAGGTGCACGAGCAAGCCCTCGACGTGGTCGACCTCGAGGGAGCACCCGACGCACTGGGCGACCTGGCCGGGCCCCATCATGAAGTGCTTGACGAAGAGCTGGCTGCGCCCGTCGAAGAGATCGGCCAGCGTCGTGGTGCCGTGGGGTGTATCGAAGACGTACTCCTTCTCGACCGGTACCCAGGGCAGCGCTCGGCGCTCGGCGGCCAAGCGGTCGCGCAGCCGCGTCAGCTCCTTCTCCTTCGCCATCAGGGCCTTGCGGGACTCGAGCCACTCCTCGCGCGAGACGATTCGGGGGCTATTCATGGTGCGCTCCTCCTCGCCCGGTAGTCGAACGAAGGGGCGCGCGTTCGACACGGCCCTCGATGGCGGGGCGGTCTATCCCTTCGCGAAGTCCACGGTGAGCCAGCGCTCCGGGCGCATGCGGACGAGCACGTTGTCGTCGTGCTCCGACCGCGTGCTCTCCACGTACTGATCGCCCCCCTCCGGCCCCAGATACCGGCGCGCGAGGGGCCGGAGGTCCCGCTCGATCTCCGCGGGCGCGATGGCGACGATGGGCCCCTCTACGCTGACGTACTTGTAGGGCGCCGTCTCCGTCTGCGCGCAGAGGCTCGCCCGGCCCGCGCGCGCGAGGAGCTGCCCCTTGCGCGAGGTCCGGCCCGTCACCAGCCGCAGCTCTCCGCCCGGCTCGTAGCCGTACCAGACGGGTACCGCGAGCGGCCCGCGGCCCGGCTCGGGAATGCTGAGCACGCCCACGTGGACGTCGGCGAGGAAGGCCTCGCGTTCCTGCTTGGTCATCGCGAATGACATGGTCATCTCCTCAGCCAGTGCAGGGCCAGCAGCGCGCAAAGGAACGAGACGATATCCAGGGGCTCGCGGAACCACGTCCAGAAGGTCCAGCTCGAGACCCGCGCGGAGAGCTCTGCGGAGGGCGCCGAGTCGAGCGGCACCTTCTGGAACACCAGCATCTCGGGAATGAAGTAGAGCCCGCTCCACACGCGCATCACGACGTACGAGCCGAGCCCGATCAGCAGGAGGCGGCGCACCGCCCGCTCCCGCCACGCCGCTACGAGGGAGGCGATGAAGGCCAGCGTGATGACCGTGTGCACCGGGATCCAGAAGCGCTGAAGCGGCACTCCCGTCCCGGGCTGGACGATCGCGAACGAGCCGGGCGGCGACCGGCTCCACAGCGGCCCGAGGACGGTCGACTCGAAGAGGCCGCCGCCGAGGGCCACCGCCAGGCCAAAGCAGAGCAGAACCAGCGACCACTGCGCGGCGACGCCCGTCATGAAGGGCCTCCCCGCTATGCCGCCGCGCGCGCCTGGTCGAGCGCGATCACCCGCGCGGTGGCGGTCGCGGTGGCGATGAGCGTCCCCTGGAAGTCGTGGAGCGACCCTTCGAGGAACGCGATGGCGCCGTCTCGCCGGACGACGCGCCCCTTGCCGAACACGCGGCCCGGGCGCACCGGCCTCAGGAAGTTGACGTGCATCTCGAGCGTGGACTGAAACTGGTCCGGCTCCAGCGTCGCCAGCAGCGCCGGCCCGACCGTGTCGTAGAGCATCGCGGCCACGAACGCGCCGAGCACGTTGCCGGTGGGGTTGGTGAAGTCCTCCTTGCCGGCGAATGCGAGCTCGATCGTCCCGTTGTCTGCATCCACATGGATGACTTCCAAGCCCAGGGTGGCCGCGGCGCGCGGCAGCGGCGCCCGGCCCTCGACCGCATCCCAGAACGGCCCTGTTCGCTTGCCCATCGCATCCTCCTCGACGCACCCATTGTGCGCCGGCTGACGTACGATCTCCCTCGCCCTCGCTCTTGGGAGTCTCGAACGGCGGGAGCGGATTCCACGGCACACGTCGCGAAGTAGTACACTCGGCGGCGCCTTCGCGTGGGCACTATGGACGACTTCATCCGCACCTACGGCTACCCCGCGCTGTTCGGCTGCATGGTCGTCGAGCAGTTCGTGCCGCTGGCCGGCGAGCCCTTCCTCCTCGGGGTCGGCGCCCTGGCCGGGACCGGTCGCTTGAACATCTGGCTCACCGCGGCCCTGGCGCTGGCGGGCACGGTGGCCGGCGATCTCATCTGGTACGAGATCGGCCGGCGCGGCGGCTATCGGGTCCTCAGGCAACTGTGTCGCGTCACGATCGAGCCGGATATCTGCGTGCGGCAGGGCCAAGACATCTTCGCGCGCCTGGGCGCGAGCACGCTCTTGATCGCGAAGTTCGTGCCGGGCCTCAACAGCGTCGGGCAGCCTCTCGCGGGGGCGCTGGGCATGCCGCGAGTGCGATTCGTCCTCTTCGACATGCTCGGGGCCACGCTCTGGGTCACCCTCTATGTCGGCCTGGGCTACGTCCTCCGTGATCAGCTGACGCGGGCCGCCGTTCTCGCCCAGCGCCTGGGAGGATGGGCCCTCGTGCTCGCCGCCGGTCTGCTCGCGCTCTACCTGGGCATCAAGATGACGCGCCGCCACCTCTTCCTCCGGCGGCTGCGCATCGCGCGCATCAGCCCTGAGGAGCTCCACGCGAAGCTCCTCGGCGGCGAGCCCATGCTCGTCGTGGATCTCCGCCACGACCTCGACGTGCAGGCCGCGCCCACGATGATCCGCGGAGCGGTGCGGGTGACCCCCGCCGCGCTGGAAGAAGGTCGCCTCACGATCCCGCGCGATCGCGAGATGGTGCTCTACTGCTCCTGACCGAACGAGGCGACCAGCGCCCGGGTGGCGCTCCTCTTGTGGAAGCGCGGCGTCGAACGCATCCGGCCGCTCGCGGGCGGATATCAAGGGCTGGCTCGAGCGCGGCTACCCCGTGGAACCCCTCCTCGTCGCGCCGGCGCCGGCCTGAGCGCCTATCCGGGGCGGGCGCGCGCCGCATAGCGCATGCGCGCACACTCGACGATCTCGAGAATCGTGGCCGGATGCGTGCGCCCCGATGCGCGCGCGCCCCGGATGAACTCGTGCCCGGAGTGGAGATACGGGTTGGGATTGGCCTCGATCAGGTAGACGGTGTCCTTGGCGAGGCGGAAGTCGATGCGCGCGTAGTCCCGCAGCCCCAGCGCTTGGAAAGCGGTGAGGGCATAGCGCTCCATGGTCTCCTGGACGGGCTTGAGCAGCTTGGGGATACGCACCTTGCTGCCGCGATAGGCGCGCGTGCCTTCGTTCCACTTCACTTCCGTGCCGGCGATCCGCGGCGTGCCCTTCGGCAGGTGGGATAGATCCAGCTCGACGGGCGGCAGCGCCTCCGGCGGCGTGTTCCCGATCACGCCCATGTAGATCTCCCGCCCCTCGATGTACTGCTCGATCAGGATCGGCCCGTTGAACTCGCTCGTGAGCTCGTTGATGCGCTCCATGAGCTCCTTGATGTTGCCGACCATCGCGTTGAAGCCGATGCCGATGGAACCGTCCTCGCGCAGGGGCTTCACGATGACGGGAAACTCGACGTTGTCCGCATCGAAGTCGAGGCGCCCGCGCCAGAACACGGCGAACTTCGGGCTGACGACGTTGTGGAATCCAAGGATCTTCTTGGTCACCGCCTTGTCCATGGCGATGATGAGCCCCCGGGCGCCCGAGCCCGTGTAGGGCAGACCCAGAAGGTCGTAGTACGCCGCGACGTGTCCCTCCTTGGAATTGTCATCCCCGAACGATTCCACCAGGTTGAAGACGAGATCGGCCTTCAGCTGCGAGAGCGCGCGCAGGCAGTCGGGCGTGCCGTCGACGGCAATGCCGGACGCCTCGTGACCGGCGCCACGCAAGACGTGCGCGATTTCTTGCACGTCCGTTTTGTGGGCCGGCCGCCGACCCCGGGGCGGATCGACGGTCTCGTCGGCGGCGTGGGCGACGACGATCTTCACGGCTGCCCGGCGGGGGCGTGCGTCCGCGACCGCGCGGTGCGGCGGCGCGCGCGGGGCACGAAGCTCCCGTGGGTGAGGAAATTCATGGAGAGGGTGGTCGCGTACGTGGTCAGCTCGACGAGGGTGGCGGCCTCCGCGCCGGCGGGCACCGCGAGGCGCTGGCGCTCGCTCGCCTCCACGATGCGATCCACGAGCGCGCGCACCACGCTGCGGCGCACTCCTGTCCAGTACTCGACCTTGTTGATGAGGCCGGCCCGGTGCTCGCGGACGAAGTCGGCCGCCGGCCGCAGACCCTTGCGGCGTCGGACGAAGAGATCGGCGAGGTCGTGCTCGAGCGCGACGTCGACGGGCGGCGCCTCGGGCTCCTGGGAGCGGAAGAACTCCTCCACCGTCATGTTCATCTCTTCCACCGTGATGTCGGTGGAGGCCAGTCGTACGACGGGCTCGGTGTCGCCGACCTTACGCACCACGCGATCGACGTAGCGCAGCTTGTCCATCGCCGGCCACCCCCGGTAGCGCTGGCGCCATCGCGAGCGCGGCGTGAGCCAGACCGCGAAGGTCTCGGCGAAGTCCTCGTCGGGGTGCTTCTGCGCGTACCAGCCCTCCATGTGCCGCACGAACCCGCGATGGAACGGGACGGGGCGGTACCGATCGCGGTACGGCCGATTGAAGGGCCCGAACCGCTCGCGCCACTCGGGGGTCTCGAAGAGCTTGTAGGCGTAGTTGAAAGCGTGGCCCGCTTCGTGGCGCAGGTACATGCGGATCTCGCGGGCGTCCTCGAGATCGTCCAGCTCCTTCTCGAGCCGCGCCAGCTTGGCATCGGCCAGGTAGAACGGGATCCCGATGATGGGTTCCTCGGACGGGCACCCCCACTCGTCGGTGAGGTACGTGAGCGGGCGGAAGCGCTTGAGCCCTTTCGCCTCGAGCTCCCGGTAGAGGTCGGCGACGTAGCGCTCCATGGGCGAGCCTTCGAGCTTGAGGCCGAGCCCGCTGATACGCTCGCCCAGCAGGGGCTTGAGGTCGGCGGGAGCCGTCTCGAAGGCGCCCATAGGTATCTCTATCGTAACCCGGCCGTGCTACCGTCGTCGCGGTGCCCTCCTCCCCCCACCTCCTCGCCCTGGGCAGCGCACTCTTCTCCGCGATCGCTTCCCTGCTGATCCAGCAGGGCCTGCAGCGCTCGAACTTCTACGCCGCCTTCTGGATCAACGTGGCCGTCGGCGTGGTGGGCCTCTGGTCCGCGGTGCTGCTGCTCGTGCCGCGCCCGTTCGACTGGAGCACGGTGCCCTACTTCGTGGCCTCGGGCTTGATCGGCACGGCCGGGGGCCGCCTGTTCCGGGTGGTCGCCATCGACAAGGTGGGCGCGCCCGTGGCCTCGTCCATCCTCAACATGACCCCGCTCGTCGCCACTGCCTTCGCGATCGCCATCCTGGGCGAGCGCGTGACGCTCCCGATCCTCGCGGGTACGGTGGTCATCGTCGCGGGCACGGTGCTGCTCTCGCTGAGCGGCCGCTACGTGGGCTTCCCGCCCCGGTACCTCATCTACCCGTTCCTCGCCGCGACCTGCTTCGGCGCGGTGCAGGTGATCCGCAAGCTCGGGCTCAGCCAGACGGGCCCCGTGTTCGACGCGGCCATCAATACCACCGCGGGGCTGGTCGCGGCGACCGCCTTCGTCGTCGCCTCCGGCAACTGGCACGCGCTCCGCTGCGACCGGAGGAGCCTCGCCTACCTGATCGGCGGCGGCATCGCGGAAAACACCGGCGTGTTCCTCCTGATCGTCGCCCTCGGCTTCGGCGACGTGAGCGTGGTGACACCCCTCATCGGAACGGCGCCGCTCTTCGTGCTGGCGCTGACGTTCTTCTTCCCCAGCGGGCGCCGGCCGCTCGGGTGGCGCGTGGTGGTGGGGGCGGTGCTGGTCGTCGTCGGCGTGTTCGTGCTCACCGGCATCAAGCGCGCTTAGCGCTCCCGCCACCCATAGATACGGCAACCTGCCTGACCGAGCGCGGGCACTTCTCCCGGTCGCGCCCCGGCGCGGCGAAAACGTCACGAATTCAGGGTTTCGGGGCGTGGCACGCCGCTTGCCCATACACCGTGAACGCCGGCGCAACCGGCAACAAGGGGGAACAGATGGGAACCTACACGTACGAAGGTGTCCTGGCGACATCGCAGCGAGTCAACTGGAAGATCGACGACATCATCGGGGACGACAAGCGGCTCGATTTCACGAAGCCCTTCTTGCCCGAGGCCCTGGCCGGCGTGCGAAAGCTCGACTTCCTCACCACGAAGGAGGAGCGCACGCTGAACCAGATCCGCGGGCTCGGCTATCTCGTCATGTTCGGGCTCGTGGAGGAGTTCATCCTCCCCTTCGTGCTCGACCACGCGCGGCCGCGGCTGGCGGCGGACGACTACCGGACCCGGGCGCTCATCCAGTTCGCGAGCGAGGAGGCCAAGCACATCCAACTCTTCAAGCGCTTCCGCGAAGAGTTCGACGCGGGCTTCGGCCACCGCTGCGACGTGATCGGGCCGCCGGCGGCTGTGGCGGCCAAGGTGCTCAGCTATAGCCCGCTGGCGGTGGCGCTCCTCACGCTCCACATCGAGTGGTTCGTCCAGCAGCACTATCTCGAGTCGATCAAGGACGACCAGGACCTGGATCCCCAGTTCAAGAGCCTGCTGAAGCATCACTGGATGGAAGAGGCCCAGCACACCAAGCTCGACACGCTGATGGTCGAGGAGCTGGCGGCGGCCGCCGCGCCCGAAGACATCCAAAAGGCCGTGGACGAATATCTCGAGATCGGGGCTTTCATCGACGCCGGGATGCAGCAGCAGACCCAGCTCGACCTCGACAGCTTCGAGCGGGCGACGGGGCGCCACCTGACCCCGGAGCAGCGCGAGCGGTTCTCCGAAGCCCAGATGAAGGCCCTCCGCTGGACATACATCGGCTCGGGCATCACCCACCCGAACTTCCTGGCCACGGTGGGCAAGCTCGGCCCCGGCCTGCGCGCGAAGCTGGAGGCGGTGGCCCCGGCGTTCTGCTAGAGCGTTGCGAGCGGGGAGCCCTGCAGCGCGGGGCTCCCCGCTATCCGCTTAGCACTCAGGGGCGCGTAGCCGCCGCGGGGCTCGCGCGCGCCGCGTCTCCGCCAGCACGCGCACGAGCTCCTCGACGTCGACCGGCTTGATCAGATGCCGGTCGAAGCCGGCCTTCGCGGCCTCGGCCCCGTCCTGCGCCGCGCCGTAGCCCGTTAGGGCCACGAGCACGATCGCGTCCCCCATCGCCGCGCGCATGCGGCGCGCCAGCTCATAGCCGTCCATGCCGGGCAGCCCGATGTCGAGCACGGCCACCCGCGGACGCTCGCGCTCCAGCACCTCCAGCGCGGCGGCGCCATCGGCGGCCGGCAGCACCCGGTGACCTCGGAGCTCCAGGGCCAGGCAGAGGCTCTCGCGCGCGTCGGCGTTGTCCTCGACCACGAGGATGGTCTCGGCCGGCCCGGCCGCCGCAGGCGCCCTCCGATCCGCCGCGGCCGGCGGCCCGGCGATGGCGGGCAGCCGCACCGTGAAGGTGGCGCCCTGCCCGCGGCCGCCGCTGGCCGCCGTCACGTCGCCCCCGTGGAAGCGGGCCAGGCGCTTCACGAGCGTGAGCCCGATGCCGAGCCCGCCCGTGGCGCGGTCCGCCGTCGCCTCGGCCTGGAAGAAGAGCTCGAAGACGCGCCCCAGGTTCTCCGGCGCGATCCCCTGCCCGTCGTCGCTCACCACGAGCACCGCGTCGTCGCCCTCGCGGGCCACGCTCACGCGGATGCGCCCGTCCGCGCGCGTATGGCGCGCGGCATTGGCGAGCAGGTTGGTCAGGATCTGTTCGATGCGGGTCTGGTCGCCCTGCACCCAGACCGGCGCCGCGTCCACCTCCACCCGGCGGCCCGCCAACCTCCCGGTGGACTGCACCACGCTGCGCGCGCTCGCGGCCAGATCGACCGGCACGCGCTCCAGGTGGATCTTGCCCGTCATGACGCGGCCCACATCGAGGAGGTCGTCGATCAGGCGCTGAAGGTGCCGGCTCTGGCGCTCGATCACGCCGGTGGCGAAGTCGAGCTGCTCCGGCGTGCGCCCGGCGCCGCGCACGATCGCGGTGGCGTTGGCGATGGCCGCCAGCGGATTCCGCAGCTCGTGCCCGAGCATGGCCAGGAACTCGTCCTTGGCCTGGTTGGCCGCCTCCGCGGCGGCGCGCGCCTCGCGCTCGGTCTCCAGCGAGCGGTCGCGCTCCCGCGTCGTCGCCTGGAGCCGCGCGCTCGCTCGCTCCAGCGCGCCCAGCGCTCGGTTCACCTCGTCCACGCGCGAGTCGGGCAGGCTCTCGATGCGCCCGCCCGCAGCGACGTATTCGGCCTGGGCCTCGACGGTCTCCAGCGCGCCCACGAAGGGCCGGGTCTTGGCGAGCGCGTAGAGCACCCCCACGCCCATCGCCGCCGCCCAGAGAAAGCCGAACAGCAGCAAGTAGCGCCAGAAGGCGTTGTCCACCGGGGCCGAGGGCGTCGCGAAACCTACGCCCCAGCCGTGGCGCGAGAACGCCCACGCCGTGTAGACGGCGGTGCGGTTGAGGTTGGTGAAGCGGGCCAGGCCCACGGGCTTGCTCTTCATCGCGTCGACGAATCCCTCCGAGGGATCCTTTCCGCGCCGCTCCTCCCCTTCCACGCTGCGCGCGACGAAGACGAACTTACGATCGAAGAGGCCCGCGACGGCGTCCGCGGGCTCGCCCGGGCGTTTCAGGAGCAGGTCGTACCAGCGCAGGTCGAGCAGGGCGATCAGCACGTGGCTCACCGCGCCGCCGCGAATCACCGGTACCCCCACCGCGACGGAGTGCACCCCGGTATCTTCACGGAAGAAGAGGTCGGAGACCACCGGCCGCCGCTCTTCGAACACGGGCGCCCACTGTGCGAACGGCGGCCCCGAAGGCATGAGCGCGCCCAGCGGGGCATCGGCCCGGAACACTCCTCGCCCATCGGCATCCAGTGCAAAAAAGCTGCCCCACTCGGCATTGGCCGTGAGTGACTCCTTCGCCTGGGCGTGGATCGCCTCCTTGCTCAGCCCGCTCGACGCCCAGAGCCTCGCGAAGATCGCCAGGCGCTCTACCGTGCTATCGAGAGCATAGTCCACGGACGCCGCCAAGAGCCGCACCGACTCGATCTGCGCGCGCTGGCGCTCGTGCTCCTGAGCCTGCCAGTGGAGGTAGAGCAAAGCCGCCGTGAAGAGGCCGATCGGCACGAGGCTGACCAGCTGGAGCTGCACGAGATGCCAGCGGACGCCCCGGCGGCGGTTCATGGGTGGGACGCTCTGGTGGGAGCCTAGCCGGGTGCGGCGCGCGGGTCAAGGAAGGGCGCGGCGGTGGGGGAATGTCGTTCGCCGCGCCGGACAGCGTCAGGGCGGATTCGAGCCCCGGACCATGGCGTGCACCGTCTGCTCCAGGCGCCGCACGCGCCGCGAGAGGATCGTGAGGATTCGCCGCACCAGGTCAGGCATCTGCTCCAGCAGCCGCCAGAACTGCGTGCGGTCGACGATGAGCAGCCGGACCTCCGTCGCCGCCACGATGGTCGCGGAGCGCGGCTCCCCGTCGAGCAGGCTCATCTCCCCGAAGAAGTCGCCCGGCTGGAGCTGGCTCCCGGCTCCGACCGGCGTGCGCACCGTCACCGCCCCGTCGATGATGAGGAAGAAGGAGTCCCCGGGCTCGCCGAGCTGCGTCACCGTGGTCCCGGCCGCGACTTCCACGATCCGCGAGAGCTCGGCTACCCGGCGCAGCTCGGCCTCGTCGAACCCGCTGAAGAGCGGCACGCGCTGGAGGTGCCGGATCCGCGCGTCCTGCGAGGGCACCACCGTGTCCGGCGCCTCTTCGGTTGGATCGTGGAAGGGCAAGCTATCGGGTCGCCGATCGAATTCCATGCCCGCCTCCTGGGTGGCCCGGGACTAGCCGGTCACGCCCAGAATTATAGTCGGTTGCCGCAAGGGGACACGGAGTAATCCGCGCTACGCCCGCACCGAGTAGGGCCCGACCACCGGCCCGCTGCCCGCCACCGTGGTCCGCCGCAGCACCCGCCGGTGCTTCGCGTAGTCGTACGGGATCGCGCGATGCAGGAGGCAGCGGTTGTCCCACATCACCAGATCGCCCAGCCGCCAGCGGTGGTAGTAGCAGAAGCGCGGCTGATCGACCCACTCACGCAGCCACTCGTGCAGCCGCTGGCCCTCCTCGAGCGTGCCGCCGCCGATCTCGCGTGAGGTGTTGCAGGTGAAGTAGAGCGAGCGCCGCCCGTTCCGGTCGGGATGGACGCGGATCAGCGGATGCGTGACGGGCGGGAAGGCGTCCCGCTCCGCCGGGGACGTCGGGGGCATCGAAGGCTCCAGCCGCCGAATGCCCTCGTAGCTATGCACCATGTGTAGCGGCTCGAGGCGGCGCTTCATGTCATCCGGCAGGGCCTCGTACGCGAGCAGCGTGTTCGAGAAGCCCGTCTCACCGCCTGCGGCCCCGTCCGGCAGCACCTCGACGCCGTAGAGGAGGGAAGCCAGCGACGGCACGAAGCGATACGAGCTGTCCGTGTGCCAGCGTGCGTTGTTGCGCTGGAAGATGACCCGGGGGTCCTCCTCGGGCAGATGCTGCCCCTCGGACGACACGTTGGCGACGTTGTAGACCTCGATCTTCCCCTTCGTCTTGTCCTTCTCGGGGAAGGCCTCGAGCGGACCGAACTGCTGCGAAAAGGCCATCAGCTCGTCATCGCTCAGACGCTGGTCGCGGAAGCAGAGCATGTGGTGTTCCTGGAACAGCTCGCGCACGCGCACTACCGTTGCCGCGTCGAGCGGGTGCGCGAGATCGAGGCCGACGACCCCGGCCCCGAGCGCGGGGGAGAGGCGGGTGATGGCGATGTCGGTCAGGGTGCGGGACATGGCACTCCTCCTTCTCGGGCAGCTCCCGTCGTGCGATGCTTCCATAGTAGCGAAGATCGCGTATCATCCGCAGCACCATGACGTGCAGTGGCTGCGGCTTCGAAGCGCCTGCCGACTTCGCGTTCTGCCCGAAATGCGGCGCGCGGCTCGCCGCCGCACCGCCGCCACCACCCTCGCCGGCCGCGCCGACCCCGGCGTCCGACGGCGACCGCCGCCCGGTCACCGTGCTCTTCGCGGACCTGGCCGGGTTCACCGCGCTCAGCGAGGGGCTCGATCCCGAGGACGTGCGCGCCATCCAGGGTGACCTGTTTCGGGAAATGTCGGCGTCGATCGAGCGCTACGAGGGTTTCCTCGAGAAGTTCGTGGGCGACGCCGTCATGGCGGTCTTCGGCGCGCCGCGCGCGCACGAGGACGATCCCGAGCGCGGCCTGCGCGCGGCCCTCCTGATGCGCGACCGGATGGACACGCTCAACCGCCGCTGGGAGCGGCGCGTGGGGCGGCCGCTCGCGCTCCACATCGGGGTCAACACGGGCCCGGTGGTGGCTGGCCGGATCGGCGCGACCGCGGACGCCGCCTACGCGGTGACCGGCGACACCGTCAACACCGCCGCACGGCTGCAGAGCGCGGCGCCCTCGGGCGAGATCTTCATCGGCGAGGCGACGTATCAGCTCACCCAGCACGCCTTCGCGTTCGCCCCGCGCGAGGCGATTGCGCTCAAGGGTAAGAGCGAGCCGGTAGCGGTCCATCGCCTGCTGGGCCCGCTCGCGGCCCGGCGCTCGGCCCGCGGCCTCGAGGGCCTCGGGCTGGCCGCGCCCCTCGTGGGCCGCGAGCGCGAGCTGCGACGGATGGAGGTGGTTTTCGACGAGGTGCGGGCGGGGCGCGCCCAGGTGCTGAGCCTCATCGGCGAGCCCGGCGCGGGAAAATCGCGCCTGCAGCGGGAATTTTTCGCGCGCCTCGAAGCCACCGGCCGCCTCGACGGCGTCGCCATCCGGCGAGCGGCCTGCTCGGCGCTGGGCGAGCAGACCTACGGGGCGGTGGCCGCGCTCCTGCGCGACGCCTACGAGGTTGAGCACGGCGATTCCGTCGACGTCGCGCGGCGCAAGCTGGCGGCGGGCCTGCAAACGCTCGGCGTCGACGCCGAAGATCGCGCGGCGATGGTGGCCGCGCTCATCCGCGTGTTCGGGCTCGAGCACGACGACGCGCGCATCCACCATCTGGAGCCCGAGCAACTCAAGCGCCAGATCTACATGGCCAGCCGCGCCCTGGTGGAGCGGCGGCTGGCCGCCGGCCCGCTGGTGCTGGTTGTCGAGGACCTGCACTGGGCCGACGCCGCCTCCATCGAGCTCCTGGGCGCGCTGGCCGATCGGCTCGCCGAGCGGCCGCTCCTGGTCCTTCTCATGTATCGCCCGACGCTCGATCCGGACGCGCTCGACACCGGCCGCGCCCCGCACACCGGGATCGAGCTGATGCCGCTTTCGCCCGCGAGCAGCGAGGACCTCCTGGCCGCGTGGTTCGGCGACGCGTCACGCCGCTTCCCCGAGCACCTGCGAGCCCTCATCCTCGAGCGGGCCGGCGGCAACCCGCTCTACCTCGAGGAGGTGGTGCGCGCCCTCGTCGCGGCGGGCGTGCTGGTGCGCGACGGTCAGGCGTGGCATTGCACCGCGGAGGCCGCGACCGCGCAGGTACCCACCACCCTCCACGGGCTCTTGCTCGCGCGCCTGGATCGCCTCGAGACCGCGGAGCGCCGGGTCATCCAGGAAGCGGCGGTGATCGGGCCTCGCTTCGAGGTGCCCCTGCTCAAGGCCGTCTCGGCCGAGCCCGCCGCGGTGGACGCGGCGCTGGAGGCCCTCACCCGCGCCGAGATGGTGACGCCCGGGCCGGAACACCGCTTCCGCCACGGGCTCCTGCAGGAAATCGTCTACCAGAACATCCTCGTGGCCCGTCGCACCGAGCTACACGACCGCGTGGGGGCGGGCCTCGAGGCGCAGAGCGCGGGCGCGCCGGAGAGCCTCGAGCAGCTCGTGGCCCTCGGCCATCACTTCTCGCTCGGCGCCGACACCCACCGGGGCGCGCGCTATCTGACGGCGGCCGGCGACTGGGCGCGCGGGATGTATGCCAACGCGGACGCCATCCAGCACTATCAGCGGGCGCTGGACGCCCTCGCGCGCTGCGACGGTGTCGAGCAGGAGCGGCTCACCGTGCGGGAGCGGATGGCCGGTCTGCTCGGCCCGACCGGACGGCGCGCGGCCGCGCTCGGCGAGTACGAGATCGTCGAAGCCGGCTACCGCGCGGTGGCCGACGCTACGGCGCGGGCCCGCGTGCTCCGCAAGATGGGGAGCCTTCACTGGGACGCCGGCGACCGCGCCCGCGCGCTCCGCTGCTTCGAGTCCGGCCTCGCCCTGCTCGACGCCCACCCCGAGCACATCGAGCGGGCGCACCTCTACCAGGAGATGGGCCGGCAGGCCTTCCGCAGCGGCGACAGCCAGCGCGCCGTCGAGTGGGCGGAGCAGGCGCGCCGGCACGCCGAGCAACTCGCCGCCGCCCCCGCGCTCGACGCCGAGGGGCGCGCGGAAGCAGCCACCGCCGCCTCGCAGAGCCACAACACGCTGGGCGTCGCCTTTGCCCGCTTGGGCCAGATGGAGGAGGCGGTCTCCCATATCGAGCGCAGCGTGGCCCTCGCCCAGGAGAGCGGGCTACTGCAGGCCGCCTGTCGCGGCCTCGCCAACCTGAGCGTGCTCTACAGCACGCTCGATCCGGCCCGGGCGATCGAGACCTGCGCCGCCGGCCTGGAGACGGCCAAGAAGATCGGCGACCTCGGCTTCCAGTCGCGCCTCTACGCGAACCTCGCGGTGGCCTACTGCGCCCTCACCAACCGCTGCGACGAGCAGGGCATCGGCGCGGCGCACACCGCGATCGATCTCGACCGGCGTCTGGGGCAGCTCGATCACCTGGCGGTGCCCCTGATAGTCCTCGGGCAGATCTACCAGTGTCACGGCGATCCGACCCGCGCCATCGCCCACTACCGCGAAGCGCTCGCCCTCGCCGAGGAAGCCGACGAGCCCCAGCTCCTCTTTCCCTGCTACGATGGCCTCGCCACCGTCCACCTGGATCTCGGCGACGACGGCCGCGCCGAAGAGTTCATGCAGAAGGCCCAGGCGGTGTGCGAGCGCGCCGGGCTCGAGCCTGATGCGCTCGTTGTGTTGCCATTCCTGGACTGACGCGAACCTGACCCGAATCGAAAGGAACTCTGCTGATGGCACCCAAGCCGCTTCGTCCCGGTGATCCCGCGCCCCACTTCGCCCTCCCCGCGGTCAATCGCGAGGGCCAGGTCTCGCTCGACGACTATCGCGGTCGCAGCCCGGTCCTGATCGCCATGTTCCGGGGACTGCACTGCCCCTTCTGCCGTCGCCAGCTCACGCAGCTGGGCACCACGCAGGACAAGCTCAAGGCGCTGGGCGTGGAGACGATGGCGGTGGTCAATACCCCGCTGGAACGGGCGCGCCTCTACTTCAAGTATCGCCCCGCGCGCGTGCTCCTCACTGCGGACCCGGAGGCGGCGATGCACCAGTCGTTCGGGTTGCCCGCCGGCGTGCTCGTCGAGAAGGAATCGGAAGCCTCGTGGGCCGCGGGGAAGATCACGATGGGCCAGATCCAGGGGATGAAGATGAACCCCACCGGAGAGCTGCCGGAGCCGCAGAATCCCTTCGTGGCGATGGAAACCCTGAACAAGCGGGATGGCTTCGAGATGACCGAGGTCGACCAGCAGATCGCGGCCACGCACGGCATGCAGATGGGCGGGCACGTCCTCCTCGACCGCGATGGGACCGTGCGGTGGCTGCACGTCGAGGCCGGCGAGCGGCTCGAAGACCTCTCCAAGTTCCCGAGCGACGAGGAGATCCTGGCCGCGGCCCGCGCGCTTTAGCCGATCGGGCCGGCGAACTCCCGCTTCACTCGCCCTTGGTGCGCCGCTCGTAGGAGATGGCGTAGGCGGCCGACCGGGCCTGCAGGATCGGATCGGCCGAGAGATCGATCCCATCCGTGCAGTTGGCCGGGTCGAAGATCAAGCGCCGCTCATCGGCCGCGCTCGTCGGCGAGACGGCTGTGATCTCCAGACGCCCCAGCTCGACCTGGGGCCGCCCCTCCGGCCACAGCGCGGTGACGTCGTCCGTTGGGTCGCCGGCCTCGGCCAGCTGCAGGAGCAGCCGGAACGCCACCGGGCCGGCCCGCAGCCGGCCTTCCAGCTCCTCGCGCAGGAAGCTCGGGCTGCGCTTGCCGGCTTCGTCGGGAGCGACAAAGGCCTCCCCGGCCTCGGGCACGAAGCGATAGCGGCCGAACCGGCTCGTGCCATCCGCGGCAGTGAAGCGGAAGGCGTGCTCGGCATGATAGGTCACCTGCGCATAGCTGGCCGGCACCGCCCTCTTCATCAACCGCTCGACGAACGCGCGGCCGGCGGGGTGGCCGGCGAGAAAGCGCGGGACCGCGTCGGGGTCGGGCCGGCCGGTGGCCGGATCCGGGAGCTGCGCCCGAAGAAACTCGAGCAGCTCCTCGGGCGTCCGCGCGATGAACCCCTCGACGGAGTTGGCGAGGACGTCGGCGCCCTTGCCGCCGGCGAGCCGGAACTTGACGGCGATCGAGCGCCCGTTGGGGACACCGTCGTGCACGTCGGGGTTGCCGTTGCTGTTGGCGAAGCGCACGGTCGTCGGCACCGCGGGACCGGCGAAGTGCGGCGCCCGCGTCACGCGGCGAGCCTCCGCCGGGGCACGAAACATGCCCGAGCAGACCAGGCCCTTGGCGTGCACGGGACGGAAGCCGGGATGCAGGCCGGCCAGCGCCCGCATGGTATCGACGATCTGACGGATGACGGGTTCCGGCGTGGCCGATGGGGACATGGGCGTCGCTCCTACTTTTTCTCGTACCTTGTGAAGACGTAATCCTTTGCCTTGGCTATCGTGTGGCACGCGGCCCCGCACTTGGCGCCTGTCCCCTCGGGCGTGAACTTGTCGGACGCAGCGTCATAGTTGAACATGGCGTATCCCCATCCGCCGCTGTCCGAGAATCTCTTCCCATCCTTCGCCATGAACGCGACGTCTGTCAACGTATCCGGCACCATCGTCGGAACGGGGGCCTCCGCACTCTTCTTCACTCTCCATTGGATCTTCGCGTTCTTGGAGCCGTCGGGGAACGGTTTCCCGTTGCCCGGAATGCCGGCTTGGTAGGCCTTGATCATCACGGGATTGGCGACGATCACGTTGAGCAGCTCGTTGGCGCTCATCCCCTCACCCCCTGCGGGATGACTGACGGAAACAACCTGCCAGGTTTCGTATCCCTTGAACTCAGAGAGCGCGAGCCCACCCGGCACTTGCACGGCGGATTTGTCCTGCGCGGTGACGGCGGTACCGCCCAAAACCGCGAACACGACCGCTATGGTCACAATCGCCGGATTGCGTTTGCTCTTCACGACCGCACCTCGGTTTCCTTGTCGGCTACGGGTGTACGGTCAGCACCACGCGAAACCGCGCCCGTCCGCTGATCATCTGCTCGTACGCATCGGCGGCCTTCTCCAGAGGATAGCGCTCGATCATGGGGCGCACCCCGGTCAAGGCGGCGAACTGCAGGGCGTCCTCGGAATCCTTGGCGGTCCCGGACGGCCAGCCCTGGATAGTGCGCCGGGACAAGACGATCTGCAGCGGGCTGACCGACAGCGGTTCGGGAGCGACCCCGACGACGATCAGCTTGCCGCCGGGGGCCAGACCGTCGATCAGCGCGGAGATGGATGCGGCGTCAGGGGCCGTCGCCAGGATCACGCGCGCGCCCCCGAGCTTCTGGATCGCCTCGGCCGGGGCGCCGGCGCTGGTGTCGACGTACTCGTGCGCGCCGAGCTTTCTGGCCAGAGGCCCCTTGTCCCCGCCCCGCCCGACGGCGACGGTCCGGAAGCCCATGCGCTGAGCACACTGAATCCCGAGATGCCCTAGGCCCCCGATGCCTTGGATCACGACCAGGTCCCCCGGCCGCGCCCCGGAATTCCGCAGCGGGTTATACACGGTGACGCCGGCGCAGAGAAGCGGGGCGGCCTCTTCGGCGGATAGTCCCTCCGGGATCGCGGCCACGGCCTCGGCGGGCGCGATCACATAGTCGGCGTAGCCGCCATCGAAGCTGATGGAGGTGATTTTCTCGAACCGGCACAGGATGAAATCCCCTCGGCGGCAGGGATTACACGTGAAGCAATGCCCACCGTGCCAGCCGACTCCGACGCGCTGGCCCGTCTTCCAGCGAGCGACGTCCGGGCCGAGGGCATCGACGCGTCCCGCGATCTCGTGGCCTGGCACACGGGGATACGGCAAGCCCGGCCAGAGCCCATCCTTGACCAGGACATCGCTGTGGCAGATCCCGCAGGCTTCCACCCTGATCCTGACGTGCCCGCGCCCGGGCTCCGGAATCGGGCGCTCGACCAGCTCGAATTGCCCACCGGCCTTGCTCACCTGTACCGCTTTCATCAGGGCCATCCGCTGCCTCCTCGTCGCCGCGGGGCGTCGCTGGGCCAACGTTACGCCCAGGCCAGGCCGCGTGCCATGTCGATCTCGAGTCCGGCAGTTCGACTACCCAGGGGAGGGATCAGCATGCGGTACGGAGTCCTGGGGACCGGGATGGTCGGCCAGACCTTGGCGACCCGCGTCGCCGAACTGGGTCATGACGTGATGATGGGCTCGCGCAGCGCTGACAACAAGGAGGCGGCAGCCTGGCGGCAGCGCACGGGCGCGCGGGGACACGTCGGGACGTTTCGCGAGGCGGCCGCGTTTGGCGACATGCTGCTCAACTGTACCCAGGGCGCGGTGTCGCCGGCCGCGCTGCACTCGGTCGCGCCGCAGGATCTCGTGGACAAAGTGCTGATCGACGTCGCGAATCCGCTGGACCTGGATAGCCAGCCGCCCACCCTTACCATCTGCAACACGGATTCCCTCGGCGAACGCCTGCAGCGCGAATTCCCGATGGCCAAGGTGGTCAAGGCGCTCAACACATGCAACTGCCGGGTGATGGTCGATCCGGCGCGCGCCGGCGCCGATCACGACGTCTTCGTCTGCGGCAACAACGAGGGCGCCAAGGAGACGGTCAAGGCGCTGCTGCGCGATTTTGGCTGGACGACGATCATCGACCTCGGCGACATCACCGCGGCCCGAGCGACCGAGCAGCTGATGCCGATCTGGCTCAGGCTCTACGGGCTCTTCGGGTCCGCGGATTTCAACTTCAAGCTCGTACGCCCGGGGAGGAGACAACCATGAGCTCCGCGATCGACACGGGCTCGGCTCGACGCCACCACTCCTCGATCGAGCCGTCGCAACCGCATTCCGGCCTGGTCATCTCGCTGATCGTCATCGGCGTGATCTGGCTCCTGGCGATCGTCGCCGCCGGAGCGGCGGAAGTCTTCGAAGCCGGCCCCGGGCGGCCGCCGTTGCCGATCCTGGCGGCGATCGTCGTGCCGCCGGCACTGTTCAGCGTCGCTTATCTGGTCTCGCCGGGGTTCCGGTCCTTCGTCCTCGGGCTCGATCTGAGGATGCTCACCGCCGTGCAGACCTGGCGCGTGCTCGGCGGCACGTTCCTGTATCTCTACGGCCTCGGCTTGCTCCCGGCCCTGTTCGCCTTCCCCGCCGGGGCCGGGGATGTGGCGGTCGGCGTTGCGGCGGTGTTCGTCCTGCGCGCCATGCTCCACGAGCATCCGAACTGGCGGCGGCGCGTGTTGCTCTTGAACCTCGGCGGGCTGCTCGACTTCGCCGGCGCGATCGGGACGGGCGTGCTGACCAGCAATTCCGCGCTCGGGATCTTCGCGCCGGCCACGCCGGTGGCATCGATGGGGCTCCTGCCGCTGAGCCTGATCCCGACCTTTCTCGTGCCGCTATGGACGATCGGCCACATCGCGTCGCTGCTCCAGCTGCGGCACGCTCGGCAGCGGGTCGCCTGACGTAGGCTTCCCGAGGTCAGCTCACGGGCGCGCCCGGTCGGCGCAGCCTCACTCTCGCTGGGAGGGACCCGTGGCTCGGCCCAGGAAGTCGATCAAGGCCGGGGTGTCGAAGTAGAACATCTGGGCTCGGGCCAGCCTTCCTTCGCTCACGCGATAGAGACCGATCACCGGACTGTCGAACCGCTCCCCGGTCGGGCTGACTCCCCGCTGCTGCCAGAGGACGACGACTTCCTCCGGGCCGGCCGCGACGACGCGGGGATCCATCCTCCGCTCCGCCTCCGACGGCTGCAGGGGGACCCAGGTATCCGCCCACGCGGAACCGGGGAAGACGCCGCCGTAGGGCAGTGATGGCGGCCAGTGGAAGACGACGTCGGGCTGGCAGAGCGCGACGACCCGCTGCGGGTCGCGGCGCTCGATCGCGTCAAAGATCTCGAGCATGACCTGGACATTCTCGCTGGTGCTCACGGCTTGTCCCCCTTCAAGAGAAGATCCATGATGCCTTCGTACGTGGCCCGGATCAGCAGATCCACATAGGGTGGAGGCCTCTCCTTGGCCGCGACGTGACTACGGATTGCCGCGAAGGGCGCCTCGATCACCGCGTAGGCGACCATCCGAACCGTCCTCGCGTCCTCTCGGCCGCAGAGGCGCCGGCTGAACGCGTGGAGCTCGGTTTCGATCTGCTGCGCGAGCTGAGCGGCCTGGCGGCGGAAGGTGGCGGGCCACCCGCGGTCGACGAAGTCCGCTCGTCGGTGGAGGAAGAGCAGTCGGGCCTCGCCCGGGTGTTCGCGCACCCGCTCCGCCATGTACAGCGCCGCCTCGAGCCCGGCGTCTCGCGGCGCGGTGCCCGCGAGCCGCTCGAAGAACGCGTTCTGGAAGGCCGCGGCGGCGCGGAGCCAGACGGTGGCGAGCAGGATGTCCCGGGAGGCGAATCGGTGGTAGATCGAACCCGTTGGCGCGCCCACGGACCGCGCGATGGCTCCGATCGTCGCACCGGAGGGCCCGCGGGCGGCCATCAACCGACCCGCGACCCCGATGATCTCCTCTTCGTCGAACTGCGACGGTCTCGGCACATGAACTAGAATACATGTTCTAAAACACCTGTCAAGACGGGGACCCCAGGAATGTCCGCGACTCTTCTGAAGAGCGCTCTTCACAACGTCGGCGTCGTCATCGTGGGGCTCGGTCTCGCGTACCTGGGCACGCTCGTGGACCCGCTCCTCGGCCTCTCCGCGCTCAGTTTCCCTCTGGCGAAGGCGGCAGGATTGCTCCTTCTGGCGCTCGGCTTTCTCGTGCGCCTCTGGGCGACATTCCACTTCTATGTTCACAAGATGCGCGTGATCTCGCTTGAACCCCAACGCGCGCTCATCACCTCGGGCCCGTATCGCTTCTCGCGGAATCCGCTGTATCTTGGCGGCAACATCTTCATCTTCTTCGGAGCGGCACTGCTGCTCGGATCGCCAACGGCCCTGGTCGCTACCGCGCTACACCTCCCCCTCATCGATCGATTCATCCGCCGCGAGGAAAAGCAACTGGAGCGACACTTCGGTGACGAATGGCGGAGCTACAGGAGGCGAGTGCGTCGATGGCTGTGAGAGATCGGAAGCAACTGAGAGGACAGCCTCAATCCGACATCAAGAAGATGAGAGGACGCACGTCGTCTTCGGCGGTCCAGTCCCAGTAGCGTAGCAGAATCGTGTAGACCATCAGGCCGGTCTCGCCCTCTCCGAACAGCAGGTAGCGCATGGCCTGGGTCATCAAGTCGCGCCGGGTGAGGCCGATGAAGACCGAGATGGGATCGATGGCCTCGCTCAGGTAGGCGATCGTATTGGCGATGGCCACGGCTCCGAACACCTCCGCCACGTAGTCCTCGCCCTCCTTTCGGAGGCGCACTTCGAGCGGGGCGGAGAACTCGCTGCGATTGTCGAGCAGGTTCACGTGGAGGAACAGGAACGGCCCGCGCACGTTGTAGTGCCGCACGATCTGCGCCCGCTTCCGGCGCCGGGCTTCGGCCGACGCGCTGGGGATGGGCACCAGATGCACCTTCTTGCCCCGCACCTCCGGCCCGAGACGCCAGCTCTCGGCGTCGTCGAAGTAGCCGTGCGGAATGCGGAACTCCACCGAGCGGATCGAGCGGCTGACCGCGCACGCCAGCATCAAGAGCACTGTGAAAATGATCCCGATGATCAGGCCGTCGGGGCGCTCCAGGCAGTTGTCCACCAGGGTATAGGCGAAGACCACGCAGACGATGCCCGTGTAGGTCGCCAGCCCCCGGCGGCCCTCGCGCCACAGGGCGAGAGTCGCCGCGAAGGCGGCGGACAGGATCAGCACCAGGACCCCGGTGGCGTAGGCGCCGCTCTGCGCCTCCACGGACGCGCGAAAGACCAGGGTGATGACGACGTCGATGGCGAACAGCAGCAGCACGAGCGGCCGCGAGAGCGCGGCCCACCGCGGCGCCATCCCGAAGCGCGGCAGGTAGCGAGGGATCAGGTGCAGCAGGCCGGCCATCGCCGAGGCGCCGGCGAGACCGAGGATGAGGATCGTCGACACGTCGTAGAAGGTGCCGAAGCCGGTGCCGAGGTAGCGGTGCGCCAGGAAGGCGATGGCGCGTCCGCTCGCCTTGCCGCCTTCCGCGTAGTCCGCCGGCGCGATGAGGAGCGTGGTGACGACGCTCGAGAGGATCAGCATGCCGCTCATGATGACGGCCGCGGTCAGCAAGAGCTTCCGCGTGTTGGCCACGCGCCCCATCGGCACATCGCCCGTCCGCGGGTGGTGGCCCCGATCCGCCGGCCCGCCGTCGATCAGCGGCATGACGGAGACGCCCGTCTCGAATCCGCTCAGGCCCAGGGCGAGCTTCGGGAACACCAGCACCGCGCCCCCGATCAGCAGGGGGACATTGCCCTTCATCTCGAGCGCGGCGCGCCAGTCGGCGAGCAGCGCCGGGTGTGCGATGATCTCCAGCGCCCCGCGGGCGAGGACGACGAGGTTGAGGAGCAGATAGGGCACCGAGGCGGCGGCGGCCAGGCCGATGGCCTCATTGAACCCCCTCAGGAACACCGCCGCGAGCACGGTGAGGATCGCGAGGGTGACGAGGATCTCGTGCCCGTCGAGCACCGGATGGAGGAACGGATTCTCGATGGCGTGCTTGGCCGCGTCGGCGGCCGACAGCGTCATCGTGATCACGAAGTCGGTGGCCGCGAAGCCCAGCAGGACGAGGACGAGCCCCTTGCCCTTCCAGCCGCTGAGCAGGTTCTCCAGCATCGCAATGGAGCCCTGCCCGGCATAGCTGCGCTTCGCGACCTGCGCGTAGACGGGGAGGGCGCCGAACAGCGTGACGAGAACGAGGATCACCGTCGCGATCGGCGCCACCGCGCCCGCCGCGAGCAGCGCGATGCCGGGCTGATAACCGAGGGTCGAGAAGTAGTCGACGCCGGTCAGCCAGATGACCTTCCACCAGGGATACTTGCCGACCGCCTGGCCGGCGTGCTCGTCCAAGGAGGCGCCGCCCCGCAGCCACTTCCCCACGGCGGAGCGGTACTCGAGCGAGGGCTGAGGCAGCTGCTCGCGAAAGGAAATGCGCCGGCTCTCTCGGTCCACGGACGGCTCCGGGAGGCGATCAGGCATCGCCATACAGTATCAGAGGGGGCGTCGCCGCTCGGCGAGCTGCGCGAGCATCCTACTCTGGCCGAGCGTTCCGTGAAGTCGGGCAGCGTTCCATCCCCGGGGCAAGCGGCCCGGATCCCGACCCCCGGTCCTGAGGCGTTCTCGATCGCGGAATCGCGCACATCGCGCTTCGCCCGCGGTGGCATCGCGCATGCGTCGGGCGTTAGCCGGGAGGGCACACCATGGCACTCGCCCGGCTCCGGATCCGCACGCTGGCCCCCGTGCTCCTCGTAATCTTCCTCGCCGGCTGCGCGGTACCCCCCAAGCCGGACGCGCCGGACCAACCGTTCGTCCGGGTGGACGAGAGCCAGCTGGTCGGGCGGGTGCCCGCCCACCTGCGCGAGCGGCCCCCCGAGGTCGTCCGCACGCGCTTCGCCCGCGTCAATTCCGCCGCCCTCGATCAGGCGCTGACGCGGCGGCCGGGCCGCCCGGTGCCGGTGCGCCTCTTCGACGACGTCACCGTGAACCTCACGACGGAGGGCGTGACGCGCAAGGACGGCCGCTTCAATGTGTGGAAGGGCCGGACGGACGCGCAGGTCTACGGCCGCGGCACCCTCGCCTTCGCCGCGCCGACCGTGTTCGGCGTCATCCAGTTGGACACGCGCGTCTTCGAGATTCTGCCCGTGTACGGCGACGTGGTGCGGATCACGGAGTACGACCAGTCGAAGTTCCCGAAGGAGCGGCGGCCCATCCGCAAGCACGAGCGCCCCGGCCCGAAGGAGCCGCCGCCTCCGCCTCCCCCGCGTCCCGACCGCGACGAGCGCGTCGCCCTCACGGTGCTCCTGGTCCTACCGCTCCCCACCTACGCCTTCCTCTGCACCGCCGACTTCTTTCCCGTCGGTAACGTGCTGGCGTTCCTGGAGACGATGTTCCAGGACAACCTCAACACCGTCTTCGCGGGGTTCCAGCCCACGGGCGTCACGGCGACGGTGGTGGCCGAGTGCGTGAACCGCACGCCCGTTGGGGGCGATCTCGAGGCGGACCTCGACTGGGTGCGCACCGATGCCACCGTGGCCGCGCTCCGCGATCGGCATCGGGCCGACCTGGTGAGCTCCCTCGTCCCGTCGGCGGACGGCTGCGGGCTTGGCTACGAGAACTTCCCCGTGGCGGCGGTCGACGCCGCCTGGGCCTTCAGCGTGGTCAAGGCCAGCTGCGCGCTGGGCAACTACTCCTTCGCCCACGAGCTGGGGCACAACTTCGGGATGCGACACGACCGAGTCGAGGAGGACGCCGCCGCTTCCGACACGTGCAACTACGGCCACTTCTTCCCGCTGCGCATCTTCGAGGTCGAGCGCCAGGTCCGGAGCGTCCTCGCGTACGGCGATGCCTGCGACGGCTGCCCGCGCATCGGCGTCTATTCGAGCCCGCTGAAGGTCGACCTGGGCATCATTACCATCGGACCGATGGGCGTGCCCTGCGACGCGCCCGCGGACGCGAACGGGCGTTTCACGCGCGCCAACAACCGCCAGCTGCTGATCGACGCCGCGCCGACCGTGGCGGCGTTCCGGTAGCCGCCCCGGCCGCTCCAGACTTCCTCGATATCTCCCCCCTTCGAGGCGACGCGGGCGCTTGCCGTGAGGCCCGGGGGCGTCTATTCTCGTGCCCGACGACTCTGCTCCCTGCCGCGCAGGTCCAAAGGAGGCCGGCCGATGCCCACCTACATCATCCTGATGAACTACACCGACAAGGGGATCCAGGACATCCGGCAAGGGCCCCAGCGGCTGGAGGCGGCGAAAGAATCCATTCGGCGCGCCGGCGGAGAGATAAAGGCCTGGTACCTGACGCTGGGGCAGGTCGACATCGTGGCCATCGCTGATCTGCCGAGCGACGAGGTTATGGCCACGTGCATGTTGAATCTCGCCTCGTTCGGGAACCTCCGGACGACGACCATGCGGGCGTTCCCCGAACACGACGCGCTCGCCATCCTCAATCGTCTCCCGGGCAAGTAGCCTCCCAGCCTCGTCAGAGTACGCAGAGCCCGGATTAGGGCCTGGAGTCTTTGGAATGCGGTGTCAGGCTTGTCGCGTCGAAAATCGTGCCGGGCGCCAGTTCTGTCAGGCCTGTGGGGCGCCGCTGCTCGTCACGTGCCGGTCGTGCGGCTTCAGCAACGTCTCCAACGAAAAGTTCTGCGGAGGTTGCGGGCGCCCCCTCCCCCCGAGTGACGCGCGGGCGTCAGTTGGGGCGTCACTGGAGGATGAGCGCAAGCATGTGACCGTGCTCTTCGCGGACGTCAAGGCTTCGATGGAGCTCCTCGCAAATCGCGATCCGGAGGACGCGCGCAAGCTCCTCGATCCCGTCCTCGAGCACATGATGGAAGCGGTCCACTACTACGGCGGGACCGTCAACCAGGTCATGGGCGACGGGATCATGGCCCTTTTCGGCGCGCCGCTCGCTCACGAAGACCACGCGGTGCGGGCCTGTTATGCCGCGCTCCGGATGCAGGACTCGGTGCGGCAGCATGCGGAGCGGACGCGAGCTGCCGCCGGCGCCGAAATCACGGTACGGCTTGGTCTGCACTCCGGCGAGGTCGTGGTGCGGTCCATCCGAGCCGGTTGGCACGAGGACTACAGCGCGGTCGGCCAGGCCACTCATCTCGCCGCGCGCATGGAGCAGATCGCACCGCCGGGCACCATCTTCATCACCGCCGACGTCCTCCGGCTCGCCGAGGGCTATATCGATGTCACCGCCATCGGACCAGTAGCGGTCAAGGGGATGGTGGGGCCGGTCGAGGTGTTCCAGCTTGCCGGCGTCCGGCCGGTGCGCTCGCGCTTCTCGGATCGCGAGTTGACGGAGCTAATCGGCCGCGGTCGAGAGCTGGAGCAACTCGGCCGCGGCCTTCATCCCGTGAGCGCCGGACATGGCCGAGTGGTCGCCGTGGTGGGTGAACCGGGGGTGGGCAAATCCCGGCTGGTATGGGAGTTCACCCGCTCCTCGCCCACGGCCGGTTGGTTGAGGCTGGAGAGCAGTGCGGTCTCATACGACCAGACGAGCCCCTACCGCCCGGTCATCGAGCTGCTGAAGTCCTACTTCCAGATTGACTCGCACGACGACCAGGTCAAAACCCGCGAGAAGGTGCTGGGTCGACTCCTGACCCTGGACCTGCCGCTGGAGCCCACGCTCCCAGCGCTCCTCTCGCTACTGGACGTTCCGTTCGACCACCCGGGGTGGCAGGCGCGCGATCCGGCGCAGCGGCGCCGCGACACACTGGCCGTCCTCAAGCACGTCCTGGTCACCGAGAGCCAGCGCCAGCCGCTCCTGCTCTCGATCGAGAACCTGCACTGGATCGACTCCGAAACGCAGGCGGTGCTGGACGACCTCGTGGACAGCCTATCCGTGGCGCCGATCCTGCTCCTGGTCAGCTATCGGCCGGAGTATCGGCACGGCTGGGCCAATCGGAGCTACTACACGCAGCTCCGGCTGGAACCGTTGAACGCGGAGGAGACCGCGGCACTGCTCCGAGCGCTGCTCGGAGACGACGCCAGTCTCGCCGGTCTCAAGCAGCGTCTGGTCGACCAGACTGGCGGGAACGTGTTCTTCATCGAAGAGAGCGTCCGCAGGCTCCTGGAGACGAACGCGCTGGTCGGGACACGCGGCGCCTACGCGGTGGCCAAAGACTCGACGGCAATCCAGCTGCCACCGACGGTGCAGGCGGTCCTCGCCGCGCGCATCGATCGCTTGGGCCTGGAGGACAAGCACATCCTCCAGTCGGCGGCCGTGATCGGAGCCCACTTTCCGTTCTATCTCCTGTGCGCGATCGTCGGGCTGCCCGAGGAGGCCGTGCGCGCGAGCCTGAAGCAGTTGCGGACGGCGGAATTCGTTCACGAGCGGCGTCTCTTCCCCGAGGTCGAGTACACCTTCGCCCATGCCCTCACCCGGGAGGTCGCCTACAACAGCCTGCTCCATGCCCGCCGCCGCGACCTTCACGGCCGCATCTTCGATATCGTCGAACGACGCTTCGGCGAGGGGCTCGCCGAGCCGGTCGAGACGCTGGCGCACCACGCCGTCATGGCCGAGCAGTGGACAAAGGGGGTGGCCTATTGGCGCCAAGCTGGGGCCAAGGCCGCGGCCCGCAGCGCCACGCGCGAAGCGGTTGCCGCCTATGAGCAGGCGCTGGGCGCCCTCACTCAGCTCCCCGAGACGCGGGACACCATCGAGCTCGGCATCGATCTACGCTTCGACCTGCACAGCGCCCTCATCCCCGTCGATGAGCTCAAGCGGATGCTCGGGTATCTGAGGGAGGCCGAACGCCTGGCCGAGGCGATCGGGGACCAGCGGCGGCTCGGGCGGGCGTGGGCGCACATGACGTATTGCTTCAGTTGGGTGGGCGATTCGAACAGTGCGGTCCAGTGCGGGGAACGGGCCCTCGTCGTTGCCGCGGCGACCGGCGATCGCGAGCTCGAGTCCCTGACGGAGTTCCATCTCGGACGGGCGCTCTTCGGCAGCGGCGCGTACCGGCGGGCGCTCAAGTGCCTCACCCACACGCTGGACGGTCTGGTCGGCGACCACCTCTATGACCGGTTCGGCATGCCCGCCTTTCCCGCGGTGACCTGTCGGGTCCTACAGGGATTGTGCCTGGCCATGCTCGGGGAGTTCGGCGTCGCGCGACCGACGGCGGAGGAGGGTTTGCGGCTGGCGACGGCCGCCGATCACCCGTTCAGCCTTGGCATCGCCCTGTGGGGCTCCGGGCTCGTTCACCTGCTCGACAGCAACGGCGCGGAGGCCGTGTCGCGGCTCGAGCGGGCCGTCCAGCTCGGCCGCCAGAACAACTTCCCGATCATCGTCGCGTTCGCCGGGCCGCCGCTCGGCCACGCCTACGCCCTCACGGGGCGCCTCAGTGAGGCGCTGACGCTCCTGGAGGACATGGTTCCACGACTCGAGTCCATCAACCGGGCGGCGCACACGGCCAACCTGGTTCGGTTGGCCGAGGTCTACCTGGCCGCCGGGCGGACCAAGGACGCGTTGAACGCCGTCGAGCGCGCCCTCAGCCTTACCCGTGCCCACGACCTGCGCGGCGCTACCGCCAACGCCCTGCGCGTCCTCGGGAACGTCCACTCGGTTGCCCCGATCCGGGACGGTCACGCGGCCGAGGCGGCGTACCGCGAGGGCCTCGCCCTCGCCACCGAGCTCGACATGACTCCCCTCGTCGCCCACTGCCACCTCGGCCTCGGCAAGCTCTATCGGCGCAACGGTGAGCGCGAGCCGGCTCAGGTGCACCTCACCACCGCGATGACGATGTACCGCGAGATGGACATGCGCTTCTGGCTGGAGCAAGCCGAGGCGGAGATCCGCTAGCTCCGCTCCCCCCTGCCGGTCACCACCACGCGGATCGGCGTGGGGTTGAACCCATTGCACGGGTTGTGCTCCTGCGGGCAGTTGGAGACCACCGCAAGCACGCGCGACTCGGCGCGCAGCTCCACGTAGTCGCCCGGCTTCGAGCGGCCGTCCACGATTCCCATGGTGCCGTCCGGCTGCACCGGCACGTTCATGAAGAAGTTGATGTTGGCGACGACGTCCTTCTCGCCTAGGTCGTGGGGGGCCAGGGCCCGGACGAAATTCGCGTAGCAGCTCGGCGTGTCCGGCACCTGGTAGCGGAAGAGATTGCTCGCGGCGCTGCAGCAGCCGCCGATGGTGTCGTGCCCGCCCCCCATCGTGTCCGCCACGATCGTGAAGAGCTTGGTCGCGCGCACCGAGTAGATGCCGTGCCCGGCGCCCAGGTAGACGTTCTTGTTGTACTTCATCGTGTCCGCCGCGTTGTAGCGGTCGGCCGGGTCGTCGGCGTTGTAGCAGAGAAAGTCGACGGCCTGCGTTCCCTCGAGGTCCACGATGCGCAGCACCTGCCCGGGCTCGAGGACGCCGGACCAGTTGTCGTTGGGGGCGATCGTCGCGTCTTGCAACGTCTTGTCGTTCATGGGGCCCTCCCGGGTGGCAGTGTGAAGTGGGCCAACCTTACGCCCCCGCCCGGACGCGTGGCAAGCGCGATCGGCTGAATCACCGCTTCCCGCTCGCCTCCGCGCGCTGGATCAGCTCGTTCATCGGCTGACTGGGGCTCAGCACCTGCGCCGCGATCTCGCCGCCGCGCACGGGCAGCGTCCGATCGAGAAGGCCGACCTGCACTAGCACGGACGCCTGGTCCCAGTAGAGGTGCTCGTGCGCGATCTTGTCGCCCTCGAACTGCACGATGGCGACGAAGGGCAACTCCACGCGCTTGCCGGTGGGCGGGTTGTACTTGAACCCGCCGTCCTCGGGCGCGTTATGCGACGGCGTGACGATGATGCCGTCGGCGAGGTGCGCCGCCCGCCCACGGTTGTAGACGAGAATCGCACGCGAAATAACCGGAGTCGGCGTGACGCCGTCGTCCCGCTGGATGATGGTGTTCACCCCGTTGGCGGCCAGCACCTCGAGCGCGGTCCGCTCGGCGGGACGGGATACGCCGTGGGTGTCTTTCCCCAGGTAGAGCGGGCCGTCGATCCCCCGCTCTCGGCGGTAGTCACAGATGGCCTGGGTGATGGCCACGATGTGGGCCTCGGTGAACGAGCCGTGGAACGGCGAGCCCCGATGCCCGTTGGTACCAAAGCGGACGCGCTGCGCCGGATCCTCCGGCTCGGGCCGTCGATCGTAGTACGCGCGCTCGAGCCCGGCCAGATCCACCAGCATCGACGACGGCGCGGGCTTCCCGGCCAGCGGCGACAGCGACGCGGCTACTCCACCAGACAATGGCTCGGCAGCCTTGCTCACCTTCCTAGGAGTAGCACATGGGAGAAGATCAGGTTTAGGCTCTTCACAGTCACGAGACAAGGAGGAACGGACGAATGCCCAGAGCGACTCGGCTCCCGAGCCGGCTTCACCATACGGCCTATACGACTAAGGACATGGAGGAGACCCGCAGGTTCTACGAGGACGTGATCGGGCTTCCTCTCGTCGCCACGTGGAGCGAATCGGACAAGCTGTTCGGAAAGATGCGCACGTATTGTCACTGCTTCTTTGGCCTGGCGGATGGCGGGGCGCTAGCGTTCTTCCAGTTCGCTGACAAGCGCGACGAGAAGAGGTTCAGTCCCGCGATCGCCGAGACGCCCTTCCATCACATCGCGCTGAAAGTGAGCAAAGCGACGCAACGGGCGATCGAAAGGCGCATCAAGGCGGCAGGCTACAAGAAGCCCGACACCCAACGGGCTCATTCTGGAGTTCACGCTCGACGTTTCGAACGCCGCTCGGATCGCCAGGGATCGAAAGGCAGACGCACGCGCGACGCTCAGGCGTTGGCTCCGAGGCGATCACACGTCGAACAATGCCTACCGATAAGGCCGCCCACGCGGCGAGGTGCTAGCCTCCCCCGTCGCTCTCCTCGGCAAGACCACCGTCTGCCGCAGTCCCCCCGTGGGCCGGTTGCTCAGGGAGATGTCGCCCCCATGCTCACGGATCGCGGCACGGGCCACCGCGAGGCCCAGACCGACGCCGCCGGTCGAGCGGCTGCGCGAGCCCTCGAGGCGATAGAACGGCATGAACACCTTCTCGAGTTCCGCCTCCTGGATTCCAGGCCCGTCGTCCTCGACCGTGATGACGATCTCGACCGGCGTCACCACCACCCGAAGGTCGGCATGACCACCGTAATTCACGGCATTCTCCACCAGGTTTCGAAGCGCCCGCTTGAGCGCGAGCGGCCGCCCCTCCCACGGGGCGCGCGGCGGCCCCTCCAGTTCCACTCGGCGCCCGGCCTCGGCCATCTCCATGCGTACCTCCTCGAGGAGATCGACGATGTCGGCGGGGACTGGCGCCTCGCCGCCCCTGTCGCCGCGCGCATACGCGATGGCGGCATGGATCATCGCCTCCATCTCGTCCAGATCCTTCAGCATCTTCGTACGTTCCTCGTCGTCCTCGACGAACTCCGTGCGGAGCCTCATGCGTGTAAGAGGGGTACGCAGATCATGTGAGACGGCCGCCAACATGTGCGTGTGGCCCTCCAGCAATCGACGGACTTGCTCCTGCATGGTGTTGAACGCACCGGCAACCTCACGGATCTCGCTCGGCCCCTCCTGGTCGAGCGGCTCCGCGGTGGCCACGTCTGCTCCGAACCGGGCGGTCGCCTTGGCGAACCGCCCCAGGGGCCGGGTGACGGCTTTCGCCACGTAAAGAGCCAGCCCGGTGAGGCCGATGCCGACGACGAGCAGGACTGGCGCAAGCCGCCCCACGAGCTCGAGGTGAGACCACCGCCCGCCCACAGTCACTTGCAGCCGCGTCCCATCCGACAGCTCAATCCAGACAAAAATTGGTCCCCACGCTGCGCCGGCATCTACCCTGTGGCCAACGGCCAACACCCGAGCGCCCAGGGCAGGCAGTTCCCGGGCCAAGCGCCCACGGACCCCGTCGGTGAACCAGTCTGGCGACACCGCGGGACTCGCGCCCGTGCCCGTGAGGTCCCGGACGCTCAGGTCCGCACGCTCGACGCCCGCATACACGGCCGGCCGACCCGCCGCGGGCGTCGCTTCCGCGATCGCGACCAGCGTGATCACGCGATCGGCCAGACTTGCCTGGCCTCCGCCCATCGTGATGGTACCGACCGCGACGCCCGCCACGACCACGAGCGGCATACCCGCGACCAGGACCAAGGTCATCCGGCCGGCCAGACTTCCCGGCAAGAGCCGTCTCATTCCCGTTCCACCACCGGGGTGAACACGTAACCGCCGCTGCGCACCGTCTTGATCAGCCCGGGCCGGCCGGGATCGGGCTCGATCTTCCGCCGCAGTCGGCTTATCTGGGAGTCGACGCTGCGGTCGAAGGCGGTCGCCTCACGCCCCCGGGTGAGATCCAGCAGCTGGTCGCGGCTCAAGACCCGGCCCGGCCGCTCGGCAAACGCGAGCAGGAGATCGAACTCACCGCCGGTCAACGCGACCTCGCGCCCGTCGGGCCCGACGAGACGCCGCGCTCCCGGCTCCAGGCGCCAGCCGGCGAAGCGCAGGGTCGCGTTCTGCGCATCGCGCGGCGTCACGCCACGGCTCCGACGGAGGACGGCGCGAATGCGCGCCAGCAGCTCTCGCGGGTTGAACGGTTTCGGCAGGTAGTCGTCGGCGCCGATCTCGAGCCCGAGGATGCGGTCGATGTCTTCCCGCATCGCCGTGAGCATGATCACTGGCAGGTCCGATTCCGCTCGGAGTCGGCGGCACAGGCTGAGGCCGTCCTCTCCCGGCAGCATCAGATCGAGGACAACCAAGTCGATGCGCCGGTCGGCCAGCGCGAGCCACATTTCCTTCCCGCCGGGGACTGTGGTCACCCGGCAGCCGTGCTTCGTCAGGAACTTGGCGACCAGGTCCCGGATCTCGCGATCGTCATCGACGACGAGAACGTGGGGGGAGCTGTCCATGGCAACGATTCCATCGTAGTGCTTCGCGTGACCGGCGTCACGCGTGTCTCTGTCGCGAAACGTTGCCGGGATCCGCCCGGCAACACTTTGACAAGAAGACCCCCGGGGCACGACACGCGCCAGCCACGAAAGCCATCGTGGTGCCACATGGCCCTGCTACCCCGGAACCATGGTCCTACTCCCCTCGGAACCCCCGGCGACGAGCGTCGCCAATTCCGGTGTCGTTCGCCCGCCGCTCGTCGTTCTGACGTCACTTCTCGCGGGGGCGGTGCTCACCGTCGCCTGGCCACTTCCCTTCCTGCCCGGCGTGCTCCGTCTGCCGGTTGGAGGGCTGCTCGTCGCGATGGCGGCGGCGTTGTTCTCGTGCGCGATCAGGCAGCTCAAGATGTCGGGGACTCCAGTGCCGGGCAACAAACCGACGACCGTCATCGTCCGCACCGGCCCCTATCGCTTCAGCCGGAATCCCATCTACCTGGCGTTCTTCGTGTTGCACCTTGGCCTGGCGATCTGGATCAACACCCTGTGGCTGGTCGCCACGTTGATCCCGACCGTTGCCATCATCGCCATCGTCGTGGTTCCGCGCGAAGAGCGGCATCTGACCGAGCGGTTCGGTGCCGCATACCTCCAGTACAAGGCCTCCGTGCGTCGTTGGCTATGATCCTCGCGACAGAAGGGAGACAGCAGATGATAAAGAACAGAGGGAGATCGGCGGCCATCATCCTTCTGGCCGTGGTCCTCGGCGCTGGCTGCGATAGCTGGCGCGGCTTTGGCTTCCGTGCCAGTGGATCCGAGATGCCGCGACTCAGACAGTTGCTGGCGCTCAAGCCGGGCTTGGCGGTGGCTGACGTCGGCGCCGGCAGGGGAGCGGTTACAGTGGCGCTCGCGGCCGAAGTCGGACCGGGGGGGCGCGTGTTCTCGACGGAGATCGACCCCAGGGCCCTGGAGCAGCTTCGCGCGGCCGTCGCCGGCGCGCGCATCAACAACGTGACGGTCGTGCATGCGCAGGCCCACGATACGGGCTTGCCCACGGGCTGCTGCGACGCCGTGCTCCTGCGCCGGGTCTATCACCACTTGACCGATCCGGCATCGATCAACAACGACCTCCTGCGCGCGCTACGCCCGGGCGGCGTGCTCGCGATCATCGACTTCCCGCCGATGCTTTCCTGGCTCTGGCCATGGGTACCGACGGGTGCCCCGCAGAATCGCGGTGGCCACGGCGTCGCCGCCCACCTTGTAGTCGAGGAGGTGACCGCGAGCGGGTTCGAGCTGGTCCAGGTCATGGACGATTGGCCCGGCCGCGGGCCGTTCCCTAGCTATTGCGTCGTATTCCGCAAACCGCGGGATCGGCAATGACCCGTGGCTACGTCACCCTGTTCCCGTACGCGGTGGCCTTCGCCGCCGGCTTCGTCACGATGGCGTACGAGATGGTGCTCGGCAGCGCGCTTCCCCCCTACTTCGGGGACACTGGCTACACATGGGGCGCGCTCATCACCGTCTTCCTCCTCGGAATGACCGTCGGGTACTTCCTCGGAGGCTTCCTGAGTGATCGCGCGCGGCCGCTCGCCGTGATGCCGCCGCTCCTCCTCCTCGCGGCTGCGCTCATGGGCGCGACGCCCGCGCTCCTGGAGCCCGTCTGCCTGGCCCTGCTGCGGCGCTACGAGGAGGTCCAGCACGGGGCGATCGTGGCCTCGGGCCTCTTCGCGTTCGCGCCCGCCGCCCTGCTCGCCGCGGTCGCGCCGTTCTGCCTGAAGCTGCGGCTCCACGCGCTCGCCTTGGCCGGCTCGCTCGCTGGGCGGCTCGCCGCGCTCAACTCGCTCGGCAGCATTCTCGGCACCCTCGGCACGAGCTTCCTGCTCATCCCCTCGTTCGGCGTCCGCGCCATCCTCTTCGGGCTGGCGGCGGGCACCGTCGTGCTCGCGCTTTTGGGATGGCTCGCCGCGTCGATCGCCGCGCGTGCTTGCTATAGTGAGGCCGCCCTATGACCCCATACGAACAGCTTCTCGAAGACCTCGCCGCCGAGCAGGCGGCGCTCGACGCAGTGCTCGGCGGCATGACCGACGCGCAGTGGGATCTGCCGAGCCATGCCCCCGGATGGCTCGTGCGCGATCAGGTCGCGCACCTCGCGCACTTCGACGAGGCGGCGGCGCTCGCCATCACCGATGCCGCGGCCTTCCGCGCAGATGCCGGGACCGCGCGCGCGGGCGTGGACCGCGGCACCTACGAAGCGCGGTATCTCGGCCGGGGCCGCGCGATGAGGCCCTCGGCGCTGCGCGCCTGGTGGCGCGCCGCCGGCGCGACCCTCCTCGCCGCCGCGCGCACCATCGAGCCGAAGGCGCGCGTGCCCTGGTACGGGCCGGACATGGGCGCGCTCTCGTTCGTCACCGCGCGGCTGATGGAGACGTGGTCGCACGGGCTCGACGTCGTCGACGTGGTCGGCATCCCGCGCGCCGACACCGACCGGCTGCGGCACGTGGTGTTCCTCAGGGTGCGGACACGGGAATACTCTTACGTCACGCGGGGCCTGGCCCCGGATATGACGCCGGTCTATGTCGAGCTCACCGCGCCGTCGGGGGCCACGTGGGCCCATGGCGACGCGACCGCCCACAATCGCATCACCGGCAGCGCGAGCGACTTCTGCCGTGTGGTCACGCAGCGCCGGAACGTCGCCGACACGGAGCTCCGGATCACGGGATCCGCGGCGCAAGAGTGGATGCGGGTGGCTCAGGCCTTTGCCGGGCCTCCCGGCGAAGGGCGGCGGCCGGGACAATTCGCGAAGGACCGCGCGGACTGAGGTAGCCGCAAGCCCGGGCGGCCTCGCCCCGAGCCGAGTCTCAGAGAACCCCCCACCACGCCAGCGCCGCGGTGACGGTCAGCAGGGCGGGACCGGGGTGGCGGAACAGGGAGCCCGGGGACCGCGTATAGGCAATCGTCACCCCGACCGCAGTCGCCGCGAATCCGGTGGATGCACAGGCGGCGAGCAGCCCGATCCCCCGCGCGGTATCGCCCTGGAGGACCGAGCCGGCCAGGAGGAGGGCCACCCCGACGGTCAGAAAGGCCACGGTGGTCAGGTGCCACGAGACGTGAATCATCAGCTTGGTACCCCGCGGGCCACCGAACGCAGTGGACGGCAGCACGCCCGGCGACAAGTTTCTCACGACGAGGAGCTCGCCCCCCAGTCCGTGGATGACGGTGCCGAGGATGGCCAGGGATCCAGCGACGATCAGCGTGGCGTTCAGGCCGCCCCCAGCGGAACTTGGGTGTTCATCTGCCTCATTCGCGGGCCTCCTGTCCTACGGTGCTGAACTATACAACGTCTAGTGGCATGAAGGTCCGCGCGCGGTGACAATGGTATAGCCACTATGATTCCGGACGAGGACCAGCAGACCCGCCAGTACCTGCTCGCCCGCTTCTGGGATTCGGCGCTGGGGTTCTGGCGCCGAGGAGGCGACCGCGCCGCGTGGGCATCGACCCTTCTGGTCGTGGCCATCGCGCTGGCGAACCTCGCGCTCCAGTACCGGCTGAACGTCTGGCACCGCGGCATGTTCGACGCCCTCGACCGCCGCGATGCCGGCGGGGCGCTGGACCAGACCGTGGTGTTCATCCCCCTGATCGCCGCGATCGTGGGCGTGGCCGCGGCGGCCACCTACGTCAAGATGACGCTACAGCGCCGGTGGCGGGCGTGGCTGAACGCGCACGTGCTGGATCAGTGGCTCACCAGCGGCCGCTACTATCAACTGAACCTCGTGCCCGGCGATCACAGCAACCCCGAATATCGCGTGGCCGAGGATCTGCGGCTCAGTGTCGATGCCCCGGTCGACTTCGCCATCGGCATCTTCTCGGCGGTCACGTCCGCCATCGTCTTCATCTCCGTGCTGTGGCACATCGGCGGCGAGCTCACGATCCCGATCGGCGACACGACGCTCCGGATCCCCGGCTTCCTGGTGGTGGCGGCCTTCGTCTATGCCCTGCTCGCCAGCGGATCCATGGTCCTGTTCGCCCGCGGCTTCATCCGGGCATCCGAGAACAAGAACCAGGCGGAGGCGAGCTACCGCTACGTGCTCACCCGCCTCCGGGAAAACGGCGAGAGCATCGCCTTGCTGGGCGGGGAGCAGGAAGAGCGCGCCGGCCTCGACGGCGTGTTCAGGACCGTCCGCACACGGTGGAAGGATCTGATGTGGCAGTACATCCGCACCACGATCGTCTCCACGGGCAGCAACGGCCTCGCGCCCGTCATCCCGATCCTCCTCTGCGCTCCCAAGTACGTCGCGGGGACCATGAGTCTCGGCCAGGTCATGCAGGCCGTGTCCGCATTCATGATCGTGCAGGCCGCCTTCAGCTGGCTGGTCGAGAACTATCCCCGTCTCGCCGACTGGGCGGCGTCGGCCTCACGGGTGGGCTCGCTCTTGGTGTCGCTGGATCGTCTGGAGCGGGCGGAGCGGGAGGGCACCAGCGGCCGCATCGTGCGCAGTCACGCCGAGGGCGGCGTGCTCCGCCTGCGGAACCTCTCGGTGACGCTGGACGACGGCAGCGCGGTGGTGAACGAAGCCGACATCGAGATTGCCCGCGGAGAGAAGGTTCTCGTCGTGGGCGAATCAGGCACCGGCAAGAGCACGCTGGTACGGGCGATCGCCGGCCTCTGGCCGTGGGGCACGGGCGAGATCCTGATCGCCTCCGACGGCGTCTTCCTGATGCCGCAGACGCCCTACGTGCCGCTGGGCACGCTACGCCGCGCGGTGACCTATCCGCTGTCGCCCGACGCGGTCGACGACGCCGACGTCCGCAAGACGGTCGAGGACGTGGGCCTGGCCCATTTCCTCGACCGGCTCGATGAGGACACCACGTGGGAGCACGTGCTCTCCGGCGGAGAAAAACAGCGGCTGGCGTTTGCCCGCGTGCTGCTCCAGCGTCCGGACACGATCGTCATGGACGAAGCGACGGCCGCGCTCGATCCCCCGAGCCAGGAGCAGCTGATGCAGCTCTTGCTGGAGCGGCTGCCCGACGCCACCGTCATCAGCGTCGGCCATCGCCCGGAGCTCGAGGCCTTTCACACCCGCAAGCTCGTGCTGGAGCATCGCGCGGCGGGCGCGCGCGTGGTCAGCGACGAATCCATTGGAAGGACGTTCGGCTGGGCCGCGCGCCTGCTGTCGAACCTCACCCGGAGCAAGTCGCGCGGGTGAGCGGTGAGCGGCCGCTCAGTCCTGAAAGCCGATCAGGCGCCAGACGGTGCCCTGGCGCCGCGCGACCTCCGGCTCCCGTTGCCACGAGAACACGGTGACCCAGCCGATGACGGGCAAGCGGCCGGCGATCTCGCCGGTCGTGTAGATCCATGCGTCGCCATCGACCATGTGGACCTGATCGACCTGGACGCGCGCCCGCAGCGCATCGTACAGCGAGTACAGGGCGAGCAGCTGGTCGCGCAGCGCGGGCTTGGTCAGGCCGGCGCTGCGGTAGTTCTCGGCGACGTGCGCGAGCACCCCGGCCGCGTCCCGCGCCACGAAGCGAGCGCGCGCCTGCTCGACCAGCGCGCCCAGCTCGCCGACCGTGGCCGCGGACGCCGGCACCGCGACGCGGGGGTTGGCAGGCTGGGCATTTCCCCACGTATCCCCAATAGATATGAACAGCATGACCGTCACCGCGACAATCAGACGCCATCCCGCGGCGCTGTGACCCATGCCGTCATTGTAGACGACAGCGCCTTGGACCCCCCGTGGCAGACCGCTATGGTGTTACGGCCGGACCGGCTCCGTCGGGCGTAGGCCGGGCTGCGGCGGATCTACCTCGAGCACCTTGACGTCGATGAGGAGCGTCTTGCCGGCCAAGGGATGGTTCAGGTCGAGGACCACCGTCCGTTCCTTCACCTCCTTGACCGAGACCAGCCGCGGCCGACCCGATTGGCTGCGGGCCAGCAGCTGCTTGCCGACTTCCTGAGCCCCCGGCGGAACCGCCTCCTTCGGGACTTCCGTCTGGGCCGTCGGATCGACGAGGCCATAACCCTCCTCTGGCTTGACGACAACCTTCGTCTCCTCACCAGGGTGCATGCCGAGCAGATGGCGCTCGACTCCCGGGAGCATCTCCTTTTGGCCATGCGTGAACTGGAACGATTGCCCTCCCTTGTTCGTCTCCACGAGCTTGCCCGCGTCATCCGTCACGGTGTACTCGATCCGAACGGTCGACCCCTTCTCGATGGCCGGACCGGCGGGCGCGCTCTGCGTCTGGGTCAGCCCCACGCGCGGCGCGGTCGGGTCGAGCGCGAGCGTCAACAACACGAGTAGCGGCATGATGGAACGGCGCATGATCATGGCCTCCGTCACTCTTCTCGGGCTTGGGCGATCACGAGCTGGAGCCCATCGTCGGTCGTCTTGCCATCGATCTTCGCCCCGGCCAGGGATTCGGTGAGCTCGTCGTCGATGAGCAGCACCTTCGCGCCCTCGTGCTCGACGATCTGATCGCCCGGCCTCTCGTGGTCGGGGAACAGGTCGAAGCGACCCGCGGTGGCCTTCTCCAGCCGCAGGCCGACCATGGGGTCGCTCACGTTCGCTGACACTCTCAGCCGGGCCAGCGCTTCCTTCGCACGGGTGGTAACGAGTACCATCGCGTCCTCCTCTTCTCGTCGGAGCACTTCAGGCTCACTGTGGCTCAGGCTCACCCCGAGTCCGGAGGCTGTCAACTGTTTGCCGGCGCGGCGACACAGCAAATCCGCCTCGGCGTTCACCTAAGGGTGATCAGCGGCCATCGCCAGGAACGAAGGCGATCCGCTATCTCGAGTGGCCGGCCCCAAGCCCGGCGCTGACTGCTATAGTGACGCCGCGCGATGGATCGGAGGCCACCCTACTCCCCGCTTCGCGACTACGCGGCGATCGGCGACGGTCGCACCGTGGCATTGGTCGCGCTGGACGGCTCGATTGACTGGCTCTGCCTTCCGGACCTCGACTCGCCGAGCGTGTTCGCCGCCGTCCTCGACGCCCAGCGCGGGGGGCATTTCACCCTCCGTCCTCGACAGCCTCACGAGGCGCGCCGCCGCTACCTGCCGGACACCAACGTGCTGGAGACGACATTCACCACCGCGACCGGCGTGGTCCGGGTGGCCGACGCCATGACGCTGCCCGGGCGTGCGCTGGGCCCGGCTCGCGAGCTGGTCCGGCGCCTGGAGGGCCTCTCCGGGTCTGTCTCCATGACGTGGCGTGTCGAGCCGCGCTTCGGCTACGGCGCGGCGCCGGTGCGGCTGGAATGCCGGCGACCCTACCCGGTGGCCACGAGCGGCAGCGATGCCCTGGCCATCTGCGCATGGGACGCGGGATCAGTGCGCTGCGACGGAGCGAGCATCGAGGCGGACTTCGAGATCCGCGAAGGCGGCCGCACCACCATCGCAATGATCGCGGCTCATGGCGAGCCGCTCGTCTTCCCGGGTCGCGCCCAGGCGGAGGCTCGCGCGGCCGCCACCGTCGAATTCTGGCGCCGATGGGCCGCCGACCTCACCTACACCGGACCCTGGAGAGACGCCGTGGTGCGGAGCGCGCTGGCGCTGAAACTGCTGGTCTTCGCGCCCTCGGGCGCCATTGCGGCGGCCCCCACGACGTCGCTGCCCGAGGCGATCGGAGGCGAACGGAACTGGGACTATCGATATTCATGGATCCGCGACTCGTCATTCACGCTCGAGGCCCTGCTCCAGCTGGGGAAACGGGTCGAGGCCACGGCGTTCTTCTGGTGGTTCATGCACGCGACGAGACTCACGCTCCCTCGGCTACGGGTGCTGTATCGCCTCGACGGAGGGGCTGACGCCGCGGAGCGGACGCTGGCGCTCGAAGGGTATCGTGGCTCCCGCCCCGTCCGGATCGGCAATGGAGCGGCGGGGCAGCTTCAGCTGGACGCGTGCGGTGAGCTGCTCGACGCCGCCTTCGTGTACGCGACCGCGGGCCATCAGCTCGGCCGCGACACGGCTCGCGACCTCGCCGGCATGGCGGATTTTGTGTGCCGGCACTGGCGCGAGCCCGACTCTGGCATCTGGGAGGTGCGGGCCGCCCCCCGCCAGCATACTCAGTCCAAAGCCATGTGCTGGGTCGCGCTCGATCGCGCGGTGCGAATGGCCCAGATGCGACTGCTGCCCGGCCGACACACCGAGCGCTGGAGCGACGAGGCCGCGAATATTCGCCGCTTCATCGACGAGCACTGCTGGTCCGAGGCGAAGCGCAGCTACGTCTGGTACGCCGGAAGCGAAGAGCTGGATGCCAGCCTGCTGCTCATGGCGATCATGCGGTATGACCCCCCAGAGTCCCCTAGGCTGCGGAGCACGATCGACGCGGTTCGGCGGGAGCTGTCCTCGGGCCCGTTGCTGTACCGCTATACGGGAGACGACGGAATCGCCGGCGCGGAGGGGGCGTTCGTCTGCTGCGCATTTTGGCTCGTGGAGGCCCTGGGCATCGTCGGCCGGCGAGACGAGGCGGCGGCGCTGTTCGAGGAACTCCTCCGACTCGCCAACGACCTCGGTCTCTACGCCGAAGAAATCGCACCGGAGACGCACGACTTCCTGGGCAATTTCCCGCAAGGGCTCGTCCACCTCGCCCTGATCAGCGCCGCGATGGCGATGGCTCAGCAGTGAGCGTCTGGGGCGCCCTGGCAGGGGGCTTCGTGGGCACCCTCGTCCTGACCATCACGCTGGCCGGCGCCAATCACCTGCGCCTGACGCGCATGGACATCCCCTTCCTGCTCGGGACCGCGTGGACCGATGACCGCTCGCGCGCGCGGGTCGTCGGCTACGCCTTGCACTTCGTCTTCGGGCTCCTCTTCTCCCTCGCCTACTACGCGGCGTTCCTGGCGCTGGGGCGTGCGGGCTGGGCGCTCGGGGCCGCGTTCGGCCTCCTTCATGCGCTGTTCGCGGGAACGACCCTCGTCAACCTGCTCCTGCCCGTGGTCCATCCGAGAATGGGAACGTCGATGAGTGCCGCGGATTCCGCCCCGCTCCTGGAGGCCCCCGGTTTCTTGCTGCTCAACTACGGACGCGCGACGCCGACGGTGACCATCCTGGCGCATCTGGCATACGGAGCGATCGTGGGCGTGTTCGCACGGGGTGGCGCTTGATGAGGTGGATCGCGACGACCTTGTTACTCCCTGCTCCACTGCCGGGTGACTAGAATGAACGAGGAGGAGAGAGCACATGACACCCCACAAGGTGGTGAAGCACGACGAGTGGCTCGCGGCACGGAAGAGACACCTGGCGAAGGAGAAGGAGTTCACCCGGATGCGCGACCAGCTGAGCCGGGAGCGGCGCGAGCTGCCCTGGGAGCTCGTCGAAAAGCAGTACACCTTCACGGGCGAGCGCGGGCCCCGGACGCTCAGCGACCTCTTCGAGAGCCGCAGCCAGCTGATCATCTATCACGCGATGTTCCACCCCGACACCGCCGGGCCCCATACGCCCTGGACGCAGGACGCGCCCTGCTTCGTCTGCTCCTTCTGGATGGACAACTTCAACGGCATCACTGTCCACCTGAACCACCGCGACATCACGATGGCCGCGATCTCACGGGCGCCCTACCCGAAGCTCGCCGCTTACAAGACCCGGATGGGCTGGGGCTTCCCGTGGCTGTCCTCGGTCGGCAGCGACTTCAACCTGGACTATCGCGTCTCTTTCGTTGAGGCCGAGAAGGTCGACTACAACTACCGGCTCCGCCCATGGGGGCTGACCGAGGCACCCGGCATCAGCGTCTTCCTCAAGGACGGCGGCCAGATCTATCACACCTACTCCACCTATGAGCGCGGGCTCGACATGCTAAACGTCGCCTATCACTACATGGATCTTGTACCGAAGGGCCGCGATGAGGGTGACGACGGCGCGGGTCAGTGGGTTCGCCGTCGCGACGAGTATCAGGACTGATGGACGGCAGCCGGGTCCTTGCAACGATCGGGCTGGTCAGGCAAGCGCGGCCGGGCGGATTCTGTCCGGCGTGCCGAGTGCTGATGAGAGCACGCGATGCCACCCACGAGCTGGCCAAGCCCACGGTGGCCGCACTGGTCGTTCTCGCTGTCGCCGGCGTCGCCTGGGCGGCCATGGTCCACCATTCGCGCGCCATGGCCGGCATGGAAGGCATGGACATGGGCCTCGGCCCCCTCGAGTCGTTCGCCGCGACCTGGGTCATCATGATGGCGGCGATGATGCTGCCCTCCGCGATCCCGGTGGTTCTCGAGTTCGCGCGAACGGCCGAAGGGCGACGGAGATGGCAGATCGCCACGGGACTGCTCGCCATCACCTACCTCGGCGTATGGCTCCTGTTCGGCGTGGTGGTCTACGCGGTCTACACCGCCGCGGGAATGCCCTGGCCCAACCAGGCGACGATAGCTGCACTGGCGGTGGCTCTGGCCGGCGCCTACTCCCTCAGCCCGATCAAACGGGCGAGCCAGGCCCGCTGCCGCGAGCTGTGCGCGCTGCACGGGCCGCTCCCCTTCAACCTGATGCGGAGCGCCGTCGTCGCCGGCGCGCGCTACAGCCTGAGCTGCCTTGGCTGCAGCGCGGCGCTCATGGTGGCGATGGTTCTTCTCGGGATGTCGAATCTCGGGTGGGCGCTGATCCTGGGTATCTTCGTGCTGATCTACAAGCTCGCGCCTCCGTTGCCGATGCGGCATGAGCTGGTCCTTTCAGCCACTCTGATCGCTCTCGGACTGACATGGCTATCCTGGGCGGCATAGTCGCAGGCCTCGTCGCCGGCATTCTCGGTGCCGGTGCGATGAGCATCGTCCACAAAGGCCTCACTGCGATCGCCTCCGGTCCTGAGCCGCCGACGGCGGCGGCTGAGCAAGAGCAGGCCGAGGATGCGACGGTAAAGGTCGCCGATGGCATCACGCGCTTGCTCCTTCATCGTCCAGTGCCGGAAGACAAGAAGCCGCTCGCAAGCAATATCGTCCACTATGCCTTCGGCGCCAGCGTCGGTGCATTCTACGGCGGACTCGCCGCGGTCATGCCGCGTATCACCGTCGCGCTCGGGTTGCCATTCGGTGTCGCCGTCTGGCTCGGGGCGCACGTGATCATGGTCCCCGCCCTCGGACTCGCACCGCCACCGACACGCCAGCCGCCTCTCAAGGAGGCGTTGGAGTTTGTGCTGCATCTCGTCTACGGCGCTGTCACCGAGCTTGTGCGTAGGCTCATCCGTCGGGCGCTGTAGTAGACATCTTTTCAGAACCGGAAGGAGGGTAATCGCGACGCCAGAACCAACCATTCCAACCTGGCCAGAAAGCAAGGGCGATGATCTCGCGCCCGCCTTTGTGCGCTTCGTTGAGGCTGTCTATCACCCCCTCGGCGTTGGTCGTTCCTATGCGTCCAGGCACCCTGCCCACCGCAGTGGGCGGCGGCGTCGCCGTGCGCACCCATCCGGGATACGACGAGCACGCAGCGAGGCTGAGCTTCGCCGAGGCGAGGCGCCTTCTCGAGACGCACCTCACGCGGCCTAGCCTGACTCGCCTTCCCTGATCAGCGCCATGGTGTAACGCCATAGCGTCGGCGATGAGTCCGGGGGCGTCACGCCAGATTCGCCAGCATGGCGGCCAGCCGGGAATGCCAGAAGTCCATCTCCATCGCGCGATACAGCTCAGTAGCCGCGAACAGCGCCGCGCACGCCGGCTCTCGTCGCCCTGCGCCGGCATACAGGGTCCCCAGCCCCAGTTGAGCGTGGGCCTGGAGCGGGCGCAGGCCGAGCGCGTCGGCGATCGACAGCGCGTGCTGATAGTGGTCGCGGGCAAGCTCGATGTTCGGCTCGTGCTGGGCCGCGAGTGCACCAAGCAGGCAGAGGATTCGCGCCTGGTAGATGCGTTCAGTGCGCTCCTGCGCGTGAGCCAACGCGTCCCGCGCGAGCTCCTGCGCGCGGTCCGCGCGACCAGCCGACAGATAGACCTCGGCGAGGGTGCAGAGCGACTCCGAAAGATCGTCGGCCTGGCCGGTGTCCCGGGTCAATGCGACCGCCTCCTCGGCCAGCGCGATCGCTTCGGCACCTCGCTCGGCCAACATGTAAGCAGTCGCCAGCGCCCTGAGGGCGTTGACTCCCCAGTCGGGACTCGTCCACGTCCTCGCCTGGATCACGGTCGGTTCGAGACACGTGATTGCGCTCGGGATGTGCCCCTGGAGCACGTAGACTTCGCCGAGGATCGCGGACGCTTGGATGCGCCCCCAGATCCCGCTGTGCGCCTCGGCCAGGCGGACCGCCTGTTCGGCGTGAGCCCGCGCGTCGCCGAAGCGACCCAGCCGGCCCTGCGTGAACGCGAGCCAGCTCCGCCGTTCTGCTTCGGCCGCGCCGAGCTCAGGTTGGCCGGCGATGAGCTCGAGGCTCTGGCCCAGACGGACGAGCGCGTGGTCCAAGTCGCCTTGGACTCGGTGCGTCTGGCCGAGCCGGAACATCGCCTCGCCTTCCAGTCGCCCGTCACCGAGCTCTCGCGCCACGCTAAGTGCGCGGTGGCCCGCGTCGATGGACGCCGCATAGTCCCCCATATTCCTGTACACAAGCGAGAACTCCACGCTGACCCAGCCCTGTCGGCGGCGATCGCCGAGGACCTCCGCGGCGCTCTCCGCCTCGCGCAGACGATCCAGGAGGCTCTGATACTGAGAGAGCGCCATCAATGGGGGCCGCAGGGCCAGGCGGACGTCGAGGGCCTGCCTCCGCGTCGCGTGGCTGTCCGGAAGCTTGGCGAGCGCGAGCAGGGCCTGGTCCAACGCCCGCGCAGCCTCGGCGTAGGCGGAGCGCGCTTGGGCACTCGCCGCCGCCTCACGACAGTATGAGAGCGCCGTGGCCCATTGCTCGCCGTTCAAGGCGTGGTACGCAAGGCGCTCGACGTGCTGGGCGATGCCCTCGACCGGCGTGCTCTCGCGCACCGCGACCAGGCGCGCTTCGAGTGCCTCCGCCACGGCGCGATGGATCAGTCGCCGCCGCGGTGCGAGCAGCCGGCCATAGGCGACGTCGCGGAACCGGTCGTGGACGAAATCCAGCTCGTTCCCCACGGCGGTCAGAATGCGGTGTCGGACCATCTCCTCCACGGCTTCGGCCACATCGCGCTCGGCGAGCCCGCTCGCGGCGCAGAGCAGCGCGAAGTCGAACTGGCGCCCGATCACCGCTGCGACCGCGGCGACCTGCTGGTTGCGCGCGTCGAGGCGGTCGAGATGCCGCGCGACCAGATCACGCACGCTCGCAGGCAGAGCGAGAGCACCCGCACCGTCCAGGGGGTGGTCCTGACCGAGCGAGTGCATCGCCTCCACCGCCACGAAGGGATTGCCTTCGCTGAGCGCCCAGATCTGCTCCTCCACGCGCGCGATGGCGCGGCCGTCGCTTCTGGCACGGATGAGCCCGTGCACGAGTCGGGTCGTGTCCGCGCGCGACAGCGGGGGCAGCACCAGGGAGATCGACTGCCGCAGACGGCTCAGATCCTCGACTGTGCGTCGAGCGATGGAAGCCTCGTCGAGCTGTTCCTGGCGAGCGGTGACAACCAGGACCCCGGACAACGCAGGAATGCGCCGACTCACGAAGGCCAGGAGCCGGAGGCTCATCTCATCGGCCCAGTGCAGGTCTTCCAGCACGAGCATCAGCGGCTGCCGCGCGGCAAGCTGTTCGAGGAGCCGCGCGACACTTTCGAACAGCGACAGCGCGCCGTCGTTCGGGCGTGGCAGGCCGGCGACACGCGCCTCGGGAAACAGCCGACTCAACTCGGCCCGCCAATGCGCCTGCAAGGCTCCCAGCATCTCCTCATCAGTGGTCGCGCGGCCACTTCGGTACGCCTCGACCCAGGGGCCGAAGGGCAGGATCGAGTCGCTGTCGTGACAGCGGCCAAGGAGCACCCGGAAGCCAGCCGCCAGCGCGTCGGACATCAGCGTCCCGATGAGCCGGGTCTTGCCGATGCCGGCCTCACCAGTCAGCGCGGCGATATGTCCTCGACCGCCGGAGGCGGCCGCCAACAGGGCTCGAAGCTGTCGCAGCTCCGTCTCGCGCCCGACCAGCGGGGTCTCGTCGACGGGCAGGCCCGGCACGATGCTCGTCAGCGCCGGGCGAGGTTCCCGGTCGTCCGAGGGGACCGTGGGCTCCACTCCGCGAGTCAGTCTCGACGAATCGCGGCTTCCCGCTCGCGCAGGTGACGGAATAGACGCCCTGACGAGCAGCGGACTGGTGGGCGTCGGCGGGTGCCGGAGGATCTCCCGATACAGGTTGCGCGTTTCCGCCTCGGGCGCGACGCCCAGTTCCTTGGCGAGCACGGCGACGCAGGACTGATATTGCTTGAGGGCGGTGGCGCGGCGACCCTGCCGCAGGTACAGGCGCATCAGCGTGCGGTGAATAGCTTCCTGGAGCGGGTCGACACGCAGCATGCGCAACGCCGTGCGAATGGCCGCGTCCGCCGACGCGGCAAGAGACTGTTTCGCGAGCAGCCGTGCCAACGCCTCCTGTACGAGCTCGCGCAACCGCTCGCGCTCGGCGACCAGCCACTCTTCGAACGGCTCGGCCGCCACCGCCAATCCTTCGAGAAGGTCGCCGCGATACAGCCGCGCCGCATCCTCCAGGGCTTCCGGCGTCTTGCCCGCGATCCGGCTTGCGAACGTCGCCACATCCACCTGGACCGCCTTCGCATCGAGCGTCACCGTGTCGCCGTCGAGCCGCAGCGCCCTTCGCTCGACCGGATCCAGCGCTCGACGCAGCGAAAGGAGTGTTTGCCGGAGGCTCTGACGAGCGTGGGTGCTGTCGACGTCGGGCCACAGGAGCGCGGATAGCTTGTCGCGCGCCTGCGGTTGCCCCGGGTGCGCACTCAGATAGGCGAGGAGTGCTTGCGCCTTTTTCGAGCGCAACTCGATCGCCCGACCGGTGCGGTCTCGGGCGTCGAAGCTCCCGAGAAGATTGATGATAAGCACTGCGATCTCGTGGACCTTCCGACCATAGCAACGGCGTCAGTGTCGGTCAAGCCGCCCACCAGGTCTCGCGCCGATGCAATTCACGCTCGAGTCACGCTCGCGTTGACGCCCGAGTCACGGCCGGTGCGCACGATGGGCGCCATGGACCATGCCACGCCGGACCAGCTCCCGCCGGGCCCCACGATAACGTTCATCGTGCGCGCGTTGGTCTCACTCACTCTCTTGAATCACCCACCAGTTTCTAGAAGTATCGGCCGCCCGGGCGTGGAGGGGGGTGAAGAACCTCTAGCGGGGACCTATCGTCTCGGATGTCGTGCTCCTGTCGGTACGGAGGGGTGATGCGTACGGTCCGGGCGGCGCACATGCACGCCGCCCGGTGACTCTTTCCGCAGCCTCGTAGCTCATTCGGAGGAACATATGCCAAGAACTCCAAACGATATCGAAAGCGCGCTTACACGGATCGCAGCCATCTTAGGCGACCAGCGGTCGCATACTAAGTCAAGAGCGGCAGCGTCCTCCAAATATCCGGAAGGTCCTGTCAACACAATTCAACCTGTTCCCCAGCCCGTAGATCCGTATCAGCGACAGCAGCAGGACTTGTCCGCTCAGATCTACCACTCAATGCATGTACCACAAGTAACCCCAACACTTTTGTTCGACATGGAAGCGCACTTACCAGGTGTGGTCGCTTTTTTGGCATCGCTCCACGATCGGCCCGCGGCCCGTTCGGAGATCACGGCAGCCATCGACACGATGAGACAGAAACTCGAAGGCTCGGAACGGTCGGCCGATGATCAGCAACGCCTCTCAGCGCTTGCCCAAGTGATGTCTCAAGATATCCTCGGAGACCCAGTCCAGCGTGTTCCTGTGTTTGTTCCTGTTGCAGCCGCGGCAGTCGCTGTATTCATGGGTGGTTTCACGATCGCTCACTTCTGGAAGAAGTAAGCGATAGAGGTAATGCCAATGACTAACACCACATTCTCAATTCAATTGCAGGGAATCCTTCTTCCGGATGATGTCCGAGAGAGACTGGAGTCGCAGTTACGTAGTGTCGTGCTATCAGAAATTGCCAAGACTGATCTAGGCCAGGAAATAAGCGTCCGACCGCTTCCCGCCAGTCCGGAACGCATTTTCTCTCACGGCAATCCCATCTTGGGTTTTATCGCCCAGAAATTGACACAATTGACCCAACGTAGCGCAGCTGATTCAGGCCCGAGTACGCTCTTCACCCCTCCCTTCGACCTTGATAGGCTCAAGGAGGTCCTGGGCCTGCTACAGGGGCCGGCGACCACGTCCCTCCAACCCTTCGCGGATGCTCCACCTACCGACGTGATTCAGGCGCTCTATTACCGACCGGACATTCGGTCTGCAACAATCTCGAACGGGCGGGCACTCGCAGAATTGCTTAGTCGCGACGAGAAAGCTATGCAGGTATTCAACGAACTGACGGGCGGAAGTACGAACTTAACCTCGGGGACCGAACGAATCACTCCTCTGTTGTTTGCTGCGATCATGGTAACCGCGGCGTATGCTGGCGTCGTGCTTGGCGTTTGGTCCAGACCGCAGTGATACACCTCGCTTCGAGGAAGGATGCAACTTCGGAGGAGAAGCTCCTGTGCCCTAGCTACAAGTGCGTATCCGGAGCGCGACTCATTGGTATTGTGCAGGCCAACGGATCGATAGCGTTCCTTGGAGGACCGCTGTTAATCGACGAACAGTTCGTCCACATCGCCACGCAGGGAAGGCCCCCGGAGCTACGTTTTCGATTTGCCGCAAATTGTGCGGAGAGCGGCTGCGCGAACTGGGGCGCTAGTGGCTGCGGAATAGTGGCTCAGATTTCTCGGGATCATGTGGCTAGTCAGGGCGACCTCCCAAATTGTGGGATTCGGCCGCAATGTCGATGGTACCGGGAGCGGGGGGCGAGCGCATGCCATGCTTGCACGGCAGTGGTTCGCGGCTCAGAGGAGGGTTGCTTCCAGGCTTGAAAGTGCGGCAACAATCAATCAACTGCTCGGGAGTCCGTCGGGCGAATGCGCAGCGCCTAGTCAGCTCGATTCCTTGGGGCGGGGCAGCGGGCTCACGTGGCGGATGAGCGCGCGGCTCGGGTAGTCCCGCCGGCAGTACGCCACGAGCTCATCGGCGAACTGTTCCCCGTACGCGGACAGCGATCGCTGAGGCGCCCACGCCACGGTCAGCCACCGCCCGGTCGCCGCGCCGCGGTGCACGAGCGCCACGGCGCGGACGCCGGCCGGCACGCGAACAGTCGACGGTACGACCGCGACCCCGTAGCCGACGCTCGTCAAGGCGATCAGCGTGTGCGGGGCCGCGCTCTCCAGGAGCACCCGCGGCCGGACGTGCTCGGCGTCGCACGCCGCGTCGAACCACTGGCGCGAGCCGAAGGCCCGGTGGAGCAGGAGCAAGGGCTCCTCCGCGAGATCCGCGACCTCGAGCTCCCGCCGCCGCCCCAGCCGGCTCCGGCTCGGCAGTACGCCCAGGTTGTGGACCGGATACAGGAGCCGGTGCTGGAAGCGGTCGTCGGGCACGACCAGCGCCAGGTGGACATCGCCGTGCTCCAGGCGAGTGAGCAGGCGCAAGCCGCCATCTTCCACGAAATGCACCTCCACACCCGGATGACGCCCCCGATACCGGTCGAGGAACGGCGAGAGCGTGTGCTCGATGGCCATGGGCGTCGCCCCGACCCGCAGGATGCCGGTGTGCCCGCCCTTGAGCGCGCGCGCCCGCACCCCGAGCAGCTCCGCCTCCATGAGGAGGTGCCGGCTCTGCCGCAGCAGGTCCTCGCCCTCTGACGTGAGCTGGAGGCGCCGGCCGATGCGGTCGAAGAGCCGCACCCCCAGGTCGGCCTCGAGCGCGAGGATCTGCCGCGAGGCCGCGGGCTGGCTCACGACCAGCCGCCCGCCGGCGCGGGCGATGCTGCCGGCCTCCGCGATGGTCACGAACGTCTGCAGTTGATGCAGGTTCATCCTTCCTGCCCTTTCTGCATCAAGGATAGGACCACAAATGCATTGGACACATCAACCGATCCGGCATGAACATCCGGCGCGGGAGGGAACACGCCATGACGATCCCTACGGCTCGCCGGATGCTCCTCGCACTGTTCGGGCGCCTCGTGCTCGGGCTCCTTGCGCTTCAGGCCTCCTCGCCGGTCCTGGCGGACGCGCCGATTCGAATCGGCGCGACGGCCTCCCAGACCGGGCCCTACGACACCCAGGGCGTGCCGGTGCGCAACGCCTATCTCCTCTGCCAGAAGCACGTCAACAAGCAGGGCGGCCTACTCCTCGGGCGGCGGGTCGAGTTCCTGGTCCGCGACGACCAGTCGGACACCAAGCTCGCGCCGGCGCTCTACGAGAAGCTCATCGTCGAGGACAAGGTGGACGCGGTGATGGGCCCCTACGGCTCGCCGCTCACCGAGTCGGTGGCCCCCGTCGTGGAGAAGCACCGCAAGATCATGCTGGCGCCGCTGGCCGCGACCTCATCGATCTGGGAGAAGGGCCGGCGCTACATCGTCATGCAGCTCGGCCCGTCCGAGCTGTTCCTGGCGGGCCTGATCGACCTGGCCGCCCGCCACGGTCTCAAGACCCTCGGGCTCGTCACCGAGGACACGATCTTCCCCCGGTCGGCCGGCAAGGGCACGATCGAGCTCGCGCGGAAGCATGGGCTCGACGTGGTGCTCCACGAGGAATACGCGAAGGGCAGCCAGGACTTTTCCAGCGTGCTGGGGAAGGTGAAGGCCGCGAATCCGGACGTGCTAGCCATCGCCAGCGCCAATCTGAGTGACTTCATCGTCTTCGCGCGCCAGATGAAGGAGCGAGACGTCAACGCCAAGATGTTCGGCACCACGACGGCGGTCGTCGAGTTCCAGCAGGCACTCGGCAAGGCGGCCGACTTCGCGTACGGCGCCTCACCCTGGGAGCCGAGCGTGCCATATCCGGGGGTCAAGGACTTCGTCGACGCCTATGAGAAGGAGTACCAGACGCCCCCGAGCCTGCACGCCGCGGGCGCCTATGCCGGGTGCCAGCTGTTCCTGGAGGCCGCCCGGCGCGCAGGTAGCATCGACTCCGAGCGGGTGCGCGAGCAGCTCCTCAAGCTCAAGACGACGACGATCTTCGGCGACTACGCGGTGGACGAGCGCGGCTACCAGACCGCCAACAAGGGCCTGCTCGTGCAGTGGCAAGACGGCGCGAAGGTGGTGGTGTGGCCGGATCGCTTCGCCACCGTGAAGCCGCGCTTTCCGACACCCGCGTGGAGCCAGCGATAAGCGCTATGCCGCCGCTTTGACACCTTGTGGGTCGACGACGATCTGATCCTCGAGCTGCGCGTTGGTACCGGCGAGCTCCTGCTGGACCACGCGAAGGGCGGTCTCTCGCGCGTCCTGAGTCACGACCGTGCCCTTCAACTCGACGACGGGGGCCGAGCTGCGCCGGAGCGGCATGTGGACGCTCGCCACGACAGGCATCCGGATGAGATTCGGAGTGAGAAGCAGCGCGTCGGAGAGCCGCGCTTGAAGCGCGACGCCCTGCTCTTCGCGCTTGCGCTTGGCGTCGTAGATCTTCACCGCGATCCCGACCGCGACAAAGAGCGCGAGGAACACTCCTACGATGCCGACCAGAGCGGCCGCGTTCCCCTCCGCCGGCGGGACCGCCGGTGGTGGGGCGGTGGCGGTCTGCGCGAGCGCGGCGGCTGGGACGGCTACCATTGCGAAGGCCGCGTATGCGAGCCCGAGGAGCTTCCGTCCAATTTCGATCATGGCCAGGCACCTCCTGGGGTCTCGGGCTGCATCGGCTGTGCCACGGACACCTTGTGGCGGCAAAACGCCGACTTCCGGCCACGGCGCCGCGGAGCTAGGTAATCTCGCCCAGGAAATCCATGCAAAGGCATGTAAGACGGTGGGGGCGGCGCGCACAATGGCAAAACCTTTTGGTATGAGTACAACGCCTGTTAGCGGGGCAGCGCCACCTCGGGAGCAAGCGCCATCACCAGGCCCTCATGGCCGCGCAGCGTGACCGCACCGGTGACGACCGCGTCATCGCGATCGCCGGCGCTCGACACGAGGATTTCCCCGCGCGGCTGCTGGTCGGTAAACCTGATCTCGGTCGCCTCTCCGCCCAGATTCAAGCCGATGAGGGTGCGCTCGCTCTCGTGCTCGCGGACGAACAGCAGCAGATCCCCGGTCGCCACGAGCGGCCGGTAGCGGCCGATCAGCAACGACGGCGACCGCCGGCGCAGCGCGATCAGCCGACGGTAGAGATTGTAGAGGGAGGTAGGGTCCCCCCGCTCACGCTCGACGTTGTCCGTTTCGAACCCCGCCGACACGGGCAGCCATGGTTCCACCGGGGAAAAGCCCGCATGGGGTGTGGCGTCCCATTGCATGGGGGTGCGCGCCCCGTCTCGCCCACACCCGATGCCGGGCACGTTTCGCTCGAACGGGTCGCGCACCCGATCGGCCGCGATGAGCACCTGCGGCATCCCGATCTCGTCGCCATAGTAGATGGTGGGCGTTCCCCTGAGGGTGAGCAGCAGCATGGCGGCGATACGCGCCTGCGCCGGACCGACGCGGCCCGCGATGCGAGGCTGGTCATGGTTGCCCAGCACCCAGTTGGGCCAGCCGCCCGGTGGCAGCGCGGCTTCATAGTCGTCGATGAGCTTCGCGAGGTCGCGCGCGCGCCACGGCGCCTCGAGCAGCGTGAAGTTAAACGGGAGGTGGGTGCCCCCGAGCTCGCGGCCGTAGTACGCAACGAGCCGCTCGATCGGCAGATAGATCTCGCCGAGCAGGACTCGGTCAGGAAACTCGTCGAGCACCCGCCGGAGCTCCGCAATCGCCTCGTGCACCTCGGGCAGGTCGGTCGTATAGAGCGGGACAACGGCGCGATGCGGCGGCTGGCCCGGCTGAAAGTTCGGGTTCGGCGGATTGTCGCGGAACTGGTCGTCCTTGAGCAGATGCCAGATCACGTCCACCCGGAACCCGTCCACCCCCCGACGAAGCCAGAAGCGCATCACGTCGTGAATGGCCGCACGGACCGCCGGGTTGCGCCAGTTGAGGTCGGGCTGCGCCGCAAGGAACGCGTGATAGTAGTACTGTCCGGTGCGCTCGTCCCACTGCCAGGCGCTGCCGCCGAATTCCGACAGCCAGTTGTTCGGGGGCGCGCCGTCCGGCGCCCCATCGTGCCAGATATACCAGTCGCGCCGCGCGCTCTGACGGGAGGCGCGGCTCTCCTGGAACCACGCATGCTGGTCGGAGGTGTGGTTCGGCACCAGATCGAGGAGGACCTTGAGACCGCAGGTGTGAGCGGCCGACAGCAGCGCATCGAACTCCTCCACCGAACCGAAGAGTGGATCGATCCCGGTGTAGTCGGAGATGTCGTACCCGAAATCGGCCATCGGCGACGGAAAGATGGGCGAGAGCCAGATGGCGTCGACCCCCAGCTCTGTCAAGTGCGGCAACCGCTGTCGGATGCCGCGCAGATCCCCGACGCCGTTGCCGTCGCCGTCCTGGAACGAGCGCGGGTAGATCTGGTACATCACCCCGGTCTGCCACCAGGTCATGCGACCCATGGGGGGTCGCCGCTCAACCCCGCGCGGGCGTCTCGATCTCGCTGCGCTTGAGCAAGTAATCGAGACCGCCGACCCGGTACCAGCGGTACCCATACGCCTCCAGGAGCAGGCGATGCTTGCCGTCCTTGGCCGCGTGGCTGTGGTTATCGCTCAGCAGATTCACCAGCACCCGGCCTTCCGGGCCGCGCACGCCGGTGGAGAACGTCACCTCCCGCGGGCTGTCCGAGAGGTTGTGCAGGAACACCACCGAGTTGTTGCGCCAGTCATAGCGGATCGCCAGGACCGCGGGGTTCCGGATCGGCAGGACCTCGAACTCGCCCCAGCCGACCTCGGGGATCTCCTTCCGCATGCGGACGATCCGCTCCGTCCAGTTGAGCAACGACTTCGGATCCCGGCGTTGCTCCGCGCTGTTGACATGATGATAGCTGTAGGGCCCCTCGCTGATCACGGGCAGGATGGGCTTGTCCGCCGTCGTGAATCCTCCGTGGGGCTCCGCCGACCACTGCATCGGCGTGCGCGCGCAGTTGCGCTCGGACAGCTTCAGGTCGTCGCCCATGCCGATCTCATCGCCATAGCGGAGGACCGGCGTCCCGGGCAGCGTGAACAACAGACTGTAGGCAAGCTCGATGAGCCGTCGATCGCCGTTGAGCATGGGGGCGAGCCGGCGCCGGATGCCGCGGTCGTAGAGCTGCATGTTCTCTTCGGGCCCGAAGCATTTGAACACCTGCTGGCGCTGCTCCTCGCTCAGCCGTCCCAGGTCCAGCTCGTCGTGGTTCCGCAGGAACAGGCTCCACTGCGCGGTCTCCGGCCGATAGTTCGTGGCCTTCAGCGCGCGCACGAGCGGGCGGCAGTCGGCCGCGGCCAGCGCATAGAACAGGTTCTGATTGACATGGAAGTTGAACATCATGTGGATCCGGTCGCCATCCCTGCCGAAGTAGTCCAGGCCGGTCTCCGGCGAGACGTTCGCCTCGCCCAGGATGATGGAGTCGCCGACCCGCCACTGGAGGAACGCGCGCAGCGACCGCAGGAGGTCGAATTGGGCGACCGCCTTCTTGACGCGCCGGCCTTTGGTCGAGATCAGGAACGGCACCGCGTCCATCCGGAACCCGGAGACCCCGAGCTGGATCCAGAACCCCATGATCTTGAGGATCTCCGCCTGGACGTGTGGATTCGAGGTGTTGAGATCCGGCTGGAAGTCGTAAAAGCGGTGGAAATACCACGCACGCGCTTCCTTGTCATAGGACCAGGTCGACTTCTGGACGCCGGGAAATACCATGCCCTCGTGCGCATTGGCCGGCTTCTTGTCGGACCATATGTACCAATCGCGGTACTTGGATTTGGGGTCGCGGCGCGCCTCTTGAAACCACGGATGCTGATCGGAGGTGTGATTGACCACCAGGTCGATGATGACGCGAATCCCCCGCTGATTGGCGCCGTGGGTGAACTCGACGAAGTCGCCCAAGGTCCCATACGCGGGATTCACACCGTAGTAGTCGGAGACATCGTAGCCGTCGTCGCAGCATGGCGAGGTCTGAAACGGCATGACCCAGATCGCGGTGATGCCGAGCCCGTGGAGGTAGTCCAGGCGGCGCATGAGCCCTTGGAAGTCCCCGACTCCGTCTCCGTTGGCGTCCATGAAGGTGCCGACGGAAAGGCAGTAGACGACCGCGTTCTTGTACCAGAGATCGGCGATCGGCGGCGTCGCTCCTGGGGCAGCACGTGCGACCCCGGCCCGCAGTCCTCGTTCTGGCGTCAAGGCCCCCTCGGCTCGCGAACTCGTAGTTCCGCTGGATGCGACCCGTAGCAAGCAGAGTGCCTAGCATCATTTGTTACGCTTTATGCGGAGTTCCGAGGAAGTCGCCCGCCACGTATCCACGAGAATGCCGGGTGATCCTTACCGGCCGGTCCCATCGTGAAGCTTGGGTGCGCCTTGCGGCTCCTCGTCGACCGCGCGATGACCATGACCCCCAGGGCGGGGATCGAGAGTTCTGGGGGGGGGGCTCTACTGTATCCCAGGGTCTACGTCTTGCAGATGGGCGGTCCCATTTCGTATATACTGAACGATGTTCGAGTGGGATACGCGGAAGGCTGCCACCAACGCGAGCAAGCATGGCGTGACGTTCGAGGAAGCCGTCACGGTATTCGGCGACCCGCAAGCTCTCGACGGCCCGGATATGCTTCACTCCCAGGGAGAAGAACGGTTCCATCGGGTGGGGCGGGCAGCGACCGGACGCGTGCTCGTCGTGGCCTATACGCTAAGGAGGCTGGGCGATGGCGAAAGCATCCGCATCATCAGCGCGCGCCAAGCGAGCCGGAACGAGCGGGCGGGGTATGTCGCGGCGCAGAATTGATTTCTCCGATATTCCCGAGCTCTCTGCCAAGCAGCTCCGCGCCATGCGCCGCGTGGGACGCCCTCCCTTGGGGGCTACCGCCCGGCAGCTGATCGCCATTCGCATCGATCCCCAAGTGCTCGCGGCCGTGCAGCGCGAAGCGAAGCGACGGGGCTTGGGCTATCAAACGCTAATCCATCAGCTGCTCGCCCGGTACGTCGCGCGCCGGCGCAGCGTCACGAGCTCCGACGGGCCCCCGTCACGAGGTCGCCGAACCGCTTGACCAGCGTCCCCTCGTCGAGCGCGCCGGCGCGGGCCAGGGCGCGGACCTGCTCCGGATCCTCGAGGTCCGCACGCGTGAGTCGGATCATGTAGGCGGCGAGCATCTGGTAGGCCGCCGACTTCACGTCGACGTGACGCACGCGGAATCGCCCTGTCTTCGCGTCGATCAGCTCACGAAACGGGACCGGCACGAAGGTATCGCCCTGCATCGTCACCATCGCGTCGGTGCCGCCATCGACCAGAAATCGCGTCGCCCAGTAGCCCAGCCCTCGACAGTAGTGGATGTCGAACCCTCCGGGAGGGGCGCACCGAAGCTCATAGCCGATGTCCTTCGCGACGATGCTGGTCACGATCCCGCGTGCCCCCAGACTCGCCGCCACTCGCCCCTTGAGCAGGCGCGACAGCTCCAGCTCGGCCAGCCGGACATTGCCGTACGGATCGCGCTCGACCTGGCCCAAAGTGTCCGGATCCAGCCGCTCGATGAGCCCCTCGGCGAGCAGGGCCACGCCGTGCTCTCGCCCCAGGACGCGCCGTTTGATGATCGCCCCCTCGAGGATGTCGGCGATCTGATCGAGGCTCACCGGGCCCGCGGGGAACTCCTCCCCGATGACGGTCAAGGTCGCGCCCGCGGCGCTGCCGATGCCGAGGGCGAGATGGCCGGCGTGGCGGCCCATGATCGTGACGAAGAACCACTTGTCGGTGGTCGCCGCGTCCTTCATGAGATTGCGCACGATGTCCTTGCCCACGTCGACCGCCGTCGTGAAGCCGAACGTCGGAACCCCGGGCGGCAGCGGCAGGTCGTTGTCGATCGTCTTCGGCGCGTGGGCGACCGCGAGCTTGCCGCCCAGCACGCGTGCGACGGCCGCGGCGCCGGACGCGGTGTCGTCGCCGCCGATCGTCAAGAGGTACGAAGCCCCAAGGTGCTGCAAGGACTCCGCGACGTTCTGGAGCGTCTCCGCCGAGCGGGCCGGGTTCGCGCGGGAGGTCCGGAGCACCGAGCCGCCCTCGAAGTGGATCCGCGAGAGCGCGGCGATCTCGAGCTCCTCCACGTGGCTCGTGTCCTTCTTCATGAGCCACTGGTAGCCGTCGTGGCACCCGAGGACCACGAGGCCGCGGTTGCGCGCCTCGATCGTCGCCGCCGCGATGACGGCATTGATGCCGGGCGCTGGGCCGCCCCCGACGAGGATCGCGAGCGTCCCGGCACTTGCCATCACTCGCACCTCCTTCTTCCCACGACTCCAGCGTACCGCCGCATCGTTCGGTCTGCATCGAAGCGTCTTCGGTTGACGGTCGGGGGCGCCCGAGGCCATCGTGCCCGCAATGAGCACGCGCGCGCCCCTCTATCACGGCTGGAAGGTCGTCGCCTGCGCCTTCCTGATCGCGGTGTTCGGCTGGGGCTTCGCCTTCTACGGGATCGGTGTGTTCCTGGCCGAGCTGGTGGCACGGCACGGCTGGTCCACCCGCACGGTGGCGACCGCCGTCACCCTGCTCTATCTCCTGGGCGCCGGCGGCATCGCCGGCATCGGCACGGCGTTCGAGCGCTTCGGCCCCCGCGTGGTGGTCCTGGGAGGCATGGCGGCGATGGGTGCGGCCGCCCTCGGCCTTACCCTGATCACGCAGCCGTGGCAGCTCTACCTGGTCTTTCCTGTGATGGCGGTCGGCTGGGCGGCGATGAGCGGCGCGGCGCTGAACCTCATCGTCGCGCCCTGGTTCGAGCGCCGACGGGGCCTCGCCATCAGCATCGCCTTCAACGGGGCGGCGATGGGCGGGGTGTTGGTGGTACCGGCGCTGGTCATGCTGATCGGACGCCTCGGCTTCACCCAAGGGGTGGCCGTCCTGGTCGCTCTCATGGTCCTGGTGCTCACGCCGCTCGTCCTGGCGCTGCTCGAGCGAGGGCCCGAGGCGCTCGGCCTGGAGCCCGACGGCGAGAGCCCGGCCGCGTGCGCCGACGCTCGAGAGGCGGGCAGGGGCGCGGTGTCGGCGAGCCCGTTCCTGCGCACCTGGCACTTCTGGTCCGTGGCCACGCCCTTCGCGCTGGGCATTACCGCGCAAATCAGCGTGATCATCCACCAGGTGTCGTTCCTGCGGCCCGTGCTGGGTGTCGGCGGCGCCGCCTGGGCGGTCAGCCTCACCTCGGCCTGCGCCGTCCTCGGGCGTCTAGTGGTCGGCTCGTTCGTGGACCGCGTAAGCAAGCGCCTGGTCATCGCCGGGAACTTCGTGGTGCAGGCGGCGGGGATCGGCCTCATGCTCGCGGACCCCACGCCCGCGCTGCTCTTCCTCGGCTGCGCGCTGTTCGGCCTCGGCGTCGGCAACACCACGAGCCTGCCCAGCGTCATCGTGCAGGCTGAGTTCCCGCGTGCCGCCTTCGGCCGCGTGGTGAGCACGATCATCGCCATCAACCAGCTCACGTACTCCGTCGGCCCCGGGCTCCTGGGCTGGCTGCGCGATGCGTTCGGCGGCTACTACGTGGCGTTCGGCGTCTGCGTGGCGCTGGAGCTCGCCGCGGTCGCCATCCTCTGGCTCGGTGCACGCGCGACGCCGCGGAGCCAGTGACAAATCCTGCTGTCGATTTGGAGTGCCGCAGTTCGACTATGAATGGGAGGCTACCGCTCCCCGAGAGCCAGGATGGCGACCGGGGTCCTCTTTACGGACGCGCCGCCGATGACGGTGGAGCAGCTGATCATGGGGACCCTCATCAACCACACCCACGAACACTACGGCAGCATCCGGAAGACGGTAGGCAAGTAAGGCTGACGGTGCTTCGCGCGGCACGTTACCCAGACCCTTCGCATGAAAGGTGGGTGGGTCGTGGCCGTGTCGCCTTCGCTCCAACGATTGCAGGCGATGTCTACGCAAGAGGAGTTACGTCCATGTCAAAGGTTCGGGTAAACGCATTTGGAATCGCTATCGATGGTTACGGCGCCGGTCCCGACCAAGGTCTGGCCCATCCGATGGGCGTCGGTGGGATGGCGCTGCACCAGTGGGTCTTCGGCACGAAGACGTTCCAGACAGTGGCCGCCGACTTCGCTGGATCGCTGATCGGTGACGAGGTCGGCCGAGAAGGCGTCGACGACGACTTTGCCGCGCGTGGCTTCGCGAACATCGGCGCCTGGATCATGGGCCGCAACATGTTCGGGCCGGTGCGGGGCCCCTGGCCCGACGACAGTTGGACGGGATGGTGGGGCAAGAACCCGCCCTACCACGTACCCGTCTTCGTGCTTACGCACCATGCTCGTGCGCCCATCACGATGGAGGGCGGAACGACGTTCCACTTCGTGACCGATGGCATCTATGCCGCGCTGAACCGCGCGAAGGAGGCGGCTCAGGGCTATGACGTCCGACTCGGCGGAGGAGTTGCCACCATTCGCCAGTACCTCACCGCCGGGCTGATCGACGAGATCCACCTCGTGATCTCCCCCGTGCTTCTGGGCAGGGGCGAGCACCTCCTCGCCGGCATCGATGCGGTGAGCCTCGGCTACAAGTGCACGGAGCACGCCTCCACGGACCACACCACCCATGTCGTCCTGACGAAGTAGCCTTTGGGTCGGCGGGGAGTCACCGCCACTTTTGAGCCTCGAGCAGAGGTGGACCGTTCGGCGTCGAGCTGCCGGCCGCCTGCTCCGTGACGATGACCGCGCGTGTGTCGTCCAGGTCTACCGGTACCTTGATCACCACCCACGCTCGGCCGTCCGCGTCGACGCTGAAAGTCGCCGCTGCCTGCGCGGGCGTGGCGGCTTTCGGCACGAACCAGAGTTGATACACGCGGCCCTGGGGGAGCACCGGAAGCCCAGTGATTGCCATATGCCCGCTCCGGCCGTCGACCGCAGCGAAGATCCGCGCGCTCGCTTGCGGCTGCGCTGCACCCGTCAGGATGACGAGTCGGGCTGGTCGGCGCGCGAGTTTCTCGACCTGCGGGCCTTGCGCATAGCGCGTGAGCTCCGTCTGAAGCCATACGTTCCAGGTCAGGAGCACTGCGCCGACGGCGGCGGCGGCCAGCCATCGTGCCGGGCGATACGAGTGGAGCGCCGCTATCCCCTTCCATATTCGCCCGCGATTCCGCCCGCGGTGGGCCTCGGTGCGGATCGCGTCCCACAGACCGGGTGGTGCGACCGGCGTGAGTGCCAGCGGAAGCACGCCGACGAGCGCGCGATACTCGGCGAGACGGCCGGCGCACGACGCACAGATCGCCACGTGGGCCTCCACGCGCCCCTGCTCGGCCTCGTCGAGCGAGCCCAGCGCATATGCCGCCAGGGCGTCGATGACGTGCTCGGCGTTCTCGGTCACGCTTTCGGACCTCCTATGGGCTGAAACAAAGGCGCGAGAAGGCTCCGCAACTGCTCCATCGCCTCACGGGTACGGCTCTTGACAGTTCCCAAAGGCTCGCCCAGCTCATCTGCGATCTCGGTCTGTGTCAGGCCCCCGTAGTAAGCGAGCTCGATCGCCGTCCGCTGGCCATCGGAGAGGCTCTGAAGGGCGTGGAGGACGGCGACGCGAGTCGCTACGGCGTCCAAATCGTTCGGCGGCACCGCGGGTGCTTCCCGGAGGGCGGCTGTACGCTCGCGCATGCGCTGCTGGTGGGTGCGGCTGCGTAGCAGGTCGATCGCTCGGTTGCGCGCGATTCCCATGAGCCACCAGGGCACGCGGCCACGCTGGGGGTCATAGGTCTCGCGGCCGTCCCACGAGCGAACAAACGTGTCCTGAACGACCTCGCGAGCCAGTTCGCCATCACCCACGATGCGCAGGGCAAGCGTGTAGAGCAGCCCGCCGTAGCGCGCATAGAGCGTCTCGAGCGCCGACTCGTCTCCAAGGCGCATGCGGCGCAGCAGCTCCGGATCACCGACTGTGTCGACGCTCACTTCCAATGCCTACGGAGTGAGAGGCGTCGCCGGATCACTGCCGCGGTCGACATCCATGCGGGCCGATGACTCCGTAGGCATGTCAAAGGGGACACCGCGATGCGTCACCGTTACGACGTTCTCTGGCTCGGTTATGTCGCACTGCTCTTCGCCGTCGTAATCCTGACCCAGGCGGTGGACCCGACTCTTCGTGCGCAGGCAGACACCAGTCTTCGCGCGCAGGCCGGCGCCTTGTTCAAGCCGTTGCCGGCAGACATGGGGACGCCGGAGAGCCCTGTCACGGCGGAGCGGGTCCACCTTGGCCGGCTGCTCTTTTTCGATCCGCGGATCTCGACGGACGGCGCCGTAAGCTGCGCGCGATGCCACGAGCCGGCGTTGTACGGCACTGACGCGTTGCCCAGGTCCATCGGGGCCGAGCATCGGACACATCCGCGACACGCGCAAACGGTGCTCAACGCCGCGGTTCAGTTCGTTCAGCACTGGCGAGGCGATCGGACGTCCGTTGAGGACCAGGCGGTCAAGGCGCTCACCGCGCCGCCGGCTCACGGCAACGCGAGCTTCGCGAGCGCGATGGCCAAGCTGAAGGCGATCCCCGGTTATGCGCCACTCTTTGCCCTGGCATTCCCGCGCGAAGACACCCCGATCACACCAGACAACTGGGGGAAGGCGATCGGCGCCTACATGCGCACGCTCGTCACCCCAGCGCCTTTCGACGCGTTCCTTCGCGGCGATGAGGGCGCGCTGACCACCGCTGCGCAGAGAGGTCTCCGGACGTTCATCGCGGTCGGATGCGCGACATGCCACAACGGCGTCGGCATCGGCGGCTCGATGTATCAGAAGTTCGGCGTGACGGAGGACTACTGGCGCGCCACGGGCAGCACGAAGGTCGACCAGGGCCGGTTCGACGTGACGCAGAATCCCGGGGACCTCTACGTCTTCAAAGTCGCGAGCCTACGGAATGTGGCGATGACGCCACCTTATTTTCACGACGGCTCGGTGGCGACCCTGCCGGAGGCAGTGCGCATCATGGGGCGTGTCCAGCTTGGCCGCACGCTCACGGACGGCGAGGTGACGGATATCGTAGCGTTTCTCTCGTCGCTGACCGGCCCGCTACCGGCGAATTTCCTCACCGCACCAATCTTGCCTGTGGCGAGTTATGGCGCCGAACCCACTACTGTCGGTCGTTAGGCGAGGCCAGCGAGATGCTCTGCCTGCGTGTGCTCCGTGTGCGGCCTCGGCGTCTGGCGGTGGGCCGGGTAGCGGCTGGGACATGCACCGTGCCGGGGGCGACGCGCTCGTCACACTGCGGGCAGTACTGCTGCAGCTCTATTGGGTGTCCGCACGCCGCGTGCTGCGGGCCCGATTGCGAGCCCACGAACGGCCGGCCCCAGATCGCCAGCGCGCCCACCACGAGGCCGAGCTCACGCCCGCGGGTGGTGAGCCCGTACGAGGCGCGCGGCGGACGCTTCGAGTAGAGTTCGCGGGTGACCAGGCCCTGCCGTTCCATCCGCCGCAAGCGATCCGCAAGAAGCTTTGGCGGGATTCCGGACAGCTGAGCGCGGAGATCCTGGAATCGCGCCGGTCCTCGCAGCAGGTCGCGCACAATCAGGAGCGTCCAGCGCTCGCCAATCAGATCGAGCGACTTCGCGACTGGGCAGTGTTGACCATACCGCTTCGCCACGCCACCAGTATAACTGCACGGATCGCCATCCCTTTTGTGAGTTCACAAAAGTGACCTTGACAGTGCGTCGCACCGCCTGTACACGTGATGGTGAGTTCAGTTTATGTACTGTGGCACCGCGTGTTAGGGGGAGGATACCGTATGCGTTTCGCGCACTCGTTCGCCGGCGTTTTCGCCATCGTCATCGGCATCGGTCTCTTGGCGAGCCCGCACGCGGTGGCCGCCGAGCGGCCGATCATGCCCGACCTCGAGCTGGAAGCGCTGAAGGACGCCGTCCGCTGGCCCAAGGCGGACGTGACCGCCGTCATGGCGCTGGCCGGCCGCCTCATGGCCGGACGACGCGACGCGGAAGGTCTCGCCTACTTCCGCGAACGGGCCGCGAGTGAGCCCGGTCGGGGGCTGTTCCTGGCGCTCGAAGGCGTCTTCCAGGTGCGGCAGGCCGGCGACGTCTCGCTGTTCCGGCGCGTGGCGTGGGTGAACGATGCCGTGGCCAAGCTCGATCGGGCGGTGGCGCTCGAGCCCGGCCTGCCCCGCTACCTCCGCGGTGTCGTGCTCGCCGGGCTTCCCGCGCGCTTCGGCAAGGCTCAGGCCGCGGTCGAAGATCTCACGTGGATGCTGGACAACAAGGAACGCTTCCCCGTCGGTCTACGGCGCGGGGCCTACTACGGCCTGGCCCAGGCGTACACGACGCTTGGCCGGGAGCCGGACGCAAGGCAAGCCCTGGCGCGGTCGGGAGCATCACGGCTGGACACGACAGAGCCCGTGTTCATCGCCGACTTCTCGCTCTCGGCCCGGGACGGCTTCCGCTTTCGGCCGCCTCGGCTCGTCGAGCTCGCGCCCGGCGTTCACGTCGCGCAGGGCTTCGACTTCGGCGACATCGGCTTCGTCTCGACGGACGAGGGCATCGTCGCGATCGACGCCGGCACGACGGACGAGACCGCGCGCGCGGCGCTGCAGGCGCTGCGCCGCGTGACGTCGCGGCCGATCACTCACGTCATCCTCACTCACGCACACTGGGATCACATCGGCGGCCTGGGGGCGCTGCTTGAATCGAACCCGCGGGTGATCGCACAGGCGGCGTTCGTCGAGGAGCTCGGGATCGTGAATGGCACCGGCGTGCCCTTCCAATATTTCTTCGGCGCAGCGGGCAGCGGGCGTCGATACGAGGTGCGGCCGCATCACCTCGTGCGCGAGCCGGAGACGCTAACGGTCGGGGGCACGCGGTTCGTCCTCTACCCGGCGCGCGGGGGCGAGACGGCGGACGCGCTGCTGATCCACGTGCCGGATCGAGGCGCGCTATTTGTCGGGGACGCATTCATGCCCTATCTCGGCGCGCCATTCGTCGCCGAAGGCTCCGCCGAGGGGCTGTTCGAGACCATCGCGCTGATCCGCACGCTGCAACCGCGGGTGCTCGTGCACGGCCATCCACCGCTGACCGACATCTACACCATCGATATGCTGCCCGCCATCGAAGGGGCGCTGCGAGAGCTGCACCAGCGAGTCCGGACGGGCATCGGCGCGGGGCGGACGCTCGTGGACATCCTTCACGACAACATCCTGCCCGCCTCGCTGCGCGAGCATCCCGCCGCCGTCCTCCCCTATCTCGTCATGCGCGACAATTTCGTCAAGCGCGTCTACCATCAGTCCACCGGCTACTGGAAGCCGGACGGCGAAGGCCTGGAGGTCATCGCGCCCGGGGAGTGGGCCGCGGCGCTCGACCTCCTCGGGGGACGCCGTGAGGACGCCTTCGTCCGAAGCGTGCGGGGACTGACCGAGCGTGGTGACGACGTGTTGGCGCTGAAGCTCGCCCACTTGGGGCTCGTGCGCTACCCGAGCAGCGAGGCCCTGGCGGCGTTGCGGCGCCGCGCGCTCGACCACCTTCGAGCGCGCCACCAGGGACTGAACCCTTTCAAGTTCATCATCTACTCGGAGTGGGCCGGTGCGGAGCTTTCACCGGTTGAGTAGCCGTCTCACAGCGTGACCGCGCACGAGTCGTTAGCGTGTCGCGTTGACGCACGGGTGGGCTTACCGCGCTTCGATACCAGCGAGCTCACGCTGGACCACGCGGGGGGCGGGTCCCGCAGCCGACTGCTCTCACCCCGATGGCGCTTAAGCCCTGCCCGCCCGTACCACTTGAGCTGCTGGTTCGCCGTCACTACTTGCGCAGTGTTCTGAGGCCCGCGCGAACCTCATCTGAAAGGAGTTTCGGCTGTTCCCAGGCCGCAAAGTGCCCGCCTTTGTCGAGCTTGTTGTAATGGATGAGTCTAGGATAGGCTCGCTCTGCCCAACTCCGCGGAACTGCATCGATCTCGTCAGGAAAGATGCTCACGGCTACCGGGATGGACACACCCTTCACGTCGAAAAAGCCGAGCTTGTTTTCCCAATAGAGCCGTGCCGCAGAAATCCCTGTGTTCGTCAACCAGTAGTGCGTGATGTTGTCCAGGACGTCGTCGCGTGTAAGGCCCTCGGAGTGTCCGTCGAAGACGCGTGCGATCAGCTCGTAACTGACCATGTCGTGGTCGAGGATCCAGGCGGCTAGGCCGACGGGTGAATCCGCAATTCCGTATAGCGTCTGTGGGCGAGTCCCCATCTCGAGTGCGTAGGCCACGTCTGTCACCCAAAACTCCTTCAGCTTCTCGAACCTGTCTCTTTCCTCGTCGGATAGACCGGATGGCGCCGGGCCGCCGGACTGGATCGCCTTTGAAACGTCGGCGGGAACCGCACCAGGCTGGTTGGTGTGAATGCCGACCAATTCCGGGGGCGCTTGCACCCCCATCTGGTCAACGACGACCCCACCCCAATCGCCGCCTTGCGCCGCAAAGCGCGTGTATCCGAGGCGCTTCATCAGCACTGTCCAGGCACGTGCGATCCGCACGGCGTCCCAGCCGGTCGCTGTGGGCTTACCCGAGAACCCATAGCCCGGCATCGACGGAATCACCAGATGGAACGCGTCCGATGCGGGCGCACCATGTGCCGTGGGATTGGTCAGTGGATCGATGATCTTCAACTGCTCGAGGACCGAGCCCGGCCACCCGTGCGTGACGATGAGCGGCAACGCATTGTCATGCTTCGAACGAACATGAATGAAATGGATGTCCAGCCCATCGATCTCGGTGATGAACTGCGGCAGGGCCTGCAGCCGGGCCTCGACCTTGCGCCAGTCGTACTCCGTCGCCCAATGGCGCGCGAGCTTCTGAATCGTCGCGAGCTGTACGCCTTGCGATTGATCTGTGACCGTTTCCCGTTCAGGCCACCGGGTCGCGTTGATGCGCCTGCGCAATTCCGTTAGTTCCGCTTCCGGGACATTTACATGAAACGGACGAATCGCATTCTTGTCAGCTGGCTGGTTACTGCCTTGTTGTGCCATGGTGTCCTCCTTAGCGATGGACCCGCTCAAGCGATTGTGCGCGCGCCGCTATCGGCGTACGGTGACGTAGCGTCGTCGCGCGGCTGCCGGAGGCGTGCGGAGAGGGGAGGCTATGCGGACGTCCTCGCTGATCCTGGCTTTTGTGGCTGGTGTGCTCGCCGTGCCGATCTTCAATCAGCCCCCGGTCTGGATCATGCACGCCGCCGGCCTCGTGCCGTTTGCGCCATACAACATGGCGCCGACCAAGCCGTTCGGCGTGCCCGAGATCATCTCCATCTCGTTCTGGGGCGGAGTGTGGGGGCGTCATCTTTGCGCTGGTCCTGCCGCGGTGGTTCAGCGGCACGACCTACTGGATCGCCGCCCTCGTCGGGGGTGGTCTCGTGCTGACGCTCGTCTTCATGTTCGTCGTCTGGCCGTTGAAGGTCGGTGGGCTCCCACCGAACCTGCCGGGCCTCTTCGTGGTCGGCTTCCTGCTGAACGCCGCCTGGGGCATTGGCTGGGCATTGCTCCTGCACTGGCTCGAGCGGATGGGGAGTAGCTAGCGCCACCACGATCGCCGCCCGCCTTCGTCCGACTACGCTGTTGCCCCGTGCTCGCGGTTACACCTTCAGCTGATCGCGGATCGGGAGGCGGCGAACTCGTTTCCCCGTCGCGGCGAAGATCGCGTTGCACAAGGCCGGCGGGATCGGCGGCACGCCGGGCTCGCCTACGCCGCCCATCGGCTTACTGTAGTCGCCCGGGATGATGTGCACGCGGATCTCACGCGGCGCCTCGGCCATCCGGGTCACCTCGTACCCGTTGAAGTTGTCCTGTTCCACGCGGCCGCCCTTGAAGGTGATTCCCTCCCGGGTGGCGACCCCGACACCCATCACGGCGGCACCCTCCATCTGGGAGCGCACCCGATCCGGATTGACGGTTGCCCCGCAGTCCACGGCGATGTCCACCCGCGGGATCGTCAGCTGGCCCTGGTCGTCGACCGCAACCTCCACGACCGCCGCGATGTAGCTCACGAAGCTGTAGTGCGCGGCGATGCCGAGTCCCCGGCCCTTGGGCAACGTTCGACCCCACCCGGCCTCGCGCGCCACGGTCTCGACGACACGCCGCAGGCGGCCGGTGTCCACGGGGTACCGCTCGGGGGATTCGCCGTGGTTCCAGGTATCGCCCAGGGCGTCCGGGCTGACCTGGCGGGACGGGCCGATCACCTCCAGCAGAAAGTCCTTCGGGTCTCGGCCGGCGGCCGCGGCGAGCTCGGCGACGAACGACTGGATCGCGAACGCATGGGGAATGTTCGAGACCGCTCGGAACCAGCCGATGCGCGTGTGCGCGGTCGCCTCGGGGTTCTCGATGCGGACGTTGGGGATCGCGAACGGCACGTTGATGACGCCCATGCCGAGCTCGAACGGCGCCTCGTGCTTCGCCGCCGGATTGAACGTGGAGATGATGGTCGGCGCCACGCTGCGGTGGAGCCACGCGACCGGCTTGCCTTGCCCGTCGACGCCGGCCTCGAGGTGCTCGACCGAGACCGTGTGGTAGTAGCTATTGTGCAGATCGTCGTCGCGCGTCCAGGTCACCTTGACCGGCTTGCCATCTACAGCCTTGGAGAGGACGGCCGCCTCGACGGCGTAGTCGGGCTTGGACTTGCGTCCGAAGCCACCGCCGAGCAGCGTGACGTGCACGGTCACGTCGTCCGCGGACATGCCGAGCCGCTTCGCCACCAGGTCACGGGCGGCTTGCGGAGACTGGAAGCAGCCCCAGACCTCGCACTTGCCATTCCGGATGCGCGCGGTCGCGGCCGGCGGTTCCATCGTGGCGTGCGCGAGATGCGGGACGTAGTACTCGGCCTCGAGGCGGCGCGCGGCCTTGGCCACGGCGGCATCGTAGTCTCCGTCGTTGCGCACGACCTTCCCGGGCTTGCGCGCGGATTCCTCGAGGCTGGCCTTGAAGGCCACCGAGTCGTAGCTCGCATTCGGGCCATCGTCCCAGGTAATTTTCAGCGCCTGGCGGCCCTGCATCGCGGCCCAGGTGTTGCGCGCAAGCACCGCGACGCCACCCACCGGATTGAAGTGCGCGGGCGGCGGGCTGGCCTCGATTTGCACGACGCGCTGCACCCCCGGCACTTTGAGCGCCTCGGCAGGGTCAAAGCTCGCTACCTTGCCGCCATATACCGGGGGACGCGCCACGACCGCGTAGAGCATCCCGTCCAGCCGGGTGTCGATGCCGTACTGGGCCTTGCCGGTCGCGATGTCGCGGCCATCGATCAGCTTCAGCTGCCCCTTGCCGATGTAGCGGAACTGCTTCGGATCCTTGAGGCGCAGCGTCTCCCGGGCCGGGACGGGCCGGCCGGCGGCGGCCTTGGCGAGCGACCCGTACCCCGCGCGGCGGCCCGTCGGACGATGCACGACCTCGTGGTTCTTCGCCTCCACCTCGCTGACGGGCACCTTCCAGCGTTCGGCAGCGGCCGCTTCGAGCATGGTGCGCGCGGCGGCGCCGCAGCGGCGCATGGGCTCGAAGAAATGGCGCGTGCTTCGTGAGCCGTCCGTGTCCTGGTTGCCGAACTTCTTCTCGTCGCCGGGCGCCTGCGCGACGCGCACACGCTTCCAGTCGGCTTCGAGCTCGTCGGCCACGATCATCGGCATGCCGGTCCTGACCCCCTGCCCCATCTCGGAACGATGGCAGACGATCGTGACCGTGCCGTCCTCGGCGATGGACACGAAGGCCAGGGGATCGTCGACCCAGCCGTTGGGCATCCCGTCGGCGCCGTACTTCTTGGCGTCGGCGGCACGCGCGGCCGACTGATACCCCACCGCGAGCACGAGCCCTCCGACTGCCGACATTCCCTGAAGGAACCGGCGCCGGGTCACCTTGGCCACGACCAGCGCGCTCATCGCGTTCCTCCCTGCTGGCCCGCCGCCTGCTTGATGGCAGCGCGGATACGGGTGTAGGTCCCACAGCGGCAGATGTTGCCGCTCATGGCCTCGTCGATCTCGGTGTCGGTCGGCTTCTGGTTGCGCTTCAACAGCGCGGCCGCGGACATGATCTGGCCGGGCTGACAGTAGCCGCACTGGGGCACTCCCGTGTCCACCCACGCGGCCTGCAGCGCCTTGCCGACCGCGCCGGCACCCACCCCTTCGATGGTGACGATCTTCTTGCTCGCCACCGCTGAGATCGGCGTGATGCACGAGCGCACGGGCTGGCCGTCGACGTGCACCGTGCAGGCGCCACACAGTGCCATCCCGCAGCCGAACTTGGTCCCGATGAGACCCAGCTCGTCGCGAAGCGTCCACAACAGGGGGGTCTCACCAGGCAAATCGACCTGCTGGCGCTTGCCGTTGATGTCGAGTGGGATCATCGCGAGTCTCCTCTCGGTGGCCTCCGGCCCTCGGAGGCACCCGTGCTGACGAGAGCACGGACCTTCAAGCCCGCAAATGAGACTTTGGTCCCATGGGCGAGGCCCAACCTCTCACGGAAGCGCGCCACCGCGGCCTCGAACGTCGGGAACCCGCGGCTGGGCAAGGCCGCCTCGCGCACGAGCGTGAAACGGCCGTCCTGTCTACTCGCTGATCCGAGCGTCGTATCGGCCACCGTCACGGTTGCCTCGCCCGCTCGAGCGCGCGCACACCGTTCCCGTCGGCAACCAGCACAGTGTCGGCCATGCCGAGGAATAGCCCCGTGTCGAGGACGCCCGGAATGGCGCGGATCTCGCGCTCGAGCCCGGGCGCGTCCGCGATGGGGGCGAGGGCGCAGTCCAGTATCGCGTTCCCGTTGTCGGTGATGAACGGCCGGTCGCTATGCATGCGGAGCACCGGCTCGAGCCCGAGGGTCTCGAGCCGCCGGCGGCACGGTACCAGCCCGAACGGCACGACTTCCACGGGCAGCTGCCCTCGGCAACCGAGCCGCGGCACGAGCTTGCTCGCGTCGACCAGGATGATCCGGTGCCGGGAGGCGCCGGCGACGATGCGCTCGCGCACCAGCGCGCCGCCGTAGCCCTTGATGAGGTCGAGGCGCGGGTCCACTTCGTCTGCCCCGTCCACGGTCAGGTCCAGCTCCGCGTCCTCAAAGTCGGCGAGCGGAATGCCCAGCTCGCGCGCCAGGCGGGCCGTCGCTTCGGACGTCGGCACCCCACGGACCGTGAGCCCCCCGGCCACCCGCGCGGCCAGCCGGCGCACGAAGGCGGCAGCGGCGCGACCCGAGCCGAGACCGATGACGGTGTCCTTCCCAACGAAGGCGAGGGCCCGATCGGCAAGCGCGGCGAGCAGGTCGTCCATGGGTTGCGTGAAGATGTGGCTACGGGCGGAGCGGCCCTACGCCGGTCGCTCAGCCACGCGCCCTCCGGAACGGCGGCGGCATCCCTCTCATCGCGATAGGCGCATAGTAATGTCCGTCACCGAGCGACGTCACCGCCTGCCAGTACTCCGACGTGGCGGCGACCTGGCCCGTGAGGGCCGGATCCGAGAGCACGATCGCCTGGCGGCGGAAGCTCCAACTCTCCGGTCGCAGACGGACCGCCTCTTCGAAGTGTGGCCGCGCTGCGTCCGGCCTGCCGGCCCGATGAAGATGCGCGCCGACCCGAAAGTGCGTGTCCGCGAGAGCCTCGCTTCGTGTCGGGCCCGCCATCCGCCGCTGCACCTCTTCGGGCAAGAAGGCATGCTCGCTCTTCGCGCCCTTCGCGATCCAGTCGCGGAGCGCATCGACGTAGATCCGCCGGCGGCGCTTGTTGTCGGCGGCCGCCTCCGCGGGCATCTCGAAGGTCGTCGTGTTCATCGCCCGGAAGCCGTCGCTCATCCCCGCCGGCTCGGGCGGCCGGACGATCCGTCCCGCCTCGTCGATCCACACCGCGGTCGGCACGTTGACCATGCCGTAGAGCTCCGCGACGACGTGCTCGCGGTCGATCAAGCACGGATACGTCGGCACGCCGGCGCGCTTCGAGAACTCCGCGTCCCAGCCCATGATGTCGAGGATTCTCTGGGGCGTGTTGCCGACCGCCGCGGGGCGGATGAACTCGCGCACGACGGCGGCGCCGGCGATGTCCAATGCGATGCCGAGGATGACGAACCCCTGGTCCCGCGTCTCCTCGTAGATGCCCTGCCAGACCGGCAGGTCGTGGCGGCAGCCTCACCAAGAGGCCCAGCAGTAGAGGAGCACCTTCTTCCCACGATAGTCGACGAGGGGGTGCATCCTCCCGTCGAGATCGGGAAGGGTGAAGTCGGGCGCCTCGACGCTGGGCGGAGCCGCTGGCGAGGTCGCAGGACCGAAAGCCCAGACGCCGTTCGCGGCGTCTGCGACGGCTGGCTGCCCGAGGTGCTCAGCGAATGCGGCAAGATCGATCCGCCCGGCGCGCTCGTCGATCCACTGCTTCCCGGGGGGAACTGGAACGCAGATCTCGCCCAGGCAGACGCCTTGCGGCTTCCGCTCCCAGCCCGTCGCTCTCTCGAAGTCGGCGAAGGAGAGCCAGAGCCCGCCCCGGCCAGTCGAGGCGTCGGGGATTTCGGTCTCGCGTGTGCCGTAGATGACGGTCGTGGTCATGGCGGCCTCCTTGGGCATGGCAGTATTGTACCGGTGGCTCGGCGCGCATCGGTCGGCGCCGTCGGCCGCGGCCCGTTACTGCTGGTGACAACCCATGCAGCTGTACCGCGACCGCACCATCATGGTGGGCCCGTCCGCCGGCGGGTCCTGGAGCCGGAAGGCCTCCACGTTCCGGGCGGCGTTGGCAATGCGGTCGTCGAGGAGGCCCTTGTAGGGCAGGTCGAGAACTCCGCGGCGAGGCGCGCGTTGCCGTACATGACCGCCGCGCGCTGGGACTCGCCCGCCTTCACCAGCATGTCGCCGAAGTTCAGGAAGAAGCCCTCGAAGTTGTGGGGCGCGATCCACGAGTTCCAGCACACGCGCTTGGGACCCTCCCGGGTCTCGAGCCGCATGAACCGCGCGTAGTCGGGATGGTTCCGGTCCATGCGCTCGCCCACGCAGACGTCGAGGTTCCGCCACAGAGCCTCCAGCCCCTCGCGGAAGCGGGCCGAGTCATGGGGCTGGCTCGCCGCCACGTAGCCCAGCGTGAACTCGTTGAACTCGGGCCACGCCGCCACCGCGTCCTTCATGGTGAAGTAGCCGCGGCGCGTCAGCTTCTCGTCCTTGTGGATGGCGCCCTCCGTCATGAGGAGCGACGCGTAGAAGCCGAGGTAGCGCGCCTCGCCGGGATGGAGCCGCACTGCCTCCTCGAAGTACTTTCGGGCGAGTATGGCATCGTCGGTGATGCCCGGTCCCACGCCCGTCCCCAGCCGAGCCCGCTCGGACAGCCGCCAAAGGTGGACCCATCCGATGTGGGCCGCAGTGGTGGCGTCGTTGGGATCGGCGAGATAGGCGGCCTTGAGCGCCACGAGGGCGTCCGGGATCCGCTCGTACGCCCCCGTGTGCAGCGTGCGCCAGAAGAGCTCGTCGGCGCGGGCCGCCGCGGGGGTGCGCTGGGCGCTCGGGGCCTTCTCCGACGCCGACCAGACGGCGAGCGCCCCGCAGCCGACGGAACCGGCGAGGACCAGAGCCAGGGCCAGGCGAGCCACGATGAGCCGCTTCATGATACCCTCCAGCCGCCGGGGGCGGCCCCGGCTCGCGACACTTAACAACGTTAATCAAGACGCTAACAGCGTTAGGGCGGGGCTGTCAAGCCCGTCACAGAAAGGACTCGATGCCCCGTCGCGCGCGCGTGAAAGCCCGTTCTCCTCGGGGGTTGCGCGACACCCTCATCGACGTGGCGGCGGCCCTCGTGAGCCGAAAAGGCCCGCAGGGCTTCAGCCTGCGCGAGGTGGCGCGCCGCGCGCGGGTGTCCGAGGCCGCGCCCTACTGGCACTTCACCGATCGCGAGGCGCTGCTCGCCGCGGTGGCCGAGCGCGGCTTCGCCGAGATGGCCCGGGGCATGCGCGAGCTCCTCGGCCAGACGAGCGGGCCGCGCGAGCGCCTCCGGGCGCTTGGGGTCGCCTACGTGCGCTTTGCCCTCGCGCATCCCGGGTACCTCCGCGTGATGTTCGGCTCCGAGGTGCCCGACAAGGGGGCGCATCCGACCCTAACGGAGGCGGGGGACCGCACCTTCGAGATGCTGGTGCAGGGAATCCGGGAGGCGCAGGCGACGGGAGATGTACTGAGCGGCGACCCTCGGGAGCTCGCGGTGGCGGCCTGGGCTCTCGTGCATGGCCTGGCCGCCCTGCTCATCGACGGGCGCCTCCGCGATCATGTCCGCTCGGCCAAGGACGCGGAACGGCTGGCCGAGCGCGTGACGGGCGTGTTCATGACCGGGCTGGCGGCACGCTGAGCCGCAAAGTCAGTTCGACTCCTGCTGTCGATCTGGAATCCCGCCGTTCGACGTATGGGCGGGATCGCCTCACATGCGGGAGGTTCACAATGCACGTCTCGAGCCTCAAGATCACGCTCCGCGTCAACCGGACAGCACACACGCTCGCGGTCGAGCCATGGGTTACCCTGCTCGACCTCTTGCGTGAGCGCCTGGAGTTGACCGGCACGAAGAAGGGCTGCAACTAAGGCGAGTGCGGCGCCTGCACGGTGCATCTAGACGGCCGCCGCGTCAACGCCTGCATGGTGCTGGCCGCCCAGGCCGATGGGCGTGACGTCACCACCATCGAAGGCCTCGCGGCGGCGGACGTCCTGCACCCGGTGCAGCAGGCCTTCATCGACCACGACGGCTTCCAGTGTGGCTTCTGCACGCCGGGCCAGATCATGTCCGCGGTCGCCTGCATCGAGGAGGGCCATGTCGGGAGCGACGCCGAGATCCGCGAGTGGATGAGTGGCAACCTGTGCCGCTGTTCGGCCTATCCGCAGATCGTCGACGCGGTGACGGCCGCCGCGGCGGCCGGTGGGAGGGCACGCTGATGCACCCTTTCGCGTACGCGCGCCCTGACCGTGCCGACGAGGCAGTCGCCATCGGCGCCGACCCCGGCTCCACGTTTCTGGCAGGCGGCACCGAGCTGCTGAACTGGATGCGGCTCGGGATCGTGGCGCCCGAACGCGTCATCGACATCTCGCGTCTCCCCGAGCTCAAGCGCATCGAGTCGCTGGCTAGTGGAGCCCTGCGCATCGGTGCGCTGGTCAAATTGAACGACGCCGCGCAACACCCCGCCGTCGTGCGTGATTACCCGGTGCTGTCCCAGTCCATCCTCAAGGCGGCCTCGGCCCAGCTGCGTAACCTGGCCACCATCGGTGGCAATCCGCTGCAGCGCACGCGCTGTCCCTACTTCCGCGCCGAAGAGACGCTGCTCTGCAACGAGCGGGTGCCCGGGTCGGGCTGCGCCGCACGCCATGGCCTGAACGACAAGCACGCCATTTTCGGCTGGACGGACGACTGCGTCGCGGTGCAGCCGTCCGATCCCGCCGTCGCGCTGGCCGCACTCGACGCGGTCATCGTGACCCAGGCGAGAAATGGCGGCCGTCGCCTCCTCGCGCGCGAATTCCATACCTTGCCGGCCAATGGGCCGGAGCGAGACAACGTCTTGCGTCACGGCGAATTGATTACCGCGATCGAGCTGCCCGCGCCGGCGCCGCGTTCGGCCTATCTGAAGCTGCGCGAGCGCGAGTCGTATGAGTACGCCACGGTTTCCGCCGCCGCCGCGGTAGACGTCGAGAAGGGCGTCATCCAACAGGTACGGATCGCGCTCGGCTCGGTCGCCCATCGGCCGTGGCGGTTGGACGAAGCCGAACGGCGTCTCGTCGGCGTGCGCATCGACTCCGCCGGCATGCGGGCGGCGATCGACGCCGCCTTCGCTGAGGCGCGACCACTTTCCCACAACGCCCACAAGATCCCGCTCGCGCGCAATGCTGCGGTGCGGGTTCTGCGCATGGCTGCGAGGCTCCCATGAGCATCGGCAATCCGATTCCCCGTCCCGACGGGCCGGCCAAAGTCACGGGTCGCGCCAAGTACGCCGCTGATCACTCGGTCACGGACGTCCTGCATGCCGTCTATGTCGGCGCCCCGATCCCAGCCGGGCGCGTCACCGCCATCGAGATCGAGCCGGCGCTGGCCGCGCCGGGTGTGGTGCAGGTCCTCACCCACCGCGACCTGCCACGGCTCCAGGCGAGCGCGCCGACGCCACCGCTCTCGTCGTCCTTCCTGCCCATGCAGAGCGACGAGGTTCGGCACGAAGGCCAGCCGGTCGCCATCGTGCTCGGCGAAACACTGGAGGCCGCTGCGCACGGGGCTCGGCTCGTCAAGGTGACCTACGCGCGGACGACGTTCAGGGCCGCCGGCAGCGGCGTAGCCGAGGATCCGGCGCCTGATGGCGGCTACATGGCCTTCTACGTGGCCTTCTTCGAGGGCACCGAATTCACGAAGGGCGACCCCGACGCCGGCCTGGCCGCCGCGGTGCACCGCCTCAGTGCGGAGTACGTCCAGCCGTCCCGTCATCACAACCCGATCGAGCCTTCGGCGACGCTCGCGCGCTGGGAAGGCGACCGGCTCACCGTCTTCGACGCCGTGCAGCACGGCTACGGCGCGCAGCTCGTGCTGGCAACCGCCTTCGGCGTGCCGCCGGCGAACGTGCGGGTGGTCTGTCCCCACACGGGCGGCGGCTTCGGGTCCAAAGGGTATGTCTGGCCGCACGAGATCCTCGCGGCCGCGGCGGCCAGGGTGGTGGGACGGCCGGTCAAGCTCGTCCTGACCCGCGCGCAGATGTACGCCAACGTCGGCTATCAGCCGCACATGGTGCAGACGATGGCGCTCGGCGTCGACGCGGACGGGCGGCTCACCGGGCTCAAGCACGACGTCGTCAATCTCACGAGCATCTCGGACGACTACGTCGATGCGGCCACCGAGGCGTCGAAGGGACTGTACGCGACACCTGCCATGCACCTGCGGCAGCGCGTCGAGCGAGCGCACGTGAACCTGCCCACGCCGATGCGCGCGCCGATCGAGGGCCCGGGCACCTGGGCGCTCGAGAGCGCGATTGACGAGCTCGCTCACTGGCTCGCTATCGACCCGCTGGACCTCAGGCTTGCCAACTACGCCGAGGTCAATCCGGCGGACGGTCGGCCGTGGTCGTCGAAGAAGCTCCGTGAAGCATACGCCGAAGGCGCTCGGCTCTTCGGCTGGCGGGAGCGGTCCCGCGAGCCGCGGCGCGACGGCGATTGGCTGGTGGGCACCGGCATGGCGAGCTGCACCACTGGCACCTACCGCCTCCCCTCGACGGTGCGGGTGCGGCTCAAGGCGGACGGAACGGCGGTGATTGAGAGTGGGTTCCACGACATCGGCGCGGGTACGCTGACCATCTTTCCGCAGATCGCCGCCGATCTGCTCGGGCTCGATCCCGGTGCCGTCACCTGCGCCATGGGGGACACGGCCCTGCCGCCGGCGGGGCCCACCTATGGCTCCTCTTCGACGATAGGTGTCGGCTCGGCGGTGCTCTATGCGGCCCAGGAAATCCGGGCAAAGCTCGCGCGCATCGCGGGACTGCCGGCGGACGAGGTTGACATGCGTGGCGGTCGCATCGAGCGCCGCGGCGGATCGAACGGCGTTCGGGTCGCGGACGTGCTGCGTCAGGCGGGTGCTTCCGAGCTGGTCGGCGAGGGGACGTTCGCCCTGCCCGGCGGCGCGCTCTTCGAGGGGGATGGCAAGGGGACGCCGTACGCGATGCGCACCTTCGGCGTCATCTTCGTCGAGGTGGGCGTCGATCCCGAGCTAGGTCTCCTGCGCCTCCGGCGGGCCGTCGGCAGCTACAGCGCCGGACGGATCATCAACTCACGGACCGCCCGGGCGCAAATGACCGGGGGGATCATCTGGGGATGGGGCATGGCGACCATGGAGGCGAGCCAGTACGAGCCGACGCTCGGGCGCTGGCTCTCGAAGAACCTGGCCGGCGTTGCCATCCCGGTGAACGCGGACATTCCAGGCGACATCCAGATCCATTTCGTCGACGAGTTCGATGCGCAGGCGAGCCCCTTGGGTGCCAAGGGCATCGGCGAGCTGGGCGCGACGGGCGTCGCGGCGGCGGTGGCGAATGCGGTGTTTCACGCGACCGGAAAGCGCGTGCGCGCGCTCCCGATCACACCGGACAAGCTCGTGTGAGTGTGGCGGGTCGCGCTCCGGTCCAACGAGCAGAGGGGGAGCCATCATGCTGCGTGGAATGACCACCATGAACCTGTGGGCCGAGGACCTGCCGACGGCAAGCCGGTGGTACACCGAGCTGCTGGGTGTCCCTCCGTACTTCACCAGCGAGGGCGCCGGGCGCGGGCCGGGCTACGTCGAGTTCCGCATCGGCGACTACCAGCACGAGCTGGGTATCATCGACCGGCGATTCGCCCCGCCCGGGCTTGCCGCAGGCCCTGGCGGGGCGGTCGTCTACTGGCATGTCGATGACGTGGCCGCAGCTCTGGACCTGCTGGTCTCGCGGGGCGCCAAGCAACTTCAGGGGGTCACCGAGCGCGGCCCCGGGTTCGTCACCGCCTCGGTCGTCGACCCGTTCGGCAACGTCCTGGGAATCATGTACAACCGCCACTACCTCGAGGTCCTGGGCAACCGCGGAGGAGCGCGGTAGGCGCCCCTCCCCGGCCATAGGAGTCACGCGTGCCGACCCTGTGGCAACTTGATCCGGCCCACACAGCTCACCTGGGGGAAGTAGGACTTGCACATGCCCCGCTCCAAAGGAATAGTCATCGGCTTCTGGATCGCCACCGCGCTCTTCTGCCTGCAGATGAGCTTCACCGCCTACGCGCAACTGAGCCTACCGCAGGTGGCGGAGGCGTTCACCCACCTCGGCTTCCCCGCCTACTTCCGGGTGGAGCTCTCGTTGGCCAAGCTCCTCGGCGTGCTGGTGCTGCTTGCGCCGGTGCCGGCGCGACTCAAAGAGTGGGCTTACGCTGGCTTCGCCTTCGACCTCACCTCGGCACTCATTGCCCACCTCGCCGTGGGCGATGGCCCGGAGGCGTGGGGCTGGGCGGCCGCCACCGGCGTGTTGTGGGGGCTCTCGTACTTCTTCTGGCGCCGCCTGCAGGCCACGCCGGCGTTGAGTAAGCAGCCGTAAGCTCCTATGGCGACGGTGCCTCAAGATCAGGATGCCTACAGGCGCGCACGGCGGCGTGTCCGCCAGATCCGCGGGTTCTACGTCCACGTCGCTGTCTTCGTGGCGGTGAATATCCTCTTGCACCTTATCAATCTCGTGGCCACCCGTAAGGGCTACTGGGCGTTCTGGCCGCTGGTCGGCTGGGGCATAGGGCTGCTGGCGCACGGCCTCGCGGCCTATCGCTGGATGCCGTTCCTTGGCAAGGACTGGGAGGAGCGCAAGATCCGGCAACTCATGGACAAGGATCGGCGCGATGGATGAGCGATCTCGCTCGTCCGCTGAACTTCTCCGCCCTCGGGCTTCGCGACTCCACGGTGCAGCGGCTCTTGCTGGGAGGCGTGATCGGCAACGCCTTGGTTCACTGCGGAGAGATCTCGTGCCTCAAGGGCCTACAAGGGGGCAAGGGCTATCCGTTTTTGAGGACGCAGTAGAGCCATCGCGACCGTACGCTCGGTGTTGATGATCGTCATTGCCGGGGCTGGCATCGGGGGCCTGACCCTGGGCTGCGCAATGGCCCGCCAGCGGCGGCCGTTCGTAATCTTCGAGCGCGCGACGCAGCTGCAGTCGGTGGGAGCCGGGATCGTGCTTTCGCACAATGCGTTCCGGGCGCTCGCACATCTGGATCTCGACCAGGCGGTCCGGGCGGCGGGGCAGGAACTGGGCGCGGCGGCGATTTGCGATCGGCGCGGCAGGGTGCTGCTGCACGTCCGGCACGTGATCGCAGGCGGGACCGTGGCGATGGCCCGGTCCGCCTTGCAGGCGGTTTTGCTGGATGCTGTGCGTGCCAGAGCCCCCGGCCAGGGTAACGTCCAGACTGGGCAGTGCGTCCGCGGTTATCGCGCCCGTCCAGGCGGTGTGACCGCGGAACTGGAGGGGGGCGGTTCGGTCGATGCTGACCTGCTGGTCGGCGCTGATGGTCTGCGTTCGGCGGTTCGCCAGGCCATGCGCGGCCTCGAGACGCTACGTTACGCGGGCTACACCGCCTGGCGCGGCCTGGCGGACGATATCGATCTGGCTCGGGTCGACCGCTTCACCGAAAGCTGGGGACCCGGGCACCGCTTCGGCATAGTCCCCATCGGCGGTCGCCGGGTGTACTGGTTCGCGGCGGCCGACGCCCCTGCGGGCGAGAGCGACGCCGGCGACCCCCGCCCCGCGCTGCTGGCCCGCTTCGCCCACTGGCACGAGCCCATTGCCGCGCTGATCGCCGCCACCGATCCTGGTCGCATCGTCCGGACCGACATCTTCGACCGCCCCCCTGTCGACGGGTGGGTCGACGGCCACGTGGCCCTGCTGGGCGATGCCGCCCACCCTATGACCCCCGACCTGGGCCAGGGCGGTTGCCAGGCCATCGAGGATGCAGTCGTGCTCGCCGACGCTCTGGCGGGGCAACCCGAAATACCGACGGCGCTGTTGAACTATCAGCAACGGCGGCTACGCCGGGCGAACGGTTTCGTGGTCCGCTCCCGGCGGTTCAGCCGGCTCGCTCACATGCGAAGCGCGCCGATGCGCTGGCTGCGCGACCATGCCCTGCGCGCGATTCCGGCCCGGGTCGTCACCCGTGGCGCCGTCCGGGACCTGGACTTCCGCCTGTGATGCCGGGGCACCGGTTCTGACCGGGATCACATCCCGTAGCGCTTCAGCTTGTCGTACGGGCGAAGCGGAGCACGGGCGACGCGGACCCTCACTTCAGCGAACTGACACTCCCGGCCCGGCCGTGTTCAACCGCGCCGGCCGGGGCTGTCGAATTGGCCGACCCTCGTTCGATAAGCTTCGCAGGGACACACCCATCTCACCCGAAGGAGGTTCGACGACAGAGCCACCCGACCGGTTCCAGCCGGCCACGAGAGCCTGATTCCGCACCTGGTGTGCGACCCGTGCGCGGACGCGATGGAGTTCTACAAGCGGGCCTTCGGCGCCGAGGAGATTGACCGCGTTCCCGCCCCCGACGGGCGCCGGATCGTACACGCGGCCATGCGGATCGGCGGCGGCGTCGTGTTTCTGGTCGACGACTTTCCGGAGTTCTCCGGCGGCAAGGCGTCCTCGCCCAAGGCGTTGAACGGCACGCCGGTCACGATCCACCGCTATGTCGAGAACTGCGACGCCGCGATCGGGCGCGCCGCGGACGCCGGCGCCACGGTCTTGATGCCCCCGGACGATATGTTCTGGGGCGACCGCTATGGCGTCGTGACCGACCCCTTCGGCCACAACTGGTCGTTCGCGACCCATGTCCGGGATCTGTCGCCCGCGGACATCCAGGCGGCCATGAAGGAGGCGTTCGCCCAGCATTCCTGAGGTGCCGCGGTCGCTAGGACGGAGAGAACACTGGAGGTAACTATGGCAGCCACCGTCGAGCGGATCGACGTCGGAACCGCACGGAAGAACGTGACCAGTGGACAGGCTCTTCTCGTCTGCGCGTACGACGACGACGCGAAGTGCCGCAAGGGTCGGCTCGAGGGCTCGATGCCCTTGGCGCGCTTCGAGGCGATGGCGCCGACCCTGCCCAAGACCCAGGAGATCATCATCTACTGCGCCTGACTCGCCGAGGCGACGGCTGCCGGGCAGGGATCGCACACCATGAATCGGGAGTCTCTGCCGAAGCTATCGGCTGCGGAGCTCAGCTCCGCCACCGGGGAGCCCCTCGAGCGCCTGCGGCGCCTGCGATTGCTCGAGCTCATCGGGACGCCGGGCGACGAGCAGTTCGCCCCCGAAGACGTGGAGCGCGTGCGCCTGATCCAGTTTCTCGAGCGGCGGCGGATCGGGGCGGCCACCATCGCCCGCGCCGAGCGAGAGGAAGCGGTCCTGAGCTCGGTGGTCGCGTTTCTCTTTCCCCATGGCTCCGAGCGGACCTATTCCTTGGCCGAGGCCATCGACATCGTCGGGTTGGAGGCCGGGCTGGCGCGCCGCCTGCGCGACGCGGCGAGCGCGGGGGAGGAGCCGATCGACGAGCACGATCTGCAGATGTTCCGGCAGGCCAAGGTCTTCCTGGATGCCGGCTTCCCGGAAACGGCCCTGCTGCAGCTCATCCGCGTGTACGCCGACGCGCTCTGGCGGGTGGCCGAGGCCGAAGTTCGCCTCTTTCACTTCCACATCCACGAGGGACTCAAGGCCAGGGGACTGTCGGGCCAGGAGCTCCTGGACCACCGGCGGGCCGTGCGCGAGCATCTGCGGCCGGCCGCGGAGCCGATGGTCCACTACTTCCATCGGCGAGGCTTCACGCGGGCGGTGCGCGAGGATCTGGTCCTCCACCTCGCAGGCGATGCAGATCGAGCGGCGCCCGGCGCTCCCCGTACCCAGCTGCGCCTGGCCATCGTCTTCCTCGACATCTCGAGCTATACCCCGATCACCGAGGTCCGCGGCGACGCCGCGGCGGCCCGCATCGTGGAGCGGTTCTCCGAGCTGGTGCGCGCGGCCACCACGCGCGGTGACGGCCGGATCGTCGATCGGGTCGGCGACGCCTTCCTCCTCGTTTTTCCAGAGCCCCGGGCGGCGGTGGCCGGCGCCCTGGAGATCGAGCAGAGCACGGCGGCGGAACCGCAGTTCCCCGCCGTGCGGGGCGCGGTGCACTGGGGCGACGTCCTCTACCAGGAGGGCGGCTATGTCGGGAGCAGCCTCAACATCGCCTCGCGGGTCGCCACGCAGGCCGCGCCGCACCAGATCCTGGCCACCGCGGCCGTGCGCCGGGAGATCGGCCGGCTCGACGGGGTCCGGTTCACGCCGCTCGGCAAGCGGCGCCTGAAGGGGCTGGCCGAAGAGTTCGAGCTGTTCGAGGTGCGCGCGGACGAGGCGCCGGGCGGCGAGCGAGCCCGCGACCCGGTCTGCGGGATTGAGATGGCTCCGGCGGAGGTCGCGGCCCGGCTGCTCGTGCCAGGCCAGGAGCTGGCGTTCTGCGGGGAAAAGTGCCTGCGCCTGTTCCTCGATGGGCCCCGGACGTCGGGCCAATGACCGGGACTTCGTGGCCCGAGCTGACCAACCACGACCTCGACGACTTTCCTCCCCGCCGAACGGCACTAGTCGGAGAGGACGCGAAAAACTGGGTGCTGGGGTGCGATGCGGACGAGCTCGGCCTCCGGGGCATCGACGCCCACCCCGGCGAAGAACTGCTTCACCTCCCACGCCCACTCCTTGAGATAGGCGCGCAGGATCGGCGGCTTCTCATGATCGGGCACTTCCTCGACGCGCACGTTCTCGACCTTCCCGCCGACGGTAAGTCGTCCGACGCGGCTGACCCGGATGTTGCGCACCCACTGCGTCTCACCGCGCGGGGCGACCAGGTAGCGCTGGCCCGCGAAGCTGAGCGGGTTGACCGGGGTGCTGTGCCACTTGCCGGTCTTGCGCCCCTGCACCGCGAGCACGCGGGCTCCCTTCATGCTCAGTCCAAGCCGACCGGCGAGGAAGCTGACGACGGGATTGAAGACCCGCGAGGTGAAGAAGCCGGGCTTGATGTAGGACGCCGTCAGGATCGACTCCTTGGTGTGGTGGAGCCGAGGGCCGAGTTGAACGCGAACTACTGACTACGAAGCCTGCAATCCAATCCTATCTCACTCTGCCCCCACAGAGGGCCCACGATTGGCGGCGATGACGCCGCGGCCGGAAACCAACCTGCTCATCTGCCATGGCGTGCTGACTCCGCACTGTCGATTCCCGGGGGCGCTGGCGTCGTACTGGGTGAGGAGGGACCGATGCGCTACATGCTGCTCATCAACATCGACAAGACCGCGGCCACGCAGAAGCCCGAGATGGGAAGGCTGAGGGCGCTTCGCGCAGCACAATATCGTGACCGATCGCATGAAAGGTGGGTGGGTCGTGGCCGGCCGAGGGGCGCTTGGAGTTCGCGTTCCTGAGGCTTGGGGCGCATGCCATCGGCATCGCCGCCTCAGGATCACACAAGCACGTTCAGGGTCTTTCGCCAGGCACGAACCTGCCAAAGCAATGCGATTCACGTAACTCAGAAGCTCAGTTAGCGCCGCGTGTGCCGTCGGCAGCGCCACCCGTCGTGGCGCCGTGCGTCCGGGTGGAGTATCGTCAATGCGAACCGGACAACCATGAGCCAGCTCAACTCCAAGAAACGGGCGCAGCTGCCCAAGAGCGCCTTCGCGTACGTGGATTCGAAGGGACGAAGGCGCCTGCCGATCCACGACGAGCCGCACGTGCGAAACGCCCTGTCGCGCTTCAACCAGGTGGCGTTCGAGGACGATGCGGCCAAGGAGCGGTCGCGCAAGCGGCTGCTCGAGGCCGCCAAGAAGTACCGGATCGTCCCCGTCGGCTTCATGACCGGCCAATTGCAGTCGCAGATGAGCGAGGCGGCGGCCGGGCGGCTGGTGATCGAGCTGGGCCAGGTCGGCACGCCGGCCGAGCTCGAACGGCGGCTGCGCGCGGCCCTCCGTGACCCCTCGCTCTCGGTCCTGCGCTGGTCCGAGTCGACCGGCGCCTATCTCGACGCCGCCGGTCGGCCGGCTGCGCTGCCGGGTGAGGGCGAGGGCCGAGCCGTGACGCTCCTCGAGCGCCAGGGCCAGCCGATGACCGCCCTCGTGCACGACCGCACCGTCCTGGACAATCCGGACCTCGTGAAGACCGTGACGGCCGCGGCCAGGATGGCGGTCGAGAACGAGCGGCTGCGCGGCCAGGTCGAAGCGCAGGCCAGCGAAGCGCGAACCCTGCCGACCGGGCCGGTGACCTTCCTCTCGACCGATATCGAGGGGTCGACGGGCCTCCTCCAGCGACTGGGCGATCGGTATGCCGCCCTCTTGGCCGAGGTCCGCGCCATCATCCGGAGCGCCGTGCACCGAACGGGCGGCCGCGAGGTCGACGCGCGGGCGGATGAGTACTTCGCGGTCTTCGAGCGCGCTGCCGCGGCACTCGAGGCCGCCCTGGAGATCGACCGGACCTTGCGGGGACGTGCCTGGCCCGACGGAGTCGATGTCAAGGTGCGAGCCGGCATTCACAGCGGACGGCCCACGCTGACCGACACCGGGTATGTCGGGCTGGCCGTCCACACCGTCGCGCGGATCTGCTCGGCTGCACACGGCGGCCAGATCCTGCTCTCCGCCGCCGCCCGGGATGCCGTGGGCCGGTCGCGGCCGACCGGCATCCGCTTCCGCGGACGGGGCTCGCATCGGCTCCGCGGCCTGCGCGAGCCGCTGGCCGTGTTCCAGGTCGCGGCCGCGGATCTGCCGGCCCGGTTCCCGGCGCTGCGGACTCTCGAGGCGCCGGGTGGCGAGACCAGTGACCGACCCTTCAGCGAAGCCGCGTCCCCAGCGCGTAGCCGGCCGCGCGCCCGATCGGGCAAAGCAGGAGTGAGCGGGTCGGGCTGACGAGCAGCGCGCCCAGCGCCTCCTTTGAAGTGGCGGCCGGTCATCGGAACGCGATCCCGGCCGCCGCCCGCTCCGCATCGCTCCAGTTCTTGGCCCGCTGTAGCCGGGTCACCCAGTCTTCGGCGGCGGCCAAGTACGCCGGCCGCGGACTCAGCTGAGACTCGCGGAGACACGCTTCGGTGAACTTGATGGCATGGGGATCCGCCGTTTCGACGGCCTGTTCCACCAGCACCGCCCGCTTGAGGGGAGTCGCATCGCAGCGTCCGACGGCGCGCTCGTCGGCGTAGACGGCGCATTCCGCCGCAACGACTTGCCAGACGTAGGCGAGCGCGGTCTGATGCAACGTGGCGGGCAGGTGCGGCAAGAGCAAACGGAGCGCGGCCGGCGCCGTGACGGTATGAAGGAGGACGAGCGGCTGCCGGCTCGCGTTCGCGAGATACAGACGGGCACCTGCCTCGGTAAGCGCGCTCAGGGCGTGGTCGACCGACTCCGGCTCAGCGAGGCGATCTACCGCTGCGGTGAACTCGGCATGCGATTCGGTCACGTGGAGGAGAAGCTCTCTCGGCATGCCGCGCCGCGGCCGCCCTCGCATGAGGAGCGGGATCTGCCGGAGCGCCTCGTCGACATCGAGCGCGCCCGCCAAGCGCGGAACCCAGGGGAGCTCGCGGTAGTAGGCCGCCCAGTACGCGAGCGCTACGCCGACCTCTTCGATGCGAAGCGGCGTCTCGGCGTCCTCGAGCGCGCGAATTGCGTGCGCCGTGCGGATGAGTCCGTGACTCCCCGCCGAGACGGTTCCCCGCACCAGACGGTGGCTCCACTCAGCGACCACAGCCGGCCAGGGCGCCTCGACCAATTTCGCGCGAAAGAACGCAGCCCAATCGCCGATGCGGCCGATGACACCGAGCGCCTCGCGCCAGTTCTCGTCGGCGATCGGCGCGGTCTCTGGCGGCATCGGGCCGAGCGCCTGACAATATCCATCTGTCCATTTCACCACGGCGTCGTCACGTCCCAGCGCGGCCAACGCCTCGGCGGCCATCGGACCATGATTGGGGTCGCCCCCACCCTTCACTTCGGCTCCGGTTCCCCGCAATCGCTCTAGCGCTTCGTCAATGGCTTGCTTCATCGTCCCTGTAACCCTTGCGGGTGCGCCACGCCGACGACGGTCCGTGTCGCCACCGCCCTTTCCGCCGCCCACGCGAGCAGCGCGAGGCTCAAGACACCATTGAGCACCGACAGCCGATATAGGCTGTCGGTGGTTGGCCCGTTTGAGAAGATGACCGCGATCAGGCCGCCCGCCAATGCCGCGCCGATAAAGCGCGCGGTTTGAAACAGCCCGGCCGCCGTTCCAATCGCCTCGCGCATCGCCAGCTGGCTCAACTCGGCTTGCAGTCCCAGGTTGTTGAAGGCGTTCGATACGCCGAGCGAAAGCCCCGCCGCGAGGAGGGCCACCATCCACGTCTGCACTCCGACCGTCATGACCAGCGCGGCGCCGAGACACAACGCGCTCGCGCCCAAGACCAGCGCCCGCCGAGCACCTGCCCGCGACACCGTCCAGATCGCGAACGGCATGGCGAGCGCGGCCCCGCCCGCCAGGGGCAGCATCATGAGGCCCGTGCTGGCGGCGCTGAGCTGGCCCACGTGCTCGAGCCAGAGGGGCAGCGCGAAGAAGAACGAAAAGAACACCACGCACGCCATCGCGAAACGCGCGTACACCGACAGCAGTGGTCCGCGCGTGGCGAGATTCCCGCGGCGGACCGAGACCGCTGGAGCTCGCCGACCGGGGTCGGGATCGGCGGGCACATGGCGGAGCGCGAGCCCGATGCCGACGATGGCGATGGGAACGTTCACGAGAAAGATCGCGCGCCACCCCGCGGTGGCGATGAGCGCGCCGCCGAGCACCGGGCCGAGCGCTGCGCTCAGGTTCCCCGACATCGCCACCGCCCCGAGCCATCCGGCCGGCACCCGACGATTCGAACCGTCCGGAGCCTCGAGGCCCCGTAGCACACCGAGTCCGGCGGGAAACGCGGTGGACGTGCCGAGCGCCAGGAGAGCGCGCAGCGCGACCAACACCGGGAACGTGACGGCGTAGGACGCGGCGAGCCCGCTAGCCCCGGCGATGACCAGACCCGCCACCAGTACCCGCCGCGGGCCGAGAGCGTCCGCGAGGCAGCCGGCGAGGGGATGGCCAACCGCGGAAGCCAGTGCGAAGGCCGAGACGAGCCAGGTCGAGGTGCTCGTGCTGACGCCGAACACACGCCCCAGCTCCGAGAGGGCGACCGCGATCATCGACGTGTTGAGGGGGTTCAACACGGTCGCCACGGCGACGGTGCCTACGGCCGCCAGCGTCGAGGGAGGCGTGTGTCGAGACGTCATCTCCGATCTCCACGTCCGAGTATCCGCACCCCGGCTGGTGCGTCCAAGATTTTGTCAGGCCTCCTGTGATACCTTCCCGGCATCATGGATCTTCGGCACTTTCGGTATTTCGCCGCCGTCGCCGAGGAGCTCCATTTCGGCCGCGCCGCCGCGCGCGTCCGTGTCGCCCAGCCGGCACTGAGCCGCCAAATTCGCGACCTGGAGGCCGAGCTGGGACTCCGCCTCCTCGAGCGTGACCGGCGCCGGGTGGCCCTCACGGCGGCCGGCGCCGTGTTTCTCACGGAGATCCGACGCTTGCTTGGGCAGGTCGACCGGGCCGTGGAGATCGCGCGTCGGACCGCGCGCGGTGAGCACGGCTCGCTCGGGATCGGCTATGTGCCGGCCGTTGCCTACAGCGCCCTGCCCGACATCGTCCGAGCGTTTCGGCGGCGCCTGCCTGACGTGGAGATCCAGCTTCATGAAATGAGCCCGGTCCAGCAGGTCGAGGCCCTGCTCGCCGAGCGGGTCGACGCGGGGTTCCTCCGCGGCCCGATCGACGAGCCGGCGCTCGCTGCGGACATCGTGTTGGAGGAGGCGCTCGTCGCCGCGCTACCGTCCGGCCACCCGCTTGGTGCCCGTAAGCGACTGGGCCTCGCCATGCTCGCGAAGGAGCCGTTCGTGCTCCCGGCCCGATCGCGCGGACCCGGTTTTCACGACCAGATCGTGGCCATGTGTCACACGGCGGGCTTCAGCCCGCGCGTGGTGCAAGAGGGGTCCCAGACAGACGCAATCAGCCTCGTCGCATCGGGAGCGGGAGTCGCCATTGTCCCGACGTCCTTACGCGTCATTCGCCGCGCCGGCGTCGTCTACCGCCCGCTGCGCGAACGTCCGGTGACGCAATTGGTGATGGTCTGGCGCAAGGGTGCTCCCTCGCCTGTGCTCCATGCTTTCCTCGACATGGTGCGAGGACTCGGGAGGCGAGGGATCCGACCGCGGTCACGGCGATCGGAGGTACTCTGATCTAGGCGTGTCGCTTCTCTAAGAGGGCGCTCGCATTCAAGCGGCTGGGTCTGCGGCGCCCCAATGCAGACGCCGAAGCGATTGAGGCGAACAGGTAGCGCTCAAACCAGTTGGGGAAAGCGCGGACCCATTCGCGCCGGCCCTCAAGGACCAGGCCAGCACCCGCCGCCTGCCGCAGCGTCAACTCCCCGCGCCACCAGCCGATAAGGGTGCGGCGGTCCGCACGCAGGCAAAGCTCTTCCGGAAAACCCGGGTTGAAGGTGCAGAGCGATACCTCGCTGCGGCGGAGCAAGAGATAGTGGCGACTTGCACTCCCGCGTACGTCGGTCAGCTCAATCCGCACGACCAGAGGCCTCTCGGGCAGCGCGTCCCGACGCACGCGGCGATGAATGTCCCACATGAGGACGCGCGGGTCCAGCTCGCTCGAGCGGAGCTCGCGAGGGAGCCATCGCTGGCCCCATATACCGAGCTCCCGCACGACACCGGCGAGCTCTAAGCCGGCTGGCGTCAAACGGTACTCGGATCCGCCGGCGGCGCCCTCATGACGGTCGATGACGCCGGCGCCGACCAACTCGCGGAACCGCGCCGAGAGCATCGTCCGCGAGATGCGCGGGATCCCGCGCTGCACTTCTCCGAAGCGACAGCTGCCCGATAGCAGCTCACGCACGATGAGCAGCGTCCATCGTTCGCCGAGCAGATCGAGCGCACGGGCTACCGAGCAGAATTGTCCGTAGCTCTTCATGCTCAGACGATATCGCGACCCGCCTGCGGCTGGAGGTACGGATTTCGTACCACCCGGATGAATCGGTGACTCGTAGTCTCTACGGCACGGGACCATCAGAATGAAGACGGAGACGTTGGCGAACTTCGCCGCGGCGAGTGCAGCGCTCAGCGCCGGCGCATCTGTGGTGGCAACTCGCCTTGTCGTGGCCGAAACCGACCCAGTCACATTGGCGTTCTATCGCTATGTGATCGCCACGATATGCATTGCCCCGGTTCTGATCGCCCGGTGGCCAACGTGCAGTATGCCCATGCGGGACACGGTCACCATCGCGTCTCTGGGCGCTCTCTTCTTCGGGTTTTTCCCCTGGGCATTCAGCGCGGCTCTGCAGTACACCACCGCCGCCAGAGGTGCTATTGGCATCGCAACCATTCCCATTCAGACCCTTATTCTCGCGGTCTTCCTTGGACGGGAGGTTCTGACCTACGCCAAGGTGCTGAGCGTCAGTCTGGCGTTCGTCGGGGTGGCCGTTGCGTTTGGGTCTGCGGCGCTCAGCATCGAACGCCCTGACTATCTGATCGGCGACGGACTCATGTTGCTCGGTGCACTGAGCGCGGCCATCTACTCCGTTTTCGCGCGGCCGGTCTTGCAGCGATACGATTCCCTGTTTGTGACCGGATGTGGAATGGTGTTCGGCGCCTCGGCTCTGCTCCCTCTAGCGGCGCTCGCCGGCGCGGTCTCCTCAGTGCCAAGGTTCACTGTCAACGGTTGGTTCGCCCTGCTGTTTCTCGGGACGATCGGGGGAGCCCTGCAGTTTGGCTTGTTTATTTGGGCCCTGCGCTGGTTGCCGCCCATCCGCACGGTGATCTATCTGACACTCAACCCGATGTCGACGATGCTTCTGGCCGCGGTATATCTTGACGAGGCGATCACGATTCACCTCGTTATCGGGCTTGGATTGGTGATGTCGGGTATCTTTCTCGCCAATAGACCTCAAGCAACAAATCAGTTTTCGATCCTGCTGTCGATCTGGCATGCCGCAGTTCGACTTACGAGAGGGGGGAGGCACCGATACTGACGAGGTCTGGGAGAGACTACCGCTCTAGAGAGAGGAGAACATCATGGGAGCAAAGGGCGAAGCGCTTGCGAAGCAGTTCGAGGCCAAGGCTCAGGAGGCCGCCACCGTGCTCGAGAAGCTAAGCGATGCGGACTGGAAGAAGGTGACCGAAGCGGAGAAGTGGCCCGTCGGCGTGACCGCGCATCATCTGGCGACCTCGTACGAGCGGGTCCCCGACGTTGCCACGGGGCTCGCGACCGGGCAATCGTTCGGCAACTTCACAAGGAAGGTCCTCGACGAGGGGAACGCCCAGCACGCGAAGGATTTCGCCGGTTGCACCAAGGAGGAGACGCTCGCGCTCCATCGGAAGGGCACCGCGAAGGCCGCTGCCGCGGTCCGCGGGTTCAGCGACGCGCAGCTGGAGACGAGGGGGGTCCTCTTCACGGACGCGCCGCCGATGACGGTGGAGCAGCTGATCATGGGGGCCCTCATCAACCACACCGACGAACACTACGGCAGCATCCGGAAGACGGTAGGCAAGTAAGGCTGACGGTGCTTCGCGCGGCGCGTTATCCTGCCCGTTCGCATGAAGCGATCGCTCGTCTCACCGCCGCCGGGGCGCGCCCAAGGCAATGCGATTCACGTAACTCAGAAGCTCAGTTAGTGACGCCCGAGACCGAGTGACGCGCACCGCGACGATTTGCTCGCGTCCATCGTTCCTAGGCGCACGAAGCACCTGCCTCATCATGACGGCACGCTGCTCACGCCGAACCAAGCGAGCCACTCGCTGACCAGCGTCAGCCGCTCCCGGTCGATGCGGTAGATGCGCGTGCGCCCACGCTGCTCCTGGCGCAGGAGGCCCGCCTCCTCGAGGACGCGGAGATGCCGCGTCGTCGTGGGCCACTTGTGCGCGAAGCGGCCCGCGATCTCTCCCGACGTCGCTTCGCCGCCGCGGAAGTGCACGGTGAGCAGAATCTGGCGGCGTGCAGGGTGCGCGAGAGCGGCCACGACGGCGTCGAGCAGCGCCAACCGCTCCCGCACATCTTCGGGGAGGGTCAGACGGGCTCCACCTCGCAGATCGTGAGCTGCTCGAGGACCGGCCCCATTGGCTCCCACACCGCCATGACCTCGGGCGTTTGATGCGCGATATCGGACGCGCCGCCGTCCTTCCACTGGAAGTACTCGATGAACGCGTCCTGCTCCTTGCGGATGTCGTACGCCTTCCACACGCGGAACGGCTCCTTGGTGACGAGGCCGACCTTCCGCAGCGCGGGCTCGTGCTTCTGGATCAGCGCGAGCAGCTCGGCCTCTTTTCCCTTCTTCGGAACGTACGTGACGATGTTCGCAACGGGCGCCGCGGGGTTCGCGCGCTTGCGCTGGTGGTGGTGCTTCTCTTCCATGTGGTCACCTCTGTCTCGGCAGGATATATACTTAGCCACCACGATAACATAATATACCTAAGACGATTAGCTAATTAGCTTACCGAGGGCCGTGGGCTCCGAGCCCTTCGAGTCAAAGTCGAGTCCAATTGGGCTCACCAGCGGCGGTCATGGCTCGTCCGGCAGGAGGCGATCGTCAGCGTGGGCGCCCAGGCCTTGCGCGTAGCGCCGCATCGCCTCGGCCATCACCTGCGGGCGCGTCTTGCCCGCCGTCTCCACGCCGAACACCTGGCGCATGAAGCCTACCTTGTTCAACTCCTCGTGCACCTGCGGGGCCTGTTCCGGCGGATATATTTTTCCCGGCCGGCCGATCGCGATGAAGCCGATGGGCACGAACGCGCCCTCCGCCAAGTCCGTCTCGATGTGCACCATGCCGCCCAGGGCCACCACGCAGGCCGGGCCCAGCCGCGCGCCGTTGAACACCATGGCCCCGGTGGCGATGAAGGAGCCCGCGCCGATCGCGCAGCCGCTCAGATGCGCCTGGGGCCCCACCAGCACGTGATCCCCCAACGTCAGCGGCCAGCGGCCGGCGGCGCGGAGGACCGCGTGCTCCATGACAACGCACTCGCGCCCCACGGTGAGGGGCTCTCGCCCCTCCGCCGTGAGCACGGCGCCATGAAGGATCCGCGCGCCGGCACCAATGTGCACATCACCGGAGACGACGGCGGTGGGCGCTACCCAGGCGGTGGGGTCGATGGTGGGACGGCGGCCGCGATGTTCCACTCGCATCGGTTGGGTACCTCCGTGGACGGGACGATAGCAAACTCCAGCCCCCGATTTGACCCAGCGACGCATGATTTTCAAGGAACTTCAGGCTGCGGGTTTTAGTCACATGCCGTCGCAGGAGGGGCTGAGAGGATGAAGCCGGCGACGCTGGTCGCTGCGATCCTCTTCTGGCTCATCGCCAACTCGGCTACCATAACGACGACTCCCACGGTTCCGTTTAGTCTACGCACGCTATGAGTTCCGCTCCTTCCATGGCGTAGCGCGCGAAACGGAAGTCTCGAATATCGACGACGCTATCCTCCTCCCAGTTCAAGAGCACACAGTACCCTGGCCTTCCGAGCAAATCGTTCGGATCGAACACGAGTATCGCCGGCCGCCTGTCAACGAATCCGGGAACGAAATGCCAGTCGTCAACGAGCGAGTACTTATGAACGTACCCCTCGACCTCCCCTCGGCCCTTCCCCCGAAGCCTGTTCACCAGGTCGAGCCGGACATCGTCGGCAAGCATGTTGCGCACCGCGTTGAAGTCGCGCGCGTTGAAGCGCTCGACGAAGGCTCTCAGGCGCGAGCGCTCAGGCTCCGCCAACACGGGAGGAGGAAGGTCGTCAGGCTTCCGCGCCAGCTCGCGAAGGCGCAGGCGACCGCGCTGCAGGGCTGCCTTGACGGCTGGAATGCTGCCACCCATGACGTCGGCAACCTCCTCTACTGAGTGACCGAGCACGTCCCGCAGGATCACAGAACTGCGCTGGCTCACCGGAAGTCGCATGAAGGTCCGAAGGCTGGCTTCCGCAATCTGACGATCGTGCACGGGGTCTCCTGGGTCGGCCAACATCTCCAAGTCCCCATCGGAGCGAGCTGCGTCATGGCGACTGCGGCGCCGCAGAAAGTCCAGCGCGGCGTTGTGAGCGATTCGAAACAACCAGCCTCCGGGATTGGCGATCGTCGCAGTCTGGGGCAGAGCCTCGATCGCCTTCAAGAGCGTGTCCTGGACCACGTCCTCCGCATCAATCACTGAGCCGGTCATCCGCGCGCAGTACCTGTGCAGCTTTGGCCGCAACTCGGCGAGTTGCCGTTCGAAATCACCGTGACTTGTGGCCCCATCGGACATAGCGCTCTCCAAGCCCTACACCCTATAGACGTTTGGGACGGCCGAGAGGAATCGGCAGACGAGTTTTTTTGTCCAGGTTCCTTTCGGCCCCGTCGTTCGTCCCAGTGATAGGCGTCGTCGAGTGTGGCGAGGCCGGAAGGAGGGCACCTGATGGGAACGCTGCAAGACGAACGTATAGTGGTCACCGGCGGCAGCCGCGGGCTGGGGTTGGGTATCGTCGAGGCGCTCCTGGCGCGCGGCGCGCAGGTGACCGCGGTCGCACGCGATCCCGCCCGGCTCGCCGAAGTCGAGCGGCTGGGCGCGGCCGCTAGGACTGGCGACGTGACCGATCCTGCCCTGATGGGCGCGGTCGTCGCCGACGTCAAGCCGTCGGTCCTGATCCTGAACGCCGGGGCAACACCCTTCATGGCGCCGATCGACGAGCAATCCTGGGACGCGTTCACGGCCGTGTGGGACACGGACGTAAAGGCGGGCCTCTATGGCATCCAGGCGGCGCTGAAGGCACCGTTGGCGTACGGCGCCCGCGTGCTGATAGCGTCTAGTGGCGCCGCCATCGCGGGAAACCCGCTGTCGGGCGGGTATGCCGGCGCCAAGCGGATGCTCTGGATCATGGCCCACTACGCGAACGGCCTCGCCACCGAGCGGGGGCTCGGCATTCACTTCCAGGTTCTGGTTCCGCAGCAGATCGTCGGCGAGACGGCGCTCGGTCACCAGGCCGCCAGGGCCGGGGCTCGACGCAGGGGCGTCTCGATCGAAGCGTTCCTCGCCGAACGGTATGGCTCGCCACTCTCGCCTCGGGAGTACGGCGAGCATGTCGTGACGCTTCTGACCGATCCGCGCTACGCGACGGGTGTCGCCTACGGCTTCAAGGGCGACACCGGCATCACCGCGCTGGACGGCTGATCGACGCGGACTGTTGGCACCCATAGCTCCACCAAATCCAGTTGTCGATCTCGGATGCCGCTGTTCGACTTATCGGTGGGAGGCACACGACGGTCCGAAGGACCAAAACCACTAGATAGAGGAGAACAGCATGGGAGCAAAGGGCGAAGCGCTTGCGAAGCAGTTCGAGGCCAAGGCTCAGGAGGCCGCCACCGTGCTCGAGAAGCTGAGCGATGGGGACTGGAAGAAGGTGACCGAAGCGGAGAAGTGGTCCGTCGGCGTGACCGCGCATCATCTGGCGACCTCGTATGAGCGGGTCCCCGACGTTGCCACGGGGCTCGCGGCCGGGCAATCGTTCGGCAACTTCACAAGGAAGGTCCTCGACGAGGGGAACGCCCAGCACGCGAAGGATTTCGCCGGTTGCACCAAGGAGGAGACGCTCGCGCTCCATCGGAAGGGCACCGCGAAGGCCGCTGCCGCGGTCCGCGGGTTCAGCGACGCGCAGCTGGAGACGAGGGGGGTCCTCTTCACGGACGCGCCGCCGATGACGGTGGAGCAGCTGATCATGGGGGCCCTCATCAACCACACCGACGAACACTACGGCAGCATCCGGAAGACGGTAGGCAAGTAATCGGAGAAAGCTATGACCATCACTCCGGCAATCCGAGAGCTCATAGATTCAGGTCCGCTTGCTCATGTGACGACACTCAATACGGACGGGAGCCCGCAGGTCTCCGTGGTGTGGGTTGGCGTCGATGGCGACGAGTTCGTCACGGGGCACCTGGGCGAATGGCAAAAGATCAGGAATCTTCAGAAAGACCCGCGCGTCGCCCTCTCCCTACTCGGCCGGGGGAAGAACGCCATGGGCCTCCAAGAGTATCTCGTCGTCTACGGCAAGGCCCGAATCACCGAGGGGGGCGCGGTAGAACTCCTTCAGCGGCTCGCTCGCATCTATCTGGGCCCCGACGTCGACTTTCCTCCCGAATCGCTCCGCAAACCAGGCTTCATCGCACACATCACGCCGGCACGCTACGCCGGAATCGGCCCCTGGCAGCCCCGGCAGCGCTAGAGGAGGCTTTCATGCCAGACTCCCCTCAGATCGCTGTCGTCCGTCGGCTCTACGACGCGCGCGGCAACCCGGACATCATCGGGCAGGTGCTGGCCCCGGACGTCCGCTGGGAAGTCGTCGAGGGCTTTCCGTACGGCGGTGTCTACGTTGGCCTCGACGACGTAGTCCGCAACTTCTTTGGCCGTCTCTTCCAGGACTGCGAGAACTTCGTCGCCGTGGGCTCCGAGTTCCTCGAGTCCGGCGACCGCGTCATCGCGCTGGGGACCTACCGCGGCCGGGCGAAGGCCACCGGGAAGGACTTCACCGCCCAGTTTGCTCATGTGTGGACCCTGCAAGGCGGCAAGATCGTGCGCCTGCAGCAGTGCGCCGATACGGTGCAGCTTACTCGGGCAATGGCCCACTAGACAACTGACGACGCTACGTCTTGTCGAGGAAGTTGCGAATGGCGGCCACAGTGGCGGCCGGCTGCTCTTCCATCAGCCAATGCCCCGAGTCCGGGATGACCGTCGAGCTCACATCCGTCGCGACGAAGCGCAGGAGATCGGCCATGGCCGCGCCGAATGATTGGGCGGCCCCGATCGCCAACACGGGCATCGCGAGCTTGCCCTTGGCCGCAAACGCCTTGTTGTCGACCGCATCCTGCTGAAAGGCCGCGAACTGATTGAACGCGGAACGCATGGCGCCCGGTCGCGCGTAGAGGTCAGCGTAGTGCTGACGCGTCGCCTCATCGATCGCCTTCGGATTGGCGGAGAGCTCGTTCCAAAAGCGGTCGAGGTAAATGCGCTCTCGGCCTTCGACCAGACGCTCGACATCAGGTCCACGGAAATTGAAATGCCACAACGACGGGCTTCGGGTGATCTCGTCCCACGGCCCGATGCCTGGAAGTGGAGCATCCATAACCACGAACCGGATGACACGTTCTGGGTATTGCGCAGCAAACGCGAACCCGACCATGTTTCCGATATCGTGGCTGACAACGTCGGCCTTCTGAATCCTCAGCGTATCGAGGACGCGAGCGACATCGACGCCTTGCGTTTTTTTGTCGTAACCGCCATCAGGATGTGACGACAGCCCCATGCCCCGCAGGTCCGGGACCACGACAGTGTGTTCGGGCGCAAGCGCCGCCGCCAGAGGCGCCCACATGTCCCCTGTATCACCGAAGCCGTGCAGCATGACCACCGCAGGCCCTTGGCCCCCGACCCGGACATGGATAGTCGCACCATCACTCTTGATGTCTTCGGCCCGGAACCCGGACGGAAACGGCTGAACGCCCGTCATGGCACGCATGGGTCAGATGATGGTCGTAAGCACTCGCCGAGTCAACGAGCGCGCCCACCGGGGGCAATCGCCGCCGGAAGGGTGCTAGAGTTGGCTACGCGTCAAAAACGACTTCCCCGGACATGAAGCCCCCGACACACCGCCTCCTCGTCAGCGTTCACGCCTCGCTGGTGTTCTTGGCGGTGTATGGCGCGGGGGCGATCTCGGCGGGACAGGAGATGTCCCCCTTCTTGACGGTCGCCCCGGGCATCAGCCACGCGACCTTCGATCGGCGCCGGCCCGATGAGGAGCGCTTCTCAGGTCACGCATTCCAGATTGATCTTGGTGAAGCCGAACTGCGCCTCGTCCCCGCCGGCGGCCCGTCGTCGAGGCAAACCGTCGAGCAGATCGCCTCGCGCTTTCCCGCCATCGTTGCCGTCAATGCCAGCTTTTTCGACAACGAGGGTCGCGCGATGGGCCTCGCAGTCGGCGAAGGGGGACTCATCGCAACGGGCAGGCTCAAGAGCTGGGGGGCGCTCGCGGTCAATGGAACCGACGCGAGGATCGCCCTCGGTGCGGACATCCCAGATCACTTCACCGATCGCCTTATCGTCCAAGGGATACCCAGACTCGTCGTCGGGGGAAGGGTCCCGGGACTCAAGCGGCAGGTGGCCGAACGCACCGCGGTCTGCGCCGCCGGCAGTCGGGTTGTCATCGTCGTCGCGACAAAGGTCGAGACCACGGCCTTCGCACGCTTTCTCGCCGAGCCATCGGAGAAGGCTGGGCTTGGATGCTCGGATGCTCTGAATCTTGACGGTGGCCCCTCGACCCAGCTCGTGGTTAGGCTCCCTGCGCTGACGCTGTCGCTGCGCGGCGGGTCGCAGGTGCCAAACGCGCTCGTTGCGATTCCGGGCAAGAAGTAACCAGGATCACGTTTCGCTTACTTCCTTGACAGCTCTTTGCCCCGGCGCTAGCGTGGGTCTTGCGCTAGGTCGAGCGTTGACGTTACACCACCGATAGGTTCATCATCGCCCGTTCTCGTCCTCGCACCCATACTCGCTCGCGTACGAATGACAACATTCCACGAGCTGCCCGGCCTCGATGCCGGGACCCACGGCTTGGTGGGCGCCTCCGCGCCGATGCTCGAGGTGTACCGCATGGTGGCGCGGGCCGCCCCCACCACCAGCACGGTGCTCATCCAGGGCGAGACCGGCACCGGGAAGGAGCTCATCGCGCGGGCCGTCCACCGGGCGAGCCGCCGGAGCGATCAGCCGTTCATCCCCGTCGACTGCAGCGCCCTCGCAGAAAGCCTGCTCGAGAGCGAGCTCTTCGGTCACACGAGAGGAGCCTTCACGGGCGCGGTCAGCGACAAGCGCGGGCCGTTCGAGGCCGCCGGCGGGGGGACGTGCTTCCTCGATGAGATCGGCGAGGTCAGCCTGGGCGTCCAGGCGAAGCTCCTGCGGGTGCTCCAGGAGCGCGAGGTGCGGCGGGTCGGAGGGACCGAGCGCCACAAGGTCGACGTCCGGATCATCGCCGCGACCAACAAGGATCTCGCCGCGCTGGTCGCGGAGGGCAAGTTCCGGGAAGATCTCTTCTACCGCCTGAGCGTCGTCACGATTGCGCTGCCGCCCCTGCGGGAGCGCCCCGAGGATATCCCCGTGCTCGCCGATCACTTCCTGCAGGCGTTCCTCGCGGTCAACGACCAGCCTCCCCGGACGATCTCGCCCGAGGCCATGGCCGTCGTCGTCGCCCATGACTGGCCCGGAAACGTCCGCGAGCTCCAGCACGCAATCGAGCGCGCGGCCACGCTCAGCACGGGCCCCGTCCTGGGTCCAGAGGACTTGCCCCCCAAGGTCAGCGTGGCGGCCGCCCCGGCCGCAACGGGCCCGGCGCCGCGCTTGAGCCTCCAGGCGGTGGTCAGCGCCCACCTCCGGCGCGCGTTGAAGGAGGCGCGGTGGAACAAGAAGCTGGCCGCCCAGCTCCTCGGGATCCATCGCCGCACGCTCTACCGGCTGACGAAGCGCCACGGAATCCCCCTCGGCGAGCACGAGTGAGACAAACGGGCTCACCGCGGGCGAAACCGCCTCACCGCCTCTAACCCTCCGGCCTTCCGTAGCTTCGCCGCGCGCTCGCCGGACGAGCGTGTGCCGGTCTGGCGCCTCGTCGACTCGCCACATCGCGCGGTCGCGCCCCGCCCGATCCAAAAAGCGCGTTTACCGTCCGCATCTTGGCGCGGCGCTCGACACTGGCAAGCCACTTGCGAGATAGCGTCGCGTCGATGCGGTCGGCCCGCGGGATCGTCCGCGGGAGAACGATCCATCATCAGAAACACGGCTCAGGAGAAACACGACACCAGAGAGGAGCGCGAATGATGTTTGACACCTCCACGTATCCGCAGTCCGCACTGTACGGCCTACCGCAGCTCGGCCAGCAGCAGGGGCCGTTCGCCCAGCCGCAGCTTCCGGGCTTCGTCCCCATCGTGAGCCTCGTGCCGCAAAGCCTGATCGTGAGCCTCGTGGTCCAGAGTCTCCAGCAGGCGCAGATCGCCGCCGGCACCCAGCAGGGCGCTCTCGGCCACCCAACGGGTCAGTTCGCGAGCCAGTTCGGCGCCCCGCAGCTCAGTTTGCCGTTCGGCCAGCCTCAGTTCTTGCAGTCGCCCTGGCAGCAGTCGCCGTTCCAGACGATCGGCGGCTGGGGCGGCCAGTCGCCATACGCGGGTGCCTTCGGCCGCGGCGTCCTGGGCTTCCAGGCGGCGCCGCAGATGGCGTACGCCGGTCAGCCGTTCGCCGGCTGATCGCGCCAACTGACCAGGCCAACTGACCCAGAAGGAGAGCGGGGTGGGGCGGAGGGCGCGCGCCGTCCGCCCTATCCCGTCATCGTCCACTCACCCGTCCATTACCGTTCTACTACCGCCAGGAGGTGCCCAATGGCCGAGGAAGGCATCAAGCCCCCAAGCGTCCCCGCGCCGCCGGCGACGCGCATCCTGCAGCAGGGCAAGCGGCAGTTCATCATCGCGCCGCGCCGCGGAAGCCAGGCGCTGAGCGTCGGGCTGCGCCCCATGCCGGCGGCCGCCGTGCGCGCCGTCATCGGACAGCTCCCGGGCCTGGAGGTCGTGCGCGTGCTGCGATCGCGACGCGCGATCTCCTCGTTCTCGCTCGTCCCTGACGAAGCGACCGAGGTCTACGTGGTACGGATCGACGATGACCGTGCCGAGCTGGTCAAGCAGACGCTTCCGCCCCAGCTCCTCCTCGAGGAGGACGCGGCGCTGGAATACGGGACGCCGGCCGCCCGCGCCCTCCCCGCGCCGACCCGCCTCGCCTCCTGGAGCTTCACCGGCGACCTGGAGACCCGCCAGATCCGCTTCCGGGTCATCGGCGAGGGCGACAAGCCTCTCGCCCACGTCGGCGTGAGCCTCGCCGGCGAGGGGTTCCCGCATGAGGGACGAACGGACAAGCGGGGCGAGGTCACCCTGCCCCTGATCACTCTTCCGGGGAAACGCGCTCGGTCGTTATTCGCGAGCGCGGTCGGCGGCTACTGGGACCAGTACCTCACGGACCCGGAGCTGACGGACGGCGAAGTCAACGTCGTGCGGCTGCGCGCCATCACTGAGACGATCGCAGGCTTTCCGCAGAGCTTCCGGTATGGCTGGGGACAGATTCAGATGGGTCTCGACCGCGTGCCGGAAACCCTGACGGGCAAGGGCGTGCGCATCGCCATCGTCGATTCCGGCGTGGACGCGAGCCACTCACTCCTCCGGCACATTCGGACGGGGGTGGACCTCACGAACAACGCGGATCCCCAGACCTGGACCAACGACGTCGTCGGGCACGGCTCGCACTGCGCCGGCATCATCGCCGGCCACGACGAATCGGGCAAGATGCTCCGCGGATTCGTCCCGGAAGCCGAGATCCATGCCGTCAAGGTGTTCCCGGGGGGGCAGTTCAGCAGCCTGCTCGAGGCCCTGGACTATTGCCTCGATCTCGAGATCGACGTCGTCAATCTGAGTCTGGGCAGCGTGCAGCGCTCTCAGGCCATCGAGCAGAAGCTCGAGGAGGCCGCGCTCAATGGAATCGCCTGCATCGTGGCGGGCGGCAATTCCGGCGGCCCGGTTCTTTTCCCGGCGTCGTCGGCCTTCACCCTCGCGGTGGGAGCGGTCGGGCGGCTCAACGAGTATCCGGACGACGCGTGGGACGCCACCACCGTGCTCCCGCACCTCGTCGCTCCTGATGGCATCTTCTCGCCGAGCTTCACCTGCGTTGGCCCGGACGTGGCGGTCTGCGCGCCGGGCGTGGCCATCGTGTCGGCGGTGCCGGGAGGCTTCGAGGCGCAGTCGGGCACCTCGATGGCGGCGCCTCACGTCACCGGGCTCGCCGCTCTCCTGCTCGCCCACCATCCCGCCTTCCAGGGACCGCTGCGCCCACGGAATCAGCAACGCGTCGCTACGCTGTTCAACACGATCCGGTCCCTCTGCGTCCCCTACGGGTTCGGCCCCCTCCGCGCCGGAGCCGGCCTGCCCCGTCTCCATGGGCTCGAGCGGGTGCTGCAGCCGGTCCCCGAACCGGGGCGGCGAACGACGGGAGTGCCGGGTAGCCAACCCGTCACGCCGGCCAGCGTCTTCGGCGCCGCTGTCAGTGGCCCCATGGCCCCCATGGCCGATCCTCTCTACGTCCAGGCTTCGCTCGTCGCTCAGGCATGGCCGGTCCAGGCGTTGCTCGAGACCCTTCGCCGGCCGTACGGGAGTCTCTGAGGGGAGGTCGATCAGGCGGGCGCCGTGACGGCGCGGCGCCCGCTATCGGCCAGCGCCTTCTGCTTGGGCGAGCACGCGCTTCGTCAGCTCCCCGATGATGGCCGCCCGCGCTGCCTCACCTGCTTCCTGCACCGGCACGCGGAGCACAGCCGCCACGCGCGCGTTGAGCGCATCCCCGGCGCGGTACACGCGCGAGCGTGCACGCCCTTCGGCGCGCAGCAGGCCGGCCGCCGTCGCGCCGGCCAGGTCGTTCGTCGCCGAGGCCGTGCTCACGTCAGCGAGCGGGCGGTAGTAGCGCGGCGTGATGCCCCGCCCGAAGAAGGCGTCCCAGACGGCGTTCGCCACGCGCGGGGCGAGGCCCGCTGCCGTGACCGCCTCCTCCACTGCGGCCCAGACGCGTTGCTGGACGCGCTCACGGAGGTCGAGCGCACGTACCTGCTGAAGCTGCGCCTCCATGTGAGCCCGGCAGAAGGGCGTCACGTCCGCCTGCGAATCGAATCGAGACCCCAGGCACTGGAAGGCGGCGTAGTACTCGGCCTGATGCCGCCCCCACCACTCCTCGAGCGATGTGAACTCAGGCAGCTTGAACCCGCCGCGATACATCGCGAGCGAGGACAGCACTCGCGCGGCGCGCCCGGTGCCATCCCGGAAGGGGTGGATGGCGGTTACGGCGGCGTGGATCCACGCGGCGGCGATCGCGGGATGGGTGAACCCCGCTTCCATCACTGCACAGGCCTCGTCGACCAGACTCGGCACCTGTTCGGGAGGCGGCGGCTCGAAAATAGGCTGCCCTGTGCGATTGTCCACCACGTACGCCGGGCCAGCGCGAAACCGTCCCGCGCCGTCGCCATGGTGCCCGGCAAGGATGCGATCGTGGAGGCCGACGAGCAGCTCGCGATTCCACTTGAAGGCGACGTCATCGGCGCGGCGCAAGACAAAGCCCATCGCGTCGCGATAGCCGCGGACGAGCGCGGCATCCGCCTCACGCACCTCGGCCGGGCGATCCCCCGCGAGAATGCAGTGGACTTCCTCCACCGTGACCGGCACGCCCTCCATCGAGGTGGACGCCGCTACGGACTCGGCCTCCAAGTCACGGCGCAGGCGGCCGACCCACGCCCGTGCCATGGGGCCGCGGTAGTCGAGTTGGTCACGCCAGCGATCCAGCTCACCGGCGAGGTCGTGCAGGGCCTCCTGGTGGGCCGGGAAGATCATGGCTTAGTGGATTATACAGATAATCTACTAGGTGATTAGGTGATTCCATATTTCACTTTATTAATAAGCTATTAGGATATAGTTCAAGCAGTCGGGCGTGGTTCGAACGTTAGCACTCAACGCTGGACGACCCGAGGAGGGCACGTCACATGGGCTTTCTCATAGCGATCATCATCGGCGGGATCATCGGATGGCTCGCCAGCATGGTCATGAAGACCAACGCGCAGATGGGGGTCATCGCGAACATCGTGGTCGGCATCGTGGGCTCGGTGCTCGGCCACTGGGTGGCGGGAGCCCTCGGCATCGCGGCCTTCGGCTCGCTGGGCGCCTTCATCATCTCCCTCGTCGGCGCGGTCATCCTGATCGCGATCCTGCGCGCGGTAGGCGTTTTTCAGTAGGGCACGCGACCGAGCGACCGGCAGGGCTGATCGGTGGCGCCGATGAACCACGGAACGGATTCGCCCGGCGTTCCCACCGAAGCCCCACGCCCGAAGGCCGTGCTCGTCAGCGTGCAGCTCCAAGGCGTCACTGACGCGGAACAGCGGGCCTCGCTGAAGGAGCTCAAGCGCCTGTGCGAGACACTCGGCTTCGAGGTCGTCGGCGAGGTGACGCAGAAGCGCAAGGGCCTCGGCGCTGCCACGCTGCTCGGCGAGGGCAAGCTGGTGGAGCTGGCTGCCTGGACCGGCGGCATGGGCGTCGTCCCTAAGGGACCACCCGGCAAGAAGAAGGCGGCCGAAGAAAACAAGGACGAAGCCGAGCGGCCGCGTCTCGACGCGCCGCCCGCGCCCGCCGGGGAGCCGCGTGCCACCGTCGTTGTTGTCGACCACGAGCTGTCGCCTCGCCAGCTCCGCCACATCGAGAGCGCGACGCGCGCGGCGGTCCTGGATCGCACGGGAGTGATCATCGAGATCTTCCACCGGCACGCGTCGAGCCGCCCGGCGCGCCTGCAGGTCGAGATCGCGCGGCTCACCTACGTGGCCCCCCGGCTGCGCGAATCCGGCGGCGGCGAGCGTTCGCGCGGCGGCATCGGGATGAGGGGCGCCGGGGAGTCCTCCGTGGAGATCGATCGCCGAAAGATCCGCGACCGCATCTCCGAGCTCAAGGCGGAGCTGGCCGCCATCGACGACGAGTCGAAGACGCGACGGGCGCGGCGTCAGGACGCGCTGCGCGTCGCGCTGGTCGGGTACACCAACGCGGGCAAATCGTCGCTGATGCGCGCGCTCACCGGCTCGCACGTGCTGGTCGCCGACAAGCTGTTCGCGACCCTCGACACCACCGTCCGTGCGCTGTGGCCCGAGACTCGGCCGCGCATCTTGGTCTCGGACACTGTCGGCTTCATCAGGAAGCTCCCGCACGACCTCGTCGCCAGCTTCCGCTCGACCCTCGACGAGGCGCTCGAAGCGTCACTCCTGCTGCAGATCGTCGATACGGCCGACCCGGCCTTCCGCGCTCAGATGCAGGTCACCCGCCAGGTACTGGAGGAGATCGGCGCCGGCGACGTGCCGTGGCTGCCCGTTCTCAACAAGATCGACAAGGTCGCTCAGAACGATCGTGAAGCGCTCGTTAAGGAGTTCCCGGCCGCGCTGCTCGTCTCGGCCAAGGACCCAGTAGACGTCGGGCGCGTGCGGGACGCGATCATCGGGACCTTCGAGGCGGACATGACCGATGTCGAGCTCGTCGTCCCGTACAACGCGGGCAGCGCGATCGGCGAGATCCACAAGGTCCACGTGCTCTCGGAGTCCTACGAAGGGGACGGCGTGCACTACCGAGTGCGGGCCCCTAAGGCTGCGATCGACCGGATACGGGCGATGCTCCGCTAGCTCCTCGTGGTGGAGCGGCGAGGGGCCAGGTAGCCCCCCGGCGATGGAGTGCTATGACTCAGTGAACGCAACCAGATAAGGTTTGACGCTGAAGTCGGTTCCAACGATGCACAGAAGGAGAAGCGTGATGGAATGCAGGACTTCTACCCAGGGACGAGGACGCACCGCGTCAGCCATCCGTTACGCGCTGCGCGGCGTCGCAACGCTGCTCGTCACGGCACTGGCCTCCGGCTGTCAAACCGTGCCCCCCGGCATTGCGCCAACCGCCATGGTCAGCGCCGCCGTCGCGGTGCGGCAGACCACGATGCCGCCGGTCAACGGCCGGCCGCAGGTCGTCGCGGCGTTCACGGACAGCGCCGGACTCTACGCGCAGCTCGTCGAGGGCTATCTGCTGATCCGTCCGCGTTCGGCGGCGGACCTCAACAACTTCCTAGCGCGGTACGGCGGCACGGCGGTGGCCGACGATGGCATTCCGAACCGGCCCGAGTGGGGTCTCACGCTCACACCCGAGCAGCGCGCCCCGCGTGAATACGTGGTGGCCATCGATCTTGCGCGCGTGGACGTGTCGCGCTTCGGCGAGCTCGCGGCGCGCGCGGGCTGGCGCGGCGCGCTGCAGTTCTCGAGCGACGCGGGCCTGCGCACCTTCGTCGCGGCGCTGGACGCGCGCGCGCGCGGCTTTCGCGCCGACGCCAATTTCATCGGTGAGTGGCAGCAGCCGCTGCCGCACGCGCCGCAGGCGCTGCCGCTCACGCTGCTCAATTCCACCGAGCGCGCGGGCGCGAACTTCGACGCCTTCCAGGAGCCGGTGCTCGGCGGCACCACCACGGGCGCGACGACGGATGTGGTGCGCGCCTGGCAATTCGTCGCGGCGCAGGGCATCCAGCGCACCGTGAACGTCGCCATTATCGACGGCGGGTTCCTGCTCACGCCGACCGGCCTTTCGCAGGGAGGCGACAGCGATTTCGTCGCGCCGCCCACGGTGCCCTTCCAGGTGGACATGGTGCAGGGGGACAACACCGCCGACGGCATGAACCTCGGCAACTGCACGGGCGGCGCGGCCTGCCCCTGGCATGGCACGACCTCCGCCGCCGTGGCGGCAGGCATCATGAACAACAACGCGGGCTCCGCGGGCACCGGCTCGACGGTAGGCAACCTGATGCTCTTCAAGGTGAGCAGCGCGATTGCGCAGATGCGCTCGGCCGTGCGGCTCGCGACCACGCTCGGCGCGGACGTGATCTCGCTGAGCCTGGGCTACGACTGTGACAGCGTCGCCTGCCGCCAACGCGATCGGAAAGACCCGGCCTTCGACGATGCCTTCGGCGCCAACAATCGGCCGGTGTTCGTTTCGGCCGCCGGCAATGGCAGCGGCGGCGTGGGCTACGACGTCGGCGCGCCGCGCTTCTATCACCCCTGCCACGAAGATCACGTGATCTGCGTCGGTGCGTTGAACAACTCCGCCGGCAACCAGAACACCACGGTAATCGCGCCGTACTCTAACTTCGGCGCGCGCGTGGACCTGTTCGCGCCGTCGAACATTCCGGTGATGACGACGCCGACCAACGCGAACGGCACGATTCCCTTCGGCGGCACCAGCGCGTCCACGCCCTACGTCGCGGGCATTGCCGCCATGATCAAGGCCATCAACCCGGCGCTGAACAGCGACGAGGTCAAGACCATCCTGATCCAGACCGCGACGCCGGGCACCGGCAATGCCACGCGCGTGCTGAACGCGCTCGCCGCCGTGCGCCGCGCGGCGGAGCCTTTTCCGATGGTGCGTGATCGGCACGAGCCCAACGGCCCCGACAAGTTCGCCACCGACCTCGGCACCGCAGCCGCATACACCGAGAACAACCTCAACCTCAGCACCACCGATCGCGATTTCTTCCGCTTCAATTCTCCCGGCGCGTCGATCGCCAACGTGACGCTGCGGTACGCGAGCCGGCTGGGCACGGCGTCGATTCACGAGCTGATCGGCGACGGCACCGCCTGCGCGGGGCCGACACTGCTTTCCAGCACGCCGCTCGCGGCCGGCAACGGCAGTGTGGCGCAGTACCGCCTGCCCGGTGGGCCGCACCTCATCACCACCAAGGCCGACACCGTGCTGGCCTACAACATGGGTATCACGTTTGCAGTTGCCGCCATCGCGCCCGATGGCTATGAAGTGAACGACACGCCCCCGGCCGCGCGATATCTCTATGGGTTCAAGTTCACGCAAGCCGGCGGCATCGGCGGGCTGGGCGGAGTGTCGCTGACCTCCGAGGTCACCATCAGCGCGAACATTCATCATGGGGCGGACGTGGACTGGTATCTCGTGCGCGGTGTCGACACCAAGGGCAAGGAGATCGGACTCGACGGGATGCACATTCTCTTCAACACCCCGGCGGTCAGCGTGTTCGCGAACGAGGCGCGCGTCGACCTGCAGGTGTACGAGCAACGGCCCGACGGGCTCCCGGGCACGCTGGTCGGCCACCTGGTCGCGAACAGCTGCACGCCCGAGTCGCTGATCGTCAAGCTCACGCCCAACCGGTACTACCTGGTGCGCGTGAGCGGCTCCACCGGCGCGTACACGCTGAAAAACGGCCTCCACACCTCAAGCCGGCGCCATCCGTGGAAGCAGCGCGACGCCATCTACGAAGCGCTGCATCCGGGCGAGCCCATCGAACAGATCTTCGACTACACGCATGTGTATGCCGTGGCGCTGGACCCGGCCTACGACGGCATCGAGGCGGGGCCCGGCGTGCATCTCGCGCTGTATGACGACAACGCCAAGCTCGTGCGCGATGGGGCTATGCAGGCCGGCGGCGGCGAACGGCTCGACATCCGCGGGCTCGCGCGCAAGGGTTTCGTGCTCGAAGTGACGCGGCGTCCGGACGCCCCCGCCACGCTGCCGCCCACGACGATCCGCTGGGCCCCCGCCACGCCGGCGCGCGCCAGCGCAAATCTCATCCAGAACGGCGGCGCCGAGACCGCCGGCGATGATGGCGGTACGGGGCTCGCATCCTGGCGCGCCGTGGGCGGTGCGCACATCGCGGCGAGCAGTGTCGCGTACACCGAAGTGCAGGACCTCGGTCCCTCGGTCGCGAACGAGGCCCAGCGCGGCGAGCGCCTGTTCGCGGGCTCCCGGGAGGGCTCTGCGAGCGCGCTCACACAGACCATTCCCCTCGATGCCGGCTGGCGCAAGAGCATCGACGGGGGCAGTGTGAAGGCGACCTTCGCCGGGTTGTTAGGCGGTCGCGGGCGCGACGGTCAGGGCGCCGGCGCCGTGGTCACCTTCCAGAACGCGCGCCGCGAGCCCATCGGCACGCTCGCGCTGCCCACCGTCAGCGCGCCCGAACGACGCCTCGAGCCCGCGCTGCTGCGCGTGAGCGCCGATGGCATGGTGCCCAAGGGCACGGCCTTTGCGGTCGTCGAGCTGCAGTTCGACGCGGGCGGTGAACGCACCGGCGGTGGGTATGCGGATCAGCTGGAGCTCAAGCTCGCGGAGTATGAGGTGCAGAGGCAGCGGTAGCGGGTTGGCTACGACGGAGCAATTCCGACGCGCGTGCGCCAGGCCTTCAGCTCGGCGAGGGCACGAAGTGCTACGGTCACAACCGGTTGATTTGCAAGTTTGCTACCGGTTTGCTTGCCACGTCCCCTGGCTACTCCTAACTACAAGGTCCTGGGCGACAACCGTCCTTGCAGCACTCTAAGGTCCACGTGCTCTCGGAGTCCTACGAAGGGGACGGCGTGCACTACCGAGTGCGGGCCCCTAAGGCTGCGATCGACCGGATACGGGCGATGCTCCGCTAGCTCCGGCAGCGAGCCGGACCTCGGTCGTCGTGTGGCCGGCACGCGCGGACGCGCGGTCAACATCTGGCGCGGCGGCCAGGTAGGGACCAGGATCGACGGGTCGGCCATTCACGAGGATCTCGTAGTGTAGGTGCGGCCCGGACGTGTGCCCAGTGGTTCCGGTCGAGCCGAGCACGGCACCTTCTTCGACCCATTGTCCGCGGCTCACCCTGAGCCTCGAGAGATGACCATAGAGGGTGTGAATCCCATCCCCGTGGTCGACGATGATCGTCTTGCCGTACCCATTGCGCCAGCCGGCAAAGACGACCGTCCCTGCTGCAGCTATCCGGCAAGGCGTCGCGGGCTCCGCGGCGATGTCGATGCCGCTGTGAAAGCGCGCAAACGCGCGGCGCGGCCCAAAATCGGAGGTGATCGGACCACGCACCGGCCACCGAGCCCGCAACGCGGTCACCGTGCGGTGCCTCGGGCCGTCCGCGGAGTCGTCGCCGGTCACATGTCGCTTTTGCGACTCGTCATCACCCGACACGCCGGGGCTGACGGTCTTCGTGGCGCCACCTCCCGGGACGATCCGCTGCTGCTCACCCGGCGTCGCGGTGGTCGCGGAGCCGACGAGAACGACGAGCGCGAGCGACATGGGCGTGCACGCTGCCAACGGCCTCATGTCGCCATCCCCGGCAACTGGTGTGCCAGCACGCGAGGCCGATCGAAAGTCTACGAAAGATCTGATCGCCGCCCGCACGTGGGGGGTCGAGTCGGGAACCTCTTACCAAGCTCCGGGAAGAAGCGACCCGGCTATTCTGCTCGGCTCGATGATACGAAGACCAAACCAATAGGTCCTCGCCGCCGGAAGGCCGTAACTCGAACGACCCTTAGCATGCCCGCTGCGTCCAATTCCACGTTGCGTTGGCGTCGATGCCCAAGACTGCGTCATACAAATCGACCGACATCCCAGCTTCGTCGAAATTCATGTACGCAATGGAGTTCTCGGTGAGCCGCTGCAGCGACTGCGTGAGCCGCGCCGAACCAAGCGCGGTACTCACCCGATCTAGTATGGCGAACGACGGCCGCGCGAGAATGAGACGTGCGATAGCCAGTTGTTGCCGCTCGCCCAACGACAGTATCGTCGGCCAATCGCGCTCGACGTCGAGCCCGCCCACCCGCTCGACGAGGAACTCGAGCTCACTGTCATGGACGGTAGCCAGAATGCGCTCATCAGAGATGTCCTGTTCCCGCCCGGTTTGCACGAGCAGATCCCGGAGCGTGCCCGGGGTCACGTAGGGCTGTTGCGGCAGAAATGAAATCGCGTCCAACGGCGGACGCACGATCCGGCCTTCTCCGCGGGACCAGATTCCCGCCGTCGCCCGGAACAAGGCAACGCGTGCCGCCTCGTTTGGTCCCGTGACCAACACTCGCATTCCGCGAGGAATCGACACGGATAACCCGGTGAGGAGCGCGCCGTCGTCTTGCGACGCTCGCAGCGTTAACCCCTCGTACGCAACTCGGTCACCACTCTCGACCGTCTCGATTGCCGGACGATCGACATCGATTGTCTCGACCGTCTCGGCAAATCCGGCGAGCCTAGCGACAACAGCGGCGAAGGAAGAGAGCGACCCGAACTGATTGACGATCAGCGAGAAGGCGCCGAGCAACTGCGTGAAGGCGATCGCCGACTGGGTAATCGTGCCGAATTCGACGTTCCCGCGAATGAATTGTGGGGCGACCACTAACGTCGGAATGATCTGGATCAGGTAGTTGTAGCCCGTCGTGAAGAAGGCCAGATTGCGGTTCACCGACGTAATTCGCCGAAAGTTTTGCACGAGTTCGTCGATGCGGCCCAGAAGCCGCTGACTCAGGCGGGCTTCACGGCGCGAGACCGCAACCCACTCGGCGTTCTCGCGGACATGGATCAACGTCGCTCGGAAGTCGGCTTCAAGTCCCGATTGAGCATAGTTAAGCCAGACCAGCGGCCGCCCCAGAAGAATCGTCATGAGCGTGCCGAATGCCGCGTAGCCGACGGCGGCGCCAAATAGAAGCGGGCTAATCGTCCACAGGACGCCCGAGAACGATACGACGGCCAGGATCGCATTCAGAAACATGAGCGCAAATGACAGAGTGGTTGTCGTGAATGATCGGATGTCTTCGGCAATACGCTGATCCGGGTTGTCGATTTGGTCCGACTCTCGAACGCGCAGATATGTACGTCGATCGAGGTAGCGCGCGGTCACGCGCTTGGTCAACCATGAACGCCATAGCAGGCCCAGCCGCTCCTCGGAAAAGCGATAGAGCACTGCCGCTGCCGTCATGGCGACAAACACGGCGACAAAAATAGTCATCAGTCTGATGAAGCCCGCCATGTCGTGAGCGACAATTGCCGTCATGAGGTCACGTCCGATGTAGCTGTTCAGGACGTTGAGACCATTGACAGACAGCGCAAAGATCGCGAGGAGTACGAGCAGGCCGATAACCTGTCGGCGTACTTCGGAGCTGAGCAAATCTCTCACCGCACGCACAAGCCGGCGAGCGGTCTGACGATTGAGCGAACTAGGTTGTGTGCTCATACGTACCTTTCGGATGAGAAGACTTTCATGGATTGTCGTCCAACCCGCAAGCCGAACGTGACGGATTCGCACCGACGACCTTTGGGAGGCCGTCGTGGCGCGGTGCGTCCGCGTGGAGTATCGTCAATGCGAACCGGACGACCATGAGCCAGCTCAACTCCAAAAAACGGGCGAAGCTGCCCAAGACCGCCTTCGCGTACGTGGATTCGAAGGGACGAAAGCGCCTGCCGATCCACGACGAGCCGCACGTGCGAAACGCCCTGTCGCGCTTCAACCAGGTGGCGTTCGAGCACGATGCGGCCCGCGAGCGGGCGCGCAAGCGGCTGCTCGAGGCCGCCAAGAAGTACGGGATCGTCCCCGTCGGCTTCATCACCGGCCAGCTGCAATCGCAGATGAGCGAGGCGGCGGCCGGCCGGCTGGTGATCGAGCTGGGACAGGTCGGCACGCCGGCCGAGCTCGAACGGCGCCTGCGCACGGCCCTCCGTGACCCCTCGCTCTCGGTCCTACGCTGGTCCGAGTCGACCGGCGCCTATCTCGACGCCGCGGGTCGGCGGGCTGCGCTGCCGCGTGAGGGAGAGGGTCGGGCCGTGACGCTCCTCGAGCGCCAGGGCCAGCCGATGACCGCCCTCGTGCACGACCGCACCGTCCTGGACAATCCGGACCTCGTGAAGACCGTGACGGCCGCGGCCAGGATGGCGGTCGAGAACGAGCGGCTGCGCGGCCAGGTCGAAGCGCAGGCCAGCGAAGCGCGAACCCTGCCGACCGGGCAGGTGACCTTCCTCTCGACCGATATCGAGGGCTCGACGGGCCTCCTCCAGCGACTGGGCGATCGGTACGCCGCCCTCTTGGCCGAGGTCCGCGCCATCATCCGGAGCGCCGTGCACCGAACAGGCGGCCGCGAGGTCGACGCGCGAGCGGATGAGTACTTCGCGGTCTTCGAGCGCGCTGCCGCGGCGCTCGAGGCCGCCCTGGAGATCGACCGGACCTTGCGGGGACGTGCCTGGCCCGACGGAGTCGATGTCAAGGTGCGAGCCGGCATTCACAGCGGACGGCCCACGCTGACCGACACCGGGTATGTCGGGCTGGCCGTGCACACCGTCGCGCGGATCTGCTCGGCTGCGCACGGCGGCCAGATCCTGCTCTCCGCCGCCGCCCGGGATGCCGTGGGCCGGTCGCGGCCGACCGGCATCCGCTTCCGCGGACTGGGCTCGCATCGGTTCCGCGGCCTGCGCGAGCCGCTGGCCGTGTTCCAGGTCGCGGCCGCGGATCTGCCGGCCCGGTTCGCCGCGCTGCGGACTCTCGACGCGTAGCCGGCCGCGTCCCCGATCAGGGAAGCAGGAGTGAGCGGAAATGATTACCAGGTTCTATAGGGACCTCTCTTGCATGTGCGCTGATCATGAGTGAGAATTAATGGCACTTCTCCGACGACAAAGGATATTCGATGTCCATCGTGACCGCGAAAGTTGCCGCCAACGCGCTGCTGATCCTGGCGTGCCTCGTGCCGACGTCGGCGGCGGGACACCCCTTCACGTCGCTGGTTGTGTTCGGCGATAGCTTGCTCGATTCCGGCCAAGCCTATGCTCTGAGCGAGGGCGTCTACCCCCCCTCACCGCCCTACGCGCAGCGGTTCTCCAATGGCTTGGTGATCTCCGAATACCTGGCCGGGGCATTGGGCCTGCCGCTGCTCCCGGCCAGCATGCCAGGGGGGACGAACTATGCCGTCGGCGGCGCCACCACCGGCACCAAGAACGTCAGCTGGGAGACTGACATCCCATCCGGCCTCAAATCGATCGCCGCGCTGCAGCACACCGGCATCACGACTCAGGTCGGCGAGTTCCTTGCTAGCGGGCCACCAGTCGATCGCTCCCGCGCCCTCTTCGTGGTCTGGGGTGGGCCGAACGACCTCGTTCTCGCGCACCTTACGGATGGCGACATCGAGGCGGCGGCTGGAGCGGCGGTTGGTAACCTGGTGGGGGCAGTGGAGGCACTGGCGCTCGGGGGCGGCCAGCACTTCCTCGTGCCCAACATGGTGGACCTGGGCCAGACACCGGAATTCCGGGGCACGGATCTCGAAGTTCCCCTGCGCGTGCTCACCCTGGGCTTCAACGCAGCCCTCGGCGACGCGATGGCCGACCTCGAGACCGGGCTGGGCGTGGACATCGTGCTCTACGACACCTTCGGCGCGTTCGCCGACGTCCGCGCCAACCCCGAGGCGTTTGGATTCACAAATGTGACGGACCAATGCCTCGCAGACGTCGACGCTTTCCTCGCCGGCTGCCCCGGTTACGTCTTCTTCGACTTCACGCACCCGACATCGCAGGTCCACCGTCATCTCGGTCTCCGGTTCCACGCCGCCGTCGTATCGGCGCCACCCGGCGCCGTGCTCGTTCTAGTGGGAATCGGCTTGGCGGTGCTGATTCGCAGACGCAGTCGGCCGTAGAGAGGACGAACAGCCCACCGTTCCCTCGCTGATCCGCCGCTCCGCGCCATGCGCCGCGTGGGACGCCCTCCCTGGGAGGCTACCGCCCGGCAGTTGATCGCCATTCGCATCGCCGAAGCAGTCAGTTGGTGCGGACACGGGAACGATATACTCGGCGCAACGTGAAGCGGATGGGGCGACTTCGCTGGTGGCACGCTGCGTTGTTCGCCGTGCTGGCGGTGGTGGGCATCGTCCTGGTGGGCTCCTGGGCGATCGTACGGCTCTACGGACCGGCGTTCACGCGCGAGCGCGTCGAGGTTCTGCTCTCGGAGGCGCTCGGGCAGCCGGCGCGGGTGGGCGCCGTGCACCTGCGCCCCTGGCGCGGACGGGTGTCGCTGCAGGATCTCGAGGTGGGCACGCGCCCGGCCGCGGCCGGCGCCTCCTGGATCCGCGCGGCGGCGATCGACGTAGACATCGACATCGCCAGCCTCTGGCGCCGGCAGCTCATGGTGTCGGGCCTGGCCACCAACGTCCAGCTCGACGCCACCGTCCCGTCCAAGAGCGGCGATGGACCCGCTCTGTTCCCCCTGGCGGACTCGTTCGAGGCCGGTCCGCTTCGCATCGGCATCAGGCGGGTCGGCGTGAAGGGCGGCGACATCGTGATCCGCACCGCGGACGGCGACATGACCCTCGAGCTCTCGGCTCCGGACGTCACCGCGCGGCCCGCCGCGGGTGCTCTCGACGTCTCGGGTCGCATCGAGACGCTCCGCGTCGCCGCCCTCGGCCGCCGGGAGCAGCTCACCCAGGTCGCGCTGGAGGGTCGGCTCGCCGCCGATGTCATCACGGTCCGTCAGCTTGCCTGGCGGTGGCACGGCGAGGCGCTGCGGCTCGCCGGGGCAGTGCGCCGTCCGTGGACCGCCGAGCCGGAGGCCGCGCTCCGCCTCGACGGTGATCTCGCGCTCTCGGCGGTCGCCCGGCTCGCGGGCTCCAATCAGGAGATCGCGGGCAAGCTCCAGATCGCCGTCGAGGGCGAATGGACTCGGCAGCGGCTCCGCCTGGACGATGTCCAGGCCCGCTTCGGCACCGGGCGGCTGCGGGGACGGCTCGAGGCGGCGCCCCACGCCGCCGGCGGCACCCGGCTCGCCCTCGAGCTACGCGAGGTCGTGCTCCCCGGATCCCTGACCGCCCTCGGCGCCGGGACGGCGAGCGCCGAGGGCCGCGTGCGCGACGGCGGCATCGATCTCGCGCCCGCCCAGGCGACCTGGCGCGGCCTCGCACTCACGCTCGGCGGCCGCCTCGCGGCGGGCCCGCCGCTGGCAGTGCGCGCCACGCTCACCGCCGATCTGCAGGAGATCGCCCGCGCGCTGAGCCTCGGCGCGCTCAGCGGGCACGCCACCGTGTCAGCGGCGCTGAGCGGCCGCGGCCACACGCGAGCGGTCGAGGGCCGGGCCGAGATCACCGCGCTCGTCGTGCAGAACCACGCCGTCGAGCCGATCGAGGCGACGTTCCGCCTCGCGGAGTCGCCGGGCCCGGCCTCGCGATGGGAGGGCACGATCCAGTCGCCGCGCATCCGGTCGGATCAGCTCGCGATCGAGCAGATCACCGCCGCGCTCGCGGTCGACGGTGAGCGGCTCGAGATCACCCGCGCCCGCGCGCGGGCCGTCGCGGTACCCGTCGAGGCGACGGCGGTATGGGAATGGGCCGGGTCGGGCCGCAGCCACGCCGAGCTCGGCCCGGTCGCGCTCGGGGCGATCACCGGCGTTCCGCCCGCGCTGCGCCTGGGCGGCGCCGGCCGCGCCACCGTGGACGCCGCGATCGACCGCGGCGTGACCACCGCGACCGCGCGCGCCACGCTCGACCAGGTCAGCGCGGGCGGCGTCTCGCTGGGCGCCGGGCAAGCCGAGCTGCGCGTGCGCGGGGCGGCGCTCGACGGCGACCTCGCGTTCCCGACCCGTCGACTGCGAGCCACGCTGAGCGGCCGGGTCGAGACCGGCAGCACGCTCAGCAGCACGGTCGAGCTGGATGACCTGGCGCTGCCGCCCCTTCTGCGCGAGCTCGGCTCGGGCGCGGCCGGACACGTCGAGGGACGCGTGTCGGCCCGCGGCGAGGCGTCGATCCCGCTCGGCCAGCCGGCGAGCGGACGCGGCGCGCTCCGGCTCACTCCCGACGGCCTGCGCTTGCTGGGCGAGTCCTGGGCCAGCCAGGGTCCGATCGTGCTGCGATGGGAGGGACCGCGCGTCGGGGTGGAGCGTCTCCAGCTCGACGGCGCGTCCGGGCGGCTGACGGCCACCGGCATGCTGGTCGATCCCGAGCGTCGGCCGCTCGCGCTCGCGCTCGACCACGCGCGGCTGCCGGGCGCCCTGGCGGAGATCGGCCGCGGCCAGGCCCGCGCCGAGATCCGCCTCGGCGACGGCGCCGTCGAGCTGAGCCGTCTCGACGCGCAGTGGCCCGGGCTGGCGGCCGCCGCCTCGGGCCGGGTGCGCGACGACGGCGCCGTCGCGATGACCGCGCGGGTGGAGGCCGAGCTGGCCCGACTCGCGCCCGCACTGGGCGCACCCGGCGTCGGGGGGCGCGCCACCCTCACCGCCGACGCGCGCGGCCGCACCGACGCCCTCGAGGCCACCGGCGCGCTGCGCGCGCCCCAGGTCCAGCTGCGCGGCGCGACGGTGACCGACGTCGACCTGCCGCTGCGATTGACTCGGTCGAGCCTGCGCCTCGAGAAGGGCCAGGCGCGGCTCGGCACGAGCCGGCTCTCGGCGGACGCGAGCGCGACCTGGCCGCCTGATGGCCCGCTGACGGCGGACACGCTGGCCCGCGTGACTCAGATCCGGGCCGAGCTCCGCGCGCCGGCGGCGCGCCTGGAAGACGTCTCGCCGCTCCTGCCCCCGGCCGCCCAGGGGGCTGGCGAGCTGGCTCTGACCGCGCGCGCGGAGGGCACGCCTCGGGCGTGGCGCGCCACCGGCACGCTCACCTCGCCGCAGCTGGAAATGGGGCCGGGCCCGCTCCGGCAGCTGCGGGCCGTCTTCGCCCTGGACGCCGCGCGCCTCGCCGTGACCGAGCTGTCCGTCGACGCCTTCGGCGTTCCCACCCGAGGAACCGCCACGTGGGCGTGGGCGGGCGGGGGCAGCGCGAAGGCCACGTTCGGCCCGGCGCCGCTGGCCGGCGTCACCCTCGCCCCCGCCGGTGCCGGCCTCCGGGGCACCGGGCGCGCCACGATCGACGCGAGCATGTCCTCGATCACGGACGTCACCGGCACCGCCCGCGCGGTGCTCGAGGACGTCGCGGTCGGCGGCGTGTCGCTCGGGCGCGGCCAACTCGATCTGTCGGCGCGGGACCGCGAGTACCGCGCCGATCTCACCTTCCCCGAGCCGCGCCTGCAGGCAAGCGCGCGCGGCCGCGTGGACGCGGCAGGCACGCTCGAGGCCGAGGGCGCGATGCCGGATGTCGACCTGGCGCGCCTCACCCGAGCGCTCGAGCCCGGGCTCGGTGCCCTCAGCGGCACGATCTCGGCTCGCGCCACCGCGCGCGTGCCGCTCGCGGAGCCGCGGCGAGGCACCGGCAGCGCCTCGATCGGTCCCCTGCGCCTGACCGTCGCCAACGACACGTGGGAGAGCGCGAGCCCGATCCAGATCCACTGGGCGCAGGGTGGCCTCTCCATCGCCGACTTCCGGCTCACGTCCAAACAGGAGGGCTTCGTCGTGGGGGCGGGCACCGTGGGCGCGGACGGCAAGCTGGACGGGCGCGCGACGGCCCGGCTGCCGCTCGCCATGCTCGGCGCGATGCGGCCCGAGATTCGCGAGATGGGGGGCACGCTCGATCTCTCGCTCCGGGCCTTCGGCACGCTGGGCGCGCCGGCCTTCGTCGGCGACGGCGCCGTCCACCGCGGCCACGTGCTCTTGCGCGACCGCCCGGAGGCGCTCCACGACATCGAGGCACGCCTCGTCTTCTCGACCCAGGGCGTGCAGGTGCGGGACGCCACCGCGGCGATGGGCGGCGGCCGGCTGCAGGCGCAGGGCGACATCGCGCTGCAGGGCTGGCAGCCCGCCGCCTACCGCTTCAAGCTGCAGGCGAAGGACGTCGCGGTGGGGCAGATCGAGGGCTTCTCCAGCGCGTGGGACGCCGACCTCGAGCTGAGCGGGATCACCCGCGAGGCGCAGCTCACCGGCCGGGCGCGCCTCGTGCGCGGCGCCTATCGGCGCGACCTGTCCGTCCTCTCGCTCGTGCTGGCGCCGGCGCATGCCGCCGCCGTCGATCCGAGCGCCCCGCTCCGCCTGCGAATCCGGGTGGACCTCGACGATAACCTGGTGGTGCGGAGCCGCACCGCGGACCTGCGCGCGGGAGGCGTCCTGACCATCGAGGGCACCACCGCCCGGCCGGTGGTCTTCGGCCTGGTGCAGAGCCGGGACGGCCGCATCAATTTCCGCGGGCGCGACTGGAGCGTGATCGGCATCACGGTGCGCTTTGCCGACCCGCGCCGCGTCGACCCGTTCCTGGACGTGCTCGCCACCTCGCGCATCGCTGAGTACGACGTGACCATGCAGGTCACCGGGCCGGTGTCGCACATCACGGTGCGCCTCAGCTCGACGCCCCGCCTGTCCCAGAACGATCTCCTGTCGCTGGTGGCCTTCGGCGCCACCGGCACCGTCCTCCGCGAGGCGCCCGCCACCGTGCTCCTGAGCGAGGCGGGCAAGATGCTGGCCCAGAACGTGTTCGGCGTCGATCCCAGCATCAGCGGTCTGCGGATCAGCACCGGCTCCTCGGCCGCCGGCGAGAACGCGAGCGAGGTCCACGGCATTCCGGGCGACGAGCGGAGCTCGTACAACCGGTCGCGCAATACCCCGGGCGCCCGCAAGGACACGGTCCACGTCGAGTATCAGCTCTGGGCGCCGCTCTTCCTGTCCGGTGAGTACGATCGCGAGTACGGCTACGGGGCCGACGTCGTGTTTCGCTTCCGCTTCCGGTGAGCCGCCCGTGATCGGTCGTCGCGCGCGTCACCTCCTCGCTGGAGTCATCCTGCTCACCGCCCCCGGGGGTCCCGCCGCGGCCGATCCGCCGGTGGTGACCTCGGTGGAGATCTCCGCGGATGCGCCGCTGCGTGACGAGGCGCAGGTGCGGGCCGCGATCGGCGAGCTGTCCGGCAAGCCCCTCTCCCGCGATGCGGTTCGCGCCTCGGTCGATCGGCTGTGGGCGCTGCAGCGCTTCTCGACGATCCGCGTCCACGAGATCGCGGGGGCCGGCGGGCTGACGCTGCGCTACAAGCTGACCCTCCGCGCCCCCATCCGGCGCATCGCGTGGGAGGGCGAGCCGGGCATCGATCTGGCCGCGGCGGTCGCCGCCGCCGGCCTCGCCATCGGCGAAGAGGCGTCCCCGGAGCGCCTGGCCCGAGCCGAGCGCGATCTGCTCGCGCGGTACCGGCAGGACGGCTATCTCGCCGCGCGCGTGCGGTTCCAGACCGAGGCGGTGCCGGGCACCGCCGAGCGGGACGTGACCGTGTTCCTGGACGCGGGCGGGCCGACGAAGATCGGCACGGTACGCCTCGCGGGCGATACCGGATTGCCGGCCGCGCAGATCGAGAAGGCGCTCAAGCTCGAGGAAGGCGAGCGCTACCGGGAGTCGCGCATGCGCGACGGGGTGCGCGCCGCCGAGGAGCGCCTCCGGCAGGAGGGCTACTACGGCGCGCGCGTAACCGCCCGCCCCGAGTGGCGACCCGAGACGAACCGGGTGGATCTGGAGATCGGGATAATCACCGGCCCGCGCTATCAGATCAAGTTCGAGGGGCGCTCAGCGCTGTCCGAATCGGCGCTCAAGGCGCGGCTGACCTTCGTGGAAACCGGATCGGCCGAGGCGTACGAGCAGGAGGCGAGCGCGCATCAGCTGGAGCTGGCCTACCGGGAGCGCGGCTACCACTTCGCCACCGTGAAAGCGCGCGAGACGCGCGACGGCGACGTCCACGTGATCCACTTCGCCATCGAGGAAGGGCCCCGGGTGATCGTCGAGTCGGTGAGCTTCCCGGGCGACCATGCGGTGCCCGCCGAGGAGCTCGCCGAGCGCATCGAGACGAAGCCACCCGGCCTCTTCCGCCGCGGCCTCTTCCGCGCGGACACGGTGGAGCGCGACGTCGGCGTGGTGCTGGCCCATCTCCGCTCGCTCGGCTACGCGGAGGCCACCGTCGGCCCGCCCCAGGTCCACTTCTCCGACGACCACACCCGGGCCCGGGTGGAGATCCCCGTGCGTGACGGGCCAAGGATCACCACCGGAGCCATCACCATCGAGGGCGCCCACGTCGTCACCCGGGCGCAGATCGACGCCGCTCTACCGTTCAAGGCCGGCGCCCCCTGGGAGGCCCGGCAGGCGGAGGACGGCCAGCGCGCGATCGAGCGGCTCTACGCCGACCGCGGCTACCACGGCGCGGTGGTGCGCGTCCAGACCACCCGCCGCGACGCGACGGTGGACCTCCGCTACGACATCGTGGAGGGCGAGCAGACGCGCATCGGGCGCGTCCTGGTGCGCGGACTCCTGCTCGCGCGCGAGCGCATGGTGCGGCGAACCCTGCCCTTCCAGCCGGGCGACGTGCTGCTCCCGGACAAGCTCATCCTCGGGCAGCGGCGGCTCGGGGACATCGCCGCCTTCGACTCGGTGTCGATCGATCCGCTCCGTCCGCCGCCGAACCCGTTCGCCGATGTGGAGGTCACGCTCCGGGAGCGGAAGCCCTGGCACCTCGACTTCGGCGTCGGGTACGCCACCGCGGAGGGGGGCCGCGGCTTCATCGAGGTCGGCCACGACGATGTCTTCGGCACCGGCGCCAGCCTCAGCCTTCGCCAGCGTCTGAGCGGGGGCGGCGACGTCACGAGCTTCGCGCAGCGCACCGACATCCTCGGCCGGGTGCCCTTCCTGTTCGGCACGCCGTGGTGGCTGGACGTCGACCTCTTCCAGGCGTCCAGCCGCCGGATCGGCTACGACCTCAGCGAGTACGGCATCTGGCTCGACGCCCATCGCGCGCTCTTCCCCGAGCAGATCCGCGGGCTGCGCGGGGACCTGCGGTACCGGATCGTGGAGGCTCGCTATTCAAACGTCGATCCGAGCCTCGCGGTCGAGGACGTGGAGCCCGGCACCCAGCTCATCATCAGCGTGACGCCGATGCTCACCCTGGATCGGCGCGACGAGCCGCTGGACCCGACCCGCGGCAGCTTCCATCAGATCGCGCTGGAGACCGGCACGCGGGTGCTCGGCAGCGAGGTCGAGTTCGTCAAGGGGCAGCTCGAGACCCGGTGGTACTTCGACTGGGTCCCCAAGACGGTCATCGCGGTGGCCGGACGCCTCGGGCTCGCCGCGCCCTACGGCAGCACCGACGCGCTGGTGATCCAGGACCGGTTCTACGCCGGCGGGGCCACCACCGTCCGCGGCTACCGGGAGGACCGGCTGGGACCGCTCGACGCCCGCGGCAACCCGGTCGGCGGCAACGCCACGGTGGTGCTGAACCTGGAGTGGCGCTTCCCGATCTATCGGTGGCTGGGCGGGGCGGTGTTCATCGACAGCGGCACCGTGACGCCCGAGATCTCGGATCTAAATCTCGCCGCCCTGCGCACCGGCGTCGGCGGCGGGCTCCGCATCAAGACCCCGGTCGGCCCCATCCGCTTCGACGTGGGCTACGCGCTCGACCCGCTCGGCAACGACTCGCGGTTCCAGTTCTACGTCACGTTCGGGAACCCGTTCTGATGCGCGCCGGGTGGGCGGCGGTCGCGCTCGTGCTCGCGCTGGTCACCGACGGCGCGGCGGCCGACGCGCGCCGGCCGGACGCGGGCACGCTGGTGGACACGGTAGTCGCCGAAGTCGCCGGGCGCGCGGTCATGCTGAGCGACGTGGCGCTCGCGCGGGCGCTGGGCGTGCTGGGCCTCGAGCCGTCGACCGCGCCGATCACCGACGCGGAGCTGGCGAAGTACCTGGACGCCCAGCTCGCGGTGCGCGAGGCCACCCAGATCGCGATCGAGGTGCCGGCCGCGGACATCGACCGGGCGTGGGAGCAGGCCGGCGGGGCGGGCCTCGCGGCCCGGCTGGCCCGAGCCGGCATCGCCCCCGCGTGGGCCCGGCGTCTCCTCGAGGAGAACCGCCGCCTCGACCGCTTCATGGAGCTCCGCTTCCGGTCCTTCGCCTTCGTCACCGACTTCGACGTGGACGAAGCGCTCGGCCCGGGGCAGCACGACGAGGCCACGCGCGCGAGCACGCGCGCCCGTCTGCGCGATGAGATGATCGCGAAGGCCTTCGCGGCCTGGCGGGAGGACGCACGCCAGCGCATCCCGATTCAGCGGGTGCCGGACGTGACCGGTCCCTGGCCGGCCCCGTTCACGCTCGAGCGACCGGACTAGTTGAGTGTTATGGCTCAGCCAATCAGACGGTCGTAGTCGGCGTGACTCCCGATCCAGAACCAGACCTGACCGTCGTCAACCTCGATAGCCAGGGCACGGTGCCTGCTTCCTATCCGAGCCGACCACACGGCACCAGTTTTCTTGAAGCGCAGCGCCGGATGTCGAGGGTCCTGCTTGAGACGTTCAAAAGCCTGATCGGCAAGCCTTCGGATCTCGGGCGGCAAACTCCGATACGAGATCCAGAACTCCGGAGAGGCGTGATGGGTCAGAGAGGCGTGGTCTTGCCCGCGGCGTGATCTTGACGGGCTGCGTGAGCCAGCCGATCGAGCTTTCCGGAGTCGACATCGGCCGCTAGCTGACGATCCCAGGCAGCCCAGTCGAACTCGAGGAACCACGCGCGCAGCTGCACGAGTTCCTCGGGCGACAGCGCCTCGATCGCTCGCTCGATCTCTTCGATCTTACCCATACAAACGAGTCTACCATCCGCCTTTGGATAAGAAACTGTCTGGAATTCGATACGGGGGCGGGGGCCGAGGTTCGACCCATAAGTCGGGCTCTGGGAACCGACGAACGCCACGAATCACGAGCGGATCATCGTCAGAACCATCTTGAACCGGGAGAGAGCCTTCAGCGCGTGCGGCTGGTGAGCGGGCAAGAGAAGCATCTCGCCCCCACCGACGCGATACGGGCGACCGGCCACCGTGACGGCAGCTTCGCCCTCGAGCACCTGGACCAGCGCGTCGTACGGGGCGGTGTGCTCACTCAACTCCTGACCTGCGTCGAAGGCGAAGAGCGTGACATTGCCGCTCTCCCGCTTGACGACGATCCGGCTCACGACGGCCCCCTCCTGATATGAAACCAGGTCGACGATCCGACGCACTTCGGGCTGATCGCTCATGGGACCGCTGGCCGGGGCGAGGAGGTGGCCCCTTTTCTCATCGCGGCCACCATGTCGCCTGATCCTGACCCCCATCGAGAGATGGACTTGATGGCCTGGGTGAATGGGATGTCGACCAGATGCACGCGGTCCCGGCTGAGGATATAGACGGCTCCAGCGAACGGCGTAGGGATGGACGGCACGAAGACCGTGAGGCGGTCGTCACCGAGCTCCTCGACGATGAAGGCCGGAACGAGGGCATCCTCGAGCTCGACGAGCGCCGGCTTCCACACGTTCTCCTCACCCTCCCCCGCCATCCGCTGCGTCAGGCTGCGAAGCAGCGTGTAGCCGGGCACTCGTCCAAAGAACGACTTCTCCACCCGCTCTCGCGCCACTCGCCCGGCCCCGGTTCGCACGGCGGCACCGATGGCAAAGCAAGCGACCAGCACGATCAACAGCGCCCAGACGTTTTCACCCGGCACCCAGTCCGGCAGCAACGCCGCAACCGGCCGCACCAGGCCCACGACCGACTGCATCCCCTTGAGCAGCAGCAAGACGGCGAGATAGATCGGCACCAGCACGAGTGCGCCACCGATGAGCGTGTTGACCACGATTTCGCGCGCATACTTCATTGTTCGGGCCTCCCTCTGGGCCGACCGCAACCTGGCGCACACCTCTTCTCCGTCGGCGCTGATTCTCGACCCGCGACCGAGGGTCTGCAAGCCGTAGTCGGCGCGCCTTGACGGCCCCGGGCGCCCCGGGCTACGGTCGGCCCACCCGGATCCCGACCCGCCGCCGCCTCGGAGGTGCTCGACGTGGACACCATCCCGACCCCGATTTCCCGCCGCGCCCTGCTCGCCGCCGGCGCCACCGGCCTCGTCGCCGCCGCGCTGCCGTCACGCGCCCCGGCCCAGACCCCCGCGTCCCAGACCCCGAAGCGCGGCGGCACACTGAACCTCCGCGCGTGGGACCCGCCCCACTTCGATCACATCCTGGCGCACGCCTACCGCACGCACGTGGTAGTGAGCTTCACGCACAGCCGCCTCCTCAAGCACAAGGCGGGGCCGGGCGTCCGCCCCGGCACCTTCCCCCTCGAGGGCGACCTCGCCGAGTCGTGGAAGCAGGTCAACGACACGACCTACGAGTTCAAGCTCCGCCGCGGCGTGCGCTTCCACGGCAAGCCCCCCGTCAACGGCCGCGAGCTGACGGCGGAGGACGTGCGCTACACGTTCGAGTACATCCTGGCCGACAAGGGCAGCAACGTGTCCATGTTCCGCTCCATCGCCAAGGTCGAGGCGACGGACAAGTACACGGTGCGCTTCACCCTGAAGGAGCCCTTCGCCTGGTTCCTCGACATGATCGCCAGCCCCATGGCCGGCGCCATCATCGCGCGCGAGTGCGTGGAGAAGTTCGGCGATCTGAAGAAGGCGGACGCCGTGGTCGGCACCGGGCCCTGGATGCTCGACAGCTATCGGCCCAACGTCGGGCTCACGCTCGTGCGCAACCCGCAGTACTTCATGGCCGGCCTCCCCTACATCGACCGCGTCGAGCTCCTCGTGGACGAGGACAACGCCTCGCGCACCGCCGCCTTCCTCGCCGGCAAGTACGACCTCGGCTGGGAGTTCCCCGGCACCATCAACCGCTCCGACTGGCTACAGATCCTCGAGCCGCTCAAGAAACGGCGGCCGGGCCTCCAGGTGATGGAGTACCCGTCCAACGTCGTCAACGACATCTCTCTACGCTCCGACAAGCCCCCCTACAACGACGTGCGCGTGCGCCAGGCCATCTGCCTCGCCATGGACCGCAAGGCCCAGATCGATTCCATCTTGGAGGGCGTCGGCGCCGTCAACGGACCGCTGCCGGCCGCGCTGGATGACTGGGCGCTGCCGATCAATCAGCTCGGCGACGGCGCCAAGCTCTACACCCACAATGTGGCCGAGGCCAAGCGCCTCCTCGCCGCCGCCGGCCATCCCAACGGCTTCCAGGCCAGCGTCTGCTTCGCAACCTACGGCTCCACCCAGCTCGTCGATCTCATGCAGCTCGTGCTGAAGCAGCTCAAGGACGTGGGGATCGACGCCCGGCTCGACCAGAAGGAGTACGGCGCCTACCAGGCCTCGTGCCGCCTCGGCAAGTTCGACTCGCTCGCCTTCGGGCCCCTCACGCCCTTCCTCGAGCCGGACAGCTTCCTCTTCGGCCAGTACTACACCGGCGAGCCGCGCAACCGGAGCCATGTCAACGACGCCGTGCTCGACGACCTCCTCGTGCGGCAGCGTCGGACCGCTGACCTCAAGCAGCGGCGGGAGGTCATCCACCAGATCCAGCGGCACCTGGCGCAGAAGCAGTACTACGTGCACGTGCCGTCGGGGAACTACATCGCGGTGTGGGATCCGGCGGTGCGGGGCTATGGGCCGAACTTGGGGTATGACTACGGGGGGCGGTTGGTGGCGGCGTGGCTCGAGCGGTGAGCGATGGGCAGTAGAAGCGCCCATTTCTCGTCCTGATCGGGCTCGCTGCATGACTCGGGCGCTTCCGCTGCTCTGGAAGCGCCCGAGGTGATTGGTGGGCCGTCAAGGATTCGCCCCTTGGACCCGCTGATTGCGCCTTCGTCGATCTTCTTCTCAACTCAGTATATAACATGGTGTAAACTATATATGCACCACATGTTCTATCCTCACGTACTCACGACCGAGCCGGATCTCGTCGAGGCGACGGATCAGGCCGACAGAACGCGGAGGCAGTGATGTTCGAGGACAAGACCAAGGTCCTTCTCATGGTTCCCCAGGGGGTCCTAGACCGGGCTCGGGGCTTCGCCGGAGAGGCGACGAGCAAACTCAGGCGTCCGGTGAGCCTTCAAATGGTGCTTCGGGCGCTCATTGACGAGGGGTTGAAGCGAGACGGTGACAGGGCCGTCCTCGTCAACATTGAAGGGCAGGTCCAGGCGGTCCGCCAAATCCGGAGCCGGGCGGGGCGGGAAGGAAGCGGGAGGAAGGACCAGCGAATGCACCAGTCCGGAGTCCGCCGCGGAGTGAGTCGCCGTACGCGGTAGGCTGGCAGATCCCGTCTTTATCGCTTCTTCTTCGGCGTCCCGGCCCCAAGCGCGGGCTTCCGCAACGCCTGGTGAAAGCAGGGCATCACTCTCATCGCGCAGCCCTCCGCGTGGGCGCGGATCTCGACGTCGCGCTGCTTCCAGACGAGCGACCAGTCCTGCCCGTCCTCGATCTTCTTTGCGCAACTCGGGCACGTGTAAACCTGTCCCATTCGAGGCTCCTTCGGTTCGGTCCAAATCCACGAGTACGTTAGCAGCCGACGCGAGACAATCCGGCAGGCCTACGGCCTCCGGGGGGGTGTTCCCCCGGAGGCCCCCTCACTGAGGAAGATCACGGTGAGCCGGTGTCGCCTGGTCGCCTGGCTACGTGAGTAAAGGCCTAGAAATCTCCGTCGTGCGGCATGGCCGGCATGGCGTTCTTCTTGTCTTCCGGCATGTCTGTGATTACTGCCTCCGTGGTCAAGAGCAAGGACGCGATCGAGGCCGCATTTTGCAGGGCGATGCGCTCGACCTTGGTGGGGTCGATGATCCCGGCGTCGATCATATCGACGTACGCGTTCGACTCGGCGTCGAAGCCGTAGGCCACGCCCTTGGCCGCTTTGACCTTCTCGACCACGACCGAACCCTCGAGCCCAGCGTTCTGGACGATCTGCCGGATTGGCTCCTCGAGAGCCCGCCGTATGATGTCGGCACCGGTCGCCTCGTCGCCGGACAGTTTGAGGCTGTCGAGGCCTTTCGAGGCTCGAAGAAGCGCCACCCCGCCGCCGGGCACGATGCCCTCTTCGACGGCCGCCCGAGTCGCGTTGAGGGCGTCTTCGACCCGCGCCTTCTTTTCCTTCATCGCGGTCTCGGTGGCGGCCCCCACCTTGATGACGGCGACGCCGCCCGCGAGCTTCGCGAGCCGCTCCTGGAGCTTCTCTTTATCGTAGTCCGAGGTGGTTTCCTCGATCTGCATCCGGAGCTGCTTGATGCGGCCCTCGATGGCGCCCGTCTTGCCGCCACCATCGACGATCGTGGTTTTGTCCTTGTCCACGACCACCTTCTTGGCCTTGCCCAGGTTCTCAAGCTTGAGATTCTCCAGCTTGACGCCCAGGTCCTCGGTAATCGCTGTCCCGCCGGTCAGGGTGGCGATGTCCTCGAGCATGGCCTTCCGGCGGTCGCCGAAGCCTGGAGCCTTCACGGCACAGCAGGCGAGACTCCCGCGCAGCTTGTTGACCACGAGCGTGGCCAGGGCCTCGCCCTCCACCTCCTCGGCAACGATGAGGAGCGGCTTGCCTGACTGGGCCACCTGCTCCAGCAGCGGCAGCATCTCCTTCATGCTGCTGAGTTTCTTCTCGTGGATCAGGATGAGGCAGTCCTCGAGGATAGCCTCCATGCGCGCCGGGTCGGTCACCATGTAGGGAGACAGATAGCCGCGATCGAACTGCATCCCCTCGACCACCTCGAGGGCGGTCTCCATCCCCTTGGCCTCTTCGACCGTGATGACGCCGTCCTTGCCCACCTTGTCCATGGCCTCGGCGATCAGGTTGCCGATGGTCTTGTCGTTGTTGGAGGCGATGGTGGCGACCTGGGCGATCTCTTTCTTGTCTTTCGTCGACTTCGACATCTTCCTCAACTCCTCGACCACCTTCTCCACTGCCTGCTCGATACCCCGCTGGAGCCCCATGGGGTTCGCCCCCGCCGTCACGTTCTTCAGGCCTCCGCGGTAGATGGCCTGGGCCAGCACGGTGGCGGTGGTGGTCCCGTCCCCGGCCAGGTCGGAGGTCTTGGAGGCCACCTCCTTGATCATCTGGGCCCCCATGTTCTCGTAGGGGTCCTTGAGCTCGATCTCCTTGGCGACGGCCACGCCGTCCTTCGTGATCGTCGGGCTGCCGAACTTCTTGTCGAGGACGACGTTCCGTCCTTTCGGTCCCAGGGTGACCTTGACCGCGTGGGCAATGACATTGACGCCGCGCAGGAGCGCCCCGCGGGCTTCCTCATTGAACAAGAGCTGCTTTGCCATGGATAGGTTCCTCTCGTGTAGGTGGAGCCGATCAACGGCGGCCGAGCCGTCCGTCTAGGAGCCGAGAATTCCGAGAACGTCCTCCTCCTTCATGATCACGTAGTCCTTCCCGTCCAGGGTGACCTCGCTTCCGGAGTACTTGCCGAACAGCACCCGATCCCCTGCCTTGACGTCCAAGGGGGTCTTCTTGCCGTCCTCGTTGACCGTGCCTTTGCCGACCGCGAGGACCTTACCCTCTTGCGGCTTCTCCTTGGCGCTGTCCGGGATGATGATGCCGCTGCGACGAACCTGTTCCTCCTCGATCCGTTGGACCAGGATGCGGTCGTGGAGCGGGTGCAGCGTGGTCTTCATTGCCTGAGCCTTCATTGCCTGAGCCATGGTGTCTCCCTCTGCCCGGTGGGTGTGACTGCGTAGATCTTCGTCGCACTCACTATATATCATAATATAATATATATATGAAATATGTTATACTCAGATCGGAGTCCAGACCGCCCCATTGATCGTCGCGAAACCCGCTCGGAGACAGAGAGAGGAAAGCGCCATGACCACCCTGATGACTTGGTCCCCCTTCGATCCGAAGTTCCATCACCATCACCACCACGTCGAGGACCTGTTTCCGAGGTTCTTCGACGGCGCCGCGGATGAGGTCGCTCAACCTGTTGCGTCGTGGATTCCCGCCGCGGAGGGACGGCTCGAGGACGGCACCTACATCATCCAGTTCGCCCTGCCGGGCGTGGACCCCAAGGAAGTTGCGTTGTCCGTGATGGACGACATCCTCACGGTCAAGGGCGAGCGGAAGGCCAATCACGACCCCACCGGGAAGGACTACTTTGTCCGCGAGGTCGCGTACGGCGCGTTCCAGCGGAGCGTCATGCTCCCCGAGGGTGTCGACGCCGCCCAGGCGGAGGCCAAGTACGCGAACGGTATGCTCGAGGTCAGGGTCCCTGCGCCGAGAGCCACGACGCCAAGGATCATCGAAGTCAAGGCCGCCTGATCGAGGGCGTCGGTGCCGTGCCGGTCGGTACCGGCACGGCACCCCGGTGTGACCTAACCTGGGTCCAGGAGGTCTTGTCAATGAAGCCCGAGAGTGCAGCAAAGATTAAGTATGGAATCTGGGGCCTAGTTTGTGGGGCAGTCATCGCAATGATCATCGGCTTTGCGTGGGGTGGCTGGACAACCTCCGGAACTACCCAAACGAGGACCAGCGAGGCGGTCTTGGCGAGTCAGGCGGCCATCTGTGTGGCCCAGTTCATGAAGCAACCGAACCCTGACGAGAAGCTAAAAACACTTGGGGACGTGAGTAGCTGGCAGAGAGCTGAAGCCATTGAAAAAGGTGGCTGGGACAAGATGCCCGGGCAAGAAAAGGCTGGCTATGCTGTAGCCCGAGCATGCGCCGATGGGCTTGAACTTCTTATGAAGAAATGAGACTGGTGCGCCTGCCCCTCCCCGCTCGATTTCGGGTCATTGCGCTGGCCCGCAATCACTGACATCGCACGGCCGCACGCACTCTAAGACGACTTCGAACTCATTGATCTAGGAGTACTCCGCCCGCGACCGACACGTTATCATTGCGCGGTGAGGAATGAGATTCGGCATAGGGGGGAAGCCGGATGGCGCGTGTGTGGCTAGATTATTTGATCGCAATAGGATGGGGAGTTGTTGGTGCCGTATCGATGGCCTGTGGCCTGGCGATTCTATTGAAGGTTTTTGACTGGCTGACTCCTATCGATGAGTGGGAGGAGATTAGGAAAGGGAACATCTCCGTTGCCATTATTTTGGCCGCTGTGATCCTTGCCTTAGGGATCGCGATCGGTTTTGCCATCATGCCTGTTCCGGCCGCCCGGTAGTACGAATTCTGCAGCCGCCGTTTGTCCGTCCTAAACGCTCAAGCACGCGCGCGTCGGGGCACCAATTGGGCACTCGGGAGGCGGTCAGCATCGCTATCAAGCCCCCGTCAACGGGCGCGAGCTGACGGCGGAGGACGTGCGCTACACGTTCGACTATTCTCGGGTCGTTCTTAGAGTCCAGGCATCCCCGTGATCGCCATAAGACCCGTGACGTTGCGCAGACAGGAGTGCTTACATGCAGCTCGAGTCGGCACGGCACCTGAAACAGCAACTCATCGACGACGTGGTCGCGCCGTTTGCAGCGGACGCCAACAGGGTCCGCAGCATGGGCGCCCGCGCGGTCGCCGCGTCCATGACGGTGCGCGACATGGGAGGCGACGCGACGATCTTCGGCGTCGGCGCGAGGCCGGCGGACACGCTGCCGCAAGTGCAGCGCTCAGTCGCGCTCGGGGTCGCGCCGCACGGCAAGGGGTACCGGCTGGCCATCCGCCTACAACGTGCGTCGCTCCGCAGCAGCCCGATGATCGAGTACCTGCGGAAGAAGGCTAAAGGCGAAGTAGACATGCGGATGGTCGGTCGGATCGACAAGCGCGCCAAGAGAGCGGTCCCCCTTTGGTATCAGCGCAACACACGGCCGCTACTGATCGGCGCCTCGATCGCGCACGTGAAGGTGACGGCTGGAACGATCGGCGGGTTTGTGCAGCGCGGTCAATCGATCTACGTCCTCTCGAACAATCACGTGCTTGCGAACGAAGATCGCTCGAAGGCGGGCGACTGGATCATCCAGCGCGCCGCTTTCGACGGCGGTGCAGATCCAGCTGACCGCGTCGCGCGCCTGGAGCGCTGGATCCGAATGAAGAAGACTGGCGTCAACTTCATCGACGCGGCTCTGGGCGCCCTCGAGGATGGCATCAAGCACGACCCCGGCCGCCTGCGGGCGCTGGTGAAGGGTGAGGATCGCAAGCTAGCGGGGCTGGGACCCGAATTCATCGAAGAAGGTGACTACGTCTACAAGGTCGGACGGACCACCGGCCCGACCAAGGGCCGCGTGACCGCCTTTGATCTCGACAACGTGGTCGTGAACTACGATATCCGCAATCTGCGCTTCGACGGCCAGATCGAGATAGAGGGCGTCGGCAAGAAGCCATTCAGCGACGGAGGCGACAGCGGATCGTTGATCGTGAACTCGAAGATGGAGGCCGTGGCGCTGCTGTTCGCTGGCAGCGATGTCGGCGGTGCCAATGACCTGGGGCTGACCTTCGCGAATTCGATACATCGGGTGCTGAAGGATCTGAAAGCAACGCTCTTGCAGTAACCGGCAAACGGCGCGACTATGGGTAGGCTAATGACTCAGACTTCGCTCGAAAAGGCCCAGGCCGCGAAGCGCACCGCACTTCGACGATTCGAAAAGCTGGGAAAGGTGACTGGCGTCGGTATCACCCGCGTCAAGGGTGAGTATGCCGTCAAAGTCAACTTGAGCGAACCGGTCGATCCGGGCGTCGAGCTTCCGACTGAAATCGACGGCGTGCCTGTACGCGTCGAGGTCACCGGCACCATCCGCGCACGCTGACCCGCGCGGCCAGGCGGTACCGGCGGGAGCCGGTACCGGATCCGCCCGAGGAGGATCGGCCATGGCCGCGAAAAAGAGAAGCGTGAGGGAAACCACCAGAAAGACCGGCCGCAAGCGAGGGGCAAGGCCGGCTCGCGTCGTGCGCGTCGCGATGGCCACCGGTGAAGACCTCGCATCTGAGGTGCTGCGCCTGCGTAACGCGTCGCTGCGGAAGCGCGCCGCCGCGGTGCGCCGCGCCTCCCCTCGAGCCGTGGCGCAGAGGCGGCCTGTGCCAGTGTCTCCGCGGCTCATCCGGGCGGCAGGCGCGCCGTCGCCGCTCGGCGTGCTGCTCGCCGAAGGAGATTCCTGGTTCGACTATCCGTGGAACGACGTGCTCAAGAAGCTCGAGGAGGACCACGGCTACGACGTCGAGTCCGTCGCGCACATGGGAGACCGCGTCGAAGACATTGCCTACAGCGGGAGGCAGTTCGAGAAGTTCGCGGAGGAGCTCGAGAAGCTACTGCGACATTCGAGAATCCCGCGCGCCATTTTGCTCTCGGGCGGCGGCAATGACGTGGCCGGTGACGAGTTCGCGATGTTGCTAGAACACGCGAGGTCGCCGAAGCCCGGTCTCAACGACGATGTCCTTCGCGGGATCATCGACGAACGCATCCGCAACGCGTACATCACGCTCATCACCGCAGTCACCGCTCTTTGCCAGAACCGCACGGGTACCATCATCCCGATCATCCTTCATGGCTACGATCGCCCCGTTCCGGACGGGCGCGGATTCGGAGGCGGTTGGGGGCCTCTGCCTGGCCCGTGGCTGGAACCTGGCTTCCGCCAAAAAGGGTTCGATGATCTCGACGCGACGACAATCATGGCCGGTGAGCTGATCGATCGCTTCAACCAGATGATGCGGCGGGTCGCGTCTGCGCCCGGATTCGACCATGTCCGATACGTGGATCTGCGCGGGACGCTCTCGAACGGCCAGAACTACAGAACGTGGTGGGCCAACGAGCTGCATCCGACGAGGCGTGGATTTGCCGCGGTCGCGGAGAGATTTGCCGCCGTCATCGCGCGGATCTAACGGGAAACTTGGTCGCCCCCCTCTCAAGGCCACGCGATCCGCTCGTCTTCTCCGGATCGTACTGATCGCAGCGATCGTGAGGAGGTGACGCGACCTCAACGCGATGGTCCGTTGCGGGCTGAACTGGGTGCACTCACGGGCAAAGTGCCTCGTGTCCCAGGCATCCGGCAGAAGCCCGCGTTCTGGAACGGCTTCTCTGGCAGATCGCTATTGTGTGAGCCGCCAGGTGCACTCACGAGAGGGCAAAGAGGCTGCTTCAGCCCGGCTCGCTTGATCGGCTCCAAGTTCTAGTCACGTCTCACCTTCCTCAATAGTCCATCCTCTGGCTTCCTTCTTGCTCCGCGAGACCTGCGGTGGGACTCCTCGGCAGCAATCCAGTCGGTAGACTCGCGGCGAAGGAGGAGTCGCCCCGTAACTGAACCAACTCTAATCACACGGAGAAGACGATGAAGATGGTAGCACCGGACGCTGCTTGCTTCCGCGTAGGCACTCACCTATGATTGCGACTCCTGAAGGCCATGTTCGCTAGGAGCAAGGACAGTATCAAGGTTCGCGGAAGGAATAGGATGCCCACACGGCTCCGAATCGCCCCGCTCCTCGACATCGTCCTGATCGACGACCCGATCCAGATGGAGCGGCTCGACGATGATCCCGCGATCAGCCGCGAACTGTCGCCGTCCGGCGGGTGGCTTCATCGTCTCCTCTACGCGCGGATCTACGGCACGCTGACGGTCGGCTCGGCGCCGTTGCCGGCCTTCGCCCGCCGCGAAGATCCTCAGCGAGCGCTGCGCCAGGAGAAGCTCGAGCGTCAACTCAGCAGTCGCGCGGCGCCGTCGCTCGATGCCGATGCCATGCGGACCCTCGCCCGCTATGTGGCAGGCGTGGACTCCGACGTACCGGTCGGCGTTACCGTCCAGCACCTGATAGGCCGGATGTTCCTTCCAGACTACGCGGCAACACCGGAATCGTACGCCGCGGCGAAGCTGATCGCCGCGTGGCCCAAGGCGGACCCCGTCCGCGCTCTCTGGTGGCGATGGTCGGGGCGCCTGCGTAGCAGCAAGGAACTCGTCTGGGAGCTGGCGAAGAACGATCCCCAGTGCATTCACGCCACGGCTCTGGCGATGCACAATCTCGTCGGCGCGCTGGACCGGATGCGCGTGCTATTGAAGGATGCCCCTCAGCGACGTCGGCTGACGCCGGAGCAGGCCGCGGCCGCTAGCCTCATCGCGCCCTCGCACGTCCTTCGCTCCTGCATCCGGGAAACGCGCGTTCCTTTCCTGAAACGTCCCCTCTACCCCGGCACCCTCGTCGTCTTCCGACTCGAGAAAATGCACAAGGGCACAGCGGATGACGCGCTCGCGCTGGCCCGGCATCGCTGGAACCAGTGCCCCGCGCACGATATCGTGCCCCGCCTGCTCGCGGAGATCTGGACGACGGCTGTGGAGGAGTGGGCGGAGCTTCGCTATGCGCAGCGCCCGCCGTCGCTCTGCGTGCGCTTCCTCATCCGCGGTTTCGCCCTGCTCAACCGCATCGTCCCCTGGCACCGGTTGCCGAAGTTGATCGCCCTCCTCAACATTGGGATGATCCGCGTCGTGCTGAGAGCCCACAACCTCCGCGGGACCACGACACCCCCCACGCGCGTCACCGGCTGCCCCGTGGCCTGGCGACCTCGCTTCTGGCATTCGCGAACGTCCGATGGCACGTATAACGACCTGGCCGACCCGGCCATGGGCAGCGCACACAGCCGCTTCGGGCGCAATGTGGCCGCCGCCCACACGCGCGTCGAGCCGGAGCCGGCGCTCTTCCAACCCAATCCGCGCACCATCAGCCAGCGCCTCATGACCCGCCGGGCCTTCATCCCAGCCACCACCCTCAACGTCCTGGCAGCGGCCTGGATCCAGTTCCAGGTCCACGACTGGTTCAGCCACGGATCGAATGACACACGGCGCCCCTTCCGGATCGAACTCGAGCCGGACGACGACTGGCCCCAGCGCCCCATGCGCATCGAGCGCACCCGTGGGGATCCCTCCGGGCACCATGATGCCGCCGCGCCGCCGACCTTCACCAACGCGGTGACGCACTGGTGGGATGCCTCCCAGCTTTACGGCAGCGACCTCGCCACCCAGCTTCGCGTGCGCGCTTTCAAAGAGGGCAAGCTGAGCGTGCTGCGTAGCGGCCTGCTCCCGTTCGATCGGAGCACCGGCATCGAGATCACCGGCGTCAACGGCAATTGGTGGGTAGGACTGAGCCTGCTCCACACGCTCTTCACGCTCGAGCACAACGCAATCTGCGACCGACTGCGAGCCGAGCACCCCGGGTGGGACGATGAGCAGCTCTTCCAGACGGCGCGGCTGGTGAACGCCGCCCTCATCGCCAAGATTCACACGCTGGAGTGGACGCCGGCCATTCTGGGGCATCCGGCGGTGAAGACGGGCTTGCGCGCCAACTGGTCGGGCATCGTGCGGGAGTTCGTGGGGGTGCAGGTGGGGGAGCGCCTCCACCACCTCCTCGGGCGTGCCGGCGAATGGGACGGCGTGCTGTGGGGCATCCCCGGCTCACACACCGAGCACCATAGCGCGCCGTACGCGATGACCGAGGAATTCGTGGCCGTCTACCGGATGCATCCGCTCCTGCCAGACGTCTACACCTTCCACTCCGCAACGGGTGGCAAACCGCACGGGACGCGCAACCTGGCGGGAGTGTCGGGACGCCAGACGCGGGGGCTCCTTAGACAGATTCCGGTGCCCGATCTCTTCTATTCCCTGGGCATTGCCAATCCCGGAGCCATCACCCTGCACAACTACCCCGAGGGCCTGCAGCGGTTCCGGCGGGTCGAGGACGACGTCCTTCTGGACGTGGCCGCCGTCGACGTGCTGCGTGACCGCGAGCGGGGCGTGCCCCGTTACAATGCCTTCCGCCAGCTCCTGCACCTGCCGCGGGTGCGGTCGTTCGAGGAGCTGAGCCCGCAGTGGGCGGACGAGCTCCGGGACGTGTACCAGCACATCGATCGCGTGGATGTCATGGTCGGCCTGCTCGCGGAGACGCCGCCTCGGGACTTCGGCTTCAGTGACACGGCTTTCCGCATCTTCATCCTCATGGCCTCACGGCGACTCGAGAGTGACCGCTTCTTCACCACCGACTATACGCCGGCCGTCTACACGCAGGCCGGTCTGGACTGGATCGATGACAACGACATGAAGAGCGTCGTCCTTCGGCACTATCCCGTGCTCACCCCGGCCATCCAGAACGTGACCAACGTGTTCGCTCCCTGGGATCGGATCGCGGGGCGGCCCTGAGCACCCGTCCCCGCGCTCCCTGCCGCCGCGGCCCGGCCCGCGGATGGAGGTAATGCGATGGCCTTCGCCAGCCAAGAACTCAGCGTCAACGGCTTGAATTTCCACGTCATCGATGAGGGCAATCCACGCGGCCCGGTCGTGCTACTGCTGCACGGCTTCCCCGACTCCTCCGACCTGTGGCGCTTTCAGATCCCCGCGCTGGTCGGGGCTGGATATCGCGTCCTTGCTCCCGATCTCCGCGGGTTCGGACGGTCCGACAAGCCTGCCAAGCCGGCGGACTACGAGCTGCCCCTGCTGGCTGGCGACGTCCTTGGCATCCTTACCAGACTCGAAATCGGAAAATTCCACCTCGTGGGGCATGACTGGGGGGCGGTGCTCGCATGGATCCTCGCCGCGTACATGTCCCAGCCTCCATCGTCCGAGGCCCTGGCGGCTATGCCGCCACCCATCGCCAAGATTTTCCTGGAAGCCAAGGTCAAGCCGCAGATCAAATCCCTTGCCGCGCTATCCGTGGGCCATCCGCACGCCTACAAGGACCCGCCGCTCCTGCAGCGCGAGAAGTCTTGGTACATCCTGTTCTTCCAGTTCCCCCGGGCCGAATTCGCCTTGGCACACAAGGACTATCAGCTGCTCAGACAGTGGAGCGGCGACCACAAGGAGGCGGACCGGTGGAGAGTCCACCTCGAGAGCGCCAAACCTGCCAACCTCACCGCCATGCTCAACTGGTACCGCGTCAATGCCAATCCCGAGCGCTCCATCGCGGACAGTAAGGACATTCCTGTGATTAAAGTCCCAACTCTCGGAATCTGGAGCAGCGATGACCTTCACCAGACGGTAGGGCCGATGCAGAACTCGGGTCAGTTTGTGGACGACGGCAAATGGAGCTACGAGCCGATCGAAGGTGCGGGCCACTGGATGCAGCTCGACAAGCCCGATTACATCAACCAGCGGCTTCTCGGCTGGCTGCAACAGTGCGCCGCGAAGTGATTCACCACACCAGCCTGCCGCTCGCTGGAATCCCCGTCCACAACTGGGAGCGCAGCACGGTCACGCACCCCAGCGTGGTCGCCTACCCCACGTGCGTCGACGACATAGTAGGGATCCTCACCAGGCCTGACTGCTATCCGTCGCCGGTACGAGCGATCGGCTCCACCCACTCCACCACCGCATGCGGGGCCGCCGACGGCGGCACCCTCATCGACATGACCGGGATGAACCGGATCATCGCGATCGGAAACGACACCGTGACCGCGGAAGCAGGCGCCATCTACATCGATGTCGCCGAAGCCTTGCGCGAGCGGGGCCTCCAGTTCTTCGTCAACGTCGAGATCGGCAACCTCACGCTCGGCAGCGCCGCCTGCTGCGGCACCAAGGAGGCGTCGTTCAAGGGCGAGCTGGGGCAGGTGTGCTCCTATGTCATCGGCATGAAGCTGGTGACGCCCTCGGGATGCCTGATCGACCTCACGAACGACTGCCCTGGTCTTCTCCGGGTGATGCGCTCGAGCTACGGTCTGCTCGGCATTGTCTATGAAGTCACCTTCCGCGTGAAGCCGCTTCAGGCGATGGCCGTCACGCACCGAACCTTCCGTCTCTCTCGCCTGGAGCGCAAGCTGCCGGCGCTGATCGACCGTCACCAGTCCGTGATGCTGTACATCTTTCCGTTCAACGGCCGCGTCGCTGTCGAGCTCCGGGACTATGTGGAAGGCCGGGGGAAGCCGCGCCGCTTGATCTGGCGGTTCCGTAACTGGATCTGGGCCAGCGTGGCGCCCGCCTTCGGCTACCTCGTGGATCGCTTCATTCCGGGCCGGGGACTGCGGTCCCTCGTCGTCAACACCGTCGGTGGAGTCATGGGGGTCCTCCTCGATCTCTTCCTCCGGGCTTCGAACACCATCCCAACCGATCAGATCATTCGCTATCCTGTCCTGTCTGACTGGCGCCGGTACACGTTCAGCCTGTGGGCATTCCCAGAAGCCGGTTATCCCACCGTGCTACGCGCCTACGCGGAGTTCTGCAAGGACTACTACCGCACGCACGGCTACCGCTCCAATCTCCTGACGGTGGGTTACCGCATCAGCCGAGACCAGAGCTCGCTTCTTTCGTACTCGTATCACGGCACGGTGATCACGATCGATCCCGTGTCCAACGGCGGCCCAGGCTGGGGCGGGTTCCTTGACGCCTTCAACCGATTCGCGAGCGCATTTGGGGGGATCCCCCTGCTCAACCAGACCGACCGGCTCACCCCTGGCCAGGTCCGCGAGGCCTTGGGGCCTCGTCTGCGTATCTTGTCCCGCATACGGCGGCGCTTCGATCCTCACGGCCGTCTTCTAAGCCCTTACTTCCGCACACTCCTCGATCCGAGCGCGTCAGTCCCCGCGCCCGCCACATCGAACGCGTCCGACCAGCGGCCAGAGATCGTCAATTTTGGCAGGACCGTTCGGTTCCCGGCCACCCGCTTCACCCCGCGCAGTGCAGAAGACGTGCTGGAGATCCTGCGGAGCCACCCCCGTCGCAAGATTCGCGCCCTAGGCTCCGGACACTCGTGGAGCGACGTGATTCGGAGCGAAGACATCGTGCTCGACATGCGAGAGTTCTCGTCCGTCGAGGTGAACGAGCCCACTTCATCGGTGAAAGTCGGCGCCGGCTGCACGATCGCCGAACTGCTCAAGCGGCTCCGCCGTCACGGTCTGACCCTTCCCACCGTGGGTGCCATCGCCAAGCAGACGGTGGCCGGAGCCGTGGCCACCGGCACCCATGGCTCGGGCGCGAGCAGTCTCTCCCACTATGTCTGCGAGATGGAGATCGCGACGTATCACCCTGTGAGTCAGAAGCCCTTCGTTCTCAGGCTCCGCGCCGACTCGGCCGACCCGAAGGAGCGCGAGGAGCTTCACGCCGCCCGCTGCAGCCTTGGCTACCTGGGTATCGTGCTCTCCGTGACGCTGGAATGCGTGAAAGCCTACGACGTAGAAGAAACCCTGGAGCTCGTATCCTCGCTCGATAAGGTGCTGGCGTCCGCCAAGGATTCCCCCCTCCAGCAGTTCGTCCTGCTGCCCTACGCGTGGCAGTTCTACGTCTTTCGTCGGCGCGTGCCATCCACCGGCCACCCGAGAGGGCCATGGGAATGGGTGAAGCGCATGAGATACCGGGGCTACAAGGTATTCGTCGACGCGGTGCTCCACGGGTGGATCAAGACGCTCGCGTACCTGCCCTGGCCTGGGCTGAGCCGATGGTTCTACCGCACCGTCATACCCAAGATCGCACGCAAGGACTGGACCAGCACCGACGACAGCACGCACATGTTGACCATCCGGCACGATCTGTATCGCCACGTCGAGATGGAGACGTTCGTGCCTGCCGCTCGTCTCGGCGAGGCATTGGAGCTCGTGCACGAGCTCACCGACACCTTTGCGGCCGGCGGGCCCAAGGCACGACGGCTGTCCGCTCCCATCGAGGCCCTGCTCAAGCGGGTGCCCGAGGCGATGAGCGAGCTCAGCTGGAGCGGCGGATACACGAATCACTACTTCATCGTGTGCCGGCGCGTCCATCCGGATAACGCCCTGATTTCGATGAGCAGCGGCGCCGGCGGCGACTACTACAGCGTGAGCGTGTTTTCCTACCGGCTGGGCGATCTGTCCTTCGCGCGTTACTGCCGCGTGCTCGCCCTGTGCCTCACGTCACTGTACGGCGCGCGGCTGCACTGGGGAAAGATCTTCCCGCTCTCGCACGATGCCGTCGAGCGCATGTATCCGGATCACCTCCATCGGTTCCGACAAATCTGCATGCGGTACGACCCCGCTGGCGTCTTTCGCAACGCCTACGCGCAGCGGGTGCTGGGGTTTCCTGCGGGCTGCGGACCGCCTTCGGGTCCCTACGGGGCGGCGGAGGCCGACAGCTCGTCAAGCAGCGATCGAGCCGCCTGCTGATCGCTGAGGTCGAGGCCTTCGGTGAACCAGCCGATGGCCGCGGCAAGCCGGTCGCGGGCGGCCGCGGCACGGCCTTGCTGCCGCCAGAGACGGGCGAGGCTCGTGACCGCCCGCAATTCGAAGACCCGGGAGCCCTGATCACGGGCCAGGTCGATTGCCTCCTGGAAGCAGGCGATTGCTGCCTCATGGTCAGGCGGCGTCCGCTGCAGGAGCGCCTCTCCCTTGATCCGGGCGAACTCGGCCAGGTAAACGCGCTCCTCGCTCCCGGGCGACCATGCCAGCGCATCCGCCACGACGGCGAGCGCTTCCCCCGCGCGGGCCCCGCCGACCAGGGCCGCTCCCAGATGAGTCATGTGACCCAAGCCCACCTTCATGCCGGTGGCCCGGTATATGCGCGAGCCCTCTCGCATGAGCTCCAGTCCCTGTTCCGTCTTCCCGCCGGCTGTGAGCGCCGCGCCGGTGAAGCCCGAGCCGCCGGCCAGGAAGAAGGGGAACTGTTGCTCGCGCGAAAGAGCCAATTCCTCCTCCCCGATCTTTCCGACCAACTGTATCTCCCCACGCAGATGCCGAACCATCCCATTCAAATGGAGGGCCAGGGCGAGGGTGAACGGATGGGACACGGCACGTGCGAGCCCAAGCCCCCGTTCGGCCGCCTCGGCGGCCTGATCGCAATAGCCCAGCAAGCCGAGCGTCCACGCCAGAAAGCAGAGCGCGGCGACGCCGAGGTCTTGCCCGTAGGCCAAGGTCTGAGCCGTTGAGTGATCAGGACGGTAGAAAGCGACCGCCTGATCGAGGTGCGCGCGCGCGGCGCTCAGCTCACCACGATAGAACAGCGGGACGCCGCAGGCGACATGGGCCGGTGTAAGCAACTTCTCATCGCCCTGTCGCTCGGCGGCACCGAGAAGCTGGGTAGCCAGCTCGCGCGCCGTGGCAATGTCGGCTCGGGCGACGTAGAAGCGCCACAGGCCAAAGAGCACAGGAAAGAGATGAGAAGACTCTTCCATCTGCTGGCACAGCTCACGGGCCCGGTCGAGCGTGGGCTCGAGCTCGCGAGCCCCGTAGCCCGCGCTCATGACCTGCGCCTGACCAAGGGCGATGCGCAGCATCAGCTCCTGCGAGGCTCGGTCGGGCGTGTCGGGCATTTCATCGAGTAGATCAAGGCCCTTTCCGAGATGGGCGATCGCCTCCGCGCTCGCCGAGCGCTGAAGCGCGCACTGCCCGGCAAGCTGCCAGCAGGCAATGGCTGGCCCTCGCAACTCGGCATGCGAGTAGTGCCGGGCTAGTAGTTCAGGCCGCCGCTCGCGAATATCCGGGGATAGCGCCTCGATGGCTTCCGCCACACGGGCGTGCAGCCGGCGCCGACGTGCCTCGAGCACGCTCTGATACGCCGCCTCGTGCGTCAATGCATGCGTGAAAGCGTATTCCTCGGTAGGAGCAACTCGTGTCTGGTGGAGGAATTCCGCGGCCTCCAGGCCGGCAAGACACCGGCGCAGCACCTCTTCCGGGAGATCAGCCACGGCCTTCAGGACCGGAACCGTCACTTCCTTACCGATGACGGACGATGTCTGGAGGAGATGCCGCTCCTCCTCTGGCAGACGGTCGATGCGGGCCACAAGGACACCCTGGATGGTGTCGGGCACCATGACGTCCGAGCGGAGATCGGGATGGTCGGTGACCGCGCGCGCCAACTCCTCCAGGAAGAATGGGACGCCTTCGGCACGCGATAGGATCACTTGCGCTAGATGAGGAGTCAGCTCCTGCTCCGTGACCACCGAATGCAACACAGCCAGGCTGTGGACATGCGTCAGGGGATTGAGACCTATCTGAGTGGCATAGGACCGCTCGAGCCACGCCGGCCGGTAACCCGGCCGGTAGGTCGCGACCAGCATGATCGGGCAGCCGGCGAGGCTCTCCGCGAGCGAGGCCAGCGCATCCTCTCCCGTCTGGTCGATCCACTGGAGATCTTCGACGGCGAAGATGATCGGCCGCTCGCGGCTGCCTGCTATCGCAGTCTGCCGCAGCGCTTCCATCGTTCGGCTCTTGACAGCTTGTGGGCTAAGGCCAACCACCGCCTCCACCCCGCATTTGCAGCCGAGGAGATGGAGCAGATAGGGTGCCGCGGACTCCGGCTCCATTCCCAGCGCCGTGAGACCCGCATGCACTTTCTGGGCGATCACTTCCGCGGCATCGGTGTCGAGCACCCCGAAGCTGTTGCGGATGATGTCGATGATGGGTAGATAGGGGATCGTGTTTCCGTAGGACAGGCAACGACCCTCGATATATGCGGCCCGGCCGCGCTCGAGCCCCTGCTGGAACTCGTGAAGCAGGCGTGACTTGCCCACGCCCGGTTCACCCAGGATTCCCACGACCTGCCCATGCCCGTCCTCGGCCCTGGCCAGAAGGTCATGCAGCGTCGCCAGCTCACGCTCCCGACCGACGAAGCGGCTCAAGGTGCGCCCACCCACTTCGAAGCCGGTCCGCTCATGCCCGATCAGTCGGTATGCTTGGCCCGCCGGCCCGGCCCCAGCTCCCATCGGTCGAAGCTCGAAGCGCCGCTCCAGAAAGCGGGCAGTGGCCTCGTCCACCACGATCGTGTCGGGCTCGGCCTGCGCCATCAGCTCATCCAGGATGCTCCACGCCCCACGCCGCTCGCCTGCGTCCATGCCGGTGACGTCGCTAACCTGGGTGATCAGGTACTGGCCCGTGTGGATGGTGAAGCGCGCAGCAAGGCGCGGCGTCGAGCTGCCCCCGATGCGCTCGAGCTCCTTCAGCATCGCCAGTGCCGAGTGAGAGGCGCGGCGAGGGCCATCCTCGATCGGGTCGAATCCGAAGGCGGCTACGATGCGGTCCGGCGTCAGCTCTTCGATGCGTGCTCCGAAATTCCTGGCCTTCGTGATGAGGTCCTCGAGGGCTGGGGCTAGGTGGAAGGATGGCGTCTCCGAAGGGTCACTCAGAGCGGCTCCGAGGATGGTAATGAGACGCCGCTCCCAGCGAACCGCAGCCGCGCGGGGAGCCGGCGTCACCTCTGGCTGCGGGGCGGCCCCCGGCGCCGCTCGAGGTGCCCCTTCGCGGGCGGCCGAAGAAGGAGCCACGGGGCCAAAACCTTTGAGCCCGAGCTTCCGAATACGGGAGCGGAGCGTGTTTCGCGCTATCCCGAGGATTGCGGCGGTCTGGGTGATATTCCCCCCGGTTTGGTCGAGCACCGCCTGCAGATGATCACGCATCGCCTCGTTGAGGGAGCCGGCACTGGCGCCAGGCCCAGCTGATGGTGCTGGTGGCGCGGTCAGCGCCGCTTCTTTGAGGCCAAGCGTGGCCGCAGTCACTTGCGAAGTGTCGGAGAGGAGGGCCGCTCGCTCCATCGAGTTGGCCAGCTCCCTGACATTGCCGGGCCACCGATAACTCAATAGGCAGGCCCGCGCCTCGGGTGTCAAGGTCCTCGGTGGGAGGGAAAAGTCGGCGGACGCGCGGGTCAGGTAGTGCTCGGCGAGCAGGATGACATCGTCGCCTCGCTCCCGCAGTGGCGGCAGAAACAGCGTCAGGGCGGCCAGGCGCTGGTAGAGATCCTCACGGAAGCGGTGCTCCTGTATCGCGGCACGGAGGTCGACGTTGCTGGCGCTGATGACCCAGACGTCGATGACCTCGCTCCGGGTGCTGCCGAGCCGGCGTACGGAGCCTTCCTCGATCGCATTGAGGAGCTTGGCCTGTAGCGCCCCAGGCAAGAGCCCCACCTCGTCCAGGAACAGAGTGCCCCGGTGGGCGGTCTGAAAGAGGCCGGCCTTCGCGTGCTTGGCATCGGTGAAAGCGCCTCGCTCGAAGCCGAACAACTCCGCCTCAAGCAGGCCCTCCGGGATGGCGGCACAGTTGACAGCGACGAAGGGGCCCCCGGCGCGCGGGCTCGCGCGGTGCAGCACGCCCGCCACGAGCCCTTTGCCGGTTCCAGTCTCACCCTGAATCAGGACAGCTGGGGGGCGAGACGAACCGCGAGCGCGGGCCATGAGCCGGCCGATATTGGCACGGAGGGCCTCGATTGCCGGGCTCGCACCGAGCATTTCTCGCATCGGGCCGCTATGTTATCCCCGGGCTCAAACGGCCGCTCAAGTTTGTACCGCCCGACACGCAGCGCCGCCGCTATCACGTCGATCAATGCCGGTCAATGTCTGAACAGCTTGACCGTTAGCCCCATGGTCGATCAAGCATAAAGATCTAATTTCATGCAACTTTCTATCTGGCACCCGCCTTGCGATCTAGTCGGATATGCAAGACAGCACATCTTCCTCATCCGAAGTGGGCAAGTCGAGGCTGATCAGCCAAGAGCGTGCCGTGAGTCCGGAGGCGGTCCGACGAGACTCAGTGGCGACCTACCTCACAACAACAGCCTCAAAGGAGTCGATAGTGAACTCCTCGAGTGGGGTCATGAACGTCAGCGCGTTTGTGGCAGGCTGGCCTTTCGCCGCTCTTCTGACGCTGTGCGCCAGGTGTGCCGATCGGGCTCCGCTTTGCGGCATCGTGAAAAGAAAAGACGAGCGGAGCGCGCTCCTCGTCCTGGAGCAGGATGGGATTGCCTACCCGATCCAACTCGACGTTGCGATCACAATCTGCGGCGTGGATGGTTACCCAGTCTCGCTTGACAACGTTCAGGTCGGAGATCACGTCGAGGTCGTCCAACGAGGATCCATCGGCGTCGAGCCCTGGAGGCCAGCGCTGTAATGTACGTAGCCTCGCACGAGTCCCCCGCCGAAGAACACGTTCATTCACCGTGTAGGCACGCGATGCTGTCGAAATACTCGGAGCGCACAGCGTCCGGTCGTGCACCATGCTACGTTAAGTGGTATGACTCGACCGTAGACTGGCTCGGTCGCTGCTGGCGTTCGCGATGGGAAAACGGTCTGTCTGTAGTGATGTTCGCCGGAGGGTCGAGCGAACGCTCGGTCTGATGTCGCGGAGGAGTGGCTGTCATGGATGGAGCATTGCTTACAGCGCGCCTTCTTCTCGCGGCGGTTTTCACAGTTGCCGCTCTCGCTAAGCTCGGAGATCGGCGCGGCGCGGCGAAGAGCGCCGCGCAGTTCGGAGTACCACAGGCCCTCGTTGCGCCGCTTATCGTTTTTTTGCCGCTGTTCGAAATCGCGACGGCCGCGCTTCTTGTTCCGCAGTCGTCAGCATGGTGGGGCGCACTTAGCGCCCTGTCGCTGCTCATCTTCTTCGCTGCCGTAATCGCCGTGACGCTCATTCGTGGGCGTAGCCCCGACTGTCACTGCTTCGGTCAGCTCCACTCCGAGCCGGCTGGTTGGCGTACCTTACTGCGCAATGGGATCCTCACAGCCGTCGCCGGCTTCGTGGTGTGGCAGGGAAGCCGGTATCCAGGCCCTAGCGCCGTGGCTTGGCTCGGCGCCCTATCGACCATAGAGGTCGTCCTCCTGTTCAGCTTGTTGACGGCAGCCGCCATCGTTGCCGTACAAGGTTGGTTTGTCGTCCAGCTGTTTCGGCAGCACGGTCGGCTGTTGCTGCGGATTGACGCGGTGGAGCATGCTTTGACCGATCACGGTGTGGCAATTTCGCCTGAGGTCTCGCTGCCCGTGGCGTATCACGGACTACCTATTGGCACGCCAGCGCCCGCCTTCAGCCTCCCCGAACTGTCGGGACAACCCGTCAGCCTTGAAGGTCTCGTCGGAGCAGGTCACCCGGCGTTACTGGTCTTTGTGGACCCGGCCTGCGGAGCGTGCATCGAACTTGGCCCCGATGCTTCTCGTTGGCAGCAGCACAATTTGGGCAAACTCTCCATTGTGCTCGTGAGCCGAGGCACGGCCGACGAGAATCGTATCAAATTTGCGAACGTCGGCACGATGCCGGTCCTGCTACAGAAGGACAGCGAGGTGGCTGTTGCGTATCAGGCGCATGGAACGCCCGCGGCGGTTGCGGTTGGCGCCGATCGGAGGATAGCAAGCCGGCTTGCACTGGGAGCTGAAGCGATCAGCTCACTGTTAGAGCGAGCGGCGCGGGCGCCTTTACTAGCCGAGGCTGCGACGCTTGCAAGCCGGAAAGTGATTCCAATCGGATCTCGTCGTGGAGAAGCCGTTCCCCTTTTCGAATTGCCGAATCTCGCGGGTGAGGAGATTTCCTTGGTCGACTTCCTGGGTCACAGAACGGCTTTACTGTTCTGGGATCCCGCGTGCAGCCACTGTTCTCGAATGCTTACCGACCTGCGGCATTGGGAGGCAAATCGACCAGACAATGCTCCCAAGCTCCTAGTCATTTCCACTGGAGCGGTCGAGGCAAACCGAGCACTCGCGCTGCGGGCGCCGATCATGCTGGATCCAGCGTTTGCCGTAGGTCGGTCGCTCGGCGCCACCGGCACCCCGTCAGCAGTGCTAATGAGCGAGGAGGGTGAAATTGTCTCTGATGTCGCCGTCGGCGCTGCTCAGGTTCTCGGATTGCTTACAGCTCCCGCCCTAAAGGTCGATGAGGGCTATCTTCGGGGAAGTGACTCGGCTGTGTGGAACCTGATCCAGCCATTGCCCGGGGGAGCGCGAACGCATGACGAGTGAGACATTCGACGATCTGGCCAGATCCGTGACTCAGGTGCCGTCACGGCGCGCTGTGGTAACCCTCATCGCGCTGGCTCTAGCAGATTCGATATCGGGCTTAGTCGCGCCCCGCCCAACCTCGGCGCAGCCACGCAGGCCGCTGGGACCTCCACTGCTCCCGTGTGACTACGATGGTACAACACTGCCTTGCCGCGAGGCGGCACACAAGGCCTACCAACAGCGGATTCTCGACTGCAAACAGGCGCCACAACCTCAGATTCCCTCTTACACTTGTGTTGCGTGGGCGCAGCTCGACTACACCAATGCTCTTGACGATTGCGCCGCAGCGGCGTGCCACTGCGGTCTATGCGTCCGTGTGGCCCCAATCGGGCCGCCGTCGAAAGCTACAGGCGTTTGCATTGCTGATCAGGTATGTCGTAGCGGAGGGAAATGCGTTGATCGTAGGTGTCGTCGCATTTGCACTAAACACGCTGACTGCGGCGATTGCAATGAGTGTAAGGACGGATTCTGTGTAAACTCGCCTCGTGGCCCCGGCCTGCCCCCGACGCGCGCCTGCTATGACAAGACGGGCAGTAACCGCACCTGCTGCGACGTGGGAACGGTCTGCTGCGAGGGACCGGACAAAACCCTTTATTGCTGCTCGCCCGATCGTGGTTGCGCCAAAACCGGGGTCGCTGGTTGTGGCGACTGAAACCAAGCCGGCCGACGTGGGTTCCCAACGAGACACTCGCGACTGGACCGGCGTCTTGTGGCGGGTGCATGACATCCGGATTTCCTGACACCCACGAGGACAGCACGGGCTACCCAGTGGCGTGATCGTCGATGCTGCCACCATGGTTAGCTCACTGGTGCGGTCGAGCATCGTCACCGGCCCTTGGCGGTCACTCCCAGGGCGCCCGGCGGTCGATGCCCCAGCCGCTCAATGAGCCTGTCCTTCGCGAAAGCGTCACCGACTCGCTTATGACCGAATCGCTGGAAAATATCAGTCGCCCTGTCTCCTGCCGGGCTCGGCGCCGGGGTCCGCCGGTCCGGATGGCCCGCGTCTCACCGACCCGGCGAGCCTGGTGTGGCCAACGATCAGAATCTCCCCGGTCGCGACGCCACGCTGAAGCCGAGCCATCGTCAGTCCCGCGCGTGTCGCACGGCATCCGCCGAGTCGAGGCAAGCCACCTCGGGTAGCGGACCTGACCGCTTAGGCGGCTTCCAGCTATTCCAGAACCCTTCGCGGAGGGTACTACACCGATGGCACCGCCGAGCGACGATGGCTACATCGAACCGGTTTCGTACGGCGAGCTCGTCGACGCGAACCGGGACAAGCTCATTGATCCGCGTTCCACCGAGGTCATCGGACGCGAGAAGGTCTACATCGAGGCGTGGCGCCGCGCCGCGAGTGTCGGCCGCGCCCCCAGCAACGTCGAGCAGAACCTCGCAGGCTTGGCGCTCTCTGGCGGCGGCATTCGGTCCGCCACGTTCGCGCTGGGCGTCACCCAGGCGTTCGCCGCCAAGGACCTGATACGCCGATTCGACTACCTGTCGACGGTCTCGGGCGGAGGCTATCTCGGCTCGTCACTCACTTGGCTCACCCGTAACGCCCATGCTGCGGCCCGCGGGGCTGGGTCGACTTTCGGTATGGAGCCGGCGCGCTTTCCCTATCCCATCGACCCGCCCCGCCAGCAGACGGGACGACGCAGCACGCCGGCCCAGGACGCCCAACTCATCTACCTGAGACAGCACGGCAAGTACCTCACGCCGGGGCGAGGCATTGACCTCGTCTCGGCGATCGCCGTCGTGCTGCGCGGGGTGATGCTGAACCTGCTAGTCTGGTTGCCGCTCACTGCGTTCGCGCTCTTCTTCATCCGATTCTGGCCATCGGCCGACCCCGTGTTCTCCGCGGTCGGGCTGGGCAAGCATTTCCCCGGCGGCTACGGCTGGCTGGCCCTGGCGAGCGTGCTCGGTGCGCTGATGTTCGCGGGGTGCGGCGTCCTGTATTCGCTGGCGACGTACTTCACGGTTCGCGACAACGCGCGATGGTACAGGCGGCGACGCAGGTTTGAGACCTCTATCCGGTACGTGCTGTGGACGATCGTCGCGACGGCACCGGTCGCGGTCTTGTCGCTGGCTGCCGACGTCGTCGGTGATTGGCTGTCATCGGTTGGGCTCGCGTCCATCGTGGCCGGACTCCTGTCCGCGGTCGGCACCTTCCTGGGCTCCCGCTCGGGTGGGGACAAGCCGAAGACGTGGCTACCGGTCGTGGCGCCGCTGGGCGCCGTGCTATTGCTGTACGGGTTTCTCATTCTCGGGTACGTGTGGGCCGAAGCGGTCCATCAGAACGCCGTGGCCTTCCATCACGGCCAGCCGGCGTCATGCTTGCTCCTGCTAGCATCACTGGGCCTGCTCGCCATCGCGGGGACAACGGGGTATGTCGTAAACGTGAACCTCATCTCCGTCCACCGGTATTACCGTGACCGGTTGATGGAGGCCTTTCTTCCCGATGCACCCGAGGACGGCGGGAACGGGAGGATCGTCTACACCGATCTCGCTACGGACGCCGATGTCGGCAAGCTCCACCACTTCGGCGAAGCCCAGGCGCCGACCGACCCGTACAGGCCGACCGGGCCCTACCACCTCCTGAACACCAACGTCATCCTGGTGGACTCTAAGCAACGAAACTGGCGCGTGCGTGGTGGCGATAGCTTCGTGCTGTCGCCGCTGCTCTGCGGCAGCAACGCCACCGGCTGGCGTCGCACGCGCGAGTTTCTCGGCGGCGATCTCTCACTGGCAACCGCGATGGCGATCTCGGGAGCGGCCGCGAATCCGTACGCTGGTGGTGGGCTCTTCCGCAACCGACCTGTGGCCGTGCTGATGTCGCTCGTGAACTTGCGTCTCGGATACTGGGTGAGTCACCCTGACCCTGCGAAGCGGTGGGGCAAGGGGCGGTCGCACTTCAACACGGCCTGGCGCGAGCTGTCGGGCAAGCTCAGCGAGGACCGGCCGGTGCTGCAGCTCTCCGACGGCGGGCACTTCGACAATCTTGGTATCTACGAGCTCATCCGACGCCGCGCGCGCTTGATCGTCGCGTGCGACGGGACCGCCGACCCCGACTTCGCGTTCAGCGATTTCATCACGCTGCTCGCGCGCATCGAAGCCGACTTCGGTGCGCGGATAGTGTTCGACCAGCCGGCCGGCCTCGAGCTGTTCATGCCGAGCGACGCTGCCGGCTTCCCACGCAACACCCAGCTGGCCAAGCAAGGCTTCACGGTCGGCAAGCTCCTATATTCCGATGGCTCCGACGGCGACCTGATCTACATCACCACGACTTTGTTCAAGGGGCTGGGGCTGGCCGCGCTCGGCTACAAGGCCGGGAACCCGGACTTCCCCGACCAGACGACGGCGGATCAGTTCTTCGACGACGCGCAGTTCGAGGCGTACCGGCAGCTCGGTTACAGCGTCGCCGAGGCCGTGCTGGCGGACACGCAATGCCGCGAAATCCTGGGCCAGCGCTTGGGCTGGGTGCTGAGCGCCGGCCCGAGGCGCAGCTCGTGACGTCCGATCGGACTGAGATCGAACAGGTTTCGACCCCAACTCTCCTCAAGTACCATCTTCCGCCTGCCTGGAGCGATGACAAGACACTTGACCACGCTCTGCCTGCATCGGTAGTCACTGAGGCCTTGGCCGGCGGGAAGACTGTTGACATCAAGAATGCCATCATCCTCGGTTCCATCAATCTGCGCAGTTTCGTCGTGACTGGTGAAGTCTCCCTACGAGAAACGGAGATCAGAGGGAACGTGGATTGGTCATACGCCACCTTTCGTCGCGTTCTAACACTCGACCGGGTAGTGTTTGGCGGCTCCGTGGATTGTTCGGGATTGTCCGCCGAGAGCGGTCTGTCTGGACAGGGTCTGCGCTGCCGAGAACCCGCACGCTGCGCCGGAATGTCGGTGACTGGGAGCCTCAACCTTTCGGGTTCTGTCTTTGCCAGCTCGGCCCACTTCACAGGCGTCGGAATCACGGGTGCGGCAATATTCGATTCGGCCGTCTTTGACGCCGGCGCAGACTTTTCGGGGGTCAAGGTTGGTGCAGTTGCGGACTTCTCACGTTCCCTCTTCAAGCAGAGTGCTACTTTCGACAGTGCCCACTTTGGAGGTAGCGCCCTGTTCAGGACGGCAACCTGCGAAGGTGACTTCGCCTTCGTCGCCGCGCGAGTCGACAGCAATGCCGAATTCACCGGTGCGATCTTCAAGAACCCGGCGAACTTCTATCGCGCGCACATTGGCGGGGATGCATTGTTCGACCCCGCCCCTGCCACCAGTGACCAGCCAGCTCGCCCCGTCGCCTTCGAGGCGTCCGCGGACTTTACCAGCACCGATATCGCCGGCACTGCTAACTTCACCGGTGCGGCCTTCTCGAAATCTGCTACTTTCGACGATGCCCACTTTGGAAGAAGCGCCTATTTCGACGACACCATCTTTGCCGAGGCCGCTAGCTTCCTCCGAGCTCAATTTGACGGTATCGGACTGTTCTCGGGCGCAACCTTCAAGCAATCGGTCTCATTCAATAGTACCCATATCATCGGCAGCGCCTTCTTCAGGAGTGCGACCTTTGAGGGCGAGCCCGATTTCATCACCGCGCGAGTCGACAGCAATGCCGAATTCACCGGTGCGATCTTCAAGAACCCGGCGAACTTCTATCGCGCGCACATTGGCGGGGATGCATTGTTCGACCCCGCCCCTGCCACCAGTGACCAGCCAGCTCGCCCCGTCGCCTTCGAGGCGTCCGCGGACTTTACCAGCACCGATATCGCCGGCACTGCTAACTTCACCGGTGCGGCCTTCTCGAAATCTGCTACTTTCGACGATGCCCACTTTGGAAGAAGCGCCTATTTCGGCGACACCATCTTTGCCGAGGCCGCTAGCTTCCTCCGAGCTCAATTTGACGGTATCGGAGTGTTCTCGGGCGCAACCTTCAAGCAATCGGTCTCATTCAATAGTACCCATATCATCGGCAGCGCCTTCTTCAGGAGTGCGACCTTTGAGGGCGAGACCGACTTCGTCGCCGCGCGAGTCGACAGCAATGCCGAATTCACCGGTGCGATCTTCAAGAACCCGGCGCACTTCTATCGCGCGCACATTGGCGGGGATGCATTGTTCGGCCCCGCCCCTGCCACCAGTGACCAGCCAGCTCGCCCCGTCGCCTTCGACGCGTCCGCGGACTTTACCAGCACCGATATCGCCGGCACTGCCATCTTCCTCGATGCGGCCTTCTCGAGCTCTGCTACTTTCGCAAACTCCCACTTCGGGGGCGCCGCTCATTTCGTGGGCGCGCTCTTTGCAGATACCGCAGACTTCGTCGGGGCTCAGTTCGATGGTATCGCGCAGTTCACCCGCGCCACATTCCGGAAGCGGGTCACCTTTAACAGCGCCCACATCATCGGCAGCGCGTTCTTCCGGCCAGCCACCTTCGAGGGCGAATCCGACTTCATCAATACGCGTGTCGACGCCAATGCCGAGTTCAGCGGTTCAACTTTCAAAGATTCGGTCACCCTCTATCGCGCGCATATTGGCGGAGATGCATTGTTCGACCCCGCCCCCGCCGCCGCCGAGAAGCAGCCAGCCCGCTCTGTTGTCTTCGAAAAAGACGCTACCTTCTCAAGTGCCCAGATCGTAGGAACCGCCCACTTTGACGGCGCCACCTTCTCCGCATCTGCCGTATTCGATGATACCCATTTCCGGCGCACCGCCTATTTTGCCGACGTCCTCTTTACGGATACCGCCACCTTCGTCCGAGCTCAGTTCGATGGTGTCGCGCAGTTCACCCGCGCCACATTCCGGAAGCGGGTCACTTTTAACAGTGCCCACATTATCGGCAGCGCGTTCTTCCGGCCAGCCACCTTCGAGGGCGAATCCGACTTCACCGGTACCCATTTCGACGACGATGCCACCTTCACCGGCTCAACTTTCAAACATTCGGTCACCCTCTATCGCGCGCATATTGGCGGAGATGCATTGTTCAACCCCGCCCCCGCCGCCGCCGAGAAGCAGCCAGCCCGCTCTGTTGCCTTCGAAAAAGACGCTACCTTCTCAGGTGTCGAAATCGCAGGACTTACGAACTTTGGTGGCGCCACCTTCTCCGCATCTGCCACCTTCGATGAGGCTACCCTTCGAGGAGCTGCACAGTTCCGCCGCGTGACCTTTGCTGCACCCGCGAGCTTCGTCGGGGCTCGATTCGAGAGTGTCGCGAATTTCAGCGGCGCCACTTTTAGACAGCAGGCCACCTTTAACAGAGTTCACATTGCCGGGAGCGCATTCTTCCGGCCCGTGGCCTTCGAAGGAGAGGTGGACTTCACGACCGCTCACATCGGAGGCAATGCCGAGTTCACTGGTGCAATGTTCAGACAGTCAGCTACCTTCTACCGCGCGCACATTGGAGGGGACGCGTCCTTCCGCCCCAGGCCAGCGGCGGACGGCGATCCGGCGCGACCTGTAGTATTCGAAGGCGGCGCTAGTTTCGAGAATGCCCAGATTCTGGGAACTGCCAGCTTCAGTCGGGTTACCTTTTCTTCGACCGCCGATTTCGATGACACATGCTTTAAGAGCACGGCTAGGTTCGACAACGCCGTCTTTCTCGGCGTCGCCAGTCTCGTGGGGGCTCGATTCGAGGGTGTCGCACAATTCTCTCACGCTACTTTCAAACGAGAAGCCAGCTTTAATAGCGCGCATATCGCGGGTGCCGCTTTCTTCCGCCCGGCGCTCTTCGAGGACCAAGTCGATTTCACTAGCGCCCACTTTGGGGCCAATGCCGAGTTTACCGGTACCACATTCAAGGGTCCCGCTAGCTTCTACCGCGTCACAGTTGACGGCCAAGCCCTCTTCAATACCGGCCCTACGGAACTGGACAAGCCAGTTCAGCACGTCGTATTCGAGGCCACCGCAACCTTCGCGAGCACCCGGATAGCAGGCGCCGCCTCCTTCGACGGCGCGGTATTTCGTGACCGCGCAATCTTCACGGACTCATCCATCAAGACTGTCGTTTGGGGCGACTCGCACCCTGTGTTTGGAGGCTCCATCGACCTGCGGGGCTGCTTCTTCGAACGAATAGAGCCACCGACTATATGGGAGACATTGACGGATCGTCAGGAACCATACGACCGTCAACCCTTCACTCATCTAGAGGATATCTTTCGTCGTGCGGGTGATATCAAGATCGCGAAGGCTATCTACTATAAGGGGAAATCCCTGGAAGGAGAAAAGATCCGTTTCACCCAGAGTCCCTTCGTATGGGCGGGAAACCGCCTTCTTTGGGCTTTGACTGGCTACGGTGTGAGACTTGCGAACCTCCTGGTTGCCTTTAGCATTGTTCTACTCGTTGGCACGGCCCTGTTTTGTCTGGATGGTGCTACTTCTCCTAAGGCCGACGCGAGAGGAGACGCGAAAACGGTGCCGCAATCAGGGGCCTTGGCGTACCCAGATGCCTTCTGGTTCACCACCAGTCTCTTCCTCCCTGTGGACATATCTTTCGGAGGGCGCTGGGAGCCCTCCCGGAACCCGATCTGTACTTCATGCGATGCCTCACACTTTTGGAACTTGAGATTCTCGACCATTGCGCTCTGCCTAAAGCTCCTGGGGTGGATTCTGGTACCTATTTGGGTCGCCGGCTTAACCGGAATTTTGAAGCGCTAAACCGGCTGCTCTCGGCGTACGGAGGTAGCGGACCAGTCGGAACCTCGTATGAGCGCGGTGCTGATGGTGAAGGCCAGCCCGAAGTCGTACACATTCCGTGCCGAGCGCATAACCGCGTCCGACGGCGGCCGGGAGGTGGCGCTGGTCTTCCCGTCCCCAGCCGCCTGCGGTCTCAAGCCAAACCCGGATGGTACAGACCTGGCGCTCACAGTGAGTGCGCGAGGAGATAGCTGGGTCGGGGACAAAACCTATTCTCAGTCGCTCAGCCGCGTCCTTTACCGTAAGGGGAAGGAGAAGGTCGACCCAGGCTTTACGGTCGTCGTCCCGGCCGGCGCTATCATCGCGGGAAGTGGTCACGAGGGCAGCGTCCAGGTGCAGCTTACACTAGCGTCCGGATGCAGCTTACACCAAAGGTAGCGAAGCGGGTCGTCATCTCGGTAAGCGGGGCCGAGATAACGGGGTTCATCGGCGACCCCGCCAAACGGGACGGTACGGACCTCGCGTTAACGAAAACGGCCGCCCTGACTTTAAGCTCGGGAACCTTGATGTCGCCACACCAGTAGGAATTTCCTCAAAAAACGAGACCAACGTGGCGCAAGCTTCGACGACGTGGCCCGTACGGAAGGCTGAAGCGGGACGAAAATCCAACTGAGACCGAACCTGCGAGTCGGTCACGTCTCCTTCCAGTCTGCGTCGAGGATCCACGCTGTGGCGCGAACACTACCGGCAGACCGTGACAGGCGGGGTCAGCGCTAGACGAACTTGCCCCTGCGAGTATCTCGAGCGAGACGGAGAGCCGTGACCTTCCCTGACACAGTAGGAGGGCATCTTCGCGCCTATACTCGCGTATCAGCCATTGCGCATGAATCCCTTCCTCATCCAGCTCGCTGAGCTCTGCGGCACCGAGCGCACCCGCGCGAAGTGGGTGATCGTCCCCACGCACACGCTCGGGCACACGCTGGGCGAGCGGCTCGCGCTCGACGGCAGCGGCTGGGTAAACCTCCGCTTCACCACGCCGCTTGACCTGGCGCTGCCGATGGCGGCCCCCTTCCTGGTCGAGCGCGGCATCGATCCCGCCCCCGACGGCATCGGGCCGGCCCTGATCATGCGCCTGCTGCTCGAGCTGCCCTCGACCGTGCCCAAGTACTTCCGAAGGCTGGCGGAGCAGCCGGAGATGGCCGAAGCGCTCTGGGCCACCATCGCCGAGTTGCGCATGGCCGGCGTCACCGCGGCGGCGCTGCCGCGCGAGCCGTTCGTGAACGCCAGCAAGCACGCGGAGCTACAAGCGCTACTCGCAAGCTACGAGGCACACCTGGCATCACGCCGGCTCGCCGATCGGGCCGACGTCTACCGCGAGGCCTTCCTTCACCTGGACGTCTGCCCGATCCTGGCCACCGACCTCCGCATCGAGCTCCCCACCATCATCTGGACCCCGCTCGAGCGCCGGCTTCTTGACGCTCTGCCCGGCGTCCGAATCGTCCCACGAGCGCTGGACCTGCCCGGGCTGGACGTGCCGAGGCGGATGACAAGCCTCGCCTCCCCCATGGACGCCGCACCCCCCGCGCCGGCTTCGAACGCGGAGCGTCTGGCGCTGCTGATGAACCCGGCGGGCGCCCCCCCGAGCGACGACACGCTCACCATGTTCGCGGCCGGCGGCCGGGAGGCCGAGGTGGAGGAGGTCTTCCGCCGCATCGCGAAGGCTCGAAACGCGCTCGACCGGGTGGAGATCGCCTGCCCCAGGGCCGAGCAGGCCGCGCTCGTCTGGGAGAAGGCGCAGCGTCACGAGTGGCCGGTGACGATCGGCCCCGGCATCCCGATCACGCTCACCCGGCCGGGGCGGGCCCTGCTTGCCTTCTGCGAGTGGGTGGCCGGCGGGCTGGCCGCGAGCCAGCTGCGGCGGATGCTCCAGTCCGGCGACGTGCGGCTGGAGCTCGACGGGCTCACCGCGGGCCAGGCCGCGCGCCTCCTGGCGCGGGCCCAGGCCACGTGGGGACGGCAGACCTACGCGGCCGTCGCTCCGCGTGCTCATCGAAGGCCACCGGCGCCGAGCGGCCGATCCGGAGCAATCCGACGAAGCGCGCGCGCGGTACGCCGAACGAGCCGCGCAGGCGAAGCACTTGCTGCAGTGGATGACGGAGCTGCTGGCGCTGGTGCCGGAGCCCTCCCTGGCCCCACTCGGGCAGTGGCTCGACGCGGCCGTCGCCTTCGTGAAGACCTTCGCGCGGAAGAGCAGCGAGCTGGACGGCGAGGCCGCCGTGGCGCTCACGGAGGCGCTGGCCGACCTGCGGGCCCTCGGCGATCTGGCGCGGCCGGCGTCCGACGCGCTCGCTCTGATCCGCAGTCGAGTCGACGGCCTCACCGTCGGCGGCGACCGCGCGCGGCCGGGCCACTTGCACGTCACGACCCTGGCCGACGCGGGCCACGCGGGGCGCCCGAACACGTTCGTGATCGGCCTCGAGGAAGGCGGCGTGTTTCCGGCCCTGGTGGAGGACCCGGTGCTGCTCGACTCCGAGCGCCGGGGGATCGATCAATCCCTGCGCACCTCGGAGGATCGCGCGGGCGAAGCGCTGTACCGCATCGTCGCGCGGCTGGGCAGCCTGAGCGGCCACGTCTGCCTGAGCTATTCGTGTCGCGACCTGCGGCAAGCGCGCGCCACGTTCCCCTCGTGGGTGCTGCTCCAGGCGGTGCGCGTGCTGAAGCCCGGGGAAACCTGGACCTACGAGCGGCTGGCGGACGAGCTGGGCGAACCCGTCTCCGCGGTGCCGGCCGAGGCGAGCCAGGCGCTATGCGACGCCGGCTGGTGGCTGGCGGGCCTGCGGGAGGCCGATGCCTCGGCCGTCGCCCCCGTCCGCGAGGCCTTCCCCGCGCTGGAGCAGGGCGCGCTCGCCGAGGCCGCACGCGCTTCCGATGTCTTCACTGAGTACGACGGCCTGGTTCCCGAGGCGGGGCCGCTCCTCGATCCGCGCGTGTCCGGGGCCGTGGTGTCGCCCACCAGCCTCGAGGAGCTGGCCAAGTGCCCCTTCCGCTACTTCCTCCAGCGCGGGCTCGGGCTCGATCCCGTCGAGGATGCCGAGCCGGACCCCGACGTCTGGCTCGACCCGATGACCCGCGGCACGATCCTGCACGATCTCTTCGCGATCATCATGCGCGAGCTCCGGGCCCAGGCGGAGACGCCGGACCCGGCGCGCCACGGGGCGAGGCTGCGCGAGCTCGGTCTGGCCGCGCTGGCCACGCATCGTGCGCTGGTCCCTCCACCCTCCGATGGCGTCTACGAGCGGGAAGAGCGCGAGCTGCTGAACGATCTCGCGCTCTTCCTCAAGTTCGAATCCGAGGACTGCAACGGGCGCCGGCCGCTCGGCTTCGAGGTGGCGCTTCGGCGGCGCGACCGAGGGCGAGACGCTCGGCCAGCGCGAGCCGGTCACCATCGACCTCGGCGACGGGCTCCGCTTCAAGCTGCGCGGCCGCATCGACCGCATCGACAAGCTGGCCGATGGCACCTACGAGGCCGTGGACTACAAGACCGGCGGCGCGTTTCTGCCCGGTGGGCTCGACGCCACGTTCGCGGGCGGCCGGCAGCTCCAGCACGCGCTCTACGCGCTGGCCGCCGCCGAGCTGCTGCGCCAGACCGACGCGCAGGCCCGTGTGGCCGGCTCGCTACTACTTCCCCACCGGACGCGGCCGCCGCGAGCGCCAGGTCCGCGCCGGCGTCGACCCAGGCGCAGGCGGCCGAGGTCCTGCGCGACCTCTTCGATCTGCTCGCCGCCGGCGCCTTCGTGCACACGCCGGCCGAGGACGACGATTGCCGATTCTGCGAGTTCGGTCGCGCATGCGGCCAGCAGGCCGCCGAGCGCGCGCAGGCAAAGATCGGCCAGGCGGAGAACGCGGCCCTCGAGGCCTACCGGAAGCTGAGCGCACATGGCTGAGCCGCGCCCCGCACCCGATCAGCCCGCCCGGGACCTGATCCGCGAGCGACTCGACATCAACCTGCTCGTCGAGGCCGGTGCCGGCTCCGGCAAGACCGAGTGCCTCGCGCAGCGGATGGCGGCCGGCGTGCTGGAGGGCCGCTACACGGTCGAGCAGATGGCCGCGGTCACCTTCACGCGCAAGGCGGCCGCGGAGCTTCGCGGCCGCTTCCAGCTCACGCTGGAGCGCGCGCTGGCCGCGGAGCGGGACGACGCCAGGCGGCAGCGCGCGCAGCAGGCCCTGCGGCATCTCGAGCGCCTCTTCGCCGGCACCATCCACGCCTTCTGCGCCCACCTGCTTCGCGAGCGTCCCGTCGAGGCCGGCGTGGCGCCGGGCTTCGCCGAGCTGGACGAGATCGCCGAGCTGCACCAGCGTCGCCGCGCCTGGCGCGACTACCTCGACCGTCAGCGGGCGCTGGGCTCGCCCGCGCTACAGGAGCTGATCGCCTGCGGCGTGAAGCCGGACGATCTCGACCGCGCGTTCGACACCGTCTGCAACTACGCCGAGGTCGCGTTTCCCGCGGGCGAGGCGCCGCGGCCCGACTCCGCGCCGGCGCGTGACGCGCTGGACCGCTTCTGGAAGGCGCTCCACGCGCTGCTGCCGGGCCCGATCGATCGCGACACGACCTGCACGGTGCAGCAGACGATGCGGCGACTTCGCGCGGCGGCTCCGGGTGGCGTCGCTCGAGGAGCCACGCGTGATCGCGGAGCTCATCGCCGAATGGCCCACCGAGCCTAGCATCGTGCAAAAGTGGTGGGCGAACGATAACGCGAGCAAGAAGGCCATCAAGGGGAAGATCGCGGGACTCTTCGCCGAGCTCCACGCGGTCGCCCAGCCCTTCCTCGACGCCTGGTGTCAGTACGTCTATCGCCTCGCGCTGACGCTGCTGATCGAAGGGCGGGAGTTCGCCGCCGAGGCCCGCCGCCGCGCGGTCACGCTCAACTACGGCGACCTGCTCCAGTACGCCGCGACCTTGCTCCGCGAGCAGCCGGAGGTCCGGGAAGCGCTCCAGCGGAAGTACCGCTGGCTCTTCGTGGACGAGTTCCAGGACACGGACCCGCATCCAGGCCGAGGTGATCCTGCTGCTCGGCGAGCGCCCCGGGCCCCGAGCGCGACTGGACCCGCGCGTGCGCTCCGGCCCGGCGCGCTCTTCGTCGTGGGCGATCCGAAGCAGTCGATCTACCGCTTTCGCCGGGCGGACATCGACATCTATCAGCGCGTGCGCCAGCGCATCGAAGCGGCCGGCGGCCAGGTCGCGACGCTCACCGCGTGCTTCCGCTCCGTTCCCGCCCTCTGCGAGTGGGCGAATACGGCGTTCGGTAAGCTGTTCCCCGCCGATGCCACGCCGCAGCAGCCGGGCTTTGCGCGGGCTTCAGGCCGCCCGCGACGACAAGGGCGCCGCGCTCGGGGCACGTGTCATCACGAGTCCCGCCAATGTCTCCGGGGCCGACGATGTCGCCAGGTACGACGCCGAGGCGATCGCCCGCTTCATCGGCGGCCGAGGTGGACGCTGGGCCGGCGCAGCCCCGGCGACTTCCTCATCCTGACGAGGGCCCGCAAGGCCCTGCCGGACTATGCGCGGGCGCTGGAGGCCCTGCGCCTGCCCGTCGAGGTGAGCGGGGGCGCCGCCTTCGCCAAGTCGTCGGCGGTCATCGGGCTGGCCGACCTGCTGCGAGCGCTCACCGACCCTGACGATGGCCCGGCGGTGGTCGGCGTCCTTCGCGGGCCGCTGTTCGGCGTGAGCGATCCCGAGCTGTTCCGCCACCGGCAGGCGGGCTTTGGCTTCCTCGTCACCGCGCCCGATCTTGCCGAGGTACACGGGCCGGTCGGCGACGCGCTGCGCACCCTGCGGACGATGTACGACTGGACGCGCAGGCTCCCAGCGCCGGCCGCAGTCGAGCGCATTCTCGAGGGCACGGGCCTCCTGGCGCTGACCGCCGCGGGCAGCCCCGGCGGCGCCGAGGCAGGCGATCTCCTGCATGCCGTGGACCGCATCCGCCAGATCACGGAGGAGGGAGGCACCCTGGCGGACGCGGCGGAGACGCTGATCCGCGATCTGGAGTCCACCGAGGTCGAGTCCGTGCCGCTCGAGCCCGGCCGCACCGATGTGGTGCGGCTGATGAACCTGCACAAGGCGAAGGGCCTGGAGGCGCCCGTGGTCTTCCTGGCCGATCCGGTCCGCGGCTGGCCGGACAGCGTCAACGTACGAATCGTCCGCGACGGGCCTGAGCGCGAGGGGCTACTTCCAGCTCTACCGAGGACGGGGCTGGGGCCGCACCGTACTCGGCAGACCCGAAGACTGGGAGACGCACAAGGAGCTCGAGCGCGAGTACCTCACAGCCGAGCAGTGCCGGCTGGTCTATGTCGCGGCGACGCGGGCCAGAGACCTCCTGGTCGTCAGCCGGCCCGAGAAGGGCGGCAGGGGAAATCGGCCGTGGCAAATGCTCGAGCCCTACCTTGCCAAGGTGCCGACGCTGGCGATTCCGGCGGCTCCGGTGCCGGCGGCGCCGACGCCTCGCGACCTCTCCGCCGGCGCCCGCGCGACGGCTCAACAAGCGCGAGAGGTGCGGGGACAAGTGCTCGCCGAGGCGTCCTGGCAGCGTGGAATCCGTGACCGGCACCGCCCACCGGGCCGGTCCCTACGGCCATCCGCTCCAGGAGGGCCGCACCCGCGAGCCCGACACCGGCATGGCCTGGGGCAGCCTGATCCACTTCCTGCTCGAGCACGCCATGCGCGGCCCGCAGCGTGACCGGGCTCATCTTGCGCGCATGGCCAACTGGTTCGCGTTCGACAAGCCCGAGCTGCGCCGCGTGATCCCGGAGGCGCTCGACACCGTCGAGCGCGTGATGACCGCGGAGTTCTGGCAGCAGGCGGCGGCCGAGGAGCGCGCGGTGGAGGTGCCCTTCGCGGTGCGCGTGGAGACACCCGGCGCGGCCCCCCGACTGCTGCACGGCGTGATCGACCTCGCCTTCAAGACCGCCGGCGGCTGGACGCTGATCGACTACAAGACCGACCAACTAGGCCCCGGCGTCGACCAGCTCGCCGCCCACTACGCCCCCCAGATCCGTGCGTACGCCGACCACTGGAGTGCCCAGCTCGGCACCACGACCCGCGCCGGCCTCCATTTCATCCGCAGCGGCGAAACCCGCTGGCTGAAGTGAGCGCCGCTCGTCCGCTCGTGCTCCTGGCGCTCGTCGGCCTCCTGAGTGGGGCCTGCGCATCCGCGCGCGCGACAGCGCCCACCTCGTCCACCGCCTCCGAGCCCCCCGCCCAGACCTGCGAGGAGCTCGCGCGCGAGGCGGAGCAAACGGAGGTCATGCGGGCCGGCATCAACACCGGCCTGCTGGCGGGGGCATGGGGCGTGCTCTATGGCGGCGCGCAGGGGCTTTTCTGGGGGGCCCTCTCCGGCACGCGCGACGGCGCCTGGATCGGCGCGGCAGTGGGCGCCGGCGTGGGCCTCGTGCTAGGGGTGGTGCACGGCGTCGAAGCCGCCCGGCAGACCCGGGACCAGATCGCCAGTCTCCCACCGCCTTGCCCACGCGAGGCGGCCGCCACCGTCACACCGCCCACCGAGGCGCAACAGGGTCCGGAGGACGATTCCCGCACCCCGTGACCGTCCCTGTCATGGTCGGGTGAGACGCTGCCCTCTAGGAGGACCCACCCATGCCCGACGCAGGCTCGAAGGACGTCACGCCGAACCCCGCCGCCACACCCCCCACCACCACCATCGCCGTCCTTCTCGACGAGACAGGCTACCAGGCCTCGTGCCGCCTCGGCAAGTTCGACTCGCTCGCCTTCGGGCCCCTCACGCCCTTCCTCGAGCCGGACAGTTTCCTCTTCGGCCAGTACTACACGGGGGAGCCGCGCAACCGGAGCCACGTCAACGACGCGGTGCTCGACGACCTCCTCGTGCGCCAGCGCCGCACCGCGGATCTCAAGCAGCGGCGGGAGGTCATCCACCAGATCCAGCGGCACCTGGCGAAGCAGCAGTACTACGTGCACGCGCCGTCGGGGAACTACATCGCGGTGTGGGATCCGGCGGTGCGGGGGTATGGGCCGAATTTGGGGTATGACTACGGGGGGCGGTTGGTGGGGGCGTCGTTGGAGAGGTGAGGCGTCAAGTGTATCCCCGAGATCTTGAAGGGCCCTGCGCCTCGAAGGCGCGGTCCGGGTCACCCGCGAAGAAATAGCTCGGGCTTTGCGAGGCGGGCAGCCGCCGCGACACGATCGCCCCGCGGAACCGCCGGTAGCTCCCGCGGAACTTGTCGCTGTTCCAGACCTTCAAGAGCATCTCCGCGAAGGCACCGCTCTGCTCGCGGTCCGGGGAGGTCCAGGGACATCTGGTCCAGGACGTCTGTCCATGCAGCCCGGAGATGAGGCGGATACTCGCCTACACCTTAGCCTTCTCCGAAGGCGAGCTTGTCAAACTTGCCGAGGCGGCACGAGGCCTTGGAACGCGTCACTAGCGGCCCTTTGCACCCCGAAGGCGTCGCGCTCGCCGCCTGGGTTCCATGAGGACCCATGGGCTACGATCGCGTATACATGGAAATCACTTTTCATGGGACCAAAGTCGTATAGCGCAACGGGCCTTCCGAGACGACCATGAGCCACAACCAACGAAGCAGCATGACCCGATGACGATGCGCCGCGTGATCCTCCGGAAGCTCTCAGTATCTTCGTGGTGGACTCACTCTCATCGGGATGACGGCGTGAGTCTCGTCCGAAGCGAGGAGTAGTCAACTAGCTGCGCGAGCACCTCGTTCCAAGGCCTGCGCTTAGGCGTCCCACAGATCCTCCCGCGAGTTGGGCGCTGGCGACGTTGCGCACTATCTCGAGCGGACCTTAGAGGAGAATCTATCATGCAGGAATATAAGGTGCTCACCCAGAAGGACCGCTTCTTCAGCCGGAAATTCGATCCGGAGGTTCTCGAGCAGGGCATGAACTCGTATGCGTCAGAAGGCTGGAAAGTTGTCGCGGTTACGATAGCCTCATTTCCCGGGATGCTTGGCGGCGCGCGCGAGGAGTTGATTGTCGTACTCAGCCGCGAGAAATAGCAATGGAAGCTCGCTTTGGTGTGCACGGGACCGAGTGCGAGGCCGTCTTCTTCACTGAAGCCGCGATCCCCGGCGCCCGCGTTCTGGAACACATCAGCGTCGAGATCTCCCGACAGAACGCTAGCCTCTCAGAGGTGAAGAACCGCCTAGCCCAATCTGTCAGACAGAAGGGCGGGAACGCGCTGATGAACTTCAGGTATGGCCAGAAGGCACACAAATGGTATGAGCAGGTGCTGACTCTCAAATGGGATTCGGAGTCCTGGTATGGCGAAGGCGACGTTGTGAGTGCATGAGCAGCGGAGGAGTGATATGAGCCAGATCTACGTGCCGACGACGTCCGTGGAGGATTGGAAGCGTCTCCTCGCAAAGCCTGATTTGCATTGGAAGGCCGGCTATTCCGCGATGACCCTCGCACGCGCCTGGGAGGCTGCTCCACTCGGCAGATTTCCCCCGGAAGTCGACAACATTCTCCAGACGTCAGGCCGTAATGGCTGGAATGCGCTCAAGCTGCTGGCGGCCATTCCTGAATTCCAAGTGCCGCTTCCGGGCGGACAAAGGCCGTCCCAGACCGATTTGTTGGCGCTCGCTCGCAGCCCGGACGGACTCGTCGTTGTTGCTGTCGAAGGCAAAGTCGATGAAGCGCTGGGACCAACCGTGGGTGAGAAGAAGGCTGAAAAGAGCTCCGCTGACCGCCTTAAGTACCTATTGAAAACTCTGGGGCTCGACGACTGTCCAGACGCAGTGAGGTACCAGCTCCTTCATCGTGCGGCGTCAGCGCTAATTGTTGCGCAAGACTTCGCTGCCGAATCAGCGGTGATGCTGGTGCATTCGTTCAGTCCCAGCGGCAAGTGGTTCGAGGACTTTGGCGCCTTCGGCACGCTCTGCGGACAGAAGGCTGAACGTGGCCAGTTGCTCTCGCTCGGAAAGCGCAATGGCACTCCGCTCTACATCGGATGGTGTGTCGGAGACCAGCGCTTTCGTGAAGGCGTTCCTGCTGCGGTATGAGCAGCTGAACCTGACCGGCGCTCTGCGGTGGCGGCTCGCTCGCGTAGCTCGCGAGCCGCATCTTAGTGAGCACGCCGGCAGGTTAACTCCAGTGCGTTGGCCCGGTCAACCAATCGCGGATCCTTCGGCTGCAGGCGCGCGGGGGTTATGGCCCCGCTGGTAAGTCCTCCTGAAGCGTGGCCGACGTCGGCTGCCTACTCTCGTGAGTGCTCAGCGGTGTGGGATCCGGCGGTGCGGGCATATCGGCCGAATTTGGGGTATGACTACGGGGGCCGGTTGGTGGCGGCGTGGTTGGAGCGGTGAGAGGAGACTTCTAAGTGGATGCCCCCCGGAGGGAATGCAAATGGAGATAGGGAGGCGAACCGAAGTCGAGAACCTCCGAGCCATCTGGTCGCGCGAGTCAGATCTTAGCGACTGGCTGGTGACAGAAGACGGCCTCGCCCTCATTACCGACGACATCGGAGTCGAAGTAGAAGACCCGAAACGGGAAGAAGGAATCGGCGATTTCCCCTGCGACATTTCAGGCCATGCTTTGGGTCAACCGGCGCACAAGATCGTAATCGAGAACCAGTTCGGTCGGACCGACCATGACCACCTCGGCAAGCTATTGACGCATGCTGCCATGCACTCGGCCATGACGGGCATTTGGCTTGCCGAAAGGGCGGCGGACGACCATCGTCGAGTAATCGATTGGCTGAATAACAACACTCCGCCTTCCGTGTCCTTTTATCTGGCTGAGATCAAGGCTTACAGGATTGGTGACTCGCCCGTGGCCCCGCAACTTGATGTCGTCTGCCGCCCAAATCTTCAAGCCAAGCTGGAGGTGGGCGATACAAACAAAGAGCTGAAGGAACGGCACATTTGGCGCAAACAGCTCTGGGAAGACACACTGACTTATATCAAGGAACAGCGGCCGCCTTTTCGCCTGCAGGCGCCGGGGACGGACGCATGGGCGAACATCGCGATTGGCAGGTCGGACTTTCACATTGCGTTGACGCTGACACCCAAGCGGCAATGCATCGGCTGTGAGCTTTACATGACGCCACCCTGGAAAGATGACGCGTTCGCCCAACTCCTGTCCCAGAAGGCGACGATCGAAGCAGAGATAGGCGAACCGTTACAGTGGAAGAAACTCGAAGGCAAGAAGGCCGCTCGAATTCTCCTGGAGGCCCCGATCGATCCAAGAGAGCCGTCGAATCGAGACAGAGTCAAACATTGGATGAATGATCAAGCGATCGCGTTTCACAGAGTATTCCTCGATAGAGTAAAGAAACTACAACCGGGGGATTCGGCCGTCGTTGGCGGATAGCACCAGCTGCACCGCGGAGGCTAGAAGGCCTTTCGGTGCCGCTCTGAGCTCCGCCGCGTCGGCGGCACGGATTCACAGAGCGATGCATCTTCCAGAGTGTTGTCAACCTCAAGGCCACTAACAGAAGGCTAGGGACTAGGGGCGGAAACGTCGCCTTTCAGGCCGGAGTTCAGTGGCCTCCACTTACGGCCATCATCTGCGGACGGCCCAACGCCTCCAGAGCGGTGCGGCCCGTTGTTCGGCGAGTCTATACCGGCATCCAATACTCGACCGGAGGAACGGGCACAAAGGCATCCTTCTCTTCAAGCGCGATATTCCTCCAGCCCGGTGCGGCTGAGACCATTGCCCAAGCCGCGACGGCCCCAAGGGCAGCGTCGCGTTCGTGCTCGGATAGATCGTTAACATTGCATGCTAGAAGCTCCCGAAGATGCCCCATGTTAACTTGAAGAACTCGACGCTCAGCGGAGGCGATCCTAATCAACCATAGGAGCGCCTTCGGATGCGCCTCAGTGATCCGGACACCCGGAATCGCTTGGCGGAGAAGGTGCGCCGCAACCACACCCTGAGTCAGGCAGGCGCCCCGAAGAGAGTTCACGTGCTGGACAGTCCCCCCCGCGTTGGGCGCGCCGGCCGATTTGATCGCATCTCGGACGACCCAGTCGACGCGACGCGCTCCCGATGGAGTCCAGAAGAGTGGGCTATCGATCCCCACGCCCTTGACCTTCGCTGGGGGTCCGAGCAGTTCAAGCAGAGCGCGAACCGCCGCAGCGGCGTCGCTGGCACACCCGGAGCGAACAAACGAGAGCGGCCGCTCAGAGCCAGCTAGAACGCACCAGCCAAACTGGCCGTCACCGCCGGGATCTAAGCCGACAAACAGCATCTCCTCGCTATCCATCCGCTACCGCCTACCACCCATGTGTCTTCCCGCCGGCTGCGCTCCGTACCTCATCCTTACGTCTCCGCATACTCCACAAGACGGCAGAGGGCATTCACCAGCTGCATCTCCTCAATGGACTGACACCGGGCCTCGAGAAGGCGTGGAGAGCAGACCAGGATGGCTAGGCACTGGGCGCGCGAAATCGCCACGTTGAGGCGATTGCGGGAAAAGAGAAAGGAGAGGCTGCGGGGCACGTCGTCGCCGCTGGACGTTGCCATGGAGAAGAAAACAATGGGGGCCTCCTGGCCCTGGAACTTATCCACCGTGCCTACCCGCACACCGGCGGGCAGAGCCATGCGCAGTCGGAGCACTTGAGCGTTGTAGGGCGCCACGACCATGAAGTCCTCCTCACGCAGGGGGCGAGAAGTGCCGTCGGCGTCGGTGAACGTTCCTCCGCCCATCCCGGCGATCATCGTCGCGACTCGCGCTACCTCCTCATCCGAGGAGGACCGATTGCCCTCATGGTCGACCGGCGCGAACCGAATGCCAGTGCCAAACGACGTGGTCCGACGCGCGGCCGACTCGGCCGAGTGCAGCCGCCCCGCGTAGACGATCTCCGAGATGAACGCGGAGACGCCGGGGTGCATGCGGAAGCTGCGCTCCAGGAACACACCCCGGTCCTCTGGGATCGTCGGGGCCTCTCCGAGAAGGTGCTCAAGGACAGAGGCCCCCGTGCCCTGAGGGTGCACGCCCTGTGAGACCTGAGCGAGTTGGAGCGGGTCCCCCAAAAGGATCACATTGCGGGCCGCAGTCCCCATTGCCACCGTGTCGGCCAGGGAGATCTGGCCGGCTTCGTCGATGACGAGATAGTCTAACCTCCCGTCCAGGTCGTCTCGTGAGAAGAGCCAGCCCGTCCCGGCGACGAGCTGGACGTCACGACCTGCCTTGGCGAACGTCGCGTTGTTCGGGTCGCTCTTGATGAACTCCCCGTCGTACTCTGACTCCGAATTCCCGCTGGTTGACTTCTTGAGTCCCTTGAAGCGGACTCCGCGGGCCCGGGCGACGCCCTCGATCTCGCCAAGCAAGTTGTGAATCGCCTTGTGGCTTTGCGCGGCTATCCCCACGCGCCGGCCGTTAGCCAGAAGGTGCGCAACGACTCGGGCGCCCGTCCATGTCTTGCCGGTCCCCGGAGGGCCCTGAATGAATAGGTAGCTTGCGTCTAGGTCGAGAGCGAGCGCCTGCATCGTGACCAAGTCGGTGGTCTGCAGGCGTCCGCCGGGGTTCAGGCCGCGAATCCTTGGCTGCTCCCGGGCAAGGATTGCTCGCAGCGCCGGATAGCGTCCATCCTCGGCGCGAATGGACTGCGCAACGCGCAGCACCGCGGCGCGCTGGGTCGGGTCTTCGATGGGACCACCCGCCACGATGGCTTCCGGGAGTGGGCTCGAACTGAAGCTCGGGCCCCGTAGGAGGCGTATCCTCCCCAGCGCTCCGTTCGTATCCTCGATCCCGTCGATCTGCCCCGCGCTTCGTCCGGTCGCCGGATCATAAACGACGGCACTAGGGCGGAGCTTATGATCTTGCATCGGGAAGGTCAGGGTGTGGACCAGCGACCTCTTCCGCGGCTCCGGAGCCGTGCTGCGATCAACCTCGAGGTACGCGATCGCCTCGGTGTCTTCCAGCAGCTCCTCTGGCCCCTTCCCAAGGCGGTCGAAGTACGCCCACCACGCGGGGCGAGCCTCGCGTCGGTGGTAGTCGAGCAGCTCGCCCCCCAACCGGCGAAGCGTCCCGGGCTCGGCTCCGGCGATCAGCTCCTCACGCAGTCGTTGCCGAGCGTCGAGGGCCTCCGATGCTTCGGGGGAAGTTCCCGGGAGCTCCGGCGTCTCCGGCCATGGAAGATCGGCCGGTCGGACCTGGTGCAACCACTCGAGAAGAGCCAGGGTGGCGCAACAATCCTGCTCGTTATAGGCCGCGATCTCGTCCAGGAGTTGCTGACTCTTCTGGTGGAGCCAGCGCTCATAGTTGAGGATGGCTTGCGTGCCCGATTTCACCGGGCCGGTCCGGGAGAAACCGAAGAGTGCCTCGAGATCTTTGAGCCCGTAGCCCGGCACCCCCGCGCGAAGGGCCCGGCGAACTACGCTGTAGAGATCCACGAAGACCCCACGCCGGAGCAGGTCATCCACCTGGGCGTCGCGGGTGCTGTGCTCGGCCATGAGCCGCTTGAGCGTGCTTGGCTCCGAGCCGCCGAAGTGGTAGACGTGGAAATCCGGATGCTCGGTCAGCCGCGCATGAATGAGGTCCACTAGTGCCTCGAACGCACGGCGCTCTCCGTCGCGGTCGTGAGCTGTCAGCGGTCGCCCTATAGTGAGCCACCGGGGTCGGGGAAGCAGAGCCACCCGGGGTCGCCCATCGTGAGCCAGCCAGGGTCACCCATATGGAGCCACCCAGGGGCGGCCATAGGGAGCCACCCGGCGGGCGGTGATCGGACTCCTTGGTCGCAGCCCCAGCCCTCCTCGACCCTCTCCGAGAGGTCCAATCCTGTCGGGGGAGGGGCGACGCATGGCTGGACGGAGGAGTCCGGTGACCGATGTCAGAGAGATTTTGCGCCGGCTGCAGCTCGGGGAGCCCGACCGCCGGATCGCCCGCGACTTGGGCGTGAGCCGGAACACGGTGGCGCGGTATCGCGACTGGGCGGCGCCGCACCAGCTCTTGGAGCGCCCGTTGCCGGAGCCCGCGACGCTCGCCGCGCTGCTGGCGCCAGCGTCGCGCGCGCGGGCGCCGCATGAGCAGTCGCTCGTCGAGCCGTTCCGGGACCGCGTCGAGGCCCTGCAGCAGGACGGGGTCGAGGGCCAGGCGATCTATCAGCTCCTGGTCGAGCAGCACCACTTCGGCGGAAGCTACTCCTCGGTGAAACGCTTCCTCCGGCAGCTTGCCCCGGCCGCCCGGGGCTTCGTGCGGATCGAAGTGGCCCCCGGCGACGAAGCGCAGGTCGACTTCGGCGCCGCCGGCCCGTTCCTCGACCCCGACCTCGGCCGCGTCCGCCGCGCCTGGGTCTTCGTCATGGTGCTCTCGCACAGCCGCCATCAGTACGCCGAGCTCGTCTTCGACCAGACGGTGGCCACCTGGCTGCGTCTGCACCGGGCGGCCTTCGAGTTCTTCGGCGGGGTGCCCCGCCGCGTCGTCCTCGACAATCTCCGCGCGGCCATCGTCCACGCGGCCCTGCATGATCCCGAGGTCCAGCGCAGCTATCGCGAGTTCGCCGAGCACTACGGTTTCCTCATCGCCCCCTGCCGACCGCGCACGCCTGAGCACAAAGGCAAGGTCGAGCAAGGCGGCGTCCACTACGTCAAACGCAACGCGCTCGCCGGCCGCGAGTTCCGCGACGTGCACGACGGCAATCGCCACCTCTGGCGGTGGTGCCTCGAGACGGCGGGCCGCCGCGTGCACGGCACGATCAAGCGGCTCCCCCTCGAGGTCTTCGACCAGGTCGAGCGGCCGGCGCTGCGGCCGCTGCCCGTCACCCCCTGGGAGCTCACCGAGTGGAAGCAGGCCAAGCTCCACGCCGACTGCCACGTCGTCTTCGAGGCGGCCTACTACTCCGCCCCCCATCGCCTCATCGGCGAGCGCCTCTGGGTCCGCGCCGCGGGGATGACGGTCGAGCTCTTCCGCGACTGGGCCCTCGTCGCCACCCACCGACGCGCGCGGCCGGGCCAGCGGCGCACCGTGACGGCGCATCTGCCGCCCGACAAGGTCCACTTCCTCACGCAGACGCCGGCGTGGTGCCGGGCCCGCGCCGCCGAGGTCGGCCTCGCCTGCGCCGGCTTCATCGACACCCTCCTCGGGGATCGCCCGCTCGATCGTCTCCGGAGTGCGCAGGGCGTCCTCCGTCTTGGCCAGCGCTACAGCGCCCGCCGCCTCGACGCGGCGTGTGCCCGCGCCCACGCCGTCGGTGAGTATCGCTACCACACCGTCAAGACCATCCTCGCCCACGCCCTCGACACGCAACCGCTGCCGGGCTTCACGCCCGCCGCGCCGGCCGTCGCCCTGGCAGCCCCGCGGCACGCCCGCCCCTGGACCACCTTCTTCCCCGACCCCGGTGCGTAGAAGGAGCGGCCCATGGACCTGACCCATCAGCTCGCCCCGATGCTCCGCACGCTGCGCCTGTCCGGCGTGCTCGAGACGCTCGAAGTCCGCAACCGCCAGGCGGTCGAGCAGCAGGTGTCCTTCGTCGAATTCCTCACCCTGCTCGTGCAGGACGAAGTCGAGCGCCGCGCCCAGAGCAAGCTGCGGCTGCGGCTGCGGCGCGCGGCCTTCGACCCCACCAAGACCCTCGAGGGCTTCGACTTCAGCTTCAACCCCAAGCTCAACAAGGCCCAGGTCTTCGATCTCGCCACCTGCCAGTTCATCGAACGCCACGAGAACGTCTTGATCTACGGCCCGACCGGTGTGGGTAAGAGCCACGTCGGCCAGGCGCTCGCCCACGAAGCCTGCCGGCGCGGCTTCGACGTCCTCTTCATCGACACCGCCAAGATGCTCGCCCACCTCGCCGGCGGTCGCGCCGACGCCACCCACGAGCAGCGCCTCGCCCGCTACACCCGCCCCGATCTGCTCGTCCTCGACGACTTCGGGCTCCGGCCGCTGCGCCCGCCCGGCCCCGAGGACCTCTACGACGTGATCAACGAACGGTACGAGAAAGCGTCCATCGTCCTCACCTCGAACCGGGACCGCGCCGAGTGGCCGGATCTCTTCGGCGAGGCCCTCCTCGCCTCCGCGGCTCTCGACCGCCTCACTCACGGTGCCCACTTCGTCGAGATCACGGGCGCCAGCTTCCGCGCCGAGCACACCAAGAAGCAGGCCACCGCTCGGCGCCCACGCCCCACGGCCTAAACCACCATGACCACGGTCCGGTCACCGCGCTGCACTGGCTCCGTATGGGTGACCCCGAGTGGCTCTACTTGGCAGGCCGTTGACATGAGCCCAGAAAGCCTGATACCGGGGCTCATCGCCGTCGACTAGCAGTATCCCGAAGAGGTACTCGAGTCCCCGCGCGGGCTCGAAGAACGGGTGCCCCTCGAGGTCGAAGATGACATCGCCGGCGCTGCGGCGAGGGAGCGCCCCGAAACCACGCCCCACCTCGGTGGCGCGGGGCCGCCACTCCAGGCGCCCCGTTCGCTGGCGGATCAGCTGAAGCCCAGCCTGCTCACGCAGACCTTCGAACGTCGAGACCGCCATCTTGACCGCGGAAAGGCTCGGTGGTGCCCCGGCCAGAGCGGCCAATGTGTTGATGCCGCCGGCGAACAGTCGCTTCACCTGGTCCCGGTGGATGCCGGCCACGCGAACCACGTGGTCCTCCTGCTCGAGCCGCTGGTCGCAAGCCACACGAAAGTCGCAAAACGAGCAATAGTCGCAGGGGTACGGACCCGTCATCGGCCGGGCTTTCACGGCTGCCGTGAAGCGCTCTCGGACGCGGCGAAAGTAAGCGTTCACATCCGCCAGGCGAATCGGTAGGCGTTCGCGAGTCCCAAGAACAACGTGGGCGAGATTCGGGGCTACCTGTTGGATCTGCTCCAGCGCCTGACTGTAGAAAGAGAGCTGAAGGGCGTGCTCGGGGCGCGGGTGCCGGGCCAATTTGGTATCGAGAACCTGATAGCTCCAGGCGCCCAGGGCCGAGGGTTGGTCGACGCGCTCCAGGAAGTCCGCTATCCCGCGCCAGCCGTCCGAGTAGAAGACTGCCTGATAGACATAGGCGGCGCCAATCTTCATCGCCTCCACTGTGCGCCTGGCGCCGGTCTCGAAGTCACGCGCGGCGTCGAGCCCCACCTCGGCCACGTCATGACCGGCAACGCGGATTGCCTCCAGGAACGCACGTTCGTGCTCGTCGCCCTTGCTCCTGAGGAGGTCCGCGTAGGCATTCTCGTAGCTCGGACGCCGGTCTTCCCGGAGCACCACGGCCAACTCCAGTTGGGTCAGATGCTCGCAGGCTAGGAAGCTGCCGAGATCCGAGGGCGAAAAGAGAAATCGATCGCCTAGGTGCTGCACCGCGTCGTCACTCCTCGCTGCTTTCGTCGGTGGTGCACTAACTTAACCTGCACATACGGTACGCCAGTTTCGCGTAAGATCCCCACACGGTGCCACATCCGGCCCGCGGACTCTACGAAGTACTGATCACGGAAGCACTCGAGTCGCACCTCCGTGATCTCGACTCACATCTAGAAGCACGCAAAGATGTCCTTCGAAGTGCCGATGCCGCCGACCGCATCGCACTCCACCTGGCTCGCATCATCCGCCGTGCTGTCGCTGGCGTGGATAACGACGAGCGCGTCGCCAAGGGCATCGCATTGGCACGACAGCTCATCGCACATATGGACGTGTTCGTCTCAGGTATTGGCATGAAGGCTGATGCCCCAATTGAGCCCGGGTCCGTACTGCACGCCGTGCTAGCTCACATGCCCGATGGGACTCCGGAGACGATACCCGAACCACTCATTCCCCTTCTGGACACGACCTTGCTCACCAACGCGCCTGGAGAACCGCGTGTCGGAAACCAGCTCCTGACTGAGATCCACTCTGCCGATCGCGTCGACGTGGTCATGGCCTTCATACGCCGTAGCGGCGTTGCTCCGCTTCTTGGCGCACTTCGCACCCTCTGCCAGAGTGGTCGTTCTCTTCGCGTCCTGACGACTACGTACACAGCCTCGACAGAAACAAAGGCACTCGACGCACTTAGCGAGTTGGGCGCCCAAGTCCGAGTCTCGTATGACACAACGACGACGCGATTGCACGCGAAAGCGTGGCTCTTTCATCGGTCCACCGGATTCTCGACCGCCTACATCGGCTCCTCAAACCTGACGCACTCCGCGCAGATAGATGGGCTTGAGTGGAATGTCCGCGTGTCGGGCGCGCGCAACCCCGATGTCGTCGACAAAGTCACGGCAGTCTTTGAGAGCTATTGGAGCGGGGGGGACTTCGTACCCTACGATCGCGATGAATTCATGGCTCGCCTAGATCTAGCGGCGCCGAAGGGCCTCAAGGTTCTGTTGAGTCCAATCGAACTGCGCCCCGAGCCATTTCAGGAACGACTGCTGGAGCAGATCGCCCTCGCGCGGGAGCGCGGTCACCACCGCAACCTGCTTGTCTCGGCGACCGGTACAGGGAAAACCGTCATGGCGGCCGTCGACTACGCGAGGCTTCGTGACGCTCTACCGCGCGCCCGCCTCCTCTTTGTTGCGCATCGAGAAGAGATCCTCGAGCAAAGTGTTGCCACATTCCGTCACTGCCTCCGCGACCATGCGTTTGGTGAGCTATGGGTCGGCGGCGCCCGCCCACAACGGTTCGAGCACGTCTTCGCGTCGATCCAGAGTCTGCACGCGGCTGGCCTCACACACCTTGCGCCAGACCACTTCGACGTAGTCATTGTCGACGAGTTCCACCACGCGGCGGCCGCGTCCTACCGCGCCCTCCTGGATCACGTCACGCCCGTCCAACTCCTGGGTCTGACGGCGACCCCAGAGAGGAGCGATGGTCTCCCCATTCTCGGCTGGTTCGACAATCGCATCGCGGCCGAACTTCGACTCTGGGATGCCATCGATCAACATCGATTGTCGCCCTTCGTCTATTTCGGCATCCACGACGGTCTCGATCTCCGCGAAGTCCCATGGCAACGAGGGCGAGGCTACGACATAGAAGAACTCTCCAATCTGTTCACCGCAAATGACGTTTGGGCGAACCAAGTAGTGTCACAGCTCGCGGCTCGTGTCGACAATCTTCGTACCATGCGGGCCCTCGGCTTCTGCGTGAACGTCACGCATGCTCGCTTTATGGCGCGCGTATTCAGGGACGCCGGCGTCCCCGCCACGGCGGTATGGGCCGACAGCCCAGACGACGAACGTCGGGCGGCGCTGGCCGACCTTGCCGCCGGGCGCGTAAATGTCGTGTTCTCGGTCGATCTCTTCAACGAGGGCATCGATGTGCCCGTCGTCGACACACTGCTGCTCTTGCGCCCCACAGACAGCGCGACCCTCTTCCTGCAGCAGTTGGGGCGCGGACTGCGAAGGGCCGCCGGCAAGACTGTATGCACGGTGCTCGATTTCGTTGGCCAGCATCGTAAGGAGTTCCGTTTCGACCGTCGCTTCCGCGCACTCCTCGGTGGGAGTCGCAAAGAGTTAGCGACGCAGATCCGTGCCGGGTTCCCCTTTCTCCCGGCAGGGTGTCACATGGAGCTTGACCCGGTCGCCGCAGAGATTGTTCTCCAGAACATTCGCGATGCTGTGCCGTCGCGTTGGTCAGTCAAAGTCGAGGAACTGCGTCATCTAGCCCGCCGCGTCCCAGAGGTGACCCTGTCTACATACCTCGCCGAGTCCGGGCTGGATCTGGACGATGTGTACTCGGGCGGACAGTCCTGGTCCGATCTCCGTTCGCAGGCAGGTTTGGTGGTTCAATCCAGTGGGCCTAGTGAGAAGACGCTGCGCCGTGCCTGTGGCCGACTCCTCCACGTCGACGACATGGTTCGAATCGCGATGTATCGGCGCTTCTTGTCCTCCACGCATGTCCCTGACTCTGAATCCTTACCGCCATACGAGCGTCGCTTGCTCAGAATGTTGGTCGCATCCATGGTGGAGAAGGCTGCGAGCAAGACGACTAGCTTGCGGGGCGGAACCGCACTGCTCTGGCAGCATCCCCAAATTCGATCCGAACTGCTCGAACTCCTTGATGTCCTCGAGGATCGCCTTGAACACGTACACCGGCCTCTCACCACCCATCCAGATGTGCCCTTACAGGTGCATGCTCGCTATTCCCGTGTCGAGATACTCGCGGCGTTCGGCGTCGGCGATGCCGCCAAGGTCGCGCCTTGGCAGACCGGCGTCTACTGGGCGAGCGATGAGCATGCGGATTTGCTCGCGTTCACCCTAGACAAGACTAGTGGTCAATTCTCACCAACGACGAGATATCGCGACTACGCGATTACACGAGACCTCATTCACTGGGAAAGCCAATCGGTCACACGGGCTGACAGCGAAACGGGGCAGCGCTATCAGAAACACGTTGCGCTCGGATCAAGCGTCATGCTGTTTGCACGTCTGCGTAGCGACGATCGCGCCTTCTGGTTCCTTGGGCCGGCCACTTATTCACGCCACGAGTCCGAACTACCAATGGCGATTACCTGGCGCCTACAGTCTCCCCTGCCCGGCGACCTGTTCGCGAATTTTGCCGCTGCAGTCGCGTAACTCCCACCTCCCTGGTATCGCGGCCCGAGTCTCGACCCTCCACTCGGTGTGGTTTGAAGGGCCCGCCGACTGCCGCGTTGGGCGAATGGTGAAGAATTTCGACGGTGGCGGGCATTTGCCAGCCGTCGGAGAACACGTCGCGGTGTAGGAATCCAGCGCCGCGGGGGGTTGGGGCCGAACCTATTCAGGAAAGCTCAGGATTTTCAGTCCTGTGCCTTCGCATCCCGGCTATGCAGACTTCACGACGTCTTTCCCCCATCGGCGACGCATCGCTGTGCACTGCTCCTCTCGCACGTCGTTGGTGAGCTCAAGCTTGTAGCCAACGAGTTCGCAGAACGCCTCGATGCTGTAACTCCCCATGTCTGTGCGCCGGAGCGTCGCGTGTCGTGTGCCGAGCACGAGACGCCGAATGCCTGCGAGCTTCAACGCCCATGCGCACATAGGGCAGGGCTCCATCGTGGTGTAGAGAGTCGCGCCAGTTACTCGCTCCAACCCGTGAGCACGGATCGCGTTCTGGATCGCGTCGAGTTCTCCATGGGTCGTAACGTCGCCGCCAGAATTCTGCCGATTCTGGCCACTCCCAAGCACTTCCCCATCACGAACAATTACGCATCCCACGGGCCAATCGCCGCGATCGAAGGCTTCCATCGCGTAACGAAGTGCCAGATCCATGTAGTCGTTGTCTGTCATCGCGTTCTCCTCGGCTGGCCTGCGGCATCCGCTCTATAGGTTCCCCAGCGATCGCAAGCGTGGGTCGAGATAGTCTCTTAGCGTGTCGCCAACAAGATTCACGGCCACTACGGTCAGCATGATGCTTGCACCGGGCGCGGTAGAAATCCACCACGCACGCACTAGGTAGTTCCGGCCATTGCTGAGATCCACTCCCCATTCCGGCGTAGGGGGGCGTGGGCCGAGCCCGAGAAAGCTCAGAGACGCGCCTACGATAATCGACCAGGCTATGGCGACGGTCGAGAGAACGATCACCGGCGCTAGAACGTTCGGCAGAATGTCTCGAATGGCCAACCGCAGACCACCAACTCCCAGTGCTCGGGCAGCTTCGACGTAGGCATTCTCCTTGACGCTCAACACATCTCCGCGAACCAATCGAATGAAAGACGGGATCAGCGACACTCCGACTGCAACCATGACATTCAGCATCCCCTGACCGAGCACCGCGACCACCACCAAAGCGAGCAGGATGCTGGGGAAAGCCATCATCATGTCAACGAGCCTCATGAGGAGCAAATCCACCCAGCCGCCCCAGAGACCGCTCGCCAGCCCGAATACCATCCCCAACGACACCGCTATGCAGACTGCACCTACACCGGTCAGAAGGGAGAGCCGTGCGCCGACGATCGTCCGGCTGAGGATGTCCCGTCCGAATTGATCAGTCCCGAATGGATACTGCCAGGTGGGGGGAGACAGCGCTTCTCCCGGATTGATCCGTATCGGATCATAGGGGGCAACGAGGGGTCCCAACGCCGCCACCGCGGCGATCATCGCGAGAAGCGCGGGACCAAGAATCACCGCCTTCCTCTTCCGCAGGAGCGCTGCTAACGCGCTCACGCTCCTGTCTCACGGTGACGGATCCTCGGATCGAGTATCGAATAGGACAGGTCCACACAGAGGTTTACGAGGATGTAGCCGACAGCGCTCACCATGACCACGCCCTGAACCAGCGGATAGTCACGATCGAGGATTGCGGTAACGGCCAGGCGGCCAATCCCCTGACGCGCAAAGACCGTCTCTACGATGATGGTTCCCGCGAGGAGGTTACCTAGCTGAAGACCGATCATGGTGACCACTGGAATCAATGCGTTGGCGAGGGCATGCTTCAGAATCACCATCCGGCCCGGGAGACCCTTTGCGCGCGCCGTGGACACATAGAGATTGCCCAGGACGTCGAGCAGGCTAGAGCGCACTAGGCGCGCAATCACGGCGGCATATGCAAGCCCTAGGGTCGCTGCCGGAAGGACCAGGCGATCCAGTCCCCCTTGTCCGGTCGCTGGGAACCAGCCCAACCGGAGCGAGAAGACGAGGATCATAAGGAATCCAAGCCAGAACGAAGGCATCGAGATACCGCCGAGAGCAACCACCATCGCCGCACGGTCAATCCAGGAGTTGTGCCGAAGAGCCGCGACGACCCCCAAGAGCAGTCCAACGCCCGCGGAGACCAAGATGGCCGCTCCTGCGAGCTGTAGGGTGCTCGGCAGCTGTTCGCCGATCTCAACCATGACTTCACGTCGGCTGAAAATAGATCGGCCAAAATCACCAACCGCTGCTCGTTGCACGAAGCGGACAAACTGCACCGGAAGAGGGTCGTCCAGCCTCAGCTGTGCACGAAGCTCGGCAACCTGCTGAGGCGTGGCCGTCGTCCCGCTCAACATCACAAGAACCGGATCCCCGGGGAGCAGGTGGATTATGGAAAACACGACCACCGACACTCCCACGACCGTCGGAATGGCAAGCAGAAGCCGACGTCCTATAAAGATCAGCACGTACGGGTCAGAGGTCCCTAGGCTATTTCTCTAGATAGACGTCGTACAACACGGGAAACGTGACCACGTTGAATTGGTAGTTTTGAACCTCTTTCCGCGTCCCGACGATCGTTACCTGATTCACGATCGGGACTGTGGCCACCATGTCGGAGAGCGTGCGCTGCAGCTTTCGATAAAGGTCAAGCCGCTGCCGCTCGTCAACCGTGGTTGCCGCCTGCTCGAGCATCTTGTCCATCTCGGGATCCGACAGGCGCGCTTTGTTGAATGTCGTCAGACCGGCCGAGTGAAACAACGTGGTGAGAATCGAGGGATCTGGGTAGAACCAGATGACCTCTCCGATGTGGTGCTCGCCTCGCATCTGCGCCTCGTTGAGCTGAGCGCGTGTCATTTCCCGAAGCTGAATATCGATGCCTGCCTCCCGGGCCATCGCCTGAACGAGGGGGGCAATCTCTTCGAATCCGCCCCCGGTGCCGACCGGCCACAGGAGCTCAAGGCGCTTTCCTTCCTTTACCCTGATCCCATCCGGCCCGGGCTTCCAGCCGGCATCGTCCAGCACCTTCTTCGCCTTTGCCGGGTTGTGCGCGAAGGCTTCCTGTGACGCAGGGATAAAACTCGGCGTTGTAGGCTGGAGGGCGGACCACGCTGGATCGCTTTGCCCTTGAAAGATCGTCTTCGCGATCGCAGGCTTGTTAACTACGTAGTGGAGCGCTTCACGTACCGCGAGCTCACTGGTCGGGAACCGCTGAAAGTTAGGGAAGATCAACCACGGCGTTCCCGCGGGAACCCCGCGAAGTGTCCGGATACTCGAGTTCCTTTGAAGTCGAGCCACGTCGGCATAGGCCAGGTCTTCTGCAATCGTGACCTCTCCTGTCTCAAGTACCGCCGTACGGGTCGCGGTCTCCGGCACGATGCGCCAGACTACCTCATCGACATACGCTGGCCCCTGATGCTTGCGGATCGGGCTCGCCCAGTTATAGTCCGGGTTCCGGACCATGGTGACATGACTCTTGGGTACCCATTCCTTCACCATGAAAGGACCCGTCGTGACCGGACGGGATCCAAATTCGGCTCCCAGCTTCTTGACCGCCGTCGGCGATACCGGCGCCAATGGCGTGAGCGACACGAGCGAGAGGAACGCCCCATACCGCTGCTTGAATCTGACCCGGATGCTGTGCGAGTCGATGACGTCGCACCCCTCGTATTGCGCCATGAGCGCTCTTGCCACGGTTCCCGCACTCGCTGGTTCCTGAATGCGGTCAAAGGTGAACTTGACCGCATTTGCATCAAGGGGGGTGCCGTCGTGAAACTTCACGTTTTTGCGAAGCCTGAAGGTGAAGAACTTGCCGTCCGGGGCAACGTCCCAGGATTCGGCCAGCCCGGGATACAGCTTCCCATCTTCAGGCCTAATCACTACGAGCGTATCCGTGAACTGAAGGAGAATCTTTCGCTCTGATCCCCACTTCGCCATTTGTGGGTCGAGCGAATAGATGTCCTGCCGCGCCGCAAACACGACCTTTCCGCCCCGCGTCGGAGCACTCTCAATACCCTGAGGCCCCAGAAGGCAAATACCGACGACAAACCCGACGGCGACGATCACCACCACGGACCATCGAGCCGACACGCCACGTCGCTTCATCTAGTCCCCCTTACTCGACGAGTGAACCGCATCAGCAGCGCACCATCCCTAGCCCGCGATGAACATCTCATCGGTGGGAAACTTGTCCGAGATGAGCTGCGGCCCATCCCGGCGCACGACCACCATGTCCTGCAGATGCCAGTAACCTCGGACAGGCTCGACGGCGAGCACCATCCCCTCCTCGAGCGGCACATCGCGCGCCTTCGAGAGAATCGGCTCCTGCTGATGCCACCAGGCGCCAACAGAGTGCCCAACCAGGGGGATGGTCTTGTACGCCCACCCCTGCTTCGCAAACTCGTCAACTACGAATTGGTACAACGCGCTCGTCAGCACGCCCGGTCGACAGCGATCCAGGGTTTGACGGTAGATATCCCGGATGGTCCTGTAGGTACTCTTCTGCTCGGCGCTTGGCTTACCAATGACGACGACCCGAGACTGATGCCCCGGGTAGCCCTCCCAGAGATAGGAGACGTAGTCGTTGCGGACTATGTCACCCTCGTACAGGACATTCTCCCGCTCCCCAAGGAATGGGCCATCATTGCGGCTCGAGTTCAGCATTCCATGCGCAAATGCCGCGCCTCGCTGGAGACACGCGTGCACGAGGCGCGCGTGCACCTCTCGTTCAGTTTGTCCTGGGCGGATGGTCGGGAACACTTCCAGATACGCATCATCAAGTAGGTCAGCGGCCTCCTTCAGAAGCCCGATCTCCGCCTCTGTTTTGACCGAGCGGACTCGGTCCATCATGGCGGAGACGTCGACGAGCTGGACCCCTGGAAGCAGGCGCTCAATCTCCCCCCAGTGTTGGGCGCTCACATAGCTCTTCTCGATGCCAATCCGCTCGCGAGCGAGCCCGTACTCCTTAATCACTTCGCAGAGACGAGCATAAGGCGACTGGATGTAGGTCTCGTAGACCTCAATCCGCTTGATCCAACAGTCGCGTCTCGTCACTTCCGCCGTAGCCGTACCAGCGATCACGGCGGGATCGCCTCGGCGAGGCCACAGCACCATCATGCCGCGCGGAGAGTCGGTCAGATCCATGAAGCGAGCCACGGTGCCCGAATACCCGAAGCCCGCCAAGTAAGTGAAGTTTTGACCGGAGCGCGCTACGACGGCGGCAAGCCCCTCCTGGTCCATTGACTCGTTGAGACGCGGCACATTGGCTACGAGCCGCGGGCCACGCTCTCTCATTTCGCTACGATCGGGTAGATGATTTCTTTCGTAGCCGACTCGAAGGGATACACCGTGTGGTACTTCCCCCCTTGCAGTTGAATGATGATGGCGCGCACGCCGGTATTCTGACCGGTTTCATCGAAACGGACCCCGTCCCATGCCAGGATGAGCTGATCACCTGGGATGTTGGTGGCGATGAGCGCCTTCCGAATGGCCTCGGGAGACGTCGAGCCTGCGCGATTGATCGCATCGAGCAGTGTGATCATTCCGCTGAAGGCGATCGCGGGCTGCTGGTAGAGCTCCTTGCCCGCACGCTTCTGATATAGGTCCGCGATCATCTTGGCGACCGGACGCCTCTCGACGATGTCGAGATTGTAGGGCGCTCGGCTCATGGTGCCCTCGGCGAGGGCGCCCACCCCCTGAACGAACTCGGGGGCGATATGACCGGTCCCCTGGGCGATGATCATCTTCGGGTTGTAGTTCAGCTCCTTCGCGGTCTTCACGAACAAGATCGCATCTGTCGTGTACGACGTGGGGATCCATACATCGGGATTCGCGGCCTTCAGCTTTTGGACCTCAACGGCGAGTGAGGCGCTCTGCGCCCGATACGTGGTGTCGACGACAACGTCATATCCATACTTCGCCGCCATGGCCTTCGAGGTCTTGCCGCTGTCATGCCCAAAGAGCGAGTCCTCGTACGTGAGCCCAACCGTCTTGATCTTCACGCCGCGTTTCTTCTCGAAATCACGCAGGAAGTCGAAGATGGCCTGCGTATAGTGCTCCTCGTGCGGCCCATTCCGGAAGAACCACTTGAAGCCCCGACGGGTCAGCTCGGGAGATGAGGACGCCGCGGTGATGAACGGCACGCCATGGCGCTCGGCGACGAAGCTCGCCGTTGCCGTCACCCCGCTCTGGAGGGCGCCAAGCAGAGCGTGCACCTTGTCCTGGGTGATCAACCGCTCCGTGACTGATTGGCCCAGCTCGGGTTTGCCCTGGTGGTCGGCAATCACGAGCCGCACCTTGGCCCCGCCGACGTTGGGCATGCCCTTCAGGCGCTGGTAGAGAGGAAACGGAATGTCGACGTCGCCGTTGGCGATGTCGCGGGCGAGCTCGAAGGCCACCTTCCCATCCACACCCGCCTGGCCGATCGCCCCCGACATGGGATAGGGGACGCCGATGACGACCTCCTTGGCTTGTGCGTACGCCGCGCCCGCGCCGAAACCTGCGACGAAGACATACCACATCAGTGAAACCGCGATCCGGGTAACCATGCCGCGTCCTCCTCTAACGGTCGTGTAGACCTGCGTGACGTACGGTTTCAGGCGAGCGCTCCGAGGAACATGTCGATCTCGTCTTGCGTATTGAATCCGTGACACGACACTCGAACGGCGTGCTCCCGAACGGCGATCGTGATGCCTTTGGCGAACATGCGAGATTCCTGGCTCTCCACCGGCCATCCTGGCCGCCGGAACGCCACGATCCCCGCGCCGTCGGAGGGATCTTGCGGCGAGCCCATGACGAAGCCTCGGTCGCGTAGCCCGGCAACGAGGCGCCCTGTAAGGGCAGTCACATGGGCATGCAGTGTCTTCACACCAATCCTCTCGATCAGCGTCAGCGCGGCCTCGAGGCCGCAGATCGACGCGAAGCTCATGAGACCAGCCTCGAAGCGGCGCGCGTCCGGCCGTAGGGCGAGCTTGTAGTCGCGATAGGTGCCCTCGGCCGGCACCATGCTGTTGTGCCCGATCTCCGTGAGTGATATCTCCGACAGACGCTCCTGCCGCACGTAGAGAAATCCGAGTCCCATCGGCGCGCACAGCCACTTCTGAACTCCGCAGGCCAGAAAATCGACGCCGGCCTTGGTGACATCGACGGGCACAATTCCGATACCCTGGATTCCGTCGACCATGAGCCGGATGTTCCGCGCTTGGCAGAAAGCGCCAAGAGCGTCGAGATCGACCCGATAGCCGTTGCCGAACTGAACCAGGCTGACCGTGATGAGACGCGTGCGGTCATCCACCGCCTCGATCAGGTCCGGGACTCGCACCGCCCCGTCATCCGACGGCACGAAGCGAAGCTCTACCCCGTGCTTCGCCATGTTCAGCCACGGATAGACGTTCCCACTGAACTCGATCCCGCTCGCGACGACGTTGTCCCCGCTCTTCCATTCGAGCCCACTCGCGATCGTGCTCAGCCCCTCGACGGTGTTTCGTACGAATGCGATCTCCCCGGGGCTGGCCCCGATGAGCGTGGCTACGCCGCCCCGTATCCGGCTGAGCGTGGCCTCGTACCGATCGATGAAGCGAGACCCGCGCACCGCCTGCTCCTCGATGGCGCTGAACGCCGCCGACTTGGCCTCATCCGATAGCGGGCCTATGGCGGCACTGTTCAGGTAGACCGAATTGCGGACCGCAGAGAAGTGCTGACGGAACTCTGAGGGATTCATTCCCCCGCCCCCGACTCACGGCCGGCATCCCGGTCACGCTCGATTTGTGCCGCGTCACGAAGCCTTGGATGGCCCACTCCCCCGCCACCGGGGGTGTCGATCCGAAGCCGATCGGACGGGGCCAGCCAATGCTTCGCTTTGGGATCCAGGCGCCGCCCCTCACCAGTCTCGAGGCGGCCTGGTGCCCCATCGCCTCCCCCAAACCGGCCTGCCGGAGGGATTGAAAGCCGCTCGAACGAAGGAGAAAACAGGTACTCACGCTTCGTCCGCACTCCGAGCTCGAGGGATACGCCGAGTCCACCTCGGTGCCGGCCGGCGCCTCCGGTGCCCGGGGCCAGCGCGCGCTTGTACACGATCAGCGGCGACTTCGACTCAATGACCTCCACCGAGGTGTTGCGCACCGTCGACGGGAACTGCGTCGCCGAGAGGCCATCCTTGTCGCCACGCGCTCCCATTCCCCCGGACACGAAAAATGTGTATCCGAAGGGCCGATCGCCCAGATCGCTGCCGCGTATATCCACGACCCAGACGCCGCTCGATGACTCGGCAATGACGCGATCGGGTAACGCGTGCGCCAGTGCCCCCATCACGGCGTCGGGCAGGAACAGGCCCACGACGTGCCGCGCCGCGACTGGAGCAGGCCTGGTCGCGTTCAAAATGGAGCCCTCGGGTGCGGTGATCGTGACGGGGCGGAACGACCCGGCGTTGTTCGGCACATCGGGCGCCACCACACACTTGAGACCGTACGTCGTGTATGCCCGCGTGTAGTTCAGTACGACATTGATGCCCCGCTTCGACATGGGAGAGCTGCCCGCGTAGTCGACGAGCAAGGTGCTGCCGTTGATCACAACCCGCGTGTTCACGACGACGGGCTCGTCAAACCCGTCCAATCGCAGCTGATACCGGTATTCGCCGTCTGGGATCTCGGCGATCGCGGCGCGCATCGCGTCCTCGCTACGATTCAGGATGGCTTCCCCGAGCTCCCCCAAGTCATCGAGACCGAACTCATCCATCATCTCGTTCAGCCGGTCGGCCCCTACCGCATTGCCGGCGACCTGGGCATGGAGATCACCCAGCGCGGCCTCGGGGAATCTCACGTTCTCACGGAAAATGTCGAGTGCCTGCTGCGGCCGAGACGCCGCATAGATCTTGCAGATTGGAAGAAGGATTCCCTCCTCGAACCGATCCACCGCTTCGGTCCCTAGCCCCCGGCCGCCGACATCGATGGCGTGGCACACACTTGCGGTAAAGGCGACGACTCGCCCGCCCCGAAACACCGGTGTCGCGACGAGAATGTCGTGCAGGTGTCCGGAAGCAAGCCAAGGGTCGTTCGTAGCCAACACGTCGCCAGGTTCGAGGCTCTCGGGCGGAAACGCCTTGACGATGTGCTCTACCCCTAAGGCCATCGAATTGATGTGACCAGGTGTCCCGGTGATGGCCTGGGCGATCATGCGCCCCTGCGTGTCGAACACGCCAGCCGAGAGGTCGGCCGCTTCGCGGACGGTCGTCGTGAAGGCGGTGCGGAGCAGCGCATGGGCCTCTTGCTGGACGGCGGCGATGAGGCGGCTCCAGGCCAACTCGATGAACACCGGATCGTGGACTGTCACGATGTCAACCGTTCCGGCTCAAGACCAGATTGAGATCGCTGTCGACGGCGAGGGTGAACCCGGCCGTCACGAGAGTCGTCGCCTCTACTTCTTCGACGATCGCGGGACCGGACGTGCGAAAGCCCGCGGGCAGCGCGTATCGGTCGTACACCGGCACCTGTTGAAAGTCCCTTTTCGTGGCGACATAAGCGAGGCGCTCGCCCTTGCGGGCCTTCCCCGACATCACTGCGACCGGCATCGCCGGAAGCGGTGGAGCGGTGGTCTGCACCCGCACCCGCCAGGTGACGATCTCCACCGGGCCATCGGGAAAGTGTCGATAGAGAGAGCGGTAAACGCGCTCAAACTCTGCCCGGATCGCCTCCTGCCACGACGCGTCCGGCCGTCCCTTCGGGAGCGACACTTCCACCTCATAGCCTTGACCCTGAAAGCGCATCTCGCACCACCGCCGCGCCCAGATCTGGTCGGAAGGCACGCCGGCCAGGGCGAGGGGGCCCCGGGCTTCCTCTTCCAGTCGTTCCAGCGTCTGGGCGACGTCAGCCCAGTCCGCGTCCTCGAGGGCAGTAGCGTGCGATCGCGCCACCTCGAAGGCCAGCGGCGACGCGAGAAACCCGAAGCACGATCGAGCGCCCGCCCCAGGGGGAACAATGATCCGGTTGATGCCGAGCCGCTCGGCGATGGCACACCCGTGGAGCGGCCCCGCCCCACCGTATGCATAGAGGTCATAGCTTCCGACTTCCTTCCCGCGTTCGACGGCATGCATCCGGGCGGCGTTCGCCATGTTCTCGCTCACGATGGCGTGAATGCCCCATGCCGCTTCGGGGATCGACACACCGATCCGCTGCGCGACGTAGCTCCGGATCGCCTCATGGGCCGCCGCGGGGTCAAGCGGCATCACGCCGCCGAGGAAGTAACCGGGATCGAGGTACCCCAGTACGAGATTCGCATCGGTCACGGTGGGCAGCGTGCCCCCCCGACCGTAGCAGGCCGGCCCTGGGTCAGAACCGGCGCTGTCGGGCCCCACCTTGGGCAAGTCCATTCGATCGACCCGTGCGATGGAGCCGCCGCCCGCACCGATTTCGATCAGCTCGATCACGGGCGCAATCAGCGGCAGGCCGCTCCCCTGCTTGAAGCGCCATACCCTCGCGACCTCGAACTCACGGGTAATCTCGGGTTCGCCGTCGTCGATGAAGCACGCCTTGGCAGTAGTCCCTCCCATATCGAAGGAAAGGACCTGTCGAGAGCGCGTATGGCGCGCGTACTCCGCCGCCGCCGCGGCTCCGCCCGCCGGCCCGGATTCGAGGAGTCGGATCGGAACCGTACAAGCGGTCTCGGTCGTACAGGTTCCGCCACTCGAGAGCATCAACAGCAGCTCGCCCGCGAATCCTGCTGCGCGGAGCTGGGCTGAAAGCGCATGCAAGTACGTCTCGGCTACCGCGAGCACGTAGGCGTTGGCGACGGTCGTAGAGGTTCGCTCGTACTCGCGGATTTCCCCAACGACCACCGAGGACAGCGACACGCGCATCGCCGGATCCACCGTCGACAACACCGTCTCGACGGCTCGCTCGTGCGCAGGGTTTCGGTAGCTATGCAGCAGGCTCACGGCGATCGCCTCGGCTCCCGCCTGTCGCAGAGCCTCCACCGCGCCGCGGGCCTCCTCCGGATCGAAAGGCGCGAGCTCGCTCCCGTCACTTAGCATCCGCGCGGACAATCCCTTCCGAAGCGACCTCGGCACCAACGGTTCGAGCTTCTCGAGGAAGAGGTCGTAGGAATCGTACCGGGTCTCTCGGCCGATCTCGAGACTGTCCTCATGGCCAGCGGTCGTGATGAGGCCGGTTCGCGCGCCCTTGCGCTCGATGAGGGCATTGGTGATGAGCGTCGTGCCATGGATGACGTACTGGACGTTTCCGAGCGCGGATCCAGACCGCACCAGCACGTCCCGGATCCCCTGCATGACGCCGGCGGCGGGATCCTTCGAAGTGGTTAGTACCTTGCCGATGAGCTGCACGTCGCCCGTCTCATTCATAAGCACGACGTCGGTGAAGGTTCCGCCCACGTCCACAGCCAGCCGCCACTCTCGTTTGACCAAGTCTGCCCGCTAACGAAGGCGCACGAGCTTATTGCGTCGAGTGAATTGATCTGCGCGGTACCAGGCCTTCGCGTACTCGAGTGGTTGACCGTCGAGGTCGAAGAACGTCAACTCGAGGATCAACACCGGCGACCCCGAGGGCACACCGAGTCGACGCGCCAGCGCTCTGTCGGCGACCCCGGCGGTCAGCTCCTCGGTGCCTCCCTGCACCGGCAGGCCCAATTTGCCTTCGATCACCTCCAGCACCGTGCTCAGAGCGAGATCCTCCTTGCGAATCCTTCGGCCAATCTTCAGGAGAGTGTAGGTCTCCGTGTAACAGAGGGGCAATCCCCCCCGACGGCTTCGAAGGCCCCGCTGGACATAGACCTGCTCCCCTGAAACCCCGAGCCGGCGCTCGACCCCGGGTGTCGAGCGAATGGCCTTCCACTCCAGAATCTGGAGGTCGGTTTCGGCGCCGACGATCTGCAACACGTCGTCCACGGAGTCGATCGTCCAGGCGATGGCTTCCGGTGGACGTGATACGAACGATCCGCGGCCGGCAATCCGCTCGATCAGCCCTCGCTGCCGCAACACATCGAGCGCGTGGCGAACGGTGACCCGGCTAACCTTACGGGTCTTGATCAGCTCATCCTCGGTGGGTAAGCGATCCCCTGACCGCAGCCTGCCCTTGGAGATGTCGGATAGCAGGTCGTTCGTGAGCCGGACGTAGAGAGGAGTAGGCTGGCTCATCTCGGCCATTTATTACTATTGTTATATTAAATATGTCAATCTGCTTTTTGATACAGTGGGGCGCCGATGACCCCCGAAATGCTCCTTCAGGGACTCGTCAGTGGACTCCTCATGGGCTTCATCTACGGACTCATCGCCGCCGGGCTCTCTCTGATATTCGGCCTCATGGAGCTGGTGAATTTCGCGCACGGCGAGTTCCTCATGATGGCGATGTTCGCCAGCTTCTGGGCGTGGTCGCTGTGGCGCCTCGATCCGCTCGTCTCACTCCCGCTGACCGCCGGGCTCTTGTTTTTCGCTGGGGTGGGGACGTACCACGGCATCATTCGCTGGATCCTCAACGCGCCCATGGTGTCGCAAATCTTCGCCACCTTCGGGCTTGCCGTCTTTCTTCGCTCGGCTGCTCAGGCACTCTGGGGCGTAGATTTCCATCTCATAAAGGATCCGCTCGTCGAAGGCCGGCTCTCGCTCGCCGGCCTGTTCGTGGGACTGCCCCAGCTCGTCGCAAGCATGGGCTCGCTCGTCGCCTTCGGCTTTCTCTACTGGTTCATACGTAGGACGGAGACCGGGCTGGCCCTGCAAGCCACCGCCCAGGACCGACAGGCCGCCTCCCTCATGGGCATCGATACCAATCGTATGTTCGCCCTGGGCTGGGGGATTGGCAGCGCCTGCGTCGGGGTCGCAGGCGCCCTCCTCACGAACTTCTTTTATGTCTTCCCTGATGTCGGAGCGACGTTCGCTTTGGTTGCCTACGTGGTCGTCGCGCTCGGGGGCTTCGGCAACGTCCCCGCGACGCTGGCCGCGGGCATCGTAGTGGGACTCGTGGAAGCTTTCGGCGGCCTGCTGATTGCGCCGTCGCTGAAATACGTGATGATCTTCGTCATCTATCTCATCGTCGTCCTCGTACGGCCTCTGGGTTTGTTCGGCCGATTCTGATGCGCCACCCGCTCAAGCTTGGCGCCGGGCTTCTCATCCTCTTCGCCCTCCTCGCCTTCCCGCTCGTCTTCACCCTGCCGTTTCCGCGGCACGTCATGATCATGATCTTTCTCTATGCGACTCTGGCCCAGGCCTGGAACCTTCTGGCGGGCTATTGCGGACAGATCTCGCTGGGACACGCAGTGTTCTTCGGGGCCGGGGCATACACCTCTAGCGTCCTCGCCAAGGAATTCGGAGTCAGCCCCTGGATCGGAATGCTCGTGGGCGCCGTCCTTGCGGTTGCCCTCTCGCAATTGATCGGCTACCCCGTCTTCCGCCTCCGGGGGCACTATTTCGCCATCGCCACGATCGCGGTTGGCGAAGTCGTGCAGACCCTGGTCATGAGCTGGGATCGAGTAGGCGGGGCACGCGGCCTGTTCGTGCCGATCAAGCGCCCCGATTCCTTCGTGAACTTCCAGTTCCACGACAGCAAGCAGACCTACTACTACATCGCCCTCGGCTTCCTGCTGCTGGCCCTCTGGCTCACCCATCGCGTCGTCCACACTCGGACCGGGTTCTACTTCCGCGCGATCCGGGAGGATCAGGACGCGGCCGCCAGTCTCGGAGTCCCAGTCGCGCGCTACAAGCTGATCGCGATGGCCCTCTCCGCCGGCCTCACCGCGATGGCGGGGACGTTCTACGCGCAGTACATCCTATTCATCGATCCCGAATCCGTGCTGCCGCTCGCGCTATCCATTCAGATCTGCTTGATCGCAGTGCTGGGCGGTCTGGGGACGCTCTGGGGTCCCGTCCTCGGCGCGGCCATCCTCGGTCCCCTCAGCGAGGGGACGCGGATCTATCTGGGCGGCTCCGGCAAAGCCATCGATCTCCTGGTCTTCGGCGCGCTAATCGTGATCGTGTCCGTGATCCAGCCAGGCGGCATCATGTCGTTGACGCAGCGCGGCCCCCGGCGCACCGGCTCACCGGGATGAGCCTCCTCGAGGTGCGGGGAGTAACCAAGCGGTTCGGTGGACTCACCGCGAATCATGACATCACATTCGCTGTAGGTGCCGGCGAGCTAATCGGAGTAATCGGACCGAACGGCGCCGGCAAGTCGACCCTCTTCGACATCATCACGGGCTTTCTGCCCCTCGATGCGGGGTCGATCCACCTCGACGGTAACCCCGTCACCGGCATGCGCCCCGATAAGTTGAGCCGTCAAGGTGTCGCCCGCACCTTTCAGAAGCTCCGGCCCTTCACCAACATGACCGTGCTCGAGAACGTGATGGTGGGGGCTTTCCAGCGGACATCGGATCCAACCGAGGCGCGCGATCAGGCCATCCGTGCCCTGGAATGGGTCGGCCTGACCGACAAAGGTGACGCACACGCTCGCGTCCTCTCGACGGGCCAACGCAAGCGCCTGGAGCTGGCCCGAGCTCTCGCGACCCGACCCCGTCTCCTCTTACTCGACGAGATCACCGGTGGTGTGGACCAGGGGAGCATCCCGGGTCTCATTGATCTGGTCCGCAGGATGCACAGCGACGGGATGGCCCTGCTGGTCATCGAGCACAACACCCGCGTGATCATGGAGATCTCGCAGCGCATCGTCGCGCTGCACCTAGGCGAGGTGCTCGCCATCGGCTCGCCGGCCTCCATCGCGCAGGACCCGCGAGTTATCGAAAAGTATCTCGGCCACGCCTACCATCGTGCCTAAGCCTGGAATGCTTGAAGCGCGCGGTCTCGATGTCTTGTACGGAGACTATCAAGTCCTGTGGAACGTCGACTTCCGCGCGGATGCCGCCGAGATCGTGGCGATCCTCGGACCCAACGGAGCCGGAAAATCCACGCTCATGAACACCCTGTCCGGCTTGGTCCGCGCACATCGTGGCCAGATCTCCTTCAAACAGAGTCCAATCACCGGGTTACCGACCCATCGGATCGTCGGTTTGGGCCTCGCTCACGTGCTGGAGCGGCGGCGACTATTCCCGTACCTCACCGTCAGGCAGAATCTATTCCTGGGTGCATATCATCCCGCCGCGCGCGCACATCGTGAGGAGTCACTCCGTGACGTCGAGGCGTTGTTCCCGATCCTTCGGACGCGCGCAGAGCAGCTCGCGCACACACTGTCCGGCGGTGAACAGCAGATGGTCGCCATCGCGCGAGGCCTGATGGCGCGACCCTCCCTGCTGATGATCGACGAGCCCTTCCTCGGCCTCGCACCGCAGGTGGTCGAACAAATCACCGAGGTCATCGGTGTCATCAACCGAGAGCGCGGACTCACGGTCGTGTTCATCGAGCAGAACGTCGAGCGTGCCCTTCGGCTGGCTCATCGCGGCTACGTGCTGGAATCGGGCCGCACGCTTCTGGAGGGGCCCTCGGACGCGCTCCTCGGATCTGTCGAAGTGAAGCGAATCTTCCTGGGACTCTAAGCATGGGGGTCCGCTTTCACCCACCAGCCCCGTATAGCGCACTCAGCTCCACCAGCCGCTCAGCGTCCAACACGTAGCACCACCGCCGCCGCTCCCCCTCCCGCACCTGCCGCCGGAAGATCCCCATCGGCCCCAGCACCATCGCCAGCTTCCGCGGGGTCTTCACGCCTTCCCACCCTGACCGCCCGGTGAGCGCCGCCACGAGCTCGGCCGGGGCCAGCCGCTCACCCCGCTCTGCCCGTACCGCCTCCAGTGCCTCCAACCGCCGCGCCGTAGGCCCACCTTCCGCATCCGCGTCGCGATGGCTCGCCAGCTCGCGCGCCACCGCAAGCATCCGCGCGGTCCGCTCACTGCGCTCCTCCCCATCCGCCGCCATCGCCAGCGCCACCAGCGGCGACCAAAGATCCACCGCGCGATCATCAATCCCCTGCGCCTCCAGCAGCGCCGGCGCCGCTTCGTAGTGCATCGCGATCTCACCCATGCGCGTCAAGCACGCCAGCGCGCACGCATCCCGCAGCGCCGCGGCCTCCTCCTCCGTCGCGCGCCCCAGGCGCGCCACCGGCTCTGCCCGCCGCTTGCGCATCATGAGCACGGGCAGCGCCCGATCCTCGAGCGTGTCCTTGAGCCCGGCGATGCCCGCCAGCACGCGAGGCGCGTACACCTCATAGGGCTCCTCGACCAGCCGCCCGTCGCGACGCTCCAGGCGCGTGACGACGCCGCCTCGCTCGAACCCCACGTTGAGCACGCTGATGAGCGCGTCGAAGCGCTCGCGGTCGTCGCGCAGCGTCTCGACCTCGTCGAAGAGCTGGGCGCCACCGGTGCGGGCCGCGGTGCGGAAGATCTGGGCCTCCGTGGGGTGGGCGGTGACGGGCGAGGCGTTGAAGGCCACGCGGGCGAGCAGGCCGAGGAGCCGGCTCTTCCCGCAGCGCTTCTCGGCCGAGCGGATCGAGAGGTAGGGGAACACGCGAAAGGCGCGGTAGCACCAGGTGGCGAGCGCCCATGCGCCCACCCAGAGGGCCGTCCGCGGCTCGGGCAGGATGACATGACGAGTGAGGTACTGGCCGAGGGCGTCGAGCGTACGCGCTACCGAGCCGCTCCTTTCACCCGTGGCCCAGCGGAGGGCGACCTCGCGGCTCACGCTGGACGGCCCGGGGTCGGCGTGTCGCAGAGCCAGCCCAGCGGGGAGCTGGTCGGCGCGCAGCACCTGCCGCGCCGAGTTAATCATCACGAGTCCCCCTTCCACCGGCCGGCCGTACCAGAGGAAGCCATCGAGCACGTCCTGGGCTGGGTGAATGCGGCGCACGGCCGGCTCGCGCTCGAGGAGCTCGATCGCGGTGGGGCCGGTCGGGGGCACCGTTTCGACTCGATGCTTCGGGGTCTCGATCGCTGCGGGCGCGCTCGGAGTCATTGGAGTCTTCCTCCTGTTGGTTGGTAGTAGGGATGGGCGGGGCCGCCGCGCGGGCCGGCGGCCCCCTTCCTCTGCGTGCCTAGGCACCGCCCCAGGCGCGGCGTAGCTCGCCCAGCTCGTCCGCGCCGAGCCGCGCCTTGAGGGCGCGCGCCCGCAGGATGTAGTCGGCCGCGCGGTGCCGGAGCGGCGCCACGTGCGCCAGGGCCTCCTCGTATGCGGCGCGCAGCACCGCGGCTTCCGTGCGGAGCGCCAGGATCTGGCGGACCTTGCTGGAGCAGAGCGTCTTCATGGGACCCTCCTGTGCGGCCCGGCATCCCAGCCGGGCGGCGTCGTTCGGTGCGCTTCACCGGCTCCGTCTTCTCTCCCGCCCCCAGTGGGCGGCTACGGCGCCGTTCGCACATCGCAGAGGGCATGCTCCGTGCCCGATCGTTCCCCTACACAGTTTCAACCACTTGGCTGTAAGTGGCCGACCCAGTCTGATTCTCTCTGTACATCTGATGCTCAGCGCTACTACATTCTCTGCCAGCCATGTCCCTCATGTCCGACCGCGAACGCACCCTCGCCCAGGCCATCTCCAGGCTGGCGCGCGCCAACCCTTTCCTCCCCGAGCGGATCGACGCCGAGCGCGACGCTCTCGGCCCGGACTTCGTCGAAGCGGGCACGGTGTGGCATGCGCGGGCGCGACCCGACGCCTATCCGAACCTGGCCGCGCTCGACCAGCGCGCTTCCTTGCTCGCCGGTACCCTGCGGAAGAAGCTCGCGGCCGGGACCCCGGCGCAAGGCAAGGAGGCGCCACTCTACGAAGACCTGGTCCTCTACGTCCTCTTCAACCGCTACCTGCCGGCGCTCCAAGCCCTGGTCGACGACCCCCGGAAAGCGACCGCACCCGTGGCCGCGTACACGCCCTTCGCCCAGGACGTGGCGCACTACCTGGATCTGCCCGGGCTCGATCAGGCGGGCGCAGGACCCACCCCGCCCGGCCCCCCCATGCGCAACGACCCCGCCCACCTCTGGGCGCTCTTTTTCCAGGTCCGCCGCGCGTTCCACGCGACCTTCACCCACATCCTGGGCGGCTCGCCGCCCGCGGCGCGGCTGCGCGCGGCCGTGTGGCAGTCCATCTTTACGCACGACGCCCGGCGCTACCGCCGCGGCCTCTACGCCCGCATGCACGACTTGACCACCCTCGTCACCGGCCCCTCCGGCACCGGCAAGGAGCTGGTGGCCCAGGCCATCGGGGCGGCGCGCTACGTGCCGTTCGACCCCGCACGCCGCGTCTTCGCCGAGGACTTCACCGCCTCCTTCTTCCCCCTCCACCTGGCGGCGCTGCCTGCCACCCTCGTCGAATCCGAGCTCTTCGGCCACCGCCGGGGCGCCTTCACCGGCGCCGTGCAGGACCGCGCGGGCTGGCTCGAGACCTGCCCGGCGCTGGGCACCGTCTTCCTCGACGAGATCGGCGAGCTCGAGCCGGCCATCCAGGTGAAGCTCCTGCGGGTGCTCCAGGCGCGCGCCTTCCACCGCATTGGGGAGACGCGTGAGCGGCCCTTCCGCGGCAAGCTCGTCGCTGCCACCAACCGGGACCTGGCGCTGGAGATCGACGCCGGCCGCTTCCGGGAGGACCTTTTCTATCGGCTCTGCGGTGACGTCATCGAGACGCCGTCACTCGCCGCCCAGCTCCGCGAGGCCCCGGGCGAGCTCGGGCATCTACTGCGCGAGCTGGCCGCGCGCGTGGTGGGCGAGGAGGAAGCGGAGGCGTTGGCGGGTGAGGCGGAGGCCTGGGTCGGGCGGCACCTGGGCCCGAGCTACGCGTGGCCGGGGAACGTGCGGGAGCTCGAGCAGTGCCTGCGTAACGTGATGGTGCGGGGTGAGTACCGGCCCCGGCGTGCGGCGCCGATGCCGGCGCCCGAAGACCTGACCGCGGCGATCGAGGCGGGGGCGCTGACCGCGGACGAGCTGCTGCGCCGGTACAGCACGCTGGTCTTCGCCCGCACGGGGAGCTACGAGGAAGCGGCGCGGCGGCTCGGGCTAGATCGACGCACGGTCAAGGCCAAGGTGGATCCGGCGATGCTGGAGGCGCTACGGGCGGGTGGGGGCGCTAGATGAACCGGTGACGCGATGACAAGCCAAAGAACATGCGGGTGGTCATCACATTGGCGGCCGGCACAATCCTTGGATGTGGAACCGAGGACAAGCCTCTCCCCGAGCGGATGGTCACCATGTCATCGCTTCCTAATCGTAGGGCCAAGGCCAGCCTGCGACTCCACCCAGCTCGTCGATCTCATGCAGCTCGTGCTGAACCAGCTCAAGGAAATCGGTATCGACGCCCGGCTCGATCACGAGTACAGCACCGACCACGCATCGTGCCGCCTGGGTGCTCGAGCATGTCAGAGCGGGGCTCGAGACCCGGTCCTACCGGGCTGACGTTAGATTGAGTAGCCTTCGACTCTTGGCGAAAGCATCATTGCCGCCTCCGGAACAGAAAGAACAGCCGGGATACGACGGCAGCCTTGGTGTCTCAGTTCAATTCAATCCCAGGGCCTTGAACGCAGCCTGACGCAGGTCGCCGTAAAAAATGGGATCGACCTGCTCGAGGACATCAGGATTGACCTCGAGGAATTGTCGCTTGTTCTCGATGGGCACCAGCGCTCTCTTTGCGCCGTTATCCATGGCGACCTGGAGGGGCTCGACAAGGGAGCGTACCGGCTTGATGTTGCCTTGGATACTCATGTCACCGAGAACGAGGAGGCCCGGTTGTGGAGGCGCCTTGCGCAGGATGGAGTAAGCAGCGACGAAGAAGGCCACACCGATCTCGGCTTCAACGTTGTTGCCCAGCAGGTCGATGATCTCGACGTGGAAGTCCGAGGTGTCGACTTCCCCGGGCACGCCGAAAGCGGCCTTGTTGGCAAGGAGGTGGCTGAACGCGCGCGTTACGGATTCCTTCATGTCTCCCGAAAGGCCGCCTGCTGGTTTGAGCTTACCCGTTCCGGATGACAGGCTCACCTCGATCCGGTAGAGACCGACAGTGCCGTCGCCGCTAACCGACGCCGTGTAGACCGTGCCGGGGGGCAGTGGGTCGGCAGGGATGAGGTCGCGACCTCCCTGCTCGGGAACACCTACGAAGTGCTCCTCTCCCGTCTCGCTCACAAGATAGCTAAATGACGTCTGGTAGTATTCGAAGGAACCCATCTTTTTGAGCTGCTCTTTGACCCGTCGTCGCCCTTCGAGGGCCAGCCGCAGGATCTCCTCGAGATCGTCGCGGGACACTTGACCATGCGGGTGGAGGATCTTCACCATGCCGGACACTGTGCGGCGAACCGCCTTGCGATCCCGCGCATTGAGGTGCGCACCCAGAGAGAAGTAGTGGTCGATGATTTCAGTGTAGTTGTGCTTCCGCAGCTCCCGGAGAGCCTCAGCCAGGTAGTCGACGACGAATCCGTAGTGGTCAGTGAAGTGCTCGTTGCGCATCTTGGGCACTTCCCACCCGGGTAGGTAGAAGTGCAGGCGGTCGATAAACGCCATATCGTCCCGAATAACGTCGGGCAAAGGCGTGAAGAGGTGCCCGGTCTGCACCATGACGTCCACAGGCTGCTGGGTGTTGCCGAACATCGCGATGCTGGCATAGCCGGCCATAGCCTCCTGCCCACGCTGGAACTGGCCGGATTCGCAGTAGGTCTTCATCATCGTAATGACCTCCTTGGGCATCTTTTGGAGGTCGGCAACTTCGTCGAATCCGATGGCGTCCCAGATCTGCACCATGCCCTTGTACCGGGCTTGCTGCTGGCCGAACAGGTTCGCCACCGTGGTGGGCCCAGTAAGTAACGCCGAGTATGGGGAAAACTCTTGAACCGCGTAGCTCTTGCCGGTGCCGCGCGGGCCGAGCTCCACGAGGTTGAAATTGCGCTCGCAAAGCGGGATCAGGCGCGTTAGGAACAAGAGCTTCAGCCGGCGCTCAATGACTGCCGGCTCGTAACCCATGCTACGAAACATTAGGTCGAGCCATTCGTCGGTGCTGAACTCTGCTCGAAGACGTCGGTATTCGTCGAGATCGAAGCTGGCGAGCTGGATGGGCGCCAGCTTGTCGATCCAGAATGGATACTTGCCCTTTGTCTCCTCGTCGTACGCAAAACGCATATCGACCTGCGCCCAGATGCCACCCGTCAGAAGGCGATCGAAATCTCGGACGTAGTGGTCGGGGATGTGGACGTACTTGTGGCCGAAGTTCGTGATCTCCGCCCAGTACTGCGAGTCGACGAGACGAACCTTAACCTTGTCGATGAACGAGTGCTTCCCCTTCTCCTTGACCTTGCTCTGGGCCTTCTGGGACTCATCCGGGCGGATGTAGTTCTCGGCGAGCGTGTCGTTGACGACCTGGAGGCCCATTTGGATCGCCATCTCGTCTGACGATGCGCAGTACTTGCCGAGCAGATACTCCAGCACGAAGACCGGCACGTTCGCCCCGACCTTGACCTTTCGAACCAAATCCTTCCGTACGACCTTACCGGCAAAGACCCGGTTGGCCTTATCGTCAAGGGCATCTCTTCCCGGCGGTTGCTCACTGCTCATCGCTAGAGCCCCAATCTCACTGGTAGCTCTTCAGACTGGTCGAGGACGGCATCAGTCCCTGGGTCCTGGATCACCACACGAACAGACGCGCAGTCATCGCGCGTGAGCATCAGCCCTACACTGGCTTCCGCCCCCGGCCTCACACCGAGAATGCCGCTAGTGCGGTCAAACTCGGCGCCGACCGCCATCCCAGCCTGACCGACCTGCTCACCCCCGGCGAGTAGAATGATACGCAGACCAATCGTAGCGTCGACCTGAGTATCGAGCCGAGTCTGCTCGGTCACGTGCACTTTCACGCCAAATGTCCGATTCGTAACCGACGCCGGCACACCCCGAAGCTGCGCTATTCGTTCCTTTGGCGGTTTGGATTCGCGCGCAGGCATCCGCAGGCTCAAAACCGGAATAACGAGCTCCTGGAGGCTCACGCTCCCATGGTGGAAGCTCAAGCCGCCGCCCGCCTTGAAGACGCCCAGCCCGGTCGGAAAGACGAAGTCGAGGTTCGTCTCATAACCCAGCTCGGCACCGGTGACACGCACAGTGCCCGGAGGCGTCGTGCCCCCGTGCCCAATCCAGCAGCGGCGATGGACGTCCAGGGTGTCGCCACCCGGATTGTCCGTCTTCATGTCGTCATCTTTGCGGATCGAGAACTGATGACCATGATCCGCCGTAATGACAAAGTTCTCAATGCCGGCACTGGCGAGTTTCTTCACAGCCCGCGCGAGGTTGCCGATGATGGTGTCCATGACCTGCCTGGCGAGTAGGTCGCCGTCGATTTCGCCTACGAAGTCGATCTCCTGGGACCTCACCACGACGAGAGAGGCGTCGCCGACCAGCTTTCCCAACTTGCCGGGCGGTGTGCTGAGGAGTTTCCCGAGTGTGACATCGACGGCATCTGGGACCTTGGTTTTCAGAAACCTCATCCGCTCGTTGAGCCCCGGCATCGCCGTGTCTTCGATGATGGCCGCGAGCTTCCCCTTCTGGTCGACGACCGAAAAACTCGCCGCCGCCCCAGGCAGCAGGGCTGCCATGCCAACCGGGGTGATCGACGGCAGCGCAGCGATGGCCGGCCGGACGGTCAGGTCTTTGGCCCCCTGGAGCTGCAGCGCCAGTTCGGCGCCCATCTCGAACCGAAACGCGTCGACGAAGAAGTAGGCAGTGCGGCCACCCATAGTCTGGACGACGTCGGGGTAGATCCTCGTCTGGGGCAGAATGCCCTGCACGGTCCACGCGGCCTCACGGAGTGCCTTGGCAAATCCCTCGGCCATCCGTTTGAGAAGCTCCTCGTGTTCCCTACGCACAACGGCCAGCGCTTTCTCCGCCTCCGGCTCCTCGTCCATCTTGGCGGCCCAGGTTTCCAGGCGACGCTGCAGCGCGTCGACCTGGTACCATCCGCCTTCATTGGCATAGGCAGCAACCCACTTCGCCGGCTCGAGACCTGCCCTTGCTAGGCTCGGGCGCACGCGCTCGATCTGTTGGCCAAGCTCGGCCATCAGCCGACAAATCTCCCACTGGGCTTGGCGACCAACGTCTCGCCCGACCCAGAAGCTGCGGCTCCTCCCCGCCACCATGCTGATGGCGTCATCCCATCTCTTCGAGGCAATGAGCTCCCCCGTGTACACGAGCAGTCGTCTCTCCTCGAAACGGAAAGTCTCGACGTTGCCCAGACGGGCCGCGTCCACATTGGCAGCTTCGAGGTTCAAGGCCGAGGCGACCCGATTCGCTAGCCCGACGTACTGCTCGGCGTAAGTCTTCCGCAGGCTCTCCGCGACATCGTGAATGCGATCGATTTGGTCCTTGCCTGACGGGGCCGGAATCATGCTGATCGATGCTGGTGGCTCACCCATCAGGTCCGACCTGAACTCGCCGACAAGCACGTAGCGGAGAGTCCTTTCACGCGCCTCAGGAACGGTCGTTCCATCTGGGAGAATCAGCCCAAGTCGCGTTTGGATCAGCTTCAAGAGCTCTGCCGTGGCATCCTTCGTTTGGATCGCGCCGTCCTTACTTTCATCAGCAAGCCAGCGCGCAATCAACGCCTCGCTTTGGGCGCCCTCGAAGAGCGTGCGCAGCACCGAGCCTGGTTGCCCTTCGTCACCCTGGGCAAGAAAGGAGACGATGTCGTCGTACGTCACGGTCGCGGGACGCAGCATCTCGTCGATCTGGCCATCCGTGAACTTCCTGCGTAGCACGTTGAGCGCGAGTCGCTTAAGTTGGGGCTCGTAGCAAATGCCACCCGTCTCCAGCTCCATCAAAACGGACGCCTGGCGGTCGCGCGCGACACCGGGGAGGTAGATGATCAGCGGTTCCGGCTTCTCAAGTGCGGCGACGGGCTCGACAACCGCACGAACCCCAAAAAATGAGCCCGCGTAACGGGTAAGGAAGGTCAAACATTCGCCAATGAAGACACGGGGCAGGTCGCCGTACCCCGTGCCGACCTCCCGCAGCTCGCGGTCGAAGAACGCCTGGAACTCGCTCCTCGGGTCGTAGAACACGACCACGGAACGCCTCCTGAGCATCTCGTCAAGCTGCTCGCATAGGTACCCGTGGAACGAGTGCATTACGACTGGTCTTCTGTCCCGACGATGTGATAACGGGCGCCTCGCCGATCACCCGTCTTCGTGGCCAGCCCCTGGGATAGGAGCGAACGGATCGCCTCGTTCCACTGCACATCGGTGATGCCGGTCGCTGCAAGCACCTCGGCCTTGCTTGCTCCATCGGCTCTCCCGGCAATCGCCCCGCACACTCGTTCGAGAGCGTCGCTTTCCTTCGGCCCGCCTGGCTCGGACGCCGCACCCTGTCGTTTGCGGCGTCGATCCGGGGCTGCGGGCCGAGCTGCCGCCCTCGTTCTGGTACTGCCACGCCCAGTGCCTGGCGCGGGCGCTTCGAGCAGATTCCTCAGAGCATCCTTGACCGCCCCAGAGGTGCGCTCTGCGACGAGCCGCCTAATTGTGGGCTGATCGACCTTCCGCTTGTGCCACTTGCCCTCTCGGTCTTCAACCCAAAAGATTCCGTCGAGTCCGTGAGCGACGGCCAGACTTCGGTCCTCGGCGCACTCGGGGACCACGCGCTCGGGCCATAGGCGCATGGCGAGACGGGCCCAGTCATAGTGCCCGGCCACTAGCCCGTCCCAAAGGTTCTTACACTCCTTCTGCCAGGTGCGATGCTGGGGGATGAGACGCCAGAGGGGCGCAAAGTTGATGATAACGCCATCATTCAGGTCGGGATTCCAAAGCGGAGCAATGCGGGCGACCTCGTCGCGAAAATCCCGGAGTTCCCGGACGAAGGCGTCCTGCCCTGCGATCTCCTTCCGCTGGCTTGAGACGGGAGTTTCGCCCGCTCCCTGAACGAGCACGAGAAGCTTTCGCTCCTCGTGCCCGAGCTTTGCAGCCACATTGTCGTATAGGACCTTGTACAAGCTGTCTGCCGTGAGACGCTGATAGTAGAGCCAAACCGAGTAGCTCCCGGATGCCGTAGCGAGTTGCCAATAAACTGGCGCCTTGCGGCGGCTCCGGGAATAGCCGCGCAGATGATTCGCAAAGAACTCACGCCGGAGATAGGTTCGCAAACCACTGCCTCTGCTTGTTGGCCCTGATGCTGACTCTAGTATCGAGTGCATCCACTCCACCGCTGACCGCCCGAATACCAATCCTGCCACTTGCTCCACTAGTCCTACTATGTCGTACGGGTCCCCTTCATCGTCTACGCATGCTCCGCTCTCGGGTAGGGCGATGCTCTTTTCTTTAATAAGCGCTATGTGATCTCTGAGTCGTGCAATCGGGACCTGCGCTGGTCCGATAACAGGCAACTCAGCGAACACGTCACCCTCATCCTGCGTGCGTTCCCCGACGCAACTATCTATGCGAAAACGCCCGACTACCACCCCGACCAGAACACTCAGCCACGTACGCGCTTCGGCGCTTTCCTTCCGCTCAGCGAAGGCTGCAACGAAACGGGGCTCCAGCGCGAAGCCGCGAGGGTGCGACTGCAATGCGTGACAGATCAGTTCCAGTCTCCGATCTGCGATGTAGGCCTTCTTCGTGATCTGACGCCGCGCCCCAAGCAATCTCTTGCAGTTCTCGACCAATTCATCGTCTGACAGGACAGCCAAACGACATGCCAAGTCGATCTTTTCGGGGCGGGCGCAATACTGCGCGGCGTGTGGACCGACGAGGCCGCAAGTAGCCTCCCAGTCCTCATCCTCTAGCCGAAAAGAATCGCGCTGAATCTCCTCGACCCGCAGATTGAACTCGATAAGTTCTATTGACCGCTTGAGGTAGCTTGAGACTATTTCACGTGTTGCGCTCCGCAAACCCGCCGCGTGTTTGTGGACACCTGTCGCCGGCCCTTGGAAAAATCGGCTGGTCTCGTCGCTGGACGCGACCTCGCGGCGCCAACGGACAAAAGACAATGCTTCGTCTACAATTGTCGAAGAAGCTGTCGGCAACGCATGCGGGAGTTGATTGAGTAGCCCGGACCGTATGTGCTTGGCTGCGCTTCCTCCTGCCGTCGTATCACCCGACCCTAGGAACGCATCCGTCAACGCTTTGTAGACGCGCGTGTACGCGCCGAACATGTACTTCACTGCTTCGTCGTCATCAGGAAATAGCACCGCTTGACCAGCCGCCGAGAACATGATGCCATCCGGCATCACTCGCGGGCTAAAATCGCTGACCGTCCGCTCAGGATATGTCAACCCCCTGCGAAAATAGTGCTCGCTATTCTTGACGACCCAGCCCCAGTCACCATTCAGATATGGGTATTGCTGAACCACGTAGGCCTTACAAGCAGCTCCGTCGTTCTCCCAGTCCATCAACAAATGTATCTCATCGTAGAGCGGATTGTACTCACCGCCCTTTGCCAGTGGCACCCATCTACCGGTCGGTGACCTCGCACCCGTCCGTATGCCCCCTTCCGGCACCTCCCAGAAAAGCCGAAAAAAGCGAAAATCGTCTCCTGTCGCGAGGCCCTGGTACGCGACACTGCCCTTGGCGTTCAGCGCGTACTTCTCGTCGAAGAGCCGTAGCAGCCGGCCAGGCAACCAATAACAAAACACCGCCGACGGTACCTTCCCAAACTCATGTATGCGCCGCAACGCGACACGCCGCGAGTCGCCAATCGCTTCTCGCAACTCTCGCTCCTTGTCCTCGACATCCAACATCCGATATGCAGAACAACAATCGCTCGCCGTCGCCGGTCGATTCCGAATTGAGAAAGCGGCCACCTCAACCCATGCGTCGAGAACACCTATTCCCAGGTCCGCAACACTGTCAATGGTTGCGACACCGCCGAACAGATACGCCGAGCGCCATTTCGTCAGCTTCTCGTTTGCAAAGCATGCGCGAGTACTCAAAACGCCGACATAACCGCAATCATTCAAGCGACTCACGGCGGCGTTGATAAAAGCCATCCCGATGTCCGATTTTGCATTGGTGAACCGGCTTTCAACGTAGGCGGTAGACTGTTCGCTAGGCTCTCCGAACGGGGGATTCATCAACACTGCATCGTACCGCTGGCGACAAAGGTCGATAAATGCAAAGCCGTGTGCTGTATCCTCGGCGAACAGCTGGCGTTGATACCCGAGGCCACCCTGCGCCCGCTCTGCGTAGGTGGAGAGCGCAAGGAGAAGTTCGCGCTCAGCGTCGCGCCATTGGGCCTCGTCGCTCTCCCGGAAGAGGCTGCCTGTTTCTCGGTACACCTCACGAATCGCTAATTGAATATCATCCTCAATCTTGAGTAGCGATCCTGCCTCGCCGGCAAGCTTCATCTTCTCGAATACGCGCTCGACCAGTTGCCTGAGATTCTTGTCGAGCGACGCGATGAATTCCTTTCGAAGCTCCATCTCCCCGGGCATGGGCTCGGCGATTACAATACTGGTCCTGGTTATCAGCAAGCGTGCGTCGCGTCCGATTCCGAACTCGTTGTAGGCACGCTGCGACCGCATCCACAGCGCCAACGCTGCGATCTGAGTAGCACGGGGGTCGATGTCGATGCCATAGAGGTTATGGCGCAGAACGAGCCCGGGCATCTCCCGGCGCAGATCATCAAGGCTCGCATAGTCTTCCCGCAATCGGCGTCCCGTGGCCTCGGACGCCGGCGTTGCCTCGTCGTTCCATCCCTCCTCATAGATCGTGAGCAGGAGGCCGAACGCATAGAGCAAGAAGTGACCCGAGCCACAGGCTGGATCGAGGATCTTCAGGTCGCGCGGGTCCTTCTTGGCACGAAAGCGGACGTAAACCGTCTTCTTGAGCAACTCCTCCTGGGTTAGGTTCCCTTCGATACGGGTCTCGTCCTCCGGTGCATTCTGGCCTTCGGCAAGGAAGATCTCGCCCGGACGCCGGACAAGGTGGTTGCATTCGTTCACCAAGCGCGTCTTACCCTGCCGCATCTCGTACCAGATACGGCCGAGCGTGTTGTCTGTAAGGAACCCGACGACATAGCGTGGCGTAAAGAATTGGTTGCGGACGGCGAGCTCCCGGCTGTTTCGCGGCGCCTGCGAGCCACCCCGGCTGGGGTCCCGCATCGCCTCCCGCTCCTCCTTGGAGTTGAAGTACTGGTAGACCCATCCGATCGTCTCGTCTTCTTTCCATACTTCCGCAAGGTCAGCGGCATTGATGAGGGTCAACAAGCCGCTCAGTGTCTGCCTACGTGGCCAGAGCAGCCCAGCGGGATCATGCCGGTCGAAAAGGACCCGCACCTCGCGCCCAATCTCGTCGAAGAGGCTCTCGATGTAGAGTCGGTAGCCATGGTCCGGCACCTGCACGAGCCCGGGTGCCAATCCGATGAACTCCTTGAAGCCGACTGACTGGTCGCCCCGAGACACACACTCCTGCACCAGCCCGCGGGCCTCGAGCATCTTGAGGGCGACGAAGCGATTGAGCATCGTGAAGGCAGCCTCGCGCAGGTAACTCGCCACTGCGTCAGAGGCCTTGAGTCCGCTGGCGCGTCGGTGATCAACTGCTGCCACGAGCTTGGTGCGCAGCATGCGCTGTTCGGCGTCGAGGTGAGTTCCAGGCTCTACGGCGATACTCTCGTCGAGACGGATGTCAAAGATGCCACCGAGCTGCTCGGCATACTCGTGCTCGAGCAAAGCCCGAGCCGCCTGAGTCGCGCGCTGGATGCGGGTACGTGTCTCTTTATCCATCCACCGCGCTCCTTACTGCACCAAGACCTTCCTGCCGGCGCCGATCAGCTCCAAGCACTGCTCCTTAAGTCCTTGCAGCGCCTGGTCGAGCTGTTCCTCGGTCTCGATGCCACCCGAGAAATAGCTCGAGGCCGTGACACGCACGATACGGTTTCCGTCAACGAGCCGGAGCATGTCCTCGATGGCCTGCCCCAGTAGACCAGGGCACGCATGAAGGTCCGCCCTGAGGAGGGGAATCGACTGGCCGGTAGTGGTCGAGCTCTGGGCACGCGATGCTAGTGGCGTCGACACCCGGAGCTGCTGCTCCTGGTTGAGTTGCTCCCAGCCGGGGGTCGACTTCAGCTTCGCAAGTGCCTGTTCGTAGGCCGCCACTCGAGCCCCGGCAGCCTCGTCGTGCCGCGTCTGATATTCCTCTTCGAGGGCACGCGTGTGCTCGTCAATGACGGAGAGCTCCCTGAAGAAGGTCTCCTTCGCCATTAGATCCACAAGCTTGTCGGCGTGCTCTCGATCGCCCGGCGACAGATCGGGTTCGTCCTTGAGGAACGGCCAGATCGTCTCGATCGCTTTGCGCGCACGTGCGAGGTCATGAAGACGCGGCATTGTGAGTGCATGGACCAGTTCCGCGCCTCGCTTGATCGCGTCTTTGAGTTCGAGATGGCAGGCAGTGAATGCCTTCAGTGCCTGGCAATTGCGCTGGCGACGGAAGCCAACGATGTGATTGATTGCCTCCTCCAGCATCTCAGCACCAGGCAGCCTATGTTCCTTGAGCAGGAGCGTGACTTCGCGCAGCTCGTCCTCATGCTTGTCGGCAGCGGTACGGATTTCCTGCGCCACCGAGGACTCCTCGAGCTCCACGATCTCGCGCCCGAAGCAGGTCTTGAAGGCCTCGGAAGCGTCGACGTAGTCCTTAAACTCGCAGTCGGTAGTCCTCAGCCTGAAGGACGCCTGACGAAACAGGTTGTTGTTGGCAAACGTGGTCCTGGCGTCGAGGGAGAGTGCGGACTCGATGACCTGCCCCTTGCTGGTCGCCTCGACGTTGCCCGCACGTAGCAGAGAGACGACGAAGAGCCGAACGATATCGAAGTCCCAGCCGAAGGGCTCCTTGGCGAACTCGTCAGTGAGGAAACGACCACTCGCCACCTCGCCATAGCTCGTCCGGTTCTCGATGCGCGCCAGCACCTCGGCGAGCGGCCCGCTCTCGGTGTTAAACACTGGTTTGCCGCCCTGGTCGCGCACCAGGGTCAGGTCCGTGAATACCTGGGTCAGGCCTCGAAGGTTCTCCGTGATCATGAGGGATTCGAGGTCCCTCTTGCCAATCCTCGCGGCTGCCTCCTCGAAGCGGTCGAAAACCTCGGGCAGGGCCTGGCCGAGAACCTTGCCGGTAGTGCGGACGATGTCGGTAGCCGAGGCGTCTGGGCTGCGGTCATTGCCGCGGAAGAAGATGCTTCCGGTGAGGAGTGCCTGCTTGATGACGCGGCGCAGCTCATCGTGATGCCGACGCTGGCGTAGCTTCTCCTCCGCGACCAGGTGATCACGCTGCTTGGGATCTCCTGACGAATCACGCTCCTTTCGGGAGAGGACCTCCTTCGACCGAAACAGTTCAGTTGTCTCGCGGTCGATGGCCTCGTCAAGGGCTGCGATCCAAAACAAGGCCTTCGTCTCTGTCTGACTCCGCCTGCGGGCCTCCTCCACTCGCGCGGCGTACTCCTTGCCGGTCTCGGCTAGGGTCAAGTGGACAGGAATATCGCCCTCCACAACGAGGCGACCGCCCAGGTAAAGTCCGGCCTTGAACGCCTTCACGTCGAGCAAGGTGTGCGAGGGCTGTGGCTGCCAAAGGCCGGTAATGATCTCAGCATGCAGACGGCTCACGTCGCCAGGCTTCGGCGACAAGCTCGTGCGCAGTCGCTCCCAATCGTCCTCAGCAGGTGTGGGGATCCGGTAGCCGTCGTCACCCCGCCGCACCATGTGCGTCTTCTCGAGGGCCGCGAGCGCTGCCTTAACCTCGGGAAGGCGGGAGTCAGCGTCGACCGCGGGATGAAGCGTTGCGGCAATGTTCTCAGCTGTCCGGTGGATGCTCCGCACGTACTGGAGAAGGCAGATGGCTTTGGCCACCGCCTGCGCCAGGGGATGGTCGACCTTCTTACCGATGTCGTCGATCTTGCCGCGAAGCTCGCTTGCGATGTTACCCGACACCAGGTCATACACTTGATCCACACGGGCCAGTGTTCCGAGCGGTTTGTCAGCCAGGTTGACGTCGGGGTGGATGAGCAGCTGCTGGGCCAGCTTGATGATCGTCCGGTTGGCGCCGCCAACGTGCTTGCTCGCTCCCCCTTGCATGCGCAGCCCGGAGACGACCTGGATGATAAAGTCGACCTGGTATGGAAGCAGTGGATACAGGTCGATGAAGGCCTCCGTAGAGAGGTCGGGAAGCCGGATATCGACCGTGAGACGCGTGTTATCGGTAAGCCGGCCTCGGTGCTGCGTGAACAGCTCGCGCAGAGTCCTCTCGGCCTCGGCGTTCTTGGAGAGAACACGCTTGCTCGTGACCTCGGAGATGTCAGCCGGCTCCAGATGGACCTGCAAAGGGAAACGGTCCATCAGCCGGGCCAGCTCGACCCGTCGGTCATCGAGCCCCCCCACGAGCTCGGTCAGCTTCTCTTGTGAGGTAACGACAAGCCACATCTTTCCTCTGCCGAGGCGCCCGAGGTTCTGCACGACAGCTTGCAGGTCCAGCATCTTCTGCACGTCGCGGGCGACGAACTGACCGACCTCATCCACGACGAACAGCAATGTCTCGCCAGGCCGACGCCGACCCATGAGTTCTATGCCCCGCCTTGCAAGGTCGCCCGCGCTGATATCGGCCCGCTTGAGCGCCGACTCGCGCCAGCTATCTGCGGTGGACCAGGTTTTGGGCTCCATCTCGTGCATCACCCGGCTTGCCTGCTGGACCGCAAGCGCGATCTTCCCCTTTTCGACATCCCAATCCTTTTCGAACAGCTCCCGGTACTTGCCCTTGAAGGTGTCGAGGCGTCCAGCTTCCTCGAGAGTGATTTCGAGCTCTGACAAATCCAGGTCCCGCGCGTATCCGAGGCTCTGCAAGAAGAGCCGGTACATGATCTCCGTGATGCTCTGGTTCCCGGTCCTGATGCCCCGATCCGTAGAGACGTCGAAGATGACGGCCTCGGTGGGAATCTGCTCGGCAATATTCCTGAGCAGAATCTGGACCTTCTTGTCGCCCGCGCGCTTGCCCACGATTTCGGAGGCGCCTTCACCGCGGATGCGGCGATTCTCGAGGGCGAGCCCGAGGTACTTGGCAAAGCTCGATTTGCCGGATCCAAAGAACCCCGAGACCCAGACCCCGATGCCATCATGCGGCTTCTTTGGAGTCTCCCAGTAGCGCTCGAGAATCTCCGACAAATGGCCGCGAATGGAGTCGGTGATGACGTACTCTGCCAGTTCGTCGCGGATGATCTGCTCGTCAGTCTGATCGACTTTAATGACCTCCTCGATACGCCGGGAGATATCACTGGCAAATACATCCCTTATCGCGTTGGCAGTCATCGCGCTCACCTCAGAAGATCTTCGGCCGGTAGTTATGCTCGGCGTCCAGAACACCCATAAAGCGGAGGCCTGCCGCGCCATCCACTACACCCGGATAGAACAGCACCGCGGGCACGTGCACCTTACCCTTGAGCTGCTCCAGAAGAGACGATGTTCGGTAGGCGGGAAACAGGGCGCCAGCGCGCACGATAAAGACCACATCTCGCAGAGGGTCAGCATCGGCCGGGATGCGGGCAGCCACGAGGGAGTCGAGCGGACGGTACTCGCTCAGTACCTGGTGGATTGTCTCGACGGTTGATTCAAGCCCAACCGACTTCTCCGCAGCCACAAGCGCCTCAGTACCGAGTCCTTCGGCCTCGAGCGCGGCGCACATGCACTCGGCAAGCGATATGGTGGTGATGCGCTTGCCCGATTGCTCGAGGCGCGTGCGCAAGAGCGCCGTCTCTTGGCGAACGGCGAACTCTTCCTCGGGCGGATACCGGAAGATGGCGTACGGCATGTCGTGGTAAGCGCTAATCGTCGGGCGTGGATCGGCCTGCTTCAGGACAGGTTCGAGCTGGTGGGTGAGTCTGTCCTTCCAGTCCGTCACGCGCAGAGTCCTCTGGCATAGTCGGCCGAAGAGCTGCAAGGCAGCTTCAGCTGAGCGAGGCTACCCGCCACTTCGTACTGAAGCTTGCGAAACTGATGCAGGCGGAAAAGCTCTCGCTCCACGTCCGACCCGTCCATCAGGTACATACGCCAATCCTCGGCATCCACGATCCGGCGCGCGTTCGCCTCGGCGTCCGCCATCGCATGCAGCAGGTAGACGAAGCTCTCGTCAGGGAGATGGTAGGAGGCGAACGCCTTGCTCGGCGTGCCCGTGAGCAGTCCAAAGTCGGCCGCCACGCGAAGCAGGCCAGACGCTACGCGCGAGGTGGTCGCGTCGGTCCAGGCACCGGACCATGTCACGTCCTTCTGCTTGCCGAGCGATCGAAGGTACGGAACGACGTCATCGGTGTGCAGCCGAAACGAACCCTGCGAGAACTGCGCATAGAGCCAGTGAACCAGAAAGTGGCGGAGCAGGAACTCGTCCCGCGTTATGTGCCAGAGAAGCAGGGGGGTCCAGACCTTCCGGTCGCAGCCGCCCTTCGCCAGCTCCACGAGGGGTCGGTCGCGCACCGAGGGATCGAAACGTCGGCTCAGCACAAACACGACGTCCCGAAGCCAGTGTTGGCTCCTGGCACCGATCGAGTTAGTGTCCTTGATCCGTTGCAGGTTGTCGGCCTTCGAGAGCGCGAAGTCCCAGGTGGCAAACGCGGCGTACGTCTCCTCGATCAAGGAGCCCTTGATGATTGTGAAGGAGGAGACGACGCGCGACCGAGACTCGATCATGCTAACCGCCCAGCCGTGCATAGGGAATCGCCGGGCTGCCCGGCTCTCCTCGCGCAAAACCCGCTGCGAGCAGGGTGATGACGTCGTCGTTGGGCTGATGAGTCCCGGGCAGGGGCACAGCCCGGTTCTCGGCCGACCGACGTAACTTGCCAACCGCGTCGAGCTGTGTCGGCGAGATGAGCCCGAGCTTGCGAAGGGCCGTGAGGAGATCCTCGCCGTTGTAGCTGGCCAGCTCTTCGAAGATGGGTGCCCAGCTTCCACCCTCGTCGAGCCAGTGTTGCCAACGCTCATCGAATCGATCCTCGACCTCGGCGGGGAGGCTCCAGAGAGTCATGCACTCCGGAGGGTCGAAGAGCTCGCGGCAGCGGCTGCGTGCGACCTCAAAAACGATACGAGCCTGAGCGAACAAGTGAGTCGTCGGGAAACCGCGTCTGAGGACGGCCGCGCCCCGGCGCCCCAGTACCCCCTGTGTGTTCCACCACCGGGCGGCGTCCATCTCGCCATGGCGGGCGACGACGAGGCGCAGCCTGAGGAGGCGTTCCAGGTCTGTCGTCACGTGAGCTCCGCGATCTTCATTCCCTGGCGGATTCGGTACACCGGTCGCCGCGGTGCAATTCGCCGCCTCAACCTGCTTTGCCTTGGTCTTCACCCTGCGCCGATACACGCTCATTACCCCGAGAACAAGGTATTCCGCGCCAACGATTTAGGGAAGAACGAATAACGTCTCGATAAACCACGTTCCTCGTGCTCAACGTCCAGCCTCGACTTCGACAACGATGCGTAGATCGTCGTGGACAGCGTCGACGTAGTAGGCGACCCCCTCTGCGCTTTGGTCGCCAAACACTACCGGCCTCCGAATGGCGTTCGGGCGGTGACACGCTACACGATCCCGCCCAATGAGGCGCTCCGTGGTCACCCTTGCGGACGTGCCTTCCTTGCGGCTATCCTCACGCCGCTGGTCGCACAGAGCAGGGCTCAGTGCTCTATGTGTGCGTGTCGGGCAAACCGCGCGCGCTATAATGGACTGGAGCATAAGCTATGACGAACAACTTAGGTATGCCTTCAATAGACGCATGGCAAGCCGAGTCCTTGCGGGTAACCACCTTCCCGGCCGAGGTCGTCTCGATCGAGCAAAACCCTTGGTGGGATAAATTTGTCGGAGTACCCCCAGAGGCCGTTGTGTCCCGTCCCAAGACGGGACTCTACGAAGCGCACGGCGAGTTCGAGGGACGCCGCCTCGGGCTTCAGATCCAACCGGGCCGCATCGAGTGGAACTTGCGGCTTATAGAAAAGGGAAACGAAGAGTTCGATCTTCTGTCTATCGGGCCCTTCCCAGAAGTTCTCGCTTCACTGTTGAAGATCGTCTCTTCGTGGCTCCCTCAAGCTCCTGCACTGAGCCGCTTCGCTTTGGGCGGGGCACTTGTGCAGCCAGTCGGAGACGTGCCATCCGGTCTTGCTCTCTTACAGCGCTACCTTTCGACCTTGACTATCGATCCTGGCGGATCTTCTGACCTGCTCTATCAAATCAACAGACCACGACCATCTACGAGCGTTGATGGTCTTCAGATGAACCGTCTATCAAAGTGGTCGGTACAAGTAACCCAGCGAGTCACGATGACGATCGGCCCCGCGAACGTCATAACTCGGGCCGTCGGGTCGGAAGCAGCCGGTAGGCTTGAGTTAGACATAAACACGTCGCCGACCTTCGGCCAACCTCTTCCTGCTCAGCACCTTGCCGCGGTCCTCCAAGAGATGGCCAGCCTAGGTCGTGAGATTGCGCAAGCCGGAGACATACGTTGAGCCCATCTTCGACCTCCACGGTCTCAACAGAAGAGTTGTTGCGTCGTAGGCCTGTCGTTGCTTCCACGGATGCGTGGGCGATGACGCGCAGTGCTGGCGTTCTGCCGTTGTCCGCCGACACTCAGCAGGGTCTCGACGCAGGGATGTCCCTGGCCACTCCCGAATCGTTTCGCGCCGCCTTTGAGAGGCATCTCACGAACGTTCGTGCTTCCGCGCGCGTCATAACCTGCCGCGCCGTTGTACCTACAGGCGTGTTTCTTTTTGAATCACCCACGCTTCGCCTAACCGCGGAGCCGTTTGAGTCATCGGGACGTCTGGAACCCTTTTGGCTCCTTGACCTCTTTGAGAAGGGAATCTACGACCGTTGTTTCAGCGGCCGAGAGGGCGATGTGACAATGCGGCTGGCCTCTCTCGGCGCCGCTGCTCAACCAATCGGCCACCTCCCGAGTCTTCTCAACTCCACGGATCGCGCGCGTGGAACCTCACGGCTTGTCGAATCGCGGTTTGTCTCGGCGGTCGCCTTGGCAGGAGAAGAGTGGTTCGAGGACGGCGTTGAGTCTAGATTCTCTAGGACACTGTCTACGCTCTTGCATACCTACGGAGACGCTGCTGTCGCCGAAGTAGAGATTTTTCTCGGCTCACCGAACGTCAATATGGAAGTTGCGGTCGAGGCGGCACAGTGGCTTGGAGAAGTTGATCACCCGGCCTCGCGTCGCTATCGAAGGACGCTTCTTGAGAAGACGTTGCTGGCCGCGACCGCAATACGCCTCCGCCACGGCGCTGCAGCTGGGATCGCGTCTATGGATGACCCTTCGCTACTCGGCGTGGTGATGAAGGCTCTTGACCGTGAGAGCAATCGAGGACTCCGACACTTCCTCGAACTCGTCGCTGATCAGCTTAGGCCCGCGCGGGCGTGCCCCAGTTCGTAAGAGCCGGTCTACGGTACAACCGTTGGCTTGATACAGAAGGGCGCGAAGCGCTCGACTTCCCTGCTGATGTCCTTACCGACCTCAAGACCACTGGAGATCGCCTTTCAGTCTACGAGGTATCCGACACGATTACCGCTGAGCGCATCGCGATAGCGATAGCAGCAGGAAGGACCAACCCGAGTCAGACCTCCTACGCCGTATTTGATCGAGCTGCCGTGGAAGGACTAGGAATTGTCGTCGAGAACAGCCATGGTGACACAATCGATGCGGGGGTAAATCCCCTGCATCGCGACCTTCAGGTCGGTACCGTCCGAAGGTTGGTCGAGGTGACCGCGATTATTGCCGCTTCTGCACTCACTCCGATCCTCGCAAAACGTGTCGTGCAACTTCTGAAGGAGGGCTTCGAAAGCGGACATCTCGATCACAACAAGGCTCAGATTCTATGTGACAGGGTAAAGGCAAAGGTAGCTACGCGGCCGGAGAGCGATCCCCACGGGTGAGCACCTTCGTGCTGCAGCGTCCCGCCTAGAGAACGTTCCGTCTTTGCCAGCCCGGGATCGCCTGCTTGAGGAGGTCACACGATTGGACGCAAACAGCACGCATGAAACAGAGCGGCCACTTCCGATTCCCCGGAAGTGGCCGATTGATTGGTGGGCCGTCAAGGACTCGAACCTTGGACCCGCTGATTAAGAGACCCTTTTCGCGACAGTCTCACTCGTCTCACTCCATCTCAGTTTGGGGCACTTGGTGCTGCCTATCTTCTCGGGTTGTCGACGCTTTCACCCGATCGAGAGTCACGACACACTGATACGGTGCGCGACGAAGCGATACCGAGAATTCGCACCGGCAGTCGCACCAGTATTGACACCGTGACTCACGCGTATGCCCGGTTCTTGCGGATGTCAGTTCAAATCGGGGGAGTGGACATGCAGAATGCTACACCGGCCCCCGAACGGCATTGGACCTTCGATGAGACCAACACGGGTTCGAATCCCCAACGGGATTCGACGGGGCAGCGTGTTTGCCTGAAATCGACTTCGAGGGGGTCGCGCTGGCCGCGTAGCCCCCCCGCGCCTGGCCACAGAACTACTCCATAGAACTACGATGGCCAGGGCTTACCGGCAGCAAGGGCCTCCGCCTTCTTACGACGTTCGACCACCCAACTGTTCTCGCTGTAGTGAGTAAAGTTTGGGACCAGGTGCGTTAGCGCCTGAAGCGAACGCCGCATTGGGAATCGGCGTGGTGTCGGTCCGCGCAGGCCGTTGATACATTCCTTCCACACCTCATAGGCGAGCATATCGGCGGCCTGGGCTGGTGGGCTGTCCTTCGGCACCCAACCCCATGTGGCATAGCGGAAAGTCTCGCGGAGTCGGGGGGAGTTCTCTACATGCTTCATAACCGACTCTACCTCGCCACGATTCTCCGAACGATTCTCGAAGAAGTAAGCCACGTCATGAGTGACTTCGCGCCGCGCTAGCCAGTCTCCGACTTTCTTGACCGCTTCCAGAACCGCGAAGACCCCCACCGATATGTCGGGATGCAGCCCTTCTGGTGCTATCGCATCATAGGGAGATTTCACGACCACCGCGATGGAGTGGCCTCGCACTCGCTTGTGGATTGACGTAATGAGGCGCTGGCGAACCCTGACCTTCTTTTCCGGCTTCCAGTCCCGCATAGCCTCGTAGTCGGTGGCATGAAAAACGGGTGGGTCCAGCCGGGCCGCTTTGAGGATCTTCGACCACTCGCCCGAGAACCGCTGCCACTGGACGGTCGTCGCAATCCAGCCCGCGACAACGACCACGTCCGACGCGGCTTCCGTTCCGCTTTCGTCGAAGTAGACAGCCAGTGACGGAAGGGGCGCCATGGGAAGGAACCTACTTCCGCCCCAGCCAGACCCACCACAGGGACCCACCACCGATGGCCAGCAGCGTGAGCCAGCGTTCCCACTCGACCGCCGTAGGCCAGAAAATCAGTTTGCTACCCCCAGCACCACAGGAACACGATGACGATGCCCAGCACCGGGACGACCCAACGAGTCCTGCTAGCTTCGTCTCAAACTATTCATTCGCTACCTTGAAATCGAGAATTCGTATCTCGACCCTCTTGGTTAACGGCTGCACGCTTCCGTGCACTACATGGTGGCCCTGTACACGTATCGCCAACCCTGGACCAATCGCCAACCGGACCCAACCCGGGGGACGCGAGGAGCTGGATTGGCTGTGGACCGGCTTGTCCGCTGAATCGTAGAAAATCACAACCCAATTAATGTCGCTCACTGAGCGTTGTAGCTCGTTTCGCAGGGAGAAGCTGAAGGCGGAGTAGGCCCCAATCGGACTGTCCCAAGCGAAATGGACCGCGACGACTCCATCAGTGGTCTTACGTCCGAGCTGGTCCTTGAGTGTGGGAGAGTCGCGCCGAGAGGTGCTCTTGGGGAATGGTCCAGGTGCCCCAATGTTGGTGAGGAGACGCTCTATATACATTGAGGGAATTGCGAAGTTCAGATTCTGTCCTTCGCGAAAAAGTCCCAGCGCTAGCGCAATTACGGCGCCGTTGGCATCGAGTATTGGCCCGCCACTACTGCAAGGGGAGATGGGCGCCGTGATCTGCAGCAGGCTATCTGACTCGAAGGTCCGGATGCCGCTGACGATTCCTTGGGAGAGAGTGCCCTCTAAGCCTTGAGGGTTCCCGATAGCGAACACAGGATCGCCTACTGCTACTCGCGAGCTGTCTCCAAGACGCAAGGCGGGTGCGGAGGCTCCCGGGGCACTTAGGAGGGCTAGGTCGCGTCTCGCGTCCACCGCCACTACCCCGTCAATTTTGTAGCGTGGAGCCTTACCGACGAGCTTGACATAGCCTCGGCTCGCCCCTTCGATCACGTGGAGGTTGGTTGCCAGGATGTTCTCTCGGACAAAGAAGCCGCTGCCAAGTGATACGGGCTGGCCATTGGCATCCTCGAGAGCAATGAGCACGACTGAAGGGAAGGCAGCTTGAGCAATTGCCCGGGCGTTCTGGCTGAGGGCGTCCACCGGCACCATCAAAGTGCCTATGGACGAAAGCAATAATAGAGGCCAACCGAGCCGAGCGAAGACGCTGTTCACGTTCTTTAGTCGCATCGCGCCCGGGGATTATCGTCCAGTCTTCGTCAGCGAGTCAACGCGCATAGTGGGGCAGGCAATACACTGAGTCGCAAGTGCCAAACCACCGCCAACAGGCGATCGAACGGCTGGTGACCAGACCTTTGGAGTCAGAAGTGAAGCGAGTGCATGCCAGGGACTAGCACCGGGAGTAGCACCAAACAAAACATCGGGCACCTCCGATACGCCGGAAGTGCCCGATTGAATTGGTGGGCCGTCAAGGACTCGAACCTTGGACCCGCTGATTAAGAGTCAGCTGCTCTACCAACTGAGCTAACGGCCCGTCACCCGCCCTCGGCTGCACGACGCCCTACGCGAACATCGGCCGCCGAGTCACCCCGGCGGCCGGGAATTGGTGCGCCCAAGAGGATTCGAACCTCTGGCCTTTAGCTCCGGAGGCTAACGCTCTATCCAGCTGAGCTATGGGCGCGCCCCGAACAGAACCCTCGACCCCCTCACCCTGCCCTCTCCCCTGAGGGGAGAGGGTGAAGATCCAGGAATTGGGGTGACCGAAGGGAATCGAACCCTCAACCCCTGGCGCCACAGGCCAGTGCTCTAACCAATTGAGCTACGGTCACCATCCCGGGACATCGACCGAGGGCTCATGGTAACGCAGGCTTAGGAACGACGCAACCGCGGTACCCTCGCCGCATGGAGGTGACGGGGGAGAGGCTGGCGCGGATGGCGGGCGCTGCGGATGTGGTGGCGGCGGCCCTCGCGGGTTGCCCGCCGGGCGCCTCTACCAAGCGGCCAGCGCCGGACGCCTGGTCGGCCGTCGAGATCGTCTGCCATCTGCGGGACATTGAGGCGTTCTACCTGGAGCGGATCAGGCTGCTCCTGGCCAACTCGGAGCCGACGCTCGTGCTGTTGGATCCGGACCGGTGGGCGCGGGAGCGGCAGTACGCGCGGAATGACCTCGCGGAGGCACTTGCAACCTTTCGCGCGGCACGGGCGGAGACATTGGCCTTCCTCGCCGCCCTCACGCCGGAGCAGTGGGAGCGGCGGGCGCACCACCCGATCCGCGGCGTCGTCACCGTGCGCAACATCGTCCACAGCCTGGCGAAGCACGACCAGGTGCACCTCGCCCAGCTGGCGCGCGCGCTCGCCGGCCAACCCTAGCCCACCCCTCACCCTGCCCTCTCCCCTGAGGGGAGAGGGGATCACGCCCCCGGGATCACCCAGAGGCCGCCCATGTAGGCGGTGGTGAACGTGCCCTGGAGATGGCGCGAGGCGACGGGCACGAGCTGGGTCCCCTGCGCCGCGGGGGTGATGCGCAGGGTTACCTCGAAGTCGATGATGTTGGGCTGGGTGAAGGTGTACTTGCGCCGGGCTTTGCCGGAGAAGGCTTGCCACTCGTAGCCGTCGGGGGCGCCTAGGGCTGCGCCCAGGTCGGCGACGAAGCTGGTGTTGGGCTCGAGGGGGGCCGGACCTTCGAGTCCCGTGTACGCGAGGGATCCGACCTTCTGCCCCTTCATCAGGAGGAGGCCCATCTTGTAGCCGAGGTTGTCCCACGCCGTCATCCGCTCGGCGATGGTCTGCGGCGTGAAGGCCGAGAGAAGCGTCCACGTGACCCGGCCCTGCACCTCGGCGCCGCCGGCTGCCAGCGCCGTGCGGCTGTTCGCCTGGAAGGCGTAGGCGACGAACGCTTTCCGCGGCGTGGGCTTGTCGTCGCTCGGCTTCGGCTTGTCGGGCTGGGGATCGGGGCTCATGGCTTCACCTCCCAGGTGAGATGGCTAGCTGCTGTTCGGCGCGCTGGGCCCAGTAGGGCATGTCCAGCTCGCGGTAGATGGCAAGGGCCACGCGCGTCTCGCCCCGCTCCAGTTGGCAGTGGGCGACAAGGGGCCGCATGCCGAGCTCGGTAGCAACCGCCTGCGCCTCCTGCAGATAGCTCTCGGCGGAGCCGGCGCCGCCGGCCGCTCCTCGCCGCCGCGCGGCGATGGCCCCCAGGTGCCGCATGGCCCACGCGGCAAACCCGCGCGCGCCGATGCTCTGCAGGAACTCGATCGCCTCGTGCGCAGCCTCGGCCGCATGGTCGAGGTCGTCCGTCCGCAGCAGCGCCTCCGTCTGCCCGAGCAAGCGCACGCCGTGGCCCAGGGGCGAGCCCGCCAGGCCCATGGCCTCGGCCTGCTCGCCCGCCTCCTTCACGAGGTGCAGCGCCTCGGTCGCCCGTCCGGTATGCGCGTACGCCCCCGCCAGGGTCGACGCGATGTGGCGGAACCAGATCACGTTGGCGCTCCGGCTCAGCTCGCCCGCCCGCTCGAGCGCGCGGATGGCGCCATCCCACTGCCCCTGGCGCAGCAGCACGTAGCCGAGGGCGAACCACCCGAGCGGCAGGCTCACCGCGTGTTCCGCCTTCTCCGCGATGCGGAGGGCCTCCTCCGCCGTCTCGCGCCCCTCGTCGAAGCGGCCCACTTCCGCCAGCGCGCGGGCCAGGGAGAGGCGCGTGTAGACGGACGGCAGGTTGGCCATGCCGAAGCGCTGCAGCTCGCGCTCGCCCTGGAGCAGGCCAATGTTCCGCCTGCCCATCTCGAGCGTGCGGGCGTACTCGCCCACGGTGAAGTAGGCAGAGGCCAGGAACGCCGTGGCCGTCACCTCAGCGGCGAGGTCCCCGTGGGTGGTGGCGAAGGCGAGCGCGCGCTGGCCGTAGTCGATGCTCTGCCGCGGGTCGCCGGCCACCTGGTAGTAGTTCGTGAGGAACGAGTAGATCAGGGCCAGGCGCGCCTGGTCGTCGAGCTCGAGCGCCAGGGCTTCCGCCTCGCGCAGGGTGGCGAGCACGCGGGTGGAGTGGCCGAGGGGGATCAGGGCGTAGCGCAGCTCCAGGCGCAGGTCGATGGCGAGCGCGATGCGCTCGGGCGTGCGGGGCTGGCGCTCCAGCACGGCCAGCGCGCGCTCGAACCAGCCCACGGCGGCGCTCTGGGCGGAATGGGCGAAGGCGCGGGCGCCGGCCTCGCGGAGATAGCCGAGGGCCTTGTCCCAGAGCTCGCCGCCCTCGGCGTGATGGGCCAGGCGCTCGACGTGCTCGGCGAGGCGGTCGGCGTACTCCGTCTCCACCGCCTTCACGATGGCGGCATGGAGGGTGCGGCGCCGCTCCTGGACGAGGCTCCCGTAGGCCACCTCGTGGGTGAGGGCGTGGCGGAAGGAATACTCGAGCTCGGGGAAGAGGCTCGTCTCGTGCAAGAGCTCGGCGGCGCGCAGATGGGCGAGCCCACGGCGGATCTGGTCCTCGGGCTCGGCGACGATGGCGCGGAGCAGCCGATAGGGCACGTCCTTGCCGAGGGCGGCCGCGCACTGAAGGAGCTCTTTCTCTTCCGGCGGCAGGCGGTCGATGCGGCCGGCCAGCACGGCCTGCACGGTGGGCGGCACCTGGATGCGCTGGAGCGGCTGCTCCAGGCGGTAGTGGCCGGGGGTGCCGGCGAGGGCGCCGGTCTCCACGAGGGTGCGGACGCTTTCTTCCAGGAAGAACGGATTTGCGTCCGTCCGCTCGATCAGGAGCTGCTTCAGGGTGGCGAGGCTGGGCGCGGGGCCGAGCATCTGCGTGAGCAGCTCGCCCGCGGTGCGCTCGGACAGGGGCTCGATGCGGAGCTGGCTATAGTGGCCGAGCCGCCCCCAGCCGTGCTCGTACTCGGGCCGGTAGTTCACGAGCAGGAGCACGCGCGCGGCGTGGAGATCCTCCACCAGGAGGTCGAGGAATCCTTGCGTCTCCGGGTCGATCCAGTGGAGGTCCTCGAACACGAGCAGCACGGGGCGCTGCTGCCCCTCCTTGATGAAGAGACGGCGGACGGCGTCCAGCGTCTGGCGGCGGCGGCTCGAGGGGTCGAGGAGGTTCCAGCGCGAGTCCTCCACGGGCACGTCGAGGAGGGCCAGGAAGGCGGGCAGCGCGGGCTGCAGCGCCTCGTCCAGCGCGAGGAGCTTGGCGACGATCTTCTCGCGGCGCTGGCGGGGGTCGTCGCCCTCGTCGATGCCGAGGTACGCCTTCAAGAGATGGATCAATGGGCGGTAGGTCCCGGACTTCCCGTACGCTACGGCGCCGCTCTCGACGATCAGCCAGCCCTGAAGCCGCGGCGAGCGCGCCAGCTCGTAGAAGAGGCGCGACTTCCCCACCCCGGCCTCGCCGGCCACCGCCACGAGCTGGCCGTAGCCCGCCGCCGCGCGGTCGAGCTTCTCGCCGAGCACGCCGAGCTCGCTCTGCCGGCCCACGAAGGGCGTGAGCCCGCGGGCCACCGCGGCCTGGAGGCGGGTGCGCGTGGGCGTGGCGCGGAGGAGATCGAACACCTCCACCGGGCGCGCCTGGCCCTTGATGGGGACGAGGCCGAGCGAGCGCGCCTCCACGAAGCCCTCGGCCAGGCGCACGGTCTCCCCCGTGAGGCGCACGGAGCCCGGGATGGCGATCTGCTCCATGCGCGCGGCCAGGTGCGTCGTGTGGCCCACCGCGGAGTAGTCCATGTGGAGGTCGTTGCTGATGGCGCGCACCACCACCTCGCCGGAGTGCAGGCCCACGCGGATCTGGATCTCCACGCCGTGGGTGCGCCGCACCTCCTCCGTGTAGCGGTGGATGCGCGCCTGCATGTCGAGCGCGGCATAGCAGGCTCGGATGGCGTGATCCTCGTGGGCGAGCGGCGCGCCGAAGAGCGCCATGATCCCGTCGCCCATGATCTGGTTCACCACGCCCTCGTACTCGTGGACGGCCTCGATCATGCGCTCGAGCACGGGGTCGATCAGGTTCCGCGCCTCCTCGGGATCACGGTCGGCCAGCATCTCCATCGAGCCCTTGAGGTCGGCGAAGACCACCGTCACCTGCTTGCGCTCGCCTTCCAGCGCTGCTTTCGAGTTCAGGATGCGCTCGGCGAGGTACTTCGGCGTGTAGGCATCCGGCGTGCCGAAGCGGGTGGGCGCGCCGGCGGGCTCCACGGGCAACGCGCACTGGGAGCAGAACTTCGCCGTGGGGGAGAGGGCCGTCCCGCAGCGGGTGCAGCGGGGGCTCAGGGCCACGCCGCAGTGGGCGCAATAGTTCGCGCCAGGCGAGTTCTCCTGCTGACAACTACGACACTTCACGCGCGTCCTCCAAGGGCAGGTGCCGGGCAGGGCTCGATGACCAGGCCCGAGGGTATCGTCACCTCCGACGTAGGTCAACGCGACGCGGCGGGGGCCCGTCCCGTAGGCCCTAGGTCCAATTTACCCATGGCCGCGCCCCATCACACGCTATGGTGATTCGGATCACCGTCAGGGGTTGGCCCACACCCACACGGGAGGCCGCGCTGAAGATCGAATTGAATCTCCTCTACACGCTGCTGGTGGCGATGGTGGTGTTCTTCGCCGGCCGCTTCCTCGTGAGCCGGGTGTCCTGGCTCGAGCGCTTCAGCGTCCCCGCGCCGGTGGTGGGCGGCGTCCTCATTGCCGTCACCCTGGCGGCCGCGCAGGGCCTGGCCGGCGTCGGCGTCTCCTTCGACATGAGCCTGAAGGATCCGCTGCTCCTCGCCTTCTTCACCTCCGTTGGACTCGCCGCCGATGCCCGCATGCTCGCGAAGGGCGGCACGCGGCTCTTCATCTTCCTGGCGATCTGCGGGGTGTACATCCTCGTCCAGAACGCCATCGGGCTCTCGGTGGCGTGGGCGATGGACCTCCACCCGGTGGTGGGCCTCCTGGGCGGCTCCATCACGCTGACGGGCGGCCACGGCACCGGCGGCGCGTACGCGACGCGCTTCGGCGAGACGATGAACCTCCAGGGCGCGATGGAGCTGACGATGGCGTGCGCGACCGCGGGGCTGGTCATCGGGGGCGTCCTGGGCGGCCCGCTGGCGCAGTTCCTGATCCGGCGCCATCGGCTGTCGGGCCCGGCCGAGGGGGCCGGGGACGACGTTTCCGGCCCCGCATCGGCCGCGGCGGCTGAGGCCGGCGAGCCCGTGGACGCCGTCACCGGCGGCTCCTTCATGACCGCGCTCTTCGTCATCCTTGTCTGCCTGGTGGGCGGACAGGCCCTCGCCCAGCTGATGCAGAACACGGGCTTCATCCTTCCCGATTTCCTCTTCTGCCTGCTGCTCGGTGTGCTGATCCGGAACGTCGGGCCCTTCATCCCGGGCTTCCGCCTGAGCGGGGCGAGCGTGGATCTCCTGGGCGGCACCGCCCTGTCGCTCTTCCTCGTGATGGCGCTGATGGCGATGAAGCTGCTCGACCTGGCGAACCTGGCGGGCCCGCTGCTGATCGTGCTGGTGCTCCAGGCGGTGGCCATGGTGGCCTATGCCGCCTTCGTGACGTTCCGGGTCATGGGCAGCAACTACGACGCGGCCATCATGGCCGCGGGCCACGTGGGCTTCGGGCTCTCCTCCACCGCCGCCGCGCTCGCCATCATGAAGGCGGTCACCCAGCAAACGGGGCCGTCGCCGCTGGCCTTCCTGATCGTGCCCATGGTGGGCGCCTTCTTCATCGACATCCTGAACGCCCTCATTGTGCAGGGCTACCTCGCCATTCCGTGGGTGGGCTTCTGATGATGCGGCGGGTCTTGTGGACGGTGCTCCTGACGACCGCGCTTGCGCTCCCGCTCGGCTGCGCGCGCGGGCCGGATGAGACCGCCCTGCGCAAGGAAGTGGAGGAGAAGCTCACGAAGCAGGTGCGCCCGGGCCTCTTCGAGGTGGCCAGCTTCCGTCGGAAGGGCAGCGCGCCCCTGCCAGCGAGCGAGGCGGGCGCCTCTCGGCTGGTCGTCTACTACTCGGCCGGCCTGCGCTTCAAGGAGGACGTCGACTTCGCCGGCTGGGAGAAGATGAGCCCGAAGAGCCTCGCCTTCGCGCTGGGCGCGACGGAGAAGGGCCTCTTCGGCGTGAAGCAGCAGAACAAGAGCGGGGACCCGCTGCACGTCTTCGGCACCTCGACCTATGAATGGACGAATGGCGCGTGGAAGAGCGCGGCCCCCGCGACGACCGGCGTGAGCCCCGCGCCCGATCCCGACAACACGGCGCCGCCCTCCCGCTCCAAACAGCTGATCGACAAGCTCGCCGCGATGGTCAACGTGGGCCCGGTCGGCCTCGACCCCCAGCAGGACGCGATCATCTCGGACGAGCTCGATCGGGCCACGGGGAACATCAGCCGCCGGCTCGAGCGTCGAAAGCACGTCTACACCGTCGCCAGCGGGCCGGGCGGCGGCGAGTACGCGCACTTCGGCGACGCCCTGGTGGAGACGGTGAGGAAGGCGCGCCCCGAGCTGGGCATCCGCCACGTCCAGACGCAGGGCAGCGTCGAGAACGCCCGTCTCCTGGCGCGCGGCGGGGCGGACTACGCGATCGTGCAGGCGGACGTGGCCGCGCAGGCCCTGGCCGGGCAGGGGCCGTTCGCCCAGGGCGGACCCCTCTCCACGCTGCGCGCGCTCGGCAGCCTGTTCCCCGAGGCGGTGCACCTGGTGGTGCCGCCGGATTCGCCGATCAAGGCCGTCGAGGACCTCCGCGGCAAGCGCGTGGACATCGGCGCGCCGCAATCGGGCACGCGCGGGAGCGCCCTCGCGGTGCTCGCCGCGCATGGCATCGCGGTGGCCGATCTCCGTGAGGCGAGCGAGAGCCCGCCCGAGCGCGCCGTCCGGCGCCTGGTCGCCGGTCAGCTGGATGCCCTCTTCGTCACCATCGCTCCGCCCGCCCGGAGGCTGCAGGAGCTGGCGGCCAAGTGGGGCCTGCGACTGGTGGCGCTCGGGCCCGACGCGGTGACGCGCCTCGTCGGCGAGCGCACCGGCCTCGTGGCGATGACGATCCCGCCCTATACTTATCCCGGGCAGGGCGAGCCGGTCGCGACCGTCGCCACCGCGGCGCTCCTCGTCTCGACGGCGGAGGCCCCGGACGGCGAGGTGGAGAAGCTGGTGGGCGTCGTCTACGGTACCGATCTCGCGGCCGCGGGCAGCGCCGAGGGGGTGAAGGTCTCGAAGGACACCGCGCTCCGCGGCATCACGATCCCCGTGCATCCGGGCGCGAGCCGCGTGCTGACAAAGAAGCCCTGACGCGTCGCGCCTGCGGGCGCGAGGGTGAAGCCATGCCCATCAAGAGCTATCTGGCGTATCCGGTGAAGGGCCAGCGCGACGCGCTGGCGGCGGCGCTGCGCGGGCTCGCCGGCTGTGAGATCATCCCCGCCGTCAACGAAGAGCTCCTCGTCGTCGTCACCGACACGCCGGACGAGGCCGCTGAGGACGCCCTGCAGGAGGCGCTGGCCCGCCTGCCCGCGCTCGAGGGGCTCGCCCTGGTGGCCGGCGTGGGCGAAGGCGACATCGCTCCCGTCCCCCGTGAGGAGGCCCGCCATGAATCGACGTGAGCTGCTGAAGTCCATGGCGGCCGGGGCCGCGGTGAGCGCGGCCGAGGCCATGTTCCCTGGCATTCTTTTCAAGGGACTCGGCGGACCCACGGCCACCGCCGAGGCCCAGACGCCAGCTCCCGACGGCGGCGTCGCGTGGAAGAAGACCCCGTGCCGCTTCTGCGGCGTCGGGTGCGGCCTACTCGTTGGGATCAACAACGGCCGGGCCGTCGCGGTGAAAGGCGACCCCGCCAGCCCCGTCAACCGCGGCCTCTGCTGCGTGAAGGGCTATCACTCGGTGATGGCGCTCTACGGCAAGGACCGGCTCACGCGGGCGCTGGTGCGGAAGGACGGCAAGCTCGTCCCCGTCCCCATGAAGGAGGCCCTCGACCTCGTGGCGTCGAAGATGGCGGAGACCATCAAGGCCCACGGCAAGGACGCGGTGGCCATCTACGGGTCGGGCCAGTGGACGATTCCCGACGGCTACGTGGCCTCGAAGCTCATGAAGGGCGCCATCGGCACCAACAACCTCGAGGCCAACGCGCGCCTCTGCATGTCGAGCGCGGTCACGGGCTTCATGACGAGCTTCGGCCAGGACGAGCCCATGGGGTGCTACGACGACATCGACCACGCCGACACGTTCGTCTTGTGGGGGAACAACATGGCCGAGATGCACCCGGTCCTGTTCTCGCGCCTCCTCGAGCGGCGGCTGAAGAACCCCGACGTCAAGATCATCGACCTGGCCACGCGCTGGACGCGGACCAGCATGGCCGCCGACCGGAGCATCCTCTTCAACCCCCAGACCGACCTCGCCATCGCGAACGCGATCTGCCACGAGATATTCCGGAACGACTGGGTGCACACCGGCTTCGTGCGCGACCACGTGTCCTTCCACGAGGGCAAGACCAACATCGGCTACGGGCTCGAGGACAAGTTCGCCTTCAAGGACGAACCGAAGACCATCACGCTTGAGCGCTACCGCGAGCTCCTGGCCGACTACTCGGTGGAGAAGGTGGAGCCGCTCTCGGGCGTGCCCGCGCGCGAGCTGCGCTACCTCGCCTCCCTGTATGGGGACCCACGGCGGAAAGTCATGAGCTTCTGGTGCATGGGCTTCAACCAGCACACGCGCGGGACGTGGATCAATAACCTCGTCTACAACATCCACCTCCTCGTGGGGAAGATCTCGACGCCGGGCAATAGCCCCTTCTCCCTCACCGGCCAGCCCAGTGCCTGCGGCACCGTGCGCGAGGTCGGCACCTTGACCAATCGCCTGCCCCACGGCGAGGTGACGGACGAGAAGTCGCGCAAGCTGGCCGCGGAGATCTGGGGCGTCCCGGCGGAGCGCATCCCGGCCAAGCCCACCTACAACACCATCGAGATGTTCCGGGCGCTGGACCGCGGCGACATCCGCTTCGTGTGGATTCAGGTCACGAATCCCATGCTGACGCTCCCGAAGCTCCGCCGCTATCGCGACGGGCTCAAGAAGGACGACCGCTTCGTGGTGGTCTCGGACGTCTACCCCACGCCCACGACGGACGTGGCGGACGTGGTCCTGCCCGCGGCGATGTGGATCGAGCGCGAGGGCATGTGGGGCAACTCCGAGCGACGGACCCAGCACTTCGAGAAGATGCTGACGCCGCCGGGCGAGGCCATGTCGGACGCCTGGCAGATGATCGAGGTGGCGCGGCGCATGGGCTTCGAGAAGCTCTTCCCCTGGAGCGAGGCCACCCACGTGCCGGAGATCTGGAAGGAGTACTCGCGTTTCCAGCACGGGCCGGACCACGAGATGGCGCCCTACGAGGAGCTGAAGAAGCGGCCCGGCGTCATGTGGCCCTTCGTGAACGGGAAAGAGACCAAGTGGCGCTACAACGGCCAGTACGATCCGGCCGCCAAGGCGCCCTTCGACTTCTACGGCAAGCCCGACCACCGCGCCTGGATCTGGTTCCGGCCCTACGAGGCGCCGCCGGAGATGCCGGACGCGCAGTACCCGTTCTGGCTCAACACCGGCCGCGTGCTCGAGCACTGGCACTCGGGATCCATGACCCGGCGCGTGCCCGTGCTGCATCAGGCCGTGCCCGCCGCGTACGTGGAGCTGCACCCGGCCGACGCGCGGAAGCTCGGCATCAGCCACGGCGATCGTGTGCGTCTCGTCACGCGGCGGGGCGCGCTGGTCCTGCCCGCCCAGATCGACGGGCGCGCGCGGCCGCCCGAGGGCCAGGTGTTCGTGCCGTTCTTCGATGAGGGCCTCCTGATCAACGAGCTCACGCTGGACGCCTACTGCCCCATCTCCGGCCAGCCCGACTACAAGAAGTGCGCGGTGAAGGTGGAGCGGGCCTGAGAGCGGCGCCGCAGTCATGACTGGCGTGGACCGGTCGCGCATCTTCCTGATCGGGCTCGGCGTGCTGCTGATGGCGGCGCTGGTCGTCGTCGTGGGGCTGAGCCTCACCGCGGGCGAGCGGCCGGCGCGCGTCCTGCCCGTGCAGGCCGCGCCCACGCCCACGCTGCCGACGGAGGCCGGCATGTATGCGCGCGTCGACGCCGCCGCGGAGTACGCGTCCATGCCGAAGGATCCGAACCGCAAGCGCACGCGCGCCGTCTACTACGCGCGCCGTGCCTATCCGGGCGCGCCGCCCGTGATCCCCCACGCGATCGACGAAGCCGACGCCGGCGGCCGCCTCTGCCTCGCCTGCCACGGCGACGGCGGCTGGGCGCCGCGCTTCGAGGCCTACGCGCCCGTCACGCCGCACCCCGAGCTTCTCTCCTGCCGCCAGTGCCACGTGCCGCAGGCGGGGCGGCCTGCCTTCCATGCCAGCGGCTGGGAGACTGTCGCGCCGCCATTGCTCCGCGGGGCCGCTATGCCGGGCAGCCCGCCGCCCATCCCGCACGCACTCCAGCTGCGGGAGAACTGCCGCGCGTGCCATGCGGGCCCCGGTGCGGTGGACGAATTCCGCACGAGCCACCCGGAGCGCGTGACCTGCCGGCAATGTCACGCGCTCGCGGCGCCGCCCGCGGAGGCCTTCGCGCGCCCGGCGGAGCCCGGGCGATGAGGCTCGCCGCGCTCGCCGCCGCAGCGCTCGTCCTCGCGGCGTGCCAGCAGGAGCCGGCCCCGGTGCCGGTGCTGAAGATCACGGAGCACGCCCAGGCGCCGAACCCGAACGCCGGGCTCACCACCGAGGCCTTCCTGGCGGGCGCGGCGCGGGTGGAAGTGCAAGGCTATCCCGATCGGCCGCGCTTCTCCGTGCTCGCGCGCACGCCCGCCATCGAGAAGTATCCCTGCGCCACCTGCCACACGGTGCCGCTGGAGAAGATGCGCGGGCCCGCGGGCTCGCCCAAGCGCGCCCACTGGGGCGTGACGCTGAAGCACGCGCCGCCGGCGGTGATGTCCTGCGCGACCTGCCACACGCCGGACACTCCCCACACGCTCCGCACCCTCGGGGGCAGCCAGGTCGGCTTCGATCACAGCTATCAGGTGTGTGCCCAGTGCCACAGCCGCCAGGCAAGCGACTGGGCGAGCGGCGCGCACGGCAAGCGCGCGGGCGGCTGGGCGCCGCCCCGGGTGGTGTACGCCTGCGCGCAGTGCCACAACCCGCATTCGCCGCGCTGGGACACGCGATGGCCCGCCGTGGCCGGGAGACAAGAATGACGATGATCCGTCCGCTTCCCGTGATTCAGCCGCGCGCCGCCCAGAGCGCCGCCGGCGGTGGTGGGTGCGGGTGCGGTGGTGGCGGGTGCGGGTGCGCCAGCGGCCACGCCGACGGTGGGCTCGCGCGCGTGCGACAGCTCGCCGCCGCCACGCCCCCGCCGGAAGGCCTCGACCCCGCCGAGGACCCGCATCTCTCCGGCTTCCGCCAGCTGCTGGAGCGCGAGGTGGATCGGCGCACCGCGCTGGGAGGCATCGCCGGCGGGCTCCTCGCCGGGCTCGGGCTCTTCCAGACCGCGTGCAACCCGATCGCGTCCGCGGAGGCCAAGGAAAAGGCCGTCCTCGACTGGCAGGAGTACTTCCAGGGGAACTTCCGCCTCATGACCGATCAGGAGAAGTCGGACACCGTGCGCCGCCTCGAGCGCAGCCATCAGCTCCGCACCGGCCAGCAGATCGACGTGAGCGCCACCGGGCCCCGGCCGGGCGTGCTCTATGGCTACGCCTTCAACATCTCGAAGTGCCGGGGCTACATGGACTGCATCCGCGGCTGCGTGAAGGAGAACAACCAGGACCGGCGCACCGGCATCCAGTACATCCGCATCCACGAGCACAAGAAGGGCCAGATCGACTTCGGCCACGCCGAGGATAACTTCTTCCACGAGGTGCCTGCGGCCGGGCATTTCTACATCGGTACCCAGTGCTTCCACTGCCAGAACCCGCCGTGCGTGGACGTCTGCCCGGTGAAGGCTACGTGGATGGAGCCGGACGGCATCGTGGTGGTGGACTACAACTGGTGCATCGGCTGCCGCTACTGCATCGCCGCCTGTCCCTACGACGCGCGCCGCTTCAACTGGTCGGATCCCGTCGTGCCCGCCGACGAGGTGAACCCGAACCAGCACTACCTGGGCAACCGGCTCCGCAAGCAAGGCGTGGTCGAGAAGTGCACCTTCTGCATCCAGCGCACGCGCGAGGGCAAGAACCCGGCGTGCGTGGAGGCCTGCCCCACGGGCGCGCGCGTGTTCGGGAACCTCCTCGACCCCGACAGCGAGATCCGCTGGGTGCTCGCGAACAAGAAGGTGTTCCGGCTGAAGGAGGATCTCGGGACCGAGCCGAAGTTCTGGTACTACATGGACTGACGCGGATGCGCACCCTCACGGCTCCCCCGCCCCGCGCCACCCTGGTCGGCTTCTTCATGGATGGCCTCCGCGAGATCACGCGCGGCCACGTCCTCTACCACGTGTGGATGGCCACGCTCACGCTGGTCATGCTCTGCGCCGCCTTCGCCTACACCATACAGCTGCGCGAGGGCCTGAGCGCCACCGGCATGCACGACCACGTGAGCTGGGGGCTCTACATCTCGTGCTTCACCTTCCTGGTGGGCATGGCCGCCGCCGCCGTCATCCTCGTGATGCCGACCTACGTGCTGCACGACCACGACTTCAAGAGCGCGGTGCTGTTCGGCGAGGGCCTCGCGGTGGCCGCCCTCGTCACCGCCATCGGCTTCGTGGTGGTGGACGTGGGCGGCCCCGCGCGGCTCTGGCACCTCACCCCCGTCATCGGCATCTTCAACTGGCCGCGCTCGATGCTGGCGTGGGACATCCTCGTGCTCAACGGCTATCTGGCCCTGAACGTCTCGATCCCGTTCTACATCCTCTACAGCCACTACCGCGGCCGCGAGCCCAACCCGCGCTACTACGTGCCCGCGGTGTTCCTCTCCATCCTGTGGGCGGTGAGCGTGCACCTGGTGACGTCGTTCCTCTACGCCGGCCTGCCCGCGCGCCCGTACTGGCACACGGCGCTGCTCGGGCCGCGCTTCCTCGCCACCGCCTTCGCGGCCGGCCCCGCGCTGATGATCATCATTTTGGCGGTCATCCGGCGGAACACCGCCTATCAGATCCCGGAGGCCACGATCCAGAAGCTCGCGATGATCGCCACGGTGGCCGCCCAGGTGTGCCTGGTGATCCTGGTCTCGGAGCTCTTCACCGAGTTCTACCGGACCACGCATCACAGCGAGAGCGCGGTGTACCTCTACTTCGGCCTCCACGGCCAGCGCGACCTCGTCCCCTGGGCCTGGACCTCGGTGGCCTTGATCGTGGCCGCGACGGCCCTCCTCAGCGTGCACGGCGTGCGCCGGACACCGGCGCTCCTCTACACGCTCTGCGCGATGCTCTTCATCGGCATCCTGATCGAGAAGAGCGTCGGCACCATCGTGCCCGGCTTCGTGCCCGAGCCCTGGGGCAAGATCCCGCACTACGTGCCGAGCTGGGTGGAGATCACGGTGGCCGCGGGGCTCTGGGCGCTGGGCGCCTTCGTGTTCACCGTGCTCGCCAAGGCGGCCATCCCCATCGAGCTGGGCCATCAGGCGTCCCGGCCCGGCGGCGGCGGGGCGCCGGCACCCCACCACTAGCCCGGCGCGGCTTGCCAGATGGCGTTATAATATGTGCCAGATGTCCTACGGGGAGGCGCTATGGTCACGGCCTTGATGATCGCGGAGAGCCTCGGTGGATGGGGCGTACTCCGGACGCGGCTGGCCGACTACGCCGCCGTCATCGACCGGACCCGCACGGGGCTGCCCTACGGGGCGCTCGAGGCGCTGGCCCGGCGGTACCGGATCGAGCTTCCCCTGGTGGCGCGCGTCGTGGGCCTCCCCGCCCGTACCCACGCGCGGCGCAAGAAGGAGCGCCAGCTCTCCGCCGCGGAATCGGACCGGCTGCTGCGTCTGGCCCGGGTGGCGGCGGAGGCCGAGAGCGTGCTCGGCGCCCCCGACAAGGCCGGCCAGTGGCTGCAGAAGCCGAACCGCGCGCTCCGTGGCGCGGCGCCGCTGGCGCTCCTGGACACCGACCTCGGCGCGGAGCAAGTGGTGACCGTGCTGGGCCGCATCGAGCACGGCGTCTACAGCTGATCCGCGTCTGGCGCCTCACCCAGCCCCACACCGCGGCCTTCGACGGCGAGGGCGCGCGCCGCCACGGCGGCCGGTGGAACCCGCGCGGCGTGGCCGTGGTCTACGCCTCCGCCACGCTCTCGCTCGCGGTCATGGAGCTCCTCGTGCACCTCGACGACGACGATCTCGCCAAGGCGTACGTGGCCGTCCCCGCGGAGATCCCCGATGGCCTGGCCATCAGCCGCGCGCGCGTGGCCGAGCTGCCGCGGGGCTGGCGGAGCTACCCGGCGCCGGCAGCGCTGCCGGAGCTGGGCGCCCGCTGGGTGGCCGCGGGCGAGACCGCCGTCCTCGCGGCGCCGTCGGCCGTGATTCCGCACGAGCTGAACTACCTCCTGAACCCACGCCACCCGCACTTCAAGCGCATCCGCGTGGGCCGCCCGGAACCTTTCACGTTCGACCCCCGACTGCGACCCGCCAGAGGAGCCGCCGTGCGACGCGGCCGCCGGTGACGGGCAGAATAAGGAGATCCCCCATGCGCTTCCCCAGCCTGCGGTTCACGGTGGCCTTGTCGCTCGCGCTGGTTTTACCCGCGACGTTCGCGGCGCCGGCCTTCGCCGCCGAGGAGATCGTGCGGATGCAGACGCGGCGGATCGACTGTCCGACTCATCCCAGCGGGAACATGCTCTGTACCCAGTTCATTCACCAGAGCACCACGACCGACCCGAACGAGATGATCGCCGGCCGAACCTTTTCCGTCTACACGAAAGACGAGATCGACGCGCGGCTCAAGGCGCTGAAGACCATGGCCGTGGAGATCGAGCGGCTGCAGCGCGCTCTGGCCGACATCGCGCCGGTGTGCGCGCCCCTCACCCCGCCCGCCCCGCAAGGTGACGAGGGAGGCTAAATGCTCGGGGGCGCTGCGAAGCCGCCCGTCACGTCCGCCATGCGGGCGGCGATGTCGATGGGCGTCGCGTCCTCCATATACGGCCCCATGATCTGAAGCCCCACCGGCAGGCCCTCGCGCGTGCGCCCCACTGGCGCCGAGGTGGCGGGGCAGCCGGTTAGCGTGGCGAACGAGATCCACCGGTTCAGCTCAAGATAGGACCGCGGGCCCGCCGCGGTCGCGAGGCGCCGATCACTCATGGGCATCGAGTGATCGTGCGGGAAGGCGGGCACGAAGGCGACCGGCATCAGGAACGCGTCGTGGCCCTTGAAGTACTCCTGCCACTGGGCGCGGGCCTGGAGCCGCCCGGCGCTCCACGGCAGCCACTCGCGGTGGAGCGCGGCCACGCCAACCGACCACGGGTCATCCGCGCCCTTGGCCCGCGCCTCGCGCGTCGCCTCGAACTGCGCCTGAGTCAGCGTCTGAGAGAAGAACGCGTTCAGGAGCCGGCGATAGAGGAGGCAGTGCCACTCCGCGTCGATGCCTGCGGGCCAGCCCTCGGTCAGGGGCGCCCCCGCCTCACGGAGCGCGGCGACCGCGTCCGCCAGCACGGCCTTCACCGGCGCGTCCACGGGGCAGAACGGATCGTCGAGCACGTAGCCGATGCGGTAGTCGCGGAGCCGGCCCCGGCGCGCCTTGGGCAGCGTCCACCGATAGGCCACCGCCTCGTCGCGATCCGGGCCCGCCACCACGCCCAGCTCGAGCAGGAGATCCGCGGCGCCTCGGGCGATCGGCCCCCCCACGGGTAGATCCGAGTGCGATCCCTGGACGCCCGGCGGCGGTGGGATATGCCCACGCAGCGGCACTACGCCCCAGCTGGGCTTGTGGCCGTACACCCCGCAGAAGCTCGCGGGGATGCGGATGGATCCCGCGATGTCGCTCCCGATCTCGAGAAAGCCGAGCCCAGCCGCCAGTGCCGCCGCCCCGCCGCCCGTCGAGCCGCCGGGCGTGCGCGCGGGATCCCAGGGATTGCGCGAGGTACCGGCCACCTCGTTGTAGGACTGCCAGTCGGCCGCCCATTCCGGGGCGTTGGTCTTGCCTACGATCACCGCGCCCGCCGCCTTGAGCCGCGCCACCACCACCGCGTCCTCCTGCGGCACGTGCTGCTCGAGGCTCTTCGACCCCGACGTGGTGCGGAGGCCGGCAGTGGCCCAGCTGTCCTTCACCACGACGGGGAGGCCGTGGAGCGGGCCCAGCGGCTTCTTGCGCGCGCGGGCGGCGTCGGCCTGGCGGGCGCGCGCCATCGCCTGCTCCTCCGCGAGCGTGACGAAGCAGTTGAGCGCGGGGTCGAGCTTGCGGATGCGCTCGAAAACACGCGCAGTGAGCTCGCGTGAAGATATCGCGCGGCGGCGGAGCGCGGCCAGGGCCTGCGTCGCGGTGGCGAAGTCCGGGTCGAATCGCGTCATGTCTCTCTCCCCTTAGCCATGGCGCGCAGGCCTTCGGCGGCGCCGCGGAGACGCGTCCTCACGGCGGCCTGCGCCTTGTCCACGCGCAGGCCGCCGTCGAGCGGGCGCGTCGCGGGCTGATTCAGCTCGGCGGTCTTGCCGGGCGTGAGGCGCGAGCCGTCCAGCGCGAACGCCTCCACGATGAGCCGGGCGAAGGCCCAGCGATCCAGCGTGTCCGAGCCGGCCACGTGGTAGAGGCCGGCGGCGCCCTGCTCGCAGAGCTCCACGCTGGCGGCGGCGAGGTCGGGATTGTACGTCGGGCTGGCGCGCTGATCCGTCACCGGGCGGAAGGGCTTGCCCTCGCGGCAGGCGCGGATGAGCTGATAGACGAAGTTCTTCTCCTGCGCCTCAGGCCCGTAGACCACGGACGTGCGCAGCACCAGCGCGCGCGGGATGGCCTCAAGCAGCGCGCGCTCGGCCTCGAGCTTGCTGCGCCCGTAGGCGTTCAGCGGGCGCGGCGCGTCCCATTCCGCGTAGGGGCCGGCGGCGCCGTCGAAGACATAGTCGGTGGAGTAGTAGACGAAGAGGGCGCGGAAGCGCTGACCCATGCGCGCGAGGTGCAGCGGGCCGTCGCGGTTGATGGCCATCGCCTCCTCCGCGTGGCTCTCGCAGTAGTCCACATGGCTCAGGCCCGCGGGGCAGAAGATCCAGTCCGGCTTCACGAAGGTGACGGCGTGCTCGACGGCGTCGCCGTTCCTGAGGTCGAGCGGCCAGGCATCCTCCACCGCGTGGCCGGCGTAGGTCCCGGTGGCCTCGTGGCCGCGGGCCCGCAGCGCGGTCAGCAGCGCGCCGCCCACCTGCCCCGAGGCGCCGACCACGAGCGCCCTGGCTTGCGTCATGATGGGGGCGAGTTTACACTGCCGCTTGCCCTATGCCCGCCCCCCTCGTCATCCTCTGGCACGATAACGACGGACCGTACCGCGAGGCCATCTCGGACGCCGGCCTCGCCGGCGAGGTGCAGGTGATCGCGGTGAAGGGCGCTGCCGAGCCGCCGGCGGATCACTGGGCGCGCTGCGAGGCGCTCCTCGCGTTTCGCGGCAAGCCCGGGTTGTTGCCGAAGGCTGAGCGGCTCCGCTGGATACAGTCGCTCACCGCCGGCGTCGAGGGCTGGCTGGCTCTCCCCGATCTTCCCAAGGGCGTGACCCTCACCTGCGCGCGGGGCACGCATCGGGTGCAAATGCCGGAGAACATCCTGGGCGCCCTCTTCCACCTGACGAAGCCCTATGCCGCCATCGTGGAGGACCAGAAGACCAGCAAGTGGACGCGGCGGGTTTCGGACACCCTCGCGGGGAAGACGCTGGGCATCCTGGGTCTTGGGGCGATCGGCGTGGAGCTGGCGCGCAAGGCCGCCGCCCTCGAGATGCGCGTGATCGGGACCAAGCGCGACCCGGCCCCGGTGCCGCACGTGGAGCGCGTGTACCCGCCCGAGCAGACGTCCGAGGTGCTGGCGCAGTCGGACTACGTGGTCCTGCTGCTGCCGGTGACGCCGGAGACGCGCGGCTACATCAACTCGGCGCGGCTCGCTAAGATGAAGAAGACGGCGCACATCCTGAACTTCGGCCGGGGCGAGCTCATCGTGGACGCCGATCTGGTCGACGCCGTGCATCGCAAGATCATTGCGGGGGCGGTGCTGGACGTGTTCGCGGTGGAGCCCCTGCCCGTGGAGCATCCCTTCTGGACCACGCCGGGGATCACGGTGCTGCCGCACATCGGTGGGCTCCACCCGGAGCGCGACGGCGTGGTGGCGCAGCTCTTCGTTGAAAACCTCAAGCGCTTCCTGGCGGGCCAGCCGCTCCTGCACGCGGTCGATCGCGCACGCGGGTACTAGCAGCATGCAGTCCGCGGCGACCCTGGGCCTGGCGCTTGGGCTGATGCTGGCGGCGCCGGTCGCGGAGGGCGCGTGGCCGGGCCTGAAAGGCGTACGGCGCGTGGCCATCGAGGTGGTGTTCACGCCGGATCATCCGCAGCTCGCCCCCGAGGTGGTGGAGAAGCGCGTGGAGGACGCCCTCCTCGCTGACCCGAACGCCCCGCGGCCCGATCCCAAGAGTCCCGATCGGCTGCGGCTGGTGGTGGCGGTGCGCGAGGTGAGCACCAACGAGCTGCGCGGGTTCTATCTCCCCATGTCGGGCACGTACGGGATCGGCTCGGTACGGCTCGCGGTGGAGCGGCAGGTGGCGGTGCTGGGCGAGCCCGCGCGAGCCGGCGGCGTTGCCGCAGCGGGAGCGCCCGTGCCCGCGCTGGTCTGGCAGGTGGAGCGGCAGGCCCGCGGGCCGTGGCGCCGCTCGGGGGCGGAGGTCATGGCGCTGATCGACGACCTGGTCGCCACGTTCGTCGAAGATCTGAGGGGGGAATAGCCGTGTCACGCTCGCTGGGCCGCGCGCTCCCGAACAACCTGCTGCACCTGCTCTCGCAGCACGATCTGCCGCCGCTGCTCGGGCGCGTGATCCCGATGCTCACGCTGGGGCCGGACGGCTATCCCCACCCGATGCTCTGCACCTATCTGGAGCTACTGGCGGTGGACCCGAAGACCCTGCGCCTGGCCATTAACCTACGCAGCCGGAGCGCGTCAAATCTGCAATCGCGCCGGGTGGCGACCTTCCTCTTCGTGGAGCCGGAGCGGATCGTCTACCTGAAGGGCCGCGCCGGCGCGCCCCCGCGCGTGTTCAGCGGCCTCGCCCGCTTCGACATCGCCGTAGAGGACGTGCTCGAGGACACGCCGGAGGAGGCGGAGGGCCGCGTGCGCCTCATCAGCGGGATCACGTACGGGCCGCCGCCTCGTCTGGAGTCGCGGTGGGCGAAAGAGGTGCTGGTGGCGCTGCGGGCCGAATAGCCCCTGGGATGAGTCGCGCCGAAGAAGTCGATCACGTTGTCGATGCGCCGGACGCTGTCGGGCTTGATGAGCGTGAGCATGCCCGTAGGACGCAATCAAGCGCGATGCCATTTACCGGGCGCGTGATTTCACTGGGTTGCGCATCGCCGGCCGGCGCCGGTCGTTTCGAAATGAAACGGCGCGGGGAAGAATACCCGCTACCGGTCTATTCCGTACTCCTTGAGCTTGCGCCAGAGCGTGGTACGCCCGATGCCGAGGGCCTCAGCGGCGCCGGAGTGGTTGCGGCCGAAGCGCTCGATCGTTTGCAAGATGTGCTCGCGCTCGGCCTCGGCCAGCGTCACCTGGCGGGGCAGCATCGGCGAGGGGCCCAGCTGCAGCGCCGCCGACACGTGCGGCGGTAGATCCTCCGGCGCGATCTCCTCACGCCGCGCCAGGATCGCCGCGCGCTCGATGGCGTTCTCCAGCTCGCGGACATTGCCCGGCCACGGATAGCGCAGCAGGCGCTCCACCGCCTCGGGCGAGAGCCGCAACCCGCGTCCGAGCTTGCCCGCCACGCGCCCCAGGAAATGCTCGGCCAGGGCCGGGATGTCCTCGCGCCGGTCGCGCAGCGGCGGCAGGGCGATCTGGATGACGTTCAGCCGGTAGAAGAGATCCTCGCGAAACGTCCCCGCGTTGATCAACGTCGGTAGATCGCCGTGGGTGGCCGCGATCACGCGCACGTCGATGGTGGCGTGCTGGGTGGCCCCGAGCCGCCGCACCTCGCCGCTCTGGAGCGCGCGCAGGAGCTTCACCTGCAGCGCCGCCGGCATCTCGGCGATCTCGTCGAGGAACAGCGTGCCGCCGTGCGCCTCCTCGAACAAGCCAAGTTTGTTCACTGTCGCGCCGGTGAAGGCCCCGCGCATGTAGCCGAAGAGCTCGGACTCGAGCAGCGTCTCCGGCACCGCGCCGCAGTTCACCGCCACGAAGGGCCGCACCGCCCGGCCGCTGGCGTGGTGCACGGCCTTGGCGATGACCTCCTTGCCGGTGCCGGACTCGCCCTGGATGAGCACGGTGGCGTCCGTGGGCGCCACGCGCTCCACGAGGTCGAGCACGGCGTGCATGGCGGGCGACTGAGCGACAAGGCCGGACAGCCCGTAGCGCTTGCGCAGCTGGGCGCGGAGGTTCTCGTTCTCTTGCCGGAGCGCGCGGCCGGCCAGCGCCTTGTCGATGCGGTGGTAGAGCTCGTCGGGCTCCTGCCCCTTCTCGAAGTAGTCGAGTGCGCCCAGGTGAATGGCCGCCTTGGCGGACTTCCACTCGGCATAGGCGGTGAGCAGGATCACCTCGGTGCCGGGGGCATGCGCCTTCGCCGCGCGCAGGACGTCGAGCCCGTCGCCGTCGGGCATGCGGAGGTCGGTGACGACGAGGTCGAACACCTCTTCGGTCAGGCGCTTGGCGGCGGCGGTGACGCCGTCGGCCTCCAGCACGTGGTGGCCGCGCTTGCGCAGGAGCAGGCTCAGCGTGGTGCGCGCCGAGGGCTCGTCGTCCACGACCAGCAGATGCGCCATGGTCACGCGGCCCCCAGCGGGAACAGGAGCGTCACCCGCGTCCCCCGGCCCGGCTCGGAGTCGATCTCGATGCGCCCGCCATGCGCGGCCACGATGCGCTCGGCGATGGTGAGGCCGAGGCCGCTGCCGTTCGGCTTGCCGGAGTAGAACGGCTCGAACACGCGCGGCAGGCAATCGGCGGGGATGCCGGACCCCGTGTCGCTGACGGCCAGGACCACGTCGCCGTTGCGGCGCGCCACCTCCAGCGAGAGGCGCCCGCGCCCGTCCATGGCCTCCACGCCGTTCAACGCCACGTTCCAGAGCACCTGGGTGACCTGGTCGCGGTCGAAGGGGAAATGCGGCACCTCCGGGTCGACGGCCACTCGCACGTCCACGCGAGGGGCGCGGCTGCGGTCTTCGCGGACCAGCGCGCCCACGTGCTCCATCACCTCGGCGATGTCGCCGGGGGCCCGCTGCGCCGCCTGCGGACGCGCGAAGCGCAGGAAGTCGGACAGGATGCGGTTGAGCCGGCGCGCCTCGGTGCGCACCGCGCCCAGCGTGGCCGCGCGCTCGGCGGGGGTGAGGCCCGCCTCGTCGGTGAGGAGCGCGGTGGCGTTGACGATGGCGGCGAGCGGGTTGCGGATCTCATGGGCCATGCCCGCGGCCAGCTCGCCCGCGGTGGCCAGGCGTTCGGCGTCGCGCAGGCGAGCGTGCAGGCGCTCGCTCTCGGTGCGCGCCCGCTCCAGCACCATGATGATCACCGCGAAGGTGGCGAGGAAGTAGAGCGTGATGAAGGTGCCGTGCGCCGCCATATAGGTCATCGAGCCCACTTCCGCGTTCACGAACTGCATCGCGATGCGGTGAGTGCCCCACAGGGTGAGGAGGCCGGCCAGCAGCCGCTCGCCGCGATAACGCATCGCCCGGTCGCGTGGGGGCCAGAAGAGCACGCCCGCGGCGATCTGCACGAGGCCCAGGCCCACGCCCACCAGGCGCTGCCCTTCCTCGCGCTGGCCGAGCGCGCCGGCGAAGGCCAGGACCACCGCGACGCCGAGGCCGGCCACGACGTGCCGCGCGCTCAGCCGATAGTCCCAGCGATAGGCGCAGGCCGCGGCCAGCGTGAAACCGACGGCGGCGATGGGCGCCATCTCGGTGAGGAAGCTCGACGGGGCCACCTCGAGCACGAGCACGTCCACGAGCTTGAGGCCCTTGGACAGCGTGTAGGCGCCCCAGGCGAGGAGGAGGTACTGGAAGAAGCGCACGCGGTGCGAGGAGTAGAGATAGCCGAAGATGAGCAACTGAATCCCGAACGCGATCATCGAAACACATGTCAGGACGAGCGGCACCGGCATGCAATTCCTCCTCGAGTCAGTCTACTCTCCAGGGCAAGCGGCGTGCCACACGCCACGTCTCTGAGGCCCGCGCCGAATCGCGCCTCTTCAATTGAGATGCGCTGAGGGCCCGTTTCAGTTCGGAACCGCGTTCCAGCATGAAACGGTCGAACGGTCCGACCACGCGCGCCGGCCCGCGGAGGTTTCAGCGTGAACCGCCGGGTTTCGGCGTGGAACGGCGTGAGACGCGGCTCATCGCGGCAACGCCAATGATTTCGCGCCTCTTCTCGATGGCACGGCGTCTGCTCTTTCACGAAGCCGGCTGTCGATGGTCAAACCGACAAAGGGAGGGACGACACATGACGCAGGGACGCCAGATGGGGTACGCACTCGTGATCTTCGGTCTACTGATGTTCGCCGCCGTAGCCACTTCGCACGCCGCGAAGCCGGACGAACTCCAGGCGCCGCGGACGCAGGAAGTCAACGCGCCCCGGACGCAGGAAGTCAACGCGCCCCGGACGCAGGAAGTCAACGCGCCCCGGACGCAGGAAGTCAACGCGCCCTGACGGAGACCGGCGGGTGAGCGAGGCGAGCTCCTCGCTCACCCGCGTCCGTACCTTGGAACCGAATGGAGGCAGACGACGATGGCCTGGCTGGACGCGAACGAGTACTTGATGCTGCAGAGCGTGGGCGCGGAGCGCGTGGAGGACATGCGCCGCGCGGCGCGCGCACCTCTCAGCGACACCGACAAGACCGCGGTCAGAAGAGCGCGGCGATTCGCTCTCGCATGGTGGCGTCGGGCAGACGACCCACGCCCGCCTTCACGTTGTCGAGGAGGTGCTCGGGCTTACCCGTGCCCGGGTTGACGCAGGGAATAGACACTGGCCGCCCCAGGAGCCCGATGGCACACTGAGGCATGGCCACGTCGCCGCTCGCCGGCCAGCCCGCGCCGCCGGAGATGCTGATCGACGTCGCGCACCTCGAGCGCGCCTACGTCGAGCGTACCCCCGACGCGAGCGATCCCGATCAGCACGTCGCGTTCGGCACCAGCGGCCACCGGGGCTCGCCGCTGCGCGGCTCGTTCAACGAGGCGCACATCCTCGCGACCACGCAGGCGATCTGCGAGTACCGGCACGCCCAGCGCCTCGATGGGCCGCTCTACATGGGGAAGGACACCCACGCGGTGTCGCGCGCGGCCGAGCGCACCGCGCTGGAGGTTCTGGCCGCCAACGGCGTCGAGACGATCATCCAGGTGGACGACGGCGTCGTGCCGACTCCGGTGATCTCGCACGCCATCCTCCGCTGGAATCGCGGGCGCACCACCGGCCTCGCCGACGGGATCGTCGTCACGCCCTCCCACAATCCGCCGGAGGATGGCGGCTTCAAGTACAACCCGCCGAACGGCGGGCCCGCGGACACCGACGTGACGAAGTGGGTACAGGAGCGCGCCAACGAGCTGCTGCGCGGCGGGAACGCGGCGGTCAAGCGCATGCCGTTCGAGCGGGCGCGCAAGGCCGCGACGGTCTATTCGCACGACCTGATTCTTCCGTACGTCGAGGGCTTGCCCGCGGTCGTGGACGTGGAGGCGATCCGCGGTGCCCGGCTCGCTCTCGGGGTCGATCCGCTGGGCGGCTCATCGCTGCCGGTGTGGACGCGGATCAACGCCGTGCACGGGCTCGACATCGCGATCGTGAACCCCACGATCGACCCGCGCTTCGGCTTCATGACCCTCGACTACGACGGCAAGATCCGCATGGACTGCTCGAGCCCGCACGCGATGGCCCGGCTCGTCTCCCTCAAGGACCGCTACCGGGTCGCCTTTGCCAATGATCCCGACGCGGATCGCCATGGGATCGTGACGCCGACCGGCCTGATGAACCCCAACCACTACCTCGCCGTCGCCATCCACTATCTGCTCGAGACGCGCCGCGGCTGGCCTCCCGGCGCCGCCGTGGGCAAGACCGTCGTCAGCAGTGGGATCATCGACCGGGTGGTCGCCAAGGCGGGGCGGCGGCTCTACGAGGTCCCGGTCGGCTTCAAGTGGTTCGTGGGCGGCCTCCTCGACGGCACGCTGGTCTTCGGCGGCGAGGAGAGCGCGGGGGCCAGCTTCCTCGCGCAGGATGGCGACGCATGGTCGACGGACAAGGACGGGCTCATCCTGGATCTCCTCGCCGCGGAGATGACGGCACGGACCGGCCGTGACCCGGGCGAGCACTATCGTGCGCTCACCGCCGAGCTGGGCGCGCCCGCGTACACGCGGATCGACGCCGCGGCCACCCCCGAGCAGAAAGCGCGGCTGGGCAAGCTGGTACCCGAAGCGGTGACGGAGTCGAAGCTAGCGGGGGAGCCCATCACGGCCAAGCTGACCCGCGCCCCCGGCAACGACGCGCCCATCGGTGGCCTCAAGGTGATCGCTGCCAGCGGCTGGTTCGCGGCGCGGCCTTCAGGGACGGAGAACATCTACAAGATCTACGCGGAGAGCTTCAGGGACGAGGCCCACCTAGGCGCCATCGTCAAGGAAGCGCAGGCCATGGTGGATCGGGCGCTCCGCTAGTACGTCGCCTTCGACCAGGGCGACATCGCGCCGGTCACCCACGAGGGGCTGCGCCAGGCCGAGCCCGACCCCACCAAGCGTCCCGTGGTGCACATCGGGGGGTGACCTTTGTCCAATAGACCGGGGGGATCGTATCGCCTAGATTGAAGACGAGCGCTGCAGGAGGCACGAGTGGACGAGGAGGGACAGCAATGTCGTTTGGGATCTACCTGGTCGGTTGCCTGATACTGATAGGCGGCCTGGCGATTGCCGCCAACATGCTTCGCGCGCCTCGGAGGTGGATCGGCATGGTGATGGCACGGCGGCGACCCGACAAAAGGTCCCGCCGGCCTAGGCCAAGCTTCTCGGGCGAACTCGCCGAATAACGGGGAAACGGTCCCCCTTTCCCTCTCACCGTCAAGGCCAGCCCGATCTCGACGCCTTGTGCGGTGAGGGCGTCTATTCTTCTTCTGCTACCTGCGCCAACGCGTGTATCCGTAGCCCCCACCACCGAGTACGAGCAACACCACCAGAATGATCAACCAGGTTTCCATGTCATCACCCCCTCTCCCACCACTCTAGGGTTGGGCCGGACCCTTGCCTACTGGACCTTCGTCCATATGGCCCGAAAGGGCCCGCGGGGCCGGAGAGGGCAGGGTGAGGGGGCGTGGGCTCTTCAGAACAGAGCGGCGATACGCTCTCGCATGGCGGCGTCCGGCAGACGACCCGCGCCCGCCCTCATGTTGTCGAGCAGATGCTCCGGCTTGCCCGTGCCCGGGATGACGCAGGTCACCGCGGGATGGGCCAGGATCCACTTGAGGAAGATCTGAGCCCACGAATCGCAGTCGATCTCCGCCGCCCACGGGGGCACGGGCTTGCCGCGTACGCGCGAGAAGAGGGCGCCTTCGGCGAAGGGGCGATTCACGAGCACCGCCACGCCACGCTCGCGCGCGAGGGGGAGAATGCGGCGCTCCGAGTCGCGCTCGCCCAGGGAATAGTTCACCTGCACGAAGTCGAGGGTTTCGGCACGCAGCACGCTTTCCAGCTCGTCGTAGGCGCTCGAGAGGTAGTGGGTCACCCCCACGTAGCGGATGCGGCCGGCGGCCTTCCACTCGCGCAGGGTGCGCAGGTGGGTTTGCCAGTCGAGGAGATTGTGCACCTGCATGAGGTCCACGCGGCGGGTGCGCATGCGGCGGAACGACTGCTCCATCTGGGCGATGCCGGCCTGGCGCCCGCTGGTCCATACCTTGGTGGCGAGGAAGAGCCGCTCCAGCACGCCCACCTCGGTGGCGACGTCTCCGACCACCGTCTCCGCCGCGCCGTACATGGGCGAGGAGTCGATGACTTTGCCGCCCAGCTCGGCGAAGCGCCGCAGCACCTCCTTGATAGGGGCGCGGTCGGCCGCCGAGGCACCCACGTCGAAGACCCGCCACGTGCCGATTCCGAGAGCGGGGATCGTCTCGCCGCTCGAGGGGATGCGCCGCTCCAGGACGGCGGCGGTCGCGTGCGCGGCACGCAACGCCGCGCCGGCCACTACGCCCGCGCCCAGCAGACGTAGCGCCGTGCGCCGCGAGAGTGGTTGCACGCCAGGGACCTCATGCTTCATGTGGTCGCTCCTTCATGCCGTAGCGCCTCCTCGCGGCGCCCGAGGTACAAGGCGACGGCTATCCAGACGGCCGCCAACGGCAGCGCCGCAAGCGCGATCCCGGAGATCCCCAGGCCGAGCGCGGTGAGCCACGCGAACAGCCAGCCGCTGGCCGCGTCGCCGCCCCGGTAGACCACGGTGTCGATGACGCTCTTGGCCTTGTACTTGTCCTCGCGGCCGAGCACGGTGAACAGCACCTCGCGCGCCGGTCCGGTGACGCCGTAGGTCGCGGCGCGGCGCAGCACCTGATAGACGATCAGCACGGCCGCCGTCGGGACGATGGCGAGGGCGGCGAAGCCGGCCAGGCTCAGCGTGGGGAGGAAGGCCAGCAGGCGCGACAGCCCGAAACGCGCGGCGAGATGGCCGGTCACGAAGAGCTGGGCGCCGATGGTGAGCGCGTTCACGGCCAGGTCCATCGCGGCGAACACGGCCGTGCGTTCCCCCGGATCCGCGTAGGCGGCGCGGACGATCTGCGCCTGCTGGAAGTAGATGAACGTGCCGAGCACGGTGCCCAGCGCCACGAAGACGCATATGGCCAGGAGGTACGAGGACCGCAACACCCCCGTGATTCCACCCAGCGCGCTGCCGCCCAGCGGCGCCTCTTCCCCCCTCAGGGTGAGGGGGCTAGCCCACCGCCGCAGGCGCACGATGCAGACGAGCGCTCCGACGAGTATCGTCGCCGCGATCGGCAGCAGATTCACCGGCCCCAGCCGCCCGGCCAGGTATGCGGTGAGCGCGGGGCCCGCCAGCGCGCCCGCGCTCCCGCCGGCGGCGATGACGCCGAAGAGGCGCCGGGCTTGCTCCTCGTGCCAGATGTCGGCCATGAAGCTCCAGAACACCGAGACCACGAAGAGGTTGAACACGCTGAGCCAGATGAAGAAGGCGGCGGGCGCCCACGGCGCGGCCGCCCCGCTCCGCAGGAGCGCGAAGAGGCCCAGGATGCACGCGATGAAGAACGTGTAGATCAGGGGCAGCAGCGTGCGCCGCGGGAAGCGCGCGGCGAGCGCGCCGAACACGGGCACCGCCGCCAGCATGACCAGGAAGGTGCCGGTGAAGAGCCACGGCAGGCCCTCCACGCCGGCGGCGGCCCCGAAAGCCTCGCGCACCGGCCGCAGCATGTAGTAGCTGGCGAGCACGCAGAAGAAGTACGCGAAGGACCAGGCGGCCGCCGACGCCTCGCCCCGGCGCACCGCGATCACCCCCTCGGCGACGCCTCGCATGGCCTCTAGGCTACCCCATACATCCCGTCGCGCGCCCACGCCGCCCCCATACAACGCGCACGGAAAATGGTCGCTTGACGCCGCCGCGAGGCGGACGGATCGTGACGGGCACGGAGGACACAACATGGTCACGGTCAAGGATCTGGAAGCGTTCGGCGAGGGCTGGAACCGGCACGACGTGGACTTTCTCATGACGTTCATGGCGGACGACTGCGTCTTCGAGCTGTCCGCTGGGCCCGATCCGTGGGGAAAGCGTTTCATCGGGAAGGATGCCGTGCGCGAGGGCTTCGCCGGGGTATTCAAGCGGTTCCCCGACGTGCACTTCGGCGACGCGCGGCACTTCGTGTCGGGCGACCGCGGGCTCTCGGAGTGGCTCTTCACGGGCACCACCGCGGACGGCAAGAAGGTCGAGGTCACCGGCTGCGACGTCTTCACCTTCAAGGGCGACAAGATCGCGGTGAAGAACTCGTACCTCAAGACCCGGACGAGTTAGCGCTCGGGGCGGTAAGCGCTCTTCCCGAAGCCGCCGACGAAGGTCGGCAGGCGGGTGTGCCCCAGCATCTGGCGCACCGCCTGCGACTCGCCCAGGTGAAACCAGTAGTGATACGTCGTCCGGTGGAGCTTGGTGCCCGGCGTCTCGCCGCCGGTCTCGCGCTTCCACTTGCGTGTGAGCCGTGATCCCTTGAGGGTGTCGAGGTAGGGATCGGCGGCCTTCGTCACCGCTCGCCACCAGAACCAGGCCTCCTCCAGGGGCGGTACCGTGAGGGGCTTGCCGAAGCCGAACTGCTTCACCTCGGGCACCGAAACCTTATCCTGGGCACGCTCGAGGAAGTAGAGCTGCTCCTGCCAGGCGAGGTGCCCGATCATCCATGAGATCGGATTGATGGTGCCGAAGCGGCGCGCGGCCTCGTCCGGTGTCACAGGTTTGAGGCCACGGACCCATTCGCTGCGCGTGAACCGGAGCTGGATGACCAGAGGATGTGGCATGTGCACCTCCCTGTGAAAGGAGCATACACATGAGCCGGACGATCGAGGCGCGCTGGCAGGACTGGGCCGGCGCGGGGCTTCAGCATGTCGTCGTCCGAGAGGGGGCGGACGAGATCGTCGCCGAGGCCGTGGTCGTCGGGGACGAGGAGGGCGCGCGCTTCGGGGCGCGGTTCCGGATCGTGTGCGACGGGGCCTGGCGGGTGCGCCGGGCCGAGGTGGACACGATCGGCGGCGGCGCGTCCATCGTGCTGACCGCCGACGGGGCCGGCCACTGGCGGGACGGCGCGGGGGCGCCCCGATCCGAGCTCGACGGCGCGATCGACGTGGACCTCCCCATGACACCCTTCACGAACACCCTGCCGATTCGCCGCCTGAACCTGCGCGCCGGACAATCTGCGGACTTACGCATGGTCTACATCGTGATGCCCCAGGGGAGCGTCACCATCAGCCCGCAGCGCTACGTCTGCCTCGAGCCGTTCCGGCGCTATCGCTACGAGTCGCTCGACGGCGACTTCGTGCGCGAGATCGACGTCGACGCCGACGGGCTCGTCACCACCTACCCCGATCTCTTCCGCCGCGTCCTGTAGCCTCTCGCTGTACTTGGGCAGATACGCGGTTCATCTCTTCGGCTTTTTCGTCAGAGCCATGAGAATGGAACCGCCGATCAGCACGGCCGAGGTGATGCCGGCCAACGCCACCAGGCGGGCACCTCGCATGACCATCTGTTGCATGTCATTCGGGTTTAGCTCGACGCGTATTTTCAGATGACCGGTCTTCGCGGTATAGATTCCCCGACGGATCTCCTTGGGTAGATCAGCGAACAACTCCACATATTGCGTGAGAACCTTGAGCCCGCGTTTCCCCAGAGCTCGCGGCGATAGCTGGTCGAGGACCACCTCGTTAATGGTGGGTTGTATGGCAACCATGATGTCGAAGTCGGGGTCGAGCTTCTTGAATGCCCCTTCCAGCGAGACGAACACCTTGAGCAGCATGGCTTGATCCGGCGGCATCGTCAGGTTGTTGTCTCGGACCAAGCTCAACAAGTCCCCAACCATCGCCGAGAGATCCATGAGACCCATCGATTTCCCGGCATACCTGCCCAGAAAGTCCTCCACGGCTGCTTGCAGTTCTCCCGGGTCGTCTCCCTCTCTGCCCGCCCACTCCAAAAGAATCGCGCAGAGGCCCTCCGCGTCATTCTGCAGCAACGACTGCAGCAGCTTCATGATCTGTTGCCGTCTGACCTCAGAGACCCGTCCGATCATGCCAAAGTCGATGAAGGCGATGCGTTCTCCCGGCAAGATGAAAAAGTTCCCGGGGTGCGGATCGGCGTGGAACAGCCCATCCACCATGATCATCTTGAGCACCGCACTGGCCCCTGTCTGGGCAATGCGCTTGCGATTCATTCCGGCTGCATCGATGGCTCGCAGGTCCACGCCGGGGATCCCATCCACGAATTCCTGGACGTTGATGCGTTCCCGTGTCCATTCCCAATAGATCCTGGGGATTAGGATCTGATCATTGCCCTCAAAACTAGCAGCAACCTGCTCGGCATTCTGTCCCTCGGTCATGAAGTTGAGCTCGCTCTGCAGCGACTTCGCGAATTGCTGGACGACCTTCTGAGGGTGATAGGCGGCCAGCTGAGGCACATGCTTTTCGGCCAACCCCGCCAGATAGGCCAACAGGCGCATATCGGCTTCAATTTTCGGTCGGATCCCCGGCCGTTGAATCTTGAGCACCACGTCGGTCCCGTCTTTCAACGTCGCCCGGTGAACCTGGGCCACCGAAGCGGCGGCGAGGGGCGTCGTGTCCACCTTCTCGAAGAGTTCCTCGAGCGGTGCTCCGAGATCCTCCTCGATCTGAGGACGAAGCTCTTCGAAGTCCAGCGGGGGAGCTTGTGACTGGAGCTTTTCGAATTCGGTGATCCACTCGGGGCCGAACAGGTCGGGGCGAGTCGCTAGAATCTGCCCAAGCTTGACAAAGGTCGGCCCGAGGATCTCAAGAACCCGGCGTACACGTTGGGGTCGTTCGAGGTGCGCGATCTCATCCGCATACTTCCACCCCATGAAATTGCTGGCGCGTTCAGCAGCGCCTTCGAGACCCATTTGCTTGAAAATGTCACCGAAGCCGGCAATGGAGCAGACGCGGATGATTTCGTGTAATCGATCCAGATCGGCGATTTTGAATAGGAACGCCATCGTCTAGCTCTGACAGCTCACGCGCGCGCCCGCTTGGCTTTTGTTGTTTTCGGCGCGGGGCGTCGAGTCTGTTCGCGAGGGGGCGACTTGCGGGGCGACATCGCTTCGCCCAACCCTTCGAACATCCCTTTGGCGGCGAGCGCGAGTTGGCTGGCTGCGTGCGCGGCGGACATGCCCGCGCGGACCGCCTCGTCAGCAAGTTCCGTCCATCGGCCGTCGGCGGCCCGCGCGGCCTGCTGGGCTGATGCGCGTACGCGGCCGCCGGTGCGCCGCGCGCGGGTCACGAACGAACGCAGCTCCTGGCCCAGATCGGCGGACGTGCGATCCGCAAATGTGCTGACAGCGCGCAAGAACTCGTCGTTGGCCGCCCGGAGGTGCTTGGCCGTCAGCGGCGCCGTGTGCTCTACCATTTCGCGCCCGCCCTCGCGCGCTCGACGAACGGTCTGCGCCCCGGCCTGCGTGACCGCGTGCAACGCATCGCGGAGCCCGGCCGACACCTGCCGCAGTACGCTGGTTCGCGACTTCGGCATCGCCCGCTGGACCGCATTTGCGGCGTCCTCCAGCGTCTCTTGCACCACCGCTGATATTTCGCTCGGCCCTACCTTGCCCTCGCGCAGCGCTCGAGCGGTAAGGTCGCGGATTCGCTTCCGCACATCTTCAGCTTGGGCCGCAGGATTCCGCTTCCCTTTTCCCGGCGATGAATCGTGTTTTCTGGCCATGATGTGCCTCCTGGCGCTGATGTCGCCCCGCGCCAAATATCCTTCGTTGCACTCGACACTGGCGAATTGCATCGAGCCTGCCAAGGTGCCGGCGGCAGGATTAGCGACTGTTTGAGTGCCAGTGGACAACGTCGCGCGCTGATTCGTGCACATCGTCGTGCGCCACCGCACGCCGCGGTGCGCGGGTGCACGCGTGCGCGCAAGGCTCATGGTGGGCCGCGATGCGAACTGCGGCGGAGGGGCCTCCGGCGACTCTGGCGCACTTCTTGCTCCCTAAACGCTGCGGGGTGTAGGCAAAGTGATCGGTCAGTGGTGATGGCGGTCAGAAGGCCGAGGGGCGTGCGCGCTCGCGCGCTCGTGTCGACGGGGCACGCGCTCGCTGCGCTCGTTCTGCTGGGATCCACTGTCGCGGCGTCCGCGCAGCCGGCCGCCCGCCCGGCACCCGCGGCGGTCCAATCCGCGCAGGGTGCGGCGAGCACGATCACGCCGATTCCGATCCCCGAGATCGCCCAGCGCGCCGAGCAAGCCACCACGCTGCTACGTTCGGCACACGCGCCGGAGGCTTCGGAGTTCCGCGACGCCGAGCTCGAGTTGACGGGGGCCGCCGACTGGATCGACAAGCGCCACGTGACCACGACAGCGACGCTGGCATCACTACCCTCGGGGAACGCCCTCGCCAATCTGGCCGATTCGTGGCAGGCCATGCGTTCGAGGCTGGTCGTGCTCAACGGCAAGCTCACCAAGCGCGCGACGCTTGCGCAGCAGCGCGTCGAACAGATCGAGACCATGCGCGCGACGTGGGTGGCCACGCAAGCGAGCGCGCGCGAAGCGGCGGCCCCGCCGACGGTGCTGGAGCAGATCGACAGTACGATGGCCGTCATCGCGGCGGCTCGAAGGAACGCCGACGACGGGCTCGCATATGTCCTGGCACTGCAAGATCGCACGGTGAAGGAGATCGCCCGCTGCGACGAGGCCCTCACCAGAATCGGGAAGACTGAGAACGCGCGGGTAGGGTCCCTCCTGGCACCCGACGCGCCGCCGATGTGGGCCCCCGAAGCCCGCACGCTGATGTCGGAGGACATGAGCCAGCGGCTGCACGAAGCCGCCCGAGACATGGTCGAGGGGGCCCGCGACTACATGGCGGGCCAGATGGCGCGCCTCCCCCTCCAGATGGTGCTATTCGCACTGACGTTGGTGCTGATGCACCTCTTGCGTCGCGCGGCGCGGGGCAGCGCCGATAAGCAGCCGAGCGAAGCGGCGGCCGCGCAGGTGTTCGAGCTGCCGTGGTCATCCGCGCTCGTAGTCACGCTGATCCCGACCGGTTGGATCTACCCGCAGTCTCCGCGCGTCGTCATCAGCGCCGTGTCGATCCTCGTGCTCCTCCCCGCGGTGCGGATCGTGCGCCGCATCGCCTCGCCGGCGATCGTGCCGGCAGTCTACGCGCTCGCGGCCTTCTTCCTCGTCGATCGCGTGCGAGACGTCTGCTCCGTCGTTCCGGTGCTGGAGCAGCGGGTGTTCCTGTTTCAGATGGTGTGCGGCATCGTCTTCTTGGCACTCGCCGTGCGGTCCGAGCGCCTCCTGCGGGCCCGCGGCCGGGAGCTTGCCCTCGGATGGCAACGCGCGCTCGTGGTGGTCCTCTGGGCGCAGATGTTCCTGCTGGTCGCCGCCCTCTTCACGGGCGCGGGCGGGTACATGCGCCTCGCGAGGCTGCTCGGTAACGCAGTGCTCGGCAGCGACTATGCCGCGCTCGTTCTGTACGCGGGCGTGCGGGTCGGCGAAGGGTTCATCGCCTATGCCCTTCGGGCGCTTCCGCTTCGTGACCTGCGGATCGTGCAGCGGCACCGGCCGTTGGTACAGCGACGGCTAACCCTGTCGTTGCGCTGGCTCTTCCTCGGCACGTGGGCGTACTTCGCGCTTTCCGCCCTCGGTCTGATCGGGCCGATCTCGTCGGCGGGCGCGACAGTGCTCGCGGCGCGCTATGTCCGCGGGGCCGTGAGCCTGTCGCTCGGCGACGTCGCGGCGTTCGCACTCACCGTGGGGGCGGTGTTCGTCGTCTCGTCGTTCGTCCGCTTTGTCCTCGACGAAGAAGTCTACCCGCGCGTGCGCCTGCCGCACGGGGCAGCGTACGCCCTCGCCACGATCGTGCACTACGTGATCGTTGTGATCGGGGTCGTGTTCGCGGTCGCCGCGCTCGGGATCGATCTCAACCGGCTGACGATCGTGGCCGGCGCGCTCGGTATCGGCGTCGGCATCGGCTTGCAAGGCGTGGTGGCGAATTTCGTGTCCGGACTCATCCTCCTGGTGGAGCGGCGCCTCGACGTGGGGGACACCGTTCAGGTGGGCACGCTCGAGGGCCGGATCCGTGAGATTGGCATTCGTGCGAGCACCATTCGGACGTGGGACGGCGCCGAGGTGATCGTCCCGAACGCCGCCCTGACATCCGAGCGCGTCACCAACTGGACGTTGTCGGACACGCTGCGCCGAGTGACGCTCGACATTGGCGTCGCCTACTCGGCCGACCCACGACACGTGTTCGAGATTCTCAGGACCGTCGCCTCGGCGCATCCCATGGCGGTCTCGGACCCACCGCCCCTCGCGCTGTGCACCGGCTTCGGCGACAGTGCGCTGAAGTTCGAGCTGCGCGTCTGGACCAGGATCGACGACGCCGAGTCGTGTCTCAGCGATCTCGCCATCGCCGTGCACGCCGCGCTGTCCGCGGCGAACATCGAGATTCCGATCCCGCGGCGCGACGTCCACATTCTGAACGGTGAGGCGGCTCGGATCGGACAGCCATGAGCGTCGAATCGGAGGAGAACGAGCCGGTGACGATGACCCGTCGACGCGTGCTCGTCCTGCTGGCCGGCTTCGGCGGCGTGTGCGCGACGTGGTCAGCCGCATCCGCGTCGCCGAGCGCAGAGCAGGTGCTGAGGGACGTGCGCCTGTCCGCCGCCGACCGGCGGCGAGTCCTCGACGGAGAGTTCGTCACCGCCGACGTGCCGCCAGTGAGCGACCGGGATCTGTCGTTCGCCATCGCATTCCTCGTCAAGGCGTCTCCGGCCGTCCTCGGCGACCGCGTGATGTCCGGTGATATCGTCACCGCGGACGCTCAGGTGCAGGCGTGGGCGGAGCTCAAGGGCGTCGGCAGTCTGACCGACTTCTCGAGACTGGAGATCACGAGCGACGAGGCGCGGGCGCTGTCGACCGCGAGGCCGGAGGGAATCTTCAATTTCAGCGCCGGTGAGTTTGCTGCCCTGTCGGGCGCCGGCGGCAGTGTGCAGGCCGTCCTGCAGGAGCTCCGGACGTTGCTGCTCCGCCGCTACCAGGCGTATCGAACCGCCGGCCTGAACGGTATCGCGCCCTATCAGCGCGGTGGCGGCCGCGTCACCGACCATGCCACCGATCTGCGCAAGGCAAGCGAGGCGGCACCGGGCCTGAAGACGTACCTGCCCGCGCTCCAGGCCGTCCTGCTCGGCTACCCCACGGCCACCGTCGCGCGGATGCGGGAGACGTTTTTCTGGGACAAGTCCCTGATCGACGGCAAGGCGACATACGTCTTGACCCACCAGATCGCGGTGCCGGACGGTGCGGCCTACGCGCTCGTCCGGCGACAGTTCTACGCGAGCACGAGCTACAACGGCGAGCAGGCCGTCGCGGGTTTCCTGCCGGTTCCCGAAGGGACGGTGGTCGTCCTGGCCACCCACGCCTTCACCGACCAGGTGACCGGCGTTGGCGGATCCATGAAGCGAACGATCGGCAGGAGCGTGATGGCACGCAAGATGCGGGAGATCTTCGAGGCTGGCCGGAAGCGAGTCGGCTCGTGAGCCATGCGCGGACGTGAGGCCGCTTGGGTTGGGCAGCCGTGATGGCGCATATCGGGCGGTACGTCACGACCCTTGGCCTGCTCCTCGTCATTCTTGTGTCGCCGGCGGCGCCCCAGCCGCCAACTCTGCCGCAGCAGCCGCTGGTCATCGAGGGCCGAGTTCTGTGGATCGACTTTGGCAGCCAGACGTTGATGCTCGCACCGGCGGACGGCCCGGCCATCGCCATCGACCTGCACCGCCTCAGACAGAGCGACTACCACGGGTTCCGTGGGAACGAGTACGTCCAGGTGGTGGGCTACATTCTCCGGCCAAGCCGCCGGATCCAGGCATTCCAGATCTACCTGGTGACGCCGTGGTTCCCGATGCAACCACAGAGCCCCTGAGGCCTGAGATACGAAATCGCATAGCAGCGAATGGAAGCCGGCCTATCCAGCTGCCCGGCCGGATGCCGTGACGCTGCGGCGCCCGCTCGTCCGCGCCGACTAGAACGCCCCCTGGTGACGCGTGCGCGTCCTCGACGACCACCAGCGTCGGCATGAAGGCGACCGCCTGCCGCAAGGCGTCCTTGACGGCGGTCAGGTTTTCTATGGTGCGCTCTCTGCGCGGAGCCACGTGGCGTGATGGGCCTGGATGATCGCGAGGGCCTCGTCGGCGCTCGCCACGCAGCGCGGGATCGCCAGGTCCTCGGCATTGGCCAGGGGCGGGTCGAAGGCGAGCATCGCCTGCCGGGCCCACTCGATCAGGGCCGGCCACGTTGGTCCGACGAGAATCAGCGGCGTCTCCTGCAGGTGCCGCACCTGGAGGAGCTGCCAGATCATCACCATCTCGAGGACGGTGCCGATGCCGCCCGGGGCCACGATGAAGGCGTCGGAGGCGATCGCGAACTGGTGCAGGCGCGTGAAGAACGTGCGGTGTCGGAACGCCTGGGCGACGAAGGCGTTGACGTCCTGCTCGAAAGGCAGCTCGACGCGGATGCCGATGGACCGCGCCCGCTCGGGGGCGGTCGACGCTCCCTCGTTGGCGGCCTGCATGAGGCCCGGCCCGCCGCCGGTCACGATGTCGCAGCCCATGGCGGCCAGCATCGCGGCCGCGCGCTTGGTCTCCTCGTAGCCGAAGCTCCCCGGCGTGGCGCGCGCCGAGCCGAAGATCGTGACCCGGTACCGGTCTCGCCGAGACGGTCGCAGCCGGGTCAGGTCGTTGACCACGTCCCACAAACCGAGGACGGCGCCGAGCACGACGTCGTTGACGCGTTCCTCGTCGGCCAGGCTGATCACGTCTGGCCGCGTCGACGGTGACGTCTGAGTCACCGCGGTCCTCCATCCACCGTCATCGGCCGGCGGTTTCGGTCCTTCAGGGCGGCCGTGAGGACACGGTGCAGCGTCGCGAGCCCGCCCGCGACATCAGAGCCCAGATGAACGCGGAGGGCACGGCGCTTCCGCTCCACCAGGACCTGAAAATCGCCGCGCGCCTGAGCCGCCTTCACGACACCGAACGTGTACCTCTGTCCCGGCACGGGCAGGTCGACGGCGTCATCGCACGTGATCTGCAGGAACACCCCCGTGTTTGGTCCGCCCTTGTAGGCCTGACCCGTCGAGTGCAAGAAGCGCGGCCCGAATGCCACGCACGTCGCGACACGTCTGGCGTCGCGAACCGCCACGCGCATGGCCTGTAACGCCCGCTCGTGCGCCTCGTTCATCTCGACGTACGCGAGCAGCGCGAAGTAATCGCCGGTGACCAGCCGGCTGAGGTGCGCGGTGAGGTAGCCGGCCAGCGTCGGCTCACCGTCCAGCAGCCCCCTCAATGCGGTCGCATTCTTCTCGTCGGTGAAGAGCTTGATCCCGTCCTCGGTGAAGATCGGCGTCTCGACGGACAACGTCCCGGTTCTCTCGTACTCGGCAGTGAGTCTCCGTGTCACGCTCTTGCTGGCTTCCACGTCCGGCTGATCGAACGGGTGGATGCCCAGGATCGAACCGGCCACGGCGGTCGCCATCTCCCAGCGAAAGAATTCCTCGCCGAGGTCGTACGGGTCGTCGACGCCGATGCGCACGACCGGGTGACCGGCGCGTTCCAGCTCGGCGACGGCCGTGTCCCTGGCCGCATTGGGGGCCGACCGCAATCGGAGATAGACGAAGAGACGGTCCTCGCCGTAGACCTCGGGCGGACCGAGGGCTTCGCGATCGATGGGGATCAGGCCCGCGCCGTCCTTGCCCGTCGACTCCGCCAGCAGCTGCTCCAGCCAGGCGCCGAGAGCTTGCAGGCCGGACGACGCGATGATCGTCACCTTGTCGCGCCCGAAATTGCGCGCGGCGACGCCGAGGATGGCACCGAGCACGACACCGGGGTTCTCTCCGACCGGCACCGATGGCATGCACGCGGAGACCATCGTCTCGGTCCGGTCCAGGAGCTTCGCCACGTCCACGCCCATGACGGCGGCCGGGACCAGGCCGAAATCCGACAGCACCGAGTAGCGTCCACCGATATCCGGCCAGCCGAAGAAGACGTGTCGAAAGCCGTCGCTCTCGGCGAGCTGCTGCAGCTTCGAGCCCGGGTCGGTGATGGCGACGAAGCGCCGCCCGGCTCCCTGGGCGCCGACGAGCTGCGTCATGCGGTCGAAGAAGTACTGCTTGAAGATGTTCGGCTCTAGCGTGGAGCCCGATTTGCTGGATACGATGAAGAGCGTGTTCTTGAGATCGATCTTGTTCTCGAACGTCTGCATCTGCGCGGGGTCGGTGGAATCGAGCACGTGCAGCTCCGGGAAGCCTCTGATCTCTCCGAAGGTCGCCTTCAGGACTTCAGGCCCGAGGCTCGATCCTCCCATCCCCAGCAGGAGCGCATGGGAAAAGCCCGCGCTCCGGACCATGCGGGCGAGGGCGGTCAACCGGTCGATGTGGGCCAGCTGGTCGTTCGTGACTCCGAGCCAGCCAAGCCAGTGGGCCTCGTCCTTGCCGGTCCACACTGACGCATCCCGGCCCCAGAGCCGTCGCATCTTGCCCTGAACGCGCCATTCCGTCAGGGAATCGTTCACCGCAGCGGCCAGCGGCGCGGGGAGTGAGTAGGTCAGGCGATTGATCTTTCCCGCTCCCGCTTCCTTGCTTTGCTTCTCCACGGCCTTCAAGAGCTTTGTGAAGGCATCCTCGAAGAGCCGCACGCCCTCGGCGAGGAGCCGGTCGGTCACGTCGTCCATGGAGATCCCGACCTGCGCAAGCCGATTCATCGTGTCACGGGCGGCGTCGACATCCTCGGTGAGGCTCGCGCGCGGCCGCCCGTGATCCCGAAACGCTTCGAAGGTCGCCGGAGGGATGGTGTTGACGGTATCGGGCCCGATCAGCTCTTCGACGTAGACGACGTCCCGATAGCCCGGGTTCTTCGCGCCCGTGCTGGCCCACAGTAGGCGCTGCGTTCGGGCCCCCTGGGCGGCCAGCGCCTGCCAGCGGCTCCCGCCGAAGAGCTCCTGGTAGCGCTGGTAGGCGAGCTTGGCGTTGGCGATGGCGACCCGGCCGGTCAGGCCGCGCAGGAGACTTTGCTCCCTCGCATTCGTCGATGCCTGCACGCGTCCGTCGATCAGCGCATCGACGGCGGTGTCGATCCGGCTGACGAAGAAGCTGGCCACGCTGGCCACCCGCGTCGGGTCACCACCGCGGGCGACGAGCCTCTCGAGGCCGGCGATGTAGGCGTCCGCGACCCGCTCGTATGCCTCGAGGGCGAAGAGCAGCGTCACATTGACGTTGATGCCCTCGCTGATGAGCTGCTCGATGGCGGGCACGCCCTCGGCGGTGGCCGGAACTTTGATCATCACATTTTCCCGGCCGACCGCGGACCAGAGCCGCCGGGCTTCGTTCAACGTGCCCGTCGTGTCGTGCGCCAGGAGCGGGGACACCTCCAGGCTGACGTAGCCGTCACGCCGGGCGGTCTCCTCGTACACACCCCGAAGCGCGTCGCACGCCTGCTGGATGTCGCGAACGGCGAGCCTTTCGTACAGCGTGTTCGCGTCCACCGCCCGCGCCTCCGGCGCCTCCAGCATCTCCCGGTAATCGGAGCTCCCGGCGATGGCCTTTTCGAAGATCGCCGGGTTGGAGGTGACGCCGCGTACGCCGTCTTCGGCGATCAACCGGCGCAGCTCCCCGCTTTCGATCAGGCTGCGACGGATGTAGTCGAGCCACACGGACTGACCGAAGACCTCGAGCGCGCGCAGCCGGTTCTCCAGCGCGGTCATCTTGGCGAGCCGGCGCACGTGCCGCGGCTCGCCGGTGAAGCGGGCGTTCAAGAACGCGCGAATGAGCTCGCGGGCGAGCTCGATGCCGATGACGCGGCCGCCGAGTACGAGCACGTTCATGTTATCGTGCTCGACGCCCTGGTGCGCCGAGTAGGTGTCATGGCACAGGCCGGCGCGGATGCCCGGGATCCTGTTCGCGACCATCGAGGCGCCGACGCCGCTGCCGCAGAGGAGGATGCCGCGCTCGGCTCTCGACTCTCGCACGGCCGCGCCGACGGCCTGCGCGTAGTCGGGATAGTCGACCGGTTCCTGATTATGGGTCCCGACGTCGACGACTTCGTGATCCTCGGCGGCCAGGAACGCCTTCACCGCTTCTTTCAACTCGAAGCCGGCATGGTCGGATCCGATGGCCACGTGCATGGCTCACCTCCTCGCCCGGGCGATCTGCGCGCGGGCGGCGTCGATGACGTTCTCGGGGACGAACCCGAACTTCTTCTGCAGCTCTTTCAACGGCGCCGACGCCCCGAAGGTCTCCATGCCGATGCTGTGGCCGTGCCGGCCGACATAGCGCGCCCAGCCGAGGGTGGCGCCCTGTTCCACCGAGACGCGCGCGGTCACGGCGTCCGGCAGCACCTGCTCGCGATAGTCGGGATGCTCGCGGCAGTACTGCTCGAACAGCTCCCAGGAAGGCATGCTTACCACCCGGGCTCGAACGCCCTCGGCCTTGAGTGTTTCGTGCGCCTCGATGCAGAGGGCTACTTCACTGCCGGTGGCGAGCAGCAGGACGTCCGGCGTCCCGTCATCGACATCCGCGAGCACGTACGCGCCGCGCTGCAGGCCCTCCGCGGAGGCGTATCGCGTCCGGTCCAGGATCGGCACCGCCTGCCGCGTCAGGATCAGCGCCACCGGCTCGTGGCGGAGCTGCATGATCACGCGCCAGGCTTCGACCGCTTCGTTGGCATCCGCCGGTCGAAGCGTAATCAATCCGGGAATCGCGCGGAGGGACGCCAGATGCTCCACCGGCTGGTGCGTCGGCCCGTCTTCCCCCACGCCGATCGAATCGTGCGTGAAGATGTAGATCGTCGGAAGCTCCATCAAGGCGCTCAGGCGGATCGCCGCGCGGCCGTAGTCGCTGAAGATCAAGAATCCCGACCCGAACGGTCGAAGCTTGGAGAGCGACAGCCCGTTGAGCACGGCGCCCATGGCGTGCTCCCGGATGCCGAAGTGGAGGTTCCTGCCGGCTCGATGCTCGGCGGTGAAATCCCCGGCGCCCTCGAAGGCGAGACGCGTCTTGCAAGAGGGCCCGAGATCCGCCGACCCGCCGAGCAGCCACGGCACGTTCTGGGCCAGCACGTTCAACGTCTGGCCGGACGCGTCTCGGGTCGCGAGGCCTTTGGCATCCGCGCCGAATGTAGGCAATCTCTTGTCCCAGCCGTCCGGCAGCTCGCGCCGCAGCATACGATAGCCGTGGTCGGCGAGCTCTGGATACTCGCGCTTGTACCCCTCAAACCTGGCCCACCAGGCGTCATGGAGCGCCTGCCCCCGCGCGCCGACGCCGGCCTGGAAGTGTTCACGTACCCCCTCGGGGACGAGGAACTCCGCGTCCTCGGGCCAGCCATAACTGCGCTTCGCGAGCTTGATTTCCTCTTTGCCCAACGGCTCGCCGTGCGCCGCGCTCGTATCCTGCTTGTGGGGCGCACCGTAGGCGATGTGGCTGTCGACGATCACGAGCGTGGGTCGATCGGTCGTCTGTTTAAACGTCTCGAAGGCCCGCTCCAGCATCTCGAGATCGTTGGCGTCGCCCACCCGTGTGACGTTCCAGCCGTACCCGATGAAGCGGGTGGCGACGTCGTCGCTGTAGGCCAACGCCGTGTTGCCCTCGATGGTGATGTGGTTGTTGTCGTAGATCCAGCACAGGTTCGCGAGCTTGAGGTGCCCGGCCAGCGAGGCGGCCTCGCCGGAGATCCCTTCCATCAGGCAGCCGTCCCCGCACAGCGCGTAGACGTCGTAGTCGAACAGGTCGAACCCCGGCCGGTTGAAGTAGCTTGCCAGCCGGCGCTCGGCGATGGCCATCCCGAGACTCGTCGCCACGCCCTGTCCCAGTGGCCCGGTGGTCGTCTCGACGCCCGACGTCCAGCGATACTCCGGGTGCCCGGGACACTTGCTGTCCAGCTGCCGAAATCGCTTGATGTCCTCGAGCGTCACCGACAGCTGTCCGAGGGTTTCATACTTGGGGTTGACGGCGCGGACTCCAGTCAGGTGGAGCATGGCGTAGAGCAGCATGGAGGCGTGGCCGGCGGACAAGACGAATCGGTCGCGATTGGGCCAGATCGGATGGCTGGGATCGAAGCGCAGGAAGCGTTGCCACAGGCAGTAGACCACCGGGGCCAGCGCCATCGGCGTTCCCGGGTGACCCGAGTTCGCCCGCTGTACGGCGTCCATGGCCAGCGTGCGGATGGTGTTCACGCAAAGCTCGTCCATCGTCTTCGTCATCGTTGGTCCCTCACTCCGACGGCTTTTCGAGGTGGCCGCCGAACTCGTAGCGCATCGCCGAGAGCAGCTTGTCCGCGAAATCCGCCTCGTCGCGCGAGTTGAAGCGCTCGTAAAGCGCGCAGGACAACACGGGCGCGGGCACCGCCTCGTCGATCGCTGCCCTGATCGTCCACCGTCCCTCGCCGGAATCCGACACGCGCCCCTCGAAGCCCTTGAGCTCCGGGTCCTTGCTCAGTGCCGCGGCCGTAAGGTCGAGGAGCCACGAGGCCACCACGCTTCCGCGTCGCCACACCTCGGCAACGTCGGGCAGATTGAAGTCGTACTGATAGTGTTCGGGATCGCGCAGCGGCGTCGTCTCGGCATCGACCGCGTGGCCGCGCCTGCCGATGTTGGCCGAGCGAAGGATGCTGAAACCCTCGGCGTACGCGGCCATGATTCCGTACTCGATCCCGTTGTGGACCATCTTCACGAAGTGGCCCGCGCCGTTCGGGCCGCAGTGGAGGTACCCACGCGCGGCGGTTCCACCGACACTCTCTCGCCCGGGCGTGCGGGGGATGTTCCCGACGCCGGGGGCAAGCTGCGCGAAGATCGAATCGAGATGCTCCACGACCGGAGCCTCGCCGCCGATCATCAGGCAATAGCCTCGTTTCCGTCCCCAGACGCCGCCGCTGGTCCCGACGTCGACATAGTGGATGCCTCTCGGGGCCAGCTCACGCGCGCGCCGGATGTCGTCGACGTAATACGAGTTGCCGCCGTCGATGATGATGTCTCCCGGGGTGAGATGCGGCAGGAGCTCATTGATAGTCGCATCCACGGCCGCCGCCGGGACCATAAGCCAGACCGCCCGGGGGCTCTCCAGCGTCTTCACGAGGTCTCCCACCGACGTGGCAACGATCGCGTTGGCACGCGCGAGCTCCTCGACCGCCGTCGGAGACCGGTCGAAGACGACGCATCGATGCCCGCCGGCGAGCAAGCGATGAACCATGTTGCCGCCCATGCGTCCAAGTCCGATCATCCCCAGTTGCATTCGCGGACTCCTTTGCTGCCCCTCGCGTCTCATCGTCCTGCCCCCTTCCACATCCGGTAGCGTCGGATGAGAGCGTTCGTCGAGCTGTCATGGTCGAGCGTTGGCTCCGTCCGGCTCTCGAGCTCCGGGATGATGCGCTGGCCGAGCACCTTGCCGAGCTCGACGCCCCACTGGTCGAACGAATTGACATCCCAGACCGCGCCCTGCGTGAACACGCTGTGCTCGTAGAGCGCGACAAGCTTGCCGAGCGTGCCCGGCGTGAGCCGGTCGATGAGGATCGTGTTCGACGGACGATTGCCCGGAAAGACCCGATGGGGGACCAGGCTGTCAGGTGTCCCCTCGGCCTTCACTTGCTCTTCGGTCTTGCCGAATGCCAGCGCTTCCGTCTGCGCGAAGACGTTCGCCAGCAAGATGTCATGGTGGCGGCCGAGCGGGTTCAACGTCTGTACGAACGCGATGAAGTCACAGGGAATCAGCCGCGTCCCTTGATGGATGAGCTGGTAGAAGGAGTGCTGCCCGTTGGTCCCCGGCTCTCCCCAGTAGATCGGCCCGGTCGGATACGTGATCAGCGCACCCCCGCGCGTGACGCGCTTGCCATTGCTCTCCATCGTCAGCTGTTGCAGGTACGCGGGAAGGCGCTTCAGGTATTGCTCGTAGGGGAGGACGGCCACGGTGTCCGCGCCGAAGAACTCCGCGTACCAGACGGTGAGCAGTCCCAGCAGCACGGGCAGGTTCTCCTCGAACGGGGCGGTGCGGAAGTGCTCGTCCATCTGGTGGAAGCCGTCGAGCATCGCCCGGAACTTCTCGGGACCGATCGCGAGCATCGTCGAGAGACCGATCGCGGAGTCCATGGAATAACGCCCACCGACCCAGTCCCAGAAGCCGAACATGTTGGCGGTGTCGATCCCGAACGTCGACACCGCAGCGGCATTCGTGGACACGGCCACGAAATGTTTGGCCACCGCCTTGATGTCCCCGCCCATACCCTGGAGCAACCACCGCCGCGCGCTTTCGGCATTCGTCATCGTCTCCAGCGTCGCGAACGTCTTCGACGAGACGATGAAGAGCGTCTCCGTGGCGTCGAGATCGCGAGTCGCCTCGGCGAGGTCGGTCGCGTCGACGTTCGAGACGAAACGAAAGGTCAGCGCGCGGTCGCTCTCGTGCTTGAGCGCCTCGTAGGCCATCACGGGGCCGAGGTCGGAGCCACCGATGCCGATGTTGATCACGTTGCGGATCCGCTTGCCGGTGTGCCCCGTCCAGTCGCCGCTGCGCACGCGGCTGGAGAAAGTCGCCATGCGGTCGAGGACGGCGTGGACCTCGGGCACGACGTCCTTACCGTCCACCACGATCGACGCGCCCCGCGGGGCGCGCAGCGCTACGTGCAAGGCGGCGCGATCCTCGGTCACGTTGATCTTGTCTCCGCGGAACATCGCGTCGATGCGGCCGCGCAGGTCACACTCCTCGGCCAGTCCACGGAGCAACGTGAGCGTCTCGTCGGTGATCAGGTTCTTCGAGTAGTCGAGATAGATCCCGACCGCCTCGGCCGTCAGGCGCTCGCCACGTGTCGGGTCGTCGGCGAAGAGCGAGCGGAGGTGTCGCTCCCCGATCCTCTTCCGATGCGCCTCGAGGGCCTTGGAGGACTTGCGCTCGGTCAGTGCCATCATTCCCATCACTGCTGCGTTCCCCCCTCCTCAGACGTTGTCGGCCTCCGTCGAACGCCCGCCTGCCGATGCCCCGGCCCCTTGCCCCCACTTCCAGCCGGTGATCTCCGGCATGTCATCGCCGTACCGCGCGATGTACGCCTTGTGCTCCATCAGCTTGTCGCGGATGGCCTGCTTGGCGTAGGCGGCCTTCGCGCCGAGCTTCGGGACGCGGTCGATCACGTCGCTGACCAGATGGAAGCGGTCGAGGTCGTTCAGCACGCAGATGTCGAACGGCGTGGTGGTGGTGCCCTCTTCCTTGTAGCCGCGCACGTGGAGGTTCTTGTGGCCGTTGCGCCGGTAGGTCAGCCGGTGGATGAGCCACGGGTAGCCGTGGAACGCGAACACGATCGGCTTGTCCGTCGTGAACAGAGCGTCGAAGTCCTGATCGGAGAGGCCGTGCGGGTGCTCGCTCGGCGGCTGGAGCTTCATGAGGTTCACGACGTTGACGACGCGCACCTTCAAGTCGGGCGCGTGCAGGCGGAGGAGGTCGACGGCGGCCAGGGTCTCCAGCGTGGGGACGTCCCCGCAGCACGCCATCACGACGTCGGGCTCGGCGTCCCGGTCGTTGCTCGCCCACTCCCAGATCCCGAGCCCGGCGGTGCAGTGCTTGATCGCCTCGTCCATCGTGAGCCACTGGGGGGCCGGCTGCTTGCCCGCGACGATCACGTTGACGTAGTTGCGGCTACGCAGGCAGTGGTCGGTGACGGAGAGCAGGCAGTTGGCATCCGGCGGCAAGTAGACGCGGACGACCTCCGCCTTCTTGTTGACCACGTGGTCGATGAAGCCGGGGTCCTGGTGGCTGAAGCCGTTGTGGTCCTGGCGCCAGACGTGGGAGGACAGGAGATAGTTGAGCGACGCGATGGGGCGACGCCAGGGGATGTGGTTGCAGACCTTCAGCCACTTGGCGTGCTGGTTGAACATCGCGTCGATGATGTGAATGAAGGCCTCGTAGCACGAGAAGAAGCCGTGGCGACCGGTCAGCAGATAGCCCTCGAGCCAGCCCTGGCACTGGTGCTCGCTGAGCATCTCCATCACCCGGCCGTCGGGGGCCAGGTGGTCGTCCCACGGATGGGTCTCCGCCACCCAGGCGCGATTGGTCACCTCGAGCACGTCCTGCCAGCGGTTCGAGTTGTTCTCGTCGGGGCTGAAGAGCCGGAAGTTCCGGGCCTCCATGTTGAGCTTCATCACGTCCCGGAGAAACTTCCCCATGGCCCGGGTCGACTCGGCGGTGACGGCGCCGGGGGACGGTACTTTGATGGCATAGTCGCGGAAATCGGGCAGGCGGAGATCACGAAGGAGCAGGCCGCCGTTGGTGTGGGGGTTGGCGCTCATGCGGCGGCTCCCTCGAGGAGGGAGCGCGGCCAGCTCGGGCCTGAGCCGACCGGTGTCGCCGAAGAGCTCCTCGGGCTTGTAGCTCTTCATCCACTGCTCGAGGATCTGCACGTGGCCCGGGTTCTCGTGCATCTCGCCCATCGGCACCTGGTGCGAGCGCCAGTAGTCCTCCGTTCGCTTTCCGTCGATCTTCTCGGGACAGGTCCAGCCCTTGGGCGTGCGCAGGATGATCATGGGCCAGCGTGGCCGCGCGCCGCCGCCGTTGCGGCGCGCGTCGTCCTTGATCCGCCGGATCTCCTCGATGATCGCGTCGAGCGTCTCCGCCATGAGCTGATGCATCGCCGCGGGCTCGTCGCCCTCGACGAAGTACGGGGTGTAGCCGTAGCCGCGGAACAGGGCGTCCAGCTCCTCGTGGCTGATCCGGGCCAGGACGGCGGGATTGGCGATCTTGTAGCCGTTGAGATGCAGGATCGGCAGGACCACGCCGTCCGTCACGGGGTTCAGGAACTTGTTCGAATGCCAGCTCGTCGCCAGCGGGCCGGTCTCCGCCTCGCCGTCGCCGACCACGCAGGAGACGATCAGGTCCGGGTTGTCGAACGCGGCCCCATACGCGTGCGACACCGCGTACCCCAGCTCGCCCCCCTCGTGCATCGAGCCCGGAGTTTCGGGCGCGACGTGGCTCGGAATCCCGCCGGGGAATGAGAACTGAGTGAAGAGACGCTTCATGCCTTCCTCGTCCGGTGAGATATTCGGATAGACCTCGCTGTAGGTCCCTTCGAGATAGGCGTTGGCGACGAGGCCGGGCCCGCCGTGCCCCGGCCCGGTGATGTAGAGCATGTTCAGGTCGTGTTTCTTGATCATCCGGTTCAGGTGGGCATAGATGAAGTTCAGGCCGGGCGTGGTCCCCCAGTGCCCCAGGAGGCGCGGCTTGACGTGCTCCTTCGTCAGCGGCTTCTTGAGCAGAGGGTTGTCATAGAGATAGATCTGGCCGACCGACAGATAGTTGGCGGCGCGCCAGTACGCATCGATGAGCGCGAGTTCCTTGTCCGAGAGCGGGTTTCCCATGATGCCCTCCTGATGATTCGAATGGCGTCTTCACATGCGGCGATCGCCGAGCGACGGGCCCGGCGGATCGTCCCTCTCAGTCGTCGTGCGCCTCATGGCGTTGCGCCGAGCTCGCCGGGATCGCCTCCATGTCATCGGTGTATCGGGCGAGACTGGCGGTTCCGTTGCACCGGGCGCGATGCGACAGCGCCTCCTGGGCAGCCGTCACGTTCTCGTTGCGCCCGTGCCACGTCTCCAGCGCGGCATCCTGAAGGGCGCGCCCATAGGAGAAGCTGAGCTTCCAGGGCTTGGGCCCGGGGAGCCGATTGATCGCGTTCAGATGGGCGGTGGCCAGTCGGTCGCTCTGACCGCCCGACAGGAATACGATACCGGGCACCGCCGCCGGCACGGTCCGGAGCAGGCAGCGCAGCGTCGCCGTCCCGACCTCCTGCACGGACGCGGGGCGCGGGCTCGCCTTGCCCGGGACGACCATGTTGGGCTTGAGTAGCATCGATTCCAGCGAGATTCGCTGCTCGGCGAGAGCCTGGAACACGGCGTGCAGCGCCATGGTGGTGACCTCTTCGCAGCGCTCGATCGAGTGCGGTCCGTCCATCAACACTTCCGGCTCGACGATCGGGACGAGGCTCGCTTCCTGACAGAGCGCGGCATAGCGCGCCAGCGCATGAGCGTTCGCGATCACGCAGGTGCGGCTCGGCAGCCCGTCGGCGATGTGGATCACGGCCCGCCATTTCGCGAAGCGCGCGCCCATGCCCCGGTATTCTGCGAGACGATCGCGGAGCCCGTCGAGCCCCTCGGTGACAGTCTCGCCCGGTGCGAGCGCTAGCGGTTTCGCGCCGGTATCGACCTTGATCCCCGGCACGATGCCCCGGCTCGCGAGCAGCTGCGCGAGCGGGATCCCCGTGGAGCTCTTCTGTCTGATCGTCTCGTCCTGCATGATCACGCCGCTGATCGACGTCCCGGCGTCCGGCGCCGTGAAGAGCAGTTCCCGATATGCACGCCGGCTCTCGGCGGTGGAGCGGATCCCGAGCGCGTCGAACCGCTTGGTCAACGTGCCCGGCGTCTCGTCGGCGGCCAGGATGCCCTTGCCCTCGGCGATCAAAGTCCTCGCGGTGCTCACGGTGTCCTGATTCATCGTTCCATTGCTCCCTTGCGTGCGGCCCGACGTGGTGGTCAGAACTCGCAGCCTCTCCTCTACTCGCCGCAGTGCGTGTGCCTCGCGTCCGTCCCTCGCGACCACGCCTTGCTGCACCGCAAGGACCGCGCCAAACCTGACGCCGTCGCGGAAGGTCGCAAAGTCACGGAGTTGTCTCTGTCACCCGGCGTCCGCGCTCTGCGGCCGCGCAAATCCCGACGGCCGCTCGGGCGATTCCGCACGCCACCGTGCGGAACCGCACAGCCGACTTCAGATGCACACCGAAGGGCGATAGACCGGGCTTCATGGCACGTTCCCCATCCCTTCACCCGGCTCGCTGGGCCGCCTGCAGCGCCGGCCGGCGTCCGCGCATCCAGGGCGGAGCGATCCCCAGGGCCTGGAGGAGTTTGAACAGCCGCTGCGGCGTTCCGAGGTCGGACCAGGTCAGCGGCGGAAGAGCCGACACCGAGAGAAACGGCAGCCCGGCCTGCAGGACCGTCTCGGAGAAGTTGTGGCGAGGGAGGGACGCGTAGGCCCGCTCGAGCGCCCACCCCTCGCGCCGCGTGCCAAGACACGGCGTCAGGGCCGTGAGACGACGATGAAGCCCGGGCAGGAGCACGTCGGCGACGGACAGGAGCGTGCTCGCCTTCGCCACCATGACGAAGGTGTTCCAGAGCCATTCCCGGGCCAGGCACATGGCGGCCACCTGCGGCGTCGGCTTCTCGCGGAAGCGGGCCACGCGGCAGATCGGGCCGGACGCCGTGGCACCGACCGCGTTGCCCGGCTCGATCCAGCCGTACTCGGTGTCGGGCTCCATGGCGCGCGCGCCGAGGAGGACGATCCCGTCGCGCTGGCGGTCGACGAACGCGACCACCTCGGCCACGTGGGCCATGAATGCCGCCTCCTCGAGCACGAAGTGATCGGAGGGATAGACGACCACGGTGGCCTCGGGGTCCCGCGCGGCGATCCAGTAGACCGGTAGCAGCACCCCCGCCGCGGTATCCCGGTTCTCCGGCTGCAGCAGCAGTGTGAGCCCGCGGTGAGCGCCGAGCTCCGCCGCGAGCCAGCCGGCATGATGCTGCTGGCTCACCACGACCGTCCGCTCCCTCGGGCTGAGCCCTGCCGCTCTCGTCAGGGTCTGGTGGAGCAGCGAGTCGCCGCTGATCAGCGGCACGTACTGTTTCGGGCGATCGTCTCCGACGATCGCGCGCGTCACGGAGCGGAGCCGCATCCCCTCACCGCCGGCGAGCACGACCGCCCACGCGCCGCCGGCGTCGTCATCCACGGCACACCCTCCCCTCGGGCTCATCGCCAGCCGGGATATGACCGCCGCGGCGGCGGGACGCCGATCGCCGAAGAAGTCGATTACCCGATCGATCCGGCGCGGCCGGTCGAGGGTGAACACCAGCATCCGGCGCGCTCTGCGCGGTCGACGCCACAACCGGCCCAGTCGCTTCATCGCGTGTCCTCCCCCATTGGTGACGTTCATGACTGCTTCACCATTGCATCAGCCGTGCCGAACAGGAGAGTCAGAAAGTCGAGGGGTTACCGATGAAGGTGTAGTGACAACTCGCGATTCCGCACGGTGGAGGTGCGAATCCGCACCGTGCCGATCGAACGCGCACACGTCGCCAGAGGATCACTGCGAGCGACTCGACGTGTTCGTCAGGTCGCGCAGCCACTCCAGGGCGCGTGCGGACAGCATGTCCTCCGTACCGCGCCAGCGCCAGTTGCCCTCGCCGCGGCCCGGCACGTTCATCCGGGCCTCGTTGCCGAGGTTGAGCAGGTCCTGCAGCGGCGCGATCGCGAGCGCGGCCACGGATTCCCATGCCACGCGCAACAGCGCCGGCGCCACCTCGGACGCGGCGCCGGGGGAACGCCCGAGCCACTTCCACACGGTCTGCTGTTCCGGGGCTGACAGCGCCTCGTACCAGCCGCGCGTGGTGGCATTGTCGTGAGTGCCCGTATAGGCGATGGTGTTCGGAACGTAGTTGTCGGGAAGGTGCGGGTTGTCGGCCTTGCCGTCGAAGGCGAACTGGAGCACCCGCATGCCGGGCAGGCGGAACTCTTCACGCAGCGCGGTCACGTCCGACGTGATGAGCCCGAGGTCTTCGGCGATGAAGGGCAGCGTGCCGAGCTCCTTCTCGATGGCGCGGAAGAACTCGGCGCCCGGGCCTCGGACCCATTGGCCCGCGCGCGCCGTCGAGGCTTCCGCCGGGACATGCCAGGCGGCCGCGAACGCCCGGAAATGATCCAGCCGGATGACGTTCACCTGGGCCAGCAGCGCGCGAAGGCGGTCGACGCACCACCGATACCCGCTCGCGCCAAGCGCGTCCCAGTCGTAGACGGGGTTGCCCCACAGCTGCCCGTCCGCGCTGAAGTAGTCGGGAGGGACGCCCGCCACGACCGTCGGGCGGTGGTCCTTGCCGAGCACGAACAGCTCGGGGTTGGCCCAGACGTCGCTCGAGTCGGGCGAGACGAAGAACGGCAGATCGCCGATCAACCGCACGCCCCTGTCATCCGCGTGTTGCTCGAGACGTTGCGCCTGGCGGGAGAGCAGGAATTGAGCGAACCGAACGAGCTCGATCTCGTTCGCCACCTCTTGCCGCGCCCGCGCGAGCGCAGCCGGGGTGCGTCGGACCAGCTCGGCAGGCCAGTCCAGATAGCAGGCGCCGTTGTACCGGGCCTTCAGCGCCCGGAACAGGGCGTAGTCGTCGAGCCACAGCGCGTGGGCATGACCGAACTGTTCATAGGCCGGCCGGAGATCCGGACGGGCGCCGGCGCTGAAGCGGCTCCACGCCGTCTCGAGGAGACGGACTTTGAACGGAACGACCTTCTCGTATTCGACGACGGACGGCGAGAACGCCTGGCCCGCGCAATCGGCCGCCCGCAACAGCCCGTCGTCGATCAGGCCGTCCGGGCTGATCAGCAGCTCGTTACCGGCGAAGGACGAGAGGCATTGATACGGCGAGTCGCCATACCCCGTCGGTCCCAGCGGCAGCGCCTGCCACCAGCGCTGCCCGGCCTCGTGGAGGCGGTCCACCCATGCGAACGCGGCCGGCCCGAGATCGCCGATGCCGTAAGGGGACGGCAGCGACGTGACATGCAGCAGCACACCCGACGCGCGGTACCCCGGCGGAAACGGAGGAACGCTCGCGCCCCGCGTGCTCATGCGGCGAATCCCATGGCACGGTCCACGATGGCGCGAGCCTCGGCCACGATGGTGTCCAGGTGCGCCTGGTCGACAAAGCTTTCGGCGTAGATCTTGTAGATGTTCTCGGTGCCCGAGGGGCGTGCCGCGAACCAGCCGCGCCGGGCCACGACCTTCAGTCCGCCGATCGGGGCGCCGTTGCCAGGGGCGCGAGTCAGCTTGGCGACGATCGGATCGCCGGCGAGACTCGATGCGTGGACCATCTCCGGCGATAGTTTCGCCAGCCTGGCCTTCTGTTCCGGCGTCGCCGGCGCGTCGATGCGCGTGTAGTGCGGCGTGCCGAACTCCGCCGTGAGCTGACGATCGTGCTCGCCCGGATCCTTGCCCGTGCGCGCCGTGATCTCGGCGGCAAGGAGACCCATGATCAGGCCGTCCTTGTCGGTGGTCCAGACGTTCCCGTCATGGCGGAGGAAGCTCGCCCCCGCGCTCTCCTCGCCGCCGAAGCAGCACGAGCCGTCGAACAGCCCGGGGACGAACCACTTGAAGCCCACCGGCACCTCGAGCAGCCGGCGGCCGAGCTGTTCCACGACGCGATCGATCATGCTGCTGCTGACCAGCGTCTTGCCGACCGCGGCATCAGCCGGCCAGCGCGGCCGGTGCGTTAACAAGTACCGGATGGCCACGGCCAGGTAGTGATTGGGATTCATGAGCCCTACGGAGCGCGTCACGATGCCATGTCGGTCGGCGTCACAGTCGTTGGCGAAGGCGACCCGAAAGCGATCCTTCAGTTCGACCAGTCGTGCCATGGCATAGGGGCTCGATGGGTCCATGCGGATCTTGCCGTCGTGATCGAGGGTCATGAACGAGAACGTCGGATCGATCACGGGGTTCACGACGGCGATGTCGAGCTTGTAGACCGCGTTGATCGGCTCCCAGTACGGCCGGGCGGCGCCGCCGAGGGGATCCACCCCCAGCGTGAGGCCGGCGTCCCGGATGGCCGCCATGTCGACGACCTGCTCGAGGTCCCGGACGTAGGGCAGGACGAAATCTTCCTGGTGCGCGGAGGCGATGGCCCTCGCGTAGGGCACCCGTCTCACCTCGACGTTGCCGTCGCGCAGCAACGCGTTGGCCCGCTCCTCGATCCACTGCGTCACCTCGGTGTCGGCCGGGCCGCCGTGAGGCGGGTTGTACTTGAAGCCGCCGTCCTCGGGCGGGTTGTGCGACGGCGTCACGACGACGCCGTCCGCGCGATGCCGGATGCGGCCTCGGTTGTACACGAGAATCGCACGCGAGATGACCGGGGTCGGGGTCACGCCGTGGTCGCGCTGGATGAGGGTTTCCACCTCGTTGGCAACGAGGACCTCGAGCGCGGTGCGCTGAGCGGGCTCGGACAACGCGTGGGTGTCCTTTCCCATGTAGAGTGGGCCGTCGATCCCCTGGCCTCGCCGGTAATCGCAGATCGCCTGGGTGATCGCGGCGATATGGGCCTCCGTGAACGCCCCGGCGAGTGGCGAACCCCGGTGTCCGCTGGTGCCGAAGACCACGCGTTGACTCGGGTCGTCCATCTCGGGTCGCCGCGCGTAGTACTCCCGCTCGAGCCGGCTCAGGTCCACCAGCATCTCGCTTGGGGCGGGCTTACCCGCCAGCGGAGTCAAGCATTGTCGACGCTTCCTACCGCACCGGGCATGGCTTGGCATCCCAGATCTCGGCGGCATACTCGGCGATGGTGCGGTCGCTGGAAAACTTGCCCGAGGCCGCCACGTTCAGGATGGCCTTCTGCGCCCATCCTTTCGGGTCCGCATAGAGCTGCACGAGTCGCCCGTCCGCCTCGAGATAGGAGGAGAGGTCCGCCAGGTGCATATAGTGGTCGCCGGCCGTCAGCAGCGCATTGCGCAACGGGGCGAAGGCGCCGGGTTCGTTACGGCTGAAGTGGTCCGAAAAGATGAGGTCGAGCGCCGCCCGCGTCTCCGCCTCGTGCTCGTAGTGCCACTGCGGCCTGTACCAACTGCGGCTGCCGGCGACCTGATCCGCCGTGAGACCGAACAGGAAGAAGTTCTCCTCGCCCGCCTCCTGGGCCATCTCGATCGTCGCGCCGTCGCGGGTGCCGATCGTGAGCGCGCCGTTCATCATGAATTTCATGTTGCTGGTGCCGCTCGCCTCGTAGCCGGCGGTCGAGATCTGATTGGAGACGTCGGTCGCGGGGATCAGGCGCTCGGCGAGCGACACGCAGTACTCCGGGAGGAACAGGACCTTGAGTCGGCCGCGCACGGCGGGGTCGGCGTCGATCGTGCCGGCCAGGTTGTTGAGGAACTTGATGATGACCTTGGCCAGCCGGTAGGCGGGCGCCGCCTTGCCGGCGAAGAAGAACGTCCGCGGCGTCATCGAGAGCCCCGGGTTCTCCCGCAGGCGGTTGTAGAGCACCACGATCCGGAGCCCGTTGAGCAGCTGCCGCTTGTATTCGTGGATCCGCTTGACCTGGCTGTCGAAGATGGTGTCCGGATCCACCGTCAGCCCGGCCGCCGACTGGAGCCAGTCCGCGAACCGGCCTTTAGCCGCGCGCTTGGCCTGGCAGAAGTCCTCGAGGAAGCCGGCGTCGCTGGCGAGCGGGGCGAGCCGGCGGAGCTGACCGAGGTCGGTGATCCAGCCGTCCCCGATGGCATCCGTGATGGCGCCGGCGAGCGCGGGGTTCGCCAGCAGGAGCCATCGCCGCGGCGTCACGCCGTTGGTCTTGTTGTTGAAGCGCTCGGGGAACATATCGGCGAGGTCCCTGACCGTCGTCGTGCGAAGCAGGTTGGAGTGAATGGCGGCCACACCGTTGGTGCTGTGCGAGCCGACGATGGCGAGGTTCGCCATGCGAACTTTTCGCTCGCCACCCTCTTCCACCAGGCTCACGCGCTCCGCCCGTCCGCCGTCGTCCGGGAACCGGGACCGGACCTCGTCGAGCAGGCGCCGGTTGATCTCCAGGATGATCTCGAGATGGCGCGGGAGCAGCATCTCGAACCACGGCAGTGGCCACTTCTCCAGCGCCTCGGGCAAGAGCGTGTGATTCGTGTAGGCGAGCGTCCGTCGGGTGAGATCCCAGGCCTCGTCCCAGCCGAGGTGCGCCTCGTCGAGCAGAATTCGCATCAGCTCGGGGACGGCCAGACGCCGGGTGCGTGTCGTTGAGCTGGATGGCGACCTTGCCAGGAAGCGCGTTCCAGTCGGCATTGGTGCGCCGGAAGCGCCGCACGAGATCCGCCAGCGAGCACGCGACGAGAAAGTACTCCTGCACGAACCGCAGGGCCTGTCCCATGGACGTGGAGTCGTCGGGATAGAGGACCCGCGTCAGCGATTCGGCGGCGAGCCGCTCGGCCAGCGCGCTCACGAACTCACCGTGGCTGAACGCCTGGAAGTCGAAGGACTCGGGCGCCGCAGCCGCCCAGAGGCGGAGCGTGTTGATCGTCTTGCCGCCGTAACCCACCACCGGGCGATCGAAGGGCAGCCCGATCAGGTTCGAGGTTCGGCCGATGACCGGATGCAACGTCCCGGCGCGCACCTCGACGGCGCAGTTCATCTTGATCTCGACCTTCTCGTAGGGGCGGGCGACTTCCCACGGGTCCGGCTGGCGCAGCCAGTTGTCCGGCTGCTCGCGCTGCCAGCCGTCGTTGATGGCCTGCTTGAAGATGCCGTATTCGTACCGCAGCCCATAACCCATGGCCGGCACCTGCATCGTGGCCATGGACTCGACGAAGCACGCGGCCAGGCGTCCCAGACCGCCGTTGCCCAGACCGGCGTCCGGCTCCTGCTCGAGCGCGCCCAGCCAATCGAGGCCTTTCTCCGCGACGACGCGCTGCACCTCGCGATCGAGCAGCAAGTTCATGATGTTGTTGGCCAGCGAACGTCCGATGAGGAACTCCATGGACAGGTAGTAGACGCGCTTTGGATTCAAGCGCTCGTACGTGTTCTCGGTGCGCACCCAGCGCTGCGACAGGACGTCCCGCACCGAGCGGGCCACGGCTTCGTAGCGCTCGCGCGCGCCGACGGCGGGCGGATCGACGACGTTGTCGAACAAGAGATGGCGCTCGTAGAGCGCATCGGCCGTTCCCGTGAACTGGATCGGACCGCACCCGTACTGCTCGAGAAGCTTCTTCGTGTCCGGCGCGTGCGGCGTCTGCGCTTCCGCTATCGTCCTGCGTCTCGTCATCGCGTCATCCTCCCCATCAGTTCCGTTTTGTGTTCCGCGGTCGGGGACACGTAGCCGGTGACCGGTGCGTTCCAGGTCTTCACGGCCGGGATGCCGTGGTAGTCGGCCAGCACGCTCAACGTGCCCGTATCCAGCAGGAAATGCTGACCGGCACCGGCGGGCAGCCCGAGCCAGCGCGCCACGAGCACGCGCAACACGTGTCCGTGCGCGAACAGCGCGACGTCGCCCTCGACCGCACGCGCGCGCGCGATCACGCGATCGGCGCGCGCACCGACTTGCGCAGGCGTTTCGCCGCCCGGGCATCCATCCCGGAAGACGAGCCAGCCCGGCGCCTGTCGGTCGATTTCCCTGGGCGTCAGGCCTTCGTATTTCCCGTAATCCCATTCGACGAGGTCGGGATCGATGATCGCGCGGGCAGCCGCGCCGGCCAGCTCACACGTTTCGCGCGCCCGCTGCAGCGGGCTGACGAGCACGAGCGCGAACGTGCGGCTGCTCAACGCTGGCCGCAAGAGTTCGGCCAGCCGGCGCCCGTTATCGGTCAACGGGATGTCCGTCGTGCCGGTGTGCCGGCCATTCAGGCTCCACTGGGTCTCACCGTGCCTGATCGCGATCACGCTCATGACAGCTCCTTCGGCGATATCCAGCCGGCGATGCGCGCGTCGGCCTCACGCGTCGTCATGGCGATCCTCCGCCGCGGCGCGATTCCACCGTGCGAGCCGCCCCGAGCGTCTCGTCTCTGCCCACGGCGAACAGCACCACGAGCGAGCGCGCTTGCAGCGTGTAGCTCGCGCTCTCTACCGGACAGGCGAGTGGGGTGTCGCACACGTCATCCGGCGCATCGCGGCAGGTATCGATCCATCGGCGCCAGCACGTGCCGACCGCCGGCCCCTGGTTTGGCAGTTCGAAGGTCAGCGGTTCCCAGTAGGCATTGAACATCACGTAAAACATCACCGCGCGCCGCTTGTTCCGGACGGTGAAGGCGAGGCTGTGCGAGTCGGGCCTCAGATCGGGCACGTTCAACCGGACGCCGTGTGCCTGGATGTCCGCCTGCTGCAACAATTCGTTCAGGCTCACGCCTTCGATGCCGAGCTCTTTCCCGAGCATGAGGCGCTGGCCGACCAGCGTCTTCACGAAGCGGTGGAGATCCCGGTGTCGGTCGAGGAGCGTCCAGTCGAACCAGCTGATCTCGTTGTCCTGGCAGTAGGCATTGTTGTTGCCGTGCTGCGTCCGCCTGACTTCGTCGCCCATCAGCAGCATCGGCGTGCCCAGCGAGAGCAGGGTGATGGCCAGAAAGTTCTTCGCCTGGCGACGGCGCAGCCGCTCGATCTCGGGATCGGCGCTCGGTCCTTCGACTCCGCAGTTCCAGCTGAGATTGGCGTCCGATCCGTCACGGCCGCCCTCTGCGTTCGACTCGTTGTGCTTCGCATTGAAGCTGACGAGGTCGTTGAGCGTGAACCCGTCGTGCGACGTGATGAAATTGATGCTCTGTTCCGGCCCCCGATCCTTGTGGCCGTAGAGATCCGGGCTGCCGAAGCAGCGGTGACCGAAGGCGAGCACGGTATCGTTGTCAGACTTCACGAACCGACGCACGTCATCGCGGAACTTTCCGTTCCACTCTTGCCAGGCGTCGCCGCCGAAGCTGCCGACTTGGTAGAGCCCGGCGGCATCCCAGGCCTCGGCGATCAGCTTGGTCCCGGCGACCACCGGATCCGACTCGATGTCCCACAGGACGGGGGGACGGCGGAGCGGGCAGCCTGACTCATCACGCGACAGCACCGAGGCCAGGTCGAACCGGAAGCCGTCGACGTGCATGTGACGGACCCAATACCGTAGGCTGTCGACGATGAGGCGACGCACCACCGCCTCGTTCGCGTTCAGCGTGTTGCCCGTGCCGGTGTAGTCCGCGTAGCGCGCGCGGTCGGGCTGGAGGAGGTAGTACGTCTCGTTGTCCAGGCCGCGGAGGCACAGCGTCGGTCCGTCGTGATTGCCTTCGGCCGTGTGATTGTACACGACGTCCAGGATCACCTCGATGCCAGCGCGATGGAGAGCCTTCACAAGGTCGCGGAACTCGTCGACGGGACCAAGCGGATCACGACGCGAGCTGTAGCCGGCGTGAGGGGCGAAGAAGGAAACGGGCGAATAGCCCCAGTAGTTGATCAGGCCCGGCGGGCAGTCCTGCGCATCGTACTGGAATACGGGCAGGAGCTCGACCGCGGTGATCCCGAGATCTTGAAGATACGGAATCTTCTCGATCATACCGGCGTACGTCCCGCGCTTCTCGGGCACGACGCCGGAGCTCGGATGCCGCGTGAAGCCAGCAACGTGCATCTCGTAGATCACCGTGGTGGCGAACGGCCGGCGGAGCGGGGCGTCGCCCTCCCAGTCATAGGCGTCGGGATCCACGACGACACTGCGCATGGCGACCTTCGTGTTCTCGCCTGCGCGGCGCGCCGCCAAACGGTCGTACCCGTCCGGCACGACGACGCCGCGCCCGTAGGGATCGAGCAGCACCTTGGCCGGATCGAAGCGAAGCCCTCGCGCCGGGTCGACGGGGCCGACTGCGCGGTACGCGTAGACCTGTCCCGCGCGGAGACCGGGCACAAAGGCGTGCCAGTAGTGGTAGGTCCGGTGTCTCGGCGCATCGAGGCGGATCACGCGCGCCGGCTCGGCGTCGCATGCGCCGTCGAAGAGGAGAAGATCGACGGCGCTGGCCTTGGGCGAGAGGATGCAGAAGTTGACGCCGCCCTCCTCGACAGTGGCGCCCAGCGGGAAGCTCCGGCCACGACCAGCACCCCTGTTCATCGTGAGTCCTCCGATTGAGACGACATCGGAGACTGCATCGAGGGTGCCAAATCATCGCAGCGGCGGAGATGCCAGAAAGTTGGGTGGAGAGACTCGATCGAGAGGATCCGAGGTTGAGTTGCGCACATCGTCGTGCACCGGCGCACGTCGGTGTGCGCGGGTGCACAAGCGAACGGTGGAGGATGGCCCGAGCCTCCGTCCGCGGCCCGAGCTATTCGGTACACACCTCGATGTGGTAACGCTTCAGGCGGTTGTAGAGTTGAAACCGCGTGAGGCCGAGGAGCTCGGCGGCGCGTGCCTTGTGCCCATGGGTACGCTGGAGCGCCTCGATGATGGCCTTGCGCTCGAGCTCATCCAGCGCCATGGAGGCCGCCGGCCGCACCGGTTCGGGTGACCCAGCCGGGCGAATCGGTTCCGGCGGTAGCGGAATCGCGAGGTGAGCGGCGGTGACGAGAGTCCCTTCGCAGGTGATGAGCGCTCGCTCGATGGCGTTCTGCAGTTCGCGGATGTTTCCTGGCCACGCGTGCCCCCGCAGTAGCTCGCGAGCGTCCCGACTCAGCGTCACATCACCCTTGCCCATCTTGATCGCGAGGCTACGGATGAAGGAGTCGGCGAGGAGCAGCACATCGTCATCTCGTTCCCGCAGTGGGGGGAGGTGCACGTTGAAGACGCTCAGCCGATAGAAGAGGTCGCTCCGGAAGCGTCCCGCTGCCATTTCGACCGTCAAATCGCGGTTGGTGGCGGTGATCACTCGGACGTCTGCCTTGAGTGTCGCGGTCCCGCCGACGCGCTGGAACTCTCGCTCCTGCAGCACACGGAGGAGCTTGACCTGCACCGCGGGGGAGAGTTCGCCGATCTCGTCGAGAAAGAGCGTTCCGTGGGCCGCCAGCTCGAAGCGCCCGGGCTTCTGCCGGTCCGCACCGGTGAAGGCGCCGCGCTCGTGACCGAACAGCTCGGATTCCAGGAGCGTGTCGGGCAGCGCCGCGCAGTTGAGCGCGACAAAGGGGCCGTCGGCCCGGGGGCTCGCGTGATGGATCGCGCGCGCCACGAGCTCCTTCCCGGTCCCGCTTTCCCCGGTGATCAGGACGGTCGTCTCCGTGCGGGTCACCTGGGCCGCACGAGTGAGCGTCTCGCGAAGAACGGGCGAGCGGCCAATGATCTGCTCGAATCCATAGCGCTCGTACAGCTCGCTGCGGGCGCTCTTCAGAGCTCTGCTCGAGTGTCCGCGTGCGGTGCTCGAGCGCTGCGACTCTCATACACTGGTGGATCGAATTCAACAGGTCGTCATCGTCAAAAGGTTTCGTCAAGAAGTTCGCCGCACCTGCTTTGAGCGCGCGTACGGTCATCGGGATGTCGCCGTGGCCGGTCAGGAATACGATCGGGATCAGAGAACTCGATTTGGCAAGCTCCTGTTGCAAGTCGAGCCCGCTTACCCCAGGGAGACTCACATCCAGTACCAAACAACTTGGTGTCTTGGGTCGCGGGGCAGCCAGGAACTCCTCCGCTGACGCAAACGTCTTCGGCGTCAGCCCGGCGGAGCGGATCAGAGCTGCCACCCCTTCGCGCGCAGACTGATCGTCATCCACCACGTAAACCAATGCTGCTTCTGAGTCACTCATGGGAGCCTCCTGGTTCACTCTGTCTCAACCTCAAGGCCGCGGCGACAGCACTGAGAAATTCATCCTCACTGAATGGCTTCGTCAAGTAAGCAACCGTCCAATCCGAGGCAGCTTCTGACTTCGCACGTTTGTCGAATCCATGTGCTGTCATGAAGATGACCGGTACTTCACATCGCTGGGCCAACAGACGACGGTGCAGGTCGATGCCGCTCATGCCTGGCAGGCGCACGTCGAATACCAAGCAATCCGCCTTGCGGGATTGCGGTGAGTTCAAGAACTCCTCCGCAGAGGCGGAAAGTCTCACGTCGAAACCGACGGACCTGATCAGGCTCTCGAGCGATTCGCGTACCGAGAGATCATCATCAACCACGGCAACGAGAGGGGCCATTGACGCTCCTTTGAGAACTCCATCGCGATCGTAGAGCGTCAGGGCAGCACGATCTATTACACCTTGGTGTTAGCTTCGTAAGCTATTGTTTTACTTACCCGAGGGGATCCCCAGGCTCTCCGCCATCCGCACCAGATCCGCCAAGGAATCGGCCCGCATCTTATGCATGACGTGCCCGCGATGAATCTTGACGGTGAATTCGGTGATGTTCAGTTCGGCCGCGATTTGCTTGTTGAGCCGGCCGGACACCACCTCCTGCATGACTTGCTGCTCGCGGGCGGTCAGCGATCCGTACCGCTCCCGCAACTCACGCATCTCCGCGTGCTGCTGTCGGACGCGGCGATCACGCTCGATCGCCTCTTGAATTGCCTGTAACAGCTTCTGTTCATCAAGCGGCTTGGTCAGAAACTCGACCGCTCCCGCTTTCATCGCCTGCACGGAGGCGGGGATGTTGCCGTGGCCTGTAACAAAGACGATGGGGATCTCCAGCCCGACCTTGGCCATCCGATTCTGCAGGTCGAGCCCGCTCAGCCCCGGCAGTTGCAGGTCCAAGATCAAACAACTTGGCGCCTCGGCGCCGACGCGGCCCAAGAACTCCTGCGCGGAGACAAACGCTTCAACTTTCCAACCGGCAGACCGGAGCAGAGTCTGGAGGCCCTCCCGCGCCGACGGGTCGTCGTCCACGATCGCGATAACGGCGTCAGGCTCGCTCGGTTTCCGCATGTGGTTCGTCTTCGGGGTACATCGGAAGGGTGAAGTGGAACATGGTGCCCGGGCCGTCCTTGGCCGTAGCCCAAAGCCGGCCGCCATGGCTCTGAACAATGGAACGGGAAACCGAGAGCCCCATGCCCATGCCGCTGGCCTTCGTGGTGTAAAACGGCTCGAATATCTTCTCCGCCCCGTTCGCGTCAAGACCTGTACCCGAGTCCTCGACCGTGACCTGCACATGGTTCCCATCGTTCCGGGTGGTGATCACGACTTCGCGCGTGCGCTCGACACTGCCCATCGCTTCGAGCGCATTCATGACCAGGTTCAGCACCACCTGCTGCAACTGCACTCGATCGCCTGCGGCCGGTGCGAGGTCAGCCGCAAACTGCGTGCGGATGATCGCGCTGTTTCTCTTCGCTTCGTCGCCGACGAGCGCGAGCACTTCCTGAACGGTTTCGTTCAGCTCCAGCTTCTCCGTCGACGTCGCATCCCGTCTTGTCAGGGCCCGAATCCGGGCGATCACTTCGCCGGCTCGCTTCCCGTCGCGAACGATGCGGTGGGCGGCTTCCCGGGCTTCGTGCAGGTTCGGCACATCGCTGGCCAGCCAGCGCAGGCATGCGCTGCCGTTGCTGACGATGCCCGCCAGCGGCTGGTTGACTTCATGCGCGATCGAAACGGCCAGCTCTCCCATCATGCTCACCCGGTTGATGTGCGCGAGATCCGCCTCGAGCCGCCGAAGTTTCTCGTGCTCTTCCTCGGCCTGCACGCGGTCACTGACGTCCCGGGCCACCTTCAGCAGGAAGCGACGTCCGCCATGCCAGAAGACGCTGGTCTGCACGTCGACCGGGAACACCGACCCGTCCTTTCGCCGATGCCGGTGCCTGTTGAACAACACGGTCTCGCCCGCCGCGGCCCGCTTCCCGATGGATTCGAGGGTCGCTCGATTCAGATCCACGTCGAAGGCCAGCGGGGTCCTCCCGATCAGCTCCTCGCGGGCGTACCCCAGGCTCTCGCAGGCGCACCGGTTCACGTCGAGAATGGTTCCTCGCTCGAAGTCCAGCATGAAGAAGGCATCGGCCGCGTGGTCCACGAATGTGCGGAAGCGTATCTCGCTGTCGCGCAGCGCTTGCTCCGCGCGCTTGCGGTCGGTGGTGTGCCGCCCGACGCCGCGGTACCCGAGGAAGCGTCCGGTTGAATCGAACACCGGCAGACCGGAGACGGACACGTAGCGTGTGTCGCCGTCGGGTGCGGGCCGCGCGAGTTCGAAATCGCGGAACGGGAGGTGGGCGGCGAGCGTCGCCCGGTGCTTGCGCCAGACCTCTTCGTCCGGCTCGAGGTAGGGAATCTCCCAGCGCGTCTTGCCGATCTCCGAGCCCGGCGCCGGCGCATCCGCGAGGTTCTCGGTGAATTCCTGGCGGGTGAAGCGATGCTGCGTGTCGGTCTCCCAGTACACGTCGAAGGAGAACTGCACGAGCGTGCGAAAGCGCTCCTCGCTCGCCCGCAGCTCTGCCTCGGCACGCTTGCGCTCGGTAATATCGCGCACCAGGGAGAGGCGGAACCGGCGCTCTCCCTGCTGGAACTGACGACCGCGAATCTCGACGGGGAACACGGTTCCATCCTTGCGCCGATGCAGACTCTCGACGGTGACGGTTTCCCCGGCACCGACTCGCTCCAGGAGCCGCGCGAGGGATGCCTCGTCCAGGCCGACGTCGAAGTCGCGGGGGTGCATTCCGATCAGCTCCTCCCGGGTGTACCCCAGGCTCTCGGAGGCGCAACGGTTCACGTCAATAATGGTTCCCTGCTCGAAATCCAGCATGAAGAACGCGTCCGCGGCGTGGTCCACAAACGTGCGGAAGCGCGTCTCGCTCTCGCGGAGGCGCACGGTGGATTCGCGCAACCGATCCGCCATGACGTTGACGCGTTCGGCCAGCCGCCCCAGCTCGTCGGCCGAGTCGACGGGGCAGCGAGCATCGAGGTCGCCGGCCGCAAGTCGATCGACCATCGCTTCCAGCCGACTGATGGGCGTCCGGAGGAACCGGTTCAGGAGCACGCTCGTCGCGGCGTAGAGCGTCAGCACGACCGCGGCGGCCATCGCGAGGATGGCCCACCGCGCTCGGGCAATCGCCGCCTCGGCTACGGCACGGGTGAGGACGACCCTGACCTCGCCGATCGTCTGCGGGGGCGAGCCCTCGAAGTGTGCGTATGTGATGGGCCGGACGCGAACGATGCCGCCCGTGGCATCGGAAATGGTTCGCGGGCCTGCACTTGCCACAGTGCCATACCCGACCGCGGTAACGGTCACTTCCGCCAGTTCAGGGGTCGGCGCGAGGGCGTTGAGTTGCCGTTGAATGGCCTTGCTATCGACGTTCCACAGTTCTTGTGCGAGCGACTGTTCCAACAGGTCTGCCATGCGTGTCGCGCGCTCTTCCAACCGGCGGAGGCGTTCTTCGCGCTCACGCTCGATCAGGAACGTCACCGACCCAGCCGTGACCACGACGACAAGGATTGCAAGCGTTACCGTGAGCTTGGTGTGCAGGCTGGCCGTCGGGAGCCGCAAGCGGCGAAGGAGTGTCATCCCTACTCTCCGGGTTCCACGAGACGCGCGAGCCGGAAGTCGTAGGGCCCGGGCCCCGGATTCAACGCCTTCGAGTACACACGAAAGTCGAGCGCCTCACTGCGCTTCAAGGCGACGTCGTGGAACCGCGAGACGTTCTCGCGGTGCACGACGTACATGTGATCGAACTTCTGGGCCAGCCCCCCATGTCCGGCCAAGTCCACGCCGCGATGGTAGTCGTACAGCATCACGATCGCCCAGGCACCGATCAGGTAGCCCCCCGCCGACGTCGCCGCAAGGCCCCCCTCGGCGACGCTCGTGATGGCGTCCGGAGATCCGGCCATGCCTCCGACCAGCACGCGCGCCCCGCGCGCTTGCACGGCACGCAATGCCCCGATCGCCATCGAATCATTGGCGGCCCAGATGATGTTGGTGTCGGGGTAGCGGGCGAGCAACACGGCGGCCTTTCGCTCGCCGTCGGCGTAGCTCCAGTCGCCGAACGCCAGCTGATGGGCGCGACCGCGTCCGGCGTGTGCCACGTAGTCCTTCACGCCATCGGCGGGCTCCATCGACGCCGGTGAGCTCGGATCGCCCGTGATGCCGATGATGCGCGGTTCCTGATTCCCGAGCCGGCGGTACAAGTACGCCATCAAGATGTAGCCGCCCCGCGCGGTATCCGTGGTCGCCGTTCCGATCCAGTTGCGGATTTGCTGCCGCTCGTTGCCAATCTCCCGCCGCTGCTCGGCCGTGAGATCATTGTGCATCACGAACACCTTCGCCGGCGAGCGCGCGAGGGTCTTGAGCATCTGCGGAGCGGCGAGCTTTTCGTTGACGATGATCACGTAGTCGGGCGCGGGGGAACGCCGGGCGACGTCCTCCGCCTGCCGCAACATGAGAAGGTGATCGCGCTCCGCATAGAGGACTTCGAGATGGAGGCCGAGCGATCTCGCTGCCGGATGCATGAACTGGGTGACCATGCGCCAGTAGGGGCCGGTCCCACGCTCGACGGCCTCGCCGGGGTTGAGAAACACGACGTGTGGCCGGCGTCCCGCCGAAGCGATCCTCGCGGTCGAGATCAGGGCGGCGGGAAGGAGGCCGACGAAGCGTCTACGCTCCATGGCACATCCTCCTGGCAACGGCCCGGACGGCGAACAGCTTCTGTTCATCGAGCGGCTTCGTCAGGAACACGATGGGGATGTCCCGCCCGACCTCGGCCATCCGCTTCTGCAGACCCTCCCGCACGGACGCGTCGTCGTCCACGATCGCGATGATTGCGTCAGACGTCGTCGACTGCCGCATGCAGTTGTTCTCCGCGGTACTTCGTGAGGGCGAAGTGGAACATGGTGCCCGGGCCGTCCTTGGCCGTGGCCCAAAGCCGGCCGCCATGGCTCTGAACGATGGACCGGCAGATGGAGAGTCCCATGCCCATGCCACTCGCCTTCGTCGTGTAGAAGGGGTCGAATATCTTCCCCATCCCGTTCGGGTCAAGACCCGGCCCGGAGTCTTCGACTGTCACCTGCACCTGATCCTCAATATTGCGAGTCCTCAGAAGTAGTTCCCGTGGCCGCTCACCCACGGTGCTCACCGCTTCGAGCGCATTCATCACCAGATTCAGCACAACCTGCTGTAACTGAACCCGATCGCCTAGTACGGGAGAACCGTCATCCGCGAAGTCTGTCCGGATACTGACATCCTCTCGTTTCGCTCTGTCTGCGACCAGGACAAGCACGTCCCGAATGGTCTCACTAAGGTCGAGCCTTTCCTTGGGCGTGGAAGCCCTCGTTGTGAGTGCCCGAATTCGGGTGATCACTTCACCGGCTCGTTTGCCGTCGCGGACGATGCGGCGGGCAGCTTCCCGCGCTTCGTCGAGGTTGGGCACATTCGCGGCCAGCCAGCGCAGGCAGGCGCTGCCGTTGCTGACTACTCCCGAAAGCGGCTGATTGACTTCATGCGCGATCGAGGCGGTCAACTCCCCCATCATGCTGACTCGGTTGATGTGAGCGAGTTCCGTCTCGAGCTCACGCAGCCTCTCGCGCTCTTCCTCGGCACGCTTACGGTCTGCGATGTCGGCGAGAAGACCATACCATCTGACGACCTTTCCGTGCACATCGCGAGAAGGCACGGCCCGAGCCAACAGCCAGCGATATGCGCCGTCTACACGACGAAAGCGCGCCTCCGATTCGAACGGCTCGCCGGCAGCAAGGGACGCGCGCCACTTATCCGCATAAGGCTGGCGATCTTCCGGGTGGACAGCGTCCGTCCAGCCTGAAGCAGCCGAGTCGGGCAAGCCCGTGAATTCCGCCCACCGCCTGTTGACAAACGGATCGGAACCGTCCGGACGAGCGGTCCAGGCCATCGCCGGAATCGTCTCGATCATGTCGCGAAGCTCACGAGACTTCCGCTGCAGTTGCCGGACGCGACGCTGGTAGGCGAGCCAAAGCATCGTCAGTAAGAGAGCCGCGCAAAGACTGCGGAAATACCACGTGGCATACCACGGAGGAAGAATGCGGATCTGTAGCGCAACGCCGCTTTCATTCCAGCCTCCACGGGTTGCGCGAGACTGGACTCGCAACGTGTAATTACCTGCCGGCAGCGTCGTATAGGTCACCGTACGGCGAGCGCTGTCCGTCTCGTTCCATTTCGATTCGAGCCCTTCAAGCCGGTAGCGGTACCGAGTCCGCGCTGGATCGACGTAATTCAAGGCCGAGAAGTCAAATGAAAAGATGCTGCGTGCCTCTAACTCGAGCGAACTGGCGGACCAGATGGGCTGCTTGAGAGGACCTTTCCCTGGTTGCACCGGCTCGCCGAACATACGAAAGTCGGTCAAGACAACGGGCGCGACGAACTTCTGCTCGATCACCTGGTCGGGGAAGAAGGCCACCAGTCCGCTGTGAGATCCAAAGAACAACTCCCCACTGGGGCCCCTGGTGGCAACTACTGGCACATCGAAGAGATCCGTCAACAGACCGTTCGAAGTATGGTAGTTCGTGAACGTCTGCGCGCGTGGATCAAATCGTGAAAGCCCATCCTGAGTGCTGACCCAGAGATGGCCGTTCTCGGCCTCTAAGACTCCTAGAGTGGTATCTGTGGGAAGCCCGGAGCGCGAGTCGTACGATGTGAACGTCCCGTCGCGCGGATTGAACTTAGCCAGCCCTCGGAAGGTCGCGGCCCACACAGCCCCTGAGCCGTCGACGTAAACAGAGTTCACGCGATTATGGCCGAGACTGTGCGGATCGCGGAGCCGGTGTTCAAAAGTCGTAAACGTGCCCGTGCCTGGATCGAAACGGTGCAGGCCACGCGAGGACGTTGCCAGCCACAACACACCGCCCGGTTCCTCCGCGATCGAGCGATACTGGGTCAGGCTTCCTGGCTGGGGGCTATACCTCCGGAACTCCTCGGTCGCCGGATCGAAGCGGTTCAGGCCAAAGTCCGTTGCGACCCACAACGTTCCGCCCCGATCGATCCACAGAGCTCCGATATTGTCGTAGCTCAGCGTCCGCGGATCGGATGCCACGTGAGCATAGATCCTGTACCTGCCGGAACGAGGATCGAAGCGCACCAGACCGTTGCCTCTAGTCCCGAACCACAGATTGCCACGGCGGTCCTTCGCAATTGCGCGCACACCTAGCCTGAAGACCGGTTCGTCATAACGGGTGACCTGATCCGTCCTCCGGTCAACCCGGTTCAACCCACGGTCCGTCCCGATCCACAGAGTGTTACGATCTTCCTCATACGCCGCAGTCACGGAGCCCTCGTCAAGGCTGTGCGGGTTTCCCCGCTGGTGACGGTAAGACCGGAAACCCGGACTCTCGGGTTGGAAGCGATAAACATCCCCGGCCTTAGTCGTCGACCAAAAGCTGTTCTCACGATCTCGGTACAGCCCAACGACAAGGTCCCCGCCCAATCCGTTGGGATCGTCCGGATTGCTTTGATACCAGATCGCTTGCTTGCGGTCCCGTGTCAGCTTCACCAGGCCCAATTTGTTGGTGCCGAGCCAGAGTGCCCCGTCTTGATCCTCCTGAATGGACACAACTCCCGACGAAGGATTCGAATTCGGCGACAATCCCGCTCCCTGGAACAAATACACCGTAATGTCGCCGCTCGCCGGATCAATACGGGCCAAATCCCCGCCGGACCGCAAACCCACCCAAATCGTTCCCGTGCTGTCCCGAAACGGCTTTGCCGGGAAACCCGTGCAGCGGAACGTCCTTCCCGAAGGTGTCTCAAGCCGGATGTGCCGCGTGATCTTGCCGGAGCGCCGATCGAGAGTAAAGAGGCCCGCACTACTGGTGATCCAAAGCGTGCCGTCTCGCGACGGCAACGTCGCGATGACACGCCTTTCGCCGATCGAGGCATCGTACCGCGGCCGGTAACAAGTCGTTTTCGACGTGACCGGATCCAGAGCGGTTATGCCGTCGTCTGTGGCGAGCCACACGAGCCCATCCTGATCCTCGCTGATATCGTGGGCGATCAACACGGTTCCGCATGCCTTATCGGGCGATCTGTATTGCTTGAAGCTCCCCGTCGCGGGATCGTACAGGCTCAGCGAGTCGTCAGCACCGATCCATATCCGTCCCGAGCGGTCTTTCATCAGGGACTCGGCAATGATGAAACCGATGCTGTTCGGATCTTGGCTATCCGGAACCCGCATGAAACCGTAGCTGTCGTAGCGCCGCAATCCATCCGACGCACTGAGCCAGAGAAACCCGTGGTTGTCCTGAACCATCCTTTTCGCCAGAAAACGCGTGGATGGCCAGGGTAGGCGGACAAACTGGATCTGCGTACTTGTAACTAGTGGAACGTCAACGACGTGAATGTCCTGCGCTTGAGCGAAGGCAGAAGTGGCAAACGCAGCAACGACGGACAACAGCGCAACTGACCTACTCGTCCACCTAGTCATACGGATGAGGTAGCTGGTACGCACCCCTCTGCCTCCCCTGACAGGCCCTGGGTCGAGCCGCAAGGCCCCACAGGAGGTACCGAATGTGGACTCATCCCCCGGCCCAATGGGGGCAATGCGTGTCCACAGTCACGTGCCCGACCTAGCAGACTCCATGCGGTGCTCCGACCGGGATTCTACCCCGCCCCGACGCGCGAGCGATGCGCCCTCGTCTTAGACGAGCCCATACGCTTTGAGATGTCTGGCACTGCTCGCGACGAGGACTCTCACGACCGTCATCGTGGGGATCGCGAGAAACATTCCGGCCGCTCCAAACAGGGTGGCGCCTCCGACCACGCCGATCACGACGACGAGCGGATGAAGTTCGACCGCGCCACCGAGAACGAGCGGCTCGTAGACGACGTTCTTGAGCAGCTCCGCGAGCGCCACCGCGGCCACGACCCAGATCGCAAAGGTGTCGGCGCTGACGAGCGGGATCAGCGGATGAATCTCCTCGGCCAGGAGCGCATAGGCGAGGCCGCCCAGCAGCGCCGCAAAGAAGCCCATGTACGGAATCACATTGCTCGCACCCGTGAAGATCCCGATCGCGATCGCCCATCGCAGGGGGACGCCGACGACGACGAGGAACACCATGACCGTCACTCCGAGCGCGCAGCACTCGAGGAAGATGCCGCGCACGTAGTTCCCGAACGCTTGGTCCACATCGTCGAGCACGGCGAGCGCGGGCTCGAAGAGCCGATTCGGAACGGCTCGGAGGAGGCCACGCTTGAGACTTCCGGTATCCCACAACAGAAAGAGGAAGATCAGCGGCGCGATCACCCACGTCGACAGCATGTCGCCGAGCGCACCAGGCTCACTGTTCGCGACGGGCGGCGCCGCCGAGGTCGGCGTTGATCCGCCGGCTGTCTTGGTGGCGGGTGCCGCGCGTCCTGTCTGGCGCGCGCGCATCTCGAGGGCGTGGACGTTCGCCCGGTCGTAGTCGAGCAGCCGGCTCGATCGAGCTGCCGCCGCCTCGGTCCGCCGGTCTCGTGAGGCAACGAACAGCGCGCGCTCGTCCGGTGTGAGAGCCAACTCGTCAGTCACGCGATCCAGCAGCGGGTCGAGATCGCGGTGCGTCAACCGGTAGAGGCCGTTGCCCCGGGTCCACGAGGGATCGAGTCCCATCAACGCCTGATAGCGGTGGTGCAGCGCGTACAGCGCGCGAACGCGGAGCTCGAGAGCCTCGAGCTCGCTTGGTATGGCGGCGCGAACGCTGTTCAAGCCGACGAGCGTCAGGGCTCCGAATGTCAGGAGCAACAACCCTACCGCCAGCCCTCGCGGTATCGGGCCTCGTTCGAGGCGGGCAATCACCGGTCGACAGATGTACGCCAGAAGACCGCCGACGAAGGCCGGCACAATGAAGCCTCTCAGGCCCCACACGAGGTACGCCGCGAGAAGAACGGCAGCGAGCGTGACGACAGATTTGACGACGAGCGACCGCACGCTTCGGGCTCTCGGTGGCGGTCACGGGGTGCGACCCTTATGCGCTTCGGATTCTCTCTGAATCTCGGTATCGATCAGCATCTGCAGTCGCGCGGCCATGATGCCGGCCAGCTTCGTCAGGACCTTGTTGGCGAGTGGCGGGAAACTGAGGATCAACTCGTCGAGGTCCGATTTGCCGAGAGCGAGCAAGGAGACGGGACCACGCGCACGGACGGAGAACCAGCGAGTGACTCCTGTCCCGAGGGCCGCTGACTCCTCGAAGGACGCCGGCGGCTCGAGCAGGGCAAGCGGAACGGCCTCGCCGTCGGCGCCCCGCTTCACAACCTCGACCACGCCTCGCCGCACGACGAAGAGCGCGGCGCCGGGTCTGCCTTCCTCGCAGATGTACTCGCCGTCAGCGTACTCGCGCTCATGCACGATACGGGCGACGCGCGCGAGTTCCCGGTGAGCGAGGTCCTCGAAGAGACTGACCCGCCTCAGGAAGCCCACGAGGCTCTCGTGTTGTTTGCTCATGGCGCTTTCCGGCGCTTGGAACAGCGCCCGCGCCGCCCCGAGGGCCGCGCTGTCCGGCGAACCGCGGTTCGGCCGCCGCAGCAGCAGGAGCTCCTTCAGGCCGGGAAACGTCGGTTTCATGGGCGTGTGCGCGCGAGGGTGTGTCTCGCGATCATCAATTCTTCGTTCGTCGGGACCACCCATACCGATACCGGACTATCCGCGGTGCTGATTCTCGGTCCACCGGCGAGATTGGCCGCCGCGTCGAGGCGAATGCCGAGCCACGCGGCGCTCTTGCAGACGCGTGCCCTCACGGGAGCGGCGTGCTCGCCCATGCCGGCGGTGAACACGAGGACCTCGAGCCCGCCCAGCGCCGCCGCGAGTGAGCCCAGCTCACGAGTGATGCGGTACACGAAGAGCTCAATCGCCTCGGCCGCCTCGCAAGCGTTGCTCGCGAGAAGCGTGCGCATGTCGTTGCTGATGCCCGACATGCCCAGGAGTCCGGAGCGATGGTAGAGAAGATCGCTCACGTCGGCGACGCTCATTCCCCGCTCGGTGAGCAGATAGAGGATCACACCGGGATCGATCGCGCCCGAGCGTGTCCCCATCGGCAGCCCTTCCACCGCCGTGAACCCCATCGTCGTGGCGACACTCTTCCCATCCCGCATGGCGCACATGCTGCAGCCATTGCCGAGGTGCGCGGCCACGACGCGGCCTGTGGCCGCGTCGCCGACGATGCCGGGCAGCACGCTCGCGATGTACTCGTACGAGAGGCCGTGGAAGCCGTAGCGCTTGATTCCGGTCGCCGAGAGATCGCGGGGCAAGGCATACAGCTGCGACACGGGCGGCTGCGTACGATGGAATGCGGTATCGAAGCACGCGACCTGCGGGACGTCGGGCGCGATTCGGCTGATGACTCGGATCGGTGCGAGATTGTGTGGCTGGTGAAGCGGCGCCAGCGGCGCCAGCTTTTCCAGCTGGTCGAGGATCACGTCGTCGAGCAGCACGGGCGCCGCGAACTGCTCGCCGCCATGCACGACTCGATGACCGACCGCTACAACGCGCAATTGATCCGTGTGCCGGGCGATCCACTCGTGGAGGACCGGCAGCAGTGCCGCGTGGTCGCCGGCACCGATATCGCGACCCGCGAGCGGTTGGTCGACCACGCGCCGGCCGGCGGCATCGGCCACGAAGAACCGGGGGTCGGATCCAATGCCCTCGATGGCGCCCCGATAGCGCACCCGAAGACCCTGCCCCCGCGAATCCACGGTGAACATCGAGAACTTGACGCTCGACGATCCCGTGTTGAGGACGAGGATGACGTCCATCACGGCGCTGCCCGATCGCCCCGCCGGGCGGCGATGAGCGCGACCGCGCACGACGCCATGCGCGCCAGGACCGTGTCGGCGCGGCTGGTCAGGATGATCGGAGCGCGGGCGCCCAGCACGATGCCCGCGCCCTGCGCCTGGGCGAGATATTCCAGCTGCTTGACGAGCATATTTCCCGCCTCGAGGTCAGGCACGAGGAGAATGTCCGCGTTCCCGGCCACCGGGGACGTGATCGACTTGATCTTCGCGGCCTCCTCCGAGACGGCGGTGTCGAACGCCAGGGGCCCGTCGAGGATGCCGCCGGTGATCTGCCCGCGATCCGCCATCTTGCAGAGCGCGGCCGCGTCGAGTGTCGAGGGCAGCTTCGGTGTCACCGTCTCCACGGCGGACAGAACCACCACCCTCGGCATCTCGACGCCCAGCACGCGCGCCAGGTCGATCGCGTTCTGGACGATGTCGCGCTTGTCGTCGAGCTCCGGCGCGATGTTGATCGCGGCATCGGTGATGAACAGTGGCCGCGGGTACGTCGGAACATCCATCACGAACACGTGACTGATGCGGCGCTCGGTGGCAAGGCCCGTCTGTCGCGAGATGACCTCGTGCATGATCTGGTCGGTGTGCAAACTGCCCTTCATCAGCGCCTCGACCTCGCCGGCGCGTGCCATGGCGACGGCCGTCGCAGCGGCCTCATGGCTATGGGCCGTTGGGATGAGCCGATAGGGCGCGAGGTCGACGTCGGCGGCTTCGGCGGTCGCGCGGATCTTCGCCTCCGGACCGATGAGGATCGGGACGATCAGCTTGGCCTGGGCTGCATCGAGCGCACCCATGAGCGCGTAGTAGTCGACCGGATGCACCACTGCCGTGCGGATCGGCGTCAGCCCCTTGGTCAAGTCGATCAATTGCCGGTAGCGGGCCCCGCGGTCGTGGAGGGGGGCTGTGGGAAGGATCGCGCGGGGCGCGGCCAGATCGAGCAGGCTCATGTCCTCACCATGCGACCATGCGCGCGCGCTGCACGACGGCAAACCGTGCGAGCAAGCGGTCGGAGTCGTACTCGCGGCCGACCGCGAGCAGGTCGTAGAGTCCGCCGTAGCGCACGTCGCCGCCGGCAAGCGCCTGGAGTCGGGCCTGGCCCGTGACCGTCCTGATCAGATACCCATCGAAGTGCGTCCAGAATGGCTGTCGCCCCCAGCCTTCCGCCTCACTGAGCCGAACGTAGACATCCGGCGGGATGCAGACCAGGCGGAAGACGCGCGGATCGAGGCCGAGCTCCTTTTCGAGAATGCGGGCACCGTGCATGAGCAGCGCCTGCTCGATGGCGATGCGCGGCAGGCCTCGGCGACCCGGGAGTCCGAGGCTCTTCACGAGCTCCGACGCCGGCGGTGTCTGACCGTCTGCGGGATCGGGGAAGTCCTCGACGAGCACGTCCTCCGCGACGAGGCTCGGCAGATAGCGGGCACCGCCCGAGTTCACGAGCGGGTGGATCACGAACATCTCCACCCCGTCCCGAAGACCTTCGGGAGATCCGGACGGCAGCGGCGCGGTGTGTCCGTGCTCGCCCGACGACGGCGTCCATGCGTACCGGCGAAGCGAGGCGAGTTCCATCCGGGGTTCCAGGTGACGCGACGTCAGGCCCAGGTGCCGTGCCCGGGCAAGCGTCTCGCTGGAATACGCGACAGGCTGAAGTTCCCGACGCGGCTCGTCCTCTATCCGCGCGTCTCGAACGTTCGCGGCGTGCGAGACGACCGATGCGCTCGGCGTCCCTGTGGCGATGAGCGCGTCGGCCAACCCCGCCAACCGCTTCATGTCACCGGCTTTCAGAGCCTCTCGGGCCGACTCCACTGCGTCCGCCGACGACGAGGTCGCATCGGTGTCCAGCTCGGCACCCGTCTGCGGCCGTTCCTGGAATTCGCGTCGCCGTGCACCGTAGAAGTCGTTCCATGCAGCGTCCGCCCGCTGGAGCGTCTCGAGCAGTTCCAACGCTCGCTTCCGGAGCGTGGGCAGCTCGCGACTGGCGATTCGCGTGAACGGCTCGAGATCGGGTGAGAACGGGTCGAGACGAACGTCCCGGACGTCGTATATGCTCCGCGCCGTCTCGAGCAGGCCGCCCTTGTCGTCGATCGCGCGCTTCAGCTCTGCGCGCGCTCACTCAGCTGCTTCACCAGCGACCAGTTTGCGTTGTTCAGCGCGCGGGCGATCGTCAGCGGCAGCTCGGCGAGCGCCGCACGCTCCTGCTCGAGTAGATGGAAGTCCTCGAGTGACAGCACAGGGGTCAGGACTGTTCGTGCGCGGCCTAGATACACGTCTCGATAGACGGTGTCGATGTTGCCGGCCTCGATCAACGCGGTGATGACTGAGCTCGCCGTTCTGTCCATTCAAGGCGCCTGCACTTCGAGCATCACCTTGTCGAATCTTTGAACTGTCGGGTGATACGTGGCCGCGGGCGCCGAGATGGGGACGTAGAAATACCCGCGCCCACGGGCGGGGACGTCTCCCAGGACCCAGCCCGAGGCGGACGCGACGAGCGTCCCGTTCCCGTCGATACTGTCAACCTGCAACTCGAACGTTGGTGATGCGCCATGGAAGTGCGTTGTAGACGTAGCCCTCGACCGCCAAGCCGCGAGGGCTCTGGCTCTGTTCGAACTGGAACCGGAACGGGCTCTCGTCGCTGGCGATCGCCGTCTGCGCACTCGCCGCGGCCGCCGTCCCGAGTATCGTCGCGATCGTTGCTAACATGACCAGCACCCTGTTCATCACCGAGTCCCCCTCCGATGGAGACGACATCGGAGATTGCATCGAGGGTGCCAAATCATCGCAGCGGCGGAGAGGCCAGAAAGTTGGACGGAGAGACTCGATGGAGAGGATCCGAGGTTGAGTTGCGCACATCGTCGTGCACCCGCGCACGTCGGTGTGCGCTGATGCACGGGCGAACGGGGGGGATGGCCCGAGGCGCCGTCCGCGACCCGAGCTATTCGGGAGGCACCTCGATGTGGTAACGCTTCAGGCGGTTGTAGAGTTGAAACCGCGTGAGGCCGAGGAGCTCGGCCGCGCGCGCCCTATGCCCATGGGTACGCTGGAGCGCGTCGATGATGGCCTTGCGCTCGAGCTCATCCAGCGCCATGGAGGCCGCCGGCCGCGCCAGGTCGGGCGACCCAGTCGGGCGGATCGGTTCCGGCGGTAGCGGAATCGCGAGGTGAGCGGCGGTGACGAGAGTCCCTTCGCAGGTGATGAGCGCCCGCTCGATGGCGTTCTGCAGTTCGCGGATGTTTCCTGGCCACGCGTGCCCCCGCAGTAGCTCGCGAGCGTCCCGACTCAGCGTCACATCACCCTTGCCCATCTTGGTCGCGAGGCTGCGGATGAAGGAGTCGGCGAGGAGGAGCACATCGTCATCTCGCTCCCGCAGTGGCGGGCAGGTGCACGTTGAAGACGCCCAGCCGGTAGAAGAGGTCGCTGCGGAACCGGCCGGCGGCCATCTCGACCGTCAAATCGCGGTTGGTGGCGGCGATCAGACGGACATCGGCCTTGAGCGTTGCTGTCCCGCCGACGCGCTGGAACTCTCGCTCCTGCAGCACACGGAGGAGCTTGACCTGCACCGCGGGGGAGAGTTCGCCGATCTCGTCGAGGAAGAGCGTTCCGTGGGCCGCCAGCTCGAAGCGTCCGGGCTTCTGCCGGTCCGCACCGGTGAAGGCGCCGCGCTCGTGACCGAACAGCTCGGATTCCAGGAGCGTGTCGGGCAGTGCGGCGCAGTTGACCGCGACGAAGGGCCCTTCGGCGCGGGGGCTGGCGTAGTGAATGGCGCGGGCGACCAACTCCTTGCCAGTCCCGCTCTCGCCGGTGATCAGCACGGTCGTCTCGGTGCGAGCGACCTGCGTGCCGCCCGGGTGAGCGTCTCGCGGAGGACCGGCGAGCGGCCGATCATCTGCTCGAACCCGTAGCGATCGTGCAGCTCGCTGCGGGCGGTCCTCAGGCTCTGCTCCAGCGTCCGTGCGCGCCGCTCGACGGACGCAAGCCGACGCTGTTCCTCAGCCAGCCGCTGGTGCTGGATTCCGAGGACCACCCGACTGGCCACCAGGCTGGCAACCTCGACGTCCACGCTGTCGTACGAGCGGGGCTCGTGCTTGCCAAAGAACAGCGTGCCGCCGACCTCGTCGCCGAAGTGCATGGGCACCCAAAGACAGCTCTGGAGCCCGGCGGTGAGCAGAACGCGATCGCCTGCGAAGGCCAGATCGACTTCCCTCGAAGCCTCATCGAAGAGGACCGTACGGCCTGCTATCAATGCCGGCCCGTACGAGAACTCTCGCGCCGGGATGCGCTCAATGCCGGGCGCTGGAGGCTCTCCGGCGGTTCCGAAGAACGCCCACTGCCACGCCGGACGTGTCGAGGATGATCACGCCCATGGCATCGAAAGCGATCGCAGGCCGGACGGCCTCCCCGAGGGGCGCGAGGATCTCACGCAGGTCGAGGGTCGTCCCTAGCATTTTGGTGATGCCGGCCAGCAGGTCCATCCGGTGGCGCCGGTCGGCGCTCGCGATAAAGCAGTGCGATGACCTCGATGAAGGGGCCGATCATGCGCCCGACGGTGCGCAGCCGCTCGACATGCACGTCGCCGTATTCGGCCGCGACGCGAGTCGCCGCGCTCAGCTTACCGATCACGCGGCTGCCACTGAGCAGCGGCACGAACATCGCCGACTTCAGCCCTGTGGATCGCAGCTCACGCGGCATGGTCGACGAAGCGCGGATCGGCCAGGAAGGTCGGCGACGCGGAGGACGTCTCCATCGAACACTGGCGCCAGGGGTGAGTCGGCGACGGGAAATCGGGTCGCGCCGCGGAGGTCGGTCGTGTAGCGATCAGTAGGCGGCAGGAATCCTGACCCGCCATGCTCGGCGAAGACGGAGAACGTCCGTCGGTCGTCCGAGAGGTAACCGATGCCGAGCCTGATCGTGGGGGACGAGCGGTTGCAGCGCCGCCGAGAAATCAGCGAGGAAGGCCCGTGGCTGAAACTCGCCGTGGAGCGCCCGCGCGATGGCGAAAAGGCAGACGAGCAGGTCCGATTCCGGCGGCGTTGCCACGCTTCTGGCGTGGCGCAATCCATGGCCGTACCCCCGCGCGCATCTTATCCTACAGACGCCGACGCGATGCCCGGCCGGGTCGCCAGGATGCAACATGGGCGCGTGCGGCACGCCGTTGGTCTGCGATCAGTCGGCCGTTGCGGCGTTACGGACCCGTCCACTCCGCGTCGCCGAGGCTCCAGCCGCCGCCGAGCGCCTTGTAGAGTTGGACGTAGGCGACCAGGCGATTGGCGCGAATCTGGGCGAGCGTGTTCTGAGCCGGATAGAGCTGCTGCTGGGCCTCGAGCACCTCGTAGTAGCTGGCCAGGCCCTGGCGGTATCGATCCGTCGCATGCACGACGGCGTCCTCGAGGCCTCTCACGGCCGTGGTCTGTCCCGTCTCGGCCTCGCTCAGCTTGCCGAGCGCAGTGAGGGAATCCGAGACCTCTCGGAGCGCGCCAAGGACCGATTGTTCGTAGCGCAGCCGGACCTGCTCCCATTGCGCGATGGAGGCGCGGTACTGCCCGGTGGTGCGGCCGGCGTTGAGAAGTGGCCCGCTCAGCATGCCGGCCACCGCCCACACCGTGGCGCCGCCGCCCGTGAGGGTAGACAGCTCGGGGCTGGCGGCCCCGAACAGCGCGGTGAGGCTGAGCTTGGGGAAGAACTCTGCCTTTGCCACGCCGATGCGGGCGTTGGCGGCCACGAGATGCTGCTCCGCCTGACGGAGGTCAGGCCGTCGCTCCAGCAAGGCCGAGGGCAGGCCCGCCGGCACCGTCGGAGCCACGGGCTGCGCGTACATCGGCTGGCCGCGCGGAATCGGGCCCGGCGCCTTGCCCAGCAGGACGCTGATCTGGTTTTCCCGGGCGACGATGGCGCTCTGGATCTGCGGGACCGTCGCCCGCGCGCTGCCGAGCGCGCCGAGCGCACGCGATGTCTCGAGCCTCGACGCGACGCCGAGATTGAAGCGATCCTCGAAGAGGTCGTACGTCCTCTGGTACGCCTGCGTGCTGTTCTGCGCGACCTGCAGCTGCACGTCGAGCGCGAGGAGCTGGAAATACGCCTGGGCCAGATCGCTGACGAGGGTCAGCCACACGCCGCGCCGGGCGTCTTCGGTGGCGAACAGCGTCGCCCGCGCCGCCTCGTTCGAGCGGCGGACACGACCCCAGATATCGAGCTCCCACGCCATGCTCATGGTCCCGATGAAGAAGTTGTCCGTCCTGTGGTCGGTGCCGTCGGGGAGGTTCAGGCCGCCGAGCGGGAGCCGGGCGCGTCCGGCCTGGGCGCCGTAGTCGAGCGACGGGAAGAGATCCGATTTCGCGACCCGGAGATTCGCGCGCGCCTCCTGCACCCGGGCCGCGGCAATAGCGGCATCGTAGTTGTTCCTCAGCGCCTCCTGGATCAGCGCCTTCAGCGTCGCATCCTGAAACGCCTCCCACCACGGCGCATCGGCGAACGAGACCGCTTCCGTCGCGGCCTGCCCGCGAAACGTCTCCGGCTTTGCGACGCCCGGCCGCTCGTAGTTCGGGCCGAGCGCGCAGCCGCCCAGTAGCGCGGCGGCGGCGACGGCAACGATGATCCGAGCGCTCTGCGAGGAGGTCATGACCGTTCGTCCTGCCCGCCGGCGATCGGCGCCGGCAGCGCATCGGGCAACGGCACTTGGTTCGAGGGTCGGCGTCTGAAGCGCTCGCTGACGTAGAACGTCACGGGGATGATGAAGATCGCGATCATCGTCGCCGCCAGCATCCCGCCCACCACGGTTATGCCCAGGATGTTTCTTGAGTTGGCGCCCGCACCGGTGGATAGCACGAGCGGCAGCACGCCGAGGATAAAGGCGAACGCGGTCATGAGGATCGGACGCAGCCGGACGCGGGCGCCGGCCAGCGCGGCGTCCACCAGGGATGCGCCGCGCTCGTGCTCCGTCTTGGCGAACTCCACGATCAGGATGGCGTTCTTCGCAGCGAGGCCGATGACCATGATCAGGCCGATCTGCGAGAACACGTCCAGCTGGTATCGGGCGAGCCAGAGGGCCGCCAGGGCGCCGAGCACGGCGATCGGCGTGCCGAGCAGCACGCCGAACGGCAGTGTCCAGCTCTCGTAGAGCGCGGCGAGGAGCAGGAAGACGACCAGCAGCGACAAGCCGAAGACCGCGGACGTCGGGACGCCTTCCGAGGCCACCTTCTCCTGGAAGGACATGCCGGAGTAGTCGAAGCCCATGTCCGGCGGCATCGTCTTCGCGAACACCTCCTGCAGAGCCTGCATCCCCTGCCGGGTGCTGAACCCGGGGGCCAGGATGCCGTTGATCTGCGCCGACCGGTACCCGTTGAAGCGGACGGTGAATTCCGGGCCGTTGACCGGTTTCATGCCGACGAGCGAGGACAGCGGCACCGCCTGGTTGTTGGCGTTGCGGACGTAGAACTGAGCGACGGTATCGGGTCTGGTCCGGAAGTCGCCCTCGGCCTGGACGTAAACTTGCCAGACGCGGCCGAACTGATTGAAGTAGTTCACGAAGGCGCTGCCCATGAAGACCTGGAGCGTCTGGTACACCGACGCGAGATCGATGCCCTGCTTCAGGACCTTGTCCCGGTCGACGTCGGCGAAGAGCTGCGGCACGCTCGGCAGCAGCGTGGTGAAGAGCAGCGCGAACTCCGGTCGTTGACGCGCAGCGGCGAGGAACTTCTCCGTGTTCTGCGCCAGGAACACGGGGTCCCGGCCCGCACGGTCCTCCAGCATGAACGTGATGCCACCGGAGGTGCCGATGCCCGGGATCACCGGGGGCGAGAACGCGAACGCCTGCGCCTCGGCGACGCCGGCGAGCCGCCGGTTCAGGTCGCTCATGACCACGTCGGCGGTGAGCCCGTGCTTGTCTCGCTCCTTCCAGTCCTCCAGGGTGACGAAGTAGAACGAGTTATAGGTCGTGAAGGCGACGCTCAACAGGCTGAAGCCGGCCACGCCGGTGGCGTACTTGACGCCCGGCGTCTCCTTGAGGATCGCGTCGATCTTGTCGTTGACCGCCGCCGTGCGCTGCAGCGAGGCGGCCAGCGGCAGCTGGACGTTCATGTACAGATAGCCCTGGTCCTCCTCCGGCACGAACCCGCCCGGCAGCCGTGAGCCGATGAGCCCCGCGAACCCGGTGACGACGAGCAGCAGGATCATGGAGACGGCCGACTTGCGGATGAGATGACCGCAGGCGCCCACGTAGCCATCGGTCGCCCGGGCGAACCAACGGTTGAAGGCGCGGAAGAACACGCCCAGCGGGCCGCGCATCTCGCGCTTCGGCCGCAGGAGCAGCGCCGAGAGGGCCGGGCTCAGCGTCAGGGCGTTGAAGGCCGAGATGATCACCGACACGGCGATCGTCACCGCGAACTGCTGGTACATGCGCCCGGTGATGCCCGGAATGAAGGCGGTCGGGATGAAGACAGCGGACAGGACGAGCGCGACGCCCACGACGGGTCCCGACACTTCCTCCATCGCCTTGAAGGCGGCCTCGCGCGGCGACATCCCGTGCTCGATGTGGTGCTCGACCGCCTCGACGACCACGATGGCGTCGTCGACCACGAGCCCGATGGCCAGCACGAGGCCGAAGAGCGACAGCGTGTTGATGGAGAAGCCGAGGGCCGGGAACAGCATGAACGTGCCGACCAGCGACACCGGCACCGCCAGCAGCGGAATGAGCGTGGCCCGGAAGCCCTGCAGGAAGACGAAGACGACGATGACGACGAGGATGATTGCCTCGACCAGGGTCTTGACGATCTCCTTGATGCCTTCGGTCACCGCGAGCGTCGTGTCGAGCGCCGTCACGTACTCGAGATCTTCGGGAAACCGCGCCTTCGCCTCCTCCATCAGCTTGGTCGCGGCCTTCATGGTCTCGATGGCGTTCGAACCGGGCAGCTGGTAGATCATGACCAGCACCCCGGGACGCCCGTTGAGGCGGCCCTGCGTCGTGTAGGCCTGCGCCCCGAGCTCCACGCGGGCCACGTCCTTCACGCGCACCAGGGAGCCGTCCGGCTTGGCCCGCACGACGACGTTCTCGAACTCCTGGACGCTGGCCAGGCGGCCCTGCGCGCGCACCGCGTAGGTGAACTCCTGGCCCTTCGGCGCCGGCTCGCCGCCGACCTGGCCGGCCGGGTTCACCGTGTTCTGTGCCTGGAGCGCCCTGATGATCTCGTTCGCGGTGATGTCGAGCTTCCCCAGGGTGTCGGGATTGACCCAGAGCCGGATGGCGTACTTGCCCGCGCCGAAGATCTGCACTTGGCCGACGCCGGGCACGCGCGTCAATGGATCGTTGAGGTTCACGTAGGCGTAGTTGCTGAGGAACAACGGGTCGTAGGTGCCCTTCGGCGAGTACAGCACGAAGATCCCCAGGGGGCTCGACACCGACTTGATGACCGTGACCCCCTGGTTGATGACGTCTTGCGGCAGCTGCGACTGGGCCTGCGTGTAGCGCAGGTTGGTGAGCACCTGGTCGTAACTCGGGTCGGTGTTGATGTCGAAGTTCACGCGCAGGTCCATCTTGCCGCCGGCGGTCTGGCTGGTCGAGTACATGTAGAGCATGTTGTCCACGCCGGTCATCTGCTGCTCGATCGGCGTCGCCACCGACTGCTCCAGCGTCTGCGCATCCGCGCCCGGATAGGTCGCGCTCAGGAGAATCTCGGGCGGGGCGATGTTGGGATACTGCGCGATGGGCAGCTGCACCATCACCACGAGGCCGGCGATCACCATGAGAATCGAGATCACCATGGCGACGATCGGGCGGTTGATGAAGAATTTCGCCATCGTCGTCTACCTCGACGCGGCGGCCGGCGAGGCCGCGCTCGCCTCCAACCGCACCTTTTGACCGGATCGCAGCCGGTCGCCCCCTGCCACGACGACGCGGTCGCCGGCCTTCAATCCCTCGGCGACGATCCACAGCGACCCGACGCGCGCATCGGTCTTGACCGTCCGCACGTCCACCGTGTCATCGGGTCCGACCACGGCCACCTGGTGGACGCCCTGCACGTCCTGCACGGCGCGCTGCGGGATCAGCAGCGCGTTCTTCTTCACCTCGACAACCGTCCGGACCTTCGCGTACTGACCAGGGCGGAGCACGTTGCCCGGATTCGGGAACACGCCGCGCGCGAGCACGGTGCCGGTGGTCACGTCTACCTGTCGATCGAGCGCGACCGGCCGTCCTCGCTGCGGGTAGACGCTGCCGTCCGGTAAGACGAGCTCGAGTTCCATGTCCCGGAGGGCCTGCGGCTCGGTTTGCCGCTGCCGGAACGCATTGAGCGCCCGCTGCTCGCTGATCGGGACTTCCGCATAGATCGGATCCACCTGGGACATCGTCGTCAGCGGACTCGGATCGCTCGGGCCGACGAAGTCACCGATGTTGGCGACGCGGAAGCCCGCCACGCCGGTAATCGGCGCGAGCAGCTTCGTGTAGCCGAGGTTGAGCTTCGCGGTGGTCAGCGCCGCCCGCGCGGCCGCGATGTTCGCCTCCTGGGTCTTCACGTCGGCGTGCGCCTTCTCGAGCGCGGCGCGCGTGTTCGACACGCTGGCCTGCGCGTTCTGCACCGCGGCGCGCGCGGCCGCCACCGCAGCAATGTTCGCGAGATTGTTCTGGACCGCATTGTCGAGCTCTTGTTTACTGACGGAGCCGCGCTCGGCCAGCGGCGTGTAGCGACCGACGTCCAGCTCCGTCCGGCGCTGGTCGGCCTCGGCGCGCTTCACCTGCGCCTCGTCCTGCGCGACCTTCGCCAGCGCCTGCTCGACTTGAGCCTGGCTCGCGCTCACCTGGGCCTTCGCCTGGCTCAGCTGCGACTCCGCCTGCAGGAGATTCGCCTCGGCCTGGTCGACAGCGGCCTGGTAGGGCCGCGGATCGACCTGGAACAACAGGTCACCAGCCTTGACCACGGAGCCTTCCGTGTAGTTCTGGCTCATCAGGTGACCGGCGACACGCGCGCGGATCTGCGCGGTGATGTACCCGACCAGCGATCCCACCCATTCGGCTGAGATCGAGACGTCCCGCTGGACCACCGCCTCGACCTCGACCACCGGTGGGGGCGGTGGACCGCCGGCACGCGATGCGTCGCCGCACCCGGTGGCGATGGCACCGAGCATGATTCCCACCACGAGCGAACGACGATGACTCATCACGGGGTCTCCTCGGCGGTGGCACAATGCACGGGGTGGGCCAAACGTGAACACCGCCCCAAACCTCACGCTTTCATGCCGATCGTTTGCCGAGTCGTTCGCGCCTCCACGTTCGCGTGTGGATTTACACATTGACGTGCGAAGGTGCACCGAACTCTCCGTCAGACGGCGGAAACACGCTTGGTGCAATCCTTGCGTGAGGGAAGACGCATGAGCCAGCGAGACGTAGAACGCACGCTCGGTCGCTTGCTGACGGACCCCGGGTTTCGGCGAGATTTCTTTCGGAGCCCGGCCCGTGCGTGTCTAGAGTTTGGACTTCAGTTAGCCGCGCACGAGGTCGAGGCGCTGCTTCGAGTGCCACCGCGACCACTGGCGAGTCTGGCGCGACACCTCGATGACCGGATCTGTCGGCTCGATATAGAGGGGGCGAACGATCATGGTTCGCCGAGTGGTGAGCATTGAACGCGAAGCCTCACGTGAGCTGGGGCGCGGCGCCTGGGCGGTCGCCTCGAAGTGTCATGGCTGGCCCTGTACGCGCGCATCCGGCTTCTCGGGAGCACGGTCGTCGTTGCGGTGCTGACGGCAGCCGCCTCGCTGGCCCAGGCGTTCGATCCCGAGCGAACATTCACGCGGGGAGCCTGCGCGCTCTCGCTCGGCGGCGGAGGGGAGCAGTTCTACGGAGCGAAGCCGGGCTCGAACCCATCTATCAGCAGTACTCCGGGCAAGCGTCCGGGGGCGGGGCTCGGCCTGGCCGCGGTATCACTTCCTCACGCTCGGCCGTTTCGTTCCCTATGTCGAGGTGGGCACGCCGTCCCCTTCGTAGGACTCCGAGAGCACGTGGACCTTGTGGATCTCGCCGATCGCGCTGCCCGCGTCGTACGGGACGACGAGTTCGACCTCGGTCATGTCCGCCTCGAAGGTGCCGATGATCGCCTCCCGCACGCGCTCGACGTCTGAGGCGCTCGGCGAAGGGATTCTGCCAGGGAGCGCGTGAATGCTCGCGAGAGTATGCCGGATCGGCGACGGGCAAGTTCAGCCAGAATGAGCCGAAAGTGATTTCTGACCAGGACAAGGCGATGAGGTGCCGCGATGTGATGTCGTGTCGTCACAGTGGCGAGCTCATCCCGTGGTCTCGGACGACACTCGACGACGACGCAGCGTCAGTTCCGCGACGCCGTGCTGGACGACCCGTCGCACGATCTCCGTGTGTCGAGCAAGCACGCGGAGCATCCGGTGATTGCCCAGGAGGACGTCGGCGTGGAAGGAGGAGATTCGCTGGGCTTCGGCAGCATCGAGGATCGCCTCGACGAGCACGGCGCCGAGGCCGCGTCCTTGCCATGCGTCATCGACGACGACGGCGATCTCGGCGGCACCATCCGACCGGCCGCGATCGTAGCGGGCGACCCCGACGAGCAGATCGGTTTCCCCGTCGCCCGGTTCTCCGACCACGGCATACCGATCGCGGTAGTCGACATTGGCGAAGTAGCGTGCCTGGTCTGCCGAGAGCCGTCTCATCGGCGAGAAGAATCGCTGATAGGCGGTCTTTTCGCTCAGTCGAGCCACCAGCGCAATCAGGCGCGGCTCGTCATCTGGACGGATCGGACGAAGGCGAATCAGGGCGCCATCGCGGAGTCGAACCGTGCGGTCCACGTTTTCGGGATGGTCTTTCGAAGGCAGCATGACTGGAGCGATGAGCAGCGACCGTGTCAGCCCGGCGGATCGCGCCACTCCATCTTCAACGAGATAGCCGGCGAGCTGCCCTACGTCCGAGGCTCCGCCAGGGAGGACCACAGCGCCGCCCCGGCGACGACGAGGTTGGCGACGACCACGGGCATGGCCTCGATCGCCAGCCCGTAGATCACCCACAGAAGCGCGGCGGTGGCCTGGATCCGCCTGAGGATTACGGGTTGCCGAAACGCGTAGGAGCTGGCGAAGACCACTGTGGCGAGCCAACCGATCGCAGCGAGGCTCATCTCACGAGGATCGCAGAGTGACCCAGTCCGTGCGGGCTTTCCCCCACTCCTGGAGGACCAGCCCGTGCGACGCGAAGAGCTCCCGGATCCGCGCGGCGTCCCACCCCACCACGTCCTCGAGGATCGGAACGAGGACGCTGAGGGCGTTGTCGCTGATAACCGTGCGCTGAGCGATCCGCGCGATGTGCGTGGCCTCCGACACCGCAATGGTGAAGCCGCTCCCGCTGTTGACATGCAGCATGACGTGGATGTCGGAGCTGCCGTCACCGACGTACACCGTTCGGTCAGGGCTGACCTGAAGCCGCATCGCGAGCGCTTCCAGGATGGCAACCTTCCCGTAGCCCGCGGGGACTTTCGTCACGGCGCAGATCTCGCCGGAGGATGCGTCATACTCGCACTCTGAGCCGTAGATGTGGTCCGGGGGAACGATGCCCTCGAGGGCGGCCTGGACCACCGCTCGGGGGGCGGCCGAGATGACGTAGAACGAGAAGCGATAGTCGTCGATGCCGACCTCGAGACAGTCGACGAAGCGCTTGATGTCCTTCTTCAGGCGGACCCGCTTTCCCGTCTCGATCAGGTGCTCGCGGCGCACGCATCGGAACGCGGGATCGTGGCGGAGGAGGTACGCGAGCTCGGCGCCCTGCTGCACCAGGTGAATCGCCGATAGACCCTCGACCTTCGCCCGGAAGTCCGGCACGCCGATCAGCTCACTCAGGATGTGGCCCGAGTCGTTGAAGCTCAGGGTCTGGTCGAAGTCACTGGCGATGAGGTAGTGGCCGCGCACGAATGTTCTCGTAGCCATCGCGCCCTTTTGGATGCATGGATGACGCCATGCGTCGCAGCAAGGGTATCCGCCGGCGATTCCGCTGGCATGGGAGCAGGCATGGGAGCGGTTGACTGCTGCTTCGGTGGGCAGCCGCCTAAAGACGTGGCAGCGTCGGACCTGTCCTGGTCGAAAAGGTGATCCGCGCGGGCCGAAGCGGTCGTGTAGGCTCCGAGAAAGCTCGCGCCGGAACCCTCACGCACGCCGACACCGGCTGCGGGGCCAAGTGACGGAATCGATGCACGACAGACATGTCGGGATGGATGATCCGGGTGTGTGGCGGGCAGTTGGAGACCGCGGGCGATCAGGCAGCGCGCTGGTAGCGGCAATGAAGTCCGCCGACCTCGGGGACTGCACTACACGTCCGGACGCGACCGGCAGTACCTCGCGCCCGCGTGGGGCTGTCGTTGCCGAGACTCTGGTGAGGCCGCGTAGTGTTGTAGTAGGCGAGATATTTGCGAAGCGAGCGACGCAGGTGGCGTTCGTTGAGCACGATGACGAGATCGAGGCATTCGCGGCGAATCGAGCCGATGAGGCGCTCGGCGAAGGGATTCTGCCAGGGAGCGCGTGAATGCTGGCAAGAGTATGCCGGATCGGCGACGGGCAAGTTCAGCCAGAATGAGCCGAATGTGATTTCTGACCAAGACAGCGCCGAAACAACTCTGCGATAGCCAACCCCACTAAATCCCGCCCGCAGGAGCCCGGTCACGACGACGGGGCAGCTGCGCATGACCGGCTGACTATCGCTCTTAATCAGCGGTGCCAAGATTCGAGTCCTTGATGGCCCACCAATCCAACCGGGGACTCCCCGATCTCGCCTCGAAAGGCAGTCAAGTCAGCGCTACACCGACCTCGTATAGTCACGTTCCGACCAATCAATAACTAGGTGCGGCGCCCCATTTGCTCGGCATCCATCCCGTAGAACATCGGCGCGCCGCTGCCGCCCTTGGCCGGCCAGGGGTGCGCCCGCAAGACGTCCTCGTTGATGTCGGCGCCCCAGCCGGGGGCGTCCGAGAGCCAGATGTGGCCGTCGCGGATCTCGGGCGGGCGCGTGACCAGATCCTTCTTCCAGGCCACGTCGTCGATGTCGATCTCCATGATGCGCACGTTGGGCAGCACCGCGCAGAGGTGCAGCGAGTGGAGGTCGGCCAGGTGGCTGTAGTAATTGTGCGGGGCGATGTTGATCTCGTAGCACTCCGCCATGCGCCCGATCTGCACGGACTGGGAGAAGCCGTTCCACGGCACGTCGATGATGGCCACGTCCACCGCGTGCGCCTCGAGAAACGGGCGGTACTGCCGCGTCGTCACGAGGCTCTCGCAGGAGGCCAGCCGGGTGGAGGTGGACTGCTTGATCTGCAGCAGCGCCTGCGGATCCCAGTTGTCGTACTCGACCCACTGCATGTCGAAGCGCTCCAGCAGCTTGGCCACCCGCAGCACGCCCTCGGTGCGGAAGTTGTAGTTGAGATCGAGGCAGAGCCCCACTTTGGGCCCGACGGCGTCGCGGAAGGTGCCGATGAGCTTCTCGATCGCCCCCAGGATCTCCGCCGTGGGCGCGCCGTCGGTGGTGTTGATGCCGCTCGCGAAGCCGGGGAAGTACACGGTGGCGGGGTCGCCCGGGATGACCATGTTGGTCTTCAAGGCGGTGAAGCCCTTGGCCACGACTTCCTTGCCCAATGCCGCGATGTCGTCGTAGGTGCGGAGCGGCGGCGTGCCCAGCACGTGGCCGAGCCGCGCGCGCGTGGTCCCGCAGTGCGACCAGTAGAGGCGCATGCGATCCCGCATCGGCCCGCCGAAGAGCTCGTACACCGGCACCCTCAGCGCCTTGGCCTTGATGTCCCAGAGGGCCAGCTCCACCCCCGCGATGGCCTTGTGGGTGACGCCGCCCAGGTTCTGCCGCGTCCGGCGCAGCATGTCCCAGTACAGGCGCTCCACCGGCCGCGGATCCTGCCCGATCAGTAGATCGGCCATGTCGCGCACGCAGCCGGCGATGCCGAAGGGGCTGCGGTTGTCACTGCACTCGCCCCAGCCGGTGATCCCCTCGTCCGTCGTCACCTTCACGAAGGTCCACGGGCGCCAGCCGCCGTCGGCATGCAGGGTTTCCACGTTCGTGATCTTCATGGGGATCTCCCGGAAGGCGCCCCTCAGGGGCGCGGGGCGGCGAGCTCGAAGCGCGTGTCCACCTGCTCGATCTTCTGCCCGTCGGCAAGAAAGAAGCGCGCCACCTGCTCCTGCGCGGCCTGGCCGATGGCGGCCACGTCCGGATAGAGCGTCCAGACGAGGAAGTCGTGGGGGTTGGCGCGGAAGCGCTCGGCCAGGCTCGCGGCCACTGTCTCGTGGCGGTAGAGGGACGACACACGGTAGAGATCACCGGCACGAAGAAGGCTCTCGGTGGTGGGGTTGGGCACGATGCGGTCGCCCACCGCCCACTGATACAGCACGGCGCGCGGCCGGCCGTCCAGCGGCGCCCGGGTGAGATACGGCGCGAAGGCCACCGGGTCCGCCGACTGCCCCAACCATTCCACACGATCGAAGTAGTCCTGGATTTCTAGCGCGCCCTGGGGGAGCTCCTTCATCGCGGGCTCGCCGGGCAGCGGGATCGCCTCCATGAAGTCCTTCTCGCCGTTCATCAGCGACGGATTGCGGACCTGCAGCGCGGTGATCAAGTTGGGGCGAAAGGCGGCCGCCTGCCGCGCGATCTCGACGATCGGCCCGCCGGGCACATTGAGCACGCCGGCGCGGACGCGGGGCTCCACCGCCATCAGCAGCGTGCCGTAGATGCCGCCGAAGGACTGGCCGACATAGTAGACGCGCTCGCGGTCGAGATCACTCTGCCCGTCGGCGTCCACGTCGATCCCGCGTCGTATCGCGCGCACCAGCTGCATGAGGTCGGCGACGGTCTGCTTGAGGCCGTCGCGCGCGCCGAGGGGCTGCAGCGGGGTTCCCGGCCGCGTGCTCACGCCCTCGCTCAGGCCGAGCTGGCCGTCCTCGTCCAGATCCAGCCCGCGCCCGCCGGACGGCAGCGTCACCGCCGGCGGCGCCGCCGCCGTACCACTCACGGGGAGGAGAGTCAGAGTGCCCTCCGTCCCCGCGCCGTGTCCCGCGACATTGATGGCGATGGTGGCGAAGCCCCCGCGCGCGAGCGCGCCCGCCACCGCGGGCGGGATCACATGCCGGTCATTGGTGAAGCCGTGCCCGAATATCGCCACGGGCCAGCCGGCGGCGGGCCGGGCACCCTCGGGGACGAAGAGCGTGACGTGTACCTCCTCCTCCACCGTGGGCGCCGGCAGGGGCTGGCGGGTCGGCACCTGCGGGATGTGCCGGTCGGCGCTGAGGAACGAGGGGCTGCGGTAGCGGCCGAAGGCGATCAGGCGCACCTCCGTCGGCGGCAGCAGGTGTAGCGCCAGCGGGATCGCGTCGCCCAGCAGCATGCCGGTGGTGGCCATCTGGCGGCGGAACTCGATGCCCTGGAGCGCCGCGCGCGGATAGACGGAGGCGGCGCCGCCGGGCGCAAGGTCGAAGGTGACGGCGGGCGGCGCACGGCTCTCGAGGACCGCGCGCATGCGCTGGAGATCGGCCGTCACCGACTGCGTGGTGAAGAGCGCGATGGCGGCGATATCGGCCCACCTGAGCCCGGCAGGCGCGAGCGCCTTCCACATCTGCGTCTCGACCTTGCGGTCATGCCCCGTGCCCTCGCGGGGGCGGAGGAATTCGGGCGCCTTCTGCAGCCGCCGACCCTCCGCGTCCACAACCTTGGTGGTCACCACGAGGGCGTAGAGGCGCGCCTGCAGCAGCGCGCGCTCGGGCCGCGCGTAGAGCACCGTGCCGGCGGCGTCCCAGACGAGCTGGCCCAGCGGGATGGAGCCGGCGCCCGACTCCGGCGTCACCGGCATGAGGAACACGCTCTCGCGGGTGACGCTCTCGACCCGGATCGCGCCGTCGAAGGTGATGGCGATGCGCGGGTTCACCGAGAAGCCGTCCAGCTGATTGAGCAGGGCGACGTCCGTGCACCCGGCGGGGTCCACCGGGCAGCTCGGCATCGTCAGGGCGACGCGCCGGCCCGTCAGCTGCGCGGGGTCGGCGATGGTATGCCGATCGCTGGGGAAGACGGCAGTCGGCTGGACGGCCCAGGCCCCGGCGGGCCCCCAGCCGCCGGCAGGCCCAATAAGGAGCGCGCCGGCCAGGGTCGATCCGGCAATCCACGCAGCGCCGCGCCGGCTCCAGCGCGCCCGACGCATGCGCCCGGTCGCTACTTGGTGGGCGGCGCCGGCTCGGCCGGCGCGCGCGGCGGAACGCGGCGCGGCGTGCGGCTTGGCCCCGGCCCCTGATAAGCGCCGATCACCACGTCCAGCTCGGTGGGCTTGCCCTCGCGCCAGACCTGCAGCTTGACGGAGCGGCCCACCGGCGTGGCCGAGATGATGCGCTGGAGATCGCGCGGGCCTTCGAGCGAGGCGCCGTCCACGCCGAGGATGACGTCGTTGGCGCGCACCCCGCCCTTGTCGGCGGGCTGGCCCACGACCACGTTGCGGATGAGGACCCCGCGCGCCTCGGTCAGGCCGAATTTCGGCGCGTCATCCTCGCCCACCTCGGCGATGGTGACGCCGAGCCAGCCCCACTCCACGCGGCCCTTCTCGGCGAGCTGCGGCAGGAGCCCCTTCACGAGGTTGATGGGGATGGCGAAGCCGATGGAGCCGTTGCGCGCGGCCATGCTGTTCACGCCCATGACCTCGCCCGACATGCTGACGAGCGGCCCACCCGAGTTGCCCGGATTCACCGCGGCGTCGGTCTGGATGAAGTCGAAGCCGGGCGCGGCCACCTCGAGCGGCGCGCCCTTGCGGCTCACGATGCCGAAGGACACCGTCTGCTCGAGCCCGAAGGGATGGCCCAGCGCGAGGACGAACTCGCCCACGCGGAGCCGGTTCGAGTCGCCGAGCGTGGCCACGGGGAGTCCGGTGGCGTCGATCTTCACGAGAGCCAGGTCCACGCGCGCGTCCAGGCCGACGAGACGGCCCGAGAAGCGCCGACCGTCCGAGAGCTTGATCTGGATCTGCTCGGCCTCGTCCACGACGTGGGCGTTGGTGACGAGGTAGCCGTCCTGCCGGATGATGAAGCCGGAGCCCGAGGCGCGCCGGCCTTCGTCGGGCGGCGGGGTCGGCGGCTGGCCGGGCGCGCGCGGCTCCTGCTCGGGCGCGTCCGATGGCTCGGCCACGCGGCGCACCCGCACCTGCACGAGAGCCGGCTTCATGCGCTCGGCGAGCCCGTTCATGAAATCGTTGAGCCGTTGAATGTCGGCGGGAACGGGCGCCGCGGGGGTCTCGGTCCAGTAGGGCGGCGGGGCCGCGGGGGCCGCGGCCGGCGGCTGCTGGGCGCCGGCGGCGCAAGCCAGGAGAGCCACAAGAGAGAGCACCATGAACGCGGCGGCCCGATGTCTCATGGGAAGGAAAGCCTCCTGGCAGGACGACTCGTCATTGCTCAATGAGTATACCGCAGCGTTTACGTACTCTCGACGCGAGCGCCGACGTGGACGGTGACACAGGGGGCTGCGGTGCTCGCGCGCCAGCGCACCACCGCTTGGGGGCCATGCGCCGCCACGACGGAGCGAGCGAGCGCAACGGCGCGCGCGTCTCCCGGCGGGCCCGCGAGATCGGCAATGACGGGCGGCGCGGCCATGCGCTGCGCCGCGAGCGCGAGGGGGGCGCCCGCGGGCGAGCGCGCCGCTTCTCCGCCGAGCGCGCCCACGAGGTCGGCGGCCGCCCGGCGCCACGTCTCCTCGCCCGCGTGATCGGCGAGGGCGAGCAGCGCCTGCGCCATCTCCCCATTGGCGACCAGCGGCGTGAAGACTACCCCCTCACCCCCGCCGAGGGGGGCGTCGCGGAACGCGGCGCGGCTCGCGTCCCACAGATGCGCGAGCGACCACTCGGCGGCGCGCGTCGCCCACGCGAGCAGCGCGGGGTCGCCGCCCAGCCGATACGCCTCCACCGCGGCGGCGATGGTCAGCGCCTGATCACGCAGGAGCCCGCGCGGCGTGGCCGCGCCGGGCCCTGCGTCGAGGCGATGCGGCACCGCGCCGTCCGGCTCGAGCGCCGGCGCCTCCAGGGCGAAGCCCGCGTCCTCGCCGGTGAGCGCGAAGGCGAGCAGGCCCGCGCGCGCCAGCGCCGCGCCGGCGTCGGCGAAGCGGCGATGATCCACCTTTGCGCGCGGCGCCGCGGCGATGCTGGCCCAGGCGCGGCCGCTCTCGTCGGCCAGCCGCGTGCGCGCGTGGGCAAGGGCGCGCAGGCCCACGTCACGGTACGCGGGCAGCTCGAGGGCCGACGCTGCCTCCAGGAAGAGGGCGATGAGGGCGGCCTGATCCACCGCGACCTTCTCCGTGTGGGGGCCCGACCAGTCCGGGGCCGCCGCGTAGCGGAAGAAGGCGCCGTCCGCGGGATCGACCAGATGGCGCGCGATGGCGTCGAGGGCCTCGCGCGCGATGGCCGCGAGTGACTCGTCGCGCCCGCGGCGCGATTGGCGGAGGAGCAGCGTCACCGCATCGGGCTCGGGCTGCTTGGACCCGGCGCCGAAGCCCCCGTGCTCGCGGATCGGCGCGCTGGCGGAGCCGCGCCACGACATCCTCCACGAGCGAGCGAGCCGGCGGCCGCGGCAGGGCGCGTGCGGCGCGCGGGACGCCGGCCGTCACGCAGATCCGCGCCGGCCGTGTCGAGCAGGCCCAGCAGCTGGGTGGGCGCCAGGAACGTGCCGCCGCGCACGAACTCGCCGTCGGCATCAAGCACGGCTGTGGACGGCAGCCCGCCCAGGTGATAGCGCCCGTACACGTCCGGCCGCTCGTCGGCATCCACCCGCACGGGCACGGTGAGGCGCTCCACCACCGCGGCGATGCCGGGATCGTCCCAGGTCTCCTCGTCCATGCGGTGGCAGGCCCCGCACCAGGTGGCGGTGAGGGAGAGCAGCACGGGCCGGCCCGGATTCTCGCGCGCGGGCGAAGGCAGCCTCTCCCCACGCCTGCCAGGTGATGCCCACGCGGCTACCGGCCTACCGGTTCACTTCGCGCAACAGGTGGCCCAGCTCGGGAATGATCAGCTTCTCGAGCGCGAGGCGGCAGGCATGGGGCGAGCCGGGCAAGGAGAACACCAGCCGCCCCTCGACCACGCCCGCCTGCGCGCGCGAGAGCATGGCGGCCGCGCCCACCTCCTGATAGGAGAGCATGCGGAAGAGCTCGCCGAAGCCCGTGATGCGCTTGGCGAGCATCGACTCCACCGCCTCGAAGGTGGAGTCGCGCGAGGTGATGCCGGTGCCGCCGGTGAGGATGAACACGTGATGGTCGGGCTTGGCCAGCCCCTCGCGAATCACCGCGACCACCTGGGTGGGCTCGTCGCGCACGATGGCGTGCCCCACCACGGTGTGCCCGGCGGCGGTGAGGAGCTCGCGGATCAGGTTGCCGCTGGTGTCGTCCTTCGCCGTCTTGGAGTCGGAGACGGTCAGGACAAAGCACCCCGCGGTTCCCCGGCCGGTGCTGCGGTGCTCCTGGGCGACCTGATCGGGACGGGGGTCGGCCATAGCGCTCACTCCGCCGGCTCGAGGTACACCGCACCGCCCTCCACCGTGACCGTGTAGTCGCCACGCGCTCGCCGGGAACGGTCATGCACACGCCCGTGCGCAGGTCGAACTCCCAGCCGTGCAGCGGACAGGTGACGATCTCGCCCTCGATCCAGCCGTCGCAGAGATTACCGCCCTGATGCGGGCACTCGTTGCCGATGGCGAAGATCTCCTGGTCGCGACGATAGAGGAAGATGTCGATGCCGTTGATGGTGACGAGCGTGGGCGTCAGCGGCGGCAGCGCGGCGAGGTCCATCACCTTGGTCTTCACGGGCTTCCCTGCCCGTAGGCCTCGTCGAGCAGCTCGACGATGTGGAGCACCTGCACGGGCTTCGCCCTCGCCCAGGCCCTGCGCGATCTGGATGATGCAGCCGGGATTGGCGGTCACCACCGCGTCGGCGCCGGTGGCACGGATGTTCTGCACCTTGCGCTCCTGCAGCCGCGCCGCCATCTCGGGCTGGGTGAGGTTGTAGGTGCCCGCCGAGCCGCAGCACCAGTCGGCCTCGTGCAGCTCGACCACCGTGAGCCCGGGGATCTGCGCGAGCAGCGCGCGCGGCTGCTTCCGGATCTTCTGGCCGTGGGCGACGTGGCAGGGATCGTGGTAGGTGACGGTGCGCCTCACCGGGCGGAGCGGCCCGCGCAGGGGCTCGCGCGCGAGGAACTCGGACACGTCGCTGACCCGCGCGGCGAAGCGCGCCGCGCGCTCGGCCCAGGCCGGGATCGCCGGCCAGCAGCGTGCCGTACGCCTTCATGTGGGCGCCGCAGCCGGAGGTGTTCACCACCACCTGCTCCACGCCCGCGGACTCGAAGGCCTGAATCGTCTTCCGCGCCAGCTCCAGGGCGGTGTCGTGCTCACCCGCGTGGGCATGCAGCGCGCCGCAGCACGCCTGGGCGCGCGGGGCCACCACCTCCACGCCGTTCTTCGCCAGCACCCGCGCGGTGGCGCGATTGTGCGGGCCGAACGCCACCTGCTGGATGCAGCCGGTGAGCAGCCCCACCGTGGCCCGCTTGGCGCCCTGGGCCGGCGTCACCGCGGGCAGCGGCGCGCGATCGGCGCGCGGCGGCAGCGTGGGCAGCAGCGGCTCCCAGGTGGGGAGCGGGGCGGGCAGGAGCCGGATGAGGCCGGAGGCGCGCATCAGACGCTGGAGACCGCTCACCTGATAGAAGCGCAGGCCCGACGCCGCGAGCGCGAGCAGGCGGGGGTGCGGCAGCAGCACGGAGAAGTTCAGCCATCGGAAGAGGCGCCGCAGCGGGCCGCCGGGGCGCTGGCGCTCGATGTCGGCGCGCGCGGCCTCGATGAGCTGCCCGTAGGGCACGCCGGACGGGCACACCGTCTCGCAGGCGCGACAGCCGAGGCAGAGGTCGAGGTGCTCGACGGTACGATCGCTCAGACCGATGCGCCCCTCCGCCATGGACTTGATGAGGAAGATGCGGCCGCGCGGAGAGTCCATCTCGGTGCCGAGCAGGGAGAAGGTCGGGCAATAGGCGAGGCAGAGGCCGCAGTGCACGCAGCGGTTCACCCCCTCCACGTCGTGGCCGTGGAGGGTGAGCGGGCCCGCCGGCACGTGGGTGGTCTCGGTGGCGTGCGCCATGCGCCTAGATGCCGCCCACGAAGCGGCCCGGGTTGAGGATGCCGCTCGGATCCAGCTCGGCCTTGAGCCGCTGCATGATGCGGTGGGGGGCGCCGGGCGGATCCCACACCGGCACGCGCTCCTTCACCGCCAGCGGCGCCCACTCCAGCGTGGCGTGCCCGCTCGCGTCCCGGACCAGCGCGCGCCAGTCGCCGAGCGCGGCCGCCACGGTGCTGGCGGCGGCGGCGCCGCTGCCGCCGCCCAGGATCGCGGTGACGATGCCCACGCCGGCATGCGCGGTGAACGCGGCGCCGAGCCCGTGGCGGCGCGCCATGTCGCCGCCGTGCTCGATGAGCTCGGCGACCTGGGTGGGCAGCACGCCCCACCGCATGACCGCCGTCGTTTCGGAAGACGCGCGCCGGGGAAGATCGCCCGCGGCCTGCCAGACGCGGTCGCGCTCCTCGCCGTCGAGCACGCGCGTCTCCACGCGGGCGCCGTCGGCGAGCAGCCGGGCCAGCTCCGTCCCCTGCCACGCGACCTGCTCGGGTAGCCCGTCGAGGCCCACGAGGAGCGCAGCGCCCTCGGCGGCCGCCCAGCGCGAGCGCGCGCACGGCCTCGGCGTCGGCCAGCTCGAGCGCGGAGGGGATGAGGTCGGAGGCCATGATGGCGCGGGCGCCCGGCTCCCGCGTCCTTCACGCGCTCGAACCAGGCCACCACCAGGCGATCGGTGTCCGGGCCGAGGGCGAAGCTTCACGGTGGCCTCGACGATGACGCCCAGGGTGCCGAAGGAGCCGATGGCCAGCTTGGGGAGATCGTAGCCGGCCACGTTCTTCACCACCTTGCCGCCGCCGCGGACGATGGAGCCGTCGGCCAGCACCATGGTGAGGCCGATGAGGAGATCGCGCGCGGTGCCGTAGAGATGCCGCCGCGGCCCGGAGGCGTTGCTGGCGAGGATGCCGCCGAGGGTACCCTCGCGCGCGTTCGGCGGATCCAGCGACAGCCACTGGCCGCGCTGCCCGAGCGCCGCCTGGAAGGCGCCGAGCGTCATGCCGGCCTCGGCGGTGGCGGTGAGATCGGCGGGCTCGTGCTCGAGCAGGCGGTCGAAGCGCTTCAGCGAGAGCACGATGCCGGGACGCGCGGGTGGCATGCCTACCGAGATACGCGTGCCGCCGCCCCAGGGCGTGACGGGCACGCCGGCGCCGGCGGCGGCCACGAGGACGCCGCCCACCTCTTCGCGCGTGCCGGGGTACACCACGGCCTCCGGCGTGCGGCCCTCGAGCACGAACGGCGAGCATTCCACGCCGGTGAGCACGTGGCGATCCCCGACGAGCGAAGTCAGGCGTCGCGTGAGGTCGGCATCCATCACACAGTCACCACGGGGCGGGGGTCACGGCCACGCGCCAGCGCTAGAAGCGCTGGGCGAGGCCTTTCTCTTCGATGGGGTGCGGGCGATACGCGATGCCGGCCTCGCCGCAGGCCTTGCGGCTGGGGAAGATCTTGCCGGGATTGCAGAGCCCCCGGGGATTGAAGGCGTGCTTGACCCGGCGCATGCACTCGAGATCGGCCGCGGTGAAGATGAGGGGCATGTAGTCGGCCTTCTCGAGCCCGATGCCGTGCTCGCCGGAGATGGAGCCGCCCACCTCGGCGCACACCTTGAGGATCTCGCCGCCCGCCGCCACCACTCGCGCCTCGATGCCCGGCTCGCGGGGATCGTAGAGGATGTTCGGATGGAGGTTGCCGTCGCCCGCGTGGAACACGTTGCCGACCCGGAGGCCGTGGGCGGCGGTGATCTCGTTCACGCGGCGGAGCACGTAGGGCAGCTTGGTCCGCGGGATCACGCCGTCCATCACCATGTACGCGGGCGAGACGCGGCCGTAGGCGCCGAAGGCCGACTTGCGGCCCTTCCACAGGAGCTCGCGCTCCTCCGCGTCGCGCGCCACGCGCACGTCGCGCGCGCCCGCCTCGCGGCACGCCGCCATGATGCGCGCGGCCTGCTCGTCCATGCCGGCGGCGATGCCCGTCCACCTCGATGAGCAGCGCGGCGGCGGCATCGCGCGGGTAGCCGCAGCCGAAGGCGTCCTCCACCGCCTGGATGGTGAGCTGATCGATCATCTCCATGGCGGCGGGAATGAGCCCGGCCGCGATGATGGCGGAGACCGCGGCGGACGCGTGATCGATCTCGTCGAAGACGGCCAGCACCGTCTTGACCGCCTGCGGCTTCTTCAGGATGCGCACGATGATCTTGGTGGCGATGCCGAAGGTGCCCTCGGAGCCCACGAAGAGACCGGTGAGGTCGTAGCCCTGCGGATCGCGCGTCTTCCCGCCGATCCACATGAGCTCGCCGTCGGGCAGCACCACCTCGAGGCCGAGCACGTGGTTGGTGGTGACGCCGTACTTCAGCGTGTGGGGGCCGCCGGAGTTGTTGGCGATGTTCCCGCCGATGGTGCACGCCTGCTGGCTGGAGGGATCGGGGGCGTAGTAGAAGCCGTTCGGGCCCACCGCCCAGGAGAGATGCAGGTTCACCAGGCCCGGCTCCACCACCGCGAACTGGTTCGCGTAGTCCACCTCGAGGATCGCGGTTCATGCGCATGAGCGAGATGACGAGGCCGCCCTCGGCGGGAAGGCAGCCGCCCGAGAGCCCCGTGCCGGCACCGCGCGCCACGAAGGGTATGCTCTCGCGGTTGGCCAGGCGCACGAGCGCGGCGACCTGCTCGGCGGTTTGCGGGAAGACCACGAAATCGGCGAGGGCGCGGAAGAGGGTGAGGCCGTCCGACTCGTAAACCAGCAATTCTTCGGGGTCGGAGAGCACGGCTCCCTTGCCCAGGAGCTCCTCCATCTCCCCGCGGAGGCTCTTCTTCAGCGCGTCCGTCAAGGTCGCCATCGACCGATTATAACTCCCACGGAGGGTCGATCGCGACGGGCAGCTCCAGCACGGTGGGGCCCGGATGCGCGAGCGCGCGGGCCAGCGCGCGCGGGAGATCGTCGACCTGCTTGACGAGGTGGCCCTCCGCCCCGAAGGCGCGGGCGAGGGCCGGGAAGTCCGGATTGGCCAGGTCCGTCTCGCCCCAGCGGCCGGCGAACATCGCCTCCTGAAGGTACTTGATGGCGCCGTAGCGGTTGTCGTTGAGCACGAGGAACACGATGCGGCAGCGCGTACTTCACGGCGGTGGCGAGCTCGCCCACCGAGAAGAGAAAACCGCCGTCGCCTACCACCGCCACCACCGGCCGATCGGGCCGCGCGACCTTGGCGCCGATGGCGGCGGGCACGGCATAGCCGAGCGTGGCCGAGCCGATCGGGTAGAGGAAGGTGCGCGGGGCCAGCACCGGGTAGTGCCACTCCATCCAGTAGTTGAGGCCGGTCTGGTCGTTCACCACGATGCCGTCCGGCGGCAGCGCGTCGCGGAGGATGCTGGATCAGGCGCGCGTCGGTCTCCGTCCAGCGCTACCAGCGCGCGTCGCGCTGGCGGGTGAGGGCCGCCCGGTCCCAGTCGCGGCGGCGGCGGCGCCCGCGCCGAGCGCCGCGAGGAGCGCCGGCGAGCCCGTCGCGCGCATCGCCCGGCGATGCCGACCTCGGGCGTGAACTGGCGGCCGATCTCTTCGGGATCCAGGTCGAGGTGGACGAGCATCTGCTCGGGCCGGAGCTCAAGGTTCAGCAGCAGGCCCTTGGTCGAGCGATGGGCGAAGCGGCAGCCGACCGCGAGGATCACGTCCGCCGCCTCCAGCGCGGCCTGGGTGGCGAGGCGATTCGGCAGCACGCCCTGCCAGAAGGGATCGGTCTCCGGCATCGCGCCGCGCCCATTCACGGTGGTGATGACAGGTGATTGGATCCGCCGCGCGAGGGCGACCAGCTCCGCCGCCGCGCCCGCCGCCACCACGCCGCCACCCGTGATCAGCAGCGGCCGCCGCGCGGCGCGCAGCAGCGCGGCGGCACGCTCGACGAGGGCGGCGTCGCAGCGCGGGCGGGCGCCGCGGCGCTCGCGGAGCGCGCCCGGATGCTTCGCCATGAGCCGATCGGTGGGGATGGACAGCGCGATGGGACCCGGCCGCCGGCTGCGCAAGCGCGCGAAGGCCTCCTGCACCGCCGGGGCGATGGCGGCACCGTCGCGCACGACCTCCGCCCAGCGCGTGACGGGGCGGAAGCAGTCGATCTGGTTCGGCACCTCGTGCAGCGCGCCGAGGTTCTTGCCGATGAGCTCGGCTGGTATATCCGACATGAGCACCAGCACGGGCACCGACGAGGCATAGGACTCGACGAGCGGGGTCAGCGCATTGGTGGCGCCCGGCCCGGTGGTGACGGCGACCACGCCGGGCTCGCCCGAGGCACGCGCGTAGCCGTCGGCCATGAAGGCCGCGCCCTGCTCGTGGCGGGCGAGGATATGGGCGATGCCCGGCTGGCCGGGCAGGGCGTCGTAGACGGCGAGGTTATGGACGCCCGGGATGCCGAAGACGTGGCGCACGCCCTCCGCCGCGAGGGCGTCGACTACCCACTGGCCGCCGGTGCGAAGATCCGTGGGGTCCACGCGGATTCTCTTCCTCAGGACCATAGCACCCCTGCGATACTGGAGCCATGACGCGGGCGCGCCCCAGCCCCACGCGCGACCAGGTCCTCGCACTGCTGCGCGAGCAGCTCGCCATGCTGCAAGCGGCCGGGCCGGGTACGCGCCTCGGGAGAGATCCCGAGGAGCTGCACCGGATGCGCACCGCCGCCCGCCGCATGCGGGCCATCCTGGGCGCGGTGCGGGACATGTTCGATCCGCGCTGGGTCGCCCACCTGCGGAAGGAGCTCGACTGGCTCACCACCCTCCTCGCCGCGCCGCGAGACCTCGACGTGCTCCATCAGTACCTGAGCGCCGAGGTGACCCCGCTGCGCGCCGGCCGCCGAGCGGCGGGGCACCGTCTGCTCGAGCGCCTCGACGCCCAGCGGGGCCGCGCCCGCACGCGGCTCCTCGCCGGCCTCGACAGCCCGCGCTATCGTCGCCTCGAGAGCCGCTTGAAGGCGGCGGTGCGGCGGCCTCCGGTGGTCACGGAGGACCTGTCCCTCCCCGCCGTCGCCGGGCAGGCGTTCAAGAAGCTCCGGAAGGCCGTGGGGGCCCTGCCCAAGGATCCCAGCGACGCCGACCTGCATGCCGTGCGGATCCGGGTCAAGCGGGCGCGCTATGCCGCCGAGCTCGCCGCACCCGTGCGCGGGCGTCCCGCCGAGCGGTTCATCAAGCGCGCCAAGAAGATCCAGGACGCGCTGGGGGAGCACCAGGACGCGACGGTGGCGGAAGCACGCCTGCGCGGACTCATGAAAGTGGAACGGCGTCCCCTGGCCGTCGCGCTGTCGCGGACGCTCGTGCAGAAGCAGCAGGCGCGGCGGGACGAGGCGAAAGCGGCCTTCCTCGACGGCTGGCCTGGTCTCAAGCGCCGCGGGCACAAGGCGTGGAGCAAGGCCTGAGCGGCCACGAGGTAGTCCGCGCGGCGGGCGGCGTGATTTACCGCCAGACCCGCCGGGGCGAGCTCGAAGTGCTCCTGATTCACCGGCCGCAGCAGAGGGACTGGTCCTTCCCCAAGGGAAAGCTCGAGGCGGGCGAGACGGACGAAGAGTGCGCGCTTCGCGAGGTCGAGGAGGAAACCGGGCTTCGGTGCACCCTCGAGCGCGAGCTGCCGCCGGTGTCCTACGAGACGAGAAAGGGTCGGCTCAAGATCGTTCGCTACTGGATGATGGTCGCCATGGGCGGCGTGGCCGAGCCCCGGAACGAGGTCGACGCCGTCCGGTGGGTGTCCGTCGACAAGGCGCTCGGCCAGCTCACGCACGAGCGGGATCACGAGTTGCTGGCCGCATTCACGACCACCGCGAGACGCTGAGCCCGCTCTCTCAGTCTCGCCAGAGGGCCGTGCCGCCCCGAAGGCCCGCCTCGTTGTCCACGACGGTCACGTCGGGGTCGAGCGCGAAGTCGATCCTCTTGGCATTGCCGCCCCCGATATAGAGCCGGTCGAAGTTGGTGAGCGATCGGAGATTGCGGATCGCCCGCTTCACGCGCCGGTTCCACTTGCGATTGCCGACGCGTTTCCGGGCGGCATTGCCGAGCTGCTCGTCGTACGTCTCGCCCTTGCGGAAGGGATGGTGCGAGAGCTCCAGGTGCGGCGCGAGCCGCCCGTCGAGGTAGAGCCCGGTCCCGAAGCCGGTGCCGAGCGTGATGACCATCTCCACGCCCTTGCCCCCGATGACGGCCAGGCCCTGTACGTCGGCGTCGTTGGCCACGCGCACCGGCTTGCCGAGCGCACGCGTCAGGGCGTTCGCCAGGTTGAAGTCCTTCCAGCCCTCATTGTCGAGGTTCGCCGCGGTGAGGACCCGGCCCTCGCGGATGACGCCGGGGAAGCCGACCGAGACACGGTCGTAGAGACCGAGCGGGGCGACCAGCCGGGCAAGCGACTCGACGATCTCCTTCGGCGGGCGGCCGACCGGCGTGTCGATACGCACCCGTTCGGTGAGGAGCCGGCCCGTCCGGTCGACAATGGCAGCCTTCAGACCACTGCCCCCGACGTCAATCGATAGCGTACGAGCATGGAGGATCTTCGAGATCTCGGCCGGCCTTGTCTGCATCGCGGCTCCTAGTGCAAATGCATCATTTAGCCCTTTCTGACGCCCGGCTAGAATCTAACGGCTGTAGCCGGCGGTACGCCGAGAAAGGATTGTCCATGCCCCATGCCCTGACGGCGTTCCTGCTGACGATCGCCGCGCTCTTGGTGCTCCCGCCCGCGGCGCGGGCCCAGTCCGTGCCCGGCCAAGACCCCGTGGCGGGAGCGCGGGCGTTCGAAACTGCCGGCTGCGTCAAGTGTCACGCCGTCAACGGGAAAGGCGGCAAGGTCGGGCCGGACCTTGCCAGGACCACGCGCCCGCGCACCTACTACGACCTCGCCGCCTCGCTGTGGGACCACTTGCCGCATATGACCGCGCGCATGCAGCAGATGGGCATCCCGCGCGTCAAGCTCGACGCGCAGCAAGCCGGTGACCTGGCCGCCTACCTCTACACGCTCCAGTACTTCGACAAGCCCGGGCGCCCCGCAGTGGGAAAGAGCCTCTTCACCGAGAAGAAATGCATCGTGTGCCACTCGGTGGAAGGGCGCGGCGGCACCGTGGGCCCGGGCGTCGACGTCTTCAAGCGGTTCTCGTCGCCGCTCTACGTGGCGGCGGCGATGTGGAACCACGGCCCCCGGATGGCCGAGACCATGAAGGCCCAAGGCATCGCCCGCCCCACGCTCAGCGGGAGCGAGCTCCGTGACTTGACGGCCTTCCTGTCGCCGGCGTCGGGCGGGAGCCATGGTCCCGTCCATCTGCTCGCGGGGAGCGCGGAGCAGGGACGGATGCTGTTCGGACAGAAGGGATGCGCGCAGTGCCATCCCGTCGCCGAGGGCGGTATCGGCCCTGCGCTGGTCGGGCGCACCACGCGGCGCAGCCCGCTCGAGTTCGCCGCCGCGCTTTGGGACAAGGCCCCGGCCATGCAGGCGGCGCGGAAGCCCGAGATGGGACCCCCGCCCCAGCTCTCCGCCGAGGAGATGGCTGATCTGGTGGCCTACCTCGACGCGACAGGGTACTTTGCCGGACCCGGCAACCTGAACCGCGGCTGGCGGGTGATGGCCGACAAGGGATGTCTCGTCTGCCACGGCATCTACGGGGAGAGCGGCAAGGCAGCGAGCGATCTCACGCGCGCGAAGGCGCTGAGCTCCCGCGCCGCGGTGCTCGCCAGCCTCTGGAACCACACGACCGTGACCGCGCCGGCCCCCGGGGGCGGTCGCGCGGCGTGGCCGACGATCCGGGGGCAGGAGATGGCCGACCTGATGGCCCTGTTGCAGGCGATGCAGCGGAAGCCGTGACGCGCTGGGCCCCGGCGGCGGCGGGGCTCCTTCCTGCTGCTCCCCGCGGTGGCGGCGGCGGTCGATGCGGGGACCCCGCTGCCGCACGGCTGGATCGGGACGACGCGGGATCGGCTTCGTGCTGCTCAACCTGCTGTTGCTGGGGCTCGCGTGGCGTAGCCTCGGCCGGACGGGGTTGAGCCCGACCGCGCGCGGGTGGCTCCTGGTGGCGGTAGGGCTCGTCCCCGTGATGGTCGCGTTCCTGGCATTCGCCCACGGTCTCGAGCGGTCCGCCACCGTCAACGCCTGCGGGTCCTGTCACGTCATGTCGCCCTTCGTCGAGGACCTCCGGAACGTGAAGAGCGAGACCCTCGCCGCGACCCACTTCAAGCACCGGTACATCCTGGAGAACCAGTGCTACACGTGCCATTCCGACTACGGGCTCGGCGGCACCGTGAAAGCCAAGTTCGCCGGCCTGGGGCATGTGTGGCGATACACGACGGGCGCGTACGATCTTCCGATAAAGATCGCGAGCCCATTTCCTAACGTCCGCTGTCTCGGCTGCCACGGCGCGGCGCAGAAGTTCTTGACCTCGGCGGGCCACGCGAAGGAGGAGATGCCGAACCTCATGGCCGGCAAGACCTCCTGTCTCGACTGTCACGGCCCCGCGCATCCCGAGCAGAAGAAGGCGGCTCTCCGATGAACCCGCAGCCGGTGCGCTTACGCGTCCTCAAGACGGCCATCCTCCTGGCCGTGCTGTTCAACGTCTTCGCCTTGCTGGTGCTGTTCCGCTTTACGCCCATCGCCTTCACCGTCTTCATGTTCGTCGGCCAGCCGCTGTTCGTGCTCGCCCTGCTCCTGCTCCTGGGCGCGGTCCTCGCCGAGCTCAAGTCCCGCGAGCTGTTCTAGACCAGCCGCTTGCCGTGCGCGTACGCGACAGCCTCGAGCCGACTGTGCACGCCGAGCTTGTCGAGGATCTTCTGGACGTGGTTCCTCACCGTGGCGGGGCTCACATGGAGCCGCTCGGCCACGGCTCTCGTGTTCAGGCCGCTCGTCAGCATCCCGAGGATTTCGCGCTCACGCCGCGTGAGCGCGTCGGCCTCGCCCGGTGGCTCCCGCCCCAGCAGCCACTCCTCGACGAGGCGCAGCAGCGTCTTCATCCTCGTCACGTCCCGGAAGAGATGGATCGTGAGCCCATCCCGCCCGTTCACGCCCGGGACTCCGAGCGCATCGACATTGAGCCAGACGGGCACACCCGTTTTGGTGCGCGTGTGCACGTCAAAGTTGTGCGCCGTCTTGGCGATCCTGATTGGCGCCACGCCGTGGCAACCGCGGTAGCAGAGACGGTCCCCGCCGTCGGCGCTGGCGAACAGGCGACAGCTGAGCGCTCCGGCTGCCTCCCGCGCGCTGAAGCCCATGATGCTCATGGCGGTGTGGTTCCACATTGCGATGGTGCCGTCGGCGCCGACGGTGAAGACGCCGACGGTGGCACGCGCGAGGGCGTCGTGAACCACACCGTCGTTGACTCCCGTGCGGCTTCGGATCGCCATACGGATCTCCCTCGAGCTCCCCGGCGATCTAGGCGCAAGATCCGTGCCTCGTGGCGGTTGGGATAATCCACAGTCTTTCGCGTTCTTGCGTGCGGTGGGGAACTCGGGGGGCGAGGCGAGCGCGGCATCGCGGCCCCACCTGGGGTGTTGCTGACTAGGAGATGGCTCCCCGAGTAGGACTCGAACCTACAACCCCCCGGTTAACAGCCGGGTGCTCTACCATTGAGCTATCGGGGAGTGGCGGGACACCGCGCTGCTCCGGAACCTCTTTATATCACACGCTAACCCCGTCGAGCGGACTCGGCCTGCCCTGCGGTGTCGGCGGCGTCGATGCGCATGCGCTCCTCCCAGGCCGTCTCCCCCGGCCGCTCGTCCAGCCCGAGCCGGGCACGCAGCACGGCGTCCCGGCCACGCTTGCGGACGAGCTCGGACAGCTCCACGACAATCCAGCACGCGCACAGCACCAGCGCCGACCAGAAGAGCACGCCCATGATGACCTGGGTATGCATGGCAGGGGCTATCCCATCTCCTTCCGGCCCTCCAGGGCCTTGCTGAGGGTCACCTCGTCGGCGTACTCGAGGTCGCCGCCGACGGGCAGCCCGCGCGCGATGCGCGTGATGCGGAGGCCCAGCGGCCTCATGAGCTTGGCGAGGTAGATCGCGGTCGCCTCCCCCTCAACGCTCGGGTTGGTGGCGAGGATCACCTCGTCCACGTGCTCGCCGTCGAGCCGGACGAGCAGCTCGCGCACCTTGATATCCTCGGGCCCGATGCCGTCGAGCGGCGAGAGCGCGCCCAGCAGCACGTGGTAGCGCCCCTTGAACTCGCCGGTGCGCTCGAGCGCGAGCAGGTCGTTGGGCTCCTCCACCACGCAGAGGCTTCGCGCGTCGCGCGCGGGATCGCGGCAGATGCGACAGGGGTCCTCCTCGGTGACGTTCCAGCACCGGGTGCAGTGGATGATGCGGGTCTTCAGCTCGGTCAGCGCGGTGGCGAGCTCGCCGACCTCGTCGGCGGGGCGCTTGAGGAGGAAGAACGTGAGCCGCTGGGCGGTCTTGGGCCCGATCCCCGGCAGCCGCTGAAGCGCCTCGATGAGGCGGGCGACGGGCTCGGGGTAGTACGCCATTACATCCCGAGGCCGGGGATCTTGAGCCCGCCGGTGAGCTTGCCCATCTCCGCCTGCATCATGTCCTTCGACTTGCGCAGGGCCTCGTTGGAGGCGGCGAGGATGAGATCCTCCAGCATCTGGCTATCCTCGGGATTGATCACTTCCTTGTCGATCTTGACGGAGATGATCTCCTGCAGACCGTTGACGGTGACGGTGACCATGCCGCCGCCCGCGGTGGCCTCGACCTGCTTCTTGCCCGCCTCGGCCTGAAGCGCCGCCATCTGCGCCTGGAGCTTCTGGGCCTCCTTCATGATGTTGCCGAAGCCTTTCACTGGCCGTCTCCTTCCTGGGTCTCGGGCTCGTCAGGTATGCGCGGCCGCACCGCCACCACCTCGGCGCCGAAGGCCGCGACGGCGGCCTGGACGGCGGGATGCGCCGCGGCACCGGTGATGGGCGCGGCGTCGGCGGAGACGTCGAGGCGCCGCGCGCCGGGCACGTGCTCGGCGATGACCTGGTGGATGAGCTCACGGTTGGCGCGATCGGCGAGCAGCTCCTGGTGGAAGCGGCTCGCCACCATGTTGACGGCGAGGGCGCCGTCGCGCACGGCGATAGGCGTGGCGTGCTGGAGCACGGAGCCGAGCAAGGCCTTTTTGGCGAGCACGCCCGCGACCACGCGCTGCCACGCCCCGGCGAGATCCCCCTCACCCTGCCCTCTCCCCTGAGGGGAGAGGGTTGGAGAGCTCCCCCTCTCGGGCGGCGGCGGGTCCGCGCTTCCTCTCCCCGGGGAGGCGGGGGGTTCCGAACTCCCTCTCCCCGCTGGGGAGAGGGTTGGGGTGAGGGGTGGCGCGGACGACAAGAGGGTCCCCTGCGTCGACTGCGGCCGCGCGGGTACCACGCCGCCACCGCCGCTCGCGCGGATCCGCCGCTCGGCTTCTTCAACTCTACTGATCAGCGTCTCGATGGCCTGGGCCTGGGGCCGGCGCGTGGCCCGCACCGCCGCGATCTCGAGCTCCACGCGCGGATGGGGCGAGCGCGGCATCTCCGCCTGGGCCTCGAGCAGCACGCGGAGGAGATAGACCAGATCGTCCACCGTCGCCGGCTCGGCCGCCGCCGTCAGCTCCTGCGCCTCCGCGGGCGTGAGCTCGGCGGGGGGCGAGGCGGGGGCCACCTTCACCACGAGGAGGCGCCGGAGCATCTCGACGACATCTCGACAGAACCCGTCGATGCTTTCGCCCTGGCGCGCGGCGCGGTCGATGGCCTCCAGCGCGGCGGCGCCGTCGCGCGCGAGCAGGGCTGCGGCGAGCGCGCGCACCTGCACCGGCGACGAGGCGCCGAGGAGCCGGGCCACGCTGGCTTCCTCGAGCCGGCCCTCGCCGTAGGCGATGGCCGCGTCCAGCAGCGAGAGCGCGTCGCGGAGACTTCCCTCCGCCGCGCGTACCAGCAGCGGCAGCGCGGCCGCGTCGAACTCGACCTTCTCCTGGGTGAGGATCTCGGTGAGGCCGCGCGTGAGGAGATCGGCGGGGATGGGGCGGAAGTCGAAGCGCTGGCAGCGCGACAGCACGGTGGGCGGGATCTTCTTCGGATCGGTGGTGGCGAGCACGAACACCACGTGGTCGGGCGGCTCCTCCAGCGTCTTCAGGAAGGCGTTGAAGGCCGCCCCCGAGAGCATGTGGACCTCGTCCACGATGTAGACCTTGTAGCGTCCGCGCGCGGGCGCATATTTAACGTTTTCGCGAAGCGTCCGGATCTCCTCCACCCCGTTGTTCGAGGCGGCGTCGATCTCGAGCACGTCCACGGGCGCGCCGGAGGCGAAGTCCAGGCAGGAGGGACATTTCCCACAGGCCTCGGGCTCGGTGCTACGCCCGGTGCAGGTCAGGGCCTTCGCGAGGAGGCGCGCGGTGGTGGTCTTGCCGACGCCGCGCGGCCCCGTGAAGAGATAGGCGTGCGCCACGCGCCCGGAGGCCAGGGCGTTGCGCAGCGTGCGGGTGATCGCGTCCTGCCCGACCACCGCGTCGAAGGCCTGCGGCCGCCACTTCCGCGCGAGGACCTGATACGTCAACGCGACTCCGCGAGAGAAAAGACCGTGCACCCCCAATCGAACCGTCCATACCGCGAACTCCGTCCGAAACCTGCTCCGGTCAGGTACTCCCACGGCACTCGGGAGGGGTGCCTTACCGTTGCTCCCTTCCGGGCCTGGCGGGGTTCGGCACTTCCCGTCGCGTGGGGCCCAACCCTCAACGCCGTCCCGAACGGCTCATTCGACACGAGCGGCCCTCAAGGGGGAATTCAACCCCGCTGTAGCGGATTGCGGGTTACAGGGCACCGCTACCTCCCCGTCTAGCACGGCCCACCGGAAACAAAATGGCGGAGGGGGTGGGATTCGAACCCACGGTACAGTTGCCCGTACACGGCATTTCCAGTGCCGCACCTTCGGCCACTCGGCCACCCCTCCGCACTGCTCGATTCTCTTCTCGAAGGCGCTGGAAGAATTTGGCGGAGGGGAGAGGATTTGAACCCCCGAGGGACTTACGCCCCTATCCGATTTCGAGTCGGACGCCTTCAACCGGGCTCGGCCACCCCTCCGCGAACAAGTGCGCGTCCACGCGTGACGACTGAGGGCCAAGTATACCTGCTCGGCCCGCCGGCGTCCCGACCTTCGTCGGATCGGCGCGGGTGGGTGTGGAGGCGGGATCAGGCGCGACCGGCGCCGGCGGTGCCGGTCGCCTCCGCGCCGCCGGAGCGCAGGATGAGCGCGAGCACGCCGGTCTCGTAGATCTCCTCGAGCAGCCAGAGCCCCGCGAAGACGAGCAGCCAGACCGTCTCAAGCACGGCGCCCACCGCGAGCGCGGTCAGGCAGATGCAGACGATCATGCCGCGGAGCCCGCGGATCACCCAGAGGGAACCCCGCGGGTCGTCCGCGGCGCGAAGGCCGCGGGCGAGGAGCCGGACGCCGCGCGCGCCGGCCCAGAGGCCGCCGAGGGTGGCCAGACTCGCCAGGAGAAGCACGACCGGTCGCATGCCTGCAGGGTGGCCCCGGAGGCGGCGCGACTCAATTACCTCAGGGATAAGGCGGGCTCAGGCTCCCGTTGCCGCTCGATCTCCATGAGGCGGGCGTGCAGGCGCTGCTCGGCCGCCGCGACGCGGATGAGCACCGAAGTCCGCTGGCGGTCGAAGCGCAGCCGCTCCACGAGCAGGCCGCCGAGAAAGCCGAACACGACGCCGTAGAGCGCGAGTCCGAGCGCGAAGGTCCGGGCGCGGCGAGTCATCGCCGGTCCGCCGTCATCGCCCGCGCCCGCGCGGCCATCTCGCCGTCCCCGAGGGAGGCGAAGGCGGCAGCGACACGCTGAATGCCCTCGTCCGAGCCGGCGGCGCGGGCATCGAAGAGCGCGCGGAGGTAGGCTTGACGGGCCTCGGCGCGGAAGCCCGTGGGCTGGCCGCCCGTCGGGCGGCTCGCCAGCACGTCGATCTTCACCGCAGCGTCGCCCATCGAGACCATCGCCTCCCAGCGCCGCGACCCCAGGGCGACGCCGTATGCGTCGCGCCACTCGACGATGGCGCGGCCCGCGTTCCCGCCCGCCAAGGCGTGGTCGATCGCCGCGAGCCGGGCGTTCAGGTCCCGTTTCGCGGCCGGCGGCGGCGGAGCGGAGACCCCGTTCGTCTGGTAGCCGGCGCCGCCGCCGAGACTCGCGAGCGCGATGCCCACCACCGCCAGAACACCCGCCAGCGAGCCGACGAGCCCACGCCACTCCACCCTGCGCTGCTCCGTGATCATGTGCGCTCCTCCGGTCTGGGAGACATCGGGTCTACATCGGGGGGTCTACATCAGGATCGGCACGACGAGCGGCGCGACGCAGGCCGTGAGAATCGCGGCCAGCCCCATGGCGATGCCCGCCGCCGCGCCTTGCAGCTCGCCCTCCGCCACCGCCTGCGCCGTTCCTTGCCCGTGCGAGATCGTGCCGAGGGCGAGGCCGCGGGAGAGCGGATCGTGGATGCCGGTGGCGGTCATGAGCCATGGGCCGAGCATGGTGCCGATCATTCCGGTGGCGATGACGAAGGCCGCCGTGAGGGTGGGACTGGCCTGGATGATGGGCGCCAGCTCCACCGCGATTGGCGCCGTCACCGACTTGATGCTGATCGACGCGCGCACGACCTCGGAGAGGCCGAGGCCCCGCGCGAGCGTGAGCGCGGCGCCCAGCGTGACGAGCGAGCCCACGCCCAACCCGAAGAGGGCGGGCAGGGCGTGGCGCCGCAGCGTATGCCGGTTCTTGTACAGGGGGACGGCGAGGCTCACCGTGGCCGGCCCCAGCAGGAACACCATGATGCGCTTGGCGGGCTCGTAGTCGCCCGCAGGGATCCCGCTGCCGGCGAGGACCAGGATGATGAGGGTCGTGCTGAAGAACACCGGCGTCGTCAGCGCGGAGGGATAGCGGCGGGCGAGGGCTCGGCTCAGGAGATACGCGCCCACCGTGATCCCGATGCTGAGCGCCGTGGTCGCGTGGCTCACGGGCTCTTCCGGTCGCTCCGGCGGCCGAGCGTCTGAGCGCTGAGGCCCACCACGCAGATGCCGGCGGCGGCGCTCAGCACCAGGGTGACGAGGATGGCCGGCCCGTCGGCGAGGAACAGGTCGGCGAAGCCCATGAGGCCGACCGTGATCGGGATGAAGAAGAAGGCGAGGTGCCGGGTGAGGAGCGAGGCGCTCAGCCTCGATCCACCGCAGCGGCACGGTGCCGGTGGCGAGCAGGGCGAGCAGGAAGAGCATCCCGAGGAGATTGCCGGGCACGGGAAGGCCCAGGGCCGCCGCGGTGGCGTAGCCCGCCTGGTTGATGAGGAGGAGCGCCCCGACCTGCAGTAGCAGCACGCCCACGCGCTTCATGTCCGGGACAAACAGCAATCGCCGTACCACGCCGCGCGCGCGGGCGGGCGCGCGCTAAGTCACGAGAAACGGGAGCGCCGCGCAGGCCGGGAGCGCGGCGCGGGCGCCGGCGGCGGCGCGCCCGCGTCGCGCTTCGGCGACAGTCAGTAGCGGAAGCGCTTCACTCGATGCGCAGCGCCTTGAGCAGCCGCATGAGGTGCGTCCGGTGCAGCCCGAGCGCGGTCGCCGCCGCCGCGCGGTTGCCCCCGCTGCGCACGAGGGCCGCCGTGATGAGCTCGCGCCGGTAGCCCTTGACCGCCGCCGTGTACGACACGCCGCCGCCCGCGGGGGCGGCCGCCGCCGACGTGAGGCGCGGGGGGAGGTCCTCGAGCGTGATGCGCGGCGCGCCGCCGAGCACCACCGCCCGCTCGATCACGTTGCCCAACTCCCGCACGTTGCCCGGCCAGTGGTAGCGGGCCAGCCGATCCGCCGCGTCCGGCGCGATCTCCGAGAATCGCTTCTTGGTCTCGCGGGAGAAGCGGTCGAGGAAGAACTCGGCGAGGGCGGGGATGTCCTCCCGCCGCTCCCGCAGCGGCGGCAGGGTGATGGGGACGACATTCAAGCGGTGGTAGAGGTCCTCGCGGAAGCGGCCGTCGCGGACGGCGGCCTCGAGATCGCGGTTGGTGGCGGCGATGATCCGCACGTCGACGGAGATCGGCTTGGTGCCACCCACCCGCTCGAAGGCGCGCTCCTGGAGGAAACGGAGGAGCTTGGTCTGGAGGTCCTGGGAAATGTCGCCGACCTCGTCGAGGAGGACCGTGCCCCGGTCCGCCAGCTCGAGCCGGCCCTTCTTGAGGCGATGGGCGCCGGTGAACGCCCCCTTTTCGTGCCCGAACAGCTCGCTCTCCAGGAGCTCGCGCGAGAGTCCGACGCAGTTGATGGCGATGAACGGCTCGGCGCGCCGGTCGCTCCAGCCGTGGATGGCGCGGGCAAACACTTCCTTGCCCACCCCGCTCTCGCCGAGCAGGAGCACGGTGGCCCGGCTCGCCGCCGCCTTCCGGCTGAGCTCGACCACCTGCCCCATGCGGGCGCTCTTGCCGAGGACGAGGCGGTATCGCTCATCCATCGCCTCCGAGAAGACGGCAACGTCCCGGGTAAGGCGCCTGTGGGCGAGCGCCTTCCGCACGATCAGGGCGATGTGATCGGGCTCGAAGGGCTTCACGATGAAGTCGTGGGCGCCGAGCTTCATGGCCTGCACGGCCACGTCGATGCTCCCGTGCGCGGTGATCATCACCACCGGCACGTCCGACTCGCGGCGCCGCAGCTCCTGGAGGACGTCGAGCCCGCTCATCCCCGGCATCATGTAGTCGAGCAGCATCAGATCGGGCCGATACGACTCGACACCGGCGAGCGCTTCCCCGCCATCGCGGGCGCGCTCCACCGCGTACCCCAGCTCCTTCAGCTCCTGTGCGAGGAGGTCCAGATTGAACGGCTCGTCGTCGACGATGAGGATTCGCTCGGTCATGGCCCGCGCCCCCCGTTTCCGCCGTTTCAGCCGAGGAACTGCTTGATCTTCGCCCGTAGCTCGTCTTCGTGGATGGGCTTCGCCATGTAGTCGTCGCAGCCCGCGTCCCGCGCTCGCTGCTCGTCGCCCACCATGGCGTGCGACGTGATGGCGATGATGGGAATGTGCCGGAGGCCGGGATGCGCCTTGATGCGCCGGGTGGCCTCCCAGCCGTCCATCACCGGCATGCCGAAGTCCATCAGGATCAAGTCGGGCCGCTCGCGTTCCGCCCGCGCCACCGCGTCAGCGCCGTCGACCGACACCAGCACCGCGTAGGTCTCCTCCAGGATCTGCACGAGCAGGTCGCGGTTGAGCTCCTGGTCCTCGACCACGAGGATGCGCTTGGGCGCGGTCATGCGTCGGCCCTCGCCGCCGCCGGCTCGAGCGCGGCGGGAAGCCGCAGGGGGAGGGTGAGGGTGAAGGCGGAGCCCTTGCCGAGCTCGCTCTCCGCATGCACCTGGCCGCCGAGGAGGCGCACGAGCCGGCGCACGATGGCCAGGCCCAGCCCGGTGCCGCCGTGCCGGCGCGTGCTCGACATATCGACCTGGCGGAACTCCTCGAAGATGTACTCGAGGGCGTCGGGCGGCATGCCGATGCCGGTGTCGGCCACGGTCAGGCGGATGCCCTCGCCCGCGCGCGACGCCGACACCGTGATGACGCCCTCGTCGGTGAACTTGGCGGCATTGCTCAGGAGGTTCATGAGGATCTGCCTCAGCTTCTCGCGGTCGGTGTAGAGCGGGGGGAGGTCGGTGGCCACGTCCGTCACCAGGGCGACCCGGTCGGCCTTGAGCATCGGCTCGATGGTGGCGGCGGCCGCGTGGACGAGCTCGGCCAGGTCGAACTTGACGGGGGTCATCTCCATCCGGCCCGCCTCGATCTTGGACAGATCGAGGAGGCCGTTGATCAGACTGAGCAGATGCTCGGCGCTGATGAGCACCTTCTGGAGATTGGCGTGCTGCAGCGGCGGGATCTGGGCTTCGGTCTTCCGCATCACGAGGCGCGTGAAGCCGATGATGGCGTTCATGGGCGTGCGGAACTCGTGGCTCACGTTGGCGAGGAACTGGGACTTGAGGCGGTTCGCCTGGTCGAGCTGCTGGTTGAGGGCGACGAGCTCCCGGGTGCGCTCGGCCACCTTCTGCTCGAGGCCGGTATAGGCCTCCTGCAGCCGCGCGCTCATCCGGTTGAACTCGTCGGCGAGCGTCTCGATCTCGTCGCCGGTCTCCACCTTCAGGCGAAACGCGAGGTCCCCCTGCCCGATGCGCGTCACGCCCTGACGCAAGGTGTCGAGGGGGCGGAGAATGCGGCGCGCCACGAGCACGCTCGCGAGCAGCGCCATCCCCAAGCCGACCAGGAAGAGCACGACGGTACGGCGGATCGAGGCATAGAGCGGCCGGTACACCTCGCCGGCCGGCCGCTCGACGAAGACGATCCAGTCGAGCCCGGGGACGGGGGCGTGGGAGCTGAACACCCGCTCGCCCTGCATGTTGCGGCCGAGGGCGCCACGGGTGCCCGCCTCCGCCGGCTCGGAGGCGAGGGCCTGGCGCACCTGATCGAGTGCGCTCAGGTCCTGCTGCTGGAGGACGAGATTCACCTGCGGATGGGCGATCAGATGCCCGGAGCGGCTCACGATGTAGGCGTAGCCCGTTTCCCCCGCCTCCAGCCGCGACACCACCTGCTCGCCGAGGTAGATCAGGCTCACCTCGGCCTGAAGCACCCCGACCGTCACGCCGGCGAGAATCTCGATCGGCACCGAGACGGTGACGTGGGGCTCGGCGGCGCGGGCGAAGTGGGTGGGGCCGAAGTGCGCCCGGCCGCCGAGGCCCTGCTGGAAGCCCAGTGATTCCGAGAAGTCGCGCTTGCTCTCGGGGTGCACGGGGCGCAGGCGCGAGGCCCGGGCCCGGGCGGCGCCGTCGGCGTCGAGGGCGATGGCCTCCGTGATGGCGGGTGCCACCAGCAGGAGCCGCTCGAGCTCGCTCGCCAGCGCCTCGTCGAAGAGCTTGCGGAGCGGCCCGTCGCGGAAGCCGGGACCGGCCGAGCCGATCTCCCGGCTCCGCGTCGTCGCCGTCATCGCCGCGTGGATCCCCTGCATGAACTGGCCGACCTTGGCCGCCGCGCCCGTCGCCGCGTCCTGCTGGAGCTGCCCGATGTCCTCGCGGATCTCGTGGTAGCGGAAGTAGAGCTCCACCAGCCCGCTGGCGGTGAGCCCTCCCGCGAGCAGGAGGAAGCAGACCAGGAAGTACCGGCGGATAAGCTGCCGCTGGGTGACCATCAGCGCTTCTTCAGCCCTTCCCACGCCGCCTCGATGTCGCGGCGGAATCGCTCGTTGACCTCACGGAAGCGCGCCCGCGCCACCTCGTCGTCGTAAACGTTCATCACCGGCGGCTCGAAGAACGAGCGAATCCCGCCCGTGAGCTGCACGGCGAGCTCGATGGTGGAGCCCGGAGCCCCGTGCACCTTGTACTTCGGCATCACCGGGAAGAGCCCGCGCTCCATGAAGAGCCGCTGCCCCCGCTCGGAGAGGAGGAAGGCCAGGAACTCGCGCGCCGCCTTCGGGTGCCGGGCGCCCGCGAGGATCGCGAAGGGCTCCGGCGTCACGAACGCGCGCTTGGGGGCGACGAACTTGATGTCGAAGCCCGCGAGCTTCTCCTCGAACACGAAATACGACGGCACGCCGAAGCCAACCGCGTACTCACCCTTGGCCACCACCGCGGGCACCTCGCGGCTGCTGGGGACGAAGGCCCCGGTATTGGCGGCGAGCCGCTTGAGCCATTCCCAGCCCTCGGCTTCTCCCTTGGATTGAAGAATGACCTCGTAGGTGGCGTGGCTCGACGACGAGCGCGGCGGCGTGCACTGGGCCACCGCGCCCTTGAGCTTGGGATTGAGGACGTCGTCCCACTCGCGCGGCTCGGGCACGCCGAGGCGCTTGAGCTGCCGCGGGCTGTAGGCGATGCCGTACACCTCGAGCGCGGTGCCGACCCAGTGGCGGCCCGGATCTTTGAGGAAGATGGGCTTCGGGGCGCCGATGGAGGGGGGAATCGCCTCCCAGATCTCCGGCGCCATCTCCAACCGCGTGAGCAGCTTCTGCTCGGCGAGGCTGTTGAAGAGCGCCGGCTCGCCGCCCCAGAAGATGTCCGCCTCCGGCTGCCCCTTCCAGCCGACGATGCGCTCGTAGGACACGGGCGTCCCCGCGCGCTGCGCCCGCGTCCGCAGGGTGACATTCCACCGCTCCCTGGCGTAGGCTGCGAACTCCTTGAGCATGGCCTCTACGATGAAGGCCGACACCGGCGTCTGGACCACCAGCTCATCCTCGATGGCGGCGGGCGGCTGCGCGGCCGGGCGGCCGGGAAGCAGGACCAGCAGCGCGAGGCTCAACGCCGACATGAACGTCGCGATCTGATGGATACGGGTCCTCATCGGATGTCTCCCTGCGAATGAGCCAGCGCGGCCCGACAGCGCTCGGCGAGAGGGCGCATGCCCAGCTCCTCGGCCGCGCCGAGGGCAGTCCGGTAGGCGTCGGTGGCAGCGGCGTCCTCGCCCGCCGCCGCGATGGCCCCCAACAGCCAGTGGGCCCATGCCTCGAAGCCGCGCTCGTCGCGGCGGCGCGCATGCTCGAGCGCGCGTAGCGCCTGCGCGCGGGCCTCGACGGGCCGCCCATCGCGCAGTAGCGCCTCCCCGAGATAGACCAGCCACATCGAATGGCCGGACAGGATGCGCGCGGCCTCGGCATGCCGCACGGCGTCCTCGATCAGCCGGCGGCCTTCCGCGACCCGGCCCGTCGCCACATGGGCGGCGCCCAGCGCGGCGAGGACCGCCGGCCTCCAGTTCTCGAGCTCGTACTCCGCGGACAGGGCCACCGCGCCCTCGAGGGGCGGGACGGCGGCGGCGGGCCGACCCTCGCGCAGGAAGGCATTGCCGAGCGCGAACCGCGCGCCGACTCGACTGAAGGGATTGCCGTTCGTGTCGGCCAGGCTCCAGGCGGTCTCCGCGGCGGCCACCGCCTCGGGAAGCTCGCCGAGCTCGGCGAGGCAGCGCGACAGGTAGACGCGATGGAGCACCGGGCCCTGGACGCGGAAGCGGCGTGGGAGCACGCTGCGCGGATCCTCGAGGGCGAGGAGGTTCTCGCGGAGCATGGCCGCCGCGCGCCGCCCTTCGCCCATAGCCAGCACTACCACGGCGACGTAGAAGCGCGTCTCGACGGCGAGTGCCCCGTCGCCGATCTCCGCGGCGATGGCGAGCGCGCGCTGCCCGTTGGCGAGCGCCCCCGGATGCTCGGCGGCCGCCCAGTCGAGCCGGGCGAGATGGCACAGAACCCACCCGAGCCGCCGCGCGTCACCGATGGCCTCGGCCAGGTCCCGCGCCTCGTCAAGGCGCCGGCGCATGTCGTCCATCTTGCCCAGTGTCCACAGCGGGTCGCGGAGGCTCAGGCGCAGATCGATGCCCAGCTCGGCGCGGGCGCGGCCGGCCGGCCAGTGCTCGAGCGCGGCGAGCGCCTGCATGAAGCGGTCCTCCGCCTCCTGATTCGCCCAGCGGCGGAAGGCCCGGTCGCCCGCCTGCCGCAGATAGCCGACCGCCTTGTCCCATGTCTCGGCGCGCTGAGCATGATGGGCGAGCCGCTCGATGTTGTCGGTGTGATCGCGGTGCGTCAGCGCCTCGAGCGCGGCGAGAATACGTCGGTGCAACTCGGGGCGCTCGTGGTCGGCGAGGCTGCGGTAGGCCGTCTCGCGAATCAGTGCGTGCTTGAATCCGCAGGCCGGCCCGTCGGACGTCCGCGTCCGATACAGGAGCTCCGCGGCGACTAGCCGGTCGACACTCTGAGCCAGCGGCGCTCCCGGCGCGTCCGCCACCGCAGCAAGCACGTCGAGCGGCGCCTCGCGGCCGATGGCGGCGGCGTACTGGAGCACCTCTCGATCGCCGCCGGCCAGCCGGTCGATGCGGCGGCCCAGGAGCTCCTCCACCGTGGCGGGCACCCCGATACGCGTGATGGGTGCCACCGCGCGGTAGCGGCCCCGCTCGCCGGCGAGCGCGCCGGTCTCGACCAGCGTCCGCACGCTCTCCTCGAGGAAGAAGGGGTTGCCGTCGGCGGCCTCCGTCAGCAGGCGCTTCGCCGCGGGCAGCGTGGGGTCGTCCCCCACGAGCTGCCGGAGCATGCGTCCGGTCTCGGCGAGTGGGAGTGGTGGTAGATCCACCTGGGTGACGAGCCGCCGCCCCTGCCAGGGGTGGGCGAAGCCGTCGCGGATCGTGGCGGCCACGCAAACGCGCGAGTCGGCGATGCCACCCAGGAGCCGCTCCAGCATGCTGTCGGTCTCCGAGTCCACCCAGTGCAGGTCTTCGACGATCAGAAGCACCGGCCGCGCGACGCTCTGGGCCAGCAGCAGGCGCGTGACCGCGTCGATGGCGGCGCGGCGGCGCTCCGGGAGGTCCAGGACCTGCCAGCCGGCGTCCTCGACGGGAATCTCCAGCCAGGAGCAGAGGCCGGGCACCACAGGCTCGAGGCGGTCGTCGAGGGCGCGCAGGCCGGCGATGACACGGATACGCGCCGGCTCCGCCCCGGCGAGCCGCTCGATGCCGAAGTGCGCGCGGAGCAGCCCGGCGACGGGGTGCTCGGCGGCCGCGCGGGCGAAGGGCACGCAGCGCATCTCGAGCACGTGCCAGTCCTGCACCTGGGGGGAATGCGCCAACTCCCACATCACGCGCGACTTGCCGACGCCTGCCTCGCCCGCGACCAGCACCGCCTCGCCATGCCCGGCGCGAGCGCTCGCCAGCGAAGCCTGGAGCGTCGCCAGCTCCGCCCGTCTCCCAACGAAGGGAGTGAGCGTTCCCCACACGTCGAGCCCGCGCCGCTCCGGGCCGGTGAGGCGGGAGGCCTCGCCCGCGCCATCCGTGACGGGCTCAAGCTCGAAACGCCGGCGCAGCAACGGCGCGAGCCCCGCGCTGACCACGGTGTCGCCTGACGCGGCGGACTCCAGGAGCCGGCGCAGCCGCGGCCCCTCGACGCGTCCGGCATCCGCGTCGATGGAAATACGCCCGCCGCGCCGGCCGACGAGCATGAACGCGACGTGCACGCCGATGCGCACGCGCGGCGTATGCCGCCCGTCGGACCGGCTGCGCTCGATGGCTTTGTGCACGGCCAGCGACGCGTGTGCGGCGCGCCGCGAAGCATCGTCGACCCCGTGAAGCCCGAAGGCCGCCACCACGCTGGTAGGGGTGAGCTCCTCGATGCGACCGCCGAAGCTCTCCACCTTCTCGACGAGGATCTCGAGCGCCGCGTTTGCGTGCGAGATCGCTCCCGGCTCCACCTCTCCGCGCAGGAGCGTGACGCTCCGCCGCTCCCAGCGCAGCCGCGTGTCGGCCGGCGGCGTCGGCCGCTCGACCGGTCGGGCTCGCCGCGCCGTGGCGGGGCGCGCGGCCGCGTGGCCGAGGTCGAATTTCTGGATGTGGGCGTACACGGTGTTGCGCGCCAGGCCGAGCAGCGCCGCCGTGCGGGCAATATTCCAGCCGGTGCGCTCGAGCGCCGCCTCGAGATGGCGGCGGTGCGCTTCCGCACGGCTGAAGCTCGCCGGCGGCAGCGCGAGCCGGCCCGGTACCGCCGGCGCGCCCGGCACGAGGGGAAGGCCGAGCCCGCCCGCCCCGACCACCGGCGCGTCGGTGACGAGAACGGCGCGCTCGACGATGTTGACGAGCTCGCGGACATTGCCCGGCCACTGATGCTCCAGCAGCGCGGCGCGCGCGGACCGATCCAGGCGCTTGGGCGGCGTCTCGTAGTCGCGCGCGAAGCGCAGCAGGAAGCGCTCGGCCAGCATCAGCACGTCGCGACCACGATCGCGCAGCGGCGGCAGATCGAGCACGGTGGCGGTCAGCCGGCGATACAGGTCGTCGCGGAAGCGGCCGGCGCGGGCCGCCGCCGCGAGGTCCGTGCTCGAGCCCGCGATCACGCCGATGGCCTCGTCTCCCCCGCCGCCCGCGAGCGCGGAGCCGACCTGCCGTTCGATCAGAGCCGCCAGCCCCGCCTGCAGCGGACCGGGCAAGAGGCCGATCTCGTCGAGGTAGAGCGTGCCGCCCCGGGCTGGAGCGACCAGCCCCGCGGGGTCGGTCGCGGCGGGGACCGCCGCGCAGCTCACGTTCACGAAGGGCCCCGCGCTGCGCGGGCCCGCGAGATGAATGAGGCGGGCGACCAGGCTCTTGCCCGTCCCCTCTTCGCCACGGAGGAGTGCACCCGGTCGCACGCCGGGAGCTCCGGTGATCAGCCGCTCGAGCTTCCGCCTGAGCCCGGCGATCGCGGGACTGGCCCCAATCAGGTCTTCGAGCACTTCAGCGGCTACCGGCACTATAGGCTACTCTCCTCGCCGTGGACGAGTGCTCAGAAATCTAACACATTCGATTTACGTGTGTCCAGCCTGCCAAGTTGTGCCTGGGTGTAAATGGCTGCTTATAGGTCCTAACATGCTCGACACCCCTGGCCGGACCGCTTTGCTCTGGCGCTCCGCAAGGTCCTCGAGGGGGCCCTTCAATGACATCAACGGACGAGCCCCTGGACCGTTCCATAATTGAGCATGTCTACGGCTAACGGAACGATGGTCGGCCGTCTTCGTTGAAATCAGAGAGGGCGGCGCGCTAACATTCGGGCCGCATGAGCCCGCGGGGAGGCGCTGAGGGTGCAGGGTGGCTCGGCCGTGAAGCCCTTGCGCATGTCGATGCCCTTCACAATTTCGGCCGCTACCTCACCGGCAGCACCTCGGAAGCCGAGGATTTGGTACAGGAAACGTACGCGCGAGCGCTACAGGGCGCGGCAGGCTTCACCCCCGGCACCAACCTCAAGGCCTGGCTGTTCCGGATCCTCCGCAATGTCTATCTGGATCTGTACCGGCGGCGGCGGAACGACCCCACGGTGGGCGGGCTCGACACCGTACGGCCCGAGATGGAAGCGCCGGCGGTGGAAGCATGGCTCTTCAATGACGTCGAGCTCGACCGCCTACGGGCCCTGGTGGCCGCGGACCTCGAGAACGCGGTGCTCAGCCTGAGCACGGCGGCGCGCGAGGTGATCCTGTTCGACCTGGAGGGATTGACCGAGGTGGAGGTGGCGGCGATCATCGGCTGTCCCGTCGGCACGGTGAAGTCGCGCCTGTCGCGGGCACGAGGAGCGCTCCGACAGCTATTGGCCGATTATGCGAAATAACGATGCCCGATAACGATCGCGATCCGGTCACCGAGCTGCTCGCGGATCGGCTGCCGCAGTATCCCGCGTCGTTCGCGCTCAAGCGCCGGCTCGCCGACCAGTGGGTCGCGGCAACCTCGGCCACTTCTCGCGTGCGCTGGTGGCGGCGGCCCGCCTTCGCCGTCCCCGCGGTCGCCGCGGCGCTGATCGTCCTGGCGGGTGGGATCGCGTACGAGCGGATGCTGCGAGCGCCGACTACCGCCGTGCTGCTCGCGGCGGCCGTCGACAACCATGTGAGCACCACGCGACAGCCCCTCGACATCCAGAGCGCCGACCGCCACCAGGTCAAGCCCTGGTTCACCGGCAAGCTCGACTTCGCGCCGGCCGTGGCGTTCATGGGCGACGCGGAATTCCCCCTGCGGGGCGGGCGCCTCGGCTCCTACGACGGCCGCCCCGCCGCCGTACTGGTCTTCGGCCGACGGTTGCACACGATCAGCCTGTCCGTATTCCGTGCGGACGGACTCGCCGAGCCGGCCGACCCGACGATCGAGCTCGGACCCACGCGAGCGGTCGTGCAGACGGTGCGCGGGTTCAACGTGGCGCTGTGGCGCGCGAACGATCTCAGCTACGCGCTGGTGTCGGATCTCAACCAGCCGGAGCTCCTGAACCTCGCGCGGAAGCTGGCGGGCGGCTAGGCCGCTACGCCTTCTTCATCGCGGCGGCGGGATCGAACGAGGGCGTGCCCACCCAGCCCGTCTCGGAGACGTCCACGGTGACGCCGTCGGGGCCCGTGTATTTCACCTCGACGTTCGCGTAGCGGTTGCTGTCCCCCACGCCGAGCGCGGTGTTGATGTCGTCGCGCAGCGGCGCGCCGACGGCGGCGAGCTTCTCGGCGATCTCCTCGAGGCTCTCCACCTGGAAGCCGAAGTGGTGGATGCCCGTCCAGTCCTTACCGCGCTCGACGCCGGCCACCGCGTCGTTCTTGAACTTGAGGATGGCGAGGTTGAGATCGCCGTCGGTGAGGAAGAAGCCGCGGGTGTTGGGGTTATCGATCTTGCCCACTTCCTTCATCCCGAAGACGTCGATGTAGAAACGGGCGGTGGCATCCGGATCCTGCGTGGTGAGCGCGATGTGCTTGATCTTCGGCATGGGCTCTCCTCTCGTCGCTCGAGCTAGCGCCGCTTGGCCTCGAAGAACTCGCGCAGGAGCGCCGCGCTCTCCGCGCCGCGCACATCCCCGCGCACCACCGCCTGATGATTCAACCGCGCGTCATCCAGCAGCCGATAGAGCGTGCGCGCCGCCCCCGCCTTGGGATCGGGGGCACCGTACACCACGCGCGCGACGCGCGCCAGCACGGCGGCGCCGCAGCACATGGCGCATGGCTCGACGCTGGAGTACAAGACGGCCTCGAGGAGCCGATAGTTGCCGACCGCCTGTCCCGCCGCTCGCAGCGCCAGCACTTCCGCGTGCGCTGTCGGATCCTTCAGGCCGACGGGCTGATTGTGGCCGCGGCCGATCACCCGGCCGTCGAGCACCACCACCGCGCCGACCGGCACCTCGCCCGCGGCCAGGGCAGTCCGGGCCTCGTCGAGGGCCAGGCCCATGAACCGCTCGTCGTCGGGCTCGCCCATCTGCCTTGTGCTCTCCCGCTCTCGCTGGGCCGCTCGGGCAGGCAGGAGGACGGTTGCCCGCCCCCCTGCCCCCGAGATGGTGCGCCCTAGAGGAGTCGAACCTCTGGCCTTCGGATTCGTAGTCCGACGCTCTATCCAACTGAGCTAAGGGCGCGTCTGGCGGAGAGGCCGGGATTCGAACCCGGGACAGAGGTTTTGCCCCTGTAACCGCTTAGCAGGCGGCTGCCTTCGGCCGACTCGGCCACCTCTCCATACCGTGAAGCCCACCGAGTATAAGGCATTATACCCGCGTGGAGGATACCCCCATGAGCCGGATGCGCCTGTTCTTCCGTGACGCGTGGACCATCGCCCGCCCGTACTGGTTCTCCGAGGATCGCTGGGCGGGGCGCGGGCTGCTCGGCGCGGTGGTCGGTCTGAACCTCGGCATCGTCTTCATCAACGTGCTGCTCAACCAGTGGAACCTCACCTTCTACAACGCCCTGCAGGACAAGGACTACGCCGTCTTCACGAGCCAGCTCTTCAAGTTCAGCTATCTCGCCGCCGCCTACATCGTGCTGGCGGTGTATCAACTCTACCTGAACCAGATGCTCCAGATCCGCTGGCGCCGTTGGCTCACCGACCAGTACCTCGGGACCTGGCTCACCGACCAGGCCTACTACCGCCTGCAGCTCACGCCCTCGGAGACGGACAACCCCGACCAACGCATCGCCGAGGACCTGCGGCTCTTCGTCTCGATCACCGTCGGCCTCTCGCTCGGCATCCTCCGGGCCGTCGTCACGCTCGTGTCCTTCGTCGCCATCCTGTGGTCGCTGTCGGGCCCCTTCACCATTCCCGGCATCAACGTCACCGTGCCCGGCTACATGGTCTGGGCCGCCCTCATCTACGCGATCGTGGGCACGTGGCTGACGGACAAGATCGGGCGCCCCCTGGTGGCCCTCAACTTCGACCAGCAGCGTTACGAGGCCGACTTCCGCTTCGCTCTCGTGCGGCTGCGCGAGAACACCGAGGGCGTGGCCCTCTACCACGGGGAGAAGGACGAGCTCCGCGTGCTCCGCGATCGGTTCGCGAACGTGGTGCAGAACTGGTGGGGCATCATGCGCCGGCAGAAGCGGCTCACCTCGTTCACCGCCGGCTACAACCAGATCGCCATCATCTTCCCATTCGTGGTGGCGGCGCCGCGCTACTTCCGCGGCGAGTTTGCCCTGGGCGGCCTCATGCAGACCGCCTCCGCCTTCGGGCAGGTGCAGGACGCGCTCTCCTACATGGTCGTCGCCTACACCGACATCGCCGCGTGGCGGGCGGTGGTGGCGCGGCTGGAGGGCTTCAATCGCGCCCTCGATCAGGTGCGCACCGAGGCTGCCGTGCAGGGCATCCGCCACGAGCCGGGCGCCGCGGACGCGCTCGGGGTAGAGCAGGTGCACCTGGCGCTCCCGGGGGGCCGTCCCCTCGTCGAGGACGTCTCCTTCGCCCTCCGCCGGGGGGATACCGCCCTGATCAGCGGGCCGTCCGGGGCGGGCAAGAGCACGCTGTTCCGCGCCATCGCGGGCATCTGGCCCTTCGGCCATGGGCGGGTGACCCTTCCCGCGGGCGCGCGGGTCCTCTTCCTCCCGCAGAAGCCATACCTGCCCCTGGGGACTGTACGTGAGATCGTGAGCTATCCCACGCCGCCCGGCGGCGTGTCCGAGGCCGCAGTGACCGAGGCCCTCGAGTCGGTGGGATTGCCCGACCTCACGACGCGGCTCGACGAGACCGCGAACTGGGCGCTCCGCCTCTCGCCGGGCGAGCAGCAGCGCATCGCCTTCGCCCGCGCGCTCTTGCTGAAACCGGACTGGCTCTTCCTCGACGAGGCGACATCGGCCATCGACGAGGCGACGGAGACGCGCCTCTACGCGCTGCTGCGCGAGCGCCTGCCCGGCACCACCCTGCTGAGCGTGGGACATCGGAGCACGCTGCGCCCGTTCCATGCGCGACGACTGGTGGTGACACCCGACGCGGCCGGTAACGGCGCGGGGCCGGCCCGGCTCGTGGAGGCTGCCGCCCAGCCCGCTTGACGCGGGGGAATTGGCGGAGGGGGAGGGATTCGAACCCCCGATCCCTTGCGGGATTCCGGTTTTCAAGACCGGCGCCTTCAACCGGACTCGGCCACCCCTCCGCTGAATCAGCATGAAGTTTAGTGGACTTGCGCGGCGGCTGGCAACTGCCCTGCGTCACGTTCCCTTCGGCCCGCGCGGGTCGATGGTGTCGGGGAAGCAGTGATAAAGCTCTCTCGTCCTCCCCGCCTTCTTCGCATTCTCCGTCGCCTTGCTCCTATCTCGTTCGCATTCCTTCTTGGACGTATAGGATTCGTGCGGCTCGAAGACACCCGGACTTAGGGTGCTGAAGTCCCGTACCCACAGCACCCACGCGCACTCCGCGCGGGCCGTGGCCGGTACCAGCAAGAAGATCAGCGCTACGAGTCGGACGGCGAGCTTCATCCATTCCCCTCCATTTTGTCGTCACGAGTCGCGCGTCTCGAGGGCGTCGGGGGTCATCTCACCGTGCGGCGGCCGGGGGCGCTCTGGTCTCAGGTCGCTCCGTCAAAGGTCATCACGGTCCCCCGCTGCCGAGTGCGCAAGTGTCGCTGCCCACCAAATACACGCCTCCGCTCGCTTTGCAGCTTTCCCTCGCCGCCTGTTGGCTCGGACCCCATTGAGTGCACGTTCCCCCCGCGTACGTGCCGCCCGAGGCCTTGCAGGTCGCGGCAACGTCGACGGCGCAACCTGCCGCACTGCTCGTGGTGAGGAGGGCGGCGAGGCTGAGACAGACGGCGCGATTCATCCGGCGCTTCGCGGGCATCGTCCCCCCTCGATGGTCAGAGACTAGTGGGCCATTCCTTCGACCACAGGTCGTAGCACGTGCGATGGAGCCGGATAGTGCCGCCGTCGGGCAGGTCGCACTCGACTTCGACCTCGGCGGCCGCGATGGGTCGATCGCACCCCACACAGATCCCCCCGGTTCCGGCCCCGTACCACGTCATGCGGCAGTGCTCCTTGGGGAGGACGCCGGAGAAGATCTTCCGGCGGATCGCGCTGGACAGATCGTCGGCCTGGTTCATGTGGTCACCCTTTCGAAGCGCGTGAGGCTCGGCCTCGAGCAAGCGCTCGATCCCCTTCAGCTGTGCCGGCTCTGGCTCACTCACTCGATCAGCTGATCCGCCTGCAGGAGGAGTGACTGCGGGATCGTCAGCCCGAGGGCCTTGGCCGTCTTCAGATTGATGACCAGCTCGAACTTCGAGGGCCGCTCGACCGGCAGCTCGGACGGTTTGGCCCCCTTGAGGATTCTGTCCACGTAGCCGGCCGCTCGCCGGTACAGATCTTCGGCGTTGGCTCCGTAGGACATGAGCCCGCCGGACTGCGGATAGAGGCTGAACACGTACATGTCGGGCCATCGGCGCCGCTTGGCGAGCTCCACGACGGCCAACCGATGGTCCCTGAAAAGCTCGTCCTGCTGCACGATGATGGCACCGACCTGAGCGGCCGCCATCCGTGCGAATGCTCCCTCGAATTCGGAAGGTGTTCTCGCCTCAGCGAGATGGAGTGTCAGTCCCAACCCGCGGGCGGTGGTATTCATCTCGCCGAGTTGAACCTGGTGGACTGCATACCCGGGATTGGCCAGGTAGCCGATCCGGGCAAGACCGGGAACCGCCTGCTTGAGCACCTCGAGGCGCTTGGACATGAGCTCCCGATTGATCGTCGTGAGGCCAGTGAAGTTATTGCCTGGCCGCGCCAGACTACTTACCAGCCCAGTCACGACCGGCTCGCTCACCGTGGCGAAGACCACTGGGAGCATCGTTCCCGTCCGCTTCATCGCAAGAGCCGCAGGCGTGTTCACCGCAACGATGACGTCTAGGGGCAAGCGCGCCAGTTCGGCCCCGTTGGAGTCGAGCGTCTTCCCCGGACTCTCCCATCGGAACTCAATGGCGATATTCTTCCCGTCGGTCCAGCCGTGTTCCTGAAGCCCGTCGGTGAACACCTTGAGCAGCCCGGCCCCTACCGTCGGGGTGCTAGAGGACAGATAACCGATCCGGGCCACTTTCCCTGCCGGTTGCGCCGCGGCCGCGAGCGGCGCGGCGAGCAGGCCTCCCGAGACCAACGCGATGAACCTGCGCCGCTTCATCACGGCCTCCCGGACAGCACGGGGCTTGCGTACGCTGGCCGGTTCATCGCGGGGGAGTCTAGCAGAGATATGCGGCACGGGGGTCCGAACTGCGTCTCGGCGGGCCTACTGAGCGGGCGTGATCCGCTCCAGCCCGCCCATGTAGGGGCGCAGGACGGCGGGCACGGTAACGCTGCCGTCGGCCTCCTGGTAGTTCTCCAGGACGGCGACGAGCGTCCGGCCCACCGCCAAGCCCGAGCCGTTGAGGGTGTGGCAGAAGTCGGGCTTGCCACCTCCGGCGGGACGGTACTTCAGGTCGAGCCGGCGGGCCTGGAAGGCCTCGCAGTTGGAGCAGGACGAGATCTCGCGGTATTTCCCCTGCCCCGGCAGCCAGACCTCGATGTCATAGCTCTTCGCCCCGGCGAACCCCATGTCCCCCGCGCAGTGGAGCACCACGCGGTAGGGAATCTCCAGGCGCTGGAGCACCGTCTCCGCCTCGCGCACCATGGACTCCAGCTCATCGTAGGACTGGGCGGGCGTGGTCACCTTCACCAGCTCGACCTTGTCGAACTGATGCTGGCGGATCATCCCCTTCATGTCCTTGCCGTAGGTGCCCGCCTCGCGGCGATAGCACGGCGTGAAGGCGGTGTAGCGGCGCGGCAGCGTGGCCTCGGGCAAGGTCTCGTCGGCGTGCAGCGCGGTGAGCGGCACTTCCGCGGTGGGAATCAGGTAGAGGAGCCGATTCTCGTCGGCCTCGTGCGTCTTGAAGAGGCTGTCCTCGAACTTCGGCAGTTGGCCGGTGCGCAGCATGGTGCTGCCGCTCACGAGCTGGGGCACCCACACCTCGGTGTAGCCGTGCTCCCGCGTGTGGAGATCGAGCATGAACTGGGTGAGCGCGCGCTCGAGCCGCGCCGCCGCCCCCCACATGACGGTGAAGCGCGACTTGGCGAGCTTGACGGCGCGAGCGAAGTCGAGCACCCCGAGGGCCTCGCCGAGCACGTCGTGCGACTTGGGGTCGAAGCCGAACCGGCGGGGCTCGCCCCAGCGACGGATCTCAACGTTCTCGTCCTCGGTGGTGCCGGCGGGCACCGAGGGATGGGGGAGGTTGGGGAGCTGGAGCAGCAGGGCCTCCACCTGCGCGTCGACCTCCTTGACGTCAGCGTCGAGGGTCTTGATCCGGTCGCCGACCTCGCGCATCCGCGCCATGGCCGCGTCCGGATTCTCGCCCCGGCGCTTGGCCTGGCCGATGGCCTCGGAGGCACGGTTGCGCTCGGCCTTGAGGGTCTCGACCTCGGCGATGAGGCGCCGCCGCTCGGCGTCGCGCGCGACCGTCTCGCGCACCAGTTCGGCGCCGCCGCGATCGCGGAGCCCGCGCTCCACCGCCTCGGGGTTCTCGCGCAGGAGGCGGATGTCGAGCATGGCGAGTCGGCTAGACGGTGGCGGCGGGCGTCTGCTCGGCCTCGACGCGCGCGAGGCTGCCGACCTTGTCGTCGGCGTCGAGGTCCACGATGCGGACGCCCATGGTGTTGCGCCCCTGGAGCTTCACGTCGGCCACGGGGAAGCGAATCATCTTGCCCTTGCTGGTGACGAGCAGCACGTCGTCGCCCTCGCGGACCTGGAGCATGCCCACCACCGCGCCGTTGCGCCCTTCCGTCTTGATGTCGATGATGCCCTTCCCCGCCCGGCCCTGGAGCCGATACTCCTCGAGCGGGGTGCGCTTGCCGTAGCCCCGCTCGGTGACGGTGAGGATGCTCGCCCCTTCCTGGATCACGTCGGCGCAGATGACGGCGTCGCCCTCGTCGACGTCGATGCCGCGCACCCCCGACGCGGTGCGTCCCATGGGCCGCACCTCCTCCTCGCTGAAGCGGATGATCATGCCGGTGCGCGTGGCGAGCAGGACTTCCTTCTGCCCGTCGGTGCGCCGCGCCGCCATCACCTCGTCGCCGGCCTCCAGGGTGATGGCCTGGATGCCGCCCGCGCGCGGATGCGAGAAGGCGGCCACCTCCGTCTTCTTCACCTTGCCCTGCCGCGTGGCGAAGAAGATGTGCCCGCCCGTCTCGAAGTCCCGCACGGGCACGCAGGTCGCCACCGCGTCGCCCTCCGCGAGGGACAGCACGTTCGCCATCGCCTTGCCCTTGGCGCCGCGGCCGCCTTCCGGAATCTCATGCACCTTCAGCCAATGCACCCGTCCCTTGTTGGTGAAGAACAGGAGGTAGGAGTGGGTGGACGCCACGAAGAGGTCGTCCACGATGTCCTCTTCCTTGGTCTCCATGCCGGTGACGCCCTTGCCGCCCCGCTTCTGGCTCCGGTAGGACTCCACGTGTGTCCGCTTGATGTAGCCCGAGCGGGTGATCGTCACCACCATGTCGTCGTCGGCGAGGAGATCCTCGATGGTGAGATCGGTGGTCTCGGCGAGGATCTCGGTGCGGCGGGCGTCGCCGAACTCTTCCTTGAGCGCGAGCAGCTCGTCCCTGATGATGCCCATCAGCCGCTGCTCGGAGGCGAGGATGCCCTTGAGGTCGGCGATGAGGGCGAGGGTCTGCTCGTGCTCCTCCACGATCTTGTGCCGCTCGAGCCGGGTGAGGCGCTGCAGCTGCATCTGGAGGATGTGGCGGGCCTGGATGTCGGAGAGCTGCAGGCGCCGCATGAGGCCCTCGCGCGCGGCGTCGGGATTTTCCGCCCCGCGGATGATGGCGATGACGAGGTCGAGCGCGTCCACCGCCTTGCGGAGCCCCTCCAGGATGTGGGCCCGCTCCTCGGCGCGCGCGAGGTCGTACCTGGTCCGGCGGGTGACGACCTCGCGACGAAACGCGATGAACTCCTGCAGCATCTGCTTGAGGTTGACGATCTGCGGTCGGCGGCCGACGAGGGCGAGCATGATGATGCCGAAGGTCGTCTGCATCTGGGTGTGCTTGTAGAGCTGGTTGATGGCGATCTGGGGGATCTCGCCCCGCCCCAGCTCGAGCACGATGCGGATCCCCTCGCGGCTCGATTCGTCGCGGCGTTCCGAGATGCCCTCGATCTTCTTCTCGCGCATCAGCTCGCCGATGCGCTCGATCAGGGTCGCCTTGTTCACCTGGTACGGCAGCTCGGTGACGATGATGGCCTCGCGGCCGCCGCGCAGCTTTTCCACGTGGGCCTTCGCCCGCAGGGTGATGATCCCCCGCCCCGTCGTGTACGCCTCGTTGATGCCGTTCCGCCCGTAGATATAGCCGGCGGTGGGGAAGTCCGGCCCCGGGATCACCTTCATCAAGCCCTCGATGGGGGTCTCGGGATTGTCGATCAACATCGTCAGGCCGTCCACGACCTCGGTCAGATTGTGCGGCGGGATGTTGGTGGCCATGCCCACCGCGATGCCGGACGAGCCGTTGACGAGCAAGTTCGGGATCCGCGTGGGCAGGACGACCGGCTCCTGCTCGTTCTCGTCGTAGTTCGGGATGAAGTCGACGGTGTCCTTCTCGATGTCGGCGATCATCTCGTGCGCGATCTTGGCCATCCGCGACTCGGTGTAGCGCATCGCCGCCGCCGGATCGCCGTCGATCGAGCCGAAGTTCCCCTGCCCATCCACGAGGGGATACCGGAGGGAGAACTCCTGGACCATTCGGACGAGCGCCTCGTAGATGGGGGCGTCTCCGTGAGGGTGGAACTTCCCCATGCAGTCGCCCACGATGCGCGCGGACTTCTTGTAGGCGCGATTCCACGACACGCCGATCAGGTTCATGGTGTGGAGCACGCGCCGGTGCACGGGCTTGAGCCCATCGCGGATGTCGGGCAGCGCGCGCCCGACGATGACGGACATCGCGTAGTCGAGGTACGACTTCCGCATCTCTTCTTCGATGGGAACCGGGGTCTGACGTTCGGGAGACATGGGACTCCTTGAAGCCGGGTACCGGCTAGACGTCCAGATTCACGACGTCCAGCGCGTTCTTCTCGATGAACTCGCGGCGGGGCTCGACGGCATCGCCCATGAGGACGGTGAACATCTCGTCGGCTCCGACGGCGTCTTCCATGGTGACCTTCAGCAGCGTCCGGCTCTCCGGGTTCATGGTGGTCTCCCAGAGCTGCTCCGGATTCATCTCGCCGAGCCCCTTGTAGCGCTGGAGGGTCGCCCCGTCCTTGGCCTGCTCCATCACCACGCGCAGCAGCTCGTCGAGCGCCTTGACCTCCGTCTCCTTGCCGCCCGCGTCGATGACCGTGCACGGCCCCTTGTGGAGCGCGGCGATCTCGGCGTGCGCCTCGAGGAGCTGCGCGTAGTCGGGCGACTTGAGCAGATCGGGGCTGAACACCGCCGGGTGCGGCCCGCCGATGTGGAGCACGGTGGCGTCGCCGTTGTCGCCGCCGGCGGCGCGCAGCTCCCACCCCGCGAGCTCGTCCACGACTTCCCGCACCGCCGCCACGATCTCGGTGTCCCCCACCCCGCGCTTGGTGCCCCGGAACTTGCGGCGCAGGAGCCCGTCGATGATGGGGCCGGGAATGCCCCGGCGCCCGAACTTGCCGAAGAGCGAGCGGAACTCCAGCGCCCGCTTGAGCGCCTCCAGCAGCGCCTGCTCCTTCAGGGCCCCCGACTTCCCTGCCACCTTGACGCTCGACTTCTCCACCCAGTTCTCGAGGAGGAACTCCTCCATCTCCCGCTCGCTCATGAGGTAGCGCTCCGCCTTGCCCTTCTTCACCTTGAAGAGCGGGGGCTGGGCGATGAAGAGGTTGCCGGCCTCGATCACCTGCACCATGTGGCGGAAGAAGAACGTCAGGAGGAGTGTGCGGATGTGCGCGCCGTCCACGTCGGCATCGGTCATCAGGATGACCTTGTGATAGCGCAGCTTCGCGACGTCGAACTCCTCCGGCCCGATGCCGGTGCCGAGCGCCGAGATCAGAAGCCGAATTTCATTGTGGGACAGGACCTTGTCGTAGCGGGCCTTCTCCGCGTTGATGATCTTGCCGCGCAGCGGGAGCACTGCCTGGATCTTCCGGTCGCGCCCCTGCTTGGCGGAGCCGCCCGCGGAATCACCCTCGACGAGGAAGATCTCGCGGAACCGCGGGTCGCGCTCCGAGCAGTCGGCGAGCTTGGCGGCGAGGCCCTCGTCGTCGCGCCCGCCCTTGCGGGTGAGATCGCGCGCCTTGCGGGCGGCCTCGCGGGCCTGGGCGGCGCGCACCGCCTTGTCGGCGATCTTCCGCGCGGTGGTCGGGTCCTCCTCGAAGGCCTCGCTGAGGCGGTCGTTGACGATCTGCTGGACGAGGCCCTTCACCTCGGAGTTGCCGAGCTTGCTCTTGGTCTGGCCCTCGAATTGCGGATCGGGAATGCGCACCGACACGACGGCGGTCAACCCCTCGCGCACGTCGTCGCCGGACACGTCGCCCTTGAAGCTCTTGAGGAAGCCGTTGGCCTTGGCGTAGTTCGCGATGGTGCTGGTCTGGGCGGCGCGGAAGCCGGTGAGGTGGGTGCCGCCCTCGCGGGTGTTGATGTTGTTGGCGAAGGAGAACACGCTCTCCTGATAGCCGTCGTTGTACTGCAGGGCCACCTCGACCTCGATGCCGTCGCGCTTGCCCTCGAAGAAAAGCACCTTCGGATGCACCGGCGTTTTATTCTGATTAAGGTGCTTGATGAACTCGATGATGCCGCCCTTGTAGAGGAAGGTGTGGCTGCGCTCGTCGCGCTCGTCCTCGATGACGATCTTGAGGCCCTTGTTGAGGAACGCGAGCTCGCGGAGGCGGTTGGACAGCGTGTCGAAGGAGAACGTGGTCTCCTCGAAGATCTTGGCGTCCGGCTTGAACTTCACGATGGTGCCGTGCTTGGTGGTCTTCTCGCCGGCGGTGAGCTCGCCGGTGGGCACGCCGTACTCGTAGCGCTGGGTCCACACCTTCCCTTCGCGCCGGATCTCCAGCTCGAGCCACTCGCTGAGCGCGTTCACCACGGACACGCCGACCCCGTGCAGCCCTCCGGAGACCTTGTAGGCCGAGTGCTCGAACTTGCCGCCGGCGTGCAGCACGGTGAGCACGACCTCGGCCGCCGACTTGCCGCTCTCCTTGTGCGTGTCCACGGGAATGCCGCGACCGTTGTCCCCGACGGAGCAGGATCCGTCGGAATGCAGGATGACGCGGATGCTGTCGCAGTACCCGGCGAGCGCCTCGTCGACGGCGTTGTCGACCACCTCGTACACGAGGTGGTGCAGGCCGTAGGCGCCGGTGTCGCCGACGTACATCGCCGGCCGCTTCCGGACGGCTTCGAGCCCCTCCAGGACCTTGATGTCGCTGGCGGTATAGGTTTCGCCGGTCATGCCACTCCCTGTACGGGGCGGCGGGCGGGATCGACGACCTCGCCCTCGCGGACCTGCCACCAGGCGGCGTGCCGCGCGGGGATCGCCTCTTCGGCGCTCGTGAGGAACACCTGTCCGGCCCCCTCGATGTGGCGCAGCACATTGACCTGGACGGCGGAATCCAGCTCGGAGAGCGCGTCGTCGAGCAGTAGCACCGGGCTCGATCCCACCGCGCGGGCCACCGGGCCCGCCTCGGCGAGGCGCAGGGCGAGGGCGAGCAGCCGCTGCTGGCCACGGGAGGCAAAGAGGCGCATGTCGCGTCCGTCGAGCTCCACGCTCACGTCGTCGCGATGGGGCCCCACCAGGGTCTGCCCTCGCCGCGCCTCCTCGGAGCGCCGCGCCCGCAATGCCTTCACGAACCCCTCCTCGTCGACACCATCCGGTAGTGAGCTCCGATAGCCGAGCGTCAGCTCGCCGTCCCCCGCCATCTCAGGATAGAGCGCCCCCACCTCGGTCACCAACTCTTCCAGCGCCTGCCGGCGGCGCGCCATGAGCTCGAGGCCCACGCGCGCCAGCTGCGCGTCCCACGGCTCGAGAGCGGCGTCCACCGCCGCCGCGCCCGCGGCGGCCTGCAGCAGGTGATTCCGGCGCTCGAGGACGCGCCGGTAGCGGCCCACCGCGGCGGCATGCGCCGGAAACACCTTGGCCGCGAATCCGTCCAGGAAGCCCCGCCGGGCCTGGGGGCCGCCGGTGAGCAGCGCCAGATCCTGCCACCCAAAGGGGATGGCGCGCGCCCACGGGCACCCCTCGCCCGTCACCATCCAGCCGCCGTCCTCGCGGGGCGCGATCGTGCGGCGGATCTCGCGGGTGGCGTCGGCGCGCCGGATCTCGCCGTGCACGAGCGCGCGCGGCGCGCTCCAGCGCGCGAGATCGACGGCGCGACTACCCCGGAACGAGCGGCCCACGAGGAGCACCCCGAGGCCTTCGAGGAGGTTGGTCTTGCCCTGACCGTTGGGCCCGGTGACGACGTTGAGCGTCGAGGACGGCGAGTAGGACAGCGCGGAATAGCTACGAAAATCCGACAGCGCTATCCATTCGATTTGCACCCGGAACTCGCTCCTCCACGTCCTAAATTCGCATAGGCATTATAACACATAGCGACCCCTCCTCCTCGAAGCTGCGGATCACTCCCGGGCTCATTCCGTCCTTCAATTCCAGCACCACTTGTTCTCCGGTCTGAGCCGCCAGCGCGTCGAGCAGATAGCGCGAGTTGAAGCCGATGGTGACCTCATCGCCCGCGCCCTCCACCTCGAGGCTTTCCTCCGCCTCGCCGTAATCTGGGTGGTAAGCGCTGAGCTTCAAGACCCCCGGCGAGAGGGTGAGCTTCACCGGCTTGGTCCGCTCCTCGGCGAGCACGGAGACGCGCCGGAGGGCGGCGGTGAGCGCCACCCGCGAGAAGGTGAGCTTGCGAGGGTGGGCCTTGGGCACCACCTGCTCATAGTTCGGGAACGTCCCCTCGATGAGCCGCGCCATGAGCAGCGTGTTCGGCATCTGCAGGACGAACTGGTTGTCGCTGACCGAGACCTGCACTTCCTCGCCGGAGCCCACGATGCGGGCGATCTCCTGCACGGCCTTCCGCGGGACGATCCCGGACACACTCGGGCCCCCGCTGACGAGCGGCCGGCTCGCGACGGCCAGCCGATGTCCGTCGGTGGCGACCAGGCGCAGCTCCTTGCCGAGCATCGTGAAGAGAATGCCGTTGAGCGCGTAGCGGCTCTCGTCATGCGAGATCGCGAAGCTCGTCTGGGCGAGCATGTCCCGGAGCACCTTGCCGTCGAGGCTGATCCAGGCGGCGTTGTCCCCCGGCCCGACCGCCGGAAAATCATCCGGAACGAGGCCGACCAGCTTGTAGGACGCCCCCCGCACTTGAGCCCGACCCAGGCGTTGTCCTGGACCCGGATGGCCAGCGGCGCCGCCGGGAGCTCCTTCACGATCTCCGTCAGCTTGCGGGCGGACATCGTGATCGAGCCCTGCTTGGCGACCTTGGCAGGCACCGACACCCGCACTCCCACCTCGAGATCGGTGGCGGTCAGCCGAACGGAATCGACCGAGGCCTCCACCAGCACGTTGGCGAGGATGGGCAGTGTCTGCCGGGGCTCGACGATGTTGTGCACGAGCTGAAGGCCCCGGATGAACGCGTCACGATCCACATGCACTTCCATTGGGGTTCTCCCTTGTTCAGGAAGGAAAGAAAGACATTACCGCCGTCGGAGTAGTCGAAGGACATGGGGACAGCGGGGAAGACGCCAATGTCGTGTGCCGGCGTGGTGTTCGCGCCGGGCGTGACTGTGGACGTCGGCGTGGATAGGACGGGAAGACATGTGGGCTAGAGGGTGATGCTCTGGGTAATCGAGTCGATGGTCTTCTTGAATTTGGGATCTTCCTGGAGCATCTGCTGGATCTTCTCCACGCCGTGGAGCACGGTGGTGTGGTCCTTGCCGCCGAACGCGCGGCCGACCTCGCTGAGGGAGGCGTGGGTGAGCTGGCGCGAGAGGTACATGGCGATCTGCCGGGGAAACGCGATGGCCTTGGTCCGATTCTGGGCGCGCAGGTCGGAGAGTTTGATGCCGAAGAACTCGGCGACCTTCCTCTGGATGTGGTCGATGGTGATGACGCGCTCGTCCTCGCCCCAGAGGTCCGCAAGCACTTCCTGCGCCAGGTCTACCGACATGTCGCGGCTGCTCAGCGCGCAGAAGGCGATCATGCGGGTGAGCGACCCCTCGATCTCGCGGATATTGGCCTTGATCCGGCTCGCGATGAGATAGGCGACGTCGTCGGGCAGGCGGACGCGCTCGATCTCGGCCTTCTTCTTGAGGATGGCCACGCGCGTCTCGAAGTCGGGCGGCTGGATGTCCGCGATCAGCCCCCACTCGAACCGGGAGCGCAGCCGCTCCTCGAGGTCGGGGATCTCCTTGGGCGCGGCGTCGGAGGACATGACGATCTGCTTCCGCGCCTCGTAGAGATCGTTGAAGGTGTGGAAGAACTCCTCCTGGGTGCGCTCCTTGCCCGAGAGGAACTGGATGTCGTCGATGAGGAGCAGGTCGATGTTGCGGTACTTGGCCCGGAACTCCGCGGTGCGATCGTAGCGGATCGCGTTGATGAGCTCGTTGGTGAACCGCTCCGACGAGATATAGAGCACGAGCAGATGCGGATAGGCGCGCGAGATCTGGTGCCCCACCGCGTGGAGGAGATGCGTCTTGCCCAGTCCGACTCCCCCGTAGATGAACAAGGGGTTGTACGCCTTGGACGGCAGGTCGGCGACCGCCTGACAGGCGGCCTGGGCGAACTGATTCGAGTTGCCCACCACGAAGGACTCGAACGTGTAGCGCGCGGACAGGCCGGTGACGGGCGCCGGCCCCGCCTCGATCGACGCGGGAGCCGCCGGGGTTTCCAGCGCCGGCGTCTCGCGGGCCACGTCGAAGGTGACGCGCGGGTTGCCGCCGAGCACCTCGCGCGCCGCGGCCTGCAGGGTCTCGGCGTGATGCTGCATGAGCCAGTCGCGCGCGAACTTGCTGGGCGTGATTATGCGGAGATGGTCGCCATGTATCTCCCCGAGCCGGCAGGGACGCACCCAGTTGTCCATTGTCGTCGTGGGGAGGCGGCGCTCGAGCGCGGTGAGGATCCGGGTCCAGAGGGTATCAAGCATGGCAGACTGTCAGCCTCGTTCAGCAGTTGGAGGAGTTACACACAGAGTTATCCACAGAGGTGGATAACTCTGGTGACTCTCGGGATCAAGGGGTTTACTACCGGAGCGGCGACCCACCAAGTCACAACGTCCAATCGATACCTTTCCGCCTCGAGCGGCCGAGTCGGAGCGAACGGGGGAAGAACGAGGATGTGAACCTACCACACGGTGAAATCGGGCCGCAAGGGGGTCGCGCGCCTTGACTTGATTTGACGACGTCTATACGCTACGGGGGTTGTACGACTGAGAGGAATCGACAATGAAGAGGACGTTTCAACCGAATGTACGACGCCGGAAGAAGACGCATGGCTTCCGCGAGCGTATGAAGACCAAGGGTGGACGCAAGGTCCTCAAGCGGCGGCGGGCCAAGGGGCGCAAGCGGCTCACCGTCTAGGCCGCGCACGCTGTCCCGCGCGGAGCGGCTCCGAAGCGCCGGCGAGTTCCAGGCCGTGTTCGAGCGGGGCAAGCGGCTGGAGCGGCCGGCGTTCGTCGTGCTGTGGAGCCCCACGCCTCGGACCAGGAAGGCGGGGTTCACGGTGAGCCGGCAGATCCGGGGAGCGGTCAATCGAAACCGCGCGCGCCGCCGGCTTCGTGAAGCGTACCGGGCCCGGACTGTGGCAAACCCCGACGATATTTCAATGGTTTTCGTGGCTCGGCCGCCGGCGTTGATCGGGTCCTTCGCGGCGCTGATCGACACGGTGGACGAGGTCATGCGGCGGCTGGCTCGAACGCAGGGGACGCCGGGCGCATGACCCGGCTGGCATGGCTGATGGAGCGAGGGATTCGCGGCTATCAGCTGGTAATCCGCCCGGTGCTGCCGCCCGCGTGCCGCTTCGAGCCGAGCTGCTCGGAGTACGCGCGGCTCACGCTCGCGGAGCACGGCTTCGCGCGCGGGCTATGGCTGGCGGTGAGGCGGATCGGGCGCTGTCATCCGCTTCACCCGGGCGGCTATGATCCTCCCCCGCCCCGACTTCACGACGGCAAGCGACAAGGACGGTAATGGAGAAGCGAGTGATCCTGGCCGCCATGCTCATGGCAGCCCTGTTGATGGTGTACCAAACGTTCTTCCTCTCGCCGTCGTCGCAGACGCCTCCCGCCAAGACGGACGCGCCCACCGCCACGGCGCCCGCCAAACCCGGCGCGCCCGCCCCCGGGGCACAGCCCGCTGCCCCCGCGCCGCCCCCGACGCCGGCTGCGCCGGCCGCGCCGCTCGCGGCGTCGGCGATTCCCGAGCGCCCCGCGAGCGTCCAGAGTCCGCTCTATCGCGCCACCGTCATGAGCCGCGGCGGTGAGATCCGCGAGTGGGAGCTGAACTATAGAGGGCAGAAGCCCATGGTGGTGCCCGGCCTGCTCGGTCCTGTCGGGCTCACCGTCGAGCGCGCGGGCGCGCCGGCGCAGGTCGTGCCGTTCACGCTGTCGACGGACAAGGTCGAGCTCGGCCCCTCGAATCCCCAGGCCGAGATCGAGCTCAGCGGCGAGGACGGGTACGGGCTCCGCTTTCACGAGACGCGGCGCTTCCGAGCCGACAACTACACCGTCGAGCAGACCTTTCGCGTCGAGAACCGCCATGCCGTCGCGCAGGGCGCCGAGCTCGTGCTGAGCTGGAAGGCGCCCGTGGAGTGGCCGAAGGACCGCGCCGAGGTATTCCTCGGGCAGCATCCCATTCGTGTCGTGGGCCTGCTCGCCGAGGGGCTGCGCCGCGAGGAGTTGCCGAAGGAATCACGTCGCGTCGTCGATGGAAGCTGGATCGCCCTCGAGAGCGAGTGGTACCTCACCGCCTTCATCCCCAAGAGCCCCGGCTGGAAGCTCGTGGAGGCGCCGATGAACGGCGCCGCGACGGTCGGCGTCCGCGCGACCCTGCCGGTGCTGCAGCCGGGTCAGGCCTGGGAAGGGACGCTGCTGCTCTATGTGGGGCCGAAGGAATACGACCGGCTGAAGGCGCTCGGGGTTGGGCTGGAAAAGTCCATTTATTTCGGCGGGTTTCCCCTACCCCAGAGTTACGGTGGCCTCCCGATGGAGTGGGTCACGGTGCCCCTCCTCTGGCTGCTCCACGCCTTCTACGGCTGGATGGGCAACTACGGGGTCGCGATCATCCTCCTCACGGTGATCACGAAGGCGGTCTTCTTCCCGCTCACCGTGAAGAGCATGCGGTCGATGAAGGCCATGCAGGCGATTCAGCCGCAGGTGAATCAGCTGCGAGCCAAGCATAAGAACGACGCGGCGAAGCTGCAGCAGGAGACGATGGCGCTCTACCGCCAGCACGGGGTGAATCCGCTCGGGGGTTGTCTGCCGATGATCGTGCAGATCCCGGTGTTCTACGCGCTCTACGTCGCGCTGTCCGTCGCCGTGGAGATACAGAACGCGCCCTTCATCTGCTTCGGTCGCGCGCCGAAGTGGCTTCCGCTGCTCGGGGGCAGCGATCTCTGGATCTGCAACCTCGCCGACTACGATCCGACGTATATCCTGCCGCTGCTGATGGGTGTGTCGATGTTCATCCAGCAGAAGATGACGCCGGTGATGGGCGATCCGCGTCAGGCCAAGATCATGCTCATGATGCCGATCGTCTTCACGTTCATGTTCCTGAACCTGCCCTCCGGGCTGGTGCTTTACTGGACGCTCTCGAACGTGCTGCAGATCGCCCAGCAGTTCTACATGGACCGCGGCGCCAAGCCGGCCAAGGTCCCCGCCCGCGCCACGAAGAAGGCGTGACCCGCAGAGGGTCCGCGGCCGATCCGCTCGCCGAGCTGCTCGCCGCGATTCCCCGCCTCGGGGGACGCCCTGCCACCGTCCAGGATCGGCAGCGCTTCACGCGCTATCTGGATCTGCTGCTCGAGTGGAATCGCGTCCACGACCTCACCGGGCACAAGCAGCCGCGGGACATTGTCCGCGGGCTCTTTCTCGACTCGCTGCTCTTCCTGCCCCAGCTGCCACCTCGGCCGATTCGTCTGGTCGACATCGGATCGGGAGCCGGAATACCGGGCTTGCCGCTCCGCATCCTGGATCCCGGGATCGACCTCACCGTGGTCGAGTCGCGCCGGAAGCGAGTGTCGTTCCTCTCGACCGTGCGACGGGAGCTGGGCCTGGAGTTGACCGTGGTGGAGGGACGGGCCGAGGAGATGCTGCGGCAACAGCCCGAGATCCACGGAAAATTCGAAGGTCGATTCGACGCCGTCACCGCTCGCGGCGTCGCCCCGTCGAGGAGCTTCCTCGCCACCTGCCTGCAGTACGCGCGCGTTGGTGGGCGCGTGATCATATCGGCACCGCCCGCACCCAAGCGGCCGCCCCTGCCCTACCCGCATGCTCGGTGGGTGAAGGCTCACCCGTCTATCCACGGTCTGGATCGGTCGTTTTTGGTGATTGACCGAGAAGCTTGATCCGGGTCATGGTCTGGGCTATGTTCCACGTGAAACCTTCTTACATGTTCCACGTGGAACCCCGTTTCACGTGGAACACGGGGAGCAAGTGGCAAAGATAATCGCAGTAGTGAACCAGAAGGGCGGCGTCGGGAAGACTACCACCGCCGTGAGCTTGGCAGCCGGCCTCGCCCTGGCGGAGCGCCGCACGGTCCTGGTGGACCTCGATCCCCAAGGAAATGCGACGACCGGCCTCGGTCTCAACAAGTCGGAGCCCCGACAGACCGTCTACAACGTCTTGCTGGACGGCGTTCCGCTGAACCAGGCGACGGCGCCTACCGAGCTCGCGTATCTGGGAGTCGTGCCCTCCGAGATGGACCTGGTCGGAGCCGAGATCGAGCTGGTCACCATTCCCGAGCGTGAGCATCGCCTCAAGGCGGCCCTCGACCCCGCACGCGACCACCTCGATTTCGTCGTCGTGGACTGCCCTCCGTCGCTCGGGCTCCTCACGCTGAACGCGCTCACCGCGGCGGACTCGGTCTTGATCCCGCTCCAGTGCGAGTACTACGCGATGGAGGGACTGGCGCAGCTCATCCGCACCATCAACATGGTTCGCGAGCGCTTGAACCCACGGCTCGCGATCGAGGGCATCCTGTTCACGATGTTCGATGGCCGCACGAGCCTGGCGGCGCAGGTCAAGAGCGAGGTGCATCAGCATCTCGGCGGCCAGACCTTCTCGACGGTGATACCGAGGAACGTACGGCTCACCGAGGCGCCCAGTCACGGGCGGCCGGTCTTCCTGTACGATCTACGGTCGTCCGGATCCATCGCGTATCTCGAGTTGACCAGGGAGGTGCTCGCACATGGCTAGTCGTCACGGCTTGGGTCGCGGTCTCGGGGCCTTACTTCCACCGTCACCGGGGCCGTCGGCGCCGCCCGAGGTCGCGGGAAGTCTGGAGATCTCCGTCGATGCGATCTCTCCGAATCCTCAACAGCCAAGAAAAGACTTTGATATCAATGCTTTAAATGAGCTCGCCGGGTCGCTCAGGAAGTCCGGCGTGATCCAACCAGTAGTCGTACGGAAGGTCGGCCCGGGGTATCAGCTCATCGTCGGCGAGCGACGCTGGCGTGCCGCCAAGCTTGCGGGGCTCAGCCAGATCCCGGCGGTGGTGCGCGATGTGTCGGACGCCGAGAGTCTCGAGCTGGCCCTCGTGGAGAACCTGCTGCGCGAGGACCTCAACCCCATCGAGGAAGCGGAGGCGTATCAGCGCCTGCTCGCCGAGTTCGCCTGGACGCAGGAAGAGCTGGCGGAGCGCGTCAGCAAGGACCGCAGCACGATCTCCAACTGTCTCCGGCTGCTCAAGCTGCCCGAGACGATTCAGGCCGATCTGCGCGGGGGCCGTCTCACCATGGGGCACGCGCGGGCGCTGCTCTCGCTGACTTCGCCGGCCGAGCAGCTCCGGTTGCGGGAGCAGATCCTCGCGCACTCATGGTCGGTGCGCGCGACGGAGGAGGGCGTGCAGAAGCGCGCGATCCTGCCGCGTCGCGCCGCGCGCCGCGCGCCCGAGCTGACCGCGCTCGAGGACGCCTTCCGCGAGGCGCTGGCCACGCGGGTGCGCCTCGTCGGCAACGATCGACACGGCCGGATCGAGATCGCCTACACGTCGCGCGAGGATCTCGACCGGCTCGCCGAGATCCTCACCACGCGCCGCTGAGCGGATCGTCGCGCGCGATGGCTGAACGTTTGGTTGTCGGCCTCAGCGGCGGCGTGGATTCGTCCGTCGCCGCCGCGCTCCTCGTCGAGCAGGGCTTCGACGTGGTCGGGGTCACCCTGCGCGTCTGGCCCTGGCGCGAGCCGGAGCAGGGGAGTCGGCGCTTCGGCTCGTGCTGCTCGCCCGAGGCGGTGGACGCCGCGCGCGCGGTCGCCCGCCAGCTCGGTATCCCGTACTACCTCCTCAACAGCGAGCGCGAGTTCGACGAGGCGGTGATCGCGCCCTTCGCCCGCGAGTACGCGGAGGGGCGCACGCCGGTTCCTTGCGTCGCGTGCAATCGCCAGGTGAAGTTCGGCTCGCTCCTCGCCCGGGCGCGCGCGTGGGACGCGGTGGCGGTCGCGACGGGCCACTACGCCCGGATCACCCGTGACCCTACGACTGGTCGCGTTCTCCTCTGGCGTGGCCGCGATGCGCGCAAGGACCAGTCCGACTTTCTCTGGCCGCTCACCCAGGACCAGCTCGGCGCCGCGCGCTTTCCCGTGGGCGATCTCGCGAAGGACGAGGTGCGCGCCCGCGCGCGGGCCCTTGGCCTGGCCACCGCCGACACGCCCGAAAGCCAGGAGATCTGCTTCATCCCCGACCACGACTATCGCGGCTTCCTGCGTCGGCGCACCCCCGAGGCGTTCCGGGAGGGCCCCATCATGGACGGACAGGGGAGGACGCTCGGCCGGCACGGAGGCCTCGCCGACTTCACCGTGGGCCAGCGGCGCGGGCTGGGGCTCGCCACGGGGCGGACCCTCTACGTGACCGCGCTCGATCCCCGGCGGAACGCGGTGGTGGTGGGGCCGGCGAAGGAGCTCGAGGCCGACCGGCTGTGGGCCGGCCAGCTGAACCTCATTTCCCAGAGCCATCTCGAGGCGCCGCTCGCGGTGGAGGCCAAGATCCGCCACAACCAGGCGCCGGTGGCCGCAACCATCTATCCGGCCGCCCCGGCGGCCGACGGCCGATCCCTCGCGGAGGTGCGCTTCCACGCGCCGCAGCGCGCCGTCACCCCCGGCCAGTCAGTGGTGTTCTATCGCGGCGACCTGGTCGTGGGCGGGGGAGTCATCGCGAGGCCCGCGGGCGAAGAGGGCCTTGACGGTTTCCACCCCGCATGATACTTGTCTAGCGTTTGTCCCTAATTTCACAACGTCGCATCTGCGGAGCCACCACCATGCGTCGCACGTTCGGGCTCGTCGGCCTCACCGTCCTCCTGCTGGTCTCGCCCGCGTTCGCCGCCGGGGGGGAGGGCGGCCTGATCAACCTGGACAAGTCCCTCATCATCCAGATGGTCAACTTCCTTGTCCTGCTCTTCATCCTCTGGAAGCTCCTCTACAAGCCCCTCGTGGGCAAGATGGAGGAGCGCACCCAGGCCATCAAGAAGTCGCTCGAGGAAGCCCAGGCCGCCCGCGCCGAGGCCGAGCGCCAGCGACAGGCTCACGCCGCCCAGATCCAGGCCGCGCTCGCTGAGGCGCAGTCGATCCGCGCCACCGCTCTCAAGGAGGCCGCGGACGAGCAGCGCCGGCTGGTGGAGGCCGCGCGCGCGGAAGCGGGCCGGCTCGTACAGTCCGCCAAGACCGAGATGGAGCAGGACATCCGGAAGGCGCGCCAGCAGCTCCAGCAGGAAGTCGGCGACCTCGCCGTCCAGATCGCGGAGCGGCTCATCAAGAAGAGCCTGCGCGACGAGGACCATCACCGGATCGTGCAGGAAGCACTCGCCCGCGTCGACCGGGTCAACTAGATGAAGTCCCGGCAGGGGACGGCGGGGCGCTACGCCAAGGCGCTCTTCTCCATCGCCCGCGAAGGCGGCACCACGGAGGCCGTCGGGCGCGAGCTCGAGCAGTTCGCCGCCGAGCTGGCCGCGAGCCCCCAGCTGGCCGCCGTGCTCCAGCGCCCCTGGATCAAGCCCGCGGAGCGCCAGGCGATCGCCAGCGAGGTGGCCAAGCGCGCCAAGTGCGGCGCGTCCGTACAGAAGGCGATCGGCCTCGTCGCCTCCCGCGGCCGCATGGACCATCTCCCCGAGCTGGTCACCGCCTACCGCGCGCTCGTGGACGACGAGCTCGGCCGGGTCCGCGCCGAGGTGCGGACGTCGGTGGCCTTCTCCGCGGACGAGAAGACACAGCTCGCCACGCGGCTCGGCCGCGCCCTCGGCAAGCAGGTCATCGTCGCGGAGACGGTGGATCCTTCGCTCCTGGGCGGGTTCGTCGCCCAGGTGGGCAGCCTCATCCTGGACGGCAGTCTCGACGGGCAGCTGGCGCGCATGCGCGAGCGCCTCGCAAGGGGATAGGACATGATCAAGGCGGAAGAGATCAGCGAGATCATCAAGCGCCAGCTCCAGGGCTTCGAGGCCGAGATCGACCTCAAGGAAGCCGGGCGCGTGATCGAGGTCGGCGACGGCATCGCGCGCATCTACGGGCTCGAGAGAGCCCTCGCCGGCGAGCTGCTCGAGTTCCCGGGCGGCGTCTACGGCCTCGTGCTGAACCTCGAGGCCGACAACGTGGGCGCGGTGCTCCTGGGCGACGACACCAAGATCAAGGAAGGCGATCCCGTCACCCGCACCAAGCGCATCGCCCAGGTGCCGGTCGGCGAGGCTTTGATCGGTCGTGTCGTCAATGCCCTCGGCCAGCCGGTGGACGGCAAGGGGCCCATCGACACCAAGGAAACACGCACGATCGAGCGCTACGCGCCCGGCGTGGTGGACCGGCGCTCGGTGAAGGAGCCGCTCCAGACCGGCCTCAAGGCCATCGACGCCATGATCCCCATCGGGCGCGGCCAGCGCGAGCTCATCATCGGCGACCGCGGCACCGGCAAGACCGCCATCGGCATCGACACGATCCTGAATCAGAAAGGGCAGGGGGTGTACTGCTTCTACGTGGCGGTGGGCCAGAAGAAGTCCACCGTCGCTCAGGTCGTCAAGATCCTGGAAGACAACGGCGCGATGGCGTACACCACCGTGATCGTCGCCTCCGCGTCGGAGTCGGCGCCGCTCCAGTACCTCGCCCCCTACGCGGGCTGCGCGATGGGTGAATACTTCCGCGACACCAAGCGCCACGCCCTCTGCATCTACGACGATCTGTCGAAGCACGCCACCGCCTATCGCCAGCTCTCGCTGCTGCTGCGGCGCCCGCCCGGGCGCGAGGCGTATCCGGGTGACGTGTTCTATCTCCACTCGCGCTTGCTCGAGCGCGCGGCCAAGCTGAACGACGAGCTCGGCGGGGGCTCGCTCACGGCGCTGCCCATCATCGAGACGCAGCTGGGCGACGTGTCCGCCTACATCCCCACCAACGTCATCTCGATCACCGACGGGCAGATCTACCTGGAGTCGGACCTCTTCTTCTCCGGCATACGGCCCGCGGTGAACGTGGGCCTGTCCGTCTCGCGGGTGGGCGGGTCCGCCCAGATCAAGGCCATGCGCCAGATCGCGGGAACGCTGCGGCTCGAGTCTCGCGCAATACCGGGAGCTCGCCGCCTTCGCCCAGTTCGGCTCCGACCTCGACAAGGCGACGCTCAATCAGCTCGCCCGCGGGCAGCGTATGGTCGAGCTCCTCAAGCAGGGCCAGTACGTGCCGCTCACCGTCGAGAAGCAGATCGCCATCATCTTCGCGGGCGCCCAGGGCCTGCTCGACGACGTGCCGGTGGACCAGATCCGGCCCTTCGAGGAGCACTTCCTGCCGTGGATGGAGCGCCGGCACGCGCCGCTGCTCGCCGAGATCGCCAATAAGAAGGAGCTGTCCGACGAGATTCGCGAGGCGCTCACCAAGGCGGTGAACGAGGGCAAGACCGAGTTCATGGCCGCCCGCGGGATCAAGGCCGCCTAGGACCGCGCTCCATGGCCACGCTGCGCGACATCAAGCGCCGGATTCGCTCCGTCGAATCCACCCAGAAGATCACCAAGGCGATGAAGCTCGTGGCCGCGGCCAAGCTCCGGCGCGCCCAGGAGCGCATCATCGGCGCGCGCCCCTACGCGCAGAAGATGGGCGAGCTGCTCGGCAGCCTGGTCAACCGGATAGGGGACGACGGGCACCCGCTCCTCGTGCGCCGCACCGGCGGCCGCAAGCGGCTGGTGGTGATCACCGCCGACAAGGGCCTCTGCGGCGCGTTCAACTCCAACGTGCTGCGCGCCGCGCTCAACTTCCTGCGCGAAGCGGGCAACGTGGATCTCACGTTGGTCGTGGTGGGGAAGAAGGCGCGGGACTTCTATCGCCGGCGGCAGTGGACGGTGAAGTCCGAGATGCTGGGGTTCTTCGACCGGCTCGCCTACTCGCACGCCCAGGAGCTGGCGGGTGGCCTGATGGCGGACTATCTCGCCGGCGACACCGACGAGGTCCACTTGATCTACAACGAGTTCCGCTCGGTGGCCGTGCAGCGGGTGACGCGCCGGCAGCTGCTGCCGATCGAGGCCGAGGCGGCGGGCGGCGAGGCGGCGACCGGGGAGTACATCTTCGAGCCCGGACCCGACGCCATTCTTGCGTCGCTGCTCCCGCGCCACGTCACCACGCAGGTCTTCCGCGCCCTCATGGAGTCGGTGGCGGGCGAGTTCGGCGCCCGCATGACGGCCATGGAGGCCGCCTCCAAGAACGCGAAGGAAATGATCGGCGTCCTGACCATCCAGTACAACAAGGCGCGTCAGGAGCGCATCACGAAGGAGCTGCTCGATATCGTCGGTGGCGCCGAAGCCCTGCGCCAGGCGACCGAGGCGTAAGGAGAGGACATGAACACGGGCAAGATCGTCCAGGTGATCGGACCGGTGGTGGACGTGGAGTTCGAGCCGGGCAAGCTGCCCGGGATCTACCACGCGCTCGAGGTCACAGGGGCGGGGAGCACGGACGTCTTCGCGTACTCCGCGAAGCTGGTGCTCGAGGTCGCCCAGCATCTCGGCGAGAGCCAGGTGCGCGCGGTCGCCATGGCCGCGACCGACGGGCTCATGCGGGGCATGCCGGTGGAGGACACCGGTCAGCCGATCTCGATCCCCGTGGGCAAGGAGACGCTGGGCCGCATCATCAACATCACCGGCGAGCCTGTGGACAAGATGGGCCCCATCAAGGCCACCAAGACGTACCCGATCCATCGCCCCGCGCCCGCCTTCGACCAGCAGTCGACCAAGGTCGAGATGTTCGAGACCGGCATCAAGGTCGTGGACCTCCTCGAGCCCTACACCCGCGGCGGCAAGACCGGCCTCTTCGGCGGCGCCGGCGTCGGCAAGACCGTGCTCATCCAGGAGCTCATCAACAACATCGCCAAGCAGCACGGCGGCATCTCGGTGTTCGCGGGCGTGGGCGAGCGGACGCGCGAAGGAAACGATCTGTATCACGAAATGAAGGAGTCGGGCGTCATCGACAAGACCGCGCTGATCTTCGGCCAGATGACGGAGCCGCCGGGGTCGCGCCTGCGCGTAGGCCTGACCGGCGTCACCGCCGCCGAGTACTTTCGCGACGAGGAAGGGCAGGACGTGCTCCTCTTCATCGACAACATCTTCCGCTTCACCCAGGCCGGCTCGGAAGTCTCCGCGCTGCTCGGCCGCATGCCGTCCGCGGTCGGCTATCAGCCCACGCTCGGCACCGAGATGGGCGCGCTGCAGGAGCGGATCTGCTCCACCAAGAAGGGCTCGATCACCTCGGTGCAGGCCATCTACGTGCCCGCCGACGACATCACCGATCCCGCGCCGGCCACCGCGTTCGCGCATCTCGACGCCACCACCGTGCTCTCGCGCCAACTCACCGAGCTCGGCATCTATCCCGCCGTCGATCCGCTCGCGTCGACGTCGCGCATCCTCGACCCGATCATCATCGGGCAGGAGCACTACCAGACCGCGCGCGCGGTGCAGTCGATCCTGCAGCGCTACAAGGACCTCCAGGACATCATCGCCATCCTCGGCATGGAGGAGCTGTCCGACGAGGACAAGCTGACGGTGGCGCGCGCGCGGAAGCTGCAGCGCTTCCTCTCGCAGCCCTTCAACGTGGCCGAGGTGTTCACCGGCCAGCCCGGCCGCTACGTGAAGCTCGCCGACACCATCCGGGGCTTCAAGGAGGTCGTCGAGGGCAAGCACGACGAGCTGCCCGAGCAGGCCTTCTACATGGTGGGCGGCATCGAGGAGGCGGTGGAGAAGGCGAAGAAGATGCGGGAGGGATCCCGCTAGTGAAGTTCGAGCTCGCCACGCCGTCGCGCATGCTCGTCTCCGACGACGTGGACGAGGTGGTGGCGCCCGGCATCGAGGGGTACTTCGGGGTGCTGCCCGGCCACGCCGCGCTCCTCACCACGCTGGGCAACGGGTCGGTGACCTATCGCATCGGGCGCGAGGAGAAGCGCCTTGCCGTGCTCGGCGGCTTCGCCGAGGTGCAGCCGGAGCGCGTGATCATCCTCGCGGAGGTGGCGGAGGCGCCCGAGGAGATCGACCGGGCGCGCGCCGAGCGGGCGCGGCAGCGCGCCGAGCTCCGCCTGTCGGGGCGTCATCCTCAGGGCCACGAGGGCGAGGGGGAGATTGACTACAATCGCGCCCTGGCGGCTTTGGAGCGCGCGCTCGCGCGCATCATGGTGGCCGACCGAGTCCCCGCCTAACGCCTAGCCTGACTGCCCGGATCGCCGGGCAGCGCCCATTCGGGGCTGCACAGCGGAGCGTGCAGTCTCCTGCCGCGGCCGCACGTAACCGATTGATCTCGCTCGGCTCGGGTTGTTGGCATGCGCCTCGCTCTAGAGGTGGGCATGCCGACCGTTCTCGTGGTGGACGACGAGCCGACCATCCTGGAGCTGGTTCGGTTCACCCTCGAGGACGAGCAGGTGACCGTGCTCGAGGCGGCCGACGGGATCGAGGCGCTCGAGCGGGCGCGCGCGGCTCGGCCTCGAGCTGATTCTTCTCGATGTTCAGATGCCCCGCCTCGACGGGTTCGAGGTCTGCCGCCGGCTGCGTGAAGATGCCACGCTGGCGGGCGTGCGCATCGTCATGCTGACGGCGGCGGGGCAGGAAGCCGATCGCGCGCGCGGGCTCGCCGCGGGCGCCAACGACTACCTCACCAAGCCGTTCTCGCCGCTCGCCCTCTTCGCCCTGGTGCGAGCACTGTTGCCGGAGGCGACGCTATGGCCGCAGACGTAGGCCTTTCCCAGGCGCTCGCGTATGCCCGAGATCTCAAGGCGGTCTGCGAAGTCTGGCAGGAGCGCGAGCGCGAGCTGAAGCACACCAATGCCCGCCTCCGCCACGCGCATCGCCAGTCGCTGCGCTATGCCGCGGACCTGAAGAAGACGTACTGGCGCATGGAGAAGGCCTTTCTCTCGAGCCTCCTCGCCCTCGCCAACGCGCTCGAAGCGCGGGACGCCTACACGCGGGGCCACTCGGAGCGCGTGGCCTCGCTCTCCCGTGCCCTCGCCATCGCCGCGGGGCTGCCACCGGCTGCCGCCGACCTCATCGCGCAGGCGGGCCGGCTGCACGACCTCGGCAAGATCGGCGTGCCCGAGGCGGTGCTGCGCAAGGCGGGGCCGCTGACCGACGAGGAGTGGGCATTGATGCGCCAGCACCCGCTCACCGGCGCGCAGATCCTCGCGCCGCTCGAGTTCTTCGGCGACGGCACGCTCATCGTCCGGCACCACCATGAGCGCTTCGACGGCAGCGGCTATCCGGACGGGCTCAAGGGCACCGCCATCCCCATCGGCGCCCGCATCGTCGCGGTGGCGGACGTCTACGACGCCCTCACCTCCGATCGTGCGTATCGCCGGGCGCTGCCGCATACCGCCGTCGTCGAGCGGCTCCACCGCGACGCCGAGCGCACGCTCGACGGCGATCTCGTCACGCTGTTTCTCGATCTGCGTCGCGATGGATCTCCTGACCACGCCGTTTGAGGCCACCGGGCGCCGGCCGGCCACCGCAGTATGGCGCCCGCTGCTGCTGGTGAGCGCCCTCATGCTCGCCACGGTCGGTTCGGGGCGTCTTCTGGTGGAGCAGGGCGGGCTCTTGGCGGAGCTTGGCGTGGCGGTGGAGGGGACGGGCCTGCACGGCGGCTTCATCGCGCAGGGCCTCGTGATCGCGCTGGGCGGGCGCGGGGCCTGGCAGGCCCCTGCGCTGCGCGTGGGGGCGGCGCTCTTCGCGGGTTTCCTCCTCGGCCGGCTCCTGCCATGGGGTGGCCTTGCCCTGCTCACGGTCCCCGCCGTGCTCCTCCACGAATGCCGGCGCCTGCCGCGCCTCTCCCGCATCGGCGTGCTGACCCCCGCGCGGACGGGAAGCTCGGCGATCGGCTTCGCGGTGGGCGCGTTTCTCGGCGGCCACCTCCTCGTGACCGCGTCGCTCACCTTCGGCTACAGCGTGAGCGTGGCGAGCCTGGCCGGGTACGCGACCGCGCTGGCCTACGACGCCGGCGCCAACGCGCTGTCCGCCGAGTGGCTGTTCCGCGGCGCCCTGTTCTCGCACTGGTGGCGGCACTGGGGGTTCTGGGGAGCGGCGGCCACCGCCACCGGCCTGAGCCTGGTTCGCTACCTGCTCGATCCCGCGCTGCCCCAGACCGCCGAGGCCCGCGCCGGGGCCATCTTCTACCTGGCCGCGCTCGGGCTTGCCGCGTCGGTACTGCGCGCCTGGAGCGGCAGCCTCGTCCCCGGCTATCTGGCCTCCGTCGCGTTCTTCGCGGCCTACCGGACGCTCATCGTGTGGTAGGCGCGCCGCTGGCCCTGCTCCTGGCGCTCACCGCCGGCATGCTGTGGGAGGGCGGGGCGCCGGTCTCGCCCCTGCGGCACCTGTTTCCGGTGCCGGCGCTCTGGGCCGCGCTCACGGCGGGGGCCCAGGCCGGAGGCTTCGTCGGCTTGATGGCGGGCTTGCTCCAGGCGCCGCTGGTGCTGCCCGCCATCGAGCGGGTAGGGCTTGGCGGAAGTGCCCTCGATGGGCTCGTGTCCCTGGTGATTCCGGCCGTGCTCGGCGTGGTGGCCGGTCATGTCCGGGATCAAGCGCGCGGCCGGGCCCGCCGGCTCGACGCCCTGCTCGACATCCAGCGCCTGATCGCCTCGGATCTTCCGTTGAAGGACCGGCTCGACACCGTGGTGGGCGTGATCCGGCGTTGCCTGGGCGCGCAAGCAGTGGGCCTGGTGCTGGGCTCGCGCGACGACGCGCCGCTGGTGGCGAGCGCACCCCCGGGGGCTGCGATCGCGCCCCACTCGGCGGGCGCCTGGGCGCTCGCCTCCGGTCAGGCCGTGCGCAGCCGTGACCTGGGCGACGACCCGCGCATGACGCGCGCCGCCGCCGCCTCACCTTCGCCCGTCCGCGCGGTGGTCCTTCCCCTTGGCTCGGCCGACGGGTCGGCCGGCGCGCTCGCGGTCGAGTGGCGCGGCGAGGTGTCCGAGGCCACCGTGGCCGCGGCCGGGGAGATGGCCGTTCACCTGGCGCTGGGCATCGAGAACGCGCGTCTCACCGTGCGCCAGCGCCGCTTCGCGGCCGAGCTGGAGGACAAGGTGCGCGCGGCGACGCAGCGCCTGGTCGCCATCGACCACGCGAAGTCCGAGTTCATCTCGGTGGTGTCGCATGAGCTGCGGACGCCGATCACCGCCCTCGAGGGCTTCTCGGAGCTTCTCCTCTCACGCCCCGTGGAGCCTGCCCGGGCCGCCCGATTCCTCGGCCACATCCACGCCGAGAGCCGCCGGCTCGGCCGCATCGTCACCGAGCTGCTCGATCTCTCGCGTATCGAGGTAGGCGTCGCCCCGACCCTCGCGCGCCAGCGCGTGGACCTGGCCGCGCACGTGGAGCGGCAGATCGAGCTCTTCGCCGGCGTCCACCCGCGCCATCGGTTCCGCTGGCTGCCGGAGGAGCCGCTCCCGCCCATTCACGCGGACCCCGACGCGCTGGACCGCGTGCTCCAGAACCTTCTCTCCAATGCGGTGAAGTATTCACCGCGGGGCGGTGAGGTCACGGCGCGCGCCCGGCCGACGTCGGGCGGCGTCGAGATCGAGGTGGCCGACGAGGGGGTGGGCATCTCGGCCGAGGCGCTGCCCCGCATCTTCGATCGCTACGTGCGCATCCCCAACGCGGAGACCGCGACGGTTCGCGGCCTGGGGCTGGGCCTGAGCTTGGTTCGTGCCCTCGTCGAGGCGCATGGGGGCCGGGTCGAGGTCGTCAGCGAGCCTGGAAAGGGCTCCTGCTTCCGCGTCATCCTGCCCACCCCGACAGCGCCAGATTTTCCCGATATTTCGGCCAGTTGAGATTGACACCCCAGGTCGCCGACGTGTACCCTGAAGCGGCGATGGCAAGACGGGACGAGCTGGCCGGCCGCATGGCGGAAGCGGTGGTGAAGCGCCTCTCCACGCGGAAGCTCGTCGAGGTGCGCGACGAAGGCCGGGCGCTGGACGTGATCCGGCGCATCCTCGCCGAGAACCTCCTCGCCGAGGAGAAGCTCGAGGCCGACGCGCGCGCCCTCCTCATGGATCACGCCAAGGAGATCCGCGACTCGGCCTCGGACTACAGGCGTATCTTCGCCCTCGTGAAGGGCAAGCTCGCCAAGGAACGGGGGTTCGTGCTGTGACCCGCATGAGCCGCGAGCGGCTCTTCTCGCTGGCCGACCGCATCGTGGCGGATCTCTCCGCGACCGAGGCCGTCGCGGCCCGCGGGCTCGAGGACGACAAGGTGCGGGGGCAGCTCCGCACCGAGGTGTTCCGCGTTCTCGAGGACGAGGTCAAGCTGGAGGACTCCATCGACCAGGAGGTCCGGCGCACGCTGTCCACCTACTCCCGGCCGGCCCCCGAGGGCAGCGCGGAGTGGGAGGTGCTCTACCAGAAGACACGCGCCGAGGTGTTCCGGAAGCGGTTCCGCCTGTGAGGCGGCTCATCGTCGGGATCAGCGGGGCGTCCGGCGCCATCTACGGCATCCGCTTTCTCGAGCTGCTCCGCGCGGTGCCCGATCTCGAGACGCATCTCGTGATCTCCGATGCCGCCCGGCGCACCATCGCCGAGGAGACCGACTGGGCGCCGCGCGACGTGGAGGCCCTCGCCACCCGCCGGTACAGCGACCGCGACATCGGCGCGGCGCTGGCCTCGGGATCGTTCAAGACCGACGGCATGGTCATCGTGCCATGCAGCATCAAGTCCGCGGCCGCGGTGGCTCACTGCCTGACCGATACCCTGATGGCCCGCGCCGCCGACGTCACCCTGAAGGAAGGCCGCCCCCTCATCCTGGTGGTCCGCGAGACGCCGCTCCACCTGGGCCACCTGCGCCTGCTCACCCAGCTCGCGGAGATCGGCGCGGTGATTCTGCCGCCCATGCCGGCGTTCTACAATCGTCCGAAGCAGATCGACGAGATCGTCGACCACACCCTCGCGCGGGTGCTCGACCGCCTCCGGCTGCCGCAGTCGCTGGTGCCGGAATGGCGAGGCGAGCCGCCCGCGCCGCCGAGCCCGGGCTCAGCCCCCGAGCGCGCGTAGCCGGATGAGCGCGGCCCCCGATCTGTCCATCGTCATTCCCGTCTACAACGAGGAAGAGAGCCTGCCTGTCCTCTGGCCCGAGATCCGGAAGGCCCTCGCGCCCACCGGGCTCGACTACGAGATCATCTTCGTGGACGACGGCAGCCGCGACCGGAGCGCCGAGATCATCCGTGGCTTCGGGGACGAGGACAAGCGCGTGCGACTGGTGTGCCTCAAGGCCAATGCCGGCGAGACCGCCGCCACCGACGCGGGATTCAAGACGGTGCGGGGGCGCCGCGTGGTGAGCATGGACGCCGATCTGCAGAACGACCCCCGCGACATTCCGGGCCTGCTCAAGCATCTCGACCAGTGGGACGCGGTGACGGGCTGGCGGGTGAATCGCGCCGCGGGCGACTCCATCGTGCGACGGGTGTCGTCGCGCGTGGCCAATCGCGTGCGTAATGCGCTCAGCGACGAGAGCATCCAGGACAGCGGCTGTACGTTTCGGGCCTTCCGGCGCGAATGCCTGCAGGACCTCGTGCTGTACCGGGGGTTCCACCGGTTCATTCCCACGCTGCTGCGGATGCGCGGCTACCGCGTGCTCGAGGTGCCGGTGAATCATCGCCCGCGCCGCTTCGGCCGGTCCAAGTACGGCATGGGCAACCGGGCGTTCCGCGCCTACGTGGACCTGCTCGTGGTGCGCTGGATGAAGCAGCGCCTCCTCCGCTACGAGGTCGCCGAGGACCTGGGCGGCACGGGCGCGCCGCGCTGATGCGCGTTCTCCTGGTGGGCCTGGGGCGCTGGGGCGAGAAGCACCTGCGCGTGCTGACCGAGCTGGGCGTCGACCTGTGGGCCGCCGACCTCTCCGAGGAACGGCGGGCCTTCGCGGTGAGGGCGGGGGTGAGGCCCGCGCGCGCGGTGGCGGATTTCCGCGAGGCCCTGCCCCACGTGGATGCGGTGGATCTGGTGACGCCCGCCGATAGCCATCTCGCGGTGGCCGGCGCGTGTCTCCGCGCCGGCCGGCATTGCTTCGTCGAGAAGCCCCTGGCCCTCACCGCCGCGGACGGCCGCGAGCTGGCCGGCATCGTTCGCGCCACCGGGCGGGTCCTGCAGGTGGGTCACATCTTTCGCTTCCATCCCGTTACCGAGGCGCTGCGCGAGCGCATCGAGTCCGGTGCCGTCGGGGCCGTGCGCTACTGCACGGGCCGCTTCGCCGGATTCAAGCAGCCCCGCGTCGACGTGGGCGTGACCCAGACTGACGCCATCCACTACGTCGACCTGTTCGCCTATCTGCTCCGCGCGCGGCCCACCGCGGTGACGGCGATCCTGCGCGATCTCCTCGGCCGCGGTATGGACGACCTCGCGTTCTGCGCCGTGGAGTACGGCGCGGTCCCCGCCTTCATCGAGGCCGGCTACTTCGCCCCCGGCACGACCCGCGACTGCGTCGTGGTCGGGGAGGGCGAGACCCTCGCCGCCGACTTCGGGTCCTCCGAGGTGTCGGTGCACGAGAATCGCCATGTCCTGGGCGCGGCGGGTTGGCAGGCGCCCGAGGGCAAGGCGCGCACGTTCAAGGCCACCGGCGCCGAGCCGCTGCGGCGGGAGCTGGAGCTCTTTCTCGAGGCCGCCCGCAGCGGGAGCGCGCCCCCCGTGGACGTGGCGGCGGGGGTCACCGCCCTCGAAGTGGTGGAAGCCGCCCAGCGCTCATCGGCGCTCGGCCGCCGGGTCGCGCTGGCCGAGGTGGCGTAGGGAACGCGGCGCATGGAATTCCTCTTCGGGCTCCTCGACGGCAGCGTGTCGCTGGCCGACCTCATCCGCTGGGGCGGCTACGTCATCCTCGTGGCCATCGTCTTCTGTGAGACCGGCCTGCTCATCGGGTTCTTCCTGCCCGGCGACTCGCTGCTGATCACCGCGGGGCTCGTGGCCGCCACCGGCGCGCTCGACATCTGGTGGATCAACGGGCTGCTCATCGCGGCGGCGATCATCGGCGACAGCGTCGGCTATGCCATCGGCTATCGCGCGGGGCCCCGGCTCTTCACCAAGGAGGAGTCGCTGCTCTTCAGCCGCAAGCATCTCCTGCGCACCAAGGTGTTCTACGAGAAGTACGGCGGCAAGACCATCGTGCTCGCGCGCTTCATCCCGCTCGTACGCACCTTCGCCCCCGTGGTCGCGGGGATCGGACAGATGGAGTACCGTCGGTTTCTCTTCTACAACGTGTTCGGCGGCATCGGATGGGTGGTGAGTCTGACGTGGGCGGGCTATCTACTCGGCACCCTCATCCCCGACATCTCCCGCTACATCCACGTCGTGGTGGTGGTGGTGATCGCGCTGTCGATGGTGCCGATCGTCGTGGAGCTGTGGAAAGCACGCCGCAAGAAGGACTCCGCCCTCAAGGGGTGACGGCGACGGGCCCGGCCTCGGGCTTGCGCCCGACGTATTCCACGAAGACGCCGAACCAGCCGGTGTGGCGCACGTGCTCGAAGCCGGCCCGCCGGAGGGCATGCTCGATCTGCTCGCCCGGCACGCAATGCTCGACGGTTTCCCAGCAGTACGTCATCAGGATCTCCGCCTCGCGGGTGCCCGAGCGCAGGCGGGCGAGCCAGGGGACGAGCCGCTTGAGGTAGAGCCGGCCCAGGGCAAGGCCCACTCGCGAGCGGGGCCGGGAGAACTCCAGGATGAGCACGGTGCCCCCGGGCTTCAAGACGCGGAGATATTCCCTGAAGGTGACCTCGAGGTCGGTCACGTGCCGCAGCGCGTACGCCATGCTGAGGAAGTCGAAGGAGGCGCCGCGGAAGGGGAGGCGTTCGGCGACGCCCCGCACCAGCGGGTCGTCGCTGGCGCGCCGGGCCTGCGCGAGCATGCCCGCGTTGCGATCCAGCCCGGTCACGCGGCCGGTCGGGCCCACGAGGGCGCGGGCGGCGCGCGCCACGAGGCCGGTGCCGGTGGCGACGTCGAGCGAGGCCATCCCGCGCGTCAACCCCGCCTTGCGCAGGGCGTGGCGCCGATAGCGGTCGCCCGACCCCAGCGAGACGAGGCCGTTCAGCCCATCGTAGTGACGCGCGGTCGCCTCGAACATGGAGTCGAGGAACCGGTGATGCCCGGCCTCGTCGGCGTAGTAGTCGCCGAGCGCAGGGTGCGGCGGGAGCGAGCCTCGACCGTCTTCGCTTGGCATGTTGTGAGTGGGTGTCCTCTACGCGCTCGCCCACGCGCGTCGTCTGCTACAGTAGGCTCTCCGAGAAGGGCACCGGAAGGGGCTGCGTATCGTGTGGTGCCGAAGGGGGGACTCGAACCCCCACACCCTTGCGGGCACATGACCCTGAATCATGCGCGTCTGCCAATTCCGCCACTTCGGCCCGAAAGCCTCACTAGGATACCGGCCGAGCGAGTGAAGTCAAGGGGGCCCGAATGCCGGGCGAGAAGGTCATCGCCACCAACCGGAAGGCGCGGCACGACTACGAGATCCTGGAGACGTACGAGGCCGGCCTTGTGCTCAAGGGGACCGAGGTCAAGTCGCTCCGCGAGGGCCAGGTTACCTTCAAGGACTCATACGCCGCCATCGAGCGGGGTGAGGGGTGGCTGATCGGCTGCCACATCGCCCCCTATCATCACGGCACCGACGCCAACCACGATCCCGATCGCTCGCGGAAGCTGCTCCTCCACCGACGGGAGATCGCGCGGCTCCTCGGCAAGGTGGCGGAGCGCGGGTTGACCCTCATCCCCCTTCGTCTATACTTCAAGGAAGGGCGCGCGAAGCTCGAGATCGGCCTGGCGCGCGGCAAGAAGCTCCACGACAAGCGCGCGAGCATCAAGGAGCGCGATGCGCGTCGGGAGATGGCCAAGGAAGTCAGAGCGCGGCAGCGGTCCTGAGGGGCCGCGTCGCGAGACAGGGGGGCGACTGGTTTCGACGGGGATCAGTGAAGCGCAGGCGGCATCCCGAGGTGCTCTCTCCTCGTAAATCCGGGAGCACAGTACTAGCTGCCAACAATCAGCTAGCCCTGGCGGCCTAACACCCGCTAGCGTCGGCCGGGTCGAGTCATCAGGGCCCGGGCACCGACGTCATATTCTGGTGACTGGCTCCAAGCCGTGTCCCGAGGCGCGGAGCGAGATTTTTCGGGGCTGGCCGCTCGAGAAGCCCGCCGGTTGGCGGCGAGAGCGGCGAGAGCATAAGAAAACCGGCTAAGGATTGTAGATGCCTGCCGCCGAGGGTTTCCGGACGTGGGTTCGATGCCCACCGCCTCCACCATACAAGAGAAGGCCAGCCGACGTGCTCGGCTGGCCTTCTCGCTTTCCCGTGCCCGTCAGCTTCATTCATCTGGACGCGGCGCGGCGACAAAAGTACGACCAAGGTCTAATAGCCCCTGATCCGCGGAGGGCGAGACGATCAGGGCCGGTGAAATCCCGCCCCCCGAGGAGCTGACATGAAACGCTGGATCACTCGCATATCGGCATCCTCGCTCGCCGCGGCGTTGGTATTCCTGCTCGGAGGCGCCGTGGCCGCGTCGGCCCAGGAGCCGGCGCCCGTCGAAGCCAAGCCGTTCACCCCCGAGGAGCTCGAGCAGATCGTGGCGCCCATCGCCCTCTACTCGGACAGCCTGCTGGCGCAGGTCTTCATGGCGTCCACGTACCCGATCGAGATCGTCCAGGCCGCGCGCTTCGTGAAGGCGAATCCCAACCTCAAGGACCAGGCCCTGACCGAAGAGTTGAAGAAGCACGACTGGGACGACAGCGTGAAGTTCATGGTCACCGCGCCGCAGGTGCTGGCCATGATGGACGAGAAGCTGGACTGGCTGCAGAAGCTCGGGGATGCCTTCCTCGACCAGCGGAAGGAGACGATGGACGCCGTGCAGCGGCTGCGCGGGAAGGCGCAGGCGTCGGGCAATCTCAAGTCGACTCCCCAGCAGACGGTCAAGGTGGAGCCGGCCGCCCCTGCCGCCGCCCCGCCGGCGGGCCAGCCCGCGGTGGCCGCCCCCGCGCCTACGCAGCAGACCATCGTCATCGAGCAGGCCGACCCGCAAACGGTGTACGTGCCGACATACAACCCCACCGTCGTGTACGGCGGGTGGCCCTATCCGGCCTATCCGCCCTACGCCTACTACCCGCCGGGTTACGTGGCGGGGGCGGCCATCTCGTTCGGCGTCGGGATGGCGGTGGGGGCGGCGATGTGGGGCGGCTGCAACTGGGGCGGAGGGGATGTCGACATTGACGTCAACAAGAACAGCAACTTCAACAAGAACGTCAATCGTGAGAGCCGACAGACCCAGCGCACGAGCCAGGGCGGCGGCGGCAGGGAGAGTTTCCAGCACAACCCCGAGCACCGCAAGGGCGCGCAGTATCGGGATTCGAAGACCCAGCAGAAGTTCGACAAGGCGGGTCCCGCGGGCTCCCAGGGCCGCCAGGACTTCCGGGGCCGCGGCGAGGGCGGCGGGCAAAGCAAGGATCTGGCGGGCCGCGGGGACGGCGGCCGCGGCGACGCGGGTCGTGGCGACGCGGGTCGTGGGGACGCGGGCCGTGGCGACGCGGGCCGTGGCGACGGAGGGCGGGGCGACGCGGGCCGTGGCGACGGGGGGCGGGGCGGGGCAGGGGCATCCACCTCCGACCGTAGCCGCCAAGGGGGGGACTTCGGCGGCTCGGACCGCGGAGGCGGCTTCTCGGGCATGGAGCGGGGCGGGGACGCCCGGGCATCCAGCGATCGCGGGAAGTCGAGCATGAGCTCGTCCAAGTCGGGCGGCTTCAGCGGCGGCGGCTCGCGCGCATCGACGGGCGGAGGATCGCGCGGCGGTGGAGGCTCCCGCGGCGGCGGCGGCGGCGGGCGTGGAGGAGGGAGAAGGTGATGACCTCGGGACCGCGCGGCAAGACGTGGCCGCTCGTGGTCGGCGCGGTGACTCTGGCGTGGCTTGCGCTCGGCGGGGCGACGCCGGGTTCCCTCGCAGAGGCCCAGGCGCCGCGGCTCATGGGCTCGCCCGAGGAAGTGTACAAGGCCATGGTCGATGCCCTCCGGGCCGGTGACCGAGCCGCGATGCTCCGCATGCTGGGGGCCGATGCGAAGGATCTCGTGTCCTCGGGCGACGACGTCGCCGACCGGCAAGGCTGGAAGCACTTCGTGGAGGCCTACGATCGCGCGCGCCGGCTCGAGGCGCGGGACGGGAAGATCGTGCTTGTGATCGGGACCGAGGAGTATCCCGCCCCGATTCCCCTGGTGCCCGATGGAGAGGGCTGGAGATTCGACACCGCCGCCGGGCGAGACGAGCTCCTCGCCCGGCGTGTCGGCCGAAACGAGCTGGCCACGATGCAGGTATGCCTCGCCATCGTCGACGCGCAGCGTGAGTACTACGTGCTGGGCGCGGGCAATACCGGGTACCTCGAGTACGCGCCGCGCCTGATCAGCACCACCGGCAAGCGCGACGGGTTGTACTGGCCGACGAAGCCAGGCGAGCGGCCGAGCCCGCTCGGCCAGCTGGCGGCGCGCGCGCGCGCCGAGGGCTACGGGCAGTCGAACGCCGGTCCGCGCGCTCCCTTTCACGGCTACTTCTATCGTCTCCTCACCGCCCAGGGGCCCAGCGCGCCCGGCGGCGCCTACGACTACGTCGTCCGCGGGCACATGATCGGGGGGTTCGCGGTGGTCGCGTTCCCCGCGCGGTACGAGGACTCGGGCGTCATGACCTTCATCGTGAACCACGACGGCGTCGTGTATCAGAAGGACCTCGGCGCGGCGACGGCGCGGACGGCCGAGACGATGAAGACGTTCAACCCAGACGCGACCTGGAAGCGCGTCGATGCCGTGACCGCGACCCGCTAGCCCCGGGCCGCGGCGGGCGGCGGCCCGCCGGCCCATATCGGACACGCTAATGAGCGGCGACGCCGTCGTGTACATCGTCGACGACGAGGAGACCGTCCGGCGCTCCCTGACCCGTCTCGTGCGCACCGCAGGCCTGACCGCGCAGACCTTCACCTCGGCCCAGGCCTTCCTGGAGCATCCGCTCCCCGAGCATCCCGCCTGCCTTGTCCTCGACGTGCGCCTTCCCGGGCTGAGCGGGCTCGACCTGCAGACCATGCTGGGCTCGCGGCAGGAGACCGTGCCCATCATCTTCATCACCGGCCGCGGCAGCATCCCGATGAGCGTGCAGGCCATGAAGGGCGGAGCCCTCGACTTCCTGAAGAAGCCGGTGGACGGCGACCTGCTCCTGGCGTCGATCGAGCGCGCGCTCGGGCGCAGCCGGGAGGCGCTCGCCCGCGAGGCTGAGCACTCCGATGTCGCGCGTCGCTTCGCCCGTCTCACCCCACGGGAGCGAGAAGTTCTCGATCTTGTGGTGGCGGGCATGCTGAACAAGCAGATCGCCGCCGAGCTCGGCGCCGCCGAGAAGACCGTCAAGGTCCATCGGGGCCGGGTGATGAAGAAGATGCAGGCGGAGTCCGTTGCCGACCTCGTGCGCTTGACCCAGAAGGTAGAGGGACGACCGTGAAGAGCCGAGCGCTGTCTGCCGGTCAGGCGCCCGGTACGCCGGGAAGCCCAGCGCCAGTGCCCCCGGGGTGGCCGTCGCCCCCGGCCGCTGAAGACCAGGGTGAGGTCGGCGCGGGGTGGAGCAATGGGGCCAAAGTCCCAGTCCGTGGTGGCCCAATCCCTGAACAACCCCTATCGGTGCGGAGCCCCCCTCGGCCCACCCTGGAAGGCCGGGGCAGCGGAGGGATGGACTTTTGATGCTGCCGCATACGCCTAACGTCTTATTGCCCGCCGTCGCGGTATTCCCGAGAATCAGGCCGTCGCGGTGTGGCAAGGATGAAAACCCAAACCGGAGGAAGGTCATGCGTGTACGAATGATTGGAGCGGCGTTGATCGTCGGCGTTGCATCGCTCGGCGCAGGTTGCGCCAGTCGAGAGGACTGGAACATGTGGCTGGCCCACAGCTCGCACTTCGCGTCCGGGGACCATGCCAACTTCTCGATGAAGAACAACAAGGACGGATCGAACCCCAAGGTGACCCGATCCGACATCGAGAACGCGCGATCCCAGAATTGGTGGGGGGTCTACGCCGTCAACGTGAGTCCCAGCCAGATCTTCCAGAACTAGCCACGATGCAGAGAGGGAGCTACCCCATGCACAAGAGACTGCGACTAGCAGCACACCTTTTCGCCGTCGTCGCCCTGGCGCTGCTGGTCACCGGTTGCCCCAAGCGACCGGTCGTCCCGGTGGTGGCGGCTCCCGCGCCCGCCCCCGCCCCCGCGCCGGCGCCGCCCCCGCCCCCGGCTCCGGCGCCGGCGCCGCCGCCTGTCGCCGCTCCGCCCCCGGCCCCCGCGCCGGCGCCGCCCCCGCCCCCCGCGCCGGCTCCCGCGCCCACGCCGCCGCCTCCGGCCGACTACGAGCCGGACAACAATCTGAAGGACGTCTTCTTCGACTTCGACAAGGCGGATATCCGCAAGGCCGACGCCAAGACTCTGGATGCCGCGGCGACGTACCTCAAGTCGAACTCCAGGCTCGTCGTGCTGATCGAGGGTCACTGCGACGAGCGTGGCACCTCGGAGTACAACATCGCGCTCGGCGAGCGGCGTGCCAAGGCGGCGATGAACTATCTCGTCGCGCAGGGGGTCGAGGCCAGCCGCTTCAGCCTCGTGTCCTACGGGGAGGAACGCGCGTCCTGCACCGAAAAGGCGGAATCCTGCTGGGCGAAGAACCGCCGCGACCGCTTCCTCTCGAAGCCTCGGTGAGAGGGGCGGCGTCACACGATCGTGGCCGTGCGACCGGGCGAGGGTCCCTCGCCCGCGTCGCCGGCTTTGTAGCCGTTATCCTGATCGTCGGCGCGTGCGCGTCGTCTTCCCCGCCGCCCGCACGCCCGAGCGTCGTCGTGCCGATCACGGACTACAAGATGGTCGCGGGGAAGTGGGCGGGTCTCGTCACGGGCTTGTCTGGCCCGCGCGGTGACCAGGGCGATTGGGTCGATATGACCATCGCCGACAACGGCGCCTATGATTTCGGGGTGGCCCGCACCATCGGCTTGTTCCACGGAACGGGCAACTTCACTCTCAAGGACGGCAAGCTCGCGATGGAGGGAGAGCGTGGGCACGCGACGTTCGTGCTCTACCAGGGCGAGGGGGTCAAGATGCTTCGCGCCACCGGGATGCTCCGCTCCGGGACCGCCGTGTCCGGGGACCTGAGACCAGCCCGGTAGGCCCGGCCGAGCTGGCCGTGCCGAGCGTCGGAGCCCGCGGCGTCCGCCTCGCCGGTGTCGTCGTTCTTTTCCTCTCGCTCGGGGCGTGCACGCCGTTCGTCAAGGTCGTCCAGGTCTCCCCGGAAGCAGTGGGACGGGAGCTCGCGGCGAGCGCGCTCACCGGCGACCGCCTTACCACCGCCACGCGGAACGTGCTCCTCGAGCACGGGCTGTTGTTGCCCTTCGAGGAGCGGCCCGTGTCGGTGATCTCCGAGCTTCACCGCGCCATGACCGCCGAGGGCGCCCACCCCGACATCCTCTTCGCGCTCGCTGAGATGTCGTTGCTCCAGGCGCGGGTGGCGGGGGACCGCGTTCGTTACCTCGCCGCAGCCGTCTACGCCTATGCGTTCCTCTTCCCCGAGGGCTACGGCGAAGGGCCCAGTCGTTTCGATCCCCGTCTGCGGCTCGCCGCCGACCTCTACAACCGAGCGCTCGCCCTCGCCCTCACCAGCGATGACGGCGCGGAGGTCGTGCCGCGGGACGCCCGCTTCACCCTGCCGTTCGCTCAGATCGACCTGGTCCTGGCGCCCGGCGCGCGGCGCGTGGGGGAGTACGCGCTCACCCGGTTCGTCGCCGTCGCCGACCTGGAGGTGCAGGGCCTCGCCATGCGATATCGTCGCGCCGGGATCGGCGCGCCCCTCGCCGCATCCGTCGACCTCCTGGATCCGACGGGCCTCAGCCGCGATTTCCTCCCTCCAGCGGTGCGGCTCCCCGTGACGCTGCTGCTGCGCATCCCCGACGTGCGGAACGCGTTGATGGACGGCCGGGCCCTCACGGGATCGCTGGAGATCTACCTCGCCGACGAGCCGGGAGCGGTCAGTATCGGCGGCGAGGCCGTGCCGCTGGAGGTGGAGCCCACCGCTGCCCTCGCCGTCGGCCTCTCGACGATGAGCGTCCTCGCGCGCGAGGTCGAGCACTTCGTGGGTATCACCACGCCCGGGCAGGCCGAGGAAACCCTCGCGTCGATCGTGCCGTATCGGCCGGGGCTGATCCCGGTGGTCTTCGTCCACGGCACCTTCTCGAGCGCGATGCGCTGGGCAGAGATGGTCAATCGCCTCGAGGCCGACCCCGAAATCCGCCGTCGCTATCAGTTCTGGTTCTACACTTACGATTCGAGCAATCCCATCGCCTACTCCGCCATGCGGTTTCGCCGCCTCCTCAACGCCGCGGTGGCCCGCATCGATCCCGAGCGGAAGGACCCCGCGCTGTCGCGCATGGTGCTCATCGGACACAGTCAGGGCGGCCTCCTCGTCAAGATGATGGTCATCGACAGCGGCGACCGGATCTGGGCGACGGTGGCCCGAGTGTCCATCGACGACACGCGCATATCGGAGTCGACGCGGGCGCTGTTTCGCGAGGCGCTGTTCGTGACGCCGTCACCCGATGTCCGCCGCGTGGTATTCATCTCCACCCCTCACCGGGGCAGCTTCGTGGCGGCGCAACAGATGGTGGCGGCGGTGGTGCGGCGCCTCGTCAGGATCCCGGCTGCGCTCGGCTCGCTGGCGAGCGATCTCGCGCGGCATCCGGATCTCTTCGTGGCGAGGGGACACCTCCTTCCCACCGCCGTCGACAACATGTCGCCGCGCAATCCCTTCCTGCGCGCGCTCTCCGAGGTTCCGCTCGCCCCGGGCATCCACGCGCACTCCATCATCTCGGTGAGCGGGGGCGGGCCCCTCACCGGTGCGGACGACGGCGTCGTGCAGTACTCGAGCGCGCACATCGACGGGGTCGAGTCCGAGCTGGTCGTACGCTCGAACCACTCGACCCAGGCGACCCCGGCCACCATCGAGGAGGTCCGGCGCATCCTGCGCCGCCACGTCACCACGGAGTGACGCGGCGCCCGGCGCTAGAGGCCGCCGCGCACCGCGAGGTGCTGTTCCGGCGCGGCGAAGCCGGCCTCGCCGAAGGCTTCGCGGATGGCGCGATTGGTGTCGAAGTACACTTGCCAGTAGTGCGCGTTGTTGCAGTACGGGCGCACCGCCAGCACCGGTCCGGCAAGGGTGAAGGTGAGAATCTCCACGTCCGGGGCCGGCTCGGGAAGGACGTTGCGGATCTTCGCGAGGCGCTCTTTCAAACGGAACCCGGCGTCCCGCGGATCGACGCCGTGGTTGAGCTGGGCGACCAGCTCGACGCGGCGGTAGGGATTGGTGGAGAAGTTCTGGATGGTGTCAGCGAACACCTTGCCGTTGGGGACGAGGGTCCGGACATTGTCGAGGGTATCGAGGGCGGTCACGAAGAGCCCGATCTCCTTCACCGTCCCCGTGACGCCGCCGGCGGTGACGAACTGCCCCACGCGGAAGGGCTGGAGGATGATGAGAAAGGCCCCTGCCGCGAAACTCGCCAGCATACCTCCCCACGCGATGCCCACCGCCACGCCCACCGCGGCGATGAGGGCGGCGAAGGTGGTGGTCTCCACCCCGAAGACGCTGAGGAGGGCCATCGCGAGCGCGACGTTCAGGATGATGACGAGGATGTTGCAAACGTACCGCGAGATGGTCGCGTCGACTTGCCGTACGGAGAGAGCGCGCCCGGCCACGCGCACGATCACGTTGATGAGCATGCGCCCGACGATCCAGAGGACGACAGCCCCCAGCACGCGCAGGGCGAGCTGGGTGACCGCGGCGACAATTACCTGTCCGGTCACGCTCAAGTCCATGCGGACCTCCTTTGCGGGCCTACGGCTAGGCCCGTCGAGTATCGGCTGCTTCCCGACCGTATGGGACGAAGGTCCGATGGCGGTCGGCTGGTCGGACCGCGACAGTAGGGCGGTGGCGCCGCGTTTTGCCGCCGTCTATCATCAGGAGAGGCTCGTCCTGCGAAGCATGCAGTCGGTGATCGGCCCGTGACCGGCAGCCTTAAACCATCCGCTCTCTCGGTCGCCGGGGCGGCGTTGGCGATTTGCGTCGGGTACTTCATCGGGGCGAACATCGGCTTCCTCCTCCGCCTGCCCCCCGCGACCCCCTCCATCATCTGGCCGCCCAACTCGATCCTCACCGCGGCCCTGCTGCTCGCCGCCCCGCGCCGCTGGCCGCTGTATCTCCTCGCCGCGCTGCCCGCCCATCTCGTGGCCGCGCTGCCCGTGATCTCGCCGCCGTCACTTGCGCTCACCCTGTATGCGACGAACTGCCTGGAGGCGCTGATCGGCGCGACGAGCGTGCGGCTGCTCAGCACCGAGCCGACCCGCTTCGATACGATGCCGCGGGTGGCCGCGTTCGTGCTCGGCGCCGGCATCCTCGGGCCCTTCGTCTCGTCGTTCATGGATGCCGCCGCGGTGGCCACGCTCGCGGGCGAGCCGTACGTCGTCGTGTGGCGCACGCGCTTTTTCTCGAACGTCCTCACCGAGCTGGTCCTGGTGCCCGCCATCGTCTTCGTCGCGCGGGACGGGTGGAGTCGCATGCGGCGCGCCACCCCCGCGCGGCGGGTCGAGGGGACCGTGCTCGCCGCCGCGCTCACCACGGTGGTGGTGATGCAGTTCGTCGCGCCGGTGACCGGCTCCGCCCCCTTGCTGGGCTCCCTCGTCGTGCCGATGGCGTTCTTCATCCCGTGCGTGCTCTGGGGGACCGTCCGGTTCGGGCCCGCGGGGGCGTCGCTGTCGCTCCTGGCGACGGCGCTCGTCGTGATCTGGTCGGCGACTCACGGGCAGGGGGGGTTCGCCTCGCCGCCCACGCCCGAGAGCGTACTCGCGCTGCAGATCTCGCTCGCGGTCAGCGCCATTCCCGTTCTCGCCCTCGCCGGGCTGCTCGAAGAGCGGTGGCGCGATCGGCTGGCCCTCGCGGATCGGCTGCGCTTCGAGGAGCTGCTCGCGCGCCTGTCCGGCGCCTTTGTGCACCTGGCGTCGAACCGGATGGACGAGGCCTTTCTGGTCTGGCTGGAGCGGCTGGGTCAATTCCTGGGGCTGGACCGCGTCATGCTGCTGCGTTTGTCCGGGGATGGGCGGCTCTTCGCGGTGAGCCACGCTTGGGCCGCCCCCGGGCTCGCGCCGCTGCCGACCACGAACATGAGCACGATGTTCCCGTGGTCGGTGCGCCAACTCCTCCGCGAGCGGCCGGTGGTGTTCCGAAGCCTCCGCGAGCTGCCGGAGGAGGCGGCGCGCGACCGGGACGCCCACGTCGAGGTCGGCATCTCCGCCAAGCTCACGCTCCCCCTCGTCGCGGGCGGGCGGATGCTCGGTGGCCTCTCCCTGGCGACGGTAGGGCGCGAGCGAGCCTGGCCGGAGGAGCTCGTCGCCCGGCTGCAGCTGGTGGCGGAAGTGTTCGCCAACGCGCTCGGCCGCAAGGAGAGCGAGGACGCCCTCCGGGCGAGCGAGCTCATGAAGTCGGCGATCCTCGCCTCGTTGAACAGCAGTGTGGCCGTGCTCGACGGCCGCGGGCAGGTGATCGAGATCAACCGGGTCTGGGCGCGCTTCACGCCCGATTTCAACCACTCCGCGGGCGGGGAGGTCGGGGTGGGCCAGAACTATCTCGCCGTCTGTCGCGAGGCGGCGAGCCGCGGGGAGCCGCACGCGGCCAACGCGGTGGTCGGGATCGAGGCGGTGCTCGAGGGCGCCCAGGCCGGATTCTCTATGGAGTATCCCGTGGGCCCGCTCGCGACGGAGCGCTGGTATGCGATGACGGTGGTGCCGCTCAATCGCCCCGATGGCGGGGCGGTGGTGTCCAACACCGACATCACCGAGCGCAAGCGGGCCGAGCTGGAGGCGCAGCGCACGCGCCAGGAGCTCGCCCACGTCACACGCGTGTCCGCCATGGGCGAGCTCACCGCGTCGCTCGCCCACGAGCTGAACCAGCCGCTGACCGGCATTCTCACCAATGCCCAGGCGGCCCGGCGGATGCTGGACGCCCCCACGCCCGACCTTGCCGAGCTCCGCGCGATCCTGCGCGACATCGTGGACGACGACCGGCGGGCCGCCGACGTCATCCAGCGCATGCGGGATCTCCTCCGAAAGGGCGAATCCGAGATGGAGCGGCTGGACGTCAACACGCTCGTCCGCGGGATCCTGAAGCTGCTCGGCAGCGACACCGTGATCCGGAACGTCGCCGTCGAGCTCGATCTGGACGCGCGAGGGACGATGGTGACGGGCGATCGCGTGCAGCTCGAGCAGGTGTTGTTGAACCTCGTGCTCAACGCCTTGGAGGCGATCTCGGAGCGCGCGGGCGGCGAGCGGACGGTGATCGTGCGCACGCGAAACGTCGATGGCCAGGGCGTGGAAGTCTCGGTGGAGGACTCCGGTCCGGGGCTCCGCCGCGGCACCCACCACATGGTGTTCGAGCCCTTCTATACGACCAAGCGAACGGGGATGGGGATGGGGCTCGCCCTCGCACGCTCCATCGTCGAGGCCCACGGGGGCAAGATCTGGGCGGAGAACACCGCGCACGGCGCCACCTTCGTCTTCCAGCTGCCCTACGCGCCGTGACGAGCGACGTGCGCGACCCCGCGGCGCTCGTGTTCGTGGTGGACGACGATCCATCCGTGCGCCGGGGGCTCGATCGGCTGTTGCGCACGTCGGGCCTCACCGTGGAGAGCTTCGACTCCGCGCGGGATTTCCTCGAGCGGCCCGAGCACGAGGGGCCTCGCTGCCTCGTGCTCGACGTCCGCATGCCCGGTCAGAGCGGCCTCGATCTGCACGACCACCTGGTGACGACCGGCCGCGACATCCCGGTCATCTTCATCACGGGGCACGCCGATGTCCCCATGGCGGTGCGCGCCATGAAGGCGGGCGCGGTCGACTTCCTGTCCAAGCCCTTCGACGAGACCGAGCTCCTGGGCGCCATCACCCAGGCCCTCGAGCGCGATCGCAAGCGCTGGGAGACGCGGCCCCGGCCCGGCGGCCCCGCCTGACGCCCTATTCCGGCAGGCCCTCGATGGCGTACATGCCAATCGTCAGGGGGCTCGGCGGGCCCCACTGGCCGAACCACTTGCGGTAGACCTCCATGATTTCGCCCGAGCGGTACAGGCGCGCGAGCGAGCGGTTCACCGCGAGCCGGAACGCGGGATCGCCGCGCCGCAGCATCAGCGCATAGGGCTCGTACGAGAGGAAGCGGTCAAGCAGCGCGAAGCGCTGCGGCTCGGGAGTCGACAGGACGAGGCCGATCAGGATGGCCCGGTCCGTCGCGTACACATCCGCCGTCCGGTTCATGAGGGCGACCAGGCCCTCGGCGTGATCCTTCACGGCAAGGAGCTGCGCCCGACTCGCCCCCGCTCCGCCGCGCGCGAGCGCGTCTTTGATGAACTGGTCGGTGGTGGTGCCCGGGATCACGGCGATGCGGACGCCGGTCAACTCGCCGACGTCGGTACCCGCGAGCGCAAGCAGGCTCGCGCCCGTGATGAAGGTGGTGAGGCTGAAGTCCACCTGCTCCTGCCGCGACAGGGTATTCGTGGTGGAGCCGCACTCGATGTCGATCGTGCCATCTCTCACGGCGGTGATCCGAGACTCGACCGTCACCGGTACCCACTTGGCCTCGAGGTCCGGGAGCTTCAGGTCGCGCCGCAGATCCTCGACGACGCGCTGGCACAGGTCCACCTGGTACCCCGCGGGGGCGCGGCTCTTGTCGATGAAGGAGAACGGAACCGAAGAGTCTCGGTAGCCCAGTGACACCGTCTTCGTCGTCTTGATCTTGTCCAGGGTCGTCGGGGGCGCGGTGGCGGTGCCGGCAGACGCGCAGCCGCCGAGCAGGGCCGCGAGCGCCAACGTGAGCGGCGTGCGCACGAGTCTCTTCACGATGTCCTTCCTCCTTGTCATTGTGGGACCCTCCTGTTCAAAAGCGCACGAAGGCGCGCGCACCGCCGCCAGAGCCCCATCTTCTGACTGTCCAGATTCAGCGCGTACTCAAAGGTGTCCCAATATCCCGTGTCCTGACTCGTCCCTCCGCTCATGACGCCCTGCAGGGTCTGCAGCCAGCCCACGTCCAAGGCCACGCCCCGCTTGGCCATCTGGTCGCGGAGGCCGCCCCAGTCCCCAGTGAGCCGCGGCCGGGTCCAGAAGTCGCCGGCATACGCCTCGGGGCCGGAGTCTGCGCCGGGGCTGGGGTCGGAGTGAGGAAGAGGGCGACACGCGAGCGCGAGCATGGCTCTCCGGAAGGCGGGACGGAGCATGCCGTATGGAACCCCGCCGACCCCTCCCCCGGCAATGAGACTAAGGTCGGATTCCCAGGCGGGCCGAATGGGCGCTTGCTATGGGGTGGCGCCGAGGGGCGCCTGGGAGGCCGTCATGAGTGGAAGCGATTCGTTAGGGATGTTCATTCTCGCGGCGCTGCTCGCGATCGCGCCCGCGGCGGACGCGCAGACCAGCGACAAACCCGTCCTGAAGGCGCAGACGAAGCCGGCGGTGGTGGTCGCCGAGAGCGTCACGTTCAAGGCCAGGGTCGATGCGGTTGACAAGGGCAAGCGCCTGATCACCCTCACCGGCCCCAAGGGCAAGACGGCCACCGTCAAGGTGGGGCCCGAGGTGAAGAGCTTCGACCAGATCAAGCCGGGCGACACGCTCACCGTGCGCTATCTCGATTCGATCGCGCTCTACGTACGGAAGATTGGCGAGCCCCCCGCTGCCACCGAGATGGCCGCGGTCGAGGTGGCGCCCAAGGGCCAGAAGCCCGCCGCCACGATGGTCAGCACTGTGGAGGTGACCGGCACGGTGGAGGCGGTGGACCTCGCCATGCGGACGGTGACGCTCAAGGGTGCCGAGGGCAAGACGTGCACCCTCAAGGTGGACCCCAGCGTGAAGCGCCTCGCGGAGGTGAAGAAGGGCGATCAGATCGTGGCGCGACACACGGAGGCGCTCGCCGTGTCGGTCGACAAGATCCTAGGCCCGCATCATGCTCCGCACCCTGGCTCGCAACTGGTGGGCGGTGGTGCTCCGGGGTGTGTGCGCGGTGCTCTTCGGGGTCGGCGCCTTCGCGTGGCCGGGCATCACGCTGGCCGTGCTGGTGCTCATGTATGGCGCGTACGCCCTCGCCGATGGCGTGCTCGCGGTGGTCTGGGCCCTCACGCGGCGACAGCCAGGAGCGTTTCCCTGGGGGGTCCTCCTGTCCGGCTTGGCCGGCATCGCGGTGGGCGTGATCGCGTTCGGCCGGCCGGGGCTCACCGCGCTCCTTCTCCTCTACCTCATCGCGGGGTGGGCCATCGTGCGCGGGCTCTTCGAGGTGGTGGCCGCGATCGCGCTGCGGAAGGAGATCGAGCACGAATGGCTCCTGGCGGCGAGCGGGGTCCTCTCCATCCTCTTCGGCGTCTTCCTCGTGGTGTCGCCCGGCGCCGGTGCCCTCGCGGTGCTGTGGGTCATCGGCGCGTTTGCCATCGTCCTCGGCATCCTGATGATCGCCCTCGGCTTGCGTCTGCGTGCCCTGAAGGATCGCCCGGCGGCCCGGCAGGCGTATTCGCGATGATGCGGCGTCATGCCGCCGGCGCCGCCGGTCTCATCCTGGTGGCGCTGATACTCGCGGCTTGCTCCTCGACCGTCCTCCGCGACTCCTGGAAGTGAGGATGAAGGCAGACAACGTCCTGTAGAGGAAGGGCCGCGTGGCTCCGCCGCCACCCACCGTAAGACCATTGGGCTATTTCGCCTCCGGCCCGTCCATGGTCGGATGAAATCGGAGCAGCACGAGGAGACTCCGATGGATCCGCTTCCGTCCTGGACCGATGGGTTCGCGAGAGCCGCCATTCTCGACTTCGTGGCTCGGGCGACACGCGAGGAAAGCCCGGACTTCATCCCGGTGCCCGAGCGCATCGCGGTGTTCGACAATGACGGAACGCTCTGGGTTGAGCGGCCGCTGCAGGTGCAGTTCTACTTCGCCCTGGATCGGCTCACCACCATCGCCCGTCGCGATCCCGCCCTCCGCGAGCGCCAGCCCTACAAGGCCTTCCTGGAGCGCGACTTCAAGACGATCGCGAGCTTCTCCCGGCGGGAGGCCTTCGAGTTCGTCTTCACCACGCATGCCGGACTCACCACCAAGGAGTTCATGGACGCGGCGGCCTCCTGGCTGGCCGCCGCCCGGCATCCCACGCTGGGGCGGCTCTTCACCGAGTGCGTGTACCAGCCCCAGCTCGAGCTCCTCGACTTCCTACGCTCCGGCGGCTTCAAACCGTTCGTCATCACGGGGGGCGGGATCGAGTTCGTCCGGTGTATCGCGGAGAAGCTCTATGGAATCCCGCCGGAGCAGGTGGTGGGCAGCAGCAACAAGGCCCGCCTCGAGTCCGGGCCCGGGGGGCCTGCCCTCTTCAAGCTCCCCGAGCTGCGCAGCTTCGACGACCGCGACGAGAAGGTCGTGAACATCGAGCTGCACATCGGCCGGCGCCCGCGCCTGGCCTTCGGGAACTCCGACGGGGATCTCCGGATGCTGCAGTACACGCGCGGGGGCCACGGCGCCCAGCTATGCCTCCTTCTGCATCACGATGACGCGCAGCGCGAGTTCGCGTACGACCGCGAACTTCCGCCTGAGCCCCCTCGACGAGGCGCTCCGGATGGCTCCGGCCTCCGGCTTCGTCGTGGTAAGTATCAAGAGCGACTGGAAGACCGTCTTCGCCTAGAGCCCTCGTCGCCTTCGTCGGCCGAGCTTGGCCGCCTCCGGGGTCAACGGGAATGAACTGTCCTCGACGGGAGACATCGATGAAGCGAGCGCGTCCGGTCTTCGGGCTGGCCCTGGCTATGCTCCTCTCCGGATGCGCGAGCGCCCACTACTTCCCCGTGCCGCGTGCGGACGCAATCGGACCGTGCCAGGCTCCGCTTCCGGAGCGTGAGGTGATGGTCGGTGTCGCCCTGTCGGGCGGCGGAAGCCGTGCCGCCCTCTTCGGCTCGGCGGGCCTGGAGGCGCTGGCCGGGGTGCGCATGTCGGATGGGACCTCCCTGATCGAGCGGATCAACGCACGTGTCGAGTGTCTCGGGCGGCAGCATTGCCGCCAGCTACTACACGCTGAAGAAGCCGGGCCGGGAGGTGAAGGTCTTCAACCCCGACGGCACGCTCTCGAGCGAGTATCGCGCCTTCTTCGATCAGTACCGCGCCGATCTGAGCCAGGACTTCGAGACCTCGCTGATCTGGCGCCAGCTCCTGTCGTTCCGCTGGCTCAATTCTGGCCTCGCCGCCAAGACGCTGGCCGAGATTCTCATCGATCGCCTCTATGGCCCGGCGCGCCTGGAGGATATCGCCGCTCGGGAGCGGGCGGGGGACAGCCCGGGGCTCATCGTCAACACCACGCTCTACAACAACGGCCGACGGCTGGCCGCGACGACCCTGCCCCCGGACGCCTTCGACTACGACTACTTTTCCGATCTCGAGCGATCGATCGCGCGCCGGGGCCAAGTCATGGAGCCTGCTCCCTATATCCGTAAGCGCTGGGACATGCTGCGGCCCATGACGCCAATCGAGCTCCACATGGATCCTTGCCGGATGAGCCTGGCGGGCATCACGACCGCCTCGGCATCATTTCCACCCCTGGTGGGGCCGATCACGCTGAAGATCGGTGACGAGGAGACCTACTGGCACGCTGGCGACGGCGGGCTCTACGAGAACTCGGGCATCGAATCGCTTCTCTTCCTGCACCTCAAGCAGGTGCAGGCGAAGCGCGTGAAGCGCACCTTCGTCATCGCCTTCGACAGCTCGTTTCCCTTCTCCGTCGGCGAGCGGAAGCTCAGTAGCCTCCCCCTGCCGTTCACGATCCTCAGCTTCGACTTCTCGCGTATCCCCAGCATCATGGAGGAGCGGGCGAGCACCTACCAGGCGCTGTTCTTCCGCAGCCTACAGCTGGAAGGGGTGCTCCCCGATTCGAAGACCATCAACGTCGCGCTCATGCGCCACACCGACGCCAAGTGGGCGGCGGATCTGAGCGACCTCCCGCCCGCGTGCAAGGCGGAGCCGGAACCGCTCAAGACGCCCGAGGCGGTGCGGGAGCGCATCTCCGAGATCCCCACGCGGCTCGTGATCGCGTCGGAATGCGATCGACAGTTGCTCTACACCTCGGCGGGCAAGTTGGTCGACGAGCACAAGGGGACGATTCTCGAGTTTCTCGAGCGGCGGTAGCGCCAAAGCGCGGGCCGGGGGCGCGATCCCCCCGGCCCGCCGGCGTGAAGCCGGCTACTGCTTGCGGAGTGTCACCCTCGCGGGCAGTATCCCGTTGACCTGGCCGTTCATCTGGGTGCCGTTGCCCTCGACCTTGAGCCAGCCGGTGAAGTCCGGGCCGGTGATCTGGATGTCGTTCCCGGACATGATGGCGTTAAAGAATCCCGCCCGCCCGCGGTGGGGCCCGCTGACCGTCTCGAGCGTGCCCTTCACCTGTTTCCCGTCCTGAGTGATGCTCATGGTCACTTCCCCGCTGCCGGCGCTCGACGGATCGAAGACCCAGGTGCCGGCCCACCGCCCCGCCACATTGCTCGCCGGCGGCGCGCCCGCCATGGACGAGCTCTCGGTGGACGCACAGGCTGCGGCTCCGAGGACTACCCCCCCGATCAGAATCCATAGCGTAAGCTTCCGCATGGTTGTTCCTCCTTGAGCGCACGATAGGCGGGGGGGAGGACCCGGGGAATCGGACCTTGGGCCTACAAAGATTCTCCGCACTCGGAGCGCGTTGCTAGAATGGCCGATACCGTCTCGTCAACGCGAATGACTGCCCGGCTCCGTCGGATCGCGCTCGGCCTCGCTGTCCTGGGACTCATACCGGGGACGGGCGACGCGGCACGTCCAGGAACGATAGAGGTCAAGAGCAAAACCGGGACTCTCGGCTCCCTCACCCCCGTAAGTCTCGACGGAGGCGGCAGCTACATCGCCGCCGAGCGTCTCGCGGCCGTGCTCAAGGGAACCTGGGCGGTCAAGGGAAATCGCGGCACCCTGACCGTGGGCTCCCGCTCGGCCCAGTTCACCCGAAACCAAGCGCGAGTCGTCGTTGGCGGCGTCACCCTGAGCCTCGACGCCCCCGCGCGGGCCGGCTCCACGGACTGGCTCATCTCCGAGGACTTCCTCGCCAAGGCCCTGCCACGGCTCGCCCCCGGCGTCACGACGAAGGTGATGGTCGCGCGCACGCCGCCCCCCCGGGCCGCCGCGCGCCCCGTCGCCGCGGCGCCGACCGTGCCGTTCGGCGACCTGCGTCTCCGGTCCTATCCCTCGTTCACCCGCATCGTGCTGGAAGCGGGCGGCGCGGTGGGCTATGCCATCATCACCGACCTCGGGACGGGCCGCGGGGAGATCCAGATGCGGCTGCCCGGCCTGCGCGTCGCCGAGGCGCAGCGCCAGGCGATCGACGATGGCCTGGTGAAGCAGCTGCGCCTCGAGCCGACGAGCAGCGGCGCCGTGCTCCGCATCGTGCTCGACGCGCCCGCCGGCCAGGTGAAGGACTTCTCGCTCCAGGACCCGTTCCGCATCGTGCTCGACGTGCACCGGCCGCGCGAGGGCGCGGGCCCCGAGGGCGCGCCGGGCGGCGCCGCCCAGCCCCTGCGCCTCATCGTGCTCGACGCGGGTCACGGCGGCCACGACTCGGGCGCGATCGGGCCCACCGGCGTCATGGAGAAAGAGGTGGTGCTCGACGTCACCCGGCGCGTGGCGCGGATGATGGAGGAGAGCGGGTTCGGCATCAAGGTGATCCTGAGTCGTCCCACCGACACCTTCGTCACCCTGCGCGACCGCGCCAACTTCGCCAACAAGCAGCGCGCCGACCTCTTCGTCTCCATCCATGCCAATGCGCATCCCCGCTCGGTGTCGGAAGGGGTGGAGACCTACTTCCTCTCCTCGGAGGCCAGCGACACTGAGGCTCGGCAGACGGCGGCGATCGAGAACGGCGCCCTCCAGCTGGAATCTGCCGCCTCCCGGCAGAAGACGGACGCGGTGAAGAGCATTCTCTGGGACCTCGCCCAGTCCGAGTTTCAGCACGAGTCGAGCTTCCTCGCCGAGACCGTCCTGGACTCGATGACGCGCTCCCTCCGCCTCACCAATCGCGGCGTCAAGCAGGCGGGATTCTTCGTGCTGGGCGGGGCCGCCATGCCGGCCATTCTCATCGAGATCGGCTTCCTCACCAACCCGCGGGAGGAGAGGAAGCTCGCTACCTCGGAGTATCGCGAGGCGGCGGCGAAGGCCATCTTCACCGGACTCGGCGAGTACAAGCGGCGCTATGATCAGCGCATGCGCGCCTCGGTCTCGCGTCCCGGTTCCGCTCCCACTCGATGAGCCTCCCCCGCCACGATGGACGCGCGCCGGATCAGCTCCGACGCGTCACCATCACGCGCGACTACCTCCGGCACCCAGAGGGCTCGGTGCTGGTGGAGTTCGGCGACACCAAGGTGATCTGCACCGCCTCGCTGGAAGAGAAGGTCCCCCCTTTCCTCAAGGGGCAGGGGAAGGGGTGGGTCACCGCGGAGTACGGCATGCTGCCCCGCGCCACCAACACGCGCATGGGTCGCGAGCGCGGCGGCCCCAGCGGGCGCTCCCAGGAGATCCAGCGCCTGGTGGGCCGCTCGCTTCGCTCGGTGGTAGACATGCCCAAGCTCGGCGAGCGCACGCTGTGGATGGACTGCGACGTCATCCAGGCCGACGGCGGCACGCGCACCGCCGCCATTACCGGCTGCTGGGTGGCCTTGTCGGACGCCCTCGACCGGCTCGTGCAGTCGGGCGCCATCCCCGGCTCGCCCCTGCGCGAGCACGTGGCGGCCATCAGCGTGGGCATCGTGGGGGGCCGGGCGCTGCTCGACCTGGACTACGTTGAGGACTCCACCGCCGAGGTGGACATGAACGTGGTAATGACGGGCTCGGGCGCCTTCGTCGAGGTGCAGGGTACCGCCGAGCAGACGCCGTTCGGGAAGGACCGCCTGAGCGAGCTGCTCGCCCTCGCCGAGCGGGGTATCCAGGCGCTGGTGGGCCTCCAGCGCCGGGCGGTGTCCGCGCGCAAGGAGAAGATCTTCGTCCTCTGACCCCGCGCTCGTCCTCGCCAGCGCCAACCGCAAGAAGGTGCAGGAGATGACGGCGCTCCTTGCTGGCATCCCATATCGGGTGCTCGCCCTCGCCGACTTTCCCACCGTGGCCTTACCTCCGGAGGGCGCCGGTTCCTACGCGGAAAACGCCCGCGCGAAGGCCCGGACGGTGGCGGAGGCCACCGGGGAGCTCGCGCTCGGCGACGACTCGGGGCTCGAGGTGGACGCGCTCGGCGGCGCCCCCGGCGTGCTGTCCGCGCGCTATGGCGGTGAAGGGCTCACCGACGCGCAGCGGTACGCCAAGCTGCTCGAGGCGCTGGCCGGGGTACCCGCGCTCCAGCGGACCGCGCGCTTCCGCAGCGTGATCGCGCTGGTGGGGCCCGGCGACCGCGAGGCGGTCGTCGAAGGTGAGGCGGAGGGCATCCTGCTCGACCAGCCGCAGGGCGCGGGCGGCTTCGGCTACGATCCGATCTTCTACTACCCGCCGCTGGACTCGACCTTCGCCCAGCTTCCCGAGGCCGAGAAGAACACCGTCAGCCATCGCGCGCGCGCCATGGCGCGGGCCCGGGCCATCCTCCTCGAGTGGCGGTAGGCGCGGCGGTGACATCCCGTCGGTGGGACCAAGGTCTCATGGCGTCCGCGCTAGGCGCCGACGACAATCCTCCGGGATGCTGAGACGTGACTGGGGCCGCGACGGTGAGGACCGGTCGTGATGATTGAGGAGGCCGTACGCACCCCTCGGCACGACATCGCCCGCATCACGCTCGGCGTGACCTGCCTCGTGGGGATGATCGTGGGCACGCTGTGGGTCATGCGGCCGTTTCTGGGAGCGATCATCTGGGGGGCCACCATCGCCGTCGCGACATGGCCCATGATGCTGAGGCTCGAAGGGCGGCTGGGGGGGCGGCGGGGCCTGACCGTGACGGTGATGACGGTGCTGATGCTCCTGGTCTTCGTCGCGCCCATCGCGGTGTCCGTGGGTGTGGTCGTGGCCAATGTGGACCAGATCGTCGCCTGGGGCAATGCGCTGACCACGATGACCATCCCGCCGCCACCCGCCTGGGTGGAGGACCTCCCGTTCGTGGGCCGGAGCATCGCGCAGCAGTGGAGCGAGATCGCCGCCAGGCCGAGCGCGATCACCGGCACCGTCGCGCCCTACGCACGCACAATGGTCGGCTGGTTCGTGGGCTTCCTGGGGAGCATCGCGCTCCTGTTCGTGGAGCTCTTGCTGATCACGGGGATCGCCGCCTACCTCTATGCGCGCGGCGAGGCGGCGGCGGACTTCGCCCATCGGTTCGCCGAGCGTCTCGCCGGTCTTCGCGGCGGGCGCGCCGTGGTGCTCGCCGGCGCCGCCATCCGCGGCATCGCGATGGGCGTGGTCCTGACCGCCCTCGTCCAGGGCTTTCTCGCCGGCCTCGGCCTGGTCGTGACGGGGGTGCCGTTCGCCCCGATCCTGACCGTGGTGTGCGTCTTCCTCGCCATCGCCCAGATAGGCGTCCTGCCGGTGCTCGCGTGCGCGGTGGGGTGGATGTACTGGATGGGCAGCCCGGGCTGGGCCACCGGTCTCCTCATATGGTCGCTCTTCGTGGTGAGCATCGACAACGTGCTCCGCCCCATCCTCATCCGCCGGGGCGCCGACCTGCCCCTTCCGCTGATCTTCGCGGGCGTGCTGGGGGGCATCTTCGGCTTCGGCATCGTGGGGATCTTCATCGGCCCCGTCGTCCTCGGCGTCACCTACACGCTCCTGGTCGACTGGGTCGCCGCGGGGCAGCCCGAGGCCGTTCCGCCGCGACCGTGACCCCGGCAACCTGCGGAGGCCCGCTCCGAGATGCTAGGATGGCGTGACGTCGGGGTGTAGCGCAGCCTGGTAGCGCACCTGCTTTGGGAGCAGGGGGTCGGAGGTTCAAATCCTCTCACCCCGACCATTTTTACGATCGGTACATCTCAATTCCTTTCCCGTGATGAATCGACGCACCTTCCTGGCGACGCTCCCAGCTAGTCTCCTCGCCGCGCCGCGTGCCGCCGAGGCGCAGAGAACGCGGAACGGAGTGCGCATCGGCGCCCTGTCGTTCGGTGCCCCGGAGCCCTTTCGGGCAGAGTTTCGGCAGGCCCTTCTCGAACACGGGTATGTCGAGGGACGGAACCTCATGATCGAATCTCGGTCGGCTAGCGGGCGGACGGAACGGCTCGCCGGGTTAGCAGCCGAGCTTGTCCGCGAAGAGGTTGATGTCATCGTCGCCAGCGCTACTCCGAGTATTCAAGCTGCCGCGGCCGCAACGCGGACGACTCCGATCGTCATGGCGGCTGCAGGGGATGCGCTGCGGACAGGACTCGTAAAGACCTTGGCGCGGCCCGGCGGCAACATCACAGGTCTCTCGCTGGCGCTCATTGAGCTCGCCGGAAAGACCGTAGCCCTCCTACAGGAGGCAGTCCCTCACGTAAGGCGGATCTCCTGCGTGGTTCACCGCGAGGACTCACTCCATCGAGGGTTTCTCAGCGAGGTAGAGTTGTCCGCGAGGCGCATCGGCCTCCACTTCCGCAGCTTCACTTTAGGAGATACCAGCGAGCTCGCTGGCGCGTTCGCATCCATGGGGCGAGACGACGCCACCGGAGTCATCTTCCAGCCCATCTTCGTTGTCGATCCTCAGGTTCGCGCGACGGTCGTGCGACTCGCACGCGACTACCGCATGCCGTCGGTATCCGGCCTGAGGCGCTTCGCAGAAGCAGGCGGGTTTGTTGCCTATGCCGCGGAGTTTAGTGACCTCCCGAAGGGTGCGGCGGGCTACGTCGCCCGGATTTTAAAGGGCGCCGTGCCTGCTGATCTCCCCGTCGAGCAACCCACGAAGTTCGAGATGGTGATCAACCTCAAGACCGCCAAGGCCCTCGGCCTCACGATCCCGCCGTCGCTGTTGCAGCGGGCGGATCAGGTGATCGAGTAGGGCCTACTACGCATTTCGGGCCCGGCCGACGACCATCCGGTATGCGACGAGCAGGATGATCGACCCCACCACGGCCACGACGAACCCCGCCGGATCGTTGGGGCCATACCATCCGACGGCGCGCCCGAGGAATCCGCCCAGCAGCGCCCCCACGATGCCGAGAATGATCGTCACGATGAACCCGCCCGGGTCCCGTCCGGGCATCAGGAGCTTGGCGACGATACCGACGATGAGGCCGAACACGATCCACCCGATCACTCCCATGGCGTCCTCCCGCTGCTAGTGTGGGCCGGCCGACGTGTATCTTCCGGAGTGCACTCTCGAGCAACCCGCGTGCCGGAGTGAGGCGGGCGGGGCGCGGGCCCGACGGCCCCGAAAAGGCTGGGAAACTCGGGGTGAGGCTGCCGCGCCTCGACGAAAGCAACTCGGTAACCTCTAACCGGGGTGTAGCCGAGGCCTTGAGGGGCCGGATGCGCTTTGCTAGGCTGCGGGGCATGCTCGCCGTCTCGTCGTGGTCGCATCGACTGGGCTTCACCCTGGCCTTCCTCATCGCCGTGACCGGCCTCACGCTTCACGCCTCGACCGCCGCCGCGTGGAACTGCCCGGTACAGATCAAATCCGCCGAGGACGCTATCAAGAGGGCGGAGGCCATGAAGCTCTCGGCCGAGGCCAGGGGCCTCGTCGAGCAGGCCAAGGCGCTCGTCGCCGAATCGAAGAAGCATCACACGGACGCCAAGGCCAAGATCGACCACGCCAACGCCATGTGGAAGGCCCGCGCCGCGCAGGCGCAGGCCGAGGCGGCGGCCGCGATCTCGACGCCGTAGCCCGCGCCCCCCTCGCTGCCGGAGGCCGAATGAACAAGCCGAAGATCGGATTCATCGGGCTGGGCACCATGGGCGGGCAGATGGCGCGCCGGCTGGTGGAGCAGGGCTACGCCGTGCGCGGCTTTGACCCGAGCGCGGAGCGGGCGGCACGCGCCAAGACTGCCGGCATCGTGCTCGATACCTCGCCCGGCCGCGTCGCCGCCGCATCCGACTTCGTGCTCTCGAGCCTGCCCGATCCCGCCGCCGTGCGCGGCGCGTATCTCGGCGAGGACGGCGTACTCGCGGGCTCGCACGCCGGCATGGTCTGGATCGATCTCAGCACCATCGACCCCGAGACCTGCCGGGAGGTCGCGGCGAAGGCCGCCGCCGCCAAGATCGACTGTCTCGACGCGCCGGTGAGCGGCGGGCCTAACGAGGCGGGCAACGGCAAGCTGGTGTTCATGGTGGGCGGCGCCCCTGCGGTGGTGGAGCGCGCCCGCCCGGTGCTCCTGGCCCTCGGCACCGAGATCCATCACGTCGGCCCCCTCGGCTCGGGCCTCGTCGTGAAGCTCGTCAACAACGTGATGTCCATGGGCAACATGGTGGTGGCGGCGGAGGCCATGGTGCTCGGCGTGAAGGCCGGCATGGATCCCCGCCAGCTCTTCGACATCCTGTCCACCAGCGGGGGGCGCTCGCATCACTTCCTCAAGCGCATGCCCAATGTGCTCGCGGGCGACTTCACCCCGAACTTCAGCATCGCGCTGTCGAAGAAGGACGTGTCCCTGGCGCTGGGGCTGGCCGCCGGGCTCGGATTCCCCATGCTGGTGGCCTCGGCGGTGCGTCAGGTGTACGAGGCGGCGGCCGCGCAGGGCCTGGCCGATCAAGACATGGCGGCGGTGACGCGGCTCTACGAGGAGTGGGCGGGCGTCGAGGTGCGGGGCAAGGAAGCGACGGGAGGTGCGCATGCCTGAGTGGGACGTCCTCGTGGTGGGCGCGGGGAACGCGGCGCTGGCCGCGGCCGTCTCTGCGCGCGAGCAGGGCGCGCGGCGCGTGCTCGTGCTGGAGAAGGCGCCGCCGGAGCTGCGCGGCGGCAACACGCACTACAGCGGCGGGCTCTTCCGCTTCGCCTTCGACACGAGCGAGGATCTCCGCCCCCTCGTGCCCGACGCCGAGCGCCGCATCCCGGGCTTTCTCTCGGACGTCGAGCCATATCCCAGGGCGCGCTTCTGGGAGGATCTGCTCCGCGTCACCGAGGGCCGCGCCGATCCCGAGCTGGGCGAGATCCTCATCGGCCGCTCCTACGACACCGTGAAGTGGATGGCGGGGAAGGGCATCACGCTCGAGCCCGCCCTGTCGCTGAGCGGCGTCCGGGTGGGAGACAAGATCAAGTGGTCACCGGGGGCGGTGATCCGCGCCGAGCACGAGGGCGTGGGCCTCTCGCGGAGCTGGTTCGACATCGCCGAGCGTGCCGGCGTGGAGATCCGCTACGGCACCAGCGCGGTGCGCCTCGTCCAGGACCGGAGCGGGCGCGTGACGGGCGTCACCACCCAGAGCGCGCGCGGCGTCGAGGACGTCGCCGCGACCGCGGTCGTGCTGGGATGCGGCGGCTTCGAGGCCAATCCCGCCTGGCGCGCGCGCTATCTGGGGCGGCCCTGGGACCACGCCAAGGTGCGCGGCACCCGCTACAACACGGGCGACGGCCTGCGCATGGCCATCGAGCTGCACGCGCTCGCGGTGGGCCAGTGGACGGGCTGTCACTCCACGCCCATCGACGCGGACGCACCGCCCTACGGCGACCGCAAGCTCACCGACAAGACCAACCGTCTCTCGTACCCGTACGGCGTGCTCGTCAACAATCGCGGCCGGCGTTTCTTCGACGAGGGCGAGGACTTCCAGTTCTACACCTACGCGAAGCTGGGCGGCATCATCCTGAACGAGCCGGGCGGCGTCGGCTACCAGATCTTCGACGCCAAGGTGACGCATCTCCTCGAGGGCCGCTACAAGACGGGCACGCCGCTCGTGGCCGACACGCTGCCCGCCCTCGTGGAGCAGCTGCCGGTGGATCGCGCCGCGTGCCGCCGCACCCTCGACGACTACAACGCGGCCGTGTCCGCGGGCTCCTTCGACCCCACCGTGCGCGACGGACTCGCCACCAAGGGGCTCGATCTGCCCAAGTCCAACTGGGCCCAGCGCCTCGACACGCCCCCCTTCTCGGCCTACCCGGTGACGGGCGGCATCACGTTCACGTTCGGCGGCGTGCGCATCGATGAGCGCGCCCGGGTGATTGGCACGTCCTGGGTGCCCATTCCCGGCCTCTACGCCTGCGGCGAGATGGTCGGCGGCCTGTTCCACGGCAACTACCCGGGGGGCACCGGCCTCATGTCGGGCGCGGTATTCGGACGCATCGCCGGCGCCACCGCGGCCGGTGGCTGAGGAGAGGCCGATGGGACCGGACACGCCGCCGATGGTCGAGATGCTTCGTGCGATGATCCTGATCCGCGAGTTCGACGAGCTGGCGATCCGGCTCCGGGTGGACGGCAGAATCTATGGCGCGGTCCATCCCTATGTCGGGCAGGAGGCGGTGGCCGTCGGCGTCTGCTCGACCCTCACCGTGAAGGATCGCGTGACCAGCACCCATCGCGGCCATGGCCACTGCATCGCCAAGGGCGCCGACATCCGCCGGATGATGGCGGAGCTCTTCGGGCGCGTGGACGGCTACTGCAAGGGCAAGGGCGGCTCGATGCACATCGCCGACTTCTCGGTCGGGATGCTGGGCGCCAACGGCATCGTCGGGGGCGGGCTGCCGATCGCGTGCGGCGCGGCGCTGGCCGCCCAGCTCGAGGGCCGGGGCGACGTCACCGTGTGCTTCTTCGGCGACGGCGCCGCCGCCGAGGGCGAGTTCCACGAAGCCCTCAACATCGCCTCCGTGTGGCGCCTGCCCATCGTCTTCGTCTGCGAGAACAACCAGTACGCGGCGAACAACGCGGTGGACGTGCAGCATCCGCGGGTCGACATCGCCGCCCACGCCGCGCCGTTCAACATGCCGGGCGTCGAGGTCGATGGCAACGACGTCCTCGCCGTCCGCGAGGCCGCCGCCGTGGCGGTGCGGCGCGCGCGCCGCGAGGGCCCCAGCCTGCTCGAGTGCAAGACGTATCGCTGGCGCTTCCACGCGATGCGGGCCGCCATCCCCCCGGAGACGCGGCCGTCGGAGGAGATCGCGGCCTGGACGGCGCGCGACCCCATCGCCCGGCTCGAGCGGCAGCTCCTCGAGCGCGGCGCCGTTTCGCCCGCGGAGATTGCCACCTTGCGCGCGCAGGTCGCCGCCGATCTCGAGGCCGCGGTGGCGTTCGCGGAGGCCAGCCCCTTTCCCAATCCCCGCGATCTGCTCGTCGACATGTTCGCCGACTAAGTGAGGCGATGGAGGAGCCGGGATGCGTGAGATCACGTTCCAGCGGGCGCTCGAGGAGGCGGTGGCCGAGGAGATGCGGCGCGACCAGCGCGTCATCACCATGGCCACGGACTTCACCGGGGATCCCGTCGCGGAGTTTGGCCCCGACCGGGTGCGCTACACGCCGATCTCGGAGGCGGTGCTCACCGGCATGGGCCTGGGAGCGGCGGGCTCCGGCTTTCGTCCGATCGTGCACTGGCGCATGGTGACGTTCTCCTTCGTCGCGATGGATCAGATCGTCAACCAGGCCAGCAAGATCCGCTACATGTTCGGAGGGCAGGCCAATTTCCCGGTGACGTACCGCTGCTCGACCGGCGGCGGCATGGGGCTGGCCGCTCAGCATTCGCAGAGCCCGTACTCGATGTGGATGCATCTGGCCGGCCTCAAGATCGTGCTGCCCTCCACGCCGGCCGACGCCAAGGGGCTGCTCAAGAGCGCGATCCGCGACAACAATCCCGTCGTCTCCTTCGAGTGCAGCCGTCTCGCCGGGGTCACCGGCCCGGTGCCCGATGGCGACCACGTGGTGCCGCTCGGCGTGGCCGAGGTCAAGCGCGTGGGCCGGGACGTGACCATCGTGGGCCTGGCGTACTACGTGCGCGAGGCGCTGGCGGTGGCGGAGGCGTTGGCGGCCGAGGGGATCTCGGTGGAGGTGGTCGATCCGCGCACGCTCGTGCCGATGGACGTCGAGACGCTGCGGGCGTCCGTTCGGAAGACCGGGCGCCTGGTCATCGTGGACGAGGCTCCGGCGACGTGTTCGGCGGCCTCCGAGATCGCCGCCCTGATCGCGGAGGACCCAGAGACCTTCCGGGTCCTGCGGGCGCCGATTCGGCGCGTGTGCGCGGTGCCGGTGCCCGTGCCCTATAGCCCGCCGCTCGAGCAGGCGGCGCTCCCCAGCCGGGACGACATCAGGACCGCCGTGTACGAGGTGCTGAAGGACTCGCCGCGCCAGGTCTAGCCGCCGCCCAGCATGTTCACCATCGACCCGCGCCGCACCGATCTCGCCCTCGAGTTCAAGCGCACCCCGTTCGGGCCGCACAGCCCGGAGCTCCAGGCGGTGCTCAACGTGCTGCGCAGCGCGCGAAACTGTCAGAACCTGCTCCTCGTGTGCACGCGCCCCCACGCCGAGTATGTGCTCGCGGAAAAGCAGCCGGACGGCCTGCCGCCGCGGCTCTTCTCCGATCCCGTGTTCACGACCCTGGAGGACGCCGAGTGGCACGCGTTTCGCCTCCGGTGGGAAGCCGTGACCGGCGAGAAGCTCGCCGTCTGATGGCGTCCCGTCCATGATGCCGCCCATGCCGCGGGTGCTCGGCTATGCCGATCCGCTGAGCGTGGCGCCGGGCGAGACCATTCGCTTCATGGTGGGCACGCTCGACGGCCCACGCCGCTATCGCGCGGAGATCGTTCGCGTGATCTCGAGCGACACGGGGCCCGGCGGCCCCGGCCTCAAGACCGAGCCGCTGCCCACGCCGGTCACCGGCGAGCACGACGGCTCGCCGCAGCCCATCGACGCCGGCTCGTACGTGCGGGTCCCGGATCCCGCGGCCCTGGCCGGCCTCACCCGCTTCACGCTGGAGGCGTACATCCAGCCCACGCGGGTGCCCGTGCGGCCCGCGCCGCGCCCGCAGGCGATCATGGGCACCTGGGCGGAGGACACGCGGGCGGGCTGGGCCCTCATCCTCGACGAGGCGGGGGCGCTCGCCTTCCAGGCCGGCGCCGGCACGGGCGCGCCGGCGCGCGTGAGCACGGGCCAGCCCCTCACCGCTCGGCGCTGGTACCGCGTCACCGCGATGGTGGATCCAGGCGCCGGGACGGTGACGCTCGACCAGGCGCCGCTTCCGGACCACGCGGTCACGGTGGAGGCGCCGGCGCGCGTCACGGCGGGCCTCCCGGCGCTCCCCGCCGCCGCGGCGGGCGATTTCTTTCTCGGCGCGGTCCGCCGCGGCGTCGAGGGCGGGCGCCTCTTCACGACCTGGCACTTCAACGGGAAGATCGACCGGCCGACCATCTCGCGCGATGGGGAGGCCATCGGCCGATGGGATCTGGCCGCCGACATCGCGACCGATCACGTGACCGACCGCTCCGGACAACGGCTGCATGGCCGAACGGTCAACGCGCCCAAGCGTGCGGTGACCGGCCACAACTGGGACGGCACCGAGATGGACTGGCGGCGGGCGCCCGAGCAGTACGGCGCCATCCACTTCCACGACGATGATCTCTACGACGCGGGGTGGACGCCGAGCCACACCGTCACCATCCCCGCGGACGCACGCAGCGGCGTCTATGCGCTGCGGCTGGAGGCCGAGGGCGGGCCGCCGTTCTGGGTGGTGTTCTACGTGCGCCCTCAGCGCGGCACGCCCCGGGCTCCGGTGGCCTTCCTCGCGTCCACCGCGACCTATCTCGCCTACTCGAACTATCGCGCCCGCATGCGTCCGAGCCCGGCCGAGCTCTACATCGGGGCGCTCCCGACGGTGGACACCACGGATCTCCTTCTGATGTACCACCCGGAGCTCGGTGGCTCCACCTACGACACCCACTCCGACGGCTCCGGCGTCTGCCACGTCTCCCGCCTCCGGCCCATCGTCAACACGCGGCCGACGGGCCGGCCCTGGAACCTGTTCCTGGATTTCTGTCTTCTCGACTGGCTGGAGGCGCAGGGGCAGCCCTACGACGTGGTCACCGACGACGACCTCCACCGCGAAGGGCTCGCGCTCCTCGAAGGTTACTCGGTCGTCCTCACGGGCTGTCACCCCGAGTACTACTCCCGCGAAATGCTGGACGCGCTGGAAGGCTTTCTCGGCCGGGGCGGGCGGCTCATGTACATGGGGGGCAACGGCTTCTACTGGCGCGTGTCCTACCCCTCCTCACACCCCGGCATGATCGAGCTGCGGCGGGCCGAGGACGGCACGCGCGCCTGGGCCGAGTCCGTGGGCGAGTACTACCACAGCTCGACGGGGGAGTACGGCGGCCTCTGGCGGCGCCAGGGCCGCGCCCCCAACGCGCTGGTGGGTATCGGCTTCGTGGCCCAGGGCTTCGATCGGTCGTCCTACTACCGGCGCACGACGGCCGGCCGAGATCCCCGGGCTCGCTTCATCTTCGAGGGGATCGAGGACGAGATCGTGGGCAATTTCGGCCTCTTCGGCGCGGGCGCGGCTGGGCTCGAGCTGGACGCCGCGAGCGGCGCCCTGGGCACCCCTGCCCACGCCCTCGTGGTCGCCGCTTCCGAGGACCACTCCAACGCCTTTCAGCTCGTCAACGAGGAGATGAACGTCTCGTTCGCGGGCTCGGACGGGCGCTTCTCTGCCGCGGTCCGCGCCGACATGGTGTTCTTCGAGCACCCGGCGGGCGGGGCGGTGTTCTCCACCGGGTCCATCGCCTACGTGGGAAGCCTCGCGGACAAGGGGTACGACAACAACATCTCCCGGCTCACGCTCAACGTGCTGCGCCGGTTCCTCGACGCCAGACCCTTTCCGATGCCGTGAGGGTAACGGGCGCGCCATCGGCTGACGCCGCGGCGCGAACGGGATCGAGCCCTTGCGGATGTTGAAGAACAGCAGCTCCGGCAGGCTGAAGAGCATGCCGCGCAGGCCGGATCGAAGCGTGTCGCCCCCGTCGACGCCCACCATGAAAAGGCCGACTGCGCTGACCCCCAGCCCGGTCACCAGGTTGACGGCACCGAGTATCGGCCGCGAGGCGGTCGCGTCGTCGGTGAAGAACAGGAAGGCCGAGTCGTCGGGATTGCGCTGATAGAGCGTGGAGGTCAGGGTATTGGATTCCCGCAGATAGACTCGGACGGGATTCTCCCGCCGGTACATCTGCGCCAGCGCGGTCAGGCGGTACGAGGACAGCTCGATGGTCTCCGTGACCGTGTAGGTGTCCCGCACGGACGCGGCGGCCGCCGCCGGGATGAAGTTGAGGGGCGCGTCCACGTGCCCGCCGAGGCGGCGCGCCGACTCGTCCCGCAGATCGGCGCCCGCGGGCGCCGCCGCCGCGAGCGCGGCGTCGATGGTCCGGAAGATCTCCGTCACGCAATTCCGCGTGACCACATTGTAGCCGTAGCGCTGGCGCAAATCGGCCTCGTGCGCGGCCTCGCGTCCGCTCGCCAGCGCCAACGCCGCCGCGAGCGCCTCGCTCTCGACGGCGGGGACGACGAGTTGCGGGAACGGAGCGGCCCGCGAGGGCACGCCGAGCCCGAAGGGCATGCGCATCGGGCGCCGGCCTTCGAGGGCGCGCGAGATCTCCAGCACGCGATTGCCGGCCGCCTCGAATGCCGCGAAGGCGGCTTCGGGAAAGCCCGCGCCGTCGCCTGCCTGCACGTCGAGCCGCGCGCGGGCGAGCGCGAGATCGCGCCGGGCCTCCGCCAGGAGCTCGCGCGTCGTTCCGGGGCGGCGCGCTAGCTGCTCGGCCGAGATCACGACGGCGTCGGCCGGAAAGACGTCGAGCAGCAGCCAGCGGCCCATGCGCCGGGTGTCGTCGAGCGCGGCGAGCCGGGCCATGCCGACCAGGAGGGGGAAGCCCCAGTCAGGGCGGCTCGAGTCGACCAGCCGGACCATACTGGCCTCGAGCGCTTCCAAGAGGGTCGCGACGGCCTCCATCTCGACGGAGTCGAGCGCGAGTCCTGCGCCCCTGCCGCCGGAATAGGCGTCCGCGCGGAGCGGGTGGGCGTCGCGCAGCACTTCGAGGGCCACGAGCGCGGTGAGCCCATCGTGATAGCGATCGGCGAAGCCGGGGGCACCCGGATCCAGCGCCAGCAGCTCGCGGAAGACGCGGTGCATCGCGTCCGCGACGAAGGTGGTGCCATGCACCCGGGCTACGCGCTCGCGAAGGCGGGCGAGCGCGGGTGCCTCTGGCGTGCCGTGGGCGTCTTGGGGGGCGCCGAGCCGGACGACGTCGACGAAGTAGCCCGCGCCTTCGAGCGCCACCGGCGCCGCCGCGGGTTGGCCCCGGCGGCGGGCTTGCAGGGCTTCCAGAAGCCGCCGGTCCGCCACCCTCGCCGCATGCGTCCGCAGATCCCGTGTCTGATCGAAGTAGCGCCGCGTGAACTCGTCGAGCAGCAGCTGATACGTGTCCGGCGTCACCCGGACGCGATGGAGAAGCAGGCTGCGATTGTCGAGCACCGTGTAGCGATACTGGAGCCCTTCGAAGTGGTCCCGCCGGAGCCGCACGACCGGCGGCGCGTACTCGAAGTGGAAGACCTGGTCGCCGAAGCGGATGGCGGAATGTCCGCCGCTGGCTCCGCCTTCATTGGCGTCGGCGTAGAGGAAGTCGACCGTCGGCGGCGGCGCGGCCCCCGCCGGCCCGGCGGCGAGCAAGCCGCCCAGCAGGAGACCGGCGCGGGACCAGCTCACCGCGGCGCTATATCTCCGCGTCGTAGCCCTTCTGGATGGCCTCGGCCTTCTTCGGATCGGCGCCCGCGAGGTTCGTCGAGTAGGCCTGAATCTCCACCGGGTTCGCCTTGGCCCTGCCCAGCCCACGGCCGATTCCCTCGTAGGTGGCCATGTTCTCTTCCCAGTTCGTGATGTCTCGGTCCTTGGCAAGCTCGCCCAGCCGCTTCTTGAAGTCCTCGACTCTCCCGCCGGACTTCACGTAGGAAGCGGTGTAGTCGCGGACGTCCTTGCGGTACTGATCCTCGCGGACGGAGGGCGAGGAACTGGCCGAGCTGCTCGCGGACGAGTCCGACGAGGATTCCGACGAGCTCCTCGAGCTGGCCGAAAACGAGCATCCCAGGGGGAGCAGCAGGGCGGCGACGAGGAGGGCCCCCAGCAGGGGTCGGTACGGGAACCCCCAGTTCGCGATCCGTTCCCGGCGACTTGAAACCATCATGGCGTTCCCTCTCCGTGCGCTGTCAAATGCCCCACTGTGCGGCCCTGCGGTCGCCCCCAGAGTGGCGTGCCCGGCGGCGCGCACTCAAGTCGGACTTTGGTCGTACCCGCAGTGCCGTAGAATACCCCGCGAAAGGAACGGGGTTCCATGGCAGGCATCCATCACCAGCTGTCGATCGACGCGCCGGCCGCAAAAGTGTACGTCAGGAGCCGGACGTCGCGGGAAGCTCCTCGATGGCGTCGACGCGGTCCGCGTAGAAGGCGAGGTGGTCCTTGATCGCGGTCACCGCCTCGTAGGGAGACTCGTAGCTCCACACCGCGTTCTCCACGAGGCGCGGACCGCTCCGGATGCTCCAGTACGAGGCGTCGCCCTTGTAGGGACAGTAGGTGGCGTGCGCGGTCCGCTCAAGCCTGGACATGTCCACGTCTTCTCGCGGGATGTACTGCACGTCGGGACTGCCCGGCGCGCCCATGACCATCGCCCGCGTGGAATCGGCGATGACCGCACCGCCCAGGCGGACGATCACCCGCTTCGGGTTGGGCACGATCGTGATGTCCGGGTTGACCTTGGGTGTTCTCGACATGACGCGCCTCCTATCGCTCGCGGACGAGCAGGTCGACCAGCTCGGCCGGCTGGCTCAGCATCGGGTCGTCCGGTATCCAGCTCCGCGTAACTGGCCTTGGTGCAGCGCTACTCGCACCTAGCACCGGCCCACCTCCGAGATGCCGTCGAGCGGATCGTGATGGTCGAGGCTGTCGCCCTAGAAGTGTCCCAGAAGTGTACCGTCCCCGCGTTACTGCCAGCCGGTGTATCGTAAGTCCGCGTGCGCCTGTAGCTCAGCTGGATAGAGCACCGGCCTTCTAAGCCGGGGGTCGGGGGTTCGAATCCCTCCAGGCGCGCCAACCTCGAAGTTCACGCGCTGGCACAGGAGATGCTGTACATAGGAGATGCTGCACCGACGGCGAGCAGCAAGACAAGGAGGGCGCAACATGCTGGGAGGACTGTTGGTAGGGGCGGTCGCTGGTGGGTGGGTGGTGTGGAAGTATCGCGACTCTCTCCGTGAGTACTTGAAAGGCAACGAAGGACCGGCCCGGCAAAAGGTGGATGGGCTGCTTCGGACGGTTCAAGAGACGTCCGAGACGGTGCTCGGTCAAGCGAAGGAGCAGGTCTCGTCACGGCTCGAGCGCGTTCGGGAGAAGGTTCGCGCGGACGCCGCGGACGCAGGTCGAGGAAGACCCACCGAGTAGTTTCTACGCGCGGAGTGCCGCGCGGCTGACGAGTGAGGCGCGTCGCCTCGGGCCAGCCCTATTGGCCCAGCGAGAGCCAGCCGACGAGCATCGTTGTGCGGGAAGGGCCCGGAATCGTGTGCTCTAATGCGTCCGAGAGGCGCCGGACGGCGCCGTCCTCACACTCCACCGGAGGAGGGTTTTTTTCATGAAGCGGATCATCGCGCTGCTTGTCGCACTGGCCTTCGTGACCGGATTCGCCGGCCTGTCGGACTCCCTCGCCCAGACGCCACCCGCCAAGAGCGAGGCCAAGCCCAAGGATGCCGCCAAGCCCGCCATGAAGCACGAGCCGGTGGACATCAACACGGCGTCGGCGGACGAGCTGAAGGCGGTTCCCGGGATCGGGGATGCCTACTCGAAGAAGATCATCGACAACCGGCCCTACAAGCGGAAGGACGAGCTCGTCCAGAAGAAGGTCGTGCCCCAGGCGACCTACGACAAGATCAAGGACCACATCGTCGCGAAGCAGTAGTAGCCGGATCCCGGCGCGAGGCCGGAGGGCGCGCTAGCCCCCGGCCTTGGCGCTGGGCACCGTCGCGCCCGCGGGCTGGCCGTTGCCGTCGGCGGCGCACCCGCCCGCCTCGCCCCCGCGGTGGATGGAGAGATCCTTGATGGTCGGATGCTCGCCGCAGAGCGGGCACTTGGGATCCCGCCGGAGCTTCACCTCGCGGAAGCGCATCCCGAGGGCGTCATAGGTCATGAGCCGCCCGATCAAGGGCTCGCCCACACCCAGCAGCACCTTGATGGCCTCGGTGGCCTGTACCACGCCGATGATGCCTGGGAGCACGCCCAGGACGCCGGCCTCGCTTCAGGACGGGACGAGGCCCGCCGGCGGCGGGGTGGGATAGAGGCAGCGATAGCACGGGCCCTGGTTCGGGGCGAACACGCTCGCCATGCCCTCGAACTGGAAGATGGAGCCGTGGATATTGGTCTTGCCCGCGAGATAGCAGGCGTCGTTGACGAGGTAGCGGGTGTCGAAGTTGTCCGAGCCGTCCACGACCAGGTCGTAGTCCTTGATGATGCCCATCACGTTGTCCACGTCGATGCGGGTGGGCAGCGAGACGACGTTCACGTCCGGATTGAGATTGCGGATCGCTTCCGTCCCGGACTCGACCTTGGGGCGCCCCACGTCCTTGGTGGCGTGCAGGATCTGCCGCTGGAGATTGGACACGTCCACCACGTCGCCGTCCATGAGCCCGATGGTGCCGACGCCGGCGGCGGCCAGATAGAGCGCGGTCGGCGAGCCGAGTCCGCCCGCGCCGATCAGCAGCACCTTGGAGCGCAGGAGCTTACGCTGGCCCTTCTCGCCGACCTGGGGCAGGAGGAAGTGGCGGCTGTAGCGCTGGATCTGCTCGGTGGTGAGGGGCCGGTCCTTGGCCACGGGGAGGCCGGACTGAGCCCACTTCTGGAATCCGCCCTGCAGATTCACCACATTTTCGAAGCCCAGCTCCTTGAGCTGTTTCGCGGCGAGCATGGAGCGGAGGCCGGTCTGGCAGTAAAGGACGAGCGGTGTCGAGGGCTCGGGGGCGACGGTGCCGATGCGAAACTCGAGGAAGCCGCGGCTGATGTTGGCGGCGTCCTCGATGTGCCCGTCGCGATATTCGTCGGGGTCGCGGACGTCCACCACCACGACGGGCTCGCCCGCATCGAGACGGCGCTTGAGGTCGGCCGGCCCCTGCTCGGGAATGACCTGACGCGCTTCGGCCAGCATGTCCTTCAACGTCTTCATCCGTCGACTCCTCCGCTTGCCATTTAGATTACGCCTATTCCCCCTCGGATGCAGGGCAAGACTGCTATAATCGGTCGAGAAATGAAAGGGTTAATCCTCTCCGGAGGACGCGGAACCCGACTCCGTCCCATCACCTACACCTCGGCCAAGCAACTGGTCCCGATCGCCAACAAGCCCATCCTCTTTTACGGGATCGAGGCCCTCTCGGCATCGGGGATCCGCCAGATCGGCATCGTGGTGGGGGATACCCACCAGGAGATCCGGGACGCGGTGGGTGATGGCAGCCGATGGGGCGTCGAGGTGACGTATATCCAGCAGGAGGCGCCCCTCGGCCTGGCGCATGCCGTGCTGACCGCCGAGCCCTTCCTCGGCGAGGATTCGTTCTGCATGTACCTCGGCGACAACCTCATCCTCGAGCCCCTGGCCCCGCTCGTCGAGCGCTTCCGCACGACCAAGCCCAACAGCCAGATCCTGCTCGCGCGGGTGCCCGATCCCACCCAGTTCGGGGTGGCGGAGCTGTCCGGCGACAAGGTGAAGCGTCTCGTCGAGAAGCCCAAGGTGCCGCCGTCCGATCTCGCCCTGGTCGGGGTCTACATGTTCGACGCCAACATCCTCCGCGCCGCCAAGGCCATCAAGCCCTCGGGCCGCGGAGAGCTCGAGATCACCGACGCCATCCAGTGGCTGATCGACTCCGGCCACACCGTGCGCCCGCACGTGATCGAGGGCTGGTGGAAGGACACCGGCAAACTCGCAGACATGCTGGAGGCCAACCGCATCATTCTGGATACGCTCGAGCCCCGCTCCGACGGCACGGTGACGGACTCTGAGATCCACGGCAAGGTCGTCGTGGAGGCGGGTGCCCGCATCGTCCGGAGCACCGTGCGCGGCCCCGCCATCATCGGCCGCGGGGCCACCATCGAGCACGCCTATATCGGCCCGTTCACGTCGGTGGGGGAAGGGGTGTCCGTCCGCAACAGCGAGGTGGAGCACTCCATCCTGCTCGAAGGCTCGCGCATCTCCGACGTCGGGGGGCGCATCGAGTCGAGCCTGATCGGCAAGAACGCCGCCATCTACCGTACCCAGGGCAAGCCGCGCTCCTTCACCTTCATGCTCGGCGACCGCAGCGAGGTGGGGCTCGTCGAATGAACCTCAACGACGCCGCCAAGCGGGCCTTCGCCGTGCAGGACTACTCCCCGCAGGCGCCCATCGGGGGCGTCGAGATCGTGGACATCAAGCGCTTCGTGGACGACGGCGGCACCTTCCTCGAGCTGGGCCGGCTCACCGCGGGGGCCCACGCCGCGCTCCGCGGGTTCGAGGTGAAGCAGATCAACTTCAGCGAGATGGATCCCGGCGTGGTCAAAGCCTTCCATCTCCACCGCCGGCAGACCGACGTGTGGTTCGTGCCGCCGGGCGACCGCATGCTGCTCGTGCTGCTGGACTGCCGGGCCGGCTCGCCCACCGAGAACGCCCTGCGCCGGCTCGTGCTGGGCGACGGGACGGCGCGGCTCGTGCGCATCCCGCCCGGCGTGGCCCACGGCGTGCGCAACCTCGCCGCCACGCGCGGCCGTATCGTCTACTTCGTGGACGCCCACTTCTCGCCGGACCCGGACACCTCCGACGAGGGGCGCCTGCCCTGGGACTTCGCCGGCCGCGACGTCTGGGAGCCGACGCGAGGCTAGTGGGGGTTCCGCCGTGAAGATCCTGGTGACGGGTGGAGCAGGTTTCATCGGCTCGAGCTTCGTCCGGCATGTCCTCGCCGCGCATCCGGAGGACGCCGTCGTCACCCTCGACAAGCTCACCTACGCGGGCAACCTCGCCAACCTTCGGGACATCGAGGCCGACCCGCGCCACCGCTTCGTGAAGGGGGACATCTGCGACGCGGCCCTCGTGCGCGACCTGATCGCCGAGGTGGACACGGTCGTGCACTTCGCCGCCGAGACGCACGTGGATCGCTCCAACGCGGGCGCCGACGAGTTCCTGCGGACCAACGTCACCGGCACCTTCACCCTGCTCGAGGCGGCGCGGGCGCGCGGGCTCAAGCGCTTCATCGCCATCGGGACCGACGAGGTGTATGGGAGCATCACCCGAGGGGCCTCGCGTGAGATCGACCCTCTCAATCCCTCGAATCCGTACTCGGCCTCGAAGGCGGCGGCGGACTTGCTCGCGCGCGCCTTCTGGACCACGCACCGCCTACCCGTCATCGTCACCCGGAGCAGCAACAACTTCGGCCCCTACCAGTACCCGGAGAAGATGATCCCGCTCTTCGTCACCAACGCGCTCGAGGACGCCGCGCTGCCGCTGTACGGCGACGGCAAGAACGTCCGCGACTGGCTCTACGTGCTCGACAACTGCGCCGCGATCGACGCCGTGCTCCGCAAGGGCAAGGACGGCGAGATCTACAACATCGGCGGGGGCAACGAGGTGGAAAACATCGTCATCACCCGCCAGATCCTCCGCCTCACCGGCAAGCCCGAGACGCTGATCAAGCCGGTGACGGATCGGCCCGGCCACGACCGCCGCTACGCGCTGGACAGCGCCAAGGTGCGTGCGCTCGGCTGGAAGCCGGCCCACGACTTCGCCTCCGCGCTCGCGGCGACGGTGGAGTGGTATCGCGCCCACGGGGACTGGTGGCGCCCGATCAAGTCCGGGGAATTCGGCGCTTACTACGAGCGCCAGTACTCGTCGAGGTGATGCCCATGCCGACGCGCCGCCGCCCTGTCGCCGCTCTGCTCGCGCTGGTCTTGCTCGGAATCCCCATCAGCCTCCTCGCCGCTCCCCGCGGGAGCGCCCCGCGTCCGGACTCGCCGCCGCTCGACGGCGCGCCCGCCTTCACCCGGCGGGTGGCGCCCGCCATGGTGGCGCTGCGGGTGGAGGCGGCGCCGCACGCGCCCTCGTCCGCCACGCTGGGGGCGGAGCGGGCGGGCAGCGCCGTCATCTTCGATCCGGCCGGCTATGCGCTCACGGTGTCCTATCTCCTGCTGGACGCCGAGCGGCTCGAGGTCACCCTCCGCGACGGGCGTACCGTGCCCGCCCGGCTGGTGGGGCTCGATCTCGAGGTGGGGCTCGGCGTGGTCAAGCTCTCCTGGCCGGGGCCCTGGCCGGCCGCGCCCCTCGGCGACTCCACCCGTGTCGTCTCGGGGGACGCCGCGGGGACGGTGGGCATGTCCAGCGCGGGTGACCTCATCGCGGTCGAGGCCCAGGTGCGCGCCGTGCAGTCCTATTCCGCCTCGTGGGAGTACATGCTGGACCGCGCCTTCCTCGTCTATCCCGGCAACCCGGCCTTCGGCGGCGGCGCCCTCGTGGACAGCGCGGGGACGGTGGTGGGTATCACCTCGCTGCGCCTCGGCGACCGGCCCCACAGCAACCTCGTCATCCCCATCGAGAAGTTCCTCGCCGCGCGGGACGAGCTGCTGGCCAAGGGCCGCGTGGAGAGCCGCGGCGTACGGCCCTGGCTGGGCGTCTACACGGAGAGCGTTCCCGGGCGGGGGGCGATGGTGCTGGGCGTGTCGCCGGTGGGGCCGGCCGGCCCCGCCGGCTTCCGCCGGGGCGATCTCATCGTGGCCGTCAACGGGCGCGCGGTGTCGAGCCAGGAGGAGTTCTACGCACGCCTCTGGGAGGGCCGGATCGGCGTGCCCGTCGAGGTGCTGGTGCGCCGCGACTCGGGGTCCCAGCTCCTGACCGTGCGGCCGGCCGACCGGTATCGCATCTTCCGGACGACGGACAAGGAGTAGGCTGTAGCAATGCGGGGCATCGATACCTATCGGGGCCGGGGGCTCATCGCCGACCCCATTCACCGCTATATCCTGTACACGCGGCCGGACGGCAACCCGGGCGAGGCCACCGAGGAGCACCTGATCGACTCGCCCTGGATGCAGCGGCTGCGGCGGGTGCCCCAGCTCCAGTCGGCCCGCTGGGTGTTTCCCGCCGCCGAGCACAGCCGCTTCCAGCATTCTCTCGGCGCCATGCATCTGGCCGGGCGCTTCGCCCAGCAGCTGCACCCGTCGCTGCGGGCTGAGTTCACGGACGCGCCGTCGGCGCCCCTGTTCGAGGAGCTGCTCCGCGTGGCGGGCCTGCTCCACGACATCGGCCACGGCCCCTTCGGCCACTTCTTCGACGACAACTTCCTCGCCGACTGGAACCTCACCCACGAGATCGTGGGGCAGAAGATCATCAAGGAGGAGCTGGCCGAGCTGATCCGCGGGCTCCGCCGCAGCCCGTCCGGCCCCTTCGAGGCCGGCGAGGCCATCGACCCGGAGTGGATCTGCTACCTCATGGGCAAGCACCGCACCGAGCCGGAGGCGGGGCATCCGCGGTGGCTGGCGCATCTCAAGCCCTTGCTGTCGGGCATCTACACTGTCGACAACATGGACTACGTGCTCCGCGACTCCTACATGTGCGGAGTGGCGGTGGGGCCCATCGACGTCGAGCGGATCATGTACTACTCGTTCTTCAGCGACAAAGGCCTCACGCTCGATCGCGGCGGCATCCAGGCCTTCATCATGTTCCTGAACGCGCGCTTCTACATGTACACGAACGTGTACTACCACCGGACCACGCGCGGCATCGACCTGCACCTGAAGGAGATCTTCCGCGACACCATGCGGCTGGTCTTCCCGTTCGACCTGAACAAGAACCTGAAGCCTTACCTCGGGCTCACCGAGTGGACCCTGCTCGAGGAGGTCGAGCGCTGGCCCGATTCCGACGAGGCGGAGCGCCGCGCTCTCGGCGCGGAATGGCGGCAGATCCTCGACCGGCGGCTCAAGTGGCGCATGGCTCACGAGGTGGTGCTGGATCTGTTCGAGCCGCGGCGCGGCCAGGCCTTCATGAAGGCGGAGGATCTGGAGGCGCGGGTGCGCGAGCACTTGCCCGCCGCCCTTCGAGGCTTTCCCTTCAAGATCGACATGGCCCAGCAGGATCCGCGGCCGCTCAACCCCATCCAGATGCACGATCGCCAGCTCTACGTGTACGACTCGGCGTCGCGGACGGTGTCCGCGGAGCCGCTCAAAGAGCTCTTGAAGTATCTGCCGGGCAAGGTGGCCCAGTGCCGGATCTTCGCGGCCACCCACGAGCACGATGCCGCGCTCGCCCAGGCCCTCGAGCGGGCGCTCAGCGAGGAGCGCCCCGCCCATCCAACCAACCTCTAGCGCGGTCCCATAGCGAGGGGATATGGACCTGCTCGAAGCGAAGAACCGGGTGGCCGAGGCGCTCGTCGAGTCCATCTTTCGACGGGCTCGCTACGACATCACGCCCTATCGCCGCTCGCCCGCCGCCGGCCTCCGGGTGGGGCGCGACGACTTCTCTCCCGACTTCTGGGTGAAGCCGTCAGGGGAGAGCGGGCCGGGCGGCACCAGCGGCACCAAGGACTGCCTCATCGAGGTGAAGTACCACCCGCACATCGGCCAGTTTTTGGCGGTGGAGAGTCAACGCAGTGAACGGTCGCTGTTTCAGATGGCGCGCCGGCAGTGGCCCGAGCTCTACTTCGTGCTCGTCTCGGACAAGCTCGAGCCCGGCCGGTCGTGCTTCCAGGCCTTCCACCTCGCGGGCTGGGCGCCGGGGGCGCCGTGCCAGACCCTCGACCTTGCTGAAGTAGAAGAGATGGGTATTTTCGCGCACAATGTCGCCGACCACGAGGAGCTGATCCGCCGCATCTTCGCCCTGTTGACGGGCGCCTGAGCGAGCCCGCCGCGCGCGGCATTCCGGAAGGACGAGGTCATGGAGAAATTCAGAGGCGTCGACTACTACGGCATCGAGGAGCACCTCTCCGACGAGCAGCGGATGATCCGGGACACTGTGCGCGACTGGGTCGAGTCGCGCTTCCTGCCCATCGTCACCGAGCATCATCGCGACGAAACGTTTCCCGTCGAGCTGGCGAGCGAGCTGGGCGAGATGGGCGTGTTCGGCGCCACCCTCAAGGGCTACGGCTGCCTCGGCCTCGACCAGATCGCCTACGGGCTCATCATGCAGGAGCTGGAGCGCGGCGACTCGGGCCTCCGGTCCTTCGCCTCCGTGCAGAGCGGCCTCGTGATGTATCCGATCTACTCCTACGGCTCGGACACGCAGAAGGACCGGTGGCTGCCACGGCTGCAGTCCGGCGAAATCATGGGCTGCTTCGGCCTCACCGAGCCCGATCACGGCTCGGACCCCGGCGCGATGAAGACGCGCGCGGTGAAGAAGGGCAACGAGTACGTCCTCAACGGCACCAAGCTCTGGATCACGAACGGCTCGGTGGCCGAGGTGGCGGTGGTGTGGGCCAAGGGCGACGACGGCGAGATCGGCGGCTACCTCGTGGAGCGGGGGACGCCCGGCTTCGGCACCCTCGACATCCACGGGAAGTTCTCGATGCGCGCGTCGATCACCTCGGAGCTGTCCTTTCAGGATTGCCGCATTCCCCTCGAGAACAAGCTGCCGGGCGTGAAGGGGCTCAAGGGGCCGCTGTCGTGCCTCTCCCAGGCCCGCTACGGCATCGCGTGGGGTGCCATCGGCGCCGCCATGGGCTGCTACGACTGGGCGCTGCAGTACGCGCAGCAGCGCATCCAGTTCGGCAAGCCGATCGGCTCCTTCCAGCTCGTGCAGCAGAAGCTGGTGTGGATGGTCAACGAGATCACCAAGGCCCAGCTGCTGTGCCTGCAGCTGGGGCGGCTCAAGGACGCGGGCCGCGTACGGCCCCAGCAGATCTCGCTCGCCAAGATGAACAACGTCCAGATGGCGCTCGACACCGCGCGGATGGCCCGCGACATCCTGGGCGCCGCTGGCATCGTGGACGAGCATCCCATCATGCGCCACATGATGAATCTGGAGACGGTCAATACCTACGAGGGGACGCACGACATCCACGTGCTCATCGTGGGGCGCGACGTCACCGGCCTCGACGCCTTCGGCATCAGCGCCGGCTGACCTTTTTCATTAGCCGGGTTCGACGTAGAGCTCGATCTCGTTCCCGTCGGGATCGCGCACGCAGAAACAGGGCCGCGCGCCCGCCATCTCGCCGAACGGCGCGAGCCCCACCGCCTCCACCGCCGCCCGCGCGGCGGCCAGCTCGTCCGCGGTGGTGCCGATGCGGAATGCGATGTGATAGAGCCCGGGGGCGCCCTTGGGCACGCGAGGCCCGTCGGCGCGCGCGCGCTCCAGAGACACGTCGTGGTGGTGGCGGCCCGCGGAGAGAAAGGCGATGCGGCCATCCTTGCCCCGTCCCGTCTCGGCGAGCCCGAGAATGTCACGGTAGAAGTGGAGGGACGCCTCGAGGTCGCGAACGAACAGTGACACATGTCCGAGCTCGCTGACCTTCACGGCGCGCGTAGTGTAGCATAGGCGCATGACCCCGCCCGACTCCGCCGCGGTCGCGCTTCCGTCTGTCGTCGCGGCGCCCGTCGAGCGCGTGAAGCCGGACATGCGACTGCTCGGGCTCCTCGCCCTCGGGCACATGGTGATCGACATCAACCAGGGCTCGCTCGCGGTGATCCTGCCGTTCATCAAGGACGCCCTCCGGCTCAGCTACACCGCCACCGGCTTCATCGTGCTCATGGCGAACATCACATCGTCCATCATCCAGCCGTTGTTCGGCTATCTCGCGGATCGGACGGCGCGCCGCTGGCTGCTCCCGCTCTCCGTGTTCCTCTCCTCGCTGGGGCTGGCCTTCACCGGTCTCGCGCCCTCGTACGAGGTGGTGCTGGCGCTGGTGATGATCACCGGCTTTGGCGTCGCTGCGTATCACCCCGAGGGCTACCGGACGGCGACGGCGGTGGCGGGGGATCGCAAGGCGACCGGCGTGTCGATCTTCTCGACCGGCGGCAACATCGGCATCGCGCTGGGCCCGCCCCTCGTCACCGCGCTGCTCGCCGCCTTCGGGATGCCGGGCAGCCTCGGCATGCTGGTGCCGGGCGTGCTCGTCGGCGGCCTCCTCCTCGCGGTACTCCCGATGCTCTCGGCACCCGCGCCAGCCGCCGCGCGCGCCCAGGCGACCCGAGAGCACGCCGAGACCATGGTGGGGGCGATGGGCCTCCTCATCCTCGTGGTGGCGATCCGATCCTGGACGCAGCTCGGGTTCACCACCTTCCTGCCGTTCTACTGGAGGGAGGTGCTCCACGGCGATCCGAGGGTCGTGGGCACCCTGCTCGCGGTGTTCCTCGGCTCGGGCGTGGTGGGCACGCTGGTGGCGGGCCCCATCGCCGATCGGGTCGGGGTGCGCCGCTACGTGGTGAGCGTCTTCCTCCTTGCGGTGCCGCTGGGGGTGGCCTTCCTCTTCGCCACGGGCGTATTCGTCTTCGTACTCCTCGCCGTCCTGGGCTTCGTGCTCGTCTCGACGTTCACCGTGTCCGTCGTCCTCGGCCAGGCGTACTTGCCCAGGAACCCCGGCATGGCCTCCGGCCTCATCGTGGGCTTCGCCATCGGCGCGGGCGGCGTCGGCGCGAGTGCGCTCGGGTGGGTGGCCGACCACTGGGGCCTCACGCGGGCGCTGTGGATCTCCGCGCTGATGCCTCTCGCGGGCTTCCTCGTCGCCCTCGCGCTGCCCGAGCCCAAGCGCCGGTAGGCCGTGACGCTCGATCTGCTCCAGGACGGCGAGCAGGTGCTGCTGATCGACCAGCGTGGCCGGCGCCACCTCGTCATGCTGCGGAAGGGTGAGACCTTTCACTCCGACCGCGGCTGGGTGCCGCACGACGCCATGATCGGCCACGCCGACGGCTCCTGGGTGCGCACCTCCAAGGGCACGCGCTATGTCGTCCTCCGTCCTACCCTCGCCGAGTACGTGCTGGACATGCCGCGCGGGGCCCAGGTGATCTACCCCAAGGACCTCGCCATGGTGATGTTCTGGGCCGACATCTACCCGGGCGCCCGCGTGCTCGAGGCGGGCATGGGGTCGGGCGCCCTGACCCTCGCGCTGCTGCGCTCCGTGGGGCCCGAGGGCCGGGTGATCAGCTACGAGCAGCGCGAGGATTTCGCGCGCCGGGCGCTCGCCAACATCCACCTACGCATGGGAGAGGTCACCAATCTCGCGGTGCGCCTCCGGCCCGTCGAGGAAGGCCTGAGCGAGGAGGAGCCGGTGGATCGCGCGGTGTTCGACCTGCCCGAGCCGTGGCGGCTCGTCGAGCCGGTCGCGAGTGTGCTGCGCTCGGGCGGCATCTTCCTCTCCTATGTCCCCACCATCATCCAGTCGCATCAGCTGACGGAGGCCCTCCGTCGGCATCCCGGTTACACCCTGGTCGAGACGTTCGAGACGCTCTTCCGCCCGTGGAACATCGACGAGCACGTCGGTGCGTCCGTTCCACCGAATGGTCGCGCACACCGGCTTCATCACGGTGGCGCGGCGCGTGGTGCCCGAGGACTCGCCCTTCCAGCCCCGCATGGCGACGCGGGAGGTGCAATGAGATGCTCGAGCGCTACTTCTCCCTGACCGCGCAGGGCACCACGGTCGGACGGGAGGCGCGGGCGGGGCTCACCACGTTCATGGTGATGGCCTACATCATCTTCGTGAACCCCGCGATCCTGTCCTTCGCGGGGGTCCCCGGGCTGGAGGGGAAGGGCGCGCCGTTCCCGGCCGACTCAGGCGGCGACCTGCCTCGTGGCGGGGGTGATGACCATCGTCATGGGGCTCGTCACCAACTACCCGCTCGCGGTGGCGTCCGGCATGGGGCTCAACGCCGTCGTCGCCTTTCAGCTCATCGCCGGGCTCAAGCTGCCGTGGGACGTGGCGATGGGCGCGATCTTCCTCGAGGGGCTCGTCATCACCGTTCTGGTGCTCACGGGCTTCCGCGAGGCGATCATGAACGCCATCCCGCTCGCACTCAAGCAGGCCATCAGCGTGGGCATCGGGCTCTTCATCCTCTTCATCGGCCTGGTGTCGGCGGGCATCGTCAAGCCGGGCCCGCCGGGGGTGCCGGTCACCCTGGGCGACCTGACGGCGGCGCCGGTGGCGGTGGCCATCGTGGGGCTGCTCCTCACGCTGTGGCTGCAGGCGCGGGGGAATGCGGGCGCGCTCCTCATCGGCATCCTGCTCACCACCGCGCTCGCGGTGGCGGTGAACGCCCTCACCGGCGGGCCGCGCCTTTCCGCTGCCGGGGCAGGCGATGATCCCGCGCGCCCTCTTCGCGCTGCCCGGACTTCTCCGGCCTGGGCGCGGGCGTCAACGTGGAGCTCTTCGTTCGCCTGGGGGCCGTCACCGCGATCGTGACGATCTTTTCCATCATGCTCTCGGACTTCTTCGACACGATGGGCACGGTGATCGGCGTCGGCGGCGAGGCCGGGCTGGCTGGATCGCGAGGGCCGCCTGCCCCGATTGAACCGGGTGCTCCTCGTGGACTCGCTTGCCGCGATGGCGGGGGGCGCCGCGGGCGCGTCCTCGGCGACCACCTACATCGAATCCGCGGCGGGGGTGTCCGCGGGCGCGCGGACCGGGCTCGCGTCGGTGTTCACCGGCCTCTGCTTCCTCCTCGCGCTCTTCTTCTCGCCGCTCGCCGCGGTGGTGCCGGCGCAGGCCACCGCGCCCGCGCTGCTCATTGTCGGCTACCTGATGATGGCCATCGTGCGGGAGATCCGCTTCACGGACATCGAGGACGGCTTCCCCGCCCTGCTCACGCTTACCGTGATGCCGTTCACCTACTCCATCACCAACGGGATCGGCGCCGGCTTCATCGCCTACTGCTTCATCAAGCTCGTGCGGGGCAAGGGACCCGCCGTGCATCCCATGATGTGGACGGCCGCCGTCGCCTTCGTGCTGTACTTCGCGCTGCCCGGCCTGCGGGGGCGATTCGGGTTCTGAGAGGCGCGCGGCGGTGCTCCCGTCTGGCGATAGTGATAGCGCTAGCAACTTCGGGGAGGTTTCAGTCTTGATCAGCACCATGCGGGAGTATTTCAGAGGGCTGAAGTTCGTCCTCCTGATCGTCATCGTCGCCTTCATCGCCACCTCCGTCGTCTACTTCGGCTCCGACGCCGTCGGCCGGCGCGGGCCGAGCGACGGCGCCGTGGCCTCCGTGAACGGCGAGGAGATCCCCATCGAGCGCTTCCGGCGCTCCTACCAGAGCTACGTGGAGTTCTACCGGCAGATCTACAAGGATCGCCTGACCACGGAGATGGCGGAGCGGCTGGGCATCGCGCAGCAGGTGATCAATGACCTCGTCCAGGAGTCGCTGATCGTCCAGCAGGCGGGCCGCGAGGGCGTGACCGTCACCGACGACGAGGTGCGCGCCCGCATCCAGCAGGTGCGCGCCTTCCACGACCAGGGCCGCTTCTCGCGCGAGCGCTATCTCGCGGTTCTGCGCCAGGTGCGCATCGACCCCGCCGAGTTCGAGGTCGATCAGCGCCGCGAGATGGTGCGGCGGAAGATGGAAGGGCTGGTCAAGGAGGGCGTCAAGCTGTCGCCCGACGAGATCCAGCAGGCCTACGCGTTCCGCAAGGACCGCGTGCGGGCGGCGTGGGCCAGCGTCGAGACCGCGCCCCTCATGGCCGGGGTCACGGTGGGGGACGGCGATCTCGAGCCCTATGTGAAGTCGCACCAGGCGCAGCTGACGCGCCCGGAGCGCCGCAAGATCCAGTACGTCCTGGTCAGCCCCAAGGGCTTCGCCGAGCCCGTGCCGGACGCCGCCGCCGAGGCCTACTACACCGAGCACCCCGCCGAGTTCGAGAAGCCGCGCCGGCTCCGCGCGTCGCACGTCCTCGTGCGCGTGCCCCCGGTGGGCGGCAGCGACGCGGAGAACGCGTCGAAAGCCAAGGTCGAGGGCGTGATTAAGCGCGCGCAGGCGGGGGAGGACTTCGCCAAGCTCGCGCGCGACGCGTCGGAGGACACCGCGACCGCGTCGCAGGGCGGCGACCTCGGCTTCGTGGGCCCGGGCGAGATGGTTCCGCAGTTCGAGCAGGCGGTGTTCGCCCTCAAGAAAGGCGAGATCTCGCCCGCGCCGGTGCGCACGCCCTTCGGCTACCACGCCATCAAGGTTGTGGACGTGCAGGAGGGCGGACGCCCGCCCTACCGGGAGGTCGCGGCGAAGATCAAGGACAAGCTCCTCGCCGAGCGCAGCGATCGCGCCGCCGCCGCCAAGGCCGATCAGATCCGCGGCCCGCTCCAGGCCGCGAAGGACTTCGACGCGGAGGCGAAGGGGCTGGGGTTGCCGGCACGCGCCGCGACGCTGGCGCGCGGCGACGGGCTCGAGGGGATCGGCCGCGACGCCGCGCTGGAAGAGGCGGTGTTCGGCCTCGCCAGCGGCGGGGTATCGACCCCGCTCAAGACCGCCGGCGGCTACGCCGTCGTCAAGGTCGCCGAGATCCTTCCCGCCGGAGTCCCGCCGCTGGCGCAGATCCGCAACGACGTGATCGAGGCCATCAAGCGCGAGCGCGCGGCGACCCTGGCGCTGGAGAAGGCCAAGGGGCTGGCGGCGACGGCCACGCGCGAGGGGGACCTCGTGACGGCGGCGCGGAAGGACGGCGTCAGCGCCGGCGACACCGGCTTTTTCTCCCGGACCGAGACGCCCAAGGAGCGCCCGGCGCTGCCGGGCGGAGTGCTGGTTGCGGCGCTCCAGACCCCGGTCGGCCAGGTGGCGGAGCCGGTGAGCACCCCCGGCGCGGTGTACGTGGTCAAGGTGCTCGACCGGCAGCCGGCGGATCCCAAGGGCTTGGAGACCGAGCGCGACGAGCTGACCAAGCAGGTGCTCGAGCAGAAACGCGCGCAGGCCTGGGAGTCGTGGATCCAGGGGCTGCGGCAGTCGGCCGCCATCGAGATGAGCCCCCAGGGGCCGGGAGCGGCGCGGTAGTGGCGGACACGCCGGCTCTCGTCGTCATCGACGCGCAGCAGGAGTACTTCGCCCCCATCGGCAAGGTCGTGCTGCCGGGCGGTCCCGCCGCGGTAGCGCGCATCGCGCGCACGCTCGAGTGGGCGCGCCGCCGCGGCGTGCTCGTGGTGCACGTCGTGCACGAGAGCCGCAAGCCCGACGCGCGCACCTTCGTGCCCGGCTCTCCTGCGCTCGCCATCCACCCCGAGGCGGCGCCGCGCGACGGGGAGCCCGTCATCCGTAAGCATCTCCCGGGCTCGTTCACCAATACCGGGCTCGAGGCGCTGCTGCGCGAGCGCGGGGTGAGCCGCGTGATCGTCTCCGGATTCATGACGCAGATGTGCTGCGACACCACCGCGCGGGAGGCCGCGCATCGCGGCTTCGCGGTGACGATGCTCTCCGATGCCACCGCGGCGATGGACGTGAAGGGCCCGGACGGGGTCGTCATCCCCCACGATGTCGTCCATCGCACCCACCTGGGCAGCCTGAACGGATTCCTCGCCGAGGTGCGGAGCAGCGCGGACCTCATCGGCTGAGGTCGCCCGCGCGGCCATGCTGCCGTGATCGAGATCGCCCACCCTGGCCTGCCCGCGCAGGGCCGCCTCTTCGCCGGTCCATGTCCGGATCCGCCCGCCGTCGCCGCCCTCGCCACCGCCGGCATCACCACCGTCGCCTGTCTCCTCGAGCCAGTGCCGCGCGACCTCGACGCCGCCTACGCTAGCGCCGGCCTACGCCTGCTCCGCCTCCCCATCCCCGACTTCGGCGTCCCCGCCGACACAACCGCCTTCCGGGCCTTTTTGCGCGGCCTCCTCGACTGCCTCGCAGCCGGCGAATCCATCTATCTGCACTGCCAGGGCGGGATAGGGCGCACGGGCACCGCGCTGGCCTGCCTCGTCGTCCTGCTCGGCGAGTCGCCTGCCACTGCGATCGCGAAGATTCGGGAGTGCTACCGTCCCGACGCGGTAGAAACGTGCGCGCAGCGCAGGTTCGTCGAAGGTTTCCGCTAGGCCCGACGGGCGGATGGCCCCTTATCGGCGGCCGAGCGAGCGCCAAAGCGACTCCCCCACGCCAGCCGATCAGCAAGCGCTGATTTCCATCTCGGAAAGCGGATGTACGAGAAGGGTCGCAGTCCCCGCATATCGTCGAACGTCGAGTAGATGACGGGTGTCATCAGGAGCGTGACGACGAGGCACAGCGCCTGGCCGCCCACCACGACCTTGGCGAGGGAGGCGCGCGAGGCGGAGCCGTCGCCCGAGCCCAGCGCCACCGGCAGCATGCCCGCGATGATCGCGAGCGTCGTCATGAGGATGGGGCGAAGGCGGGCGCGGTCGGCCTCCATCTGCGCCTGGGTGCGGGGCATGCCCCGCTCCCGCAGCACGTTGGTGTAGTCCACCTGCAGGATGGCGTTCTTCTTCACCACGCCCATGAGCAGGAACAGGCCCATGATCGAGTAGATGTTCAGGGTGGACCGCCAGAGCACGAGCGTCAGCAGGCCGAACGGGATGGCGATGAACATCGAGACCATGATGGTGAGCGGGTGCACGAACGATTCGAACTGCGCGGCGAGCACGATGTAGATGAACGCCAGCGAGAGCAGGAAGGCGATGAGGAAGTTCGAGAGCGCCTCCTGCAGGAGCTTGCCGCGGCCGGTGGCGAGGATGCCGTACTCGGGCGGCATCCGCTGGGCGGCCACCGCCGCGTAGGCCTCCCGGAAGGCCTCCGCGAGGGGTTTCTGGTAGAGGTTCGAGATGATGGTGATGGAGCGCTCCTGCGCGTAGCGCTCGATCTGACCCGGGCTCATCCCCGACCCGAGCGAGGTGACGTTGGAGAGCTTGACGAGCGAGCTGCCCGCGCCCGGCACCACGAGGGCGGGCAGGCCGGAGGCGTCCTTGCGATAGCCTTCCTCCAGGCGGAGGCGAATGTCGTACTGCTCCCCCAGCTCCCGGTAGAAGCCCACCTTCTCCCCGCCCACCAGCGTCCGAAGCGCCGCCGCGACCGTGTCCACGCGCACGCCGAGATCGGAGGCCTTCTGACGGTCGATCCGCACCTGCACTTCCGGCTGGCGGAGGGCCTGCGCGGTGTCCATATCCACGAAGCCGGACTTGGTTTTGAGGACGCCGATGACCTGCTGGGCGTAGCGCTCGAGCTGGACCAGCTCGGGGCCGCGCAGGATCAAGTTGAACGGGGTCTGCCGGAAGCCGCCGCCGCCGATGAGGCTGATGTTCTGCACGCTCACGCGCAAGCCCGGGAACTCTGCCATGCGCCGGCGGACGTCCTGCATCAGCTCGATCTGCCCCCGCCGCCGCTGGGAGAGGTGCTGGAGCCCCACGTAGATCGAGATGTCGGTCACGTTGGACTGGTACTGGCCGCGCACGCCGACGGTGGTGAACAGCGTGACCACCTCCGGCACCTTCCGGATCTCCTCCTCCATCGCCCGGCTGATGAGGGCGCTGCGCTCTACCGACGAGCCGGGGGAGGCCTCCGCCACCACTTCGAACTCGCTCATGTCGTCGTCCACGACGAACTCGAGCCGGGAGTTGATGAGGAGGTAGTAGCCGGCGACGAAGATGGCGATGATGACGGCGAAGCAGATCGCCCGGTGGCGCAGGCACCAGCCGAGGGCGGTCTCGTACGTCGTCTCCAGCCGGTGGTAGAACCCGGCCGCCTTGGACGCGGGCCCCGGCGATCCGCCGCCGTGCCCGCCCTCCCCGGGGCCCGCGGCGGAGATGATGCGCGCCGCGAGCATGGGGGTGAGCGTGAAGGCCACCACCAGCGAGACCATGATCGCGAAGGTGGCGGTGAGGCCGAAGGAGTTCCAGAACTTCCCCACGAGGCCGCCCATGAAGGCGACGGGCAGGAAGATCACCACCAGCGAGACGGTGGTCGCGGTGACGGCGAGGGAGATCTCCTTCGTGCCCGTGACGGCGGCCTCGAAGGGCGGGCGTCGCTCCTCTTCCGTGTGCCGGAAGATGTTCTCCAGCACGATGATGGCATCGTCGATGACGATGCCCGTGGAGAGCGACAGCCCGAGCATGGTCAAGTTGTTGAGGGTGAAGCCCGCCATGCGCATGGCGGTGAAGGTGGCGATGATCGACACCGGGATCGCGAGCGCCGCCACGAAGGCGGGCCGGAGCTTCTTCACGGAAAGGAAGAAGACCATGGTGGCGAGGATGGACGCCCCCGTCACCTTGAGGAGAAACTCGGGGTCGCCCTGAAGGAAGGCCGCCGCCACCGCCGCCACGATGGCGAGGAGGACCGTGCTCTCGTACCAGCGCAGCCGGCCGATGAAGGCGGCGACGATGAGGCTGGCGAGGAGCCCGCCCAGGAGCAGGTGGTCCTGCACCTCGTGGAACGAGCGCTTGATGAAGCGCGAGAGATCGCGGACGATCTGGAACTGGATGTCCTGGGGCAGGCCCTTCTGGACCTCGGCCAGCCGCGCCTTCACGCGATCCACCACCGCCACCGTGTTGGTGCCGGACTGCTTGCGGATGAGGAGGGACACGGCGTTGGAACCGTTGAGGCGCGAGAGCGTGCGCGGCTCCTCCTCCGCGTCGGCCACGGTGGCGACGTCGCGCACGCGCACCGGGCTGCCCTTGAAGTCGGCCACGATCAGGTCGTTGAACGCCTGCACCGACTCGATGCGGCCCAGCGTGCGCAGGCCTTCCTCGTTGCCGCCCGCGGTGAGCCGCCCGCCGGGGATCTCGACGTTCTGCCGCAGCAGGGCGTCCTTCACCTGCTGGATGGACAGGTTGAAGGCGGTGAGCTTGTCCGGGTTGACGAGGATCTGAATCTCGCGCTTGCGGTCGCCCACCAAGGTGATGGCGCCGACGTCCTTGACCGTCTCGAGCGCCCGCTTGATCCGCTTGTCCGCGATCTCGGTGATCTCGCGCGGGGAGCGCTGGCCCGACACCACCAGCGCGAGGATGGGGGCGGAGTCGGGGTCCACCTTCTCCACGATCGGCGAGTCGGTGCCAGCGGGCAGCCGGGAGAGCACGGTGCCCACCTTCTCGCGGACGTCGTTGGCGGCCTCCTGCACGTTGCGCTCGAGCACGAAGGTGGCGAAGACCTGACTCTGCCCCTCGATGGTGGAGGAGCGAAGCTCGTCCAGCCCGCTGATGGTGTTGACGACCTCCTCGATCGGCTTGGTGATCTGGCTCTCGATCTCCTCCGGGGAGGCGCCGGGGAGCCGGGTGGTGATGGTGATGGTGGGCAGGTCCACCTTGGGGAAGATGTCGACGCCGAGCTGGAAGAAGGAGGCGATCCCGAGCACCACCAGGGTGGCCACGAGCATGGTGGTGAAGACGGGGCGGCGCACGAAGACTTCAAGAAAGCCCATTACCGGGTGGGCGGTGCGGTGGGCTGCGTCCGGCCGTCGACGAGGGTGATGGGCGCGCCGTTGAAGAGCTGGGAGAGATTGGAGATGGCCACCGTCTCCCCCGGCTTCACCCCGTCCACGATCTCCACGAGGGCGCCCTGGCGGGCGCCCGCCTTTACGAGCCGCTCCTCGACCTTGCCGTTGATCACCACGAAGACCTTGCTGATCCCCACGAAGTAGACGACGGCCTCCGCGGGCACGAACGCGGCGGCGGCGTCCTTGCGTGTCAGCACCACGCCCTTGGCGAAGAAGCCGGGGCGTAGCCGATTATCGGCATTGCCCACCCGGCCCTCCAGGGCGAGGCTTCGCGTCTGCACTTCGACGGCGGGGGAGATGCGGGTGACCTGCCCCGCGAAGGTCTGGTTCGGGTAGGCCTCCACCGTGAGCTCGAAGCGCTGTCCGGCGGCCAGCTCGGGGGCGAAGCGCTCCGACACCGTGCCCGTGTACTTGAGGGGGTCGAGCGCCACCAGCGTGAACACCGGCGTGTTTTCCTTCACGTACTCGCCGGCATTGAGGTGGCGCTTGGCGACCTGGCCCGCGAACGGCGCGCGAATGGTGGTGTCGCCCAGGCGCTTGCGCATGATGCCGAGGCTGGCCTCGCGGCGGGTGACCTCGGCCTGCGCGACGCGGAGGGCGGCCCGGTCGGAGTCGAGCTGCGCCTCCGCGATGCGCACCTGGTCGGGATGCAGGCTGGTCACGTTCTGCGCCACCTGGAGCTGGGCCAGCGCGGTGTTGTAGCCGTTTCGCATGCTGTCCACGTCGCGCTGGGCGATGAGCTCCTTGCGAAAGAGCTCCTGGGCACGGTCCAGCTCGGACTTCGCCCACTCGACCTGCGACTGATACCGAGCGACCTCGGCCTGCAGGGCGGAGAGCCCGTCCCGGACGCGACGGAGCGAGGCCTCGCTGGACGCCACCGTCGCCTGCCCGCGCGAAGCAGCCTGCCGGCTGGAGAGCAAGTCGGCCTCCGCGTGGTCCACGGCCAGCTGGAACTCGCGCGCGTCGTACTCGGCGAGGATCTTGCCCTGGGTGACCGAATCGCCGAGGTCCACGAGCAGCTTCGAGACGGTGCCGGGCTGCTCGGTCTTGACCACCGTCTCCACCCACGCGACCAGGCTGCCCACCGTCTCGACGGCGCGCTGCACCGGGCGCGCCTCGGCCTTGGCCACATTGATGGGCAGCGGCTTGTAGTTGTTGGCGGCGGGCTTGGGTGCCGCCGGGGGGCTCTGCGCGTCGGACTTGCCGCATGCCGCCGCGGCGAGGACGGCGAACGCGACACAGGCCAACCTGTGGACGGTGGTCATGGGCTCCTCAGTGTAACCCAGGCGGCCGGATGGGGGCGAGCCCTCGACGCCGCCCGCTCCGTGTCGTAACATGTTGCCGCGATGGGGATTCAGCGCACTCCGATGACGCGAAAAGGCCACGACCGCCTGCGCGCGGACCTGGACCGGCTCAAGCAGGTTGAGCGGCCCGCCATCACCCGCGCGATCGCGGAGGCGCGGGCCCACGGTGATCTCTCGGAGAACGCGGAGTACCACGCCGCCCGCGAGAAGCAGGGCATGACGGAAGCGCGCATCGCCGACCTCGAGGGCAAGCTCGCCACCGCCGAGGTCATCGATCCCCCTACGTCCGGCGACCGCATCACCTTCGGCTCCACCGTGCGGCTCGAAGAGCCGGACGGCAAGGAAATCGCCTACTGGATCGTGGGCTCCGAAGAGGTCGATCCCGCGCGCGGCCGGATCTCCGTGCTCGCCCCGCTGGCGCGCACCCTCATCGGCAAGAAGGTGGGCGACACCGTGACCGCCCAGCTCCCCGCCGGCAAGAAGACCTTCGAGATCCTCGAGGCCAACTTCCCGTGGCCGGAGTCGAGCTAGCGCCCGAGGCAGAGCGCGGCGGGCTATCGCAAGGTGAGGTGCTCCACGATCGGACCGAGGGCGAGCACCGGCAGATAGCTGAGGGCCCCGACGATCAGGACGGTCGCGATCACGAGCCCGCGAAGGTTGGGGTGTCGGTCGGCAGGGCCCCATCCGTCACCGGCTTGGTCAGCTGCTGGGCCAGGAGGCCGGCGAGCCCCAACGCGATGATGCCGAGTCCGAAGCGCCCCGCCATCATGGCCAGAGCGGTCGTGACGTTGTAGAAGGGTGTGTTGGCGCTCAGTCCGGCGAAGTTCTGCCCGTTGTTCGCCATCGAGGTCGTGTACGCCACCAGGATCTCGCATCAAGCATGCGGGCAAGGTGCTCACCCACAAGCAGCTGCTCAAAGAGGTGTGGGGACGCCCCTACGCGGACCAGCCGCACTATGTCCACGTCTACATGGCCCAGCTCCGGCGGAAGATCGAGCCCGATCCCGCCCGCCCGCGCCACCTGCTGACCGAGCCGGGGGTGGGCTACCGCCTGGCCCCTCCCGACCGCTAGGGCCGGAGGGCTTCGCGCAGCTCGCGCGTGAGCGCCTCGACGGTGCCGCGGGTGCCGCCGGCGAGCTTGGTTCGCCACTCGCCTTCCGTCTCGAAGCGGCGGTCGCGGAGCCGGTCGCCCCAGGGCTTGACCGCCTCGCGGATGGCGTTGTGGTCGAAGGCGTCGCGTCGTAGCTCGCGCGCCCGGGCCATGACGTCGGGGGCCACACGGATAAAGGCGCGCAGGGCGGCGCCAGTCTTGATGGAGTACTTGCGGCCCACCCAGGCGGTGGGGAACACGCCCGCCACCGCCTTCATGTAGTTCAGGAAGAAGCGCTTGGCTTCCTTGCGCAGCTCGCTCGTGCGGGCGCCGCCGCCGATCTTCTCGACGGTCTCGAGGAAGTCGACGATCTCCTCGGCGAGAGGGGCCTGCGACACCCGCCCGCGACCGGTGCCCAGCATCTTGATCTCGCCGTGCAGCGGCGAGGTCTGGTCCTCGTTGAGGGAGCGGATGACGTCGTGGGCGAGGGCCTGGTTGGGGTCGGGATAGAGCTTGCGCCCGGCCAGGCTCACGATGTGCGAGGGGTTGAGCCGGGTGTGCTTGGCATTGATGGTGACGAACAGCTCCACGATCTGGCGGGCGTCGAGCCGGTCGAAGAGCACCGCGGGCACCTCGATGCCGAGGTTCTCGCCTGCCTGGGTGAGCGCGTGCAGGGCCAGCAGCCGGTGCTGGCCGTCGAGCACGCGCAGCACGCCGTGCTCCTCGGGAATCTGCAGCAGCCCGAGGTCGTGCTGGCTCGCCATCGGCGTGAAGGTGAACCGCTTCTCGGAGGTGATGATGACGGCGCCGGGGATGGCGGGGAGCGTTCCCGCCTCCTTGCAGTCGCGGTAGTAGGCGACCAGCTCGTCGATCTTCCGCCGGATCACGGGGCGCTGATACGCGGCCTCGCTCTCGCCGATCCGCTTCTCGAGCATCTCCCAGTTCACACGGGCCCGATTGCGGCGGGCAGCCCTGGATTCGGGGGCGTCCTTGCCGGCATAGCCCAGGACCTCGAACTTCACCAGCCGGTCGATGTCCTTGGCGGAGAACGAGGCCTGGAAGAATTCCACCCCGAATTGCTTCACCCGATGCGCGGGAACCGTGATCATGCGGCCCTCCTACCTACGTAGGGGCAACCTCCTACTTCGGGGGTCGGCGTCTGGGAACAACTGTACCCAAAGCTTAAACCCTTGTCAACATGTGCGTTTTGGACTTGCCCGGTGGGCGGGGCACCAGATGGTGGGGTCGCACGAGGATTCATCCACAAGCGGTGGGTAACGTGGGGATAGACCCGAACCGGATCGGAATGGGCGAGGAGGGGGTCTGCGCGCGCTTACCTGGGTCGACCACGCGGAAGCGACACGCAGCCTTGCTCGCCTCCATCATGGCGGATCCTCACGGTGGTGGGCGCCGACGGCGCCGGGAAGACCACCGAGCAGAACACCCGGCAGGCGCTGGGGCTGGCGCGGCGTGGGTATGTCCTGGAAAATGGCCGTGTGGTGCTCGAGGGCAGCGGCTCCGAGCCTGCTCGGCAACGAGCACGTGAAGCGCGCGTATCTCGGCATGTGAGGAGGGAGCCCCAATGGCGCTCGATCTCGTGATTCGTGGCGGGCAGGTCATCACTCCCGGCGGCGTCGGCCTTTGGGATATCGGCGTTGAAGGGCAGATGATAGTCGCCATCGCCGCCCCCGGCACGCTTCCCACCGCGTCGGCGCGGGTCATCGACGCCACGGGCAAGATCGTCACGCCCGGGGGCGTCGAGCCCCACGCCCACCTCGCGCACTCGATCATGTCGCACCCGGAGGAGCCGTCGGAGACGCTGGGGCCCGAGGAGGACACCAAGGGCATGGCCTGCGGGGGCACCACTACCCACGTGGACTTCGCCTATGTGCGCCCCGATGTCGGGGACATGATGCCGGTGGTAGAGCGGCGAGCCGCCCGCTGGAAGGGCAATTCCCACGTGGACTACACCTTCCACATCACGCTGGCGGGGGCGCTCCCGCTGCGGATCTTCGAGCAGATCCCCGAGGCCATTCAGCAGGGTTTCCCCTCGTTCAAGGTCTTCACCACCAACGTGCTGCCGCCGCATCCCAAGCGCTCGGGCAATCGTCTCGACTTCGGCCGCATCTACCACGCGATGGAGAAGGTGGCGCCGGCGGGCGGGCTCATGGTGGTGCACGGGGAGGACGAGGACCTCGTGCAGTTCAACTACGAGCGCTTCCGCGAGGAGAAGCGGATGGAGGGCGCCAATCTCCACCTCGTCCACACCAAGCTGTCGGAGCAGCTCGCCTTCCGCCGCACGATCGCGCTGGCCAAGGCCGCCGGCGCCGCCGTCTACTTCGTCCACGCCTCCGCCAAGGAAGGCGTGGACGCAGTGGCGGAGGCGCGCGGCCAGGGCCTTCCCATCTACGCGGAGACCCTGCACCAGTACGCCTGCTTCAACGCGGAGTACTACAAGACGCCGCGCGGCTTCTGCTCCCACACGTATCCCTCGCTGAAGTTTCCCGAGGATCAGCAGGCGCTCTGGGACGGCCTCGTCCACGACGCGGTGTCCACGCTGGCCACCGACGAGTACCCCACCAACCTCGAGCTCAAGCTCAAGGGGAAGACCATCGAAGACGTGACCGGCGGCAATCTCGGCGCGGAGGCACGCCTGGGCATCGCCTGGACGGAGGGCGTGGGCAAGCGTGGGATGACGCTCACGCGCTTCGCCGACATCACCGCCACCAACGCGGCGCGCATCCTCGGCCTCTACCCGAAGAAGGGCGTGCTCGCCCCCGGCAGCGATGCCGACATCGTCCTGATCGATCCCACGATTCGGAAGACGTTGACGAAGGACGACTTCCACGTCGCCGACTACAGCCCCTGGGAGGGCTGGCCGATCACCGGCTGGCCCGTCCTGACCATCCTCCGAGGGAAGGTGATCGCCGAGAAGGGCAAGCTGCTCGGCTCCACGAGTGACGGTCGTCTGTTGACGCGCAAGATCGACAACGCCGTCCTGGCCCGGCCGGCGGTGTGAAGCCGAGGCGTCGCGGCTGGGCAGCGGACGACTAGTGCAGTGTCCAGTAAATTCGGTACCCGCCTACCGACGTAGGGGGTAGCCCTTGAAGGTCCAGCGAAAGGGGCGAGCCGTACGGTTCCAATGGCGCGCAAACAGCACGATCCGCGCGGTCATCTCGGCTGGGGCCGTGAGACTGGCCCGCTTCAGGCATTGGCGTTCGAGCACGCTGAACCACAGCTCGATCTGGTTGAGCCAGGAAGCATGCAACGGGAGGAACACCAATTGCACGCGGCCTTGTTGGCGGCGTAGCCACTCGGCGATCCGCGGATGGGTATGAATCGACAGGTTGTCGACCACCACGAGCAGGCGGCCCTGGGGCCATCGCCGGCGCAGGCGGATCAAGAGTTCGAGGAACTCCTGATGCCGGCGGCGGCGGCGCACCACCAGCAGCACGTGCCCCGTCCGGACGTCGAGGCCGGCGAGCACCGCGACGATGCCATGGCGCCGATACGTCTGTTCGAGGCGGGCCGGCCGACCGGGCCGCATGGGGCGAGTAGGATGACCGCGCTCCAAGATCTGCAGCTGGGTCTTCTCGTCGACGCAAATCACCCGGGCGCCGCGCGGCGGATGCAAATACAACCGGACGACGCGGCGCACCTTCGTCCGGAAGTCGGGATCGGGACTGTGCAGCCAGCGGCGGACGCGGTGGGGCTTGAGGTCGGCGTCCTTCAGCCATTGGTGCACCGTGCTCTTGCCGATGCGGCGGACGAACCCCCACTGCATCGCAGCCCGGGCGAGCGGTCGGATAGCCCAGTGAGTGTGGGCCCCCCAGAGCTCCGCGCGGGGACTACACGCCATCGAGACGATGTCATGGCGTTCTTCGGGGGGAAAAGCGGGCGGGCCGCCCGGCGCGCGGGGTGTCCACCAACCCGTTCAACCGATCCCGTGCGAACCGTTCTCGCCAGCGGCGCACCCAGTGCGGCGCTCGGCCTACACTGCGCGCAATCGCTCGTGTCCCCAGCCCCTGGGCCGCCAGCAACACGCACCGGGCCCGCACGGCGACCCATGCCCCGGTCCGGCCGGCACGACACAAATGTCGCAACACCCGGCGCTCCGGGGGCGACAACCGAATCACCACCTCTGGTTCGGGCCACCCGGACTCCCTTTCCCGACGGCGCGTTCGTGTCCCCATGCCCCCCAGACTACGTCACTCAGGGTGGGTATCGAACTTTCCGGACAGTGCACTAGCGGGCCCGGCGGAGCATCGGGACGATGGGAGGCGACGTGCCGACCTGAACGGTCCCCAGCCGCTCGAACCCGTGCCGCTCGTAGAGCGTGATGTTCCGCGGGTTCGTCGACTCCAGATAGGCGGCCGCTCTCTCTCGATCGCACCGGTTCAGCGCGTGTCGCATCAGCGCCGCGCCGTACCCTTTCCCCTGACAAGCCGGATCCACGCCGATCAGCGGCAGGTACCAGTGCGGCTCCCGCGGGTGGTAGCGGCCCATCTGCTCCATCAACGCGGCGCCATCCTTCCCGATCGCCTCGGGCACACTGCGCTCGAAGATCGCGTTCAGCGCCGCCCCGTCGGGATGCACGTCCGGCGGGAGCCATAGCGCGGCGCCCGCGTAGCCGTCGACGTAGTCGCCGCTCCCGTGGGCGAACGCCCGGCCTCCGAAGGCTCGCGCGAAGGCCGGGAAGCTCGCGAGGTACACCGTCGGATCGCGCCACGTCCAGCGCACGACGGGATCGGAGGCGAAAGCCAGGACCAGCACGTCGATGGCCGCCGCCTCGTCGACGGCGGCCGCGGTTTTCACGATGGGGGTCACCATGGTGGTCTCCTGTCGGGCTCCCGCCGCGGGGGTCAGCGCGCCCGGAGGGGCTCCAGGAGCTGGACCAGGTTGCCCTCGGGATCCTTCAGGGTCGCGATGCGGAAGTTGCCGTAGTCGGTGGGTTCCTCGATGAAGGGGACACCCGCGGCCTTCAGGCGCTTCCAGTCCTTGGTCACGTCGTCACTCAGCAACCCCACCATGTGCCGCGCGGGATCGGCGTTGGGCCCGTGTACCTCGCTGTGGGTACCCAGCGCCAGCGCCGGCTGGTCGGCCTCGCCGAAGACCACGAAGCCGGGGGTCGCGACCCGTGCCGCGAGCCCCAGGGTGTCCCGATAGAACGGCAACAGCCGATTCAGATCCTCGCTCCAGATCGTCGTCCCCGCCAGTCCCTTGATCATGACGCCCTCCTTCCCTCTCAGTCTATGGACGAACGGCAAGGTGCGGGATCGACAGCCGTTGTGGCAAGGTAGACTGGCGTTCCGCTAGCGACAACGCGCATTGCCTGTCGAGAGGGAGACGACTGCATGCCCGAGCCATCTACGCGCTTCACGTTGATCACCGCAGGCCGTCTCCTCGACGGCACCGGGGCCGCGCCCATCGACCAGGCGGCAGTGCTCATCGAGGGGAACCGCATCGTCAGCCTGGGCCGCGCGGCCCAGGTCCACGCTCCCGACGGCGCATCCGTGGACCGGAGGGACTACGGGGCGGCGACGGTCCTGCCCGGGCTCGTCGACGCGCACACCCACCTGGTGGCGCCGGGCGACGGCACGCTCGGCGACGATGTCGCCAAGGAGGACGACGACATCCTGCTGCTCCAGGCGGCGAAGAACGCCCGCACCCTCCTCCACTCGGGCGTGACGACGCTCCGCGAGAACGGCGCCAAGGGCCGGGTGGCCTTCTCGCTGCGCGAGGGCATCCGTCGCAAGCTCGCCCCGGGGCCGCGCATGGTCATCTGCGGACGCCCGATCACGATCACGGGCGGCCATATGGGCTACTTCGGCTCGGAGGCCGACGGCGAGACCGCCGTGCGGGCCGAGGTCCGCAAGCTCCTGAAGGAAGGCGCCGACTACATCAAGATCGTGGCGAGCGGCGGTTCGACACGCACCTCCGATCCGAACCGCGCTTCGTACACCGTCGCCGAGCTCGCCGCGATGACCGACGAGGCGCACCGCCACGGCAAGCTCACCGCCGCGCACTGCACCTCGGCGCAGTCCGTGCAGAACTGTCTGGACGCCGACGTGGACATGATCATCCACTGCATCTTCACGGAGCCCGACGGCACCTATCGTTTCCGCCCCGACCTCGTGGAGCGACTGGCCGCCGCCAAGGCATGGGTCAACCCGACGCTCTACGTGATGAAGGCGGGGATTGAGCGGCTGCGCGCGGCACGCGAGCGGGAGGGACAGCTCACGCCCGAGCTGCTGGCGCAGCTCGAGGAGTCTCGGCGAGCGCTGGACGTGCGGGTGGATGCCGTGCGCCGCATGAGCGAGGCCGGCGTCCGGATGACCGCGGGATCGGACTCACCGTGGGGCTGGTACGCTCCCGGGGAGTTCGTCCACGAGATCCACATGATGGCGCAGGCGGGCCTCTCGTACACGGACGCCATCGTGACCGGTACCGCCGGCTCGGCGGATTCCATCGGTGCGGGCGGCGTGGCCGGGCGCCTCCTGCCGGGTCGGCTGGCCGACGTGCTGGTGGTGCGCGGGGATCCCACGCGCGAGATCACCGCGCTCTGGGACGTGCTCGACGTCTACCAGGCGGGCCGCCGCATCGAGCGCGCTCCCTAACAGGCCGTGGTGAAAGTCATCAGAAATCACTCGCCACCGGTGCCGTGTGATCGTACAGTGCGGCGCAGGGCGATGGGCAAACGCACGAGCAAGCAAGCTCCGATGTTTCTGGCCGCCACCGAGTTGCCGGTCTCGGCGGGCCATCCGTTCTACGCGAAGCTGAACACGATCCTCGACGGGGCCGGATTCGATCGCTTTGCCGAGGAGCAGGGCGGTCGCTATGCTCTCACCGCCGTCGACGGGACGGCCGCCGGGGATGCCTTCTGCGCCGCACTCGTCGTCTCCCTTCTCCAGGCGCGCGAGCGCGGGGAGGCACTCGCGCGCGCCTGCGCCGCGGGAGCGATCGCGGCATCGCGGCCCGGCGCGCAGCCGTCGCTCCCGACCGCTGCCGAGCTGGGAGAGATACTGGTCCGCTGATGCCAATCCCGGTTCTGATCGACTGCGACCCCGGCTACGACGATGTGATCGCGATCATGCTCGCGCTGGCGAGCCCCGAGGTGGAGGTGCTCGGGATCACGACCGTCGATGGGAACCAGTCTGTGGCCGAGACGACGGAGAACGCGTTGCGGGTGGTGGAGTTCTTGGCCCGCGAGATTCCTGTCGCTGCGGGCGCCAATCGGCCGTTCGTGCGTGAGTTCCCCTTCCGGCGGAGCGAGCACGGACAGCGCCGACTTGCGGCGCGACATCCCCGGGCTGCCGCCTGCGACAGGCCGAGCGGTGGACGAGCACGCGGTCGACCTCCTCGCGCGGGTCTTGCTCGCCGCGGACGAGCCGGTGACGCTCGTTCCGCTCGGGCCGCTCACGAACGTGGCGCTGCTCCTGGCCCGGTACCCCGCCGCGGCCGAGCGCATCGGACGCATGGTCCTGATGGGCGGCGCGATCGGCGAGGGCAACGCCACCACGGCCGCCGAGTTCAACATCTACGTCGATCCCGAGTCCGCGCAGCGCGTCTTCTCGAGCGGGATCGACCTCACCATGGTCGGTCTCGACGTGACGTACCGGGCGATCGTCAGCCCGGCGGAGCTGGAGGAGCTGCGCGGCCTCGGCCGCGCCGGCGGCGTCGTCGCCGCGGTCCTCGACGCGTTTCCGCCCTACCGCCGCTACTCGTGGTATCCGGAGGGGTACCCGGTGCACGACGCGGTCGCGGTGGCCGAGCTCGTGCGCCCGGGGCTCCTGACAACGGAGTACCTGAACGTCGTGGTGGACTGCTCGTCGGAGCTTTCGCGCGGGCGCACGGTCGTCGACCGGAGCGGCCGCAGCGGCCGCGAGCCCAACGCCCGTGTCGCCGTCGACGTCGACACGGCCGCCTTCGTGCGCCTCCTGATCGAGCGCCTGCGCACGCTCGGGTGAAGGAGCGGGGCGGCCAGGGATGCGTGACCGATAACATCGTCCGATGCGTCGACTCTGCGATAGCGTCAATTCCGTCCGTACATCGCATTCGAATCGTTCGGATGCACACGAGCTGACACAACTCAGGAGGCCGCTATGAGCACGACGAAGGTCCGCAGCAACGACATGAAGTTCGAGATCGTCGTCATCCCCGTCTCGGATGTCGACCGCGCGAAGGAATTCTACGGGAGGCTCGGGTGGAGGCTCGACGCCGAGTTCGCCAGCGGTGACGACTTCCGCGTGATCCAGTTCACGCCGCCCGGCTCCGGGTGCTCGGTCATCTTCGGCAAGAACGTCACCGCGGCGGCGCCTGGCTCCGCTCAGGGCCTGTACCTGATCGTCTCCGACATCGCGGCCGCCCGCGACGAGCTCCGCGGTCGCGGCGTCGAGGTGAGCGAGGTGTTCCACAGCGACGGCGTGTACGCTGGCACGGACGAGCCCTATCTATTTGGGCGGCGTCGGACCAGCGGTCCGGATCCCGAGCGTGGCAGCTACCGCTCGTTTGCCTCGTTCCGTGATCCAGACGGCAACGGATGGCTGTTCCAGGAGGTCACGACGCGGCTGGCCGGGCGCATCGACTCCGGGGTGACGAGCTTCGCGTCCGCGAACGATCTGGCGGACGCGTTTCGGCGTGCCGAGGCCGCCCACGGTAAGTACGAGGCCCGGCTCGGCCAGGGGAGGGATGCGAACTGGCCGGAGTGGTACGCCGCGTACATGGTCGCGGAGCAGGCGGGCACGGAGCTGCCGTCGTGACTGCCTACGACGCGATCGTCATCGGCACCGGCCAAGCCGGCCCTTACGTGACCTCGCGTCTCGCGGGCGCCGGAATGAAAGTCGCGGTCATCGAGCGCAACGCCTTCGGCGGAACGTGCGTCAATACCGGCTGCATTCCGACCAAGACGATGGTGGCGAGCGCGTACGCGGCGCGCATGGCCGCTCGCGCCGCCGAGTATGGCGTGGACGTCGGCTCGGTGCGTGTCGACATGAAGCGGGTCATGGCCCGGAAAGACGCGGTCTCGAAGGCGTCGCGCACCGGTCTCGAAGACTGGCTGCGGAACATGGAGAACTGCACCGTCTACCAGGGCCACGCCCGCTTCGAATCCGCGCACGAGGTGAGCGTCGGCGGAGAGCGCCTCCACGCGGACAAGATCTTCATCAACGTCGGCGGCCGGGCGCTCGTTCCCGACATGCCGGGGCTTCGCGAGATCGACTGGTCTCACCAACAGCTCGATGATGTCGGTGGACTTTCTACCGAGGCACCTGATCGTCGTCGGCGGCAGTTACATCGGTCTCGAATTCGGTCAGATGTTTCGGCGCTTCGGCGCCGAGGTCACGGTCATCGAGATGGGGCCGCGGCTCGTCGGCCGCGAGGACGAAGACGTGTCGACCGCGATCCGGGAGATCGTCGAGCACGAGGGTGTCGAGGTGCGCGCGAACGCGAAGTGCATCAGCTTCGCCAAACGCGGCGAAGAGATCGTCGCCAACGTCGATTGTGCCGACGGTGCGCCGCGAGTGCACGGCACGCACGTGCTGCTCGCCGTCGGCCGCCGTCCCAATACCGACGATCTGGGCCTCGAGAAGGCGGGGGTCGCGGTCGACGAGCGGGGCTACGTCGTGGTCGACGACCAGCTCCGCACGGGCGTCCCGGGAATCTGGGCGCTCGGCGATTGCAACGGCAAGGGGGCTTTCACGCACACTTCGTACAACGACGGGGAGATCGTGATCGCCAACTTGCTCGAGAACGATCCGCGCCGAGTGAGCGATCGGATCACCGCATACGCGCTGTACGTCGATCCGCCGCTCGGTCGGGCCGGGATGACGGAGGGAGAGATTCGCAAGAGCGGGCGCAAGGCGCTCATCGCCAAGCGGCCGATGACGCGCGTCGGACGCGCGGTCGAAAAGGGCGAGACTCAGGGATTCATGAAGATCGCGGTCGACGCCGAGACCGGCGCCATCCTGGGCGCCGCGATCCTCGGCACGGGCGGCGACGAGGTCATCCACTCGATTCTCGACGTGATGTACGCAAAGGCGCCGTGGACGGTGATCCGCCGCGCGATGCACATTCATCCGACCGTCTCCGAACTCGTGCCGACGATGCTGTCCGACCTCCGACCGATGGACTAGCCACACCTGAGCATGGACTGCCGTGCGCGCCGCCTGAACGCTGAGGCTTTCACCACGGACTGCTAGTCATAGAGGTGGCAGGCGGCCTGGTGACCGGGACCGACGGCGCGGGGGACGGGACGCTCCACCCGGCAGCGGTCGAAGGCAGCCGGGCAGCGCGGGTGGAAGCGGCAGCCGGCCGGCAGCTCGAGGCCGCTGCCCACTTCCCCCTTCGGGATGATCCGATCGCGGCGCCGCGCGGGATCGGCGACGGGGATGGCCGACAGCAGCCCCTGCGTGTAGGGATGCTTAGGCTCCCGATGGATGACGTCACGCGTCCCGATCTCCACGATCTCGCCCAGGTACATCACCGCCACGCGATCCGACATGTGCAGGACCACGTGCAGGTCGTGGGAGATGAAGAGATAGGTGAGGCCGAAGCGGCGACGGAGGTCCATCAGAAGGTTGAGCACCTGGGCCTGGATCGAGACGTCGAGCGCCGAGACCGGCTCGTCGGCCACGATGAGGCTCGGGTGCAGCGCCAGGGCCGCCGCGATGCCGATGCGCTGGCGCTGGCCACCGGAGAGCTCGTGCGGGAAGCGCTCGGCAAAGCCGGGATCGAGCCCCACCACCTCGAGCAGCTCGGCCGCCCGGCGGCGCTGTGCTGCGGCGTCCCCCTGACCATAGATCGCCAGCGGCTCGGCGATGATGCGCCCCACCCGCATCCGCGGGTTGAGCGAGCCGAAGGGGTCCTGGAAGACGATCTGCAAGCGCTGCCGCGCGGCCCAGAGCTCGTGCGGGGACAGAGCGAGGAGGTCCCGTCCCTCGAAGCGGATGTTCCCCGCGCTGGGCTCGATCAGGCGCAGGATGAGCCGGCCCGTGGTGGACTTGCCGCAGCCCGACTCGCCCACGAGGCCCAGCGTCTCGCCCGGTTCGAGCGTGAAGCTCACCCCATCCACGGCGCGGATCACGCGCTGCCGACGGGCGAGCCACGCGCCGCCAACATGGAACTGCTTGACGAGGTCTTCCACCTCGAGCAGCGGGCCCGCCATCACGACACCACCGGGCAGGCCACGAAGTGCCCGGGCTCCCGCTCCTCGAGCACGGGATCGTCGCGGCGGCAGCTCGCGATGGCGTACGCGCAGCGCGGGGCGAAGCGGCAGCCGACGCCGCCCCGGCGGAGATCGGGCGGCACGCCCTCGATGGAGACGAGCGGCTGCCCGAATCGGCTCGGATGCGGCAGGCACTGGAGGAGCCCTCGCGTGTAGGGATGGATCGGCCGGGCGAAGAGACGCGCCACCGGCGCCATCTCGACGATGCGCCCGCCATAGATGACCGCGACGCGGTGGCAGATCTCGGCGACGACACCGAGGTCATGGGTGATCAGCAGCACCGCCATGCCCCGCTCCGCCTGGAGCCTCCGCAGCAGGTCGAGGATCTGCGCCTGGATGGTGACGTCGAGGGCCGTGGTCGGCTCGTCGGCGATCAGCAGCGCCGGCCCCGCGGCCAGCGCCATCGCGATCATGGCGCGCTGGCGCAGGCCGCCCGAGAGCTGGTGCGGGTAGTCGCGGGCCCGCTGGCGCGGCGAAGGGATCTGGACCAGGTCGAGCATGGCCTCCGTGCGCTCCCAGGCCTCCCGCGTGCCGCCGCCTCCGTGCGCGCGGACGGCCGAGGCGATCTGGTCGCCGATCGAGAACACGGGGTTGAGGGAAGTCATCGGCTCCTGGAAGATCATGGCGATCCGGGCGCCACGCACGCGCCGCATGGCCTCCCCATCCTTGGCCAGCAGATCCTCGCCCTCCAACAGGACGCGCCCGGCCGCGATGCGCCCGGGCGGCGGAACCAGCCGCATGATGGACAGCGACGTCACGCTCTTCCCGCAACCGCTCTCCCCAACCAGCCCGAGCACCTCGCCCTTGTCGATCGAGAAGCTCACCCCGTCCACCGCGCGGAGAACGCCCAGGCTCGTCGCGAAGTGGGTCTCGAGGCCCTGAACCGTGAGGAGCGGCGGCACGCTAGACCTTCAAGCGCGGGTCGAGGGTGTCGCGCAGCCAGTCGCCGAGGAGATTGACGGCGAGCACGGTGAGCATGATCGCCAGCCCGGGGAAGGTGGCGAGCCACCACGCGGTGGCGATGTAGTTCCGCCCGTCGGCGAGCATCCAGCCCCAGGTGGGCGTGGGCGGCTGGACGCCGAGTCCGAGGAACGACAGCGCCGATTCGTAGATGATCATGAACGCCAGCTCGAGAGTGGCCACCACGATGATCGGGGTCAGCGCGTTCGGCAACACGTGCCTGAGCAACAAGCGGACAGACCGGTTGCCGCGCGCGCGGGCACCGCTCACGAATTCGCGCTCGCGAATCGACAGCACGTCGGCGCGGACGATCCGCGCGAACTGCACCCAGCGGGTGGCGGCCATTACTAGGATCACGTTCACGAGGCTCGGGCCGAGCGCGAAAACGACCCCCATCGCCAGCAGGATGTAGGGGATGGCGAGGAACACATCCACCACGCGCATGACGAGCGCGTCGGTGCGGCCTCCGTAGAAGCCGGCGAGGAGGCCGAGCGATACACCGATGAGGCAGGAGAGCGTCACTGCCGAGAGACCGACACCGAGAGAGATCCGGCCGCCGTGGACGATCCGGCTCAGGATGTCCCGCCCGAGGTGATCGGTGCCGAGCGGATGCTCCCAGAGGCCCCGCGCCTGCCAGGCGGGCGGCCGGAGGCGCTTGGCGAGCATCTGCCGCCCCGGGTCCCACGGGGCGATCTGCGGGGCCGCCAGGGCCGCGCCACCCATGATCAGCAGCACCGCGATCCCGAAGACGGCGCGGAAGCTCATCCGGCGGCGGGCGGGGATGGCCACGGGCGGGAGCGGGCACACCGCCGTCGGGCTCGCGGCCTCGCTCACTGCTTGCTCCGCACGAAGACGATGCGGGGATCGAGATAGGTGTAGATCAGGTCCATCACGAGGTTGATGAGGACGAAGAGCGTCGCCAGCATCGCGACGATGGCCTGCACCAGCGGATAGTCGCGGCTGAAGATCGCGTCCACCGCGAGTCGGCCGACTCCCGGCCAGGCGAAGATCGTCTCGGTGATTACCGCGCCGCCCAGGAGAATGCCGAACTCGAGCCCGACGATGGTGACGAGGGGGATGGCGGCGTTCTTGAGCGCGTACTTGTACGTCACGAGGAAGGCGCGCACGCCGGCGGCGCGGGCGGTGCGGACGTAATCTTGGGCCAGCACCTCGAGCATGCCCGAGCGCGCCATGCGGGCGATGCGCGCCATCGAGAAGGCGCCGAGTGCGGTGGCGGGTAACACGAGCGACGCGAGCCCGTCGCGGCCCGCCGCCGGAAACCAGCCGAGCCCGACCGCGAAGACCATGATCAGGAGGAGCCCGAGCCAGTACACGGGCATCGCCTGGCCCATCAGGACGCCCACCGAGCAGATCGCGTCGAGCAGGGAGTTGCGTCGGAGCGCGGCGAGGATGCCGGCGGGGACGGCCACCGCCAGGGCCAGGCCGAGCCCGGCTGCCGTGAGCTCGAGGGTGGCGGGGAGCGTCTGGAAAATCAGGGTGAGCGCGGGGACCTGGTGCTTGAACGAGAGGCCGAAGTCGCCGCGGACGGCCCGCGAGAGGAAGCGGACGTACTGGACCCACAGGGGGTCGTCGAGCCCGAGCAGGGCGCGGAGCTGCCGAACGTCCTCCTCGCGCGCCTCGAGTGGCAGGAGCAGGCGCGTCGGATCGCCGGTGAGGTGGAGGAGCCCGAAGACGATCACGGAGACGCCGAGGAGGACGAAGAGGCTCTGCAGGAGCCTTCGCAGGAGGTAGGCGAGCATGGGCGGCCCCCTCACCCTTCCCTCTCCCCTGGGCGGAGAGGGGGAGTGAGTGGAAGAGCCAATCTGGAACTGGCTAGAAGGAGATCTCGGTCAGCCGTATCGACTCGTCGCCCCGCGGCGTCCACTTGAGCCGGCTGTTGACGCCGTAGATGTCCATCTGCTGGTACCCGAAGATGTACGGCGCGTCGTCCCGGATCAGCCGCAGGAGCTGACTGTAGAGCTGCTTCCGCTTCTCCGTGTTCATCTCGGAGCGGGCCTGCAGGATGAGCTTGTCGACCTCGGGGTTCGAGTACTGGGACACCGGCTCTCCGGTGAAGAGGTTCGGGGTCACCCAGTGGTCGGGCTCGAGGCTCGGCAGGCACCAGCCGCTCATGGCGATGTCCTCGGTCTTGTGGTCGAGGATGGAGCGGACGTAGGCTCCCCACTCGGCGACGATCTTCACGTTGGCCTTGATGCCGTTCTCCGTGAGCTGCCCCGCCACCGCTTGGGCGATGTCCTTGTCCATGGCCCAGCGACCATTCGGGGCCTGGATGGTCACGCTCAGGTTCGATTGCCCCGCCGCCGCCAGGAGCTCCTTGGCCTTCTTCGGGTTGTACTCGTAGAAGGGGATGCTCGGGTCGTGGCCCCACACATTGGGCGGCATCCAGGAGTTGATGCGCTTGCCGTTCCCAAGGAGGACGGCGTCGAGGATCCCCTGCATGTCGACGGCGTGGTTCAACGCCTGCCGCACCCGACGGTCGGCGAGGGCCCCGCCCTTGATCTGGGCGATGGTGAAGGAGATGATCCGGCAGCTCGGCGTCTTCTCGATGCGCACGTTCTTGCTCGCCTGGAGCGCCTGGATCTGGTCCGGCGGGACGTTGACGATGAGGTCGGCCTGGCCGGTCTGCAGCGCGGCGATGCGCGAGCCGAGCTCGGGGATGGGCCGCCACGTTGCCCGGCGCACCGCCGGCTTGCCGCTCCAGTGCGCGTCGTTGGCCTCCACCACGATCCGCTCGTTCTTCGTCCACTCCACGAACTTGAAGGGGCCCGTGCCCACCGGCTTGAGATTGGCCTGCGCATCGCCCACCTGGGCCACGTACTTCGGCGCCAGCTGATACATGAGGGTCATGCGCGCGGGCATGGCGGGATCGGGCACCTTGGTATGGAACCGCGCGGTCAAGGGGTCTACGACCTCGACTCGCTCGATGGTGCCGAACCACCCCTTCTGCGGCGACTTGAAGTCCGCCCGGTTGATCCGCTCGAACGAGAATTTCACCGCGTCGGCGTCGAAGGATTCGCCGTTGTGGAACTTCACGCCCGGGCGGAGCTTGACCTCCCACACCTTCTCGCTCACGAGCTTGTACGAGGTAGCGAGCGCGGGGACGATCTGGAGCTGCTTGTCGCGCGTGAGGAGCGTGTCGTAGATGGACCCGTTGATGATCAGCGTCACGATGTTGTTGGTCATCTGCACGTCGAGGAACTCGGCGTCGATGCCCTGGGCGATGGTGATGTCCCGCTCGCCCGCCGCCCACGCCTGGCCGCTCGCCACGAGACCCACGCCCGCCGTCGCGGCGAAGATGGCCAGGAGCGTCGCCACGGCCCGGATCGTCCTTCGCATGAGGCCCTCCTTCACTGAGTGGTCTGCGCTTGCCGCCAAGGTTTTGGTCGAGCCAGAGGAGCGCGCTGATGCTATCGCCGGGGCCGAAGGGTGTCAAGGACGCGCCGTCTCGCTCCCGTTGTGGCAAGGTAGACTGGCGTCGCCATGATCCGGACCGATGCGCTGACCCTCGCCCGGCAGATCCGCACGAAGGCCATCTCCCCCGTCGCGGTGGTCGATGCCGTTCTCCGGCGGATCGAGGCGCTCCAGCCGACCGTGAATGCCTTTATCACCGTGGCCGCGGACGAGGCCCGGGAGGCCGCCCGCCGGGCCGAGGCGACGCTGATGGCAGGCGGCGATCTCGGCCCGTTCCACGGCGTGCCGTTCTCGGTCAAGGATCTGCTGTTCACCAAGGGGATCCGGACGACGATGGGCTCGGTGATCTTCGCCGACCAGGTGCCGACCGAGGACGCGGTGCCGGTCCGCCGGCTGCGCGAAGCCGGCGCCATCCTCATCGGCAAGACGACGACACCCGAGTTCGGACACAAGCCGTTGACCGATAGCCCCGTCTTCGGCGCAACGCGGAATCCGTGGGATCTCGCCCGCACGGCGGGCGGCTCGTCCGGCGGCGCCGCGGCCGCGGTCGCCACCGGCCAGGGCCCCCTGGCGCTCGGCACTGACGGAGGTGGGTCCATCCGCATTCCCGCCGCCTGCTGCGGCGTCGTCGGGCTCAAGCCCACTCTGGGACGCGTCCCGCACGTCCACCAGGCCGATCTGTTCTCGACCACTTCCTACATCGGGCCCATGGCGCGGAGCGTGGCCGAGGTCGCCGCCTGCCTCGACGTGATCGTCGGGCTCGATTCCGCCGATCCTCACTCGCGACCGGAGCCGCCGGACGATCCCCGCGGTATCGAGGTGCGCGGCCTGCGGGTCGGCTGGCTCCCCCGGGTGGGCAACCGGCTCGTCGACGGGGAAGTCCTCGCCTCCTGCGAGGCGGCGGTGCGCCATCTCGAGCGCCGGGGCGCTCGCGTGGAAACCGTGGAGGAGAACTTCGCCGCCCTCGAGGACGCCTTCCTGGTGGTGCTCCAGGGTGGGCTGGCCGCGCGCGTCGGCCCGCACATGGCGAAGTTCGGCGACAAGGTGGCGCCGAGCCTGCGGCAGACCGTCGAAGCCGGCGCGCGGTGGTCCGCGGCCGATTGGGCGATTGCGCTCGGCCAGCGGACGGCCATCTATCGTCGCATCCACGCCCTCTTCCAGCGCTTCGACTTCCTCGTGTCGCCGACCGTCGCTCGCCCCGCGCTCGCCGTGGACCACGATCCCTCCGAGCCGATCTCCATCGGCGGCGAGGCCGCCGGTTCCATCCGCGGCGCCTGGTATCCGTACTTGTGGCCCTTCAACCTGTCCGGCCACCCGGCCGTCTCGCTGCCGTGCGGATGGTCGTCGGATGGCTTGCCTATCGGGCTCCAGATCGTTGGTCCCTGGTACGCCGATCGCCGCGTGCTCGCCCTGGCCGAGCACCTCGAGCGCGAGCGCCCCTGCGCGCGCCCGATGCCCCTCTGACCCTGCGCTCCGGAGGCGCTCCATGCCGCTCTCGCCCAACGGATTCCCGGTGCTCCTCAGCTTCGACATCGACGCCGAGACCATGTGGACAGGGCGCGATCCCAAGAACGCCGAGCGCCCCATCGTGATGAGCCAGGGTGCCTACGGCTGGAAGGTGGGCATGCCGCGCATTCTCGACCTCCTCGCCCGCTATGGGCTGAAGGTCACGTTCTTCGTCCCGGGTCTCATCATGGAGCAGCGGCCCGCGATGGTCGAGGAGATCCTCAAGCGCGGCCACGAGATCGCCCACCACTCGTGGTCCCACGCCTGGATCGTCAACCTGACGCTCGAGCAGGAGCGTGAGGAGATGGACAAGGGCATCGACATCATCCGGCGCATGACGGGCCGGAAGCCGGTCGGCTACCGCTCGCCGGCGGCCGAATTCAGCGCGCACACCCTCCGGATGCTCCAGGAGTACGGGTTCGGCTACTCCTCGAACTACTTTGACGACGACTCGCCCTACCTTCACACGATCGACGGCCGGCTCACCGACATCGTCGAGTTCCCCTTCGCGTGGGTGCTGGACGACGCCCCGTTCTTCCAGTACTCGATCACGCTCCCCGGGCGAACCATGCAGGCGCCCTCGGCGGTCTTTGAGGCCTGGCGGCGGGAGTTCGACGTCCTCTATCGCGAAGACCGGTACTTCTGCCTCGCCATGCATCCCCAGATCATCGGGCGCCCCTCCCGTATCACGCTCCTCGAGGAGCTGATCCAGTACATCCTCGGCCATCCGCGGGTCTGGCTGGCCCGCTGCGACGAGGTCGCCGACGCGGTGCGGCCGGCGCTGCGCGCCGAGGCGCGCGCCCCAGGCCGATGAGATTCGCGGGGCGCCGCGATCGGTCTTACGTGACCTTCACGTTCCAGAAGATCGGCGCGACGAACTTGAGGACGTCGTGGACGTTCTTGCGGAAGGCCGTTGGCTGGAACCATTCTCCCCACGGTACGTATGTCACCTCGCTGAGGGCGACCCTCTGGATCTCGGCGGCGAGCTGCTTCCGTCTTGTGTCATCGGTCGCGCGCACCCAGTCGGTGACGAGCTTCTCGAGCTCAGGGACGTCCGGCCAGCCGAACCAGGCGCGCGGACCGGCGCCCGACAAGGCGAAGTGGACGGCGGGATTCATAACGTCCGCGGCCAGAAACCACGTGTGAAGCAGGTTCCAGCCGCCCTTGTCGGGTGGTTCCTTGCGCGCCCGCACGATCAGGTTCGTCGACCAGTCCATCGGCTTGAGGGTGACCTTGAAGCCGATCGACTCGAGCCGCTGACGCGTGACGATCGCCGCGGCGTTCATGTGCAGCCGGTCGGTGACATGGATCACCACGATCGGCCGGCCATCGTAGCCCGACTCCCTCACGAGCTGTCTCGCCCTGTCGAGGTTGTGCTTCATGATCGACTCGGCGCCGACCGTTGTCGTGTAAGGGCTACCGCAGGCAAAGGCCGAATGGCAGGACCGATAGTATTTCGACGGTCCGATGGCCCAAGCAAGATATGTCACCTGGTCCATCATGTGGAGCAGTGCCTCGCGCGCTTTCCGGTTGTTGAACGGCGGGTGGAGATGGTTCGGCCGGAGCCAGCCCTGGGCCCCGAGGGGATCAAAGAGGAACGTCTGCAGGTCAGGGTTCTGCTCGATCTTCGGCATGAAGTCGAGCGGCGGCTCCTGCCACCAGTCCACCTCACCCGCTTCGAGGGCGGCCGCCGCGTCCATGGGGTCGGGGATGTACCGCCAGATCACCTTGTCGACGTACACCTTCTTGCCACCGGTTGAGCCGCTCGGCGCCTCGGCGCGCGGGACGTAGTCGGGGTTACGCACGTACACGGCCTGCTTGCCCGGTTGCCAGTCGTCTCTCGCGAACTTGAACGGTCCGGAGCCCACGACTTCCTTGATCTGCTCGTCCGGAGACGTGGACGCGATCCGCGCCGGCATCATGAAGGGCACGTTGCTCGACGGCTTTCCGAGGGCGTCGAGCACGGGGCCGAACCGCTCCGCGAGCTCGAGCGTGAACGTCCTCTTGTCGACGGGAGCGAGCTTCCCCGTGTGCGCCATGAGCAGCTGGCCAAAGCGATCCTTCTTTCCCCAGCGCTTCAGTGACTCCACACAATCTTCCGACAGGACAGGTTGCCCATCGTGCCACCGGAGGCCGTCTCGCAGCATGAACGTGTATTTCATGCTGTCCGGAGACACGGTGACCCGGTCGACCATTTGCGGCTTGATGCGAAAGCCCTCGTCCGTACCGAAGAGAGTGTCGTACACCATGTAGCCGTGATTGCGGGTGATGTAGGCGGTCTGCCAGACCGGATCGAGGACCTTGAGATCGGCCTCCGCCGCGAAGCGGAGGGTCGGACCGCGCTTCTGGGCGTGGACGGACGGCACCCCAAGCGCCCCGGCAGCAGCCGTGACGCCCACGCCGCTGAGCCACTGTCGACGACTGAGACGCTTCATCCTGGAATCTCCTCCCCGTGCGGGCAACTCAGCCTGGGCGACCTGCTCATTGCAGATTCGGACCTACTATAGCCTCCTGTCACCGATGGGGCAAGGAACACGGTCCGCTGTATCCGGCAGGACGGAAGTGAGGGGTGCCCCCGGTGGCGCTTCCCTTCGCCCGGGTGGCGGACGTCCCCCCGCGCATCACCCAGGTCAGATCATCCACCGGCCGCCGTCGATCAGGATCGACTGCCCGGTGATGTAGCGGGCGTCGTCGCTGGCCAGGAACGCGACGACGCCGGCCACGTCCTCGGGCTCGGCCACGTACCCCATGGGCACGCTGTTTCGCACCTTGTCGATCACCTCCCGCGGCAGCCGATCGTGCGCGCGGGTGCGGATGGCGCCGGGACACACCGCGTTGACGTTGACGTGAAAGGGCGCCAGCTCACGCGCGAGGGAGCGGGTGAAGCCGACCACCCCCATCTTCGCCGCCGCGTAGTCCACGAACCCCACGTCGCCGTAGAAGGCGGACTCCGTCGACATGTTGACGATGCGGCCGCTGCGACGGTCGCGCATCTCCTCGACCACCAGGCGCGTGGCCCGCATGGTGGTGAGGAGCGAGACTTCGATGACGAACCGCCACGTTTCTTCTACCGAAAAATGGAACTCACTGGCGCGCTCGCGGGCGCTCTGGCCCACGTTGTTGAACAGGATGTCGATGCGGCCGAATCGCCCCCGGGCCGCCTCCACCGCGTCCCGGACGGCGTCGGCATCGGTCCAGTCCGCCACGATCGGCAACGCCTGCCGGCCGCCCGCCTCGACGGCGCGCGCCGCCTCCTGCAAGAGGTCCGCCTCCCGATCGACCAGCACGAGATCGGCCCCCTCGCGGGCCAGGCGCAGCGCGCTGGCACGGCCGATCCCATTGGCCGCGCCGGTGACGATCGCGATTCGTCCAAAGAGCCGGCCCTCGACGGCAGACGCCATGAGACTCCCTCCCTCAGACGAACCGGTGAAAGCCGATCCAGCGCTCGGCGGCGGCGAGTCCGAGGCCGGTGAGCGCGATCAGCATGGTGGAGATGGCGGCGATGGACGGATCCACCCCGTACTCGATGGCGGTGAAGATCTTCACGGGGAGGGTCATCTGGCCCGCCCCCAGGAGGAAGATCGACACCGGCACATTGTCGAACGACACGATGAACGAGAAGAGCGCGCCCGCGGCGATGCCGGGGCGGATGAGTGGCAGCGTGACCGTGAAGAAGGCGACCGGCCCGCTGGCGCCCAGGACGCGGGCGGCGCTCTCCAGTTCGGGATCGATGCCCTGGAGGCTCGCCATCACCGCCCGCACGACATAGGGCACGGTGATCACCATGTGGGCGAGAGCCAGGCCGATCAGCGTGCCGTTCATGTGGACCAGCGCGTAGAACTGCAGCAGCGCGACCCCCACCACCACGCCTGGAAAGATGAGGGGCGCGTTCAGCACCGCCGAGACGACGGCGCCGCCGGGTACGCGGCGGCGCAGCAAGGCATAGGACGCGGCCACGCCGACGGCGAGGGATCCCACCGTCGCGACGAGAGCCAGGCCTAGGCTGAAGACGATGGCGTGGACGTACTCGGGATCGCCGAGCACCGCGACGAACCAGCGCAGGGTCAGCCCCTTCGGCGGCACGGTGAGGTACGAGGTGCGGCTGAAGGACGCGAGCGCGACCACGACGACGGGCAGCATCAGGAAGCCGAAGACCAGGGCCACCCATGCCCGCAACAGCCACCCGCGGACCCGCGCCGCCGTCACGCGGGGGCTCCGGTCCGGCGCGCGAGGACGCCGGACAGGAAGACGAGCGCCAGCACCATCAACGTGAGCAGCAGCGCCTCCGCGGAGCCCGCCGGCCAGTTGAGCCGCTGGAGGAACTCATCGTAGATGAGGGTGGACATCACCTGATACGTCGGACCGCCGAGGAGGCGCGGGGTCACCAGGGCGCTGATGGTGAGGACGAACACGAGGATGGAGCCGGAGAGGATGCCGGGCGCCGAGAGGGGGAGGGTCACGCGCAGGAAGGTGCTGCCCCAGGAGGCGCCGAGGACGCGAGCGGCATCCTCCACATCGCGCGGGATGTTCTGGATGGGGCCGATGAGGACGAGCACCATGAAGGGCAGGAAGATGTGCGTCAACGCGATGAGGAGGCCGGCGAAGTTGAACAGGAGCTTCACCGGCTCCTGGACCAGGCCCAGCGTCTGGAGCGCCTGGTTCACGAGGCCGTTCTGCGCGAGCAAAGCGATCCAGCCGAAGGTGCGCACGACGAGGTTCAGGTACAAGGGGAAGACGACGAGGATGGTCAGCCAGTTGCGCCACCGCGAGGTGGTGCGCGCGAGGAAGTACGCCAGCGGATAGCCGATCAGCAACGTGGAGAGCGTCACCGTCAGCCCCAGCGCGAGGGTCCGGCCGATGATCTCGAGGTAGTACGAGTCCGTCACGAGACGGGTGTAGTAGCCGGCGGTGAACCCGCTGGTGATGCCGACCAGCGGGACGTAGGGGCGAAAGCTGGTCGGCACCAGCAGGCCGATGGGGAGCACGAAGGCCACGAGGAGGAGAAGCACAGCGGGCAGGAGCAGCGCCCAGCCGCGCCCGCCCCTCACCGCGCGCCTCCGTCGGCGCCGGGAAGGAGCACCACGTCGTCGGGACCCCATTCGACGACCGCAGGCGCCCCGCGCGCGAGCGCCGGCGCCCCGCCGGGCGCCGCCACTTCCAGCTCGCGCCCGTCCGCCAGCTGTACGACATAGTGATGCGCCTGCCCCGCGAAGGCGTGAAACACCACGGTCGCCGCGAAGCGGTTGGCGCGATCGATGCCGGCGCCCGGTGGCCCGAGGCGAATACTCTCCTGGCGGATCGCCACCTGCACCCGCTGTCCCGGGGCCACGCCCGCGCGCGGCGTGACCACAACGGAGAGCCCGCCCTCGACCGCAACGACGATGCCGCCCGCGTCGGTCGCCGCGACGGTGCCGGTGAAGAAGTTCGCCCGCCCCAGGAAGCGCGCGACGAACGGCGTGGCCGGGCGGCGATAGACCTCCTCCGGCCGGCCGATCTGCTCCACGCGCCCGGCCTCCATGACCACCACGCGGTCGGACAGGATCAGCGCCTCCGCCTGATCGTGGGTGACGAAGATCATCGTGGTGCCGAGCCGCTCCTGCAGCCGCTTCAGCTCCACCCGCATCTCGTCGCGGAGCAGGGCGTCGAGGTTGGAGAGCGGCTCGTCGAGCAGGAGCACGCTGGGCTCGGTGACGAGCGCGCGGGCGAGGGCGACGCGCTGCTGCTGGCCGCCGGAGAGCTCGCGCGGATAGCGCGCGCCGAGCGGACCGAGCCGGACCAGCTCCAGCATGCGCTCGACGCGCGGGCGCAGCTCGGCCTCGCCCACTCCGCGCCGCCGGAGACCAAAGGCGACGTTCTCGTGCACCGTCATGTGGGGGAAGAGCGCATAGGACTGAAAGACCAGGCCGAGGTTCCGGCGATGGACGGGCACCGCCGTGATGTCCTCCCCAGCCAGGACGACCTGACCGGCATCGGGCTCCACGAGCCCGGCCACCATGCGGAGCACCGTGCTCTTGCCGCAACCCGAGGGCCCCAGGAGGGAGAGGAACTCGCCGGGCGCGGCGTCGAGGGAGACCTCCGCGACGGCGACGACCGCGCCGAACGACTTGCGAAGCCCGGAAACCCGGAGCGCCGGCGCGGCGCCGCTCACCGCCGGCGACGCACGCTCGGCGAGGCGGGGCTCACCGCGCGATCTCGCGCCCCCAGCGCTCCGACCACTCGGGGAACTTCCGCGCGACGAAGTCGGTGTCGGGGAAGTACATGCGCTGGACGAGGTCGCCATAGGGCACGAGCTTCGCCAGATCGGCCGGGAGCTGCACCTTCTTGTTGGTGGGGCCGGCGAACTGCGACTGGGCGAAGCAGAGCTGGCCCTCCGGCGAGAGGAGGGCGGCGATGTATTTCTGGGCCAGCTCACGCTTCTGGCTGGCCTTGGGAACGGACACGGTCGGCACGATGCCGATCGCGCCCTCCTTCGGGTAGGCCGCGGCCACCGGGACGCCCTTCGCCGCGGCGGCGCCGGTGCGGTCCGTGTACCACACGGCCACCGCGATGTCGCCCCGCTCGAACAGCGGGATGATCTGGTCGGGCTGCGTGTACATCATCTGGACGTTCGGCTTGAGCTTCTTGATGGCCTCGAAACCGGGGTCGATGTTCTCGATCGAGCCCCCGTTGAGGCGCGCCGCCGCCATCAGGAACTGCTGGCCCGAAGTGCCGGAGATGTCGGGGATGGCCAGCTTGCCTTTCCATTCCGGCTTCCAGAGGTCGGCCCACGAGGTCGGCGGTGTCTTCACCAGGTTCGTGTTGTAGGTGATGACGGTGCCGGCGAACATCATCGAGACCCAGTAGCTGTCCTTGTCGCGCGAGGCCTCGTACAGATCGCCCCAGCCGCCGATCTTGCCGGGCTCGAGGGGCTGGAGCAGGCCCTCGGCCTTCGCCTGCTTGACGATCTGGCTGTCCATGTAGGCGACGTCGAATTCCGCGCGCGCACCCGCCGCGCGCAGCTTCGCCATCGTCTGAACCGAGCTGCCGAGCACGTACTTCACGCTGGACCCGGTGGCCTTCTCGAAGGCGGCCGCGTGGCATTTCTTCGAGTTGTCGACGAAGGTGCCCCCGAAGGTCGCCACCACCAGCTCGTCGGCAGTGGCCGGCAAAGCGAGGCCGACGGTGACCAGGCACATCAGCGAGATGGTCGAGATGAATCGATGTAGGGTCATGAGCGGTGGCTCCTCCCGGGGCGCGTGGTGGCGCGATTATTCGTCAGCCGCGCAGAGCAAGTCAACCCGACGCTTGACGTCATCGCGTGCGCGGAGGAGGATGGCGACGTCGCGGGGACGCGGAGCTCGACACGTCAGTTCACTGGCACGAAAGCCCTGGAGGGCGGCATGGCGGACCGTACCGACCACCCGATCCACTTCCAGCCCGGTCACACCCGGCGCGCATTCCTCGAAGCGGGCGCGCTTACGCTGGTGGGGCTCGCGGCGCCGCCGCTCGCTCGGCCCGCCGCCGCCCAGACGCCGAAGCGCGGCGGCACGCTCATCGTCGCCGCCGACGTCAGCCCGCCCGGGCTCGATCCGCAGAAATCCGCGGCCGCCCACAGCTGGATGATCGCGGAGCACGTCTACTCGAACCTCCTGCGCCGCGACCCCAAGATGAACATCGTGGGCGATCTCGCCGAATCCTGGCAAGTCGTCAACGACACGACGGTCGTCTTCCGGCTTCGGAAGGGCGTCACGTGGCACCACGGGGGCGACCTCGTGGCGGAGGACGTGAAGTATTCATTCGAGCGCATGCTCGACGAGAAGACGGCGTCGCCCTGGCGCTCGAACTGGCAGATCATCGACCGGATCGAGGCGCCGGATCGGTCCACCGTCCGCTTCGTCCTCAAGCGGCCGTTCGCCCCTTTCTTCGCGTATCTCGCCACGCCACACTACTCGGCCATCGTGCCGCGCGACCTCGTCGAGAAGCACGGCGACCTCCAAAAGACCGCCTCCGGCACCGGGCCCTTCGCGCTGGATCGGTTCGTTCCCGACAACACGGTCGTCCTCAAGCGGAACCCGAGCTACTACGAGTCGGGCCTGCCCCATCTCGACAGCATCGAGTACCGTATCATCCCGGACGAGGCCGCGCGCGTGGCCGCCCTGCGGGCCGGCACCGTCCACTACCTCTGGTCCGTCGATCCGCTCATCGACCGGCAGGTCCAGGGCGCCACCGGCATCGTGCTCCGTGAGCCGGAGGGGTACTGCGCGCAGCACGGCATGGCCTTCAACCAGACGAAGCCTCCCTTCACCGACGTGCGGGTGCGGCGGGCGGTGAGCGTGGGGATAAGCAGGCGGGAAATCATCGCGAGCGTGCTCCGAAGCCGGGGGGCGATCTCGACGAAGATACCGCCGTGCGACGCGCCGTTCGGCTACGCCGGCGACGACAAGGGCCTGCCCTACTACGCCCACGACCCGGCGCAGGCGAAGCGCCTGCTCGGCGAGGCCGGGCTCGCCAACGGTCTCGACACGACGCTCGAGGTGTCGCCCCGCTTCCCCCAGACCATCCGGACGGCCGAGGTCATGAAGGAGCAGCTGGCCGCCGCGGGCATCCGCGTGACGCTCAAGCAGGTGGAGTGGGGGGCGACCCTGAAGAACTTCGTCCGCACCGAGTACGAGGGCATGAGCATGATTCCCCTGGTGTGGCAGCCCGACCCCGACGCCCATGCCTACGACATCTTTCACAGCGGGTCGAACATCAACCTCGGCAAGTTCAAGGATGCGCAGGTCGACCAGCTCCTCGAGCAGGGCCGCACGACCCTGGATCGTGACAAGCGGATCGCGATCTACCGGGACCTCCAGCGGCACATGGCGGACCAGGCCTACCTGATCTTCCCCTACGCCTCCGGCGCGACGGAAGTGCTCCGCGACACCGTGAAGGGCTACATCTCCATTCCCGGCACGCAGCCGGGAAGCCGGAGCCGGCACTTCTTCAAGCAGACGTGGCTCGATCGCTGACGGGCGGCGCTTGCCGGCGGTGAAGGCATGACCGCCTACGTCGGCAAGCGACTGCTCCTCCTGGTCCCCACGCTTCTCGGCGTGTCGGTGCTCACGTTCCTGCTCATCCACCTGATCCCGGGCGACCTCGTGACCATCCTCCTCGGGATCACGGCGAGCCAGAACGAGCAGACGCGGCAGGCGCTGATCCAGGCGCTCCATCTCGACCGCCCGCTGGTCGTGCAGTACTTCCTGTGGCTGGGCGAGGTGCTGCGGGGCGACCTCGGGCATTCCCTCGTCACGGGGTTCTCGGTGCGCGACGAGCTGACGCGGAGCTACCCCGTCACGCTCCAGCTCGCGCTGATGGCGATGTCCATCGCGCTGGCCGTCGGCATCCCGCTCGGCGTCCTCGCCGCCACCCAGGCCGGGCGCAGCATCGACGCCTCCACGCGCGTCTTCTCCCTGCTCTTCATCTCGGCGCCCGCCTTCTTCATCGGGACGGTGGTGATCATCGGGGGGGCGCGCTACGCGCCCTGGCTGCCCACCCTCGGCCACGTGCCGTTCACCGAGAGCCCCGCCCGAAGCCTGCTCGGCATGCTGCCGGCGGCGGCCTCGCTGGGGCTCGCCATCTCGGCGATCGTCGCGCGGTTCACGCGGAGCAGCATGCTGGACGTGCTGGGACAGGATTTCGTCCGCACCGCTCGGGCCAAAGGCGTGGCCGACCGCGCCGTCGTCTTCAAGCACGCGCTCCGGAACGCGCTGATCCCCGTCGTCGCCATGGCCGGCACCCAGTTCGTGTACCTCATCGGCGGCGCGGTGATCATCGAGGAGGTCTTCGCGCTGCCCGGCATGGGGCGCCTGGTCGTGAACGCCATCTACCAGCGGGACTACACGACCATCCAGGGCGCGGTGCTGCTGCTGACATCGGGCGCCGTGCTCGTCAACCTGGCGCTCGATCTCCTCTACCACCTGATCGACCGCCGAATCCTCTACGCATGAACGGCAAGTCCGGGGGCACGAGGAGTGGGCGCCTGCCTCGGGGGTTGCGCAGCGGATCGTTCCTGGCAGGCGGCGTCCTCGTGGGCGGGCTCCTGGTGGCGGCGCTGGCCGCGCCGTGGCTGGCGCCCTACGCGCCGACCGCGATCTTCCCAGGCGCGGAAATCTCGCCGCCGGGCTCGCGCTTTCTGCTCGGGACGGACGAGGTGGGCCGCGACATCCTGAGCCGTGTCCTCTACGGGAGCCGCGTGTCGCTTGGCGTTGCGTTCCCGTCCGTCGCGCTGGCCGTGCTTGTCGGCACCACGCTGGGCGTGAGTCTCGGCTACTGGGGCGGCGCGCCGGACCTCCTCGCCATGCGCCTTTTCGACGTGCTCTTCGCCTTCCCGCCGATTCTCCTCGCCATCGCCCTGGTCGCGGCCCTCGGCCCGAGCACGTTCAATCTCGTCCTCACCATCGCGGTTCTGACGCTCCCGCAATTTGCCGTGCTCGCCCGAAGCGCCACCCTCGCCCTGAAGCCGCAGGAGTTCGTCCAGGCCGCACGCGCCCTCGGGGCGTCCCACCGGCGCATCCTCGCCGCCCACGTCCTGCCCAATCTCACGCCGACCCTCGCCGTCCAGGCGAGTCTGAGCCTCTCGATCGTCATCCTCGTGGAGGCGGCGCTGAGCTTCCTCGGCCTCGGCACCCAGCCGCCGGCGCCCAGCTGGGGGAACATGCTGAGCCGCGGCCGCCAGTACATGACCATCGCCCCGTGGCTGGTCCTGGCGCCGGGGCTGGCCATCATGCTCGCCGTGCTCGGCTTCAACCTCCTCGGTGACGCCCAGCGGGATCTCCTGGATCCGCGCCGGGCGGCCGCAGGCCGGAGGACCCCATGAGCGTACCCATCAAGATCGCGGCCGTCCAGGCGCGTCCTCAGTCCGATCTCTTCGACGACATGTGGAACGGCGGCGACATTCCCCACGCCCTCGCCTTGCTTGAGACCGCGGCCCGGGCGGGCGCCGGTTGCGTCTGCTTCCCCGAGCTCTATCCCCGGGTCGGCGAGGAAGAGCTCCGCGCGGCGGCGCGCCGCCTCGGCGTCTTCGTCGTAGCCGGGCTGATCGAAGGCACCCGCGCCCGCTGGTACAACACCGCAACGGTGATCGGACCCGACGGCCGCATCCTCGCCCGGCAACCGAAGTGCTACCCCACGCAGGGCGAGATCGACAACGGCGTGCTCACCGGCAAGGGCTACCACGTGCTCGAAACCGACATCGGCCGGCTCGGCATCGTCATCTGCGCCGACTTCGCCTTCTTCTCGGAGGGGGCCGACGCGCTCGTCGAGCAGGGCGTCGACATCATCTTCAACCCATCGTGGTGGTTTGCGCTCGGCGAAGCCTACCCCGCCACCGTTATCGGCCGCCACATCCAGTACGGCAAGCCGGTGATCGGCGTCGACATCGCGGCGTGCTCGCTCCGTCTGCGAGGTGCCGACGGGCAGTCGGTGGAGCGCTTCCCCCGCGCCGGCGGCTACAGTACCGTCTGCGTGCCGCCGCCCATCACCTCGCTCACCGAGCTCGCCGAGTGGTTCAGGGGCAAGCCCGGCGGCACCAACTCGGCGCAGGGCTTCATCCAGAGCCTGGGGGAGGACGAGGGCATCCTCTACGCCGACGTGGACATCGCGGCCGTCCGGCGATTCCCCGGTTACTTCTACAGGACTGCCAGCCCGTAAGCCGGCGGAGTGATGCTTGAGTCCGGGCGAAGATCGTGCAACTCTCAGGGCCCTGGGCCGTCACCCGGGCCCGGAATCGAGCGAATTGCCGTGGAGAACATCGTCAGCGTCGCCTTCGACCTCGCGAGCTTCAGCGCCATCATGGTCCTCATGGTGACTGGCCTCGGCGTGATCGCGAGCATGATGGGGATCTTCAATTTCGCCCACGGAGAGTTCCTGCTGCTGGGCGCGTATACGGTCTACCTCACGCACAGCCACGGCTATCCGGTATGGGCGGGCATGATGGCGGCGCCGTTCGTGGTGGCGCTCGTCGGCCTCGCGCTCGAGCGGGGCGTGATCCGGTTCTTCTATGCCGCGCCGGTTGTCGCCATGCTCGGCACGTACGCCATCGGCCTCGTCATCCGCGAGGGCGTGCGCGGCCTCATCGGCGGTCTCTACCACTCGGTGCCGGATCCCCTCATCGGTTCGTTCAGCCTGGGCTCGATCCAGCTCTCCCGCTGGCGCTGCGTGATCATCCTCGTCGCCGCGGTTGTGCTGGTCGGTTTCTGGCTCCTCCTGACGCGCACCGGCATCGGCCTCACGATCCGCGCCTCCCTCGAGAACCCCGCGCTCGCGCGCGCCTCCGGCATCTCGACCAACCGCGTCTACGCCCTCACGTTCGCCGTCGGCGCCGGGCTCGCCGGCCTCGCCGGCGGCTTGACGGTGCCGATCTTCTCGATGTTCGCCGACCTCGGCGTGCGCTTTTTGATACAGGGCTTTCTCGCCGTCCTCCTCGGCGGCATCGGCACGTTCGAGGGGCCCGCCCTCGGCGCCGCCGTGATCGGCGTCCTGAGCGCCGGGCTGCCCTGGGTCCTCAGCCCGGTCCTCGCCGACGTCCTCGTGTTCGTCATTGCCATCGTCATCGTCAAGTTCCGGCCCGCTGGTCTTCTCTCCACCGAAAGGAGCTGACCCATGCACCGAGAGCGCGACCTGACCGCCTCGACCCCATCGTTCGCCCGCCGCTCACTCCTCACCGGCGCCGCCTGGGCGGCCGGCGCGGTGGCGCTCGGGCGCGGTAGCTTTGTCGTTCCGCCGGCATGGGGTCAGGCGAACCCCATCAAGGTCGGCATCGCGACCGACCTCACCGGCCCCATCGGCTTCGCGGGCAAGGCGAACGCGAACGTGGCGACGATGGTGGTCAACGACATCAACGCCAAAGGCGGAGTGCTGGGCCGCTCGCTGCAGCTCTTCATCGAAGACACGGCCTCAAACGAGTCGGTGGCGGTGAACAACGTCAGAAAGCTCATCCAGCGCGACCGCGTCGACGTGGTGTTCGGCGGCATCACCAGCTCGATGCGCAACGCCATCAAGGACGTGATCGTGACGCGGGGGCGGACGCTCTATATCTATCCTCAGCTCTACGAGGGGCAGGAATGCACGCCGTACATCTTCTGTACCGGGCCCACCCCGGCCCAGCAGTGTGACGAGTTCATTCCCTGGCTGATCAAGAACGGCGGCAAGCGCTTCGCGCTCCCCTCCGCGAACTACATCTGGCCCAAGGTGCTCAACCAGTACGCGCGCAAAGTCATCCAGGCCAGTGGCGGCGAGGTCGTGTTCGAGGAGTACTACCCCCTCGACCAGGTCGAGTACAGCGCGACCGTGAACAAGATCATGACCAACAACGTGAATGTGGTCTTCAACACGGTCATCCCGCCCGGCGTTGGCCCTTTCATCAAGCAGCTGTACGAGGCCGGCTTCACCAAGCGCGGCGGGCGCCTGTCCTGCGTGTATTATGACGAGAACACCCTCAACATCAACGCCGCCCACGAGTTCGAGGGGCTCGCGAGCTGCCTCGACTACTTCCGCGCGATCGCCGACCCGTTCAGCGCCAAGCTGCAGGCCGAATACGACAAGCTCTACCCGGGCACCGTCCTCTTCACCGCGGGCAGCGCGGCAACCGGCATGTATCGCGGCCTCAAGCTCTGGGAGACCGCCGTCAACCGCGCCAAGAAGGTCGACCGCGAGAGCGTGGCGGCGGCCCTGGATCGCGCGCGCATCGAGCAGGGGCCCGGGGGAGGGGCCGAGATGGTCCCGGGCAAGCGCCACTGCAAGATGAACATGTACATCGCCGTCGCCAAGAGCGGGAGCTACGAGGTGGTCTCGCAGAGCAAGGGGCTCGTCGACCCCAAGGAGTGCTAGGGCGAGGCGCCGGATGATTCTCGTCCTCGAGCTGGCGCTGCTCGCGGTGGGGCTCGCCTTACCGCTCGCGCTGGACCACTTCTGGATCGTCTTGGCGACACGTATCGTGATCCTCTGCCTGCCCGCGCTGAGCTTCGACCTGCTCTGGGGGTACTCCGGCATCATGAGCTTCGGGCAGGCCCTCTTCTACGGCACGGCGGCTTACAGCGCCGCCCTCCTCGCCCGCGACGCCGGCTTGACGTCGGTCTTCGTCATCATCCCCGCGTGCACCCTGATCGGCCTCGTGCTCGCGCTCGTCATGGCGTGGTTCCTCCTGCTCGGCCGCTACCCGCCCAGCACGATCTTTGTCGCCCTCGGCACGCTCACCGGGGCCTACGCGGCTGACCGCCTCGCCCGCGGCTGGTACTACCTCGGCGGCCAGAATGGCATCCCCTCGATCCCGCCCCTCACGGCCGGTCCCTTCACCATCGCGGAGGGGCCGGTCTACTACTACCTGGCGCTCGCGGTCCTCATCGTCGTCTACGCCCTCTGCCGCGTGCTGGTGCGCTCCCAGTTCGGTCTCGTCCTGGCGGGCATCCGGCAGCAGGAGGAGCGGCTGAGCTTTCTCGGATACCGGGTCCAGCACTTCAAGGCCATCGTCTTCACGCTGGCGGGCGGCATCTGCGGTCTCTCGGGCGCGCTTGCCGCCTTCCACGACGGCTTCGTATGGCCGAACTTGCTGGGCGTGCTCCTGTCCACGCAGATCGTGCTCTACGTGCTCTTCGGGGGGGTGGGCGTGTTGGTGGGCGCGGTGATCGGCGTGGCCAGCATCGAGTACGTGAGCTTTCTCCTTGCCGATACGTTCCACACGTTCTGGCCGATCCTGCTAGGGCTGCTCCTGCTCGTCGTCGTTCTTTTCCGGCCCAGCGGGCTCGTCGGGCTCGTGGTGACCGAGCGCGAGCGATTCGGCCGCTTCGGCCGCGCGCCCGTGCGCACGCCCGCGCGCACGGAAGTAGGCAGCGGCCATGGCACTGCTTGAGGTCTCGGGCGTCAGCAAGCGCTTCGGCGCGCTCCAGGCCCTGGCTGGCGTCGACCTTCGCGTCGAGGCGGGCCAGATCCACGGGCTCATCGGCCCCAACGGCTCCGGCAAGAGCACGCTCATGAAGTGCATCGCCGGCGCGCTTACGCCTGACGCCGGGGTCATCCGCTTCGCCGACCGCGACCTCACGCGTGCCGCGCCCTCGGAGCGCGCGCGGGCCGGCCTCAGCATAAAGTTCCAGATCACGAGCGTGCTGCCGTCGCTGTCGGTGTACGACAACGTCCTGCTCGCCCTGCAGGCCCGCGACTCGCTCGTGTCGCTGCTCCGCTCGGCCACGCGACGCGCGCGGCACGAGGCCGTCACCGCCGCGCTCGAGCGCTTCCCGCTGCTCGGCCGGGCCGATCAGCTCGCGGGCGTGCTCTCGCACGGCGAGCAACAGTGGCTGGAGATCGCGATGGCCCTCGCGACTGATCCGACCCTTCTCCTGCTGGACGAGCCCACCGCCGGGATGAGCCTCGAGGAGCGCCGTCTCACCGGCGAGCTGCTCGCACCGATCAAGAGCCGTTGCGCCATCCTCATCGTCGAGCACGACCTCGACTTCATCCGCGACGTGTCCGACGTGCTCACCGTGCTCGACCAGGGTAGCGTGCTGGATACCGGCTCGGTCGAGGCCATCCAGGCGAGCCCCAAGGTGCAGGAGGTCTACCTCACCCGTGTCTGACGCACCTCTGCTCGCCGTCCGCGGGCTGTCGACGTACTACGGTCATAGCCAGGCCCTGTTCGACGTCGATCTGGTGGCCGGCCAGCGGGGGGCGGTGGCCGTGCTCGGCCGCAACGGCGCCGGCAAGACCACGCTGCTCAGGAGCATCGTGGGAGAGCTGACGCCGCGGCAAGGGCAGATCACCTTCGGGGGGCGCGACGACACCCGCACGCCGACCGAGCAGCGCGTGCGGCGCGGCCTCGGGTACGTGCCGCAGGAGCACGCGGTCTTCGGCCGGTTGTCGGTGCGTGAGAACCTTGCCGTCGGTGCCGTGACGCGGCGCGACCCCGGCGCCGTCGACGAGGTGCTCACCCTGTTTCCCAAGCTCGGCCAGCGGCTGAACCAGCGCGCCGGCACCCTCAGCGGCGGCGAGCGCAAGATGCTCGCGGTGGGCCGCGCACTCCTCACGCGCCCGAAGCTCCTCCTGCTCGACGAGCCCACCGAGGGCGTCTGGATCGGTGTGATCGAGGAGATTGCCACTCGGCTCGCCGAGCTTGCGAGCCGCATCGGGCTCCTTCTCGTCGAGCAGCATCTCGAGCTCGCCCTCTCCGTCGCCCGGTACGCCTACGTGCTGGACCGCGGCCGGGTCGCTCTCGAGGGCCCGTCCGCGACGATCAGGAACGACCCCCGGCTCCTGCGCTACCTGGCGCCGTAGAGGGAGGGCCCGAGGACCACCGAAGCATCACGACCAACTGACCAAGGAGGCTCCCATGGCTGTGTCACCGCCGACCTCAGATCAGCTCAAGGCGATCGCCGAGAAGATGGGCCTGGCTCTCACCGAGGCCGACCTCGCGTCCTTCGTCGGATTGATGAAGCCGAGCATCGAAGGCTACAACGTCGTCGACTCGCTTCCGGACAACCTGCCCCCCGTGAAGTACCCGCGCACGCCCGGCGTCCGCCCCCAGCCCGAGGCGAACACGCGGAACGCCTGGTACGTGAAGACGCGGGTGGAGGGCGCCCCGAGCGGCAAGCTCAAGGGAAAGACCATCGTCCTCAAGGACAACGTGATGCTCGCGGGCGTGCAGATGATGAACGGCGCATCCACCCTCGAGGGCTATACGCCGGAGATCGACGCCACCATCGTCACGCGAATCCTCGATGCCGCCGGAACCGTCGTCGGTAAGGCGCACTGCGAGTACTTCTGCCTATCCGGAGGTAGCCACACCAACGCCACCGGCCCCGTCCACAACCCGCACAAGATGGGCTACTCGGCCGGCGGCTCCTCGTCGGGCAGCGCCGTGCTGGTCGCGCTGGGCGAGGCCGACATGGCGATCGGCGGCGACCAGGGCGGGTCGATCCGCATGCCGGCGTCGTTCTGCGGCATCTACGGGATGAAGCCGACGCACGGGCTCGTCCCCTACACCGGCATCATGCCGATCGAGATCTACGTCGACCACACGGGACCGATGACGCGGACGGTCCGGGACAACGCGCTGCTCCTCGAGGTGATCGCGGGCGCCGACGGGTACGACCCGCGCCAGTACTCGCCGAAGGTGCACGCCTACACCGAGGCTCTCGGCCGCGGTGTCGACGGCCTCAAGATCGGACTCGTCAAGGAAGGGTTCAGCCTGCCCAACTCCGAGCGCGACGTGGACGCCAAGGTGCGCAAGGCGGGCGAGCTCCTCGCCAAGCTCGGCGCGAAGGTCAGCGAGGTCTCGATCCCGTGGCACACGCTGGCGGGCGCGCTGTGGCTCCCCATCGGGGTGGAAGGCCTCACGCAGACGATGATGTGGGGTGACGGCTACGGCCTCAGCCGCTCCGACCTCTACGTCACCAGCCTCATGGATTTCCACCGCGGCTGGCGGCAGCGCGCCAACGAGCTCTCGGAGACGACGAAGCTCTTCACGCTCCTCGGCACCTACATCCACGAACAGCATGGCAGCCGCTACTACGGCAAGGCGATGAACATCACGCGCCGCCTCATCGCCGCCTACGACGCGGTCCTCGCCGACCACGACCTCCTGCTGATGCCCACGACGCCGATGAAGGCACAGCCGATGCCGAAGCCAGGCGCGCCGCGGGAAGAGGTGGTGCAGCGAGCGCTGGAGATGATCACGAACACCGCGCCCTTCGACATCTCGCACCATCCGGCCATGGCCATCCCGTGCGGCATGAGCGACGGCCTGCCGGTGAGCATGATGCTGGTGGGCAAGCACTGGGACGAGCCGACGATCTACCGTGCCGCCGCCGCCTTCGAGGGCGCCGGCGACTGGAAGGGGATGTAGGCCCGACTGGCCGGCGCGGGTGTCTCGCTTGCGCCGGAGCGGCAAGCCCACCATGGGCGCCTGTTCAGGCGAAGGGGTCGTCGTCCGCGCGGTCGTGCCAGACGTATTCCATGTTGCGGGCGGCGGCAGCCGCCACATCTCGGCCGTGAAGGCGCGCGATGAGCGCGAGGGTCATGTCGATGCCCGCGGAGACTCCCGACGAGGTGACGAGGTTGCCGTCGTCCACCCAGCGGGCCTTGCGGCGCCAGAGCACCTTCGGGCCCTGCTTCTGCACCCAGTCCCACGAGATCTTGTTGCTGGTGGCGGGGCGCCCGTCCATGAGGCCGGTGCGGGCGAGCAGGGCCGAGCCGGTGCAGACGGTGGTGGTGATCGGCGCCCGGCGGCTGATGGCGCCCAGCTTCGCCAGGAACGCGTCGTCGCTGACCGCCTGCCGTGTTCCGAAGCCTCCGGGGACGACGAGGACGTCGAAGTCGGGCACGTCCGCGAACGTGTAGTCCGCGTGGGTGGACGGTCCCTCCCCACTCTTGATCGGGCCGGTGCGCTCGGCGACCGTGAAGACCTGGAAGAAGCGGTGCGGCGTCCCGTCCTCCTTGATCACCCGGGTGGCGCCGAAAGCCTGCACGGGGCCGTAGACGTCCAGAACGGTGAAGCCGTCGAAGAGCACCACCGCCACGCGCTTGACTGCGGGTAGCTCGGCCATGGAAGTCTCCTTTTCGCCTGCGGTACTATGGGCGCGCCATGGATGACGTCTCCGCCACCGCCTCTCCCGATTATGCGCATCAGTTCAATCCGCCGTGGGCGCTCGATCCCGCGCGCGTCGCCCTGGTGGTGATCGACATGCAGTATGCCAGCGCTTCGCGCCGCGAGGGCCTTGGGCGGCTGCTCAAGGACCGTGACCAGGAAGCGTCGGGCGCTTACCGGTTCGAGCGCATCGAGCGCGTGGTGGTGCCCACCATCCAGAGCCTGCTCGCCTTCTTCCGCGAGTACCGCCTGCGCGTGGTCTATCTCACGGTGGGGTCGGAGATGCCGGACTTCAGCGATCTCCTGCCGCACATGCGCCCGTTCGCGGAGCAGATCGGCAACACCGCCGGCCGGCGCGAGCACGAGATCCTGGACGACCTCGCCCCCGCCGTCGGCGAGCCGGTGCTGAACAAGACCACCATGAGCGCGTTCCACTCCTCGGGCTTCGAGCGGCTGATGCGCGCCTGGGGCGTAGACCAGCTCTGCTTCACCGGGGTATCCACCAACTCGTGCGTGGAAGGGACCGCCCGCGACGCGGCCGACCGCGGCTTCCGGGCCCTGCTCGTGGAGGACGGCTGCGGGGCGGCGAGCGCGGGGCTGCACGAGGCCAGCTGCGAGAACTTCGCGCGTCTCCTCGGGCGGGTGGCGCGAAGCGACGACGTCCGCGCGGAGCTGGCCGCCGCCCTCGCCCGTCCCGATTCCCGCTGACCGACTTCCGCGCGGGCGCCCCCGCGCGCCAGGAGAGCCACATGGCCGGCAAGCTGTTCGAGGAGTTGTCCACGGGGCAGGTGTTCCAGCACCAGCCCGGCCGCACCGTCACCGAGGCGGACAACGTCTTCTTCTCGTGCCTCACGATGAACCCGCAGCCGCTGCACGTGGACTTCCACGCCGCCCAGAAGGCAGAGTTCGGCAAGCCGCTGGTCAACAGTCTCTTCACCCTGGGAGTCGCGGTCGGGCTGTCGGTGGGTGACACCACGCTGGGGACCACCGTGGGCAATCTCGGCTTCGAGAAGGTCGAGTTCCCCAAGCCCGTCTTCCACGGCGACACCATCTACTCGGAAACCGAGGTGGTGGAGAAGCGCGAGTCCCGTTCGCGGCCCGAATGGGGGATCGTCATCTTCGAGCATCGCGCCAAAAACCAGCACGGGGACCTCGTGATGCGCTGCCGCCGCGCCGCCATGATGCGGCGCCGGGGGGCCTGAGTGCCGGGGCCCGCGCTGCGCCGCTCGCTGCACTTCGTGCCCGGCGGTAACGAACGCATGATCGCGAAGGCGCTCACCCTGCCCGCCGACGGGCTCATCCTCGATCTCGAGGACGCGGTGGCGCCAGAGCGGAAGGCGGCCACCCGGCCCATCGTGCGTGGCTGGCTCGAGCGGCTCGACTTCGGGGGGCGCGAGCGCTGGGTCCGCATGAATCCGATCTACTCGGAGCATGGCGAGACCGATCTCGAGGAGACCCTCCCCGGCCGGCCCGACGGCTACGTGGTGCCCAAGCCGCGGCACGCCGGTGACATCCGCCGCGTCGCCCAGACCCTGGACAAGCTGGAGCAGCGCCACGGCGTGCCCCATGGCTCGACGCGCCTGGTACTCATCGCCACCGAGACGCCGGAAGGCCTCTTGAATATTCGAGAAGTCGCGGCGGCGAGCCCGCGCATCGCCGCCGTCGCGTGGGGAGTGGAAGATCTCTCGGCGGCGATGGGTCTGCCGCGCGTGCGCGACGCCGAGGGACGCTACCTCGACATCCCCCGCCACGCCCGTGTGATGTGCGCGGTCGCCGCCGCCGCCGCGGGCGTGGAGGCCATCGACACCGTGTACACCGACATCGGCGACCTCGCCGGTCTCCGGCGGGAGTGCGAGGAAGGCGTGGCGATGGGCTTCACCGGCAAGATCTCCATTCACCCCTCCCAGATCGAGGCGATCAACTCCGTGTTCACGCCGTCCCGCGGCGAAGCGGGGGAGGCGGCCGCGCTGGTCTCGGCCTTCGAAGAGCATGCGCGCCGCGGCGCGGGAGCCTTCACCTGGAAGGGACAGATGATGGACATGCCGCATCTCACGCGGGCTCGAAAGATCCTCGAGCGGGCGCGACAGGCCGGCGTGGTCTAGACAGACGGACCTAAGTAGGCTATAAAAAAGCCCAATTTGACCTGCCAACGAGGAGGATCCGATGACACGTGAGTCGCTGAAGCTCGCTTCGAGGTATGTCGCCGTCGCCCTGGGTGCCGTCGCCGCGCTCGCGGTGGCGGCGCCGGCCGCCGCCCAGGGGCCGCTCAAGATCGGCGCGTCGATCTCGCTCACCGGAACGTATGCCAAGCTCGGGACGTATCAGAAGGAGGGCTACGAGCTCTGCGCCCAGGAGGCGAACGACAAGGGCGGGGTGCTCGGCCGCAAGATCGAATTCGTGATCTACGACGATCAGTCCACCCCGGCCACCGGGGTGCGGCTCTACGAGAAGCTCATCACCGAGGACAAGGTGGAAGCGGTGATGGGCCCCTACTCGTCGCCGATCTCGGAGGCGGTAGCCAACGTCACCGAGAAGTACAAGAAGGTCATGGTGGCCCCGCTTGCCTCGACGACCTCCATCTTCAAGAAGGGTCGGAAGTACGCCTTCATGGTGATCTCGCCCGCCGAGGTCTACCTGGAGGGCCTGGTGGACATGGCGGCCAAGCGCGGCCTCAAGACCATCGCCGTCGTCAACGAGGACACGCTCTTCACCAAGACCTCCGCCATCGGCACCGTGGAGATGGCCAAGAAGCGGGGGCTGCAGGTCGTGTTCCAGGAAGCGTATCCGAAGGGCAACACCGATTTCTCGGCGCTCCTGACCAAGCTCAAGGCGGTCAACCCGGATGTGATCGCCGCTGCCACCTACTTCGACGACGCGGTGGCGATCACGCGGCAGATGAAGGAGCTGAACATCAGCCCCAAGATGTACGCGGTCACGGTGGGCGGTGACTTGCCGGAGTTCTACGACCTCCTCAAACAGAATGCCGAGTACGTCTACGGCGCCACCCAGTGGGAGCACACCCTGCCCTATCCCGGGCAGAAGGAGTTCTTCGCCGCCTACAAGACCAAGTTCAACCGGGAGCCCGTCTACCACTCCGCAGCGGGCTACGCCGGCTGCGTGATCTACCTGGAGGCGGTGAAGCGCGCGGGATCGCTCGACGCCGACAAGGTGCGCGAGGCGCTGCTCAAGCTGGAGATCAAGACGGCCTTCGGCGAGTACAAGGTCGACGCCGACGGCTTCCAGCTCGCCCACAAGATGGTGATGCTCCAGTGGCAGGACGGCAAGAAGGTGACGGTGTGGCCGGACGAGCTGGCCAACGGCAAGGCGCGCTACCCGACACCGCCGTGGAACCAGCGGTAGCCGGGTGCGCGTGACCCCAGGCGAAACAGGCGCCCGTCGGACCCCCGGCGGGCGCCGGTGCGCTCGGCGATGATCACCATCACGCCCATCATGCTGGGCCAGGTGATCGTCTCCGGCCTCCTCGCCGGCGCCCTCTATGCCATGGTCGCCCTGGGCCTGGGGCTGATCTTCGGCGTGATGCGCGTGCTCAACGTGGCCCACGGACCCCTCCTCATGCTGGGGGCCTACGTCACCTACTGGCTCTTCAGCACGGTGGGGCTGAACCCCTACCTTTCGCTCCTCGTCTCCATGCCGGTGGTGTTCCTGCTCGGGGTGGCGCTCCAGCACTTCCTGGTGCGCCAGGTGGTGGACGCCCCCGAGCTGTCCTCGCTGCTCCTGACCTTCGGGATCTCGATCGCGCTGGTGAACTTCGCCCAGCTCGCGTTCACCTCCGACCTCCGCTCGGTGGAGTTCATCACCGGCTCGTTCCTGATCGGCCCCTTCGCCTTCTCGAAGGCGCGGGTGATCGCCTGCCTCTTCGCGGCGGGCATCACGGCGCTCGCCTTTCTCTTCCTGCAGCGGACGCGGCTCGGCAAGGCGATTCGCGCCGTCTCCCAGAGCCGCGAGGTCGCCCAGGTCTGCGGCATCAACGTGCAGCGCATCCACATGCTGGCCTTCGGCATGGCCTCCGCGCTCGCTGCCGCCGGCGGCACCCTCGTGGCGGTGATGGTCGCGATTCAGCCCGAGATGGGCGCGACCTACACCTTCAAGTCCTTCCTGGTCATTGTGCTGGGTGGGGCGGGGAACTATCCGGGCGCGCTGCTCGGCGGCCTGCTCCTCGGCCTCGTCGAGCAGCTTGCGTCGCTCTTCCTCACCACTCAGGTGAACGAGGCGGTGGCCTACGTGCTCCTGGTCATTGTGCTCCTCCTGCGGCCCACCGGTCTCCTCGGGGGACGCTCGACATGACGCTCGATGTATCGCGCCTGACCCGCTGGTTTGTCCCCGGCCTGGCGGTGCTCGTGCTCGTTCTCTCCGTCTATCCCCTGTGGGCCACCGGGTACGGCGTGCGCGTCATGCTCCAGCTCTTCATGTGGATCGCGCTGGCCCAGTCGTGGAACCTCATCTCCGGCCTCACCGGCTACGTGTCGTTCGGCCACGTGGCCTTCTTCGGGATGGGCTCCTATACCACCGCCATCCTCGTGGGGAAGGGCATGGCCTGGCCGCTCGCCGCCATCGCCGGCGGCGCCATGGCGGCGGTGCTGGCCTTCGCGATCGGCTGGCCGTGCCTGCGCCTCAAGGGCCCGTACTTCGCCATCGCCATGCTGGGCCTCAACGAGGTGCTGCGCGTGGCCGCGTCCTACTTCGAGGGCCTCACCGGCGGCGGCCTGGGGCTGTCGCTCCCCACGCTGGACGCGAGCGTGCGCATCTACTACGCGATGGGCCTGGTGGCGATCGCGGTGACCGCCCTCACCTACGTCATCGTGACCTCGCGCTTCGGCCTGCGCCTCATGACCATCCGCGAGGACGAGGTGGCCGCGGAAGCCATGGGGATCGACACCTTCCGCTACAAGATCTACGCCTTCCTCCTCTCCGCGGTGGCGCCCGGCATCGTGGGCGGGCTCGCCGCGCGCGACATGGGCTACATCGAGCCGGTGTCGGTGTTCCCGCTCGTGACCACCATCACCATGATCGTGATGGTGCTCTTCGGGGGCAAGGGCACCATCTGGGGCCCGGTGCTGGGGGCGGTGATCCTCTTCACGTTCCAGGAATTGGTCTGGGCGCACTTCCCGCATGCCCATCAGGTGCTGCTCGGCGCGATCATCGTGGCGGTGGTGCTGGTGATGCCGCGGGGCATCCTGGGCGTGCTGCAGCAGAAGTACAACCTGCCGCGGACGGTGTGAGTTGCCGCCCATCTTGCAGATCCGCAACCTCGTGAAGCGCTTCGGCGGGGTCACCGCCGTCAACGGGGTGTCGCTGTCGCTGGAGGCGGGGAAGATCTACGGCCTCATCGGGCCCAACGGCTCCGGGAAGACCACGCTCTTCAACTGCATCACGGGCATCGAACGGCGGGATTCTGGCGCGGTGGGCTTCAAGGGGCGTCGCATCGACGAGCTCAAGCCCCATCAGGTGTTTCACCGCGGGATCGGGCGCACCTTCCAGATCATCCGCGTCTTTCCCGAGCTCACCGCGCTCGAGAACCTCCTCGTGGTCACCAGCGGCGACTACGCCCGCGACCGGGCGCGGGCCGAGGAGCTCCTCCGCTTCGTGAAGCTCGAAGGTCTGGCCGGCGAGTACGCGGGCAATCTCTCCTACGGCCAGCAGAAGCTCGTGGAGTTCATCCGCGTGCTGATGACCGATCCCGAGATGATCCTGCTCGACGAGCCCGCCGCCGGCGTCAACCGCACGCTGCTGAACGAGCTGCTCGACGCGGTGCGGGCCCTCCGCGACCGCGGCAAGACCATCTTCCTCGTCGAGCATGACATGAAGGTGGTCATGGGGCTGTGCGAGACGGTGTTTGTCCTCGACCACGGCGAGAAGCTGGCGGAAGGCTCCCCCGGAGTGATCCAGGCCGACGAGCGCGTGATTGAAGCCTATTTTGGCCGCTAGCGGGCTGCTCGCGGGATATCTCGGCTGGCGCTCGCTCGGCTGGCCGCTGATCCACGACGCGCCCCTGTTCCACTACATCGGCTGGCTCGTGGGGCAGGGGCGGGTCCCCTATCGCGACATCTTCGACATGAACCTGCCCGGCATCTACCTCCTGCACTGGGCCCTGCTGGCCGCCGCGGGGCCGGGCGACCTTGCCTGGCGCCTCTTCGACCTCGGGTGGCTGGCGGCCACCGCCGCCGCGCTCTACGTCTTCTGCCGGCCGCTGGGCGGACGTGACGGCGCCGCGGCGGCGGCCGTCCTCTTCACGCTCTATCACCTGGCGGGCGGGGCGTGGCGCGCGGGCCAGCGCGACTTCCTCCTCTGCCTCTTCCTCGCCGTCGGCGCGTGCGGCATCGCGCGGGCCTGGGACCGGCCGGGCGCGCTCTGGCCGCTCGCCCTCGGCGGCGCCGCGCTTGCCGCGGGGCTGACGCTCAAGCCGTACGCGCCCGCGCTCTTGTGGCTGGGCGGCGTCGCGGCGGGCGCGCTCGCCGCGCGCCGGGGCGGACGCTCCGCGCTGGCCGGGGCGGGCGCGGCGCTCGCGGGCGGGGCGGCCGTGCTCGGCGGCGTCTTCGGCTGGCTCGCGTGGCGCGGCGGCCTTGCCGCGTTCGTCGACGAGTACCTGGGTTATGTGCTGCCGTTCTACGGCGACCTCGGCCGCGAGCCCCTGTGGGGGGCCATCGGCGGGCATACCTACGCGTGGGCGCTCGTGGCGCTGTTCGGCGTTCTCGTCATCGGGAGTCTCCTCACCCGCGCCGTTCCCGCCTTTGGCATCCGCCGGCCGCTCGCCCTGCTGGGACTGGTCGCGGGCGCGCTGCACTTCGCGCTGCAGGGCAAGGGGTGGGAGTATCACCTCTACCCGCTCGCGTTCTTCCTCTGCGCGCTGACGGCCCCCGCGCTGGCCCGCCGCGTCCCCGCTTCTCCGGACGGGCCGGCGCCGCCCCGCGATCTCGTGCGGGCCCCCGCCGCCATCCTGTTCGCCGCCACGGTCCTCGTGCTCGGCGCGAAGGGGGTCGAGGCGATGGACGCGCCGTGGATCGGCGACAAGGCCCGTCGCGTGGCCGCCCTCACGCGCGACCTTGGCGCGCGCGTGCCTGCCGGCGCCACCGTGCAGGTGATGGACGTCACCGCGGGCGGCGTGCACGCGCTCCTGCGCCTCGGCGTCCGCGAGCCGACGCGTTTCATCTACGACTTCCACTTCTTCCACGACGTCGCCGATCCGCGCGTGCAGGCCCTGCGCGCGGAGCTCGTGGCCGGGCTCACGCGCGGGCGGCCCGCTGCGGTGGTGGTGATGCGGGACACCTGGCCCGGCGGCGGCTACGAGCGCCTCGAGGCCTTCCCGGCCCTGCGGGACGTGCTCTCGCGCGACTACGCCCTCGCCGTCGAGGGCGACGGCTACCGGATCTATGCGAAGCGAAGCGGTTCATAGCGTTATCCGCGCCTACGACGACTGGATCGTGCGCGCCTACTGCTGGGGGCGCTTCGGCATCCTGCGCCAGCGCTTCCTGGACGAGATCGGCCAGTACCTGCCCGAGCGCGGCCGCGTCCTCGACGTCGGCTGTGGGTTCGGCCTCTTCTCGCTCTACTACGCGAGCGTGCGGCCCGGCCTGGCGCTCGAGGGCCTGGACCGGAACCCGCGGCGCATCGCCATGGCGCGCGCGGCGGCCACGCGGCTGGGTCTCGGCAACGTGCGCTACGCGGTGGGCGACGCCACCGACTTTCGCGGCGGCGCCGTTTACGACGCCGCCTACATGCTCGACATCGTGCACCACATTCCCCCCGACACCGTGCGGCCGCTCATGGAGCAGCTCGCCAAGGTGCTCCCCGCCGGCGGGCGGCTCATCGTGAAGGACGTGGACAGCCGCCCCGCCTACAAGCGCTGGTTCACGCACGCCCTCGATCTGGCCATGGACCCCCGCACGCCGGTGCGGTACTGGCCGGCCGAGGAGCTGCAGGCGCTGCTGGAGTCGGTGGGCTTTCGCGTGTACCGCCATCTGATGGTCGACATGTTTCCGTACCCGCACGTGCTCTACGTGGCGGAGCGCCTGCCCTGATCTCCACGCTCCTGCGGGCGGAGGCGATGACCGCCGGCTACGGCAAGATGGCCATCCTCCACGACGTCACCTTGATCGTGACGCCGGGCGAGCTGGTCGCGGTGATCGGGCCCAACGGCGCGGGCAAGTCCACCGCCTTCAAGGTCATCGTGGGCTTTCTCAAGCCCACCGAGGGCCGGGTGCTGTTCGACGGCGACGACATCACCGGGCTCCGGCCCGACCAGGTGCTCCGCCGCGGGCTCGCGTACGTGCCGCAGGGGCGCATCGTCTTCCCGCAGATGACGGTGCTGGAGAACCTCGAGATGGGCGCCTACATCGAGCGCGACGCGCGCAGGATCCGGGCGTCGCTGGACCGCGTCTACGCGCTGTTCCCCATCCTGGGGGAGCGGCAGCATCAGAAGGCGGGCACCATGTCCGGCGGCGAGCAGCAGATGGTCGCCATCGGCCGCGCCCTCATGACGCATCCCAAGCTAGTGCTCCTGGACGAGCCCTCGCTCGGACTCTCGCCGAAGTACGTCGATCTCATCTTCGACAGGCTCGTGGCGATGAAGCGCGATGGCTATACCCTGATGGTCGTGGAGCAGAACGCCGCCAGGGCGCTGAAGGTGGCCGATCGAGGCTACGTGCTGGAGCTGGGCTGCAACCGGTTCGACGGCTCGGGCGCCACGCTCCTGGCCGACCCCGAGGTCAAGCGCCTTTACCTCGGCGGGTGAAACAAAGTACAATCCGCGCCATGCGCGTCGGCCGCCCCGCTCTCACCATCGCCGTGCTCGCCGGCGGAATCCTCGCCGGATTCCTCGGCTGGTCCCAATCCACCGCCAAAACGGAAAGTCCGGATCCGAAGAAGGCGGCGCACGCCAAGCCGAATGCGCACATCCTGAGCGGCAAGCAGGTCTACGCGCAGTACTGCGCGACCTGCCACGGTGAGTCGGGCAAGGGCGACGGGCCGGGCGGTGCCAACCTCACCATCAAGCCGCAGAACCTGGCCGACGGGCGGATCATGAACGTGCAACCCGACCACATGCTGGTGCGCGCGATCGGGGAGGGGCCGCAGGCGATCGGGCTGTCGAACCTGATGCCGCCGTTCAAGCCCGCGCTGTCCGACGCCCAGATCCACGACGTGGTCGCCTACATTCGCACCCTCGCCGAGCCCCCGTACGATCCCAAGGGCGTGCTGCCCGTGCCCGTGAAGCGTGAGGGGCCGGTGCAGCCGATCTTCTTCAGCCACGTGATCCACGCGGGGGCGTTCAAGATCGATTGCCAGTACTGCCACACGGGCGCCCGGCGGTCGGCTGCCGCTGGGATTCCCTCGGTGGAGCGGTGCATGGGCTGCCACAAGATCGTGGCCGCGCAGGGCAATCCCGAGGTCCAGAAGCTCCACGGCTACTGGGAGCGCCGCGAGCCGATCCCGTGGGTGCGCGTGTTCAAGGTGCCCGAGCACGCGAAGTTCGTGCACAAGAACCATATCCAGGCGGGGCTGCCCTGCCAGACCTGCCACGGCCGCGTCGAGGCCATGGAGCAGGTGTCGGCGGGCGTGACCGGTCAGAGCATCGTCAACGACCTGAAGAACCTGGCGCTGATACCGACCGAGCCGAACAAGCTGTCCATGGGTTGGTGCGTGGAGTGCCACCGCGCCGCCAACGGCGGGCAGCTCGCCAGCCTCTCCTGGATCCCCAAGCCCCTACCCAAGCTCAGCAAGGAAAAGTTCGACGCACCGCTCGAGTGCGTCACCTGCCACCACTGAGCTACAAGATCGCGGTGAGGCTTCGCAGGTCGGGGCAGGTATCGAGGGTCTCGACCATCTCGCGTAGAATCTGGGTCCGCTCGGACGTCAGCACGAGCGTCGCGCACTCCTCGAACTTCTCCCGCAGCTGATCGGCGCTGAGCGGGTTGCCGGGATGCCCCGGCACCTGCCGCGGCCCGATCTCGAGCGTCCGGCCGTCGGTGAGCCGCACCCGCAGGCGCGACCACATGTGCCGCTCGAGATCGCCGGGAATGTCGGGATCCACCACCACGCGCACCCGCGGCAGGAGCGCGCGGATGGCGGGATCGTGCACCTTGTCGTCGGTGAAGGTCTGTATGCCCATCCGCTCCTCCACCAGGGCGGCGGCGGCCGCGAACTCGCCGGAGAACTTCGCCTCCAGCCCCGTACGTGGGTTGGCGTGGATGAGGATGTTGGGCACCGAGACGTTCACCCCGACCGTGACCTCGGCGATGTCGTCGGGCCGCAGGCGATGGCGCTGCCGCAGCTCGCGGGCGCCGTCGATGATGGAGTGCGTGCAAGCGCAGGAGGGGTAGGGCTTCACCGCGACGCCGGTGGTGAGGATCTTCCACGGGTCGCCGAGGGTGGCAAGCCGCTCGGGGCGGAGCCCGCCCGCGCCGAGCACGGCGAGGAACCCCTGCGGGCCTTCCAGCGCCTGCTCCGACGCCGTCCACCCCTCGCGGGCGAGCAGCGCGGAGAGCACTCCGCTGCGCGCGGCATGCCCGGCGTGGAAGGGCTTGGTCATCGTGCCGAAGTTTTCCTTGAGGCCGGAGGACTGCGAGGCGGCCACCGCGAGGGCCATGCGCGTCTGCGCGGCGTCGAGGGCGAGGAGGCGGGCGGCCGCCGCCGCCGCCCCGATCGTCCCAAGCGTACAGGTGGCGTGCCAGCCATGGTGATAGTGGGCCGGGTTCAGCACCTCGGCGAGCGTGGTCTCCACCTCGAACCCGAGCAGGAATGCGTGCACGAGGGCGCGGCCGTCGGCCAGGGCCAGCTCGCCGGCGGCGAGGGCCGCGGCGAGGACGGGCGCGGAGGGATGGCCCATCATCGCGAAATTGGTGTCGTCGAAGTCCAGCGCGTGCGCGGCGGTCCCGTTGGCGAGCGCGGCCCACGTGGCGCCGGTGCGGCGGCCCGTGCCCACGACGGTCGCGAGCGGCGCGCCGCCCTCGGCCTCGGCCACGCGCTGTACGATACGCGCGGGCGGGTCGATGGAGCCGGCCAGCATCACGCCGAGGCAGTCGAGGATGGCGCGCCGGGCCGCGTCCACCGCTTCCGGCGGGCAGTCCTCCCAGCGGCTCTTGACGACGAACTCGGCGATGGCGGAGGTGGCGCGGATCCCGGACGGTTCCATGGACCCGAGGGTAGCCCGCCGCCCCGCCCGGGTCAAACGCCGCCGGACATCAGTCCCCCTAGGAGGCGCTCGTCCCTCGACCCTATTCGGCCCGACCGTGGGCGTCGCGCGGCGCCGGGGTATGATCGGCCTGACCATGCCCGGTGCGCCCGCCCTCTTCCGCGCCGCCCTCGTTGCCGGCGCAGCGCTCGTCCTCCTGCTCGGCGCCCGCCCGGCGGGGGCCCAGCTCTTCTTCTCCACGGAGCCCAACGCGCCGGCCCGCATCGGGCCCCTCATCGTCCGGGCGAGCGTGATGCCTGGGAGCGAGGCCGCCGACATCAACGTGCTGTGGAGCGTGGCAGTCGCGCCGCGCGCCGGCGCGATGAAGAGCCAGGCGCTCTATCTGCTCTGGCCGGGCGAGGTCACCGCCGAAGCGCCGCTCGGCAAGCCGGATCCCGCGCTCGCCAAGGCGGTGACCGATCTCGGCTTCGACGTCATGGGCGAGGGGCGCCTGCCGCTCTACACGCAGAACCTGTCCGATCCGGACGCGTCCGCGAAGGCCCAGCCGGTCGAGGGCGGGGCGCCCTACGTGACCTTCGTCCAGTACGGGGGCGCGCTCGGTCTCTCGCCGCCCGCGACGTGGATTCAGATCCCGGCTACGCCGCGGCTCATCGACCCGCGCTGGCTGGTGGATCTTCGGATGCGGAGCCCCTCCATCATCAAGCCCCGGCAGGCGAGCTGGCTCGAGCGCGCGGTGCTGGGGCAGCGCTATAGCCTCACGATCAGCTTCAACGAGGTGCGTGATCGGCCGCTGTTCCCCATGTACTTCGCCCATCGGGATCGCGCGCTGCGCCTCGCCGACGCCCCCGCCGAGCTGGTCATCCACTTCCCGCAATCCGATCAGCTGAAGATCGACGAGGTGTATCCGCGCACCACCATCCGGCGCCTATCGGAGACGCTCGAGAGCACCGAAGTGGTGTCGCTGTTCCTCGACACCTCCGAGGGCATCTCGCCGCAGCACCTGTCTGCTCAGTACGGCTACTTCTCGAAGGTCCAGGCGGCGATGCTCGTCATCGTGCCGATGCTGTTCCTCGCCTTCGGCTATGCCGTGGGACCGGCGCTGGGGCGAGTGGGAGCCCATGTCGTCTCGAGCCTCATCACCCATGTGTATCTAGGCGGCTGGAACCGCGCGCCCCGCGAGCGCGTGAGCGGGACGCTGATCGCCGACGCCGTGATCGAGAAGATCGTGCCCGGCCGCACCACCGTCGAGGAGGTGCTGGCCCTCGCCGGCCCCGACGCCGAGCGCCACGAGCGGCTGGCGCCGCAGCGCGGCCGGACGCTCGTCTACCGGGGCCGCCGCGTCCGCCCGGAGACGAGCCGCATCGTGGGCTGGTTCTCCACCGTCCGCCACTTTGACATCGAGGAGCACACGGTCACCGTCGACTTCGACGGCAACATCGTCAGGAACGTGCAAGCGGACGTCCGCCGCTCCCGGGCCCAGGCCGGCGAAAAGGTCTAGCCGGCGGCTCAAAAAGGTCCAGATGCGAGGCGGCGCCCGAGGGCGCCAACGAAGCAGGGTGGGCCTTTTTCAGCCGCCGTGAGGCGAATTTCTGCGGGAACTGCTTGGCAATGGCCGCCGCGAGAGGATCGGCGATCTTCCCCATGTGGCCGGCGGCGGTGCGAACGCTCTTCCACGCCTTGGCCTGATCGCCGGTGGCCTGCACGTCGATGACCTCCTTCAGCGTCACCACGTGATGCTTCACGAGATCGGCCACGACTGACTTGGGCAGGTTCGGGTTCGCCGAGGCGAGGAAGGCCCCGAAGTCGTCCGTGTAGGCCACGAGGTCGGCCACCGCCTTGTCCTGCTTGGCCTTGTCCTTGGTCGCCACGCCCACCGTGTAGTCGACCATCATGCCGATGTGCTTCCGCCAGAGGGGGAGGAACGCCTTCTCGGCGTCGGGGCCGTAGACGGAGCCGATGGCCCGGGCCACGTCCACGGAGTTGCCGTCCAAGGCGGCCGCGGCGGCCTCGAACTCGGCCGTGCGCCCGCCCAGCGCGGCGTTGGTGGCGGCGGCGGCGAGGTACACGTGCTCGCGCAGCGCGAGGTTCAGGCTCGCGCGCAGCGCGGACGCGGCAGCGCCGGAGTCGCCGGGATACTTCGCGGGGTACTGCTTCGCGATGGCGCCCGCGAGCGGATCGCCGATCATGGACATGTGCGCGGCGGCCACCCGCAGCGCCTTGAAGGCCTCGGTCTGATTGCCCGCCGCCTGCGGATCGATCACGCTCTTGAGCGTGACCACGTGATGCTTCACGAGCTCGGCCACCACGTCCTTGGGCAGGTTCGGGTTCGCGGCGGCGAGGAAGGCGCCGAAGTCCTGCGTGTAGCCGATGAGATCGGCGACCGCCTTGTCCTGCTTGGCCTTGTCCTTGGTCGCGACGCCCACCGTGTAGTCCACGGCCATCCCGATGTGCTTCCGCCACAGGGGCAGGAAGGCCTTCTCCGCATCCGCGCCGTAGACGGAGCCGATGGACGTGGCGATGTCCTGCGAGTTGCCGTCGAGCGCGGCGGCGGCCGCCTCGAACTCCGTCTGCCGGCCGCCGAAGGCGGCGTTGGTGGCGCCGGCGGCGAGGAAGACGTGCTCGGCGAGCAGGGCGTTGTAGCCCGTGCGAAGGTCCGACGCGCTCTTGCTGCCGTGGGCGGCGAGCGCGGGCGTGGTGATGCCGACGATGGCGACGAGGAGCGCCGCCCCGGTTGCGCGAATCCAGCTTCTGCGTTTCATGCGTGTCTCCTTTGTTCGGTTGCGTGAGTCGGTCACTGCACGAGGATCTCGCCCACCATCGCCTGATGGCGGTCGCAGTAGTACGGATAGCGGCCGGCCTCCGCGAAGGTGTGGCGATAGACGGTGCCCTTGCCGGCCAGCCGCCCCTCGAAGCGCGCGTCCTTCTGCGCGGGCGCGCCCGCGGTCACGGTGTGGGTGATGTCGTCGCTGTTCGTCCAGGTGACGGTGGTGCCCCGGGGGACGGTCAGGCTCGAGGGGGTGTAGGCGAAGAGGCGGATGGCGACCTCGCCCTCAGTGGCCTCGGCGGGGCTTCGCGGCGCCGTCAGTGGGCTCTCCGCCATCGCGAGGCCACCCGCCATCACCGTCGCGATCGTCCATGTTGTCCAGCGGTTCATCGATCTCCTCCTTTCCACCTCTTGCTACGGGCGGACGGAGGGCGCCGGATTCAGCGGGGGAACGTCAGGGGCGGCGGGGACTTGGGCGGCGCCGCGTCAGCGGCGGCCGCCCGCGAGGCGGACGGCTTCGGGGCGCCGTCGGAGCTCGGCCATGGCCCAGCAGCCGAGGAAGGGGCCGGGCGCCAGGGCGAGAAAGGCGTAGCGCCAGCCCACGTGCTGGGCCAGGAGAGGCAGCCCCCAGATCGTCACCATGGTCAGCGCGAAGCCGAGGCTCGTCTGGAGCGTGAGCGCCGTGCCCATGTAGGCGGGGGCGGACAGCTCCGTCACCGAGGCCGAGAACTGGGCGGAGTCGGCGATCACGCTGGCGCCCCAGACGAGGCCGAACGCGAAGAGCAGCCAGGCGGGGCCCGCGTAGGCCCAGGCGCTCAGCACGCAGCAGGCGCCCGAGATCGCCATCGCTCCGATGGTGACGGTCGTGCGCCCGATGCGGTCGGCGAGCCAGCCGCCGAGAAACGCCCCGCCGCCCCCGCGACGCCGATGGTGGCGAACGCGGCGAGGCGCGGGACGGCCGCGTCGGCGGATCCGAGCGCGGCGGCGAGGAACACGGCCAGCCAAGCCCACACCGCGTAGAGCTCCCACATGTGGCCGAAGTAGCCCAGGTTCGCGAGGAGCACCGCCCGATCGCGCAGCACGCGGCCGACCTGGCGGGGATCGAACGGCGCGGGAGCGGGCGCGTACGGCCCGTCGGTCACCAGCGTTGCGACCATCACCGCGCCCAACAGCGCCAGCACGCTCGAGACGGTGAGGACCAGCGGATAGGAGAGCCCCCGCGCGTCGAGCAGGCCCGCCACCAGATGCGGCGTGGCGCTGCCGAGCGTGAGCGCGCCCACGAGCACGCCGATGGCCAGGCCGCGGCCGCGCCCGCTCACGTGGCCCGCGGCGATCTTCATGCCCGGCGGATAGACGCCGGCCAGGAAGAGACCGGTGACGAAACGCAGCGCGAGGGCGGCGCCGACGCCCTGGGCCCACCAGGCGAGGAGCAGATTGGCGACGGCCCCCGCCACCGCGGAAAGCCAGAACATGCGTCGTGGCGGCAGCACGTCGGGCAGGTTCAGCACGGCGGAGCCGAGCGCCCCCACGACGAAGCCCGCCTGGACGGCGGCCGTGAGCCACGCGGCGCCGGTGGGCGACAGCGCCCACGCCGCGCTCAGGGCCGGGAGCACGGCCGTGGCCGAGAACCACAGCGTCATCGCGAGCAGCTCGCCGACCGCGAGCAGCATGAGCTGGCGCATGGGCTGATGCGGCGGGAGGGCGGCGCTGTCGGTCATGAGCTCGGCCCGGAGGCCGTCGCTATACTACCGTTCCCGAATGCGCGGTCTCCACGGACTTCGCTTGGTATGCTGAGGTATGGTTTTCCGGCACGGGCTCCGGCTCGGTCTGCTGTTGTGCGCCCTCGTCGTCCTGTCGGCCTGCGCGAGTCATCGCGTCGCCACTGCGCCGGCGCAGCCCGCGCCCCGCGCGCCCGGCGCTCCGGCGGCGCCGTCTGCCCCCGGCCTCGTCGCGGTGGGCTACGAGGAAACCGGCGAGGCCTCGTGGTACGGCAATCCCTATCACGGGCGGCGCGCGGCGAGCGGCGAGGTGTACGACATGCACCAGATGACCGCCGCCCACCGGACCTTGCCGTTCGGCACCCGCGTCCGGGTGCAGAGCCTGGTGGACGGCAGCTCGGTCGAGGTGCGGATCAACGATCGCGGGCCGTTCAAGGACGAGGACAAGCGCATCCTCGACCTCTCGTTCGCCGCCGGCAAGCTCCTGGGCGCGATCGGCCCCGGCGTGATCCCGGTGCGGCTGCGCGTGGTGTCGCTGCCGAGCAAACCGGCGGCCGCGGCGCCGCCCGCCGTGGCCGCGCCGTCCGCGCCGCCGGGAGCTCCGGCAATCGTGTCGGCGCCCGCGCCCCCTGGCCCCCCGGCTACACCGCCCACGGCTTCCACTCCGAATGTCGCCACGGTCTCCTCGCAGACGCCCGTTTCGCCGCCGGCCCAGGTGATCGCGCCCGTCGGCGCCGAGTCGTCGGTGCCGGTCGCTCCGGCCGGCGCACGCGCCGAGCCCGTGGCCCGCGTCGAGCCACGGGTCGAACCGGTGCCGCGGGTCGAGGCATCGCCGCGTCCGGCGTCCCCACCGCGCGCCGAGGGCTGGAGCGTGCAGCTGGCCGCCTATGCCTCCGAGCCGCCGGCCGTGTCCCTGCGCGATAGCCTGGCGCGTTCCTGGCCCGACGCGCGCGTGCTGCGCGCGGAGGTCGGGGGGCGGCAGCTCTGGCGCGTGCGCGTCGGCAACTACGCCAGCCGCCGCGAAGCGGACGAGGCCGTGAAGCGCCTGGCGGCGTCCGGTTACCGCGCCGTGGTCATCGATGCGGCGTCGCCCTAGCGCCCGCCGTCTCTAGCCCCTACCCCCCGATGCGCCGGACGGCAGCCGCGCGCAGACCGCCCACTCCCGCCTGAGGCTCGAAGGCCACGCGCTCCCCCACGCGCGGCGCCGCATCCGCGAGCTGGGCCCCGCGCACCATGTAGAGCGCGCCGTCATCCCCAACGATCAACCCCCAGCCCGTCGGCTCGTCGTAGAACTTCACCAGCCCGTTCATGCGCGGAGCATGGCCCGACGCCGGTGCCGCGGGGAATGCCCACATTCGGAGACAGGAGCCTGTCTCCCGAGGGGTACAGGCGGCGAAGTCGGGCCGCCGGGCGGCGAGAAGGGTCCAGATGCGAGGCGGCGCCCGAAGGCCGCACGCGAAGGCGTACTTTCCGTACGTTGAGCGTGCGGTCGAGGGCGGCAACGAAGCAGATGGGCCCTTATCGGCATCGCCGCTAAGATAAAGCGCCCGGAATCCGCGAGGGCTTGTGTGTACTGCCCATGAACCCGCAACGACGGGGAGGGTCATGGGCAGAGCGCAAGGGGCGGCCGAGCGGGTTGACTTGCTCCACCTCGTGGACGTGCTGCAAAGCCAGGTCACCCCGGCGGTGTGCCGGGCGACATTCGGGGCGGTGCGGACCACCGAGCGGCAACGAGTCTGGACGCTGGAAGCGCTCGTGCGGTTCTGGACCGCCGTGGTGGTGCGGGCTCCGGCGGCGCTCACTCAGGCACTGCAGGACGCCCTCGATCAGCGTGACCCACTGTTTCCGCGGGTCGTGGCGAGTCCCGAGGCGTTCTTCCAGCGCTGTCGTGATCTCCGGCCGGCCTTCTTCGCGGAGGTGTGTGCGCGGGTGACGGCGCGACTGGTGCGGCTGCGGCCCCCGCGCTACGCGCCGGCGGTGGCCGCCGTGCAGGCCCGGTTCGCCGCCGGGGTGGTGGTGGACGGCTCCGGGCTGGCGGCGATCGCCCATCGGCTCAAGATGCTCTGGCCGGATCGGCGGGTGGTGCTGCCCGGGGCGGTGTTGGCCGTGTATGACCTCGGGCGGGGACTCTGTCGCCGCTTGCGGTTCTCGGCCGATGCGTTTGTCAGCGAGCTGCGCCAGGCGCAGGCGGCGGTGGCGGACCTCGCCGCGGACACGCTCGTCGTGGGCGATCGGGCCTTTGGCCACCCCGGGTTCTTCGCGCATCTGCAGCGGCACGGGGGTTGGGACGTCATCCGCCGCAATCGCGTGGTGAAGCTCCAGCGTGTCGTGTGTCTCAGTCGCACCCGGGGGGCCGACGGCGAGCTCACCGACTGGCAGGTGCGGGCGGGCCCGGGGCGGGCAGTGCCCCCGCCGCGATTGCGCGGGACCGCTGGCGCCACGGCCGCACCGGCTACGAGGGGCTCACCAATGTCCTCGCCCCGGAGCGCCTGAGCGCGGCCGAAGCCATCGCGCTGTACCCCGCGCGGGGGAGCGTGGAGCGGATGTACTTCGATCTCAAGGAAGTGCTCAACCTGAATCGGATCTATGCCGCCCATCCCAACGCGGTAGCGATGCAGGTGTACGCGGCCGGCCTCGTCTACAACACCATGCGCGTGGCGCAAGCCGATGCCGCCGCGGCGGCCGGCCTGGCCCCGGAGCAACTCTCGCCCGCGAAGCTCTATCCCCGGCTGGCTGCCGCCTGCCACGTTTACCTGGGGGCCCCGCTCTGGGAGCGAGAGATGCGCCGGCTCAACCCCAGCCGACGCCTGCGCTGGATCGACTGGCGCCAGCAGCCGTGGGCCACCGTCCCGATCGCCGCCGTCCAGGTCGAGACACGCAGCGGCCCTCGGCGCCGCCGACGCTTCTGCGCAGCCCGCGCCTTACACACGTCGTTCACCCGTGTCCGCGGCGGCCGCCGCTTCACCCGGTTAACTTAGCGGCGATGGCCCTTATCGCCGCCCGGCGCTAGCGGGTGATCTCGATGAGACAGGTCGCCCGCTTCGTCCGCTCGATCGCCTCCTCGAGCGAGCGCGTCATCGGCTGCGGCGGCGGGGTCACGAAGAGGGGGCGGACGGCCTGAGCCTTCACCGTCCAGGTCACGTTGGGAGCGGGCGGCGCGGTGGCGTCGACATGCTCACGTATCGCTGCGGCGGTTGTGAGGATGCCGATGGCCTCGCCGCGGCTGGCCACCACGGGGGCGCCCGGATCGCGCCGGTCGGCGGGCATGGCGAGCTGAAAATACTCCGGAGCATCGCCCGGTCCCGCCAGCGCGATCACCGTCGCCACACCCGGGACGATCGCCGGCTTCGTGCCGGGAGCGTTGAGATAGACGACGGTGGCGACGGTATCGCCCACCCGCACGACCTCGTCGACGCTGATGGATAGGCTCAGCGTGAGGTAGGGCAGGCTCTCCTGCTGGATGCGGAGCACGGCCGCGTCGAGACGTGGCACGAGGTGATCGACCAACGCGGCGACCTTGGGACGATCCGGGCAGGTGACGGCGAGGGCGCGCGCCTCCTTCGCGACCTGCGCGGAGGTCAGGAGCCAGCCGTCGGGGCGGATGAGGAAGCCGGTGCCGTACGTGCGCGGCTCGGCAGCGTGCACCCCGTCGCCGACACCCGCGAGCAGAGCGAGTAGCGAAAGCAAGACACTCCAGCGGCGAGTCTTCGTGATGGTGGTCTCCTCCCGCGCGCCGCGCGGTCGGGGAGATCCTAGCACAGACGCGCGGGCCCGGAATCGACCCTCAGCCGTCCGCGCGCCGCGGCGCCCGCACCGCCCGGCGCATGACCGGGCGCGTGGGCGAGCGGCGTGTCACCTCGCGAAAGCCCGCGCGGCGGAACGTGTCGGCGATGCCCGTCCAGAGAAAGATTCCCGGCGTCCGCTCGTCGCGCGGGTCGGTGGGATGACCCTCGAGGAGGCGCGCGCCGTGCCGAGCGGCGAGCGCCGTCGCGGCGCGCAGCAGGCGCACGGCGAGGCCGTGCCCGCGGTACGCGCGCCCGATGAAGAAGCAGGTCACCGTCCATACCGGGCGGTCGTCAACCGGCGCCATCACTCGCGAGCGCTCGAGCCGCCGCAGCCCCTCGCGCGGCGAGACCGCGCACCAGCCCGCCGGTACGCCATCGACATAGGCCAGCACCCCGGGCGGCGGACCGGCCTTCACGATGCGCCGGAACGCGCGCCGGTTCCGGGGGCCCTTCCCGCGCGCGAAATCCGCCCGGGTGAGGCGTGACCACATGCACCAGCAGCCGTCCACCGCGCCCCGCGGGCCGAAGAGCCGCACGAGGTCGGGCCAGCGCGCCGGCGTCAGGGGCCGGATGACGAGGCGACCAGACGCGGGGCGGGGCGCGGGCATGGCGATATGATACCGCCATGGACCTCACCGCGCGCGCCGCCGCCGCGTCGCTGGCCGCGCTGCTCGCGCTGGCGGGGTGCGCCGACCGTGGCCCCACGACGGGCGCGGTGACCATCGTGTTCAAGCACGCCAAGATCCTCGGGCCGGTCGACCCGATGCCGGCGCTCCTCGCCGAGTTCGAGGCCCGGCACCCGGGTGTGCGCGTGAAGGCCGAGGCGCTGCCCTGGAACAGCGACGAGCAGCGGCAGTTCCTCGTCATCAACCTCGAGGGCGGCAATCCCGGCTTCGACGTCATGATGCTCGACTGCATCTGGGTGCCGGAGTTCGCGCGCGCCGGGTGGCTCCTCGATCTCACCGGCGCGCTCGCGCCGGGGGAGATGGAGGCCCATTTCCCGTCGGCGGTGGCGCCCGCGCGGTATCGGGGCCGCGACTGGGCGCTGCCGTGGTTCATGAACGTCGGCCTTCTCTACTACCGCGCCGATCTTCTTGCCAAGTACGGTCTCCGCGTTCCCGAGACCCAGGCCGAACTGGTGACGGCGATCCGCCGCGTCCGGGCGGGCGAGCGAGACCCGCGCCTCGAGGGCTATCTCTGGCAGGGGAAGCAGTACGAGGGGCTCGTGGTGAACGCGCTCGAAGGCTTCTGGGCGGCGGGCACCGAGGTGCTAGGCGCGGACGGTCGCGTGTTCCCCCAGCCCGAGCGCGCGACGGCGGCGCTCGAGTTCCTGCGGGGCCTGATCGACGAAGGGTTGAGCCCGGCCTGGGTTACCGCCGCCGACGAGGAGGTCACCCGCCGTGCGTTCGGCCAGGGTGAGGCCGTGTTCCTGCGGAGCTGGCCGTATGCCGCCGATCTCTTCGAGCTGCCCGAGTCGCGCGTCCGCGGCAAGGTCGGGCTCACGTCCCTGCCGCGGCACGATGCCGCCACCCCCGCACCCGGATCGACCGGCGGCTCCCATCTCGCCGTAACCCGGGCCACGCTGCATCGGGAGGCCGCGGTGTCCCTGGTGCGCTTTCTCGCCGGCGAGCCTGCCCAGCGCGCGATGGCGGAGACGGGCGCGGTGAAACCGTCGCGCCCCGCCCTCTATCGCGAGCCCGCGCTCGTGCGCGCCTTCCCGAGCCTGCCGCGCATCCACGATCTGACCATGGCGGCGCGAGCCCGACCGGTGACGCCGGCCTACGTGATGCTGTCCACCGCGCTACAGCCCGAGCTGTCCGCGGCGCTGGTGGGTGTGAAGACCCCGGCGCTGAGCGTGGCGCACGCGCGGCGGCGGCTCACCTTCCTGCTCGAGGGGCTCGATCGGTGAGGCCGCTGGGCGGCGGCCCCGGCGCCGGCCTCGCGCTCGTGGCGCCGGCGCTCGCCGTGCTCGGCGCCGTCACCGTGTTCCCCGCGCTCTGGGTGATGTGGCTCTCCTTGCAGCGGCGCATCCCGATCTTCGGCGTCGCCGCCTTCGAGGGGTGGGGGAACTATCTCTTTCTCGCCGGCGACCCGCGCTTCTGGAACGCGGCGTGGGTGACGCTGATCTTCACGGTGGTCTCGGTGCTGCTGGAGCTGGTGCTGGGGGTCCTCGTCGCCCTCGCGCTGGTGGGCCAGCGCCGCGGCCTTCGCACCGCCATCGCGCTGCTGCTCCTCTCCTGGGCGCTGCCCGCGGTCGTGACGGGCAAGCTGTTCGAGTGGCTCTACAACCCGGCCGCGGGCCTGGTGAACTTCGTCCTCGGCGGCGCCCGGCTGAACTGGCTCGGGGATCCGACCCTCGCGTTCCCGGGCCTCGTGCTGGCGGACGTGTGGCGCACGATGCCGTTCGTCGCCATCCTGTGCCTGGCGCGCCTGCGCGGCATTCCCATCGAGGTGTACGAGGCGGCCCGGGTGGACGGCGCCGGCCCCCTCGCCACGCTGATGCGCATCACCCTGCCGCTGTGCAAGCAGATCTTGCTGATCGCTGTGCTCTTCCGCACGCTGGACGCGCTGCGGGCCTTCGATCTCATGTTCGTCCTCACCGGCGGCGGCCCCGCCGGGACCACCGAGACCCTCACCGTCTATGCCTACCGGAGCCTGTTCCAGACTCTCCATCTCGGCCTGGGCTCGGCGATCGGGGTGGTGGTGTTCGCCCTCGTCATGCTGGTGGCCTGGGGGTATCTCCGCGCGCTCCGCCACGAGGGGATCGCGGCATGAGGGGGGCCCGCCGGGGGGCGCTGCGGGATGCCGCCGTCCTCCTCGCTCTCGTCGTCTACGCGCTGCCGTTCTTCTGGCAGGCGCTGACCTCGCTCAAGCCGGAGGCGGAGCTGATGGTGCTGCCGCCGCTGCTGCCGAGCCGCTTCACGCTCGAGCACTATCAGGTCGTTCTCGAGCGGAGCATGATGCTCCGCGCCCTGGTGAACAGCCTGGGCGTGGGCGTGATCACGACGGTGGTAGCGCTCGCCCTCGGGCTGGCCGCCGCCTACGGCTTCGCGCGCTTCCCCGTGCCCGGCAAGCGGGCGCTCCTGCTCCTGATCGTGGCCGGCACCGCGTTTCCCCAGATCGCCACGGTGAGCCCGCTCTACCTCCTCATGCGGGCGCTCGAGCTACGCGATACCTGGCTCGGGCTCATCCTCGCCAACGCGTCGTTCGCGCTGCCCCTGGTGATCTGGCTCCTCGCCGGCTTCCTCGCCGAGGTGCCGGTGCAGCTCGAGGAGGCCGCCGCGGTGGACGGGGCGGGGCGGCTCACCGCCTTTCGGTGGGTGGTGCTCCCGCTGATCGCGCCCGGGCTGGCGTCGGCGGCGCTCCTGACCTTCCTCTTCTCGTGGAACGAGTTCCTCTTCGCCTATACCTTCACTGCCACCGAGGCCAGCCGCACCGTGCCGGTGGCGCTGGCCCTATTTCCCGGCGTGTTCGAGGTGCCCTGGGGCGACATCGCCGCCGCCTCGATGCTGGCCAGCATTCCGCCGGTGGCCCTGGTGGTCGGCCTCCAGCGCTTCCTCCTCCGTGGACTGCTCGCGGGCGCCCTCCGCGAGTAGGGGGCCTCGGAGTTTACTGGTAGACTTTCTGACATGTCCGGGCTAGGTTAGCAGGGAGTATTTGATTCCTATGGGCGTAGCCACGCTTGAGTAGACGTTCCCGTCGTCCGCACCGCGGCGGCCACCGTCCGCAATCCGGTCCTGGTGGCGGTCCCCGGCTTCCCATCCCCGCGCCCCCGCCGCCGTCGCTCTTCGAGAGCCTCACTGCGATTCAGCCGCGGGAGCGCCTCTGGTTGGAGACGACGCCGGACGAGATCAGCATGCGGGTGATGGACATGATCTGCCCCATCGGCAAGGGGCAGCGCGGGCTCATCGTGGCCCCCCCGCGGACGGGCAAGACCACGCTCCTCCAGCAGATCGCCAAGGCCGTGCTCACTAACCACACCGAGGTGCACGTGATCGTGCTCCTGGTGGACGAGCGGCCGGAGGAGGTCACCGACTTCCGCATGACGCTGGCCAAGACGGGCGCGGAGGTCGTGGCCTCGAGCAACGACAATCCCTACGCGCGCCACATCGAGGTGACGGAGCAGACTCTCGACCGCGCCAAGCGGATGGCCGAGCAGAAGAAGGACGTGCTCATCCTCTTCGACTCGCTCACGCGGATGACGCGAGCCTACAACAACCAGCTCACCTCGCGCGGGCGCACCATGTCGGGCGGCATCGACAGCCGGGCGTTCCAGATGCCGCGCGCCTTCTTCGGCGCCGCTCGCGCCATCGAGGAGGGCGGCTCGCTCACCATCATCGGCACCGCCCTGGTGGACACCGGCTCCCGCATGGACCAGATCATCTACGAGGAGTTCAAGGGCACCGGCAACATGGAGCTCTACCTCGAGCGCGAGCTGGCGGACCGGCGCGTGTTCCCGTCGTTCGACATGATACGCTCCGGCACGCGGCACGAAGAGCTGCTCTTCTCGGCCGACGACCTCAAGAAGATCCATCTGCTCCGTCGCGCGCTGTCCGGCCGCAAGCCGGGCGAGGCGATGGAGATGCTCCTCGACCGCCTCAAGCTCACCCCCAACAACGCCGCCTTCCTGAAGAGCCTCGGAGGCTGAGCCCTAGCGGGGCCGCGCGCCGCCCCCCAGGGCGCGGTAGCGCGCGGGCGGCAAGCCGAACGCCGATTTGAACGCGCGGGTGAAGTGCGCCTGGTCGGCGAAGCCCGCCTCGGCCGCCACCTCCGCGAGCGGCCGCCCACGTCTCATTACCGCGCGGGCGAAGTCCAGGCGGCGCATGAGCAGATACCGATGCGGGCTGGTTCCAAGCAGCAGGCGGAACTGGCGGGCCAGCTCGTAGCGGGTCAATCCCGTCACCGCTTCCAGCTCTTCCGACCGCACCCCGCGGGTGCGCTCCGCGTCGAGGAAGAGGCGCGCGCGCTTGACGGCGGCGGCGTCGACGCGCCGCGACGGCGCGGGCCGGCGGCCGCCGCGCTCCGCGGCCAGCAGTCCTTCCGTCAGCGCCACGACGAGCGCATCGGCGCTCGTGGACTCGAGCGGGGCGGCGAAGGCCACGCGGATGGCACGGGCCAGGCGCGGGTTTGTCGAGACCGGCTCGGCGACGAAGGGCAACGGCCCGGGGCGCCCGTGGATGGCGCGGAGCGCGTCCGCCATGCGCGCCGGCTCCACGTAGACCAGCCGATAGTCGAAGCCGGCGGCGGTGCCCGCGCGCCCGTCGTGCGCCTCGTCGGGGTAGAGCGCCACGACCTCGCCGGGCATGCTCACGCGCGCGGCGCCCCGGTAGGCGAAGGCCTGGACGCCGTGATCGGTGAGCCCGACGGCGTAGGTATCGTGCCGGTGGATCTCGTACGCGGCGTCCCCGAGGCGCGCGCGGAACAGCTCCACGCCGTCCGCCGGTCCGATGCTCTCGATGCGATCGCCGCCGGCGCCCCGGCACGATCGTTCAAGACCGGCGCCGCCCGATCTGGTGTGCTGGGATCCATGAGCGCGGAGCATGCGGTGGCCTTTTTCCTCTTCGCGGTGGTGGCCGCGGTCACGCCGGGCCCCAGCAACATCATACTGGCGGCCGCCGGCGCGAGCGCGGGCATCCTGCGGGGGCTGCCGTGCCTGCTCGGCGTCAGCACGGGGATGGGGCTCATGATGTTCGTCGTGCCGCTGGGGCTCGGCAGCCTGGTGCTCGAGCGCCCCCTGCTGCTCCGCGCGCTGCACTGGGGCGGCGCCGCCGTGCTCCTGTGGCTCGCCTGGAAGATCGCCACGTCGAGGCGAACGGCGGCCGAAACGGACGGTGAGCCGGTCGGCTACCTCGGCGCAGCCCTGTTTCAGTGGGTGAACCCGAAGTCCTGGCTGGTGTCGGTGAGCGCGGCGGGGACCTTCCTCCATGCCGGGGCAAGCCCCCTCGGGCAGGCCGCCGCCCTCGGGGGGCTGTTCGTCCTGGCCGCGCTGCCGAGCGGCTTCGTCTGGCTGGCGTTCGGCGCGGGCATGCGGCGTGTGCTGTCGAGCCCGCGGCGGCTGCGCGCCTTCAACGTCGCCATGGGGGTGCTGCTCGCCCTGTCCATCTTGTTGATCGTGCGCTAGACGACCTCAGGCGCCGCCGAGCCGCATCACGCGGTAGGCCTCCGCGGCGGCGAGCTTCTTCTTCCGGCCCTGCTCGCGGGACCACTCCGTGATCATCTCGGTGGGGTCCCACTCGCCCATCTGAGTCTTGTGCTCCTTCAGCGCGGCGAGCTTGACCGACAGCGTGTCCGAGATGTCGACCCATGTGTCCGGCTTCTCGGCGCCGTGTATCCACACCGTTTCCACGTGATGCGGCTCCAGGCCCTCGTCGATCAGCTCGGGGAAGATGAGCCGTGTCTGGGCGGACGGAAACACCGCGTCCAGCGCGACGTCGGCGGCGACGCGATGATCCGGATGGTTCAGGTAGATGTTGCCGTAGTAGCGCACGGTGGGATCGCCGCAGAGCACCACCATGGGCCGGTGGCGGCGGATCAGCCGCGTCACCTCGCGTCGGAGGGCGATGGAGGGCTCGAGCATGCCGTCCTCGTAGCCCAGATAGATGGTCTCGGCGACCCCGAGCACGCGGCAGGCCGCGCGCTGCTCCTCCTCGCGGATCTTCACGAGCTTGTCCCGCGTCATCTCCTTGGGGGTCCACTCGTTCGAGCCCGCGCCGCCGCTCGTGAGGCACACGGTCACGATCTGGCTGCCCGCGCGCGCCCACTTCGCGAGCGTGCCGCCGACGGTGAACTCCTGATCGTCGGGGTGGGCGTGAATGGACATGACCCGCTCGGGCGCCGCCGGCTCGGGGGCATCGGCGGGACGGGGGCCCGCGCGCTCGGGAATGCCGGGAGTGCTCTCCTCGTGCTCCGTGTCGCTCATGGGGCGGGCGTCAGTGTATCACTGGGGTATGAGCGAGGCGACCGCGCGGGCCCGGCCGGAGCCGTGGCGATGACGGGGCTCTATCAGCTCGAGCTGGGCATCCTCCTGCTGGTCGCGGTGCTCCTGCTCATGACCCTCGCGCGCCGCGTGCTCATCCCATACCCGATCCTGCTCGTGCTGGGCGGGCTCGCGCTGAGCTTCGTGCCGACGGTGCCGGTGGTGCCGCTGGATCCGGAGCTCGTCTTCCTGGTCTTCCTGCCTCCCGTGCTCTGGGCCGCCGCCTACTTCACCTCCCTGCGCGAGTTCACCGCGAACCTACGCCCGATCCTCCTCCTCGCGGTGGGGCTGGTGGTGGCCACCACCGTCGCCGTCGCGGTGGTCGCGCGCTTCGTCGTGCCGGGCATCCCCTGGCCGGTCGCCTTTGCGCTGGGCGCCATCGTGTCGCCCCCCGATGCGGTGGCGGCCACCGCCATCGCGCGGCGCCTTCGTATCCCCCACCGGCTCGTGACCATCCTCGAGGGCGAGAGTCTCGTCAACGACGCCGCCGCGCTCGTCCTCTACCGCGTCAGCGTCGCGGCGGCGATGTCCGGCGCCTTCGCCCTCGGGCCCGCGCTGGGCCAGTTCGCGCTCGCCGCGCTGGGCGGAATCGCGGTGGGTCTCCTGTTGGGGCTCGTCGCCCGCTGGGCGCTCCGGTTCACCGAGGAGAGTCTCGCCGAGATCGCGATCACGCTCCTGGCCCCGTACGCGGCCTGGGTGCTCGCGGAGCGCGTGCATGTCTCCGGCGTTCTCGCCTGCGTCGCGGGCGGCCTCTATCTCCGGCGGGTGTTCAGCTCTATCGTCCCGCCCGCGACCCGGATCCAGGCGCGCGCCGTCTGGGACATCGTGATCTTCGTCCTCAACGGCGTGATCTTCATCCTGATCGGGCTACAGCTCGGCGCCATCCGGGAGGCGGGACTCCCGCAGAGCCTGGGGCGTCTCCTGTTGCAGGGCGCCCTCATCAGCGCCACCGCCATCGTCGTGCGCCTGATCTGGGTGCCGCTCGCCACCGTGATCCCGCGCCTCCTCAGCCCCACCCTGCGCCGCCGGGACCCGATCCCGCCCCCGTCGCACATCTTCCTGGTGTCCTGGACGGGCATGCGCGGCATCGTCTCGCTGGCCGCTGCCCTGGCGCTCCCGCTTACCGTCGGGCGGGGGACGCCGTTTCCGTTCCGCGACGAGGTGATTCTGTTGACCTTCGCGGTCATCCTCTCGACGCTCGTGATCCAGGGGCTGAGCCTCACGCCCTTGATCCGGCGCCTCGAGCTCGAGCGAGGACGACTCCCTCGATGTGGAAGAGGCCTTCGCCCGCGAGGAGGCGGCGCGCGCGGCCCTGGCTCGGCTGGAAGCGCTCGATGGCGGGGCGTGGTCGCGGCACGAGCTCGATCGCTTGCGGACCCTCTACACCCAGCGCGTGCAGCGGGCGTCGCCGCTCGAGCTGGGGGAGCGGGGAGACGCGGCGCAGGCCCGCGCCGCCGCCCGGCGCCTGCGTCACGAAACGCTCACCGCCGAGCGAAGCGCCCTCATCGCGCTCCGCGACCGCGGCATCATCAGCGACGAGATCCTTCACCGCCTCGAGAACGAGCTGGACATCGAGGCGGTCCGAGTCGGCCTGGGCGACGCGCGAACAGGCGGTGCCGGCTCGGCATAGGCGGCCCGGGCGGCTACCCGCCGATGCCGCCGCCTGCACCCGGGTGTAACGCCTGGATTTCGATCAGCGTCACCACCGTGCGCCCGTTCTCATCGCGGACATAGGCCTTGATCGAATGAGGCGGTGTCAGCGCGGCGCGCGAGACGTTGACGCCATCCGGGACAAGGAGGCGCTTGCCGTCTTTCAGGAGGATGTCGGTGCCGTCGGGGCTGGCCCAGGCGATGGTGCCCTGGACGACGCTGCCCGGAGGCAGCCGGGCCATGAGGCGCGGGAGCGACGCCGATGCCGGGCCCAGCACGTCCAGCAGCGCCGCGAGCAGGAACCCGACTGCCACGATGAGGCCACGAAGTCCCATGGCACGGGTCAATGCATATGGAAGGCCAGCGGGACCCGACGGAAAATCTCCAGAATTACGAGCACCCAAGGTGGCCGCGACGTGGAGAGGGGTAAGGTCGACCGAGTAGGCGGTAGCGGGCGCTAACGGGCAGCGTCTCGTAGCGCCCGCGTCAGCGGGGCGCGCAGGCGGCCCGGCGTCACCCGCGCCAGCGTGATGCGCTCGGCTCCGACGAAGCGCCCCAGCGACGCGAGCGCGTCAGCCACGCCCTCCAGCGCCGCGTCCCCATCGACGCGGTCGCCATCGCCCACCGGCGGCCGGCCGGTCGTCGCCATCCAGCGCTCGAAGTGAACGTGGCGCACCTCGAGCCGTGCCTCGCCTCGATGCGTCTTGGCGTCCACCCGGCCCACGAGCTGACCGTGATGGAGAATGGGCAGCGTGTAGTACCCGTGGACGCGGTCGCGCTGCGGTGTGTAGACCTCGATGCGGTAGTCGAAGCCGAAGAGCCGCGCCACGCGACCGCGATACCAGAGCAGCGAATCGAAGGGTGAGAGGAGCGTGGTCCCCGACGAGGGCGCGCGCCGGCGGCCGGCGCGAGCGAGGGCGGGTAGGTCGCGCGCGAGGACGAGCCAGCGCCCGCGCATGCCCTCCACCTCGATCTCGGTGACCAGGCCCGAGTCGAGCAGCGCGCGGAGGCCGGCGCGCCGCGCCCCCGCGAAGAGGCGCGGGAAGGTGAGATAGCCCGCGAGGTCCTGCTCGTTGGCGGCGCCCATGGCGTGGAGCGACCGTTCCACGTGCCAGCAGCGGAACGCGTCGGCGGACACCGCCTCGACGAGCGGGCCCGGCAGCGCCCGCTCCAGCAGGTCGTAGCGCTTCTGGAAGTGCTGACGCCCGTGAATGGCGACGACGCCCGTCATCCAGAGGTGGTGGAGGGCGTGCTGCACGGGCTTCCACGACCACCAGCCGCCGCCGCCCTTGCGCCGCACGCCCCGCTCGAAATCGCCGTGGCTCATGGGGCCGTTGCTGCGGATTGCCTCCGTCACCTCGCCGATGAGCCGACTATTCCGCTTGAGCCATGTCGACCAGCCGGTGTGGCGTCCCTGGTAGTCGAGCATGGCCCGACGCCACCAGGGCAGGGTGGAGACGGGCACGAGGCAGGCGGCATGCGCCCAGTACTCGAAGAGGAGGCGCCGGCGGTAGACGAGACGATCGAGCCGCGCGCGGTCGTAGGGCCCGAAGCGGCTCCATGCGGTGAGGTAGTGGGCGCGCTCCAGCACGTTGATCGAGTCAAGCTGCAGCCCACCCACATCTTCCACGAACCGGGTGAGCCGGAGGGGCGTGAGGCTCCGCGCGCGGGGCCGTACCAGATGCTGGCGCTCCAGGAAGAGCGCGGTCACCGCGCGGGGCGAGACGACGGGGCGATCAGGCATGGCCGGGGTTGATCACGATGGTGATGGTACACGCGCGCACAGCGCGGTGCGGTCCGACGGCGCGCGGTGATCGATTCACCGCGCGCCGTCGGACCGCTCTTCTCCCGCCGTGCCCGTCAACGAATTGCGATGGGCGCGACCGACGCGCCCGAGAATCCCTGCAGCTTGAGCGGCTGCATCACGAAGGCGAACTCGTGGACGCGCTTCGCCGCCAGCTCCTCCAGCCGCATGTTCTCCAGAAGGTGGATGCCGTTGACCACCAGCATGATCTGGTGAACGGGGAGTGAGAGCTGCGGGTCGGGGTTCGGCGCCACCTCCACCGGCCAGTTGTCGGAGCCCACCAGCATGGGGTCTTGCTGGGCCAGCCACTGTGCGGCGGCAATGCCGATGCCCGGGCAGCTCTTGACGTAGCGCGCGTTGTCCTTCGCCCAGAGCTTGCCCCATCCGGTGTGGATGATCACCGCGTCGCCGGGCCGGAGCTGCAAGTTCTGCCGCTGGAGCGCCTGCTGGAGGTCCGGCACCGTGATCTCGTAGGTGTCCGGCAGCATGTCGAGACCCTTGAGCCCGGCGACGTCAATCAGGATCCCGCGCGTGATGAGGGTCCCGACCTTCTCGATGCCGACCTTGGTGAATCCTCCCCGGCTGGAGATGTCATCGACCTTGAAGCAGTTGTAGATCTTGTCCGCGATCGTCTGGTGGGCGAAACCGTCGAGTTGGGTGCCGACCTGCCCGATTTCGCTGACGAGCACCTCCTCGTTGCTCCCGCGCCGGTTGGACGGCTGGTTCATGAACGTGCGCTTGGTATGCACGTCGAAGCGACGGGTGCCGAAGAACGGCATCGCCGCATTGAGGACGTGACCGAGCTCGATGATCTCGCCGGACTTGATGAGCTGCGTCGCCCGAAGGACTGACTCGGACTTCATATGGTTGCCCGAACCGCGCTCGTCCGCCGCCCCCCACTTGGAAGGACACCGCTGAGCGTCGACGGGCGGGCTCCAGCTCTGCGCATCCGCCGGGGGAGCGGCCGAACCGAACGCGATCACCAAAGCCAAGCCGATCACGATGCGTCGCATGGGGCGCCTCCTTGCTGCGAGGGGAATGAGGGAACCGTGTCGCCACCGCGATGTCCGGGCGGCGCGACAGTAGCGCAACTCGAGGGGGGACGCAACGACGCACGCCGGTCGATTGACAAGTTCGGACGCATTCGCCCACAATCACGCTGAGTCTGACCACAAGGAGGACCCTACATGACGACGCGGCGCGCATTTCTCCGGAACGCGGCTCTCCTGGCCGGCTCGGCGATCCTGGCGGATGGGGCGCGGGGTGTCGCCCGCGCGGACAAGCCCGTCAACCTTTCCGGGTGGGTCTTCAAGCCCGACACCGTGAAGGACTACGTGAACTTCTACAACCAGAAGCACGGGGGCCAGGTGAACTACGAGGCGATTCCGTGGGCGCAATACCACCCGACCATGGAGACGCGCGCCCTCGCCGGCGAGATCGTGGACGTGATGTACTGCAACCACAATAACCGCGAGCGCTGGTTCGAGAACGGGCTGATCCGGGCGGTGGACGACCTACCCGGTACCGACGAGCTCAAGAAGAAGATGACCCCCGCCAACCTCGACAGCATGAAGAGCAAGGACGGCACCAAGCTCCTCGGGCTGCCCTACTTCACGAGCCTGTTCATCCTGATCTACAACGAGCCGATGTTGCAGCAGGCGGGCATCAAGGCGCCCGCCAAGAGCTGGGACGAGCTGGTCGAGCATTGCGCGAAGCTCAAGCGCGACAAGGTCAGCGACACGCCGTTCCTGCCCAACTGGAACAATAGCCCCTCCGGCACGATGCCGCAGTTCATGACCGACTGCTTCTCGGAGGGCGCGCAGGTCTTCGACGCCAAGAACCGGGTCATCGCCGACCAGGAGCCGGGGGCGGCGCGCGCGATGGAGCGCTGGCAGAAGGTGTACAAGGCCGAGATGGTGAACCCCGAGGTCCTCACCAAGACCTCGTCCACCGACACCCACCGCCTCTTCTGGACGGGGCGCTACGCCTACCACACCAATCACTCCTACTACCTCAAGACCATCGCGGGCGAGCCGGAGAACTCCAAGCTCGCCCCGAAGAAGGCCCGCATGGCCATGTACCCGGGGACCGGCCAGACCTACATGTGGACGGATTCGTACGTGGTCAACGCCAAGAGCAAGGTGCTCGAGGACGCCTGGAAGCTCACGCGCTTCCTCGGCGGCAACCTCAACGGGGACTGGTACGTGCAGCGGCAGTGGTGCCTGATCTCCGGCCTCGACAATCCGTACCCCGAGATGTACGACCATCCCGAGATCATCCAGTCCTACGACAAGTGGATCGACCTCAAGCTCCTGCGCGAGCAATACAAGAAGGGCAAGGTCATCGCCGCGTACAAGGAGCCCTGGTACGGCGAGTACGACACCAAGGCGGTGGCCATCGTGCACAACATGATCCGGGGCGTGACCCCCGTTCCCAAGGGCCTGAAGGACCTGGCCGCCCTGCAGAAGTCCCTCGCGTAGGCGTCCGTGGTGGCTTCCGGAGCGGGCCGATGAGCGTGCGGCCCGCTCCGGCCCCCCGCACACCCCGGCCGCTATCCGCCCGGCCGCTATCCGAAGGTTGGTTCGCGTTCCTCCTCGTCCTGCCCGCCCTCGCCGGGATCTTCGTGGTGGTGCTGTTCCCGCTCGCGTATTCCCTCTGGCTCTCCTTCACGGACGTCAATCTGCTGCGCACCACCGGGCCGGCCATCGAGCTCTTCGGGGTCCGCGTACCGCTGTTCCGCTTCGTGGGGTTCGACAACTACGTCCGGATCTTCGACGACCCGCTGTACTGGAGCTCGCTGTGGCGCACCCTCTACTTCGTGGGCGCGTTCGTGCTCGAGGCGACGCTCATGGGCCTCGGCATGGCGCTCGTCCTGAACGAGCGCTTTGGGGGCCGCCCCCTGATGCGGAGCCTCCTGCTCATCCCCTGGTCGCTCTCGCGCGTCGTGGTGGGCCTGCTCTGGGTCGGCATCCTCGACTTCGAGTTCGGCGCCCTCAACGGGTTGCTCCACAACCTCGGCCTCATCGATCGCTACATCCCGTTCTTCCGGGACGGTTTCACCGCCCTCAACGTGCTCGTCTCCGTCTACATGTGGAATCAGGCGCCGTTCGCGACGCTTCTCTTTCTTGCCGGGATGCAGTCGGTGTCGACGGACCTCTACAGCGCCGCCGAGGTGGACGGCGCGGGGTACTGGCAGCGCTTCCGGTACGTGACCCTCCCCGCCATCCGCCCGATCGTGTTCCTGGTGCTGGTGCTGACGACGGTGAACGGCTTCCTGATGCTCGACCTGATCTACGTCCTCACCATGGGCGGGCCCGCGCACGATACCACCACCATCTCGTGGCTGGGCTTCCAGACCGCCTTCGCGTTCTTCAAGTTCGGGCCGGGCACGGCCATCCTCTACACGCTCACCGGCCTCTGCCTGCTCCTGACCTTCGTCTATCAGCGGCTCATCCTCGCCCGCTTCGAGCCCGAGGCCTGAGCGGCATGGCGCTGGCGCCGCCGCTCGACCGCGGTTATCGAGGAGGTCGCTATCGGGGCCGCCCCCGAAGCAGCCGGCTCGTGCTGCTCCTGCTGGTTCTCGGGCTAACCCTCTGGCTGATCGGCCCCTTCGTGTGGCTGTTCGTGACGAGCATCTCGTACCAGCGAAATCTGATGGCGCGGCCGCTGTCCTTCATCCCGCCCGAGATCACCCTCGACAACTACCGGATGATCCTGGGGCTCGTCCGCTTCCACGCCGAAGGCCAGGCCGCCAAGATCCTCCCTGCGATGCTCAACAGTTTGGTGGTCGCCACGCTGGTGACTGCCATCAACCTCGTCCTCGGCACCACCGCGGGCTACGCCTACGCGCGGTACCGGTTTCCCCTCAAGACGGTGTCCCTCTTCGCGCTGCTGTTCACCCGGATGCTCCCCACGGTGGTGCTGATCCCGGCGTTCTTCCTCATGCTTCGCGCCTTCGGGCTGCAGAACACGCTCACCGGCCTCACGGTGGCCTACTGCTCTTTCACGCTGCCGTTCACGGTGTGGATCATGAAGGCGTACTTCGAGACGGTGCCGGCCGAGCTCGACAAGAGCGCGCTCGTCGACGGCTGCAACCGCCTGCAGGCCTACTACCGGGTGGTCCTGCCCGTGTCGGGGCCGGGTCTCGTCGCGGCGGGCGCTTTCACCTTCATGCTGTGCTGGAACGAGTTCATCGTCGCCCAGGTCCTCAACACCAAGCCGGGCACGACGACGCTGCCGCCGGTGATCGCGGGCATGAACGGGCAGATCAACATCGACTACTCGGTGATCGCTGCCTCCGGCTTCCTGGGCGCCCTGCCCGCGGTGATCCTCGTGCTGATCTTCCAGAAGTACATGGTCCAGGGCCTGACCGCGGGGTCGGTCAAGGGCTAAGCGCTACTGCGAGGCGAGGGCCGGGTCTCGGTAGGCCGTGATCAGCGCGGAGAGGATGAGGCTCTCTGCGGTCAGCTCCAGGCTCTCCTCGAGCGACGCGGCGCGCCCGGTGAAGTCGAGCACCGCCATGCCGATGAAGCCGGCGAAGGCGACGCCGAGCATCAGGGCCGTCCAGCGGAGCCGTACCAGCTCCTCGAGGTGACGCTCGACCCAGATGAGGGCGATCACTCCGTAGAGCGCGACGAAGGTGTTGTCGAGGTGGTCGGTGAGCCAGTGGCGCCGATCGTGCCAGCCCATCAGCTTGTGGATCCCGACGTCCAGCTCCTCGTGGAGCCCGAAGCCCTCGTCGAGCGAGAGCAGGAGCATCGTGACGGTGATGATCCACCATAGGCGCCGGCTCGGATGCCGCCCGACTTTCCGCGCTACGCAGGCCGCCGCCACGAAGCAGGCGAAGAGCTGGAGCGCCGAGAAGTAGTTGCCGGCTCGGCCCTCGCCGAAGTAGCGGGCGGCCCGGTCGTAATTGATGAGCCCGAGCGAGACGAGGATCACGATGGCGACGAAGGTCACGGCGAGAAGGCATAACGTCAGCGCCACGGTGCCCGGCGGAGGAGCCCCCGGGTGCCGGAGCGACACGAGCAGGCTCCACCACCGCGACCAGCGGCGCGGCCGCGGCGAGTGATTCACCGCGCGCGCCTCCGGGGCGCGTCGACCAGCCAGACGTCCACGTCGTAGACGAGCTGCCGGTCTCCCAGCGTCGAGGTGAGGACGGCGAACCGGCTCGCGTCGTCGGTGACGGAGACGGCGTGAAAGGCCTTCGCGCCGGCCACGAGCACCCGCGAGTCCTTCCGCCCCTTGCGCGGCACGTCGAGGAGGTGAAAGCCCATGCGGTCGCCCGTCGGCGCCAGCAATCGCCCGTCCTCGCCGAATCGGAGCGAGCCATGCGGCGGGCCCGTCGAACGCGTCACGATCCACATGCACTTCCTCGCCAGCTCCCATACCGTCACCGTGCCCTCGTGGCCCGCGGTGAGCAGGCGGCTGCCGTCGGCGGCGAGGTCGAACGCGGTGAGCGCTTCCGCGTGCGGCCGGGTCAGGCGCCACGTCTCCTGGCGCGTGGCGACGTCGAGGACCAGCACCTCGTCCTCGCACATGACGGCGAGGTGCGCCCCCTTCGCGGCGAAGCGCAGGGCCACGCAGCGACCGATGGGAATCGCCGCCGCCTCCGTCCATCCGCCGGCGCCGTCGTCTTGCCACAGGCGCAGCGTGCTCTCGCGGTGGCGGCCGATGGAGGCGAGCAGGGTGCCATCCGGCGAGAAGGCGAGGTCGGCGATGGCCTGACGATACGCACCGAGCCGGAGTGGCTCCGCGGAGGCGCCGGGCAACCAGACTCTGATCGCTCCCCCGCGCTCGCCGGTGGCCACGCGAGCGCCGTCCGGCGACAGCGCGATCGCGTCCAGGAAGGCGCCGGGCGTCCCGACTTCCGGGATCGCCGCGACCTTCACGGCCACCGCGGGCGGGCCCGCCTTCTGGCAGCCGAGCGCCAGTGTCAGCGTCACCACCGTGAGCGCGGGCGCAAGCACCCGCCCTCCGCTGGCCATGGCGGCCCACATGGCTCACGATTCTACGTCAGAGGCGCCGGCGTGCCGCGTTCTGAGGCAGGGCACACTGCCGAGCCGCCCCGCCGCGACCGATGCTACTATCTTCCCCGCCGCCCCCTCGCATGGGGCAGGCGCTCGGGCATCCCTTCGCGCTCAAGGAGAGGAGAGTCGGCATGAGGCAGCTGAAGTGGGCGGTGATGGTGGCGGGCTTCGTCGCAGCGGTGGTGGGTATCGGCGCGCTCGGCCAGGCGCAGCAAGGGCTCAGCGGCGAATACAAGATCGGCATCCTCGAGCCCCTGACCGGCAACCTCGCCGCCGAGGGCAAGCGCCATCTCGAGGGCATGGAGATCATGCGCGACCTCATCAACGAGCGCTTCGGCGGCGTGATGGGGAAGAAGCTCACCTTCGTGGTGGGCGACGCCGTCGATCCCACCGTGGCCGCCTCCGAGGCCACCCGCCTCGCCACGCAGGGAGGCGTCAAGATCATCGCCGGTACCTTCTCCTCCACCCTCTGCGGCGCCGCCAGCGAGGCCGCCGCGCGTCAAGGCGTCATCTACTGGGAGACGTCCTGCGTGGACCCGCGCCTTACCAAGCGCGGGCTGAAGAACGTGTACCGCACGGAGATCGACGGCACCGGCTTCGGCTGGTACAACGTCGAGTTCATCGCCAAGCACCTCGCCCACCGGCTGGGGAAGAAGACGAACGAGCTCCGGATCGCGTATCTCTCCGAGGATTCTTCGTACGGCCAGAGCGTGACGGAGTCGGCGCGCCAGCGGGCGAAGCAGGAGTTCGGAATGCAGGAGACGGGGGTGGAGTACTACACCTTCACCACCAACGACCTCACGTCCGTCATCCTCAAGCTCAAGGGGCAGAATCCGGACATCCTCCACCACATCGCCCGGAACCAGGACGCGATCCTCTTCTGGCGCCAGGCGCGCGAGCAGAACTTCGAGGTGAAGGCGGTGGTGCACGCGGGCGCCACCGGCTACGGCTCACCGGACTTCGGGAAGGCGTTCGGCAACGACGCCAACGGGCCGTTCGCGCTGCTCGAGCCGGGCCCGGGCTTCGTCATCGAGAAGCTGCGGCCCGAGGGACAGCGCATCGAGCGCGCTTACCGCGAGGCAGTGAAGGCGCGGACGGGCGCCGAGATCGCGGGCGGGCATCAGCTCGCGGGCGGCGGACTCTGGGTTCTCAAGCTGGTCCTCGACGCGGCCAAGACCGACGACCCCGACAAGTTCCGCGCCGCCGTCATGGCGCTCGACATGCCGACGGGCACCGGCGTCAACGGCTGGGGCGTGAAGTTCGACGAGCACGGCCAGAACTCCAACCCCCGGGTGCAGCACTACATGCTCCAGTGGCAGAACGGGCAGCTCGTCACCGTGTGGCCCGAGGAGTTCACGACCCTCCGCGCCAAGTGGATCCCGCTCGGCCCGTGGGATCAGCGGAAGTAGCGATCGACTCCGTCTCGCGCATGCACGTCGACGCCCCGGGCGCTCCCCGGGGCGTCGCGCGTTCGGCCGGCCTCGCGAGCTGACGTGCACGTCATTCCCCAGCTCGTCGTCTCGACCCTCCTGCTCGGCGGGATCTACGCGCTCATCGCCGTCGGGCTGACGCTCATCTTCGGCGTCATGCGGGTGGTGAACTTCGCCCACGGCGAGTTCCTCATGCTCGCCATGTACCTCGCCTTCTGGTCGTTCGCCCTCCTGCGGCTCGACCCGTACGTGACCTTGATGCTGGCCCTTCCCCTGATCTTCGCGCTCGGCCTCGCGAGCTATCAATTGGTCATGCGGCCGGTGATCCACGCCTCCCACAACGTGCAGGTGTTCACCACGGTCGGCCTCTCGATCGCGCTCCAGAACCTGGCGCTGGTGCTGTGGACGGCCGACGCCCACTTCGTCCGCACGTCCTACTACGCGGTGGTGGTGCGTTGGGGCGGCGCCGCGTTCAATCTCGCCCAGCTCGTCGCCTTCGTGCTGGCGGTGCTCGCGACCGCCGCCTTGTTCGCGTTCCTCCGCTGGTCGTACACCGGCAAGATCATGCGGGCGACCGCGCAGGACCGCCAGGCGGCGTCGCTGATGGGCATCGACACCGGCCGCGTGTACGCGCTCACGTGGGCGGTGGGCGTGACGTGCGTGGGGGTGGCTGGGGTGCTGCTGGCGCCCGTCTATCCCGTGTATCCGACGGCGGGGCTCCAGTTCGTGCTCATCGCCTACGTGGCGGTGGTCCTGGGTGGGCTCGGCGACATGGCGGGTGCCCTCATCGCCAGCCTGATCGTGGCCACCGTGGAGGTGGTGGGCTCCTACCTCATCGGCACCGCGTGGAAGGAAGTGCTCTACCTGCTCCTCTTCATCGCGATCCTCGTGGTGCGCCCCGCTGGTCTCTTCGGCCAGCGCGGGGCCGAGGCGATCGGCGCGTGACGACGGCGCTGCGGGGGGTCTGGCCGGCAGTGGCGCTATTCAGCTTCGCCGCGCTCTTTCCCGTATTCGTGCTCGACGCGTTCTTCCTCGACACCTTGATCCTCATCCTGCTGTGGGGCTCGGTCGCCGCCGCCTGGAACGTGGCCGGCGGCTACGCCGGGCAGGTGTCGCTGGGCCACTCGGTGTTCTTCGGTCTCGGCGCCTACTCGGCCGCGCTCCTCGGGACCAAGTGGAGCGTCTCGCCGTGGATCGCGCTGGTGGTCGGCGCCGTCCTTGCGGTTGTCATGGGTGTCCTCATAGGCTTTCTGAGCAACCGCCTGCGCGGCCCGTACTTCGTCCTCGCCACCATCGCGTGCTCCCAGGTCTTTCTCATCGTGGGGAGCCGGTGGCGCGGCTTCACCTCCGGCTCCGAGGGTATCGCGGTGCCGTTCCGCGCGGGCTTCTGGACGCTCGGGCTCGTGGACAAGCGCGTGTGGGCGTACCTGATGCTGGCGCTCGCGGTGGGCTGCTATCTGATTCAGCTCTACCTCGAGCGCTCGCGCCGGGGCTTTCAGCTCGCTGCCGTGCGCGAGGACGAGGATGCGGCCCTGTCGCTCGGGGTGCCGGCGCGGCGGCTGAAGGTCGCGGCGATCGCGGTGAGCGCGGCCCTCACCTCGATGTGCGGCACGCTGTGGGCGCAGTACGTGGGCTTCGTGGATCCGTTCTACGTGTTCTCGGTGGATCTCTCGGTCCGGTTCGCCCTCGCCGCCGTCACCGGCGGCATCGGGACCGCCCTGGGCCCGTTCCTGGGCGCCGCCCTCATCACCGTGCTCGAGACCTATCTCCGCGCGCGCTTCGGCGGCATCGGCGCCGGGCTGGTGGGGATCTACCTGATCATCTACGGGATAGCCCTGATCCTGATCATGCGCTTCACGCCGGAGGGCCTGGTGCCGTGGCTCGGGCGCTTGCGGCGGCGGCCGGCCGCGGGATGAGCGTGCTGACGGTCTCGGGCGTCACCAAGCGGTTCGGCGGCATCACCGCCAACCGCGAGATCACGTTCGAGGTCGCGTCGGGGGAGCTGGTGGGCATCATCGGCCCGAACGGGTCCGGCAAGTCTACCCTGTTCGAGATCATCAGCGGCTTCTACAACCCGGACGAGGGCGAGGTCCGCCTGGACGGCCACCGTCTCACCGGGCTCTCGCCGGATCGGGTCTGCCGCCTGGGCATCGCGCGCACGTTCCAGAAGCTCCGGCCGTTCGCGGGGATGAGCGTGCTCGACAACGTGATGGTGGGCGCGCTGACGCGCACGCGCGACGTGCGCCACGCGCGCGCGCGCGCCCAGGCGCTGCTCGAGCGGGTCGGGCTCGGCGAGAAGGCGCTCGCCCACGGGCGGACGCTCTCCACCGGCCAGCGCAAGCGCCTCGAGCTGGCCCGCGCGCTCGCCACCGAGCCGCGAGTGCTCTTGCTCGACGAGGTCACGGGCGGGGTGGACCAGCGGAGCATTCCCGGCCTCGTCCAGCTCGTGCGCGAGCTCCACCGCGACGGGCTCACGCTGCTGGTCATCGAGCACAACATGCGGGTGATCACCGCCGTCGCGCAGCGGATCGTCGCCCTCTACCTCGGCGAGAAGATCGCCGACGGCGCACCCGACGCGGTGACCCGCGATCGCCGCGTCGTGGAGGCCTACCTGGGCCAGGCGTACGCGTGATGAGCCCGCCGCCCTTCCTCACCGTGGAGGCCCTCGACGTCGCCTATGGAGATTTCCAGGTCCTGTGGGAGGCCGCGATGGAGGTGGCGGAGGGCGAGATCGTGGCGGTGCTCGGGCCCAACGGCGCCGGCAAGTCGACGCTGATGAACACGATCTCCGGGCTGGTGGCGCCGCGAGCCGGCCGCATCGCCTTCCGCGGCAAGCGGATCGAGGGGTTCCCCGCGCACCGCACCGTCGGAGAGGGGATCGCCCACGTCCTCGAGCGGCGGCGCCTCTTCCCCTTCCTCTCCGTGCGCGACAACGTGCTGCTGGGCGCGCATAACCCCGCCGCGCGCCCGCACCGTGCGGAGAGCCTGGCGCGCGTGGAGGCGCTGTTTCCGGTGGTGGGGAGCCGGCGCGATCAGCTGGCCCACACGCTGTCCGGTGGCGAACAGCAGATGGTCGCCGTCGCGCGGGGGCTGATGGCGCGGCCCCGGCTGCTCATGATCGACGAGCCCTTCCTCGGGCTCGCGCCCCTGGTGGTCGAGGAGCTGGGGATGCTCATGCGGCGCATCCGCGACGAGCAGGGCGTGGGCATCGTGTTCATCGAGCAGAACGTGGAGCTGGCCCTTCGCCTCGCCGACCGCGGCTATATCCTGGAGTCCGGGCGGACCATCCTGAACGGACCGTCGGCGACCCTGCTCCAGTCCGCCGAGGTCAAGCGCATCTTCCTGGGCGACGTCGCCCTGTGAAGGTGGCGCGGAGGGGGAGAGAGCCATGGCGGTAGTCGAGCGGCACAACCCGGACGGCGTCTCCAAGGGGCGCGTCACGCTCTACAGTCACTGCGTCCGCGTGACCAACGCGTCGACCACCCTCTACCTGGCCGGCCAACTCGCCCGCGACGAGCAGGGCCGGACGGTGGGGGTGGGCGACATCCGCGCGCAGACGGAGCGGGTGATCGAGAACATGCGGACGATCCTGCGGTCGGAAGGAGCCGATCTGGAGAACCTGGTGAAGGTGACGGTGTTCACGACCGACATGCACTTCTTCGACGCGATCGCCGAGGTGCGGCGCCGCTACTTCACGGGCAGCCTGCCCGCCAGCACCATCGTGGAGGTCAGCAAGCTCGCCCAGCCCGATCTCCTGATCGAGATCGAGGGCGTGGCCGTCCTCTAGGGCGCTACCGCCCGACCATCTTCTCCGGACGCACCCATTGGTCGAACTGCTCGGCGGTCACGAGGCCGAGCTCCAGGGCGACGGCCTTGAGGGTCTTGCCCGTCTTGTGGGCGGTCTTGGCGATCTTCGCCGCGTTGTCGTAGCCGATGTGCGGGTTCAGCGCGGTGACCAGCATGAGCGACTCTTCCAGGTTCTTCTGGATGCGCTCGGGGTTGGGCTCGATGCCCTCGACGCAGTGCTCGCGGAAGCTCTCGCAGCCATCGGCGATGAGCCGGCAGCTCTGCATGAAGTTGGAGATGATCATCGGCTTGAAGACGTTGAGCTCGAAGTTGCCGCTCATCCCGCCGATGTTGATGGCGACGTCGTTGCCCATCACCTGGGCCGCCAGCATGGTGAGAGCTTCGGACTGCGTGGGGTTGACCTTGCCCGGCATGATCGAGCTGCCGGGCTCGTTCTCGGGAATGGTGATCTCGCCGATGCCGGAGCGGGGGCCTGACGCCAGCCAGCGCACGTCGTTGGCGATCTTGTTGAGGGAGGCCGCCACCGTCTTCAGCGCGCCGTGGGCGCTCACGAGGCCGTCGTGGCCGGCGAGGGCCTCGAACTTGTTGGGGGCGGTGACGAAAGGGAGCCCCGTGAGCTGCTTCAGCCGGTCCGCCACCCGCACCGCGAACTCCGGATGGGCGTTGAGCCCGGTGCCCACCGCGGTGCCCCCGAGGGCGAGCTCGCAGACGTGGGGCACCGTCGTCTCGACGTGTTCGAGCCCGTGATCGAGCTGTGCGACGTAGCCCGAGAACTCTTGCCCGAGGGTCAGCGGCGTCGCGTCCTGCAAGTGCGTCCGGCCGATCTTGACGATGTCGGCGAAGGCCTCGGCCTTGGCGTGCAGCGTATTTCGGAGGTGCCGCACGTTCGGAAGGACCTCCTTGAGGAGGGCCTCCGCGGCGGCCACGCTCATGGCGGTGGGGAAGACGTCGTTCGACGACTGGCCCTTGTTCACGTCGTCGTTGGGATGCACGAGGCGATTCTCGCCCCGCTCACCCCCCAGGATCTCGCTCGCGCGGTTGGCGAGCACCTCGTTCATGTTCATGTTGCTCTGGGTGCCGCTGCCCGTCTGCCAGACAACCAGAGGGAATTCGTCGGGGTGACGGCCGGCGAGGACCTCGTCGGCGGCGGCCACGATCGCCCGGCCCTTCTTCGTGTCGAGGACCTTCAGGTCGATGTTCACGAGGGCGGCGGCCTTCTTGACCAGGGCGAGGGCGTGGACCACGGATTTCGGCAGCCGCTCGCCCGAGATCTTGAAGTGGTGGAGCGATCGCTCCGTCTGCGCGCCCCAGAGCCGGTCGGCCGGTACCTCGATGGGCCCGAAGGTGTCCTTCTCGGTCCGGGTCTTTCCCGCGTTCATGTCGGTCTCCTTCCCTGGGGGCGATCACCCCCCATGATACCGGGTCAGAGACACGACGAGCGATCAGAACACGTCGAGCTCGTAGTTGATGATGATGCGGAAGTCCTTGACCACCTTGTCGTTGCCCCGACCGATGTAGGCGTTGCGGAAGCGGAACTGCAGCCCCTTGACCTGCGGCACGTCGTAGATGAAGTCCAGATCGCCCTCGTGCGTCGTCGGCAGCGCGCCGCCGCCCCCGGGGGTGATGCGATCGGCGCCCCGGGCATAGAGGAGCTGCATCTTGAAGCCGGGGAGCTGGAACGGCAGTAAGGTCCCGCCGAAGTCATACTTCACGCCGATCCCGAAGGCCTTCTCGTTCGCGCGGTTGAAGTCCGTCACCTGCAAGGAGAGGTAGCCCGGCCACGAGCCGAAGTTCGTGCGGAGGTCGGCGTCGTCCCCATTGAAGTGCGCGGCCACTCCCACGGTGAGGCCTCGCCACAAGAGCCGCGCGCCGAGGCCGACGTTCCACGTGTTGAAGGCACCGACCTGCGCGTCGCCCACGTCCGTCTGGTCGGTGAACTGAAGGCCAAACTGAACGGCCAGATCCTTGTTGATTTCGTGCAGGTACTCTCCCTTGACGAACACGGTGTTGAACGTGTTCACGGTGTAGAAGTTCCCGGCGTAGAGCACGAGGCCCTGGATCGGCGTGAGCTCGACCGCGCCAAAGGCCATTCCTTCGTCGGGGCCCGTCCCGCCGGCCTGGCGCGACATCGAGATGAAGTCGTTCGAGTCGCGCGGCTTGATGGTCCAGACGTAGCCGACGTCGTAACGGACCCAGTTGACATGGCCGGACAGCGTCACCGCCTCGAAGGTGTTGGGAAGCATGCGGTTGTCCTGCGAGTTCACGAACGCCTCTTCGATCCTCGTTCGGCCCCCTTTCAGGAGCACGTACTCCTTGTACCGCAGGGCGGCCCACGCCTCGGCGAAGACCCCGATCGCGTCCTGTCCCGGCGTGAGCAGCTGGCTGCCGGGCCGGTCGTCCGGCGCGTAGGCCGGCAGTGAGGTGAAGTACGCTCCACCGATCGCGAAGGTGTCGAGCAGCCAGCCGGACGAGAACTGCGCCCAGCCGCCGAGCGCCCACGCCTCCGAGTCGTTGCCAATGTCGTTCTGACGGTTGAAGTAGAAGGAGCGGAAGCGCACCCTGAGGTCGGCGTCGCGGAAGAACGGATCCCACGTGGCCCTGTTTTCCTTCAGCGACGGGAAAAGACGGTTGAGGAGGGGATCCTTAGGGGGCGGAGCCGGCTTCGTGACCCCGAAGTGCTCCTCCTGGTCGTGATCCGCGCGGCTGGGCGCCGGCACCATCAGCGCCAGGCATGCGACGCCTGCGATGAAGGCGCCCTTCAGCGCCGGGGGCAAGCGCGCGGGAGTGAGGACCTTCCAGATGATGTTCATCGGCGCCTTCCTCCTCGAGCCAGGACTAGTCAGTTCAGGACCCGCGGAGAGAATGATGGCGGGGGGGCACCCGCGTCCATCAGACTTAAGTCGTATGGAGGGGGATCTGACGAGGGGACATCATTCGCATATGGGACGGCGTCTGTTCCTGGCGCTTCTCCTGGCCCCGCTCCTGGGCCTCCCGGCCGGCCGGGCGCACGCCCAGGCCATCACTCCGGACAACGCCGGCAAGTACTTCCGCATCGAGTCCCAGAGCGGTCCGGACCGCCGCGGCCAACCCGCCGTGTGGGGGTATGTCTATAACGACCGGGGCCTGGGCCATGCCCGCGTGCGTATCCTGGTCGAGACGCTTGACGCCTCCGGCAAGCCCATCGCGCAGAACATCGAGTACCTCGACAATGACGTCGCCCTCTTCAGCCGCCGATACTTCGAAGTGCGCCCGAAGACGCCGGGGGCGAGCTACCGCGTCACCGTCCACTCGGGCGACTGGACCCGCGGCACCTAGCCCCGCGCCGGCTCTCGACGCCGTCGCCTCCTGACCGCCAGCCGCCACGCGAGGAGCGCGAGGACCACGAGGACGGCGGCGAGGGCGAGAAACGGGAAAAGCAACGCCAGCCCGCTCAGCGCGAGCGCGCCCATCAACTCGGTCGTGGCGAGCAGGGGGTTGCCGACGCCTCCCGTGAAGGCCGACGACTTGAACCGAAGTATCGCCGTGCCCGCCTGGACCAGTCCCGCCATGCCTCCGCCGGCGATGATCGCGAGCGTCCAGCGCAGGAAGGGCGAGAGCTCGGGTGTCACCGCCGCCGTGGCGATGACGCCGGCGGTAGCGGCGATCGGCGGTGCCATCGTGTCCAGGAGATTGTCCAGCCACGGCACGTAGTAGCCGCCCACCTCGAGGAGCGTGGCGGTGGCGAGCGCCAGCAGCGCCACGTCCGATCCGAGCCAGGTCATGCCGGGGGTGAGCGCGAGATAGCCGAATCGCCCCGCGAGACCGGTCAGCAGCAGCGGGACGAAGACGCGCAGCCCGGCCGCCGTGCTGAGGGCCAATCCGATGGCAACGCCGAGCAGGGCCTCCATGCCGGGGGGCCGGCGCCCGCTCGCTACTTCTGGACGTCCAGCTTGACCTTGGCCTTTCCCGCCTTCACGAAGTCGAGCTCCTCGGCCGCGCGCCGGGTCACGTCGATCACCGCCTTGTTCGTCGCTACCATGCGGTCGTTGACGGTGACCACCACGCTCTTGCCGTTGTCGACGTTGGTGACCTTCACCTTGGTTCCGTACGGCAGCTTCTTGTGCGCCGCGGTGAGCCCGGCCTTGTCGTAGACCTCACCGCTGGCCGTCTTCTTGCCCTGGAACGTGTCGTTGTAGAAGTTGGCGACGCCCTCCTCGCTGGCTTGGGCGAGGGCGACGCTCGGCATCCACAAGATCCCGAGCGTCATCAGGATGGCCACGATCCGCATAAGCTTGGTCTCATGCCGACTGTTCATGGCAGGCTCCTTTCACGGCGAGGAATGCGTGCACCCCGAAAGACGTGCGGGGTCACGGTCCGAAGCATCGGGACGCTCCGGGCAGTTGAGGCAGCTCGAGATGACCCGAGAAGAGCTGGACCGCACTGAGACGAACCCTCCAATCGAGATAAATGCACCCATTCGCGGCTAACGCCGCTGGCGGGTTCATCCGAGAGCGCCCCCGCACGTCGGATCTGCCCGCGCATCTCGTCGAAGAAGGCCGGCAGCATGGAGCGCAGGTGCTCGGGGTCCTGCCGTGTGGCAAGCTCGGTCGATCCGACGAGATCGGCGAACAGCACGGTGACGGGGTTTGCGCTCGTCGGCGGGGGCAGCCATGCGTGGCGCTATGCTAGCATTGTGGTTCGGCCGAGCCCATGCGGGACTCACGCTAAAGGGGTTCCCCCGACCCGTCACGGCCTATCGCGTGACGGGAACGCGCACGTCGGGCGGCAGGCCGCGCGGGATCCCCGGCCTGTCCTCGCCCGTCGTCGGACGCGACGCGGAGATGAGCACGCTGCGCGGGTGCATCGACGACCTGCGCCAGGGGCGCGGGCAGGTGGTGTCGATCGTGGGCGAGCCGGGCATCGGCAAGTCGAGGCTCAAGATCGAGATCCGCGAGACCCTGCCCGAGGGCGTGCGCTGGCTCGAGGGGCGTTGCCAGTCGTTCACGCAGAGCACGAGCTACGCGCCGCTGATCGAGGTGCTCCGCAGCGCGCTCGGCGTCGGCGCCGGCGATGCCCAGCCGTCGCCCGGACGAAGCTGCGCGCCGCCCTCCGCGGCCTCATCGGGGCGCAGACCGAGCAGCACCAGACGGGGCTCGCCCACCTGCTCGGCGTCGACCTCGGTGCGTCCGGGACTCGCAGCGTCGACCCCCGCGCGCTGCAGGCCAGCATCATCGTCGCGATGCGCGCGGTGCTCGAGGGGCTCACTCAGCGGGGCCCGGTCGTCCTCGCCGTAGAGGACATCCACTGAGCGGATGCCGCCTCCGTGGAGCTGCTGACCATCGTGATGGAGCTGACCGATCGGCTGCCCCTGATGCTGCTGGTCACTTGCCGGCCCGAGACGGCCGGCGAGGCGTGGACCTTCCGGTTCCACGCCGAGCGCAACTATCCCCACCGGCTCACCGAGATACGCACCGCCGCGCTCGTGCCGGAGGCCAGCCGGCAGCTGGCCGAGAACCTCCTCCGCGTTTCCGATCTGCAGGCGACCCTTCGAGCCCAGATCCTGGAGCGCGCCGGTGGGAATCCTCTCTTCCTCGAGGAGATCATCCGCGGGCTCACGGAACAGGGCGTGCTCCGACGCGAGGGCGATCAGTGGATCGCCACGGGCGATGTGAACCGCTGGGCCATTCCGGCCACTCTGCGCGGAGTGCTCGCAGATGCTCCTATAGATGTCAAGCGGCCGGCGGGGAGGCGCTCCCCCGCGACCGGTGCAGCAAATGCCGGAACAGCTTCACGCGCGACATAGCGCTTGAGACACCGGATGATCTCAGCTTTTGTCTTCCCTTCCGCAAGCCGCCGTTTCGTGTAGGCGAGCGTGGGGGCGTGCCAGCGCATCCGGACGATCACGATCCGGTAGAGCGCCGCATTCGCGTGCCGATGCCCGCCCCGGCTCAGGCGGTGTCGCGTAGTCTGGCCGGACGAGGCGGGAAGCGGCGCCGCGCCACACAGAGCGGCAAACGCGGCTTCCGAATGGATCCGGTGCGGATTGTCCCCGGCTACGATGAGGAGCTCGGCCGCGCTATCGGGGCCGATGCCGAAGGCGGCGCGGAGCTCTGGAGCCTGTTCTTGGGTGAGACGGTCGAGCTCAGTGTCGTGGAGGGCGACCTCGCGATGGAGATCCAGCCACCGGCGGGCGAGGGCCCGCAGGGCATGTTTCGCGGCCGCCAGCGGCGTCGTGACAGGCCCTGAGCGAAGCCCCGCACAGCGCTGCAGAAGTGCCATGTCCGCCAGTTTCGCGAGGTCTTCCCGAAGTTCTGCGGGAGCGGTCACGAGGAGGGTCTTGAGCGTGATCACCGCTTGACTGCGGGCGCGCACGGCCGTGTCGCGCGCCACCTTGAGTACCCGAATCAACTCGACGGTCCCGTCCCCAGCCTTCGGCACCGCGGTGGCGACGCCGGCAAGGACCGCCCGGGCGGCGCCCTCGGCATCCAGGGGATCGGTCTTCCCCCGGTGATGTCGTGCGGCCCGATCTGGCCGATTCACCTCAATCACACGGTAGTCCCGCTGGCGGAGAAACCGGGTGAGCCCGGCCCCGTAGGAGCCGGTGCCCTCGATGCCGAACGCGGTCGGTGTTCCATAGCCCCGGCCCCACTGCTCGAGCTGGGCGTAGCCCGCCGTGGTCGCGGGGATGAGCAATTGCCCAAGCCGAACGCCCAAGGAGTCCAAGGCCACTGCGACATGTAGATCCTTATGGGTATCGACCCCGATGACGAGTTGCCGGTTCTCCCGCTCATCCATCCGCTCAGCCCTCCTTGTACGATAGTGGGTAGTTCCTGGACGGACGCGCGGACAGGACTGCGAGGGGATCGCTCGGATCGATCACGCTCCTATAAGGTCACCACCCGCCCGGCCAGAACGCCTTCGGGCTGCCCGCCGGGCCGACAGATCAACGCCCAGGCACGAAGCCAATCGTATGAGGTGTCAGACCCAGACGGGCAACCACCTGGCATCATCGCAGACGTAGGAGAAGGAGACTCGAAGCCATGCCAGGAGAGATTTTACGAAAGGACCCTGTGTGCGGCATGGCCGTCACCGAGGCGTCGCCGCACCGGCATCAGCACGAGGGCCGCACCTCCTACTTCTGTAGCGAGGAGTGCAGGGCGAAGTTCGCGGCCGAGCCGCACAAGCACCTCGCGCCCGAAGCGACGCCCGCGCCTGTCCCCGCGCCAGCGGCCGCCGTTTACGTCTGCCCGATGCATCCTGAGATCCGGCGGGATCGCCCGGGAACCTGCCCGAAATGCGGGATGGCGCTCGAGCCCGAGTTGCCGGGCGTCGAGGACGAAGAGAATCCCGAGCTGGCGGACTTCCGGCGGCGCTTCTGGTGGACCCTTCCCCTCACGGTCATCGTCACCGTGCTGGCGATGTTCGGCCATCAGCGCGGATGGTTCGACATGGCGACGCAGAGCTGGATCGAGCTCGTCCTGTCGGTGCCGGTCGTTCTGTGGGCCGGGTGGCCGTTCTTCGTGCGCGGCGCCCGGTCGATCGCGAACCGCAACCCCAACATGTGGACGCTGATCGGAATCGGAACCGGGTCGGCCTTCGTCTACAGCGTCGTCGCGATGGTCGCGCCCGGTGTGTTCCCGGACTCGTTCGTCTCGATGGGACGGGTGGCGGTGTACTTCGAGGCCGCGGTCGTCATCATCTCGCTGACCTTGCTGGGGCAACTCCTCGAGCTGAAGGCCCGCTCGCAGACCTCCGCCGCCATCAGATCGCTGCTCGGCCTCGCGCCGAAGACCGCGCGCCGCATCAAGGCGGACGGCACCGAGGAGGACGTCGCTCTCTCCCATATTCACGTCGGCGATTCATTGCGTGTCCGGCCCGGCGAGAAGGTCCCCGTGGACGGCGTGGTGATCCAGGGCAAGAGCGCGGTGGACGAATCGATGCTGACCGGCGAACCGCTACCCGTGAGCAAGGGGCCGGGCGACAAGCTCATCGGTGCCACGCTCAACTCCCGCGGGGCGCTCGTCATGCGCTCCGAACGCGTCGGCGCTCAGACGATGCTCGCGCAGATCGTGCAGATGGTCGCGCAGGCACAGCGCTCGCGGGCGCCGATGCAGCGCATGGCGGACACGGTCGCCGGCTGGTTCGTGCTGGCGGTGGTCGCCATCGCCCTGGCCACCTTCTTCGTCTGGGGTTTCCTGGGACCCGAGCCGAGCTGGGTCTACGGCCTCGTCAACGCGGTGGCGGTGCTCATCATCGCGTGTCCCTGTGCGCTTGGGCTGGCGACGCCCATGTCGATCATGGTGGCGGCCGGCAAAGGGGCGACCCAGGGCGTGCTGTTCCGTGATGCCGCCGCCATCGAGCGCTTTCGCACGGTCGACACCCTGATCGTCGATAAGACCGGCACGCTCACCGAAGGCAAGCCCGCCTTCGATCGCGCCGTGCCCGTCGATGGGGTGCAAGCAGACGAGGTCCTGCGGCTGGCGGCGAGTTTGGACCAGGGCAGCGAGCATCCGCTGGCTGACGCCATCGTGCGCGCTGCTCGCGAGCGCGGTCTCGCGCTCGACAAGCCCGAGACGTTCGAGGCGACCGCGGGTTTCGGTGTGCGGGGACGGGTGGCGGGCCGCGAGCTCGCGCTCGGCAACACGGCGCTCATGAACCAGATAGGCGTCGCGGCAGACAGCCTGACCTCCAAGGCAGAAGCCCTGCGTGCTGAGGGCGCCAGCGTGATGCATCTGGCGGTCGATGGACGCTTGATGGGTCTCCTGGCGGTGTCGGACCCGATCAAGACCAGCACATCGGAAGCCCTGGCGACGCTGAAGGCCGCTGGTCTGCGCGTGGTGATGGCCACCGGCGACGGGCTGACCACGGCTCGCGCGGTCGCCGGCCGGCTGGGCATCGACGAGGTGCACGGCGAGGTGAAGCCGGCGGACAAGCTCGTGCTCGTCGAGCGCTTGCAGAAGGAGGGCCACGTCGTCGCCATGGTCGGCGACGGGATCAACGACGCGCCTGCTCTGGCGAGGGCCGATGTGGGCATCGCCATGGGCACCGGCACCGACGTCGCCATGAACAGTGCCCAGGTCACTCTCGTGAAGGGCGATCTGCGGGGCATCGCGCATGCCCGGACGCTGTCCGAAGCCACCGTGGCCAACATGAAACAGAACCTCGGCTTCGCCTTCATCTACAACGCGCTCGGTGTACCGCTGGCCGCTGGTGTGCTCTATCCGTTCACCGGGTGGCTGCTTTCTCCCATGATCGCCGCGCTGGCCATGAGCCTGAGCTCGGCGTCGGTCGTCACCAACGCGCTGCGCCTGCGCGCGAAACGGCCACGCTGACGGCGCAACCGCAGTGTGGGGTAGCATTCTCGGGTCGGTCCCGGCGCAACCGGGGCGTGATGGACGAGGAAAAGGTGACCATGACGGGGCTGGGCGGAACGCCGTGAAGGTCCACCCGCTGGCGGGACAGCCGGCGCCACCCTCGCACCTGGTGAACGTCCCCAGGCTGGTGACCCGTTCGGGTCATTGCGGCAGCCGAGCGATCGGCAGGCGCCAGCCGCGCGATATGGCGAGGAGGCGGAGCCCGAAGCAGAGCAGCGCGCCCGCGATGGTCACTGCGGTCGGCGGCAGGTGTAGCACGTGGCCGGCCACCACCACGGCCGCGCCGGCGAGCGCGGCCAGCGCGTACAGCTCGGCGTGCAAGACGGTGGGGATCTGGGCGACCAGCAGGTCGCGCACCATGCCGCCGCCGATCCCGGTGAGCATTCCGAGCAGCGCCGCCATGACCGGCTCGAGCCCATAGGCGAGCGCCTTCTGCGTGCCGGAGACGGCGAAGAGCGCCAGACCCGCGCCGTCGAACACCAGCACGGGGCTGCGCAGCCGGTCGAGAATGGGATACCAGAAGAAGGTCACCAGGCCGGCGAGGAGGGAGACTCCGAGATAGCGCCAGTCGCTGATCGCGGCCGGCGGGACGGCGCCGATCAGCAGGTCGCGGGTGGCGCCACCGGCGTTGGCGGCGGCGAAGGACAGGACGAGCACCCCGAACAGGTCGAGCCGGCTCTTGACCGCCGCCGCTCCACCGCTGAGCGCGAACACGAAGGTCCCGACGAGATCGAGCGTCAGCAGGAGCGGGTGGCTGCTAGGAATGGATGCTCCGCTTCGCCACCGCGAGCGCGGCTTCGCGGACCGCCTCGGCCAGCGTCGGGTGAGCGTGGGAGGTTCGGGCGATGTCCTCCGCGCTGGCGCCGAACTCGATCGCGAGAGCCGCCTCCGCGATCAGCTCGGAAGCGTGGGGTCCCAGGATGTGGAGCCCGAGGATCCGATCGCTCCGGGCGTCGGCGACCACCTTGACGAGACCGTCCCGCTCGCCCATCGCACGCGCCCGGCCATTGGCCGCGAAGCGGGAGGTGCCGGTCGTGACCTCGAGGCCCTGCGCTCGGCAGTCCTCCTCGGTCTTCCCCACGCCGGCGAGCTCCGGCCACGTGTAGACCACGCTGGGGATCGCCTCGTAGCTCACGCGACCGGCCTGGCCGATGATGTGCTCCACGCAGGCGATCCCTTCCTCTTCGGCCTTGTGCGCCAGCATGGGTCCGGCGATCACGTCGCCGATGGCGTGGAGCCCCGACACCGAGGTCTCGAAGCGATCGTCGACCCGAATGTGGCCCTTCGAATCGAGTGCCACGCCGAGGGCGTCGAGCCCCAGGCCGGCCGTGACCGGGCGACGGCCGATCGCTACGAGCACGTGGTCGAAGGACTCGGTTACAGTCCCGCCAGCAGTTTCGATCGTCACCTCCACCACGGCCCCCTTGACCACCGCCTTGCGCGCCTGCGCGGAGAGCCGGAACGACAGGCCTTGCTTCTCGAGCACGGGCTGGAGCGCGCGCGTGAGGTCTGCGTCCATGCCGGGCACGATGCGGTCCGCGACCTCAACCACCCGGACTTCGGAGCCCAGCCGCGCCCAGACCGAACCCAGCTCGAGTCCGATCGCACCGGCGCCGATCACGAGGAGGCGAGCGGGGACGGCGTCGAAGGACAGCGCCTCCTCGGAGCTCACGATCCGAGTCCCGTCGAGCTCGAAGCCGGGCAGCGTGGCAGGCCCCGACCCGGTGGCGATGAGGATATGCGAAGCGGTCACCATGCCCGCGTCCGGACCCTCGATCGTGACGCGGTCCGGCGCGGCGATCCGCGCGCTGCCTTGCTTCCGCGTGATCCGATTCTTCTTGAAGAGGGTGGCGACGCCGGTGGTGAGCCCCTGCACCACCTGCGCCTTCCGTCGCATCATCGCGGGCAGGTCGAGCGCGACCTCCCTCACCGCGACGCCGTGGACGGCCAGTCGGGTGCGCGCCTGCCAGAAGAGCTCGCTGGAGTCGAGTAGGGCCTTGGACGGGATGCAGCCGATGCGCAGGCAGGTGCCACCGAGCGCCGCCTCGCGGTCCACGCAGACCACGCGCATGCCGAGCTGGGCGGCCCGGATGGCGGCCACGTAGCCACCCGGGCCTGCACCGATCACTGAAAGATCGTAGCGCTCCCCCTCCGCCACCGCGCTCACACCTCGAGGAGCATGCGCACCGGATCTTCGAGGCGCTCCTTGACCCGGACCAGGAAGGTCACGGCCTGCGCGCCGTCCACGAGCCGGTGATCATAGGAGAGGGCGAGGTACATCATGGGGCGGATCACGACCTGACCGTCCACCGCCACCGGCCGATCCTCTATTTTGTGCATCCCGAGGATCCCGGACTGCGGAGGATTGAGGATCGGGGTCGAGAGCAGCGAGCCGAAGACGCCGCCGTTGGTGATGGTGAAGGTGCCGCCGGAGAGCTCGTCCGGCGTGATCTGGGCCTCGCGGGCCCGTCGGGCCAGCTCCTCAATCCGGCGCTCCAGGTCAGCCAGGCTGAGCGAATCGGCGCGCCGCACCACCGGCACCACCAGCCCGCGCTCAGTGCTCACCGCGATGCCGAGATCCACCTGGCGATGGTAGACGATGTCGGCGCCGTCGATCTGGGCGTTGACCACGGGCACGTCGCGGAGTGCCCCGACGCAGGCGCGGCCGAACAGGGACATCAGCCCCAGATCCACGCCGTGCCGGTTGCGGAACGCCTCGCGGTGGCGCCGGCGGGCGGCCAGCAGGGCCGAGAGATCCACCTCGTTGAACGTGGTCAGGATCGCCGCGGTGCGCTGCGCCTCCACGAGCCGCTCGGCGATCCGGCGCCGCAGCCGGCTCATCGGCACTCGGTCCGGTGTCTCGGCCTCGGGCTCACGTGACGGAGCGGGCGGCGCGGCCGGCGTCGGTGCGCGCGGCCCGCCGTCGTCCGCGACCCGCGGCTCGGGCGGGGGCGGTGTGGGCGCGGCGGCCGGATCGGGCACCGGCTCCTCGAGATGGCGGAGCACGTCGCCCTTGGTCAGTCGGCCGCCCTTCCCGGTTCCGCTGAGCTGCGCCGGGTCGAGGGCATGCTCGGCCACTAGCTTCCGCACGGCCGGGCTCAGCGCCGGGTCGGCCGCCGGGGTCGTGGCGGCCTGCGTGCTCGCCGAACTCGGTGGAGCCGGGGCGGTCGGCGGCGCCGTCCTGGCCGCGCGGGCCGCCGCCGGCGCCCCTTCGGTGATGCGCGCCACCACCGTGCCCACGCGCACCACCGCGCCCTGAGGCTCGACGATCGAGAGCTGTCCCGAGGCTCCGGCGGGGATCTCCATCGTCGCCTTATCGGTCTCGAGCTCGAGCACCGGCTCCTCGGCCTCCACCACGTCGCCGTTCTGCTTGAGCCAGCGGGCGATCGTGCCCTCCGTCACCGATTCGCCGAGCTGCGGGATCCGCACCTCGGCCGTCATGGCCGCGACCCCCGGGGCGCGTCGGCCGGCACCGGCGAGGGCTCCCCGGCCCGTGCCGGGCGCCCGGCCCGTGGGCGCTTCAGCGCCCGCTCCACGAGTGCGTGCTCTTCCGACTCGTGGATCTTGTAGCTACCCGTGGCCGGGCTCGCGGCCTCGGCGCGGCCGATGTATCGGAGCTGGCGCCCGTCCAGCAGCACCTCGATCCGCCCCCGCGCAAAGCTCCACGCGCCCTGGTTGGCCGGCTCCTCCTGCACCCAGGCGAAGTCGGTGGCGCGCGCATAGTGGCGGAGCGCGTCGGCGAACTCCGCGGCCGGGAAGGGGTAGAGCTGCTCGAGCCGGATGATCGCGATCCCGTCCCAGTCCCGTTCCTCCCGGCCCTGGTCGAGGCCGTAGAAGATCTTGCCGGAGCAGAGAAGCACGCGCCGGACCGCCTCGGGCCCCTGCGAACGAGGATCGCCCAGCACGGGCCGGAAGGCGCCCTTCGCGAAGTCGTCCAGACGCGAGACGGCCCGTCGGTGGCGGAGCAGGCTTTTCGGGCTCATCACAATCAGCGGCTTCCGGAAGCGCCGGTGCATCTGGCGCCGGAGCGCGTGGAAGAGCTGAGCCGGCGTCGAGCAGTTGACGACCTGCATATTGTCCTCCGCGCAGAGCTGGAGGAACCGCTCGGGGCGCGCGCTGGAGTGCTCCGGCCCCTGGCCCTCGTAGCCGTGCGGGAGGAACAGGACCAGGCCGCTCTGACGCTGCCACTTGGACTCGGCGCTGGCGAGGAACTGATCGATGACCACTTGGGCCCCATTGAAGAAGTCGCCGAACTGGGCCTCCCAGATGACCAGCCGCCGCGGATCCGCGCTGGCCATGCCGTACTCGAACCCGACCACCCCGAACTCGCTCAGCGGACTGTTGACGACCTCGATCCAGGCCTGATCGGCAGCCAAGTGGTTGAGTGGGACGTGGGATGCGCCGGTCTCGGCGTCGAACAGCATCGCGTGGCGATGGCTGAACGTGCCGCGGATCGTGTCCTGGCCACTGAGCCGCACCGGCATGCCTTCCAGGAGCAAGCTGCCGTACGCCAGGGCCTCCGCGCAGCCCCAGTCGATGCCCTCGCCCTGCTCCACCATCGCGTGGCGCGCTTCGAGGAGCGCCGGGATCCGCTTGTGGGGGGTGAACTCCGGCGGCAGCCGCCGGGCGGCGTCGGCGATCGCGCGGAGCCGCTCGGCCGGCACCGCAGTCGCCGCGCTCCAGTCCTCACTGGCCCACGAGAGCCCTGTCCAGAGGCCGCCGAAGGCGAGCACCTTCTGCTGCGGCATGCGCTCGCGCGCCGCGGCGAGGGCCGCCCGGAGCGTGGCCTTGATGGCCTCCCGGGCCTGCTCGGCGTGCCCGGGCTCGACGATACCCTGCGCGGTAAGCCGCTCACGGTAGAGCTCCGCCACCGACGGGTGGCCATCGATGGCGCGGTACATCACGGGCTGGGTGAAGGTCGGATCGTCGAGCTCGTTGTGGCCGTGGCGGCGGTAGCACACGAAGTCGATGAAGACATCGGTCTGGAACGCCTGGCGGAAGCCGACCGCGAGCCGCGCCGCCTGCACGGCCGCCTCGGGATCGTCGCCATTGACGTGGAACACCGGGGCCCGCACAACGCCGGCGGGATCGGACGGGTAGCGGGTGAACCGGTAGTCCTCGGGCGACGTGGTGAACCCGATCTGGTTGTTGATGATGAGGTGGATCGTGCCGCCGGTGGCGAAGCCCGGGAGCCGCGACATCATCAGGGTCTCGTAGACCGAGCCCTGCCCCAGGAACGCGGCGTCGCCGTGGAGCAGCACCGGCATGACGTGCCGTCCCTGGTCGGCGCCGCGGTGGCTCTGCTTGGCCCGGACGATGCCCTCCACCACCGCGTTGACCGCCTCGAGATGGCTCGGATTGGAACTCATCGAGAGATGAATGGACCGGCCGGCGCGGCTCACGTGATCATGGGAGTAGCCCAGGTGGTACTTGACGTCTCCGTCGCCCTGGGTCTCCCACGGCAGGAAGCTGCCTTCGAACTCGGCCAGGATCAGCTCGTAGGGCTTCCGCAGGATGTGCGCGAGGACGTTCAGCCGCCCACGGTGCGGCATGCCCATCACAAGCTCTTCGGTCGCCTGCGCCGCCGCCTCCTCCACGAGCGTGTCGAGCAGCGGGATCAGTGCTTCGCCGCCTTCCAGGGAGAAGCGCTTCTGGCCGACGTAGTTCGTGTGGAGGAACTGCTCGAAGGCCTCTGCCGCGATGACCCGATCGAGCAGGCGGACCCGATCCTCCGGGGCGAGCTCGGGGCGGTTGCGAGACGGCTCCATCCGTTCCTGGAGCCACTCCCGCTGCGCCTTGTCGCTGATCATCAAGTACTCGACGCCGAGCGTGGAGCCGTAGGTCTCACGGAGCGCGGCTGCGAGATCGCGTAGAGGCGCTTGCCCGAGACTCCGGAAAGGCGCGCAATCGACCACGCGATCCAGGTCCGCTTCCTCGAAGCCGAACTCGCTCAACTCGAGGAGTGGATGGCGGCGGGGCGACCGATCGAGCGGATCCACGTCGGCGACGAGATGGCCCAGCTCGCGGTAGGAGTGGACAAGATCAGCCACCGTCGGCTGACTGCTCGCGCTCGCCCGCGAGCCGGGGCCGCCCGAGAGCGCGAAGTCGTAGCCCGCGAAGACGAGCGCCCAGCTCTCGTCCACGGAACCAGGGTCCTCCCGGTACCGGCGGTACAGGGTCTCGACGTATTCCGGATTGGTGCGCGCGATGGAGTCGAAAGTGTCCATGGCCTGCGCGTTCGCTCGTATTGTAACAGCGCCCTGACCCCCGACAACGAGCGGGCGTTCGTCCTCGCGATTCACGCTTCGGCTTGTTCTACGCGAGGGTGGCGATCTTTCTAATAGTCCGGCTGAGGAGCGTCGCGTAGGGTGGCACTGGAACGGTTCGCCGAGAGCATTCAGGAGGCCGGTGATGCGAGAAATGGATCGTGCGCGCCCGTGGTGGCGCCGAATGGTGGCGACCCTGGCGCCGGAGCCGCCGGACATCGCGGAGCGGCTGGCCCGGCACTACGCGGCCGAGGTCCGGCTGGCGCGCGGCTTCGCACAGGATGCCGCGTCGCTGGTCCGGTATCCGCATTCGCGGGTCCGACTCCTCGGCGCGGCGGAGCACGCGCGCGGGAGGGCGCAGCGCATTCGGCGGGCGCTGGAAGGATCGGGGCACCCGGTGGCCGATCCGGCCACGAGCATCGGCCAGATCGAGCCGACGGTCCGGGACCGGCTGCTCGCCAGCGTGTCCGACCTGAGCAGCATGAGTGAAGCGTGTCTGATGGACGCTCAGGCCGTGGAACGCGAAGATCCCGGCATCGCGGGCCTGCTGTACGATCTCCATCGGGGAACCGCAGAAGACCGGCGGGATCTGATCTGGACTCTGGCCCAGCTCCCGTGGACCGCGGTCAAGACCACATCGCGCGAAGAGCTGCCGCGTGAACTCGGAGTCGTGCCTCGAGGGAAGGGAAGGTTACCTAGCCATGGAATACCGGACGCTGGACCGGGTCATCGAGGAGCTGAAGAAGCGCGGATTCGTGGAGCGCTTCGACGTGAGAAACGGTCAGCTTTGGGCCCTCGGGAGTGGCCGTGCGTTCGACGCCGAGGACCTCACGATACGGGAGTATCAGCGCTTCGAGGGCGTATCGGATCCTGACGATTCGTCCATCGTCTACGCGATCGAGACGCGCAGCGGAACGAAGGGCTTGCTGGTGGACGCCTTCGGGCCTTACGCGAACCCCGAGGTCGGTCGGCTCCTGGAGACGGTCGAGATGAGCGGAGCCGCGAGATGAATCGGAAGCGGTCGGCGAGTTTTACCGTGCTTCTGGCCACAGATGGATCGCGCCAAGCTCATGCCGCGCTCGCTCTCGCCGCGGCGTTCCCGTGGGCGGATACCGCGCGGGCGCACATGGTTTTGGCGCGAGGGGGCATTCCACTCGGACCGTGGCCGGCTGAGATCTGGGTCGCGGGCATTTCTGGCGTGTCTAACCAGGCCCTCGAGCGCGAGTTATCGCGAGCGCGTCGCCTTATCCGCCATCGCTGCCCGACATGACCGTTTCCGCGATGAACACGCCGCCTATCGAGGCAATCACCGAGGAGGCGCGGCGTCGTCGAGTGGGTGTGATCGTGGTCGGGTCACGAGGGCTCGGATTCGCGCGTCGGCTGATGCTCGGCAGCGTGTCACGAGGCGTGGTTCGCCGGGCGAGCTGCCCGGTGCTGGTGGTCAAGAGCCGCCCACGTCGAGTCAGACGGCTCGTCCTCGCGACCGACGGCTCTCCCAATGCGAGCCGGGCGCTGGGCTTCCTGCTCGCCCGGCTCAAGCCACCGGCGGGCGCCCGCATCAAGGTGGTACGGGTCCTGGAGCCGGTGCTCCCTCGTACGCCGGCTCTGTTGCCCGCTCCGGTTCGCCGAGCGGTGATGTCGTCGGCCGCGAGCCTCAATGCGGAGCGTGCCAGACAGGCGCGCCGCGAAGTCGCGGGAGCAGCGGTCCTGCTGAAGCGGGCCGGCTGGCGCGCTCGCGGGATCGTGCGCGAAGGTGTGGCGTTGGCCGAGCTTCTCAAGGAAACGACCGCCTCCCGCGCGGATCTGCTCGTTGTCGGCGCCCGGGGTACGGGCGGCCTCGCGCGACTCCTGCTCGGCAGCGTGGCGGAAGGGGTTCTCGATCGCTCACCGGTGCCCGTACTCCTCGTGAAGTGACCGTGCGAGCGCGCGTGCCCGTTGCCGAGCGCGCGGAAGCGTGGCACGCACTGCCGGCTGCCGAGGTGAGCCGGCGCGTCCACACCGAGCCGGAGCGCGGCTTGAGCGGCGCCGAGGCGGCCCGCCGCCTCGAGCGGCATGGTCCCAACGCGCTGACCGAGAAGGCGGCACGGTCGGTGCTCGCGATCCTCGGCGACCAGTTCAAGAGCCTCATCGTGGTCCTTCTGGTGGCCGCGACCGCGGTGGCCTTCGCTCTCGACGAGGGCATCGAAGCGGCCGCCATCGTCGCGGTGATCATCCTGAACGCGCTCGTCGGCTTCGTGACCGAGTGGAAGGCGGAGCAGGCCCTCACCGCCCTTCGGATGCAGTTCTCGGCGGTGGCGCAAGTCATCCGCGATGGCCGGGAGCATCAGGTCCCCGCCGCCGACCTCGTCCCGGGTGACGTCGTCGTCCTCGCCGCCGGAGTGCGGGTTCCCGCGGACGGGCGCGTCATCGTGAGCGCCCGGCTCCAAGCCGAAGAGGCTGCCTTGACCGGCGAGTCCCAGCCGGTCGCCAAGACCACCGACCTGCTCCCGGATCAGAGCGCGCCGATCGCCGACCGTCGGAACATGCTCTTCATGGGCACCACGGTGACCGACGGGCGGGGCCGGATGATCGTCACCGCCACCGGCATGCACAGCGAGGTCGGGAAGATCGGCACCCTCATCGAGGGCGCGGGCGATCGGGAGACGCCGCTCGAGCGGAAGCTGACCCAGCTTGGTCGCGTGCTAGTCGGCGTCGTCCTGGCGCTCGGCCTCGTGATCGTCCTGGCCGGCTGGTTTCGCGGCCACCAGTTCCTGTACATGCTGGAGGTGGGCATCTCGCTGGCTATCGCCGCGGTACCGGAAGGGCTGCTGGCCGTCACGACCATGACGCTGGCCCTGGGGATGCAGCGGATGGCCCGCATGCGCGTCCTGGTCCGCCGGCTGCCCGCCGTGGAGACCCTGGGCTCGACCACCGTGATCTGCACCGACAAGACCGGCACCCTGACCCAGAACGAGATGACGGTCCGTGCGCTCCAGCTCGGGGACCGACGGGTCGAGATCACTGGCAGCGGATACGCCGCATCCGGCGAGTTCCGGGTGGGAGGACAACGCGTCGATCTCGGTCGCGACGAGCATCTCGCCCTGGCCCTCCGGATCGGCGCCCTGTGCAGCGACGCCAGGATCGACCGCGTCGACGGCCGCGCCGCCGTCCTCGGGGACCCGACGGAGGCGGCCCTGATTGTCGCCGCCGCGAAGGCCGGCCTGGAGCAGACCGCGCTAAATCGCGACCAGCCCCGAATCGGCGAGATCCCCTTCAGCAGCGAAGCGCAGCGCATGGTGACGATTCATCGCACGCCCGAGGGCACGACCGTCGCCTACGTCAAGGGGGCGCCGCGGGTCGTGCTCGAGGCGAGCCGGCGCCGCTTCACAGTCGCGGAGGAGAGCCCGCTCACGCCGGAAGACCGCGAGCGGGTCCTGGCCGTCAACGAGGAGCTTGCGGGCCGCGCGCTACGCGTGCTGGCGCTCGCGTACCGGGTCCTGCCCGAGGGCTACGACGAACGCGAAGCGGCCCGGGACCTCGTGTTTGTCGGGCTGATCGCCATGATCGATCCGCTGCGCGACGAGGCGGCGGCCGCGATCGCGACCTGCCGGCAAGCCGGCATCCGGACCATGATGATCACCGGGGACCAGCCGGCCACCGCTGCGGAGATCGGCCGGCAGCTCGGGATCGACCGAGACGTGCAGAGCCGGCAGTTGCAGACCGTGCACGGGCGGGACCTGGCCGCGCTGGACGGTCCGGGCTGGCAACGGGTCGCGGCCAGCGCTTCAGTGTTTGCCCGGGTCTCCCCGGAACACAAGCTGAGGATCGTCGAGGCGCTCCAGAGCCAGGGCGAGATCGTCGCCATGACCGGCGACGGGGTGAACGACGCCCCCGCGCTGCGGAAGGCGGACATCGGCGTGGCGATGGGCATCAAGGGGACGGAGGTGGCCAAGGAGGCGGCGGACATGGTCCTCACCGACGACAACTTCGCCACCCTCGTGGTCGCCGTCGAACAGGGCCGGATCATCTACGCGAATATCGTCCGGTTCATCCACTACCTCTTCTCGTGCAACGTGTCCGAGATCATGGTGGTGTTCGCCGCGATCATGCTCGGCTGGCCCTTGCCGCTCGCTCCCCTGCAGATCCTGTGGCTCAACCTGGTCACGGACGTCTTCCCGGCCATGGCCCTCGCGCTGGAGCCATCGGCGCCCGGCGTCATGAAGCAGTTGCCCCGCGACCCGCGGCAGTCCCTGATGACCCCGCACTTCGTCGGGCTGATCGTCTGGCAGGGTCTGCTGCTGGCCGGGGTGACGCTCACCGCTTTCTTCGTCGGCATGCACTGGCACGGCACCGAAGGAGATGGACTGCGACGCGCGGTCACGATGGGGTTCATGACGCTGGCCCTGGCTCAGATCTTCCACGCCTTCAATGCCCGGTCGCAGCGGCGATCGGCGTTCACCCGGCCATTCACGAATCTCTGGCTTCTCGGGGCGGTCCTCGCGTGCCTGATCCTCCAGCTGGCGGCGGTCTACTGGCCGTTGCTCCAGGTGGTGCTCCGCACGGCCCCGCTCACCGAGGCGGAGCTGGGGGTCGTCGCCGCCTGCTCCCTGGCTCCGGTCGTGGTGGTCGAGGCCGTGAAGCTCCTGCGGGGGAGGTAGAGTGTGGGCCAAGACGACAGCCGCTCGCGCCAGCGCTGCAGTCGTTCTTCGAGCGTCGTGATCGGGGCTGATGTGACCGCGGAGGGTGTGATCGCGACGGACATGACCTGCGCCGAGGATGGGGTGATGCTGGACCGGCTCCAGCGCGCCGCGTTCGGCTACTTTCTGCAGGCGGTGAATCCGGCCAACGGACTGGTCGCTGACACCTCGCGCGAGAACTCGCCGGCCAGCATCGCGGTGGTCGGCTTTGCGTTGGCGGCCTATCCGGTGGCGGTGGAGCGCGGCTGGATGGCCCGGGCCGTCGCGGTCGAACGCAGCCTGGCCGCGCTGCGATTCTTCCGCGACAGCGATCAGAGCGACAGTCCGGAGGCGACCGGCCACCGAGGTTTCTACTACCACTTCCTCGACCTGCATACCGGTGTCCGCGTCTGGCGCTCAGAGTTGTCGATGATCGACAGCGCGCTCCTGATCGCCGGCGCGCTGACGGCGGGCATGTACTTCAGCGCGCAAACAGCGAGCGAAATCGAGCTACGCGAGCTCGTCGATGCGCTGTACTGCCGCATGGACTGGGGTTGGGCGCAGAACAACGGCGCGACGATCAGCCACGGCTGGAAACCTGAATGCGGATTCCTGCGTTACAGCTGGGAGGGCTACAACGAGGCCATCGTGCTGTATGTGCTGGCGTTGGCCTCGCCGACGCACCCGATCGAGGCCGACGGTTACAAGGCATGGACCGCGACCTACCAGTGGGAGAACTTGTACGGCTACGAGTTTCTGTATGCCGGGCCGCTGTTCGTGCACCAGTTCTCGCACGGGTGGATCGATTTTCGCGGCATCCAGGATCGTTTCATGCGCGAGAAGCGCTGCGACTATTTCGAAAACAGCCGGCGCGCGATACAGGTCCAGCGCGAGTACACGCAGCGCAACCCGCACCGGTTCGCCGGCTACAACGAACACTGCTGGGGCCTCACGGCCTGTGATGGTCCGACCAACACGCTGCCGACGCTGGCCAACCAGCGGCACCGCTTGTTCGGCTATGCCGCGCGTGGCGTGCCGTACGGGCCGGATGACGGAACCCTTGCCGGATGGGCGGCGCTGGCGTCGCTGCCGTTCGCGCCCGAAGCCGCGTTGTGCGCGGCGCGCAACATGGGTCGCCTCTATCCCGAGATGGTCTCGGGACAACAGTACGCGAGCAGTTTCAATCCGACTCTCGCGGGCGGCGATGGGCGCGCCTGGGTTTCGGCCGGTCACTTCGGGCTCGCCCAGGGTATCGTGGTGATGATGCTCGAAAACTATCGCACCGAGCTGATCTGGCGGCTGATGCGGAACTGCCCCTATGTCGGCATCGGTTTGCGGCGCGCCGGCTTCCGTGGCGGCTGGCTGTAACGGTCGCTTGCATCCACGAATCTCGATGCTGGAGCGGGGGAACGACCAATCCTCAACACTGCCGCGGGATGAGTACGAGCGCGAACGGCTGGACAATGTGCATCCATCCGGATGGCGCAATCCGCGGCCAGCGGACTGGTACAACCTCGTGGTCGTCGGCGCTGGCACGGCGGGACTGGTCGCGGCGCACGCCGCGGCGGCACTCGGCGCAAAGGTCGCGCTGATCGAACGTAATCTTCTCGGCGGCGATTGTCTCAACGTGGGCTGCGTGCCGTCGAAAGCGATCATCCGCACCTCGCGTCTGTATGCGGAGATGCGCACTGCCGAGCAATACGGCGCGCAGGTCCCGACTGATATCCGCGTCGACTTTCCTTCGCTGATGCAGCGCATGCGGGCTATTCGCGCCCGAATCAGCCGCGCGGACTCGGTGCACCGGCTGAGCGCGGCCGGTGTGGATGTGTTCTTTGGTGAGGCGTGCTTCACCGGCACCGATGCGCTGACGGCGGACGGCGCGAAGCTGAGGTTCAAGAAGGCACTGATCGCCACCGGCGCGCGCCCAGACACACCCTCGATTCCAGGCCTCGTCGAGGCCGGCTATCTGACCAACGAGAACGTCTTCGACCTGACCGAGCTACCGCGCCGCCTGCTGGTCATCGGCGGTGGCCCGCTCGGCTGCGAACTGGCTCAGGCGTTCTGCCGCTTTGGAGCGCGGACTATCATCGCGCAGAAGCAGCCGATGTTTCTGCCCAAGGAGGAGCGCGACGCCGCGCAGATCCTTTCCGATGCTTTCGCGCGCGATGGCATCGAGGTGAGGCTGAACACCACGGCGGTGAACGTACGCGTGAAAGATGGGCAGAAGCTCGTGGATCTCGTCAGCGACGACTACGAGAGCACGGTAGCGGTAGATGTTATTCTCACCGGCACCGGCCGAGTTCCGAACGTCACGGGGATGAATCTGGAGGCCGCGGGCGTCGACTACGATGTCACGAGCGGCGTCCGGATCAACGATTTTCTGCAGACCAGCAATCCACGCATCTATGCCGCCGGCGACGCCTGTCTCGAGCACAAGTTTACGCATACCGCCGACGCTTCGGCGCGCATCGTGGTACAGAACGCGCTCCTCCTCGGCCGCCAGCGCTTGAGCGCACTGACGATTCCGTGGTGCACCTACACCGATCCGGCGATCGCCCACGTCGGCCTCTATGTCCGGAGCGCGCGCGCGCAGGACATTCCGGTGAAGACCTTCACCATCCCGATGCACGACGTGGATCGCGCCATCGCGGACGACGAGGAGGACGGCTTCGTGAAGATCCATGTCAAGGAGAGAACCGACCAGATTCTCGGCGCTACGATCGTCGCCCGTCACGCGGGCGACATGATCAACGAGATCACTTTGGCGATGGTCGCGGGGATCGGTCTGCGCACCCTTGCCCGTATCATTCACGCGTATCCGACCCAGGCTGAAGCGATTAAGAAGGCGGCGGACGCTTACAACCGCACGCGTCTGACGCCGACGATCCAATCGCTGCTGCGACGGTGGCTGGCGTGGTGAACCCGAGTGAGGCGCTCACCTGCGGCGCCACCGTGTCATGCCTGTGAAAAGGAGGCTGAGTATGTTGAAGCGCATCCTGCACGCGTCGGACTTTTCTCCCGCGTCACGATCGGCGTTCACCATGGCTCGCGTCCTGGCCAAGAGGTTGGGCGCCCGTCTCATCCTGTTCCACGCCTACGAAGTTGTCGCACCCTTCGTGATGGCGACGCCCATGATGCCGATGGCGGGCCCGGCATCTGGGGCGCTCGTCGATAAGTTGTGGGCCACGACGAGAATGGCCGGCGAGCGCGGGCTCGAGCGGCTGGCGGCCAGGGCGCGCCGCGATGGGCTCCGCGTCTCCAAGCGCCTCGAGGCCGGCGCGCCAGCTTCCGCGATCGTGAGGGCAGCGAGGAAGGAGCGGGCCGCCATGGTGGTGCTGGGGACGCACGGACGAACCGGGTTGCCACGCCTGCTCCTCGGGAGTGTCGCCGAACGGGTCATTCGCACTGCCGCGGGTCCGGTCGTGACGGTACCCCGCCGTCGGCGATGATGGGGCGCGCCATCGAAGTGTAGGCACCGAATGCCGAGATCGACGCCGTGGCTGGTCGCGGCTCTTCGTGAGCCAGCCGTCTACCCGCACCCAGTCGACCGTGTGGAGATGGTGGAAACCCACATCTCGTGGGTGTTTCTGGCGGGGGAGCGCGTGTACAAGGTCAAGAAGCCGGTCTACATGGGCTTCCTCGATTTCCGAACGCTCCGTCAGCGCCGCCACTTCTGCCGGGAGGAGGTGCGTCTCAATCGGCCGCTCGCTCCGGACACCTACCTCGGGGTGGTCGCGCTCAAAAGTTCCCGCCCTCACATCCGGATCGGCGGTCTCGGCCCGACCGTCGAGGTGGCCGTGGAGATGCGGCGGCTGCCCGCCGAGCGCATGCTCGATCGCCTCGTCGGAGCGGGCCGGGCCGAGCCAGCGCTGGTGCGTGCCGTCGCGGCGACCGTGGCGCGCTTCCACGCCGAAGCGAAGACGGGCGGGCGGATCGACGAGATGGGCAGTGTCGAGACGATTCGGAAGAACTGGGACGAATGCTTCGCGCAGACCGCCGACACGCCCGCGGATCTGTGGCCTCTCGAGCAACTGCGGTCCCTGCGGGGCTACGTGGATGACTTCTTGACGCGCGAGGCCTCCCGGCTGGAGGGCCGGATCTCCGAGGGCAGGATCCGTGACTGCCACGGCGACCTGCAAGCGCAGCACGTCTGTTGCATCGAGCCGATCCAGATCTTCGATTGCATCGAGTTCAATGAGCGCTTCCGTTTCGGGGACACGGCCGGAGAGATCGCTTTCCTCTCGATGGACTTGCAGCGGCTGGGCGCCTCGGAGCTGGCCATTGAGTTCATCAACGCCTATATCGAGGAGACCGGCGACTACGGCGTCGTGCCGCTGCTCGACTTCTACCGGGCTTACCGCGCGCTCGTGCGTGCCAAGGTGCTCGCCTTCCAGCTGTCCGACCGGTCCGAGCTCGTCCCGGCCGCGCGAGCTCTCTTCGAGCTCGCTGGGCGCTTCGCCGAGCCGCGTCGCCCCGCCCACCTGCTGATCACCTCCGGGGTCATGGGATCCGGAAAGAGTACAGTCGCGCGGGCAGTCGCCGCGCGGCTCGGCGCCATCGTGATCCGTACAGATGCCGTCCGGAAGCGCCTGGGAGGGGTCGGCATCCACGAACGGGCTACTGCCGGCTTCGAGGAGGGGCTGTACACATCCGACATGAGTAACCGCACGTATACGAAGGCCCTCCTGCTCGCCGCTGAGGTCGTCGGTGCCGGGTGGACGGTCATCGTCGACGGAAGCTTCTCGAGGGCGGCCGAGCGCGCGGAAGCCCGGCGCGTAGCCCACCGCCTTGGCCTGGCGCACGCCACGCTCTGGTGCGAGACGCCAGACGGCGCCATCGCCGAACGCCTTGCCCGGCGTGCTGCCGACACCGGCGACATCTCGGATGGGCACCTCGAGTTGCTTCCGGAGCACCGGGCGCGCTATGAACCGCCTGAAGGGGAGCCGGGCGTGGTGCGAGTGGACACGTATCCGGAGCCGCCGATCGAGCGAGTGCTCGAGGCTCTTCAGGGCTTGCCTGACCACCCCTGAACCAACGCACCGGTATGCGCTCGGAGTCCACTGATGGGCGCCGCGCCGGATTTCACGTGGCCGCGTGGCGGGCCGCCCCAAGGAGTCCAACGTCGTCATTCAGGATGAGCCGGACGGACATGGTCTCTAGCAGCGACTGCATCCGCCCCTTGGCCAGGAAGGCGTCCATGAAGATCGGTTTCTTGATGTGGGGCAGAATGTTCGGCGCCATCCCCCCGGCGATCCAGACGCCGCCCCGGGCCATCAGCTTCAGCGCCAGGTTGCCCGCCTCGGCGCCGTAGATCGAAACAAAGAGGTTCACGGCATCGCGGCAGAGATCGCTCCGCCCGTCGCGCGCGGCGCGGGAGATGACGACCGAGGGCGGGTCCTTCGCCAACTCGCCGGTGAGCCACCCCGGCTCCTGGCCGCGGCCCGAGTCTCGGAGGAATCCATAGATCTCATGCAAGCCCGACCCGGACAGCACACGCTCAAAACTCACGCGATCGTGCTTGCGGAGCAAATAGCTCAGGAGCTCCATCTCGATGCGGGTCCGGGGCCCGAAGTCGCCGTGCCCGCCCTCGCATGCGAACGGGTGGTGGCGGCTTCCGTCCCAGTAGGCACCGGCCTCTCCCAGGCCTGTGCCGGCGGCGATGATCGCCCGGTTCCCTTCGATGTCCGGGAGTCCTAAATGGAGCACCGTCACGTCAGCGTCTTCCAGCTCCCCCAGACCGTGGGCGATGGCCTCGAGGTCGTTGATCAGGCGCACCGTGTCTAGGCCGACCACCCGGGCCAGGTCGCCGCTGTCGACGGTCCATGCGAGATTGGTGGCGGCAACACGTCCGGCGCTTACGGGTCCGGCCACGGCGAAACAGGCGCGCTGGACCGGACCCTTGACCTCGGCCAGGAACTTCTCGACGATCTCCTCGAGGCTCGCGTGCTCTCGGCTCGGCAACCTTGTGGTGAGGATCTTTCGGAGTCTCGCGCCATCAGGCTCGAAGAGTCCGAGCCGTGCATTGGTTCCGCCGATGTCACCCGCGAGGATCACCATCAGAGGGTCTCCACCGTGATCAAGCTCGTCATTCCTGGACGCCCCACGGGGACGCCGGCCGTGATGACCACGGTGTCCCCGCGTTGCACGCGCGCGGTCGCCAGCGCGGCGCCGGAGACCGCGACGCGGGTCCGATGGTGCACACGATCTTCGTTCTCGGCATGGCGTCGTCGACCCGGCGAGATGGAGCGGACATGAGCTCGCCGCGATCAGGCCGCGCGCCGGCCCGGGCCGCGGGGGCCGGCGCCGGAATGGACTCCATCCGGGAGCCCCCGGAGCGCCAGGACGTGGGTGATGTCCTTGAGGGAGAGGTACCCCACGAGCCGTGAGTCCTTCAGCACCGCCAGCCGTCCGACCTGGTTTCGCGACGCCTTGCCCAGCGCGTTGAAGACCGAATCGTAGGGTCCGACGACTAGGTCGTCGGCCAAGGGCCGCATGAGCTCGCTCACCCGCCGTTCCATCCGTTGCTCGGCCGGCACCGCGTGCACCTGCTGCACGCTCGCGATCCCACGCACCGTGCCGCCGTCGACGACCGGAAAGCTCGTGACGTGGTGGGACCAGAAGGCGTCCGCGAGCTGCGCGACGGTCGCCTCCAGGGGCACCGTGACGACCTCGCGGGTCATGATGTCCCGCACGGGGAGGTGAGCCAGAGCTTCTCGCAGGGCCATCTGCGAATAGCTCGCGTCCGCGGCGCCCCGGAGGAACATGCCGATGACGATGAACCAGAAGCCACCGATGACGTTGCCGCCGAGGATCTGCAAGACGCCGAGCGCCATGAGGACGAACGCGAAGCCCGCGCCGACCCGGCTGGCGATGTAGGTCGCCGGACCGAGACTGCCCTTCCACTTCCAGAGGGCGGCGCGCAGGAGCCGCCCACCGTCCAGGGGGAAGCCGGGCACGAGGTTGAAGATCCCGACCACCACGTTCATCAGCACGAGGTAGGCGATCACCGCCTGCGCCCACGCCGGCGGCACGAAACCGCCGGCGTTGATCGCCCACAGCAGCGCCGCGATTGCGAAGCTCGTGATCGGTCCCACCACCGCGATCACGAACTCGGCCCGTGGGCTCGGCGGCTCGTCCTCGAGGTGCGAGACGCCGCCGAACACGTGCAGGGTGATCCCGCGAACGGAGAGCCCGTGCGCCATCGCCACGAAGGAGTGCGACAGCTCGTGGAGCAACACGGAGACGAACAGGAGGAACGCGGCCAGCAGCCCGTTGGCCCAGTAGGCGGCGGCCGGGAGGTCGGGCAGCGCGCTCGGGAAATACCCCACGGCGAGGGTCCACGTGATGAGCCCGTAGATCACGAGCCAGCTCACGTGGACGTTGATCGGAATGCCGCGGATCGTGAGCACCCGCACCGTCCCACTACCCATGTTACGGACCCTCCTCAGTCGGGGTGAGGCCCCTCCGACCGCGTCGTGCAACGGCACCGCCGATCCGCCCGAGGGTCTGCTCGGAGAAGCTTCGCGTCAAGCCGCCCTCGGGTAGACGAGCCGGCCGGAGCGCACCCTGAGGAAGGGCGTGCGCTTGTGAGGTCGGGCGGCCTTACGGCTCTGGATGTGGAGCACTCGCCACCGGGCCACCGTGAGCGCGTCCGCGATCAGCGACCGATGGCAGCGCCACGGCTGGGCCTCGGCACACATGATGACGGTGGGGCGCCGGGCCGCCAGCTGCGCGAGGCGCTCGAGGCCGGCGGCGAAGTCCTCGGTCTGCATGTAGTCGGCGTAGCCGCGGAAGGAGGCGTTGCGCCAGCCGAGGTTGATGGAATCGGGCCGCGCGTGGCGGAGCCCGCCGAGGGCCTTCAAGTGACGGTAGCCGATCTTGGCCCCGTGGAGCGAGCGGGACAACGCGAGTCGGGCGAACTGCGGATTGTGACGCGACCGGGGGATGGTGCGAACGTCCACCACCTGCTTCACCCCATGAGCCCGGATGAGCTCGACCAGCTCGCGCGTGGTGCGAGTGGAGTGACCGATGGTGTACACGGTCCTCGGTGTTGCCGCCGCCTTCCGCGCGTTCCCCGCCGGTATGGTCACGCCGCTGCCTCGCCGGCCACTAGCGTCAGGGTGCCATGACACTTCGGGCAAGCGACGCTCCGGCCGGTGGCAAAGCGCCCGCCCGGCGTCAGCTCTTGGGCAGCGCCGCAGCGAGGGCAGGCTCCGCGAAGCTGGACCAGCCGGCGATCCTCGCGCGCGCGCTTGATTGCCACGACGATTCCCGTGACCAGAAAGGTCGGCACCAGGATGAAGTGCGCGACCGGGATGAACAGGCCGCCCAGTGCGAGGGCCCAGAACATCCCGAGCCCCGCCAGCGTCCGGCCGAGTCGCTGCGACGGCGTCTGCTCGATGATGACGGCGGTCACCCGGGAGGGCGGATGGCCGAACGCGGTGAGCGCGGCCTGAACCTCAATCTCGCTCATCCGCTTCATCGGTGCCGCCGGCAGAAGTGGCCGCCGCCCGGCTGGACTCCATCGCGCGCCGCTCCGTGAGCCGCATCATGAGGACGGGAATTTTGGCCTGCCGGAGCACCGCTTCCGCGACCGAGCCGAACAGGAGCCGGCCAAACCCGGTCCGGCCGTGGGTCGTCATGGCGATGAGGCCAGCCTTGGTTTCCCGCGCCGCCGTCACGATCTCCGCCACCGGCTCCCCGTGCCGGACGTCGGTGGTGATCCGCACGCCGCCTTCTCGCAGATTAGCGGCCACCGAGGCGAGATACTCGCGAGCTTCCTTCAGCCGCGCCGCCATGTCATAGACGGTGAAGTGGCGGGTCCCCTCGACGGCTTGCGGCGAGATCGGCTGCACGACGTAGGTCAGCACGACCTCCAGATCGAGCGGGCCCGCGATCTGGAGGAGGAAGGGGAGGATGCCCTCCGCCAGGCGCGAGCCGTCGAGTGGCACCAGCACGCGCTCATACATTGGCCGTCTCCCGCTCACGCTCGGCCGCGTGTCCGACGGGTGCCTCCGGCGTGCCCTCGACCCGGATCAGGAAGACCGGCGTGCGGGCGCCTCGCAGCACCGACTCGGCAACCGACCCGACGATCAGGCGGCCGATGCCGGTCCGGCCATGCGTGCTCATCATGATCAGGTCCGGATTCGCCGTCCGGGCGGCCTCCAGGATTGACGGCGCCGCGGCGCCGTACCAGACCGAGGTCTTCACCCGGGGGACGCCGTCCTCGCGGAGCCGCGAGGCCACGGTCTCGAGGTAGTCTTCTGCCTCATGCACCACCGAGACCTGGGCGTCGATGGGATCGACGCCGGGGAAGGTCTTCGCCTCGACCGCGCGGAGCAGGCTCAGCGTCGCGTTGGGGTTATTGCGGACGAGCTCCGCCGCCTTCGGAAGCGCCGCCTCCGCGAGGCGCGAGCCATCGAGCGGGATCAGGATCTTGTCGAATTTCATGGCGCCCTCCTCGTGTCCTTTCTAACGCCCTCTCGAGCGCCGAACCATTAGATAGTTGAGTCGCGACCGTTAGAATGAATCTTCCCTCGCGCGGAATTACCTTCCCGTTCCGCGGTGCTAGACTCGCAACCGTGTTCTTCAAGGCGTTGGCGTTCGATTTCGACGGCACCCTGGCATCCAACGATCGGATCGGCTCGGAGGTACGCGAGGCCCTCGAGCGCGCCCGGCAGGCTGGGCTGCGGCTCATGCTCGTCACGGGCCGCACCTTCTTCGAGCTGAGTCGCGTCTGTGACTGCCTCGAGCTCTTCGAGGCCGTCGTCGCCGAGAACGGCGCGGTGCTCTACTATCCCGGGTCGGCGATGATCCGGGATCAGGGTCCGCCGCCGCCCACCCGACTCCTGACCGAGCTGGATCGCCGCGGGATCGCCTATCAGGTCGGACGCGTCATCGTCGGAGCCGCGCGGGGCGACGAAGCGCCAATCCGTGAGGCGCTGGCAGCGACGGGCGTGAATCGCGACCCCGTGTACAACCGTAGCGCGCTCATGTTGCTGCCGGCGGGCGTCTCCAAGGGCACGGGGGTCCAGAACGCCCTGCGATTCCTCAGTCTATCCTTCCATGATGTACTGGCCTTTGGCGATGCCGAGAACGATCTACCGTTCTTCGAGGTCTGCGGGTGGCGGGCGTGTCCGGCCGACGCCATGCCCATCGTGAAGGAGCGGGCGGACTGGATCTTCCCGGGCGAGAACGGCGCGGCGGTGGCGGCGGCGGTCGTGGGTCCCGTCCTTCAGGGCCTTCTGCGGGTGCAGGTCTCGGCCCGGCATCGAATCCCGCTCGGCTGGGTTGCCGAGACGTCCGAGCCGGTGGCGATCCCGGCTCGGGGCGTCAACGTTCTGGTTCACGGGGATCCGCTCTCGGGCAAGTCCTGGCTGGCCGGAGCGCTGGTCGAACGCCTGGTGGCCGCCCGGTACGCGGTGTGCGTCATCGATCCGGAGGGGGATTATCAGGTGCTCTCCCGGCTCGCCGCGGTCACCTGGGCCGCGATCCACAGCGAGCAGGACATGGTGCGACTGCTCACCAGACTCGAGCGGAACCTGGGCGCGTCGGTGATCGCCGACCTCTCGGCGCTCCCCCATGCGCGGAAGATGGACGTGATCGAGGCCGGGCTGCGCGCCATCGGCGACCTCAGACGGCGCTTGGGGCGGCCCCACTGGGTCCTGCTCGACGAGGCGCACTACTCGCTGCATCGCGAGGGGGTGGCCGAGGAGGCCCTGGCCATCGAAGAGCGTGGCTTCTGTCTCGTCACCTACCTCCCGAGCTGGCTGCGGGAGCGCGTCGTCAAGGCGATGGATGTCTACCTCCTGTCGCGCGTCACCACGCCGAACGAACTGGCCTTCCTGAGTGCCTCGCTGCCCGGCATCGAGTCCAGCGGCGACTGGCCGGCGGCCATGCTGCCGCAGCTGCCGCGAGGCAAGTTCGTCGTCGTCCAGCCGGCCCGCAGCGGTGTCCCCGTGGCGCTCACGTTCGTCGCGGCAGCGCGCGAGACGATGCACGTGCGGCACGTGAAGAAGTACGCCGATTCGCAGGTGCCTCCGGCGCGGCGCTTCTTCTTCCGCGACCACGATGGGCGCGTGGTCGCGGCGGCGGAGAGCCTGCACGCCTTCCGCCGCGCGCTCGTCGCCGTCCCGGGCGTCGTGCTCGGCTACCATGCCGCCCGCGGCGATTTCTCCCGCTGGGTCCTGGACGTCTTCGCGGATCGCGAGCTGGCGCGCCAGCTGGAGAAGAGCGTAGCGCGATGGCGCCGTGGCGAGATCCCGGATCTTGGCCGCGCCATCGACCGCCTGATCCTCAACCGGTACGGCCCGGAGGGCTAGCCCGTGGGCCTTGGATGGTGGATACAGCCCAGGAAAGCCCGGACGATATCCGGGAGCCGGGCCGGGGGGTGCCGCTGACCTCGGCGCGCGACACGGTCAGGCCGCGGTCTGTCGTGATGCTCGTGCGGCCGCGGAGCTCATGAGCTTCGTTGACGCGGGCCCGCATCCGCTCGGGAGCCACCGGCAGTCGCGGTACGGCTGGGTCGTGGTCGCGGTCTCCGGCATCGTCAACTCGCTGGCCTGGTCGGTTCGATCCACCTTCTCAGTGTTTTACGTCGCGTTACTCGGCGAGTTTGCCTGGCGACGCGGCGAGGCGGCGCTCGGTTACTCCTTGAGCTGGCTGCTGCTCCTTGTCTTCTCGCCCCTGGCCGGCTGGCTCTACGATCGGTGGGGCGCCCGGCTCCTGGTGCCGGTGGGCGGACTGCTCCTCGGCGGGGCCCTCCTGCTGACCGGTTGGGTGACGACGCTCTGGCACTATTACCTCGCCTTCGGCGTCCTCGGCGGCGCGGGGATCGCCTGCATCCAGATTCCGGCCGCCGCCATCGTCAGCCGGTGGTTCGTTCGTTCGCGTGGCGCGGCGATGGGCGTCATCAGCGCGGGTGCCTCGGCCAGCGCCATCATCTTCTACCCTCTAAACACGCACCTGATCGCCGTCTTCGGCTGGCGCACGGCGCTGGCGATCTTCGGCCTGCTCGTGGCCGTCGTCACCATCCCGCTCGCCGCCTTCCTCTACCGTGACCCACCCGAGAACGTCAATAGGCGAGGCGAGGGGACTGTCGATCCGCCGCCGATGGCCGCCGCCGACTGGACCCTCGGCCGGGCCCTCCGCAGCGCCCCGTTCTGGGCGGTGTTCGCGATGTGGGGGTTCGGGGTGATCGGCTACCAGATCGTGACGACCCACCAGGTCGCGCACGCGCTCGAGCGCGGCTTCGGCGCCGTCACGCTCGGGTGGGTGTTTGGACTGGGTGGCGCGTGCACGGTCGCGGGGAACGTGATCGGCGGCGCCCTCTCGGATCGCTGGGGCAGGGAGTGGGTCTTCGGGGTTGGGTCGGCCATCGGCATCGCCGGCATCGGCTGTCTCGGCTGGCTCGACGGCCCCGAAGACCTGCTGCTCCTGCTCGGCTACGTGACGGCGGGAGTGGGCTTCGGCATGCGCATTTCGCTGCTGGCGGCCATCCCGGCGGACCTCTTCGCGGGACGGCACCTGGGGGTCATTCTCGGGGCGGCCCAGGGGGCGGTGGACTCGGAGGCTTCATCGGGCCGTTCCTCGGAGGATGGCTCTTCGACGTCACCGGCAGCTATCAGATCGCGTTCTTCGTCGCCGCGCTCGCCATCGCCGTGTCCGCCGTGGCCGCGTGGGTGGCGGCTCCCCGCCGAGCCCGGTTTCCGAGGTGCGACACGAGCCGGATCGATCCGTGACGCCGGCCAATCCACAGCTCCTCACGCCCGCGCTGATACGACGGATGCTGACGTATCGCTGGGTGTGCCTCGGGCTACTCTTCGTCAGTGGGCTGCTCGCCTTCTTCACCCGCCTGGCCCCGGCCGTGGCCATCCCCGATTTGCGGGCAGCATTTGTTCTGAACGCGGCCGAGCTCGGGCTCCTCACATCACTGTACCTATGGCCCTTTGCCCTGATGCAACCCGTGGCGGGTGTCCTGACCGACGCTTTTGGCTCACGGCGAACGGTCGCTGCCTTCCTGGTCGTCGCCGGGGTTGGGCAGGTGCTGTTCGCCTCCGCCCCGACCTTTCTGGTGGCGCTAATCGGACGAGCCCTGACCGGCCTCGGGGCCTCGATCCTCTACGTGGGCGCCGCCAAGATCATGGCGCAGTGGTTCCGCAGCCGGGAGTTCGGAACGCTCACCGGGGCATGGACGTCGGTAGCCAACCTTGGTGGGCTGACCGCGGCCGCGCCACTCATGGCGCTGATCACGCTGGCGGGCTGGCGGCTCAGCCTGGGCGGGGTTGGGCTCGTCATGCTGGCGACGGCGGTCCTGATATATACCTTCGTCCGCGACAGCCCCTCGGAGCGGGGGCTACCCTCGCTCGCCGACATTGACGGCCTGCCGCAGCCTCCGGGAGCGAGCCAGTCGATGCCACTTGGGCAGGGCGTCCTCGTTGTGCTGCGCGAACCAAATACCTGGCTGCTCGGAGGTTATGCCTTTCTGCTCTTCGGCACGATGACGATGATGCAAGGACTGTGGGCGGTGCCCTATCTCATGGATGCCTATGAGCAGACGCAGCAGCAAGCCGCTAATGCGCTGACCCTTTGGTCCGTAGGGCTCATTGTCGGTTGCACGCTGTGGGGCTGGATCGCCGACAAGATCGTGAGCTCTCGCAAGCACGTCGTACTCGCGGGCGCAGTCATGTATGCCCTCCTTTGGGCGCTTCTCGCCATCCGCCCAGTCGGACTGCCGGACGGCATGCTGTGGGTGGCGATGTTCTGGGGTGGCTTCTTCGCCTCGACGTGGATTCCATCCTATGCGCAGCTCAAGGACTCAGTCCCATCCCACGTTGTCGCCACCGCCATGGGGATCCTCAACCTCTTCTTCTGGCTCGGGGGTGCCGTCTATCAGCAAGTCAGCGGACTGATTCTGGCGGAGTTTCCCAAGCTGGACGGACACACGCCCGCCGCGGCCTATCAGGCGGTGTTCTGGTTGTGCCTGGGCTCGGTGGGGCTCAGCATCATCCTCGTCGCCCTGAGCACGGAGCACCGGCCCGGGCGGTCGGAGACTACGTAGCCGCGGCTCGGCCGTGCTCGGCCTGCCAGCGCGCCGTCACGTCACGGACGACCGCGGCAGCGCCGGCCACCTCTCCGTGCTCGTCCTTCAGGAGGGCGATCGAGAACTCGATGGAGATGCGCTGACCGTCCTTCCGCATCGCCGGCACCGCCAGCAGCCGCTCTCCGTAGCTGGTTACCCCGGTGCCCATAACCTGGCGGTAGCCGTCCCAGTGTCGGGCGCGAAAGCGCTCGGGGATGATCAGGTCTAGGCTCTGTCCCAAGGCCTCCTCGGCGGAGTACCCGAACATGGTCGCCGCCCCCCGGTTCCACAGGCGGACCACGCCCTGCCGATCGGCGAAGATCACCGCCTCCGGCATCTCCTCCACGATCCGGCGAAATAGCCAGCCCGGTGAGCTCGTCTCCATTACCCATTCTTTCTACCTGCCATTCGATCGTCGGTCCACTGGATCGATGCTTCGGGAAAATCTATCGCACATGAGCAGACTTTCTAATGGCCTAAGTGTCGGCCGGCGCGTACAAAGACAGACATGACGAGCAAGGAGGTCTACCGTGATCAGTTTGGCTGAAGACATCCGTGACATCGCCGGATGGCCGGCGATCGAGTGGGGGATGACCGAGGAGGAGGTGCGGGAGGCCCTCGCGGGTCGTGTGAGTCCGATCACGCCGATCGCGAGGTTCGCGAACTCGTACGCTCCGATCAAGGGGGCGGTGACGATCGAGGGCTACCCGTTCGAGGTGGTCCCCCAGTTCTCGCCCGGCACCGGCGAGCTGTGTCAGGTCCTGTTCCGGGCTGCTGACGCCGAGGCGGAGCGGATCGCGCGGATCAGGGATCTCCTGACCGCCTGCTACGGCAGTCCGGTCGAGGGGGAGACGAAGCGCACATGGTGGGGGCCCGACGCCGCGGTCGACCTTGACACCTTCAAGCCGTCCTCCCTCGAAGAGCAGATGTGGCTTCGCTGGTACCCCATCCAGGAGACGGAGGGAGTATGAACATGCCCCCGATCATCGGGATCGTGCCGCTGGTGCGGGGGCGCGTGGAGAGTCTGTTTGATCGCCCAGCGCACAGCCGCCTCGATATCCTCCTCTTGGACGTAGTGCCGCTGTCTCTCGGAATCGAGACCCTCGATGGAGCCGTTAGGGTGGTCATTCCGCGAAACACCACGATCCCCACGCGGTCAGAAGAGACGTTCACGACGTCGGTCGATGGACAGACTGTCGTCGACCTCCACGTGGTGCAGGGCGAGCGCGAGCTGGCCAAGGAGTGTCGGTCGTTGGCCCGATTCGAGCTGCGTGGGATACCGCCGATGCCCGCGGGCATACCCGAGATCAAGGTTACATTCTGGATCGATGCCGATGGACTCCTGCGCGTGGAGGCGACTGAGCGCCGCGCAGCGGCGGTGGCGTCGATCATATGCAAACCAACCGATGGGCTCTACGAGGAGGAGATCACCCGCATGATCGCGGGTTGCCTCCCTGAGGGAGGGATCGAATGTTCATGGCACCGGCCTCGGAGTTCGAGTCGCCCCTCCATCGAACGGCGCTTGCCCAGCTTGACACAATCGCGGAGCGCTTGAATCTCGAGTCGGGCATCCACGAGCGGCTCCGGTACCCGCGACGTGCGCTGACCGTGTCTATCCCGGTGCTCATGGACGATGGACGGACCGAAGTCTTCAGCGGGTACCGGGTCCATCACGATACCGCTCTGGGGCCGAGCAAGGGTGGGCTTCGGTACGACCCGAGCGTGAGCCTGGGCGAGGTGACCGCCCTGGCGATGCTGATGACCTGGAAGTGCGCGCTCATGGGCTTGCCGTATGGCGGCGCGAAGGGAGGAGTCCGCTGCGCCCCGCATGAGCTGTCGTTGCGGGAGCGCGAAGGCGTGACCCGGCGCTACACCGCGGAGATCATGCCGCTACTCGGACCTGACCTGGACATCCCTGCCCCGGATCTCGGAACGGACGAGCAGACCATGGCGTGGATGATGGACACGTATTCGATGACGCAGGGCAGAAGCGTGCCGGGAGTGGTGACCGGCAAGCCACTCATCATCGGAGGATCGCACGGGCGACGGGAGGCAACCGGCCGGGGGATCGTCTCCGTTCTTCATCAGGCCGCTCACCATCTGGGCCACGAGCTCCGAGGCCAGCGGGTGGTGGTCCAGGGTTTCGGGAACGTAGGAAGCGTTGTAGCCCGTCTTCTCTGGAACGACGGCTGCATGATCGTCGGCGTCGGCGACATCAACGGAGGGATCTGGAATGACCAGGGTCTCGATGTGCTCAAGCTCCATGCCCATGTGAAGGAGAGCGGTAGCGTGGTCGGTTTGCCTGGCGCCGAGCCGATCTCGAGTGAAGACCTGATCGAGCAGGCTTGCGGCGTCCTCGTGCCGGCCGCGGTCGGATCGCAGATCCATGAGGGCAATGCTGGTGGGGTGAAGGCGGCCGTCATCATCGAAGGGGCCAACGGTCCCACCACTGCGGAGGCGGATGCGATCCTCCAAGAGCGGGGTGTCCGGGTGATTCCGGACGTTCTCGCCAACGCCGGCGGCGTCGTGGTGTCGTACTTCGAGTGGGTGCAGGGTCTTCAGCACCACTTCTGGCGGGAGACCGAGGTTGTCTCTCGCCTTCAGGAGATCATGACGCGCACGGTCGATCGGGTCTGGGCGACTGCCGAGCGCGAGAAGGTAACGCTGAGAGCAGCGGCCCTGATGGAGGGGATCGGGCGCGTGGCCGAGGCACATCGGGTCCGCGGCCTCTACCCGTGAGCATTGCCCCTCGCTCCGCACGGTCCGGAGCCCGGCAAGGGGCGCCCGCCGGGATGAGCGGCGGCCCCCGCCGGGCGGCTCCGGATCAGTCCCGTTGCGCCGGACGCGTGCGCGCCCGCCGAGACGGGGCCGGCGCGCTCTTGGCGAACAGCGTATGCCGTGCCGCCTCGCAAATCGCGATCGCGGCCGGATGTTTGAGCTTCCTCTCCACGGAGATCGCGTAGAAGCGAGTGGGTACGTCCGGCGCCCAGCCGATTCGCTGCACGTTGTAGAGCCGCGCGAGATGCGTCTCGAGAACGAGCGGAGCGGAGAATATCCCGATTCCGGTCCCTCCGAACTCCCAACGCAGCTCCGAGTCGTCGAATTCACCGATGACGCGAGGTCGGATGTCGAGGGCTTCGAACCACTGGTCCAGAGCGCGCCGCACCGCGGTGTTCGGCGTGGGCATCAGCATGGGCGCATCATGCAGCGATTTCGGGAAACCCGGCCGGTACTTTCGCGCCAGCGGCGGGACACCCAGGAACGAGAGCCCCGTCTCGCCGAGCAAGTGATTGTAGGCTCGCACCTTCACGGTGGGGCTGATCGGCGCGTCGGCCAGCACGACGTCGACGCGCTGGACGGAAAGCTCCGCGAGCAGCTGCTCAGAGGTGCCCTCGCGACAGGTGATCCGGACCGGGTCCGGGAGTTTCAGCGCGGGCTCGATGAGCCACCGTGCGATGGACTTCGGGATGACGTCGTGCACGCCGATCACCACGTGCATCGGACGACCCGTCGGTCGGCCGCGGGCGGTATCGACGAGCTCGCGCCCGAGGGCGAAGATCTCGTCGGCGTAGCGATAGACGACCTGGCCCATCTCGGTGGGAACGACGTGACGCCCCGACCGTCTGAGCAGTTTCTCGCCCAGCTGCTCCTCGAGCCGTCGGATCTGGACGCTGATGGTCGGCGAGGCCAGCCTCAGCTCGGTGCTCGCGGCCGCCACGCTGCCGGTTCGCACGACCATCCAGTAGTAGAGCAGATGGTGGTAGTTGAGCCACTCCATCGCGCGCGATCTTACAGCAGATCTAAGCATGAGGTGAAACGTTTCTAATAGTCGAAGCGAGACCCTGAGGGTAGAACGAGGAAGCAGGAGGAACGCGATCATGATCTCGACTCGGCCTAACAACCTCAAAGGAGACCAACGATGAACACGGTAAAACGATGTCTCGGCGTCATCTCGGTTCTGGCCACCGTCTTCGCGCCGACGGTACCCGCGCTGGCCCAGCACGGAACCCACTCCATCGCTCAGGCGCCCGCGCCGGCGAAGGTCAACGAGACCGGCGCAGCGCTGCGAGACCTCTGGGTGAGTCACGTCTTCTGGGTCCGTAACGTGGTCGTCAGCACCTTGGCAGGGAACCAGCCCGCCGCCGCGGCGGCGGAGCAGGAAGTCGTCGCCAACGCCAAGCAGATCGCCGCCGCGATCGAGCCGTACTACGGCAAAGATGCGTCCGAGAAGCTGTTCGGTCTCCTCGCCGGGCACTACGGCGCCGTCAAGCAGTATCTCGAAGCCACCGCCGCGGGCAGCAAGGCCAAGCAGGATGCGGCGCTCAAGAGCCTGAGCGGCAACGCCACCGAGTTCGCCAGATTTCTGAGCGGAGCCAATCCGAACCTGCCATTCGACACGCTGAACGGCTTGCTGCTGGCGCACGGCGGCCATCACGTCCAACAGATCCAGCAGGTAAAGAGCAAGCAGTACGCGGACGAAGCGAAGACCTGGGAGGCGATGAAGCGGCACATGTACGTGATCGCGGATGCGCTCGCCGGAGCCATCGCGAAGCAGTTCCCGACGCAGTTCAGCTAACGAGGATGCCATGAAGATCTTTCTCGATACCGCCAACGTGACCGAGCTGCGGGAAGGTGTGGCCATGGGCCTGGTGGACGGCTGCACGACCAATCCGTCCCTGATCGCGAAGGAGAAGCACTCCGTCCGCCCGCTGCTCGAGGAGATCTGCGCCATCGTGCCGGGCGACGTGAGCCTGGAGGTGGTGGCGGCCGATTTCGAGGGCATGATGAAGGAGGGCAAGGAGCTTGCGCAGATCGCGCCGAACGTGGTGGTCAAGTGCCCGCTGACCCGGGACGGGCTCAAGGCCGTGAAGCACCTCACCAGCGAGGGGATCCGGGTCAACCAGACGCTCTGTTTCTCGGCGCCTCAGGCGCTGCTCTCGGCCAAGGCCGGGGCGGTCTACATCAGCCCCTTCCTCGGGCGCCTGGACGATATCGGGGCGGTCGGCATGGACCTGGTCCGGGACATCTGCGAGATCTACCGGAACTACGGGTTCAAGACGCAGGTCCTGGCGGCCTCGATCCGCAGCCCGCTCCACGTGCTGGACGCCGCGAAGGCGGGCGCGCACGTCGCGACGATGCCGTTCGCGGTGCTGGAGATGCTGATGAAACATCCGTTGACGGATGTCGGACTGAAGAAGTTCCTGGACGATTGGAACAAGTCCGACGCCACGATCTGGGCCGAGCCAAGTAGGCGTTACGAGGGATGGGCATGAGCGATCAACCGCAGATTCAGAACGGACCTGATCTTACCGCCGGCATCCCGGCGAATTCGCTCGCCGAGGGCGTTCCGTTGCAGGGTCACGTCCAGGGTGAGCCGGTCATCCTGGTACGGCGGGGCTCGGAGGTCTTCGCGATCGGCGCGACCTGCAGCCACTACGGGGGCCCTCTCGTCGATGGGCTGGTCGTGGACGACACCGTCCGCTGCCCCTGGCACCACGCCTGCTTCAGCCTCCGGACCGGCGAGGCTTTGGCCGCGCCGGCCTTGAGCCCGGTCGCCGGCTACGAGGTCGTACAGCGCGCCGGCCAGGTGTTGGTCACCGGCAAACGGGCGAAGCCGGGCAGCGTGCGACGCGTGCCGCGGCCGGGGACGGCGGCGCCGCGGTCGGTCGCGATCGTGGGCGCCGGGGCCGCGGGGAATAGCGCCGCGGACGAGTTGCGCCACCTCGGGTTCGAGGGAGGCATCACGCTCATCGATCGCGACCGGGAGGCACCCTATGACCGGCCGAATCTGTCCAAGGACTACCTGGCCGGAAGCGTCCAGGAGGAGCAGCTTCCGCTCTACCCGAGCGCCTACTACGAGGAGCGACAGGTGGAGCTCGTGCGTGGTCGGCAGGTGACTGCGCTCGATCTCGACCGGAAGCGCCTCACGTTCGATGACGGAGCGACGCGGGAGTTCGGCACCATCGTTCTCGCCACCGGCGCCGATCCGGTTCGGCTCACGATGCCCGGCGAGCTCGGTCCGCCCGTTCATTACCTGCGCACCCTGGCCGACAGCCGCGCGATCATCAAGTCGGCGGAGGGAGCACGCCGCGCGGTCGTTCTTGGCGCGAGCTTCATCGGGCTCGAAGTCGCCGCGGCGCTCCGTGCCCGCAAGATCGAGGTGCACGTGGTCGCGCCCGGCCGGCGCCCGCTCGAGCGCGTGCTGGGTCCGGAGTTCGGCGACTTCATCCGCGGCCTCCATGAGCAGCACGGGGTCGTCTTCCACCTCGGTAAGAGGGCGGGCGGCCTCACGCGCGGTGGCGTGGTGCTCGAGGGAGGCGAGCGGCTCGACGCCGACTTCATCGTCGCAGGCGTCGGCGTCAGGCCGGCGACCGCGCTCGCCGAGAAAGCGGGACTTCGGGTCGAGAAGGGGATCGTCGTGGACGCCCACCTGGAGACCGCCGCGAAGGGAGTCTTCGCGGTCGGCGACGCCGCGTGCTGGCCGAACGCGCGCGGCGGCGGCCTCGTGCGGATCGAGCACTGGGTGCTGGCCCAGCGGCAGGGCCAGGCCGTCGCCCGCACTATCGTCGGCGAGCGCACGCCCTTCACCGACGTGCCATTCTTCTGGAGCCAGCACTACGATATCTCCATCAACTACGTGGGCCATGCCGAGCGCTGGGAGACCATCGAGATCGATGGCAGCCTCGAGCAGCACGACGGGAGTGTGCGCTATCGGGCGAAGGGCCGGATCCTTGCGGTGGCGAGCATCTTTCGGGACCGGGAGAACCTCGAGGCGGAGCTGGCCATGGAGCACGAGATTGGAGACGTTCATGGTTGACGAGTGGAAGGCGAGACTTGACCGACCGGTCGAGGGTCCATTCCTTCACCTGCAGCTCGGCGAGCAACTGGAGCGGCTCAGGCAGGAGTCCACGTGGCGCGCGAGTGGCCGCAATGCGATCACCTTGGCCAAGGAGCCCTCGCTTCGCGTGGTACTGATGCTGCTCGGCAAAGGAACCAAGATCTCCGAGCATCAGGCCGCCGGGCCCCTGACCTTCCAAGTCCTCAGTGGCTCGGTAACCTTTCGGGCTGGCGCCCGTGTGGAGAGTCTCGGGTCCGGAGAGCTCATCGTGCTGGAGTCTACCGTCGCGCATGAGGTGGAGGCCTTGGAGGAGAGCGCCTGCCTGCTCACCCTTGCCGGCGCCTCCTAAGCTAGGCAAGGGGGATGGCCATGCCAGGTGCGTTCAAGATCGGTGACCATGTGAGCTGGAACTCCGAGGCAGGTCGCGTGAGCGGAGTCATCCGGAAGAAGATCAGCGCGCCCGTCGAGTTCAAGGGATACACCGTGCACGCCTCGAGGGAGGAACCGCAATACCTGATCGAGAGCGACAAGACCGACCACCTGGCCATGCACAAGGGGTCTGCCCTCTGCAAGCTACGGGGACCCGCGAGGGCGCGAGCGACGCCGAGGCGCCGGGGCCGCCGGCGCGGCAAGGGCTCCTGACCATGATCCGATTTAAGCGTCCCCGCTACCGAAAGGAGCTCCGCGAGAAGAAGGATGTCCTCGCGCCCACGGCTTCGCCGTTCAGCTCCTGCCCCCTTTTCCCTCCTCGACCGTGAATACAACGTTCATCGAGTCGCCGCCCGCGGCGGACGCCAAGAGGAGCGCGCTGCCGAGGATCCGCACGACCTCGCAGAGCATCGAGAAGTGTTCTTCCCTCGGGTTCCCTGACTTCAAGTTCTCGTAAGCTCACGCGAATGGCATCGCCGGCTTGCGCGACGCGGAGCTCGTAGCGGCCGACCTCCGCGGCCGGGCCGTAGGTCTGCGTCTTGGTCGTCAGCGTCCCCTTCATGGAGGGTCTCCTCCGCTCGATGTCGACCGGTCGCTCAGGCGAGCGGGCCCGTTGGCGCTCTGGTGGCGCGGATGCCGTAAGGAGAAAAAGTACACGATCGGCACCGCGATCATCGCCAGCGCATCGAGCACGAGCACGGCCAGCAGCAGCTTCTCGAACAGGACCATGACGCGCTTGCCCTAAACGTGATGGTGCACGGAGTTCACGCGGCGGCCGCAGGCCGGATGGCCGTGGGCTCGACGAGACGCCGCTCCACGTTGCGCCAGTCGGCATTGCCGAGGAATGCGTCGATGTATCGGCCCTTCTCGGTCGCCTTGTAGTCACGCATGAAGGCATGCTCCCAGACATCCATGACGAGGAGCGGCTTGAAGCTGGCCGGGACGCCATCCTGATGCAGTGTCACCCAATGGTTGGTGAGACGGTGGGTGACGGGATCCTGGCACAGGAGCACCCAGCCGACGCCGCGCATTCCGCCTATCGCGTGGAAGTCGGAGCGCCATTGCTCGATGGACCCGAAGGACTCGGTCAGGGCCTGGGCGATCTTCGAGGTCGGAGCGGGCTTCGGATCGGCGCCGCCGCGAAGATTGGAGAAGTAGTACTCGTGGAGGATCATGCCGTTGTACTCGAACCCGAGCCGCCGGGTCAGCTCGGCGAACTCGAGATCGCGCCCGGACGCCCGGCCCAGTTCGCGCAAGGTGAAGAGCTCGGCGTTGAGCCGGTTCACCTGCTTGACGTAGCCCGCGTAGAGCGCGAGATGCTCGGCGATCTGGTCCGCCGAGATCCCGTCCAGCCCCTGCAGATTGTCGAAGCTTTGCTCGGTGTACGATGGGCCCTTCGGATGCGGCATGCTCTGGCCTCCTGGCTGCGGCTCCGGATCGGAGTGAGGCGCATCGGCGCGGGCCCGATCTGGAGGCTGGAGATCATCTCTTCGCTTTCTTCCTGGGCCGGCCATGTTCGGCCCTGGCTCATCTCCTTTCTATCGCTCCTCTCGCGGCCCGGACCATTAGATAGTTGGGTCGTGATCGTTAGAGTGAATCTCTGGCCCGCGAAAGATTTCTCGCCGCGCGTGACCTGACGAGCCGGGAGTATCTTTGGTGCGGACGACGTCGAAGGCGGAGCCGACGCACGCAAGGTTCCGGCCCGACGAGAGGAGGGTGTGCCCATGGCTCCCTGGATCCTGGTCGCCGGGCGGTTGCCGCAGTTTCCGCTGAACGTCGAGCGGGAGGACGGGCCGTGATGAAGACCCTCTCGAACGCCATCGAGGGACTCGTCAGCCGGGGCTTCACCGCGCACTTCGGAGTGGTGGGCGATCGGCTGCGAGCGTTCGACAGCGAGAAGACATTCGGAGCCCACGAGCTGGTCATCCGAGAGTTCCAGCGGTTCGAAGGCGTCTCGGACCCCGATGACATGGCGATCGTGTACGCGATCGAGAGCACGGACGGGACCCGAGGATCGCTGGTGGATGCGTTCGGCGCCTACGCGAATCCCACCGTGAGTGCCTTCCTGCGGGACGTGCCGATTCGACGGTCCGCGGAGCCCGGCGCGGTAGGGCCGGCATGAGCTATCAACCGATCGAGAACTATGGGGTCATCGGCGACCTCCACACGGTAGCGCTCGTCGGGGTGGACGGGTCGATCGACTTCATGTGCGCGCCTCGCTTCGACTCGGCGTCCGTCTTCGCCGCCCTGCTGGACGATGAGCGGGGCGGGCGCTTCCAGCTCGCCCCCCTCCTCGAAGGGGCACGGCAGAAACAGCTCTACCTGCCCGACACCTGTGTTCTCCTGACGCGCTTTCTCTCCGAGGATGGCGTGGCCGAGGTATCGGACTTCATGCCGATCGGCGACGATCGGCACGCACACGACGTCGTCCGACGCGCGAAGACGGTCCGCGGCGAGGTCCGCTTCCGCATGGTGTGCCAGCCGCGCTTCGACTACGCGCGGGCGGTTCATACTGCCGAGCAGACCGCCGACGGGGTGCGCTTCGTCGCCGGGAGCGGGCCCGCGCTCGCCTTCCTCCTCCGGTCCTCGATACCGGTGCGCATCGTGGACGGGGCGGCGGTGGCGGAGTTCACCCTTCGCGCCGACGAATCGGCGTCCTTCGTCTTCGAGCAGGTGGAGCCGGGCGGGGAGTCGCCGTCCGGCGCTCCCGACTACGTCGCCCGGGCTTTCAAGGACACGGTCAACTTCTGGCGCGGTTGGGTGGGCCACTCGACCTACCGCGGCCGGTGGCGGGAGATGGTGAATCGCTCGGCTTTGACGTTGAAGCTCCTGACCTCGAGGCCCTTCGGGTCGATCGTCGCCGCCCCTACCTTCGGCCTGCCGGAGTGGGTCGGAGGCGGACGGAACTGGGACTACCGCCACACCTGGATTCGGGACGCGTCGTTCACGCTCTATGGCCTCATCCGGCTCGGGTTCACCGGCGAGGCGGGCGCCTTTATGGGCTGGGTGGAGGACCGGTGTGCGGAGCTGGAGCCCGACGGAGCGCTCCAGATCATGTACGGTATCGACGGCCGCAAGATCCTGACCGAGGAGAGCCTGACTCACCTGAAGGGCTACAAGGGCTCCCGGCCGGTCCGCATCGGCAACCTGGCCCACACCCATCTCCAGCTCGACATCTACGGCGAGCTGATGGACTCGATCTACCTCTACGACAAGTACGGCGCGCCGATCTCACACGACCTGTGGACCAACGTCGTCCGTTTTATCGACTGGGTCGGGCGGCACTGGCGGGAGCCGGACGAGAGCATCTGGGAGGTACGGGGTGGACGCCAGGAGTTTCTATTCTCTCGCGTGCTCTGCTGGGCGGCGATCGACCGGGCCATCCGGCTCGCCCGCAAGCGGTCCTTCCCGGCTCCGCTCGCGCGCTGGCACGAGGAGCGGGACGCGATCTACCAGGACATCTTCACGCACTTCTGGGACGCGGGCGGGAAGGCATTCGTGCAGGCCAAGGCCTCGACCGCGCTCGACGCGTCCGCACTCCTCCTGCCGCTCCTCAAGTTCGTCGCCCCCGCCGACCCGCGCTGGGTGTCCACCTTGCGCGCGATCGAGCGTGATCTGGTGAGCGACTCCCTCGTCTCCCGCTACCGCATCGGGGATCATTTCTCCGACGGGCTCGTGGGCGACGAGGGCACCTTCAACATGTGCTCGTTCTGGTACGTCGAGTGCCTGTCGCGGCTCGGCGATCTCCAGCAGGCGCGCTTCGTCTTCGAGAAGATGCTTGGCTACGCGAACCATCTCGGGCTCTACAGCGAGGAGCTCGGCCGCCGGGGCGAGCACCTGGGAAACTTCCCGCAGGCGTTCACTCACCTGGCGCTCATCAGTGCGGCCTACGACCTCGACCGACGACTCTCGGCCGCTGGCCACGCGGCCTGAGTCGCGACTCGGCGCGCTGCCAATGCCTATATCATGGGTCAGCGCTGTATCCTGGCTGCTGAAAGTACGTGCGGGGTCACGGAACTGGTCCGTGACCCCGCGTGATGAATTGGTGGAGCTGAGGGGGCTCGAACCCCTGACCCCAAGACTGCCAGCCTTGTGCTCTCCCAACTGAGCTACAGCCCCACCGCACCGGTCAGGATACTGACCGCGCCCTGTTCTGTCAAGGATGGCAAATACTTGCGGGCGCGTTAGCGCGGCGGAGTCGCGTCCCGGCTACCGGCCGCGACGGTGCTGGCGATCGAGCTTCTGGTGAGGTGGCTCTGCGTGTTCTGTGCCCCTTCGATCCGCCGGAACTCGGCCCGGCCGATGTGTCCGTCGGCGAGCGCGCGATTCTCCATCCGGTTCACGTGCGCTTGGCCCCGCTCGAGGCGGGCGCCGCGGTGGGGTGTTTACGGAGGGCGGGTGTTTCAGGGTGGTGCCGGAGGCGGGATTTGAACCCGCACGCCCTGACGGGCACGGCGTTTTGAGCGCCGCGAGTCTGCCGTTTCTCCACTCCGGCCCCAACTCGTCATACTACCATCCGGGACTACTTCGGCTCGATCGGCATCCGCGCGATTCCGCGCCAGGCGATGGGCGCGCCCGCCTTGTCGGCGGCCTGCGCCTCGGGCAGCGAGCGGTCCCAGTCGGCGGCAATGAAGCGCCGCCCGTTGACGCCGGCGGCGGCGGGGGACACGAGCCAGAGCAGCGGTGGCACCATGATCTCGGGCTGGAGCATCTTGTTGCGGTCGCCCGCGTCGTCACCCACGAGCGGCGTATTGGTCACGCCGCCCGGCACGAGCACGTTCGAGGTCACTCCTGAGCCCTCCAGATCCGCCGCCAGCACCGCCATGGCGGATTCGGCGGCGGCCTTGCTGGAGCCGTACAGCAGATAGCCCTCGCGCACCATGGTGCCGAGGCTGGTCGTCACCGTGACGACCCGCCCTCGCTTGGCGCGCAGCATGTGCGGCACCACCGCGCGCGCCATCATGATCGGCGCGGTGGCGTTGACGGCGACGAAGCGGCTCCACTGCTCGAGGGTGACGTCCCAGAACCGGATGGGCTGACGCCGCTGGTCCGCCCGCACCGAGGCTTGACCGATGCCGGCGTTGTTGACGAGCACGTCGATGCGCCCGAAGCGCTCCATCGCGGCGGCGACGATCTTCTCGAACGCGTCCGGCTGGGCCAGGTCCGCGGTCACGGCGAGCACCCCGCCGGGCTGGCCGATGCCGACCGGCTGCAGCGTGGCCAGCCCCTTCGCCTCACGATCGACGGCCACCACGTGCATCCCGCTGCCCACGAGGCCCATCGCCATGGCCCGGCCCAGCCCGCTTGCGGCGCCGGTCACGATCGCCACGCTCCGCTCCGTCGTCATCGTCATCGAGGGCTCCTCTGATTGGGGGATGGCGCGCTAGAGTCCCAGGGCGGAGACCGCCAGCCGAGCCAGCTCACGGCGGAGCCTCGCGCGCACCGCAGCGTAGGCCTTCGAGCGGTTGAGGTTGCGCACCTCGAAGGGGTCGCGGTCGAGATCGTAGAGCTCGTCGAGCTCGCCGTCGCGCCCGCGATTGACCCAGTGGATGTACTTGTAGCGGTCGGTGCGCACGGCCTTGTAACTCATCCCCACCAGCCAGGGCATGGCGCTCTCCGCCCAGTACTCCGCGAGGAAGGCTTTGCGCCATCCCGCGCGCTTGCCCGCGAAGAGGGGCAGCAGGGAGCGGCCCTGCACCTGCGGGCCGGGCTTGCCGCCGGCGAGCTCGAGGAGCGTGGGGGCGATGTCCTGGCAGATGACGAGATCCTTCAGGCGCCGCCCCGCTGGGATCTTCTCCGGATAGCGCACGAGAAATGGGGAGCGGATGCCTTCCTCGTAGGCGAAGCGCCGCTCCGGCCCCAGCCCGTGCTCGCCAAAGAAGTATCCGTTGTCGCCGAGGAACACGATGAAGGTGTCGTCGAGCTGCCCGGTGCTTTCCAGCGTGGCGAAGAGCTCTCCGACTCCTTCGTCCACCGCCGCCATCATACGGGCCCGCAGGCGAATCTCCTCCTGCTCGCCCGCGTGCAGGCGATCGAGCACCGCGCGCGCGAGATCCGATGTCCTCAGCGCGAAGGCCTCCGCCCACGCGGGCTTGTCCTTCAGCACCTGAGCGGGGTCGAGCATGTTCGGCTTGCGGGGGAAGATGGCGTCCCGGTAGAGGTCACGATGCCGATCGGCCACGCGATAGCCGCCGGCCGCCTCGATCACGAGCGTGCCGTCGGAGGCTTGGGCGGCGTCGGGGTGCACCGCCTTGTGCGCGAGGAAGAGGGACCACGGCCGTCGGTGGCCCTTGCTCACGAACTCCACCGCGAGGCGGTTGAGGATGTCGGTGATGTAGCCGGTGTGCTCGATGTAGGCGCCGTTGTGGCAGAGGCGCGGATCGACGATGCGCCCGTGCCCATCGAAGGCCACCCAGTGGTCGTAGCCCGGGCGGGGCCGGCCGTCGTTGCCCATGTGCCACTTGCCGATGTGGGCGGTGGCGTAGCCCAGCCGCTGCAGCTCCAGATGATAGTTGGGCAGGTGATGGCTGGCCGCGTCGCGCGCCACGTTGTCGATGATGCCGTGGCGGCTCGCGTACTGACCGGTGAGGATGGACGCGCGATTGGGGGAGCAAATGGGCGTGGTGTGGAAGGCCCGCTCGAACAGCGCTCCCTCGTGGGCGATCCGGTCCACGTGGGGCGTCAGCATGTAGGGGTGGCCGCCCGCGCCGAACTCGTCGTGGCGCAGGTCGTCGACCAGGATGACGAGGAAGTTGGGCTGGCGTCTCACCGGCGGTCTCCCCTTGGCGCGCGTCACGCCGGAGACTGTAACCACCGGGCGGCCGTCCCTGGCGCTTCCGGGCGCCGGACCCGAGGCGAGCGTCGAATGCCCACGCTATCAAGGACTTCGCGCGCTGGCACCCTCCTTGCCGCTGTTCATGTCATCTCGCGCCAAGGAGGTCAGCGATGCGGATCCGGACACTGGCGATGGCGGTCGGGGTGGTGTTCGTGGCGGCTTCGGCGGCGCTCGCCGCCGGATGGACGGAGCGGCTGCAGACGGAGCGCATGACCGTGCTGAAGGTGGATCGCGCGGCGGGCCAGTACCTGTGCGTCGAGCACCAGCGATGGACGTCGGTGGCGAAGGACAGCCTCGCCTCCGTGCAGACGGGCGACATCGTGCGCCTCGAGCCGGCGGCAGGCCGGCCGCGCCTGGTGGTGCTCCGCACGGCATCCGACGAGCTGGCGAGCCCGGAATAGACGCGGCCGCGGGGACTGGACGGGTTACTGCGCCGTCCAGCCCCCGAGGAGATTGGGCTGGCGTCTCACCGGCGGCGGCTAGTCAACGGCCCTTCCCGCGGCCGGGTGACTCGCTCTTGCCGGACTTCTTGCCCCGGTCGTCGTCCTTCGCCGCTCCCTTCCCGCGGTCGTCGTCTTTGGCGTGCCCCTTGCCGTGGTCGTCGCCTCGATCCTTCCACTCGCGCTTCGCCGACCACTCCCGTCCCCACTCGTGACCCCAGCGGGGCGGCGCGTTCCGGTGCCACTGCTTCCAGTGGCCCGGGGGCACGCGATAGTAGGCGACCGGCACGAGCAGGACAGGCCGGGGTACGAAGACGGGGGAGATGACGATCCACGGACCGTTGAATCGGGCGCTCACGTGCCAGCCCCCGTTCACGAAGGCCCAGTACTGGCCGTCGTAGACGAAGAGATTCGCGGAGACGGTGGGCACGTACTTGACCTCGCGCACCTCCGGGATGACCACCAGCTGGGGTGGGGCGGGCAGATGGATACCGATGTCGATTTGCACCTGGGCATCCGCCGGCGCCACCAGGACGACGGCAAGCAGCATGACGATGAACGCATGCACGAGGGCTCCTCCTGTCTTCGTCAGTTGTGGACTCACTGCGCCGTCCAGCCGCCGTCGATGACGAGCTCGCTGCCCGTCACGAACCGCGATTCGTCGGAAGCGAGGTAAAGGACGCCGTAGGCGATCTCCTCGGCCTCGCCGTATCGGCCGAGCGGGATGCGCGCCACCATTCGTTCCCTGACGACAGGATCGGCGCGGCGCTTCTCCGTCATCGGCGTCACGATCGGCCCCGGGTGAACGGAGTTGGCGCGGATGCCCTCCTTCGCGTACTGCAGCGCGGTGTGCTTGGTGAGTAGGCGCACCGCCCCCTTGGAGGCCTGGTACTGCGGGCTGCTGTCGTCCATGCCGACGAGGCCCAATTGCGAGGAAATGTTCACGATCGAGCCCCCGCCGGCCCGTCGCAGCGCCGGGATCGCCGCCCTCGTGCCGAGGAACACGCCGGTGGCGTTGACCTCCATGACCCTGGTCCACTCCTCGCGCGACGTCTCCTCGAGCCGGCCCGCCCCGCCGATGCCGGCATTGTTGACGAGCACGTCGAGCCGGCCGAAGCGGCTGGTCGCGGCCTCCACCGCGCGCCCCCAGTCGCTTTCGCTGGTGACGTCGAGGTGGACGAAGGCGGCCTCGCCGCCCTTGGCGGCGATCTCGGCCTCCACCGCACGTCCTTCGGGATCGAGGAGGTCGCCGATCACCACCCGGGCGCCCTCGTGAGCGAAGAGCCGCGCGGTGGCCGCGCCGATTCCGCGCGCGCCTCCGCTGATGAGCGCCACCTTGCCTGCGAGTCGCGGGGCCATTCGGCATGGAGCATAGCACTAGACGCTACGCCGGCTCCGCCGCTCCCGGCGGCACCACCGCCAGTCGCGCCAGCGGTGAGCCGAGGACGATCAGGGCCTGGACGAGGAAGCCCAGCGCGCTCACCGCGATCGCGCACTCGAGCCCGCACATCACGCCGAGCACGCCACCCACCGCCGCCCCGACCGGCCGCGCCCCGGTGGATCCCGTCATGACGAGGGCGGACACCCGTCCCAGCAGCCGTTCCGGGGTCACCGACTGGCGGAGCGTGATCTGGCTGATGGTCCACAGCAGCGGCCCGGCGCCGAAGAGGAAGAACGCGGCGCCGCCGAAGAGCGGCGAGGGAAGCCAGATCGTCGCCACCATGGACAGCGCCGCGGCAACCGAGACCACCGGCCCCGCGCTGAGCGCCGCGCCGAACGTGATCCGCCGCATGAGGCGTGGGGCGAGCAGCGCGCCCGCGAGCATGCCGCCCCCGTAGCAGGCCAGCGTGGCGCCGATGCCGGAGGCGCCGAGGCCGAGCCGGTGGGCGGCGTACGGCACGTATGCGGCCTGCAGCGCAAACCACGAGCAGTTCCACACCACCGCGGTGAGGAGCACGGGCCGGAGCAGCCGGTGCCGCCAGGCGAACGCCGCCCCTTCCCGCAGGTCGCGAAGGACAGGCCGGGCCGGCGCGGCCGGGCGCGGCGGCTCCGGCACCCCGCCGACCAGCAGCATCGCGAGGACCGACAGCGCGGCGGCCAGCACGAAGGCCACCGAGCCCCCCGCCCAGGAGACGAGCGCGCCGGCGAGGGCAGGCCCCGCCGCGAAGGCCACGCTGCGCGCGAGCTCGAGGCGGCCGTTGGCGGCCGCGAAGGCCTCGCGCGGCACCAGCACGGGCACGAGGGCGGGGGCGGCGACGCTGAACGCCACCGTCCCGGTCGCGGCGGCGAAGCCGATCGCCGCCAGGGCGGGCACCGACATCCAGCCGATCATGGCCAGGAGCGGCAGCGAGATGAGCGCGAGGGCGCGCGCGGCTTCGGCGATCGCCATCAGTCCGCGCCGCGACATCCGATCGGCGAGCACACCCAGAGGGAACGAGAGCAGCAGGAACGGCAGGGTCTGGGCGGCGGCGAGCAGCCCGGTCTCACCCGCGCCCGCTCCGAGGCCAAGGACCGCCACCATCGGGGCGGCGGCCAGCGCGATCTGCTCGGCCGCCTGCGCGGCCATGTTGGACCATGCCAGGCGTCTGAATGGCGACCCGAGCGTGGCCTCCCCATGGGTGCTGTGTATTGCGATCCTGGTCCGCATCTCGCCTCGGTATACGGCCGGACAGACGTGAAGGAATGGAATCCGTGGCGCGCCCGATCCTCGGGCGGGCTGCCTGCGCGCCGTGCGGCGCGCCGTCGCGCTCTCGTTCCTAAGTCTTCGTCTTCGTGTGATTCCCACGTCGCAAATCGCTGGCATGACTTGCGCAGGAGGTGCGACGACATGGGAGGGTCGGATATGGCGACAGAAGATCTGATCGCGTATGTGGTGCTGCTCTCGCTTCCCCTTTGGCTTCTGGTCGAGCAGCTCCTGTTCCTCCGGGGGAGCCGGCGCCCCGAGGCGCCCCAGGCCCGTCGCCGGCCTGCGGCAACGCCCCTCCGCGAGCCGCTGCGCGAGCCCCTCCGCTCCAGTCAAAGGTGATATGGTGTGGCCCTCCCGGGGCGAGGCGGTGATGGGGCCGCGGCCCCGGGCCGAAGGGGGGCCACGCCATGCCGACCATTACTCGCGACGGGATCAAGCTGGCCTATGACGAGCGCGGGAGCGGGAGCCCCGCCTTCGTCCTCATCCACGGGTGGACCTGCGATCGCTCGTTCTTCGCGCCCCAGGCCGAATTCTTCGCCAGGCGGCATCGGGTCGTCTCCGTGGACCTGCGCGGCCATGGGGAGAGCGACAAGCCGCAGGGCGCCTATCCGATCTCGGCCTACGCCGACGACATCGCCTACCTGATCGACACGCTCGGGCTCGGCCGCGTCATCGCCGTCGGACACAGCATGGGCGGCATCACGGCGCTACAGCTTGGCGCCGCGTACCCCGAGAAGATCGCCGGCATCGTCATGGTTGACCCGGCGCCACTGGCCTTCCCGGCCGATCTGCGGACGGGCATCGAGGGTCTGGTCGCTGCGATCGACGCGGGCAATCAGGAGCCGCGGCGGCAGTTCATCACCGACCACCTCTTCCTCCGTACCTCCGACAAGGCCCTGGTGGACCGCGTCCTCAAGGTGATGATGGCGGCGCCCGCCCCCGTGGCCTCCGCCGCGATGCGCGGCATTCTCGCCTTCGAGGGCGTCAAGGTCGCCGCGCGCTGCAAGGTGCCCGCGCTGCACATCGCGGCCACGCCACCCCTCAACCCGCCGCACATGATGACGGAGTGGTTCCCCACGGTCGTGAACGGCTGGACGGTCGGCGCCGGCCACTTCAACATGCTCGAGGCCCCCGAGCAAGTGAACGGGATGATCGAGGGCTTCCTGCGCCATCACATCTGAGGAGAGCGTCCGCATGGACCTGAACTACTCGACCGAGGAGCTGGCCTTCCGTGACGACGTGCGCGCGTGGCTGCGCGGGAACCTGCCCCCCGACCTGCGCCAGAAGGTCGAGAGCTATCAAGAGCTCGGCAAGGACGATCTGCTGGGCTGGCACCGCATCCTCGCCAAGAAGGGCTGGGTGGCGCCCGACTGGCCGGTGGAGTGGGGCGGAACGGGCTGGAGCGTCACCGAGCGCTACATCTTCGAGGAGGAGTGCGGCTACGCGGCCACGCCGCCCCTGGTCGCCTTCGGCCTCCGGATGTGCGCGCCGGTGCTGCTCCGCTTCGGCACCGACGCGCAGAAGAAGCGTTTCCTGCCCCGCATCTACAACGGGGAGGACTTCTGGTGCCAGGGCTATTCCGAGCCCGGCTCCGGTTCCGACCTCGCCTCGCTCAAGACCAAGGCGGTGCGGCAGGGCGACCACTTCGTGGTCACGGGGCAGAAGATCTGGACCACCCTCGCGCACCACGCGGACTGGATCTTCTGTCTGGTCCGCACCGATCCCTCGCAGGCGAAGCGGCAGGACGGGATCTCGTTCCTCCTGATCGACATGAAGACCCCCGGCATCACCGTCCGGCCGATCATCTTGATGGACGGCGGGCACGAGACCAACGAGGTGTTCTTCGACGACGTCAAGGTGCCCGCCGAGAACCTCGTCCATGAGGAAGGCAAGGGCTGGACGGTGGCCAAATACCTGCTCGGTTACGAGCGCATGGGCACCGGCCGCATCGGGGCCTCCAAGCGCGAGCTGGCCCGCCTCAAGGAGCTGGCCGCGCACCACACCAAGAACGGCCGGCCCCTCATCGAGGACACGCGCTTCCGCGACCGCCTCACCCGGGTGGAGGTGGAGCTGATGGCGCTGGAGATCACCAACCTGCGCTTCCTCGACCAGATGCGGCGCAGCGGCAAGCCGCCCGGCGCCGACGTCTCCATGCTGAAGATCAAGGGCACCGAGATCCAGCAGGCCATTACCGAGCTCATGATGCAGGCGGCCGGCCCGCTCGCCCAAGCCTACCGGCCGGTGGACGCCATGGACTTCGATCACTTCACCGCGCGGCTCGCGCCGCGCTACTGCAACATGCGCAAGGCGACGATCTACGCGGGGTCCAACGAGATCCAGCGGAACATCATCGCGAAGGCGACGCTCGGGCTATGAATTTCGATCTCACCGACGAGCAGCAGCTCCTCGCCGACAGCCTCAAGAAGTATCTCGCCAACGACTACTCGTTCGACGCTCGCGCCCGGATCGTGGCCTCGCCGGCAGGCTGGAGCGAGAAGGTGTGGGGCTCGCTCGCCGAAATGGGCCTGCTGGGCGTGCCCTTCCCCGAGGAGCACGGCGGCTTCGGCGGCACCGCGGTGGACATGATGCTCGTGATGGAGGCGCTCGGCGAGGCGCTCGTGGTCGAGCCCTATCTCACGAACGTGAGCATCGCGGGGCGGCTCGTCCACCGCGCGGGCTCCGATGCGCAGCGGAAGCAGATCCTCCCCGCCCTCATCCAGGGCCAGCAGCGCCTGGCCCTCGCCCACACCGAGGCGGCCGCGCGCTACGAACTGCGCCACGTGGGCGCGCGGGCCAAGCGCGCCGGCGACGGCTGGGTGCTGGAGGGCGAGAAGCGGGCGGTGCTGCACGCGGGGGCGGCGGGCACCCTCGTCGTCTCCGCGCGCACCGCCGGCGCCGACACCGACGCGAGCGGCATCAGCCTCTTCCTCGTGGATCGCGCGGCGCGCGGGGTCACCGTGAAGGAGTACCGCACCATCGACGAGCTGCGCGCGGCGGATGTCTGGCTCTCGGACGTGGCGGTCGGCCGCGAGGCGCTGCTGGGCGGGGAAGGGCAGGCTCTGCCCCTCATCGAGGAGGTGGCCGACTACGCCACCGCGCTGCTCTGCGCGGAAGCGGTGGGCGCCATCCGCTATGCCAACGACACGACGCTGGAGTACCTGAAGACGCGGCGCCAGTTCGGCGTGCCGATCGGGAGCTTCCAGGCGCTGCAGCACCGCATGGTGGAGATGGTGATCAGCTACGAGCAGGCGCGCTCCATGGCCTGCCTGGCGTGCGTGAAGGCGGATACCGCCGGCCCCGCAGAGCGGCGGCGCGTGATCTCGGCCGCCAAGATCAAGGTGGCCGACGCCTGCCGGCACGTGAGCCAGGAGGCGGTGCAGATGCACGGCGGCATGGGCATGACCGACGAGCTGAAGGTCAGTCATACCTTCCGACGCCTGACCATGATCGGCCAGGCGTTCGGCGATGCCGAGCATCACCTGGAGCGCTTCGCCGCTTGCGAGGCCGCGGGAGGCTAGCCCGCCCTACTTCGCCTTGCTCTTCTTCGGCTTCTTCTTTTCCTTCCGCATGCCCATGCCCTTGGCCATGGACTCACCTCCTCTCGCGCGTTCGGATGATGGTACTCCGCGGCGATTATAATCCGGGCGGGATGCTTCACCATCCTTGCCGTGCGTCCGGGGCCGTCGAGGGGCCCACTCCATAGACTCGCGGGTCGCGGCCGGCCTCCTCGGGGCGGCCGTGAGTTTGCCCGGCGCGGCGGCCGCCCACGGCCTCGGCGACCGCTACGACCTCCCCGCGCCCCTGGCGCACTTCATCGCCGGCGCTGCCGCGACGGTGGCGCTGTCCGTCCTGGTCACCGCGCTCGTGGCGCGCGGCGGCGGGGTGCCGCCGCGTACGGGCAGGGTCGCGCTCCCCCTCGGGCCGCTGGCGCCGGTCCTGCGAGCGATCGCGCGCGCGCTCGGCGTGGTCCTGCTCGGGCTGGTGCTCTGGGCGGGGCTGGCCGGCGATTCCCACCCGATGCGCAACGTGGCCCCCACGCTCGTCTGGGTTGTGTGGTGGGTGGGCCTCTCGCTGGCGGCCGCCTTCGTGGGCAATGTCTGGCCGGTGCTCGACCCTTGGCGCACCCTCTTCGACCTCGCGGACGCGCTGGCCCGGCGCGCGGGTGGGCGCGGCCTCGCGCTCGGCCTCCCCTATCCGCGCGGGCTCGGCCGGTGGCCGACGGTGGGCCTGCTCCTCGCCTTCGCCTGGTGCGAGCTGGTCGATCCGCACGCGTCGGTTCCGAGCCGCATCACGGCTCTCGCCCTCGGCTGGTCGGCTCTGACCTGGGCGGGCATGGCCGTGTTCGGGCGGCGAATCTGGCAGGAGCGCGCCGACGTCTTCGCGCTCTACTTCGCGGCGCTCGGCCGGTTCGCCCCGCTCGACGCGGGGAAGGACGGCCGGAGCCTGATGCTCCGGCCCCTCGGCCGCGGGCTCATCGAGCCGGAGGAGACGCCGCCGGGAACGGTCGCGTTCGTCCTCGCCATGCTGGCGACCGTGCTCTTCGACGGGCTACTCGGGACCAGCCTCTGGAGGGTGATCGAGCGCGCGCTTGCGCCATCGATGCCGTTTGATCCCCATGGCCACGGCCTGGCCACCGCCGGGCTCGTGGGGGTCTGGCTCCTCTTGCTCCTCGCGTATCTCGCCGCGTGCCGCCTGGCCGGGCCCGGCGTGGCCGGCGGCGGCGCGACCATGGCCTCCCGCTTCGTCCTCACACTGATCCCTATCGCGGTGGCGTATCACATCGCGCACAACCTGGCGTACCTGCTGCTGCGCGGCCAGGAGCTGATCCCGCTGCTCTCGGACCCGCTCGGGCGCGGCTGGAATCTCTTCGGCACGGCCGGCTGGAGCCCGAATCTCACTGTGGTCGGGGCGCGCTTCGAGTGGTACGTGGCGATCGGCGCGGTCGTGGCGGGCCACGTGGTCGCGATCTCGCTGACGCACCGCCTGATGCTGCGGACCGTGCCGGCGCCGTGGCAGGCGGTCACCGCCTCGCTGCCGCTGACGGCCTTGATGGTGGGGTATACCGCGCTGAGCCTGTGGGTGATCGCCGATCCCCTCGTCCGGTTCGACCCGCCGGATCGGCTCGAGGATCAGAGCCGGACGATGAGGTCGATCTCCACCGCGCCGCCCAGCGCGAGCGCGGTCACGCCCACGGTGGTGCGCGCGGGCAGGCGTCCCGGCGCGAAGTGTCTCGCGTACTCCCCGTTCACCGCGGGGTAGTCGGCGAAGTCGGTCAGGTAGATGCGCGCCATCACCGCGCGATCGAGGCTGGTGCCGGCGCCGCGCAGCACGGTCTTGAGGTTCTCCATCACCTGCCGGGTCTGCGCCACCGTGCCCCCGGGCACCAGCTTGCCCGTCGCGGGATCCACGCCGAGCTGACCGGTAACGAACACATGCTCGCCCGCGCGGACGGCATGACTGTACGCCGCCGTGGGCGGCGGCGGCGGCGCGTCGGGGACGTTGAGAAACTGAAGCTCCACGCGCCCTCCGCTCAGGAGCGCTCGGGCGCGCCCCGGCGCCAGCGTGGGAGACGGAGGACAGGGCGCCGGCGGGAGAATTCGGGCACGCGGCCCATCGCGCGCGCGAGATCCTCGAAGATCGAGTAGGCAACGGGCGTCACGAGCAGGGTCAGCAGGAGCGAGAGGGTCTGGCCGCCCACCACGACCACCGCGATGGCCCGCCGCTCCTCCGCGCCCGGCCCCGTCCCCGCCCACAGCGGGAGCATGCCCGCCACCAGGGCCAGCGTGGTCATGAGGATGGGGCGCAGCCGGTCCCGGTTGCCCAGCATGATCGCCTCGTCGCGAGTGTGGCCCTCCGCGCGGAGGTTGTTCATGTGGTCGATCTGGAGAATGGCGTTCTTCTTCACTACACCGAAGAGGACGAGGATGCCGAGGGCAGAGTAGAGGTTTAGCGTGTTGCCGGTGTACCAGAGCGAGAGGAGCGCGAACGGCACCGACAGCGGCAGCGAGAGCAGGATGGTGAAGGGATGGATCAGACTCTCGAACTGGGCGGCGAGGATCATGTACATGAAAACGACGGAGAGGAGGAAGACCCAGAGGAACTCGGTGAACGTGCGCTCCAGCTCCCGCGCCCGCCCGGAGATGGCGGTCGTGTAGCCCGGCGGCAGGCGCATCTCCGCGACCGCGCCCCGCAGGGCGGCGATGCGATCAGCCTGGCCGAAGCCGGGCAGCACCACCGCGCGGAGGCGCACCTCGCGCTGCCGATCGGAGCGGTCGATGCGCGAGGCGGTGAAGCCGGGCGCGATGCGCACCACGTTGTCCAGGCGCACGAGCCGCTCGCCTCCGGGCTCCACGCCCTGCCGCGACACGAGGAGGCGCGAGATCGTGCCGAGATCGCCCCGGTCCTTCTCGCTGAGGCGGAGCTGCACGTAGTAGTCCTCGTTGATGGTGGGATCGCGGAAGCGCGACACCTCGGTGTCGCCACCCACCATGAGGCGTAGCGCGGTCGCGATCTGCTCCGTGTCCACGCGCAGGTCGCCCGCGCGCTCGCGGTCGATGCGCACGCGCAGCTCGGGCCGGTCGAGCCGCAGCGTGGTGTCGGGATCGGCGATGCCGCCCATGGCGATGGCCCGGGTGCGCAGCTCCTCCGCGTAGCGCGAGAGGGCTTCGAGATCGGGCCCGCGGATCACGAAGTCGATGTCGAAGCTTCCGCCGCCGATGTTGAAGCCGGGGATGTTGCGCACGAGGATGCGGAAGTCGCGGAACTTCCGGAGCCGCTGGCGGACGTCCTGCATCACGTCGCGCTGGCTGAAGTTGCCCTCGAACGCCTTGAAGGGATGGCCCTTGAGGGTCTCGCGCCAGAGGCGGGCCAGCCCGAATGTGCGCTCGTCGTGCGGGGTGGTGCGCACGTAGATGTTGCCCTGGCTGATGCGCCCGAGGAAGCCGCCGCCCGCGGTGATGAGCACGTTGCGGACGCCCCGCACCGCCCCGATCTCGGTGGCGATGGCGCGCACCGCCTCGTCCATCGCTGGCATCGAGATGCCCTCCGGCCCGTTGATGGTCGCCTCGAACTCGCTCTCGTCCACGTCGGTGGGGGTGTACTCCTGCTTGACCCAGCCGTAGATGGGCCACGTTGCCGCGATCGTCGCGAGGGAGATCGCCACCACGCCCCAGCGGTAGCGCATGGCCAGCCGCAGGCTCGCAGTGTAGCCACGGTCGAGCCAGGCGTAGAAGCCGCGGCGGGAGGCGGGCTCGCCGTGCCCGTGGTCGCCGCCCGCCCCGCCGGCCCCCGCCGGACCGCCCGCGCGAATCATCCGCGCGCTCATCATCGGGGTGAGGGTGAACGACACGAGGAGGCTCACCAGCACGGACACCGCCGCGGTGACGCCGAACTGGTAGAGGAAGCGGCCCGACACGCTCGACATGAAGGAGACGGGGAGGAAGATGACCACCAGGCTGAAGGTGGTGGCCATGACGGCGAGGCCGATATCGGCGGTCGCCGACTTGGCCGCCTCGAACGGCGTCATCCGCTTCTCCTCGACGAAGCGGAAGACGTTCTCCAGCACCACGATGGCGTCGTCGATGACGATGCCGACCATGAGCACGAGCGCCAGCATGGTCACGCTGTTGAGGGTGAACCCCAGCGCCCACATCATGCCGAAGGCCGACACCACCGAGCAGGGGATGGCCACCGCCGCGATGACGGTGGACTGCCAGCTCCGCATGAAGAGGAGCACCACCAGGGAGGCGAGGATCGACCCCAGGATCAGGTGGATCTGGATCTCGTGCAGGGCGGCGTAGATGTAGCGCGACTGGTCCCGGATCACCTCGATGCGGACGTTCGGCGGCATCTGGGCGGCGAGGCGGGCGAGGCTCTGCTTGGCCGCCTCGATCACCGCCACCGTGTTCTCGCCCGACTGGCGCCGCACCTCGAGGATGACGCTGGGCACGCCGTTCAGGCGCGCCACCGAGCGCTGCTCGGCGGTGCCGTCCTCCGCCCGGCCCACGTCGCGCACCCGGATGGGGGCGCCGTTGACGGTGGCGATGACCACGTCGTCGAACGAGCGCGGGTCCACCACGCGCCCGAGCGTCCGGAGCGACGACTCGCGGAGCCCCGCCGTCACGTTGCCGCCCGGCATGTCCGCGTTCTGGCGGACGAGGGCGTCGCGCACCGCGGTAATCGGCAGCTGATAGGCGGCGAGCCGGTCGGCCTCGACCCAGATGTTGATGGCCCGGTTGAGCCCGCCCACCAGGCGTACCTCGCCGACGCCGTAGGAGCGCTCGAGCTGGACCTTGACGATCTTGTCGGCCAGCTCGGTCAGCTCGCGGAGCGGCTGATCCCCCGCCACCGCAACGGTGAGGACGGGGGCCTGGTCGTTGTCGAACTTCGCGATGATGGGTGCCTTGGCGTCGCGGGGGAGATTGCGGATGGCGAGGGCGACCTTCTCGCGCACGTCCTGGGCGGCGACGTCGATGTTCCGGCGCAGCTCGAACTCCACGATGATGATGGACTGCCCGGGGCCGGAGATCGAACGCAGCTCGCGGATGCCCTGCACGGTGTTGACGAACTGCTCGATCTCGCGCGTGACCTGGCTCTCCACCTCCTCCGCGGACGCCCCGCTGAGCTCGGTGCGGACGCTCACGGTGGGAAGATCCACGGCGGGGAAGCGGTCCACCCCGAGGCGCGCCCAGGACGCGGCGCCGACCACGACGAGCGAGAGCACGAGCATGGCGGCGAAGACGGGCCGCCGGATGCAGACCTCGGCGAGCTTCTGCATGGGCTAGGGCTGGGCCACGACGGGCTGGCCGCCGGTCAAGTTGCCGGGCTGGCCGACCACCGCGGTGCCCGCGGTGATGCCGGTGACGACCTCGACTCGGTCGCCCAGGCGGCGCCCCGTCGTCACGCGGACTTCCACCGAGCGGCCCTTCTCGACCGTCAGCACCTTCTCCACCCCCGCGAAGGCGACGATGGCGGTGGCCGGCACGGTGACCACGCGGAGATCGCCGGCAAGGATGATGTCGGCCTTGGCGAAGGCGCCGGGCCGGAGCACCGCGCCTTCGTTGGGCACCTCGGCCTCCACGAGCAACGTACGGTTCTGTTCGCTAATCGACGGCGAGACGCGGGCGACGCGCCCGCGATGCTCGCCGGCCACGCCCTCGACGGTGACAACGACGGCCTGCCCGATTCGCACCCCGGTCGCCTCGCGCTCGGGTACGCCGAGGCGGAGCCGGAGGGGATGCAGCTTGACGAGCGTCACGACCGGGGCGCCCGCGGCGAGATATTCGCCCACCGAGGCCCGGCGCTCGCTCACTGCGCCCTCGATGGGGGAGACCACCACGGTGTCGGCGCGCTGCTGCCGGGCCAGCTCCAGCTCGGAGCGCCGCTGGAGGAGCACCGCCTGACGGTTCCGGACCTCCTCGATGGCGTCCTGGTATCGGGCCTCCGCCACCGCCAGCCCGGCGACCGCGGTGTCGAGCTGCGCCTGGGCGATCAGCTCTTGCTTCCAGAGCCGCTCCGTGCGGTCGCGGGTGAGGCGCGCCTCGTCGAGCACCGCGCGGGCCTGCCGCACCAGTGCGGTCTGCTCCGGGTCCACGCGGTCGTCCGTGCCCTCCGGCGAGAGGCCGAGGCGCGCGCGCGCCTGCTGGAGCGCCGCCACCGCCTGGTCCACGCGAAGCTGGGCGTCGGTGGGGTCGAGGCGGGTGATGATCTGGTCGCGGCGGACGCGGGTGCCGAGATCCACGGGCAGCTCGCTGATCCGCCCGGCGACCTTGGTGCCGAGCACGACCTGCTCATCCGCGGCGAGGGTGCCGGTGGCCCCGACCTTCCGCTCGATCACCTCTTCCGTCGCCGTCACGAGGCGAACGGGGCGGGGAGCCTGCCGCTGCGTCTCCGAGGGTGGCGCGGCGGCGGGACCCGGGCTCTGCTGGCAGCCGACCGTGAGCAACAGGGCGGCGAGAAGCGACAGTCGGGACATGTGCTCGATCCTACACCGGCGTGACCATTGCGTGAGTGGCAACTCGGGACCACCTATTGGACGGCGACGACCGCTCCGGCATTCAGCGCGCTGTCGGTTGCGATTGTAGCCCGGCCGTCGCACCATGGCGTGTAATGTCTCGTGTCACGCGGCGTCACGTGCTGCTCGGGACGGCCGCGGCGGCGGCAGGGATCGTGGCCGGCCGACCCGCCGGCGCCCAGGCGCCGCCGCCGGCGAGCGCGGGCCCCCCCGATCCGGCCCTGGTCGAGGACCTCGTCGCCGCCAACCGTATCCTCGTGGACCAGGGCGTTCTCGACGGGTACGGGCATGTCAGCGTCCGGCACCACTCGGCCACGGACCGCTACCTCATGTCCCGCTCGATCGCGCCGGAGCTGGTCACCGCGGCCGACATCATGGAGTTCGATCTCGACAGCCGGCCGGTCGATCCGCAGGGACGGGCGACCTACCTCGAGCGCTTCATTCACGGGGAGATCTACCGGGTCCGCCCCGACGTCCGGGCGGTGGTGCACAACCACTCTCCGTCGGTTATCCCCTTCGGGGTGACGGGCAGTCCGCTACGCCCTCTCTATCACATGAGCGCGTTCTTGGTCGGCGGGGTGCCCGTCTTCGACATTCGCCTGGCCAGCGGCGGCATGACCGACATGCTCGTGCGGAACGCCGCCCTCGGGCAAGCGCTCGCCCGGGCCCTGGGCGCCGCGCCGGTGGCGCTCATGCGCGGCCACGGGGCGGTGGTGGTGGGGGCGAGCCTGCCCATCGCGGCGTTCCGCAGCGTCTACACGGAGATGAACGCCCGCCTGCAGGCCCATGCGATGGCGCTGGGCGGACCGGTGACCTATCTCGACCCGGAGGAAGCCCGACGGGCGGAGGCCTCGGTCGGCGGCACCGTCAATCGGCCGTGGGAGCTCTGGAAGCGCAAGGCGCAGGGTCGCTGAGGGGAGGCGAGCGCGTGGACGACCGGAACCGGACCGAGCGGCAACTGGTGCAGGATCTCGTCGAGATGCGGGAGCGGCTCGCCGTGCTCGAGCAGCTGACCGCCGAACATCAGCGCGAGTACGACCGGCTGCGCGAGCGCGCCGAGCTCTACCGCCAGCTCGTGGAGAACAGCCAGGGGCTCGTCTGCTCGCACGACCTCGAGGGCAATCTCCTCTACGTGAGCCCGGCCTCCGCCTGGGAGCTCGGCTACGCGCCCGAGGAGGGGGTGGGGCGAAACCTCCGGGACTTCCTCGCGCCGTCGGTGCGGATGTTCTTCGGGCTGTATCTCGAGCGGATCCGGGAGAAGGAAGCGGACCGCGGCGTGCTGCGGCTGCTGAGCCGCGACGGCCAGGAGCGGCTCTGGGCCTACCGGAACCTGCTCATGCGCCTACCCGACCGGGAGCCCTACGTGGTCGGGCACGCGGTAGACATCACCGACCGCATCCACGTCGAGGCCCGCCTCCGCGAGAGCGAGGAGCGGCATCGCGCAGTGTTCGAGGCGCTCGAGGAGGGCGTGATCCTCAAGGACGCGGCGGGCGCGATCTCCGGCTGGAACCCAAGCGCCGAGCGCATCCTCGGCCCCGCCCTCACCACGCTCGGGGTGGGCGCGCTGCGCGCGGACGGCACGCGGTTCCCCCCCGAGCTACAGCCTGACGCGATGGCGCTCCGCACCGGGGAGGCCTGCCCGCGCGTCACCATGGGCGTGCTCCGCCCCGGCGCCGATCCGCTCTGGATCTCGGTCAGCGCGCGTCCGCTGCGCCGGGCGGGCGACGCGGCGCCCCACGCGGTGGTGATGTCGTTCTCCGAGCTCGCCCTGCCCACGGCGGCGCCCACCGCCGGCGAGCGCGTGAAGGGCCCCGACGAGTTCCTCGCCATCTGCGCGGCGTGCAAGAAGATCCGCGACGGCGCGGGCGTGTGGTGGCCGGTGGAGGTCTACATTCGTCATCACTCGACGGTGACCTTCAGCCACGGCCTGTGCGTCGAGTGCGCGCGGCATGTGGGTCAGAAGTTCAACCTGATCGAGTAGCGCGGGGCGGCGCAGGCCCGGCGCTAGCCGCGGCCGGCGGCCAGCGGCGGCGGGCCCAGGCGGTCCCGTGGGCCCGCGGCCAGGGTCAGGACCGCCGTCACCAGGTCGCCCAGCGCGACGACGGCGGCGGGATCGGCGAGCTTGCCGTCCTTGAAGTGGGCCGACTCCAGGTAGACGCTGGTGGGCGCCACCAGGGCTCCGAACCAGGCGAGCACCGCCCGCAGATGCCAGTCCACGCCCAGGTAGTGATGCGTGGAGGCGCCCATCGCCACGATGCCCGTCGGCTTGCCGCGCAGGACGTCGACGGGCGTGAGGTCGAGGAGGTTCTTCAGCGCCCCCGTGAAGGAGCCACGGTACACGGGGCTCGCGAAAATCACGGCGTCGGCCTCCGCGAGCGCCCTGATCAACAGGGGCGCGTCGTCGGTGAGCGCGTCGAGGGGCCGCCCGTCGGCGAAGCCGAGCCGATAGTCGGCGAGACTCACCAGACTCGCGGCGACGCCGGAACGCGCGGCGGCGCCGTCCACCGCTCCCTGCATCGCCGCGTTGAGCCGGCCGGGCGGCGTCACTGCGCCCACCACCGCGACGAGCCGCGGCATGGGCGTCAGCGGGCCGCGTGCTCGCGGTCGCGGCGCGCCACCTCGTCGCGGACGAGCGGGATCAGCTCGCGGCCGTAAGCGAGGGCGTCGGCGAGGGGATCGAAGCCGCGGATGAGGAGCGTGGTGACGCCGAGGTCGTAGTAGTCCAGCATGGCCTCCGCCACCTGCTCGGGCGTGCCCACCAGCGCGGTGGTGTTGCCGGCCCCGCCCACCGCCGCCGCGATGGGCGTCCACAGCCGCTTGTCGTGCACCTCGCCCTGGCGCGCGAAGTCCACCAAGCGCTGGGCGCCGACCGCCTCCGGCAGCGGCAGGGTACGGTCGCCCTGCTTGGCCTGCACCTTGGCGAGGATCTCGCGCGCCTTCGCCCACGCCCGATCCTCGGTGGGGGCGATGATGGGACGCAGCGACACGCTGATCCGGGGTGACCGGCCCGCGCGCGCGCCGGCGGCGTGGACGTCCGCGATGCGCTGCTTGATGGCGGCCAGCGGCTCGCCCCAGAGCATGTACACATCGCAGTGGCGCGCTCCGATGGCGTGGGCGGCCTCGGAGGCGCCGCCGAAGTAGAGGGGGATATGCGGCGTCTGCACCGGCTTGATCTCCGAGTAGGCTTTCGCGAGCCGGTAGAACTCGCCCGTATGATCGAAGGGGTGATCCTCCGTCCACATGCGCCGGAGCACGGTGAGGTACTCATCGGTGCGGCGGTAGCGCGTGTCGTGATCGAGCCAGTCGCCGTCTTTGGCCTGGTCGGCGTCGCTGCCGCCCGTGATGATGTGGAGCGCCACGCGGCCATTCGTGAACTGGTCGAGCGTGGCCGCCTTGCGGGCGGCCAGCGTCGGCGCCACGAAGCCCGGCCGGTGGGCGATGAGGTAGGCGAGACGCTCGGTATGGGCGGCGGCGTAGGCGGAGACGAGGAAGCCGTCGGCGGCGCTCGCAGTGTAGCCCACGAGCACCTTGTCGAAGTCAGCACGCTCATGCGCCTGCGAGAAGTCGCGCACCCACTCGCGATCGATGGCGCCGCCGATCACGTGCACGGCGGCGCCGTCGGCGCCCTCCGGCCGCACCCCGATCATTCCGATGAGCTCGAGAGGCATCTTGGGCGCGATACTACGCCCGGCCCCCGGTGCCTTCAAGCGCAGGCCGGGCGTCGCCCGGCGGCGATGGCGGCGGCGATGCGCTCCGCATCCTCGCCCACCCCGCAGAGGACGGAGGACTTGAGCTTGGACAGCCACGGCAGCCCCAGGAAGTAGAAGCCGGGGCACGCGGTGGCGCCGAGCCGGTGCACGGCGTCGCCACCCGCGTCGAGTACGGGCAGGTGGATCCAGCCGAAGTCGGGGCGGAAGCCCGTGGCCCAGACGACCGAACCGATGCCGGCGGCGCGGAGGTCGAGCGCCGGCTGCGATTCGAGGCCGCGTAGCGGGCCCACCCGCTCCACGCGCTCCTCCTCCCGGGGCGGGCCCAGCCCCTCGCGGAGCGCCCATTCGTCCGCGGCCCGCGCGAAGGCCGTCATGCCCTCGTCGCCCTGCGCGATCTGCCGCGCCACGTCGTCGTCGAAGACGAGCCGGCCATCCCGCGCGCCGCGCAGGTGGCCGTGGAGCGTGACGCCCCCGCGCACATAGTCGCGGAGATCGATGTCGTGGCCGCCATGCGCGCCGGTGACGAGCGGGTTCGGCGTGCCGCGCGCGTCGGGCCGCTCCGCGAGTGTCTGGTCGAGCGCGCCCATGCGGTCGATCCACCAGAACACGTCGCGGCCCCGATAGCGGCGCGGGACACGGCGGTGGCGTCCCACCGAGAGGTGGACGGGGCGCCCGGCCTCGAGCAGATCCTCGACGATCTGGCACCCCGACGCGCCCGAGCCCACCACGAGCACCCCGCCCTCGGGCAGCGCGGCGGAGTTGCGGTAGCGACTGGCGTGCACCTGCGCGATGTCCGGTGGCAGCGCGGCGGCCGCCGCGGGAATGAAGGGCGCCTGATAGGGGCCGGTGGCGGCCACCACATTGGCCGCCGCGTAGGTTACCGTCTCCGTCTCGATGCGGAAGCCTCCCGCCGGTCGCGTCACCGCGCGCACCGTCACGCCCTCGCGGACGGGCGCCGCGATGTGGGCGCGATACTCGTCGAGGAAGCGCACCATCGCGTCGCGCGGCGCAAAGCCCTCGGGATCGCCGCCCCGGTAGTCGAGGCCCGGAAGCCGGATGCTCCAGCTCGGGAACTGGAAGGTGAGCGAGTCCCAGCGCTCGCTGCGCCACCGCTCGGCCACTCGCGCCCGCTCGAGGATGAGATGCTCGCGGCCGTGGCCGCGCAGGTAGTAGCTCAGCGCGAGCCCGGCCTGCCCGCCGCCGGCGATGAGGGTCTCGATTCGCTCCGTCGTCACGCCGTCGGGCGCGCGGTCAGGCGGGGAGCGTGACGGTGCGGCCCGTCGCGCTCGACTGGAGCGCGGCGGCGAGGATCTCCTGCACGTCGCGCCCTACCTCGGGCGCGCAGAGGCCCTCGATGGGCCGCCCGTCACGCAGGCGCGTGAGGAAGTAGGACACGCCGTCGCGCTCGCCCGCGGGCAGCGCGGGGGGCTCGATCGTCTCGCTCCCGTCGCCGCGGACGATCTGCACGCGGCCCACCCCGACCGTCTGGCCTTCGCGGGTGGCCCGCGGCTGATGCACGATCAGCGTGCCCGCGTCGCCGTACACGACGAAGGCGAAGCCCGGCTCGCCGCCGATCTGGGTCCACGAGCCTTCCAGCGTGGCAAGCGCGCGCGGGTAGCGCAGGATCACCACGGCGTTGTCCTCCGCGGGCAGGTCCTTCTTGCGGAGATGCGCGGCCACCGCGGTCACCGCGGCCGGCCGACCCAGCAGGGCGCGCGCGAGGATGCTGCCGTAACCGCAGTAGTCGACGAGCGCGCCGCCGCCGTTTCGCGCGGGATCGTAGAGCCACGCGCAGAACTGCTCCGAGCAGCCGTACTCGCGTGGGCCCGCGTGGCCGCCACGGTGGGAAAGCTGCACGAGCTCGCCCACCGCTCCCCCGCTCACCAGCGTCACGCCGTGGCGCAGGGCGGGCCGCCATGCGGTGGGCCAGTTCACCATCAGCGGCTGACCGGACGCGCGTGCGGCGCCAACGAGCGCCTCGGCCCCGGCGAGATCGGCGGCCATGGGCTTCTCGACCATGATGGGCAGCCCCCGGCCGAGCGCGCGAACGCCCCACTCGGCGGAGGCGCGGTTATCGGTGAAGCAGAGGACGGCGTCGAGGTCGCGGCGCTCGAGCAGAGCCGCGAAGTCGGTCAGCGCGGCCGCCCCGCCATGCTCGCGGGTGAGGCGCTCGCGCAGCCGCGGGTCGGGCTCAGCCACCGCCGTGAGCACGCCCTGGTCACCCGCGGCGATCGCCGCGAGGTTCGACCAGACGTGATCGTGGCTGAGCCCGAGCACGCCGACCCGCAGCCGGTTCACGGAAGAAGCGATGTCCTAGAGCGCCTTCAGCATGGTGTCGGCGTCGCTCACCTCGAACTTGCCGGGCGCCTCCACGTTGAGCGCCTTCACGGTGCCGTCCTCCACCAGCATCGAGTAGCGCTGCGAGCGCACGCCCATGCCACGAGCGGTGAGGTCCATCTCGAGCCCGAGGGCCTTCGTGAAGGTGGCGCTGCCGTCGGCCATCATGCGGACCTTGCCGCCCGCCTTCTGATCCTTGCACCACGCGCCCATCACGAACGCGTCGTTGACGGAGACGCACCAGACCTCGTCGACCTTCTTGGCCTTCAGCTTGTCGATGCTGGCAACGTAGCCGGGCACGTGCTTCGCCGAGCAGGTGGGCGTGAAGGCGCCGGGGAGGCCGAAGATCACGACCTTCTTGCCCTTGGAGAGATCCGCGACGTTGAAGTTGTTGGGGCCGATGGTGCAGCCGGGCTGCTCGGTCTCGATCATCTCCGTGAGGGTGCCGCCGGGCAGCTTGTCGCCGACTTTGATGGCCATGAATGATCTCCTCGGGTGTGGATGGATTGCTGACTCCGCGCGGGTCGCGCGTCGAGGGGGAATGGTACCACAGGCCGCCGGGCCCGCGAGGGGGCCGCCGGGGCCGCCTCTCTCGGCATTCGGTGAGGCGGGCACCCATCGTTTACACTCGGTCCATATGTCCTCGTCAGTCGAGCCCGGCGACGTCGTCCGATCCGCCCGTCCGGTGGCGGACAGCCGCAACGCCCTCGCCGAGAAGGCTGGCGTGGTGGCCGACCACGCCGCCGACGCGGTGCTCGCGCTCCAGAAGCCGGAAGGCTACTGGTGCGGCGATCTCCTCGGCGACAGCACGCTCGAGTCCGACTACGTGGTGCTGCAGCTCTGGCTCCATCCGCCCGACGGGGGTCCGTGGCGGCCGCCCACGTGGGGCCGGCTCCTCAAGGCGCGCGATGCCATCCTCGCGGTGCAGGCGGCGGACGGCGGCTTCCCCATCCATCCCGGCGGTCCCGGGGAGATCAACGCGACCGTGAAGGCCTACTTCGCGCTGAAGCTCGCCGGGCTCGCGCCCGAATCCGAGCCGATGCGCCGCGCGCGCGAGGCGGTGCTGCGCCTGGGCGGCATCCAGGAGACCAACAGCTACGTCCGGATCACCCTGAGCCTGTTCGGGCTCTTTCCGCGCCGCCACGTGCCGACGATCCCGGTCGAGCTCGTGATGCTGCCCGGCGGTATCATCTACGAGATGTCGTCGTGGACGCGCGCGATCGTGGTGCCGCTGTCGATCGTGCAGGCGCGCGCGGGCCGGCGGCCCGTGCCGGCGGGGTTCACGCTGGATGAGCTCGCGGTGCCGGGCAAGAGCTTCAAGTTCCCGCGGCGCGACCGGCTCTCCGCCGTCTTCACCCAGCTGGACGCCGCGCTGAAGGTCTGGGAAAACCGCGCCCCCGAGGTGATCCGCAAGTCCGCGCTGCGCGAGGCCGAGAAGTGGATGCTCGATCGCACGCGGCACAGCGACGGCCTCGGCGGGATCTTCCCCGCGATGATGTACTTCATCATGGCGCTGGAGTGCCTCGGCTATTCGCGGGACCATCCCGATCTCGTCGAGGCCATCCGGGTGCACGAGGCCCTGATGACGGAGACGCCGGAGCGCCTGTACTTCCAGCCGTGCTTCTCGCCGGTGTGGGACACCGCCATCGCGATGTTCGCCCTCGGCGAGCAGGGGCGGGAGGCCACCGACGCGCAGCGGCGCGCCGCCGACTGGCTCATCGCCCGGGAGATCCGGCGGCGCGGCGACTGGTCGGTGAAGCGCCCGGACCTCGAGCCCTCCGGCTGGGCGTTCGAGTTCAGCAACGAGCACTACCCGGACATCGACGACACCGCGATGGTCCTCCTGGCGCTGCAGCACGCCAAGGCCAGCGATCCCGCCGCGCAAGAGCGCTGCGAGCGCCGCGCGCTGCACTGGCTGACGCAGATGCAGTCGAGCGATGGCGGCTGGGCGGCCTTCGACGTGGATAACAACTGGGCCCTGCTCAATCGCGTGCCCTTCGCCGATCACAACGCCATGCTCGACCCGACTTGCCCTGACATCACCGGGCGCGTGCTCGAGGCGCTGTGCCGTCGCGGGCTGCGGATTTCCGATCAACCGGTGGATCGCGGCGCGTCCTATCTCCTCCAGACCCAAGAGGAAGACGGCTCGTGGTACGGGCGTTGGGGCGTGAACTACATCTACGGAACCTTCCTCGCCCTGCGCGGCCTCCGGGCCGCCCACGATCGCACCGCCTCGCGGGCGATGTTCCAGGCGGGCCGCTGGCTCGCCTCCATTCAGAATCCCGACGGCGGCTGGGGCGAGAGCTGCGTGAGCTACGCCGACGGCCGGTTCGTCGCCGCGCCGAGCACGCCGTCGCAGACCGCGTGGGGTCTCCTCGGGCTCATCGCGGCCGGGCAGGGCGAGAGCGACGCCCTCGGCCGCGGCGTCAGATACCTGATCGACACGCAGAAGGCCGACGGCACCTGGGACGAGTCGCTCGCCACCGGCACCGGCTTCCCCGGTGTCTTCTATCTGCGCTACACCCTCTACCGGAACTACTTCCCCCTGTTGGCGCTCGCCCAGTCCCGCCGCGCCCTCGACGCGGCGGCCCGGGCCCTGCGGCTCGTCCGCGACGGGGGCCCGCCCGACCCGGAGTGACGTCCGGGAGCAATCGCCCCCAACAGGACGCGGCAGCCGGCGTGCGCGCCGGACCCCAAGCGTCCGGGATCATTGATGTCTCGCCTGGCATGTCGGTTGCTCGTCCCCGGCGCGGGGATGTATGTCCCCCGACGCGCGCCACCAAGGGAGGGGCCATGGGCATTTCCAGCTTCATCAAGAAGCAGTTCATCGATGTGCTCCAGTGGACCGAGGCGAGCGACGAGGTGCTCGCCTGGCGGTTCCCCACCGCGGACTTCGAGATCCAGCAGGGGGCCCGGCTGATCGTCCGCGAGACCCAGATGGGGCTCTTTGTCGACCAGGGCAAGGTGGCGGACCTCTTCGGCCCCGGCACGCACGCGATCCGGACGCGCAACCTGCCCGTACTCACCGACCTGCGCCACTGGAACAAGCTCTTCGAGTCGCCGTTCAAGAGCGAGGTCTACTTCTTCTCGACACGCCTGCGCCTCAACCAGACGTGGGGCACCGCCAGCCCCCTCACCATCCGCGACCGGGAGTTCGGCGCCGTGCGGATCCGCGCCTTCGGCGTCTACGGCTATCGCCTCGGCGACCCGCGCGTGTTCTTCCGCGAGGTGTCGGGCACGCGTGAGAGCTACGGCGTGGCCGACCTCGAGGGGCAGCTGCGCAGCACGCTCGTGGCGACGCTGACCGATCACTTCGGGACGAGCCGGGTGCCGTTCCTGGACATGGCCGCCAATCAGGACGAGCTGGCCCGGGCGGTGCTGAGCAAAGCGCAGCCCACCTTCGCGTCGCTCGGCCTCTCGCTGGAGAACTTCCAGATCCAGAACATCTCGCTCCCCGAAGAGCTGCAGAAGCGGCTCGACGAGCGGATCCGCATGGGCATCGTCGGCGACCTACCGCGCTATACGCAGTTTCAGGTGGGGCAGTCCATCCCCACTGCGGCCGCCAACACCGGCGGCGCCGCCGGCGTGGGCGTCGGCGCCGGCATCGCGATGGGCCAGGCCATGGGGCAGGCCATGCAGCCGCCGCCCCCTCACCCTACCCTCTCCCTCGGAGGGGGAGAGGGAGTGGCAGCGGGCGGGGCCGCGCCCGCCCCCGCCGCCACCGTGTGCCCGCGCTGCAGCACGCGGCTCGAGCGCCCGAGCAAGTTCTGCCCCGAGTGCGGCAACTCTCTGACCTAGAGCGCACGCAGATGTCGTTGCGGTGCCCGGGTGCAGCGGGGAGATGTCGCAGCGGACGTTCGAGGCCAACTACGTCGTCCCCGTCACCCTCGATCTCTGTTTCGCCTGCGCCGCCTTCTGGTTCGACGGGATGGAGAGCCTCGCGCTGGCGCCCGGCTCGGTGCTGGACCTCTTCGTCCTCATCCACGAGAAGCGGTCGAGCCCGCATCCGCTGGGGAATCGCTCACCTGTCCCCGGTGTCGCGCCCGGCTCGCGCGGACGGCCAACATGCAGCGCAACACGCGGTTCAGCTACTGGCGCTGTCCCGCCGACCACGGCCACTTCATCACCTTTCTCGAGTTCCTCCACGAGAAGAACTTCGTGCGGCCCCTGAGTCCCGTCGAGATCGAGGATCTCAAGCGGAACGTCCGAAGCGTCACCTGCTCCGCCTGCGGGGCGCCCGTCGATCTCGTGAGGGGCTCGACGTGCGGCTTCTGTCGCGCGCCCGTGTCCATGCTCGACGCCAAGCAGGTGGAGACGATGGTCGGCCATCTCAAGCGGGAAGAGACCAAGCGCGAAGACGCGCGGCGGGGCGACGTCGATCCCACGCTCTACATGAGCCTCCTGCAGGATCGGGCCTCGGTCTCGCGCGAGTTCAAGCGCATCGAGGGCGAGGCGCCATACCTTCACTACGACCTCGCGTCGGGCACCAATCTCGTCGAGGAGGCATCTCGGCCCTCGTCACGTTCCTCCGGGGGAAGGTGTGATCCGGCTCCTCCTCCACCTACGAGCGCGTGAAGTAGGCCGCGGCGGTCACGTCAGGACGGCGAATACCTTCCGCGCGAGCCCGGGCAGATCGGGATCGCGGGCGCCCATCAGGAGCACGGTGTCGCCGGGGCGCGCCTCCGCCGCGATCCAGCTCACGACGGTGGCGTGGTCGGGGGCGTACGCGCAGTGGAGCGCGGCGGGAAGATCGTCGGCGAGCATGCGGCTCGAGACATCCTTCGTCACCGTGCCCCCCGCGTAGAAGATCTCCGCGTAGCAGAAGCGATCGGCCGGACGGAGGAGGCGCGGGAGCAGCTCGCGCAGCTCGGGGCGTAGGAAGCGCGCGGGCCCGTAGCCGTGCGGCTGGAACACCGCGACGACCCGGGCCGCGCTGGCTTGCGCGGTGGTGAGCGCGGCGCGGATCTTCTCCCCGTTGTGCGCGTAGTCGTCCACCACGCGGACGCCGGCCGGAGTGACGCCGATCAGCTCGAAGCGGCGGGCCACGCCGGGGAAGCGGCGGAGCGCCTCCTCCACCGCGCGCGGCGGGATGCCGAGCTCGAGGGCGATCAGGGCCGCGGCGGCGGCGTTCTCCAGGTTGTGGGCGCCGGGCTGCGGAATATCGATTGTGATTTTTCCGCATGAGCTGTATAGCGCCCCCTGCGCGCGCGCCGGCCCCACGCTGGCCACGTCGAGGCGCGCCTGCGCGTCCGGCGACATGCCGTAGGTTCGCGCGCCCACCGCGCGGCCCAGCGCCACCGCCTCCGGGGAGGCCGCGTTGACGAGGAGCCGGCGCGACTGGCGCGCGAACGCCTCGAACTGCGGGCGCAGCGCCTCAACCTCGGCGTGATCGCGGCTTACGTTGTGCACGAGGCCGAGGGCGGCGGCGTAGCCCGGCAGGGTGCCGTCCGACTCGCACGCCTCCGCGGCAACCGGCGCCCCGTCCGGCCCGGCCAAAAAGCAGCCGCTCACGCCCTCGCCCACGAGGGCGGCGCCTCCCAGCACGGTGGCGGGGAGTCCCGCCTCGCGCGTGAGCCAGCCGACCATGCCGGTGATGGTGCTCTTGCCGCTGGTGCCCGCGATGGCCACACTGGGGTGGCCGGCGTTCACGATCTCCGCGAGGAGGGCGGGCCGGGCGATGGGCTCGATACCCAGCGCGCGCGCCGCCGCCACCTCGGGCGTGTCTGCCTCCACCGCGGTGGAGTAGACGAAGCGATCGAGCCCCCGAGTAATGGCGGAGCCGTCCTGGGGGAGCAGGCGTATCCCAAGGGCGCGCAGCTGGGCGGCGAGATCGGCGCTCTTGCCGCCGTCGAAGGCGCGATCGGAGCCCTGCACGTCGTGGCCGCGGGCCCGCATGAGCCGCGCGAGGGGATTCATGCCCGCCCCACCGATGCCCGAGAAGTGGTAGCGAAGCATGGCTTCAGGATAATAGGATGCGGGCCGAGATCCTAAAGCCGAGGAGGCTTCCCATGGCCCGCAAGCCGCCGTCCGCCGCCGCCCGCCCCGTCCCTCGTGCCGCGTCTTCCCAGGCATCCGCCGACGCGACGGATCCCCGGCATCGCTGGGACCGGCCCATCCAGGCGCCGGGCCACACGCAGGTGGATTTCGAGGAACGCGTGGACTTCCGGCGGCTGCACGCCTATCGGCTGGGGCGTACGCGCCAGGCCCTGGCCCGCTCGGGGCTGGGCGCCCTCCTCGTCTTCGACCAGCACAACATCCGCTACATCTCGGGCACGGTGATCGGCGAGTGGGCCCGCGACAAGCTGATCCGTTACAGCCTGCTCACCGGCAACGGCGAGCCCTGGGTGTGGGATTTCGGCTCGGCTGCCCGCCACCACCGGCTCTACGCACCCTGGCTCGAGGCCACACATTGCCTGGCCGGCATGGTCGGCATGCGCGGGGCGGTGTCGCCGAAGTCCGGCCTCTTCGATCAAGCGGCGCGCGAGATCAAGGACATCCTCGTGCGCGAGGGCGTCGCGGGCATGCCCATCGGGATCGACATGGTGGAGCCGCCGTTCCTCTTCGCGCTGCAGCGGGAGGGCATCGAGGTGCGCGACGGCCAGCAGGTCATGCTGGAGGCGCGCGTGATCAAGAACGCCGACGAGCTGACCTTGCTCAACATGGCCGCGGCCATGGGCGACGGCGTCTACCAGGACATCTACGAGGCCCTCAAGCCCGGCGTGCGCGAGAACGAGATCGTGGCGCTGGCCACCAAACGGCTCTACGAGATGGGCTCGGACTGCGTCGAGGCCATCAACGCCATCTCCGGCGAGCGCTGCTCACCGCACCCCCACAACTTCACCGACCGGCTGATCCGGCCCGGCGACCAGGCCTTCTTCGACATCATCCAGTCCTTCGTGGGCTACCGCACCTGCTATTACCGCACGTTCAGCGTGGGCCGCGCCACTGGCCCGCAGCAGTCCGCCTACAGGAAGGCGCGCGACTGGATGGACGGCGCCATCGAGCTGATCAAGCCGGGGGTGAGCACGGATCGCATCGCCCGCTGCTTCCCCAAGGCGCAGGAGATCGGGTTCGAGAGCGAGATGGCGGCCTTCGGCCTCAACTTCTGCCACGGCCTCGGCCTGGGCCTCCACGAGCGGCCCATCATCTCGCGTTTGAATTCCATGGAAGAGCCCATGGAGCTCGAGGCGGGCATGGTCTTCGCGGTGGAGACCTACTGCCCGGCATCGGACGGTATCTCGGCCGCCCGCATCGAGGAAGAAGTGATCGTGACGCCCAAGGGCGCGCAGGTCATCACGCTCTTTCCCGCCCAGGAGCTACCCGTCGCCAACCGCTACTAGCCAGTGCGCGATTCCCTCGGCACGATATTTCGGATCTACCTGGTACTGGGCCTGACGTCGTTCGGCGGGCCGATCGCGCATCTCGGCTACTACCGGCGCGAGCTCGTGGAGCGGCGCCGGTGGCTTACCGAGGCGGCCTATGCCGACCTCGTCGCGCTGTGCCAGTTCCTGCCCGGCCCCGCCTCGAGCCAGGTGGGGTTCGCGATCGGCGTGTCGCGCGGCGGCCTCGCCGGCGGGGTCGTCGCCTGGCTGGGCTTCACCCTGCCCTCGGCGCTGCTCATGGTTCTCTTCGCCTTCGCCGCCGGCCGCCTCGAGGGCCCGCTGGCGCTGGGCGCGCTGCACGGGCTCAAGATCGTCGCGGTGGCGGTGGTCGCCCAGGCGGTGTGGGGCATGGCGCGCAGCCTGACGCCCGACCGCCAGCGCGCGAGCATCGCGGTGCTCGCCGCGCTCGCCGTGACGTTCGCCGCCACCGCGGTGGGGCAGATCGCCGCGATCGCACTCGGGGGCTTGCTCGGGCTTTGGCTCTGTCGCGACGCGCCGCCGGCGTCCCCCGGCGCGCTCCCGATGCTGGTGCCGCGCCCGGTGGCGTGGGCCTGCCTCGTCGCGTTCTTCCTGTTGCTCGTGGGCCTTCCCCTCGCCGTGCGCCTCGGCGCTGGACAGACGGTCGTGGTGCTCGAGGCCTTCTATCGCGCGGGCGCGCTCGTCTTCGGCGGGGGACACGTGGTGCTCCCCCTGCTGGAGGCCTCGGTGGTGGCCCCAGGCTGGGTCACGCACGACGCGTTCCTCGCCGGCTACGGCGCCGCTCAGGCCGTGCCGGGGCCGGTCTTCACCTTTGCGGCCTATCTGGGGGCGGTGATGGGCCCGTCACCCAACGGCTGGACGGGCGCGGCGCTGTGTCTGGTTGCCATCTTCCTGCCCGGCCTGTTGATCCTGACGGGCGCTCTCCCGTTCTGGGACGCGTTCCGCCGGCAGACGTGGGCGCAGGCGGCGATGCGAGGGGTCAACGCCGCCGTGGTCGGCATCCTGCTGGCCGCGCTCTATCATCCGGTGTGGACCAGCGCGATCCTGCGACCGCGCGACTTCGCGCTGGCGCTGCTGGCCTTCGCGCTGCTGACGGTGGGTCAGGTTCCGGCGTGGGTGGTGGTGATCGTCACCACGCTCGGCGCCGCCCTCACCTTCTCCCTCTAATCCTCCCGGCGCTACGCGAGCCCGTCGATCTTCTTCTGGATCGCCGGCTTCGGCAGGGCGCCGATGGCCTGATCGCGAACCTTGCCATCCTTCACGAAGAGGATGGTCGGAATCGACCGCACGCCGAACCGCGCGGCCAGCGCCGGATGCTCGTCCACATTCACCTTGGCGAGCGTCACCTTGCCGCCGGACGTCCGCGCGAGGTCTTCCAGGATGGGCGCGACGGCCCGGCAGGGCCCGCACCACTCGGCCCAGAAATCCACTATCAGGACCCCGTCGGTGGTCGCCAGGGTCTCGTCGAACGTGTTCTGGTCCAGATGCAGCACGTCAGAAGCCATGTGCGTGTTCTCCTTCCGGCATTGAGATGCCCGCGCGGGGTCTACGGATTCGGAGGCTCCGCCCCGGTGCGCTCGACGATCATGCGGTAGTGCTCGGGGCGCCGGTGGCGCGCGAAGTTGAACACCGTCTCCTTGTAGGAGCGCGTGAGATCGAGGTCGCAGCGGGCGGTGGCCAATTCGTCACCCAGCGTCGTGCACTGGGCCACGATCTCACCCGACGGTGCGATGATCGCGCTCCCGCCGATCAGATCACAGCCTTCCTCGCGGCCGCACTTCGCCACGCCCACCACCCAGGTGGCGTTCTGATACGCGCCCGCCTGCATGACGAGATGGTTGTGGAAGGGGCCGAGAAGGTCGTGCTCGGGCGCGGGTGGGTTGTGCACGGGCGTGTTGTAGCCGAGGCAGATCAGCTCCACGCCTTGCAGGCCCATGACCCGATACGTCTCCGGCCAGCGCCGGTCGTTGCAGATGCACATGCCGACGAGGCCATCGAAGGCGCGCCACACCGAAAAGCCGAGATCGCCCACCTCGAAGTACCGTTTCTCGAGGTGCTGGAAGGCGCGCCAGGGCTCGTGCTCAGCGTGGCCGGGGAGATGGATCTTCCGATAGCGGCCGACGATGGATCCCGCGCGGTCCACGAGGATCGAGGTGTTGAAGCGGCGCGCGCGGCCGGCTTCAGTGACGAGCTCGGCATAGCCCAGGCAGAACCCGATGCCGAGGCGGCGCGCTTCGTCGAAGAGCGGCCGCGTCTCGGGACCGGGCATCTCGAGCTCGAAGAACGCGTCGATTTCGGCCTGGTCCTCCATCCACCAGCGCGGGAAGAACGTCGTCAGCGCCAGCTCGGGAAACACCACGAGCTCGCAGCCGCGCGCGTGAGCCTGAGCGAGGAGGGCGAGGAGGCGCTTCACCACGTCGGCGCGCGACTCGCGGCGCGCGATGGGGCCGAGCTGAGCGGCGCCGATGGTAAGGACGCGGGCCATGATGGCGCGAGCCTAGCACGGTGTGGCTCGCGCTTGAAGCCCGATCAGGCGGCGGCGATGGCCCCCGCGTGAAGCCCGGTCAGGTGCGCGGTGATGGCCGCATTCACAGGCGCCCCGTGTGTCAGGGGCGCCATGTGGCCGGCGCCCGCGATGACGCGGTGGACGGCGTGCGGCACGACGCCCGCGAGGAGCTCGGTCACGCGGCGCGCCGTGATGGGCCCGTGATCGCCCGACAGCAGCAGGGTGGGCATCCGGAGGCCGGCGTATTCGCCGAGCGGCGTGGAATCGGCGAAGACCGCCTCCCACTGGCGTGCCACCGACGGAATCGCGCGCTCGACGCGGACCCGCGCGTGGTCGGCCAGACGCGCCCATTCCCCGATGCCGCACCAGTAGTCCACGAAGTTCCGGGCGGCCGCCGCCGGACGCCCCGCCTTCACATGGCTCACGCAATCCTGCGCGATCTGGCTGGCCTCGACGTAGGCGGCATGCTCACCCTGCGTCCGGAGCAGCGCCAGCAGCACCGGCTCGACCAGCACCAGGCTCCGGATGTGCTCGGGCATCGCCAGCGCGACCTTGGCCGCGACGGCGCCTCCGTACGAGTGGCCGATCAGGTGGATCGGCGAGGGCAGCGCGGCGAGCAGCGGCCGCAGCAGCGCGACCTCGTCGGCTAGGCGCATCGGGCGCGTATAAGGCCACGCGGGAGGTACCGCCGTGGCCGTGAAGATCCGCGGCGAGCACGTGGTAGCGGGATGCCAGGTCGCCGGCCAGGCGGCGCCACTGGGCACTGGAGCTCGCCGAGCTGTGCAGGCACACCACCGGCACGCCGGCGCCGGTGTGATCGAACGAGAGCGTGACCCCGTCGGTCGCTATGGCAGGCATATCAGCGCGGAAGAGCGAGATCCGTGCCAGCCACTTCGAGGTGACATGACGGCCGGCCGCCAAGCCCGCGTCGTAGTGAGGCTCGTTCCGCGGCGTCGCGAGGGTCGCGAAGGGCGGGCAATCGCCCGAGGTCGGGGGCCTTGCCCGATGCGCGGCAGCGGAGTCGGGAGGAATGCCATAATTCCGCCATGAGTGCCCGCTCGGGGCCGATGTGTCCGGGCTGCCAGCAGGAAAACCCCCCGCAGCGCGCGATTCTGCGTGGCCTGCGGTAGCCGGCTCGGCGCGCATTGCGCCGCGTGCGGGGCCGCGCTCCCCGAGGGCGCGCGCTTCTGTCCGGGCTGCGGCCACGCCGTCGCGGCGGCCGCGGCGCCCGCACGCTCCGCGCCCGAGTCCTACACGCCCCGGCACCTCGCTGAGAAGATCCTGACCTCGCGGGACGCCATGCAGGGCGAGCGCAAGCCCGTCACCGTGCTCTTCTGCGATCTCGTCAGCTCCACCGCGCTCGCCGAGCGCATCGGCCCCGACCGCATGCACGCGCTCCTGAGCCGCTTCTTCGAGACGGCGCTCGCGGAGGTGCATCGCTACGAGGGCACCGTGAACCAGTTTCTCGGTGATGGCTTCATGGCGCTGTTCGGCGCCCCGCTCGCCCACGAGGATCACGCCCGTCGCGCGGTGCTGGCCGCCCTCGACATCCGCCGCGTGGTGGACGCGCAGCCCATCGCGCTCGACTCGGGCGAGGAGGTGCGGCTGGTGCTTCGCATGGGTCTGCACACAGGCTTCGTTGTGGTCGGGGCCATCGGCGACAACCTCCGCATGGACTACACCGCGGTGGGGGACACCACCCATCTTGCCGCGCGCCTCCAGCAGGCCACCGAGCCGGGCCGCATTCTCCTGAGTGACGCCACCGCGCGCCTGGTCGAGGGGTATGCCGCGCTCGCGCCGCGCGGGGCGATGGCCATTCGGGGCCGGACCGAGCCGCTGGTGGTGCACGAGCTGACCGGCCGCGGAGCGCGGCGCTCGGCGCTCGATGTCGCCAGCGGCCGCTCCCTCAGCCGCTTCGTGGGACGCGCGCGCGAGATGGCCGCTCTCGACGAGCTCCTGGAACAGGTGCGGGCGGGGCGTGGCCAGGTCGTGGGGGTGGTGGGCGAGCCCGGGGCCGGCAAGTCTCGGCTCGGACTCGAGCTTCAGCGTGCCGGCAACGCGCGCGATGTGACGCTGCTCGAGGGCCGCTGCCTGTCGTACGGCGCGGCCATTCCCTACCTCCCGGTGCTGGACCTCCTGCGCGCGGCGTGCGGCGTGGCGGAGGCCGACACACCGGAACAGGTTGGGGGGGCCGTGCGCGAGGGTCTTGCCTCGGCGGGCCTGAGCGGGGATCGCGACGTGTATCTGCTGCACCTGCTGGGGATCAAGCCGGAAGGCGACCCGCTCGGCGCGCTGGGCCCCGACGTCATCATGGCGCGGACCTTCGACACCCTCCGCGAGCTGATGTTGGGCCTCGCCCGGCGCCAGCCGCTCATCCTGTTCGTGGAAGATCTCCACTGGATCGACCAGACGTCCGAGGCGTTCCTGGCGTCGCTCGTGGAGCGCCTGGCCGCGGCGCGCATCCTGCTCATGACCACGTACCGTCCGGGCTATCGGCCGCCGTGGATGGATCGGTCCTACGCCACCCAGCTCGCCCTGCGGCCGCTCGGCCCCGAGGATAGTTTCGCCATCCTGAGCAGCGTGCTGCCGGAGACGGCGGCGGGGCCCGCTTGCCTCGCTCATCCTCGACAAGGCGGACGGCAATCCGTTCTTCCTGGAGGAGCTGGCGCGGGTGGTGAGCGATCACGGAGGTGGGCGTGGCGCGCTCGAGGTCCCCGACACGGTGCACGGGGTGCTCACCGCGCGGATTGACCGGTTGGCGGAGGCGCCCAAGCGGGTTTTGCAGACGGGTTCGGTGTTGGGGCGGGAGTTCTCGTTGCAGCTCCTTCGGGCGGTCGAGGATGAGGGGCAGGCCCGCGACCTGGGACCCGCGCCGGGATCGGCCCTCGGATCGGCACTGGCCGAGCTGGCCCGGCTCGAGTTCCTCTACGAGCGAAGCGAGGGAGGCGAGCCGGTCTACGTGTTCAAGCATGCCCTCACCCAGGACGTGGCGCGCGCCACCCTCCTGGCGCCGCGGCGCCGCGCCCTGCACCGGCGCGCGGCGGACGCGCTGCTCGCCCTGGAGCCGGGGCGCGCGCGCGAGCTGGCGCCCGTGCTCGCGTATCACTACGAGGAGGCGGAGGCGTGGGCGGAGGCCGCACGTCACGCGCGCGTGGCGGCGGAAGCCGCCAGGCAAGCTTTTGCCAACGGGGAGGCGCTCGTCCGCTACGATCAGGCGCTCAATGCCGCGACGCGCGCCGGCGGCGATGGCGCGGACGCGGTCGGGCTGCTGGAGGCGCGGGCGGAAGTGCATGCGCTCCTCGGCGACTTTGAGCGCGCCCGCGCCGACGTGGAGGCCGCGATTGCCCGCGCGGAGGCGCGGGGTGACGCGACGGCGCGGGGGCGCCTGCTCGGCGCCCTCGGGGCGCTCTGGGGCGGCCATCGCGACTATGGCCGGGCCCTCGACTTGACCCGCGAGTCCGTCGCCGTGCTCGCCAACGGCGACGACCGCCGCGCGCTCGCCGAGGCCCGCGCCCGGCTCGGCATCATCCTGCTCAATGTCGCGCGCGGGGGTGAGAGCCGGGTCGAGCTGGAAGCGGCGCGGCGCCTGTTCGAGGATCTGGGTGACGAGGTGGGCCAGGCGCGCATCTACGACATGCTTGGGATGTGCTCGGCGCTGCGCGGCGACTTCGAGCGCAGCCTGACGGAATCCGAGGAGGCGGCGCGGCGTCTGCATGCCCTCGGCGATCTGGTGACCGAGTCGTCCGCCCTCGTCAATATCGGGTTCGCGCACGGGTACCGGGACGGTTTTCGGGCGGGCGAGCCCTGGGTGCGTCGAGCGCTGGATCTGGCGATGACCAGCGGCGCGCGGGCCGCGGAAGCGTTCGCGCGGGGCTCCATCGCGCAGATCGCGCTTCCCGTTGGCCTGTACGCCCTCGCTCGGCAGGAAGCGGAGACGGGCCTCGCCATCGCCCGCGCCATCGACCATCGCGAATGGACGGTGATGGGGCTGTCCATGGTCGGCCGCGCTCGGCTGGGGGTCGGCGACGCGGCCGGCGCGCTCCGCCTCCACGAGGAGATGCTGGGACTGGCGGAGGAGCTGGGCGCGGCCATCTGGATCGCGGAGGCGCGGACCAATGTCGCAGAGGACCTGATCGCGGTCGGCCGCGCCCGGGAGGCCGATGCGCAGCTGGCCCGATCCATCGTCGACTGCGGTGACCTCGTCTTTTACCTCGTTCCGTCGCTGACCATGCGGGCACAGATTCTCCTCGCCGCCGGCGACGCGCGCGGCGCCCTCGCGGCGGCGCGCGAGGCGGCCGCGCGCGCGCCGTGGATGCGTGTGTTCGTGGGCGACGCGCGCCGGGTCGAGGCCGAGACGCTCGCCGCTCTCGAGGGGCTCGAGGCCGCGCTGCCCCTGCTCCGGGAGGTCGAGGCGCTCGCCGCGCAGATTGACATCGCGCCGTTGCGGTGGCGGACCGCGCTCGCGCTGGCCCGGCTGCTCGCCGCGGCGGGACGCCGCGAGGCGGCCCGCGCCGCGGCGCGCCGCGCCCTCGAAGCGCTGGAGTCGGTGGCGTGCACGCTCGAAGGGCCCGACCGGGCCAGCTTCGAGGCGACGGATCCCATGGTGCGCGCGCGGGCCGCGCTCGCGTAGAATCGCTCCATGACCATCAAGGGCAAGGCCTACATCGCCGGCGTGTTCGAGCATCCCACCCGCAAGGCGGACGACAAATCGCTCGCCCAGCTTCATGCCGAGGTCGCGCATGGCGCCCTCGCCGACGCGGGCCTCACCAAGGACGACGTGGATGGCTACTTCTGCGCGGGCGACGCGCCCGGGCTGGGTCCATTGTCGATGGCGGACTACATGGGGCTCAAGCTCTGCCACATGGACAGCACCGAGACGGGCGGCTCGTCCTATGTGATCCACGTGGCCCACGCCGCGGAGGCCATCGCCGCGGGGAGGTGCCGCATCGCGCTCATCACGCTGGCCGGCCGACCTCGGGCGGAAGGCATGGCCACCGGCACCGCGCCCCGTAACTACGGCGCCGCCGCCCCCGACGTGCAGTTCGAGTATCCGTTCGGCCCCACCGTGGTGAACATGTACGCGATGGCCGCGCAGCGACACATGCACGAGTTCGGGACCACGAGCGAGCAGCTCGCGTGGATCAAGGTCGCCGCCTCCCATCACGCCCAGCACAACCCGCACGCCCTGCTCCGCGAGGTCGTTACCGTTCAGGACGTGGTCGGCTCGCCCATGATCGCCGACCCGCTGCATCGCCTCGACTGCTGCGTGATCACCGACGGTGGCGGCGCCCTCGTGGTCGTGGCCCCGGAAGTCGCGAAGACCCTCAAGCGCCCGCACGTCCGCTTGCTCGGGGCGGGGGAGGCGCCGAAGCATCAGATGGGCGGGAAGGTCGACCTCACGTACACGGGTGCCGCGCGCTCCGGCCCCATGGCCTTCGAGGAAGCCGGCGTGAAGCCCGGCGACATCAACTACGTGTCGATCTACGACAGCTTCACGATCACCGTCCTGATCTGCCTCGAGGACCTCGGATTCTGCCCGCGGGGCGGCGGGGGCCGCTTCGTGTCCGACGGCAATCTGATCTCGGGAACGGGGCGCCTGCCGTTCAACACCGACGGCGGCGGTCTCTGCAACAATCACCCGGCCAATCGCGGCGGGATGACCAAGGTGATTGAGGCGGTACGCCAGCTGCGCGGCGAGGCACATCCCAAAGTGCAGGTGAAGGAGTGCCGCCTCGCCCTCGCCCACGGCACCGGTGGCTCGCTGGGCACGCGGCATGCCAGCGCCACCATCATCATGGAGCGGGAGTAGCCATGGCCACCAAGGAGCGGAAGATTCCCGCGCCTCAGCCCAATCCGGAGACTCAGGCCTTCTGGGACGGCGCCGCCCAGGGGCGCCTGCTCCTGAAGAAGTGTCTCGCTTGCGCCCAGGTCCACTACTATCCGCGCGCCCTGTGTCCCTTCTGCGGGAGTGACCGCACCGAGTGGCAGCCGGCGTCGGGCATGGGCAGCGTCTACTCGTGGAGCGTGATGCGGCGGGCGGAGGTGTCCTACGCCATCGCCTACGTGACGCTGGAGGAAGGCGTCACCATGATGACCAATATCGTGGGGTGCGATCTCGACGCCATTCGCATCGGCCAGCGGGTGCGCGTGGTGTTCACGCCCACCGACGGCGGGCCGCCGGTGCCCACCTTCACGCCGGCCTGAGTCGCACCGGGGGGAGCCCGCATCATGATCACCTCGTCCTTGACCGTGGAGCCCGTGGCGGGCGCCCTCGGCGCCGAGATCGGCGGCGTCGACCTCGCCCGGCCGCTCGACGAGGGCCTGGTGCGCGCCATCCGCCGCGCCTGGCTCGAGCACGGCGTCATCTTCTTCCGCGATCAGGATCTGCCGCCCGCCGTGTTCCTCGACTTCGCGCGCCGCTTCGGCGAGCCCATCGAGTATCCCTTTGTGAAGGGGTTGGCCGAGCACCCCGAGATCATCCCCGTGCTGAAGCTCGCCGAGGAGCGCATCAACTTCGGCGGCATCTGGCACTCCGACACCGCCTATCTCGACATGCCTCCCATGGCCTCGATGTTGATCGCAAGAGAAGTCCCGCCCGCCGGTGGCGACACCCTCTTCGCCAACATGTATCTGGCGTACGAGGCGCTGTCCGACGGCATGCAGCGGCTGCTGGAGGGGCTGCGCGGCATCAACAGCTCGGCCAGCGCGGACGTCTCGAAGACGCGCGAGGACCGCATGAAGGACAGCGGCCGCGCCGACGCGCGCCAGGAATACGTGGCCACGCACCCGATCGTGCGCACGCATCCGGAGACGGGACGCAAGGCCCTCTACGTCAACGTCGCCCACACGGTGGGCATCGCGGGCCTGACGCGCGAGGAGAGCGCGGGGCTGCTCGACTATCTCTTCCGTCATCAGATCAAACCCGAATTCACCTGCCGCTTCCGCTGGCGCCCGCGCTCCATCGCGTTCTGGGACAATCGCTGCGTCCAGCACAACGCGGTGAACGACTACCAGGGCCATCGCCGCCTCATGCATCGCATCACCCTCGCAGGTGACAAGCCGCGCTGAGCGCTTCTCCGCGCGCGGGCGCGCCGCGTTCGGCGCGATGCCCGAATCGCTCGTCTCTCCGGGCGCCGTGCCTGTGCGCGCCGCCATGCGGTGACGCGCAAAGTCTGATCGCATCGCATCAAGGCGGCGTGGCACACCTTCTGCAGTCCTCCTCACCACGTGCCTGGCGGGCTGCGAGCCCGGTCGAAAGCGCTTGCCATTGGTTCGTGACAGTTGGGAGGATTGGATGAGTCGGCAGTCGAAGGCGCATTTCAAGCAGCATCCGGAGGAGGCCTGGGTCGCGGCCTTGCCGGACGTGGCGGCGCGGCTGCGCCGCGGTGGTCGGGTGGCGGATATCGGCTCACACGTGGGGCAGTCGAGCATCGACCTCGCACGCGAGTTCCCACGCGTCATCGTGGATGCGGTGAGCGAGGACCAGGCGGAGATCGAGGCGGCGAGCTGGCAGGCCGGTCGCGCGGGCGTCGCGGGCCGTGTCGTCTTTCACGTGGCCCCGCCGGAGGCCGCGCCGCTGGCCGGCCCCTACGATCTGGTCGTCGCGCTCGACGGGCGCGACGACCTCGCGCACTCGCTGCGCGCCCTGCGACGGATGCGCCAGCTGGCCAGCCCGGGCGGCACCGTGCTGGTGGCCGCGGGCGAGCAGGATGATACGCTGGTCGATGCGGTGTACGCGCGAGCGGCCGGCTTCTCGAAGGTGGATGTGCTGCCCACCGGCGATCCCGCACGGCGCTTCTTCCGCCTCACCCCTTAGTCGACCGCCCGCATAGAATCAGGCAGGGGAGGAACCATGCCATGACGTTTGCACCACGTCTCCTCGTGATCGCGCTCTTTGGACTCCTGGCCGGATGCGCCGGCGGGGCCGACGGCCCAGCCCCGCATGCCCACGCGCCGGCGGCGGCGGGCTCCGATCCTCACGCCGCCGCCGCTCTTGACCGACCTCGGCACCTACACCTACAAGATCACGACCGCGTCGCCCCAGGCCCAGCAGTACTTCGACCAGGGCCTGCGCCTCACCTACGGCTTCAACCATCTCGAGGCGCAGCGGGCCTTCCGCGAGGCGGCGCGCCTCGATCCCGCGTGCGCGATGTGCTACTGGGGCATCGCGATGACATACGGCTCGAACTATAACGACCCCACCAACCCCGAGCGCGAGAAGGGCGCACGCGATGCCGCGCAGATGGCGGTGGCGACAAGCGGCCGGGCGACGCCGGCGGAGCGTGCCATCATCGGCGCGCTCGCCCGGCGGCATCAGGCGGGCGGCGAGCGCGCCGCCCTCGACCGCGCCTACGCCGACTCCATGCGCGACGTCGCGCGCCAGCACCCTGCGGATCTCGAGGCCGCCACCTTCTTCGCGGACGCCATGATGAACCTCCGGCCGTGGAGCCTGTGGACGCCGGATGGCCAGCCCCAGCCCGGGCACGCCCGAGATCATCGCCACGCTCGAGCGCGTGCTCGCCGCCAACCCGAATCATCCCGGCGCGCTCCATCTCTACATCCACGCGGTGGAGGCCGGCCAGGATCCCGGCAAGGCGGCGGCCGCGGCCGACCGGCTGCGCGGCCTCATGCCGGGCGCCGGGCACCTTGTCCACATGCCGTCGCACATCTACTATCGGGTCGGGCGCTACGCCGATGCCGTAGCCGTGAACGTGGACGCCGCCGCGTCGGACCGCGCCTACTTCACGCGCAGCGAGCCCAGCTCCATCTACCGGATGATGTACTACCCCCACAACCTCGACTTCATCTGGCTCGCCGCCAGCATGGAGGGGCGCGGCGCGGACACGGTGCGGGCCGCGCGCGACTTCGCGGCGGCGGTGCCCCGCGAGCTGATTCTCCAGACCTCCGACATGGAGACGGTGTCCGCGGCCCCCATCGTGGCGCTGGCCCGATTCGGCCGCTGGGACGAAGTCCTCGCTTTGCCCTCGCCCGACGAGAAGCTGCCCTATACGCGGGGCGTCTGGCACTACGCGCGCGGGCTCGCCCATCGCGAAGGGGCAGGGGAGCATCGCGCAGGGCGAGCTGGCGGCCTTGACCCAGATTCGCGACGGCGTGCCGGCGGAGCGCACGCTCGCCGGCTTCTTCAAGACGCGCGAGATGCTCACGCTCGCCGCCGAAGTGCTGGCGGGCGAGCTCGCCGCGCGCCGCGGCGAAGCTGACATCGCCGTGCGCCACCTCGCCGAAGCGGTACGCATCCAGGACGGGCACTGGTTCACCGAGCCGCCGCCGTGGTACTTCCCCGTGCGCCAGGCGTTGGGCGCGGTGCTGCTGCAGGCGGGCCGCGCCGGCGAGGCGGAAGCCGTCTATCGAGAGGATCTGCGCCGGAATCCCGAGAACGGGTGGTCCCTCTTCGGCCTGGCGCAGAGCCTGCACGCCCAGGGCAAGAGCGCGGAGGCCGCGGCGGCGGAGACGCGGTTCCGCCGGGCGTGGGCGCGGGCCGACGTGGAGCTCACCGCCTCGCGCTTCTGATCGGAGTTTGCTCCAAGGGCCCGCATTTGCGTAGAGTGGGAGGCGAGGAGGTGGCGATGCCCGCTTGCATAGCCTGCCGGTCTCGCGACGTGGAGAGCGTGTGCTCGGGCGCGTACATGGCCGAGTCCTCCGAGGTCATCTATCTCGGCTCCTCGCCCGTGGTCGAGTGCCCCACGTGTGGAAGCAAGCCCCTTCGCTGCCAGCCCGAGCTCTACGGCGACGTGTTCGTGTGCACGGGATGCGCGCAGCGCGTCTTCCGTGACGAGCAGCATCACTGCCGCACGTGCGGCCATTCCTGGATGCATCCCGATCTCGAGGAGCTGCTGGACCGCGAGGACGAGAGCGCCGAGGCCGTCGTCGAGGTGGGCGAGACGGAGACGCTCGACGAGGGGGAGGCGGCGGTGCTCGAGACCTTGCCCCAGGACTGCGACGCATGCGGCGCCGCGCTGTGGACGCTGGTCCGGGTGGACGGCCGCCTCATGTGCCGGTGCCGCTGCGGCGCGGAAGTCGCGCCGGGCGACGCCGACGGCGACTGCTGAACGCGGCCGCGGCCGCGCGATGACCACGCCCGCCATCGCCCTCGCCCAGCTCTGGCGCTGGACCGGGTGCGCTCCCTTCGCCCTCGAGCGCGTGCGCTTCCACGGCGGCGATCCCGTGCTGCCCGGAGTGTTCCAGGTCGGCGCCGCCGCCATGTCGTCCATCGCCGCCTCCGCCCTCGCTGCCGCCGAGCTGTGGCGCTTGCGCGGCGGGGGCGAGCAGACGGTGGACGTGGATGCGCGGGCGGCGGCGGCGTCCTTCCGGGCCGAGCGCTACCTCCGCATCGACGGAAAGAAGCCGGCCGATCCCTGGGGCCCCGTGTCCGGCTACTTCCGGGCCGGCGACGGGCGCTGGGTTCAGCTCCACTGCAACTTCCCGCATCACCGAGACCGCGCGCTGGGCGTGCTCGGGTGCGAGGGCACGCGCGAGGCGGTGACCGCCGCCGTCCAGGGCTGGAAGGCCGCCGAGCTGGAGGAGGCGCTCGTCAACGCGCGCATGTGCGCGGGGCTCCTGCGTATGCCGGAGGAGTGGCAGGCGCATCCGCACGCGCTGGCGCTGGCCATGCTGCTGCCGCTCGAGATCATTCGGATCGGAGACGCGCCGCCGGAGCCGCTTCCGGCCGGCCCGCGGCCGCTCTCCGGCATCCGCGCCGTCGAGCTGACGCACGTGATCGCCGGCCCCGTCTGCGGGCGGACCCTCGCCGAGCACGGCGCCGACGTCATGCGCATCACCGCGCCGCACCGCCCGAGCATGGAGTCGCTCGTCCAGGACATGGGGCGCGGCAAGCTCTCCGCCTTCCTCGATCTCCATCAGGCGGCCGACGCCGAACGCCTCCGCGCGCTCACGCGCGAGGCCGACATTTTCAGCCAGGGCTACCGGCCCGGCACCATCGCGGCGCGCGGCTTCTCGCCCGAGGACGTGGCGCGGCTCCGCCCCGGCATCGTCTACGTCACCCTCTCCGCATTCGGCCACGAGGGGCCGTGGCGCGAGCGCCGCGGCTTCGACAGCCTCGTGCAGACGGTGACCGGCATCGCGGCGGAAGGCGGCCGGGCCCGGGGCCTCGACGAGGCGCGGCCGCTACCCTGCCAGGCCCTCGACCACGCCAGCGGTTATCTCGCCGCCTTCGGCGCGATGGTCGCGCTGGCCCGCCGCGCGAAGCAGGGTGGGAGCTGGATGGTGCGCGTGTCACTGGCCCAGACGGGGCGCTGGCTCGATCGCCTCGGCCGGGTGGACGGCCTTGCCACCCCCGACCTCAAGCCGGAGGACGTGGCGGATCTGATGGAGGAGACGGACACGCCGTGGGGCCGCATGCTCGCGGTGGCGCCCGTCGCACGCCTGTCCGAGACGCCGGGCCGCTTCGCGCGGCCCTCCACGCCGCTGGGGACGCATCCCGCGGAGTGGCCCGCGCGCTGACATGCGCGAGTACTACTATCGGGTGGACGGCGACGGCCGTGTCTTCCACGACGGATCCGAGATCGTGGATGCGGCCACGTTGCGCTTTTTTCTCCTCGGCATGCGGCGGGAGCCGGACGGCCGCTGGCTCGTGCCCTGCCAGGGCGAGCAGAACTGGTTCGCCGCCGAAGACACGCCCTTTGTCGTGCAGCGGTTGCGGCTCGATGTGGACGCCGGCCGCCTGCAGGGGGTGGGACTCGGGCTCGCTGGCGGGCTTCAGGAAGCCGCTCGACCCCGCCACGCTGGAATCGGAAGAGGGTCGCCTTTACTGCCGCGTGCGGCGCGGCGAGCACCGCGCGCGCTTCGGCCGGCTCGCCATGCAGCAGCTCGCGCCCTATCTGGAAGAATCGGCTGGGCGCGTCACCCTCGTGCTGGGCGGCGCGCGCCACGCCATCGTCGACGCGCGCGCCGCGACGGGAGAGCTCCGTGTCGGCTGAACGCTCCAACGCCACCGTGCCGCTCTCGCCCCGCGAGGTGGCGGCGCTCCTTCGCGCGAGCCTCGAGGCGATCCGCGCGGAGTGCGCCGGGATGTCCGAGCGTGCGGCGTCCTGGCACCCCAGGCCGGGGGAGTGGTGCGCCAAGGAGGTGCTCGGGCACTTGATCGAGGCCGACCGGCGCGGTTTCGGCGGCCGCATCCGCCAGTTCCTCGACGCCGACAACCCCGCGTGCATCGGCTGGGATCCGGACGAGGTCGCCCGCGGGCGGGGCGACTGCGGCAAGCCGGTCGCGGCGCTGCTGGACGAGCTCGGCAGGGTGCGCGTCGACGGGACTGAAGGTAGTCGACGGGCTCACCGCCGCCACGCTCGGCCGCGGCGGCCTGCATCCCAAGGTGGGCCCGCTAACCGTCTCCGACGTCCTGCACGAGTGGGTGCATCACGACCGCAATCACCTCAAGCAGATCCTGTCCAATGTCCAGGCCTTCGCCTGGCCGCACATGGGTAATGCCCAGCGATTCTCCGCTTCCTGAGCTACTGGCCCGGCTCGGGGCGATGCCCGCGCTCATGCGGGAATGCGCGGCCGCGCTGTCCGGCGTCACGCATCGCCGTCCCGCCGCGGGCGGCTTCGCCTTCGTCGAGCATGCGTGGCACCTGGCCGATCTCGAGCGCGAGGGCTACGGGGTGCGCATCCATCGCCTCCTTGCGGAAACGGCGCCGGCGCTGCCCGACTTCGATGGCGATCGCATCGCGCGCGAGCGAGACTATCTCGCGAGCGACGCCCACCTGGCGCTGGAGATGTTCGCGCAGGCGCGCGCGCGGAACATCGAGCGGCTGGCGGCGCTGGACGCGGCTGCCCTCGCGCGACGCGGGACGCAAGGAGGCGTGGGTGAGGTGACCCTCGGGCGTCTACCCCGGATGATGGCGGCGCACGACGCGGAGCACGTCGCGGAGCTGGCCGCGCTCGTCGACGAGCTGGCGCCGGCCGCTCCGGTTCTGCTGAAGCTGCGCTCGATCGCCCCCGTCTCCGGCGAGCCCGCGCTCGCCTAGCGCTGCTTCTTCCGCCAGGCCTCGAACTCGGCGATGGTCTCCGGTGAGGGCGGATACGTGCCGCGGAGCGGCGCGCCCGCCTGAATCTTCGCAAGCACGAACGCCTCCAGCTCTTCCTGCTCGAGCCCGTCCTCGGCGATCTTGTCGGCCTGAGCGCGCGGCACGCACACGACGCCGTCGCCGTCGCCCACCATGATGTCGCCCGGCATCACGAGCACGTCCGCGCAGCCGATCGGCACGTTGGCTTCGACCGCGTAGTGGCGATGCACGTTGGCCGGCGCGGCCGCGCCGCGCGCGAACACGGGCAGGCCCATCCCCGCGATTCCGGCGAAGTCGCGCACGCCGCCGTCCAGCACCGCGCCGGCGGCGCCGCGCGCCTTGAGGCGCGCCACCAGGATGTCGCCGAGGCCGGCTGCCGACTCGATGCCGCGGCAGTCGAGCACCAGCACCGCGCCGGCGGGAATTTCCTCGATCGTCCGGCGCTGGGGATGCGCGGGATCACCGAGGCTCTCGAACGTCGAGACGTCCTCGCGCGCGGGCGCGTAGCGGACCGTCACCGCCGGCCCGACAATGCGCGCCGCCGGTCCCACGGGCCTGAGCCCGGCCAGGAACACGCTCCGGAAGCCCGACTTGAAGAGCCGGGTGCACAGAGTGGCGGTGGAGACACGGGTGAGGCGCTCGAGGGTCTCGGGGGCGAGGGGGGGCAGCGGCGGGGTGGTGGTCATGGCGAGCAAGTATAATCCTCCGGGGAGGCAACCGACATGAGCGACACCGTGGGCTTCATCGGGCTGGGCACGATGGGGATGCCGATGACGACGAATCTCTCCAAGGCCGGCGTGCGGCTGGTCGTCTACGACGCTAGCCCCAACGCGACGGCGGCCGCGCGCCTGCTGACGGGCGTGACGGTGGTGGAGTCGCCGGCGCAGGTGGCCGCGCAGTCGGACGTGCTCTTCTCGTGCCTGCCGAACAACGACATCGTGATGGGTGTGTACCTTGAGGCGGGCGGCGTCATCCTGGGCGGGCGCCCCGACCTCGTCACCTGCGACTGCTCCACGGTGAGTCCGGAGGTGACGGTGAAGGTGGCCGGCGCCCTCCAGGCCAAAGGCATCACCCACATGGACACGCCGATGCTCGGCTCCCAGCCCCAGGCCGTCTCCGGCGAGATCTTCTTCATCGTAGGCGGCGCGGAGGACAAGGTCGCGAAGGTGAAGCCCTATCTCGAGATCATGGGCAAGCTCAACATGTACGTGGGCGGTACCGGCATGGCCAATCGCGTGAAGCTGATCCACAACGGGCTCGCCGCAGTGACCTCCGTGGCCGTCGCCGAGGCCCTCGCCATGTGCGTCCAATCCGGTGTCGATCCCGGCACGTTCTACGACGTGGTGCGAAAGGGCGGCGGCATGGCCTTCGGCACCTACTTCGACCGCCGCGCCAAGCGCATCTTCGACGGCGAGTTCTCGCCCACCTTCATGCTCGAGCACATGCGGAAGGACGCTACGCTGGCCCTGGCTCTCGCGCACGCGGTGCGCGTACCCACGCCCATGCTGGAGGAGACCAAGCGCACCTACGACGAGGCGCTGGACAGCGGCTGGGGCAAGGAGGACTTCTCCGCGGTGACGCATGTGATCGAAAAGCGCATCAATCGCCGTCTGTCGGGGAGATAGCCATGCCCCCGCGCGCCGCCATCGGGTTCGACGAGATCGTGGGCGGGGCCGCCCCCGCCGAGGTGCGCACCGCGGGCGCGGGCCCCGCCGGCCGCCTGCCGCTCACCGCCGAGATGCTGCTCGAGCGGCCCAGCGGCGACATCTTCGGCTGGACGCAGAACGCGGGCATGGGCTGGGACCCACGCGAGCTGGGCCGCCCGCAGTACCTCATGCTCTCCACCCAGGGCGGCATCCGCGCCGCCGACGGCCGTCCGATTGCACTCGGCTATCACACCGGCCACTGGGAGATCGGCCTCCTGCTCCAGGCCGCGGCGGAGGAGCTGACCGCGTTTGGCGGCATGCCCTTCGCCGGCTACTGCTCCGACCCCTGCGACGGGCGCACCCAGGGCACCACCGGCATGATGGACAGCCTCGCCTATCGCAACGACGCCGCCATCGTGCTGCGCCGCCTCGCCCGCTCGCTCCCGACGCGTAAAGGCGTGCTCGGCGTCGCCACCTGCGACAAGGGCCTACCCGCGATGATGATGGCGCTGGTGGCGCTGCGGGACCTCACCTGCGTGCTGGTCCCGGGCGGGGTGACGCTGCCGCCGGAGCGCGGCGAGGACGCGGGCACCGTGCAGTCAATCGGCGCGCGCTTCGCCCACGGCGAGCTGTCGCTGGAGCAGGCGCAGGATCTCGGCTGTCGCGCCTGCGGCTCGCCCGGCGGCGGCTGCCAGTTCCTCGGCACCGCGGCGACCTCGCAAGTGGTAGGGGAGGCGCTCGGCCTCTCGCTGCCGCACTCCGCGCTGGCGCCCTCGGGCCAGCCGGTGTGGCTCGACATGGCGCGGCGCTCGGCCCGCGCCCTCGTGGCGCTCGAGGCCAAGGGGCTGCGCGTGCGCGACATCGTCACCGACGCGGCGATCCGGAACGCCATGATGGTCCACGCGGCGGTGGGCGGCTCCACGAACCTGCTGCTTCACCTCACCGCGATCGCGCACGCCGCGGGCCTGCGCCGCCCCACGGTGGAGGACTGGAACGACGTGAATCGCCGCGTGCCCCGCCTGGTCGACGTCCTGCCGAACGGGCCGCGCAATCACCCGACCGTGCGCGTGTTCCTCGCCGGCGGCGTGCCCGAGGTGATGCTGCATCTCCGCCGCGCCGACCTCCTCGACGAGCGCGTCCTCACCGTGACCGGCGAGCCGCTCGGCAAGAGCCTCGACTGGTGGGAGGGCTCCGAGCGCCGCCAGGCGCTGCGCGTGCGCCTCCAGGCGGCGGACGGCGTGGACCCCGACGACGTGATCATGAATCCCGCGCGGGCACGCGAGCGCGGCCTCACCAGCACGGTGACGTTCCCGCGCGGGAACCTCGCCCCCGAGGGCGCGGTGATCAAGAGCACCGCCATCGATCCCAGCGTGGTGGACGCGGACGGCGTCTACCGCAAGACGGGCCCCGCGCGGGTCTACACCACCGAGAAGGCGGCCATCGCCGCCATCAAGAGCCAGGGGCCGGAGCGGCTCAAGCCCGGCGACGTCCTGGTGCTGATCTGCCGCGGCCCGCTGGGCGCGGGCATGGAGGAGATCTATCAGATCACCGCCGCGCTCAAGCATCTCTCCTGGGGCAAGCAGGTGGCGGTGATCACGGACGCGCGCTTCTCCGGCGTGTCCACCGGCGCCTGCATCGGCCACGTGGGGCCCGAAGCGCTGGCGGGCGGGCCGGTGGGCAAGGTGCGCGAGGGTGATCGCATCCGCATCGTCATCGACCGCGGGAAGCTCGAGGGCAGCATCGATCTAGTCGGCCACGACGGGCGCGAGTACGACCCGGAAGAAGGCGCGCGCGTGCTCGCGTCGCGGACACCGCGACCGGATCTTGCGCCTGACCCCGATCTTCCTGACGACACGCGCCTCTGGGCCGTGCTCCAGCAGGCCGGCGGCGGAACGTGGGGCGGGTGTGTCTACGACGTGGGCGCGGTAGCGGCTGCGATAGGGACGGGCGCGCGGCGCTGAGCGTCCGGCGGCGTCGGCCGCCGGGCGAGCAGGAAGAAAATCGAGCCCAGCGCGGCGAGCACCGCCAGCACGGTGAAGCCCATCACGTAGCTCCCGGTGCGGTCGGCGAGGATGCCTGCCACCAGCGGGCCCGCGATCATCCCCAGCATCACCACCATGGACGAGATGCCGGAGATCATGCCGAAGGACCCGCTGCCGAAGTAGTCGGCGCGGATAGCGGCCATGAGCGGTCCGCGCGTGCCCCAGGAGAGGCCGTGCAGCATCGCGAACACCACCACCATCCAGTAAGCGGTGGCGTAGGCGAGGAGCAGCAGGGCGGCGGCGTGCCCTACCATGCAGCCCACCACGATGGCGCGCTTACTGAAGCGATCGCCCGCCCAGCCGCCGGACAGCTGTCCCGCGATCTGGGTGATCGTGATGAGCGACACCACGCCCGCGGCCTGGGCGAGCGAGATGCCCAGGCGCTCCGTCACGTGCACCACCATGTGCACCATCACCGCGGAGACGACCAGCAAGGCCGAGCCGTGGCCGGCGGAGATGAGCCAGAAGGCGCGGGTGCGCAGGGCCTGGCGCGCGGTGAAATCCACGTCGGCCGGCAAACGCGCGGCGGCGGCCGCCGCGGGCGCGGCGTCGGCGGCGTCGCCGTCCACGCGCCAGCCATACGCCTCGGGCCGGTGGCGCATCAGCTGGGCCAGCGGGAGCCCGGCCACGATGATGACCACGCCGGAGAGGAACGCCGTCCAGCGCCACCCCACCTGTAGCATCAGCCCGGCCACCAGCGGCGTCATGAGCCCGCCCATGGCCATCCCCACCGACGAGAGCGACAGCGCCTGCGCGCGCCGGCGGCGGAACCAGTTCACGATGGCCACGGTGATGGGCAGATAGCCGCCGAGCCCGGCGCCCACCGCCATCACGAAGAAGGTGAGGAAGAAGGTCACCGGCGAGTTGATGCGGCTGAAGAGCATGAAGCCTACGCCGAGGATGACCATGCCGGTGCGGATGAGCACGCGCGGCCCGAAGCGGTCCGTGAGCCAGCCCTGGATGGGCCCCAGCACGGCGCTCTCCGCGCGCGCCAGCGCGAAGGCGGCGGAGAGGAGCGTGCGGCTCCAGCCGAACTCCTCGCGCAGCAACACCACGTAGGCGCCGTACGCATAGAAGAACAGCGAGCCGATCAGCGCCTCGAGCCCGAATCCAGCGCCCACCACCCACCAGCCGTAGAAGATGCGCTCGCGGAACGGGCTCATCGCCGGAGAGTACACCGCCAGCGCTGTGTGGCGCTACGGCGCGCAGGCGCGGATGGCGTCCTCGAAGGCGGCGCGCGCGCCGGCGCCTCGCGCTCGCGGGCTGATGATGGGCAGCGCTAGACCTGCCGTGCGGTACTCCTCGATCCGCGCGCGGCATTCGGCGGGCGTGCCGACCAGGCCTACCGCGGCGGCCATGGCGTCGGGCACCGCGCGCGCCGCGCCCGCGCGATCGCCGGCCTGCCAGGCGGTCTGGATGGCGCGCGCGGCGTCGGGGAAGCCCGCTTCCGCGAGCAGGCGGTTGTAGCGGGGAAAGAAGCCCGCGTACATGGCCACCGCGGGGCGCATGCGCTCCAGCGCCTCGGCGCGACGATCCGCGATCACGCAGGGGAGCAGCGACGTGATCTCCACGTCCTCGGGCCGGCGGCCGGCGCGGCGGGCACCCACGGCCACATGCGCGGCGGCGCGGCCCGGCGCCTCCACCGTGCTCCAGGTGAGGATGAGCCCGTCGGCCAGCTCGCCGCACACTTCCAGCATGGGCGGGAAGAGCGCGGAGAGATAGATGGGCAGGCGCGGGCGCAGCGGCGTGAACCAGAGGTCGAAGCGGTCGATACGCACCGTCTCGCCGCGGTAGGTCACCTCGCCGTCGCGCAGCAGCGCACGGATGGCTTCTACGCTTTCGCGTACGCGCGGGATGGGCTTGGCGTAGGGCAGGCCGTGCTCGCCTTCCACCTGCACGCGGTGGCTCGAGCCCAGGCCAAGCACGAGGCGGCCGCCCGAGAGCGCGTCCACCGTGGCCGCGGCCATGGCGATGGTGGGCACGCTGCGCACGAACACGCTGCTGATGGCGGTGCCGAGCCGGATGCGCTTCGTGGCCGTGGCGCAGGCGGCGAGAATGGCGAACTGATCGCCCCCGTGGCCCTCGGCCACCCACGCGGACTCGTAGCCAAGCTCTTCCGCGAGGCGCACGCACTCCACGATATCGGGGGCGGTGAGCCCGCCGCTGATGGCGACGCCGATGCGCGGGGGCGCCACCGCGCTACGCGATCCGGTAGCGCGCGATCACCGCGGGGTCGGGATCGACGCCGAGGCCGGCTCCTTGCGGCACGGCGAGCATGCCGTTCTTTGCGTTGGTGGCCCCGCCGAAGAGATCGGGCTCGAGCGTGGCGTAGATGCGCTCGACCAACGGCTCGCGCGGCTGCGCGGCCAGGAAGTGGAGCGTGGCGAGGAGGCCGGGGCCGAAGTAGGGCGAGTGCGGCACCAGCGTGACGCCCGCGGCCTCGGCCAGCGCCGCGACTTCGCGGAGGGCGGACACCCCGCCGATCTTGGTGACGCTCGGCTGGGCGTAGGTGACGGCGCCCACGTCGAACATGTGCTTGAAGTCGATGGGGTTGCTCGTGTTTTCACCGGCGGCGAGTGCAATGCCGCCCTCCTGCCGCACGCGCGCGAGCCCGGCCCAGTCCTCCGGCGGCCACACCGGCTCCTCCAGCCAGAGGAGATCGTGGGGGCGGAAGCGCCGCGCCATCTCCAGCGCCTCGACCGGCGTCCACGGGCAGTTGGTGTCCACCGTCAGCTTCATGTCGGGCCCGCCGCCCTGGCGCGCCGCGCGCACCGCGGGCTCGGTGATCTCGTGGAGCTTGAGATAGCGGTACCCTTCCTTCACCGCGCCCTCGGCGATGCGGGCTACCACGGCGGCGTCGCCGTAGCGGAAGAAGCTCGCGTAGGCGGCGATCTCCGTCCGCGCGCCGCCGCCCAGCAGGCGGTGCAGCGGCAGCCCCGCAGCCTTGCCGGCGAGATCCCAGAGGGCGATGTCGATCCCGGAGAGGCCGAAGATCGTCGGGCCGCCGCGCCCGAGATTGTGGAAGCGCTTCTGGAGATCGGCGCGAAGCGCGCTGATCTGCGTAGCGTCGCGGCCCACGCAGGCGGGCCCGATGAAGGTGTCCAGCGCCGCCTTGGTGGATTCGTTCACCGCGTAGCCGAAGGCCTCGCCCCAGCCGGTGAGGCCGGCATCGGTGTCCACGCGGACCAGCAGGATGTCCACGGTGTTGAATACGCGGCCGAAGAAGCCCGTGGGCGGGCCGGGCTGAGTGAAGGGCAGCTTCACGATGGTGGACTCGACGCGGGTGATCTTCACGGGGCGCACCTCCGGCGCGCATTATCGTCGGGCGCGCGGGCCGGGGCAACCCGCGGGCACCGCGCCGCCCTTGTCCGCCTGCGTGCCCTGTGGCATCGTCCCGCCATGAAGATCAGTGCCGTTGTCGTGCATCGCCTCTCCGTGCCGCTGCCGCGCCCCGTGCGCACCGCCATCCACAACCACGCGCACGCCGACACCGTGGTCGTCGAGCTGCGGAGCGATGCCGGCGCCGTCGGCGCGGGCTACTGCTTCGCCTTCGGCGCCAAGCGCGCCGCCGCGCTCGCCGCGCTGGTCGAGGACCTCGCGCCGTTCTACGAGGGCAAGGACCCGGCGGCGGTGGTGGCGCACTTCGAGGCGGCGTGGCGCTCGATCAACTTCATCGGCCACTCCGGGCTCGCCATGCTCGCGCTCTCCGCGCTCGACACCGCGTGCTGGGATCTGGCCGCGCGCGCGGCGAACCTACCGCTCTTCCGTTATCTCGGCGGCGAGCGGACGCGCGTGCCCACCTACGCCTCGTCCGGCCTCTGGATCGACTACTCCGTCGGGCAGCTTCTCGCCGAGTCGGAGAAGTTTCAGGCCCAGGGCCACCGCGCCATGAAGATGCGCGTGGGAGGCCCCGATCCCCGCGTGGACGTGGAGCGCGCGCGGCTCCTGCGCGAGGCCATCGGTCCCGACGTGAAGCTCCTCGCCGACGTGAACCAGGGCTGGGACGAGCCCACGGCCATCCGCTGGGGCCGCGAGCTCGAGGCCGCCGCCGATCTCTACTGGCTGGAGGAGCCACTGCCCTATGAGGATCTCGAGGGCTGCGCGCGCATCGCCGCCGCGCTCACCATGCGCATCGCCACCGGCGAGTCCGACTACGGGAGCCTCGGCATGAAGCGGCATCTCGACGCGCGCGCCGCCGATGTCCTCATGCCCGATCTCCAGCGCATGGGCGGGATCACGGAGTACCGGCGCGCCGGCGAGCTCTGCCGCGCCTACGGCCAGCCCGTGTCGTCTCACCTCTTCATGGAGGCCTCCTGCCACGTGCTGGCGGCTGCGCCCAACGCGCTCATCCTCGAGCACATGGACTGGTGGCAGGCGCTCTTCACCGAGCCGCTGCGCGTGGTGAACGGCGAGGTGCTCGTGCCCGAGCGCCCCGGCATCGGCGTCGAGCTGGACCCGAAGGCGCTCGCGCGTTTTCGCGCCTGAGCGCCCGTCCGCTCCCGGCCCATTGCGGGCCAACCGGCGGGGGCATAGACTCCCCCTACCGTCCCCGATCGTGGCCTCTTGCTCTTTCCAGGAGGTGCGCCATGAGTATCGTCGCCGTTTCCGAAAGCCTGGGTAGTCTGGGGATCGAGATCGGGCGCATGGTGGCGGCACGGCTCGGCTACGAGTTCGCCGAGCGTGACATCATCAGCAAGGCGGCCGATCGCTACGGCGCGGACGTGTCGCGCCTGAGCCATGCCGCCGAGGAGCGCCCGACGCTGCTCGAGCGCTTCAACGCGGAGCAGCAACGATTCGCGCAGTACGTGGAAGCCACCGTCCACGAGATGGCCGCCCGCGACAACTTCGTGCTGGTCGGCCTGGCCTCCACGCTCATCCTCGCGGGCGCGCCCCATACCCTCCGCGTCCGCGTGACCGCCGGAGAAGCGACGCGGACGGATCGGATCGCCCGCCAGCACGGGATCACCCGCGCCGCCGCGCTCGGCCGCGTCCGCGATTCGGACCGCGAGCGGTCCGGTCGCGTCCGCTTCCTCTACCACGTCGATTGGGACGACCCGATCCTCTACGATCTGACGCTCAGCACGGAGCGTGGGGAGGCGGAGGACAGCGCCGGCCTCATCCAGCGAGCGCTGGAGCAGGAGCGTTTTCGCTCGACCGACGCTTCGCGGCAGGCGATGACGGACCGGAGCCTGATGTCGCAGGCGCGCGCGCTGCTGATGGCCGATCCCGTCACGCGAGAGCGGAGGATCACGGTCGAGTGCGCCGACGGCGTGCTCGCCGTGGGCGGACGGGTGGAGGAGTGGTCGGTGCGTCGCGCCGTGGAGCAGGATCTTGGGGGACTGCGCGGCCTCCGCGAGATCCGCTTCCTCGCGCTCGCCGCCATCGACGGCGAGGGCGGCGAGGGGCAGGGGCCGGATCTTTACGGCGACTCGCGGCGCTGGGGCGGGTTCGGGCGGCAGCCGTAGGCGATTGCCGCGAGCACGCGGCCGTCGATGATCGCCAGACCCGCTGCGATCAGCGCCATGCCACCGAAGTGTCGTGGCGCCAGGCGCTCGCCCAGCGCGTAGGTGCCCAGTACCAGCGCGATCACCGGCATCAGCAGCGTGACCAGGAGAAGGTTGGTCGCGCCCGCGGTGGCGAGGATGCGGAAGTAGACGACGTAGCCCAGCGCGGTGCTGATGATCGCGAGCGCGAGCAGCGCGAGCCACACGCGCGCGCCCGGCGCGGCGAGAGTCCAGGGCCGATCCACGGCGAGCGCCACCGGCAAGATGAGGAGGGTGGACGCGGTCACTTGACCGGTGGCCGTCACCAGCGGCGGCGTGCCCGCGAAGCGCCGCCCGAAGATGCCTGCGCAAGCGTAGGACACGCCGGCGGCGAGGACCGCGAGCTGGGCGAGCACGTCGCCCCCGAGTCCGCCCAGCGAGTCGGGGCCGATCATCAGCACCACGCCGCCCAGCCCGAGCAGCACGCCGGCGATGCGCCGCGGCGTCAAGCGCTCGTGAGGAAGTGCGCCAGCACCGCGGTGAAGAGCGGCGCGCAGGCGTTCAGGATGGCGGCGAGCCCGCTGGCGATGCGCGTCTGGCCGTAAAGGATCAGGCTGAAGGGAATGACGTTGTTGAGCGTGGCCATGACCGTGAAGGCCAGCCACGCCCGGCCGGGCGCCGGTAGACGGTGGCCGGCGACGCCCAGCGTCACACCGAGCGCCGCGGCGGCCAGCGCCACCCGCACCAGGAGGATGGTGAACGGCGGCAGATCAGCCAGCGCCACCTTCTGGAAGAGGAAGGTCCCGCCCCAGAGAACGGCCAGGGTGAGCAGGAGCCCCCACTCCGTCGCGCTCATGCGCTTCATGCGAGGGGTATACGCGCGAGGGGGCCGAGGCGGGTGGAACGTAGGTTCCGGGTCACGGCCAGCTTACTATCGATCCACACAGCTAACCGGATGTCTGGCCCGTTCAGGGGCAAAGGAGAATATCAGGTGCGTAAATCGCTGAGCATGGCTGTCGCGCTCGTGACCTTGGTCGTTGGCTTGCCGTCGATCGCGCAAGAGCAGAGGCCGCTGGCGCCTCCCCCGCCCCTCCTGAGAGAGATCGTCCAAGGTATGCCCAAGGGCGAGCGCCAGGAAGTGCGTGTGTTCGTGGCAACCGTCAAGCCCGGCGACAAGACCCCGTTCCATTCACACCGGTTCCCCGTGACGTTCTACGTCTTGGAGGGCGCGTTCACGTTGGAGATGGAGGGGCACCCGCCTCACGTGGTAAAGGCAGGTCAAGCGATGGTGGAGCCCCCCAACGTGAAGATGACGGGCTACAACCGTAGCAGCACCGAGCCCGTGCGGGTCGTGCTCTTCTACGTGAGCGATCCGGACACGCCGTTCCTTGATGTCGCACGCTGACCTTTGACGCCCCTCGTGAAGGTCGGCGTCGTCGCGGCCGGCTACGTGGCCGCGTTTCTCCTCGCGTCCACCGTAGTCGCCATCCGCGTGGCGAACACGAGCGGCCCCGGCGCGCAGGCCGAGAGCGGCATGTACGCGGCGGGTGACGCGATACTGTTCGTCGCCGTGTTCGGGGTCGCGGCGCTCGTGCCTACCGGCGCGGCCCTGTTCTTCCTCAGATCCTACCGTCGCTTCTGGACGGTGCTCTCGGCCGTCGGCCTCGGCATCGGGATCACGGGGCTGGCCGCCGTGGTCCTCTTCGCCATCGGCCGGCATGCGCCGCCGCCTTCGCCTCTCGCGACGTGGGCCGGGCTCTCCGTGCTCAGGATCCTGGTCGCGCCCCTGCTCGCGCTCACGTGCCTCGTGTGCACCGTGTTCGCCCCGTACCGCCTTCCGCGCCTGGCGCTTCTCGCGGCCGCCACGATGGAGGTGGCGGTCAGCGCGTATGGCGGGTTCACCTGGTTTGCCCCGCTCCTCTTTCCCCGGGCATAGTCGCCCCCAGCAGCCCCGCCCGGCTCGCCGTCACGATGAGCACGCCGGCGAGCGTGGCCACCCCGCCCGTCATCTCCTGTAGCGTCGGGCGTCCCCCGAAGAGCGCGATCGACCAGAGCCACGTGACCACCGGCGTGAGCGTGAGGATGATCGTGAGCACGCTCATGTCCATGCGCCGCAGCACGCGGTAGTAGAGCCCGCGGCTGATCACCACGTTGACCAGACCCGCGAGGAGAAGCCAGCCCCAGCCCACCGCCGACGGCCAGACCAGCGCGCCCTGGGCCACCGCGAGCACGAAGAGGACGGCGGCCACCGCGGCCACGCGGTAGAAGAGGAACTCGCCGAAGGGGATGTCGCCGCCGTAGCGCTTCACCACCGCGGAGTGGAGCGCGTAGAGCAGCGTGGACGCGATCACGATCAGCGCGCCCACGCGGAGATAGTCGCCGGGCTGAAAGCTGATCACCGCCACACCGATCAGCGCCACCACCGTGCCGGCCACCTCCACGCGCGTCAGGCGCTCGCGCAGCCACAGGATGCCCAGCGCCAGGCTGAACAGGATGGAGGTGCGCGACAGGAGCGACGCGGTGCCGGGGTCCACATAGCGCACGGCCACGAAGCCCATGTTGGTGTTGACGCCCACCAACAGGCCGATGGCGAGGAAGAACCACGGATGGCGCTTGAGGGCGCTCAGGCTCACGCGCCCCCCGAGGAAGGCGAAGACCAGGACCGCGCCGGCCGCCATCATGTAGAAGGCGCCGGCGGCGGGCGGAAAGTGCGGCAGGAGCAGGCGCGCGAAGACGTAGTAGAGGCTGTCGGCGATCAGCAGCAGCGGGAGGGCGAAGCGCGTGACGGCGTCGGTGCCGTCGGAGCGGTCGGGCACTAGACGAGCGGCCAGGGATAGCGCATGCCGGACGGATCGGTGGGGAATGCGGCGGCTTCCAGCAGCGCTTCCGCACGCGCCCGGAGGGCCATGCATTCCTTGGGGGCCACCAGCTCGGCGAGGGGCTCCGGCACGCCGCCGTCGAGGAGGCGCCGCAGGTCCGCGAGCAGCGGCGGCGGGATGGGCTCGCCCGCGAAGTCCCAGATCACGGTGCGGAGCTTGGGGTCCACGTGAAGCACCAGGCCGTTGTCGATGGCGAAGATGCGCCCCTCCGGCCCCAGCAGGCAGTGCCCGCTCTTCCGGTCGGCGTTGTTGGCGAGGAGGTCGAACAGGCAGATGCGGCGGAGCGTGTCGTGGTGCGTGGCGTCCTCGAGCAGACTGAAGTAGTGCTGCTCGAAGTCGGCGTGGATGAAGAGCTGCAGCGACCCTTCACCGTGCGGCCCCTCGCGCGGCACCGTCAGGGGCACCAGCCCCCAGCCGAGCGTCTCGGACAGGAGGTAGGCGGCCACCTCGCGCTTCCACAGCCCCGGCGCGAAGTCCCAGAGGCGGCGCTCCCCCTTGCGCGGCTTGTACACCGCCAGCGCGGTGGCGCCCTTCAGCGCGCACTCCACGAGCAGGGTGATGTTCGACGAGGCCGGCAGGCGCCCCTTGACCTCGATGTCGCCGCGGCTCAGGAGGTCGAGGGCCGTGGGCCCCTTGGGCATGTTGCGCGCGCGGCGAGGGCTCAGTGCCGGACGTGCCCGTTGGTGCCCGGGCAGGGATGACCGTCGGGATCGATGGGCAGGCCGCAGGTGCGGCAGATGGGCCGGCCCGACTGCATTAGCGCGCGCCCCCGCTCGACGAAGGCGGCGGCCTGCGGGCGCGTGAGGCGGAAGCGGGCCTTGGCGGTGTCGGGCGATTCCTCCGCCTCGGTCGGCGCCGTGCGCTCCGGCGCCTCCGCCTCCGCGCGCTCCTCGCCCTCGCCTTCTTCTTCCTCCTCGTCGTCCTCGTCCTCCGCTTCCTCCGTCAGCTCCTCGGCCACGATGAGGATGCGGTCGGCGGTCTCGTCGTAGGCGACGCCGAGCGAGCCCACCACCCAGGCTTCCGCGACGGGCTCGAGTAGCGCCATGTCCTGGGGCAGGGGACCCGGCGCGGGCAGGTCGGCGAGGAGCTTGGCGAGATACTCCGCTAGCGCGCCGATCTGCTCCTTCTCGAGCTTGAGGGTGACGACGCGGCCGCCCTCGCGCGCCTGCAGGTAGAAGACGCGGCGTCCCGGCGTGCCCACGGTGCCGGTGGTGAAGAAGTCGGGCGCCTCGAAGTCGTAGGAATCGGCCATCAGCCCACGAGCCCCGCGAGATCGCCGCCGGTCGAGTTCACGGTGAGCACGGCCAGGCCGGTGCGGCCGTAGGCCACCGCGCTGATCGAGGCGGTGGCGATCATGATGCGCTGGAAAAGGTCCAGCGGCGTGCCGAGGGCGTGCGCCAGCGCGGTCTTGATGGGATCGGCGTGGGAGACGGCGACCACCGTCTCGCCCGGATGCCGGGCCACGAGGGCGGCGATGGTGCCCGTCATGCGTGTCTGGATCTCCACGAAGGACTCGCCGCCGGGAAAGCGGAACGCGCTCGGGTGGCGCTGCACCACCGTCCACTCCGGCGTCTTCGCGGCCTTGGTGATCTCCCAGCCCGTCCAGTCGCCGATATCGCACTCGAGCAGGCCGGCCTCGGTGCCAACGGCAAGGCCCCGCCGGGCCGCGATGATCTCGGCCGTCTCCCGCGCCCGCTCGAGGGGAGAGGTGTAGACGGCGGCCACCGCCTTGAGCGTGGCGATGCGCTCGGCGGTCGCGGCGGCTTCCTTCTTTCCGTCGTCCGAGAGGTGCAGGCCGGGCGCGCGGCCGGGCAGCACGGAGCCGGTTGTCGGCGTGCGTCCGTGCCGGACGAGCAGCACGCGCGTGACGATGGGCGGGCGGCGCTTTCGAATGATGGCCGTGGTCTCCGAGGCGGCGGTCAGCGGGCTCCGCCGAACGTGAGCGTGATGGTAGACCGCGCGCCGGTGGCGCGCAAGCGGCAGGTCAGCGCGACCAGGCGCCGGTGCGGAGATAGCGCACCGCCGCCATTGCCGCGGTGGCACCGTCGCCGGCGGAGGCGGCCAGGAGACGGGCCGACTGGGCGCGGACGTCGCCGGCGGCGAGGATGCCGGGCACCGCGGTGCGCATCTCGATGTCGGTGACGATCTGGCCGGCGGCATCGAGCGGGACCAGGCCGCTCAGGAACTCGGTGTTGGGGGTCAGGCCGGCGTAGATGAACACGCCGCTCACCGCCATCGGCTCGCGCGCGCCGGTCGCGAGGTCCTCGACGAGGAGGCGCTGCACGGCCTCGGCGCCCTCGATGGCGCGCACCGCGGCGTTCCAGCGGAAGCGAATCTTCGGGTTGTTGCGCGCGCGCTCCTGGAGCGCCGTGGCCGCGCGCAGCGCGTCGCGCCGGTGAACCACGGTCACCTGCGCGGCGTACTGCGTGAGGTGCGTGGCCTCGTCCACGGCGGCGTCACCGCCGCCCACGACCGCCACCGGCTGGTTCATGAAGAAGGACCCATCGCAGGAGGCGCAGTGGGAGATGCCCTTGCCCACGAACTCGGCCTCGCCGGGGACGCCAAGCGTCGTGAAGCGGGAGCCGGACGCGACGATGAGGGTCCGGGCGCGCACGGGCTCGCCGTCGGTCTCCACGAGTACGCCGTCGCCCTCGCGCCGCACCGCCGTCACCTCGCTCATCTGGAGCTCCGCGCCCGCGTTGTTCGCCTGCTGCTGCAGCGCGGGCCCGAGCGTGTAGCCGGCGACGCCGTCGGGGAAGCCGGGGTAGTTATCGATGTGCTCGCAGTTGAGCACCTGGCCGCCCGACGCGAAGCGCTCCAGCACCAGGGTGCGGAAGCGGTCGCGCGCGGCGAACATCGCGGCGGTGTAGCCGGCCGCGCCCCCGCCGATGACGACGATGTCGTACGCGCCTGCCATCTCAGTGCGCCGCCCCGAGGCCCAGCCGCCGGTGCAGGCGTGCGAGCGGCGCCGGCGCCCACCAGTTCCAGCGGCCCATGAGGCGCATGGTGGCGGGCACGAGGAGAGCCCGCACGATGGTGGCGTCCACCACCACCGCGATGCCCATGCCGATCCCGATAGCCTGGATGGGCACCATGTCGGCGGCGCCGAAGGCGAAGAACACCGCGGCCATGATGGCGGCGGCGCCGGTGATGAGGCGGCCGGTGCGCTCGAGCGCGGCCGCCACCGCGCGAGCGTTGTTGCCGACCCGGTCGTACTCCTCGCGCACCCGGCTCAGGAGGAAGACCTCGTAGTCCATGGACAGCCCGAACATCACGCAGAACATGATGATGGGGGTGGAGGTCTCGATGGGGCCGGGCGTGAAGGCGAGCCAGCGCTGGAGATTGCCGTCCTGGAAGATCCACACGAGCGCCCCGTAGGACGCGCTGATCGACAGCACGTTCATCACCACCGCCTGCAGCGGCAGCAGCAGCGAGCCCAGGAGGAGGAAGAGGACGACATAGGTCGCCACCACGATCACCGCCACCGTGAGCGGGGCGTTCCGGCCGATGACCGCCGCGATGTCCATATCCACAGCGCTCTGGCCGGTGACGAGGATCTCCGCCTCCAGTGGGGGGCGCGCGGCCCGGATGGCGCGTACGAGGTCGTGCGCCTCCTGCGAGCCGGCCCGCAGCGGGGTGGAGACGGCCAGGACCATGAGCCGTGCGCTCGCGGTCTGCGCCACCGCCGCCCGGATGAACACGGGCAGCATCTCGGGGTTCGCCGCGAAGATCTGCAGATAGTGGTTGCGGGTGATCTGGGGATGCAGCGCCACCGGCCCCTGGACGCGGCTCACGTGGGGGAGCTTGCCGAGCCACTGGGCGAAGTCGTAGGCACGGCCGACCGACTCGGCGGCGCGCAGCCGGCCCTGCGCGTCGTGGAGCACCACCACGATGTGGCTCGACTCCCCCGCGGCGAAGTCCGCCCGGTGCAGCTCTTCACCACGCCGAGACTCCGCGCTCGGCGGAAGGATGCTGGCGTCGCTGCCGGCGAGGCGGAGGCGCAGGAAAGGCGAGCCCACGAGGATGAGCCCGATCACCACCGGGACGAGCACGCGCCACGGATGCGCCATCACCACCGCGGCCAGCCATTGCCAGGCGCGCTGGCTGAGCGCGGACTGGTCCGGATGCAGATAGGGGATACGAAGGGCGTCCACGCGGCGGCCGAGAATGGCGAGGAGGGCGGGGAGGAACGTGAGCGAGAACGCCACCGCGAGGAGCACGACCGCGGTGCCGGCGAGGCCCATCGACACCATGCTGCGGAGCTGGAGGCAGAGCATGCCGAGGAGGCCGATGGCCACGGTGAGGCCGGAGAAGAGAACGGCGCGGCCGGCGGTGGCGAGGGTACGCGCGAGCACGGCCGGCCCGACGCGCCCGTCCCGTAGCTCGTCGCGGTACCGGCTGATGACAAAGAGGGAGTAGTCGACCGCTACGCTGAAGCCGACCATCGAGACCACGTTGACCGCGTACACGGAGACGGGCATGGCGTACGAGAGCGCGATCGCGGCCGCCATGCCGGCGGTGACGCCGAGGACGCCCACGCCGAGCGGAAGGGCCGCGCCTACCACGGAGCCGAAGACGAGCACCAGCAGGATCGGCACCACCGGCCAGATCACGCGTTCAGCACGTCTGATCGCGCGCGTGGCGGTCTCGGTGAAGTCGTGGTTCAACGCCATCGTGCCGACGGGGACGACCTGCAGCGTGTCCGAGCGCACCTTCGCCCGGAGCTCGGGATAGATGCCGCTCTCGCTCTGCCCCAGGCTCATCGCGGAGAGCTCCGAAGGCCCGCCCTTCAGCTCGACGGTCACGAGGACGCGATGCTCGTCCCGCGAGATGCGTCCGGAGTCCGGCATGGGATCGTCGTAGGGAGTCACCACCCGCTCCACCCGGGCGTCGGCGCGGAGGGGCTCGAGCGCCTGCCGCACCGCGGTTTCGAAGGCGGGCGATTTGGCCGTGTGCTCGCCGCTGCTCAGGATGAGGCCAAAGGAGGGCGGGCGCTTCGGCAGTTCCTGCTCGATGAGTCCGATCGCGCGCCCCGACTCGGTGAAGCGCGGGACCGGGTTGTTGTCGAAGGTCCCCCCCCGGAGCACCAGCCAGACGGAGGGGATCAGCGTCAGCGCGGAAAGGAGGAGGACGGCCCAGCGATGCTGATGGACGAAGCGTCCCCAGGCGGCGAGCACTACCCGTCGGCGTCCAAAGCGGGAGCGAGCGTGCTGGTCGGGGCGGGGGCGTAGAACGAGGACTCGGTCAGCCCCGCGAGGGACTGGCGCGCGAACTCGATGAGGTGGTGGCTGACCACCGTGCTGTGCACGTATTGCTCGAAGCGCCCGGTGCCGAGCATCCGGAGCGTCATGCGCCAGAAGTCGCGCCGGTAGTGGCCGCGCACGCCGAGCCGCCAGAACAGGCGCGCGAAGATGCCAATCCCGCGCCGGACATTGGCGGGAGAGAGGCGGCGGAAGTCGATCGGATAGGGGAGCCGATGCCGGAAGGTGTGCGCTTGCTGGTGGGTGTAGCGGGCGTAGAGGAAGCCGGGCTCGTAGGCGGCGCCGATGCAATGGCGCCACATGCCGAGCACGCTCTCGTAGGACATGAGGAAGTCCACGTTGGATTCGCGGCCGGCCTCGTTGCGGATGCGGCCGGCGCGCTCGAGTCGCGTCCAGAGCGGCGTCTTCGGGAGCGCGTACAACACGTTGATGGTCAGGATGGGGATGTTCGACTCGCGGATGAACTGGATGATGCGGTCGGCCGAGTCCGGTGTGTCGGTGTCGAGCCCGACGATGATGCCGGAGACGACCTCCATGCCGTAAGCGTTGATCTTCTCGACCGCGTCCAGGATGGGCAGGCGCAGGTTCTGCGCCTTCGACATCGCCTGGAGCGCTTCGGGCTCCGGCGTCTCGATGCCGCAGAAGATCGTCACGAAGCCCGCCTCGCGCATGAGGGCGAGGATCTGCTCGCTCTTGGCGATGTTCAGCGTCGCCTCGCAGGCGATGCGGAGCGGATAGCGGTGCCGCTTCTGCCAGGCGATCACGTGCGGCAGCAGGTCTTGGGCGGCCTTCGGGTTGGCGATGAAGTTGTCGTCCACGAAGTAGACGGACTGGGCGCCGCCCGCGCGGAGGCGGTCCAGCTCGGCGATGACCTGCTCCGGCGTCTTGAGGCGCGGGTTTCGGCCGTAGAGCGCGGGGATGTCGCAGAACTCGCACGTGAACGGGCAGCCGCTCGAGAACTGCACGCTGGCCAGGAAATACTCCGGGATCGAGATGAGGTCGTAGGCCGGCATCGGGAACGACGACAGCGGCAGCCGCTCGTCGGTGGTGAGCAGTACCTGCTTCTCGGGCCGGCCGTCGGTCGTGTCGAGCATCTCGATGAGACGGTCGGTCGCGTCGCCCATCTCACCCACGTGCACGTAGTCGGCGTCGGGATACATCTCGGGGCAGCCCGAGGCGGACGGCCCGCCGATGGCCACCGGCCGGTCCCAGCGATGCGCGCGCTCGAAGATGTCCTCGATGTGCGGCCGCTGCACGTGCATGCCGGACACGAGCACCGCGTCGGCCCAGCGGAAGTCCTCCGTGGTTGCGGGCTGGCGGTTCTCGTCCACGAAGCGCACGCGCCAGGACTCCGGCAGGTAGTTGGCGATGAGGAGCAGCCCCTGCGGGGGCATGAAGGCGCGGACGCCGCCCAGCAGCGCGTAGGAATGGTGGAAGGTGCCGAAGGACGGCGTGTAGCGCGGAAACACGCAGAGGATGTTGCGAACCGTGGTTGCACGATAGGAAGTTCGCATCGGAGTGGCGGCCTCTACGCCTGGCTGGAGTCTATCACGGTCCCCCGGGCCGTCCGTGCGACCTTGGGCCTACGATGCCGTTTCCGCGGCCCGGCGGATGGCCGCCAGCATGGCCCTACGGATGAGGCCACTCCCCGGCCGCACCAGCACCCAGTAGGGGAGGAAGCGCCGCCGGGCCGCCGCGTCCGCGCAGCGCACCCGGGTCTCGGTGCTGAGCCGTGTCATTCCTCCCTCCACCGGCTCCAGGCGGAAATCCCAGGCGCCACGGGCCAGCCCGGCCGCCAGGGGCGCGCGGAAGCGCTGCGAATCCGTCGCGCGGAGGTCGCGCCGCGCCGCCCAGAATCGTCCCTCCACGCCCATGAGCATCTCCCGTTCGGGTCGCTCGTCGAGCAGCGCGAAGCCGGCGGCGAGAATGGTGTCGAGCGTCAGCGCCCCGCCGCGCCGCGCGAGACCCGGCGGCGGTGGAACGCGCGGCGCGGTCAGCAGCGCCGGAATCGTCCGGAGCGCGAGCAAGCCGCCGATCAGCGGCGAGCGGCCGAAGTCGGTGCGGCGGAGCGCCGTCCAGACCCGCGCGGGCGCGGCGCGGACGATGGTGGCGTGACGCTCCACCGCGTCGAACTCGGGCAGGTATTCGTCGATCAGCGTCGGGCGCGCGCTCACGGCGTGGCGGCCACCGCGCCCGCGCTGTCGCCCAGCTCGGCCTCCAGCAGGCGGATACACGCCTCGCGGTCGTGCTTGCCGGTAACGAGCGCGGGGATCTCCGCGCGCACCGCCACGACCGCGGGCTGGCTCCAGGCGGGCAGCGCCTGACGCGCCAGCGCGCGCAGGTCGTCGGGCGCGAGGGCGCCGCGCGCGGCCACGAGCACGCCGAGCACGCTGGCGCCGCGGCGCCGGACCGGCACCGCCACCACGTCGGCCACGCCGGGATGGCGCCGCAGCGCCCCCGCCACCTGGGCCGCGCTCACGAGATAGCCGCCCGCGGTCTTGAAGCAGTCGTCCATGCGGCCGAGGATGATGAGGCGTCCCGCGGTCGTCATGGTGCCGACATCCTCGGTGCCGCACCATCCATCCGGCCGTGCGATCGGCTCGAGGTGCGGCGGATAGCCGTAGCCCTCGCTGTGCCACGGCGCGCGGATCCAGATCCGCCCCCGCTCGCCCGGCGGGCCGGCCGTCTCCGGCGTCTCTCCGCAGCGAATCTCCACGCCGCGGGATGGAAAGCCTACCGTCTCCGGCTCCAGCGACGCCACCGGCCCCGCGTCGGAGGTGATGAAGCTGCACTCCGTGCGCCCGTAACTCTGGCGAATGGGCACGCCGAAGCGCGCGAGGAAGCCGCGATACACCGTTTCCGGAACATGCCCGCTGCTGATGTGGCAGACGGCGGGTGCGCGCCCCGCCCAGTCGCCGAGCGGGGCCCGCACGAGGAGATCTGCCATCAGGGCGGTGCCGGGCCAGTAGTCGTAGGCGTCACGCGCGAAGAGCTGGAGGAGTGAGCGATGGTCGAAACGCTCGAGCAGGTCGAGGTGTCCGCCGAGATAGGCGGGGAGGAGCGCGTTCTGGGTGAGCCCGAACGAGGTGGCCAGCGGCAGGCAGCCGGCGATACGCGCGCCGCGGCGAAGCCCGTAGGTCTCGGCGATGGTGCGAGCGACGAGCAGAAGTCCCTTCGTGGCGCGGAAGCCCGGCTTGGGCGTTCCGGTGGAGCCGGAGGTGAAGATGACGAAGCCGGGCCCCGACAAGTAGGCGGGCGCCGGCGTGGCGGGGAGGCCCGGCGCCGGCAGCGGCACGGGTGCGAGTCCCGCCTGCGCGAGCGCGGGCGCCAGCGCGGCGGTGGCGGGGGTGAGGAACACCGGCATCACGGCGGGGAAGGGCGGCGCACTCCGCCAGGTCGCGGACTCGGGATGCAGCAGCACCACCGTGGTGGGCAGGGCGGACAGCGCGAAGAGCAGCGCGAAGGTCTCGGGATGGCTGCGCGCAACCAGGGCCACCGCCTCCGGCGCCACCGGCAGCCGCTCGCGCACGCGCGCGTGCCAGCCCGCCGCCATCGTCGTGAGCGTCTCGCCGGTCCACTCGCGGCCCTGGAAGGAGATGCTCGCCGGCGTCAACGACATGACCCAGGCTAGCACGCGACGTGGGGCGGGCTTGCGCGCCGCGGGCGGCGCCGGGTAGGGTGGGGCCATGCGAAGCGTGTACGACGCGCAATACACGTGGGCGGCGCGGGATCCCAAGGGCTTCTGGGCCGCGGCGGCCGAGGATCTCTACTGGGATCGGCGCTGGGATCGCGTCTTCGACGACAGCCGGCCGCCGTACTACCGCTGGTTCGTGGGTGGGCGGCTCAACACCTGCTACAACGCCGTCGATCTCCACGTGGACCGCGGCCGGGGGAAGCAGCTCGCGCTGATCTACGACTCGCCGGTGACGGGAACCGTGAAGGCCTTCACGTACGCCGCCCTCCAGGACGAGGTCGCGCGCTTCGCGGGCGCCCTGCGGCGGCTGGGCGTGGACCAGGGCGACCGCGTCATCATCTACATGCCGATGGTGCCGGAGGCGGTGATCGCGATGCTCGCCTGCGCGCGCATCGGCGCCATCCATTCGGTCGTGTTCGGCGGGTTCGCCCCCAAGGAGCTGGCCGCGCGCATCGACGACGCCAAGCCGAAGGTGATCCTCTCCGCCTCGTGCGGCATCGAGGGGAGCCGCGTCATCCCCTACAAGCCCCTGCTGGACGGCGCCATCGCGCTCGCGCGCTTCAAGCCCGAGCGCTGCATGGTGCTGCAGCGCCCGCAGGAGCGCGCGCCGATGGTGGCGGGACGCGATGTGGACTGGGGCGAAGCGCTCGCGGGCGCGCCCGCGGTGGAGTGCGTGCCGGTGGAGGCCACTGACCCGCTCTACATCCTCTACACTTCCGGCACCACCGGCATTCCCAAGGGCGTCGTGCGCGATAACGGCGGCCACGCCGTCGCGCTCAAGTGGAGCATGGGGAACGTCTATGGGATGGGCGCCGGAGAGGTCTACTGGGCGGCGTCCGACATCGGGTGGGTGGTCGGTCACTCGTATATCGTCTACGCGCCGCTGCTCAAGGGCTGCACGACCATCCTCTATGAAGGGAAGCCGGTCGGCACCCCGGACCCCGGCGCGTTCTGGCGAGTCGTCTCTCAGCACGCGGTGAGCGCGCTCTTCACCGCCCCCACCGCGTTCCGCGCCATCAAGAAGGAGGACCCGCGCGGCGATTTCATCGGCAAGTACGACCTCGTGCGGTTCCGCACGCTGTTCCTCGCCGGCGAGCGCTGCGATCCCGACACACTCCACTGGGCGCGCGAGCGGCTGCAGGTGCCGGTGATCGACCACTGGTGGCAGACCGAGACGGGCTGGCCCATCGCCGCCAACTGCGTGGGGATGGGCATGCTGCCGGTGAAGCCGGGCTCGCCCACGAAGGCCGTGCCCGGCTACGACGTGCGGGTGCTCGCCGAGGACAACGCCGAGATGCCGCGCGGCCAGATCGGCAGCATCGCCATCCGTCTGCCGATGCCGCCCGGCTGTCTACCCACGCTCTGGAACAACGACGCGGGCTACGAGAAGTCGTACCTCGAAAGACATCCGGGCTTCTATCTGACTGGAGACGCGGGCTATCAGGACGAGGATGGCTACCTCTACATCATGAGCCGCGTGGACGACATCATCAACGTGGCGGGGCATCGCCTCTCCACCGGCGCCATGGAGGAAGTGCTCGCCGCGCATCCCGACATCGCGGAGTGCGCGGTGGTGGGGGTGGCCGACGAGATCAAGGGCGAGATCCCCGTGGGCTTCGCCGTGACCAAGGCCGGGGTGGCCCGCCCCGAGGCCGACATCACCCGCGAGCTGGTGGAGATGGTGCGCGAGCGCATCGGCCCCGTGGCCTCATTCAAGGTGGTGACACTGGTGAAGCGCCTGCCCAAGACCCGCTCGGGGAAGATCCTGCGCGGGACCATGAAGCGCATCGCCGACGGCGTCGAGTACAACGCCCCCGCCACCATCGACGACCCCGCCATCCTCGGCGAGATCGCGGAGAGTCTCCAGGCGCTGGGCTACCCCAGGAAGGGCCCCGACGCCGAGCGGTAGCACTACCCGGCGCGGGTGGCGCGAGCCATCTCAGATTGCCGTGGTTCTGGAGCGCGCGTGTTACCCTCCCGCTTTCCGGGTGAACGTGAACGCGGCCGCGGGCGGAACGGGCGGGGCGGCTCGGCAACGTCACGACCGGATCGGGAGGACGGATCACCGTGGCCACCAACACCGGCGGCAACGTCACCGGCGGCTCGATCGACCACGGCGCCGGCGGGCTCCTCGCCACCGGGACGGGTTCGGTCATCCTGACCACGCCAACGGCGGGGACGAGCGGCATCGGCACGGCGAGCGTTCCCGTCCGGACGACGGCGGGCACGATCACGGCCAGCGCCGGCTCAGGGGGCTTGTTCGTTACGGAGACGGACGGGGCGAGCTTCACCGCGACGGCGACGGGGGCGGGGCCGATCAGCCTTGCGTCCCCGGCCAGATCTTCTTCAACGGGATTCTGCTGCACCCCCGGGCGCCGCCCATGGTATCCCCGCTGGCGCCGCCCGTGGTGTCCCCGCTGGCGCCGCCCGTGGCGCCTCCCCTGGCGCCGGGGGTCCCCGGGAGCGCGAGCCTCGGCGTGTACACGCAGGCCATCGCCTCGTGCTCGCTGAGCCCCGGCGGGGGCGACCTGGTGCGGCCGCCGGCGGCCTGCGGGCCGGAGGTGAGCGCCAAGAGCGGGCTCGCGTCGCCCCCGCCCGAGCTCCCCGAGCCGGCTCCGTAGAGGAGCCTCGCGCGCGTCAGCTCTCCGGGACGAGGTTCCGGATCATCTGCAGCAGCTCGCGCGGGCTATACGGTTTCGCCAGATAGGCGGCGGCGCCCGCCTCCCGCGCCTTCTCCTCGTCGCCCGCGAGCGCGAACGACGTGATGACGATGATCGGGATGCGCGCGGTGGCGGGATCGGCGCGGAGCTCGCGGGTGGCCTCGAGCCCCGACTGCTTCGGCAGCTGTATGTCCATGATCACGAGGTCGGGAAGCGCCTCGCGCGCCGTCGTCACCCCCGCCTCGCCGTCGACGGCCTCGATCAGGCGGTAGGAAGTACGCCCGAGGAGGTGCCGGACGATCTTCCGATTGAACTCGTTGTCCTCCACGTAGAGGATCGTCTTCACGCGGTTGCCTCGCGCGTCACCCGCGCCGGAATCGTGAAGAAGAAGGTCGAGCCCTTCCCCACTTCGCTCTCCACCCAGACGCGCCCCCCGTGCAGCTCGACCAGCTTGCGGGTGATCGAAAGCCCGAGTCCGGTGCCTCCGAAATCCCGGCTGACGGTGACGTCGGCCTGGCGGAACTCCTCGAAGATGTTCCCCACCTGATCGGCGGGAATGCCGATCCCGGTGTCGGACACCGCGTAGAGCACGGCGTCCCCCTGCACTTCGACCCGGATCTCGACACGACCTTCCGCTGTAAACTTGAGCGCGTTGCCGGCGAGGTTCGTCAGGCACTGGGTGATCCGCTTGCCGTCGCCCACGCAGAGCGGGAGGTCGGGGGACAGGGTGGCGACGAGCTCGAGTCCCTTCGTGGCGGCCAGCGAGCGCAGGGAGAGGGCGACGGTGTTGACGATGTCGTCCACCACGTACTCGCCGAGGGCGAGCTCCATGTGCCCGGCCTCGATCTTGGAGAGGTCGAGGACATTGTTGATCAGGCCGAGGAGCTGTTTGCCGCACGTGTGGATGTCGGAGACCGGCTCGCGGATCTCGGGTGGCACCTCGCCGTAGAGGCCGTCGTGGATCATCTCGGTGAAGCCGAGGATGGCGTTCATGGGCGTCCGCAGCTCGTGGCTCATGCTGGCGAGGAAGTCGGATTTTGCCTTGCTGGCCCGCTCGAGCTCGGCGTTGAGCGCACGGAGCTGATGCTCCGCCCGCCGCTGATCCTCGTAGAGCTGATGGAGCTCGCGGCTCATCTCGTTCATCCGGCGGGCGAGGGCCCCGAACTCGTCGCGGTTCGCCACGTCGATGCTCGCGTTGAAGTTGCCCTTGGCGATCTTGCCGAGAAACCCCTCGGCCTCTCGGACGGGGAGGATGAAGGACCAGGAGATGACGAATCCGAGCCCCAGGGCCAGGACCATGGACGCGGCCGCGAAGCCGCCGGTGAGCAGGAGGGCCCGACGGTAGGTGGCCTCGACGCCCTCCCGGAGCTGGCCCATGCCCGCCTCCTCGTTCCGGACGGCCCGGGTGACGAGGGTTGCGATCTCCCGATACAGGGGATAGCCCGTCGTCCAGATGGAGGGCCATCGCCTCGTCGGCCTTGTCCTCGCGGATGAGCTGCGCGATCCGGACCACCGTGGCCATGACCTTATCCTGCGTGTCGCGGAGCTGCTGGATGGTCGCACGCTGGCCGGGCGGCGCCGCCGCTTCGAGGCGATTGAAGGTGTCGTGAAAGCGATTGTTCTCGCGGAACATGCTTTCGATGGTGGCGTCGTCGCGCACGAGCAGCGCGTTCCGCGTGAAGCTCATCTGAAGCCCGAGAGCGTGCTCGATCTGGCGGGCGGCGTCCACCCGCTCTCGCGCCTGGTCCAGGAGGCGGCTCTGGCGGGCCACGCTCGCGATCGCCTGTAGGCTCAGGGCTCCCATCGCGATGAGGAGGACGGCGATCAGGAGAAACGCGGCAAGGAGCTTGGAGTGGACCGACGCGCGGATCCGCGCGACGCGTCGCACGAGCCGGCCCAGGGGCGAGTAGGCCAGGAGGAGGCGAGCGAGCTTCTCACCCCGGCCCGGCGTCGCTTCCCCGGCCGAACCGACGGGGCCTTCAATGTCGTGAAGGGACATTCGGGAGCGTCTATGCTTCGCCGGGATGCTATCAGGCGGTCGGAGCCTGGTCAATGTGCAGCAAGTTAGCACCGTTCTTGACACTCTGACCGGCAGAGCCTATAGAACAGGCATGAGAACCAAAGGCGGCCCGAAGGCGGAGACCTCCACATCGCGGCGCGGACTGTTCAAGGCGGCCGCCCTTGCCGGCAGTAGCGCGGCGCTGGGGTTCCCCGCTGTGGCCCGCGCCCAGACCCCGATCAAGTGGCGCGTCCAGAGTGCCTGGCAGCCGGGGACAGCAGGCTACAAGATGTTCCAGAAGTTCTGCGCGAACGTGAAGGAGCTCTCCGAGGGGAAGCTGCAGATCCAACCGTTTCCCGAAAAGGGCGTTGTCGGGGTCTTCGAGGTGTTCAATGCCGTCAAGGGGGGCGTGCTGGATGCCATGCACTGCTTCTCCAACTACTGGTCCGGGTTCATGCCGGTATCCGCTTTCCTCTCCTCGTATCCCTTGGGACTGGATCGTCCAGACCATTGGGAGACTTGGTACTTCGAGCTCGGAGGGCTGCAGATCGCCCGGAAGGCGTACCGAGAGCACGGCATGTTCTTCGTCGGCCCGATCCAGCACGACCTGAACCTGATCCACTCCAAGGTTCCCATCCGCTCCTTCGAGGAGTTCAAGGGAAAGAAGATCCGCTATCCCGGCGGGATGATCGCCGAGATCTTTGCCCTAGCCGGGGTCTCCACCGTGATCCTTCCCGGGGGCGAGGTGTATCAGGCTCTCGAAAAGGGCCTCCTCGACGCTTCGGACTACACGGGGCCGGCGGTGAACTACAATCTGGGCTTCGGCGAGGTCGCGAAGTACATCATCATGGGGCCGCCGTCGACGCCGTGCCTCCACCAGCCGGTGGACCTGATGGATCTCACGGTCAACATGGCCAAGTGGACGGCGCTCTCGAAGCACTTGCAGGAGACCGTGATTGCCGCGACCCGCCAGCATTCGTGGGACCAGTACGCCTACATCCAGAAGGAGAACATCGCGGCCTGGGACAAGTTCAAGGCCCAGGGGGTCCAGATCATCCGGCTCTCGGAGGACGACATCCAGAAATTCCGGCGCCACGCCATTCCCCTGTGGTTTAAGTGGGCCAAGAAGGACCCCCTCGCCAAGGAAGCCTTCGCGTCCCAGCTCGCCTTCATGCGGTCGATCAACGTCGGGTACGTCCCGGACTCGATGCTGATCGACACCGACGGGAAGACCAAGCTCACGCTCTGATCGCACGCCGCGTCCGCGTTCAGCGCGGGAGCCTCCGCCAGTCGCAGGAACGCCGTGATACGCTCGATCACGTACCCATGATTGCCTCGGTGGGTGGCATTCACCACGACGTCGTGTTGGTCGGCGGCGGCCACGCCAATATCCAGGTGCTCCGCGCCTGGGCGATGCGTCCCGTCCCCGGCGTGCGCCTCACCGTTGTGCTCGACCGGCCCGTGGCCGTCTACTCCGGCATGGTGCCGGGCTTCGTGGCCGGCCAGTATCGCGCCGACGAGCTCGCGATCGACGTGCGGCCCCTGGCGCTCCGCGCGGGCGCCCGCTGCGTCAACGCGCCGGCGGTGGGCCTGGATCCCCGGGAGCGCCTCGTCTTCCTCGAGGACCGCGCGCCGCTCCGCTACGACACCGCCGTCTTCGACGTGGGCTCGACGGTGGCCGGGCTCGACACGCCCGGCGTCCGCGCCCATGCGGTCCCCACCCGGCCCATCGGCCGCTTCGTTGACAAGGTCGACGGGCTCGTCGCCGCCGCCAAGGCGCGCGGGCGCTGCCGCCTCATCGTGGTGGGCGCGGGCGCGGGGGGCGTGGAGCTGGCCTTCGGCTTTCGCGCCCGGCTCGAGCGCGAAGGCGTGCGCGACGTGTCGGTGACCCTGCTCGAGAGCGGCCACCGCGTGCTGCCCGGCTATCCCGCGGGCACCGCGCGCCGCGTGGAGGGAAACGCCCGTCGCCGCGGCATCGAGATCCGTCTGGGCGCGCAGGTGGCATCGGTGACCGCGGACGCGGTGCAGCTGGCCGGCGGCGAGACGCTGCCCTGCGACGCGGTGGCGTGGGTGGCGGGGGCGGCGAGCCTCGACATCTTCCAGGGCGCCGGGGTGGCGACGGACGCGCGCGGCTTCGTGCGGGTGCGGCGGACGCTGCAGCTCGTGGACCACGACGATGTCTTCGCCGTGGGCGACTGCGCCAGCCTGGAGGGCGCCCCCGACCTGCCGAAGGCCGGCGTCTACGCCGTGCGCGAGGGGCCCGTCCTCGTGGAGAACCTCCGCGCGAGGCTCATGGGGCATCCGCTCGAGTCCTACCACCCGCAGCGCGACTTCCTCTCCCTCCTCAACCTGGGGGACGGTCGCGCTATCGGCAGCAAGTGGGGCGTGTCGTTCGAAGGAACCTCCGTCTTTCACTTGAAGGACTGGATCGACCGCCGCTTCATGCGCCGCTTCCAGGTGCTCGCCGAGGACGGCGCGACGGCGCCGGAGTTCGCCCGCATGCCGGTGATGGGCAACGCCGACATGGTCTGCGGCGGCTGTGCGGCCAAAGTGGGTGAGTCCACGCTGACGCGGGCGCTGGAGCGACTCGGCGCCACGAACGATCCCAGCGTGGTGCTGGGGCTCGGCGTGCCCGACGACGCGGCCGCCGTCGCCACCGAGCGCGGCGAGGTGATCGTGTCCAGCGTGGACGGCTTCCGCGCCTTCACCGACGATCCCTACCTGGTGGGCCGCGTGGCCGCGGTGAACGCGGCGAGCGATCTCTGGGCCAAGGGCGCGATCCCACGTTGGGCATTGGCGTCGGTCGAAGTGCCGGAGGCCGATCCCGCGCGCGCCGAGGAGCAGCTCTTCCAGGTGATGGCGGGCGCGCGGGCCACGCTCGACCCCGAGGGCATCACGGTGGTGGGCGGCCACACCACGACGGGCGCGGAGCTCCACGTGGGCTTCGCTATTCTCGGCACCGTGCCCTCCCCCGACGCGCTGCTGCGCAAGGGCGGCGTCTCGCCGGGCGAGCGGCTCATCCTCACCAAGCCGCTGGGCACCGGCGTTCTCTTCTACGCCGACATGCGCGGCTGGGCGCGGGGGGAGTGGATGCAGGCGGCCGAGGCGTCCATGATCCGCACCAACGCGGCGGCCGGCCGCGTGGCCCGCGAGCAGCGCGCGAGTGCCTGCACCGACGTGAGCGGCTTCGGCCTGGCCGGCCACCTGGGCGAGATGCTGCGCGCCAGCAAGTGCGCGGCGGTGGTCGATCTGAGCGCGCTGCCGCTACTACCCGGCGCGGGCGAGCTCCTCGCGCGGGGCCACCGCAGCACCTTCCACCCCGAGAACGCCAAGGCGCGGCGGGCCCTCCGCGTGACCGAAGCGGCCCAGCGGCATCCCGCGCTCGACGCCCTCTTCGACCCGCAGACCTCCGGCGGGCTCCTCTTCGCGGTGCCGGCGGAGCGGGCGGAGGCGACGCTGGCCGCGCTGCGCGCCGCGGGAGATACCCAGGCGGTCGTGATCGGCGAAGTCACGGCGCCGCGGAGCGACGGCGCGCTCTTCGAGGTCGTCGCGTAGCGTATCTCCAAAGTATGAGCAGTGGGCGCCGTTCATGACCTGTCGACATTCGAGGAGCTTGTCGGTAAAGCGCGCGCAAAGGGCCACCTTGGAGGCGCTTCGTGAGGTCTAATGCTAGTTAGGCCGACTGCGATGACTGGCGCCGAGTTGAGGTCTGCAGAGGTGGACGGCTTTTCGATCGCCTACAGGGAGGCCGGGCAGGGCGCAGGGCTCGTACTCCTTCATGGATTCCTCAGTGATTCGCGGTGTTGGAGGAGCCAATTGTCCGGGCTGTCGGATCGATTCAGAGTCGTGGCATGGGACGCGCCGGGTGCCGGGTCGTCATCAGACCCGCCGGACACGTTTACGACCAGAAGCTACGCACGTTGCCTCGCGGGTTTCCTCGACATCATCGGCATTGCCCGCGCGCACGTAGTTGGCCTGTCGTGGGGCGGGATCCTCGCGCAGGAGTTCTATCGCCTGTATCCCGAACGTCTGCACTGTCTCATTCTGGCCGACACTTACGCGGGCTGGAAGGGCTCACTGCCCGAGCGGGTTTGGAGGGAGCGATTGGCATCCTGCCTCCTCGACGCAACGGGGCCGCCCGCGGCCGTCGTCGCAAAGATCTTGCCCGGAATGTTCACCGACGCTGCGTCCCAAGGCGTGCGAGACGAGCTGGCCGCGATCGTCTCAGAGTTCCACCCGATCGGCTTCCGCCTGATGTCAATGTCGTCCGCCGAGATGGACACGAGAGATCTATTGCCAAACATTGATGTGCCCACGCTGCTGCTATGGGGCGACGACGATCGTCGCAGCCCTACGCACATCGCGGAGCAGCTGCGCGCGGCGATTCCAGGCTCCGAACTTGCGTTCATCCCTAACGCTGGTCACGTAAGCAACATGGAGCAACCTGGCGCGTTCAATGCCCGCGTTCGCCGCTTCTGCCTGGAACGCGGCGCCCATGGAGGCGAGCGAGAGTCCCTACCGATGGGTAGAGTGTAGTCGAAGGGCGCCCTTTCCCAAGGAGGAGATCTATGGCCGAAGGCCCAAAGTTCGCCGATCATCACGAGATGGAGGTGCGACACCGGGACGAACTCGAATGGGAGACGATTCGATGGCCGGGGGAGACTGGGAAGATGATGTTCCATCCCCGGCAGGAACGCCCGACCGAGCCCAACGCCGGCATCCTGCGGCTCGAACCCGGGGCCCATCATCCACTGCACCACCATGACTTCGCGCAGGTCTGGTACATCCTAGAGGGAACGTTTCAGATCGGCGGTCGGGAGTGCGGACCGGGGACGATGATTTTCCATCCCGATCCGCACTTTGAAGATATCTTTCACACGCAGACCGGTGGCGAGATCCTTATCGTTCAGTATCCGGGTCCGACCACGGGCGGCCGCCCGATCTACGAGGATCGATTCAACCTGCAGGAGCGTCGATCCGTGACGGCAGAACGGACCGACCGTTAGCCGGGACAGTGCACGCCGAACAACGCGTTCGACCGGACCGCTGGCTCGCGTTCGCTCGCCGCGGTCGCTCAACGCAGGCGTTATGTCGCACGGGAGTCGCTCGACGTTCCGACGGTACTGTGAATTGACTGGTCGCAAATGTCGGCCAAGACCGTGAGCGCATCGGTTTTCTCCAGCTTCGGGCTCATCACGATGGAGAGGTGACATGGTTAAGCAAGCAAAGAACACGATTTGCCTTTGGTACGATGGCGACGCCGAGGACGCGGCGCGGTTTTATGCCAAGACCTTTCCCGATTCGTCCGTCGGCGCGGTGCACCGCGCACCGGGAGACTTTCCGTCGGGGAAGAAAGGGGACGTGTTGACCGTCGAGTTTACGGTGATGGGCGTTCCGTGCCTCGGGCTCAACGGCGGGTCTGCGTTCAAGCACAACGAAGCGTTCTCGTTTCAGGTCGCAACCGCTGACCAAGCCGAAACGGATCGCTACTGGAACGCGATCGTCGGCAACGGAGGCCAGGAGAGCGCGTGCGGCTGGTGCAAGGACAAATGGGGATTGTCCTGGCAGATTACGCCGATCGTCCTGACGAAAGCGGTCACCGATCCCGATCCCGCTGTCGCCAAGCGTGCGTTCGATGCGATGATGCAGATGAAAAAGATCGACATCGCTGCAATCGAGGCGGCGCGCCGCGGTTGAGGTTTCAATCTTCGAAGGGTGCATCCCGCGCACGGCCGCGACATAGTTCTAGTTGGACGGATAACGACGACGAATCGCCGCGCTGGAGAGTGCAACGTGCGGCGGCTGAACTGCGGCGTTAGGCGCACCGCAAGCAAGCAAGGAATGGAGGTCCGCGGTCGTCAGTGGTGCGTGTAAGATCGGGATGAGGTTGGCCGCAGCCTTCAAGCCTCGTGTGCGCCTCGTGCCCGCAGTCCTGCTTCTCTGCATCGTGTCGACGGCGGAAGCCGTGCCCTCGTGGAACGTCGGGTACCGCACCATCGCGCTGCAAGACGCGGTGACCGGCGAGACATTCTCGGTCGCCCTCTGGTATCCCACCGCCGCGGCGCCCGCTCGTCTCTTCGTGACCGGCTCGCTCTCGCTGTGTCGCTTGCCGGCGTTCGTTTGTCGAGGCATCGCGTTCGAAATGTCGGTCGCCCAGAACGCGCCGGTGGCGGCAGGGGCCTTCGGGGCGATCGTGGTCTCGCATGGGGCCGGCGGCATGGCCTTGCTCCACCGAGATCTGGCGATGACGCTTGCCTCGCAAGGCTACGTCGTCGCGGCGCCCACCCATCCGCGAGGAAAGGGCAACGACGTATCCGGCGTCGCCGTGTGGGTCGGTCGCCCGAAGCAAGTGTTCCGCGTCATTGATGCGGTGCTGGAAGACGGAGACCTCGGGGTTCACATCGAGCGTGAGCGCATCGGGGTGGTGGGGCATTCGAATGGTGGCTACACGGCGCTGGCGGTCGCCGGTGCCCGCCCCAGTCCCGGCCTCGAGGCCGCGCATTGCCTCGCGCATCCCGACGACGCCAGGTTCTGCGGCTTCGGGGGCGCTGCCACTCGCGATGCTGCGCGCGAGGTCGGCCACCTCCCGGAGCTCGGCGATCCGCGGGTACGGTCCATGGTGCTCATGGCGCCGAACGCGGTGCGATTCACGGACGATGCGCTGGCAAGGGTCATGGTTCCCGCGCTTGTCTACGCCGCGGAGAAGGACGACCTGACGCGCCTGCAGTATCATGGCGAGCGCCTGGCGAGGACGCTGCCTCGCGGGGAATGCGTGCTGGTCAAGGGTGCCGGGCACTTCTCGTTCGTCGCGAGCTTTCCCACGGTGCTGAAGATCGTAGCCGGTGAGGGCGCGCGAGACCCGGACGGCTTCGATCGCGACGCGTTCCATGCGGTGATGAATCGCGAGATCGTCGCATTCTTCAACCGCACGTTGCGGCCGGACGGTGCCCCGCCCACCGAGGGCGCTCAGCCACGGTCATGTCGATCGCGTTGAACGGCGGCGGGAAGGGGACCGTGCTACGATGACCGCCAACATCTTGCCCCGCAGCTGAACACCGCCTGCCACGGAGGCTGCCCCGATGGCGATCATCGATTCCCAAGTCCACGCCTACGAGGCGAACACCCCGAAGCGGCCCTGGCACACCGTCCCGAACTGGCCCGATCACGTCACGGGTGACGAGATGGTGGCGGCGATGGACCGGGTCGGCGTCGACGGGGCGATCTTCATCTCCGCCTTTTCCATGTACCGCTACGACGCCAGCTATGCGGTGGAGGTGCAACGCGCGCATCCCGATCGTCTTGCCATCGTCAAGCCGGTCGACCCGGATGATCCGGCGGTGGCCGACGTCATCGCCGACTGGAAGAAGACACCGGGGACGGTGGGCATCCGAATCATGATGACGAAGGAAGCGGGCCGCGATCCGAGCGACCCGGGTCTGGCCCGGATCCTCCGCGCCGCCGTGCGGCACGATTTTCCGGTCAACATGCTGTGCTGGGACAACGTGGACGCGGGCGCGGCGCTGATCGATCATCACCCGGACACTCGATTCATCATCGACCATCTGGCCATCATGCAGCCGCGCACCCCGCCCGCTCCGCCGGAGCCCTGGGCCGATCTGCCCAAGGTGCTCGACCTCGCCAGGCGCCCGAACGCGGTGATCAAGGTCAGCGGCGCGTGCACCTTGTCGCGGCAACCCTATCCGTTCGCCGACATCTGGGACCCGCTCGCTCGCGTGTTCGACGCCTGGGGGTTCGACCGCTGCCTATGGGGCACCGACTGGACCCGCGCCTTCGCCGTCGTCAACTACGAACAGGCCGTCGAACCCTTCCGCCAGACCGACCGGCTGAGCGAGAGCGAACGCGCGATGCTCATGGGTGGAGCCTGCGCCAAGGCGTATGGCTGGTCTCCGAAGAAAGCGCGGCCGTGACGGGCTACGCGCCGGTCAACGGACTCAACATGTACTACGAAGTCCACGGAAGCGGCGCTCCTGTGGTGTTGCTCCACGGCTCGTTCATGACCATTTCAAACAACTGGACCGAGTGGATCGGCGAACTGTCCAAAACGCGGGCAGTGATTGCCTTGGAAATGCAGGGCCACGGGCGCACGGCCGACATCAAACGCGACTTCAGCTATGAAAACCTCGCCGACGATGTGGCTGCGCTGCTCGATTACCTCAAGATCCCAAGCGCGGACCTCATCGGTTACAGCATGGGGGCGGCGTCGCTATGCAGTGTGCCATCCGCCATCCGGGCAAAGTGCGTAAGGTTGTCAGCATTTCGGCTGTGTTCCGCCTCGATGGCTTGGTCAAGGAAGCACTCGACATGTTTCCGCAACTAACGTCGGAAACATTCAAAGGCTCGCCCATCGAAACCGAATACAAGAAACTGAGCGCGACGCCAAACGAATTCCCGAAGTTTGTCAAGCGCGTCATCGCGATCGACTTGAAACCGTACGACTTCGGCGCCGACAAGCTCAAGGCCACCAAAGCGCCGATGTTTTTCATCCACGGCGATGCCGACGGCGTACGGCTCGAGCACATTTCGGAAATGTTCCGCCTGAAGGGCGACGAGATTCACGGCGACCTGCGGCCGCGCTCAGCATCGAGATTGGCCATATGGCCCAACACAACACACGTCACGCTGATGGAGCGCATGCCCGTCATCGTCCCCCTGGTGAACGAGTTTCTCGATGCCAAGCTGCCAAAGCAATAACCGAGGGTGATGCAGATTCGGCGTGCCGAGGCCGCTGACGAGGAAGCGCTCGCAAGTATACGGCGTCGTGCCATTCTCGCGCTGGCTGTGCCAGCGATGTCGAGGGAACAGGCCGAAAGATGGGCCACGCGCGGGGCAGCAGACCGCGTGGCGCGAGCGATGCGGGAACATGACGTGTGGGTGGCCGTGGAAGGGGCCGCGATCGGCTGGGTAGAAGTGGACCGAGACCGCGTCGCGGCGCTGTATGTCTCGCCGGCTTGCTCCCGCCGCGGGGTCGGCTCGATCCTTCTGACATTCGCCGAAACCTCCATACGGGGCTCCGGCTACTCGACTGCACGTCTCGAGTCCAGCCAGAACGCGCTCGACTACTACCTTCGGAGGGGTTACCTACGATGTGGCCCGGCAGACTCTGATGGGGCATGGCCGTTGCGCAAAGATCTGGCCGCAGCCACGCCTAAGCACGGCATGGAACCGCCGCGCTGAAGCGCGCGGCTCATGCCGGGCATTGCGCTCTCGTGCTGCTCGCGCTCTGCCTCGCGCTCGCCGGCGCGGCGCGCGCGGAGGACTGGTCCGCGTGGCAGCGTGCCTACGATCCGGCGACGCGCGGGCGCTTCATTCCCGTGGAGCTCTGGACCGGCATGCCTTGGGACGGCACGCAGGAGATCCGCATGGCGCCCGCGGCACTCGAGTTCGGGCGGCAGGGAGACAAGAGCATCAAGGGGCCGACGACCTGGAACGGCATCCAGGTCTATGAGCGCCTGAACCGCGACAAGCTCCAGCGCTTCGCCATCCGCGACGACCGGACGGGCCTCGGTCGCGTCTTCGACTCGCGCTATCCGCGGCTCGGCTGCCGCGGCGAGGTGAAATTCCCGCTCGGCCGCTGGAAGCAGGGCGAGGTGCGCGAGTACCAGCTCGACTGCGCGCGCGGTAAGCGCCCGCTCAAAGTGGCGATCGAGGAGATCGACTTCGTCTACGACGGCGTGCCGCACTCGCTGCGCTTCCACTGGCTCTTCATGGAGGGGCGCGGCCGCGGCACCGACATGCGCTACGTGTATAGCCCGCTGCGCGGGCTGGTCGACGTGCAGGGGAACGAGTAGCATAGCGGGCGGCGGACACGCACTATGACTAGTCCGGATACCGACAAAGTCTTTAGTGGCTCAATTGCCAAGCTCTACGAGACATATCTGGTCCCCCTGATCTTCGAGCCCTACGCGGCGGATCTGGCGAGTCGCCTCGCTTCGAGGTCTCTTACTCGCGTGCTCGAGATTGCAGCCGGCACGGGTGTCGTGACTCGAGCGTTGGCATCCGTGTTACCTGAAGCGGTGTCCATCGTCGCGACGGATCTGAATCGGCCGATGTTAGACCACGCCTCCGCGCTCGGGACGAAGCGGCCTGTGGAATGGCGTCAGGCAGATGCCATGCAGCTGCCTTTCCAAGACGGAACGTTTGACGCGGTTGTGTGCCAGTTCGGAGTCATGTTCTTCCCCGAAAGAGCGAAGGCGTTTTCGGAGGCATGCCGAGTGCTCAGGTCGGGAGGCGTGTTCATGTTCAACGTGTGGGATCGGATCGAGGAGAACGAATTCGCGGACACCGTGACGACGGCACTCGAATCCCTGTTTCCTGGGGATCCGCCTCGGTTCCTCGCGCGCACACCTCACGGCTATTGGGACGCTCTGACCATCAAGCGAGATCTGGCGGCCGGTGGGCTCACTGGGGCACCTCAGATCACCACGGTCGCGGCGCGCAGTCGGGCAGACTCGGCGCGCGTCCCAGCGATCGCGTACTGCCAGGGGACACCGCTCCGAAGCGAGATCGAGGCGCGCAACGCCTCGCTGCTCGGCGAAGCCACCGACATCGCGGCCGAAGCGATCGCCCAACGGTTCGGCCGGGGGGCGGTGGACGGCAAGATCCAGGCGCACATTGTCACCATAGCGAAGTGAATGAAGTTCGACGTGTATGGTCGGTTTCAGCTTGAGGTAGTTCGCGAGAACGACCAATGGGCCGTCTATCGCATCGGCCTTGGAAAGCGCGTGCCCACTGATTTCGTCATTCCGTCTTCGGTGACATCGAGTGAGATCGCGACGTATCTTGACGACCTGCTGCATGAACTATCGGCGCCAGGCCAACGTGTCCGTTTGCTGCCGTAGTTCTCTCAAAGCCCCATGTGGCGCCCCACCTGCGGCGCGAGCGGCAAGGCGTCGTGGGCTTTCTGGATGCGCGCGAGACGCTCGAGGATCTCGGGCGCCATCGGCGCCGCGCGCCGCGTCTCGAGGCTCACGTGGAGCGACATCAGCTCGTTCGTGGCGGCGAGAAAGCCCGCCTCCGCGTGGTGCATCTCGTGAAAGTAGTGGATGCGGCGCGCGTCGAAGCCGAGCAGCCGCGTGGTGAAGCGCAGGGGATCATCTTCGCGCACCTCGCGGTGGTACGTCACGTGCGCTTCGAGGCAGAAGGTCGTCACCCGCTTCGCCGCGCGATGGGCGGCGTCCAGCCCCACCCAGGCCAGCCACTCGTCGGTGGCGAGATCGAACACCACCACGTAGTAGCCCATGTTCATGTGGTGATTGCTGTCGATCCACTCCGGACGGACCCGTGCGCGATAGCGGTCGAAGGGCGCGGGAATCGCGTCGCCGGTCACGAGAGGAGCGAGCGCTGCCGCGACTCGAGGGCGAGCAGCCGCTTCTTGAGCGGCAGTCCTCCGCCATAACCCGTGAGGCGGCCGTCACTGCCGATCACGCGGTGGCAGGGAATGACGATGGGCAGCGGATTCTGGCCATTGGCCGCGCCCACCGCGCGCACCGCCTCTTTCTTCTTGATCCGACGCGCGATGTCTCCGTAGGAGCGCGTCTCGCCGTACGGGATCTCCGCCACCGCCCGCCAGACCTCCGTCTGGAACGGGGTGCCCTCGGGCGCCAGGGGCAGGTCGAAGGCGGTGAGCCGGCCCGCGAAATACTCGCGGAGCTGCCGCATGGTCTCGGTGAACGGCCGGGCGTCCCTGACCCAGTCCGCGCCGGGCTGGAAGGTGCCGCTGCCTCCGGGCAGCCAGATGAGGCGAAGCCCGGTCAGGCGCTCGCCGTCCGCCTCGCCGGCAAGAGTGAGGCGGCCGACCGACGACTCCATCTCGGTGAAACGTACGACCATGGTGTGGCTTGGCATCGACGCGCCCGTATGGTACCCCATACCTCTCTAACCCCGCTGCCAAGGAGGCGTTATGCGCGCACTGAGCTTGATGCTGACCGCGCTTGTCACCCTGGCCCTAGCGCCCGCGGCCGTCGCCCAGATCGCCATCTCGGCGAACGACAACAAGGTGGCGCTCGTGAACGGCGCCGTCCAGGTGGTCCAGAACCCGGCGCCCGACACCATCACCGTGATCGACCTCAAGACCAGTCCGCCCCGGGCCGTCGCCGAGATTCCGGTGCCGGCCAGCGTGGTGGGCCCGCCGCTCTCCGTGGCCATCACCCCCAACGAAGGGCTCGCCCTCGTGACCTCGGCGATGAAGGTGGATCCGGCCGACCGCACCAAGACGGTCAACGACAACCGCGTCTCGGTGGTGGATCTCTCATCGAACCCGCCGCGCGTGCTCACCACCCTCGAGGCGGGCGCCTCGCCGACCGGCGTCTCCATCAACCGGCAGGGCACCCTGGCCCTGGTTGCCAATCGCGGCGAGGGCACGGTGTCGGTCTTCACCATTCAGGGCAAGACGGTCACTCCGGTGGGGAAGGTCGCGGTGGGTCCCCCGACGGGCGGGCCGAGCCACGTCGTGTTCGCGCCGGACGGCCGGACCGCGCTGGTCACGCGCGACAACGATCACTTCATCTCCGTGCTGTCCATCGACGGGACCAAGGTGGAGTACACCAAGCGCGATCTCTCCGCCGGCATGCGGCCCTACGGGCTCGACATCACCAAGGACGGCACGGTCGCGGCAGTGGCCAACATCGGGCGAGGCGGCGGGGACAACGACACGGTGAGCCTCATCGACATGAAGGCCAATCCCGTGCGCGTGGTGGAGACCATTCCCGTGGGACAGACGCCGGAGGGCATCAAGTTCTCGCCCGACGGCAAGTTTCTCGCGGTGGTCGTGATGAACGGAAGCAACAAGGCGAAGGACTCGCCCTTCTTCAACGACGCGGGCAAGCTGCTTCTCTACCGCGTGGACGGCATGCGCCTCATCGGCCTCGCCGCCGCGTGGATCGGCCACTGGTCGCAGGGCATCGCCTTTTCGCCCGACAACAAGGTGATCCTCGTGGGCAACATGGTGGAGCGCGAAGTACAGGTGCTCCGCTGGGACGACATCTCGTTGAAGGACATGGGCGAGCGCATCAAGGTCAACGGCGGCTCCGCCGCCCTGCGCACGGCGGACAAGCCGTAAGAGCCCGCTCGCCGCTCGCCACCTGGTTCGCCGGCGCCGCCGCGGAGTCCCGCTTCCGACGGCGCCGGCTGGGCCGCGTGCCCACCCTCCTCCCGCCGCGGGACCGCGCGTGGCGCGAGGTCGCGCCGAGCTCTGCCGAGGCGCTTGACCTCGCTGCGGCGGGGTCGCCGTTTCACACCGCGCTCGACCGCCGCTACGACCGTGCCTCCGATCCCGAACGGTTGCCGGCCGCACTGGCCGCGGGCGAGTCGGTCTACTTCCCGCAGGCGCATCAGGTGCTACCGCGCGTGGCGCGGTTCATGGTGGCCCTCCGCGCCACGCTCCTCGGCGCCGGCCGCGAGGAGTGCTCCTTCCTCTTCCTGGCCGAGGGGCAGGGACGCGAGGCCCTGGGACTGCATCACGACGGCGAGGTGGACGCCTTCTGGCTGCAGCTCGAGGGCCGGCGATTCGTGACGATCGGCCCGGCGGTGCCGCGCGGCACGCCGGAGGATTTGCCGCCGCCCGCCACGGGGTGGAACGCGCCGCTTCCGCGGGGGTGGTGGCGGGGCACGCTCGAGCCGGGCACGCTCTTCCATCTGCCGCCGCGCACGCCCCACCGGGTGATCTATCGCGGCCGGTCGCTGGCGCTCTCGCTCACGTGGAAGCGGCGCGCGCGGGGGGCGCCCCCGGACCCGGCCGCTCTCGTGGAGTGGGACGTGGTCGCGGGCCGCGCCGACCGCGTACCGCCGGCACGGCGCGACCGGCTCTGGACGCAGGTGCCGGCCGTGGCGGTCCCGGGTCGCCCGGGCGCCCACGAGGTGACGCTGCACGTGCCCGGCGGGACGCTGCAGCTGCCCGCGCGCGCGCACGCGGCGGCGCGGCGTCTGGCCGCGATGCCCGCGTGGGAGGGAGTGGCGGACCACGCGCGCCGGGGCGCGCTCGCCGCCCTCATCGCGTACGGGCTACTGGCGCCGCGTGATCTTCCCCTGCGCATCGTCCCCGCCGATCCGCGCGCGCTGGACGGCTGGCGCTTCACCTGAGCGTGGAATCTTCGATACAGGATTGACTCGTCCGGAACCCTGCTCATAGACTCGATCCAAGGAGGGTGCAATGGCTGCTACGGATCCTGTCGGGAAGAAGGGAGTCGTCGAGTTCAAGAAGCCCCCCAAGAATCCCATGCCTCCCTGGAAGCGCGAGCCCGCTAAGCAGAGTAAGTAGTCGCGGCAGGCTTCATGCCGGCGACGCTCGAGGCAATCTTCGTTCTGCTCGTCTTCCTCGCGCCGGGCTTTATCGCGGTACGCGTGAAGAATTCCGTCCTCCCCTACCGCATCCCGTCGGCGTTTCGGGAAGCTGTCGAGGCGGCGGTGGCGAGCACGATCCTGCTGCCGATTTGGGGGGTATTCACTTGGCGACTCTTCCACGCCCGGGCGCACATCGTGGACGCCGCCGCGAAGCATGCTCCCATCGACGCGCTCGCGGTTGGTGCACCGATCGCAGGGATCGTCCTGCTCGTCTACTTCGTGTTCAGTCCCCTGGTCGGCATCGTCTATGCCCTGATACAAACCCGTCAACCCAACGTGTGACTCGCCCGGAGAGTTCTTCCGAGGGTGATGGGGGGCGCCGCCCAGCCCGAAGTGTGGGATCGCCTCTTCGGTGGGGAGGAACGGCCGTGGGTGATCGTGTGGTTCAAGAGTGGGGGCGAAGGGTTCGGCGGAACGGCGCAGTTCGCGGGCCTTTCTCCCTCCGCTCGTCAGCTCTTTCTGGTCCCGGCGAAGGGGGTGCCGCAGTCGCTCGTGCGCTTCGGCGCGGACGGCGCGATCGCCGAGGATCTGACCGCCAAGACCGATGGAATCTGGGTCGATGACAACGCCGAGGTTCTCCGGATCGAGGTCATCGCCTGAGTTCGGCGCGATGTCTCAGGCCGCCCCTTGCTGCCACAGGCGTGAGCGGCTCCAGAGCACGCCCAGGATCAGCAGCATGCAGGCGGCGGGATAGACAGAGGCCGTGCGCGGGCCGGTGAAGGCCGTCAGATAGCCGATCAGGAGCGCGCCGATGGGCGCGCCCCCCATCAGCCCCAGCTGGAAGAGGGAGAGGATGCGCGCGCGGTGGCTCACGGGCGCGGCCTTCTGCACGAGCGTGCGCCCCTGGGTGATGACGACGCCCGCGCCCAGACCCCACGCCAGACAGAGGCCGAGCAGGCCGGCGAACGGGAGCGGGAGCGACATCGCCGCCAGCACCACCGCGCCAAAGGTCAAGGCGATGACAATGGCCCGGCCCGGCCGGCGCAGCGCGCCGAACCGGATCTGCGCGAGCGTTGCCGCGATGGTCCCGCCCCAGAAGCAGAAGGACACCAGCGAGAGCTCGAGCGAGCCGCCCGCGTAGACGTCGCGCACGAGCAGCGGCAGGATCACGAAGAAGGCGCCCACGTAGAGGATGCCGACGGCGAGCTGGGCGGCGAGCACCGGCCAGATCACCGGCGAGGCCAGGGCCTCGCGCAGGCCGTCGCGCATGGCGGCGAGCCGGCTCTCGCCCGTGCGCGCCACCGGCGGCGCCGGCGGGAGCCGGAGGGCGGCGAGCCCACCCAGCGCGAGCACCACTCCCTGCGCGACGAGCAGCGCGGCGGCGCCGATGTGGCCGGCGGCGGCGCCGGCGGCGATGCCGACCAGCTGCGCGCCGAATTGCGCCGCGCTCATGATGGCGACGGCGCGGCCCAGATTCTCGCCGGCGACCCGCCCGAGCATGGCGTCGCGCGCGGGCATGATGAAAGCCCCGAGCGTGCCGACGGCGAGGGCATACGCGATGAGGGCCGGATAGGAGAGCCCGCCCTGAGCGATGGCGGCGGCGAGCGCCAGCGGGGGCACGGCGCCGAGGAGGTGGCCGCGGGCGAGCAGGCGCCGAACGTCGGCGCGGTCCGCCACCGCCCCGCCCAGCATCATGAACAGGATGGACGGCGCGGAGAGCGACATCTGGGCGATCCCCACGCGCGCCGCCGGCTCGTGAAGGACCACCGCGACGAGCCACGGGAACACGATGATCTGTATGCCGAAGCTCGAGAACCATGATGCGACACCGGCCAGGTACCAGGGAAACGCGTGCCCGGCGGACGGCATGGCCTCTACCTTGACACGCGACGCCGGCGACGCCTAGCATCCGGGCGTGTCCTTCGACCTCGACCGCGCCCGACGCGACACGCCCGGCTGCACGCGGGTGCTCCATTTCAACAACGCCGGAGCGTCGCTGCCTCCACGCGTCGTCACGGAGGCAGTGACCCGACACCTCGCCCTCGAGGCCGAGATCGGCGGCTACGAGGCGGCGGCCCGCGAGCGCGCCGCCGTCGAGCACGTCTACGACGCCCTCGCGCGGCTGCTCCACTGCGAGCCCGACGAGATCGCCGTGATCGAGAACGCCACGCGCGCCTGGGACATGGCCTTCTACTCGATGCGCTTCGACCCGGGCGATCGCATCCTCACCGCGACGGCTGAGTACTCCAGCAACTACATCGCCTTTCTCCAGGTGGCCCGGCGCACGGGCGCGGTGGTCGAGGTGATTCCCGACGACGCGCACGGCCAGGTGTCGGTGGAGAAACTGCGGGGGATGCTCGACGGGCGGGTGAAGCTCATCGCCATCACGCATGTGCCGACCAGCGGGGGCCTGGTGAATCCTGCCGCTGCGGTTGGCCGCGTGGCGCGGGCGGCCGGCGTGCCGTATCTCCTCGATGCCTGCCAGTCGGTAGGCCAGATGCCGGTGGATGTGGCGGAGATCGGCTGTGACATGCTCTCGTCCACCGGCCGGAAGTACCTGCGCGGGCCGCGCGGCACCGGCTTTCTCTACGTGCGCCGCGCCTTCCTGAATCGGCTCGAGCCGCCGTTCCTCGACCTGCACGCCGCGACGTGGGTGGCGCGCGACGAATACGAGATCCGGAAGGACGCACGCCGCTTCGAGAACTGGGAGACCTATGTCGCGGGCAAGATCGGGCTGGGCGTGGCGGTGGACTACGCGCTGGGCTGGGGGCTCCCCGCCATTCGCGAGCGGGTCTACGCGCTCGCGGCGCGGCTGCGCGAGCGTCTGTCGGCGCTGCCGGGCGTCACGGTGCGCGACGTCGGCGTCGAGCGCTGCGGCATCGTGACCTTCACGGTCGCGCGCCTCGAGCCCCAGGCGATCAAGGCGGCGCTCGCCGCCCAGGCCATCAACGTGCACACTTCTACCGGCACGTGCCTCGACATGGAGTCGCGCGGGGCTCGGGCAGGTTGTGCGCGCGTCCGTGCATTACTACAACAGCGAGGCCGAGGTGGACCGCTTCTGTGCGGCGCTGGCCGCGCTTCCTGGCGTTACTCGCGAGGGCGGAGTGTGATGGCGTCGTACCACGCCTCCGCGCGTTCGCCGGTGTCGTCCGTGTCGGTCATCACCGCCACGCCCACCAGGAGCGGCGGCTCGGCGCCGAAGAGCCGCCGGTAGTCCTCGTAGAAGTTTCGCCGCTCTTCCACCCACTGGCCGACACGCTCGGGCCCGCTCTCCACCACGAACATGCGGGCGCGCGCGGTGTAGGGATTCGGGTAAGTGGTCTCCTTCGGCAGCCGGCTCTCCCACACATAGTTGATGACGGCGCCGGGCGGGTACTCGCCGTAGAGCGCCCGGTAGAACTCGAACTTGGTGCGCTCCCACACGCCTTCGCGCTCGGGCTGATAGGCGAAGGCCACGTAGAGGCGCGCGGGATAGTCGTCGCCGGCCTTCGCGCCGGGGTCCGCTCGCTCCAGGACCCGAGCGATCTTCCAACGCCAAGTCACGATGGGATAGGCGCGGGGGTCGAGGTCGAGGGGGAGGTAGAGCCCGGCGGCGGCGGCCTCGCTCTGCGCGCGCAGCGCCCAACCCGTGCCGTCGGACGCCACCGTATATCGTGTGTGGCGCGAGATGCCCCGGAACGTGATGAGGTGCCAGCCCGCCGGCAGCGCGTCGGGCGCGGCCGGCGCGGCCCCGCGCAGGACCTCGATGGGCGCGGGGCGCGCCGGCGGTGCGGGCTGGGCGACGGCGCCCGCCGTCGTGAACGCGAGCAGCGCGGCGGCCGCCACGGCGAGGTTGCGGTAGTACCAACGGTGTAGCCGCGCCGGGCCCACGCCGCAAGCGTAGAGCAGGCGAAGGATCCACATGAGGCCGATGGTGCGGGCCACGCCCTCGCGCTCCCACTTGCGCGCGGAGGTGGTCACGCGCTCGCGGAGGGCGGCCTGACGGCCCCGGCGTTTGAGCCGGCGCGTGATCTCGATGTCCTCCATCAGCGGGATGTCGGGGAAGCCGCCCAGCGCCTCGAAGACCTCGCGCCGCACGAAGAGGGCCTGATCGCCGGTGGAAATGCCGGACAGACGCGAGCGGAGGTTCATCAGGCCCGCGATCAAACGGAAGGGCCAGCGCGTGTTGTCGAAGCGAACGTCGAAGTGGCCCGCGACCACCGCCGGATCTTCCAGCGCTTGTGTGGTGGCGGCCTCGAAGCCCGCGGGGAGCACGGTGTCCGCGTGAAGGAAGAGGAGCACGTCGCCCCGCGCGGCGCGCGCGCCCGCGTTCATCTGGCGCGCCCGGCCCCGCTCGCAGGCGAGCACGGTGACGCCGGCGATCCGCGCGGCGACCTCGCGGGTGCCGTCGTCGCTGCTCGCGTCCGCCACGATGATCTCGGCGCCGGGCGCGGCCGCGCGCAGGACGGGGAGGAGGCGCGCGAGGTTCCCCGCCTCACGGAGCGCCGGCACGATGATGGAGAGCACGGGCGCGCGCCGGCGCCGGCTAGCGCGTCAGGCGCAGCCAGGCCGCGAAGAGCCGCCGGACCATGGGAGTGAGGCGGGTGCGGTTGTACGCGTCGCCCAGCTTGCGGACGGCCTCGGCCTGGGTGGGATACGTGTGGATGACGCGCGCGAGCCGGCCGAGCCCGATGCGGTTGGTGAGCGCCATCGTCAGCTCGGGCAGCATCTCGCCGGCGTGGCGCGCGACGACGGTGGCGCCCACGATGCGGTCGCTGCCGAGCGCGACGTGGACCTTCACGAAGCCCTCGGTCTCGCCGTTCAGCCGGGCGCGGTCCACGTCGGCCAAATGCTGGACGAGGGTGCGGACCCGCTCGCCCCGCGCGCCGGCTTCCTCGGCCAGGAGACCCACGTGGGCGACCTCGGGGTCGGTATACGTGCAGCGCGGCACCGTGAGCCTGCTCGCCCGGGCGCGGCCGAGAAAGAGGGCGTTCTGGATGACGACGCGCGCCTGGAAATCCGAGTGATGCGTGAACTTGAGCGGCGTGCACACATCGCCCGCCGCAAAGATCCGGCTGTTCGTCGTGCGAAGCCGGTCGTCCACGCGGACGCCAGCCGTGCGGTCGTAGGCCACGCCGGCGGCCTCGAGGCCCAGGCCTTCGACATTGGGCGCGCGCCCGGCGGCGATCAGGATCTCGTCCACCTCCAGCGTGGTCGCGGCGGCGCCCTGCAAGCGCAGCACCTTCGCGCCCGGCCCGCGCTCGGCCTTCTCGACCCGCGTGCCCAGCAGGAGCTGCACGCCGTCGCGCGCCAGGGCCAGCTGCACGAGCTGGACCGCGTCCCGATCCTCGCGGCCGAGGATGTGCGGCTCCATCTCCACCACGTGCACGCGAGCGCCGAAGCGGGCGAAGGCCTGGGCCAGCTCGCAGCCGATGGGCCCGCCGCCGATGATGGCGAGGCGAGGCGGCAGCGTGGTGAGGGAGAAGACCGTCTCGTTGGTCAGATAGCCCACCACCGACAGCCCCGGGACGGGGGGCGCGGCGGCGCGCGCGCCGGTCGCGATCACGGCCTTCTTGAAGCGGAGCGTCTGGCCCTCGACCGTCACGGTATCGCGGCCAGTGAAAACGGCCTGCCCGAAGTAGACGTCCACGCCCAGCCCCTTGAAGCGGGCCGCCGAGTCGATGGGGCTCAGCTCCGCACGGAGCCGGCGCATCCGCTCCATCACCTTGCCGAAGTCCACCGCGGGCGGCCCCGGCACGCCGATGCCGAACTGGCCGGCGGTGCGCGCATCCACCACCACGCGTGCGGCGCGCAGCAGCGCCTTCGAGGGCACGCAGCCCACGTTGAGGCAGTCGCCCCCCATGAGATCGCGCTCGATCAGCGCGACGCGGGCGCCGAGCCCGGCCGCGCCCGCGGCCGCCACGAGGCCCGCGGTGCCGGCGCCGATGACCACCAGGTTGTAGCGACCCGGGGGCAGCGGATTGCTCCACCCCGGCGGATGCACGTGGCTGACCAGCGCCTGATTGTGCGCGTCCCAGGGCTCGAGGCGCGGCGCCTCGGCCGCGCTCACGCCGCCGCCCGCTTCGCCAGCGCCACGCGCGCCACGCGTGCGACGTAGACCGTGACGGCGACGGTGGCGAGCAGCCCCATGCCGTAGAAGGCCCACTCGGCAGGCGTGCGCGTCCGCGCGGAGCCGGCGGCGATCTCGCCCGCTACCGAGCCCAGATAGACGTAGAGCAGCGTGCCCGGCAGCATGCCGAGCGCGGAGGCCACCACGTACTCCCTCAACGCCACGCGCGTAGCACCAAAGGCGTAGTTGAGCAGATTGAAGGGAATAACGGGGGAGAGGCGCATGAGCAGCACGATGCGCCACCCCTCGCGGGTCACCGCGGTGTCGATGGCGCGAAACTTCGGGTTGGCGGCGATGGTGCGCTCCACCCAGCCGCGGACGAGATAGCGGCCGACCAGGAACGCGGTGGTGGCGCCGAGCGTGGCGCCGAGCCATACGATGAGAAGGCCGTGCGCGACGCCGAAGACCGCGCCTCCGCCGAGGGTCAGCACCGAGCCGGGGAGGAGCAGCACGCAGGCCGTGATGTAGAGGATGACGAAGACGACGGGCGCCCACGCGCCGGTGCCGCGGATCCAGTCGAGCGCCGTCGCCAGCCACGCCGGGGCGTCAAGCGCGCGCCCCAGGACGAAGAGCGCGATCACGGCGGCGGCGATCAGGACTATCCTCATCCCACGCAGTATATATAATTGAGCCCGATGCGCCGTTCGTCACCATTCCCCACGCTCGTCGTCCTCCTCGTCTTGCTGCTCGGCGTCCTGCCCGTCGCCGCCGCGCCCACGCCGCCCACCGACGAGGAGCTGGCCACGCACGTCGCCGCGCTGACCACGCCCGAGATGGAAGGGCGCGGCTCGGGCACGGAGGGCGGCGAGCGGGCGGCGCGCTATCTGGAATCCGCGCTGGGCGGGATGGGACTGCGTCCCGGTGGCGAGGGCGGGACGTGGCGTCAGTCCTTCGTGGTGCGGCGCGGGGTGCGCGTGGCGCCCGATGCCTCGCTCGCGCGCGTGGGCGCGGCGCCCCTGGTGGTGGGGCAGGACTGGATGCCCCACGGAGGCGCGTTGCCGGGGGCGGTGGAGGCGGAGATCGTCTTCGCCGGCCGCGGCGAGCGCCTGGCGGGCGCGGACACGCGCGGCAAGATCGTGCTGCTGCTCGAGGGCGGGCCCTCGCGGCTCGAGAAGCTCGTCGCCGCGCGCCAGGCGGGCGCCGCCGCCGCGCTCGTCCTGGGCGCGGCGCTGCCCGCGCTCGAGGCCACCGCCGCGCACGTGGCGATTCGCTCCGCCACGCTCACGCCGGCCGCGGTGGACGCCCTGCTCGCGCCGGCCGGCTGGAGCCACGCCATCCTCCTCCAGGCTGCGGCGGCGCCGACCGATGGCGCGGCCGGCGCCGCCGCGCCGCTCGCCACCGGCGTCCGCGCGCGCCTGGCCGTCAGCCTCGAGTCGGCGGACCTTCGCGCCGATAACGTGGTCGGCATCCTGCCGGGCACGGATCCCGCGCGCGCAGGCGAGGCCATCGTGATCGGGGCGCACTACGATCACCTCGGCCGCATGGGCGGGGTGGTTTACCCGGGCGCCGACGACAATGCCTCCGGGACTGCGATGGTCCTGGGCCTGGCTCGCGCCTTCGCCGCCGCCGGCGGCGCGGCGCGCACGCTCGTCTTCGCGCTCTTCTCCGGCGAGGAGCTCGGCCTGCTCGGCTCCGGCCACTACGTGCGCCACCCCGCGATTCCCATCGAGCGCACGATCATGATGGTGAACTTCGACATGGTGGGCCGCATGCGCGATGGGCGCCTGACGGCGAGCGGGGTGGCGAGCGGTGAGGGCTTCCGCGCCCTCGTCACGAGCGTGGCCGCGACCGAGAGGCTGACGCTGTCGCTGCGCGACTCGCCCCACGGCCCCTCGGATCACGTGCGCTTCTACTCGGCCGGCGTGCCCGTAGTCTTCTTCACCACCGAGGTGCACCCCGACTATCACCAGGCGAGCGACACCGCCGACCGGATCAACACCGCCGGCATGGCGCAGATCGGCGGCATCGCCATGCGACTGCTGGACGGGCTCGCGGGCGCGCCCCGGCCCGTCTACGCGCGCGTGGCCCCGTCCGCCCGGCGCGCGCCCGAGGCCGCCGGCGCCCAGCCCGCGGGCGGGGCCTTCCTCGGCGTGTCCGTGGATGGCGCGAGCCCGTCGGACGGCCTGCGCCTGGGCAGTGTCGTGTCCGGCAGCGGCGCCGAGCGCGCGGGGCTGCGCGACGGCGACGTCATCGTCCGCATCGCCGACACCATCATCGACAACTTCAGCGACCTTCGCGGCGCGCTCGCCCGCCAGCGGCCCGGTGATACCGTGCGCGTCGTCTATCTCCGGGACGGCCAGGACCACGCCGCCTCGGTCACCCTCGGCACGCGCCCCTAGACAAGCGGGCGCGCGGGAGCACGACCTCATGCGAATCGGGATCATCGGCGCGGGCGCCATCGGCAGCGTGGTCGGCGGGCTCCTCACCAAGGCGGGACACGACGTCACGCTCGTGGATCAGTGGCCCGAGCACGTGGAGAAGATGCGCACGCAGGGCTTGAAGCTCTCCGGCACGTGCGGCGACCACCAGATCCGCGTCAACGCCATCCACATCCACGAGATGCAGCGGATCGCCGAGCCCTTCGAGGTGGCCTTCGTGGCGGTGAAGTCCTACGACACTGAGTGGGCCACCGCGCTCGCCATCCAGTACCTTCGCCGGCCCGATGGCTACGTGGTGGACTTCCAGAACGGCATCAACGACCACCGGGTGGCGGCGGTGGCGGGGAAGGAGCGCACGCTCGGCTGCGTCATCACCATCGGCGCCGGCATGTACGAGCCCGCGCACGCCATGCGGACCGACAACGGTAGCATCGGCTTCAAGATAGGCGAGCTCGACGGCAAGGACTCCGAGCGCGCCCGCCGTCTCGCCGAGGTCATGAACGCGGTGGCGGCGACCAAGGTGACGACCAATCTCTTCGGCGAGCGCTGGTCCAAGCTGACGGTGAACTGCATGGCCAACCCGCTCGCGGGCCTCTCCGGCTACGGTTCGGCCGAGGTGCGCAGCGAGCCCGTGCCGAGCCGCATCGGCATCCACGTGGCCGCGGAGGCCATCCGCGTGGGTGGCGCCTCGGGCTACGAGGTGGAGCCCATCTACGGTATCGCCGCCAAGCGCTTCGTGGACGCCGCGGAGGGGCGCGGCTACGCGGAGGTGGCCGCGGACATGGCGGCCAGCGCCAAGTTCCTCACCGGCGGCCGCCCGTCGCTCCTCCAGGACGTGATGCGCGGGCGCCGCACCGAGATCGAGTACCTCAACGGCTACGTCTGCGCGGAAGGCAAGCGCCTGGGCGTGCCCACGCCGGTGAACGAGGCCGTGGTGAAGACCGTGCTCTCCTACAAGGTCGGCGCGCTCAAGCCCGACCCGAGGAACCTGGCGCCGATCACCGCCGTCCTGCCGCGCCCCTAACTCTCTCCCGGAGATCGCTATGTGCCGAGCCATCAAGACGCTGCACAATTTCACGCCGCCGGCCACGGACGAGGAGATCCGCGCGTCCTCGCTCCAGTTCGTCCGCAAGCTGAGCGGCTTCACGAAGCCGTCCAAGGCCAACGAGGCCGCCTTTGCCCAGGGCGTGGACGAGGTGACCCGGGCGGCGCGCACGCTGCTCAACGCGCTCGTGACGAACGCCCCGCCGCGCGATCGCGCAGCCGAGGCCACGAAGGTGCGCGCGCGGTCGCTGAGTCGTTTCCCGGCGCGTGCGTCACGAGCGAGCGGCGACTGATAACGCGTGCTCCGGTAGAAGCCGGTGACAGCGCTCCCGAGTTCGACCTGCCCGCCGCGGATCGAGACGGCAACGTGGCGCTCCGTGACTACCTCGGTCGCGGCCCAGTCCTCCTCGGCCTGTTCCGAGGCGTGTACTGTGCGTTCTGCCGACGCGCAATCGCTGGTCTTGGTCGGCACAGCGCCACGCTCGCACCGCTCGGTATCCAGACGCTCGGAGTCGTGGCCACCCCCACAGACTATGCCCGTCTGTACTTCAAGTATCATCGCGTCTCGATCCCGCTGGGCGCCGATCCAGCCATGACGACACATGCGGCGTATGGTCTGCCGAAGGTACCGAAGGAGAGCTGGGATCTGTCGACGCGCGTCAATCCCACCGGAGAGCTAAGCGAGCCGCTGCCGATCTGGGAGGCAAACAAGGCGCTCGGGCAGATCGATCAATTCAAGCCTACCCAAACCGACCGCGATGACATGCAACGGACCTGGAATCAGCTTACCGGCCTATTCTTGATCGACCGCGCCGGCGTCGTCCGATGGGTATTCGTCGAGGCTGCCGAGGGGGCCGCGGGCATGGGAACGTATCCATCGGAGGCGCAGATTGTCACCGCCGTGCAGAGCTTCCTCCAATGACCGACCGGCATCGGCCCTGGGCCTTCGTGTGGCTAGATTCGTAGTCGACGCGAGCGCCGTGCTGCACCTGGCGAGCGCCGGGCTGAAAGTCTCGGCCCGCCACAAGCTCCTCGCACCCACGCTCCTGCGTTCTCAGACGCTGTCTCTTCTGCACGAGGCCGTTCAGCAGGGAGAGCTCCCGGCCGATATCGCGCGCGACCGACTGGCCCGCATCGGGCGGATGCCGCTCAGGCTTCTCGGCGATGCCGTACTCCGGCGGCGCGCCTGGGAGCTGGCGGATCAGCTGGGATGGGCCTCGACCTACGAGGCCGAGTACATTGCCCTCACGCAGCTGCAGGCGGACGCGTTCGTGACCCTCGACAAGAAGCTCGCACGCAGCGTCAAAGGGATCGTTGCGATCGCTTCGATTGATTCGTTGCGCTAGCTCGGCCGACGGATTCCAACTGACGTCCCGTTCCGACTCGAGAGGCAACCGATGGACATTCCTCTGATTGAACAGGTCAAGATACAGGCGCAGGTGCTAGTTCCTCTTGTCAAAGCCCTGCAGGCAGAGCTCGGCGAGGGGCGCGCCAATGCCATCGTCCGCAAGGCGCTCGGAGACTTGTATCGCAAGTACGGCGAGAAGTGGTGGCGGAGGCATGGAACCCGGAGCCTCGGGGAGAAGGTGGCTTCAGCCTTCGAGGGGTTCTCGGCGGGAGGGGCGTTGGACTACGAGGTGATCAAGCAAGCGCCGGATGCGTTCGAAATAGACGTGACGGGGTGTCGCTACGCGGCCTTCTATAAAGAGATCGGCGCCCCGGAGCTAGGCTTCCTGCTCACGTGCGGCGCGGACTTCTCGATGGCCGAGGGGTTTGGCCCCGACGTGCAGCTCACACGCACGCAGACCATCATGCAAGGCGCCAGTCACTGTGATTTTCGGTATTCGCTGAAACGGCGGGGGAAGGGTGGATAGAGGCTCCTGGACGTCGCAGTAGGGTTAGACTCCATGCCAGGAGGAGGGGAGATGCCAGAGTCCGTACCACCGGAAGCGCCTAGAGCCATCCTGAATGCCTACAACGCGCATGATCTGATGCGATCATGGATTTCTTTGCTGACGACTGCATCCTTGACATGCCCCGCGGCCCCAATCCCGGGGGGCAGCGCTTCGTGGGCAAGGCGGCGGTGAGGGAGGGATTGGCGACGCGCTTCAAGGGCCTTCCCGACGTCCACTACGGCGACGATCGTCACTGGATCAGCGGCAACATGGTGGTGTCGGAGTGGCTGCTCACCGGCACCAGACCGGATGGAGTCGCCGTCAGGGTGCGCGGATGTGATCACTACGAGTTTCGAGACGGGAAAGTCGTCCGGAAGGACGCGTACTGGAAGATCGTCGAAACCCCGCGGTAACCGCCTGAGGGAGGAGAGCGACCATGCCGTTCTACGAACGAGGCCCAGTCCGCATCCACTACGAAGAGGTCGGCACCGGCTTCCCCCTGCTGCTCATCCCGGGCGGCGGGCTGAATTCGGCGCTTTCATCGTGGCAGACTGCCTCGCCGTTCAATCCGATGGAGCGGTACAAGAACGACTTCCGCTGCATCTGCGCCGACCTTCGAAACGCGAATCCGGGTCCGTCCAGCGGCCCGCTGGAGGTCGACCGGCCCTGGGACGCCTACACCGACGACCAGCTGGGGCTGATGGATCACCTGGGCATCCGGGAATTCCTCGTGATGGGCTTCTGCATCGGCGGGCCCATGATCCACAACCTCATCCGGCGGGCGCCGGAGCGCGTCGTCGCCGCCGCGATGATGCAGCCCAGCGGGTTCCGGCCGGAGATCCCGGACCTCTTCTACCAGAACAACATCAAGGGCTGGGGACCGCAGCTGTGCGAGAAGCGCCCCGACCTGACGATGGTTATGGTCCACGACTTCCTCACCAGCATGTACACCAACCGCGCCGACTTCGTGTTCACCGTGTCGCGCGACTTCGTGCGCTCAATCCGGACGCCGCTGCTTGTCGCGCCGGACGACGTGCCCGCGCATCCCTACAAGGTCGCGATGGAGGTGGCCACCCTCGCCCCGAAGGCCGAGGCGACGATCTATCCCTGGAAGGATTCGCCGGAGCACATCGACGAGGTCGTCGAGCACGCGCGACGCTTCCTCAAGAAGCACGAGCCCAGCAGCCGATAGGCGATGAGCGGTGACGGCGGCCGGTACCTCGACGACTTCAAGCCCGGCGAGCGCTTCCAGACGGCGCCGCTCTTGGTCTCGGAGGCCCTCATCGTGGAGTTCGGCCGGTTCTACGACCCTCAGCCGTTCCATGTCGATCCCCAGGCAGCCAAGGAGACGATCTACGGGGGTCTCATCGCGAGCGGCCTTCAGACGATCGCAATCACGTTCAAGCTGTTCCTCGAGAGCGGCACGCTAGCCGCGTCGAGCCTGGGATCACCGGGGCTCGACGAGATCCGCTGGAAAGCGCCCGTTCGTCCCGGCGACACGGTGCACGTCGTCGCCGAGGTGCTGGAGACGCGCCCCTCGACCTCGAAGCCCGACCGGGGCGTCGTCCGCATGCTTTACACGATGCTGAATCAGCGCGGCGAGGCGGTCATGACCATGATCGGCAACCAGCTCCTCCGCCGCCGCCCCGCTTGAAGGAGATAGGTGATGAGCACCAAGTGGATGGTGTCCGCGTGTTTCCTGGCACTGGGAGTGGCCGCGTGCGCGTCGACGGAGGAGAAGCCCGTCGCCGTGCTCGTGGTCCAGGATGAGACTCGGGTCCGCGGCTGCCGGGTACTCGGCACCGTGTCCGACAACGAGCTCGACGATCTGCAAAAGAAGGCGGCTCGGATAGGCGGGAATGTCGCTCTGTTGACGCCCGAACGGAAGTCGAAGGGCGGATACTTCGGAGTCCAAGACTACATGACCGCTGACGTGTATCTCTGCGAGACCAAATCGGGAAGCGGATGAACGCCGTCGTCGCGTGATGCGTCGTTCGGTCCGCGACGGCGCCTTTACGGCCCTACTGATCGCCCTGGTGTGGGCGGGGTGTTCCGCGGCGTGGGCCGGAACGCTGGAAGGGATCGCGGCGTATCGCGAGCGGATCGCGCTGCCGCCCGACGCCGTCTTCGAGGCCGAGCTCCAGGACGTCTCGCGCGCCGACGCGCCTGCGACGGTGCTCGGCCGCGCGACACTCGATCCCTCGGGGCAGCCGCCATTCCGCTTCCAGATCCCATACGACGACGCGGCCGTTCAACCCCGGCGGCGCTATGTTGTGCGCGCCACCGTCCGGCAGCAGGGGCGGCTGCTCTTCACCACGGATCAGGCCTATCCGGTGCTCGCGGGTGGGCCCGCCGCGCCGTTCAACCTGCTACTGGTGTCCACGCGAGGCGGCGCGAGCCTGTCATCGCGCACGTTGACCGGCACGTTCACCTACATGGCCGATGCGCCATCGATCAGGTTGTGCGCCGACGGCAGCAGGATACCGGTAGCGATGGAGGCCGACTACAAGGCGCTCGAGGCCGCATACCTGAGGGAGCGCCGGCAGCCGGGCGAGGCGCTGCTGGTGAGCCTGGACGGGTTGATCGCGTCGCGCCCGTCCATGGAGGCGAGCCGGCCCCCGCAGCCGAGCCTGGTGGTGGAGCGCTTCATCGGCATCTGGCCCCGCGAGACCTGCGGCACCCCGCTGGCCGACAGCCCCTTGCGTAACACCTACTGGAAGCTGGTGCGCCTGGGCGACGCGCCGGTGCGGGCGGCCGAGAATCAGCGGGAGCCCCACGTGATCCTGGCTCTCGGCCAGCCGCGCGTGACAGGCAGTGGCGGCTGCAACCGGCTGATCGGCCGCTTCGAGCTCGACGGCGACACGCTGCGTTTTCGCGGCTTTGCCGGCACCATGATGGCCTGCCCGGCCGGCATGGAGCAGGAGCAGCGCTTCCTGGAGGCGCTCGGGAAGGTGGAGCGCTACCGCATCAGCGGCAGCCACCGCGAGATGCTGGATGCGACGGGGGCGGTGCTGGCACGGCTCGAAGCCGTGGCCCTGCGCTGAGGCCACCGCAAATGGCACATGTCATCACCTTTCGGCGCCGCGGGAGTCGAGGTGGATCGGGCCGGGCCGTGAGGGCATGATCAAGGCCGTCGTCTTCGACATGGATGGTGTGCTCTGCCGCTATCGGATCGAGCGGCGGCTGGCGATGCTCGCGGGGTGGAGCGGGCGGAGCCCCGAGGCGATCCGGGCGGCCATCTGGGGCTCGGGCTTCGAGGACGAAGGGGAACGCGGCCTCCTGTCCGCCGACGAGTACTTGAAGGGATTCGGCGAGCATCGGGTACGCCCTCAGCGCCACGCAATGGGTCGACGCCCGGCGGGTGGCAGTCGAGCCCGACGCCGAGGTGCTCGCGCTCGCGAGGGCGCTCGGCGCCACCTGTCCGGTCGGCGTGTTCACCAACAACTCGCTGCTCCTGAAGCGTCACATCGCAGAGGTGTTTCCGGCCGTCGCGGAGATCTTCGGCGCCCGCGCGGTGTTCTCGGCGGAGCTGGGCCGGAGCAAGCCCGACCCGGAGGCCTTCCGCCGGCTCGCCGGGCGGCTCGCGGTAGCCCCAGCCGAGCTCCTCTATTTCGACGACGATGCCGCCTACGTGGCGGGGGCCCGCGAGGCCGGCCTCGTGGCGGAGCACGTCGGCGGCGCGGCCGGCGTGCGCGCCGGCCTCGAGGCGCACGGCCTCGAGCGCCGGTAGGAGCATGGAACGATGAGATCCACCGCCGGAATCGGGCTCGCCGTGGTCCTGGGCATGGTGCCACTCTGCGCCCACGCCCAGGCCGTGGCGAAGGTGCACCGGATTGGGATCCTGGAAAACGTGGCGGCGGCCTCCAACGAAGCGAACCTCGGCGCATTCCGGCAGGGCCTGCGCGAGCTGGGCTACGTGGAGGGCCAGAACCTCGTGATCGAGTACCGGTCGGCGGATGGCCGCGCGGAGCGATTCTCGGACCTTGCCAGCGAGCTCGTACGGCTTCCGGTCGACGTGATCGTGACGCGGGGATCACCGGCGACGCTGTCCGCCAGACAGGTCACGACCACCATCCCCATCGTCATGGCGACGAGTGGCGACCCCACCGCCGAGGGGATCGTGAGGAACCTGGCCCGGCCGGGGGGCAACATCACCGGGCTGTACATCCTGGCCCCCATCACCCTGGCCGGCGACCGCCTGCGGCTTCTCAGGGAAGCGGCGCCCGGATTGTCGCGCGTCGGGCTCCTGTGGAATCCGGTGGACATCCAGCCGCCCTTGCTTGCGCGGGAGACGGAGAAGGTGGCCCGGGCCATCGGGGTGCAGCTCAAGCTCCTCGAGGTGCAGCGCGCCCAGGCGCTCGACCAGGCGTTCGAGGCGGCGCTGCTGGGCCAAGTGGATGCCTTTATTGCAGTGGAAGACAGCCTTACCTTCAACAGTCGGGACCGCATCGTGAGCTTCGCCGCGATGAGCCGGCTGCCCGCCATCTACGGCCTCCGGGAGTTCGTGGATGCCGGGGGGCTCATGTCCTACGGCACCGACCGGCGCGATCTGTTTCGCCGCGCCGCCACCTATGTGCACCGCATTCTGAACGGCGCCCGGCCGGGCGACCTGGCCGTGGAGCCCCCGACCAAGTTCGAGCTGGCGATCAACCTGAAGACGGCGCGAGCGCTCGGCCTCACGATCCCGCCTTCTCTGCTCCAGCGAGCCGACTACCTCGTCGAGTAGTCGGTCGTAGGGTAAAGATTTCCTACCTCGGGGCGTCGCCTGCCTCTCTCACGATAGATGGGTCTCCTGTACCGGTGAGAAATGCGTATCATAGAAGCGCGATGGGAACGCGCGGCACCGGCGCGGCTGGCCATGGCTCCGACTTCCTCGCCGGTGGCGGCGAGATGGGGCGCCGGATGCGCGAGTTCGACTGGTCGAACACCTCGCTCGGGCCGGTCGCCCAGTGGCCACAGAGCCTGCGCAGCGCCGTCAGCATCCTCCTGCCCTCGAAGGCGCAGATCGTTCTCTTCTGGGGCAAGGACTTGGCCACCCTCTACAATGACGCCTATCGCCCCGTCTTCGGCGCCAAGCACCCGCACGTGCTGAGCCTGCCCGCTCGCGAGGCCTGGAGCGAGCTCTGGGAGACCGGCCTTCGCGACCTCTTCGAGGGCGTGCTCCGGACCGGCGAGGCCTTTTGGGCGAGCGATCGCCTCTTCGTGATGGAGCGATTCGGATTTCCCGAGGAAACGTACTTCGACGTCTCCTACGATCCAGTGCGGGACGAGAGCGGCCGCGTGGGCGGCATCTTCTGTATCGTCAGCGAGACCACCGGCCGGGTCGTCGGCGAGCGCCGGCTCACAACGCTTCGCGAGCTGGGCGCCCGGACGGCCGACGGCGCGAAGTCGGCCGAGGAGGCGTGCCGGAACGCCGCCGAGATCATCGCCTCCAGCCCCCATGACCTACCATTCGGCCTCATTTACCTGCTCGACGCCGATGAGCGGAACGCCCGCCTGGCCGGATCGGCCGGACTCGCGGAGGGGTCGCTCGCCGCTCCGGCCGACGTCGACCTGGCGGCTCCCACCGCGGACACGATGCCGTGGCCGCTCCGCCGCGTCATGGAGACCGGCCGGGCCGAGGTCGTTGGTGATCTGAGTCTGCGGCTCGAGGCGGCGCCGGATCGGCGGTGGCCCGAGCCGCCGCACACCGCCGTGGTGCTGCCGATCGTCAAGTCGGGTCAGGAACGTCTTGCCGGATTCCTGGTGGCCGGGGTCAGCCCCCGCCGGCCGCTGGACGAGCACTATCGTGGCTTCCTCGATCTCCTCGCGAGCCAGATCGCCACCGCCATCGTCAGCGCCGTCGCCTACGAGGAAGAGCGCCGCCGCGCTCAGGCGCTCTACGAGCTCGACCGGGCGAAGACGGCATTCTTCAGCAATGTCAGCCACGAGTTCCGCACGCCGCTGACCTTGATGCTGGGCCCGGTCGAGGACCTGCTGGCGAGGAGTCACACCGACCTACCGCCCGCCGCCGCCGTGCAGCTCGACGTGGTTAACCGCAACGGGCTGCGCCTGCTCCGGCTGGTCAATACGCTGCTGGACTTCTCGCGCATCGAAGCGGGCCGGGTCCGGGCGGTGTATCAGCTCACCGATCTCGCCGTGTTCACCGCCGAGCTGGCCAGCGTGTTCCGCGCTGCCGTCGAGCGGGCCGGCCTGCGGCTCGAAGTGGATTGCCCGCCGCTGGGGGCGCCCGCGTTCGTGGACCGGGACATGTGGGAAAAGATCGTCCTGAACCTCCTATCGAACGCGTTCAAGTTCACCTTCACGGGCGAGATCGCCGTGACGCTGCGACAGGTCGACGGCGCCGTCGAGCTGCGCGTCCGCGACAGCGGCACGGGCATTCCCGCGGAAGAGGTCCCCCGCCTGTTCGAGCGCTTCCATCGAGTCGAAAGCTCGCGCGGGCGCACGCACGAAGGCAGCGGGATCGGGCTGGCGCTGGTGCAGGAGCTGGTCAAGCTGCATGGCGGCTTCGTCGTCGTGGAGAGCGTTGTCGGCGAAGGCTCGACGTTCACGGTCAGGGTGCCGCTGGGGTCTTCGCACCTGCCCGCGGATCAGATCGGCGCCGCTCGCGCTGCCGACTCCACCGTCATGGGCGCCGGACCCTACGTGGAGGAGGCGCTTCGATGGCTGCCCGACGAGGAGCCGCCCGAGGACGCGCTCGGCGCCGAGCTGCCGTCCCATCTGGAGGCCATGGCGGTGCCCGCCTTCCGCCCGGCGCAGGACGGTGACGATCGCCCCCTCGTGCTGGTCGCCGACGACAACGCCGACATGCGGCAGTATCTGCACCGCTTGCTCGCCGAGCGCTACCGGGTCCGGACCGTTCCGGACGGGGAAGCCGCGCTGACGGCGGTCCGGGAGGAGCTTCCCCATCTGGTCCTGAGCGACGTGATGATGCCTCGGCTCGACGGCTTCGGGCTCTTGCGGGAGCTCCGCGCCGATGCTCACACACGCGACCTTCCCGTCATCATGCTTTCCGCGCGCGCGGGCGAGGAGTCCCGCGTGGATGGGCTGCAGGCGGGCGCCGACGACTACCTGATCAAGCCGTTCAGCGCGCGGGAGCTGCTGGCGCGGGTCCAGTCGAGCCTGGAGCTGGCCCGGGTCCGGCGGGAGGCCGAGCAAGGTTCGCGGCAGCGCGGAGCGCAGTTCAAGACACTGCTCGACCAAGCCCCGCTCGGCGTGTACCTCGTCGACGCCGAGTTCCGGCTGCGCGAGGTCAACCCCATCGCCCGCCTGGCCTTCGGCGACATCCCCGGAGGCCTGGTCGGCCGAGACTTCGACGAGATCATGCACGTCCTCTGGGCCAAGCCGTACGCCGATGAGGTCGTCCGCATTTTCCGCCGGACCCTGGAGACGGGAGTGCCCCACATCGAGCGGGAGCGCGCGGAGCTCCGAGTCGACCGCGGCCTCACGGAGTACTACGAGTGGCGCGTCGATCGGATCCCGCTGTCGGACGGGCGGAACGGAGTAGTGTGCTACTTCCGCGACATCTCGGCGCAGGTGCTGGCGCGCCGGGCGATCGAGGAGAGCCGCGAAGCCCTGCGGGAGGCGGATCGGAAGAAGGACGAGTTCCTGGCCACGCTCGCGCACGAGCTTCGCAACCCCCTCGCCCCCATGCGCAACGGGCTCCAGCTCATGAAGCTGGCGGAGGGCGACGGCGAGGGCATCGAGCGGGCGCGCACCCTGATCGAGCGGCAGCTCGGACAGATGGTGCGGCTAGTGGACGACCTGCTCGACTTGAGCCGCATCAGCCGGGGGACCGTGGAGCTCCGCCGGGCGCGCGTGCCGCTGGCGGCGGTGGTGCGGCAGGCCGTCGAGACCAGTCAGCCTGCCATCGAGGCCGCGGGCCACGCGCTCACCCTAGAGGTGCCGGAGGAGCCGATCGTCGTCGACGCCGACGAGGTTCGGCTCGCGCAGGCGATCGCCAACCTCCTCCACAATGCCGCCAAGTACACCGAGCCCGGCGGGCGCATCCGCCTCGCGGTGGCGCGCGAGGGCGACGAGGCGGTCGTGACCGTCGAGGACAACGGGGTCGGCATGTCGCCCGACATGCTGCCGCGGGTGTTCGAGATGTTCACGCAGGTCGATCGCTCGCTGGAGCGTTCGCAGGGAGGGCTGGGCATCGGCCTGGCCATCGTCAAGCGCCTGGTCGAGATGCACGGCGGCAGCGTCGAGGCGCGTAGCGCGGGCGTGGGGAAGGGCAGTCGATTCACGGTGCGCCTCCCCGGCGCTCCCTCCGTCAGCGGCGGGGAACCGGAACGGCGCGAAGTCCCGCCGCCGGACGCGCCGGCGCGGCGGCGCATCCTGGTGGTGGACGACAACGAGGACTCGGCCACCAGCATGGCCCTCCTGCTCACGAGCATGGGGAACGAGACGCAGACCGCTCACGAGGGCCTGGAAGCGCTGCGCGTGGGGGCGACGTTCCGCCCCGAGGTCATCCTGCTCGACATCGGCATGCCGAGGCTGAACGGGTACGAGACCGCCCGGCGCATCCGGGAGCAGCCGTGGGGCAAGACGGTCACGCTCGTTGCGGTAACAGGCTGGGGCCAGGCGGGCGACCGCCTGCGCTCACAGGAAGCGGGCTTCGACCACCACGTGGTCAAGCCGGTCGATCCCGCGGCGCTCGCGAAGCTGCTGGGCATGTCGCGCGAGTAGCTCATCGCGCAGGCGAAGGCGTTGCGACGGGGGAAGGGACGCGAGATGAGCGCGAGCGGGCGAAAGCCGGCGGTGGCCCGGATCTGGGAAGGGCGGACGCGCGCGGCGATCGCCGACACGTACGCCGCGTATCTCTCGTACTGGGGCTCGCGGGACGAGATCCACGCCTATGCCGGCGCGGACATCGACAAGACGCATCACCTGCCCAAGGACGCGGAATACCTCCTGGAGCTGCCCCCGCACGTCAAGCACGTCGATGTGCTCGTCGACGAGTGGAGCGTCGAATGACGGGGGACCGCGTCACCCGCGTGACCTGCACTCACGACTGTCCCGACGCCTGCGCGATGCTCGTGACGGTGCGCGACGGCCGCGCGGTGGACGTCGCCCCCAACCCCGCCCACCCCGTGACCGGCCGGCACCTCTGCGTGAAGGTGGACCGGTACCTGGAGCGCGTCTACCATCCCGACCGCCTCCTGACTCCGATGCGCCGCACCGGCCGCAAGGGCGGCGGCGCCTTCGAGCCCATCACGTGGGACGAGGCACTCGACACCACGGTGACGCGGTGGCGGGAGATCATCGCGCGCGACGGGGCCGCCGCGATCCTGCCGTACTCCTACCTCGGGAGCATGGGAACCCTGACCGCCTTCGGCACCATGCACGCGCTCTTCCACCGGCTCGGCGCGACGCGGCTCGAGCGCACCATCTGCGGCGGGCAGAACGCGGGGCTGTCCGCCCTCGTGGGCCCGACGTGGACGGACCCCGAGAACATCGCGGACGCGCGCCTCGTCCTCGCCTGGGGCATCGATCTCGTCAGCACGAGCATCCACACGTGGGACCTCGTGCAGCGGGCGCGGCGGCAGGGCGCGCGGCTGGTCGTGATCGATCCGTACCGCAGCCGGACCGCGGAGCGGGCCGATCTCCACCTCGCCGTTCACCCCGGCACCGACGGCGCCCTCGCCCTGGGCATGCTGCACGTGATCTTCCGGGAGGGGCTGGAGGACCGCGACTACATCACGCGGTTCAGCACTGGCGCGGAGGCTCTAGAGGGCGAGGTCGTCGCGTGGACGCCCGAGGCCACCGCCCGCGCCACCGGGCTCGACGCCGACGCGGTGGTGGCGCTGGCCCGCGAGTACGCGACGACGCGGCCGGCGGTGATCCGCCACGGCGTGGGCATGCAGCGGGCCGCGGGCGCCGGCATGGCGCTGCGCAGCCTGCACTGCCTCGCCGTCGCCACCGGGCAGTGGCGCTACGCGGCCGGCGGCGTCGCCGACGCGCGCTCGATCCGGGCGCCGCAGATCGCCCGGCTCATGCAGCCCGAGCTGGGGCCGCCCGCCCCCCGGACCATCAACATGATTCAGCTCGGGCGGCACCTCGCCGATCCGGCCCTCCAGCCGCCGATCCGGGCGCTCTTCGTCTGGAACGCGAACCCGGCGGTGATCGCCGCGGACCAGCAGAAGGTGCTCGAGGGGCTGCGCCGCGAGGACCTCTTCACGGTAGTGCACGAGCAATTCCTCACCGACACCGCCCGGCACGCCGACATCGTTTTGCCCGCCACGACCATGCTCGAGCAGGAGGATCTGGTTGGATCGTGGGGCTACAACTATGTCGGGCTGAACGAGCGGGCCCTCGCCCCCCTCGGGGAAGCGCGGAGCAACGCCGAGGTCGCGCGGCTGCTCGCTGCGCGGCTCGGGTTCGACGACGTGGTGTTTCGCCTGTCCGACCGGGATCTGATTGCCCTGGCGCTTCGAGACTCGGCGGCAGAGCAGGCGGGTGCCTCGCTCGAGCGCCTCTCCGCCGACGGTTTCGTTCGGGTGGGCCCACCCCGGGGCGCCGCCGTCTTCGCGGAGGGAGGGTTCCCCACGCCGAGCGGCCGCTTCGAGTTCGCGTCGGAGGGGCTGGCCCGCGCGGGGCTCGGGCCGCTGCCCGTTTACGTGCCGCCCGCCGAGAGCCCCGAGACGAATCCCGGCCTGGCCGGACGCTACCCCCTCCGGCTCCTCACCCTGAAGCGGCACCACTCGATCAACTCGTCGTATGGGGCGCTGCCCGTGCTGCTGCGCGCGGAGCCTGAGCCGCTGCTGGAGCTGCACGCCGTGGACGCGCAGACGCGCGGCATCGCCGAGGGCCAGGCGGTGCGGGTGTGGAACGATCGCGGCACCGTGACCTATCGCGCGCGCCTGACGGATCGCCTGCGGCCCGGCACGGTGGCGGTGCCCTTCGGCCCGTGGATGCAGGGCGGGGCCAGCGCCAACACGCTGACGAGCGATCGGCTCGGCGATCTCGGCAACGGCCCCACGTTCTGCGACACCCTCGTGGAGGTCGCGGCGCTCTGAGCGGGGCGGCCACGCGAGGGGTGATCTGACGGGTAAGCACGCTAGCTTCTCGAATCCGGCCATCTTCGTCGGGCTCGTGGAGTGGGCGGACAAGGTGCTCACGGAGTAGCCATGGCGGAAGCGAGCGCGGCGCGACGCGCGCTACTCGAGCGCGTGGGGGCCACCCTCTTGACCCTGGACTCCCGCAGCATCGCGCGGGTGGGTATCGATGGCGTGGACGGGGCGGGGAAAACCATGCTTGCGGACGAGCTGGCCGCGATTCTCGCCCCGTCCGGGCGCCCCATCATCCGGGCCGGCGTCGACGGGTTCCATCATCCGCGGTCCGTGCGCTATCGCCGCGGCCGGAACTCGCCGGAGGGCTTTTTCCGCGAGTCCTACGACTACGCGGCGCTCGTGGCCGCCCTGCTCGACCCGCTGAGCCCAGGCGGAGACGGCGTCTACCGGCGCGAGATCTTCGACGTCGATGCCGACCGCGCGGTGAGCGCGCCGCCGGAGCGGGCCGCCGCCGGCTCCATCCTTCTCTTCGACGGCATCTTCCTCCACCGGCCGGAGCTCCGCGCCTACTGGGACTTCTCCATCTTCCTGCGCGTCGAGTGGACGCGAAACCATCGCGGCCGCGCGCAGGGCGGAGCGAGTCCCGACGATCCCCATCAGCGTCGCTACGCCGAGGGCCAGGCGCTCTACTTCCGGGAATGCCGCCCCTGGGAGCGCGCGAGCCTGGTCATCGACAACGACGATCTCGCCGCGCCCTTCGTGGTTCACCACGTCGAGCCGCTCGAGGGCCCGCCGGGCGGCCGCCTCGACGCCCTCGTCGCCGAGAGCGAGGCGGAGGGCCTGCGCTTCGTCCGGCGGCTCGTGGAGGAATGGGCGAGCGGCGCGAATCGCTTCGACCGGCCGGGCGAGACGCTGCTCGTGGCGCGCCAGCGCGGCCAGATCGTCGGCGTGTGCGGTCTCAACGTGGACCCATACGCGGGGGCGCCCCGGATCGGGCGTGTCCGCCACCTCTACGTGCGCCGGTCGGTCCGTCGGCTCGGCGTGGGACGCGCGCTGCTGGGCGCGGTGGTGCAGGTCGCGCGTGGCCCCTTCGATCGGCTCCGGCTGCGCACCGGAAATCCGGTCGCTGCCGCTCTCTACGAGACGCTGGGCTTTCACCCGGCGGCGGGTGCCGCCGATTGCAGCCACCTCCTGGAACTCGGCCGCTAGCGGCGCGTTCCCGCGTCGGGGCGGAAGCGAATGCCGGCGCGGGCGAGCCCCCCGCTGACGCCGATGGGCGTGCCGTCGGCGCGCCAGCAGGCGGCGCCCCGGAGCGATCCGTCTGGCTCGAACGCGATCGCGTTCATACCGCCGGCTACCGCGGGGACCGCGACCACGTGATGCCCGCGGGCGGCCACCGCGGCGCGCGTTGCCTCCGGGATGCCTTGTTCCATCTCCAGGTCTTGCCCCTGCGTCCACACGCGCGGCGCCTCCACCGCTTCCTGCAGGCTCATGCGATGGTCGATGAGGTTCACGAGCACCTGGAATACCGAGGTGAAGATGCGCACGCCGCCGGGCAGCCCGAGCGCCCACACCGGCCGCCCGTCGCGCAGTACGATGGTGGGCGCCATGCTGCTGGTGACGCGCTTGCCCGGCGCCACCGAGGCGGGATGCCCGGGGTGCGGATCGAAGAGGGCCATGGTGTTGTTCAGCAGGACGCCGGTGCCCGGCACGGTGGCCTTGGCGCCGAAGAGGTTATTGATGGTCTGGGTCATGGCGACCACGTTGCCATCCGCGTCCGCGGTGGTCACGTGGGTGGTGTGGGCGGAGGTGGGAGCGCTCGCGGGCGTGCCGTACGCCCCCGCGCGCTCCAGCCGGATCTCGGCGCGCCGCGCCGCCGCATACTCCTTGGAGACGAGGCGTGCGACCGGCACGTCGACGAAGGCGGGATCGCCCGTGCACGCGTTGCGATCGGCGAAGCCGAGCTTGAGCACCTCGGCCACGAGGTGGAAGTACTCCGTGGTGCCGAAGCCGAGCGCGGCCACGTCGAAGCCTTCGAGGATGTTGAGCATCTCCACCAGGTGGAGGCCGCCTGCGGTGGGCGGCGGCGGCCCCGTGATCTCGAAGCCGCGATAGGTTCCCCGGATGGGGCGGCGCTCCACCGTCTGGTAGCGCGCCAGGTCGTCCAGGGTAAGGATTCCTTGTTCGGCGCGGAAGTGGTCGGCGATGACGGTGCCCAGCTCGCCCCCGTACAGCGCGTCGGGCCCCTTTGCGGCGATCAGGCGCAGCGTCGCCGCGTAGTCGCCCAGCGCGACGAGATCGCCGGTCTTGATGGGCGTGCCGCCCGGCAGGAAGGTGCGCGCGGTCTCGGGAAAACGGGCGAGGTCGGCGGCCGTCTCCGTCACCGCCTCCACGAGGTACGGGGTGGCGCGATAGCCGCGCTCGGCGTGGCGGATCGCCGGCTGCATCACCGACTCGAGGTCGAGCCGGCCGAAGCGCGTCAGCGCCTCGCACCAGCCCTTGAGCGTGCCGGGCACGCCGACCGAGAGGAGTCCGGTCAGGTTCTCGTCGCCCTCGGCGCGGAGATAGTCCGGCCACATGTCCGACACGGGTCGGTACATGTCGGGCCGCGCTGCCGCCGGCGCTACCGTGTAGTTGTCGATGACGAGATGCCGGCTGTCGGCGAGCCGGAGATGTGTCATCCCGGCCCCGAAGATCCCCACCATCATGGGCTCGACGACGGTAAGGGCGAAGAGCGCGGCGATGGCCGCGTCCACCGCGTTGCCGCCCGCGGCCAGCATCTCGGCGCCCGCCGCCGAGCCGAGCGGATGGTTGGTTACCACCATGCCGCGCGCCGCGACGGCGGGGCGCTTCTCGCAGGCGATGGTCACGAGGTGGTGATATCCGCCGACTGCATGCGCTTGACGCCCGCCCCCTGCATGTCCGACCAGGCCTTGGCGAGGGAGCCCTGGACGTCGATGCCGCGGCAGGCGTCCTCGATGACGGCGGCGTTGAAGCCGGCCTTGCGCGCGTCGAGCGCGGACCAGGCAACACAGAAGTCGGTGGCCAGACCCACGAAGTAGCAGTCGGTGAGCCCGCGCTCCTTGAGATAGCCGGCGAGCCCGGTGGGGGTCTTCCCGTCCGCCTCCATGAAGGCGGAGTAGGAGTCGACGTCCTTCCGGTAGCCTTTTCGGATCACCAGCTCGGCATGGGGGATCTTCAGCGCGGGGTGCAGCTCCGCGCCCTGCGTGCCCTGCACACAGTGATCGGGCCACAGCACCTGCGTGCCGTAGGGCAGCGACGTCGTCTCGAAGGGCTTCTTGCCGCCATGGCTCGAGGCGAACGAGATGTGCCCAGGTGTGTGCCAGTCCTGGGTGAGCACCACATGCTCGAAGCTGCCCGCGAGCCTGTTGATCAGGGGGATGATCGAGTCTCCGTCCTTGACGGCGAGCGAGCCGCCCGGGGTGAAGCAGTTCTGGACGTCGATGACGAGCAGCACGTCGTTTGGTCCCGGCTTCATCTTGCCTCCCTGCGCGCCCACCGGCCCGACCCGTCCCGCCATCGCGGCGGCGAGTCCGGCGGCGGCAATTCCCAGAAATGCCCGGCGATCGTATCCCATGGCCTGGCCCTCCTATGCCGCGGAGTATATCAGCCGAGCTTGAGGAGTCGCGGCAGGACGAGGGTGACCCACGGCACGAGGATCACCACGAGGAGCCCCGCGCACATCATGTAGACGTAGGGCATCATGTCGCGCGTCGCCCGGTCGACGGGGACGCGGGCGATGCCGCAAGCGATGAAGAATCCCACGCCGATGGGCGGCAGGAAGAGCCCGATGCCGGTGGCCGCCACCACCACCGTGGCGTAGTGCACCACGTCGATGCCGAGTCGCTGCACCACCGGGACGAACGTCGGCAGCAGGATGACGACGGCAGGGAGGCCCTCGAGGACGGCGCCGAGGAGGATGAAGAGGAACGCGGTCAGCACGAGGAAGACGATGTTGCCGCCGGGCACCGCGAGCATGAGACGCAGCACGGTCTGGGGGATCTGCTCCACCGCGAGAATCCAGGCCACCACCGCGGCGGTGCCGAGGAGGAAGCAGACGGCGGCGGTGACCACCGCGCTGTGGACGATGAGCCCCGGCAGGTCGCGCCACGCGATCTCACGGTAGACGAACACGCCGACGATGAACGCGTACACCACCGCCAGCACCGCCGCCTCGGTGGGGGTGACGATGCCGCCGAGGATGCCGCCGAAGATGATGGCGGGAAGGCCGAGCGGGATCAGAGCGTCCATGAAGGCGTGTCGGATCGCCGCGAGCGTGGCGACCTCGCGCGCCTCGATGCCGCTGCGCCGCGCGTCGAACCAGATGTAGACCATGATGGCGAGCGCCAGGACAACCGCGGGCAGGAAGCCTGCCGCGAAGAGCGCCGCCACCGACACATTGGCGACGGAGCCGATGACGATCATGAGGATACAGGGCGGCACGAGAATGCCCATCGCCGAAGCCGCCGAGACCACCGCCACCGCCTGCTCGGGGCGATAGCCGGCCCGCAGCATGGGCGGGATCATGGTGGAGCCGATGGCCGACACATCGGCGACGGTCGAGCCGGAGATGCCGGAGAAGATGTACTCAGCCACCACCACCGCCATCGAGAGGCCGCCGCGGATCCACCCCACGAGCACCTGCGCGAGCCGCACCAGGCGGACGGCGATGCCGCCCGTCTCCATGAAGGCGCCGGCGAGGATGAAGAGCGGGATGGCGAGGAGCACGAACGAATCCACGCCCTCGAAGGTCTGCTTGACGATGACGGTGAGGGGATACTGACCGGACCAGACGAGCCCGAGGAAGCCCGAGAGCCCGATGACGAAGGCGACGGGGATGCCGAGGAGGAGCAGGACGACGAACGCGACGGCGACGAGGAGGACCACTAGTGCCCGCCGCCCGCCACGTCCGCACCGCGCAGGGCCCGCCAGAGCTGGGGCAGGCTATAGAGGATGATGAGGGCCCCGCCGGCGGGGACGCTGGCGTAGATGTACTGCTTCGACAGCCCCATGACCGCGGTCTGCTGGAACTGGCCCAGCTCGACCAGCTTCCAGCCCTGCTGGATCAGGATGGCGCCGAAGGCCATCACGGCGAGCACGCCCACTACCCCCGTCGCGCGCCGCAAGGCCGGGGGCAAGCGGTCCACGAGGAGGTGGAGGCGGAAGTGGGCGGTCCGCTTCACGCCCACCGCCGCCCCCAGGAAGACGATCCAGACGAAGAGCAGTCGCGCGATCTCGTCGTACCAGGTGAAGGTGCGGGCGAGGACGTAGCGGGAGAAGACGCCGAGGAACACGTCCGCGCAGAGCACGACCATCATCACGAGGAGGATTCCCTCCACGAGATTGGCGAGGACGCGGTGGATCACCGGGCGACGGGCGCGCTACTTTCCGGCGGCGGTGATGGCGGCCTGCAGCCGCCCCATGAATTCCTTGCCTACCTTCGACTCGACGCTGTCATAGACGGGCTTCATGAGGGCCTGGAACTGTTTGATGTCCTTCACCTCGTTGATCTGCGTGCCCGCCTTTCGCATGATGTCGAAGTCGGCCTTCTCGCGCTCGACCTCGATCTTCCGGTTGGCGTCGCAGGCCGCCTTCATCGATTCGTCCACGGCCTTCTGCAGATCCGGCGGGAGCGCCTGGTACTTCTTGAGACTGGCGAACCACCCGATGGGCGGATAGGAGTGGCGGGTGAGCGAATAGAACTTGGTCACTTCCTGAAACTTGTCCGCGGTGACGGTGAAGGAGGGCAGCTCCATCCCGTCGATGGTGCCCTGCTTCATGGCGAGATAGACCTCGACGTAGGGCATGGGCACGGGGTTGGCCCCGAGCGCCTTCATGAGCGCGATGTACGTGGGTGACTCCTGCACGCGGATGGTCTGGCCCTTCATGTCCTCCGGCGTGTAAATCGCCCGCTTGTTCGACATCATGTTCCGGAAACCCCAGCCCCCGCCGAAGCAGAAGGCCTTCACGCCCTTGGTTTCCATCTTCTTCAGGAGCTCCTGGCCGAGCGGGCCGTCCATCACCTTCCACACCTGCTCGCGGCTGGCCCAGAGGAACGGCAAGTCGAGCGCCTGGTAGAGGGGCTCGAACATGCCGCCGATGGGCGCGGAGCCAATGGGCACGATGTCGATGGCGCCGAGCTGGGCGCCCTCGAGGTGCGCGCCCTCGCCCTTGGCCAGCGAGTTGCCCAGGTGGAGCTCCACCTTCATACGTCCCTTGCTCTTCTCCTGCAGGGTCTTGTCCAGGGTGGCGGCGGCCAGGTTGATGGGGCTGTCGGGGCCGGTGGCCGTGCCCATCTTCCACACGATGGGGGACTGGGCGGCCGCGGGCGCGGCAAGCACGAGGGCGAGGCCGAGGCAGAGGAACAAGGCGATCAATCGCGCCATCGCGTGGTCTCCTTCGGCGGAGTGGGTTCGGATAGTCGAAGCGGCTGCCATGGGGTCCGGTCCCCTCGTAGCATGCGCCCCGGGGAGGGTCAAGGCGCACGGTCTACCATGGGCGGCAATTGGGGTACCCTCGGGCCGGGAGGACCCAACATGGGGCGAATCCGGAGGGGGGCGCGGGCGACGCTCCTCGGCCTGGGCCTGGCGGCCGCCGCTTGCATGCACCCGCAGTCGGACGTGGCGTACGTGCAGACGCCCGACGACATCGCGGCACACATGCTGCGCCTGGCCGAGGTCAAGTCGAGCGACGTCGTCTACGACCTCGGCTCGGGCGACGGCCGCATCGTGATCATGGCCGCCCGCCAGTTCGACGCGCGCGGCGTCGGCGTCGAGATCGAGCCGCGCCTGGTGGCCGAGAGCCGGGAGACGGCGCGCCAGCTCAAGGTGGATAGCCGAGTGGAGTTCATCCAGCGGAGTTTCTTCGACGTGGACGTGAGCCCGGCCACGGTGGTGACGCTCTACCTCGGCAACGAGCTCAACGCGCGCCTCCGGCCGAAGCTCCTGAAGGAGCTGCGGAAGGGCTCGCGCATCGTCTCGCACGAGTTCGGCATGGGCGACTGGACGCCCGTCAAGACCGTGACCGTGCGGAGCAAGGACAAGGAGCATCGTCTCTTCCTGTGGACGGTGCCCTGACGCGAAGCCTCGCCGGCCTGCTCGCGGCCGTCGCGCTGACCGCGGCCTGCGGCGGCGGCGCGCCCCTCACCCAGCCCTCTCCCGAGAGGAAAGAGGGTTCGATCTCTCCCTCGCCCCCGAGGGGAGAGGGTAAGGGTGAGGGGGACAACGCCTCCACCCCTGGCGAGATCGTCGCCGAGCCCGCGACCCTCCACGCCCTCGCCGTGCGGTGGCCGGTGCGCGGCGACGCCAATGCCAATGCCAGCGTCGCCGTCGAGTATCGCGCGGCGGGCGAGCCCGACTGGCGCGCGGGCCTTCCCCTCTTCCGCCCCCACCCGGACCGGCAATCACCGGAGCTGCGCGTGAGGGACGGGTGGCTGTTCGCGGGCAGCGTCGTCGACCTCAGCCCGGATACCGAATACGAGGTGCGCCTCACCTTGCGCGACTCCGACGGCGGCGACGCCGTCCGCCAGCTCCGGCTGCGCACCGCCGCCGAGCCCCGGGAGCCGGCGGGCATGCGCGCGCGCCACGTCGTGTCGGGGGACGGCGGCGGCACCGGCGAGCCGGGCGATCCCTTCCGGGGGCTGGCCGCCGCGGAAGCGTCGGCGGCGCCCGGTGACCTCTTCCTGCTCCGCGCCGGCGTCTATGCGGCCGCGCCCTGGCGGATACAGCGCCACGGCGCGCCGGGGCGGCCCATCATCTATCGCGGGGCGGGGGATGGGCCGGCGGTCCTGGACGGCGGCGGCGGCGACCGTACGGTGAACGCGACGGGCGCGCGCCACGTCTGGCTCGAGGAGGTGACGTTGCGGGGCGCGCGGTACCTCTACGTGGGGAATGGGGGCAGCGACCTCGTGGTACGGCGCGTCCGCTTCGAGATGAGCCGGGTGGGCTTCGAGGCCATCAACGGCCCCTACGCGGTGTCGCGGAGCTTCTTCGTGACCGACAACGTCTTCGTGGGGCCGTCCACCTGGCCGCGCACGCGCGGGATCGAGGGGAGCAACGCCGTCAGCCTGACCGGCGCCGGCCACGTGGTGGCGTGGAATCACATCCGCGGGGTGGCCGACGGCGTCCACGGCACCAGCCACGGGCGTCTGTCCGCCAGCGACTTCCACGACAACGACATCGAGCAGTGCACCGACGACGGGATCGAGACCGACTACGCCGACACCAACGTGCGCGTCTTCCGGAACCGCATCACCAACTGCTTCGCCGGGGTGAGCGCTCAGCCCGCGCACGGCGGGCCCGTCTACGTCTTCCGGAACGCCATCCTCAACACGGAGTACTCGCCGGTGAAGCTGCACAACGACACCGCTGGTGTCCTCATTTTTCACAACACGTCGGTACGCTCGGGGCGGCCCTTCATCATCGATCCCGGCGGCGAGACCGTGAACGACGTCGTCACCCGCAACAACCTCTTCGTGGGCACCAGCGGGCCCGCGCTCTCGTCCACCGGTCGGATGATCCGCTGCGACTTCGACGCGGACGCCTTCGCCTGGGAAGCCGGCCCCTTCGCGCTCTGGAACGGCCGAACCTATCGCACCCCGGCTACGGCGCGCGCCTCCGGCCTCCTTTACCGCGCCCACGGCGCCCTCGAGCTCCCGGCCACCCGCCTCTTCGCGACCGGCCTCCGCCCCCCGCCCGACTTCCGCACCGCAATACCGCGGGAAACAAACGACCTCCGTCTGGCCCCCGGCTCGCCCGCCGCCGGCAGAGGCATGGCGCTACCGAACTTTTCCGAAGGGGGAACAACTGGGCGGCCACCGGACCTGGGCTGCTGCCCCACGGGCGCGCCCTTACCGCGCTACGGCCCAAGACAGTAGCGGAGCGCAGCCGGGGGGCGGCGGGGTCGAGGGACCCGTTTCCCTGCAACGGTTTTCGTAAGCGACCCGCCCGGAAGGAGCCCAGCCACAACGGGCTGCGCGCTCGCGTGCCTCGTGGTCCTCCGACCCCGCCGCCCCCCGGCTGCGCTCCGCTACGCCGCGCCGCCGCCGCCCCGCGGGTCGCCGACCGACAGCACCGCCCGACTCTGCTCCTCCCGATACCGCTTGAGGGCCTCGCGCAGCGCCTTGTCCTTGCTGGCCAGGATCGCCACCGCGAACAGCGCCGCGTTCACCGCGCCCGCCCGCCCGATGGCGAAGGTGGCGACGGGGATGCCGGCGGGCATCTGCACGGTGGACAGGAGCGAGTCCATGCCCTTGAGAGCGGCCGACTCCATGGGCACGCCGAGCACGGGCACGACGCTCTTGGCCGCGGTCACCCCGGCGAGATGGGCGGCGCCGCCGGCGGCGGCGATGATGACCTCGAGCCCGCGCGACTCCGCGGAGGCCGCCCACTCGAGGAGCGCGTCGGGGGTGCGGTGGGCGGAGAGCACCCGGACCTCCACGGCCACCTTGAAGGATTCGAGGGTCTCGACGGCATGCGACATGACGTCCCAGTCCGACTTCGAGCCCATGATGACGCCCACTTGTGGGTTCATGCATCCGGATTGTAGCAGGGACGGTGGTCCGACCACTCCGTGATATACTCCCGTGGGCTTTTTCATGATTTTTCGGAGGAGTAATTGACCGGTTACCTGCCCGTCGTCATCTACCTCGGGCTCATCGTTGCATTCGGTGTCGTCTCCCTGCTCATGGCGGCGGTGCTCCGTCCCGCCCGGCCCTACGCGGTCAAGCTCGAGAACTACGAGTGCGGCGCGGAGCCCATCGGACAGGCCTGGGTGCAGTTCCCGGTGGGCTTCTACCTCGTCGCGCTGATCTTCGTCGTGTTCGACGCGCTCGCGGTGTTCCTGATCCCCTGGACGCTCACGCTGCGCGGCCTCGGGCTCCGCGCGGTCGGGACCATGGCGGTGTTCCTCGCGATCCTCTCCCTGGGCTGGGTGTACGCTCTGAAGGAGGGGATTCTCGAATGGAAGTGAAGGCGCCCGTCCCGCAGATCCCGCCCGCGGTCTGGACCGAGTTCAAGGACCTCCAGGAGTGGGAGAAGTATCGCCAGTCGCGCCCCGAGGGCGACAAGCATTCCGCCCTCTTCGAGGCCGTCACCGACGGGGTTTATAACTTCCCCGGGGGCTTCGTGGTGACCTCGCTCGCCGACGGCTTCCTCAACTGGGCCCGCAAGTCGTCGGTGTGGCCGGTGACCTTCGGCCTCGCGTGCTGCGCCATCGAGATGATGGCCACCTTCGCCTCGCGCTTCGACGTCGAGCGGCTCGGCATGGTGCCGTGGGCGTCGCCGCGCCACTCCGACCTCATGATCGTGTCCGGCACCGTCACCATCAAGATGGCGCCGATGCTCAAGCGCATCTACGACCAGATGCCCGACCCCAAGTGGGTGGTCTCGATGGGCTCGTGCGCGAACTCGGGGGGACCGTTCCGGCACGGCTACCACGTCGTGAAGGGCGTCGATCGCGTGGTGCCGGTGGACGTGTACGTGCCCGGGTGCCCGCCTCCGCCGGAGTCGCTCCTCAACGGGCTCTTGATCCTCCAGGACCAGATCGCGCACTTCCGTCAGTCGGGCCAACGCGCGAAGCCCTCGGCGAAGATCGACTGAGGTGACGTCCGAGCAAGCGCGCGCCGCCATTCAGGACCGCCTCGGCGTGACCGCCGGCGGCGAAGGCTCGGCGCTCACGGTGACGGTGCCGCCCGAGCGATGGCTCGATCTCGCGCGCACCGCGCGCACCACCCTCGGGTGCGCCTACTTCAACTTCTCGAGCGCAGTCGACTGGAAGGACGAGGGGCTGGAAGTGGTGGCGCGGGTAGAAAACCTCGACGCCGGCTTCGCGCTGACCATGAAGACGCGGCTGGGCCCCGGCGTCACCGCGTGCCCGTCGCTGACTTCGCTGTGGCGCGGCGCGCTCTGGATGGAGCGCGAGGGCTACGACATGTTCGGGATCCGCTACGAGGGCCATCCCGACCTCCGCCGCATCCTCCTCCCGCAGGACTGGGAGGGCCACCCGCTGCTGAAATCCTACGCGGTCGACACACCGCATCCTCCTTACCGGTGAGGTGGCCATGATTCACGAGCTCCGCACCTACACGCTGCAGCCCGGCACCCAGGCGAAGTACCTTCAGCTCTCCGGCGAGGTCGGCCGCAAGATCCGCGGCGACAAGTACGGCAAGCAGGAAGGCTTCTGGTTCACCGAGTTCGGCACCCTGAATCAGCTCGTGCACCTCTGGAGCTTCCCCGACCTGAACGAGCGAGACCGGCTGCGCGGCCTCCTCGCCAAGGACGAGGCGTGGAACAAAGAATACGTGCCGCAGATCCGACCCATGCTGCTGGCGCAGGAGAACAAGATTCTCTCGCCGGTGCTGCCGCTCAACCCCACGCCCGACCCGGGGTGGGTGTACGAGCTGCGCTGGTACCGCTGCCACGTGGGGCGAACCAAGGAGTGGCTCGACCACTTCAAGGCGGTGATGCCGACGCGGGAGAAGCTCATGCACCGGGTCGGCCTCTGGCAGACCGACATCGCGCAGCTCAACGAGGTCGTACACATGTGGGCGTTCCGCGATCTCAAGGAGCGCGCCGACGCCCGCGCCCGGCTCGCCAAGGAGCCGGCCTGGCAGGACTTCCTCGGGAAGTCCATCGCGTGCCTGGCCCACATGCAGGCCATCGTGCTCTTGCCCGCGCCATTCTCTGCCATGCGCTAGCCCATGAGCGACCCCGAAGCGCAAAAGGTCATCGAGCTCGGCTACGGCGGCAGCGAGCGGCTCACCATGAACATGGGGCCGCAGCATCCGTCCGCCCACGGAGTCTTCCGCGCCATCCTCGTGCTGGAAGGCGAGACGGTGGCCGATGTGGACGCGGTGATCGGCTATCTGCACCGCTGCCACGAGAAGCTCGCCGAGACGCTGACCTACACCCAGTACCCGTCTATCGCGTCGAAGACCGACTACGTCGCGGCGATGACGAGCGAGCTGGCCTACGTGCGCGCCGCCGAGATCGTGGCCAAGTTCGAGGTGCCCAAGCGCGCCCAGTACCTGCGCGTGCTCGTGGCCGAGCTGCAGCGCATCGCCTCCCACTGCCTGTGGCTCGGCACCTGGTGCCTCGACATGGGCGGGGCGCTGGGGGGCGGGGCCACCGTCTTCCTCTACTGCATCCGCGAGCGCGAGAGCGTGCTCGATCTCTTCGAGGCGCTCGTGGGGGCCCGGCTCCTCTACGGCTTTCACCAGGTTGGCGGCACCCGCTACGACCTGCCTGCGGGCTGGACCGAGACCTGCCGCAAGACGGTCGCCGCCATCGACCGGAGGATCGACGAGTACGAGGCGATGCTTGAGGGGAACGCGTTCTTCCTCGCGCGCACAAAGGGCGTGGGCGTGATCTCGCGCGAGCTCGCGCAGGAGGTCGGCGTTTCCGGCCCGCTCATCCGCGGCTCCGGGGTGGTCTACGACGTGCGCCGGGCGGAGCCGTACTCCTCGTACGAGGACTTCGACTTCAAGGTGCCGGTGGAGACGGCGGGCGACTGCTTCGCGCGCTATCGCGTGCGGATGCAGGAGTTCCGCGAGTCCATCAAGATCGTGCGGCAGGTGCTGGACGGCCTTCCCGAGGGGCCCATCTCGTCGCGGCCCGGCGTGAAGTCGGTGGGGCAGGTACGGATCCCCAAGGGCGAGGGGTACGCGCGCGTCGAAGGGGCGCGGGGTGAGGTGGGCTGCTACCTCGTCGCCGACGGCGGCGCCAAGCCCTATCGCATGAAGTGGCGGGGGGCCTCGTTCTCCAACCTCGCCGTGTTGCCCCACATCATCCCCGGCCACAAGGTTGCCGACGTCGTCGCCATCATGGGCTCCGTCGACCCGGTGTTCGGAGAGGTGGACCGCTGAATATGGAATCGCTCCCCGCGCCGCTCTACCACTTCATCGTCGCCTTCACCGTGCTCAACGCGGTGATCGGCATGGTCACCTACGTGACGCTGCTGGAGCGGAAGTTCGCCGCGCGCATGCAGTCGCGCATCGGCCCCTACCGCGTGGGGCCGCACGGGCTGCTCCAGCCCATCGCGGACGCGGTGAAGCTGATGATGAAGGAAGACGTGGTCCCCACGCTCGCCGACCGGCCCGTCTACAACCTGGCCCCTATCGTCTTCCTCGTCCCCTGCATGCTGATCTTCGCCACCATGCCCTTCGCCCCGGGCCTGGGCGTGGCCGACCTCAACATCGGCATCCTCTTCTTCCTCGCCGTGTCGGCGATGGAGATCGTGGGCCTGTTCATGGCGGGCTGGGGCTCGAACAACAAGTACGCGCTGCTGTCCGCGATGCGGGCGGTGAACCAGATCATCTCCTACGATCTGCCCTTCATCTTCGCCGCCCTCGTCCCCGTGGTCCTCGCGGGCTCCCTGCGGCTGTCCGACATCGCCGCCGCCCAGGCCGGCTTTCTCGGGGCCTTCATCTTCTATCCCGTCATCGGGCAGCTCGCCTTCCTCGCCTACATCGTCACCACCCTCGCCGCCGAGAACCGCGTGCCTTTCGACATCCTCGAGGCGGAGTCGGAGCTGGTGGCGGGCTTCCGCGTGGAGTACTCGGGCATGAAGTTCGCCCTCATCCAGCTCGGCGAGTACGCCCACGCCATCGGCACCTCGTTCCTGGGCGCCCTGCTCTTCCTGGGCGCGTGGTCGGGGCCGGGCCCGGACTGGCTGGGGCCGCTCTGGTTCCTCCTCAAGGCGATGGCGGTCTTCCTCCTCATCACGTGGGTGCGCTGGAGCTTCCTGCGCATCCGGGTGGACCAGATCCTCGCCATCTCCTGGAAGCTCATGCTGCCCGCCACCCTGCTGCTCCTGATGGCGTCGGCGGCCTGGGTGGCGTGGCGGAGTACCGGTGGCGCCTGAGGCGAAGCCGCGGGGGTTCGCGGGCGAGGTGATCGACGTGGTCCGGGCGGTGCTCCGGGCCATGCGCGTGACCTTCATCAATCTCCTGCGCAAGCCGGTGACGGTGCACTACCCCGACGTCACCCGCGCGTATCCCGACCGCTTCCGCGGCGTGCTCGCGCTCGTCTACGACAAGGAGACGGGCGAGGAGGCCTGCATCGGGTGCCGGCTCTGCGAGTACATCTGCCCGCCGCAGGTCATCAAGGTGGAGATGCTCAAGGCGGAGAAGCGGAACTACGCCAAGACTTTCACCCTCGAGCTCTACGCCTGCGAGTTCTGCGAGCTGTGCGTGCAGGTGTGCCCCACCGACGCCATCATCATGATGAAGTCGTTCGACGTGGCGACCGCCGACCGCCGCGAGCTGCTCTTCGACAAGGACCGCCTCCACGCGGTAGGGCTGCAGTTCGAGCCCTCGTGGGCGACGGGCAATCTCCTCCGTGACATGCAGGCGCCGCCCAAGGCGGCCAAGGCCGAAGGCGCTCCCGGCAAGGCCGCCGGAGGGAGCGAGTGAGCCTCGAGCCGATAGCCTTCGCGGCCCTCGCCGTGGTGCTCATCGGCTCGGCGCTGGCCGTGGTTCTCACCAAGAATCTCTTCCACTCGGTGCTCTGGCTGGCCCTGACCCTCACCGGCACCGCCGGCATCTTCCTTACCCTCGACGCCGAGTTCCTCGCCGCCGTCCAGCTCCTGCTCTACGCGGGCGGGGTGATCACCATCGCCGTCTTCGCCATCGTCGTCACCGAGCGCCTGGTGGGCGACCGCATCACGCAGACGAGCCGCCAGCTTCTGAACGGCGTCATCATCGCGGGGGCGGTGCTGGTGGGCGTGCTCTCGTTCGTGCTGCGCGCGCCGCCGGGGCCGCCGCGTCCCCCCGTGACGGCGGACCTCACGCGGGCCATCGGCGAGGCGGTGCTCACGCGCTTCGTGCTGCCCTTCGAGCTGCTCGCGCTCCTCTTCTTCGCCGGCCTGCTCGGGGCCATCTATTTCGCGCGGCCGGACGACTAGATGCCCTCCTCGATGCCGCTCCAGGCCTATCTCGTCCTCGCCGCGGTGCTGTTCGCCATCGGACTCTTCGGCGTGGTCACACGGCGGAACACCATCGGCATCCTGCTCGGCATCGAGCTGATGCTCAACTCCGTCAACATCAACCTCGTTGCCTTCGCCCGCTTCAACGGCGACGTCGCCGGCCTCGTGTTCACGGTGTTCACGATCTCGATCACGGTGGCCGAGGTCGCCCTCGGCCTCGCCCTGGTGATCCTCATCTTCCGGGTGCGGCGCACCGCCATCGCCGACCACCTCGACCTCCTCCGGGGCTGACGCCCGCGCCATGACCGATCCCGGCTCCCTCGCCCTCGTCGCGCTGCTCCTGCCCGCCGCCGCGTTCCTCGTGCTCTCCCTCGCGTACCCGCTGCGGCGGAGCGGGCGCGCCGCCGGGTGGGTCTCCATCGCGGGCGCGGCGGGCGCCCTCCTCGCCGCCCTGCGCGCCTGGTCGCTTCAGACGCCGGAGGGGTTGAGTCGGCTCGCCTACGAGTGGATTCCCCAGGAGGGCGGCGCCCTCGCCACCGTGGGCGTGCTCGCCGATGCCGACTCCACCATCATGCTGGTGCTGGTGGCGCTGGTGTCCTTCCTCGTCCAGGTGTACTCGCTGGGCTATCTCGACACCGAGCCGCGCCCCGCGCTGGGCCGCTACTACACGTATCAGTCCCTCTTCGCCTTCTCGATGATGGGGCTGGTCCTCGCCCCCGGCTTCCTCCAGCTCTTCATCTTCTGGGAGCTGGTGGGGCTCTGCTCCTACCTCCTCATCGGCTACTGGTACGACCGGCCGGAAGCGGCGCGGGCGGCGGTGAAAGCCTTCTGGATCACCAAGGCGGGCGACGTCGGCCTGCTCATCGGCATCGTGCTGCTCTGGCTCCGCACGGGCACCTTCGACTATCTGGAGATCTTCGACCTGGTCCGGGCCGGAGATCTGCCGGTGGCGGGGCTCGGGGTCGTGACCTTCTGCCTCTACCTGGGCGCCATGGGCAAGTCCGCCCAGTTCCCCCTTCACGTCTGGCTGCCCGACGCGATGGAGGGCCCTACGCCCGTGTCCGCGCTCATCCACGCCGCCACGATGGTGACGGCGGGGGTATACCTGCTCCGGCGCACCATCTGGCTCTTCGCGCTGACCCCCGACGTGCTCGTCATCATCGGGTGGCTGGGCGCCTTCACCGCGCTGCTTGCCGCCGTGCTCGCCTGCGTGCAGTCGGACATCAAGCGCGTGCTGGCGTATTCCACGGTGTCCCAGCTCGGCTACATGATGACGGCGATGGGGGCGGGGTTTGCCGCCGCCGGCTTCCTCCATCTGCTCACCCATGGCGTCTTCAAGGCTCTCCTCTTCCTGGGCGCGGGCGCGGTCATCCACGCTGTGGGCAGCAACGACGTGTATCACATGGGCGGGCTGCGCCGGACGATGCCGCAGACGGCGGTGGTGTTCCTGGTCGGTACGCTCTCGCTCGCCGGGATCCCCCTCTTCGGCGGCTTCTTCTCGAAGGAGGAGATTCTCGGCGCGGTGTGGAGCGGCGGCCTCGCCTTGCCCTTCTGGATGCTGGTGGTCGCCGCGTTCCTCACCGCGTTCTACATGTTCCGGGTGGTGTTCCTCGCCTTCTGGGGCGATCCCCATCCCGCGCCCCACCGCGCCGGGGCGCACGGCGCCGCTGCCCATGAGGGGCATCCGCACGATCCCCCGCCGGTGATGAGCCTGCCCCTCTGGCTGCTCGCCATCCTCTCGGTGGCCATCGGCATCTTCTTCGTCCGCCATCATCCGGAGCCGGAGTTCACCGCGCCCGGCTGGCTCACCCCGCTCGCCATCGCGGTGGCGGTGGGCGGCATCGCCCTGGCCTGGCTCACGTACCAGGCGCGTGTGGTCAGCGCCGACGGCCTCGCGCGCGCCTTCGGCCCCATCCGGCGCGCCGCCCTCGCGCGCTTCTGGCTCGACGATCTCTTCGAAGGCCTCTACCGCGGCGCCCTGCTCGGTCTGTCCGCGATCGTGGGCTGGATCGACCGCTACCTCGTGGACGGCATCGTCAACCTCTTCTCGGCGTGGACGCTCACCTGGGGCGACCGGCTGCGGCGCATCCAGTCCGGGCTGCCCCAGGACTACGTCTACGGGCTGGCGGTCGGACTGCTCCTCCTCCTCATCTGGGTGCAGTGGCCACGATGACCTCGATTCCGCTCCTGTCGATCATCACGTGGATGCCGTTCATCGGCGCCGTCCTCATCATGTTCGGCGCGCGGCACAATCCATTTCTCGTGCGGCTCATCGCCGTGGTCACCACCGGCATCTCGCTGCTGCTCTCGCTTCGCATCTTCTGGCTCTACGACCGCGAGGCGGCCGGGTATCAGTTCTACGAGGAGCTGCCGCTGGTGCCGCCGCTCGGCATCACCTATCAGCTCGGCGTGGACGGGATGAGCCTGCTGATGGTGCTGCTCACCTCGATCATCATCTTCGCGGGGGTGTGGGCCTCGTGGACGGTGAAGGAGCGGAGCCAGGAGTTCTACGCGCTCCTCCTCATCCTCGTGACAGGCGTCTACGGCGTCTTCGTCTCCCTCGACCTCTTCGTCCTCTTCCTCTTCTACGAGATCGCGGTGCTGCCGATGTACCTCCTCATCGGCATCTGGGGCTCGTCCGGCGAGGTGCGCCCGCAGGGCATCTTCGGGTGGGCGTTCCGGCGCACCGGGGTGGGAACGAAGGAATACGCGGCGATGAAGCTGACGCTGTACCTGCTGTTCGGGTCGGCCTTCATCCTCGTCGGCATCCTCGCCCTCTACGTCGCCGCCGCTTCGTCCTCGTTCTCCTTGCTGGAGATGGAGCAGGTACGCTTCTCCCCGTGGCTGCAGTCCTGGGTGTTCCTGGCCTTCTATGTGGGCTTCGGGATCCTCGCCGGCATCTGGCCACTGCACACGTGGTCGCCGGACGGCCATGCCTCCGCGCCCACGGCGGTCTCCATGCTCCACGCGGGCGTGCTCATGAAGCTCGGCGCCTACGGCGTGGTGCGCCTGGGCATGGGCCTCCTGCCGGACGGCACAAATCAGTGGATGTGGCTGGTGGGGACCATCGCCTGCATCAACATCGTCTACGGCGCGCTGTCCGCCATGGCCCAGGTGGATCTCAAGTACGTGATCGCCTACTCGTCGGTCTCCCACATGGGCGTGGTGATGCTGGGCGCGGCCACCCTCACCGAGAGCGGGCTCAACGGGTCGGTGTTCCAGATGTTCGCCCACGGGATCATGACCGGCCTCTTCTTCGCCCTCGTGGGGCTGGTCTACGAGAAGGCGCACTCGCGCGAGATCTTCCGCATGGGCGGCTTCGGCCGGATGATGCCGGGCATCGCGACCGCGTTCACCATCGGGGGCCTCTCCTCGCTGGGTCTGCCCGCCACGGCGGGCTTCGTCGCCGAGCTCCTGACCTTCCTCGGCGCGTGGCAATCGCGCTACCCTTGGTGGCTCTTCCCCGGCGTGATCGGCGCGTTCCTCACCTCGATCTACGTGTTGCGCGTCACCAAACAGATCTTCTGGGGCCCGCCCGCCACCGATCCCCATTTCCACGGGCTGGCGGACGCGCGGGGCCCGGAGTGGGTCGCCCTCGTCCTCCTCGTCTTCACGCTTGTCCTCTTCGGGGTGGCGCCCGGGATCGCCATCGACCCGGTGGACACTGCCACCGTGCCCCTGCTCACACGCCTGGGGGTGCTCCCGTGATGGCGCTGAGCCTGGAAGTCGGCGTTCTCGCCCTGATGCTCGTCGTGTTCGTGGGCGGGCTCTTCGGGCGTCGCGACGACACCCGGCGGGTGGGCGTGATCACCGCGGTGGGGCTGGTGGCCCTCTTCTACTGGTCGCTCCGGCTCGGGCCCGGGGCTTCCTACTGGGACGGCGCCTACGCGCTCGACGAGCTGGCGCTCTTCGCCAAGCGGCTGTTCCTGGTGGCGACGGCCCTGGGGGTGCTGGGCTCCCTCACCCTGCGCGCGCCCGTCTACGCGCGGCGAGCGACCGAGTACTACCTGATCATGCTCTCGTCGCTGCTCGGCATGCTCGCCCTCGCCTCCGCGCGCGACCTCATCCTGCTGTTCGTGGCCTTCGAGCTCATGTCCATTCCCCTCTACGCCCTCGCGGGGTTCCAGAAGCGGGAAGCCGAGGCGGTGGAGGCCGCGCTCAAGTTCTTCCTCGTCGGCACCGTCTCCTCGGCCCTCATCGCCTACGGCCTCTCGTTCGTGTACGGCGTGACGCGGACGACGCTCATCGACGGTATCGGTCCCGCGCTCGCGGGCGGCTCGCCGCTCCTCGTCCTCGGGCTCGTGATCGCGCTCGGGGGGCTGGGGTTCAAGATCGCTGCGTTTCCGTTCCACATGTGGGTGCCCGACACCTACGAGGCGGCCAATGCCCCGTTCGTGGCCTGGCTCTCGGTGGCGCCCAAGGCCGCCGGCTTCGTGGTGATCTTTCGGCTCTACCTCGAAGGCGTCGGCGACCGCGTGGTGCTGTGGGTGCCCATCGCCACCGGGCTGGCCGTCCTCACCATCGTGGCCGGCAACCTGATGGCCATCCCGCAGCAGAACATCAAACGCCTGCTCGCGTACTCGGGCATCGCCCACATCGGCTACATGCTGGTGGGCCTCGCCGCGGTGTCCGCGAACGGCGTCGCGATGATGCTCTTCTACCTGGTCGCGTACCTCTTCGGGAACATGGGCGCCTTTCTGGTAGTGGAAGCGGTGGCGCAGTCGGAGGGCTCCGACAACATCGCCGCCTACCGCGGGCTCGCTCAGCGCTCGCCGCTGCTCGCGCTCGCCATGCTGCTCTTCCTTCTGTCGCTGGGCGGCATCCCCTTCGTGGCGGGGTTCTGGGCGAAGCTCTACGTCTTCTGGGCCGCGGCCGAGAAGGGGCTCTATCTGCTCGTGCTGGTGGGAGCCATCCTCACCGTGGTCGCGCTCTTTTACTACCTGCTGGTGGCCAAGCGCATGTACATCGACCCGCCCGAGCGCTCCGGCCCCATCGTGGTGCCGCCCCTCCTCGCCCTGGGCATACTCATCTGTGGCCTCGGGGTGGTGGGGATGGGGATTTACCCCAAGCCCTTCGTTCTGACCGCGCTCCGCGTCGCCGCCACGATATTCTGAGGGGTATGGCAGGGTGGAGCGCGCGCGTGTGGGCCGGGCTCGCCGTCCTCGGCATCGGCGTTGTCTGCGTGGGCTTCATCGGGGCCGCGTCGGTATGGGCGCAGACCGAGCGCTACCCGCTCGACGATCCCGCCGACGTCAAGGCGGGAAGCTTCTTCCTGGAGTTCTCCAGCCTGGTGGTGCCGAACCCCTCCTGGGAGGCGGAGGAGGCGCGGGCGATGGGCGGCGCCGAAGCCCAGGCCGAGATCGCCACCGCCGCCAGTGCGATGAGCACCGACATGCTGAGCCGCGAGCTGCTCCGTGGGCTCGACGCGGTGCGGAGCGCCACCCTCAACATCCGCACGCTGCGCGCGCTCTTCAGGCAAGATGACGTCTTCCAGGCGCAGGTCGCGGGCGCACAGCAGGTGGTGACGATGCCGGACGGCACCCAGCGGCAGCTGCCGCTCGTGGTGGCGTGGCGCATGCAGCGGGGCATGGCGCGCGCGGCGGCGCGCACTCTCGCCGGCCGCGCCGGCGCCGCGCAGATCGCGGGGTCCTACACGGCGCAGATGGAGGGCGGCGCCGACTGCCCGCTGACCGCCGGTCCGGTGTCGGTGATGCAGCAAGGACGAGCGTTAGAGGTGGTCCGCGTCGGCCGGCTCCTCTTCGGGGGGGTGGTGGGCGAGGCCGAGATGGCCGCTCTGGCCAACGAGCAACGCTTCGTCACCATGGTCCGCACGCCGGAGGGGGCGCGCATCGAGGCGCCCGACCGGCCCGCCGAGCTCTATCTCGGCGCGCTCGGCCGTCGCCCCCTCGCCCTCGCCGGGAGCAAGCTCAAGCTCTGCACGGTGTCGCTCGCGCCCGCTTCCTGACGCGCTTCGAGGCCGCTCACGCGGGCGCCTTGCGCACGTGCCAGACCTCCTCCGCTGGGCCAGCGGCGCGCCCACTCCGGTGTCACGAAGGTCCAGCGCCCCGCCGAAGCGCCCGCGGACGCCTGCAGCTCCACGAGGCGCTCGACCGTGAAGCCGGTGGCGCGAAAGAGCCGGATCCACTCGCCGTAGGGCAGATCGAACTCCACCGAGCCGTCGTCGGACCACTCGAGCCGGTGCAGGCCGAAGTACGAGCGCGCGAGCCGCTCGCCGGCCGCCTCGGCGTCGTCGGGCGTGGTCAGGACGCGGAGCAGGCCGGTCTTGAGAAACACCAGGTCGCCGCCTGGGCGGAGGAGCCGGGCTGCCTCCGGCACCCACCGGTACGGGTCGCACCAGATGCTGGCGCCGTACTCCGAGATGAGCACGCGAAGCAGACGCGATCTGTGCCGCCTCGGCATTGCCATCGATGAGCGGGAAATCCAGGCGGTGCTCGCGCTGCAGCGCCCGGGCGGTCTCAACCTGGCGCTCCGAGTTGTCGATGCCGACGACGCGGGCCCCGTGCCGGGCCAACCAGGCCGACTTGTAGCCGTTGCCGCACCCGAGGTCGATGGCGTCCCGTCACCGGCGGCAGCAGGCGGAGGTCGCGCTCCGGGAGGTTCCATGAGGGCTGGACCTCCCTGCTATACTGTGTACCGACCAGTCGGTACAAAATCTCCCCGGGGGACCAAGGCGAAACCACGATGAGCATGGTCGAGACCAAGAGCGCGAAAGCGGCGGCGACGCGCGATCAGATCCTCGATGCGGCCGGACGCCTCATTCATCTGCGCGGATATCACAACACCTCCCTGGACGATGTCTTACGGGAAAGCGGGGTCGGCAAGGGCAACTTCTATTACTACTTCAAGAGCAAGGAAGGGCTGGGCTTCGCCATCATCGACCGGGTCGTGCAGGGCTTTCTCGAGCGTACCCTCGAGCCGGCCTTCGCCGACGAGGCCGCCGATCCCGTCGCGCAGATCCACGGCTTCCTCGACCGGGTGCTGGACGGCCACCGGCGACGAAACTGTGTGGGGGGCTGCCCGATGGGCAACCTGGCGTCCGAGCTCTCGGACATCCACGAGGGCTTCCGTCAGCGGCTCGCCGAGATCTTCGAGCACTGGCGGGGCAAGGTGGCGGCCGCGCTCGAGCGCGGGCGCGCGCGGGGCCGGCTGCGCGCCGACCTCGACGTCGCCGGCGCCGCCGGCTTCGTGGTGGCGTCGCTGGAAGGCGCGATTCTCCTCGCCAAGGTCACCCGCGATATCGGGGTGATGGAGAAGTCGGTGGCCGAGCTGAAGCAGTACCTGACGCTCTACACGATCGGCTGAATTGGACTCGACAACGGGCGCGCCGTGCCGATCGGCGCGTGGGAGAGAGACGACCATGAGTACCCCGACGCCGGACGCGGCGGCGGAGCGGACGAGAAGCGTCCCGACCGGCCCCCGGCGGCCGGACCCCGACGCTGGCCTCGTCGACAAGCTCCGGCGTGGCGCTCCGGACGCGACCGACCTGCTCGTCGCCACCTTCGGCGACCGCGTGTATCGGCTCGCCATCCGTATCACCGGCAACGAGCAGGACGCCGAGGAAGTAGCGCAGGACGCCCTGTGGACGGCGGCCCGGAAGATCGACACCTTCAAGGGGGAGTCTGCCTTCGGCTCCTGGCTCTACCGTATCACCGCCAATACCGCCTACCAGAAGCTGCGGGGGCGCGCGGCCAAGAAGCATGAGGTGCCGTGGGAGGATCTCTTTCCCACCTTCGACGAGCTGGGCCAGCACGTAGATCCGGTGAGCGACTGGTCGCCCAAGGTGGAGGACCCCGCCCTCCAGAACGAGCTGCGCCGCGTGCTGTCCACGGCGATCGACGATCTGCCCGAGGACTACCGGACCGCCTTCCTCATGCACGACGTCGAGGGGCTGTCCAATCCGGAGATCGCCGAGACGCTTGGCATCAGCCTGCCCGCCGTGAAGTCGCGGGTGCACCGCTCACGGCTGTTCTTGCGCGAGCGGCTGTCGCGCTACTTGACGGTGGCGTGAGCGGGAAGCCCGCGCCGACCTTGACTTGTCGGGGACGGGTGTGGTCTCATGAGCCTTCGCGGCGCAACCCCACACGAAAGGCACGGAAGTCATGGATGCGGTGATCGCGACGGGCGGCAAGCAGTACCGGGTGAGCCCCGGCCAGGTGATCAAGGTCGAGCGGCTTGGCCAGAGCAAGGGCGCGACGGTGGAGTTCAGCCAGGTGCTGCTCGTGAACCAGGACGGCAAGGTCACGGTGGAGCCCAAGGCGCTCAAGGCGGCCAAGGTCACCGGTGAGGTGGTCGTGGAGAAGCAGGGGGCCAAGGTGCTCGTCGTCAAGTTCAAGCGGCGGAAGAACTACCGGCGGCACCGGGGGCATCGGCAGATCATGACCGCGGTCCGCATCACGAAGATCGAGGTGTAGGGCATGGCGCACAAGAAGGGCGTCGGCAGCTCCCGGAACGGCCGCGACTCCAATCCCCAGATGCTGGGGGTGAAGCGCTTCGGCGGCCAGTTCGTCACTGCGGGCAGCATCATCGTCCGGCAGCGTGGTACCCGGTTCAAGCCGGGCATCAATGTCGGGCTGGGCGTGGACCATACCCTCTTCGCCAAGTCCGCCGGGTACGTCCGTTTCGAGCGCAAGGGCGACCACAAGTACGTCAGCATCGCCCAGCAGCCCGCCTGATCCACCCCGGGTTCCCGGGGGCCTCCTATGTTCGTCGACGAGGTCAGCGTCTTTGTGAAGGGCGGCGACGGGGGCGCGGGCTGCGTGAGCTTCCGGCGCGAGAAGTTTGTCCCCCGCGGCGGCCCTGACGGGGGCGACGGCGGCGACGGGGGCGACATGATCCTCCGCGCCGATCCCGCGATCACGACCCTCCTCGACTTCCACTACCAGCGTCACTACACGGCGGAGCGCGGGCAGCACGGCAAGGGCGCCGATCGCCACGGCAAGAGCGGCGTCGACACCGTGCTGCGCGTGCCCCTCGGGACGGTCGTGCGCGAGCGAGGCTCCGGGGAGCTGCTCGGCGACCTGACCGAAGCGGGCCAGACGCTCGTCGTGGCCAAGGGCGCGCGCGGGGGCCGCGGCAACGCGCGCTTCGTCAGCTCCACCAACCGGGCGCCCCGCCGCGCCGACCTCGGTCGCCCGGGCGAGGAGCGCTGGATCCAGATGGAGCTGAAGCTCCTCGCGGACGTCGGAGTGATCGGCTTCCCTAATGCCGGCAAGTCCACCCTCGTGTCGCGGGTCTCCGCGGCCACCCCCAAGATCGCCGATTATCCGTTCACGACACTCCAGCCCTCGCTGGGGATCGTGCGCGTGGACGAGGGTGAGTCCTTCGTCATTGCCGACCTGCCCGGGCTGATTCCCGGCGCGGCGGAGGGCAAGGGGCTCGGCCACCGCTTCCTCCGTCACACGGAGCGCACGCGGCTGCTCGTGCATCTGGTCGATCTCGATCCCAGCCACGGCCGCGACCCCGTGAAGGACTGGCAGGCCATCCAGGACGAGCTGGCCGCGTACTCGGAGGAGCTGGCGGCCCGGCCCCAGCTGGTGGTGGCGAGCAAGGCGGAGCTGCCGGACACCGCCGCGCCGCCGCGCCAAGCTCAAGCGCTTCTGCGCGCGGCGGGGGCTGCCCTTCCTCGCCATCTCGTCGGTGACCGGACTGGGGATCAAGGAGCTCGTCGCCGACGTCGGCGCGCGGCTCGGCGCGGAGCGATGGGCGGCCGCCGAGCGCTGAGCCGCATCCGGCGGCTCGTCGTGAAGGTCGGCAGCGGCCTCGATCACCGAGCCCGGCCAGGGCCCCGATCGCGGAGCGGATCGCGCGCCCTCGCCGCCGACATCGCCACCGTCGCCGGCGAGCGCCGTGAGGTGGCGCTGGTCACCTCGGGCGCCATCGTCACCGGGATGGCGCGCCTCGGGCTTCCCGCGCGGCCACGCTCCATCCCCGAGAAACAGGCGGCGGCCGCGGTGGGGCAGTCCGCGCTCATGTGGCACTACGAACAGGCGTTCAAGAAGCACGGCCTCAGCGTGGGGCAGGTGCTCCTGACCGGGCAGGATGTCGGCGACCGCGGCCGCTATCTCAACGCGCGCAACACCCTCCTCGCCCTGCTCGACTTCGGCGTGCTCCCCATCGTGAACGAGAACGACACGGTGGCGGTGGACGAGATCAAGGTGGGAGACAATGACAATCTCGCCGCCCTCGTGGCCCACCTCATCGACGCGGACCTCCTCATCCTCCTCACCGACGTGGATGGCCTCTACACCGGCGATCCGCGCCGCGATCCCAGCGCGCGCCGGCTCGACACGGTGGAGGCGGTCAACGAGGACATCCGCGCGCCTCGTCTTCGACGCGGCCGGCGCGGTCTCGGTGGGCGGGATGGCGACCAAGCTCGAGGCCGCCCAGAAGGCCGGAGCCTCCGGCATTCCCATGGTGATCGCGAGCGGGCGCGAGCGCGCGGCGTGGTGCGACGGCTTCTCAAGGGGGAGATGCTGGGCACCTACTTCCAGCCGCGCGACGACCGGCTCGCCGCGCGGAAGCGCTGGATCGGCTATGCCGTCCGGCCGCAGGGCCGCCTCACGGTTGACGCGGGCGCCAAGAAGGCCTTAACTGAGAGGGGCAAAAGCCTCCTGCCCTCGGGGCTCGTGGAGGTCAGCGGCGAGTTCCAGGCCGGCGAGGTGGTGACGCTCGCCGCCGCCGAGAGCGGCGACTTCGCCCGCGGGCTGGTGAACTACGACGCCGCCGAGCTGCGGAAGATCCGGGGCGCCAAGACCGCTGACATCGAGCGGGCGCTGGGCTACAAGGGCGTGGGCGAGGTGATACACCGGGACAACCTGGTGGTGCTATGACAAAGGGGAGAGGTGACGAGACGATGACGACGGACATCGCCGCGGCAGTCGCCGCGAAGGCGCGGGCGGCCAAGGAGGCCTCGCGCGCCCTTGCTCTCGCCTCCACCCGGGCCAAGAACGAGGCGCTCGGGCAGATGGCGCGCGCCCTCGAGGAGAAGGCCGCCACCATCGTCGAAGCCAATCGCGCCGACCTGGAGCGGGCGCGCGCCAAGGGCTACGCGCGAGCCTTCGTCGACCGCCTCACCCTCACCGACACGCGCATCGAGGAGATGGCGGCGGGGATTCGCCAGGTGGCGGCCCTTCCCGATCCTGTGGGGGAGACGGTGGAGGCGTGGCGGCGGCCGAACGGCGTGGAGATCTCGCGCGTGCGGGTGCCCCTGGGGGTGGTGGGCTTCATCTACGAGTCGCGCCCCAACGTCACCGCCGATGCCGCGGCCCTCTGCCTGAAGTCCGGCAACGCGGTGGTGCTGCGCGGCGGCAGTGAGGCGCTCGAGTCGAACACCGTCATCGCCCAGCTCCTCGCCAAGGCCGCCGAGAAGACGGGCCTGCCCGCCGATGCCCTGCAGTACGTGGACATCGCCGACCGCGCCGCCGTGATGGCCATGCTGACCCAGGATCGCTTCCTCGACCTCATCATCCCCCGCGGCAGCGAGGAGTTCGTGCGTCTCGTCAACGAGCGCGCCACCGTGCCCGTGCTCAAGCACGACAAGGGGCTCTGCCACCTCTATGTGGACGAGGGCGCCGATCTGGACATGGCAGTGGCCCTCACCGTCAATGCCAAGGCGCAGCGGGTCAGTGTATGCAACGCGCTGGAGACACTGCTCGTCCACGCCGCCGTCGCGCCCGACTTCCTGGGCCGGCTGGCGCCGCGGCTCGCCGAGGCGGGCGTGGAGGTGCGAGCGGACGCGCGGGCACGGGCCCTCGTGCCCGAGGCCAAGGCGGCCCAGGAGTCGGACTGGGACACCGAGTACCTGGACCTGATCCTCGCCGTCCGGGTGGTGGAGAGCTTCGACGAGGCGGTCGCGCACATCCGGCGGCACGGCTCGGGGCTGGCCGAGGCCATCGTGACGCGGGATCTCCGCCGGGCGCGCCGCTTCACCCAGGAAGTGGACGCGGCCGCCGTGCTCGTGAACGCGTCCACCCGCCTCGTGGACGGCAGCCAGTTCGGCATGGGCGCCGAGATGGGAATCTCGACCTCGAAGCTGCACGCGCGGGGGCCGGTCGGGGTGCGGGAGCTGACCACGACCAAGTTCGTCGTGATCGGCGACGGGCAGATCCGGGAGTAACGCGCTGGCCGCGCGCGTCGGCGTGTTCGGCGGATCCTTCAACCCCATTCACTTCGGGCACCTCCTCGTCGCCGACGACATCGCCGAGACCCTCGCCCTCGACCGCGTCCTCTTCGTGCCGGCAGCGGCACCGCCTCACAAGCCTGCCGCCGAGCTGGCCCCCGCCGTGCACCGCTTCGAGATGGCGCGATTGGCGATCGCCGAGCACCCGCGCTTCGAGGTGTCCGACGTCGAGCTCCGGCGTCAGGGCCCGTCCTACACCGTGGACACCCTGGACGCGCTGCGCGGGCGCGGGGACCTGCACCTCATCATCGGCTCGGAGACCTTCCTTGACCTGCTCTCGTGGCGCGAGCCGCGGCGCGTGGCCGCCCTCGCGCGCCTCGTCGTGGTGCCCCGCGCTGGTAACGCGTTCGACCCGGAGTCGCCCGCGGCGCAGAAGGTGCTGAGCGAGTTGGCGCTCGGTAGTTTCGTTTTGCCATCAGCGGGGGCCCAGATCTCGTTTCCGCTCGCCTCGCCTCCGGCTGCGGCTCGCCAGACGCCCCCGCTCTCCCCCAATCCGCGGACGACTGAATCTGCCCGCGAGCCGGTCTTGGTCCCAGCGGCGTCGTTGCCGATTTCCGGGTCGGATCTGCGGAAGCGGGCGCGCGAGGGGCGGAGCTTGGCGTACCGCATGCCGGCGTCGGTCGTCGCCTACATCCGCGAGCACGGGCTCTACCGGGCGTCCGCCTGATGCCGCGCTCCGCCGAGGCCGTCGTGCGGCTGGCCGCCCGCGCCGCGCTCGACAAGAAGGCGCTCGACCTCGTCGCCCTCGACCTGCAGGGCATGTCGTCGCTCGCCGACTTCTTCCTCGTCTGCACCGGCCGTTCCGCGGCGCAGATGGACTCCATCGCGGAAGCGGTGCAGGGAGCGCTGCGCGCGGAAGGCATCCGCGTCCGGCACCGCGAGGGCACCGCGGAGAGCGGCTGGCTGCTCCTCGACTACGGCGACGTCGTCGTGCACGTCTTCGGCGAGGGCACGCGCGCGTTCTACGCGCTCGAGCGCCTGTGGGGCGACGCGCCCGTGCTGTCCGTCGAGCGCGGAGGTGCCTCCAGGGATTGAAATTGCTGGGGGGGCGTGATAGGCTCCGCCACTACCGCGCCGCGCGGCACGTGCTGAAGGAGGTCGCGAAATGAGGAAGGAGCGGCTGACTCACTTCCGGAAGAGGCTGGAGGAGAAGCACCGCCAGCTCGTGGACGAGGTGGGTAGAAACGTTCTATACGGGAAGGGTCCCGAGGACGATTCGATCAAGGACCTGGGGGACCAGGCGTCCAGTGCCTACAACCGCGAGTTCCAGTTCGAGCTGGGCAATGGCAACCGGCGGCTCCTGAAGGAAGTCGTATCCGCGCTGCAGAAGCTCGACGACGGCAATTTCGGCGCCTGCGAGCGTTGCGGCGAGGGGATCGCCGAGAAGCGCCTGGAAGCGCCCGTTCGCCCGCTACTGCATCGACTGCCAGCGCGCCGTCGAAGAAGAAGAGCGGACGGCCGCCGGCTAGCCGCCGGCGCCCCGCCGCCATGTCCATCCCCCTCGCCCTGGTTCTCCTTCTCACCGTCGGCGCCTTCGTGGCCGGCGCCCTCCTTGCCGCAATCGTCGCCCGACTCCGCGCCCGGCCGCCCCGCCCCTGGGTGGGGGTCGGCCGGGTCGCCGAGGATCCCGCCGTCGGCGAGTTCTACGCGCAGGGGGTCGAGGCCCAGCGCGCCGGCAAGCAGGTGGCGGCCAGGCGGCCTTCGAGGAGGTGTTGCGCCGGCAGCCGGGGCACGGGGAAGCCCACGCGCGCATGGGCGAGCTCGCCCGCGGCCGCGGCGACGGCCAGACGGCGCTGGTGCACTCGCTCCAGGCCCTGCGCACCGACGACCGCGCGGAGGCCATGCTCGCCGCCGCCGATGCCTACCGCCAGACCGGCCGCCCCGACGACGCGATCGCGCTGTTCCAGGACATCATTACCCGTGATCCCGGGCACGTGACGGCTCTCCGCGCGCTTCGAGACCTCGCCGTCGCGGCGGGGCGCTGGGCCGACGCGCTGCCCGCCCAGGAGCGGCTGAGCGCCACCGTTCCCCCCGACGAGCGCCCCGCCGAGCAGACCGCCCTCGCGGGCATCCACTACGAGCGAGGGCGGGCGCGAATGGCGGAGGGCGATCTCACGGGGGGGATCGCGGCCTTTCGCGACGCGCTCCGCGTGCGGCCGGACTTCGTGCCCGCCGCGCTGGCGCTGGGCGACGCGCATATGCAGGCGGGCGATCCGACCCAGGCCCTGCGCGTCTGGGAGCGGGCGGTGGAGGCGCAGCCCGCCCTGCCGCTCCTGTCCCGGATCGAGCAGCAGCGCGGGAGGAAGGCCGGCCCACCCGGATGATCGCCCTCTACCAGGCGGCGGTGGCGCGCCAGCCCGACAACCTCGCGGTCGCCCTCGCCCTCGGTCGGGTCTACTTCGACCTCAGCATGCTCGACGAAGCGGTGGAGCAGCTCGAGAAAGTCGAGGTGCGGGCGCCCGATCTGCCCGTCATCCACGCGTTCCTCGGCGCGGTGTTCGAGCGGCGGGGCCAGGCCCGCGAGGCCCTCGACGAGTACCGGCGCGCGCTGCGCTCGCTCTCCAGCTTCGACTGGCCCCATCGTTGCGCCGCGTGCGGCGCCGAGCATGCGGGCGGACGGACGGCGTCCTCGTTCGTCACTGGAACACCCTCCGGCCCTAGCGCCGCCGCGCCCGCGCATCCCCCCCTGGCGGGTGGCTCACCGCCGCCGTGGACCTCGTTTTTCCTCCGTTCTGCCCCGTGTGCACGGCGCGGCTGGGCGCGGGACGCGGGATCCGCTCTACGGCGGCTGTGGGAACGGCTCGAGCGCATCGTGTCGCCGTGCTCCGGCTCTGCGGCGGCCGTTCGGTGTCTTCGCCTCGGACGAGGTCTCCTCGCGCGAGACGGCGCCGGGCGGTTCGCTCTCCGGGCCGTGCGCGGGGCCCGCCGCCCGGGCCTACGCGCGCGCGGCCGCCCACTACGGCGACTCCGCGCGCGACGCGTGCACGCCTTCAAGTTCGGCGGCGCCGCGCGCTCGCTGGACCCCTCGCGGACCTGCTCGCCGGGCTGGCCCCCGCCCTGCCGCTGGCGGCGGTGGAGTGGTAACGGTGCGCTGCACCCGCGGCGTGAGCGCGGGCGGGCTTCAATCAGTCCTGGCTGCTCGCGCGGCGCCTTGCCGCCGCGTGGGGGCTCACCGCGCGCGCGGACGTGCTCGCACGCCGGGTGGCCACCGCTGCCCAGACCGATCTCGGCGCGGCGGCGCGCCGAGTGAACGTCCGCGACGCCTTCACCGTCCCGTCCGGAGCTGGTCGCCGGCCGCCACGTGCTGCTGGTGGACGACGTTCTCACCACGGGCGCCACCGCCGCCGCGTGCGCCGTGGCGCTGCGGAGCGGCGGGGCGGCGACCGTCGGCGTCGTCACCGTCGCGCGGGCCTTCCCTCCGGCGCTCGGCTTGCGCCGTCCTGCCGTGGCCCGATATAATGGCTGTCGCTGGCGGTCGAAGTATCAGTCAATTCTCAGATAATTCAATTCAACACACCGAGCGGAAGGAGCCGACATCATGGCGGTGCGAGTGGGGGTCAATGGGTTCGGGCGTATCGGACGGGTCTTCTTCCGCGCGGCGCTGACGACCAAGGACATCGAGGTGGTGGCGGTCAATGACTTCGCCGACGCAGAACTCTCGGGCACCTCCTCAAGCACGACTCGGTGCACGGCGCGCTGAGCGCCGAGGTGGCGGCCAAGGCCGATACGATCCTGGTGGATGGGCGGAAAGTCCGCGTGTGCTCGGTCAAGGATCCCGCCGCGCTGCCGTGGGGCGAGCTCGGTGTGGACATCGTCGTGGAATCCACGGGCATCTTCCGGGACAAGGCGACCTCGTCCAAGCATCTGCAGGCCGGCGCGAAGAAGGTCGTGATCACCGCGCCCGCCAAGGACCCCGACATCACCGTGGTGCTGGGCGTCAACGAGGGGAAGTACGATCCGGCCAAGCACGACCTGGTCTCCAACGCCTCCTGCACCACCAACTGCCTGGCTACCGTGGCCAAGGTCCTCCTCGACAAGTTCGGCATCAAGCGCGGCTTCGCCTCCACCGTGCACTCCTATACGAACGACCAGCCCATCCACGACTTTCCGCACAAGGACCTCCGGCGCGCGCGGGCGGGGGCGGTGAGCATGATCCCGACCACAACGGGCGCGGCCACCGCGGTTGGCCTGGTGCTGCCCGAGCTCAAGGGCAAGCTGGACGGTATCGCCATCCGCGTGCCCACCGCCAATGTCTCGGTGGTGGACCTCACCGCCGAGCTCGGCAAGCCGGCGACGGCCGAGCAGGTGAACGAGGCCTTCCGGGCGGCGGCGACGGGACCCCTCAAGGGCATTCTCGACGCCACCGACGAGGAGCTCGTTCGGTCGACTTCAACGGCAACCCGCATTCCTCGATCGTGGATCTGCCCTCCACGTCGGTCGTGGACGGTAACCTCGTCAAGGTGCTCGCTTGGTACGACAATGAATGGGGTTATTCCTGCCGGGTGCGCGACCTCATCCGGTACATGGCCGGATCGCTGTAGTCCCGATTGGCGAAGCTCAGCGTCGCGCGGGTCGAGCTCGCCGGCAAACGCGTCTTCCTCAGGGTGGACTTCAATGTCCCGCTGAAGGACGGGCGCGTTGCCGATGACACGCGCATCACCGCCACGCTGCCCACCGTACGCCACTGCCTCGAAAGGGGCGCGTCCGTGGTGATCGCATCGCACCTCGGGCGCCCCAAAGGGAAGCCCGACCCCGCCTTTTCCCTGGCCCCGGTCGCCGCGCATCTGGGCGGCCTGCTCGGCCGGCCCGTTGCCCTGGCGCCCGACTGCGTGGGGCCCGAGGCCGAACGGCTGGCGGCCGCCCTCGCCACCGGCGACGCGCTGCTGCTCGAGAACCTCCGCTTCCATCCCGAGGAGGAGGCCAACGATGCGGACTTCGCGCGGGGCCTGGCCGCGCTGGCCGACCTCTACGTCAATGACGCCTTCGCGGCGGCGCACCGGGCGCATGCCTCGATCGAGGCGATCACGCGCTTTCTCAAGCCGGCCGTCGCCGGCCTCCTCATGAACGGCGAGCTGGAGGCGCTGTCGCGCATCTTCGAGCGCCCGCGGCGGCCGCTCCTCGCGGTGCTGGGCGGCGCCAAGGTGTCCGACAAGCTCGCCCTCCGTCGAGCATCTGCTGGAGAAGGTGGACGGGCTGTTCGTGGGCGGCGGGATGGCCTTCACCTTCCTCGCCGCCCTCGGCCACGACGTGGGGCGCTCCCTCCTCGAGAAGGACCGCATCGACGCGGCCCGCCGGGTGCTCGACCGGGCGCGCGCCCGCGGCATCGCGGTGCGGCTGCCCGTGGACGTGGTGGTGGCGGCGAGCCCGGACGCCACGGACGGCATCCGCACGGTGTCGGTGCGCGAGATTCCTCGCGACCTGATGGGGCTCGACATCGGGCAGGGGACGGTGGCGCAGTTCGCGGCCGCCCTCAAGGGCGCCGGCACCATTGTGTGGAACGGCCCCATGGGCGTCTTCGAGAAAGCGCCATTCGCGGCCGGCACCATCGGAGTGGGGCGCGCGGTGGCGGACAGCGGCGGCTCCTCGGTGATCGGCGGCGGCGACACCATCGCTGCCGTGCAGGCGGCCGGCGTGACGAGCCGCATCGGCTACATCTCGACGGCGGGGGGCGCCTTCCTCGAGTTCCTCGAGGGCCGCGACCTTCCGGGCGTGGCCGCCCTCACCGACGCGGCGCCGGGGGACGCCGCCTGATGCGGATCCCGCTCGTCATCGGCAACTGGAAGTGCACGCGGGCCGCCCGCGGAGGCCCGCGACCTCGCCCAGGCGGTACGCGACGGGCTCAAGCGGCCGCGGGGTGTGGAGGTGCGGATCTGCCCGCCCTTCACCGCGCTCGCCGTGGTGGCGGAGGTGCTCGCGGGCTCTCCCGTGCTGCTGGGCGCACAAAACTGTCACTGGGAGGACACCGGCGCCTTCACGGGCGAAGTGTCGCCGCCCATGCTCGCCGAGGCCGGCTGCCGTCTCGTGCTCGTGGGCCACTCCGAGCGCCGTCACGTCTTCCGCGAGACGGACGCCGAGGCGCAGAAGAAGGTGGCGGCCGCGCTGCGCCACGGCCTCGCCCGTGCTCTGCGTGGGCGAGACCGCCGAGGAGCGGCGGCGAGGGTTTGACCTTCACCGTGGTCGAGGGCCAGTTGCGCGCGGGCTGGGCGGGGCTCTCCGCTGAGGACGTGGGTCGCTGCGTGCTCGCGTACGAGCCGGTGTGGGCAATCGGCACCGGTCAGAACGCCACGGCCGGCGCAGGCCGCCGAGGTGCACGGCTATCTGCGCGGCATCGTCTCCGAGCTGGCGTCGAAGGAAGTGGCCCAGACGGTGCGCATCCTCTACGGCGGCAGCGTCGAGCCCGACAATGCCGGCGACCTCGCCCACGAGCCGGATATCGACGGCGCCCTCGTGGGGGGCGCGAGCCTCAGGCCGCCCCCTTCGTCACCATCGCGAAGAAATCCCGCCGCGCGAAGCGGCGCAAAGGAGTACAGACGGCCGTGTTCATCCTCGTCGTGAGCCTCCACGTCCTCGTCTGCATGCTCATCATCGCCGTGGTCCTGCTCCAGGCCGGCAAGGGCGCCGACATCGGCTCGGCGTTCGGCGGCACCGGCAGCGAGGCCGTGTTCGGCTCCATGGGGACGCCGACCCTGCTGGGCAAGATCACCACCGGAGTCGCCATTGTCTTCCATGCTGACCTCGTTCTGGCTGGCGGCGCAGGGGAGCCGGCGGGCGGGGACGACCATCATGCCGGCGACGCCGCCCGCGGCGACGCCCGCGGCCCCGGCCACGCCCCCGGCCCCCGCCCCCGAAGGGGCGGCTCCGGCCCCCGCGCCCGCGACGCCCTCCGCGCCCGCTCCCGCCGGCCAGAAATAGGGCCGATGCGTCGCCCCGGCGGCCGCGCCCTCGCTGTCTGGGTGGCCGGTTTGCTCGTGGCGGGCTGCGGCGCCGGGCCGAGACCCCAGCGGATTCGGGGCAGGCGGGCGGGGACGCGCGCGCCTACGGGGACACCTTCGTCGAAGCCTCCATCGGCGACATCGGCGCCCTCATCCCGAGCCTGGCCTCCGACGGGGCCTCCCACGACGTCGGGAGCGCTCATCTACGACGGCCTGCTCCGGGTCGTCAACAACATCAACTGGCTCCCCGCGATGGCCGAGTCCTGGGCCTTCGCGTCGGACTGCCTCTCCCTCGACTTCACGCTGCGCCGGGACGTGAAGTGGCACGACGGGCAGCCGTTCACGGCCGCCGACGTCGTCTTCACCTGGCAGACCCTGATCCACCCCAAGACCCCCGCGCCCTTCAAGGAGAAGTTCCTCCAGATCAAGGCGGTGGAGGCGCTCGACCCGTACACGGTTCGGGTGACCTATCCGCAGCCGTACGGGCGGGCGCTCGAGACGTGGAACGAGTACATCCTGCCCAAGCATCTCCTCGAGCCGTACGTGGCGGACGGCAAGCTTCGCGAGTCGCCGCAGAACCGGCATCCCATCGGCACCGGCGCGTATCGCTTCAAGGAGTGGCGCAGCGGCGAGAAGGTGGTGGTGGTCGCCAACCCCGACTATTACCTCGGACGCCCGTATCTCTCCCGCATCGTCTACCGCGTGATCCCCGGCACGCCACGATCTTCCTCGAGCTCAAGGCGCGGGGCGTCGACTACTCGAGCCTCACCGCCGTGCAGTACAAGCGCCAGACGGAGTACCCGGCCTTCCGCAAGGTCTACGACAAGTACAGGTATCCGGGCACGGCCTACACGTTCTTTGCCTTCAACCTGAAGGACCCGCGCTTCGCCGATCGCCGTGTCCGCAAGGCCTTCGCGCACGCCATCGACAAGCGCGAGCTCATGGACGGCGTGGCCATGGGCTTGGCCCGCGAGGCCTGGGGCCCCATTCGCCCGGGCAACTGGGCCTTCACCGACAAGGTGACGCGCTACGAGTTCGACGTCGTCCGGGCCAAGGCGCTGCTCGAGGACGCGGGCTGGAAGGACCGCGACGGCGACGGTGTCGTCGAGGACCGCGGCGGCCGGCCCTTCGCCTTCACCATCCGGACCAATCAGGGCAACGACGAGCGGAAGAAGATCGCGGAGATCCTCCAGCAGCGGTTCAAGGACGTCGGAGTGAAGGTGGAGATCCAGACCATCGACTGGGCGTCCTTCATCAAGGAATTCGTGAAGCCGCGCAAGTTCGAGGTGATCGTGCTCGGCCTCGGCTTCGGGGCCGATCCCGACCAGTACGTGCTGTGGCACTCCTCGCAGACCGCTCCCGACCAGATGAACCGAACCGGCTACGCGAATCCAGAGGTGGACGCCCTCCTCGAGAAGGGGCGCGCGTCCTGTCACCAGGAAGGAGCGGGTGAAGTACTACCACCGCATCCAGGAGATCCTCGCCGAGGACCTCCCCATGATCTTCCTCTACGTGCGGGACGCGCTCCCCCGTGATTGCCAACCGCGTGCGCGGGCCCGACCCGGGCCCGGCGGGGCTGCTCTGGAACCTCCCGGAGTGGTACGTGCCCAAGCACCTCCAGGTTTACACCGCGGGCTAGATGGCGCTCTTCATCGTCCGGCGGGTCCTCCTCGTCATCCCCCTGCTCGTCGGCATCACCTTCGTCTCCTTCATCGTCATCTCTTCTGGCCCCCGGCGGGGCCGCTCGACTTCCTGGAGGCGAGGAAAACCCCGACCTCTCGCCTGAGGTGAAGCGCCAGCTCACCGAGCTATACGGCCTCGACAAGCCGCTCGTGGTGCAGTACCGGCAGCTGGCTCATGCGGGTGGCGCGGCTCGACTTCGGCCGCTCGTCCTGCCCGACGGCCGCCCATGCTCGCCAAGATCGCCGAGCGGATGCCGATCACCCTGGCCCTGAACATCGTCGAGCTGCTCATCATCGTGATGGTGGCGGTGCCTATCGGCGTGCTCTCGGCCACCCCGGCAGTACTCGGTGTTCGACAAGATCACCACCGTCTTCGTCTTCGTAGGATTCGCCACGCCCGGACTTCTGGCTCGCCCTCCTGCTCATGTTCGCTCTTCGGCGCCCAGCTCGGCTGGCTCCCCATCTCGGGCCTGCGCCACATCAACTGGGAATACCTGTCCGTTCTGGCGGCAGCAGTGGGGACCTGCTGAGCCACCTCCTCCTCCCCATCGCGGTGGCCACCTTCGGCGGGCTCGCCGGCTTCTCGCGCTACATGCGGCAGAGCATGCTGGAAGTGATTCGTCAGGACTACGTGCAAACCGCACGCGCCAAGGGACTGTCCGAAGAGGTAGTGATCGGCAAGCACGCCCTGCGCAACGCCCTTCTGCCGGTGGTGACCATCCTCGGCCTGTCGCTGCCCGGGCTCGTCGGCGGCAGCGTCATCGTCGAGTCCGTGTTCGCCATCCCCGGGATGGGCCAGCTGATGGTGCAGTCGATCTACGCGCGCGACTATCCGGTGGTGATGGGCGACCTCGTCATCGTCGCGTTCCTCACCTTGATCGCCAACCTCTTCGCCGACCTCGCCTACGGCCTGGTAGAACCACGGATCCAGCTTCGGCCGCCGCCGGGGCCGGAGGCCGCCATGACGCCCGCGGCCGACGCCGGGTCGAGATGGTCGGCCTTTCTCGGCGCACGTTCGCGCCGCAACCGGCTCGCCGTGCTCTGCGGGCGTGGTGGTAGGCATCCTCGTGCGTCTTCGCGGTGCGTCGCGCCCCGCGCTGGCGCCCTGGGATCCGAACAGGCACGACACCCGCCGCATCCTCCGTGTCGCCGTCGGCACAGCACTGGATCGGGCACCGACCAGCTCGGCCGCGACGTGTTCTCGCGGGTGCTCTATGGCGCGCGTGTTTCCCTCGCGGTGGGCTTCGTGTCGGTGGGCATCGCCACCCTGATCGGTATCCTGCTCGGCGCCGCCGCGGGCTACCATGGTCGCCGTGGTGGACGGGGTATCATGCGTCTGGTGGATCTGATGCTGGTGTTCCCGCGCTTCTTCCTCCTCCTCGCCGTGCTCGCCTTCCTCAAGCCGTCCATCTGGACCATCATGGTGGTGATCGGGCTCACCGGCTGGATGAGCGTGGCCGGCTCGTGCGCGCAGAGTTCCTCACCCTGCGCGAGCGCGAGTTCGTCGATCTGGTCGGAGTCCGTGGGGGCGAGCGCGGGTGCAGAGTGATCTTCCGTCACATCCTGCCCAACGCCCTCGCGCCGGTGCTGGTGGCGATGACGCTCGGCATTCCCGCCGCCATTCTGATGGAGTCGGGCCTGTCCTTCCTCGGACTCGGCGTCCAGCCCCCCCACGCCACCTGGGGCAACATCCTGACCGACGGCAAGGACTCGCTGGAGATGGCATGGTGGATGACCGGCTATCCGGGCCTGGCCATCCTGATCACCGTGCTCTCCTACAACCTGCTCGGCGAGGGGATCCGCGACGCCCTCGATCCCCGCCTGCGGCAATGCGCGGCGCGTCGGCCGCGTCTATATCCGGCTAAAGTACCGGCGTAGGTTCAGTAGGCTCGATTCCGCGCCGCGATCGACGGCCCTGGTGATGGCCCCTCAGGCCGGGGTGTCAGGGCAACCGCTCCTCCAAACCGAGTGGATCATCATCCACCCCCGGCCCCACGCCCTCCTCCTCCTCTCCACGTCCTCTCCCGGCACCCCGACCCCCCCCGACCCCGACTGTGTCCTGTCCTCCAGATCCCTCCATCGACCGCGACCCGGGCCCCCCCCGCCCCGCCCCCCCCCCCCCCTCACCACCCCCCCCCCCCGCTCCCCACCCCCCCGGACCGCCCCCCCCCCCCCTCCCCCCCGACCCCCCCCCCACCCCGGGGAGAACCCCCCCCCCCTACCCCCACCAAACCCCCCCACTCTTCCCCCCCCCCCCTCTCCCCCACCCCGAGGCGGTCGAGGCGCGATCCTCACTCGTACGATTCCGGCTCAAGTGGGCCGAGGCCTCCCTCTCACCCCCCCCCCTCTCCGCCCCCACCCCCCCAACCCGACCGAGCCCCTGACACGCCCCCCCCCCCCCAAAAGCCCCCCCCCCAAAAACCCCCACCCGACACAAGCACACCCCCTCCCTAACATCCACGCCTCCCCGTCCTCCTCCTCCCCTCCGCCCCCCCCCCCCCCCCCCCCCCCCCCCCCCACCCCCCCCCCCCCCCCCGACCACACCAGGCAGAGCCGCGCTGCCTCCCCTCCTCCACAACCACCCCAAACACCATCCGCGACCGACACGCCCCCCCCCCCCCCCCCCCCGCCCACATAAGAACCTCTCCCCCAACCCCCTCAAGAAGCCCGGCCCCGTCCCGGCCCCCCCGGCCACCCCCCAAGACAGAAACCTCACACGCCACCCCCACACCCCGCCCCCCCGCGCAGACCGACAGCCCCCTAGGCAGGCGGCCCCCGCCCTCCCCCCAAAACCCCCGCCCCCCCCCACCCCCAAGCGCCCCAACGCCCCCAGCCGGCGGCCCCACACCACCCGCCGCCCCACCCCCACCCCCCATGACCCCAAGCGGTCCCCCAACCCCCACCCCACCAACCCTCCGCCCCCCCCCCCACCACCTCCGCCCCAACACCCACCCAGAGACGAACACCTCCAAGCCGCGCCCCCCCCCACCACGAAACCCCCCCCCAACAACACCCCCCCCCCAAGACGTCCTCCCACCCCCCCCCAGCCGAAAGGACGGCCGACACACCGCCCCCCCACCAGCGCGACGAGAGAAGAAGCCCCCGCAGGCGGCGCCTTCGTTGACAAGGCGCGCCGCGGGGGGCATACTTTCCGCTCGCTGGCGCCGAAGTGGCGGAATTGGCAGACGCGCACGTTTGAGGGGCGTGTGGGGCAACCCGTGGGGGTTCGAGTCCCCCCTTCGGCACCATCCATCCGGTCTTCCTTCCTCGAATCCCAGGTCGCGCGAAGCCGGCGGAAGCGTCCCCGGCTGTCGGGAAACTTGACGATTGCAGCCAGGGGACAGCGCGCCCGCCTCGCCGTCCGCCGGCGCGAGACGTAAACCCCAGCGGCGCCGACACTCCGTCAGGGGAGCCGACATGGCCGGAGCGGGGCACAGGAGTTGCTCTTTTCGCTTCCGGCTACCGGTTGGCCATGATTTCGCCCCAGCATCGAATGCTCCGGATCGCCCTCGTGGGCCTCAACGACATCGAGGAGTGGAGGCTCGGCGACGAGGCCTTGGCGCGCGCCAAGGGCTATCCCCGCGAATATCCCGCCGACGTCATCGATGACTGGGGCATCGTGTTCGTCGATGTCGTGCTCGACGCGGCGACGCGACAGCCCGTGTGCCACGAGGTGAATGGGCCCAACGCGGTCGGCTCGGATGCCCTCACCGGGGACAGCCGGCGCCGCGCCAACTCGGAGGCGAGTCAGGCGCTCCAGCGCGCGCGCGAGCGCGGCTATCTCGGACCGACCGGCCGCCTCGTCACGCCCGCGGTCACCGTGCACGCGCATCAGCATTGGAAGGCGTTCCGGACCGGCGGCGAATTCTTCCCTCGAGTGGACGATTTCGCCGAGCGAATGCGGGAACGTCTGGGCGGCAGCGAGGTGCGCCTGCGCGGCGGCGGCGAGCCCCTCGGCGACGAGGCGCTCGCCGTCGTGCTGGGTGACGTGCCCGCGGTCGCCGCGCATCTCCGCGTCGACGCCGCCCGGCGGCTCGAGTACCGGGGCCGGCCCGTCATCTTCGCCGGCAACCCGAACCTGCTGCCCGAGCTCGTGCGGACGCGCACGGTCGTGTCCGCCGACGCCGAGCTCGACCTGCGCGTCTTCCATGCCTGGCGCCTGGTGCGCCTGATTCACGACAAGGGCCGCCAGCAGGATCTCCTGGAGGGGACGGGCATCGAGCGTCTCCCCTACTTCGAGGCGCGCAGCGCGGACGAGGCGCGGGCGCGGGCCCGCGGCTTCCTCGCGCGCGGGCCCGTCGTGCTCAAGCCCAGCGGCGCCAGCGGCGGGGCCGGCGTGCACGTGGTGGTGCCCGGCATGTCGGACGCCGAGGTCACCGCCCGCGTGGACGCGGTGATCGCGGACTGCGTGACCAAGTACGGCATCAACGCCGAGGCCTCCGCGTTTCCCATCCGCGGCTTCCCCTTTGTGCGCTCCACCGGCTATCCGATGCCGGACGGCGACCACCTGTGGGATCTCCGCATCGCCGTCGAGTTCTCTCCCGGCCGGGCCGAGGTGTATCCGGTCTCGATGCGCATCGCCCCCCGTCCCTTCGACGCGGCCGCCTTCCATCTCGACCGCGACCAGTGGATCTCCAACGTGAGCGGGCGCCAGGACACCCTGCTCAAGTCGGGGATGGACGACGCCGCCCTCGGCGCGGTGGGCATGAAGCCCGATGTGCTCGAGCACGTCTTCCGTGCCTGCGTGCGCTGGACCATGAAGGCGTGGGACGCGGCCGCCCGCGGCGGGGGGCCCGCGGGGGCCGTGCACGAGGACGCCTGCGAGGCCGAGGATCCCGGCTTCTACCCCGTGGAGAAGTTCGCGCGGTGAACGGGGCCGCCGGCAAGCGCGTGGCCACGCGGGCGGAGATCTTGCCGATCTTCATGGAGCGGTGGAGCCCGCGCAGCTTCACCGAGCGGCGGCCCGAGCCGGAGAAGCTCCGGAGCATGTTCGAGGCGGCACGGCTCGCCCCGTCCGCGCACAATACCCAGCCCGCGCGGTTCCTCGTGGCCCAGAAGGGAGGGGGAGACGACTACCAGCGGCTCTTCTCCTGTCTCAGCGACGGCAACAAGGAGTGGGCGCACGCCGCGCCCGTCCTCGTGCTGGCCGCCGCGATGCGCCAGCGCTTCAGCCAGAAGGACGCCACCCTGGTGCCGTACCCGCACTCCATGCACGATCTCGGGCTCGCGGTGATGTCGGCAATCCTGCAGGCCCGCGCGGTGGGCCTGGATTGTCATCCCATGGCCGGGTTCGATCCCGACCGGGCGCGCGTGCTCTTCGACATCCCCACGCTCTTCGAGCCCGGCGTGGTGATCGCGGTGGGGTATCTCGGCTCTCCCGACATCCTGCCCACCGCGCTCCGCGAGCGGGAGCTCGCTCCCCGCACCCGTCGCCCGCTCGCCGAATTGGTGTTCGAGGACCGCTGGGGCGTCGCGTCGTCCCTGTTCCGGTGAGGTCGATGAGCCCGGGCGCCGCGATGCTCGACGCGACGTGGCCGGCGTGGCCGATTGGCGGCGCCGCCGACGATCTGCTGTGGGGCGACACGGGCGGCGAGTCGTTCCGGGCGGCCCGCGAGAACTCCGCGCGCGTCCTGCGCGCCCTGCGCGCGGCGCTCGCCGGAGAGGTCGCGGCGAGCGCCGCCGCGCGGGACGTTGTCGCGCTGGGCGAGTGGCTCGACGCCGATCCCGCCGCGCGCGACCGGGTGTGGGCGGATCCGCGGGCGTACGCGTGGACGCGCGCCGCCCATGAGCTGGCGCGCACCGGGCCGGCGGACGCCTTCGCGCGCCACCTCGACCAGTTCAAGGCCTTCGCGCTCGGCGCGGCGTGGCTCGGCGGCCGCGACTGCGCCTTCGAGACCCCGCTCTCGGCGGCGCCGCCCTTCTCCGTGCCGGGCACTCGGCTTTCGCTCGAGGGGCCCGCGCCCCTGTCCATCACCGGCATGGTGGGCGGGCGGCTCTGCCTGGGCACGGCCGGCACCCTGCCGCTCGATGGACGCGGGACGCCGGCGCCGGGCGGGCTGACGCTCCACGAGTGCCCCGTGGCCCGCGTGGACGGCTACACGGTGCCGTTGCACCCCCACGCATTCCACGTTCCGGGGCTCGCGGTGGGCGCGCCCGCGGTCCGGGCAGGCCTGGCCTTCCATGAGCGCCACGTGGAGCTGGTGGAGCGCACTCTTCACCTGATCCGGCGCCACGCGCCGGAGTCGTTCGACGCGTTTCGCCGCGTCATCCGGCTGATCGGGCTCAAGCCGCTCGCGTGGGGCGGCTTCGACGACTTCAGTCCCGTCGAGATGCCGGGCGCCTTCGTGGCGAGCGTGATCGACAACCCGCTCGTCCTCGCCGACCACTTCATCCATGAGCTCCAGCACAACCGGCTGCAGCTCATCGAGGAGAGCGGCCCCCTCTTCGAGCCCGGCGCGGGCGAGGAGGCCCGCCACTACTCGCCCTGGCGCGACAAGCCGCGCGGCCTCTACGGCATCTTCCACGGGATCTACGTCTTCCTCGGGGTGGGGCGATTCTGGCGGGCCGTGTACGCCGCGGACGATGTCGGCCCGCGCGACCGGGCCTACGCGCTCGACCGCCTGCTCCGGCTCCCCGTGCAGCTCGAGCTCGCCCTCGGCGTCGTTCACCGGCACGCCCGGCTCACCCCGCTGGGCCGCTCCATCCTCGTGGAGCTCACTATGGATGTCGCGCGCCTCCACCGCGCGGTGGCGGGGTGGGCACTCCCGGCCGATGCCCGGGCGCTGACGGTCGGGGAAGACGGCGTGTACGTGCCTGAGACCGGCGAAGCGGGAGGGCGGCCGCTGACGGTGCGGGCGGCCCTCCTCGAGCACCTGCGCCGCAACGAGGCCCACGCCGACGGCGCGACGCTTCCCGCCGGCTGGGCGACCACGTGATCTACTTCCTCACTACCCCGGAGAGCGCGGACACCATCCGCGTCTATCTCAAGGGGGCGGGGGCCCGTGTCGCCGGTCGTCTCGTCCCCATGGTGTACGAGGAACTCTTCGCCGCGTCCGCCCTGGCGGCGGGGACCTACTGCTTCGCCGACCTCGAGCTGCTTTCCGACGCCGAGCGGGATCGGGCGGCCCGCCGCTGGGAGGAGCTCGCCGCGCGCGGCTGCCGCCTGCTCAACCATCCGACCCGCTCACTCCTCCGCTACGAGCTCCTGCGCCTGCTGCACCGGCGCGGCGTCAACGCCTTCGACGTCCACCGGCTCGCCGATGGCGAGTCGCCCAAGCGCTTCCCGGTCTTCCTGCGCGCGGCCAACGATCACAAGGGCAGCGCCTCCCCCCTGCTGGGCTCGGCGGAGGAGCTCGACGCGGCCGTCGCGGCCCTGCGCGCGCGCGGCGAGCGGCTGGACGGGAAGCTCGTCGTGGAGTTCTGCAACACCGTGGACACCGACGGGCTCTACCGGAAGTACGGGGCCTTCATCGTGGGTGACCGCATCCTGCCGCGTCACCTCTTCTTCAGCCGGCACTGGGTGGTGAAGGACTGGAGCGTCCTCGACGAGGCGCTCCTGCGCGAGGAGTATCAATACCTGACGACCAACCCGCACGAGCGGCAGCTCCGCGAGATCTTCGCCGCCGCCCGCATCGAGTACGGCCGCATCGACTACTCGCTGCGCGGCGGCGAGATGCAGGTGTGGGAGATCAACACCAACCCCATCATCATCGGCATGGGGCCCTCGCGCGCGCCGGCGCCGCCTGCCCGCGGACCGGCGGCGCGGGCGCGGCGGGCCGTTCGGCCGGTCTGGACGCGGCTCGCGACCTGGGTGCCCGCGCTCGCCGCCCTGCGCGAGGCTCTCGGCCCGTCCGCTACGCCCGTCCCGCCCCGCCCCATCCCGCGGGCGGTGATCCACGAGACCTTCGCGGCCATGCTGGAGCCCGCCTGGGCCGCCATCGACACGCCGCCGACCTCCTCGAGGACGATTCCTACTGGGTAAAAGGGCCCACCGGGGCTCGCGCCCCGACCGGCGCCCGCCCGCTAAGCGCCGGTCGATACTCGCCTTTCCGGAGCCCGGACCGGCGGCTCGTTGACGGCAGCCCCGGTTGCTTCTTGGTGTCGGCAAGGGGAGGAACCCCTGTCGCTTTCATCCGTGATGTCCACCGCGTCATGACGATCCCACGCCGCTCCTTCGAGGGCCGGATGGCCTTGCTTGGGGACGTGGGGGCGCTGCTCGCCGTTGACCTTCCCCTGGAGCGGGCGTTGCCGCGCCTCTCCCGGCTCGGCGTTCCGGAGCTGGGCGACCTGTGCGCCATCGACCTCGCGCAGGACGACGGCACGTTGGCGCGCGTCGCCGGTACGCACGTCGACCACGACAAGGAAGCCCTCGTGAACGAAGTGCGGGCCCGCTATGGCTTCAACCCGGCGTCTCCCGCCGGGGCGCACGCCGCGATGCGCGCGCGCCGGCCCGTGCTCGTCGCGCGCGTCACCGAGGCCGACCTGATGGCAGAGGCGCAGAACACCGATCAGCTGCGCATCTTCCAGCGGCTGGCGCCCCGCTCCGTGATGATCGTGCCTCTCATCGGGCGCGAGCGCGTCCTCGGGGCCCTCACGCTCGCGGTCACGGAGTCGAGCCGCCGCTACGACCGCGCCGATCTCGCGCTGGCGGAGGCGGTCGCCCGGCAGCTGACCGTCGCGCTCGAGGCCGCGAAGCTCCGTCACGATGCAGAGGCGGCCCGGAGCGCCGCCGAATCGGCGAACCGCGCCAAGGACGAGTTCCTCGCCACGCTGTCGCACGAGCTGCGGAACCCGCTCAACGCGATGCTCGGGTGGGCGCGGCTGATCGAGAGCGGCAATCTCGACGAGGAGCAGGCGCGGCGCGCGGTGCACATCATTCTCCGGAACGTCAATGCCCAGGTGCGCCTCGTCGACGATCTCCTCGACATGTCGAGCGTGGTGAGCGGCCGCATGCGGCTGTCGCTCCAGGTCGTCGATCTCCGCGACGTCATCGAGGAGGTGCTGGATTCGGTGCGCCCGGGCGCCGCCGCGAAGGGGCTCCGGCTGCACGCGCTCCTGGAGTCGCCCGGGGCGCCCATCAGCGGCGATCCCGACCGGCTCCGCCAGGTGGTGTGGAACCTGCTGAGCAATGCCGTCAAGTTCACCCCGCGCGGCGGGAGCGTCGAAATCACGGCGCAGCGGGTGCGCTCGCACGCCGAGATCATCGTGGCCGATACGGGGCAGGGCATCACCGCGGATCTCCTGCCGTACATCTTCGACCGGCTGCGCCAGGGTGACAGCTCCACCACCCGGGCGCACGGGGGGACGGGCATCGGGCTCGCCCTCGTCCGCCATCTCGTCGAGCTCCACGGGGGGAACGTCTTCGCGGAAAGCGCGGGGGAAGGACACGGCGCGACCTTCGTGGTGAAGCTCCCGTTGATGGTCGCCGAGATCCGCGAGCATCCGATCGCACCCCAGGAGACGCCGTCGTCGGCCGGCGTCTCCCTCGCGGGGGTACGCGTGCTCGTCGTCGACGACGATCCCGCGACCGTGGACCTGGTCGTGGCCATGCTCGTCCAATCCGCCGCCGCCGCGCGGGGCGCCGAGTCGGTGGCCGCCGCGCTGCGCACCATTGCGCAGTGGCGGCCCGATGTGCTCCTATCGGACATCGAGATGCCCGGGGAGGATGGCTACACCCTCATCCGGAAGGTGAGGGCGCTGGCTCCGGATGCCGGCGGGAAGACGCCGGCGGTGGCCCTCACCGCGTTCAGCCGTCCGGAAGACCGGATCAGAAGCTTCCGGGCGGGCTTCAGCATCCATCTGTCCAAGCCGGTGGATCCCAACGAGCTGATCGCCGTCATCGCCAATCTGGCGGGACGCGCCGACCAAGGGAGTACGGAGGCGACGTGACGGAAGCAGGCGCGACCGCACCGGACGAGGCCCGGTCCACCGCCGGACCGCGAGCGGAGAAGCCGGTCATCGCCGTGTTCAACTCGAGCGACGACACCGTCGAGCTGCTTCGGACCTACCTCGAGGAGCAGGGGTTCCAGACGGTGGTGGGGCATATCCCGGACGTCAAGAAGGGGGAGCTCGACCTTGTCGAGTTCATCGAGCATCACGCCCCCAGCGTAATCGTCTACGACATCTCCCCGCCGTACGACGCCAACTGGACCTTTCTCCGGCTGGTCCGCAGCTCGGCCCCCCTCCGGGACCGGCGCTTCGTCATCACCACCACCAACAAGCCCGCGCTGGACAAGCTGGTCGGCGCCACCGAAGCCATCGAGATCATCGGCAAGCCCTACGACCTCCGCCAGGTGGCCGCCGCCATCCGCTCCGCCCTCAACAACAGATAGTCGCCAAGGGCGGGCAGAGAGCGCGCCGGGGCCGGGGGCGGCCGCGGCGAATGCTGTACTGAGTAAGCGACCGCCCCCGGCCCCGGCGCGCTCTCTGCCCGCCCTTGGCGGCTTGTGAAAGCTATGCCATAATGGCGCCGGCCACCGGGGAAAAGGACAAGAACTGATGGGAATTACGCTCCCTCTCCTGCAACCGTCGACGCCTCCCGCCTCGCCGAAGCCGGCCTGGCTCAAGGTGCGGGCGCCGGGCGGGCCGAGGTACCTCCGCTTGAAGGGTCTCATGCGCGAATGGAACCTCCATTCGGTGTGCGAGGAGGCCCACTGCCCGAACATCGGCGAATGCTGGGAAGACCTCACCGCGACCTTCATGATCCTGGGCGACGTGTGCACGCGCAACTGTGGGTACTGCGCCGTCACCCATGGGCGCCCCCAGTGGGAAGATCGCGAGGAGCCGGAGCGGGTGGGCCGGGCGGTGGGCGAGCTGGGCCTGGGACACGTCGTCATCACCTCGGTGAATCGTGACGACCTCGCCGACGGTGGCGCCGCGCACTTTGCCGCCACGGTGGGGGCGATCCGCCGGCACGCGCCGGGCTGCCGCGTCGAGCTCCTGATCCCCGACTTCCAGGGCAACGCGGCTGCGCTCCACACCGTGATCGCGGCGGGGCCGGACATCCTGAACCACAACACCGAGACGGTGCCGCGCCTCTACAAGCTGGCCCGCCACGGCGGCCGCTACGAGCGAACGCTCGAGCTGTTCCGCCGCGCCCGGCAGGCCGCGCCCGCGCTCCTCACCAAGTCGGGCATCATCGTCGGGCTCGGGGAGGAGCGCGACGAGCTGGTGGCGACCATGCGGGACCTGCGCGCCGCCGACGTGGGCATCCTCACGCTCGGCCAGTATCTCCGCCCCTCCGCGCAGCATCTCCCGGTGGCGCGCTACTACCATCCGGACGAGTTCCGGGAGCTCGCCGAAGTGGGCCGGGGCCTCGGCTTCGCCCACGTTGAGTCGGGGCCGCTGGTGCGCTCCTCCTATCACGCGAAGTCGCAAGTGCGCTGGGGACCCTAGCGGTGGAGTTCTTCCAGATCTTCCTCGTCTTCGCGATCGCTGCGGGCGTCGGCGCGCTCCTCATCGGCATTCCGTCCCTCATCGCGCCCCGGCGGCCCACCGCGGTGAAGCTCGATCCCTTCGAGTGCGGGAAGGACCCCGTCGCGCTGCCCGAGGGGCGCTTTCCCATCAAGTTCTCGACCATCGCCATCGTCTTCATCATCTTCGACATCGAGATGCTCTTCCTCTGGCCGTGGGCGTCGCTGTACGCCGCGCACCGGGGCTGGTTCCTCTTCAATGAGATGATGGTGTTCCTCGGCATCCTCATGCTGGGCTTTCTCTACGTCTGGAAAAAGCGGGGGCTCGAATGGGAGTAGGCGGCTTCTTCACCTCCAAGCTGGACGAAGCCATCGGCTGGGCGCGGAAGTACTCCATCTTCCAGTACCCGTTCGTGACGGCGTGCTGCGGCATGGAGTACATGGCCACCGCGTGCTCGCACTATGACGTCGACCGGTTCGGCGCCGGCCTGCCGCGCTTTTCGCCCCGCCAGGCCGATGTGCTCTTCGTGGTCGGCACGATCAGCCACAAGATGGCCCCGGTGCTCAAGCGCATCTACGACCAGATGTGCGAGCCCAAGTGGGTGGTTGCCTTCGGAGTGTGCACGTGTACGGGCGGCTTCTACAACAACTACGCCACCGTCCAGGGGATCGACACCATCATCCCGGTGGACGTCTACATCCCCGGCTGCCCGCCACGCCCGGAGAGCGTCATCGACGGTCTCATGAAGCTGCAGGACAAGATCGCCGCGGGCGCGCAGCGCTTCTAGACCCCATGGACGGAGGGGCCATTCTTGCGCGGCTGAAGACGCGGCTGGGCGCCCGCGTCACCGAGACCCACGCGCACCGCGGTGATTACACCGTGGTTCTGACCCGTGAGGCCATCGTGGAGGCGCTCGCCTTCTGTCGCGACGAGCCCGAGCTGCGCTTCGATCTGCTCGCCGACCTCACCGCCGTCGACTATCTCCGCTATCCAGGAAGAGAGGACGGGCCCCGCTTCGACGTCGTCTATCACCTGTATTCGGTTCCCCACCGCCACCGCGTACGGCTGCGGGTGCCCGTGGAGCTAGACGACCCCGTGGTGCCCACCGCCACCGGGCTCTGGCCCATCGCCAACTGGCTCGAGCGCGAGGTGTGGGACATGTTCGGGATCCGCTTCGAGGGCCACCCCGACCTTCGCCGCCTCCTCCTCTACGAGGAGTTCGAGGGCCACCCGCTTCGGAAGGACTACCCGATCGAGCGGCGCCAGCCTCTCATCGGGCCAAAAATTTAGATCCCATGCCCGACCGCGAGACGAAAGAGCTGTTCCTCGGCGAAGGCCCGGGGGCGAGCGGCGGCAGCCAACACCTCTATGTCAACATGGGGCCCGCGCATCCCGCCATGCACGGGATCATCCGCATCTTCGCGGAGCTGGACGGCGAGACGGTGGTGAAGACGGACGTGGAGATCGGCTACCTTCACCGCGCCTTCGAGAAGGACTGCGAGGTCGGGCCCTACAACAACGCCATTCCCTACACCGACCGCCTCAACTACGTCTCGCCCCTCATCAACAACTTCGGCTACGCCTCCGCGGTGGAGAAGCTGCTCGGCATCGACATCACCGACCGCTGCAAGTACATCCGCGTGATCATGAGCGAGATCTCCCGCGTCTGCGATCACCTCACCTGCGTGGGCGCCTCCGCGATGGAGCTCGGCGCGTTCACCGTGTTCCTCTACATGATCAAGGCCCGCGAGTTCCTGTGGGAGCTCGTCGAGGAGGTCACGGGGGCGCGCCTCACCATCTCCTACGGGCGCGTCGGCGGGGTGAAGGCCGATTTGCCCGCCGGCTTCGACTTGAAGGTGAAGAAGGCCTTCGGCGAGGTGCGGCAGGTGCTGGAGGAAGTGCACACCCTCGTCACCGCCAACCGGATCTTCATGGACCGGATGGTGGGCGTGGGAGCGATGTCCGGCCCCGAGTCGGTGGCCTGGGGCATCACCGGGCCCCTCCTGCGCGCGGCCGGCGTCAACTACGACCTCCGCAAGGCGCAGCCCTACTGGGCGTACGACCGCATGCAGTTCGAGGTGCCGCTCGGCAAGAACGGGGACAACTTCGACCGCTTCCTCGTCCGGATGGCCGAGATGGAGCAGTCGATGCGCATCGCCGAGCAGGGGCTCGAGGGGCTGCCGGGGGGCTCGATCCAGGTGGACTGGGAGGGCAAGGCCATCGATCCCGCCGCCTATGTGGATCGCGGCAAGCAGGGCAAGACGGAAGGCTTGCTCCTCGTGCCCATCCAGCTGTCGCCGAATCTCCAGGGGCAGGGCCGGGACGCCCAGCGGCGCGTCAATAGCGACGACAAGAAGGTCGTCTTGCCGCCGAAGGAGACCGCCTACGGCTCCATCGAAGGCCTGATGAACCACTTCATGCTCGTGATGGACGGCTTCGGCATCCGCCCGCCCGCGGGTGAAGCCTACTTCCCCGTGGAAGGCGCCAACGGCGAGCTGGGCTTCTACGTGGTGTCGGACGGGACGGACCGGCCGTACCGGGTGCGGTGCCGGCCGCCGTGCCTGCCGCCCGTGGCGGCGCTGCCGCGCATGATCGAGGGGCAGATGATCGCCGATATCGTCCCGACGTTCGGATCCGTCAACATGATCGGCGGCGAGCTCGACCGCTGACCATGGCCGATCCCCGGAATCCGCGCTTCACCGATGAGCAGCTCGCGGAAGTGCGACGCTTGCAGGGGCTCTATCCCAACAAGCGCGGCGCGCTCCTTCCCGTCCTCCACCTCGCCCAGGACACGTTCGGGTACATCTCGCTCGAGATCGAGGCCTACGTGGGGACCCTCTTCGACCTTTCCCCTGCCCACGTCCACGAGGTCGTGACCTTCTACACGATGTACTTTCAGCAGCCGAAGGGTCGCCACGTGGTGGCGGTCTGCCACAACCTCTCCTGCCATCTCATGGGCGCCAAGGACATCATCGAGCACTGCAAGACCACGCTCGGCGTCGAGCCGGGCGAGACCACCAAGGACGGCAAGGTGACACTCCTGACCGTGGAGTGCCTGTGCGCCTGCGAGCAGGCGCCGATGATGCAGGTGGACGACCGCTATGAGGGCCTGCTCACCGCCGACAGAGTGGACAGCATACTCCGGGGGCTCGCCTGATGGCTGAGCGGATCCTCTCGAAGAACTTCAACGTGGCGGGCGCCAATACCCTGCGCGTCTACCGCGAGGGGGGTGGCTACCGCGGCTGGGACAAGGCGAAGGGCATGGAGCCGGCCGCCATCACCGAGGAGGTCAAGAAGTCCAACCTCCGCGGCCTCGGAGGCGCCGGCTTCCCCACCGGCGTGAAGTGGGGCTTCATCCCCAAGGGCTCGACCGCGCCCAAGTACCTCGTGGTCAACGCCGACGAGGGCGAGCCGGGGACCTTCAAGGACCGTTACCTCCTCGAGCGCGATCCGCATGCCCTGATCGAGGGGATGCTCATCGCCGCCCGCGCCATCGACTCGCGCGTGGGCTTCGTCTACATCCGCGGCGAGTACGTGCAGCCGTGGCGGATCTTCAGCGCGGCGGTGAAGGAGGCCTACGACGCGGGGCTCCTCGGGACGGCAGTTCCCGGCGGCGGCTTCGACATCGTCATCCACCGCGGCGCCGGCGCCTACATCTGCGGCGAGGAGACGGGGCTCATCTCCTCCCTCGAGGGCATGAAGGGCTGGCCCAAGCTCAAGCCCCCGTTCCCCGCCATCAAGGGCGCGTTCGGGCAGCCCACCATCGTCAACAACGTGGAGACGCTGGCCTGCCTGCCGCCCATCCTTATCCGCGGCGCGGAGTGGTTCGCGGGGCTCGGCACCAAGACGCAGGGGGGCACGCGGCTCTACTCGGTGTCCGGCCACGTCGTCCGGCCGGGCGTGGTGGAGGCGCCGGTGTCGGTGACCCTGCGCCAGGTCATCTACGAGCATTCTGGTGGTATTCCTGGCGGGCGGCGGCTCAAGGCGGTGGTGCCGGGCGGCTCCTCTGCGGCCATCCTCACGCCCGACGAGATCGACATCCCCATGGACGTGGACGGGCCCAAGAGCAAGGGCTCCATGATCGGCTCGGCCGGTGTGATCGTGATGGACGACACCGTGTCCATCCCCGACGCCTTGATGGTGGTGGCACGCTTCTACGCCCACGAGTCGTGCGGGCAGTGCACGCCTTGCCGCGAGTCCACCGGGTGGATCTACAAGATGTCCCACCGGATCGTGGAGGGGAAGGGCAGGAAGGAAGACCTGGACAATATCCTGGACGTGGCCAAGCGCGGCGCCGGCACCACCATCTGCGCCTTCTACGACGGCGCCGTCGGCCCCTACATCAGCTACATCGAGAAGTTCCGGGACGAGTTCGAGGCCCTGATCCGGAGCGGCGCCCATGCCTAAGCTGACCGTCAACGGCAAGGAGATCGAGGTCCCCGCGGGGACTAACCTCATCGAGGCGGCGCGGGCGGCGGGCGCGGAGGTGCCGCACTACTGCTATCACCCCGGGCTCAGCATCGCCGGCCAGTGCCGCCTCTGCATGGTAGACATCGACAAGGTGCCGCGGCCGCAGATCGCCTGCAACACGGTGGTGGCGGAGGGGATGGTGGTGGAGACGGAGACCCCGCGAGTCAAGGACACGCGGCGGTCCATGATGGAGTTTCACCTCATCAATCACCCCCTCGACTGTCCGGTGTGCGATCAGGCGGGGGAGTGCTGGCTCCAGATCTACTACATGAAGCACGGTCTCTACGACCCGCGCATGACCGACGAGAAGGTGCACAAGCCGAAGGCGGTGCCGCTGGGCCCCCACGTCATGCTGGACGCCGAGCGCTGCATCCTCTGCTCGCGCTGCGTGCGCTTCTGCGACGAGATCACCGGCACCGGGGAGCTCGGCATCTTCCAGCGTGGCGACCACTCCGAGATCGGCCTCTTCCCCGGCGGAGCACTGGAGAACGCCTACTCCGGCAACGTCATCGACATCTGCCCGGTGGGCGCGCTGACCGATCGCGACTTCCGCTTCCAGGTGCGCGTCTGGTACCTCAATACCACCAAGAGCATCTGCAACGGGTGCGCGCGCGGGTGCAATATCGAGATCCACACCAACCGGGAACGCACCCACCACAACCAGGGCAAGCGGGTGGCGCGGCTCAAGCCGCGCTTCAATGCCGAGGTCAACCAGTGGTGGCTCTGCGACGCGGGCCGCTACGGCTTCCGCTGGATCGACGACGACAGCCGCCTCACCGCGCCCACCATCCGAACGGACGGCCAGATGGTGGAGACCACCTGGGACGATGCCCTCGGCGCCCTCGCCGCCGCGCTCGGCCGCTACCGGCCCGAGGAGATCGGTGTGCTCGTCTCGCCCCAGATGTCCAACGAGGACCTGTGGGCGCTGCGGCGCCTCCTCGACGGGCTCGGCGTCGTCAACCGCGACTTCGCGGTGCCCCCGCGCGAGCCGGGCGAGGACGACAAGCTCCTGATCCGCGCCGACAAGAACCCGAACACGCGCGGTGCCACGCTCCTGGGCCTGGGCCCCGGGGCGGGCGGTCTCGATGCCGGCGGCATCCTCGCCGCCGCCGCCGAGAAGAAGGTGAAGTGCCTCTGGGTACTGCACCATGACTTGACCGCCTCCGGCTTTGCCGCGGCGCGGGTCAGTGCCGCGCTCGAGGGTGCGGAGATGCTGGTGTTCCAGGGCACAACGGCGAGCCTCACCTCGGCGCGTGCGGCCCTCGTCCTGCCGAGCGCGGCCTACGCGGAGACCGACGGGACCTTCACGAACTTCCAGGGGCGGGTGCAACGCTTCCGGGCCGCCATGCCGCCGCTGGGCGAGGCGGAGCCCGACTGGCGCGTGTTCGGCCGGCTGCGGACGCGCCTGCCCCGCGTCGCCGCCGACCCCGCCCTCGGCGCCGAGCGGCCGGAGCAGGTGTTCGCGGCGCTGGCGGCGGCGGCGTCTGCCTTCGAGGGGCTGAGTTACCGGACTCTCGGCGACACCGGCCAGATGGTGAAGGCGTGACGCCGGAGGAGCTGATGCAGGGGCGGCCGGGCGACTTCATCGCCGCCGCCATCCCGGTGGCCTTCATCATGTTCGTGGTGCTCAACTTCGGCGGGCTCCTGACGTGGGTGGAGCGCAAGCAGTCCGCGATCATGCAGGACCGGATCGGCGCCAACCGCGCGTCGATCTTCGGCATCCGCGTCCTCGGCCTGCTCCACCCCCTCGCCGACGCCATCAAGATGCTCACCAAGGAAGACTTCATGCCGGCGCGGGCGGACCGGCTGCTGTTCAAGCTGGCCCCGTTCGTCTCGGTGTTCTTCGCCCTCGCCGCGTTCGCGTCCATCCCCTTCGGCGACACCCTGCATCTCTTCGGGCGCGACATCCCGCTGCAGGCGGTGACGCTCAACGTCGGCATCCTCTACGTGCTCGCCATGCTCTCGCTGGGCGTGTACGGGCTCATGATGGCGGGCTGGGCCTCGGCCAACAACTACGCGCTCCTCGGCGGTCAGCGCGCGGCCGCCCTCATGATCTCCGCGGAGATCGCCATCGGCGCCTCCATCATGGGCGTGGTGATGGTCTACGGCTCGCTCGACATGCAGGACATCGCGCGCGCGCAAGGCCAGCCGCTCCTCCCGCGCGTCTTCGGCGGCTGGATCCCCGCGTGGGGCATCATCACCCAGCCGCTGGCCTTCTTCCTCTTTCTCACCGCCGGCATCGCCGCCACCAAGCGTATCCCGTTCGACATGCCGGAGGGCGAGTCGGAGATCATCGGCTACTTCGTCGAGTACAGCGGCATGAAGTTCGGCATGTTCGCGATGGCCGACTTCCTGGAGACGGTGGTGATCGCGGGCATGACCACCGCCCTGTTCCTGGGCGGATGGCAGGTGCCCTATCTCCAGGCGACGGGGTTCGTCTTTCCCTGGGGCGGCCAGGTCGCCCTGCCGCACCTCGCGGTGGTGGGCCTACAAGTCGGCTCGTTTCTACTAAAAGTCGTCGTCCTCATCTGGTTTCTCATGCTCATCCGCTGGACGCTGCCCCGCTTCCGCTACGACCAGGCAATGCGGCTGGGCTGGCTCGGCCTCTTTCCGCTGTCCATCCTGAACATCGTCCTGACCGGCCTCGTGCTGCTCGCGCTGGGGAGATAGACGGATGCCCACACGCTATCAGTCGGGCGGCGCCGAGATGGACCCGCGCCATTCAAACCGACTTTCTCTACGCCAACGCTTCTATCTTGTGGAAGTGCTGGCCGGCCTCCGCCTCACCGGCGTGCGCTTCTTCTCCAACATGTGGAAGCACACCCTCCGCATGTTCGGGGTGAAGAGCGCGCGCGGCGCGGTGACCATCCAGTATCCCGACGAGCGGCGGCCCTACGCGGCGCGGCTCCGCAGCCTGCACCGGCTGGTGCGCCGCGAGGACGGCTCCCCCCGCTGCGTCGCCTGCATGATGTGCGAGACGGTATGCCCCGCCCACTGCATCTACATCGTGGCGAGCGAGCACCCGAACCCCGACATCGAGAAAGTCCCGGAGCGCTTCGACATCGACCTCGGCAAGTGCGTCTTCTGCGGGTACTGCGTGGAGGCGTGCCCGGAGGACGCGATCCGCATGGACACGGGGATCCTGGAGTTCTCTTCCTTCAGCCGCGCGGGGATGATCTACACCAAGGAGACGCTGCTCGCGCTCGAGCCCGCAGGGCCCGATGGGGCGCCCACCTCCCCGGTGCCGATCCCGGCGGACCGGACGCTCTGATGCAGCACGCGGGCTTCCTCTTCCTCGCGTTCCTCGTGGGCGGGTCGGCGCTGGGGGTCATCCTCGTCCGGAACCCGATCCACGCCGCCCTCTTCCTCACCGTCAACCTGGCGGGTGTGGCCGCGCTCTACCTGATGCTCCAGGCGCAGTTCCTCGCGCTCGTCCAGGTCATCGTCTACGCGGGCGCCATCGCGGTGCTCTTCGTCTTCGCGATCATGGTACTGATCCCCGGCAAGGAGGAGACGGGCCCCGACCCGCTCCGCGCCCAGCGCTGGCTGGCGGTGCCCCTGGCCGGCGTGCTCCTCCTCGAGACGCTGCTCATCCTCCGCTCCACCGCGTTCCAGGCGCCGCCGCGCGCGGTGGGGCCGGCGGTGGGCGGGGAGCCGCTGTACCGCCTGCTCCTCACCGACTTTCTCTTTCCCTTCGAAGTGACGTCGGTGCTGCTCCTCACCGCGCTGGTCGGGGTGATGGCCCTGACCAAGCGTAGGGTATCCTGATCCCATGGTCCCCGAGTCCTACTACGTGGCGCTGTCCGCGGGGCTCTTCGCCATCGGCGTGCTGGGCGTGCTCATCCGGCGCGATCCGCTCGTGATCTTCATGTCCATCGAGCTCATGCTCAACGCCGCCAACCTGGCCCTCGTCGCCTTCGGGCACCGGCACGGGACGGCGGATGGGCAGGCGCTCGCGCTGTTCGTGATGGCGGTGGCGGCGGCGGAGGTCGCGGTGGGCCTGGCCATCATCGTCGCGATCTTCCAGCTCCGCCGCCGGCTCTCGGTGGACGAGCTCTCGGTGATGCGAGGCTAGTCAGGTAGGACGCGGGCCCCGCTGCCGGGCCCGACGGTTCCAGGAGGACGTGACTCATGGCCCAGGCGAAAACCATAGTCTTGGCGCCCCGGCTCGATGCCGAGCTCGCGCGGCGTCTGCTCTCCCAGATGGCTCTGATCCGGCGCTTCGAGGAGAAGGCCGCGGAGATGTACGCCCTGGGGAAGATCGGCGGGTTCCTCCACCTCTACATCGGCCAGGAGGCGGTGGCGGTGGGGGCGACCTCGACCACCCGTCCCGACGACTACGCGGTGTCGTCGTATCGAGAGCATGGGCATTGTTTGGCCAAGGGCTCCGATCCCAAGAAGATCATGGCCGAGTTGTTCGGCCGCAGCGGCGGGCTGTCCAAGGGCAAGGGCGGCTCCATGCACCTCTTCGACAAGAGCGTGAATTTCCTCGGCGGGCACGGCATCGTCGGCGCGCACCTGCCGCTGGCCGCCGGCGCCGGCTTCGCCATCAAGTACCAGGGCGGGGACCAGGTCGTCCTGTGCTACTTCGGCGACGGGGCGGTACCCGAGGGGGAGTTCCACGAGTCCATGAACCTCGCCGCCCTCTGGAAGCTCCCCGTCGTCTTCATCTGCGAGAACAACCGCTACGCGATGGGCACTGCCATCCATCGTGCCCTCGCCCAGACGGAAGTGTGGCGCTTCGCCGAGACCTACGGGATGCACGGCGAGGCGGTGGACGGGATGGACGTGCTCGCGGTGCGCGACTGCGTGAGCCGGGCGGTGGAGCGCGCGCGCAAGGACAAGGCGCCGACGCTCATCGAGGCGCGCACCTACCGCTTCCGCGGTCATTCCATGCGCGATCCCGCCGGCTCGGTGTACCGCACCAAGGAAGAGGTGGAGCGCGAGAAGCAGCGCGACCCCATCACCATCTTCGCCGAGCGCTGTCTGAAGGACGGCGTGCTCGTGGACGCCGACGTGAAGGCGGTGGAGAAGGACGTCAACGACCTCGTGGACGAGGCGGTGGCGTTCGCGGAGGCGTCGCCGGAGCCCGCCCCCGAAGAGCTCTTCACCGACGTGTACAAGGACTGACGCGATGGCCATCATGACGTACCGCGAAGCCTTGAACGTGGCGCTCCGGGAAGAGATGGACCGCGACCCCCGCGTGTTCGTGATGGGCGAAGAGGTGGGGCTCTACGACGGCGCCTACAAGGTGACCCAGGGCCTCCTCAAGGCCTACGGTGACAAGCGCATCTTCGATACCCCCATCTGCGAATCCGGCTTCACGGGGGTCGGCGTAGGCGCCGCGATGCTGGGGCTGCGTCCGGTCATCGAGATGATGACATTCAACTTCTCGATCCTCGCCCTCGACCAGATCGTCAACTCGGCGGCGAAGATGTGCTACATGTCCGGCGGCCAGTACCCGATCCCGCTGGTGGTGCGCGGCCCCGGCGGCCCCGCCTCCCAGCTCGCCGCGCAGCACTCCCAGAGCATGGAGACGTACTTCTACCACGTGCCCGGGCTCAAGGTGGTGCGGCCGACCACGCCCGCCGACGCCAAGGGGCTGCTCAAGTCCGCCATCCGCGACGACAACCCGGTCATCTTCATCGAGGCGGAGACGCTCTACGCCGTGAAGGGCGAGGTGCCGGACGATCCCGACTTCACGATTCCCCTCGGCAAGGCCATCATCCGGCGCGAGGGCACCGATGTCACGGTGGTCGCCTACATGGGCATGATGTACCGGGCAATGGAGGTGGCGGAAGAGCTGGCCAAGGAAGGGATCTCCTGCGAGCTGGTGGATCCGCGCACGCTCCGGCCCATGGACACCGACACCATCGTGTCGTCGGTCAGAAAGACCCACCGGGCCGTCGTCCTCGAGGCGGGCGCGGGCTTCGCGGGCATGGGATCGGAGATCGCCTCCGAGATCACCGAGGAGGCCTTCGACGACCTCGACGCGCCCGTCGAGCGCGTGACCGGCGAGAACGCGCCCATGCCGTACGCGAAGAACCTCGAGCTGCTGAAGACGCCCTCGCGGGCCAAGATCGCCGCCGCCATCCGGAAGGTCTGCTACCGGTGATCACCAAGGTCGTGATGCCGAAGCTGTCCGACGCCATGGAGACCGGCAAGGTCATCAAGTGGCTGAAGAAGGAGGGCGACAGCATCAAGGGCGGCGACATCATCGCCGAGATCGAGACCGACAAGGCCAATGTCGAGATCGAGGCTTTCGGCTCCGGCGTGCTGCGCAAGGTGATCGTGGACGAAGGTGGCCAGGTGCCGGTCGGCGATCTCATCGCCGTCATCGCCGATCCCGCCGAGAACATCGATCCCGTCCTCGCGGGCGCGCCCAAGACCGTCACTCCCGCCGCCGCGCCGCCCGTGACGGGCGCCCCACCCGATCCCGCCAAGCCGGCCGCCATTCCCGCCGCGAGCGCCCCGGGGCCGGTGCCCGCCACCGAGACCTACAAGTCCGCGCCCGAGACCGGCAAGGTGGTGCCGCTTGCTCCCGAGCCCAGCGCGCCGCGCCCGCAGCCGGCGCCGGCGGCCGCGGCGGCGGCCCCCGCCAGCCCCCGTCTGGTGACGGCGCCTGGCGCGCCGACGCCCACGAGGGAACGGGTGAAGGCCTCGCCCTTGGCGAGGAAGATCGCCGGGCAGGCCGGTGTCGACATCGGGGGCCTCGAGGGCAGCGGGCCGGGCGGCCGCATCGTGCGCCGCGACGTGGAGGCGGCGCTGGCCGCCGGGCCCGCGCCGTTGGCCGCCGCGTCCGCGCCCGTACCGGCCGCGGCGCCCGCCCGCCCGCCCTTCGTCATCCCGGCGCGCGGCGAGGCGGAGTACGAGGACATGGCCCTCACGCCTATGCGCGCCACCATCGCCAAGCGCTTGCCGCAGTCCAAGGCGCCCGTACCGCACTTCTACGTCACGTCGGAAGCGGCGATGGACCGCGCCTGGGAGCTCCGCGCCGAGCTGAACGCGCTGGAGGGCAGCCCCAAGGTCTCCGTCAACGATCTCGTGATTCGCGCTTGCGCGCTCGCGCTCCTCCGCCATCCCGGCGTGAACGCCTCCTTCCAGGGCAACGCCATTCGCGTCTACCACCGCGCCCACATCGGCATCGCGGTCGCCCTGGACGGCGGGCTCATCACTCCCGTGCTGCGCGACTGCGACGTGAAGCCGCTGGTGCAGATCGCCGCCGAGGCGCGCGATCTCGCCGAGCGCGCCCGGGCGGGCAAGCTCCGCGCCTCCGAGATCAGCGGCGCCACCTTCTCGATCTCGAACCTCGGCATGCTCGACGTGGAAGAGTTCTCGGCCATCATCAATCCCCCCGAGGGGGCAATTCTCGCGGTGGGCTCCGTGCTGGAGAAGGCGGTGGTGGTGGACGGCGCCCTCGCGGTGGGCCGGCGGATGAAGATGACCATCTCCTGCGACCATCGCGCGATGGACGGCGCCATGGGCGCGCGCTTCCTCCAGGACGTCAAGCGCCTGCTCGAAGAGCCGCTGCGGCTCCTGGTATAGGGATGGTGGTCTAGCCCGATGGCCGCCTCCCAGAAGTTCGACGTCGTCGTCGTCGGCACCGGGCCCGGCGGGTACGTGGCCGCCATCCGCGCCGCCCAGCTCGGCCTCACCGTGGCCACCGTGGAGGACGACCGACCCGGCGGCGTCTGCCTCAACTGGGGCTGCATCCCCACCAAGGCGCTCCTGCGGAATGCCGAGGTGGTGGGCCTGGTGGCCCGCGCGGAGGAGTTCGGCATCACGGTGGGAGAGTGGAAGGCCGACTACGCCCACGCTGTCCAACGCTCTCGAAAAGTCGCCGATCGCATGGCCAAGGGCGTGGAGTTCCTGTTCCGCAAGAACAAGATCACGCTCCTGCCCGGGCGGGGGACGCTCAAGGCCAAGAACGTGGTCGAGGTCGCGGGGAAGGACGGTACCCAGACCCTCGAGGCCGGCCGGGCGGTGATCCTCGCCACCGGCTCCGAGCCGAAGTCGTTGCCCGGCGTCACCATCGACGAGAAGGTGGTGATCTCCTCCAACGGCGCAGTGCGGAACGAGGCACGGCCCGCCACGCTCATCGTCATCGGCGCGGGCGCCGTCGGGATGGAGTTCGCCGACGTCTACGCCGCCTACGGCACCCAGGTCACCGTGCTGGAGGCGCTGCCGCGGGTGCTGCCCATCGAGGACGAGGAGTCGTCCACGCAGATCGCCCGCCTCTTCGGGCGCCGCGGCGTCACCATCCGCACCGGCGTCCGCGTGAAGTCGGTGACGCCCGGCGGCGGGGTGGCGGTGGAGGTGGAAGCCGAGGGCAAGACCGAGACGCTGCGCGCCGAGCAGGTGCTGATGGCGGTGGGGCGGGCGGCGCGCATCAAGGGCGTGGGGCTCGACGCGGTGGGTGTGGCCATGGAGAAGGGCTTCGTCACGGTGGGCCCGACCTGCGAGACCTCGGTGAAGGGGATCTACGCCATCGGCGACATGGCGGGTCGGCAGCTCCTCGCCCACAAGGCCATGGCGGAGGGCGTGGTGGCGGCGGAAGCCATCGCGGGGCATTCCCCGCGCCCGGTGGACTATGGCAACGTGCCCTCCTGCACCTACTGCCGGCCGCAGGTGGCCTCCGTCGGCCTCTCGGAAGCTGCGGCGAAAGGCAACGGCCGCGAGATCAGCGTGGGTCGCTTCCCCTTCACCGCCAACGGCAAGGCGGTGGCGCTGGGCGAGACCGAAGGCTTCCTCAAGGTGGTGGCCGACAAGCGCACCGGCGAGATCCTCGGCGTCCACATCGTCGGCCCCGAGGCCACCGAGCTGATCCATGAGTTCGCGGTCGGCCGCACCCTCGAAGCGACGCTCGAGGAACTGATGCATACCATCCACGCGCATCCGACCCTGTCCGAGGCCGCGCTGGAGGCCACGCTGGCGGCGCTCGGTCAGGCCATCCACATCTGATGGACTTCGACCTGACGCCGGCGCAGCATGCCCTGCGCGCGCGGGCGCGCGAGCTTGCCGACGGCGTCTTCCGGGAGCGCGCCGCGCGCTGGGACGCCGAGGAAACCTATCCCTGGGACAACGTGAAGGACCTCGTCCGCGCCGGGCTCATGGGCATGACGATTCCCAAAACCTACGGCGGCCCGGGCGGCTCGGTGCTCGACGTGCTGCTCGTCGTCGAGCAGGTGGCACGGCAATGCGGTGTAACAGCCAGAATTGTCGTCGAGGGAAGTCTCGGCGTGGTGGGCGCGCTCGCGGCCTACGGCACCGAGGCGCAGAAGCGACGCTATTTCCCGTGGGTGCTCGAGGACGGCGAGAAGCCCGCCATCGCCATCACCGAGCCCGAGGCGGGCTCGGCCGCCACCGACCTCGCCACGCGCGCCGACGAGGCGCCGGAAGGCTGGACGCTCGGCGGCGAGAAACGCTGGATCACCGGGGCCGGCACCTCGCGGCTCTATCTGGTGTACTGCCGCATGAGCGAGCGCGAAGGGGCCGAGGGCATCGGCGGCCTCCTCGTCGAGCGCGACGCCCCTGGGTTCTCCATCGGCGAGCGCGATCGGACCATGGGGCTGCGCGGCATCCCGGAAGGGCGGCTCCACTTCGATCGCTGCCGGGTGCCCCGCGAGCAGGTGCTGGTGGGGCCGCCGGACGGCTTCAAGAAGCTCATGCGCGCCTACAACAGCCAGCGCTTGGGCGCGGCCACGGTGGCGCTGGGCCTGGCCCAGGGCGCGTACGAGCACGCGCTCGCGTACGCCCAGTCACGCCGCCAGTTCGGCCGGCCCATCGCCGACTTTCAGGGCATACGCTGGAAGCTCGCCGACATGGCCATCGCGCTCGATGCCGCCCGTCTCCTGATTCATCGTGCCGCCGTCACGTCCGTGAACGGGTTCCCTGAGCCGCTCGCCGCCGCCAAGGCCAAGACCTTCGCCGCCGAGATGGCCCAGGCGGTCACCAGCCAGGCTCTGCAGACCCACGGCGCCGCGGGGTACGGCCGCGGGCTGCCGCTCGAGCGGATGGTTCGCGACGCGCGCATGTTCGCCATCGGCGGCGGCACGGTGGAGATGATGCGGAACCTCATCGCGGACCGCATCCTGCCCGACAAGGCCGACTTCAGGCGTGGCTGAGTTCGTCATCGAGGGGCGGGCGCGCACCAAGGGACGCGTGCGCCCCGGCGGCAACAAGAACGCCGCGTTTCCCGCCATCGCCGCCGCCTTGCTCACCGCGGCGCCCGTCACCATTCGCAACCTGCCCGACATCGACGACGTCCGGACCATGCTGGCGGTGGTCGAGGGGCTCGGCGTCGAGGTCACCCGCCACGACCGTCACGCCGCCACCTTCCGCGCGGGCACCATCCGGACCACGCGCCCCGACCCGAGCTGCTGCGCAAGATCCGCGGTGCGCTTGTCCTGATGGGGGCGCTGCTTGCCCGTGAGGGCCGCGCCGAGATCGGGCACTCGGGTGGCGATCGCATCGGGCGCCGCCGGGTCGACACGCACGTGCTCGGGCTGGGCGCGCTCGGCGCCGAGGTCCGCAGCGAGGAGGGGTTCCTCCGGCTCGACGCCCGCCACCTGCGCGGCGCCGACATCCTCCTCGAGGAGGCCAGCGTCACCGGCACGGAGAACGTGCTCCTGGCCGCGGTGCGCGCGGACGGCACCACCGTGCTGCGCAACGCCGCGTCCGAGCCCCACGTGCAGGACCTCTGCCGGCTGCTCATCCAGATGGGGGCGCGCATCGAGGGCGTGGGCTCGAACATGCTCACCATTCACGGCGGCGCCGCGCTCGGAGCCGCCGACTTCACGCTGGGCCCCGACTTCATGGAGGTCGGCAGCTTCATCGTGCTCGCCGCGGTGACCGAGGGCGACGTGATCATCGAGGACGTGCGTCCCGAGGACCTCCGCATGGCGTTGACCGTGCTCACCCGCCTCGGCATCGCCGCCGAGTTTCGCGGGCGCGACCTCGCCGTCTCGGGTGCGCGGCCGCTCGTGATCCAGGCCGACCTGGGTGACGCCATCCCCAAGGTGGATGACGGGCCCTGGCCGGCCTTTCCCGCCGACCTCATGAGCGTCGCCCTCGTCGCCGCCACCCAGGCGGAAGGTACCGTGCTGTTCCATGAAAAGATGTACGAGAGCCGACTCTTCTTCGTGGACCGGCTGATCGGCATGGGGGCTCGCATCGTCCTCTGCGATCCCCACCGCGCCCTCATCCACGGGCCCGCCCGGCTCCGCGGCGAGCCGGGGGGCATCCCGAGCCCCGACATCCGCGCCGGGATCGCGCTGCTGATCGCCGCCCTCTGCGCCGACGGCCACACCGTGATCCGGAGCATCGAGCAGATCGACCGCGGCTACGAGGACATCGAGGCCAAACTCCAAGCCCTGGGTGCCCGCATCACGAGGAGGTAGAACAACCCCAGCCTCCAGGAAACAACCCACGGTCAACATGGCTTAGCCATGTTGATGACAAATAGTCGAAATCGGCCTCGCCCGAGCGTCGTAGAGGTAAAGGAGGGCCCCCATGAAATTCATCCTTCTCATCCACGGCAACGAGCAGGCGGAGGGCCGCCGCAGCGAGGCGGAGGTCAAGCAGGCGGTGGGCCAGCACATGAAGGTTGCGCAGGAGCTTCGCGGGGCCGGCAAGATGGTGCACGGGGAGCGGCTGCGGCCGCAGGCCGAGGCCACCCGCCTCCGCGCCAAGGCCGGCCAGCCGCAGATCACCGATGGTCCCTTCGCCGAGACCAAGGAAGTGATCGGCGGCTTTTACTTGATCGACTGCGCCTCCAAGGCGGAGGCGGTCGAGTGGGCGGCGAAGCTCCCTCTGCGCGAGGACGGCTTCATCGAAGTGCGCCCGGTCTGGGAGATGTAACGACGGCCCTCGGCGGCGCCGGCTACCTCGTCGAGCACGTCTTTCGGGCCGAGTACGGCCGGCTCGTCGCCTCGGTGACGCGTCTCCTCGGCGATCTCGGTGCCGCCGAGGAGACGGTGCAGGAGGCCCTCGCGGCGGCGCTCGTCCACTGGCCCGTGGACGGACTGCCCGACAGTCCCGGCGCGTGGCTGATGACGGTGGCGCGCAACCGCGCCCGCGACCACCTTCGCCGCCGCCGGCGGATCCGCAAGAAGGTGGAGGCCCTCGCGCGCGAGTCGGCGGGCGACCGCGACGAGCCGCCTCCCCTCGACGATCCCGCGGTGATCGCGGACGATCGGCTGCGGCTCATCTTCACGTGCTGCCATCCCGCGCTGCCCTCGGAGAGCCGGGTGGCGCTGACGCTGCGGCTGGTCGGAGGGCTCTCCACCGGAGAGATCGCCCGCGCATTTCTGCTCCGGGAGCCCACCATTGCCCAGCGCATCGTGCGCGCCAAGCAGCTGATCCGCGCGCGGCGCCTCCCCTACGAGGTGCCGCGGGCCGCCGATCTTCCCGCGCGCGTGGCCTCCGTGCTCGCCGTGATCTACCTCGTGTTCAACGAGGGCCACACCGCCCGGGAAGGCGATCGCCTGGTCCGCGAAGAGGTCTGCGAAGAGGCCCTGCGCCTGGGCACGCTGCTCGCGGCGCTGATGCCGGCCGAGCCCGAGGTGCTCGGGCTCGCTGCCCTCATGGAGCTGACGGCGGCGCGCGCGCCCGCGCGCACCGGCCGCGACGGCGACGTCATCCTCCTCGCCGACCAGGATCGTGGGCGCTGGGCCGCCGATCGGATTGCTCGGGGCCTGGGCCTCCTCGATCGAGCCGGCCCGCTCCAGGACGCGGGGCCGTATCGGCTGCAGGCCGCGATCGCCGCCTGTCACGTCAGGGCGGCGACGTGGGAGGCCACCGACTGGACGACCATCGCGGGCCTGTACGGACATCTGCACACCCTCGCCCCGTCGCCGGTGGTCGCGCTCAACCGCGCGGTGGCGGTCAGCATGGTGGAGGGTCCGGCGGCGGCGCTTCCGCTTCTCGACGCGCTCGAGGGTCCGCCGCTGGCGGGCTATCATCATCTGCCGGCGGCGCGGGGAGACGTCCTGCGCCGCCTGGGTCGCTGGCCGGAGGCCGCGGCCGCCTACCGCCGGACGCTCGCGCTCACGCGGAACCGCCGGGAACAGGCCTTCTTCGCCGCGCGCCTCGCCGAGTGCGAGGCGGCCGTGGCCGACTCAGCCGTCGCCGACGGCTAGATGCCGGGGCGACCCTGCGACATCTCGTCGCGCATTGCCGCCCGCCCGGCCTCGAACGCGGAGACGAGCCGGTTGGATTGCTCCTCGAGGTACTCGCGCCCCTTATCCAGGAAGTCGCCCGCCTTGACCCGGGCGTCGTCGGCGGTCGCCTTGGCCCGGTTCAGCACGTCGCCACTATGCTCGGCGAGCAAATCGCGCGTCTCGCGTCCCGTCTTGGGCGCGAGGAGCAGCGCGGTCGCCGCGCCCGCCACCGCGCCGAGGAAGAACCAGCCAAGATAGCCCGCCGCGTCCATGTCGCCCCGATCGTCTACCATGTTCCTGTCCTCCCTCCGAACCGCGTCAGAACGCGCGGCTCTTGAGCCGTGAAACGAACACGCTCAGCGCCCGCCGGAGCCCGCCCGCGAGCCCCGCGAGCTGCACGACCCGCGAGACGCCCGAAACCACGGCCACGAGCTTCGCCACCGTGCCGGTGATCTCGTCGAGGCGCCGCGTCACCACGCCGATGCGCTCCACCTCGAGCGTCACCTGACGGGACAGCCCCCGGATCTCCTCGGTCAGCGCGCCCAGCTGAGCCGCCATGGGCCGGATCTCGCGCTCGATGAGACCCAGCGAGACCTCCGCCCTGTAGAGCACCCGCCGGAGCGCCATGAGCACCATGACCAGCGCCACCGTCACCGCCACCACGCAGATGACGACGATCGCCACCGCCAGCGGGTTCATAGGCCGTAGAGTATGGCAAGCGGCGGTTGGGAAGTCAATGTGTTCATTGACTTTCCCGTCGTCGGCTCCCTATACTGCAGGCGCCGCAACCAACCACCGTACCAGCAGGAGGTGCTCACGCTTTGCCCCTCGAGGACCGCTTCGCCGAGCTCCATCGACGGAACCAGGCGGCCGAGCTGGGTGGAGGCGCCGACCGTATCGACCGGCAGCACCGCGCCGGGAAGAAGACCGCCCGGGAGCGGCTCGAGCTGCTGCTCGACAAGGGCTCCTTCGCCGAGGTGGACAAGCTCGTGGTGCATCAGGGGCGGGACTTCGGCATGGACGCCCAGCGCATCCCCGGCGACGGCGTGGTGGTGGGCTCGGGCCGCATGCACGGCCGCCCCGTCTTCGTGTTCGCGCAGGACTTCACGGTGTTCGGCGGGTCGCTCTCCGAGGCTTACGCGCGCAAGATCTGCAAGATCATGGATCTCGCCCTCAAGACGGGCGTCCCCATCATCGGGCTCAACGACTCGGGGGGCGCGCGCATTCAGGAAGGCGTGGTCTCACTGGCGGGATATGCCGACATCTTCCTGCGCAACACGCTCGCGTCCGGCGTGGTCCCGCAGATCTCCGCCATCATGGGGCCCTGCGCCGGGGGCGCGGTGTACTCGCCCGCCATCACCGATTTCGTGTTCATGGTGAAGGAGTCCTCCTACATGTTCGTGACGGGTCCCGATGTGATCAAGGCCGTGACCCACGAGGAGGTGTCCTTCGAGGAGCTGGGCGGCGCGAGCACGCACGGCGCCACCTCGGGGGTGGCGCACTTCGCGGCGGAGAGCGAGGACGAGTGCCTGGCCCTCATCCGCGAGCTCATGACGTTCCTGCCGCAGAACAACCTCGAGGACCCACCGCTCCGCGCGACGCTGGATCCGGCCGACCGCGCCGACGAGGAGCTCCAGACGGCGGTGCCGGATCAGCCGAACAAGCCGTATGACATCAAGCGCATCGTCAGCACCGTGCTCGACGACCGGTACTTCTTCGAGGTCCAGGCCGAGTACGCGCCGAACCTCGTGATCGGGTTCGGCCGCCTCAACGGCCGCCCGGTAGGCGTCGTCGCCAATCAGCCCGCGCACCTCGCCGGGTGCCTCGACATCGCCGCGTCCCTCAAGGGCGCGCGCTTCGTCCGTTTCTGCGACTGCTTCAACATCCCCATCGTCACCTTCGAGGACGTGCCCGGCTTCCTGCCCGGCACCGCCCAGGAGTACGGCGGGATCATCAAGCACGGCGCCAAGCTGCTCTTCGCCTACTGCGAGGCGACGGTGCCCAAGCTCACCGTGATCACCCGCAAGGCCTACGGGGGCGCCTACTGCGTCATGTCGTCCAAGCACATCCGGGGGGACGCCAACTTCGCGTATCCCTCTGCGGAGATCGCGGTGATGGGCCCCGACGGTGCTGTCAACATCCTCTACAAGCGGGAGATGGACGGCGCCGCCGACGCCGCCGCTCTCAAGGAGGAGAGGACGCGCGAGTACCGGGAGAAGTTCGCCAACCCGTTCGTGGCGGCGGAGCGGGGCTACGTGGACGAGGTGATCGAGCCCCGGGACACCCGCCGCCGCCTCATCCAGGCCCTCGAGGTGCTCCACACCAAGCGCGACAGCAACCCGCCGAAGAAGCACGGGAATATTCCCCTATGAGTTGGCCCCTGTGAGCGACGAGGCCAAGAAGGTGGACGACGCGCGGCGCGCATGGGAGGCGCGGACGCGGCCGGCGGGCGACAAGCCCGGCGAGCGCAAGGGCCTCTTCGCGCTGTCGAGCGGCGCTCCGGTTGAGCGCCTCTACACCGCGGCCGACCTCGCCGGCCTCGACTATCTCCGCGACCTCGGCTTTCCCGGGGAGTTCCCCTTCACACGGGGCGTCCAGCCTTCCATGTACCGCGGGCGATTCTGGACGATGCGGCAGTACGCGGGCTTCGGCTCGGCGACGGCGACCAACCGGCGCTACCGCTATCTCCTCGGGCAGGGACAGACCGGGCTCAGCGTGGCGTTCGACCTGCCCACCCAGATGGGCTACGACGCAGACGATCCCATCGCGCAGAGCGAGGTCGGCAAAGTGGGCGTGGCCATCTCGGCGTTGCCCGACATGCTGGAGCTCTTCGACGGCATCCCGCTCGACCGCGTCTCCACCTCGATGACGATCAACGCGACGGCCTCCATCCTGCTCTGCCTCTACATCGCGGCGGGCGAACGGCAGGGCGTCCCCTCGGCGCGCCTGTCGGGCACGGTGCAGAACGACATTCTCAAGGAGTACATCGCGCGGGGCACCTACATTTATCCGCCGGTTACTTCACTACGCTTGATTACCGACATGTTCGCCTTCTGCCGCCAGCACGTGCCGAAGTGGAACACCATCTCGATCTCCGGGTATCACGTGCGCGAGGCTGGATGCACCGCCGCCCAGGAGATCGCCTTCACCCTGTCCAACGGCATCGCCTACGTGACGGCGGCGCTGGAGGCGGGGCTCGCGGTGGACGAGTTCGCCCCGCAGCTGTCGTTCTTCTTCAACGCCCACAACAACCTCCTCGAGGAGGTCGCGAAGTTCCGCGCGGCCCGCCGCCTGTGGGCCCGGCTCATGCGCGAGCGCTTCGGGGCCGCCGACCCGCGGTCGCTCGCGCTCCGCTTCCACGCCCAGACCGCGGGCAGCATGCTCACCGCGCAGCAGCCTCAGAACAACATCGTACGCGTCGCGATCCAGGCCCTGGCCGCCGTGCTCGGGGGCTGTCAGTCGCTCCACACGAACTCGATGGACGAGGCGCTCTCGCTGCCCAGCGAGGAGGCGGTGCGCGTCGCCCTCCGCACCCAGCAGATCCTCGCGCACGAGTCGGGCGTCGCCGACATCGTCGATCCCCTCGGCGGCTCCTACGCGGTGGAGCGCGTCACCCGGCTGCTCGAGGAGGAGGCCGAGACCTACATCGCCAAGATCGACGGCCTCGGCGGGGCGGTGCACGCGATCGGCTTCATGCAGCGCGAGATCCAGGAGGCGGCCTACCGGTATCAGCAGGAGGTCGAGTCCAAGGCGCGCGTGGTGGTGGGGGTCAACGACTTCGTGAGCGACGAGCCCCCGCCCGGCGACCTCTTCCAGGTGGATGCCGCGGTGGCGGCGGCGATGGGAGAGCGGCTAGCCGCGCTCCGCAAGTCTCGCGACGGAGCGCGGGCGAGTCGCGCGGTGGAGGCCATCGATCGGGCCGCGCGTGGGCGCGACAACCTGATGCCGTTGATCCTCGAAGCCGTCCGGGCCGAGGTCACGCTCGGCGAGATCTGCGCCAGCCTGCGTCAGGTATTCGGGAAGTACCAGGCATCCGTGGTGTTTTGATGCTGAAGAGACCGCTCGTTGCGCTTCTCATGGGTGTCCTTCTGCTCGGGGGCGTGGGAGGCGAGGCGGGGCAGGCCGATCAGGTCGGCGCCACGTTTGGCTTCCTCGTCCAGGACGTCATCAACGCCTTCCCCGCGGTAGAGGGACTGGTCGTCAGCGTGGACGGCGATCGGGTCTACCTGGATCTCACCGGCAAGGACGGTGTGCAGCGAGGGCAGGAGTTCACGCTCTTCCGCAAGGGCGACGAGTTCCGCCATCCGGTGACCGGTAAGGTTCTCGGCCGCTACGAAGACGTGCTCGGCTACGCCCAGATCCAACGGGTCGAGGCGCGCTTCGCCGAGGCCGCGTACATCCCGATTCCCGGCCAGCCGCGGGTGGAGGCCGAGGACGGCGCGCGGATCACGCGGGGCCGGATCCGGGTGGCCGTGCCGCCCCCGCTCGACCTCACCAAGGGGCGCGCCGACCTCCGCCGCGTGCCCTTCATGATCGCGTTCGGGCTCGACCAGACCAAGCGCTTCCAGTCCGTGGATCCCAGCGCGGTACAGGACCTTTTCCTCAATCAGCGGGCCCGGATCGAGGAGCTGCTGCTGCGGCCGGAGCGGGCGGTGGCCCTGGGCAAGAGCCTCGAGATCTCGGGGTGGCTGGTGCCCGTGCTCCTGGACCGCCGGGGCGTCACCTATCTGGACATCACCTGGGTGTCGGCGGTGACCGGGACCCCCCTCTTCTCCCGCCGGCTCGCCCTCACCCGGACCGAAGGCTCCGCGGAGCAGCGCTTCCCCTGGGAGCCTCTTCCGGAGGACTAGGAGGCCGATCTGATATGATCGTCGCGACATGCCGCTACTGCGTGTGAAGCTCGCCCGGGTCATGGCCGCCCTCGCGGTCGTGACGCTCCTGACCACCGGCTGCAACACCATTCGCAACATCCTCGGCTATCCGGGCGCCGGGGACCCGACCGTGGAGCTCAAGCGGGCCGAGTCCAAGTGGCTCCTGATCAAGAATCCCCGCTTCGGCGACGTGCCGAGCGAGCCCGAGTACGTGTGGGTGGAAGAGGAGAAGATGCCGACCACGTGGAAGTCTCTCGTGTTCGGGAAGTCGACGCTCCTCGCTCCGCCCGAGGTGGTCGCCAAGTACGGGCTGCCGCCGGGCGGGGGCCGCATCAGCCCTCTCCAGAAGGTCCCGTATCAGGAGCCTACCACCGCGGCCTCCGGCTCCAAGGCCGCCGGCGTCACGGCCGCCGCCCCGCCCACCACGCGCACGGACGTCCCGGCGCCGGTGGCTCCCGCGCCGCCGCCCTCGCGTGGCTACGTCGTCTTCGTGGACACCACGCGCATCGTCATCGATCTGAACGGCCAGGACGGCCTCAAGCCGGGCAGCGTGGTGAGCCTGCGCCGCGACCGGATTCCCATCGTCCATCCCATCACCGGCGAGCTTCTCGGCGAGCTGGACGAGGAGGTGGCGACGGGCAAGGTGATCGAGGTCCGCGAGAAGTTCTCGGTGGTGGAGATCGGGAATACGGCCGAGGCCGCCGAGATCAAGGTCCGGGACCGGGTCGTCGTCCGTTGACCGCGCCCGCGCCGCGGCCCGGCGCGAAGCCGCCCACCGCGCTGGAGACCCTCCTCAAGGAGCGCGTCGCGCTCATGATCGGCGGGGAGCTGGCCGCGATCGAGGCGGAGATCGGGCGCGAGATCCACTCGCCCGTCGAGCTCATCCGGGAGATGGGGGAGTTCATCGCGGGCGCGGGCGGTAAGCGCCTCCGCCCCATCCTGCTCCTGGTGGCGGCACGCTTGGCCGGCTATCAGGGGGTGCGCGCAGTGCGACTGGGCTGCGTGGTGGAGCTGCTGCACACCGCCACCCTCATCCACGACGACGTGGTGGACCAAGCCCCTCTCCGCCGCGGCCGCCCCTCCGCCAACGCGCGCTGGGGGGACGACGCCTCCGTCCTCGTCGGCGATCACCTCTACTCGAAGTCCTTCGCGATGATGGTGCGGGACGGCGATCCCGCCGTCCTGGACACCCTTGCGCGGGCCACCGTCTCCATGACCGAGGCCGAGGTCTTCCAGCTGGAGCGGAAGCGCTCCGGCACCACCACCGAGGCGGACTACCTCCGGATCATCACCCAGAAGACGGCCTCCTTCATCTCGGCCTGCTGCCGGATCGGTGGCCTGCTCGCGCGCACGGAGCCGGCGCGCCTGGGGGCGTTGACCCGCTACGGCCTGGACATCGGGATCGCCTTCCAGATCAGCGATGACTCCCTCGACTTCGTGGCCGACGAGGCCCGTCTCGGCAAGGCCATCGGGGCCGACCTTCGCGAGGGCAAGCGCACGCTGCCCCTGATCGCGACCCTTGACCGCGCGAGCGCGGCCGAGCGGGAGCGCATCGGGGCCATCCTCAGGCGGGCGCGGCCGGAGGCGGCGGACATCGAGGAGATCCGGCGCCTGGTGGTCAAGTATGAGGGGGTGGAGTACGCGCTGGAGCGCGCCCATGCCTACGCTCAGACCGCCAAGGCGGACCTGGACTCCTTCGCAGACTCCGAGGACAAGGAAACCCTCGTGCTGATTGCGGACTTCGTGGTTGACCGCGACCGCTAGAGGGGCCCGGTTCCCCGGCCCCAGCCTAGTCTTTGGCTTTGGTGGGGGACTTCGACTTCGCGGGGGTGCTCTTGGCGCCGTCCGACCCGCCGCTGGAGGCGGTTGAACCCCCATTCGAGGGGGAGCCCTTGCTCGCGTCCCCACTCGAAGTCGAGGGGGCCCCTCCCTCCCCTGTGCTAGACTGGGCGCCGCTTGAGGACGATGACTCCGACTTCATGGCCTTTTTTCTCGACTCCGAGGGGTAATCGGTGACGTACCAGCCCCCGCCCTTGAGGATGAACGGCGCGGCATTGATCAGCCGGCGGACCTTCCCGCAGCAGCGATCGCACGTCTCGATCGGTGGCTCGGAGATTCGCTGGCGGATCTCGAAGACCCGCTTGCAGTCGGCGCACTCGTATTCGTAAGTAGGCACGACTCAACAAGTACATGGCGATCAGGACCCTGTCAAGAATAGGCCGCTCCCCTCTTCTCGGGGTGCTCAGCGCCGCGCTCCTTTTGGTCGGCTGCGCCACCGGCAAGGAAGCCGAGGTCCGGAAGATACAGGCGCGCAACGCCTACGACCAAGCGGGCAACAACATCCGCGAGGGCCGCATCTCGCTGGGGCTCGCCGCGCTGCAGACAGCGGTGGAGCTGGACCCCGAGAACCCCCTCTATCGGAATTCCCTCGGGGTGGTGCAGCTTCAGCTACGGCGCTGGCCCGAGGCTCAGGCCGCCTTCGAGAAGGCCATCGACCTCGACCCCACCTACGCCGAGGCCTACCACAACTTGGGGCTGGTCATGGCGTCCCAGGACCGGCTGGATCAGGCCATCGCCAACTACCGCAAGGCGCTGACCTTCCCGACCTACCCCAGCCCCGAGCTGGCCTACCACAACCTCGGCCAGGCCTATCTCCGCCAAGGCAAGCTCAAGGAGGCGGAGGAGGCCCTCCGCCAGGCCATTCAGCTCGAGGGGAAGAACCAGTTTTCCCATTATTTGCTGGGAGTTATCCTCGCCGAGGCCGGCCGGAAACAGGAGGCTCGGGCAGCGTTCATCTTCGCCCGGGACCTCGATCCCGGTTCCTCCGTCGGGAAGCTGACGGTGGAGGCCCTGAAGACCCTCGGGGAGGGGGGCTAGGGGATCCACAAGCTGTAGCAGTTCGGGCATATTTCCTTGACCCTGACACGCCGATCGCAGTAAAAGAGTCCTGTTGCGCAAGTCTCTGCGCCCCCTGTTCTGCCCAGGGGTTCATCTCCGGTCATACCCGGAGGTGGGAGCGGTTTGTAGAAGCACCGTGGTTGCGCGTCGCCGGCACTGGCAGGGATGGGCAAGGGATTCTCGGAAGCACGAGAAGCCAACCACCAATGAGGAGACGGTTAATGAAGAGATTCATTGTCCTAACGCTCGCCGTGGTCGCCCTACTGGGCACCATGGCGCCAGCGGCCTTCGCGCAGGCGCCGCCTGCCGCGCCGGCCCTGAAATTCGACATCAACGGATTCCTGGACACGGTCACGTCGTTCTCGCACAACCTGCGCGACCTGAACTTCACGCGCACGGGGGATACGGAGTGGTACGCGAGGAACCGCGGCCGCTTCAACATCGAAGGTAGGGTGGGTAACGCGGTCGTTGTCTGGGGTATCGAGATCGACGCGGTCTGGGGTCAGACAGGAGCTCTCGACAACAACCTGTCTGGTGGCGGTGTGGCAGCCCAGCGCAGCGGTGCCAATGGGGCCTTCGACCTCAACACCGACGTGCAGGGCATCGTCGAGACCAAGTGGCTCTTCGCTGAGTTCGACATGCCGCTGATGCCGTTCGCCACGCGCGTTCGGGTCGGCGCCCAGCCGTACTCGGTCACGTACAAGATCTGCGCGCTGGCATGCTCTGACTTTGCCGGCGTCAACCTCTCCACGACCTGGTCCCCGAACGTGAAGTCGCACATCACCTTCGCCATGATCGAAGAGGAGCTGCATGGTCCCAGCACGGGCGGCGGCGCCACCCCCGCCGGCCTCAATGGTGACGACTTCGCCTTCATCGCAAGCGTCGAGATCTCCCCGTTCAAGGGCCTCGACATCCGCCCGATCTATTCCTACGCGATGTTCCAGGGGACGACGTCCGCCGCGGCCCGTCAGCCCGTCAGCAACGGCGTCGTCGGCGGCGTTCCCACGTTCGGTCCCGCGGTCTCAAACCACGAGATCCGCCACACGGTCGGTGTCGATGTGCGGTGGCGCTCCGGCCCCTTCTCGGTCGAGCCCACTGCCCTGTATCAGTTCGGTAGGCGCGACATGATCGACCCGTTCAGCCCCGTTGCCGGCACGCAGAGCGAGGCCGATATCTCGGCCTTCCTGGTCGACCTCAAGACGGGCTGGCGCATCGGGCCGCTACTCCTCGAGTTCCGTGCCATGTACACGACGGGAAACCGGCCGAAGGATCAGCTCACCCAGAACGTGAACTACTTCCAGCCGATCACGGGTGACACGGGCTGGTGGTCCGATGGGTGGGGCAACATCTTCGCCCTCGGCGTGGACTACTTCAACGGTGCCTTCCGGACTCTCGGCACGGGCATCGGGCTGGACCGCTATGGCCGCCAGCAGGTCGGCCTCAAGGCGACCTATAGCCTGACGCCTCAGCTGGACTTCTACGGTCTCGTCACCCCGGCATGGACGGCTCGCTCGGTCGACACCGACGGGACGTTCACGCCGGTGGCGATGACCTGCCGCCCAAGCGACTGCCAGGGTGACGACTCGTATCTCGGCACCGAGGCCAACCTCGGTCTCGTGTGGCGCTTCGCTCCGGGTCTGCAGCTGGACCTGGTGGGGGCCTATCTCTTTGCGGGCCCCGCGCTGGACACCACGGAAAGCATCGGCGGTGTATTGACCAAGCGTAGCGCCGAGAACGTCTACACGGGTGCCGCGCGTCTGCGCGTCTCCTTCTAACTAAGTAGCGAACACGCACGCAGCACCGCGGGGCATGGGGCGGCAGACCCCATGCCCCGTTTTTTTTGGGTCCGGATTGGTTGCCTGCCCCTCCCGCCGGCGCTATAGTGGCGGGGTGGTGCGCCGTTTCCTGATCGGCATCGCCCTTGCGCTCCTGCTGGGGCCCATCGGCATTGCCCTCGCCCAGCCGAAGTCCGCCCCGGCGGACGCGCCGGCTGCTTCTCCCGCCGTCCCCACCACCGTGCTCGCCGACCAGCTCGTCGATCTCTTCCCGAAGGTCGAGGGCGATGTGCTCGAGGTTCAGGGGAAGACAGTCACCCTCGGCGCAGGCCGCAAGGACGGCATCCGGCCCGGGCTGGAGCTCGCCCTGTTCCGCGAGGGCCGGGAGATCAAGCATCCCAAGACCGGCCAGGTGCTCGGGAAGTCCGAGGAGAGCCTCGGGCGCGTCACCGTGGTCTCCGTGCAGGAGCAGTTCTCACAGGGCACCGTCTCCGGAGGGTCGGAGATCAAGCCGGGCGACCGGTTCCGGCTCTCTTCGGGCAAGATCCGTCTCGTGCTGCTCCCCCTGTCCGGCGGCGTCCGGGATAACCTGGTCGAGGCGGGCACCCAGGAGCTGGTCGAGCGGCTCAATGCCTCGGGCCGCTTCGTGGTGAGCATGGGCGACCCCATCAACCTCTACATCGCCGAGCAGGGGATCAAGCAGGAGGACTTCCTGGCCGGCCGCGGCGTCAGGGAAGCGGGCCAGCGCTACAAGTTCGAGCATCTCCTCGTTCTCCAGTTCAAGCGGGTTCAGGGCCGGCCCTTCATGGAGGCGCGCTTCTTCTCGCTTCCCGCGACGGATCCACTCGTATCGAGCTCGTTCTTCGTGCCGCCGTCGATTCGCCAGCTCGCCGAGCGCGAGCGCTTCTCCTCGGCGAAGGGGGACACCAATCGCCCACAGGCGAAACAGCGTTCCCTGCTGGACCGGCTGCTGCGCGGCGACATCGACCCCGCCACCTACTCCACCGCCGAAGGCGGGATTCCCCTCAAGGAGGTTGCCCGCCTGGGCTTCGCGGTGGTGGCGATGGACATCGCGGTGCAGCCCAAGGACCGGATCCCGCGCGTGGTGGTCAGCGACGGCGACCGGGTCTACCAGTACAAGATCGTCAACTACAAGATGGAGCCGGAGTGGAGCTTCTCGACCCGGACGATGGGACGGGTCTTCTCGCTCCAGCTCGCCGACCTCGACGGCGACGGTGTGTACGAGGTGGTGGGCAACCGCTTCCACGTCAAGGCCGGACTGAACTCCTTCATTCTGCACATGAAGGACGGCAAGCCGAAGTTCCTGGTGGATACGATCGAGAGCTTCCTCTTCGCGGTGGACGCCAAGGGCGAGGGCTACAAGCAGACCCTGTGGATACAGCGCTACAGCCCCGAGAACTTCTTCACGCCTGGGCAGGCCGACGAAGCGATCATCAAGAAGGGCTCGCTCGATGTGGTCAGGCAGGTACGGGTTCCTTCGTCCTTCCGGCCCATGGGCGCGGTCTTCACCAACATCGCGGGGAAGGAGACCCGGGCCCTGGCCATGATCGACGAGTTCAACCGTCTCCGCGTCACGCTCGACGGCGAGGACGTCTGGCGCTCCTCCACGTCGGTAGGCGGCGGCTACACCAAGCTGGAATCGGTGATCGATCGCGGCCGGCAGGGGTCCATCACCAAGTTCTACAAGATCGAGCCCGCCCCGCTGCCGGTGGATCTCGACGGCGACGGCATCGAGGAGCTCGTGGTGCCCCAGAACCTGGTGAAGGAAGGCCTGCTCGCCGTCATCTTCAAGGGGCCCGCGGGGTATCGCCTCCAGAGCATCGACACCGGCTTCGACGGCGGCATCACCGCGCTGGGGGCCTTCAAGACCGACGACGCCATACAGCCCACCCTGGTCGCCACCGTCGTGCGCTTCAACAACTTCCTGAATATCTCGGGCGAGACGCAGATCATCATGACCATGCCCCAGGAGTAGCCGTCTGCTCCACCCGTACCGGGGTGTCCTGCCGACCGTGCATCCGTCCGCCTTCGTGGAAGCCTCCGCCCAGGTTATCGGCGACGTGGAGATCGGGGAGGAGTCGAGCGTCTGGTTCACCTCCGTCCTCCGCGGCGACGTGCTTCACATCCGCGTCGGGCGCGGCAGCAATATCCAGGACGGCACCATCGTCCACGTCAATCGCGGCGGCACCCCCTCGATCATCGAGGACTACGTCACGGTGGGCCACGCCGCGCGGCTGCACGGCTGCCACATCAAGTCCAACTGCCTCATCGGCATCGGCGCCATCGTGCTGGACGGCGCCATCCTCGAAGAAGAGTGCCTGGTGGCGGCGGGCGCCGTGGTGTCGCCCGGTACGCTCGCCCCGCGGGGCAGCGTGCTCATGGGGACGCCGGCCCGGGTGAAGCGGCAGGCTGGCCCCGCCGACCTCGACCTGATCTACCGGTCGGCGAAGCGTTACATCGAGCTCTCCCGGGACTACCTGGCCGCCGCGCGGGGAGTCTTGTAAGCGTGGCGGGCAAGCCCGACACCACCCCGCCGCGGGGCATGCGCGACCTCCTGCCCGCCGAGGTCGAGTTGCGCGACGCCGCCACCCAGCAGATCCTGGCCGTGTACCGCTCCTTCGGATTTCGAAGGATCGAGACACCCGCGCTGGAGAGCCTGCGCCGGCTCGTGGGCAGCGAGGGCGGCGAGAACGAGAAGCTGATCTTCAAGGTGCTCAAGCGCGGGGAGGACCTGGAAGACGCCCAGCGCGCGGGGGGAGAGCTGGCCGAGCACGGGCTGCGCTTCGACCTCACCGTGCCGCTGGCGCGTTACTACGCGGAGAACCACGCCCAACTGCCCGATCCCCTCAAGGCCATCCAGATCGGACCGGTGTGGCGCGCGGAGCGGCCCCAGAAGGGCCGCTACCGCCAGTTCACCCAGTGCGACATCGACATCCTGGGCGTCGCCTCCGCGGTGGCGGAGGTGGAGCTGATCCTCGCCACCGGCGAGGCGCTCACCCGGCTGGGGCTCAGCGACCTCACCGTGCGGATCAACGACCGCCGGCTCCTCGGGGCGATCACGCGGCACTGCGGCCTTCCCGAGGCGTCGCAGGGCGCCTTCTTCATCGCCTTCGACAAGCTCGACAAGATCGGCGCGGAGGGCGTGCTGGGCGAGCTGCGCGAGGCCGGCCACGCCCCCGCCGCCATCGAGCGGTTCGAGGGCCTTCTGCCCACCCTGCAGAAGGGCGAGCTGTCGCTGGATGCCCTGCCCGGGCTGCTCGGGGGCACGGCGGGCGATGCCGGCCCCGCCTGCGACTCGCTGGCCTGGATCATCCGGACGGTGAACCGCGAGATGCCGGCGGGCGCGCAGGTGCGCTTCGACCCCACGCTCGTCCGCGGGATGGGCTACTACACGGGCACCATCTTCGAGGCGACGTCGCCCGCGTTTCCCTCCTCGATCGCGGGCGGGGGGCGCTACGACAAGCTGATAGGGCGAATGATCAAGGGAGATGTTCCCGCCTGCGGCTTCTCCATCGGTTTCGAGCGGCTCGTCACCATCCTCTCCGAGCGGGGCGCCGGGGCCGGCACGCCGGGGCCGGCGTCCGCGCCCCGCCGGGTGGCCTTTCTCGTGGACGCGGCCGGCGATCTCGGCCCCGTCCTCGCCGCCGCGCGGGCGCTGCGGGCGGGCGGCGATCTGGTGTCGCTCGAGGTCAGGCGGAAGAACGTGGGCCGGCAGCTCGAGGCGCTCGCCGAGCAGGGGTTCTCCGCGTACGCCGCGGTGGAGGCCGGCGGCGCCGCGACGGTGAAACCCCTGACCGCGCGCCGGGGACGCGAGTGATGCATCGCTACCGCACGCACACCTGCGGGGCGCTGCGGGCCGCCGATGTCGGCCAGCCGGCCCGCCTCTCGGGCTGGGTGCACAGGAAGCGCGACCACGGGCAGCTGCTCTTCATCGACCTGCGCGATCACCACGGCGTCACCCAGTGCGTGGTGAACGCGGCCAGTGCGAGCTTTGCCGCCGCGTCGGGACTGCGACTGGAGAGCGTGGTCACCATGTCGGGCACGGTGGTCGCGCGGGGAGCCGACGCCGTCAATCCCAAGCTGCCCACCGGCGAGGTGGAGCTGGCCGTGGAGGACCTCGCCGTGCAGTCGAGCGCGGAGACTCTTCCGCTCCAGGTCGCCGGGGAGGCCGACTTCCCAGAGGAGACGCGCCTCCGCTATCGCTTCCTCGACCTCCGCCGCGAGCGGCTGCACCGTAACATCGTGCTCCGCTCGCAGGTGATCGCGAGCATCCGGCGCCGCATGATCGCGGCCGGTTTCATGGAGTTTCAGACGCCCATCCTGACCTCGAGCTCTCCGGAGGGCGCCCGCGACTACCTGGTGCCGAGTCGCATCCACCCCGGCAAGTTCTACGCCCTCCCGCAGGCGCCCCAGCAGTTCAAGCAGCTCCTGATGGTGTCCGGCTTCGACCGGTACTTCCAGATCGCCCCGTGCTTCCGCGACGAGGACGGTCGCGCTGACCGCTCGCCTGGAGAGTTCTATCAGCTCGACTTCGAGATGTCGTTCGTGACCCAGGAGGACGTGTGGTCCACCATCGAGCCGGTGCTCCACGGCGTCTTCGAGGAGTTCGCGGCGGGGCGCACGGTGACGCCGCCGCCGTTTCCCCGCATCCCCTTCGCGGAGGCGATGGCGAAGTACGGCACCGACAAGCCTGATCTGCGGATTCCCACCGTGAATGCCGACGTGACGGCCGTGTTCGCGGGCTCGGACTTCAAGGTGTTCGCGGAGGCCGGCGCCCGCGGCGCCGTCGTGCGGGCGGTCACCGGCCCCGGCGCGGCCGCGCGCCCGCGCAGCTTCTTCGACAAGCTGGACGCCTGGGCCCGCGAGCAGGGCGCTCCCGGGCTCGGCTACGTGAGCCTCGCCGAGGGGCCGGCGCGGGGCCCCATCGCCAAGTTCCTCGACGCCGAGCGCCTGGGCGCGCTCAGGGCGGCGACCGGCACGGGGCCGGGCGACGTGGTCTTCTTCGTCTGCGACAAGCCGGAAGCGGCAGACCCCCTCGCCGGCCGCCTACGCGTCAAGCTCGGCGAGGATCTCGATCTCGCGGAGAAGAACGCGTTCCGGTTCTGCTGGATCGTCGACTTCCCCATGTACGAGTGGGACGAGGAGGCCAAGAGGATCGACTTCAGCCACAATCCCTTCTCCATGCCGCAGGGCGGGCTGGAGGCGCTGGAGACGCAGGATCCCCTCACGATCAAGGCCTATCAGTACGACATCGTGTGCAACGGCATCGAGCTGTCGAGCGGGGCCATCCGCAACCACCGCCCGGACATCATGTTCAAGGCGTTCCAGATCGCCGGCTACCGCCCGGAGGAAGTCGAGGCGCGCTTCGGGGGCATGCTCAACGCGTTTCGCTATGGGGCGCCGCCGCACGGCGGCTCGGCGCCCGGCATCGATCGCATCGTGATGATGCTGGCGGACGAGCGGAATCTCCGGGAGGTCGTCGCCTTTCCCATGAACCAGGGGGCGCAGGACCTCCTCATGCAGGCGCCCAGCGAGGTCGATCCCAAACGGTTGCGCGAGCTCCACATCAAGCTCGACCTGCCGCCGGAACGCGGCTGAGGCCGGCGCGCCGTGGTATCGTGAGGGACAGGGGCAAACACCTGACACAGGCTACCACCGTCACCCGCCGGCTCCAGCTGCCCGCTTCCTCCGATCTCCTGACCCTGCTCGGCAAGAACGACGAGCATCTGCGCGCCCTCGAGGCGCAGTTCGACCTCCGCATCACCGCCCGGGGCCACGAGTTGACCCTGCGCGGGGAGGAGCGACAGGTGGGGCAGGCCGAGCAGCTGCTGCACGACCTGATCGCGCTGCAGGGCGCCCGCGGCACGCTGAGCGCGGCGGAGGTGCGGGCCGCCCTCCGGCTGGCCGGCGAGCCCGGCGCCGACGTGCGGACGGTGATGACGGACGCCATCAGCGTGCCCTCGCGCCGCAAGTTCATCTCGCCCAAGACGGTGAACCAGAAGCGCTACGTAGACGCCATCCGCGCGCACGATCTCGTCATCGCCATCGGCCCTGCGGGCACCGGAAAGTCGTATCTGGCGGTGGCGATGGCGGTGTCCGCCCTCATGAAGCGCGAGGTGGCGCGCATCGTCCTCACGCGTCCGGCGGTGGAGGCGGGCGAGCGGCTCGGCTTCCTGCCCGGCGATCTCATCGAGAAGATCCATCCGTACCTGCGGCCGCTCTATGACGCGCTTTACGACATGCTCGACACCGACAAGGTGGCGACCCTCACCGAGCGGGGTCAGATCGAGATCGCCCCCCTTGCCTACATGCGGGGCCGCACCCTGAACGACGCCTTCATCATCCTCGACGAGGCGCAGAACACCACGTCGGAGCAGATGAAGATGTTCCTCACCCGCCTGGGCTTCAACTCCAAGATGGTGATCACGGGCGACATCACGCAGGTCGACCTGCCCGCGAGCCGGGTGTCGGGGCTGGTGGAAGCGCAGACGGTGCTCCGCGGGCTGGACGGGATCCAGTTCGTGTACTTCAGCGATCGCGACGTCGTACGCCACGACCTGGTATCGGTGATCGTGCGCGCCTACGATCGCGCCCAGCCCCGCCCGCGTGGTGAAGCAAGCGTCGGATCCGCAAGGCGGTTGATCGCGGATTGGGGGAGTGCGGGGGCCATGTCGAGGCCCCCGCAACGTGAATCCTAATGCCTGTCTCCCTCGAGAGCCGGCAGTCGCGCGTGCGCGTGCCGCGCCGGCGGCTGCAGGCGACCGCGCGGGCGGCTCTCGCCGCGGTGGGGCGCTCCGGCGCCGAGCTGCACGTGACCCTCGTAGACGATCCCACGATCCGGCGGCTGAATGCCCGCTTCCTGGGCCGCGGCACGCGCACCGACGTGCTCGCCTTCGACCTCGGCGGCCCCGGGCCCTCACCGCGCCTGGGCGAGGTGGTGGTCTCGGTGGACACCGCCGCGCGTCAGGCGGCGGCGATAGGCGTGTCCCTCGCCCTGGAGCTGGATCTCCTGGTGGTGCACGGGATCCTCCACCTCGCGGGCTGGAACGACGTGCGGCCGCGCGAGGCTCAGCGCATGCATGAGCGGGCCCGCGCCATCCTCACGCGTGCCCGCCGGCGCCCCGTGCCCGCCCGGCTCTGGGCCGGACTTCTGCCGTGAGCGCGTCGGCGCATCGCGCGGGCTTCGTGGCGCTGGTCGGCCGCCCCAATGTCGGCAAGTCCACGCTGCTCAACCGGCTCGTGGGGGAGAAGATGGCCATCGTCTCCCGACGGCCCCAGACGACGCGGACCCGCATCACCGGCATCCGTCACCTGCCGCACGCCCAGATCGTCTTCGTGGACACGCCGGGGCTCCACGCGGGAACGGGACGGCTCGGCGAGCTGATGCAGCGGGCGGCGGAGCGCGCCCTCGAGGACGTGGACCTGGTCTGCTTCGTGGCCGAGGCCACCGAGCGTCCCGACCGGATCGATGCCGGCGCCCTCGGCCGCCTCGCCGGGGTGCGGGCGCCCCTCGTGTGCTGCCTGAACAAGGTGGACCTCGTCGCGCCCAAGTCGCGGCTCCTCCCGCTCATCGCCGCCTATCGCGAGCGGGCGCCCTTCACGGAGATCGTGCCGATCTCGGCGCAGACCGGAGCCGGGTGCGATGCCCTGCTCGCGCTCGCGGTGGCCGCTCTCCCAGAGCGGCCCGCCTATTTTCCCCGCGAGTCTCTCACCGATCAGCCGGAGACTTTCTTCGTCGCGGAGGCCATCCGCGAGAAGATCTTCCGCCTCACCCATGAGGAGATTCCCTACGCGTGCGCAGTGCGGGTGGAGGAGCTCACCGAGCGAGAGCGGCCCGAGTGCCTCTACATCCGCGCCGGGATCTTCGTGGAGCAGGAGTCCCAGAAGGGCATCCTGATCGGTCGGCAGGGCGCCATGCTCAAGCGGATCGGCAGCGCGGCGCGCGAGGACCTCGAGCGCTTCTTCGGGATCAAGACCTTCCTCGATCTTCGCGTCGCGGTGAGAAAAAACTGGCGAAAAGACGAGCGGGCCCTTCGCGAGTTCGGCTTCCTCCTCACCTCCTGACCATGGCCCTCTTCCGGACCCGCGCGGTGGTGGTGGGCCGGCGGCCCCTCGGCGAGCAAGATCGGCTGGTGGAGTTCTACTCCCGCGACCACGGCAAGGTGCGCGGGGTGGCGAAGTCGGCGCGGCGTCCGCGCTCGCGCTTCGTGGCCGCGCTCGAGCCGCTCACGCTGGGCGAGCTGGTCTTCTTCGACACCGGGCGCAGCGAGCTGGTGCGCGTCGACCACTTCGACATCGTGCGGCCCTTCGTAGCGGTGCGCGAGGATCTGGGCCGCCTCGGCCGCGGCGCGTGGATGTGCGAGGCGCTGAGCCGGCTGTCCGCCGATCGCGATCCGCATCCCGCGCTCTTCGGCCTCCTCGTGCGGGGCCTGCGCGGGCTGGAGGGATCGGCGGCACCCGATCGGGTGGGCCTCTGCTTCGCGGCACGCGCGCTGGATCTGCTCGGCCATCGACCGCGCCTGGACCGCTGCGTCGAGTGCGGGCGCGCCTTTCCCTTCCCGGCCGCCGCGCTGGATCCCGAAGCGGGCGGCCTCGTGTGCGGGGCGTGCGGGGCGGGAGAGCGCGCCCTGCCGATTTCCGGCCACGCCGTCGCCGCCCTCGCGCGACTGCGGGGATTGCGCTGGGAGGAGGCGCTGGGGCTGGGCCTCCGTCGCGACGTCGAGAGCGAGCTGAGCGCCGTCCTCGACGGCGTGGTGACGCGGCTCATCGGCGCCACCTCGCGCGCGCTCCGCTTCATCGACCAGACGCGGCGCGGACTCGCCGGCGTCGCCGAGCGCCGCCTCCCGCGGCACGTGATATCCTCGAGCGCCATGCCGCTGACCATGGATACACTTGTCTCGCTCTCCAAGCGCCGTGGATTCGTCTTCCAGTCGAGCGAGATCTACGGCGGCACCGGCTCCTGCTGGGACTACGGCCCGCTCGGCGTCGAGCTGAAGCAGAACATCAAGCGCCTCTGGTGGCGCGACTTCGTCCAGGCGCGCGCCGACATGGTCGGACTCGACGCCTCCATCCTCATGCATCCGACCGTGTGGAGGCGAGCGGCCACGTCGACAAGTTCACGGACCCCATGGTGGACTGTCGCGAATGCCAGCATCGCTTCCGCGCCGACCACCTGGACGCGCGGCCCTGGATCCACTTCTGCCCGGCGACCAAGGGCAACAAGTTCGAGATGCCGGCGGGCGAGCCGTGCCCGCGCTGCGGCGCGCGCCGCACGCTCTGCCCGGAGTGCGGGAAGGGCGAGCTCACCGCGCCGCGCCAGTTCAACATGATGTTCAAGACGTTCATGGGCCCGGTGGAGGACGATGCTGCGGTCACCTACCTCCGGCCGGAGACCGCCCAGGCGATGTTCGTCAATTTCGAGAACGTGCTGCAGTCCATGCGGCTCAAACTGCCCTTCGGCATCGCCCAGGCCGGTCGTTCGTTCCGCAACGAGATCACGCCGGGCAACTTCATCTTCCGGACGCGTGAATTCGAGCAGATGGAGATCGAGTACTTCGTGAATCCCCACGACCAGGTGGAGGGCCGCCCCGCCGACGAGTACTGGCACGACCGCTGGATCGACGGACTGCATGGCGTGGTTCCGCCGCTACGGCCTGCGAGAGGAAAACCTCCGGCTCCGCTGGCACGAGCAGGACGAGCTCGCCCACTACGCCAAGCGCACCGTCGACATCGAGTACCGGTTCCCCATCGGCTGGAGCGAGCTGATGGGCATCGCCAATCGCACCGACTATGACCTCAAGCAGCACGCGAAGTTCAGCGGCAAGACGCTGACCTACTTCGACGAGGAGCGCAAGGAGCACGTGGTGCCCTTCGTGATCGAGCCGGCGGCGGGGGTCGACCGCGCTCTCCTCGCCTTCCTTGCCGACGCCTATCAGGAGGAGGAGGTGCGCGGGGAAAAGCGCGTGGTGCTCCGCTTCCATCCCGAGCTGGCGCCGGTGAAGGTGGCGGTGCTGCCGCTCCTCAAGAAGCGCGACGAGATCGTCCGCGCCGCCCATGCCATCCGGAGCGACCTCGCGAAGCGCTGGCGCGTGGTCTACGACGACACCGCCGCCATCGGTCGGCTCTACCGCCGTCAGGATGAGGTGGGCACGCCCTACTGCGTGACGGTGGACGTGCAGACGGTAGGCGATTCGGACAAGGGCGAGGTGGGCGACGGCCGCGTGACCATCCGCGACCGGGACTCCATGCAGCAGATCCGGGTGAGCATCGGCGAGCTGCCCCGCGTGTTCGAGGCGCTGCTGAGCGGCGAGGCCTGGAGCACCGCCGCCGCGCGCTTCGGCGGGCCCGTGGCGGTGGCGGGCGGGACCTGATCGGGCCCCTCAGGGGCTCTGCGTCGGATCCTTGGTAGCCCCGCCCACCGCGGAGCCGCCCACCGGCACCGCCGCGGGCAGCCCGGCCGGCCGCACTCCCGAGGCGAATCGAGCGGGGCCGCACACCTGCGCCGGCTCGCTGCCCATCACGAAGGCCATGAGGGCGGGCCGGGTGCACGCGCCACGGTCGAGGTCGACGGGGACGAGCACAACCCGCTCAGGGATCGCGAAGTCCTCGGGGGGCTGGCCGGCGAGCGCCGACGCCATGAAGGTCGTCCAGATGGGCACCGCTACGCGCGACCCGGTCTCGTCCTTCCCGAGGCTGCGCGGCCGGTCGTACCCCACCCACACGCCGGTGGCCAGCTGGGGCGTGAAGCCGATGAACCAGGCGTTGGAGTAGTCGTTGGTCGTGCCGGTCTTGGCAGCGGCCGGGCGGCCGAGCGCCTTGGCGGCGACCCCCGTGCCGCGGTCGATCGTGCCCCGGAGCATCTGGGTGGCCACGTAGGCCACCTCCGGCGAGAGCGCCTGCCGGGCCTCGGGGATGTTCTCCTCGAGGAGCTTGCCCTGCGCGTCGAGCACGTAGCGGATCACGTTGGGGCGCACCCAGCTCCCGCGATTGGCGAGGGTGCCGTAGGCGGAGGTGAGCTCGAGCAGGGAGAGCTCGGAGGTGCCGAGGGCGAGGCTCAAGTTCTCGCCGAGCGGGCTTTCGACCCCGAGACGGCGCGCTAGCTCGATGGTGCGTCGGAGGCCGATCCGCTCTTGCACTCTGACCGCGGCGACGTTGATGGACTCCTCGAGGGCCTGCTGCAGCGTGAGCGGCCCCCGGAACTTGCGATCGTAGTTTTCGGGCTTCCAGGCCTTGCCGTTGGGACCACCCGGGAACTCCACCGGGAAGTCCTCGACGATCGTCGCGGGGGTGAGCCCGGCCTCGATGGCGGCGATGTACACGAACGGCTTGAAGGCCGAGCCGGGCTGGCGGCGCGCCTGGGTCGCGCGATTGAACTCGCTCTTGAGGAAGTCGTAGCCGCCGACCATGGCCTTGATGTGCCCGGTCTGCGGATCCAGGGACAGCAGCGCGCCCTCGGGCGCTCCGTCGCGGGCGCCGTCCCCGCCTTCTCGGACGCCTTGAGCCGCCGCGTCTCGAGCGCCCGCAGGCCCTCGCGCAGCGACTGCTCGGCCTTGAGCTGCATGGTCGGTGACAGCGTTGTGTAGACCTGGAGTCCGCCCTTGAAGACGAGGTCGGCGCCGTAGGCGGACTCCAGCGCCTGCTGGACGTACTCGAGGTAGTACTGGCCGGTGGTCCGCCGCCGCTCGGGGGGCACGAGATCGAGCTTCGCCGCCGCCAGCTTCTTCGCCTCCGCGTCCTTGAGGACGTTCACGTCCACCATGCGGGTGAGCACGGTGGCGCGTCGCCGCTTCGCCGCCTCAGGGTGGTCGAAAGGCGAGTAGGTCGAAGGCGCCTTGGGCAGCCCGGCGAGCAGCGCCGCCTCCGGCATCGAGAGCTCCTTCACCGCCTTGCCGAAAAAGGTGCGAGAGGCCGCCTCGACGCCGAAGGCGCCGTGGCCGAAGTAGATCTGGTTGAGATACATCTCGAGGAGTCGATCCTTGGAGTAGCGGCGCTCGAGCTCGATGGCGAGAACGGCCTCCTTCAGCTTGCGGTCGAGGCTCTTGTCGGGCGTGAGGAAGAGCACCTTGGCGAGCTGCTGGGTGATGGTACTGCCGCCCTCGACGATGCGCCCGTGGCGGAAGTTCTGGTACACCGCGCGCGCCACGCCCATGGGATCCACGCCCCAGTGCGAGTAGAAGCGCGCGTCCTCAGTGGCGATGACCGCGTCCGTGAGGGCCTTAGGAATCTGCGCGAGAGACACGAAGATCCGCCGCTCGACGTGGAACTCGGTGATCAGCTCGTCGTTCTCGTCGAAGATCTTGCTGCCCTGGACGGGCTCGAAGTTCTCCAATGCGGTCACGGCGGGGAGCGAGCGAGGGAGAATGGTGAAGGCCCACAGGGCGGCCACGCCGACGCCGAGCCCTCCCAGGGAGAACACGATCACGAGTGCAAACACGAGGGTGCGGAACCAGCGCCGGCGCAGCCACCCGAGCCGTTTCGCCCGTCGGGACGTGGCCATACGTTGCTATTATACAGGCGTGAAACGTCCATCATTCCGCTCTCCGCTCCTGGCCGATCTCGCGTGGCGCGGGCTCCTGAGCGACATCTCTGACCCCGCCGCCGCCGACGGCCACTTCCTCGCGCCGGGACGCCGCGCCTACATCGGCTTCGATCCCACCGCGGACAGCCTGCACGTGGGGAGCCTCCTGGGTCTCGTGCTGCTCAGCCGCCTACAGCGGGCCGGCCACCGGCCGATCGTGCTCATCGGCGGGGGCACCGGCCTCATTGGCGACCCCAGCGGCAAGGCGGGGGAGCGCGCGCTGAGTCCGGAAGATCAGGTGGCGGCGGCGGCGGAGCGCCTCAAGAGCCAGGTCCAGCGCTTCCTCGACTTCGGTCCGGGGCCGAGCGGGGCGCTCCTCGTCAACAACTACGACTGGCTCGGAAAAATGGACGCGATCGGCTTCCTGAGGGACGTGGGCAAGCACTTCCCTCTGGGCGCCATGCTCGCGAAGGAGTCCGTGCGCGCGCGCATGGGGCGGACGGACGCCGGCCTGTCCTACACGGAGTTCAGCTACCAGGTGCTGCAGGCCTACGATTTCCTGCGGCTCTTCCAGGATCGCGAGTGCCGAGTGCAGCTCGGCGGCAGCGACCAGTGGGGGAACATCACGGCGGGCATCGAGCTCATCCGGCGGGTGGCCGGCGAGCAGGCGTTCGGGATCGTGCATCCGCTCGTCACGATGGACGACGGCACCAAGTTCGGCAAGACCGAGGTCGGCACCGTCTGGCTGGACGCCGCCAAGACGTCCTCCTACGAGATGTACCAGTTCTGGCTCAACACGGGCGACGCGCACGTTGTGACATTCCTCAAGTACTTCACGTTCCTCTCGCACGATGCGATCGACGCGCTGGCGGTGGCGACGGCGCGGGCC
>CAVVJF010000019.1:840000-899091 GCA_963748485.1 uncultured Candidatus Rokubacteria bacterium
TGAGAGGGACGTCTCCATCCTCGAGCAGCTTCGCGAGTTCTTCGGATGCGGGCAGATCGTCACGAATCACGGCGATCGGAAGGAGCTCCGTATCAGAGGGCTCAAGCAACTCTCGGATCGAGTGGTGCCGTTCTTCGAAGCGAATCCATTGCGGACGGTGAAGCACGCGAGTTTCGTGCGCTTCGCCCAGGTGCTCCGGATGATGAACGACGGAGATCACCTGACGACGGAAGGATTGGACGGAATCAGAAAGCTAGCTGCCGGAATGAATCGTGGTGCTCGGAATCCTCAGAGGCCATACGCCGGACGTCCGGTCGCCCAGACCGGAGGATGATATGGTCCGAGCTGCGCGGCGACGCGCAGAGGTGAGCGGAACCGAAACGACTCACCCGTTCCATTCACGTAGCAGTGAGGGAGCGTAACAAGACTGAGCGAAATTCCTTGTCGGGTAAGTTCCGACCTGCACGAATGGCGTAACGACTTGACCGCTGTCTCCACGAGAGACCCGGTGAAACTGTAGCGCCAGTGAAGATGCTGGCTACCCGCGACTAGACGAAAAGACCCCGTGAACCTTTACTATACCTTGGTATGGAATTCTGGCAGGGTCTGTGCAGGATAGGTGGGAGGCTTTGAAGCCGGGGCGCTAGCTTCGGTGGAGCCGTCGTTGAGATACCACCCTGATCGTGCTGTAGTTCTAACCTAGGCCCGTGATCCGGGCCGGGGACAGTGCCAGGCGGGTAGTTTGACTGGGGCGGTCGCCTCCTAAACGGTAACGGAGGCGCTCGAAGGTCGGCTCAGCACGGTTGGAAATCGTGCGACGAGTGTAAGGGCAGAAGCCGGCTTGACTGCGAGACCTACAAGTCGAGCAGGTGCGAAAGCAGGACCTAGTGATCCGGTGGTTCCGAGTGGAAGGGCCATCGCTCAACGGATAAAAGGTACTCCGGGGATAACAGGCTGATCTTGCCCAAGAGTTCACATCGACGGCAAGGTTTGGCACCTCGATGTCGGCTCATCGCATCCTGGGGCTGGAGCAGGTCCCAAGGGTTGGGCTGTTCGCCCATTAAAGCGGTACGTGAGCTGGGTTTAGAACGTCGTGAGACAGTTCGGTCTCTATCTGTCGCGGGCGGAGGAGGTTTGAGGGGAGCTGCCCCTAGTACGAGAGGACCGGGGTGGACGGACCGCTAGTGTGCCAGCTGTTCCGCCAGGAGCACCGCTGGGTAGCTATGTCCGGCAGGGATAAGCGCTGAAGGCATCTAAGTGCGAAACCCGCCTCAAGATGAGACCTCCCAGGGCGTAAGCCCTCTGAAGGCCCCTGGAAGATCACCAGGTTGATAGGCCGCGGGTGTAAGCGCCGTAAGGCGTTCAGCCGAGCGGTACTAATCGGCCGTGCGGCTTGACCACGTTGCACTCATACATCTTTCGCTGCCTAGGCGAACGTCGCTTGGCTGCACTCGAGAATCATCGTGTTCCGATTGCCACTCAGTTCCCGGTGGCGATGCCGGAGGGGCCACACCCGTTCCCATCCCGAACACGGAAGTTAAGCCCTCCAGGGCCGATGGTACTGCGCTGGTAACGGCGTGGGAGAGTAGGTCGCTGCCGGGTTAATTCAGCGCCCGAGCCGTGAGGCTCGGGCGCTTTCGTTTGTCCGAGCGCGGCCGCCCCTCAGACGATCAGGCGGACTACCGAGTCGAAGAACGCCACGAGCACGCGCAGGGCGGGCCGCATCACGTAGCCGGTGGCGCCAGACATTACCGCGACAATGAGGATGATCGGCCCGTACTGCTCGATCTGGTGGAGCGCGCCCCAGGAGCCGCGCGGGAGGAAGTAGGGCAGGAAGTGGCCGCCGTCCAGCGGCGGCAGCGGGATGAGGTTGAACACGCCCAGGCCGAGGTTGAAGAGAAACACGTAGAAGAGAATCCCCTGGATGGGCTCGACGAGGAACGGCGCCCCCGTCACCGGCTGCAGCAGGCGAAAGCCAAGGAGGCCGAGGAACGCGAGCGCGAAGTTTGACAACGGCCCGGCGGCGGCGATCCACGCCATGTCGCGGATAGGGTGGCGCAGGTTGTAGGCGTTGACCGGCACAGGCTTGGCCCAGCCGAAGCCCACGAGGATGAAGGCGAGCGCGCCCAGCGGGTCGATGTGAGGAAGCGGGTTGAGGGTCAGCCGTCCGTTCAGCCGCGCGGTGGGATCGCCGAGGCGGTCGGCGAGGACGCCGTGCGCGAGCTCGTGCACGGTGACGGCGACCAGCAGAGCCGGGATCTGAAGGAGGAGGCGGAGGAAAAAGCCGGCAGGATCGCCGAAGAGCTCCGTCATCCGCTGCCCGTGGGCACGCGGTCATCCTCCGAGCCGCTCTCGGCGGGAATCGGCTCGCCGGCGACGCGGTACCGCTCGTCGAGCCACACGCCGAGATCGATGAGGCGGCACGTAAGCGAGCAAAATGGACGGTGGGGGTTGCCGGCCCACTCGATCGGCGTCGCGCAGCGCGCGCAGCGCGGCGATCGCGCGGTGACGTTCACGTCGGGCTTCACGGTCGCATCGTAGCGATGCCCCGCGGGGCGTGTCAACCGCGGCGCGCGCCATTGACTTGAGGAATGGCCTTCGCTACAGTCCGACCGTGTTTCGCCTGATCCCGCGAGAGCAGAAGTTCTTCGATCTCTTCGAGCAGCAGGGGGCGAACATCGTGACCGCCGCCCGCGCCCTCGAGACTCTCACCCTGGACTATCCCAACGCCAAGACCCACGCCCAGACCATCGAGGATCTCGAGCACGCCGGCGATACCCTGACCCACGAGCTGGTGCGCCGCCTGAATACCACCTTCATCACGCCCATCGACCGCGAGGACATCTACGCCCTGTCGAGCCGGCTCGACGACGTCCTCGACCTCATCGACGCGGTGGCCGACCGGCTCCTCCTCTACAAGATCACCGCCCCCACCGACGGCTGCATCGCGATGGCGAAGATCATCGTCAAGGCCGCTGAAGAGACGGATCGCGCCGTCCACTGCCTCCGCAATCTGTCGGCCTTCTACCACGAGCACTGTGTCGAGGTAAACCGCCTGGAGAACGAGGCCGACCGGCTGCTGCGGGACCAGCTCGCTGCCCTCTTCGAAGGCCGGGTGGAGGTCATGGAGGTGATCAAGTGGAAGGAGCTGTACGAGACGATGGAGTCGGTCACCGACCGCTGCGAGGACGTGGTCAACGTGATCGAAGGCATCGTCCTCAAGATGGCTTGAAGGTGGGCCCCGCCCCCTCCGACCCCCGGCCTTCGGGCCGCCCATGAGCTCCTCCTTCCTCCTCCTCGTCTTCATCATCTTCGTGGCACTGGCGTTCGACTACATCAATGGCTTCCACGACGCCGCCAACTCCATCGCGACCGTGGTGTCCACCCGGGTGCTCACGCCCATGCAGGCGGTGGTATGGGCGGCCGTCTTCAACTTCGTGGCGGCCTTCGGCTTCGGCGTCAACGTCGCGAGGACGGTCGGCAAGGGAGTGGTCGACTCCGGCATCGTGGATCAGTGGGTGATCCTGGGCGGCCTCACCGGCGCCATACTCTGGAATCTCATCACCTGGTACTACGGCATCCCGTCGAGCTCTTCCCACGCCCTCATCGGCGGCTTCGCGGGGGCGGCGGTCGCGAAGGCGGGCTTCGGCGCCTTGGTCGCCTCCGGGCTGGTCAAGATCGCCGTGTTCATCGTGCTCGCCCCCGTGCTCGGGCTCATTCTCGGCTTCAGTCTGATGACGCTCACCCTGCGCGTCTTCCGGAACACGCGGCCCAGCCGGGTGGACTGGCTCTTCCGTCGCCTGCAGCTCGTCTCGGCGGCCTTCTACAGCCTGGGCCACGGCACCAACGACGCCCAGAAGACGATGGGGATCATCGCCATCCTCCTCTTCTCGGCGGGGTATCTCGGGCCCGAGTTCCACGTGCCCTTCTGGGTGGTGATGGCCGCGCATGCCGCCCTCGGCCTGGGGACCCTCGCCGGCGGCTGGCGTATCGTGAAGACCATGGGCATGCGGCTCACCAAGCTCCGTCCCGTCGGCGGCTTCTGCGCGGAGACGGCCGGCGCCTTCATGCTGATCGGCACCGCGGTGGGCGGGATCCCCGTGAGCACAACCCACACCATCACCGGCTCGATCATGGGCGTGGGCGCCACCCAGCGCCTGTCTGCCGTGCGCTGGGGCCTGGCCGGTCGTATCGTATGGGCGTGGGTCCTGACGATTCCCCTATCCGCGCTGCTCGCCGCGCTGACCTGGCTCCTGCTCCCCCACGGATGACGCGGCGCCGGAGCGTCGGCCGCACCGTCCGGGCGTGGATCGCGCTCGCGGTGCTGACGCCGCTCGGGCTCGTGCTCGCCTACCTTCCCACGCGCCTGAGCCTCTGGGTCGGCGCCCGCTTCGGGGACCTCGCCTGGGCCGCGCTGTCCGGGCGGCGGGCCGTCGCTCTGGAGAACCTCGAGCGCGCGCTAGGCGCGGAGACGTCGGCCGAGGAGCGGGCCCGGATCGGCCGCGCCTCGTTCCGACACCTGGGAATGAACCTCGTCGAGGCCTGCATCTTCTTCTTTCGCCCGCCCGCCCGGCTCTTCTCCCGGGTGGAGCTGCGCGGGATCGACAACCTGGTCGGCGCCGCCGCGCGGGGCCGCGGCGTCCTCATCCTCACCGCGCATCTGGGCAACTGGGAGCTGCTCGCCGCCTCCAGCACACTCACCCCAGTGCCACCCTCCGCCATCGTCCGTCCCCTTGACGATCCGCTCCTCGACGCGATCCTCGAGCGCCTGCGCACGCGCGGCGGCTTCGAGGTCATCGCCAAGCGCGACGCCCTCGCCGACATCCGCGACGCGCTCCGACGCGGTCGCATGATCGGCGTGCTCCTCGACCAGAACGCCTCGCGTCGGGAAGGTGTGTTCGCGCCGTTCTTCGGCATTCCCGCCTCCACGTCCAAGGGTCTGGCGCTCATCGCCCTGCGGACCGGCGCCCCCGTCGTTCCCAGCTTCATCCGCCGGGAGCCGACGGGCGGTCACGTGGTCGAGTTCCATCCCGCGCTGGCGCCCCCCGTGGACAACGACCCCGTTGCCTACACGCACACCTTCAACGAGGTCATCGAGGCGGCGATACGGCGGGTGCCCGACCAGTGGTTCTGGCTGCACCGGCGCTGGAAGACGCGCCCCGCGGAGGGCGAGACATGATGGCGGCCGCGCTGGCGTTCGTGCTCGTCGCGGTTACCGCCCTGTCCGCCGGGGCGGGCGACACGGCGGCCGCCATCACACCCTATCTCCAGGCGCGGGACGAGGGCCGCATCGGCGCCGTCACCGGCGAGGCCTTCGCCGAGCCCACCCGCCCGACCGGCCCGCCGACTCCGTATCCAGGGGTCTCGGTGATGTTGATACCGTCGGATCCGGGGCTGGAGGCGGAGCTTGATCGCCTCCGCGGTGCGATCCGGGAGAGCCCGCGCGCCTACCTCACGTCGGCCGAGCAGCTGCGCGCCGTCCGCGAGGCCTACGAGCGCGACGTCACGTTCTCGGGGGGTGGCGAGCTTCTGCGGGGAGAGGTGAGCGACACCGCCGGCCGCTTCCGCTTCGCTGAGGTCCCCGCCGGACGATGGCTCCTCCTCGCCTGGCGTGAGGTGCCCCACGCCGTGTCGACGCGCCGCGTCCCCCCCCGTGACCTCGGGTCCTTCTTGGGTAATACGGAGACGAAGGGGTATGGGGCGGTCGAGATCTGGCGGCTGGCCGTGGAGGTACGGCCGAGGGAGAGCACGACCATCCGGCTTCACGATCGGAATGTCTGGGTCACCGTGGTGCGCGAGGATCGGCACCTGCCGGCGGGGACACCCACGGAGGGAGCGGGCACCCTCAAGCGCCGGCAGGGCACCACCCCCCGCTGAGGGGTGGCGCCCCGCCGCGCGGAAGCTAAGAAGCTACGGCTTCTTCGTCTCCTTCGTCGTCTTGGCGTACTTCTTCTCGCACTCCGACTTGGCCGCGTCGTCCTTGGCCATCTTGAGGCAGTCGGCCTTGGTCTCCTTCTTCTCCGCCTTCTTCTCTGTCTTCTGCTCCGCCTTGGGGGCCTCGGCCGGCTTGGCCGCCGGTGCCTGGGCCGCCGCGACTCCGGCGACGCTGAGCGTAAGGGCGAGGCTCACGAACAGGGCGATCATCTTCCGCATTGAGGGTTCACCTCCCTTCGCATACTATGGTCAACACCTATCATTAGTTATAATGTAACTATCCACGAACACTAGGTTATTGCCAAGGGGTTAAATTAGGAGTCCTTGCCCGATCTGTCAAGCCTAAACTCGCAGATCTTCCGAGGCGGTTGACCCGATATGGGCCCCATGCTGTAATCAAAGCGTAGCCCCTTCTCATGCAGCCCGCGCCCAATCGGCGGTTCCTGATGCTGCTGATCCTCTCCACCGGTGCCCTGGTACTACCGGGCAGCGCGGGGGCGGAGACTTATCCATTCGCTCAGCAGGATCCCGTCCTCGAGGCCTCGCTACTTCCGGCCGAGCCCGTGGTGACGACCCAGCCGAGCCCGTTTCGCGCGATAGAGATGGAGCTGGGGTTGGCCTATCCCCCCCTGAAACGAGACGAGGGTGAGCAAGGTTCCGAGTCCCCCCTGGATCCGGAAACCCCGGAATCCCTGGCGGATGTGCCCCCCCTCTCGCCGTCCGCACCGACCGCCGAGTCCGCTCCGGCGGCCCACGCTCGCCGGGGCCCCAGCTACGAGGTCCCCGACCGCCCCGAGGTGCACGCCTTCGTCGATCGCTTCCGCACCGGCTACCGTCGCGCCGTCGTAGAGCGCTGGCTCGCGCGGGCCGGCCGGTACATGGACATGATCAGGGGAGTGCTCCTGCAGCGCGGGCTGCCCGAGGAGCTGCTGTGCACGGCCATGATCGAGAGCGGCTTCGACCCCGTGGCGGTCTCCCGGGCGGGCGCCAAGGGGCTCTGGCAGTTCATGGCTCCGACGGCCCGGCTATACGGCCTGCGGGTGGATCGGTGGGCCGACGAGCGGCTCGACCCCGAGAAGTCGACGCATGCCGCGGCGCGCTATCTGAAGGACCTCTTTGCGGCCTATGGCTCGTGGCCGCTCGCGCTTGCCGCCTACAACGGCGGCGACGTCCGGATTCTGCGGGCGATCAAGGCGGTGAAGAGCACGGACTTCTGGGATCTCAACCGAGGCCGGCATCTCGCCGAAGAGACCAAGAACTTCGTGGCCGCCATTCAGGCAGCGATCCTGATTCTCCGTGATCCGGAGCGCTACGGCTTCTCGGTCACGCCGGACGCGCCACTTCGCTACGAGACCATCCGCGTCGCGCCGGGCACGCGCCTCGATCGCCTGGCCGCCGAGGGCGACCTCGAGGCGGCCGACCTCAAGACGCTCAACTCGGAGCTCCGTCTCGGTCAGACGCCGCCCGGTGAGGGCTACGCACTCAAGGTTCCCGTCGGAGGCGCCGACAAGGTCCGTGTGGCGATCGAGCGCGACGAGGCGAGGAAGATGCTCGCCACGAATCGCCGGCCGGCGACGCTGGCGGGGGTTCGCACGGTTCCCGACGGCGTCCACGTCGTCAAGGCGCAGGACACGGTGGGAGGAATCGCCAAGCGGTACGGCGTCTCGGTAGCCGAGCTCCGCCGCTGGAACCGGCTCTCCGAGGAGGCGCGCATTCGCCCCGGAGACCGCCTGCGCGTCGCCATGGCGTCTCCGGTGGGACGAGAGGAGGGCCAGGGCGGCTTCCGGTGAAGGTCCGCCTCCGGCTCTTCGCGACACTCGGCGCGTACCTCCCCCCCGACGCCGACGGTGATGGAATCACGCTCTCGCTACCGGGTGGAACCACGCTCGGCGACGTCGTGGCTCGTCTCGGGATTCCTACCGGCGAGCACTATCTCACCGTCCTCAACGGCGATAACGCCGAGGCTGATCGGCCTCTCGCCGACGGCGACGAGATCACTCTGTTCCCGCCCTTGAGCGGCGGCGCCCCCCTAGGAGAGCGATCATGCCCACCGTGAGACTTCGCGATGCCTCGGAGTACCCTGATCCTGCGCAGAAGCTCTTCGAGCTTTCGAAATCGTGGTTCAAGCACGACTTCAAGGAGCCGCCCGCGATGAGCCGCGTCATGGCCTGGGATCCCGAGTTCGGCGGCCCCCATGGCCGCGCCATGAAGCGGGCGATGGCGCCGGGCGAATTCAGCCGCGGCGAGAAGGAGATGGTTGCCGCCGTCGTGAGCGGCGTCAACGCCTGCTCGTACTGAGTACAGGCCCATACTGCAGCCGGGAAGCTGCAGGGAATGGTCGGGGACGCAATCTGGTACGAGGCCGCCCACGTGGTCGGCATCACCAACGCGCTCAATGTCGCCGCCGACGGGCTGGCTGCTCTCCCCGCGGTGACGGCGCTGCTGCCGCTCGTCCCTGAGGCGGGGGTTCCTGACGTGGGGGGGCCCGAGGTGGCAACCCTCTTCGAGGAGATCCGCGTGTTCTACGCGCGGGCCGACGTGCCGCCCGTGTTTCGCTTCCTGGCGCGGGATCCTGCCTATGCCGCGGATGTGTGGGGCGCGGCACGCCGGGCCTTCGACGACAATCGTCTGTCCCGCCGGCTCAAGGAGTCACTGGCCTTCGCGGTGTCCGTCACGACCCGGTCCGCGTGGGGCAGCGCGTTTCACCTGGGGGAGATGCGGCGCCTCGGCGTGGGAGAGGGCGGCGTGATGGAAGTGATCGGCGTGACGCAGATGTTCTCGAGCTATACGAAGATCGCGGACACGCTGCAGCTCGATCCCGATATGGGCGGCATCGCGCCCGCTGACGAGTCGCCCGCGCCGGGAGGGCCGCCGCGTCGGCTCTAGAAGAGCGGCGGGCCGACGGGGATACGGGTCAGGATCGTGTTCGGCAGGGTCACGTGCTCGACGCAGCGAATGCAGAAGAAGTCCATCTCGAGCCCGGCGCGGGTGCCGTGGAACTCCAGCGGATGGCCGCACCAGCCGTGGTGCAGTTCCCCGTCCGTGTGGAAGTAGACGGTGACGATGGGGGGAATCTCGCGCGGGTTACCCTCCTCGGCGCGCGGCCCGCGGCGGCCACCCAGCCGGGTGCGGCGGCGGACCGGCTGACGAACTGGTGCCGCATGCTCTGGCGTGGTGATCGGGGCAACTGCCATGGCTCGTTCCCTCCCTTGCGTCCGTGTCGCTGCTTGACATCGGCCGCGTCAGCGGCCTGTCTGTACAGTGCAAGGAGCAAGACACGTTCCAGAGGTGACAGGGATCCCAACTCATTGATTCATATGAGGGACGCAATTCCTGCGGTGTTGTCGGCCGACTCAGAGACGGGGAGGGGTTCCGAACCCTGGTAGCGATCCTGACGGTTTTTGTAGGCCGACTGACAGTATACTGAGCACGCCCTCAGGCCCCACAGGAGGAATGCCAATGAAGCGATGGACTGTCATGGTGGCCTTGTTCAGCATCACGCTGCTCCCCGCCCTCTGGGCCGCTGACGCCTGGGCCCGTGCCGGCGGCGGCAGCTCGAGCGGCAGCCGCGGCTCCCGCAGTTATTCGGCGCCGTCCTCGCCTAGCTCGTCTCCATCCAGTCGTCCGAGCCAGCCGGCCCCGTCCACCTTCCAGCAGTCCCCGCCACAGCGGTCCGGCTGGGGCGGCGGCCTTGGCGGCATGGTGGGCGGGCTGGTGATGGGCGGCCTCATCGGCAGCCTCCTCTTCGGCGGCATGGGGAATATGTGGCGGCGGGATCGGGCTCGTCGAAATCCTCCTGTTCGCGGGGCTCGCCTACTTCGCCTACTCGTTCTTCCGCCGGCGTCAGGCAGCCACCGCCGCGCCAGCGGGGTACGCCGATCCGAGCTCGATGGGCGCATCGTGGCGCCCGGAGCCCGCGTCGCGGTCCACGGCGGTTCTCGATGCCCCAGCTGCCACCGGCGATTCCGATCTGGCCCGGGGCGTCGCGCACATCCGTCAGATGGATCCGACCTTCGATCCCGCGCGGTTCGGGGAGCCGGCCTCCGATATGTTTTTCCGCGTTCAGGGCGCGTGGATGGCGCGCGATATGGCAGGCGTCCGGGATCTGCTGACGCCGCAGATGCTGGCCACGATGCAGGCCCAGTGCGATCAGCTCCGGGCGCAGCGGCGCGTGAACCGGCTCGAGAACGTCGCGGTGCGTTCGGTGGAGGTCACCGAAGCCTGGCAGGAGGGTGGACAGGATTACCTGACCGTGCGCTACCTGGCCAGCCTGCTGGACTATACCACGGACGACAGCGGGGCGCAGCTCGTCGAGGGCAGCCGCACGGAGCCCGTCAAGTTTGAGGAGTACTGGACCTACACGCGTCCGGTGGGAGCCGGTGCTTGGCGCCTGTCCGCGATACAGCAAGCGGCCTAGGGCGGGACGGCGTCTAGCGCTCATCACTTCATGTGCCGCCGCAGGTGCGGCACCGGGAAGGCGGCGGCGGCGGTCGGTCCGTCCACAGCATTACGACTGCGACCGCCCGGCGGCTTCCTCATTGCCACGGTCGACCCTCGCAGATCGGACAGTTCTCGACCTCGCGCTGACACAGGCACTGCGGGCAGTACCAGGCCTCGCTCACCGCGCGGAGTTCGCTGCCGCAGGACTCGCAGCGCGCCCGCTCGCGGGGCGGGGTCTGATGGAATATGCAGTGAGCGATCATGTGAATCGCCCCAGCCTGTCTCGCCTGCTCCAGCACCGGCATCGCGCGTCTCCTCGCCCGGATCCGTCAGTCGGCCTGAGAGAGGGCGAAGCGCGGGGCCCACTCGCCGGGAGCGGGGCGGTCCATGTCGAGGCTCGGCAGTCGCCGAAGCGGCAGGGAGACATGCTCCCGGCAATCGGGACAGAAGAAGTCGACCACGAGGCCGCCGCGCGTGCCGTGGTACTCGAGCGGTTGCGCGCAGGACGAGTGCCAGACGGTGCCGTCCGACCCCATGAAGGCAACGGCGATGTCTCGGTCGCCCGTGCTCGATTCGGTCGTCGCATGCGTCGTCATCGTGGGCTCCTCCTCTCTGTTCCTGAAACCTGGGGGCAGCAAGAAGCGTTCCACCGATGGGTGAAACCAGTACCGCTCGATGTTCTCGATACTTGGGCAACGAAGGCGGGCATGGGGCGGTGACGCTTCTGGTAGGAGTGAATCGGTGCCAGACGACGATTATTGCTGGGTTAGGCCCGTCGCCCTGCGGCTTGACCGCTGGGAGTAGGGGCGCTAGGCTCTCGGGGCCATGATCTCTTCCGAGCGAAGCGTCACTGTCCCGGATCAGTCCATCACCGAGTACGTCCTGCGACATGCCGCGCGGCTGGGCGACAAGCCGGCACTGATCGACGGACCGAGCGGCCGCACCATCACCTATCAACAGCTCGCCGACGGCGTCCGCCGGACGGCCGCCGGCCTGGCCGCGCGCGGCTTCAAGAAGGGCGATGTATTGGCCCTCTACAGCCCGAACCTGCCCGAGTACGGGGTGGTGCTCCTCGGCGTGGCCGCGCTGGGCGGCATCACCACCACCGCCAATCCGCTCTACACCGCCGACGAGCTCGCCAAGCAGCTCCAGGATTCGCGGGCGCGGCTGCTCGTGACGGTGCCGGCCTTCCTCGACAAGGCCCGCGAGGCCGCCGGGAAGTCCGGCGTCGAGGACATCTACGTGTTCGGCACCGCCGAGGGCGCGCGGCCCTTCGCGGAGCTGCTGCAGGGCGGCGCCGACCCGCCCGAGGTGCGCATCGATCCGCGCAACGACCTCGTGGTGCTCCCGTACTCGAGCGGCACCACCGGCCTCCCCAAGGGCGTGATGCTGACGCATCGGAACCTCGTGGCCAACCTCTGCCAGTGCGAGGCCATGGAAAAGTTCGACGGGTTCACCGAGCGCGACGTCATTCTCGCCTTCCTGCCGTACTTCCACATCTACGGCATGGTCGTGATCATGATGTTCGGGCTCGCCGGCGGGGCCACGATCGTCTCGATGCCGCGCTTCGATCTCCCAGAGTTTCTCGGCCTCGCCCAGAAATACCGGGCCACCATCCTGCCCTTGGTACCGCCGGTGGTGCTGGGCATGGTGAAGCATCCCGCGGTCGCCCAGTTCGATCTCTCGAGCGTGCGCCTCGTCTTCTCGGGCGCGGCCCCGCTGGGTGAGGACATAGCGCGCGAGCTCTCGAAGAAGCTGGGCTGCCCCGTCATACAGGGCTACGGCATGACGGAGGCCAGCCCCGTCACCCATCTGAGCCCCACGCGCGACGCGCCGATGAAGCCGGGCTCGGTCGGTCGCGTGGTGCCGGGCACGGAGGTGAAGCTGATCGAGGTGGGCACCGAGGTGGAGGCGGCGCCGGGGAAGGAAGGCGAGCTCTGGATCCGCGGGCCGCAGATCATGAAGGGCTATCTGGGACGCCCCGACGAGACGGCGGGCTGCCTCGACCGCGACGGCTGGTACCACACCGGCGACGTGGGCTATGTCGATCCCGAGGGCTACTTCTTCATCGTCGACCGCACCAAGGAGCTCATCAAGTACAAGGGCCTGCAGGTGGCGCCCGCCGAGCTGGAGGCGCTCCTCGTCACCCATCCCGCCGTGCTCGACGCCGCGGTGGTCCGCAAGGCCGACGAGGAGGCTGGCGAGGTGCCCAAGGCGTTCGTGGTGCTCAAGCCCGACGAGACCTCGCGCGGCACCACCGCCGAGGCCATCATGGGCTGGGTGGCGGGACGAGTCTCGCCGCACAAGCGCATCCGCGATCTCGAATTCATCGACCAGATCCCCAAGTCGGCCTCCGGCAAGATCCTCCGCCGCGTGTTGATCGATCGCGATCGGGCCCGGTAGCGGCTCGCGCCGCCGGAGCGGGGGGCGGCTTGAGGATCTTCGCGCCGTGGTCGCGGTCCTTCCCGTTGTTGTCCTGCTCCTCACCGCGCCGCTCGCGGTGGAGGGCAGCCGGCGAAGAAGGTGCCGGTGATCGGCTATCTCATCGAGCGTGCCGGACCCACGGCCTTCGACGAGGGGTTTCGCCTGGGACTCCGGGAGCTCGGCTACTCCGAAGGTCGGAACATCGTCGTCGACTGGACCGACGGGAAGGCGGAGCGCCTGCCGACGCTCGCGGCCGAGCTGGTCAAGATGCAGGTCGACGTGATCGTGACCTCGGGGACGCAGGGCGGCATGGCCGCGAAGAACGCGACGTCCACGATCCCGATCGTGATGGCGTCGGGGGGAGATTTCGTCGCCGATGGGTTGGTGGCGAGCTTCGCTCGTCCCGGCGGCAACATCACCGGAGTCTCCGTCTTCGCCCGCGAGCTGAGCGGCAAGCGTCTGGAGCTCCTCAAGGAGACGATCCCGGGGATCACGCGGGTGGCGGCCGCGTTCAACACGCTCAATCCGGGCACACGGGTGCTGTTCGACCAGACCGATGCCGCGGCTACCCAGCTGGGTTGAAAGCTCTGCCGCTCGATATCCGATTCCCGGACGGAGTCGAGCAAGCGCTCTTCATCACCGCATGCCGACGATCTTCGCCAACAAGGCCTACCTGGAAGGCGGGGGCCTCATGAGCTGGTCCCGACATTGTGGGGTCTGGCGCCCCCCCGCGACTAACGTGACAGGATCCTCAAGGGAGCGAAGCCGGCCGACATGCCGATCGAGCAACCGACGAAGTTCGAGCTCGTCATCAGCCTCAAGACCGCGAAGGCGCTGGGCTTGACGATTCCGCGGTCGCTACTGCTGCGGGCCGATCAGATGATCGAATGAGCCGGCCGCGCGAGTGAGCGCGCAGCGGGATCGGCCCAGCTTCGTCTTCATTCTCGGCGACGATCTGGGATACGCGGATCTCGGGTGCTACGGCGGCCGCGCCCCCTGCTCGCCCGAGCTGGACAACTCGCCGCCCAGGGCCTGCGCTTCACCGACGGCTACTCGAACTCGCCGGTGTGCTCGCCCACGCGCTTCGCGCTCATCACGGGGCGCTGGCAGTATCGCCTCCGCGCGGGCAACGACGAGCCCATCGCCAGCCGCCACCGGGGCAATTCCGTCCTCGGCCTGCCTCCCGACCATCCGACGCTGCCGTCGCTGCTCCGGGCGGCCGGCTACACCACCGCGCTTGTCGGCAAGTGGCATCTGGGCTTCCTCCCCCACTTCGGCCCGCTGAAGAGCGGTTACGGCGAGTTCTTCGGGCCGATGAGCGGGGGTGTGGACTACTTCACCCACCGTGACTCCGCGGGGCAGCACGACCTGTTCGATGGCGAGACGGAGACCCCGCATGTGGGCTATCTCACCGACTTGATCTCGGACGGCGCGGTGGAGTTCATTGAACGTCAACGCGATCGGGCGGCGCCGTTCTTGCTCTCCGTGCATTACACCGCGCCGCACTGGCCGTGGGAAACACGCGAGGACGAGGCGGTGGCGCGGTCAATCGAGCGCATCTCGCATACCGACGGCGGCTCCGTGGCCACCTACCTCGCCATGATCCACCACATGGATGAGGGCATCGGTCGCATCCTGCGGCCCTCGACGCCAGCGACACCGCCGCCAACACCTTGGTCGTGTTCACGAGCGATAACGGCGGCGAGCGCTTCTCCGACACGTGGCCCCTCGTAGGCAAGAAGATGGATCTGCTCGAGGGCGGAATCCGCGTGCCCTACATCGCGCGCTGGCCGGGGCGGATCCGCGCGGGCACCACCACCACGCAGCAGGCCATCACCATGGATTGGACGGCCACCATGCTCGCGGCGGCGGGAGTGGCGCCGCACGACCCCTTCCCCTTGGACGGGATCAGCCTCTTGCCGGTGCTGGCCGAGCCGGGGGCGCCGATCGCGCGCGACCTCTACTGGCGGATGAAATTCCGCGGCCAGAAGGCCCTGCGCTCGGGCGACTGGAAGTACCTGGTGCTGGACGGGGACGAGTTCCTCTTCGACTGTCGCGAGATCAGCGCGAGCGTGCCAACCTCGCGCGCCGCCATCCCGACCGGCTCGCCGACCTGCGCGCCCGCTACGCGGCGTGGGAGGCGGCGTTGCCGCCCATTCCCCCCGACGCCTCAGTCAGCATCCCGTACACCAAGGCCGACCTCGCCTTGCCGGCCTCCCCGTAGCCTAAATCGGTCGAGCCATTTCCTCTCCGGTGAAAATGGTCTACGATGGGTGAAGGGAAGCCAAGGGGAAGTCGTGCCGGACAAGCCGCTCGTCTCGGTGATCATCCCGTGCCACAACGATGGCCAGTATCTCGCCATCGCGATCAACTCGGTCCTGAGCCAGCAAGGGGACATTCCGACGTTCGAGATCGTCGTGGTCAACGACCACTCCACCGACCCTGAGACCGCCCGCGTGCTTCAGAAATGGGAGCGGGCGGACTCCTCGCGTCCGCGTCCTCGACAACCCCGGCAACGCGGGGTCTCCGCCGCACGCAATCACGGGATCCGCGCCGCGCACGGCGAATGGATCGCCTTCCTCGACGCGGACGACGCCTGGACGCCGGAGAGCCTGGCCACCCGGTTGAAGGCCTTCGAGCAGGCGCCGGGCGCCTTCTGCGTGTCGAGCGACTACGTCCACGTCTATGACGATGGACGCTGCGAGGAGCGGGGGACTATCGAAGCCACGCGGCGTGACGACGAGGGGTGGGGCCCCCTGCTTCGCCCCGCGTTCGCGACCAACGCGGCCGTGCGCATCCCCGATGGGCTCGACCTGATGCTGTCGAATCGAACGATCATCCTGACCAGCTCGGTCATCGCACACCGCTCGCTGTTCGGGAAGGCGGGAGAGTTCGATGAGCGTCTTCGCGCGGCGAGGACACGCATCTCTGGTTTCGATTCGCCCTGTATTCCGACTGGGTGTTTGTGCCGTCGTCCCTGGTGCGGTACGCGTTCCGGAGCGGAAGCCTAACCCGGAAATGGGACGCCCGGACGGAGTTCCGGACCACGTTGTGGGAGCTGCTGCTCCAGGATCCGCGGTTCAGTCAGCCGCGTCACCGGCGGCTGTTCCGCGCGCGGATCGCGAAGAGCTGTCACCGCATCGTCAGTGAAGCGAGGCGGCGCCGCCAGCCCGTGCTGGCGCTCCGAGCCGCGTTGAAGGGGGTGTCGTACAACCCCTTCAGGTGGGCCTCATGGCGCGATCTTTTCTGCGCCCCCCTGCCGTAGGGGGCTAGTGCCCGCCACCTGCCCGCACCCAGCCGCCGTGGACGGGATGGTGCGAGCAGAGGAACTCGACGAAGGCCGGACGCCCCTTGGCGTTCTCGTCGAAGGCGCGCCTGAGGGCGGGGATGATCTCCGCGGGCTGGCTCACGTCCTCGGCATGGAAGCCCACCGCCCGCGCCATGTTCGCCATGCAGGCGGACTCGTGATCCGAGACCTTCCAAGTGTACGGGTCGTGCCCGGCGCCCCAGAATCCCGGGCCATAGCCTGAGTAGCCGCCGTTGTTGATGTGGATGGTCGTGATGCCGATCTTGTAGCGCGCCACCGCCTCGAAGTTGCCCATCATGTAGCAGACACCGGCGTCCCCGGTGACGTGCACGCACTGGCGGCCGGATAGGCGAGCTTGGCCGCCACCGCGCCGGCGAGGCTGAAGCCCAGCGTGGAGACATTGCCCCAGCCGAGATAGCCGCGGGGGATCTGCGTCTCGTAGACGGTGCTGGTCTGATCTCGGGTATTGCCCGAGTCGGCGGTGACGAACGAATTCTTGGGATCCAGCACTTTCATGAGATCGCCGAAGACGCGATAGGGGTTGATGGGCGTCTCCGTCTGACTCCATCCAGGGGCGGAACTTCGCGAGGAAGGCGCCTTGGCGTCTTGACCTCCTCGAGCACCGCCGGGTTCTTCCGCCCGCCCCGCGCCGAGATCTCCCGGACGAGGGCGGCGAGGGTGAGCTTGGCGTCGCCGATCACCGCGTGTCTCGTCTCGTAGGAGCGGTTGATGTCGAGCATGTCCACGTTGCACTGCACGATGGTCTTCTTGTCGGCGTCGGGGATGGCGTGGCTGAAGCGGTTGGGGAACAGGCTCGCCCCCACCGAGAAGAGCACGTCGGCCTTCCGGAGGAAGTGCTCGGCGTGCGAGCCGCGCACGCCCACCGAGAGCGGATGGTTCTCGGGGAAGGCGCCCTTGGCTTTCAGAGTGGTGAGCACGGGCACCTGCGCGAGCTCCGCCAGCTCCCGCAGCTCGGCGGTGGCGTCGGCGTAGAGCACGCCCTCGCCCACGAAGAGCAGGGGATGCTTGGCGTCCAGCAGCACGCGCGCCGCGCTCCGCACGTCGTCGGGATCGGGGCCGGAGCGCCAGCCCTTCACCGGTGTGTACGGATGCTCGGCGTCGTCGTATTCGCCCAGATCGCGCGGCACCAGGAGCAGCACCGGCCCCGGCCGTCCCGAGCGGAGATGGGTGAAGGCGCGGCGCAGGTAGTCGGGGATGAGCTCGGCCCGATCCACCTCGCCCACCCACTTCGTCACCGAGCGGAATGCCTCGGGCATGTCGAAGTGGGTATGCCGGCTCGCGCCCCGCCCCAGCCCCTCCGCCATGACGAGCAGCGGTGAGGAATCCTCCCAGGCCTGAGCGATGGCGCCGAACGCCATCTGGAGGCCGGCGGCATTGAGGCTGGCCATCACCGTGCAGACGCCGATCTGCTTGCCGCAGGTCACCCGCGAGAAGGCGTCGGCCACCGCGACGGCGAAGCGCTCCTCGCCCATCATCAGGATGGGCACGCCCTCCTCGCCGAGGGCGTTGTTCACGTTGCTGGTGGGATAGCAGGAGACCCAGGGGATGCCTTCGGCCTTGAGGATGCGCGCGAGCCCGTTTTCCGCCTTGATTTTCATGGATGGCCTCCGGAAGGCCGGTATAGCACCCGGCGCATCCGCACACAAGTCGCGGGATCCCGCGCGCCGGCGGGTAGAATCGGGTCACCGTGCCTTCGCCGCCGGGCCCATCGCGCCGCCGCGTCACGATCATGGGGGCGATGTCGCTGATGGTCGCGGACCGTGGCTTTCGCTCTGGCGAGCCATCTCTCGCGCGTGGCTTTCCGACGACGGCTTCATCTCTTTCCGCTACGCGGAGCAGCTCGTGGCCGGCCACGGGCTCGTCTACAACATGGGCGAGCGCGTGGAGGGTTATACGAATCTCCTGTGGACCCTGCTGATCGCGGCGGCCATGGCGCTCGGCATCCCGCCGGAAACCTCGTCCAAAGTGCTCGGCATCGCAGCCTGGCTGGCGCTGGTTGCCGTGCTCGCGCGGCGGAGCTGGCGGCCCGCGAGGCCGCGGCCGTTCGTGCCGCTCGCCGCCGCTCTCGTGCTGCTCATGGAGGACTACCAGACCTGGGCCACCGGCGGCCTCGAGACCAGCCTGTTCACGCTCCTCGTGGTGGCGGGGCTGCTGCTCGCCACCCGCGCGAACGCCGGCGTCCGCGGGCTCGTTCTCGCCGCCGTGGTGCTCGCCGCCGCTGTTGCCACGCGCCCGGACGGTGCGATCTTCGCGGCGGTCGCGGTCGTGGCCACGTGCTGGGCGCAGGCCGGCGCGATGCCGCCACCGCCTGGCCCTCGTCGCGGCCATCGTGATCCCGCTCGGACTCGCGGGCATGGCGCTCGTCGCGTGGAAGCTCGTGTACTACGGCGACCTCTTCCCCACCGCGTTCTACTCCAAGTCTGCCCTCGATCCCTATCTCGGCCAGGGCTGGTACTACATCTTCCTGTTCCTCGCGAAGAACTGGTTCATCGCCCCCTGGCGCTCCTCTCCCGCGTGGTGGTCCGGCCGGACGGCCCTTCTCGCGCGCGCCATGTCGTGCTTCTCCTCGCCGGCGGGTTGTTTCTGGCTTGCGTGGCGCACAGCGGCGGTGACTTCATGTTCGCACGCCGCGTGTTGCCTGCCATGCCGCTGCTCTTTATCGTCCTCGAGGACTGGTTGGCCGCGCTGCCCGGACGGCTTCTGCCCGCCACCGCCGTGGTACTGGTCGCCGTGGGAATCGCCGTGCCGTATCCGCTCTATGCGCGGCCGGGTGAGCGCCTCAGCGGCATCGCCGACGAGCCCGCCTTCTATCCGCCGGCGCTCATGGAGGCGCGCCGCGTGCAGGCTCTCGTCGCCGCGCAGGCGCTCGCGGGCCTGCCGGTGCGCGCGGCCTACGAGGGCGGCATGTGCGTGTTCGGCTACTACAGCCGGCTGCCGTATCTGGCGGAGATGACCGGACTCACCCAGTACTCCCTGGCGAAGACGCCGCTGGTGTCGCGTGGGCATGTCGGGCACGAGAAGACGGCGAGCGATGAGTGGCTCACAGAGAACAACATCCACTTCGTGTTCTCGCAGGTTCCGCCGCCCGTCTCCCGCGGCGGGCCTCTCCGCGTCGACGAGATCGCCTTCGGCGATGCCCTCAAGGCGCGGATCTGGATCTACGACGAGGCCATCATGGCGGCTGCGCACGAATCCACGCGTTACGTTCACGCCCATCGAGACCACGCTGCGCGAAGCGCAGCGCCATATCGCCGCCGCGTCCTACGAGGAGGGTCGGCGCGTCTACGCGGTGCTCGAACGGTATTACTTCCGCGGGGCGGGGCCGGCAAAGCGGCCGCTCGCCGAGGCGCTGCGTCGTCAGGTCGAGGCCCGCCGCTAGCCACGCGCAGGGTAGAATCGTCCCCATGCCCAACGACACCGACCCCAAGCTCGAGATCGTGACCGAGGTGCCGGATCGTGCGATGGTGATCTTCGCCCATCCCGACGACGCCGAGATCGGCTCCGGCGGCGTGATCGCCCGCTGGATCGCCGCCGGCTGCGAAGTGGCCTACGTGCTCTGCACCAACGGCCAGGCGGGCACCGCCGACCGGGAGCTGTCCCCCGCCGAGCTGATCCGGCGCCGCGCGGACGAGCAGCGCGCTGCCGCCGACTTCATGGGGGTGCGCGCACGTGGAGATGCTGGGCTATCCGGACGGCGAGCTCGAGGACACCCGCGCCTTCCTGGGCGACGTGGTGCGCGCCATCCGCCGCCACCGGCCCCATACCGTCTTCGTCCACGACCCGTACCGGATGCAGGGCTTCCAGCACCGCGACCACCGCAAGGCGGGCATCGTGGCCACCGACGCCGTGTATCCGTACGCGCGCGACCATCTGCACTTCGCGGAGCACATCACCGGCGAGGGGCTGGAGCCCCACAAGGTGCGCGAGCTCTGGTACTGGGGAGCGGACCAGCCCAATGTCATCGTCGACGTGACCGGACACGTCGATCACCAGATCGCCGCCGTCATCCGCCATCAGAGCCAGGTGCCGGGGTTCAACGTGCCGGAGGGCACCTCCATGGGCGAGCGGCTCAAGAAGCATGCCGCCGAGCTGGCCGCCGGCTATGGCTTCGAGTACGGCGCGGTGTTCCGGCGCCTCGTCGCGCGGCGGTAGCCCCATTCACGCCGGGGTGATCGCGGCGCTCGCGCTGTCCGCGCTGCTGCTCCCCGCGGCCGCCGGCGCGCAGGCGCCCATCCCCCTCGAGCTGCGCTTCGACGGCCAGCCCGCCGACATCAAGGCGCCGCCGGACTTCTCCTGCTACGACTACACCCGCAACCGGTGGGCAGGCTGTCGCGTGGAGCGCACGCCCATACCGGGAACGTTCACGCTGCAGCCGCTGGAGGCCGGCAAGTACCGGATGCACGTCAGCGTGGACGAGAATCCCGCCAATCCCCGCCGCCACCCGGGCGACTACGAGGCGCAGCACCTCTTCGAGGTGACGGCCACGGGCCCCGAGCGGGTGACGGTGGACCTGGCCCGGCTCATTCACCTGACGCTCCCCGGCGACAATGCCCGCCCCCTCGAGGGCATGCTCACGAGCTGTGTAACGCAGCCCACCTTCGTGACCCCGCTCCATTCCTGGGGCCCCCGCGCGACCATGGACTTCGCGTGGGATCCCGTCCTCGCGGGCGCCGAATACCGCTATCGGCTGGTCGCCCGGGCTTGCGGCCAGCCGGGGGCGGACCGCGAGATCGTGAGCGCGACCACCGCGGACGGCGGTCGCCACGCTCGCGCTCCGCCGTCCGACGAGGGCCAGCAGTACGTCTTTCGCGTGGAGGCCTGGAAGGACGGACGGCTCATCGGCGACCTCTACACCCACGACGGCGGCGCGCACTCGTGGAACTATCGCTTCCAGATTCGCAACGGGAGCCTGCCGCGCTGGGTCTACTTCGCCGCCGCCGGCGCCGCCGCGCTGCTCCTCCTGGGCGCCTACCGCGTCGTCGATGTCGCCGACCCGGCCCGCCGCCGCCGGCGCATCGGCCTGCTGCTCGGCGTGCTTATCGTCCTGGTCGGGCTCGGCGCGGCGAGTGTCGTCGGCTACCTCCACCTCCGGTCCGTGGAGCGCGAGCGCGCCCAGGCCGCGCGCGCGGCGGCCGAGGCCGCCCGGCAGGCCCGGCAGCGCGAGCTCGCGGCCGTGTTCGTCGCGGTGGCACCGCGACCCGAGTGGTGGGATCGAGTGGACACTCCGTATCACATCGCCACCGTGGGCGATCTCCTCGCCGCCTGGCAAGGGTATCCGCGTGGCGAGCTCGGCGACCGGCAGTTCTTCAAGGCCGCCTACCAGGGCATCGTGGACCATCCCGACGACGAGCATCTGGCCGCCTCCGCCATCATGCTGCTGGATCACGTCGCGGGCGACTACCCGCAGCGCCTCGAGCTCGCGCGCTATGGCTACGAGCGCTACTTCCAGCACCGGAGCCGCACCGACAACTGCGCGAACTGCATGGTCGGCGACACCACCCAGGCGCTGACGGTGAACCTGAGCCGGATCTACTCGGCGGCGGGCCGTCACGACGACGCCGTCCTCGTGTGCCAGCGGCTCCTCGACGAGCGGCGCGCGGACGTGAGCCCCTACAAGCTGGCCGAGACCTGGAATCAGATGGCCTGGGCGCACTGGCACCGGGGCGACCACGCTCGGGCCCTCGCGGTCGTCCGCGAGGGGCTGGATCGCTATGGCGAGACCGTGCGCGGCGACGAGCTGCGCCGCACCCTTGCGACCTTTGAGCGGGGGCGATGAGGGGCTCGAAGGAGCGATGAGGGGCGCCCGGGAGCGGTAGCGGCGCGCGCTCAGGCCTGCTATGCTCCTCCTCGGAGCCTATACCCCTCACAGGAGGCATCGAGCCCGATGGCCGACTTCAAGATCTGGATGAATGGCAAGCTCGTCCCCCAGGCGGAGGCCGTCCTCCCCGTGAACACCGCGGCGGTCTTCTACGCCACCAACGTCTTCGAGGGGCTCCGGGCTTACTGGAACGCCGCCGACGGCGAGCTCTATGCCTTCCGGCTCGCCGAGCACTTCGCCCGGCTGCGCGAGTCGATGAAGATGATGCGCTTCACCGTTCCTTATTCGGACATGGACCTCTACGACGCCGTTCGCGAGGTGCTGCGGGGCAACGAGGTGCAGGAAGACGTGCACATGCACCTGGTCGCCTACGTGAGTGGCGCCGGGCTGGACTCGACCTCCCCGACGGGGCTCTACATCAACCCGCGGCGGCGCGGCCGCATCATCGAGGGCGCCGGGCTCCGCTGCTGCGTGACCTCCTGGCAGCGCACGTCCGACAACGCCATTCCCATCCGGCTCAAGTCGGGCTCCAACTATCAGAACGGTCGGCTCGCGACGCTGCAGGCCAAGGCCGACGGCTACGACGCGCCGATCTTCCTGAATCAGGGCGGCACCGTCGCCGAGGGCTCGGGCGCGACGTTCTTCATGGTTCGCCGCGGCCAGCTCGTGACGCCGCCCCTGACCAGCGACATCCTGGAGTCCATCACGCGCTCCACCCTCATCGAGTCGGTGGCGCCCGCCCTGGGCATCGAGGTCGTTGAGCGGCACATCGCGCGCACCGAGCTCTACGTGGCCGACGAGGCATTCTTCTGCGGCAGCGGCTACGAGATCACGCCGATCCTCTCCGTCGACCGCTTCAATCTCGGCGGGGGCGGGGTGGGGCCGATCACGCAGCGCCTGCTCACGACCTACATGGACGTGGTGCGCGGCGTGGACAAACGCTTCCCGGAGTGGCGCACGCCGGTCTACAAGCCTGTCGCGGTCTAGCCCCTCACCCTACCCGCTCCCCGCTGGGGGAGAGGGTAGGGTGAGGGGGCTACTGATTCCGGTACGCCCCCAGCACCGCCGCCGTCATCGCCTTCGTCGTCGCCGCCCCGCCCTGATCCGGGGTGAGACTCGTTCCCGTCCCCGTACACGCGCGCGACCGCCGCGTCGAGCCGCGCCGCCTCCGTGGCGAGCCCCAGATGGTCGAGCAGCAGCACGCACGACAGGAAGGTCGCGGTGGGGTTGGCGATGCCGCGCCCCGCGATGTCCGGCGCCGAGCCGTGCACGGACTCGAAGTAGGCCCAGCCGCCGTCGCCGTGGTTGGCGGAGGCCGCCACGCCGAGCCCGCCCGCCACTTCCGCCGCCACGTCGGAGAGGATGTCGCCGTACTGGTTCATGCACACGAGCACGTCGAACGAGCGGGGGAAGCGGATCAGCCGCCGCGCGGCGTCGTCCACATGGAAGTGCTCGAAGGTGAGGTCGGGGCAGCCGCCCACCACTTCTTCCACCGTGTGATGGAACAGCGCGTCCGACTGCCGGAGCACGTTGGACTTGGTGGCGCACGCCACGACGCCGGGATGTCCCCGCGCCTTGCGCTTCCGCGCCACCTCGCAGGCGAAGCGCGCGATGCGCTCGGCGCCCCGGCGCGTCACCACCTTCACCGCGTACCGGCCCTCGCCGTAGCCGTCGAGCCCGCGCCCCAGCCGGTCGCGCGAGCCCGGGAGCGCGCGCTTGAGCTCGGCGAGGTCACCCTCGCGGCCGGGATAGATGCCTTCCGAGTTCTCGCGGATCACCACGAGGTCGATCCCCTCGGCGTCGGCGAGCGGCGAGCGCATGCCCCGGTAGAACTTCGCCGGGCGCACGCCGCCCCAGGCCTCCATCTCCCATCGGAGCCACGCCACCACGCCCGACGTCGAAGGACCGGCAGCGCCGAACAGCACCGCGTCGGCCGCGCGGGCGGCGCTGCGCGTCGACTCGGGGAGAGCTCCGCCCGCCGCCGGTCCTCCCGGCTCGTGCTGCGGCGGGGTGAGGATCTTCACGGGCATGCCGGCGGCCGTCATCAGCTCGCAGGCGGCGTCCACGACTTCGATGCCGATGCCTTCTCCGGGGAGCGCGACGATGGTCTTCATGGCCGGATGGTACACTAGCCGCCGCCCATGAATCCCTCCGCACGCGCGGCGGGCGCGCCGCTTTCCGTGGCCGTCATCGGCGGCGGCATCGGCGGTCTCGCCGCCGCCCTCGCGCTGCGGGCGGCGGGCCTCGACGCGCAGGTCTTCGAGCAGGCGCCGGCGCTCGCGGAAGTCGGCGCGGGCATTCAAATCAGCCCAAATGCCTCGCGTCTCCTGCGCCGGCTCGGTCTCGCCGACGCGCTGGAGCGGCGCGGAGTCCGGCCCGTCGCCGTCCATCAGCGGCGCTGGCAGGACGGCCGCACGCTGCAGCGCGCGCCCCTCGGCGACGCGGTGGAGGCGGCGTTCGGCGCGCCCTACTACCACTTCCACCGGGCGGACCTGCTCGAGGCGCTCGCCGGCGCGCTCCCGCCCGAGGTGATCCATCTCGGCCACCGGCTGACGGGCGTCGTCGATCGCGGCGACCGGGTCGAGGCCGCCTTCGACAACGGCGCGCGGGTCGCCGCGGACGCCCTCGTCGGGGCCGACGGCATCCACTCGACCGTGCGCGCGGCTCTTTTCGGTCCCGAGCGCCCCCGCTTCACCGGGTGCATCGCCTATCGGGGCCTGGTCCCTGCGGAGCGTCTCGCCCATCTCGGCCTGGAGGTCGTGTCGAGCAACTGGATGGGGCCGGGCGGCCACTTCGTCCACTACTTCGTCACCGGCGGCCGCCTCGTCAACTTCGTGGCCGTCAACGAGCGCGAGACCTGGACGCGGGAGTCCTGGACCGACCGCGGGCGAGTCGCCGACGCGCTCGCCGCGTTCGATGGGTGGCATCCGCAGGTGCGCGCCATCATCGGCGCGGTGGACGAGACCTTCATCTGGGCGCTCTTCGACCGGCTGCCGCTCGAGCGCTGGTCGGTGGGTCGGGTGACGCTGCTCGGGGACGCCTGCCACGCCATGCTGCCGTTCATGGCGCAGGGCGCGGCGCAGGCCATCGAGGACGGCGCCTCCCTCGCCGCGTGCCTCGTCGAGGGGGGCGCCGGCGATGTCGCCGCCGCGCTCCGGCGCTACGAAGCGCTGCGCCAGCCGCGCGCCACCCGGCTGCAGGAGCTCTCGCGCGCCAACAAGACGCGCTTCCACCTGCCCGACGGCCCCGCGCAGGAGGCGCGCGACGCGGAGATGGCCACGCGAGGCGATCGGGCCCTTCCCGCCATCGGCTGGCTCTATGCCCACGACGCCTCCACGCTCGAGGTGGCGGCGCCGTGACGGCGAAGAGCCCGGTGACGCCGGAGCGCTTCGCGCAGGGCAGGACCTTCGTGGAGTACCTGGATTACATCGGCACGCCCGAGAACCTCGGCCGCGAGGCTGGCTGGTGGCTGGGGAGGGAGCGGCGCGACCTGAGCGGCATCATCCGGTCGGGGTACGAGCGGCTCCGGTTGAGCGATGCGCAGGCCGCCGCCGTCCGCTGGCTGGCCGCTCGGCCGGGCGGCCCCGCGAAGATCCTGGCGATCTCGGAGGAGTGGTCGTCGGATTGCCGTCGGGATCTCTGCATCGTCTCGCGCCTCGCCGAGGCGGGCGGGCTCGAGCTGCGCATCTTCGATCGCGACGGCCGGACGCTCGGAACCGGCCCCCGCGCCGAGCCCGCCGCGTCGCCCAATGCCGACCTCGTGAACGCCTTTCTCTTCGAGCGGGACGGCGAGACCTTCCAGTCCATCCCCGTCATCGTGGTCTACTCCGCGCGCTTCGTGGAGCTTCACCGTCACGTCGAGCGTCCCGCCCTCTACGTCAAGCAGCGGGACAATGTCGTCGCGGCCATGCAGGCCGCGCGGCCGGGCGAGTCCCGCGAGGGGGCGTGGGAGCGCTTCATGGACGAGTGGCGCGCGCTCCAGCAGGGGCCGTTCTTCACGCTCTGGGCCTCCGCCACGGCGGACGAGATCCTGTCCGCGCTCTACGAGCGGCTGATCACTACAGGCGGCGCAGCCGGGGAAACACCCGCACGGTGACGCCCGCGAGGGCGACCAGCGCCAGCCCGCTCACCGCCAGCGCCGAGCCCACGCCCAGCAGCGATCCGAGCGCGCCGATCTGAAGCTGCCCGAGCGGCGCCAGGCCGATCGCCACCACCCAGGCGCCGCCCGCCCGGCCGCGCAGATGGGGCGGGGAGTTGAGCTGCAGGAGGCTCTGGGCGAGCAGATCGGTGAGCGCGCCCAGCGCGTTGGCGACGATCAGCACCAGCACGACCCCCGTGAAGCCGACCGCGAGGGGTGCGGCCCCGAGGCCGACCAGGCTGACGCCGAACCCCGCCAAGACCGCCAGGAACAGCGCGCCGCCGCCGCTGAGCCCCCGGATGGAGGCGAGGAGGCCCACGATGCCGCCGACTGAGCGCGCGGCGTTGAGCGCCCCCAGCCCTTCGGGACCGGTGTGGAGAATGTCGCGGGCCAGGCTCGGCAAGAGCGTCTGGTGCGAGAAGCCGAGGACCTCGGCGGCGGCGGTGAGGAACATGAGGGCGAGCAATATCGGGTCGCGGCGCACGAGAGTGATGAAGCTGACCACGTTGCGCCATACCGATTCGGGCTCCGGCCGCGCGGCGCTGGGCGGCGCCGCCACCGGCGCCAGCGCCACCACGCTCACGAGATAGGCCGCAGCCACCGCGTAGTATGCCGCGCCCGACCCGAGCGCGGCGATGAGGGCGCCGGTGCCGAGCGATCCCACGAGCCAGCCCACGCGCATCGCGAGGCCGAGCAGCGCCAGGCCCTGCACGAGGCCCGCGCCGCCCACGACGTCGTGCGCATAGCTCTGGCGCGTGGCGTTGTCGAGCCCGCGCAGCGCCCCCGCGAGGAGGGTGATCGCAAGGAGATGGGACAGGCGCAGCGTGCCCGTCTGGGCGAGCAGGCCGAGGGCCGCCGCCGCCACCGCCTGGCCGACCCCCGACACCATCAGCAGCCGGTGCCGCGGCCAGCGATCGGCCAGCACCCCGGCCGGCACGCCCACGAAGAACAGCGGCAGGGCCCGCGCGCCCATGGCGAGGCCCACCAGGAACGGCGAGTCCGTTAGCTCGAGGGCGAGCCAGCCCAGCACCACCACCTCGCCCATCATGCCGATGGAGGCCAGCAGCATGTTCGCGGACAGCCAGCGGAAGTCGGCCAGGCGAAGCGGCGAGCGCGCGCGGCGCGAGGCGGCGGGGTCGAGAGGGGCGGCCACTACTGCTGGTGACAGCCCGTGCAGGCGTAGCGCGAACGCACCATCATGAGGGGCGCGTCCGCGGGCGGATCCTTTTCGCGGAACACCGCCACGTTCCGAGCGGCGTCGGAGATGCGTGCCTCCAGCACGCTTCGGTAGGGCCAGGTGGCGAAGTCCGGCGTCAGCCGGGCGTTCCCGTACATGATCACGGCCCGGTCGGGCTCGCCCGCCTTGACCAGCATGTCGCCGAAGTGGAGGAAGAATCCCTCGAAGTTGTGGGGCGTGATCCACGAGTTCCAGCACACGCGCTGCGGCCCCTCCCGCGTCTCCCGCCCCATGTAGGGCGCGTAGTCGGGGTTGTCGCGGTCCAGGGGCGCGCCCGCGCAGATGTCCGCGTTGCGCCACATCGCGTCGAGCCCCCGCCGGAACAACGCCGAGTCGTGCGGCTGGAGCCCCGCCACGAAGCCCGCGGTGAAAAGGTTGAACTCGGGCCACGCCGCCACCGCGTCCTGCAGGGTGAAGAAGCCGCGACGTATCAGCTTGTCGTCCTTGTGGATCGAGCCCTCCGACATGAGGAGTCCGGCGTAGAAGCCCAGGTAGCGCGCGTCGCCCGGGTCGAGGCGCACTGCTTCCTCGAAGAACTTGCGCCCCAGCGCGGCGTGGTCGGTGATCTCGGCGCCGCCGCTCCCCGGCAGCCGCGTCCGCTCGGACAGCCGCCAGATGTGGAGGAAGCCGATGTGCGCGGCGGTCACCGCGTCGTGGGGATCGGCGACATACGCGGCCTTGAGGACGGCCAGCGCTTCCGGGATCCGCTCGTAGGCGCCCGTGTGCAGCACGCGCCAGAAGACCTCGTCCGCGCGCGCCGCCAGCGGAGTCCGCGCCGCGCTCGCACGTTTGGCGGGCGCCGTCCACTCGGCGAGGGTGGCGCACCCAGCCGCGCCGAGCGCGAGGGCACCCAGCAGCGCAGCGCCGAGCACGAGGCGGGCAAGGACGCCGCGGTTCATGGTAGCCTCCGGGCGCCGAGGAGCGCGATCACACCACGCACGCTAACACGTCGAAGCGAATGAAGGGGAGGCCATGAGAAAGACGGCGCCACGAGCTAAGGACAACGGCAAGGGGCGGAACGCCCGCGCGGACGCCCTGATCGCGCGCATGAAGGAAGCCCGGGGCTATATCTACCCGGAGTGGGAGTTCGCGGCGCGCCAGGACCCGGAGTTCGTCGAGACCTACAACCGCATCTACGAGCTGGGGCTGGGCGAGGGCCGGCACGTGTCGGCGAAGGTGCGCGAGTTCGTCGCCATCGCGCTGTTGGCCTTCCGCGGAGCGGAGCGCTCGGGGCTGGTCGCCCACATGCGGCGCGCCATCCGTCTGGGGGCCACACGCGAGGAGATCTTCGAGATCCTGGAGACCTGCCTGGTTCCCGGCGGCGCTCCCACCTTCCACCGCGGGCTCAGCGCTCTGATGGAGGTCAAGGACTGAGATGGCCACCGAGTTCGGCGTGCTCATCCCCACGCGCGAGGCCATCATGTCGGGCCGCCCCGACACCGGCCCGCTCCTCGCCATGGCCGACCGCGCGGAGGCGGCGGGCTTCGACTCGGTCTGGATCGGCGATTCCATCACCGCGCGCCCACGCCACGAGCCGCTCACGCTGATGGCCGCCATCGCCGGCCGTACCAAGCGCGTGCGCCTCGGCACCGGCGTGCTGCTTCCCGCGCTGCGGCCTCCGGTGGTGCTCGCGCATATCGTCGGCACCCTCGACCGCGTCGCCGAGGGGCGCGTGATCCTCGGCGTGGGGATCGCCACCGACACGCCCACCATCCGGACGGAGTTCGCCGCGGTGGGCGTGCCCTTCGAGAGGCGGGTGGGGCGCTTCCTCGAGACACTCGAGATCTGCCGCGCCCTCTGGACGCGCGACAATGTCTCATTCAGCGGCAAGCACTTCACGCTGGAGGGCGCCACCGTCGAACCCAAGCCGGTGCGCCCCGGCGGGCCGCCCATCTGGATCGGCGGCAGTGGGCCCACCGCGCTGCGCGAGGCAGCGCGCTTCGAAGCCTGGTTTCCCACCGGACCGAGCGTGGACGACTTCGCCGCGAAGTTCCCTGGGGTGCAGGCCGCCGCGCGCGCGACGGGCCGGCCCGCCGACGCCGTCACCGGCGCCGCTTACGTCACGCTCGCGCTCGATCCCGACCGCGCCGCCGCCGAGCGGCGCCTGCACGAGTTCCTGGAGACCTACTACGGGGCCTCCGCGAAGGTGATCATGGCCCGCCAGGCCACCTACGCCGGGGCCATCGAGGGCTGCGCGGAGTGGCTGCAGCGGTGGATCGACGCGGGCGCCTGGCACCTCTGCTTGCGCTTCGCGGGCGGCGATCAGCTCGCCCAGGTGGACGAGGCGGCCAGGCGGCTCCTGCCGAGGCTCACCCGACGCTGAGCGGCGTGGGCGCCCTCGACGAGCGCGTGGGCCTGTGCGCCGACTGCCGGCACGCGCGGCGCGTCGAATCCGCGCGCGGATCCGTCTTCACCCGCTGCGCGCTCGCCGAGAGTGATCCGCGCTTTCCGAAGTATCCGCGCCTGCCCGTGCTCCGCTGCGCCGGCTACGACCCGGACGCGTCCTTCCCGAAGAGCCCGTCGGGCTGATCAGCCCCGCGACAGGGGCCAGCCCAGCCACGCGCACACGCCACGGCCCATCACCCACTCGAGATCCTCTCCCTTGAGCCAGGGCAGGTGCTGGGTGAAGAGCGTGATGCACTCGTAGTAGGTGCACGGCATGCGGGTGAGATCGGTGCCCCAGAAGGTGCGCCGGGGCCCGAAGGCGTCGACCAAGCGGTGAATTGGATCGTGCAAGTCGGGGAAGGGATACGGCTGCGCGGACAGGGACGGCATCCCGGATGCCTTGACGGCGATGTTCGGGTGCTTGGCGAGCGCGGTCACCTTGGGCAGGTCGTCGAACACCTGCGGCGCCTTGCCGCGCACGGCGATGCCCACGTGATCGATCACGAGCTTGAGGCCGGGATGCTTGCCCGCGATGCGGTCCAGGTGATCGAGCGCCCCCGGCACCAGGACCATCAGGGGAATGCCGGCTTTTTCCGCCGCCGGCCACAGCCAGTCGGCGGTGCCGTCGGTGAGGAAGTGGCGGTAGTGCTCGTTGTGGAAGGTGAAGCGCATGCCGAGCATGCCGGGCTGCTTGCGCCAGTCCGCCACGAGCGCGCGGCTCTTCGGATCCCCGAGCGCGAGCCGGCCCATCACCGCGAAGCGATCCGGATACGTGCGCGCCGCCTCCAGGGCCATGTCGTTCCGATCGCCCTCCCATGAGGGCGGCACCAGCACCATCCGGCGCACCTTGGCGAGATCCATCTGGAAGAGCAGGGTCTCCTTCAGGATCTGATACGGCTTCTGCGCCTCGGAGGCGCGGCCGGGGGGCCACGGCCGCTCCGACGATTCCGCAGCCCAGAGATGAACTTGGGAGTCGACAATGTCCATGCGGGTCAGGCCTCCACGGTCTCGCGGCGGTACTCGATGTAGTGCGCGGTCTCGTCCGCCACCGCCTTGCCGAACAAGGTCTCCACCACGTAGAACGACATGTCGATGCCCGAGGCCACGCCCGCGGAGGAGATGATGCCGTCATCCACCACGCGGAGCCCGCGCTCCACCTTCACGCCCACGTCCAGCGACTCCAGCAGGTCGAGGGCGCTCCAGTGCGTGGTGGCCCGCCGCCCGTTGAGCAGCCCCGCTTTGGCGTAGAGCAGCGAGCCGGTGCACACGGACGTTACCCGCCGCGCCGTCGCCGCCGTCCGGCGTATCCAGTCGAGCGTCTCTCCATCGTCCATCAGAGGACGGGTGCCGAAGCCGCCGGGGACCACCAGGAGGTCGATCCGGGGCGCGTCAGCGAAGGAATGCGCCGGCGTCACGCCGAGACCGCCGGTGGCGGCGACCGGGTCCGTCGTCCGCGCCACCGTGAAGACGTGGAACGGCGCGCTGTCCTCCGAGCGCCGGGAGGCCGCGCCCGGCTCGAGCCGCGTGCGCGAGAACACCTCGAACGGCCCCGCGAAGTCCAGCACCTCGACGCCGTCGAAGATCAGAATGCCGACGTTCCACTTGTCCATGGTGGTCTCCTTTGCGGCGCTGACGTTAGCCCAGGCCCCGCTCAGCCGTCAAGGCGAGGCTCGAGGCGCGATCGTCGCGAGATGGCCCTCGAGCAGCCGGGTGAACTCACCCCCGACGACCACGCCGCCCATCAGCTCGCTCGACTCGGGATAGTACGGACGGCCGAGGGTGGTACCGTCGGCGAACCAGAAGGTGAGCCAGTAGCGCGTCTCCCCGGGCGCATGAGGAAGCGGGCGGCGCGCCTGCGCACGCACGATCAGAGCGACCAGCGCCTCGACGTCCCCGGGCGCCGTCACCGCCGTCTGGCGCCGCCCCCCGGGGTTCGCCGCATCGGTCTCCACGTCGATGGCGCGCACCTTGCCGGCAAGGTCGAAGAGGTCGCCGCCCACCCGGGCTCGCGGGTTACGCCAGGCCTGGTAGAGGAAGATGCGGTCCTTCCACACCGCGGCGAGCCGGAACTCGGTGGCGTAGCCGCGGACCGCGTACATCCGCGTGCCCGCCGGCATGAACGCGGCGCCGGCGTCCATCCCGTACGGACACCCGCGGGAGTCCTCGCCGAAGGAGCATCCAACGGTGGCGAACTCGGCGCCGAGATCGCGCGGCGCCAGCGGCCGCCCCGGCTCTTCTTCCCAGCGCACATAGTCGATGCCGTCGAACGTCACGAAGTCGAAGAGGGCGGGCGTGACGGCGGGCGCGCCGAAGGCGGGGCGGACGAGCCCGAGCACTCCGCCCACGAGGAGGAGCAGGACCAGGAGGAAGACCGGCATGCGCGCTGCCACGGTATTCCCGGCGTGGGGGGCGGTCAAGCGCGTCGTCGCCGCCGCGGCAAGATCCCGAGCAGACGGCCCCGCGCGGGAGTAGGATCGCCCCTACATCGCCATCGAGGAGATTCCATGCGAAAGACCATCACCGGCACCGGCGGCATGCTCCTCATCCAGACCCTCAAGGACGCGGGGGTCGACTACCTGTTCACGAATCCGGGCTCGGCGGAGACCGGTATCTTTGCGGCGCTGGCCGAGACCGGCGAGCCGCGGCTGGTGGTGGCCAAGCACGAGGGCCTCGTGGCCGCCATGGCCGACGGCTATCACCGGATGAGCGGCAAGATCGGGGTGGTGATCGCGCACGTGATGGGCGGCTCCTATCAGCTCGCCGGTCAGCTCTTCAACGCCCAGATCGCGGGCTCCTCGCTGCTCGTCATCGCCGGCGACTGGATGTCCGAGCTGCAGGATTTTCGCGGGCTCGCGCCCTTCCCCGGCCTGAGCCAGGCCGAGTCCATGCGGTCGCTCATGAAGGACGCGCGCTGCGCCTATCAGGTGGGCGCCGACCCGGCGGCCATCACCGTGGCCACCATGCGCGCGCTCCGCGAGGCCACCACCTCTCCCACCGGGCCCGTGTATCTCTCCATCAGCGCCGCGCTCCTGAACCAGGAGGGGCTCGAGGCCCAGATCGGCGAGGACGCCGGCTATCGCATCGAGGGCGTGGCGCCGGCGCGCGCGGAGAGCGTGGAGGCCATCGCGCGGCGGCTCGGCGCGGCGCGCTGCCCCGCGATCATCTTCGGCGACGACGTGTCGCGGCAGGGCGCGCAGACGGAGGCGGTGACCCTCGCCGAGCTGCTCGAGGCCCCGGTGTTCGCGAGCCGGCAGATCTTCCCAAACTTCCCCAGCCGCCACCCGCTCTTCTGCGGCGGCTACCCGATCGCCGCCGAGTTCCGCAAGGTGACGGGGCTCGAGCCGGACCTTCTGTTCCTCGTGGGCTGCCAGGGCGTGCACGGCGCGGTCGGCGAGCCCAGTGTGATGCAGATCGGCCCGAACCCGCTCCTGATGGGCCGTCATTACCCGCTGGACGTGGCCGTTCAGTGCGAGGTGCGCGGGACCCTGCGCGCGCTCGCCGAGGCGCTCCCGCGGGTGAACGCGGCCGCCGCGGCCGGCTGGAAGCGTCAGCGCGAGAAGGTGCGTGCCTACGCCGCGAACCTCATCAACAGGGAAGAGGACCTGGTGCGCGAGCACGAGCACGACGCGGTGGTGCACCCCGCGGTGCTGGAGGCGCATCTGGCCGAGATCCTGCCGCGCGACACCGCCATGGTGCAGGAGAGCTCGACCGCGCGCGCCACGCTGCTCCCGCTGGGGCACGGCGGCATGTGGTGGACGCGGAGCGGCGGCGGCTCGCTCGGCTTCGGCGTGGGCGCTGCCATCGGCGCCAAGATCGCGGCCGGACGCGAGCGGCCGGTGACGCTGCATCTGGGGGACGGCGCGCTCACGTACAGCGCGGCGGGCTTCTGGTCCATGGCGCGCTACAACACCGCCGTGCTGACCGTGGTGTCCAACAACGACACGTATCAGATCGTGCGCCACAACTGGGCGCGCCAGATGCCGGACACGAAGATGGTGCGCGAGGGGAAGTACCCGGGGCTCCAGCTCGGCGGCCCCGCCACCGACTACGTGGCGCTGGCGCGGGCCCAGGGGGTGGACGGGGAGCGCGTCACCACCGTGAAGGAGCTGGAGCCGGCGCTCCGCCGGGGCGTCGAGAAGACCACCAAGGAGAACAAGCCCTATCTCCTCGACGTGAAGGTGGCCCAGGAGGGTGTGGGCGCGGACTCCACCTGGACGGAAGCCTGGCAGATGTAAGGAGGCGACGGCATGCTCGAGATCAAGCGGCTCGCCCCGCAGGTCGGCGCCGAGATCCTCGGCGTGGACGTGAAGACGCTCGACGACGCGGGCTTCGCCCGTATCTATCGAGCCTGGCTCGACGCCAACGTGGTAATGGTGCCCAGCCAGTCGCTGGAGATCCCGGACTTCCTCCGCTACAGCCGCCGATTCGGCGTGGTGGTGCCGCATCCGTCCAAGATGACGCGGCACCCGGAGTATCCCGAGATCACGATGCTGGGCGTCGGGAAGTTCGGCCCCGACGGCGCCCTCGACATGGCCATCTACCGCCGCGGCGCCGAGGGCTGGCACACCGACGGCGCCTACGACGCCGAGCCCTTCAAGGCCACCCAGCTCTACTCCCTCGCGGTGCCGAGCACGGGCGGCGACACCTTCTTCGCCAGCATGTACGCGGCCTACGACGCCCTGCCGCTGCCCCTCAAGAATCGGCTCGTGGGGAAAAAGGGCGCGTTCACCTACGGCGGGCGGAAGAAGGCCACCGCGCTGCTCAACGACGAGGACAAGAACCAGCCGCCGGCCTATCACGACATCCTGCGGCGCCACCCCGAAAGCGGCCGCACCGCCCTCTACTTCGATCCGGGCAAGATCCTGCGCATCGAGGGGCTCGACTCGGCGGAGAGCGACGATCTCATCGCGGAGCTGACGGAACGGATGATCCGGCCCGAGGGTGAATATCGCCATCGCTGGCGCGTGGGCGACATCGTCATCTGGGACAACCGCTGCACCTATCACCGGGCCGCCGGGGACTATCCCCCAGAGGAGGACCGGATCCACTGGCGCGTCTCGATCAAGGAGCGGACATGACCATCGTCGCCCGCATGCTGACGCAGGAAGCCGACGGCATCCCCGGCTACATGGCGCATCCCGATGCCTCCGCGGGACGGCCCGGCGTCTTGATGGTCCACCATGCCCACGGCGTCACCGCCGACTACAAGATCGACGCGTACCGCCTCGCCCAGCTCGGCTTCAACGTGCTGGCGCCGGACCTCTTCAACATGTTCGGCATCGGGGGCACCGACCACATCGGCATGGGCGCGGATCTGCAGGCCAAGCACGGCGACGAGGAGTTCCTGGGCAAGATGGACGAAGCCTGGCAGTTCCTGACGAGCCGCATGCGCTCCGACGCCTCGCGCACCGCTTGCATCGGCCACTGCATGGGCGGGCGGCTCCTCATCCCCTTCGCCGCCGATCATCCGCAGGTAAAGGCGATCGTTCTGTACTACCCGTCCGTGCGCGACGAGCCCGAGACCTCGCACCGGCCCCGGCATGCCTTCAAGCTGGCGCCCACGCTCCAGTGCGCGACGCTCGTGTTCGCGGGCGGGCTCGACTACATCGCGACGCCGGCCATCCAGGCGCCCTTATGGGAGTCCTTCCGCGGCAACGGCCAGCCGGTGGAGTGGCACTACTTCTCCGACGCCAATCACGGCTTCCGGCATCCGGACAATGCCGGCTTCCAGCCGCACTACGCTGACCTGGCGTGGCCGCTGGTGACGGATTTCCTGCAGCGGCGGGTCTGACCTTCAGAGTAGGAGCACCTGCGCTGCGCTAGCCGCGCTCGAGACCAGCCCGGCGGCCGCCAGAGCTTCAACGATCTGCATCGGCCCGGTGCTGACACTGATGGTGGCATAGTTCGCCGGTGACCCGCTGAACGCAGTCCAAAGCTCGCGGGCGCGCGGCCAGGGGGTCTCCACGCTCCAGTCGTCCTCGCGAGAGCCGAAGCCGAGTGTTCCGTGAAGGTAACCCGTATGCGCCACGACCAAGGGTGTCCCGGGCGGCAGCATCACCTTGATGACCGCGAAGACGTAGTAGTGGTTAGAGAGGGCGGATCGTGACTTCGCACCATCCCGAGACGGAGGAGGGATCAATTTGCCACCAAAACGTCCTATGAGCAGCGATGAGACCCGCGCCCACGATCAACCGGTTCACGGAGATTGTTGATTCCCACTCGAAACGGGTCGCCTCGTCGCGAACGCTTGTCGGCGATCCGGGGAAGTCTCGGAGTCGGGTTCGAAGACTGTAGTCCGCCACCGCAAGACTCGCTTCAGCGTAGGACGATGAGAATCGGGATCACTCCTTGTCCCTCTTTGAGGGGGCGCAAGGCCTTACCAATGGTCGCGCCGAACGCCCGCAACGGATCGTCCGCCTTCATGGCGTGGCCTGGAGTCGGAGAGGTTGTCAAGAGGTCACCGGCCGCAATGGGGCCGTGCTGGGCGTCAGCCTTACAGTAGACCTTCCCTAGAAGCGCAATCGGCTGTCGCGTTCGGTCGGTATCCTGCCGGTCAAGAATGATGCCCGGCTTATAGTCGCCCGCGCCGGAAATCACGCCGGCGACATGTTTATCATAGGCCAGATCGCTTGGGTGCAGCGCACCATCCTCGCCCAGGACCATCACTGTACCGGGTTCGATCGCTTCCGCTGAGGAAATATCAAATTCCTCGGCGCAATCGGCACTGGAAAGGATCACGTCCCCCTCTTTCCCAAGCGTGATGCTGCCTTTCCCAAGCGTGATGCTGCCGGTGGGCAGATCAATGTTCCCGCTTACGCCCAAGTCCCGGATGATCCAAACGTTCCCATCGAAGAATCCAGCGTGGCCTTTGGTTCCTGCCTTCTGCGCGAAGACGGCCGCACCGGTGCCCTCCTTGTTGTTGCTGAAGGCGGCGATGGCCGCCACCTGCAGCGCGTCGGTCTGGGCGTGGATCGCGACGTCTGTTTCACTAGCGGCCCAGACACCTATGCCGGCCTTGCTGGTACCCATTACGCCGTGCCCTGTGCCGCAGTGAAGGCCGTCTACTGCACTTTTCGACGGATCATTGCTACGCCCGGTCAGGGGAGGGGCACTCGAAAGGCCTACGCGGCTGCAAGGATCGAGGTCAGCTAGCGCGGTATTGCCTGGCTTGTCGAGGATCTCACCGAGTCCCATTTAGAGTCTCCTCTTGCTGTCATTCAAACAAAAGTGAGGTGTTGAACGAGAGGGTGCCATCGTTGCCAATAGCTGAAAGATTAGTCTCGAATTGTGGCCCCCAGCCTTGCCGGTCAAGAGTGTCCGTCAGATGCATGATCCTGGAGGGGTGGGGGTCACCGTTGAACTTTTTTATCCAGGCCGGAAGATGATGAGTCGGCACATTCATCGCTAGATCAGCGCTGCTGTAAAGCCTGAAGGTGACACCTCGCGAAACGGCGTCGGTATAGTTCTCGCTAAGCCACGTAGAGAACCCTTCCACAGTAAGAGTACCCACGCGTGAGCGAGAAGTGTACGGACTGTCTTCGTGGTAGTTAAGAGCACCAGGTCGAAAGGACCAATGGCCCACATCGTCGTTCGTGCAGAAGCCCATGATGAAGAACAGGGTGGGTGCGTCCGAGGCCGTTTCGAGACGCGCGCCCAATTGAAACCGTCCGCTGCTGCCAAAGACGGCGAGCGCATGCGTGCAGGTTACTAGACCGTCTGTTAGAGGAAGGACCGGTGGCACGAAACTCACCAGCGAAGCGTCCATAAGCGCTCGCAAGCTTGAGTGGTGTGTTTGTGCGGCAAACGAACGGGTGGTCATTCCGCTGGGATCAGCACCGAGTGCGAGGAGGTCGCGGCGCTTGAGTTGGTAAAAGCGCTTCAAACGCGCGGGGGCTCGTTTGATCGGATCCATGCCACCTCGGTCTTGCAAGGAGGATGAGCGGCCGAGTTAGCTGCATGCTAGGCGAGACACGTCTCCGCCGTCAACGGCCAGGGATGTTATCTTTCCTGGTGTTGACGAAAGGTTTGGGAGGCTCGCCATGTCGAAGGACGAATCTGCTCATCGGAATAAGGGACCACTTACCCCCGACGAGCTAGCGCTCAGAGAGCCCGCCCCAGCGAAGTCCCCGATGCCAGCGGAGATCGCGCGCTTCCTGGAGACGCCGCGTATTTATGTCTCGTCGAGCGACAATCAGTCCATCGATGCCGACCGCGGGCTGCTTTCGCGCGTATTCGACGAGCAGACCTGGGAGCTGAGCGCCGCGTTCGGCAGCTTCGTTGGCCGGCCGGGTCGCAGCGGCGACGGCCTCGACCTCGTGACTCTAGCTCAGACGTCGAGCGACGAACTGGAGACGAGCGCCTTTCGCCCCGACTGGGCGGAGATGAGCCTTCAGCCTCGCCTCACGGCCGTGCCCGCTACGAAAATGCGGCGGTTATCTGGGGCGCGTGTGCGGCCCCTGGCGGTCTACGACAGCGAGAATCGTACGGTGTTTCGCCCGTCGAGTTTTCCCCACTGGTGCGTCGGCCGGGTGATGAGTTGGGACGACCCGATGCAGGAGACATACAGCCGCCCCGGCACGGGTGTGCTGGTTGGGCCGCGAGTTGTCCTCACTGCCGCCCACTGCCTGCCGACCACCTCGGCGTCGGGTCAATGGAAGGTGCTCTTCGAGCCCGGCTCCTACGACGGCAAGTCGATCGCCGGGCGCGGCGCTTCATCCTGGGTCTCCGACTACCGTCACTTCGGTGTCCGCACCGTCTCAGCCTTCGACATGGCGGTGATGCGCCTCTACGACCCGCTGGGGGAAGCCCTTGGCTGGCTCGGCTCCCGCGTCTATGACGACGCCCTGGAAGACGAGGCGATGTGGAGTCTCATCGGCTATCCCCTCGAGATCTCAAACGGCCTCCGTCCTACCATCCAGAGCGGGATCGCGGTCATCGACGATGATTCTGACGGCGACGCCCTGGAGATCGAGCATCGAGCAGATACGACCGCCGGCAACTCGGGTGGCCCGCTTTTCTCGATCTGGCCCGACAATCTGCCCTACGTAATCGGCACAGAAAGTGGCGACCAGAAGGTAACGACGGTCCTCGGGATCACACTGGAGGACAATAACGTCTCCGCCGGCGGACGGGCTCTGGTCAACCTGATCCGCTGGGCCCGCAACGAGTGGCCCTGACCCCCTTTGCGTCGAGGAGGTATCGATGGGTGAACTGGATTGGCGAGAGAGGCCAATGATGTCGCCCCTGGGCGGCTTTCTGATCCAGAACCGAGCAGGTGACACTGGCAACTATGAAGTTGTGATTGCATGGCCCGACGGCGGGCTCGCGCATTTCTGGCGAGAAAATGACAACGCTGCATTTCCCTGGCATGGCCCGGCAATCTTTGGCAGTGGTGAATATATCGGCGCCACTGTAGTCGAATCTGATTTTCGCTTCGTCGCCGACAACCGGCTGGGAAACCTGGAAGTCCTCGCAACACGCCCCAACGGAACCGTAGAGAGTTATTGGCGCGAGAACGGTGGGCAGTTTCTGTGGAAAGGGCCGTTCAATGTCTTCGACGGTGCCGGCGGTGCTCCAAGCATGGCATACACGGGCGCGTATTTCCGAGGATCTGGATCCGATCAGCACGGGGGAAGTAGTTTCTATGTTGTTGTGCCTAACCAGTTCGCCGGCTTTGCATATTGGCAGCGCCGCAATGGTGAGAACGGTGTCATCGAGCGGCTGAACCTCGGCGGAACCGGTTCCATTAAGCTCGCAGGCATCGCGCTGACGCTGACCACGATTGGGGCAGCCAGCCCGTCCGCTGGCTACAAGTACACTGGCCCCGGGGGCCAACAGATCGTGGTGGGAGTGTCGGACTCGGGTTCGCTGCGTGTGTACGTCAACGGCGCCACCGGTGGTCTTCTTGGTTGGATGGATCGAACGGTGTTTGGTCGCGACATCTTCCCTGAATTGGACGGCGAGTTCTTTGGACGGCCGTGTGTGATTCAAGGTGACTTCGGATACGATGAGATAAGCGATTTACCTTTCTCCGGTGATGGCCACCTCGGAAACTTGGAGCTCATGGTTCCCAGCAAGCGTGGTGGCTTGCTCCACTTCTGGAGAGATTGTGGTGTGCCTCGCGTTGCCAAACCAATTCACGAGGGATGGAGTGGGCCTGCGCGTATCCCGGGCCCTCTGTATGACGAAGTGTCTATCATTCAGAGCAACTTCTCTAGCGGTGAGCATGGCAACCTGGAGATGATCGCGCGCCGTCGACAACAGCGCGGATTCGATTTCTTCTTCCGAGACGAAGGGTTCACGTGGCATGGGCCGCAGCGAATAGGAGCTCCACTGGTCGATGCGACTTGGCATCATGGACTGCCGAGTGCCGGGCAGGTCCCAGTGGCCGCGGGTACGACCCCGACGAGCTGGTCCACGACACCGGGGAACATCCAGCACATCGCCTATGTGGGAACGGACCAGCTAGTTCACGAGTGTTTCTTTCGGATCGGTGGCACCGCAGGGTGGGAGCACAATGTGCCGAGTGCAAGTCAGGTCCCAGTGGCCGCAGGTACGAGCCCGACGAGCTGGTATACGACGCCGGAAAACATCCAGCACATCGCCTATGTCGGCACCGACCAGCAGATTCACGAATGCTTCTACTTCATCGGTGGGGAGAACATCTGGCTTCACAATGTGCCGAGCGCGGGGAACGCACTCGTCGCCCCCGGCACGAGCCCGACGAGCTGGTGCACGACACCGGAGAACATCCAGCACATCGCCTATGTGGGAACGGACCAGCTAGTTCACGAGTGTTTCTTTCGGATCGGCGGCACCGGAGGCTGGGAGCACAATGTGCCGAGTGCGGGTCAGGTTCCAGTGGCCGCAGGTACGAGCCCAACGAGCTGGTACACCACGCCGGAGAACATCCAGCACATCGCCTATGTGGGAACGGACCAGCTAGTTCACGAGTGTTTCTACCGGATCGGTGGCACCGCAGGCTGGGAGCACAATGTGCCGAGCGCCGGCCAGGTCCCAGTGGCTGCGGGTACGAGCCCAACGAGCTGGTACACCACGCCGGAGAACATCCAGCATGTCGCCTATGTCGGCACCGACCAGCAGATTCACGAATGCTTCTTTTTCGTCCCATAGGCCGGAAAGAAAGCCCCACTCGTGAGAGCTACGGCGCCTTGTGCAGAGTGCCGTCCTTCATGATCGCGAGCAGGGCGTCCTTATCCTGGAGCCGTTTGACATCGGTGAGCGGGTCGCCGTCCACGAGGAGCAGGTCGGCGAGGTAGCCGGGCTTGACCTGCCCGAGCTCGTGCCCGCGCCCCATGATCTCGCCGCCCATCCGGGTCGCCGCCACCAGCGTCTCCATCGGGGTGAAGCCCAGAAAGTCCACGAAGAGGAGCAGGTCGCGCGCGTAGGTCCCGTGCGGGTTCCAGGCGAAGCCGTAGTCGCCGCCGGGCAGCACGCGGATGCCGCGCTTGCGCATCTTGCCGATGGTCTCCACGGCCACGTCCAGCTCGTGGGTGAGGCCCTGGGCGCACGCCATCTCCGGCGTGATCCCCCACTCGCTTGCCGCGTGGCAGGTCTGGTAGGTGAGCCCAAGCGCCGGGCCGATGAACACCTGATCGCGGCGCGCCTCGAGGAGATCCAGCGCCTCCTCGTCGGCGAAGGTGGCGTGGTAAATGATGTCGATCCCGTGGCGCACGCACAGCTTCACGGACTCGGCGCTGCGGGCATGCGCGCACATCCGCACCCCGGCCGCGCGCGCGACCTCCATGGCCGCCGCCACCTCGGCGTCGGTCATGACGGATCGCTCGAAGCGGCTGTTCCGGGGCCCGGTGTCGCCCGACACGTTCAGCTTGAGAAGATCCACGCCCTCGCGCACGAGGATGCGGCAGGCGCGTCGGATCTCGTCGGGCCCGTCGGCCACCCAGGCGAAGGTGGGTGTCTCGTTGTGGGGCAGGTGGAGGAGGTTCTCGTCGCCGAGGCCGCCGCTCACGGTGATCTCGGGGCCGTTGGCGAGATAGCGCGGGCCGGGCGCGCGCCCGGCCGCGATCTCGTTCCGTGCCACCACGTCCAGGCGCGGCTTGGCCGCCGCCGCCGAGAGCACGCTCGTGTAGCCGCAGTCGAGCATGAGCTTGGCGTTCCGCAGCGTCACGAGGATGTGCTCTTCCGGCGGCAGCCGGGTGAAATCCGCGTTCCGCGCGGCGTCAGGATAGCTCACGTGGCCGTGCGGCTCGATGAGGCCCGGCATGCACGTGGCGCCGGCGCCGTCGATCACCCGCGCGTCGTCCCGGGGCAGCCCGCCGCCGCGCTGCACGGCCAGGATGCGCGGGCCGTCCACCAGCACGTCGCCCGCGAAGGGCGCGGCGCCGCTGCCGTCGAGGATGCTCGTGTTTGCGATCAGCGTCTTGGCCATCGTGACGTCCTCCCGCTACTCCTTGATCCCCAGCAAGGCCGCCGCGGTGCCGCCCAGCATGGCGATGCGCTCGGCGTCGGACAGGCCCGGCGTGCCGAGGATGTGGTCCACCGAGGTCTTGGTCCACGGATAGGGATAGTCCGTGCCCATGACGATCTGACCCGGGCCCACCTCGGCGGCCAGGTGCCGCAGCGCTTCCCCCGTGAACACGATGGAGTCGTAGTACATCTGGCGCAGGTACTCCGTGGGCTTCTTCTTCAGCTTGCTCGTGATCCGGTCGGGGAAGGTGGTCATGATCGCGTCCGAGCGCGGGCCGTAGGAGGGCAGGTAGCCGCCGCCGTGCGCCGCGCAGATCTTGAGCCCCGGGAAGCGGTCCAGCGTGCCCTCGAAGATCAGGTGCGAGAGGGCGATGGTGGTCTCCAGGGGATTGCCGATGGTGTTGGTGAGCACGCCGTTGCCGTTAAGCCGGCCGCTGGCCTCGAGCTCGGCGGTGCCCTGCGGATGGATGAAGACGAGCACGCCGAGCTGCTCGACCTTGGCCCAGAACGGATGGAATCGGGGGTCGGACAGCTCCGCGCCGTCCACACTGCCGCCGGTGCTGACCCCGCGCAGCCCGTACTTCTTGATGCCCTCCTCCAGCTGCTCGACGGCGAGGTCGGGATGCTGGAGGGCCACCGTGGCGAAGGCCACGAAGCGGTCGGGCATGGCGCCGCTGGCTTCGGCGAGGGCGGCGTTCTGGAGACGGATCAGCTCGCGGCACACGTCGCGCTCTGCCTTGTACCAGTAGGGATTGATGCTGAGTGCTTCGACGTCGATGCCCTGCGCGTCCATGGCGGCCAGCCGGTCCTGGGGCCGCGACATCAAGAGGGCGTCGGGCGCCAGCTTGAGACCCAGCAGCGCCATGGCCTCGGGCACTCCGCAGTGCGCGTGCACGTCCACCGTCTTTACGCGCCGGCCGCTCACGACCACCTCCCGGCGGCGCGTCTGCGTCTGCGCCGATCCGGCTCCCCCCGGCCCGCAGTCCATGAACGCGATCATGATGTCCTCCGGTAGACGCGCGTCACGCGCGGCCCGATGGTGGGGGCGATCTGATGCATGCCGACGCCGCGGCGCGCGGCGACCTCGGCGAGGGTGATCTCGGCCTCGCCCTGCCGGCCGATGATGACGACCTCGTCGCCGACCTGGGCGTCGGGGATCGCCGTGAGGTCGATGCGCGTGTGCTCCAGGGACGGGCTCGCCACGATGGGCGCCGGCCGCCCGCGTACCAGCACGCGATCGGCGTGGAGCCACAGGAGCCCGTCGGCCAATCCCATGGGGATGATCCCGAGGCGCATGGGCGCGGTGAGAGGAAACGGCGCCTGGTCCGCGAAGCGCTCGCGCGGCGAGATCTCCTTGAGGGCGATCACGCGGGTCGCCAGAGAACGGAACGTGGAGCGCAGGGGCGTCGGGGCCGTCTCGTCCCGCATCGTCTGGCCGTACAGCATCCGGCCCGGGTCGACGGCGTTCAGATAGCTCTGCGGGAAGCGCAGGACGAACGGCGAGGCGGCCAGAAGGCGGATGGGCACGGGAACTCCGCGCGCCTCCAGCTCGTCCACCACCGCGGTGAAGCGGCCGAGCTGCCAGTCCGCGTACGCGGCGTCGCCGCCCGTTGGCGCGTGCGGATGGGCGCAGAGCCCGCCCAGGCGCAGGCGTGGCAGCTCCAGCATGGCGAGGATCAGCTTCACGGCTTGCTCGGGCACGACGCCGAGCCGCTCGAGCCCCACGTCGATCTTCACGAACACTTCGCACGGCTCCCGCGCCGCCTCCGCGTAGGCCCGTGCGCTCTCGATATCCACCAGCGTCGGCGTGAGCCCGTGGGCGAGGGCCTCGGGCGCCGCCTCGGGCAGCGAGTTCGGATAGACGAGGATGGGCGCGGTGATCCCACGCCGGCGCAGGCGCATGCCCTCGCCGAGATCGGCCACGCCCAGCGCGTCCGCGCCGCTGGCGAGGAAGGTCTCGCCCATCTCCACCGCGCCGTGGCCGTACCCGTCGGCCTTGATGACGGCGTAGATCTTCCGCTCGGGCCCCACCATCTGGCGAACCACGCGAACGTTCCAGGCGGCGGCGTCGAGGTCTATCTCGAAGATGGTCGGGCGTGGCGGGCGCATGCAGGGACTATGAACCCCCGCTCCGGCTTTCTCAAGACGCCCCTTCGTGCTAACCTCCCCCGCCATGACAACCCCAATTGCTCCGGCGGTGCGGTCCGAGCTGGCTCCGAGCGGGAAGCTCCGCGTCGGGCTCAACCATGGCAATTTCCTCCTCGTCACGCCGGGCTCCTCGGCGACGGACCCGACGGGCGTCGCGCCCGACATCGCGCGCGAGCTGGGCCGGCGTCTGGGCGTGTCGGTGGAGTTCTCCAAGTTCGACACCGCCGGCAAGCTGGGCGACGCGGTGCGCGAGGGCGTGTGGGACGTGGCCTTCCTCGGCGCCGAGCCTCAGCGCGCGGCCGAGATCGCCTTCACCGCGGCCTATCTCGAGATTCCCGCGACGTACCTCGTACCTGAGGGATCAACCATTCGATCAGTTGCCGAGGTCGACCGCGAAGGCGTGCGCATCGCGGTGGCCGACAAGAGCGCCTACGAGCTCTGGCTCTCGCGGAACATCAAGCACGCCAAGCTCATGAAGACGCAGGGCATCGAAGCCTCGTTCGATCTCTTCGTGAAGGAGAAGCTCGAGGCGCTCTCCGGGCTGCGGCCGCGCCTGCTCTCCGACGTCAAGAAGTTGCCCGGCGCGCGCATCCTCGACGGGGTGTTCACGGCGGTGCAGCAGGCCGTCGGCACCGCAAAGAAGAACGCCGCCGCCGCGGCCTATCTGGCCGGCTTCGTGGAGGACGTGAAGACCTCGGGTTTCGTGGCTGAGGCCATCACGCGGAACAAGTCCGAGGGCGTGAACGTGGCGCCCCCCGCGCCGCGCTGAGCGCGCGCCTCGTTTCCACGTTATTTCCATGCACGACCTGATCGTCACGGGCGGCCAGGTCGTGGACGGCACCGGCGGGCCCGCCCGCCGCCTCGATGTTGCCGTCTCCGGCGGGCGCATCGCTGCCCTCGGCACGAGCCTCGGCGAGGCGCGGCGCGTGATCGACGCCGCCGGCCACGTGGTCGCGCCCGGCTTCATCGACATCCACACCCACTCCGATTACTCGTTGCCCGCGAACCCCAAGGCGGAGAGCAAGGTCCGCCAGGGCGTCACCACCGAGGTGGTGGGCAACTGCGGCTACTCGGTGGCGCCCGTCCCCGCCGACCGGGTGGGCGCGCTGCGCGAGTACCTGGCCGCCAGCGGTCCCTGGTACGACTTCCGCGAGACTACCTTCGCCCGCTACGTGGACGAGTTTCCGGAGACCTCGGTGAACGTGGCGCTGCAGGTCGGTCACAATACCCTGCGCCTGGTCGTCGCCGGCATGGAGCCCCGCCCGCTGCGCCCCGACGAGCTCGCCCGCATGGCGCGCCTGCTCGAGGAAGGCCTGGACGCGGGCGCCATAGGCCTCTCGTCTGGGCTCTTCACGCCGCCCGGCGCCTTCGCCTCGGCCGAGGAGATGCACGCCCTCGGCGCGGTGCTGCGCCGCCACGGGGCCGCCTACGCTTCGCATATCCGCAACGAGGCCGGCGGCGTGCTCGCCGCGGTGGACGAGGCCATCGCGGTGGGCGAGCGCGCGGGCGTGCACGTGCAGATCGGGCACCTCAAGGTCTCGGGCACGGAGAACTGGGGCGGGGCGGCCGCGTTGGTGGAGCGCGTGGAGGCCGCGCGCCGCCGCGGCGTGCGCGTGGACTGTGACCAGTACCCCTACACGACGGCCACCAATCCGCTGCGCAATCTCCTGCCGCCGTGGATACAGGAGGGCGGCATCGAGGCCATGCTGGCGCGCCTCGGCGACGCCGGCGCGCGGACCCGCATCGCCGAGGAGGTGGCCGCGCGCGGCTGCGCGAGCTTCGGCAAGCTGCCGTCCTGGGACGCGGTGCGGCTCGCCATCACCGTCGGCGAGCCCGCGCTGGCCGGCCGCACCATCGGCGACATCGCGGCGGAGCGCGGGCGGAGCGGCGTCCAGACCGCCTGCGACGTGCTGCTGGCCGACCGCGGGGCCACCCGCGTGGTGTTCGAGTCCATGGCCGAGCCGGACGTCCGCGCCATTCTCACCACGCCGTGGGTGGTGGTCGGCTCCGACGGGGTGGCACTCGCGCCCTACGGCCCGACGTCGGGCGGCAAGCCGCATCCTCGCTACTACGGCACGTTCGCGCGCGTCCTGGGGCGCTATGTACGGGAGACGAAGGCGCTCACGCTCGAGACGGCGGTGCGCAAGATGACGGGGGCCAGCGCCGAAGCGCTCGGACTCGTGGACCGCGGCTTCGTGCGCGAAGGGCTGGCGGCCGATCTGACCGTATTCGACCCGGCGACGGTGGGCGAGCAGGGCACCTACACGGACCCGCACCGCTATCCGAGCGGGATACGCACCGTCATCGTCAACGGCGCCGTCGTCATCGACGGTGGCGAGCACACCGGCGCCCTGCCGGGCCGGCTGCTGCGCCGAAGCTCGCGCGGCCTCGCCGCCTAGCGCTTCGCGGCGGGCACCTCGAAGCCGAAGAGGCGCGCGGCGTTCAGCCCCAGCACCTTCGCGCGCGCGTTGTCGTCGAGGCCCTTCATGGTCCGCTCGATGGCTTCCGCGGAGTGCGGCCACGTGCCCTCGTGATGCGGGTAGTCGTTGCCCCACATGAAGCAGTCGGTCAGGTTGAACGGCGCCGCGAGCTGCAGCCCGGCCGGATCCTCCTGGAACGACGCGAAGCCGTGCATCCGGAAGTAGTCGCTGGGGAGGTGCTTGAGCTTCGGTCGCACCCAGAAGTGATGCTTGCGATAGGCCTCGTCCATCGCCTCCAGCACCCAGGGCAGCCAGCCGATGCCGGCCTCGATGGTGGCGAAGCGCAGCCGCGGGAAGCGCTCGAACACGCCGGAGGCGCAGAGATTGGCCACCGGCTCCACCGTGGGCGACAGCGAGTGGGAGACGTAGTTGATGACGGCGCCGCCGTTGCCCCGCGAGGCGCGCGGGTCGCGCCCGGTGGAGATGTGGAAGGTGATGGGCAGCCCCGTGTCCTGGATGGTGGCCCACAAGGGATCGAACAACGGCAGGTTGTAGTTCGGATGGTCGATGTCGTGTGCGCCCCAGACCGGCTTGCAGGGCAGGGTGAGCGCGCGGAAGCCCACCTTGGCCACGCGCTTCACCTCGGCGATGGAGCCCTCGAGGTCGGCGGTGGCGATGGCAGCCACCGGCGAGAGCCGGTCGTTGTAGGGGCCGAAGGTCTCCCACGCCCACTCGTTCCACACGCGGCACTGCGCCTGGGCGAAGATGGCGTCGGGCGTCGCCCACATGGACAGCCCCTTGTTGGGGAAGATCACCTCGGCGTCGATGCCGTCGCGCGCATGATCGCGCAGCCGGTCCCGCGGGTCGGCGCCGGCCAGCTGGCGCAGCCGGTCCTCGCCCTCCATCTCGTCCACGCGCAGCCGGTCGGGGCGATGCCCCTCGGAGACGCGCCACTTCACGCCGTTCTCGTCGACGATCACGCGGGGCAGGCGGTCGCGATACTTCGCGTCGATGCGCTCGGCCCAGAGATTCGAGGGCTCGTTGGCGTGACAGTCGGCGGAGACGATGAAGTACTTGTTGGGGTCGTCCGGACGCGCGGTGCGCGTCCAGCCGGCATGCCCCGGCGTGTCCAGCCGCCACAGGTTCGGCGCGTTGATCTCGAGCTGGCTCATGTCGTCCTCCAGTGGACCAAGGTAAACGGAGTCTTGGCGTCGTCGTGCGTCTCGAACACGGCCTCGACGGGGGCGCCGATGGTCACGTCCTGGCGCGGATCACCGATCAGGTTGCCGAGCATGCGGATATTGCCGGCATGGGGCAGCTCCACCAGCGCCACGATGTAGGGCCCATGCCCCTTGAGCGCGGGATGCACGGGATGCCAGGCGCGCTCCCAGGAGTAGATCACGCCGCGGCCGTCCACGCGCGTCCAGCCCACGTCGGTGGCGAGACAGGCGTGGCAGATCCACTCGGGGCCCCACTGCCAGGCGCGGCAGCGGTTGCAGCGCTGCACCATCAATTCGCCGCGGCGCGTGCCCTCCCAATAGGGCTTGTCGAGCCCGTCGGGCTCGGGCACCGGCGCGGGCAGACCGGCCGGCAGGTAATAGGATGTCGTCATAGCGTGGACTCACCACCGAGAATGAGGCTCGACACCGGCGTGACCATCGGCCCGGAGATCACCATCGAAACCTCCGCGTCCGGCACCTGGCTGGTGGACTCGCGGCGAAGCTGGCGCACCGCCTCGATCACCAGCTCGAGGCCGTGCATGTAGCACTCGGCGAGGTTGCCGCCGCTAGTGTTGAGCGGCAGCCGCCCCGAAGGCGCCAGGAGATTCTCCTTCTGGAGAAACTCGTTGGCCTCCTCCGCGGTGAAGAAGCCGTGCTCGACCAGGCTCATGAGCACGCCCCCGGTGAAGTTCTCGTAGCTCTGCACCACGTCCACGTCGGCGGGGCCGACGCCCGCCATGTCGTAGAGCCGCGGCACCACCGTGGTGAAGGAGGACGTGGCGTAGAGAGGCGCGTTGTGGGCCCGCGCGGCATTTCGGTGCTCGGAGCCCTGGGCCGCGCCGAGCAGATAGGCCGGCCGCTTGCGGAGGTCGCGCGCGCGATCGGCGGAGACGACGACGACCGCGGCCGCCCCGTCGTTCTCCAGGCAGCAATCGAAGAGCCGGAAGGGCTCCACGATCCAGCGCGAGGCGTCGTACGCCTCGGCGGTGAGCGGGCGCCCGTGCATCACGGCTCGCGGGTTACTCTGCGCATGGTGATAAGACGCCAAAGCGATGGCACGCTGCGCCTCCTGGCGCACGCCGTGGTCGTGCATGAAGCGCATCACCCGCATGGCGAAGCGCTGGGCGGGCGAGATGAGGCCGTACGGGAAGGTCATCGCCGGCTCGCCCGAGACGGTGGCCACCGGCGGAGCCGCGCCGAAGCGCTGGAACTGCCCCTGGGCGAGCGCGCGGAACACCACTACGCAGTCGGCCACGCCGCCCGCCACTGCCGCCGCGGCGTTGCCCACCGCGGCCGAGCCGCCGCCCCCGCCGCCGCCCCACTGCATGTTGGAGAAGCGCAGGGCGGGGAGCCCCATCGCGGCGGCGATGCGCGAGGGATCGTTGCGATCGTTGCTGTACGACGAGAAGCCGTCGACCTCACGCGGGTCGATGCCCGCGTCGGCGCACGCCTTCAGGATCGCCTCGAGCGCGAGCTGGAACTCGGACGTCGGCGCCTGCCCGTGCTTGTAGTACGTGGTCTCGCCGATGCCGGCCAGCGCCACCTTGCCGCGAAGGGTCCGGTCTTTCACGTCGGCCTCATCCGCCGAGGAACTCGCCGACGATGCGGGCCACGGCCTGCGGCTGCTCGGCCTGCGGCGCGTGGCCCGCGTCCGCCACCGTCTGCAGGCGCGCGCCCGGGATGCGCTGCGTAAACTCGTCAGAATAAACAGGCGGTAGAATGCGATCGCCCTTGCCCCACACGAGGAGTGTGGGCGCGGTCACCCGGTGGATGCGCTTCTTGAGCCCCTTGTCGGGAATGGGCCAGAGGAATTTCCCGGTGGCGCCCATGGCCCACATGAGCTTCACGCGCGCGGCGGCGGCCGCGTCCGGCGGCTCCGAGGGGCCGATCATCTGCTTGGCCGCTTCGCCGCCGGCGTCGCGGAACACCCAGCCCGGCATGTCCGGAGGATTCACCATCATCCAGTTCTTCACCGGCTCGGCGTCTCGCCAGAACCCCAGCGGGGCGATCAGGGCCAGCCGCTTCACACGCCGCGGATAGGCCGCGGCCATCTCGCACGCCACCATCCCGCCGAACGAGTGGCCGGCCATGGCCACCTCGTCCAGCTTGAGCGCGGTCAGGAGCTCCTCGTGGCAGAGGATGAGGTCCCACATGTTGTCGAGGTGGTAGATGTCGTCGTGCGCGTTCGGGGACGTGCCAGGATGCTCCGGCGCGTACACGGTGAAGCGCTCGGCGAGCGCCTGGAGGAAGGGATCCCAGCTGAGACCCCAGGGCCCGTGGTAGTAGACGAGCGGCGGCCCCGCGCCGTCCGAGAGCACGCGCATGCGCACCCGGTTCTGCCAGACACTGAGCGTCTGCTCGCGGATCATGCGCGGGCGCCGGCGGGCACGGCGGTGGGCACCGCATCGCGGAGCCCGGCCGGCCACCAGTGATTCACCCAGCCCTCGTCGTTCCACGTCCCGCGGAGCTCGGGGAGGACCTTCTTGGCGAACAGGTCCATGTTCTCGAGCGTCAGCTCGTGGGGCATGGAGCCGATCTGCAGCAGCACCATGAGATTGCCCACGTTGAGGCCTTTGATCACTTCTTCCTTGAGGCGATCGCGCACGGTGGCCGGGCTCCCGGAGATGACGTAGCCCTTCTCCACGAAGTCGCGGTAACGGAGGGTCTTCGGGTCCACGGCGTGGCGGATAGGCTTGGCCACCGCGGAGACGAGGCTCCGGTAGTCCTGGTTGCCGGGCGGCGAGAGGAACTGGGGCGGCCAGTGCAGGCACTTGTGATAGAAGTACTCGACGTGCTTGGCGTACTTCTCCTCGGCCTGCGCGTCGGTCTCCGCGACGGTGACGAGCTGGAGGAAACCCGCGCGATAGGGGTTGGCGTCCTTCCCGCGATCCGTGACGACCTGCCAGTAGCCGTCCATCATCGACTTCGCCGCCTTCGCCCCCGAGTAGGAGAGGAAGCAGTAGCAGACGTTGTTCTCGACGGCGAAGTCGAAGGTGCTGATGCTGCCCGAGCCCGGCACCCACACTGGCGGATGCGGCTGCTGGATGGGGCGCGGCCAGAGGTTCACGTTGGCGAGCTGATAGTAGCGCCCGTTCCACGCGAAGATCTCGCGCGCCTGCCACGCCTTCAGCGTGAGGGCGAAGGCCTCGCGGTAGCGCTCGCGATGCTCCATGGGCGTGATGCCGTAGCAGAAGTTCACGTCCATGGGGCTGCCCAGCGGCAGGCCCGCCACCAGCCGCCCGCCGCTGATGCAGTCGAGCATCGCGTATTCCTCGGCGACGCGGATGGGCGGGTTCGAAGTGGGCAGCGTGGCGCCCATCTGCACGATGGCGACGTTGGAGCCGTTGGTCGCCTTCGCCAGCACCGCGCCCATGATGTTCGGGCTCGGCATGAAGCCGTAGGCGTTCTGGTGATGCTCGTTGGTGCACACGCCGTCGAAGCCGGCGCGCGCCGCGAACAAGAGCTCGTCCAGCGTCCAGTTGTAGTACTGGCCCACCCGCTTCGGATCGGCGAGCTCGTGCCACGGCGGCGTCACCCACACGGACTCGTGCTTCTTCTCGAAGTCGGGGGGCAGCTCGCGGTGCGGCATCAGGTGGAAGGCGCTGATCTTCATATCTCTCTCCTCGCGAAGAGCTGCACGGTGTAGCGGTAGCGCTCCGGGTTGTAGCGGACGACGTCGGTCTTCACGGGCGTGCCCTGCTCGGTGAAGTAGGTGCGCACCACCTTGAGCAGGGGAGCCCGCGGCTTCATGCCGAGATAGCCCGCCACCGTGCGGTCGGCGATGACCGGCTCCACCGTCTGATCGGCGCGGGTGATGCGGCGGCCCAGCTTCTTCTCCAATGTCCGGAGGAGGGGCACGTGGGCCTGGAGATCGGCGGGGGCGAAGAGCGCGCTCACCGCGGCGGGCAGGAAGTACTCCGCGTGGGCGAACGGCTCGCCCTCGGAGAACGCGACGGCCTCGAGCCGGCGCACGCGCTCGCCCGCGCCGAGGCCGAGGGCCTGCGCCACCAGCGGCGAGGGGCGGACCTCGTCCGTGGAGAGGAGCTTCAGCGAGAGGTTACCGGTGTAGGACAGGGCCTCGTCGAGCGAGCCGGTGAGGGCGATCGACTTCACCGGCGCCTCCACCACGAAGGTCCGGACTCCCCGGCGGCGGGAGACGAGGTGCTCGGCGGCCAGGGTGTCCAGGGCCCGGCGCACCGTGATCCGGCTCACACCGTACTGCTCGCACAGCTCCATCTCGGTGGGCAGCGGGGTGGCCGGCCCGAACTCGCCGGCCCGGATCCGGTCCACCAGGTGCTGGTGGAGCTGGAAGTAGAGGGACACCGGCCCCGGCGCTAGCCTGTGGACGGCCATGGTGGACCTTGTTATAACAAGTGTCCTATGGCGACGCAACGGGTGGTCCGGAAGCCGGCCAGGCGGGCGGCGCCCGCGGGGGCGACGGCCGGTCCCATCGACCGGCTGCGCGCGATCTGTCTCGCCCTGCCCGACACCAGCGAGAAGGTGGCGTGGGGCGAGCCAACCTGGCGCGTGCGCGGCCGCCTCTTCGCCCAGCTCGACAACCACCACCACGGCGCCGAGCACCTGGCGGTGTGGCTACCCGCGCCCCTGGGCGAGCAGGAGGCGCTGGTGAAGACCGATCCCGCCCGCTTCTTCCGGCCGCCCTACGTGGGCATCCGCGGCTGGATCGGCGTGCGTATCGACGGGCGACCGAACTGGAAGCAGGTGGCTGATCTGGTGGAGCAGGCCTATCGGCACGTGGCCCCGGCGGCCAAGAGGAGAACGCGTGCGTAGAGTCGATGCGGTGATCGTGGGCGCCGGCTTCGCCGGCATGTACATGCTGCACCGGCTGCGCGGCCTGGGCTTCTCCGCTCGGGTGTTCGAGGCGGGTGCGGGCGTGGGCGGCACGTGGTACTGGAACCGCTACCCCGGCGCGCGCTGCGACGTCGAGAGCATGGACTACTCCTACTCGTTCTCGCCCGAGCTCGAGCAGGAGTGGGAGTGGACGGAACGCTACGCCTCCCAGCCCGAGATCCTGAAGTACGCGAACCACGTGGCCGATCGCTTCGATCTCAAGCGCGATATCCAGTTCGAGACGCGCGTGACGTCGGCGACCTTCGACGAGGCGGCGCGCCGCTGGGCGGTGCGCACCGACCGCGGCGACGAGGTGTCCGCCGCGTTCTGCGTCATGGCCACCGGCTGCCTCTCCGATCTGCAGGTACCGCCATTCCCGGGCCTCCAGAGCTTCAAGGGCAAGCGCTACCACACCGGGAGCTGGCCGCACGAGGGCGTGGACTTCACCGGGAGGCGCGTCGGGATCATCGGCACCGGCTCGTCCGCGATCCAGTCCATCCCCATCATCGCGAAGCAGGCCGCGCACCTCTACGTGTTCCAGCGCACGCCCAACTACTCGGTGCCGGCCAAGAACGTGCCGATGGATCCCGAGTATCAGCGCCGCTGGAAGACCGAGTACCCCAAGCACCGGCAGGACGCGCGCGAGTCGCGCGTGGGCTTCGTGGTGGAGCGGAACGACGTGTCGGCACTGGCCGTCTCGGCGGAGGAGCGCGAGCGCGAGTACGAGAAGCGCTGGCAGCGCGGGGGGCTCGGCTTCGCGGCGACCTACCTCGACATCCAGACCAACCAGGACGCCAACGACACCGCCGCCGCCTTTTTCCGCGAGAAGATCCGGGGCATCGTGCGCGACCCCGCGCTGGCCGAGCTGCTCACGCCCAAGACGTATCCGCTCGGCACCAAGCGACTATGTGTAGATACCGATTATTACGACACCTTCAACCGCGACAACGTCACCCTGGTGGACGTGCGGACCACGCCCATCGAGGAGATCCTCCCCGAGGGCCTGCGTACGCAGACGTGCTACTACGCGTTCGACAGCCTGATCTTCGCCACCGGCTTCGACGCCATGACCGGCGCGCTGTCGCGGATCGACATCCGCGGCCGCGGCGGCGCGAGCCTCAAGGAGAAGTGGACGGCGGGGCCGCGCACGTATCTGGGGCTCACCGTCGCCGGCTTCCCCAACCTCTTCGCCATCACCGGTCCCGGCAGCCCGTCGGTGCTCAGCAACATGATCGTGTCCATCGAGCAGCACGCCGACTGGATCGCGGATTGCCTTGCCTATCTCCGCGACCACGGCCAGCGGACCATCGAGGCCACGCGGGAAGCGGAGGACGCCTGGGTGGAGCACGTCAACCAGGTGGGCGACATGACCCTCTACCCGAAGGCGGCCTCCTGGTACACGGGCGCCAACGTGCCGGGCAAGCCGCGCGTCTTCATGCCCTACGTGGGCGGCGTGGGCCTGTATCGCGAGAAGTGCGCGGACGTCGCCGCCAAGGGCTACGAGGGATTCACGCTCGGCGGTTAGAGCCGGGTGACGTTGGCCGCCACGCACACCCAGCGGCCGCCGCGCTTCGCCCACACATCCGTGTAGCGCCCCGCGCCGGGCTGCCCGTCCGCCTTCGTATACGTGGTGCGCGCGTGGATCAGGGCCACGTCGCCCAGCACCCGGATCAGCACGTCCTCGATCCCGAGATTCTTCACGGTGGAGCCACGGCCGATCTGGGCCAGGAAGCCCGCGCGGTCCAGCAGCGAGCAGTCGGGGTTGCTGTTCACGAAGTCGTCCGAGAGGTTCGCGTCGAACCACTTCACGTCGGCCTCGCTGACGGATCTGATGTACTCGCGATTGAGCGCCTCGAGCTCGACCTGATCGGTGGCGGTAGCGGTGGACGTCATGGTCAACACCTCACGAAGTGGGCGGACACGCAGAGCCAGCGCCCGTTCCGCCGCTGCCAGATGTCGGTGTATCGGCCGCGGCCGTGGCTGCCGTCGGGGCGCGTGTCCTCGAAACTCGCGTGGATCAGGGCCGTGTCGCCCAGGTGCTGGATGCGCACGTCGGGCGCCCGGAAGCTGGTGACGTTGTGCGGCCGCCCGATGCGCGCCAGGAAGCCCGCCTTGTCCACGAAGGAGCCGTCGGGGTTGGTGGCGCGGTAGTCCTCGGTCAGGTGCTCGGCGTACCAGGCCACGTCGGACTTCTCCGCGGCGAGGAGATAGCCCCGGTTGAGGCCCTCGAGGGTCTGGAGCTCTTCCGCCTTGGATGCCATGTCCCTCTTCCTCCTTTGCCTACTCTACGACCTCGTCCGCGCGCACGAGGACTTCCCGTGGGATCGTGAGGCCCAGCATCTTGGCCGTCTTGAGGTTGATGGCGAAGTACGGCCGCGCGAGCTGCTCCACCGGCAGGTCGCCGGGCTTAGCCCCCTTCAGGATGCGCTCGACCTGCTTCGCCGAGAGCAAGCCGGCCGCGTGGTAGCTGATCCCGTAGCTGGCGAGCGCGCCGTTCACCACGGCCACGTGCTCCTGCAGCATGATCGGCAGCTGCTTGGCCAGGGCGACCTCGATGACCACGTCGTTCTGGCTCGTCACCATCGCGTCGCCGACATACAGGATGGCGTCGGCGTCGGCGGGACGGAGGGCGTGCAGGCTCTTCCGAAGCTCGTCTACCGAGGTGACCGGCCGCTCCACGAGCTGCACCTTGAGCGTGCGGGCCGTGGTGCGCGCAATTTCGAGCGATGCGAGCGCCGCGGGATTACCGACGGTGTAAAACACCGCGATGCGCCGCGCTTTCGGCACCATCGCCATCAGAACCTCGAAACGCTTGGCGGTAAGGTCCTGGAGCTGGCCGTGCACGCCCGTGAGCCGTCCGCCGGGCTTCCGGAAGCTCTCGACGAGACCGGCGACCACCGGATCGGCGCCGGCGTAGAAGACGATGGGCACGCGCTGGGTGGCGCGCCGAGTGGCGAGGGTGGCGGAGGTGGACACCGAGTAGATCACGTCCACCTTCTGACCTTCGAGCGCTTTCGCGGCCGCCTCCAGCGCGTTGATATCGCCCTTGGAGTCCCGGACGTGAAGAACGACGTGCTTGCCCTCGACGAGCCCCGCCTCCTTGAGCCCCTGCCGTAGCCCGTCGACGGCCAGCGAGAAGGGTCCCCCCTGGAGGACCACGCCCACCTGGTAGACGCGGACCGGCTGCGCCCCGGCGGAAGAGGGTACGAACACCGCGAGCGCAGTCGCGAGAAGGGCCCATCCGAGGCGTCGCATGCTCAACCCTTTTCCATCACTCCGCGAATCTTAGCAGGCTTGCGCTCAGAGCGGGCCAGCCGCGCTCCCGCGCGCGCGCCGGCGGCGGCGAGGAGGTCGGCCAGCCGCGCCAGCGCGGGCTGGCGTCGGGCCACCGCGCGCCACACGAGCGCCACAGGCAGGGCCGGGACCTGCGCGGGCTCGCTGACTACACTATCCGATGGCGCCTCCGCCAGGGCGAGCGCGGGCACCAGCCCGATACCGAGACCGCCCGAGACATAGGACAAGAGCAGCGACACGCTCGGCACGTCGATGGTGGAGACGGGCCGGACGCGGTGGCCCGCCAGGTACTGGTCCAGGAGCGCGCGGCCGCGGCTCTCCGCTGCCAGGCGCAGCACGGGCTCACGCCGGAGCCGCTCCGTCAGCGGCGCACTCTCGCGGCGGCCGCGGCGCGGGCCCACCCACACGAAGGGCTGGTCGAAGAGGTGGCGGTCCTCGAGTCCGCGCGGGATCTCCTGACCCGTCACCACGGCCAGGTCCACGTCGCCCGCCAGCACCAGGCGCACGCCGGCGCGCGAGTGGGCGGTGACGATCTCAAAGCGCACCGGCGGCTCCTCGTCTAGGAGGTCGCGCAGCACCGGAGCCAGCAGCCCCTTGCCCAGATAGTCGCTCACCGCCATCCGAATCGTCACTGCGGACCGCCCGGCCAGCGCGGCCAGTTGGCCGAAGGCCGCCTCCGCGCCCGTCCAGAGCTCGCGTACCACCGGCAACGCGGCCTCGCCCGCGGCCGAGAGGCGCACCCCGCGCCCGGCGCGCTCGAAGAGCTTCAGGCCGAAATGGGCCTCGAGGCGCCGGATCTGCTGGCTCACGGCGGAGGAGGTGATGTGGCGCTGGCGCGCCGCCGCCGCGACCGAGCCCGTGCGAGCCACCGCGAGCAGGGTCTCCAGGGCGGGGAAGAGGGCGGCGTCGATCATGAAGCGGAGCTTACCATTCCCTGCAGAACCTTTCACTGGACTACACGGTGGGGCTGGGGCACGATGGCCTCCCCGAAGGAGGGAGTCCCCATGGCACGCACGCTGCTCGACAAGGTGTGGGAAGCGCACTCGGTGCGGACGCTGCCGTCCGGCCAGACCCAACTCCTGATCGGCCTCCACCTCATCCACGAGGTGACGACGCCGCAGGCTTTCCAGATGCTGAAGGAGCTCAAGCTCAAGGTGCGCATGCCCGAGCGCACCTTCGGCACGCTGGACCACATCATCCCGACGACGGACCAGACGCGCCCCTACGCCGACCCGATGGCGGAGGACATGGCCGCGCACATGTACAAGAACATGAAGGACTTCGGCCTGAACCTCTTCGACATGGCCACGGGCAAGCAGGGCATCGTGCACGTGATCGGGCCCGAGCTCGGCCTCACCCAGCCCGGCATGACCATCGCCTGCGGCGACAGCCACACTTCCACCCACGGGGCCGTCGGCGCCATCGCCTTCGGCATCGGCACCACCCAGGTGCGTGACGTGCTCGCCACGCAGTGCCTCAGCATGGCCAAGCCCAAGCTCCGCCAGGTGCGCGTGGAGGGCGCCCTCGCCAAGGGCGTCTACGCCAAGGACGTGATCCTCGCCATCATCAATCAGCTCGGCGTGAAGGGCGGCGTCGGCTACGCCTACGAGTACGCGGGGCCCGTCATCGAGCGCATGACGATGGAGGAGCGCCTCACCGTCTGCAACATGTCGATCGAGGGCGGCGCGCGCTGCGGTTACGTCAATCCCGACGCCACCACCATCGACTATCTTCGCGGCAAGCCCTACGCGCAGCAGGGCGCGGCCTTCGACCGTGCCGTCACGTGGTGGAAGTCCATCGCGACCGAGGCGGACGCCAAGTTCGACGACGTCAAGCGCATCGACGGCTCCTCGCTCGAGCCCGTCGTCACCTGGGGCATCAATCCGGAGATGTCCGTCGGCGTCGGCCAGCGTATCCCCGCGCCGGACTCCAAGCCCGAGCCCGAGCGTCCCACGTATCGCGAGGCGCTGGCTCACATGGGGTTCGAGGCGGGGCAGGCCATCAAGGGCACGAAGATCGACGTGGCCTTCGTGGGATCGTGCACCAACGGGCGGCTGTCCGATCTGCGCATCGCCGCCGAGGTCGCCAAGAAGGGCAAGGTGGCCAAGCACGTGCGCGCCCTCATCGTGCCCGGCTCGCAGCAGGTGGCCAAGGCCGCCGAGGCCGAGGGCCTGCACGAGATCTTCCAGGCCGCCGGCTTTCAGTGGCGCAAGGCCGGCTGCTCGATGTGCCTCGGCATGAACGACGACAAGCTCCAGGGGCGCGAGATGAGCGCCTCCTCCAGCAACCGCAACTTCATCGGCCGCCAGGGCAGCCCCACCGGGCGCACGCTCCTCATGAGCCCGGCCATGGTGGTGGCGGCCGCCATCAACGGCGTCGTCACCGACGTGCGGGAGATCCTCAAGTGAGCGCCACCACCGACTACAAGCGCAAGCAGCTCGCCGGCCGCGGAATCCCCGTGACCGGCAACGACATCGATACGGACCGCATCATCCCCGCCCGCTTCTTGAAGGCCGTGACGTTCGAGGGCATGGGAGAGCACGCGTTCGAGGACGCGCGCAAGCAGAACCCGGAGCACCCCTTCAACTCCCCCGCCTACAAGGGCGCCTCGGTGCTGGTCGTCGGCCAGAACTTCGGCTGCGGCTCGTCGCGGGAGCACGCGCCGCAGGCGCTCATGCGCTGGGGCATCAGCGCCATCGTGGGCGGCTCCTTCGGCGAGATCTTCTTCGGCAACTGCGTGATGCTGGGCATCCCGTGCCTGGTCGCCAGCCAGGCCGATCTCGAGTGGCTGCAGAAGGCGATCGAGCGCGATCCCAAGGGCGTGGTCAGTGTGGACGTGGAGAAGCAGGAGGTGCGGTTCGGCGACCGCACGATCAAGGCCACCGTGCCCGACGGGCCGCGCAATCAGCTCGTGAACGGGACGTGGGACTCCACCGCGGTGCTGCTGGACGCGGGCGGGGCCATCGAGGCGACGGCGGCGAAGCTCCCCTACGTGAAGGGGTTCTGA
>CAVVJF010000020.1:0-66521 GCA_963748485.1 uncultured Candidatus Rokubacteria bacterium
AGCCCCGTCCCGCTCAGCCGTTCACGTCCAGTCCTAGGGCCAGCCGTCCGCTGAAGACGGTCTGCGGCTTTTCCTGCATGGGGTGATAGCGCGCGGCCTGCGCGTCGCGGAACAGCCGCTCCAGCCCCAGTGAACGGTAGAAGCCGGCGCCGCCCGCCACTTCCAGCGCCTTCTCACAGGTGCGGACTACCGCGCGGCCGGCCAGCGTACGGCCGATGGCGACGGCATTGGTCGCCTCCACCCCGATACGGTCGGTGTCGCCGGCGTCGATCATGTGCTTCACCGCGAGGCGCGCTACTGTCAGCTCGTTCTCCAGCTCGCCCACCAGCATCTGTACGGTGGCATCGCCGCGCCGGCGTCCCGCCTCGCGGACCGCGATATCGCGCGCGGCCTCCGCGACGCCCAGATAGACGGAGTACACGAGCGGGAACGCGACGGTGAAGATCACGAAGAACACCGGGACCCAGACCCCAGGCGGCCGGCGCACTCCGACGGCGGTGTCGGGCACGAACACGCGGTCCAACACGATGTCGTTGGATCCGGTGCCCCGCATCCCGAGCGTGCGCCAGTTGTCGGCGGGCACCACCCCCTGCGCGTCGAGCGCGACGGGGAAGTGGATCACGGTGGGCCCGTCCTTGGGATCGTCATAGATGGCCATCGTCATCAGGAGCTGGCCGCTCGGCGATCCGCTGCCGAAGATCTTGCGGGCGCTCACTCGATAGCCGCCGTCCACCTTCTCGGCCGTCCCGGACCCCGCCAGGAAGTCCGACCCGCCGCTCGTGACGAGCACGAGCTCCTCGGCGGCGACGCGGCGGAGAAAGGGCTCCACCGGCGCGCTCTGATGGCGCCAGCGCCAGACGGTGCTGGCGAGGGTATGTGTGTGCATGGACAGGGCGAGCGCCGTCGAGCTGCACGAGTGCGCGAGCACGCGGAGCATCTCGCAGAGCTCGCGGAACGTGGCCCCGCCGCCCCCCAGCTCCGCGGGCACTCCGGCCGAGAAGACGCGCCGCGCCTTCAGCTCAGCGTAGTTCTCGGCAACGAAGCGGTCGTTGGCGTCGTGCCCGGCGGCCCGGGCGGCGAAGCCCGGCCCCAGCTCCCGAATGACACCGATCCAGTCCGGTGCGCGTGTCTCGGTGTTCGCCATGCCGGGTCCTCCTTCGGCCCTCGCCGATTCTACGTCGAGAGCTGAGGCGGCGGCGCCATCGCGTCGCGCCGCCGCGTCCAGATCACCAGCGCCGCCACCGCCGCCACACCCGCGCTGCCGCTGAGGGCGCACGCGACGCGCACGCCGAGATGCTCCGCCAGCGTCCCGACCAGCAGCGCGCCGAACGGCGTCACACCCGCGAAGGCCATGGCGTAGAGGCCCATCACCCGGCCGCGCAGGGCCTGGGGCGTGCTGAGCTGCAGCGTGGTGTTGCATGAGGTCGTGAAGTAGATTTGCAGCGCGCCGAGGACGGCCAGCGTCACCATCGCCAGCGGAAAGTGCGCCACCAGGCCCAGCGCGGCCACCCCGGCGCAGAGAATGGCCGCCGAGCCCGCCAGATACGCCAGGGGTGGGCGATCGCGGCGCATGAGGGCGATGCTGCCGGCGCCCACCACGGCGCCTCCGCCCAGCGCCGACATCAGATAGCCGAAGCCCTGCGCGCCCTCGTTCAACACGTCGCGGGCGATCAACGGCACCACCACGTTGAAGTTGAGCCCGAGCAGGCTCAGCACCACCAGGAGCGAGAGGATGAAGCCCACGCTGGGAGTGCTCGCCGCGTAGGTGACGGCGCCCAGCACGCCCTGGCGAAGGCCGAGCTGCCCCGCGGGATCGGGCGCGCCCTTGATGCGCATGGCGAGCAGCGCCACCAGCACCGCCACGAAGGACAAGGCGTTGAGGAAGAAGGCCACCGCCACGTCGTAGCGCGCGATGAGGAGCCCGGCCACGCTCGGCCCCACGATGCGTGCCCCGTTGAACACGAGCGAGTTCAGGGCCACGGCATTGGGCAGGTCCGCGCGGCCGACCAGGTCGGTGATGAAGGACTGCCGCGCCGGAATCTCGACCGCGCGGCCGAGGCCGTAAAGGGCAGCCAGCGCGGCCACGTGCCAGTACCGCACGTGCCCGCTCCAGACCAGCAGAGCCAGCGCCGCCGCCTGCAGCATCATAGCCGCCTGGGTCACGAGCAGGAGATCGCGCTTCCCCGCGCGGTCGCTGAGGGCGCCGCCCACCGGCGAGAGCAGCAGGATGGGCACGAACTGCAGCGCTGTCACGAGCCCGAGCTGAAACGGCGAGTCCGTGAGCTCGAGCACCAGCCACGCCTGCCCCACGCTCTGCATCCACGTGCCGATGAGGGAGACGAGCTGACCGTACCAGAACAGGCGGAAGTCGCGATGGCGGAAGGCGCCGCGCATAGTCTCCCGACTCTACACGGGGCCGCTACCAGAAGCTGCCCTGAAGGCGACGTTCTGGGCCGCAGCGGCCTCCCGCACGGCACGGGTCATGCAACTTGCGGCCCGCAAAGGAGGGCCAGGCCATATGACCAGCCGATACGACGCCATCGTCGTGGGGGCCCGCTGCGCGGGAGCCCCGACCGCGATGCTCCTCGCGCAGCGGGGGCACCGCGTGCTCCTCGTGGACAAGGCGACGTTCCCGAGCGACACGATCTCTACCCACATCGTCCATCCGCCCGGAGTGGCCGCGCTCGAGCGGTGGAGCCTCGCCAAGCCGCTCAAGGAGAGCGGTAGCCCGCCGATCAGGACCTACGCCTTCGACTTCGGGCCCTTCACGATCGCCGGCCCCCTGCGGCCCGTGGCCGGCACGGCCTACGCCCTCTGTCCCCGGCGCACCGTGCTCGACAAGATGCTCGTGGACGCGGCCGTCCGCGCGGGCGCTGAGCTGCAGGAGGGCTTCGCCGTCGACGAGATCCTGCTCGAGGACGGGGCAGCGGTGGGAATCCGCGGCCACCTAAAGGGCGGCGCGTCGGTGTCGCATGGCGCCGAGGTGATCGTCGGAGCCGACGGGCGGCATTCCCTCGTCGCCAAGGCGGTTCGGGCAGAATGCTACAACGAGCGCCCCGTCATCTCCGTGGGGTACTACACCTACTGGAGCGGTCTCCCCGCCGATCGGTTCGAGGGCTACATCCGTCCGCGCGCGGCCTTCGGGCTCGCGCCCACCCATGACGGGCAGACGCTCAGCGTAGTGAGCTGGCCCCGCGCCGACTTCGACGCGATCCGCAAGGACATCGAGGGCTATTTCATGCAGACGGTCGCCCAGGTGCCCGCGGTGGCCGAGCGGATCCGCGCCGCCAAGCGCGAGGCGCGCTTTGTGGGCACGGCCGATCTCCCCAACTTCTTCCGCAAGCCGTACGGCCCGGGCTGGGTGCTGATCGGCGACGCCGGCTACCACAAGGACCCCATCACCGCCCACGGCATCAGCGACGCCTTCCGCGACGCCGAGACCATGGCGGCCGCGCTCCACGACGTGCTCGCGGGCAGCCGCGACTTCGAGGAGGCGATGGCCGCGTATCAGCACGCGCGCGACGTGCAGGCCCTGCCGAAGTACGACCTCACCTGTCAGTTCGCGAACCTCGAGGATCCGCCGCCGCCCGACATGCAGCAGCTCCTCCAGGCGATGAGCACGAACCCCCAGGCGATGAGCGACTTTCTCAGCACGCTGGCGGGCATCATCCCGGCGCCCGAGTTCTTCGCGCCGGACAACGTGGGGCGCATCCTGGCCCGGGCCGGGCAGCCCGCGACGAGGTAGGCGCTAGGGCAGCAGGTCGGCGACGCGGATCTGGGCGTTCGGCGCGGCGAGCGGGGTAGCTAGCATGGAAGGGTCGAGCACCTCCCGCCGCGCGTAGCGCCAGCCGAAGGGCGCGTCCGGGTCGGGGACCGGCTCGCGGTACACCTCGAGCACGCGGTCGATCAGATTCACCACCCAGTAGTCGTCCAGACCGGCCCGCGCGTAGAGGCTGCCCTTGTGCCGGCGGTCGAAGCCGAGCCTCGATTCGGAGACCTCCACAGTCAGCACCGGGCACGCCGGGTGCTCGCGGAGGTAGTCGTCGAGGGTGCCGGCGACCACCGCCACGTCGGGCTCCGGCTCTGATTCATCGTCCAGCCCGATCGGGCCCTGGGGTCGAACGAACCACCCAGGCCCGAACGCGGCTTCGAGGGCATGCGCCGTCTTCCAGATGCCCTGGTAGTGATACTCCCCCTGCGGCTCGGCAACCAGCAGCTGTCCGCCGATCAGCTCGAGGGGCTCATCGGGCTGGAAGATTCCCAACTCGATGAGCCGGTCGTACTCCTTCCGGGTGAACCGCCGGGTCTGGATCACGTACTCCGCCATGCGCCCATCGTAGGAGGCGCCGCCGCCGGACGTCAACGTGTCGCGTCGACGTATCGAAACTGATACGTCTTGACGGCCCCGAGGCCGCCGGCTTCCACGCGCTGGGAGGCCGCGCATGGATGCCCACGCGCGGGGCCCTGTCGCTTCAGGGCGCTCAATCCCGCGCGCGGCCACCGAAGATCATCCCTCCGGCGCCGATCGCCTGGCCTGCGCTCACTCCGGCCGCGCGAGAACCGCCGTGTAGAGTCGGGCAACAGGAGGATGCGCCATGTCGATCGCCACGCTCGCTGTCATCGAGCAGACCCGCGAAGTCACCTTCATCCCGACCCACCCGTGCGTCGCCGAGCTGGAGCGCCTGGGCGACCAGATTGCCGAGCTGTCGGCCCATCTCGACGCCGCGACGGCTCGCCTGCTGGACCTCATCCGCGAGTTCGACGAGGGCGGCGGCTGGAACACCGGCTTCCGCTCCTGCGCGGAGTGGCTGGCCTGGCGGGTGGGGATGAACCTCGGCGCCGCCCGCGAGCGCGTACGGGTGGCGCGCGCCCTGCCGGCGCTGCCCCGGCTGGCCGCGGCGCTGGCCCGCGGCGAGCTCTCCTACGCCAAGGTGCGCGCGCTGACCCGGGTGGCGACGCCGGAGACCGAGGAGCGGCTGCTCGCCGTGGGCCGGGCGGGCACCGCCTCCCACGTGGAGCGCATCGTTCGGGGCTGGCGCCGGGTGGACCGGCAGGCGGAGGCGCGCGAGGCCAGGCTCCGCTACCGGAACCGCGCGCTTCATGTCTTCCACGACGACGACGGCACCGTGGTGCTCCGCGGGCGGCTGGAGCCCGAGGCCGGCGCGCTCCTCGTCAAGGCGCTGGATGCCGCGTGCGAGGCCCTCTACCAGGGCCGCTTCCCCACCTCGTTCAACGCACCGGCCGACCCACTCGGCGACCCGCCCACGCCCGCTCAACAGCGCGCCGACGCCCTGGCGCTCCTCGCGGCCACCGCGCTCCACCAAGGCCTCGAGCCCGGGACCCCCGCCGAGCGTTACCACGTTGTGGTCCACGTCGACGCCCCCGTGCTGGCCGATCCCGACCAGCCCGGCCAGTCCGCCCTCGAGGACGGCTCTCACGTTTCCGCGGAAACGTCGGCGCGGCTGTCCTGTGACGCGAGCCGCACCGTCATGCGCCACGACGACGCGGGGCGCATCGTGGAGGTCGCCGCCCGCAACCGCACCATTCCGCCGGCGCTCAGGCGCGCGCTACAGGCTCGGGACAACGGTTGTCGCTTCCCCGGCTGCGGCAGCCGCTTCACCGAAGGCCATCACATCCGCCACTGGGCCCGCGGCGGGCCCACCACGCTGTCGAATCTCGCGCTTCTCTGCCGCCGGCACCACCGCGCCGTGCACGAAGAAGGCTTCGGGATCGCCCGCGGCCCCGATGACGCGCTGCACTTTCATCGCCCGAACGGCGAGCTCGTGCCGGACGCCCCGATTCCGCCGTCGCTGCTCTCGGATCCGGTCGCCATGCTGCGCGCTCGGCACGCTGAAGCCGGCCTCCATGTCACCCCGCGAACTGGCCTGCCCTTCTGGCGGGGCGAGCGGCTAGACCTCGCATGGGCGATAGACGTGCTGCGGCCGCGGGCGTAGGAGAGCTACAGCGCGGCGTACACCAGGTCGATCAGGTGGCGCACGTGCTTGTGCTGCCAGCCCATGCGGCCCTGATTCATGGCGTAGCCGATGGCCACCCGTGCGTCCGGATCGGCGAAGCCGAGCGAGCCTCCCGCGCCGAAGTGCCCGAAGGCGCGCGGGCCGGGGCCGAGCCGCCGCTCGGGCATGGTGAGCTGAAAGCCGAGCCCGTAGCGCGTGGGGCGCTCCAGCACGAGGTCCGGCCCGCTCACCTGCTCGGCGATGGCGCGCGCCACCGTCTCCGGCGCGAGCACGTGCACGCCGTCCAGCCGGCCGTCCGTCGCCAGCGCCGAGTAGAGGCGCGCGATCGCCCGCGCATTGCCGTGCCCGTTGGTCGACGGCACCTCCGCTGCCCGCCACGCGCGCGTGTTCACGATGCGCATCCCGGAGAGGCCCGGCGGGTTCCAGTAGGCGTTGAAGCGCATGAGCGGCAGGCCGGTGAGGTCTCCCGGTCCCGCGTCGAGCCCTCGCACGCGCTCCGCCTGCTCGGGGCTAGGCGGCGGCGAGATGTAGTCGGCGCAGCGCGCGTCGTGCTCGGGCCCGAGCCCCCAGTGCCAGTCGATGCCTGCGGGCCCGCCCAGCTGCTCGCGGAAGTAGGCGCCGATCGACTGGCCGGTGACGCGGCGGATCACCTCGCCGATGAGGAAGCCCTGCGTGTTCACGTGATAGCCGTGGCCTGTGCCCGGCTCCCACCAGGGCGCCTGCGCGGCGAGGGTCTCCGTCATCAGCGTCCAGTCGCCCCAGGCATCGTGCGGCAGCGTGCGGGCGACGGCGGGGAGCCCCACCTCGTGGGTCAGGAAGTAGCGCACCGGGACGTGCGCCTTCCCCGCCTGCGCGAACTCGGGCCAGTAGCGCGCGACGGGCGCGTCCAGATCGAGCCGGCCGGCCTCGACCAGGCGGAGAAGGCAGACCGCGCTGATCGCCTTGCCCACGGAGAAGAGGTCGACGATCGTGTCGCGGGCCCAGGGGCGCGTGCGGGCGGCGTCGGCGTGGCCGGCCCAGAGGTCGGCGACGCACTGCTTGTCGACGTAAACGGTGAGGGCGGCACCGACTTCGAGGGCGGAGGCAATCGTGTCGCCGAGGGCGTCGCGGAGGCCCGCGAAGCGCGGTGCGCAGTCGCCGTGGTCGACCGCTCAGCCCTCTACTTGTCTAGCCACACGTTGTAGAAACGTGGGAAGGCCATCTTCTCGTTGTAGCCCTTGACGGACGCCTGCATGGCGCGGAGCCCGAACAGGTCGCCGTAGCGGATCACGGGGACCCGCTCGTAGAAGGTCCGGTGGACCTCCTCCCAGAGAACCCGGCGCTTCGCCGGGTCGGGCTCCTTTCGGATCGCGTCCATGCGGCTGGTGATGACCTCGTCGCAGGTCCAGCCCGGCCAGTCGCAGCGGAGATAGGGGTGCTGGGTCGGGTCCGGCACCAGCGACATGCCCGTGGTGAAGATGTCGTACATCTTCTCGTTGTTCCGTCGCTGGACGAGGGTCGCCCAGTCCACCACTTGGAGATCGATGGTCATGCCAACATCTTCGAGCTGCTGCTTGGTCACCAGCGCGATGTTGTACATCCACTCGTACTCCTTGGTCGTCATGAAGCGGACGGGCTCTCCCTTGTACCCGGCCTCTTGCAGGAGCCTCTTGGCCTTGTCCTTGTTCCTCTGGTTGTAGCGGTCGCCGCCGGTCTTCGAGTGCCAGGCCGTCTGCTCCGTGAAGGCCAGCCCCGAGTCGAGCCGGTAGAAGAGCGGGTTCCCCACCGCGGCGCGCATGATCGGCTCGATGTCGATGGCCGCCTGCACAGCCTGACGGAGCTTCACGTTGGTCATGAGGCCTTCTTTCTTGTTGAAGACCCCCATGCCCCAGGCGTAGGGCCGCACGATGAGGGGTCGGACCTTCGGGTTGTCCTTGAGACGGTCGTAGGCCACGGCCTGGAGGTCATCGGCGAAGTCCACCTCTCCCGACTCGAGGCTGGCAACCCGCGTGGCCACTTCCGGCATCGGGATCCACCGGATCTCGTCGACGTGGGCGACCTTCCGCCCGCCGTAGCCATTTGCCGCCTCGGCTCGCGGCTTGTAGTCGTCGTAGCGGACCATCCGGATGTGGACGTCCGGCTTCCACTCGACGAACTTGAAGGGTCCGGTGCCGATGTACTCGGTGACCTTGGCCGGCGTCGGATATTTCTCGGCGATCTCCTTCGGATAGACGGCGGCGAAGTTGTTGGCGTTGGCCAAGGCGATCAGGACGATGCCCGACTTCTCCTTGAGCTTGATCTCCACCGTGGACCGGTCGACGGCCCGCACGCCGTCCACCGAAGCCCACATGGCCTTGGCCTGCACGGCATACCCTCCCCACCGCTTCAGCGAAGCGACCACATCCTCGCTGGTCATCTCCTTTCCGTTGTGGAACCGGATGCCCGGGCGCAGCTTGATCGTGTAGGTGAGCCCGTCCGCGCTCACCGCGGGGAGCGCCTCGGCCAGAACGGGAATCGGCTGGTAGTTCTGGTCCAGCGTGTAGAGGCTCTCGTAGATGTGCTGGGTGATGACCTCGACGAAGTTGGCCGTTGTCCAGTGGGCGTCGAGCGTGGGCGGGTCCCCGAGCACGGCGACCTTCAGCACCCCTCCCTTCTTGGGGGTCTGCGCCCTGGCCTCGAGCCCGGTCACGGCCATCAGGCCGGCGACCAGTAGCAGTGACAAACCAGATCGGAATCCGCGGCCCATGGCTAACCTCCCTCGGGATTTCCGGAAGGGGACGACCGTTCAGCGTTCGGCATGAAGGGTGTCATGCCCCGAAGCGGTCGGCAAGGACCAGAAGCGATGACATGGTGACCACCCGCTCGGGGAAGGACTTGTCACCACGTCCACGTCGGGTGATGGCGCCGGCCGCCGACATGATGACAACCCGCATGCCTATTGGCCTGTCATCGCGTCACTGCTTCTAGTCCAGCCAGTCCTCGTCCTTCAGCTTCTTCGGTAGGTAGGTCTTCGTGAGGTAGCGGAAGTCCTTGTTCGCCAGCGCGTCGAGCTCGTACTTGAGCCCGCTGCCGAGCATGCGCTTGATCTCCTCCTGCCAGGGCTTCTTCTCGAACCAGCGGTACTTCAGGAGCTCCTTCGCGCGACCGATGTCCTTGTCATTCAACTTGATCCCCACGTTGCGGGGCAGGCCGTAGGTGTCGGCATCCGCGCTGGAAAGGCCGATGAACTTGGCCTTGGGGATGGCCATGCGCTCGCTCTCGAAGGCGAGGTTGATGGAGCCCTGCTTCACCACCGAGTAGATGTAGTAGCCCCAGGGGTCGTTGTCGACGAGGACGTAGACGGGCAACTTGTACTCTTCGTGGAGGCGTCGAGCCAGGCGGCGGACACCGCGCGGGGGCTGGCCGTTGCCGGTGAGGAGCACGCAGTTGTAGCGGCGCCAGAACTTGTCCTCGGAGAGGCGGTTCCACTGCGTCCCCTTCTCGACGAGGAGGACGAAGTCGGCCGTGCAGCGGCGGATCTCGATGTACTCGGGCTCCACGATGGACGGTACGGAGTAGCCGCCCTTGCCCAGGCGCGCGCAGTCCACGCGGTCACCGTCGTCGCCGAAGACCACCGGCCCCACGATGCTGCCGGCGTTCTCCGCGCGCACATGGAGCTCCTCGCGGAGCGCTGCGAGCGTGACTTCCAGATCCTCGATCAGCGGATCGGACTCGTTCTGGCCGTCGAACGTGTTCTCGTGCGAGCCCTTCATGGTGTGCTTGGTGCGGTAGTAGATCTCGCGGAGCGAGGTGGTGAGGTTCGCCCGCTGCAGCTCCGAGAGCGCGTCCGCCACCAGCACGGTCTGCATGAACTTCTTCGCCATCCCCACGTTGAAGAAGTTGCGCGCCTGCTTGCGCTTGCCCAACTCGATGATGCCGCGCTTGGCGTTGAAGTTGATGTTGGCCAGACTCCGCACGGGGATGGCCAGCGTCGGGTCCTTGCTCTTCTCCGCCGCGGTGATCACCGTGTCGGCCACGCTGATGAGCTTCTTCTCCACCGGTCCGAGCTTCTTCGCCGTCGCCGCTTTGGCCATAGCTATCTCTTCTTCTTCGCCTTCTTGGTGGGCTTCTTGCTCGACTTCTTCACGACCCTCGCCTTGGTCTTCGTCTTCTTCGCCGGTTCAGGCTCCGCCACGGCCCCCGTCGTCTCCGGCAGCACCGGCGCCTCGCCCTCCGTGCCCTCAGGCGTCACGATGATCGAGTGCGGCAGGCCCTCGGGCCCGCTGTCGTGGCCGAGGATCTGGTCGGTCTTCGTCCCACCGGTACGCTTGAGCGCGATCTTCTGGAGCTGCGCCTTGAGCCGTTCCTTCGGGAGCCGGCCGCCCTTGAGGCGCGCGCAGGCCTCGACGACCTCCTCGATGTAGAGCTCGAAGATGTTGCGCCGGCGGAATTCGCTCTTGGCGCGCTCGCGGCGGCGGAGGAAGACGCCGAGGCGGCGCCCGCACTCCTGGAGCGCGAGCTTGATCTCCTTGCGGATCTCGTCGTAGTCCGCGATGGCTTCCTTCGACTCGCTGGTGAACGGCACCCACACGCTCGCCATGTGCACGAAGATCACCATGGGCCCGGCGGGAAGTGCCCCGCGCGACTGGGCGACGCCGTAGTTCTTCCACGCGGTCTCGAGCGCGGCCTTGAAGGTGGCGCAGGCGGACTGCTGGTAGAGGAGCGGCACGCGGTTGGCGTAGCGGATGACGCGCGCCAGCTCGCTGTCGTCGTCCGCCTGCTCGCCCTCGGCCAGCGGGACCGCGGGCGCTTCCGCGGAGGCGGCCGCCGCGGCGGCCTGCTCCGGCCCCCTTCCGAAGGCCATGCCCGCCTCGATCACGAAGGGGTTGCCGCGGTAGACGGCGGGCGGGCGAGTAACGGCGGTGTAGAACTCGCCCTTGATCTGTTTGTAGAGGCCGTGGAGGATCGCCTTCTCGCCGATGGGCGAGATGCAGTTCGACGGCGGCGCCATGATCTTGGTGGCCTGGATGGCCTTGTAGAGCGCCTCCGCGTCCGCGCCGTGGATGTTGCGCGGCCGAGCGTTGGGCGAGAGCTTGGCGGTCTTGCAGATCTCCTGCGCAAGGGCGGGGGACACACGGCTGAAGTCGCCGGAGAGGAAGCCCGTCAGCCAGTGGCTGCGCGTGTCGTGGAGCATGCGGAGCAGCACGCCGAACTCGATGCCGTAGGGATGCGGCTTGATCTCCTTCGGCTGGGGCGGCAGCTCCTCGATCGTGCGCGGGAACTCGCGCGCCACCCCGTCCGGCATCTTGTAGACGAGACGCACGTGCGGGTTGGCGATGGCCACTTGCTCGAGGAACTCGTCCACGGAGGCGCGGCCCTTCTGATAGCGCCCCTCGATCTCCATCGTCACCTGGGTGCCGCGCGGGTGCTCCCAGTCGATCTTCTTCGACTCGAAGATGCGCGGCTCGTTCTTCTTGGTGTCGATCTGCACCTCGAAGTAGTGCGCCGCCGCCTTGGGGCCCGTGCGTGAGGTGATCTGCACAGGCTTGCCGGTGGTGAGCTGAGCGTACATGCCAGCGGCGGAGATGCCGATGCCCTGCTGGCCGCGGCTCATGCGCAGGCGGTGGAACTTCGAGCCGTAGAGGAGCTTGGCGAAGATGGGCGGGATCTGCTGGCGCACGATGCCGGGGCCGTTGTCGGCCACGGTGACGCGGAAGCGGGTGGCCTGGCTGGCCGGCGGCGGTGGGCCGCCGTTGGCCGCCACTTCCACCGTGACGACCACGTCGGGGAGAATGCCGGCTTCCTCCGCGGCGTCGAGCGCGTTGTCCACCGCCTCCTTCACGCACGTGAGGAGCGCCTTGCGCGGGTTGTCGAAGCCGAGGAGGTGCCGGTTCTTGGTGAAGAACTCGGAGACGGAGATCTCCCGCTGGCGGGCGCCCATCTCGACGGCGGAGACGGTGGTCTTCGGGGCGGGGGCGGCCTTGGGCTCGGCCGCGGGGGCCTTGGCCAGTACGACAATCATCTCCCTACTTGATACCAAACCCGTGGGGCCGCTTGCACCTTTATTGTCTGTGGCAGAATGATCGTGTGACCGCATCGACTCGCCTCGCCATTCTGAGCGTGCTGCTCGCCGTCAGCGCCATCGGGACCTACATCCTGCTGCTCCGGGTCGCGATCGTGCGCAATCATCCCGAGGGCTACGTGCTTGCCTTCGCCGTCGCCACGCTGCTGGCCGTGCTGGCGGTGGTGCGCGGGCGCGGCCGGCGCTGGCCCGCCTGGGTAGCGCTGGGCATGACGGCGTTCCTGTTCGTCATGGGCTCCTGGTACAACTTCATCTTCGCGCGGGTGCCCGAATCGCCCGTCGCGTTTCGGGTGGGCGAGCCCGCGCCGGACTTCACTCTGCTCGATGCCTCCGGCAAGCCCGTCACCCTGGCCGAGTATCGGGGCAAGAAGCCGGTGGTGCTGGTCTTCTACCGCGGCTCCTGGTGACCCTTCTGCGTAGGCGAGCTCCAAGGTCTTGGAGCCCAGCTGTCGGAAGCCGAGAAGGCGGGCATGGAGATCATCGCGGTGTCGCCCGATCCCAACGAGCAGAGTCAGAAGCTCGCCGAGGGGCTGCGGCTCCGCTACCGCTTCGTGGCCGATCGCGAGCTGCGGGTGGCCGAGCTCTACGGCCTGGTCCACAAGGGCGGCGGGCCCGAGGGCCAGGACGTGCCGCGGCCGGCCACGGTGGTGGTGGACAGGGACGGCGTCGTGCGCTGGTACTCGGTGGCGCGGAACTACCAGGTGCGGCCCGATCCAGGCGACGTGCTGGCCGTGGTGCGCTCGCTCAAGAGCTGACGCCTAACGCGGGCTGACGCTCACGGCCGCGCGGCGGCCAGGTCTCCTGCGGGCCAGCTCTTCACCTTGGCCTTGGCCTCCCACAGGGCGCGATCGACGGCATAGCGGAACACGTTGCGGTCCGCGGGCCGCCCGTTGAAGGCGACCACCCAGGCGAAGCCGTCGGCGCTGCGAAGCGCGATGGTCACCGTGCCCGGCAGCGAGCCGAAGTGCCAGACGTTGACGCCGTCCTTCACGGGTCGCACGCGCACGCCGAGGGCGTAGAAGCTGCCCTGGGGAGTGCTTTCCTCGCCGCCGGCGCGGTCCTGCGGCGCGGCCTGGGCGTGCATCTGAGCGATGGTGGCGGCGTTCAGGAGCGCCGGGCCGCGCCGGCCGTCGATGGCGAGGACGAAGCGGAGAAAGTCGATCGGCGAGCCGATCCACCCGCCGTAGGAGTCCATCGTCTCGATCGCGAAGCCGCCGTACGGCCGCGGCGCACGAGCCACGCCGAGCCCCGGCATCGCCCGCTCCTCCTTCGCCTCGAAGTCGTAGTAGGTCACCTCGCCCTCGGCCACTTCGCGCGTGCGGCCCACCTTCATGCGCGCGGCGCCCGCGGGCGCCAGGACGCGCTCGCGCACGTGCGCCTCGTAAGGCGCCCTCGCCACCCGCTCGATCACGCGCCCCAGGATGCAGTAGCCGATGTTGGAGTAGGCGAAGCGCTCGCCCGGAGTGAAGTCGAGCTTCCGCTCCAGCGTGTCGCGCATGATGCTGGGGCAGTCGGGCGGCAAGGGCCCGCCCTGGCGCTTCGCCGCCGCCGCGGCGTATGGCATGAAAACGGGGTCGCCGGACTTGTCGCGATCGAAGCCGGCGGAGTGCTGCAGCAGGTGGCGCACCGTGATGTTGCGCACGCGCGCGTCGCTGATCTTGCCGGGGCGCGGCCCGAGCTCGCCCAGGATGGGCAGCACCTTTGCGTCGAGGGCGAGGCGGCCCTCCTGCACCAGTTGGAGCACGGCCACGGCCGTGACCGGCTTGGAGAGGCTCGCCAGGCGGAAGAGGCTCGTGGGTTCCACCGGCGCGCCGCTCGCGCGATCGGCGAGCCCGTAGCCGCGCGCCAGCAGGATGCGGCCGTCGCGCGCCACCGCCAGCCCCGCGCCGGGCACGCGCCACGTGCGCAGCACCGTAGTCATGAGCTGGTCGTAGGCCTCGAGCCCAGGTAGCGCCTCACCCGTCGGCTGCGCCGCCGCCGCGCCGGCAATGACGGCGACGAGGGCGAGAGCCGCGAGGGCACGGATGGCAAGGGCGGTCACGAAGCCAACGTAACCCATCACCCTCGTGATCGTGGTCTACTACCGGGGATGGGACTGCTGCCTCTAATCGGCCGGGTCCATAGGGCATTTTGCCCTGAAGCGGGGGCCGGGCCGAGGTCGTCTTAATCCCGTGAGCGCTTTCTACCCCAGGGCCCTGGCCTTCGTCGTATTCGCGGCGATGACGCTCGCGGTCGCCGCCTGCAATCGATCGCCCGAGGTCAACGCCACGCCGAAGCCCCCCGCCGTCACGGTGGTAGCGGCGGCGCAACGGCCCGTCCCCGTGTACAGCCAGTACGTGGGCCAGACCGAGGCAGTGAAGACGGTGGACGTGCGGGCGCGGGTAGAGGGCTTCATCGAGCGGCAGGCCGTGCCCGACGGCGCCGACGTGAAGGAGGGCGATCTCCTCTTCGTCATCGACCCGCGCCCCTTCGAGGCCGCGCTGCGCCAGGCGCAGGCCAATGTCGCGCGCGACACCGCCGCCCTCGGCCAGACCCAGGCCGCCCTCACCCAGCGCGAGGCGGACGTGAGCCAGGCGCAGGCCAACCTGGTCCGCGATCAGGCGCAGTTGGAGAACGCCCGGGCGCAGGATCGGCGCTACCGCACGCTCTTCGAGCAGGAGCTGATCGCGCGCGAGCAGTATGACCAGATCCGCACCAACATGACCGCGCTCGACGCCACCGTGCAGGCCGATCGCGCCGCCGTGGACAACGCGAAGGCCGCGCTCGCCGCCGCGCTCGCCAATATCGAGAACGCGCGCGCCGTTGTGCGCGCCGACGAGGCCGCGGTGGACGCGGCGCGCCTCCAGCTGGGCTACACGATGGTGCGCTCCCCGCTGACCGGGCGCATGGGCCGGGCCGAGGTGCGCGTGGGCAGCCTCGCGGGCCGGGGCGAGCCGACGCTGCTCGCGACCGTCTCCACGCAGGACCCGATGTACGTTAACTTCAGCGTGAGCGAGCGCGAGGCGCTCTCCGTGTGGCGGCGGCGCCAGGGGCAGCTCGCGGCGGGGCGCGGCAGCGGCATCAGCATCACGCTCCAGGACGACAGCGCCTATCCCTACGAGGGGCGGCTCGACTTCGTGGACCGCGCGGTGGATCCGCGCACCGGCACGCTCGCGCTCCGCGCGGTGTTCCCGAACCCGGAGCGGCTGCTCCAGCCGGGCCAGTACATGCGCCTGCGCGTACTCTTGGAGGAGCGGCCCGACGCGGTCGTCGTGCCGCAGGCGGCGGTGCAGGAGAGCCAGGGCTCGGCCTCGGTGTACGTCGTGCGCCCGGACCAGACGGTGGAGGCGCGCGCCGTCCGGATGGGGCCCCGCATCGGCACCCTGTGGGTCGTAGAGGACGGCGTGAAGCCCGGGGAGCAGGTCGTGGTGAAGGGGCTACAGCAGGTCCGGCCCGGCTTGCGCGTAGAACCCACGGCGGAATAGGCGCCGTGTTCGTCAACTTCTTCATCGACCGGCCCATCTTCGCCTCCGTCCTCGCCATCGTCATCGTCGTGGCGGGCGCGGCGGCGCTGCCCCTCCTGCCGATCGCCCAGTTTCCCGACATCACCCCACCCCAGGTGGTGGTGACTGCCACCTATCCCGGCGCCAGCGCGGAGGTGGTGGAGCAGACGGTGACCACGCCGATCGAGCAGCAGGTCAACGGCGTGGAGAACATGATCTACATGTCGTCCCGGAGCGGCAGCGACGGAACCATGACGCTCAACGTGACGTTCAAGGTGGGCACCGATCTCGAGATCGCCGCCGTGAACGTGCAGAACCGGGTGGCCATCGCCGAGGCCAAGCTGCCCCCGGACGTGGTGCGGCAGGGCCTCACCATCACCAAGCAGTCGCCCGACCTGGTCGAGATCGTCGCGCTCACCTCGCCGGACGGGAGCCGCGACGAGCTCTACCTGTCCAACTACGCCACCCTCCAGGTCGTGGACGTGCTCGCGCGGGTGCCGGGCGTGGGGCAGGTGACGGTGTTCAACGGGCGCGACTACGGCATGCGTCTCTGGCTGAACCCCGACCGGCTGACGAGCCTCAGTCTCACCGCGGGCGACGTGGCCGATGCCGTGCGCGAGCAGAACCTTCAGGCCGCGGCCGGGCAGATCGGACAGTCTCCCGCCCCGCCCGGCCAGCAGTTCCAGTACACCGTCACCACGCGGGGGCGCCTCTCCACGCCGGCGGAGTTCGAGGACATCATCCTGCGGACGCGATCCGACGGCTCGATCCTCCGCGTCCGCGATGTCGCGCGCGTCGAGCTGGGCGCGCAGAACTACGGCTCGTTCGGGCGGGTGGGCGGCAAGCCCTCCGCCCTCGTCGGCGTGTTCCAGCTGCCGGGCGCCAACGCGCTCGAGGTGTCGCGCGGGGTGCAGGCGGCCATGGCGCGGCTGGCGCCGAGCTTCCCGAGCGGCGTGCACCACGAGCGCCCCTACAACACCACCGAGTTCGTTCGCGTGTCGATCGAGGAGGTGGTGCTGACCCTCTTCATCGCCATTGGGCTCGTCGTCCTCACCGTGTACGTGTTCCTCCAGGACTGGCGTACCACCCTGATCCCGACGCTCACCATCCCCGTGTCCCTGATAGGCACGTTCGCCGTCATCGGGGCCTTCGGCTTCTCGATCAACACGCTCACCCTCTTCGGCCTCGTCCTCGCCATCGGCATCGTGGTGGATGACGCCATCGTGGTCGTGGAGAACACCCAGCGCCATCTCGACGAGGAGGGGCTGGAGCCGCGCGAGGCCACCCGGCGCGCTACCGCCGAGGTGGTAGGGCCGGTGGTGGCCACCGCGCTGGTGCTGATGGCGGTGTTCATCCCCATCGCCTTCCTGCCCGGCATCACCGGCCAGCTCTACCGGCAGTTCGCGCTCACCATCGCGGTGTCGGTGGCGCTCTCCGCGCTGAACGCCCTCACGCTGACGCCCGCGCTCTGCGCGCTGCTCCTGCGGCCGGCCGATCGCCGTCGGGACCGCTGGCTCACGCGGATGTGGAATGCCGCGTTCGCCCGCCTCACCGCGGGTTATGACCGGGCCGTGCAGCGCATCGTGCGGCGCTCCGCCATGGCGGTGGTGGTGCTCCTGGTGCTGAGCGGCGCCAGCTACTTCCTGCTGCGCAGCGTGCCCACCGGCTTCGCGCCCACCGAGGACCAGGGCTATCTCCTGGTGAACGTGCAGCTGCCCGACGCCGCCTCGCTCGAGCGCACCGACGCGGTGGTGCGCCAGATCGAGCAGATCCTGCTCGAGACCCCGGGCGTCGAGACCGTCGTGGCTATCGGCGGCCGTAGCTTCATCTCCGGCGTCAACGGCCCCAACGTGGCCTCGCTCTTCCCGCGCCTCACACCATGGCCCCACCGCAAGACGCGCGAGCTCCAGGCCGACGCGATTCTGGGGCGGCTGCGCGCGCGCCTCGGGGGCATCCAGGAGGCGTTCGTGCTGGTATTCCCGCCGCCGCCCATCCGCGGCATCAGCTCAGGCGGCGGATTCCAGTTCGAGCTCCAGAGCGTGGCCGGCGGCTCGCTCCAGGACCTGGACGCGGCCGCCCGCCAGGTGATCGAGGAGGCTCGCGGGCGGCCCGAGCTGGCCTCTATCTTCACCGCGTTCCGGCCGGGCGTGCCCCAGCTCGACGCCGAGGTGGATCGCGCCAAGGCGAAGGCGCTCGGGGTCCCGCTCTCTGACGTGTTCGAGAGCCTGCAGATCTTCCTGGGTTCGCTCTACGTCAACGACTTCAACGCCTTCGGCCGCGTGTATCGCGTGCAGCTGCAGGCCGAGCCCACCTTCCGCGCGAGCCCGCGCGATGTGGAGCGCCTCTACGTGCGGAGTCAGCCCGGTGTCAACGGTCAGGCCGGGCAGATGGTGCCGCTCAGCACGCTCGTCAGCGTGAAGCCGAAGACGGGCCCCGACACCGTCTCCCACTACAATCTCTACCGCTCGGTGGAGATCGCCGGCGACACCGCGCCCGGCGCCAGCTCGGGGCAGGCCATCGCCGCCATGCAGGACATCGCGCGGCGCGTGCTGCCGCCTGGCATGGCGTACGAGTGGTCGGGCCTCGCGTATCAGGAGCTCGAGGTGGGGGGCCGGGCCGGATTCGTATTCGCGCTGTCCGCGCTCTTCGTCTTCCTCGTCCTCGCCGCCCAGTACGAGAGCTGGCTGGTGCCCCTCGCGGTGATCCTGGCGGTGCCGCTGGGCGTGCTCGGCGCCCTCGGCTCCATCTGGCTGCGCGGGTACGCCAACGACGTGTACGCGCAGATCGGCCTGGCGCTGCTCATCGGCCTCGCGAGCAAGAACGCCATCCTCATCGTGGAATTCGCGAAGGAGCGGCGCGAGCACGGGATGGCCATCGTCGAGGCGGCGCGCGAGGCGGCGCGGCTGCGCTTCCGTCCCATCCTGATGACCTCGTTCGCGTTCATCCTGGGCTCGCTGCCCCTGGTGATCGCCTCCGGCGCGGGCGCGGCGGGCCGGCGTTCCATCGGCACCGCCGTGGTGGGCGGCATGCTCGCCGTCACCATCCTGGGCGTCTTGCTGGTGCCGGCCTTCTACGTGGCGGCGGAGCGGCTGGCGGAGTGGCGGCGGCGTGACGCGAAGCCTCCAGTTGGGGTATCGTTGTCGGCGAGATGAAGATCCGCATCGGGGTGGGGGCATCGGGCGCGGCATCCTCCCCGGAGGCCCTCACCGACCTCGTCTCCAGCATCGATCAGCTCGGCTTCGACTCGCTGTGGCTCTCCGAGGTGCTGACGGGGCCCGTGCCCGATCCGCTCGTGGGGCTGGCGTGGGCGGGGGCGAGCAACCCGCGGCTCAAGCTCGGCACGACCGCGCTCCTGCCGGGGCGCAACGTGCTCCGCCTGGCCAAGCAGCTTGCGACCCTCGACGTGCTCTCGCGCGGGCGCCTGCTGGTGACGCTCGTGCCCGGGCTCACCTATCCGCCGGAGCGCGAGGCCATCGGCGTCGAGCCCAAGCAGCGCGGCGCGGTGATCGACGAGGCGCTGCCGTTGCTGCGTCGCCTGTGGGCGGGCGAGACGGTGAGCCACGAGGGCCCGGCGGGCCGCTTCACGGACGTGAAGATCAATCCTCTGCCGGTGCAGCAGCCGCTCGAGGTGTGGCTCGGGGGCAATGTCCCCTCCGCGCTGGAGCGCTGCGGGCGGCTCTCGGACGGCTGGCTGCCGTCCCTCTGCACGCCGGAGGAAGCCGCCGCGGGCCGTGTGGTGATCGAGGAAGCCGCGGCCAAGGCGAGGCGGACGATCAGCCCCGAGCACTTCGGCATGAGCATCGGCTATGCGCGCGCCGCCCTCGATCCCGCCACCGCGCGCACGATGGCGGCCCGCCGGCCGCGGTCGGTGGAGCTGACACCCGTGGGCTACCCGGCGCTGCGCGCGCTCCTCGAGCGCTTCATCGCCGTCGGCTTCTCCAAGTTCGTGCTGCGGCCCATCGCGCCGCCGCCCTCGTGGCGCGCCGAGCTGGAGACGCTCGCCGCCGCCGTCGGCGACCTCCAGACCTGACGCGCGTGCGCCGGATCCTCCTGATCCGCCACGGCGAGACGGCGGGCAATGCCTCGCGCGTCGTGCAGAAGCCGGACATCCCGTTGTCGCCGCGGGGCGAGGCCCAGGCCGCGGCGCTCGCTCGCCGGCTCGCCGGCGAAAGTGTTGTGCGGATCCTGTCGAGCGACCTCGCGCGTGCCGCCGCGACCGCCGAACGACTGCGCGCGGCCACCGGCGCGCCGCTCGGCTTCGACCCCCTCCTGCAAGAGCGGAACTTCGGTGACGTGCGCGGCACGCCCTACGACGCGCTGGGCTTCGACCTCTTCGCTCCCAACTACGCCCCGCCCAATGGCGAGACGTGGGAGGCGTTCCACGCGCGCGTGGACCGCGCCTGGGAGCGCGTGCGCGCGCTCAGCGGGGCCACGCCCGGCACGCTCGCGGTAGTGACGCACGGGCTGGTCTGCCGCTCGCTCGCCGCGCGCCACCTGGCCCTGGCCGAGGGCACGCTCGCGCCCGAGCGGTGGGAGAACACCTCGGTGACCATCGTGGACGCGCAGGTCCCGTGGCGCGTCAGCCTGCTGAACTGCATCGCCCACCTCGACGAGGCGGGCGCGGCGCCGACCCGCGGCTCCGCCGCCGTCTAGACCCGCCCGAATCATTCGATCACCCGGTCGGCGCGCAGGCGCACCGGCGGGGGAATCGCGATCCCCAGCGCCTTCATCGTCTTCATGTTGATGACCAGCTCCAGCGCGGTCGCCTCCTCCACGGGGAGGGTGGCGGGCTTCGCCCCCTTGAGCAGCTGACTCGTCTTCTCGGCCGCTCGCCGATAGACCTCCGAGAAGTTGGGGCCGTAGGACAGGAGCGCGCCTGCCTCCGCCCAGAGATAGTTGCCGAATATCGAGGGCAGACGATGCTTCAGGGCCAGCGACGTGATCTGCCGCCGTGCCAGCACGAAGCCGGCGGAGACGAGGATCAGAACCGCGTCCGACTTGGCCCGGACGGACTCCGCGAACGCGCGCTCGTAGTCGTAGGGGGCGCTCTTGAACTCGGTCACGTGCAGATCGAGCGCTAGCCGCTTGGCCGCGGCCTGTGTCACCGCGAGCTGCCCGCTGGTGGCGGCATCGGCGAGGACCGCGACCCGCTTCGCCTTGGGGAGCAGCTCCTTCAGCAGCTCCAGGCGCTTCGCCGGCAGCTCGGACTGCAGTTGGGCGACTCCGGTGATCCGGCCTCCCGGCTGTGCCAGGCTGGCGATCTGTCCTGTTGCCACCGGATCGTAGTCGTTCGCCACCATGATGATCGGCGTGTCGCGGGAGCCCTTTTCCACCGCGGTGAGCGTCTGCTCGCCGCCCGCGGCGACCCACACGTCACAGCCGCGTCGCGCGAAGTCGGCGATGATCTCCGCCTGCCGCTCGCTCCGCCCTTCTGCCAGGGCGAAGTCGATGACGAGATTGCGCCCCTCGACGTGACCCAGCTCGTGCAGCCGCTGGATGAAGGCGGCGTTGTAGGACTCGGCGCGTGGGGAAGCGAAGGACGGCCAGCAGAGCCGCTGCACGCGCTCGGCCTGCTGCGCGAAGGCGAAGCGGGGAGAGAGCGCGGCGGCGCCCACTGCCGATAGGAAAGTCCGCCGCGACCACGTACCCATGCGTTGTCTTAGTATCGAGCCGCCGTCGTTAGGTCAAGGCGAAGCGCCGTTGACCTCGCTCGCGCCCTCTGGCAGGATCGGCGCGGAGGAGGGGATATGAAGCGCATAGCCTCGACGGCGGCACTCGCGGCCCTCACCTTCGCCAGCCTCATCAGCAGCGGGGCCTTCGCCCAGGGCGGCGCCCCCGCCAAGGGGTCCCCGGACCACATCCGGGCCGCCACCGGCAAGATCGACGGCGCCGCCATCCGGGCCAACGCGCGCGAGACCCGCGACTGGCTGAGCTACGGCCTGGACTACGCCGAGACGCGCTTCAGCCGCCTCCGCCAGATCAACACGGACAACGTCAAGGTGCTGGGCCTCGTCTGGTCGTACAACCTCGAGTCCACGCGCGGCGTGGAGTCCACGCCGCTGGTGGTGGACGGCATCATGTACGTGACCGCGTCGTGGAGCGTGGTGCACGCGGTGGACGCCCGCACCGGCAAGCGCCTCTGGACCTACGACCCTCAGGTACCGAAGGAAGCCGGCTACAAGGGCTGCTGCGACGTGGTCAACCGCGGCGTCGCCCTCCACAAGGGCAAGGTCTACGTGGGCTCCTACGACGGCCGGCTGATCGCGCTGGACGCAGCGACCGGCGCGGTGGCGTGGGAGAAGGACACCATCATCGACCGCGGGCGCTCGTACACCATTACCGGCGCGCCGCGCGTCTTCAAGGGCAACGTGATCATCGGCAACGGCGGTGCCGAGTACGGCGTGCGCGGCTACATCACTGCCTATGATGCCGAGACGGGCGCGCAGAAGTGGCGCTGGTTCACGGTCCCGGGCGATCCCTCCAAGCCCTTCGAGGACGAGTCGATGGCGCGCGCCGCCAAGACCTGGGATCAGAGCGGGAAATACTGGGAGGCGGGCGGCGGCGGCACGGTGTGGGACACGATGAGCTTCGATCCCGAGCTGAACCTGATGTTCATCGGCACCGGCAACGGCTCGCCGTGGGCGCGAAGCAAGCGGAGCCCGTCAGGTGGGGACAACCTCTTCCTCGCTTCGATCGTCGCGCTGAACCCCGACACCGGCAAGTACGTCTGGCACTACCAGGAGACGCCGGGCGACAACTGGGACTACACCTCCACGCAGCCGATGATCCTGGCCGATCTCAAGATGGACGGGAAGACGCGCAAGGTCATCCTGCACGCGCCCAAGAACGGCTTCTTCTTCGTGATCGATCGCACCACCGGCCGCCTCATCTCGGCGAAGAACTTCGTCGACGTGAACTGGGCCACCGGCTACGACCAGGAGGGGCGACCGAAGGAGACGCCGGAAGCCCGCGTGGTGGACCGGCCGCGCGAGATCATCCCCAGCGCCTACGGCGCGCGCAACTGGCACCCGATGTCGTTCAACCCCCAGACTGGTCTCGCCTACATGCCGGTGCAGGGCGTGCCCGTCAATCTGATGGACAACCTGAACTGGAAGATGGGCGGCAACACGCCCGGTGAGCCGCACGGCGGCATGGGCTGGAACCTCGCCATGTACGCCAACGTCGAGCCGCCAAAGAGCAAGCCCTTCGGGCGCCTCATCGCGTGGGACCCGGTGAAGCAGCAGGCGGCGTGGACCCACGAGCAGGTGTCGCCCTGGAACGGCGGCACCCTCACCACCGCCGGCAACCTCGTGTTCCAGGGCACCGCGGACGGCCGCTTCGTCGCCTACAACGCCACCACCGGCGACAAGCTCTGGGAGACGGCGACGGGCACCGGCGTGGTGGCGGGGCCGGTGACCTACATGGTGGACGGCCAGCAGTACGTGTCGATCGCGGTGGGCTGGGGCGGCGTTTACGGTGTCATGCACCGGGCCACCGACCGCAAGGGGCCGGGCACCGTCTACACCTTCGCCATCGGCCGCGGCCAACCGGCGCCCGAGTTTGTCGCGTATCAGCAGGGCGCGCTGGTGCAGGGCGTGAAGTACGATGCCGCCCACGTGAAGGAGGGCACCGCGCTCTATGTCAGCTACTGCGTGTTCTGCCACGGCGTGCCCGGGGTGGACCGCGGCGGCAACATCACGAACCTGGGCTTTTCCTCGGCCGACGCCATCAGCAATCTGGACAAGATCGTGTTCAAGGGCCCCTTCATGAACGTGGGCATGCCGGACTACACCGGCAAGCTGACGGCGGAGCAGGTGGAGAAGATCAAGGCCTTCATCCAGGGCACGGCGGACGCGGTCAGGCCCAAGAACTAGCGGGGAGGCTGCCGTAGCGGTGGAGCACGCGGGACAGCGCCTGCTCGCGGAGGTACCAGCGGAGCTCGAGGCGCCCGCTGGCGAGAACGGGCGCGTCGATGATGGCGAGGCGCGTGGCGTTGGCGGCGGCGTGCGCCGCCGTCGAGACCGGCTCCCAGGCGCGCACGCGCTCTGCCTCACCCGGGTGCGCTAGGCGCTCCACGAAGCCTGCGTCTGCCTCCACCGCGAGCTCGACGCCGCCCAGCTCTGTCACCCAGTCCACGGCGCCCGAGTCCGGCGTGAGGCTCAGCGTGAGCGGCGTGCCCGTCACGCAGGCGGCGAGGAGGATCTGGCACAGCGCGGCCGCCGCCTTCGGGCGCGCTGTGCTGGCCCGCGCGATCACGCGCCGGCAGGGCCGGTAGCGGAAGGCGTTGCGCTCGCCGCGTATCGCCATGGGATCGTGATCGCGGTTGAAGTGCCGGCGCCAGGCCTGAGCGTAGCTGCGCGCGCTGGCCTCCACGAGGGCTCGGGCGTCGGCATCGCCCAGCGCCTCCACGCTACGCCCGAGCAGCGCCGCCGTCGCCTCGGGCAGGGGCTCTCCGTCGTCTGCGGGCAGCGATGCCTGGCGCCAGCGCAGGAGCTGCAGCAAGTAGTTGGGGCCGCCCGCCTTGGCGCCCGGGCCCACCGACGAGGCCTTCCAGCCGCCGAAGGGCTGACGGCCCACGATGGCGCCGGTGATGGGGCGGTTCACGTAGAGGTTGCCGGCCTCGACGGCGTCGGCCCAGCGCGCGATCTCACGATCGTCCAACGACTGGATCCCGCTGGTCAGGCCGAAGGGCTGAGCATTGGCGAGCGCGATCGCCTCGTCGAGATCGGCGGCGCGCATCACCCCCAGCACGGGACCGAAGCACTCCGTCTGGTGGAAAAACGCGCCCGGTCGCACGCCGAGCTTGATGCCGGGGGACCAGAGTCGCGGGTTCTCCGAGTCCGGCCGCGGCTCGAGCAGCCAGCTCTCGCCCTCGTCGAGGGTAGTGAGCGCGCGCCGTAGCGAGGGCGACGGCGGCTGGGTCAACGGCGTAATGCGGCTCGCGAGGTCCCACGCGCCGCCCACCGCCAGGCTGGCGGCCGCGTCGCGCAGCTGGCGCCGGAAGGCCTCGTCCTCGTACACCTCGGCCTCGCAGATGGCGAGGCTCGCCGCCGAGCACTTCTGGCCGTTGTGGCCGAAGGCCGAGCGGACGAGGTCGCGAATCGCCTGATCGCGATCGGCCAGCGCGGTGACGATGATGGCGTTCTTGCCGCTCGTCTCGGCGAAGAGCGGCAGGTCGGGTCGCCAGCCGAGGAAGAGACGCGCCGTCTCCACCGAGCCCGTGAGGATGACGCCGCCCACGCGCGAGTCGGTCACCAACCCGCGGCCCACCTCGTCGTCTGGGCAGGGGACGAATTGCAAGACCTCGCGCGGCACGCCCGCCGCCCAGAGGGATTGCGCGAGCCCCCAGCCCACCAGCACCGCCTCGGGCGCGGGCTTGAGGATGACGGCATTGCCGGCGGCGAGCGCGGCGAGCACGCCGCCGGCGGGGATGGAGAGCGGGAAGTTCCACGGCGGTGTCACCACCACCACGCCGAGCGGCTCCATGCGGCAATCGCGCAGGTCGGGTCCGGCCTGCCGCAGCGAGCGCGCGTAGTAGCGGGCGAAGTCCACCGCCTCGGAGACCTCGGCGTCGGCTTCGGTGGCCGTCTTCGCGCCGTCCACGACCATGGCGCCGATGAGGTCGCCGCGCCGGCGGGCCAGCTCTCGCGCGCAGGCCTCCAGCAGCGTGCCGCGCCCCTCGACGCCGCGGGCGCCCCAGCCGGGCTGGGCGTGGCGTGACACCGCGAGGGCGCGGTCTACCTCGGCGGAACCGGCCAGCGCGTAGCGGTAGGCGACGCGGCCGGGGCGCGAAGGATCGTGGCCCTCGCCCTGCCGCATCCCCGCGACGAGATCGCCCCCGATCTGGAGCGGGATCTCCTCAGGCGCACGCTCGCGCCAGCGGCCGATGACCTCCGCGATCCAGGCGCGATTGGCGGCCAACGTCCAGTCGGTGTCGGGCTCGTTCTCGAACGGCGCGTCGAGCGGCGTGACAGCCGGCGCCTCGGCGCGGCGGTCCTGAGTGCGCCGGGGCACGTCCGAGACGGTCGCCTTGAGCTCGAAGGCGGCGAGGAAGCGATCCCGCTCGACCAGCCAGTCCGGCGAGCCCGGCTCGAGGTCGAAGAGGTGGCGCAGGAAGTTCTCGGGGGCGGTATTCTCGTCCAGCCGGCGCACCAGATACGCGATGGCGCTGTGGAAGTCCTCCGCGCGCACCACGGGCGCGTAGAGCAGCAGGCCGCCGGCGCGCGCCTGCACCGCGCGGGCCTGATGATTGGCCATGCCCTCCAGCATCTCGAACTCCACCCACGGCTCCACGTGATGGGCCTCGCGCAGCACGAGGCCGTAGGCGACGTCGAGGAGGTTGTGGCTGGCCACGCCCAGGTGCACGGCCGCCGCGTGCTCGGGCCGGCAGCCGTACTCGAGCATGCGCTTGTAGTTGGCGTCGACCTCGGCCTTGGTCTCGTAGGGCGCCTGCGGCCAGCCGTGCACGGCGGCCTCGATGCGCTCCATGGCCAGGTTGGCGCCCTTCACGATGCGCAGCTTGATGGGAGCGCCGCCGCGGGCCCGCCGCGCCACCGCCCACACGGTCAGCGCCCGCTGCACGCGATGCGAATCGGGCAGATAGGCCTGGAGCACGATCCCCGCGCTCAGGGTGAGGAACTCCACCTCGTCCAGCACCGCGCAAAACGCCGTCACCGTGAGGTCGAGGTCGCGGTACTCCTCCATGTCAAGGTTGATGAACTTCGCGGTGACGCGCCCGTCGGGATGCGTATAGCGGTGACGCGCCGCTGCGCGGTAGAGCGTGCGCAGCCGCTCGGCCACGCGCGCCACCGTGGCGGGGAAGGCGACGAGGTCGATCTGGCTGAACACCGACGACACCTTGACGGAGATGTACTCCACGTCGTCGCGCGCCAGCAGGGCGAGGTAGGCCTCCAGCCGGCGCGCCGCCTCCGCCTCGCCGAGTATCGCCTCGCCGAGCTGATTCAGGTTGAGGCGGAGCCCGGCCTGGCGGCGTTCTACTAGATAGCGCGCTAGCTCTTCCGCCTCGCCGGGCAGGATGACGTCCTGGGTCTCGTGGCGCAGCCGGGCCACGATGGGCGGGACCACGAGGCTCGGAAGATAGTGCGCCATGGCCCCACCCAGGAGCAGGGCCACGCGCTCCCACCAGTCCATGTACTGCGGCACGCCGTAGCGCTCGAGCAGGTAGACGAGCTGATCGGCGATGCGCTCCGACCGGTGGCTGCGGAAGGCCTGATCGGCCAGCGCGATCGTCAGCTCCTTGCCGTGCGGATCGGCCATCATCCGCGCGAGCCGCCCCGCCCGGGCACGCTCGTCCGCGGTCTGGTGCGCGCGCGCCTCGCGCAGCAGGGCCTCGGCCAGCTCGACGGCGCGGTGGGCTAGATCGACTTCAGCACCTCCGCCGGCCAGGCCCGCGCGTCGACGCGGCCGTGCCACTCCTTGATCTTGCCATCCTTGTCGATCACCACGCCCACGCGCTGGGCGCCCTTGCCGGGATCGGCATTGGCGCCGTAGGCGGTGCCGATAGTCCGGTCGGTGTCGCAGATCAGGGGGAAGTTGAAGTTGAACTTCTCGGCAAACTTCTTGTTCTCGGCGGGGGTGTCGAACGATACGCCCAGAATAACGGCGCCCTTCTTCGCATAGTCGCCCTTGAGGTCGCGGAACCCGCAACCTTCGGCGGTTCAGCCGGGGGTATCGGCCTTGGGATAGAACCAGAGCACGACCGTCTTGCCCTTGAAGTCCGCGAGCTTCACGGCGTTGCCCTTCTCGTCGCGGCCGCTGAAATCGGGGGCCTTGTCGCCTGGCTTCAGCATGAGTCCTCCTCCAGCAGGGTGGTCATGGCGTGATACGCGAGCCGCGCGCGGTCGATGGCGGGCAGCTCGGCGGTGGCGCGGCACGGCGCCTCGATGGCGAGGGGCAGGCCGGGCGGGAGCGCGGCGATCAGCGCGCCGAGCGGCAGCGCGCCCTCGCCGGGCAAGAGCCGGCCCGTCCGCGCCTCGCGGATCAGCGCGGGCGTGTCGGTGGGGGCGGGCATGTCGGGCCCAGCGTCGCAAACCTGCGCGTAGTGGAACAAGGCGGGATCGACGGCGGCGAGGTGGGCGGGCATGCCGCCCGAGCGACTGAAGTGGAGGAAATCCACCACCACGGAGGTGTTCGTGCGCCCGGACGCCTTGATCAGGCGCGCCGCGTCGGCGATCGTGCGCACCCCCGTGTACACCGCGAACTCCAGGCCCACGCGGAGGTCGAACCGCGCAGCCCGGTCGCACAGATCGCCGAAGCGATCGAGGGTACGCGCTTCGTCGGGCTCGGCGCTCATGACGAGCACGTGCCGAGCGCCGAGCCGCGCCGACACTTCCAGGAAGCCCTCGGGGGCACCCACCGGCTGATCGGGCTCGAAGCGGAGGAACTCCGTGTCGATCACGGTGACGCCGGTGTCCTTCAGCCGCAGCAGGGTCTCTCGCAGCACGGGGCCGTCGCGCAGGATGTCGTAGGGCGGCACGCCCACGCTGGGCGCGGCGGTGAGTCGGATGCCGACATGCCGGAAGCCCGCGGCCGCCGCCACCGTGACCAGCTCGGGCGGCGTCGTGTCGAGCACGCTGAGATGGGCGAGGGAGACGGGCCGGGAGGTCACGCGCCCTTCTTCAGCCGGTCCTCGTAGAAGCCCGCCAAGCGCTCGAGCAGCGCGCCGCCATCGCCGGAAAAGGACGAGCCGTGCATGACGGCAAGCGTACGAGGCCCGAGCGCGGCGAGTCGGCGTATGGTCGGGCCGGTGGCGGGGGTGACGGCGGTGAAGCCGAACTGGTTCTCAGCGGCCTCCGCGGGGCCGAGGATGTCGCCGTCGGTCATCGCCGGCGGATCGCCTACGTGGGTGAAGAGGTCGCTGCAGAAAAGGGTGCCGGTCGTCTCCTCGAGCATGAGGCCCGCGTCCCAGCAGTGCGGGACATGCGGCGTGTCGAGGCGCCGCACGCGCCGGCCACCGAGGTCGACGACCTCGTCGTTGGCGAGCGCGCGGGGCGGCCGCGGCGCCTGATCGTTCAGCCAGATGGCACAGCCGATGGCGCCGTGGGTCGCGGTCGCTTGCGGGGCGGCGGAAAGCCATTCGTTCAGCGCGCCGCACTCGTCGGATTCCACGTGACTGAACGCGATCCAGCGGAGCCGGCGGATGTCCATGACGCTGGCCACCGCCTTCGAGACCGCGGGGAAGAGCGCGCGCTGGCCGCAGTGGAAGAGCAGAGGCTCGTCCGCGTCCACGAGGAACTGGTTGAAGGTGAAGCCCTTCGGCCCCACCGCGGGCAGGAAGGTCGAGAGGCGGTAGATACGCTCGGCGATCTCGGCGACGCGGGTTTCCATGGGCGAATCCTATCCGAGCAGCAGCTCGCTGACGTCGAGCCACGCCTGCGTGGTGAGGGCGAGGGAGTCCACGTCCACGCGCTCGTCATTTCCGTGGAAGCGCCCGGCCATGGCCTCGGCGGTGAGGGCGCGCGAGAAGAGGCCGAAGCCGTAGGCCACCGCGCCCCGCTCGCGGAAGTAGGGCGCGTCGGTGAAGCCCACGATCATGCGTGGCGACAGTCGCGCGCCCGGATAATGGCCGGCCACGACCTTGCCGAGCACGTCCCACAGCGGCGTGTCGGTGGGTGACGCCGAGGCGGGTTTGGAGAAGAGCTTCTCGATCTCCACCTCGTCGGCGAGGTCGCCGAGGGCCTTGTCGAGATGGCGTCGCACCTCGTCCTCGTCATCGCCGGGAATGGTGCGGATGTCCACTTCCACGTCCACCGCGTCGGGGATGATATTGGTCTTGTTGCCGCCCCGGCACATGTTAGGCGAGAACGTGGTGTGGCTGGCCGACCAGAGATAGCGCGCCAGCGTCTCGGGCAGGGCCGCGATGGTGTCGTCCACCCGCGCGGGATCGATGAGGGCGGCCTTCACGGTGGGCTCGACGTTGAGCGTGGCGACGAAGGTGCGCCAGAGGTCGTCGACGTACGGCGAGGGGCGGTAGTCGGCGAGGCGGCTCACCACGTGCGCGGCTTTCACGAGGGCATTGTTCGCGCCGTACGGCATGGAGCCGTGCCCGGGCGTGCCCTTCACCTTCAGCCGGCGCCACGCCACGCCCTTCTCGCCCACGTGCACGGTGACGTCGAGCCCCTCGCGATGCTTGGACTGGCTCACCGTGCCGCCGTTCTCGGTGAGGAGATAGTCGGCCTCGAGCGCGTCCCAGTGCTCCGCGCAGACGTGGCCGGCGCCCAGGGTGCCGCCCGCCTCCTCGTCGGCGCAGGCCAGATAGACGAGCGTGCCGCGGGGCCGCCATCCGCGCCGGGCCAGCGCCTTCATGGCGACCGCCTGGGAGGCGGTGAGGTTCAGCATGTCCAGCGCGCCGCGGCCCCAGACCTCGCCGTTCACCAACTCGCCCCCGAAGGGGTCGCGCGTCCAGGTCTTGGGGTTCACCGGCACCACGTCGGTGTGGCCCATCAGGCACAGGGTGGGCGCCTTGGGGTCGCTGCCCTCGATACGGGCGACGAGGCTGGTGCGGCCCGGCGCGGCGAGGGGCTCGTACACCTCCAGGTCCAGACCGCTGCCCTGGAGATAGGTGCGCAGCACGTCGGTGGTGCGCACCTCCTGGCCGGAGGCCACGCTACCGTCGTTCACGCACTGATTGCGGATCAGCTGCTGAAGGAGCTCGACGGTCTGGCTGGTCACGCTCGGGTCCACAGGCATCGCCATCCTCCTCGCGCCACAATAGCATCCTCGGATACACTCGCGGCGTGCGAGTCATCGACATGGAGTGCAGCGTGCCGAAGCGCGAGGACGCCGCGGAAACGGCGCCGCCGCCGCCCGATCCCCCCCGCCCCGGGATGGGCAACTACAGTCGCATCTTCCGCTCGCGCAAGGACGGCGGCAGCGATCGGCCCGCCATGCCGCTCGACGAGTACGTGACCCAGCTCCGCAAGGCCGGAATCGAGCGCGCGGTGCCGTTCGGCACCTCCAACGACGAGGCGGCCGCGCTCGTGCGCGACTATCCCGACCAGTTCATCGGGCTCGCGCGCATCAGCGCCTTCACCGGCATGCGCGGCGTGCGCGAGCTGGAGCGGCGTGTGCGCGAGGAGGGCTTCAAGGCCCTTGGCGTCTCCGCGCTGGTCGACGGCATCCCCGCCAGCGACCGGCGCTTCTACCCGCTGTACACGAAGGCGGCCGAGCTCGGCATCCCCGTGCGCATCTACTCGTCCATGAACTACGCCAACGACCGGCCCTACGATCTCGGGCATCCGCGGCATCTCGACCAGATCGCCATCGACTTCCCCGAGCTGACCTTGATCGGAGGGCTCGGCGGCTGGCCCTGGGTGAATGAGATGGTGGCCCTCGTGCGCCGGCACCCCAAGCTCCACATGGACACGTCCGCCCATCGCGCCAAGTACCTGGGCCAGCCGGGCTCGGGCTGGGAGATGCTGATGCAGCTCGGCAACACGCTGATCCAGGACAAGGTGCTGGTGGGTCTCTCCGCCGGCCTGGTGGATCAGCCGCACGAGACGCTCATCCAGGAATACCTGGCGCTGCCGCTGAAGGACTCGGTGAAAGAGAAATGGCTCTACGGCAACGCGGCCCGCGTGTTTGAGATCGCGTAGCGGTAGAATCCCTGAGCATGCTCACCCCCGAGGCCATCGAGGCCGCCGCCCGCGCCGGCCTCGAGATGCACACGACGCGGGCGCGCTACCAGCCCCTCGACGCCGCCGTGCGCGCGGCGCCGCTGGACGACGCCTATCGGATCCAGGACGTCGTGCACCGGCACATGAAGGCCGCCGGCCGCGGCGACATCGTGGGCTGGAAGATCGCGCTGACCTCCAAGGCCATGCAGCAGCTGACCGGCGTGGACCAGCCCGCCGCGGGGGCCCTCTTCTCGACCGTTGTGCAGGACTCGCCCGCGCGGGTCGACGTCGCCAAGTACCACCACCTCGGCATCGAGTTCGAGGTGGCGGTGCGCATGGCCGACGATCTGCCGGCGGGCGGCGCGCCGTGGACGCGCGCCTCCGTGGCCGAGCGCGTGGCCGCCTGCATGCCCGCCTTCGAGCTGGTGGAGGACGGGAACGCGGACTACAAAGCCCTCGACGCCTTCACCCTCATCGCCCAGAACACCTGGAACGGCGGCGTGGTGGTGGGCGCGCCAGTGACGGCGTGGCGCCAGATCGACCTCGAGCGTGCTGTCACCCGCGCCTGGGTGAACAACGCGCCCGCCGGCGAGGGCAAGACCGGCGACGCGATGGGGCACCCGCTCGAGGCGGTGGCGTGGGTGGCCAATCTTCTGAACCGCCGCGGCCGCCGGCTCGAGCGCGGCATGCTCGTGATGACGGGCAGCAGCATCACCACCAAGTTTCCCGTTCCGGGCGACCGGGTGCGCTTCGCCATCGACGGACTCGGCGAGATCGCGCTCGAGGCGACCCGGCCGGGTTAGGAGCCCCTATCCATGCAAGAGCGTAAGGTCGGCGACGTCCTGATTACCCGCGTCATCGAGTCCGAGCGTCCCGATTTCGACGCCGGCCAGTTCTTCCCCAACATCACCACCGAGCAGTGGGCGCCCTATCGCCAGCGCCTCTCCGGCTGGGCCATGGACGTGGCGTCGAACGGCCTCGTCTTCCCGATGCAGGCCTTCCTCGTGCGCACGAAGCACCACACCATCGTGGTGGACACCTGCGTGGGCGACCACAAGAAGCGGGTGCGGCCCATGTGGAACATGACCACCAGCGGCGAGTTCCTCAAGCGCTTCAACGAGACCGGCGTCCGGCCCGAGCAGGTGGACTACGTGATGTGCACCCACATGCACAACGACCACGTGGGCTGGAACACCCGCTGGGAGAACGGCCGCTGGGTGCCGACGTTCCCGAACGCGAAGTACCTCTTCAGCGAGAAGGAGCTGGGCTACTGGGCGGACCTCCACAAGGAGACGCCCCAAAACCAGATCGAGGACAGCGTGTTGCCGATCGTGGAGCAGGGCCGCGCCCAGCTCATCAAGAACGACTTCGCCGTCAGCGACGAGGTGCGCTTCGAGCCGACCTCCGGCCACACGCCGGACCACATGAGCGTGCACATCACGTCGAAGGGCCAGGAGGCGGTGATCACCGGCGACCTCATCCACTCCCCGGTGCAGTGCCTGGAGATGGAGTGGGTACCGCGGCCGGACTACGATCCGCCCCAGGCGGCGGCCACCCGCCGGGCCTTCATGGAGCGCTACTGCGAGCGTGACGTGCTGATCTGCGCCTCGCATTTCCCGTCGCCCTCCTTCGGCCGTTTCGTGCGCGAGGGCAAGGGCTTCTGGTTCGAGTACCTAAAGGGCTGAGGAGGACGCCATGGATCTCGGGCTCAAGGGCAAGAAGGCGATCGTCACCGGCGGCAGCTTAGGCATCGGCAAGGCCATCGCGCTCGAGCTGGCGCGCGAAGGCGCGGATGTCGCCATCGTGTCACGCACCAAGGATGTGCTGGAGGCCGCGGCCGGCGAGATCGCGAGGGAGACGGGCCGGCGCATCATCGCCATTCCGGCGGACGTCACGAATCGCGCCCAGGTGGACGGCATGGTGGCCCAGGCGGCCGCGCAGCTCGGCGGGCTCCACATCCTGGTGAACTCCGGCTCGCCGCCCGGCGGCTCCCCCAGCGCCACCGGCCCCATCGAAGGCCTCGTGGACGAGGATCTCCTGCACGACTTCAACGTGAAGTACGTGGGCGCGCTCCGCTGCGCCCGTGCCGCCATCCCCTTCATGAAGGAGCAGAAGTGGGGCCGTATCATCAACATCAGCGGCCTCAACGCGCGCAACGCCGGCAATCTCTCCGGCGGCGCCCGCAACACCTCGCTGGTGCACATGAGCAAGACGCTGGCCGTCCAGCTCGGCCGCTTCGGCATCACCGTGAACTGCGTGCATCCCGGCATTACCCGCACCGAGCGGACTCCGCGACTCCTCGCCGCGCGGGCGAAGGAGCTGGGCGTGGACGTGTCCGAGGTGGAGAAGATCGACTACGCCCCCGACTCCGCGCGAGGAAACGCGATCGGCCGCATGGTCGACGCGACCGAGGTGGCCTACGTGACCGCGTTCCTCTGCTCGGACAAGGCTTGGGCCATCTCGGGCGAGCTGATCGTGGCCTCCGGTGGGCAGGGGCGCTCGGTGTTCTACTAGATGGGCGCCGCGCGGGCGGCGGGGAGAATGACATGCCGGATCACGTTGACTATCTGGAACGCGCGAGCAAGGCCGTGACGGAAGTCGGAGACATGGTCGGCCAGATCGACAAGGTCCTGAAGAAGCGTGAGGAGCAGGCCGATGCCCGGAAGGGCGCGATCCGTACCATCAACGAGATGGTGGACGCCCTGCAGCTGGCGGTCGACCTCATCTCGAAGGAGATCTCCAGCGCGACAATCGAGTTCAACACCGTGAGGTGGCAGAAGGAGGAGGCGCTCCAGGGCTATTTCGAGCGGGTGGCGTCCCGATTCTCCGACAAGCCTCTGCGGCTCCTGCTGCATGAGGGCAAGGTCTGCGGCGAGTTGCACGCGCTGGGGGATCGATTCGGGCAGCCATTTAGCGGGGTCAGCACGGGCGGGCCAGTATCTGGGAGAACGTGAAGACCTTCTTCGCACGATCGAACGCGATGACGATGGCCCTCGAGGGCCTCGCCGAAGGCGAGAACCTCTTCCTCGGCGAGGCCAGCTACTTCCTGAATTCGATCGTGCAGAAGGCGGAAGCCGCGACGGGCGTCCCGTGGGGTGAGAAGGATTTACTGGTCGCGGCGGGGGAAGAGATCGTCACGCTCATGCGCGAGAAGCGTCAGACACTCCAGGATCAAATCAAGACGCTCCAAGAGGCCGCCACGACGTGCCGGGGGAAGCTGCACTAGTGGCCGACTTCTTCTCCGACGCCGTCGCCTACGAGAACATGATGGGGCGCTGGAGCGCCAGCCTGGCGCCACGCTTCGCCGAGTTCGCCAAGGTCGGGGACGGGGGACGCCTGCTCGACGTGGGTTGCGGGACGGGCTCGCTGGCGCGGACGCTGGCCGCCATGACCCGCCGTGCGGAGATCGTCGGGATCGACCCGGCAGTACCCTTCGTGGAATACGCTCGCGCGCAGGTCAAGGACCCCCGCTTGTCGTTCGAGGTCGGAGACGCTCAGGCCTTGCCCTTTGAGCCGGCGTCGTTCGACGGCGCGCTGTCGTGCCTGGTCTTCCAGTTCATTCCCGACTCGGTGAAGGCCGCGGGTGAGATGCGGCGCGTGACGCGCCCGGGCGGAACCGTGGCTGCGTGTACCTGGGACTGGATCGGTATGGAGATGGCCGCGCTGTTCTGGGACGTGGCCGTGGAGCTGGATCCCGCGATGGAGTCGAGGCGGCGCCGGCCCTTGACCCAGGCGGGGGAGCTCGGTGCGCTGTGGAAAGAAACCGGGCTTCGCGAGGTGGAGGAGGGCTCGCTCGAGATCAGCATGGACTTCGCCTCGTTCGACGACTACTGGCGGCCACAGAATAACGGCGTGGGGCCGATCGGCGCCTATCTCGCCGCCCTCCCCGCAGAGCGGCGCGACACGCTGCGATCCCGGCTGGAGGAGCGCCTGCGCGCCCGCGGCGGGCCGGGGGCCTTCTCCCTGCGCGCCAAGGCGCTCGCGGTGCGGGGGCTCGCATGATCACGGGTGCAGCACGCCAATCACCCAGCCCATGTCCAGGTGCTCGCCGTGCCACGCGGGACAGCTCGCCTCTGCGTCGACGGGAACGCCGTTCGCCGCATGGCACGCTCGTAGCGCCCCCACGGGATCGGCCGGGGCCAGGGGCACCGCAGGGACTTCAGGAATCGGACGGCCGTCCGGTTGCTGAAACCTGAGGGTGCCATCCGAATCGCGTGTGACCTCATAGCCCTCCTCGTGCACCGCGCGGTGATGGCGCCGGCACAAAAGCACCAGATTTGACAGCGTGGTGGGCCCGCCATGCGCCCAGTGCCGGATGTGGTGGGCCTGGACGAATCGCAGCCCGCATCCAGGGAAGCGGCATACCTGATCCCGGTGTAGGAGAGCGCGCCGCAGGGCCGGCGGGATCGTTCGCGTACGTGCGCTTACTTCGACGACGCGCCCCTCGGCGTCGTGGCGCATGACTGTGCGGCTGGCGTCACAACTGAGTCGCTCCGACGTTTCCGCGGAAACGTGGGTGCCGCCCTCCAGTACCGCCTGACCCAACTGGTCAAGGGCGGTCGGCACCGGTGTGTCGACATGGAGCACGACCTGGTACCGGTCGCCCGGCGCGCCGGGGTCCAGCTCGTGATGGAGCGCCGCTTCCGCCAGCAAGGCAAGTGCGTCGGCCTGTTGCTGGGGAAAGGTTGGGGCGTTTACGGGGAGCAGTGCTGGGGAGGCGGATTCCCTAGAGCGCCGGTACAGCGCATCCTGCGCCGCGGTGAGAGCCTGCATGAAAACCGCTCCCGCTTCAGGATCGAGACGGCCATGGATCACGACCATGCCGGTCTCGTCTTGGTAGACGTGTATCGCCCGACTCGCGTGCCGCCGTTTGGTCTCCCGGGCGTCCACGGTGCGGTCTACCTGGCGCCAGCCACGCACGACCCGCTCGACATGTGACGCGGTGCCGGTCCGTCCCACCCACAGGAGTCTGGCTTCCGTTTCTGGAGTAGCCACCCGAGTCAACGCCCGCACCTTTGCGTAGGACAGCTCGCCGCGCTCCATCGCGCGGGCCAGGAGTGGCAGGGTCGCCAGCGCGCGGGCGACCCGCACCCGCTCACGGGCCGCACCCAGATCAAGGCCGATCCGCCAGGCCAGCCATTCGGCGCACGAGCGAAAGCCGGTGTTCCAACCTCTTCGGTCATCGAATTCTCGGATGAGAGTGAGGAGCCGGGCGGTCGCGGCGTCGAGGTGGGCGGACATCTCGGCGATCTGGTCGCCCAGGCGCTCCAGCTCCGCGACGCGGGGATGTGTGGGCTGCAGAACAGGCATCGAGATCGACATGGCGGATCCTCCTTCTGCTGGAAGGACTCTACACCCCGCTCTTCGAGCGGCCGGCGCACGACGGAGAGAGGCGATCTCGCGCGGCGGAGTGATTTTCGGTCTCCCCGCGTTCGATGGCGGGATCACGTGGAAGCCCACGCCGTCGAAGCCCCTTTCCAGCGCGGGGCCCACTCCGTGCCTCACTCGCTCCCCAGAACCTGTCAAGCGAAAACGTTGCGACTGCGCTATCTTTTCCCTCGATGATCACGCGCTTCTCCACCCTCTACGTCGGCCACATCGAGCTGGAGGGCTGCGGGCTCGATGGGGTGCCCGCGGACGACCGGCGCTATCCCAACGCGCGCCTGATCGAGGCCTTCGACAGCGCGGCCACGGTGGCCCAGGCCGCCGATGCGCTCGGCTACGAGACGATGTGGCTGGCCGAGCATCACTTCCAGCACGAGGGCTGGGAATGCATCCCGAACATCCCGATGCTGGCGGTGGACCTCGCCCATCGCACCCGGCGCATCAAGATCGGCTGCGCGTTCAATGTGGTGCCGACGTGGCATCCCTTGCGGCTGGCCGAGGACTACGCGGTGGCCGACATCCTCACGAAGGGCCGCGTGGTCTTCGGCGTAGGCCGTGGATATCACAGTCGAGAAGTCGAGAGCTTCGGCAGCCCCATGCTGGACGCGGAGGCGAATCGCGAGCTCTTCGAGGAGCAGGTGGAGGTGATCCTCAATGCCCTGCGCGAGGAGTCGTTCGCGCACCGGGGCAAGCACTACACCATCCCGCCCGAGGTGCCGTACCGCGGCTACACGCTGAAGGAGATCTCGCTGGTGCCCCGGCCGCTCCGCCAACCGGTGGAGGTGTGGCAGCCCATCGTGAGCGGCGGCGCGCGCGGCCTCGAGTTCATGGCCCGGCACGGCATCAAGGGCATCATCTCCGCCACCGCCGATGAGCTGGTGCAGCGCTGGGTGCGGGACTATCAGGCGGCGGGGCGCCGGCACGGCCGCGAGCGGCAGCTCGGCGAGGATCTGATCCTCGGCTTCCGCATGTGCCTCGACGATACGGTGGAGGGGGCCATCCGGCGCGCACGGCCGTACTTCGAGGAGCATGCCAAGGTGATGGCGCCCCTCGGGATGCTGCGCTACAGCGAGGAGCACGCCAAGGCGGTGGCGGAGCGCCGGCCGCAGTCGCCCACCACGGCGTCGCTGGAGGACGGCGTGCGCAACCGCTCCTGGCTCTGCGGTCCGCCGTCGGACATCGTCGGCTACTTGAAGGAGCTGGAGGCGAAGTATCCCGGGCTCGACCACGTGATGCTCGGCTGGCCCATCGGCGTGCCGCGCGCCATGATGGTCGAGCAGCTCGGCCGGTTCGCGCGCGAGGTCATGCCGGCCTTCCGCCGCTAACGCGGCGCTCAGCCGGAGAAGAACTCCAGCATCAGTCGGTTCACCTCCGCCGCGTTCTCGTAGGCCGACCAGTGCCCCGCCCTCGGGATTCGGTGCACGTCGAGGTTCGGCACCGCCTCTTGCACCTCCCCGATGAGCTTGGCGGCCGGCCGGAAGGCGGAATCGTCGCGTTCTCCCCAGAGGAGGCGGATCCGGCAGCGCCCAGCCCCGCTCAGCGCGGCGAGGTCGCCCAGCAGCGTACCGCCCGCGCTGACCTTTCTGCTGTTGAACCGGGCGCGCCTGACGCAGTCCACCTGGATGTCGAGGGTATCCTCGCTGATGCTGGCGGGATCGCTCAGCATGTTGATGAGGAGATTGTGGCGGCAGATCTCGCGGAAGAGCCGCTCGTCGTCGCCCGCCTCTTTGTAGCTGCGCGTGGGCCTCTCGCCGAACGTGCGCGGCGGGAAGCCGGCGGGCGAGACGAGACAGAGATGCGTCACGCGAGGCGCCAGCCGGCGGGCAAGCTGCGCGGCGATGGCGCCGCCGAACGAGAAGCCGGCGAAGCGCAGCGGCGCCGTGCCCGGGAACTGCTCCGCGAAGAGTCCGTGCATCAGCTCGAGATAGGCCTCGCCCGTGGTCTCGCGCGGCACCGACACCGAGTCGCCGTAGGCCGGATGGTCGAGGGCGTGCACGGTGAAGCGCTCCGCGAGTGGCCCCACATTCCGGATCCAGTGCTTCCAGGAGCCCATGCCGCCGTGGAAGAGGACGACGTCGGGGCCGTGGCCGCTCCGGTGAACGGCCAGGCGGGGCGTGCGATCGATGGTCACAACGGCTAGGATGCTACCAAAGGAGATCGTCCCCATGCTCGAGCGCTTCAAGGTGCCGGTGAAGGACCAGGTCTTCGTCGCCGAGACCGCCCTGCGAAAGACCGTGGGCGAGATCTTCGCCAAGATGGGCCTCACGCCGGAGGATGCCGCGGAGGGCGCGGACGTCCTCACCACCACCGATCTCCGCGGGGTGGAGACGCACGGTGTGTCGAACATGCTCCGGCAGTACGTGCGCGACTACAAGGCGGGCAAGCTCGACCCGCGGCCGGGCTGGAAGATGATGCGCGAAGCACCGGGCACGGCGGTGATCGACGCCGAGCGGCGGCTTGGTATCATCGTGGGTCCGAGGGCCATGCGGCTCGCGATGGAGAAGGCGCGGAACGTCGGCGTCGGCATCGTGACCGTGTACAATGCCGGCCACTTCGGAGCCATCGGCCACTACGCCATGCAGGCGGCGCAGGCCGACATGGTCGGCGCGTGCTTCACCGCCGCCGGGCTGCACGTCGTGCCGACGTTCGCCGCGAAGCCGCTGCTCGGCACCAATCCCATCGCGATCGCCGCGCCCGCGCGCCGCGAGGCGCCGCTGCTCTTCGACGCCGCCACCTCCGCCATCGCGGGCAACAAGATCCGGCTCGCCATGCGCGTGGGCTCGCCGCTCCTGCCCGGCTGGGTGACGGACAAGGAAGGCACGCCGATCATGGAGGAGAAGCCCGTCTTCGACCGGGACGACTTCTTCCAGGCCCCCCTGGGCGGCACTCGCGAGCAAGGCTCCCACAAGGGCTACGGGCTCGCGCTGATGGCGGAAGTGCTGTCGACCATGCTGTCGGGCACGGTGCCGACCATGCTGTCGCCGGCCAGCGGATCGAAGAATCAGTTCGCCGCGTACCACATCGAGGCGTTCACGGATCTCGAGCGCTTCAAGGACACCATGGACGAGACCCTGCGCACGCTGCGGACGGCGCCGCCGGCGCCGGGCGAGGAGCGCGTGCTCTACCCCGGCCTGCTCGAGGCGGAGGAGACGGCCGAGCGCCGCGCCCATGGCATCCCGCTGCACCGCGAGGTCATCCAGTGGTTCGGCGAGTGCACCGCCGAGCTCGGCCTGCCGCCGCTGGCGACCTTACGCTGACCGCCAAAGGCTCGCGCGCCAGCGCATGCCGATCAGGGCGGTGAACGCCAGGCCCGTCACCGTCAGGGCGGTGACCGTGCGCGTGTAGCCGATCAGGTCGATGAGGGCTCCGGCGGCGAGGAGCCCGAGCGGCAGCCCATACACCGCCAGCATGCGCACCCCCATGACACGTCCGCGGAAGCGGTCGTCCACGACGGCGAGCAGCCACGCCGCCATGGAGATCATGGCCACGCTCTGCACGATGCCGGCGACGAAGAGCGCGGCCAGCCCTCCGCTGAGGCGCTCGATGAAGCCGAAACCAAGCAGCACCGCGTACCACATCGCCGCGTAGACGAGCATGGCGCGCGCGGGCCGGCGCGGGCCGCCCGTCAGCACCAGCGCCATCGAGCCCACCAGCGCGCCCGCCGAGAAGCTCGCAGACAGCTGACCGAGGCCGGTCGCGTCGGTGTGATACACCGCGCGCGCGATATAGGCGAGCAGGCCGCCGGAGATCGGATACGCGGTCAGGTTGATCAGGAACGCGAGCCAGAGCGCGCCCACCAGGGCGGGGGTGCGCCACACGTGGAGCAGGCCCTCGATGACATCCCGCAGCCCCGAGACGCCGGCGGTGGCCGGCGAGGCGCCGTGCTGGGGGCCGACGGGCACCGCCACCGGCCGGCGCTGGGCCACGCCGAAGGTCAAGATCGTGGCGGCGACATAGAGCACCACGACGAGCACATAGGCCGCGCCGAGGCCGAGCGAGGCGAAGAGCGCGGCGCCGGTGAGTGCCCCCACCACGCGCGCCGAGTCCATGGTGGCACGCGAGAGCCCCAGCGCGCCCATGAGGTCGGCGGACGACATGGTCTCGCCCACGAGGATGTTCCGCAGCACCTGGTCGTTGGGTCGGAAGATGCCGCCGGGCACAGCGACCACGAAGACCCACAGCGGGCTGAGCCGGCCGGTGAGGGCCAGCAGCATGAGGAGCGCGGCCAGCCCGGTGTAGATCGCGCGCATCACCGCCATGAGGTTCCGCGCGCCGACGCGATCGCTCAAGACGCCAAACATGGGCGCGGCGAGGGTGCCGAGGAACAGCAGCGAGCCGAACGCGGTGAGGAGGAGCACCGAGCCCGTCTCCACCATGACGTACCAGGAGAGGACGATGGTCTCCATCTCGAACGCCAGCGAGGTGAGGAGATCGGCGGGCCACTGGAAGCGAAAGCTGCGGACGCGGAAGGGGGCCAGGATCAAGAGACGTCGTTGTCCTCGGCGGGCATTCTATGATGGAATCGGGCTCCCGAGAGGAGGAGTCACCATGGCCAAGGGCGCTCTGATCGCCGCGATGAACTTCGCGAACGCCGCCGAGGACGAGTTCCACGACTGGTACGACCTCGAGCATGTCCCCGAGCGCGAGCGCGTGCCCGGCTTCCGTCTCTGCCGGCGCTGGATCGGCGTTGAGGGCGGGAAGATCTCGCTCGCCACATACGATCTGGACGCGGTGGAGGTCCTGGATAGCCTCGCGTACAAGGCGATCGGCGGGCCGAACCTTTCCGTCTGGTCGAAGCGCGTGACCGGCAAGGTCGATCTTCTCCTTCGCGCCGAAGGCGTGCAGATCCTGCCCGGCGACCAGCTGCCGCCGCCGGACGCGGGCGGGCTACTCCTGAACGCCATGAACATCGCCCCCGAGCGGGAGGCCGAGTTCAACGAATGGTACGACAAGGAGCACATTCCCGCGCTCGCCGCGGTACCCGGCGTGCTCTGCGCCCGGCGGTTCCGCAGCCGCGCGGGCAATCGCAAGTACGTGGCGCTCTACCACCTGGCCTCGCCCGACGTCGTGGAGAGCGCGGAGTGGAAGCAGGCGCGGCAGAGCGACTGGACGACCCGACTCACGCCGCACTTCCGCGACCACCTGCGGCTGGTGACCCGCCGCTACACGCGCGCGGGCTAGCGGTTCAAGTAGCGCAGCGGCAGCCCCGGGCGCGGCCACTCGAAGGAGACCAGCATCCCGCCCATCGAGAGCGTGGCGTAAGCGGTGCGCAGGTCGCGGCCGCCGAAGCAGACATTGGTCACCATCATATCGGGCAGCGTGTACTGGTCCACGCGGCTCCCGTCCGGCCAGATATCGCTCACCGCTCCGGTGATGAGGGTGGCCACGCAGACATGCCCCTCGCCGTCCACCGCGAGGGAGTCGAACATCTGGTAGCCGCCCAGTCCCGCGATGACGGTGCCCTTCTCGCCGCGATAGGGGCCGTTGGCGGACTCGATCTGCCCCGGCGCCGAGAGGCGGAAGGCCCAGCAGCGCGCGGTGGGCGTCTCCACCACATAGAGCGTGCGCTCGTCCGGTGAGAGCCCGATGCCGTTGGGCCGTTCCAGCGGGAAGATCGCCTCGCGGATCATGGAGCCGTCGGCCTTGGCGTAGTAGACGGCGCCGCGATCCGAGTCGCGGTCGCGCGTCTTGCCGAGATCGGTGAACCAGAAACCGCCCGCGCCGTCGAAGACCAGGTCGTTGGGCCCGTTGAGGCGGCGGCCGTCGCAGCGGTCGTAGAGGGTGTCGAACTTGCCCGTCTCGGGGTCCACCACCTGGATGCTCCCGGTGGCGTAGTCGTCGGCCTGGGCGACGGGGAAGAGCTTGCCGGGGCGCTCGACGAACTTGAGCCCGCCGTTGTTAGTGACGAAGATCTTCCCGCCCGGCCCCGTGGCGGCGCCGTTCGGCCCGCCGCCGAGCGTGGCGACGACGGAGACCTTCCCGTCGGGGGTGACGCGCGAGAGCGTGCGGCGCTCGATCTCTACCAACACGATTGATCCGTCGGGTAGCGCCACCGGGCCCTCGGGAAAGCGAAGGCCCGCGGCGATCTGCGTGATCTTGGGCGTGATGGTGGGCATGGCTACCTCGCCGCCGCCGCGAGCCGGTCGAGCACGGGCAGGGTCTCGTCGGCCTTGGCCGACGGCAGGCTGAAGACGAAGCGGGCGGCGCCGGCATCGCGGTACTTCTTCAGATTCGCGGCGTCGTCCGGGTTGCCCCAGATGGTGACGGGGAAAGTGGCCGGATCGCGACCTGCATCCGCCACCATCTTGCGGAACTCCGGCAGGAACTGCGTCACCTCGCCGTACTCGGGCCGGCGCACGTGGGGCACCCAGCCGTCGCCGTAGGCGATGGCCCGGCGCGCGCCGTAGGGGAACGAGCCGCCGACGATGACCGGCGGGTGGGGCTTCTGCACCGGCTTGGGCCACGTCATCATCGGCGGGAAGTCGACCTGCGTGCCGTGATACTCGGGCTTCAACTTGGTCCAGATCGCCTTCATCGCCTCCACGCGCTCGCGCATGACGGTGAAGCGGGTCTTGAACTCGGTGCCGTGGTCGGCCATCTCCTCGGCGTTCCAGCCCGCGCCGATGCCGAAGAGGAAGCGGCCGCCCGACACTTGGTCGAGGCTCGCCACCGCCTTCGCGGTGTGGATGGGATCGCGCTGGATGACGAGACAGATGCCCGTCGCGACCCTGAGCCGCGTAGTCGCCGCGGCGGCGGCGGCCAGCGTCACGAAGGGATCCATCACGTCGTAGTACTTCTTTGGCAGGTCGCCGCCCTGAGGGAACGGCGAGGTGCGTGAGAGCGGGATGTGCGAGTGCTCGGGCGCCCAGAGCGACTCGAAGCCCCGCTCCTCCAGCGCCCGCCCCAGCTCCGCCGGGCCCATCGAGTAGTCCGTGAAGAAGATCGCCACGCCGATGTCCATGAGGCCGTCTCCTTTCAGACGATTCGCCAGCTCTTGTCCACGTAGCGGCGGCCGTCGACCACCGACACCTGTACGGCCGCGCGATAGGCGCCGACCTGCAGGGTATGCGTGCGTGTGTCCACTGCGACCTTGGCTGCATCTGGCCCGTCGCGCAGGGCCTCAGTGAGCACGCGGCCGTCCAGCCCGTCCGCGTCGGCGATGCCGAGCAGGTGCAGGATGGTGGGCGCGAGATCGACGTTGCCGGCGGGCGCCGAGGCGGTCACGCCCCGCTTGAAGTCAGCGCCCCAGGCCAGGCAGGTGTTGCGCACGTTCCACGGGCTCATGCTGCCGTGATCGCTCGCGTAGAGCTTCACGCCGCCGCTCACGCAGGCGATGTCCGCGCCCGGGACGCCGAACGCGTTCGGATCCGAGGCCCAAGGGAAGGTCAGCAGCAGGTCGCAGCCGCGCTCGGCATTGGCGGCGTGGATCAGCTCCAACGAGAAGGTGCCGTCCGCCACGCCGCGTGCATCGCCGGGGGCCAGAGCGCGGGTAAAGAGCACCCCGCCCCACTCCTGCGACTGGATGAAGCGGGCAATGCGCGCCACGCGCTCGGCATCGTGGCCTTCCACGTGCAGCGCCACTGCCTGTCCGCTGCTCGCGAGCACCACGTCCGTGGAGTCGGGGGCTGCCTTGAGATCGGCCGCCACCAGCTCGCCGGCCACGTCAAGCCCAGCGACATTGGAAGTGAAGCCGTGGTCCGAGACCACGAAGACGTCGGCGGCGGGCGTGAGACCGAGCTCGTCCACCGTGGCCAGCGTGCGCGCGATCTCGCCATCGTCGTGGCGCAGAGCCTCGCGTGCCGCCGGCGAGCCCACGCCCGCCGTGTGCTGGCTGTGATCCGGCTCCGTGAGCCAGTTGACCACCACATCGGGGCGCAGCTCGGGAAGCACGTACTCGCGCAGAACCCGCTGCGTCCAGGCGACCGCGGCGTCGAAGCGGTCCATGCCCGCCTTGGCGGGCGCGGGGCCGAACCGCGAGAGGATCGCGTCGCCGGCCTCCGCCGGATACGCCACTGCCCGGCCCGGATCGAAGTAGCCGTTGACGAGCGCGCCCACGCCGGCGGGCGCCCGCGGGTTCAAGAGGAAGGCGCTGCCGGTCGAGCCCGAGCTCACGGCGGCGTACCGGCGCCCATGCTTGTCGAGGCGCTCGGCGAGCGTGCGCGCGCGCACGAGGCCGCCGCCGGTGGCGGCGTCGATCGCGAGGAGGTTGTGATGGTTGCCGGTGTCCAGCGCCTTCCGCGGATCGACCGCGGGCACGTAGATCTGATTACCCACGATTCCGTGCGTACCCGGCTGCGCACCACTGGCAATAGTCGCCGCGTTGACCCGCGTCACCGTGGGGAAGACGGCGTGGCCATCGGTGAACTCCACGCCCTCGGCGCGGAGGCGCCAGAGCGTGGGTGTCTCTTCCGTGGTGATGGCGTCCGGCCGGAGCCCGTCGACCACGAACACGAGCACGAACCGGCCCTCGGGAGGCATCGCCCGACGACTATACGCTATCGCCGGCGGGCTTCGCCCAGCTCGGCGGTGAGGAGGGCGAGGAACGCGCGCGCCGCCGCCGACATTTCGCGGGTCTTCCGGTGTATGGCGCCGATGGGGCGCCGGAACGGTCCCTCCGCGGGCGGGCGCGCCACTAGCGTGCGCGCCCGCACCTCGGCGACGAGGGTAGGGGCGGGCAGGAGCGAGAGGCCCAGGCCGGCCTCGACCGAGCGCTTGATGGTCTCGATGTTGTCGAGCTCCATGACGTAGCTCACGCGCACTCGATGCCGGCGGAGCAGGGCATCGATGAGACGGCGGGTGGGGATGTCGCGATCGAAGCCGATAAAGGGTTGCCCGTCCAGGACGGCCAGCGGCGGACGCGCGCGGCGCGCGGCCGGATGGCTGGGCGGCGCCGCGATCACCAGCTCGTCGTGGCCCAGCGGCACGATCTCGAGCCCGGGGCGCCGCGCCGGCACCGCGACGATGCCGAAGTCCACCTCGCCGTCGAGGCAGGCGGCGACCACCTCGTTGGTGCGCCGGTACGAGAGCCGGACATTGACCTCGGGGTGCTCGGCCAGACACCGCTTGATGGCGGGCGGCAGCGTGTGCAGGCCCACGCTGTATACCGTGGCCACACGTACCGTGCCCGCCACTACGTCCGGCCGCGCGCGCAGGCGCTGCTCGAGGCTGGCCAGGCGCTCGAGCAGGGGCTTCACCTCGTCGTACAGGAGCCGGCCCGCCTCGGTGGCCCGCGCGCCGATGCGCGGCGCCCGCTCAATGAGCCGCCGCCCGTAGCGCCGCTCCAGCGCGCGCAGCTGCTGGCTGACCGCCGACTGGGAGACGAGGTTCAGCCGGGCCGCGCGCGAGAGGCTGCCCGTCTCCACGAGATCGCAGAAGGTCTTGAGGGTCTCCACGTGCATAGATTAATAAGTATAGCTTACTCATATAGAGTGGTGAATGCATGTGACTAATGAAACGCGCGGGCCCAGCATGGGGGCATGCAGGCGGCGGCGCTCTCCATCGCGCTCTGGCGCACCACCGTGGGGCGGAAGGCCCTCGTGGCAGCCTCCGGCCTGGCCCTCTTCGCCTGGGTGGCGCTGCACGTGGCCGGCAACCTCACGGTGTTTTCGGGACCGGAGGCGGCCGACGGCTATGCCGCGGCCTTGCGGCGCGCGCCCGCCACCCTGTGGGGGGTGCGGGTAGGGCTGGCCGTTGCCGCGGTGGTGCACGTGGCCGGGGTGATCTCGCTGACGCGCGCCGATCGCGCCGCGCGCCCTCGCCATGCGGCCCGCGCGCGTGGCCGTGCGTCGACGTGGGCCGCGCGCAGCATGCGCGTGGGTGGCGCGCTGCTGCTCGCCTTCGTCGTCTTCCACCTCCTGCACCTGACGTTCGGCCGCTTCCATCCCGGCTTCGCGGCCGGCCAGGTGTATGACAACGTGGTGCGGGGCCTCCGCGTGCCCTGGGTTGCCGGCGTCTACGTCGCTGCTGCCGCCCTGCTCGGCCTGCATCTCTACCACGGGCTCTGGGCGGCGGCGCGGAGCCTCGGCGTGTGGCCGGAAGGGGCGGGGCAGCGCCGGCGGCCCGCGGTTGCCGCGGTGTCCGCCGCGGTGGCGCTGGGGTTCGCGTCGGTGCCGCTGGCCGTGCTGGCGGGGTGGCTCCGATGACGCGAGCGCTCGACTCCCGTGTCCCGTCAGGCCCGCTCGAGACCCGGTGGGAACGGCGGCGCGACGAGCTTGCCCTGGTCGGACCTTCCCGCCGTCGTTTCTACACGGTGCTCGTGGTTGGGGCGGGGCTGGCCGGCGCCTCCGCGGCGGCTACCCTGTCCGAGCTGGGCTATCGCGTGCGCTGTCTGGTCTTCCACGACTCGCCCCGGCGCGCGCACAGCGTGGCCGCGCAGGGTGGGATCAACGCGGCCAAAAACTACCAGAACGACGGGGACAGCGTGGCGCGGCTCTTCCACGAGACGCTCGAGGGAGGCGACTTCCGCTCGCGCGAGGCGAACGTCTTCCGGCTGGCGGAGCTGTCCACGCGCATCATCGACCAAGCGGTGGCCCAGGGCGTGCCCTTCGCCCGCGAGTACGGCGGTCATCTCGCGAACCGCTCCTTCGGCGGCACGCTGGTGTCGCGCACGTTCTACGCGCGGGGCCAGACCGGCCAACAGCTCCTGCTCGGCGCCTACGGCGCCCTGGCCAAGGAGGAGGCGGCGGGCGGCGTCACCGTGCTTACGCGGCGCGAGATGCTCGACCTCGTCGTGGTGGGTGGCCGGGCTCGCGGCGTGATCGCGCGCGACCTCGTGACGGGTGCGCTCGAGACGCACCTTGCCGACGCGGTGGTGCTGGCCACCGGTGGCTACGCCAACGCCTACTACCTCTCCACCAACGCGAAGGCGTCCAACGCGACCGCGATCTGGCGCGCGCATCGCCGCGGGGCGGCCTTCGCCAATCCCGGCTTCGTGCAGTTTCACCCGACCTGCTTGCCCGCGACCGGCGAAGGGCAGGCCAAGACCACGCTCATGTCCGAGTCGCTGCGCAACGACGGGCGCCTCTGGGTGCCGGTGCGCGCCGGTGACGCGCGGCGCCCTCAAGATATACGCGAGTCGGAGCGCGACTACTTTCTGGAGCGGCGCTACCCGCGCTTCGGCAACCTGGTGCCGCGGGACCTGGGCTCGCGCGCCTGCAAGACGATGCTGGAGGACGGGCGCGGGGTCGGCCCCGGTGGGAAGGCCGTCTACCTGGACCTGACCGACGCCGCCCAGCGGCTCGGCGTCGACGTGCTGCGCGAGCGCTACGGCAATCTCTTCGAGCTGTACCAGCACATCACCGGCGACGACCCGCTGCGCGGCGCCATGCGCATCGCGCCCGCCGCGCACTACACCATGGGCGGGCTCTGGGTGGACTATGACCTCATGAGCAACGTCCCCGGCCTCTTCGCGATCGGCGAGGCCAACTTCTCCGACCACGGCGCCAACCGCCTCGGCGCGAGCGCGCTCATGCAGGGGCTGGCCGACGGCTACTTCATCCTGCCCTGCACGCTGGCGGGCTATCTGGCTGGCGCGTGCCTGCCCGCGGTGGCCGCCGACGGCCCGGAGGTTCGCGAGGCGCTGGCCTCGGTACGCGCGCGGGTGGAACGTCTGCTCGCCGTCGGCGGACGGCGCACTGCCGGCGACTTCCACCGGGCGCTCGGACGCATGCTCTGGGACCACTGCGGGCTCGAGCGGAGCCGCGAGGGCCTGGTCAAGGCCATCGACGAGATCGCCGCGCTCCGCGAGGCCTTCTGGCAGGATCTCGCGGTGACCGGCGAGGCCGGCGAGCTCAACCAGGAGCTGGAGCGCGCCGGGCGCGTGGCCGACTTCCTCGAGCTGGGCGAGCTGATGTGCCGCGACGCGCTGGCGCGCGAGGAATCAGCCGGCTGCCACTTTCGAACCGAGCATCAGACGAATGACGGCGAAGCGCTACGCAATGACGCGCACTTCGCTCACGTGGCGGCCTGGACGCCGGGCGAGAACGGGCGCGAGCCTACGCGGCTCGTGGAGCCGCTCCACTTCGAGTCACTCGCGCTCCTCGAGCGCTCCTACAAGTGAGGGCGCGATGAAGGCCGTCTTCCGAGTCTGGCGGCAGCGGGGCCCGGAGGACGTGGGCGGGTTCGTCCGCTACGCCGTGGACGATCTCTCCCCGGAGATGACGCTGCTGGAGGCGCTCGACCGCCTGAACGAATCCCTCGTGGTGCAAGGCGAGCCGCCCGTCGCCTTCGACAGCGATTGTCGCGAAGGCATCTGCGGCGCCTGCGGCATCGTGGTGGACGGCCGCTCCCATGGCCCCCTGCCGCGCACCACGACCTGCCTCGTGCCCATGCGGGCGTTTCGCGACGGCGCCACCATCACGCTCGAGCCCTTCCGCACCGGCGCGTTCCCGGTGCTGCGCGACCTCGTGGTGGATCGCCGTGCGCTCGACCGCGTGATGCAGGCGGGCGGCTACGTGTCCGTACGCACGGGCAGCGCGCCCGAGGCCAATGCGCTGCCGATCGAGCGCGCGGCGGTGGAGCGTGCGCTGGACGCCGCGACCTGCATCGGCTGCGGGGCCTGCGTGGCCGCGTGCCCCAACGGCTCGGCGGCGCTGTTCGTGGGCGCCAAGGTGAGCCATCTCGGGCGCCTGCCCCAGGGCCAGCCGGAGCGTCCGCGGAGGGGCAGGGCGCTGGTGGCCGCGGCCGACCGTGAGGGCTTCGGCGCCTGCTCGAGCCACGGCGAGTGCGAGGCGGTGTGTCCGGCGGGCATCGGGCTCGATGTGATCGCGCGTATGAACCGCGACTATCTCCTCGCCCTCGCCGCGGGGTAAAATCCGCTCGACGGCGACCGGTGACAGGCGCCGCGGGAGGGATTCTCATGGCGGCACACGGCCTCTTTCTGGTGCGGATGGATATTGCTCACGATCACGAGGCGACATTCAACGAGGTGTACGACACCGAGCACGTGCCGAACCTGCGCGCGGTGGCGGGGGTGCGCCGGGCCGCGCGGTACCGGCAGCCGTCGCCCACCGAGCCGCGGTACCTCGCCGCCTACGAGCTGGACTCGTTGGGGGTGATTGACTCGCCGGCCTTCAAGGCGGCGGGCGAGGCGGGTCGGTGGCCGACGGCGGTGCGCCCGCACACCATGAATCGGCACCTGGCGCGGTACGAGTGGGTGGGCGGGGCCGCCGCCCTCACCGGGAAGACCAAGTACGTCTTCTGGGTGATGATGGACATCGAGCCCCACCGCGAGGCGCTCTTCAACGACCTCTACGACACCGAGCACCTGCCGCTGCTGATGAAGCTGCCCGGCTCGGTGAACGCGGTGCGCTACCGGACCAAGACGGCGGGCGAGCCGACGTATCTCTGCGCGTACGAGGTAGAGAACACCGAGCTGCCGATGTCCAAGCTCTGGAACGACACCTCGGACATCGGGCGCTGGAAGCCCGAGGTACGGCCGTACACGTACAACAAGCGCTACATCGTGAGCGAGCGGATCTAGGACGGATCCAGCCCCACGATCTCGTTGAAGCGCCCGAAGCCGATATAGAGCGTGGTATGGGCGACCAGCTCGATGACCTCGGCCTCCGAGAATTGCGCTCGCACCTCGGCCCAGAGGGTGTCGTCGACCTTCTGGTGGTCCACCGCCAGCTTCTCTGCGAAATGCAGCGCCGCCCGCTCGCGTGGGGTCAAGAGCGTGGAAGTCTCGTCGTTGATCGCCGCGATCTTCTCTTCGGTCGCCCCCGCATGCCGGGCCCCGGCATAGCGCAGGGTGAGTCAGTAGCGGCAGGCGTTGAGCCCGGCGATCTTGATGCGCACCAGCTCGCGGAGCACCGGGTCGAGCGTGCTCGACTTGCCGAGCGCGGCGCGGAACGCGGTGAGCGCCTTGAACACCGCCGGATTCTTCGCGTACGTGCGGGGGCTCGCGGAGGTGCCGGTCTGGCGCTCCGCCTCCACGCACTGATGCCGGATCTCGTCGTCGACCTCGTGGATCCCCAGGGGCTCGATGCGTGCCATGGCGTCCTCCCGGCAGTTATTGTGCCATGAATGCCGTGAAAACGCGGGGACCGAAGGGCGGCTACTTCTTCGGCGCGGTGGCGGCCTTCCGCCGCGATCAGCTGGGCTTCTACGAGACGTGCGCGCGCGACTACGGCGACGTGGTCGAGACGAAGATGGGGCCGTTCCGCATGCTGCTGATCTATCACCCGGACGCCATCGAGGAGCTGCTCGTGACGCGGAACCGGGACTTCATCAAGAGCCCGGGCGTGCAGCTGCTGCGGCCCCTGTTGGGCGACGGCCTGCTGCTGTCCGAGGGCGACACCTGGCTCCGTCAGCGTCGCCTCGTCCAGCCCGCATTTCACCGCCAGCGCGTGGCCGGCTACGGCGAGGTGATGGCCGCGCTCGCCGCCCGCCACGCCGCGGCCTGGACGGACGGCGCCACGGTCGAGCTCTACGGCGAGATGATGGCGGTGACCCAGGCGATCGTGGGCAAGACGCTCTTCGACGCCGAGGTTTCGGGCGGCGACGCCCACGAGGTCGCCGAGGCGGCGCGCGTGCTCGCGGAGGATTTCGGCGCCCGCCTCGCGAGGCTCCGGCTCATCCCCGACTGGGTGCCGACCCCGCGAAACATCCGGTCGGCGCGGGCGATTCGCCGGCTCGATGCCATGGTCAATCGCATCATCGCGGCGCGACGGGCCACCGTCGAGGATCGCGGCGATCTGCTCTCCATGCTGCTCCAGGCGGAGGACGCGGACGACGGGAGCCGCATGACTCCCCGCCAGGTGCGCGACGAGGTCATGACTCTCTTCCTCGCCGGGCATGAGACGACGGCGGTGACGCTCTCGTGGACGTGGTATCTCCTCGCCCAGCATCCGGAAGCCGACGCACGCCTCGCCGCGGAGTTGGGTGAGGTGCTCGGCGGTCGTGCGCCGACTATGGCCGATCTCCCGCAGTTGGCGTACGCGGGCATGGTGGTGACGGAGGCGATGCGTCTCTACCCGCCCGCCTACGGCCTCGGCCGTCAGGCGACGCGGGCGAGCGAGGTTGCCGGCGAGCCCGTCGGCAAGGGCGACATCGTCGTGGCGCCGACGTGGGTGGTGCACCGCGACGCGCGCTGGTTCGAGACGCCGGCGGCGTTCCGGCCCGAGCGCTGGGCCGGCGACCTCGCCCAGCGGCTGCCCCGCTTCGCCTATTTCCCATTCGGCGGCGGGCCGCGCCAGTGCATCGGCAACGCGTTCGCCCAGATGGAGGCGGTCCTCGTCCTCTCCGCCATCGCGCAGCGCTTCCGGCTCTCGCTGGTGCCCGGGCAGCGCGTCACCCCCACGCCGTACGTCACCCTCCGGCCCGAGCCCGGCATCCAGATGCGCCTCGCCCGCCGCTGACTGCGGTCTGGCTCCGCGCCGCGTCCTGCGGCATACTCGGCACTCCAGGAGGAATCCCGTGAAAATCCGACCCAATCGCGTGAAGGACAAGCTCGCCGCCGGCCAGATCGCCACCATCCTGGCCGGCTCCAATGACCCCGACCTCATCGATCAGCTCGGCACGCTCGACGTGGACGGCATCTGGCTCGAGGGAGAGCACGGCGGCGTCGACTTCGCCGACCTCGGCAACCTGACGCGCGCGTGCGATCTATGGGGGAAGACCTCCGTGGTGCGCGTGCAGGACAATGACTACGCCACCATCTATCGCACGCTCGACCGCGGCGCCCAGGCCATCGTGGTGCCGCACGTGAACACGCGGGCCGAGGCCCAGGCCGTCGTGGATGCCGCCAAGTTCGCGCCCGTGGGCAAGCGCGGCATGTTTACGAGCCGCCAGGGCTTCGGCGTGACCGACTACCTCAGGACCGCCAACGATCAGAGCGCGCTGATGGTGTTGATCGAGGACATCGTGGCGGTGAAGCAGCTCGACGACATCCTGAGGGTGGACCACATCGACGTGTTCTTCGTGGCGCCCGGTGACCTCGCGGCTTCGATGGGGCACATCGGGAACATGGGCCACCCCGACGTGCAGAAGGTGATTGACGAGGCGATCGGGAAGGTGGTCAAGGCGGGCCGCACCGCGGGCACGCTGGTGAGCGCCGCCAACGTCGAGCGCTACACCAAGCTCGGAGTCCGGGTGCTGATGACGCCGTTCTTCCCGTGGATACATGCCGGGCTCAGCGACGTGCTCGATCGGGCGGCGAAGGGGGCGAAGGGCTAGGGGCTCGATGCGTCGGGCTCGTCTCGTTCTAGCCGCCGCCGTTTGGCTTTCCGCACTTTTCGCTCCCGGGCTCGCCGACGCGCAGGGCCGCGTGCACCCGATCGGAGTGGTCTACCTCGGCGGCCCGTACTCGCAGGCCATCGATGGCCTCCGCGAAGGGCTCCGCGAGCTGGGGTTCGAGGAAGGCAGGCAATACGCGCTCGTCGTGCGCGATGCCAAGGGCGACCTCAAGGCGGCGGGCTCGGCGGCGCAAGCCCTCGAGGCCGAGAAGGTAGACCTGATCTTCGCGCTGGGTTCCTCAGTGGCGGTCACCACCAAGAAGGCTACGCAGAGCGTTCCCATCGTGTTTCATGCCGGCGCCGACCCCGTCACCACCGGCCTCGTCGAGAACTACCGCAAGCCCGGCGGGCGGATCACCGGTGTCAGCAGCCAGTCGCGGGATCTGGCGCCCAAGCGTCTCGAGCTGCTGAAAGCCATCGTCCCCACCGTCCGCCGTATCGTCACGTTTCACAATCGGAACAATCCGACGCGATTCGACGTGACGGCGCTACGGGAGGCGGCGCGCGGTCTCAAGATCCAGCTGATCGAGAGCGAGGTGGGCTCGGTGGAGGAGCTCCACGCGGCGCTACGCGCGCTCCGGCCCGGCGAGGTGGACGCCATCTTCTACGTCGGCGACGCCATGGTGAGTAGTCAGGCCCCGTTCATCATCGAGACCGGCCTGGCCAAACGGCTTCCCACGATGCTCCAGGAAGAAAGCAGCGTCGCCATGGGCGCGCTTGCGAGCTATGGTGTGAGCTTTCGGACCATCGGGCGCCTCGCCGCCAAGCACGTCCATCGCATCCTCCTCGGCGCCCAGCCGGGCGATCTCCCGGTGGAGCGGTTCGACCGACTCCACCTCGCCATCAATCTCAAGACCGCCAAGGCGATCGGGGTGACGGTGCCTCAGGCGGTACTCAGCCGCGCGGACGAGGTGATCCAGTGAGCGGTGCCCGCGTCGGCCGACTTCTCGGCGCGCTTGTCCTCGTGCTCCTGGCCGCGACAACCGCCGCGGCCCAGGCCCCACGCGTCTATCGCGTCGGCGTCATCCACCATGGAGGCCTGTACGAGGCGGCCGTCGAGGGGCTCCGGGAGGGGCTGCGGGAGCTGGGGTGGGAGGAGGGCAAGCAGTTCGCTCTCATCGTCAAGAATACGCAGGGCGATCGCAAGGCGGTAGAGAAGGCGGCGCGGGAGCTCGAGCGGGACAACGTCGATCTCATCTACTCCGTGACCTACTCGGCCACGGTCGCGGTGAAGCGCGCGACCACGCGGGTGCCGGTCGTCTTCTATTCGGGTAGCGACCCGGTGGTGATGGGCCTCGTTGAGAGCTATCGGAAGCCGGGAGGACGGCTCACGGGAATGCACGGGCAGAGCGGGGAGCTCACCGCCAAGCGTCTCGAGCTGCTCAAGGAGATCGTCCCCCGCCTCCGCCGGGTCCTCACCTACTACAATCCGGAGAATCCCTCGTTCTCCCTGCCCGTCACGAACACCCGTGAAGCGGCGCGACAGCTGAAGCTGGAAGTGGTCGAGCGGCAGGTGCGCTCGGCCGATGAGCTGCGGGCCGCGCTCGACGCGCTGCAGCCCGGCGAGGTCGATGCCTTCTTCTATGTGGCCGGCGAGGTAGCGACGAGCCAGACCGATGCGATCATCGGGGCCGCCCGAGCCAAGAAGCTGCCCACCATGTTCTCGGAGATCAGCACCGTCGCGCGGGGCGCGCTGGCTGCCTATGGCCCGAGCTATCGTGTCGCCGGCCCAGTTGTCGGCCAAGCAGGTCCAACGCATCCTGCAGGGAGCGTCGGCGGGCGATCTTCCCGTCGAGCAGCTGGCGAAGCCTCATCTCGCCCTCAATCTCAAGACCGCCAAGGCGATCGGGCTGACGATTCCCAAGTCCGTGGTGGCGCGCGCGGACGAGGTCATCCAGTGATCCGGACCGGGCGTCGCGCCCTGCTCGGCGCGCTCATGCTGGGCCTTGCCGTCATGCCGCTTACCACGGCGGCGCAGTCGCCGCGCGTCTACCGCGTGGGCGTCGTCCACTTCGGCGGCCCCTACGCGGCGGCCGTCGACGGGCTGCGGGAGGGCCTGCGGGAGCTCGGGTTCGAGGAAGGCCAGCACTACGCCTTGCTGGTGCGCGATGCCAAGGGCGATGTGAAGGCAGCGGAGGCGGCGGCGCGAGACCTCGAGCGGGACAACGTCGACCTCATCTACTCGGTCTCCTCGACGGCCGCGCTCGCGGTGAAGCGCGGCACGACGCGTGTGCCCATCGTCTTCTACGCGGGGAGCGATCCCGTGGCCATCGGTCTCGCGGAGAGCTACCGGAAGCCGGGCGGGCGGCTCACGGGGGTGCACGGCCAGCTTACGGACCTCACTGCGAAGCGGCTCGAGCTGCTCAAGGAGATCGTCCCCAACTTGCGGCGCATGGTCGCCTTCAAGGTCGAGCTCGTCGAGCGTCCGATTCGCTCGGCCCAGGAGCTGCGTTCGGGGCTACTGGCGCTGCGGCCGGGTGAGGTGGACGCCCTCTTCTATGTCGGGGACGCCACGGTATTCAGCCGGATCGACGTGATCCTCGAGACCGCGCGGGCGAGGAAGCTGCCCACGATGTTTCAGGAGCCCAGCGCCGTCACGTTGGGAGGCCTGGCCGCCTACGGCTCCAGCTACGTCGTCGCGGGACGCCTCTCGGCCAAGCAGGTGCAGCGCGTGCTCCAAAGCGCCGCCCCCGGCGATTTGCCCGTCGAGCAGCTTCCGAGGCCAACCTTCTCGCTCAATCTCAAGACGGCGAAAGCCCTCGGCCTCACGATCCCCCGGTCCGTCGTGCTGCGCGCCGACGAGGTGATCCAGTGAGCGACACCCGGACGCTGACCGGTGCGCTCGGGGTGAAGCGCGACGAGGTGGTGGCGCTGGTCGGGGGCGGCGGCAAGAGCGCGGCGATGTTTCGGCTGGCGCGCGAGGTTGCGGAGAGCGGTGGGCGCGCGATCACGACTACGACCACCCACATCTTTGGCTCGCAGATCGGCCTGGCGCCCGCCCACCTCCTCGACGCGGACGCCAGCCGCGGACGGCTCGTAGCCGAGCTGGATCGACATCGCCACGTGCTGGTAACCGGGCCTACCAATCCCGAAACGCGGCGCGCTGTTGGCATCTCGCTCGATCGCTTCCGGGAGCTGCGGGGCTGGTGTCCGGATGCCTGCCTCATCACCGAGGCCGACGGCTCGCGCATGTTGCCCTTCAAGGCCCCCGCCACACACGAGCCCGTGCTTCCCGCCGAGACCACCCTCGCGCTCCTGGTGGTCGGCGCGGACGCGCTCGGCCGTCCACTGGACGCCGAGCACGTCCACCGGCCCGAGCGGGTCAGCGCGCTCACCGGCGCGCCGCTGGGGGCACCCGTCACACCCGCGATCGTGGCCGCCGTGCTCGCGCATGCCGAGGGCGGACGCAAAGGCGTGCCCGCCGGCGTTCGCCTCGTCGTCCTCATCAACAAGATGGACGCGCTGGCCGATCTCGCGCCGGCGCGCGAGACTGCCGAGCGCCTGCTCCGCGAACCTGCCGTCGAGGCCGTGTTCCTGACCGCGCTGCGCGACGAGAACCGTCCAGTCTGGGAGGCCTTCACGCGATGACCACCGAGGATCAGATCGACCAGATGCTCGTGCGCAACCTCCGCGCGATCTTCGAGGCGCGGAAGCCGGGGAGGTCCTGATGCTGCCCATCACGCTGACGTGCGCCGACTACGCGCGGATCATGCCTCTCGCCACCGGTGAGGTGAAGCCCGAGAAGATCGCGCTGACCATGGCGCTGGGGAGCCGAGGCTCCTGGCCGGCCCGCGCCGACATGATCAGCCGGGCCGTGTCGGATCCTGCCGTGCAGGGCGGCGAGTGGTCGATGGCCCAGTACCTCTACCGGATCGACAAGGGCGACCACCGCTTCGTGGGGCTGCCGGTGTTCCCGCTGCGGAACTTCACCGCGCGCGACCTCTACGTGCGCCACGGCGGCCCGGTGCGAACGCCCGCGGACCTGACGGGCAAGCGCATCGGCATGTACAGCTGGAGCGCCAGCGGCTCGCTCTGGTACCGCCATTTCTTGCGTTACGTCGGGATCGACCCCGCCAAGATCGAATGGTGGGTGGGCGACATCGACACGCCGTGGTCGGCCCAGCCGATGGACGCCGCCGGGCTGCCCGCCGGTCTGCGCACGCCGCCTGCGGGCCGCTCGCTGTCCGATCTGCTGATCGCCGGAGAGCTGGAAGCGATCTACAGCCCGCCCCGCCCGCAGCGCTACCATCCCACCAAGGGCCCCATCGCCCGGCTGTTCCCCGACTTCCGCACGATCGAGAGCGACTACTTCCGCAAGACCGGCGCCTTTCCGCCCCAGCACCTCATCGTGCTGCGGCGCGAGGCGTGGGAGGCCAACCGGTGGATCGCCCAGAGCCTCACCGATGCCTTCATCTCCGCCAACGATTGCTTCACCGCGGCGCAGCGCGGCTTCCCGTACGCGACGCCGTGGACCGAAGTGGAGCTCGAGCACACCGACGCGGTGATGGGCGAGGACTTCCACCCTCACGGCTACGAGAAGAACAAGAAGCAGATCGAGATGTTCGCGGGGGAAGCCTTCAAGCTGGGTTTCACCAGCCGTCTCGTCACGCCGGAGGAGTATTTCGCGGACTATCTGAAGGGGGCCTGAGGCCATGGCGGTCGTCCTCGGCACGGGCGCGCACCGCTACGAGGTCGTCAGCGACTGGGCCAAGCTTCCCCCGGGCCAGGAGTTCAACGCGGACGTGGCCGCGGTGGGCGTAGACGCGCAGGACCGTGTCTACGCGTTCAACCGCGGGAAGCACCCGATGGTGGTGCTCGAGCGCGACGGCAACTTCCTCCGCTCGTGGGGCGAGGGTGTGTTCACGCGCGCGCACGGCGTCCACATGGCGCCCGACGAGACGCTGTGGCTCACGGACGACGGCGATCACACCGTCCGCCACTGCACGCTCGACGGCAAGGTGCTGCTGACGCTCGGCCTTCCCGGGAAGCCCACGCCCTACATGAGCGGGCAGCCCTTTCACCGCTGCACCCATACCGCGCTGTCGCCGAAGGGCGAGCTCTACGTGTCGGACGGCTATGGCAACGCGCGCGTGCATAAGTACTCGTCCGACGGGAAGCTCGTTCACTCGTGGGGTGAGCCTGGTACAGATCCCGGCCAGTTCAACATCCCCCACAACATCGCCTGCGACGCGGACGGCTGGGTGTACGTGGCGGATCGCGAGAACCACCGCGTGCAGGTCTTCGACGGCAACGGGCGGTACGAGACCCAGTGGAACAACATGCACCGGCCCTCGGGACTCTACCTGCGGCCCGGCGGCCAGCCGCGCTTCTACGTGGGCGAGATCGGCGGCGGGGTCGCGGTCAATCAGGACATGCCGAACATCGGCCCCCGCGTGAGCATCTACACGGCGAAGGGCGAGCTGCTGGCGCGGCTGGGCGACCGCCCGGCCGGGCTCGAGCCGGGGCAGTTCATCTCCCCGCACGGGCTGGCCGTCGACTCGCGCGGCGACATCTACGTGGGCGAGGTGTCCTACACCAACTGGGGCCGGCGCGGGCCCATCCCCCCCGGGCTGCGCAGCCTGCAGAAGCTCGTGAAGGTACACTGAGACGAAAGGAGGCGCCCATGACCGAGCCTGTGACGATGCTGATCTTCTCCGACTACGTCTGACCGTGGTGCTATCTCAGTACCGGGCGTATTGAGAAGCTGAAGAAGGACCTGGGCGTGAAGGTCGAGTGGGTGCATTTCCCCTTGCACCCGGAGACGCCGGCGGAAGGCCGGTCGCTCGAGGATCTCTTCAAGGGACGCGGCATGGATCGCAAGGCCATGCACGCGCAGATGAAGGCGCGCATGGACGCCGAGGGGCTGCCCTACGGCGAGCGCACGCACACCTACAACAGCCGCCTCGCCCAGGAGCTGGGCAAGTGGGCGGACACCCAACCCGGCGGAGGCGACGCCTTCCACGACGCGATGTTCCGCGCCTACTTCGTGGAGGCGCGCGACATCTCCAAGCCCGAGGTGCTGCTCGAGGTCGCGGGCCGCGTGGGCCTGCCCGTCGAGGCGGCCCGTGAGGTGATCGAGAAGCGCACGTTCAAGGCGGCCGTCGATGCCGACTGGAAGCTCTCGCGCGAGTACGGCGTCACCGGCGTGCCCACCTTCGTGGTCGGGCGCTACGGGGTGGTCGGCGCCCAGCCCTACGAGGCGCTCGCGCAGCTGGTGGAGAAAGGCTTGCGTGAGGAGGAAGCGGAGAGCTAGGCGGGGCGAGGCGCCTTGTCCTGGCGCGGCAGCCCCAGCGAGACGACGATTCCCACGACATTTCCTCCTGCCGCGATGAGTACCGCCGTGCCATAGCCCTGGGTGAGGTCGAAGAGCCGGCCCGCGACGATGGGCAGCACAATGGCGGCGGCGCACCACGCCAGGTAGATACGGCTGGCCATCCGTCCGTAGAGGGCGCGGCGCCAGTAGACGGCGATTGCCGCGGCGCTGCTCCCGGACACCAGGCCGTAGCCGCTGCCCACGAGCACCAGGGCCAGGACCGATACGAGAGGACTGGGCCAGAGCGTCAGCGCCACGCTTCCCGCGAGCGCGAGGGCGTGCGCTCCGCTCGCCACCGTGGGGATGGCGAGGCGGTCCACCATCCATCCGCCGCCCAGGCGCGCGGCGGCGATGGTCGCGGTGATCAGGGTCGTGCCGTACACGGCCAGGGCGGCGGTGCCGCCATACGCGGTGATGATGGCGGCGGCCTGGCTGAGCATCATGAGCCCGGCGGAAGCGGCCAGGAAGAAGACGAGCCAGAGGCGCCAGAACACCGCGCGCCGGCGCTCGTCATCTCGCAGTCCGACGCCACCGGTCGCGACGGGGAGGATGACGCCCGATCGCCAGATCAGCCACGCGCTGACCATGCCCATGAACGCGAGGAACGCCGCGAACCAGCCCAGCGCGGCGCGCACGCCAATGGCCGGGATCGCCCAGCCGAAGCAGGGCGCGGCGAGCATGGCGCCGGTGGGGAGCAGGCTGACGATATAGCCGTTGACCAGTCCGTGACGGGACGTCACCGCCAGGTTCACTGTCTGCTGGAAGAGGATGTAGGCGGCGCCCCCGCCCGCGCCGAACAGCACCCCGTAGCCGAGGGCGAGCTCCAGCCGGCCGCCGGCGGCGGCGGCGACGGCGATGCCGAGCGCGCTCACCGCCGCGCAACCCAGTGCCAGGAGCGCGGTCGGCGCCCGCCCGAAGGCGAACGGCACCAGGGTCATGCCGGCGCCGTAGCCCACGGTCGTCAGGGCGAAGATGAAGGCGAGATCGGTGCGGGTGAGGCCGAGCAGCGCCTCCAGCGGGGCGAGGAGCACACTGAAGGCGTAGATCGAGCCGAGCGGGACGATCATGGCGGTGGCGGCGGCCACCGCCCGCCAGGCGCTCGGCGCGCCCGTCAGCTTGGGATGCACGCGATCACGGTGATCTCGATCACCAGCTCGGGCTGGTTCAGCGAGGCCACCGTGACCGTTGTCCGCGCGGGCTTGTTCGTGGGGAAGTACTTCGCCCACTCCTCGTTGTAGGCGGGCACATCCTCGCGTCGGGTGACGTGGGTGATCGCGCTCAGAACATTGTCGAGCGACGTGCCGGCGGCCTCGAGGATCACCTTGATGCGGTCGAGGGTGAAGCGGGTCTGCTCGCGCACGTCCTTGCCCACCTCGCCGGTGACGGGGTGGCGCCCAGTCTGCCCGGACACGAAGACGAGATTACCGAGCTTCGTGGCTAGCGAGAGATTCGGGTTGGGCTTGCCGATCTCGACTTTCACGATCTCCTTGCGGGGCATCGGTGGTCTCCTCTCGTCGCTCAGGCGCTGCCCGGCACGGTGCCGGCGGGTAGCGACTCGATGTGGGCGCAGATCTCGCGCGGGCGCGTGAGCCACACCCGCTCGCGGTGCTTCAGGATGTGCGTGAGCGCCCGGCGCAGCCGCCGGATCCGGTAGGGCCGCCCGATCACGAAGGGGTGCAGCGAGATCGGGCACACCAGCGGCTGGCGCGCGGACTGCGCGAGCATCTCGTCGAACTGATCGACGATCAGATCGGCGAACTCGTCCGCGGTGTAGCGGTACCAGACGATGCCGCGGGTGTCGTTGACCTCGATCGGGTAGGGGATGGCGAGGATGCGTCCCTTGCGCGTGCGCAGCCAGATGGGCTGATCGTCCATCGTCCAGTCCATCACGTAACGATAGCCGGCCTCCTGCAGGAGGTCCATGGTGACGGCGCTGTTGGAGAGCCAGGGGCTCATCCAGCCTACCGGTGGAGCCCCTTCGTAGCGCGCGATGGTGGCGGTGACGCCCTCGATCAGCGCGCGCTCCTGGTCCTCGGCGAGATGCCCCTGCTCGTCGGAGTTGGTCACGCCGTGGCCGAGGATCTCGTCGCCGCGGGCGCGCAGGCGCGCCGGGATGTCGGGGGCCACGTCGTAGACGGCAGTATTGATCTGCGCCTCCGCAGGGAGGCCCAGCTCGTCGAGGAGCTCGAACAGCCGCCAGATTCCCACGCGGTTCCCGTAGTCGCGCCAGCTGTAGACGCTGTGGCTCTGCGCCTGGTCGGGCGGGGCGATCGCCGCGCCCTTGCCCATGCCGAAGCCGAACGCCTCGATGTTCAGCGCGATGTAGACGGCGAGCCGGTGCCCCTCCGGCCAGGCGTAGTCGGCGCGGGTGGTGATGCTGGAGTAGTCGTAGCGACCGTGCGTCGGCAGCATGTGGGGTCGTCCTCCCGGGCCGCTATCCTACAGCATCCCCTTGCCTCGGAGGCGGCCGCGCCCGTAGCATCGCAGGCAATGGCCGAGGCCTACCCGATCGTCCGGCACCCTGCGCCGGCCCGGCGCGCGCCCGTGCTTGTGAGCGTGCCGCACTACGGCACCCAGCCGCTGCCCCACATCACGCGCGACGACTATGGGGAGCCGCACTTCGAGACCTTCGCCTACGGGTTCGCGGACACGTTTGCCAGCGATCTCTACGGCGACCTCCACGAGCACGGCGCCACCGTGCTCGCCACGCCGGTGTCGCGCATGTTCTGCGACGTCAACCGGCGGCGGGACGACTTCGAGCACCGCGACGGCGAGGTGCGCTCGCGCCGCGGCGTGGTGCGCACGCACACCATGCGGGATGTGGCGATCTTCTGCCGCCCCCTGGGCCTGGACGAGCTGGAGGCGCGGCTGTGCGCCCTCTACGATCCCTACTACTCCACGCTGGGGGGATTGCTGAGCGGGCTGCGGGACGAGTACGGCTACGCGGTGCTGCTCGACGGGCACACCGGGAGCCCGCGGCGGATGAAGGACCACGAGGTCATCATCGGCACGCGGCACGACGCGACCTGCGCGCCGGCGCTGGCGGCGGCGGTGCGGGAGGTGTTCACGCGCCACGGCTTCGCGGTTTACGACAACGTCAGCGGCTACACCGGCGGGAACATCGTGGCCACGTTCGGCCGGCCCGGCGCCGCGCGCGTCCACGCCCTCCAGCTCGAGATCAACGCGTCCCTCCTCATGGCCACGAGCCGCGAGGAATTCATCGCGCACATCACGCGCGGGGGCATCCCGGAGAAGGCGGAGGAGAACATCGCCAGACTACGCCGCTGCCTCCGGGAAGTCCTGCCCGCGCTGACGGCGGCCATCGGCGCCCTGCATCCGGACTGAGCGCGGACGCGGTGCTATACTCGCTCGAGCGAAGCGTCGATGAGATCCGCTCGTGTGCTCCTCGTCCTGGCGTGCCTGCTGGGGATTCCGGCCGGCGTGGGCGCGTTCACCTTCGTCTACGCCAAGGGCTTCTCCTACCTCTCCACCGATCCGCGCGCCTGCGTCAACTGCCACGTCATGAATCAGCAGTACGACGCATGGCTGAAGAGCGGGCACCGGCATACCGCGACCTGCGTGGAGTGCCATCTGCCCGCCCACGGCCTCGCCAAGTATGTGGCCAAGGCCGAGCACGGCTTCCGGCACTCGATGGCGTTCACGCTCCAGAACTTCCACGAGCCCATCCAGATCACCCCGCGCGACCGTGAGCTCGTGCGGGTCAACTGCGTGCGCTGCCACGAGGCGTTTGTGCACGCCGTGACGGAGGGCTCGGCGCGGCGGGGGCTCGACTGCCTGCACTGCCACGCGACGGCCGGGCACGGCGCGGGCGGCTGAGTGGTCCATCCGAAGGAGGGCGTCATGCGATCGATCGGCTCGTCCGGTAGCGGCCGGCTGTGGCTCCTCGCCATCCTCGGATTCGCCGGTATCGTGGGCCTCACCGTGGTCCTGCTGGCGCTGCTCACGAACATCTTCGAGCGCAAGCAGGAGGCGCGTGAGCCGTTTTTGCGGATGGTGGAGGTGACGGAGGCGACCCTCGATCCCAAGGTGTGGGGCCAGAACTGGCCCAACCAGTACGATAGCTACCTGAAGACGGCGCTGCCGACCACGACCAAGTACGGCGGGCGGGGAGTCGGGGCGAGCGACGCCGGCCCCGCCGAGCAGAAGATCGATCGAGATCCCTGGCTGAAGCGCATCTTCGCCGGCTACGCGTTCGCGATCGACTACCGGGATCGGCGCGGCCATCACTACGCCCTCTTCGACCAGGAGCAGACCCGGCGGGTGACCGAGCGCAAGCAACCGGGGGCGTGCCTGCAGTGCCACGCCTCGAACCTGGCCGCCTACCGATTCGCGGGCAAGGGCGACGTCATGAAGGGCTTCGAGGTCGTCTCCGCCATGCCGTACGCGGAGGCGCGGAACCTCAAGGACGACGCCGGCCAGCTCCTCATCCAGCACCCCGTCGCCTGCGTGGACTGCCACGACCCCAAGACCATGGCGGTCCGGGTCACGCGCCCCGGGTTCATCAACGGCATCAAGGCGCTCAAGGCCAAGCAGGGGGTCTCCGACTACGATCCCAACCGGGACGCGAGCCGGCAGGAGATGCGGTCGTACGTGTGCGGCCAGTGCCACGTCGAGTACTACTTCAAGGGGCCCAACAAGGTGGTCACCTATCCCTGGGCCAATGGGTTGCGCGTCGAGGAGATCGAGGCCTACTACGACGCGGAAGGATTCACGGACTGGGTGCACGCGGAGACCGGCAACAAGGTCCTCAAGGCCCAGCATCCGGAGTTCGAGGTGTGGAACCAGGGCGTGCACGCGCGGGCGGGCGTGGCATGCGCGGACTGCCACATGCCGTATCAGCGCACCGGCGCGCAGAAGGTGAGCGATCACTGGGTGCGCAGCCCCCTGCTGAACCTCAATCGAGCCTGTCAGACCTGCCACGCCGTTCCCGAGGCGGAGCTGAGCGGGCGCGTGCTCGCGATCCAGGATCGCCACCATGCGCTGCTCCAGCGGGCGGGCAAGGCCACCACCGACATGCTGGACGCCATCGTGGCGGCCAAGAAGGCGGGGGCGTCCGAGGCCGATCTGCAGGCGGCGGCGGCGCTCCACAAAAAGGCGCAGTGGCGGCTCGACTTCGTGGCCGCGGAGAACTCGATGGGCTTCCACGCGCCCCAGGAGCTGGCCCGGATCCTGGGCGAGACCATCGACTTCGCGCGCCAGGGGCAGATCGCCGCGGATCGCGCGGGCAGGAAGCGGTAAGCCATGGGACGGCTCGACGGCAAGGTCGCGCTGATCAGCGGCGGCGCCCGCGGGCAGGGCGCCGCGGAGGCGGAGATGTTCACCCGAGAAGGCGCACGCGTGGTGTTCGGCGACATCCTGGACGACGACGGCCGCGCGGTCGAGGCGGCCATCCGTGCTGTCGGCGGTGACGCGACCTACGTGCACCTCGACGTCACGCGCGAGGCCGACTGGGAAAAGGCGGTGCGCACCGCGGTCGACCGGCACGGCCGGCTCGACATCCTCATCAACAACGCCGCCATCGTGATTCCCCGCGTGGCCATCGAGGAGCGCACGGAGGCCGACTGGGATCGCGTGATGGCGGTGAACGCCAAGGGCGTGTTCCTCGGCACCAAGCACGCCATCCCCGCCATGCGCCGGTCGGGCGGCGGGTCGATCGTGAACATCTCGTCCATCGCGGGCATCGGCCAGTCTCTGCAGCAGGAGCCCGCCTACGCGGCCAGCAAGGGCGCCGTCCGCATCTTCACCAAGGTGACGGCGGCCCAGCACGCCAAGGACAAGATCCGCTGCAACTCCGTGCATCCGGGGCCCGTCGACACGGAGATGTTCCACGCCGCGTTCACGGACAAGGAGGCCATGGCGCGGCGGCTCCAGCGCATTCCCCTGGGCCGGATGGGCACGGTGGCGGAGATCGTGAGCCTCGTTCTCTACCTCGCCTCCGACGAGTCGGCCTACATGACGGGGAGCGAGATCCTCATCGACGGCGGCGCGATGGCGCAGTGAGCGAGGCGGCGATGGCCCGCGCGCTCGCCGCGCCGCGCTCCGCGAACTGGCGGCAGAGCCCGGTATAGCGCGCCGGGTCCAGCAGCGTCTCGATCTGGGCGGCGGAGAGCCCGTCGCGCACGTGGGGATCCCCGGCGAGGGTCTCCCGGAACGGCCGTGACTCGGTGACCGAGGCCTGGGCCGCGTCGTAGACGGCGTCGTGGGCGCGCTGGCGGCCGATCTGCTTGCCCAGCTCGAGCATCAGCGCCTCCGCCATGATGAGCCCGCCCGAGAGATCGAGGTTCTCGCGCATGCGGGCCGGGAACACCTGGAGTCCCTCGAACAGCGCGACCATACGCGCGAGCATGTCGCCGGTGAGCTCGCAGGCGCCCACGAGCGCGCGGCTCATCATGATGCTGGTCGTCCGGTCGGCCTCGTGTTCGGTCTGCATGGCTTCGAGCGCCAGGGGGACCAGGGCGCGGATCTGCGCCGCCGCGGCAATGATGTCCTGGGAGAGCTTGGGATTGCGCTTCTGGGGCATGGTGCTGCTGCCCACGGTGCCCGGCGGCACCGGCTCCTCCACCTCGCCGAACTCCTGCTTCATCAGCGTGTAGATCTCGCGGCCGATCTTGCTGCACGTGGCGGCGAGCAGACCGAGCAGCGTCACGTACTCCGCCTGATGGTCGCCGATGGTGCGCGCGGGCAGCGGCATCGGCGTCAGGCCGAGCGTCGCGGCCATCTTGGCCTGGGTGGCGAGCCCGAGTTCGCCGAGCGAGGCGAGGGTGCCCGCGCCGCCGCCCAGCATGACCACGAACACGCGCGGTTCACAGGCGAGGAGTCGCTCCACGTGGCGGCCGAGCTCGTCGATCCACACCGCCACCTTGAAGCCGAACGTGGCGGGCACGGCGTGCTGGCCGTGGGTGCGACCGGGCAGCAGCATGTCCTTGCTGCGCTCGGCGAGGTCCGCGAGCGTGGTGAGGAGCGCCGCGAGCTGGCCGAGGAAGATCTCGTGCGCGCGACGCGCCTGGAGGAGCTGGCCGGTCTGCGTGATGTTCTGGGTGGTGGCGCCCCAGTGCACATAGCCGCCCGCGTCGCCGTCGCACGCCTTGTCGAGCGCCCAGACCAGCGGCACCAGCGGGTGGCCCGTCTTCGCGAGCCCGGCGCGCACCCCGTCCAGGTCGATGAACGGAAGCTGCGCCTTCTTCACGATCTCGCGCGCGGCCGCCTCGGGAATGACGCCGAGCTCGGCCTGGGCGCGCGCGAGCGCGGCCTCCAGGTCGAGCCAGGACTGGAAGCGCGCCGCCTCGGTGAAGAGCGCGCGCACACCCGGATCGGGAATGCGAAGGGAAGTGGGCTCGTCCTGCATGGGGCGGTCTCCGCGCCGCGTTTGGCGCTACGAGAGGGGGGGCGCCCCGGCGCCTACGCGAGCGCCGGGATCACATCGCGCGTGAGGATG
>CAVVJF010000021.1:0-43521 GCA_963748485.1 uncultured Candidatus Rokubacteria bacterium
ATCGCGCCCTCGACGACCCCGGCGCCTTCGGTGTCGAGCACAACGACGCCCTCGTGGGTGCGCGACCTCGGCTGGATGCTCATCTGGGTCGACACCGCGCAGGAGATGCTCGACACCGCGCTCCTCGCCTATCGCATCGCCGAGGACCGGCGGGTGTTCCTTCCCATCGCGATCTCCGCGGACGGGGCGTTCCTCACTCACTCTCAGGCCATCGTGCAGGTGCCGACCAAGGCCAAGGTCGACAGCTTCCTGCCCAAGTACGACCGGGGCGATCTCCCTGCTCGATCCCGACAACCCCATCACGGTGGCCCCGCAGGCCAACGAGGACTGGGTCATCGAGATCCGGCGCCAGAACAACGAGGCAATGAACCGCGCCTACACCGTGATCGAGGAGGCCTACGCCGACTTCCGCAAGGTGTTCGGCCGCGGCCCCGAGAACCCGTGGTTCGAGGAGTACATGACGGAGGACGCCGACGTCATCCTCATGGGTATGGGCACGATCTCGCTGCCTTTCAAGGTGGGCATCCGCAACATGCGCGCGCAGGGCAAGAAGGTGGGCCTCATCCGGCCCCGCTGGTTCCGGCCGTTCCCCACCGAGAAGATGGTGACGGCGCTGTCCGGCGCCAAGGCCATCGGCGTCATCGACCGCGACTACTCCTTCGGCTCGCCGTTCGGGTCGGGGGTGGTCGCCAACGAGATTCGCGCCGCCATGTACAATGCCGACAAGCGGCCCCCGCTCCTCTCCTTCATCTGCGGGCTGGGCGGGCGCGAGGTGACGCTGGAAGACGTCTACAAGGCGACCGACCTCTGCTACGAGGCGGCCAAGAGCGGCAAGTCCCCCCTCAAGACGCAGTGGCTCGGCGTCCGGGAATAGGGAGAACACGACATGGCTGAGGCCTTCACGAACGCGACCCAGTTGCTCACGCCCTTCAAGGGCGTCAAGAAGGTCACCATCGAGGAGTACTTCACCTCGGGCCACCGCACCTGCCAGGGGTGCGAGTCGGCGCTGGTGATGAAGCTCATGGTCAAGGCGGCGGGCCCGCGCACCATCGTGCTCGGCGCCACCGGCTGCATGTACGTGGCCAACACCACCTACTACACCACGCCGTGGGTGGTGCCGTGGATGCACACGCAGCTGGGGTCCTCGGGCTCCGCCGCGCTCGGCACTGCGGCCGGGCTCAAGGCTTTGATGAAGAAGGGACGCATGAAGGCCGAGCCCATCAACGTCATCGCCTTCTGCGGCGACGGGGGCGGGGCGGACATGGGCCTGGGCGCGATCTCCGCGACGCTCACCCACCGCGAGTACAACTCGCTGATCCTGATGTACGACAACGAGTCCTACGCGAATACCGACATCCAGCTGTCGGGCTCGACCCCCTACGGCGCCAACACCACCTTCAGCCCGCCCGGCGCCGTGAAGCGCCTGATCCATACCCGATGGAAGAAGAACATGGCGGGCATGCTCGCCGCCGGCCACCCCGAGTGCCGCTACGTGGCGACGGTGGACGCGTCGTATGCGGTCGAGATGATGAACAAGGTGCGCAAGGCGCTGTCCATCGGCGGGCCGACCTTCATCCACTCGCTCGACCCGTGCCCCAAGGGCTGGGACTACGACCCCATGCTCTCGCACGAGCTGGGCGAGCTCGCCGTCGAGACCGGCATCTTCCCGCTCTATGAAGTAGAAGATGGGGTTGTTCGCCACTACGGCAAGTCCAAGGCCATCGCGGAGGGCCGGCCGCGCAAACCGGTACGAGAATACCTCCTCAAGCAGGGCCGCTTCGCCCACTTCATCGAGGAGGACCTCGAGTACTTCCAGGCGAAGGTTGACGAGATGTGGGAGAAGTGGGAGATTCCCGGCGTCATTCCGTTCTGGAAGGAGAAGCGGGCGGTCGCGCCCGCCCCGTAGCGCGCGCCCCGGGCCCCGCCCGCTCCCGCCCGGCCTCGACCGAGGCGGGGGATCCGGGCGGGGTTCCCCCGGGTTTCACTGTCACGCAGACCTCGTCGCGGTCCGACCGATCCAGACTCGCGTGGAGGACATGATATGAGACAGGGACGTTTCGTCATGGGCGGGAGACTCGTCGGGACCGTCGGTGCCCTCGTAGCCGCGGCGACCCTCGCCGCCGGCGCGGTGACGCCCGCCCACGCCTGGGAGCCCAACAAGCCCATCGAGTTCGTGATCCCCGCCGGCACCGGCGGCGGCGCCGACCAGATGGCGCGCCTCATCGCGGGCATCGCCGAGAAGCACAAGCTCACCCCGCGGCCCATCATCGTGGTCAACAAGTCGGGCGGGGCGGGCGCGGAGGGCTTCCTCCACGTCAAGGGCAAGAAGGGCGATGCTCACACCATCATCATCACGCTGTCCAACCTCTTCACGACGCCGCTCCATACCGGGGTGCCCTTCAGCTGGAAGGATCTCACCCCCGTCGCGCGCATGGCCCTCGACGAGTTCATCCTGTGGGTCAACGCGGAGACGCCCTACAAGTCGGCGAAGGAGTACCTCGCCGCGGTGAAGGAGAAGGGCGGCACCATGAAGATGGGCGGCACCGGCTCCGCCCAGGAAGACCAGATCATCACGATCCTGCTCGAGCAGTCGCAGGGCGTGAAGTTCACCTACGTGCCCTTCAAGGGCGGCGGCGAGGTGTGCGTCAACCTCGTGGGCAAGCACGTGGACTCGACCGTCAACAACCCCGCCGAGTGCGTGAGCCACTGGAAGGCGGGACGGGTGCGGCCGCTCGCGGTGTTCGACTCCGCCCGTATCCCGGACGCGGACTGGAAGGACATCCCCACCGTGAAGGAGGCGATCGGCGCCGACATCGCCTACCTCATGCTGCGCGGGATCTTCGGAGCCCCCGACATGCCCAAGGACGCGGTGGACTGGTACCAGGGCTTCCTCAAGAAGGTGTACGACACGCCGGAGTTCAAGGAGTACCTGTCCAAGGGCGCCCTCAAGCCGTCGTGGCTGACCGGCGCGGACTACGTCAAATGGCTCGAGGGCGCGGAGCAGACCCACCGCGACCTCATGACGAAGGGCGGCCTCCTCAAGTAGGGAGAGCCGGCCCGCACGCCGGGGCGCGGCCGGGCCCCGGACACCGCGGACGCGGAGGGGCATGCGCGCTGCCGACCTGCTGACTGCGCTGGTGCTGATGGCCGTGGGGGTGCTCGTTCTCGCCGACGCCCTGCGGCTCGGGATCGGATGGGGGACGGACGGGCCCCGCAGCGGGTTCTTCCCGTTCTGGCTGGCCGTCCTCCTGCTCGCCTGCTGCGTCGCGATCGCCCTGCAGGCGTGGCGCGCGCGGGTGGCCAAGCCGTTCGTGAGCCGTGACGGCCTCACGCCCGTGCTCAAGATGCTGCTGCCCGCCACCGCCGCGGTGCTGGTCACGCAGTTCCTGGGCCTCTACGTGGCCACCGCGCTCTACATGGGGCTCTACATGCGGTGGATCGGCCGGCACTCCTGGCTCACCGTCGCGGTCATGAGCCTGGCCTTCCCCGTGATCACCTTCGTGATCTTCGAGCGCTGGTTTCTCGTGCCCATGCCCAAGGGCCCGCTGGAAGACTGGCTGGGGTACTGAGCGATGGGCCTCGAGAACCTGCTGCTCGGCTTCCAGGTCGCGCTCGCCCCGTCCAACCTCCTCATCGCGGTGATCGGGATCACCCTCGGCACCGTGATCGGGGTGCTCCCGGGCCTGGGGGGCGCCAACGGGGTCGCCATCCTGCTCCCGCTGACCTTCACCATGCCGCCGACCTCGGCGATCATCCTCCTCACCAGCCTCTACTGGGGCGCGCTGTTCGGGGGCGCCATCACGTCCATCCTGTTCAACATCCCCGGCGAGCCGTGGTCGGTGGCCACCACCTTCGACGGCTATCCGATGGCGCGGCGTGGGGAAGGCGGGCAGGCGCTCACCGCCGCCTTCACCTCGTCCTTCGTGGGCGCGCTCTTCTCGGTGATCCTGATCACGCTCTTCGCCCCGGTGCTGGCCGAGGTCGCGCTCAGGTTCGGGCCGCCCGAGTTCTTCGCCATCCAGCTCCTGACGTTTTCGTCCTTCATCGGGCTGGGCGGCGGCAATCCGTTCAAGTCGCTCGTGGCCATCCTCCTCGGCTTCATCCTCGCGTCCGTCGGCCTGGACATCGTGACGGGGGCGCTCCGCCTCACGTTCGGCTTCACCGAGCTCATGAAGGGCTTCGACTTCATCATCGCGGTCATCGGGCTCTTCGGCATCGGCGAGATCCTCCTCACCATGGAGGAGGGGCTGGCGTTCCGGGGCGCCAAGGTGCGGATCAACCCGAAGGTGGTTTGGCAGACGTGGACCACGCTGCCCCGCTACACACGCACCTTCGTGCGGAGCGCCTTCATCGGGTTCTGGATGGGCTTCAAGCCGGGCGGGGCCACTCCCGCCTCGTTCATGAGCTATGCCTTCGCCAAGCGGTTCTCCAAGCACCCGGAGCGCTTCGGCAAGGGCGAGATCGAGGGCGTGGTGGCGCCGGAGACGGCGGCTCACGCCGCGGGGGGCGCCGCGCTCCTGCCCATGATCACGCTGGGCATTCCCGGCTCGCCCACCGCCGCCGTCATGCTCGGCGGCCTCATCATCTGGGGGCTCCAGCCGGGGCCAATGCTCTTCAAGGAGCGTCCGGACTTTGTCTGGGGCCTCATCGCCAGCATGTACACCGGCAACATCATCGGCGTGATCATGGTCCTGGCCTTCGTGCCGCTCTTCGCGGCGATCCTGCGCGTGCCCTTCGGGATCCTCACGCCGCTGATCGTGAGCGTGTGCGCCATCGGCGCCTACTCCGTGCATAGCAGCATGGTGGACATCTGGTATATGCTCGTCTTCGGCGTCATCGGGTACGTGTTCAAGAAGCTCGACTACCCCTTGGCGCCGCTGGTGCTGGCGCTGGTCCTGGGGGATCTCGCGGAGAATGCGCTGCGGCAGAGCCTGATCATGTCGCAGGGGTCGCTGTTGATCTTCGTCACGCGCCCGATCTCGGGCGTGATCACCGCGGCCGCGCTGTTCTTCTTCGCGCTGCCGCTGCTCACCGCGTATCGCCGCCGGCTGCGGCGGCCGTCGGTGTCGGCGGCCGCAGGATAGCCTTGAACCTGACGGGGGAGCCGTGAACGTCGACTTCTTGCTGGGCGTGCTGAAGATCGTCCTCATCGACCTTGCCCTTGCCGGCGACAACGCCCTCGTCATCGCGCTCGCCGTGCGTACCCTGCCCAAGCGGCAGCAGTTCCTGGGGCGCATCTGGGGCACGGCAGGGGCGGTGGGGCTGCGGCTGCTGTTCATCGGGATCATCACGTATCTCCTGGGCATCCCGCTCCTCCAGGCGGTGGGAGGCCTCCTCCTCATCTGGATCGCCATCAAGCTGGTGCGGCAGACCGAGGGCGGCGGGGAAGGGCACGTGCGCCACGGCACCACGCTCCTGGAGGCGATCTGGATCATCATCGTGGCCGATGTGGTCATGAGTCTCGACAACGTGATCGGGGTGGCCGGCGCCGCGGAGGGCGACATGCGGCTGGTGGTGTTCGGGATCGGGCTGTCCATCCCCATCGTGGTCTGGGGCAGCGGCATTCTCGCCAGCCTGATGAACCGCTACCCGTGGATCATCCTCATCGCCGCGGGCATCCTGGGTGAGGTGGCCGGCAAGATGATCGCGCACGACCACTTCATCGCGGGCCGGTTCGGCGTGTCCCCCGTCGTGGAGTGGACGCTGCGGCTGGGCCTGCCCGCGGTTATCGTCCTGATCGGCTGGCTCACCGTCCGGCGGCGCGCCGCGGCGGCGGGGAGCGAAGCAACGGCGGGGTAGGCGTGGAGATCGAGCCGGTCAAGAGCACGCGGATCTACGAGGAGATCGTCCGCCAGGTCAAGCAGCTCATCGCCGAGGGCAAGCTCAAGTCGGGCGACCAGCTGCCCCCCGAGCGCGACCTCGCCGAGAAGTTCATGGTGAGCCGCACCTCGGTGCGCGAGGCCCTGCGGGCCCTGCAGAGCCGCGGCCTCGTGGAGATCCGGGCGGGAGAAGGCGCGTTCATCCGGGATATCTCGGTGGAAACCCTCATCGAGCCCTTGGCGCTAGTCATCCTGCCGCATCGCGAGGCGGTGGGGGAGCTCTTCGAGGCGCGGCGGCTCCTCGAGCCCGCCATCGGGGCGCTCGCGGCCCGCCGCGCGACGCCCGAGGACATCTCCGAGATGCAGCGCATCCTCGAGGAGCAGGCCAAGGAGGTCGCCCAGGGCCGCACTGGGCTCGCCCAGGACGCGGCCTTTCACGCCGCCATGGCGGCGAGCGCCCACAATCGCGCCATCAGCCGCATCGATAGCGCCCTGATGGATCTCCTCACCCAGAGCCGCGAGGAGTCCCTGCACACACCGGGACGACCCCACCGCTCGCACGAGGACCATCAGCGCATTCTGGACGCCATCCGCCGGCGCGACGAGGTCGGCGCGCACCGGGCGGTGCTCGATCACCTGAGCGCGGTGGAGCGGCTGGTGATGGGCCCGACGGCCGGACGCGAGGCGGCCGAGGGCCAGGCCGCGGCGGGCCGGCGGAGGAAATCGACTAGCTGAGTGCTGCTAAGTCCGCGTGATGCAACATTATTTGTTGACATTGTCCCGTCCCTTCCGTAGCATGAACGGACAGTCCAGGCCCTGGCGGGCCTCATTTTTCCTGTCCGCATCTCCGGCGGTGGAGGGATTCGCTCGATGGCGCAGGCGACGACGCGCGTCCACTCCAAGCGAAAGTCCGCGAAGCAGGGCGGCCGCCGCCCCAAGCTCGTCTACCGCTTCGCCGACGGGAAGGCCGACGGCTCGAGCGCCATACGGGACCTCCTTGGCGGCAAGGGCTGCGAGCTGGCCGAGATGACCAATATGGGGATTCCGGTGCCACCCGGCTTCACGATCACCACCGAGGCCTGGCGGGCCTATGTCGACGCGGGCAAGAAGGCGCCGGCGGCGCTCTGGCCACAGGTGCAGGCGGCGCTGGCTCGCCTGGAGGCGGCGGTGGGGCTCCGGCTGGGCGATCCCGAGCGGCCCCTGCTCGTCTCCGTTCGTTCCGGCGCCCGCGTGTCCATGCCCGGCATGATGGACACCGTCCTCAATCTCGGGCTCAACGATCGGACGGTGGATGGGCTGGCCCGCTGGACCCGCAACGAGCGCTTCGCGTGGGACTGCTACCGTCGCTTCCTCACCATCTTCGGCGACGTCGTGCTGGGCATCGAGCGTCACGCCTTCGACCGCCTCCTCGACGAGACCAAGGCCCGCACGGACGCCCGCTCCGACGCCGACGTGCCGGCGCCGGCCCTGCGCGAGCTGGTGGCCCGGTTCAAGACGCTCATCCAGGAGAAGACCGGGCGCCCGTTTCCCCAGGACCCCGCCGAGCAGCTCCGCCTGGCCGTCCAGGCCGTCTTCGACTCGTGGTTCGCGAAGAAGGCGGTGGACTACCGGCGCATCAACCGCCTCGCCGACGACTGGGGCACCGCGGTCACCGTGATGGCGATGGTGTTCGGCAATCTCGGCGAGACCTCCGGCACCGGCGTGGCGTTCAGCCGCGATCCCTCGAACGGCGAGCGGCGATTCTTCGGGGAGTTCCTGGTGAACGCCCAGGGCGAGGACGTGGTGGCGGGCATCCGCACCCCCGAGCCGTTGGCCGCGCTCGAATCGCGCATGCCCCCGGTCTATCGCATGCTCGTGAAGATCAAGGACCGGCTGGAGCGCCACTACCGCGACATGCAGGATATCGAGTTCACGGTGCAGGAGGGGCGGCTCTTCATCCTGCAGACGCGCACGGGCAAGCGCACCGCCGGCGCCGCCGTGCGGATTGCGGTGGAGATGGTGCGCGAGCGGCTGATCGACCGGCCGACCGCGCTCAGTCGGGTCGACGCGGGGTCGCTCCAGCAGCTCCTGGTGAAGACGGTGGATCCCGCGACCCGGTATACCGCGCTCACCCAGGGCCTGGCCGCCACCGCCGCCGCCGCGGTGGGAACGGTGGTCTTCGACCCGGACCTGGCCGTCGAGAAGGCGCTGCACGAGGAGAAGGTCATCCTGGTCCGCGCCGAGACCTCGCCGGAGGACGTGGCGGGTATGCACGCCTCCCAGGGCATCCTCACCGCGCGGGGCGGCCTCACCTCGCACGCGGCGGTGGTGGCGCGCGGCTGGGGGAAGGCCTGCATCGTCGGGGCGGGCGAGGTGGTGGTGGACGAGGAGAACCACCTGTTCCGCGTCAAGGGTGTGCCCGTCCGCGAGGGCCAGACGATCACGCTGAACGGGGCCACCGGCGAGGTCGTGCGGGGCTCGCTGCCCCTCATCGACCCCACCCTCTCGCCCGAGTTCAAGGAGCTCCTGAGCTGGGCACGCGGCGCCGCCACCACCCGCGTGCGCGCCAACGCCGACACCCCCGAGGACGCGGACAAGGCGCGGGAGTTCGCCGCGGAGGGAATCGGCCTCGTGCGCACGGAGCACATGTTCTTCGCCGAGGATCGGATCGCGATCGTGCGCGAGATGATCATGGCCGCCGACCCCCAGGACCGGCAGAAGGCGGTGGACCGGCTCCTGCCGTTCCAGCGCGAGGACTTCGTCGGCATCTTCACGGCGATGAAGGGCCTGCCGGTGACGATCCGCCTCCTGGATCCGCCGCTGCACGAATTCCTGCCCAAGTACAACCATGTGCTCGAGGAGTACACCCGCCTCGACGCGCGAGGCTTCAACCCGGCCCGTCATGCCGAGCTGGGCGCGATCAAGGCGCGCCTGGAGGCCCTGCAGGAATCGAACCCCATGCTCGGCCATCGCGGCTGCCGGCTCGGCATCACCTTTCCCGAGATCTACGAGATGCAGGTGCGGGCCATCATGGAAGCGGCGTGCGCGGTCGCCCGGCGGGGGATCGGCGTGGAGCCCGAGATCATGATCCCGCTGACCGGGACGGTGGCGGAGATGAAGGTCACCGAGGAGATGACCCGGCGGATCGCGGAGGCGGTGCAGACGGAGACGGGCGTCCGCGTGCCCTACACGGTGGGCACCATGATCGAGGTACCGCGCGCCTCGCTGGTCGCCGACCAGCTCGCCCGGCACGCCGAGTTCTTCTCGTTCGGCACCAACGACATGACGCAGATGACGTTCGGCTACAGCCGGGACGACATCGGCAAGTTTCTTCCGCACTACCTCGAGCACAAGCTCCTGCCTGCCGACCCCTTCGCGGTGCTCGACCAGGAAGGCGTGGGCGAGCTGATCCGCATCGGGATCGAGCGCGGCCGTCGCACGCGGGCGGGCCTCAAGGTCGGCATTTGCGGGGAGCACGGCGGCGAGCCGTCCTCGGTGGACTTCTGCCATCGGGTGGGCATGACCTACGTCTCGTGCTCGCCGTACTCGGTGCCCATCGCATGGCTGGCCGCCGCCCAGGCCGAGCTGCGGGCGCCTCGCTCTGGCGCCGCGCGGGGCAAACGGACGGGGATTTCTCTCACCAAGGAGACGAAGAGGTGAAACTGGCTGGCGCGCGGATCGTGCTCGAGTGCTTGAAGCGGGAAGGCGTGGACATCATCTTCGGTCTGCCGGGCGGGGCGGTGCTGCCCATCTACGACGCCCTGTACGACTTCGAGGGGCTGCGCCACATCCTCGTTCGCCAGGAGGCCGCGGCCGGGCATGCCGCGGAGGGCTACTCCCGCACCACCGGCAAGATCGGTGTGTGCCTGGTCACCTCGGGTCCGGCGGCGACGAACCTGGTGACCGCGCTTCAGGACGCCCTCATGGACTCGATTCCCCTGGTCGCCTTCACCGGGCAGGTGCCGACGCACCTCATCGGCAACGACGCCTTCCAGGAGGCGGACAATGTCGGCATCACGCGCTCCGCGACCAAGCACAACTTCCTCGTGAAGGACGGCGACGACCTCGCCGGCACCATCAAGGAGGCCTTCTTCCTCGCCAAGAGCGGGCGCCCCGGCCCCGTGCACGTGGATTTGCCCAAGGACATCCTCGTCAAGGAGTGGGACTTCGACTACCCCTCGACCGTCCACCTCCGCTCCTACAACCCCACCTACGAGGGCCATCCCGGCCAGATCAAGAAGGCGGCGCGCGCGCTCATCCGCGCCAAGCGGCCCGTGCTCTACGTCGGCGGCGGCGCCATCTCGGCGGACGCCGCCCCCGAGCTGCGCGAGCTCGCCGAGCTCACGCAGATTCCGGTCACCCAGACCCTGATGGGCCTGGGCGCGTTTCCCATGGCGCATCCGCTGTCGCTCGACATGCTGGGCATGCACGGCACCTACTACGCCAACATGGCCGTCCACCACTCCGACGTGCTCATGGCGGTGGGCGCCCGCTTCGACGATCGCGTCACCGGCCGCGTGGACGCCTTCTCGCCCAATGCCCAGATCATCCACGTCGACATCGACCCCTCGTCGATCTCCAAGAACATCCCGGTGGCCATCCCCATCGTGGGCGACTGTAAGCGCGTGCTCGTCAAACTGCTTGAGGCGGTGCGCGAGGAGCTCAAGTCCTACCCCGCGGGCGCCATCCGCGAGGCGCGGCGCCAGTGGGCGGAGCAGATCGCGGAGTGGCGGCGCGATCAGCCCCTGCGCTACGAGTGGAGCGACGACGTCATCAAGCCGCAGTATGTGGTCGAGGAGCTCTCGCGGCTGACCCAGGGCGAGGCCTTCGTGGTGACGGGGGTAGGGCAGCACCAGATGTGGGCGGCCCAGTACTACCGCTTCAAGCATCCGCGGATGTGGTGCACCTCCGGCGGGCTCGGCACCATGGGGTACGGCTTGCCCACCTCCATGGGGGTGCAAGCAGGGCATCCCGGCCGGCTCGTCGTCAACATCGACGGGGACGGCTCGTTCCAGATGAACAGCCAGGAGCTCGCGACCTGCCACGAGGAGCGCCTGCCCGTGAAGACCATCATCATCAACAACGGCGGACACGGCATGGTCCGGCAGTGGCAGCGCATCATCTACAAGGAGCGCTTCTGCGCCATCGACCTGGGTCCGAGCCCCGACTTCGTGAAGCTGGCGGAGGCCTACGGCTGCACGGGCATCCGTGCGACCCGGCCCAGCGAGGTGGCGCCCGCGCTGGAGAAGATGCTCGCCACCCCCGGGCCGGTGGTGGTGGACATGTGGGTCGACAAGGACGAGTGCGTGTTCCCCATGGTGCCCGCGGGCGGCGCCAACACCGACATGATCGTTGCCCCCCCGAGCCGCGAGACGCGCGAGCGGGCGGCCAAGTCGCAGACGGGGTTCTAGGGTGAGCGCCGAGGAGCAGAGCAAGCACACCATCGCCGTCCTCGTGGAGAACAAGTTCGGTGTGCTCTCGCGGGTGGCTGGGCTCTTCTCGGCGCGCGGCTACAACATCGAGAGCCTCTCGGTGGGGGAGACGCTGGATCCCACCACGTCCCGGATGACGCTGGTGGTCCGGGGAGACGCGTTCATCATCGAGCAGGTGATCAAGCAGCTGCACAAGCTCATCGACGTCATCAAGGTGACCGACCTCAGCGAGGAGGACCACGTGGAGCGCGAGATGCTCCTCCTCAAGGTGAACGCCGAGCCCACCTCGCGGGCGGAGATTCTCCGGGTCGCCGACATCTTTCGGGCCAAGGTGGTGGACGTCACGCCCACCACCTATACCCTCGAGGCGACGGGCGAGGAGGGCAAGATCGAGGCGATCATCGATCTCCTGCGGCCCTTCGGCATCCAGGAGGTCGTGCGCACCGGCAAGGTCGCCATCGCCCGCAGCTCGAAGAACCGCGTGCGCAAGGTGGAGGACAAGCTCGGCAAGCGGCCGGGCCCGCCCGCGCGCCCGCAGCCGCAGGACCCGAAGGTCGTCGGCTTCGCGGACTAACCCTCTTACAGGAGAGACAACGAACATGCCGGCCAAGATCTACTACGACCAGGACGCCAACCTCGGCCTCCTGCGCGGGAAGAAAGTCGCCATTATCGGATACGGCAGCCAGGGCCACGCCCACGCGCTGAACCTGAAGGACTCGGGACAGGATGTGGTGGTGGGCCTCTACAAGGGCTCGAAGGGCTGGGCCCGCGCGGAGAAGGAAGGCCTGAAGGTGATGAGCGTCAACGAGGCGGCCGCCGCCGGCGACATCATCATGATCCTGCTGCCCGACCAGACCCAGCGCCAGGTGTACGAGGACTCCATCAAGGGCGCGCTCGGCAAGGGCAAGATGCTGATGTTCGCCCACGGCTTCAACATCCACTTCAACCAGGTGGTGCCCTCGCCGGACGTCGACGTGTCGATGATCGCGCCCAAGGCGCCCGGCCACGTGATGCGGGACCTCTTCACCCAGGGCCCCGGCGTCCCCGCGCTGGTGGCGGTGTACCAGGACGTGTCCGGCAAGGCCAAGGATCTCGCCCTCGCCTACGGCAAGGGCGTCGGCTGCGCGCGGGCCGGCATCATCGAGACCACGTTCAAGGAGGAGACGGAGACCGACCTCTTCGGCGAGCAGACCACGCTGTGCGGGGGTGTCTCCCACCTGATCAAGAACGCGTTCGAGACCCTGGTGGAGGCGGGCTATCAGCCCGAGGTTGCCTACTTCGAGTGCATGCACGAGATGAAGCTGATCGTGGACCTCTTCTACCAGGGCGGGCTCGCCTACATGCGCTACTCGGTTTCGGACACCGCGGAGTACGGGGACTACACGCGCGGCCCGCGCATCGTCGACGACCGGATCAAGGCGGAGATGAAGAAGATCCTCGCCGAGATCCAGTCCGGCCAGTTCGCCCGCGAGTGGATTCTCGAGAACCAGGCCAACCGCGCGGGCTTCCTCGCCATGCGCAAGCGCGACGCCGGGCATCAGATCGAGGAGGTGGGGGCGCGCCTCCGCAAGATGATGTCCTGGATCAAGCCGCCGCGGGAGTAGGCGCGGGAGCGGGTGCGGTATGCGGATCCCGGTCGCCCGCGAGGGCTGGCCGTTCATCTTTCCCCCCGCCGCCGCCGCGTGTATTCTGGCCGTGGCGGGGTGGTGGGCCCCGGCGATCCCGCTCGCGGTGCTGGCCCTGGCCTTCCTGGGCTTCTTCCGCGATCCTGAGCGCATGGCACCCGACCTTCCCGGGGCCGTTCTGGCGCCGGCCGACGGTCGCGTGATGGCGGTCACGGACGTCGAGGATCGCTGGGTGGGCCCGGCGACGCGGGTGTCCATCTTCCTCTCGCCGCTGGACGTGCACGTCAATCGGGCGCCCGTGGCCGGCATCGTGCGCGACGTGAAGTTCGCTCGGGGCGGCTTCGCCGCCGCGTATCGGCTGGAGGCGTCGGAGGAGAACGAGCGCTGCACGGTGGATCTCGAGTCCGACGCAGGGCGGGTGGGTGTGCGGCAGGTGGCGGGCGTCGTGGCGCGACGCATCGTGTGCCGGGTGCGGCCGGGTGACAAGCTGGCGGCGGGGGAGCGGTACGGGCTGATCCGGTTCGGGTCGCGGACCGACTTGACGGTCGCGCGGGGCACGCAGATCCGGGTGAAGCAGGGCGATCGCGTGAGGGGGGGAGAGACGGTGATGGCGGTGGTGAAGTCATGAGGCGTCGGCACCTGCATGCCGAGGGGGGCCGCGGGCCCCGGCGGCGGCACTGGCATCAGCTGCGCGAGCAGCGGCGGCGCGGGATCTTCCTGCTCCCGAGCCTGCTCACCACTGGCAATCTCTTCTGCGGGTTCCTGGCCCTCATCCTCACCACGCAGGGACGCTTCACCGAGGCGGCGGTGGCCCTGTTCGTCGCCATGGTGATGGACGTGCTCGACGGCAAGGTGGCGCGGCTCACCAAGACCACCACCCAGTTCGGCGTCGAGTTCGACTCGCTCGCGGACGTGGTGTCCTTCGGGGTGGCGCCGGCGTTCATGCTGTATTCGGTGGCCCTGGCGCCGCTCGGGCGCGCGGCCTGGCTGGGCGCGTTCCTCTTCGTCATCTGCGGCGCGCTGCGCCTCGCGCGGTTCAACGTCTACACCGGCGTGACCGACCGGCGGTACTTCGTGGGCCTCCCCATTCCCGCCGCCGCCGGCATGGTCGGCTCGGTGGTGCTGCTGGTCGGCGGTGAGGAGCTCGAGCGGTGGCAGGCCAGCCTGATCGCCGTGGGCACCTACCTCGTGTCGCTCCTCATGGTCTCGACCTTCCGCTACTGGAGCTTTAAGGAGATCGACTTCGCGCGCCGCCGGCCAGTGGGGCTGCTGCTGCTGGTGGTCCTCGCCGTCCTCATCGTGGCCACCCATCCCCAGTGGTTCCTGTTTGCCCTCTTCGCCGCCTATCTCCTGAGCGGTCCCACGCGGCCCCTGTGGGCGCGCCGCCGCGAGGGGCTGATGTTGCCGGAGAAGGCGCCCCGCGATGCGCACTGACCCGACAAGGAGGCTCCACGCGTGAGCGTGCACAAGATCGCGTTCCTGCCCGGTGACGGCATCGGCCAGGAAGTCACCCCCGAGGCGAGACGCGCCCTCGAGGTGGTGGGCAAGGCCACCGGCGCGTCCTTCGAGTTCGAGATGGGTTTGGTCGGCGGCGCCGCCATTGACGCCACCGGCGGGCCCTTGCCCGACGCCTCCCTCCGGCTCTGCCAGCAAGCCGACGCGATCCTGTTTGGCTCGGTGGGCGGGCCCAAGTGGGACGCCCTTCCCCAGGAGGCCCGGCCGGAACGAGGACTCCTCCGCATCCGGAAGGAGCTAGACCTCTTCGCCAACCTGCGGCCCGCCAAATGCTTCCCCATGCTGGTGGACGCCTCGCCCCTCAAGCGCTCGGTGGTGGAAGGCACCGATCTCATGGTGATCCGTGAGCTCACCGGGGGCCTCTACTTCGGCGAGCCGCGCGGCCGCGAGGCGCTGGCCGGCGGCGGCGAGCGCGCGGTGAACACCATGGCCTACACCACCGGGGAAATCGAGAGGGTCGTTCGCGCCGCGTTCGACGTGGCGATGAAGCGGAAGAAGCGCCTGGCCTCCGTGGACAAGGCCAATGTCCTGATTGTGTCCCAGCTCTGGCGGGACACCGTGAACCGCGTGGCCAAGGAGTTTCCCCAGGTGCAGGTGGAGCATGTCCTCGTGGACAACTGCGCGATGGCCCTCGTGCACAAGCCCACCCACTTCGATACCCTCGTGACGGAGAACACCTTCGGCGACATCCTCTCCGACGAGGCCGCCATCCTCGCGGGCTCGATGGGCATGCTCCCCTCGGCCAGCCTGGGCGGCAAGGTGGGGCTCTACGAGCCCGTTCACGGCACTGCGCCTGATATTGCCGGGAAGGGCGTGGCCAATCCTATCGCCGCCATCCTCTCGGCGGGCATGCTGCTCCGTTACTCGTTCGATCGCGGCGGTGACGCCGATCGGGTGGAGGCGGCGGTGCTCCGGGTTCTGGAAGAGGGGCATCGCACCGCCGACATCCGCGGGGCGGAGGACACGCCGGTCGGGACGCGTCGGATGGGCGATCTCATCTGCGCCCACATCGAGAAGAGCTACTAGCCGTGGCGGCCGGGCTCACGGTGGCGGTGGTGGGCGTGACGGGCGCGGTAGGGCAGACCACGTTGCGCATTCTCGAAGAGCGCAAGTTCCCCGTGCGCGCGCTCCGCGTGTTCGCCTCCGCGCGCTCGGTTGGGAAGGCCGTGACCTTCGCGGGCGAGACGCTACGGGTGGAACAGGTGGGGCCCGGGGCGTTCAAGGGCGTGGAGGTGGCGCTGTTCTCGGCGGGGTCGGCGCAGTCGAAGGAGTTCGCGCCCCTCGCGGTGAAGGCGGGCGCGGTGGTCGTAGACAAGTCGAGCGCCTTCCGGATGGATCCCGCGGTGCCCCTGGTGGTGCCCGAGATCAACGGGCACGCGGTGGCCGGGCACAAGGGCATCGTGGCCTGTCCCAACTGCACCACCATCGTGACGGTGATGCCGCTGAAGCCTCTGCACGACGCCGGACGGTTGCGGCGCGTGGTGGCGACGTCCTTCCAGGCGGTGTCGGGCGCGGGCGTCAACGGGGTGGAGGAGCTGCGGAGCCAGACGCTGGCGTGGGCGCGCGGCGAAGCGATGGTCCCCCGATACTTCGCACATCAGATCGCCTTCAACGTCATCCCCCACATCGACAAGTTCGCCGACAACGGCTACACCGGTGAGGAGATGAAGCTGGTCCACGAGGTGCGGAAGATCCTCGAAACGCCGGACCTGCCCGTCTCGCCCACCACGGTGCGCGTGCCCGTCTTCACCGCACACTCGGTGGCGGTCAACGCCGAGACGGAGCGACCGGTGAGCGTGACCCGCGCCCGCGAGGTGTTCAGCGCTTTCCCGGGCCTGCGGCTGTGGGACGAGCCCGCGGAGAGCCGCTATCCCATGCCGGCGATGGTGGAGGGTCAGGACGATTGCTTCGTGGGACGCGTGCGGCAGGACCTCACGCTTCCCAACGCGCTCAACTTCTGGGTGGTGGGCGATCAGCTCCGCAAAGGCGCCGCCCTCAACGGCGTCCAGATCGCGGAGCTGCTCATCCGCTGAGCGCGGGGAGGGCGGTACGCCGACGCTCCGGCTCACCCTCGCCTACGACGGCACCGATTTCCACGGCTGGCAGCGCCAGCCGGGGCGCACCACGGTCCAAGGGCTCCTCATGGAGGCGTGCGCGCGCGTGCTCGGATCACCCGTGAAGGTCACGGGGGCGAGCCGCACCGACGCCGGGGTTCACGCCCTCCGTCAGGTCGCCAGCCTCGCCACCGATGGGGCGCTCCCGCCCGAGCGTCTGCAGCGCGCGCTCAACGCGCTCCTCCCCGACGCCGTGCGGGTGACCGGCGCCGGGCCCGCGCCCCCGGGGTTCGACGCCCGCCGCTCGGCGTCCGGCAAACGCTACCTCTACGTGATAGACGGAGGCCCCGTCGCCGACCCGTTCCGCCGCCGCCACGCCTGGCATCTACCGCGCGCCCTCGACGGGGCGGCCATGCGGGCTGGACTCGAGTTCCTCCGGGGCAAGCACGACTTCTCCGCCTTCTGTGCCGCCCCTGGGCGCGGGCGCACGCCCGTGTGCACCGTGCGCTCGGCACGCATTGTTGCCCGGCGCGCGCGTCTGGGCATCCTCATCTCGGCTGACAGCTTCCTCCACCACATGGTCCGCAACATCGTGGGCAGCCTGGTCGAGATCGGCCGCGGCGCCCACGAGCCGAGCTGGATGGCGGCCCTCCTCGAGGGCCGCGACCGCCGCCGGGCCGGGCCGACCGCCCCGCCCCACGGCCTGTTCCTGGTCCGCGTGATCTATCGGGCTGGGGGGGAGCGACTGCCGGACTCTTCAACCGGATGGGGCTACGCCCCCCTCGTGCTCCCCCGGCCCCACACCCCCCCACCAGCCCTCGAACCACGCCCATGACGTCCGAACCCCGGGATCCCGGGTTCAAGCGCCGGAAGCGCGAGGACCATGCCCTTGCCCTCATCCAGGAGCTCGAGGAGAGCCTCGGGGACCTCCCGCGGGTGAGACGCTTGCTCGTCGAGCTGGCGCGTTACTACGACCCGATACTGGGCGGGGGCATCATGGATCTTCCACGGCAGAAGGCCATCGTCCAGGCGCTGGAAGAGGGGCGGCTGGACGATGCGCGGGCGCTGGTCCGGAGCCGGTATCAGGCCTACATAAAGGACCGCGCCCACCTCGGGAAGAGCGACAGCGCCTGACGCTTCGCGTCAGCTCGAATCTGACCGGGAACCTTGACTCATCCGTGGTCCGACCATACAATCGCCCCGGAAGTAACGCGATGGCTTGTTCCCACAAGCTGAGCCGCTCGAAGGGCACCGCGTGGTCCACGCTGCGGTGTGCCTATCTCTATGGAAAAGAGGTCATTCCATGAGCCTTTCCCGACGCGACTTCATCAAGTACGCAGGTAGCACCGGCACCGCGGTGGCCGTCGGTGCCGGCATCGATCTCAAGCCGGTGGCCGCCGCCGCGACCACCCTGCGCATCAAGGAAGCGAAGGTGCATGCCGGCGTCTGTCCTTACTGTGCCGTGGGGTGCATACAGCTGGTCTATTCGAAAGGCGACAAGATCATCGACATCGAGGGCCATCCGGACACGCCCCACACGCTGGGCCGGCTCTGCCCCAAGGGCGCGGCGACCATCCAGCTATCCAACAACCCGCAGCGGCCCATCAAGGCGCTCTACCGCGCGGCAGGCTCGGACAAGTGGGAGGAGAAGCCGCTCGCCTGGATGTACGACGAGATCGCCAAGCGCTACTACGAGACCCGCGAGAAGCACTTCATCGAGACGGAGAAGGACAAGGACGGCAAGGACGTCGTCGTCAACCGTCTCGATGCCATCGCATCGCTGGGCTCGGCGTGCATCGACAACGAAGAGTGTTACATCCTCTCCAAGCTGAACCGTACCTTAGGGATCGTCTACCACGAGCATCAGGCCCGAGTCTGACACTCCGCCACGGTCCCAGCTTTGGGGACCACGTTCGGGCGGGGGGCGATGACGACCAACCTGATCGACATCCAGAACTCGGATGTGATCATGGCGACCAGCAACTTCGCCGAGAATCACCCGGTCGGCTTCCAGTGGGTGATGAAGGCCAAGGAGCGGGGCGCCAAGTTCATCCACGTGGACCCGCGCTTCACCCGCACCAGCTCGGTGGCGGACGTGCACGTGCCGCTGCGCTCGGGCACCAACATCGCGTTCTTCGGCGGGCTCATCAACTACGCCATCGAGAAGAACCTCTACTTCAAGGACTACGTCGTCCACTACACGAACGCCTCGTTCCTCATCGATCCCGCCTTCAAGACCGCCACCGACGGCGGCGGGCTCTTCACCGGGCTCGAGCAGACCGGCAAGGGCGGGAGCGACCCCCACCTCGCCCAGGGCTACAAGCGGGATAGCTGGAAGTATCAGCTCGACGGCGAGGGGAACCCCAAGCGGGACCTCACCCTGAAGGACCCGCACACTGTCTTCCAGCTCCTGAAGCGCCACTACAGCCGCTACACCCCGGAGATGGTGGAGCGGGTCTGCGGCATTCCGAAGGACAAGTTCGTCCAGGTGGCGCAGCTCTACTGCGAGAATAGCGGTCCCGAGAAGACGGGCACCATCACCTACGCGCTGAACCTCACCCAGCACACCAACGGCGTGCAGAACATCCGGTCGCTCTGCATGCTCCAGATCCTGCTCGGCAATATCGGCCGTCCCGGCGGCGGCGTCGTCGCCCTTCGCGGCCACGCCAACGTGCAGGGGGCGACGGACCTCGAGCTGCTCTACCACGAGCTGCCCGGGTACCTCCCCATGCCGCTCCGCGACCTCCATCCCGATCTCAAGACCTACCTCGAGAAGGTGACGCCCAAGGGCGGCTTCTGGGTGAACCTGCCGAAGTTCATGGTGAGCCTGCTCAAGGCCTTTTACGGCGACGCCGCCACCAAGGACAACGAGTTCGGCTATCAGTGGCTGCCCAAGCGGGCCTCCGCGGACGCCTACAGCCACCAGCACATCTTCGTCGACATGTACAAGGGCCTCATCAAGGGTTTCCTCGCCGATGGGCAGAATCCGGCGGTGGGCGGACCCAACGCGAAGCTCGCCCGCGCTGCCATGGGCAAGCTGGACTGGCTCGTGGTGAAGGACATCTTCATCACCGAGACGGCGGAGTTCTGGAAGGCGCCCGGAGCCAACGCCAAGGACATCAAGACCGAGGTGTTCTTCCTGCCCGCCGCGCCTGCCGCCGAGAAGGACGGGTCGCTGACGAACACCATGCGGCTCATCCAGTGGCACGAGAAGGCGGTCAACCCGCCCGGCGACGTCACCTCCGATGCCGAGTTCTTCGTCAGCCTGGGCAAGCGGCTGCAGAAGATGTACGCCGGCTCCAAGAAGGATCGGGACACGGGCTTCCTCGCCGCCAGCTTCGACTGGGGCACCGATCCCAAGGAGCCGAACATGGAGCTGGTGCTGAAGGAGGTCAACGGCTTCGCCACCGAGGAGATCACCGACAAGGACGGCAAGGTCGTCTACAAGAAGGGTCAGGCCCTCAACAGCTTCGCCCATATGACCGACGACGGCAAGACGGCGGGTGGCTGCTGGATCTACACCGGCGTCACCGTGGAAGGGGCCGACGGCAAGCTCATCAACAAGGCCAACGCGCGAAAGCCCGCCGACGAGAAGGACTACCTCGCGCATGGCTGGGGCTTCGCCTGGCCGGCCAACCGGCGCATTCTCTACAACCGCGCGTCCGCGGACCTCAAGGGGAAGCCCTGGAGCGAGAAGAAGAAGCTCATCTGGTGGGATCCCGAGGCGCCCGGCGCCAAGCCCGACGAGAAGGGCAAGTGGGTCGGCCTCGACGTGCCGGACTTCAACGCCTTCCTCGCGCCCGACGCGAAGAACGGGGACAAGCCGTTCATCATGCGCGCGGACCTGGTGGGCGCGTTCTTCGGGCCCCTCGCCGACGGGCCGTTCCCCGAGCACTACGAGCCCATCGAGTCGCCCACCAAGAACCTCCTGTCCAAGCAGCAGAACAACCCGGTGGCGAAGATCTGGCAGGTCGGCGACGAGAAGAATGCGATCGCGCCGCTGGGCTCGCCCGACTTCCCCTACGTGATCACGACCTATCGGCTTACCGAGCATCACCTCTCCGGCGTCATGTCGCGACAGCTGCCCATGCTCGCCGAGCTGTTCCACTCGCACTTCGCGGAGATCAGCCACGAGCTCGCCAAGGAGCTCGGCATCGAGAACGGCGAGAAGGTCACGGTGTCGAGCCCCCGCGGCAAGGTGCACGTGACCGCCATGGTCACGCATCGGATCAAGCCCTTCATCATCGACGGGAAAACGGTGCACCAGATCGGAGTGCCGTGGCACTGGGGCTACAACGGCGTGCCGGGGTTGCCCGGCAGCACGGGCGACATCACCAATGACCTCTCGGCGACGGTCGCCGACCCCACCGTGTACATCCAGGAGACCAAAGCCTTCCTGTGCAACGTGAAGAAGGGGGTGGTCTAGCCATGGCCCGCACGCTCGCGATGTTCACGGACACGTCCCTCTGCATCGGCTGTCGGGCATGTCAGGTCGCATGCAAGCAGTGGAACGAGCTGCCCATGGAGCAGCCGGAATGGACGGGCGGCTATCAGAACCAGTCGCACTTCACGGACAAGACCTACCGCCTCGTGCGCTTCATCGAGAAGCCGCAGCCCAACGGGCAGCTCCAGTGGCTGCTCATGTCGGATGTCTGCAAGCACTGCGCCCAGGCGGGCTGCCTCGACGCCTGTCCGACGGGCGCCATCTACCGGACGGACTTCGGCACCGTCAACATCAACCAGGACGTGTGCAACGGCTGCCGGTACTGCGTCAGCTCCTGCCCGTTCGGCGTCGTCTCCTACAATCACGACACCGGCCGCGCCAACAAGTGCACCTTCTGCAACGACCGCATCCACAACGGCCTGGGGCCGGCCTGCGCCAAGACCTGCCCCACCGAATCCATCCAGTTCGGCTTCCGCGACGAGCTGGTCGGCAAGGCGGAGAAGCGGCTCACCAAGCTGAAGGAGATGGGGTACGCGGGCGCCCAGCTCTACGGGGCGGATAGCAACGGGCCCCTCGGCGGCCTCAACGCCTTCTTCCTTCTCCTCGACAAGCCCACCACCTACGCGCTGCCCGAGAAGCCGCTGCTGCCGCAACGCAACGTGCTCGTGGACTCGCTCCTCTCGGTGGGCTCGGCCCTCCTCGTCGGCGTGGGCGCGGTGCTCGCCTTCCGCGAGCGGGGCGGGAAGGAGGACGCCTGATGGAGTTCCTCAAGAACCCCGACTGGCACCTGCTCATCGTCTGGTACTTCTTCATCGGCGGCATCGCGGGCGGCGCCTACTTCACCGCCGCCATCGCCGACAATTTCGGGGGTCCGCGGGACCGGAGCGTGGTGCGCATCGGCTACACGCTCGCCTTGCTCCTCATCGGCCTGTGCGGGATCCTGCTCATCCTGGACCTCGGCACGCCCAGCCGCTTCCTCAACATGCTGGGCCACTTCAAGTTCTGGGATCCCATGTCCATCGGAGCCTGGATGCTCGGCGTATTCGGCGCCTTCGCGTTCGTCTCGACCGCGCTGGCCTGGCTCGGCGGGGACGGGAGGGCGCCGCTCCGCCGTCGCGTGAGCCTCGTCGGCACCATCTTCGGGTTCTTCCTGGCCAGCTACACCGGCGTGCTCCTGAGCGCCACCGCGCTGCCGTTCTGGAGCGAGGCGCGGCTCATGGGCGCGCTATTCCTCGCCTCGGGCGCTTCCACCGGCATGGCGGCGATCTCGCTGCTGCTGTTCCTGTCGGGTGAGGCGGCGGGGGAGGGCTTCCGCAAGGTCAAGCGCGCCGACCGCTACGCCATGATCTTTGAACTGCTTGTCCTCGCCGTTTTCCTCGTTCTGCTGGGCTCGGCGGCGGCGCCGATCACCTCCGGTCACCTCGCCACGCTCTTCTGGGGTGGGCTCGTTGTGGCGGGCCTGCTCCTGCCGCTCGTCCTCGACCTCGCCGGCCACCGCATCAAGGCCCTGGGCGGCCTCGCTGCTGTGCTTGTGCTCGTGGGGGGATTCCTCCTCCGCTACGTGATCGTGATGGCCCGCGCCTGAAGGGCGTTGTCGCGGAACATCCATCGACGGAAAACCCCCCGGCGCGACGCCGGGGGGTTTCTTGCTTCGGCGCCCGCGGGGCCGTAGGCTTGTCGCCATGAGGGCCGGCGGGTGAGGACCTTCTTCGTGGTGCGGCGGGGCAGCCTCGAGGAGGTCAAGGGCGAGGTCGTCCGCGAGCAGCCGCTCACCGTCTACGTCAACGGCGAGCGCTTCCTGACCCTGCTCTGCACGCCGGTGAAGCTGGACGCCCTCGTGCTCGGCTATCTCTGGATGGAGAAGATCATCGGCGGGCTGGACGAAGTGACCGCCTTGAGCATCTCCGAGGTGGACGGACGCGCCGAGGTGACGCTCGCCCGCCCCGTCACCCTGCCCACCGAGCGCATCCTCACGTCGGGCTGCGGCGGGGGCATCACGTTCCGCATCGATCCGCGGCTCTTCAGCCGACTCGACTCGTCCCTCCGCGTCACCGCAACCGAGCTCGCCGCGCGGATGAAGGAGCTCTACGCGGACGCGGTGCACTACCGGGCCTCGCGGGGCATTCACGGGGCGGCGCTGGCCGATCGGGACCGGCTGCTCGTCCTCGCCGAGGACGTGGGCCGCCACAACGCGGTGGACAAGATCAAGGGCGAAGCCCTCCTGCGCGGCATCCCCACCGCGGACCGCATCCTGCTGTCCACCGGACGGATCTCATCCGAGATGCTGCTCAAGGCCGCGCGCATGGGCGTGCCCGTGGTGGCATCGCGGACCTCGCCCACCGAGATGGCGGTGGGGCTGGCCGAGCAGCTCGGCATCACGGTCGTGGGTTATGTCCGGCCCGACAGCCTCAACCTCTACGCCGGCGACGCCCTCCAGGGTGAGGGCGCCGCGCCGTGACCAGCCCGTACGCGCCGCTGCTGCTGGAGTGGGAAGAGGCGCTGGGCCGGCGCCGTGAGGTCGGCGAATCACTTGCCCTCTGGACGGCTGTGCTCGAGGGCTGGAGCCGCTGGCCGGCCGGCCTCGTCTTGCCGCTGGGCTGGACCGCGCTCGACTGCCGCGAGCGGTGGGAGCGCGGCGCGCCGCTGATCGCGGAGTCCGAGCCCGAGCTGCCGCGCGAGCCGATCGAGGAGATGGTGGGCCCGGTGATGGAGCGGATCGCGGAGGCGGCGCCGGACAGCGCGCCCGCCCTGCAGCGCTTCGCGGAGGCCTGGGACGGCGGCGCGGTCGGGCCGCGCGATCTGCTCCCCGCGGCGGGGAAGGAGGGCGCGGCCGTGCGCGAGGAGCGGCTCGGGCTGGGCGGCACCTTGCCCGGCTTCCTCGCCCTTGCCGGGCTGCGCCCCGCGCTCGAGGCCCACTTCAGCAGGTGTCGCGAGGTGCCGGACGGCATCTGGCTCCCCGGGTTGTGTCCGTGGTGCGGAGGTCTTCCCGCGTACGGCGATCTCGTCGAGGACGGGCGTCGGCGCCTCAGCTGCCACCTCTGCGGGGGCGCCTGGATCGCGCCGCGCCTGCGCTGTCCCTTCTGCGAGAACTGGGAGTCGCGCGACCACGTGCGCCTGGTCGGCGAGGGCGCCGAGGAAGGCTACTTCATCGAGGCCTGCCGCGCCTGTCACGGCTACCTCAAGGGGGTCGACCGTCGCCAGCGCTGGAACGCGGGCTCGCCCCTCGTGGAGGACTGGTCCTCGCCGCATCTGGATCTCTACGCCGCGCGCGAGGGCTACTGGCGTGGCACGCCTTCGCTCGTGCAGCTGGCGCCCCCCGAGTGACGGCGCCGCGGCCGCGCTCCCGCCCGCGGCGGTGACATGACGCGCGCGCTCGGCGTGAACGCCATCCTCTACGACGTCGCCCTCACCGCGTATATCGTGGCGATGGCGGTGGCGCTGGCCCATCTCGTGGGCCGGCGCGAGACCTTCTGGCGCTTCGCGCTGGTCGCGACCCAGGCAGGCTGGCTCTTCCACACGGTGGCCATCGTCGTTCGCGGCGTCGAGGTGGGCCGCCTGCCCATCCTCACGCTCCCCGAGATCGTGTCGGTGCTGATCTGGGCGGCGGTGCTCCTCGAGCTGTGGGCGGAGCGTCAGTACGGGATCCGCGCCCTCGGCGCCTTCGTCCTGCCCGTCATCGTGGCCCTGGGCCTCGTGCTCCCGACCGGGCTCCGCTCCCTCGCGCTGGAGCCGGCCATCCGGAGCGCGTGGATCTGGGTGCACGTGGCGTTGGCCCTCCTGGGCCTGGCCGCGCTCGTCCTCAACTTCGCGGCGGCGGTGATGTACGTGCTCCAGGAGCGCCAGCTCAAGGCGCGGCGGCCGAGCGCGTTCTACTATCGCCTCCCCCCGCTGGAGACGCTCGACCGGCTCAGCCACCGCGCGCTCACCCTCGGGTTTCCCTTCCTCACCGCGGGGCTGCTGCTGGGCGCGCTGTGGGCGGGCGCGGCGTGGGGCAGCCTCCTTACCTGGGATCCCCTCGCGCTCTTCTCCATCCTCATGTGGGTGGTCTACGCGGCAACGCTCGCGGGGCGCACCATGGGCCGGTGGCACGGTCGCCGCGCCGCATATTTTGCCATCGCTGGCTTCGGCCTCTTGCTCCTCACCCTGGGTGCGAGCGTGGTGCTCCAGGGGCGGCACGGCGTATGAGCCCCACCCTCTTCGTGACGGGGATGAGCCACCGGACGGCGCCCGTGGAGCTGCGGGAGTCGCTGGCCCTCGAGGAAGACAAGCTCCGCGAGGTGCTCGGGGGCCTCGGCGCGCGCGGGGTGGCCACCGAGGTGATGATTCTCTCCACCTGCAATCGCGTCGAGGTCTACGGCCTCGCCGAGGCGCCGGGCGAGGCGCGGGCCGCCGCCTTCCGCGCGCTGGGCGCGTATCGGGGCATGGCGCCGGCCGCCATCGACCCGCATCTCGTCTCGGCCACCGACGCCGACGTCGTCCGGCACGCGTTCCGGGTGGCCGCCAGCCTCGACTCGCTGGTGGTGGGCGAGAGCCAGATCCTGGGGCAGATGAAGGACGCCTTCGCGCTGGCCCAGTCGTGCCGCACGGTGGGCCCCGTGCTCAACGCGCTCATGAGCCAGGCCTTCAGCGTGGCCAAGCGGGTGCGCACGGAAACCGAGATCGGGCGCCTCGCCGTCTCCGTCTCCTCCACCGCGGTGGAGCTGGCCCGCAAGATCTTCGGCAGCCTCGAGAGCAAGGCGGTGTTGCTGCTGGGCGCGGGCGAGGTGGCCGAGCTGGCCGCGCGGCTGCTCATGGAAGGCGGCGCGATGCCGCTCTACGTCGCCAATCGTACGCCGGTGCGAGCCCGCGACCTGGCGGAGGCGCTGGCGGGCAAAGCGGTGGCCTTCGCTGATGTCCGGGCGGTCATGGCGGAGGTGGACGTGGTCATCGCGTGCACGGCCGCCCCCGAGCCCATCGTGCGCGTGGCCGACGTGCGGACGGCGGTGCAGGGACGCCGCTCGCGCCCGCTGTTCGTCATCGATCTGGGTGTGCCGCGCAACGTGGAAGGCGCCGTCAACGATCTCGACGGGGTCTTCTGCTACGACGTGGACGATCTCCAGCAGGTGGTGGAGGCGAACCGGCGCGAGCGCCAGCGCGAGGCGCAGCGCGCGGAGGCCCTGGTGGAGCGCGAGGTGGGGAAATTTCTGGCGCGGCTCCGCGACGTCGAGGTGGTGCCCACCATCGTCTCGCTGCGCGAGCGCCTCGAGGGGATCCGCCGCGGCGAGCTCGACAAGGCGCTCGCTCGGCTCCCCGACGCGAGCGAGGAGACGCGGCAGGTGCTGGAGGCGCTCTCCCAGTCCATCGTGAACAAGGTGCTCCACGCGCCCATCGAGAAGCTCCGCGACTCCTCGCGCGCCGGCCACGGCCTCCGCTGGATCGAGGTCGTCTCCGAGATCTTCGGGCTCCGTCGCTCCCCCGGCGGGCGCGACCGGTGAAGGTACGCGTCGGAACACGCGGCAGCCGGCTCGCGCTCGCCCAGGCCGAGGCGGTGGCGGCGGGGCTGCGCGCGCGGGGCGCCGACGTGGAGATCGTCGCCATTCGCACTTCGGGGGATCAGCTCGCCCACGCCGCCCTCGCCGACTTCGGGGGCAAGGCCCTCTTCGTGAAGGAGATCGAGGAGGCCTTGCTCGCCGGCCGGGTGGACGTTGCCGTGCACAGCCTGAAGGACATGCCCGCCATGCTTCCCGCAGGGCTCCTGCTCGCCGCGTTTCCCCCGCGCGAGGACCCCGCCGACGTGCTGGTGACGCGCGCGGGCGGCGGACTCGCCGCCCTGCCGCGGGGTGCGCGCGTGGGCACCTCGAGCCTGCGGCGCCGGGTGCTGCTTCGGCGCCTCCGCCCCGATCTCCAGGACGAGCCCATTCGCGGCAACGTGGACACGCGGCTGCAGCGCCTCGCCGAGGGACGCTATGACGCGCTCGTGATGGCGTGCGCGGGCCTTCGACGGCTCGGGCTGGCGCCCGCGGGCGCGGTCGCGCTCCCTCCGAACCAATTTCTCCCCGCCGCGGGGCAGGGAATCCTCGGCGTGGAGGCGCGCGAAGGGGAGCGACCCCTGCTTGAACTTCTCGCCACCCTGGACCACACTGAGACCCGGATCCAGGCGGAAGCGGAGCGGGCATTCTTGCTTCGCCTGGGCGCCGGCTGCCACACCCCGGTGGCGGGATTCGCCCGGCAGGACGGCTCCGCCCTTTCGGTGAGCGGGCTCGTGGCGAGCGAGGACGGGCGGACCGTGCTGACCGCGGCGGTGAGCGGAGCGCCCTCCTCGGCACGCCGGCTCGGCGAGAAGCTGGCGGAGGAGCTGCTGGCGCGGGGCGCGGGGGCGCTCCTGGCCGCCGACGCGGGCCGCCGGCGAGAGGAGGGCTGAGGTGAGGACGGGAGGCGTCGAGACGCGCCGGCCGCTGGCCGGCCGGGTCGTGGTGGTGACGCGCGCCGCCGCCCAGGCCGGGGCCCTGCGCGACGCCCTGGAAGCGGACGGCGCCCGCGTCGTCCTCGCGCCCGCCATCGTCATAGAGCCTCCCGCCAGCTGGGCGCCCCTCGACGCCGCCCTCGGGCGCGCGCGCGAGTACCGGTGGATCATCTTCACCAGCGTCAACGGCGTGGACATGGTGCGCCGCCGCCTTGCCGAGGCCGGACAGGGGCCCGATGCCCTTCGCGGCCTGCACGTCGCCGCAATCGGGCCCGCCACCGCGTCGGTGCTTGCCGAGTGGGGGCTCGCCGCGGACCTCGTGCCCGAGGAATACGTGGCGGAGGCGCTCGCCCGCCGGCTGGGAGCGGTCATCGTGCCCGGCGACCGTGTGCTGCTCCCCCGCGCGGCAGAGACCCGCGACCTTCTCGTCCGCGAGCTCGGGGCGCTCGGCGCGCGGGTGGACGAGGTGGCCGCCTACCGCACGCGGCCGGCGGAGGGGACGGGGGCCGAGGTGCGGGCGCTCCTCGCCCGCGGCGAGGTGGACGTGGTGACCTTCACCAGCTCCTCGACCGCGCGGCACTTCGCGGCTCACTTCGCCCCCGGCGAGCTCGCGCGCCTGATGCGGGGCGTCCGCGTGGCTTGCATCGGGCCGGTGACGCGGGCCACCGCGGAGACGCTGGGGCTCGACACCGCCATCATGCCCGACGAGTACACCATCCCCGCCCTCGCGGCGGCGATCGCCTCCCACTACGGGAACGAGAAAAGGAGCTGACGATGCCGTACCCGGTCTACCGCCCGCGGCGACTGCGCGAGTCGCCCCTCCTGCGCCGGATGGTCCGCGAGACCGTGCTCAAGACGGACGACTTCATCCTGCCCCTGTTCACCGTCCACGGGCGCGGGATCCGCGAGCCCATCGGGTCCATGCCGGGGCAGTTCCGCCTCTCGATCGACGAGCTGCTGAAGGAGTGCAAGGACGCCGCGTCCATGGGGATCCCCGCGGTGCTCCTCTTCGGCCTCCCGCGGGACAAGGATCCCCGCGGCAGCGAGGCCTACGCCGAGGACGGCATCATCCAGCAGGCGGTGCGCGCCCTCAAGGACACGATTCCCGACCTGCTCGTCATCACCGACGTGTGCCTCTGCGAGTACACGAGCCACGGCCACTGCGGCGTGGTGGAGGAGGATCGCGTAAAGAACGATCCAACCCTTGATCTCATCGCGCGCACCGCCTTGTCCCACGCGGAGGCGGGCGCGGACATGGTCGCGCCGTCCGACATGATGGACGGCCGGGTGGCCGCCATTCGCGAAGCGCTCGACGAGGCCGGGTACCAGGACACCCCCATCATGGCGTACTCCGCCAAGTACGCCTCGGCCTTCTACGGTCCCTTCCGCGAGGCGGCGGATTCCACGCCGCAGTTCGGCGATCGGCGCTCCTATCAGATGGACCCGGCCAATGCCCTCGAGGCGCTGCGCGAGGTGGCGCTGGACGTCGACGAGGGGGCCGATATCGTGATGGTCAAGCCCGCGCTCCCGTATCTGGACGTCGTCGCGCGCGTGAAGGCCGACTTCGGCCTCCCCGTCGCGGCCTACTCGGTGTCCGGCGAGTACGCCATGATCCGCGCCGCCGGGCAGCTCGGGTGGCTCGACGAGGAGCGGGCCATGCTGGAAGCGCTCACCGGCATCCGCCGGGCGGGGGCCGACCTCATCATCACGTACTTCGCGAAGGACGCGGCGCGGCTCATCGAGCAGGGGCGCGCGTGAGGATTTCCGCCAAGGGCGAGTATGCCATCAAGGCCATGCTCGACCTCGCCCTCGCGGAGGGCGCCGGGCTCCGGCCCATCCAGGACATCGCCGCGCGGCAGGACATTCCCCAGCGCTATCTCGAGCAGGTGCTGCTCGGGCTGACGCGCGCGGGACTCCTCGTCTCCAAGCGGGGCTCGGCGGGTGGGTACCGTCTCGCGCGCACGGCGGACCAGGTGACGGTGGGGGATGTCTTCCGGGCCGTCGAGGGCTCGGGCAACGGGCTCGAGCCGGCGCGTCGAGGCCGCGGCCGCGTCGCCCGCGATCCCGTCTCCGACCTGTCGGAGCTCTGGCGCGAGATCGACGACGCGGTCTCGGGCGTGATCGATCGCGTCACGTTCGAGGACTTGCGGAAGCGCGCGGAGGAGCGCCGCAGCGTCGCGCGCCCCATGTACCACATTTGATTTTTTTTGGCTGAGAACCAGCGTTTCCGATAGGGATGGGACCCATGATCGAGAAGAAGACGGCGGCAATGGGCCGGCTCCGGGTGGCCGCATCGGTGCTCGAGCTCATCGGCGGCACACCGCTGGTGCGCCTCAATCACATTCCCCGCGTGGGCGGCGCGACGGTGCTCGGCAAGCTGGAGTCGCTCAATCCGGGCGGCAGCGTGAAGGACCGGATCGCGGTGGCCATGATCGACGACGCCGAGCGCCGCGGGGCTCTCAAGCCCGGCGCCACCGTGGTGGAGCCGACGAGCGGCAACACCGGGATCGGCCTGGCCATGGTGTGCGCGGTGCGGGGATACCGGCTCATCCTCACGATGCCCGACGACTACAGCGTGGAGCGGCAGCGCCTGCTCGCGCGCTACGGCGCCGAGATCCACCTCACCCCGGCCATCGAAGGCATGACGGGCGCCGTGTTCGCCGCGCAGGAGATGGTGCGTGAGCACCCCGACTACCTGATGCCGAGCCAGTTCGAGAACCCCGCCAACCCCGACATCCATCGCCGTACCACGGCGCTGGAGATCCTCGAGGCCACCGAGGGCCGTGTGCACGCCTTCGTGGCGGGCGTGGGGACCGGCGGCACCGTGACCGGGGTCGGGGAGGTGCTCAAGCAACGCCTCCCCGGCGTGCGGGTGATCGCGGTGGAGCCCGCGCGCTCGCCCGTGCTGCAGGGCGGGAAGGCGCGCCCGCACGGCATCCAGGGCATCGGCGCGTCCTTCGTGCCCGCCGTGCTCAATCGCGCCGTGGTCGACGAGATCCTCTCCGTCCGTGACGAGGACGCCACGACCACCGCGCGCCGTCTGGCACGAGAGGAGGGGCTCCTGGTCGGCATCTCCGCGGGCGCGAACGTCTGGGCGGCGTGCCAGGTGGCTTCACTGATGCCCGCCGACCGGATCGTGGTGACGGTGCTGTGCGATACTGGGGAGCGCTATCTCAGCGTGCCATTCTGAGGAGCCACAATCCATGAGCGTGCAGGTTTATATTCCGACGCCGTTCCGGCGCGCCACCAGCAACAAGGATCGCGTCTCCGTCGAGGCCCCGGACGTGAAGGCCTTGCTCGACGGCCTCGAGGCGCAGTTCGCGGGGCTCAAGGGTCTCGTCCGGAACGAGCAGGGCGAGATCCATCACCACGTGAACATCTACGTGAACAGCGAGGCCATCGAATCCCTCAAGGGGCTCGCGACGACGCTGAAGGACGGGGACGAGGTGTCGATTATTCCGGCCCTCGCCGGGGGGCAGGCCAGCCTCGCCGGGGGGCAGGCCAGCCGCGCCGGTGGATCGGCGTGGCGCTGACGCCGGAGGAATACGCGCGAGTCGAGGCCCAGGCCGTCGACGAGTATCCCGCCGAGTGTTGCGGCGTCGTGCTCGCCCGCGCGGGCGCGCCGCCGGAGCGACTGTTCCTGCCGTGCCGGAACATCCAGGACGAGCTCAACCGCAAGGATCCCGAGCGCCACCCGCGGGACGCGCGCACCGCCTACTACATCGATCCCCGCGACCTCCTCACCATCGGCCGGCGCGAGGCCGAGGGCTATCGCGTGGCGACAATCTATCACTCCCACATCGATGCCGGAGCGTACTTCTCGGAGACGGACAAGCGGAACGCCCTCGTGAACGGCGAGCCGGCCTACCCGGAGGCGGTGTACGTCGTGGTGTCGGTGGTGGCGGGGCGGCCCGCCGGCGCCAACGCGTTCGCGTGGGATCCGGGCCGCCGCGACTTCGTGCAGGTCGAGTTCACGGATGGTTATCCCGCTCAGCGGGCGGCACCGTGACGCGCTCGCAGTCGCTCTTCACCGCCGCGGGCGGGCTCATGCCGGGCGGCGTCAACAGCCCGGTGCGCGCGTTCCGCGGGGTCGGCGGCACGCCGTTCTTCGTGGCGCGCGCTGCCGCCGCCCGCATCGAGGACGTGGACGGGCGCTCCTACATCGACTTCCTCGGGTCGTGGGGGCCCCTGATCCTGGGACATGCCCATCCCTCCGTGGTGGAGGCGCTCGGCGCCGCGGCGCGACGGGGCACCAGTTACGGCGCTCCCACCGAGGGCGAGGTCGAGATGGCCGCCCTTATCGCGCGCGCGATGCCCTCGATCGAGATGCTGCGGCTCGTGTCATCGGGCACGGAAGCGGCGATGAGCGCCATCCGTCTCGCCCGCGGAGCCACCGGCCGCGATCTCGTGGTGAAGTTCGATGGCTGCTACCACGGCCATGCCGACAGCCTGCTCGTCAAGGCGGGCTCGGGCGGCGCCACGTTCGGCGTGCCCGACAGCGGCGGCGTGCCCGCGGCGCTCGCCGCGCTCACGGTGGCGCTGCCCTTCAACGACCTCGACGCCGTCGCGCGCTTCATGGACGCGCGAGGCCGCGAGGTCGCGGTGGTCGTCGTCGAGCCGGTGGCAGGGAACATGGGCGTGGTGCCGCCCGCGCCGGGATATCTGCACGGGCTGCGGGAGCTCTGCACGCGGCACGGCGCCCTCCTCCTTTTCGACGAGGTCATCACCGGGTTCCGCGTGGCGCCGGGAGGCGCCCAGGCCCTCTACGGCGTGCGCCCCGACCTTACCTGCCTCGGCAAGATCATCGGCGGCGGGCTGCCGGTGGGCGCCTACGGCGGGCGGCGCGATCTCATGGAGCAGGTGTCGCCGCTGGGTCCGGTCTATCAGGCGGGGACGCTGTCGGGAAATCCGCTCGCGGTGGCGGCGGGCCTCGCGACGCTCCGCGCGCTCGACGATGGGGCGGTATACCGGCAGCTCGACGCGCTCGGCGCGCGCCTGGAGGGCGGGTTGCGGGACGCCGCCGCGCGCGCGGGGGTGCCGCTGACCGTAAACCGGGTGGGCTCCATGCTCACGGGGTTCTTCACCGCCGCGCCGGTGATGGACCTGGCCTCGGCCAAGCGCTCCGATACCACTCGGTACGGCCGGTTCTTTCACGGGATGCTCGAGCGGGGAGTCTTCCTCGCGGCGTCCCAGTTCGAGGCCGCCTTCGTCTCCCTCGCGCACACCGATGACGATATCGACGCGGCCGCTCAGGCCGCGCGGGAGACGCTCAAAACGCTCGCCTAAACGCAGAACTCTATTGACACTTACTTTTCGTGCGTGATAGGGTTCACAAGGTTTCGGCAAGGCGGTCGCGATCCAATCGGGCGATTTCCAGCGGCGGTTGCGCTTGGCGGCGGAGGGCCGGAGCGTAGATGACGATGACCGCCCGGACTCTGCCGCCGGGTCCCTTGCCTCGTGCCGGCGGGGCGTCCAGCGTGGAATCAACAGGGAGACCCGATGAGCGGGATTGATCGCCGGTCGTTCTTCCGGATCGTGGCTGCCTCCGGGGCAGCGACCGCCGCCGCGGGGTGTGGCCCTACCGCCGAGAAGCTGTATCCCTACGTCTCGCCCCCCGAGAACATCGTGCCCGGGGTGGCCGTGCACTTCGCCACCGTGTGCCGCGAGTGTTCCACCGGCTGCGGGGTGCTGGCCAAGAACCGCGACGGCCGCGTCATCAAGCTCGAGGGCAATCCCGACCATCCCGTGAACGCGGGCGGTCTCTGCATCCGCGGGCACGCCGCCCTCCAGGGGCTCTATCACCCCGACCGCTTCCGCGGCGCGCTCGTGGACGGGAAGTTCGCCCCGTGGGAATCGGCCGAGAAGATCGTCGGCGACAAGCTGGCGGGGCTGGTGCGCGGCAAGCAGGGCGGGAAGATCGCCGTGGTCACGGGGCTCGAGACGGGCAGCCTCGCCCGCCTCCTCGATGAATGGGCGAAGGCACTCGGCGCGCGCCCCCGCGTGGTGTACGAGCCGCTGGGGCTGGAGGCCATACGCGCCGCGAACCGCGCGTCGTTCGGTCGCGACGCCATCCCCGAGTACGCGATCGAGGAGGCGGGCTACCTGGTGTCGTTCGGGGCCGACTTCCTCGAGACGTGGCTGTCGCCCGTCGGTCACGCCGCGGCTTTCGCCAAGATGCACGCGCTGTCCGCCGGGAAGGCGGGCACGTTCGTGCATGTCGAGCCTCGTCTGTCCATGACCGCGGCGAACGCGGACCAGTGGCTCCGCAACGCGCCGGGCACGGAGGGGCCACTCGCCCTCGCCATGCTCAAGGTGATCGTGGACGAGGGACTCGTGGCGCCCGGCGTGGACGGGCGCGCGCTCGGCGGCGCGGTGCAGGGGGTCGACGTGGCCGCCATCGCCACCCAGTCCGGCGTTCCCGCCGACACGATCAAGCGCATCGCCCATGACCTCGCCGCGTCCAAGACGGGCCTCGTGCTGGGCGGCGGCGCCGCGGTGTCGGGGTCGAATGCCACCGACATGCTGCAGGCGGTGAACCTGCTCAACGTGGCGATCGGCGCCGTGGGCAAGCGCGTCCGCTTCGGCGGCGACACCGCGCATGCCGGGACGTACGCCGACATGCTCGCGCTCACCCAGGCCATGGCCAAGGGCGAGATCGAGGTGCTGATCCTCGGCGACGTCAATCCCGTCTACACGATGCCGCCCAAGTCCGGCTTCGCGGACGCCCTCGCCAAGGTGCCCATGGTGGTGAGCCTGGCGAACCGGCCGAGCGAGACCACCGCGAAGGCCCATATCGTGCTGCCCGCCCTGCACTGGCTCGAGTCCTGGGGCGACCATGTCGCGGCGCCCGGCGTGGTGGGGCTCATGCAGCCGGCGATGGGGCCGGTGGAGATCGGCGGCAAGCCGGTGGACGGGCGCGCGGTCGGCGGCATCTTCCTCTCGATCGGCCGTCAGGCGCTGGGGCTCGCCGCCGAGCCCGGCAAGAGCGGTCTGCAGACCCCGACCTTCGCGGAGTACGTGAAGGCGGAATGGACGGCGCCCGCCCGCGAGAGCGCCAAGGGCCGGCCCTTCGCGGAATTCTGGGAGGAGTCGCTCCGGCGCGGCGGGTTCTGGCGCGAGACGGCGGCCCCGGCGCTCACGGTGCGGCCGGAGGGCCTGCGCGTGAAGGCGGGGGCGGCGCGGCTCGAGGGCGACGGCACGCACGCGCTGCTGGTCGTGCCCTCCGCGCGCTTCTACGACGGCCGCGGCGCTGACCGCGCGTGGCTGCAGGAAGCGCCCGACACCATGACCCAGGTGGCGTGGGACGCGTGGGCGGAGATTCCCTCCGAGACGGCCAAGCGTCTCGGCGTGGCTCGCGGGGACCTCGTCACGCTCACCTCGCCGCACGGGCGCGTGGAATTGCCCGCCTATCCGGTGGAGACGCTCCATCCCGGGGCGGTGGCGGTCGCGATGGGGCAGGGGCACGCGTATCCGGGTTCCTACGCGCAGGCGCGTGGGCTGAACACGGGCGCCAACCCGGTGACGCTGCTGGGCGCGAGCCCGGAGGCGGCCTCCGGTGCGCTCCCGTACCTCGCGGTCAAGGTCACCGTGGCCAAGGGCGCGGGCCGCCGCTCGCTCGCGATCCCGCAGTCCACGTTCGACCAGGACCATCGCGAGATCGCCCAACACATCGGGCTCGGCGCCGCGCGCGAGCTCGAGCTGCGCGGCAAGCCGCCCGAGCACGCCAGCCATCCCAGTATGTATCCGCCGGTGAAGTATCCCGACCAGCGCTGGGGCATGACGGTCGACCTCGACCGCTGCACGGGCTGCCAGGCCTGCGTGGTGGCGTGCGTGACGGAGAACAACGTACCGGTGGTCGGCCGCGAGCAGGTGGCCTACGGCCGCGACCAGCACTGGCTCCGCCTCGAGCGCTGGGAGGAAGGCCCCGCCGCGCACCCGGAGAACATCTTCTTGCCCATGTTCTGCCAGCACTGCGGCGTGGCGCCCTGCGAGCCGGTGTGCCCCGTCTACGCCGCCTACCACACGCGGGACGGCCTCAACGGCCAGGTCTACAACCGCTGCGTGGGCACGCGGTACTGCGGCAACAACTGCCCGTACCACGTGCGCCGCTTCAACTGGTTCTACTACCAGTGGCCGTCGCCGCTGGATCTGCAGCTGAACCCCGACGTCACCGTGCGGCAGCTCGGGGTCATGGAGAAGTGCACGATGTGCGTCCAACGCATCATCGAGGGCAAGGATCACGCGCGCGACGCGGGCCGGCGGCCCAAGGATGGCGAGATCCGCACCGCGTGCCAGCAGACCTGCCCCACCCAGGCCATCACCTTTGGGGACCTCAAGGACGACAAGTCCGAGGTCGCCAAGCTGTCCCGCTCGGCGCGCGGTTATCACGTCCTCGAAGAGCTGGGGACGCGGCCCGCCGTGACGTACCTGAAGAAGGTGGTCCGCGACGGGGTCGGCAAGCCCGCCGCGGGAGGCCACAAGGCATGAGCGTGGGCACCGAGCCGCGCGCGGTCACCTGGGCGGACGTCAACCGCGACGTCGAGCGCACCGTGGGCATGCCCGGCAACACGTACTTCGCCTGGATGTGCCTGGTGGCCCTGACGCTGGCGGCGGGCGTGGTGGCGTGGACCTACCAGATCTACACGGGGATGGGCGCGGCGGGGAAGCGCACGCCGCAGATGTGGGCGATGTACATCACCACCTTCGTGTTCTGGATCGGCATCGGGCACGCGGGGACCCTCATCTCCGCGGTGCTCTACCTCTTCCGCGCGAAGTGGCGCACGTCGATCTACCGGGGCGCGGAGGCGATGACGGTGTTCGCGGTCATGACCGCGGGCCTGTTCCCGCTGATCCACGCCGGCCGGATGTGGTTCGCCTACTGGCTCACCCCCTATCCCAACCAGCGCTACCTCTGGCCGAACTTCAAGTCGCCGCTGGTGTGGGACGTGTTCGCGATCTCGACCTACCTCACGATCAGCGTGGTCTTCTTCCTCGTGGGGCTGGTGCCCGACATCGCCGCTCTCCGGGACCGATCCACCGGGATCAAGAAGAAGGTGTACACGGTGATGGCGATGGGCTGGGAGGGCTCCGATACCCAGTGGAAGCACTACCGCCGGGGCTACGGGCTTCTCGCCGCGCTCGCCACGCCGCTGGTTCTCTCCGTGCACAGCGTGGTGTCGTTCGACTTCGCGATGGCGCTGGTCCCGGGCTGGCACTCCACTCTCTTCGCGCCGTTCTTCGTGGATGGCGCTATCTTCTCCGGCTTCGCCATGGTGCTCGTCCTCATCCTGCCCATGCGCTACTACTTCAACTGGTACCCCTACATCACCGACAAGCACTTGGACGCGATGGCCAAGCTCATCCTCGTGACCAGCCTCGTGCTGACGTACTTCTACGCCTGCGAGGTGTTCACCGCCTGGTACAGCGGGGATCACTTCGAGCGCGCGAGCGTGTTCGCGAAAGCGACGAAGCAGTACGCGTGGGCGTACTGGACGATGTACTTCTGCAACAGTGTGACGCCTCTCATCCTGTTCTGGAAGAAGGCCCGCACCAACACCACGATCCTCTACGTGGTGTCGATCCTCGTGCTCATCGGCATGTGGTTCGAGCGGTTCAACATCATCGTGCCCGGGCTGGGGCACGACTTCTATCCGTACACGTGGGGCACCTATGTGCCGACCCTCACCGACTCCACCATCATCGTGGGGTCCTTCGCGTGGTTCTTCATCCTGTTCCTCGGCTTCATCCGCGTGATGCCCTCCCTCAGCATCGTGGAGGTCAAGGAAGTCTTGCCCCATCCGCTCAAGCACGCGGCGCATGGGGCCGTTCACGGGGCCCATCCGGGGGGAGGGCACTAGGTGGCGGCGGCGGCCAGCGTCCTCGGCATCTTCGCGCACGTGGACACCACGCTGCAGGCCATTCGCGACCTGCGCGCCAAGGGATACGCGGACCTCATCGTCTACACCCCGGTGCCCGTGGAGGAGATCGAGGAGGAGATCGAGCACGTGCGGCCGCACTCCAAGGTGCGCCTCTTCACCCTGATCGGCGGAGTGACGGGGACGGCGACCGGCTTTTTCCTCACCATCTGGTCCTCGCTCAAGTGGGACCTGGTGACCGGCGGCAAGGCCTCCGTGTCGATTCCCCCGTTCGTGATCATCGGCTTCGAGCTGACCATCCTCTTCGGCGGCCTCGCCACCGTGCTCGCAGTGCTGCTGCTGGGACGGCTGCCCAAGCTCAAGCCGTCGCCGACCTATGACCCGCGCTTCACCCTGGACCGCTTCGGGGTCGCGGTGGCCTGTCCCGCCGACCGCGCCCAGGCCGTCTCCGCGCTGCTCTCCGCGGCGGGGGCGGAGGAAGTGCGGCGATGATCAAGAAGTACGGGCTTCGCCTCCTCTTCCTGCTCTGCCTCGGGGTCGTGGGGCTGGGCGGCGCCGCTCTGGGTGGCGTCGTGGCCATGCGCTGGCTCGACAACATGACGGCGACCCCGGCGGTGCGCGTCGGGGAGCGGGCCTTCGCCATGCCCGTGGGCAGCGTGCCGCGCGAGGGCGGCGAGCTCCCGTACGCCAAGGAAGAGCGGGAGGCGGCGATGGCACGAAAGAATCCGGTGCCCGCCAGCCCCGAGTCCGTGAAGCGGGGGGGGAGCTCTGGGCCGTCTACTGCGTCCCGTGCCACGGCGCGAGCGCGAAAGGCGATGGCCTCGTCACCACCAAGTTCATCCCGGCCCAGGACCTGACCAATCCCGATCTCCAGAAGACACGCACCGATGGATTCTGGCAGCACTACATCGGCGCGGGGGGCGCGGTGATGCCCGCGTACGCGGAGGCGCTGTCTCCCGAGGAGCGCTGGCACCTCGTCAACTTCGTGCGCACCCTGGCCAAGCGATGAACGCGACGGCGATGGCGGAGACGCGGTCGGGCACCGGGGCCTCCCAGGGCATCCTGCTCGCCCTGGTCGTTCTCGGCGCGGGGGCCTTCGTGCACGGGCTCATGCAGCCCGAGCCGGTGCACGCGTGGGCCATCTACCTGGTGAACCTGCTCTTCTGGTCGAGCCTCGGCATCGTGGGGCCCGCGCTCGCCGCCATGATGCAGCTCACCGAGGCGCGCTGGTCGCCCAGCGTGAAGCGGGTGGCGCTGACGACGAGCGGGTTCCTGCCCTTCTCGTTCGCGCTCTTCCTGGTGCTGCTCTTCGGTCTGGGCGCCCTGTATCCCTGGGTGAACAACCCCGAGATCGTGGCGAAGAAGCGCGAGTGGCTCAACCTTCCCTTCTTCGCCATCCGCACCGTCGTGGGCGTGCTGCTCCTCTACTGGGTGGCGCTCACGTTCACGCGCGCCGTGTTCGCGGAAGGGACGGGCGGGGATGAGACGGCGGCCCACGCCCGCCGCAATCGGCTCGCCGGCACCTTCCTCGTGCTTTTCGTCCTCGTGCTCTCGCTGTGGGGCTTCGACCTCATCATGTCGCTCGACCCCGTCTGGTTCAGCGGCTTGCTCGGCGGCTACTACGTGGTGAGCTCCCTCTACACGGGCTTCGGCCTGGTGACTTTCCTCACCATCCGCACCAATGCCCGCGGCCTCACGCACGTCGCCCCGGGCGCCATCCAGGACGTGGCCAAGCTCACGTTCGCGATGTGCGTGATGTGGATGTACTTCTTCTTCTCGCAGTATCTCGTGATCTGGTACGGCAACGTGCCCATCGAGACGCGGTTCTTCCTCCGCCGCTTCTTCGACGATCCCTGGCGGACCATGGCCTTCGTGATCTTCATCGCGGGCTGGCTGATCCCGTTCGCCTATCTCCTCAAGCGCCTCACCGGCCGGCCGCCGGTCGCGCACAAGCCCCTGGTGGTCGTCCTCTTCATGGGCTGGACCGCCATCTTCCTCGAGCGCGTGCTCCTGGTGTATCCCGCCGTGACCAAGGCCAACGTCTTTCCCATCGGGCTCCGCGAGGTACTCATCACCGCTGGCTTCTTCGCCCTCTTCGTGCTGGGCCGTAGCCGCTTCCTGGCCCGCTACGCCGCACGTCTGGATCAGGGCCGCTAAACTCGCCCCGCGCCGCGCTGGTACAATGGCGGCGTGATCTCCGTCGAAGAGGCGCTCGAGCGCATTCTCGCCCGCGTCACGACGCTGGGTGACGAGCGCGTGACCCTGCTCGAAGCGCTCGACCGTGTCCTCGCCGAGCCCGTGGTTGCCGAGCGCGAGATCCCGCCCTGGCCCAACTCCTCGATGGATGGCTATGCCCTCGTCAGCGCGGACACGCGCGAGGCGGCGCGCGAGCGCCCCGCCCGGCTCCGTCTCGCCGGCCGCGTGGCGGCGGGGCATGTGGCCGAGCGGCCACTCGCGCCCGGCGAGGCGTTTCGGATCCTCACCGGCGCGCCGCTGCCCGAGGGCGCCGACGCGGTGATCCCGCAGGAGGACGTGGAGCTCCTGGGCGACGAGGTGCGGGTGCCACGCCCGGTGCCCGCCGGCGACTACGTGCGCCCGCGCGGGGAGGACATCCGTCCCGGCGACCGCCTCTTCGAGCCCGGCCGGGTGCTGTCGCCCGGCGACCTCGGCGTCCTCGCCACCCTGGGACGGGGCCGGGTGCGCGTGGTCCGGCGCCCGACGGTCGGCATCCTGTCCACCGGCGACGAGATCGTGGACCTCGGCGGCGCCATCGGTCCCGGTCAGATCCCCAACTCGAACACGTATTCCCTCATGGCCCAGGTGCGGGCGGCGGACGCGGAGGCCGTCAATCTCGGCGTGGCGGGCGACCGGCAGGACGAGATCGAGGCGAGGCTCCGCTGGGGGCTGGGCTGCGACGTGCTGATCTCCTCGGCCGGCGTGTCGGTGGGCGATCACGACTTCGTGAAGGCGGCGCTGGCCGCGCTCGGCGCCGAGCAGCATCTGTGGCTCGTCAACATGCGGCCGGGCAAGCCGATCACTTTCGCCACGCTCCCGTCGCCGCTCAAGGGGGCGCTGCCCGTGTTCGGACTGCCCGGCAATCCGGTGTCGGCGATGGTGACGTTCGAGTTGTTCGTGCGCCCTGCCATCCGGCGCATGGGCGGTCACGCGCGGCTGACACGGCCCACGCGCCCGGCCCGCGCTATCGCGCCCATTGCCAACCCGGGCCGGCGTCGCGGCTACCTGCGCGTCATCCTCACCGAGGTGGACGGGGTGCTGGGCGCACGCCTGACCGGCGAGCAAGGCTCGGGAATCCTGCGCTCGATGGCCGAGGCCGACGGCCTCGCCGTCGTCCCCGGCGACACGACCATCGCCGCGGGCGACATGGTGCCGGTGATGCTCCTCCGCGAGCCGGGCGGCGATAAGGCGCCATTGGCTTCGTTGCCGCCCTCGACCGCAGGTTCAACGTAGAGAGACTACGCCTTGTATGTTGAGAGGGGGGTCGTTGGGCGACCCCTCGGTAAGGCGGACGGAAGCTCGGACACGCCTGGGTCCTCGAAGGCCGTATGTGAGCTTGGTGCTCCGTCCGCTGTTCCATTGCTAACCCGAACAGTCACTGGGGCCGCGGGAGCCCGCATGCAAGGACGGGACATGGAACAGATTTTCGTGGGGATCGATGTGTCGAAGACGCGGTGGGACGTCGATGTGCGGCCGCAGGGGGAGACGTTTGCGGTGGCCGCGGACGAGACGGGGATGCAGGAGTTGGTGACGCGGGTGCGGGGACTGGCGCCCCGCCTGGTGGTGTTGGAGGCCACGGGCGGGTACGAAGTGCCGGTAGCCGCTGGGCTGGCCAGTGGGGGGGTGCCGGTGGCCGTGGTCAATCCGCGGCAGGTGCGGGACTTTGCGCGGGCGACGGGCCGCGTGGCCAAGACCGACGGCCTCGACGCGCAAGTGCTCGCGCTCTTCGGCGAGGCGGTACGCCCACCGGTGCGGGCGCTGCCCGACGAGCAGGCCCAGGTGCTGGGGGGAGCTCGTGGCTCGGCGGCGCCAGTTAGTGGAGATGCTGGCGGCCGAGAGCAATCGGCAGCGGCAGGCGCGGGACCCCCGCGTGCGGCAGCGGATCACGGCCCATCTGGAGTGGTTGCGGGCGGCCTTGCGGGCGCTGGAGCGCGATCTGCGGGCGACGATTCGGGGCACCGCGATCTGGCGGACGCGCGATGAGCTGCTCAAATCCGTGCCTGGCATCGGGGAGGTGACGGCGCAGACGCGCTCATCGCTGAACTCCCCGAACTCGGACAGCTGGATCGCCGCCAGATCGCGGCGTTGGTGGGCGTTGCGCCGGTGAATCGGGACAGCGGCGCGTTCCGCGGGCGCCGCATGATCGGCGGCGGCCGGGCCCCCGTGCGCTCACGTGCGGCCTTCGGGCGGCGCCTCGCCACTGACCCCTTCTCCCCGCCCGGCTAGCTTTTGCGGAGGTAGAGCGCCCAGAGGGTGAGCCAGGCGCCCGCGCCCATCGAGGCGAAGGCGAGGAGGCTGCCCACGCTGAGAGTCGCGGAGTTGGTGAGGCCCTGGGTAATGTTGCACCCGTCGGCGACCAGTGCGGCCGCGCCCATGAGGAGCCCGCCGCTGAAGATCTTCACCAGGCTCCATCCGGGCGGAAGCTTCCAGCGGAAGTCGCCGTTCGTCAGCGCGCCGAACAGCGCGCCCACGGGCACGCCGATCAGCAGCACCATGCTCCACGTCACCTGGTTCGGATAGCCCACCAGGGGATAGGTGAGCACGTGGCCGGTGTTCACCGCGAACGTGATGCCGACCGGTCGGCCGCCCAGCGTGGAGCTCCACCAGCCCGCGGCAATCAGGAGGCCCACCACCGCGCCCGTGAGGGGCCAGGGCCACTTGCCGTGCTCGCCCTCGCGCGGGCCGCGGAGCAGCCACACCGCCCCCGCCACCGCGAGGACGGTGATGACGAGCCACGTCGGGAGGCCGATGAGCGCGGGCAGCGTGGGCGCGGACTCGCCGACACGGTACTGCGGCCCCTGCAGCCACTCGCGCACGCCCGCGAGGGCTCCCACGTTTGCGGTGGTGGCGCCGAGCGCGAAGCCGATCAGGATCACCCACGCGCCAACGGCGCCTTCACCGAGGCGATACCACGTGCTGCCCGAGCACCCGCCCGACAGGATCATACCGACGCCGAAGAGGAGGCCGCCCACCACGTTCGCCACCCAGCGGAGGGGACGGGGCGGCACCTCGACGAGACCGAAGGTTGCCAGGATCTGTACGCCGACGACGGCCACGAGGAGCGCGAGCACGTAGGCGCGCATCACCCCGGCATCGCCCATCAGGACCACGTTGGAGATGGCGCGAGTCAGACAGAAACCGCCGCGCTGGATCACGTAGCCGAACACGAGACCGGTGAGCAACGCGGAGAGCCAGAACGCGAGCGCGCCGTCGTCCATGCGCGCATGCTAGCCTCGGCGGGTAGGGGGTGTAAAGCGTCTCAAAAATTGACTTTTCTTCTCCTCGGGTGCTAGCGTCGCAGCCACACATGCTCAGCCTGCTCGCGCCGAGCCGCGCTGCCATCGTCGTCGTCGCCTTGCTCTCGCTCGCGGTGGCTTCGTGTGCCAGCGACGATGCGGGCCGTCAGGCGCTTGCCGCGACGACCACGCTTCGCGCCCAGATGTGGGCGCAGGTCGTGCGCGCCTACCCGGCGAGCGCCGCGGCCGGCCAGGCCCGGATCCTGCTGGGGAGCCGGGAGAGCGCCGCTCGCGGCACCCGATAGGGGCAATTCGAGGCCCCTTTTCTTGACCGCTGGGGGTGCTCCGGTATACTGAGGCGCGCTCTCGGCTCGACTCCGTGCTGCGCCGACGACATGTATCTACTTGAAGACACGAGGATTGTTCGACCGGCAGGCTGGCGTGAGCAGACACGCGGCTGGCGCGATCGGCCTCTGCCCGCGACGCCGTCTCACCGATCGATCGGGCTGACGGACCACGCGTTTCCCGCCCACCTGCGGCCTCTCGCCGATGCCCCCGCGCGGCTCTGGGTGCGCGGGGCCGTGCAGCCGGAGGACGCGCTGGCCGTCGCCATCGTGGGCTCCCGACGGGCCACCGCTCACGGTCTCGCCCTCGCCGAGCGCCTGGCCGGGGATCTGGCCGCACGAGGCGTCACGGTCGTGAGCGGGCTTGCGCGAGGAATCGACAGCGCGGCCCATCGCGGCGCGCTCGAGGTGGGAGGACGCACGATCGCCGTGCTCGGCTCCGGCGTGGATGTCGTCTATCCCCCGGAGAACCGGCGGCTGGCGGCGCGCATCGCCGAACAGGGCGCCGTGCTGTCACAGTT
>CAVVJF010000022.1:0-536932 GCA_963748485.1 uncultured Candidatus Rokubacteria bacterium
CCTGGAGGAGGCGCGCGTGGGGGAGATTGGCGGGGTCATGCACTGCTTCTCCGCCGACGTGGCGGTGGCGCGCCGCTGCCTCGATCTCGGACTGATGATCTCGCTGGCCGGGCCCGTCACCTACAAGAACGCCCGCGCCCTGCCCGAGGTCGCGCGATTCGTTCCGGAGGACTGCTTGGTGGTCGAGACCGACTGCCCGTACCTCGCGCCCACGCCCCACCGGGGCAAGCGGAACGAGCCCGCCTACGTGGCCCTCACTGCCGCCCATGTGGCCGCGCTGCGCGGTGTGGACGCTGACGCACTGGGCGAGAGCGTCACCCGCAACGCAGCGCGGCTCTTCAGGATTCCCCTGGCGTAAGATGAGGGGGTGTTTTGACGTCTTGACGTCATAACGATATGATGCTAGTTTGCCTGCCATGAGCACCAAACCGAAGCGCGTCACCGTGTACGTGGACCCCGACCTTCATCGGGCGCTGCGGCTCAAGGCAGCCGAGACCGAGCGCCCATACTCAGCGCTGGTCAACGAGGCAATACGCGAAAGCCTGGCCGAAGACGCGGAGGACCTTGCCCTCCTCGAGCAACGGGCGAAGGAGCCGACCATTCCGTTCGAGGACTTCGTAAAGGACCTCAAGCGGCGTGGGAAGCTATAGCGTCCACGTCACACGGTCGGCCGGGCGCGAGATCGAGGGTATAGATCTCAAAGACCGTGAACGAATCATCCATCGCATCGAGGCTCTTGCCGCCGATCCTCGTCCGCCGGGATCGCGAAAGCTGGCTGGACGGGAAGTCTATCGCGTCCGACAGGGAGACTTCCGCGTGGTCTACACCGTGGACGACAAGAGTCGGAAGGTCGTCGTCTTGGCGGCGGTCCACCGCCGCGACGCGTACCGCTGAGGAGCCAGGCTAGCGGCTGGTGAGCAGGGCGCGGGCGCGGAGGACGTCGAACGCGTGGACGAGGACGGTGATGGCGCCCTGCTCGCCCACGCTGAAGGGGTGTAGCGCGGACACGAAGTGGCCCCGCAGCACGGATGAGATGCCATCGCTGTCGAGCAGACTGCGCACCACCAAGGCCTCTGCCTGATCCCGGCACCGGCGCACCGCGACGAGGTCGCGAGACTCCGTCTCGGGGGGCGGCGTCTTCACGAACGGCAGCGGCACCACCTTCGCGCGAGGGCTCATGCGGCTCATGCTAGCATGCCGCGGTGGCCACGGTGACCGGGGACGGGGAAGCGGCGGAGGGCGCGGCGGCGCCCTTCATCGGCCGCTCCATGCGGCGGCGCGAGGACCGTGCGCTCCTCATGGGCGCCGGCCGGTACACCGACGATCTGGTCCTGCCGGGCCTGGTTCACGTGGCGTTGGTGCGCAGCCCACATGCCCACGCGCGCATCACCGCCCTCGACACCGCGCACGCCGCGGCGGCGCCCGGCGTGGTCGCCGTCGTCACCGGGGCAGACGTCCGCGGCCTTGGCCACATGCCGTCCAACCGCGTCGTGCCCGGCATGAAGGTGCCGCCGCATCCCCTCTTGGCCGAGGGGGTTGTCGTCTCCGTCGGCGACGCGATCGCGGCGGCGGTGGCGGACACCGCCTACCACGCCCGCGACGCCGCTGAGCTGGTGGCGGTCGAGTACGAGCCGCTCGCTCCGGTGGCCGATCCGGACGCGGCGCTGGCCGCCGGCGCGCCCGTGGTGCACGCCGCGCTGCCCGGCAATCTCTCCTTCATCCATCGCTGGCGGGCGGGGGACACGGACGTGGCCTTCGCCGGCGCCGCGGGCACGGGGCGCGTGCGCATGCGGCAGCCCCGCGTGGCCGCCATCTGCATGGAGCCCCGCGCCACCCTCGCCTGGCTCGATCCCGCGTCCGACGAGCTCCGGATCTGGACGTCCACCCAGTCGCCCTTCCGCGTGCGCGCGGAGATCGCCGCGGTGACGGGCTACCCCGAGGCGCGCATCCGCGTGATCGCGCCCGAAGTGGGCGGCGGCTTCGGCGTCAAGGGCTCGCCCTATCGCGAAGACGCGCTGGTCGCCTGGCTCGCGCTGCGGCTGAGCCGCCCGGTGAAGTGGATCGCCACGCGCGGTGAGGACGTGCTCACCACCAATCACGGCCGCGGCGCCGATGCCGAGGGCGCCTTGGCCGTGGACGCCGAGGGCCGCATCCGCGGGCTCCGCGCCCGCGTGGTGTATCCGCTGGGCGGGCGCTTCGCGGTGAGCGGCGCCGGGCCCGCGTGGAACTCGGGTCGAACCATGCCGGGCCCCTACGCCGTTCCCGCCGTGGACATCGAGATCGCCGGTGTCGTCACCACCACCTCGCCCACCGGGGCCTATCGGGGCGCGGGCCGGCCCGAGGGCACGTTCATGATCGAGCGGCTCATGGACGAGGCGGCCCACGCGGCTGGGCTCGACCCGGTGGAGATTCGGCGGCGGAACCTCGTGCCCGCCGACGCCTTTCCGTACAAGACGGCGACCGCGGTAGTGTACGACTCCGGCCGCTATGCCGAGGCGCTCGACCAGTGCCTCGAGATGTCCGGCTACGCAGAAGAACGAGAACGTCAGCGCGCCGCCCAGGCGCGCGGCTCAGTGATCGGCGTGGGCGTGGTGGTCTACGTGGAGCCGGCGGCGGCGGGCTGGGAGAGCGGCAGCGTGCGCGTGGAGCGCACGGGCACGGTCACGCTCGTCACCGGCTCCAGCGCGCACGGACAAGGCCACGAGACGACGTGGGCGCAGATCGTGGCCGATTCGCTCGGCGTGCGGCCCGAGGACGTGGTGGTCCGCCACGGCGATACGGGGGGCGCGCCGCAGGGCTTCGGCACCTTCGGAAGCCGTTCCACCGCGCTGGGCGGCAGTGCCGCCTTCCGCGCCGCCGAGGACGTGCGCGAGAAGGGTCGGCGCATCGCCGCGCATCTGCTCGAGGCGGCCCCTGCCGACGTAACGCCCGCGCCGGGCGGGTTCCAGGTGGTGGGCGCGCCCGGGCGCCGCGCCACGTGGGCGCAGGTCGCCTCGTTCGCCCACGGCCCCACGCGCATCGGCCCGGGCGACGCGCCGGGGCTCGAGGCCACATGCTTCTTCCAGGCCGAGGCCGAGACCTGGAGCTTCGGCGCCTGCGTGGCGGTGGTCGAGATCGACCGCGACACGGGCGTGGTCACGCTCGCCCGCTGCACCTGGGTGGACGACGCGGGCGTGATCGTGAACCCGCTGCTCGCCGAGGGCCAGCTCCACGGCAGCTACGCGCAGGGCGCGGGCCAGGCCCTGCTGGAAGCCCTCGTCTACGACGAGGCGGGCCAGCTGGCCACCGGCACGCTCATGGACTACGCGGTGCCGCGCGTGGGCGACTTCCCCGAGCCCGTGCTCGGCAAGATGACCACGCCCTCGCCGCGCAATCCCCTGGGCGTCAAGGGGCTCGGCGAGGCGGGCTGCATCGTGATGCCGCCGGTGATCGTCAACGCGGTGGTGGACGCGCTCCGCCCGTTCGGCGTCAGCAACGTGGACATGCCGCTGACGTCAGCGAAGATCTGGGACGCGATGCGAAGCGGATCTCAGCCCGACCGTCGCTGAGATTTGTACCAGTCGTAGATCTCTTCTCCCGTCGTGAACCACACGCCCTTCTTCTCGCGCATGTAGTCGTACACCGCTTCGAAGTACTTGATGCGGTGGGGGACGCCGGAAATGTAGGGATGCACGGCCAAGGCCATCACGCGGGGGTTCTTCGCGCCTTCCAGATACAGGCGATCGAACTGATCCTTGCAGCGCTGTAGCCACTCCGACGAGGTGTGGTGCTGGATCACCATCATCGGGATGTCGTTGAGCTCGAGCGTGTAGGGGATGGAGACGAGCGGACCGCCGGTGGTGCGGATCTCGTAGGGCTGGTCGTCGTTCACCCAGTCGGAGACGTACTCGATGCCCTCGGCGGCGAGGAGATCGAGCGTTTCCCAGGTCTCGGTGAGGCCGGGGCCGAGCCAGCCCTTGGGTTTTCGCCCGGTGAACTTCGTCAGCATCGCGACCGACTGGCGGATGGCGGCGCGCTGGTCGGGCAGTAGGTGCATGGCGCCCTGCACGACGCCGTGGGCCATGAACTCCCAGCCCGCGTCCAGCATCGCCCGCGCCACCGGCTCGTAAGACTCCACCACGTGTGCGTTGATGGACGTGGTCGCGCGGATCTTCCGCTTGCCGAGCGCTTCCAGGAAGCGCCAGAACCCGACGCGCATCCCGTAGTCGTGCCACGCCCAGTTGGGCACGTCCGGCACCGTGGTCACGCCCTGAGGGGCGGTGAGGTACTGGCGCGCCATCGCGCGCTCGATGTCCCATTCCTCGACGTTGACGATGGTCCAGACGGCGATACGCGCGCCCTTGGGCAGCGCCCAGCGCGGCCGGCCCGCCATGGGCGAGAAGTCAAACCGCTCGCGGGGAAGCCTCACGGCTTGAGACTCTACCATCGCGCCGCGGTTGATAGTAGAATCCCGCCCCGTGACCAAGCCCCTCGGCATCGACGTCCACGCGCACTTCTTTCCCGAGCCGTTCATCCGGGTCATCGAGCAGTCGGGCGCCTCCTTTGGCGCGGGCGTGGACCGCAGCAATCCCCGGGGCCCCGTCCTCTACGTGGGAGCGGTCCGCACGCCCCCGCTCGAGGCCCGCTACTGGGACCTCGACCTGCGGCTCAAGTCGATGAACCGGGGGGGCGTGGCGGTGCAGGCGCTGTCGCTCACCGTGCCGATGGTGTACTGGGCCGACGGCGGCGTGGGCACGCGGCTCTGTAGCGCCTGGAACGACGCCGCGAGCGCCGCCCACCGGGCGCATCCCGACCGCTTCGTGGGCTGCGCGATGCTGCCGCTGCAAGACCCCGAGCGGGCCCTCGCCGAGCTCAACCGCGCGGCCCGGCTGCCCGGCATTCGCGGCGTGTACATGGGCACCAATATCAGCGGCCGCGAGCTGTCCGATCCCGCGTTCTTCCCCATCTTCGAGCGCGCCGTCGCCCTCGGGCTGCCCGTGCTGCTCCATCCCATCAACGTGGTGGGGACGGAACGGCTCGCGCCCTTCTACCTGGGCAACCTGCTCGGCAATCCATTTGATAGCGCGATCGCTGCTTCGCATCTCGTCTTCGGGGGCGTCCTCGACCGCCTTCCCAAGCTCGAGGTCTGCCTGCCCCACGCGGGGGGCGCGCTGCCGTATCTGCACGGCCGCCTTCGCCACGGGCAGGCGGTGCGGCCGGAGAACAAGGGCGTGGCGAAGAAGCCCTTCAGCGCCTATCTGCGCCGCTTCACCTACGACATCATCAGCCACGACCCTGTCGCGCTGCGGTATCTGATCGATCTCGTCGGCGCGGACCGCGTCGCCCTCGGCACCGACTTCTGCTTCGACATGGGCCATGAGCGGCCCGTGGCGGTGATTCAGGCCAAAGCGGTCGGGCTCAGCAAGAAAGACCAGGACAAGGTGATCCGCGGCACCGGCGCCCGGCTGCTGCGCCTGGGGTAGGAGCCCGATGTCCCGGCCGGACTTCTGGATCATCCAGACGTTCAACGGCCTGTCGTACGGCGCCCTGCTCTTCCTCCTCGCGAGCGGGCTCTCGCTCATCTTCGGCGTGATGCGCATCGTCAACCTCGCGCACGGCTCCTACTTCATGCTGGGCGGCTACGTCGGGCTCACGGTGGCGCTGCAGACCCGGAGCTTCGTGCTCGCCCTCTTCGGCGGGGCAGTCGCCATCGCCCTCATCGGGATCGGCATGGAGCGGCTCTTCCTGCGCCGGCTCAAGGGACAGGCGCTCGGCCAGGTGCTCATGACGGTGGGCTTCGCCCTCATCTTCCAGGACCTGGCGCTGCTCATCTGGGGCGGCGACCCCTACTCGATCCCGGTGCCGCGGGCGCTCACGGGAAGTTTCACGGTGGGGGGCGTCGTCTTCTCCGCCTATCGCCTCTTCCTCATCGCGCTCGCCGCGGCGATCGCGATCGCCCTCTGGCTGCTCCTCGACCGCACCCGCGTGGGCGCGATCGTCCGCGCCGCGGTGGACGACGCCGAGATGGCGCAGGGCGTGGGCATCAACGTGCCGCGTGCGTCGCTGGCCGTGTTCGCGCTCGGCGCCGGCCTTGCTGCGCTGGGCGGCGTGGCCGGCGGCGGCTTCCTCGGCGTCTATCCGGGCACCGACTTCGAGGTCCTGCCGTATGCCTTCGTGGTCGTGATCGTGGGCGGCCTCGGCAGCCTGCCCGGCGCCATCGTGGGCAGCGTCCTCGTGGGGTTGCTCGACAACTTCGGCAAGGCGCTGTTCCCCGAGCTGTCCTACTTCACCCTCTTCGCGCCGATGGCCCTGATCCTGGCCATCCGGCCCACCGGGCTCTTCGGCCGCGGATGATCCGGCGTCGGGCTTTTTCCGCCGTCGGCGTCGCCGCCGCGCTCGCCATCGCGGGCCCGTTCCTGCCCGCCTATCCGCTCACCCTGGTGACCCAGGCCCTCATCGTCGCCATCCTCGCCATGAGCCTCGACCTGCTGCTCGGCTACACGGGCTTGCCCTCGCTGGGCCATGCCGCCTACTGGGGTGTGGGCGCCTATGTGGTGGCCCTGCTCGCCACCGAGCGCGGGGTGGGGCTGGCCGGCTGCGCCGCCGCGGGCATCCTCCTCGCCGCCGCCACCGCCGCCGTCTTCGGTCTCATCGCCATCCGCGCCGCGGGCACGTACTTCCTCATGATCACGCTCGCGCTGGGCATGGTGGTCTGGGGCCTCGCGTTCCGGTGGGTCTCGCTCACCAAGGGCGACAACGGCATCTCGGGGGTCCCGCGCCCGGATCTCCTCGGACTGGGCAGCCTCGCCACGCCGCTGCCGTTCTTCTACTTCACGCTGGTCGCGGCGGTGCTGGCGTGGGCGCTGCTGGGGCTTCTCGTAGCCTCGCCCTTCGGCCTCACCCTGCGCGGGATCCGCGAGAGCGAGTCGCGGATGCGCAGCCTCGGCTACAACGTGTGGCTGCACAAGTATTTCGCCTTCGTACTCTCCGGCGCGGTGGCGGGCGGCGGCGGGGTGCTCTGGGCCTACTACAACGGCTTCGTCTCGCCCACCGACGTGCAGCTGATCACGTCCGTGGAGGCTCTATTGATGGTCGCCCTCGGTGGCCCCGGCACCCTCGTCGGCTCCGTGCTGGGCGCGGCCGTCATCGTCTTTCTCAAGAACTTCGTGAGCATCTACACCAAGCGGTGGCTGCTCATCCTCGGCGCCGTCTACATCGGCGTCATCCTCTTCGCGCCGCGGGGTGTCGTGGGCGCCCTGCGCGGCCGGTCGCGGTCGTGACGGCGCCGGGCGGCGACGCGCTGCGCCTCGACGCCGTGACGCGCAACTTCGGCGGCCTCCGCGCCGTGGACGGCGTGAGCCTGACCGTGCGGGCGGGCGAGCGCCGCGCCCTCATCGGCCCCAACGGCGCCGGCAAGACCACGCTCTTCAACCTCGTGGCCGGCGTGCTACCGGTGACGTCCGGCGTGATCCGCCTGTTTGGTGAGGACGTCACGCGCGCGCCCACGCACGGCCGGGCGGCGCGGGGCTTGGCGCGCACCTTCCAGATCACCAACCTCTTCCCCGGTCTCACCGTCATGGAGAACTGCCTTCTCGCCGTGCAGGCCCTGACGTCGGTGAAGTTCTCCATGCTGCGGCCGGTGGGCGGCTACCCGCGCCTGCGGGAGCGCGCGCGGGCCATGCTCACGGCGGTGGGGCTCGAGACGGTGGACGACGTCCTCGTCGCCAACCTCTCGCATGGCGAGCAGCGCCAGCTGGAGATCGCGCTGGCGCTCGCCGGCAATCCGCGTCTGCTGCTGCTCGACGAGCCCACGGCGGGGCTCTCGCCGGCGGAGTCGCGGCTCATGGCGGATCTTCTCGCCAACCTTGATCCCGCCATCACCGTGCTCATGATCGAGCACGACATGGACATCGCCCTCGCGCTGGCCTCGCGCGTCACCGTGCTCCACTACGGGCGGGTGATCGCGGACGGGACGCGCGAGGAGATCCGCGCCGATCCGCAGGTGCGGGAGATCTACCTCGGTGCCTGAGCGCGCCGGCGCGGTGCTGGAGGTGGAGGATGTCCACACCTACTATGGGGCCAGCCACGTGCTGCAGGGGATCACACTCCGCGTGGAGGAGGGTGAGGTGCTCGCCATCCTCGGCCGGAACGGCGTCGGCAAGACCACGCTCATCCGTTCCATCATCGGCTTCACACCGCCGCGGCGCGGCGCCGTGCGCTTCCGCGGCGACACCATCATGCGCTGGCCGCCGTATCGCATGGTGGCGGCGGGCCTGGCCCTGGTGCCCCAGGGGCGCCGCGTGTTCCCTTCGCTGACCGTTCGGGAAAATCTCGATGTCGCTCGGCGCGCGGGCGGACGCTGGAGCGTGGCGCGCGTCGAGACGCTGTTCCCGCGTCTGGCCGAGCGCGCGCGGAACCGCGCCGACAAGCTCTCCGGCGGTGAGCAACAGATGCTGGCCATCGGGCGCGCCCTCATGACCGATCCGGCCCTCCTGCTGCTCGACGAGCCCACGGAGGGGCTGGCGCCGCTGCTCGTGAGGGAAGTGGGCCGGGTGCTCGGCGAGCTGAAGCGCGAGGGCCTGTCCATCCTGCTCGTCGAGCAGAACCTGCCGCTGGCGCTCTCGGTCTCGGACCGCGCGCACATCCTGAGCCGGGGGCAGATCGTGCATTCCGCGCGGCCCGCCGAGCTCGCCGCCGACGAGGCGATCAAATCGCGCTATCTTGGGGTGACCTGAGGAGGACATCCATGCGCTTCGGCACGTTCTTCTTCTTCCAGGCCCCGCCGGGCCACGCGCACGCCAACATCATCCGGCGCGAGCTGGAGCAGATCGAGTGGACGGAGGAGCTGGGCTTCGACGAAGCCTGGCTCACCGAGCACCACTTCATCGACTACGGCCTCTCGGTGGACCCGGCCTCGCTCGCCGCCGCCGCCGCCTCGCGCACACGACGTATCCGCATCGGCCTCGCCGCCGCCATCCTGCCCTTTCACCATCCCCTGCGCCTCGCCGAGCAGATGGCCCTGGTCGATATCATCTCGGAGGGACGGCTCGACGTGGGGGTAGGGCGCGGCAACCGCCCCGCCGAGTTCCGCGGCTACCGCGTGCCGCAGGAGCAGAGCCGCGACCGCTTCGACGAAGCGGTCGAGATCATGCAGCGCGCCTGGACGGAGGAACGCTTCGCCTACGACGGCCGCTTCTTCCAGGTGCCGGAGATCAGCGTGATTCCCAAGCCCGTGCAGCGCCCGCACCCGCCGCTCTATCAGGTGTGCGTGTCGAAGGACGGCATCGAGAACACGGCGCTCCGCGGCTGGCCGATGCTCAATTCCGTGCTGTTCGGCCCGGTGGAGCAGCTCGTGGCCAACCGTGACACCTACGTGGAGACGCTGAAGAAGGCCGGCCGAAGCGCGGCGGAAATCGCCTCCCTGCTGACGCGCTGGGGCGTCTCGCGCCAGATCTACGTCGCCGACACCGACGCCCGCGCGCTCGCCGACACGAAGGACGCGGAGCTCTGGTACCAGGAGTCGTTCCGCAAGTTCGTCATCCCCGAGCGTATCGAGGACGCGCACCCCACGCTGCAGCCCGGCTTCCGCGCCATGGCGGACCGGCTGTCCAAGATCACTTGGGAGGGACTCGTGAAGGAGACGCTAGCCTTCGGCTCGCCGGACACGGTGGCGCGCCACATTGAGACCATGCGCGAGCTCGGCGTCGGCCAGGTCATGTGCTGGATGAACTTCGGCGGGCTTGCGCAGGACAAGGTGCGGCGATCGATGGAGTTGTTTGCTCGTGAGGTCATGCCACGGTTCCGCTAGTTCGCTCGTCCTCACGCGGGGGCGCGGGGGCGGGGGCACCTCCGCTTTGCTCAGTACAGCATTCGCCGCGGAGGTGCCCCCGCCCCCGCGCCCCCGCGTGAGGACGAGAGCGCAGCCTGAAGGGAGCATGAAGACATGAAGACCAACTACGTTCTCGAGGGGCCTGAGGGCGCACCGGTGGTTACTTTGGCGCATCCCCTCGGGGCCACCCTTGGGCTGTGGGACGCGCAGGTGGCTGCGCTGGCCTCGCGGTACCGGGTGCTTCGCTATGACATCCGCGGCCACGGTGGTTCCGAAGTGCCGGCGGGGCCCTATACGCTCGAACAGATGGCGGACGACCTGTTCGCGCTCCTTGATCGCCTTGGCATCGCCCAGACTGCCTTCGTGGGGCTGTCGATGGGTGGGCTGATCGGTATGACTGCTGCGCTGGCGGATCCAGGGCGGATCACGCGGCTCGTCCTCTGCGACACCACCGCGCGCTATGGGCCCGCCGTTGAGGCGATGTGGCATGAGCGGATGCGGGTGGCGGGGGCGGAGGGTATGACGGACGCGCTGATCGACGGGACGATGAACATCTGGTTCAGTGCGGCGTTCCGGGCGGAGCAGCGCGAGGCGGTGGATCGGGTGCGCGGCATGCTGCGCGCTACCGATCCTGTTGGTTATGTGGCGGCGATTCGGGCGATTGGGTTTGTGGATCTTACCGAGCGGATCGGCGGTATCCGGTGTCCGACGCTGGTGGTGGTGGGGGAGAAGGATCCGGGGACGCCGCCTGCGATGGCGCGCGTACTGCACGAGCGGATTGCGGGCGCGCGGCTTCTGGTATTGCCGGGGGCGATGCACTGCTCCGCCGTGGAGTCGGCGGCGGAGTTCAACCGGGCCCTCGTGGAATTCCTCAGAACTTGAACTGGATGCCGAGGCCGAGGTACTCGACGTCCTTCGTGTAGAACTGGCCGTCCACGGAATTCCCGTTGAAGTATTCCACGAGGAGCTGGATGCGCCGGCCGAGCACGATCGGGCTCTCCATCTCGACGCCGGCGCGGATGGAAACCTGCGGTTCCCAGTCGTGCTCCTCGCGCGATTGCAGGTCCACGCCGAAGATGGGCCGGAATCCTCCGGGTAGCAGCCACGTGCTGCGGAGCTCGCTGCCGAGGGCGAGGCTCCACGGGGCATAGTTCTTGGGCTCGACCCGGAGGATGTAGCCACCGCCGCCGTAGAAGCGGAGCCACGGGAGCGCGTCGTAGGAGACCCGCATGTCCGTCGCTTCGTAGCTGAAGTTCAGCCGGTTGGTCTGGTTGTGGATGATCTCCTCGTCGCCCAGGTGGGTGCTGCGGTGATAGATGCGCCCGATCCCCGACCACGGGCCATATCGCAGGCTCCCGAAGCCGCCCACGATGTAGTCCATGTTGACGAGGTTCTTGGACTCCGAGTCCATGTCGAAGAGGCCCCACATCGTGGCATGCACGCCGGCCTCCCACTGCCAGCCCTCGCCGATACGCCCCCGCAGGATCGGCATCATGTCGCCGAGGGCGACGGCGGCGACGGTCCCCCACTTCGAGTCGTCGATATAGCTCCGGATGGTGGTGCCGAAGCCCGGCCAGCGCGGGTCGGCGATGAGCCCGCGGAAGAGGAGGCCCGCGGGCAGCACCTCGAAGCGCGGCGAGTCGGCGGCGGGCGGGGCATCGGACGCGGACGGCGGACGGTGGGCGGCCGCGGCGGGCGGGCTCGCGGCGGCGCCGGCCGGCGCGGTCAGCACGATCACCCGCCGCACGCCGCGGATGCGCCCGAGGGCCGACTGCACGGCGGCGGGGTCGGCGCCGGCGAGGTCGCTGCCGGCAAGCGTGATCACGCCGTCGCGGACGACGAGGGACGGCGCGGAGACGCGGAACTCGCGCTCGAGCACGGCGGCGGCGTACCCGGCCGTGAACGCATCGTCGGTGGTGAGGGCGTGCCCGGCAGCGGCGGTGACCAGAAACAGGACACCCAGCGCCACTATCCCGGTCGCGATCCGTCTCGTGCTCACGTACGCCTCCATTCCTGCGACGGCACGGAGAACATCGCGCGCGCGGAGGGCTGCCCGCGGCTCCTGGGATCATCTCACGCAGGGGCGGCCGCAGGCCGTAGGACTAAAGGGCAACGCCGCCGGCTAGGCGGGTAGGCTCACGCCGAGTTCGCGGGCGAGCGCGCCCACGGTGGCGTCGTAGCGCGAGGCGCCCAGGCCGCGCAGCAGGCGGGTGGCGCGCTCCAGCTCGCGCGCGCCGGCCTCGCGCCGGCCACGGTCGCGATGGAGCGCGGCCAAGTCCAGCCGGGTCCGCGCCTCCTCGTAGTGGGCGCCGATCGCCTCGAAGGTGGCGACCGACTCCATCAGGCAGCGCTCCGCTTCCGCCGGATCGCCCTCTGCCCGCGCGACGTGGCCCAGCGCGCGCTGGGCCCAGCCCGCCCCGTGTGAGTGCCGGGGGTGTAGCGTCATCTCCAGCGCCTGCTGGGCGAGGCCGCGCGCCCGGTGATGGAGTCCGGCGAGAAAGCAGGCCTGGCTCAGCATGGCGGCGAACCAGCCCTGGGTCTGGCGTATCCGGAAACGCCCGAGCTGCTCCACCGAGCGCTCGAGCAGGGGGATGGCGCCTTCGGCGTCGCCCTTCTCGAGAAGGCTTGCTCCCAGGAAGCCCCGAGCCACCGCGGTCCCCACGGGATCGCGGGCGAGCTCCACCGCGCGCCGACACCGCTCGATGGCGAGCTCGGACGCCCCCTGCAGGGCGTGGATGCCCCCCACCGTGAAGGCCACCGTGCTCTGGAGGCGCGGGTCCATCAGGCTCTCACCGATGGCCTGGGCGCGCTCGAGAGCGGCCAGCGCCTGATCGAATTCGCCCGCCATGGCGTGGTTGATCCCGATCACCCAGTGGGCCTCCCCCAGCCACCACTGCTCCGGGCTTCCCTCCAGGGCGGCCACCGCCTGCCGGCCATGCTCCGCGCCCTCGGCGTAGCGGCCGGTCCAGTAGCCGACATAGGCCAGCACGAAGCGAGCCTTGCCCTCCACCGTCCGGTCGCCGCAGCGCTCGGCCTCCTCGATGGCGCGCCGGGCGCAGTCCACCGCGCGCTCGTGGTCGGCGAGCACGTCGTAGGTGCGCCCGAGGCGGAAGTAGTACTCGCCGGCGATGGCGGGATCGCCACCGCGTTTCAGTTCCCCCTCCTGACGGAGCAGGAGGTCCAGGATGTCATCGAACCGCCCGAGGAAGTGCAGCGAATGCGCCTGGCGGAGGCTCAGGGTCAGACACTGGCGATCGCGCTCGGGGCTGGAGGGCAGTCGCCGGGCGTGCGCGAGCGCTTCGCCGTAGGCGGCCACCGCCTCCGCGTTGGCGTACCAGCGCGCGGCGCGGTCGGCCAGCCGCGTGAGGTATTCGATGGCCTTGCCCGAGGAGGTGGTGCGCGCGTAGTGATAGGCGAGGCGATCCTCCACGTCCTCGAGGCGGCCCGCGTGCAGGCTCTCCAGCGCGGCGGCCACGCGCGTGTGCAGGCTCTGGCGCCGCGGGGTCAGGAGACTGCCGTAGGCGACCTCCTGGATGAGGGCGTGCTTGAACACGTAGATTGGCTCGCCGCCCGACGTCTCCTCGTGCAGGAGCTCCAGGCGCTGTAGCTCGGCGAGCGGGCGCTCGAGCACCTCGGGCCGCTCCCACAGTGCGGAGAGCAGCCGATGCGGGACCAGCCGGCCGATCACCGAGGCTTCCTGGACGAGGCGCTTGGCCTCGGCGGGCAGCCGATCGATCCGCGCCATCAGCACCTCCTGGATGGTGCCGGGCAGCTCTTCCCCCTCGCGCCCGCCCTGGCGATGCTCCACCACATGACGCGTGAGCTCCTCGATGAAGAATGGGTTGCCCTCGGCCTTGCCGAGAATCTCGGCGACGGTGGGCTCGGGCAGGGCGCCCGCCCCGGGGACCGCGCGCACGATGGCGCGGCTGTCCTCCGGGGTGAGGGAGGCGAGCGCGATCTGGTTCACGTGCGACCGCTCCATCCAGCGCGGGCGGTAGGGCGGCCGGTACGTGGCGACGAGGAGGAGGCGTGCGCGCGCCGCCGAGTCCACGATGGCGTCGAGGCATTCCGTGGAGGCTCGATCCATCCAGTGCAGGTTCTCGATGGCGAGCACGGTGGGCTCGCGCTCGCTCGTCCGCAGTACGATCTGGCGCAGCGCCTCCACGGTGCCGGACCCGATCGCCTCGGGGCTGAGCTTGGCCGCCGTCTCGTCCTCGACGCCCAGGAGGCGCAGCACGTGGCCGAGCGTCTCGCGGGCGGTCAGGTCGAGCGCGCCGAGCGCCTGGCCCGCCTTCTCGGCCATCGCCTCCGGCGTGTCGCCCTCGGCGATCCCGAATCGGCCCCGGACGACGTCGATCCAGGGCAGGTACGGCACGCCCGCGCCGTAGGACACGCAGTGCCCCTCGAGCCACGCGACGGGCCGGGCCTCCAGCTCGCGCCGAAGCTCGAAGAGAAGGCGCGACTTGCCCACGCCGGGATCCCCGATGAGTCCGACGGCGCGGCCGCCGCCCCGGCCGCGCTCGACTTCGCCGAGGGCCCGCCGGAGGGCGGCCAGCTCGTGCTCGCGGCCCACGAGCGCGGCCCGGGGGCGGACCGCCACCGCCTCCCAGGGCGAGCGCCGCGCCACGAGGCCCAGCACCAGATAGGTGATCGCGGGCTCGGCCCGGCCCTTGATGGGCAGGGAGCCCAGCTCCCGCACCCGCAGATGGTCCCGGAGCGGGCGCACCACCGCCTCGCTGGCGAGAATCGTGTCGGGGGCGGCCTCCTGCTGCAGGCGGGCGGCGAGGTTGGTGGTGTCCCCCACCGCGGTGAAGTCCATGCGCAGGTTGTCGCCGATGCTCCCGACCACCACGGGCCCGCTGTTCAACCCGATGCGGACGCGCAACCCCCGGCCCACCCACTCGCGCTCCTGGCCCTGCCGCGCTCCCAGCGCCCGTTGAATGCCAAGCGCGGCGAGCACGGCGCGGCGCTCGTGATCCTCGTGGGCCACCGGCGCGCCGAAGAGCGCCATGAATCCGTCGCCGAGGAACTGGTTGATGGTGCCCTCGTAGCGGTGCACGACCCCGAGGGCGAGATCGAAGAACTCGTTGAGGAGGGCATGCATGACTTCTGGGCCGAGCTCCTCGGCCAGGCTCACGGAGCGAACGATGTCGCAGAACATCACCGTGACCTGCTTGCGCTCGCCCTCGAGCAGCCCGCGGGAATCGCGCACCTTGTCCGCGAGGGGGCGGGGCACGGTCCGCTCGACCGAGCCCGCGCCCAGCGGAGCGCCACACACGTCGCAGAAGCGATTGCTCGGCAGCGCGGGGGCGCCGCAGGCGGGGCAGAGATAGTCGAGGCGCGTGCCGCAGGCCACGCAGAACGTGGCGCCGTCGCGATTCATCGCCTGGCAGGCGGCACACCTCATGGTTCGAGCCTAGCGCGAAGCGGCCGGCACCTGCCGCGCAAGATCGGTAAAGGATTTCACGACAACTGATAGGTCTTCACCATCATGCCCGGCGACGGCCGCCGCTGCGTAGAGTTGCTCGGCGACGTCGGTGAGCGGCACCGCCGCGCCCGCGGCTGCCGCAGCATCCTGGATCAGGTGGAGGTCCTTCATGAAGAGGTCCAGCTTCATCTGGGCGGGGAATTCCTCGCGCACCATCATCGGACCGCGCACCTCGAGCATGCGCGAGGTGGCGGCGCTTCCGGCCAGCGCGTCGAGGGCCACGGGCAGGTCCAGGCCCGCGCGTCGCGCCAGGTTGAGCGCCTCGGCGGCAGCGGCGCTGTGCAAGCCCACCAGGAGATTCGCGATCAGCTTGAGGACCATGGCCTGACCGGGCCGACCGACGAGGATGGCGCGCGGCACGATGGTCTCGAGCGCGGGCCGCCACCGGTCGTAGAGCGCGCGCTCGCCCCCCACGAAGATGATCCCGTCGCCGCGGGCGACCATCCCGCTCGTGCCGCTCACGGGGCAGTCGAGGAAGGCGAGGCCCCGGGCGCCGAGGGCGGCGGCGAGGCGCTCGGTAAGCGCGGGGGAGATCGTGCTCATCTGAATCACGGGCCGCTCGGGCCTCGCCACCGTGACGAGGCCCTCCGCGCCGATCACCACCTCCTCCACCGCGGCGAGCGAGGGCAGGAGGGTGATTACCGCGTCGGACGCTTGCGCCACCGCGGCGGCGGAGGCCGCGGGCTTGCCGCCCATGGTCTCGAGCGCGGCCATGCGCTCGGCGCGCACGTCGTGGCCCACCACGGCGTGGCCGGCGGCCAGGAGGCGCGAGGCGACGGCGCCGCCGAGCAGGCCGAGGCCCACGATGCCGACGGTGGCCACTAGGCGCTCACCCCCTCACGGATGGCCGCTAGCATTTGGTGCACGGCGGAAAATCGCGCGAGTAGACGGGGCTCTTGAGGAAGTCGTCGGGCTTGTAGGTCCAGAACTGGCCGACGGAGGGGAAGGTGTGGATCACCGAGTTCTGCAGCCGCCCGCCCACTTTCTCCACTCGCCGGACGTAGATGCTCTGGATGGGATTGCCGAAGTCGTCGAAGCGCATCGGGCCGCGGGGGGCGTCGGAAAGGTCCACGCGACGGAGGGCGCCGAGGAACTTCTCGGCGTTCTCGATGTCGCCGCCGATGCCCTCCAGCGCCGCCTTCAGCGCGATGCCGGCCACGTAGGTCCCCTCCGAATAGTACGAGGGAATCTGCTTGAACTTGGCCTCGTAGACCTGGGCGAACCGTCGGTTGACGGGCGTGGTGAGCGCGGCGGAGTAGTGGAGCGCGGTGATCACGCCCAGCACCTCGTCGCCCATGGTGCGGAGCACGTGCTCGTCGGTGAAGGTGCCCCCACCGATGAGGGGCAGCTTGCCCTTGAGCCCGGCCTCCGCGTACTGCTTGGAGAAGCGCAGGGCATCGGCGCCCGAGAACACGCAGTAGATCGCGTCCACGTCGCGGCGGAGCTGCGCCAGGTAGGGCGCGAAGTCCGGCGTGTTCAGCGGCGGCCAGAGCTTTTGCACCACCTGTCCGCCCGCCTCCTCGAAGGTGCGCTGGAAGCCCGCCGCCACCTCCCAGCCGAAGGCGAAGTCGTACCCGATCATCGCCACTTTCTTGTAGCCGAGGTTGTCGTAAACCCACTTGCCGAAAGGATGCGAGGGCTGGGCGCTGGACCAGCCGGTGCGGATGATGTAGGAGCTCCGCTTGCGCTGGGTGATGTCCTCGGCGGAGACGATGGGGAATATCGTGGGCACTTTCTTCCCATCCACGTACGGAGCGACCGCGTAGCCCACCGCGGCGGACAAGGGCCCCACGACCACGTGCACGCCCTGGCTCTCCACCAGGCTCCGCGCCTTCGCGAGTCCGGTGGGGGGCTTGCCCTCATCGTCCTCGGTGATGAGCTTCACCTCGCGCCCCGCGAGCTTCCAGCCCTGCTCCTCGAAGAAGAGCTGGAAGCCATTGGCCATGTCCTTGCCGTTGGCGGCGAGAGGGCCGGTCTCGGGGATGAGCAGCCCGATCTTGATCGGTCCCTTCTGCCCGGGCGCGAGCATGGGGACGATGAGCAGGGCCAAGGCCAGGACGAGCGAGACGGCGAGCAGCTTGCGCATGAGCAATCTCCCTCGGCGGCATGAGCGGGCCGCGAGTTGGAGTTCAGACGTCTGCGCGCGAGAGTTAGCACAGCCCCCGGGCGAGGGCAATGCGGTCAGGCCATCACCTGACCACCGTTGACATCGAGGGTGGCGCCGTTGATGAAGGCCGCCGCGTCCGAGGCGAGGAAGACCACAGCATCGGCGATTTCGCCGGGCTCGCCCAGCCGCCGCACGGGGATGGCCTCGGCCACGCGCCGCGTTTCCTCCGGCGTGCGCGCCTTGAGCACGCGCTGGGTCGCGGTGGTGCCGGGGGCCACCGCGTTCACGGTGATCCCGTCGGCGCCGACCTCGAGGGCGAGGTGGCGCGTGAGCCCGATCACGCCCGCCTTCGCCGCCGCGTAGTGCGAGGTGACGCGCACGGCGCCGCCGCGCCCCACCACGGAGGCGAGGTTCACGATGCGGCCGTAGCGCTGGCGCTTCATCACCGGCAGCACCGCCTTCACGCAGAGAAAGACGCTGGTGAGGTTGGAGGCGACGATGGCGTCCCACTCCGCCTCGGGGATGTCCTCGGTGGCGCGGATCACCGCGAAGCCGCCCGCGTTGTTCACCAGCACGTCCACCCGGCCCCACCGCGCGAGCACCGCGTCGAAGGCCGTGGCGACCTCGGCCGCGCGCGTCACATCGGCGCGGAGGGCGAGCGCGTCCGCGCCGCCGCCGCGCAGGGTTTTCACCACTGCCTCCGCGCCGGGGCCGTCGAGATCCAGCGCGGCCACCCGCGCGCCTTCGCGCGCGCAGGCCTCCGCGATGGCGGCGCCGATGCCCTTGGCCGCGCCGGTGACGATGACGACCTTTCCCTCGAGTCTCATGCGCACCCCTCACCTTGCCCTCTCCCCCTCAGGGGAGAGGTGAGGGCATCGATAGCACAGGCGTGGCCCCTGGGCTAGAATCCCCTCACCCTGCCCTCTCCCCTGAGGGGAGAGGGTTGGGGGATTGTTTCCAGAGGAGGGTCGGCCGTGGAGAAATACGAGTACTTCGGCGGCATCCCCGAGGTGGGCATCGTCCCGCGCGCGCCCCACGCGGGCCCGCTCCTCCGCCACGTGTACGAGCAGGAGCACGGCCGGGGCGGCTTCGCCGGCAAGGTGAGTCACACCTACCATCTCTACCCGCCCACCAACTGGATCGCCGAGGAGGCCCGGGTGCTGAACGGCGCCGCGTGGGCGCCCCACTGGGAGTCGCCGATGCGCGCGGTGGGCGGCACCCATCATGCGCTCGAGATGGCCCAGCCGGCGGCCGCCGCCGACGTGTATCGCGGCATGGCGCGGCTCGTCGCCAACGCCACCGTGGCCATGAACGTGACGGCGCCGCAGGCCTCGATGGACTACTTCTTCGAGCACCACTCCGCCACGTGCGTCTACTTCGTGCATCAGGGTGGCGGCACGCTCGAGACGACATTCGGGCCCATCGAGTACCGGAAGGGCGATTTCTTGATCGTGCCCAAGGGCATCACCCATCGCTTCGCCCTCGCGCCGGGCCCGCAGTACTACTGGATGTACGAGAGCTTCGCGGGCGATCCGGAGAAGGGCGAAGCCGCCACCACCGGCCGGTTCCTCACGCACAGCCAGAGCGACTACCGCTTCCCCCGCACGCTGGACACCCGCAACGAGGCGGGGCGCTTCGAGATCATCTCCAAGGTCGAGGGCGTGTATACGCGCCGCGTGCACGCCACCCATCCCTTTGACGCGGTGGGCTGGCGCGGCGACTATCTTCCCTACAAGTTCGCGGTGGAGGACGTGCGGCCGTTGATGGCCGATCGCTCCCACGTGCCCCCGTCGGGGCACACCGTGTTCAAGCTGCCGGGATGCTATCTCTGCGTCTTCACCGTGCGGCGCGCGGAGCGGGACGGCATGTGGGTGCCGTTCTTCCACAAGAACCTCGACTACCTCGAGACCCTGGGCTACCACTACGGCGATTTCTTCAGCGCGGGCGGGGTCGTGCAGCAGGGCATGGTCACCGTGCATCCGGTGGGACTGCCGCACGGACCGAAGCCGGGCGCGCTCAAGCCCTTCCTGGACGGCAAGCGGCCGGAGCGCTTCGACGAGGTCGGCATCATGGCCGACTTCGCGAATCCCGCGACGATCTCCGAGTTCGCCCTCGGCCTCTCGCGGCCCGGCTACATGGCGTCCTGGGGTGGCTACGCGAGCGAGCCGCGCTTCGGCTGGAGCCCCACGCGCCTCGACGAGGTGCGGGGGCTCGGCGAGCGGCTGGCCGACGCGCGCGACGAGTTGCGCCCGCCGAGCGGGGACGAGAGCGCCGCCTCCTGATGCGGCTGGGCCTCTTCTCGGTAGTGGATCATTATCCGATAGAGCTTGGGCGGTCTATCGGCGAGTTCTACGCCGAGCTCCTCGAGCAGGCCGAAGCGGCGGAGGAGTGGGGCTTCGACTCCTTCTGGGTCGCCGAGCATCACTTCCACGAGTATGGCGGCGTCCCCCGGCCGCCCGTGCTCCTCGCGGCGGCGGCCCAGCGGACGCGCCGCATCCGCCTGGGCTCCGGGGTGGTGGTGCTGCCCTTCAATCATCCGCTCCGCGTGGCCGAGGACTACGCGATGGTGGACGTGCTCTCGGGCGGCCGTCTCAACCTGGGCGTGGGCTCGGGCTATCTCACCCACGAGTACGCCGGCTTCGGCGTAGACCCCGGCGAGAAGCGCGCGCGCTTCGACGAGGCGCTCGAGATCCTCCTGCGGGCGTGGACGGGCGAGCGCTTCTCCTACGCGGGCGCCTATCACCGTGTCGACGAGGTGCGCCTGAATGTCCGGCCCGTGCAGCAGCCGCGTCCCCCGATGTGGGTGGCCACGCTCCGCACTGACGGCGGCGCGCGGGTGGGCGAGCGGGGGCTACCCGCCATGTTCATCCCCTACGCGTCCGCCGAGACGCTCGAGCAGATGACCGACGGCCTCCGCGGCTATCGCGCCGCGTTCACGGGCGCGGGCGGCCGCGCGGAGGACGCCACCGCGCCCTTCGGCTTCCACGCCTATTGCGCGGAGGGTACCGCCGAGGCGCGCGCGGAGGCGCGGCCCTTCATGGAGCGCTACGTGCGCACCCGGCTCTACGCCGTGCAGCGGCCGTTCGAGTCCCTCGTCGAGCAGGACGTGGTCGCCATCGGCGATCCCGACGAGGTCCTGCGGGTCGCGCGCCGGTATCAGGCGGCCGGCTTCACCCACTTCCTCGCCATCGCCAACTTTGGCGGGCTGCCCCACAAGCGCGTGCTGCGCTCGATGGAGCTGATGGCGCGTCACGTCCTGCCACGGCTCGGGCCCTAGCCCGGCCAGGAGGCTTCCGCGATGGCCACTCGAGTCGAGACCCCCTACACGCAGCGCGCGCGCTATTACTCCTCGCTCGACGGCTTCAACATCCAGAAGCCGGCCATCCCCGCCCACGTCTTCGTGACCGAGCGCGACCGCGCCTTCGACGCCGCCACCCCCACCGGTCTCATCCCCTGCGATCTGTCGGCCACGCTCGAGATCCGCTTCCCCGCGACGGCGCCCTTCGTGCTGGCGCGCTACGCGCGGATCCGCGCGGGCGAGCGCCTCGCCACGCGCTTCGCGGCGAGCGGCGCCCTCTACTACGTGATCGCGGGGTCCGGCGAAACCGTGCAGGGCGCGGACGCCATCGCCTGGGACGAGGGCGACGCGTTCTGCCTGCCCGGAGGCGGCGAGACCGTCCACGTGGCGGGCGCCGGGGATTGTCTGCTCTACGTCGTCACCAACGAGCCGCTGCTGACCTTCGAGCGGCTGGAGCCGCCCCGGCCCGGTCGCGCGCCCATCGAGGCCGTCCACTATCCCGCCGACGAGATCCAGCGTCAGCTCGACCGCATCCACCGGCTGGCCGCCACCACCGAGATGCCGGGCAAGTCGATCAGCTTCGGCACCGTCGGGCTGGACGCGGATCACGTGGCGCTGCCGTCCTTCACGTTCTCGATGAACTCGCTCTCGCCGGGGGAGATGCAGCGGCCGCATCAGCACAACGCCGTCGCCGTGACGCTCATCGTGAGCGGCGGGCGCTGCTACTCCATGATCGACGGACGGCGGGTGGATTGGCAGCCGTGGACGGTGATGATCACCCCGCCCGCGGAGATGCACTCGCACCACAACGACGGCGACACGCTCGCGCGCTTCCTCATCGTGCAGGACGGCGGGCTCCACTACCACGCCCGCACCATGGGCTTCAGCTATTGAGCTGAGCTGCGGCGCCGCCCGGACCCTCGAGGTCAACGGGCTCGCGCTGCGGCTGCACGAGTGGGGGCGCGCGGGCGAGCCGCCCGTCCTGCTCCTGCACTCGATCGCCGCGCACGGTCACTGGTGGGACGGGGTGGCGCCGCGCCTGGCCGCCGGCCGCCACGTGGTGGCGCTGGACCTACGCGGCCATGGTGGCAGCGCGTGGCCGGAGCCGCCCGCCTATCGCTTCGCCGACCACGTGGCCGACGCGCTCGCCACCCTCGACGCGCTCGGCTGGCGGGCGCCGCTCGTGATCGGCCATTCGCTGGGCGGTTACGTGGGCGCGCTCCTCGCCGCCATGCATCCCATGCGGGTGGGCGTGGTGGTCATCGCCGACATGCTCACCGGCTGGACCGAGGACATGGCGGCGCGCGCGCAGCGCCAGGCCGAGCGCCCCGCCCAGGTCTTCCCGAGTCCCGCCGCCGCGGCGGCGGGCTTCCGCCTGGCGCCGCCCGAGACGCGCGCCTCCGCGGAGACGCTCGCGCATCTCGCCACCGCCGGCGTCGTGGAGCGGCGCCCCGGCCAGTGGGAGTGGGCCTTCGACCGGCGCGTGTTCCTCCATCCGCCCATCGATCCGTGGCCGTTCCTGCCCGGCGTGCTCTGTCCCACCCTCGTCGTCCGCGGCGGCCAGAGCACGCTCATGGATCGCGATCAGATGCTCCGCGTGGCGACGGCGGTGCGGCAGGGCCAGTTCGCCGAAGTCAAGGGCGCCTACCACCACCTCGTTCTCGACGACCCCGCCGGGTTTGCCTCGGTCGTGACCGGCTGGGCGCCCGCGCGCGGATGACTCGACCCCTCGCGTGCGGGGGCCTTTCGGCCTATCCTTGGCCTCGTGACCAAGCTGTCCGCCCGCGACGAGAGCCTGCCTGCCGCGTATTCCGAGAGCCTCGAGCGCCTCGCGCTAGCTCCCCTCTGGACCGCGCTCCATCAGCTTTTGCCGGGCGAGCGCGAGAGCCGGGTGGTGCCCCACCGCTGGCGCTGGGGCGACCTGCGGGGGCCACTTCTCGAAGCCGCACGACTCGTGCCCATGGAGCAGGCGGAGCGGCGCGTGCTTGTGCTCCGCAATCCCGGGCTGGGCGGCGCCTACGCCGCCACCGCCACGCTCTTCGCGGGGCTGCAGATCATCCTTCCCGGCGAGGCGGCGCCGAGCCATCACCACACGCCGGCCGCCCTGCGCCTGATCGTGGAGGGGCGCGGTGCCTTCACGACGGTGGAAGGCGTGCGCTGCGACATGGAGCCCGGCGACCTCATCATCACGCCGCCGATGCGCTGGCACGACCACGGCCACGAGGGCACCGAGCCGGTCATCTGGCTCGACGGGCTCGACATTCCCCTCGTGCGGGCGTTCGAGGCGGCCTGGGCCTCGAAGATGCGGCCGGCGGCGACGCCCACCATTGCCTTCGACTCCTCGCAGGACGAGTTCACGGCGGCGGGCCTCGTGCCCCACGGCTCTCGGTATCCCGACACCGGCTACCCGCAAGTGCGCTGGCCGTGGCGCACGGTGCGCGCGGCGCTGGCGCGCATGGCGGAGTCCGCGCCCCTCGACTCGCGGGTATGCCTTCGTTACGTCAACCCCACCACCGGCGTGCCGCCGCTTCCCACCATGGGCTGCGAGGCGCAATGGCTCCGTCCCGGCGAGCGCACGCGCGCGGAACGGCGCACGGGCAGCGCCGTGTACCACGTCATCGAGGGCCGCGGGGAGACGCGCGTCGGCGACACCATGCTCACCTGGGAGCCGGGCGACTGCTTCGCGGTGCCCCCGTGGCAGTGGATCGAGCACCGCAATCCCTCCGGCGTTCCCGCCTGTGTCTTCCATTTCAACGACGAGCCCGCGGTTCGCGCCCTCGGGCTCTGGCAGGAAGAGCGCCAGGTTTAGTCGCGCTTGACCGCGAGCGCGCCGCTTCCCAGGAGCGCCTGCGCGATCGCGGCGCCCACGAGCGTCAGCACGTACTCGTAGCCCGCGGGCTGGGGCTTGCCGTCTACGAGCAGGGCCTTGATGAAGAAGCCCTGGTTGAGGTGGACGAAGACGAGGGCGCCCAGCATCACCACCGCGTTGGCCAGGGCGGCCCAGCGGGTCCAGAGGCCGATGATCATCATGATGCCGCCCAGCCCATGGGCCAGGATCGTGAACCATGCCGCCACCGCGGGCAGGGGGATGCCCAGCTTGGCGTTGTAGGCAGCGGCGCCCGCGGGCGTGAAGATCACCAGCGCGAGATAGGCGTGCATCACGAACACCACGCCGAGGAAGACCCGCAGGACCGTGGAGCCGTACGCTCTCATGAGCTCCTCCTGGGAGGGTTGTCCAGGTCGCGCGCCGCGGGCAGCCCCGGCAACCCGACCGCTGCCCGCACGCCGCGCACGATGGCCCGCGCCACCGCCTGCGCGGCCGCCTTGCCCACCGAGGCCGGATCGGCGTCGCGCTCGCCCACGGAGAGGCAGAAGAGCGTGTCGCCGTCCGTGGCCAGATGCGGCGGCGAGAGCGCGAGCGCGTAGCCATCCATGCCCAGCGCGGCCACCCACGCGGCCTCCGCCTTGGTGAGCCGCGCATCGGTGACGACGCAGCCGATGGTCGTGTTGGCGGGCCGGAACACGGGCGGCGGTGCGCCGGCGGCGAGGGCGGCGGCGGTGTCCACGAGGCGGTGCCCATCGGGCGCGTCCCGCGCCCCCGCGAGGAGCCCCCCGTCCTCCGGGTCGCGCACGTCCCCCACCGCGTTCACCGCCATGATGGCGCCGGCCACGAAGCCCTCGCCCTCCACCACCGCGCACCCGAGGCCGCCGCGCATGGCGCGCTCGATGCGATGAAGCTTGCCCACGGTGGCGCCGGTGCCCGCGCCGACATTGCCCTCGGCCGGCATGCCCGCCGCCGCCGCGCTCGCCGCGGCGTGGCCCATGGCCCGGCCGGGACGCATCCGGTGATCGCCCACGCCCAGGTCGAAGAGGATGGCGCCTGCCACATGGGGCACAACGGTGCGCGAGACCGGAAATCCGATCCCGCGCTCCTCGAGGTACGCCATGACGCCCCAGATGGACTCGAGCCCATAGGCGCTGCCGCCCGCCAGCACCACCCCGTCCACGGTGGGGACGAGGTGCCGCGGGTCGAGGAACTCGAGCCCGTGCACGCCCGCGGCCCAGCCGCGTATCTCGACGCCGCCCACCGCGGGCTTCTCGGGGAGGATGACGGTGCAGCCGGTGAGGGCGGTGGCGTCGGTGGCGTGACCCACTCGGACGCCGGGGATCATGGTCCCCGCCGCCGCGGCGCGCGGCTCACGTCCTCCAGCCGCGCGCGGCCGAGCGTGACCTCGCCCGCCACCTCGAGCCCGCGCCGGGCGAGGGCGCGGGCAAAGGTGATGGATTCCGCGCGGCGCGCCTTGTCCGCGAGGGCGGCGGCGGCGGCGCGCGCCTGCGCGGCCGGCTCGGGCCGCCCGGTCGCGTCAAAGATCAGCGCCATCTCGCCGAGCCGTCTCGCCCAGCGCGCCCGCGCGGGAAGCGGAAATGCCTTGGCCACGGCCGCGTCCACGATGGCGGTCTCGCGCTCCGCCTTGATCTGATCGGACACCACGAGGCGGCTGTCGCGCATCTCGAGCAGGGCGACGGCGTCCTCGCGGAGAGCGGCGGGGTCCACGAACCAGCCCCCCAGCTCCGGCAGGTCGAGCAGCGCGGCCGCCTGCTCGGCGAGCTCGGTGTCCGCCGTCGCGGGCGGGGCCGCGTCGGCGAGCACGGGATCGGGTGCGGGCCGTGACGGAAACACCGCGCGCCACCGCGCGAAGGCGGCCGGCGGCGCCGTCCCCGCCGCCGCGTGCAGCGCGAGCGCCTCGGCGACGAGCGCCGCCGCCCGCTCCGGCGCCGTCGGCACCCACGGGAGCTTCTGGGATTCGCGCAGCGCGCGCTGCTCGGCCTCGAGCCGCTTGCGGGTGACGGGGCCGCCCGCCGACTCGAGGATGCCCGCCTCGTCGTTGAGGATCAGCGAGCAGAGTCGCAGCCCGCCGCCGAGCCCGCCCGCGAAGACGATCCACGCGGCGCGCGAGCCGGAGCCGTCGATGCCCGAGAGCCATGCGGCGGTGGCGCGCTCCGGCTCGCGGCGAATGAGGGGCCCGGTGAGCGACCGGGCCGTGACCTCGGGAACAGCCGGCAACGCGACGCCCGCCTGAGTCAGCCGGTAGAGCTCGCGCCGCGCGCTCTTGCGCGCGTCCTTGCCCGCCGCCGCCTCCGCGAGGCGCCGCAGGAGCGGCGCCGCCGCCGCGCCGTGGCGGCGGCCCAGCTCGCGCAGGGCGGCGTCCAGCTCCGTGGCGGACAGGCCGGCGAGGTCGGGCAGGGGGCCGCCCCCCATGGCCCCCTCCAGAGCGCGCTCGATCATGAGGCGGTGAAGCCCCGCCAGGGCAGGGCCGTCTCCCGGAAGTAGACCCGGCGCATGTAGGCGAGCGCGCCCGCATAGCACTCGAAGCCGGCGGCGAGCCGCGCGAAGAGGGGCGCGTCCGTCTCGCCGCGCGCGCGGCCGAGCTCGGCGAGGAAGCGGTAGGCGCGCCGTCCCTCCGTCTCGTAGTAACTGGCGACGGCCAGCCGCTCGACGTGCTCGCGGAAGAGTCCCAGCATGAAGAGCGTGTAGTCGCCGATGTGACGGCGCACCGCGCGCTCCCGCTCCGGCGCGAAGCGGGGATCGGACCAGTCCCACACTCGCTGTATCTCGAGGAGGGCATCGGCCACGGTGGGCAGGGGGCGGCCCGGCAGAGCGTCGATGGCGCCGAGCGCCTCGGCGCGCGCGTAGCGCGTGAGGAGATCGGTGAGATAGCCGGCGGCGCGCGGGTCGTCGAGCGCGAGGTCACCGAAGGCGCTGCGCGTGACACGCTCGAAGAAGCGCGGGAGCAATCCCGGAGCCACCGGGCACAGTCTAGCATTCCCTGGCTCCCGGTCGGGGCGTCTGCTAGACTTCCGCGCATGGCGCTCCGGGGCAGCGACCGCATCGACGACGACGTGCACGTGGAGCCGCGGGGCTTGGAGCTCGCGCGTCCGCGCCGACCGTGGGCCCTCATCGTCGCCTCGCTGTTGCTCGTCGTTCTCGTCGTCGTGCTGTGGGCCAAGTGGAGTGAGAGCCGCTCCGAGATCGAGCGCCTGCGCGCCGAGCTCAAGGTCGTCTACATGGAGGCGGAGGCGATCCGCACCCAGGCCGCCCTCGCGCAGCAGCGCGTGACCATCCTCGAGAAGCAGCTGGCGGGGATTCGCGGCGAGCGCAGCACGGCGGGTGATTCCGGCGCGATCCTGGTGGAGAAGCCCAAGCCGAAGGCGCCGGCGAAGTCCACGAAGACCAGGCAGGGCACCCGCTAGCGGCACGGCGGGGGGGAGCGTGGGATACCGGCTCGTCCGGGGCATCGTCCGAATCCTGCTCTGGCTCTTCTACCGGCGCATCGATGTCGCCGGGCGCGACCGCATCCCCGCCGCCGGCCCCGTCATCGTGGCGCCCAATCACCACAACGCGCTCGTCGATGCCATGCTCATCGTGGCCGCCTTCAACCGGCCGATCCGCGCGCTCGCCAAGGCTCCGCTCTTTCGCCATCCCCTCATCGGGCCCTTCCTCCGCTTGATGGGCGGCGTGCCCGTGCACCGGCGCATGGACGCCGGCGCCGATACGCAGAAGAACGTGGAGATGTTCGCCGCGGTGGTGGCGGCGCTGCGGGGCGGCGGGGTCGTGCTGATCTTCCCCGAGGGGCGCAGCCAGCCCCAGCCCACCCTGCTCCCGCTGCGCACTGGGGCGGCGCGCATCGTGCTGGACGTCCACGCGACGGCGCCCGAGAAGCCGCCGGTGACGCTGCTTCCGGTCGGCCTCGTCTTTCACGATCCCGGCACCTTCCGCTCCGCCTCCGCGCTCGTGAAGATCGGGAAGCCCGTCGTGGTGGCCGATCTCCTGGAAACGGGGCGGCACGAGCCCGAGCGCGCGGTGCGCGTCATCACTGACCGCCTCGCCGACGCCATCCGCGCCGAGATCGTCGAGGCGGAAGACCAGCACACGCTCGACCTGCTCGCCACCCTCGAGAGCGCGTGGTGGGAGGAAGCGGCGCGGCGGGGCGAGGCGGCGGGCCCGCGCGCTCCCGCGCAGTCGCTGGCCTGGCGCCAGCAGGTCGCGCGCGGAGCCGCCGTCATCGCCCAGCGCGAGCCCGACCGTGTGATCGCGCTGCGGCGACGCCTGGAGGAGTACCGCGCGCGCCTGGACGAGGTCGGCGTGACCGGCGAGCAGCTGGGCCGCCCGTACACGGCGGGGCTGGTGGGGCGCTACGTGGTCGAGAACGTCTTCTGGCTGGCCCTCGGGCTGCCCCTGGCCTTCTGGGGCATGGTGTGCCACTTCGTGCCGTACTGGCTCACCGCTCTCGCCGCGCGCCTCATCCTCTCGACCGAGGAGGAAGAAGCCACCGACAAGATCGCGGCGGGCGCGGTGCTCTATCCCCTGTGCTGGATCGCGGAGGGCTGGCTCGTGGGGCGGCTGGTCGGCGGCGCCGCCCTCGCGGTGTTCGCGCTCCTGCTGGTGCCGGCGGGGCTGCTCGCGCTGGCGTGGTGGGAGCGCCTTGACCGGGTGGGCCGCCAGGCGCGCGCGTTCCTGCGCTTCCTGGGCGAGCGCGATCTGCACCAATCGCTGATGCGGGAGCGCCGGGCGCTCGTAGAAGAGGTGCGGGCGCTCGCCGCCCGCGTGCCCGCCGCGGCGTCGGCTCCGGGAGGCCGCGATGGCACGTAGCGAATGGCGCCGAAGCCCCACCGTCATTCTGAGCGCGCTCACGGGGCTCAACGGGCTCAACTACCTCGACCGCTACGTCGCCGCCGCGACACTCACGCTCATCCTCCCGGACCTCCGCATCTCGGACTCGCAGGGAGGGTTGCTCCAGTCCATCTTCATCGTGACATACGCGCTGGCCTGCCCCGTGGCGGGCGCGCTGGGCGATCGGATGAACCGGATGTGGCTGGCCGCTGCCGGCATCTTCGTCTGGAGCCTCGCCACGGTGGGCTCAGGGCTGGCCACGACGTACGCCCTTCTGATCCTGGCCCGCGCCCTCACCGGGGTGGGCGAGGCCGGCTACGGCGTGGTGACGCCGGCGCTCCTGTCCGATTGCTATCCGCCGGAGCGGCGCGCGCGGGCGATGGCGATCTTCTACGCGGCCATTCCGGTGGGCTCGGCGCTCGGCTACATCGTGGGCGGGGTTATCGGCGAGCACTACGGCTGGCGGCAGGCCTTCTTCGTGGCGGGCGCGCCCGGCGTGATCCTGGCGTTCTTCCTGCTGCTCCTGGCGGAGCCGCGGCGGGGTGCGCAGGACGCGGTCGCGGCCCGGCCGACGGGCGAGCCGAGCTCGTTTCTCCAGACCCTCGGCCCGCGCAAGAGCTACTGGGTCAACACCGCCTCGCAGATCATCTACACGTTCGCGATGGGCGGGCTCGCCACCTGGGCGCCCGCCTACTTCGTCCGCGAGCGCGGCATCCCCCTCGCCGTCGCCACCACCACGTTCGGCTTGCTGCTCGTCGTCGCGGGCTTCCTGGGGACGCTGATCGGGGGACGCCTCGCCCTGATGCTCGCCCGACGGTCGCCCGGCGCGGACTTCGTGCTCTCGGGCTGGTCGCTCACGATCTCCATCGTGTTCACGCTCTTCGCCATCCTCTCGCCGACGCCCGCGGTGTTCTGGCCGGCGATGTTCGTCATGCTATTGCTGCTGTTCATCAACATCGGGCCGCTGAACGCGGCGATGGCCAACGTGCTGCCGCCGGAGGTGCGCGCCCGCGGTTTCGCGCTGACCACGATGCTCATCCACCTCCTGGGCGACGCGATCTCGCCCTGGCTGATCGGCGAGGCTTCGGACCGCATCGGCCTGAAGATCCCCGTGCTGGTGACGGGATGCCTCCTCACCGTCTCCGGCCTCGTCCTGCTCGCCGGGCGAAGAACACTCGTGCAGGACCTTCGCGCGATGGGAGGCCGGCCAGACTCTACCGCGCCCGTAGTCGGCCACTGAGGGGGCCACTAGAGGGTGCGGTCCCAGACTTCCAGGATGCGCGCATTCGCCGGCGCGTCGCCGATGGAGATGCGGAGATGGCCCGGGAAGCCCACGCCGGCGCCGTCGCGCACGAGGATGCCCGTCTTCATGAGCGCCTGCCGCAGCGCGCCCGCCCGGTCGCCGACCTTCACGAGGAGGAAGTTCGCCTGCGAGGGCGGCACCGTCGCCCCCCGGCGGCGCAGCGCCTCGGCCAGGCGGGGCCGCTCGGCGAGCACGAGCGCGCGCGTGCGCTCGAGATGGGCGCGGTCCTCCAGCGCCGCCACCGCCGCCACCTGCGCGAGGCGGTTCACGTTGTAGGGCGCCCGCAGCCGGTTCAGCAGATGGATCACCTCCGGCCGGGCGATGGCGTAGCCCACGCGCAGGCCCGCGAGGCCGGCGATCTTGGAGAACGTGCGCAGGGAGACCACGAGGGGAAAGTCGCGCACGAGGCCGACCCCGTCCGGCGTCTCGGGGTCGTCGCAGAAATCGCGATACGCCTCGTCGAGGATCACCAACGGTGATTCGGCGCCGAGCGACTCAAGGAAGCGGCGGAGCGGCCCGCGCGGCACGAGGGTGGAGGCGGGATTGTGCGGCGTGCAGATGAACACGGCCTTGGTCCGCGCCGTCACCCGCGCGCGCATGTCCTCCAGATCGGTGTCGTAGCCGCGTAGGGGACTCGTGACCGGCACGGCTCCGGCGAGCAGGGCCTCGATGGTGTAGGGCTCGAAGGCCGGATGCGGCAGTACCGTCTCGTCGCCGGGATCGAAGACCGCCCGACCGATGAAGGAGATCAGCTCGTCCGCCCCATTGCCCACGATGAGCCAGGAGGGGTCCACCCCGATCCATGCTCCGAGGGCCTGCCGGAGAGCGATGGATCCGCCGTCGGGATAGAGATGCGCCCGTACTGCCTCGGCCTTGAGCGCTTCGATGACGCTGGGCGAGGGCCCCAGGGGATTCTCGTTGGCTGACAGCCGCAGCACCGTGGGCAAACCGAGCTCGCGCACTACCTGCTCCAGTGGCGGTCCGGCTTCATAGGGTGTGACCCGATCGAGGGTTTCGCGCCAGATCTTCTTCACGGGGCGCCATTGTATACGTGCGGGGAAGTCCGCGCCATGTTTGACAGGATCGGCTCGGCCCGGTTAACGTTTCGTCATGTCAGCCGAGCTGTTCCGCCAGCTCCGACGGGTGGAGGCCCAGGCCGAGAAGGGGTTCGAGGGCCAGCCGGGGGAGCGGGCGGACCGGAAGCGACGGCTCCGGCTCGAGCTGCTGCGCCAGCACCTGTCCTCCAATGTGAATTTCCTCCGGGCCGCGCACCTGGGCGGCGCCTCCGGTCAGCAATCGGTGCAGGCGTACGCCGCCTTCATGGACGGCTTCCTCGTCACCCTCTTCCGCCTGGCGGTTGACGATACCCGGCGCGAGGGCCCCGCCCCCGCGCCGATGGTGCTGGTCGCGCTGGGAGGGTACGGGCGCGGCGAGCTGCACCCCCTGTCCGATCTCGACCTGCTCCTGCTCTACGACGGCGAGATGGGGCCCTATGTCCAGCGCGTCACCCAGGGGCTGCTCTACACGCTCTGGGATCTCGGGCTCCAGGTGGGCCACGCGGTGCGGAGCCTGCCCGACTGCGTGGCGATGGCGCGCACCGACTTCACCAGCCGCACGTCCATGCAGCAGGCGCGCTACCTGGTGGGCGACCGGCGGCTGTTCAACCGCTTCCGGAAGGTGCTCGCGGAGAACGTCTATCGGAAGGACTTCGCTCAGTTCCTCGAGACCGCGCTCGCCGAGCGGGATCAGCGCTACCGCAAGTTCGGCGCCTCGCCCTACATGGGCGAGCCCAACGTGAAGGAATCCGCCGGCGGCCTGCGCGACATCCATACCGCCATGTGGCTGGCCTCCACCAAGTTCGGCACGCGGACGCTGCTCGAGCTCAAGGACAAGCGCCTCATCACCGAGGGCGAGCAGCGAATGGCCGACGCCGCCTTGACCTTCCTCTGGCGCGTGCGCAACGAGCTGCACTTCATCTCCGGCCACAAGAACGACGTGCTCGGGCGGGACATCCAGCCTCAGATCGCCAAGAACTTCGGTTACACGGGCGACGAGCTGTCGCTCGGCGTCGAGAAGTTCATGCGCGACTACTACCTGCACGCGCGCGTGATCCACCGCGTGTCCAAGCGCCTGATCGCGCGCTGCCGCGAGACGCTCTTCCGCCCGCGCCCGGTGCAGCGGCGCCTCCGCCAGGAGGCGCTCGCCGACGGCCTCTACGTGCTGGACGGGCAGCTCCACCTGGTGGATCCCGACGGCCGCGCGTTCCGAGAGGACCCCACCCGGCTCATGAAGGTGTTCTGGCACTCGCACCGGCTCGGCCTCGAGCTCGGCGTGGAGGTGGAGCGCGCGGTGGAGGGGGCGCTCGACCTCGTGGACGTGACCTTCCAGCGCTCGCCCGAGGTGCGCGACCTCTTCCTGGCCATCTGCCGGAACTGGGGGCGCACCGCGCTGACTTTGAGGGAAATGCATGAGCTTGGTTTGCTGGGTCGCTACCTGCCGGAATGGGAGGCGCTGACCTGCCTCGTGCAGTACGACGCCTACCACCGCTTCACCGCCGATCAGCACTCGCTGCTCGCGGTCGAGAACCTGGAGGCGCTCGCCCCCGGACAGTCCGCCGAGTCCGAAGGCATCGCCGAGGTGCTCAACGAGCTGGCGCGGCCTGACCTCCTGATGCTGGGCATGCTGCTCCACGACATCGGCAAGGGGAAGGGGCATGGCCACGTCGCCAAGGGCATCCCGCTCATCCAGGCGCTGACCGCGCGGATTGACCTGCCGAAGGAAGACGCCGACGCCGTCATCCTGCTGGTGGCGCATCACCTGACGCTGTCCCACATGGCGCAGCGGCGCGACATCGACGATCCCAAGACGGTGACGTCGCTGGCGGAGGTCGTGGGCAATCCCGAGCGGCTGCGCATGCTCTACCTCCTCACCTTCGCCGACATGCGCGCGGTGGGGCCGGGCGTGATGACGGGCTGGATGGCGCGCATCCTCTGGGAGCTGTTCACGCGCACCATGGCCCGCCTCACCGGCGGGCGGCTGGAGCGGCCCAGCCGCGACAAGGTAGCCGAGCGCGTGGTCGAGGCGATGGGCGGGGCGCGCGGCGGCGTGGTCGCGCATCTGGCCATGATGTCGGACCGCTACCTCATCACCACCTCCGCGCAGCGCATCGCCGCCCATCTGCGGCTGGTCGAGCGGCTCGAGGAGGACGTGGTCGCCACCGACCTCTTCCACCACCCGGATCTCGATTCCTCCGAGCTGGTCATTGCCACCAAGGACGTGCCCGGTCTCTTCTCGCTCATCGCGGGTACCCTCGCCGCCGAGGGCATCAACATCCTCTCCGCGCAGATCCACACCCGCGCGGACGGGATCGCGCTGGACACCTTCCAGGTCAACGACCCCTTCGGAGAGGCCGTCACCGAGGACGCGCGCTGGCGGCGTACCCTCGCCGCGCTGCGCCGGGTGCTGGTGGGGGAGCAGACGGTGGAGGAGGCGCTGGCAGCCCGGCGGAGCGGCCGGCCGGCGGCCAGCGCGGTGCCGGGGCCGCCCAAGATCACGGTGGACAACCAGCTCTCCGACACCCACACCGTGGTGGAGGTGAAGTGCCCCGACCGTGTGGGCCTGCTCTACCTCATCACCCGTACCTTCCAGGCGCTGGGGCTCGACATCGGCAGCGCGCGCATCGCCACCGAGATCGAGCAGGCCTACGACACCTTCTACGTGACCGACCATCAGGGCCGCCGGCTGGAGGAACCCGCCGAGATGGACCGGCTCCGCGACGCCCTCGAAGATGCTCTCCTCAAGCCGCTTTAAGGCGCCCGTCCAGCGGGCCGCCGACCCCATCGCGCGGGTGCTCCTCCGCGCCCGGGTGCGGCCGAACCACCTGACCGTGGCGGGCCTCGGTGTCTCCTGCCTCGCCGCCTGGGCGCTGGCCGACGGGCATCTCCGGGCGGGCGCGGCCCTGCTCACGGTGGCGGGCCTCTTCGACCTCTTCGACGGCTCACTCGCCCGCCTGGCCGGCCAGGACACGGACTTCGGCGCCTTTCTCGATTCGGTGGTGGATCGCTACTCGGACCTCGTGGTGCTGCTGGGGCTGGTGGTCTACTGCCAGCGCATCGGGGACTGGACGCTGTGCGTGTTCACCATGGCCACGCTGGTCGGGACCGTGATGGTGTCCTATACGAAGGCGCGCGCCCAGTCCATCGGCGTGGCCTGCGAGATCGGGATCATGGAGCGCCCGGAGCGGCTCATCGTGCTCATCGCGGGGGCGGTGTTCCACCTCATGACCCCCGCCATGGCCATCCTCGCCGTCCTCACCCACGTCACCGCGCTGCAGCGGATCTTCTACACGCGCCGGGTCGCGCGAAGCGTGGATCGAACGGATACCCTCCGGTAGACTCGTAGTATGCGGCGCTGGCTGCTCGTCGTGGTCCTCCTCTCGGCGCTGGGGTCTCCCGGGGACGCCTCGCAGGGCGCCGCCCCGCCGCTGGCCCCGGCCCTCGCCGCCCAACGCGCGGGAGACTACCCCACCGCCGCGCGGCTCTTCAGCGAGGCCGCCTCGGTGCCGAGCCCCATCCCCGAGTACGCGCTGTATCTGCAGGCCGACGCGCTCTCCCGCATGGGCGACCGCGCGGCCGCGGGGGTGGCGGCGCAGGCGGTGGAGCAGGCCGGCGAGGGCCCGCTGCTGCCGGCTGCCCTGCTCCTGGCCGCCCGCGAGGCGACGCGCCTGGGCGACTACCCCAGCGCCACCGCCTCCTATCGCCGCTTCCTCGACCGCTACCCCGAGCACTGGGATAGCCCGGCCGCCCGCTTCGGGCTCGCCGAAATCCTGGAAGCGACAGGACAACGTGAGGATGCCCTGCGGCTCTTCCGCGGCATCTGGCTCACCGCACCCCATTCGTTCGCGGCCTCCACCGCGCGCGACCGCGAGCGCGCCCTCGCCGACCGAGGCGTGACCGTCCCCCCGCCGACGCCGCGCGAGCGCGTGGATCGCGCGGAGCGTCTCCTCGCGGGCGGTCAGGCCACCCAGGCCCGCCAGGAGATGGAGGCGCTCGTCGGCGAGGGGATCACGGGCGATCCGCTTCTGCGCGCGCTGCGGGTGATCGCCGAGGGCTGGCGCCGCACCGGCCGGCCCGACGAGGCGCTCCGCACCGTCGACCGTGCCCTCGCCGTCGCGCCCGTCGAGCGCCGCTCGGCCTGGCTCTACGAGCGCGCGCGGCTGCAGCAGCCGAAGGGGGCTCAGGCCGCGCTCGTCACGCTCGACCGCCTCGTGCGCGAGCATCCGAAGAGCAGCGAGGCGAGTGATGGCCTGCTGCTCCGGGCGCAGGTCCTGGAATCGCTCAACCAAGGCGTGGAGGCGGAAGGCGCTTACAACCGGCTCGCCGTCGAGTACGCAGACGACGACGACGCGGGCCGCGCCATCTGGCGGCTCGGGTGGCTCGCCTGGTTCCGGCGCGACTTCGAAGGAGCCGCCACCCGCTGGGCGCGGCTCAACAACCTGCCGGGCGGCCAGGCCTATCGCGAGAACGCCACCTACTGGATCGGCCGTGCCCACGAGGAGCGCGGCGAGCTCGAGCTGGCCACGCGCCAGTGGGCGGAGAGCGTTGGCCATCAGCCCCGCGGCTACTTCGGCATCCTGGCGACCATGCGACTGACGCGCCGTGGTTTGCCCGTGCCCGCCGCGCGCGACGCGCGGGCGCCGCTGGCACTACCGCAGGACGCCACCGTGCTGCTTCGCGCCGAGCCGCGCTACGCCAAGGCCGAGACGCTGAGGGCGCTCGGCCTGGGTGCCTGGGCCGACGCGGAGCTGGACGAGATGGCGCGCCGCTCGGTGGGCGAGGCGCCGCGGCTCTACGCCGTCTCCGCCGCGTTTTCTCAGGATGCGCGCCACCACCTCTCCCTCCGCATCCTCCGCCGCGACTTTCTTCCGATGGCGCGCGCCGGTTACGCGTGGCTGCCGCGCGCGTTCTGGGAGATGTTCTATCCGCTCGGCTGGCGCGTGGAGGTCGCGGGCGCGGCCCAGCGCGCCGGGATCGATCCCCTGCTGGTCTCCGCGGTCGTGCGCGAGGAGTCGTCCTACAACCCGCTGGCGCGGTCCCGCGTGGGCGCGCGCGGCCTCATGCAGCTCATGCCCGAGACGGCGCGGCCGATGGCGCGGGTGCGCGGGATGGCCTTCCAGGAGGGCGAGCTGCTCGACGATCCCGCCGCGAACATCGAGCTGGGCTCGGCCTATCTGGGCGGCCTCGTCCGCGACTTCGGCGACGCGCGCCTGGCCGTCGCCGCCTACAACGCCGGCCCCACGCGCGTGCGCGAGTGGTGGACCGCGCGCAAGTCCGACGACATGGAAGTGTGGGTGGAGCAGATTCCCTACAACGAGACGCGCAACTTCGTCCGCCGCGTCATGGTGGGCTGGGAGGAGTACCGGCGCCTCTACGCGGACGCCGGCCGCGCGTCGCGCTGATGCACACCGCCGGCTACCTGCGTCGCCTCGCCGCGGGCCTGCTGGATACCATCCTCGGTCTCGCCGTCTGGGCCCTCGCCGCCATGTGGCTGATTCTCGGCATCTGGGCCCTTCGCGGGTTGCCGCACGACACTCGCGGAGTGCTGCTGGTCTACGCGGGCGTGCTGGGGCTGGCTATCGGCCTCCACCTGATCTACCACGTCGTGCTGATCGGAGGCTGCGGCCAGACGGTAGGCCGCATGGCGTTCGGCATCGCGGTGGTGCGCCGGGAAGGCGGCGGTGCCCCGGGCTACGGACGCGCGATGCTGCGCTCGGTGGGGAACGCGGTGGTCGTGCTGACGCTCGGCCTGGCCGCCCTCGTCGCCCTCTTCAACCGCGAGCGCCGCGACGTCGCTGACCTGATGTCAGGGACACGAGTAGTTCGCGTCCGCTGACCGTATCCCTCTCCCCTCGATTGCTACCCTTCTCCCCTCGGGGGAGAGGGTAGGGTGAGGGGTGGTCATCCCCGCCTCCTCCAGCGCGGCCAGCCGCTCCTCCACCGTCGGATGCGTGCTGAGCAAGCCCGTAAGTCCCTCCTTCGGCCGCGGGGTCGTGGCGTTCAGAAGGATTTCCGGAGCCTTTCTTACGCCCAAGGGGTTGATATGGTGGGGCTCGGCGACTACCGCCCTCGAGGGTCCGGACCCGAGCCTCATTTGACAAACCGGTGACAAGGCCGGCCAAACGGGCGGTAGACTGGGAGCCACCATGGTGATCAAGCGAGGCGAGATGTTCAAGCAGTCGGAGGTGACCCCGCGGCCGCTCTACCTCGACCGCCGCCGATTCCTCACCGCGGGCCTGGTCTCCGGCGCGGCGGCCCTGGCCGCCCTGCCGCGCGCGGCTGGTGCCGCGGCGCCTCCGAAGGGCCAGCCGCTGGCCGCCCAGAAGAACGCGGCGATGAGCCTCACCGAGACGCAGACGACGTTCGAGAGCGCCACCACCTACAACAACTTCTACGAGTTCGGCACCGACAAGGAAGACCCGTCGCGTAACGCGCACACCCTGCGCCCGCGCCCCTGGTCGGTGAAGGTGGAGGGGCTCTGCGCCAAGCCCCGCAGCTTCGACATCGACGAGCTCCTGAAGTTGGCGCCGCTCGAGGAGCGCATCTACTCGCTCCGCTGCGTGGAAGCCTGGTCCATGGTAATTCCGTGGATCGGCTACTCGCTGTCCGCCCTGCTCAAGAAGGTGGAGCCCACGAGCCAGGCGAAGTTCGTCGAGTTCATCACGCTTCACGATCCCGAGCAGATGCCCGCGCAGAAGAAGGGGCTCTTCAACTTCGGCGGCATCGACTGGCCCTATGTCGAGGGGCTCCGGATGGACGAGGCCATGCACCCGCTGACGCTCCTCACCCTGGGCATGTACGGCCAGGTGCTCCCCAACCCCAACGGCGCCCCGGTGCGGGTGGTCATCCCCTGGAAGTACGGCTTCAAGAGCGGCAAGAGCATCGTGCGGATCCGCCTCACGGCCGATCAGCCGAAGACGGCGTGGGAGAAGGCGGCGCCGCAGGAGTACGGCTTCTACTCCAACGTGAACCCCACGAAGGATCATCCCCGCTGGAGCCAGGCAACCGAGCGGCGCATCGGCGAATTCCGCCGCCGCAAGACGCTGCCGTTCAACGGCTACGGCGATCAGGTCGCCTCGCTCTACGCGGGGATGGATCTGAACAAGTTCTACTAGGCCGCGCGCCGCGATGACGCGCCGGGGCCGGACGGCGCTCAAGGGGGCGGCGTGGGCGGCGTGCCTGGCCCCGCTGGGATGGCTCGGCTACCGCGCCGCCACCGGTGATCTCACCGCCAACCCCATCAGCTTCATCACCAACCATCTGGGCGACTCGACCTTCTGCATCCTGCTCGCCAGCCTCGCGGCGACGCCCCTCCGCATCATCAGTGGGTGGTCCTGGCCCATCGCGCTGCGCCGGCTCCTGGGCCTCTTCGCGTTCTTCTACGCGTGCCTGCACTTCTCCGTGTGGGTGGTGCTCGACCACTTCTTCGACTGGGGCGCGCTGGGCGCGGACATCGTCAAGCGCCCGTACATCACGGTGGGGATGACCGCGCTATTGCTGCTGATCCCGCTCGCCGCCACCTCGACCACCGCCATGGTTAAAGCGCTGGGAGGCCAGGCATGGCGGCGGCTACACAGCGTCGTCTATCTGGTCGGCATCCTGGCCGCCCTGCACTATCTCTGGCTGGCCAAGAAGGTCAATCCCCAGCCCTACTACTACCTCGCCGTGCTGATCCTGCTCCTGGGCATCCGGGTGGGGGACTGGGCCCGGCGGCGCCTGGCTTCTCGCGCCCCCACCCGGGCGACGTCCGGGGTCTAGGCGGGCTCGGCCGCCGGCGCGGACTCCACTGCCTTCACGCGGAGCTTCCAGATCAGCTCGCCATAGCTCGTGTTGGCCAGGGTCTTGTCGAAGTACTCGCGGTAGCTCGCGACGAGGCTGCGCTTGTCCACGAGGATGTCGTCGACCTGCCACTTGCTGCTGCCCGAGGGCACGAGCTGATACTCGAGGAGCACCTGGCCCTGGCGCTCCAGGGCCACGGTGGCGCGTACGGTGGCCCGGGTCGCGGTGACGGTGGCGCCCGTGTAGGTGATCCGCTTCCCCGTTCGGAGAGTCCGCAGCCAGGCGCGCCCGGCCATGCCGACGAAGAGGCGGGTGAACTCGTCGCGCTCCTGCGGGGTCCGCGCCACCCAGTGGCGTCCCAGGCTCCGCTTGGCCATCTCGCGCACATCGAAGAGGAGGTCGGCCACCCGGGTGATGTCGGCGGTGGAAGGCGTCGCGTCGCCGCGGGCCTTCACGGCACGGTCGCCCAGGAGCTCCTCGACGGCCTTCTGCACCAGCTCCGTGGGCGGCGTGCGCCGGACCTCGAGCACCACCTTGGCGGGCCGGCTCACGGTGAACAGAGGGGTGAAGAGAACCGCGCGGGTCAGAGCGCCGATGCCTCGACTCATATGCAGAGACCTCCCCGGTCAGGATGACTGCGGTTGCCCGCCATCGGCGCCAATCGGCGCCTTGCGTCAAAGGGCCGGGAAACGGGTTACCCCGTCACGTCGGCCCATCTGTTCCCTGTCTGGAGTCCCGCCTGTCAGGTGCGGCGTACGACGCTCCTCAAGGGAGCAACACCGGTGCCATGGGGCAGGGGGGGCCCGGGTGGCCGCTAACCCCGGCAGATCGGAGGGTTGTCGGAGGGGGCAGGAGAGGCCGCCTCGGGGCGGGCCCGCAGGCCCGTCCGGCCCCCGACGTCACCCCCCGCCTTCTCAACGTGTGCGGAGGCTGACGCTGTGTCCCCTGCGGTGACGCCAGAACGGGGGGTTACGGGGCTTTCCGCTGGGCCGGGCCTTCGCATATACTCTCCGAACCCCCCGCCCCCGATGGGTCCGGGGGGAACAGTGAGCCACCGCGAACCGTGATCCGAGACGAGAGGCAGAGTTGCCGATCCTGAAGGTACGTCAGTTAGGCGTGCACTTCGGGGGCATCGTCGCGCTGGACGACGTGTCCTTCGACATCGAGCCCCGTCAGATCGTAGGGCTCATCGGGCCCAACGGCGCCGGCAAGACCACCCTCTTCAACTGCCTGAGCCGTCTCTATGAGCCCTCCAGCGGCACCATCGCGTTCGAGGACCACGATCTCCTGAAGACCGAGCCCCACGACATCGCGGGGTTGGGTATCGGCCGTACCTTCCAGAATCTCGCCCTCTTCGGCACCATGTCCGTGCTCGACAATGTCATGGTCGGCGCCCACAGCCAGACGCGCAGTGGCTTCCTGGCCTGCGCGCTGCGGGGGCCCGGCGTGGTGCGGGAAGAGGAGGCCCAGCGGCAGGCGGCGCTCGAGGCGATTCGCTTCATGAGCCTGGAGGCGGTGGCCCATGTGCCGGCCGCAGGCCTGCCCTTCGCCACGCTCAAGCGGGTGGAAGCGGCCCGCGCCCTGGCGGCCAAGCCGAAACTGCTCCTCATGGACGAGCCCGCGGGCGGGCTCAACCACGAGGAGGTGGCGACCCTCGGGACCCTCATCCGCACGATCCGCGACCGGCTCGGCATCACGATCCTGCTGGTCGAGCACCATATGAGCCTGGTCATGGAGGTGTCCGACAAGGTCGTCGTGCTCGACTTCGGCAAGCGTATCGCCGAGGGCAGTCCCGCCGAGGTGCAGCGCGACCCCGAAGTCATCAAGGCCTACCTGGGAGAGTAGGGTGGGCGCCATCCTCGAGGTCGAGAAGCTCGAAGCCTACTACGGGCGCACCAAGGCGCTGCATGGCGTGAGCTTTGCCATGGAAGAGGGGGGCATCACCACTGTGCTCGGCGCGAACGGCGCCGGCAAGACCACCACGCTGCGCGCCATCTCCAACATGGTGAGGACGGGCGGCTCCATCCGCTTCGCCGGGCAGCCCATCGACGGCAAGGCGACCGAGCAAATCGTGGGCATGGGCATCGCCCACGTGCCGGAGGGCCGCGGCACCTTCGTGGACCTCACGGTGGAGGAAAACCTCCGCATCGGCATGTACGCGCGGCGGGACAAGCGGAACGCCGGCCGTGACATGGATCGCGTGCTCGAGCTCTTCCCCATCCTCGGCCAGCGGCGGAAGCAGAACGCGGGCACCCTCTCGGGCGGTGAGCAGCAGATGCTGGCAGTGGCCCGCGCCCTCATGCTGGGCCCGCGGCTGCTGCTCCTCGACGAGCCGTCGCTGGGCCTGGCGCCCTTGGTGGTACGCGAGATCTTCCGCATCCTGCGCACCATCAACCAGGAGTCGCGCGTCAGCATCCTCCTCGTGGAGCAGAACGCCTCGATCGCCCTCGACCTCGCCGATCACGTCTTCCTGCTGGAGACCGGCCGCGTGGTGCTCGCGGGCACCTCCGACGTCCTCCGGCGCGACGACGCCATCCGCCGCTCTTACCTCGGCTACTGAAAGGACAGGCTTGATGCTCGACGCGCGCGTTGCGACGAACCGGTGGGGGGGTCTGGGGGAGGAGCGGCGGTCGCTCCCCCCCAGCGTCTGATGGACATCTTCATCCAGCAGGTGATGTCGGGGCTGGCTACGGGCGGCATCTACGCGAGCCTGGCCCTGGCCCTCGTGATGATCTATCAGGCGACCGACGTGGTGAACTTCGCCCAGGGCGAGATGGCGATGTTCGCGACCTACCTCGCGTGGTCCATGCTGAACGCGGGGCTCCCCTATTGGGGCGCCTTTCTCCTCACGCTGGCCATAGCCTTCATCGGCGGCGTGGTGATACAGCGGGTGATTATACGGCCGGTGGAGAACAAGCCCATCCTCACCATCGTGATCGTCACCTTGGGCCTCCTCGTCATCTGCAACAGCCTGGCGGGCTGGATCTGGACCTATCTGCAGAAGCCTTTCCCGAGCCCGTTCCCCCGCGAGCCCCTGCGGCTGGGCACGGTGGTGTTCGGCGCGCACGACATCGGCGAGATCGCCGTCACCCTCGTGATGCTGGCTCTCCTCTTCGTGTTCTTCCGCTTCACCCCGCTGGGGCTGGCGATGCGCGCGGCCGCGCAGAACCCGGTCTCGAGCCGGCTCGCGGGGATCCGCGTGAGCTGGATGCTCGCGCTGGGCTGGGGGCTCGCCGCCACCTTCGGCGCGGTGGCCGGCCTCATGGTCGCGCCGATCCTCACGCTAGACCCCAACATGATGGGCGGCATCCAGATCTACGCGTTCGCGGCGGCCACGCTGGGTGGCTTCACGAGCCCCCTGGGCGCGGTGGTGGGCGGCTTCCTGGTGGGCATCGTGGAGAACCTGGTGGGCACCTACGTGTCCTTCATCGGCACCGAGCTGAAGCTGACGGTGGCCCTGGCCATGATCATCGTGGTGCTGCTGGTGAAGCCGAGCGGGCTCTTCGGCCGCACGACCGTGCGTCGCGTCTAGCCATGCGTCGCCACGCGGGTCTCACCCTGGCCGTCGTGGTGATCGCGGTGGCGTTCTCGCTGCCGCTCTTCATGAGCGGCTTCCGCCTCTTCCAGTTCACCCAGGTGTGCATCTACGCCATCGCCCTGATGGGCCTCAACCTCCTCACCGGATACAATGGCCAGTTCTCGCTGGGCCACGGCGCCTTCTACGCGATCGGCGCCTACATCTCCGCGATCATGATGGACCGGTGGGCCATTGGCTACGGCTGGACGATTCCCGTGGCCGGGCTGCTCTGCCTGATCGTCGGGTTCCTGTTCGGGCGGCCCGCCTTGCGCCTCGAGGGGCTCTACTTGGCGCTCGCCACCTTCTCCCTCGCCCTCGCGGTGCCGCAGATCCTCAAGTACTTCGAGCACTGGACGGGGGGCTCCCAGGGGATCGTGCTCAGCAAGCCGAAGGCCCCGTGGGGGCTCAAGATCACCGAGGACCAGTGGCTCTACTGGGTCACCCTCGCCATCACCGTGGTCATGTTCTTACTCGCCGCCAACCTCGTGCGGAGCCGCATCGGCCGCGCCATGGTGGCGATCCGCGACAATCACATCGCGGCGGAGGCCATGGGGGTGGACAGCGCCCTCGTCAAGTCGGTCACCTTCGGGGTGAGCGCGGCCTACACGGGCGTCGCGGGGGCACTGTCCGCGGTGGCCATCGCCTACGTCGCGCCCGACTCCTTCAACGTGTTCCTGTCCATCACGTTCTTGATCGGCATCGTCATCGGCGGTCTGGGCTCCATCTGGGGCAACGTGCTGGGGGCGCTGTTCATCCAGTTCGTTCCCAACTGGGCGCAGGACATTTCCAAGGCCGCTCCCTGGGCCATTTTCGGTATCTTTCTCATCGGGTTCATGTACGTCATGCCCTACGGGATCGCCGGGGCCCTCAAGCTCCTGTGGATCCGGGCGGCCCGGCCGCGAGTTTCAGGGCAAGGAGGTGAAGCAGTCTCCCCGCAGGTGCCGTCTCCCTCAGGCTAAACCAACACCAAGGAGGACAACATGATCGGACGGAAGCTCGTCGCACTCGCGCTCGCCGGCGCCCTGCTGGGCGTGGGGCTGGCGTCGGCCGTCGGCGCCCAGACCGTGGTGGGCGTGACGCAGACCGAGATCAAGATCGGCAACACCAACCCCTACAGCGGCCCCGCGTCCGCCTACGGGACCATCGGCAAGGTGATCGGCGCCTACTTCAAGAAGGTCAACGATGAGGGTGGCGTCAACGGGCGGAAGATCAACTACATCACCCTGGACGACGGCTACAGCCCGCCCAAGGCGGTGGAGATGGTCCGCCGGCTCGTGGAACAGGATCAGGTGGCGCTCCTCTTCCAGACCCTCGGCACGCCCACCAACTCCGCCATCCACAAGTACATGAACACGCAGAAGGTGCCGCACCTCTTCGTGGCCACCGGCGCCACCAAGTGGAACGACCCCAAGAACTTTCCCTGGACGATGGGCTTCCAGCCTAACTACCAGACGGAGGGGCGCGTCTACGCCTCGTACATCCTGAAGAACCTTCCCGACGCCAAGGTCGGGATCCTCTACCAGAACGACGACTACGGAAAGGACTACCTCAAGGGCATGGAGGACGGGCTCGGCGCCTCCGCTTCCAAGCTGATCGTGCTCAAGCAGAGCTACGAGGTGACCGATCCCACCATCGATTCGCAGATCATCAACTTGAAGAACAGCGGCGCCAACGTCTTCTTCAACGTGACGATCCCGAAGTTCGCGGTGCAGGCGATCAAGAAGGCGCATGACATCGGCTGGAAGCCCGTGCACTTCCTCAACAACGTGTCGAGCTCGCTGGCCACCGTGCTGAAGCCGGCCGGCCTGGAGGCCTCCAAGGGCCTGATCACCGCGCTCTACATGAAGGAAGTGACCGATCCGCAGTGGAGCAAGGACAAGGGCTACACGGATTGGGTAGCGTTCATGAAGAAGTACTACCCCGAGGGGAACCTCGAGGACCAGTCCAACGCCTACGGCTACAACGTGGCGATCCTGATGGTGCAGACCCTCAAGCAGTGCGGGAACGACCTCTCCCGCGAGAACATCATGAAGCAGGCGGCCAACCTCAAGGACGTGGACCTGCCGCTGCTGCTGCCGGGCATGAAGATCAACACGAGCCCGACGGACCACGCGCCCATCGAACAGGAGCAGCTCGCGAAGTTCGACGGCGAGCGGTGGGGGCTGTTCGGCGAGATTTTCGACGCCTTCCGGAAGTAGAAGACGCCCCCCCTCACCCTGCCCTCTCCCCCCAGGGGGGAGAGGGTAGGGGGTTATTTGCTGGGGGCGTAGTAGGGGTTGGAGCCCGAGGCGTGGTCGGTGGTGTCCAGCACTTCCTCGACTTCGGGCAACTCTTCCTTGATCAGCCGCTCGATCCCCGATTTCAGCGTGATGTCGGCGGCCCCGCAGCCCTGGCAGCCCCCGCCCATCTGCAAGTAGACCTTGTTGTCCTTGACGTCGATCAGGTCTACGAACCCGCCGTGGCCGGCCACCGCGGGGTTGATCATGGACTCGATCAGCTGCTGCACCCGGGTCTTCAGATCCTCGCTCATGCTCGACCTCCTTGGCCCTGCTAGATCACTACTGTACTCGAATAACCGGTAAGGGCCAACTGGCCCTTGGTGGGCTCCGCTCAGCAGAACCAGGGCTCGGTGAGGCGGGGCGGGCGCGCGCGGTCGGGGCTCAGCCGGGGCGCCAGCGGCGCGGGGGCCGGCTCTCCGGCCGCCTCCGCGGCCAGGGCCCGCACGCGATCGAACGTGACCGCCGCGTCCTCGGCCCGCGGGGCGGCTTCCGCGATGAGCGCGGCCACGCGGGCCTGTAGCGCGTCCATACCCGGGTCGGGATGCCGCCACGTGTAGGAGAAATCCGCCTCGACCAGGTCGCCCAGATGCGGCCCCATGCCCGGATGCGCGGCCAGCAGCGAACCCGGCGGCACGAGCAGGCGCAGCGAGTACTGCACGGGATCGACGTGGTCGACCAGCGCGTTTTCCTCCACCCAGTCGAGCATCGCCGCGTAGTCCGCGCGCGTGGTCCACGGCGTGAAGGCCACCCAGGTGGGGCGGAGGGCGAGGCCGGCCGCGCGCGCGGCGGCCAGCGCCGCGTCCACGTCCACGCGGGTATGGCCCTTGTCGAGGTGGGCCAGCACCGTGTCCGAGAGCGACTCCACCGCGGAGACAACGAAGAGGGCGCCGAGCGCCGCCAGCTCGGGCAGGAGGTCGCGCCGCCGCAGGAGATGCTCCACCTTGGCGGTGAAGTCCCAGGTCAGGGCGGGGAACTCGGCGTGAAGCCGCCGCGCCACCGCGATCGCATGCCCCGGCCCGTTGAGGAAGTCGGGATCGCCGAAGGTGATGTGCTCCGCCCCCGCCTCCACCTGCTGGCGTACGTCGGCCAGCACCGTGTCGGCGGGCACGACGAAGAAGCGGCCACCGTAGACGGGCGGGATGGGGCAGTGCCGGCAGAGATGCCGGCAGCCCCGGCTGGCCTCCACGTAGCCGACCAGCGACTGGCGCCCGTCGCGCTCGAGCCGCGCGTAGGTCTTCAGCGAGGGCAGCGCGGCGCGGCTCGGCGTCGGCAGCGTGAGCCGGGCGATGTGCGGGCCCGCGACCTCGCCCGCGCGCCGCACGCCCGGCAGCGGGCCCGGCCGACCCGACTCCAGCGCTTCCGCGAGATCGGCCAGCGGCGCTTCCACCTCGCCGCCGATGACGCTGTCCACGCCATGGGCGAGGAGGTAGTCGGCGTTCAGCGTGGCGTAGAGCCCGTAGAACGCGAGATGGCAGCCGGGATTGAGTCGGCGTACCCGCTCGGCCACGCCGACGCCCACGCGAAGTGCGGTGTGCATGGGGACGGAGATCGCCACCAGCCGCGCACGCTTGACCTTCTCGGCATCCAGCGGCTCGACGGACACGTCCAGCACGGCGGGCGCGAACCCGCGGGCCTCCAGGGCGGCGGCCGGCCACGCCACCGCCAGAGGCTGATGCCCCAGCTCGTAGCACGCGACCAGCAAGACCGACCCCGGCGTCCTCACGAGGTCGAGTCTACATGAGGGAGGCTACGAGAAGCTGGGCTCGCGCGAGACGTCGGAGCGGGCGGCGGGCGCGCGCAGGCGGAGCACCGCGTCCTGCAGCACGCGATTGAGCCCCTCGGTGAGGAGCTCGGCGGTCTCGACACGATCGCGCCGGAGGCGCTCGTTCTCGCTCTGAAGGGCGTCGAGCTCGCGCCGGAGGTCGTTCACTTCCTGGAGTAGCCGCGCGGCGGCGCGCTCGGTGGCGTCGAGCCGCTCGCGCAGGCGATCGTGCTCGTGGAGGATCACCGGAATCGCCGCGAAGACGCCCGCGCTGTCCTCGATCCAGCGGCTGATCCGTTGCCGGGCGTCGCGAAACTGAAGGTCGTCCATGCGACAAGTCTAGCACAGCATGTGGACTTCGCGGAGATGTACAACCCCAATATGTGGTGGACATTAGAGGCGCGGCCCCGTGCTAGCCTCGTTCTTCATGACCGCGCCCGCCGCGCCGCCGCGCTCCGCCGCCACCATCTTCATCTTCATCACGGTGATGCTCGACATGCTGGCGCTCGGCCTGATCGTGCCGGTGCTGCCCCCGCTGGTGGCGACGTTCCTGGGCGGCGACACCGCCCGGGCCGCCGCGGTCTACGGGCTCTTCGGCACCGTCTGGGCACTCATGCAGTTCCTCGCCTCGCCCGTGCTGGGCGCGCTCTCCGATCGCTTCGGCCGGCGGCCGGTCATCCTCCTCTCGAACCTGGGGCTCGGCCTCGACTACGTTCTCATGGCCCTCGCCCCTGATCTGGTGTGGCTCTTCGTGGGGCGCGTGCTCTCCGGTGTCACCGCGGCGAGCGTCGCCACCGCCGGCGCCTATATCGCGGACGTGACGCCGCCGGAGCGGCGCGCGGGCGCGTTCGGGCTGCTCGGCGCCGCCTTCGGCATCGGCTTCGTGCTGGGGCCGGCCAGCGGGGGGCTGCTCGGCGCGGTGGACCCGCGGCTACCCTTCTGGGCGGCGGCGGGGCTGAGCTTCCTCAACTTTCTCTACGGGCTCGTCGTGCTCCCGGAATCGCTGCCGCGCGAGCGGCGCGCGCGCTTCGTGTGGAAGACGGCCAGCCCGCTGGGCGCCCTCGCGTTCCTGCGCGCGGATCTCGTGCTGCTCGGCCTCGCCGCCGTGGTGTTCCTGGGCCGCGTCGCCCACGACGTGTTGCCGAGTACCTTCGTGCTCTACGCGGGTTATCGCTTTGGCTGGGACGAGCGGGCGCTGGGGCTGTTCCTGGCCGGCGTGGGCGTGTCGACCATGATCGTCTCCGGCGCGCTGGTCCAGCCCATCGTGCGGCGCCTGGGCGAGCGCCGCGCGTTGCTGCTGGGGCTCGCCTGCGGCGCGGCTGGCTTCGCGCTCTACGGGCTCGCGTCCAACGGGGCCATCGCCATGCTCGCGGTTCCCATCCAGGCGCTCTGGGGCGTGTCCGGTCCCGCCGCCCAGGCGCTGATGACCCGACGAGTCGCTTCGTCCGAGCAGGGGCGGCTCCAGGGCGCGATCGCGAGCCTCACGGGCATCGCGGGGCTCATCGGGCCCGGCCTCTTCACCCTCACGTTTGCCTATTTCATCTCCGGCCCGAGCCTGCTTCCAGGGGCGCCCATGCTGCTCGCCGCACTCCTGCTGATGGCGTCGATCGCGCTGGCGTGGCGTGTGACGGCGGCCCCTCACCCTGCCCTCTCCCCAGAGGGGAGAGGGTAGGGCTCCCGCTCCCTCGTCAAGCTCCCTCTCCCCCGTTGGGGGAGAGGGGAGGGTGAGGGGGTGCCGGCGGGTGAGGGGGCGCCGGCGGTTGAGGGGGCGCCGGCGGGTGAGGGGGCGCCGGCGGTTGAGGGGGCACGGGCCGCCACCATCGAATCAGCGGTGGGGCGATCAGGGCGATGACGCCCAGCAGCAGCAGCGCCAGCGTGATGGGGCGCGCCAGGAACGCGAGCACGCTGCCGCGCTCCATGAAGAGGGCCTGGCGGAGCGTCTTCTCCATGAGCGGCCCCAGCACCAGCGCCACCACGAGGGGCGAGGGATCGATGGCGAGCTTGCGTAACACGTAGCCGAAGACGCCGAAGACGACCAGCACCCAGAGATCGAGCTGGCTGTTGTTGAGGCTGTAGGCGCCCACGAGGCAGAGCAGGAGCACCAGCGTCGCCAGCACGTGCTGGGGCAGGCGCAGCACGCTCACGAAGAGCCCCACCAGCGGCAGGTTCAGGATCAGCAGGAAGATATTGCCCACGTACATGCTGGCGACGACGCCCCAGAACACCTCCGGCCGCTGGCTGATGAGGAGCGGGCCCGGCTGGATGCCGGTGATGACGAGCGCGCCGAGCAGGATGGCGGTGGCCGGCGAGAACGGAATGCCGAGCGAGAGCAACGGCACCATGGCCCCGGCGGTGGCGCCGTTGTTCGCCGCCTCCGGCCCCGCTACTCCCTCGATGGCGCCCTTGCCGAATCGCTCCGGCGTCTTCGACATCTTGCGCTCGAGCGTATAGGAGATGAACGTCGCGAGCACGGAGGCGGGGCCGGGCACGAGCCCGGTGAGAAAGCCCACCACCGAGCCGCGCGCGATGGGCCACGCCGAGAGACGCCACTCGCCGCGGGTCGGCAGTAGCTCGCGCATGCGCACGGAGGCGATGTGGGCCTTGCGCAGGCCCGACTCCGCGATCAGCATCACCTCCGCGACGCCGTAGAGTCCCATGATGACCGGCACCAGCTCCACGCCCTGCGAGAGCTGGGTGGAGCCGAAGGTGAAGCGGCGCACCGCGGAGATCGGCTCCATGCCGATGGTGCCCAGCGCCAGCCCGATCGCCACCATCGCGAGGGCGTGGATCACAGAACCGCCGGACAGGCGCGAGAGCAGGAGCAGCCCCGACACCGCCAGCGCGAAGTACTCGGGAGGGCCGAAGCGCAGCGCCTGGTCGGCGAGCCAGGAGGCGGCGAGGACGATGCCGACCACGCCCACCGAGCCCGAGATGAACGAGCCGACCGCCGCCACCGAGAGGGCGGCGCCCGCCCGCCCGTTCCGCGTCATCTGATAGCCGTCGATCGCGGTCACCACCGAGGAAGCCTCGCCCGGCACGTTGACGAGGATGGAGGTGGTCGAGCCTCCGTACATGGAGCCGTAGTAGATGCCGGCCAGCATGATGAGCGCCGTCGCCGGCTGCAGCGTGAACGTCGAGGGCAGGAGCAGCGCCATCGCCCCCACCGGCCCGATGCCGGGCAGGATGCCGACGATGGTGCCGATCAGGACGCCGACGAAACAGGCGAACAGATTGGTGGGCGTCAGCGCGACGACGAAGCCGTAGGCGAGGCCTTCCAGCGGGCCCATGGGCGGTCGGGGCGTCAGTCGAGCAGCACGCCGCGGGGCAGGGGCACCCCCAGCAGCGTGGCGAAGGCGTAGTAGGAGGCGAGGGCGCTGACGGCGCCGATGACGAGCGCGGACGTCCAGCGCGCCCCCAGGCCGCGGAGAAGCAGGCCGGTGAAGAGAAAGGCGGCGAGCGGATAGCCCGTCCAGGGCAGCGCGAGGCAGAATCCCGCGAGAAGACCGGCGGTGGCAAGCACGCGCCCGCGCGCATCCGCCGCGAGGGCGACGACGCCCGCCGCCCTGCCCCGCACGCTCGCCAGCCAGGCGCCGACCACGACGGCGCCGAAGATCCCGACGGCGAGCGGATAGAAGCCGGCGCCCGGCCGCGCCGTGGTGCCGAGCGGCAGCCCCCAGGCGCTGGCGAGGTAGATCAAGCTGGCCGCGAGAACGCCGACGGCCAGGAGCCGCTCGACCATGCCGCTACTTCTTCTTGATCATGCCCAGGGCGCTGAGGATCTCGGTGTGGCTCTTGTATTCCTTCCACAGGTCGGCGCGGAGCGCGTCCCCCGCGCGATAGTCGATGTCGATCACCCGCTGCTTGATGGTGTTGACGAACTGCGGCTCTTCCATCGCCGCCTTGACGGCGTCGTGGATGTACTTCACCACGGGCGCGGGCGTGCCCTTGGGCACGACGTACATGAACCACGCGCCGCTGGGCGTGTCGGTACCCACGCCCAGCTCCTTCGCGGTGGGCGCGTCGGGGAACGCCGGGTGCCGCTTGGTCTGGGACACCATGAGCACGCGCATCTTGCCGCCGTCCACCAGCGGCTTCACCTCGCCCGGCTGCGCCATCAGGGCCTCGACGTGGCCGCCGAGCAGCGCCGGACTCGACTCGCCCCAGCCCGAAAATGGCACGTGGGTGAGGTCCACGTTGCCCAGGCGCTTGATGGTCTCGAAATTGAGGTGGCTCGAGGTGCCCTCGCCGGGCGAGCCCATTCGCAGCTTGCCTGGGCTGGCCTTGGCCGCGCCCAGCAGCTCCTGCGGCGTCTTCCACGGCGCGTCACCCTTGACGGCGACCAGCGAGTAGAACGACACCACGTTGATGATCGGTATGTAGTCGTCCGGCGTCTTGTAGGGCAGGTCGTTCAGCTGCGGGTGAATGACGAGGGTCGACAGCGGCGCCAGGATCATCGTGTAGCCGTCGGGCTTGGCCCCCACCAGCTCGGCCACCGCCAGGGAGCCGCCGCCGCCGGGTCGCGAGACGATGCCGATGCCCTTGGGGAACTTCTTCTTCATGCCCTCGGCGAGGGCACGCGCCACGATGTCCACCATGCCGCCGGCCGGGTAGCCGGTGAGCACGGTGATGGGGCGCTCGGGGTACTCGGCGGCAGCCGGCATGGCGGCCGCGGTGAGGACGAGCAGAGCGATCGAGAGGATCTTGAACATGTCGCCTCCTAGTCGAAGAGGTGGCAGGCCACCAGCCGTCCCTCCTGCGGCTTCAGCGCCGGCACGTCCGTGGAGCAGCGGGCCATCGCGTGCGGGCACCGCGGATGAAAGCGGCAGCCGGCCGGGGGCCGCAGCGGGCTCGGCACCTCGCCGGGCAGGATGATCTCTTCGCGCCGCTCGTCGGGATGCGAGGGCAGCGCCGCCGAGAACAGCGCCTGCGTGTAGGGATGCTTGGGCGCTCGGCTCAGTGCCGCCGCGTCCCCCGACTCGGCGATCTTGCCCAGGTACATGACCGCGATGGTATGGCTCATGTGGGCGACGGCGGCAAGATCGTGGGCGATGAAGAGATAGGACAGCCCCAGCTGCGCCTGCAAGTCGCGCAGGAGGTTGAGGATCTGCGCGCGGATGGACACGTCGAGCGCGGACACGGGCTCGTCCAGCACCACCAGCCGGGGCGACAGCGCGAGCGAGCGCGCGATGGCGATGCGCTGGCGCTGGCCGCCGGAGAACTCGTGGGGGAACAGCTCGGCGGCGCGCTCGGGCAGCCCCACCAGCTCGAGCAGGTGGAGGATGCGCTTGCGAACCTCGCCCGCCGTGAGCGACTCGTTGGTGACGAGGGGCTCGGCGATGATGGCGCCCACCCGCATGCGCGGGTTGAGCGAGGCGAACGGGTCCTGGAACACCGCCTGCACCGACTTGCGATAGTGTCGCCGGCCCGCCCCATCCAGGGCATGGAGATCCTGGCCCTCGAAGCGGATGCTGCCGCCGGTGGGCTCCTCCAAGCCGAGGACGATCTTGGCCGTGGTCGTCTTCCCGCAGCCGGACTCGCCCACGAGGCCGAGCGTCTGGCCGGGAGCGACCGTGAACGAGATGTCGTCCACCGCGCGGACGACGCCCTGGGCGCGGCCGAGGAAGCCCCCCTTCACGGGGAAGAGCTTGCTGAGGTTCCGGGCCTCGATGACGGGGGTGGCCACGTGGGCGGGCTCAGCGGCCGACGGCGTCGGCGCGCGCGCCGGGACGCACGGACTGGAGGGACGCCGCGACCCAGCAGCGGGTGGTGTGGGTGTGGGAGACGAGGCTCTCCGGCGGCGCCTCCGCGCGGCAGCGGTCGATCGCGTCGGGGCAGCGCGGGTGAAACGCGCAGCCCGCGGGCAGCCGGGCGAGGTCGGGCGGCTGGCCGTCGATGGCGGTGAGGCGCTGGCGCGCATCGCCCATGCGCGGGATCGATTCGAGGAGGGCCCGCGTGTAGGGATGCGCGGGCCGGTCGAAGATGGCCTTGACCGGACCGGACTCGACCATGCGCCCCGCATACATCACCGCGACCCGGTCGCACATCTTGGCGACGATGCCCAGGTTGTGGGTGATGAAGATCAGGGCCAGCCCGTGCGCACGCTGGAGCTCGCGTAGGAGGTTCAGGTACTGGGCCTGGATGGTGAGGTCGAGGCTCGTCGTCGGCTCGTCGGCGATGAGCAGGCGCGGCTCGCACGAGATGCCGATGGCGCCCACGATGCGCTGGCGCATCCCGCCCGACATCTGGTGCGGGTACTCGCGCACGCGCGCCTCCGGGGCCGGGATGCGCACCGAGCGCAAGAGATCCTTCGCCCGCGCCCACGCGCTCTTGCGGGAGGCGCCCTCGTGGACGCGGAGGGGCTCCGCCACCTGGTCGCCCACGGTGAACAGGGGGTTCAGCGAGGCCATCGGATCCTGCAGGATCATGGCGATGCGCTTGCCCCGGACGGCCCGCATCTCCCGATCGGACTTGGCGAGGAGATCGGCGCCCTCGAAGCGCACCTCGCCCTCCACGATGCGGGCGGCGGTGGGGAGCAGGCGCAGGAGAGACAGCGCCAGCGTGGTCTTGCCGGACCCCGATTCGCCCACGATCCCGAGGGTCTCGCCCGCTTCCAGCGCGAAGGAGACCTCGTCCACCGCCCGCGTCACGCGGGTGCCGCGCGCGGTGACGTAGTGGACGCCGAGTTTCCGGACGTCGAGGAGCGGGCTCAACTGGCGAGGACGAACGCGAGCAGGAGGCGGCTCACAACTGCCGTAGCTGCGGGTCGAGCTTGACGCGCAGCCAGTCACCGAGGAGGTTCGCGGAAAGCACCATCAGCATGATGCAGCAGCCGGGTAGCACGGTGAGCCACCAGTAGCCGGCCATCATCCCCTTCTTCCCATCGGAGAGCATGAGGCCCCACGCCGGCTTGGGCGGCGGCACCCCCACCCCGAGGAAGGACAGGGCGGCTTCGGTGACGATGACGACCCCCAGCATGAGGGTGCCGAGGACGATGGCGGAGTTGAGCACGTTGGGCAGGATGTGCTTGCGCATGATCTTGCGCTTGGAGCAGCCCGCCACGATGGCGAGGCGCACAAAGTCGCGCTCCTTCAGCGAGAGCACCTCACCGCGGATCACGCGCGCGTAGCGCGTCCAGTAGATGGCGCCGAGGATGATGACGATGTTCATCTCGCTGGGGCCCACGATGGCGGCGAGGAAGATGGCGAAGGTCAAGGCGGGCAAGGCCAGCCAGGTGTCGGTCAGCCGCATGATGACCTGGTCCACCCAGCCCCCGAGATACCCGGAGAGGATGCCGAGAGTGGTGCCGAGCACGCCCGCCACGATCACCGCGGTGAAGCCCACCACGATGGAGACACGCGCGCCGAAGATGAGGCGCGCGAGCACGTCGCGGCCGAGGTGATCGGTGCCGAGCAGATGCGTGGTGGTCCCGCCCACCTGGAAGGCCGGCGGCTTGAAGCGGTCGCCCAGGCTTCCCACCTCGGGATCGTGCGGCGTGAGCACGTTCGCGAAGATCGCGACGAAGGCCAGTAGGAGCAGGATGCCGATGGCGATGTAGGGGAAGCCGCTCGCGCGGAAGGTGGAGTGCGGGTCGACGAGTACGACATCGGCGGCGTCGGCGCCGGGCAGGGCGGAGGCGGGGACGCTCATCGGTCGTACCGGATGCGGGGATCGATCACCGCGTAGAGGATGTCGATGAAGAGGTTCACGATCACGATCATCCCTCCGGCGAGCAGCACGGTGGCCTGGACGACGGGAAAGTCGCGGAACGTGATCCCCTCGTAGAGCAGGCGCCCGATCCCCGGCCAGGCAAACACCGTCTCCACGACCACCGCCACGTTGATCATGATGACGAGGTTGATGCCGGCGAGGGTGAGGACGGGGATGAGGGCGTTCTTGAAGGCATGCTTGCCGATGACGAGGGCCTCGGGCAGGCCCTTGATGCGGGCGAGCTTGACGTATTCGGAGCCGAGAACTTCCAGCATCGACGAGCGGGTGAGGCGCATGTGGGCGGCCGCGAAGTACCAGCCCAGCGCGAAGGCCGGCATGATGAGGTGCAGCACGGTGCCCGAGCCCGACGACGGCAGCCAGCCGAGGTACACGGAGAAGAACAAGATCATCACGAGCCCGACCCAGAACGAGGGGAGCGAGAGGCCGAGGAGCGCGAAGACTTTCCCCGCGCTGTCCCACCATCGGTTGACGCGCACCGCCGCGATGATGCCGGTGGGGATGCCGATGAGGAGCGAGATGGCCATGGCCGCCGCCGCCAGGAGCAGGGAGTTCGGCAGGCGCGAGAGGTAGAGCTCGAAGACCGGAGTCCGATAGTAGAAGGACTGACCCAGATCGCCCCGGAAGAGACTCCCCATGAATTGCACGTACTGCACCACCAGCGGGCGGTCGAGCCCCAGGTCCTTCCGCACCGCCTCAAGATCGCCCTTGCTCGCCCCGGGCTCGACCAGGAGCACGGCGGGGTCCCCGGTGAGGCGGACGAACAGGAAAATCGTAATGGACAGAAGCGCGAGCGACAAGAGCGCATATCCCACGCGCTTGACGATGAACCGTTTCATCGGGCGGTCATCCTACTACCCACGGATGTCTCCAGGATTGCCTCCGCGTCGTCGCGTTGCCTGGAACGGATGGAAAGTGTTGGAATTATCCTCGAATCGCCGGCCCTGTCAAGGCGCGGCTGCGCAGCACCGTCCCCGGCCAGGCCCCGGTGTGGGCGTTGTCCTGATAGAGCACGCGGCCGGCGACCACGGTGGCGTGAACGCCGCGGGCCCGCGCGACGAGACGCTTTCCGCCGCCCGGCAGATCGTGCACGTACTCGGGCGTCTCGTCGTCCACGGTGTCGGGGTCGAAGAGCACGAGGTCGGCCGCCTTCCCCGGGGCGATGGTGCCGCGATCGGCGATGCCGAAGAAGCCGGCGACCTCCGAGGTGAGCCGTCGCACGCCCTCCTCGAGGGTGAGCGCCTGCCGCTCGCGCACCCACTTGCCGAGCAGATAGGTCGCGTAGCCCGCGTCGCAGAGCTGATCCACGTGGGCGCCGCCGTCGGACAGCCCGATGAGGAAGCGCGGATCGGTGACGAGCGGCCTCACGCCTTCGGGGTCCTGGTTCATCACCGGGAAGTCGAACAGGGTCTCGAGCCCGTCGGCGAGGGCGATGTCGAGGATGGTGTCGGCGGGATCCGTGCCCCGCGCCTCCGCGATCTCCGCCACGGATTTCCCCGATAGCGCGCGAGTGGCCTCGTTCGCCGCGTCGCGCACGGTGATTCGCCGCCACTGGCCGCGGAAGATGCGGCGCCGCTCCATCTCTTCCTTCCACTGGGTGCGGAAGGCCTCGCTCGCGTAAAGCGCGCGCTGCTCCGCCTCGGAGCGGTTGAAGGCCTGACCCCATGTGGTCATGGTGGCGAAGATGAATGGGTTCTTCAGCGTGAACTGGATGCGCAGCGGCCGGCAGGACACCTGCGGGACTGCGCGATCGCGGCCGAGGAGGGGCGCCATGCGCTGCACGACGTCCTCGTGCGCCCCCGGCGGCCGGCCCGGCCGCGCGAACACCGCGAGATAGGTCACCGGGCGGCGGCTCTCTTCCACCAGGAGCTCCAGCGTCGCGTATTCGTCGTCGGTGACGCGATCGGGCAGCGAGGTGATGGCCGCCTCGATGACTCCTCGGCTGCGCCGGCGCATCTCGCCGCACAACGCGCGCAGCTCGTCGCGGCTGGCGAGGCGGCAGGCCAGCGGCCGTCCCTGATCGCCCACGTGATTGGCCAGGATCGTGGTGGAGAGCCCGAAGGCCCCCGCGTCCAGCGCCTCGCCGAAGAGACGGCCCAGCGTGGCCGCCTCCTCCGCGGTCGCGGCGCGGTCGAACGAGGCCTCGCCCAGGACGTAGTGGCGCAGGGGCGTGAGCGGCACGAGCGGCGCCACGTTGATGCCGAGGGGGCGACGCGCGAGCGCGTCCATGTACTCGCCGAAGGACTCCCACTCCCAGCCGATGCCGCGCCGCATGACGTCGAGCGGGATGGCCTCGACGTTGACGAGGTCGCCCATGAGGATCTCGCGCGCCTCCGGCCGGCAGGGGGCCACCCCCACGCCGCAGTTGCCCATCACCACCGTCGTGATGCCGTGCCACGACGAGCACGTGAGGAGGGGATCCCACGCCACCTGGGCGTCGTAGTGGGTGTGGGGATCGATGAAGCCCGGCGCGAGGACGAGACCACGCGCGTCCAGCCGTTCCCGCGCGGCCTCGCCGGCGCCGATACCGACGGCAGTGATGCGGCCCTGCGAGACGGAGACCCCGCCGGGACGCGCGGGCGCACCGGTGCCGTCCACGATACGGGCGTTGTCGATCACGAGATCATGCACCGGTAGGCTCGCCTCCGCTCCCGGAGCATAGCCGATCCGGGGGCGCCGTGGGGCGCCTTACCCCTCTCCCCCCGAGGGGAGAGGGTAGGGTGTGGGGCCTACGGTGAGGGGGCCTACTTCGCCTTCGGCGCCACCATGACCACGGGGCACGGGGCGTGCTCGCTTACGTGCTTGGCGGTGCCGCCGAGCGCGATGTCGAGGAAGCGCCGCTTGCTGTGGCTGCCGATCACGAGGAGGTCCGCCTCCACCTCGTGCGCGATGTCGATGATCAAGTGGCGCGCGCTGCCGAGCCGGAGAAGCGTGGTGACCGGAAGCCCCTGACTCCTCAGCGGTTCGACGTAGGCGTTCATCTTCTCGGCCACGAACCGGTCGGCCTCGTCGACCTGCTGCTCGCGGAACTTTGCCACCACGTCGGCGGGGACGCTGGCCGGGATGCGGATCGGCTCGTTCTCGTAGACGGTCAGCACGTGGAATCGCTCGGCATGGCGGGCCAGGGTGGCGGCCACGTCTCGAGCGGCGAGGGCATGGGCGCTATAGTGCTCCCAATTCTGCAGTGCGGCGGCCAGCAGGATGTTCTTGTACATCGCGTCCTCCCTTCCGAAGTGAGAGGGCCAGTGGCGCGGTTGCGCTCGGCTCCTCCCCATGCGCAAGGGGTGTACCAATGCTCGGAGGGCGGGGGGCCGCACGCAACCCTCTGCCGATTCAGCCAGAAGACCGGGCGCCGGGCGCGACGGCCCTGGCAGCCGGGCCCCCGTATGTAAGAGTTTCGGGGTGGTGGGGAGAGCAGAGTAAGGGTTACCCGATCTCTCGCGACGGCCACCCCCGCTACTTGGCGCCCAGCCGGAGATCCTCGTAGGGTGCCGAGTAGGCGTGGTTCTTGATCGTGCCGAGCCCGTGGACCTCCAGGCGCGGCCCGACGCCGTTGAGGAAGGCGGGCTCGATGACGGGACCGAACATGACCTGCTCGTGGATCACCTGCTGCATCTTGTGGAGGATCTGCTGCCGCACCCGCGGGTTCATCTCGTTGGCTTGGGCGGTGTAGAGGCCGTCCACCTCCGGATAGGTGCCATAGACGTAGCGTCCGCCGGTGACCGCGTACTGCTCGAGGCGGATCGCCGCGTTGCCGGGCGCGCCGCTGCCGCTGAGGATGACGCCGCGGAGCTTCTTCTCGCCGTACTCCTTGAAGAAGGCCGCCCGCTCGAGGGGGCGGAGGCGCAGGCGTATCCCCGCCGCCTGGAGATAGTTCACCACGGGCTCGCCGATGGACACGCCGTAGATCGTGTCGCCGAAGAGCTCGCCGCCGTCGAAGCCGTTGGGATAGCCCGCCTCGGCGAGGAGCGCCTTGGCGCGGCCGAAATCGTGGGGATAGGGTGGGGGCGTCCAGAAGTAGTCCATGCCCTGCGGCACGAGCGAGAAGGCGAGCTTGGAGAGCCCGAGGTATGCGGCCTGGTTGATACCCGCACGATCGATGGCGAGGTTCACGGCCAGGCGCACTCGCTTGTCGTGCCAGGGCGACTTCGGGTCCCACTGCTCGGTGAAGAGGAGCCAGGTGGTGAAGGTGAAGTAGGTGGGCGCCAGCCGCAGCCCCGGCGTGCGCTTGAGCTCCTCGGCGAGGGCGCCCGTGATCGAATACGCCACGTCCACCTCGCCGCGCTTGAGCGCGGCCAGCCGCGTCGACTCGTCGGGAATCACGCGGAAGACCAGGGTCTTCACGGCCGGCGCTTTGCGCCAGTAGCCGTCGAAGGCCTCCAGAGTCAGCTCGATGCCGGGCTTGAAGGACGCGAAGCGGTACGGGCCCGCGCCGATGGGCGCCTTCTTGAATCCCTCCACGCCGACCTGCTCCACGTACTTCTTCGGCACGATCCAGGCCGCGCCGGTCGCGGGGGTGGCGTAGAAGGTCATGAAGTCGGGCCAGGGCTGCTTGAGCACGAAGCGCACGCGCAGGGGATCGATCACCTCGACGCGGGCGACCTTGGCCTTGAGGAGCCCCGCGGAGGCCCCGCTGTAGCGCTCGAACGAGAACTTCACGTCCTCCGCCGTCACTGTCTCGCCGTTGTGGAACTTCACACCCTTGTGGAGCACGAACTCATAGGTTAGCCCGTCCTTGGACGCGGTCCAGGACTCGGCAAGGCTTGGCGCCATCGCGTTGCCGGGCATTGGCTTCACGAGCGCGTCGTGCAGCGCATAGAGGATCATGAAGGGCGTGATGATGCCCGGCGTCTCGGCGGGATCGAACCACGTGGGTGCGAGCGTTACGTGAATCGCCCAGGTGGCCTGGCCCTGCGCGGCCCGCGCGGGGGCTGGAAGGCCGAGGAGGAGGAAGCTCGCGAGGGCAGCGGCGATCAGCGGGATGGCGGAGGGAGATCGGAGCGAGCGCATCGGCGACGAACCTCCTGACGGTGGCGTTTCGGGGGCACGAGTCTCGTGATTATCGTCGAAGCCCGGCGGCCCCGCACGCTTGTTTCTTGCTCCGCTCGTCGTGTACGCTCGCTGCAGCCGGACATGCCCAATCTCTTCGAGGAGTTTCGGGCCATCGTGGCTGCCCTCGCCGAGTCGTCGGTGCCGTTCGCCGTGTGCGGCGGGCTTGCCATGTCCATCCACGCGCGGCCGCGCGCAACGATCGATGTCGACCTCCTCGTGCCTGCCGAAGCCATCGCCTCGCTCGGCGACGCGCTCGTACCACTCGGATATCGTCGACGTGAGTCCGCCGCAACACGCTTGGCCGGAGGCCAGATCGTCATGCATCGGTTGACGAAGATCGTGAGGGGCGATCCAGACGTGATGATGGTGGACGTCATCGAGGTTCAGCCCGGCGTGACCTCTCAGGCGTGGGAGAGTCGCATCACCTCAGCCTGGGAGAAAGGGGTCGTGACCGTCGTCTCCCGGCAAGGGCTCATCGGCCTGAAGCGTCTGCGAGGCTCGCCCCAGGACGTTGCCGATATCCGAGCGCTCGAGGAGGATCGATGACGGAGGCCGAGCGGGCTGTCCTCGCCGCTTCACAGGCCCGTGATCTGTGCCTTTCTCTCCGCCGCGCCTTCCGAGGACCACCGGCAGTGGCGCGCTTGCGAGCCGGAACGGCGGCGGATCTCCATCATGACGACCTCGTGCTCGCGCTCGGCGTGGTCTGGGCGAACGGGGACATCGCGCTCGTGCGGCGAGCCCTCGACGAGCTGGACCCGATCCGCGTGGCCGCCGATCCCAACCTCTCAACCTTCCAGGAAGCCGTCTCCCCCTCACCCTAACCCCCACGGGGGAGAGGGCAGGGGTGTCTTCCGCTCGCCCCCGGAGGGGGAGAGGGGCAGGGTGAGGGGGCTAGACTAGTCCCCGCACGCTCCAGATCGGAACCGGCCGCGCCAACCCCTTCAGCGTGAGCGCGCCCTTGTCCTCGGCATCGACCAGACCTTCCACCGCCGCGGCGACCTTCGCCGAGATCAGGATCTGCCCGGCCGCGGCCTCGCCGCAGAGGCGGGCGGCGAGGTTGGTCACCGTGCCGATCGCGCCGTAGTCCCAGCGCCCCTCGAAGCCGATGGCGCCGATGGTGGCATAGCCCTGGGCGATGCCCATGCCGCCGCCCAGATCCCAGCCTCGCTTGAGCCAGCGTGCGCTTAGGCTCACCAGGACATCCCGCATTGCCACCGCCATGCGCACGGCGCGGGCGGCAGCGTCGGGAACCTCCACGGGGTCGTTGAAGAAGACCATCATGCCGTCGCCGGTGAAGCGCTCGAGCGTGCCCTCGTGCGCGAGGATGAGCCGGCCCATCTCGGCGTGGTACTCGCGGAGCACCTCCATCAACTCCTCGGGCTCCGCCGTCTCCGCGAACGCAGTGAAGCCGCGGAGGTCCAGGAACACCACGGTGATCTCCTGCCGGTGGGTCTTGAGCGGATCCGTTGCGCCGCCCGTCACGATCGCCTCGACGAGCTGGGGTGAGAAGAATCGCTTGAGCCGGCCCAGCCGCTCCAGCTGAGCCACCTGCTCTGCCACGCGCTGCTCCAGCGTCTGGTTCATCTCGGCGAGGGCGCGCCGATGGCGCGCCTCCTCGTCATGCAGGCGCTTCTTCTCCAGGCAGGCCCCGACCCGGGCCTGCAGCAGGACGGGCTCGAAGGGCTTGCCGAGATAGTCGTCGGCCCCGAGCTGAATGCAGCGCGCCACGCTGTCGACCTCGTCCAGGGCGGAGATCATCAGCACGGGGATGTCGCGCAGGCCGGGATCGCGCTTGATTCGCTGCAGCACCGCATAGCCGTCGAGGTCCGGCATCATCACGTCGAGGAGCACGAGGTCCACGGGCCGCCGCGCCAGCGCATCGAGCCCCGCGTGTCCGCCGATGGCGGTCACCACCTCGTAGCCCTGACGCCGGAGGCGCCGGCCGAGCATGTCGCGGTTCTCCTCGTTGTCGTCGACGACCAAGATGACGCTGCGGGGTGACGCCGGCGCGGCGCCGGCCACGGCCCCCGCGCCGGCGGCCTGATCGGAGGGCTTTGTCGCGGCCGACGCGTCGCCGGGGCCCAAGAGCGCATCGAGACGCTCCGTGGCCGCGGCGATGCGGTCGAGATCAGGGACGAGCGCAGCGGCGCCCGTGTCTGCGGCCTGCCCGCGCAGGCACGCCGTCGTCGAGCGCACGCGCTCGAGGATCGGGACCAAGGTGCCGCGGGCGGCCGCGAGGTCGGGCGGGCCCGCTTGCCCCTTGGCGAGCACCGTGTTCAGCTGGCCGAGCAGCTCCCGGGCGTCTCCACGAAGTGTCCCGAGCGCCGCGGCCAGGTCGGGCTTTTCCCCCGCTTCCAGCTCCTCGAGGAGCATCTCGGCATAGCCAATGATGTGGTTCAGCGGCGTGCGCAGCTCGTGTCGCAGCTGCGCGGCGGGCTCGATGCTCATGCGCCGGTCGCCCGTCCGAGCAGGGCCTCGATCTTTGCGAGGAGGCGGGCGAGATCGACGGGCTTGGTGTCGAAGTCGTCGCACCCCGCCGCGATGGCCTTCTCCCGATCGCCGGACATGGCATGCGCGGTGAGCGCGATCACCGGGATGGCCCGCGTCTCGGGCGCCGCCTTGATCTGGCGGGTCGCTTCCCAGCCGTCCATGCCCGGCAGGCTCATGTCCATCAGGACCAGCGCCGGCGCCTCCGACCGCGCCTTGGCGACACCCTGCTCTCCATCGACAGCGATGGCGACCTCGTAGCCGCGTTTGACGAGGCGGCGGGAGAGCATGTCGCGGTTCATCTCGTTGTCCTCGACGAGCAGGATCTTGGCCATCACGCCCTCGGCCGGCGGCGCTCTACGCCGGTCGCTACAAGCTCGCGTACCTCGGCCAGGAGCTCGTCGCGGCCGTGGGCACCCTTCTGGAGGATCTTCTGGACATAGCCGTTCAGCCGCTCACGGTCCTCGCGCGTCAGGTCCTTGGCGGTGATGACGATGATGGGGATGGCACGCCAGGCCTCGTGGCGGCGGAACTCGGCGACGAACTCGAAGCCGTCCATCTCCGGCATCATGAGGTCGAGCAGGATCACGCCTGGAGCGACGTCGCGCAGGTGCCCGAGCGCGGTCCGCCCGTTGTCCGCCTCCGTCACCGTGTAGCCTTCGGGCTCGAGCATGCGCCGGAGGAGCTGGCGCACCTCGGCGTCGTCGTCCACCACCAGGACGGGCCGATCGCGGCGATGCTGCTTCAGCACCGTCACCAGGCGCTCGCGGTCGATGGGCTTGGTGAGGTAGTCGGAGGCGCCCAGCGCGTAGCCCAGATTCTTGTCGTCCACGATGGTCAGCATGACGACGGGGATCTCGGCGGTGTCGGGATCGGCCTTCAGCGCGGAGAGTACCGCCCAGCCGTCCATCCCGGGCATCATGACGTCGAGCGTGATGGCGTCCGGCCGCAGCTCGCGTGCGCGTCGTAGGCCTTCCTCGCCGCCGGCCGCGGTGACGACGCGGAAGCCCTCCCGAGCGAGGAAGCGCTGCATCAGGTCCCGCACCGCCGGCTCGTCGTCGATCACGAGCACAGTGCCGACCCCGGGGAACGCACTCTCGGCGGGCTCGGCGGGCGCGGCCGTCTCTTCAACGGCCTCGGCGACCCGGGCCGGCAGCCGGATGGTGAAGGTGCTGCCCCGGCCCGATTCGCTCTCGACGGTGATGTCGCCGCCCATCATGCGGCAAAGCCGCCGGCTCAACGCCAGGCCGAGGCCGGTCCCGCCGAACCGGCGCGTGGTGGCGGCGTCGGCCTGAGTGAAGGCCTCGAACAGCTTGGCGAGCTGCTCGGGCGTCATTCCGATGCCGGTATCTTGCACGCCGAACACCATCCACTCCTGACCGTCGGCGGGCTCCCGAGCGACGGTCAGGGAGACGGTTCCTCCCTCGGTGAACTTGCACGCATTGCTCAGGAGGTTGAAGAGGGCCTGGCGCACCTTGGTCAGGTCAGCGTGCATGCTGCCGATGGCGCCGGGGCAGTCGAGATCGAGACGGTTGCCGTTCTTGCCGGCCAGCGGCTGGATGACGGCGGTAATGTCCCGCACCAGCTCCGCCACGTCGAAGCTCTCGAGGTAGAGCTCCATCTTGCCCGCCTCGATCTTGGAGAGATCGAGCACGGCATTGATCAGCTCCAGCAGGTGCTTGCCGGCGGCGTTGATCTTGCCGAGGTCGTCGGTGAGCTGCTCGGCGCCGAGATCGGCGGCGTCCTCCTGCAGCATCTCGCTGTAGCCGATGATGGCGTTGAGCGGCGTGCGCAGCTCGTGGGACATGTTGGCGAGGAACTCCGACTTGTGCCGGTCGGCCACCTCGAGCTGCCGGCCCTTGTCCCCGATCTCGCGGAAGAGGCGCGCGTTCTGGATGGCCATGGCCGACTGCGCGGCGAACGTCTTCAAGAGCTCGATCACTTCCGCGGGGAACTCCCCGGGCGTCTTCTTGTTGACAGTGAGCGCGCCGATGAGGTGGTCCTCGCGTAGGAGCGGCACGGCGAGGAGGGCCCGGTTGCCCGTACGCAGCAGGACGTCGCGGAGCGGACCACGATACGATCCCTCCTCGGCGATGTCGGGAACCTGGACTGGCTCGCGGGTGACGGCCATGCGCCCCATGTTGCCCTCGCCGCGCCGGATCGGGGTGCGCCGCGATACCTCGATCACCTCCTCGTCGAGATTGTTGGTGGCGCGGAAGTGGAACTCCTCGGTCCGCTCTTCGTATTCGTAGACGGAGCAGGCATCAGCGCCGGAGAGCTGGCTGGCGCGGGAGACGATGGTGTTGAGCACGGTCTCGAGGTCGAGCGTCGAGCTTAGCGTCTGGCTGACCTCGCCCAGCGCCTGGAGCTCTTCGACCGAGCGGGTGAGCTCGCCGGTGCGGGCCTGAAGCTCGGTGAGCAGGCGCGCGTTCTCGATGGCGATGGCGGCCTGGTCGGCGAAGGTCTCCATCAGGGCGATGTGGCTGTCGGTGAATGGCTGGACCTCGCCCCGGTAAACGACGATCACTCCCAGCAGCTCGTTTGCTCTGAGCATCGGGAGTGCGAGGACGGTCCGGACGGTGTCTTCGACTGTCAGCGTCCCGTATGTGTATTCGGGTTCCGTGCGGATATCGTGGATGTGGATGGTTCGCCGCTCAAGGGCGGCACGCGCCGCGCCGCTCTGGCGGCCGAGAGTGATCGGATTCCGCTCGAGGAATTCTCTCGTCTCGACCGAGACGTTACGGGCGACGACCACCCGCAGGACCTGACCGTCGAAGCGAAGGATGGTCGCTTGTCCCTCACACAGCCGGACTGCACTGTCGGCCAGAGTCTCGAACACCGGCTGGAGGTCGAAGGTGGACCGCCCGATGACCTTGAGCAGCTCGCTGGTGGCCGTCTGCTGGTCGAGGGCGACGCGCAGCTCGCCGTTGCGCGCCTCGAGCTCCGTGAACAGGCGGACGTTCTGAATGGCGATGACGGCCTGGTCCGCGAAGGTCTTCAGCATATCGATGTGGCTGGTGGCGAACCGCCCGGGTGTGCTTCGCTGGACGACGATGGTGCCGATCGGGCTGCCATCCGCCCGGAGCATCGGGACGGCGAGCAGGCTTCGCCCGGCGGCCAGGTTGACCCGATACTCCGCGTCCTCCAGGACGTCCGGGATTTCGGCGACGGCGCGCGTGAGAATTGCCCGCCCCGAGGCTTGGGAGTGGCTTGGACGCATGGGGTACGCTTGCCGCAGACTTTCCAGCACCTCGGCCGTTACGTCGTGTGCCACGATGTGCAGCTGCTCGCCGTCGAACCGATGCAAGACGCCGAAGCTCGCGCCGCACAGCTGCACCGCGCTCCGGACAATGGTATCGAATACCGGCTGGACGTCGGTGGGCGAGCTGCTGATGACTCTGAGAATGTTGGCCGTCGCCGTCTGCTGCTCCAGGGCCTCGGTGAGGTCGGCGTTCTTGGCCTGCAGCTCGCTGAGCAGTCGCGCGTTCTCGATGGCGATAGCGGCCTGGTCGGCGAAGGTCTCCATCAGGGCGATGTGGCCGTCGGTGAACGGCAGGACCTCGAAGCGGTAGATCATGATGACGCCGAGCAGCTCATCCGCTCTGAGCATAGGCACGGCCAGCATGGTGCGAATGGGGTCGACCTCTCTCCCCCCATAGGTGAGGTGCGGGTCAGTCTGAGCATCGAGTACGTGGGTGCTGCGTCGCTCGAGGGCTGCGCGCGCCGAGGCTGAGTGACCGCCGGGCGCGATGGGGTTCTGCTCCACGAACGCCCGGAGCTCGGGGGAGACGTTGTTGGTCGCGACGACCCTGAGAAGCTGGCCATCGAAGCGGTAGACGAACGCTCGCTCAGCCTCGCACAGCCGAACCGCGTTCTCGGCCAGCGTCTCGAAGACAGGCCGGACGTCGAACGTGGACCGCCCGATCACCTTGAGCAGCTCGCTGGTCGCCGTCTGCTGCTCCAGCGCCACCCGCAGGTCGCTGTTGCGCGCCTCCAGCTCGGTGAACAGGCGGACGTTCTCGATCGCGATGACGGCTTGGTCGGCGAAGGTTCTCAGCAGCTGGATATTCCCGTCGGAGAACGGACCGGCTTCGGTGCGGGTGATGACGATCGCGCCAATGGGCTCACCGTCGCGAAGCATCGGCACCGAGAGGATGCTTCGCCAGCCGCCGGCCAGCGCGACGTCGGTCCGATAAATGGGGTCGGCCAGCAAGTCTTCGATCTGAGCCGGCTCGCGGGTGAGGATTGCCCGGCCCGAGGCCTGATCGGCCTGCGGAGGCCGCGGATGCATCCGCTGTAGGAGCGCGAGCGCCGCCGGGGGGTAGTTATGGTGCGCGACGAGATGCATCAGCGCGCCATCGAAACGATATACGGCGCCCATCCGGGCCCCGCACAGGTGGACGGAGTTGACCACGATCGTGTCGAAGACCGGCTGCACGTTGGTCTGCGACTGGCTGATCACGCGCAGGATCTCGCTGGTCGCGGTCTGCTGCTCGAGCGCCTCGGTGAGGGAGGCGTTCTTGGCCTGGAGCTCGGTGAGGAGGCGCGCGTTCTCGATGGCGATGGCGGCCTGGTCGGCGAAGGTCTCCATGAGCGCGATCTGATTGTCGGTGAACGGGCGCACCTCGAGGCGAAAGATGATGATGACTCCCAGGAGCTCACCCGCCCGGAGCATGGGGATGCCCAGAACGGTCCGGGTGGGGCTCGGGTCGGCCTGCCCTATCTGGTACGTGTACTCGGGATCCGCCTGGATGTCGTGGATGTGAACCGTGCGTCGCTCGAGCGCGGCCCGCGCGGCCGCGGAGTGGCGCCCCGGGGAAATCGGGTGCTGCTCGGCGAAGGCCCGGCGCGTCGGCGACACGTTGTGAGCGGCCGCGACACACAGGGCCGCACCGTCGAATCGGTAAATGAAGGCGCGCTCGGCCTCACAGAGTCGAACGGCGTTCTCCGCGAGCGTCTCGAAGACTGGCTGGAGATCGAACGTCGACCGCCCGATCACCTTGAGCAGCTCGCTGGTGGCCGTCTGCTGCTCGAGCGCCACCCGCAGCTCGCCGTTGCGCGCCTCCAGCTCGGTGAAGAGCCGCACGTTCTCGATGGCAATCACCGCCTGATCGGCGAAGGTCTTCAAGAGCTCGGATTGCCTCTCGGAGAAGGGCCGAACCTCCGTACGCCGGATCACGATCCCGCCAATGGCAGCGCCCTCTCGCAGCAACGGCGTCGCGAGCATGGTCCGGAATCCCCGCTGCCGCGCCGGCCCTGCGGGCAGCTCGGATGTCGGGATCGCGGCCAGGTCATGGATGTGGAGAGTGTGGCGATCCAGGATGGCCCGGCCAATGACCGTGTCCCGAGTGGCTGGTATCACATCGATCGAGATGCCGATAGGCCCATGGACGGCTACGGTCTGGATGAGGCCATCCTCGAAGCGAAAGATCGCGGCGTCGGTGGCTTCACAAAGCCTCGCCGCATTCTCGGCCACGACGTCCAGCACCGGCTGGATGTTGGTCGGCGAGCTCGAGATCACGCGCAGGATCTCCGCGGTCGCCGTCTGCTGCTCCAGCGCCTCGGTGAGGGAAGCGTTCTTGGCCTGCAGCTCGGTGAGGAGGCGCGCGTTCTCGATGGCGATGGCCGCCTGGTCGGCGAAGGTCTCCATCAGGGCGATTTGGCCGTCGGTGAACGGGCGGACTTCCAGCCGGTAGGTGAGAAGCACGCCGAGCAGCTCTCCCGCCCGGAGCATGGGGACGGTGAGCACCGTTCGGATGGCGTCGACGTTTTTCGCGCCGTAGGTGTACTCGGGATCGGCTTGTACATCGGCGATGTGGATCGTGCGCCGCTCAAGGGCGGTCCGCGCCGCGGTGCTGTGGCGGCCAGGAGCGATGGGGTTGCGCTCGACGAACTCCCTGAACTCGGGCTGAACATTGTGAGTGGCCACGACTCGCAAGAGCTGACCATCGAAGCGGAAGATGAACGCCCGCTCGGCTTCGCACAGCCGGACCGTGTTCTCAGCCAGCGTCTCGAAGACAGGCTGGAGATCGAAGGTCGACCGCCCGATCACCTTGAGCAGCTCGCTGGTCGCCGTCTGCTGCTCGAGGGCCACGCGCAGTTCGCCGTTGCGCGCCTCGAGCTCCGTGAAGAGGCGGACGTTCTGGACCGCTATGACCGCCTGCTCCGCGAAGGTGTTCAGGAGCTGGACGTGGCTATCTGGAAACGGACCAGCTTCGACCCGGCAGACCAGGATTGCGCCGATCGGAACACCTTCACGCAGCATCGGCACGGCCATCGCACTTCGGTAACCGCCGGTCCGCGACAGCTCGTGGGCCCATTCGGCGCGGTTGTCGGCTTGCACGTCTTCGATGGCGATGACCTCCCCCTCGAGGAGCGCGCGACCCGCGGTAGTGTGTGGCGTCGGCGACCTGGGGAAGGTTCGCCGCCACGTGTCTTCGGCGGTCGGGCCGAAGTCCACCATGGCGCCGAGGTGCTGGAGCCCGTCGTCGTATCGGAACACTGCTCCCATGACACCGCCGCAGAGCCTGCCCGCGCTCCGCGCAATGCTTTCGAACACCGGCCCGAGGTCGGTGGGTGAGCTCGAGATCACGCGCAGGATCTCGCTGGTCGCCGTTTGCTGCTCCAGGGCCTCGGTGAGCGACGCGTTCTTCGCCTGCAGCTCGGTGAGCAGGCGCGCGTTCTCGATGGCGATGGCGGCTTGGTCGGCGAAGGTCTCCACTAGGGCGATCTGGCTGTCGGTAAATGGCTGGACCTCGAGTCTATAGATCGTAATCACGCCCAGCAGCTCATCCGCTCTGAGCATGGGTATCGCAAGCATGGTCCGGGTGGGATCGATCGGCCGCGCCCCGTAGGTGTATTCGGGGTCGGCCTGGATGTCGTGAACGTGCGTGGTGCGCCGGTCGACTGCAGCGCGTGCCGTCGTGCTTCCGCGTCCCGGGGAGATGGGATTCTGCTCGATGAAGTTCTTGAGATCGAAGGAGACGTTGTGGGCGGCCACGACTCGCAAGACCTGACCGTCGAAGCGGAAGATCAATCCACGTTCCGCGGCACACAGTCTGACCGCGTTCTCGACGAGCGTGTCGAACGCCGGCTGGAGGTCGAACGTGGACCGCCCGATCACCTTGAGCAGCTCGCTGGTCGCCGTCTGCTGCTCCAGGGCCACCCGAAGCTCGCGGTTGCGCGCCTCCAGTTCGGTGAACAGGCGCGTGTTCTCGATCGCAATGACGGCCTGATCCGCGAACGTCTGGAGCAGCTCGATCTGCTTCTCGGAGAAGAGACCGGATTCCACCTTCGCGACGGAGATCGCCCCGATCGGGCGCCCGTCCCGCAGCATCGGCACCGCCAGCGTCGCCTGGAAGCCCGCCGCCCGAGCAAAGTCCTTCCCGGCGTACTCGGGATCGGCGAAGACATCGGGGACATTGACCACGTCGCGCGTCACGATCGTCCGGACCCCAAAAAGGCTTCGGTTGGGACGCATCGGGAATAACTGGGAATGCAGACGGTGAGCCTCCGCGTTCAAGCCATAGCCGGCCACGAAGGCCACGACCTCGCCATCCATTCGATAGACGCCACCAAACAGCCCCCCGGCGAGCCGGACCGCACTGGCGATAATCGCCTCGAACACCGGCTGCACGTCGGTGGGCGAGCCCGAGATCACCTTCAAGATCTCGCTCGTGGCCGTCTGCTGCTCGAGCGATTCGGTGAGCGAGGCGTTCTTGGCCTGGAGCTCGCCCAGGAGCCGCGCGTTCTCCACCGCGATGACGGCCTGATCGGCGAACGTCTGGACCAGCCCGATCTCGGCCGGCATGAATCCGCCGATCTCCTGCCGCGTGACGGCAATGACCCCGATCGCATCGGCGCCGTGGAGCATCGGGACCCAGACCGCCGATCGGAAGCCCCGTGACTTGGCGATCTGGCGGAACGTCGCGCCCATGAATGGGTCGGTGTCGGCACTCACGACGTGCTGGATTGCGTGGGTCAATACCGCCCGATCGGCCGGCCGATCCTCCAGCGGATGGTGGGGGATCCGAAGCTCGTCCGCCGCCGGCTGGCTTCCCGGCAGTCCGCCGCGATTCGCGACCAAACGGATCAGCCCGCCCTCGAGTCGGTACACTGCGACAGTCCAGGCGCGGAACAGGGTCATCGCGCTGTCGGCAATAGCATCGAAGACCGGCTGGACGTCCGCCTGGGCCTGGCTGATCACCCGCAGGATGTCGGCGGTGGCCGTCTGACGGTCGAGCGCGTCGGTCAGGTCGCGGTTGCTGGTCGCCAGCTCGGTGAACAGGCGCACGTTCTCGATGGCGATGACGGCCTGATCTGCAAACGCGCGCAGCAGGCTGAGCTGGCGCTCAGGGAACCGCCCCGGCTGGCGGCGCGCGAGAGTGATCGCGCCGATGGCGGCGTCGTTCTTCAGGAGGGGAACCGAGATCTGGGCCCGATACCCCATCGCGTGCGAGAGCCCGCGCGAGACCGTCGCGTCGGGATCGAGGCGGATGTCCTCGATCTCGATCACAGTGCCGGCGAGGATCGTTCGTCCGGAGATGGTCTCGGGCGAGACCGTCATGGGGAAAGCGCGCCGAAGCATCTCCCGGCCTTCCGCGGTGAAGCCGTGCTCGGCCATGTTGTGGATCAGCGAGCCGTCGTAGCGAACGGCATTGGCGAACACGGCGTCACACAGCCGGCATGCGCGCTCGACGATGACCTCGAACACCGGCGTCACGTCGGTGGGCGAGCTCGAGATGACCCGGAGTATGTCGGCGGTGGCCGTCTGCTGCTCGAGCGATTCGGCGAGGGACGCGTTCTTCGCCTGCAGCTCGCTGAGCAGGCGCGCATTCTCCACCGCGATCACGGCCTGGTCGGCGAAGGTCTGGAGCAGCGCGATCTCGGCGGGCGTGAATCCGCCGACCTCCTGCCGCGTGACGGCGATCACGCCGACCGCGTCGTCTGCCCGCACCATCGGCACGGCGACGATCGAACGGAAGCCGCGCAGCCTCGCCTCCGCGCGGAACCGGCCGGTCCAGGCTGGGTCGGCCTCCACGTCGTGCGAGTGAAATACGGTCCGTGTCAGCACCGTCTGGCTCGCTGGCGAGTCGTCGGTCGGGGGAAGCGGCGTTCGCCGCAGCTCCGTGAAGGCTTCGCTGCTGCCGGGCAGGCCGCCCCGCGCCGCCTCCAGGCGAATCAACTCGTCCTCGTAGCGCCACACTGAGGCCGACCAGGCGCCGAAGAGGCGCATGCTGCTGTCGGCGATGGCCTCGAAGACGGGCTGGACGTCCGCCTGGGCCTGGCTGATAACGCGGAGGATGTCGGCGGTGGCGGTCTGACGGTCGAGCGCGTCAGTCAGGTCGCGGTTGCTGGCCGCCAGCTCGGTGAACAGGCGCACGTTCTCGAGGGCGATGACGGCCTGGTCGGCGAAGGTCCGGAGCAGGGCGATCTGCTTCTCCGTGAAGGGCTGGACCACGCGCCGGGCCACCATGATGGCGCCGATAGGCCGCGTGTCTTGGAGCATCGGAACCGACAGGACGGTCCGGAACATGCGGAGGGGCGCCGCCATGTCGGGATCGCCGCTCGCGTCCTTGACCTGGACGACGTCGCCCGACAGGATGGCCCGTCCCGTCGCCGTCGTCCGGTTGGGGGGCTGCGGGAACGCGCGCCGGGCCGCGTCGATCTCCTCCGGCGTGCGGCCGTGTTGGGCCACAAAGTGGATGAGCGTGCCGTCGAATTGATAGAGCCCGGCGAGGTCGGCCTCGCAGAGTCGAGGGGCCGCGGCGGCGATGGCCTCGAAGGTTCGCTGGACGCCGGTGGGCGAGCTACGAATGACGCCGAGAATTTCAGCCGTGGCCGCCTGCTGCTCGCCCGACTCGTTGAGGAGGGCTTGAAACTTCGCGCTTTTCCCTTGCTCGCGGCCGAGCGCCTTCCGCAGCCGCTCGACGTCGCGCGCCAGTTCTGCGTTGGTCTTGGGGGGCACCGCACCTCCTGCAAAGCGACATCCAGAGGATCAAAAGCGCACCAGAATAGCCCGTTGCCCCTGCGGAGGTCAAGGGCGCGACTGACATTGACAAGGGGCCTGCCCATGGCCAAGGTTAGAGGCACCCTGGACCAGGAGGAAACGTCATGAAGTTCGGCCTCTTCTACGAGATCTCGGTACCCCGCCCGTGGACTCGCGAGACCGAGCGCACCGTCTACAACAACGCACTCGAGCAGGTGAAGCTGGCCGACGAGCTAGGCTTCGACCAAGTCTGGGCGGTCGAGCATCACTTCCTGGAGGAGTACTCGCACTGCCCGGCGCCCGAGCTCTTCCTCACCGCGTGCGCCATGGTCACGAAGAAGATCCGCGTGGGCCACGGGATCATCGTCTGCGTGCCCGAGTTCAATCACCCCATCAAGATCGCCGAGCGGACGGCCACCCTCGACATCCTCTCCGGCGGCCGACTCGAGGTGGGCACCGGGCGCTCCGCCACCTGGACCGAGCTGGGCGGCTTCCGCTCCGACCCCGACGTCACCAAGAAGTCCTGGGACGAGTTCGTGCGCTGCCTGCCCAAGATGTGGACGCAGGAGACCTATTCGTACCAGGGCGAGTTCTGGTCCATGCCCGAGCGCTGCATCATTCCCAAGGTCTACCAGCAGCCGCACCCGCCGATGTGGGTGGCGGTGACGAGCCCCGGTACCGAGCTGGACGCTGCCGACCGCGGGCTCGGCTCGCTCGGCCTCACCTTCGGCCAATTCGCCGAGCAGGAGCGGCGCATCGCCGAGTATCGCCGGCGCATCCAGCTCTGCGATCCTGTGGGCGACTTCGTCAACGATTCCGTCAGCACGGTGAACTTCCTCTACTGCCACGAGGACGACGACAAGGCCCGCGCCACCGGGCGCCGGATGGCCGACACGTTCAACTACCTCGCCTCCCAGCTCATCTCCGCGCGCGAGGCGTACCCGTCGCGGTCGTATCCGTCGCTGGGCCTGCTGCCCCAGCTTCGCCGGCAGGCCACCGGACCCGACGCCAATGAGCAGGCGGGCGAAGGGCTCGGCCTCGGCAACCCCGAGCGCATCATTCGCGCGATGAAGAGGTGGGAGGCGGTCGGGGTGGACCGGGTAAACTTCCTCTTGAACGCCATGGAGATCATCCCGCAGGAGGATGTGCTCGCGAGTCTCCGGCTGTTCGCCAAGGAAGTGATGCCGGCCTTCCGCGACGCCAAGAGCGGCAACGACGGGACGGCCTGATGCCGCTCTTCGGCACGCTCGAGCTGCCCGCCGCCGTCGCCTCGTTGCCTGCGCTTCGCGACCTCGACACCGAGCCCTGGAGCCTGCCCAAGGCCGAGATCCTCCAGATGGCCTTCGAGGTGCCGCGCGTCACCCACGCGCTGCTCCCCAAGGCCGTGCACCCCGCGATCCCGTCCTACGTGACCATTGTCGTCGCACGCTATCCCGAGAGCCCGGTGGGGCCGTTTCTGCTCGCCCAGCTCCGCTTGATGGCGCGCGCGGGCGCGCACCCGCGCGGCTTCGTCCTGCGCGCCTACGCGAGCACGCCCGACGCCGCGACCGCGCTGCGCGAGCGCTGGGGGCTGCCCGCGGAGACGGCGACCGTTACCCTCAAGCGCCGGCACGATCGCGTGATGGCGCAGGTGATTCGCGACGGGGCCGCCGTGCTCGACGCGGCCCTCGTCGATCCGCAGCCCATCTCGGGCGGGGACGTCCAGTACATCCACTCGGTGACGCTGGCGCAGGCGCCCGTCGACGGAAAGCGCGCGCCTTGGCTCGTGCAGGTGGATCCGCGCTACACGTTCCACAAGGCCGAGCGCGGGCGGCCCGAGGTGAGCCGGCTCGACGGCGAGGCCTGGGGCGCCCCTCGGCTTGCGCTGCAGAACCCCATCTCCTGCACCGTCTGCACGTGCGACACGGACCTGCCGCGTATCCGTTTCGTGATGGATCCCGAGGTGCCGGTGATCCGCGGCACGAAGAAGATCCGCGATTCGCGGGAGGCCGAATGAGCGGCATCGAGATCGTCCGCGCCCATCTCGCCAAGGTCCCACCCGCCACCACGGTGGCGGAGCGCCGCGCCCAGTACGACCGCGCCGAGCGCGTGTTCCCGGTGCCGCCGGACATCGGCGTCAAGACCGTCGCCATCGCGCCCGAGCGCGGGCCCGAGATCGCTGCGGAGTGGCTGGAGCCGCCCGCCGCCCGCGCAGGGGCTGCGCTTCTCTATCTCCACGGGGGCGGCTACGTGATCGGCTCGCCGCGCTCGCATCGCCATCTCGCAGCCGCCCTCGCGGGCGCGGGGGCGGCGGCCACCTTGCTGCCCGACTACCGGCTGGCCCCCGAGCATCTCTTCCCCGCCGCGGTGGACGACGCGGTGGCGGCCTATCGCTGGCTGCTCGCGTGCGGGATCGCGCCCGCCGGCATCACGATCGCGGGCGATTCCGCGGGCGGCGGGCTCACGGTGGCAACCCTGCTCGCCCTCCGCGACCGCGGCCTGCCGCTCCCCGCGGCGGGCGTGTGCATCTCGCCGTGGGTGGATCTCACGTGCTCCGGTGCCTCGTACGCGTCCCGGGCCGCGCGCGACCCCATCGTCACGCAGGCCGGCGTCGCCGAGATGGCGCGGGCCTACCTCGGCGCCACCGACGCGCGCGCGCCGCTGGCCTCGCCCGCCTTCGCCGATCTTGCGGGGCTGCCGCCGCTGCTCGTGCAGGTGGGCAGCGAGGAGGTGCTGCTTGACGACGCGGTTACCCTCACCGAGCGGGCCAAGGCCGCCGGCGTCGCCGCGACGCTCGAGGTCTGGCCGGACATGGTCCACGTGTGGCACTGGTTCTTCCCCATGTTGGACGAGGGCCGGAAGGCGATCGGAGTCATCGGCGACTTCGCCCGCGCCCGCCCGGCCTAGGAGGTGGCCATGCCGACCGCGACGCGAAGCGCGCTGCACACGCCGATCTGCGACCTCCTCGGCATCCGGTATCCGATCTGCCAGGCGGGCATGGGCTACGTCGCGCGCTCCGCGCTGGCGGCCGCCGTGTCCGCGGCGGGCGGTCTCGGCGTCATCGCCGCCGCGAATCTTTCCCCCCGCGAGCTGCGCGAGGAAATCAAGAAGGTCCGCGACCACACCGACCGCCCCTTCGGCGTGGACGTCCTCTTCGCGAGCGTGCGCGTGTCCGGCAGCGAGGCGCAGCAGTTCACCGACACCGTGCGCGCGTGGTCGGATATCACCCTCGAGGAGAAGGTGCCGGTGCTGATCGCCGGGCTCGGCAATCCCGGGCCGGTGACCGCGCAAGCGCATCGGCAGGGCATGAAGGTGATGGCCCTGTGCGGCAACGTGAAGCAGGCCCTCGACCACGCCGCCAACGGCGTGGACGTGGTGATCGCCCAGGGGCACGAGGCGGGCGGTCACACCGGGCGCATCGCCGGGCTCGTGCTCATCCCGGCGGTGGTGGACGCGGTGGCGCCGCGGCCGGTGCTGGCCGCGGGCGGCATGGCGGACGGCCGCGGCATCGCCGCGGCGCTGGCGCTGGGCGCCCAGGGCGTGTGGATGGGCACGCGGTTCATCGCCACGCCCGAGTCGTACTGCCACGACAACTACAAGACGCGGGTCGTCGCGCTCGACGAGGAGGGGACGGTGGTCACGCGCGCCGCCTCCGGCAAGCCCTGCCGGCTCATCCGCAACAACTTCACACGCGAGTGGGAGAAGCGCGAGGGCGAGATCCAGCCGTTCCCCGTGCAGGCGGCGCGCGTGGGCCGCGACGCGGGCATTCGCGCGCGCGAGCTGGGCGATATCGACAACGGCAATGCCCCGTGCGGGCAGTCGGCGGGGCTGATCCGTGAGATTGTCCCAGCCGGCGAGGTGGTGCGCCGGCTGGTTGCCGAGACCGAGGAGGTGCTGGCTCGGCTGAACCGCTGAAGGAGACCATCACATGAGCCCGATCCGTCTCGCCGCCGTTCTCGCGAGCCTGCTCTTTCTCACCACCACCCTCCCCGCGAGCTCCCAGCAAGGGCCGATCCGTGTCGGCGCGTCCCTCTCGCTCACCGGCGCCTACGCCAAACCCGGCCTCTACGGCCGCGAAGGCTACGCCCTGTGCCAGAAGCAGCTCAACGAGGGCGCGCGCGTGCTCGGCCGCACCGTCGAGTTCGTCATCTACGACGATCGCTCCGATCCCCAGACCGGCGTGCGCCTTTACGAGAAGCTCATCACGGAGGACCGGGTGGAGCTCGTGATGGGGCCGTACTCCTCGGCCATCACCGAGGCTGTCGCCAACGTGACCGAGAAATACAAGAAGATCATGCTTGCCCCCCTCGGCTCGGCGGGCAGCATCTGGGAGAAGGGGCGGCGCTACGTGATCATGCTGGTGTCGCCGGCGGAGGTGTACCTCGAGGGGCTGATCGAGATGGCCGCGCGCAACGGCCTCAAGTCCATCGCCCTCATCTACGAGGACACGCTGTTCCCCAAGACCTCGGTGCGGGGCGCGATCGCGATCGCCCGCAAGCGCGGGCTCGAGGTGGTGCTGCAGGAGGCGTATCCGAAGGCGCAGACTGACTTCGCCGCCCTCCTCACCAAGATCAAGGCGGCCGCGCCCGACGTGCTCGCCGCCGCGACCTACTTCGACGACGTGGTGGCGATCACGCGCCAGATGCGCGAGCTGAACGTCAACGTGCGGATGTTCGGCACCACCGTGGGCGGGGACCTGCCGGAGTTCTACAAGGCCCTCGGCCGAACCGCGGAGTTCGTCTACGGCGCCTCGCAGTGGGAGCCCGGCCTGAGCTACCTGGGGGCGCGCGAGTTCGCCGCCGTCTACGAATCGGAGTTCGGGCGGCCGCCTTCCTATCACGCCGCCGCCGCTTACGCCGCGTGCATGCTCATGGCGGAGGCCATCAACCGGACGGGCAGCCTCGAGGCCGAGCGCCTCCGCGAGTACCTCTTCAAGCTCAGTACTACCACCGTGTTCGGCGCCTTTGACGTGGACGAGCGGGGTTATCAGCTCGGCCACCGCATGGTGACAATCCAGTGGCAGGAGGGGCGTCAAGTCATCGTGTGGCCGGACGAGGTCGCGGCGGGGAAGGCACGTTTTCCGACGCCGCCATGGGGGATGCGGTAGAAAGGAAGACGTGATCCGTACCGTCCGGACCGCCTGCGCCCACGACTGTCCCGATCAGTGCTCCATCATCGCCACCGTCGATGACGGGCGGCTGGTCAAGCTGCAGGGCGACCCCGAGCATCCGATGACGGCGGGGTTTCTCTGCGCCAAGGTCAACCGCGAGCACGAGCTGGTCCACTCGCCCGAGCGCGTGCTGCGCCCGCTCCGACGCGCCGGCCGCAAGGGCGAGGGCCGCTTCGTGCCGATCTCCTGGGACGACGCGCTTGGCGAGATCGTCGAGCGCTGGCAGCGCATCGTGGCCGAAGATGGGCCGCTCGCCCTGCTCGGCTATGCGTACAGCGCGCATCAGGGCCAGCTCAACCGCGGCCTCGTGCTCGGGCTGTTCCACGCGCTCGGGGCCACGCGGCTGCAGGCGGGCACGGTGTGCGACACCTGCGCGGAGGCGGGCTGGAACGCCGCCTGCGGCAGCGTCGGCGGCACGGATCCCGAGAGCGTGGTGGAGTCGGACCTCGTCGTCTCCTGGGGCGCGGACCTCCTGACCACCAACCTGCACATCTGGCCGCTGGTCGAGCGCGCGCGTGCCAAGGGGGCGCCGCTGGTCGTCATCGAGCCGCGGCGCAGCGGCACCGCCGCCCGCGCGGATTGGCACCTCCGCGTCAACGTGGGCACGGACGCCGCGCTGGCGCTGGGCGTGATGCACGTGCTCGCGCGCGACGGCCTCTGCGACCGGGGGTATCTCGCGCGGCACACCGTAGGGTTCGAGAGACTGGAGGCGGACGTTCTGCCGCGCTTCGTGCCCGCGCGGGTGGCCGAGATCACCGGGGTGTCCGTGGCGGATCTCGAGCATTTCGCGCACATGTACGGGCGGGCGCGAGCGCCCTTCATTCGCCTGGGCGAGGGGATGTCGCGCTGTACGAACGGCGGCCAGGCCGTGCGCGCGGTCGCGCTGCTCCCGGGGGTGGTGGGTGCCTATGCCAAGCGCGGCGGCGGCGCTCTCCTCATGACCGCGACCGGCTTCGGCTTCGACTCAAGCGCGATCCGGAAGCCCTCGGGGCCCGCGGCGACCCGGCTCGTGAATCACTCGCGCCTGGGCGAGGCGCTGCTCACCATGAAGGATCCGCCCATCCGCGCCCTCTTCGTGGCCGCCAACAACCCGGCGGTGACGTGCCCGGACGCGGCGGCGGTGCGCCGGGGGCTATCGCGCGAGGACCTGTTCACGGTGGTGCACGATCCCTTCCTCTCCGACACCGCGCGCTACGCCGACATCGTGCTGCCCGCGGCCACGCACTACGAGAGTGAGGACGTCGTGCGGGCCTACGGCACCTACTGGATGCAGTTCATTCCTCAGGTGGTGCCGGCCCAGGGGGAGGCCTGGCCCAATCGCCGCCTCGCCCAGGAGCTGGCGCACCGACTGGGAGTGAAGGACGCGGTGTTTTCCATGGACACCGACGGGCTGATCCGCGCTCTTTTCCGAAACGCCAACGGCCCCGCGGCCGCGGTGGATCCGTCTTCCCTGCGCGAGGCGGGTCCGATCAAGGTAGTGAGCCCCATCACGGTGGGGGCGGGCCAGGCGTTCGGGACGCCGTCGGGCCGGCTCGAGTTCTACTCGGAGTCGCTCGCCGCGCAGGACCTTCCCGCCATGCCAGACTGGGTAGCCGAGCCCGGAGACGCCACCGCGGCCGCCCACTTTCCTCTTCGCCTTCTCACCGCGCCCGGGTACTTCCAGGCGCACACCGCCTATGCCGGCGTGGCCGCGCTCCGGAAGAAGGCGGGCGCGCCGGAGTGCGTCCTCCACCCCGAGGATGCTGGGGCGCGCGGCCTACGAGACGGCGAGCCCGTGGAGCTTTTCAACGAGCGCGGCGCGGTGATCTTCGCGCTGCGGGTGAGCGACGAGACGCCCCGGGGCGTGGCGTTCGTCCCCGGCCAGCGGCCGGTGGGCGAAGCGCATGCGGGCACGATCAATATGCTGTGCTCCACCGCCTACAGCGACATGGGCGAAGGCGCGACCTACCAGAGCACGCGCCTCGACGCGCGACGCCCCGCGCGCCCCTGATCAGTCGATCACCTGATCCGCCTGCTGGCGCAGTGAAGGGGAGATCGAGAGGCCGAGGGCCCGCGCCGCCTTTTCGTTGATCACCAGCCTGAGGGTCTGAGGAGTCACGAGCGGGATGTCGCCCGGCTTTCGACCCCTGAGGATCTGATCTACCTGCTCAGCGGTGCCGCGATAGAGGGCGCCGACCTCGGCGTGGTAGGCGATCAAGCCGAGCTCGTCCGCGGACGGGAACATGGGGAAGTCGTACATCACCGGAAGCCGGCGCTCCGCGGCAAGCTTGAAGAGGTAGTGCCGATAGAAGTGCGCGTGGCCGTCGCCCAGTGTCATCACCGCGTCCACACCGCCGCTCTTCGCCGCGTCGAACACGCCGGGAAGGTCGCCCGCGTCGCGCCACTCCAGTCGGCGGAGGCCGATGCCCGCGCGCGCCGCCGTCGCTTCCACGTGGCTGAGATGTGGCGTCCAGCTGGAGCGCCCATGGTAGAGCACGCCTACGCGCGACAGGCTCGGGACCAGGTCCTTGAGGAGCTCCAGTCGGCGCGCGGTGGCCGCGGGCGAGAAGTAGGTGAAGCCGGTCGTGAACCCTCCCGGCCGGGTGAGCGTGTCGATCTCCGCGCCGAACCCGGCCATATCGATGCAGCCGGCGACGATGGGAATGTCCGGACTCCGCGCGCGGACGGTGTTGATGGGGGAGCCGCAGGGGACGACGAGCAGATCGAGGGGCTCGCGCATGATGGCGGCCACCAGCGAAGGGAACTGGCTGAAATCGCCGTCCGCCCAGCGGTAGGTCGTCGCGATGTTCTCTCCCTCGACCCAGCCGAGCTCCCGCAGGCGCTTCTGATACCCGAGCAGGATGCTCCAGTCCAGCCCGGGGCTATACGGCCCCAGGAAGCCCACGCGATAGAGGCGGGCGGTCTCGGGCTCGGCGCGCGCAGCCCCGGAGAGGACGAACAGCGTGAGCGCGGCGGCGAGAACCGTGCGCATATCCCGACTCCTCGGCGCCGCGAGGCGCGGCGGTGACTAGCGCCCCTTGAACTGAGGGCGCCGCTTCTCCGCGAAGGCCTTCACGCCTTCCTGGTAGTCCTCGCTGTTGAAGCAGTCGGCGATGAGCTTGTCGAGGAGGGCGAAATCCCGCTCGGCCTCCGGGCGCAAGAGCGTCTCCACCGTCGTCTTGGCCGAGCGAATCGTCAGCGGCGCGTTGCGCGCGATGCGGAGCGCGTAGTCTCGGGTGAATGCCTCCAGCTCCGCCTTGGGCACTACCTGGTTCACCAGGCCCATGCGGAGCGCGTCCTGCGCGCTGAAATCGGTGCGCGCGGTGAAGAAGAGCTCCTTGGTGCAGGCGGGCCCGATCAGCTTCATCAGCTTTTCCATGCCGTGGTAGTGATAGCCGAGTCCCAGGCGCGCCGCCGGGATACCGAAGCGCGCATCGTCAGCGGCGAGGCGGAGGTCGCAGTTGAGCGCCATCCCCACGCCGCCGCCGACGCAGACGCCGTGGATCATGGCGAGCAGCGGCTTGGCGAGGGTGGCGAGGGCCTGGCTCCCGCGCGCGGAGATCTTCCGGTACTCGGCCTCGTCGGCCATGTTGCGCCGGCGGTCCTTGAACTGGGAGATGTCGGCGCCGGACACGAAGGCGGCCTCCCCGGCCCCGCGCAGGATGATCACACGTATGGCATCGTCCGAGGCGAGATCGTCGACGTAACCGGGCATGAGCTGCCACATTTCCTGGCTCACGGCGTTGCGCTTCTCGGGCTGGTTGAAAACGATCCAGCCGATCGCACCGTCCTTTTCCAGCAGCAGTGGGGCCGAGGCGGTCATGGGGAGCCCTCCTGCCCGGAGGATCGCACACTTTGACTTGACGGGGGGCGCCGCGTAGCATCGGCCGAGGAGGGGCTATGGCCTTCGACTACAAGCAGTACTTCGGCGACATCGTGGTCGCGCAGGACCTCGTCACCCGGCCCGAGGAGCGCACGTGGCGCCTCGCCGCGCCCCCGCGCGACGCCGAGCACCACGACATCGTGCTCTACCTCGGCTGCAACGTGCTCCGCACCTCCCACATGATCAAGACCGTCACCGCCGTCTTCGACCGGTTGGGCCTTGACTACATCGCGGTGGGCGGCCCGACCTACTGCTGCGGCATCGTGCATCATCAGAACGGGGACACCGCCGCGTCGACGGAAATGAACCGGAGGACCCTCGAGCACTTCCAGAAGTACACGCCTCAGGAAGTGGTCATGTGGTGCCCGTCCTGCATCTACTTCTACGACGAGGTGCAGCACCTCGACCTGCCCTTTCCCACCAGCCACACCGCCGAGTTCCTCGCGCGGCGGCTGGGCGACCTCACGCTGGCGCCGGTGGCGCCGCGCACGGTGGCACTGCACGGGCACGGCGTGGGCGAGGCGCGGCTGCGCGAGGCGGAGGCGGGCCGGCGGCTGCTCGCCGCGGTGCCCGGTCTCACCGTCGTGGACCTGCCGCCGGATACGCGTTTCGGCCGGAGCTGCAACCCCGCCCTCATGCAGACGCTCGGGCCGGAGGGCTGGCGCGCCCTCGCCCTCAGCGAGCTGGACCGCGCGCTCGCGGCGGGCGCGGACACGCTGGCCGGCATGTACCACGGCTGCCAGCGTCAGCTCTGCCCGTTTGAGGCGGAGCGCCCCATCGTGCTGGAGCACTACATCACGGTCTTCGCGCGCGCCCTCGGTATCGAGTTCGAGGACACGTTCAAGAAGTACCGCCTCTGGGCCGACCCCGAGCGCATCTTCGAGGACTCCACGCCGTGCCAGCAGGCCAACGGGCTCGATCCCGCCAAGGCCCGCGACCTGATCGAGCGCACCTTCGTGCCCCTGGGCGCGTTAGGGCGCAATCCCGCCGTCGGCACCTGAGCCGCCGCCGCCCGCGCGCCCCATGGCCACGTTCTTCGTCGCGCACGGCGCCTGGTCGGCGGGCTGGGCGTGGAAGAAGATGCACCCGCTCCTGCGCGAGCGCGGCCACACCCTCATCGTCCCCACGCAGACCGGCCTGGGTGAGCGCGCGCATCTCGCGGGGCCGGAGATCGACCTCGAGACGCACGTGGCCGACCTGCTCGGCGTGCTCCACTGCGAGGACCTGCGCGACCTGATCCTGCTCGGACACAGCTACGGCGGCATGCTCGCCACCGCGCTCGCCGACCGCGCGCCCGATCGCTTCACCCAGCTCGTTTACCTCGACGCCTTCGTGCCCCGCGACGGGCAGGCGCTGGTGGACCTGGTGCCGGCCCCGGCTCGCGCGGGCTGGCCCACCGACGACTGGCGCACTCCGCCGAACCCCCTGCCGCCGGATACGAGCCCCGAGGACGCGGCGTGGATCACGGCGCGCCGGGTACCGCAGCCGCGGCGCTGCTTCACGCAGCCTCTCAAGCTCTCGGGCGCAGGCGCTGGCCTGGCGCGCACGTACATCTACTGCGTTCGGCCGTCTCCCGGGGACGTGTTTCGCCCGTTCGCGCAGCGCGCGCAGGCCGAAGGCTGGCGCTACCTCGAGATCGACGCCACCCACAGTCCCAACGTCACCGCGCCCGACGCGCTCGCGCGCCTGCTCGACGACATCGCGCGCCGGGCGGCCTAGCCGCGTCGGAAGGAGTCGAACCCCATGGCCTCCTCCAGCCTCAAGATCGATCACGCCCGGTACGTCATCACCGTCGACGCCCAGCGTCGCATCATCCGCGACGGCGCCGTCCTGGTGGAGAACGGCCGGATCAGCCGGGTCGGCCGCGCCGCCGAGCTCGCCGACGCGCGCGCGGATCGGGTGATCGACGCGCGCGACCTCGTCGTGACGCCCGGCTTCTTCAACGGGCACATGCACATCAGCTACGCGCACCCCGTACGCGGGATATTCCCCGACGACGTCGGGAGTCCGCTGAAGCAGGTGTTCACGCTGCAGGGGGCCATGACCGAGGAGGAGGAGTATCACGCCTCGCTGCTGGCCCTCGTGGAGCTCGTCAAGAACGGCACCGTCTGCCTGCTCGATCCCGGCTCGACCAAGTACCCCGACGCGTGTCTCCAGGCCTACGAGGACGCCGGCGTCCGCGTGATCATGGGCGAGTGCGTCACCGACCGGGAGGCGCCGTTCCCGCTACCGCGGTATGCCACCGCGGAGGCGGTCACGCGCACGGTGGGGTTCCTCGATAAGTGGAACGGCCGCCTTGGCGGCCGTCTCCGCGCCTGGGCGATGCCGTTCTCGCCGGAGAGCTGCAGCGCCGAGCTACTGCAGGCGATCAAGCGCGCTGTCGACGAGCGGCGCACCGGACTGACCCTGCATCACGGCAGCGGGGCACAGGCCCGCAAGGAGTATCAAGCACGCGGGGCCAAGAGCCCCACCGAGTATCTCGAGGGGCTGGGCGTCCTGGGGCCGACCACGCTGCTCGCCCACGCCCTCGGCATCGACGACGCCGAGATCGACTGCATGGCGCGCACTGGCACCGCGGTGGCGATGTGCCCGGTTACCGCCGCCAAGGGCGCGCGCGGCGTGGGCGCCCACGGCCGCATGCCGGAGCTCCTGGCCCGGGGCGTGCGCGTGGCGCTCGGGTGCGACTCGCCCAACAACTCGAATCACCTCGACCTGGTTCGCTCCATGAACATGGCGGCCATCCAGTACAAGGACGCGCGCCAGGACATGGCGCAGATCCCCGCCGAGACCGCCCTGGAGCTGGGCACCCGCGTGGGCGCGGCGGCGATGGGCCTGGGGGACGAGCTCGGCAGCATCGAGGCGGGCAAGCGGGCGGACCTCGTGGGCTTCGACACGCAGCGGCCGGAGTGGCAGGCGCTCTGGAACCCGGTGAGCAACCTCGTCTACAACGCCGACGGCCGGAGCGTGCACACCGTCATCATCGACGGGCGCGTCGTCGTCGACGCCTATCGCCAGACGTTCGTCGACGAGCGGAAGCTCTATGCCACCGTCCAGGAGATCGGCGAGCGCCTGCAGGCACGCACCGGCATCAAGGCCCCGCCGTCGCGCTGGCCCGTCGTTTGAGGGCGGAGGCTACTTGTCGAGCCACACCCCCATCAGGCGCCCGCCGTAGTCGTTGCCGATGTTCGGCGCGAAGTTCCGCACGTAGGGCTCCCAGGCCGAGATCACCCGGGCGGCAGGGCTCACGAAGAGCTGGTAGGCGTGCTGGGCGAAGTGGCGCTGGATGTCGAAGATGATCTCGCGCCGTTTCTTCTCGTCGAAGGTGCGGCGCTGCAGCAGGATCATCTCGTTGAGCTTGGCGTCGTTCACCCCGGCGGTGTTCTGCGGCCGCCCCGGCAGGAGGTTGATCAGGTAGGGGTCCGGCGTCGTCGCCCCGCCCCGCAACGTGATGATCATCTTCTCGAAGTTCCGGGCCAGGCTGGAGGCGATGAAGGCGTTGCCCTCCTTGAGCTTGAGCTCGGTCTCGATGCCCGCCCGCTTCCACTCACTGATGATGGCCTGCACGACGTCGGAGAAGGCGGTGCCCCAGGTTCCCGACGACTCCACGGGGAACTTGAGCCCACTCTGTCCCGCCTGGGCGAGGAGACGCTTGGCCCCCGCCGGGTCGGCCTCGTAGATCTGGCGGCCCTCCGGCGTCAGCTGGCCGATCGGGATCGCCCACTCGGTGAGCGCGGCGGGCACGAGCGGATTGGCCGACCCGTGCCCGTAGCCCATGGGGTTCACCTTGATCACTTCCGTGAGATTGACGGCCATGTGCAGCGCGCGGCGCACGCGCACGTCGCGGAGCGGCTCCGCCTCGAGCTTGGGGACGGCGAAGGTCGAGATGAGCCACGTGTACTCCGCCGTCTGGATGTTCGGCTTGCGGCGCTTGACCACCTCGAGGTCCGAGCGCTGGAAGGTCATGTGGATCTCGGGCGCGAAGTCGTACTGGCCGCTCAGCCAGGCCGCGAGCTTGGAGGCGGGGTCGGTGTCGATGCGGAACTCGATGCCGTCCACGTAGGGGAGCCCCGGCTGGAAGTAGTGGGGATTGCGCACGAAGGAGACGCGCACGTTGGGCTCGTAGCGCTCCAACATCCAGGGCCCGGTGCCGATCACCGTCTCCGGCGACTTGAAGAGGCCCTCCTTGTCCGCGGCTTCCCTGGGGAGGATGGCAGAGAGGGCGGGGCTCTCCAGGAACCAGGCGAACGGCTCCTTCATGGTGAAGCGCACGGTGTGGCGATCGAGCGCCTCGACCTTGTCGATCTCCTCGTAGGCGGCGCGGTTGGGGTTGCCCTTGATGGTGAGCGCCCGCTGGAAGGTGAAGACGACGTCCTCCGCGGTCATCTCGCGCCCGTTGACGGGAGGCTTCGCGTGGAACCGCACGCCCTTGCGGAGCTTGAAGATGTAGGTGGTGTCGTTCGGCCGCTCCCACGATTCGGCCAGATGCGGCTCGATGGGGAGCGTCCCCGGCGTCACGCTCGGACCGGCCTTGTGCCGGACCAGCCCTCCGTGCGTCAGCGAGGTATAGATGAAGGTCCACCAGTGGGGGGTCTGATGGGGATCGAAGTGCGGCGCGTCGAAGCCCGCCAGGCGGATGGTGCCGCCCCGCTTGGGCGTCTGGGCGGCGGCAGGTCCGGGCCGTAGCAGATCGAGGGAGCCGCCCGCGGCAGCGGCGGCGCCCACGAGCTTCAAGAGGTCACGGCGGCTGACGGCGCTGGGATCGTGATCCATGGCGGTTCCTCCCGAAAGTTGGTCGAGAGCCACGGGACGGGACGACAGCCGGACGGTCCACGCGAACGGCGCGGTCGAGCTGGACGGTGCGGCAGGACTCTAGCGGAGGTGGCCGCGCGGCGTCAAGCCCGTCCCGCCACCGCGTGGATGGGATGGCAGGCAGGCTCGATCGCATAGTCGGCGACCTTGAGCTCGGCGAGCTTCTTGCGCCCGGCGGCGGTCACGGCCAGCGCCCGGCTGTCGGGGACGCGCGCGATCCAGCGCCGCTCGAGGAGAGCCTCGGCGAGAGCCGCCCCCACCGCGCCCGAGATGTGATGGCGCCGCTCGGTCCAGTCGAGACACCCGCGGCAGTACTGGCGCTTGGCGCCGCGCGCCTTCGGCAGATCGACGCCAAGCCCGGCCAGGAACCGCGCGCCGCCGGGCGTGACCTCACCGCCGCCGTCGGTGAGCACGACGTGTCGGCGGCGCAGCAGCATGTCGCACAGCGCGACGCCGAGGCGCCCGGCGATGTGGTCGTAGCACATGCGCGCCTCGCGCAGCGCGGGCTCGACGCGATGCTGTGGCGGCCAGTCGCGGGCGGGCACGGTCGCCACCGTCATCAGGCCCTCGATGGCGCGGGCCACCTCCGCCGACCGCAGGCGATAGTAGTGGCAGCGGCCCTGCTTCTCCATCACCAGCAGATGGCCGGCGACGAGCCGGGAGAGGTGGCTGCTCGCGGTGGCCGCGGTCACCCCCGCGAAGTAGGCCAGCTCCTTCGCGGTCAGCGCGCGGCCGGTGAGGAGCGCGGTCAAGATGCGCGTGCGGGCGGGCTCGCCGAGGAGCCCCGCCACGGTGGAGAGCATGTCCGTGTCGCCCATGCCTACACACTAGAGCCGGCGCCCGCGCGCGGCAAGCCGCGACGCTTCGGTCTGGATCGAAGCGTTCGGCGTGGACGCTCGCGCCTCGCCTCGCCATACTCCAGCCAAGGAGGAGGACATGATCACACTGTGCATTCGCTATACGCTCGACGCCGCCAAGGTCGCCGACTTCACCAGCTACGCGCAGGGCGTGGCCGGCCCCATCGAGCGCTGCGGCGGCAAGGTCGTCGGCTATTTCGCGCCGACGAAGTTCGCCGGCCCCACCAATGTCGGGCTCTCGCTCATCGAGTTCCCGAGCCTCGCGGCCTACGAGCACTACCGCGAGACGCTTGCGGCCGACCCCGAGCACACGGAGGTGGCGCGACGCGTCGGGCAATCCGGCGCGGTGCTCGTCGAGGACCGCTCGTTCGTGCAGCGCGTAGCGTAGGGATCGCTACCAGGCCAGCGCGTAGGTGGGACGTCGCGGATCGGCGCCGGCGGAGAGGACGCCCGACTCGGGGTCACGGTGGGAGACCACCGCCCCGATGCCGCAGGCGCCGATCTCGGTGACGGCGTGGCCGAGCGCGGTCAGCTCCGCGCGCGTGGCCTCGGAGATGCCCGGCTCCACGTGGAGCACGCCCGGCTTGTACACGCGCGGGTAGAACGAGTTGACGAGGGTCTGCGTGGAGAAGCGCGGAGCCTCCACCGCCTGCTGCGGGTTCATGCCGAAGACGAGGAGGTTCAGGATGATCTGGAGATCGGCCTGGGCCTGGTCGTCGCCGCCGGGACAGCCCACGGTGGTGGTAGGCACGCCGCCGTCGCAGATGAGATAGCTCACCAGCGTCGTGCGCGGCCGCTTGCCGGGCGCGAGGGCGTTGGGGTGTCCGTCCTCGAGCACCAGCATCTCGCTGCGTGTGCTCAGCGTGCAGCCGAGCTCCGGCGCGAAGGCCGACTTGCGGAACACGCCGCCGCTCGGCGTGAGCGCGATCATGTTGCCCTCGCGGTCGATGGCGGCCACGTGGGTGGTGCCGTCGGGCACGGGCGCGGTGGCGCCGGGCTCCGCGGCGTGGGCGTCGACGCCGGCGCGCGCGCGGGCCGCGCAATCCGGCCAGAGCTCGCCGGGCGCCGGCGCCTCGGGGGCGGCGCGGTCCATCTGGATCAGCCGCGCCCGCTCCGCCGCGTACGCGGGGGCAAGCAGCTCGGCGAGCGGCACCGAGGCGTGCAGGGGATCGCCGTAGTAGCGCTCGCGGTCGGCGAAGGCGAGCTTCAAGGCCTCCGACACCGCGTGGATGTAGGGAGCGGTGTTGTGGCCGAGGGCGCGGAGGTCGAGGCTGGCGAGTATGCCGAGGGCCTGCATGAGCACGGGCCCCTGTGTCCACGCCGACTGGCCCAGGATGTCGCGGCCCGCGAAGGCGATCCGCACGGGAACCTCGAGGCGCGCGCGATAGCCGGCGAGATCCGAGGCGCGCAGCAGACCTCCGAGCCGCGTGGAGAAGCCGCCGATCGCCTCCGCGATGTCGCCCTGATAGAAGCGCGTGCGCGCGGCGGCGATGCCGGCCGCCCGGTGTCCGCGCGCCCCGCGATCGGCCTCGGCGAGGCGCCGCAGCGTGCCCGCGAGCGCCGGCTGGGTGAGGAGCGCGCCCAGCGACGGCGCCTCCCCGCCGGGATAGAACACGTCGTGCCCGCCGGGGGGATACAGGTCGAACTGGCTCCTCGATTCGGGGATCGCGAGCATCTGCCGCATGTACTCGTACATCGGGAAGCCGCGCTCGGCGTACTCGAGCGCGGGCGCCAGCGCCTCCGACAGCGTGCGCGTCCCATAGGTCTCCAGCAGGGTCAGGTAGGCGTCGACCGCGCCGGGCACGGTGAACGAGAGATGCGCGTCGCTACCGGGCCCGGTGGGGATGCGGTCGAAGCCGCGTTCGCGGAAGAACGGGATGGTGGCCAGCGTGGGCGCGGTGCCCTGGCCGCTCAGCGCGCGCGTCTCGCCGCGCCGCGCGTCGTACACCATGGCGACGCACTCGCCGCAGAGCGTGTAGGAGGCGGTCGGCTCCACGACGGCGGCGGCGAAGCCCGCGGCGGCGGCCGCGTCGAAGGCATTGCCGCCGGCGAGCAGCATGCGCATGCCCGCCATGGCGACGAGGGGATGCCCCGCCGAGACCACGCCCTGCGTGCCGGCGACGACGGGCCGGGTGGTCGCCCGCTCCGCAGTGTGGTGCTCCAGCTCGTGAATCCGTCCGGGGGTCGTGGGCATTCGCGGTAGCGCCTCCTCGCGCCTCGATCCTAGCACCTCCGCTTGACACGAGCGGACGCCCCACGTATAAGAGCCGAACCATGTCCTCACGGCTCAAGCGCGCCGCCGAGAAGAGCCGGCTGGGGTCCCGATATCCGGGACGCCCAGCGACGCTGGTGGCGCGCGCCGGAGGAGAGCCCTAGTCGGCATTCCACGACGTTCCGGACCTTCGAGGCCCGCGACCACCCGGTCGCGGGCCTTTTTGCGTTCCGGGAACCGAAAAGGAGAAGCGCATGACCGACATCTCGGGAATCTGGCTGCCCATCATCACGCCGTTCCGCGACGGCGCGGTGGACCTCGTCAGCTACGAGCGGCTGCTCGAGCACTACCTGGCCCGGCGCGTGCGGGGAATCTTCCCGCTCGGCACCACCGGGGAGAGCCCCACGCTCGACGACGATGAAATGGAGGCGCTCGTTGACCGCACCGTGAGCGTGGTCGCGGGGCGGGTGCCGGTGTTCGTGGGGATCGGCGGCAATGCCACCGCCAAGGTGGTCAAGGCGGTCAAGCGCCTCGAGCGCTACCCGTTCGCGGGCATCGTCTCCGTGTGCCCCTACTACAACCGTCCGGGGCAGGACGGGCTGCGCGCGCACTTCACGCGCATCGCCGAGGCCACCGCGCGGGAGATCCTGATCTACAACATCCCGTACCGGACGAGCGTGAACCTCGCCAACGACACGCTGCTGCGGCTGGCCGAGCTGCCCACCATCGTGGGCGTGAAGGACTCGAGCGGCAATCTTTCCCGGTCCCTCGAGCTCTTGCGGGACCGCCCGGAAGGCTTCGCGGTGATGACGGGCGATGATGCCATGCTCTTCGTCACGCTCGCCCACGGCGGCGACGGCGGCATCCTCGCCTCCGCGCATCTCGGCACCGAGCGCTTCATCGAGGTGCACGAGCGCATGGAGGCGAACGACCACCGGGCGGCGCGCGCGGCCTGGGCGCGCCTCGGACCGCTGGTCTCGCTGCTGTTCCGCGAGGCCAATCCCATGCCCATCAAGCATTGCCTGTGGCGGCAGGGCCTCATCGCCTCTCCGGAGTGCCGGCTACCGCTGACGCGCGTCTCCGCCGATCTCGCGGACGCGCTCGACCACGCGCTGAAGGCGCTGGAGGAAGAACGGCCATGACCATACGCGATGCCGTACCCGCTGATGGCCCGACGCTGGCCCGACTGAACGAATTCGTACACGGGCTTCACCTGGACGCCCGGCCGGACTTCTTCCGGCCGGCTCCCCCCGACGAGGCCGCCGCGTGGCTGGGCTCTCTGGCCGAGGGGCCGGCCACGCGCATATGGATCGCCGAGGCCGATCGTGCGCCGGTAGGGTACGTCCTGGCCTACTTCCACGAGCGCCCCGCGCGCCCGTTCACCCATGCCCGGCGCTGGTGCGAGATCGATCAGATCGCAGTGCATCCGCGCTGGCGGCGGCAGGGAGCGGCGCGCGCCCTCATCGACGCGGTGCTGGCGGAGGCCCGCCACCGCGGCATTCGCGCCGTCGAGCTGAACTCGTGGGGGTTCAACACCGCCGCGCACGCCGCCTTTGGTCGGCTCGGCTTCACCCCGAAGCTCATCCGCTTCGAGCTCATGTTGTCGGCCTGAGCCAGCGGAGGCGCGAACGCTGCCCGGGATCGAGGACGACCTCTTCGGTCGGGCCGCGCAGCAGGCCGGTGGCGGCGAGCCGCGGCAGGAGGCGCTCGGCGAGGGGACGGTAGCGCGTCTCGACCATCCGGTCGTTCTCGGCGAGGCCCAGCCAGACCAAGTGGGGACCGTCCGTGCGGACGGGGTGGCGGGGAAAGTTGTTGGGGACGTCGAGAGTGACGAGCACACCCAGCTCGCGGAGGCCGGCCTCGCGGTAGCAGGAAAAGGCCGCCTCGGCTTCGCGCGCGAAGGTAGCGAGCGTGCCGTCGGCCACCATGAAGATCTGGATGACCATGACGCCGCGGGCGCCGGCGGCCCCCTGGATCGGATCGACCGCGCGCAGCACGGGGAGGCCCCGCTCGGGGCTCAGCGGGTGAAGAAGCAGCACGTTCGTGTGGTCGAGCAGCCGGGCATTGGTGGCCTCCGCGTGCTCCTTCCACAGGGGACCACCGTAGAACGCCTCGTTCGCGGTCAGGCGCGCGGCCATGTCCGGGTAGCCGCGGAGCCATGTGAACGTGGCGGCGGGCCCTCGCTCCACGAAGTCGCCGAAGATGATGGCGCCGAGCTGCTGAAAGGCCTCGGGGAAGAAGCTCTCGAAGCAGCACGCGAAGGCGGGGGCCTCGCCCTGGCGGATGGCATAGCGCCGAAGCTCGACCACCGGGAACCTCGAACGGTCCATCTAAGCGAACCGCTCGGTTCGCGCGACGTCGAGCGGATGGTCGATCAGGGGCTCGACCGTCTCGATCAGGCGAACCGTGTGGGGCAGGCCCGCGTGATGCTCGAAGGCCGCTTCGTCCTTCCACCGCGAGTGCACGTAGAAGAGCCGCGGGTCGCGGATCGACCGGAACACCTCGACGCTCAGGCAATCCGGCTCCCGACGGGTGAAGGGGGTGGCCTCGCGGAACGCGTTCGCCACCGCCTCCTCGTGGCCCGGCCGCGCGCGAAAGCGCCCGAAGATGACGAGCTCCGTGCCCGCTACCGCTCCCATCGCGTCATCTCCATGGTCCAGTTGGTTTCCCAGGTCTTGCCGCCGTCGGGCGACAGCGCCTGCTCCCACCGGCACGCGGTGCCGGTGATGCCGGACCAGATGAAGCGCGCGTAGACCGCCTGGCCCTCGTGAAGCTCCTGGTTGTAGAACTCGCCCCGCCCGTTCTCGAAGCGGCCGATCATGGGGGCGTCGAAGATCCCGGTAGCTCGGTTGGCCCAGTGAAGCCGCCACTGTCCGGCGGCGGCGTCGTAGAGGCGCACCGTCATGCCCTGGATGAGCCCGAAGGGCGCGTGGCCCTCGTACTCGTCCATGTTGGCGAGGCCGCCCCACACGGGGCGGACCACCGACGTCGCGTCGAACTCGTCCCACTGCGTCGAGCCCTTGAGACGCTCGCGCAGCCGCCGGTTACGGATCTTCCAGGTGCCGATCAGGAAGTCGAAGTCCTTCTGGCCGTTGCGTGTCATGGGGTGCCCTCCTTCCGTACGCGCAGGCTAGGCGCGACTTGGTATGCTCACAATGACCATTTTAGGAGGAAGTGCTATGACCACTATCCGATCCCGGGGCGCCCCCGAGTCCCAGGTCGTCCCCTTCGTACCGTTCGTGCGCCCTTCGGGGGTGCCGCTCTACCGGCAGATCTACGACGCCTACCGCGCGGCCATCCTGACCGGCCGGCTCCGTCCCGGGCAGCGGCTGCCCTCGACGCGGGCGCTCGCCGACGAGCTGGAGATCTCGCGGCTGCCCGCGGTGAACGCGTTCGAGCAGCTGCTCCACGAGGGATACATCGAGGGCCGCGTGGGCGCCGGCACCTTCGTGGCCGGCGACATACCCGACGACCTGACGCGCGCGGCCGGCGCGCCCGGTCCGGCCGGGTCGCCGTCTCCGCCCCCGACGCCCCGCGACGAGGGCGGACTGGGTCCGTTCCGCGTGAGCATGCCCGCCCTGGACCAGTTTCCGCACCGGGTCTGGGGGCGGCTGCTCTGGCGACACGGCAAGCGCCAGTCCAGCGCTCTCATGGCATACGGCGATCCCGCCGGCCACGTCCCCCTCCGCGAGGCCATCGCCGAGTACCTCGCCACCGCGCGCGGCGTGCGCTGCGACGCCGCGCACGTGCTCATCGTGTCCGGCTCGCAGATGGCGCTTCAGCTCTGCGCCATGGCGCTGCTGGCTCCCGGCGACGCGGTGTGCGTGGAGGAGCCGGGCTACCCGGGGGTGCGGGACGCCCTCCGCACCTCCGGAGCCACCGTGGTGCCGATCCCGCTCGATGCCGAGGGAATCGACGTCGGGCGCCTCGCCGCCCAGGGCCGCCGCGCCCGCCTCGTGTACGTGACGCCCTCGCACCAGTATCCGCTCGGCATCTCCATGACCGCGGCCCGCCGGCTCGCCCTCCTCGCCTGGGCGCGGGGTGGGAACCGCTGGATCGTCGAGGACGACTACGATAGCGAGTATCGCTACGCGAGCCGGCCGCTCGGCGCGCTGCAGGGGATGGATCGCGGCGCGCGGGTGATCTACATCGGCACCTTCAGCAAGGTGCTGTTCCCCTCCCTGCGGGTGGGCTACGTGGTGGTGCCGCCTCCGTTGCGGGACACCTTCGTCCGGCTGCGCGAGGCGCTGGATATCTTTTCCCCAACGCTCACCCAGGCCGTTCTCGCCGACTTCCTGCGTGAAGGCCACTTCGCCCGGCATCTCCGCCGGATGCGCAAGCTCTATCTCGGCCGCCGCGACGCGCTCGTCGAGCGGATTCGCGCACGCCTCGGCGACGTCCTCACCATCCACTGCGCGGATGCGGGCCTGCATCTCTCCGCGTTCCTGCCCGCCGGCGTCGACGATCGAGAGGTGCTGCGCCGGGCGGCCGCCCGTGGGATCACCGCTACCGCGCTGTCCGCGTGCTACGCGGGCCGGCCGGCGCGCCGCGGCCTCGTCCTCGGCTTCGGGGGGTCCGACGAGCGTCGGCTTGCCGCCGCGGCGGACACACTGGGAGAGGTGATCCGGGAGTTCCCGGTGAGGGTATGATCGCTGCTGCGATGCGTCCCCCCGCGCTGCTTGTCGTCCTCATCCTCGCCCTGGCGGCGCCCGCGACCGCGCGGGGCCAGGCGTTCTTCTCGGAGACACCGAGTCCGGACCTGCGCATCGCGCCCCTCGCTATTCGCGCGACGGTCACGCCGGCGGAGGGGCCGGTGCGGGTGCGCCTGCTCTTCAGCGTCATGGCACCCCCGGGCACACGCGTGCCCGACCTCTATCTGCTGTGGCCCGGCGACGTGAGGGGCGATCCTGCCCTCGGCCCCCGCGACACGGCCCTCGCCCAGAAGGTGGCCGCCCTCGGGTTCGAGGTGGTGGACGAGGGACGGTTGGCCTACCGCGCTCGGCGCATCGGGGGCGCGGGGGACCCGGCGGCGCGCGAGCCCGTCGCCGGCGGCGCGCCGTACGTCACCTTCGTGCAGACCGGTGCCGAGCTGGGCCTGAGCGCGCCCGCCACCTGGATCCGCCTCCCCGCGACGCCGCGGCTCACCGACCCGGACTGGCTCGCGGTGCTGGAGGTGCCCAGTCTGTCCGTGGTGAAGGCCAAGCCCGCCACCTTCTTCGAGCACTGGTTCCTGGGCGAGCGGCGGGTCTTCGCCATGACCTTCCACGAAGTGCGCCGGCGCCCGCTCTTTCGCATGTACCTCGGCCATCGCGACCGCCTCGTGCGGCTGGGCGACGCCCCCGCGGAGATGGTGGTGAGCTTCAGCGACTCCCATCACCTCAAGATCGACACCGTGGCCCCGCCCGGCGCGGTCCGCGGGGTCAGCGAGACGGCGGAAAGCACCGAGACCGTCTCGCTCTTCCTCGAGAGCGGTGAAGGGATCGCGCCGCAGCGCCTGAGCGTGCAGTACGGGTACTTCTCCAGAGCCCAAGCGGCCGTGGTCGTCGTGGTGCCCTTGGTCTTGCTCGGGCTGGGCTACTCCATGGGTCCGCTCATCGGCCGCGGCGCGCTGCTGCTCGTGCAGCAGCTGTCCGGGCGCTTTCACGTTGGGTGGAATCGGGTGCCGCGCGAGCGGCGGGCGGGCGTGTTGCTCACAACGGACGTGCTCGCCCGCATCCGGCCGGGCGAGACCACCCACGACGAGGTCCTCCGCCTCTGCGGCAGCGAGGTCGAGGTGGCCGAGCACTTCCCCGCCGACGACCGGAAGACCCTCTTCTATCGGGGGCGCCGGGTGCGCCCGCAGACGCGGCGCCTGGTGGGATGGCTCTCGACGGTGCGTTACCTCGAGGTAGAGCGCCACGAGGTCGCCATCGAGCTCGCCGGCGACGTGGTGCAGGACGTCAAGGCCGATGTCCGTCGTTCGCGGGCGAGCGTGGGCGAGGCCGCCGGAGCAACCCAGACCTGAGCCCCAGTCTCGGAGTCAGACAAGGAGGAGCGCATGACCGGTAGCGTCGTCACCGCCGAGCGGTTCGCCAAGGGCATGACCTTCGAAGAGTACGTGCGGTACGTCGGCAGCCCGGAGAACCTCGCCCGCGAGGCCTGGGGTGGGTACTTCCCCGACAGCGGCTCCAAGGCGACCATTCGGAAAGACAACAGCACGGTGTTTCGCGAGCGCTACGCGCGCGCCCGCCTCAGCGAGCATCAGACCGCCGCCATCAAGTGGCTCGTGACCCAGCCCGACGCGCCGACCCGGCTCCTCGCCGTCTCCGAGGACTGGTCGTCGGATTGCCGTCGCGACATCCCGATGCTCGCGCGGCTCGCCGAGGCGGGTGGGCTCGAATTCCGCATCTTCAATCGCGACGGCAAGAAGATCCTGGGCACCCGCCGCCCCGATCCCGCGGCCTACCCTGACGGCAACCACGACCTCATGCTCGAGTTCCTGAACCGGAAGGACGGCGGCGAGTGGGCGTCGCTGCCGGTGGCGGTCGTCTACACCAAGGACTTCCGCGAGCTACACCGCTACGTCGAGTATCCCGCCATCTACCACAAGGACCGCGTGCGCGGCCATCAGCAGGCGGCGCGACCCGGCGAGACGGAGGAGCAGCGCAAGGAGCGCGACGGGCGCGAGTTCCTCGCCATGCAGCGCTCCCCCTTCTTCGACATCTGGGCCTCGGCGGCGATCGACGAGATCCTGAGCGCGCTGTTCGAGCGGCACGTGCTTGCCGGCGGGAGGCCCTGACCATGCCCCGGTTCTGGCGGCTCTACAGCGGGGCGGATGGCCGGTCGAAGATCGTGGAGGAGAAGCCAGACATGCGGCCCTTCACGGACACCGAGGGCGCCCACGGGGAAGGGACGCCCATGCGGGCTGCCAGCGGCATCTCGTTCCGGACGGCGCCGGCGGGCTACGTGCTCTCCTGGCACTGCGCGCCTCGCCGGCAGTACTCGATCACGCTCTCGGGCCAGGCGGAGATCGAGGTGGGCGACGGCACGGTGGCGCGCATCGGCCCCGGCGATGTCGTGCTGGCCGAGGATCTCACGGGCCAGGGCCACATCACGCGCGTCGTCGGAGACTCCCCGCGCCTCTCTGTTCTCGTCCCGCTGGCCTAGCCACGGGAGCGCAGGGGGAGGGATAACGCCGCAGTCGCGGGGCGGGCACAGCCGGGGGCGGGGCGCGCTCGCGGGGACGCGCACCGTCTTTGCGCGCTTGGGCTTCTTGACGAGCCACGAGATGGGGGCGAGCGCCTTCGGCGATCCGCAGAAGCCACGGTCCCCGCGAGCGCGCCCCGCCCCCGGCTGTGCCCGCCCCTCCCGGTGTGGTGTCTCCTTGCGCTTGGTTAGCCCATCGGGTCGACGTCGGGGACGCCGAGGAGGATCTGGCCCAGGCGTTCGTAGGCGGAGTCGGAGACCATGATGTGCTGGGCGGCGGCGTTGATGTCGCGGAGGCAGCGTTGGAGGACGCCGGTGCGGTAGAGGGCGCCGCCGCCGGCCGAACGGAAGAGGCCAGTCACCACCTCGGCGGCGGTTTCGGTGGCGTGTACGGCGATGCTGCGTAGTTCCGCGTGCTGCTGGCGGGTCAGGGGATTGCCGGCACACACCGTGGTCCAGGCGGCTTCGAAAAGCTCGATGGCGCCTGCGCGTACCGTGCGCCGCCGGATCTCGCCCTCGCCGAGCAGCGCCTGGAAGGTGGCGCGCTCGGAGACGGGCGCGGGCGAATTGACGCCGCGTCGCTTCGAGCCCGCCAGTTCCACGGCGGCGTCGAGGGCTCGGCGCATGAGGCCCAGCGCGAAGGCTACGTGCTCGTAGGCGACGAAGGCGGGCATGCCCAGACGGTACAGCGGGCCGCCGCGGCGTGGGCGGGTGGTGGCCGGGTTCCAGACGAACTCGGCGGGCACAAAGAGGTCGGTGACGGAGAAGTCGTTGCTGCCGGTGCCCTCGAGGCCGGCCACCTGCCAGTTGTCGTGGATCTCGGCGGCTGCGGCGGGGAAGACGGCGATGTGCCGCTCGCCGGGGTCCTGCGCGTCTCGGCGCACCCAGCATCCGGCGGTGAGCCACTCGGCGTGTCGCACCCCGCTGGCGAAGGGCCAGCGGCCGCTCAGACGATAGCCGCCGTCCACCGGCGTCGCAACGCCCGTGGGCATGATGGCGACAGCGGCGGAGGGCACGCGACCGCCCGCGAGGATCTTGCCGACGGCCGAATCGGGAAGAAAGCCCGCGGGCAGCCCCACCGCCGTCGTCGCGACCATGAGGCACCAGCCCGCGGAGGCGTCGATGTGAGTCAGCGCCTCGAGCACCTCGAGCTGGGTGACGGGATCGGCCTCGGCGCCCCCGAGCGACTCGGGCACCTTGAGGCCGAGGAGGCCCGAATCGGCGAGCGCGGACACCGTGGCGGGCGGAAGGGTCCGCAGCCGCTCGCCCTCCGCGGCGCTGGCGGTGACCACGTCGCGGAGGCGTTCGACCGCGGCGAGGAGCATCGCGCGCTTGGCGGCACGCTCGGTGGGGAAGGATCCATTCATCAGCCGGCCTGGCTACTGCGTGAGGTCGACCAGCACCTTCATCACCGGACCGCCCTTTAGGGCCTGCTCCATGCCCTCGCCGAGGGCTTCGAGTGGGATCTTCCGGCTCACCAGGGGCGCGAGCGTCACCGCGCCGGCGGCGGCGAGGCGGATCGCCTCCTCCCACGCTTCCCAGGTGTAGAGCCGGCTCGCGTGCATATTGAGCTCGCGCGAGAACATTGCCAGAAGATTGACCGGCATCGGTTCCGAGTGAATGGCCACGATGCTGATGGTGCCCCACACGCGCACCACATCGGTCATGAGGCGCACGGCTTTCGGGTTGCCCGTCACCTCGAAGGCTACGTCGACGCCCTCGCCCTGCGTCCAGTCCTTCACGAAGGTCATCACGTCGCGGTCCGGCCCCACCACCTCGAGACCCAGGCCCTTCAGCATGTCGACGCGAAACGGATTGATCTCCGCCACCGCCACGCGCGCGCCGCGATGCCGGCACACCATGGCGATGAGGGCGCCGATGGGGCCGCCGCCGAACACGAGCACGGCGTCGCCGGGCTTGACCTGCGCGCGGGTGACATCGTGAGTGGCGACGGCCAGGGGCTCGATGAGCGCGGCGTGGTCGTCGCTGAGCGAGTCCGGCACCTTGAGCAGCCGATCCACCGGCACCGGGTAGAGCTCGCGCATCCCCCCGTCCACGTCGACCCCGCGGACCTTCAAGTTGTAGCAGACGTAGGACGCGCCCATCTTGCACGCGCGGCACTCGCCACACGAGACCACGGGATTGATGACGACGCGGTCGCCCGCGCGCACGGAGGCGCCCGCGGGCGCCTCCACCACCTCGCCGAAGGTCTCGTGGCCGATGATGCGGCCGTGGCCCACGCGGGAATCGAGATGCCCCTCGTAGATGTGCAGATCAGTCCCGCAGATGCCTACCCGCCGCACGCGAAGAAGGGCCTCGCCCGCGCCGGCCGTGGGTAACGGCGCGGTGCCGGGTACGAAGCGCCGCGCGCCCCGGTAGAACTGGGCCCGGATGGTCTTTCCTGCCGTCGAGCCCGCTGTCATGGCCGCGCCTCATTCGTGCCGCGAACCTCCGCGTTGTGCTCGCCGAGGCTGGGCGGCGCGCGCCGGATCTTCGGCTTCTCGCCGTCGAAGTTGAGGGGCAGCGCCACCAGCTCGAGGTTCTCCGCGCCCGGCACGGGCTGAAGCATCCCGATGGCCTTGGTTTGCGGATGCTCGACGATCTCGGGCAAGGAGTGGATGGGCGCGCAGGGCACGCCGGCGGCCTCGAGCACGTCGACCCACTCGCCCTTGGTGCGGGTGGCAACGATCTCGCGGATCTTCCCCAGCAGCTCCTCCTTGTTGGCGGAGCGGCCGGTGTTCTTCGCGTAGCGCGCGTCGGTCGCCCACTCGGGGTGGCCCAGCGCGGCGGCCAGCTTGGCGAAGAGGCGATCGTTGCCGGCGGCGATGATGATCTCGCCGTTCTTGGTCTCGAAGCCCTCGAAGGGGATGAGGCGGCTCGAGCCCGTCCGATGCCGCACGGGCACCTCGCCGGAGATGCGATACGAGGCATAGTGGCCGGTAAGCCAGCCCAGCGCGGTCTCCAGCAGCGAGGCGTCCACGACGCACCCCTTGCCGGTGCGCCCGCGCTGGATGATGCCGGCGAGCGCGCCCATGGCCGCCCACATGCCGGTGCCGAAGTCGAGCAGCGAGGTGCCGACGCGCGTGGGAGGGCTGTCCTCGTCGCCGTTCATGGCCATGAGGCCCGAGAAGGCCTGCACCATGGGCTCGAAGCCGGGATTGAGCTTGAGCGGCCCCGTGCGCCCGAGCGCCCAGATCGCCGCGTAGATCAGGCGCGGATTCTTCTGCAGCATCACATCGGCACCAAGGCCCAGCTCTTCCATCACGCCCGGCCGCATGTTGTGGACGAGCACGTCGGCGCGCGTCACCTCGTCCATGAGCCAGGCGATGTCCTTCGGGTCCTTCAGATCCAGCGTGATCCCGCGCTTGTCGGAGTTCATGGCCAGATAGGCGGGCGACACGCCGTTCCAGAACGGCGGACCCCAGCCGCGCGCGTCGTCGCCCTCCGGGCGCTCCACCTTGATCACGTCCGCGCCCATGCGGGCGAGGATGCCGGCGGCGAAGGGCCCGGCGAAGGCGCCTCCGAGCTCGATGACCCGGATTCCCTCGAGCGGCAGGGCCATCTCAGGCCTCCGGGGCTAGCGCGAAGCGATGCCCCCCGTCCTTCTTCACGATGAAGCCGGGGCGGGGGAAATGCGCGGCGCAGACGAGCATGCCGGAGTCGGCCATCTGCTCCACGAAGGCCTTCCGGGTGCGTGCCGCGTGCGCCATGTCAGTGCAGAACTTGCTTGACCACTGGGGCTCCGCGACCTGTACCACGCGGTGCATGAGATCGCCGGAGAAGACGGCTTCGCCTGCCTTCGTGCTGAGCCGCACGCAGGAGTGGCCCGGCGTGTGGCCGTGCGAGGGCTCGAAGCGGAGATGCTCGTCCACCTTGAAGGTCTCGTCCACCAGCACGGCCTTGCCCGCTTCCATGATGGGCGCCACGCTGTCGGTGAAGCACCCGGAGGCATCGCGCCCCTCCTGCTGCTCACGCTTCCAGAACTCGAATTCCGAGCCCACCATCACGTACTTGGCCTTCGGGAACGTCGGCACCCACTTCCCACCGACCAGGCGCGTGTTCCAGCCCACGTGGTCCACGTGGAGATGCGTGCAGAGGACATAGTCCACCTCCTCCGGCGTTACCCCGACGGCGCGGAGGTCGTCCAGATACGTGCCCTTCTTCTTGTTCCACGCCGGCACCTCGTGCCGCTCCTTGTCGTCGCCCACCCCGGTGTCGATGACCACGGTGTGCTTCGGCGTCTTCACCACGTAGGACTGGATACGCGAGCCCATGTCGCCGGTGGTGTCGTCCCAGAAGTCGGGCTTGAGCCAGCCGTGATGCCGGGCGATGGCCTCCGCGCTCGAGTCCGGCAGCATGGAGGGCGTGGGATTGTACGAGCGCGGGATCTCGATCACGCGCGTGATGGTCACGTCGCCGAGGCGAGTCGTCAGCATGTCACCCTCTTGCGTTGAAGAACGCGCGATGGATCACCGTGCGGTCAGCATGGGCCAGAGCGCCTGGGCGCCCCGCGCCGCCACCTCGCGGCCGAGCCGCTCGGCCCAGTGGCCCTCGGCGCCGAACTCCGCCCGCCACGACCAGAGACGGCGCGTGACGAAGTGCAGCGTGTGCTCGTAGGTGAAGCCGATGGCGCCGTGCGCCTGATGCGCGATGCCCGCGCCCAGTCCCGCCGCCTCGCCCACGCGCACCTTGGCGCAGGCGATCTCGAAGGCGGCGTCGCCCTTCGCCATGGCGTGGAAGGCCGCCTGCGCGGCCATGCCCGCCGCCGCGGTGTGGCCGGCAAGCAGGGCCAGGTTCTGCTGGATCACCTGGAAGGCGGAGAGCGGTTTGCCGAACTGCTTGCGCTCGCTCACGTACTTCACCGACTGCGAGAGCAGGAACTCGAGTCCGCCCGCCATTTGCGCCGAACGCGCCATGGCGCCGGCCAACCAGAGCGAATCCGGCTGCAGGCCGTCGGAGGTGCCGGCGGCGATCACCGCGGCATTCGACCAGGTGAGGGTGTCGCGCGGCTCCATGGCGAGATTGGTGTCCGGCTCGACCTTCGCGGCCCCGCCGGCGACACGCGCGACCATGGGCTTGCCGCCGCTCTCCACGAGCACCACCACGTGCTTGGCGTTGCGTCCCCACGGCACGCGCGCCGCGGTGCCGCTGAGCGTCCCGCCGCTCCCGTCGCGGCGCAGCGAGAGCCGATCGTTCTGCTGGGTGGGCGCCACCGTGATCGGCCCCATGGGCACGTCGAGACCGGCGGACGATAGCAGCCACGCGCCCACCATGGTCTCGGCAATGGGCAGAGGCACCGCGAAGCGCCCTGCCGCGCTCAGGACCACCTGCGCGTGGTCCCAGGTGCCGCCGGCGCCGCCATGCTGCTCGTGGATCTGGGGCAGGGTGAGGCCGCCCTCTTCCACGGCCTGCCACAGGTCGGCGGGCCACTGGCCCTTCTCGGCGGATTCGATGAGGGCGGGCGTGACGCGGTCGGTGAAGAGCCGCGTGCAGGTATCGGCCAGCAAGGTCTGAAGCTCGTCGGCCATGTCAGGTCCTCTCTCGTAGTGCAACGCGGACACTTACCATGTTCGCTCGCCTCGCCTTCGGCTACAGCTCGCCAAGCTATCTCAGCCCGAGGCCCCGCGCGATGATGCCGCGCAGGATCTCGCGCGTGCCGCCGCGCAGGGAGAAGGACGGAGCGTGCTGCACCAGATAGCCGAGCGTCTTCTCGAACTCGCTGCCGCTGTTCAGGTGCGGCTCGGCGCCGATCAGGGCGTGGACGAGTTCGGGGATCTCCTGCTCGAAGGTGGTGCCGATGTCCTTCACCACCGAGGCCTCGAGGTTCGGGCTCTTGCCCGCCTGGAGCATGGCCGCCACCGACAGCGACATCTGGCGAAGCGTGTTCAGATGCGCGGTGAGCCGGCCCACGAGCACCGCCGCGCGCTCGCCGGGCTCCTTGCCCACCTCGTTGAGCAGCTCGAGGACCAATCTGATGGAGGAGAGGTACCGCTCGGGGCCGCTGCGCTCGAAGCCGAGCTCGGTGGTCACCTGCTTCCAGCCGTCGCCTTCCTTGCCGACCCGCAGCTCCTCGGGCACGAAGGCGTCCTCATAGTGCACCTCGTTGAAATGGTGCCCGCCGGCCAGGTCGTAGATGGGCCGGATGGAGATGCCCTTGGTGTTCCGGAGATCCACCAGGAACTGGGAGAGACCCTCGTGCTTCTTGTCCGGCACGACCTGGGTGCGGAACAGCGAGATGGCGAAGTCCGAGAGATGCGCGTTGCTCGTCCAGATCTTGGTGCCGTTCACCTTGTAGCCGTCCGGGACCTTCTCGGCGCGAGTGCGGATGGAGGCCAGATCCGAGCCCGAGTCCGGCTCGCTCATCCCGATGGCGAACGACAGCTCCCCCCGCGTGATGGGCGGCAGGAAGCGCTGGCGCTGCTCCTCCGTGCCGAAGCGCAGCAGCAGCGGGCCGGACTGGCGATCGGCCACCCAGTGGGCGCTCACCGGCGCGCCGGCAGCGAGGGTCTCCTCGAGCACGACGTAGCGCTCCAGGAACGAGCGCTCGTGGCCGCCGTACTTCTTGGGCCACGTCATCCCGATCCAGCCCTTCGCGGCCAGCTTCTTCGAGAATTCAGGATGATGCCCGCCCCAGGTGCGCGGCCGCTCCTCGGCGGCGAGCTTGGGCAGCTCGGCCCGGAGGAACTCGCGGACCTCTTGCCGCAGGGCCTCGGCCTCGGGGGGCAGCTCGTGGAGCTCGAAGTTGAAGGTGGCCATGGTGTCCTCTCGGTGCGGGGCCTAGCGGCCCTTGAAGGCGGGCTTGCGCTTCTCCAGCATCGCGGCGGCGCCTTCCTTGGCGTCCTCGCTGCGATGGGCCTGGCGCGCCAGCGCGTCGATGTCCTCGTGGGGGATCTGCTCGCGGAGCGCGATCATGCGGGTGATCGCCTGCTTCATGCCGGCCAGCGAGAGCGGGGCGTTCTCCGCGATCTGCCGGGCCAGCTCGTAGGTCACCCGCTCGATGTCGGCGGGGGCGACCAGCTGATGCACCATGCCGATCTCGTACGCGCGCTTGGCGTCGATGGGCCGGCCCGTGAAGAGGAGGTGCCGGGTGTGGGCGGGGCCCAGGATCTCCACCAGCTTCTGCCCCAGCGCGAAGGGCACGAGCAGGCCGATGCGCGCCAGCGGCATGCCGAAGCGCGCGCCCTCGGCGGCGATACGGAGGTCACAGTGCAGCGCCAGCTCGCAACCGCCCGCGATGGCGTCGCCGTGCACCATGGCGATCGTCGGGTGCCGCGAGCGCTCGACCCGCTGCAGCACCTGGGTGACGCCGCTCTCGGGATCGCCCTTGGGATCGTCCTGCCGGGCGCGCATCTCGCGCAGGTCCATCCCCGAGCAGAACGCGGGCCCCTCGCCGCGCACCACCACCACGCGCACGTCGGGATTCTTGTCGAGCGTCTCCATGTGCTCGACCAACCCGCTCAGCATCGCGCGGTTCATCGCATTGCGCCGGTCGGGCCTATTCATGGTCAGGGTGGCGACACCGGCTTCGATCTTCAGTCGGAGCTCTTCTGTCATGCGACGCCCTTTGATTTGTTGAAGCCGGGGGGGAGCGTGGGCCGCTCCTCCCCCGGACCCCCCCACCCACTTGGTTTCATCGCAGCAGTTGCCTCGCGATCACCATACGGTGCACTTCGCTGGGGCCTTCGCCGATGCGGCGGACGCGGGCTTCGCGGTACCAGCGCTCCAGGGGGAACTCCTTGGAGACGCCGTAGCCACCGTGGATCTGCACGGCGGCGTCGATGACGCGGCCGAGCACCTCGCTGGAATAGAGCTTGGCCATGGAAGCTTCCACGCGGGCGTCCTCGCCTCGGTCGGCCTTCCAGGCGCCCGACCAGATGATCCACCGGCAGGCGCGCAGCTCGACCTCGGCGTCGGCCAGCATCCACTGGATGGCCTGGCGCTGGGCCAGGGGCTGGCCGAAGGTCGACCGCTGCTTGGCGTGGGCGATGGCCATGCGATGCGCCGCTACCGCCACCCCGAGATTGCAGGCGGAGTAGGGGAAGCGGTTCTTCACGAGGAGGTCGAAGGCGAGGTCGAGGCCCTGCCCCTCGGCGCCCACGAGCGCGTCGCCGGGGAGCACGCAGTCCTCGAACACCACGTCGTTGGGGCGGGCGGCGGTGCGAATCACCTTGATCTCGCTCGTGTGGAAGCCCGGCGTGCCGTGCTCCAGGATGAAGCAGGAGATGCCCGCGCGCCCCTTGCCTTTGTCGGTGCGCGCGAACACCACCCCCCACGGCGCGTCGTGCGCACGCGAGATGAAGACCTTCCTCCCGTTGAGCACCCACTTGTCGCCGCGCTTCTCCGCGCGGGTTTGGATGGCGCCGGCGGGATCGGACCCGCCCGAGGGCTCGGTGATGGCGAAGAAGGTCTCCCAGCCCTCGCGGATGGTGGGGATCGCGTACTTCTCGATCTGCGCCTTGGTGCCCGCCCAGATCGCGGGCGGCGGGTAGCGCCCGAACACGCCGCAGCCCGGGACGTAGAGGCCCATGCGGTGCTGCGACATCTCCTCCAGCGCCACGCACATCCCGAACGTGTCGAGCCCGCCGCCGCCATACTCCTCACGGGCGCCCAGCGCCCACAGACCAGCCGCCTTCGTGCTATCAGACAGGCGCTTGTGATCGTCGTCGGCGAGGTCCTCGGCGTCGGGATCCACCCGCTGCTCGGCGGGGATGATCTCTTCCTGCACGAAGCGCCGGATCTGCTCGGCGAGCATCCGCAATTCGTCGGGAAGGGTATAGCCGGGGAAGGACGGCATGGGAGCGCGCTCCGAAAGGAGAGGCTAGTCGTACCGCTCGCGGTGGCGCATCTCCACGAAGAGCCCGTTGCACTCCCGCGGGTGCACCCACGCGATCTTGTCGCCACGTTGATCGACGCGCACGCCTTCCTTGCGGAGATGGTCCGCCGCCCCTGCCACGTCCTTGGTCTCGAAGCCGACCAGGTACACGCCCTCGCCGTTCTTGGCGAGGAAACGGCCGGCCGCCTTGTCGGGGTCCGTCGGCATGAGCAGCTCGATGTGGCCGGCGCCCAGGGGGAGGATGGCGCTCTTGAAGCCGAACTCCTTGGAGTCCAACCGGTGGTGCTCTTTGAGCCCAAAGAGACGTTGATAACGCGCCACGGCCTCGTCGAGGTCGCGAACGACCACGGTCAACTCGATCACGTCGCCCAGCATGGGGGAGGCCATATCCACTAGACTGTGCAGGGACTTTACCCGAATCACGACACGCCCACAACCCCGCCGGGTTCGACCCGGCGAACGGAGACGACGCCATGGCCGCCCGGAAGCGCTGGTCCCTGTCGGTGCCGCAGGACGGATTCACTCTCGCCGAGCACGCCGCGCTCGCGCGCGACGCCGAACATTGGGGATACACCGACGCGTGGTCGTTCGAGTCGGACGGGCTCGATTGCTTTTCGCCGCTCGCCGTCATCGGGATGGCCACGAATCTCCGCCTCGGCACCGCCATCGCCAACGTGTACACGCGCGGCCCCGCCACGCTGGCCCAGTGCGCCGCCGGCGTCGCCGACGTCGCGCCGGGCCGCTTCATTCTCGGGCTCGGCTCGGGCTCCCAGGTCATCATCGAGAAGTGGAACGGCGGCCGCTTCGACAAGCCCGCCACCCGCGTGCGAGAGATGGTGCTGTTCCTCCGCCAGGCGCTGACCGGCGAGCGCGTCGTCTTCAAAGGGACCACGTTCGAGGTGGACGGCTTCCGTCTGTCGAAGCCGCCTTCGAAGCCCGTGCCCATCTACGTCGCCGCCCTGCGTCCCGGAATCCTCAAGGTCGCCGGCGAGGTGGCCGACGGCGTCATCCTCAACTGGCTCGCGCCGGAGGATGTTCCGAAGTCCATGGCGGTGGTGCGCGAGGCGGCAGAGAAGGCGGGACGCGATCCCGAGTCAGTCGAGATCACCGCGCGCATCTTCGTGAACCTCGACCCCGTCACGCCGGAGTCCGAGCTGGCCGTGCGCCGCCACGTCGCCGGATACCTGAATGTCCCCGTCTATCGCCACTTCCAGGAGTGGCTGGGGCGCACCGAGGCGCTGGGGCCGATGTGGCGCGCGTGGGAGGCGGGCGACCGCAAGGCCGCCGTTGCCGCCATCCCTCAGACGCTGCTCGACGATCTCTTCACACGCGGGGCGCTGCCCGAGATCCGCCGGCGGCTGATCCGGTACTTCGACGCGGGGATCGAGACCGCCTTCCTCGCGCTCTCGACCACGGAGCCCGATCCCGCGCGCAAGCAGGACATCGTCCGCGAGGCGCTGCGGGTGATCGCATCCTAGAGTCCGGTCCGAGGGCCGCCGGACCGTCGATCGCCCGCGGCATCGTGGGACAGGCCCAGCCCATTCTCGTCGGGCAGCTGGCGCTGTGGCCTTCGCGGTGGTGGACACGGTGCTCACCGGTCATGCCTCCGCCGTGGACCTCGCGACGATGGGCCTGGGGCTGAGCGTCTACTCCACCGTGTTCGTCGGCCTGCTGGGGGCGGTGAGCGCGCTCAACCCCATCATCGCCCAGCACTACGGCGCCGACCGCTACGCGGCGATCGGCGTCGCCTACGTGCAGGGGCTGTGGATGGCGCTGATCCTGTCGGCGGTCGGCTTCGTCGTGCTCGCCTTCCCGCAGCTCTGGCTGGTGTGGCTCCACGCCCCGCCCGAAGTGGAGGCGCTGGTGACGCAGTACCTCCGCGTGCTGAGCCTCGGCCTGCCCGGCTCGCTCCTGTTCCGCGCCATCTATTCTCTCAACACCGCGGTTTCTCGGCCCCGCGTCGTCATGGCGCTGCAGCTCGTGGGTCTCGGCCTCAAGATCCTCCTCAGCTATGCGCTGATCTACGGCGCGCTGGGCCTTCCGAGCATGGGGGCGGTCGGCGCCGCCCTCGCCTCCGTGCTGGTGTTCTGGGCCCTCTTCGCCATGGGCATCGCCTACATGTGGCGCGACCCGTTCTATCGTCGTTTCACGATCCATTGGGTTGGGCCGCGCTGGCGCATCCTGCGTGAGCTGTTCGCGCTCGGCATCCCCATGAGCCTCTCCTACACGCTGGAGGCGACGTCCTTCACCGTGATCACGCTCCTCGCGGCGCGGCTCGGGACGACCGTGATGGGCGGCCATCAGGTGGTGGCCAACATGGCCGCGGTCTGCTTCATGATCCCGCTGTCGCTCTCCATCGCCACCGCCACCCTCACCGCCCAGTCCATCGGCGCGGGTGATGGGCGTCGGGCGCGCGCCACCGCGCTGACCGGCATGCAAATGGGTGCGGTCGTCGCCGTCGCCACCGTGACCGTGGTGTGGGCGCTGCGGGACGGCATCGTGCGGCTCTACACGAGCGACCTCGGGGTGGCGACGATGGCCTTGACGCTGATCCCGTATCTCGCCGCCTTTCACCTTTTCGACGCGTTGCAGACGGTGGCCAGCTTCGTCCTGCGGGCCTACAAGATCGCGGTGGCACCCACGGTCGTGCACGCGGTGGCGCTATGGGGGATCGGCGTGTTCGGCGGCTATCAGGTGGCCTTCCGCGGGGGTTGGGGGCCGTCTTGGGGGATCGCGGGGATGTGGATGATGCAGGCCATCGCGCTGGCCCTGGCCGCGCTGCTCCTCGTCACCTACTATCTCGCCTACTGCGCGCGGCCGTCGCTTTCCAGCCACCCACCCCCGAGCGCCTTGTAGAGCCGGACCACCGCGAGCAGCTCGTCGCGCTGCAGGCGGATGAGCCCGAGCTCCGAATCGAACAGCTGGCGCTCGGAATCGAGCACTTCGAGATACGTGGTCACCCCGTTTGTGTAGCGGAAGTTCGCGAGCCGGGTAGTGTCTCGCGCGGCTACCGCCAGCGCTTCCTGCTGGACCCGCGCCTCGCGCCGCTTGCGATACTCGACCAGCGAGTCCGAGACGTCGCGAAACGCCCCGATGAGCGCCAGCTGGTACTGGAGCATGGCCTCTTCGGCGCGGGCCTGCGCCGACTCGACCCCGGCGGTCACGCGCCCCGCGTTGAAGATCGGCACGGTGAGCGAGGGGAGGAGAGCGAAGATGCCCTGGGGGCCATACATCTGGCCGTTCACCATGAGGCCGCCCGCCCCCACCGAGCCCGACAGGAACACGCGCGGGAAGTAGTCGGACTTCGCGACCCCGATGCGCGCAGTCGCCGAGTGGAGGATCTCTTCCGCCTGCTGCACGTCGGGGCGGCGCTCGAGCAGCCGCGATGGTACGCCCGCCGGCAGCGCGGTGACGGCCACCTGCGCGCGCAGCTCCCGGCCCCGCGGCACCGGAGCGGGCGGCCGGCCGAGCAGGATGCTGATGGCGTTCTCGGTCTGCTCGATCTGTCGCTCGATGTCGGGCACCGACTGCGCCGCCCCCGCGACCAAAATCTCGGACTGGCGCACGTCGATGAGGCCAGAAACCCCGCCCGCTTCACGACGCCGGACGAGCGTGAGCGACTGGGTCCGTGAATCGAGGGTGCTCTGGGCGATCTGGAGCTCCTCGTCGAGCGCCCGGAGCAGGAAATAGGCCGACGTCAGGTCCGAGACGAACGTGGTGATCACGAAGCGCGCGCCGTACTCGGTGGCGAGCAGCTCCGCGCGCGAGGCCTCGGAGCCCCGCCGGAAGCGGCCCCAGAGGTCGAGCTCATAGGCCAGATCGAGCCCGCCCGAGGGGGCGAGCGTCTCCCGCGTCTGCAGCGGCGCGAGTGTTCCCTCTATCCGCTGATACGGAGCGCTCACGAAGCCCCGGGCCTCGGGGAACTGGAAGGAGCGGGCGATGGTGACCTGGGCGCGCGCGTCGAGGATGCGCGCCGCCGCGATTCGCACGTCGTAGTTGCGCGCCAGCCCCTCGCGGATGAGCGCCTGGAGGGTCTCGTCGGGGAAGATCTGCCACCATGCCTGCTCGGCGAGCGAGGGCTCGGTGGGCGCCGCCGTCGCGCCGCGAAACTCCCGCGGCGTGTCGATCGGCGGCCGCGCGTAGTCGGGGCCCACCGTGCAGGCCGCGAGCAGGAGGGCGGGAGCGAGCCGCGCGAGCCGCCTCATGAGTGCTCCGCCGGCTTGGCCATCGCCGGCGGCGCGGCCACCGCGGGCTTCTTGCGCCCGAAGCGCAGGGTCTCCACGAAGGTGAAGTTGCCGGGAATCAGGAACACGCCGAGCGCGGTGGCGATCAGCATGCCCCAGAACACCGAGGTGCCCATGACGTTCTGCGACGCCGCTCCCGCGCCGCTGGCGAGCATGAGCGGCACCACGCCGAGGATGAAGGCGAACGCGGTCATCAGGATGGGCCGGAACCGGAGACGGGCGGACTCGATGGCGGCCTCCCCCGCCGGCATCCCCTCGTCGTACTTCAGCTTGGCGAACTCGACGATCAGGATGGCGTTCTTGGCGGCGAGGCCGATCAGCATGATGTTGCCGACCTGGACGTAGACGTTGTTGTCGTAGCCCATGAGCCAGACGCCGAAGCTCGCGCCGAGCACCACCGTGGGGGCGGCGAGCAGCACCGCCCAGGGCAGGCGCCAGCTCTCGTACATGGCGGCGAGAAGGAGGAACACGAACACGATGGCGAGGATGAAGGTCGGCCCCGCCGGGGGCGCCACCTTCTCCTGGTAGGACAGCGAGGAGTAGGCGAAGCCCATCTCCTTCGGCATGTTGGTCCGGAACACTTCCTCGAGCGCGGCAAGCGCCTGGCCGGAGGTGAAGCCGGGCGCGGGCGCGCCGGAGACCTCCACGGAGCGGAACAGGTTGAAGCGCGTCGTGATCTCGGTGCCGGCGGTGGACGTGATCGTCAGCAGCGTGGAGAGGGGGATCATGGTCCCCGTGCTCTTGCTCCGCACGTAGATCTGGCCGATGTCCTCGGCCCGCCGCCGGTAGTCCGCCTCCGCCTGCACGTACACACGGTAGAGCCGCCCGAAACGGTTGAAGTCGTTGACGTAGGCGGCGCCCATGGCGGTGGACATCGCGGCGAAGACGTCGTCGATCGGCACCCCGAGGCTCCGTGCCTTCTCGCGGTCGAGGTCTACCTTCACCTGCGGGTAGCTCGGGTCGAACGAGGTGAAGAGGCTGGCGAGCTCAGGGCGCTGGCGGGCCGCGGCGAGGAACCGGCGCGTCTCCGCTCCCAGCTCGTCCACCGAGAGGGTGCCGCTCCGGTCCTGTAGCAGCATCTTGAATCCGGCGGACGCGCCGAACCCCGAGATGGTGGGGATGTTGAAGGGGAAGATGATGGCCTCGGGGATCTGGGCGAACTTGGGACGGAGGGAGGCCATGATCCCGGTGACGTGGAGCTCCTTGCCGTGCCGCTCTTCCCAGGGCTTGAGTCGAACGAACACGGTGCCGAAGTTCGGCTGATAGGTGGCGGTGACCACGCCGTACCCGCCGACCGAGGTGCTCGCGTCGACGCCGGGCGCCTTCGCGATGATCTCCTCGACCATCGTGAGGACCCCCGCCGTGCGTTCGAGCGACGCGCCCGGCGGAAGCTGCACGTTGACGCCGAATATGCCCTGGTCCTCCTCGGGGATGAACCCGGCGGGGAGGGCGCTGGCGAAGAGGCCGGCCCCCACCGCTACCACTACGACCAAGAGAATCGTGAGCACCGACCGGCGCACGAGCAGGCCCGCGACCCCGATGTAACGGCTGGTCGCCTTGTCGAACACCCAGTTGAAGCCGCGGAAGAAGGCGCCCAGCGGACCCCAGGAGATCCCGTGACTGCCCGGTTTCAGGAACATCGCGCAGAGCGCGGGGGTGAGCGTCAGCGCGTTGAAGGCCGACAGGAGCACGGAGATGGCGATGGTCAGCGCGAATTGCTGATACATCCGCCCGGTGAGGCCTCCCAGGAAGGCGACCGGCACGAAGACGGCGGACAGGATGAGGGCGATGCCGACGACCGGCCCCGACACCTCCTTCATGGCCTGCACGGTGGCCTCTCGCGGCGGGAGTCCGTGCTCCATGTGATGGATCACCGCCTCCACCACCACGATGGCGTCGTCCACCACGATGCCGATGGCGAGCACGAGCCCGAACATCGACAGTGTGTTCACCGAGAAGCCCAGCATGGGGAAGAAGATGAACGTGCCGATGATCGACACCGGGATGGTCAAGAGCGGGATGATGGTCGCCCGCACCGACTGGAGGAAGATGAAGACCACGATCGTCACGAGGATGAGCGCCTCGACGAAGGTCTTCACGATCTCGTGGATCGACGCCTCGACGGCCGGGGTGGTGTCGTAGACGATCTTGTAGTCCATGTCCGGCGGGAAGATGCCCTGCTGCTGCTTCATGGTCTCGTAGATCGTGTGCGCCGCCTTGAGCTGATCCGCGCCCGGCAGGAGGTACACCGCCATGGTGCCGGCGGGCTTGCCGTCCAGACGCCCGAACGAGTTGTAGTCCTGCGCCCCCAGCTCCGCGCGCCCGATGTCGCGGATGCGCACCTGGGAGGCGCCCTCCGTCCCCCGGATGATGATGTTCTCGAACTCCTCGGTCGATACGAGCCGGCTGGGAGCGGCCACCGTGTAGGTGAATTCCTGGTCCTTCGGAGTGGGTGCCCCGCCGACTTTCCCGGCGGGGGCCTGGAGGTTCTGCTCCTTGACCGAGTTGATCACGTCGGCGGGCGTCAGCCCCAGCTTGGCGAGCTTGTCGGGCCGTATCCACACCCGCATGCCGTAGTCGGCGCCGCCGAACAGATCCACCTGAGCGACGCCGGGAATGCGCAGGAGCTGATCGCGAATGTTGATGCCGCAGTAGTTGATCAGGTAATTGGCGTCGTACGACCCGTTGGGCGAGTAGACGGAGATGAGCATCAGGATGCTCGGGCTCTGCTTCTTCACCGTCACGCCCTGGGCGTTGACCTCCTGGGGAAGGCGGGCCTGGGCCGAGGCCACCCGGTTCTGGGTGAGCACGTTGGCGGTGTCCTGATCGATCCCGACCTGGAAGTTCACCTCGAGGGACATGCGGCCGTCGCTCGTGTTCGAGGACTGCATGTAGATCATCTTGTCCACGCCGTTGACTTCCTGCTCAATCGGCGTGGCCACGGACTGCTCCACCGCTAGCGCGGAGGCGCCGGGATAGTTCGCGATCACCTTGATGGTGGGGGGGGCGAGGAAGGGATACTGCTCGAAGTTGAGGCTGCTGAGAGTGTAGACGCCCATGAGCACCATCAGGATCGAGATGACGATCGCGACGATGGGGCGGCGGATGAAGAACTGGGCCACCGTCTAGCCTCCGGAGGCCGGCTTGGCGGGCGCCGGCGCTGCCGGCTGGACGGCCGGCTTGACCGCCGGCGCCTGCTCCGCCTTGACCTGCGCGCCCGGCCGGACCTTCTGCATCCCTTCGACGATCACACGCTCGCCGACGGCAAGCCCCTTCGTGACGATGGTCGAGTCGTCGATGCGCTCATCGAGCGTCACCGGCTTGAGCACGACTTTGTCGTCGGCGCCGACCACGAACACGATCTTCGTCCCCTGCTGGTCCATGACGGCGCGCTGGGGCACCAGCATCGCCGCGGCCCGCTCTTCGACGATTCCCCGCACGCGGCCGAACTGGCCGGGGCGGAGGATCTTCTGCGGATTCGGGAACGCGGCGCGCACGCCGATCGTTCCCGTCTTGGCGTCAACGCCCCGGTCCACGAACGCGATGCGGCCCTTGTGGGGGAACTCGCTCCCGTCCGCCAGGAGCAGGGTCAGGACGGCGCCGCTGCCCTCCACGCGTCCCGACTCGCCGAGGCGAAGCCGCGGCGCCAGCCTCAGATAGTCCACTTCCGCGATCGAGAAGTCCGCGTAGATGGGGTCGATGCTGGAGACGGTGGTGAGGACGGTGGGATCGGACTTGCCGACGAGGTTGCCGCGGTCCACCTGCACCTTGCCCGCCACGCCGGTGACGGGAGACTTCACCGTGGTGTAGTCGAGGTTCAGCTGAGCCTGGATGACGGACGCCCGGGCCGAGCTGACGGCGGCCTCGGAGAGCTGGATCTGGGTGCGCTGAGCCAGCTCGGCGTCCTTGAGCTCGGCCTCCGACGCTGCCACGCCGGCCGCCGTGACCCTTTCCTGCGAGAGCGCGGTGTCGAGGTCCTGCTGGGGGATGGCCCGGGCCTCGGCGAGCGGCCGGTACCGATTGACGTCCTGCTGGGACTTGCCGTGGTCGGCCTTCCGCTGATTGAGCGTGGCGCGGTAGCGGTCCACCACGGACGCGTCTCGGGCGCGGGTCAGGTCGGCCTGGGCCTTGGCCAGCTGGGCGCGCGCCGTCTCCAGGGCGGCCGCGTACTCCTCACGCTGGATGACGAAGAGGGTTTGGCCCTGCTTGACCTCACTGCCTTCCTTGAATTGCACCTCTTCGAGCACTCCGGCCACACGCGCGCGCACCTCGATGGTGGGCACGGCCTCAGTGCGCGCCGTGTACTCGCGGAAGATGGGGACCGCCCGCTGCTCGACCACAGCGACGATGACGATGGGTGGCGGCGGGGCCTGGGCCGGCTTGGCTCCCTTCGCCCCGTCGCACCCGAGAGTGGCCCCGAGCAGGAGGAGTCCGAGCATGCATGCCGTCCCGCGGTGAACTCCCAACCAGCGCTTGTTTGTCATGAACGCTCCTGCGGCGGTGAGGGTGCCGTGCCCGACCCGCGGGTATGATGGCACACCTCTCCCGTGGTGTCCGGGCGAGCCTCTCACCCGGCCCGCCCCCGGTGCCATTGGACCTTGGTCCAAGCGCCGGCCTCCCGGCCCGCTGGAAGTCCGAGCCCCTACGCCTTCGGCGCTCGCTTCGAGGCCTCGTAGGTGTCCCGGTAGCCCCGCGCGATGGCGCGCACGCCCCGCCCGATGTCGTCGTAGACGTCGTCTCCGAGATTGGCCAGGGAGACGCGCAGCGACCAGTCCGGCGCCTCGAAGCCGCCGCCGTTCAAGAGCACGATCCCCTGGGTCTCGGCCAGACGGAAGGCGAGGTCGAGCGGATGGACGTTCTTCTTGAGGTATGTTACGGCTTCCTCGCCGATGTTCTTGCGCGCCCAGAACTCGAAGTCGATGAGGGCGTAGTAGGCGTTGAACAGCGGGTTGGGCGGGACTTCCAGGTCGAGACCCTCCAGCAGGGCATGCGCGCGCCGGTGCACGATCTCCATGCAGGCCTTCTGGTAGCGCTTCTCCACGTCCATCAGCTCGGCGAGGGAGAACATGGTCATCATGACCTGCTGGGGCAGCGACAGGCCGGCGGTGTGGTTCAGCCCGACGTCGCGGCTGTCCGCCACGATCCGGTCGATGAACTTGATCTTCCTCGGTTCGAGGGTGAGGGCGCCGTAGCGCTTGTCCAGCGCCTTGAGCGGGTCGCCGGTGTGCTTGGCGATCATCTTGTCGTAGATGTTGTCCTCGTGCAGCGCGATCACGCCCAGCCGCCAGCCGGTACAGCCGAAGTACTTCGAGTACGAGTAGACGCCGATGGTGTTGTGGGGCAGCTCGCCCAGCAGCGACCGGAAGCCGGGCACGAAGGTCCCGTATACGTCATCGGTCAGCAGCATCAGGTCCGGACGCTTCGTCTTCACCAGCGTCGCGATCTTGCCGATCGACTCCTTGCTCAGCGCGATCCCGGTGGGATTGCCGGGATTGACGAGGAAGAAGGCCTTGATCTTGGGATCCTCGAGTTTCTTCAGCTCGGCGTCGGTGGGTTGGAAGCGGTTCTCCTGCGGCGACGCGATGTTGACGACGTTGAGGGCGTAGTCTTCGAGGTGCGTCATCTCGAGGTACGGCGTGAAGATGGGCGTGCCGAGCGCGATGGTATCGCCCGGCACGAGCAAGCGATTGGCTTTGAGCGACTTGAAGAGATAGCACATCGCGGCGGTGCCGCCCTCCACCGCGTAGAGGTCGAACTTTCCGGTCGGACGGGGGCTCCCGCACACCGCCCACTGGATGTACTCATGCACGATGCGTTCGTTGTGGACGAGCATGCGGTCGGGAACGGGATAGTTGTCGCCGATGATCGAGTCCACTAGCTCGTGGACGAAGGCGTCGGCGTCGAACTTGAACTCCTTGACCGCGAACGGGACCATCTTGGCGAGGAACGCCGCGCCCGGCGCGTCGGCGTGCTTCGCGAGCCAGCCCTCCAGGCGGCCGGCGATTCCCGATGCCGCCGGCATGCCGGCGACGCCCGCCGGATGCTCCATCACGCGCCGGGCCTCGGTGAGGGCGAACTGGCCCAGGAGGAAGAAGCCCTCGCGGGGTTCGGTGGCGATCCAGTTGGGGTTGCCGCGGCCGGCGTTGAGGAAGGCGGTCTGCGTCGTCTTCGACGTCTTCTTGGCGAGCTTGATCAGCTCGTCCTTGATCTCGAACGGCCCCATCTTGTCGAACTGCGTCAGGTCAATGGCCATGGTGATCTCCTGAAGGCGCTAGCGACGCGCCCTCACGACAGCAGCATGATGAGGACCATGCCCCAGATCGTGAGCAGCGTGTTGCCGACGGCGTAGGTGACGGTGTAGCCCAGCGCGGGAATCTGGCTCTGGGCCCGGTCGCAGACCAGGCCGAGGGACGCCGTGGTCGTGCGCGCGCCGGAGAGGATGCCGAGAAGGATGGCGTCGTGGAAGCGGAAGATGAACTTACCGACGAAGAGGCCGAGGATGATCGGCACGGTAGTGGCCACCGCTCCCCAGAGGAACAGGCCGACGCCCTGCGTCTTCAGGCCATTGACGAAGCCGGGGCCCGCCGAGATGCCGACGATGGCGATGAAGATGTTGAGCCCCACGGAGTTCATGAACCACACGGTGGACGAGGGGATCCGGCCGAAGTACGGTCGGGTCGAGCGCAGCCAGCCGAAGACGAGGCCCGCGATGAGGGCGCCGCCCGCGGTGGACAGCGTGAGGGGCACGCCGGCCACCTTCAGGACCAAGGCGCCGATCAGCGCGCCGAGCGTAACGGCCGCGCCGACGAACGCCATGTCGGCCACGTCGCTGGGCCGGTCGGGCACGCCCAGCACCTTGGCCATGGCGGAGGTGTCCTGGGTGCGGCCGACCAGGGTGAGGATGTCGCCGCGGTTGATCTTGGTGTTGGGCAGGATGGGAATGGAGGTGGCGACGGCGCCCCGGACGATCTTCGACAGGAAGACGCTCCGCGCCGCAGGGAGTCGGGCCAGCTCGGCGAGCGTCTTGCCGTCCACTTCCTTGCTGGTCACGTACACGTCCACGCCTTCCACCGGGACATTCAGCAGCTCGGGGTCGTCGACCTCCTGCGCCGCCTCGCCGATCACCTTCACGAGCACCTCTCGCGCGCCGGCGACGGCGACGATATCGCCTTCCCGGATCACGGTGTCGGCCGCCGCGTCCTCGATGGTCCCGTTGGCCCGGCGGAGCCGCTCCACGAAGACGCGGGCGTCCGGGACCATGGCCTCGGCCTCGACGGCCCGGAGTCCGACGGCCTTCCCGCCCGCGCGCACCTTGAACGCACGCAGCTCCCACCGGTGCCACGCCGAGCCGGCGCCGCCCATGGCGGCGGTGCCACCCTGTAGCCGTTCGTAGTCCTTGCAGGCGGCGACGAGGTCCATGCGGATGAGAGCCGGGCAGACGAGGGCGATGATGATCGCCGAGCCCACGGTGCCGAACATGTAGGTCACCGCGTAGGCGATGGGCATGTTGTCCAGCAGCCCCTTCACCTGGTCGGGGGGCAGGCCGAGCCGGTTGATGGCGTCGGTGGAGAGGCCCATCGCCGCGGAGATGGTCTGCGAGCCGGAGTAGAGGCCCGCGGCGTAGCCCAGGTCATAGCCCGCCATCTTGGCGATCGCGACGGGCACGATCAGGCTGAAGGCGCACTGCACCACGGCGAAGATCGCCTGCGGCAGGCCGTCCTTGGCGACTCCTCGAACGAACTGGGGGCCGACCCCGTAGCCCACCGCGAAGAGGAACATGAGGAACGCGAATGCTTTCAGCGGCTGATTGATGGTGATGCCGATCTGGCCGATGATGACGCCGGCGAGCAGGGTGGCCGTCACCGAGCCCAGGCCGATGCCCTTGAAGGTGAACTTGCCGAAGTAGTACCCGAGACCGATGGAAAGGAAGATGGCGATCTCGGGATACTGGCGAAACGTCACCGCGAACCATTCAAACATTGCTCCCTCCGTTGCCCTTACGGGCGGCGAGGACGTCGGGCTTCAGCAGCTTGAGGCCCTGGGCGGCGTGATAGCCGTGGATCTCCTTCACGTCGAGCTTCCGCATGAAGGTGATCGTGTCCTCGGTGATCACCTGCCCGGGCACCATGATGGGGAAGCCCGGCGGGTAGGGAATCACGAAGTTCGCGGACACCATCTCCGGTCCGCTCTTGAGCCGCTTGTCGATGTCGGGGCTCGCGAGCTTCACGAACTCGCAGTTGGCCTCGTCGTAGGCCATGAAGAAGGCGGGGCGCACGTGCCCTTCGTTGCTCGCCCCCTTGGAATTGTCGCGGAAGACGTCCTGGAAACGACTGAAGTTCGGCAGATCGGGGACGTCGGTCATCAAGGATTTCACCCGCGCGGCGAAGACGGCCTGCTCGGACGCACCGCCCTGGGCGAGACGCTGCTCGATCTCTCGCGAGAGGTCGGCGAGCACCTTGATGAGGAGGGCCGCGTCGCTGCGCGTGTTGTTGATGTTGGTCTGGACGAGAATGCTGTTGCGGGATGTCTTGTTGATCTGGATGTCGAAGCGCTCCGCGAGCAGGCCCTTGAACTGGGTGCCGTCGAAGCCCGCCGAGCCGCAGATGATGGTGAGCCGGGTGGGGTCGAGGGCAAACTCGTCCCCGTCCCACGCCTCGACGACCTGCCGCCAGGTGGAGTGGGGCGGGCCGTACTCCTTGACGCCGGAGGCGCGGAACTCCGCGGGCACCATCTCCTCCGGCGTGGCCACGTGGAAGTACTTCGAGATGAGCGGATGCGTGTTGATCTCCCGCCGCAGCCGCAGGGCGAGCTCCGTCATCTTCATCGTGAGCTCGTACCCCTCCAGCTCCATCTGGCGACGGGCCACGTCGAGGGAGGCGATGATCTGGAGGTTCGGCGAGGTGGAGGTGTGGGTGAGGAACGCCTCCTCGAACGGCCCCTCGACCTTGTGGAAGTCGTCGTCCCACACCAGGATCATCGAGCCCTGCCGGAGCGCGGACATCGACTTGTGGGTGGAATTGGTCTGGTACACGCGGATGCGCACCTTGTCCGGATCGGGCAGGAGGCGCATGTCGAGCAGGCCCCGGTCGTTGGGGTCGAGCTTGCCCGTCTTGGCGGCGAACGCCTTGTATTCCTCGCGATAGGCGGGATCGCGATAGCGGGCGGTCAAGGTGGCCGCCGCGCCCAGGCCCGTCCGCCGGCGGTGGAACGCGTTGAACCGCGCGAAGCCGAACCACGCCTCGTCCCAGAGGAAGACGAGGTCCGGCTTGATGGCGAGACACTCCTCCATCACCCGGGCCGGGTTGTACATGTGCCCGTCGAACGTGCAGTTGGTGAGGTCGATCGCTCGGACTCGGTCGAGCCGGCCTTCCGCCTTGCAGGCGAGCAGCGCCGCCTTGATGGTCCGCAGGGGGACGGCCCCATACATGGAGTACTGGGTGAGGGGGTAGGCCTCGACGTAGTACGGCTGCGCGCCCGCGAGCACGAAGCCGTAGTGGTGCGACTTGTGGCAGTTGCGATCGACGATCACGATGTCGCCCGGCCGGCAGACCGCCTGGACGACGATCTTGTTCGAGGTCGACGTGCCGTTGGTGGCGAGGTACGCCCGCTTGGCCCCGAAGGCGCGCGCGGCGAGCTCCTGCGCCTTCTTGATGTTGCCGGTCGGCTCGAGCAGGCTGTCCAGGCCGCCGGTGGTCGCGGAGGATTCCGCCAGGAACAGGTTGGTCCCGTAGAACTGACCCATGTCGCGGATCCAGTTCGAGCGGAACACCGACTTGCCGCGGGCGATGGGCAGCGCGTGGAAGGTGCCGACGGGACGCTGGGCGTACTTCTTGAGGTTACTGAAGTACGGCGTCTCGTACCGGTCGCTGACGCCGTCGAGGATGGAGAGATGAATCTCCATCAACTCCTCCACGTGATGAAACATCCGGCGGATAGGCGCCACTTCCTCGCTCCCCGCCAGGCGCTCGACGGCGCGGTCGGTGAGGAGGTAGAGGTCGAGCTCGGGGCGGTAGCCCTTGACGATCCGCGCGAGTGAGGTGGCGAGCGCGCCGGGCTCGATGGTATCGGGATCGATGCGGCGGTTCCGCATGAGGAAGTCGCGCATGCCCGGCATGTCGTGGCGCGACTGGAACTGGAAGCCGTCGTAGATCACCACCGCCTGCACGTTCGTGTTGAAGGTCGCGCCGATGAGGGCGTCCTCGAAGCTGCCCACGTGGACGATCTCGTAGACGAAGGCGTCTTCCGGACGGCGGAGCCGCCGGAGATCCGTGCGCGCCCGCTCCCAGCGGGCGGGATCGGTGGGCGTGACGACGAGCACCTCGAAGTACGGCTTGTGCGCCTCGCCTGGCTGGGCGTCCGGGGGTAGCGCGTCGAGGACGCGTCCTTCCCCCTCCTCGAGCGGATCCCAAGCCTTGGTGTCGTGCCGGTAGGCGCCGGTGACGAGCGCCATCGAGATCTTTCCAACGAGCCGAGCGAACACCGCCGCGTTGCGATCGCGAAGGGCCTCGGCGACCGTGGTCATCAGGCGCGGGCCCGGAAAGGCCCAGTAGTCCTCGAGCGCCACGACCTCGCCGAGCAGCCGCGTGGCGTCGGCATGCGCGGTCGTCGCGGCCTGCCCGCGCGCCACCGCCGTCTCCCACGCGCGCCCGAGGGCGGTCAGCTCGCGCCAACGGTCGATCCTCGCTTCCGCGGCGGAGAAGAAGTCCTGAAAGTCCAGAGACTTGCGTCCCTCTTCGCTCTTGGCCATGGTTCGGTGTCCCTCCCGGGCAGACGAGAACTCTCGGGGGGGACCCTACCTTCGGCCGAGCCCCTCCGCTATGGGACGAAGGTCCAACATGCTGAGAAGTCGCGGCATTGCCGGACCCCCGGCGGGGCTAGAGCACGACCTGCAGCAGGCTCTTGAGCAGCTCGTCGAGCGAGATCATGGTGAGGAGCAGGGGCGCCACGGGCAGAAGCGTGATCACCGCAAGCTGGACCACCGTGTTCCGCGTGAATGGCACCGGGCTCATGCTGCGCACGACCTCGAAGCTATTGGCCAGGTCGGCCAGAGACTGGATATCGGCGCTGCCGATCAGCGGCTCGCCCGGTGGCGCGGCCCCGCGGAGCCACTTGTCGTCGAACTCATGCACGTAGCGCTGGGCCAGCGTGCCGTACTGGCGCAGGCCGATGCGCCGGGCCGTCGCGAGCTGGGGCGTGAAGAAGAGCAAAGGTCCCGTCACGATGACGAGCAGGAAGCCGACGACCACCCCGAGCTCGACCTGGAAGTCGGTCAGCTTCGCCCCCTCGAAGAAGATTCGGTTGGCGATGAAGCCGGCGACCAGCGCTCCGTGCGCGGCGAGGAGCGGGGCGAAGGCGGCGGCGATGCTCGCGAGGAAGCCTAGGCCGCCCGAGCGGTCGGGATGAGTGGGCACGAGCCTCAGGTGACACCGGGAAACCTGCGCGAGGAAGCGGATCCAGATGAAGATCCGGAAGTACCAGCGGAGCAGCATGAACTGAAACACGGGAATGCTCACGTACACGAGCCACCATCCGGCGAGCGTGAGCCGGTAGCTCCCGTCGGTCGGCAGGGAATACCAGGTCGCCGCGTGCAGGATGCCGTAGTGGGGCCAGAGGAATACGACGCCGACATAGACGAACGCGATGAACAGCACCTCCACCACCACCGAGTTTCGCAGTCGCAACGCGGAGGCCACGGCGGAGTCGAACTTCGCCCGGGACTCGGGGGCGATCAGGTCGCGCTCGAGGAATTGCCGCACCAGGGGCCGCATGCGCTGATGCACCACGAGCTCCGCGACGATGAAGAGGGGCAAAGCCGCCAGCAGTCGCGTGTGGACCTCGATGTCCAGAAGGAACGGCACGCGGACCGCGGTACCCCACGCGCGACCCGCCAGCGCCGCCAGGATGAACGGCGGCAGCCACACGAGCGCCGTGATGACGAGGAGGCGGCGCCGGAGAAGCTCGAGCGCGTTGTCGGAGAGGTGAGCCCGGCGGACGAGCTGGAACAGCGGCCCGCCGAGGACCACCGAGAAGTCATACGGATCGTCTTCGGTCGTGAGCCGGAGAGTCGTCGTCATCGCGATGTGATCTCGAACACGTGGTACCCCCATGGCGGCATGTCGAGGTAGAGGCCGCGCGAGGCGAGATCACTTCCTTCGCGATCGTACACGACGGAACTGAGGAGATCCTGGAGCCGGACGGCGCGGCCCCCCAGATCGGCATAGGGCAGCCGGACATAGCATTGCCCCTGATGGCCGCTGTAGTTGACCGCCACGAGGCGGCGCGGACCACCGTCCGGCGTGTCCCACGCCCAGGCGATGAAGCTGTCCCACGTCCAGTTGCCGTCCCACGCCGGCGCGCAGTCGAGCAGGCGAAACCGGCCGTCGCGGACGACGGGCTCCTTGAGCACGGCGAGCAGGCGCGCGTAGAAGGCCTGCCGCGCGTCGTCCGGCGGCTCCAGCGGCGCCCGGACCAAGTGCGGAGAGATCCGTTTCCTCCGACCTTCCAGCTGTCCCTGGTGCAGAAAGCGGAGGCCCGGTGACAGGAACGTGATGACGGCGGCGGCCTCGTGTGCCGGCGGGGCGAAGGTCGCGGCGGCGCGGGGCTCGTCGTGGTTTTCCAGGAAGCGCGCCAGCTTCGCCTGATAGTCGAGCCCGGCGCGAAGGTGCTCGCGCACCGGCCGCGCGTGCCCGTCCCGCAGGCGGTCATACAGCCGCTTGTCGTACGCGTAGTCGAACCCCTGCTCGAGCATCGTCCACTCGAGGTCCCAGTACACCTCGGCCATGAAGCGGAAGTCCGGAGCCCGCTCGCGCACCCGCCGGATCGCCTCGGGCCAGAACGACGGCGCCCGGCGTCCCCACGTCCGCTCGAACACCTCCGGCAGCACCAGCATCGCCATGTCGCAGCGCACGCCGTCGCATTGCCCGGCGATCTTCAGGAGCTCGCCGATCATCGCGTCCTGGGTGGCCGGGTTGCCGTAGTCCAGCTGAAGCGTGTCGGGCCAGCCCGCGAAGTAGGGATCCCGGCCGTGCGCGAGCAGCAGGTCGCCATGCGTTCGCTTGACCCACGTGTAGTTCCGCGGCGCCCGAGCGCGGTCCGTCTCGGTGCCCGGCACGTAGTAGTCCGCGTGAGCTTCCACCCATGGATGATCCAGCGCGGTGTGATTGGGAACGAAGTCGAGCATCAGCCGGAGACCGCGGGCGCGCAGGCGCTCGCGGAGCCGCAGCAGCGCCGCGTCACCCCCGAGCGCGGGCGACACCGTGTAGCCGGTGATGGCGAAGCCGGAGCCCTCGATGTCGTCCTCGCGCAGATCCGGCAGGGTCTCCGCGAACTCGTGCCGCCACTCGGGATTGGCGCGCGAGATCCGCTGCCCGGCCGGCCCCGTCCGCCACACGCTCAGGAGCCAGACCCAGTCGAAGCCCATCGCGGCCAGGCGATCCACCTCGGCATCGGGGATGTCGTCCAGCGTGGCGGCGCGGCCGAGTGCGCGCGACCGCTCCGTGAGCGAGACGCGCGTGTTGACCTGATAGAGCGAGGGGTAGGACGGCTCGTCCATCTCAGCGTCCCGTCCCGCGCTCGGTGGCCGCCCGCGTGGCGATGACGGGCGGCGGCTCCACGTCCATGGCCGCGGCCGCCTTGCCGTGCTCGAGGAACTCCGCTCCCGTGCTGGTGGCGAAGAGATGCATCCCCCGGGCGACGACGCCGGTCCAGCCGGTCTGATGGCTCGCGCCGAGGCCGGAGCCGTTATCCCCGTGGAAGTACTCGTAGAAGAGGACGTAGTCACGCCAGTGCGGATCGTCCTGGAACTTCCGGGCGCCCCCGTGCACGGGCCGACGGCCGTCCTTGTCCCGGAGGAAGATGTTGGAGAGCCGTCGCGTGACCTCCTCGGCGACCTGATAGAGGGTCATCCGCCGTCCGGAGCCGGTGGGACACTCGATGGTGAACACGTCGCCGTAGAACATGTAGTACTGGAGCAGCGCCCGGATGATCAGCGCGTTCACGGGCATCCAGATGGGCCCGCGCCAGTTGGAGTTGCCGCCGAACATGCCGCTGTCGGACTCCGCGGGCAGATACGACACTCGGTACTCCTGGCCCCCGGTGTGGAAGACGTACGGCTGATCGCGGTGGCGGTGGGACACCGACCGGATGCCGTAGGGGCTGAGGAACTCCTTCTCGTCGAGCATCGTGGCCAGGATTCGGCGCAGGCGCGTCTCGTCCAGCACCGCGGCGAGCCGCCGGTCCTTGTGACCGGGCTTGACGGGGTCGTGGATGAACGACCGTAGCTCCGGGCGCGCGCCGAGGAACTTGTGAAGGCGCTCGCGAAGCTCCGGAAAGCGCTCGACCACCTTGCCGTCGAAGACAGTCACCGCGCACATGGGCAGCAGCCCCACCATGGAGCGCACCTTCAGCCGCTCCGCCCGGCCGTCGGGCAGCCGGAGCACGTCGTAGAAGAACCCGTCCTCCTCGTCCCACATCCCCACGCCGTTGCCGGCGCGCATGAGCGCCTGCCCGATCCACAGGAAGTGCTCCACGAACTTGAGGGCCATGTCCGCGTAGACCGGCCGGTGCATCGTCAGCTCGGCAGCGATCTCGACCATGTTCTGGCAGAAGAGCGCCATCCACGCGGTGCCGTCGGCCTGCTCGAGATAGCCCCCGGTGGGGAGGGGTGCGCTCCGGTCGAACACCCCGATGTTGTCGAGGCCCAGGAATCCGCCCTCGAAGGCATTGTTGCCGGCGCGGTCCTTTCGATTCACCCACCAGGTGAAATTCAGGACGAGCTTGTGGAACGCCCGCTCGAGCCAGTCGACGTCCCCCTGGCCGCGGCGCACGCGCTCCAGGGTGTACGTGAAGATGGTGGCCCAGGCATGCACGGGCGGATTGACGTCGCCGAAGTTCCACTCGTACGCAGGGATCTGTCCGCTGGGGTGCAGATAGGGGTCCTGGAGCATCAGGTCGAGCTGCTGCTTGCCGAAGTCCTCGTCCACCAGGGTGAGGGCGATCACGTGGAAGGCCAGATCCCACGCCGCGTACCACGGGTATTCCCACTTGTCCGGCATCGAGATGATGTCGGCGTTGTCCACGTGGTGCCAGTGCTCGTTCCGCGGGGCGCGGCGCCGGTTCGGATTGAAGGGGGCGGCGCCGCGCTCCTCGAGCCAGCGGTCGACGTCGTAGCGGTAGAGCTGCTTGGACCAGAGCATCCCGGCGAGGGCCTGCCGCATCACGCTGGCGGCATCGGGGCCCAGCGTCTTCGGGATGACGGTGGCGTAGAACTCGTCGGCTTCCCGCCGGCGGGCCTCCATGACGGCGTCGAAGGCGCTGCCGAAGGGCGCCGAGAGCGCGGCGTCGTGGAGCCGTAGCCGGAGGGTCCGCGACTGGCCGGCGGGCACCGTGAGGGGATAGTGGGCGGCGGCCTTGGTGCCCTCCCGCTGGGGGTTCACCGCGTCGGCGCGGCCGTGGACGATGTGGCCGTCGATCCCGTCCTTCACGAAGGGCGTCCGGTTGGGGGCTTTGAAGAGACGCTCGGTGTTTGTCTCGTTCTCGGTGAAGAGGAGCCCCGTCGCGCCTTCACAGGAGAGGTGTCGTTGCCCCAGCTCGGGGTGCGCGGCGGCGATCACCCCCGGGGCCGCCTGCCGCAGCGCGGGCCGCGCCCCGTCGCCCCCCCACGACCACGTGTTGCGGAACCACAGCGTCGGCAAGACGTGCAGCGTGGCCGGCTCGGGGCCGCGGTTCTCGATGGTGATGCGGACGAGGATGTCCTCCGGCGAGGCCTTGGCGTACTCGACGAACACGTCGAAGTAGCGGTCCCCGTCGAACACGCCGGTGTCGAGCAGCTCATACTCGAGCGCCTGCCGGCCGCGCGTGCGGTTGGTCTCGACGAGATCGGAGTACGGGAAGGCGGTCTGGGGGTACTTGTAGAGGTACTTCATGTACGAATGGGTCGGCGTGGAGTCGAGGTAGAAGTAGTACTCCTTGACGTCCTCGCCGTGATTCCCTTCGCTATTGGTCAGCCCGAAGAGGCGCTCCTTGATGATGGGATCCTTGCCGTTCCAGAGCGCCAGGGCGAAGCATAGGAGCTGGCGGTCGTCGGAGAACCCCGCGAGGCCGTCCTCTCCCCAGCGATAGGCGCGCGAGCGCGCCTGATCGTGGCTGAAGTAGTTCCACGCGTCGCCGGCATCGCTGTAGTCCTCCCGGACCGTGCCCCACTGCCGCTCCGAGAGATACGGCCCCCACTTGCGCCACGGGATGTTCCGGCTCCGGGCTTGTTCCAGGCGGTCGGACTCTGCGCTCATGCGATAACACCCCGGGTTGAGAAGTTGGCGTGCTTCAGCGCGTGGCGAAGACGGTGGTGCGGCCCCCGGCGTCGAACGTCAGCACCTGGTAGCGTTCGGGCTTCTGGCCGGGCGATTCCATCCCCGGCGAGCCCACCGGCATCCCCGGCACGGCGAGCCCCGCTACCTTCGGCCGCTCGCGGAGCAGCCGGTCGATCAGGTCCGCGGGGACGTGGCCCTCGATCACGTAGCCCTCCACGAGGGCGGTGTGGCAGGACTCCAGCGCCGATGGTACCCCGTGGCGCCGCTTGATCGGGGCGAGGTCGGTCTCGTTCCGCTCCGTCACCGTGAACCCGCTGCTGCGCAGGTGGCCCACCCACGCGGTGCAGCATCCTCAGGTGGGCGAGCGGTGCACGGTGATGGTGGGCTTCGCGGCGGGATACGCGCGCCCGGCGGCGAGGGCGACTCCCGCGAAGGCGAGGCCGCCCGAGATGAGCGTGCGTCGTGACATCATGCCGGAGATCTTACCATTGGCGATGCGGGCGGCGACGCGCGCGGGCGCCCGAGACGAGATCGAAGGGTCGAGGGAAATATCCAGCCTCCGCCCGGCATTGTAGCCGGTTTGACAACCCGTAGCCCGGCTCGCTCCCGCGGCTCATACTGGGCGGCAAGGAGGGCCCCTCAATGACGACCGACGGCGTTCTCGTCCGCGCGAGCTACCAGGTGGGCCGGCGGCTGTTCGGCCAGGTCCCCACCCCCCAGCGGCTGATGGCCGAGCGGCCCGCGATGATGCTCGGCCTCGGCGGCCTCTGGACCGCCATCGAGTACGGCGGCACCCTGGACCGCGCGCTCCGCGCGCTGCTCCAGCTCCACGTGGCCACTCTCTACGGCGTCCCGTACTGAATGGACATCCGCCACGCCGTGGGCGTGAAGGCGGGTATCCCCGAGGCCAAGCTGGAGGCGCTGGAGGACTACGCGGAGAGCCCGTGGTTCACCGCGCGCGAGCGCGCGGCCCTGGCCTTCTGCGAGGAGGTCGTCCGGGACGATCGCGAGGTGTCCGACGCGGCGGAGGCGCGGCTGCGCGAGCACTTCTCGGCGGCGGAGCGGGTCGAGCTGACCTTCGTCGTCGGCTACCAGGTCTTCGCGAGCAAGTTCGCGAAGGCCTACCGCCTGCCTCCACAAGGCTTCTCCCCTCACCCCAACCCTCTCCCCTCAGGGGAGAGGGCAGGGTGAGGGGCTAGGCGGTCCAGCCCGCCCAGCGCCCGCCTTCGACGGCGGCCAGGAACTCGGCCACATGGGTGTTGAAGAGGCCGGGCTCCTCGATGTTCGGCGTGTGTCCGCACGCGGGGAACACCACGAGCCCCGCGTGCGGGATCAACGCGCGCATCATCAGTGAGGGCTCCACGCAGGGCGCGTCCAGATCGCCGACCATGATGAGGGTGGGCACGCGCAGCGCGCGCAGCCCCGCCTCGAGCTCGCCCACCGTCTTGCGCTTGGACATGACCTCGCGCGCCAGGTGGGCACACGCCTGGGCATCGTGCTCGCCCGCCTGGCGGATGAACTCGGCGAAGCCGCGCGGATCCTTAGCCTTGAAGGACGTCCGGGTGGCGAGGGTCTCGAAGCCGCGCACACGATGCGCCTGGCCGTCGCGGTCGAGCCCCGCGGCGATCTCCGCCTGGCCCTTGAGGAACTGCTCGCGGTTCACCGAACCCGCGCCGGCTCCCACCATGATGAGGCTGCGCAGCATCTCGGGATGGGCGAGGGCGAAGTCGCGCGCCATGTTAGCGCCCATGGAGCAGCCGCCGAGGTGCACGGGTCCCACGCCGAGGTGCTTGAGCAGGCGGTGGAGGTCGCCCACGAGCAGGTCCTGCGAGTAGGAAGCGGCGCCCTTGGGGACGCTGGACGGCGGATAGCCCCGGTGGTTGTAGGTAATCACGCGGTAGCGCCGCGAGAAGTAGCGCACCTGCGGCTCCCACGAGCGGTAGTCTCCGCCGAACTCGTGGCTCCACACCAGCGATGTTCCCGCGCCCGTCTCCTCGTAGTAGAGCTCGACCTCTCCCAGCTTCGCGGTTGGCATCACCAGGTCTCCCAGTGAACCAGCTCGGTGAGGGGCTTGCGCTTGCGCGCCACCGAGGCGGGCGCGGTCGCGCGGGCGGGATCGACGAAGCCGAAGGCGATCACTCGGTTCACCAGCATCACGGCGGGAATGCGGAGGAGCCGCGCCACCTCCGCCTCGGGCAGGTGCGCGGGGCAAGAGCCGATGCCCTCCCCCCACGCCGCCACCATCATGTTCTGGGCGCAGCGCCCGGCGTCGAACTCGTGCTTGTGCGTCTGGGCGACGACGATCGTCGCCGCCGAGCGCGCGATGAACTTGGCGTACGGGCTGAGGGCGGCGAGCGCCTGCAGGCGGTCCGGCGCGCGCACGACCACCAGGCGATTGGGCTCGCTGTTCTTGCTGCTCCCGGTCATGCGCGCGGCCTGGAGGATTCGGCGCAGCGATTCCTCGGGCAGGGGGCGGTCGAGAAAGAAGCGCTGGTCCCGCTTGTCCACGACGGCGCGATAGGCGTCCACGAGGGCCTAGGCGGACGGACGCCGCTTGCGGACGAGGTACTTCTGCTCGCCCACCATGCAGAGCTCGCGCCGCTGATTGTGCACGGTGGAGCGCACCGTGATCACGCCGGTGCTGCGGCCGGGCGTGAGCGCGGTGACGGTGAGCAGGGGATACACGGTGTCGCCCGCGTACACGGGCTTCAGGAAGCGCGACGACTGCTCGATGAAGCCGATGAGGGACTCGCCGACCACGTGGGGAAAGATGCCCGCGCCCGCCGCCGTCTGCGCCAGCACCTGGAAGCCGTGGGCGAGGAGGGCCGGATGCCCCTGCCGCCGGCAGTACTCGATGTCGTAGTGGATGGGGTGGTTGTCGCCGGACACCGTCTGGAAGGCGGCGAAGTTGGCGTCGGTGAGCGTGCGCGACGGCAGGTAGAACTGCTCGCCGACCTTCATGTCCTCGAAGTAGCGCGCCTCCCCGAAGCGATGCGCGGTCGGATCGAAGGCGGAGGGGTCGGAAGCCACGGGCGCGCCGCTACCTCGCGGTGTAGCCGCCGTCCACCGGCAGCGCGACGCCGGTGATGTAGCTGGCGTCGTCCGACGCCAGGAACAGGCCGGCCTGAGCGACCTCCATCGGCGTGCCCACCCGCCCCAGGGGAATCACCTGCTTCATGCGGGCGAGGTTCTCGTGCTTGTTCGACTCCACGTCGGGCCGGCCCATGAAGATGTCGAGCATGGGCGTGTCGATCGGCGCCGGGCAGACGCAGTTGACGCGGATTCCGTCCGGCGCAAGGCGGATGGACAAGGACTTGGTGAGCCCGGTGACGCCGAACTTCGCCGCCGAGTACACCGGGCTGAAGGGCGAGCCGTAGATCCCCGCGATGGAGCTGGTGAAGAGGATGCTCCCGCCCCCGCGCGCACGGAGGGCCGGGATCGCCTCCGCGGTGGTGATGAGAACTGTCCGAAGGTTGAGCTGTAGCGCGAGGTCAACGTCGTCGAGGTCCACTCCCTCCACGCGGCCGGGGCCGGGATGTCCCACGTTGTTCCACAGGATGTCGAGCCCGCCGAAGGCGGCGAGGGCCTCGCGGACTACCTTTTTGCTGTCATCTTCCCGCGTGAGGTCGCAGGGGATGCCGTGGGCCCGCCCGCCCGCTTTCACGATCTCGTTGACGGTGTCGCCGATGCGCCCCTTGTCGATGTCGGCGACGGCCACCGCCGCGCCTTCGCGCGCGAACAGCACCGCGGCGGCGCGGCCGATGCCCGAAGCGGCGGCGGTGATGAGGGCAGTCTTTCCCTTGAGTCGCATGGCCTAGCCTCCCGCGATCTTCGTGCCCTCGCGTCCCGTCTCCATGGGCAGCGCGGGATCGGCGCTCCACTCGCCGAGGGAGCCGTCGTATACCGCGACACGCGGATACCCCAGCATGGTGAGGACGAAGGCATCCGTGGTGGCCGCGATGCCGCCGCCGCAGTATGTGATAATCTTCTTCTGCGGGTCGGCGCCCACCTCCGCGAAGAGGTCGCGCAGCTCGGCGGTGGAGCGGAACACGCTGGGCTTCCCCGACTGCAGGCGCGCGTAGGCCACGTTGACGCTGCCCTTGATGCGCCCGGGGCGGCCGTACGACACCCCGCCTTCGGCGGTGTGCTGCGCGGTGGACAGGGCGTTGATGGTACAGGCGCCGTGATCCGCGATCTTCGCGAGCACCTCGTCGCGCGTGGCGATCAGCTCCGGACGGGGCTTCGCCACGAAGCGCGTCGGCGGGTACTTCGCCGGCTCTGTAGAGACCGGCCGACTCTCGGCGGCCCATTTCTCCCAGCCGCCGTCCAGCACCGCGGCGGCGTCGAAGCCGAAGGCGCGCAGCATCCACCAGATGCGCGTGGCCCACATGATGTTGCCCGCGCTGTAGAGTACGGCGCGCTTGCCCTCGCCGAGGCCATGGCGGGACATCACGGCCGCTAATTGCTCCGCCGAAGGGAAGGTGAAGCGTAGCTTGCTGGACGTGTCCGAGAGCTCGCCCTGGAGATCGAGGTAGTCCGATCCGGGGACGTGTCCTTCGGCCCACTTCGGCCGGCCGCTCTCGGCCCGGAACGTCGTGACCGGATCGGGAACGAGGTAGGTCGTGCAGTCGTAGACGCGGAGATCCGGATCGCCCAGATGGGCGACCAGCCACTCCGTGCTCACCAGAAACTCCGGGTGGGCGAAGGCCTCCCCGGCCGCCGCCACGGTGGCTAGCTCCGCTCGGAGCCGACGACCGACACGAACGACACGCACTCACCCGGCGCGCCGCCGAGATTGTGCGTGAGGGCGAGCTTCCGGCCGCGCGCCACGCTGGCGATCTGGCGCTTGCCCGCCTCGCCGCGCAGCTGCAACCACGCCTCGAAGAGCATGCGCAGGCCGGAGGCCCCGATGGGGTGGCCGAAGGACTTGAGCCCGCCGTCCGGATTCACCGCCAGCTCGCCCTCGAGGTCGTAGGTGCCGTTCAGCACTTCCTTCCAGCCGGTGCCGCGCTGGGCGAAGCCGAGGTCTTCCATCAGCACGAGCTCGGTGGGCGTGAAGCAATCGTGCACTTCCGCCATGGCCAGCTCCGTGCGCGCGTCCTTGATGCCGGCCTGCGCGTAGGCGTCGGCGGCGGACGCGACCACCTCGGGGAAGGTGGTGTAGTCGTAGTCGGGATCGATGGGGCCGGTGGCGGGACCCGCGATGAAGGAGAGCGCCTTCACGAACAGCGGCTTGTCCGTGTACTTGTAGGCGTCCTCGGCGCGCACGATGACCGCCGCCGCGGAACCGTCGGAGACGCCCGAGCAGTCGAAGATGCCGAGCGCCCCCGCCACCTGCGGCGAGCACGCGATCACGTCCTTGGCCACTTCCTTGCGGAACTGCGCGCGGGGGTTGAGCGCGCCGTTCTTGTGGTTCTTCCAGGCGATCCGCGTCATCGCCTCCTTGAACGCGCCCTCGTCCACGCCGAACTTCTTGCAGTACGCGGGCGCGAGCAGGCTGAAGGTGGCGGGGGCGGTGAGGCCCGCGCGCGTCCCGTCCTCGGGCGCGCCGATGCTGGGCAGCCCGGAGATGCCGGAGTCCTTCAGCTTCTCCACGCCGATGGCCATGGCCACGTCGTAGGCGCCGCAGGCGACGGCGTAGCAGGCGTTGCGGAACGCCTCCGAGCCGGTGGCGCAGTAGTTCTCGAGCCGGCTCACCGGCTTGTAGTTGAGCTTGAGCGGGCGCGAGAGGGTGAGGCCGCTCTGCCCGGAGAAGAGTGTGCCGAGCCAGAAGGCATCGACCATGTCGATGGGCACGTTGGCGGAGTTGAGGGCGGCCTGGGACGAGTCCACGAGGAGGTCGCTCACGCTCTTGTCCCAGTGCTCGCCGAAGGTCGTGCAGCCCATGCCCACGATCGCCACCCGGTCGCGAATGCCGTTGCTCGCCATGGTTCTGGCCTCCTTGTGTCTCAGGCGCCCTGGATCGGGCGGGCTTTCCAAAAGTAGTTGTGCACGCCGTGGGCGGTCATGGGCCGCCGGAATGTCAGCTCGACGCGGTCGCCGATCTTCACGGCCTTGGGATCCACGTCGGTCAGCTCGCACGTGAAGCGCCCGCCGCCCTCGAAGTCGAGCACGCCGACGACCACCGGCGGCGACAGCGAGTAGGCGAGGCGGTCTACCGTATACGTCGCGATGGTCGCGGGGACGTCCGCCATGCGCTCGGGCGTCATCTTGTCCACCGCGTGGCACTTCATGCAGACGCGCGCGGGCGGCAGCGACCGCACCCCGCAGGCCTGGCAGCGGCTGCCCGTGAAGCCGAACTTCCAGGTCTCGGCGCGGAAGGAGGGCGGCGCCGCCGGCGCCTGAGGATCCGGCCGCCGCGGCGGCTCGCGCTTGAGGAAGCCCCGCCAGGTGAGGAAAGTCGCGTAGGACACCTTGCCGCCCGACGCCGCCTGCTTGGCCACCGGCACCTTCTGGCGATGGGCGGCCAGCGCCGACGTCGCGCGCCAGATCGTCACGTCGCAGCCGTCGGCGAGCGACACCACCGCGATCAGGTCGCCGGCCTGCGCGCGGTCCAGCGCGTCGGCGAGGAGGAGCCCCGGGTGCGCGGCGCCGGTATTGCCCACCGCACCGGTGAGATCGTCGGCAACTGCCTCGGGCTTCGCGCCGACGGCACCGGCCGCGCGCTTGTTCGCGCGCCCGTGAGGACCCGCCACGATGAGCGCGGCCAGGTCCCCCGCGGTGATTCCCGCCTGCTTCAGCGCGCTCGTGATGGCGGCGTCGGCCAGCGGCACGTAGGCGTGCTCCCCAAAGCGCTCTTCCCACTGCCGCGAGGCGGCATCGCCGGGGATGCGCCAGCGCTCGAGGAACTCGGCGCTCGCCGAGGCTGACGCCACATGCTCGGCGAGCACGGGCGCGCTCGCGTCGCCGGCGGCGAGCAGGAACGCCACTGCGGCGTCGCCGCCGTCACGCTCGTCCCCGCCGCCCGGCAGGCCCGTGCGGATGTCGGAGACGACGGCCAGCGTCGGCCGGCCCGCGTCGATGGCCGCGCGAAGAACGCCCGCCCCCGATCGGATGGACCCCGCCATGTCGAAAGCCATCGCCGAGTCTTCCAGCGACAGCGCGGCGTGAATGGCGGTGGCGTTGGTCTTGTCGAGATACGCGGGATCGGCGGTGGCGAAGTAGACGGCGGCGGGCGCTACCCGCGGCGCGCCGCGCAGCGCGACCCGGGCCGCCTCGACGCCCATGGACGTGGTGTCCTCGTCGTAGGAGGCGACCGTCCTCGTGCCCTTCCCACCGCCGCCGGCCAGAGCGTCGCCGATGGACTTCCGGTCGAGGCGGAAATAAGGAAGGTACGAGCCGTAGGCGACGATGCCGTTCATGGGAGTGCCCTCAATTTAGCATATCGAAAAGAGGGATGCGCGCGTTCGCCGACGGGCGATACGTGAGCCGCGCGGGCAAGCCGGCGGGATCGAGACCGGCGGCCAGCAGCGCGTCCACTCCCGCCGCCGCGATGCCCACCGCGAGCATCTCACCGGGGCAGGCGTGCGGGCCCATGCCGAATGTGAAGAGACGGCGATCCGGCCGGCGCGCGTCGAACGTCTCCGGACGGGCGTTCGCGGCGGGATCGCGATTGGCCGCGGCGAGCACCACGAGCACGGTGTCTCCCTCGGCCATGTCGCGATCGGCCACAACGCCGGCGGCCGCCACGAAGCGCCGCGTGTTCTGCACGGGGGAATCGTGGCGCAGCACCTCGCGTACCACCGCGGGCAGCAGCGCCGGCTCGAGGGCCACGGTCTCGCGCAGCCCCGGCTGGACGGCGAGCGCGAGCAGGGTATTGCCGACAAGCCCGGCGGTCGCCTCGTAAGCCTGCGACATGAAGCCGATGCCGTTGGCGATCACGGGGTCGACGTCCTCGATGCCGGCGCGCCGCGCCTGCCGGGCGAGGAGGGGCAGGAGATCGTCGGACGCGGCGCCATCCAGCGTCTCGCGGCCCAGCTCGAGGAGTGACTCCGCCGCGCTCTTGCCGCGCTGGATCTGGGCGGGCGTGCTCGCGGGCGCCAGGCACCGCACGAACTGGCCCATCCACTCCGACGTCTGGCGCAGGCGGGCGGGCGGAATGCCGAGAAGGCTCCCCACCACGTGGACGGGGAGCGCGAAGGCGAACGAGGTGAGCCCGGCGGGATCAATCCCGTCGCCCGCGAGGGGGCGCGCCCAGCGCGCGCTCTCCTCGGCCACGCGCTCCGCGTCCAGCGACTGAAGCGTGGCCGCGACCGCGTACTTCGCGGCCTCGTGCCCGTTCCCGTCCGTCATGCGGATCAACCGCCTGAAGATCTCCCCCGCGGGCGTGCCCAGCAGCGCCTTCGGGACCGGCTCGGCGGGAGGGCGAACGCGGGCGAGAGGGCTCAACAGCACGGCGGTGACCGCCTGCGCGCTCGACGCCACCCAGAGGCCGAGCGCATCATCCTTGTAGAGCGGACGCGCGGCGACGAGCTCCGCGTAATACGGGTAGGGATCGGGGTGGGTCACGGCGGCAACGGGATCCCGCGGCGGTGGCAGACTCATGGGGCCGTGATCAGGTCGGTCAGACGAAGACGTCTGCCGCTACCAGCCGCGCGATCTCGTCGGGCGAAAGGCGCAGCACCTGCGTCAGCACTTCATGGGTGTGCTCGCCCAGCAGCGGCGCGCGCTGCGGGGCCACGTCCTCGCCCATCCGGAAGGCCCAGGTCTCGTAGGGCGTGCGGCCCATCTCGGGATGGTCCACCCAGGCGAAGGCGCGGCGCGCGACCAGGCTGCCGTCGTGGTGGAGATCAGCGCTGGATTGCGCCGGCCCCGCGGCCACGCCGGCCGCCTGCAGCCGCTCGGCGAGCGTGCCCGCCGACTGCGTGGCCGTCCACTCGGCGAGGCGCGCATCAAGCGTCCGCTCCTCGGCCTTGCGTCCCGCCGCGGTGGTGAACCCCCCGTCGAGTGCCCACTCGGGCTTGCCCATCGCCTCCACCAGGGCATGCCACTGCGCGTCGTCTTCGCAGACGATCGCGCACCACCGCTCGCCCTCGGGGGAGCGGCAGGGATAAATCCCGTGCGGGGCCATCAGCGGATCGGCGTTGCCGCGCGAGCGCGCCACGCGCCCGTTGACGGTGTAGTCGAGGATCTCTGGCGCCAGGAAGTGCAGGCTCGACTCGAGCTGAGAGAGATCGATGTGCTGCCCCCGTCCGGTCCGCCGGCGATGATCCAGCGCCGCCAGCACCGCCGCGGAGGCAAAGTGATGCGCCACGAAGTCGGTGTAGGCGCCGTAGATCATGGCGGGCTCGCGGTCGGGCCAGCCCGTCACCGAGTAGAAGCCGGCCAGCGCGGCGGCGAGGGAGCCATAGCCGCGGTAGTGCGCGTGCGGCCCCGTCTGCCCCTGTTGGCACGAGGAGAGATAGATGAGGCCGGGGTGCTCGCGGCTGAGCGTGGCCCAGTCGAGCCCCCAGCGCCCCGTGGTGCCCGCGCTAAAGGACTCGACCACCACGTCGGCGGTGGCGATGAGGCGCCGCGCGAGGTCGCGGGCCTCGGGCTTGGCGAGGTCGAGCGCCATCGAGCGCTTGCCCGCGTTGTAGTTGGCGAAGCCTTGGCTGCGGTTCGGCCCGGCCTTGCCCTCCGCCCATGGTGTCAGCGTGCGGCCGGGGTCGAGGCGCCTGGACGACTCCAGCCGGATCACGTCGGCGCCATAGTCGGCGAGGAGGCGCCCCGTGAGCGGCCCCGTCGCGACCCACGCGAAGTCCACCACACGAAGGCCCTCGAATGGCCCGCGGCCGCCGGGCGCGCGCGGCGCGGCGTCGGCCGGCCGCGCCCGAGAATGCCCCCACTCCTCCAGCACCTGCGCGGTGTGCTCGCCGAGCCGTGGGGCGGGCACCGGCGGGCGGAGCGGCGTGAGGGAGAGCTTCGCCCACGCGCCCGGCACGGTGACGCGGCGACGGGCGCGCGGCTCGTCCACCGGCACGAAGAAGCCGCGCGCGGCGAGCTGACGATCCACGGCGAGGTCCGCCATGTCGTCCACCGGCGCGATGAGGAGGCCGCGCCCGAGGGCGGCGGCGTAGAGCTCGGCCTTGGTACGCGCGGCGGTGAAAGCGGCCACCGCTTCGCTCACGCGATCGATGTCCTCTTGGCCGCGGGCGCCCGCGGCGAGGAGATAGGCGTTGTCCCACTTCACCCAGTCGCGCTCCCTCATGAAATCGGGGGCCGCGCCCTCTTCCGCCATCCACTTCACCAGCGCCGTCATCATGGCGCCCGACAGCACGCCGCCGCCCACGGTGAGCGCCACGAAGCCGTCCGTGGCACGGAAGAGAATGCGCCGGCGGAATCCCGACGTGCGTACCGCCGACCCCTCGCGGTGGGGCGTGAAGCCGTGCAGCGCGGGCAGTGCCGTCGCGCTCAGCAAGGTGGTGGTCACCGCGTGCTGGGCGGAAGTGTCCACCCAGCGCCCCTCGCCCGTCTGCTCGCGCTCGAAGTGGGCGACGAGCGTGCCGAGTACGGCCTGGCCCGCGGCCTGGCACGAGGCCTGGCCTCCGCCCACGCGCACGGGGGGCCGGTCGGGATCGCCCACCGCGTACACCATGCCGCCCATTGCCTGTGTCACCAGCTCGGGCCCGCGCCAGTCGCGCTGAGGCCCCGACCGGCCGAAGGGTGAGATCGAGGTGAGGATGAGCCGCCGGTTCTCGCGGTGGAGTGCCGGCCACCCGAGGCCGAGGCGGTCGAGGGTGCCGGGCGGGAGCGACTCCAGCAGGAAGTCGGCCGCACGGACCAGTGAGAGCAGGCGCGCGCGCCCGTCCGTCGTCTCGAGGTCGAGCACCACGCTACGCGTGCCCCCGGCGTACGCCCACCAGGCCAGGCCGCGCTCGGGATCGGCCGCGCCGTCGGCGAAGGGCGGCAGCCGCCGCAGCGCGCTGCCCTCGAGCGGCTCCACGCGCACGACGTCGGCGCCGAGGTCGGCCAGGATCTTGCCCGCCAGCGGCCCGAGGGCGCCGGTGAGATCGAGGACGCGGTAGGGGGCGAGCGCGCCGGCGGGGGCGGTCACGAGGGAAGGCGGGAGAGGAACGCCGCGAGGGCCTCGCCGATCTCGCGCGGCGAGTCTTCCTGGATGAAGTGGCTGCCGCGCACCGTGACCTCGTCCTGGTTGGGCCAGGTCCGGCAGAACTCGCGCTGGGCGCCGGTGAGGATGACCCCGGGCTCCGCGTTCACGAAGAGCTTGGGCACGGAGCTCTTAGCGAGCCAGCCGGCGTACGCATCCACGATTGCCACGACGTCGGCGGGCTCGCCGTCGATGGGAATCTGGCGCGGCCAGGTCAGCGTAGGCCGGCGCGACTCGCCCGGCTCGAGGTACGGCTTGCGATATGCCGTCATCTCCGCGTCGGTCAGGCCGCGCAGCACGCTGGCGGGCAGGATGCGCTCCACGAAGACATTCTTCTGGAGCAGCATCTCGTCGCCGGCGGGCGAGCGCATGGCCTGGAAGACCTTCCGCGCGGGCTCCGGCCACTCGTCCCAGGTCAGCGGGCGCACGATCGCCTCCATGTAGACGAGGCCGCGGACGGCGTCCGGATGCCGGCGTGCCCAGTGAAAGCCCAGCGCCGAGCCCCAGTCGTGGACGACCAAGGTTACGTCGCGCGCGAGGCCGAGCGCCTCGAACCACGCGTCGAGGTAACGCTGATGATCGACGAAGCGATACGAGCCGGCGGGCGCCCGGCCGGACTCGCCCATGCCCACCAGGTCGGGTGCCAGACACCGATGCGCGGTGGCAAGGTGGGGAACAATGTTCCGCCAGAGATAGGACGAGGTCGGGTTGCCGTGGAGGAACACCACGGGCTTGCCCTGGCCCGTGTCCACGTAGGCGAGCTCCGTGTCGAGGACGCGGATGCGGCGCCGCGGGTGTGGATCTGCGGCGCCGATCGCTTCGCTCACGCCGGCCGCGCCTTGAGGAAGTCGCGGATGTAGCCGTTCACCTCCGCCGGCTTCTCGTGGGCCACCCAGTGCGTGCCGTCGGGAATACGCCGCACCGTGACGTCGGTCACCACTTTCTCGAGGCCGTTGAGGTTGGCGGTGAGGAGGGCGCGGTCCTTCTCGCCCCAGATCACGAGCGTCGGCACCTTCACGGTGAGCGCGGACAGATCGACGGCGATGCCGCGGGCGGGCTCGCCCGGCGCGGGCGGCCCCACACGGGCCGCGCGGTAAAAGTTGAGGCCGCCGGTGAGCGCACCCGGCTGTCCCCATGCCTCCAGGTACGCTTTGCTGTCCTCCGGCGTGGCCCAGCCCCAGGCCTGTCCCTCGCCCAGCACCATCTGGCGCAGGAGGGCGAAGTTGTCCGCGGTCAGCATCCCTTCTGCCTCCGCGCTGCGGAACATCAGCATGTACTGGCTGGCCTTCTGCTGGTCCGGGTCCTCGGCGAGGAGCCGCTGGAAGATGGCCGGGTGCGGCGCGTTGACGATGACGAGGCGCTCCAGCCGCTCCGGCTTCATCAGGGCGAAGGCCCAGGCGACCGCGCCGCCCCAGTCGTGCGCCACCAGCGTGAACTTGCGCGCCCCGAGGTGATCGGCGAGGGCGGCGAGATCCTCCACCAGCAGCGGCACCGCGTAGTCCTTCACGTCGGCCGGCTTGGAGGACAGGTTATAGCCGCGCATGTCGGGCGCCACCGCGTGGTGGTCGCGGCCGAACTCGGCCAGCTGCCCCCGCCACGCGTACCAGAACTCGGGAAAGCCGTGCACGAACATGATGAGCGACCCGCGGCCTTCCGACGCGTAGTGGATGCGCTGGCCGTTGACGTCCGCGTAGTGATGGGTGGGCATAGAGCCTCCTCGAGCGACTCTTTTCGGCAGAGGCGATGATACGCCATCCCCGTCCACGAGGGGAGACTGGCGGGACTAGGCTCCGCGCCACTGGCGCAGGACGCCGGCTAGCCACTCTTTCTCCGGCTCGGCGAGGGTGTCGCCGAATTCCACGCGATCGGGGCCGTGGTCCATGGTGAGGCGCAGGCGCTCGCCCAGGCGCTCGAGCCGCACCTCGCCCGCGGCGGTGCGCGCGATGTCCGCGCGCGCGGGCACCTGCAGCAGCGCGGCGAGCGAAGGGCGCTGCGCGCGCGCGGCGGCACGCGCCATCGCGGTGAGCGGCATCCAGCCCGGGTCGTAGAGCAGGCGGTCATTGTGGAGGTGAAGGCGTGCGCCCCGCGTGGGCCGCACGAGCCGGCCCACGTACAGGAGCGCGAAGCCCCCGCCGACCAGCCAGGCGCCCAGCCAGAACACGAGGAAGAACGTGGCTGGATCCAGCCCGCCCCGGAGGATCTGGCCCCCCACCGAGACCAGGCCGTACGCCCAGCCGCCCAGCCAGAAGAGCAGGAAGAGGGCGACCAGGTAACGCACGGGGCCGCCCCCGGGGTTCGGCCCCGCGATCGCGGTGTGGTCGGGCTCGAGCTTCGTGGTGATCGCCGAGCCCGCGGGCGGTGGCGCGACCGCGATCATCCGCGCGCCCGCGCGAGGAGCACCAGCGCCAGCGCGATCGCCCCGGGCACCGCCTGCACCCAGAGGATCTTGCGGCTCGCGGTGAAGGCGCCGAACACGCCGGCCACGATCACGCAGCCGAGAAAAAAGATGGCGACCGGCCATCCGGTGACGCCCGGGCAAAGCCCCCACACGAGCCCGGCGGCCAGGAAGCCGTTGTAGAGGCCCTGGTTCGCGGCGAGCGACCGCGTCATCGCGGCGCGCTCGGGGGTGAGGCCGAAGGTGCGCCGGCCGTACGGCGTGGTCCAGAGAAACATCTCCAGCACGAGGAAGTACAGATGGAGCAGGGCCACGAGCGCGACGGCGACCAGCGCGGCAGTCGTCATGAGAGCCTCCCGCGCACGACTCTATCCCTTGACCGAGCCCGCCACCAAGCCTTCCGTCATCCAGCGATGGATGAACACGTAGAGGGCGACCACGGGGATGGTGGTGATCACCGAGGCGGCCATGAGCTGCCCCCAGTGGAAGACATCGCCGTAGATCAGAAGGTTGAGGCCCACCGGCACCGTGATCCGCGTCTCGTCCTGGATGAACACGAGGGCATAGAGGAACTCGTTCCAGGACAGCGTGAAGGCGAAGATCGCGGAGGCCACGAGGCCAGGCGCGGCCAGCGGCAGCAGGACCCGCGCGAACGCGGTGATGCGGCCGGCGCCGTCGATGAGCGCTGCCTCCTCGAGCTCCTCGGGCAGGGCCTTGAAGAAGCCGATGAGCAGCCAGGTGCAGAACGGCACCGTGAAGGTCGGATAGGAGAGAAAGAGCGCGGCGAGGTGATTGGTGGCGCCGAGCTCGGCGAGCACGCGATAGAGCGGGATGAAGAGCAGCGCGGGCGGGATCAGATAGAGGATCAGGATGAGGCTCGCCACCCCCTCGCGGCCGGGGAAGCGGAGGCGCGCCACTGCGTAGCCGCCCAGGCTCGCCACCACGGTGGTGATGAGCGTCACCACGAGGGCGGTCACGAGGCTGTTGCGCAGCCAGAGCGGGAATCGCGTCTCCGTCCAGAGCCCGGTGTAGTTCTCCCAGGTGAAGGGGTTCGGGACGTAGATGCTGGTCGCGAACTGGATCTGCTCGTAGGTCTTGAACGACATGCTGGCGATCCACCAGAACGGCACGAGGATCAGCAGCAGGAACAGGGCGAGGCCGATCCAGGTCAGCGCGCGCGTCATGGCCGTCTCACCTCCGGTCCCGCAGAAGATACCGGCTGATCAGGATGATGCCGATCACGAGGAGCGGCACCACGAAGATGGAGATGGTCACGCCGCGCCCCCAGCGCAGCTGGCCGAACGCCACCTGGTAGGAGTACGTGGCGAACACCTGCGTGGCGGAGCCGGGCCCGCCCCGCGTCATCACGTAGATGATGTTGAAGTCGTTGATGGTGAGGATGAAGGAGAGGAGCGTGGTGACGATCATCACATGCTTGAGCCCGGGCAGCGTGATGTGCCAGAAGCGCCGGTTGGCGCCGGCGCCGTCCACGGACGCCGCCTCGTAGAGCTCGCGCGGGATGCTCGCCATGCCGGCGAGGAACGAGACGCCGAAGAAGGGAAAGGCGCGCCACCAGTTGGCGATGATCACCGCCGTCATCGCCCCTGCCGGCGTGGCCATGAAGGCGATGGGCTGGGACATGAGCCCCAGGTCGAGGAGGAAGCTATTGATGAAGCCGCGGCCGGGGAAGGCGTCGAACATCCATCGCCACGTCAGCGCGATGATGACGGTGGAGGTGATCCAGGGAAGGAGGAAGAGGCCGCGGAAGAAGTTGCGGCCCCGAATCACGCCGTTCAGCACCAGCGCCATGGCGAGACCGGTGACCACCTTGAGGGCCACCGAGACCACCGTGAAGACGAGGCTGTTCCAGACGACCTGGTGGAAGGCGTCGTCGTTGGCGACGTAGATGTAGTTCCGGAGACCGACGAAGCGCTCGGGATAGCCCACGAGCTTGTCGGTGAGGGACAGCCAGACCGCCCGGTAGAAAGGATAGAAGATCAGCCCCACCACGAGGACGAAGAGCGGGGCGAGAAAAAGGAGCGCGGTGCCGGCTTCCCGGCTCCGCGCTCCGAATCTCCAGCGGGAGCGCGAGCTCACCCTTTCAGCGTGTCGTAGATCTCCTTGATCTTCTTGTCCTCCCACTCGATGGCCTGATCCACCGACCACTTGTCCACGATCACCTTGGCGGGCGCGTCGGTGAGCACGTTCGACGCCTGCACTTCCGCCGCCGCCGCGGTCACGTGCCCAGGCCAGCCGGTGGGGGCGAACCACTCCGCCGCGCGGCCGAACGTCCGGTAGTTGTCGTTCTTGTTGAAGTAGTCCTTGGACGCGGCCTTGGCCTTCTCCAGCACCGGCGCGAACTGGCCGTAGGAATCCTTCATCACCATCATCGTTTCTTCGGGGGAGACGAGATGGGCAATGAGGCTCATGGCCGCCTCCGGGTCCTTGCTGCCCTTGAAGACGCCCATGGACATCGCGATCGCCTGCATGCGGCGCCCGTCCGGACCCGCCAGATGCGGGAGCGCCACATGGTTGGCCAGCGCGTCCTCCTTCATCTTCTTGTCCTTGGCGTCGGTGGCCTTAGCGAGGGCGTTCTCCAGCGCGAAGGTGATGCTGGGGCCGTTCGAGGTCTGCGCGATGTTCTTCGCGATGAAGTTCTCGTTGTTGCCCGAGCCGGTCCAGGTCAGCGTATCCGCGGGCTGGAGATTGTCCTTGTAGATGTCCGTTGCCCACTTCATGGCCGTCTGCATCGCGGGCGTCTTGATGGACTTGTACTTGCCGTCCTTACCGGCCCAGCCGACGCCGTAGGAGTACATGAGGCTCTGCATGACGCCGTAGCCGTCCGCGGTGCGGTTCCAGCTCTGCCCCATCCCGTAGAAGTTGTCCTTGGGCCGGGTGAGCGCCTGCGCCGCTTCCTTGGCCTCGGCGAAGGTGCTGGGAAGCTTCACCTTGGCCTTGTCGAAAGCGTCGCGCCACACGTACCAGAAGGCGCCCATGACGTACCAGGGGATCGCGTAGGTCTTCCCGTCCATCATCGTGACGGGCGCCACGTTGGCGGGGGCCTTGCCCGACTGACTGTCGATCTGCTTCGAGAAGCCGGTGAGATCGAGGAGCTGGCCCATGCCGGCGAAGCGCGCGGGGGCGCCCGTCTCCAGCTGGCCCACGTCGGGCGTGCTCTTGCTCTCGATGGCGGCGACGTATTTCGTCTGCATGTCCTCGAAGGTGAAGTATTCCACGGTGACGCTGGCGCCGTGCTTCTGCGCCCAGCGCTGGGCGCTCGCCTCGATGGCCTTGTTGGTGGGCTCCACGTACGTCTTGAGGATCCACATGCGGAGGCTGGTGCCCTTCTTTATCTGGGGGAAGCCGAGGCTGGGAAGGCTGAGAGCGGCGGTGGTTCCGAGCGCGCCCGCGAGGACGGCGCGCCGGCTGAGGCGGCGGTGCGACATGGTGAATCCTCCTGAGCGTCGGTGATCGTGAGATGCCAGGCTGCGCTCGGGCGCTGCGCCCAGAATGTCGGTCAGGGCGCCCCTGCTGTCAAGGGTTCCGTGCCGGCGCGCGTGGTACGCTGGACCCATGATTTCCACCGCCGACGTGGCGCGCTACCAGGAGCAGGGCTACCTCGTGGTGCCCGGCGTGCTCGACCCGCCGACGGTTGCCGAGCTCCGCCGCGAGCTCGACGCCATTCTCGAGGGCGCGCGCGAGGTGAGTGCCCACACCGACGTCTACGATCTCGAGCCCGGGCATCGGCCCGACGCCCCCCGCGTGCGCCGCGTGAAGACGCCGCATAAGTTCTTCGACGGGTTCCGTCGGCTCTACCGCGAGCCGCGCCTCGTCGCCATCCTGCAAGCGCTACTCGGCCCCGCCGTGCGCCTGCAGGGGTCGAAGATCAATCTCAAGGCGCCGCACTTCGGCTCGCCGGTCGAGTGGCATCAGGACTGGGCGTTCTATCCGCACACCAACGACAATCTCCTCGCGGTCGGCGTCATGCTGGACGACGCCATCAGCGACAACGGCCCGCTCATGGTCGTGCCCGGCAGCCATCGCGGCCCCATCTTCGACCATCATGCCGACGGCTACTTCTGCGGGGCGGTCGACCCCGCCGCGGTCAAGCAGGAGGTGGCGCGGGCGGTGCCTCTCACCGGGCGCGCCGGTTCGATGTCGTTCCACCACGTGCGCCTCCTCCACGGCTCCGCGCAGAACGTGTCGAAGCTGCCGCGCGCGCTCCTGCTCTACGAGTACGCGGCCGCGGATGCCTGGCCGCTGATGGGCGTGAAGGACCTTGCGGAGTTCGACGGGCGCCTGGTGTCGGGCGTGCCCAGCATCGAGCCCCGGGTCACCCCGGTGCCCGTGCGCATGCCGCTCCCGCCCGCCCTCAACCAGGGCTCGATCTACGAGAACCAGACGGCGGCGCGGCGCTTCTTCTCCTTCACCGCGGAGTCGGAGGCCACGCCCCGCACGTGAGGCTCGCGGGCTTCGGCGCGGCGCTCCTCTGCCTCACTCTCGGCGCCGCTCCGGCGGGCGCGCAGGCTGAACGTGTGATGGACGTCCCCACGCGCCCCGGCGTCACCGAGCGGGTGCTCCTCATCGAGTCGCCCAACGCCAAGGCCACCGTGATCCTCTTCGCGGGCGGGCACGGTGGCCTTCGAGGGCGGCTCCGTCCGCAATCCCGATCCCTGCGAGGCCTTCACCCACCACGGCTACCTCGGGATCGAGGGCGACGTGGTGGCCAAGATCGCGGCCTGGATTGTCCAGTAGCGCGCGGCTAGCCGCGCACGTAGGGATCCCAGAATCCCGGGCGCGGGTCGATCTGCTGCACGATGTCGAGCCACGTGCCGGCGGGATCGCGCACCGCGAAGCGTCGCTGCCCCCAGGGCTCGTCCCGGAGAGGGTACACGATGGGCACCCCGGCCTCCCGGAGCCGCGCGAGCTCCGCCGCCGCGTCCAGCACCTGGAGTGTGAGAAACATCCCCTCGCCCGAGAAGCGCTCTGGTCCCGGCGGCTGGGAGGGGTGATCGGGCGTCATGAAGGCCACGCTGCGCGCGGGCTCGCCCGCGGAGGCCAGGTAGACGAACCATGTGGCCTCGAAGATGATCCCGAACCCCAAGCGCTGCGTGTAGAAGTCCCGGCACTCGGCGAGCCGCTCGGTGACGATGACGGGGTACGCGTCTACGAGTCGCATCGTGGCCTCATTTCATGCTCGCGCGAAGATCGACCAGCACCTGGTCGATCGCGTCGATCCGAATGAATCCCAACCGCGGGAACTCGATGTCGATGATGACGTAGACGGTCGCCGAGAGGATGGCGGCGTAGCCCAGCATGTGGAGCCAGCGGCTGCCGTCCCCGCGTCCGAGATCGAGGCCGGCCAGCACCGCCGAGACGAGCGCGAGCAGGGTGAGCATCGCGAAGATGATGACGGGCGGGTGGATCTGCGTCGCCATGGTGCGCGTGGTGGTGATGTCGATCATCTGGTTCAGGGCGGGCAAGAGCAGCATGGCCAGGGACGGATGACCGTCGGGCATCCGGGCCGCCGCCACGGCGCGGCCCCAGATCTCGCCCTGGAGCTGGGTGGCGCGATCCAGCTCGGCGCGCGCGGCGGCGAGGTCGGGCAGCTTACGATAGGCCCCGATGCGCGCGTCCAGGTAGCGCCGGAAGCTATCGCGCAGCGCCGGCTGCGCGGCGGGCGGGGCCATGTCGACCCGAAGGTAGGCGGTGCCGATCGCGTTGGCTTCCTCGACCACCTGGTGGCGCCGCGTGTCGAAGCGCGAGGTGGCGCCGGAGAAGGTGAACGCGATGATCAGGGCGAGCAGCCCATACACCGCGCCCGCGAGCGCCCCGGCCCCCGGCGACTCCCCAGCGCGGGCCGCCCGCCGAAGCCCGAGGCGGCGGCCCACCTCGAGCATGACCACGATGGCGATGAAGAGGAATGCCGCCAGCCCGGTGCCGACATACGTGGGATCGACGATGCTCATCCGGCTGCCGGCTTGACGTCCTTCATGAAGCGCTCCATCACCGCGACCATGCCGGGCACGTCCGCAGTGGGCGGCATGTCGAACGTGACCCACTCGCAACCGAGCCCCTTGGCGCGCTTCACGTCGGCGGCGACCTCGTCGGGCTCACCCGTGTACGGCGCCCGCCCGGCGCTGCCGTCCTTGGGGCCGAGCGCCAGCAGGTTGCGCGGCGCGAAGCGCACCGCGCCGTCCGGCCGTCCCGCGCGCTTGGCCAGCTCCTTCACCGTGGTGATGCCCTTCTCGAGGTCGGCCCACGACAGGGCCAGCGGGTGCCAGGCGTCGCACTCTTCGGCGGCACGGCGCATGGCCGGCGCGGACAGCGCGCCGGGCGCCCCGCCCGCCCAGATGGGCGGATGCGGCTTCTGGGCGGGGCGCGGCGCGAAGGTGGCCCCGCCGAACTTGAAGTAGCGGCCCGCGAACTGCGGCATGTCCGCCGCGAACGCCGTCTTGATGATCTTCAAGTACTCGTCCGTCTGCTTGCCGCGCTCGCGGAAGGGAAGGTTCAAGTCCTTGAACTCCTCCTCGTCCCAGCCCACGCCGATGCCGAAGATGAAGCGGCCACCCGAAACCTGATCGACGGTGGCGGCGGCCTTGGCGGCCACGAGGGGATTGCGATAGGGCAGCACGATCACGCTCGCGCCCACCTGGATGCGCCGCGTGCGGCCGGCGAGAAAGGCGAGCAGCGAGAATGGATCGGGCCACGAGGGGCCGTAGTGCTGCGTCGTGGCCGGCTTCGCGAGGATGTGGTCGGGAACGAAGACGCCGTCCCAGCCCAGCTCCTCCGCCTTCAGGGTGAGCCGCTCCGCGTCCGCCGTGGTGAGCCGCCAGATGGGAATGACCACACCGAATTTCATGGGGAGCCCTCCTTGGAGGTGACGCCTCGATACAGTATCGGCGCGAGGCTACTGTAGGCCTTCCGCGAGCGCAAGCGACGCCGCCGTAGCGCTGCGCCTAGCGCCCCAGCACCAGGCACACCGCGCCCAGCACGGCGAGGATTGCCGCCCAGAGCCGTCCGCCTAGGCCCCGCTCCTTGAAGAGGGCGCCGCCCAGCAGCACGCTGAACACCGCGGATGTGCGCCGGATCGATGCCACGTAAGCGGCGGGGGCCAGCCCGAGCGCGAACACCTGGCAGCCGGTACCGCTCAGCACGAGCATCGCGTGGACGAGCACGCGCCAGAGATGGGGCGCCCGCAGCGACGTCGCCAGCGCCCCCGGGGTGCGCGCCAGGGCCACCACGAGCAGCGGCACCGCGAGGCTCGCGTACGCGCCCACCAGGTACGACGGCACGTCCATGCGGAGCACGTTGTGGCGGTCGACGGCGGCGAGCACGCCCAGGAAGAACGCCGAGCCGAGCGCGTCGAGGGCGTCGGCGCGGGTGAAGAGGCCGCGGAGATCGAGGCGCCGCTCGGGCGTGGCACTGAGCCCGGCGGTGCCCACTACCGCCAGGCCCACGCCGATCCAGCCGAGCCCGCGAGGCAGGGTGCCGGTGAGCCACCAGTCGGGCACGATGGAGAAGACGGGCGCCAGCGCCAGCACGGGACCCACGATGGAGATGTCGCCGCGGGCGCTCGCGCGCGTGAGGAGGAGCGAGTACGCGCCCGCGCAGCCGGTCGCGAGGAGGATCCAGCCCCACATGTCGGGCGGGATGTCGATGCGGCCGCCCGCGAGCCAGATGCCGAGGCCCCAGGCCACCATACCCACCGCCTGTGTCCAGAAGACGAGGATGAGTGGATGGATCTGTCTCGCCGGGCCCTTCACGAAGGCGATCTGGCCCGCCTGGAGCAGGGCGGCGGCGAGGGCAAGCGCGAACCACGTCACCGGCAGGGCACGCGCGCGAGCGCGCTCAGAGGTAAGCGAGGAGGCGGCCGCAGGCGATCACGGACAGCCAGAGCGCGATGGACAGAAGAGCGGCGGCGCGGGCGCGCGGCGGGGCGGGCATGTCGCGGTCCCAGCGCGCGACGCCGCGGAAGGGCCAGCGGTGAAAGACCCACGCGTTGAGGCCGGCGGCCACGATCAGCAGCAGCTTCACGCGGAACGCCGGGTTCTCCGCCCACTCCGTGGCGTGCGCGGTGAACATGAGCGCCCCGGACACCGCGACCAGGCCCAACCCGACGCGTGACCAAGGCAGGAGATGCGCGGCGAGCGCGGCCACGGGCAGCCCGCGCGACAGGCCGAGCAGGCGCAGATCGAACATGACGGCCCCGCCCACGAGAGCGACGATGCCCGTGATGTGGACGATCTCCACCACAGGGTAGAGCCACAGCCACTGCCGCATGGCGACGGCGACGGCGCTGGACTCGAGCCAGACCAGCCAGGCCGCCGCCTGCGGATTGTGGATCAACGCAGCTCGGTGGTCTTACCGTCTACGGTGATCCGCTCCGCGCGCATCTCCTCCGGGTCGATGCGATTCGGGTAGCCGACCACGGTGACCGTCTTGCCCGGCGTGAGACCGGCGCGAGGCAGGCCGCGATTCTCCATGCGCGACGGCGGCGCGAGCACGACCAGCCAGGTCTTCCCGGGCACCTCGAGGCGGATGTAGCCGTGGGGATGCTCGTACCCGGATTCCTTGATGGTGCCGGTGACGTTCAGCGTGTGGCCGCTGTCGTAGCCGCTCCACCCGTGATGGGCGGGTGCGGGGGCAACCGTGAGCGCGATGGCGAGAGCGAGCGTCAGCGCGAACGCGACCAGCCGGGCCGAAGCAATCATGAGCGTCCCTCCGCCCGTGATCTTCCCAGGTTCCGCCGGCCGCTTCAACCACGTGAGAAATTGGCATCGGGGCGGATGGCCTGCTCGGATATTATCGCGGCGGCCGCCCATGCGAGCCCCGCACTTCGCCGCGCCCGTGCTTGTCGCCGCGCTCCTCGCGCTCGCCGCGGTGTCCACTTCTGCGGCCGATCCGCCGGAGGAGGAGAAGAAGCCCGCCACGTTTCTCGACGAAGTAAGCCTCTTCGCCTACCTCGAGCAGAGCTTCACGTTCAACCTGGGCGGCGCCGGACGCGGCGGTGTGAACGAGCTGCGCGTCTACGACTACGAGGAGGACTACACGTTCAACATGGCGGAGTTCTCCGTCAAGAAGGTGGCTTCCGAGCGCTACCCGTTCGGCTTCGGGCTCACCGTGACGGCGGGGCGGGACGCGCAAAAGAACCACTCGCTGGGCATCTTCCGCGACGAGGACGACGCCTTTCCGTTTCGCAACACGGCGCCCGTGGACCTGCAGGAGGCGTACGTATCCGTCCGCATCCCGGTAGGCTCCGGCCTCATCATCCGGGCGGGGAAGTGGGCGAGCCTGCTCGGCTATGAAGTGATCGAGTCGCCCAACAATCTGAACTTCTCCCGCGGCTACCTCTTCAATTTCGCCGGCCCCTTCACCCATACCGGCGTGGTGGCGAACTACTCGCCGGCGGAGTGGATCACGCTATACGCCGGGGTCGCCACCGGCTCGGACACCACCGCCGACAACAACGAGCGACCCATGGGCGGGCTGCTCGTCGCGCTGACGCCAACCGAGGGCCTGTCCATCCTCACCGGCGCCCTCTTCGGGCCCGAGCAGAACGACAACAACCGCAACCAGCGTTGGGTCCTCGACACCGTGGTGACGTACACGGGCCTGCCCAAGACCACGCTTGCCGCCGAAATAACAGGCGGCAGCGAGAAGAACGAAGCCTCGCTGGTGGCGCTCGACACCCGCCGGGACGCGGACGCCACGTGGTGGGGCTGGGCCCTGTGGGCTGCTTACGACGTCACCGAGCGGTTCCGCGTGGCCGTGCGCCAGGAGTACTTCAAGGACTCCGACGGCGCGCGCACCGGATTCGGCAGCAAGCTGTCCCTCTGGTCCACCACGCTCACCCTCCAGCTCAAGATTTGGCGCGGGCTAGTGGGTCGCCTCGAGTACCGCCACGATCAGGCCGACGAGCGCGTGTTCCGCAACCGGTATGACAAGAACCACGTGCTGTCCCCCACGTCACGCTCGATGGACACCATCTCATTGAGCACCTACTACCTCTTCTTCTAACCGGGCGAGGGCTCCGCGGCATGAAGACTGATCTCCTGCTGATCCCCATGGGCGCCCGATACGCCGAGATGCGCGCGGCGACAGTGGCCGCGGAGGCGGCCGGCTTCGACGGCATCTGGACCTGGGACCACCTCCGTGACCCGGAGAGCGGCGCCAACTCGACCGTGCCGGAGGTGTGGACCACCCTCGCCGCCCTCGCCGAGGCCACGCGGCGCGTGACGCTGGGGCCGCTCGTGCTCAACGTGGGCATGCGCCGGCCGGGTCTCCTCGCCAACATGGCGGCCACGCTCCAGCAGGTGTCGGGCGGCCGGCTCCTCCTCGGCCTCGGCGCGGGCGGCAGCCGCAGCACGCCCTACGTGGTCGAGCAGGAGGCCATCGGCATGCCGGTCGAGCCGGACGGCGTGAGGGCCCAGCGCGTGGCGGAGGCGTGTGAGGTGATGCGCCGGCTCTGGGCGGGGGATCGCGGGGACTTCGCGGGCGCGCACTATCGGCTCGCCCGGCCCGACGGCTTCCTCCGTCCCGATCCGCCGCCGCCCATCGTGGTGGGCGGCTTCGGGCCGCGCATGGCGGAGATCGCGGGACGCTGCGCCGACGGGTTCAACACGCAGGCCCGGCATCCGCGACTCGCCGAGCTGGTGGCCGTCGCGCGCGAGGCCCACGCGAGGGCGGGTCGCGATCCCGCGCGCTTCCTCGTCACCGTCTTCGCGGGGCTCGCCGACGGCTGGCTCGGCGCCGGCGCGTCGCCGCGCAAGGGGCTGGAGGCCCTCGGCGTTGGCCGCGTCATCCTGCTCGTGCCTCCGCCCTATGACCTGGCGCGCATCCGTGCGGCGGGCCGGCTCCTTCCCACGCCACCGGCGGGCTAACGGGCGACGGCGGGGACGCGGTCGAACCACGGCCGCGCCTTCTCGAGCTGCGAGGCAAGCCGGAACAGGATCGCCTCGTCGCCGTAACGGCCCACGAGCTGGGTGGCCAGGGGCAGGCCTTCCGCGCTCACCCCGAGCGGCAGCATCAGGGCGGGCTGGCCGGTGAGGTTGAACCACACCGTGAACGGCGACATGTGGAAGACGCGCCGCCAGTACTCATCGACGTCGTCGAGCATCATGTCGATCCATCCGAGCTTGGGCGGCAGCGTGGCCAACCCCGGCGTCAGCAGCACGTCCCAGCGCGCGTGGAACGCGGCCATCTGCCGTCCCAGCCGATGCGCGGTCTGGGTGGCCTTCACGTAGTCGGCGGCCGACAAACGCTCCCCCAGGCGGGCCGTCCCGAGCGTGACCTTTTCCACGTCGCCGGCGCCCGGCGGGCGGCCCGAGGGATGGCTGGCGAGGTTGACCACCGTGTTGGCGGCGGCGAGCGTCACGAAGGTGGGGACGATGGCCGCGCCCTCGACATCGGGATTGACCTCCTCCACGGTGTGGCCGAGGTCGGCGCAGAGCCGTACGGTGTCGGCGAGCGCGCGCAAGCTCTCCGCCTCGACGGGGGCGCCGTTCGGCGCCTTGCTGGTGAAGGCAATGCGAAGCCGCCCCGCGTCGGCGCCGATCTCGCGCAGGAACGGACGGGTCCCCGCCGGAGCCACATAGGGATCCCCCGCGCCGGCGCCCGCGGTGGCGTCAAGGAGGGCCGCGCAGTCGCGGACCGACAGCGTCACGGCGTGCTCCGTGGAGAGCCCGCCGAGCCCCTCGCCGAGCCCGGGGGCCATGGTGTTGCGCGCCCGCGTCGGCTTCAGCCCGACGAGCCCGCAACAGGCGGCGGGGGCGCGAATGGAGCCGAAGCCATCGGAGGCATGCGCCATGGGCAGCATGCGCGCGCCCACGGCGGCGGCGGCGCCGCCGCTGGAGCCGCCGGAGATGCGCGTGGGATCCCACGGGTTCTTGGTCGGGCCGTGGAGCTGGGGCTCGCACGTGAGCGAGAGGCCCAGCTCGCAGGTATTGGTGCGACCGAAGATGACCAGCCCCGCGCGCCGGAGCCGCTTGACGTGCTCGCTGTCGGCGGCGGCGGGCGGGGTGTCGGCGAAGAACTTCGAGCCGCGCGTCATCGGCACGCCGCCGATGGACGCGGTGAGGTCCTTCATGAGATACGGGACGCCGCGGAAGGCCCCGTCGCCCAGGCCCTCCGCGATCGCCTTGCGGCCGTAGTCGTAGAGCTTCATCACCACCGCGTTCACGGCGGGATTGCGCGCCTCCACGCGCTCGATGGCCGCTTCGAGGAGCTCGGGCGGGGAGATCTTCCCCCCCTTCACCAGCTCGGCGAGGCCGAGGCCGTCGTACTGCTCGTACTCGGGAAACGTCATGCCGTCCCTCTCGGAGCTCCGGCCATCTAGCGGAGCTCCGGAATAATCCACATCGCCCGATCGCCCCGGGCCACGCGCTGGACGTTGTCGTACGCGTTGCGGAAGGCCTTGGGCCAGTTCTCCCACGTGGGCCCCGCCATGTGCGGGGTGATGATGATGTTGGGGGCGGTGTAGAGCGGATGCCCGGGCTTGCCCGGCTCCTCGACCATCACGTCGAGCCCCGCCCCCGCGATCTGCCCGCTCACCAGCGCCTGGTTCAGCGCCGCCTCGTCCACCACGGGACCGCGGCATGTGTTGATGAGCACGGCGGAGGGTTTCATGAGGCCGAACTGACGGGCGCTCATGAAGTTCTTGGTCGACGCGTTCAGCGGCACGTGGAGGCTCACCACGTCGGCCTCGCGGAGCAGCTCGTCGAGGAGCACGAAGCGCACGTTGAGGGCGTCCTCCTGGTCCTCGGTGAGGCGCACGGTGTCGTAGTAGATCACCGGCATCTCGAAGGCGTGGGCGCGACGCGCCACCTTCTTGCCGATGGTGCCGAGCCCCACGATGCCGAGCGTCTTGCCCGACACCTCGTACAGGCGGTTCTCGGCGAGGTCGCCGATGCGCCACTTCCCCGCCACCACGTTCGCGTGCTGCCAGGCCAGACGCTTGAGCACGCCCAGGATGAGGAGCCAGGTGTGCTCGGCGACGGCGGTGGAGTTGGCGCCGCCGTTGTTGGACACCGGCACCCCCGCCTTCTTGGCCGCGGCGACGTCGAGCCGGTCGTAGCCCGCGCTGATGAGCTGGACGAGCTTGAGCTTGGGCAGCGTCTGGTAGAAGTCCGGCCCCATGTCGCCGCGCGCGAACCCGATGAAGTACTCCGCGTCCCGGTGCGCGTCCAGCGCGTTGGGGACGCTGCGGTCCACCACGGCGAGCTCGTATCCGGTCGGGACCATGGCCCGAGCCTCGTCCATGATGTCCTTGGGCATTGGCGGCGAGAAGACGATCTTGCTGGTGGCCACGAGGCGCTCCTTTCGGGGTCGGGGACTACGGTTTCGGGGCGAGGATCATGTACGTCGCGCGGCCCACCGCCACCGTGGTGCCGGCGGCGTCGGTGACGGAGGCCTCGCCGAAGGCGATGGTGCGTCCGCGGCGGAGGATGCGACCCTCGGCGACCACGTCGCCGCGGGCGGCGGCGAGGAAGGACACGTTGAGATCGAGCGTGGTCTGGCCGACGCCTCCGGCCGCCTCCGCGTGCAGGGTGCTGAGGGCGCCGCCCACCGCCATGTCCACGAGGGCGGAGAGCACGCCGCCGTGCACGGGCGCGCCGGGCGCGTTCCGCAGCTCGTCGCGCACGGGCACCCGCAGTCGCACCCACCCTTCACGCGCATCCTCGACCTGAATGCCGAGCGTGCGCCAGAAGAGGTTCGCGTGCGCACGCTCGCGGACGCCAGCGAGGAGGTCACCGGATGTCGATTGCATGTTAGGGTGTGGACGCTGAGCGTCGCCCGCATCATCGGCCAGTCCGGTCGTTTCGTCAAGAACGTCGCCGCACGCCGCCGCAAGGAGGGACGCCGCCGCATGACCGCCATCGAGTTCTTCAACCCGCCCGACGCGCCCGCGCCCGGCGCGTTCTCGCGGGCGACGCGCGCGGGCGGGCTCGTCTTCGTCTCCGGCACCGGCGCCGGCAACGATATCGGCGGCGCCCCACGCGCGGGCACCGCCGCCGAGGAGACGCGCTGGGCGCTCGAGAACGTCGCCGCCATCCTGCGCGCGGCGGGCACGTCACTCGATCGCGTGATCCAGGTCACCCTGCTCATCACCGATCCCGCCGATTACCACGCCATCAACGCGGAGTACGTGAAGCACTTTCCGCGAGGCCTGCCCGCGCGGCACACCGCCCGCTTCGGCGTGCCCACGAAGGCCAAGGTCGCCTTCGCCTGCATCGCCCTCGCCGACTAGGTGAGGTTTCCGGCCGGGCTGCGCGCGCTGAATCATCCCGACTACCGGCGCTTCTTCATCGGCCAGTGCGTGTCGCAGGTGGGCTCGTGGATGCAGTCGGTGGGTCAGGCGTGGCTGGTGCTGCAGCTCACCGGCTCCCCCTTGCGCCTGGGGCTCGTCGGCACGCTCCAGTTCGCGCCGGTGCTCCTCTTCTCGCTCTTCACCGGTGCCCTCGCCGACCGGCTGCCCAAGCGCCGGGTGCTCCTCTGCACCCAGATCGCCATCGCGTTGCTCGCTCTCGTCCTCGGGTTTCTCGTGCGCTTCGGCCACGCCGAGTACTGGCAGGTCTGCGTCCTCGCCTTCCTGCTCGGCTGCGTGAACACCATCGATATGCCCACGCGCCAGTCCTTCGTGGCCGAGCTTGTGGGCAAGGACGACATCGTCAACGCGGTCGCGTTGAATTCCGCCGCCTTCAATACCGCCCGCATCGTGGGCCCCGTGGTTGCCGGCCTCCTCATCGCCCGCTTCGGGGTGGACATCGCCTTCATCCTCAACGGCCTGTCCTTCGCGGTGGTGATCTCCGCGCTCTCCCGGATGCGCACCGAGGGGCTGCCGCGCGGTGTCCGCGGGCGCTCCGTGCTCGCCGACGTGGCCGAGGGCCTGCGCTACGCGCTGCGGGTGCGGCTCATCCGGCTGCTCCTGCTCCTCCTCTTCGTGGTGAGCCTCACCGTGTTCAACTTCTCCGTCTACGTGCCGCTGCTGGCCCGCACCGTGCTGCACATGGGCGCGGAGGGATTCGGATTCCTCATGGCGGCGGCGGGCGTCGGCGCGGTGGCGGGCGCGCTCACCCTCGGCAATCTCCGGCAGCCGCAGCTCGCCCTCCCCGCGGTGCTGACGTCGGGATTCGTGGCCTGCGGTAGCCTGATCGTGATGAGCGCGGTGACGCACTTCTGGGTCGCCGTCCCCATGCTGTTCCTCATCGGGGTCTCCGGCATCGTGCTGGTGGCCTCGTGCAACACCGCCCTGCAGCTCGCGGCCCCCGACAACCTGCGCGGCCGGGTGATGAGCCTCTACACCCTCATCTTCGGAGGCTCGTTTCCCATCGGCGCCTTCTTGGTCGGGTGGATCTCGGAGGGCTGGGGCGTGTCCACCGCGTATCTGGCCGCGGGGCTGTCCGGCGTCGTGGGTCTGGCGCTCATCACCCTCTGGTGGCGCTCGGCTGCCGAGTAGGCTACCTTGATCCGGCCAATCGGCCCCGAGGAGAGACCCACATGAGCAAGACCCGGCTGGACTGGACGCAGGAGGCGGATCGCACGCGGGACGGCCTGGTCGCGCTGCGGCGGGATTTTCACCGGCACCCGGAGCTGTCGTTCCAGGAGCAGCGCACCGCCGCGATCATCGCGGAGCGGCTGCACGCCGCCGGCCTCGAGGTGCGCACGGGCATCGCGGGCACGGGCGTGGTGGGCGTACTCCGGGGCGATGCGCCCGGTCGTACGGTGGCGTGGCGCGCGGACACCGACGCGCTGCCCCTCACCGAGGTGCTGGAGGCGCCCTTCGCTTCGGGCACGCCCGGGGTCATGCACGCGTGCGGGCACGACGGGCACACCGCCATCGCCATCACCATGGCGGAGATCCTGGCTCGGCGCCGGCGCGAGCTGCCGGGGACCGCGGTGTTCATCTTCCAGCCCGCGGAGGAAGTGCTGGGCGGCGCCCGTCCCATGATCGAGGCGGGCGTGCTCGACAACCCGCGCGTGGACGAGGTGTACGGCCTCCACCTCACGACGCTGCAGCCCGCGGGGGTGGTGCAGGTGCGGCCGGGGCCCACCATGGCCTCCGCCGACGCCTTCACCGTGGAGGTGAAGGGCGCGGGCGGCCACGGCGCCATGCCGCACCTGTCCGTGGATCCCATCACCGCCGCCGCGAGCATCCTGCTGGGCATGCAGAGCCTGGTCGCCCGCGAGGTCCCCGCGCAGGAGACGGCCGTGCTCACCGTGGGGCAGATCGTGTCCGGGACCAAGGGCAACATCATTCCCGACCGCGCGGTGATGAAGGGCACCATCCGGGCCTTCGAGCAGTCCATCCGCGACATGCTCATCCAGCGGCTGGGCGACTTCGTCGCGCATCAGGCCCGGGCGTTCCGGGCCGAGGCGCGGTTGATCATGGACGGGGGCTCCTGCCCGGCGGTGGTGAACCACGCCAAGGAGACCGACTTCGTGCACCGCTGCGCCGCCACCGCCATCGACGAGGCGGCGGTGGTGGAGGGCGGGCGGGTGATGGCCTCCGACGACATGAGCCTGTTCCTCCGCGAGAGACCCGGTTGCTATTTCCGGGTCGGCATCGCGCCCGCGCACGGCAAGTCCCGCCCGCATCACGCGCCCGAGTTCGAGATGAACGAGGACGGCCTGCCCGTCGGCCTGCGCGTGGGTCTGGAGATCATGTCGGCATCGCTGGGAAACTGACGCGTGCCTAAGACCGCCATCCGCACCGAAGCGGCGCCCGCGCCGTTCGCGGGCGCGCCCTACTCGCAGGCCATTCGCGTCGGCGAGCTCGTCTTCGTGTCCGGTCAGATCCCGCTCCGGCCCGGCTCGAGCCAGCTCGTGGGCACCACCATCACCGAGCAGACCGAGCAGGTCTTCGCGAACCTCCGCGCCATCCTCGATGCGGCGGGCAGTGGGCTGGATCGCCTCGTGAAGACCACCGTCTTCCTCAAGGACCTCGCCGATTTCGCCGCGATGAATGAGGTGTACAAGAAGCACGTGGGAGAGATCCCGCCCGCGCGCTCCACCGTGCAGGTGGCCGCGATTCCCGCCGGTGCGCTGGTGGAAATCGAGGCTGTCGCACACCTTTAAGTAAGTTCTGTCCAAATCGCGCGAATTACGGCACGATCCGCTGACGCGAATCGCCCTCGCGCGATGCCTCGGGCGCGGCCCTCCCCGCCCCAGTCTCGCTAACTCCGCGCGGACAACAGAATCTGGAGCCGGCGCAACAGTTGCGCCTGAGGCTTGCCCCTGGCCCGTCCCGTGCAATTCCTCCGAGGGAGCAGGGGACGGCACATGCGCATCATGGGAGCGGGCGGGGCGTACCTGGCCAGGCGCCAGCGCAATCAGCGGCTGGAGCTGATGGGGTTCGCGTCGGGAGGTCTCGTTGCGAGCGTGGCGGCCGGGCTGGCGGTGAATCCGTACGTGGGCTTGCTCACGGGCCTCGCCGCCGGCAGCATGGCGGGGCCCGCGCTGGGTCGCCTGCGCAGCGCGCGCGCCGGCCGGCTGCGTCGGACCGGCGTGGCCGTCCAGCTCGAGGGCCTCTCCGACGAATACTTCCTGGTGAACGAGGTGCTCGTCCCCGGCCATCGGGCGCACGTCGACCACGTGCTCATCGGCCCGTGCGGCGTCATCGTCATCAAGTCGAGGCGATGGAGAGGACGGATCCGCGTCCGGCGCGATCGCTGGAATGTGAATGGATTTCCCCGCCCGGGTCTGACGCGGCAGCTGAGCGCCGCCGCCGCCGCCGTCCGCGAATTCCTCATCCGCGCCCACCCCGAGCTCACGGGCGCGCTGCTTCGCTGGGTGGACACGCTGGTCGTCATCACCCACCCCTTCGGCCGGCTCGACATCGATCGGCCCTGGCATCCCGTGATGCGGTATTCGGAGCTGCGGGCCTTCGTGGAAGCCCGGCCGCGCCGCGCGCGTTACACGGCCGCGCTGGGCGAGATGCTGGCGGGCGCGCTGTCCGACGGCTTCGGCGAGTCCTCGGCGCCCGCGGGCAAGCGCGCTCTCTCCGCCGTCTCCTGAGCTCTCGGCCAAAGGTGCTGGGGATGCCGGCCTCCCCCTCCGCTGCTACAATGGCCGCGCGCCATGCTTCTCCCCGCCGTCGAGCTACGCTCCCTCACCAAGCTCTACCGGGAGGGGGACAGCGAGCGCGCAGTGCTGCGCGACGTCAACGCAACGCTCTGGCTGGGCGAGGTGGTGGCGCTCGTGGGCCGGAGTGGCTCGGGCAAGTCCACGCTCCTCAACCTCATCAGCGGCATCGACCGGCCGACCGCGGGGACGGTGATCGTCAACGGCACCGACCTGACCGCGCTCGACGAGCGCGCCCGCACGCTTTTCCGGCGCGAGCGCATCGGCTTCATCTTCCAGTTCTTCAACCTCGTGCCGCTGCTCACCGTGGAGGAGAACCTCCTGCTGCCTCTCGAGCTGGTGGGGCGCGCCGACGCGCCGGGGCGCGCGCGCGCCCGTGAGCTGCTCGAGCGCGTCGGCCTCGCCGACCGCGGGCGCGCCTATCCCGATCGGCTCTCGGGCGGCGAGCAGCAGCGTGTCGCGGTGGCGCGCGCCCTCGTCCACGACCCCGCCCTCGTGCTGGCTGACGAGCCCACGGGCAATCTCGACGCGGAGACGGCCAAGGTAGTGCTCGAGCTCCTCGACCAGCTCGCGCGCGAGCTGGGCAAGACGGTGGTGATGGCCACGCATAGCCCCGAGGTGGTGGGTGCCGCCGACCGCGTCTTCCTCGTGCAGCACGGGCAGCTCGCCGAGCAGCGCGGCGACATCGACCGATGAGCCCGGTCCTGTGGCGCGCCAGCCTGCGCCATCTCGTCCGCCATCCGGGTCAGATCGGGCTGTCCGTGCTCGGGATCGCCCTCGGCGTGGCGGTGGCGCTCGCCATCGGGCTCGCCACCGAGAGCGCGCGGCGCGCGTTCGAGCTGGCCACGGAGGCGGTCACCGGCCGGGCCACCCATCAGATCGTGGGCGGGCCGGCGGGCCTCCCCGAGGAGGTCTATCGCACCCTTCGCCTCGAGCTCGGGGTGCAGCGGGCCGCGCCGGTGGTGGCGCTCGACGTGGCGGCGCCGGATCATCCGGGTCGCGTGTTCCAGCTCCTCGGCGTGGACCCTTTCTCCGAGACTCCCTTCCGCCCGCATCTGACCGGCGTCGATCCCCTCGGCACGCTCACCGCGCTCGTGACGCGGCCCGGCGCCGCGCTGATGTCGGGCCCGAGCGCGCGCGCGCTGGGCCTGGCCCCGGGCGGCACCCTCACCGTTCGCGCGGCCGGCGTGCGGCATCGGCTCACCCTCGTCGGCACCTTCGAGCCCGCCGACGCCCTCTCGACCGAGGCGCTGGAGAGCGTGCTCGTCACCGACATCGCCACCGCGCAGGAGGTAGCGGGAAATCGTGGGCGCCTCTCCCGCATAGACCTCATCGTCGGCTTCCGCCCCGCCGACCGCGCGGTGCTCGAGCGCATTCGCCGCGCGCTGCCTCTCGGCGCCGAGCTCGTCAGCGCCGGTGCGCAGACGGGGGCCATCGCGTCCATGACGGCCGCCTTCACCCTCAATCTCCGCGCGCTGTCGCTGCTCGCGCTGGTGGTGGGGATGTTCCTGATCTACAACACCATGACGTTCTCCGTGGTGCAGCGCCGCACCCTCCTGGGCACGCTCCGGGCGCTCGGCGTCACGCGGGGTGAGGTCTTTGCGCTGGTGACGGTGGAGGCGCTCGCCCTTGGCGTGGTGGGGACCGCGCTCGGCATCGGGCTCGGCCTGGGGCTCGCCCAGGGCCTGCTGCACCTCGTGACGCGCACCATCAACGATCTCTACTTCGCGCTGTCGGTGCGAGACGTGTCGCTGTCGCCCGCGGCCATCCTGGAGGCGGTGGGACTCGGCCTCGGCACCACCGTGCTCGCCGCGCTCGCGCCCGCGCGGGAGGCGACGGGGATTCGTCCGCGGGAGGCGCTGCTGCGCTCCCGGCTGGAGGCGGCGAGCCGCCGCGCGGCGCCGCGGGCCGCGCTCGCGGGCCTCGCGCTCGGCGGGCTGGGCGCGCTGCTCCTGGTGCCCACCGGTCCCATCTGGGGCTTCGTGGGGCTTTTCGCGCTGCTGATGGGCGCCGCCCTCGTCACCCCACTCCTGGTCGCTGTCCTCCTGCGTGCCCTGGACGTGCCCATCGCGCGGGCCGGGGGGCTCCTCGGCCGCATGGCCGCGCGCGGCATCACCGCCGCCCCTTCGCGCACGGGAGTGGCCATCGCCGCGCTGATGATCGCGGTGGCCGCCACCATCGGGGTGGGGATCATGATCGCGAGCTTCCGCGAGGCGGTGGTGCGCTGGCTCGAGGGCACGCTGCGCGCCGACATCTACGTCTCGGCGCCGAGCCTGGCGGGCAGCCGCCCCGACGCCACGCTGGACGCGGCCCTCGTCGAGCGGCTGGCCACCACGCCGGGGGTGGCGGCGGTGGGGACCGCGCGTGGCAGCGCGGTGCCGAGCGCGCGCGGGCCCGTGCAGGTGGTCGCCATCGGGATGGCGGCCGGCCGGCCGCCCGGCTTCGTGTTCAAGCGAGGCCGCCCGGAAGCGGTGTGGCCGGCGGTGGAGCGCGGGGCGGTCGTCGTCTCCGAGCCCTTCGCCTACCGGCACCGCGTGGGCGTGGGCGGCTCCGTGCGGCTCCGCACCCAGGAAGGCAACCGGCAGTTCCGCATCGCGGGCATCTTCTACGACTATGGCTCGAGCGCGGGGGTGGTGATGATGAGCCGCGCCACCTATGAGCAGCACTGGGCGGACCGCGGCGTCTCCTCGCTGGCTCTCTACGCCGCCCCCGGCGTCGACGTCGCCGAACTCATCGCCGCCCTGCGCGCGCGCGCTGAGGGGCGCGAGGTGTCGATCCGCTCCAACCGCGCCCTGCGCGAGGCCTCCCTCGTCATCTTCGACCGCACCTTCGCGGTGACGCGCGTGCTCCGGCTCCTCATCGTCGTGGTGGCGTTCGTGGGGGTGCTCTCCGCCCTCATGGCCTTGGGGCTCGAGCGGGTGCGCGAGCTGGGACTACAGCGCGCGCTGGGTCTCACCCCCGGGCAGGTGTGGGGGGTGATCACCGCCCAGACCGGCCTGATGGGGCTCGTGGCCGGCTTCCTCGCCATGCCCGTCGGCGTGCTGCTGGCCGGCGTGCTCGTGTACGTCATCAACCGCCGCTCGTTCGGCTGGACCATGCCTCTCGACGTGCGCGCGGACATCCTGCTCCAGGGCCTCCTCCTCGCGGTAGCGGCCGCGCTCGTCGCCGGTGCGTATCCCGCCGCCCGCATGGCCCGCGCTGCGCCGGTGGAGGCGCTTCGCGATGAATGAGCGCGGCCCGCTCGTGTCGCCGCGCGCGTGGGCCTGGCTACGCTGGGCCGCCGCGCGCATTGCCCTGCTCGTCCTCGTCCTCGCCGTCGGCATCGTGGCGCTGGTGATGGTGACGGAAGGACCGTACTGGTATCCCGCCGCGCCGCTTCGCGCGCGGCTGTCCGTGACGGAGGCGCTCTCGGCGGCGCCGACCGAAAGCTTCGCCCGCGCGGAGGCGCCCCGCCCCTTCGCCTTTCCGCGGGATCACGGCCCGCACCCCGAGTACCGCACCGAGTGGTGGTACTGGACGGGCAATCTCCACGCGGGCTCGGGCCGCCACTTCGGCTTCCAGCTCACCTTCTTCCGCGTGGCGCTGGCGGCGGGCACCCCATCACGCGCCTCGGACTGGGCGACGAACCAGGTCTACCTCGCCCACTTCGCCCTTACCGACACGCGGAGCGAGCGCTTCCGCTCCTGGGCGCGCACCAGCCGCGCGGCCCTGGGGCTGGCGGGCGCGACGGCGGAGCCATTTCGCGTGTGGCTGGGCGACTGGGAGGCGCGGACCGACGCGTCCGGCGCGCTGCCCATTCGGCTCCGGGCCGGCGAGGAGGATGTCGAGGTGGACCTCTGGCTGGACAACGCCAAGCCGCCCGTCCTGCAGGGCGAGCGCGGGCTCTCCCGCAAGGGGCCCGAGCCGGGCAACGCGTCCTACTACTACTCGCTCACTCGCATGCCGACACGCGGCACGCTGCGGGTGCGAGGCGAGCGCCTCGACGTCGAGGGGTTCGCGTGGATGGATCGCGAGTGGAGCACGAGCGCGCTGGGCAAGGACCTCGCGGGCTGGGATTGGTTCGCCGTGCATCTCGATGACGGGCGGGAGCTGATGTTCTATCAGCTGCGCCGGAAGGGCGGAGGCGCCGCCGAGTGGAGCGGCGGCATCGTCGTGGATCCGCGGGGCGGCACGCGACCGCTGGCCGCCGGCGACGTGCGGCTCGAGACGCGCGGCACCTGGCGGAGCCCGCGCAGCGGCGTCGCCTATCCCGCGGGCTGGCGGCTCACCGATCTCCGGAGCGGCCTCACCCTCGATCTGGAGCCGCGGTTGGCCGATCAGGAGCTGGACGTGGGGACGCGCTACTGGGAAGGGGCGGTGCGCGCGCGGGGGCTGGAAGGCGGCCGGACCCTGACCGGCTCCGGCTATGTGGAGCTCGTCGGCTACGGCGACCGGCTGCCCGCGGAGAAGCAGTGATATAGAAAGGAGCGTCATGGCGCATCGGGGCTTCGATCTCGGCGGCAAGGTGGCCGTGGTCACCGGCGGCAACAGCGGCATCGGGCTGGGCATGGCGGATGCCCTCGCCCAAGCGGGTGCGGCCGTCTGCGTGTGGGGGACCAGCGAGGAGAAGAACGCCGCCGCCCGGGCACGGCTCGAGAAGCACGGCGGCAAGGTCCTGGCCCTGCGCTGCGACGTGGCCGACGAGGCGGCGGTGGATCGCGCGTTCTCGGAGACGGTCGGCGCGCTCGGAAGGGTCGACGCGTGCTTCGCCAACGCGGGCGTGAGCGGGCGGGGAGGCGCCGCCGGGTTCGTCAACATGACGACGGCGGAGTGGCGGCGCGTGATGAGCGTCAACCTCGACGGCGCATTCTTCACCCTGCGCGCGGCCGCCCGCCACATGGTCGAACGGGGGCGCGGGGGGTCGATCGCGGTCACCTCGAGCCTGTCGGCGATCATGGGGGCGCCGCGGAGCCAGCACTACGCGGCTACCAAGGGCGCGGTGATCTCGCTCATGCGCGCGCTCGCGGTGGAGCTGGCCCGCCACAAGGTGCGCGTCAACGCCATCGTGCCCGGCTGGATCGACACCCCCATGACCGAGCAGGCGCTGCACGGCGAGGCGTTCACCCAGAAGGTGCTGCCCCGCGTGCCCCTGCGCCGATGGGGTACCGGCGAGGACTTCGGTGGCGCCGCCGTGTACCTTGCCAGCGATCTCTCCGCGTATCACACCGGCGACACGCTCGTGATCGACGGCGGCTACGTCCTCTTCTGAGCCGATGGGCTACGTCGAGCGCCATCTCCTGCCGGACGAGCGCGTGCTCTTCAAGACGCGCTTGCACTGGATCCTGTTCCTGCGGCCGGCACTCCTCGTCCTCATCGGAGTGGCGATCGGTGTCACGTGCTATCAGAGCATTCCGGAGCCGCCCTGGCTCTGGTGGATCGGCCCCGCCATCGTGCTGGTGGGGCTCGGCTTCGGCCTCGTCCACTGGGTCGAGCTGATGACCAGCGAGTTCGCGGTCACGAGCACCCGGGTGATCTTCAAGGTGGGGCTGGTGGCGCGCTACACCACCGAGCTGCTGCTCACCAAGGTGGAATCGATCAGCGTCGACCAGACCCTGGTCGGGCGGCTCCTGAACTACGGCGATATCACGGTGATCGGCACCGGCGGCACGCGCGAGGTGTTCCGGCGCGTCGGCAACCCCATCGCCTTCCGCAACTTCGTGCAGCAAGCCTCACTACCGGAAAGGAGAGCCTGATGCTCGGTGTCGTCGCGACGATCAAGGTGAAGCCCGGAATGGAGAAGGAGTTCGAGACGGTGGCCAAGGAGCTGGTGGCCAAGGTCAACGCCAACGAGCCCGGTTGCACGCTCTATGCCCTGCACAAGAACGAGGCCGCCGGCACCTATGTCTTCATGGAGCGCTACGCGGATCAGGCGGCCGTCGACGCCCACCGCGCCACCGAGTATTTCAAGGCGCTCGGCCGCAAGATGGGCGAGTACATGGACGGTCGCGCCGACGTCGTCCGCCTGACCGAGATCTAGCCAGGGGCCGGTCCTCCGAGTAAAGCCCGGGCGCGTGCCTGGTCGAGGCGGTCTCCGATCTCGGTGAAGAGACGCTCGGCGCGCTCGATGTCTTCGCGCGCACCAGTGCGGCGGCCACGCTCTAGGTGGATGAGGCCCGATTCATAGCGTGCACCCAGCCGGTGTGCGGCGTCGAGGCCCCGTCGCCACCACCGCCTCGCCCTACGGGGCCTGCCGCGGAGCCATTGATAGGTCGCCCAGTGCCGGCACGCGCCGGGGAACCCCTCGGCTAAGCGCCGACCTTCCCTGAGTGCCTGCACACATGCGGCTCGCGCGGCCTTGACGATCGCGCGGTCCGCGGTAGCCCCGTCGCGGTCGAGGGCGGCCAGCCTCGCCGCGGCCAGGCTGTTCAAGGGGACCGTGATGTATAGCCCGCCCAATCGATGCTTGGCGATCACCGTCGCGTTCTCCTCGGCCATCCGAAGCGCCCGGTCGAGATCCCCAGTGTGGAGGAGGCATTCGACCAGAGCGGCGCGCGCCCACGTCACCGAGGAGAGGTCCGGGACCGCCTCGAAGAGCTCGATTGCCCGCTCTAACAACGGCGCGACGGACTCGGGGTCTCCCTCTTGATGGAGCGCGAGGAAGCCGGCATCCGAAAGTCCGAGAGCGAGCGTCTGCCGATCGCCCGACGCCTCACCGACCTCAACCACCCGCCTGGTGAGGTCGCGGCTCTCCTCGAGTTCACCGCGCAGGAAGAGGAGCCAGCCGGCCGCGACGGCTGCCATCCCCCAGCCGCGAAGTTGCCCGGCGCGCTGGTACATCTCGGCGGCGGCGCGATAGGAGCGGATTCCTTCGTCCCAGCGTCCCCTGACCTGGTCGTGCACGCCTTGGCCGAGGTGCGCATAGGCGGCGGCGATGGGGTGCCCATGCTGTGCGGCGGTCCGTAGAGCTCGACGGTGATAGTGGGCCCCCACGCGGGGGACTCCTGCGACGTCGCACATCATGCCGACACCCGCCGCTCCTAGCGCGGTCTCGAGCGGGAGTGCGTGTCGCTCCGCGAGGTTCATCATGAGGAGGCTGTCCAGGGCAACGCGCTTGTCGGCGCGGAAGTAGTCCATCCAGCCCAGCATCTCGTAGATACGGATGCGCTCCCGCGCGGCCGAGTCGTCTGTGCCGGCGGGAGCGCGCCAACACGCTTCCGGGAGGAGCCGGTGCAGGACCTGGATGCTGACGCTTTGCATGATTCCCCAACCCACCGCCCAGGGTGACGCGGGCAGGGGGCGCTCGCCGAGGTTCACGAGGGCCCATCCGAGGTACTCGGCGGCCCGCGCATGCTCCCCACGCCGGAAGAGCGCCTCGCCAATCTTTCGCTCCAAGACCGCGCGCTGGCGAGGCTCCCACCGGTCCCCGAAGCGTCGCTCATAGGCATGGAAGGCGCCGGTGTAGTGCTCGAGCGCCTCGGCGTCGGCGGCAACCGCCGCGGCCTGGTCCCCCGCGCGCACCAGGAACTCGTGGGCCTTCTCCCACTGCTCGGCGCGCGTGTAATGGTAGGCGAGGACGCCCGAGAACTCATCGAGCCGATCGGGGAAGAGGCGCTCGACGCAGACCGCCACGGCACCGTGCAGACGGCGGCGTTGCTCGAGAAGCATGCTCTCGTAGGTGGCTTCCTGGACGAGTGCGTGCTTGAAGATGTAGGTCAGCTCCGGCAAGCGCGCCGCCTCGAGGATCAGCTCGACCCGCACCAGTTCCCCCAGCTGCCGGTCCACCGCCTCCTGTGCGTCCGCCACGGCCTGCACGAGACGGTAGAGGAAGCTGCGGCCGATCACCGCGGCCGTCTTCAGAAGTTGCTTGACGCTCTCGTCGAGGCGGTCGACCCGCGCCATGACGAGGCCCTGGATGGTGTCCGGAATGCGGATGGGCCCCGCCCGGTCGGTTGCGCGCCAGCCGCCGTGGGCCTCATCGCGCACCAGCGCCCCGAGATCGATCATCGCGTGGATCACTTCCTCGACGAAGAACGGGTTACCGTCGGCCTTTCGGAGGATGTCGTCGGTCAAGTGCGGCGGGAGCTCGCCCTGTCCCATCAGGTGCGCGATGAGGCCCCGCGCATCTCGCGGCGCGAGAGACGACAGGCGGATCTCGGTATAGGCTCCGGCGAACCGCGCACGGGCCGTCACAGCGAGCCGCTCCGCGAGGCCTTCCGGATCGACCCGGGCCTTCCAGCACACCAGCAACGGCACCTGGGCCGTCAAGGGCAGCAGGTGCTCGAGGAGCTCGGCCGACGAGCTGTCGAGCCACTGGATGTCCTCCAGCACGAGCACCAGTGGCCGTTCGCGTGCCAGCCGCTCGAAGACCCGGCGCATGCTCAGGACGATCTGCCGGCCCAGGGCTTCAGCGTCCAGGAAGCGCACGCGCTGGGACAGCGGCTCCGGGACGGGAACGCCGAGCAGCGTGGCGACGTACGGCAGGATGTCGTCCCCTTCGCTTCCGAAGCGGCCGCCGATCGCATCGGCGAGCGTGCGCCAGATCTCGACTTCCGCGGCTTCATCGCCAACACCGAGCCAAGCTCGAATCGCCTGGAGGAACGGCCAGTAGCTGATACCCTGCGTGAAGGACAGCGAGTGTCCCTCGAGCCACAGGGTTCGTCCCTCGGCCGTGTACCGGTGCGCCTCGGCCACCAACCGCGTTTTGCCGACGCCGGCCTCGCCGAGGACGGCGACGATGCCGCCCTCTCCCGCGTCGAGCGCCTCCAGCTTCTGGAGCAGCCGCTGGAGCTCGCGATCCCGACCCACCATCGGCGAGGTGATGGGCCGGCGCAGCCCATCGGGGAAGGTCCGCGCGTGCAGTGCCCGGTAGACTCGAACCGGCTGGGCGCGCCCCTTGATCGTCCGGAGGCCCACGTCATCGCACGCCACGTGCCACTCGACCGCATGGTGGGTGGACTCCGTCAGGCAGATCTCGCCGGGCGCGGCGACCTGTTGCAAGCGCGCGGCAAGATTGGTCGTGTCGCCCACGGCGGTGTAGTCCATTCGCAGGTTATCGCCGATCGAGCCCACCACCACCGGTCCGGTGTTGAGCCCCATGCGCACCGGGAGTTCACGCACGCCGAAGCTCTCGGCATTGAGGGCCGGGTTGGCAAGAGCATGGCGGATGCCGAGGGCAGCGAGTACCGCGCGGCGGGCATGGTCCTCGTAGGCGATGGGGGCGCCGAAGAGGGCCATGAAGCCGTCGCCGAGGAACTGGTTGACGGTGCCCTCGTAGCGGTGCACCTCTCGGAGCACGATCTCGAAGAAGCGATCGACCAGCTGGTGCATCGCGTCGGGACCGATGCGCGCCGAGATTTCAGTCGAGCCTACCAGGTCACAGAAGAAGACGGTCACCGTCTTCCGCTCGCCCTCGAGGGCGCCGCGCGAGGTGAGGATCTTCTCGGCCAGGTGACCCGGCGTGTAGCCCCGAGGGCTGGCGAAGCGCGCTGGGGGCGCCATCGCGGCGAGCGCCCGACCGCAGCGGCGGCAGAAGGCGTCACCGGGAGCCGGGGCCGTGCCGCAGTCGAGGCACCTCACCACCCGCGCCCCACACCGGGGGCAGAAGTCCGCGTCGGCGGGCATCTCCTGTAGGCAGCTTGCGCAGCGCATGAGCCACCGCCGGTGCCGGGCGGCTGACGCGAATGCTATCGGGCGGAGGCGGCAGGCGTCAAGACCGCGTCGCGAGTCCCGGGCGCCCATTGACTGCGCTCACAGCGCCTGTCATAGTCCGCGGGTCGTATCCGGTAGCCTGCGGAAATGTTTCGTCCACACGCCGGCGAGGAGCAGCCAGTGGGCTGGAAGAAGGCTTCCGGACGTGGATGCTTCGCAATGGTGGTCGGGAGTATCGCCCTCCTTGTGCTGACGACTGCCAAGCCGTGCTCCCCGAGCGACCTGAGCGACGAAACCTTCGGCCTGAGAATAGGCTTGGCGCTCGACCGGGCGTCCACCTTCACGGATGTCACCGCGTTATCCGCCTCCACCGCGTACCCGTACCTGTCGTCGGTGAATCCCGCCGCGGGCGATTTCTTGCGGGAGCCGCCGAACGAGTTTCGGTTCATCGGGACGCTCACCGGGGCTTATGTGGCGTTCAACAACGGCAGCTCCATCACCGCGGGTGGGGCGAGCGCGACCTACCGTCTGCCTTCCGCGGGCACCGTCCTCGCCGCCTACACGCGCATCGACTCGCAGGACGTCGAAGGTCACCAGGGCGACCATTTCACCCTGCGATCGAACGAACTGCGCCTCACGTATAGCCATCTACTTGATACGTGGATCGCCCTGGGAGGGTCGGTGCGGCTCAGCCAGTCGCGGCTGAGCATGTCAAGCCTCTTCTCCGACTTTCCGCTCCACACCAGTACGGAATCGCTGGGCGTGGAAGGGAGCATCGGCGCCCTGGCGGCCCCGCACAAGCATTGGCTCGTCGGGATTCTAGTGGCTCGCGGGTGGACCCGTGGGGAGACGACTGGTTTCCTGGACGTTCCGCCGCCGCCGTTCGGGCCCGGCCTCACTCCTATCGACTTTTCGGACAACACGCGATCGCTGAACATTCGCGGCGGACTTGGCTGGCGGCCATCCGAAAAGTTCAGCGCCTACGCCGATTGGCAATACCTCCACCTGAGAAACGTCCGCAGCGGCTCGAGCGACGACAACGCCGAAGTCGGCCGCATGTTCGCCGGAGTCGAGTATCTCCCGCTTCAGATCCTCGCGCTGCGGGTGGGCGGCTCTGTCGATACCGATCACCAGTTCACCGTGAGCACGGGGGTGGGGTTCTATCCGACCAAATACTTCCAGGCGGAGCTGGCGTACGTTTACAACGCGTTCCCGGAAGTCCGAAGGGAGTTCGGTCGAGCCCATCTGATCAGCCTTTCTCTTGCATTCGTCTTCTAGAGTCCGGGGGCCACGGCATGCATCCCTTGACCGTGTTGTTTAACTATTTCCAGCGGACCGGATTCATCCTGGCCCTCGTGAGGCCTCACCTCAGCGATCGCGATACGACCCAGTGGTATCCCGACTGGATCTACGAGGTGATGGAGACCGACGAAGTCAGGAATAAGGCCTATCGAGAAGCGATTCGCGACACGGTGTCGAACAAAGTCGTCCTCGAGCTGGGGACCGGGCGCAAGGCCCTATGGGCCACGGAGTGCGCCAAGCAGGGGGCGCGAAAGGTCTACGCGATCGAGGCCAACCCGAAGTCCTACGAGTCCTCTCTCAAGAGCCTCCGTGATGGCAACGTTCGAAATGTGGAGCTACTCCATGGGTTCTCGGATCGAATCGATGTGCCCGAGCCGTGCGAGGTGCTTGTCCACGATCTGATCGGCTCGATCGGGAGCTCGGAGGGAATGGTTCCCTTCGTCGAAGATGCTAAGCGTCGGATGCTTACGCGTGATGCGGTGCACATTCCGAAACGGTGCACGACCTACGCGGTACTGACCGAGGACCCTCGACTGCGTCTTCGGGAGACCATCTTTAGCTACTGTGCGCGAGGATTCAAGCGGCTCAATGCGCTGTCTTTCGTCAGATTTTTCGGCTTCCCGGCGAGTGCCGTCCTATCGAACCCGGAGATCTTCGAGGACATCGAGTTCGAGCGACCGCTGGAGATTTACAGCAACCGACGGCTTCGCTTCGAGATCACACGCGATGGCCGACTGCGGGGCGTCTGTTTCTTCATCAGGCTCCATTTGGACGACAAGAGGTGTGTCGACACCTGGGAGCGCCGGACGAACTGGTTCATTCCCTACGTCAGGTTGAAGGCCGCGACGTCGGTGAAGAAGGGCGATCTCGTCGAGGTCAGCGTCCACGCGGACATCTCGGGCAATCCGACGTATTCTCTCCGGCTGATGCATACGAGAGGAACGTCGACCCAAGAGATAGGGGCGCATTCGTGGTCCGGAACATAGCCTCGCTGCCCGAGCGTGGGGAGGTCGGCGCTCGCACCTCCTCGCTCTCGATCAAGGCATCCGCGACCACGGGGGTGGCCGTGAGGTGACGATGGCTTTCGATGTCGTCACGATCAACCCGTATTCGATCTTCGACATTGTTGCTCTTGTCGTCTCCGCGCCCCTCGCTGTCGCGTTCTACGCAATCCACTGGAAGGTGACCCGGCGGCGTGTGGACCGCGCCTTCGCTCACCTACTCACTTGCACTGCGCTGTCTGCCTTTGCTGCCCTGATGGTCGACAATGCGACTGCGCCGTTCCCAGCTCTCGTATGGCAGCGTGCAATGTATATGATTGGTGCGATGTCACTTCCTCTTGTCGTCCACTTCGTCTATGCCTTTGTAGACTACCGTCCGACGACGCGCCGCGTGTTTGCTGCCTTGTGGATTCTGGCCGGAGTGCTCATCGTGCTCACGACCTCGCCTCAGTTCCTGCTTCCCGCCGCACGCGAGCGCGGCGCCGTGAGTTGGCGGAATGTCGCACCATATGTCCCGGATGTTGGTCCACTGGCTGCTGTGTTCTTTCTTTGTTGGTTCTCGGTGATAACTTACGCCCTCGTGCAGCTCTGGCGCCATCGGCAAGCGCTAGCGCCGACGGCGCGGACGCAACTTCGCCATACACGTCTGCTCATCTGGGGCGTCTCTACAATGATGGTCACCCCGTTCCTCGACTCTGCCTTGACGCATGGCATGGATGTGATCGTGCCGAGCCTTTCGCTCGCCGGAATCTTGGCGATGTGCCTACCCGCTGCGGTGTCGCTCGGCGAGCAGATCGTCCAAAGGGAACGACTGAGGAATGCACTATCGAGCTATGTGGCACCGCACGTGAGCGCGGCGATTCTTGAAGACGGGTTGCAGCTGGGCGGGGACACACGAGACGTGAGTGTTATGTTCGCCGACATCAGAGGTTTCACGGAGATGTCCAACCGGATGGCGCCTGAAGATCTCGTTACGCTTCTCAACCGATACTTTGCCGCGATGTCCGCGGCTATCTTTCGTCACGGCGGGATGCTGAACAAGACCATTGGGGATGGACTGCTTGCGGTCTTCGGTGCTCCGCAGGCGCTAGACAATCATGCGTTGGCAGCGCTGCGCGCGGCCTGGGACATGCGTGGCGCGCTTAACGACATGAATGCCGTATCCGCTGCGCAGGGCCTGGATCCGGTGAGAATGGGCATTGGAATTCATACCGGCGACGTAGTCATTGGCAACATTGGCAACCAAGATCACGTGGACTATACCGTCATCGGCGATGTGGTCAACGTCGCCTCTCATGTAGAGCAGCATACGAAGAAAGTCCGGCGAGCGATCCTGCTTACCCGCGCCACATACGATCGTGCGGGTGCGGAAGCGCAGGTCGAAGCGGTGGAAGCGGTGCACATGGAAGCAGGAGGCCGCTCGATCGAGGTCATGGCACTAAACGACCTCAGCGGGATGACGAGTATTTCGTCACCCAAGTAGTAGGTCGTCATGTTGACTGGGGCCAGGTGGGCCTCGACTCCTTCGGCACATCTATGGCCGCGCCTTCCACGGGGAGGCCGGCGGCTTTCCACGAGTTGAAGCCCGTTTCGAAGTTGGCGACATTGGGGAAGCCCATCTCGCGCAGCACGTCGGTGGCGAGGACGGAGCGCCCGCCGCCCGCGCAGTAGAGGATGATGCGCTTCTCGGGGTCCACCCGGCCGTTGTAATAGGGCGAGGTGGGATCAAGCCAGAACTCGAGCATTCCCCGCGGCACGTGGAGGGAGCCCGGGATCCACCCGAGCTTCTGGCGCTCGCGGATGTCACGGATGTCGAGGACCTGAACGTCCCCCCGCTCCAGCTCCGTCTTGAGCTGGTCGATGGTCACGTTCTCGATCCGCTTCTTGGCTTCGGCGACGAGCTGGCCGATGGTCTTCTTTGGTGTGAACATGGCGCCCTCCGTCTTCCGGTATACCGTCGCTTCCGCCCGGGTTCAAGCGCGCGACGCGGCGATGAGCGCGCGCACCGCCGTGAGCTGCCGGCGGTAGATCAGCCCGCCGTAGAGCCCGGCGGCGCCGGCGAGGAGGAGGGCGAGCGCGCTCGCCCCGTGGGCGGGATGGAAGCCGCGCAGGCCTTCGAGGACCGCGGCGCCCGCCCGGCACACCGCCGCCACCCAAAAGGCAAGCCGGCGCGGCGCGCTCCCGCTCATCCGGCGTCGCCTCGAGCGGCAGCATGCGCCGCGTAGGCGGCGGCGAAGCGCGGCGAGCGCGCGCGCAGCCGCTCCGGGGTGATGCGCCCGCCGCGGGTCAGATACGAGTACGCGAAGGACAGGGGATCGAGCCGCATCGCCTCGCGGAAGCGCTCGTACCAGCGGCCGCTCTCCCGCGCCACGTCGAGCAGCCGCTCCGCGCCGGGCCGCCGCGCCGCCTCGAAATCGGCAAGGGCGCCCGGCACCGCCGCACGCGTCGCGCCCCGCGCGGTCAGCGCGCGGCTGAGCGCGATGGCGTCCTCGAGGGCGGTGCGCGTGCCGGACCCGATGGAGAAGTGCACGGTCCGCAGGGCATCGCCCAGCAGGACTATCCGATCGTTGTGCCAACGCTGGTTCGTCACCATCCGGAAGCGGAGCCAGGTCGAGCGATTGCTGAGCAGGGGGTGACCGCCCAGGTCGGGGGCGAACACCGCCTCGCAGTGGCGGCGCGTCGCTTCCTCGGACATGGCCTCGAAGCCCGCGCGCGCCCAGGTGTCGGCATCACACTCGACCACGAACGTGCTGGCGTCGGGCGCGTGGCGATAGTGATGGGCCACGAAGACGCCGTGGGCCGCCTCGCGGAAGGTCAGGGTGAGACAGTCGAAAGGCTGGGCGGTGCCATACCAGATGTACCGGTTCGAGAGGACGGTGACGGTGGGCGCGAACGCCGCGCGGTAGCGCTCGCGCACGAGGCTCCCCGCGCCGTCGGCGCCCACGAGGAGATCGGCGTCCCCGAGCGCGGCGGGATCCTCGCAGCGCACGCCGAGATCGAGCGCGACCCCGCGCCGCCGGCACTGCTCCTGGAGGACGCCGAGCAGGGCGAGTCGCGCGATGCCGGAGAAGCCAAGCCCGTCGACGGAGACCCTCTCGCCGCGGTGGACGATGGCCTGATCGCTCCAGCCCTCGAGCCGCGCCTCGATCTCGCGGTAGGACTCCCGGTCGGCGTCGGCGAGGAAGCCGAGGGCGCGCTCGGAGAACACCACGCCCCAGCCGTAGGTGGCGCCCGCGGGGTTCTGCTCGATGACGCGGATCTCGTGCCGGTGATCGGCGCGCTTCATGAGAAGGGCGAAGTAGAGCCCGGCCGGCCCGCCGCCCACGATGGCGATCTTCATCGCGTTTCCTCTATAGTATGCCGGTGCCCCAGTACGCTCTCGGCATAGATATCGGCGGCACCTTCACCGACCTCGTCGTCTACGATCACGAGACGGGGCGGCAGTGGAGCCGCAAGGTCCTCACCACGCACGACGATCCAGCCCGTGCGGTGGCGGCCGGGGTGGGTGCGCTGCTTCGCGAGGGAGGCCTCGCGCCCCAACACTTCACGATGGTGATCCACGCCACCACGCTGTTCACCAACGCCCTCATCGAGAGAAAGGGCGCGCGCACCGCGCTCCTCACCACCGCCGGGTTCGCGGACACCCTCGAGATCGGGCGCGAGCGGAAGTACGAGCTCTACGACCTGGGCATCAGCAAGCCGGAGCCCCTCGTCCCGCGCGACCTGCGCCTGGAGGTGGCTGAGCGCATCGGCGCCGACGGCCGGGTGCGCCGCCGTCTCGATCCCCGCGACGTCGCCGCGCGCGCGAAACAGGCGGTGCAGGCGGGCGCCGAGTCCATCGCCATCGTGTTCCTGCACGCCTACGCCAACCCCCGCCACGAGGCGGCGGCCGCGCGCGCGGTAGCGCGCCTGTTCCCGCGCCTGGCGGTGTCCACCTCGTCCGAGGTGGCGCCGGAGATCCGCGAGTTCGAGCGCGCCTCCACCACCGCCGCCAACGCCTACATCAAACCCCTCGCCCAGCGCTACCTCGCGCTGATGGGGCGCCGGCTCGCCGAGGCGGGCATCCCGGCGCCGCTCTTGCTCATGCTCTCGAGCGGCGGCCTCACGCACGTGGCGGAATCGGTGCGCGCGCCGGTCCGCATGCTCGAGTCGGGGCCGGCGGCGGGCGCCATCGCCGCCGCTTTCTTCGGCCGCGATGACGCCGAGGCCGGTCGGGTGCTGGCGTTCGACATGGGCGGCACCACCGCCAAGCTCTCCCTCGTCGACGGGGGCGAGCCCCTGACCGCCTACTCCTTCGAGGCGGCGCGGCAGCGGCGCTTCATCGAGGGCAGCGGGCTGCCCATCCGTATCTCCACCATCGAGCTGATCGAGATCGGCGCCGGCGGGGGCAGCATCGCCGCGGTGGACGAGATCGGCCTGCTCAAGGTCGGCCCGCGGAGCGCGGGCTCCACGCCCGGCCCCGCCGCCTACGGGCTCGGAGGACGCGAGGCCACCGTGACCGACGCCGATCTCCTCCTCGGCTACCTCAACCCCGACTACTTCGCGGGCGGGGAGATCGCGCTCGACCTGGCCGCCGCGCGGGCGGCGGTGGAGCATGTCGCCGCCCGGCTCGGGCTGCCGCCCTCCCAGGTCGCGTGGGGCATCCACGACGTCGTCAACGAGAGCATGGCCTCGGCCGCGCGCGTGCACGTCGCCGAGCGGGGGCGCGACCCGCGCGACTACGCGCTGCTCTGCACCGGCGGCGCAGGGCCCGTCCACGCGTGGTCGCTGGCCGGCAAGCTGGGCATGGGGACGGTCATCTGCCCGCCTGCCGCCGGCGTGGCGTCCGCGCTCGGCCTCCTCGTGGCCCCCGCGCGGGTGGACCGCGTCGCCACCATCGGGCTGCGCCTCGACGAGGGGAGCGTGGGCGAGCTGGAGGCGGCCTTCCGCCGGCTCGAGGATGAGGCGCGCGCGGTGATGGCGGATACCGGTCTGCCGCTCGAGCGGGCCACCGTCCAGCGGCTCGCCGACGGGCGCTTCCTCGGCCAGGGCTTCGACCTGGTCGTGTCGCTGCCCGACGGACCCTACGCGGAGACGCCGGGGGACCGCGCGCGCCTCACCGCGGCCTTCGAGTCGGCGTACCGCGACAAGTTTGCACTCACGCCGCCGGGTGTGCCGGTGGAGTTCCTCAACATCCGGGTCGCGGTGCGCGCGCCGGTGGCGGGCAGCCGCGTGGTGCTCGAGGGGCGACGAGGCGGCGACGCCGGCGCCGCGCGCAAGGGCGAGCGGCCCGTCTACTTCCCGAGCGCGGGTGGCTTCGTCTCCACCGCCGTCTACGATCGCTACCGCCTCGGCATCGGCGACATCCTCGCCGGTCCGGCGGTGGTCGAAGAGGAAGGCTCCACGCTGGTGGTGGGGCCCGGCGCCGCCGTGCGAGTCTCCACCTCCGGCAACATCATCATGACCCTCGCCGATTTCGCGGGGACGCCCCGGCGATGAGCGCTGCCTTCGACCCCATCACGCTGGAAGTGCTGTGGACGCGCATCATCTCGGTGGTGGACGAGGCGGCCAAGGCCATCGTGCGCACCTCGTTCTCCACCCTGTCCAACGAGGCCAACGACTTCGCCTGCGTGCTCACCGACGCGCGCGGCAACGCGCTGGCCCAGAACTCGGGCAGTATCCCGTCGTTCATCGGCACCCTGCCCGCGACGGTGCGGCACTTCCTGAGGGAGATCGGCCCCGAGCGGATGCGGCCGGGTGACGTCCTCATCACCAACGACCCCTGGCAGGGCACGGGGCACATGAGCGACGTGTCCCTGGTCAAGCCGATCTTCCACACGCGGAACGGGGGCGAGCGTCTCGTCGCGTTCTCGTCCACCACGTCGCACATGCCCGACATCGGCGGCCGGGTGCGCGCCATCGAGGCGCGCGAGCTGTTCGAGGAGGGCCTGCACATCCCGCTCACCTGGCTGCGGCGGGGACACGACGCGGACGAGACGCTGCTGCGCCTCATCCGCGCGAACGTCCGTACGCCCGACCAGACCGTGGGGGACATCTGGGCGCAGGTGAGCGCCAACGAGCTGATGGACGCCCGGGTGCGCCGGCTCCTCGACGACTATGGGCTCGACGGCCTCGACGCGCTCGGCGACGAGCTCTTCGGCCGCGCCGAGCGGGCCATGCGCGCGGCGATCCGCGCGGTCCCGGACGGCACTTACCGCTACGCCCTGGAGACCGACGGCTTCGAGAAGCCGTATCGCTTCAAACTCGCCCTCACCGTGAAGGGGGACGAGATCGTGGCGGACTTCACGGGCACCTCGCCCGCCCAGCCCCGGGCCATCAACTGTGTCTTCGCGTACACCTATGCGATGACGGCGTACGCGGTGCGCTGCGCGCTGCTCCCCGGCCTGCCCAACAACGAGGGAATGTACCGGCCGGTGAAGGTGATCGCGCCCGAGGGCTCACTCCTCAACCCGAAGTTTCCCGCGGCGGTGGTGAGCCGGGCCCAGACCGGCCACTACGTGCCGGTGCTGGTGCTGGGCGCGCTCCATCAGGTGATTCCCGAGCGGGTAATGGCGGCGGCGGGCTCGCCGCTGTGGGCGATCGCGCAGACGGGCGTGCGCGACGACGGGCGGCCCTACACCAACGTGCTCTTCTACAACGGCGGCATGGGCGCGACGGCGGGCAAGGACGGCGAGAGCGTGCTCTCGTGGCCCAGCAACATCTCGAGCACCCCGGTGGAGGTGGCGGAGCGGAACGCGCCGCTCTTCTTCCACTGGAAGCGCATGCGTGCGGGCTCGGGCGGCGCCGGACGCCACCGGGGCGGGCTCGGGCAGGACGTGCTCTTCGAGTCGGAATCCGTCCGGCCGATCGTGCTCAGCTTCATGGCGGAGCGGACGCGCTTTTCCGCCCCGGGTCTCGCGGGCGGCCGGTCGGGTGGGCTCGGGGACGTCAGGATCAACGGCAAGAAGGTGGATCACCGGCGCCAGTGGGTGCTGGCGCGCGGCGATCGGGTGCTCGTGTCGACGCCGGGCGGCGGCGGCTACGGCCCGCCGGCTCGGCGGGACACCGCCGCGCGGCGGCGGGATCGCGCGCTCGGCTACGTGGGCCGTGCGCGTCGGCGGCGGGGCTAGCGAGTCTCGGACGGTGCGGTCGCGGGCGGGCCCGGGGTAATGGCGATCCAGACCCACCTGTATGGCGTGCTCATGCCGTCACCCTCGAGCACGTACTTGCCGTGCGGGTATAGGATCTCACGCTGTATCGCGGGCTCCGCAGGCGCGGGCGTCGTGTAGACAGCGGGCGGCGCCGTGTAGACCACCGGCGGCGAGTACGCGTAGCCATAGGCGGGATATCCGTAGTACGGCCAGCCGCCCCAGCCTCCGTAGTAGGGCCAGCCGCCGTAGAAGCCGAATCCGATGAAGGCCCGACCACCGTGGTGGTGGTGACCGCCGTGGTGGTGACCGCCCTTGTGGTGCCAGCCGCCACCATGGTGGCGGCCCCCGGAGTGTCCGCCCCCATGGCGGCCTCCCCCCTTCGCCTCCACCGGGATGGCCGCGAGCCCCACGACGAGCAGCGCCGACAGCGCGATCGCGAGTACCTTGCGCATGGCGTCAACCTCTCTACCCCTCATGCTACCATCGCCTCCCATGGACTGGAAGCCGGAGATGGACGAGCTACGCCGGCGCGAGGCCTTCGCCGAGGCGCTCGGCGGGGCCGAGCGCGTGAAGCGCCAGCACGACGGTGGGCGCCTCACCATTCGCGAGCGCATCGCGCGCCTCGTCGACGAGGGCTCGTTCCACGAGATCGGCAAGATCGCGGGCCGCGCCGCCTACGACGAGCGGAACGAGCTGATCAGCCTGACCCCGTCCAACTTCGTCTTCGGCCGCGCCCGCGTGGACGGGCGGCCGGTGGTGGTGGGGGGCGACGACTTCACCGTGCGCGGCGGCTCCGCCGACGCCACCATCAAGGGCAAGCACCTGATGTGCGAGCGCATGGCGAACGAATTGCACCTCCCGTTGATCCGAATGGTGGAGGGCTCGGGCGGCGGCGGCTCGGTGAAGACCATCGAGACCACCGGCCGCGCCAACGTGCCCGGCGTCGCCGGCTGGGAGTGGGTGGTGGCCAATGTGGCCACGGTGCCGCGCGTCGCCCTGGGGCTCGGGTCGGTGGCGGGGCTCGGCGCCGCGCACCTCGCCGCGTCGCACTTCTCCATCATGGTGAGGGACAAGGCCGCCATGTTCGTGGCGGGCCCGCCGGTCGTGGAGCGGCTCGGCCAGAAGCTCACCAAGAACGAGCTCGGCGGCTGGCAGATACAGCTCCGTGCGGGCGGCGTAGACAACGCCGTCGACACCGAGGAGGAGGCGTTCGCGCTGGCGCGGCGCTTCCTCTCCTACCTGCCCTCCTCCATCTACGAGGTGCCGCCGCGCGGCCCCGTCACCGACGATCCCGCGCGGCGGGAGGAGTGGCTAGGGACGGCCATTCCCCGCGACCCGCGAAAAGTCTACAAGATGCGCGCGATCGTCGAGGCAGTGGTGGATGGGGGCTCCTTCCTCGAGATCGCGCCGCTCTACGGGCGGAGCGTGATCACGGGCCTGGCGCGCCTCGACGGCTGGCCGGTGGCGCTCATGGCCTCCGATCCGTTTCACTACGGCGGCGCGTGGACGGCCGACACCTGCCAGAAGGTCGAGCGCTTCGTGGATTTTGCACAGACTTTTCATCTGCCGGTGGCATACCTCTGCGACTGTCCCGGCTTCCTCATCGGGCTCGACGCGGAGCAGACCGGCACCATCAAGCAGGGCGTGCGCGCGATGTCCGCCATGTGGCAGTGCACGGTGCCGTGGTGCGCGGTGATCGTCCGGAACTCGTTCGGGGTGGCGGGGGCCGCCCACCAGAACGGCGGGCGCTACTGCACGCGCTACGCGTGGCCGTCGGGCCGATGGGGCTCGCTGCCGCTCGAGGGCGGCATCGAGGCGGCCTATCGCGCCGACCTCGATGCCGCGCCCGATCCGAAGGCGAAGATGGCGGAGATCGAGGACCGGCTGAACAAGCTCCGCTCCCCCTTCCGCTCGGCGGAGACGTTCTGGATCGAGGAGATCGTGGACCCGCGCGACACGCGCGCGCTCCTGTGCGACTGGGCGAATCTCGCCGCGCCGCTCCGCACGCCGGGCCCGTACCAGCACGGCATGCGGCCCTAGCGCGCCGTCCCGCCCCGTGCCCTGGGATCCCGCGCAGTATCTAAAGTTCGCCGGCCATCGCCTGCGGCCGGCCATCGACCTGCTGAGCCGCATCGACGTGGACAAGCCCGCGGAGGTCGTGGACCTCGGAGCGGGGGCCGGCAACGTGACGCGGCTGATCAAGAATCGTTGGCCCGACGCGCACGTGACCGGCGTGGACGACTCCAAGGAGATGCTGGCGAAGGCGGCCGCGGCCGCGCCGGAGATCGACTGGGAGCGTGGTGATCTCGCCACCTGGCGCCCACGACGGCCCGCGGACGTTATCTATTCCAACGCGGCGCTGCACTGGATCGTGGGCCACGAGCGACTGTTCACGGACCTGGTCAGCGCGCTGGCCCCCGGCGGCGTGCTCGCGGTGCAGATGCCGCGGAACTTCTCCGCGCCCTCGCACACCTCCATCGCGGAAGCGGCGCGGGGCGGGCCGTGGCGCGCACGCCTCGAGCCGCTGCTGCGGCCCGCGCCTGTCGCCGAGCCCGCCTTCTACTTCGATCTCCTCGCGCCGCGCGTGGCCGAGCTCGACATCTGGGAGACCGAGTATCTCCAGGTGCTCGAAGGCGACAACCCCGTGAAGGAGTGGACCAAGGGCACCTGGCTGGGGCCGCTCCTCGACGCGCTCGCCGAGCCGGAGCGGAGTGGTTTCGAGGCCGCCTACGGCGCCCTGGTCGCGCACGCGTATCCGCCGCGGGCGGACGGGCACACGCTGTTTCCGTTCCGGCGCCTGTTCATCGTGGCGCGGGCTCGCTGACTCCTGATGCCCACCTCGCACTGGCCGGGGGCGACGACCCGGCTCGTCTGTCACGACACGCTGCCCGACGTGACCGGCGAGATCTGCGAGGCGCTGCTTCTCCAGGCGCACTACTACCGAGGCCAGCTTGTGAACGAGGCCAATGTGCTCTTCCTGCGCCTGAGGGGGGGCGGCTGGCATCGCATCTTCATCGAGGCCGGCGTCATTTTCTGGCACACCGTGGACACGCTCGACAGCCCCGACGCCGACCGGCATCACTACACGGTAACCGACCTCGGCGCCCTCCACGGGCTCGTGGGCAAGCGGCTCGTCGGGCTCACCACCGCGGATGTCCCGGCGGGGGGCGAGCTGCGCCTGTTTTTCGACGGCGAGGCCCGCGTGACCTTCCGCCACGCGGACGGACGCTCGCGCGTGGTGGTGGAGGCGGACGCCTAGCGAGGCCCGGCGGTCACTCCGGCGCCAGCCAGATCGTGTCGAGCTGATTGTTGAGGTAGTGGCTCGGGCTGATGGTCCAGCCCCGAACGCGCGCGTTGTACGGAACGATCCGGTGCCACCACAAGAGGGGGACCACGTGCGCCTGCTCGTCGAGCACGCGCTTCTCGAACTCGCGAATGAGCTTCTTCCGCTCCTCGGGATCGCGAGCCCGGGCCTGGCGGTCGTAGAGCGCGTCGAGCACCCGGTCCGTGTAGCGCCCGTAGTTCCCGTCGGTCCGGTCGGTGGAGAGATAAACGGCCAAATCGAGGTCCGGCTCCACGATGTAGCCGCACCACGCGGCGATGCTCATGTCGAAGTCGCCCGAGCGCAGGGCGGCGAACCAGGCGGCGCTCTCCATCACCCGCTGGGTGACGTTGAGCCCGATCTTGCGCCACTGGTCGAGCAGCCACACCGTCGCCGGCTCGTACGGCTCGGGCAGGTTGCGGTTCGTGAAGACGAAGGAGAAGCCATCCGGAACCCCGGCCTCCCGAAGCAGGCGTCGCGCCTCCTTCCGCGCGGCCTCGATGTCCTTGCCGAAGCCCGCGAGCCTGGTCACCTCTGCCTCGGACGCCGCGTAGGGCGTGCCGGGCACCTGGAGGCCGCCGACCTCCTTCATGATCGTGATCTTCGACAGGTGCTTCGAGCCCTCCCAGCGGTCCAGGGCGAGGGAAAGGGCCCGGCGCACCCGCGGATCGTCGAACGGCTTCCGCTCGTGGTTGGCCCAGGCGAACATCAGGCAGTCCCACGGGCTCTCCTGGACGGTGATCTTCGGGCCCATCGCCTTGACCAGCTCGTCACGGCGCGCGGGGTTGAATGAGCGGAACTCGATCATCGCGCGCTCGCCGCGGATCGCCCCCACCCGCGCCGCCGTGCTCGGGACGAACAGCGCGCGATAGCCGTCGAGGTAGGGCTTACCCTGGTCCCAGTAATCGGCGAATTTCTTGCCCACCCAGTGCGAGCCCTTGACGTGCTCGACGAACGTGAAGGGGCCCGTCCCCATGATGTTCTTCTCGTACCAGTGCGGGTCCTTGGCGAGGATGTCGGCCTTGTAAACGAAGTTCCACGGCGAGGCGAGGCTGGCGAGGAATCCTGCGGAGACGTGCTTCAGCCGGAAGGCGACGGTGTAGTCGTCCGCGACCTCGACGGCCTCGATGACCGCGTACTGCCCCTTGCGGGCGCTCGTCACGCCGGCGGGCGGATTGGCGATCTTGTCGTAGGTCGCCTTGACGTCGCGCGCGGTGAGCCGTGAGCCGTCGTGGAACTTGACGCCGCGCCGGACCTTGACTGTGTATGTGAGCCCGTCCCGGGCGATGGTCCAGCTCTCGGCAAGGTCGCCGACGAGCTTCGTCCCGGTCGGATCGGTCGGATCCGTGCGCAGCAGGGTGCTGTAGTGCGGGGCGATGGGGTGGGTGACGCCGAAGGTCTCCTCGCGGTGCCCGTCGTAGCTGGGCATCTCCGACCCCACGATGAAGACCAGCTCGCCGCCGGCACGGGGCGCCTGGGCGTCGGCGACGGGGAGCTGGCCGAGCCCGGCCATGACGGCCGCGACCACCAATCCGATCAGGGCGAGGACAGAACCGGTCGGTCGGCGCATGAGGATTCCTCCCTTGCTCTCTGCCGTGGGGATGGGCCCTCTGACCCGGGCCATCCTGCGCCGCCCCGGGCGCGCGGTCAAGAAGCCCCCGCAGGAGTAGGATCGAAGGCGCGGACGCGAGTCCGCCCTCGGCGCCGGGCGCTGGCAAGGAGGAACCATGGAAGACCAGGACCACGTCACTCGACGTCACTTCCTCGCGACGAGCGCCGCCGCCGCGGCGGCCCTCGCGACTGGCAAGGAGGCGCTGGCGCAGACACCCACGCCGCCTCAGACCCACATCAAGCCCGTGCCGAGAGACATCTTCATCGACCACGGGTTCAATCAGGAGACGCGCCTGGAGACGCTGCGCGGCTTCCTCACCCCGAACGGCCACTTCTTCATCCGTAGACACGCCGCCGTGCCGGCGCTCGATGCACGGACGTGGCGCCTGCGCGTCGAGGGTGATGCCGTCGAGCGTCCTCTCGAGCTCGGACTCGACGAGCTCTTGCGGTTGCCGTCGCGGTCGGTGATCGCGTTCGTCGAGTGCGCCGGCAATGGCCGCGGGTTCTTCGACGAGTTCATGGGCAAGGTGGCGTCGGGGACCCAGTGGCGGCTGGGGGCGATCGGGGTTGCGGAGTGGACGGGGGTGCCCCTGGGCGCCGTGCTCGAGCTCGCGCGGGTCCGACGGGACACGCCGCGCGACATCCTCAACGTGCTCGTGGAAGGGCTCGATTCGGTGAAGGTCAGTCGTCCCATTTCCCTCGAGAAGGCGCTCGAGGAGGACACCCTGCTCGCCCACACCATGAACGGCGAGCCCGTGCCCGCCGACCATGGGTTTCCCCTGCGAGCCATCGTCCCCGGCTGGGTAGGTATCAACAACATCAAGTGGGTCGGACGCATCGAGGTGCGAAGGACCACGATCGACGTGCCCACCACGACGACCACATACGTGCTCGACGGTCCCACCTACCCCAGCAAAGTGCCGCTACGCCTTCAGACGATCAAGAGCGCGGTGGCGCTGCCGTGGGGCGCGGTGCTCCCGGCGGGCCGGCACCGTGTGCGCGGCTTCGCGTGGTCACCGCTGGCCCGGATCGGTCGCGTGGACGTGAGCCTCGATCGCGGCGCCACATGGTTGCCGGCCGCGTTGCGCGAGCCCAACATCGCGCGGGCCTGGGTCCGCTGGGACTTCGAATGGGACGCGCGCCCGGGTGACCACGCGATCATGACGCGAGCGACCGACGAAAAGGGGAACGCTCAGCCCGCCAGCATCCCGTGGAACGCTCAGGGTTACGGGTTCAACGTGCCGGTGCCGCATCCAGTGAAGGTCACCTGAGGGGCGTGGGTCTCGGAGCGTGAGTGCGGCCTAGTACCCTCCGCCTCCACCCGATCGCTCGCAATACGCAGTGGCGACGCGCCAGATTCCCCCCGCCCGCTCGCATTCCTGCTGCGAGGTCGCCACGGACCCGGCCGTCTGGGAGGCGGCACATCCCGCGATCCCCAGGAGCAACAACCACCCAAGCGTCAGCCGCATCTTCTGGTTCATGGCCCCTCCTAGGGGACGGAGCTAGTCGCGCGACCGCAGGAGCCAGTAGGACAGAAACCCGGCCGTCCCGGCGGAGGCGATGGCCCCCGTCATGGGCCCGGCGGTGCCGTCGGAGAGATGGCCCACCGTGATCCCGTAGAGGGCGGAGCCGGTCATCTGGATCACGCCGAGGCCGGCGGCGGCGAGGCCCGCCATGTGCGGGTACGGGGCGACGGCGCCGGCCACGGCGTTGGGATTGGCGAGGCCGAGGCCCAGCGAGAAGAAGAACATGGGCGCGATGATGGCGGCCACGCCGGTAACCCCGCTCCAGGCAAGAAGCGCCATCACGAGCCCGGCAGCAGCGCCCACGCCGGTGCCGACCAGGATCAGCCGGTCCCCCGGGACCCGTCCGGCCAGACGGGACGTCACGAAGCTGCCCGTCATGATGCCCACCGCGACGGCGGCGAAGCAGAATCCGTAGACGGCGGGCGGAACGCCGAGCCCCTCGATGAGCACGAACGACGAGCCGGAGATGAAGGCGAACTGCCCGCAGAACATGAAGGTGACGACGAGCACGTATGCCACGTAGCGCGGATCGTGGAGCAGGGTGACGAGGTTCTCGGCGAGGCGCGCGGGCTGAAGCGCGCTCGGGTCGGGCCGCACGTTCGTCTCGGGCGCGAGGGCCGCGGCGGCGAGCACGAAGAGCGCGCCGAAGCCCGCGAGCACGAAGAAGACGGATCGCCAGCCCAGGAGGGCATGAAGGAAGCCGCCCAGGATCGGCGCGAGGATGGGGTTCAGCGCCTGGGCGGTGCCCATGAGGGCGAGCACGCGCGCCGCCTGCTCGCGTGGGTACACGTCGCGCACGATGGCGCGCGAGATGACCTGTCCGCTGCCCGCGCCGAAGGCCTGGATCACCCGGCCGAGGATGAGGGTCCGGATGCTGGGCGCGAGCGCGCAGCCAAGCCCGGCCGCCGCGTACAGGGCCAGGCCCGTGATGAGCGTGCGGCGCCGCCCGTAGCGGTCGGAGAGCGGGCCCCAAACGAGCTGCGACGGCGCGAGCCCGGCCAGGAAGAGGGTGACGGTGAGCTGGGCGGTGGCGGCGTCGGTGCCATACGCGAGGGCGAGCGCGGGCAGCGAGGGCAGAAACATGTCGATGGACAGCGCCCCCAGCCCCACCACCGCGGTGAGGAGCACCGCGACCCGGCCGAGGCGGCGGCGCGGCGCCGCCTCGCCGCTCACGTCCGCGAGATCAGCCACGGCAGCCCGATCATCAAATAGCACGCCAGGAAGATGGAGCCCATCACGAAGCCGAACCACCAGAAGTCTCGCTTCCGGATATAGCCGCAGGTGTAGTAGACGGGTGCGGGGCCCGTCGCGTAGGGCGTGAGGATGCCCATCAGCCCCAGGGTGAATCCGAGGCCGAGAGCGGCCGCGCGCGGCGCGACGTCCAGGGGGCCGGTGGCGATGAAGAGGAAGATGGGCAGGAGCGCGGCGGTGTGGCCCGAGACGGTGGCGAAGAAGTAGTGCAGGTAGAAGAAGACCGCGATGAGGACCGGGACCGCCCAGGGGATCGCCACGCGGGATACCGGCGCCTCGATGAGATCGGCCGCCCAGCGGATGACGCCGACCTCGGCGAGCCCGCCGGCCAGGGTGACGAGGGTCGCGAACCACACGAACACGCTCCAGGCCTGCCGGTTGCCGGCGACGTCGTCCCAGGTGACGATGCCACGCGCCACCAGCACGACGACGCCGAGCATGGCCGCTCCGGTGGCGTCGGTGAAGCGGCTGCCGAAGATCCACAGCCCGACGACGAGCAGGATGCCGCCGAGCATGCCCCGCTCGACCAGCCCCATGGGGCCCATCTCGCGCAGCTCCCGGGCCGCCCACTCGGGGGCATGGGGCGCGTGAGTGAGCTCTGGCGGATACAGGCGGTAGAGCAGCAGGGGCATCACCAGGAAGAGCACGATGCCCGCCGGGGCGAAGCCCAGGACCCACTCGCGCCAGGTGATGTCGATGTGCAGCGTCTCCGCCACGATGGCCACCGCGAGGAGATTGGCGGCAATAGCGGTGGGGAACATGCTGCTGGTGATGCAGGTGGCGGCGAGCGCCGTGTACATGAGATAGGCGCCGATGCGGCGCGGATTCGACTCGGGGCTGGAATCGAAGAGGCCGGGGATGTTGCGGATGACGGGGTAGATGGTCCCCGCGCTCCGCGCGGTATTGGAAGGGGTGAAGGGGGCGAGGGCCAGGTCGGTGAGCGCAATGGCGTAGCCGATCCCGAGGGTGCGACGCCCGAGGCGGCTGATGAGCCACAGGGCGAGCCGCCGTCCCAGCGCGGTCTTCTCGTAGCCGGAGGCGAGCACCAGTGTGGAGAGGATGAGCCAGGCGAGCGGGTGGGCGAAGCCGCTGAGCGCCCAGTTGATGGACAGGCCCGGGGTCGGCTGCACGAGGCCGAGCATGGCTGCCGCCACCACTCCGGCGAGGCCCACGGCGGGGGCGGGAATGGGCTCGGTGACGATGGCGACGATCACCGCGACGAAGAGCGCGAAGTAGGACCACGCACGCGGGCTCAGGCCGGCGGGCGTCGGCGCGATCGCGATGGCGAGGCCGACCACCAGCGGCGGGATGGCCCGGGTCAGCGTGCGCCGATGCTCGGGCGGAAGCGCCGCCGTCAGGCCGCGAACTCGCGCAGCAGGCGCCCGGGTCGGCCGCAATCGCGGAGGACCGCGCCCGTGTCGTCGACCGTGCGCACCCCGTTCACCCAGACGCCGTGCAGGCCCACCGCCGGCGTGTCGAGGCGGCTCGCGCCCGTGGGAAGGTCGTTCACCCGCCGCTTCTCCCCGCGCCCCACCGTCTGCGGATCGAAGAGAAGCAGGTCCGCCCACGCGCCCGGCGCCAGGCGCCCGCGGTCGGGAATGCGATAGGCGTCCGCCACGCGGCTCGTCACCGCCCGCACCGCCTCCTCGAGCGTGAGGTCGCCCCGCTCTCGCGCCCAGTGGCCGAAGAGGTGCAGCCCGAAGCCGGCGTCGCAGAGGAAGGACAGATGGGCGCCCGCGTCGGACAGGGCCACCGCCGCGTGCTCGTGACGGAGGAGCTTCTTCACCTCGCTCTCGTCGATGTTGAAGAGGCGACAATCAAACATCGCGTCGAGCTCGCCGTCGAGGCCGAAGTCGAGGAACGTGTCCCACGGATGCTCGCCGCGCTCGCGCGCGAGCGCGCCGATGGTGCGGCCCACCAGGCCGCGGTGCTCGGGACGTGTCACCTCCATGATCGTCAGGTGATCCCAGTTCTTGTCGCTGAAGCGATTCGGCACGCCGGGCTCGGCGATCTCCTTCTTGAGCCCGGCGCGAAACGCAGGGTCGGCGAGCGCGGCGCGGTAGCGCGGCTCGGTGTCGGCCACGATGGCGGGGCGCCAGGCCAGGAACGCCTCCAGGGGATAGGGATGGCGCAGGGTGAACTCCATGCCGAGCGGGAAGCAGCCCACCTGGGCCCAGAGCTCGCGCCCCCGCGCGCGCGCGTGACCGATCTCGTCCAGCTCGCGGAAGACGCGGGTGGGGTCGCCGGGGTCCACGAACATCGCGGCGACCATCACAGGGCGGCCGTTGGCGGCGGCGAGCTTCTCGAGCCACGGGATCGTGGACGTCATGCCCTTGGTGAGCATGAACACGCCGCGGCCCGCCTCGCCGAGCGCGCCGGTGAGGGCCAGCATCTCCGCCTCGTCGGCCAGGCGCGAGGGCATGGGGATGCCGTGCTCCCCGTTGTGCTGCTCGAGGGTGGAGGTGGCGAAGCCGACCGCCCCAGCGCGCAGGGCCTCCAGCACGAGGCGCCGCATCTCGGCGATCTCGGCGGCGGTCGCCGCGCGCCGGCTCGCCTCCTCGCCCAGCACCCAGGTGCGGATGGAGGAGTGGCCCACGAAGGAGGCCACGTTCAGGACGCTGCCCCGCCGCTCCAGGGACCCGAGATAATCGGGGTATGTTTCAAAATCCCAGTTGATGCCCGCGCGGAGGGCCTCGAGCGACATCCCCTCCACGTGGGTGAGGTTCCGCACGATGAGGTCGCGGTGCTGGGGCCGGCAGGGCGCGATGGTGAAACCGCAGTTGCCGATGACCACGGTGGTGACGCCGAGCGCGGCCGACGGCGTGGCGAACGGATCCCAGGTGAGCTGGGCGTCGTAGTGCGTGTGAATGTCCACGATGCCGGGGGCGAGGACGCGGCCGCCCGCGTCCACCGTCTCGCGCGCGGGGCCGAGATCGCCGCCGCGGCGGTCCGCCGAGAGCGCGGCGATACGTCCGCCGCGGACACCGAGGCTCCCCTCGCGCGCGGGGGCGCCGAGGCCGTCGATGATGCGAGCGTTGGTGAGGACGAGATCGAGCACGGGATCCTCCTCTCCTCACCCTGCCCTCTTCCCTGAGGGGAGAGGGTTGGGTGAGGGGCCTAGTCCTTCATATCACGCCGCGGGCGCGGAGACCCGCGAGCTCGTCGCGGCCAAGACCGAGCCGGCCGCCGTATATGTCCTCGTTGTGCGCGCCCGGCTCCACGGGACCGAGGGCGTCCATGCCGCCCGGGGTGAGCGAGAGCTTCGGCACGATGCCCGCCATGCGGAACACCGTGCCCAGCGGGCTCGTCACGCTGAGGATGTTGTCGCGGGCGGCCACCTGGGGATCGGCGAACAGATCGCGCACGCTGTTGACGGGGGACGACGGCACCTCCGCGCGCTCGAGCTGGGCGAGGGCGTCGGCGGCGTCGTACTCGGCCACCCACGCCCCCACGAACGCATCGACCTCGTCGCGACGCCGGAGACGATCCGCGACCGACGCGAAGTCGGCGAGCAGGTCCGAGCGCTTCATCGCCCCGCCGGCGAGGCGCTCGAACATGCGGTCGTTGGTGCAGGCGATGGCGATCCACCGCCCGTCGCGCGTCCGGTAGTGGTTGTGCGGCACCACGTACTCGGTGCCGGAGCCGATGCGCTCGCGCACGTGGCCGTCGCCGGCATAGGCGGGGATCAGCTCGTCCAGCATGCGGAGCATCGGCTCGTAGAGCGCGACGTCCACCACCTGACCCTCGCCGGTGGCTTGCCGGTGGTGGATGGCGGCGAGGGCGCCGAAGGCGCCCATGACGCCGGCGAGATAGTCGGGAATGGTGGGCGTGCCGGGCGGCACCGGCGGCCGGTCGGGATCGCCCGTGATGTAGCTGGCCCCGCTCACCGCCGCGGCGATGCGGCCGAAGCCGGGCCGCTCGCGATAGGGCCCGGTCTGGCCGAAGGCGGAGATGCGCACGAGGACGAGCCCGCGGTTGACCGCGCGGAGATCGTCCCACCCGAGATGCCAGCGCTCGAGGGTGCCCGGTCGGAAATTCTCCGCCACGACGTCGGTGGAGGCGGCGAGGCGCTTGACGAGGGCCTGGCCCTCGGCGGTGCGAAGGTTGCAGGTGATGGACTTCTTGTTGCGCGCCTCCACCATCCACATGTACGAGGGCCCGTCGGGGGACGCGCGCCCGAGGTGGCGAAGATCGTCACCCGTCCCAGGCTGCTCGACCTTGATTACCTCGGCGCCGAACTCGCCCAGCAGGGTGCAGCAGAAGGGCGCGGCCACGAAGGTGGCCAGGTCCAGCGCAGTGAGTCCGGCGAGGGGGCGCGCCATGCGGCGCGGGGAGCCGCTAGGAGGCGAGCGTGCCGCCGTCGACGGCCAGGATGTGGCCGGTGACCATGGCGGAGGCGTCGGAAGCGAGGTAGAGGGCGGCCCCGACGAGCTCGTCGGGCTTGCCCATGCGGCCCATCGGCACCCGGCGCATGGCGCGCGCTTCGTAGTCGGGCTCGCGGTGGATCAGGTCGCCGATGTTGGTGCTGAACCACGAGGGGGCGATCCCGTTCACCCGCACATTGTGCGGCGCCCACTCGACCGCGAGAGCGCGGGTGAGCTGCACCACGCCTCCCTTGCTTGCCGAGTACGCGATGGTGCCGGGGAGCCCCAGCTCGCCGGCGATCGAGGCGATGTTGATGACGCGCCCCCGGCGGCGTGGGATCATCCGCCGGCCCACCGCCTGGCTCGCGAGGAACACGCCGGTGAGGTTCACGGCGATGACGCGATGCCACTGGGCCTCGGGGAAGTCCGCGGCCGGGCTCCGGTGGGTGATGCCCGCGCTGTTCACGAGGATGTCGACGGGCCCGAGGCGCGACTCGGCCTCGGCGGCCATCGCCTCGACGCTGCCCGCGTCCGCGACGTCGATCGCGATGGCCAGCGCCCGCCGGCCCGCCGCCAGGATCGCGTCGGCGACCAGCTTGGCCCCGCCCGCGTTCGCGTCCGCGATGGCGACGGCTGCGCCCGCCTCGGCGAGGCCCCGCGCGATGGCGGCGCCGAGCCCGCCCGCGCCGCCCACCACGATGGCGGTCTGGTTGTCCAGGCGGAACATGTCGAGACTGCTCGTCATGACCGGGGCGCGGGCTGCACCAGCTCGAGGGTGATGTCATCGGGATCCAGCAGGTAGACGGCACGGGCGCCGCGGTTTCGTCCGTGGGTGATGTCCACGGGCGCGGACTTGAAGCGCACGCCCTTGGCGGACAGCTCCCGGTAGGTGGCGTCGAGGTCGTCCACCATGAAGGCCACGTGCCCGTTGCCGGGATTGCAGGTCCGCGCGTCGCCGCGGACCCCGCGCGGCACCTGGTACTCGAGCAGCTCGATGTGATGTCCGGCCGCGCCCGCCGTGCCGGGGAGCCGCAGGAGGGCGATGCGCATCTCGGCGTCGGGGAACCCGACCACCGTGCGGAGATACTCCTGGCTCGAATCCCACTGGGTGATCAGCTCGAGGCCGAGGCAATCGCGATAGAACGCGACCGAGCGATCGAGATCGCTGACGGAGAGCCCGGTGTGGAGGATGCCGGCGACACTCATCGGCGTCCCGCCTCAGCCGCGGAGGCCGGGCATGGTGAAGCCGCGGCGATCCAGCTCGGCGGCGAGGGCGGCGGCGGACTCGGCGGGGAGGTTCACCAGGGGCGGCCGTACGGTGGCCCAGGCGGGATCGGCGCCGTAGTGCGCGATGGCGGCCTTGAGGGCGGGGATCATGGGGAACTTCTGGAACGTGCCGCGAATCTCGTCGAGCCGCGCCTGCTGGGCGTCGGCGTCCGCGCCCTGCCACGCAGCGTATAGGCGCGCGATGGGACCGGGGTGCACGTTGGCGGTGGCGCTGATGCAGCCTCTGCCGCCGCCGCGCATGTTGGCGAGGAGGAACGTCTCGCTGCCCGCGAACACGTCGAAGCCGGATGCGGCGAAGGTGTCGAGCATGGCCTTGGTGTTGCTCCAGTCGCCGGACGAGTCCTTCACGCCCGCCACCGTCCGCGGATACGCCTTGAGGAGGCGCTCGATCAGGGCCAGCGTGATGGGCACCTGGGACACCGGGGGGATGTGGTAGACGTAGATCCGCAGCCGCGCGTCGCCCACCCGCTCGATCACCTCCGCGAAGCCCCGGAAGAGCCCCTCGTCGCTCACCCCCTTGTAGTAGAAGGGCGGCAGCATGAGCACGCCGCCGCACCCGGCCTTCACGGCATGGGCGGTGAGGCGCACCGAGTCCGGCAGCGCGCAGTGGCCGGTGCCGGGCATCATGCGGGAGGGGTCGAGGCCGGCGGCAACGAGGCGGTCGAGCAGCTCGACCTTCTCCTCGACGGACAGCGAGTTGGCCTCCGAGTTGGTGCCGAACACGGCGAGGCCCACGTCCTGCGACAGGAGCCAGCGGCACTGCCGCACGAAGCGCTCGGCGTCCGGCGCGAGGTCGGCGGTGAACGGGGTGACGACGGGAGAGAGGACGCCGGCGATGCGATCGGTCTGGCTCACGCTTGCGCTCCTGTCTGGGTAGGGGATGTCAGAGCCTAGTCCGCCGCGCGCGTCCCGGTCAAGCCTGGGCCGTCGCAGTCACACGGTGAGCTCGAGGCCATCGTAGGCGGCGGTGACCTCCAGCCGCGGCCCGCGCCGCGTGATCTCCTCGAGCCGCCGCGTCTCGCGCAGGATGCCCGCGATCGCCGTGTCGTCGTTGGCGGGCTCGTGGTGGAACAGGCACAGGTGCTTCACGCGCGCGAGCTGGGACAGCTCGACCCCCACGATGTTGCTGGAGTGGCCCCAGTCTTCCTTCACCGAGATGGCGTCGGCGAGCGAGTACATCGCGTCGAAGATCACGAGGTCGGCGTCGCGGAAGAACTCGACGAAGGCCTCCGTCTCGGCGGGATCGTCGCGCTTGTGCTCGGAGTCAGTGGAGTAGACGAGGATCTTGCCGTCCTTCTCGAAGCGGTAGCCGTAGGAGTCGCCGGAGTGGGCCTGCCGCTTGGCGCGGACGCGCAGCCCCGCCACCTCGTAGTCGCGCCCGGGTTCCAGGACCACGAACTCGATGGTGGCGCCCAGCCGGGTGAAGTCCACCGGGAAGGAGGGCGCCGCGTGCTGACGGCGGAAGGCCTCTTCGAGCGCCGCATGGCAGCCATGGATGCGGATATGGTTGCCGGGAAGATAGGCGGGCGTGAAGAAGGGGAAGCCCATGATGTGGTCCCAGTGCAGGTGCGACATGAAGACGTTGACGGTGTGCCCGCTCGGTCGGGTGGCGAGGATGTGGTTGCCGAACACGCGCGCGCCCGAGCCCAGGTCGCACAGCACACGCTCGTCCCCGCCCGTGCGGATCTCCACGCACGAGGAGTCGCCCCCGTAGGTGTGCCCGACCGCGAAGTCCAGCTCCTTCTCGACGAAGGCGCGCGCGGCTTCCGGGGCATCGAGGCCGCGCCGCGCCGCCGCGACCAGGGCTGTCACCACCTTTTCCCGGACGGCGGCGCCTCCGAGTCCCACCGGGATGGAGCCGCGCGTGCCCCAGAAGCGCACCCGCATGGCGCTGCCGCTGCCCGCGAAGGCCGCCACGGCCGCCGGCGAGACGCGGGCGACCGCCTCGCGCGTGGTGGGGAGGATCTCGACCACCTGGTGGAAGCGCGTGATCTCGAAGATCTCGCGCACGCGCGCGCCGAGCGCCGCCACCACCAGGGTCCCCCCCGCGCCTTGGCCTGCTTGGCGGCGACCACGAGCGCGCGCAGCCCGTCGCTCGAGATGTACTCCACCGCCGCGAAGTCGAGCACGACGCCGTCCTGCCCCGCCGCGCAGCGCTCGAGGTGGGGCGCGAGGGCGGCGCGGAGGGCGGGGGCGACGGTGTGGTCGATGCGGCCCGCCGGGTGGAGCACCACCGCGTCGGCGAAGCGTCGAGGAGCCAGCTCCATCGCGGCGTGCCCCGCTCTCGCTACCGGCCGGTGAAGCGCGGGGCCCGCTTCTCGAGGAAGTGCGCCACGCCCTCCTTGAAGTCCGCCGTGCCGAAACTCTTGCGCATCTCCTCCTCGGCGACGGCGGTGGCCTGGGCCAGCCCCTGAAACTGCGCCGCCCAGAGCTGACGCTTCATTACCGCCATGGAGCGCGGCGAGACGAAGTCGGCGAGCTCGCGGGCGTAGCCGAGCACGCCGCTCATGAACGCGGCCGGGGGCAGCACCTGGGCGACGAGGCCGATGCGGAGCGCCTCCGCCGCGTCGATCTTCCGCGCGGAGAGCAGGAGGTCGAGCGCGTGCTGGAGGCCGACCAGGCGCGGCAGCATCCACGACACGCCGTGCTCGGCGATAAGACCGCGGCGGGCGAACGAGGTGGTGAACACGGCGGCGTCGCTCGCGATGCGCAGATCGCAGTAGAGCGAGACGACGAGGCCGAGCCCGGCGGTGGCGCCGTTGAGGGCGGCGATGATGGGCTTGGCGATGGTGGGGAAGTAGGCGTAGGGCCCGCGGAACTCGTCGCCGGGGGCGTTGGCCGCGCCGTCGGTGCGCTCGCGACGGACAACGGCCTCGGCATCCTCGGCGGACGGGGCGTTGCCGCTCAGCCCGGACAGGAGGCCCATGTCGGCGCCCGCGCAGAACCCGCGCCCGGCGCCGGTGAGCACGATGACCCGTACCCCATCGTCGGCGGCGGCCTCGGTCATCGCCGCGCGCACCTCGCGCCCCATGAGCGTCGTCCACGCGTTGAGCTTGTCGGGGCGGTTCAGGGTGACGGTGGCGATCCGCCCTTCCACCTCGTAGAGCACTTCCGCATAGCCCATGGACGGCCTCCCGCGCTGCGCGCGCCGGTGATTGGGGGGCGGCCTTGCCTCCCCCGCAGGGCCCGTATAGTATCGCGCCAGTCCCCATGACCGCCATCTCCGTGACCCGGCTCGCGCCTTCCGTCGCCGCGCGCGTGGACGGCGTCGACATCACGCGACCTCTCGACGACGGCGTGTTCGCGGAGATCCGAGCCGCCTTCGAGGAGCACTCGGTGCTGGTGTTCTCCGGCCAGCCCCTGGACGACGACGCCCAGGTGGCGTTCAGCCGGCGCTTCGGGCCGCTCGAGGTGACCCTCTCCGCGAACCCGGCCGCGGGCACCCCTTTCGCGCGCCAGTCGAACCTCGACATCCGCACCGGCGACGTGATCCCCCCCGACGATCGGCGAATGGTCTATCAGCGGGCCAACATGCTCTGGCACAGCGACTCGTCGTTCAAGCCGGTGCCCGCCCTCTGCTCGCTCCTCTCCGCCCGCCTCGTCCCGCCCGAGGGGGGCGCCACCGAGCTCGCGAGCACGCGCGCAGGCTACGCCGAGCTGGCGGCGGCGACGCGCGCGCGCCTCGAGGACCTGACGGTAGTCCACGACTTCGCGTGGTCGCGCGACCAGCTGTACCCGGGCTTCTTCACCGAAAAGGAGCGCGCCGAGTATCCGCCGGTCTCCCACCGGCTGGTGCGGACCAATCCCGTGAACGGGCGCCGCGCGCTCCTCATCGGCGCCCACGCCTCCCAGATCGTGGGGTGGTCCCTCGAGGACGGGCGCGCGCTCCTCGGGGAGCTGCTCGAGCACGTGACGCGACCCGAGTTTCGCTACCGGCACGAGTGGCGCGAGGGCGACCTCGTGGTGTGGGACAACCGCGCCGTCCTGCACCGGGCCACTCCCTACGACACCGTTCGTCACCGACGCCTGATGCAGCGGACCACCGTCTCGGGCGATCCGCGGGAAGGAGCCCTCGCATGCGCCTCGTAGACCTCAGCATGACGGTGGAAGAGTGCGACTCCACGCCGTTCGCCAAGGAGGAAGCCTACTTCAAGCCGCGCCCCATCGTGCGGTGGGAGGACAAGGGGTTCGTCTCCAACATGGTCGAGATGACGGTGCACGCAGGTACCCATATCGACTCGCCCCATCACTTCTTCCGCGACAAGCCCAGCGTGGAGCAGCTCCCGCTCGAGCAGATGATCGGCGACGCGGTCGTGCTCGACCTCACGTTCAAGGGCACCGCCCACGCGCGCATCACGCCGGAGGATCTCGATCGCGCGGAAGCTGCCCTCGCTGCCCAGGGCATCCGCCTCGAGCCGGGCGGCATGGTGTTCCTCCGGACGGACTGGCCCAAGGCCCACGTCACCACCGATCCGCGCTGGTGGGACGAATCGCCGTGCCTGACGCGGGACGCCGCGGAGTGGCTGGTCGCGCGGCGCCCCGCCGTGCTCGGCTACGACTTCGCCCAGGAGGAGAAGGGCGCGGACTACGGCACCGCGGGCGAGATCCTCGGCAGCGGCATGCGCGTGCACCGGACCATCCTGCCGCGCGTGGTCTTCCAGATCGAGAACCTGATCAACCTCGACCAGATACCTTCCAGAGTGAAGGTGATTGCGTTGCCCGCCAAGTGGAAGACCGAGTCGGCGCCCGCGCGCGTGGTGGCGCTGGTCGAGGACTAGCCGCGCCGCGCGTGGGCCGGAAGCTGCCGCGCGCGTTCTACACGCGCGCCGACGTCCTCGCGGTGGCCCGGGACCTCCTCGGCCGTGTCCTCGTGGTGCCGACGCGGAGCGGGGCGCGCGCGGCCGGGCGCATCGTCGAGACCGAGGCGTATCGCGGGCCCGAGGACCGCGCCTCCCACGCCTGGGCGGGCCGCCGCACGCGGCGCACCGAGACGATGTACGGGCTCGGCGGCACCGCCTACGTCTACTTCGTGTACGGCATGTATCACCAGTTCAACGTCGTCACCAATGTCGACGGCGTGCCCCACGCGGTGCTCATTCGCGCGCTCGAGCCCCTCGAGGGGCTCGCCGTGATGCGCCGTCGCCGCCCCGGCCGCCCGGACGCGCGCCTCGCGAGCGGGCCGGGGGCGCTCTGCCTCGCCCTGGGGATCGATCGCTCCTTCGACCGCGTGGATCTGCTCGGCGACCGTGCGTGGCTGGAGGAAGGCGTGGCGCTCGGCCGGGGCGCCCTCGCGCGGGGACCCCGCGTGGGCATCGACTATGCCGGGGCATGGGCCGCCCGCCCCTGGCGCTTCTGGGTACGCGGCAATCCCCACGTGAGCGGCGGCGGCCTCGGACGGCGCGGCTTGCGCGCCGCGGGCCCGCCGCCCTAGCATCGGCGTACGAGGAGGGGTCGCGAAATGGGAACGATCGTGTACGCGGCGGCGATGTCGCACGTGCTCGCCCCCGACTACTACGGGAAGAACGTGGGCCCGCTCGGGCGCGCGATGGTGGAGGAGCTGATCGAGGTGGTGAAGCGCATGGGGCACGAGATGCTCGCCACCCGTCCCGACGCCCTCGTGGTGGTGGCCGACGACCACCTGAACGTCTTCTCCTTCGACGCCGTTCCCGCGCTTTGCGTGCGGATCGGCCGCACCGTGGAGCGGATGGTCCAGGAGGACGCCATCGAGTTCGACCGCGCGCTCGACGGCCTGCCCGAGCGCTACCCGCTCCACGAGGATCTCGGCAACCGCATCCTCGAGGAAGGGATGGAGGCCGGCTTCGACTTCGCCGCGTCGTGGTCGGCGCCGCTGGACCACGCGTTTCTGAGCCCGGTGAGCGTGCTCTGTGGCGAGCGCCCGGTGCCGCCGCTGGTGCCCGTGTGGGTGAACTGCTTCGTCGCGCCCCAGCCGACGGCCCGCCGGTGCTTCGACGCCGGCCGGCACATCGCCCGCGTGATCGCGGAGGGACCCTGGCGCGTGGCCGTCGTCGCCACCGGCGGGCTCAGCCACTTCCCCGCGCTCTCCCTCGCGCGGGTCGGCACCTCCGATGTCGCCTTCGATCGACGTCTCATCGCGGCGATGGAGGCCGGCGACCACGAGATGCTCCGGACCCTGCCCATGAAGGAGCTGCACGAGACGGGCTCCCATGAGCTGCTCAACTGGATGGTGCTGCTGGGCGCGGTGAGCCCCGCGCGCGCCCGCGTGCGCTTCTTCGGCGAGATGGGACGCATCGACCTCGCCGCGCTCGAGTGGATGCTCCGGTGAGCCGCTACGACGTCAACGTCGTCCTGTACCGGCTCAAGAAGGACGCCGCGTTCCGCGTGCGATTCGTGACGGAGCCGCAGGCGGCGCTGGCGCGGGTGGATCTGACCGAGGAGGAGCGGGACGCCTTCGTGCGCTGGGACATCCGGCGGCTCAACGAGCTGGGGGGTCGCTCCACCTGCTCGTGTCGATCCCCCGCCTCGGCGGCCATTGACCGCCGGGCGGGACGCCGCTGCCGCGCGGCTTCAGGCCTGAGCGCGGTGCCAGTAGGCGATGCTGCCAAAGATCGAGTCCCAGGCGTTGGGCTCGATGCCGGCGAGCGTGTTCGAGGCCGCGTGCAGGACGTTACGCCAGGTGAAGGGGATCACCACGCCGCTCTGGATCACGAGATCGTTCATGCGGACGAACATCGCCGCCCGCTTGACCGGGTCCATCTCGTGCTCGGCCTTCTTCCACAGGGCGTCGTAATCGGCGTTGCGCCAGCGCGTGACGTTGCGGCCCGTCCACCGGTTCTCCTTGGTGGGGATGGCCCAGGAGCAGAACTGCTCCATGAAGTTCTGGGGATCCAGGACGTTGAACGCGGTGTAGGTCTGCATGTCGGCCTGGAAGCGCGCGATCGTGTCCGGGTTTCCGGGGTCGTTCGAGAAGAACACCTGGGATGGGATCGCCTTCACCTCGATCTCGACTCCCGCCCGCGCCGCCGCCTGCTTGATCACCGCCTGCACCTTCTGGGTGAGGGCGTGCGCGGTGGCCTGGAAGACCATCCGGAGTCGCTTGCCGTCCTTGACGCGCACGCCGTCGGCGCCTTTCGCCCAGCCGGCGCGGTCCAGGATCATGCTCGCCTTCTCGATGCTGAACTCCCAGGTGTTGCCCTGCGAGCGGTACCGCTCGGGGGCGTTCAGGAAGTTCACCGCGATCTGGCCGTTGCGGCCCACGAGATGGTCCTGGATGGTCTGCCGATCCACGAGCAGGCCCAGCGCGGTCCGCATGACCTGATCGGTGAGGAACGGATGCGGCGCCTTGAGGCCCGAGCGCTCCCCGTCTACCTCGGTCCACGGGTCGGTCTGGTTGAGCTGGACGTGGCTCACCCCGCTGGAGGGAATGGTCAGCACCCGGCCCTTGCCGCCCTGCTCGATGCGCTTGAGCACTTCCTCCTCGAGGAGGACGTAATAGGCGAAGTCGTACTCGCCGGTCTGCAGCACGGCGCGCGCGGCGCCCGCGGAGTCGCCCCCGCACTTGATTTCCAGCCGGTCGAAGAAGGGCCGGTTGGGCACGTGGTAGATCGGGTTGATCTCGGCCCGGATCACGTCACCCGGTCGGAACTCGACGAGGCGATACGGTCCCGTGCCGACAGGCTTGAGCATTCCGACCGCTTCCCGCGCGCCCGCGCCCTTGACGGACTCGAAGACGTGGCGCGGCAGGAGGCCGCCTCCCGTGAACACGCCTTGCCAGAAGGGCTGCGGCTTGTTGAAGTGCACCTTCACCGTGTGCGAGTCCATCTTGTCGATCGTCGTGATGTCGGTATAACCCTCGCGCGTGACGGTGGCGGTGGCGGGATCCGCGGCGAACTGCCAGTTGAAGATCACGTCGTCGGCGGTGAAGGGGGCGCCGTCATGCCACTGCACCCCGCGCTTGAGACGCCAGATCACCCAGCGCCCGTCCTTGGCCACGGTGCCGGCCGCCAGCGACGGCATCTCGGCGCCGAGCACGGGGACGAAGGAGCCGTCACCCGCCGGCGCGGCCAGCGGCTCGTAGAAGAGACGGTTGGCGGTAAAGTCCCGCAGACCCCGCCCGAAATGGGGGTGAAGCAGCGTGGGGGCGTCCCACATGAGCATGCGGAGCTCCCCCCCCCCGCCGCGGCGCGTGGGTGCGAATTTCGGAGCTTGGGCGGCTTGCTGCGCGGCGGCGGGCGTCCCGGCGAGAAGCTGGACGGTCATGGGGGCGGTGAGCCCCAGGCCCACCATCGACTGCACGAAGGCGCGGCGCGTCAGGCGGCCCTCGGAAACATCCTGGATCAGCCGACGCAGTGTCCGCTCGACGCTCATCCTTGATGGGTCCTCATGTGGTCCGACTTGAATAGCCTGCCCGTGCGTCGGAGTCAAGAGCCTGCCCCAGCCACTGCCGCCAGGGGATCCCACTCCCAAGTGGACACCTGAGAGTCGTCGCCTTCAACCACGAGCGCGGCGAGGTAGCAGGGCGCGGGCACAAGCTCGCGCAAGCTCCAGCGCGCCATCTCGCCCGGACCCTCGGTCGACGCCGCGAGGGCCCTCGCGGCGCCGGGGGTGAGTGGCACCTCGAACTCCTGGAGGGACAGGGCCAAGCCGTCACCCCGCGCCTTCACATAGGCTTCCTTGCGCGTCCAGCAGCGCACGAAGGTCACCGCGCGCTCCTCCGGCGCGACGGCCGCGAGCGCCTCCACTTCCCCGCGTGCGAAGAAGCGGCGCGCCACCTCCATGCCTCCGCGGCCGAGCCGTATGCTTTCCACGTCCACCCCGACGCGGCGTCCCCGCGTCACCGCGAGGAGCGCGCACCAGTCGGCGTGGGAGAGGTTGAACTCGAGCCCCGAGGCCTCGCCGAGCAGCGCGGGCTTGCCGAGGGGCGCGCGCACGAAGCCAAGCGTCTCGGGCGCGCGCCCCACGTACCCGGCGAGGATGCCGCGCAGCGCCGCGCGCCCCGCCAGGTAGCGCTCGCGATCGCGCGCGGAGCGAAAACGGCGGGCGCGCTCACGCTCCTCGTCGGGCAGGCGCGGGTCGAGGGCGAGCCCCGCCGGGATCAGGGCGTCGAGGTCGATTCGCCAGACATGCACATCCGCCGCCCCCAGCGGGGGCGGCGCGTCCGCGCACGTCCAGTGAGGCGGCGCGCTCACGAGGGGAACGTCCGCTCGATGCATTCTCGCAGCCGCGCGCCGATGGCCCCGATGTGATGGGTGATCGCGCCCAGATGGTCTCCCGGCACCGTGTGGGTCTCCACGTGGGAGCAGATCGATGTCCAGCCCAGGGCCGGCCGTGGGTCCGCCTCCTCCTCGGAGCGCAGGACGAGGATGCGGCCATGGTACCGGGCGGGAAGATAGCTCCTGACCGCGCGCTCGTAGCGGGCGGCGAGACTGCCCTCGGCCCGGCGGGGCGCCGGCGCGGGCGTCGCGGCGCCCGCGGGCCCGCGCGCGCGGCGGGTTCCCCTGGCGACGAGGGCGCGTCCCACGCGGGCGATGGACCGGGCAGCCGCGCGCGCGTCGCCGCGCGCCAGGACGGCCAGGCGTCCGCGATAGTAGCGAAGCCGACGAGCGAGGGCGGCCTCGCGCGCACGCCAGCGGAGCGGTCGCGCGCCGCGTTCCCCATCCGCCGTTCCGACCAGGCCATCGGTCAGCCGCGCCAGGGCGCACACGAGCCGCGCCGCGCGCCGGGGCGCCGCGGCGTCCAGGAGCACGACGAGGGGCACGGCCTCGCCCTGCTCGCGGAGCCGCCGCGCCATCTCAAGCGCGACCAGGCCGCCGTTGCAGTACCCGCCGAGCAGATACGGACCGCGCGGGCGCGCCGCGCGCAAGGCGGCGAGGCGCTCCGCCGCCATGGCCTCGATGGATTCGGGCACGCGGGCGTCCACGAGGCCATGAGGGTGCACTGCGTAGAAGGGCTGGTCGTGGCCCAGCGATTCCGCGAGCGCGCGGCTGAAGAATCCGCCCCCGCTGAAGTCGCCGTGCAGGAAGAAGAACGGTGGCCGGGCGCCCGAGGGGTTCAGCGCCACCAGCGGCGGCTCCGAGGCGACGACCTCGTTGCGCAAGGTCTGGGCGAGGTGCTCGATGGTGGGGGTCTCGAACAGGGCGGCCAGCGGCACGCAGCGCCCGCACGCGCGCTCGACGGCATCGATCATGCGCGCCGCGAGCAGCGAGTGCCCGCCGAGATCGAAGAAGTTGTCCCGCACCCCGATGTCCCGCACCCCGAGGAGCTCTTCCCAGATCGCCCCGATCGCCCGCTCCGTGGGATTGCGCGGCCACACGCGCGGAGCGTCGGGGCTCCCGTCGGCCCCCGCGAGGGGCAGGGCAGGGCGATCCACCTTGCCGTTGGGTGTCAGGGGAAGCGCCGGTAGCACCACCACCGCGGCCGGCACCATGTACGAGGGCAGCGTCCCGCGTAGCGCCTCGCGGATGTCCACCGGCGTCGGCGCCGCGCCGTCCGTGGGGGCGACGTAGGCCACGAGTCGGCGCGTCTCGGACGTGTCCCCCGTGGCCACAACGACCGCCGCGCTCAGCTGCGGCAGTCGGAGCAACGCCGCCTCGACCTCCTCCGGCTCGATCCGGTGTCCGCGCAGCTTCACCTGACGATCCAAGCGCCCGAGGAACTCCACCGCTCCGTCGGCGCCGAAGCGCGCGCGGTCGCCGGTGCGATACAGGCGCGCTCCCGGCGCGGCGTCGAACGGGTGCGGCACGAAGCGCTCGGCAGTGAGATCGGGGCGGCCCAGATAGCCGTCCGCGAGCCCCGGTCCGCCGATATAGATCTCTCCCGCGACCCCGACCGGCACCGGCTCGCCGTGCGCGTCCAGGATATAGATCTCGGTGTTGGCGATGGGGCGGCCGATAGGCACCGTGAAGGCGCCGTCCGCCACCGCCCGCACCTCGTGCCAGGTGGCGAACGTGGTGGTCTCGGTGGGCCCGTACACATGCAGGAGCCGCTCGGGACCGCCCGCGCGCAGCACCGCCTCGACCCATCGGGGTTCCACGGCCTCGCCGCCGAAGAGGACCTGGCGCAGCCCGCGGAACGCGGCGGGGTGCTCGCGGGCCACCTGGTTGAAGAGCGCGGTCGTGAGGAACAGGGTCGTCGCGCCGTGGCTCACCAGCGCCTCGGCGAGGCGTCGTGGCGACAGGGCGATGTCGGACGATATGACGACGAGCCGGGCGCCGTTGAGCAGCGCTCCCCAGATCTCGAAGGTAGCCGCGTCGAAGGCGGGGTTGGAGACGTGCGCGACGACGTCGTCGGGCCCGAGCCGCGCATAGTTCGTGCTCTTCACCAGACGCGCCACCGCGCGGTGAGGAATGGCGACCCCCTTCGGGGCGCCCGTGGAGCCCGATGTGTACATGACGTAGGCGAGGTCGCCGCCGCCGAGAGCGGTCACCGCGACGCCCGCGTCCGTCGCATTGCCCGCGTCTTCCGCGCCGCCCGTTGCGTCCAGCGTCACTTCGGGCCGTCCGCCCCCGCTCCCCGCGCCCGCTCTCGCCGTGACGACGGCGGTGGCGCCGGCGTCGTCCAGCAGGGCGGCCCGCCGCTCCGCGGGGTGCGCCGGGTCGAGCGGGACGTAGGCGGCGCCCGCCACGAGGATGCCGAGCTGGGCGATGATCAGCTCGATCGATCGACCGCAGCAGACACCCACGCGGGCACCGCGCCCGACGCCCACGGACTGGAGCCGGCGCGCGAGTCGGCGCGCGCGCTCGAGGAGCTCCCCGTACGTGAGGGCCTGCGCGCCGTCCGTCACCGCCACCGCGGCGGGTGTGCGCGCGGCCTCCGCCGCGAACAGCGCGGGCAGCGACTGATCCGCGGCGTAGTCGGCGCGCGTGTCGTTCCACTCCACGACGATGCGCCGACGTTCGGCCTCGTCCAGGAGGGACAGCCGGGAGATCGGCCGGTCGGGATCACGGGCGATCTCCTCGAGCAGCCGGCTGAAGTGCGCGACGAGCCGTGCGGCCGTCGTCTCCCCGAAGAGGGCCGTGCAGTACTCGAGGCTGCCTCGAAGCCCGCCCGCGGTCTCGGTCAACATCAGCGAGAGGTCGACCTTTGCGGTGCCCGGCTCGAAGCGGAGGGGGGTGACCTCCAGGCCCGCAAAGGCGAGCCGTCCCCGCGGGTCGTTGCGGAGCGAGAACAGCACCTGGAAGATCGGGTTGCGACCAGGGTCGCGCTCGGGCCGGAGGGCCTCGACCAGCCGCTCGAAGGGCAACTCGTCGTGCGCGTAGGCCCCGAGGGCGGCCTCGCGCGTGCGGCCGAGCAGCTCCCGGAAAGTCGGATCCCCGCCGAGATTCCCCCGGAGCACGAGCGTGTTCGCGAAGAAGCCGATCAGCCCCTCGAGCTCGGTCCGGCTCCGGCCGGCGATGGGGGAGCCGATCAGCACGTCATCCTGGCCGGCGTGGCGCCCCAGCAGGAGCTGGAATGCCGCGAGCAGCGTCATGTAGAGGGTCGCGCCCTCCCCACGGGCGAGGCTGCGCAACGCGTTGACGACGCGCGCGTCCACCTCGAACCGTAAGTGCCTCCCCGCGAAGCTCTGCAGTGCCGGCCGGGGCCGGTCCGTGGGCAAGCTCAGGGCGGGCTCGGTGCCCGCCAGCCGTGCCTGCCAGTACGCGAGCTGCGCGTCCATCTCCGGCCCGGCCAGCCGCTCTCGCTGCCAGATCGCGTAGTCCCCGTACTGCACGGGAAGCGGCGGGAGGGTGACGGATCGGCCCGCGCGATGCGCCGCGTAGAGGCGCTCGAGCTCCCGAGCCATGATGCCGCCGGACCAGCCGTCGGAGACGAGGTGGTGGACAGTGATGACGAGCGCGTGCTCGTCGGGGCCGCGCCGCAGCAGGCGCGCGCGCACGAGCGGTCCGCGCTCGAGGTCGAACGGCTCCGACGCCGCGCCGGCCGCCGCGCGCTCCAGCTCCGCATCCGTCGCGCCACGCAGGTCGTCGACGGGCAGCGCAAACGGCGCCGGGTCGGCGATACGCTGACGCGGCTCGTCCTGCTCGACCCCGAACGAGGTGCGTAGGGCCTCGTGGCGATGGACCACCCCTTCCAGGCTCCGGCGAAGCGCCTCGACGTCGAGAGGGCCGACGAGGCGGACGGCGATGGGAACGTTGTACGCGGGCGTGTCCGGCACGAGACGGTGAAGGAACCACAACCGCTGCTGCGGCAGCGAGAGGGGGATCGGCGCGCGGGGATCCCGCCGGGGCAGGGCGGGGCGGCCGGCGGGCGCGCCGGCGAGCAAGCGGGCCTCGAGCTGCGTCCGCTCCTCGGCCGTCAGCGCGGCGACCCGGCGCCCAGGCTGCGTCCCCGCCATCTAACGCGATCCTTCCACGGCCGCCGGCTCGGCGAGCCGGCGCGCGATCCGCGCCGCCACCGCGACCACCGTGGGCGCGTCGAAGAACTCGTCGAGAGGCAGCTCCACCCCGAGCACGCCCGCCACTCGCGCGGTCGCGACCGTCGCCCGCAGCGAGTCGCCCCCCAGCTCGATGAAGTCATCCTCGGGGCCCACCTCGCGCCCGAGCACATCGCTCCAGATCTTCGCTACCTGGGCCTCGATGGCGGTGAGCGCGGGGGGAAGAGTCTCCGGTGGCTCGACGAGAGCTGTCATGCCGAGCGCCGCCGCCAGGCTCTGGCGCTCGGGCTTCCCAGTGGGCCCCAGCGGGATACTGTCGACGATGGCGAGCCGGCGCGGCGCCTTGAAGAGGGCGAGCCTGGCGCCCACGAAGCGGCGGATCTCCGCGTGGGAGACGGTCGCGCCCGGACGAAGCACCACCGCCGCCGCCACGTCCTCGCCGAGGGTCGGATGCGGGACGGGGAACGTCACCGCGCGCGCGATCGCGGGATGCTCGGCGAGCACGTCGTCCACCTCGCGCGGCGATACCTTCTCGCCGCCTCGGTTGATGAGTTCCTTGATGCGGCCGGTGACGAAGAGGTACCCCTCGGCGTCGAAGCGGCCGAGATCGCCCGTGCGGTACCAGCGACCGCGGAACGCCGCCGCGTTCGCCACGGGGTCGTTCTCGTACCCGACCATGACGGTGTCGCCGCGCACCTGGATCTCGCCCGTCTCGCCGGCCGGCTGCGGGCGGCCTTCGTCGTCGACCACCACCACGTCGGCGGTGACCGGCCCTCCGACCGAGCCCGGCTTCCGGAGACCGGGCGGCAGCGGATTGGCGGTGACGTGCATGCACGACTCGGACTGGCCATAGCCCTCGATGACGGGGACCGCGAAGATGCGCTCGAGCTCCGCCATCACCGCGGGGGCGAGCGGCGCCGCGGAGGAGCGGATGAAGCGCAGGCGGTGGCGCGCGACGACCTCCGGATGGGCCGGCGCCTCGGCGACCACGGCCTGGTGGATCGTCGGCACCGACGAGTACCAGGTGGGCTGGGCATCGTCCATCCACGCAAAGACGGCGGTGGGATCGAAGGCGGGCGTGCAGGACACGCTGGCCCCGGCGGCGAGCGAGGCCAGCACGACCATCAGGCCCTGCACGTGGAACAGGGGCATTACGCCGAGGGCCCGATCCTCCGGCACGAGACGGAAGGTCTCGATGAATCCCAGCACGGCCGCGCTGAGGTTGGCGTGGGAGAGGGGCACCACCTTCGGGCGGGCCGTCGTGCCCGAGGTGTGGATGACGAATGCCACGTCGTCCGGCCGCGGCGGCACGACCGGCGGCGGCGCGGCGGGCAGGCTGGGGCCGAGGGTGAACCGGCCGGCCACCCCGGGCCGCGACGTCAAGTCGAGGACGGGCAGGTCCAGCTTCGCCGCGGCGGCGCGCGCGGCGGCGCCGGCTCCGGCGGGGACGATCACCGCCCGTGCGCCCGCGCTCTCGAGATAGACCTCCAACTCGGCGGCGCGGTAGGCGGGATTGAGTGGCACCGCGGTCGCCCCCAGCGCGACGGTGACGAAGGCGACGGCGAGGTCCGGACCCTGCGGCAGCACGAGCGCGATTCGATCGCCGCGGCCGAGCCCCCGGGTGGCGAGCACCGCGAGGGTATCGTCCACCTGAGCGAGCAGATCGCGATAGCAGAGCGGGGGCGCGCCCGGCGCGCCGATGGCCGGCGCCTCCGGCGCCCGGCAGACCTGCGCCTCGATGAGCTGCCGGAGGGTGGTCGGGACCGGCGCCGGTGGCGCGAGGGGGGCGGTGTCCGCGGCGCCATCCTCGCGCGCGGCCTGATGCTCGAGGAGCGCTTCGGCGAAGTCGGCAAGCGCCGGCGTCTCGAAGACCTGACGCAGCTCGACCTCGATGCTCAAGCGCTCGCGAAGCCGCGCTACCAGGCGGGCGGCGAGAAGGGAGTGGCCGCCGATCGCGAAGAAGTCATCGCGCCGGCCGATATCGCTGACGCCGAGGAGCTCGGTCCAGAGCGCGGCGAGTGCGCACTCGAGCGGCGTGGCGGGCGGCTCGCGCTCGGGGGCGCGGAGCAGGTCGATCTCGTCGGGCGCGGGGAGGGCGCCGCGGTCGACCTTGCCGTGCGGCGTGAGGGGCAGCGCGTCGAGCGCCACGATGGCGTGCGGGATCATGGGGCCGGGCAGCTGCTCGACGAGAAAGTGGCGGAGCGTCGCACGATCGACGGCGGCGTGGGCCTGGGGGACGATCCACGCGTAGAGGCGCGGCTCGCCGCCCGCCCCCTCGCGGATGGCGGCGACCGCCTCGCGCACGGCCGGGTGCTCCGCGAGGGCCGCCTCCACCTCGCCGAGCTCGATCCGCATCCCCCGAAGCTTGACCTGATGATCCATGCGGCCCAGGTACTCGAGCGCCCCGTCCGCCCGCCACCGGGCGCGGTCGCCGGTCCGATAGAGACGCTCTCCCGAATCCGGTCGTCGTGGATCGGGGATGAAACGCTCGGCGGTGAGGTCGGGCCGGTTGAGGTAGCCGCGCGCCAGCCCGATGCCGCCGAGATGCAGCTCGCCGGGAACGCCGATGGGCACCGGCTGCAGCCCCGCGTCGAGCACCCAGGCGCGCATGTTGGCGATGGGCCGGCCGATGGGAATGCTCGGCTCACCCCGACGGCAGCGCCACCACGTCGCGTCGATGGTGGCCTCGGTGGGACCGTAGAGGTTGATGACCTCCACGGGCAGCCGTGCGAGGCAGCGCTCGGTCAGGTCCGCGGTGAGGGATTCGCCGCCGCAGCAGACGCGCCGGAGTCGTCTCGCCTCCGTGAGCGCGGGCTCGTCGAGGAGCAGCCGCAGCAGCGACGGCACGAGCTGGACCACGGTAGCGTCGTGCTCGACGAGGGCGCGCGCGAGGACGGCGGGATCGCGGTGGGCCCCCGCCGGCCCCATGACGAGCCGCGCGCCCGCGATCAGGGGCGCCCAGAACTCCCACACCGAGGCATCGAAGCCGATGGGGGTGCGCTGGAGCACCACGTCGTCCTCGGTGAGGGGCAGCGCCTCCGCCATCCAGCGCATGTGGTTCGCGATGGCGCGATGCGGGACCATCACGCCCTTGGGCCGGCCCGTGGAGCCCGACGTGTACAGGATGTACGCGAGATCCCCGGGGGTGGCCTCGGGCTCGAGCGGCTCCGCGGCCGCCTGGGCGATCTCGTCGGCATCCGTGTCGAGGCAGACGACGCGCGCGCCGAGCCCGGCCAGGCGCGGAGCTACCGTCGCGTCGGCGATCACCGCCGCGGGCTGGGCGTCGGCAATCAGGTGGCGCAGCCGCTCCAGGGGAAGCTCGGGATCGAGGGGAAGGTACGCCCCGCCCGCCTTGAGCACCGCGTAGAGGGCGAGCGGGAGGTCGCGCGAGCGCGGCATGCAGACGCCGATGGCGACGTCGGGCCCAGCGCCCAGCCGCCGGAGATGGCGTGCCAGCGCCGTCGCTCCCTGCTCCAGCTCGCCGTACGTCAGCCGGCCCTCGGCGGCGACCACCGCGATCGCGTCGGGCTGTCGCGCCGCCCGGGCCGCGATCAGGTGGTGCAGGCATTCCTCGGCTGCGCCCGTCGCGGGCTCGCCGCTCCAGTCCACGAGGCACGCCGCCTCCGTCTCGGAGAGCAGCGGCAGACGCGAGAGCGGGCGATCGGGATCCGCGGTCGCCTCCTCGAGCAGCCGCGCGAAGTGCTCGAGCAGGCGATCGATCGTCGCGGGCTCGAAGAGATCGGTGCTGTACTCGGCGAGGAGGTCGACGCCCGCCGCCCGCTCCGTCATGGAGAGCGAGAGGTCGAACTTGGCCGTCCCACGGGACACGCGAAGCGGCGCCGCGGCGAGCCCGGCCAGCCGGGGCATCGCGGGCTGCCGGCCATCCTGGAGCACGAGCATCACCTGGACCAGTGGGGAGCGGTCGAGGCGACGCTCGGGCGCGAGCGCGGCGACGAGCCGCTCGAAGGGCAGCTCCTGATGGGCCAGGGCCTCGCTCGTCACCTGCCGCGCCTGACGGAGCAGCGCCCGGAACGTCGGGTCGCCCCGAAGATCCATGCGCAGGGGCAGGGTATTGACGAAGTACCCGATGAGCGGCTCGACCTCGCGCCGCGTCCGGCACGCGCTCGCGGTGCCCACGACGATGTCGGCTTCCGCCGTGTAGCGGTGCAGAAGGGCCTGGAACGCGGCGAGGAGCGCGGCGAAGAGCGTCGACCGCTCCGTCCGCGCAAGCGCCTTCAGCGCGCCCGCAATCCGCGCGGGGATGGCTCGCCGGCACTGCCCGCCGCCGTCGCCGAGCACGGCCGGCCGCGGGTGGTCGGCCGGCAGCGTCAGCGCGGGCGGCGCTCCCGCGAGCCGCTCCCGCCAGAAGGCGAGCGCCGCGGCCAGCTGCGGCCCTTCGAGCCGTGCCCGCTGCGAGACGGCGTGGTCGGCGTACTGCGTGGGGAGCGGGGGCAGCGGCGCGACCCCGCCGCGCCGCGCCGCCTCGTAGTGCGCCTCGATCTCGCGGGTCAGCACGCCCATCGACCAGCCGTCCGAGGCGATGTGATGCAGCACGAGCAGCACGGCGCTCTCGCGCTCGCCGAGGCGCACGACGACGCCCCGCAGCATCAGGTCCCGCGCGAGGTCGAAGGGCCGGCGCGCTTCCTCGACGAGGCGGCGGGTGAGGGCGGCCTCGCGCGCGTCGGCGGGCAGCCCCGCGAGGTCGACGCGGACGAGCTCGACGGGACGCGGCGCGCCCACCACCTGCACCGGCTCCTCCCCCGCTTCGTGGAAGGTGGTGCGGAGCGCCTCGTGGCGCGCGACGATCGCGTCGAGGGCGCGCGCGAGCGCGTCCACGTCGAGCGCGCCGACGAGGCGGAACGCCTTGGTCACGTGGTAGGACGACGAGCCCGGCCGTATCCGGTCGAGCAGCCAGAGCTGCTGCTGCGCGAACGACAGCGCGCAGGGCGGACGGGTGGGGTCGCTCATCCGGCGACCCCGGACCCGAGCGTCCGGGCGAGGGCGGCCCGGTCGGGCTTGCCGGAGATCCCGCGCGGGATCGCGGCGAGGAGGACGATGCGGCGGGGCACCTTGAAGGCGGCCACGCGCTCGGCGGCGAACTGCTGGAGGGCGCCCGCCGAGAGGGTCGCGCCCTCCGCGAGCACCACCGCCGCCGCCACGTCCTCGCCCAGGGTCTGGTGGGGCACGCCGAATGTCACCACGTCGCGCACGTCCGGGTGCGCGAGGAAGATCTCGTCGATCTCGCGGGGCGCGATCTTCTCCCCGCCTCGGTTGATCACGTCCTTGATCCGACCCGTGACGAAGAGGAATCCGTCCTCGTCGAGGTGACCGAGGTCTCCGGTGCGGAACCAGCCCTCGGCCAGCCAGGTCGCGGTGGGGTCTGGGTCCTCCTCGTAGCCCGACATGAGGCTCGGACCCCGGACCACGATCTCCCCGCGGCTGCCGGCAGGAAGGGGGTCGCCCGCGGGGCCCACGATGGCGATCTCGGGCCCGGCGACGACGCCCACCGCGCCGGCCGGGCGCGCGCGCGGCGGCAGCGGCGACACCGCGACGAGTGTGGCCGTCTCGGTCTGCCCGTAGCTCTCGATGGCGGGGGCGCCGAACAGCCGCTCGAGCGCGTCGGCCACGCGCGCGGGCAGCGGCGCCGAGGCGGAGCGTACGAAGCGCAGGCGATGACCGCCGCCGGCCCGCGCGGCGGCGGGATCGAGCGAGGCTTGCCCCAGGATGCTCTGATGGACGGTCGGGGTGCCGTTCAGCCAGGTGGCCCGGGTCTCGGCAAGCCACGAGAACACGCGGGCGGCCTCGAAGCGCGGGGGACAGACGGCAGCCGATCCGGCTTCGAGCGATGCGAGCATCATCATGAACCCATTCACGTGGTACATCGGCATCAGATCGAGGCAGCGGTCGCCCGCGGCGAGCGCGAGCGCCCGGCGGTGGCCGCGCGCCGACTCGAGCAGCGCGCGATGGGTCAGGGGCACGCGCTTCGGCCGTGCGGTCGTGCCCGAGGTCAGCAGCACGAGCGCGATGTCGTCGGGGCCCGCCGGCTCCACCCGCGCGGGGTCGCTCGCCGCGGGACCGTCGAGCGAGAGGCTGCCGGCCGCCTCCGTCGGTGCGGCGTACAGCTCGAGCGCGACGAGCCCCCGGCGCCGCGCCGCCGCGAGCGCGGGCGCTCCCGCCGGCGCGATCACCGCGTCGAGGCCCGCCTCTCCGAGGTTCGCGTCCAGCTCGGGCGCGGGAACGGAGGGGTTGAGGGGCACGCACACCGCAGCCGACGTCACCGCCAGGAGGGTCACCGTCATTTCCGGGCCCGGCGGCGACACCAGCGCGATGCGGGCGCGGCGGCCGAGGCCGGCCCGAGCCAGCTGCGCGGCCGCGCCGTCCACCTGGGCGAGGAGCGCTCGATACGTGAGCGGGTCCCGGCCGGGCGCGAGGATCGCGGGCGCCTCGGGGGTGTGCCGCGCGCGCGCCTCCAGCATGTCCCGCACCGTCGCTTCACGGAGGACGTCAACGGAGGCCGGGGGAGGATCGGCCGCCGCGGCCTCCTCGGGCCCTTCGAGCAGTCCCACCTCCGCCCCCGCGGCGGGCAGGGCGAGCGCCAGGTCGGCGACGGTGGGGGTCTCGAAGACCTGCCGCAGCGCCACGTCGAGCCCGAGCCGGTCGCGCAGGCGCGCCACCAGTCGCGCCGCGAGCAGCGAGTGGCCGCCCAGGTCGAAGAAGTCGTCCAGCACGCCGATGGACGGCAGGCCGAGCACCTCTCCCCAGATCCTCGCCAGCGCGGCCTCCAGCGGCGTGCGCGGGGCGACGTGCGCGGGGGCGCCGATGGCGTCGGCGGGGCCGGGCGGCGGCAGCGCGTCGCGATTCACCTTGCGGTTCGGCGTGAGGGGAAGCGCCGCGATGGGGACGAAGGCGGCGGGCACGAGATGAGCGGGCAGGCGCTCGCGCGCGTACTGGCGGAGAGCGGTGCGGTCCACCGCCGCCCTGCCCCGCGCCACGACATAGGCGGCGAGCCGCTGGTCTCCCGGCGTCGGCTCCCACGGGATCACCGCCACCTCACGCACGGCGGGATGCTCACGCAGCGCGTGCTCGGTCTCGGCGGGCTCGGTGCGTATCCCGCGCACCTTGATCTGTCGGTCGATGCGTCCCAGGAACTCGAGCACGCCATCGGGGCGGGCGCGCACGAGGTCGCCGGTCTTGTAGAGGAGGGGGCCGGGCGCCGCGGCGAAAGGATCCGGGATGAATCGCCGCTCGGTGAGCGCCGCGTCGCCCAGATACCCGCGCGCCACTCCCACGCCGCCGAGGTGGAGCTCGCCGGGCACCCCTGGGGGCACGGGCCCGAGCGCGTGATCGAGGACGAGCGCCGCCATTCCGGGGATGGGACGCCCGATGGGCACCGCGCCCTCGCGGGTGTTTCCGCCGTCCTCCTCCACTCGGTAGTAGGTGGAGGTCATCGTGCATTCGGTGGGACCGTACTGGTTGACGAACGTGGCGCCGGGCGCGAGGTGGCGCCGCGCCCGGCGGACATCGTCGTAGAGCAGCGGCTCGCCCGTGGTGAGGACGAGCCGGAGAGTGGGCGCCGACAGTGCGCGATCCTCGGCCACGCCGGTGAGGGGGCGCAGCACGGATGGGACCAGCGCCAGGAGGGCGGTGGCCGAGTGCGCGCGCAGGCGCGCGAGGACGGCGGCGGGGTCGGGCGCCTCGCCGTCTTCGAGCAGCACGACGCGCGCGCCCACCATGAGGGGAGCGAAGAATTCCCGCACGGAGGCGTCGAAGGACGCGCGAGCGAGCTGGAGCACGACATCGTCCGGCCCGAGGCCAAAGGTGCGGACCAGGAACTCGAGGTAGCTCACCACCGCTCCGTGCGCGATGGACACGCCCTTGGGCGCGCCGGTGGACCCTGAGGTGAACGCGATGTAGGCGAGATCGTCCGGCCCCGGCCCATCCTCGAGCGGCGTCGCGTCGCCTTCCTCGATCAGCGCGTCGTCGCGGTCGAGGCAGATCGTCGTGAGCCCGCCGCCCGCGCAGCGCGACTCCAGCGCGGTGTGGGTCAGCACGCAGCCGACTCCGACATCGTGGAGGATGAGCGCAAGCCGTGCCGGTGGATCGTCGGGATCGAGCGCGACGTAGGGCGCCCCTGCCTCGACCGCCGCGAGCAGCGCGACGAGGAGATCGGGCGACCGTCCCAGGTACACCGCCACCGGCTGATCCTGACCGGCGCCGAGGGCGCGGAGGTGCCGGGCGAGCCGCCGGGCGCGCGCGACCAGCGCCGCATAGGTGAGCGACCGCTCGCCGTGGACCACGGCGATCGCGTCGGGCGTGCGCGCGGCCTGGGCCTCGACGAGCGCGGCGACGCTGGGCGTGGCCGGCGCCGGCGCGGCGGGGCCGTGGCTCCCGGCGATGAGGGCGTCGCGCTCGGGCTCGGAGACGAGCGGGATCTCGTCGAGGCGGCGATCGGGATCGGCGGCGACGTGCTCGAGCACCCGGGCGAGCTGCGCGACGAACGCGTGAACGGTGTCGGCCTCGAACAGATCGACGTCGTAGGTCAGCGCGCCCTCCAGGCCCCCGGGCGTCTCGTGCAGGGCGAGGCTCAGGTCGAACTTCACCCCGCGCGACGGAACCTCGAGGGGGGTGAGAGCCAGGCGGTCGAGCCGGAGCGGCGTGGCGGGCTGATTGTGCAGGTTGAGGAACACCGAGACCAGCGGCGTGGCCGAGCCGCCGCGGTCCGGCCGCACGGCCTCCACGAGCTTCTCGAAGGGCAGCTCCTGATGCGCGTATGCGTCGAAGGCGGTCGCCCGCGCCCGTCCGACGAGCTCGCGGAAGGTCGGCCGCTCTCCACAGTCCACGCGGAGGACGAGGGTATCGAGGAAGAGGCCGATGAGCCCCTCCGCCTCGCGACGGGGCCGGTTGGCCACGGGCGCGCCGATGAGGAAATCGGTTTGCCCGGAGCGACGGTGCAGCAGCAGGGCCAAGCCGGCGAGGAGCGTCATGAACAGCGTCGCGCCCTCGCGGCGGCCCAGCGCGCGCAGCGCGGCGGTCACGCCCGCGGACACGGTGAACGGCAGGTGCGCGCTGCGCCCGCGCGGCCGCGCCGGTCGCGGGTGATCGGTGGCGATCGCGAGCGTCGACGGCGCCCCGGCGAGGCGCTCGCGCCAGTACGCGAGCAGCGGCTGGAGCGCGCCCGAGTTGAGCCGCTCGCGTTGCCACGCCGCGTAGTCCGCGTACTGTATCGGCAGCGCCGGCAGGCCGGGGTCACGTCCCCTGAGGATGGCGCGATAGGCCGCGGAGAGCTCGCGGCTCAGCACGTCCATGGACCAGCCGTCGCTCACGATGTGATGGATGGCGATGACGAGCACGTGGCAGGCGCCGTCGAGCCGCAGCAGGCGCGCGCGCCACAGGGGGCCTCGCTCGAGGTCGAAGGGGCGGAGCGACTCGTCGGCGACAAGACGGTCGGCCTCGGCCGCGCCGGCCGAGGCCGGCGTCTCGGTGAGGTCCGTCATGTCGAGCGTGAAGGCGGCCTGCGGCAGCACGCGTTGCCACGGCCGTCCGTCCTGGCCGACCACCGCGGTACGAAGGATCTCGTGGCGTTCGGCGAGGTACTGGAGCGCCCGCTCGAGCGCGCCCGCGTCGAGCGGGCCGTCGATGCGCCATGCCCTGGCCATGTTGTAGACGGAGCGGCCGGGATCGAGCTGATCGACGAACCAGAGCCGCTCCTGCGCGAACGAGGTGGGCCGGAGGAGAGCGGGCTCGGGGTGACTCGCGAGCGCGAGCGCCGCGGCCGCGTCGACGGTGACGCGCCCGGCGGCCCGGGCGAGCGCCGCGATGGTGGGCGAGGCCGCGAAGGCGCCCATGTCGATCTCGACGCCCCAGTCGCTGCGCACCCGGGCGAGCACGGCGGCGGCGAGCAGCGAGTTGCCGCCGAGATCGAAGAAATCGTCCTCGACCCCGATGGCGTCCGTGCCGAGCACGGCGCTCCAGATGCGCATCAGCGCGTCCTCGTGCGGCGACCGGGGCGCGGCGCGAGGGCCTTCCGATGCCGGCGCGGCAGTTGTGGGAGCGGGCAGGGCGCGCCGGTCCACCTTGCGGTTGCCGTCGAGGGGCAGGCGGTCGAGCAGAACGAACGCCGAGGGCAGCATGAAATCCGGGAGCCGCTCGGCGAGGGCGCGCCGCAGCCCGCCCGGGGTCAAACCGTCGCCGCCCGCGGCCACGAGATAGGCGACGAGGCGGGCTTCCCCGGGCACGTCTTCCCGAACGAGGGTCGCGGCCTCGGCCACCCCGGGCAGGGCCAGCAGCGCCGCCTCGACCTCGGCCGCCTCCACGTGATGTCCGCGTATCTTGGCCATCCCGTCTCGCCGCCCGAGCAACTCGAGTATGCCGTCGCGGCGGAGGCGGCCGAGATCGCCGGTGCGGTAGAGGCGTGTGCCGGGGCGGTCCGGCTCCACGACGAAGCGCGCCGCGGTGAGCTCGGGCTGATTCCAGTAGCCCGCGGCCAGGTAGGCGCTACGCACGGCGATCTCGCCGGGCTCCCCGATCCCTGCCGGGCGTCCCGCCGCGTCGAGCACCACGACATCCATGTCCTCGACGGCCTCGCCGATGGGGACCACGCCGTCGGGCACCGGAGACGCCGTGGTGAAGAAGAACTGGCGCACCAACCCGCACTCGGTGGCGCCGAGCCCGTTGACGAGGATGCAATCCGGCCCGAAGTGCTCGCGGAAGAGCGCGAGGTCGCGCGGCGTGGCGCGGTCGCCTTCGAGGCGGATCAGGCGCAGGGCGGGGAGCGAGCGCCCGTGAGGCGCGATCGCGCGGAACAGCGCCGGGACGGAGTGATACACCGTCACCGATTCCTCGGCGAGCCAGGTCGCGAGCCGCTCCGCGCCCTCGCGCGGCACGTCGAAGAGCAGCGAGCTCGCGCCGTTGAGGAGCGCGCCGAACAGGCTGGAGACGGCGCCGCTGAAGGACGGCCCCTGGAGCAAGGTCAGCCGGTCATCGGAGGTGAGGTGGAGCGTGTTGGTATAGCGCATGACGTTGTGCAGGACATTGCGGTGCGTGTCGAGCACACCCTTGGGCCGGCCCGTCGAGCCCGAAGTGTAGAAGATGTAGGCGCCCGCGTCCGGCCCGATCGCGACCGCGGGCGCCTCGGCGGGGGGGCCATCGGCGCCATCGCGGAGCGCGTCCACTTCGACGGCGGGGGCGGACGGGGCGACGGCGCGCGCCAGCCCCGCGAAGCGCATGCTGGTGACGACCAGCCGCGCTCCCGCGTGGGCGACGGCCTCGCCGAGGCGCGCGGGGGGATGCGCGGGATCGAGCGGCACGTAGATCTTGCCGGCCTTGAGCGCGCCCAGCACGGCCACCACCTGGTCGAGGCTCTGGGGGAGGAGCAGGGCCACGGGCTCGTTGCCGCCGCCGATCCGATCGCAGATGGCGTGGGCGACGCGATTGGCGGCCCGGTCGAGGGCGCCGTACGAAAGGGCGATCGCGCCCATTTTGACGGCGAGGCGGTGGGGATCGCGGGTGACCTGGCGCGTGAAGCGGGCGGTGAGCGAGTCTTCGAGCGCGGCGCGCGGAAAGGGCTCGGACGGGTTGGTGGGCCGTCCGTCGGGACCAGAGCAAGAGGAGAGCATTGGAGTCATGGGGCAGCCGTGCGTGCAACCATGTAATGGAAGAGGCGTGCCAGGGTCAACCTGTCCCCAACTTGCAGGTTTCCATGACGTTTCAGCATATGTAGGACTTGCGCAATCGGGACTGTCAAGACCACCGACAGATCAGAGAAGGTGGGGTCCTAGGGACAGTCGTGGAGAGTGCGGCGGAGAAAAAAGCACCAGAGAAGGCCTGTAAGCCGGGTCCTGTGAGCCGGGCTTTCGCCCGGCCCGACGATCATTTCTCTAGGACGCCGGTTACCCGGCGCCTCAAGCGGCCGTACCCGAGAGCGCCACGCGGGCCGCGCTTCACCCGTGCGCCGAGCTCGCGCCCGACACCGGGATCGCTCTCCTATTTGACCTTGCTCCGGGTGGGGTTTACCGAGCCGGCGCGGTCACCCGCGCCGCTGGTGAGCTCTTACCTCACCGTTTCACCCTTACCGCGCGGCTCGCGCCGTGCGGCGGTTTGCTTTCTGTGGCACTGGTCCGTGGGGTCGCCCCCCCTGGCCGTTAGCCAGCACCCTGCCCTGCGGAGCCCGGACTTTCCTCCCGCGCGAGTTGCCCCACGCCGGCGATCGCCCGACCTTCTCTGGTGCCAGTCAAAGAGCGCGTCGCAACGAGGGAAAGTATAGCATTCGGAGGGCAGGGAGGCGGGGATGACCGGCGCCCGAATCGTCAAGGATCTCGACAGGTCGGGCCCACGTTTTCCCCCGAATCCACCTCCACGGTCCCGGCCGTAGACAGAGATGTCGGGGGTGGCCAGTCTCGCGAAGGAGGCTGGTCGCGGCGAGAAGCAGCGGTTCGAACACGTCATACCCCGTCGGGGCCGCCCACCATACAGGCCGCTCGTCGCCGGACGCGCGTCGGGCCCGAGCGGGGGAGACTGACGCCATGCGTAGAACAGGGTTCTTACTCGCGGTGCTCTCGACGACCCTCCTGGCCGGCCCGGGTCCGGCGCTCGCCGAGACGATCTACGGACTCACGACCGACAACCGAATTTTCTCGTTCGACAGCGCCTCTCCGAACTCGATCTCGGCGTTTCGACCGGTGACGGGCCTCCCCGACGGCACCGCGCTGGTGGGTCTCGACTTTCGCCCGGCCACCCCGGGGGTGCTGGTCGGAGTGGGGCAGAACGGGAGCGGCGGCGGCGCGGTCTTCACCATCGACCGCTTCACCGGTGCGGCGACCCAGATCAACAGCATTGCCACCCTTACCGGCACCGCGTTCGGCGTCGACTTCAATCCGGTGCCGGGCGCGCTCCGCATCGTGAGCAATGCCGACCAGAACCTGCGCATCACCGCTGGCGGAGCCGGCGTGGTGAACACGGACGGCACGCTCAATCCCGGCGACCCGAACATCGTGGGCGCCGCGTACTCGAACAATGTCCCGGGCGGCGTGGGCGGGCAGACCACGCTCTACGACATCGATTCCGGGCTCGACCAGCTCCTCACGCAGGGCACCTTCAACTTCCCGCCCGGCGTGTCGCCCAATACCGGCACGCTCATCACGGTCGGAGGGCTGGGCGTGGACACGAACGAGCTCGTGGGCTTCGACATCTCGGGGCGCTCCGGGGTCGCGTTCGCGTCGCTGACGCCGGGGGGCGCGGAGGGGTCGAGCCTCTACGTGATTGATCTGCTCACCGGCGGCGCGACGCTGGTGGGCGCCATCGATGGCAACCTGTTCGTCCGAGACATCTCCGTGTCGAACGCGATCCCGCTCCCGGCGAGCTTCATCCTCGTCGCCGCGGGCGCGCTCGCCCTCGTAGCGGCGCGGCGGGGGCGCGCGGCGGTGGTTACTTCCTCGGCGCGCTGATTCCCTTGGTGTCGTGGACGAGGTGGCCGGCGGCCTTGCCGTGCTTGCGACAGGCGGCGAGGAGCCGGTCCACCGCGCGTCCCTGCGGTCAACGCGCGGGCGGCGCGTTGCCCACCAGCATGCGGTGGATGGCCTCGGTGGCGAGCCGATCGGCCCGCTCGTTCAGGGGAACGCCGCTGTGGCCGGCCACCTTGTGCCAGGCGACATCGTGCGCCTCCACTTCGGCGAGGAGCGCTTCCCAGAGATCGCGATTCTCCACCGGCTTTTTCTGCGCGTTTTTCCAGCCGTTCGCCTGCCAGCGCTCGTACCACTTGTCGCGGAAGCCGTTGATGACGTAGGCGCTGTCGGAGTAGACGTCGGCGGCCCGCCCGGGGGCGATGGCCCGGAGCCCTTGCAGGACGGCCGTCATCTCCATGCGCTGATTGGTGGAGTGGGGCTCGGCGCCGGAGATCTCGTGCTCGGTGCCCCCGTCGATGACGATGGCGGCCCAACCGCCCGGGCCCGGATTGCCGTGGCAGGCGCCGTCCGCGTAGATGGTGACGCGGGCGGAGGCGGCGATTACGGCTGCCAGTAGAGGTAGCGCCCGCAGGACTCGCAGGCGAGCAAAGCGTTCTGCGCGCGCAATTCCTGGAGGCGCTGGGGCGTCACCGTCATGCGGCAGGCCCCGCAGAGGTTGGGCTTGAGCACCGGCACGATGGCCAGCCCCGCACGCGCGCGCAGGAGCCGGTCGTAGTCGGCGAGGACATTGGCGGGTAGGACGCGGGCGACCGACGCGCGCTCGCCCTTCACGCCGCCCAGCTCCGCCTCCACCGCGGCGAGCCGCTCGCGCAGAGACTTCTCCACGCCGGCCCCTTCGGTCTCGGCCGTCTTGAGGTGGCTCTCGGCATCCTTGATCTCGCCGGCGAGCCGCTCCTGCCGCTCCATCAAGGTGAGGATCTCCTCCTCGATCCGCGACTTCTGCTGCTTGACCTCCTCGATCTCGGTGAGGACGGCGGAGTATTCCTTGTTGGTCTTGACCTGGTAGAGCTGGCCCTCGTACTTCTGCCGCTTCACCTGGTTGTCCTCGAGGTCCTTCTCCTTGACGCGCGTCTCCTTCCGAGCGGTGTCGAGGCCGGCCTTGGCGCCGTCTACCGTTTTCTTCGCGTCGGCGGTGCGGGCGCGCACCGCCTCGATCTCCTTGGGGAGCTTCGTCGCTTCGGCCTCGAGCCCGGCGATGCGGGTGTCGAAGGCCTGCAGCTCGATGAGCGTCTTCAGCTGGCCGTCCACGGCACCTCTCCGGAGTTGGTGGGCCCACTTGGACTCGAACCAAGACCTGACCGGTTATGAGCCGGGCGCTCTGCCAATTGAGCTATGGGCCCGGGCGTGATGGTAGCGCTCACGATTCGAGGAAGCTCCTGAGCTTCTTGGATCGCGAGGGATGGCGGAGCTTGCGCAGGGCCTTGGCCTCGATCTGCCGGATGCGCTCGCGGGTGACCGCGAAGTCCTGCCCCACTTCCTCGAGCGTGTGCTCGCAGCCGTCGGACAGGCCGAAGCGCAGACGCAGCACCTTCTCTTCCCGAGGAGTGAGGGAGTTGAGCACCTTGTTGGTCTGCTCGCGAAGGCTGAGGCCGATCATGGAATCGACCGGCGAGCCCACCTGCTTGTCCTCGATGAAGTCGCCGAGGTGGCTGTCCTCCTCCTCGCCGATGGGAGTCTCCAGCGAGATGGGCTCCTGGGCGATCTTGAGGACCTTGCGCACCTTGTCGACCGGCACTTCCATCTTCACCGCGATCTCTTCGGGCGTGGGCTCTCTCCCGAGCTCTTGAACAAGCTGCCGGGAAGTCCGGATCAGCTTGTTGATGGTCTCGATCATGTGCACGGGGATGCGGATGGTGCGGGCCTGGTCGGCGATGGCGCGGGTGATGGCCTGGCGGATCCACCAGGTGGCGTAGGTGGAGAACTTGTAACCGCGCCGGTACTCGAACTTGTCCACCGCCTTCATGAGCCCGATGTTCCCCTCCTGGATCAGGTCGAGGAACTGGAGGCCGCGGTTCGTGTACTTCTTGGCGATCGAGATGACGAGGCGGAGGTTGGCCTCCACCATCTCCTTCTTCGCGCGCGCGGCCTTGGCCTCGCCCCCCTTGATGAGGGACACGATCTTCTTGAGGTCCTCCGCGCGGCACTGGGCGTTTTCCTCCGCCCGCTTGATCTTCTGCTGCGCCACCCACACGAGGCGGTCCTTGATGGGGGAATGTCGCGCCGCCGCCTTCTGGTAGAGGTCACGGTCGCCGTCGTCGCGCTCGTCGTCGCCGAGAGAGGCGAGGAAGGCGTCGACCTCCGCGGGGGCGGGGCGGCGGCCGTCGGACCAGAGGGAGATCTCGCGCTCCGACTTGTGGATCTTCTCCACCAGCTTCTTGAGGTCCTGGCCCCATGCGTCGAGGAGGGAGGGCTGCAGGGTGAGGCTCCGCAGGGTGCCGAGTACCCGCGCCTGCTTGGCCAGGGCCTGCTGCTCGAGCTTCTTCCACGGGGGTTCGCCCTTGGGCCGCTTCTTGCCCGCGGCGCGGACGCGGAGCTTCTTCGCCTGCTCCATGAGCCGGTCGCGCTCGCGGAGCATGCGGTCGGTGTTGCCGAGCTCGCGGATGACCGTCCGCCGGAGACCCTCTTCCTTCTCCTCGGTGAACTCTTCCTCCGGGTAGTCCACGACGTCCTTGATCGGGACCACGTCCTTCTTCAGCTCGTCGCGGAGGTGCTGGATCTTCTCGAGGGCGAGGTTGGTGGCGAGGATGGCGCGGGTGACCTCGTCCTTGCCCTCCTCGATGCGCTTGGCCAGCGTGATCTCGCCCTCGCGGGTGAGCAGCGACACGCGGCCCATCTCCCGGAGGTAGAGCCGCACCGGGTCCTCGGTGCGTCCCACCGGCCCCGGGGAGAGGTCGATGGGGGCGTCAGCCGGCTCGTCGTCGTCGGCCTCCGCCTGGGGCTCGATCTCGGAGGGAAGCCGGCTCCCCTTCGCGGTATCGACGACCTCGATATCCATCGCCCCGAACATCATCATGATGTCGTCGAGCTGATCGAGGGACACGATGTCCTGAGGCAGGGCGTCGTTCACCTCGTCGTAGGTGAGGAAGCCCTTCTGCTTGCCCATCGCGATCAGCTTGTCCAGCTCCTGAAGCTTCGGTTCGTCTGCCATGCCTGGTGCGTCTCCTCGATGAGGTTAGGGTCGGGCGCCCGGTGCCGGTCCCGGGTCTCCCGGCGCGCGAGGCGCCGTGAGCTCTCTCACGGCCTCGGCGGCTTGATGCACGGATTTGAATTGGTCGTTGTCAACGGGATGGGCGGCGTCGCCCGCCGCCTGCGCTTCCGTGATGGACTGGGTGGCCCGTCGAAGCTCGCGCTTCGCCTGGCGGGTCTCGAAGCGGCGGCCGAAGTCACGAATCTGCTGCGCCACGTCGGGCAGGTCGCGCTCCTCCACGAGCAGGCTCGCGAGCAGCGCCCGCTCGGCGTCGCCCGGCAGCTCGTGCATGAGCTCTTCCGCGGGCCGCGTGGGCGCGCGACGCAGGGCGGCGAGGAGCGCACGCAGGCCGGGGTGGGTGAGGTCGCCCTCATCCACGCTCTGCAGTAGTACGGCCCGCGCTTCCTCGACACGAAGCAGGAGGAGCAACAGATCGCGCTCCACGAGGCCGGGCGCGGGCCAGCCGGCGGCGGCGGCGGTGGAGCCCACGGCCGGCCGGGGGAAGCGCGACTGGGTCAGCCGGGCCCGCTGGAGCTGCTGGGCTTCGATCCAGAGCTGCGTGGCGTCCACCCGCAGATCGCGCGCGGCCTGGGCGGCGAGGGTAGTGGCTTCCTCGGCGTTGGGTACCTTGGAGAGGATCAGGGCGACCCGCGCGTGCGCGGTGGCCCGGCCCCGCGCCGTCGAGAGATCCTCCTCGGTGAGGGCCTGCTCCATGACGAAGGACAGGATACTCCGGGCGGCCTCGAGGCGCGACTTGAAGGCGGAGGGGCCCTCGGCCCGCAGGAGGCTGTCCGGATCGTGGCCGGGAGGGAGCACGGCGACCTTGACGGGGAAGTAGCCGCTGCGCTCGAAGCCGCCGGTGCGCGAGACCGTCCAGGCGAGCCCCTGGACGTCCATGGTGTCGGACATCATCTCCTCGAGTCGCGCGGAGGCCTTCTGCCCGGCGGCGTCCGCATCGAACACCGCCACGATCTCCTCGGCATTGCGCTGGAGCAGTCCGAGCTGGGCGGCGGTGAACGCGGTGCCCAGGGCCGCCACCGTCTCCGTGAAGCCGTGCTGATGCGCCATCAGGCAGTCCAGGTAGCCTTCGACCACGATGGCGCGGTTGCGCTCGCGAATGAGGGGCTTGGCGAGATCGAGGCCGTAGAGGGTCTGACCCTTTGTGTACAGCGGGGTCTCCGGCGAGTTGATGTACTTCACCTCGTCGGGTCCCAGCGCGCGGCCCCCGAATGCGACCACCCGGCCCTGTGGGTCACGGATCGAGAACATCAACCGACCCCGGAAGCGATCGTAGAAGCCGCTGGCGTTCTGCCGCGGGAGCACGAGGCCGGCCTGCGACAGGAGCTCCTCGCCGATCCCGTTGCGCCGCATGAAGGCGAGGAGGTTGTCCCATCCTTCGGGCGCGTACCCCAGTCCGAAGCGGCGGGCGACGTCCTCCGCCACGCCCCGGCCCTCGAGATAGCGGCGCGCCTTTTCAGCGCCGGTGTCGCCGGGGGCCCACAGGGCCTCCCCGTAGAACTGGGCGGCCCGCGCCATCGTCGCGCGCAGGCCCTCGAGACGCCCATCTTGGGCGCGCTCGGCGCGCTCGGTCGGGAGGGCCACGCCCGTGCGCTCGGCGAGGGCCCGGACCGCTTCGGGGAAGTCGAGACGCTCCTGCTTCCGCAGGAAGCTGAAGGCGTCGCCTCCCGCCTTGCAGCCGAAGCAGTGGAAGATGCCCTTCTTTGGGTTGACCGTGAAGGACGGGGTCTTCTCGTTGTGGAAGGGGCAGAGGCCCTTCCAGTTCTCGCCGGCCCGCTTGAGCTTCACCCACTGGCCCACCAGCTCGACGATGTCCACCCGGGAGCGGATCTCTTCGAGGAGGTCGGGGGTGAAGCCGGCCATCACGCCGTTCTCAGCTGGGCCACGGTGGCGCCCTCGCCGCCCTCGTGCAAGGCGCCCGATCGGTGCGCCGCGACCAGCGGATGGCCGGCGAGTAGCTCGTGCACCGCGCGGCGCAGCCTGCCCGTTCCCTTGCCGTGAATGATGCGGACGGTGGGCAGCCCGGCCAGGAAGGCGTCGTCGAGGTACTTCTCGAGGGCTTCCCGGGCCTCGTCGGCGGTGCGCCCGATGAGATGCAGCTCGGAGCCGATGTCTCCCCTCACCCGGCCCTCTCCCCGGGGGAGAGAGGGCGAACCAGCTCCCTCTCCCTTCCAAGGAGAGGGTAGGGGTGAGGGTGCTCTCCGCGCTGCGCTGGACGACGCGCAGCGCGCGCGCGGGTACCTTCACCGTCACCGCGCCCGCTCGCACCGTGGCGGTGCCCCCGTCAGCTCAACGACGTCTCCCTTGAGCCCCAGATGGGCGATGGTAACCCGGTCGCCGGGCAGCGGGACCAGCCCCGCGTCACCGGACGCCGGATCCGGATCGGGCGTCGGCATCGCCACGCGCTGTCCGGCGTCGCGCAGCCGGCTCCGGCTGGCCTCGAGGCTCTTGCGCGTCCGCTCGCCGCGCTTGAGGGTATCCCATTCGGCGTTGACGGCGCGGCGGACGTCGGCGACGAGCTTCTGCGCCTCCGCCTGCGCCCGCGCGACGGTGTCGCGCGCGCTCGCGCGCGCGGCGTCCGCCTCCGCCTGCGCGCGGCGGAGCAGCGCCGCGCTGTCCAGCTCGCGCTTCTCGATCACCGCGGCGCGCTCGGCCTCTCGCCGGTCCCGCGCGTCGAGGCGCGCGATCAGCTCCTGGAGCGCGCGCTGCTGGGTGGAGCGATGACCGCGCGCGCGCTCGATGAGAGCCGGCGGCAGCCCCAGCCGGGCGCCGATCGCCAGCGCGTAGCTCTGGCCCGGGCGGTCGTAGACGAGCCGGAAGGTCGGCTCGAGGCGCTCACCGTCGAACTCCACGGAGGCATTGCGCGCCCGCGTATCGGTGGCGGCGAAGGCCTTGAGCGGCTCGAGATGGGTGGAGGCGACGCAAAGGGCACCCCGCGAGGCGAGCTCTTCGAGGACGGCCTGGGCGAGCGCGGCGCCGTCGTCGGGATCGGTGCCCGCGCCCGAGCTCGTCGAGGAGCACCAGCGAGTCGGCGTCGACGTGGTCGAGGACCTCGCGGAGGGGCCTGACGAAGGCGGAGAACGTCGAGAGGTTCTCCGCCACGCTCTGCTCGTCGCCGATGATGGCGAAGAGGCGGCTCACGCGGGGAAGCCGGGCGCCCTCGCGGGCGGGCAGGTGCAGGCCCGCCTGCGCCATCATCGCGAAGAGGCCGAGGGTCTTCAGCGCCACCGTCTTGCCGCCCGCATTGGGGCCCGTGATGACGAGCAGCGGGTGCTCGGCGTCGAGGCGCAGGTCCACGGGGACCACCGCGCGCTCGGGCGCACCGTCGCGCCGCTCCCAGCCCTGCGCGAGCAGCAGGGGGTGCCGCGCGTCGCGCACGTCCACGACGCGCTCCAGCGAGCAGACGGGCTCGGTGGCGCTCATTCGCTCGGCCAGTTCAGCGCGGGCGAAGACGAGATCCGCCTCGCCGATGCCGTCCACCAGGCGCGTGAGCTCGGGCAAGGCCTCGCGAACGGCGTCGGTGAGGGCGGCGAGGACGCGGAGCACCTCGACCTCCTCGTCGCGCGTGAGATCGGCCACTTGATTGTTGTCCTCAACCACGGACTCCGGCTCCACGAAGAGGGTGGCCCCGCTCTGGCTGCGGTCGTGGACGATGCCCCGGAAGCGGCCCTTCGCCCCCGCCAGCACCGGGAGCACGTAACGGCCGTGGCGGACGGTGACGTAGCGCTCCTGGAACAGCGCGTCCGCCCCGGGCTGCTGGAAGAAGCCCTCGAGCCGCTTGACGAGGTCACGCCGCAGCTCGCGGAGGCGGGCCCGGATGCGCCGAAGCGCGGGGCTGGCCTCGTCGCGCAGGCTCCCGTCCGGCTCCAGGGTGTGCCGCAGCCGATCGCGGAGCGGCTCCACGGAGGGCAGTGCCCCTAGCATGTGGCGCAAGCTCGGGGACCACCGGAAGGAGGCTACGACCGTATCCGGCCAGGCGGCCGGCCGCCTCGAGGAGCGGGATGAGCTCGACCAGCTCCGTGCCTTCGACGACGGCGCCGACCGTGCGCGCCCGTTCCAGCGTGTCCCGGACGTCGGGGATGACCTCCCAGGGCGGCCGCCCCACGGCGTCCAACGCAGTTCGGCGCCTGGCGTGTCTCCGCCAGGGCCGCCTGTATCCACGGCAGGTCGGTGGAAGGCTCGAGGCCGAGCGCCCGTTCCCGACCCATGAGGGTGTGCGTGTCCCGGGCGAGGAGGCCCTGGACCTGGGCCCACTCGACCCCGCTGCCGCCGGCAACTAATCGGAGAACCGCTCGCGTTTCTTGGCCTTCTTCCGCGCCGCCAGCGTCTTTCGCTTCCGCTTGACGCTGGGCTTCTCGTAGTGCTGGCGCTTGCGCAGCTCCGACATGAGCCCGGCCTTCTCGCACTGCTTCTTGAAGCGCTTCAGTGCGTTCTCGAAGGACTCGTCGGGCTCCACGATGACCTTGGTCACTCACGTCCCCCCTCTCCGGGACCGAAACGGGCAACGGATGGCTAAACGACAACTGTATAACACGGCCCCCGGGGGGCCGCAATCTCACGCGTCCTCGCGGCGGTCGAGAAGCTTGATGGCCTGTTGAGCGGCCTCCTCGCAGGCCCCGTCCACGACCTCGTGCTCCTCCGGATAGAACGCGGAGAGCACATGGTCGACCACGTCCTCGCGGCCCCGCCGGGACCCGGCGGTCGGCTCCGGACGGCCGATGCCGATCTTCACGCGCCGCACCGCGTCGGTGCCCAGAGCCTCGATGAGCGACCGCACCCCGTTATGTCCCCCCGCGCTGCCCGTCATGCGGACGCGCACCGTCCCAAGGGGCAAGTCCAGATCGTCGAACACCACGATGAGATCGGCGGGCCCCAGGTGGAGACGCCGGGCCAGGCGCGCCACCGCGGAGCCGCTCTCGTTCATGAACGACTGCGGCTTGACGAGATAAACGGGCTCGCCGTGCCAGCGTGCCGGCGCCACGAGGTGTCCCCCGTCGCGTGCGAAGCGCGCCCGCAGCGTCCGGGCGATCCCGTCGAGGACACGCGCCCCCACGTTGTGGCGCGTGTCCCGATACTCCGGGCCGGGGTTGCCCAGCCCGACGATGGCCTGCGCCACTTACTTCTTCTTCGCGTCCTTGTCCTTCTCGTCGCCCGCTTCTTCCTTGGGCTTCCGCTCGGTGAGGACCTCGGGCTCGGCCGGTGTCGCCGCCACCACACCCGTCGCCGGCGCCGCCACGACCTCCTCCTCCGCCAGGGGCGGCGCCACCGTAGCCACGGCCTGCGCGGCGTCGGTGAGGACGCGCACGCCTTCGGGCACGGGCAACTGGCCGACCGTGAAGACGTCGCCGATCGCGAGGTTGGAGACGTCCGCAGTGAGGGCCTCCGGGATCTGCCCGGGCAGACAGGAGACCTGCACTTCGCGGAGGATCATCTCGAGGATGCCCTTGGTCTCACGCACGCCCACGGCGTCGCCGACGTGACGCAGCGGCACCGTCACCTGGATGGCCCGATCCATGGCCACTTCCTGCAGGTCCACGTGCACCAGGTCTTCGGTGACCGGATCGAGCTGCATGTCGCGGATGATGGCCATCCGCTTGTCGGTCGACGTCCCGAAGGCCAGCTGAACGAGCTGCGTGCCGCCCTCGTGGCCGTGGATCAGCCGGAAGATGTCCTTGGGGTTGACGGTGACGTTGACGGGAGCGGCCCCGCCGTAGAGGACGGCGGGCACGCGGCCGGCCCGGCGGAGGCGCTTGGCCACTTCCTTGCCGGTCCCCTCACGCTTCTCGATGGTCAGTGCGCGGATTTCCATGACGGCAGCGTCCTTTCCTTTCTGCTGTGGCTAGACGAAGAGCCCGGACACGGACTCCTCGTCATGGATGCGTCGGATCGCCTCGGCGACCAGCGGAGCCACCGAGAGAACCCGGATCTTGCCGATCTCCTTGTCGGGAGTCAAGGGCACGGAGTTGGTGATGACGACCTCTTCCAGGGTCGATTCTTGGATCCGCTTGATGGCGGGACCCGAGAGGACGCCATGCACGGCGGCGGCGATGATGCGGCGCGCACCCTCGCGTTTGAGCGCGTCCACCGCCTGGATCAGGGTGCCCGCGGTGTCGATCATGTCGTCCATGATCACCACGTCCTTGCCCTTGACGTCGCCGATCAGGTGCATGAACACGGCGACGTTGGGCCCGTCGCGGCGCTTGTCGATGATGGCAAGGCCCGCGCTGAGCCGCTTGGCGATGGCGCGCGCCCGCTCGACGCCGCCCGCGTCGGGTGACACGACCACCGGGTCCTTGAGGTCGCGCTTGGCGAGATAGTCCACGATGACGGGCGGGGCCGCGAAGAGGTGGTCCACCGGCATGTCGAAGAAGCCCTGGATCTGGCCGGCGTGGAGGTCGACGGCGAGGACGCGATGGCAGCCCGCCGCGGTGATCAGGTCCGCCACCAGCTTCGCGGTGATCGGCACCCGCCCCAGCACCTTGCGGTCCTGACGGCCGTAGCCGTAGTAGGGAAGGACCGCGGTGATGCGTCGCGCGGAGGCGCGCTTGAGGGCGTCCAGCATCACCAGCAGCTCCATGAGGTGATCGTTCACCGGCGGGCAGGTGGGCTGGACCACGAAGACGTCCTGGCCGCGGACGTTCTCATTGATCTGCACGTACACCTCGCCGTCGGAGAATCGGGAGACCTCGGCGTCGCCCAGCGGCAGCTGGAGCGTCTTGGCGATCTCCTCGGCGAGCGGCCGGTTCGCGTTCCCCGAGAAGAGTTTCAACTCATATCCCATCGGCTATCCCCTCGCCAGGTCGATCCGACTGAAATGCCCACGGTCAACATGCGAAAAGCATGTTGATGACAAACAGAATGGTTGGGGCGGGAGGACTCGAACCTCCGAATACGGGATCCAAAGTCCCGCGCCTTACCAGCTTGGCCACGCCCCAATGAATCAGCCTCGTACCTGACGGATGCATGCGCCGCCCTGCGTTCGGACCGCCCAGACCGACCAGCCCGCGCGGCTCACGCGTCGCCGGACGGCACGCGCGTGGTCGAATGAGCGCGCGACCCCGAACACGGTGGGCCCGCTCCCCGACATCACCGCCCCCAGCGCGCCCGCCGCGAGGAGGGCCGCCTTCATTCGCGCGATTGCCGGCGTCGTCGGCTCGACCACCGCCTCCAGGTTGTTCGCGAGGGCCGCCGCCACCTGCCGCGCGCTCCGGCTCCGCAGCGCGGCCACCATCCGCCGCGCCCCCGCCGGCTCCGCCGACCAGCCCATCGGCACCCGCTGATACACGTCCTTGGTGGACAGCGGGAAATTCGGGTTCACCAGCACCAGCGAGAGCCCCCCCGTCACCGGCAGCGGCGCCAGGCGCTCTCCGCGTCCCGTCGCGAGCGCACGCCCCTTGCCGAGGAAGAACGGTACGTCCATGCCCAGCCGTTCCGCCAGCCCCTGCAGGCGTTTCACCGGCCACCGGAGGCTCCACATCCGATTGAGCGCCCACAGCGTGGCGGCGGCGTCGCTCGACCCCCCGCCCAGTCCCGCCGCGAGGGGGATCTGCTTGTCGAGCCGAATCCGGGCGCCCGCGGTCACCGCCGCCTCCTCACGCAGGAGCCGCGCCGCGCGCATGACCAGATTGCCCTCGTCGGTTGGCAGCACGGGATCGCTCGTCACCAGGGACAACCCGTCGGCGGGCTCGACGATCAGACGATCCCAGAGATCCACCGACTGCATGACCGTGGCGAGCTCGTGGTAGCCGTCCTCCCGCTTTCCCAGCACCTCGAGCGTCAGGTTCACCTTGGCCGAGGTCCGGACGACGAGCCTCCGTGCGAGCCTCGGCCGCTTCGACAAGGGGGAAAAGCCTAACACGCGGTGCGTCGAAGTGTCAACGGAAGTCTTGGATTTCCACGCCTTGCGGGACATTCAGCGGCATCAGCGCGGGATCGAAGCCCGCGTCCACCGCTGGCTCGCGATAGTCCACGGACACGTTCAGGCGGCCGTCGAGGGTGACGAGCTTGATCCCGCGTGGGCTGCCCGCGGTGAGGGCATCGTCCGCGGCGCGCGTAAACGTGACGCGCAGGGGATTCTTGACCTCCGTCCACTCGACCGCGAGCGGGCGTCCGGCCGCGCCGAGCCAGACGCGCTGGGTGCCCTCCGCGCCGGTGAGACGCAGGGACGGGCCGCGCTCGTCCGCAGCCACCAGCGTGCCCGTGAGGGGAGCGCGGAGCGGACGCACGTGCCCGGCAAGCAGCGCCACGAGATCCTCGGTGGGCAGAGCCAGCCCCAGCCAGCGGCGGTTGGCGTCAGGCGACGAGGGCAGGAGGTAGGCGCGATTGCGAGCGACCTCCCAGATGGTGACCTGCTCGCCGTTCGCCGCCACCACGAGCAGGGGCGGGCCGAAGGGCGCCAGCGCCTCGAAACGAAGCGACGTCGGCGCCTTGAGGAGCAGCACGCCGGCGAAGCGCTGGGAGCGATCGCGCTGCCGGATGGAGATCTCGGCGAGCGTGCGCAGATCCTTGAAGCTCCGCCAGGCGTCGTCGAGGCGCGCCCTCGCCGCCTCCACCTCCGGGGCGAGGGGCGGCGCGGGGGGGGCGCTCGCGCAGGCGCCGAGCGCGAGCGTGCCGGCGATCAGAATAGCGAGCGGGCCCCGAGCGCTACTTGGTCTCGGTCTTCGGCTTGGGGCTCTCACCGCGGGCCCGGAGCTGCTTCTCGCGCGCCTCCTGGAGCTTCTTCTTGAAGGACTCGCCCAGGCGGTTTTCCTTGTCCACCGCCAGGGCCTTCTCCCAGGCGGTGATGGCTTCCTCGACCTTGCCGTTCTTCACGTAGGCGTCGCCGAGGTGGTCGAAGATCTCCGGGTCTTCCTTGGCGCGATCGGCGGCCCGCTGCAGCTCGCGGAGGGCCTCGGCGTACTTGCCCTGCTGGTAGTACGCCCAGCCCAGGCTGTCGATGAAGTAGCCGTTCTCGGGCTCGAGCTCGAGAGCCTTCTGGATGAGCTCCACCGCCTCGGTGAGGTTCTGGCCTCGCTCGGCGTACATGTAGCCGATGTAGTTGTAGGCCTCGGCGTGCTTGGGGTCGATCGCGATCACCTGGCGGAACGAGGCGACCGCCTCGTCGAACCGCTGCTGCTTCTCGCGCACCACCCCCAGCTGGAAGTGGAGATCCTTGTTCTTCCCGTCGAGCTGCAGCCCTTCCCGCAGAGCGTCGGCGGCCCGGTCGTACTGGCTGCCCCGGAAGAGCGCGGTACCGAGATAGAGGAAGAGCTCGGGCCGCTTGGGCTCGATGTTGACGGCCTGCCGCAGCACCGCCACCGCCTCGTCGTAGCGCTTGGCGCGGCTCAGGAGAAAGCCGAGCTGTACCCGCGCGTCCACGGAGCGTGGATCGGCGGCGAGGATCCGCTCCAGCTCGACCTTTGCCTCGTCGTCCTTCCCAGCTTCCATCAATGTGGTGGCGAGGAAGTAACGCGCACGGATGTTACCCGGCTCGAGGAGGAGGGCGCGGCGGAACGAGGCGGCGGCAGTATCCCACGCCTTCTGCTCGTACTGGATCGCCCCCAGCTTGAGCCACACGCGCGGGTCGCGCGGGGCGGCCTCGGCAAGCTGCTCGATCTCGGCCTGGGCCTCCTTGAAGCGGCCCATGCGGACGAGCAGATCGCCCAGCCGCTCGACGAAGGCGGCATTGTCGGGGTTGGCGCGAGTCGCCGCCCGGTAGGTCTCCACCGCTTCGTCCGTCTTCTTCTGCGTCTCGTAGACGTAGCCGAGGGCCTGCCAGGCGCCATCCTGATCGGGCTCCAGCTCGACGGCCCGCTTCAGCTGCGTGAGGGCTTCGTCCCAGTTCTCCGTCTCGATGGCGATGCGGCCCAGCAGGTAGTGGCCCTGGGCCAGGCCCGGCCGCTCGTTCACGAGGCGGAGAAGCACCGCGCGCGCCTTGTCGTAGTTCTTCTGCTCGAAGTGCTGCTGGGCGAGCGCGAGGTAGGCCTCCGGCGAGCGCGGGGCGATGGTGATGACCTTCTCGAGCGCGGCCTCGGCCTCGGGCAGGCGGCGTGCCCGGCGATAGAGCTCGGCCAGCGTGAGGTAGGCGGCGGTGTTCTGCGGCTCGAACTCCACGGCCTTCTGGGCGGCCGCGATGGCCTCGCCGGGCTGATTGGAACGCGCCAGCCACTGGGCGAGCTGTGTCCACAGCGCCGCCGTCTTCGGGTCGCTCTGGATAGCCTGGCGGAGCTCGGTCATGGCCTCGGGCATCCGGCCGGCGCGCGCGTGCATCTGGGCCACGGTGTAGTGGTAGTAGGCGCCTCCAACCCGATCGATCTCAGCCGCGCGCCGAGGCGCGGGGCGCGGCGCTTCCGCCTGGGGACTGGAGGCGGTGAGGCCGGCGCAGCCGGGAAGAGCGAGGAGCGCGACGAGCGCGAGCGCGCGTGAAAGGGTCATGAGACGTCCTTCTCCGCCGTGGGGGCGGCGGACCCCTGCCGGTGAGCCAGGCGGTCCTTGGTGAGCAGTCGCCGGAGGGCCCCGGCCAGGACGGGATCGCCCAGCGCGCTCGTGGCGCGGTCGATCTCGTGTGTTTCTTCATCGCTCAGCCGAAGCGGAGCGGGGCTCCGTCGACGAGCGGGCGGCGCGGGGGCGGGGGGCACCGCGCCGAGCACGAAGCGCAGCGAGACCACCGACCGGCCGTAGCGGCGCGCGAGGGCCCCGAGGATCTCGCCCCCGCGCATCTCGAGCTCCATGAGCCAGGGCGAGTTGTCGGCGCGGATCTCGAGCACCCCGCGGTCGAGCGCGCTCGGCCGGGAGCGCTGGGCCAAGGCCGGGCCGACGATCGCTTCCCACTCCCGCTGTATCTGCCCGGCGAGCATCCGCTCGGCCAGGGCGGGCACCGCCGCGGTGAGGAGATCCCCGACACGGTGGGGGCTGGAGACCCGCGCCGATTTCATGGTGGGGTCAATGATAACTGACCCTCCCGGATGGGGCTACTGGGAAGACGGGAGGGCAAATTGACTCCGATTCGACGCAACCTTATAGTGAGCGCCACATGGCGCGTGCCCGGCGCGGCGATAGCTTGTCCGTGACCATCGACGACCTCGCGTTCGGGGGCGAGGGAGTCGGCCGTGTGGACGGCTACGTGGTGTTCGTGCCCGGCGGGGTGCCCGGGGACATCGTGCGCGTCCGGCTGGTCCAGGCGCGGGCCCGCTTCGGCCGGGGCGTCATCGAGGCCGTCGAGCGGCCCTCCGCCGACCGGGTGGAGCCGCCCTGTCCCTATTTCTTCCGCTGCGGGGGCTGCCGGCTCCAGCACCTGAACTATCGGGCGCAGCTCGCCTTCAAGACCAAGCAGGTCGCCGACTGCCTGGAGCGGTTGGGGGGCGTGGGCGCCTTCGAGATGCGCCCCATCCTGCCTGCCCCCGAGATCTACGGGTACCGGAACAAGATGGAGTTCACGGTGGCGCGCGGCAACGCCGCCGAGCGGGTGGTGCCGAAGGGCCGTCGCCTGGCGCCCGACGGTGAAGGGGAGCCGGCGGTGGTGGTCGGACTGCACGAGGCCGACCGCTATGACGCGGTCCTCGACGTGGAGCGCTGCCTACTCCAGTCCGATCGCATGAACGCGCTGCTCGCGGAGGCGCGGCGCTTCTTCACCGAGCGCCGCCTCACCGTCTACGACCAGGAAAGCGGCGAGGGTCTGCTCCGCTTCCTGATGCTCCGGGAGGGGAAGCGCACCGGCGAGGCGATGGTGAACGTGGTCACCTCGGCGCCGGCGGTGTCCGAGCTCGAGCCCCTTGTCGGACGGGCGCAGGCACGCGTGCCCGAGACCTCGAGCGTGGTGCTGAACGTCAACCCCAAGAAGGCGAGCGTGGCGGTGGGCGTCGAGGAGCATCTCCTCGGCGGCCGCGATCACATCCGCGAGTCGCTGGGTGACCTCACCTTCCAGGTGTCGGCGGGCTCCTTCTTCCAGACCAACACCGTGCAAGCCGAGCGGCTCTTCGGCCTCGTGCTGGACGCCGCCGCCCTCACCGGCGAGGAGACGGTGGTCGACCTCTACTCCGGCACGGGGGCGATCAGCCTGCTCCTCGCCCGGCGCTGCCGCCGCGTGTACGGGATCGAGGTGGCGCCGGCGGCGGTGGCGGACGCTGTGCGCAACGCCGAGGTCAACGGCATCACCAACTGTAGCTTCGTGGCGGGGGAGGTGCGTTTCGCCCTGCCCGAGCTGATCAGCCGCGGCGTGGCCGCCGACGTCGCGGTGTGCGATCCCCCGCGTGCCGGCTTCCACCCCAAGGCGCTCGCCGCCCTTCTCACCCTCGCGCCCGCGCGCATCGTGTACGTGTCGTGCAACCCAGCCACTCTGGCGCGGGACGTGGGCGACCTCGCGCGCGGCGGGTATCGTCTGGAGTGGGCGCAGCCGGTGGACATGTTCCCCCACACGCCGCACATCGAGGTCGTGGCGCACCTCGTCCGATGAAGGCGTATCTGATCCGCCGGCTGTGGCAATCGATCCTCGTCCTCTTTGGAGTCTCCGTGGTGGTGTTCCTGATCCTGCACCTCACCGGCGATCCCGCCGCGCTTCTCCTTCCGCCCGACGCCACCGCCGAGGATCTCGCGAAGCTGCGCGAGGCCCTCGGCTTCAACGATCCCGTGGTCGTGCAGTATCTCCGCTTCTTGCGGGGCGCGGTGCAGGGGAATTTCGGCGAGTCCTTGCGGCACGGGGAGCCGGCCATGACGCTGGTGGCCGAGCGTCTGCCCGCGACCTTCCAGCTGGCGGGAGCCGGTCTCGCCATCGCGCTCGCCCTCGCCATTCCCGCCGGTATCATCTCCGCGGTGCGCCGCAACACGCCGGTGGACTACATCGCGACGGTGGTGGCCCTCCTCGGGCAGGCCATGCCCACCTTCTGGCTCGGTATCATGCTCATCCTGATCTTCTCGGTGCGGCTGGGGTGGTTCCCCTCGTCGGGGCGCGGCGATCTCCAGCATCTCGTGCTGCCCGCCATCACCCTCGGTCTCTTCACCACGGCGCGCATCACGCGGCTCACCCGCTCGGGGATGCTCGAGGTGCTGGGGCAGGACTACATCCGCACCGCCCGCGCCAAGGGCGTGAGCGAGCCGCCGGTGGTGTGGAAGCACGCGCTCCGCAACGCGTCCATCCCCATCGTGACCATCGTGGGCATCGAGCTGGGCACGCTGCTCGGGGGATCGGTGATCACCGAGACCATCTTCGCCTGGCCGGGCGTGGGGCGGCTGTCGGTGCAGGCCATCTTCAATCGCGACTATCCCGTGGTGCAGGCGGCGGTGTTCCTGCTCGCCAGCACCTTCGTGATCGTGAACTTCCTCGTGGACATCGTGTACACGTATCTGGACCCGCGGATCCGGTTCCGATGATCAGTTCCGCAAACTGATGGCGCCGCCCACCGCCGCCCCCGCCGCCGTCGAGCCCATCGCGCTCGCGCCTCCCCGCCCGTTCGCCGAGCGCGAGTGGGTGGTGATCCTCGCCCGGCTCATCCGGCGCCGCACGGCGCTCTTCGGCCTCGTGGTGGTGCTGGCGGTGCTCCTCGCGGCGGTCTTCGCACCGCTGATCGCGCCCTTCGATCCCCTCGCCCAGGACATCGGCCAGCGGCTCAAGGAGCCGGGATGGCAGGATGCCCAGGGACGCATTCATCCACTGGGCACCGATCACCTGGGCCGCGACATCCTCTCGCGCATCATCCACGGCTCGCGCATCGCGCTGTCGGTGGGGCTGGCCGCGGTGCTGATCTCGGGGGTGCTCGGCATGGCCATCGGCCTCGTCTCCGGCTACTTCGGGGGCCGGATCGACGACTTCTTCATGCGGCTGGCCGACGTGCAGCTCGCCTTTCCGTTCATCCTCCTCGCCATCGCGGTGATCGGCGTGCTCGGGCCGAGCCTGCGCAACATCATCATCGTGATCGGGGTGTCGTCCTGGGTGGTCTACGCGCGGGTGGTGCGGGGCGAGGTCCTGTCCATTCGCGAGCGGGAATTCGTCCAGGCCGCCATCGCGCTGGGCAGCCGCGACGGGCGCCTTCTCGTCCGCCACGTGCTGCCGAACGCGTTCACGCCCTGGCTGGTGGTCGCCACGCTCGACATGGCTCGCGTCATCGTCATCGAGTCCGCACTGTCGTTCCTGGGGCTGGGCGTCCAGCCACCCACGCCGACCTGGGGGGGCATGCTCGCGGACGGGCGCGTGTATCTGTCGACGGCCTGGTGGCTGGCGACGTTCCCCGGGCTCGCCATCCTCGTCACCGTGCTGGGTATCAACCTCTTCGGCGACGGCCTCCGCGACACCCTCGATCCCCGGCTGAAGGTCTGAGCCCCTCGTGCCTCCGCTCGTCCTGATCGGGGGGGCCCTGATCGATGGCACCGGCGCGGAGCCGGTAGCCGGCCGCGCGGTGGTGGTGGAGGCCGGCCGCATCACCGCGGTGGTCGACGCCGCGCAGGCTCCGCGCGGCGAGCGGGTGGACCTCGCCGGGCACACGCTCCTGCCCGGACTCATCAACTGTCACATCCACCTCTGTCTCGGCGCCGAGGCCGATCCCGTGAGCCCGTTGCGCAACGAGCCGTCGTCGGTGACGGTGATCCGCGCGCTCCTGCGCGCGCGGGAGAGCGTGGAGGCGGGCGTCACCACCGTGCGCGATCTCGGCGGCCGCGACTACGTGGAGATGGCGGTGCGCCGCGCCGTCAACGAGGGCTGGGCGCCCGGCCCGCGCATCCTCGCCGCCGGCAAGGCCATCTGCATGACGGGCGGGCACGGTTGGTGGATCGGGCGCGAGGCCGACGGGCCCGACGACGCGCGCAAGGCGGTGCGCGAGCAGCTCAAGGCCGGCGCCGACGTCATCAAGCTGATCGCGACCGGCGGAGTGATGACCCCCGGAGTGGAGCCGGCCGCTTCCCAGCTCACGGGTGACGAGATGCGCGCGGCCGTCGAGGAAGCGCGCCGCGCGGGGCGTCGCACCGCCGCCCACGCCCAGGGATCGGAGGGCATCGCCGCCGCGGTGGAGGCGGGGATCACCACCATCGAGCACGGCATCTTCCTCACCGAGGAGATCGTGGCGCTCATGAAGGCCCGCGGGACCTATCTCGTCGCCACCCTCAACGCGCCCGCGGCCATCAGCGCGGGCGGGCTCGCCGCGGGCATCCCCGACTACATGGTGCGGAAGTCGGACGCGGTGGTGCCCGCGCACATCGCGAGCTTCCAGCTCGCCCGTCGCGTCGGCGTCCCCATCGCCGCGGGCAGCGACGCGGGCACGCCGCTGAACCGCCACGGCGACTACGCGGCCGAGCTCGAGCTGATGGTGAAGCATGGAATGTCGCCGCTTGAGGCCATCCGCGCCGCCACCGTGGTGGCCGCGGAAGCCCTCGGCCTCGCCGACGAGACCGGCCGCGTGGCCCCCGGCCTCGCCGCCGACCTCATCGCGGTAGCCGGCAATCCCGCCCAAGACATCAGCACCCTCCGCGACGTCCGAATGGTGCTGGCCCGCGGCCGCCCCGCCATCCCCTTCCGCGCCGCCTAGCCGGTCGCTCGCAACGGCCAGACGCCGCCCGGCTAGCGGAAGAGGGCGAGGACGTCGAGGGGGCGTGACACGGCCTGGACGACTAGCCAGGCGAAGAAGAGCGCGCACGCGACCACTCCCGCTTCCTGCCACAGCGCGGGGCGGAGCGCCCGCGGCAGCAGGGTCCGATTCACCCAAAGCGTGTGCGCGGACAGCACCACGAAGCCGAGCGCGCCCACGTTGGCGCCGATCACGACGAGGCGGAGGGGATCGCCGAGGACGAGGGCGAGCGCCCCGGCCGCGGTGAAGATCACGAGTACGCCGTGGTAGAGACGCGGCGCGCGCTCGCCCGCCCAGGACCGCGCGCGGTCGCTGCCGGCCCAGAGCATCTCGGTGACGCTGCGAGTGAATCCCTCGGCGACGCCGCGCTGGGTCGAGAAAAAGATCCAGAAGCCGGCCACGAGGGTGGGGAACCAGAGCCAGAGGTCGCCGACTGCGCCGAGCCCCTGCGCCAGGGCGAGGGGTCCCGCGCTGCCCAGCGTATTGGCGCCACGCGGCACGAGCTCGACGGTCACGAGGACGGGCAGGGCCATGGCGGCGAGCGGGCCCAGCACCCAGGGCACCCCGAGATGCAGCCTCAGATAGCGCCACCACTGGCGCCACTTCTCGAGATTGCCGGCGGTGGGCTCGACCTGGACACCCTCGCTCACCGGATGGAGATGATGGCCCGCGACCGGCACCGGCGCGCCCCGGCCGCTGCTCGCCATCCCGAAGCCCTTGTCGCGCAGCCAGTGCGTGAGGCTCTGCGTTGACCACACCCCCGGCCCCCGAGTAGGCCGCGAAGGCGGCGAGAAGCAGCCAGTCGAGGTCGCCGGGCGGCGGCGCGTCGCCCACGAGCGGCGCCACGAAGCCCCGAGCGGTCGTCGTCCACGTCGACGCGGACACGAGGACGGCGGCGAGCGCCGCGAGGTAAAGGAGCGTGGCGACGAGGAAGAGCCGGTCGGCCCGCCATAACGCGTCCTGCCCGCGCCGGCCCAGCACGGCGGCGGCGATGGCGGCGCCGAAGACGAGATACCCGAGCAGGAGCACCACCGCCCGATCCTCGTCGCGTGGCGTCCGGCCCAGAAAGATTGCGGCGAGGCTGGCACCGCCCGTCAAGGCCCAGCCCGGCCAGCCGAGCTGCATCAGATGCAGCCCCGAGTACGCCCATGCCCAGAAGCCCGGTCCCGGGCGGGTGCGCAGAAACCCGCTCCAGATCGGCTCGCCCGTGGCCAGGGTGTAGCGCGCCATCTCGGCGTTGAGCGCGGCCTGGAGGAGGACGGAGGCCGTGCAGATCCACAGGAGCGCCGGACCGTGGCGCGTGACCACCACCGGACCGAGCAGCCAGTCTCCCGAGCCGAGCGATAGCCCGAGCAGGAGCGCGCCCGGTCCGATGACGCGGAGCGCGTTCAAGAGGTTGTAGGCGGGTGGATGCGGCAGCTCCGCGCCACGCCACGCGGGAAGTCACGCCCGCGCTCGCCGTCGCCACGCCAGGAGCAGCCAGGCGGCGGGCGTGGACAGCCAGAGCCAGCCCGCGGGCGCGCCGGAGGCGAGGTCGAGGCCGAGTAGCAGGCTGCCGGTGAGGGCCGCCCACCAGAGCAGGGCCGACGTAACCGTCTCCACGGTGGGGGCCACGCCGCCCGCGAGCAGCGCCACCGCGAGGCCGGCGGCGGCAGAATCGAGGAGGACGTCACCCGCGCTGGCCCCGCGCCCGAGCGTGGCCGCCTGGCCGGCCTCGTCGAGGAAGGCGGTGAGCGCGGCGAGCAGGACGGGCGCGCGCCAGCGTCGCAGCGTCCACCACCAGAGCGCGCCGAGCGTCGCGTAGCCCACGACGTGTCCCAGCTTGCGCGCGAGCAGGTGGGCGAGGTCGAGCAGCTCCGGGCTCGCCCACGGCAGGAGGCGGTGCAGGAGCGGCAGCGCGAAGACGCCGGTCGTTTCCGCGCTCCACGCCCCGCTCCCGAACCAGAAGATGAGGCCGGTCCAGGCGAGCGGGAGAACGAACCGGCCGGCGCTCACGCCCACAGCCTGACACGGCCGGCGCAAAGTTGACAACCGAGAACCGCTAAACATAGGATGAGCCATGCCGCTGCGGGAGTTGCTCGACGAGCTCTTGACCTCGCTCGAGACGGGCCCCCTCATCACGGCGGTCCGGCACATCGAGGCACGCCCGGCCGTCTTCGCCCCGTTCCCCTCCTCGCTCGATCCCCGAATCATCGAGGCGCTGCGCGCGCGCGGCATCACCCAGCTCTACTCGCATCAAGCGCGGGCGTTCGAGATCGTCGCGAAGGGCGAGCACCTGGTCACGGTGACCCCCACCGCGTCCGGGAAGACGCTCTGCTTCAACCTGCCAGTTTTACAGGCCCTCGTGCAGCAGCCGGAAGGCCGCGTCCTCTATCTCTACCCCACCAAGGCCCTCGCGCAGGATCAGCTCGCCGAGCTCAACGAGCTGGCGAAGTCCCTGCCCGATCTGCGGATGTTCACCTACGACGGGGACACCCCGCAGGACGCGCGGCGGGCGGTGCGGGCGCGCGCCAACCTCGTGCTCACCAATCCTGACATGCTGCACTCGGGAATCCTGCCGCACCACACCAAGTGGGTGAACCTCTTCCAGAACCTCCGCTACGTGGTAGTGGACGAGCTGCACGCCTATCGCGGCGTCTTCGGGAGCCACCTCGCCAACGTCCTGCGCCGGCTCAAGCGCATCTGCCGTCACTACGGCTCCACCCCCCAGTTCATCATGGCGTCCGCCACCATCGCGAACCCGCGCGAGCTGGCGGAGCGGCTCACCGGCGAAACAGTGACCGAGCTGAACGAGAGCGGGGCCCCCGTCGGCGACAAGATGTTCCTCTGCTACAACCCCCCGGTCGTGAATCCCGAGCTGGGCATCCGCGCGCCCTATCTGGGCGAGGCGGCGAAGTTGGCGGGGCGTTTCCTCCGCGAGAAGATCGCCACCATCGTGTTCGCGCAGAGCCGGCTCAGTACCGAGGTGCTCCTGGCCACGATCAAGCGTCTGGTCGAGGATAGGACGGGGGACGCCGGCATCGTGCGCGGGTATCGGGGCGGGTACCTGCCGCTCCGGCGGCGCGAGGTCGAGCAGGGGCTGCGCGCGGGCCAGGTGCTGGGCGTGGTCGCCACCAGCGCGCTCGAGCTCGGCATCGACATCGGGCATCTGGACGCGGCCGTGCTCGCGGGCTTCCCCGGCACCATCGCCTCGCTCTGGCAGCAGTCCGGGCGCGCCGGCCGTCGCACCGGCCCGTCCGCGGCGATCCTCGTGGCGACGAGCGCGCCCATGGATCAATACCTCGCCGCCCACCCCAACTACCTCTTCGGCGCCTCGCCCGAGCACGCGCGGATCAACCCGGAGAACCCGTTCATCCTCGTCAATCACCTCAAGTGCGGCGCGTTCGAGCTGCCGTTCGCGGAGGACGAGGCGTTCGGAGCGGCCATCGCCGCGCACCTTGCCGCGCTGGAGGCGGAAGGCCTGCTCCACCGCGCGGGCGGCGTGTATCACTGGACCTCGGAGACCTATCCCGCCGACCACATCTCGCTGCGCACGGTCACCTCCGACAACTTCCTGGTCATCGACACGACCGCGCGCGACGAGAAGCAGACCAAGCGCCGGACGATCATCGCGGAGGTGGACTGGAAGAGCGCCTTCGCCATGATCTACCCGAAGGCGATCTACATGGTGGAAGGCGAGCCGTTCGAAGTCCAGGAGCTGCGCTATCGGGAAGACGAGGAGAAGGTGGCCTACGTCAAGCGCGTCCAGGTCGACTACTTCACCGACGCCATCAGCGCCAAGGGCGTGTGGGTCCTCCAGCGCTTCACCCGCCGGGAGTCGCCCGGCTGGGGATCGGAGCAGGGCGAGGTCCTCGTCGCCGAAAAGGTGGTGGGGTTCAAGAAGATCAAGATGGGGACGCTGGAGAACGTGGGCTCCGGCGAGGTCGAGCTGCCGCAGCAAGAGATGCAGACCACGAGTGCGTGGCTCACCTTCGACCCCGCGCTGCTCGCCGCCATCTCGTCGAGCCGCGAGGAGCTGGTGGACGGGCTCCGCGCGCTCACCTATCTCCTCCACCACCTCGCGCCGATCTTCCTCCTCTGCGACGTCCGCGACGTGGGGGCGTGGCTGGGCGACGGCTCGCCGGCGGAGGAAGGCGTGGTCGTCACGCGCGAGACGCAGCGCACGCAGCTGCTGGGCGCCGAGCGCTTCACGCCGACCCTGTATCTCTACGACAGTCAGCCCGGCGGCATCGGCCTCGCCGAGCGCATCTTCGAGGTGCTTCCCGATCTCCTCGTCCAGGCGCGTGCCATCCTCGAGGCCTGTCCCTGTCGGTCGGGGTGCCCGTCCTGCGTGGGGCCGGTGAACGAGGTGGGCCGCCGCGCCAAGCCCATCGCGCGGGCCACCCTCGAGCGGCTCACGCCGCGCGCCTGACCGCCAAGAGCGCCCCCCGGCCGTGGCCATTCCCATCGAGCTTCGCCAGGTCATCCGCCGCATCGAGGAGCGCACGCGAACCGCCCCGCCGCGGCCGGCGCGCCGCGGCGCCCCCCTCGAGGAACTGCTCGACGGCGAGGTCGAGATCACCGACCGCGGCCGCGTGCTCGTGGTACGGCGCCGCTTCCCCCTCGACCACGCGCACGGGCGGCAGCCACTTGCTTCGGTGGGCGCCCTGGACCCCGGCGTGCTCGACATGCTCGGCCGCGGCGAGGCGCCGCCCGCCGCGCGCCGCCTCGTCTATCTCGACACCGAGACCACGGGCCTCGCCGGCGGGACCGGCACCTACGTGTTCCTCGTGGGCGCCGGCTTCGTGGACGGCGACGAGTTCGAGGTTCGGCAGTACTTCATGCGCGACCTGGACGAGGAGCCGGCGCTGCTGACCGCGCTCGAGTCCCTGCTGGCCCGGTTCGACGGCTGGGTGACCTACAACGGGACCGGCTTCGATCTGCCGCTCCTCGAGACGCGCTTCATCCTCGGCCGCCGGCGTTGGCCCGCCGATCGCTTCCACCTGGACCTGCTCGGCTCGGCACGGCGACTCTGGCGCGAGCGGCTCCCCGACTGCCGGCTCGGCACGGTGGAGCAAAACATCCTCCGCTTCTACCGAAAAGACGATCTGCCGGGCGCCCTCATTCCCGCCGTCTACTTCGACTACCTCCGTCGGAAGCAGCCGGGCGAGCTTCCCCGGGTGTTCGAGCACAATCGCCACGACATCCTGTCGCTCGCCGCCCTGACCGGCTGGGTGGCGGAGGCCGCGCGGCGGGCGCCCGCCGACGATATTGAACCCGACGAGCTTGCTGGATTCGGCTGGCTCTGGGAAGCGCGCGACGCGGAGCGGGGGGAGGCCTGCTTCCGTCAGGCGCTCGCGAGCGGGATCACCGGCGCGGGCCGCGCCCGCCTGCTCGCGCGGCTGGCGTGGCGGGAGAAGCGGCGCGCGCGGTGGACGGAGGCACGGGCGCTGTGGGACGAGCTGGCGCGCGGCCAGCGCGTGTTCGATCCGCGGCCGTGGGAGGAGATGGCCAAGATCGACGAGCACCGCCTCCGGGACTGGAGCGGCGCGCAGGCCATCGTCCGCGAAGCCCTCACGCGCGCCGCGGCCGATCGCGCGTCCGAGGCCATCCAGGCGCTGCTCGGCCATCGCCTCGAGCGCCTCGAGCGACGGCTCGCGCGCCTCGCGGACTAGTCGGGGCGGCCAGCCTCCGCGGGGAAGGCGACCACGTGCAGGACCTGCGCCTCGGCGTGGACTCGGCTGCCGGTGGTGAACATCGACGCCGACGGCTGCGAGGAATGCACGCGATGGCCCGAGGGCAGGCGGATGCAGTAGAGGGTCTCGGAGCCCCGGAAGAAACGGCGGACGATGACCCCCGACCCGTCGGCGCTGGGCACGAAGCTGATGTCGTCGGGACGGATCATCACCTCGACCGGTGTGCCCGCGGCGAGCCCGTCCCGGTTGGCGAAGACACCCAGCTCGGTGACGATGCCCTCTGCGGTCACGAGACCAGGGAGGAAGTCGGCCGCCCCCACGAACTCGGCGACGAACTGTGTGGCGGGGCGGTGATACACGTCCTCGGGTGATGCGAGCTGCGCGATGCGGCCCCCGTGGAGGACGCCCACGCGGTCGGCGAGGGTGAAGGCTTCCTCCTGGTCGTGGGTCACGAACACCGCGGTGGTCCCGGTGTTGCGCAGGATGGCCTCGACGTCATCCCGCATCTGCGCGCGCAGGTCGGCGTCGAGGTTCGAGAACGGCTCGTCGAGCAGGAGCAAGGCGGGAGCGGGGGCCAGCGCGCGAGCCACCGCCACGCGCTGCTGCTGGCCTCCGGACAGCTCGTGCGGGAAGCGGCCGCCGAATCCCTCTAGTCCCACCAGGTCGAGCACGTCGCCGATGCGCGCGCGCCGCGCCGACCGATCCAGGCGGTCCAGGCCGAAGCCGACATTATCGTCTACGGAGAGATGGGGGAAGAGCGCGTAGTCCTGGAACACGATGCCGACGCCGCGCGCCTCGGGCGCCACGAAGCGTCCGGGGCCTGCCACGACGTCGCCCCGCAGACTCACCGTGCCGGCGTCGGGCGCCTCGAACCCGGCGATCAGCCGAAGCGTGGTGGTCTTCCCGCACCCCGATGGGCCGAGCAGGGCCACGATCTCCCCCTCCTCCACCGCAAGCGACAGGCCGTTCACCGCGGGCGGCTGATCCGCGGCATAGCGCTTGGAGACATCAGCGAGGGTCAGGAGGGGCACGGGCTCAGCGGCGCGCGAGGACTTCCGGGTTCACGGGGGTGAGGGGTGCCCGGCCTTCGAGCACGGCCAGGCAGTTCTCCACGGCGAGGCGCGCCATCTCCACGCGAGTCGCGTGGGACGCGCTGGCGATGTGGGGCGCCAGGACCACGTTGTCGAGCCCGATGAGGCCCGGGTGCACCGTCGGCTCCTCCTCGAAGACATCGAGCCCGGCCCCCGCGATCCAGCCTTCCTTGAGGGCCTGGACGAGCGCGGCCTCGTCGACCACCGGCCCCCGGGCGGCATTGACGAGATAGGCGGTCCGCTTCATGGTCCGGAGCGACTGGGCATTGATCAGGTGGCGGGTCTCCGGCAGGAGCGGGGTGTGGAGGGAGACGAAGTCCGCCTCGCGTAGCAGGGTAGCCAGGTCGACCCGGGTCGCGCGGAGTTCTGCCTCGACCGCAGCGGGGGCGGCCATGGCGTCCTGGTAGAGCACGCGCATCCCGAAACCCAGGGCGCGCCGCGCTACCGCCCGGCCGATTCGCCCGAAGCCGACGACGCCGAGGGTCTTGCCGTGGACGTCGCCGCCCAGCAGCACCATGTACTCCCACTGGAGGAACTTGCCGGCGCGCACGTAGCGGTCACCCTCGACGAGCCGGCGAGCCGTGGCCATCAGCAGGGTCCAGGCGAAATCCGCGGTGGTCTCGGTGAGCACATCCGGGGTGTTGGTGACCACCACGCCCGCCTTGGTGGCCGCCGCCACGTCGATGTTGTTGTAGCCCACCGCCACGTTGGCGATCACCCGGAGCCCGGGGCCTCCGGCAAGCACCTCAGCGTCGATGGTGTCGGTGATGAGGCAGACGAGCCCCCGCCGATCCCGTAGCCGTGCCTTGAGATCGGCCTTGCTCAGGGGCCGATCGCCGGTGTGGAGATCCACGTCGGCGCGGCTCCGCGCGAGCGCGATGGCCTCCTCGGGAAGAGCCCGAGAGACCAGGATCGTTGTCGCATCCCCGCTGTGGGCCATTCGGGATCTCCGAAACGTAAGTTATTGAGATCTAATGACTCAGTGCCGCTTGACAGACCCAGGATCGCCGCTATACTAGCAGTCGCACTCGATGAGTGCTAACACGTTTTCGGCGGTCGTGGCGGCCGCCAGGCCAAACATCTTACCTAGTAGGAGGCGCGTTCACCATGAAAGTTCGTCCGTTGCACGATCGCATCCTCGTCAAGCGTATCGAGGAAGGGGAAGTCCGGAAGGGCGGCATCATCATCCCCGACACCGCCAAGGAAAAGCCCCAGGAGGGCAAGGTGGTCGCCGTCGGGAACGGCAAGGTGACGGATGAGGGCAAAAAGATCCCTCTCGACGTCAAGGCCGGCGACAAGATTCTCTTCGGCAAGTACTCGGGTTCCGAGGTCAAGGTCGACGACGAGGAGTACCTGATCCTGCGCGAGGAAGACGTGCTCGCGATCATCGAGTAGCCGAAGGCATCGAGCGCCACCAACCCGACCGCGCCTCCGGGCCGGTCCATTCCAAGCGAACGAACAGGAGAGACAGAGATGCCGAAGCAGGTCATGTTCAGCGACGAGGGCCGCGCCGCCCTCCTCCGGGGGGTCAACGTCCTCTCGGCCGCGGTGAAGGCGACGATGGGCCCCAAGGGTCGCAACGTCGTCATCGACAAGAAGTTCGGCAGCCCCACGATCACCAAGGACGGTGTCACCGTCGCCAAGGAGATCGAGCTCAAGGACAACTACGAGGACATGGGCGCGCAGATGATCAAGGAAGTCGCGTCCAAGACCTCCGACATCGCCGGCGACGGGACGACGACGGCGACCGTGCTCGCCCAGTCCATCTTCCGCGAAGGCCTCAAGAACGTGACCGCGGGAGCCAACCCCATGGGCCTCAAGCGGGGCATCGACGCCGCCGTGGAGGCCGTTACCGAGGAGCTGAAGAAGCTCTCGAAGTCGACGAAGGACAAGAAGGAGATCGCCCAGGTCGCCACGATCGCGTCGAACAACGACAAGACGATCGGCAACCTGATCGCCGAGGCGATGGAGAAGGTGGGCAAGGACGGCGTCATCACGGTGGAGGAGTCCAAGTCCGCCGAGACCGTGCTCGACGTGGTCGAGGGCATGCAGTTCGACCGCGGCTACCTCTCCCCGTACTTCGTGACCGACTCCGAGCGGATGGAGTGCGTGCTCGAGGACGCCCTCATCCTGATCCACGAGAAGAAGATCAGCGTGATGAAGGACATGCTCCCGCTGCTCGAGCAGGTCGCGCGGTCGGGCAAGCCCTTCCTCGTGATCGCCGAGGACGTCGAGGGCGAGGCGCTGGCTACCCTGGTCGTCAACAAGCTCCGCGGCACGCTGCACTGCTGCGCGGTGAAGGCGCCCGGATTCGGTGACCGGCGGAAGGCCATGCTCGAGGACATCGCGATTCTCACCGGCGGGAAGGCCATTACCGAGGATCTCGGCATCAAGCTCGAGAACATCAAGCTGGAGGACCTCGGCAAGGCCAAGAAGATCGTCGTCGACAAGGACAACTCCACGCTCGTGGAGGGCGCCGGCAAGTCGTCGGGGATCGAGGGCCGCATCAAGCAGATCCGGGCGCAGATCGACGAGACCACCTCGGACTACGACCGCGAGAAGCTCCAGGAGCGGCTCGCCAAGCTGGCGGGCGGCGTGGCAGTGGTGAAGGTCGGAGCCGCCACCGAGACCGCGATGAAGGAGAAGAAGGCACGGGTCGAGGACGCGCTCAACGCGACCCGGGCCGCAGTGGAAGAGGGCATTGTGCCCGGCGGCGGCGTCGCCCTGCTGCGGGCGTCCAAGGCCATCGAGAAGCTGAAGCTCGAGGGCGACGAGAAGGTGGGCGCCAACATCGTGAAGCGGGCGCTCGAGGAGCCCATCCGGCAGATCGTCGAGAACGCGGGCCTCGAGGGCAGCGTGGTCGTCGAGAAGGTGAAGGCGGAGACGGTCCCCACCCGGGGCTTCGACGCCGAGAGCCTTGTGTACGTGGACATGATTCAGGCCGGCATCATCGACCCCACCAAGGTCGAGCGGATCGCGCTGCAGAACGCGGCGTCGGTGGCCGGGCTGTTGCTGACGACGGAGGCGCTGGTCACCGATCTGCCGGAGGACAAGCCGGCAGCGGCCCCGCCGATGCCGCACGGCGACTTCTAGGCCGGCCGACGCCAGACCGGCTCACGCACGGCCCCTGCCCGGACGGGCAGGGGCCGTGTCTCTTTTCCTGCACGTCTTGACCGGCTCCCGCGAGGTTGCCTAAACTCTGGCCGTCTGGTAGGGTTAACTGCTTTTCTGATTGGTCCGTGTGATCCATGGTGAATCTGAAGGGGGTGACGCAACTGTATCCGTACGAGATTCTGGTGATCTTCGATCCGCGTCCGACCGACGAGGAGGTAGCGGCGCTTCTCACGCGCCTGCAGGACAACCTCAAGGGTCTGGGCGCCGCGGTCGGCAAGGTCGAGAACTGGGGCAAGCGCCGGCTCACCTACGACATGCGGAAGCAGCGCGAGGGCACGTACGCGGTGATGGAGTGCTCGGCCGAGCCCACCGTCGTCAAGGAGTTCGAGCGGCAACTGCGGCTGAACGAGAACGTCCTCCGCTACATGACGACGCGGGTGCCGGTGCGGAAGCGCCAGCGCTCGGCGCCGAAGGTGGAGGTGGCGGTTCCGGAGGAGACGGTTCTGATGGCAAGCCTCAACAAGGTGTTCCTCATCGGGAACCTGACGCGTCCACCGGAGCTCCGCTACACCCCGAGCGGTACCGCCGTGTCCGATCTCCGGCTTGCCGTAAATCGCGGGTACACCACCCAGGGCGGGGAGAAGCGCGAGGAAACCTGCTTCCTCACCGTGGTCGTCTGGGGCAAGCAGGCGGAGACCTGCGGCGAGTATCTGGACAAGGGCAGCCCCATCATGGTGGAGGGCCGGCTCCAGACGCGGGACTGGGAAACGAAGGACGGACAGAAGCGCAGCGTCGTCGAGGTGGTCGCCGAGCGTGTGCAGTTCATGGGCCGGACCAAGAGTCCGGTGGCACCGGGGGCGCCTGCCGAGGGCGGCGGCGATACCATGCAAGACGGGGACGACGAGGTCCCCTTCTAAAAGGAGCGAGCCATTCCGCCTGCATCCAAGCCCGTGAAGCGACGCCGGTTCGGCCGGCGCAAGGTCTGCAAGTTCTGTGTGGACAAGGTGAGCCTGGTCGACTACAAGGACATCCGACGGCTGCGCGGCTTCGTCTCCGAGCGCGGCAAGATCACCCCGCGGCGCATCTCCGGCAGCTGCGCCCGTCATCAGCGCCAGCTCACGCGGGCCATCCGGCGCGCCCGTACGGTGGCGCTGGTCCCCTACACGGGCGAATAGGCCCGGGCGCGTCCGCGATGAAGATCATCCTGCTCGACGATGTCCCCAAGCTTGGCCGGCGCGGTGAGGTGCGTGACGTCTCCGACGGCTACGCCCGCAACTACCTCCTGCCCCACAAGCTCGCCCTGAACGCGACCGACGCGAACCTCAAGAACCTCGATCAGATCAAGGCGCGCCAGGAAAGCCAGGCGGCCAAGATCCGCGCGGCGTCCGAGGGACAGGCCCGCGCGATCGAGGGCCTCGCCTTCACCCAGGTCCGGCAGGCCTCCGACGAGGGCAAGCTCTTCGGATCGGTGGGCAAGGCGGACATCGCCGCCTTCCTCGCCCAGCACGGAATCGAGGTGGAGCGGCGGCGCATCATGCTGGACGAGCCCATCAAGACCCTCGGCGAAGTCAGCGTGCCCATTCGCCTTCCCGCCGAGGTCACCGCGCAGCTGAAGGTCGCCGTCAGCCGGGAATAGCGTGGCCACGCTCGCCGACCTGCTCACCTCCAAGATCCCCCCGCACAGCCTGGAGGCCGAGCGAGCGGTGCTCGGGGCCATCCTCCTCGAGCGCGAGAGCTTGCCTCGCGCGGTCGAGCTGCTCCGGGCGTCGGACTTCTACAAGGAAGGGCATCGAAAGATCTTCGACACGATGCTCACCCTCTTCGAGCGGAACGAGCCGGTGGACCTCGTCACGCTCTCGGAGGAGCTCAAGCGCCAGAACGAGCTCGAAGGCGTGGGCGGGCCCTCCGCGCTGGCCATGCTGGTGGAGGAAGCCGCCACCGCCGCGCATCTGCTCGCCTACGGCGGCATCGTTCGTGAGAAGGCGCTCCTCCGCGACCTCATCCGCATCTGCACCGAGGTCATCTCCCAGAGCTTCGACGGCAGCCAGGAGGTCGAGAAGCTTCTCGACGACGCCGAGCGGCTCATCTTCCAGATCTCCGAGCGCCGCATGCAGGGCTCGGCGTTCCCGGTGCGGGCCATCCTCAAGGACACCTTCGAGCACATCGAGCGGCTCTACGAGCGGAAGGAGCACGTCACCGGTCTCGCCACCGGCTTCGCCAAGCTCGACGAGATGACGTCGGGCTTCCAGGCGAGCGACTTCATCATCATCGCGGGGCGGCCCTCGATGGGAAAGACCGCCTTCGCCCTCAACATCGCCAAGTATGCGGGGGTCGTGGACCACAAGCGCGTGCTCGTGCTGAGCCTCGAGATGTCGAAGGAGCAGCTGGTGCAGCGGCTCCTCTGCGCGGAGGCGCGGGTCGACTCGCACAAGGTGCGCACCGGCTATCTCGACCCGCGCGACTGGACCCGGATGACGCATGCCGCCGGCAAGCTGGCAGATGCCCCCATCTACATCGACGACTCGCCGGCCCTGTCCGTGCTGGAGGCGCGCGCCAAGGCGCGCCGGATGAAGGCCGAGCACGGGCTCGACCTCATCGTCATCGACTACCTCCAGCTCATGCGCGGCCGCAATCCGGAGAACCGCCAGCAGGAGATCTCCGAGATCTCGCGCTCGCTGAAGGCGCTCGCCAAGGAGCTGACGGTGCCGGTGGTGGCGCTGTCCCAGCTCTCCCGGGCGGTGGAAGCCCGCCACTCGAAGGAGCCGCAGCTCTCCGACCTTCGCGAGTCGGGGGCGCTCGAGCAGGACGCCGATCTCATCCTGTTCCTGTACCGGCCCGAGCGCTACGGCCTCGAGTCGCCGGACGGGGACCGGGTCGCCGACGTGATCATCGGCAAGCAGCGCAATGGCCCCACCGGCAAGGTGCAGGTGACGTTCATTCCCGAATACGCGTCGTTCGAGAACCTCGCGCCGCCCAGCCGTCAGATCCAGCCGGTCTAGATCGTCCGAGCACCGGCGGCGGGCGCAGCCGTGTCATGACCAAGGTCGTCATCGTGGGGGCGGGGAAGGGCGGGCGCGCTCTGCTCGAGATGATCGTCGGCGATCCCACCGTCTCCATCGTGGGCGTCGCCGACGCCAACGCGTGGGCGCCGGGGCTGGAGCTGGCCCGCCGTCTCAACATCCCCGTCTCCACCGACTTCCGCGAGCTCGTGCGCGACCCCGGCCTCGACCTCATCATCGACGTCACCGGCAATCCGCAGGTGCACGGGGAGATCGACCGCATCAAACCGTCTCGCACCGAGGTGATGGGCGGGTCCAGCGCGAAGTTCATGTGGGATCTGCTCGCCGAGCGCAAGCGCTCCGAGGAGCTCGAGGACCGCTACTCCCTCATGCTGCGCGAGCTGCAGCGGCAGGCGGAGGGAGACTTCATCATCGGGCAGAACCCGAAGATGAAAGAGGTGGCCGAGCTCATCGCGCGGGTGGCGCCCACTCCCACCACCGTCCTCATCCGCGGCGAGTCGGGCACCGGCAAGGAGCTGGTGGCGCGGGCCATCCATCGCTACTCGAACCTGCGCGACAAGCCGCTCGTGACCGTCAACTGCACGGCGCTGACGGCGTCCCTCATGGAGTCCGAGCTCTTCGGCCACAAGCGGGGCGCCTTCACGGGAGCGGTGGCGGACAAGGCCGGTCTCGTGGAGAAGGCCGACGGTGGCACGATCTTTCTGGATGAGATCGGCGACATGCCGCCCGAGATGCAGGCGAAGCTCCTGCGCGTGCTCCAGGCGGGCGAGATCAAGGCGGTCGGCGACGCCGTCACCCGGAAGGTCCGCGTGCGGGTGATCGCCGCCACCAACCGCGATCTGGAGCGGGCGATGGAGGCGGGGGAGTTCCGCGCCGACCTCTACTATCGCTTCAACACGTTCACGATCACCTTGGCGCCCCTGCGTGAGCGCACCGAGGACATTCCCGTGCTCGCGTATCACTTCCTGCGGAAGGCCGAAGCGAAGGTGAACAAGAAGGTCGATCGTTTCGCGCCCGAGGCCCTGGATCTCCTCTCGCGCTACCCGTGGCCCGGCAATCTGCGCGAGCTGGAGAACGTGATCGAGCGCTCGGTGGTGCTGGCATCGACCCGAGAGGTGGGGCTGGCGCACTTGCCGCTCTATCTGCAGCAGGAGGGAAGCCCCATTCGCATCGCGGCTGAGGAAGGCTTCCTCGAGGCGAAGGAGCGGGCGATACAGCACTTCGAGCGTGAGGCGGTGACCCGGTTCCTCGCCGCGGCGCGGGGCAATATCTCGCTGGCCGCGAAGCAGGCGAAGATCACTCGCCGGAACTTCCATCGGCTCATCGCCAAATACTCAATAAACACTAAGCTATACAGGACTGAGAATCAAAAGTCTCAGTAGTGTGACTTACCAGTCTCAACTAGTCACAGTTGATTATTAAGCTGTAGATCAACAAGTTACACTACCACAGGGCAAAAATTGCCTGATTTGTAGTGTGAACTATCAGACTCACCACCGAGTAAGAATATCTCGGCCATCCCGTCAGTAGATAATCATTTCACCGAGTTAGGACTTCTCCGTCAGATGGAACACCGCTTGCTCATTGATGGGCCAACTCAGCAACGAGGAGGCACCACATGGGCGCACGTTGTCAGTGCGGTTCTGATGTCCGGAATCAGTTCGATCATCTCGGCTGCATTCAATGTGGGGCGGCCTGCTGCCCCACATGCTCCTACCAGCTCGAGTCCGCCACGTACTGCGGTGGTTGCGCCGAGAGCATTCTCGAGGTGCCCTGGGATCCCGCCGCTCGCCCGAGCGCCGCCCTCGCGGGCTAGGCCGCTCCCCCACACCCTCACCGCCACGGAGGAATGATGCGCATGGAGAGCAAGGGGAAGGCCTTCCGTCGTCTGCTCCAGGACGAGCCATATCTCTTCACCGGGGGCATCTACTCGCCCCTGGACGCCCAGATCGCCGAGCGTGCGGGCATGAAGTCAATCTACCTATCGGGCTACTCCGTGGCCATGCTCAACGGCTGGCCGGACATGGGCTTCCTCACCCAGACCGAGGTCGCCCGGATCGCGTCGATGGTGGCGAGCGCCGTCGAGGTGCCCATCATCGCCGACGCCGACGATGGGTACGGCAACGCGCTGTCCACGATGCGCACCGTGGGGGAGTTCGTGAAGACGGGGGTGGCCGGCATCCACCTCGAGGATCAGCGCTTCCCGAAGCGCTGCGGCCACATCGCGGGCAAGACCATCGTCAGCCGCGAGGAGGCCACCGGGAAGTATCGGGCCGCCATCGACGAGCGGAATCGCCTCGACCGCGACTTCGTCATCATCGCGCGCACCGACGCCTTCGGCGCGGTGGGCGGGAGCATGGAGGAGGCCATCTGGCGAGGCCGGGCGTACGCCGACGCGGGGGTGGATCTGGTGTGGGCGGAGCTGTCCTCCTCCGACCGGGAGCCCGCCATCGAGTTCGCGCGGGCCATGCGGCAGTCGCACCCCAAGCTTCCCCTCGCGTTCAACTACTCGTCGTCGTTCAAGTGGAATCGTGATCCGGATCCGCTGACGTTCCGCGAGCTGGGGGAGCTCGGGTACAAGTTCATCTTCATCACGCTCTTCGGCGCCCACGCCGCGATGTACTCGGTGTGGAATCACATGCACGAGCTGGTGAAGAACGAGGAGCAGGCGCAATGGAACCTGGAGCGCCTCAAGGCGGGCCATCCCACCGAGAGCCATCACGTCATGGCGCGGGTGGCCCACTTCCAGGAGCTCGAGCGCCGCTACATCCCGGGCGCCGAGGAGCGCCTCAAGGGCTCGGATGGCTTCGGCGAAGGCCACTAGTCAAGCCGATCCGCCGCCGCGCCGGGGGTGGTCAGCCGCCGCCCCCGGCGTGCCGCGAGCGGAATAGCCGTCGCGCGAGGAGGATCGCGAAGAAGATCAGCGCCGCCACGAGGACCAGCCGCTCGACGTCCGCCCCGTGGCGCCGCAGCTGCTCCACGTACTCCCCGAGCCCGTAGCCGATGGCGTAGCCCAGGCCCACCACGATGGGCACGTAGGTCAGCGCCCCCAGCAGGTTGGCCCCGAAGAAGCGGGGGAAGGGCATCCCCAGCGCGCCCGCCAGCGGCCCCGCCATGAACCGCAATCCGGGAACGAAGCGCGCGATGAACACGGCGAGGGCTCCCCGACGGGTCACGAAGTCCTGCATCATGGCCAGCCGGCCCGGGTGACCGAGCAGCCAGGACGCGTGGCGCTCGAGGGTGGCGCGGCCGAAACGGTGGCCGACCCAGTAGCCGATGTTGTCGCCGCCCACCGCGCTCACCACGGCGATGGCGAAGACGACGAGCAGGTGGAGCTCGCCCCGCCAGCACATGTATCCGGCCAGGATCAGGATGGTCTCCTCGGGTACGGGCAGCCCGATGTTGCCGAGGACGACGAGGAGGAAGAGGGCGAGGTAGCCCCAGTGCGCGATCAGATCGGCGGGATCCACGATCAGGTCGGCCGCCGCCGGATCACGCTCACGCGGCCGTCCTCCTCGAGGATCGCGTACCGGACCTCGCCGACGGAGACCACGCCCTCCCGGCGCAGGGCCGCGCGCAGCTCGGGAAGGCTCATCAGCTCGCGACGGAGATTGTCCATACAGACGCGGCCGTGGCGTATCAGGATGGTCGGCGCGCTCTCGACGAGGCGCTCGAACCCACGGTGTCGCGACGAGAACCAGGCTACCACGCCGTTGACGACAAGGAGCACGGTGACTCCGATCAGGCCGCCACCCAGCGAGTCGTCGCGCCCGATGAGGGCGTTCTGGACGGCGTTGCTGATGACGAGGAGGACGACCAGGTCGAAGGGCGACAGCTGGCCGAGCTGGCGCTTGCCGGCCAGGCGGAAGGCGATCAAGAGGAAGCCGTACACCACCACCGTGCGCAGCGTCTTCTCGATGAGCGAAATGTCCGGGATCAGGAGCTCCATCCCCACCTCCTGGCCCGGATCCCCTCCGGGCGTTCGTGAGTGCCGGCGCGGGAATGGACCCGCGCGCCTAGTTTGACATGCTTGTGGTCCCCCCAGTACCTTGAACGCGCACCGTGAAGCTCACCGCGCTCAAGCTGTTCTTCGTCGGGAGGCCGATCCCGACCGCGCAAGCCCGTCACGAGCGGCTGACCAAGCGTTCGGCGCTCGCGGTCTTCGCATCGGACGCCCTGTCCTCGGTGGCCTACGCGACCGAGGAGATCCTGCTCATCCTCATCCTCGCCGGCACCGGGGCCCTCGTCTACTCCATCCCCATCGGCGTCGCCATCGTGATCCTCATCGCCATCGTGGTGAGCTCGTATCGCCAGACCATCCGCGCATACCCGCAGGGGGGCGGCGCCTACATCGTCAGCAAGGACAACCTCGGCACGCTCGCCGGCCTCGTGGCCGGCGCCGCCCTCCTCATCGACTACGTCCTCACCGTCGCGGTGAGCGTGGCCGCGGGCATCGCCGCCCTGACCTCCGCGTTCCCGGCGCTGTTCCCGTACCGCGTCGTGCTCGGCGTGCTCTGCATCGCGGGGGTCACCACCGCCAACCTGCGCGGGCTGCGCGAGTCCGGCAAGCTCTTCGCCGCGCCCACCTACCTCTTCGTGGCGAGCTTCGCGAGCATGCTCGGGTACGGCTTCGTCCGGTGGATCTTCGGGTGGGAGACACCGACGCCGCCCTCACGCGAGACGGTGGAGGCGGGCATGCAGGGCGTGACCGTGTTCCTCATCCTGCGCGCCTTTGCCTCGGGGTGTACCGCGCTCACCGGCGTGGAGGCGGTGTCGGACGGGGTCGGGGCGTTCAAGCCCAACGAGGCGCGGAACGCGCGGGTGGTCCTCGTGTGGCTGGGCGCCATCCTCATCACCCTCTTCATGGGTATCACGTTCCTCGCCCATCACTACCACGTGGTGCCACGCGAGCAGGAGACGGTGGTGTCCCAGCTCGCGCGTCAGATTTTCGGGGGGGGCCTCCTCTACTACGAGGTCCAGGCCGTCACCATGCTCATCCTGATCCTCGCCGCCAACACCTCGTTCGCGGACTTCCCCCGCCTGGCGTTCTTCCTCGCCCGCGACGGCTTCATCCCCCGCCAGTTCGGCACCCGCGGCGACCGCCTGGTGTTCTCCAACGGTATCCTCATCCTGGGCGGCCTGGCCGCGCTCCTCGTTGTGATCTTCCAGGGCGACACTCACGCCCTCATCCCGCTCTACGCGGTCGGCGTCTTCATCTCGTTCACGCTGTCGCAGGCGAGCATGGTCCGGCGCTGGCTCGTGCGCCGGGACGAGGGATGGTGGTGGCGCTGGTGGCTGAACGCGGTGGGCGCCACCGCCACCGGCCTCGTCATGCTCGTCATCGCGGGGACCAAGTTCACCCACGGCGCCTGGCTGGTGGTGCTCCTCATCCCGCTCCTCGTCGCCCTCTTCATCGCCGTGCACCGGCACTACGACGACGTCGCCCATCAGCTGTCGATGGAGGGATATGACGCGCCCCCGCCCATCCAGAACACCGTGCTTGTCCTCGTGGGCGACCTCCACAAGGGCGTGGTGGCCGCGCTCCGCTACGGCCAGTCGGTCTCGCCCTCGGTGAAGGGGGTCTACGTCGAGCTCGACCCCGAGAAGACGCGCCGGCTGGAGGAGAAGTGGGGCAAGTGGGGCATGGGTATCCCGCTGGTGGTGCTCAACTCGCCCTATCGCTCCTTGCTAGGCCCCTTCCTCGACTATCTCGACCACCTGCTCGCCCTCGGGGACAACCACATGGTGACCATCGTCATCCCCGAGTTCATCCCCAGCCGCTGGTGGCAGCACCTCCTCCACAACCAGACCGCGCTCCTGGTGAAGGGGGCCCTGCTCTTCCGCAAGCGGGTGGTGGTGGTGGACGTTCCCTTCCACCTCCGGGGCTGACTCTACTCGCCGCGGAAGCGCGGAGACCGGCGCTCCGCGAGGGCCTGCACGCCTTCCGCGAAGTCGTGGGTGGCGAAGCACATGAGCTGGGCGTGGACCGCGGAGTCGAGCTCGGCGTCGAGGCTCGAGTCGAGACCCCGATTCAAGGCAGCCTTGGCCACGGCGAGAGCTCGCGCCGGGCCCTCCGCCAGCGTCCGGGCCAGGTCGGCGGCGGCGAGCGCCAGGTCGGGGGGCATCACCACCTTGTTGACGAGGCCGATGCGGTGCGCCTCCGTCGCGTCGATGAGGGCTCCGGTCATCACGAGCTCGGTGGCCTTGGCCAGTCCAACCAGCCGGGGCAGGAGGAACATCCCGCCCATCGCGGGCACGCACGCGATGGTGATCCACCCCTCGCCGAAGCGAGCCTTTTCCGAGGCGATCCGGAGGTCGCAGGCGACCGCGATCTCGCACCCCGCGCCCACGGCCGCGCCGTTGACGGCGGCGATGACGGGCTTGTCCATCGCGCGGATGAGGCGTGGCACGCGCTGGAAGGTCCCGTAGACGATCTCCTTGGCCTGCGCGGGCGGCATGGTGGGCAGTGCCTGGAGCAGGGCGAGGTCGCCTCCCGCGGAGAAGGCCGGCCCCGCTCCCGTGATCACCACCGCGCGGGTGCCGGGATCGGTCGCTGCCTCCTCGAGGCGGTCACCGAGCGCGCGCATGGCCTCGAGGGTCAGGGCGTTCATCGCCTCCGGCCGGTTCAGCGTGAGGGTGCGGACGCCATCGAGCTGGGCGACGAGGACAGGCTCGCTCATGGGGCACCTCGCTCCGGGAATTGGCTCCCACCATAGCCCGCCCCCCCGGGGGCCGGCAATGGTCGCCGCCCCCGCGCCTCTGGTACACTGACTCGCTGCGATGGAAGCCCTCCTCGACGTCCCCGGTCCGCTCGATCTCGCCCGGACCTTCTCGCGATTCCAGACGTGGGGCGACGATCCCGTCAATCGTCTGGCCGACGGCGTATTCCGCCGCGCCGTCCGCGTGGGAGCGCGCTGGCATGGCTACGAGCTGCGCTGGACGGGCGGCCCCGACGAGGCGCGAGTCCGCGTGGCGGTACCGGGGACCCGGAGCCCGCGCGTCCTCGCCGCCGCGGTGGCGGAGGCCCGCCGGATCTGCGGCGTCGACCTCGATCTCGACGCGTTCTACCGCGCGGCCAAGGCGGATCCGGTGCTCACGGATCTGGCCACCCGCCTGCACGGCCTTCGGCCGACGCTGATGCCGGAGCCCTTCGAGATGCTGGTCGGCGCGATCTGCGCCCAGCAGGTGAATCTCACCTTCGCCTTCGCGCTGCGCGCGGCCCTCGTGCGCCGGTTCGGCACCGCCCTGCGCGTCGGCGGGGAGACCGTGTACACCTTCCCCGAGCCCGCGGCCCTCGCGCGGGCGCGCGGGCGCGAGCTGCGCGCCATGAAGTTCAGCGGGCGGAAGGCCGAGTACATCATCGGGCTCGCCCGCCGCGTGGACGACGGGGTGCTGGATCTCGCCGGGCTCGCCCGCCGCTCCAACGAGGAGGTCATCGAGGCCCTCACCGCCGTCCGGGGCCTGGGCCGATGGACGGCGGAGTGGTTCCTCGCACGGGGTCTGGGCCGGGGCGATGTCTGTCCCGCCGGCGACCTCGCCGTGCGGAAGGCGTTCGCGCACTATTACAACCGCGGCCGCGACCTCAGCGACCGTGCCATCCGGCGGCGCGCCGCGCGATGGGGAGAGCATCAGAACCTTGTCGTGCACTATCTTCTCGCCGGACAGCGGCTCGCACGGGCGGGCGCGGGAGGCGGAACATGACCATCAAGGGCCTCCTGCCCATCGTGGGCCAGGGCAATCCGGGCGAACCGAAGGACGTGCATCTCGTGGGACGGTACGCCGTCGGCGTCTCGTGGGCCGACGGGCACTCGAGCATCTATCCCTTCGATCGCCTGCGGCTGGACGATCCCGCACTCGCGGGCCAGGATCCGCCCGCCCTCACCGAGGCCATGACGTGGCCGCGTGACATCAAGCGCCTCCCCGAGGCGCTGCAGGTGGTTTGGTCGGACGGGCACGCGAGCCTCTATCCCTACGCGACGCTCCGCGGCCTCTGCCGCTGCGCGGGGTGCACGGGCGGACACTGATGAGCACGGACCAGCCCCTCCTCGACCGCCTGGCCGGGCTTCCCCCGGTGCCGGTGTCGGACCTCGTGGCCATCTTCGAGCGCGCCGGGCTCGCCAAGGATCCCCTCCTCGCCGGGCTGGTCGGCGAGGACGAGGAGGGCCGGCCCGCCGTGCACCCGCTGGTGGCGGCGGTACTCGAGCACCTCGGTCAGAAGCCCGACGCCACCTGCTACGCGGCGCTCCTGGAGGCCCTCACCGGCATCTGGAACGCGGCGGTGCGCGGCGCGGTGGTGGCGCGGCTGCGCGCGGCCGGCCTGCCGCCGGACGACCTGCTCCTGCGACTGCAGGCCCTGTCGCCGACCCTCGGCTTCCAGGCCGACAGCCGCGACGTGGCACGGGCGTGGATGGCGGATCCGACCGCCCAGGACGGCGCCCTCGTCCAGCAGTGCATGGTCCGGCTCCTGCTCGCGCTCCGCGGCATGGCGGAGGCGCGCGCGCACACCCTCATCGAGCCCACGCCCAAAAAGGAGGACGTCTGATGTTCCACATGCACGAGAAGAACGCGGAGCGGAAGCGCTTGAACGGACTCATGGCCAAGAGCCCCATGCGGGTTCCCGCCGCGTTTGGCGATCTGGGCAAGCAGGTCTTCGCCGACGGCGCGCTCAGCAAGAAGCACAAGGAGCTCACCGCGCTGGCCGTCGCCATCTCCCAGAACTGCTTCGACTGAATCGAGCACCGCGTGGAGGAGGTCCTCCACCTGGGCGCGAGCGACGCCGAGATCGCCGAGACCATGGACGTGGGCGTGCTGATGGGCGGTACCCTGGCCGTGAAGTCCGTCCGGCACGCCTTCGCGGTGCTGGATGCCATGAAGAAAGGAGCCTCGTGATGGCCACGATTCCCGACGAGTTCAAGGACGTGTTGACCAAGAAGAAGGCCTTCGCCACCCTCGCCACCGTGGGCGCGGACGGCGGGCCGCAGGTTACCCCGGTGTGGTTCGACTGGGACGGCACCCACCTGCGCTTCAACACCGCCAAGGGCCGGGTAAAGGACAAGAACATGCGGCGCACCCCCAAGGTGGCGCTGGCGATCATGGATCCCGACAACCCCTACCGGTATTTGCAGATCCGGGGCCGCATCGCCGAGACCACGGAGTCGGGCGCCGACGCCCACATCGACTCGCTCGCCAAGAAGTACATGGGCGTCGACAAGTATCCGCACCGGAAGCCAGGCGAGGTCCGCGTGATCTACAAGGTCGTGCCCGAGCGCGTCCAGACCATGGGCTAGGGGACAGTCCCGCGGTGATCGCCCTCGAGTCGGTCTCCAAGGGGTACGGGGGCCAGGCGCTCTTCGCCGACTGTTCCTGGCGGGTGGGTCGCGGCGAGCGCATCGGCCTCGTCGGCCCCAACGGCGCGGGCAAGACCACGCTCTGCCGCGTCCTGGCCGGCGTGGAGGAGCCCGACATGGGCCGCGTGCACCTCGACAGCGGCGTGACCGTGGGCTATCTCCCCCAGGAAGTAACCACCAGCGTGAGCCGAACAGTCCTCGCCGAGGCCCTGTCGGGCTACGACCGGGTGTGGGAGCTCGAGGCCGAGCTCGAGCGCCTCGCGGAGGCCATGGCCCACCCCGATGCCGATCCCGGGCTGATCGAGCGCTACGGCGAGGTGCAGCACCGCTTCGACGCCCTCGGCGGTTACCGGCTCGAGGCCGAGGCCAAGATGATCCTGGGGGGCTTGGGCTTCGCCTCCGACGGCCCGCATCGGCCGCTCGGCGAGTACTCCGGGGGCTGGCGGATGCGCGCGGCTCTCGCGCGGCTGCTCCTCCTGCGGCCGGATCTCCTGCTGCTCGACGAGCCGACCAATCATCTCGACCTCGAGTCCCTCGGCTGGCTCGAGAACTTCCTCGCCTCGTACGACGGGACGGTGGTGATCGTCTCCCACGACCGGTATTTCCTCAACCGCATGGTCACCTCGATCGCCGACGTCGTGGGCGGGACGGTCGACCTTTATCCCGGCGACTACGACCACTACCTGGTCGAGCGGGAGGCGCGCCGCGCCCTGACCGAGGCGCGCGCCCGCAACCAGGCCAAGCGCATCGAGGAGATCGAACGCTTCATCGAGCGCTTCCGCTACAAGTCGTCCAAGGCGCGGCAGGTGCAGAGCCGCATCAAGATGCTGGAGAAGGTGGAGCGCATCGAGGTGGAGGGCGCCGCCCGGCACATCCACTTCAAGTTCCCGCAGCCGCCGCGGACGGGCCGCGTCGTCCAGCGGCTCGCCGGCGTGCACAAAGCCTACGGCGACAACGTGGTCTACGCGGGCATGGACTTCACCGCGGAGCGATCCGAGCGCATCGCCCTCGTCGGGATCAACGGCGCCGGCAAGTCGACGCTGCTCAAGATCCTCGCCGGCGTGCTCCCGTTCGAGGCGGGGGAGCGCACGCTGGGCGCCCACGTGGAGGTGCACTACTATGCCCAGCACCAGCTGGACGCGCTCGACCCCGTCCACACCGTGCTGGAGGAGATCGAGGCGGCCGCGCCCGAGGCCACCCATACCCGTCTCCGGACCATCCTGGGCTCGTTCCTCTTCAGCGGCGACACCGTGGACAAGCGCGTGGCCGTCCTCTCGGGCGGCGAGAAGGCGCGTCTTGCCCTGGCCAAGATGCTGGTGCGGCCCGCCGCGCTCCTGTGCATGGACGAGCCGACCAACCACCTCGACCTCGCCTCCAAGGAGGTGCTGGAAGAGGCGCTCGGCGGATTCACCGGCACCATCGTGTTCATCTCGCACGACCGGTACTTCATCAACCGCATCGCCACGCGAGTGGTGGAGGTGGATCGGGGCCGCCTGACCGATTACCTGGGAGATTATGACGAGTACGTCGCGGCGAAGGCGGGCGCGGCGGCGCCGGCGCCTGCCCCGGCCTCCGCCCCCGCGACCCCTCCGCCCACCGCGCCTCCGTCCGCCCGTGCGGACGAGCGGGCGCGGCCCCCCGCCCTTCCCGCCCGCGGCGAGCGGGGCGGCGCGAAGGCCGACCGTCGCGCTCTCGAGCGCGAGGTCAAGGCCATCCGCGCGCGGCTGGGCACGGTCGAGCGCCAGATCGCCGAGGTGGAAACCAGGCTCGCCGACATCGGCCTCTCGCTCGCCGACCCCGATCTCTATCGCGATGGCGCGCGCGCCCGGGAGATCGGCGAGTCCCGGCGCCAGGCCGAGGAGCAGGTCGCCTGGCTCATGAAGGAGTGGGAGGAGCTTTCCGAGCGGCTGTCCACCGTCGAGGGGGCTGAGGGCGCGCCATGACGGAGCCCCGCTTCGTGCCCCAGGTCGACGGGTCCGAGCTGCGGCGGGAGAAGGCCCGGGCCCGCGAGCTCCGCGCGTCGGGCTGGTGGAAGCGCCGCATCGCGGAAGGCGCCTGCCACTATTGCCACAGCCAGGTGGGTGCGCGCGGGCTCACCGCCGACCACATCGTCCCGTTGATCCGCGGCGGCCGCTCGGTGCGGGGCAACATGGTTCCGTCCTGCAAGCCCTGCAACAATCGCAAGCGCTCGCTCCTGCCGTGGGAATGGCAGGACTACCTCCAGCGTCTCGGCCGGGCAGGGGAGGAGTAGGTGGTGCACCCGCCGCGGACGGCTCCGTCGCGCGCGCGTCGGGCCGTGCTCGCCGCCGCCCTCGGCCTCGTCCTCGCGCCCGCCGCCGTGCTCGCCCATTCCTTTCTGGAGCGCGCGGAGCCCAGGGCCGGCAGCACGCTCAAGGCCGCGCCCGCCGAGGTGCGGCTGCGCTTCACCGAGCGTCTCGAGGCCGCGTTCTCCACCGTGCGCGTCACCGACGAGGCGGGGAAGCGCGTGGATCGGGGAGAAGCCCAGATGGACACCGGCGCGCCGCGGGAGCTTCGCGTTCCCCTCGAGCCCCTCGGGCCCGGTCGCTATGCCGTGCACTGGCGCGTGCTCTCGGTGGACAGCCACGTCGTCGAGGGGAGCTTCACCTTCCGCGTCGCCCCCTGACCGCCTGCCCTGTATCTTGGGCGGCGCACCCGCGCCGTATCGAACTTCGGACATTGATCCGCGGGTGCGCGCACGCTCAAATCGCCTTCGTCGTGAGAGCCGTTCACCCACTCACCACGGAGGAGACGCCATGAAGTGGATGCGAATCGGAGGGATGGTCGCGCTGATGGTCACGCTGTGCCTGGTTACGGGCGCCGCGGGGGCGGAGGACAAGCCGGGTCGGGGCGACGGCATGAAAGCCGGCGCCGCGAAGGCGGACGGCAAGGTCAACATCAACGAGGCGACCCGCGCGCAGCTCATGAAGCTCAGCGGGGTGGGGCCGGGCACGGCCGACCGGATCATCTCGTATCGACAGGCACATGGCCCGTTCCGGCGCGTGCAGGATCTCGAGAAGGTCGAGGGCGTGGGCAAGGGCGTGATCGAGCGAAACGAGGGCCGGATCGCCGTGAAGTGAAAAAAGCCTTTGCGCGCTTTCCGGCGAATGGGTAGGATGACTTCAAAATCGATCGGAGCGCACACAGGCTCTCTTGGCGTCTCCCGTCGGCAATTTCGCCGGCGACGACGTGATCGAGCCTCGGGTCGGGAGTCGGCGTCCGGCGCGAGGTAGTGGGCTCCTGGGCCGCGTTGTGGGGCCTCGCCGAGAAAGGGAGGTGATCCAGCCGATGTGTACCCCTACGGTGATCTGTGAGGTGGTCACCTCCTAAGGCCCGGATGTAGCAGTTGCAGGTGGCCCTGGAGGATCCAGGAACCACCGGCCCCGACGGTCCCGCCCTTCACCAGCGGGGCGGCTTTGCAGCGCGAATGCCGCAAGTACCGTCGGGGCTTTTCTTTGCCCGCCAACGCCTCGGCGACGGGGCAGAAAATAAAACGGCCCGCCGGATGCCCGGCGGGCCGTCGTCGTCTCGTGTGGAGTCGCTAGGCCTTGCGCACGTTCGAAGCCTGGAGCCCCTTCGGGCCCTTGGTCACCTCGAACTCGACCTTGTCCCCCTCGGCCAGGCTCTTGAAGCCCTGGGCCTGGATGGCACTGTAGTGGACGAAGACATCCTCACCGCCCTCGACCTGGATGAAGCCATAGCCCTTCGCGTCGTTGAACCACTTGACCGTGCCTTGTGCCATAACCTCGGTTCCCTCTCTCCTTGAGCGGCTTGCGGCCACTCGCGTGATCCCCGAGCCACCATGGCCGGGGTTCCCCCAAGATCGGGGGAAAACAAAAAAAGCGCCTGGGAGGACCGAGGTCCTCACGGCGCTTCTGCTGACTACTCTCGATTCGCTCTCACGTACGCGTTCAAGTGCGACTGCGGCGTCAAGATCGACGGTAACTTATCAATCCAGCATGGGGCCTGTCAAGGCCTCTATACACCCCCATAAAGGATAACGGCCGGACCCCCAATTGCTCGGGGGATCCGGCCGTTCTCGGCCTTCGGGGGCTAGTGACGGCCCCCTATTGGGAAGGTTCTTACGACGCGCGTCGGACGTTCGAAGCTTGAAGCCCCTTGGGGCCGCGGGTGACCTCGAACTCGACCCGATCTCCTTCGGCCAGGCTCTTGAAGCCCTGAGCCTGAATGGCGCTGAAGTGCACGAACACGTCCTCGCCACCCTCCTGAGAGATGAAGCCGTACCCCTTCGCGTCGTTGAACCACTTGACCGTACCCTGAGCCATCTCTACTACCTCTTTCTTCTGAGGCTTGCGCCTCGGTGATACCCCGTCACCATGACGGGGGGCCCTCCTGAAATGGAGGACAAACAAAAACGCCGCGGGACTTGCGGTCCTCGCGGCGTCTAGATTCGATATCTACGACCTCTACCGGGTGAACCCACAACCTGTCGTCACTTTACTCCAGCGCCTCCCATCGGTCAAGCCTATTCTTCTATTGGCACCGTCACCGGGGTGGAGCCGTTCCTCGTGCCCAGCCAGCCCGGAATGGCCATGGAGAAGCGTCCGGCGGTGCCGCCCGCCACCATCACATGGATCTCGCCGGTCGAGGCGAACTTGGGCACGAGATCGTCCGGACCGGGCTTGGCCAGCTTGCCGAAGCGCAGGTTCGTCCCCTCGCCGTTGTCGGCGTCGGGCTGCAGCCTGCGGTACGGGATCCGCACGGTCTCGTGGAGATGGCGCTTGAGGTCGTCCTTGGACCAGCCCTCGTCGCCGAAGGTGCGGGCGTGCTCGGGCCCCACCACGAGCATGGTGTGGGAGTAGAGGGGGAAGTGCTTCGCGTTCCACAGCCCCGCCATGGACCAGCCGAGGGAGCCGCCCAGCTCGCGCGCGGTACGGCTGGCATGATCGGAGATCCCGTGCGGGGCCTCGCCGGCGAAGAGGGTCACCGCGCTCTGCCCGGGAGCCAGGCCGCGCTCGACATGCAGCGGCGTCCAGGGGCTCGCCTCCTCGAACTCGCCGATGCAGTACGTGTAGCGGCCGGGATGACCGAACGTGGACATCGACGTCTCCCCCGGCCGGGCGCCGCCGACATTGATCATGAGCAAGCGCAGGGCGCGTCCGATGGTGGCGTTCGCGCGGTGCCCCGGGCCGAACACCCCGAACGAGGAGTTGACGCCGATGCGGGCGCGGACGGGGCCGTTGACGACGATGAGCGGGGCGGAGAAGTGCGTCGAGGTGGACATGCCATGGAGCGCGAAGGCGGGATCGCACGCGGCCTCGACCGCGGCGAGGAGCACCGGCAGGTACTCGGGCCGGCATCCTGCCATCACCGCGTTGATGGCGATCTTCTCGACGGTCGCCCGGCCATAGTTGGGGGGCAGCTCGCCGATCAGCGTGGCGCGCTCGCATCGGGTGCCGGCGAGCATGCGCTCCACGCGCGCTCGCGTGGGCGGCACCACCGGCAGCCCATCGGTGACACCCTTGTCGAACCAGATCTCGGGGTCGTCCCCCATCGCGGGCCATGGTGGCACACCCGTGATGCGCGTGCCACACTGTAGCGCCATGAATCCCTGGCACGACGTGCCGCTCGGCGCCGACATCGAGCGGCACTTCCGCTGCGTCATCGAGATCCCCAAGGGCTCCAAGATCAAGTACGAGCTCGACAAGACCACCGGCCTTCTCTGGCTCGATCGGGTGCTCCATTCCGCCGTGCACTACCCCGCCAACTACGGTTTTCTCCCGCAGACCTACTGCGACGACGGCGATCCCCTCGACGTGCTCGTGCTCGGTCAGGAACCGGTGGTGCCGCTGTGCGTCCTGCGCGCCAAGGCCATCGGGGTGATCACGATGCGCGACGACAAAGGGCAGGATGACAAGGTCATCGCCGTCCACGTGGACGACCCCGAGTACGCCGACTACCGGGATGTGTCCGAGCTGCCGCGCCACCGGCTGAAGGAGATGGAGCGTTTCTTCCTCGACTACAAGGTGCTCGAGGACAAGTCGGTGGACATCGACCAGATCCGGGGCCGGGTCGAGGCCGTGCAAGTCATCCGGGATGCGATCGGCCTCTACCGGGGAAAGATCCTGCCCGGCCTGCCTCCCTGCTGACGCCCCCCTCCGCAGGTTAAGGGGCCGAAAGAACGCCGATTTTACCCGGTCAGCGCGGGGGAGGCGGATGTCAACCTCCTGACATGTCACGCGACAGCGTTGGGTTAGTGACGTCCATCCTCCTGAAAAATCATACGTTTCTATTGTTGAGATATGCGCCGAGTGCTAGATTGGAGTGAGTAGAACTGTAGCGAACCCCTTACATAGGAGATAGGAGCGGCGATGCTGTTCAGCGTGCTTGCCGGGCTGTTCTCCAACGATCTCGCCATCGACCTGGGTACCGCGAACACCCTCGTGTACGTCCGCGGCGAAGGCATCGTGATGAACGAGCCGTCCATCGTCGCCATCCACCAGGCCGATCACTCGGTGCTCGCAGTGGGTCACGAGGCCAAGGCCATGCTCGGCCGGACGCCGGGCAACATCACCGCCATCCGCCCGCTCAAGGACGGCGTCATCGCCGACTTCGACGTGACGGAGAAGATGCTCCACCACTTCATCAGCAAGGTGCACCGGCGGCAGACGCTCGTGCGGCCCCGCATCGTGATCGGCGTGCCGTCGGGCATCACCCAGGTCGAGAAGCGCGCGGTGCGCGACTCCGCCATGCAGGCGGGCGCCCGCGAGGTGTACCTGATCGAGGAGCCGATGGCCGCCGCGATCGGGGCCGGGCTGCCCATCCAGGAGCCGGGCGGCAACATGATCGTGGACATGGGCGGCGGCACCACCGAGGTCGCGGTGATCTCGCTGTCCGGCATCGTGTACTCCAAGTCGGTCCGGATCGCGGGCGACGAGATGGACGAGTCGATCGTCCAGTACATCAAGAAGCACTACAACCTCCTCATCGGCGAGCGGCGCGCGGAAGAGATCAAGATCAAGCTCGGCTCGGCCTATCCGATGGGCGGGGAGCGGCTCTCCATGGAGGTCAAGGGACGCGACCTCATCGACGGCATCCCGAAGACCATCGTCGTCACCGACGAGGAGATCCGGGAAGCCCTGCGCGAGCCCGTGATGGCGATCGTCGACACCGTGCGGACCTGCCTCGAGCGGACGCCGCCCGAGCTGGCGGCCGACATCGTGGACAAGGGCATCGTGCTCACCGGCGGCGGGGCCCTGCTCCGTGGTCTCGATCTCCTGCTGCGCCAGGAGACGGATCTGCCGATCACCGTGGGCGACGATCCCCTGTCGTGCGTCGCGCTGGGCACCGGCAAGGTGCTGGATGAGCTGGACCTCCTGAAGAAGGTGGCGATCCCGGCCTAGGACCCGCTCCCGAGGCGGATCCGGCCGGTCGCCACCTGGGTGACCCTCGGTGAAATTTCGTCGGTATGGGCTCCTCATCGCGGTTCTTCTCGTCTGCCTGGTGCTCCTCACCGTGCAGACCCGCGGGGGGGAACCGGCCGGGCCGCCGACGTTCTGTCCATCCTGACCACGCCAGTGCAGATCGTCCTGGCCAAGGTGCACCGCGGGGCGGTGTCCCTCTGGGTCGGGTACCGCGAGTGGCGGACGTCCTGGAGCGAGAACGACCAGCTGCGCTCCGAGAACGAGCGGCTCCGCGTGCAGTCCCTCCAGGTGGCCGAGACCCGCGAGGAGAACGACCGCCTCCGCCGCCTCCTCGGGCTTCGCCAGCGTCTCCCCATGACCACGCTCTCGGGCGAGGTGATCGCGCGCGAGGGCGGCGGGTGGGTGCGCTCCCTCACGGTGAATCGCGGCGCCGGCGAGGGCATTGCCACCCAGACTCCCGTGATCGTGCCCGATGGCCTCGTCGGGCGCGTGGTGCGGGTGCGGCCCGGCGCTTCGGTGGTTCAGCTGCTCAACGATCCGGCGTCCACCGTGGGCGCCATGGTGCAGCGCACGCGGACTCCCGGACTGGTGGAAGGCGATCCGGGCGGAGCCGTGCGCTTCAAGTACATGGCGCGGGACGGCGCCGGCATCGTCGTCGGGGACATCCTGGTGACGTCCGGCCAGGGCAACGTCTTTCCCAAGGGGCTGCCTGTCGGCCGCGTGATCGCCATCGAGGACCGCGGCTCGGCGCTGTTCCACTTCGCCGTGCTCGCGACGGTGGTGGATTTCGCGCGCGTCGAGGAAGTGCTCCTCCTCACCGGCCAGACGACGCAGGACCTGGCCGGTCACTTCGCGCGGGAGAGCTAGCATGCGCTGGCTACTCCTCGCGACTCTCGGCGGCAGCGTGGCGCAGACGAGCCTCGTCCAGTCCCTGTCGGTGGGGGGCGCCACCCCGGACCTGCCCTTCATCATGACCGTGTTCTGGGCCTTGCAGCGTGGGCCGGAGGCCGGGTGCGTGGCCGGCTTCTTCGCGGGCCTCCTCCAGGATGTGGCGTCGGGGGGGTTGGTCGGCGTGCAGGCCCTGACCAAGGCCCTGGCCGGCTTCGGGCTCGGCATGGCGGGCGGACGGTTCTGGGTGGCCAATCCTCTGGTCCAGGTTCCAGGCCTGGTCGCCCTCACCGTGGCGGAAGGCGTGCTGCGCTTCGGGCTCCTTCAGCTCTTCCACTTTCCGGCGGGGCTCGGCGCGCTGCTGATGGACGTGATCCTCCCCCAGGCGCTCTACAACGGCGTGCTCGGCGCGGCCTGTATCGTGGCCATGTTCAGCGTCGAGACCGCGCGCACGTACGTCGCCTTCCGGTCGCCGCGCGGGCGCGGGTGACGGGGGAGCTGACGACGTGGACATGACGGCGGGCGGCGGCGGACGGCGGGACGGGTGGAGCCGGCGCGTTCTCGCGCTCACCGTGCTGGCGGCGGCGGGCTTCGTGCTCCTCCTCGGCCAGCTCTGGTATCTCCAGGTCCTCGAGGGGTCGCGCTTCCGCGACATGTCGGAGAAAAACCGCATCCGCGTGCGCCCGGTGGCAGCGCCGCGGGGCATCCTCTTCGACCGCAACGGTCTGGCTCTGGTGGACAACCGCCCCGCGTTCACGCTGTCGCTGATCCCACGCGAGATGGAAGACCGGGACACCGTGCTTGCACGGCTGGCCGTCATGCTCAAGATCCCCCTCGGCGAGCTGCAGGAGTCGCTCGCGCGCGTTCCCGCCGACTCACTCCGTCCCGTGCGCATCCGGCGCGACCTCTCGCTGGAGGACGTGGCCAAGGTAGAGGAATCCAAGCTCGACCTGCCGGGCGTGGTCGTGGAAGTGGAGCCCACCCGGGTCTACCCCACCAGCACGTTTGCGGCTCACCTCCTGGGCTATGTGCGTGAAGTGAGCGATGAGCAGATGAAGGGCGGTCGCTACCGTCGGGGCGACATGATCGGCCAGACCGGGCTCGAGCGCCTTCTCGACGAGCACCTGCGAGGGCGCGACGGCGGCGAGCGCATCGAGGTCGACGCCCTCGGTCGTCCCGTTCAGCTCATGCAGCGCGAGGAGCCGCGTCCAGGCGCCCAGGTCGTCACCACCGTGGACCGGCGCATCCAGGAGACGGCGGAGCGCGTGATGGCCGGCAAGCCGGGCTCGGTGGTGGTGATGGACCCGAAGACGGGTGACATCCTCGCCCTCACCTCGGGCCCCGCGTACGGGCTCGACACCTTCGCGGGCAACCTGGATCGGGACGCGTGGGCGCGTCTGATCAAGGATCCCGCCCATCCGCTCCTCAACCGCGCCCTGCAGGGGCAGTATCCGCCGGGCTCGGTGTTCAAGATGGTGGTGGTGGCGGCGGGGCTTCAGGAAGGCTCGCTCAGCCCCATGGACCGCACGTACTGCAACGGCACGTACGACTACGGCGGGCGGACCTGGAAGGATTGGAAGGTCGGGGGGCACGGTCATGTCGACCTACGCGGGGCCATCATCCACTCCTGCGACATCTTCTTCTATCAGGCCGGGCTCAAGGTGGGTCCGGAGGCCATTGCGCGCTACGCGAAGGCGTTCGGCTTCGGCTCCGCCACCGGCATCGACCTGACCGGCGAGAAGGCCGGTCTCGTGCCCTCCCCGGCGGGGCGGCGCGAGCGCGGTCGCGTCTGGCACTCCGGCGAAACGCTCAACATCGCCATCGGCCAGGGCGCGCTGCTGGTGACGCCGCTGCAGGTGGCGCGGATGACGTCGGCCATCGCCAACGGCGGCGTCCTCTGGAAACCGCGGCTGATTCAGAAAGTCGAGCGCCCCGACGGCACCCTGGCCTACTCCGAGACGAGCAAGATGACGGGTCAGGTCGATCTGGCTCCCGCCATCTGGGCCTTCCTCCGCCACTCGATGTCGGGGGTGGTGAACGATGGCGGCACCGGCGTCGCCGCGCGCATCCCCGGCCTCGAGGTCGCGGGCAAGACGGGAACCGCCCAGACCGTCGCCAACAGCAAGAGCGAGAAGGGTCAGGACCACGCGTGGTTCGCCGCGTTCGCGCCCGCCAAGGACCCGCAGGTGGTCGTGGTGGTGATGGTGGAAGGCGGCGGTCACGGCGGGTCGGTCGCGGCGCCCATCGCGCGTCAGATCTTCCAGGCGATCTTCCTCGAGAAGGTTGCCATGGGCGTGATCGCCTTCGGTTCGTGATGCTTCGGATCAACCGCCGTCTCCTCCAGAACGTCGACTGGCCCCTGATCGTCGCCGCGCTCGCCCTGATCTGCTTGTCCTTCGTCTCCCTCTGGAGCTTGTCTCCGACCGGCGGCATCGCGTGGCGGCAGCTCGTCTGGGTGGGCGTGGGGACGGTGGCCTTGCTCGTGGTGATCGCGCTCGACTACCGCAATCTCGTCCGCGCCGCCCCCGGCTTCTACGTGGTCGGCCTCGGGCTGCTCCTCACCGTGTTCATCCTGGGCCGCACCGTGTCGGGGGCGCGGCGCTGGATCCACCTGGGGCCGTTCACGTTTCAGCCCTCGGAGCTGTTCAAGTTGATCTTCGTGCTCACCCTGGCGTGGGCGCTGACCTCGCGCTGGGGGCGCCCCCTTTCGCGCGCGACCCTCATCTGGACAGGCATCCTGGTAGGGGTGCCGTTCGTGATGGTGGTGCGTCAGCCCGACCTCGGCACCGCCCTCGTGCTGCTGCCCGTCCTCGCCGCCGTGCTCCTCGGGCTCGGCATACGCCTCAAGATCTTCGCCGGCCTCATCCTGGGCGGGGTCGCCTTCATGCCGGTGGCCTGGTTCGCCCTCAAGGAGTATCAGCGGGAGCGCCTCCTCGTGTATATCGACCCGTTCCGCGATCCACTCGGAACGGCGTACAATGTGATCCAGGCAAAGATTGCCATCGGTTCCGGGCAGCTACTGGGCAAGGGAGTCAGCGGCGCGACGCAGAGCCGGCTGGCGTTCCTCCCGGAGCGGCACACGGATTTCATATTCGCCGTGTTCGCTGAGATGTGGGGCTTCGCGGGATGCTTGGTTTTGATCATGGCGTACGGGCTCCTGGTGCTGCGGGGGTTCGAGATCGCCGCCAACGCCCGTGAGCCACGGGGTCGTATCGTCGCCCTGGGCGTGACCGCCCTCTTCGCCACCCAGACGCTGATCAATCTGGGGATGGTGACGGGGCTCTTGCCCGTGGTCGGCATCCCGCTCCCGTTCATGAGCTATGGGGGATCGTCCATGGTGGTCTCCCTCATGGCGCTCGGGCTCCTCCTCTCGGTTCGAATGCGGCAGTTCCAGTAACCCGAACGTACGGGCCGGCCCGAAGGGGTCGGACTCGTCGGGGGAGCTGCCGTGACCAAGCGGATCGTCGTGAACGTCGGCGTGACGGAGACCCGTCTCGCCGTGCAGGACGCCAACCAGCTCACCGAGCTGTACGTCGAGCGGGCCCGCCGTCGCTCCATCGTCGGCAACATCTACAAGGGCGTCGTCACCAATGTCCTCCCCGGCATGCAGGCGGCCTTCGTGGACATCGGCCTGCACAAGGACGCCTTCCTCTACGGCGGCGACTACACCGCCAACCTCACCGACGAAGGTGAGGATGAGGAGTCGGCGCCGCGGGGCGAGGACGACCTTCCCGAGACGGACGGCCCCGAGGACGACGGCGAGGAGGCGGAAGCCGAGGAGCGCCCCGCCTTCACCTATGCCCCCATCGAGGAGATGCTGCGCAAGGGCCAAGAGATCCTCGTGCAGGCCTCGAAGGAGTCCCTCGGCAGCAAGGGCGCCCGCATCACGTCCTTCATCTCCATCCCCGGCCGCTACATCGTCTACATGCCTCAGTCGCGGCACGTGGGCGTGTCGCGGCGCATCCACGACGAGACCGAACGGGAGCGGCTCCGCGGGATCGTCAAGGCGGTGCGGCCGGCCAGCGGCGGGTTCATCGTCAGGACCGTGGCGGAAGGCAAGGGCGAGGAGGAGCTCGCGGCCGACATCGAGTTCCTGAGCCGGCTCTGGTCGCAGGTGCAGAGCCGGCACGAGTCGGCCCGCGCGCCCGCCCTCCTGCACGAGGAGATGGATCTCACCTTCCGGGTGGTGCGCGATCTGTTCTCGCCGGAGGTGGAGGAGTTCCTGGTGGACACCGACGAGGGCTACGCGAAGGTCCTCGGATACGCCAACACGCTGGTGCCCCAGCTCGCCGGCCGCGTGAAGCGCTACGAGGGCAAGCAGCCCATCTTCGAGGCCACCGGCATCGAGAAGGAGATCGACAAGGCTCTGCGCCGCCGCGTGTGGCTCAAGTCCGGCGGCTACATCGTCATTGACCACACTGAGGCCCTGGTGGCCATCGACGTGAACACCGGCAAGTACGTGGGCAAGCGCGACTTCGAGGAGACCGTGCTCAAGATCAACCTCGAGGCGGCGACGGAGGCGGTGCGCCAGATCCGCCTCCGCGACCTCGGCGGCATCATCATCCTCGACTTCATCGACATGGAGCGCGCCGAGCACCGCGAGCAGGTCTCCCGCGCCCTTACGAAGGCGCTCGCCGACGACAAGGCGCGCACCAACGTGCTGGAGATCTCCGAGCTGGGTATCGTGGAGATGACGCGCAAGCGCGCGCGGCAGGATCTGCAGTCCATGTTTTTCGCGGCGTGCCCCACGTGCAAGGGGAGCGGGCACGTGAAGTCCGACGCCACCCTCGTCGCGGAGATCTTCCGCAAGATCCAGGCCCAGGCCGGTGACGCCCCCCCGGGCGGGGAGGCCCTCGTGCGCGCGCACCCCGAGCTGGCGCACCGTTTTGAGGCGGACGAGCGCGAGGGGGTCGAGCGCCTCCAGGTCCTGATCGGCCGCAAGATCGTGGCGCAGGGGGTGCCGACCTACCACCGGGAAGAGTATGATGTGACCTTCCGGTGAGCCCCACGTGACGCGACCATCACGGATCAGCCGCGCCAAGATCCTCGACCAGCTGCGGCTCGCTGGCCGCAAGGGCGACCGCACCGCGCTGACCTTGGCCGCCGACCAGATGAAGACCCTCGCCTACACCCCGCGCTACTGGGAGAAGTACCTCGAGCTGCTCGCCAACCCGCTCGCGCGCCTCGTCGATCTCCTCCTCATCAAGCAAGGGGAAAAGATCGCCCGTCAGAAGGGCTGGGTGAAGCCGCGCCGCGCGCGCCCCGCCGCCCGCGCCAAGGCCAAGCCCGCCCGACCCGCCCGCCCGCGGCGCCGGCCCGCCGCCGGGGAGCAGGGCTCGCTCTTCCCCGACCTGTCCTAGCCGGTTGGCCCATGTGGTAGAGTACCCCCGTAGGGTATATGGGGGTCGAATGGACGGTCGGATCTGGGCGCTCGTGGGGGCGGCGGCGGTGGCCATCGTCATCGCCGCGTGCGTGCCGCGGGTGTCGCAGGATCCCGCCTATCACCGCTTCGCCGATGCGCGCTCGCTGCTGGGTGTGCCCAACGGCGCCAATGTCATGTCCAACGCGCCGTTTCTGCTGGCGGGGGGCATCGGGCTTTACCGCGTCCTCGCGCGGGGGCGGGCGGTGGTCGTGGACGGCCGGGAGCGCTGGCCGTGGGCGGTGTTCTTCGCCGGCCTCACCCTCACCGCGCTCGGGTCGGCCTGGTATCACCTCGCCCCGGACAATGCCCGTCTCGTCTGGGATCGGCTGCCCATGACGCTGGCGTTCATGGGCCTCTTCGCGGCCATGATCGCCGAGCGCATCGCGCCGCGCGCCGGCGCCCTCCTGCTCGGCCCGCTCCTCGTCGTGGGAGCGGGGAGCGTGCTCTGGTGGCATCTGGGCGAAGCCGCGGGCCGTGGCGACTTGCGGGCGTACGGCCTGGTCCAGTTCTTTCCGATGCTGGCGATCCCGCTGCTCGCGTGGCTGTACCCGCCGCGGTACACGCATGGCGGCTACTGGGGGCTCGCCGTGCTCTGCTACGTGGTGGCCAAGGGCTTCGAGCTGGCCGACGCTCACGTGCTCGCGCTGGGCGGCCTGGTCGGCGGCCATGCCCTCAAGCACGTGGCCGCGGCGCTGGCGGGCGGAATGTTCGGTCGGATGCTGGCGCTTCGCCAGGTATCCGTCGGGGGACGATGATGATCGACGACGAGACTCGGGGCAAAGCGCTCGGCCGGCTCCGCCGCATCGAGGGACAGGTGCAAGGCATCCAGCGCATGGTCGAGGAGGACAAGTACTGCGTCGACATCCTCCTCCAGCTCACGGCGGTGCAGGGGGCGGTGGAGCAAGTGCAGAAGCTCCTGCTCGCCCGCCACATCTCCTCCTGCGTCACCGACGCCATCCGCTCCGGCAACGGCCGGGAGCGCCAGAAGAAGATGGACGAGCTGCTCGACGTCTTCTCGCGCTTCGGCGGCCGCTAGGGGGCGACGATGCCCGCCGACATGCGCCTCGACCTGCCCGTCAAGGGCATGCACTGCGCGGCTTGCGTGGGGAAGGTGGAGCGCGCGCTCCAGCGGGTGCCCGGCGTGGAGAAGGCGCTGGCCAACCTCGCCACCGAGCGCGCCACCGTCTGGCTGCGCCCGGGGGGGGCCGATCTCCCCGCGCTGCGCGAGGCGGTGGCCGACGCCGGCTATCGCGTGCCCGACGAGGTCACGGTCACGCCCGACACGGCGGACCGCGAGCGCGCCGAGCGCGCCGGCGAGAACCGGCGACTGCGGATCAAGGTGCTGGTGGGCGTGGCGCTGTCCATCCCCGTCCTCCTGGGCTCCATGCACGAGCTCTTCCCCTGGGCGCCGGCCGCCCTCCGGAATCCCTGGCTGCTGCTGGCCCTCACCACCCCGGTGCAGTTCTGGGTGGGCTGGGAGTTCCACGTCGCGTTCCTGCGGGAGCTGCGCCACCGCGGCGCGAGCATGAGCACGCTCGTCTCCATCGGCACCAATGCCGCCTACTTCTTCAGCCTGGCGGTGACGCTGTGGCCCCACGCCTTCATGACGGCGGGCGCCATGCCGTACTACGAGGCGGCCGCGGTGCTGATGACGTTCCTGGTGCTCGGCCGCTGGCTGGAGGCCCGGGCGCGCGGCGGCACCTCCGAGGCGATCCGGCGGCTCCTCGATCTGCAGCCGCGCACGGCCCGGGTGCTGCGCGACGGCGCCGAGCGCGATCTGCCGATCGCGGAGGTGCTCGTCGGCGACCTCGTCCGCGTGCGGCCGGGCGAGCGCGTGGCGGTGGACGGGGAGGTGGTGGAGGGCGGCTCCACGGTGGACGAATCCATGCTCACCGGCGAGAGCCTGCCGGTGACCAAGGAGCCCGGCGCGCCGGTGGTGGGTGGCTCGGTGAATCGAACCGGGGCCTTCACCTTCCGCGCCACCCGGATCGGCGCCGGCACCGTCCTGGCCCGCATCGTTCGCCTCGTGGAAGAAGCCCAGGGCTCCAAGGCCCCCATTCAGCGTCTCGCCGATCGCGTGGCCGCGGTGTTCGTGCCGATCATCCTCGCGGTGGCCGCCCTCACCTTCGTGGTCTGGTGGCTCGCCGGCCCGGAGCCGGCCTTCCTCTACGCGCTGACCAGCGCGGTAGGCGTGCTCGTCATTGCTTGCCCCTGCGCCATGGGACTGGCCACGCCCACCGCCATCATGGTAGCCACCGGCCGAGGGGCGGAGCTGGGTGTGCTGATCCGGAGCGCCGAGGCCCTCGAGCTCCTGCAGCGCGTGCAGGTGGTGGTGCTGGACAAGACGGGCACGCTCACGGTGGGGAAGCCCGTTGTCACCGACGTGATCGCGGTGCCCGGGGCGTCGGAGGACGAGCTGCTCTCGCTGGCCGCGGCCGCCGAGCAGGGCTCCGAGCACCCACTGGGCGAGGCCATCGTCTCCGAGGCCAAGGCCCGCGGCCTTGCCCTGCCCCCGGTGAGTGGATTCCAGGCCCTGCCGGGGCAAGGGGTGACGGTGCGAGGCCCGGATGCCCTCATCCGGCTCGGCAACCGCCCGTTCATGGAGTCGCGGGGGGTCACGGTGGGACCCCTGGAGTCACCGGCGCGCGCACTCGCCGAGGCGGGCAAGAGCGTCGTCTATGTCGCCTTCCGTGGTGTGGCGCTGGGGCTGATCGCGGTGGCGGACACGCTCAAGCCGGGAGCGGCGGAGGTCGTGAGGGGACTCGCGACGCGCGGCCTCGACGTCGTGATGCTCACGGGCGACAACCGGCTCACGGCCGAGGCGATCGCGCGCGAGGCCGGCATCACGACGGTCTTGGCCGAGGTGCTGCCAGACCGCAAGGCCGCCGAGGTGAAGCGCCTGCAGGAGGGCCATCGCATCGTCGCCATGGTGGGCGACGGCATCAACGACGCGCCCGCCCTCGCCCAGGCCGACGTCGGCATCGCGGTGGGCTCCGGCACCGACGTCGCCATCGAGGCGGCGGACGTCACGCTGATGCGGGGCGATCTCCGGGGCGTGACGACGGCGCTCGATCTGTCGCGCCGGGCGATGCGGGTGATCAAGGAGAACCTGGTCTGGGCGTTCGGCTACAACCTGATCCTGGTGCCGGTGGCGGCGGGCGTCCTGTATCCGGTGGCGGGCGTCCTGCTCTCGCCGGTGCTCGCGGGGGCGGCGATGGCGCTCTCGTCCGTCTCGGTGGTCGTGAACAGCCTCCGCCTCAAGGGGTTTCAATCATGATTTCGTCGCCGTTTCTCCAGGGACGCGACCGCTACGAGCGCCGCATGGAAGGCTGGGTGGACGCGGAGCCCGCGGACGCCCTCACCCATACCGTGCGCATCTCCGACGAGGACGGTGGCGCCGAGCTGATCGCGGTTTGCACGCCCTCGCCTGGCTACGAGGTGATCGAGGCGCGCGCCGCGGTGCTGGCCGGTCCGGCGTCGCCGGACGTGGCCGCCGCCTTCGCCGAGCTGGCCGGCGCGCGGATGGTGGGCGGGTTCACGCGCCGTCTCGTCGAGCTCGCGGCCGGGCGACCCGGCGGGGCGCTCTTCGTGGACGCAGGCCTCGAGGTCGGGCGTCTCGCCCGTCAGGTGGCGCGGCTGCCGCGCGAGCGGGTCGCCGCGCTCACGCCGGGCGATGCGCGCGCCTTCTGGGCGCTGGACAATGCCGGCTGGGTGGATCTGCCGAACTCGTGCTTCACCTACGGCTCGGGCGGCAAGGCGCTACTCGAATCGCGCCCGGTCACGCCGGCGGCGCACCCCGCGCTCTACAGCCCCGAGGCGGGCGCACGTGGGGTGTTCCGGCGCCGCAAGCAGGCGCGCTTGGTGCGCACGGGGAACCGTCTCGATCTCTTCCACTCCATGCACGATGACCTCCACGGCTTCGACATCCACCTGGAGATCGATACCGACCGCGGCGTCGTGGTCGCCGCCGATTCGGTGACCTCGCGCCTGCCCTATCGCGGGATCTGCGACGAGCCGCAGGGCAAGTTCGCGGGCTTGATCGGCGAGCGCGTGGACGCCGGGCTCCGCAAGCGCATACAGGCCGGGGTCGGCGGCGAGGCCGGCTGCGGGCAGCTCTACGATCTGACCGCCGATCTCCTCAAGCTCGTGACGCTCGACTGACGTGGCCGCCACCAATCACGGCCGGCCCGTGGCGGTCATCTTCGACATGGACGGAGTCCTTCTCGACTCCGAGCCCATCGGCTACGAGGCCATGCGCCTGGTTATGAACCGTCACGGCGCACCCTACGACCTCGCTCAGAACGACGAGTTCGTGGGGCGCACCAGCACCGAGAGCTTCCGCATCCTCCGCGCGCGCCACCGCATACGCCCCGAGGCGGATGAGCTCGCGCGCCAGTTCCAGGAAGCCAAGATCCGCATCGTGCGCGAGCGGGCGGTGCCCCTGCCGGGCGTCCCGGGGGTGCTCGTCGGAGCGCGCGCGGCCGGCTACCGGCTCGCGCTGGCCTCCTCCGCGGAGACGCTGGTGATCGACGCGACGGTGGAGCGGCTCCGCCTTGCCGGCCTCTTCGAGCTGCGCGTGTCGGGCTGGGAAGTGGGGCGCGGCAAGCCCGCGCCCGACGTGTTTCTCGAGTCCGCGCGACGGCTCGGCTTGCCTCCTACCGCCTGCCTGGTCGTCGAGGATTCGCGCAATGGGCTGTTGGCGGCCAAGGCGGCGGGCATGCGCTGCGTGGTGGTGCCCTGCGAGGCCACGCGCGCCCACGATTTCGCGGAGGCGGATCACCGCATCGCCGCGCTCCCGGATCTCCTGCCACTGCTCCTGCGCGCCTAACTGGGGATGTTCACGGGCGACTATGCGGTCTACCTTGTCGTCGGCGAGCGGATACTGCTCATCAGACTCAGTAGATTCTCGTACAGTTGCTGACCGAGACGGTTCCGAACGGGGCCGACCAGTGATGAGGACTTCTGCCCGTGTGCAGACCGGAGAGTTGGGTGTAGCCCTCGGATCTGCGTGCTGGTAGAGGCCCGCGACATAGTCCGCCAAGAGGAGAAGGGGTTCCTCCTGCGCGGTATGAGTCCGAATCGTGACTCTTGGATGAATGTTGAGTTCTCGATGGAGGAGCAGACTCGGCCCATTCCTTGAGAGCCTGATCGAATTGGTGTCGGCTGTCCGGATGACGTAGGTCCGAGTCAACGACACCTCCAAGCGCTCGCTTCGGCTCGGATCATAGCGCCAGGGGGCGCTGCACTTGCAACGCCGCGTCGGCAGGCGCTGGCCGTACTCGTCGAGCTAGAAAGACGGGGTCACGGCGCGGATGATGCGCGCTTCTTGAGTTCAGCTATCGCCTGCTCCGTTCGCTCCCGGTACGCCTGGAAGTCTCGCACGTGGTCGATGGTCGCCATCGCGCCGACTCCCACGCCAATGGCAAGGAGATAGAGGAAGCCCCGAGGAGCAGGAAAACGTCGGTGTCGTGAACCGGTTTCAGGGCAGTAAGGCCAAGGGCTATCAGGGCGTTCCCCGCTGCGAGGCAGACTAGGAGGATGATCACCTGCGTTGCCAGCCTCAGTCCGAGTTCAAGGACAGACTTGGTCAGGGCTTCAACAGACCGTAGCTCCTTCTCAAGTTCCCGGCTTCGGCGCGCTGCGCGTTTGGCTGACCGCCGCGCCAGCCAGTTAAGAAGCTGGTCGGTAAGCAGATTGCCGACGACCGACACCGGAACGGCGAGGATGAGGGCCAACAGCCACAACGTAATTGAGTCGAACTGGTTGAGAAACTCACGCACGGTCCCGCCCTCCGCTAGGTCGAACGGTTCTCTCGCTTCACCTTCGCTCATCGAGCCGCGGCGGCTTTCGGGGCGAGTACGGATCGCTCTTCCGGGCTGACGCCGGCCGTGCGCGTCGCGCCCGACCCGTTAACGGAAACTGAGTAGGCCCGCTGCGTCCGCCCTAACGATGAGAAAGTTCACGAACGCGGAACAGGTGACGATCATGAACCGCGCGTCGGCCTCGTCCACGTTGGCCTCTTCAAGGATCACGTGGTGGATGCCGTCCCCGTCGCTCGTGTACGCGTACAGCTTTTCCAAGCCTGCCTTGAGCGCCGGATGAATCTCGATCTTGGCTGACACCGTCTGGAGTGCCTCGTGGAGTCCCCCGCCTCTGGTGCCGTTGATGATCTTCACGACGGCCTCCACGGCGCTGATAGCCTCCTTGACTGCGTTTCGATAGTTCGGCTGGGGCCGCTGGCCGAAGAGGCCTAGGGAGGTCTCGATGTGCAGTCGCGCGCCATCAAGACCGGTTGCGGTAGCTTTACCGACCGCGCCTTCGATCTCGGCGACCTCCGCTGGGTCGATGACCATAGTGAGTTGGCCCGCCGACAAACCGATAGCCCGAGTGCTCCCGTTCAAGAAGCGAGTTTGCGCGTTGCTGGACCTCCTGGATCTGGAGGTGCCGATTCCAACGGACGCTGTTACCAACCACGTACTCAAGGAGATCGTAGACTGCGGCCCACGGCATCTTCTCAACCTCGCGTAGCAGCCACCAGGTCGGCAGTTGATTGTCAATTGCCTGTGACGGAACCGCAAGCACGTCCCTGGCGATGTCGTTAACTGCGGCATACTGGCTGGATCGGTCGTCAGCGGGAATGAGGGTATCGACGAAGTTCCAGATTGTGTTCCTCAGACGGGCGTTCATCGTCCCGACCAGAATCGCGACCTTCACGGCGCCGACGCGTTCAGAGAATCTGGCGCTCACACGTCACCCCGCTTCTTCCGCTTCGCCCAGCGAGCCGCGGCGGTCTTCCGGGCGAACCCTGGTTCGTTCTTCCGGGTTGATCCGCGCCCACCGAGCACCCTGGGCCTTCCCTGTGGCAGCAAGTCCCCGCGGCACCCGAAGTCACACTTGTCCGCTGACGGTAAGAAGACGACAAGGAGAAGTCATCAGCCAACGCCGCGACGGGTCGAAGTGGCGCAGGACCGAAGCTCTCGTTGGGGGCAACCTGCGAGACGACCGCGCCGCAGTCGGACCAAGTCCAGTCGGAGTCGCGGGCGGTCTGGCAGCCGTGCGTGCCCAGCGTACCAGGAGGACCAGCCCTTCTCCGTGTTGCCGTCCTTCTTGCGCCGCTCCCAATCACCACTGAACTCCTCGAAGATGATGAGCGCGCCGGATGCCCGGCAGCGGCGCCCCTCAGGGAGTCGCAGAAAGCCGCCGACGTGCCAATCCGCCTGGCACGCCCTGAGCCAGTTCATGCGGTACGCCGGGGTGTGCGCTTAAGGACGCGCGAGCGACATAGCGTTGTGACGTCGCGTGGTATCGCGACAGCGGCGATGGTAACCAGGCAGTTTTGCGGCGACTCCGAGACCTGCCCAGCGATGTCGCAGACGATAAGCCACGAGCCCAGATGTACCCGCCTGTTCATCATATGGTCGCGTCCAGGCCCGCTCGTAGTTACATCCGGCCAGCGGATCAGTCATACTTCAGTCTTAACCTTGTGCCGCCCATACGTATCGCCCCCTCATGTGATTGAGCTCCGAGTACGTCAACCTTTTGTCGTGCTGAAGCCGTCCGACGACGATTCCGGACGCAATGCTCTGCTGGTCAGCAAAGGCCGCAACTGCCGCTGGCGAGAGCGTTGAGTAGCGACGCAAGAACCCCTCGTAGGCCGTCCTAGGAATCAGGGTGTCTGAAGCAAAGACGTCCGCGTCTCGTTCGCGCTCGTCCTGGTCCCCACCCTTCCACGCGATGAAGACACCGCGGCGGCCGTGTCGCAGGACATGTCCAAGCTCGTGAAAGAGAGTGAACCAGAAGATGTCAGCCCATCGATATAGGATGCTCAGCTGTACGACGGCCTTTTCTGGATTTACCCATCTCGTCGCGCCGTGCGCATGAGTCCGCGGAAGGTGAGGCAGAATGACGAGCGCCACACCGCACGCAGCGAGCTCAGTCCTGAGCCGACGCTCAAAGATCTCAGGCTTGGCCCGTGTCAGCGAGCGGAGCTCAGGGAGTAGATCTTTAAGGCGACGCTCATTGAAAGGCTCAGTCTTGACCTGCTGAGCATCGAGCGTTCCTTTACGTAGCCAGGCGGCGAGGGGTTCTGGTTGAGCGCGGCGTGTCTTGGAGAGCCGGTAAGCGGCTGCCTCAGCATCGACTACGGCGTCGAGAGTGCTGACTCCGAAGAAGTCGAGTAGTGACTCGACCCTGCTGATGCCGTCCCTATACTTTCTGAGCCAGCCTAGGCGCAGCATGTCGGCACACGGGAAACGCTCCGCAAGCTTGGCTTCGCCTTGGAGGCGTTGACGGTCTCCCAGTCGTGCTTTTGTGTGCTGATATTCCGCCTCCAATCTAAGCCAGATGTGCGCTGGGACCCCAAGGACTCGCTCGAGTTGAATGGCGGTGTCCGCAGTGATCTCCTTAATTCCACGGATGATCTCGTTCATCGCTTGGGCGGGGCGACCCATTCGACGGGCAAGTTCCGCCTGGCTTAGGCCTGCGGTCTCAAGGGCCTCAGACAGTAGTTCGCCGGGGGGAATGGGCAGATCGGAATAGATCTGAGCTTCAATCACCATAGTGAGCACTCACCTCCTCAATACGGACCACGGTCAACGCATCGTCCTGGAATGCGACCACCATACGCCAGCGATCCACGAGCTTCATCGCATGGCGTCCTTGCCTATCCCCCTTGAGCGGATGGAACCGCAGAGGAGGGATCTTGTACAAATCCTCCGCTGCCTTCGCGGCCTTCAGCACGTTTACCCGCTCAATGTATCTGCGACCGACCTTGTCCCCCCATTGACGGGCTGCGGTTCCTGAATCGACGTAGCACTTCCTAAGCTCGGCAGTCCTAAACTCGACCTGCACGCTAAGGCGATCCCAATCGCGTTACATTCACCTTAGGGATGAATGGTAATATCTCACTAGGACGAATGTCAAGCACCCAGTGGATGTTAAGTGATTCACCCGCCCTTGGCGAGGTTGGCGTTGCCCAAGCCACGGCACCCGGAGACGACGGCAATGCCGGAGATAAGCCCAGCCGAGGATACGGACGTAGCGGTTCAGATTGAGATCGAACGCGAAAATCTGGATCGTCAAGGCATCAGTTATACTGGGCGCGCCATGTCGCCGCTTCCGGTCGGCAAGCTCCCCGGCGACACGCTGCAGCGCCTCTTCGCGAAGTACGTGCGCGGAGGCGAGTCGGACGCGAGCGCGCGGGTGGTGGTCGGGCCGCGCGTCGGCGAGGACGCCGCGGTGCTCGACATGGGCGACCGCTATCTCGTCGCCACCACCGATCCCATCACGTTCGCCACCGACGCGGCGGGCTGGTACGCGCTGCATGTCAACGCGAATGACGTGGCGGTGCGGGGAGCGCGGCCGGCCTGGTTTCTCGCCACGCTGCTCCTGCCGGAGGGTGCGACGGAGCCGGAGCGCGTCGAGGAGCTCTTCGCGGAGATCACGGAGGCGTGCGCGGCCATCGACGTGGCCCTGGTGGGCGGGCACACCGAGGTGACGGCGGGGCTCGCGCGACCCCTCGTCATCGGCGCCATGCTCGGCGAGGTCGCGAAGGATCGCCTCGTGACCACGGGAGGCGCGCGGCCCGGCGACACCCTGCTCCTGACCAAGGGCGTGCCGCTCGAGGGTGCCGCCTTGATAGCGCGGGAGCGCGGCGAGGAGGCAACACGGCGCGGCGTGCCGGCCGACGTGATCGACCGGGCGCTGGCACTCTTGCGCCGGCCGGGCATCAGCGTGGTGCCGGACGCGCGGGCGGCGACAGGGGCGGTCCGCGTGCACGCGATGCACGACCCCACCGAGGGCGGCCTCGCCACCGCGTGCTGGGAGTTGGCGGAAGCGGCGGAGGCGGGGGTGCGCGTCGAGCGCGAGCGCGTGCCTGTCTTGCCGGAAGGCGCGCGGCTCTGCGCGGCCTTCGGGCTGGACCCACTGGGCACTATCGCCTCGGGCGCACTGCTCATCGCCGTCGATCCGGCGGACGCGGCGGCGGTGGAGGCGGCGTGCCAGCAGGCCGGCATCGCGTGCGCGGTGATCGGCGCCGTCACCGACCGGCGCGAGGGCATGACCCTCGTGGAGGGCGGGCGCGCGCGGCCGCTGCCTGTGTTCGCGCAGGACGAGATTTCCAAACTCTTCGCCGGGAGCTGACATGCCGATCCAGATCGGGTATGCGCATCGTCAGGCGCCCATGGCGCGCCGGGGCATGGTGTCGTCATGCCATCCTCTGGCCACCCTCGCCGGCGTCGAGGTGCTCAAGGCGGGCGGCAACGTGGTCGACGCCGCCATCGCCACCAACGGGGTGCTCGCGGTCACCCAGCCCAACTACTGCGGGGTGGGCGGCGATCTCTTCTGCCTGTACCACGAGGCGGCCACCGGACGCGTGCACTGCCTGCTCGGCGCCGGGCGCTCGGGCTCCCGCGCGACCCTCGACGAACTGCGCCGGCGTGGCCTCTCCGCGATGCCCCTGGTCGGCCCGGGCACCGTATCCGTCCCCGGCGTGACGCGCGCGTGGCGGATGCTGCTCGAGCGCTTCGGCACCATGCCGCTGCGGCGGCTGCTGGAGCCGGCGGTGCACTACGCGGCCGAGGGATTTCCGCTGACGGACATCGTGTGCCAAGCCATCCGCGACCGGGCCCCGCTCTTCGACGATCCGGAGTGGCGGCGCATTTTCATTCCCGGCGGGGTCTTTCCCGATCCGGGCGACCTCTTCCGCCAGCCCAACCTCGCGCGCACGCTGCGCGACCTGGGCGAGGACGACGACATCCTCTATCACGGCCGCGTCGCCCGGGCCATCGCGGACCGCCTCACCGCCGACGGCTTCCTCACCGCTGCGGATCTCGCCGCTCACGAGGGCGAGTGGGGCGAGCCGCTCGCGACGACCTACCGCGGCTACACCGTGTACGAGACGCCGGCGCCCACCCAGGGCCTGGCCGCGCTGCTCGGCCTCAACATCCTCGAGGGCTTCGATCTCGCCAAGTACCCCGTGCACTCGGCCGAGCACCTGCACCTCCTCGTCGAGGCGGTGAAGATCGCCTATGCCGACCGCGATCGCTGGATCGCCGATCCTCACCATGCGACGCTGCCCATCGAGGGCCTGCTGTCCAAGGACTACGCGGCCCGCCGGCGCGCGGCCTTCGACCCGCGCAAGGCCCAGGCCCACTCCTGGGGCGACCCCGAGGGCGACACGACCGGCTTCGTGGTCGCCGACGGGCAGGGGAATGTGCTGAGCGTCATCCAGAGCCTCTTCCGCAGCTTCGGGGCGGGCGTGGTGCCGCCCGGCACCGGCGTCGTGCTCCAGAATCGGGGCGCCTACTTCAACCTCGACCCCGCGCACCCCAACGCCCTCGGCCCGGCCAAGCGCCCGTTCCACACGCTGCTCGCCGCGCTCGTGACGCGCGAGGGGCGGCCGGTGATCGGCTACTCGTCCATGGGGGGCGACGGCCAGGCGATGTTTCACGTGCAGTGCCTGACCAACCTGCTCGACTACGGCATGGAGATCCAGGAGGCCATCGAGCGGCCGCGCTTCATGTTCGGCCGGCTCACCCCCGCCGACCCGCCCGACCTCTTGCGGATCGAAGGCCGCGTGGCCGTGGAAGTGGTGGAGGCGTTGCGCCAGCGCGGGCACAATATTGCCGTGGTCTCGGATTGGTTCACCCAGATGGGCCATGCCCACGGCATCACCCTCGCCGACGGCACCCTGCGCGCGGGTGCGGACGCGCGCGGCGACGGCTGCGCGCTGGGATTCTGATGCGGCTTACCGTCTCGCTCGCCGCCCTGCTGCTGGTCGCCACCCTGTGTTCCCCCGATGCCCGCGCCGCCGTGTGGAACGGGATCGAGCCCGGCGTCACCACCGCGGAGGTGTTCCGCGCCCGCTTCGGCCCGCCCTCCAAGGAGTCGAAGCAGAAGGTCGAGAGCTACGACACCGTCGAGTGGACCTACGAGGGCGCGCGGGCGCCCGAAGGTTTCCACAAGATGGTGGTGGAGTTCGGCATCCTCCTGCCCACCGGCTACAGCCCGCACACGGTGCGGGTGCTTCGCCTCGACCCCAAGCGCTTCATCTTCATCAAGGACACCGTCGTCGCCGGCTGGGGCGAGCCGGACCGCGCCACCATCCAGAACGGGCGCGACATCTTCTTCTACAATTCCGGGCTCGTCGTGACCTTCGACGAGCAGGGGGTGATGGCCACGAACATGTTCTTCACCGTGAAGCAGCCGGATCCCGCACCGGCCGGCGCGTCGCCCCCCCCGACGACGCCCGGCGCGGCGGCGCCCGCGCCCCGGCCCGCCGCGCCCGCTCCCGCGACGCCGGCGCCGGCGACACCGCCGGCCCGCCGTTGATCGACCACCTGCTCGCGCTGGACCCGGGCCGGCGCGGCATCGCCCGTTTCTTCGAGCCGGGCGCCGCCGCCGCGGCCGCGCGCGCCCTGACCCGCGGCCGTCGCGTGCTCATCACCACCGGCTTCGCGCTGGGGCCTGGGCTTCCCGAGACAGATGGTCCTCCGGGCGCCGCATCACTCGGCCGGGCCCTTCGCGCTCTGGGTCTCGAAGTGGTCTACGTCACCGACGCGGTCACCGTGCCCCCGCTGGAGTCCGCGCTGAAGGTGCTGGGTGAGCCGGCCGAGATCCTGACCTTTCACGCCACCATGGCCGGCGCGGGCGAGGTCGCCCGGCGTCTCCTCGCCGAGCACGCGCCGACCCATCTGGTCGCCATCGAGCGTCCCGGACGGAACCGCGCCGGCGACTACCTGAGCATGCGAGCCGAGTCCGTTCGTGAGTGGAACGGCCCGCTGGACGCGCTCTTCCTCGTCCGTGGTGCCCGCGGCGCGCGCCGGCCCGTCACCATCGGCGTGGGCGACGGCGGCAACGAGATCGGCATGGGCAACGTGCGCGCGCGCGTGGCCCGCACCAGCGCGAACGCGCGGCGTTTCGCCTCGATCGTCACCGTGGACCATCTGGTGGTCGCCGGCACCTCCAACTGGGGCGCCTACGGGATCGTGGCCGAGCTCTCGCGTCTGGCGGGGCGCGATCTGCTCCACTCGAGCGAGGACGAGCAGCGGATGATCGCCGCGTGCGTGGCGGCGGGCGCGGTGGATGGCGTGACGCGCCGGGCGGAGCCCACCGTGGACCGCTTGCCCTTCGGGGCGCAGACAGGCATTCTTGAGCTGCTGCGAGTGGCCGCGACGGCGGCGCTCGATCCGGCAACCACATCGAAGCGCCGAAGGGGAGGCAGGGTGAGATGAGCGAGGCGAGTATGGACTCCAAGGTGATCCAGACGTACCGCGCGCGGAATCCGAAGTCGGCCGCGCTCTACGAGCGCGCGCGCGCCGTCATCCCGGGCGGGATCACGCACGACGGCCGTCACCTCAAGCCCTTCCCCGTCTACGTCGATCGCGGTCTCGGTCCCCGCAAGTGGGACGTGGACGGGCACGAGCTCATCGACTACTGGATGGGCCACGGCGCCCTCTTCCTCGGCCACTGCCATCCCGCGGTGGTCAAGGCGATGCAGGAGCAGGCCGCGCGCGGCACGCACCTGGGCGCCTCGCACGAGCTCGAGGTCCGCTGGGCCGAGCTCGTCACCAAGCTCATTCCCTCCGCGGAGATGGTGCGCTTCACGATGTCCGGCACCGAGGCGACGCACCTGGCCATGCGTATCGCCCGCGCGTACACCGGCCGGCCGCGCGTGCTGAAGTTCCAGGGCCACTTCCACGGCTGGCACGACGGTGTGGTCGCCGCGGTGAACCCGCCGTACGACGTGCCCATGTCGGCGGGCGTGCCGGCTGCCACGCTGGACCAGCTCCTCGTGGCCCCGCCCAACGACATCAAGGCGGTGGAGGTGCTCCTGCAGCGCGGCGACGTCGCCGCCGTCATCCTCGAGCCGGCGGGCGGGCAGTCCGGCACGACGCCGACGATCCCAGGCTACCTTCAGGAATTGCGCGCCCTCACGGAGCGGCTCGGCGTGGTGCTGATCTTCGACGAGGTCATCACCGGCTTCCGCTATTCGCCCGGCGGCGCTCAGGCCTACTTCGGCGTCACCCCCGACATGACCACGCTGGCCAAGATCGTGGCGGGCGGGCTTCCCGGCGGAGCCGTGGTCGGCAAGAAGGCGCTCATGTCGATGATGGCCCATCGCGGCGACGCCACGTGGGACCGCAGCCAGCGCGTGGCCCAGAACGGGACGTACAACTCCAACCCGGTCTCCGCCGCCGCCGCCATCACGACGCTCGAGCTGGTGTCGGACGGGAGTCTCCACGCCCGTGCCAACAAGGCGGGAGACGAGCTGCGCGCTGGTCTCACGGATGCCATGAAGCGCGTGGGCGTCCCCGGCCTCTGCTTCGGTGAGGCCTCGATCTTCCACGTGTCCTTCGAGGGCAAGCCCGGGCTGGCCGGCTTCGACCGGCCGCGGCGCCACGATCTCTATCAGCTCCTCCGCTGCGCCCTCTTCAACAACGGCGTCGATTGCGCCAGCCATCACGGCTGGATCTCCGCCGTTCACACCGACGACGACCTCGGCCGCAGCATCCGTTCCTACGAGCAGGCCTTCAAGGACATGGCGGCGGACGGCGTCTTCAAGGGCATCTGACCCTCTCCCTCTGGGAGAGGGCAGGGTGAGGGAAGTGGACGAAGCCAAGCGCCGGGCCAAGCTCACGGAGCTTCGCGAGCTCGCCGAGGGCTCCGAGGAGTTCGAGGGCGGGATCACCTTCGATCAGGAGACGGAGGCGCTGATCGTCGGCGACTGGGCGATCTTCGCGGTGGACGAGATCGGCGATATTGCCCTGTCATTCCATCTCGACGCGCATCCGGTCGCGGTGGCCAAGCTCACCCGGTTTCTCGTCCAGCACGACGTGCCCTTCGTCCTCCACGAAGCCTTCACCGTCGACGAGAACGACCGCATCGTCTTCGAGTCGGACACCGGCGCCGATCTCTCCAGCCCCAACTAACCCGGCGCCGCTACGTCGTCGGCCGCGCCTCGTCCCTGAACTGATTCACCGGCGCCGCCGCCCCGCGTGCCGTCAATCCCGGATAGTGCTCCGCGAACGCGGCCATGATCTCCGCCACCGGCACGTCCTCGCGCGTCCCGCGATCGAGCAGATACTCCATGTGCCGCCGGCCCGCCACGTCATAGGGCTGGAACAGGGAGTCCGCGCGCCCGTCGAAGTCGAGCGCCTTCACCCCGAACTTCTCGCAGAGCCCACGGTCGAAGGCGGGCGTCGCCTTCACCCAGCGGCCATCCAGGTAGAGGTCCGTGTAGCCGTGGTAGACGAAGGAGTCCGTCCCCATCAGCGCCCGCAGCTTGGGCGTGCAGAGATGGTTGCGCACGTCCGCGAAGCCGACCCGCGCGGGGATGCCCGCGGCCCGGGCCGCCGCGGTGAGGAGCGCGGCCTTGGCCACGCAGAACCCGGCCCGGCGAGCCAGGCAGGCGCTCGCCCGGAAGGTCTCTACGTCGGTGAAGTCGCCGTATGGAGTGTAGATGATGTCGTCCCGCACAGCGTAGTAGAGCCGCACCGCCCGGGCCACGGGGTCCCCGCCCGGTCCCGCCGCCGCCCGCGCGAAGGCGGTCACGGCGTCGGCTCCGCTGTCCACGAATTCTCCGGGCTCCAGATATCGCCGCATGTCGAGGTCGGTGGTCATCGTTCCTCCCTCGCCGATTATGCCAGGAGCCCAATCTTCCTGGACACTTCGGCGTGCCTTTGGTACGCTCACAAGTCCGTGGTGGGCTGGTAGCTCAGTTGGTAGAGCACAGGACTGAAAATCCTGGTGTCGGCGGTTCAATCCCGTCCCAGCCCACCATTTTTTCTTCGCCTGCCTTCAATGACTTAGCGTGCGCTGCCTGCACCTGCCGCGCGCGCTGCGCACGACTGACTCGGACGGTACTCGAACTGACGCGCTTCGTGCGGGTCGCCTTGATCAGCGGGATGACGGGGCCTGTGGGCGTCTGGGCCTCGTGAGGCGTTTGGAGTTTCGCGGCGCCCTCCTTCAGCATCGCCTCGTCCACGATCGCGTAGCGCCGGTAGATGCTCTCCGTCTTGTGCCCGACCATCTTCATCGCCGTGGATCGGGGGACGCCCGCCCGCTCGAGGTTCCGGACGGCGGTCCGGCGGAAGTCGTGGGGAATGCGGCCCGACAGCCCGGCGGCTTCGCAGGCCGTCAGCCAGGCCCGGCGGAAGGACTTGATCGGCAGCCGGACCGGTGGAACAGCCACGGGATGATCGTGCGCGTCGTCTTCTCGACCGCCAGGGTCCGCGCGCGTTGGCGCTCCAGCACGGCTCGCAGGGCGGGCGCGAGCGGGAACTGGCGGCCCTCCGCGTTCTTGGTCTCGCCCGGCTCCAGCCGCAGCCAGCCACTCTGGAAGTCCACGTGCGCCCACCGCCGGGTTAGCAGCTCCGACTTCACGCGCCAGCCGGTGAGGTAGGCGACCGCGAACACGGGCAGGAGGTCGTCGGGGAGCTGCGCCAGCACGGCGTCGCACTCAGCGCGTTCGAAGAAGCCCGTGCGCACATTGTGCTCCTGCAGGAGATCGATGAAGGGGCGGCGGACAATCCGGCCGGCGCATTCCCCGAGGCGAAATATGCGCTTGAGCGCGGCTAGCTCGCGGTTGATGGTGGCGTTGGCAGCCTGCTGCGCCCGCCGGTACCGGACATAGGCGAGGACCCGATCCGTCGAGATGGTCTGCGCCCGCCACCCGGTGAAGAACCCCGTCAGGTGGTCGACCGCGGCCTCGACCCGGTCGAGGGACTTACGGGCATTGGCGCGGTACTCGTCGATCAGCAGGGTGGCGAGGTCGTCAAAGCGTGTCTGTTCGGCGTCGGGTACGTACGTACCCTGACGAATCTGTGCCTTCCACTGCTCAAGTTGCTTCCTCGCCACGGCGCGTGAGGTGGTGCGGGCCGATCGCTTCAAGGGCTTGCCGCCTACCCAGAGCTTCATCATCCAGGTTCGACACACCTTGAGTTGGCCGGTCTTCCTCTCGCGGTATCGCTCCTGGAAAAGGGAGCCCGAGCCACGCTCCCTCATGGACGGGGTCCCTGCGAGTGGGCCGCGCCCGGGAGGTCATCGTCCCGCGTCGTCATCACGAAATGATGGGACGAGGCCCATGTGTCGGGCGGGTGGACCCTCCACCACAGTCGGAGCATCCTGGCACTCCTTTCGACGGCTTCTCCCGGAGAGGGAAGCATAGTGAGAACTTGACGTGCGGTCAAACGGGTTTCCTGTCCAAGAACCGCCCGAGACGACGCTCGCTGAACCGCACGATCTTGCGGGATAGACGCCGGACGCCGGGGATTTCGTCGGCGTGCTCTAGGAGCCAGCGCTTCGTGACACCAAACCGCGCTGCGGCGGTCTCCGGCGTGAGTAGCCGGTCGGGTTCGGCGTCTGACCGTTGGTCCTTCGTCGAGACCTCGGTCAGGGTCTGGTACAGGACCGCGTCCACGTCGGCGGTGAGGTGACTGATCTGCCGGCGGAGATCCACGATGGCGGGCAGGGGGAGTCCCGTGAGGATGGTCGGGTCCTGTTGCACCTCGGCCAACGACGGCATGGCCACCGGCACGGTGGAGCGGTTTGAAGGCTGGCGCACCCGCTTCCTCCGCTACCCGTTAGCGGGTCGCGTGATCCCGGGCGTCTTCATGATCGTAGGTTCGACCTCCGGGGGCCCAGGCGATTGCATTACTGCTCGTCGGAGCGGCATCTCGCGCCTGGCCGGCGGAGGCCATGACGCTTCCCGGGTGGCCTTCGGTGATTTGTAGCTACCCGGTCGCGAATACCAGGATCTGGGCGGAGAGGACCGTGGCCAGCCCGCACCATAGCCGATCCCCGCTCGAAATGAGGGTGGCGTGATGGTGGTCTGGTTCGGGGGATGCGGCGGTGATGGAGAAGGGGTGCTGAGATGCTTGATGAGTTGATCGGTCAGCGACAAGAGCGGAGCTTTGAGCTGGGCCACGCCGGCTCGAATCGCTGGACTGAGCGCCGCCGCGACGGTCGCGCCGCCAATGAGCCCCGTCGCGCCCGCGGCGAGGAGCTTCACTGAGGTCGGGATGCGCGAGGCAGGCGGGTGCGCGACGAACCAGGCAGCGACGAGGTCCTCGACGAGTCCGCGGACTTGGTTCCAACCTTCGTTCCCTCGAAGCTGTTTCTGAAGCTGGTCTCGGAGTTGATCGCGGAGTGTCGCCTGGATGTTTCGCCGCTTGAGGCTGCCCTGGGCGCCGACCGTGCGCCTGGACAGGGCGTCGAGCCTCCGCCGGAGATGTGTGAGGCCGAACTCGAGCAGCTCGCACTTCCTCTCCCGTCTCCCGCGTTCCTCTTGGGCGGTCTGCATCTGATGCGTAGCTCGCTCGATCACGCTTGCAATAAGGGGTTCCACCTCGCCCAAAGGAGATGACGGACCCCTCTTACCGAGTGCGTGCTCCAGATCGGTCCCCGCTCGGAGTCGGAATTCCGCCGGGGTGTCGACGGGGAGCTCTCGTTGGGCGCGGGCGATCAGTTGTCCAAGCTACGCCCGACGGGCCGCGGCACTAGCGGTGTCGGTCGCGCCAGCGGGCGGCTTCTGGGCTGGCTCCCTCGAAGTAGCGCCCCCTGGCGCTGCTAGGAGTCGGAGGAGCTCGGACCCGACAAATCGCCGCTGCCGACCCGGCGTCCATGTGCACTCGATCTTTCCCCGTCGTTCGAGGTCGCGGAGCGTAGACGGGCTGACGCTGAGCAGCCGCGCGGCGGCGCTGATGGTATAGACACCTTCAGGATCGATCGGTCCCTTGTCGGACATCGTGGCTCCTCTCCCGGCGGCGTTCATGCGCGGTAAACGTGATGGAATCATCGCGCGGTAGAACCGAAGAGTCACGCCGTGCGCCCGGCAACTCGTCCGAGAGTTGCCGGGAGTTTGGGGCCTAACGGGGGAAGAGGTAGCGGGCGAGGGTGTCGGACGTCGTCTGGAAACGTCTGGCGAGCACGGCCATGGCTGCGCCGGCGGTCGCCCCGCGGCGCGCGTACGGGTAGCGGAAGATGACATCGATTTCCCGCTCAGTGAAGAGCGGGGACCGGATCAAGAGAGCCAATCGACATTTCTCGTTCGCGGTGTCTGTCTCGGCGGACGCGGTCCGGAGTTCGTCGATGAGGCGTCGGAGCTCTTGGTAGCGCTTCTTCATGGCCGGTCGCTCAGACTTCGGGATGTGGGTCCCCCCCGGGAAGAGTGGGCGAAGGCCGAGCTCATCCAACCGTCGGTCCAGTACCCGCTGGGCCCGGGCGCGCTCAGCGCCCCGCTTCGCCATGAGCCAAGGACCTTGGCACGGATCTCGCTCAGGATTAGCTGGTCCCGGTGCACACGCTCCTCATGCACCTGACGACGACGCGCATCGATGTCCCGCTCCCTCTTCCATTGCTCCTCGTCCGGGACCCAGGTTGCCGGAAGGTTTAGGAATCCGGCGTGGACCCAGTCTTCCGCTAAGGTGGGGTAGCGACTCCAGAGCTCGTCGTAGTACCGGGGCCAACTAGGCGGGTGGAAATCCAGAAGTTCGAGCAGCTCGGCTGCGTCGGGACGATCGCGCAACATGGCAAGAGCAATCCTGTCAACAATGAGGCGAGGTTGCAAATGTGAAGCTCGAAGGTTGTTTAGAGAATCTGTTTTTGCGGGGCATGTGTGCTTGGAGACTTACAAACCCTGCAGATAGGCCCGCAACTTTCGTAAGGAATCGGCGGGCGGAAGTCAACAGACCGTGTGTTTACAGTCTCTGCTTTCATAGTTCGCGGGGATGGATACGATCCGGGTTCTGGAGGTTGATTGCGGTGGTTGCGAGGGCCCGCAACCACTTGCAGGCGAACCATCGATCGGTCGCCTTCAGCTTCGAGATTCAGGCCTAGAACCCACACCTGTCCCCCCAGCCATCGTCGCGGGCACGAACCCCCGGGGGGTTCCCAGGGTTGGAACGCGTCGCTATCGTTTAGCATCGCGGGCGTCGCGCTCGCAGCCTGACCCTTATCTGCTCGGGGGCACAGCGGAGGCCCCACGAGGCGCCATCAATGCTGCCCTGGCCGGTCCGCCGGCCGATTGACGGCGGTGGTGTGTCTGGCCTAGCATGCCGCTCACTCGGGTCGGCTCGCTCGCCCCGCGAGCAGGCCGCTAATGTGCGCTGTGCCGTCGGCTCCTGGGGCGGCCAGCGTCCGGGTCTCGCACCTTATGTCACTGGGACGGGGCCACGGACGGGGCCACCGCGGCGAAGGATTCCGTGCGGGAGATCATCACGAAGGTCGCGCCGACGGGGATGAAATTCCGAATCCTCAGGACGAACGAAATGGACAGCTACGACGAGCCGTCTCGCTCCAAGAAGAGAAAGTAGACGCTCTTCGTCTTACTGGACCGTCACCGGGATCGAGCCGCCGCTCCCGTCGATCGCTGTGGCAGCGGCTCCTGGTGGGAGGTTATGTCACGGCGACGGGGTCACGGACGGGGCCACCGCGCCGCCGGAGGGGTTCATGTTACCTATCCTCTCCAGTTGGCGGTGGGATGCTCGGTCACATTGAAATGGAGGGCTCGCCGGCGATGGTGAGCGAGTACCACGAGAAACGAAGAGCATGCGCAGGCCGGCAGTGGGGACCGTGAAGAAGTCTAGGGAAACGAGATCGGGGAAATGGTTGGCAAGGAATGTGCGCCAGGTCTGTGATGGTCGGGGACGATACTTGGGCATCAGCCGGGAGACGGTGCGCTCGGCAACGTCGATGCCGAGCTTGAGGAGTTCGGCATGGATTCGCGGGGCGCCCCAGAGTGGATTCGCCGCGGCCATTCGGCTGACCAGGTGCCTTCATCTCGGCGTTGACGGTGGGCGGCCGCCGGTGGACCGGTGGAAAGCTTGGTCCAGTACTCACAGAAGCGGCGCCGCTGCCATCGCAGGACGGTGTCCGGAGTCACGATCACGAGGGGCCGCCGCCATCCGGCCCAGACTCTGGCAAGCACGGCACGACCCAGAGAGAGCCGATCAGTTCGGCGTAGTGGGGGCCGGGCGATGGTGCGCTTGTAGACGCCGAGCTGCTGCCGCAAGGCCAGGTTCTCGAGGGCGACGTGACGGTGGCCGCCAACAAGGAAGGGGAGGAGCCGAAGCAGGTGAAGCATAAGCGTGATCATCGAGCTCAGAGAGTGTTCGAGTCATGACCGACAGATCAACCACTTGACCGCTGGCTGAGATTTTGGCGAAGGACAGCCAACGCCCTCAGGTTCGACAATCGTTAAGTTTGTACGCCCCGGGTCGCTAGAAACGGCGAAGCGCCGGTTCAGCCTCGGACGGACGCCGCCTCTCGCAACGGTCGTCGCTCGTGGCCCTACCCAGCGCTACCCCGTAAAGGACGATCTCGCGCTCCGGGTCGAGCTTCAACAGCGCCATGACGTCCTGATCGAAGAAGCCGCCTAGATTGAGGCTCGCCAGTCCGACCCCCTCGGCGCACAGGTTGAGGTTCTGCGCCGCGTGACCGGCCTCTAGCAGGATATAGCGGTAGCCTCGGTCTTCATACTTCCACAACGAGCGGTGCACCACCGCGGTGATAAGCACGATCGCGGATGCGTTGACCAGGTAGGGTTGCCCGAGAAACATCTCGGCAGTCAAGTGTCTTGGAAGCGGATCGGGCCGTACAACTTCAAGCCGATGACCGAGGGGAACGTAGTGATACACGCCACCCTCGAGCCCGCCCACTCGCTGAGACAAGACGTAGAATTCGAGTGGATACAGCCCGCCTCCGGAAGGGACCGGGCGCTCGCAGAACTCTCCCCAGAGGTCGACGGTATCGAGAACGCCGTAGGCACTATGGAGGAGGGTGCCAAGCTCGCTGCGCTCGATCGGCTCGGATGCGAACCGCCGGCAGCTCGATCTCCGACGCAGGACGCTGTCGAGCGTCGCCCGTGGCAGAGTGGGAGCCTCGAGCTCCACAGTCGCAGCCTCGACGTCCTCCTTGAACATCGGCGTCTCGTGCGTCGGGGCGTTCAAGCCGTGCATGTTAAACGGCCAGCGCGAGGTGCCGCGGTGGAACATCCATGCGAGCGGGTAGTCGGCGCGGAACATAGCAGCACTCCTCAGGCGATTGGGTGAGGCAGGGGATTGAGCGAGTCGAGATCCGCTGGCGCGTCACGCAGTCCGAGCCGGAACGGCATCTCGAAGACGCGCCGGCCGCCCAGTCGACGCTCACCGTGGCCAAACCAGATCGGCTGGAATCCCGGCAGCAGTGCCCTAACGGTGAACAGGCCGAGCGGCTCGAGGTCCTGCGGTGTGAGGTTAACGTAGAGCACGTCCTGGCCCGTCGTCCGGAAGTGGTCGAGCACCGCCGAGAGTGCGGTGGGCGTGACCGCGACCCGCGCTTGCCACTCGGCCTTCCCGCCCTCGAGGAAGTCGAACGCGAACGCCATGGCGGGATCGGCGTAGAGCAGCGCATGATCCTCGAGGGACTTCACCGCCACCGGGTTGGCGACGAGCTCCGCGATCCGCGCGGCGTCGTGGCTTCGGCACCGTTCGCGAAATGCCGGACGCACCTGACCCACTTCGAGCGCAGCCGCCCGCGCCGCCATCGACGGGTCGAGACTGGCGCCCGTCCCCACCGTCGCGTAAGGGCCTCCGTAGCCGCCCTTCTGAAAGGCGATGCCAACGAACACCGCGATCGGATGGTCGGTCGGCACCGAGAAAAGCGCCAGCTCGACGCCGCGCCGGCGGTACGACTTGGCAAGCTGCCGCACGTCAGGATCCGGATGCGAAGCGGCGTCATGGCGACGGCCGGGCAGCCGGTTGAGCCAGGTGATCAGCACGGCGTCCCGTTCGACCACCTCGTAGATGGCGGAGAGCACCGCATCCGCGAGCGTTGGTCCGGCCGCCAGCCCGTTGGAAGTGACAGGGACCAGGAACTCCTGCGGGCTGTGGACCTGATATTCCATGAACACGGCAATCGCCGGCAACCACACGGTGTCTCCGTGAATCAGCGATCGGCCGCGAACCCAGCGCAGCTCCGTCTCTTCGCTGTAAGGCGCATAGGGCAGCTCGGCGTACTGCTCGGGACGATAGAGCACGAGCTCGGCGGGATGAAGGCTGCGGCCGTCGAGGTCTCGGCGCCGGCAGAAAGTAGTTTCCCCCGGGTCCCAGCAACCACCTGAATATCGCTCGGCCGCTTCACCCAGACACGACATCCAGGCCGCGTTCATGGTCATTCCCTTTCCCGAGCAGGACGAGTGCGATGCGTCCACCTTGGAAAGAAAGCGGTGGTTCGCGAGCCTGGCACGCCAGACCAACGGAAGCGGCGGCTCAGTGGCATCCCTGGAGGCGGAGGCGAAATGGACCACGATGCCGCTGTGTTCGCTGACCAACAGCTCCGCCATCTCGTGCAACGGCGGACCGCTTCGGCGTTCTGTCTCTAGGAGCTCTTCGCCGAAGGGGTGCTCGCGGGCTTTTTTTTTGAACAGGACGGACAGAACGGCTTGACCAGCACCGGGTGCGTCCGGGTTTCCCCGAGGAGACCATCGAAGGCCAGTACCTTGTCGACCAGAGTCGGCTGATTCAAACGTAGTAGGAGTTTCAGCGCCTCGAGGGCAAGCGTTGAAGCGAGCTGGAGTGGAAGCGCGGGCAGCAGCGGTCGGTCCGCCAGACCGGGCTGCCGCTTGCGGTCGAGATGTTCCTCGTACGCCATGGCCAGATCGAAGTCCTGCTCGCAGGCGAGCACGCGCATGCGATAGCACATCCAACACGCGCTGCGCCCGGGCAGGACCAGCGGCCCGGCAAACGTGGTGGTCGCCCGCAGTTCGCTGAACAATGCCGGCACCCCGAGCTCGAGGGCGGCCTCGTTGGCCCAATGATGGGCCGCGTTGAACCCCCGGTCCCACCCGACGATCAGCAGCCTGCAACCCCTGGCGAGCTCCCGCACACGGTCACGATCGAAGGCACCGGAACCCGCGGTGGCGACCTCCAGACCCGGCCTGGCGACCAGCCGCGCGGTCACCACATCTCGGCTCATACCGACCGCTCGCGGCTCCCTGACGGGTGTCAAGGCATGGTGAGCCGGTTCGAACGGGAATGGGTCGGCTAACACGAGACGTCCCACGCCGGCGTCCGCCAAGATCTGCGCGACATGGGCACCGTGCGCCTCGAGCCCGAAGATCGCCACTTTGGACGCCGCAAGCGTCGCCTGGGTCTCGTCCGCGCCCAAGCCGATTTCGTCGAGCAGGGCAGCGAAGGTGCGGTTGCCGCCCGTATCCGCTCGACCGGTGACGAGGACGCCCTCGTGCACCAGGTTTTCCAGCTGCGCTCGCAAACTCTCCAGCCGGTAGCCGGGCAGACGCTTGGCAATCTCGTCGATGGTCAGTCCTTCACCCAGAGCCCCGAAGACCTTCTCGACCATCTCGGCAGCGGTCTCCCCGGAGAGCTCCAACGCTACGAAGTCGGAGCGCAATTGAAACCGCTCGTCGTCGAGGCGCACAACCTCGAGGCCTGGTGCCAGGCTGTACCGAGCGTCGGGCATCAGTTTCGCGGCCGCTGATCAGGCCGGGCGGCGGCTCGAGCCAGGCTACCCGCCCAGGCCCCGGAACCGGAAGCCACCACCGAGCACCGGACCCCAGAAATTGCACGGCCCGCAGGTGCACTCGAAGTCGCAGGGCTTCGGAATCGGGATCACTTTGCCTCCGGTGACGACGTTGCAACGGAAGATGCAGGGGCTGGTCTCGTTGATGCCGCAGGTGCCGTCCTCCCAGAACGCGTTTTGCACCTTGTGGTAAGCCGCAATATCCTCGGCGGCCAGCTCCGACACCTGGTGCCTTCGCCCGATCGTGGCAACTTTCTCCTCGAGGCGGTTAAGACGCATGACCACATCTTTTAGATCGTCTGCCATGGCGGCCTCCTGAAGCTTGAGAACATTGCCGATCCGCGCGAATGCCAGCCACCCGGAACTCGTCGCTCCCCTCCCCGCGTCAGCGGGGGCTCTCACGGCCCACCCCCCCCCGGGGTACAACGCGGCAACGGCCTTGTCAAGGGGATCCCCAGAGGTGTCAGGAGCTGATTGACCGGGAGGCAGGACGGCTCCAGGCGCGAGTGAACAGGCCTCAGTGTCCGGATGAGTGAGAAAGGTTGGCCTTCAGAAGATAACATGAGCACGTTTGTGGCCGCTTGCGGCCGCGATCTCTGTCGGTGTCCTCGAAGATCTCAAAGATGGTGATGGCAAGGTCCTGAATGTTCGATACACCCTTGTTTGTGAATGTCCCTGCTACGGAGTACTCCTCCTTCCACTGTTCGTTTCGCGGAATCGCGCTGCGCCATTGCCACCAGTCGGCTTTGATCGGCTGGGTGTGGGCCGGCGACATCTCGATTGTGATCGGGGCATTGAGGATCTGGACCGAGAAGGGCAGAAAGGTGACCTGTCGCCCGTCGAACGCCGACATCCGCAGGTCTTTCCGAAACCGGATCACGTGGGCAGAGCGGGGCGCCTCGATCCGCAGCGACGCTTGTGCCTGCCCACCGCGGGGAACGAAAACGGACACCGGGTTCATCGACACGAGCGAATCAGCATCCATCTCGAGCCGGACGGTGGTGTCCGGCCCGAACGTCGACCGGACTGTAACGGACAGCTCCGCGGCCTCGCCTTGAGTCACCTCCAAGGTGCCTTCTGGGACGTCCGCTTTCACCTGTCCCACCAAGGCCGACAGCGGCACGGAGATCGGGTTCTTCCAGCCGGTTCCGTTGATCGAGAGTGTGGCCGACTGCACACCCTCCCCCGCGCGGTCTTCGCCCCGGAATCCCACGTGAACAGCGATCTCCTGCCCCTCCTGGATCTCCAGCGGAGTGACGCCATCGGACGTGCAAACCACCGTCCTCTCGACCGAGACGTGGAAGCGAGGATCCTTCCGCATATGCGGCGGCAACTGGGCGATCTCATCAGGCGTGTGTTGCTGTAAGCTGACCGCTTGACACACGACGGTCACGACGCGAAACCGGCCTCCGCCTCCGTCAATCCGGGCCGTCACGTTTGCGGCCGAGGTAGCGACGAGCAACACGGACTTGCGCGCATCCCCTGGAGTGACAGCACCGAAATCAATCGCGCGACGCTCGCCCGGGAAAAATGTTGCCGACATAGCACCTCCTACTCGTCTTGCCAACCCGCCGAACGTCCGCGGTGAAATGCGCTTGCGAGCGACGCTCGCGGAGCGTCATTTTCGACCGCGCGGTTAGGCCAGGACTGGCTGAAATAGAGGATAGGCAACATCAATGCCCTCCGGCGGCGGGCACCCCACGCGTGGCCCCCGTCCCCGTGACATAAGGTGCCAGACTCGGATGCCGGCCGGCCCAGGAGCCGCTGTCACAGCTTGGCTACCTCATCGCGCATCGCCCGGGCTTCGTGGCGCCGACCCTGGCCGCGCGGAAGGCGGCGACGCTCGACCAGTTCACGGGTGGGCGCGTTGCGCTCCACATCATCACCGGCAGGAGCGATGCCGATCAGGCCAAGGACGGCGACTGGCTCGACCACGACACCCGCTATCGCCGCACCGACGAGTACCTGGACCTGCTCCGCCGCGTGTGGACGGAGGAGCGCCCCTTCGACCACGCGGGTGAGTTCTACCGCCTCGCCAAAGCGTACTCCGAGATCAAGCCCGCGCAGAAGCCGCACATCCCCCTCTACTTCGGCGGGGCGTCGGAAGCCGCGCACGCCATCGGCGCGCGGCACGGCGACGTCTACATGCTCTGGGGCGAGCCCCTCGCCGCCGTGAAGCAGCGCATCGCCGACGTGCGCGCGGCGGGCGCGCGCGCCAGCCGCGCGCCCCGCGTGAGTGTGTCGCTCCGCCCCATCATCGCGCCCACCGAGGACGCGGCGTGGGCGAAGGCTCGCGACATCCTCGCCAAGGTCCAGGCGAAGCAGGGCGACCGCACGCTGCCGCTCCCGGAGGCGGTCGGCGCCAAGCGGCTGGTGGACTTCGCGCGCCAGGGCGAGATCCACGACAAGCGGCTGTGGACGCACATCGCGGCGGCGGTGGGCGCCGGCAATACCACCGCGCTCGTCGGCACGCCCGAGCGGGTGGCGGAGGCCATGCTCGACTACTACGACCTCGGCGTCACCACGCTCCTCATCCGGGGCTTCGACCCGCTCGTGGACGCCACCGAGTACGGCCGCGTGCTCATCCCGCTCGTGCGCGCCCAGGTGGCGCGCCGCGACCGCGACCACGCGGCCGCCTGAGCCGATGCCGCGGTTCGTCGCGGTGGTGGGCGCTTCCTCCTCGCCCAATGAGAGTGCGCTTTCCGACACCGTAGGTCTCTAGCCCGCAGGAGAATGGCGCTGGCGCCGTGAGGTGCGCTGGCGTGCCCGTGGTAGATGTCCGCGCCATCGAGATCCTCTTGCGCAGCCGGTTCCCTCGGCGAGCTCGTCGCGACCCGCTCGCCGCGAGGCGTGAGGAATCCGGCGCGGTCCACCTCTCCCGCGGTCCGGATCGCGTATTGACCGTGCTCGTCGGGCGATCCCGGGGTTGGGAGAATGCCCGCCGCGTCTACCTGATCGACTGACCCGGGTCGGGACCACGCCGGCCGGCGCCTGGCGACGTCCCCGGAAGCGCTCGCGCCACCGCGAACTCGGCGAGGCGACCGAGGGACTGGAGCACGGGACCGTCCGGCCAGGCGCGCAGGGCGTCCCGGGCCTGCCGGGCCTGAGCGTGCGCCACCACGAGCGCGCCGTCCGCCTCTCCGCTTTCGCGCACGAGCGCCCACATGGCGCGGGCCTCGTCCGCGCCCGGCGTCCTGCGCGCGAGGAGCGCGCGCAGCCGCTCGCCCCGACCGTCCTGGCGCCGGAGCAGGCGCAGCACGGGCAGGCTATACACGCCCTCGCGAAGATCGGCCCCGGTCGCCTTCCCCAGGCGACTTGCCCGGCCGGTCGCGGCCAGCACGTCGTCGGCGAGCTGAAAGGCCAGCCCGACGTGACGGCCGTACGTCGCCAGCGCCTCGGCCTGGGCCGCGGAGGCGCCGCTGAGAACGGCCCCCAGTCGGCAGGGCAACTCGAACAGCGTGGCCGTCTTGCGCGTGAGGATGTCCAGGTGTTCGGCCTCCTGCAGATCCAGGTTGAAGGCGTTGCGCAACTCCCGCACCCGCCCCTCGGCCGCTCGGGCCAGCGCCTCCGCGATGGCCCGGCTCACGTCGGCGCCCACCCGCGCGCTCAGCTCGTGGGCCTTGATCAGCAGGAAGTTCCCCACCATCAGCGCGAACATGTTGCCCCAGTTGGCCGGCCGGGTTCCGTCGCCACCTGTCAGCTCGACCGGCTCCTCCTCCACACTGAGCTGGGCCAGGGCGGCCAGGTAGCCCAGCTCCACGGCGGCGGCGACCAGGATGATGCCGGGCCGCTTCGGGCGCGCGAGATAGCTGGCCAGGAGCAGGAGCAGGGCCGGCCGGAACGGGATGCCGGGATCCTGCTGGTCGGCGGCGGAAAGGCGGGCCAGGAAGGGCCAGTCGCGACGAACGGTGTCGATGAGCAGCTCGCCGACCGCCAGGAGGTCGGGTCGGAGCGGCAGGCCAGGCCGTTCGATGAGCGGGCCCACGTCGTCCAGGAAGGAGCTGGTGTACGAGTCGCCGATCCCCTCGGGGAAGAGGGCGGCCTGCCGGCACAGGTCGAAGAGCGGCCGCTCGTTGTGGAACGTGCTCTCCAGCACGTGCCAGACGAGCAGATAGCGCCGCGCCGAGTGCCGCCCGGCCTCGAAGTGGCCCGTGTAGTGGGCCTGCAGCGTGCGCGCGTACTCCGAGAGGTCGGGGACGTCCCCGTTGGCGCCCCGCAACTGGCGGTCGATGACCTCGGCCGCGAGCTTGCCGGCTCCGAGCGCGTAGCTGATGCCCTCGCCGGTGAACGGGCTGATCATGCCGGCGGCGTCACCCACCAGCGCCAGCCCTGGTGCGGTGGCGCGCTCCGGCGCGAAGTCGAATCGCAGCGGCGCCCCCTGCCAGCGCCCGCAGAGCCGGGCGTGCGCGAAGCGCGGGTCCTCCCGCCCCAGCGCCTCCAGGAAGCGCTCGAACAGCGCGCGGACGTTGGCACCCCGTTCGCGCTGGAACAGCCCCACCCCGACGTTGGCGCTGTCCGGACCGGTCGGGAACACCCATCCGTACGACGGCAACAGATAGCGGTCGGTGGGATCCAGCAGGGGTGTGTAGATCTCCAGCATTTCGGTGAGACCCACGATGTCGCGGTAGTAGCCGCGGATGGCAGTGCCCGCCGAGGCCGGGCTGTCGGTGAGCCCGGCCTGGCGGGCCAGGCGCGAGGCGGCACCGTCCGCGGCAACTACCACCCGCGCGCGCAGCCGTCTGGTCTCGCCCTGGTGGAGGATTTCCACGCCCGTGACCACGCCGCCCGTGTAGAGGAGCCGGCGGGCCAGCGCCTCTTCCCAGAGCTCGGCGCCCGCGGCCACGGCGTGTCGGCAGAGCGCCTCGTCGAGGTCCAGGCGCGGCACCACCAGCCCGCCCTGCGGCGGGGGCAGGTCACGCGGATACTCGAAGTCGCGCTGGCCCTTGCCCCGCATCAACACCCGGACGCCGCGGATCGCCTGCGGCCGACCGAGCCGGTCGAGCACACCCATTGCGGCCAGCAGCCCCACTGCCGTCCGGGTGAGCCCGTCTCCGCAGCTCTTGTCCCGCGGAAATCGCTGGCGGTCCAGCAGCAGCACCCGGCGGCCCAGTCGCGCCAGGTGATAGGCTGCCGAGGAGCCGCCGGGACCTGCCCCGACCACGATCACCTCGGCGTCCATGCGCTCCCGGTCACCCGCGATCGCCGGCGGTCGCGGCGTCTCACGACACGCGCGTGATCGCGTAGCCGGCCAGGCCGTCCAGCGAGCGCCGAGCCGGGCCATCGGGCAGAGCGCTGAGCGCTTCCCGCGCCCGCTCGGCATGGTCGCGGGCCACCCCGAGCGCCTCGACGACCGCCCCGCTTCCCCGCACCAGTCGCAGCGCCGCATGCACGTCCGACGGGCTCAGGCGAGCTTGCGCGAGCAGGGCCCGCAGGTGGTCGCCCACCACGCCCTGCCGCCGCAGCGCCCGCAGCACGGGCAGGCCATACACGCCCTCGCGAAGATCGACCCCGGTCGCCTTGCCGGCGTCCTCCTCGTGCCCCACCAGGTCCATCGCGTCGTCGGCGAGCTGGAAGGCCCGGCCCAGGTGGCGGCCGTAGGTCGCCAGCGCCTCGACCTCGTCACTCCGGGCCACGCCCAGGGCGCCCCCGAGACGGCAGGGCAGCTCGAACAGCGTCGCCGTCTTTCGGTCCAGGATCGCCAAATGGTCGGACTCGTCCAGCTCCAGGTCGTAGGCGTGCTCCACCTCCTGGAGCTGTCCGGCGCACAGCTCGACGGCCGATCCCGTGAAGAGCCGGTTGGGACCGTCGCCGAGCGAGGCGAGCACGGCGCTAGCCCGGGCGAACAGGTAGGTGCCGGCCAGGGCCGCCATCTGGTTGCCCCAGGTCGCGTTGGCGCTGGCCACCCGGCGGCGCAGCGGCGCTCGGTCCATGACATCGTCGTGATAGAGCGAGGCCACGTGGAGCAGCTCCATTGCCGCCGCCGCCCGGAGCGCGGAGGCCGGGGACGCCTGGCCGAAAGACGTCGCCAGGAGCAAGAGCGCCGGCCGCAGCCGCTTGCCGCCGCGCTCGATCAGGTGCAGCGCCATCGCCCGCAGCTGCAAGTCCTCGGCCTGCACCTGCTGGTGCAGGACCGCATCGAGCTCGGCCAGCGCTGTCCGGGTGCGCTCGCACACCAGCCAGTCGCCGGCGCCCCTCACGGTGCCGGCACCCGCCGAGCCCCGCTCACGCCTCCGGCCGCTGGAGGAAGCGGACCCTGCCGGCGATGCGCTGCACCTGCTCGAACAGTCTCTCGTCGTTCAGCAGGGGCAGGAGATCGCGGACCGTCCGACCCCGGAACTGGTATGCGAGCTGGAGGAGTTCTTCGGCCGCCTCCACCTCGTCGGGCCGCAGGTACGGCCGGGCCCGGCCCAGCACCTCCCGGGCGTCGCGGAGGTGGTCATCGGTCAGGTGCAGCTCCGAGCGGTTGGGCTGGAGCAGCGCCGCCCGGACGTCGGCGATGTGCTTGTCGTAGAGATAGCGCCCGAACGCCCGGTCGCTCTCGCTGATCCGGGCGGTCCGGACGCGGTCCATCAGGCGGGTCTCGTTGTGGAAGAACAGGTCGATGCCGTAGCGGCCGAGGCGCGTCTGATGGAGGTACTTGTGGCGGAACTCCTTCTCGATGGCGGCGTCCAGGCTCAGATCGGCTCCCAGGAGCTCCTCGCCGGTCCCGGTGGTCTCGCACATGCCGCACTTGTCTTCGTCCCCGCCCCGGCCGCCCCGGCAGACCAGGGACCCGGAATCGCCGGGGTCGGACAACCAGGCGGTGCTGAACTGGTTGTCGAACTCGAAGGCGTTGCCGTTCGGGTCCTTGGTCTTGATCGTCACGTCGATCTCGGCGATGGTCGACGTCGTGTATTCGGTCGTGCGGCCCACCTTCTCGACGTTCATGTCCTCCTCGGGGGCGACGGCCGAGCCCGGCCCGCCCGGCAGCGAGACGTTGAGCTGGCTCAGCACGTCGCCGATGGGATTCATGAACGTGCGGTTGCAGCCGCCGGCCTTGAGCAGCCCCACTGCGGGATGATTGGGGTTGGCCACCGGCATCAAATTGTTCTTCATCTGGTCGATGACGTCGCCGGGCCTGGTCACCTGGGCGATGGCGGCATCGACGGTGTTGCCGGTCGGGTTCATCATGACGAAGCGCTTGAGGGTGGCGATGTCGTCGGTGGGCGACACGCCCCCGTCGCCCGGGCCCGGCTGGGTGACCGCGGTCCCCAGCGGCGCGGCGTTGTAGTTGGCCAGCACGTGGTTGTTGCTCAGGAGGCACAGCGTTCCGTCGGTGTTGTCCCGGACCAGGCAGCCCAGCGTGCCCGACCCGGGCACGGTCGAGAGCCCGATCGAGATCCCGGATGGGGCCGGGCGCTCCTTGGCGGTGAACGACTGGAAGTAGATCGGCCCCGTCTCGAAGACGTCCACCTCGATCCAGTCCCCGCCCACGTACATCCGGCGCGGCAGCAGCAGGGATGGGGGCAGGAACCGCCGGGGCATTTTGCGCGTCACGTAGACGACCAGCGCCGGCTCTTCCGTGCGGCGCCCGCCGACGATGCGCCGGCCGAAGGCGGCGCCCGCGATGTTGCTGTCCCGGCTGTAGCCGCGCCACTGGGCCTGCTTGACCACCCTGGCCAGGAACCGCGCCTTCACGGACCGCTCGTCCCGCTCGGTGCCCGACGGCTGATCGTCCATGACTCCCCTCCTCAGCGACGGTGGAACTGGATGGGACCGGTCACCTCGAACTTCAGCGGCACGCCGTCGATCGAGGCCGGCTCTGGCGGCAGATCGGCCCGCGACTCGAGATAGACGGTGATCACGTGGTAGGCGTCGCCCGGGCGCCGCTTGCCGATGCCCACGCCCACGGCCCGGTAGGTGCGCATGATCTCGGCCTTGCGCTGGGCCAGCACCCGGCGGACGCGCTCGAGATCGCCGGCGTCCGTCATCGCGGGCGCGGCTCCCGTCCCCGGCTGACGCAGACCTCGATCAGCGTCGACTCACCGGTCTTGCTGGTGATCTGCACCCGCACGATGTCCGGCCCCGTCAGGCTCAGCGTCTGCAGGCCGGCGGCGGGGGTCACCGGCTGGCTCACCACGTTGCCGTCATCGTCGACCGCGACGACCTCGATCGGGATCCGCCCGGCTCGAGCAACGGTGACCCGGGCCTCGTCGGCCGGGAACGGCACGTCCACCAGCACTCCCGGCCGCAGGGCCAGCTTGGGCTGTCCGGGCGGCGGCCCGTGGGTGACGATCGACAAGGGCTGCTGGTCCAGCGCGCGGACGGTGAAGCCGCGCTTGGGGTAGACGGGCGGGATCGTGCCGCCCGGCCGCTCGTCGGCGAAGTCCAGGCAGATCTCCTCGCGTCCGGGGGGCGGCGGGGGTGGCGGCGGCGTCTCTTCCGGGCAGTACGGCTGGACGGCGATGAGCGCCACGTCGTCCACGCAGACGACCGTCTCGGCGCGCGCCCCGCCGGTCGCCGCCGCGTCCGCTGCGCCACCCAGAGCCTCGAGAAAGATGGTGATGGCGGAAGCCTGGGCCCGGGCGCGCACCACGAGATTGGCCCAGTGCCGCGACTCCTGGCCGGTGATCCAGACGATGCCGGGTGCGGCCGGATCGGTGCCGCCGTTCGGGTCCACGCCCAGGCGGGCCAGCCCGCCCGTGCGCTCGTCGATCGAGTACCAGGCGCGGATCTCGTACTCCCAGCCCGGGTTGGCGCCGATCTGCTGGTGGATGCCGGCCCGCCAGGCGCCCGCGTGAATGCGCTGGGAGCGCTGGCCGCCGTGGACCAGGAACTCCTCAGCAAAGAAGCACGTGGTCACCGGCGGCGCTCCGCCCGCGCCGGCGGGGGTCAGGGTCGGGGGAAGGGCCGCGGTGTAGGGCTCCCAGGCGTTGGCGACCGCGCCCAGCCGTCGGCTGCGGAACCCGCCCTCGAAGCCCGGGTTCTCCACCTCCACCACCCGGATGACCGTCGTGTCCTGTCCCACGCCGCCGTCGTCGTCGGTGACCGTGCAGACCGCGACGTAGGTGCCGCAGCGCTCGTAGATGTGGGAGGCGATGGCCACGCCCTTGCCCTGGGGCGGCTCGTGGGTTTCGTCGATGGTGGCCATCTGATCCGGCGTGCAGTCGCCGAAGTTCCAGGTCCCGACGTGGGTGTCGCACCAGCCGGGATCAGTGAACCGGCCGGTCAGCGTGATGACGGTGCAGGGGTAGGCGTACATCGGCAGCCCCGCCTCCACCGCCGGCGGGATGTTGAGCACCGTGACCCGGCGGGTGTCGGTGGCCATGCCCCCGTTCTGATCGCGCACGCGGAGGGTGACAACGTACTCCCCGTTGTCGCACCAGGCGTGCTGGACGGTAGAGGTGCCCACGGTCTGGGGCGGAGTGTTGGTCTCCACGATCACCCCCGGCTGGGGGGCCTGGGCGTCGCCGAAGTTCCAGGAGGACTCGTGGGTGTCGGGGTACTCGACGTCGGTGAAGGTCCCGACCAGGGTGACGACCTCGCCCTCCTTCACCGTGATGTCCGGCCCGGCGTCCACCACCGGGACCACGTTCTTCACGGCGACCCGCGCGAAGTGGCGGCTGGTGGCTCCGCCGGTCTGGAGGATCGTGAGGGTATGCTTGGCGACGTAGAGGCCGCTGGCGGCATAGGTGTGGAGGGCGCTCGGCGCCAGCACCGCCGCGCTGCCGTCGCCGGGCAGCCAGCGGTAGGCGGCGGCCGGGCTCGTGTTGACGGCGGCCAGGCTCAGCGGGCTGGCGGCGGTGGCGCTGTAAGCGGTGCCGCTGTCGGCGGGCAGGACCTGGGTGTCCTCGCAGGAGCTGAGGACCTCCAGCGTTCCCGCGAGCAGCAGGCCGCTGGTCTCGATGACCACCGGGTCATGAAACACGGCCCGGACGCGTCCGATGCGCGACAGGTTGGTCGGCCAGGCGGTGATGCCCTGGAGGGCCCCGGTCACGCCGTCCACCAGCTTGTCGCCGCCGATGCTCTCCACGATGGCCTGCAGGATCAGCGCCACCACGACGACGAGGACCGCGCCCAGCACGCTCCCGGCGCCGAAGGTGATCACGGCCAGGATGACGGTGATCACCCACAGCGCCACCGATTCCTCGGGGTCGACGTCCTTGTCGAGGATCACCTCGTCCATGGTCTGGCCGCCGGCAGGGGAGAGCGCCGCGTTGGGCACCCAGTGGAGCCCCACGTCGACGCGGAAGTCGGCGTCGACGTCGATGCTATCGAGGATGGCGTCGATGACGGTGACCTCGCCCGTCATGCGGATGGCGCCGTTCACCAGGAACACGTCGAGCGCGCGCAGGTCGATCTCGTCGTCGTCGGACGTCATGTGCTTGGGCAAGTCGGAATCGGCGAACCCGTTGGCGGCGCGGGTCTGCTCGATGACCTGCTGGATCTTCGCCCCGTCGATGGCCACGGCGAACTCCCGGTCGGCCGGCACGAACGTGGTCAGGGCGTTCAGGTCGGCCCCCGCCCCGGCGTTGATGGCGATGGCCAGCGCGTCGGCCAGGGCCTTGGGGACGACGTCCGCCACGTTGAGCGTGGAGCCGGCCACCTCGGGCGTCCAGAGGGCGAGGGACTCGCGAGGTTCCAGCTCTCCGTGAAAGAGGTCGCCGATCGCGGTCTCGATCTGCCCCACGGTCGGCACGGCGATCGTGAACGCGTCGTCGAAGGCGTCGATCATCTGCTGGCCCCGGGTCTTGATCTCCGTCCGCAGGAGGTCGTCGAGGCTCACCAGGGGGATCTTGCCCTTGTTGGCCGTGTAGTTCGCGCCCTCCAGGCCGGGCGCGGGCGCGATGGGGCCGGTGTCCACGGTGGCGGTGTCGAAGCGGATGCTGCAGGCCCCGGGCGCGGTGGTGAAGGGCGCCCTGACGATCAGGCGGGTCTCGATGCCCATGGGATCGACGAGCCCCAGCCCGGAGGCGAGCCCCGAGGTGCGGATGTTGTGGATCCTCAGGTAGAGGGGCAGGCTGATCTCGAGCGTCTCGTTCGGCGACAGGCCGGTGCGGGACACCGTGATGTGACGGGCCGGATCGGACAGGTCGTCGTAGATCTCGGAGTAGACGTCCACCGTGATGGTGCCCACTCCGGCCAGCCCCCACACGACGTCGGTCTGGGCCCGCGTGTGTGGGATGACGGGGAACCGGGGATCGGGCGTCACGCCCGTCGAACCGTTCTCGTAGGCCGCGTGGGCGAACTCGGCCAGGAGGGTGTCGAGCATGGGCGCGAGCGGATCCCCGCTGGTCAGTACGACCCCGACGTTGCCGCGGGGCAGACCGCCCAGGAGGAGGCCGACGTTCTTGGTGCCGGGCAGCGTTCCGATCGGCACCCGGGCCTTGACATCGGCCGTCATGTCCCAGAGGCCGGCCGAGGGGACGGGCGGACTCTGGATCTGGAGCTGAATCTTCGGGCCGAACGTGAGCTCCGCCCCGTTCACGTCGGGCGCCATCCTGGCGTCGAGGCTGTCCTGCGGGATCTGGACCTGGCCATCCGCCACGACGAACCCGCCGACGGCGGTGCCGGCGGGGACGTCCAGGTACTCGGGGATCCGGCCCGCGTCGCCCGGCGTGTCCGGGCACTCGGCCGACTTCCAGGCCCCGCGGAGCGCCTTCTTCAGGACGGCCTCGCGTGCCTGGAGAACGACCTGAAAACCGTGAGTGTCGGCCATCAGGGCCGTCTCTTCAGACGGCCTCGCACGCGCAACACGCCCAGGCGGCGCCGGCCGCGCCGCACGTCGTCATAGAGTGTGCGCGGTGCCAGTCGGGGTTCGCTCGCCTCAAGCCGCCGGTACTCCAGGAGTGGTTCAATGATCGCGTGGGCCCCCCGCAGGCTATCCAGCGGGTCCGGTGTCGGTCCCCGGTGGCCCGGCTCGCTGACGAGAGGCCGCAGGTAGAGGCGGGCGGGGGAGGCGCGCGGGGGCACGATCCCGAGCCGGTCGAAGAGTATTCTTCCCAGCTCCTCAGCCGAGTCCAGGTCGAAGGGGCGCCCGGCCTGCCGGTAGATCTCCTCCCGTAGGGCGCGCACGCGGACCGCGACGCGAGGGCGGAAGCGCAGGCGATCCTCGATGTCGGCTCGCGCGTGCGGAGCGATCTGGAATCCCAGCTCCTCCAGGGCGTACAGGGGGTTCACCGCGGCAGCCAGCGCAAGGCCGGTATCGGCGTTCAGCCGCTCCAGGATGGAGTCGACCTGCGCTTGGAGCTGCGCCCAGGAGTCGATGGGCATGCGGACCCCTCGACGGAATATCGCCTCGGCGTCGAGCCTTGTCAAGGCACCCACGGACCCGCGCGCCGGGCGTGAGCGGTGACTACCGGACGGCGCCTCCTGGCCGAGCTCGGCAGGAGCTGGGCGTGCGTAGAGGTGCCCTGGCGAATTCAGGAGTCGTGACCGGCCCGGTTGTGCGTCCACGCCTTGACGAGGATCTCGATGGATTCCTCCGTCATGGCCGCGCCGTCTTCGAACGCGATGCCGAGCTGCGCGAACTCCCCGGGGCGCACGCCCTTGCCGACGCCGTAGTAGAAGAGTCCGAAGTCCAGGCCACGGCGCACCAGCAGCCGTTGCACCCGCTGGCGGATCGTCGCCAGCGCTGCCGCGACCTCGGCGTCGCTCGGTGCCGGCGCCGGCTGAAACGCCAGCGCGCCCCCGGGCGCTTCGGTGAGCACTCCGTCCAGCACGAGGGTGTGAAAGTGCAGGTTCACCTTCAACCCGCTGCCTGCGCGCTGCATCACGGTGACGCTGCCGGTGCGTCCACCCGGCACGCCGCACTCCCGGGCGCCGTGCGCGTACACGTCGAGCAGCACACGCGTGTACACCCGCAGCACCGCGCGGCTCAGTCCGTGATTCCACGCCATCTGGTACCGGAGCCGATACGGCACCGTCAGGACCCACTGCCGCACCCGCACCCCCGGCACCGCGTCCACCAGATGCGCGGCGCGCTCCGTCATCCGCCGGCCACCGCAACTGGGACACCACCCCCGCCCTTTACACGAAAACGGCACCAAATGCTCGCGCGCGCAGCCCTCGCACCGAAACCGCGCCACGCCGTGTTCCAACACGCCGCACGTCAGAAACTCCCGGAACTCGCGCTCGACGAACTGCGGCAGGCCCGCGCCGTCGCCGGTCTCCGCCACCGCGCGCAGGAAGACCTCCAGGTGCTCGGCGATGACCTGGTGGAGCACGGTGTGCTCGGCGTCGCGGGGCCGGTAGACCGCTCGCTGGAGGGCCATGGCCCCCAGGTGGGGTGACGCCGCCGACCGGGACAATGCTGAGAGAGTGATACACCGATCAGGGTGGGGATGGCGGCGTCCGCACCGCTGCCGGCGCTGCGTCTATGTTCCGGAACGGTCGGGAGGGCGGCCTCGCGCGCGCGGCGATCGCGTGGTGTGACCCGGGGAGGGCGGTGGTCTGTGTGTCCATGGCGTCTGGCCGGAGCTGGATGGTCCTCCCCGCCTCCAGAGCACATCGAACTTCTGGGGTAGCCGAGGCAGTGCGCAGGGAACGTCAGGGGCGCATGTTTCAGTGGCGTGCTGTTGTCGAGCTGGCGTCGACCGCACAGGTTCTGAGACATTTGGTGAACACGTGGTCGTGACTGAAACACGGACGGATTTAGATCGGGATCTCGAAGCAGAAGCTCAGCGACCTGTTCGCCGGCAAGTGGTTGCGGGCCCCCGCAACCACGTCTGTAGGCAAACAGCCTCCTGGCCCCTCAGGAGGCTGTCGGCTTTTGCGCGGCCGCTGATCTCGGCCCGCCGCATGCCGGGGCTGGTCAGCCGCGGCACCGTCGGTATGCTTACGTAAGCAAGGGCAACAGAATCCGGGCGTCGGAAGAGTAGAGGTCGTATTCCTTCAATCGGCTGACCGGGACCAGCAAAATCTGTCTCACTTCCGGCGAATGCGGTTTGATGACCCCACTGCCGAGGCCCTCGCGCAACGAGCCGAACCCCTGCTTGGGAAGACACCGGTAGTAGAAGTCGAGACGATAGGGCCCCGGCTCCTCCGGTACGTAAGGAACCGCATCGATCTTCGTTAGTCGGACGATTTCGATTTCAATCCCGAGTTCCTCGAAAACCTCGCGCCGGAGGCTAGACTCGATGATGTCATCGCGTGACTCCTCTTTGGAGGGCTGCAACGGGTTTCGGAGGCCCGATTCGAGCGAACCACCGGGAAGCCCCCATGCTCCCTTCGTTCGATAGCTGTGCTGAACCAGCAGCACTTCTGGAGGATTGACCTCCTCATCGATGATCACCGCGACGGCCCCAACGGCCCAGCGGGTGGTGAGGAGCTTGCGCAGAAAGCCTGCGAGCCGGGGTGGAAAATGTCTCCACAGCGCGAGCGAGGTCCTGTGAAGAAGGGGGTGTCTTTCGATGAAGTGTGCAAGCCACGAAAGCAACTCTGCTCTCCTCGGTTGAAGGCGTGCTCCTCAGTGCGGGTCCAGCGGATCGACCGCGTCGGGCCCGATCCACTTGATGCCGGCGCCGGCGCCCTTCACAGCCGTCACCTCGACCTCCACGACGAGCTCGGGCCGCGCCAAGCCGCTGATGCGGCAGCCGAGCGACGTCGGGTGGCTCTTGGCAAATGGCGTCGGCCCCTCGCCATACTTGCGGTTCTGCTGCGCACCGTGCACCGTGAAGGTCCGCCGGCGCACCACGTCGTCGACCGACGAGCCGGCCTGTTCGAGCGCCCAGCGGATCGTGTCCATGGCGAGGTCGTACTGGCGCGCCCAGTCGCCGGCCGCCTGCACCTCGCCGGCGGCAGAGATCGACGTGCAGCCGCTCAGGTAGACCTGATCGCCTACCGCGACGGCGCGCGCGTACCCGCGCGGCTTCTCCCGCATATGCTGCGTGTAGATGTCGCGGCGCGTTCGCGCCGCCCCGATGACGGCCTCCGCCTCGATCTCCACGAGCAGCTCCGGGTGCACCAGCGCCGGCACGCCCAGCAGGGTGGAGACGGGGCGCACGTCCCCCAAGGCCTCGACGAACGCGCGGGTGTAGTCGGAGGCCTTGCCGAGATCGGTGAGGAACGTCTTGGTGTAGACGAGGTCGCCCGGCGCGCCGCCGGCCTCGCCGAGCGCCCGGAGGATCGTCTCCATCGTGGCCCGTGTCTGCCTGTACATGTCGCCCGGGCCCTCGACGCCGCCGGCCCGGAGCGCGGTCGAGCCCGAGATGAAGACCCGATCGCCGATCCGGACCGCGCGCGAGTACGCGTATACGTCCTCCAGAGGGCCGCCCGAGGAGATTCGCTGCGCCGACGCGCCGGCGCCGTCCACGGCCTCGAACTCGATCTCGATGAGCTGCGTCGGTCTGGCCAGACCGTTGACCTGCACCAGCGTGGAGGCGGGCCGCGCGTCCCGGAAGTAGCGGGCCAGCGCCCGTCCCGCGACGTCGCTCACGGCGATGTCGGTGAGGTAGATGCGCGCGCGGACGATGTCGGCCAGCCGCCCGCCTGCTTTGCCCATGCTCCATTCGGCGATCTTCAGGATCGCCTCGACCTGGCGGGCAACGTCGCCCTCCCCGCGGACGTTGCCCTGTCGGTCGATCGCGGTGGTGCCGGACTGCAGCACGGTGTCCCCGACGCGCAGCGCGCGTGAATAGTGGGCGACCGACTCGAGCTGGCGACCGGAGGCGACGTTCACACGGTGTGGTGTGTTCATGGCCGGCAGCGTGCGCCAGTCTCGGACCGGCGTCAAGGCGGCGACGGCCCGCTGGCTACTGCAGATCGAGCAGGTGCTTGCCGGTCGGCACGCGGCCATGGGGCGCGGGCAGTGGCCCGTCCGTGGCCCCGTCCCCGTGACATAGGAGCGGCATGCTATGCGAGACACACCGCCGCCGTCAACCGGCCACGGACCAGCCGGAGCAGCGTTGATGGCGCCTCGTGGGGCGTCCGCCGCTCCCCCGAGCAGCCTCCTCATGTAGCACAGGGAGTGCTCAGGGAACTTCAGCGGGGCATGCTTTAGTGGCGTGCTGTCTTCGAGGTGACGGTGCGCGCAAAGCTGGTGAGACATTTGGTAAAAGCGTGGCCGTGACTGAAGCACGGATTCAGATTCGGATATCGAACCTGAACTTGAGGGAGCTGTTCGCCTGCAAATGGTTGCGGGCCCCCTCCAACCAACGCAAGGCCTCGGAAGATAGATCCTTCTGAGGCCTTTCGTGCGTCCGATGGCGTTAGTTCATGTAGCAGCGATATAGCAAGTCATACCCTCAAGGATCGGGAGGGTAACCTATACGTCCCAAAGTCAAAGAGGTCTGGGATGGCGCCGTCAGCACAATTCCGCTGTTGAAAGTTCTGCTCGAGACGGAATTTCGAAATCTGCTTGGCGAGGCCGTCTAGGTAGGGATGTACCGCTCCCGGTTTTCTAGGACACTCGAGGGGGATATCAAGATAGCGCCCCCACCCTCGATCGTCGATCCTGACGCCACTGGGCGATCGCGTTTCATGAGTCACGCCGCCAAAGCGGCCGCGCGGGCCGCGATCGGTGTCTGATGGCCGAGTCGCTCGATGAGCCACTCGGTGTTGTAGCGCGCGATGAACTCGCCGATGGTCCGGCGCGCCTCCGCCAGAGTCTGGAAGCGATGGAGATAGAGGCACTGCTCCTTGAGCGTGCGCATGAAGCGCTCGATGACGCCATTGCACTCGGGCTCGCCCACGTACGACGGCGTGATCGTCATTCCCAGCCACTTCACCTCGTTGATCCACGCATCGGCGATGTACTGCGGTCCCCAGTCGCAGCGGATCCGGAGCCCGCGCGCGACGTCCTTCGCGAAGCGGCCGAACACCTGGCGCACGCCCTGGCGCAGCGGCTCAAGCGCGGCCCAGCGATCGCCGATCTTCGCGGTGTGCCAGCCCACGAGCTCAGCAACGCAGTGGTCGATGGCCCCGAAGAACCAGCACCAGCCGTCCTCCTCGGTGTAGAAGCGCGTCGCGTCGGTGCCCCACATCTCATCTGGGCGCGTGGTGGTGATCGTGCCGGCGTGCGCCGGATCGCCATTCGGCGGTCCCAAGCGCCGCGGGGCCAGCAGGTGATGCACGCGCATCACCCGCAAGACGCGCTTCCCGCCGATGGCCAGGCCCCGGTGCGCCAGGCGCGCCCGCACCTTGCGATACCCTTCGCCATGGAACGGGGTCGCCGCGAGGACGGCGCGGATTGCCTCGACGACCTCGGCATCGCTGTGCGCCGTCTTGGGCCCGCGCTTGGCCACGACCAATGGCGTGGCGGGCCCCGGCGCCGTCGTCCGATAGACCGTCGAGCGCGGCACGCGGAATACGGCACAGATCATCGTCAGCGGATAGCGCCGGCCCGTCCCAGGGCTCCGGGCGCCCCTCATCGCCGCTGCTTCTTCCACTCGTCCGTGAGCCCCCTTCTATGAAAGCCGTTGTCAAGCCCCTTCGGAACTGGGTATGCCCGTGACCTCTCTCCTCCTTCGTCCGCCAGTGCCGTCGATCCTGAGGATCACCCTTCTATTGGCGGCGCCTCGCTGGCCCGCAGGCTATCTATCGGATCCTCGGACTCCCTATCCTTTTTTCGGAACGCGCGCCGGCTTCTACCCCGTCGCCGTTAGGGGGTTCATGAGGGCAGTCCGAGAAGCGCGCCAATGGGCCGTCGGTCGTGGGCCGACCGGCTTTCGGTACGGCCGCTCTTGACGCAGCACGTGATGCACCAAGGTCAGCAGTCGCCGCGCGGTGGCGGCCTTCGCGGGATTCGGCCCCTTCCGCTGCCGGACCCGGTTGTAATACTCGTGGAGCTCCGGGTCGGTCGTCACGGCAGGTCGGACGGCCTCGATCGCGGCCCAGCGCAGCCACTTGTTCCCTTGCTTTGTCAAACGCCCGTGGAAGACCTTCCCGCCCGAGGCATGGACCGACGGCACGAGGCCCGCGTAGGCACACAACTTCGCCGGCGTCCTGAACCGGCGGATCTCACCGATTTCGTGCACCATGAGCACGGCAAAGAATCGCCCGATGCCCGGAATCGTGCGGACCCAACGGATTCGCCGGTCCTGGCCCGCGAAGGACCGGACGAGCGCCTCACTGGCCCCGATGCGCTCGCGAAGCGCGTCAAAGAGGGCCAGCTCGCTGTCCAGGAGCTGCCGCTCCATCGCCGGCAGTTCCACGCTCCGCAGCCATGCCAGACCAGTGTGGCCGAACAGATCGCTGAACTGCATGGCGATCTCCCGGACCTCCGGCTGCCGGTCGATGAGCACGTGGATGCGGTTCTTGACCATCGTCCGCACCCGGACCAGGAACATGCGCTGCCGGAGTACCTGCTGGGTGAGGCGCTCGGCCTTCGGTCGGACATAAGCCGTAGGCAGCAGGTCACAGCGCAGCAGGTGCGCCAAGATCTTCGAGTCGATCCGGTCCGTCTTGATGCGTGCCTCCGCGATCGCTCGGACCTTGAGCGGGTGAGCGAGGTGGACCACCGCCAGTTCCTGCTCAAGGAGGTCGTACATCACGGTCCAGTTACGGGTGGCCTCGATGACCGCCTGGCCTCCCTCGCGATAGGGCGCGACGAAGGCGTGCACCGCCTCCGACGTGTTCGGCACGTTGCCCGCCTTCAGTACGTGACCCTCGCCATTGACCACGGTCATGTGCGAGTACCGCTTATGAAAGTCCACTCCGATCGAATACATGGCTCCCTCCTTCAGCGATCAGTCTCGATCGCGAATCCACGAAGGAGCATGCCATCACTTTCATGCTCGCTTTTTTCGATGAGGTGCTCGGCCAGCTCCAGCCGCATCATCAGCTCGCCGATCTTGGCGCGGGCCAGCGTGAGCTCGCGTTCCTCAGGATCACTCCGGGTCTTGAGCCCCCGCGTGCCCTGCTCGAGGAAGAGGCGCTTCCAGCTCTCCAGCTCATGGGCCGGCACCTGGCTCTCGCGCGACACCGCGTCGAGCGCTTCGCCCCGCAGGAGGCGCAGGACCAAGTCAGACTTCCGCTGGACGCTCCACCGTTCGGGGAGCTCAGGCTCGCTCGGCGTACTCGACGGCTCCGGCGGCGGCGCCGGCTTCCTCGGCTTCGTCCCCATGTCCGGCCTCCTTGGTCACGGTCATCCTAGCCAACTCCGTGTCCCAAGAAACCGGGTCCGATTTAGGGAAGGTCAGCGGCTCCGGCAGCCGTGCGACATGGCTCGCACTCGCCGATCCCGTCGTTGCCGAGACGATCATCGTGGATGGGTCGATGGTTGCTCGCCTCGCGCCGGATTGGGACGGTACGCAGTCCGAACCAAAACACGGGTTCGAATCCCCAACGGGATTTGCCAGCTGGTGGGCCAATTCCTCCGGTTCCCTTTCAACGGCACTGCCTTCCGGACTTAGGGTCCCTCCTTCGCGTCCTTTTCACCGAGGTGTCTCGACTCCAAGACATGGTTGAAACCCGTGTTTGGTCACGGTCACGTTTTCGCCTGTAGTCTCGCCTAGTTCTCAGTGACAAGTGGCTTTGAATGGTGACGCGACTAAAACATGCAGTCTGTGGATGCCTAAGAGATCCTTCGAAGGTTCGCTGGTTCATTGCGGGGGCCCGCAACCACTTGCCGGCAAACAGGCCCTTGACCTTCCGATTCGAAATCAGGGCTTGAACCCGTGTTTCAGCCACGACCACGTTTTCGCCAGTTCGATTCCGTAGTTGCAAGGCAGCCGAGCCGCAGCAAAGCCACGCGACTAAAACCCGCGGCCTGAGGTTCCTTGAAACTCAGTAGTCGCTGGCTCAAATCGGGGGCCCGCCGGTGTCCGAGTCTGCCAGATTACGTCACGGGCGGCGCCGGGCGGGGCGATAAGGGGTTCAGGTGCTCGGGCCGGCCTGAGACAGAAACGACGACAACAGTGACCAATCGGCCAAGAGGTTGACGCTGAGCGCCCTACGTGCACTCCTTCATCTCCCCTGTCTGCTCGAGCCAGAAGAGCATTCCCATCTCGCGGTACATCGACGCCGCGGTGGCCACGTGCTCCTCGGCCTTCGCCTGGTCGCCAGTTCTGCGGTAGAGCTTCCCGAGGCTGAGGTGGCAGTGCGCCACGAGCGGGCGCATGCCGCAGTCCACCGCCACACCCAGCGCTGCCCGCAACCAGGCCTCCGACGCCCGCGCGTGCTCCGACCCATCGTCCGCATCGATGTTGCCCAGCAGCCTCATCGCTTCAGCCTCGAATGGCCGCGCCCCTAGGGCTCGGCTCAGCTCGAGGCCGCGCTGCGCATGGCTCGTGGCCTCCGCACGCCGCCCGAGCTGGAAGTAAGCCTCACCCAAGGCCACTACCGCCAGCGGGTGAATCGGCATGAAGTTCGCCGAAGCGCTCTGGGCCACGGCTTCCTCCAGCAGTGTGGCGCCCTCCTCTGCACGTCCGCATAGCAGGTACGCCCGCCCCAGGTGGGTGGCGGCGCCCGAGCTCAGGAACACGAAGCCCTCGCGCCGACTGAGGTCAAGTCCATGCCCGAGAGCGGAGATGGCTTCGGTCACATTTCCTTGGAGATAGTCGACCGCGCCGAGGAGATCGTTGTGCGCGGTGACATACGGCTGCCCGTTCGCCCCGGCGATGCCGATCGCTTCCTCACACATGGCTCTGGCGGCATCGAATTCTCCGAGACAGGCGAGGGAGTAGCTCGTGTAGTTGCGACAGGCAATAGCCGGATGGGCCAACAACCCGAGATTGTCGGTCAGCGGCGGCGCTCCCTCGAGCAGGTCGATACACCGCTTCAGGAGCCCGATCGCCCGCCGAAACTCACCGGACGTTATGCATATCAACCCGAGCCGGATGAGGCTCATGACGGTGAGAGCCACATCCCCGAGACGATCTGCGAGAGCCAGAGCCCGCTCCGCCCAGGCGACCGAGTCCCGAAGGTCGCCGACCCCCCAGAGGTAGAATGCCATTTGACACGAGGTACGAGCCAGTCGCCGCTGGTCGCCAAGCTTTTCTGCGAGACCTTCGGCCTCGCGAGCGCAGTCCAGCACTCGCCCGTGTTCACCTTGCATGGCCAGGACGATGAGCAGCTCAAGCTGCAGGTCGATGGCTAGGCGCGTGGTGGCTGGGCTGTCCGGGAGATGCTCGAGCGCGCCCAGGGCCTGACCGAAACAGGCCACCGCCTCGCGGGAAGCGCTGCGGGCCGTGGCGCTGGCTCCCGCTTGCCGGAAGAACCCGACGGCCTTGTCCCAGACCGCGCCTTCGCGAAAGTGGGTGCCGAGAGCCACATAGTGCGGCTCGAGGTTCCCCACATACAGCGCTTCCAGCGCTTCGCCGACTCGACGGTGGTGCAGCCGGCGCTGGGGCGGGAGCAGCTGGTCGTACACCACGGCATGGACCCGGTGGTGACTGAAATCGAATCGCTCGCCGACCCCACGTAGGACGTAGCGGCGCACCAGTTCCTCGACCCCCCGCGCGGTCGCGTGCTCCTCGAACCCACCGGCGCGCTGGAGCAGGGCGAAGTCGAATTCGCGCCCGATCACCGCAGCCACCGCAGCGATCTCGCGCGCCCCGTCGCTGAGGCGTTCCAGTCGGCGGGCGATGAGCTCTCGCACCCGCTGTGGCAGCGGAAGCGTCCCGACCTCGGGAAGCGCCTTGCCCTCCTGGAGCGCGCGCGTTGTCTCGACCGCGACGAACGGGTTACCCTCGCTCACGGCCCAGACCTGCTGCTCCAGGCGTGCCACCACGCGGGCATCGCTCCCGATCCGAGCGAGCGCTTGCACGAGCCGCGTCGTGTCCGTTCGGGAGAGCGGCGGCAACACTAGCGGCACGACCTGGGCCTCACGGTATAGCTCGTGCACGGTTCGGCGGGCGGCCGAAGCATCGGTCAGCTCCTCCTCGCGCGTGGTCGTCACCACGAACGCCGCCCACGTCGCGATGCGACGGCCTACGAAGGCGAGCAAGCGCAAGCTCATCTCGTCGCCCCAGTGCAAGTCCTCGAGCATGAGTACCAGGGGCTGACGGACGGCGACCTGCTCTACGAGCTGGGAAATACCCTCGAAGAGGCGCAGGTCGCTGTTGCTGGGTGGAGGAAGCCCCGCGGCAGTGGCCTCAGGGAGCAAGCGGGACACCTCGGCCCGCCACGAAGGAGGCAACGCGCCAAGAATCTCCTCGTCAACGCTGAGTCCGCTGCGGCGACACGCGTCCACCCAGAGCCCGAATGGCAGGATCGAATCGCTTTCGTAACAGCGACCCATCAGTACCCGGCATCCTCGGCCAAGCGCTTCGGCCGCGAGGGCGCCGAGCAACCGAGTCTTACCGATTCCCGCTTCGCCCATCACGGCCGCGAGATGCCCGTGACCGCGCATCGTCTCGTCAAGCAACTGCCGCAACCGACCCAGCTCCGCGCCCCGCCCGAACAGCGGCGTCTCTGCCGGGGGGAAGTCTAGTCGAGCCGAGGCGGCCTTCGGCGTCGGAGGGACGCCACGGTTCACTTGGGAGTCGGCAGCCTTCACCACCTCCGCCGGCCGCCGGAGCAGTTCGTGATAAAGCTGCTTCGTTTCCGCTTCCGGCTCCGCCCCGAGCTCCCGCTGCAGTACGCCTGCGCACACCTGGTACTGCTTGAGTGCCGTCCCCCGACGCCCTTGGCGCACGTAAAGCCGCATGAGCGTGCGGTGCACCGCCTCCTGCAAGGGATCGAGGCCCAGCAATCGTACGGCGGTCTGGATCGCCCGCTCGGTCCCTTTAGTCCTAGTTTGCTGGGCGAGCAGTTGCGCCAGCGCCTCCAGCGCCACTTCCCGCAGCCTCTCCCGCTCCGCCACGAGCCACTCCTCGAAGAGTGGCTCGTCCAGTGAGAAACCAAGGAGCAGGTCGCCTCGATAGAGCTCGGCCGCTTGCTCCAGCGCCGCCGGGGTCCCCTCGCGCACGCGACGCTCGAAGGTCGCCAGGTCGACTTCCACAACCTTAGGGTTCAGGGCAAGCGTCCCACCGGCGACCAGCAACACCGGGGGTTGGACGGCAAGTGCCGTCCGTAACGCGGCGACCGCGTGGCGAAGACCGTCACGCGCGTGCTGGTCACTCCTCTCTCCCCATAGAAGCGCGGCCAGCTTGTCGCGTTGGTGAGTCTGGCCCGGTCGCTGCCCAAGGTAGGCTAGGAGCGCCTGGGCCTTCCGGGTTGGCAAACTCACGGCGTCGCCCGCGGCGAGCCGAGCGTCGAAGCCACCGAGCAGCGTCAGCCTGAGAGTGACCATCGCCCCGACCTGCGTCGACCACTATAGTCCTTCGCGCGGGGCGACAGCCGCCGCGACGCGTTCACGATTTTTTCATGTGCCCCGACACGGTTCGTACATGCCCACCCGAGTAAGCGCGAGTAAGAAGGGCGGGAGGACACGGCATGTGAGCCGGGTCAGGCGCGCCAGCTTCATCCTCAGGTCGTCCGGGAGCGCCGGGGCGGGGTCACCGGCGTGATCGAGCGGGTGGCGACGGGCGCCAAGGAGATGCTTCAGGGCGTGGAGGCGATCGGTGCGTTGATCGCACGAATGCTGGAGTGCGAGAGTGCCGGCCAAGGCCCTCCGCCCGCTACTGGCGAGAAGCCCGGTCCCGGTCAAAGGCGCTCTGCCCGCAGGTGATCCAGTCATCGAGGCCGTCAGCGAAGGCATCGCTGGCGAAGCGAGGCTAGCGCCCGGCTTTGTGCGCACAGCGAGGAAACGGGGGAGTTGATGGCTCTCAAAGTAGCGATGTGGGTTCACGGGACTGCCATCGGCATCGAAGGTTCAGTGGGACGAGGTGACGATGGCAGCGAGATAGCGCCCCCTTCGACAACTACGCGTCCTAGAGGCTCTACGCGGAGGCAATACGAAAATGGCAAGCCTTGAACTGAAGAGCGATTCGACAAACAAGATAAGTATCGGCCTGAACGCGAATGACGGCGACATTTTGACTGGCGGGGGGGACGCTCAACAGGCCGAACTTGTCTTTGCAGGATACAGCAACCCGGACGGCAAAGTACGAGTGAGGAACCGAAACAATACAGTAGTTGCTTCCCTCACCGCTGGAACCGTCGGTGGGCTTTTGTCTCTGGCGAATGCTGACGGCCATGCTGTGGTGGTGTTGAATGCGGACACTGGCCAGATCTGGGCTGGCGGTGGACAGAAGGACGGCAGCGGAGGGAAGCAGGGGACCCTCGTCCTATACGACGCCAACGATAAGAACGTGGTGGTCTTGAACGCGGCAAGTGCCGGGATCGCGCTTGGGGGTGGAGGAAAGCAGGGGAACCTGCGGCTTCAAGACGACTCCGGAGACATCGTGACCCTCAGCGCGGGAGGAGACAATCTGGCGGTGGACGAAGGCGGGAAACGTGTGTTCGCCTTCAATCGGGGTGCATTCGGGAACACCGGGAACGCGCGCGCCGGATTGTTCCTTGGGATTCACGCAACCGAAGGCCCCCCTTTTAAGCCGGGCGTGATGGAGTTACGCGGCGACAATGGTCTGGCCTCGATCTTTCTGGACGGCTCCCAAGGCGACATCGTTCTGGCGAACGGAGATTGCGCGGAAGAGTTTGCCGTTTCCGAGGCACGGCACATCGATCCGGGCACGGTCGTGGTTCTCAGCGAGCATGACGAGGTTCGAGAGAGCTCTAAGGCCTATGATCGCCGAGCAGTCGGGGTTGTCTCTGGTGCCGGCGACCTCAGGCCCGCGATCGTCCTTGATCGCACTGCGTCACAGGCGAACAGGGTGCCCGTCGCACTCCTTGGGAAGGTGTACTGTAAGATTGACGCTCGCGACTCGTCCATCGATGTCGGCGACCTTCTGACTACGTCCGACACGCCGGGCCACGCGATGAAGGCGTCCGATCCCACCCGGTCGTTCGGCGCCGTGATCGGAAAGGCCCTGCGCCCGCTTTCTGGCGGCACGGGCCTCATCCCGGTCCTGATCGCACTGCAATAGGAGGCGGCGCGCCATGGCTTCTCTCAAGCAGCTTGCGGCCTGTATAGGCTTGCCGCAGAACTTCTCAGTGGTCGGGGACTTCTTCGGGTACGCATCACCGCCCCCATGGCCGCTGGCGGAGCAGAGCACTAATCTGCTTTCACAGACCGGCCTGCCGCAATCCCTCTCGCTACTGACCCAGATGCAGCGACTCAAGCAGACTCATTTCCATCTGAACATCATCCGGGTGGGTACCGATGCGAACGACCTAATGGAAGCAGACGACGAGCAAAACCTGGATTGTGCGGTGCAGCTCACCCGGGACATCTACGCTGCCGTCGGCATCGGCATCGGACGGGTGGAGCGCTGGTGGATGATCCCCCTCGCGGACAACACCGGCTTCGAAGTCATCGATGACGAGTGCGAAGCCGAGGAGCTGGTCGATGCATACGGTGTCCACAAGGGCGGAGTTGATTGCTTCTTTGTGCGTGTCATCATGAATTCCCTCGGGTTCATCGGAGTCTATCCCGGCGGCAGCGATGGAATAGTGGTCGAGGCCCGCGAAGAGAGTTTCGACGGAACTGCGCGGACCATGGCGCACGAGCTGGGGCACTTCCTCGGGTTGGACACCGGCGGCACCGATGGAAACGGTCATCAGAACAATACGCCAACAAATCTCATGGCCCAAACAAAAATTCCTCAGGGAGCTGGAATTTCTCTCCTCGCAGCGACCCAGCTCAATTCCGCCCAGGTGGCGACGCTCAAGGGCCACGACTTGATGAAGAAAGCGTGCTGACCCGGGAGGTAGTATGCCAAGACGCCCGGTTGATTTGGACAGACTCCTTGAGGCGATGCGCGGGGATGATCCGGAGATTGCACGGGGAGAAGCCTTTGCCCGCCTCGCCGCGTTCGAGTATCCGCAACGGGAAGAGCTGCTGGCTGGCGTACTGCGAGACCGGAGCGAACCGCCGATCATCCGCTCGGCAGCAGCCATTGCCCTGGGGAGAATCGCCACTCGCGATTCGGAGCAGGTTCTACTTGCCAATCTCTCTGCAGAGGAGGTGGTAGTTAAGAGCGAGGTTCTTCGCGCCCTTGGACGCATTGGCAGGCATGAGGCACTCGCCGCCATTGACGCGCTACGGCTTCCGGCTGATGACCCTGCCAAGAACGCTGCCGAGTTCGGAGCGGCCCTGATTGCGCATCGACTGCGATTGGATGGGCACGATCTGCCCCTGCCTTCCGAGGAACGGCTGTTGAAGACTCCGGGGGAGAACTCGCAGCCAATACGCGTCTCGACCCTGACATCAGCGGACGCCGCGAAGGTCCTCGCCGACCTTACGGCCCAGCCGCACGGTATCGAGTACGATCAGGGGAGGCTGGTGCGCTTGGAGTGCGGCAGGCGCGTGAATGTGGTGTGCCCGAACCGGGAACTCAGCGCACCGGGAAGTGTGGCGCGGCTGGCGGAGCGAAAGGCGCTGGTTGGCGTGGTGGCGCTTCACTCGCCGGAAACAGGCGACTACTCGGTCTCGTACCTAGTAATGGTCGCGCCCGGGGAGTCGTCCAGACGCCTGAACATTATTGCGCCGCGCTGTTCGGGAGGGCTGGGCCTGGCCGGAACCGGCGAGCTGGCCGGCAACCAAATGGCATTTCACCTCCGCACTATCGAGCGGCCCGGCGCGTATCCGATGGAAGTCTCGGGGGAGTTCGGCGCCGGAGAAATCCGTTTCCATCGGGCGGTGGTATCGCTAGAGCAGACTCCCTCCCTCCGGCCGGCGTGGGGGAGGCCGCGCAAGCCGTAGCCTAGCGAATAGGACGGTACTCGGACGGAAGCACCGGAGACCGGCAGGAGCCGGCGGGCGAAGGCAGGTGCTGTCGTCCGATGTGCTCGGATCATCACGGTTCGCCGGCCCCTCGGTCGGCACTCCGGGTCGGCGCGTGGATCGATGCGTCCAGTCCTGGAGTGTTGGAGGGGGAGGTGCGACGCTAAATGCATTCACGCGGTGTCTCGAAGTACTTGACAATTTCGGAGGGGCTGTGGTCGCTCCGCCATCAGGAGCGAATTCCCCGTAGGCCGCGAAACCCATGGCGCACGACCATTTTGGTTTAGCTCGACTTCTTGCGCCCACCACTCTCGACCGCTTCTTCGAGGAGTACTGGGAAAAGGCGCCACTTCAGACTTCTCACCCTGCGGATGATTTCATCGAGATCTTCCGGCTCAAAGATGTCGATCATCTTCTCAGTCTGCCGGGTCTTGTCGGCAGCGAATTCTTCCGCCTCCTCAGTCGAAACGCTCCCGGTGATGTGCTCCCTTTCGAGGCAAGCGGCAGGACATTGAGCCTGGCCCAGATCTATCACGCTTTCGAACAAGGAAGCACCATCAACGTCTTGGGCATGCAACGCTTCTGGCCCCCGGTCGCTGCCTTCTGTCGCCACCTTGAAGAAACCCTGCATCACCGGATCTATTGCAATCTCTTCTTTACACCGCCGAATGCTGAGCCCCTCCACGCCCATTACGACGACCAGGATGTCTTGATCCTTCAGCTCTCGGGCTCGAAGAGGTGGCGAATCGACGAGCGCTCATTCCCTCTTCCACTCCGTGGCGACGTCGCTGATGTGTCGCTGGGTGACAACCCCAAGGAAATCATGCTCCACGAGGGAGGCGTGCTGTATCTGCCCCGCGGCTTCGTCCACGAACCAGCCGTACTCGACTCAATCTCCCTGCACCTGACGGTCGGTATTACACCGCACCGATGGGTTGATTTGTTGGCGTCCGCCCTGATCGTGAAGTCGCAACGGACGATTTCGCTGCGGCGAGCGCTGCCGCCAGGAGTATTGTTTGACCCGGCCCGTCACCACGAGCTCGAGAATTCGTTTCAGCAACTCGTTTCCGAATGCGTCGGCAGCTTTTCACTAACGGAAGCGGTGAACCATCTCGTCGCGGGTTCTTTGGGTGAGCTATATCCTCTTCCCGTGGAGCATTTCACGCACTTGATGCATCGGGACCATACGACTGAAGAGACCCGTGTAGCGCGACGGCCTGGAATGCTCTGCCAAGTGCATCTCTTCGACGGAAGAGTCTCCATTCAGTTCCCGGGCAACCAGGTATTCGGGCCGCCTGCGATTGCGCCCGCGTTGGAGTACATCGCCGCTGCGCGAGGTGCCTTCGCTGTAGGAGATCTACCCGGGCTGAATCCGGCGTCCAGGATAACCCTGGTGAAACAAATGGTCCTGGAAGGACTGCTCAGATATATTTGACGACCCCATGCCCGACGGGAGAATTGTCACGGAGAGGAGCAAGCGTCATGTCGACGGAGAACATCGCTAAGCTCAAGGAACGGATCCAGTCTGACAGAGCGCTGCGTGAGCGGCTCGGCTCCTTCACAACCGGAAGAGAGCTCTACGCGGCGTTGATCAATGTGGGCGCAGAGAAGGGCCTGGTTTTTACCGAGGAGGAGCTCAATTCCTTGATAGCGGAGCGGACGGCGGAGGAACCCAAGGAACTTTCCCCTGAAGAACTCGGCTCGCTAGCCGGACGCTTCCGTGTCTACCCCCCGAAGACGGCGACGGTCCAGTTTGGCGACACCTTGATCCGGACGTCTCGCTGGTTCGGGATCCCGCTTCGGCGGTGATACTCGCACGAGTGCCCGATACTCCTTGGCACCGGCAAGACTGGTTTCGCACTGCCTCGTCGTGGATCGAAACGCAGATTGGGCGGCTCGGATACAGACTGACTGCGCCGATTGAGCGTTTCAGAACATCAAGCATCTCCTGCATCCTGCGGGCCCACACCGATGCGGGTGGCCTATACTTCAAACAGTCTCTACGCCTGCCGGTTTTCAGCGATGAGCCCTACGTAATCGGGGAGCTGGCAGCGCTGTATCCCCAACATGTCCCGACGGCGGTGGCCGTCGACTATTGGCATGGCTGGATACTGCTAGAAGATGTCGGTCATCCCATCGGCGGCGACGCATCGCCGGACGTTTGGGAGAAAGTCTTGTCCACTTTTGGCCGAATCCAATTTGAGGCTATCGCTCATGTCGATGAGCTTGTGGAGATCGGCTGTCGTGATCGAACCCTGAATCAGTTGGCAGATTCGATCGAAGTCCTGGTGGGCGAAGTGGCGAGCTTGTCAGCACTTGACATTCTCGAAGTGCAGGAACTGCATCAAATGGCGCCTCGACTCGTGGCCATGTCCTGTGAGCTGCAGGAGTACCAAGTGCCCCGGAGCTTGGTGCATGGGGACCTCCACTTGGCCAATGTGGCGTTTAACCGGGGGAATTACGTTTTCTTCGACTGGTGCGATTCCTGTGTCTCCCATCCCTTCTTGGACATCGCCTATATCTTTGCGCAAAACGCGAAAAACGAGACGCAATGTCGTGACGCTTATCTTGCTCTCTGGACTGAGTACGAGCCGATGGAACGTCTGTTGAGGATGTGGGCGTTGGCCGAACCGTTGAGTGCCCTGAATCAGGCGATCACCTATCAACAGACGGCCTCCTACCTCAAGGAGCCCTCCAAGAGCAAGTTCATGGGAGGCGCCAGCTACTTTGTCCGCCAGCTTCTGAGATCGGCGACGGTGCAGCAGGCGTAGGCGCTGGGCCCCGATTAGCCCTTAGCCCATGACTTTCCCTCTGGATCAAGGCGCCAGCGCGATCCTTGCCCAGGTGTGTGCGCTCGTTGGGGCGCTGAGACCGGCAACCGTTCGGTGGTAACACCGAAGGTGTAGCGACACGTCTGAACTACCTCCGCTTGCAGCCCGGTGTAGCCGCCATCCACAATCATTTATTTGTGACACGCCCACGTCCTCGCCTTTAAACGCTAGAAAAGCCAGTGCGCGCGAGCCCCCATCTTGGGGTAGGTATTTGAGACGGGCCTCCTTCCCTGAATTGGGACCGGTGGGGCGGCGCCCCACCATCGTTTGCGGGCGGTGGTTCAACTCGCGCGGAGGATGCTTATGGCGGAGCGCCAGTTCGGTGAGATTCCTGACGTGCCGAGTTGCTGTGCCCGTGAGATGTGAAGGGAAGGCCGATGGAACACACCGCCGCGGAACTTCTGAGAGCCCAGCTCTACGCCTGGTCCGATCTCCAGGGCAACCCCCAGCTTCCACCACGCACCCCAGGCGTCTACGGCTGGTTCTTCCGCACCGCTCCGACTGGCGTGCCCTGCGAGGGGTGCCTCACGCGCGACAGCTTCACGCTCCTCTACGTCGGCATATCGCCGGGCCGGGACGTGAGTACGCAGAACCTCCGCAGCCGCGTCCGGTACCACTTTAGAGGGAATGCCGAGGGCTCCACGTTGCGCCTCACCCTCGGCTGCCTGTTGGAGCAGACGGAGGCGGAAACGGGTGGGCTGGCTGTAGCCATCGAGCCTCGATTCAGCCGCCAAGTGTCCACCGTCAGAATCCTCGCTTCCAGGCGTAGTGGAAGCTCGTGATTCTGCGTAGGCTGAGTTCGTTCGGGTTGACCGCTCAAAGGGAAATGATCGTGGATGGCGGCTAACGCCGGGCTGCAAGCGGAGAGGAGTGAGCCCTAGCGTGAGGATAGGTCACATGAAACGCCTTCCGGCGGCGGCCCCGTCCGTGGCCCCGTCCCCATGATATAAGGTGCCAGACCCGGACGCTGGGCCGCCCCAGGAGCCGACGGCACAGCCTCGGGACGGATCTCACCGAGAGCTTTCCGGAGCATCTCGCCAAGCTCGACGACCCCGAGGCCGTCGCGTTCCTGAGCACGGTGGATCCGACCTCGGACTCCGGCTCGGGCGCCGAGGACTGGGCGGATCTGGCCGACCGCATGCACATGATCCTCGACCTCTTCCGCCAGCAGCACGAGAACGCCGCGCTGTTCCAGCCGCCCTTCACGACGGAGCAGGTCCAGGCGATCGCCGTCGGTCACACGCCCGACGGAAGTCTCTAGACGGCGTGGCCGCGGTCGTGCTCAGTCACACGCCGAGCAGGACGGACGGCCTTCGGCCGCCCGCGACAGCAGACCGTCGGAACCAGCCCAGAAGAGCGAGCCCAGCAGCAGCGACAACGCGATGAACACCTTGAGCTTCATGACCCTCTCCTCCTGATGGGGGACGCGTCCGTCATCGCGAGGTGTCCCCTGCCCCACGTGCTCGATTATCGCGACGACTCCAGCGTCGCCGCGGCAGAGGCCGGTCGCGGCCTGGCACACAGCTCCTTGGCGGCGATCTCCTTCGACACGAACTTCGTGCCCGCGATTTCCGTGATGGAGCGACGGATCCGCGCCGCCTCGTTGTGTCGCTCCAGTCCGGTGTAGATCTCGGCGAGGGTGTCGAGGTAGTCGGGGTTCAGGCAACGCGTGTACTCCACGGCCTTCCGGGCCATCCCCTCCGCTCTCGGGAGGTCCTTTAGGCTCGTGTCCTGGGCGTAGATCCAGGCGAGATTGTTGTACGTCTGGGCGTCGAACTTGTTACCGCGAAGCGCCGCCTCTCCCGCCTGAATGGCTTCTCGGTGCTTCTTCTGCTCGACGTAGATGTAGCTCAGGGTACTGTACGCGTCCCAGTAGTCGCGCTTGAGTTCGAGAGCCTGGTTCAGCTGGGCGATTGCCCGGGCGGCGTCGTCAGGCTCTCCCCGCTCGAAGTAGAGGGCGCCGAGCCGGACGAATACCTGGTGGTGGGGATATTTCGTCGCCAGCTCGCTGTACTCGCTGATGGCCCACGGCAGGTTCCGGGTGGTCCCGTATACGCGCTCGACGAGATTCACCCGCTCCAGCGCCTCGACCTCCTTCACTCGCGAGCTCAGCCGGAAAGCGTAGGCGCCGAGGATGAGAATGATGACCAACGGGACCGAGAAGACCAGGAGGAGCCTGAACGCGAGCTTCTTCTGAACTCGAGCGACTTGCTCTTGGGTCGAAGCCGATCTTGAGCGGGCGGTCCCTGTCTTGCGCATGTCCTTCTCCTCCCTCAGGACGAAGCACCAGAGCTGCCAGGGATCTTCGGCAAGAGTCCTAGGATCGTCATGACCGGCGCGAGCGCCTGACTCGCCAGCTTGATCCGGGAAGCGGGACTCGCGGCGGTAAAGCGTTGATCACCGAAAATGCTGCCAATGAACCAGATGAGGGCCGCGAGGACGAAGAGAAAGGTTGCCAGCACCGACCCCATCAGGGCCAACACCGGCGCAGGGGGCGGCCACAAGAAGCCTCTCGCCGCGCCCACTCCCGCGACCATCCCGATGAGGACGATCAGGGCCATGATCACGAGGAGCACGGCCGGATGCTTGTACTCCATGCGGGGGCTGCGCTGCTTGGCGGCCCGCGTCCGCCTCACGGTGCCCGATCTCTCTGCCCTGTCGATGCTCGTGCGACGCATGCCGAACTGTGAGGGCAATGCGCATGCCAGAGCCGTGTCGCAGGAAACGAGTGATTTCCATTGACGTCATCCTCAACGGCGCAGTCCGTCGGGTCGGGCAATGCGCCCGTGAGTCAACCAATGCCCGGTTCGTGACGCGGCGCGCGGGGTTCGGCGGGCGTTACGCCCGAGGCCCGCCGGCGGCGGAGGGAGCTCGGAAGGACGCCGGTGCGCGGAGAGTGCGAGTGACGCGAGCACGCCGGGCGCCGCCCCGGGCTCCTTGACATGGCGCTTGTGCCGGCCAAGTTAGTTGGTCAGACTCGCAGCGGGAGCGCTTCGTCTGCCGCCTCCCCGAGACAAAGCGCAATAAGCGCACGAGTCGCGCGACAGACCGCATCCCAGCGACTGAGTCAGTCGGCACTTGGTGGCATAGCCGTTGCTACCGGATTTGGACGTCACACCCGCTGGGGTGGACCGGGCCGAAAGCCAATCAGGGAGACGAAAATGACTGAGCTCATTCAGACTCTCGCTCCGTACCTGGTCAGACTCCAACCGGCGTCGATGTACATCCTTTCCTTCGCGGGACTGCTCCTGGGAACGGCCGTACTTGGTGGCGGCATCCACGTCAGGGACATTCAGGTCCCACCCCTGGGGCTCTGGTCCAGGGTGCTCACCTCGATCGCCGCGGCTCTGAGCTTTGGGCTCTTCATCCTGATCACGATCGTCGATGCCGGCCCCGCCCTCGTCCAGCCCGAAGGAGAACTCGTGTTCCTCCAAGGCAGGGCCTTACCCCCGTCGGTCAGGCTCGAGCTATTTCCCGCCGAGCCCTCGGCGGCCACGGAGGTCGCTCTCACAAACGGCAGGGGCCGGTTCGCATTCCCGAAGGGAATCCCCAAAGGCACGTACAACCTCGTGGTGTCATCCACGGAAAAAGGAGTCCTTGGCCGCGTCACCGTGAAGGCCGAGCACAACGTCGCCGTCACGGTGATTCAGAATCCCGACCGTGACTTCATCTCGACGACAGGCACGCGGGTGGTCGAGGAGCTGTTTGCCAAGTACGGGAACGAGCGATGGCAGATGCAGGTCGCCGTCATCGAGCAGCTCGGCGCCCTCGCCCTTGCCGATAACACCGTCAAGGACGCCCTTCGCTCGAGGCTCGGCGGATCGTCCGAGGCCGATGTGAGCCTGGCGGCGTTCTCCCTGTCGCACATCTGCAGCCTGCAGGACGATCGGAGCCGCGAGGCGATGCGGACGATGTGGCATCGCTCCGAGGGAAATCCGTTTCAGCGGGTCAGGGCGCGCGCCACATTTCGCTGTGTCGAGGCCGAGAAGGATGCCGTCAAGCGGGACCTCCTCCAGGTGGTGACCGGACGGCACGATCTGGTGAAGGGCCGTGACGAGGTCGAGGCGAAAGGGCTCGCTGTCACGGCAGCGTACTTCCTGGCCACGATGCGCGCGAAGCACACCTGTGTCGTGAACACGCTCATCTCGACGCTGGACAGTAACACCGAGCTGGCCCGCGTAAAGGCGCGGGAAGGTCTCCTCACGGTCTCGGCAAGGACCGAAGCATCGGATCGCCGCGCGGACTGGGAGTCGTGGTGGGCGGCGCGGCCTCCGGGATTTGCCGACTGCTCGTGAGCCCCCGGGCCTGCGGCTCCCCTCAGAACTTCATCCGCGTCGTGCCTCGGTAGAGCATCTTCGCCTGGTGGTCGCTGATGTCGGCGTGAAGCGCGAGCATGGCCGAGTCGAGATCGGACTCGGGCCTCCGCGCGACGGGAGGTTGTCGGGGTGGGGAACGTGTCGACGTGGGGCACAGGCGCCCGGTGAGAGGATAGCCAACTCAAACGCCATCCGCTGCCCGCACATTTGCGCAGTGTTCGGGTCGAGCACGTTGTCTCACGGCTACTCCTCTGTACTCGCGTCGTGGAACATTGCCTCGGGCGCAGACCCGTCTGGCTCCACCGCTGGTGCGTGATCGACGTGCAAGTTCCATGGATCTGGTCGACCCGCTCGTTGTATGTCTTGACGCGTGCGACCATCTCTCCGACTGCTGCTTCAACGGGCAGGTCCCCGGCGGCGATCCGCGCGACAGCACTATCCTGCCACGCGTAGAAGGCGGCCCGATGCTCACGAAAGGTGTCGTCCCGCGCGAGTCTCCAGCGAACGGCGGAGGGCATCGTCGGGATCGCCCGCTGGTGCGAGTAAGCGAGCGCCTAGCATCAGAGACGTTCGCGCGCGCGCCTCATCGCGGGCGCCCTTCTCGTGAAGCGTACCGGCCTGAAACTCCGCTGTGCTGCGATACGCCGCAACCGGACGCACGTCGGCATCCGGCGGAATTTTCGTCCAAGCACCGATTACAAGTGCCCGGCGCGTTCGCCTGCAAGTGGTTTCGGGCCCGCGATTTGGAACCAGCAACTACTGAGTTTCAAGGAACTTCAGGCTGCGGGTTTTAGTCGCATGCCCTTGCCGCCGCTCTGTTGCCCTGCAAACTACGGAGTCGAATGGGCGAAAACGTGGTCGTGACTGAAACACGGGTTCGAACCCCGTTGGGGCCACCAAATTGATTTGGTGGACGTTTTCGCCGCAGAGTTTAAGTGCTGTGGGGGGAGGGACGCGAATCCCTCTCCCCATTTCTCTCCGTATCGGGGCGGCCAGCGTGGAAGTCTGGCACCTTATGTCACGAGGACGGGGGCCACGCGTGGGGTGCCCGCCGCCGGAGGGCGTTGATGTTGCCTATCCTCCGTTGATGTTGCCTATCCTCCTCGATTTCCCGGCGTCCGTGGGTACGCTCTCCGGCTGGCCGATATGGCCCACGATCTCCAGGGTCTTGTCTAGCGACACTTTGATCTCCTCCACCAGATCACGAACGATATCCCACTTCGTCTCCTCGGTCACGTCCGTGAGCGCCTGCCTCGCCGACCGCACCAGGGCATCAACCGGCCGGGCCCTCGCGCCCCTTTTCGGACCGGCCTCAGGATGTGTACCCACCCGCCCTCCAAGGCCAGGCAGCCGCGGCCAAGCGGAGGCACCAGTTGAGCGCAACATGCTGAATGTTGAAACGTCCGGGTATATGCTGTGGCAACGTGCGGGTTTAGTAGCGCCTGGAGGGGAGTTCGGCGGTGAGGGGACAAGTTGATGCGCCCCATTCTGTTCTACTGGCGCGGCCGGCCGGTGTGGAGCTATCCAGCACTGCTCTACGTCGGCACGGTCATCGGGCTTATCGCGGGCAACGGGGTCGCCAACGCGCGCGGCCTCGACGGCACGCGGGTGTACCTGGCCGCGGTGCTGCTTTTGCCGGTCGCTCTGCTGGGCGCGCGCCTGGCGTTCGTTGCCGCCTACTGGGACCTGTTCCGCGATCACCCTGCGACGATCTGGCGCCGCGAGATCGGCGGTCAGACGATGTACGGCGGCCTGGTGGCGGTCCCCGCGTCGATGCCGCTGCTCGCGTCGCTGAAGCTGCCGTTCTGGGCATTTTGGGATATTGGCGCGTTCATCATCGTGATCGGGATGGTGTTCACCCGCATCGGGTGTCTGCTGAACGGTTGCTGCGTCGGCCGGCCGACCAACAGCCGCCTAGGCCTCCGGCTTTCCGACCGTGCTGGGGTGTTCCGGCGACGCATTCCCACACAGTTGCTCGAGGGCGCGCTGGGAGCGACGGTGCTTGGGATGGCGGGGGCGGTTCCAGTCGATGCTGCTCCGGGCAGCGTGTTCCTCAATGTGATCGCCGGCTACGCCATCGGACGCGCGCTACTCGAGGGCACACGCGAGCAGCGGAGCATCGCAGGGCTTGCTTCTATCCGAGCGGTTTCACTCGCGCTCGCCGGCGCGTCTCTCGCGCTGCTGTGGTGGTCCCCGGGAGGCTGAATTGAGAATGCGAACCGTGAAGCTTGCCTTCTTGCGATGAAAGAATGCACGTCGGACAGTCCGTTGGTCTGCGCCCGCGAGCACGCTCTAAACGGAGGTCAGGATGTTCGACCCGGTAATCCTGCTGACACCGCTCCTCGTGCTGGTGATAGCACTGTTACTGGGCTTCGCCGGATGCGGAGCGAGACTAGGGAGTGCGCCTCAACTCCAATTCATGGTACGGGTGCTAGGCGCGCTCACGGTGACCCGTCTCCAGCTGTACTGGACTGACCCGGAAGGTGACATGGGCGGTCTCGATCAACCGAACCCCTACTTCACTAACGACGATGGCAGCACGGTCTTTTCGTACGTCCTAACCCGGTGGCCTGCCCAGGGAGGATGGAGCGTCTATTGCGGCCTCACTGTACACGACGACGCCGGGACCACCTCCCAAGACGGAGTTACATGCGACTTCGTGCTGATGGATGAAACGAAGGCTTACAAGTACACCTTCGAGGGTTCGGTGTCTGATCTCACCTTCGTCGTGACCTGCAAGGGGCTGACTTACGAGGGAATGTGATGTCGCCAGCCCCGTCTCCTTAGGTCCACGGAGAGGCTCTGAAGGAGGTGAGCGATGCCGGATACGGTGGTCCTGCTGACACCGCTGATCGTGCTCATCATCGCACTGCTTTTCGGCTTTGCCGGATGCAGCTTTAGCCCAGGCACAGTACCATCTGATGAACTCTGGGTTGACGTACGAGTACCGACGGAGCTGGAGTTGACGGTGATCCGGATTCAGTTCGAATGGACTGACCCCAGTAATGTCACGGCCACTTTCTTCGAGGAGAACCCCGTGCCCACACGGACGCTGGATGGCAAAGAAGACGTTTTTCAGCGCCTCCTGGATCCCAGCGCGGACTCGGGAGGATGGACCGTCCGTTGCCACCTCCTGGTGCGCGATATAAACGGAGCCGAAGAGCAGAGCGGGGATGAGTGCATGGTCATGGTGGATGGACTCCAGGATCCCATGGCCAATTTCGAGGCTTCCGGAACTCCGTCGGCGGTGAACTTTGCCGTGACCTGCAAGGGAGTGACTTCCCACTCAGGGGAGTGACTTCTACAGGGGAGTGACTTGAGAGGAGGGGCTCCATGGCCAATCTCACCGGCGAATACGATGTCGCCGTCGAGGTCCCCGTGCACGTGGTCAACCGCATCCTGGCCGCGATCCACGAGAACGAGGACACCAACTTTCCGGTCCTGCTTCACAGCAGGCGGCTCTTTGTCAACGATACGCCGCGAGGATCCGATGATCCTGTTCCTCCCTCGGAACGAACCGGAGTGCAGGCCGTGGTGGAGATCCAGCTCTCGACGCCCACCGTCTCACTCCTTCAAGGGCTGTTGGTCGGCCATAACATCAGCGTCTCTCTGACCACAGGTGTAGCGAGACCGTTCGGGTCCGCACGGTCCTACAACATCAGCGTCAGCTCCAGAGTACGAGCATGGGTCCACGGAAGCCCGCAGCCTTCGCTACCCGAGTTCCTCCACGGCGACCTCATCGTCCAGGGCAAGCTGGTGCTGACAAGGCTAGAGCCGACGTTTGACCCCGGCCTGCTAGGACGGGTTCGTCCGGTCTTCGGCACTTTCATTGGACTGGACCGGACCACCGGCCTTGCAGTCGCCTTCCTGCCCGCCGCCGGGACGAGCTTGCCGGAAGAGGAGCGCGCACGGATCCAGCGGATAGTCCATAACGTCTTGCGCAGCGATTTCCGGCCGATCACCTTCCAGGTCAACATGCCCGAGGGCGTTCATCAATTGGATTTTCGGCTCAATCCCGACCGCCCGTCAGTAACGCTCATGCTGCTGCTTACGCCACGGGCCTTGGGTCCCGGGGCCGTGGCCAGCTTCTCTAGCGGATTGGCCCCGGCGGGGTCGGACTTCGCAATTGGTGTCGGCCGCGACTATCTTCTTCCGCTCCTGAAATCGCTCGTCTTGCAGGGCCTGCCCGGTGAGTCCTCATTCTCCGGCTTCGCGTACAGCGGCAAGGTCCGGCCGAATTGGGCTGCCGCCGGCTTCGATCTAGAGCCCGGGCGACTCGTGCTCACCGTCGCCGGCAGTGGAGCAATCACATATGACTTGGGGATCGGCAGCACCACCGACGAGTTTACGTTCACGATCCGCCAGGCGTTCGCGCTGTCGGTGGTGGAAGGAGCCCTCGAGCCGCGGCGCGACGGCGACCCGCTGGTGGACGTCGACGGTATCTTCGTGCCCTGGGTTGAAGGAATCGTCGAACAGAAGGCTCGCGACCGCGTCCGCGACGAGATCGACCGGGCACTGGCTCAGTTCCGTGACCAGATCCGAGGGGCTCTCGAGGTGCAGCGTCAGCTCGAGCAGGTGTTGAGTGGCATTCACCCCTCCCCGGCCGGAGTAGGCGTAGCGGGCGTCGAACTCCGTCCCGAGGGGGTGCTGGTGCTCGGACGAATCGCGCTGGCGCCGTCGAGACCGGTAGTCGTCCGTCATGTGAAGCGGTTGGGGATGATCGATGCCCTCGACAGCTGGATCCCGGGCGGCACAATCGATCGGTTCGTCTGGTCTCACGATCGCCCTGAGTCCATGCCGCTCATCATCGGCGGAAGATCGCTTGGCGGCGGACAGCGGGTCGAGGAGCACCGTTTCGTGACTGAAGATTCGGAATCCCCAGTCGTTTTCGCGCTCCGGTGTTTGGACGTGTACGGCCACAGGATCACCAGCAGCGGCTCTAAGGTGCCTGTGACCGGACACGCGTGCGGCTTCTACGTCCCAGTCCTTATCTGGCCCAGCGTGCGTTGGCCTGCGAAGAGCGGCCGAACGATGCCGGTGGTACCGCTCCGCGGCGTCCGTCCCGATGGGACGGTGGGAATCGTGGGGCATTTCGGCCCATGGGCGTCTGGCCTTGCCCCCGCGGATGGAAAGACAACAACGGTAGTGCACTTTGCCGCAAACGGGTGGGCGGACACCGCCCGCACGTTGGCGAGGGCGCTTGATCGCGTGCGCGATGCGGCCGTGGTGGCGGTGGTCCTCCTTCCGTCCGGCAGCCTGCCGAAGGCACCGCGAGTCACTATCGACACCGAGGCGGGGTTCGTGGTTGGCGAGGACGTCGGGGGCCACTGGGCGGAGGCATTGCGTGTGTCGAAGGTGCCCGCCACGGTGGTGGTCGACCATCGGGGTCGTATAGTGTTCAGCGAGGAGGGGCCCGTCTCCGAGCCGACGCTGGGTAGGGTCCTTGCCGAACATGTACAGCCGGGTGGACAGCTGTCGTGGCAGCCCCTGCGTCTGGCGGTGGTCGCCGGAGACCGCACGCCGGAATTCCCGTTCTGCATTGACGGCGGAGCCGAGCTTTCGATGCGCCGGCTGCGAGGCCGGCGCGTGGTGCTCGCGTTCTGGGCTTCCTGGTGCGAGCCGAGTCTGGAGCAGCTCCGCGAGCTGCGGCGGGCACTCGAGGTCTCGCGTGGCCAGGGTCCGATGGTGTTGGCAATCGGCGACGGCGAGCCGGCGGACCGCGCTGCGGCAGTCGCCCAAGAGCAGGGACTGACTTTCCCGCTGATTCCCGATCCAGTACGCGCAATTTCGCGTCGTTTCGTCGTCGGTGTGTGGCCGTCGATGGTATGGATTGGTCACGACATGCGGGTGGAAGCGGTCCACCTGGGCCTTACCGGACTCGATGGCGCTGCTCCGAAGGGGTGCCACCCGTCGTCGCAGATGTAAGCGGTGAGACAGACCAGTTACTTCAAAGGTGTGTCCCGATGAGCGCGCTCCTAGCGGGGCTGATTCTCGTTCCGCTCCTGGACCAAGGACTGAAAGTGATTGTCCTCCGGCGGCTTTCTTTGAGAGTCGTCCCGCTCGGTGCGCTGGGCACGCTACAAGTGGTGAGAGCTCGGGTGCGGATTTTGCGTACGTGTCGCGCTCCGTGTCCGGCGGCGCTCTGGAGTGCCTGGATTCTTACCGCGGGAGCGCTGGTGGTCGTGACAATGCTGCAGCCCGGGTACGGCTGGTTCGCGGGGCTGCTGTTGGGCGGTTCGTTGAGCCACGCGTGGGAAAGCTCGCTCCGTGGCTGGGTGTGCGACTACGTGTGCCTGCGATGGTGGCCCGCATTCAACCTGGCGGACGTGGCGCTCGCCATTGGCGCAATCGGAATGGGAACTCGAACGTGGTTCTGAACGTGTCGGGCAGGGATCTTTCCGGAAGACAACCGCGGTAAGCGCAACGCATGGTTCGGACTCGACTCGCTATCGATGCCGCAGCGCGGTCAACGGATTGGTCTGTGCCGCGCGCGAGGCTCGATAGATGGTCGACATGACGACCGCCTGTGCCTGGGGAGGGCGATGTCATGGGGACCTACGGCGACGGCGCCGCGGCACGAACGTGTTTCGCGTACCGAGCCGCAGCGTCAAGCTCGCCGGTGTATGGAATGCTCCGGACGTCGCGTACACCCTGCAGCCCCAGGAATTCGACAGCGACCCGGATCGAGGCTCCGCTTTAACGCCTCGGGCACGCCTGAAGCTGCACGCTCGACTGCGTCGCCGCGCTGCCCCCGCCGGAATCCATCGCCGTCGCCTTCACCGTGACGTCCCCGCCTGCGGGATACGTCATCGGGAACGCTTGCGAGCCTTCGATGGGCTTGAGCTCGACGTTCTCCACCTGCCGGTCGGGCGTGGTGATCTCCAGCCGCACCTTCGCCGGCCGCTGCCCGCCCAGGATTTGCCACGTGACCACGACTTCGTGCGTGAGGCTCTGCACACAGACCGCTCGGGCGGCCGCTGAAGCGGTCAGACGGAACGGCTTCGCCTTCGGATCGAGAATCAGCTTTTCTTCTTCGTAATACGCAATGGCCTTGGCCGCCTCCCCCGCCTTCACCGTGATCGTGTTGCGACGCCCGGATCGGTGTCCGGGAAGGGCCCACCCCTGGAACTCGAGGATCGCATTACGCGTACGGATCTCGCGTGGCGCCTCCAGTGTAATCTCCGCACCTTCGGCAAGCGGCACGTCGAACGGCGTTTCGCGAGTGTCCCGGTATCCCTTGATGGCAACCGGAATCTTCACAGTCAGCGGCGACGCCGGGCCGTCCATGCCCATCTGAAGGGCGTGGACGCTCAACGTGATCGGCTTCCTCTCGATCACGACCGTGGGCACCTGGCGATCCAGCTCGAAGATGCCCCGTCCATACGTGCCTGCGCGCACGATGCCGCTGCGGTCCCGCGCTGCTAGACTCTGGTGCACTTCAAGGTCCGTGACCCACACATTAGGGACGCCCGGAGAGCGCCGCCACACCCAGTTCTCGAACGTAGTCACAGGGTCGAGCAGCGCCTTCACGCCGGAATCAATCACGAGCGGCTCGAGGCGTCCGCGATACGCGCCCTGGTCGGTCCCGACATAAATTGTCCGGCCCTGGCCCGCAGGAACGGCCGGGTCGGCGACCACGCTCGTGATTTGCGAGACGTCGAGCTCGGGCTTGAAGGCCGCGTCGATGTCGCGTATCTCCCAGGAGCCGGTGAAGGTCCGCGTGATCTCCTTGATGCGGCCCGGGCTGCTGGACCGGTTCGTCACCGCGAAGATGCGCTCATTGGTGAACAATTCTGGCGCTATCGCGTTGATCGTCGCGCCGCATTCACAGATCTTCGTCCACGGAACCTCGGGAGAGCCGCGCCAAATCTGCCCGACGCTCGTTCCGACGTAGTACACCGGCTGCGCCTCCAGCAAGCGGCTGCGAAACGCCATAGTCGTGATCTGTCCCGTCGTGCCGCGTGGCTGCACCGCCTGCCACGCCGCCGGCGTGTCGAGCATGCTCGCTGCCGCGGTGTTCGCAACCGTTGTCCGAAACAGCAGTCCGGCCTGAAGACGCAGTAAGTGACCGGGACGATGCGGGTCGCTCCACATCTTGGACGACGTCTGGTCGCTCCAGATCGTTTCGGTGGCAAAGGACGTTGCGAACGGCGCCGGTGGCGTCGCTCGGCAGATCGAGCCGCCGAATCCTGCGTTGCAATTGAAGTAGACGGTCAGGTTGCCGGCGTCGATGGTGGTTTGGAAGCCGTCGCCGCCGATAATCGCCAAGGCGTCCGGAAGCGTGGTGACCGACAGGATGTCGCCGTTGTGCCAATAGCCGGCGACCGTCACCGATGCGAGGCCCGGATCGAGACCGATGGTGCCGATCTGCCCGATCGCCAATCCCTTCGTCAACGCCTTCCAGCTGACGACGCCCTCGAAGTCGATGTCCCCGCGCGTGACACCGCCGTCGCTTGCGACGTAGACGACCTGGACTTGCTCGGGTGTCGGCAGGAAGCTGCCGTAGGGCGCGAACACGATATCGTGAAGATCGCCGTGAAGATCGAGACCCTTGCGCCACGGATTCGCATGCGATAGGCAGCAGCTCAAACCGGTCCACGAATTCGTCGTGACCGGCGGATCGACGCCGTAATTGTTCTTGCCGCCCATCCTGCCGCCGTCGGTCGACCGCCAGAGCCCTATTTGACCGATGTAGACTTCGTCGGAGCTATAGGAGCCGACCGCGATCGTGTTGTTGAAGCTGAGCTGGCCGTCGCTGGGCGGAGACGGCAGCTCCGTCCACGTCGCGCCGGCATCGCGCGTGGTGAACAGACGATAGCCGCGGGACAACCCGTCGAAGCCTGCATAGAGTAACGGCAACGGCTGGCCGAAGCCGATGCCGGTCCTGCCGCCGAACGCAAGCGCAATGCGTCCGAAACCGGACGTGGGAAGTCCTCCGGCGAGCATGGTCCACTGCGTGCCCGTCACGTTGGTCGAGCGGAAAATGCCTCGGCTCCAGAAGGCCACGTACAGCACCTGCTGATACGGATCGGCCACCAGGTCGATGGCATTGCCGGATATCGGAAGGCCGTTGGTGGAGCGCTTCCAGCAGTCGCTTCCATCTTCCGCCAGGCTGAACAGCCCCACGTTCGTGGCGGCATGAACGAGGGTCATCCGGCCCGAGACCACCAGGATGCGATTGACGACGGCCTGCGCCACGGCGCCGTTTTCACATCCGGCCTGGAGAGGATTGGCGCCGACCGCCGTCCATGAGCCGCCTGCATCGGTCGAGCGGAATACGCCGAGCGCGGGACCGAACGCGAACGCCGCGATGTTCGGATCGCCGGTTCCGGCATACACGACCTGCGGATTCGCGGGATGGACGGCCAGCGCCCCTATCGACAGCGTCGCCTTGGTGATGCCCGACGCCAACTTGCGCACGAGCTGCGTATCGGTCAGCGGAATCCAGCTTCCCCCACCGTCGCGTGTCTTCCAGACGCCGCCCTCGGACGCGCCCAGATACACGATGTTGGCGTCGCGAGGATCGACCGCCAGCGCATTGACCTGACCGCTGATGACGTCGTTGTTCTGAAGGGGCGTGCCGAACGGCCCGATGGAGACCCATTGCTCGGCCGAGGCGAGTGAAGGGACAACCCACGCGAACAACGCGGCGACGAGCGCCACGGCGAATCGGATCAGCGTGTTCACTTCGGCGACCGCTTCTGTTCGAGGAGCTTTGAGATTGGCGAACGGCGTATGCGTCGCCACGCGGCAGCTGGTGGAGCCGCTGCTGTTGAGATCAGCAGCCGCTTCGAGCGCGCGATGCCGTCGATGGTCTGTGTCAGTTCCGTAATCGGGAAGGGCGAAGGCTACCTCCTCCTCGCCACCAAGTAGAGCCGCTTCAATGCGAAAGACCGTACCGTCGGACAGCTTGACCGGTATAGGTTTCGATGGTGTCTCCATAATGCCCTCCCTACAGCGAGGCGGTATCCGAAACTGAGCTGAATAATAGTGAAGGGGCGCGTGCCGCCGGTCTTCGCCCGAAAACGGAGTTCAGCGCAACTGAGTGATGTGTCGGGCGGGCGCTGACCGGAGACAACTCAGCGTCTTGATGTATTTCACTCTCTGCGATTCAGTGGGGCGAGCAGCTACCGCAGGGCAACGCTCAACACGCATCCGAAGCGGGGTAATTCCTCCCGCCGTGACGACCGTAGGAAGGCTCAGAGGGCCGAGCTTTGCACGACGGCCTGTCGGAAACCCGGTCACCGCCGTGCCGGTCGAGGGCATGGCGCACGTTCGAGGACCGTCGAGAGTTTGGAGGGTGATGAAGCGCAGCGAGATCGCTATTCGCGAGCCGCGTCGTCTTGCTTGCGTCGTCGAGATCCTCGAGAAGATAGAGATTGGTGCTGCCATGGAAGCCTCCTTCACTTAGAGTTGGAGCGGCTGAATCTTGGCTAGTACTTCATACCGGTCGGCCTGCGGCCAGGCAGTCCCGGAAGGATGGCCAGCGCGACAGTCGAGGCACATACAACCGTCTCTCGTCTCTGCACTCGTCATGGACGTTCTCCATTGTGGACACAGTGTCACCTCGTGCGGGCGAGCGGTTGCTGCTCAGGCCGTGTCGAGCCGATTCAAATCAGGCTGGGCGCCGTCGTCGTCTGTCGATTCGTGTACAGGGGACCCTCTTGCTGAGGCTATGGGACCTAGGTCGTAGGTCAATGAGCAATGAGCACCGCTACTGCTCGGGAGTGAACGATCGCCCATCCGCTCAAGCCGGGCTTGACGGGCGAGGCTTCTGCCAGGGCCACCGTTGCCTCGACGAGTCCCGATCGACCGAGCGAGCTACCCTCTCGAGGCCGGCAAACGGCCGGAATGTTTAAGAAAGTAGGTCAATCCAGAAGCTGGTCGGTTCCGTGTAGCGTTCTGCATTATCCAGCCCCTGCAACCACCGAAGTCGATCCTGTAAGCGGACGGCACACAAGCCGGATTCTCTGTCGTCACGTCTTCTGTCTCCCCTGTGCCAAAGGGGTATGGCCTATATAGTATCGGCCATATAGTGTCGGTGAGCCTTACGTTCCAGCCCTTCAGGATTCCCAGAGTGCGCTGCTCGGAACAGCTAAACGTCGACGACCGCGTGAGGGTCGAGCTCCTCGACACGAACGACATGTCCCGGAGATGCAAAGGTCCTGCAAGACTTGTGTTGGAGTTATTTTCATGTATACATATCGGCCATGGCGCGACGCCGGGCACGCCGGCCAGCCGGCGGACGGCCGCGGATCACGTTCTACTGGGACAACCCCCCGGGGCCGCGGTCAGGTGGGACGGTTGAACGGGTCTGGCGCGGCCACGTCTACGAGCGCGAGGTCGGCCCAGGAGACTGGCTCGACGTCCCGGAGGCCGCGGCGGCCTTGGGCGTGCGGCATGTCTTTTCGGTGTACCGGGCCATCTGGGATGGACGACTGGAGGCGATCCAGGAGGGTCGCGACATCCGCGTGTCCTTGGCCGCGGTCAAGGCGTACCTGAAGGAGGAGGCATCGCGGCCGGGCCGGAAGGGCCGGCGGCAGCTGAGGGAGTGAGATCTCCAGGCGCGGCCATCGCAAGCCCGATGACGTGCAACGGGGGGTCATGACGGGGGGCCTAGACCGGGGTCCCTCCCCCCTATGAGGTCAGGACATACCCTCTGGGATACCTGGGAGGTACCTGGGGGATACCAGGGATATAGGGAGGAGAGACCCATGCAGATACGGGAGAGCATCTACGGCGGACGGGCGGACGACGTTTATGGCGCTCCCCTCCCCGTACCTTCGATCTATAGGAGCTATGCTGTCGGCTCGGCCATCGTCCTCGGGCCGCTGGGCGCGTGGCAGGTGCCCGCGCGGTACACGTCACGCCCCGTGACGTTTGTGCCTTCCGAATTCTGACCCAACGCCGTACGCACGGCCGTCGTGGACGCACTCACCGAGGCTTTAGTCCGAGACGTGATGACGCCACTGTGTGAGCCCGGCCCCGGGGAGATGTCGACATGAGTGCGTGGGCGGGTCGGTCGAGTTCCCGCCTTGTCAACGGCCTGCCAAGTAGAGCCACTCGGGGTCACCCATACGGAGCCAGTGCAGCGCGGTGACCGGACCGTGGTCATGGTGGTTTAGGCCGTGGGGCGTGGGCGCCGAGCGGTGGCCTGCTTCTTGGTGTGCTCGGCGCGGAAGCTGGCGCCCGTGATCTCGACGAAGTGGGCACCGTGAGTGAGGCGGTCGAGAGCCGCGGAGGCGAGGAGGGCCTCGCCGAAGAGATCCGGCCACTCGGCGCGGTCCCGGTTCGAGGTGAGGACGATGGACGCTTTCTCGTACCGTTCGTTGATCACGTCGTAGAGGTCCTCGGGGCCGGGCGGGCGCAGCGGCCGGAGCCCGAAGTCGTCGAGGACGAGCAGATCGGGGCGGGTGTAGCGGGCGAGGCGCTGCTCGTGGGTGGCGTCGGCGCGACCGCCGGCGAGGTGGGCGAGCATCTTGGCGGTGTCGATGAAGAGGACGTCGAAGCCGCGCCGGCAGGCTTCGTGGGCGAGCGCCTGGCCGACGTGGCTCTTACCCACACCGGTCGGGCCGTAGATCAAGACGTTCTCGTGGCGTTCGATGAACTGGCAGGTGGCGAGATCGAAGACCTGGGCCTTGTTGAGCTTGGGGTTGAAGCTGAAGTCGAAGCCCTCGAGGGTCTTGGTGGGGTCGAAGGCCGCGCGCCGCAGCCGCAGCCGCAGCTTGCTCTGGGCGCGGCGCTCGACTTCGTCCTGCACGAGCAGGGTGAGGAATTCGACGAAGGACAACTGCTGCTCGACCGCCTGGCGGTTGCGGACTTCGAGGGTCTCGAGGATGCCGGACAGGCGCAGCGTGCGGAGCATCGGGGTGAGCTGATGGGTCAGGTCCATGGGCCGCTCCTTCTTCGCACCGGGGTCGGGGAAGAAGGTGGTCCAGGGGCGGGCGTGCCGCGGGGCTGCCAGGGCGACGGCCGGCGCGGCGGGCGTGAAGCCCGGCAGCGGTTGCGTGTCGAGGGCGTGGGCGAGGATGGTCTTGACGGTGTGGTAGCGATACTCGCCGACGGCGTGGGCGCGGGCACACGCGGCGTCGAGGCGGCGGGCGCTGTAGCGCTGGCCAAGACGGAGGACGCCCTGCGCACTCCGGAGACGATCGAGCGGGCGATCGCCGAGGAGGGCGTCGATGAAGACGGCGCAGGCGGGGCCGACCTCGGCGGCGCGGGCCCGGCACCAGGCCGGCGTCTGCGTGAGGAAGTGGACCTTGTCGGGCGGCAGATGCGCCGTCAGGGTGCGCCGCTGGCCCGGCCGCGCGCGTCGGTGGGTGGCGACGAGGGCCCAGTCGCGGAAGAGCTCGACCGTCATCCCCGCGGCGCGGACCCAGAGGCGCTCGCCGATGAGGCGATGGGGGGCGGAGTAGTAGGCCGCCTCGAAGACGACGTGGCAGTCGGCGTGGAGCTTGGCCTGCTTCCACTCGGCGAGCTCCCAGGGGGTGAGGGGCAGCGGCCGCAGCGCCGGCCGCTCGACCTGGTCGAAGACCTCGAGCGGGAGCCGCTTGATCGTGCCGTGCACGCGGCGGCCCGCCGTCTCGAGGCACCACCGCCAGAGGTGGCGATTGCCGTCGTGCACGTCGCGGAACTCGCGGCCGGCGAGCGCGTTGCGTTTGACGTAGTGGACGCCGCCTTGCTCGACCTTGCCTTTGTGCTCAGGCGTGCGCGGTCGGCAGGGGGCGATGAGGAAACCGTAGTGCTCGGCGAACTCGCGATAGCTGCGCTGGACCTCGGGATCATGCAGGGCGGCGTGGACGATGGCCGCGCGGAGATTGTCGAGGACGACGCGGCGGGGCACCCCGCCGAAGAACTCGAAGGCCGCCCGGTGCAGACGCAGCCAGGTGGCCACCGTCTGGTCGAAGACGAGCTCGGCGTACTGATGGCGGCTGTGCGAGAGCACCATGACGAAGACCCAGGCGCGGCGGACGCGGCCGAGGTCGGGGTCGAGGAACGGGCCGGCGGAGCCGAAGTCGACCTGCGCTTCGTCGCCGGGGGCGACTTCGATCCGCACGAAGCCCCGGGCGGCCGGGGCAAGCTGCCGGAGGAAGCGTTTCACCGAGGAGTAGCTTCCGCCGAAGTGGTGCTGCTCGACCAGGAGCTGATAGATCGCCTGGCCCTCGACCCCGTCCTGCTGCAGGGCCTCGACGCGGTCCCGGAACGGCTCGACGAGCGACTGCTCATGCGGCGCCCGCGCGCGCGACGCTGGCGCCAGCAGCGCGGCGAGCGTCGCGGGCTCCGGCAACGGGCGCTCCAAGAGCTGGTGCGGCGCCGCCCAGTCGCGATACCGCGCCACCGTGTTCCGGCTCACGCCCAAGTCGCGGGCGATCCGGCGGTCGGGCTCCCCGAGCTGCAGCCGGCGCAAAATCTCTCTGACATCGGTCACCGGACTCCTCCGTCCAGCCATGCGTCGCCCCTCCCCCGACGGATTGGACCTCTCGGAGAGGGTCGAGGAGGGCTGGGGCTGCGACCAAGGAGTCCGATCACCGCCCGCCGGGTGGCTCCCTATGGCCGCCCCTGGGTGGCTCCATATGGGTGACCCTGGCTGGCTCACGATGGGCGACCCCGGGTGGCTCTGCTTCCCCGACCCCGGTGGCTCACTATAGGGCGACCGCTGACACGCCTCTTGGCAGCTGCCGGCCCGCTCGTGGCCGCCATCCTTGCCCGGAAGTCGACGGAACAGGTCGGGGTGACGGACGAGCAGCGGTCGGTGACCCGGCAGGTCGAGCATGCCCGGGCCTATGCATTGGCACGCGGCTGGGTCGTCCGGGATGAGTACATCTTCGTGGACGACGGGATCAGTGGCGCCGAGTTCCGGAAGCGGCCGGGACTGACGCGGCTCCTGAACGCGCTCCGGCCTCATCCGCCCTTTCAGGTGCTGCTCATGAGTGAGGAGAGCCGTCTCGGGCGGGAGCAGATCGAGACGGCCTACATCGTCAAGCAGATTCTCGATGCCGGGGTACGGATCTTCTACTACCTCGACGATCGGGAGCGCACGCTCGACTCGGCCAACGAGAAGCTCAATCTCTGGATCACCAGCTTCGCCTCCGAAACGGAGCGGGAGCGGGGCCAGCAGCGGACGCACGACGCCCTGCTGCGCCTGGCGCGGGGCGGCTTTGTCACCGGTGGCAAGGTCTACGGGTATGACAACGTCCGGTCGAGCACGCCCGGACCGGGCGGCGGGGCACACCGGTCCCCAGCGCGGCGGGTGATCAATCCGGTGCAGGGCGCCGTGGTCCGCCGCATCTTCGAGCGGTCAGCCGCAGGCTGGGGCATCACGCGCATCGCCAAGCAGCTCAATGCAGAAGAGATCTCCCCTCCTCGTGGCGGCGAGCACGGCTGGGCGCCGACCGCCATCCGCGAGATGCTCCACAATGAGCTCTACCGCGGTCGAGTCCTCTGGAATCGCACCCGGAAGGCCCACCGCCGGGGAACGAAGACCCAGGAGACGCGGCCGCCTGGAGACCTGGTCGAGGTCGAGCTGCCCGAGTGCCGGATCGTCTCGGACGAGCTCTGGGAAGCCGCACATGCGGCGCTTGACCGGCGGGCGAGTGTCTTCGCTCCCCAGATCCGGGCCTTGAGCGAGGCGGAGCCCCTTCCGCAGCTGACGCCGCCGTCCCCGTACCTCCTGAGCGGGCTCACCCGCTGTACCCCGTGTGGCGGACCGATCATCGCCATGAGCCGCCATCACGGGCGCCGTCGGGGCCACTTCTACGGGTGCGCCCACAACTCGAAGCGGGGCCCGGCCATCTGCTCGAACAACCTGCATCTGCCACAGGCGATCCTGGACGAGGCCGTACTGGACGCCATGGTCCACGCTCTCGATGCCGAGCTGGTGGAGGCCGCCGTGGCGCAGGCGTTTGCCCGGCTGACGGAAACCGCTGCGGAGACAGCAGACCGGCGGCCGATGCTCGAGAGCGAGATCGCCGAGGCGCGGCGCCGGGAACAGCGGCTGGCCGACGCCATCGCGCACGGGACCTCGGGTGATGATGCTGCCCCTGAGGCCCTGCTCACGGCGCTCCGTGCGGAAGAGAGCCGAGAAAAGACCTGGAACAGCAGCTCGCGACGCTCCCGCAGCCGACGGCGGTTATCTCGGTGGATCGCGACCACGTGGCCCGCGAGCTGCGCACTCGCGCGGACGATATGCGGGGCGTCCTCCGCCGTCAGGGTGCGCAGGCACGCGAGGCGCTCCAGACACTTCTCGTGGATCGCGTCGACTGCACGCCCGTGCTCGTCGCTGGCACGCGGGGCTACGCGTTCACCGGCGACGGCACGTTCGGTGGGCTGCTGGCGGCCAGCACGTGGCCCACTACCTATGGTGGCCCCAACGGGATTCGAACCCGTGTTTCAGCCTTGAGAGGGCGCCCGTACCTATACGGGTACGGGTGTCCCTCTTGCTATTGCACGGAGTTACGGACTGTCTACCAGCCCGCTGCCCTGCCATAATTAGTGGTTCCTGGCCCTTCGATTGGCACTATTTTGGCACCGGCTCTTCGGCAGCCGCCTATGCTAGTGGCCCGATGGAGCTCCAGAGTCGCCGCCGACGCACCGAGAGAGCATAGCGAGTGAGCGGCAGCGACACCGAGTGAAGTGAACGAGCTACAGACTTTCGACTAACTTCGACGCCCGAGCGGGCCTTGCTGACGGGAGATCCGTGAGGCCGTCGCCGACCGGGTAGAAGTTCTTACAGACGCTCACGCTCCTGTTGCCAGATGGCGTCACACGCGGCGTGGAGCCGCACGTCCCGACCGTCGGGGTAGGAGTACGTGACCTGCGGGGCCGGGTCTCCGCAGATGAGGCACGTCGTGCCGGCGACTCGGCCCACTTGAATTTGGGCTATGGGTTCGTGGGATCCTGGATTCCTTTGGGGGGCAGGGAGCACTCGCGGCAAGACGCCGGAGGCGAGTAGGTCTCCGACTCTGGCCCGCAGTTCGTCTGCTGTCATTGCTCCTTCTTCGTCCACCGCGCTTCGACGATCTGCGCGTGCCCGAGTGCCTCTACAGCGTGAGGTGAGAACGCTAGAGGCGAAGAGTTAACAGGCGAGAACAGACGAGGAAACCCTACCCGTTTTCATGACCCAAAGGTCGCTGGTTCAAATCCAGCCCCCGCAACCATGCAAACCAACCTGCTGGGCTCGTTCGGCAGCCAAGGACCGTTAGGGATTTGAACCCGTGTTGCCCGGTGGGTCCTAGGCCTTTCTACGAATCCGAGCCGTACGCACGGCCCTGTTGACTCGAACTCAACTCGGACCGAATCATGTGTTTCTATGCGTCCTGATCCGGAGGCACAGGCTAGGTCGACGCGCCGAAAGCCACGGATCATAACGGGTACGAGCACATCATCCGTCCGAGCTGGGAGATGGAGGCGGGTCTGAAAATCCTGGTGTCGGCGGTCCCCGCCCACCATTCTTTCCTCCATTTGCAGCACACTCCTTCGTGATTTCGTCGCTCGTTGTGCCAGATTTGTGCCCGATTCACACTCCAGCGCATTCCAGTGCACGAGGCGCAATCGCCCAGCCCCGTGTTGGAAGGTATGCCAGCTCTGGGTGAATCGTGATGATCACAGGGGCGCATCGCCGCCGTCATGGCGCGCATGACTCGTCACCGGGACCGCAACCTCCCCGTGGTCGAGGGCAGCCGGCTCTGCGGCATCGTGAGCATCGGGGACATCGTCAAGCACCGTCTGGACGAGCTCGAGCTGGAGGCGAACATCCTCCGCGAGAACCTGATGGTGAGCCACTGAGTGGGGCCGCCCGCCAGCATTCTCTCCGAACGCGTATCACGGCGATCTTCGTTCCCAGGGGCTCTCGCCGGCTTTCTGCTGCGCGCCGCTTCCCGCGGCGCCGGCTTGACTTGCCGCGTACGGGCGCCCAAATTCTCCGAAGGAGGGGACACGATGACGCCGCGCGACGACCATCCTCGGCTGCTAACCCGCCGCGCGCTGCTCGGGGGCGCCGCCGCCCTGGGCGCCGGCGTGACCGCTTCCATTCCCGGCTCGGCCCGGCCTGCGCGGGCCCAGGCGCCCCGGCGCGGGGGCACCCTCACGTTCCGGGGCTGGGACCCTCCCCACTTCGATCCGATGCTCACGACGGCCTACCGTGTGCAGATCCCGATAAGCCTCACTCACAGCCGCCTGCTCAAACACAAGGCGGGCCCGGGCGTGGCCCCGGGAACCTTTCCCATCGAGGGCGACCTCGCCGAGTCTTGGAGCCAGCCGGACGAGACGACGTACGTCTTCAAGCTCCGCCGCGGCGTCCGATGGCACGCCAAGCCGCCGGTGAACGGTCGCGAGCTCACCGCCGAGGACGTGCGCTACACCGTCGAGCGCTTCCTCACCGTCAAGGGCAATCCGAGCGCGTACATGCTCAAGCCTGTCGAGCGCGTCGAGGCGGTCGACCGGTACACGGTGAAGTTCGCCCTCAGGGAGCCCTTCGCCTGGTTCCTCGACATGCTGGCGAGCCCCATGTTCGCGGCCATCGTCGCCAAGGAGTGCGTGGACACCTTCGGCGACCTCAAGAAGGCCGAGTCCGTGGTAGGCACCGGCCCCTGGATGCTGGACGGCCACCGGCCGAACCAGGGGCTCACCTTCGTGCGGCACCCAGGGTACTTCCTTCCCGGTCTCCCTCTCATCGACCGCATCGAGGTCGTCGTGGACGAGGACAACGCCTCGCGCATGGCGGCCTTCCTCGCCGGCAAGTACGACCTGGGCTGGGAATTCCCTGGGGCCATCCCGCGGTCGGACTGGATGCAAATCAAGGACGTGCTCAGGGAGCGCCGGCCACGGCTACGCACCGCGGAGTTCGCCTCGAACGTGGAATTCCACGTGTCTATGCGAACGGACCGGGCGCCCTTCTCCGACGCGCGGGTGCGCCAGGCGCTGTCGCTCGCCGTGGACCGGCAGGGCATCATCGACACGATCAACGAGGGCGTGGGCGTGCTCAACCCCGCCGTTCCGGCGGCCCTCAAGGAGTGGGCGCTGCCGATCGACCGCCTCGGCGAGGGGGCACGCTACTTCCGTCACGATCCGGGCGAGGCGAGGCGGTTGCTCGCCGCCGCCGGATATCCCAAGGGCTTCCCGGCCGCGCTGTGCTTCGCCACCTACGGCTCCACCGCGATCGCCGACACGGCCCAGCTCGTGGTCAAGCGGTTCAAGGAGATCGGCGTCGACGCGAAGCTCGATCAGCGGGAGTACGGTGCCTTCATCGCCACCTGCTACTTCGGCAAGTTCGACACCCTGGCCTACGGGCCCCAGACCCCATACGTCGAGCCCCACAGCTTCGTCTATGGGATGCACTACCCGGGCGAGCAGAAGAACCAGAGCCACGTCAACGATCCCGTGGCCACCGACCTGCTGGTGCGCCAGCAGCGCGCCTTCGACGCGACCAAGCGCCGCGAACTGCTGCACGAACTCCAGCGGCACCTGGCTCGGCACCAGTACTACGTGCAGCTGCCATCCGCGGTCACCATCGCGGCGTGGGACGACGCCGTCAAGAACTACGGGCCGAACCTCGGCTACGACTACGGCGGCCGGCTGCTCGCGGCCTGGCTCGACCGGTAGGGGTAAATCGCCCACCTCTGCATTCGGTGACGGCGAAAACAAATGAATGAGAGCAGGGCACCCAGGCGCGGAGGTCTGGAGTCCTACTATCCCTTCAGCGCTTTATCCTACGTTCCAGGTCGAGCGCGGCTTGCGGCGTGCGCCGACGGCGTCCCGGTGCACCGCAGCGGGCCACTTCGATCTCTGCTTCGTGGTCGTGGTTTGATGCCTGCCTCCTGCGCGTGGCCGAGCGAGTGCTGTAGGATAAGTCCCGGCCTTCCACTCTCCTCCCTGGCAGGGTGAAGCCATGACCGCCCTTCAGAGGTTTCTCCGGACTCTCCTGGTCCTCTTCCCAACGACCGTCCTGGCCGCACTTCTGCGACTCATAGCTCTGGTGCTGCTGGTCGCACCGGTGCTGCTCGTGAAACTCTTGGAGTGGCTGCGGGCTGTAGCCCGGTCTCCAAACCTGTACCCCGAGAAGACCGAGGAGCCATGCGACAAACTGCCCGAGTCCCTCGTCCGGCGCCCAGACCCGTGTATTTACAGCCAGGCCTACCTGGACGCGCAGGGGCTACCAGTTACGTGGAATAACCCCGACATCTGGGTGGCCCGGGCGGACAACCCAGGCGCGATCGAGCCGGACTCCTACCATCTGACCGCGGACACCGACTACGTCGTCAGCGTGCGAGTGCACAACGCCGGCACCGACTTGGCTCTGGGAGTCAGAGTGCGGCTGGTCTATCGCCCATGGAGCTTCAATTCCCCGGACGTCACTCCGGTGCAGACCGACGCCCTCGGGAACGAGGTCTACCGTTTCGTGGACGTTATGCCGATGTCTTCGACAGTCACCCAGTTCCTGTGGCACACGCCCGCCCTGAAGCCCGAAGAGCCGCCCGCGCACTACTGCCTGCTGGTCCTGCTCTACCACCCCATGGATACCAACATCGGCAACAACGTCGGCCAGGAAAACACCGACGTGTACAGCGCCAGCCCGGCCAGCGTACAACCCGGGGAGGCCTTCACCGTGGCCGTGCCGTTGTTCAACCGAGCCAAGGGCGCTCAGGGGTTCCGGTTTGAGGCCACCGCCTACGAAGTGGAGCCCAAGGACCGCGTGCAGCTCAAGCTTAAGGTGACGCGAGCCTACGCGCGATGGTCACTGAGCCAGCGCCTGGCGAATTTCGCTCCCGTGCTCACCGTGGAGCCGCGGGAAACGCCTGAAGGGGCCGCCGCGTGGCTCAACCCGGTCAGGCTACGGTGGGAAGTCCGGCCTCGGCTGGTGCTGGTCAAGAGCCGCTACGACGGATTCGAAGAATATCGCAATACTCTGCTGGGTCGCGACTATTCGCTGCCGGCGGGCTTGATACTGCAGGCGGACGGTGGGCCGCTCACGAAAGGCCCATTTCTCAAGCCTGGGGCGGGGGCACACGGTGGAGTTCGCCGGCGCAGTCCCGGCAGACGCGCAGCCGGACTCGCGGATCTCTCTGAACTTGATTGCCAGGACAGACCAAGGAGTACTCGCGGGCGGAGTGACCGTGATCCTGAACGTAGAGGAAGCACCGTAGCATGCCCCGTAATCTAAAACGATACGCATTTTGCGCCGGTCCGGATTTGGCTCGACCGCACACCCGACTAGGCGGCCTGGCCGGTGTTGTGATCGCCTTCTACTACGCCGCCCCTGTGTGGACGGTGGTGATAGCCGCTACGTTCCTAATCGCAATGCTCGCCGCTCTCGGTCCGGTTGTGCTTTGCGCTTTGGTCCCAGTGCTCATCTGGGCGGCGCATGAGGTTGACCACTGGTATTACCGCGAGCGCTTGTTGTGTCTGAAGGAGGAGGAATGCGCCATCGGTACGGTGAGTGCCGAGCCTACTAGATCCCGCGACGGCGACCGCAAGCTCAACCTGCTCCTGGCCCCCTTTACACGCCGCGATGTCCAGGACACGTTGATCCAACACCTGGACCGCAATCGGGTCATGCTGCAGGATCCAGCCAACTTCCACAACCTCACCCCGCCGCCTGTGCCGAGCCTGTCCGAACTGACCAATGATCGGACCTGATCCCGAAAAACTGGACCAATTCACGGTTGAGGAACTGACCAAAGTGCGGTCCTCTCAGATCGGGAGGGTCGCTGATGAAGAAGCCCCGGTATACCGACCAGCAGATCGCCCAGGCGCTGCGCCAGGCCGAGCAGGGCCTGCCCGTGGCGGAGCTCTGCCGCAAGCTCGGGGTCAGCGAGACGACGTTCTATCACTGGAAGAAGCGGTACGCCGGCATGGGGGTGGCCGAACTGCGGCGGGTCAAGCAGCTCGAGGAGGAGAATCGACGGCTGAAGCAGGTGGTCGCCGATCTGACCTTGGATAAGGCGATGCTGCAGGACGTCCTCCAAAAAAAGGGCTGAAGCCCGCCCGGCGGCGCGAGATGGCGGGCTATCTGGTGGCGGCGTTTCGGGTGCCGACGCGGCGGGCGTGTGGCGTCGTCCAGTGCAATCGGGCGACGTTTTACTACCGCAGCCAGCGGCGCGACGTGACCCCCTTGCGGATGCGCCTGCGGGAGTTGGCCGCCGCGCGCCCCCGCTTCGGCTATCGGCGCCTGCACATCCTGCTCCGCCGGGAGGGCTGGCGGATCAATCATAGGAAGACCTATCGGCTCTACCGCGCCGAGCAGCTCGGCGTGCGGGTGCACCGCCGGCGGAAACGCGCCAGCCAGCTCCGGGTGCGCCCCGCCGCGCCCACTCGCCCGAATGAGCAGTGGTGTATGGACTTCATGGTCGACCGGCTGGACGACGGCCGGCGCATCCGGATCCTGACGGTGGAGGATGTTTTCACGCGGGAATGCCTCGCGGTGGAGGTCGATACGTCGTTGATCAGCGCCCGGGTGGTCGCGGTCCTCGACCGGCTCGTGCAGACGCGCGGCGCGCCGGTGATCATTTCGGTCGATAACGGCTCCGAATTCTACTCGCGGACGACGGACAGCTGGGCGTACCAGGCCAGCGTGCAGCTGGACTTCAGTCGGCCGGGGAAGCCGATGGACAATCCCTTCATCGAGAGCTTCAATGGCCGCCTCCGGGACGAGCACCTCAATACGGAGTTGTTCTTCTCGGTGGCCGACGCCCGGGCCAAGTTACTGGAGTGGCAACGGGACTACAATGAGGTCCGGCCGCATAGCTCCCTGGGCGACATTCCCCCTCGGGAGTTCGTGGCCGCGTGGCAGTCAACCCGGGCCGCACGAGGCGAAATCCTCAACCTCGAAACGGTCTAGTTGTTCGGGGGCAGGTCCCGACCTTGCTCTCTTACGGGATGACGACCCGGTACGGCGGGGGCGGAGCGAACGTGCCGTAGGGACCGTTTGCGTCGTCACCCACGATCCGCGATCTCTCGAACACGCGCAACGACATCTTCATCTTTTCGACGGAGGGATCGTCGATCCCGCCTAAAACGTCTCCTGCTCTCAGGCTTTGGGGAGAAGACCCCTCTCTTGAAGGTCTTGGAAATGAACGGGCACTCCGCTAATTCCGGGACTCTCGGTATGACGACCAGGCTATGGGACACCGGGTGAGGCGACTACGGGAAACGAAGGGCATGAGTCAACGGCCGCTCGTCGGCAAAGCCAAAGTGACTCAGGGGCTCATCCACCATCTCGAGACCGGCACAATCCAGGATGTGCGCTCCCAAGTGGTGGTGAAGCTCGCCAAGGCCCTCGGCGTGCCAGTGACGGAGTTGCTGGGGTGACAACTAGCGACGATCCCCGCCTTGAAAACGCCCGTGTGGGCTATCAGGTGGCGGCGAGTCTGTGGATTTATGAGGGGGTCTTATTTGGGCGAAGTTCAATGCCCTGCTCGTGGTTCACTCCGTCTTCCTAGCCGGAATATCGTTGTCGATGACGTCTTCTCGGTCCGTCCCGCTTCTCGAGAAGACCATGCCCGGCGCCGGACTAGCTCTCTGCATCCTATGGTTTCTCCTGCTCAAGCGGGGGTTTGACAACTACAACTATTGGGTATTCAGCGCGAGAGAAATTGAAGAACGGTACCTAGCGGACGCTGTGAAAACGGCGTCTCGCGGCGCGGCATTCTCCGCCGGCATTGCGGTCACCTTTCAGATTGCCGGCCAGGTCGAGACGCGGCAATTGCCCCGGGTGTCGTGGTTGTTCAATGCCGAGAGAGCATCCTACGTCGCTATGGGCATATTCGCTGCTGTCTATCTAGTCCTGGGATTGAAAGCGTGGGGGTGTCTATAACCTAAGATCAAGATGCCCCGCCGGCGTGTCAGCGCCGACGAGGGCTTCGCCGTATCGACTCTAACCCGTCGGGAGAGAGAATCAATGGCCACCGCTACGGTAGCACGCTCCCGCCCGCGCCGGGCGCCGTGACCCCCGATGCCCGCGAGCTCCACCGCGTTGTCACCGCCAGCGTGCGCGAGCTGCTGGAGACTGTTCGGCTCGAGGCGCAGGCCGGCCCGGTGGACGCGGCCCAGCTCGAGCGCCTCGTCTTCCGCGCCGGGGACGCGGCCGACGCAACCGGGAACGCTACCGCGGCCCTGCGGCGCTCAGTGAGGCGAGAGGGTACGCAACCGACGCGTGTGGCGCTGCGGCAAGACCGGATCATGTGCTCCCTCCCGAGAAGCCCTTCGGTGAAGTTCAGTAGGTGCAGGCCTGCAGGCAAGGGTTCGGACCGGGGGACGACTCGGCGCATCGCCCCCGAACGGAATCTTACCTTTCTTACCTCGGCATGGGCTGGCGGTCGGGGAGGTGTCGGCCCAATTTACGAATCGGGAACGACAGAGAGCAGTTCGGAGCTCCCGCCAGCTCCCCGTGTTCTTCGAGAGCGGGGCAGCTTCGCTGGTAAATTCATGTTCCCCCCGTGTGGATACCAAATATCCTCAAGGATGGGACTGGTCTCGATCATGGCCAGGAACGAGCGCGAGAGGTACCGCACGCCGGACACGGCGCCGATCGTGTGTCGATGACGTTTACGAATCCCAAAGCGCGGCGCGGCAGGTTTCAAGGATCTCGGCGATTTGCTTGCCGTCCTCACCGAGGCGCAATCGATGCACGGATTCCAAACAAGTATGGAAGCGTCAACGGCGGCGCTGCATTCCACGGTCTGGCATCGGTCAGCGGTCCACGAACTGGCACTGCCCCGGCGAGCGTTCCAGTAGGCTTGCGAGCGACCCTATGGGTTGCCCTGATCGAACCGTGGAGGGCGTATGACACCACACCGAACGATCATTTCGATTCTCGTGCTGCTCGCCGCAATCCTCAGTCGGACTCCCGGACAAGCCGACGCCGTCGAGCTCCTTGTCAGCGACCCTGGTGCGAATGCAGTACTGAGCTACAACATTGAAACGAAGGCCTTCGATGATGTTTTCGCGTCTGGCGGCGGGCTGACCGAGCCCAGTGGGCTCGCCTTCGGCCCGGATAGGAATCTCTACGTGGGCAGCCTTGACAACACTGTCAAGCGCTACGACGGGACAACCGGCGCCTTTATTGGCACCTTTACTACGGGCGGGGACCTCCATTTTCCAGGCGGCCTCACGTTCGGCCCGGACGGCAACCTCTACGTAAGTAGCATCCTTAGCAACAGCGTCTTGCGCTACGACGGAATGACGGGCGTCTTCGTCGACGCCTTCGCAACCGGCGGGGGGCTTAACGAGCCGACCGGATTGGTCTTCGGGCCGGATGGCAACCTCTACGTCGCCGGTTCCCTCAGCAAGGTCTTCCGCTACGACGGAACGACGGGGGAGTTTATTGACAGCTTTGTCCCCGAGTTCAGCGGCGGGCTACTGAATCCAAACGACCTAGTGTTCGGCCCGGACGGGAACCTCTACGTCGGAAGTGGAGCCTTTACCGGCAGCGTGTTGCGCTACGACGGAAAGACGGGAGAGTTCATCGATACCTTCGCCTCGGGAGGCGGGTTGAGCTTGCCGGGCGGCCTCGTGTTTGGCCCGGACGGCAACCTCTACGTGAGCAGCCCTGGTTCCACAACCACCCAACCCGACATGATCCTGCGTTACAACGGCACGACCGGGGAGTTCATCGACGTCTTCGCTTCTGGAGGGGCCCTGAAGTTCCCACAATACTTGGCCCTCACTCAAACTGCCGCCGCGGTCGTCACGGGACCGGCTACGCTGACCCTGCTGAGCGTCGGTCTGGCCTGTCTGGCTCTTGCGCGTCGCCTCCTGTGGGGGAGATGGAGATGATGTCCTTGTCCGACGGGAGAATAGCGGACGAGAAGCGCCTGCATGGTGTGCTCGATGATCACGACGGTGACGCCCTCCCCGCGCACGCGACGGATCATTGCGATCATCACGTCCACGCCGTCCGCAGAGAGGCCGGCGAGCGGCTCGTCGAGGAGCACCACGCGGGGCGCCGTGGCCAGGCAGCGCGCACCCTTGCTTGAGAAGCGACGTGTACGAGTCCTCCGGGATCTCCACTCGGACCGGTCGGGGTGACTTTTGGATGGGCGACATGTCGCCGGATGATAGCGCGCGGCGGCTTGTGATAGAAGGGTGGCCCCATGACCCACCGCCCGCTCGGGGTAGCCGCGATCTTGCTGGGGCTTGCCGCCGTCATCTGGCTCCTCGGCCAATGAAAGCACCCGGCGGCGACCTTCGGTTACTCCTGCTGCTCGTGATCCGCTTGGCCGGGATGACCTGGGTGCTGCTGCGCGCGGGAATGAACATGCCCCTCGACACGGACGTTCCGTTCTTACAAGTGGCCTGCTTGGTGAACCGATGGGCGATCCTGGTATGCGCTTGCTCATCGACTTGGGCTTGCTCATCATCGTGATGTGCGCGACGACGTGGTACGTCTTCGGCCAGTGAGCGATGCCGATCTGGCGGGTGCTCATGGACGGCGAGTCCCCACGCATCGCTGCTCAGTCTGCGGACGGGATGCTCCGGTGATGCGCTACCCGGTCGGACGCTCCGTCAGGTTGGATGGCAGATCGGTAGGCCAACCACGGCCATCAACTGGTGCGGTCACGGGAACGCCCACATACTCCAGGAGACCGGCGTGGCTTGGTTTCGATTGCTGCCGACGGCCCTGGCCCGAAGCTGATGGCTACTGTCGCATGGTGCCGGTGCTGGGAGAGACGAGGTACTGGGGTCCGATCAATCCGCCCTGGTTTTTTCGCTGATTGGGGCCAAGACAGGAGAAGCCATGGTGCAGCCAGGTCATCGGCCGAGACGCCGTCCCGGTGGAGTCGATGCTGCGCTAGTCGGTTTCGGCACTTTGTCTGCCGATGCCTCGTCACCCCCCGACGTTCTCGCCGGATTCGATGCCGTCGTCCAGTTCAGCGGGCATCTACTCGAGACTCAGCTCGCGCAATCACTCGCCGCAAAGGGACTGAGCCTTCTCACGACGCGCACTCTCTGGCAACCGGCTCTCGCGCCGCCCCTCCTCCGTGCTGCAGTAGCGGCGAAGTTCCATCACATCGAAGTCCGGCCCGGCGTCGAACTCGAGGTTCGGCTGCTGACGCCCACAGTCGCCGAGATGACGTGGCCGGTCACACCTGACGGTCCGGACGTGCCAGTGGAGCCGACACGCAGTCGGCGCAAAAGCAAAGAGGCTGCGAATGGCGCTCGAGCCGTCGATCGCCGTGTACAGGTTGCATGGCAGCTCGAGATCAACTTGATCGTCGCCTCCCTTCAGACCTCCGTCGAGCCCCAGTCCGGCGGCTCGGGCCCGGGTTATCAACTCGATCGCACCCTGCTCGGAAGGGGATTGGTGCAGGTCGCGGCGGTGGTGGAGCTAACGATCTCGAGACGTTGGCTGTTCGGTATGGAACTGGAGTTCGGTCACGAAGCGGCGGTCACACGATCGGACGAACCGATGGTTGCGGAGTTTCTGGCCGACGTCCTGGGCAAAGCGATGATTGCCGAGGCGGTCGGACTTGTCGCCGGCGCCAGCGGTGTCAAGCTCACGCCGACGATCGCTCCGGCGGGACCCCTCAGCCAGCCGCAGGTTGACCGGCTCATTCTTCCGGCGTTGCAGGTCCGCGACGTGTTGCTGACGGATCCCCGCGGCGAACGTGTTCTCAGCCTGTGCGTGGACATCGGCAGTCCCGCAAGCGGCGTCCCGACACTGGTTTCGCCCTTTCTCGAGCGCAATGATTTCGCCTACGCCTCTTCGATCGCGTTGCTTGGCCGCGCGCTGAAGGCACGGTGGGACACAACGGCAACGGGACTGTTCTTCGTCGGCGAGGTACCGGTGGAGCTTCCGATCAGCGAGGATTCCGCTGAGACGGCGACCGGTCTCGCACGCGTGCATGTCAGCATCGCTGGCGTGCTGGACGATGCGGCCGTCTGTCCGAGCGTCGATCAACGAGGCGATCCGGTTCGTCTCCTCAGTAAGCAGACGATCAGGCTTCTGGGGCTGTGGGATTATCGCGGGCGCCGGTTCACAGACCTCGGTCCGCTCGCCGAACCGCGCGTCGAGGCCTTCGTGTTACCGCTCAACCTCTTCGACCCCTCGCCGACCTTGCCGTCGTCGGCACTGCACCCCGACTTCGAGCGCTTCGTGTTCAAGCAACTCGCGATCATGGTTTATCCGCTGGTTGAACACTTCCGGATCAAGGGCGTAACCGGTTTCACCTCAAGCGCGGCGCAGCTGCTTCTGACCCGCTGGTCTTTGCGCACGCCGGCCGATGAGGTCCGCCCACCGGTCGGTGGTGTCGTGATTCAAGGAACCATGTAATGGCACGCAAGGTGGCACGCAAGCCAGCAGGCAAAACATTGAAGTTCTATCACTCGGGCCACCGCGCGCGGGCAGCCGCTGACCGCGGCCCCATCAATCTCGCGGCAGTTCAGCGTGATCTCAGCGCAGCGCTCGAAAACGCCGACGCGCTGGTCTCCTATCAGAAGTATCTCGCCGACGCACGTCGCTACAAGGCGAAACGCAAGACGGTCTCGCAGGAATTCGAGCGCGCTGTCCAGGCCAATGCGCGACGAGCGCTCGGCGACATGAACACCCTTGCCGGAACAGCGCTGCGGTTGACGCACCAGATGACTCAGGCAGGTCTTTGGAACCGCACGGTCAACGAGATAGCCACGGGACTCGGCGCAACGGGGCCCATCTCAGCGAAAGAGCTCTGGCAGGATCTCACCGCCAACGAGAGCCAGGTCGCCTTTCTCCGACAACGTGGTGTCACCGACAACGTCATGCGTGCCGTGGCCGAGGCTATGGAGGGGATCGACGCCACGATCGTGCTGCACCGGGGCAAGCCCGCGGTTGCCGTGAATGCCCCCGGAGGCCGCACAAAGCGCGTGCGCATTGGCCCGATGCCAACCGTGCTGCCGCGCTCGGTCACCGAATTTCTTCGCCGCGCGCGATTCGAGCAAGTCCTCGCGGCGTTCAACGACGGCAATGCGGCGTATCTCGAGGTCGTTCCCACGGACGAGGACCTCGAGTATCAGCTCGCTGATCTCGTCGCGACCGCGGCTGTGGCCACCCGAGAGCGCCTTGCCGAGCACGTTCGCAAGCTGGAAGACACGGGCCTTGCCACCTATGCTGGACGCGACCCCGCAACTGTGGGCATCGTGTTCGCGATCGGCGTGGCCCTCGCCGTTCTGGGCACGGCGGCGCAGATAGAGTGTGATCAATCAGACCAAGAGGACGAGGTGCTCTGTGCGACGGCGTTTTTTCTTCTCAACCTGGCCGTTGCCGTGCTCGTGTTCGCTGTCGCCGTCGGCATCCTCGCGGGAGGGGCCGGGCTGATCCTCGCGGCGTTTGCCGCTTTCGACGCAGGGGCGTTGATTGCGCGTCATATGGAGGATCTGTATGCCTTCTAGGATAACGGAACGGCCCAGGGAAACCCTCTTGGTCACCGATGCCGTCAGTGGGGCACTCGAGGAGCTTATGCAGCGGCAGTTTCCGGATGAAGCGTGCGGCTTTCTCCTTGCCAAGCGAAGCACTGCCGGCCAGCCGCTGTCCTGCGAGTTCGCGCTGTCGGCGCGAACAACGCCACGAGTGCAGCAATTCGAGATCCCGGACGCGGAACTTCGGCGAACGAGGGCCTGGGCCAACGATCGCGGACTGGAGATCGTAGCGATCTTTCACTCGCATCTCAGCGGCGATCCGCGGTTGAGCGCTGCGGATCGGGCCGGGCTGGAGTACTCGGAGTGGCCGTGGGTTGTCGTGACCCGCGACTCACGCAGCGGACGCGCCGTTCTTGCTGGTTACGCAGGGAGAAACGGCGGTCGCCTGCGGATCGTAGCAACCGCACAAACCTCGAATTAAGGTTAACGTCCCAAATATTTCTGATCGGCTCGCTATGGACGACATCAGCTGCGATGAGATTCCCGATCGAATTGCCAGCCTTAAGCAGAAGATCGAGCTGCTCGAGGAACTCGCCGACGATCCTGACCTCACACCGGCGCAACGGGCTCTGATCCGTCAGCAGATCAACCGGATCAAAGGCGAGATTGCTGATCTGAAAGAACGGTTGGCTGAGTGCCAGAAAGCCGACCTCATCATTCTGGGGGTCGAGAGGACTCAGGGGATTCAGTTTTTCTCCATCAACGGTCAGGGAAGCGGCTACGCGCCAAACAACAGTGTCCCTTTGGTCGCCCAGCGACAGCTGATCCTGCGCGTCTACATCGATTGTAAACGCGCCGGGCAGCAAGGTCCGCTACAGCTTCCCATTCACGTCTCGGGCCGCGTCGTTGTCGATCGCATACAGGCGGATGGAACTGTTCGTCACATCAGAGTTCTCGAACCGATCAACAGCCCAATCGTCGGGAGAGCGGGCGAGTCGATCGATCGAGGCTATCCGAACCATTCCTTGAACTTTCGGGTCGCCGCTAGCGATTGCCAGGGCACGCTCAGATTCACGGTATCGGTGTTCGAGCAGGAGCCGGTCGTCACCGCGATTGCTGCACGCGGACCGATCGCGCGGTTGATTGGATCTGAGCTTCAGATCTATGGCAGTTTCGAACGCGTTCCAACCTTTCGTGTGCACGCGGTGCTCGTTCACTACACCGGTGGGGGAATGGATCTCGAGGCTCCGACCGGCCTGGAGTTCGCGGCCACGCTCGATTATGTCCTTCGGACGTACCCGATTGGCCGACTGGAGTTCGAGGACTGTTTGGAGATCGACTTCGACAAGGATCTGCGGACGCCAGGCGGCGGGTGTGGGCCTGGGTTCGAGGGGCCCGGTGGCCTAATGGAGATCCTGCAGGACCTTGACGACAACAGTGACCGGCCGGCCATCCGAGTGGCCTTGATTCCGCAATTAGCGCAGACGTCGGTAGCCGGGTGTGGCAACAAGAACATAGCAGCCGCGAAAGAGGGAAGTGGCGCGATCCTTGCGCAGGAAATGGGTCACGCCCTGGATCGTAAACACGCTCCCGCAGGCGGAGCCCCTGGGGCCGACCCGAACTATCCGCAGTATGGCAGCTATCCATCCGGTAGTATCGGCGAGTACGGCTTCGACGTCGTGAGCTCGGATGTGTATAGCCCATCCTATACCTACGATTTTATGGGCTACGCCGGCAACCGCTGGGTCTCGCCATATACCTATATGGGTATTCGCGACACGATGTTCGAACGATTTGGCGAGCCCGGCTCTTCGAGAACTGCACTATCGCGTATACCTGCGGAGACGCAAGAGACGCTCTTTCTCTCGTTTCGCGTTGGGCGTGATGGTGGCGTGAAAGTGCGGCCAAGCTTCCACTTGCCCGCTGTGGTCCGACCGTCTGGCGACTTCGCCCTGTCTGACGTGTCGCTTGAATTACTGGATGGCGCAGGGGAGGTGCTGGTCGTTCACCGCTGCCGACTACGCGGCTCGCACGTGGATGCGTATGGTCCGCATATCGATTTCCACGAGGCCGTCCCGTGGGTGGCCGAAGCGGATGCCATCCGCTTTCTGAAGAACGGCGAGCTGTTGCACGTTCACAAAATCGAGGCTACAGCCCCTAGCATAAAGATTGCTGAGGACGGCTTCCGCTACTCGACGAAACCCATGACGTTGAAGTGGGAGGGTAGTCACCCGTCGGCTGCGCTCAAGTACTTGATTCGTTACAGCAACGATGGGGGCGCAAGCTGGAAGGTCGTCGCAGTCAACGTGCAACGAGACACTTGGCAGCCGCGTCATCTGGCAGGCGGCGAGCGATGCCTGATTCAAGTCGTGGCTACTTCAGGGATACGGACTACCGTTGCGCAGACCGAGTCCTTTTCCGTGCCCCGAAAGCCTCGAAGTGCTGTGATCCTTTCCCCCCAATCCAATTCCGAAGTGGCCTCGACCGCCTCGGTGCTGCTTCGGGGCGGTGCATTCTCACCGGACTTCGGGCTGGGCGCAATGGAAGACGTCGTCTGGACATCGAATCTCGATAGAATGCTGGGAACGGGCTTGGAGATCGTGGCCCACGGCTTAACAGTGGGACCGCATGTGATCACCGTGACCGTACCCGACGGGCTGGGTGGCGTCGCCACGGCGTCAATGCTGTTGAGGGTTGTCCGCCAGTAACGACCTGACATCTTCCGTATAGCGCGGCCCTCACCAGGACCGCGCCGCAGTCCCACGCCCTCCCAGTCGACCGTGCTTCCAGCCACGGCCAGCGCCTTGGGCATTTGACAGCTGCCGAAGACGCTCACCAGATGAGCGCCCAAATCTTGTCCCACGTTCGACGCAGGGGGTCGTGCGACTCCTCGGGCCACATACACTTGCGGCAGGGGCCTCAGCCGGATCGTTTCGGCCGAGCGTGTCGATGGTCTTGCCGATCGACGCGGCACACCGACGTTGTCCTTGCTGATCATCAGCTGGGCGCGGCGGGCGGGCGAGAGGTCCGGGAGGATCAGATAGCCCCCGGAGGGTCTGAGTACCGAGAGCCACTAACAAGCCCCGCCGACCAGACGGGAAACGAGGACCCACGAGGGGCCGCGGTGGGACCGGCTAGGGGCGACGAGTTCGAGGTGCAATCGCACGGTCGGAGCCACGTCGGTAAAGTCCCCTTGGGGAAGCGAACCCGTGTTTGTGCCCAACGTGTGCCCAGCTCAGGCTCACTCGGGCGCATTCTGGACTACTCTGGACTATGACGACCGACTCCGGCCGACGTTCGGCTGCGAGACTTTGCGAGGACTTCCTCGCCTCGTGCTCTAGACCTGAAAATCCTGGTGTCGGCGGTTCAATCCCGTCCCAGCCCACCATTTTTCTTATCTAGTTGTCGCACACCCTTTCATGACGTCGAGCGCGATGTTGGAAGAGGATGATGCCAGCTCTAGGGTGGATCGTGATGGATCTCACAGGGCGTCCTGTGGTTGAGAAGATTCACGATATGCGCGAGGCCGCCAGGAACTAAGTCTTCCATGTCGTAGTTCACGCAGCCACGTCCCGAGCCAATCGCGCCCCGCATTCGCACACCATCCGAGCCGGGCTCGGGGCACTACTGTCTCGTCACGACAAACGGCCCAGCTACCCAGAAGCACTAATAAGTTAGCGTGATGCAATGTGACAGTTCCGCATGTCTCTTGACTTCGGCCACCGTAGAGGTGTTCCTTAGGGAAGCTCGGGCCTCGTGTCGAGGCCTGGGCTCTCGGGCCGTCCGAAAGGTTAGCAGGAGATTCGGATGAGTCTGGCCCAGTTGTTCTTCGCGCGTGAGCGCCTGCGTCGGCGGGCCCGCGAGCTCGCGGGTGCGCGGCGGGCCCGTCGCCGCTCGCCGCTCGTCTTCGAGCCCCTGGAAGGTCGGCTTCTCCTCTCGGCCGACGTCTTGCTCCTGAACAACGCCCTCCTCGATCCGACCCTTCCCGCCCTGGTCGAGCCGCTCGAGCCGACGCCGACTCTCTCCCTCACGGCCGCGAGCCCCGTCAATGTCGACGAGTTCGTCGACGTGACGCTCTCCGGCCTCGTCCTCGACCGCGCCACCGGCACCTTCGATTCCCGCGCGACCATCACGAACGTGTCCGCCGACGAGACGCTGCAGGAACCTATGCGGCTCGTCGTGACGAGCATTGCGTCGGCCGGGGGCGTCTCCCTCGCCAACGCGGGCGGCCAGACCGAGGAGGGCGATGGCTTCGTCGAGGTGTCGCTGCCCTCCGGCGGACTCGTCCCCGGGGCCTCGATCGACGACATTCTCCTCAAGTTCGCGAACCCGCTCCGCGTCCACTTCACCTTCACCACGTCGGTGGAGGCGGTGCCGGAGACCGGCGACGGTGAGGCACCGGACATCAGCGCGGCCCTGGCGAACGACACCGGGAGCGACGAGGCCGACGGGATCACCTTCGATCCCACGGTGAGCGGCACGGTGACCGATGCCGACGCCGTGGCCGCCTTCCGCGCGGGCCTCGACGCCACGCCCGAGGGGGCATTCACCGACGTGCTGCCGAGCCTCGGGCCGGGTGGCGCCTTCATCCTCGACGTGCCGGCGCTCACCGCGATCAACGGGGGCCCGCTCGCCGAGGGCGCGCACACGCTGCAGCTCGTGGCCACCGACGAGGCCGGTAACACCTCGCCGATCCTGAGCCTGTCGTTCACGCTCGACACGACGGCGCCGGCCGTGCCCGCGTTCGACCTCGACCCGGCGTCGGACACGCCGCCCGCGGGCGATCAGGCGACCACGCTCGCGAGCGTGGACCTGGACGGACAGACGGAGGCTGGGGCGGAGGTTACCCTCCTCGAGACCGGTGATGCCACGCTGGCGGACGGCGCCGGGACCTTCACCTTAGCCGGGGTGGACCTGGCGCTCGGCCCGAATGCCTTCACCGCGCGGGCCATCGATCTCGCCGGCAACCAGAGCGACTTCGCGCGGACCCTGACGCGGCTCGGCGCGGAGGAGGCGCCGTTCACCCTGGCCGAGCACACTCCGCTCGACGGCGCCGACGGCGTCGGGATCGGGGTGCGGCCGAAGATCGTCTTCTCGGAGGCGGTCGACCCGGCCACGCTCACGGGCACCACCTTCTTCGCCACCGCCGCCGGCACGGCCCTCCCCACCACCATGGTGGTGGACCCGAGCGGCCTCTTCGCCCGGCTATTCTTCGGCGGGCCCATGCCGGGCGGCGCCGCGATGCAGGTGACAGTCGACGGCTCGGCCATCCTCGCCGCTGCCGACGGTGAGCCCCTCGACGCCGATGGCGATGGCGTTCCCGGGGGCGTGCTCACCTTCGACTTCACCACGCTCAGCACGGTGGCCCTGCCGGGGACCATGCTCTCGGGGCGTCTGGCCGACGCCGGTGCGGACTTGGTCCCGCTGACCTCCGACGACACGCTGCCCGGGCTCGACGGCACGCTCGGAACCGCCGACGACGTGGTCCTCATTCCCGTCGTCGGCGCCCGCGTCTTCGTCCGCGGGCTGGAGGACGACTTCGTCCTCACCGGCGCCGACGGCTCTTTCCACTTCGACGCGGTGCCGGGCGGGCCGGTGACGCTCGCCCTGCAGGGTGAGACCGCGGACGCCCCGGCGGGGTTCACGTATCCCGAGTTGACGGCGGACGTCCGGATGACGGTCGGCGCGGGCAACGCGCTCGGCACTGTCTACATGCCGAGACTGGCCAGCGAGGTCGTCCAGACGGTCGACACGAGCGCGACGACGGTCCTCACTCTGCCGCCGGGGGGCGCGCCTGGCCTGACCGAGGAGCAGCGCCAGCAGTTCACCCTCGAGATTGCGGCCGGAGGGCTTCTGGGGCCGGACGGGCAGCCGGTGGCGACCGCTCAGGTGGTGATGAGCGTCGTGGCGCCGGGAACGCTGGCGCCATTCCTGCCGCCGACCCTGCCCGAGCCCACGTTCGCGTTCACCACCCAGCTCCGGGGCGCCACCGACCTCGCCCTCCCATTCCGGGCGACGTTCCCCAACGTGTCCGGAGCGCCGCTGGGTACCGAGTTCCTGGTACTGAGCTTCGATCCAGCCACTGGGCACCTCGTCCAGGACAGCATCGCCACGGTGGTTGCCGCCGGCGGTTCGCCGCTCCGGGCCACGGACCGGGCGGCGGGAGATCGCGCGCAGCAAGCCCCGCTCGAAGGCGAGTTTGTCATCACGTGGACTCCGAGCCCCTTCTCCGCCCTCGCGGCCTGCTTCCACGTGCTGGTGCCGACGTTTGGCGTGAGCCCGGTCAGCTCGTCGGACTGCCAGCCGGGCGTGCCGGCCACTCAGTTCGTCTTCCCCGCCTTCCTGGACGAGGAGACGCTCAAGGACTACATCTTCTTCTCGGACAGCGGCACGGCCAGGCTCCACTTCGAGAACGCGGCCGAGTCCCTCGATCCCTCCCTCGACCCCTGCTCCCCCGTCAACCAGAAGGCGTCTCCCCTGAAGGTGGAGATTCGGCTCGAGCAGCCGGGGGAGATGCCCTTCATCGAGCCTCGCGGCCTCGCCGACGAGGTGTTCTTCCTCTACCCGCAGGAAAAGCGGGACGTCCCCATCCGGCTCCGCCGCCTCCTCGAGGATTTCAACATCGACCCGGCCACGGAGAGCCAGCTGTTCGGCGCCACCCTGGCCCTGCGGGGGACCGTGGTCAACCCGCAGACCGGCCAGGAAGAGGTGGTGTTCGAACAGAGCCAGTTCCTCTACCGCCTGTTCGACATCGCGGACGCCGACCACATCGACGAGACGCTGGACTTCGAGCGTACCCTGGCCGACGGCAGCGGCGGCCTCGCGCGCGACAAGCCCTTGCGCCTCGTGATGCCGGCCGAGGCCCGGCCGACGTTCGCGGTGCCCGGCGGGCCCTTCAGGTTCGGGACTGTCGGCGACACGACCGTCGTGCAGTTCGACCCGAGCGCGCCCGGTGACCACTTCGGCGGCCTGCAGATCAGTTCGCCCAACGGCCCGGTCGGCGACATCGAAGTCCACGGCACCGCGTCGGCCCCGCAGACGGTCGCGTTCTCGCGGGCGGCCTTCCGCGACGCCCTGGCCTTGATCGTGGACCAGTCGCTGCCGGCGGCCGTTCTTGCCGATCGCGACGAATTCATCCTCTCCTTCCCGGGCGCCAACGGGCAACGCAGCGAGGATTCGGCGTTTGGGGGCATCGTCGACGCCATGTACGACAACGCCGTCGACGCCTTCGAGAACGTCGGGTACGGCCGCGACGTCTTCGTGGCCAGCGCGATCGACATCGCGGACGGGACCGCGGGCAGCATGCACCTAACGCCGTACTCCACGCTGGGCGGCGGTCCGGACCTCGCCGGATCGAACCCGGACGACGTCGGCGCCTCGCCCTTCGTGGACCTCAAGCGCGGGGACTTCAACGAGATGGTGGTCGATCGCGCCCGGACCTCGCTCCCCGGGGAGAAGTTCCTCTTCTCCCGGCTGGTCAACAACAGCCCGAACGACCCGCATGTCAACGACGAGGGGGAGGTGGACTACCAGGGGTCGGTGCTCGACCTCGATCATATGACGACAGGCCTGGGCACGGCAGCGGACGTCCAGGACTCTTTCGTCCGGCGGCTGGCCAACACCATGGTCCACGAGACGGGCCACACCCTGGGGGCGATCCACACGCGCACGGCGGCCGAGGCTTACGTGGTCGGTGACGTCATGGGTCCGTCAAACCAGCCGTTCTCCTCGTTCAGCAGCCGACACAGCGCCGTCATCAAGATGGCCCTGGGCGTGCCCGTGTCCGACACCGAGTACCAGGCGACGTTCGACTACTACGTGAAGACGATTCCCCTGGAGGATTTCCCCTTCTTCCCGGCGAACCAGACCGTGCTTGATGGCCCCTTGCTGGAGGCCCCGTTCCTCGATATCTTCGCGGGACCGATCGTGCTCGCCGAGCCGCTCCCCGACAGGGTCGCGGTCGTGGACTTCGGCTCCACGGTCGCCGGGCCCGGAGACCAATCGGCCACCGTCACGCTGCACCTGTTCAGCAACGGCGACCAGGACCTCACCATCTCCACCATCTCGCTGGTCGGGGGCGGGGCCGGGTTCTCGATCGAGGGGGCGGGCCCGCTGCCGCTCGTGCTCCCGCCGCTCGACCGCAACGACCTCGAGCCTGATCTCTCCACCCGCGCCATCACCCTGCGCTTCGACCCGGCGGCGGCCGGCGCGGCAGCGCAGGTCTTGCGGATCGAGAGCAATAGCGAGGGCGGTCCCATCGAGATTCCCCTGAGCGGCCTGGGCGTCTCGCCCCTCGGCGACCTGGTGCTCGAGGTGCCCAACAACAACCTCGGAGGCGCCCGCCTCGGCGATCCAGCAGCCGCCGATCCCGGCTTCGCCACCATCCGGAACGTCGGCGCCGGCGCGCTGACCGTCACCGGGATCACGGTGAGCGGCGGCGGCGGCGCGGGCCAGTTCACGGTGACGGGCTTGCCCGCAGGCTTCGGGCCCAGCAGTCCACTCGTGCTGGCCGCGGGCGAGTCGTTCACCTTTGGGGCGGCCTTCGACGCGGAGCACACCGGGCTCCAGCGCGCCCGCATCGAGATCGCCTCCAGCGATCCCGACCGCCCGCTGCTGAGCCAGGGCGTGACCGGCACCGGCCTGGCCGACGTCGGGTCCGGGCTCGACCACGGCAAGGATTTCGTGGCGGTGCAGGCCGGTGACGGGCCGATCCTGCGCAAGGTGAGCGACGGCGGGGGCCACTGGAGCTTCTTCCTCGTGTCCGGGGTGGCGTTCCGTCACGCGGAGTTCGACCCGGTCAGCGGGCTCATCGCCGACACGGTGGACCTCACGTCGGAGACCGGGGAGACCGAGGTCGGCGTCCCCGTCTTCCGGGCCAGTACCGAGTCGGACACCGACGGCGACGGGTTGCCCGACGACGTGGAGTTCGCCATCGGAAGCGCGCCGGGCGTAGTGGACACCGATGCCGACGGCGTCGACGACTTCGCCGAGATCGCCGCCGGGGGCAACCCGCTCGACGGCGTGGCCGGCCCGACCGGCGTGATCGGAGCCCTCGCCCTCCAGGGTGAGGCGTGGGACATCGCCACGGTCGGCTCGGTGGCCTACGTGGCCACCGGCAATCATGGTCTCGCCATCGTGGACATCAGCGCGCCGGGCCAGCCGATCCTGCTCGGGAGCCGGGACCTCACCGGCTCCAACGTCTCGGTGGCGGTGGACGGGGCTCGCGGGCTCGCCGCGGTCGCCTCGCACTTCGTGGAGCCGGGTCTCCACATCGTCGACGTGTCGGACCCCGCGCATCCCGTGGGGCAGCGGACGGTCGCCCTCCCCGACGGCGCCCGACACGTCGAGGTGCTCGACGGTGTCGCGTACGTGGCGAGCGGGACGTCGGTGGTCGCGATCGAGCTGGTGAGCGGTGACCTGCTACAGACCCTCGATCTCGGCGGCGCCCTCACCGGCCTCGCGCGGGAGGGCGAGACCCTGTTCGCCATGGACCAGGCCGGCACGCTGACCGCCCTCGACATCTCCGGGGTGCAGATGGTCGCCCTGGATACCCTGGCCGTCGCCGACGGCGGCGGTGAGGTCTTCGTGGGTGGCGGAATCGCCTACCTGGCCGCCCAGGCGGCCCGGGGCGGGTTCGCCACCGTGGACGTCTCCGACCCCGGCGACCTGACTTTGATCAGCAACTCCGACGTGGCGACCGGGTTCCGCCCGGACCATGCCGTGGCCGCCGACGGCTCCGCGCACGCGCTGGTCATCGGCAACGTGCCGGACCCGAACAACCCGTTCCTGTCGATCGACGTGGTGGATGTCGCCGACGTGTCCGATCCGGCCGACACTGACGTCTTCCTGAGGCGCTTCGTCTTGCCGGAATTCCCGTTGGGGATCACGCTGGCCTCGGGCGTGGCCTTCATCGCCGACGGTTCGACCGATCTCCTGGTCATCGGCTACGAGTCGGCCGATACCGCGGAGCAGGCGCCGGCCGTGTCGATCAGCGCCCTGGTGGACGACGCGGACCCGACCACGCCAGGCATCCAGGTCGCGCCGGACAGCCGGATCCACATCCTCGTCGAGGCCACTGACGACGTTCTCGTACGCGGCGTGGAGATCCTGGTCAACGGCGAGCCGGTGGGGAGCGACATCTCGTTCCCCTACGAGGCGCTGCTGATGGCGAGCGCCTCGGCCGGCTCCATGACGGTGCAGGCCCGAGCCACCGACATCGGCGGGAACGTCGCCCTGTCGAACACGCTCGTCTTCCAGGTGGCCTCCGATACCGTCGCGCCGACCATCGTGGCCATCGACCCGGCCGACGGCGCCACCGCGCCGGAGGGACTGCAGCAAGTCACCGTGCGCTTCTCGGAGGCGCTCGACCCGGCCTCCGTGAGCGGCAGCACCTTCCGCGTGGTCACCGGCGGTCAGACCGTGGCGCCGCTGGGCGTCGACCTGCTGAGCGAGGGGCGCCTGGTGCAGCTCCGCTTCGCCGGGCTCGCGGCCGGCGACTACCAGCTCGTGATCGACGCCGAGGCGGTCACCGACCTCGCCGGGAACGCCCTAGGCGCCGTGGACGTCGTGAGCGACTTCACCCTCACCGGCGAGGCCGTCACCTGGATCAACCCCGCCGGCGGCTTCTGGGACGATCCGGCGAACTGGTCGGGCGGCGTCCTCCCCGGCCCCGATGACAACGTGCTGATCGACGTGGCCGGCGACGTGACCATTACCCACCGCACCGGCATCACGGTCATCAACCGGCTCATCTCGCGGGAGTCGCTGGCCCTCACCGGCGGAATCCTCGACGTGGCCACGACCGTGCAGGTGGACGGCGCCTTCACACTCAGCTTCTCGCAGACCACCGGCCCCACGCTCCGCCACGCCACGGTGCTGCCGGGGGCCGGCGGCCAGGACATCGTGATCACGGACTCCGTCACCCTCGACGACGTCACCCTCGCCGCCGACCTCACGGTCGCCAACCTCGGGACGGCCAACGTCCGCAACGGGCTCACGCTCGACGGGGCGCGGCTCACGCTGGCCAGCGACGGCAGCCCGACGATGCTGATCTTCGATAGCGACCAGACGCTGGGTGGCACGGGAGAGGTATTCTTCGGCGGCACCGGGAACGACAACAACGTGGACGTGAACGGGATCCTGACCATCGGCTCCGGTATCACGATCCGCGGGAGCCAGAGCGGGGGCGTCGGCACGACGTTCACCAACGAGACCATCGTGCTCGAGGGCACCGTGCTGGCCGAGACGGCGGGCGAGACCATCGGAGTCGCCGGCAATGGCTGGGAGCTTCGCGGGCTGGTCCGGGCCACGAACGGCGGGCGGTTGGAGTTGGACGGGACCTTCACGCTCGAGGGCGCCGGGACCTTCAGCAGCGCGAGCGGCGGCGCCATGGTCCTCGTCGGCACGCTCGACAACACGGGCCGGACGCTCGCCCTCACCGCGGCCACCGGGTCGCTCCAGGTGGACGGCGGCACCGTCCTGGGCGGCCGCGTCGAGACGACGGGCGGCGCCGTGCTGGTGCCCCAGGTCGAGATGATCCTCGATGGGGTGACCCTCGGCTCGGACTTCTCCGTTCCGGACGGTCGGGCCGTCGTGGTTCGGAACGGCCTCACGCTGGACGCCGTCACCGTCACGCTCCTCGATGGGACGGTGCCCTTCATCGGGCCGCGCATCCGCTTCGACGCGACCCAGACGCTCGGTGGCAGCGGCGACATCGTCTTCGGCGGCACCGCCGACGACGGGACAGTCGTGGCCAGCAGCGGGTCCACCCTCACTATCGCCTCCGGCATCACGATTCACGGCCCACGGGGCGGCTCGGTCGGCGTGCTCGGCGCCGTGGCAAACCAGGGCAGGATCTCCGCCGAGGTGAGCGCACGCGAGATCGCCGTGACCGGCTCGAGCGTGACCAACGAGGGCACGATCCAGGCTCTGAACGGCGGCCGGATCCTGTTTGCCATCGGCCAGTTCACCAACATGGGCGACGTGACGGTCGGCGCCGGTAGCAACGTGCGCGTCTTGTCCGGCACGTACCTGCAGACGGCCGGCGAGACGAGCCTGGCCGGCGGCACGCTTCAGGCCGCCACCGTGAGCATCCAGGGCGGGGTGCTCTCCGGCTTCGGCACGGTGAGCGGAAGCCTGATCAACACCGGTGCGCTGAACGTTGACCTCGGCGGCACCGCCGCCGGCCAGTTCGACCGGCTGCAGATCACCGGCGCGGCCACGCTGGGCGGCACGCTCAACGTGGGCGTGGTCGGCGGGTTCCTCCCCGCCGTCGGCAACACCTTCGAGATCCTGACCTTCGCGTCCCGCACCGGCGACTTCGCGACGGTGACGGGCCTCTCGCTGCCCAACGGGAACACGCTCCAGTACTCGCCGGAGGCCACCCGGGTCCGGCTGATCACTACCGTGTAGAGGAGATCCACAATGAGATCGCCCCGCGCCGCCCACCCGAGGCTCATCACCTGCGCGTTCGCCCTGCTCGTCGCCCTGGGCTTCGGGCCGGTTCGCTCCGAGGGGGCGACCATCCAGGTGACCATCGACACCTCTTCCCTCAGCGGCACGTCCGCCAGCCTAGGCTGGGACCTGACCGATGGAGATCCCGGCGCGAGCACGACCGCGATCATCACCGGCTTCTCCACCAACGGCAGCTTCGACGCCGGCCAGGCCACGACCTTCGGCGGAGTGTCGGGGTCGCTCCCGGGTCCGGTGACGATCACCGACACGATTTTCTTCAACTCGCTGCTGCAGCCGGTCACGCTCGGCACCTCCGTCTCGTTCACCCTGGACATGACCACGGTCGCGTCCGGTCAGGGGGTACCCGACACCCTGGCGTTCTTCCTGCTGACCGAGGACGGGGGCGCATCGCTGGTGACGACCAACCTGGTGGGCGGCGCGCTGTTGACTCTCGAAGCCGACGGCACGTCCGGCGGCCTCCTGACGGCCGCCGGCGAGACCGAGCCCTCCGTGCCGGTCTCGGCCACGCGACCCACGGCCATTCCCGCGCCGGCCGCGCTCCTTCTGCTGGCCGTGGCGCTCGTGCCGACTCTGCTCGTGGCGCGGCGCTGACGCGCACCGGGGTGCGCTCGAGTCGCCGCCCGGGTTGGCCGGGCCTGCGCGTCAATGCCATCCTCTTCGTCGACCACGGGCGCGATCGAATAGTTGAATGTGCCGTGGCGCATCACTCGCGGTGGGAGGGCGTTGATGGACCGACCACGCCGGCCTGACCCCGCATCCCCCCCGGCGCGTGGCCCTGCCGGCCGCGCCCCCTCCGAAGATCAGGCCCTCTGGGACGCCTTCGCGGTCGCGGCGACGCCCGAGGCCTTTTATCGGACCTGGCTCGCGATCCAGTGCCGGATGGTACCCGGGGTCGGCAGCGCCGTCATCGTCGCCGGCCCGCCCGGCATCGGCCCCTTCTCACCCGCGGCCTTCTGGCCCGAGCGCCCCCGTGGCGTGACCCACCTCGCCGAGGCCGCCGAGCGGGCCCTGGCCGAGCGGCGAGGGCAGATCATCCTCCGCCAGGTGCCAGGGGAGGACGGGGCGCCCGCGGGCGAGCGCTACGACGTCGCCTATCCCATCCAGGGACAGGGGAAGATCTACGGTGTCGTGGCCCTAGACCTCACGGCGCGCCCCGAGGCGGAGCTGCTGGCGGTCATGCGCCAGCTGCAGTGGGGCTCGGCGTGGCTCGAGCTGTTGGTGGACCGGCGGGAAACGGGCGACGCGGGACTCGCCAAGGAGCGCCTCCAAACCGTGCTCGACCTGATGGGCATCGTGCTTGCCGCGCCGAACGCGCGCGGGGCGCTCACGGCCTTCGCCACCGCGCTCTCGACGCGGCTGCAGTGCGAGCGGGTGAGCGTGGGGTTCGTCTCCCGAGGACGGGCGCGCGTGCGGGCAGTTTCCCATGCGGCCCATTTCGGGCGGCAGTCGAACGTCGTCCGCGCCATCGGGATGGCGATGGACGAGGCCATCGATCAGCAGGCCACCGTGGTGTACCCGGAGCCGAAGGGCGTGCCTGCCCGGATCGTGGGGGCCCACGAGGAGCTGACGGCCCAGCATGGCTCGGGCGCCGTCTGCACCATCCCGCTGGCCGAGGGCGAGCGGGCGGTGGGGGCGCTCACCCTCGAGCGGCCCGCCGACCGCCCGTTCGACGGTGAGGCCATCGCCCTCTGTGAGGCGCTGGCGGCGGCGATCGGGCCGGTGCTGGAGATGCGCCGGCGCGACGACCGCTGGCTCGTGACCAAGGCCGCCGACTCGTTCCGCCACTGGCTGGGCCGCCTGATCGGCCCGCGCCATGTCGGCCTCAAGGTCGCGACCGCGGCGATGCTTGCGGCCATCGCCTTCCTGGTCTACGCGGAGGGCGACTACCGCGTGTCGGCGCGCATGGTGATGGAGGCCTCGACCAGGCGGGCCGCCGTCGCCCCCTTCAACGGCTATCTTCGCGAGGCGCCGGTGCGGGCCGGGGACGTGATCGAGAAGGGGCGGGTGCTGGCGGTGCTGGACGACCGGGAGCTGCGGCTGGAGCGCTCCCGGTGGGCGAGCCAGCAGGAGCAGTTCTCCCGCCAGCGGGACCAGGCCCTTGCGGCTCGGAACGCGGCCGGTATCGGCATCGCCGCGGCGCAGATCCAGCAGGCCCAGGCCCAGATGTCGCTGATCGACGATCAGCTCCGGCGCACGCGCGTGCTCGCCGAGTTCGACGGCGTGGTTGTGACCGGGGACTTGAGCCAGTCCCTGGGTTCGCCGGTCGAGCGGGGGCAGGTCCTCTTCGAGGTGGCTCCGCTGGAAGCGTATCGCGTGGTGCTGCAGGTCGATGAGCGGGACATCGCCGACGTGACGGTCGGAGGGCACGGGCATCTCCTCCTCTCCGCGTCGCCGGCCGACCCGATCCCCTTCACCGTGGCGAAGATCACTCCCGTATCGACGGCCCGGGACGGCCGTAATTACTTCCGCGTGGAAGCCCGCCTGGACGAGACGTCGTCGGCGCGTCTCCGGCCGGGCCTCGAGGGCGTGGGCAAGATCGAGGTAGGACGGCGGTCACTAGCGTGGATCTGGCTCCGCCCCGTGATCGACTGGGCGCGACTCACGCTGTGGACCTGGCTACCGTGACCGCGCCCGGCCCGCTCTTCAGCAGCTCCTGGTACCGCGTGGCCGGGCTACGGCCTCAGCTCGTGGGCCACGCGCGCATTCACCGTCACCGCTATCGGGATGAGATCTGGTACGTCCTGCAGGATCGCGCCAGCGACCGTCATCATCGATTCTCCCCGGCCGCCTACCTCCTCATCGGGCTCATGAACGGCGAACGCACCGTGCAGGAGCTATGGGACGCGGCGTGCACGCGCCTCGGGGACGAGACGCCGACCCAGGACGACGTCATCCAGCTCCTCGCCCAGCTCCACGCCGCCGACGCGCTCCAGTGCGATGTTCCGCCGGACGCCGCTGAGCTGTTCGAGCGGCACGAGAGGCTGGAGCGGCGCCGAGTGCTGAGTCGAGTCGCCAGTCTCTTCGCCTGGCGCTTCCCCCTGGTGGATGCCGAGCGTCTCCTGCGACCGCTGGCGCCGCTCGCCCGCGCGCTGTTCTCGCCGGCGGGAGCCGTGCTGTGGCTGCTGTGGGTGGGGGCGGGTCTCGTGCTCGCGGCCGTGCACTGGCACGACCTCACCCACGACCTCCTGGACCGAATGCTCGCTCCCCAGAGCGTCCTCGTGTTCGTCCTACTGTTCCCGCTCCTCAAGGCTTTGCACGAGCTTGGCCACGGCATGGCGGTGAAGGCCTTCGGGGGCGAGGTGCACGAGATCGGCGTGATGCTCCTCGTGATCACGCCGGTCCCCTACGTGGACGCCTCGGGGGCATCGAGCTTCCGGGGCAAGTGGCAGCGCATCGTGGTGGGCGGGGCGGGCATGGCGGTGGAGCTGGCCCTGGCCACCGGCGCGCTGATCGTGTGGCTGCTGGCGGAGTCGGGCCTGGTCAGGCTGCTAGCCTACAACGCCATCATGATCGCTGGGCTCTCCACCATCCTCTTCAACGCGAACCCCCTGCTTCGCTACGACGGCTACTACATGCTGGCCGACTTCCTGGAGATCCCCAACCTGCGGGGGCGCGCCAGCCGTTACCTCGGCTACCTGTGCGAGCGCTACCTGTTCGGCCGGCAAGGGGCCGAGGTCGTGCCGTCGACGGCCGGGGAGCGCGCCTGGTTCGTCTTCTATGCGGTGACGTCGTTCGTCTACAGGATGCTCGTGGTGGTTGCCATCATACTGTTCCTCGGCGAGAAGCTCTTTCTCCTCGGGGTGCTGTTCGCGGCGGTGGGCGCTGTCGGCTGGGTCCTCGTTCCGATCGCCAAAGGGCTCGTCTACTTCGCCTCGAGCCCGCGTATCCGGACCGTGCGCCTGCGGGCGATCACGGTGACCGTCCTCCTGATCGCGTTGGTCGGCGCGGGGCTCGGGCTGGTCCCGGTGCCCTTTCGCAGCCGATCGGAGGGCGTCATCTGGGTACCCGAGGAAGCGCTGGTCCGCGCCTCGGCGGACGGCTTCATCTCGCGCGTCATGGTCGAGCCTGGGAGCCGGGTGACCCAGGGACAGCCGGTCATCGAGCTGCGGGATCCCGTCCTGCCGGCGCGGGTGGCGGAGCTGGAGGCGCGGCGGACCGAGCTGCTCGCCCGGTACGACGAGCAATGGCCGACCGACCGGGCCCGGGCGGGCGTCATTCGCGAAGATCTGGCCTACGTCACCCAGCAGATTGCCGAGATGCGGCAGCGCATGGCCGACCTGACCGTTCGCGTCGCCGCCGACGGGACATTCGTGGTGGCCGTCCCCGAGGACCTGCCGGGTCGATTCGTCCGCAAGGGCGAGCTGCTCGGCTATTCAGTCGAATCGGAGACGGTCACCGTCCGGACGGTGGTGTCTCAGGCCGCCATCGACCTGGTCCGGCAGCGCACGACGCGGGTGGATGTCCGGCTGGCCGAGCGCCTGGACGACGTGGTTCCGGCCGTGATCCGCCGGGCGGTGCCGGGCGCCTCCGAGCAGCTGCCGACGACGGCGCTGGGCATGGCCGGTGGCGGCCAGATCGCGGTCGACCCGCGCGACGGGCGCGGCGTGACGGCCATCGAGCGCGTGTTCCAAGTCGATCTCGAGCTGCCGGTCAGACCGCACTTTCTCAATACCGGGGGGCGAGCCTACGTCCGCTTCGACCACGGCCGCGAGCCGCTGCTCGTCCAGTGGTACCTGGCGACCCGCCAGCTCTTCCTCGCCCGGTTCAATGTCTAGCGGCACCGCTCGCCTGGCCTTTCCCACCGGCGCCTATCCCGAACGGCTGGAGCGGCCCCCGGGGACGCTCGACCGCTTCGCGACGCGGCTGATTGGCCCGGTCGCGCGATGGGCGCGCCGACGCCGGGTCCGGGCGGAACGGCTGGTCCCGCTCGTCGCCGAGCACGGGCGCGCTCTGGACGGGCTGTCCGACCGCGCCCTTCGCGAGGCGGCGCAGGCCCTGCGGCCGGCCCTCCGCCGCGACGGCTTCGCCGAGGATCTGGTGGCCCGCGTCTTTGCCCTCGTCCGCGAGGCCGCCTGGCGCACGCTCAAGCAGCGGCACTTCGACGTGCAGATCATCGGGGGCCAGGCGCTGCTGGCGGGCATGGTGGCCGAGATGGATACCGGAGAAGGCAAGACGCTCACGGCCACCCTCGCGGCCTCGACGGCCGCCCTCGCCGGGATCCCCGTCCACATCGTGACCGTGAACGACTATCTGGCCTCCCGGGACGCCGAGTGGATGGGCCCCATCTACCGGGCGCTCGGTCTCCAGGTGGGGACCGTCGTCCACGGGTTGGCCCCCGCCGCGCGGCGCCAGGCCTATGCCTGCGATGTGACGTACTGCACCAACAAGGAGCTGGCCTTCGACTACCTCCGGGATCGCATCGTACTGCGGGGGCGGCCGAGCCGGCTCCAACTCCGGCTCGAACGCTTGGGGGGCGGGGAGGCACGGGCCGAGCGGCTGGTCTTGCGGGGGCTACACTTCGCAATCGTGGACGAGGCCGACAGCGTGCTGGTCGACGAGGGGCGCACCCCGCTCATCATCACCGGGGGAGGCAGCTCGGCCGAACAGCGGCTGTATGAGACCGCGCTGGGAGTGGCCGACCAGCTCGTGCCGGAGCGGGACTTCACCATCGACATGGCCGGACGCGACGTGCGGCTGACTCCGGACGGCCTGGTGCGACTCGACGAGCTGGCCGCCCCTCTCGGGGGAGTGTGGGCGGGGCGCCTGCGGCGCGAGGAGCTGGCCCGCCAAGCGGTGGTGGCCCGCCAGCTCTTCCACCGGGACCGGCACTACCTCGTACGAGACGGCCGGGTGCAGATCATCGACGAGTACACCGGTCGGCTCATGCCGGACCGCTCGTGGGAGCGAGGTCTCCACCAGCTCATCGAGGTCAAGGAAGGCGTCGCGGTTACCGCGCACCACGACACCCTGGCGCGGATCAGCTACCAGCGCTTCTTCCGCCGCTACCTCCGGCTGGCCGGGATGACCGGTACCGCCCGGGAGGTGGCGGGTGAGCTCTGGGCGGTGTACGGGCTGCCCGTGGTCCGGGTGCCGACCAACCGGCCGTCTCGCCGCGTGGTGCTGCCCGAGCGCGTCTATCGGTCTGCGGAGGCTCGCTGGGTGGCGGTGGTGGAGCGTGTGCGCGCCCTGTACGCCGCCGGACGGCCCGTCCTGGTGGGGACCCGCTCGGTGGCGGCCTCGGAGGAGTTGGCGGCGCGCCTGGCCGCGGCCGGGCTGCCGCATCGCGTGCTCAACGCGCGGCAGGATATCGAGGAGGCGCAGATCATCGCCGAAGCGGGGCAACCGGGGCGCATCACGGTGGCCACCAACATGGCGGGGCGCGGCACCGACATCCGCCTCGCGCCCTCCGTGCTCGAGCGGGGAGGGCTTCACGTGATCGCCACCGAGCGTCACGACGCCGGGCGGATCGACCGCCAGCTGTTCGGCCGGTGCGGACGGCAGGGGGACCCTGGGAGCGCCGAGGCGCTCGTCTCGCTGGAAGACGACCTCGTGGCGACTCATGGCGGCGCCTGGCAGCGGCTGTTGGCGCCGCTTGGGCGAGCGTCAGAGCCGAGCCGGCTTGGGGGGCTCGCCGTGCGCCAGGCCCAGCGTGCCGCCGAGCTCGCGCACGGCCGCATGCGGCGGGACCTGCTCCGCTTCGACGATCAGATGGCCTCGGCCCTGGCCTTCTCGGGCCCTGGCGAGTGAGGGCACAACGCCCACGGGGGCGGAGGGAGCGGCAAGGCATGACGTGGACACGGACGATAGGGCGGATGGCGCTCGCCCTAGGACTCGCGATGGGGATGGCCCCCGCGGCGGCTGGCGCCGACTTCGACTGCCTCATCCAGCCCCGGGAGACCGTCGCCATCAGCTCGCCGGTGCCCGGCTACATCGAGCGGGTAGCGGTGGACCGAGGCGACCTCGTGCGCGAGGGCACGGTGATCGTGCAGCTCGAAGCCAGCATGGAGCGGGCGACGGTCGCGGTGGCCCGGGCGCGTATCGAGCAGGAGTCTGCGACCCTGTCGGCCAAGGTACGGCTGGAATTCGGCGTGCGCCGCTACGACCGAACGGTCGATATGTTCAAGAAGGAGCTGGTACCCCTCAAGGAGATGGACGAGGCGGAGACGGCCAAGATCCTGGCCGAGCACGGCGTGCTCGAAGTGCAGGAGAACATGCGGGTGGCTCGGCTCGAGCTGGAGCGGGCGGAGGCGGCCCTGGTGCTCCGGACCATCCGTAGTCCCATCACCGGCATCGTCACCGATCGGCTCCTCTCTCCCGGGGAGCTGGTCGACAAGGCCCCGATTCTCAAGCTCGCCCGGATCGATCCGCTGCGGGTCGAGGTCTTCGTTCCCGTGGCCATGCTTGGCAGGATCGGCGTGGGCTCCCGGGCCACAGTCGTCCCCGAGGCCCCCGTCAACACGCCCCGCGAGGCCACGGTGATCGTCGTCGACCGGATCGTGGACGCCGCCAGCGGCACCTTCGGCGTGCGCTTGGAGATGCCCAACCCGGACAACCGACTCCCCGCCGGGCTCAAGTGCAAGGCACGCTTCGCGGTGCCCGGACGAGAAGGGGATCGCCCCGCCCGATAGGCTCAGCCTTCTCGGGCCCGTGGTATTGTCCGTGGGCTGCGCCTGACCTTCGCGGGGGTCGAGTCGCCGAAACCACCTGTCGAGCGAAAGGAGAACGGTAATGCCCGAGCAGCAGCAGCCACCCAGTCGCCCCCCCGCCACGCCGGGCGCGGGCCAGTCCCAGCAGCTCGCCATCAAATGGGACGATTCCAACCTCAAGTCGAGCTACGCCAACTTCTGCAATGTCGCCAGCACCCGAGAAGAGGTTGTCCTGCTCTTCGGGATGAACCAGGCGTGGCGGGCAGGCCAGGTCGAGGTCACGGTGCAGCTCACCGACCGCGTGATCTTGTCCCCCTTCGCCGCCAAACGGCTCGCCGCCCTGTTGGACAACGTGGTCAAGCAGCACGAGGGGCGGTTCGGCGCCCTGCCCACCGAGCCTGCTCCCGCCAGCAACTGATCGAGGATCCAGGAGGCGACGCGCGCGGCGTCGTAGCGCCAGCCGCCGGAGCCCGGGCGGAAGGGAAACGGCACAGGAGAAGCTGACAGGCGCAGCTCGTGGCTAGCAAGAGGGGAAGCATTAGGCTGAGAATCCTGGTGTCGGCGGTTCAATCCCGTCCCAGCCCACCATTTTCTTTCAGCCACTTCTAGAACGCTGTAAACGCGGCTGCGACATCTTTCACGCCGGCTTCTACGAATTGCTCACGGCCGGCCCGATAGAATGACGGGTATGTCGGCCCTCCTCGAGGCGCGGGGTCTGATGAAGCAGCTCGGCGGACGGCCCGTCGTCAACGGGGTGGACTTGGTCTGCCACGCCGGGCAGGTACTGGGCCTGCTCGGTCCCAACGGGGCCGGCAAGACCACCACGCTGCGCATGCTGTACGGCTTCCTCAGCGCGGACGCCGGCGTCATCCGGTTTGACGGGGTCGACGTGGCGCGGGACGTGATGCGCTTCAAGCGGCAGCTCGGCGTGTGCACGCAGGAAGACACCTTCGACGGCGACTTCACGGTCCGCGAGAACCTGGTGATCGCGGCGAGCTACTTCCGGCCGCGGCCGCCCGACGTGCGGAGGCGTGCGGACGAGCTGCTCGAGCGCTTCGCCCTGACGCCGTATGCGAGCGCGAAGCCGGACACGCTGTCGGGCGGCTTCCGGAGGCGGCTCATGATCGCGCGAGCGCTGGTGCACCGGCCGCGCCTCCTCTTCCTGGACGAGCCGACCACGGGCCTCGATCCCCACGCGCGCGTGTCGGTGTGGGACCTCGTGAACGGCCTGCGCGCCGAGGGGCTCGGCATCGTCCTCACCACTCATTACATGGACGAGGCCGAGCGGCTGAGCGACGTGCTCACCGTGCTCGCGCAGGGACGCGTGGTCGCGCAGGGGACGCCGAAGGCGGTGCTCGGCGATGTGCTGGGCGAGCACGTGGTCGTCCTCGAGGACGAGAGCGTGTCCACGCTGTCGGTGACCGCCTGGCTCGACGCGCGCGGTCTCGGGGCGCCGCTGGCCGTCCTGGGGTCGCGGCACGTGCCCCTCTCCGCCGAGCAGCTCGCCGACTTCGCGCGCGCGTTCCCCGCGCTGCGCTACGAGGTGCGCCCGCCGAACCTCGACGACCTCTTCCTCAAGCTCGCGGTGGACCCGTGCGCTGGCTGAGCGCGGCCTTCGACTGGCAGAGCCGTGCGGTGGTGGGGCGCCACCTGCGCGTGTATCTGAAGAACTGGCACACCTCCTTCCTGCCGCCGGTGCTGGAGCCGATCACGCTGCTGCTCGCGTTCGGCCTCGGGCTGGGCGCCTACATGGCCGCGGGCATCCAGTGGCACGACCGGCGCGTGGAGTACATGAACTTCGTCGCGCCCGGCATGCTCGCGTACGCGACGTTCATGACGGCGATCTTCCAGTCGCTCTTCGGCGCCTTCATCCGCATGCGCTACCAGCGGACGTGGGAGGGTCAGCTCACCACGCAGATCGACCTCCGGCACGTGGTCTGGGGCGAGGTGCTCTGGGCGGCCCTGCTCACGACAAGCTACGTGGCGATCGTCGGCCTCGTCCTCGCCGTCTGCCAGGCAGGCGGTCTCCTCCAGCTCGAGCTGGCCTTCTTGCCCGTGGTGATCCCCATCGTCTTCGTGACCGCGTGCGCCTTCGCCGCGCTCGGACTCTGCTTTACCGCGCTCGTGCCCACGATCGACCACATGAACCTCCCGATCTTCCTCGTCGTTCTCCCGCTCGGGTTCATCTCGGCCACGTACTTCCCCGTGGACCATCCCGTTTTGGCTGCGCTCTCCACCGTGAACCCGCTCTATCATCTGGCGGAGGGGCTGCGCGGCCTGCTGCTCGGCGCCCCCGCCGGCGCGCACCTGGCCGGGCTGGCGGTCCTGGTGACGGCAATGCTCGGGGTCCTGGTGCCGCTGGACATGCGGCTGCTTCGCAAGCGCGTGCTGGGGGATTGACCAAGTTTCTCTGTGCAGCGCGGCGCTTGCATCTAGGGCGCTAAGGTCCCGAATGAACCAAGTGGCCGCTCTCGTCGTCCTGGTAAATCTTACCGCAGGGGCGGAGTGACGCCGAGGCGCCCGCCCAGGTCGTCCAATCTTGCGGGACCTTGCGTTTCCAGGAGACCGTGGCATTGTGATTGCTCATTTAAGCGTCGGGGAGGGCGTCTATGCGCCATTCACTACGTCGGGGAGCGCTCGCGTGGCTGCTGCTCATACCGGTCACCGGCGGGTGCGTCGTGCCTCCACCTCCGGGTTCGTCCGGTCCGCCCGTGGCGGAGGTGCTTCCGGCCGACGCCCGCGCGCTCGTCTACGGCCGTTCGGCCGGCGAAGTCCTGGAGAACCCCCAGCTCCGTGACAAGGTGCGCGCGCTGTTCGGCGCTGACTGGGCACCGCCGACCCCGGGGGTCGGCAAGCCGACCGCGGCGGCTCCGCTCTTCTTCGAAAGAGGGGGCCCCCTGCGGATGGTCCACATCGGAGACGCCGACTACATCGCCATCACTGGCTGCGCAGCGCAAGCCTGCGCGAGCCGCCGCGGGCTCTTGCTTGTCCGCGAAGGTGGCGATGAGCTCATGGCACGGCTCGATGAGGGCGGCTTCTCGCACCAATATGCCTACGGGCCGGGCGTGGTCGGCGGCCCCAGTGGCGCCGCGGCGGTGCTGGAAAGCGCCCTGCGCGCGCTCGAGCGCGCGTCCGACGGGAGCCCGTACCCACGCCCGGGGCCCTGAGGGCCCAGCGGAGGCGCCTCGCTGCTCGGTATCTAGAGGAGGGCTGGCGATGAAGACGCTGCGCGAGATCATGCGGGCGGGGTTTCTCTTCATGGTGCAGCGCGGAACGACCGTGAGAGAAGCGGTGCAGGTCATGACCGCCAACAATGTCGGCATCGTCCTGGTGCTGGAGGGCGAGCGCCTGGTCGGGGTCTTCTCCGAACGCGACGTGGTTCGACGCGTGGTGGATCGCGGGCTCGATCCCGACCACACGCCCGTGGGTGACGTCATGACCTCGCAGATAGTCGTCGGCGACCCGGACGAGGACTACCAGTCCGCCATGCGGAAGATGGATCAGGCCAACATCCGCCACCTGCTGGTGGTCAAGGGCGCGCAGATGCTCTCCATGATCTCGATCCGCGATCTGATCCGGGTGGACATGCAGGACAAGGGCGAAGAGATCCGCTACCTGCGGGAATACCTGTACCAGGTGCCTCCGGAGCCGACCCAGCCGACCGCACGCCCGTAGCGACCGCGCTGATAGCGGGGCCGACCGCAGGGGGATGACGCGGTCGACGATCGGCCCAATGCGGCCGCGAGTCACCAGATTTCATCGTCTCCTGCAGCCCTCCCAATCCCCGGTGACACCCACGGCACGCTCGGGGGGACCGATCACAGACGGCTGAAACCGGCACGACGCGCCTTGACAACTCCGAGGCGGTCTTTCCAAAATGCTCGGGTTGACCGCGATCGCAGGCTAAAACCTTTGCCGGAGCGCCGGGTGTACGAGTCGCAGATCGCGCAGACGCAGCGGACCGGGCAGCGAAGCGAGCGTGCGCCGGAGGATCCGGGAGACGGTCGCGGGCGCCTGCCGAGCCTGACGCTGCCCAAGGGCGGGGGCGCGCTCCGCCCTCTCGGTGAGAAGTTCGCCGCCGATCCATTCACCGGCGCAGGTAGCTTCGAGGTGCCGCTTCCCCTGAGTCCCGGCCGCTCCGCCCTAACGCCGCCGATCACCCTCCGCTATCACTCCAACGCCGGCAACGGCCCCTGCGGCCTCGGTTGGCGACTATCGTTCCCGGCAATCCGCCGCCGCACGGAGAAGCGCATTCCCCGATATCAGGACGCGCCCGACGGCGACACATTCCTGCTGGAGGGCTCCGACGAGCTGGTCCCCGCGGCGGTGGATCACGCGGGCGGATGGCGCGAGGACCGCTACGACTCCGGGCCCCACACCGTCCGCCGCTATCGCCCGCGCGTCGAGAGCGGCTTCGCGCGCATCGAGCGATGGAGGCACCGGCAGACCGGCGAAACGCACTGGATCACGGTGTCGGCCGACAACGTCACGTCCGCGTACGGTCGCACGCCGGCGACGCGGATCGCCGACCCCGCCGATCCCCGACGCGTATTCGAGTGGTTGATCGAGGAGGCGCGCGACGACCGCGGCAGCGTCGTCCGCTTCGAGTACAAGCCCGAGGACGCCGCCGGTGTGGCCGTCGGCCTCAACCACGAAAGGAACCGGCTCGACCCCCAAGCGCTGCGCTACCTCAAGCGCGTCCACTACGCAAACGGCGCGCCGGGCCGGGCCGAGGGCTGGCTCTTCACCGCGGTGTTCGACTACGGCGACCACGACGAGGCCATCCCGCGCATCGGCGAGGATCGCGCGTGGCCGGCGCGGCCGGACGCCTTCTCGACAGGTCGCGCGGGGTTCGAGGTCCGGACGCGGCGCCTGTGCCGGCGCGTCCTGATGTTCCACCGGTTCGCCGAGCTCGGCGCCGAACCCTGCCTGGTGCGGTCGCTGGATCTCGGCTACCGGGAAGATCCTGCCGCCTCGAAGCTCGTCTCGGCCACCCAGAGGGGCTACATCCGGGCGGCCGGCGCCGACGCGTACCAGGCGCACTCGTATCCTGCGCTGCAGTTCGACTACACGGAGGCCCGCATCGCCGACGAGATCCAGACGGTGGACGCGGCGAGCGCGGAGAACGTCCAGGGGCAGCTGGTCGCCGCGTCGACGCAGTGGGCCGATCTCGACGGCGAAGGGCTGCCCGGCCTGCTCGCCGAGGCGGCGGGCGCGTGGTTCTACAAGCGGAACCTCGGCGGCGGGCGGCTGGGCGCGCTCGAGCGCGTGGCGCTGAAGCCCACTCGCATCGACCTCGCCACCGGCCAGCTCACGGATCTCGCCCGCGACGGCGGGCAGTACCTCGTGCGCTTCGAGCCGCCGGCCGCCGGCCATCACCGCCGCGAGGGCGAGGCCTGGGGCCCGTTCACCACGCTGTCGTCGTGCGCCAACGTGGACTGGCAGGATCCGAACCTGCGCTTCGTGGATCTCGACGGCGACGGCGCCTCGGACCTGCTGATCACCGAGGATCACGCCCTCCGCTGGCACCCGTCGCTGGGACGCGAAGGGTTCGGACTCGGCCGCCGGACGCCGCGCGCGGTCGACGAGGAGCGGGGCCCCGCGCTCGTGCTCGCCGATCCGGAGCAGTCCATCTACATCGCCGACATGGACGGCGACGGCCTCGCCGACCTGGTGCGCCTGCGCAACGGCGAGATCTGCTACTGGCCCAATCTCGGCGACGGGCACTTCGGCGCCAAGGTCTCGATGGACGGCGCGCCGCTGTTCGACGCCGTCGACCAGTTCCGCCAGGAGCGGATCCGGCTGGCCGACATCGACGGTACCGGCACCACCGACGTCGTGTACCTGGGGCGTGGGGAGATACAGTGCTGGTCGAATCAGGCCGGCAACCGGTGGGCTCTGGCGCGCCGGATCGCCCACGTCCCCGAGACGGACCTACTCGGGCGCGTGCAGGTGCTCGACCTCCTCGGCGCCGGCACCGCGTGCGTGGTGTGGTCGTCGCCGCACGAGCGCGACGCCGGCCGGCCGCTCCGCTACCTCGACCTGTGCGGCGGGCGGAAGCCGCATCTGCTGACATCGATCGCGAACAACCTCGGCGGCGAGGTCCGCATCTCCTACGCGCCCTCGACGCGCTTCTTCCTCGAGGATCGCGCGCAGGGCCGGCCCTGGGCGACGTCGCTCGCCTTCCCCGTCCAGGTGGTGGACCGGATCGAGACCTTCGACGCGGTCACTCGCACGCGGTTCGTGACCCGTTACCGCTACCGCCACGGGCACTACGACGAGCGCGAACACGAGTTTCGCGGGTTCGGCGTCGTCGAGCAGTGGGACAGCGAGTCGTACGAAGCGCTCCAGACGGCGGGGCTGTTTCCGCCCGGCGCGAACCTCCCTCCGCCCGATCGCCACGTGCCGCCCGCGCACACGCGCACGTGGCTTCACACCGGCGCCCCGCGATGGGCCGAGTCGGTGTCGCGGGGCTTCGCGGAAGAGTACTACGCGGGCGATCCCGAGGCGTTCGTCCTGCCCGACACCGTCCTGCCGCCCGGCCTGTCCATCGACGAGGAGGCGGACGCGTGCCGCGCCCTGAAGGGACGAGTGCTGCGGCAGGAACTGTTCGCCGACGACGGCTCCCCGGCGCGCGCCCATCCCTACATCGTCAGCGAGCGCAACTACACCGTCCGCCCACTGCAGCCGGCGGTCGGCGGCAGCCCGGCCGTCTTCCTCGTGCACGACCGCGAGGGCCTCGCCTACCACTACGAGCGCGACCCCGCCGACCCTCGCATCCAGCACACCATGGCGCTGGTCGTGGACGACTTCGGTGGCGTCGCGCGCTCGGTGAGCATCGCCTACCCCCGGCGCCGGCCCGCCTTCCCCGAGCAGGCGGCCGCGTGGATCACCTGCGCCGAGAACGATCTGATCCACGAGGCCACGCATGCGGGCTGGTATCGGATCGGGCTTCCCGCCGAGCGCCGCACCTGGCACGTCACCGGCCTGCCCGCGCCGGCCGCGGGACCGTACCGCTTCTCCGAGGTCGCCGCGCAGGTGGCGGCCGCGCGCGAGATCGCCTACGACGACACGCCGCGCGGCGGACAGGTCGAGAAGCGGCTGACCACGCGCTCCCGCACCCTCTACGCGCGCGACGACCTCGCGGGCCCGCTGGCTCTCGGGCGCGTCCAGTCGATGGCGCTGCCCTGGGAGCAGTACGCGATGGTGTTCACGCCCGCGCTGGTGCAGGAGGTCTTCCGCGGCCGCCCCGGCGCGCCAACCAACCAGGTGCTCTCCGCGGAGGCGGGGTATCGGCTGTGGGACGGGGCGTGGTGGCAGCCGGCGGGACGCCCGGTCTACGATCCCGCCGCGTTCTACGCGGTCGTCGGCTCCATCGATCCGTTCGGCCGTCGCATCAGCGTCGTCTACGACGCGTACGGGCTGCTGCCCGTGGAGAGCGAGGATCCGCTCCACAACGCGATCCGCGCGCGGAACCAGTACCGCGTCCTGCGCCCGTACCTGGTCACCGACGCCAATGGCAACCGCTCCGCGGTGCGCTTCGACGCGCTCGGCATGGTGACCGCGACGATCGTCATGGGCAAGCCGGGCGACGGCGATGGCGACGTCCTGGACGAGGCGTCTACCGAGGCCTCGCCGCAGGACGACCCGACCACGACCATGGAGTACGACGTCACCCGCTGGGCGGCCACCCGTACCCCGGTGTTCATCCGCACGCGGGCCCGCGAGCGCCACGCCTCCGGCAACAGCCGCTGGCAGGACTCCTACCGATACTTCGACGGCTCGGGCAATGAGGTGCTCGCCAAGGCGCGCGCCGAGGCCGGCCTGGCGCCCGAGCGCGACGCCAACGGAGCGCTGCGCCACGACGTCACCGGCGCCCTCGTCCTCTCTGACACCAGTCCGGAGCTCCGTTGGGTCGGCACCGGGCGCACCGTGTACGACAACAAGGGCAACCGGGTGAGGACCTACGAGCCGTTCTTCAGCCGCACCCACCGCTACGAAGACGAGGCCGAGCTGGTGGAGTACGGCGTCGCGTCGGTGCACTCGTACGACCCCCTCGACCGGTGTATCCGCATCGATCGGCCCGACGGCGCCTACTCGGCGACGGACTTCGACGCCTGGCGGCAGGCCATCTGGGACGAGAACGACACGGTGGCCGACAGCCGCTGGCTCCTGGAGCGACAGCTCCTCGATCCCGCGGATCCAGCTAACGCCCCGGAGATCCGGGCGATGCGGCTCGCCGCGGACCACGCGGGCACGCCGGCCGTCGCCCATCTCGACGCCCTCGGCCGCACGTTCCTCGATGTCCAGGACAACGGCGTCGCCGGCGGCCTCGAGACGCGGCGCGTGCTGGACGTCGACGGGCGGATCCAGAGCGTGACGGACCCGCGCGGCAACGTCGCGGTCACCAACCGGTGGGACATGCTCGGCCAGAACCTGGTCGCGGAAAGCCCGGACTGCGGCCGGCGGTGGGTGCTCGTCAACGTCGCGGGCAAGCCGATCCGCCGGTGGGACGGCCTGGATCGCATGTCCCGCTCGGTCTACGATGAGCTCCAGCGCCAGACGCACCGCTACGTCTCGGACGGGAGCGGCGCCGAGCGCCTGCGCGAGCGGCAGGTCTACGGCGAGATCCACTCCGGCGCGCGCGCCCTCAACCTGCGCGGCCGCCTGATCCAGCACTACGACGGCTCGGGCCTGCTCGTGCACGCCGAGTACGACTTCAAGGGCAACCTCCTCGAGTCGCGGCGGCGGCTGGCCGCCGACTACCGGCAGGAGACGGACTGGAGCTCGCTCGACGCGGCGACCACCGTGCAGGAGCTGGCCCAGGCCGCCGCGCCGCTGCTCGAGGCCGGCACGTTCCGGACCTTCACCGAGTACGACGCGCTCAACCGGGCGACCCGGGTTACCGGGCCGGATGGCAGCGAGCTGCGCAAGGGGTACAACGCCGGGGGCCTCCTCGAGGACGTCGGCGTGCGCTGGCGCGGCGGCGCGAACACGACGTACGTGACGGACATTGACTACGACGCGCGCGGACAGGTCGAGCAGGTCGAGTACGGCAACGGCGCGACCGCGAGCTATGCGTACGATCCGTTCACGTTCCGACTGGTGCGGATCACGACCCGCCGGGCGTCCGCCCCGCAGGTCGTGCAGGACCTCCGCTATACCTACGACCCGGTCGGCCACGTTGTTGAGGTCCGCGACGACGCGCAGCAGACCGTGTTCTTCGACAACGCCCTGGTCGCGCCTGGTGCGCGCTACGAGTACGACGCCGTCTATCGGCTGATCCGCGCCGAGGGGCGCGAACACGCCGGACAGCTTGCAAACGCGCCGCGCGACGCCTCGGAGTTCCCGCTCGGCCCCATCTCACATCCGAACGATCTGCTGGCGCTCCGGCCGTACACGGAGCAGTACGAGTACGACGAGGCGGGCAACCTCGTGCTGCTCACCCACCTCGCGCCCCACGAGATCTGGGCCCGGGGCGCGGCGTTCGAGGGGGGCGGTAACCGCCTGGCCGCGATCAGCGTGCCGGGCGACGATCCCCACGGCCCGCCGCAGAGTTTCCACGGGGTGTGCGCGCACGACGCAAACGGCAACCTCACCTCGCTCCCGTCACTGGGCCCCGTGCACTGGAACGACGAGGACCAGGTCCGCGAGATCGAGCTCGCCGCCGGCGCGCGCGCCTTCTACGTCTACGGCCCCGGCGGGGGACGCGTGCGGAAGGTCGTGGAGTTCCCCGGGGGAAGGCGCGAAGAGCGCATCTACCTCGGCGGCTTCGAGCTGTTCCGGCGCCACGCCGGCGCGCAGCTCGTACTCCAGCGCGACACGCTCCACGTGTCGGCCGAGAAGCGACGGCTCGCCCTCATCGAGGCGCTGGTGCGCGAGGACGGAGCGGACATCGACCGGCCCGAGCCCATCGTCCGCTACCAGCTCGGCGATCTGACCGGCTCGGCCCGCGTCGAGCTCGACGAGCGCGCGCGCGTGATCACCTACGAGGAGTATTACCCCTACGGCGCCACGTCGTACCGGGCGCTCCGTGCCGGCCTGGAGGCGAGCCCGAAGCGCCACCGGTACGCGGGCCGCGAGCGCGACGAGGAGAGCGGGCTCGACTACGGTGGCGCGCGCTACTACGTGCCGTGGCTGGGCCGCTGGCTCAGCTGCGACCCGAACGGCCCGAAGGACCACCTGAACCTGTACCTCTACGCGCTCGACGACCCCGTCAACGTCGGCGATCCGTCCGGCGCTCAGGTGGAGACCCCGTTCAATCCGTTCTCCGCCAACACGACGGGCTTTCAGCTCGAGCGGTTCGTGAAGACGGTCAACTCGAGATACCTCGGGGTTGAGGGTGATCCCAACCGCGTCCTTCAGGTCGTGACGGAATTGAACCCGAGCAAGAACTTGCCCCCGGGTGTGACCGCCGAGGGCCAGGGCCTTTATCCGAGCCAGTTCAACACGCAGACCGGCCGATTCCTCGGCATCGGGACGCACGAGTCCCCTATCCTGTCCACGGGCGACGTCGCGAAGCGCGGGCTCTCCGCCATCGCGCGGGGCGAGCACTTCAGGATCTTCGAGACGCTCCGGCGCCGGTTGCCCACCGGCTTTGACCTTGAAGTGTTCGAGTTTGACACCCTCAAAGCCCTCAAGGGGAGGACGGGGCCCCTGGAGCGTGCGTTCCTGGACACTCGCATGGGCAGGCATCTCCGCACCGCGGCGTCCGCGGTGGGCCTCGACGTCGGCACGCTGAAAGTCGAACTGATCGACGATGTGAAGCTGCTCGTCAGCGGTACTTTCAAGCCGCTTTCCGGCGGTGGGGGCGGGACCGGCGGCGCGCTCGGAGGGGCGCTCGAGGGCGCGAAATCGCTGGGCCGCTTCGCGATCAGCGGGCTCGGCTGGGTCGCGGCCGGAATCGGCGTGGGCGCGAGCCTGATCCGCGGGGGCATCGGCGTCCACAACCTCGTGGAGGGCAAGACCGCGGAAGGCGCCGTGGACGTGACGGAGGGCGGCATCGGGCTGTTCCTTTCGGTCGGCGTGCCGGCGCTCGCCAAGAAGGGCGGCGCGGCGGTCGTTGGCGGCTCGGGTGCCGCGCTGGCCGGCGCCACCGCGCTCGCGGGCCTGGCGGTGGGATGGGCGGCGGAGGACATCCGTCGCGCGCTGCGCGGCGAGGAGCTCATGCAGGACGTGGCGATCGCGTACTGGGGCAAGAAGCTCAATACGCTCGGCCAGTACCTGGCCGAGCAGCGGCTCGAGCGCATCCGGGCGGGCGACGTGTTCGAGCCCGGCCCGAAGTGGTGAGGGGAGCGATCATGGCGAGAGCGGCGGCGAGAGACGGGGCGAATGGTAGGACGAACGGCGCGGCGAACAACGGCAAGGCGGGGACGATCTCGGGCCACGTGCGCAACGGGCGCGGCGTGCCCCTGGATGGCCTGCAGGTGCGCGCGTACTGGTACCAGCCGCGCCGCACGGCCCTGCTGGGTGATGCCCCGACGCGCAGCGGCGGGGCGTACGAGATCCGCTACGCGATGCCCGCGGCGGGAAACGGCGGGCCCCCGGCGCTCGATCTTCGCGTCGAGGTGTCGGACGATGCCGGGCGCGTGCTCGGCCGGCCGCAATGGCTGCTCGACGCCGGTCCCGTCGCCACCGTCGACGTCACCGTGGAGCTGATCGCCGGCCGCGAGCGCCCGGTCTATGACGAGGTCGCCCGGCAGCTCGCGGCGAGCCTTCCCGGGATCCCGCCCGAGCGCTGGACGGACGACGACGTCGCCTACGCGATCCGGAAGGCGGGGCTCGACGAGTCGGCGGTCGCGCACTATCGGGCGGCGTTGGCCCTCGGCGCCGCCAAGGGCCTGTCGCCCCAGTTCCTGTTCGCCCTGTTCCGCCAGGGCCTGCCCACCGGCCTCGCCGACCTCGCCGGCGCGGAGCCCAACGTCATGAAGCGCGCCGTCGATCAGGCGGTGAAGAGCCGACTGGTCGGCGCGGAGGTGGCGCGCAACGCGGCCGCCAGCATCGCTGCGCTCCAGAAACGGGCGGTGGATGGCGCCGTGGGCGGCGCCGCGTCGTCGGGGCGGGTCGGCGCGGCCCGGCTCCTCCGCGCCGCCGGCTTGACGGCTCGGAAGCAGGAGAAGTTCCTCCAGCTTTACCTCGCGCACGAGGGGCCACGCAGCGGGCTCTGGGCTGCGGTCGACAAGGACCGCGATCTCCGCGACGCGAAGACGACGGCGGCGTTGCGGCTGGCGCTGGGCGTGCAGGACCTCGTCCCCGAGCACCCGCCGCTGACCGAGGTGCTGATGCTCGAGCACCGAGCGGGCCGGCTCCGGGCCGCGACGAACCTGGTAACGAGGTCGGCGCGGCAGTGGACGGCGCTGCTCAAGCGCCGGATCGATGGCAAGGTCGTGGGCGTGCCCGCAGGCGTGCCCGGCCGGACCGCCGCTGAGAGGCTCGCCGCGTACGCGACCGATCTGGCGCGGCGGGTCGGCGCGGCGTTCCCGACGGCCAAGCTGGCCCACGACTTCCGAGGGAACGCGAGGCGGATCGGCTGGGCCGGCGCCGGCGCGCGCGCCGACATCGCGCGGTTCTTCGCCGCGAATCCCGAGATGGACTTCGGCGCCGCGGGCATCGCCCGGCCCCGCCCCGGCGAGGCACTCTCCTACGCCGGAGTGCGCAACCGCGAGCAGCTCACCGCCAACCTCAAGAAGATGCAGCGCGTGTACCGCATCGCGCCGCGCGCCGAGCGGTTCCCGGCCATGAACGCCCTGCTCGAGGACGGCCTGGACTCGGCCTGGAGCATCGCGCGCCTGGGCCGCGGCAACTTCGGCCGCCGCTACGCCGCGCGCGTCGGCGGCGGCCAGGCCGCCGGCGAGATGTACGGGCGCGCCAGCTACCAGTCCGGCGTGGCGTTGACCTTGGCCGCCGAGCTGTCGCCAGAGCTGAACCGGCCCGGCATCTCCGTGATTTCCGAGCCCACCGCGGTGGACGGGATCCCGCACTGGCGCACGCTCTTCGGTGGCCTCGACTACTGCGAGTGCCGGCACTGCGATTCCGTCACCGGCCCCGCGGCCTACCTCGCCGACCTGCTCCACTTCCTGATGGACCGGCCGTCGCTGGTTCTCAACCGGAGCGCGCTGGACATCCTCGTCCAGCGGCGTCCCGATCTCGTCGGCGTCGAGCTCACGTGCCGGAACACCGAGACACCGCTGCCGTACATCGACCTTGTCAACGAGACGCTGGAGAACGCCGTCGCCCCGTTCCCGGCGGTGCCGCAGACGACCGGGACCGCCGAGGAGCTGCGCGCCAACCCGGAGCACTACAACGACGCCGCGGTAAGCGCGCTGACGCAGGCCGTGCATCCCTTCACGCTGCCGTTCAGCCTGTGGGCCGAGGAGGCGCGCGTCTATCTCGACCATCTTGGCGTCTCCCGCGCCCAGCTCATGAAGGCGCTCGAGGACGACCCGGCGCCGCAGGGCGCCGAGGCGGTCGGCATCGCCGCGGAGTTCCTCGGGCTCACGCCGGCCGAGTGGCGCATCATCGCCGGCTTGCCGCTGAATCCCGCCCGCACGCTCCGCGAGTACTGGGGCGAGGCCGCCGCGGCGTGGGTGCCGCCGCTCCGGCGGGTGCCCGCGTTTCTGCGGAAGACCCGCTTGGACTTCAAGGAGCTACTCCAGTTCCTATCGCTCGACTTCGTCAATCCCAACGGTGCCATCCGTGTCGCCCCCGCCCACACGTGCGCCATCGAGCAGGCCACCCTGCCCCAGCTCACCGAGGCAGCGCTCGGGCGAATCCACCGGTTCCTCCGCCTCCATCGCCGCCTCGGCTGGGACATGCGCGACCTCGACCGCGCGATCGCGGCGCTCGGGCAGGGGGCGCTCGACGAGGTGTTCCTGCTGCGGCTGGCCCGCGCCGAGGACCTCCGGCGGCGGTTCAAGCTCCCGGTGCCCGCCATCCTCGCGCTGTGGTCGAACCTGAGCACGCGAGACTACACGATCCGCGACGTGTACGAGCAGCCCTCGTTCTACGACCAGCTGTTCCTGAACAAGTCGGTAGATGCCCCGACGCCGGCCGCGTTCCAGCTCGACGCGGCGCGCGCCGAGCTCGCCGCGCCGTTCGATCCGGCCAACCCCAACGACCCCGCGCGGAGGATCAGCACCCACCTCGCCGCCATCGCCGCCGCCCTGCGCACCGAGGTGGCGGACATCGAGCCGCTCCTGCAATCGGGCGCCGTCGCCGACGAGCTGACGCTGGCCGGGCTCTCGCGCCTCTTTCGCATCGCGGTGCTGGCGCGCGCGCTCGGCCTAGCGCCGCGGCAGCTCGTCGCGCTGACCGCGGTGACCGGCATCGAGCCGTTCGACCTTGCCGCCACGCAGGACACCGTACGGCTCGCGGACGTCGCGGCCAAGGTCAAGGCCTCTGCCTTCGACCTCGGCGCGCTGGACTACCTGCTGCGCCACGAGACCTCCGGCGTGCCGGGCATCGCCACGCCTGAGGAGGAGCTGCCTGCGCTGCTGGACGAGGTCCACACCGCGCTCGCGCGCATCGCTGCGGACAACGCCGAGGCGCCGGATCCCGCCGGCGAGCGGACCGCGCGAACGCTCCTCCAACTCCTGGCCCCGGACCGCGCGGCCCGCCTCTTCGCGGTGCTTCAGGGCACCAGCGCCGAGGTGGTCGCGGACCAGCGGGGGCTGATCGACGACCTCGCGCGCGACTTCCCGGGGCTGCTGGACGCGGCGCAAGCCCGCGCCGAGCTGATCGGCCCGCCGCCGGCCCTGCTGCAGCCGGCGGAGCGCTTCCAGTACGTGTTGAGCCGGCTCCTCCAGTACGTCGCGCGCACCGCGAGCGAGCGCCTGATCACGCAGCGGCTCGCCGTAGCCCTGCGCGTGGACGTGCCGACTTCGAGCGCGCTCCTGATCCGCTGGGTCCACTCGCCGGTGGTGGCGGGGCGCCCGGCGCTCCAGGAGTTCCTCGTGCGCGACCCCGCGGTCGCCGCGGACGTCGACGCCTTGCGGCTGACCTACCTGCGTCTGCACAAGGTGGCCGCGCTCGTCCTCGCGCTCAAGTTCGAGGCCGAGGAGGTCGAGTGGATCATCGCCAACGGCGGCGCGCTCGGCTGGATGAACGTCGACGAGCTGCCGGTGCAGCCGCCCCCGGCGAACCCGCCCGTCCCGCTTCGGGACACGTGGCGGCGGCTGTTCGACGGCTGGGAGCGGCTTGTCGACCTGGTCTCGTTCCGTGACTCGCTGCCCGCGGGCGAGCCGAAGCTCTTCGACATCCTCGACCGCGCGGTCAACCCGCCGGCCGGGCTCGGCGCCGCCGCTCGCCGCGCGGCGTTCCTCGAGGCGCTGAGCCAGCGCACGGGCTGGCCTCTGGACGACGTGCGCTTCCTCTCCGGCCCCGGGGGCTTCGACCTCGCGCCGCTCGCGGACCTCGCGCGTGAGCGGAACCTCGTGCGGCTGCGGACCGCGATGGGGCTGCTCCGGCGGCTCGGGCTGCCGGCCGAGGAGGCCTGGGCGTGGCGCGCGGCCGAGGTCACCAGCGTCGTCTCCCAGAGCATCAAGCGCGCGGTGAAGGCGCGGTACGAGTACCCGCAGTGGCTGCGCGTGGCCGCGCCGCTGCGCGACGTCCTGCGGGAGAAGGAGCGAGCCGCGCTGGTGGATCGCCTGCTCGCGCGCGACGGGCTCGAACGGTCGGACGAGCTCTTCGCGCAGTACCTCATCGATCCCGAGATGAGCGCCTGCCAGCTCACCTCGCGCGTCCGGCAGGCGCTGAGCAGTGTGCAACTGTTCGTGCAGCGCTGCTTTATGAACCTGGAGCGGGACGTCGTGTTGAGCGGGGACGACGCCGACGAATGGCGGTGGCGGCGGAGCTATCGCGTGTGGGAGGCGAACCGGAAGGTCTTCCTCTACCCGGAGAACTGGATCGAGCCGGAGCTGCGCGACGACAAGTCGCAGCTCTTCGAGCGCATCGAGAACGAGCTGCTCCAGAACGAGGTCACCTCCGCGGGCTCGACGGAGGCGTATCGGCGCTACGTCGAGGGGCTCGACGAGGTCGCGCGCCTGGAGATCCAGGGCGTGTACCGCGAGCTCAACTGGACGACGGATCCCCCCAACTGGTACTCGGGCTGGTACCGCGAGAACCTCCACGTGTTCGCCCGGACCCGCTCCGAGCCTCGCGTCCATTACTACCGCTGGCAGATCGACGAGGCGGAGTGGACGCCGTGGGAGCGCATGGACCTCGACATCGAGGGTCGCCACCTCGTCCCCTGCGTGCTCGACCGCCGCCTGTACCTGTTCTGGCCGGTGTTCTCCGAGGGCAACAGCATCCCGCCGAACGGGGGCCAGCCCAATCAGCAGCCGCAGAAGACCTGGGAGGTCCGCCTGGCCTGGAGCGAGCGGAAGAACGGCCGGTGGACGCCGAAGAAGACCTCGCCGAAGATCGCGTTGGGACTGTCCACCGGGCGGCCGGACGACCTGGCAGAAGTGTCGTTCCGCGCGGTCGGGCCGGATGACACGCAGCCGCCGCACCCCCGGCTCCGCATCTTCTGCGACTTTCGGGACCAGCGAGCCACTTTCGAGCTCTCGCGCGTCGACGGCAGCGTCTCCGTGAGCCCTCTCACCGCCGTGCCAGGGCCGTCCGTCTCCACCCACCTCGCGCCGTACCTGCACCCGGAGTACCAGGCATACGTCGAGGACGCTGGCGACCATCCGCTCGTGTTGCCGGTCCCCGGGGGATTCGACCGGAAGGAGACGATCCTCGCCGTGACGCCGGGCCGGTTCCGGCTCGCGTACCAGGCCGGCTCCCAGTTCGCCGAGACCACTCTCGACATCCGGGACCCGTTCTTCTACGAGGACGAGGAGCGCGCCTTCTACGTCCGCGGCCGCCGTCCCACCTACAAGCCCAACGACGAATGGCTCTACCACTTCCGGAGCTTCTACCATCCGTATATGAACCGGATCATGCTGCGGGTGAACGAGGCGGGCGTGGTGGAGGGGCTGCTTGATCCCTCGCTGCTCAACCCGCTCCATCGCCAGCGGCTCTCGGCCGCTCCCTTCGCCGCGTACCAGCCCACCGCGTATGTCAACCCGGAGCTTCCGAGGGATATCTTCGACTTCGACTACTCGGGCGCCTACGCGAGCTACAACTGGGAGCTGTTCTTCCACCTCCCGCTGCTGATCGCCCAGCACCTTAGCCGGAACCAGCGCTTCGAGGAGGCGCAGCGGTGGTTCCACGCGATCTTCGATCCGCTATACACCCCGTCGACCGATCCGGCGGTGCTGGCGCTGATCGGCGCGCTCGGCATCGAGAAGCCGGCGCCCCAGCGCTTCTGGCACTTCGCTCCGTTCTACGCGTACGACCTGTCCGACCCGCTGAGCCGCCCCATTCAGGAGCTGCTGCAGATCCTCGCCGGCAACGCCGACCCGGCGGTGGCGGCCGAGCTCGAGAAGCAGGTGACGGCGTGGCAGCGCAACCCGTTCAACCCGCACCTGATCGCGCGCCTCCGGCCCGTGGCCTACCAGAAGGCGGTGGTGATGAAGTACCTCGACAACCTCATCGCCTGGGGCGATCATCTCTTCCGCGCCGACACGCTCGAGTCGATCAACGAGGCCACCCAGATCTACCTGCTCGCCGCCGGCCTCCTCGGCGAGCGCCCCCGGGTGGCCCCCGAGCAGCGCCGCGCGCCCCAGACCTTCGACGGGCTGCGCCGGGCGGGGATCGACGCGTTCTCGAACGCGGTGGTGGAGATCGAGAACTACGTGCCCGAGCCGCTGCGGCTGCCGTGGAACGGCATCGACATCAACCCGCCCCTGCCGCTCGGCAGCACGCTCTACTTCTGCATTCCGCAGAACGAGCGGCTCCTCGGCTACTGGGACACGGTGGAGGACCGGCTCGCCAAGATCCGCCGCTGCCTGACCCTCGAGGGCGTGCAGCGCGAGCTCCGGCTGTTCGAGCCGCCGATCGACCCCGCGGTGCTGGTGCGCGCCGCCGCCGGCGGCGACTTCGCCAGCGGGCTCGGCGACCTCAGCGCGGCGCTGCCCCACTACCGCTTCCCGGTCATGATCCAGAAGGCGGTCGAGTTCTGCGCCGACGTCCGCAACCTCGGCGCCGCGCTCCTCGGCGCGCTCGAGAAGAAGGACGCCGCCGCGCTGAACCTGGCGCGCGCGCAGCACGAGGTGAAGGTCCTGAACGCGGTCCGCGAGGTGAAGCGCGAGCAGGTGCGCCAGGCCCAGGCGGCGGTGGACGTCGCCGGGCAGACGCGCCGGGTGACGGAAGCCCGGCACCAGTACTACATGGGCCTGCAGAAGATCAGCGTGCACGAGAAGGCGCACCTGGACCAGCTCGAGCGTGCCCAGCAGCACACCAAGGCGAGCCTCGAGTACGAGTTCGCCAGCAACATCGCCCACCTGTTCCCCGACATCACCGTCGGCAGCTCGGGCATCGCGAGCCCGGTCCTGACCGCGCGGTTCGGTGGGTCGAGCGTCGGCCTGGCCCTGTCCGCCATCGCCAAGCATTCCTCCGGTCTCGCCTCCGACTCGAGCCACCGGGCGACCACCGCGGGCATCCGCGGCGGCTGGGAACGGCGCTGGGAGGAGTGGAAGGCGCAGGAGGAGTGGGCGCTGCGCGAGCTCGCGCAGCTCGACAAGCAGATCGACGCCGCGAAGGTCGCGCTCTCCACCGCCGAGAAGGATCTCGCCGGCCAGGAAGTGCAGATCGAGACGTCGAGGGAGACCGAGCGCCTGATGCGCGAGATGTACACCGCAACCGAGCTGTACGACTGGACCATCGGCCAGGTCTCCGCGCTCTACTTCCAGAGCTACCAGCTCGCCTACGACCTCGCCAAGCGCGCGGAGCGCGCATTCCGCTTCGAGCGCGGCACCGATGCGTCGTTCGTCCGGTTCGGCTACTGGGACAGCCTGCGCCGCGGCCTGCTCGCCGGCGACCAGCTCCACCACGACCTGCGCCGGCTTGACCTCGCGTACCTCGAGCAGAACAAGCGGGAGTACGAGATCGCCAAGGACGTGTCGCTCTCCCAGCTCGACCCGCTCGAGCTGGTGCGCCTCAAGGAGACCGGGCAGTGCTACATCGACCTCGCCGAGGAGGTGTTCGACCTCGACTACCCGGGGCACTACGCGCGCCGGCTCCGGAGCGTGAGCCTCACGATCCCGTGCGTGACCGGACCGTTCACGAGCGTCAACTGCCGGCTCACCCTCCAGCGGAGCTCCGTCCGCGCCGATGCCCGGGCCTCGGTAGCGGGCTCGGGTTACGCGCGCACCGGCGCGAACGACCCGCGATTCCGAGATCTCACCGCCGCGATCCCGTCGATCACGACGAGCCGGGCGGTGAACGACGCGGGGCTCTTCGAGTTGAACCTCCGCGACGACCGGTATCTGCCCTTTGAGGGCGCGGGCGCGATCGCCCTCTGGCATCTCGACCTGGACCCCGAGTGCAACCGCTTCGACCTGAGCACGATCACCGACGTGATCCTCCATCTGCGCTACACGGCGAGCGAAGGCGGCGAATTGCTGCGCGACGCCGCCCGGCGCGAGGTCGTCCGCGCGGTCCCCCGCGAGGATGCGCGGTACTTCAGCGCGCGGCACGAGTTCTCCACCGAGTGGTACCGCTTCCTGAATCCGCCCGACGAGCAGGCGGACCAGGAGCTGGCCCTGCCGCTGGCCGTGACGCGGCTGCCGTACCCGTACCAGGGCCGGCCGGTCAGGGTCGTGGGGGTCGAGCTCTTCCTGCTGATGCGGGACCGCGCAGCGTACGCTGCCGGCGCGCCGCTGCGCGTGATCCTGGCGCCGCCGAACGCGGCGCCCGGTCCGGGTCTGGACCTGATCGGCGACCCGGGCCTGGCCGGTGTCGGTTACCAGAGCCGGAGCTACGCGAACCAGCCGCGGGACCTCGGCGATTGGACGCTGCGCGTTCGCGAGCTGGACGTGGTGAACCTCGCCCCCTCCTTCCGGCGGGCCGTGCAGACGCCGAACGGCGTGCACCCGCGACTGCGGGGGGACATGTTCGAGGACCTCGGGATCCTCGTGCACTACCGGGTGGGCTGACCGGCCATAACGGACGGCGCGCTCCACGCGGAGAGCGGACATCGTACGTTCAAGGTGTCGTGCTGCTAGACTCCGCCACGGATGAGGCCAGTGATCGAGCGACGGACCTTCCTCGGCCTCCTCACAAGCGGCCTCCTCGCCGCGCCGCTCGCCGTCGAGGCGCAGCAGGTGACGGTCCGCCGCATAGGACGTTCTATCACCTGCCTCGCCCGGGCCGTCCGCCTTGCTGAACGCGTTTTCAGAAAGGACTCGGCGAACTCGGCTGGATCGAGGGACAGAACATTCGCCTGGAGCATCGATTCGCTGAGACGAGGCTCGAACGGCTGCCAGGCCTTGCCTCCAACCTGGTCGATCTCAAAGTCGATGTCATCTTTGCGATCGACAGCACGGCCGCTCAGGCTGCCCTGAAGGCCACGAAGACGATCCCCATCGTCTTTACGTGGGTTGCCGATCCTCTGAGTCTCGTGACGAATCTCGCGCGCCCGGGCGGGAACGTTACGGGGCTGACCACCATTACGACCGAGTTGAGCGGTAAGCGTTTGCAGCTATTCAAGGAAGTTGTCCCCAACATTTCCCGGATTGCCGTCCTCTGGAACTCGGCCAATCCGGCGGCCACACACGTCTTCAGAGAGATGGAAGGCGCAGGCGCGCAGCTCGGTGTTCAGCTGTACCCCATTGGCGTGAGCCCTTCCACCCCACTTCAAGACGCGTTCTCCGCGGCGGTGCGGGCACGTGCCAGCGCGCTCTTCGTGATCGAGGAAGGGACGCTCTTTCCACACCGAGCGCTCATCCTGAGTTTGGCGGCCCAGCATCGCCTACCGGCGGTGTCCCAATTCAGAGACTTCGCGGAAGCGGGGGGGTTGCTCAGCTATGGCCGAACCTCCCCGACCTGTTCCGGCGCGCCGCCATCTATGTGGACAAGATCCTCAAGGGAACCCAACCCGGCGATCTCCCGGTGGAGCGCCCCGAAAAGTTCGAGCTCGTCATCAACCTCAAGACTGCCAAGACGCTCGGCCTGACGATTCCGCCGTCGCTGCTGCAGCGGGCAGATCAGGTGATCGAGTAGGTTCCAGGTAGTCACGACGCCGGGAGCGTGACGACCCCATGCCCCGCCGCGGACCGCTGCGCGGCGGCGACGATCTCGAGCCCCACCACCGCGTCGTCGGGGTCGACCGGCGGCGGGGCGCCGTGTCGCAGCGAGGAAACGACCCCGGCGTAGTAGCGCTGATAGGCGCCCGGCTCGCTTCGCACGAGGCTTGCCGCGTCGCCGCCGCCGAGCAGGCCCCAGCGTGCCGGTGGCTCCACGCCCCAGTCGGGGTGATCTGGCCGCACCCCCACGAGCAGCGCGGCCTCCTGTCCGTCCGCCTGCACCTTCACGTACGCGCCGCGCGTGCCGAGCGCGCGCAGACGCGGGCCGAGCTGCCCGGCCACGGCATTCGCCCAGAGGTGCGAGCGGACTCCGGAGGCGTGCGTGAGCGCCAGGAACACGTCGTCGTCCACGTTGATCCCCGCACGCCGCCGGTCGAGCTCCGCGTACACGCGCGCCACCGGCCCGAACAAGTGCAGCGCCTGGTCGACGAGATGACTGCCCAGGTCGTACAGGAGCCCCCCGGCGCCGCCGGGCGCGTCGCTCTCGCGCCAGCCGCCCGTCGGCAGGGGACGCCAGCGCTCGTATCGGGACTCGAACCGGAACACGTCGCCCAGCGCCCCCTCGGCGATGAGGCGCCGCAGGGTCAGGATGTCGCTGTCCCAGCGCCGCTGGTGATACACGCTCAGGAACACGCCGCGGCGACGCGCCTCGGTGACGACGCGCCGGGCCTCATCGGCGGTCGGCGCGAAGGGCTTGTCCACCACCACCGCCAGCCCGGCCGTCAGCGCGGCCAGCGCCAGCGGGACGTGCGTGGAGTTCGGGGTCGCGATCACCACAAGATCGTGGCCGGCGGGGTCTGCGAAGATCGCATCGACGCGATCGACGACGCGCGCCGCCGGGTGCTCGCGCCGCGCGCGCTCGCGCCGCCCAGGGCTCGCGGTGACGATCGTCACGAGGCCGAGACCCGGGGTGGCGGCGATCGTGGGCGCGTGGAAGCACGCGCCGGCCAGGCCGTAGCCGAGGAGCGCGACGCGGAGGGCGCCGCTCACCGACTCACGGTCAGGCCCAGGGCCTTCTGCACGCGGTAGCGATACCAGCGGACCCGTCGGCTGACCCATTCGAGCCCGCGCGAGCCGAGAGTCGCCCGGCCCAGCGCTTCGGCCACGTGCGGCGCTGACTCAGGAAAGAGCCGGAGCAGCCGGCCCGCCGAACGCGCCGCCGCGACGCCCTCTCCACCCCCACGCGCCACGGCACGCTCGATGCGGCATTGCTCCACCCGCAGCACCAGGAGCAGGTGCCAGCGCCGATAGGCACGGCGGCCGCACGCCGCCGTGATCGTGTGCCGCCACTTCTCCGCGAGGATCGCGGCGTCCCGGGCCAGGAAGTCAGGGTTACGCGAGAGCTGGGGACCGTGGCGCTCGTGGCGGATCAGGAGCGCGTGGGTCGCGCCGGCGAACGCCGTACGCTGCGCCAGGCGCATCCAGAGGTCGCGGTCCTCGGTGGCGCGCAGGCGCTCGTCGACCCCACCGGCCTCGACCAGGACCGCCCGCCGGATCAGGGCGCTCGACACGAAGGGATTCCATCCCCCCACCAGGTCGCAGAACACCCGGCCCTGCTTCAGCTCGCCGCTCTCGAGCTCCGCGCCGGATGGCGCGTCGCGCCGGCGGGCGCGGCAATACACGACGTCCGCCTCGGGTCGCGACGCGGCAAAGGCGAGCTGCCGCTCGAGATAGTCAGGCGTCCACTCGTTGTCGTCGTCGAGGAAGGCCAGCCATTCGCCCCGCGCCAGCCCGACGGCGGTGTTGCGGGTGCGGCTGATCCCGTGGTTCCGCTGGTGCCGGACCCGATGCAGGCGTCGATCGTCCACGCCCGCCAGCACGTGGGGTGTGTCGTCCGTGGACCCGTCGTCGACGACCAGCAGCTCAAAGTCCTGGAACGTCTGGGCGAGGGCGCTGCGGATGGCCCGGCCCACGAGGTGGGCGCGATTCCAGGTCGAGATCGCGACGCTCACCCGCGGCGCGGGTCCACCCGGCGGCGCGCCCATGGGCGCTACTCCCGCGACCTCACGCGAGCAGCTCGGCGACGAGGCGCTCGACGGCCTCCGCCTCGACGGGGGAGCGATTGCCGACGGTCCGCACGGCGAGCGCGCCGGCCGCGCTGCCCAGGACGCCTACCACGTCCAGCGGCAGTCCGGCGGCGGCGCATGGGGCCGAAACCGCCAGATACGCGTCGCCTGCGCCCATCCGATCGACGACGTCGCGCGTGAGGGCGGGCACCTCCCACACGGCCCCATCCGCGCCTGACACCAGCACCCCCTCGTGCGCGCGCGTCAGGGACATCGTGGCGCACTTGACGCGCGCCCGCAGCGCGCCCGCCAGCTCCGCCGGCGGACTCCAGCGGTCGCGCAGGGCCAGTCTGGCCTCGCCCTCGTCGACGCACAGGTAGTCGGCGCGCGGATACCGCGTGATCACGTGGAAGCCGAGGTTCGCCGGATTCGCCTGGGTGTTCACCGCGAGGTATCGGCTGCGCGCCACGAGCAGATCGACGGCGCGTGGGCCGAGGAAGCCGTGGCCATAGTCGGTGACGATGACGACGTCGTACGCGGGCAGCGCCGATTCGAGGTGCCCGAGCATCTGCTCCTCGAGCGCGGGGGGCAGGGGCGTGTCGTCCATCGCGGCCACCTCGAACAGCTTGCGGAGCGGGGGCTCGGAGACGTACCGGCGCTTGGTGATGGTCGGGGCCCCCTCGCGGATGACGAAGTGGGGCGAGACGTTCCGCTTGAGCCGTCCGCGAATGAACGCCTCCTGCGAATCGTCGGCGCCGAGGCCAGCAACCAGGTCGACCTCGCCGCAGAACCCGGCCACGTGGTTGGCGCAGGCCAGCGCCCCGCCCGCCTGGCGCTCAAGCCTAACGTGCTTCGTGGAGATCACTGCGTCTTTGGGGGCCTTGCCCAGGGGCACGCAGTAGCTGTACTCGTCGATGATCGCCTCGCCGATGACGAGAACTTTCAGTCGCCGAAGGGCGGCCAGCGTGTCGCGCACCACCGGGGAGGCGTGGCGACGCCTGAAGCCGTCAAGGAAGCGTCGCGCCCCGGGGTCGCCGGTCACGCCGAGGCCTGGCCGCCGGGCACGCGGAACGCCGCATTCAGCAGAGCCGTGGAGGAGAACACGGCCTCGTGGGTGAACCGCACGTCGCCGCCCAGCCCGCGTACCGTCGCGATCTCCTGCTGGAGCCGGACGCTCCGCCGGGCCGGGTCCTCGCCGGCTTGCCCCTTGACGTAGTAGTTCGGCCTGAGCAGCCGGATGGCTTCCACCGCGGTCGGCCAGGGGCTGATGGCCACGAGGTCGACGCACGCCAACGCGGCGAGCGCCTCCGCCCGCAGGGCCTCGGTGAAGGCCGGACGCCCCTCGCCCTTGTCGACGTACGCATCAGCCGTGATTGTGACGACGAGCAGGTCCCCCATCGCGCGCGCGGCCTGCAGATGTCGGATGTGGCCGATGTGCATCAGGTCGAAGCACCCGTGGCAGTGGACGATCTTGAGGTCGGCGCGCCGCGAGTCCTCCAGCCTGCGGGCGAGGTCATGGAGCGGCAGGATCTTGGCGACGGTCATCACGTGGCTCCGCCCCACGGTGCATCGACGTCGCCGTTCCTGTCAACGGGCCGGCGCGGGGACTCGACGAGAGGGCGGCACTGTGCGACCCTCGGCGCGGAACGGTGATACCGCCCGCCGCCCAGGTCCGATTGCTCGCCGCCGTCTCGGCACTCGCCGCCCACCTCCTCGGCGGTGCCCCCCCGGCGTGGGCTCAGCCCGCGGCGCCGACGGTGGCGGTGGAGACCCGCGCGATTCCCGGCCGCGACGTCAAGCAGGTCACCGCGCGGGGCCGCATCGACGCGCCGCCTCATGTTGTCCACGCGGTGATTGCCAACCTCGAGGGATATTCCGGCTTCATGCCTTACGTGAAGGAGAGTCGGGTGCTGAGCCGGGACACGTCGGGCGATGCGCAAAACTATCAGCGCCCCTCCTTCGGGATGCCGTTCGTCCAGGACCGCCACTACGTCATCCGCATCACCGAGCGGGCATACCGCGATGCGGAGCGCCGGCGTGCCTGGGCCTTCGTCTGGCGACTCGAGGATGGGCTGCCGTCGGACGCCAGGACCGGCGCCGTGCGAGTGTCGGTGAACAGCGGCTACTGGGATGTGCGGCCGGTGGCGGACGCCGAAGGCGCGACCGACCTCCGCTATTGCGTATTCACCGATCCGGCCGGCTCGCTGCCGAAATGGCTGGTCGGTCTGGCGAACACGGAAGGAATCCCCCAGCTGTTCGCAGCGGTGTCGGCCGCCGCCAAGAGCGCCCGCTATGCATCGCTACCGGCGCCGGCTCCGGCAACCCCGCTCGCCGAGCGACCGTCGCTCGGCGACTGCGCCGACACGACCCCGCCCTTCCGCTAGGCCTTCAAGACCTGGTCAACGCCCAGGGCTTTCCATCCAGGTGGAGCGTCTTGTCACGCACGCTGATGACATAGAGGATCTCGTCCTCGTCGCTGGGCTTGAGGACGAGCAGCGGCTGGTCCTTCGTGGAAACCGCGATGCGCCAGAAGCCGACCTTCTTCGTCCGGCTCGGCCGTGACCGGGTTTCGCTGCGGATCGAGATCCGCGTGAAGGACTGGTCGTCCAGCGTGAAGATCTTGCTCGCGCCGAGCTTGATGGCGATCCGGCGCTCGTAGTACGTCGAGCCGCCGGAGTAGTCGGAATCCCGCGCGTTCGTCTCGTAGACGAGCTCGGTTCCCGCCAAGCGATCGGTCCACTGCTTCACCATGGCTTCGTCCGGCCCAACCGGAGGCGTGGCGGGCACGGCGCGTGGAGCGGGCGGGGGAGCGGGAGCCCGGGGCGCCGCGGGCGCCGGGGCGGCCGCGTGCCGGGCGAAGTAGAAGTCCTGCACCCAGCGCTCGCGGCCATCGTCGAAGGCCGGCGTGAGCGTGAGGCCGGTATCCGTCACGGAGGCCCGGAAGCGCACCTGCTGGCGCGGCTTCAGGATGAGCAAGGTCCCCGCCGCGCCGTTCGGGCGAGCGGGATCGATGAACGAGCCGTACAAGGTGTAGGGACCGCCGTCGAAGCGGAGCTCCCCATCGAGCCGGATGCCCGATCCGTACTCGGCGCCGACGGCCAACGTCAGCGTCGGCTTCCCGCCGCTCAGGCGGTTGATCAGATTCAGCGTGTCGGTCTGGCTCACGGGCACCGTCATCGCCGGCGCCCCTCGGGTCTTCAGACGGAAGTCGCCGGCGAACTTGCGGGCGGGGTGAGCGGGGTCGAGGGTCATGGCTCACACCTCCGAGGCTGTCGTAGTATTGCATGCGACGACCAGCCCATGAACACGCTCACGTTCGGGCGTCTGCGGAACTTCGACGCGCTGGACCGGTGGCTCCTCCTTCTGTCCATCGTGAGCAGTGTCGCCTATCTCGCCACGCGAGGGATTCAGCCGTTTCCCGGGAGCGCCGTCCTGAAGGCGCTCGGGATGGCGCCGCTGGCGGTGCTGACCTTCCGTGTTCTCGAGAAGGGCGCGCGCCCGGCCGTCGAGGTGACGGGAGCCGGCGTGCGCGACGGCCATCTCCTGGCGGCCGCGCTGGCCCTCTCGTGTGTTGGCGACGTGCTCCTGCACCTGGGGTTCCGCCGCTATTTCGGTCTGGGCCTCGTCGCGTTCTTCCTCGCGCACGTCGCGTACATCGCACTCTTCGTCCGGAGCTGGCCCCGCCCGCTGCGTCCCCGCCGGCTGGATTTGTTGCTGGCGGCGGCCGTGCTCGTCTACAGCGTGGTCGTGACCGGCTGGCTGTCGAGCCGCCTGGGCGGATATGCGCTCCCGGTGATCGCCTACAGCCTCGCGATCACCGCGATGGCGCTCTCGGCGATCCTCGCGGGGTTCTCGACGCCCCTCGTCTGGATGGGCGCGATGCTGTTCATGCTCTCGGATTCTCTCATCGCCGCCGGTCGATTCAGGACGGTGCTGCCGCTCGGTGCCTATCTGATCTGGCCGACGTACTATCTCGCCCAGTACGGCATCGCCATCGGTTTTTTACGGGAGAAAGCCGGCGACCGCTCACCGGAAGGGTAGGGCCCCTCAGCGGGGCGCGCGACGGGCGGCCTGATCCAGGTCGGGCACGGCGCCCGCGGCGGGAGACAGCAGCGGCGACTTCGTCACCTTCAGCGCGGCCGCAGCAGCCTCGTTCTCGGTGATCTTCGCCATCACCGCCTCGCGCGCCCGGTTGAAGTACTCGCGATTGGTCGCGACGAACTCGCGGGACTGGCGCAGCTTGGCCACGTAGCCATTGATCTCCGGCACCACGTAGCGCGCCACCATGTCCCAGCTGCGCATCGTGTTCTCGGGGTTGGCCCAGTCGTGGACGAAGCCGACGACGGTGCCGAAGCCGCCGGAGCGCTCGAGGACGGCCTTGATCCGCGCCACGAGATCGTCCGGGGTGCCGATCGTGGCGACGGCGCCGGGGGCGAAGGCCGTCCGGTCCACGGCTTCGTCAGGGGTGGTGAAGGGCACCGCGCCGGGCCGCTGCAAGGTCCCCGTGATGTACTCGTTGTGATGCCGGAGCAGCCCGTCGCGGGCTTCCGCGCGGGCCTTCTCGCGCGTCTCCGCGATGTGCCAGCTCAGCAGCACCCGCCAGTTCTTGCGGTCGACGGTCTGGCCGTGCTTGGCCGCCGCGTCCTCCGCGAAGCCCCATTGCGTGGGCAGGGCGTTGAGGCCTTCTTCCGACAAAGACCCGATCGAAATGATGCCGATCCCGTGCTTGCCGGCCAGGGTCATGCCCGACGGACTGATCTGGGAGGCGACGGCGCAGGGCATCTCCTCTTGCAAAGGCAAGAGCTGCAGGGCAGCGTCCTTCAGCTCGAACCAATCCGACTTGACCGTCACACGTTCGCCGCGGAACAGGCGGCGGATGATACCGATGGCCTCGTCCTGGCGATCACGCAGGAGCATCGGGTCGATCCCGAGGGTGTGCGCGTCCGACGGCAGCGCTCCCGGCCCCGAGCCGAAGATCGCCCGCCCGCCGGTCATGTGATCGAGCTGCACCATACGTTGAGCGACGTTGAAGGGATGATGGTAGGGCAGGGAGACCACGCCGGTCGCGAGCTTGATGCGCTTCGATCGCTCGCCCGCCGCGGCGAGGAACATCTCCGGCGAGGCGATCATCTCCCAGCCGCTGGAGTGATGCTCGCCGCACCAGAATTCGTCATAGCCGAGCCGGTCCAGGTGCTCGACCAGGTCGAGATCCCGGCGGAGCTGCAGCATCGGATGCTCGCCGATCGGATGGTGGGGGGCGAGGAACGCCCCGAAGTTCAGGCGCGGCATGAGCGGCTCTCCTGGTCGGGTGGATAGTGCGTAACGGGATGGCGTCTCCCCCAACCGTACCACTTGGCGTGCGAATTGGCCTTGACGCTAAGTATCCAGATGGTTACTATCGGACGAAACGCATGTCGACCAAAACTCGCGTCAAGCGCCTGGCCGTCGCGCACCCGCGCGACCCCGAGGGGACCCGCAACCGTATCCTCGCCGCTGCGCTCGCCGAGTTTTCTGCGGAAGGCTTCGCGGGCGCACGGGTGGCCCGCATCGCCCGGCGCGCCCGGATCAACAAGCGGATGCTCTATCACTACTTCGGCAACAAGGAGCATCTCTTCCGCGAGATCTTCGACCGCAAGCTCCAGGAGCGAACGGCATGGATCACCGAGGCCCCGGCCGGGCTTGGCGACAGCCTCGCGTTCTGGTTCGAGATGGCCTGCGAGGACAGCGCCTGGATCCGCCTGATCCAGTGGGAGGCCCTTGCGACCGGAGACGAACCGGTGATCCGCGAGGAGGAACGCCGGGCCTCGCTCGCGCAGGCCCTAGACGATCTGCGCGACCGGCAGCGTCGCGGTCTCGTCCCCGGGGACCTCGACGCGGGACACCTGCTCCTGACCATCCTGGGTGTCCTGACCTATCCGCTCGCCTTTCCCCAGGTGACCCGCATGGTGACGGGCAAGAGCCCCGCGGATCCCGCGTTCCGCAAGCAGCGCGCGGAGTTCCTCCACCGCTTCGCCGAGGCCCTCATCCCGCGCCGGCGCGAGCCGGCGGGAGCACGCGCGTGATGGGTGGTCGCCTCGGCGCCGCGGCGTTGCTCGCGGGGGCTCTCGCCGCGGCCGCCGTCCTGACCGCGTGCGACAAGGCGGCGGATCCGGCCACCGCCAAGAGTCCGCCGCCGGGGGTCGCGGTGACGGTGGCCGACGTTGTCGCGCGCGACGTGCCGGTTCAGGTCAACGCCATCGGTAACGTGCAAGCGCTCTCGAGCGTGTCCGTGCAGTCGATGATCAGCGGCGAGGTGCTGAAGGTGCACTTCAGTGAGGGGCAGGAGGTGCCCGCGGGCGCGCCGCTGTTCACGATTGATCCGCGCCAGCTCCATGCGGCCCTCCTGCAGGCGCAGGCAACGCTGGCGCAGCACCAGGCCGCGGTGATGCAGGCCGAGGCCATCCTGGCCAAGGACACCGCGGAGCTCGAGAACGCCCGGATCGAGGAGAAGCGCTACAAGAAGCTGCTCGATGGCGAATTCGTGGCGCGCGAGCAGTACGACCAGATCCGCACCAAGGAGCGGACCCTCAGCGCCACCATCGATGCCGATCGCGCGGCGATCGAGACGGCCAAGGCCCTCGTCCGCGCCGACCAGGCGGCGGTCGAGAACGTCCGGGTGCAGCTCTCTTATTCGGAAATCCGTGCCCCGATCGGCGGCCGTACCGGCAATCTCCTCCTGCACCAGGGCAACGTCGTCAAGGCCAACGACGTGGGGAACCCGATGGTGGTGATCAACCAGATCCACCCGATCTACGTCGCGTTCGCGGTGCCGGAGGCCCAGCTCGACGAGATCAAGCGCTACCGTGCCGCCGGCGACCTGCTGGTGGAGGCGCGCCCGCCCGGTGCTCCGGGGAGCGTCGCGCGCGGCAAGGTGACCTTCATCAACAACACGGTCGATCCGAGCACCGGGACCATCCAGATCAAGGCCACCTTCGGTAACGACGACAACGCCCTCTGGCCCGGGCAGTTCGTCAATGTCGCCTTGATCCTCACGCGCCAGCCGAAGGCGCTCGTCATCCCGTCGCAGGCCGTGCAGAGCGGGCAGAAGGGCCAGTTCGTGTTCGTGGTCAAGGCGGACCAGACGGTAGAGGCGCGGCCGGTGGTGCCGGGCGCGGCGGACGGCCGGGACGTCGTGATCACGAGCGGACTCAAGGCGGGCGAGCGGGTGGTGACCGACGGCCAGCTGCGGCTCGTGCCGGGTGCGCGCGTGGACGTGAAGCCGGGGGCTCCGGCCGCTCCCGTGCCGGGCAAGACAGGCGGAGGATGAGCACCGACCTCTTCATCCGGCGCCCCGTCATGACCACCCTGCTCATGGCGGGAATCCTGGTCTTCGGCATCATGGCCTACCGGCTCCTGCCGGTCAGCGACCTGCCGAACATCGACTTCCCGACCATCCAGGTCACCGCGAGCCTGCCCGGCGCCAGCCCCGACACCATGGCCTCGGCGGTAGCCACCCCGCTCGAGAAGCAGTTCTCCACGATCGCGGGCATCGACTCGATGACCTCGACGAGCGCCCTGGGCACGACCCAGATCACCATGCAGTTCACGCTGGACCGCAACATCGACGCGGCGGCACAGGACGTCCAGGCGGCTATCGCCGCCGCGCAGAACCAGATGCCGCCCGGCATGCCGACGCCGCCGTCCTACAAGAAGGTGAATCCGGCGGACCAGCCGATCCTGTACCTGGCGGTCAGCTCGCCGACGCTCCCGCTCTACGTAGTGGACGAGTACGCGCAGACCAACCTGGCCCAGCGCATTTCCACCATCAACGGCGTGGCGCAGGTGGGGATTTTCGGCTCGCAGAAGTACGCGGTGCGGGTCCAGCTCGACCCCAGCAGGATGGCCACGCTCGGCATCGGCATCGACGAGGTGCAGAAGGCCCTCGCCGAGAGCAACGTGAACCTGCCCACCGGCACTCTTTGGGGGCCCAACCAGGCGTTCAGCGTGCAGGCCACCGGACAGCTCACGAGCGCCGCCGCCTACCGGCCGATGATCGTCGCCTATCGCAACGGCTCGCCGGTACGGCTCGAGCAGCTCGGCCGCGTGGTCGACGGCGTGCAGAGCGACAAGGTCGCCTCCTGGTACAACAACGAGCGCGCGGTGGTGCTGGCGATCCAGAAGCAACCCGGCACCAACACCATCGAGGTGGTGGACGCGATCAACCGGGTACTGCCGGCGGTGCGGGCCCAGCTGCCCGCCTCGGTGAGCCTGAACACGCTCTACGACCGGTCGGTCTCGATCCGGGGATCGGTCCACGACGTCCAGTTCACGCTGATGCTGGCCATCGCGCTCGTGGTGCTCGTCATCTTCCTCTTCTTGCGGAACGTCTCGGCCACGATCATCCCCAGCCTCGCGCTGCCGATGTCGATCGTGGGCACGTTTATGGTCATGTACGTGCTCGGCTACACCATCGACAACCTCTCCCTCATGGCGTTGACCCTGGCCGTCGGCTTCATCGTGGACGACGCCATCGTCATGCTCGAGAACATCGTGCGCCACATGGAGGAGGGGATGCCGCGGATGGAAGCCGCCCTCGTGGGCGCCCGCGAGATCGCCTTCACCATCGTCTCCATGACCGCGTCGCTGGCCGCGGTCTTCCTGCCCGTGCTGTTCATGGGCGGCATCGTGGGCCGTCTGCTCCACGAGTTCGCGGTGGTCATCGGAGCGGCGGTCATCGTGTCGGGCATCGTCTCGCTGACCTTGACCCCGATGGCGTGCAGCCGGTTCCTGCGCCCGCCGCGTGAGCCGCACGGCCGGGTCTACGCGGCCTCCGAGCGCGTCTTCACCTCGATGCTCGGTCTCTACGAGCGCACGCTCTCGCTCGTGCTCCGGCACCCCCGCTTCACCCTCATGGTCTTCGTGGCGACGGTGGTGCTGACCGGCTATCTCTTCGTGATCATCCCCAAGGGCTTCATCCCCAACGAGGACACCGGCCAGGTCTTCGCCTTCACCGAGGCGTCGCAGGACATCTCGTTCGAGGGAATGATGGAGCACCAGGTGCAGGCGGCGGAGATCGTCCGCAAGCAGCCGTACGTCGACTCGTTCTTTTCCGGCATCGGAGCCAGCGGCTCGAGCGTGGTGATGAACACCGGCCGCATCTTCATGCGCCTCAAGCCGTCGTCGGAGCGACCCACCGCCGACGAGATCGTGCAGGATCTCCGGAAAAAGCTCTCCGGCATCCCGGGCATGAACGTCTATCCGCAGGTGCTGCCCACGATTCGCATCGGCGGCAATCTCACCAAGGGCCAGTATCAGTACACGCTTCAGGACGCCGACCTTGGGCGGCTCTACGAGTGGGCGCCGATTCTCTTCGACCGCCTCAAGGGTCTGCCCGGCTTCCTGGACGTGAACTCGGACCTCCAGATCTCGAGCCCGCAGGTGCTGGTGGAGATCGACCGGGAGAAGGCCTCCGCGGTCGGTGTGACCGCGTTGCAGATCGAGGCCGCGCTGAACAATGCCTTCGGCTCTCCGCAGGTGTCGACGATCTATACGCCGACCAATCAGTACTGGGTCATGATAGAGCTGCTCCCGCAGTACCAGCGCGATCCCGCCGCGTTGTCGAGTCTGTACATACGGTCATCCACCGGCAAGCTCGTCCCGCTGGGCACGGTGGCCAAGCTCACGCGCACGGTGGGTCCGCTTACCGTGAACCACCTGGGTCAGCTCCCCGCGGTGACGATCTCGTTCAACCTGACGCCCGGGGTGGCGCTGGGCGCGGCGGTCGAGCACATCCAGAAGGTCGAGCGCGAGGTGCGGGTCCCGGCGACCCTCAACACGAGCTTCCAGGGCACCGTCCAGGCCTTCCAGCGCTCGCTGCAGGGCCTCGGCCTCCTGCTGCTCGCCGCGATTATCGTCATCTACCTGATCCTGGGGATTCTCTACGAGAGCTTCATCCACCCCCTCACGATTCTGTCCGGCTTGCCGTCGGCAGGCGTGGGAGCGCTCCTGACGCTGCTGATCTTCGGTCAGGAGCTGAACCTCTACGGCTTCGTCGGAATCATCATGCTCGTCGGCATCGTGAAGAAGAACGCGATCATGATGATCGACTTCGCGCTGGACGCCCAGCGCCGGGGCAAGCCCGCGGCCGAGGCGATCTATCAGGGCTGCCTCTTGCGCTTCCGCCCGATCATGATGACGACAATGGCGGCGCTCATGGGCACCCTGCCCATCGCGGTGGGGCTGGGGGCCGGCGCGGATTCCCGGCGCTCGCTCGGCCTCGCCGTCGTCGGCGGCCTCGTCCTGTCCCAGCTCCTCACGCTCTACATCACGCCGGTCATCTACCTCTACCTCGAGCGCTTCCAGGAGCGAGCCGCGCGCCGGCATCCGGCGGCGCCCGAGATGGTTCCGCACCCCGCCGACCACTGAGGCTCGCGCTCGCTCGCGTCGCGGCTACTCCGCGAACTGGGCGGCCCGCCACTTGAGCGCCGCGCCGAGGCCCTCCTTCTCGCGGATCTCGTCGAACTTCATCCCGACCTCGGTCCGCGCCGCGTAAAGCGGCGCCAGCACGTCGAGCCCGGCGAGGATGGCGTTGCGGAAGCCCGCCGCCTCGGCGCCGCGCCGAGTAGCGAGCTTGGTGGCCACGAGCGACTCGGGGGAGATCAGCGCGAGCCGGCGCGCCCACTTCAGCGTCGCCGCCCGCAGGTCGGCGCGGGGGACGACGCGGTTGACCATGCCGTATGACAGCGCCGTCTTGGCGTCGATCGGGTCGCCGGAGTAGAGCAGCTCGCGCGCGCGCCGGAGGCCGATCACGAAGGGCATCACGAGGCCCGGGCCCACGTTGGAGAAGCGGATCTCGGGCTCGCCGAAGAGGGCGTCGTCCGCGGCGATGGCAAGGTCGCACAGCATCATCAGCTCGCAGCCGCCGCCCAGGCAGTGCCCCTGGACGGACGCGATGACCGGCTTCTTCATGTCCCACGGTGTCATCTCGAGGCGAATGTCGTCGCTGAGCGAGTCGTGCCAGGCGAGCGCGTTGCCGCGCCGGGCGGCCCGGGCCGGGTTGGGCGAGATGTCATAGCCCGCGCTGAAGCTCCGGCCCTCGGCTCGGAGCACCACCATGCTCGTGGCCGGGTCGGCGTCGGCGGCGAGGAGGTGCTCGACCAGCGCGTGCTTGAGCTCGAGGGTGATGGCGTTGAGCTTGTCGGGGCGGTTGATGGTCACGATGCCGACGCGACCGTCGACGGCGTAGGTCACGAGCTCCGCGGTCATGGGGGCTCCTCAGCGTGGCGTCCGCGGGACGATGAGGGCGTCGACGACGACGCAGCCCCGGCCGCGCGGCAGCACTGTGATGGGGTTCAGGTCGAGCTCGGCGAGAATGAGTCGATCGCTCCAGGCGTAGTCGGCGAGCGCCTCGAGACATCGGGCGAGGCTATCGAGGTCGGCGGGGGGAGCGCCGCGGAAGCCTCCCAGCAGGGTCGCGGCGGCGGGAACCTCCGCGACCATCGCCTCGGCGTCACCGACACGCAGCGGTAGCGGCCGGAGGGTGACGCTGGCGAGCGCCTCCGCGGCAACGCCGCCCAGGCCGAAGGCGAGCATCGGCCCGAAGTCCCGGTCGTGCGTGACGCCGGCGAGGACCTCGACGCCACCGCTCACCATCTGCTGCACGAGGAAGCCGGCTACCGCGATGCCGCCGAGCTTCGACGAGCGGATGCCGGCCATGCGGTCCCACGCCTCGCCGAGATCGCGGGCGTCCCGGAGCCGCGTGGCCACCAGGCCGAGGTCCGAGCGGTGCGGCACCTCGTCGGCGACGAGCTTGAGCGCCACGGGGTAGCCGATCGTGTCCGCCGCGGCAAGCGCCTCCGCGCGGGTCGCGCAGAGCGTCTCCCGCGCCACGGGCAGGCCCGCTGAGGCGAGCAGGCGCTTGGCGTCATGCTCGTGAATCGTCCGTCGCGGCGCGCCGCCCAGCAGCAGCGTCGCCAGCGTCGGCATCGGCGTGGCCGGCGCCGGGCGCACCGGCCCGAGGAGGGCGCCCCAGCGGGCCAGGCGATCGACTGCGCGGAGCCCTTGGCGTGTGCCGCCGATCAGCGCCATCCCCTCGGCGCTCAGCAGCTCGTGCTGGTCGCGCCGGAAGATGCCCGGCCGCGTGCCCATCAGGTAGAAGGGTTTGGTCGAGCCCTTGGCGCCCTCGACCAGCATCCGGGCATAGGTCATGAAACGCTCGGGGGTACCGAGAGGCGAGCCGTCGGTGCTGTCGGTGCACCACACGACCGCGTCGATGTCCGGATCCGCGCCGAGGGTCCTCAGCGCGTGGGGCACGTTCGTCTGGAAGTCGCCGTTGCCCCACGAGTCGAGGGGGTTGCCGTCGCCGGCGACGGCGCCGATGACGCGCGCGGCCTCGGCACGGGTGGCGGAGGACAGCGCCGGCAGCTCGAGGCCGACGCTGGCGGCGACGTCCAGGATGAGCTCGGTATGACCGCCGGAGTTTGTCACCACCGCGATCCGCCGGCCGGCGGGCCGACGCGCGCCCTGGCAGGCGGCGAGCGTCTCCGTCATCTCGTCCATGTCGTGGACCTCGATGGCGCGATGGGCGCGGAGCACGGCCTCGAACACGCGAGACTCGCCGGCGAGACCGCCGGTGTGGCTGGTGATCGCGCGGCGCGCGCGCTCGCTGCGACCGACCTTCAGGACCACCACCGGCTTGCCGCGCTCCGCGGCGCGATCGAGCGCGGCGACGAACCGCTCCGGCTGCCGCACGCTCTCGAGGAACATCGCGATCACGCGGGTGGCGGGGTCATCGATCAGGTACTCGAGCACGTCGGCGGCCACGATCACCGCCTCGTTGCCCGTCGAGACCACGCGGCTCCAGCCGAAGCGCCGGCAGTCGGCGAGGAGGCCGATGACGATGGAGCCGCTCTGGGAGACGAGCCCGACGTTGCCGGCGAGGGGCGCGGGATCGCGGAGGGCATTCAGGTAGACGAGGCTTCGCTCGTGCGGGCTGATGACGCCCATGCAGTTCGGCCCGCAGAAGGCGATGCCGGCCTCGCGACAGATGGCGACCAGCTCGTCCTGGCGGCGGCGGCCCGCGTCGTCACTCTCGGCGAACCCCGCGTCGAAGGCGACGGCCGCGCGGATCCCCTTCTGCGCGGCGGGCCGGAGGCCTTCGAGCACGCGCTCGTGGTTGACGCAGAACGCGAGCACGTCGACGCCGGGGGGCAGGTCCTCGACCGAGCGGAAGCAGGGCCGGCCGAGCAGGGTGTCGTACCGAGGATTGATCGGATAGATCGCCCCCGGAAAGCCGATGCGCTCGAGGTTCTCGACGATCGTGCGGCCGACCGAGGGCCGCTCGGAGGCGCCCAGCACGGCCACCGAGCGGGGCTTCAGGAGGGCGTCGAGGTCGATGAAGCGATCCTCCTCACGAAGAAGGGCACGGTCGATGGCGAGGGCGCCAACCCTAGGGAGCCTCGCCCACCCCTCCCCGGTGGTCAAGCGGCTTTTGTTGGCTTATCTTCGACCCGAGGGAACTACACCATGATCTGGGGCCTGACGGCGTCGACGTTCACGTTCCTGCACGTGCTCCTCAGCCTGGTGGGAATCGCCGCGGGAATGATCGTCGCGCTCGGCTTGCTGGCGGGGCGGCGCCTGCACGGCTGGACCGTGTTGTTCCTGGTGGCGACGGTGGCGACGAGCGTGACCGGATTCGGGTTTCCGTTCGATCGCCTGTTGCCGTCACATGTGATCGGGATCCTGTCCCTAGTGCTCTTGACGGGAGCGATTCTCGCCCGCTACGTCTTTCGTCTTGCCGGGGCCTGGCGCGTCATCTACGTCGTCTGCGCCGCCGCCGCCCTCTACCTCAACGCCTTCGTCCTCGTGGTCCAAGCGTTCTTGAAGGTGCCGGCCCTGCGCGCGACGGCGCCGCAGCAGACCGAGCCGCTGTTCGTGATCGCGCAGGTCCTCGTGCTTTTGATCTCCGTCGCCCTCACCATCATCGCGGCGGTGCGATTCCGCCTCGGTTAGACCTTGTTGGGCCCCTTGTTGGGATTGATCAGGTACTTCGCGCCGGTGCCCATTTTGCCGTAGACGGCGATCTCCTTGAGATCGAGCGCTCCCGCGAGGGAGACCTCCTTCGTATACGTGCTCGCGAAGGTCGTCTTGATCTCCGCCGCCACCCGCTGCCGCAGCTTCTGGGCGGCTTCGAAGCCGATCTTCTGGAGGAACGGCGTGAGCAGCCAGCCGCCGATGCCCCACGCCATCCCGAACGCGCGGGTGAACGTGGTCGGGCTCCGGTCGAGCCCGCCGTAGATGTACACCTGCTTGTGCACGGTGGAGCCGTAGCGGCTGTACTCCTTCGCCGTCCGGTTCGCCGCGATCTCCATGGCGGTGAGGATCTGCCCGGCCAGCGGGCCGCCCCCGGTGGCGTCGAAGCCCACCGTGGCGCCGGTCGCGACGAGGGCCTCGGTGAGATCGTCCATGAAGGTGGGCGCGCTCGAAACGCATACGTGCGTGGCCCCGATCTTCTTGAGCACGTCGACCTGCTCGGGCTTCCGCACGATGTTCACGAGGCCGACTTTGTCCTTCACGCAGATCTTGACCAGCATCTGGCCGAGGTTCGAGGCGGCCGCCGTGTGCACGAGCGCGGTGTGGCCCTCCGCGCGCATCGTCTCCACCATGCCGAGGGCGGTGAGGGGATTGACGAAGCAGGACGCGCCCTCGGCGGGCGTGGTCCCCGGCGGCAGCACCAGGCATTGCGCGGCCTTGATGCAGCGGTACTGCGTGTACATGGCACCGCCGAGAATGGCCACCGTCTTCCCCATGAGCGCCTGGGCGGCCGGGGAGGCGCCGGCCTGCACTACGACGCCGGCCCCCTCGTTGCCCACGGGGAGCGACTGGTCGAGACGGCCGGCCAGGGCCTTCATAGCCGCCGGCGGGATGGTGGCGGTGACCACCGGGTTGTCCGCCGTGCCGGAGGCCTTGGCCGTGTTCATGTCGGCCCCGCCGAACAGTAGTCCCTGATCCGAGGGATTGATGGGCGAGGCCTCCATGCGGACAATGACTTCCTCGGGCTTCGGCTCCGGCGTGGGAACTTTGGCCAGCGAGAGCTCGAGAGCTCCGTTCTTCTTCACGGTGGAGCGAAGCTGAAGGCCCGTGTCGTTCGTGATGGCGCTTGTCATGGGTCGTCTCCTTGGCCGGGATGATGGCGCGCCGCCATCCTCGTGTCAAACGACGCAGGACGGCCAAACCCGGGCGCCGCCCCGGCGTTCCGCCCGCCTCGAGACCCCGTTCTGCCCTCGCTCGTCGTCGAGTCGAGGCGGAATCGGCCCTGAAAACGGGAGTTTCCATGCTGGCACCAGGTTTGCTGTCTTGAGGGGCGGGCACACCGCCGTGCTCTCAAGGAGGACGCAGTCCATGGAACAGACACGTGTCGTCGCAACGATGCTCGGAGTGTTCGCGTTCGTCGCCGCGCTCAGCGGCGCGGTGCTCGCCTCGCGCAGCGCCACGCCGGCCGGCAATCTCATGACCGACTCGGGGGACAATCCGATCAACGCGCCCAACACGCCGCTGGGGCCGATCAACGCGCCGCGGGAGGTCTTCCTGGCCTGCTGAGATCTACGCCACGTCGCCTCCGCCGCGCACGCGCGACACTCCTTCCTGCACCACCGAGGCGACGAGGGCGCCGTCGCGCCTGAAGACGCTCCCGCGCGCGAGCGCCCGGCCCTCGGCGGCGACCGGCACCACCTGCGCGTAGAGCAGCCACTCGTCGATGCGGAAGGGCCGGTGGAACCACATGCCGTGGTTCAGGCTGGCCTGCTCCATGCGCGGATCCACCCACGCCAGGCCCAGCGGGTAGCACGCGATATCGAGCAGCGTCATGTCGGACGCGTACGCGAGCGCGGCCGCGTGCAGGACTGAATCGTCGGGCAGCCGGCCGGCGATGCGCAGCCAGGTGTGGGCCACCGGCGGCACGGGCGGCGGGTCCACGATGGGCACGGGGTTCACCTGGCGGATCTCCACCGCGCGGTGGGCCAGCAGCCAGCCGCGATCCTCCGGACGCAGCCGCGCCGCCTCCATCTGGCGGTGCTCGAGCTCGGTGGCGAGCCCATCCGGGCCGGCCACCGCCGGCATGATCTCGTGCTGATGCGTGTGGCCGCTCGCGCCGTCGCTGGTGAAGGATACCGTGGCCAGCAGGATCTCGCGGTCGCCCTGCCACGCGGAGACCTGTCGCTGGGCGAAGCGGCGACCGTCGCGCAGCCGGCGAACCCGATACTCGATGGGCACGCCGGGGTCACCGGGGACGAGAAAGCTCACGTGTAGCCCGTGGCAGCGCCGGTCCTTCGCGGTCCCCGCCGCCGCCACGAGCGTCTGCGCCAGCAAATCGCCGCCGAACATGCGCGGGCGTGAGCGTTCGATGGCGCGTCCTTCGAAGCGGTCGTCACCCAGGGGCGCGAGGGTGAGGCCGTCGAGCAGGATCGTGAGCGGGTCGGTGGTCATGGCGACGGGGGGTCCGGAGCCGCATTATACTGGGCCCATGAGAAACGAGAACCCGCACGCCTTCCGCGTTCGACCCGGCCTGCGCCGGGGGCTCACCACCGAGACCCCGCTCCCGACCCGGCTCGTCTCCAACGAGGAGTTCCCTCCGCTGCCGCAGACCGCCGCGCAGGCGCGGGTGGAGCGCGGTATCCTCGCGGAGGCCGATCGTCTGGCGCCGCGGCTGGGCCTGTCGCGGCGTGACTTCCTCCGCACCGGCGGGGGCATGGCGGTCTCGCTGCTGGCGATGAACGCGGTGTTCGGGCGTTTCTTCGACGTGCTGCCCGTCGAGGCCGCGGAGCCCGTCGCCTTCCAGGAGCGCGCGGGCGCGCCCTACTTCATCTTCGACGTGCAGCTCCACTACGTGGGCGCCGGCTACGATCCCGCCGGCGACGCGGGCCGGCGGGGCGGGGTGAGCAAGCAGGCGCTGATGGGGCTGCGGCGCAACTCGCGCCGGCTCAACCCCAAGCTCGCCGGGGACAGCGGCACCCTGGCCGACCTCTCGTGGGCGAACATGGTCAAGGAGGTCTTCCTCGACAGCGAGACCGCCATCGGCCTGATCTCGACGCCGCCCGGCCCCTATCCCCAGGAAGCGGTGGTGCCGCCGAAGGAGATGACGCACTTCCGCGACGAGATCAACCGCATCACTCAGTCGCGGCGGATGCTCGCGCATGGGCTTATCACGCCCCAGCTCGGCCAGGCCGACCTCGACTTCATGGATCAGCAGGCGGCCACGCTGAAGGTCGACGCGTGGAAGGGCTACACCGGCGCCGCCCCCCAGGGCTTCGACCGAGGCTGGTTCGTGGACGACGAGAAGATCGCGTATCCCATGCTCGAGCGGGCGCGCCGGCTCGGGGTCAAGCGGATCTGCCTGCACAAGGGCCTGCCGCTCGGTCCCGTGGCCGACTTCAATCACCCGCGGGACATGATCAAGGCGGCGCGGGACTTCCGCGATCTGGACTTCATCGCCTATCATGCAGGGCTGCTCTCCGTGCGCGAGGCCGGGCAGAGCGCTGACATCCCGTGGACGTCGGAGTTCTGCCGGATGCGCAAGAAGGAGCCGGCCCTTCGCAATATCTACATGGAGCTGGGATCCACCTTCGGGCAGCTCGTCACCACTAACCCCACCGCGTGCGCGCACCTGCTCGGCCAGGTCATCGACGCGTTCGGCGCCGATCACGTGCTGTGGGGCACCGACTCCATCTGGTACGGGACGCCGCAGTGGCAGATCGAGGCCTTCCGCCGCTTCGAGATCCCCCAGGCCCTGATCGACCAGCACGGATACACCGCGCTCAGTCGCACGATCAAGGAGCAAATCTTCGGGCTCAACGCCGCACGTCTCTTCGGCATCGACGTCAACGCGCAGCGGAACGAGATCCCGAAGGACTACCTGAGCCGCGTCAAGATGGCCTATCGCGAGGAGGGCCCCGCACCCAGCCACCGCTGGTACGGGTGGGTCGCGTCCTGACGCCGGCCCGCATTCCGAGCCGGGCCCGGCTGATGGCCACGCTGTTCGTGGCCCAGGTGTTCGGCAGCACCGGTCACTCCATCAGCCTCGCCGTCGGCAGCATCCTCGCCGCCAGCATCACCGGCACCAACACCTGGTCGGGCCTTCCCGTGGGAGTCGGCGCGCTCGGCACCGCGCTCGCGAGCTGGCCCCTGGCGCGCCTCATGGCTCGTACGGGACGCCGGCCGGGGCTCGCGCTCGGCTATGGCCTCGCCGCCGCCGGCTCCGTGCTCGGCATGCTCGGCGTGATCGGGGGAAGCTTCGCCGTCATGCTCGCCGGCATGGCGCTGTTCGGCGTTGGCAGCACCTCGAATCTCCTCGCCCGCTATGCCGCCGCCGACATCACCGCGCCCACGGGGCGCGGCCGCGCCATGGGCGTCATCGTGTGGGGCTCCACCGTGGGCTCCATCATCGGGCCGAACCTGATGGACCCGGCGCTGCGCGTGGGCGTGCTCCTCGGCATCTCCTCGGCGGCGAGCGCCTTCCTCGTCAGCGTGGCGGGGTACGGTCTCGCCGGCGTCCTCATCGCGGCGCTCCTGCGCCCCGACCCGCTCGCCATCGCGCGTGAGGAGGAGGCGCGGGCCCGCCGTGAGGCGGGAGCGGGCGCTGCGCGCCCCGCCGCGCCCGCCCGCGTGCTCGGTGAGCTCATGGCGGACGTTCGGGTGCAGATTGCGCTCACCACGCTGATGGTGGGCCAGTTCGTCATGATCGCCACCACCTCCACCTCGCCGGTATACCTCCATGACCAGGGGCATCAGGTCGGGACCATCGGCGTGGCCGTGGCGCTGCATCTCGCCGGGATGTACGTGACCTCGCCGCTCTCGGGCTGGCTCGCCGATCGCATGGGCCGCTTGCCCACCATCGGCGCGGGCGCGCTCATTCTCATCGGCGCCGTCGCGCTCGCAGGCCTCGTGCCGGGAAGCAACGGGCCGCTCGTGATCCTCGGCCTCTTCCTGAACGGGATCGGCTGGAATCTGGCCTTCGTCGCGGGCAGCGCGCTGCTCACCGACGCGCTCGCCCCGTCCGAGCGCGCTTCCATCCAGGGGCTGGCCGACCTCTGCATGGGCCTCATGGGCGCGCTCGGCTCCGCCGCGGGCGGGATGATCCTGGGCATCTGGGGGTTCGCCATCCTGAACGCCGTCGGTGCCGTGCTCACCTTCGGCCCGCTCGCGGTCACGCTGCTTCGCCGTCCGGCCCTCGCCGCGGCCTCGCTCCGCGCGCCTCTGCTATAGTCGAGGCAGCCCCATGTCCTCGCCCCGCGTGTTCTACGGCTGGTGGATCACCATCTCGTTCGCGGTGATGGTCTTCATCTCGGCCGGGGTGCGGCACGCGGTGGGCCCGTTCCTCAAGCCGATGGTGGCCGATCTCGGTGTGGACCGCGCGACCTTCTCGCTCGTCATCGCCCTCGGGCTCTTCCTCTACGGCGCCTTCATGCCGTGGGTGGGCAGCCTCGCCGATCGTCTGGGGCCGCGCTTCGTCACCTCCGCGGGCTCGGTTCTGCTCGCGATCTCGCTCGCCCTCGTCGGCTTCTGCCAGAACCTTTGGCAGCTCGCGCTGGTCTACGGCGTGCTCGCCTCGATCGGGCTCGCCGCCACCGGTCCGGTGGTGGCGAACGCGGTGGTGTCGCGGTGGTTCAGCCGCCGGCGCGGCACCGCGGTGTCCATCCTCGGCAGCGCGTCGATGACGGGGATGAGCCTCCTCGTCCCGCTGCTGGCCTGGCTCATCGCGACGCTGGGCTGGCGGCACACCTATGGCGTGATCGGCGCCGCGGTGCTCCTCCTGATGCTGCCCCTCTGCCTCTTCGTCGTGCGCGACACGCCGGAGGCCATGGGCCTGGGGCCGGACGGGGATGCGCTGCCGCCGGGGGCGACGGTGGTGGCGCCCGTGCGCACCCCCGCCAGCGCCGCGCTGCGCACGGTGGCGTTCTGGCAGCTCGCCGGCTCGTTTTTCACCTGCGGCTTCTCGATGAGCCTGATCTCCTCGCACGGTGTCCCCATGCTCACGGATCACGGCTACACGCCGATCTTCGCCTCGTGGATCATCGGGGTGCTCGGCGCCTCCAGCATCGTCTTCACGCTCGCCCTCGGCGCCCTCGCCGATCGCTACGGCGCGCGCCCGGTGCTGGGGAGTATCTACGCGGGCCGCGCCGCCGTCTTCGCGTGCCTGTTCCTCATCCGCGACACGCCGTTCGCGATCCTCGCCATCGCCGCGGTGGGGGGCGTGACCATCGCCGGCTCGATGTCCATGACGTCGATGCTCACCGCCAGCATCTACGGGCGCTACTCGGTCGGCTCGATCCTCGGGGTGATCTTCCTCGTGCATCAGACGGGCGCCGCGCTGGGCTCCTCGCTGGCGGGCGCGCTCTTCGAATCGACCGGGGGCTACGGGACCATGTATGCTCTGGCCTGCGCCTTCTTGCTGGTCGCGGGCGTCGTCAGCCTGCGTGTCGACAGCGGTACCCGCATCGTGCGCTGGGCGCCCCGTGGCGCCCGCGCCTGAGATCCCAAAGGAGACGATGATGGCTGACGTGCTCACGGTGGTGGCGAAGATCCGGGCGGCCAAGGGAAAGGGCGACGCGCTGGCCGCGCTGCTGAAGGAACAGGTGGCGGCGGTGAAGAAGGCGGAGCCCGGCTGCCTGATCTACCGCCCGCACCGCTCGACGAAGGATCCCGACGTCTTCATCTTTTACGAGCAGTACAAGGACGACGCCGCCTTCGATCTTCACCGGAAGGCCCCGCATCTCGCCGCCTATCGCGAGCGGCGCGAGAAGGAAGGCCTCACCGAGGGCGCCGCGGAAGTCGACATCTACCGCTCGATCACCGACTAAGCGGCCGAGCGCCGGATCGTCCGCCGGCCATGCCCATCCAGATCGTGAGGGCGCCGGTCACGCTCGGCGATCTCCGCCAGATAGCGACCGCGCAGTTTGGCGACTTCGTCAAGGCGGTGGTGGATGTCGCTCGCGGGATCATGGCGATCGGCGGTGAGCTGCACGCGGACGAGGAGGCGCTGCTCATCGAGGATGGATCTCGGCAGCCCGACCTCTGGGGAATCAACCTCTATCCTGATCGGGGGCCGGACGAGCGAGTGGAGTTCGATTCGATGATCAATGTCAGGCCGTCTCAGGGCAATCGATCGCGCGGGGTCGACGATCCGGTGGCGCGGCGCCAGATCGAGGAGGTTGTCGGGAGGCTCGTCGCGACATGACCTTGGTCCCGCCTCGGCACCCGGAGCTGGGCCTCGGCCGCTGGGGGACGATGTCTCTGGCGGAGCAGCTGGGCAATGTCGGCAGCGAGGTGGGTCGGATGCGACGCTGGGCGGGCCGCGACGAGCGCTTGGCCACCGGCGCGTTCGAGCGAGCGCTCGAGCTCATCGATCTCACGCTCTCGGATCCACGCTGGCGATCACGGCTACGAGAGATCGCCCGCTCCCGGGAGCTGCTCTGTGACGCGGCCGCCGGGGGTGGCACGTACGGCACGACCCTCGAGGCGATGGACCGCTATTTCCTCGCGTTCGCGATGGCGGCTCGCGCCTCCCGCTAGCTCACCTTATCGCCCGGTGAAGTGGGGCATGACCTCCTTGCCGAGCCGGGCCAGCTGCTCGACCATCACCGCCTTGGGCGTGCCCATGCTGTTGGAGAGGTGTACGTACTCGAGGCCGGGGAAGCGCGCTTCGAGGTCGCGGAGGTAGGCCACCAGCTCCTCCGGCGGCCCCGCGAACCACGCCCCCACCTTCATGTAGTCCTCCACCGTCGGCACGCCGGCGGCGCCCCAGCCGCCGCGCCTGGTGGAGGCGGCGAGCTGCGCGGGGGTGATGCCGGGCACGAAGCCGAGCGGCCCGAACATCTTCACGTGCTCCTCGTAGTACGGGGTGATCTCGCGCACGGCGCGATCGCGCGAGTCGGCGAGGTAGTAGAAGATGCCGAGGCTCAGGCCCTCCCCGAGCTTCCAGTTCTTGCCCGCCCGCTGCGCGGATTCCTGGAAGGCATAGATGGACTTCTCCGCCATGGTCGCGGCCCCGCCGCCGATGAGCCCCTTGATTCCGTGCTTGTGCATGAAGTCCAGGCCGCGCGTGCTCGCGCTCACCACCGGCTGCCACGTCTCCACCGGCAGGTGAACGGGCCGCGGCACCAGCGTCAGCTCCTTCAGCTCGTAGCCGCGGTACGGCACGCGCGGCGGCAGCGCGTAGTGCTTGCCCTGATGCGAGAACGACTCCGCGGCGAAGGCCTTCATGATGATCTCGACCTGCTCCTCGAAGAGCTCACGGTTGGCCTCGCCGTCCAGCATGGGGGCGCCGAAGGTCTCGACTTCTCTCGTGTGATAGCCGCGCCCGACGCCGAACACCGTCCGCCCGCGGGTGAGGATGTCGGCGGTGGCGAAGTCCTCGGCCAGCCGCAGCGGGTGCCACATGGGGGTGATGTTGAAGCCGCAGCCGACGCGGAGGCGCGAGGTGAGGTGCGCGAGGTGCACCGCCGCCATCAGGATGTTCGGGATGACTTCGTAGCCCTCGTGCTGGAAGTGATGCTCGGCCAGCCACAGCGTGTGGTAGCCGTGGTCGTCCATCACACGGGCAATGGCCTCGGTCTTCTCGAAGACGGATGCCAGGTGCGCGTTGGAATAGCGGCGCTCGTTGGCGGGGGTGGCGTCCTGACCCATGTCGCCCAGATCCACGTGCCCCGCATACACATTCGAGAACTTGGTGATCATGTCGGATCCCCCTCGGGCCATCCTCGCCCGGAACGGGGTTTCTTGCCAAGTCGTATGGTAGGGCCGTGTGGTAAGAAGGACGGGAGGTCCTCCATGCTCGACGGATCGGCGGCGCGGCAGGGCGGACGCGCGGTACTTGCGCTTTGGGTAGTACTCCTCGCCGGGTGCATCACGCCCCTCTATACGTGGGACACACACACCACCTCCACGCCGCGGCCGGCGTCGGTGAGCGTCGCGGCGCTTGCGGCGGAACCGGTGGCGACGCTTGGAGTCGTCGCGCCGCCCGCGCTCCAGGGATTCAGCTCGTCCATGTCTCAGTCCCTGGCCCGAGCCCTGTCGGAGGCGTCGCCCCCGATCCGGGGCGCGGCCCCGTCGGAGATCGTGAGCGCGGTGAACGAACGAGGGCTGGCCGCGGAATACGCGGATCTCCTGACGGGCTTTGGCCGGAACGGCATTCTCGAGCGCGAGCGGCTGGGGCGGCTCGGCACTGCGCTCGGCTCGCGGTATGTCCTGCTGCCGGGGCTCGCGGCGGTCGACCAGGTGCTGGTGGACCGCTTCGAGGTCACCGGCTTCAAACTGGTTCGGAATCAGGTCATCACCCTGCGGCTCTGGCTGCAGCTCTGGGACACGCGGACCGGCCACCTCGTGTGGGAATCGGCCGGGGAGGTCGCGGCGGCGAGCACGCTCCTCGTCGCCGGACGAGTCACCCCCCTCGACGCGCTCGCGCAGAAGCTCTGGTTTCGCATGGTGCAGGACGACCTGCTGGCCGCCGGGAAGTGAGGTGTTGATCTTCGCCCCCGATTCCTAGGAGACTGGTCTCACCATGACCCATACCGATCGCTACGGCTTGCCGCTGTCCACGTCGTCCCCCGCCGCCGTCGAGCCGTACGGGCGCGGCATGGATCGCCTCCTCGCCTACGGCGCCGGCGCCGATACCGCGTTCGCGGACGCCGCCTCCGCCGACGAGGGCTTCGCGCTGGCCCACGCCGGGCAGGGCCTGGTGGCGCTGTTCATGGCCGACGGGCCGGCCGCCCGCGCCGCCGTCGGCCGCGCGCGGGAGCGGATCGGCGGCGCGAGCCGGCGCGAACGGCAGCACGTGGAGGCGCTCACCGCGGTGGTGGGCGGGGACACGCCGCGGGGCCTGGCGCTAATCGAGGAGCATCTGCGGGAGTTCCCGCGCGACGCTCTCCTCGTGAAGCAGGCGAGCAGCGCCATCGGCTTCAGCGGGCGCCCGGATCGCGAGGCCTATCGCACCGCGCTCCTCGAGCGGCTCGCCCCCGCCTACGCCGACGACTGGTGGCATCAGTCAGAGCTGGGCTTCGTCTACCACGAGACGGGGCGCATGGCCGAATCGCGCCGCCTCTCCGAGCAATCGCTCGCCCGGTATCCCGGCAACGCCAACGCGAGCCACAACATCGCCCACGTCTTCTTCGAGACGCTGGACCACGACGGCGGTGTCGCCTTCCTCGAGGACTGGCTGACCGGCTACGCGCGCGGGGCGCCGTTCCACTGCCACCTCGTCTGGCATCTGGCCCTCTTCGAGCTGCACCGGGGCAACGTCGCGCGCGTGCTCGAGATCTTCGACCGGGACATACAGCCCGCGACCAATCCCCGGCTGGCGGTGATGGACGGGCCGGCCACGCTCTGGCGCCTGCGCCTCTACGGCCACGACGACAGCCGGGCGCGCTGGGAGCCGCTGGCGGACCTCGCCGCGCGGGTGGCGCGGCCGGGTTTCGTGTTCGGGGACATACACGCCGCCCTCGCCTACGCCGCCACCGGCAACACGCGCGCGCTGGCCGCGCTCGTGGACAACCTGCGCGCGCTGGCCGCCAAGGGGAACCTCGCCGCCGAGGTGGGCCTGCCCCTCGTCGAAGGGGTCGGCGCCTTCGCGGCCGGCGACTTCGCCGGCGCGCTCCGGCACTTCGAGCCCGTCGAGCCCGAGATCCACCGGATGGGCGGCAGCCACGCTCAATGGGAGATCTTCGAGGAGACCATGGTGGTCGCCTATCTGCGCCTGGACCGGCACGAGGACGCGGCGCGGCTGCTGCGGCGCCGCCTGGCGCGCCGCGCCTCGCCGCGTGACGTCCGCTGGCTCGGGGAGGCGGAGGCCCGCGTCCCGCGGTAGCGCGCATGCCGGCCTTTCAGGGCGCCGGGCAGGTGCTGGACTCCGGCGGGATCGCTGCCGCGTGCGACGCCCTCCGCGTGCACGCGGCCGAGCTGTGGGCCGTGCTGACCGTGGAGACGCGCGGGTGCGGCTACCTCGCGGACCGCCGTCCCCTCATCCTCTTCGAGCGGCACTACTTCAGCCGGCTGACCAAACGAAAATTCGACGCCCAGGTGCCCGATCTCAGCCACCGGCAGTGGGGCGGCTACTCCGGCGGCGTGCGCGAGTACGATCGCCTCGGACGCGCGGTGAAGCTCGACCGCGCGGCGGCCCTGCGCAGCGCCTCGTGGGGCCTTGGCCAGGTGATGGGGGACAACTTCAAGGCGGCCGGGTTCGAGGACGTGGAACCCATGGTAGCCGCCTTCGTCGAGTCGGAGAACGCCCAGCTCCTCGGGATGGCGCGCTTCATCACCACCATCGGCGCGGACAAGCATCTGCGCGCGCACAACTGGCCGGCCTTCGCCGCCGCCTACAACGGCCCCGCCTACGCGCAGAATTCGTACGATGAGCGCCTGCGCGGGGCCCATCAGAAGTACATGACGGGCGCGCTGCCCGACCTCAACGTGCGCGCCATCCAGGCCTATCTCGTGTACCTCGACTTCAACCCGGGCCCGGTGGACGGCGTGGTGGGACGGTTCACGCGCTCCGCGCTTCGGATGTTCCAGGAGCGCGAGGGCCTCCCCCTCCGGGAAGCCTTCGACGCGAGTACGGTGAAGAAGCTTCGGGAGCATGCGGTGGACGAGGCGTGAGCGCGCGGGACGCGCGCGTGAGGAGGGGCGCATGCGGCTGATCGTCTGGATCCTGGTGGCGCTGGCGGCATCGGGGTGCGCGCGGGCCGTGAGCGATCGCGAGCTGCAGCGCGTGGCGCGCGACTGGTCGATGGTCATCCGCGCGAGCCAGATCCTGCCCGTCTATCCCCTGACCGAGGATCTCCAGCCCGGCGACATCTTCCTCGTCCAGGTCACGGTGGAGGACCAGGCCAAGACGTATCGCGAGCGCGGCTTCTTGCCGCTCGACAACCTCATCCACCGCCTCGACCCGAAGGGCTACGAGACGTTCTACCGCCAGTCCTTCGAGGCGGGCGGCGCCCAGCATCCCTTGCCCAAGCACTGGCTCGAGCCGGGCAAGCCCGCCTCGTGGACGCTGGCGCCGAACGCGAGCTTCCCCACGTATGCGTTCTCCGCTCGGCGCGGCGGCGGCTTCAACGTGGCGCTGCCGGTGCAGGGCATCCCGGTGGGGCTGAGTCTCCTGGGCGGCGACGCCACCCAGGGCACCATCACCCTCGCCGAGGCGCGCACCTACGGCGTGGACACGATGTCGCTCTACCACGACGTCCGGGCCTGGGCGGAGGCCAACCGTCCCTTCCTCCGGTTCTTCGGCAGCGGCGACCCGCAGCGCACCAACTACGTCCGCGTGGTGTCGCGCGTGTACATCACGGGGCGCATCAACGTGTCCCTGCAGGGCTCCAAGAGCTCCGGCGCCACCCTGACCGGCGGCGCCTCCAAGCCGGTGGACCTCGTGATCCCGAACGCGAGCGCCGACCCGTCGAAGAACACGCTCGAGGCCTACACGAGCAACATCGAGAAGCTCAACGCCATGATCGCGGCGGCGATGGAGCGCGTGGGCGGAAGCAACCTCGCCCCCGGCGGCACCGTGAAGGTGGTGTCCGCCTCGTCCAGCAGCATCTCGCTCGCCGAGGACTTCGCCCGCCCGCTGGTGATCGGTTACCTGGGCTTCGACATGGCCATCGGCCCCGGCGGCGTGCTCGGCCCGCCCATCACGACGCACGCGGTGCTGGAGCGGGGGATCAGCCCGGCACTGCAGGGCGACCTCGGCGTGCGCCTGTCCTCCACCGCATCCATGGCCAGCGAGTACCAGACCCTCAAGGTGCTCGCCGCCAAGGGCGATGCCGGCGCGCGCGGGCTCGTCACCGAGCTGGACGCCCTCGCGCCCATCGTCCCCGCGACGTATCCCTGCGATCTCCTCGGCGTCCGCGATGCCGGCGGGCCCCTGGAGACGATCCGCGCGGCGGGCCGGCCGCTCGAGGTGGGCACCGGCTTCGAGCGCGTCACCACGTATCGCGGGCAGCTCTACACCTCCATCGCGGCGATCAAGCGCGCGCAGGCCAATCCCGCGGTGGCGGTGAAGGGATTTGCCGCCCGCAGCCCCGATGCGGAGCGCCACCTGCGCGAGCAGTTCGCCGCCAACGAGGCGGCCCTCAAGGCGCTCGACGACCAGATCCAGCAGCACGGCACCTTGCTGACCCGGGCCAAGGTGTACCTGGCCGGCGTGGAAGGATAGGCGCATGGGCAAGCCCAGGAAGAAGAAAGCGGGCGCGGCCGCGGGGGCGGCCCCCGCCGCGCCGCTAGTGGAAACCTCGCTCTTCGAGCCCGACAGCGAGACCACGAATTCGGGGAAGAATGCGGCGCTCGCCACCCTGCTCAACACCGCCTGGCGCCCGCTCGCGATCGTCCGCGTCGACCGGATCGAGATCGGCGACCGCGGCTGGCGCGTCGTCTTCCGCGAGTGGCCCGCTACTCGAGCGGTGCCGGCGGCCGCGGGGGCGCGCCCGGCTGCGGCGGCGGGCTCAGCGGCCGCGGGGCCCGGCGGAGGGCGTCCTCCAGGTCGGGAGTGGCGCGGCGCATCTCCTCGGTGATGCGCGCGGCCTCCACCGCGGTGCCCACCACCCGCGGCGTGATCACCAGGACCAGCTCGGTCTTCTCGACCCGCTCTTCCTTGAAGCCGAAGAGGAATCCGAGGAGGGGGATTTTGTGGAGCACCGGCACTCCCGTGCGGATCGAGGTGCGCCGGTTCTGGATCAGCCCGCCCAGCACGAGGGTCTGGCTGCTCATGAGCACCACCGAGGTCTCCGCCTCCCGCTTGGTGAACCGCGGAGAGTTGATGGGCGGCGGCTCGTTCGCCCCCACCTCGTTGACCTCCTGCTTGACGTCCATGGCCACCGTCCCCTGCTCGCCGATGCGCGGGGTCACGGTCAGGATCACGCCGGCGTCCCGGTACTCCACGGTCTGGGTGATGGAGTTACCGGTGATACCGCCGGTGGCCACCGGCACCTGCTGCGAGGTCACGATGGGCACCGACGTCGAGACGTTGATCACCGCCTTCTTGTTCTCGGTGGTGAGGATGGTGGGATTCGACAGCACGTTCACGCGGTTCTCGCTGGCCAGCGCGTTGAGGGCGGCGAGGAACCGGTCGGTGGCGAAGGCGAAGAGGCTCAGCCCCGCGGGGATGGGCCCGCCGACAGGGATGAAGTTCTGCGGCGGGATCGCGGGCACCAGGCCCGAGGGCGAGGAGATCCCGGTGAAATTTCCGCTCCGCACCACCCAGTCCATGCCGAGCTTGGTGTCGTCGGTGTGGGTGATCTCCACCGCCAGCACCTGGATGAGCACCTGGCGCGGCATCTTGTCGAGCTGCTTGATGGTCTCCTGAATCTCTCTCCAGAGCCGCGGGTACGTCGTCACGATGACGGCGTTCGACACCTCGTCGGCGATGAAGCGGATCTCGGGCCGGGGCGAGAGCCCCTCGATGGGCAGGCTGACCGGCACCGTCCCCGGCGAGAGCGGCGGCGGCGGGGGCGGAGGCGGCGCGAGCGTGGTGCCGTACGTGATGCCGGGCAGGCCCGGCCGTCCGGTCTGGGTACCAGTGATGGCGGCGCCGCGGTCGCCGCGCCCGTAGATGGCATCCAGCGTCGTCGCCAGGTCGCGCGCCTTGGTGTTTTCCGCGAAGTGGACGAAGACCTGCTGGCCGCCGCGGATGTTCACGTCGAGGCGCTCGACGAGCCGGCGGATCGCCTCCAGCTCCTGCTTGCGCGCGTGAACGACGAGGGCGTTGGAGCGCTTCTCCGCCACGATCAGCGGGGGCCGCTCGCCCACGCCCACCTCCACCGTCGCGCCCGCGGCCCGCGGCGGGGCGCCGGGAGCGGTGGGGACACCCGGCGGCGGGGCGGGGCCGGAGCTCCCGCGCGCCCGGCTCAGGAACAGCTGGGTCAGCAGCTGGGCCATCTCCTGGGCGTCGGCATGCTGGAGCGGGATGATCTGCGGCTCCTCGACGGCCACCGGCACGTCCATGACCTTGAGGATGTCCAGGAGACGGTGCACGTTCGACGCGGTGTCGGTGACGATGATGAGGTTGGTCTCGCGATGGGCGCTCACCGCGCCTTCCGCGGCCACGAAGGGGCGCAGCAGCGCCACCGCGTCGGCGGCGCCGAGGTACTTGAGCGGCACGATCTGGGTCACGATCTCGCCGCCCGCGGGACCGGGCGCGGGCTCGCTGCCCACCACCGTGCGGACCGGCGTCTGGGGGGCGCCCTCGCGCGTGATGATGCGGTAGACGTTGTCGGACTTCACGGCGGCGAGGCCGTTGGCGTCCAGCACGGTCAGGAGAAAGCCGAGCACTTCTTCACGGGGGATCTTTTCCGTGGTCTGTACCGTCACCTTCCGCCCCCGGACGTTGGGGCCGAACACGTAGTTGAAGCCGGCGATCTCGGCGACCGCCTGCACGACGACCTCGACGTCGGCGTTGTCGAAGTTGAGCACCACCATGCGCGGCGGATCGGCGGCGCCGGCGACGGCGCCGAGGAGGAGCACGAGCAGGAACGCGCGCGTGACGGTCTTCATTGGATGCCCTTCGGCGCCGGCCGCGGCGTGACCGGCTCGGCGGCCGGCGGGTGGACGGCGGCCGCATCGGGGGCGGCGCTGGGCGCCGCCGCGGGCGCCGGCGGCGTTGCCGGGGTCGCGCTCACCGGCGGCGCGGGCGCGGGCTTGGCCGGATCTTTGAGCATGACCTCGATCGGGCCGTCGGCCCGGCGGATGACCACGCGGTCCTCCAGAATGCGCACGAGCGTTCCTCCTCCCACGGCGTCGCCCAGCGCGTAGCCGGCCACGCGCTGGCCCACCGGGTCCTCGAGATAGGCGCGGCTCTGTGGCCCGTCCAGGACCACGCCGTGCAGGAAGGGCTTCGGGCCGGTCGCGCCCGGCGCCGCCGCCTCCGCCTCCGCCGACTCGCCGCGCGACGCGGCGAAGAGGTTGCGCGCGGCGATGATGGCGTAGTGCGCGGTTTCGACGGGTCCCTCCAGCGGGTGGCGCGCCACGATCATCAGCGGGCTCGGGGCCGCCTCCGCCGTGACGGGCGGCGGCGGCAACGGACGCGTCCGCACGATCTCGCGCGTGAGGCCCCAGCCGGCGGCGATCGCGAGCAGCGCCAGGACCACGCACGGGAGCCAGCGTCCGACCGCGCCGATCATGTCTGCTCACGCGATGGCGGCCGCTCCACCGCCGCCGGCACCGGCGTGCCCGGCCGCAAGTAGCCGGCGACGACGAGGGTCGCGAGCAGCTCGCGCGGCTGCCCCGGCGCGGCCACCCGGATCTTGACGTCCTTCACCGCGATCGCGCTCGGGGCCCGCTCGAGACGGGCGAGCAGGGTCACGACCTGTCGTATTGTCCCCGCCACGGTGAGCTCGAGGGGGATCTCGAGCACGCCGGCCAGATCCTGGGGGGCCAGCACCCGCTCGCTGCGCACGTCCACGCTCGCCCCGCTCGCCACATCCCTCATGATCTTCTGAAGGGCGGAGGCGGCCAGCGGCGCGGTCGGGCCGGGGAGGAGCCCGGTGGACGCCGCATCGATCTGCTCGCCGAGCGTGTCGAGCTCGGCGGCGAGCCGATCGCGCCGCGCGATGATGACCCGCCGGGCCTCGAGGGTGGCTTCCCGCGCCGGGATCAGCTCCACCGCCTCGCGCTGGCGCGTGAGCGCGGGCTCGACGACGTAAAGATAGCCGGCCACCGCGAGTACGAGGGCCAGCCCCACTCCGATGACGGCGCGCTCGCGGGCGCGAAGGGTCGGCATGGCTAGGGCCGCCCACGCCCGGGCGAGTCCCCGGGCGCTTCCCAGTCGGCGCGGATGCGGAACTGCTCCTTGGCCTGGGCGCGTGTGACGGGCGCCGTGAACTCGACCCGCTCGAGCCAGGGCGAGCCCTCGAGCAGGGGGACGAGCGTGCTCGCCGCGGTGGCCTGGCCGGAGAGCTCGATCCCCTGGCGGTCCATGCTGACGGAATGGAGCCAGGCATCCATCGGCACGAGCTCGGTGAGATCCTTCAGCACGGGAAGGGGACGGAGCCCGCCCGCCTCGATCGACTGGAGCACCTCCAGCAGCCGGCGCCTGAGCTGCACGTCCGTGCCGAGCTGCTCCACCACCTTCGCCTCCGGCTCGAGCCGACGTATCTCCGCCGAGACCCGCTCGAGGTGACGAGTCTGCGAGTGCCCATGCGCCAGCAGCAGCGCCAGCCCAAGCCCGCCCGCGGCCACCGCCATGCCCGCGGTGAAGGCCTGGGCCCACGAGAGGGCGCCCGCCCGCCGCCGGGCTGCCACGAGGTCGAGGGGCGGCCGGCGCCGGCCCGCCGCCACGGCGAGGGCGAGGAGCGCGCTCCCCCGCTCCTCGCGGGGCAGACGATCCATGAGCCGGACGGCCGTTCGCCCCAGAGGGGGAGCGGCGATGGCGACGCCGAGCTCGCCCCGCCGGAAGCTCGCGCGGAAGTCCGGCGCCTCGTCGCCCGACACCCACACCTTCTCGCACTTCGTCCAGCCGACCACCGGCAAGGTTCGCCCGATGTCGACGGCGAGCGCGGCGCCATCGACTGCCGGTACGCTCCGGCTCAGCCGCACCCGGCCGTCCTCGAGGAAGAGCAGGATGACGCGCGGCCCGCGCCCGTGCACCCACACCGCGCGGCGGGGCAGCTGGCGCTGATCGAGGAGTATAGGCAGGGCGTGACAGGCCACCGTCACCGACCGCGGGCGGCGCTGGGTCGCCTCGACGAGGCGGACGGCCCCGTCCACTGTTGTTCCCTCCGTGGCCGCCACGAGCACGCGCCCGAGCCCGTCCGATCCCTCGGGGAGCGGCGTCCAGTCGAAGCGGGTGTCCTCCGCGGCGAACGGCACGTGGCGCTCGAGCTCGAAGGCGACCATGGAGCGGCGGTCCCCGCCCGATACCCGCGGTAGCGTGAGCGTCTTCACCACGACCCGGCTGCGGTCGAGCCCGATCCGGACGCGGCGCGCGCCGAGCCGCCGTGTCCCGAGCTGGGCGGCGAGGCGGGCGGGCAGCGCCGGATCGGCGGCGAGGCGGAAGTACTCGACCTTGCCGCCCTGGCGAATCGCCGCCACCGCGACATGCTGCTCCTCGACGACCAGTCCGACCCGCGCGTGCTTCATCGCGTTCCTCCCACTCGCCAGGACAGCACGGCCAGACCGAGCGCGGTGAGCGGATCCGTCTCCCCGCTCGACGGCTGCGGGGCGCGGCGCTGCACCACCGCCACGATGCGCGTCTTCCGGCTCTCCGCCATCCAGCCCTCGGCCTCGATACGGAAGGTGTTGCTGGTCACGCCGAGCCCACGGCCGCCGAGCTGGCCCGGCACCACGGTGTAGGGCGTGCGCGCGCGAGATTGGACGATGTCGGCGATGGCGGCGTCGCCCAACCCGAGCGCGGCGAGCACAGCCGGCGGGGCGGCGTTGACGTTCACCGTCGCCCGTCCGTGCACGGTGGTCAGGGTGGCCAGGCCGGGGCGCTCCGCCGTCCCCTCGTAGAGCGCCGGTGTCACGCCGCGGATCTGGCGCAGCTCGGCCACATCCTGAAGCTGCCCGTTCCGCGCGCGATACGGCAGCGGGAGCCGGAGATAGTGGTCATCGCTCTCGGCGCCGTTCGCCCGATGCCGCTCGTCGGCGTCCTTCCAGTCCTCCAGGGAGTCTGCCACGATGTCGCGCGTCTCGCGATCGGCCCCCAGGGTCTCGAGCAGGCGCCGCACGCGCTCGGGCGGCGCGAGGTTCAGGTCGAGGCGCCCCTCCTCGTCGGTGATGCGATAGGCGAACGCGCCCGCGCCCAGGGGCACGCGGGCCCGATCCAGCACGGGCAGGGGCGTGGACAGGGGCGAACCCGGCGCCACGCGATGAAAGACCAGGCGGCCCGAGCCGTCCAGGGCGGCGATCGGCGCCTGGCTGGCCAGCTCGACGAGGGCCTGCTGCACGGCCGCCTCGGCGAGATGCCCGGCGAGCCGCTCCTCCTTGAACGAGTGGGCGGCCGAGGCCTCGAGACGCATCGCGAACGCGAACTCGAGCACCACGACGCTGAGGAGCGACAGGACGAGCATGACGGCGAGCAGGGCGAAGCCACGCTCGTCCTTCACGGCGCCACCGTCCGGATGGGAATCACGAGCGGCCGCGCGTCGGCGGATCGGCCGCCGCGCGATAAGGTCAGGGTCACCTCCACGGCGGCGGGAAGCGTCCCCTCGTCCTTCCCGCTCCAGCGCTCGTGCCAGGTGTGATCCGTGCCCCGGAGGTAGCGGAAGCGGAGCGCGGCCACCTCGGGGTCGCGCATGACCGGGGCGAGGGCCTCGAAGGCCTCGCGGGCGGGCAGGGTGCCCTGGCGCAGCGCGAGGCCCTCGTCCTCCCGTGTGAGCCGCGTGGCCGCGAAGGCGAGGGGCGCGGCGGCGGGCACGGCCGGGCTCGCGGTGACGAAGCCCAAGCGCTCCGCCTCGCCCTCGAAGACGACGGCGCGCTCGTCCGCCGCGCCCGCGCGGTACGGATAGGCGCCGCCCACGACGTGCTCGAGCATGGCGTGGAGGCTCCGCGCGTGCTGCAGCGTGGCCGCGCGCGCCTCTCCCTGGCGCCAGGCGGCGAGCCCGACGCGCAGGGCGCCCACCGCGATGCCGAGCGTGGCGGCGATGATGCTGAGCGCCATCACCACCTCGATCAAGGTGAAGCCGCGGTCTCGGGCGGCGCTCATGGGCGGTGGGCCGTCCGCAGGGTGGCGAGCGTCAGCGAGGCGTCGCGGCTCCAGCGCACGGTCACGGTGAGCGCCAGCAGGCGCGGGATCGGCCCGCCCGGCGGTTGCAGCGTTTCCGGGATGGCCACGTGCGTGACGCGCCGCTCCCACGTGAGCGGCCCCTCGCGGCCTTGCTCGATGCCCTCGGCGAGCACCGGCGTCTCTCTCGCGAGCCGGTCGGCGAGGACGACGGCGCCCTGATGGTCGTCGGACTGCTTGACCAAGCGCAGCCCCTGCGCGCTCAGCTGAATCAGCACGACGGCGCCGAGACCCAGGACGGTCAGGGCGATCAGCACCTCGAGCAGGGTGAAGCCCCGCTGGCTTCTCACGACTCGCTCCGTCGCGCCGTCACCCGGCCGGACAGCGGCTCCACCGTCATCGTGTAGATCACGGAGCCGGCCGCTTCGAGTCGGAAGCGGCCCCCGGTGGACGCCCCGTAGGCCAGGAAGGCGAGGGCGGGACTCCCCGGAGGGTCCGCCGCGATCCGGAGCGCAGGGCCCAGGCGGCGGACCGACTGGATGGCCCCGCCGCCGCCCGCCCGCAGCACGAGCCCGTGCCCGTCGGCGTCGACGGCCACCTCGAGGGCATCGCGGCGCGCGATCGCGCGCTCCCGCGCCGCGCGCAGGAACGAGGCCACGCCCGCCACCTCGGCGCGAAGCTGCACGGCCTCGACGCCGCGCCACACCGACGGCGCCGCGAGCGCCGCCGCCAGCGCCAGCACGAGCATGACCACCGCCAGCTCGAGCAGCGTGAATCCCCGGCGGTCGGTCATTTGGTCTCCCACGACGTGACGTCGGCCTGCTCGCCCTCACCCCCGTGCGCTCCGTCCGCGCCCGCTGTCCAGATGTCGTAGTCGCCGTGATCGCCGGGGCAACACTTGTACTGGTAAGGGCGGCCCCAGGGATCGGACGGCACCTCGGTCTTCTTGAGGTAGGACCCGCTCCAGTTTGGAACATTCGGATTCCGCACGAGCGCGCCGAGCCCCAGCGCCGTGGCCGGATAGGAGCCGACGTCCAGACGATACTGGTCCAGGGCGGCGCCGAGGAGCTCGATCTGCGCGCGCGCGGTCGCCTGCCGCGACTGGCCGACGCGCCCGAAGAGCCGCGGGCCCACGAGCCCGGCGAGCAGCCCCAGGATGATGATGACCACGAGGAGCTCGACGAGGGTGAAGCCCCGCGAGCACCTGAGGGTCGCGCGAAGGCGCCGGGCGATCATAGCGGCAGCTCGCTGATCGAGAAGATGGCCAGCAGCATGGCCAGCACGATGAAGCCCACCAGGAGTCCCATCACGAGAATGATGACGGGCTCGGCCAGCGCGACGAGCCGGGTCAGGCGCCGGCGCGTGTCGGCCTCGAGGACGGCGCCCACCTTGAGGAGCATCTCCTCGAGCCGCCCCGTCTCCTCGCCCACCCGCACCATGTGGACGGCGAGCGGGGGGAACACGCCGGCGGCCGCCATCGGCCGGTGCAGGCCCGCGCCGCCCCTCACGCCGTCGGCGAGCGCGTCGGTGGCGCGCGCCAGCGGCCGGCTGGACAGCGTCTCCTTCACCACCCCCAGCGCGCCGATGAGAGGCACGCCGCTGCGCAGGAGCGTGCCCAGGACGCGCGCGAAGCGCGCGGACTCGGCCTTTCGCACCACCTCGCCCACGAGCGGCAGGCGCAGAACGACCCCGTCGGCGGCGAGCCGCGCCCGCGGCGTGGCGAGGGCCGCGCGGGCCCCCAGCGCCAGGCCGAGGCCGGCGAGCCCCAGCACCCACCAGTAGCGCTGCAGCCCCGCGCTCGCGGTCAGCAGGATCTGGGTGGGCACGGGCATGGCCCCGCCGAGGTCGCGGAAGATGTCGGCGAAGCGGGGAATGACGAAGGTCATGAGGAAGACCACCGCGCCGGCGCCGACGGTGGCGAGCAGGGCGGGATAGATGAGCGCGGACGCGAGGGCGTCGCGAAGCGACTGGGCTTCCTCGAGATGCTCGGCCAGGCGCTTGAGAGTCGAGTCCAGCATGCCCCCGCGCTCGCCCGCCCTCACCATGTTCACGTACAGCCGCGAGAAGGGGCGCGGCTGATGCTGGGCGAGGGCATCGCCGAGCGCCGCGCCACCGCGCACCGACTCGAGGAGCGCCCCGGTGATCGCGCGCAGCGAGGCGGAGGGCGTCAGCTCGCCGAGCACCGCGAGCGCGCGGTCGAGGGGCAGCCCCGCCTCCACCAGGGTCGCCAGCTCCTGGGTGAACGCGACGAGATCGCGGCCGCGCACGCGGCGCGAGGCGAGCGCGGGCATGACGAGGCGCAGGCGCCGCGGCATGGCGTCGCGCGGGGCCACCCGGATGGGATAGCAGGCATCCTGACGGAGCCGCTCGACGACGGTGCGTGCGTCGGGCGCGTCCATGACGCCGTCGCGCGTCCGGCCGTGCCGGTCCGCCGCGCGGTAGGCGAAGGTGGTCATGCCAGGTCGTCCTCCTGCGTGACGCGGACGATCTCCGCCAGCGTGGTGATGCCGGCGCCGGCCTTGGCCCACGCGTCCTCGCGAAGCGTGGTCATGCCGCGCGCGATGGCGTGGCGCCTGAGCGCGCCCGATGCTGCCCGCGCCAGGATGAGATCGCGCGCGTCCTCGGTGAGCCGGAGCAGCTCGTAGATGCCGGTGCGGCCGCGGTAGCCGGTGCCGCGGCATGCGTCGCAGCCGGCGCCGCGCGAGAGGCTGACCCCGGCGGTGTCGGTCATCCCGAGGGCGAGGAGGTCGGCGGGATCGGGATGGTCGGTGACCCGGCACGCGGGACAGATCCGGCGCACGAGCCGCTGGGCGAGCACGCCCGCCAGCGCCGAGCAGACCAGGTACGGCTCGCAGCCCATGTCCTGCAGCCGCGTGACGGCGCCGGCGGCGTCGTTGGTATGCAGGGTGGACAGGACGAGATGGCCGGTGAGCGCGGCCTGGATGGCGATCTCTGCCGTCTCGCGGTCGCGGATCTCGCCCACGAGGATGACGTCCGGATCCTGACGCACGATGTGCCGGAGGCCGCTCGCGAAGGTGAGCCCGATGCCGGGATGCACGGGGATCTGGTTCACGCCCGTGAGCTGATACTCCACCGGATCCTCGACGGTGATGATCTTCCGCTCCGGCGCGTTGATCTTGTCCAGGGCCGCGTAGAGCGTGGTCGTCTTGCCGCTGCCGGTGGGGCCGGTGACCAGTACCATGCCGTGGGGCCGGCGGATCAGGCTCTCCAGCGCCGCCGCGGGCGCGTGGCCCAGGCCCAGCCGGTCGAAGGGCAGAAACATGGACGAACGGTCCAGGAGCCGCATCACGATCGACTCGCCGTGGATGGTGGGCACCGTGGACACGCGGATATCGACCCGCCGGCCGCGTGCGGTGAGGCGGATGCGGCCGTCCTGAGGGAGGCGCCGCTCCGCGATGTTCATCTCGGCCATGATCTTGATGCGCGAGGTGACGGCCGCCTGGAGCCGGCGCGGTGGCGCCTCCTGGTCGTAGAGAAGCCCGTCGATCCTGTAGCGAACTCGCAAGCTTTCTTCGAAGGGCTCGACGTGGATGTCGGAGGCGTCCGCGCCCACCGCCTCGTCGATCAGCAGGTTCACCAGTCGCACCACCGGCGCCTCGAGGGCCATGTCCCGCAGCAGGGTGACGTCGTCGGGGGCGGCCTCGATGGCCGGCTCGCCAGCGGGGTCGGCGGGGCCGATGCCATCCACGATCCTTTGTAGCGCTGTACCTCCCTCATAGGTACGTGTGATGGCCTCGAGGATGGCCTCCGCCGGTGCCCGGCACAGGCGGACATCCCCGCCGAGGAACAGCCGGAGGTCGTCGACGAGGAGGGGGTCCGTCGGGTCCGCGCAGGCCACTGTCACGGTGGTGCCCTCGACGGCGACGGGGCAGGCCACGTACTGCCGGAGGTACTGCGGCGACAGCGCCCTGATGAGAGGTGCCGTCGCCGGCATGTCCTCCGCGGAAAGGGACGGCAGGTCGTCACGTTCGCTCAAAGTGATCGCAGGAAGTTCAACAGGTCCTGCCTTTCCCTTTCATTGAGGCGGTTATGGGCACCTACCACCCCGTTCGCCTCGGAGGCGGGGAAGCGGGAGTTGCCGCCACTGGCATGGGCCTAGATGGCCTCGAGGAGGTCACTGGTGCGCCGTCGTGGCGGAAGAAGCGCCGCTTGCCAAGCCCCCAGAGGGGCGCGGTGCGGAACTCGTCCGGTCCCGCCTGCACCTGCTCGATGTCATCGGCCAAGCCGGGACCCATGCGATGCAAGAGAAGGTCCGAATAGAGGTCGCTTGCCGTCGGGCTTGTACTTCATCCGCGCCTCGCGCACCGGTCCGTCCCCCGGCCGCACGAAGAAGGGCACGGTCTTGCGCGCCCCGAAGGCGGTGGCTACCGCCACCTGCGGGTTCACCGCGGGGCTGGTGCCCCCGACGCTGGGCTGCAGATGACAGCCGGCGCAGCCGTCGAGGTTGAAGCGCGGGCCGAGACCATCGCCCACGCCCTTGGTCTCCACGAAGTCCTCCTGACCAGCCTCGAAGAAGGTGAACTGCGCGGCGCTGAGGCCGGGCAGCGGGCCTCCCGCTCCCGCGGGACCGCCGCGCGGACCGGGATCGCGCGCGCTGGAACTCTCGCTGCGCCGCGGTGACGCTCACCAGTCCAAGGAGAATGAGTGCACTGATCGCGAGAACGAGACGCGTGTTCATCATGGAGCCCTCCCTGGTGGCTGTGACGGGAGGGACTCTAGGATTTTGGATCTTAGCGCGTCGATGTGACATCTGCGGCACATTTTCACGAAGGCGTGCGAATGATCCCCGACTCCGCTGGGGGTCCGCGATGGCCGCGCGAAATCACGTCGATATCGAGATCACCGATGAGTCTGAGCAGTGAGGTGCGTTCGATACCGAGGCAACGGCGGCGCGGCTTCGATTCCCGCCGAACTCGGCGAGCGCGTCGAGGATGAGTCGCCGCTTGAAAGCGGACATACCCGAACAAGAAAGCGAGTGTCGAGAAAAGTAAGAGATCTGACAGCCTGACGTCACCCACATCACAGACGACTATAGATGTGGAATATTCTGCGCGAACCAGTATATTAACTAAAGGTTGTGTGAAACCACGACGCCATTGTAAGTCCTACAGGTAAAGTCGGGCGACGTGATGGTCAATCACGTCACCGTCGGGCCCGACCGTGAACGACGATGTCACGAGCCCGCGCGCGCCGGCGAAGCGCCCGTCCCCCCCTGTGACCTCCCAGATCACAGCCCCGTGCACCCAGCCCGCGCGCGGGCTCGGCCCCACGCGGCCACGTCCCACCGTGACGAACGTGATGGCGCCGGCGCTCCCATAGGTGATGGTGCCGTCCTCGACGAACGTCCCATCGGAAAAGCGCTCGACCCGCGAGTCGAGCACGGCGGTCTCGCCGGCGAGGGGCTCCACCGTCGTTGCGACCCCATCCGCGCCGAGCACGGCGCGCAGGGCCTGGCTGGGCGCCGTGCTCCGCGCACGGCGGAGGTGCGGCGCGCCCGGGTCCGCCACCGCCCGGCCGCGAAACTCCAGCGCGAAGACGATCTCGCGGGATGGGGTCAAAACACGATCAGGCCGCGCGCCAGCTCCCCCTCGGCGAGCGCGCGGAACGCCTCGTTGGCCTCGTCGAGCCCGTAGCGGCGATTGATGAGCTCGTCGATGCGGAGCCGGCCAGCGAGATAGAGGCGCACGAGGGTGGGCAGATCCTCCCGGGTGCGCGCGCTGCCATAGGACGATCCGCGGATCTCGCGCTCCGCCGTCACCAGCGGCCGAACGTCCAGGGGGATGGTGGCACCGGTCTCCGGCACGCCGATGAGGACGCAGACGCCACCGGGCGCCAGCGCCTCCAGGGCCTGGGTGATCGGGCGCGTGGCGCCCACCGCGACGAACGCGTAGTCGGCGCCGCGGCCGGTGATGCGCCGGATGGCCGCGACGGGATCCTCCGCCGAGACATCCACGCCGTGCGTGGCGCCCATGGCCGTGGCGTAGTCGAGCTTGGCCGCCACCGTGTCGACCGCGACGATGGGATGGGCGGCGACGAGGGCGCCGCCCTGCACCACGTTGAGCCCCACGCCGCCCACGCCGAACACGGCCATGGAGGCGCCGGCGGGGACGGCGGCGGTGTTGAGCACGGCGCCCACCCCCGTCATCACCGAGCAGCCGATGAGAGCGGCGCGGTCCAGCGGCATGGCGGGATCGATGCGGATCGCGCAGGACTCGTGCACCACCGTGCTCGAGGCATAGGTCGCTACGTGGCCGTACTGATAGACGGTCTGGCCTCGGAGCGCCATCCGGCTCGTGCCGTCGGGGAGGACGCCGCGACCGGGCATCCGGCGCTCGCAGAGGTTGGGGCGTCCGATCACGCAGTAGTGGCAGCGGCCGCACGTGGGCGCCCAGGACAGGATCACGTGGTCGCCCGCCTGGAGATCGGTGACCCCCGGCCCGACCGCCCCGACCACGCCGGCCCCCTCGTCGCCCAGCACGATGGGCACGGGTACGCCCTTCCACGAGCCGTCGGCGGCGTGGAGACAGGAATGACAGACGCCGCTCGCCGTCATGCGCACGAGCACCTCCCCCGCACGCGGCGCCTCCAGCTCCACGTCCTCGATCCGGAGCGGCTTGCCCTGCTCGAACAGCACCGATGCGCGCATGAAGGGTCTCCCGTCAGCGACTGTAGCGAACGCGGGGATCGAGATAGCCGTAGAGCAGGTCCACCAGCAGGTTGAGGGTCATGAAGAGCAGCGCGATGAAGAGGATGGTGCTCTGGGTGAGGGGATAGTCGCGCTGATAGATGGACCAGAGCACGAGCCGCCCCACCCCCGGCAGGGTGAACACCTCCTCGACGACCACGGTGCCGCCGAGGAGGATGCCGAGCTGCAGCCCCGCCACCGTGACGATGGGGATCAGCGCGTTCCGGAGCGCGTGCTTGAGCACCACCATGCGCCCGGCCAACCCCTTCGCGGCGGCGGTGCGGATGTACTCGGAGCGCAGCACGTCGAGCATGCAGGCGCGGGTGGTGCGCGCGATGTTGGCTGCGCTCGCGGTGCCGAGACAAAGCGCCGGCAGCACCATGATGGTGAGGTTCCGCTTCCAGTCGGTGAAGAAGTCCACCCACATCACCGGCGGCATCCAGCGGAGATAGAGCGAGAAGAACAGGATGAGCATGGTGCCCTGCCAGAACACCGGCACGGAGAGCCCGAGCAGGGTGCCCACGCGGGTGACGTTGTCGATGGGGCCGTCACGCCGCACCGCGGAGACGACGCCGGCGGGCATGCCGAGCACGAGCGCGAAGGCGACGGCGAACAGCGTGAGCTCGAGCGTCACCGGCAGGCGCTCGAGGATCAGCGAGGCGACCGGCTTCCCCGTGCGCCACGAGGTGCCGAGATCGCCCTGCACGAGCTGTCCGATCCAGCGCCCGTACTGCACGTACCAGGGCTGGTCGAGGCCGAAGAAGGCCTTGAGCTGCGCCACCATGGCGGGGCTGGCGATGGCGTCGACGCCGATCATCTGCTCCACCACGGTGCCCGGGATCAGTCGCAGCATGAGAAAGATCAAGATCGTCAGCCCCGCCAGGCTCAGGGCCATCGAGTACAGCCGCAGCACGATGTAGCGGGTCACGCGGGTCTAGGCCTTGTCGAGCCAGACCCCTTCGAAGCCGTAGAGCAGCGTGGTGGGGTGCTGCCGGAAGCCCTTCACCGAAGCCTGGGTGAAGTCGATGGTTTCCGCGGAGAAGAGCCAGAGATGCGGTACGTGCTCGAGGATCATGATCTGGACGCGGTCGTAGATCTCCTTGCGCCGCCGGAAGTCCAGGGTGCGGCGGCCGTCCTCCAGCATCGCGTCGAGGTCGGGTACGCTCCACGAGTTCCAGTTCTGCCCCTTGGTGGAATGCAGCGCGCGGAAGAACGCGGTGTCGGGGTCGGCGTAGCCGGGCGTGGTGTTCATGGTCATGTCGAAGTCCTTCGCCTGCCAGCGCTTGATCCACACCGCGTATTCCACGTTCTCGATCTCGGCATTGATGCCGATGCGCTTGAGCTGCGCGGCGATGACGGGCGCGCCCGACACCATGGTGGGGAAGGTCGGGATCACGCCGAGCTTCACGGTGAAGCCGGCCGCCTGCCCGGCCTCGGCCATGAGCTTCTTGGCCTTCTCGACGTCCGGCTTGTAGTACTTCATCCACTGGTCCTCGGGGAGCTGCCACTGCTTCATCGGCGCGGTGGCGGGCGCGGTGAGGCGGCCGAAGCCGGAGGCGGCCACCCGCATCACCTGGGCGCGGTCAACCGCCCACGAGATGGCCTGGCGCACCCGCAGGTCCTTCAGCGGCCCCCGCGAGGCGTTGATGTTGAGGAAGTCGTAGCCGAGCCGGGACGAGCGGTAGCCGGTGAGCGACTTCTCGTCCTTCAGGAGGTTGAAGTTCTTGTTGTCCTCGATGAAGGCATGGTGGATCTGCCCGGTGCGGAGGGCGGCCACGATGTTGGCCTCGTCGGGAATGACCCGGAGCACCACCTGGTCCACGTGAGGCAGCCCCTTCTTGAAGTAGTGGGGGTTCTTCTTGAGGGTCATCTGCTGCTCGACCTTCCAGTCGTCGAGCATGAAGGGGCCGGTGCCCAGCGCCGCTTTGTTGAGGTCGCCGTGTTTCTTGATGCCGGCCTCGCTGATGATGAAGCCCCAGAAGCCGCCCAGCGCGGCGAGGAGGCCGGCGAACGGCTCCTTGGTGATGAACTTCACTGCGTGCTTCCCCGCGGGCTCGACCTTGTCGACGGCGATGAAGTCGGACTTCCCCGGCGACTTCTCGAAGAGCCGGTCGAAGGTGAACTTCACGTCGGCGGACGTCATCTCCTGGCCGTCGTGGAACTTCACGCCCTGCCGCAGCTTGAAGGTCCAGGTCAGGCCGTCCTTGCTGGTCTCCCAGGACTCGGCCAGCTCGGGCACCGGCTGCATGTCCGGCTCGAAGCGGACGAGCTGGTTGTACATCATGGGCGAGCGCGCGCTGCGTGAGAACGCGGGCACGAGCTGGGGATCGAGCCCCGTCGCTTCGGTGGTCCGCGCGGACACGAAGGTGCCGCCTGGCTTCGGGGTCTGGCCGTACGCATGCTTGCCGGCGGCGAGGGCGCCGAGGGTGAGGCCGCCCGCCTTGAGGAGCTGACGGCGGCTCAGGCTCAGGCGGCTCGAGGAGTGGGGCGCGGGATTCGTGCTCATGGTGTGGCCTCCGATTGGGGGATCACTGCTCGTTGGGGTCGAGGACGTCGCGGAGGCCGTCGCCCAGCAGGTTGAAGGCGAGGACGGCGACCATGATCGCGATGCCGGGGAACACGGAGATCCAGGGCGCGGTCTCGAGATACGTGCGCCCCTCGTTCAGCATGTTGCCCCACGACGGCGTGGGCGGTTGGGCGGACAACCCGAGATAGGACAGCGAGGCCTCGATGAGGATGGCCTGGGAGAAGGCGACTGTGCCCTGTACCACGAAGGGCGAGAGCACATTGGGCAGCACGTGCTTGAAGGCGACCACCCAGCGGGTCGCCCCCAGGGCGCGGATGGCCTCGACGTACTCCTTCTCCCGCTCGGCGAGCACCGGCGCGCGCATCACGCGCGCGAAGAGCGGCGTGTAGACGATGGCGATGGCGATGACCGCGCTGTTCACCCCGGGCCCGCGCATCGCCGCGATGCCCACCGAGAGGAGCAGGCCGGGCACGCTGAAGAAGACGTCGAGCACGCGGTTGATGGCGTTATCCCAGGTACCGCCGAGGTAGCCGGCGGCGAGGCCGAGCACGCCGCCCGCCAGCATGGAGACGCTGATGGACACGGCCGCCACGTAGAGCGAGATACGCGCCCCGTAAATGACGCGGCTCAGGACGTCGCGGCCGAACCGATCCGTGCCGAAGAGCGCCTTCGCGCCCGGCGCCGTCTCGACGAGATCGAAGTTCTGCTCGTCGGGCGGATACGGCGCGATCACGTTCGCAAACAGCGCCATGCCCACGATGAGGGCAGCGACGACGGCCCCCGCCACCACCACGACACTCCGAGTCAAGCGGCGGAGCGGACGGCTCCAGCCCGCGCGCGAAGCCGCGGCGGGCGCCGCGCGGAGCGTAGAGTCAATCGCCTCCACGAACGGACACTAGGCCGGGGGCCGGGGCCTGTCAAGGACGGGGCTTGCGCTGCGTCCGCCGTCGCGGATAATCGGGCGCGCATGCGCGACCTCACCCTCGGCCGTCTCCGCGTCTCCGCCGTGGTCGAGCGCGCCGGGCCCACGCGGCCGACCTGGCTGCTCCCCGACGCCACGCCCGAAGCGGTCGAGCGGCACCGTGAATGGCTGGCTCCGCACTTCCTCGACGACAAGGGCCGCTTTCTCCAGAGCATCCACGCCTTCGTGATCCGGACGCCGGGTCTGACCGCGCTGGTGGACACCTGCGTGGGCAATGACAAGGATCGCGGAGGCCGCGCGCCCTTCCACATGATGCGCACGCCGTTTCTCGACGATCTTCGCGCCGCGGGGGTCCCGCCGGAGTCGGTGGACCTGGTGATCTGCACGCACCTGCACGTGGATCACGTCGGCTGGAACACGCGGCTCGACAGCGGCCGCTGGGTGCCGACCTTCCCGCGCGCCCGCCACCTCTTCGCGCGCGCGGAATGGGAGCACTGGTCGCAGGAGAAGGACGAGGACACGCAGCGCATCATGGCGGACAGCGTCAAGCCCGTGCTGGACGCGGGCCTGGCCACGCTCGTGGAGATGGATCACCGCGTGTCCGACGAGCTCTGGCTCGAGCCCACGCCGGGGCACACGCCCGGGCACGTGAGCGTACGCCTCCGCTCGGGCGACGAGGAGGCCGTCATCACCGGCGACCTCATGCATTGCCCCGTGCAGGTGGCCGAGCCCGGCTGGGGCAGCCACTTCGATTCCGACGTGGAGGCCGCGCGCAAGACGCGGCGCGCCTTCTGCGAGCGCTACGCGGACGGGCCGGTGGCCGTGCTCGGCACGCACTTCCACCATCCCACCGCGGGGCGCATCCGCCGCCACGGCGACTCCTGGCGCTTCGTCGTGGGAGCCTGATGGAGCTCCAGGGGCGCGCGGCCTTCGTGACCGGCGGCTCCGGCGATCTCGGCGCTGCCATCTGCGAGCGCCTGGCCCGCGCGGGCTGCGACGTCGCCGTCGGGTACGTCGGCAACAAGGAGGGCGCGGAGAAGGTGGCCGGCGTGGTGAAGGGCCACGGCCGCCAGGCGACCATGGTGCAGGTGGACCAGGCCGACGCGGCGGCCTGCGAGCCCGCGGTGAGCGCGGCGGCGCGCGCGCTCGGGCGCCTCGACATCCTCGTCAACAACGCCGGCTGGAACATCGGCATCCCGTTCCCCGACCTCGACGCCCTCACCGCGGACGTCTGGGATCGCCTCCAGAACACGAACCTGCGCGGCCCGTTCCTCCTCGCCAAGGCGGCGGCGCCGCACATGCGCAAGCAGGGCGCGGGGCGCATCGTCAACATCGCCTCCATCGCGGGACTGCGGCCGACCGGCAGCTCCATCGGCTACGCCACAAGCAAGGCGGCCCTCGTTCACCTCACGCGCTGCCTGGCGGTGGCGCTGGCCCCCGCCATCACCGTGAACTGCGTGGCGCCGGGCCTGATCGAGGGTACACGCATGGCGCAGCGCATCCCGCCCGCGGTGGCCGAGAGCGTGCGCCGCACGGTGGTATTGGGCCGCGGCGCGGATGTGGGCGACATCGCCGCCCAGGTCGAGACGTTCTGCCGCGCCGACAGCGTCACCGGGCAGGTGCTGGTGGTCGACGGCGGCCTGGCCTTCCACTAGTCCGACCGGCTTTCCGCCGGAAGTAGTGCAAATGCATCATGCGACCGGTTCGATCCTGGTGATAGCCTCCGGGCGGCGAGGCTTCGCTGGTCAACCTCGACGGGAAGAGAGGCCATCATGTACGTCGTTCTTCGGCTGGTCGCAGGCGCTCTCGTTGCCAGCTTGGGTCTCGGAACCGGCATGGCCCTCGCGTCGGCCCCCATGGTCGGGAAGGCCAAGAGCTCGGGCATGCCCGTGAAGAACTGCCAGTACTGCCACACCGAGGCGCTCCCCAAGAAGGAGACCTTCAAGCCCGAGGAGCTGAACGACCGGGGCAAGTGGCTCCACGCCGACATGAAGACCCGCAACCTGAAAGAACCCGACATCGGAAAGCTCAAGGATTACCCCGGAGGGAAGGAGCAGAAGTGATCGGGGCCGGCCTCGCCCTCCTGGGGGCGACGGAGGCCTTGGCGGCGGATCTCGGGCCGGCTATCGCGCGGCCCGAGGGATGGGTCGGGACGACGGCCCAGTGGACCCAGGGGCTTGGCCTGGCGCTGGGGCTGATCAACCTCGTGATCCTGGTCCTGGCCTGGCGGGGCCTGCGGCGGGGTGGGAGCGTTGTGGTGGTGGGCGGCATGCTCATCGTCGGCCTCACCCTCCTGCCGCTCGTCGTGACGTTCGTTGGATACTTGCACGGGTTTCATGGGATGGAGACGGTCCAGTCGTGCGGGGGGTGTCACGTGATGACGCCGTACGTGAACGACTTGACGGACCCAACGAGCGTGGGGCTGGCCGCTGTCCACTACAAAAACCGCTACATCCAGGAAAACCAGTGCTACATCTGCCACAGTGACTACGGGATGTTCGGGACGGCCGCCGCGAAGATGGCCGGGGTACGGCACGTGTATTACCACGTGACCGGCGCTTACACGCTGCCGATCAAGATCGCCGCTCCGTATCCCAATGTCCGCTGCCTCGGCTGCCACGGTGAATCCCAGAAGTTCCTGAAGTCCGACGCGCATGCCGGGGAGGCGCGCGCCCAGCTCGTCTCCGGGACGGTGTCGTGTCTCGACTGCCACGCCCCCGCGCACGCGCTGAAAGCCGCCAAGTGACGAAGCTGCTGCGGCTCGCGATTGTGCTGGCCGCCGCCGGGATCATCCTCTGCCTGTGGCTCCTGGCTCGGGTCACCTGGTACACCTTCTTCCTGTTCATGGTGGTCGCCCAGCCGCTGCTCCTGGCCGCGTTCGTGCTGTTCGCGATCGCGATACTCCAGGACTTCGCGCGGACGAAGGGGACCTAGAGGGGGGCGATGGATCGGACAACGGCGCGGCGCGTGAGCATCATAGGCGCCACCGGGGCGACGCTGGTCGCCGTCGGCGCGATCACGGGCGCGCTGCTGTGGCCCGCTTCCGCGCCGGCCCAGAAGGCGCCGGCGGCGATGCCTGCCGCGCAGGCGCAACCGGGACAGACGCCGCCCGCTCCGGCGTCTCCCGCCGCGGCCGCGGTGCCCGAGGGGTTCGTGGGCGCGGAGACCTGCAAGGCCTGCCACGAGGATCAGTTCGCGAAGTTCTCCCGCACCAAGATGGGACGCCTCTTCCTTAAGCAGCCCCGTAACAGCCAGGAGGCGCTGGGCTGCGAAAACTGCCACGGCCCCGGGGGCGAGCACGTCGCCAAGGGGGGTGGCAAGGGCGTGGGCGGCATGATCAGCTTCGCCCGTGGTGACAAGACGCCCGTCGCCCAACGTAACCAGGCGTGCCTGACCTGCCACACCAAGGGCAAGCACATGTTCTGGGCGGGCAGCGCCCACGAGGCGCGCGACGTGCCGTGCACGGGCTGCCACAAGGTGATGGAGGACATCTCCCCCAAGAACCAGCTCACCAGGCCCACCGACATGGAAACCTGCGGCACCTGCCATATCGACAAGCGAGCGGCGGCCACGAAGTACTCGCGCCACCCGATGCTTGAGGGCAAGATGTCGTGCTCGTCGTGCCACAACCCGCACGGGTCCATCACTCAAGCGCTCCTCAAGGAGCCCTCCCTGAACGACACCTGCTTCAACTGCCACGCCGAGAAGCGCGGGCCGTTCCTGTGGGGGCACGCGCCCGTCGTCGAGAGCTGTACGAACTGCCACGATCCGCACGGCTCCAACCACGACAAGATGCTCAAGCTGTCCCGGCCGCGGCTCTGCCAGCAGTGCCACATCGAGACGCGACACCCCACCAGCCCGTATGGCCGAGACAGCGGCTCGCTCAAGTTCGTGATGGGGCGGGCGTGCCAGAGCTGTCATGTGCAGATCCACGGCTCCAACCACCCATCGGGCCGCTCGCTGACCCGGTAGGAGCGCACCATGAGAGCGATCGGACGAGTCGGCCTGATCTTGGTCGCGCTGCTGGTCCCGTTCACGGCGGCTCCCGCCTGGGCCCAGACCGACTTCGGCGGATGGCTACTCCAGGGCGACGTGGAGGCCGGCTTCCGCTTCCTGCCGGGTGAGCCGTCGAAGAACGAGCAGGCCAAGTTCCAGGAGTACCGGGACATCCAGCAGGGCTTCTTCCTCGAGTCGCTCGGGCTCCGGCTCTTCACCCCCGATGAGCGGCTGTTCTTCGAGCTCGGGGGTCGGGCGTGGGGGCTGCAGGATCAGGAATACACGCTCGGGGCCGGCCGCCTGGGCCTGTGGGAAGCCGGGTTCGAGTGGAACCAGATCCCGCACGTCTACTCGACCAACGCGCGATACATGGCCACCGAGGCTGCTCGCGGTGTCTACGTGCTGCCCACGCCGCGCGCGGCGCTGAACCTGCACAACTCGACCCAGGAGCTGGACGAGATCGCGCTGCACAAGGCCGAGGCGCGGTTCTTCTTCAAGCTGACGCCGACGCCCTGGATCGATCTCACCGCCGAGTACACGAGGATGCGGAAGGACGGCGAGCGGCCCTTCGGCATGTCGTTCGGCAGTCCCGGCGGCAATTTCTACGAAATCCTCGAGCCGATCGAGCAAACCACCCACGACTTCCGCCTCAAGGCGGTGTTCGCGCGGGAGACGTGGCAGCTGCAGATCTCGTACGGCTTTTCCGCCTTCCGTAACGAGCTGGACGCGGTGGTGGCGGACAACCCCTGCTTCGGGTTGGCGGCGGCGGTGACCGCGGCCGCGCCCGGGTGCGGCAGTAGCCAGGCCGCCGGTCCCGCTACCGGCCAGATCCCGCTGTCGCCGGACAACACCGCGCACACGTTCGCGATCTCCGGCGGCGTCAACCTCCCCTGGTGGCGGACGCGCATCACCGCCAGCGGGACCTACAGCCTGCGCATACAGAACCAGGACTTCCAGCCCCATACGATCAATCCGGTCATTACCGGGGGGGCCTCCGCCGGACTGCTCGGGCTGCCCGCCCAGGGCCTCGACGGGACAGTGGGGATCGCGACCGCGAACGTGAACGTGACAAGCCGGCCGCTGCCGCCGCTGACCCTGAATCTCCGGTACCGGCTCTTCGACTTCAACGACATGACCGATGAGCTGATCTTCCCCATCAGCGTGGTGTCCGATCAGACCGCAACGGCGGAGCCATCGCGGGCCGCCCGCTTCAGCCAGACCCGGCAGAATGCCGACGCCGAAGCCCGCTGGCGCTTCGGCGACATGGTGGCCGCGGGCCTCGGGGGCGGCTGGGAAGGGATCAAGCGCTCCGGAAACCGCGAGGTCGAGAACAGCGACGAGTACTTCGCCCGGGCGGTCCTCGACGTCACGCCCTGGGAGTGGCTGCTCGCCCGCCTGACCTACCGGCCGTCGTTCCGCCGCATCGGACAATATGATCCCTTCGCCCAGCTCACCAGGACATCCGTGGACATCGCGGAGGTGCCCGCCGCCATCCCGACCTCGCAGTCGCCGCTCCTCCGCAAGCTGGACGAGGCGGACCGCGACCGGCAGCGGGTGGACCTCATGGTCGAGCTGACGCCGGTGGAGACGCTCTCCGTGACACTCAGCGGGAGCTTCCGGAACGACGATTACTACAACTCCCAGCTGGGCCTGCAGGAAGCCAGCGCGTGGACAGCCGGCTTCGACGTGACCTGGAGCCCGTCCGAGCGGTTCTCTGTGAGCGCGGGCTACAACCACGAGTCAATCGACCAGAAGCAGCGCTCCCGGAGCCGGCCGGGGCCACCGCTGGACCCCGACGACTTCGACTGGCTCACCAGCACCAGGGACTCGATCGACGCGTTCTACGTGGGGCTGCGCGCCGCGCTCATTCCCCGGAAGCTCGATCTCCTGTTCGGCGTCCGGTACGAGTACGCCCTGAGCGACGTGGCAAACCGCAATCCGATCCCGCCCACGAGCGGCTCGACCGCCCAGGACGACACCGCGAGGGCCAAGCCTTTTCCGGCCGCCGAGGACAGCATCTTGCGCCTCGATATCGCGGCGCGCTATCACTTCCTGAAGCACTGGCGGGCGACCCTCGGCTATGCGTTCGAGATGTTCAACAAGTCCAACTGGCAGACCGACCAGCTGAATCCCTTCCTGCCGGGCAACACCTCCATCTGGCAGGGGAACGACTTCAAGGACTACACCGCCCACATCGTCACGCTCACCCTCGGGTACCGGTTCTAGGCTCGCGGGCCCGGCTCCTCTAGGTCCAAGGTCCTATGGACGCGGGGTCGCTCCGCTTCTATCCTGGCGTGACGGCACCGGCTTGGCCAAGTCACGGGGGCGCGGAGGGCCTGCGGTGGGGCGAGCGGAACTCGATCTGACGGAAGCGGTCGAGGGTGCGGCTGACGGAGCCTTCGTCGTTGGCCCCGATGGACGCATCCTTGTCTGGAACCGTGCCGCCGAGAGGATCCTGGGCCATCGCGCGGCCGAGACCCTCGGGCGTCAGTGCTGCGAGGTGCTCGCCGGGCAGGACCCCGGCGGCAGCCGAGTCTGCCGGCCGGACTGCCGGGTGATAAACCTGGCGCGGGAAGGAAGCGCCGCCGAGACCTTCGACATGCGCGCGCTCACGAAGGCCGGCCGGCCCGTCTGGCTCAACGTGAGCACGCTCACCTCTCGCCGCACCGGGCGGACCCTCGTCGCGCATCTCTTCCGGGACGTCACCACGGCCCGACAGGTCCCGGCGCCGGAGGAGGCGCCCGATTCCCTTCTGACCCGGCGCGAGCTGGAAGTGATCCAGCTGCTGACCGTGGGGGTAGGCACCCGTGAGATGGCGGAGCGCCTGCAGGTGAGCCAGGCGACGATACGGAACCACGTGCAGAGCATCCTCGGCAAGCTCGGCGTGCACAGTCGCCTCGAGGCGGTGGCACTGGTGCGACGGTGAAGAACGAGGAACACGGAGAGACGCCACAGCCGACCCGCCGCCAGTTCATCGCTCGATTGACCACCGGCGTGGCGGCGGCCGGCGGTGCGGCGGTGGCCGGCGGTGTGTCGCCGGCGGAGGCCGGCCCCGCCATCCCGCCTCCCAAGACGGCCGGCGCCACCACCACGACCACCGTCTGCCCCTTCTGCGGGGTAGGCTGCGGGCAGGTCGTGGCCAGCCGCGGCGGCCGGGTCCTCAACATCGAGGGCGACCCGGCGCATCCCGTCAGCGAGGGGACGCTCTGCAGCAAGGGCGCGGCGGCCATCCAGGTGGTGAACAACCCGCGGCGTCTACAGAAGGTGCTGTACCGCGCGCCGGGCGGCACCGCGTGGCAGGAGAAGTCGTGGGACTGGGCCCTGGAGCGGATCGCCACGCGGGTCAAGGAGACGCGCGACAAGACGTTCCAGGCCTCCGCGGGCGGGCGGGTCGTGAACCGCACGGAGGCCATCGCGTGCCTTGGCGGCTCGGCGCTGGACAACGAGGAGGCCTATCTCCTCGTGAAGCTCATGCGGGCGCTCGGTCTCGTCTACGTCGAGCACCAGGCCCGACTCTGACACAGCTCCACGGTCGCCGGGCTGGCGGCCTCGTTCGGCAGGGGGGCGATGACCAATCATTGGATCGACATGGTCAACGCCGACGTGGTCCTCATCATGGGCGGCAACCCGGCCGAGGACCATCCGATCGCCATGAACTGGCTGACGCGCACCAAGGAGCGCGGCGCATACATCCTGCACGTGGATCCGCGCTTCAACCGCACTAGCTCGATCGCGGACGTGTTCGCCAAGCTGCGCTCGGGCACCGATATCGCCTTTGTCGGCGGCATGATCAACTACGCGATCGCGCACAACCGCATCCAGCAGGAGTACGTGCGCGAATACACCAACGCCTCCTGGATCGTGGGTGACGGCTTCACGTTCTCGGACGGTCTCTTCGGCGGCTACGATCCGAAGACGCGCAGCTACGACCGCGCGCGCTGGACGTATGCGTTGGACGGGGAGGGGCAGCCGCGGCGCGACCCCACCCTCAAGCATCCGCGCTGCGTGTTCCGTTTGCTGGCGCAGCACTTCTCCCGCTATGACGTCGACACCGTGTGCCGGATTACCGGCACGCCGAAGGAAGCCTACCTGCGCGTGTGCGATCTCTACACCTCGACCTTCGCGCCGGACCGGGCGGGCACGTGGCTCTACGCCATGGGCACGGCGCAACACAGCCACGGCACCCAGAACATCCGGTCGTACGCCATCTTGCAGCTGCTGCTCGGCAATATCGGCGTCGCCGGCGGCGGCGTCAACGCGATGCGTGGCGAGTCCAACGTGCAGGGGTCCACGGATCAGGGACTGAGCAACGACGCCCTGCCGGGCTATCTCAAGCTGCCGGTGGAAGCCGACGTGAACCTGGAGAGCTACCTCAAGCGCGTGACACCGGTGGCAATCAGCCGGGCCAGCGCCAACTGGCTCCAGAACACGCCGAAGTATGTCGTCAGTCTACTGAAGGCGTGGTGGGGCGAGCACGCCACGCGCGAAAACGACTTCGCCCTCTCGTACCTGCCCAAGCTTGGGAAGGGCTTCCAGGGGCAGGGCTACGCCTTTCTCGCCCTCTTCCAGTCGATGCTCGCGGGCGGGATCAAGGGGCTCTTCTGCTTCGGGCAGAACCCCGCGGTGGGAGGCGCCAATGCGCGGCTCATCCGTGCCGGGCTCGACAAGCTCGAGTGGATGGTGGTCGCCGACCTCTTCGAGCACGAGACGGCCATGTTCTGGAAACGTCCGGGCGTCGATCCGACGCGCATCCCGACCGAGGTGTTCGTGCTTCCCGCCTGCTCCGGGGTCGAGAAGGAGGGGAGTATCGTCAACAGCGGGCGCTGGGCGCAGTGGCGCTTCCGCGCGGTGAAGCCCATCGCCGACGCCCGCCCTGATCTCGACATCGTCGACGGGCTCGCTCGCGCCTTGAAGCGCGCGTACGAGAAGGACGGCGTGTTCCCGGAGCCGATCCGCCACCTCGCCTGGGACTACGCGCACGCGCCCGGCAGTCACGAGGCAGATCCCCATCGCGTCGCGCGCGAGATGAACGGCCGCTTCCTCGCCGACGGCAAGCAGGTGCCCGGCTTCGCCCAGCTGAGGGACGACGGCAGCACAATCGCGGGGAACTGGATCTACTGCGGGGGCTACACGGAGGCCGGCAACCTGGCCGCGCGTCGCGACACGAAGGATGCGGCGAACGGCATCGGCCTCCATCCCAGCTGGGGGTGGGTGTGGCCGATGAACCGGCGCATCCTGTACAACCGCGCCTCCGTCAACCGCCGGGGTGAGCCGTTCAACCCGCGCAAGTGGGTCGTTCGGTGGAACGCGGAGAAGAAGGCGTGGGAAGGCGATGTGCCGGACGGCGCCATGCCGCCGGGAGAGACCAACCCCTTCATCATGCTGGCCTCGGGCGTCGGCCAGCTCTTCGCCCCGGACCTCGCGGACGGGCCGTTTCCCGAGCACTACGAGCCGGTGGAGAGCCCGGTGGGGAACGTCCTCTCGAAGACCCAGTCGAGTCCCTGCGCGCAGATCTGGCAGTCCTCCGAGTTCGACAAGTACGGCACCGCCGAGGTGTTCCCCATCGTCGGCACGACCTACCGGGTGTCGGAGCACTGGCAGACCGGCGCCATGAGCCGCAACATGCCCTGGCTCGTCGGCCTCACGCCGAGCCCGTTCGTCGAGATCAGCACCGATCTGGCCCAGCGTAAGGCAATCAGGACCGGGGACCGGGTGATCGTGAGTAGCGCGCGCGGCTCCATCGAGGTCTACGCGCTCGTCACCGAGCGCTTCCAGCCGTTCCTCATCGACGGCCGGATGGTCGACGAGGTTGGACTGCCCTGGCACTGGGGCTACGCGGGAATCGTAACCGGCGACATCGCCAACGACCTCACCGCGAGCGTCGGCGACCCCAACACCCAGATCCCCGAAACCAAGGCGTTTCTCTGCAACATCAAGCGAAAGGACCGAGCGTGACCCCATCGGACCGGAAGCCGGTTGCGATGATCCAGGACAACACCCGGTGCATCGGATGCCGGGCCTGCATGGTGGCCTGCAAATCCTGGAACGATCGGCCCGCCGATCACACCGACTTCTTCGCGGGCGAGGGTTATCAGAACCCGCGCGATCTCGACGCCAACAACTACACCCTCATCACCTTCAACGAGATCACCACCGGCGCCAAGCCGGATTGGGTGTTCGGGCGCCAGCTCTGCATGCACTGCGACCACCCCGCGTGCGCCTCCGCCTGCCCGACCACCGCGCTGACCAAGAGCGCCCTCGGGCCGGTCGTGTTCGACGCCTGGCGATGCATCGGCTGCCGGGCGTGCATGCAGGCCTGCCCCTTCGTCATCCCGAAGTACGACTACGAGAGCCGGGCGCCCCTGATCCACAAGTGCACGTTCTGCGCCGACCGCCTGGAGGTGGGGTTGAAGCCGGCGTGCGCGCTGGTGTGCCCCACCGGCGCCATCAGCTTCGGGGACCGCGAGGACATGGTGGCCGAGGCGAAGCGGCGGATCGCGATGGCCCCCGGTACGTATATCCCCGAGATCTACGGCCTCGAGGAGGTCGGGGGGACGAGCGTCCTGCATCTGTCCTCGGTGCCGTTCGAGCAGATCGGCTACATCACCGGCCTGCCGAAGTCCCCGATGCCGGACCTCACCCACCGCTGGCTGCGCGTCACGCCGGGCGTGTTCGGGGTGCTGTACGGCGTATTCGCGCTCCTGGTGGGGCTCGTGCACTGGCGTAATCGCGGGCACAAGCACGAGTCCGACAAGACATGAACTGGCGCATCCGGCTCACCTGGTGGGACTGGGCGCTGCTCGCCATCATGGCGGCGGCCGTCGTCATCACGGTGGTGCGGTTCGCCTTCGGCATCGGCAGCATCGCCAATATCAACAACGCCTATCCCTGGGGCTGGTGGGTCGGCTACGGGATCATGACCATGATCGCCATCGGCGGGGTCGGCTTCACCATCACCGGCCTCGTGGAGGTGCTGGGTGCGCACCGCTACCATTCGTTCCTCCGCCCCGCGGTGCTGATGGCGTTCCTCTGCTACGTCAGCGCGATCACCATGCTGATGGTCGAGCTCGGCCGGCCCTGGAAAGTATGGCTGGTCCTCGTGTCCTGGGCGCCCACCTCCGCGCTCTACGAAGTCGGCTGGTGCGCGTTCCTGTACCTCAGCGTGCTCGCCATCGAGTTCGCCCAGGTGCCGGCCGAGGAGCTCGGCTGGCGTCGCCCCTTGAAGGTCATCCGCACGATCTACATTCCCATCATGCTCCTCGGGGTGACGCTCTCGCACCTCCACCAGTCGTCCCTGGGCACGCTGCTGACGCTCATTCCCCACAAGATCAACGAGCTCTGGTGGTCGGAGCTGTTGCCGCTGACCTTCCTGTTCTCCGCCATGATGGCCGGCCCGGCGGTGGCCATCCTGGAGCACCTCGCCGCCGCCCGCTGGCTCGGCTTCGCGCCGCGCATGGATCTGCTCGCCCGGCTCGCTCGCATCGAGGCCGGCCTCGTGGCCCTCTGCCTCGTGCTGCAGGTGGGCGACCTGTTCTATCGGGGCGCCGCCGGCGCCATGCTCACCCCGACGGGGTTCGCCGTCCTGTTCTGGATCGGGATCGGGTTCGGCCTGCTGCTTCCCCTCGTGCTGCTGCTTACACCGGAGGTCCGCGAGAGCCCGCGCGGGCTCGCCACCGCGTGCGGCCTGGTGGTGGCCGGCGTACTGCTCCACCGGTTGAACGTGGCCGTGTTCGGGCTGCGCGTGCGGCACTGGGAGACCTACGTGCCGTCGTTGGGCGAGATCGGCATCACGCTCGGCATCACCGCGGGGGCCGTGTTCGTGTTCGGCGCGCTGGTGCGCATCCTGCCCATTCATGAAGAGGCGCCGCCGCGTCCGAGTGCGCGCCCTGCGTCGCAGCCCGCGGGCGCGCTGCGCCGCGGACGGGCGGTCGCGACGTGACAACGGAGCCGCCGCGCCGGATCTCCGGACTCCGCATCGTCGGCATGCTGGCGGTGCTCGTCAATCTCATCCTGACCATCGCCCTCATCTCCCAGGTGCGCGACCTCCAGCAGCGGGTCGCGAGCTTGCCCGCGGATCTCGCCAGCAAGAGCGACGTCGCCATGCTGCGCCCCCTGAAGATCCGCCAGATCCTGACGGACAACTGCGTCGGCTGTCACACCACGCGCCGTCTCGGCGTCACCATATCGATGGAGCCCACGGACATTCAACGCACTGTCGCGCGCATGCAGGACCACCCGGGGGCCAATATTCCGCCGGGTGAGCTCGAGCGCATCACCGCATCGCTCCTCGTGGTGCGGTGCGCTCGCTGCCATGGCGAGGAGGCGCTCAACCTGATGGTGCTCAAAACCCAGCCCGAGCGCCTGGCCACCGTCCGCCGCATGGCGGCGCTCCCCGGGTCGGGGGTGCGGCCGGATCAGGTGGCCACCATCGCGCAGGCGTTCGAGACGCTCATCGAACGGAGCGACCGCGCAGGGGGTAGTGGCCTGGCTCGCTAGAGCTCCACGATTCCGTCGCCCACTTTGCGAAGCCGCTCGAGCACGAGGGGATCGTGGCCGGGGATCACCAGCTCGGGGCTCCCGGCGAGATCGCGGATGGTGTCGAAGGCCCGGTACATCCCCGGGAGATCGTGCAGGGTGTTGAAGGGGATGCGCTCCTCGAAGTTCCGGTAGTAGTGCGAGGCGTCCGAGGCCACCACCGCTCGCCCTTCGCGTGCGCCACCGTGACGATCTGCATGCCCGCGGTGTGCCCGCCCACTTTGTGCACGCTCACGCCGGGCACGACTTCTCTTGCCCCGTCGACGAAGATCAGGCGCCCGTCGAAGTTCAGCCGGATGAGCGCGCAGATGTCCTCCACCTCGACAGACCGCCGAAACGCTCCCAGCGAGGCGTTGCGGCCCGTGTAGAACGCCATCTCCGCGTCCTGGACGTAGAACTTCGCATTGGGGAACAAGGCGTAGTTCCCCACGTGATCGTAATGGAAGTGGCTCAGGACCACGTGCTCCACTCGCTTGCAGTCCACGCCCACCTCGGCGAGGCCTCGGTCGATGGGGCGGAGGAACTGGCGCCCGCGCGCGGTGCCGACCGCCTCGGTGAAGCCCAGATCCACCACCACCGTCTCGCTGCCGTTGGTGAGGGCCCACACGAAGTAGTCCATGGTCATGGGGCCGTTGTGATGGTCGCCGTAGAAGGCCTCCGAGGTGGTGCACCGCCGGTGGGCGTACCGGACGGCATGGATGCGGTAGGGGGCAGGGGGCATGGTCAAGGCTCCTTTCTCGTGCGAGGATTCTACGCGCTGTCATCCCCGGTTCAAGGAGGAGCCATGGCCTCGACCCAGCAGCCGTCCGCCGCCACCCTCGCCACGCGCAACGAGGTCCGCGGGGTGATCCCGCGCGTCATCGAGCTCTCCGAGTCGCTGCTCTATGGGGACATCTGGGAGCGCCCGGGCCTGTCCAAGCGCGACCGCAGCCTGATCACGGTGGCGGCGCTCGTGGCGATGTACCGGCCCGAGCAGCTCAAGGGGCACACGCAGCGCGCGCTCGCCAACGGCGTCACCAAGGAGGAGATCGGCGAGCTCATCACGCATCTCGCGTTCTACGCCGGCTGGCCCAGCGCCATGTCGGCGGCGAAGATCGCCAAGCAGGTCTTCGAGGAGAAGCCGGCATGAAGATCGGATTCATCGGAGTCGGCACCATGGGCGCCCACATGGCGTCCAATCTCCAGGGGGCGGGGCACGCCCTCATCGTCCACGACGTGAAGAAGGAGGCGGCGGCCCCGCATCTCGCCGCCGGCGCGGTGTGGGCCGCGACGCCCCGTGAAGTGGCGAAGGACGCGGAGGCCATCTTCACCTCGCTGCCCGGCCCTCCCGAGGTGGAGGCGGTGGCGCTGGGCGACGACGGGCTCATCGGCGGCATGAAGCGCGGAGCCGCCTATTTCGACCTCAGCACCAACTCGCCGGGCCTGGTGCGCCGGCTCCACGCGGCCTTCGCCGAGAAGGGCCTGCATCTGCTGGACGCGCCGGTGAGCGGCGGCCCGCGCGGCGCCAAGACGCGGAAGCTCGCGCTATGGGTGGGCGGCGAGCGCGCGGTGTTCGAGCGCTTCAAGCCGGTGCTGGACGCCATCGGCGACCAGGCGTACTACGTGGGGCCCATCGGCGCGGGCTCGGTGGCCAAGCTCGTCCACAACTGCGCGGGCTATGCCATCCAGACCGCCCTCGCGGAGGTGTTCACGATGGGCGTCAAGGCCGGCGTCGATCCGCTCACGCTGTTCCAGGCGGTCCGGCAGGGCGCGCAGGGCCGCCGGCGCACGTTCGACGGCCTCATTGATCAGTTCCTGCCCGGCACCTTCGATCCGCCCGCCTTCGCGCTGAAGCTGGCGCACAAGGACGTGTCGCTGGCGACGGCAGTCGGCCGCGAGTTCGGGGTGCCCATGAGAGTGGCCAATCTGGCCCTGGACGAGCTGACGGAGGCGCTCAACCGCGGCTGGGGCGGTCGGGATTCGCGCGTGGCCATGCTGCTGCAGGAGGAGCGCGCCGGCGTGAAGATCGCCGTGCCCGCAGCCGAGGTGCGCGCGGTGGCCGAGAAAGGGTAGAGTTCGGAGAGACGCGCGAGGCGGGACCAGCGACCCAGGGAGGGGCCAATGACGACCAGGATCTATGCGGGGGCGGCACGAGGGTTCGGGGGCTCGGCGACGGCGCACGGCGGGCTGTTCCGCCGCGCGCTCGGCGACACGGGCTGGCAGAAGCTGGGCGGCGGGCTTCCCGCCGAGAGTGAGATCCACGCCATCGCGGTGCATCCGGGCGACGCTCAGACGGTGTACGCGGGCACCCAGATAGGCCCCTACCGCAGCACGGATGGGGGAGACCACTGGAAGGCGATCCCGTTCCCTGACGGCGCCAAGGAGGTCTGGTCCTTCCTGTTCGATCCCCACGACGCGCGCGTCATGTACGCGGGCACCTCGCCTGCCGCCGTGTACAAGAGCGACAACGGCGGCGACACGTGGCGGAAGCTCGGCCTCCGCTCTCCCGGGCACGTGAAGATGAGCTTCGACTGCCGGGTCACGCGTCTGGCCGCCGACCCGAGCCATCCCCGCGAGCTCTACGCCGGGCTCGAGGTGGACGGAGTGCTCCGTTCGCGCGACGGCGGCGAGACCTGGGAGGACGTGAGCCAGCCCCTCATCCGCCTCGCCGACAAGCCCCATCTCAAGAGCCGCATCGTCAGCGACACCGAGATCGAGGGCATGATGGACTCGCACGCCCTCTGCGTGTCGAGCGCGGCGCCCGGCACGGTGTTCCTCGCCGTGCGCATGGGCGTGTTCCGCAGCGCCGACCGCGGGACCACCTGGGAGGACATGGAGATCGGCCGCTTCTCGCCCCTCACCTACTCGCGCGACATCTGCGTGTCGCCGCACAACCCGCGCACGCTCTTCACGGCGCTGAGCCCCGCCGCCCGCAGCGAGGACGGCTCGCTCTACCGCAGCGACGATCTCGGCGGCTCCTGGCGTCGCATCGACCGCGGGATCAAGGCGCGGGCGACCATGATGAGCGTGGCGCTGCACGCCAAGGACCCCGAGCAGGTCTACTGCGTCTCGCGCTGCGGGCAGGTGTTCGGCACGCAGGACGGCGGCGCCAAGTGGCAGGAATACCAGCTGCCCGAGGGCACCGCGGACGCCTACACCGTCGCCTGCGCGTAGCATGGGCGCGGCGGACTGGCTGGTCCCGCTACCCGAGCGGGCGGCGGCGGAGCTGGAGACCTTCGTCGAGGGGCTCCGGCGCGATCCCCTGCCGACCGTGCTGGTCGTCCCGCCCGCCGGGGGATTCACCGCCTGCCGCGACGTCATGGGGCTGGTGGCCGAGCGGCTGCGCGGTCCCGGCGGCCTCGCCGTGGTCGATCGGGTGCCGGTCGAGCGCTTCACCGACGAGGAGAACCGCGCGATCGGCTGGGTGCTCGGCTCGCTCCTCGGCCGGCTCGTCGCCCAGAGGTGGGACGGCACCATGCTGTACGACGTGCAGGACACCGGCAAGCGGCTGGAGTACGGCGTGCGCCGCTCCGTCACCAACCTCGAGCTGCAGTTCCACACCGACGCGCCGTGGCTGGCCTTGCCTCCGGAGCAGGTCGGCCTCCTTTGCCTCAGCCGGGCGCCGGAGGGCGGCGAGAGCCGCTTCGTGAGCCTCGTCGAGGCGCGCGACGCGCTGAGGCGCTCGCCGGGGCTGCTCAAGCGCCTGTATCAGCCGTTCCCCTTCGATCGGCAGGCGGAGCATGCTCCCGACGACGCCAAGGTGGCCTCGCAGCCCGTGTTCGCGGACGGCCCGAGCGGGCTTGTGTGCCGCTACAACCGTGCCCTCATCGACACGGGCGTGGAGCTGGCGGGGGCCGAGATGGAGCGGGACGGCCGGGACGCGCTGGACGCCCTGCGCGCGATCGTGGAGTCACCGATGCGCTGGATCGAGCTGACCATCGAGCGCGGTCAGCTCCAGTACTTGGACAACCGCCGCTTCGCCCACGCGCGCACGCCCTTCACCGACGGCGCGACCCCGGAGACCAAGCGGCACCTGATCCGGCTGTGGAATCGCGACGAGGGACGCCGAGCCTTTCACGGCTAGATGATCTGCCGCTCTTCCGTGGTGAAGGTCTTCACCCGCCCGATGAAGAGCGCGCCGTCCGCGTAGAGCGCCTTGCCCTCGGGCGAGGCGAGGGCCTTCCGCATCGAGTCTTGATCGTCGTACCAGAGTTCGGCGATCCCGTCGATCTCGATGTCCGACGACGGGATGTCCGGCCGCTGTCGCTCCTCCATGATGTGGGTCTGGACGTACCGTCGGATCCCCGGCACCTTGAGCGCGAGGGGCGCGTGGATCTCCACCCAGTGGCGCATGAACTGCTCGTGGGCGAGCCCCGCCTTGCGCGTGAGGAGGGTGAGGCTTTTGATCATCCGCCTCAGGCTTTCTCGTACGGGTAGCGCTTGATCCGGTCGGTGTTCTGCCCCTCGATGCGGATGAGCCGGGTGGGTCCGTCGCGGCGCGGCGAGTGCACGTCGCCCTCGTTGTACACGTGGGCCATGCCGGGCTCGAGCGCGTAGCTGCGCGCGAGGCGCACCTTCCCCGGCGCCGCCGCGGAGGCCCGGCTCAGCACCTCCCAGTCGCTCATCACCGTGGCGCCCTCGGCCTGGCCGTAGATCGCCCACGTGGTCCCGTGATCGTGGGGATTCGACTCCTTGGCCCCCCGGTTCACGTGGGCGAGGATGCAGAAGCCGAGCTTGGGATCTTCGTAGAGGATCTTCCGCTCCGGCACGTCGTCGCCGAGGTGCTTGGCGGTGAAGGCTTTGTCCTTGAGCACGTCCTCGACGACGGCGCAGACCTTCTTGCGTCCCTCCGGCCCCGGATCGGATTCGAGGATGCTGCGACAGGCAGCCGCGAACTGCTCGAGCGTGTAGGCCATGGAAGCACCTCCTGGGGACATGCTAGCATCAACACGACACGCCCCGCGACGGGGCGAAGGGGGACGATGACATGGCGGTTTCCCAGCTGGCCTACGTGGGCATCGGCGTGAGCGACATGGCGCGCTGGCGCGGCTTTGCCTCGGACGTGCTCGGGATGGAGGTGGTCGAGGGCGCCGCCGACGGCACGGTCTATCTTCGAATGGACGAGTGCCATCACCGGGTGGCGCTGCATCCCACCGGCGAGGACGACGTGGTCTATATCGGGCTCCAGGCCGCGACCCACGCCGAGTACGAGCAGAGCAAAGACGCCCTCCGTGGGGCCGGCGTCGCCCTGACGCAGGGCACGACCGCCGAGATCACCCAGCGCCGCGTGCTCGACTTCGTGAAGTTCGAGACCGGCGAGCTGCCCTTCGAGCTGTGCGTGGGCCCTCACACGCGATGGGATCCCCCCTTCCGTCCCGGCCGCGCCATGTCCGGCTTCAAGACCGGCGCCCTGGGGATGGGTCATGTCGTCTTGCGTTCAAGCAACCGTGATGAAAGCGCGCGCCTCCTCACCGACGTGCTCGGCTTCCGAATCTCCGACTACATCGGGACGATGGTGTTCCTGCACTGCAACCCGCGGCACCACTCGATCGCCTTCCAGCCCAGCGGCAAGAACCTGCCCCGGAGCCGCGACAAGCGGATGTGGCACTTCATGCTCGAGACGAACTCCATCGACGACGTCGGCGCGGCCATGGACATCGCCGTCAAGGCGGGCGCCTCGATCGCCACCACGCTGGGCCGTCACTCCAACGACCAGATGGTGTCCTTCTACGTCATGACGCCGTCCGGCTTCGAGGTGGAGTACGGCTGGGGCGGCCGCCTCGTGGACGACGCCACCTGGATCGTCCAGCGCCACGACCGCGGCACCCTCTGGGGCCACAAGCCGCAGATAGAGGCCGCGCTCCCCGTCACCGCTCAGCCGGCGACGCGCTAGTCCCGGCCCCGTCCGCTTCGATGGGCGAGTTCGGGATCGGGCAGTCCGTCAAGCGCTTCGAGGACGTGCGCCTGCTGAAGGGCGGCGGCCGCTATCAGCGCGACGTCAACCTGCCCGGCCAGACCTATATGGTGGTGGTGCGCTCGCCGCACGCCCACGCCCGCATCCGCGGCATCACCACCAGGGCCGCGCTCGCGGCTCCCGGCGTGGTCGCCGTCCTCACCGGCGCCGACCTCGCCCAGGACGAGCTGGGCACGATGCGCATGACGCTCAAGCGCAAGCGGCCGGACGGCTCGCCCATGTTCACCTCGCCCCATCTCGGCCTCACCCCGGAGCGGGTGCGCTACGTGGGCGATCCGGTGGCCCTGGTCATCGCGGAGACCGCCGCCCAGGCGGAGGACGCGGCCGAGCTGGTGGACGTCGACTATGAGCCGCTGCCGTCGGTGACCGCGACGGCGGATGCGGTGCGCCCGGGCGCCCCCGCGGTATGGGACGAGTGCCCCGACAATATCTCGAGCGTGTTCGAGGCCGGCAATCAGGCGGCGGCGGACGCCGCGATGGCAAGCGCAGTCCGGATAGTCCGGCGGCGCTTCGTGATCACGCGCGTGCATGCCCAGTACATGGAGACGCGGGGCGCGCTCGGCGTGTGGGACCCCGCGGAGGAGCGCTACACCCTCTACGCCGACGTCCAGTATCCGCACCGGGTGCGGAACGCGCTGGCCAGCAACATCCTGAAGGTGCCCGAGCACAGCATCCGTGTCATCGCCGGCGACGTGGGCGGTGGCTTCGGCACCAAGGGCTGGCAGTATCCCGAGCATCGCCTCGTGCTGTGGGCGGCGCGACGGCTCGGCCGGCCCGTGAAGTGGGCGTGCGAGCGCCGCGAGGCCATCCTTGCCGACGAGCACGCCCGCGACAACGTGACGGATGCCGAGCTGGCCTTGGACGCGGACGGCAAGTTCCTCGGTCTGCGCGTGCGCACGCTCGCCAATGTCGGGGCCTACGTGTCCTCCGACCGCAACCTGCTCGCCACCTTCAGCAACGTCTTCACGCTGGTCGGGGTCTACGCCATTCCCGCCGCCCACGTGCACGTCTCCTGCGTGTTCTCGAACACCAACGCGACGGCGCCCTATCGCGGGGCGGGCCGGCCCGAGGCCACGTATGTCATCGAGCGCATGATCGACGAGGCGGCGCGCGAGCTGGGCGCGGATCCGGTGGCTCTCCGCCGCCAGAACCTCATCCCCGCCTCGGCCATGCCGTACAAGACGCCGCTCGGGATGACGTACGACTGCGGGGAGTTCGAGAAAGGCATGGTGGAGGCGGTCAAGCTCGCGGATGTGGCGGGATTCGGAAGCCGGCGTGAAGACGCGCGCCGGCGTGGGCGCCTGCGCGGCCTCGCCGTCGTCAACGCCATCGAGCGCGCCGCCTCGCCTCAGCCTGAGTTCGCCGAGGTGCGCTTCAATCCCAGCGGCACCGCCACCATCTTCATGGGCACGAAGAACCAGGGGCAGGGGCACGAGACCACGTTCAAGCAGATCCTCCACGAACGCCTCGGCATCGCGCCCGAGGATGTCCGCTACGTCGACGGCGACACCGATCGGGTGGGCTTCGGGATGGGCAGCATGGGCTCGCGCTCCACCGTCATCGGCGGCACCGCGCTGACCATGGCCGCCGACAAGGTGATCGCCAAGGGCAAGCGCATCGCCGCCAAGCTGCTGGAGGCGGCGGAGGCGGATATCACATTCGCCGACGCGCGCTTCGCGGTGAAGGGGACGGACAAGGCGGCGACACTGAAGGAAGTGGCGCGGGCGGCCTTCCAGCCGGCGTCGATGCCGCCGGGGCTCGAGCCCGGGCTCTACGAGACGGGCACGTTCTCGCCGGCCGCCGACACCTGGCCCAACGGGTGCCACGTGTGCGAGGTGGAGATCGACGAAACTACCGGCGCGGTGACGCTCGTCAGCTACGTCGTCGTGGACGACGTCGGCACCGTGATCAATCCGCTTACGCTCAAGGGCCAGATCCACGGCGGCGTGGCTCAGGGGGTGGGGCAGGCCCTCATGGAAGAGGTGGTGTACGACCGCGAATCGGGGCAGCTCCTGACCGCGTCCTTCATGGAGTACGGGATCCCGCGCGCGGACGACTTCCCCGACATGCACATCGAGAGCAATCCCGTCCCGACCAAGCTGAACCCCCTCGGCGCCAAGGGCGCGGGCGAGGCGGGCACGGTGGGTGCGCTCCCCGCGGTGATGAACGCGGTGCTCGATGCCCTCGCGCCTCTGGGCGTCCGCGAGCTCGACATGCCAGCCACGAGCGAGCGCGTCTGGAACGCCATCCAGACCGCGCGCGCTGGCCGCTAGATGAGGCGGCGAGCACTCGGCATCGCGCTGGTCTTCGCGCTGATGGGGTGGCTCGGCCTGCCCACGGCCAAGGCGCAGGAGGCATCGAAAGTCGCTCGCATAGGCTGGCTGGGACCAATGCTAGGCGCCAATCCGCACTTTCCCGAGGCGTTCCGTCGAGGGCTGCGCGATCTCGGCTACGTCGAGGGCCGCAACTTCGTGATGGAGTTTCGCGGCGCCGGCGGGCAGATCGAGCGATTCTCTGCCGCTGCGGCCGAGCTCGTCGCCCTCAAGGTCGACGTCATCGTCGCGGGGGGCACGCTCATGACAAGGGCCGCCATGCAGGCGACCAGGACCATTCCCATCGTGAGTCCCGTCGCCGGCGATGCGGTGGCGGATGGTCTCGTCGCGAGCCTTGCCCGGCCGGGCGGCAACGTGACGGGACTGTCCCTGGTCAGCCCGGAGCTCGTCGCGAAGCGTCTCGAGCTGTTCAAGCTGGCCATTCCAGGGGGCAGTCGGCTGGCTGTCCTGCGACAGCCCGGCGCCGTGCCGGAGGGGACGGAGAAGGTGGTGTTGAAAGAGTACGAGTCCGCAGCACGCGCGCTTGGCCTGCAGCTTCAATTCGTCGAAGTGCGTCGGGCTGACGACCTTGACAAGGCCTTCTCGGATGTGTCCAAGGGGCGCACGAACGCCGTCGTCCTGTTCGGGGGTGCGATGTTTTTCGACGAGCGGAAGCGCATCGTGGGCCTCGCCGCGAGGCATCGACTGCCAGCCGTGTACTCTGTCAGGGAATTCGTGGATGCCGGCGGGCTGATGTCCTATGGGGTAGATATGGCGGACATGTATCGGCGCGCGGCAACATACGTCGACAAGATTCTCAAGGGGGCCAAGCCGGGCGACCTGCCCATGGAGCAGCCGACTAAGTTCGAGATGGTCATCAACCTCAAGAGCGCAAAGGCGCTTGGTCTGACGTTTCCGCCGGCCGTGCTGGCACGGGCCGATAAAGTCGTCGAGCGGTGATCGAGCGGCGCCACCTCGGCAAGACGGGCATGGAGGCAAGCGTCCTCGGCTTCGGCGGCTCCGAGATCGGCTATCAGCGGGCCAGCCTCAAGTCGGTCGAGCGCTTGCTCGGGGGCGCCCTGGACGCCGGCCTCAATGTCATCGACACCGCCGAGTGCTACGAGGACAGCGAGGAGCTGATCGGCCGTGCGGTGGGCGGCCGCCGCGCCGAGTTCCACCTCTTCACCAAGTGCGGGCACGCCCGCGGCGAGTGGCGAGCGGACTGGCGCCCGGCCGCGCTGCTTCGGAGCATCGAGCGCAGCCTCAAGCGCCTGCGCACGGATCGGGTGGATCTGGTGCAGCTGCACTCCTGCTCGCTGGACGTGCTGAAGCGCGGGGATGCCATCGCTGCCCTCGAGACCGCGCGGGAGCGCGGGTGGACCCGCTTCATCGGCTACAGCGGCGACGGCGCGGCGGCGAAGTGGGCGGTGCAGAGCGGGCGCTTCGACACGCTCCAGACGTCCGTCAGCATCGCCGACCAGGAAGCGCTCGACCTGACGCTCCCCGTTGCGCGCCAGCGCGATATGGGCGTCATCGCCAAGCGGCCCCTCGCCAACGTGGCCTGGCGCTACGCGCGCAAGCCGGCCGAGCCCTACTACCAGGACTACTGGGAGCGGCTGCGCGCGCTGGACTACCCGTTCCTGCGCGGCGCGGCCCGAGGGGGCGTGAAGACGGCGCTGCGCTTCACGCTGGGCGTGCCCGGGGTGCACACCGCCATCGTGGGCACGACCAAGCCGGATCGCTGGCGGGAGAACGCCACCCTGCTCGGGGACGGCGCGCTGCCCGAGGCCGAGCGCGCGGCGATCCTCGCCCGCTGGAAAGCGGTGGCACGACCCGGCTGGGAGGGCCAGATCTGATGGGCCGATTCTGATATGATCGCCCCCACAACTTCGATCCTCTCGTCCTTCGTCCCGCAAAGGAGCGTGTCATGACCGACCGGCTCATCTCGGGCGACAATCACATCGACCTGACGTATTGCCCGCCCGACCTGTGGTCGTCGCAGGCCCCCGCCAAATGGAAGCTCCTCGTGCCCCGGGTGGAAGAGCTGGAGGACGGCTGCCACTGGTTCGTCGACGCGATCGATCGCGGCATGTGGAACGGGGTGGGGCCCGGCTTCCTTCCGTACACGAAGGGCGTCTTCGCGCACATCGACGAGATGAAGGACGTCGGCTTCGAGTGGAACTATCAGCGCGGCGCCAGGCCGCGGCCGACCACTCCCGAGCTGCGCCTGGCCGATCTCGACCGCGACGGCCTGGAGAAGGAGATCATCTACGGCTGCCTGATGATCAACGACCTCATCGCCGACGGCGCCCAGCGGGCGTGGGCAAACTCCATCTACAACACATGGGCGGCGGATTTCGCCAGGCAGAGCGACCCCAACCGCGTGTTCCCCCTCGCCATCATCCCCAACAACGACCCCAAGGACGCCGCCGCCGAAGTCCGGCGCTGTGCCAAGCTGGGGCTGCGCGGCGGCGACCTCGCCTTCAAGCGCATGGCCCTGCCGATCTATCACAAGGACTGGTACGCCCTCTGGGAGGCGGCGGCGGAGTGCGACTTCCCCATCTCCTTCCACTCCACCGGCTTCAAGGGACTGCGCACCCCGGACAATCCGCAAATGGAGAAAGAGTACATGGTGCAGTGGCGGCTGGTGCGCTCGGCGCTCTTCCAGCTGGACACCATGGAGGTGCTGGTCTCGATCATCGCCTCCGGCGCCTGCGAGGCCTACCCGAACTTCAAGTTCGTGCTCGGCGAGTCCGGGGTGACGTGGCTCCCCTACGTGTTCGACCGGCTCGACACCGAGTACGAGGACCGCGCCCGCCAGCTCGGCTTCAAGCTCAAGCCGAGCGACTACTTCCGCCGCCAGGGCTTCGTCACCTATCAGCAAGACCAGTACCTCGAGCCCATCGTGCCGCTCATCGGCGAGGACAACATCATCTGGGGCGCCGACTACCCGCACCCCGACTGCCTGTGGCCCAACTCGCACACCATCCTCGGCAAGAACCTCGCCGGATTCTCGGACCGCGTGCGCCGCAAGATCACCCACGACAACGTCGAGCGTCTGTACAACCTTCGCTAGAGAGAGGACCGTCCCATGCCGGCTACCACGCTCGAGTTCCCGTCGCTCAAGGGCAAGGTGTCTCCCGAGGAATGGGCGGTGCGGGTGGATCTCGCCGCCGCCTACCGCCTCGTGTCTCGCTACGGCTGGGAGGACCTCGTGTTCACCCACATCTCGGCGCGCGTGCCCGGCACCGAGGACCAGTTCCTGATCAACCCCTACGGCGTCTTCTTCGACGAGATCACCGCGTCGAGCTTGGTGAAGATCGACCAGGAAGGTAACAAGCTCGACGGCTCCGCCTACAACGTGAATCAGGCGGGCTTCGTCATACACAGCGCCATCCACGCTGTCCGCCACGACGCCAAGTGCGTGCTTCACACTCATACGTTGAACGGCGTGGCGGTGTCGGCGCAACGGGCGGGCCTGCTGCCGATCTCCCAGCACTCGATGTTCGTGCTGAGGAGCCTCGGCTACCACGACTTCGAGGGGCCGGCCCTCAATGACGACGAGAAACCGCGCCTGGCCAAGGATCTGGGCGACAATTCCTCGCTCATCCTCCGCAACCACGGTCTCCTCACCGTGGGCGAGACGGTGGCGGACGCCTTCGTGGCCATGTACTACCTCGAGGCCTCTTGCGCCATCCAGGTGCGCGCGCAGTCGGGCGGCGGCGAGCTGATCCCCGTGCCCAAGGAAGTTATGGACGAGGGGTATGCGCGCGCGGCGGCGTCCCAGCGGCAGCGGGGCGGGCAGGGCGCGCTGGTGTGGCCGGGCCTGCTGCGGCGGCTCGATCGCACCGACGCGTCGTACCGCGACTAGCGGTACGCGGCGAGGTGCTCGAGCAGTAACCGCGTGACGGCGGCGGGAGCTTGGTCGGTGGCGAAGTGGCCGACGCCTGGCAGCGCCTCGAAGCGGTACGGGCCCGTCACGTGGTCGGCCGTCCAGCGCGCCGCGCTCGGGCCCACCGTCGAGTCCGCGTCGCCCCAGACGTAGAGCGTCGGTGCCGTGATCGGCCCTACCTCGGTACGGGTCAGCGCGCCTGCCGCCCGATACCATGCGAGCGCTGATTCCAGCGCCGAGCGCGTGCCCAGCACGGAATAGTAGTCGGCGATCGACGCCTCGCCCACGCCGTTGCCCGCCAGGTTTCGTTTGAAGCGCCGGCCGTCGTCCGCCAGGAGCTGATCTGCAGTGGCGGGGTCGTGGAAGGCCTTGTGATGGCGTGAACGGTGCTGCTGCTCGTCGGCGTTCTCGCGGAAGGCGCGCCGGAAGGCGGCGGGATGCGGGCGCGACAATACGCTGAGCGACGCGATGCGGTCGGGGTGACGATGCGCCGTCGCCCACGCCACCTGACCGCCCCAGTCATGGCCGACGAGGTGAAAGGGCCGGGCACCACAACCCTCGGCGGCGGCGAGATCGAGCACGTCGGCCACGAGACGATCTACGCTGTAGGCGCTGAGGTCGACGGGATCGGGGCGCACGCCGGCCGAGTAGCCGCGCTGGTCCGGGGCGACGGCGCGATAGCCGGCGGCGCCGAGCGCGGGGACTTGCTCGCGCCACGAGTGCCGCGACTGGGGGAAGCCGTGGAGCAGCAGCACGAGCGGCGCGCCGGGCGCGCCGGCTACGTCCGCCGTGAAGCGGCCTTCGGGCGTGGCGATGACGGTGGTTGTGGCCCCGGCGGGCATGGCTCGGCGATGCTATCATGTCGCCCATGAGCGAACAGGCCATCCGCGTCGGGTTCATCGGGGCAGGCGCCAACACCAAGCTGCATCACATCCCGAAGCTCCGCGCTCAGCCCGGCGTGGTGCTGGTGGGCGTCGCCAACCGCAGCACGGCGTCGGGCGAGAAGGTCGCGAAGGAGTTCGATATCCCGACGGTGTTCGGCGACTGGCGCGAAGTGATCGCCTCGCCCGACGTGGACGCCATCTGCATCGGCACCTGGCCCTACATGCACGCGGAGATGTCCATCGCCGCGCTGGCCGCGGGCAAGCACGTGCTCTGCGAGGCGCGCATGGCCATGAACGCCACGGAAGGCCGGCGGATGCTCGAGGCCTCGCGTAAGGCGCCGAAGCTCACCGCCCAGCTCGTACCCGCGCCGCATACGCTCGAAACCGATCCGACCATGACCCAGCTCATCAAGGACGGTTTCGTCGGCGACGTGGTGGCGGTGGAGCTTCAGGCCGCGCAAGGGCGCTGGGTCGATCCGGCGGCGCCGCTCCACTGGCGGCAGGACATCACACTGTCCGGCCACAACATCCTCAACATGGGGATCTGGTACGAGGCGATGTGTCGCTGGCTGGGCCACGCGAAGCGCCTCACTGCGATGACGCGGGTGAGCGTCCCGAAGCGCAGGGATGCGGAGGGGAAGCCGCAGGACGTGAAGGTGCCCGACCACGCGGACATCCTCACGGAGCTGGCCGGCGGCGGCGTCGCACACATGCGCTTCAGCGCGGTGACCGCACTCGCCCCGCCCCCGGAGGTGTGGATCTACGGCACCGAAGGGACTATCCGCCTGGAAGCCGACGCGAAGAGGTTGTCGGGCGGGCGCAAAGGCGACACTGCGCTCAAGGAGATCGTGATCCCGAAGGAGAAGCGCGTGGGCTGGCGGGTGGAGGAGGAGTTCGTCAATGCCATCCGGGGCAAGGAACAGATCACGCGCACGAGTTTCGAGGAAGGCGTCCGGTACATGGAGTTCACCGACGCGGTGACCAAGAGCGCGACGACGGGTCAGGCCGTCGACGTCAAGCCGCTCTAGGCCGGCGGCGCCCGTCATGACCGCCTCCGCCGATCTGGCGGCGCTCTGGCCGCTCGATCCCGCCATCACCTTCCTCAATCACGGGTCCTACGGCGCCTGTCCGGCCGAGGTGCTCCGGCATCAGGCCGCCCTCCGCGCGGAGATGGAGGCGGAGCCTGTGCTCTTCCTCGGCCGCAAGCTGGACGAGCGCCTCGATGCTGCCCGCGCGCGCCTTGCCGCCTTCGTGGGCGCCGATCCCGATGACCTCGCCTTCGTCACCAACGCGACCGGCGGGGTGAACGCGGTGCTGCGCTCGCTGACGTTCTCGCCGGGCGACGAGCTGCTCACCACCGACCACTGCTATGCCGCGTGCAAGAACACGCTGGACTACGTGGCGGGGCGCGCGGGGGTGAAGGTCAACGTGGCGGCGATCCCGTTCCCGCTGACCTCACCGGACGAAGTGGTGGCGGCGGTGCTCGCCAAGGCCACGCCGAAGACCCGCCTCGCGCTGCTCGACCACATCACGAGCCCGACCGCGCTGATCTTGCCGATCGCGAAGCTCGTCGGCGAGCTTGCCGCGCGGGGCATCGACACCGTGGTAGACGGCGCCCACGGGCCCGGCATGGTGCCGCTGAATCTCAATGCGCTCGGCGCCGCCTACTACACCGGCAACTGCCACAAATGGCTCTGCACGCCGAAGGGCTCGGCGTTTCTCTGGGTTCGGCGCGACCGGCAGGCCGCCGTGCACCCGCTCACGATCAGCCACGGCCACACCGGCGAGCGCGAGGGCCGCACGCGCTTCCGCCTCGAGTTCGACTGGATGGGCACCAGCGACCCCACCGCGTGGCTCACGGTGCCGATGGCCATCGACTATCTCGGCTCGCTCGTACCCGGCGGCTGGCCCGCGCTCATGGCGCGCAACCGCACGCTGGCGCTGGAGGCGCGCGGCCTCCTCTGCGCGGCCGCGGGCACGCCGCCCGTGTGTCCGGAGGAGATGGTGGGCTCGATCGCAAGCGTGCGCCTGCCGGATAGCCCGCTGAAGAAGCCGGCATGGCGTCAGCCCGACCCGCTGCAGCCCCGGCTCTTCGGCGAGTGGGGCATCGAGGTGCCGATCATGCGCTGGCCCGGCGCCCCCAAGCGTCTGATCCGCGTCTCCGCCCAACTCTACAACCGCCGCGAGCAGTACGTGAAGCTTGCCGGTGCCCTCGCCAAGGAGCTGGCCGCCGAACCCACCGCCTAGTCGGGCGCCTTACCCTCTCCCCACGAAGGGCATCTTCGTGGCCATGATGGTCATGAACTGCACGTTGGTATCCAGCGGCAGCCTGGCCATGGCCAGGACGGCGTCGGCCACGTGCTTCACGTCGAAGAGTGGCTCCGGCGCGACCGTCCCATTGGCCTGCGGCACGCCCTGGGCCATGCGCGCGGCCAGCGGCGTCAGCGCATTCCCGATGTCAATCTGACCGCACGCGATGTCGTACTTGCGCCCGTCCAGCGACGTGGACTTGGTGAGGCCCGTGATGGCGTGTTTGGTGGACGTGTAGGCGACCGAATTGGGGCGGGGAGCGTGCGCGGAGATGGAGCCGTTGTTGATGATGCGGCCGCCGCGCGGTGTCTGGTCCTTCATGATCTTGATCGCTTCCTGCGTGCAGATGAACGAGCCGGTGAGGTTGGTGTCCACCACCGCCTTCCACTGCTCGAACGTGAGGTCTTCCATGGGGATGGCGGGCGCGCCGATGCCAGCGTTGTTGAAGAGGAGGTCGAGGCGGCCGAAGGCCTCCTTCGTGCGCGCGAAGAGGTTCCGGATGGAGCCTGGGTCCGCCACGTCCGTCGGCACCACGAGGGCACGCGACTTCGCCGCCCCCGCCGCCTGCGCCACTCGCTCCAGCTGATCCTTGCGCCGTCCGGCCAGCGCGACGTGATAACCCTCGGCGAGCAGCGCCAGCGCCGAGGCCTCACCGATGCCGCTGCCCGCGCCCGTCACGATCGCGACCTTCTTCACGTCAGCCATGAATCCGTCTCCTTTGTGTCAGGGTGTCGTCAGGCGATCTGGTAGCGCTTCATCGCCGCGGGGTCAAACTCGAGCCCGAAGCCGGGCCTCGGCCGGACCACGATCTGGCCGTCCACCAGGGCGGGCGTCTCCTTGAACAGCTCGAGCGTCCAGGGCATGTATTCCACGGTCAGTCCGTTGGGGATGGCGGCGATCAGGTGCACGTGAAACTCCGGGATGAGGTGGCTCACCACCGGCAGGTTGAAGGCCTCCGCCATGCCCGCGATCTTCATCCACTGGGTGACGCCGCCCGCCCGCAGGAGGTCGATCATCACGATGTCGATGGAGCGGTGCTCCAGCATGTGACGGAACGGCACGATGCCGTAGTGATACTCGCCGGCGGCGATGGGAGTGATCAGCTTGTCGGCCACGCGGGCCAGGCCGGGGAAATCGTCATGGGCGACGGGATCTTCCAACCAGAAGAGCTGATAGGGCTCGATGCGATGCCCGATCTCGATGGCCTGGTTCACGCTCCAGAGCTGATTGATGTCGCACATGAGGTCCACGTCGGGCCCGATGGACTGGCGCATCACGCGCACGCGCTCGATCGACTCGGCGGCGGTGGCCTCGCTCCCGCACTGCATCTTCATCTGGCGAAAGCCCATCTTCACGAGGCGCGGACCCTCCTCGGCCAGGTACTTGATGGGGTGCGGCCGCATGAGGGCGCCGCTCGCGTACGTCGGCGCACGGTCGCGCAGCCCGCCCAGGAGTGCGCACACCGACTGGCCGACCGCCTTGCCCTTGAGATCCCAGCACGCGATGTCCACGGCGGACAGGGCCAGCGAGTAGATGCCGCCCGGGCCGGCATGGCTGGCCGCGCGGCGGCACTTGGCCGTGATGGCCTCGACACGGGTCGGGTCCTCGCCCACGGTCAGCCCGGCGAGGGTGTCCACCGCCGACTTGAGCGCCGGCGTCAGCGCACCGCCGAAGAAGGTGAGCCCGACGCCCACGGCGCCGTCGTCGGTGCCCAGCTCGAGCGTGACGAACTCGCGCGTGTCGGTGGATGGGGGAAGCCCGACGATCAACGGGTTGGACGCCGGGGTGCGGAGGACGCGCGTCATGACGTGGGTGATCTTCATGGAGTCTCCAATGGCCGGGAGTGGGCGTCTATACTACCGCGGATGGCCACCGCGGTGACGGAGCGGCTCGAGCAGTGGCTGACGGCGGAGGGCGCGCGCTTCCGCCTGCTCGAGCACGCCCCGGTGTTCACCAGCGCGGAGGCGGCGCAGGTGCGCGGCACGCCCATCGAGTCCGGCGCCAAGGCGCTGGTGCTCCTTGCCGCCGACGCGCCCGTGCACGTGGTGCTGCCGGGCAGCCGCCGCGTCGACAACGCCAAGGTGCGCGCCATCCTCGGCACGCGCACGCTGCGCTTCGCCACGCCGGAGGAGCTGCTCGCGCTCACCGGATGCGCGCCGGGCGCGGTGCCGCCCTTCGGCAACCTCTTCGGTCTGCCGGTGCTCGTGGACGAGGCGCTCGCCGCCCGCGACGAGATCGCCTTCAACGCGGGCAGCAATACCACGTCGATCGTGATGTCCTGCGCCGACTTCCTGCGCCTCTCCGGCGCCCGCGTTCACCCCCTGTCGAAGGACTGAGGGAGCCGACCATGGACTTCCAGTACACGCCCGAGCAGGAGACGTTCCGGCGCGAACTGCGCGGCTGGCTCGCCGCCAATCTGCCGCGCGAGCTCTGCGTGGACGATCCGACCGACGAGCGCGTGGCGCCGGATCGCGCCACCTTTGAGCGCCGCGTCGAGTGGCAGCGCCTCATGTACAAGGCCGGCTGGGTGGGTATCTCCTGGCCGAAGGAGTACGGCGGGCGCGGCGCCACCCTGATGGAGCAGATCATCTACGACGAGGAGTGCTTCCGCGTCCGCGCGCCCGTGCTCCCCGGGTATTCCGGCATCGGGATGATCGGGCCCACCCTGATCGAGGTGGGGACCGAGGCGCAGAAGAAGCGTTTCGTCCCGCGCATCCTCACCGCCGAGGACATCTGGTGCCAGGGCTTTTCCGAGCCGGGCGCGGGGTCCGACCTGGCGGGCCTCTCCACCCGCGCCGTCGACAAGGGCGACCACTTCCTCGTCAACGGGCAGAAGGTGTGGACCTCGGGCGCCCAGTTCGCGGACTGGATTTACCTCCTCGTGCGGACGGACCCGGCCGCGCCCAAGCACAAGGGCATCAGCTATCTCCTCGTGGACATGAAGACGCCGGGCATCACCGTGCGCCCGCTCGTGCTCATGAACGGGCACCGGCACTTCAACGAGGTGTTCTTCGTGGACGTGAAGGTGCCGAAGGAGCATCTCGTGGGCCGGCTCAACGCGGGCTGGGGCGTGGCCATGACCACCCTCATGTATGAGCGCAAGGCGGGTGGAGGGCGCGGCCACGACGATCAGATCCGGCGCCTCGGAGCCCTCGCGCGCGAGGTTGCCGCCGGCGGCGCGCCCGCCTGGGAGAGCCCGCTCGTGCGCCAGCGCTGGGCGCAGCTCGCCATCGAGGCGGCCGCCTTCAAGTACACGCGCTACCGAAACATCACGCGCCAGCTGCGCGGGGAGCCGCCGGGGCCGGAGGGCTCCATTCTCAAGCTCTTCGGCTCGGAGCTGGGTGTGCGCATCGCCGACTTCGCGGGCGAGCTGCTCGGCCCGCGCGTGTTGCTCAATCAGCCGACGGGGGACGTCCCCGACAACGCGCGCTGGTACAACAGAGTCGTCAGCGCGCGGCAATACACGATCGCGGGCGGCACCAGCGAGATCCAGCGCAACATCATCGGCGAGCGGGTGCTGGGACTCCCCAAAGACTAGCCGGGGAGCTCTTATCGCTCCCCGGCGCGCGCGCCCTCGCGGTGAATGGCCTCGCCGGCCAGCGCCATCACGAGCGCGATGCCGGCGGCGAGCGCGGCGAACACCGCCCACGCCGCCCCGTACGAGTCGCGCGATACCAGCACCATGCCGAACACCGGCGCGCCCACGAGCAGCCCCAGCACGATGGCGCCGAAAGCGACCCCGCTCAGCAGGCCGGAGCGATGCGGCCCGCCGGCCTCGGCGCTGGCGATGAAGTACACGCCGACCCAGCCGTGGGCGCCGATGCCGGCCACGAACGCCAGCGCGAATGCGGCGAGCGGCGCCCGAACCGGCGCGAGCGCATAGGCCGCGAACGCGAGCGCGCCGAGCAGGGAGGAGAGCACGAGCCACGGTGTGCGCCGGCCGCCCAGCCAGCGATCGCTCGCCGCGCCCAGCCCCAGCCGCGCGACGGCGCCGCCGGCCTGGGCCACTGCGACGAGGGCGCCCGCGGCCACCGCACCCCAGCCGAGCACCTGCACGCCGTAGAGGGGTAGATACGCAAGCACGGCGGACTGGAGCATGCCCAGCGCCACGCCGGTCGCGAAGAAGACGAGCAGCGCCGGCCGCATCAGCCAAAACCAGGCGTCGTCGTCTGCCGCTCCCGGCGCCACGGTTCCGCCGCGGGCGGCGGCGAGCGGGGCCAGCGGGCGCCACGAGGTGAGCGCGGGCGCGGCGATGACCAGCGCGCAGGTCGCGACAGCGGCGCGCCAGCCGAGAAGCGCGGCGATGGGGGGCAGTACGAGGGCGGAGATCACGCCGCCCACCGTGAGGCCCATCTGTTTGATGCCCATCGCGATACCGCGCTCGCGCACGGGAAAGAGATCCACGATCGCCTTGCCGAGCACGGGGTTCACCACACTCCAGCCGGCGCCCGCCACCACCAGACACGCAAGGAAGAGCCAGAAGAGCGGCGCCGCGGCGGCGAGCGCGAGCCCGGCAGCGGCCAGCGCGAGGCCGCCCAGAAACGTGGGCCGCACGCCCAGCCGATCCGCGAGGTGGCCCGCGGGCAGGGAGAAGAAAAGGCCGGGCAGGTAGACGCAGGGGACGATGAAGGCGACGTCCAGGCGCGAGAGCTGAAAGCCCTCGACGAGGCTCGGCGTGAGCGGCGAGACACCGAGCATGCCGAACGCGCCCAGCCCATAGGCGGTGGTGAGCAGGGCGAGGAGCGGCCAGCGGCGCGCCTCCCCGGCGGAGGCGCGCGACGCGGCGGCGGCAGTTGAGGCCGTGCTAGGCGGCCTTGCGCGTGTTGCGGCCGACGAAGTCCTTCACACGGCGCCAGGCATCGGCGGAGGCATCCGCGAACTCGGTCTGCTTGCGGTCGAAGAAGCTGTGCGGCGCGCCGGCATACACGGTGGCCTCGTGCGCGATCTTGTTCTTCTTGCACGCGGCATCGAACTCCGCGACGGCCTCCGGCGGGATGCCCTCGTCGGCGCCGCCGAAGAGGGAGAGCACGGGCGCCTTGTACTGCGGGACCGCGTCGATCGGCCTGGGCCGATCGGGCCAGCGCTTGAGGCCGAGCGGCCAGCCGTAGAAGCCGATCACGCCCGAGTAGCCGAGGCCGCTCGCCGCCTGGAGATAGGAGAGCGCGCCCCCGAAGCAGAAGCCCACGGAGAAGACGGAGCGAACGGCGCCGCCCTCCTTGCCCTTGAGATAGGCCACCGCGGCCGCGATATCGGCCTGCAGCGTCTCCGGCTTGGTCAGCGGGACCTGGCTCATGAAGTCGAACTTGTCGCTGCGGTCGTCGGACGGCGCGGTACGGGCGAAGAAGTCGATGGCCACCGCGTCCACGCCGGACTCGGCGAAGCGCAGGGCGAGCTCCTTGTAATACTGGTGGATCCCCCGTACGTCGGGGATCACGACCATGCCCGCGCCCGTGGGGCTTGTCGCCCGCGCGGCGTAGGCCATGAACTTGGTGCCATCGGCCGAGGTCAGCTTGAGGTCACGCGCGTCGGTCGCCCCGCCGAAGATCGGCGGGATCGGCGGCCGGGAATCCAGATCGAAGCACATGGCGTCCTCTCCTTACACGCGCGCGAGCGGCCCGCGCAGCAGGCGGCCGGGGAGCGCGCCCGTGTGCTTGCCGTCGCGGAGCAGGATCTCGCCGTTGACCACGGTGGCGGCGATGCCGCGGCAGCGCTGGATGAGGCGGCGCGCCCCCGCGGGGAGATCGTTCACGACCTCGGGCATCTCGGCGGCGATGGTGTCCGGATCGAAGACCACGAAGTCGGCGGCCATGCCCTCGCGGACGAGACCGCGGTCCGAGAAGCCCCACATGGTGGCGGTGTCGAACGTGAGCATGCGCACCGCCTCTTCCAGTGTGAGGGCCTGCTTCTCCCGCACCCAGTGGGCGAGGAGATGCGTCTGGAGCGAGGCGTCCATTAACTGTGATACATGCGCGCCAGAGTCCGAAAATGTGACGACCGTGCGCGGGTTCTTGATCAGCTCGAGCGCGATCTCCTGGTTCTCGTTGGCGATGGGCTGGAGGAAGAACACCTCCATGTCCGTCTCGAGGCCGAGGTCGATCATGGCCTCCACGGGATCGACGCCGCGCTGCTGGGCGATCTCCGCCACCGAGCGATGCTTCCCGTGTACGCTTTCCATGACGTGGATCCACTCGTACACCGCGGGCCGCGCCTCGGTGCCGATGGCCTTGCGGTCTTCGCGCTCCTTCGCCGCCGCCACCAGCTTCTTCCGCAGCTCGGGATCGCGCAGGCGTCGCTTCTGCTCGTCCAGCGGCAGCGCGCGCAGCTCGCGCCACACCGGCAGGCGATCGAACGGCAGCTGGGTCTTGTAGGAGAGCACCGCGGACAGCGCGCGGCTGTGCACCTGCGCGGTCATGCGCCCGCCCTGGGCGGCGGTGTCCTCGAGCAGCTTCACGTACGCCTTGTAGGCTTCGGGCGCGTCGCGACGGCTGAAGAGCCCAAACGTGACGGGCCGGCCCGTCTCGACGGCCAGCTCGCGCAGGCGGCGGTGATAGTCGGCGATACCCGGATTGTTGGCGTCGCGGTCCACGCCCTCGCCGGCCAGCTCGAAGATGCCGGCGTTCATGTCGCCCATGACGCCCACGAGCCGCCGCACTTCGTCCCACGAGGCCATGCGACTGGCCACGGGCCGACGGTCCGGCGTTTCATGACTGGGAGATCTGGACGTCGTGAAGCCGATGGCGCCGGCCCGGAGGCCGCTGCGCAGCTCGGCCGACATTGCCTGTAGATCATCCTCGCTCGCCGCTTGCTCGAACGCGCGCTCGCCCATCACGTAGGTGCGCAGCGCGGAGTGCCCCATGTAGCCGGAGTAGTTGATGCCCTTGGGGAGCCCGTCGACCACGTCGAGGAACTCGGCGAAGGTCTTCCACTTCCAGTCGATGCCCGCTTCCATCGCCTCGAGGGAGATGTCCTCAGCACGCTGGAGGTTTCGGATCACGAGATGACGGTCTTCCTTGGCGCACGGCGCGAGCGTGAAGCCGCAGTTACCCATGACCACGGTGGTGATGCCGTGCCAGCAGGAGCAGGTCCCGAGCGGATCCCAGAACACCTGGGCGTCCATGTGGGTGTGGCCGTCGACGAAGCCGGGGGCCACCACATGGCCCTCGGCGTCCAGGACCTCCTTGGCCGATTCACGTATGCGACCGATGGCGGCGATCTTCCCGCCCATGACGCCCACATCTGCGCGATATCTCGGGCGTCCGGACCCGTCCACCACCCAGCCGTTCTTGATCAGGAGGTCGTAGGCCATCATCCGCTCCTCTTCGATGCGGGGTGCACCGCTCGATCGTGGCGCCATGGTACCAAAGCCCCCGCCCGCTTCTCCAGACACGTTTTCTGGTACGCTTGCCCGCGCGATGGATCTGGGAATCTTCGACCATCTCGACCGGCGCGACGTGTCCGTGTCCGAGCATTACGAGAGCCGCCTGCGGCTGCTCGAGAAATACGACGCGGCGGGCTTCTACTCGTATCACCTCGCCGAGCACCACGCGACGCCGCTCGGATTGGCACCCGTGCCCGGCATCTTCCTCGCCGCCGCGACCCAGCGCACGCGTCGCATCCGCCTCGGCCCCTGCGTCTACTGCCTGCCCCTCTACGATCCGCTGCGGCTGATCGAGGAGGTGTGCATGCTCGACCATCTCTCGCGCGGCCGCTTCGACTTCGGGGTGGGGCGCGGCATCGTGCCCTACGAGATGGCGTACTTCGACCTCCATCACCTGGAGACGGAGGAGATCTACGAGGAGGCGCTGGAAGTCATCCTCCAGGGCCTGACCAGCGAGACGCTCGATCATCGCGGGGCGCGCTACACGTACAGGAAGGTCCCGATGATCCTGCGCCCCTTCCAGCAGCCGCACCCGCCGCTCTGGTACGGCATGGGCCACGCCGCCGGCGCCGAATGGGCGGCCATGAACCGCGTGAACGTGATCACCAATAGCCCCGTCGAGCAGTCGCGCCCGCTGTTCGACCGGTATCGTGAGGTGTGGCAGCGCAAACACGGCGGGGCACTCACAACGCGCATGGGCATGTCGCGCCACGTGGTGGTCGCACGCACGGACGCCGAGGCCGAGGCGCTCGCACGGCCCAACTACGCCGCGTGGTACGCGAACCTCACCAAGCTCTGGCGCGACTTCGGCGCGCTGCCCTTCCGCTTCGCGCGCGATTTCGACGAGGCGTGCCAGCGCGGCGTGGCCATCGCCGGGACACCAGCCCGTGTTCGGGAAGAGATCGAGCGCCAGGTCGCGGCGAGCGGCTGCAACTACTTCGTGTGCCGCGCGATGTTCGGCGAGATGCCCGAGGCCGCCGCCGCCGCGTCCATCGATCTCTTCGCCGCCGAGGTGATGCCCCATCTCGCTTCGCTCTGAGGAGGGCTCCGCCATGCCCGATCCGAACGAAGAGGCGCGTCTCCAGTTGTTACTCGCAGAGTACGAGCACCTGAGCGACTCGCTGAAGGAGAACGAGGCGATGGGCGAGCGGCGGCTCCAGTTCCTCTTCACGCTGGTCACCGCCGCGTTCGGGGGTATCGCCGCCGTGCTCCAGCTGGGGCGGGCCGTCTCGCCGCCTGTGGAGATCGCGGTGTTGGCAAGCTTCGTGCTCCTGTTCCTATTCGGTCTCGTTACCCTCGAGCGCATCGTGAAGCGAAACATTGCGACGGACGGCTACATCGATGCCCTCAACGCGATCCGCGGGTACTTCATCAAGGGCGGCGGCTCGGACGTCTACCGAAGCGCATTCGCCTTCTACGGAGAGGGGCGGAAGGCGCGGCGGCACTTCGGCCCGTTCTCACTCCGCCCCGGAGGGCTCGCGCAGGGGACGGCGGTGATCAACGCCGTGGTGGCGGGAGCGGCTTGCGGGTTTGTCGCCAGCCTCGGATCACTATCCTCGGGATACGGGTTCTGCGCCGCCGCCGCCGGAGGGTTCGCCGCGTGGCTCATGCAGTGGGCGCTCGTGCGGCACCGCTACACGAGCACGCCGCGCTGAGCGGCGACTGGACGACCGGCGTGCCCGAGCGGGAAGCCAAGCTCATCATCACCGGCGCACGGCCGGCGGAAGTGGCGGACGCGCTCGCGGCCCTCGACCGGCTCGCGGCGCGGACCCTCGCTGTCGCGGGGGACGTGACCATTCTGGATGTCTACTTCGACACGTCAGCGGGCGCCCTGCGAGCCCGGCGCGACTCGCTACGCGCGCGCCGGGTGGATGGGCGAGCCTTCCTGACCCTGAAGGGGCCAGGCCGCGATGTAGGGGGTGGCGTCATCGAGCGTGATGAGCTGGAAACGAGCTGGTCGGCGGAGGCGTATGCCCGTCTCGTCGAGGTTCTCGGGGAGCGCGGTATCGCCCTTCGTCGTGCCGACGCCGCCGACGACCCGGTCGAGGCGCTGCTCGCGTCCGGCCTCGCGCGCATCCAGGAGCGGGAGACCCGCCGCCGGCGACGCCATGCGGACGGCGCCGGCTCCCCCCCCTCGCCGAGCTGGCCATCGACGAGGTGACGTATCACGCGACCGGCGGGCCCGTACGGCATCACGAGGTAGAGATCGAGGCCAAGGCGCCCGCGGGCGCCGACTATCTGCCGCGCGCCGTGGAGGATCTTCGCTCGCGCTTCGGCGCCGCGCTCGCGCCGTGGCGGTATGGCAAGCTCGCCACCGGGCTGGCGATCGAGCTGCTCCTCGCGTCACCCCACGGCGCGGGGATGGTTGTCGACGGCCATCTGGCCCCGGCGGCCTACCCGCGGCTGGCCGCGCTCCTCAGCGCCGAGGGCGACGTGCCGGCCGACTAGCCGCCTTCGTCGCCTTCCGGCCTCCCGCCGTCCGGGAGGCGCCGTCGCCCTCCACCTTCCACTTGCCGGAAGCGTGCCACCGCGCGATCTCCTCGCACGTCGTGAACCACACGCCGCGGAACTTGCGCATGTAGGCAACGAGATCCTCCATGAGCTGGATGCGCGAGGCGCGCCCGCTCACGAAGGGATGGCAGGTGAGGATGAAGGCCCCGTTCTCCGCGTACATGCCCGCGAACTCCTTGCTCCACATCTGGAGCACGCGGCCAGGGTCGGCGATGGCGTTGGTGGCGCCGTACACATGGCGGAACAACGGGGCGTCGTCGAGCAGCCACTGGATGGGCAGCTCGATGAGAGGGCCGTCCTCGCTGTCGATCTCGTAGGGGATGTCGTTGCCCATGAGAGACGTGTCGTAGAGGAAGCCGTGGCGCTTGAGGATGCCGGGCGTCCACGTGTTCACGTCCCAGGACGGCGAGCGGTAGCCCTTGGGCACCACGCCCAGCCCGTCCTTCAGGATTGCGAGCTGGTCGCGCATGATGTTCTCTTCCTGCTCGGCGTCGAGGAAGCTTACCGCCTCGTGCATGTTGCCGTGGGCGCCGATCTCGTGGCCGGCGTCGCGGATGCGCTTGGACGGCGCCGGATGATGCTCCACCGTCCAGCCGGGGATGTAGAAGGAAGCGCGCATCTTGAGCCGGTCCATCATGCGCAGGATACGGTCCACGCCCACGCGCGGCCCGAAGCGCCGTTCCTCGAGGTCGCCCAGGCTCCGCTTGGCCTTCTCGGGCTCGCGGAAGTAGAAGCCCGACTCGGCGTCGAAGTCGAACGAGAGCACCGCCGCGCACTGCTTGCCGTCCGGCCACCGGTAGCGCATGCCTGGCCTCCTCAGCCCGAGACCCAGCCGCCGCTGGGATGCAGGATCTGTCCCGTGAGATAGCCGGCCTCGTCGGCGGCCAGCACCACCGCGCAGTAGGCCACGTCCTCCACGCCGCCGAAGCGACGCAGGGGCAGCTCGGCGAGGCGCTTCGCGCGGTACTCGGGGGTCATGACGTCGCGGCTCATGTCGGTGTCGATGCCGCCGGGCGAGATCGCGTTCACGGTGATGCCGTGACCGCCCACCTCGGCGGCGAGCACGCGGGTCAGGGACTCGATGGCGCCCTTGGTGGCGGCATACGCGGCGAACCCGCCGCCGACGCCCACCGGGCGCTGGGCGAGCTGGGACGAGAGGTTGATGACCCGCCCGTGCTTCTTCTCGATCATGGCGGGCAAGGCGTGGCGGGTGCAGAGAATGGTGCCGGTGACGTTCACGTCCAGCATGCGCTGGTAGCCGTCCGCCGGCATCGCCAGCAGCGGGCCCCGCACCATGATGCCGGCGTTGTTCACGAGGATGTCGAGGCGGCCGAAGCGGTCGAGCGCGGCCTTCACGAGGGCGCGCACGTCTGCCTCGCGCGAGACGTCGCCGCGCACCGCGATCGCCTCGGCGCCGAGCCGCACTGCCTCCGCCGCCACGTCCTTGCCCTGGGCCTCGCTCGCGTGGTAATTGGCCACGAGTTTCGCGCCTTCGCGGGCGTACGCCAGCGCGATGGCGCGGCCGAAGCCCCGGCTGGCGCCGGTCACCAGGGCGACGCGCCCGGCAAGGCGCCCGGCCATCAGGCGCGCGCCGCCGTCCGGCTTCGCTCGAGCCAGAAGCGGGCCAGGTCGATTGGCCGCGGCCACCAGACCTGCTTCTTGCCGAGGATGCGCTGGATGAGCCGCTCGACCATTCGCATGCGCGAAGGCCGGCCGATGATCTGGGGATGGCCCAGCCAGTTGAAGAGGCTTCCCTCCTCGTAGAGGCCCTCGAACTCCTCCGACCAGATCTCCCACACGTCCTCCTGACTCCAGATGCCGTTGCCCACCGGGGGCACGGCGCTCCAGAGGAAGAACGGCGCGTCGTTGTTGCACCACGCGGTGGGAAACTCCACGATCGGACCATGGGGCGTGTCGTGGCAGTAGGGGAGATCGGTGTCCAGCGCGTTGCTGTGATAGACGAAGCCGTGCTCGGCAAGAAGGTCCATCGAGTGGCGGCTCGGATCTGCGGAGGGCACGCGCGCGCCCAGCGGCGTCACGCCGAGGATCTTCTTGAAGATCTCGATGCTCTTCACGAGCAGCGCTTCCTCCTCTTCGCGGCTCTTCATGAAGAAGGGCTTCTCGTGGAGGTATCCATGATGCCCGACCTCGTGCCCGCGCTTGACAATCTCCTCGCAGAGGGCGGGGTAGCGCTCTACGATCCAGCCCGGGATGAAGATGCAGGTCTTGATCCCGTAGCGGTCGAGCACGTCGAGGATGCGGGGCATGCCCGTCTTCGGGCCGTAGGCGCCCATCGACATGTGCAGCGGGCGCTCCGCGAGGGCGGGATCGCGGTGAATCCACGGGCTCTCGCCGTCCAGGTCGAACGTCATCATCACCGCGCAGCGCGCGCCGTTGGGCCAGTGGATCGCCGGTGCCGTCATGGCGGAGAAGGATAGACCGCGGCCGTGGCATCCGCAACCATGGTTGGAGTAGGATCATCGCCATGAACCTCTTCAAATCACTGGCGGTCAAGGACCTGGAGGCGGCCACCCGCGCCATTCCCGTCATCGACTTCGCGCCCGCCTTCCGGGGCGAGCTCGGCGGCCTGGAGGCGGTAGCCGCCCAGGTGCGGCGTGCCAGCGAGGAGGTGGGCTTTTTCTACTTGAAAGGTCACGGCGTGCCAGATGCCGTGATCGACGAGGCGTTCGCCGCCTCGCGCGAGTTCCACGCCATGCCGCTGGAGGACAAGCGCCGGCTCGCGATCGACGAGAACAACATCGGCTACCTCGCCCCCAACGAGAGCATCCAGGGCGCCTCCAGCGTGCACAAGGCCACGCGGCCGAACTTCAACGAGAGCTTCTTCATCAGCCACGACCGCGGGTCCGACCACCCCGACGTGCGGGCGGGCAAGCCGTTGCGCGGCCGCAATCAGTGGCCGGCGGGGCACGCGGCCATGCGCGCCGCCATGGTGCGCTACTTCAAGACGCTGGAGGGCGTGGGCGAGCGCATGCTCCCGGTGCTGGCGCGGGCGCTCGATATGCCCGCCGGCTTCTTCGCGCCCTACTTTCGGGACGAGGCGCACATCAACCTGCGCTTCCTCCACTATCCGCCGCAGGAGACGGACGACGACGAGCAGTTCGGCCAGGGTCCCCACACCGACAACTCGTTCATCACGATCCTCGCGCGCATGGAGGTGCCCGGCCTCGCGGTGCGGCTCACCAGCGGCGAATGGATGGCGCCGCCGCTGATCCCGGGGACCTTGCTCGTCAACCTCGGCAACATGATGAAACGCTGGTCGAACGATCGCTTCCTCTCCACGCCGCATGGCGTCCTGAACGACTCGGGCGCCGACCGCTATTCCATCGCCTTCTTCTACAGCCCCAACGTCGAGTCGGTGATCGAGTGCCTGCCCTCGTGCGTGGGCCCGGACAACCCGCCGCGCTACGAGCCCGCGGTGTACCGCGACCTGGTCCTCGCCTTCTACAACGCCAACTACTTCCACCGGAAGAACTATGCGGGCAAGCCCGCGGGCGGGATGCCGTGAAGACCATCCTCATCACCGGCGCCGCCGGCGGGGTGGGCAGCGCGCTCCGGCGCGCCCTGGCGGGCAAGTACAACCTCCGGCTGTCGGATCTCCGTCCGATCAAGACCCTGGAGCCGGGCGAGCGGTTCATGCGGGCCGACATCACGCGCCTCACCGACATGCTGAGAGTCACGCGTGGCGTGGATGCCATCGTGCATCTCGGCGGCTACTCGGTGGAGGGGCCGTGGGCCCTGATCCAGAAGGCCAATATCGAGGGCTGTTACAACGCCTACGAGGCGGCCCGTCGCAACAAGGTGCCGCGCTTCATCTTCCCCACCAGCAATCACGCAACGGGTTTTTATCGCAGGGATGAAACCATCGATCACCGCGTCTATCCCAAGCCTGACGGGCGCTACGGCGTCTCCAAGGTGTTCGGTGAGGCACTGGGCAGCCTCTACGCCGACAAGTACGGGCTGCGCGTGCTCTGCATTCGCATCGGCAACGTGAACGAGCGGCCCATCGACAAGCGCCGGCTCGCCATCTGGATATCACCACGTGATCTCGGACAGCTGGTCGCGATCGGCGTGGAGCATCCGGATCTGCGCTTCGAGATCGTCTACGGCGTCTCGGACAACAAGCGCGCCTGGTACGACAACGGGAACGCAAAGCGGCTCGGCTACGAGCCCCAGGACCGCGGTGAGGACTACGCCGCCGAGGTGCTCGCGAAGGAGCCGCCGGTGATGGACCTGCGCGCCGAGACCTTCCAGGGTGGTACCTTCGTGACGGCGGAGGCGGTGGAGGATCCCAGCGGCCTCCACCGGGCCGGGCGGCCCCGCCGCCGCGTGGCGGCGAAGCCGCGCGCGGGCCGCCGGCGCCGGTCGAAGCGGTAGCTCGGATGGCGGACGGGCGCCGCATCGCCATCAAGGCGCCCTGGATTGTCGCCCACGACGGCCGCGGCCATCGCGTGCTGCGGGACGGCGTGGTCGTGATCGAGGGCGGGGCCATTCTCCACGTGGGGCCCCGCTTCGACGGACGCGTCGACGAGACGGTGGACGCCGCCGAGCGCATCGTCACCCCCGGCCTCATCTCTACCCACGCCCACATCGCGGGCTCGCCGCTGGACCGCTCGTTCATCGAGGACCGCGGCAATCCCCAGTTTGGCTACTCCGGCCTCTTCGAGATGCTGCCCGTACGCGCGGAGGCGCAGGACGAGGAGGCCAGCCGCGCCTGCATCGACTTCTCGATGGCGGAGATGCTGCGCGGCGGGGTCACCACTGTGATGGAGATCGGCCCCATCGCCGACTACGTCGTGGCGCGCGCCGGACACTACGGGATGCGCGTGTACCTGGGCCTCGGCTTCCGCTCCGGCCGCTGGCTCACGAGGGACGGCAGGCGTGTCGAGTGGGAGTGGAGCGAAGAGGCGGGCCGGCAGGGGCTCCAGCGCGCCGTGGAGGCCTTCAAGGCCCATGACGGCGCCCACGGCGATCTCGTGCGCTGCTTCTTCGCGCCGTCCCAGATCGACACCTGCACCGCGGAGCTCCTCCGGGAAGGCAAGCGCTGGGCCGACGAGACGAAGCGCCCCTACCAGGTGCACACCTCCCAGTCCGTGGTGGAGTTCACCGAAATGGTGGCGCGCCACGGCAAGACCCCCATCGCATGGATGCGCGAGCTAGGCGTGCTCGGGTCCAACACCATCCTGGGCCACGCCATCATCGTGGGCGGCTCCTCGTGGACCAACTATCCGCCGGGCGACGTCCAGATCATGGCCGACGCGGGCTGCTCGGTGGCCCACGCGGTGTGGGTGTTCGCGCGGCGCGGGATCGCCATGGAGTCCTTCGGCCGCTACCGTGCCGCCGGCGTCAACATGTCGCTGGGCACCGACACCAATCCCCAGAGCGTCATCGAGGCCATGCGCTGGGCGACGGTGGTGGCGAAGATGGTAGAGCGGCAGACCGAATCCACCACGGCGGCGCATGTCTTCGACGCGGCCACCCTGGGCGGAGCGCGCGCGCTGGGACGCGACGACCTCGGCCGCATCGCGCCGGGCGCCCGCGCCGATCTCGTGCTGTGGAAGGCGGCGTCGTGGCGAATGACCCCGCTCCGCGATCCCGTCAAGAACATCGTCTATAACGCCGCCGACGAGGACGTCGACCGTGTCTACGTGGACGGCCGCCTGGTGGTGGATGGCGGGCGCGTGCTCGGCGCCGACGAGCGGGCCATACTCCGGGCGCTGCAGGGGGGCGGCGAGCGCATGTGGCCCCGCATGGCCAAGTCCGACTGGGCGGGCCGCGGTGCCGACGAGCTATCGCCTCCGACCTATCCCGCGTGGAGCGCGTGAAGCCGTTCCGCTTCGGCCTACTCGCGCGAACGGCGGCCTCGCGCGACGAGTGGCTCGGCAAGGCACGGCGCGCGGAGGCGCTGGGCTATGCCACCTTCCTGGTGCCCGACCACTTCCGCGACCAGGTCGCGACCGGCGTCGGCATCATGGCCGCCGCCGCCGCGACCACGACCATCCGGGTCGGCAGCATGGTGTTCGACAACGACTTCCGCCACCCCGCCGTCGTCGCGAAGGACGCCGCCACGCTCGACCTCTTGAGCGGCGGGCGCTTCGAGCTCGGGCTGGGGGCCGGATGGCTACTCCCGGACTATGCCCAGACGGGCATCAGCTTCGATGCGGGCCGGGTGCGTGTCGAGCGCCTCGAAGAGGCGGTTTCCATCATCACCCGCTATCTCGAGGGCGGTCCGGTCACCGCCAAGGGCAAGCACTACGCGGTGAGCGAGCTGGAAGGATTGCCCCGTCCCGTGCAGCGTCCCCGGCCTCCGCTCCTCATCGGCGGCGGCGGGCCGATGATCCTCACCCTGGCCGCCCGCGAGGCGGACATCGTGGGCCTCGTTCCGCGCACCCACGCCGACGGGAGTGGGCTCGACGTGACCGACACCACTCCCCAGGCGGTCGACGCGAAGGTCGCCACCATTCGCGCTGCCGCGGGTGCGCGCTTCGATAGGCTCGAGCTGAACGCGCTCGTCCAGCGAGTGATCGTGGCCGACGATCCAGCCCCCGGGCTCGCCGAGCTTGCCAAGCAGTGGAGACTCGACCCCGTGGCGTTGCGCGAGAGCCCGTTCGTCCTCGCGGGCTCCATCGACGCCATCGTCGAGGCGCTCGAAAGGCGCCGCGCGCGCCACGGCATCTCCTACGTCGTCGTCTTCGAGCAGTTCATGGAGGCCTTCGCGCCCGTCGTAGCCCGCCTCTCCGGTCGCTAGCGTCCGATTGCGTCCCAGGCCAGGCGCGCCATCCGGCCCATCAGCTGATACGCGGCGGTGAAGCCGGGCGTGCCGTCGGGGAGGGCCGCGGGCACGTGCTCCGTGTACATGGTCAGGATGTAGAGTGGCTTCCCGTCGCGGTAGACGATGCCCGCGTCCATGTAGCCGCGCGAGCCCGTACCCGTCTTGTGCGCCACCTTGGTGCCCAGCGGCAGCTGCGACGGCAGGCGCGTCTTGAGCTTCTGCCACGAGAGGATGTCCAGGCCGAGCCGGCAGAGCTCCGGCGTGACGCCGAGCCGCGTCGCCGCCGCCTTGTCCTCCGCGCCGTGCAGCATCGTCTCGAGCAACAGGCCCTGATCGTTGGGCGTGGTGGTCGTCACCTGGTCGAGCGTGTGATCGGGGCCGAGCTTCGGCGGGATGCCGAACCGGTGCGCGGTGCGCGTCATGCCCACCGCGTCGCAGTAGCGCTGTATCGCGTCGAGGCCCACCATGTCCACCACCGTTCCGGTGCAGGTGTTGTCACTCACGATGATCATCATCACCAGCGCGTCGCGGAACGTGATCCAGAAGCCCGGCGTCAGGTGCTGGAAGGTGCCCGAGTCGTTGTCCTGATACTTCGCCTCGATGGTGACCTTCTGATCCAGCGAGAGCTTACCGTCGTGCACCGCCTTGAGCGCGGCCATCATGATGGAGATCTTCCGCGTGCTCGCCGACGGCACCGGCGTGTCCCCGAGCCGGTCGGCCCGCTCGCCGGTGACGAGGTCCTTCAAGTACCAGCTCGTCTGGAACAGTAGGGCGTCGCAGAGCGCGTTCATCTTCGGGGCCAGGTCTCGCATCGTGAGTCTCCTCAGGGCTGCGGGTTCGCGCGCGCGGCGCGCCAGCGGGCCTCGGCTTCCGCAAAGCCGGGCCCACGGTCGATGAGCGGAAGGTCACGGGCGCGCCGGCGGCGCGCCTCGTCGGTGGCGGTCTTGTCGATCTCGAGCGTGACGGGGTCGAGCGCGACGCCGTAGTCCTCGAGCGCGCCGCGGGCGGTGACGAGCCCGCGGGCCACGTCCTGCCGCACGCGTTCGGGCTCGCGAGTCAGGGGATCGCCCCAGCCGCCGCCGCCGCAGGTCTCCAGGCGCAGGAGATCGCCGCGCCGGAGCGTGATGCCGTCACCCAGCGCGGGCAGCTCGCGCTCCGCCGGGGTGCCGGGGTTCAGGATGATGCGACCGGTGCGCCCGGCGCCGCCGCCGGCCACGCCGTAGGGCGCCACCACGGTGTTCTCCATGCGCGTGGCGAGGTCGGCCCGCTCGCACAGCACCCGCACGTCGCGGATCACGCCCGCGCCTCCCCGATGGAAGCCGGGGCCGCCCGAGTCCGGCCGCGCCGCGTAGCGCTCCACCCGCAGCGGGAAGTCGCGCTCCACGTACTCGACGGGGTAGTTCTCCTGGGCGATGTAGTAGATGACGTCTACACCGTCGGCGAACGGCCGCGCGCCGAGCCCCACCCCGAGCCCCTCGATGCAGAGGATGGGCCGCTGGGCCGCCTCGTCCCACGCGCGGAAGTAGTAGAGCACGTACACGGGCGAGCCGGCGGGCACCCGCCCGCCGTTGGCCTGAGCGAGGGCGCCGAAGATGCACGACATCACGCGGAAGCGCGTGTTCGCGCGCATGCCGAGGGGCGCGGGGAAGCGGGGCTTCAGGATGCTCCCCTCGCGCGCCACCCACTCGTCGAGGTTTTTCAGCAGGCCTTCGTTCACGTCGAGGTCGGGATCCAGCGCCTGGAGATAGCGGCCGAAGGCGATGCGGAGGAGCCCCGGGTTGGTCATGAAGTTGATCGGCCCGCGCGCCTGATCGTCGGAGCGCGTGCCGTCGAGGCGCACGTGCTCGCCCCGCCGCTCCAGGTCCAGCTCGATCCGGTACGGCCGCGCCTCCGCGCCGCCGTCGCTGTCGAGGTAATCGTGGAAGGTCCACGCGCCCTCGGGCACGAGGCCCAGGAAGAGCTCGCGCGCCCGCTGGGCGGTCTGGGCGATGCCGGTGTCGAAGGCGGCGAGCACGGTCGGCGCGCCGTGGCGCGCGAAGAGCTCGGCCAGTCGCGTCTCCGCCAGCCGGCAGGAGGCCATCATGGCCCGCGTGTCACCCTCCACCAGGTCGGGCAGGCGCGAGTTGCGCAGGAAGATGCGATAGGCCTCCTCGTTCAGCCGGCCCTCTTGCACGATGCGCACGGGCGGCACGAGCAGGCCCTCGTGGTAGATCTCGGTCGCGTGCGGCGAGATGCTCCCGGCGCGCAGGCCGCCGATGTCCTGGTAGTGGCCGAACGTGGTGGTGAAGGCCACCACCGCGCCCTCGTGGAACACCGGCACCACGAACACCATGTCCTGGTGATGTTGGACGGCACCGTCCGAGAGGTAGGGGTCGTTGAACCAGTAGACGTCGCCGGGCCGCATGCTCTCGAGCGGATACGCGCGCACGATGGCGTCGATCATCCCGGGTCCGCTCCCCGAGATGTGGCAGGCCACGATGCGGCCGCGCGTGTCGAAGATGCCGACGAAGTAGTCCTTCTTCTCCTTGATGAAGGGCGACATCGCGCAGCGCTCCATCAGGAGCTCCATGTCCCGGATGGTCGAGGCGAGGCTGCCCCGGATGATCTCCAGCGTGATCGGGTCGACCATCAGCCCCGCTCCAGGATCAGGTCGCCGGCGGTGTCGACGCGGGCATGGAAGCCGGGCGCCACCAGCGGCGTCGCGTCGTCCTGCTCGATCACCGCCGGGCCCGCGATGACCATGCCCGGCGCGAGGCGGGCCCGCGCGTAGCGCGGCGTCGCGAGCCAGCCCGCGCCGCGGAAGTAGACGCGGCGCTCGCCCGTCCGCGCGTCGTCGAGGGTGGCGTCCGCCGCGCGCAGGTCGGCGCCGGCCCGCCGCGGCAGCGCACCGATCGCGGTCACGCGCAGGTTTACCAGCTCGATGGGCGCGCGCGGGAGATCGTAGGTGTAGAGGCGCCGGTGCTCGGCGTGAAACGTCGCCACCAGCTCGGCGAGCGCCGGCGCCGTCGCCGGCCCCGCGCCCGCCGAGCAGGTGAGCTCGAAGCTCTGATGCTCGTAGCGCAGGTCGGCGGCGCGCTCGAAGCGCTGCCGCTCGCCCGGCACCTCCTCGCCGTCGAGCCAGGCGCGCGCCTGTGCTTCCAGCTCGCGCCACGCCGATTCGAGCCGGGGCGCGGTCGCGCCGTCGGTGGCGCGCCGCTCGCCGGGCCCGACGGTGCGGACGAAGGTCGCCCGGATGTCGGTGTCGAGGAGCCCCCAGGTGGAGAGCACGCCGGGACGGGGCGGGATCACCACGGTGGGAATGTCGAGCAATTCGGCGAGCCGGCACGCGTGCAGCGGGCCCGCGCCCCCGAAGGCGACGAGGGCAAAACGCCGCGGGTCGTGCCCGCGCCCGATCGACACGGTCCGGATGGCGCGCGCCATGGCGTTGTCGATGATCTCGATGATGCCCGCCGCCGCCTCCTCCACGCCGAGGCCGAGCAGCGCGCCCACGCGGCGCTCGATGGCCGCGCGCGCGGCGCCGGCGTCCAGCGGGATCTCGCCGCCCAGCAGCGCGGGCGGGATGCGGCCGAGCACCAGATGCGCGTCGGTGACGGTGGGCTCACTGCCGCCGCGCCCGTAGCACACGGGCCCCGGCTCCGCGCCCGCGCTGCGCGGGCCCACGCTGAGCCGGCTGCCGGCGCCGACCGACGCGATGCTGCCGCCACCGGCGCCGATGGTGTGGATGTCCACCATGGGCAGCTTCAGCGGAAACGGCCCGACCATCCCGTCCTTGGTCACCTCGGGCCGGCCGTCGCGCACGAGACAGATGTCCGCGCTGGTCCCACCCACGTCGATCGAGATGATGTCGCGGTGGCCCGCCGCCCGCGCCACGCTCACCGCCCCCACCACGCCGGCGGCGGGCCCCGACAGCACGGTCTGCACAGGCTGGCGCACGCAGGTGGCGGCGCTGGTGACGCCGCCGTCCGACTTCATGATCAGCAGCGGTGCGCGCACGCCTTCCGCGTCGAGGGCCTGGCGCAGCAGCCCCACGTAGCGGCTCACCGGCGGCATCACCGCCGCGTTCAGCGCGGTGGCCATGCTCCGCTCGAACTCGCGGAACTGCGGCAGCACCTCGGAGGAGAGCGAGACGAGCACGCCGGGGTACTCCTCGGCCAGGATCGCCGCCATGCGCCGCTCGTGCGCGGGATTGGCGTAGGCATGGAGAAAGACCACCGCCACCGCGGGCACGCCCCCCTGGGCGAGGCGCCGCGCCACGCGGCGCGCCTCGTCCTCGTCGAGGGGCGTGAGGACGGAGCCGTCCGCGTCGAGTCGCTCCGTCACCTCGAGCACGCGATCGGGCGGGATGGGCCGCGCGGGCTTGCTCCAGCCGTAGAGGTTGCCGTGGCGCGGGATGTCGTGGCGGCCGATCTCCAGCACGTACTTGAAGCCCGCCGTGGTCACCAGCGCGGTGGGCGGCGTCTTGCCCTCGAGGATGGCGTTGGTCGCGGTGGTGGTGCCGTGAAACACGCGGAGCACGTCGGGCGGCGTGCGCCCGGCCTGACCGAGCACCTTGCGCACGGCGGTGATGAAGCCGTGGGAGAGATCGGCGGGCGTCGACGGCGTCTTCGCCACCCAGGTGGCGCCTGTCTCGGCGTCGGCGTAGGTGATGTCGGTGAAGGTGCCGCCCACGTCGATGGCGAGCGTCCCCGTGCGGGTCATGGCGCTCGCCATGTTACCCGAACTTCCGCGACTCCTCGCGCCGGTACGCCCGGAGCGCGATGGCCATGAAGAAGACGGTATACCCGGCCAGCCACGCGAGGCTGGTCAAGAGCGGCTCCGCCGGCGCACCCACCGCGCTCCACGCGAGCTGCCCGTAGTGATACGTGGGCAGGTACGGGGCCATCTTCTGCACGAAGCCGGGCAGCTGACTCACCGGCATGAAGAGGCCGGAAGCGAAGGCGAGCGGCAGGTAGATGAGGTTGGCGACGGCCGGGGCGGCGTTGGGGCCCACGCTATAGCCGATGGCGAAGCCGAGCCCCACGAAGGGGAGCGACCCGGCGAGGAGTCGCACGACCACGTTCGCCCAGACGGCGAGGTTCTGATGCAGTCCGCCGACGAGCACACCGTAGACGATGAGCGCGGTGATGGAGAGAAGCGAGAAGATGAGGGCGTTCACCACCTTGGCGGCGATGGCGATGATGGGAGGGAGGGGTGTGGCGCGCAAGAGCATATCCACCTTCTGACCGCGCTCGACGGCGACGCCGATGCCGAAGCCGTACACCATGACATTGCCCACCGCGTACGCGGCGAAGGACGCGAGGAGGTAGGCGCCCACGCTCACGCCGTTGGGAAAGGTCTGACGAACGAACGGCAGGCCGAAGAAGGTGAAAAAGACGATGGGCAGCAGCAGGCTGGTCAGGCTGAAGGCGGCCACGCGCCAGCGCATCCTGAGCTCGCTGCGCGTCTGGGCGAGCAGCATGGGGAGAAGCGGCGCCGTCGCCCGACCGGTGGTCATGCCGCCTCGCTCCGCCGCGTGAGGGAGAGGAACGCTTCCTCGAGATCCGCCCCCATCACTTCCAGCTCCCGCATCTCGATGCCGCGCTGGAACAAGGCGCGCAAGACCGACTCCGGCTCATTGGTGAGGAAGCGCACGCGACCGTCGGCGGTGTCGAGGGCGGTCACCGCGAGCCCGTCGAAGGCGGCGGCGGGCAGGGGGGCCGGCGTCCGGAAGGCCACGCGCTTGGCTGCCACGCGCGCCATCAGGTCGCGCGGGGCGGCGTCCGCGATGACGACGCCGCGGTCGATCACCACGATGCGCCGGGCCAACTCCTCCGCCTCGCGGAGGTAGTGCGTGGTGAAGACGACCGTCTTGCCGCCGCTGGCCAGCGTGTGGATGCTGGCCACGAACGCGCGGCGCGCCTCGACGTCCATCGCCACCGTGGGCTCATCCAGGAAGAGCGCATCCGGATTGCCGCAGACGGCGAGCGCGAAGTACAGGCGCTGGCGCTGGCCCGCGGACAGGGTGCCGATTCGCGCGTCGGCCTTGTCGGTGAGCCCGGCGAGCGTCAGCGCCTGCTCGGGCGGCATCGGAGATGGGTAGTAGGTGCCGAAGAGCGTCACCAGCTCGCGGGGCGTCAGCACGCCGGTGGTCCCCGACTCCTGCAGCATCACACCGGCGCGGCTCCGGGCGCGGCGATCGGTCGGCGGTAGGCCGAAGAGCCGTACCGCGCCCGAGGTGGGTGCGCGAAGCCCCAGCATGAGGCCGACTGACGTGGTCTTTCCCGCGCCGTTTGGCCCGAGCATCGCCACGACCTCGCCCGGCTGAATGGCGAGGCTGATCCCCCGCACGGCGTCCACGGCGCCGTAGCGCTTGGTGACCTTCTCCAGCTCAACGACCGGCGCGGCGGCGGGGCTCATGGGGCCCCATCCTATCGCGACTTGAGGTACCTTCGACCGACAGGCACAACGTCACGACAAGGAGATACGCGTGCTCTCGTCCCCTATCCTCCTGGCCATGCTCGCCGGCGCCTCCGCCGCGACCTGGACCGTCTGCCTCAAGCTCGGCTCCACCAGGGTGACCGCCGCGCTCGGCGCGCTTGTGGTCACCAGCGGGGCCTTCGTCATGAACGCGATCGTGCTCCTCGTGATGCGCGGGCGCGGCCAGGAGATCGTCTTCGACTCGGGCGCGCTCTGGCTCATGGTGGTGGCGGGCGTCGCCGCCGCCGGCGTCGACATCTTCTCGCTGCTCGCCTACGAGCGCGGCCTGCGCATCTCCTCCTCGCTCATCGTCGGGGGCACATCCACTGCGCTCGTCATGATCATTGGGTTCGTGGCTCTCCACGAGCCGGTAACGTGGGCGCGCCTCCTGGCCATCGGGCTCATCGCGGCTGGCATCCTGGTGCTGCAGACGCAGGGCGGGTAGGCCTGCACGGCTCTCCGACCGCCGTCCCGGCGCGAAATGCGGTATGTTCGGGCACCCCATGGAGGTCCCGAACATGAAGTCGATCTGGCGATTCGCCATCGTCTGTGCCACCGTGAGCCTTGTTGCCGGGCCGATCTTGGCTCTGGCCCAATCCGCGCCCAGAACACCCCGCGTAGGGTACCTCGTGGCCGGAGGTCGGACGCCCGACGGCCTCGCGCCCCACACCCTGCGTGAGAGTCTGACCGCGCTGGGGTACGTCGAGGGTCGGAACATCGCCTACGAGGTGCGGTTTGCCGAGGGGAAGCTCGATCGGCTGCCCGAGCTGGCTGCAGAGCTCGTCCGGCTCAAGGTCGACGTCATCGCGACGCAAGGGGGCCTGGCGACGGTGGCGGCGTCACGGGCAACGTCCACCACTCCCATCGTCATTGCGGTCTCCGCCGGCGACGCCGTGGCGACCGGGCTGATCGCGAGCCTGGCGCGCCCGGGCGGCAACGTGACCGGCATGAGCGACGAGGTCGTGCAGCTCAGCGCCAAGCGGATGGAGATCTTGAAGGAAGCGGCACCCAAAGCGACGCGGATCGCGGTGATGTGGAATCGTGACGACGCCGGCATGACGCTTCGCTATCGCGAGATCGAAAAGTCGGCGCGCACCCTCAACGTGGAGGTACAACCGCTCGGCGTGCGCGAGCCGGGCGATTTCCAGCAGGCCTTCGCGGAGATGACACGGCGGCGGCCCGACGCCATGTTCGTGGTCGCGGACGCTCTCACGAGCATGAATCGGAAGCACGTGCTCGAGTTTGCCGCCGCCCAGCGCATTCCCGCCATGTACGAGTTCGGCTTCATCGTCCGTGATGGCGGGCTGATCTCATATGGGCCGAGCGGCGACGACGAGCTGCGCCGCGCCGCCGACTACATCGATCGGATTCTCAAGGGGGCCAAGCCGGCTGATCTCCCCGCGCAGCAGCCCACCCGCTACTATCTCTCGATTAACCTGAAGACGGCGGCGGCGCTAGGTCTGACGATGTCGCCATCGCTGCTGCTGCGGGCCGATAGTGTGGTCGAGTAGGCGCAAAGCGTAGGAGCGCCAATGGCCGAGACGCTCGCCGCCTTCAACCTCAGGCGGTGGATCGACGAGCACCGGGACCTGCTCAAGCCGCCGGTGGGCGCGGAGATGATCTGGCGCGACTCCCAGTTCATCGTCATGATCATCGGCGGCCCCAATGCCCGGCGAGACTTCCACGTCGACCCCAGCGACGAGTTCTTCTATCAGCTGGAAGGCGACATGGTCCTGGAGTACATCGACGGCAACGGCAAGCGGCAACGTGCCCCCATCCGGCAGGGCGAGGTGCTCCTGCTGCCGGCGAACACTCCGCATTCGCCGCAGCGTCCGGCGGGCTCCGTGGGACTCGTGGTGGAGCGAGTGCGTGGGGCGGAGGAGCCGGAGGCCTACGCGTGGTATTGCGAGCGGTGCGATGCGAAGCTGTACAGCCTGGAGCGCGGGCGCGAAGACCTCCTGCTCGAGCTCAAGCGCGTCAACCAGGAGTTCAACGCCAGCGACGCGCTGCGCACGTGCAAGGCGTGCGGCCATGTGCAGCCGGCGCCGACCGGACCTCGGGTCTAGGGGGACTCAGGTGTCGTCTCCGGTGACGCTGGTGGGCCTGTTCGCGAGCTTGCTGCTCGTGGTCCCCGCGTTCGCAGCGCCTGATGAGGCCGAGCTCGGCAAGGCCGAGGGATATCCCCTCTGCCCGGGATTGGTCCGGCCCGAGAACCGGTGTCTCGTCGCGCTGGTGAGCCGTTTCGACGAGCTCTTTCCCGCGCGGACGATCTCGAGGGGAGAGGAGACGCAGGTCCTGAAGCGAGCCCCTACCGAGCCCGCCATCGAGTACCGCCACCAGGGCCAGCGCGGCGGGCTGGACGACTACCTCGCGCGCAATCGCACCACCGGGCTGCTGATCCTGAAAGGCGACACGATTCTCGTCGAGCGCTACCAATACGACCGCACGCCGGAGCATCGCATGGCCTCCTACTCGATGGCGAAGACCATAGTCGCGATGCTCGTCGGGGTGGCCCTGTCGGAGGGAAAGATACGGTCGCTGGACGATCGGCCCGAGCAGTACGTGGCCGAGCTCAGGGGCACCCCCTACGGTGAGACACCGCTGCGTTACTTGTTGACCATGTCCTCGGGGGTCCGGTTCAGAGAAATCTATAGCGGTGACGATGATGTCTTCACCCTCGGTCGGCTGTCGCTCCTGGGCGAGAGCGAAGGCGGTGCCGCCACGGTGCTGCCCTTCCGTACCCGCGACAGGGTACCCGGTCAGCGCTTTTCCTATTCCTCGGCCGAGACCCAGGTTCTTGGCCTCGTGCTTCGTGCGGCGACGGGGAAGCCCCTCACCGAGTATCTCTCTGAGAAGATCTGGCGTCCGATGGGCGCGGAAGCCGACGCCTCGTGGCTGGTCGACAAAGGAGGCCACGAGGTGGCGTTCATCGGTGTCAACGCCCGCCTCCGTGATTACGGCCGCCTGGGCCGGCTGCTCGCGAACGACGGCGTGCGCGACGGCCGTCAGATCATCCCGCCCGCCTGGGTGCACGCGGCGACCACGCCACCAGCGAAACAGTTCGAGCCCGGCAACACCGGCTCGCTTCTCGGGTACGGCTACCAGACGTGGCTCGTCCCCGGCGCCGAGCGGCAGTTCATGCTGCGGGGCCTGCGGGGACAGGCGGTGTACGTCGACCCCAAGTCGAAGGTCGTGACGGTCCACACCGCGGTGAGCCCGATCGGCGCCGGGATGGGGGAGATGCTGGCGCTCTGGACCGGCGTGGTGAAGAGCCTCGCCGATTCGCACTCCACCCCGTGAGTCCGCAGCCCGCGATGAAGGTCTACACGATCGGCTACGGGGGCCGGACGAAGCTAGAGTTCCTCGACCTGCTCAAGGCCAACGGCGTGATGACCGTCGCGGATATTCGCGTGAACCCTCACAACGCGTACATGGGCACCTGGGTGAAGGCGAGCACGCCGGGCAAAGGCATCGAAAGCTGGCTGGCCAAGGAGGGCATCGTGTATCAGTCGTTCCCCGAGCTCGGAAACCGATTCCGCGAGCTCAAGGACTGGAAGGAGCGCTACGAGGCCCTGCTGCGCCAGGACGGGGACCGGCTGACCGAGCGATTGAGGGCGGCGCCTGCGCCCTACTGCCTGCTCTGCGCGGAGCGGTTCGCCGCGAGCTGTCATCGGCAGCTCGTCGCCAGGTATCTGGCCGAGCACCATGGGGTCACCGTCGAGGATCTCTAGCCGCGGTCACCCCGCTGCCTGGTGTACTATCGGCCGCACAATTGGCCCACGGAAGGAGACACGCATGAGCGGCAAGGACGTGACCCTGTACGACCCCACCGCCGAGCCCAGAATCCTGGCGGCGGGTCTCGCCAAGCGCGTGGACAGCCTGGCGGGCAAGAAGATCGCCATCCTCGACAACAGCAAGGCCAACGCCGGCATCCTGATGCTGGCGGTGGCGAAGCGCCTGCAGGAGCGGTACGGCGCCGGCGAGGTCGTGAAGCGCGAGAAAGGCATCGCGGGGGCGCCGTCGCCCACCATCCTGGACGCGCTCACGAAGTGCGACGTCGCCCTGGTCGGCAGCGCCGACTGAGGGTCGTGCACGTCGTGGAGTATCCACGGCGCCATCGTGCTGGAGCAGAAGGGGATCCCGTCCGTCGTCATGGGCACCCTCGAGTTCGAGCAGCTCGCCAAGCTGGAGTCGAAGAACCGCGGCCTGGCTGATCTGCCGCTCGCGCTGATTCCTCATCCGCTCGGAGGCATCCCGGAGGACGAGGCGATCAAGAAGGCCGATCTCGTGATCGACGTGGTTGTGAAGGCGCTGACGCGGTGAGCGTGACCGCCGGCCCGGCCGCGAAGACGTTCCGGATGGAGGAGTCGTACGCCGCCATCAACCAGCTCTACCAGGAGCGCGGGTGGACGGACGGGCTCCCCATTGTGCCACCCACGGAGGACGCGGTGGCGGCGGTGCTGCGATTCACTGACCGCGCGCCGCGGGAAGTCGTGGCGGTCCTGCCCCCCCGGCAAGGCGAGGCCACGGTGGAGCGGCTGGCTATCAACACCGTGATGGCGGGCGCCAGGCCGGAATTTTTTCCTGTTATTCTCACCGCCATCGAAGCGTTGGCCGATCCCGCATTCAATCTCGACTCCATCCAGGCCACCACGCATCCGGTGGCCCCGATCCTCATCGTGAACGGCCCCATCGCGCGCGAGCTCGGCATCAACAGCGGCTACAACGCCTTCGGTCAGGGCTTTCAAGCCAACCTCACCATCGGGCGTGCGGTGCGCCTCATCCTCATGAATCTGGGCGGCGGGCTGCCGGGCACCGGCGATCGCTCCACCCAGGGGAGCCCGGCCAAGATCGCCTACTGCGTGGCGGAGAACGAGGAGGCCAATCCCTGGGAGCCGCTCCACGTGGAGGCGGGGCTGCCGCTCGACACGAGCACCGTCACGGTGAACGGCTGCGAGGGGCCGCACAACATCCAGGACCACTACTCCTACACCGGCCTCGGCGTCCTCAAGGTGATCGCCGGCGCGATGGGGCAGGCGGGGAGCAACAACCTGCTCGGCGCGGGCACGCCGCTCCTGTCCCTCGGCCCCGAGCATGCCGCCACCATCGCCCGCGACGGGTATAGCAAGCGGCAGGTGAAGGAGTTCCTGTTCGAGCACGCGCGCTACCCGTTGCGCCTGCTCGGCGACGAGTACCGCCACTACCTGGTCGAGCGCCGCAAGGTGCCCAACGCGGACGACACCATGGTGCCCATCGTGAAGACCCCCGACGACATCCTGATCATCGTGGCGGGCGGCGCCGGCAAGCACTCGTGCTGGCAGCCCACCTTCGGCGATCAGACCCGCCCCGCCCGCCGCGTCATCGCGCGCCGGGACGGCACACCCCTCGCGACCGTGAGCGAGCTCAGGAGAAGCCCGTGACGACACGCGCCGGCATCGCCGCCATCCTCGCCGTCCTGCTCGCACTGCCGCTGTCGGCGGCGGCGCAGGAGGCCACGCTCAAGGTGGTCAGCGCCTTCCCCGAGAGCTCCCTCTACGTGAAGCGGCTGGAGACCTGGATCGCCAAGGCCAACGAGGAGGGCAAGGGCGTGCTGCGCCTGAACTTCATCGGCGGGCCCAAGGCGGTGCCCACCTTCGAGGTCGGCAACGCGGTGCGCACCGGCGTGGTGGACGTCGCGATGTCCACCGGTGCCTTCTACACCAACGTCTTCCCCGAGTCGGACGCGCTCAAGCTCACGCGGATGCCGGTGGCGGAGCAGCGGACGAACGGGGCCTTCGACTACATCAACCGGGTGTGGAACCAGAAGGGCAACATGCAGTACCTGGCCCGCGTCGTCGAGCACCAGACCTTCCACGTCTACCTCACCAAGAGGATCGACAAGCCTGACCTGACAGGCCTGAAGATCCGCGTCACCCCCGTGTATCGCGAGTTCTTCACCGCGCTCGGCGCCACCGTGATGCAGACGGCGCCCGGCGAGGTGTACACGGCGCTGGAGCGCGGGGTGGTGGACGGCTACGGCTGGCCCATCGGCGGCATCTTCGATCTCAACTGGCAGGAGAAGACCAAGTACCGGGTGGACCCGGGCTTCTACGACGCCGAGGTGTCCCTCGTCGTGAACCTCGACACGTGGAAGCGTCTCACGCCCGCGCAGCGCGACCATCTGACGAAGCAGGCGCGTGCGCTCGAGGCCCAGAACGACTTCTGGAAGACCTACGCGACGGACGAGGCGAAGCGCCAGCAGCAGGCCGGCATCGAGGTCATCAGATTCGAAGGGGCCGCCGCGCAGCAGTACCTCGACAAGGCCTACGATGCGGCCTGGGCCAGCGTGCTCAAGGCCAGCCCCGAGCACGGCGCGAAGATGCGCGAGCTGTTCTCCAAGAAATAGCCGCGCGCATGGTCGCGCGCGCGTACCGGGGGCTGCTCCACACCGGGGCGGTGGCCTCGGCGTTGCTCCTGGGCCTGCTGGCGCTCCTGGTGACCGGCGACGTGCTGGCGCGCAACCTCGGCCTGGGCACGCTGCCGTGGATCCTCGAGGTGTCGGAGTACGGCCTGCCCCTCGCGACGTTCCTCGTGGCGCCGTGGCTGCTGCACCGTAACGAGCACGTGCGCCTGGACGTCCTGCTCACCGCGCTCCCGCGCGGAGCGGCGCGGGCGCTGGACCGGCTCTCCGACGCGGTGGGGCTGGCCGTCTCCCTCGTCTTCGTCGTCTACGGCGCGCGCGCGTTGTCGAGCTCGGCTCAGCAGGGGTCGCTGATCATCAAGTCGGTGGTCTTCCCGGAGTGGTGGCTCTACGCGCCGGTGCCGGTGTGCTTCGCCTTCCTCGCCGTCGAGTTCGTCCGCCGGTTCTTCGGTCCCGCGGTCCTGGAGGGTAGCGGGCCGCACGCCTGAGCCCCTCGTCCCCGCATGGTCTGGTGGCTCGCCTCGATCGTCCTCTTCGGCATCCTGTCCGCGCTGCTTGCGGTGGGCCTGCCCGCCGCCTTCGCGTTCCTGGGCATCAACGTGGTGGGGGCATGGGTGTGGCTGGGCAAGGACGCCGGGCTCGTGCAGATGATCCGCAACGGCGTCGCCTCCATCGCGAGCTTCTCGCTGACGCCGATCCCGTTCTTCGTGCTGATGGGCGAAGTGCTCTTTCACACCGGCGTGGCCATGAAGGCCATCGACGCCATCGACCGGCTCATCGCGCGGGTGCCGGGACGTCTGTCGGTGGTGGCGGTGGTGGCGGGGACGGTGTTCTCGGCGATCTCGGGCTCGACCATCGCGACCACCGCGCTCCTCGGCAGCCTCATGCTCCCGGAGATGCTGCGCCGCGGGTATCAGCCCAAGATGGCGATGGGGCCCATCATGGCCATCGGCGGGGTGGACATGCTGATCCCGCCCTCCGCCCTCACCGTGCTGCTGGGCAGCCTGGCCGGCATCTCCATCTCGCGGCTGCTGCTGGCCGGCATCGTACCCGGCGTGCTCCTCGCCGCCTCGTTCGTGGGCTACATCGTGGTGCGCACCACGCTCGACCCGGGCCTGGCGCCGGCGTTCGCGCACGTCGCCGTGCGGGGCTGGGCGCGGTGGCGGCCGCTCGTCGTCTACGTGGCGCCGCTGGTGCTGATCTTCGTCGTCGTCATCCTCGCCATGGCGGCGGGCTGGGCCACGCCGACCGAGTCGGCCGCCCTCGGCGCGGTCGCCACCGTGGTGGTGGCCGCGCTCTACCGCGCGCTGACGTGGGATGGGCTGATGAAGGCGCTACTGGGCACCGCGGCGATCTCCGGCGTGATCCTCTTCATCATCGTGGGCGCGACGACCTTCTCGCAGATCCTCACCTTCTCGGGAGCGACCAATGGGCTGGTGACGGCGGTGCAGGAAGCGAAGTTCGGCCCGGCTGTCGTCCTCGGCGTGATGATGCTCATCCTGCTGGTGCTGGGCTGCTTCATCGACCAGGTGAGCATGATGCTGATCACGCTGCCCTTCTTCATGCCCCTGGTGCAGCTCTACGGCTTCGACCCCGTGTGGTTCGGCGTGCTCTTTCTCATCTGCATGCAGCTCGGCCTCCTCACACCGCCGTTCGGCATGCTGCTCTTCACCATGAAGAGCGTGGCCCCGCGCTCCATCACCATGAGCCAGATCTTCGGCGCGGTGACGCCCTATGTGGTCCTCGGGCTCGTGATGCTGACCCTGGTGGCGCTCTTCCCGGCCCTCGCCACCTGGCTCCCTGCCGTCCTCATGGGGAAGTGAGGACGGAGCCGGAGCCGCTTAGCTCTTCACCGAGCCGGCGGTGAGGCCCTCCACGTAGTACTCCACGAAGCACGAGTAGATCAGCGCCACCGGCACCGAGCCGAGCAGCGCGGCGGCCATGAGCTGGCCCCAATAGAAGACATCGCCCCGGATCAGCTCGGTGATGGCGCCCACCGGCACCGTCCGCACGTCGCTCTTGGCGAGGAAGATCAGCGCGTAGAGGAACTCGTTCTGCGCCAGCGTGAAGGCGAAGATCCCCGCGGAGAGGAGCCCGGGCACGCAGAGGGGCAGCACCACCCGCGACATGGCCTGGAAGCGGCTGGCCCCGTCGATGCGCGCGGCTTCCTCGAGCTCGCGCGGCACGCTCTTGAAGTAGCCCATGAGGAGCCACGCGCAGAACGGGATGAGCAAGGTGGGATACGTGAGCATCACGGCGCTCAGCGTATTGCCGAGGTCGAGCCGGTTGATGATGTCGGCCATGGGGATGAACAGCAGCGGCTGCGGCACCAGGTAGGTGGCGGCCACGCCGATGGCGACGACGGCGGCGCCGGGGAAGCGCAGGCGGGCGAGGGGATACGCCATCATCGTCCCGAGCAGGACCGACACCACCGTGGTGACCACCGCCACCAGCATGGTGTTGTAGGTCCAGGTGAGGAAGTTCGTCTCGGTGAGGAGGTCGTAGTAGTGCTTGAGCGTCGGCTGGTGGACGATGAGCGGCATGATCTTGGCGTTATACAGCTCACGGTTCGGCTTGATGGACGTGATGGCCATCCAGTAGAACGGAAACAGCATGGCGATCATGCACGCCGCCAGCGGCAGGTAGATCTTCAGCGTCCGCGCGCCGAGCCCGCGCCCGCCTACCATTGCGCGCGCTCCCGCATCACTCGCGCCTCAGGTAGAAGGTGAGCGCCACGATCAGCAGCGCCAGCGGGGGCAGCATCGAGAGCGCGATGGCCGCCCCCGCGCCGAGCTGCCCCGCGCTCATGCCCACGTCGAAGGCGTAGGTGGCGAAGAGGTGGGTGGCGTTGGCGGGCCCGCCGTGGGTGAGGGCGTAGACGAGCTGGAAGTCGGAGAACGTGAAGATGACGGAGAACATGGTGACGATGATGAGCACGGGCTTGAGCACGGGCAGGGTGATGTACCAGAAGCGCTGCCGGGTGCTGGCGCCGTCGATGGCCGCCGCCTCGTAGAGATCGGGCGAGATGGTCTGAAGCCCCGCCAGCAGCGTGATGCCGTAGAACGGCACCCCCCGCCACACGTTCACCACGATGATCGACACCATGGCGAGGGTGGCGTTGCCGAGCCAGGAGAAGTTCGACTTGATGAGGCCGGTATTGAGCAGGGTCCAGTTCACCACGCTGAAGGTGGGATCGAGGATCCACATCCACGCCACCGTGCTGAGGATGGTGGGGACGATGAACGGGAGGAGAAGGAACGCGCGGACGAGATTGCGGCCCCGGAAGCGCTGGTTCATCACCAGCGCCATGGCGAGGCCGCCGATCATCTTTAGGATGGTGGTGACGATGGTGTAGACAAAGGTGTTCTGGGCCACCTGCCAGAAGACGCGGTCGTGGAACAGCGTCACGAAGTTCGCCAGGCCGACGAAGGTGCCCTCCGCGGACACCCGGCGCTCCTGCAGGCTCAAGTAGATCCCGTAGAAGAAGGGGTAGGCAACGAAGGCGAGCAGGAACAGCACGCCGGGGATCAGCATGAGCCAGGAGAAGACTCCCTCGCGCTCGATGAAGCCCCGCAGCGTGAACGGTCGGCCCGCGACCGGAGCGGGCCGCGCCAGTGACGCCGGGCCGACCGCCATGCGCTACTTCGCTTTGTAGATCTGCTTCAGCTGAGAAGCCGCGGTGGCGATGACGTCCTTGGTGGAGTCACCGCGGCACGCCTTGGCGAACATGTCGACCATGACGTACTTGGCCACGGCTTCCGACATGGCTGCGCTCGCGGGCCCCGGCCAGCCGTGCAGGCGCGAGGTCTTCAGGGACTCCTTGTAGGGCAGATAGCGCGGCTCCGGCCCCCACATGGCGTGATTGTCGTACTTGGTGAGGAAGGGCGCGTAGTAGGCGTCACCGGACGTGAGCCAGCGCGACATCTGCTTGTCGTCGTAGAGCCAGCGGAGGAAGGCCTTGCAGGCGGGGACGTCGGGCGCGCTCGACACCACCGCGTGGGACACGGGGTTCAGGAGGTGGAAGCGCCCCTTCGGACCCTGCGGATTCATGCCGTGATCCGTGACCTTGGCGATCTCGGGGAAGTCGCGCTTGGCGACGACGAGGATCGACGAGGCGTTGTTCGTGCACGAAATCTGCTCGCCGAGGTACGCCTTGTTGTTGTTGACGTCGGTCCAGCCCAGCACGTCCTCCATCATCGTCTCCTGGTAGAACTTTCGGCAGAAGTCCACCGCCTTCGCGGTCTCGCTGGAGTCGATGAGGACGGTCTTGCCGTCCTTGTCCACCTCGCGGCCGCCGTACGACCACAGCAGCGGGTAGAGCCAGCCGTGGTTGTCGCCGAAGCCGTGGCCCAGCTCGAAGCCGAAGGGGTGCCCCTTCTTCTTCAGGAGGCGACCGGCGGCGAGGAGGTCTTCCCAGGTGTCGGGGAACTTGTTGACGCCGACCTCCTTGAACCAGTCGGTGCGATACGCTTCGAGCTGCCCGATATTGCCCCAGGGCAGCGCCTTCCACTTCTTGTTCACCACCACCGCGTCCTGGATGTTGTCGTGCCAGGGCCCGAGCTGCTTCGCGATGTCGTTGGCCACGTCGGTGAGGTCGACGAGGCTGGCGTCGAAAAGGTGCGGCCAGTTGAGCGCGGTCATGGCGACTTCGGGCCCGGACTTCGTCTCGACGATGGTGGTGAGCCGCGTGAGCATCCCGCCCACGCTCACCGCCTCGTAGCTCATCTTGATCCCCGTCATCTTCTCGTACTCGGGCAAGAGCGTCTTGGCGAAGTAGTCGTCGAACGCCTTGATGAACGAGCTCTCGCGAACGATCGTCATCGCCTTCGGCGCGGCGGCAGCGCGACGCGGAGCGAGGGCAGTGCCGGCGGCGCCGGCGAGGGTAGCGGCGAGGAACTCGCGACGGGTGCTCATGAGGTGGCCTCCGCGACGGTTGAGGTGAACCAGCGGCCGACCAAGCAAGTGTGCCCGGACTCTAGGCCCAGCGCCCGCCACTGTCAAGACCGCGCGCCCCGCGCAAGCCGTGCCGGGGAAATCGCGGCCCTCGGCGGCACCGCTTGGGCCGGTAGAAAGTACCGGGATGCGTGTCCGCTGGGACGGCGCCGTGATCCTTCGCCCATAAATTGGCATCTTCCGGGCCGTCTGCCCAGCGCCCGTCATTTTGACGGATGGCATGCCGCTTGCCGAAAAGCGGGAGAAGGCAAGAAGTGCCCCACCGATTTCGATGCGACTCCGAGGAGGAGCGATATGAGTGGCGTGAAGAAGCTAGCCGCAGTGATTTCCCTCTCGGCGTTGGCCATCGCGCCGGCGGGCTGTGGGACGGTCACCGGAACCGCGGTCGGCGCGGGCGCGGGTGCGGCCATCGGGGCCGGCACCGGCTATGGCGCGGGCAAGGGCGCCCTCATCGGCGCCGGAGTGGGCGCGGTGGGCGGCGCGATCTACGACATCACCAAGAAGAACTAGGTCAAACGGAACGGAGGACCACAACTCATGAAGGCTTTTGGAATCACCATGCTCTCGCTGTCGCTGGCGGGCCTCTTCGCCGCCGGTCCGCTCGCCGCGCAGACCACCACGCCGCAGGCGGGCGCCACGCCCAAGTGCCAGCCCGCAAAGGCTCCTCAGAAGGTGGCGGGACAGGTCGTCGAGATCAGCGCCACCGGTGACCGGATCAAGGTTCGGGACAGCGCCGGCGGGCAGCACGAGTTCCAAGCCAGCTCGGAAACGACGCGGGACCTGAAGATCGGCGACCAGATCGAGGCCACGCTCCGTCCGCTTCCGAAGTGCTCGTAGCGCCTCGCCCCGTGCGCCGAGTCCGGGTACACTCGGGCTCGAGCGCATGGGGAGGGGTATGGCGGAGCGTCGGCGGATAGGCGTCGGAGTGGTGGGGGCGGGCTTCGTTGCTCGTCTGCACGCGGAGGCGTATCGCCACGTCCGCGGGATCGAGGTGGACCTGGTTGCGGTGACGTCGGCGCGGCGCGATCGCGCGGAGGGCTTCGCCCGCGAGTTCGGGGTGGGGCGCGCCGTCTGCGACTTTGGCGCCGTGCTCGCCGATCGCGCGGTGGAGCTCGTGGACCTCTGTGTCCCCTCGCAGCTGCACGCGAGCATGGCCATCGAGGCGGCGCGCGCGGGCAAGCACGTGATCGTCGAGAAACCGCTCACCGGCTTCTTCGGAGACGCCGCCACGCCGCGCGCGGAGATGCTGCGTCAGGCGCTCGCCGGCGCCGACGCGGTCCTGTCGGCCTGCGCCAAAGCGGGCATTCGCCTCTGCTACGCCGAGAACTGGGTGTACGCCCCGCCCATACAGAAGGCGCGCCGGCTTCTCGCCGCCACGGACGGCCCCATCCTTCGCCTCGTCGGCGAGGAAAGCCACGGCGGCACGCATGCTCCCATGAACAAGCGGTGGGAGACGGGCGGCGGCGGCTCCCTCATCGGCAAGGCCTGCCATCCCCTCGGTGCCGCGCTCTACCTGAAGGCCGACGAGGGGATGCGCCTGCGTGGCCGGCCGATCCGTCCCGTGTCGGTTATCGCGGAGATCGCGAACCTCGCCGACACGGAGACCTTTCGCGCCGCCACCCCGCGCTACCTCAACACCGTCGACGGCGCCAACGTCGAGGACTGGGGCAGCATGCTGATCGGCTTCGACGACGGCACGGTCGCGCAGATCTCCGCCGCCGATACCGTGCTGGGCGGCATCCGCAACCAGATGATCGCCTACGGCGCCAAGGCCGTCGTGATCTGCAACATCAATCCCAACGACACGGTGCGCGCCTACGCGCCTGACGCCTCGGTGTTCGCGGACGAGTACCTCGTGGAGAAGCTCGAGACCAAGGCCGGCTGGTCGACGCCGCAGCCCGACGAGGATTGGACCTCGGGCTACCCGCAGGAGATCCAGGACTTCGTGGAGGCGGTGGTCGACACGCGCGAGCCGCTCTCGGGTGGCGCGCTCGCTCGAGACGTCACCGCTGTGATCTATGGCGCCTATCTCTCCGCGGCAGAGGGCCGTCGGGTGGACCTGCGTCCCTACTGCTGAGAGTCCCGGCACGGGACTTGCTGCCCTCAGTCACGATGGCCAGATTCGATCGTCTCGCTGTTGCGCGAGCGCTGAGAGAGATGGGACGTCTGCTCGACCTCTCGGGCGAGGCGGCGTTCAAGGCTCGCGCCTACGCACGCGGCGCCCGCGTGCTGGAGAGCCTGGACGACGTCACCTTCGAGCGGCTCGTCGAGGAGGGGCGGCTCACGGAGCTGCAGGGCGTCGGCCCGGGACTCGCCGGGCGCATCACCGAGCTCACCCGCACGGGGCGCTCGCAGTCCCTCGAGTCGCTGCGCGGCCGGCTCCCTCCCGGCGCGGGGGAGCTCGGCCGCCTCCGCCTCGGGCTCGGCAAGATCGCGGCGCTGCACGCGACCCTCGGGGTCGAGACCATCGCCGACCTCCGCGCCGCCTGTGAAGCGGGCCGCGTCCGGCTGGTCAAGGGGATCGGCGAGAAGACAGAAGCGCGCATCCTCGAAGCCATTCGACGGCTCGAGGAGCCGGGCCCGAGCCGTGTGCTGCTCTCGCACGCCCTCGCGGCGGCCGAGCCCGTGCTCGATCACCTGCGTGCCGCGCCCGGCGTCACCGCGGCGGATCTGGCGGGCGATCTCCGCCGGCGGACCGAGACGGTGGGCCGCATGGAGGTGATCGTGGCCTCCATCACGCCCGCGGCGGCGCGGGCTCACACGCTGGCCTTGCCCGGCGTACTCTCCGTCAGTGACGCTGGCCCCGAGGCCTATCGTGCCGTGCTCGATTGCGGGCTGCCGCTGGAGGTGCGGGTGTCGAGGCCCGATCACCACGGCGCCGAGCTGCTGCACGGCACGGGCGCGCCGGCGCACGTGGCGCATCTCGGCCGCCTCGCCGAGGCGCGGGGCCTGCGCCTCGGCCGAAGCGGGCTCGTCCGCGCGGCCGGGGGCGCGCGCCTGCCCGCGAAGGACGAGGCGGAGATCTATGGGCACCTGGGCCTGCCGTTCATCCCGCCCGAGCTTCGCGAGGACGAAGGCGAGATCGAGGCCGCCGGGGAGGGCCGGCTGCCCCACGACCTCGTTCAGATGGAGGACATCCAGGGCTTCGTCCACTGCCACACCGTGTACTCGGACGGCCGCAACACGGTCGAGGATATGGCGCGGGCGGCGGAAGCGCGCGGCATGCGCTACCTCACCATCACCGACCACTCGCCCACCGCGTCGTACGCGGGCGGCCTCAGCGTGGATCAGCTCCGCGCGCAGTGGGACGAAATCGCGCGGGTGCAGGAGACGGTGTCGGTGCGCCTCCTGCGGGGGACGGAGTCGGACATCCTCGCCGACGGCGCGCTGGACTATCCCGACGACATCCTCGAGCGGCTGGACGTGGTGATCGCGAGCATTCACAACCGCCACCGCATGACCGCCGAGGAGATGACGCGCCGGCTCATCCGCGCCATGGCGCATCCGTGCTTCAAGATCTGGGGGCATGCGCTGGGGCGCCTCATTCCCTCGCGCCCGCCCATCGAGGTGGACGTCGAGAAGGTGCTCGACGTGGCGGCCGAGTCGCGGGCGGCCATCGAGATCAACGGCGATCCGCACCGGCTGGACCTGCCGCCTCGCTGGCTGCGCGCGGCGCGTGAGCGGGGGCTCTCGTTCGTCATCTCCACCGACGCCCACGCCACCGGCGAGCTCGACAACCTCCGCTACGGCGTCGCGATGGCGCGCCGCGGCTGGGTGCGCCGGGAGGAGGTCCTCAACACGCTCGACGCGGAAGGGTTCGCCCGCGCGGTGGCGCCGGCGGGGCCGCGGTGAGGCGCCGCGTCTTCCTGCTCTCGCCCGCGCATTGCGGCGGCGAGCGGGCGCGCCTCGTCTTCAACCCGGCGGCGCGCTTCGACCTGGCGGTGCGGCTGCGGGCCGCCTCCGGCGCCCCCCTCGGCGAGGTGTTCTCCTTCCTCAGCGGGCTCTACTTCAGGGGCAAGCTGGCCTACGCGGAAGCCTTCGCGCGGCCGCCGGCGGGGCACCACGGTGTGCTCGTGATCACGCCCACGGACGGGCTCGTGCCCGCGGCCGAGCCCGTCGACTGCGCGCGGCTGCGCCGCTTCGCCGAAGTGGACATCGCCACCGGCAACGCGCGCTACGTAGAGCCGCTGCTGCGCGACGCGCGCCGGCTCGCCGCCGAGCTGGGGCCAAGGTGCGATGTCGTTCTCCTCGGCAGCATCGCGACCGGGAAATATCTCGACCCCCTGCTGGCCACCTTCGGCGACCGGCTGCGCTTCCCCTCCGAGTTCGTGGGCCGAGGCGACATGAGCCGCGGCGGCCTGCTCCTGCGCTGCGCGCGCGTGGGGGCCGAGCTGGACTACGTGGGCGTGCACGGCGCGCTGCGCCGCGGTCCGCGGCCGCCGCGCCTCCAGCCGGTGCCATGAGCGCCCGTCCCCGCGCCGCCCGTGCGCCGTCCGTCGCCGACCGCATTCCCACCGACCGCGACACGGTGGAGGTGCGCCTGGGCGGGCGTTCCACCATGCTGACCAACCTGCGCAAGCCCTTCTGGGATCGCCCCCGCATCACCAAGGGCGACCTCCTCCGTTACTACGCGGCGGTGGCGCCGTACCTCCTGCCGCATCTTCGCGACCGCGCCATGGTCATGAAGCGCTATCCTAACGGCGCCGCCGGCGACTTCTTCTTCATGAAGCGCGCGCCGAGCCCGCGCCCGGACTGGATCGAGACCTGCACGATCCGCCACTCCTCCGGCAACGTCATCGACTTTCCCGTGATCCAGGACCTGCTCTCGCTCCTGTGGGTCGTGAACCTCGGCTGCATCGATCTCAACCAGTGGTACGCGCGCTGCGACGACGTGGACCGGCCCGACTATCTCCACTTCGACCTCGACCCCGTGCGGGGAGCCGGCTTCGAGCGGGTGCGGGAGACCGCGCTGCTCCTGCGCGAGGCCCTCGACGGGATCGGGATGCCGAGCTATCCCAAGACCACGGGCTCCCGTGGGATCCACGTCTACGTGCCCATCGTGCGCGGGCCCGAGCAGAAGACGGTGTGGGGCGTGGCCAAGGCCCTCGCCCAGGCCCTCGCGCGGGCGCGTCCGGCCCTGGTGACGGCGGAGTATCGCATCGCCAAGCGGCCGGCCGGGCGCGTGCTCGTGGACTACAACCAGAACGCGTGGGGGCGCACGCTGGCCTCCGTGTACTCCGCGCGCCCGCGGCCGAACGCCACGGTATCCACGCCGGTGACGTGGGAGGAAGTGGCAGGCGGTGTCCGCACCGAGGACTTCCGCATCGACAACGTGCCCGCGCGCCTCGCGAAGAAGGGCGATCTCTTCGCTCCGCTCCTCGCTCGCACCGGGCGCTTCCGGCTGGAGCGCGTGGCGTGACGCTGCCGCTTCGTCCGGACTACGCGCCCATGGAGGCGCGGCTCGTCGACGAGATTCCCGTGGGGCCCGGCTGGCAGTACGAGCCCAAGTGGGACGGCTTCCGCTGCCTGGTGTTCCGTGATGGGGAGAGCGTGACCCTCCGCTCCAAGGCGGGCAAGCCCCTCGAGCGCTACTTCCCCGACGTGCTGACGGCGGTGCGCGCGGTGCCCGCCCGCCGCTTCGTCCTCGATGGCGAGCTGGTGGTGCCGGTGAACGGGCAGCTCGACTTCGACGAGCTGCTCCAGCGCATTCACCCGGCGGCGAGCCGCGTCCAGCGCCTGGCCGCCGAGCGCCCCGCCATGCTGATCGTCTTCGACCTCCTCGTCGACGACGCGGGCCGCTCGCTCGCCGACCGCCCGCTCGCCGAGCGGCGCCCGCGCCTGGAGGTCTTCGCGCGCGCCCATCTGGGCGGCGCGGGCCCGATCCGCCTCTCGCCCGCCACCACCGAAGTGGAGGCCGCGCGCTCCTGGCTCTCGCGCGCCGGCGGCAACCTGGACGGCATCATCGCCAAGCGGCGCGACCTTCCGTATCAGTCGGGCAACCGCGACGGCATGCTGAAGGTAAAGCGCGCCCGCACCGCCGACTGCGTGGTGGGCGGGTTCCGGTACGCCTCGGGCGCCCGCGTGGTGGGTTCGCTGCTGCTCGGCCTCTACGACGCCGACGGGCTGCTGCATCACGTGGGCTTCACGTCCGGATTCGCGGCGCCGGAGCGGAAGGCGCTTCTCGCGCGGCTGCGTCCGCTCAGGGGCGGCCCCGGATTCACCGGCCGCGCACCGGGCGGCCCGAGCCGCTGGAGCACCGAACGCACGGGCGAGTGGGAGCCGCTGATGCCACGGCTGGTGGTGGAGGTCGCCTACGACCACGTCACCGCCGAGCGCTTCCGCCACGGCACGCGCTTCCTGCGCTGGCGCCCGGACAAGGCGCCGCGCCAGTGCACCATGGAGCAGATCGAATCGGGCGCGCGGCCGCGGCTGGCCGCGCTGCTGGACGGCGCGCCTAGTCCGCGCGCAGGAGCCCGATCTCGCGCAGGTAGCGCCGCGCGCCGGCGTGGATGAGCTCGACGCGGGACGCCGCCGCCACCGTGTTCGCCGCGGTGGTCTCGCGCGCCTGCGCGAGGCGGGCGCCCAGCATGCTCTCGCCCCGGTGGAGCGCGCGAGCGAGGCGATAGGCGATGCCCTCGTCGAGCGAAGGGCGCGCCATGATGAAGCTCCACGAGCCCACCGACGCGATGGGCGCGCTCTGCCCGGGATAGGCGCCCGCCGGCACCGTCATCGGCTTGAGGAACGCATGCGTGGCGAGGATGCGCTGAATGCCCTCCGCATCTGGGGCGATGAAGCGCCCGCCCGCCGGCCCGCGCGCCACCGCGGTGAAGCCCGGCCAGCCGATGCCGCCACCCCACAGCGCCGCCACGCGCCCGTCCATCACCATGGCCGGCCCGTCGCCGGCGGCGTCGAGGAATACGGCGTGGAAGTCGCGCTGCTGGTCGAGGCCCAGCCCGTCGAGGACATAGCGCGCGAGGATGACGAGGCCCGAGCCGCGCGCGCCGAACGCCACCGGACGGCCGGTGAGATCGCCGATGGTGCGGTACTCGGAATCACCGCGCACCACGAACATGCCGGGTGTGGAATACATCGCGGCGAGGATGCGCAGATCGGCGCGCGGCCGGCCGATTCCCTGGAGCGCCTCGTGAGCGACCTCGCCCTGCACGAGCCCGAGATCGAGCCGTCCCGACTCGAGCAGCGGGACGTTCTCCGTGCTGCCCTTGGTGTTCCGCGTTTCCACCGCGAGCGTAGGGTCCATGGCGGTAATCGCCTCGGCCACGGCCTGGCCGTACGCGGGAAAGCCCCCGCCGGGGGTCGCGGTGCCGAGCGTCACGGTGTCCACGCGTCGGAGTGTAATCCCTACACGGGCTTAGTGTAAGAGATACCGCGTCAGCGTCCGCCCCCGCCGGGCCTCGTCCGGAGCGTGGTCTGTATCTTCAACACATAGACGCGGCATGACCAATCGCGGCATATCCGCGCGCTGGCACATCGGTTGCCTCCATTAGTCCCGATGCTCGCCCGCGTGCTGAGCTATTTCTTTCCCAACGACATGGCAGTCGACCTCGGCACGGCCAATACCCTCGTCTATGCGCCGGGGCAGGGCATCGTGCTCAACGAGCCGTCGATCGTCGCGCTCAATACTGCCGACCGATCGGTGATTGCCGTGGGCGCCAAGGCCAAGGCGATGCTGGGGCGCGCGCCCGGCACCATCGAGGTGGTGCGGCCGCTTCGCCACGGCGTCATCGCCGACTACGACACGACCGAGAAGATGCTCTACCACTTCATTCGGAGCGCGCACCGGCGGCGCAGCCCCATTCACCCCCGAGTCGTCATCAGCGTCCCATCGGGGATCACTCAGGTCGAGCGGCGCGCGGTGCAGGAATCCGCGGGCCACGCGGGCGCGCGCCGAGTGTTCCTGATCGCCGAGCCCACCGCCGCCGCCATCGGCGCGGGGCTGCCGATCTCCGAGCCCGGGGCCAGCATGATCGTCGACATCGGCGGGGGCACCACCGAGGTGGCGGTGATCTCGCTGTCCGGCATCGTCTTCTCCACCTCGCTGCGCATCGCCGGCGACGATATGAACGACGCCATCACCTCGCACGTGCGGAAGAGCCACAGCCTTCTCATCGGCGAGCGCCGCGCCGAGGAGATCAAGATCTCGCTGGGGTCGGCCTACCCCTGCGCGCGCGACAACGAGACCATCGCGGTGAAGGGGCGTGACCTCACCGCGGGGATCCCGAAGACGATCTACGTGAGCGGCGCCGAGGTACGCGAGGCGCTGCGCGAGCCCATCGAGGCCATCGTGGAGGCCGTGCACGGCTGCCTCGAGAAGACGCCGCCCGAGCTGGCCGCCGACATCGTGGACAACGGCATCACCCTCACCGGCGGCGGCGCGCTCCTGCCCGGCCTCGACCACCTCCTGCACCAGCAGACCGACCTCCCAATCACCGTGAGCGACGATCCGCTCACCTGTGTGGTGCGCGGCGCCGGCCGGCTCCTCGACGAGCCGGAAGTCCTCGCGCGCGTCGCGATCCCCGTCTAGCGCCGACGCCGGGGGCGCTAAGGGCTCTGCGGCGGCGTCGGTTTCGCCAGCGCCCCGCGGATGCGGTCGAGGCGCCCCGCGAGATCGCCACGCAGCTGACGGCGGCCGACCGCGCGCTTCACGTCGCCTCCGAGGCCGGTGACGAGATCCGTGAAGACGCGGCTCACCACGTAGAGGAGCGCGCCGCTGCCCCAGGGCACCGCCGCTGTCAGGGTCTGGCTCGACGTGTAGGAGTGGCCCACGAAGAAGTGGCGCTCCACGTGGAGCGCCAGCTCTGGCCGGACCTCCACGAGCTGATGGATCAGGATGGGCGTGATGCGCCCCTGGAGGCGGCGCTCCACCCAGTAGATGCGGCTCGGCCGCGCGGTGTGCTGGAGGGCGGGGTAGTTCAGGAGCGCCTCGGGTAGCGCGGGGGAGGCGGCGGCGAGCGGCCGGGCATCCTCCACGGTCTGGCGGAGCTCAGCGGCGGGATCGGTGACACCGCCGCCGGGCCGCATGTAGGGCTCGACGGCGGCGAGGCCGCCCGCGCGATACGCCTCGGCACGGCGGAGGAGCAGCGTGCGGTACTGCGCGCTGGTGGTGGCCTGGGCGAGCCCGGCCCTCGCCGGGCCCCCGAGCGCGGGGCGGAGCGCGCGCAGGCCTTCCATCTCCGCGCTCGAGAGGTTCCACACCGAGCCCGGCCGCGACTCCAGCAACTCCTCGGTCTCGGCGGCGCCCAGGCGCAGCCGGCCGAGGGCTTCCGGCGAGGCGCCCTCCCGCACGGCGGCCCACGCAGTGACGCCGGGATCCTGCACGGCCAGCTCGGCCTCCGACAGATATTCGCCCACGCGCGCCACCGGCAGCGGCAGATAGCCCGCGACGCCACTCGCCAGGTCACGATCGGTGCGCTCGGCCACCGGGACGGGGACGATCTCGCCCGCGAGGAGCCGGCCCCGGTCGTCGGCGGAGAGCTGCCGGGGATCCCACGTGGCCTCGGCGGCGCGCGCCGCGCGGCGCCAAGAGCCCGCGGGGCCGTGGAGCACGGCCATTGCCACCGCCGCGGTCACGAGCGCCGTCCGTCGCCTCATGGTCCGCGTCGCATGATACATTGTTGGCCCGGAGGTGAGTCATGGACGTTCCGTTCCAGTCGGCCAAATCGCTCGCGTCGCTCGTCCGTCGGCGGAAGATCGGCTGCCTCGAGCTGCTGGATCTCTACATCGCGCGGATGGAGCGTCACAACCCGCGGCTGAACGCGATCATCACCACCGATCTCGAGGCCGCGCGCAAGCGCGCCCGCGCCGCGGACGCCGCGCTCCGCAAGGGCACGGAGTGGGGGCCGCTGCACGGCGTGCCCATGACCATCAAGGAGTCGTACGATGTGACGGGGATGCCCACCACTTGGGGGGTGCCCGCGCTCAAGGCGAACTTCCCCTCGCGGAACGCGCTGACGGTGGACCGCCTCCTCGCCGCCGGCGTGGTGCTCTTCGGCAAGACCAACGTGCCGATCTATCTCGCCGACTACCAGAGCTTCAACGAGATCTACGGCACCACCAATAACCCCTGGGACGTCGCGCGCAGCCCCGGCGGATCCTCGGGCGGCTCGGCCGCGGCCCTCGCCGCCGGCCTCACCGGCCTGGAAGCGGGCAGCGACATCGGCTCGTCCATCCGCAATCCCGCGCACTACTGCGGGGTATACGGCCACAAGCCCACCTTCGGCGTGGTGCCCCCGCGCGGGCAGGCGCTGCCGGGGAAAGTGGCGCAGGGCGACATCTCGGTGGTGGGCCCCATGGGGCGCAGCGCCGACGACCTCGCGCTCGGCCTGGCCGCGATGGCGGGGGCCGACGAGATTGACGCGGAGGGCTGGCGGCTGGAGCTGCCGGCGCCGCGCAAGCGTGCGCTTCGCGACTTTCGCGTCGCCATCATGCTTACCGATCCCGTCTCCGAAGTCGACGCCGAGGTGCAGGACCGGATCCAGGCGGTGGCGGACTTCCTCTCCCGCCGCCGGGCCAAGGTGAGCGACCGCGCGCGGCCCGACATCGACACGGCCGAATCCCACCGCGTGTACGTGCAGCTGCTGCGCTCGGCGACGTCAGGGCGCCTCACCGCGTCCGAGTTTCGCGCGGAGGTCGAGACGGCCGCCCGCCTGGCGCCCGACGACGACCGCTACTACGCGCGCACGGTGCGGGCCAACACGCTCTACCATCGCGACTGGATGGCCGCCAACGAGGCGCGGCATCAGCTGCGCTGGAAGTGGGCGGAGTTCTTCCGCGAGTGGGACGTGCTCCTCTGCCCCGCCGCCGCCTCCGCCGCGTTCCCGCACGATCACGTGGGCGAGCGCCATGAGCGCACCATCGCCGTCAACGGCCGCCGCGTGCCCACCACCGACCAGCTCTTCTGGGCGGGCTATCCGGGCATGGTCTATCTCCCCGGCACGGTGGCGCCGGCCGGCTTCACGCCGGGCGGCCTGCCGGTGGGCGTGCAGATCGTGGGGCCGCAGTATGGGGACCGCACCACCATCGAGCTGGCCCGTCTCCTCGAGCGCGAATTCCAGGCCTTCGTGCCGCCGCCCGGCTACGAATGAGGCAGGGGGCGGCCCGTTGACAAGCCGGTCTCCCGTCGATCACACTCCACGCACTTGACGCAATTCCCCTCGCCGGAGGTGCTCGTATGACCGCTTCGCTAACCCGCTGTGGCGCGCTCGCCCTGCTCGCGCTCGCCGTGGTCCTCGCCGGCGCTCCGGTGCCGGACGCGGAGGCCCAGGTCAAGGGCGGCATCCTGCGCATCGGCAATCTCGGGGAGCCGCCGGCCCTGGACGCCCACTGGACCACCGCCAGCATCACCGAGACCCTCACCAACCACATCTACGAGGGGCTCTACAGCCTGGACAAGGACAAGAAGCCCATCCCCATGCTCGCGGAGAGCCACACCGTGAGCAAGGACGGACTCGTCTACACGTTCAAGCTGCGCCAAGGCATCAAGTTCCACAACGGCAAGGAGATGACCTCCGAGGACGTGGTGGCCTCGCTCGTCCGCTGGGGCAAGCAGTCGATCTACGGTAAGGCGCTCTTCGCCCAGGTCACCGACGTCAAGCCCGTCGACAAGTACACCGTGGACATGCGGCTCAAGGAGAAGTCCGCCATCGTGCTGATCTCCCTCGCGGTGCCCAACAACTTCGGCGCCATCTACCCCAAGGAGATCGCCGAGAAGTTCGAGCCCGCCGTGAAGGCCACCGAGTACATCGGCACCGGTCCTTACAAGCTGGCGGAGTGGAAGCCGGACCAGTACATCCGCATGGTGCGCTTCGACGACTACAAGTCGCGCAACGAGAAGCCCAACGGGTACGGCGGAGGCAAGACCGCCTACGCGGACGAGCTCCGCTGGGTGCCGGTGCCCGAGGTGGCGACGCGGGTGGCGCAGGTGGAGACGGGTGAGCTCGACTTCGCCGACGACCTCAACCTGGACGCCTTCGACCGGATCAAGAAGAGCCCCGCGGCCCGGCCCATCGTGGCCAAGCCCTACTACTGGCTCGTCGCGGTCTTCAACAAGAAGGAAGGCCTGATGACGAACCAGAAGCTCCGTCAGGCCTGGCAGGCGGCCATCGACATCGAGCCGATCATGAAGACGGTGGCCGGAGGGAAGACAGAGTTCTATCGTATGGACTCGAGCCTCGCGCCGGTCGAGATCACCGCCTGGCACACCAAGCTCACGGGCCTGCCGTGGAACGAGCGGAACAAGGACAAGGCCAAGCGGCTGCTCCAGGAGGCCGGGTACAAGAAGGAGCCGATCCGCTTCATGACGACGCAGGAGTACAAGTGGATGTACGACTTCGCGCTGCTCAGCAAGCAGCAGCTCGAGGACGTGGGCTTCGTGATCGACCTCCAGGTGGTCGACTGGGCGACCCTGGTGAAGCGGCGGAACAATCCCAAGGAGTACGACGCCTTCACCACCGGGATCGGCGCCGCTTACGACCCCACCCACCACGTCTATCTGACGGCGGCCTGGCCCGGCTGGAACAACGACGAGACCATGCTGAGCATCTCGGCCGAGCTCGCGCGCGAGACCGATCCCAAGAAGCGGATGGCGCTCTGGGAGCAGCAGACGCGGCTCTTCTACGAGAAGGTCCCGGTCATTCGCTACGGCGACCTCTTCGGCATGCGCGCGGCCCGCAACACCGTGAAGGGCTTCGACGAGAGCAACGAGCGGCTCCGCTTCTACAACGTGTGGCTACAGAAGTAACAGGGCGCTGATCCGGGCGGGGCCGCCGCCGCGGCGGCCCCGCCGATCCACTCTGTGGACCGGCCGTGAGCGCCTACCTCCTCCGTCGCGTCCTCGCCGTCATCCCCGTGATGGTGGTCGTCGTCACCATCGTCTTCCTGCTCATCCATCTCATTCCCGGCGATCCCGTGAGTGTCATGCTTGGTCCCGACGCCACGCCCGCCCAGATCCAGGGGACCCGCCAGGCGCTGGGACTTGATCGGCCGCTCCACGAGCAGCTCTTCACCTTCTACGCGCGCATCCTCCGCGGTGACCTCGGGCACTCCTACTTCCTCGATCGTCCCGTCACCACCGCACTGGCGGAGCGGGCGGAGCCCACCATTGTCCTCACGCTCTGCGCCCTCCTCGTGGCGGTAGCGATCGGCGTGCCGTCCGGTATCGTGGCCGCTGCGCACCGGGGCTCCTTCTGGGACCGGGGTCTCATGTTCCTTTCGCTGCTCGGCGTCTGCGTCCCCGGCTTCTGGCTCAGCCTGAACTTCATCTTCCTCTTCGCGGTGCGGCTGGGCTGGCTTCCCGCCGCCGGCTACGCGTCGATCTGGGTCGATCCCCGCGCCGCCCTCACCTACATGGTGCTCCCCGCCGTCTCCCTCGGCTTCAATCAGTCCGCCCTGATCGCGCGCATCTCTCGCTCGTGCATGCTGGAGGTGCTCCAGCAGGACTACATCCGCACCGCCCGAGCCAAGGGCCTCGCCCCCCGCGTCGTGACCTACATCCATGCCTTCCGTAACGCTCTCGTCCCCGTGGTGGCGGTGATCGGCATCACCACCGCCATCCTCATCGGCGGCGCGGTGGTCACCGAGATCGTGTTCAACATCCCGGGGCTCGGGCGGCTCATCATCTCCGCCATCCTCCGCCGCGACTACCCGGTCGTGCAGGGGGTGGTCCTGGTGACGGCGGCGGCGTACGTAATCATCAACCTGCTCGTCGATCTCCTCTACGCCTTTATCGACCCTCGGATCCGCTATGACTGAGCGCGCGCTGCCGACCTGGCTGCGGCGGCTGCTGCGGCATCCCGGAGTGGTGGGGGGCGCGGCCATCCTCCTCCTCTTCGTCCTCGCCGCCTTCCTCGCCGATGTGGTGTCCACCCACAACCCGACGCGGCTGGTGCCGGGCAGCCGGCTCCGCCCGCCCGGCGGCGCGCATTACCTCGGCACCGACGAGTTCGGGCGCGACATCTACAGCCTGGTCATCCACGGCGCCCGCGTATCACTTCTCGTGGGCGTGACCACCATGCTGCTCACCTCGCTGGGCGGCGTGGTCGTCGGGCTGGTCGCCGGCTTCAACCGGCGGCTCGACACCGTCGTCATGCGCGTCATGGACGGCATGATGGCGTTTCCCGCCATCCTCCTCGCCATCGCATTCATGGCCGCGCGCGGCCCCGGCGTGTGGAACGTGATCATGGCGCTGTCCATCGTGTACATGCCGCGCACCGCCATCCTCATCCGCAGCACGGTGCTGAGCATCCGCGACCTGGACTATGTCCAGGCCGCTCGCGCGCTCGGCCGCCGCGACCTCGCGATCGCCTTCCGCCACATCCTGCCGAACTGCGTGGGGCCGCTGCTGGTGCAGGGGAGCTTCATCTTCGCGTACGCCATCCTCGCCGAGGCCATCCTGGGCTTCCTCGGCGTGGGCGTCCCGCCGTACGTACCGTCCTGGGGGAATGTCATCGCGAGCGGGAAGAACGTGATCCGCGAGGCCTTCTGGGTGAGCCTCTGCCCCGGCGTCGCCCTCACCCTCGCCGGCTTGTCCCTGAATCTCCTGGGCGACGGGCTCCGCGACGTGCTCGAACCCGCGGCTCCGGGTGCAGTAGCGCTCAGTCGCGGCGACGGAGGCGGTGCTTGAGCCAGGCGCGAACGAGGTAGACGGCCCGGCGCGGCGAGGGATCGAGCGCGAAGGCCCAGGCCGCCTGGTTGAGGCATCCCTCGGTCGATCCGGCGGCCGCGAGCTGGCGCGCCCCCTGGTCGCCGGCGCCCGCGAGGGCCGGGCGCCAGCGCCGGCGCGACTCCGCGCACTCACCGTCGCCCAGCCGGCTCAGGGCGGCCCGCGCCGCGAGCGCGCGCTCGTAGAGGTTGTGGCCGCTCACCATCAGCTTGCTCGTATCCGACTTCGAATGGAGCCGGTACAGCGCGTAGGGGCGCGCCGTGCAGCCTACCGGTCCGCCGAGCCCGAGCCGGAAGGCGAGGTCCATGTCGGCGCAGTGCCGGAACAGCGTGGAGAAGCCGCCGACTTTCTCGAGCGCGTCGCGCCGCGTCACCCAGCCGGCGAACTGGCCAACGTGGAAGTAGACCTCGCGGCACGTGAAGTCGGGGAGCACCGGGTCCTCCTCCGGGCGATGCGGGCCGAGCAGGCGTATCCAGTGGCCGCTCTCGTCGATCAGCACGACCTGGCCGACGAGCATGATCAGGGCGGGATGCCGCTCGATGACGCGCCGGTACGCCGTATAGAAACCGGGGAGCACGGCGTCGTCGCCGTGCAGCAGGTGCACCCAGTGTCCCCGGGAGCGGCGGAGGCACATGTTGAACGTCTCGGTGGCGCCGAGATTGCGCGGGTTGCGGTGGAAGGCGACGCGGCCGCCGCCCTCCTCGCGCACCACCGCCGCGGGATCGCCCCGCGTGGACCCATCGTCGATGACCTCGATCTGCATCGCGTCCGGCCCCGGGTCCTGGTCGAGGACGCTCCGGAGGGTGATGCGGAGGTAGTCGTCCTCGTTGTAGGTGGGGATCATCACCGACCAGAACGGCCGCGCCGCGCCGGCGGGCACGGGCTCGATCGCCGGCACGTGGCGCCGGAGCTCGTCGGCGCTCGGCACGTCGGGCAGGCGCGGGATCATCGCGGCACCGCCGTGCCTTCGGCGAGGCCGTCGCGAATGGAATCGGCGACGCCCTGGAACGTCCAGCGTCCGTAGCGGCCGACCTGGCGCACGCCGTGCTCGCCGAGCAGGCGGAGCGCGGTCTCACGCCAGCGGGAACCGGGCCACGCCCAGGTGTAGGCGACGTCGATCCAGGTCGGATCCGCCACCTCGGCGTCGCCGATGAAGCCCCAGTCCTGGAGCTCGCCGACGGCGGCCGTCGCGTAGGCCGCGACCTCACGCGCGTCCGGCCGCGTGCCGCCCGGGTACGCGCGCTCGACGTAGATGCTCACGCGGGGCTCGGGCGTCCGCGGCACGGCGGGGAGGAAGGAGGGGTCCACGTTGCTGTAGAAGCCCACGCGGTGAAAGCCGCTTCGCGAGCGCGGGACGTACACCCAGTGATCGGCCGGGCACCGGGGCCCGCGGAGCGCCCCCACGTTCAGCACCAGGACGGCGGTGTACGGATCCGGCGAGCCGGCGTCCAGGCCGGCCAGCTCGAGGGCACGGTTGAGCGGCAGCGTGGAGATGAGGTGGTCGTAGCCCACCACGGACCCGTCCGCGAAGGCGACCTCGCACCGCCGCGTGTCGATGCGGACCGCGCGGCGGCCGTACTCCACGCGACTCCCCGCAGCGAGCCGGGCCGCGAGCGCGTCGAGGCCGTCGGCCGGGTAGACGAAGGTGACGTTGTAGCCGGCGGCGGGCGCATCGGCGACGGCGCCCAGGGCGGCGGCGGCGAGGTCCACCGGCGACTTGTAGCCGTCCTGCGGCGCGATCCTCGCGTGGAGCCCGCCCGTGTAGAGCGCGTGGAAGGGCTCGAAGAAGTGTGCGGTGAGGATGGCGCCGAAGCTCTGGGCGAGCCACTCCTGCATGGTGACGGCGCCGGTGCCTGCCGCCCGCATCTCCGCGAGCGCGCGCGCCGCCACGTCGGGGCCGAGATAGCGCAGGTGGTTCTGCAAGGGGTAGGGCACGAAGAGCTTCTCGTCGGGGAAGTACACCGACGAGCGCCGCTGGTACCGCCGCACGGGGCCGAGCTCCTCGATCAGCCGGAGCACGGCGGGATCGCCCCCGAAGATCCAGTGCCCGCCGCCGATCTCGAACCGATAGGCGGTGGCGCGGTCGGCCCGCGCGCGGTGGTCCGCGTCTCCCGGGGTCAGATAGTAGGAGGAACAGATGCCGCCCGGCGCGTCCTCCGCCTCGTAGGCGACGCCGCCCGACGCACGCGCGGCGGCGAGGCCGGTCATGCCCGCGCCGAGCACGACGATCATCGCCGCTTCTGGGTCACAGCACGACGGAGGAGGGGAGCAGCGCTTCCGCGAGGCCTCGGTAGTCCGCGAGGCGCTTCCGCGGGATCGTGCAGGGCGACTTGGAGTCGAGGTCGTAGTGGCGGAAGGGGGCGAGGTACCGCTCCGCGTAGGCGCGGTCGCGCGCGTCGAACAGCGGCGCGCAGCGCGCGGGGTCGATGCTGTGGTAGCGGACGAGCCAGGCCACCGGCTCGTCCACCTCGTCCTTGAGCCGGCTATAGCCGAACTCATCGTGGTTCCACTGGAGCCACGCCGCGTCGAGCCCGCACCCGGGCTCGTGCTCACCGATGGGCCCGTTGAAGCAGACCACGTGCTCGGGCGCCTCGCCGGTGAGCAGGAGCACCTTACCGATGTCGTGCAGGAGGGCGGCGGCCAGGAGGGCGCGATCGGTGACGCCCGCCGACTCCATGGCGGCGAGGACCTGGAGAACGTGCATCTGCTGGCTCGCGCCGTAGAGCCGGGTATCGGTCGGGTCCACGCACTGGGCGAGACGCTCGAGCACGCTCCAGGTCTCCACGCGCCCCCACACCGGCCCCGCGTACTTCTTGCGCAGGGCGGCCACGGTCTCGCGGGTCTGGGCCCGGTGCCGGCGCTGGATCTCGTCGCCCGCCTTGGCGAAAGCCTCGCGCTCGCCGTCATCGCGGGCCGGGGGCGCGGCCGGGCGCAGCTCGTAGCCTCGCCGCGTGAGGACTGCCTTGATCAGCCGCTTGTGAATCGCCATGCATCCACGCTAGCACGCCTCGCGCGGAATGCGGAATCGCGCGGGCGGGACGGCGGCCGCTGCTATACTCCGCCGCGTCCTCGAGGGACCCATGAGCCGCCCTCTCACCGTGCCGATGCCGTTCCACACCCCGTTCTACGCCCCGCTGCCCGCGGGAGTGGCGCTGGGGCACTTCGCCGCCGAGGGGCTCGACGTCACCGTCGTCCCCGCCGCCCGCTATCCGCGCGGCACCATGCAGGCCCTGCTCGACGGCGAGCTCGAGATCTGCCTGGGCGGTCTCATGCGGAGCTTCGAGCTCGCCGACCGTACCGGCCGCCACGTGGCGCACTTCGCCGAGGTGTGCAGCCGCAGCGGCTTCTTTCTCCTCGCGCGCGCGCCGGCGCCGCGCTTCCGCTTCGGCGACCTCATCGGCAAGACCGTGCTCTCGTTCGCGGAGGCGCCCACGCCCTGGCAATGCATGCTGACCGTGCTGCGCCGCCACGGCGTGGATCCCGCCCGCGTGCGCATCGAGCGCGAGCGGCCGCTCGCGGAGGCGCTGGCGGCCTTTCGCGCGGGCACGGGCGATTACCTGGAAACGACGCAGCCCGCGGTGGAGACGCTGGTCGCGGAGGGCGCTGCGCACGTGGTGGCGTCGATGGGGGAGGCCACCGGCCCGGTGCCGTTCACCTCCTACATGGCGGCCCCGGACGTCCTCACCGGCGAGCCGGACACGGTCCGGCGCTTCACGCGCGCCGTGTACCGGACGCAGCGGTGGCTCGCCGGGCGCGACGCCGCCGAGATCGCCGAAGTGGTGGCCGCGGCGTTTCCCGAGATGGACGGCGCACTGCTCGAGCGGGCCGTCGCGCGGTTCCAGCGCCAGCAGACGTGGGCCCGAGACCCCCTGCTGCGCCGGTCCGGTTACGACACGCTCCAGGTGATTCTCCTCACGGGCGGGTTCATCCGGCGACCCCATCGCTACGCCGATCTGGTGAATGCCGCCTTCGCCAAGGAGGCGATGGAGAACCTGTCGGAAAACCCTACGAAGTCGTAAGATTCAAGTCGCATGAGCGACGAGGCGATACGGCAGCGGCTCCTGAAGATCGTGCGGGACGTCGCCGGTCCTGGTCGCGCGCCCGCGGAGATCGACGCGAGCACCCCGTTGCGCGACGGCGGCTTCTGGCTCGATTCGGTGGCGCTGCTGGAGCTGATCGTGGCGGTGGAGGCGGAGTTCGAGGTGGACTTCGATCCGACGACGGATTTCGGCGAGGCGGCCCTGGCCACGGTGGGCAGCCTGAGCGCCGTGATCGAGCGCCGGCTCGGGGCGCGGTGAGCGCTCTGGCCTCCCCCGTTTCCGCGTCGCGCGACGTCCTGGCGCGAAACCTGCCGCGCCGCGGGCTGGACTCGCGTCCCGACTTCCACTTCTTCCACGGCGACCTGCGCGGCGGCGGCTTTTACTGCCTCACGCTTGCCGGGCATGTTGGCCGGGATCAGCCCTTCTACGCGCTGGCGCCCCCCGGCCACGACGGCGGCCCGCTCGCCGCCGACTTCGAAGCGCTCGTGGCTCATCAGCTCGCGTTGCTGCGCACGGTGCGCCCGAAGGGCCCCTACCGCCTCGGCGGGTACTGCAATGGCGCGCTGGTCGCGTACGAGGTCGCTTGCCGGCTGACCGCCGCGGGAGAGCGGGTCGAGCGGGTCGTCCTCCTCGCGCCGGCGGTTCCCACCGCGGGCGGATGGTTTGGTGATCTCGCCCGTCGGGCCGAGGACCTCAGCGAGTACTACGCCGAGCGGACGCGCGCGTTCCGGAGCGTGTCCCTCGGCGGGAAGCTCCGCTACCTGGCCGCCAAGGCGCGATCCATGGCCGGGCTGGGGCGGTCACCCGGGCTGAACCTGCCACGCGTGGGCCCTCCGCCGATGCCGGTGCGCCCGGTCGACTTGCGCAACCGCGAGTACTTCGAAAATATCCGCGCCTACCTGCCCGGGCGCTACGACGGGCTCGTCGACGTCATCTGGCCCGTGGAGGAGGAGCGCGGTCGGCGCCGGCGCTCCATGCGTGTGTGGCGGCGGGTCGCACCGCGGCTGCGCGTGCACTCGGTGCCGGGCAACCACCGGAGCTGCCTGGGCGAAGGGGCGGCGGCGCTGGGCGCGGTGTTTCGCGAGTGCCTCGGTGAGGAGAGCCTGCCGCGGCGTTGAGCCCGTTCGCGGGCTGGAGTACACTCGGGCTCCCATGCCCACCGCGCGTGTCGACGGCATCGGTCTCTTCTACGAGGAGGTCGGCGAGGGCGTGCCCCTCGTCTTCGTCCACGAGTTCGCCGGCGACTACCAGAGCTGGCATCTCCAGGTGCGCTTCTTCGCCCGCCGCTATCGCACTATCGCCTACAACGCTCGCGGCTATCCGCCGTCGGACGTGCCCACCGATCCCGCCGCCTATTCGCAGGAGCGCGCGGCCGAGGACATCCGCGGCCTCCTCGACGCCCTCGGCATCCAGCGGGCGCACATCTGCGGGCTGTCCATGGGCGGGTACGCCACGCTGCACTTCGGACTCCGCCACCCCGCCCGCGCGCTCTCGCTGGTGGTGGCGGGCGCGGGGTACGGCAGCGTGCCCGGCGAGCGCGAGCGATTCCGGAAGGACGTGGAGGAGACGGCGCGGCGCTTCCTGGACGACGGCATCGTCGCCGTCGCGGACTTCTACACCAAGGGTCCCACGCGCGTGCAGCTGATGGACAAGGACCCCAAGGGCTGGCAGGAGCTCTACGATCAGTTCGTCGCCCAGTCCGCGGAAGGCCACGCGCTGACGATGCGGGGCGTGCAGATGAGCCGGCCCTCGGTGTACGACCTGGAGCGTGACCTCGAGCGGCTCGAGGTGCCCACCCTCATCGTCACCGGCGACGAGGACGAGCCGTGCCTGGAGCCCGCGCTCTACCTCAAGCGGAAGATCCGGTCATCGGGACTGCTGGTCCTGCCAAAGTCCGGACACACCGTGAACCTGGAAGAGCCGGAGGCGTTCAATCGCGGCGTGCTCGACTTCCTCACCGCCGTGGACGCCGGGCGCTGGGGGATGCGCAACCCGGCCTCGCTGAGCCAGTCGGCGATTCTTCCCCCCGAGCAAGGAGCCCGGAAATGAGCCTGCCGCTCGCGCCGTACACCGTCATTGACCTCACCCGCGCCCGCTCCGGCCCCACCTGCGTGCGTCAGCTCGCGGACATGGGCGCGCAGGTCATCCAGGTGTCGGCGCGCGAGGACGTCGAGGGCGATTTCCCGCGGCGGGGCTTCGACAGCCAGAACCTGCACCGGAACAAGCGCTCGATCACGCTGGACCTGAAGGCGCCGAAGGGGATCGAGATCCTCAAGCGCCTGATCGCCCGGGCCGACGTGGTGGTGGAGAACTTCCGACCCGACGTCAAGAACCGCCTCGGCATCGACTACGAGACTTTGAGTAAAGACAACCCTCGGTTGATTTACGGCAGCATCTCGGGCTTCGGGCAGAGCGGCCCCTATCGCGACCGCCCCGGCTACGACCAGATCGCGCAAGGCATGGGCGGGCTCATGTCCATCACCGGGCTGCCCGGGCAGGGGCCCGTGCGCGTGGGCATTCCCGTGGCCGACCTCACCGCCGGCATCTTCCTCGCGCAGGGCATCCTGGTGGCGCTGCTGGAGCGCGAGCGCTCCGGCACGGGGCAGTGGGTGCACACCTCCTTGCTGCAGGCCATGGTCACCATGCTCGACTTCCAGGCCGCGCGCTGGCTGATCGCCGGCGAGATTCCCCCGCAGGCGGGTAACGATCACCCCACGGTCATTCCCACCGGCGTCTTCGCCACGGCTGACGGGCACATCAACATCGCCGCGTCCGGCCAGAACATGTTCCGACGCCTCTGCGAGGCGCTCGGCACCGAGCCGCTGCTGGACGACCCCCGCTTCAAGACCGCGCCCGACCGCTCCCGGAATCGCAAGGCGCTCGCCCCCGAGCTGGAGAAGGCCTTTGCCACCAAGACGAGTGCGGAGTGGGTTGAGCTGCTCAACGCCAAGGGCGTGCCGTCGGGGCCCATCCTCGACGTGAAGCAGGTGTTCGAGAACGAGCAGATCCAGCACCTGGGCATGACGGTGCCGGTCACGCATCCCGCCCTGGGCGAGATCCGCGTGCAGGCGCCGCCGGTGACGCTCTCACGCACGCCCGGGTTGGTTCGCACCCATGCGCCCGACACCGGCGAGCATACCGCGGAGATTCTGGGCGAGCTCGGCTTGTCTGCGGCCGACGTCGCCGCCCTGCGGACGGAGAAGGTGATCTGAGGGTCGCGATCTTCGGGGCCGGCTATGTCGGCGCCGTCAGCGCCGCCGGGCTGGCCTCGCTCGGGCACCACGTCGCGCTCGTGGAGGTGTCGCCCGCCAAGCTCGCCCGGCTCCGTGCGGGCCTTGCTCCGGTGTCCGAGCCGGGGCTCGGCGCGGCGCTTGCGGCCCACCTCGCCGCCGGTCGCCTCGCCGTCACCGAGACGGCCGCGGCGGCGCTGGCGGGCGCGGAGACGGCGCTGGTCTGCGTGGGTACGGCGAGCGCGGCCACCGGCGTCGCCGACGCCTCCCACGTGCTGAAGGTGATGGCCGAGATCGCGGCGGCCCTACCCGCCGCGCCGGCTCCCCCCGCCTCGCCGGCTCCCATTGTCATCGCGCTCCGCAGCACGCTGCCCGGCTCGCAGATCGCCGGCGAGGTCATGCGCTGCTCGCGCGCGCGCTCGGGGCCCGCCTGGGCGCGGAGGTCAGCTTCGTGGTGAACCCGGAGTTCCTCCGCGAGGGGCAGGGGCTCGCGGACTTCATGACCCCGCCCTACGTGATCGTGGGCACCGACCACCCGGCCGCGGTGGCGCCCATGCGCGACCTCTATCGGGGCATCGCGGCGCCGTTCCACGTGATGAGCCCCGGGACCGCGAGCCTGGTCAAGTACGCCGCGAACGCCTTCCACGCGCTGAAGGTCGCCTATGCCAACGAGGTCGCCGCGGTGGCCCCCGCCTTCGGGGCCGACGGCGACCAGGTCATGGCGCTGGTGCGGGAGGACTGGATCCTGAACGTCTCGCCCGCCTATCTGCGGCCGGGCTTCGCGTTCGGCGGCTCGTGCCTGCCCAAGGATCTGAGGGCACTCAACCGCGTGGGGGAGATGGCGGGCGCGCCGACGCCGCTGCTCGCGTCCATTCTGGAGTCCAACGCGCACGTGCTCCGGCGCTCGGTGGAATGGGTGATGGCGCACGGGGCGCCCGCGGTCGCACTCCTCGGGCTCAGCTTCAAGCCGGGCGTCGACGACCTGCGCGAGAGCCCGCTGGTGGACCTCGCCGAGCGGCTGCTGGGGAAGGGGATCGCGCTCACCATCCACGACCCCGACGTCGATCCCGCGGCGCTGCACGGCGCGAACCTCGAGTTCGCGCGCGGCCACCTGACCCACCTCACCACGCTGCTCCGCCCGACCCTGGTGGGGGCGATCCCCCGCGGCGCGCTCGTGGTCGTGGGGAAGCCGGGGATCGATTCGGCCGCGCTCGCGGAGGCCTGCGCCGACGGGACGACCGTGCTCGATCTCGCGCGCGCGCTTCCCCGCGATCTGCCGCGCCTGCGCGTCCGGCGCCTGGAGGATTCGCCGCCCGCCCGGCTTCCATGAAGGTGGGGATCTACTTCCCCTGGTTGACGGGCGCGGCGGGCGGCGCCGAGCGCACCAGCGCGATCCTCGCGGGCGCGCTCGCGAGCGAGCACGCCGTGGAGCTCGTGCATCACGCAGCGACGCCGGTGCGGGATCGCCTCGAGGGCGTCACCGGTGTCGACCTGTCCCGAGTCGCGGAGCGCGCGGTGGGCCGTCCGCCGGCCGTGCCCCGGCGGCGCCCAGGGGCTCCCGGCTACTGGCACGCGCGCGCCGCCCTCGACGCGCCGTTGAGCGCGCCCTACGATCTCTTCGTCGCCCTCGTCCACGAGCCGCCGCCGTTCTGCCACGCGCGCGTCGGCCTCCTGCGCGTGCTCTTTCCCTTCGTGCCCAAGCGCGCGCAGTGGCCGTGGAACACGCCGCCCACGGGCGCGCTCGGCCGCCTTCGCCACGCGGCCCGGTTGTCCTACTACGGATGGGGCTGGCGACGGCGGATGGCGGGCTACCAGGTGAAGCTCGCGAACTCGCGTTTCACGCAGCAGTGGACCCGCCGTCTCTGGGACGTGGACAGCGAGGTCGTGTATCCGCCGGTGGACTGCCGGTTCGAGGTCGTGCCAAAGACGCCGACCATCCTGAGCGTCGGCCGGTTTGCCGCGACGCCCGTCATCAAGCAGCAGGAGGCGATGGTGCGCGCCTTCCGGCGGCTCGTGGGCGCCGCGCCCGGCTGGGAATACGTCACCGCGGGGAGCGTGCGGAATGCGGCCGAGCGTCGCGTCTTCGCGCGGGTCCAGACGGAGGCAGCGGGCGTGCCCGTCCGCCCGCTCGACAACGTGTCGCACGACACTCTTCGCGGTCTCTACGCGCGGTCCGGCATCTTCTGGCATGCCGCCGGGCTCGACCACGACGAGGCGGCAACCCCGTGGCTCAGCGAGCACTTCGGCGCCACGACCGTCGAGGCGATGGCAGCGGGTAGCGTGCCGGTGGTCATCCGGAAGGGAGGCCAGCCGGAGATCGTCGAGCACGGCGTCGGCGGCTTCCTCTGGGACCGACTCGAGGAGCTCGAGGCCTACACCGTGACCCTCATTCGCGACGACAGCCTTCGCGCCCGAATGGGAGCGGCCGCGCGGCTGCGCGCCGCGCGCTTTCGCTACGAGGTGTTTCACCAAGACGTCCTCGATCGCGTGCGACCGCTGCTTTGACCGGAATTTCCTCATTTGTGTAACGCCGTTCCGCCGTTCTGTAAGAGAGTCCGACACCGCGTTGCAATTCGCCTCGTGACGGAAGAGTAAGCACTGACGCGAAGATGCGCGACGCGCGCGCAATGCCGCCCGCTCATTGATCCTCGACGTGCTGCCGACGGGCTTCGTCAGCCTTACGAATGTCGGCCGGGCCTTTTCGACCCATCCCGGAGAATCGTTCATCGATGCGGATTTAGGAAGGCGGCACGCCACATGCTCCTGTAGCGGTGCGGGCGCATCGCTTCGCAAAGGAGTCCGGACCATGAGCAAGCCCGCCTATCGCCCGCTGATGCCGCTTGTTGTCACTCTTCTCGCCTTCGCGCCCGCGGCCGACGCCTTCAGCATCGAGGAGGGCACGGGCGCCGTGGGCACGCAGACCGCCGTCAACGCCTTCCGGGCGGCGCTGGGCGATCCCAACAACGGCAATACGCCCGGGCCGCTTCCCGGCGGTCGGCGCGAGATCAACTGGGATGGGGGCGGCAACCCGAACGGCTCGCCCGCCGGCACGCCCTTCGCCGGCTTCCAGAACCGTGGCGTCATCTTCACGACGCCTGGCACGGGCTTTCAGCAGGCGCCGATCTCGGTGGGCGTCGGCAATCTCTCGGACGTGTTCGGCGTCGACTACAGCACCACGTTCCAGTTCTTCAGTCCCGTGCGGCTCTTCGTCCCGGTGGGGAGCAACGTTACCGAGGGCGACTTCTCGATCGCGGGCACGAACGGCGCCATTCCGGCGGGGACGTCCGCGTTCGGGGCGGTGTTCACCGACGTCGACCTCGCCGGGTCCACGACGATCGAGCTCTTCGGGATCGATGGAAACCTCATCGCCTCCGCCGCGGTGCCGGCGGCACCGGGCGATGGGGAGCTGTCGTTCCTCGGCATCCTGCTCGACCCAAGCGAGGGGCTCGCGACCCGTGTGCGAATCGTCACCGGCAATGCGGCGCTTGGCGTCGCCGATAGCTCCACGAACGACGTGGTGGCGATGGACGATTTCCTCTTCGCGGAGACGCAGCCGACGCCGGGGCCGGGCACCATGGTCCTCGTCGGCGCCGCGCTCCTCGGCCTCGGCGCGTCACGGTGGCTGCGTCGGCGGGTGACCCCGATAGGCTAGAGCAGGCGGTAGACGTCGAGCTCGACGCGGCGGGCCCGCCGCGCGGCGGTGGCGATGCCGATGACGCGGTTGAGCCAGTCGAGCCGCGCGTCGCCGGTGGCGAAGCGCAGCACGGTGCGGAAGTAGTACGCCGCCGGGTCCACCTCCTCGCCGCGGGCCAGCCGCGCCAGCGTCTCCGGCGGGCCCGTGCGCAGCCCGCGGCTCCGCACCTCGATGAGGGCGCCCCCGCGCTCGCGCAGCGCGTAGTGGGCGTCGATGTCGAGGGTGCCGTCCTGCCGGCGCCACTGCCAGTCGGCGCCGCCTTCCAGCACCTCGCCCCCGAGCCCCTCTCCCTCGAAGGTGCCGCCCAGGATGGGCACCACGCGGCGCTCGCCGCCCGGCGCGGCGCCCAGCGAGCGCACCTCGCCGACCTCGGCGGACACGCGGAACAGCGGGGCGACCTGGATCACCCGCGGCTCACGCGACGTGCGGCAGCACCTGCTCGCCGAGGAGACGGATCGACCGCATCACGCGCGCCTGATCCATGCCCGGCCACTGGAGCCGGAACATCATCGACGTGACCCCGAGGCGCTCCCGGTAGCGCGCGATCTCCTCGCGCACACGCCCGGGGTCGCCGAGGATGAAGCGGTCGCGCGCGAGCTCCTCGAAGGCGTCGCTCCATGTCTCGCCCTCGGGCAGGGCCTTGTCCTGCTCCCAGCGCTGATAGGCCTTGTACTTGGGCTCCAGGAGGGGTCGCGCCTCGGCGAACGCGGAGGCCCCGCCGTCGGTGACATAGCACTCGCGCATGAGCGGGATCTCGGCCGCGCGCGGCCGCCCCGCGGCGGCGCGCTCGGCGTGGAAGAGGGCGAGCTGCCGCTCCAGCATGGGCAGGGTGGTGTGCGGGTTGATGAGCCAGGTATCGGCCAGACGCGCCGCGCGCTTGACGCCGGCGTCGCCGTTGGCGGCGAGCCAGATGGGCGGCCGCGGCCGCTGCATGGGCGGCATCGAGATGCGCACGTCGCGGAGCTGGAAGTGCTTGCCCTCGAACGAGGCGGGCTCGCCGGACCAGAGCCGCTCCAGCGCCTGCAGACCCTCCACGAGGCGCCCCACGCGGGCGGTCGGATCGTGCCCCATCGCGAGATTCTCCACGTCGCGATAGCCGAGCCCGAACCCCACGATGAGCCGGCCCCCGGTGATGACGTCGAGGGTGGCGAGCTGCTCGGCAAGATCCACCGGCTGATGGAGCGGGAGGAGGATCACGCCGGTGCCGAGCGTCATGCCCTCGGCCTCCGCGGCCACGCGGGCGAGGGTGGGGATGGGCTGAAAGTAGGTGAAGGGGTCGGAGAGATAGTGCTGGCTCGCCCAGATCGACGCGAAGCCGACGCTCCTGGCCAGCCGCACTTGCTCCAGATGCTCCTGGAAGCGTCGCGCCTGCGACTCGTCCGGCTGATGCTGCACCGATAGCCCGATGCCGAATTTCATGTCGGCCTCCCGTGAAGCCCTAGGGAGCCACGCCGGCCGCATCGCTGTCAAGGGCGCGGGTCACGATAGAATGGGCGCGTGATCCCCATCGAGAACGCCTCGCTGGCGTCACGCACGACGCTGGGTGTGGGCGGGCCCGCGCGCTGGCTCGTCAAGGCGCGGGAGGAAGCCACCCTACTCGACGCGCTCGACTGGGCGGCCGCGCGCGGCGTGACCGTGCGCGTGCTGGGCGGCGGGTCCAACGTGGTGGTCGCCGACGCCGGCGTGGACGCGCTGGTGCTGCAGGTGGCGCTGCGCGGCGTGGAGACGCGCGAGACGAACGGTGTCGTCGAGGTGACGGCGGCGGCGGGCGAGCCCTGGGACGATCTCGTGCGGCGCACGGTGGAGCGCGGCTGGGCGGGGCTCGAGTGCCTCTCCGGAATTCCCGGCCTCGTCGGCGCCACGCCCATCCAGAACGTGGGTGCCTACGGGCAGGACGTGAGCCAGACCATCGTCGCGTTGCGCGCGGTGGACCGCCGCACTCGCCGCCCCGTCGCTCTCTCCGCCGCGGAGTGCCGCTTCGGCTACCGTGACAGCCTCTTCCGCAGCGGCGAGCCCGAGCGCTACGTCGTCGTCGCGGTGACTTACCGTCTCGCGCGCGGCGGCGCGCCGGCGGTGCGCTACGCAGAGCTGCAGCGCCATCTCGAGGAGCGCGGGCTCGCCGCCCCGGCGCTGAGCGACGTGCGCGACAGCGTACTCGCCGTGCGCAGGGCGAAGTCCATGGTGCTCGAGCCCGGCGACGAGAACCGCCGCTCCTGCGGCTCCTTCTTCGTGAACCCGGTGGTCGCCGCCGCCGAGGCCGCGCGCATCGGCGCCCTCGCCGCGCCGGGCGGCGCCATGCCGCAGTGGCCCGAGCCCGACGGCCGCGTGAAGCTGTCCGCGGCGTGGCTCATCGAGCGCGCGGGCTTCACGCGGGGCGACCGCGTGGGGCCGGTGGGCCTGTCCACCCGGCACACGCTGGCCATCGTGTGCCACGAGGGCGCGCGCGCTGCCGATGTCGCCGCCTTCGCCCGGCGCGTGCGGACCGGCGTGGCCGAGCGCTTCGGCGTGCGCCTCTCACCCGAGCCCGTCTTCTGGGGGCCCATCGGTCTCGACGCGCCGGCATGACGCGCCCCGGTCTGGCGCGCCTCACCGCGGTGTTCGCCTGGATCGGACTCGTCAGCCTCGGCGGCGGCCGGAGCGCGTACTTCCACGACGCCCTCGTGGTCCGGCGCGGCTGGCTAACGGACGACGAGTTCATCCAGGACCTCGCCCTGAGCCAGGTGATGCCCGGTCCCAACTTCTCCAATCTGGCGGTGGCGCTGGGCTATCGCCTACGCGGCTTCGCGGGCGCCTGGTGCGCGCTCGCCGCGCTCGTGCTGCCGGGCAGCGTGCTGCTGCTCGCGCTCGTCGTGTACCTGTGGCGCGGCATCGGGCCCGAGATGACGGGCGCGCTCCACGCCATGAGTGCCGCCGTGGTGGGGCTGATCCTCGTCATGACGGCGCGCATCGTGCGGGTCGGGCTGCGCCGCCGCGCGGGGCTCGTCCTCGGCGCGGGCACCTTTCTCCTGGTGGGGCCGCTCGGCCTGCCCACGGTGGCCGCGATCGCGCTCATGCTCGGGGTTGGGCTCTGGCTCAATCGGCCGCGCGCCTCCGAGGCCCTCACGCCGCGGAGCGAGACCGAATAGTGGATCTCCTGCGGCTGACCTGGACCACGCTCTGGCTCTCGTTCCTCTGCATCGGAGGCGGGCTCGGCATCATCCCCGAGATGGAGCGGCAGGCGGTGCAGGTGCACGGCTGGCTGTCCGCGCGGGAGTTCGTGGACGGCTACACGCTGGCTCAGCTCACCCCGGGGCCCAACATGCGCGTCGCCATGGTGATCGGCTATCACGCCCACGGCCTGCTCGGGGCGCTGCTCGCCGGGCTCGCCATGTTCGTCCCCACCGCCGCCCTGACCGCCGTGATGGCGCGCCACTGGAGCCGGCTGCGCGGACGGCCGTGGGCGCTCACCGCGGAGCGCACGCTTGCCCCCATCGGGATCGGCCTCATGGCCGCCGGGGTCTACACGCTCGCGCGCTCGGCCATCCACGACGTCCGCTCCGCGGTGATCGCCGCCGCCGCCGCGCTCCTGCTCGCGACCGGGCGCGTGCCCCCCATCGTGGTCATCATCGCGGCGGGGATCGTCGGCTGGCTCCTCGAGCGCGGCTAGCTTATATCCAGTGACGGCGCGGGCGCCTGCCGGCTAGGCGAGGCGGGCGGCGAGGGCGGCGAGGAACTCGCGGACGCGCTTGGCGTTGACGCCCAGATCGCTGCGGCCCACGCGCGACTTCGAGCGGACATCCACCCGGCTGCCCGCGCCGGCGGCGGCGACGCGCAC